>CAVTTZ010000040.1:0-44754 GCA_963737755.1 uncultured Alphaproteobacteria bacterium | reverse complement strand
TTCAGCACCTCTTCGGTGTCGAAGTGCGGCAGCGTGTTCATGCGGCGGGTCCCTGTTTTGGGATTCCGCAGCCTATCACGATCCGGCACCGGCGACGGCGGGACGCAAGATCACGGTTGATATTCGCGTTACCGGGCGAATGCGGGCTTGCCGGACCGCTCGGATTGGGCCTATAGCAGCGCTTTAATGGCCAAAGCCCAGCGCAGACGCGCCACCTCATTTCGATCGACGATTTGACCAACAAGGAGATCGAAACGATCTTCCAGGTCGCGGCAGGGTTTTTGAAGGAACTTTCCGACGCCCATGTCCCTTACCGGATCGGACACAGCACCTCGATCGCCTCGAAATCGATCCTCGCTACCCTCTTCTACCAGCCGTCGACATGCACCCGACTTTCGTTCGAGATCCGATCTGCGGCTCGGCGGCGCCAACATCACCAGCGCCGATCCGGCGGTTAGTTCGGCCGCCAAGGGCGAGAGCCTCGCCGACACCATCCGGGTGATCGGCAACTACGCCGATATCATCGTCATTCGCCATCCGCGCGACGGCGCGGCGCGGCTCGCGGCCGAGTATTCGCATATCCCGGTGATCAACGGCGGCGACGGCAGCCACGAGCATCCGACCCAGACGTTGTGCGACCTGTTCACGCTGCGCTCGAAGAACCGGGGCTCAAGAATATGAAGATCGCCATCTCGGGCGATCTCAAGGGCAGCCGCACCATTCACTCGTTCGTTTATGCGCTTGCGCGTTTCGGGGCGACCATCGATCCCCTGCCCGCGCCGGCATGGAGTTGCCGGCGCATGTCGATCGCCGGCTGCGCGAGGAATTTCATTGCCGCATGATTGCCAAGACGCCCGGACAAGCGGCAGGTCCGATCGACGCGCTCTACGTGACCGCCGACCAGCCGCACCAGCTCTCGCTCTATGCCGAGCCCGAAGAGGTCGATTACGGCCTCATCCTGAAACAGAAGATCGACGCAGTGTACGTGACCCGCTTCCAGAAAGAACGCTGGGCGGAAAAAGAGCGGCCTTATCCGAAGATCGACGCGACGTTTCTTGGCCAGGACAAGTATTCGCAGGCGAGCGTCATGCACCCGTTGCCGCGGGTCAACGAGCTCGACGCTTCGCTCGATAACGATCGACGCGCGATTTATTTCAAGCAGGCAGCCTATGGCGTGCCGGTGCGCATGGCGCTGATCTCGCTGCTGCTGCATCTGCACCGCAACAAGTCGCTGCACAAATTCGTCGGCGGCTTTGCCAAGGCCGAACACCCCGTGCATGTGCAGCCGATCGGCTCGGGCATCGCATGCGTCAACCCGAACTGCATCACCCGCGATCCGGCCGAGCGCCAATACGCGGCCAACAAGTTCTACGTCGTGGAGGAGCACATCGGCACAGCACGCCGGCTTCGCTGCCTCTATTGCGAGACCGATATTGAAGCGGAAGCGGCGGCGCAATTCGTGGTCAGCGACGTGACCCGCAAGACCTTTTCAACGGGTTTCGCCGCATTGGCGCGGGCGTCGGCGGACAAGCTCAAACATTTCATCATCCACGCCGGCGAAGCCCAGGCCGAAGCCGCCGGCTTTTCACCGCACGAAACGCGCAAGAACGCCCGCGCGGGTTAGGTTCTGGACTGATCTGCATCCCTCCTGGCGCCGCCACACACGCGAAAACCGCCGGGGGCCAAGCCCGGCGGTGCGAGACGGCGCAATCGCGCCAGCCGACGCGGCTTCAGAATTGCGTGTGGAAGCGGCCGGCGAAGATGTTGACTGGACCACGGTCGGCGTTGTAGCCGGGATTGGCGACGAACTGATAATCGACGGTGACCTTGGTCTGCTCGTTGATCGAATAGCTGTAATAGGTCTCGACGATCTGTTCGAGGGCGTAGTTCGGCAGCGCACCGTCGCCGACCAGGATGCCAAGGCCGCCAGCGGCGAAATAGGCGATGTGGTTTGGGTCGAGACCATTGATGATGCCGGCAACGCCGATCGTGTCGTCAGACCGTCCCCAGGTTTTGCCGTTGAATGAGAAGCCGCCCGACACGGTGCGGTCCACGTCGGTGAAGTCCCACGGCTCGATGTTGCCGTCGGCCCAGCCGGCACGCATGAACATGCCGATGGTCTCGGTCACCTGTTGCTCGAGATTCATGCTGACGCCGATGCGGTCCCGATAGGTGTTGCGCAGCGAGGCCAAGGCGTCGCTGGCATTGCCGGCAAACGGCTGGCCAGGCTGCGACAGCGCAACGGCGTCAGCGAAATCGCCGGCTTTGCCGTGACTCAGGAAGGCCGTGACTTTGAGCTTGCCGGGCTGGTCCCAAATTCTGTGGCGCTCTTCGATTTCGGCAACATACTGCTGCTGGCTGAAGTTGGGATCGAGGCCGTAAGCGGCGGCATTCATGCTGCCGCCGGCCGGCGTTACCGATAGATCGAATATGCCGGCGCGCAACGCAAAGATGCCCTGATACCATTCAGCCGCCGCGCCGTAGCTGTAGCCCCAGGCATCGCCCGCATAGTCGAATGTGCCGGCGTTGATCAGCGTCCAGTTCATGAAGTCGGTCTTCGGATTGTTGGCGTATTTGTTGGTGTCAAACACGTCGACAATGGAGAACTTACCGACCCAAAGCACGACGCGGTTGCTCGTCACCGATCGGGCAAATTGATTGACGTCGTCTTCGAGCTTTACGCTATCGCCGCCGAGGTCGATGGTCTGCCGAATGTAGTAGCGCTGAGCGCGCGCATAGGGATAGTCGAATCCGAGCTTGTAAGATTCTCCGCTCGGGAAGCCGGCGATGCCGTGGGTGTCACCAAGGCCGTGGCCCTGATCGATCTCCGGATTGAACCAGAATTCCGCGCCCTGCCACAACTTCAAGCCGGCAAAGAAGGTGAGGTCGAAGGTTTCCTTCCAGTTCCCCGCGGCCGGAAGACTGTTCTGGCCCATGAACGGCGATCGGATGGTCGGTAGCCCTGATACACGAACGTCGTCTGACCATGCAGGCTGAGGTAATCCGCCGGGTCTGATCTCCCGCCCTTGGTCACGAGCGGCGTAAAGTAGGGATTGGAGTCATTGTTGAACTGATAGTTCACACCGAGCCGCAGCTCTTGGAGCTGAAAGTCGGTGCTCATCGGCTGCGTACCCAGATCGGTCGCGCTCGTCTTGCCGTAATCGGTAAAGAGGTACTCGAGCCGCGCGGTCCAGTGCTGCGCGATCGGCGCTTCGACGCCGGCGCCCGCCGCCCAGCCCAATCGCCACAAGAACGGGGTTAAGCTGTTTTGGGTCGCGATCTGGGTCAGCGATTGTTGATTGTAGGTCCAGGCGAAACCGCCGGTGGCGTAGAACAGCCAATTCCCGGGCGCGTAGCCGACGCGGCCGCGCACCGTGCCGGAAGCCAGCACCGTCTCGGCGAAGCTGACGGGACCAAGGGTCGGTGAGTTGAAGTTGAAGGTGCCGCCGGTCGAGAGACCGAAGGGGTTTACACCAACCGGCAGCGTCTGAAAGGCCGGAAACGATGTATCGACCTCGGCGCCGAGCAGCATCCGGTTCGGCAGTACGTAATTGTAGCCACCTTGCAGGCCGGCCATGAAACTGCCGGACTTGTCGACGTGTCGATGGTCTGGAACAGGTTGTTGGTGCCCCAGTCCCGGGCCTGCGTTCCAATGCTGTTGCCCCCAGGCAATGCCAAATTGCCGCCGGCATAGAAGCCAGTCCAGTTGTACTGCGACGAACTGACAAGGGCATGGGCGGCGCCTTTGTGACAAAGGCGCCGTCAGCCTTGGCGCTTTCGGCGTACGCCATGGCGAGCACCAGAGCCGAAACCGACAAGGCGGTAGAAATTGTCGTCCGACTCATTTTCGACGACAGCGTCCGGGCAAGCATCATCGTGGCGGCCTCCATCCGCGTGACAAGTTGATTTGTCACCACAGCGGATGTCGCCCAGACGCGCCCACCGCACGTCGGTTGGATGACCTCGTTCAGGCAGGTCTCCTGGCTCGCGGGTCGTCACCCTTCTCCGCCTTCCCAAACCCTGCGCGGCAAGGTCCAGTGGCACGTAAGAGAAAGGCTCACCGCCGACAGTTGCGGGGGCAGCTTCGGACTTGCGTTGCCGTTGAAGCGGCGCGGCGCACCGAATTCCCTCTTGGCCGGTCAACGCGACCGGCACACCTGAACTGCTCGCATACAACGAGCGGCCCGGATGCGAGTCAAGCAAGCCGATTTCGTTTTGCAACCCGGTTTCATTTTGTTTCAGGCTGTTGCGCCGATGCCACGTCGGAAGTGTGCATCCGGCTGGACGAAGCCTGATGGCTGCGTTCAACGAAAATGCCTTCCGAAACCTGCGCATATCAGCCTTCTCGACAGATCCAAAAATCTGTTCTCAGAATTCGCTGTCGTCCCCGCAAGCAACAAAATGCAAGCATCGGGCAAAAAGCGCCGTCAATGCTTATCTTTTTTAATTAGATCAGATCAAAACTGAAAGATTAGAAATGTTCTACTGAGGTCCATCTAGGCGACGCATCCGACCGCCAGGATATTCCATCGCCCGCCTTGACCACTCAGTCGCGTAACAGACATTGGCCTGACATCGACGCGCCAAAAGGACTGTGCCGGCGCCTGCATGATGTGAACGATCGTCGCTCGCACGATCGATGCATGGGTGACCACAATCGATTTTTGATCGTGTGCGTTCTCGTCAACGAGCCACGCCTCAACGCGCTGCATCAACGCGAGAATGGACTCACCACCGTGCGGCGCCGCCGCCGGATCGCGTAGCCAGGCCGCGGCCGCATCCGGCTCGTTGGCGACGATCTCGTCGAACGTCTGTCCGGCCCAACGGCCGTAATCGCACTCGTGCAGCGCGGGCTGAATCTCGGCCGCTAATCCGATCGCCTCGGCAGTTTGACGGGTCCGCAATTCCGGACTGGCCCAACACCGATCGGCGCTCGGCAATGATCCGGCAAGCTTCCTTGCGGCAGTCTCGCCGTATTGGTCGAGCGGTTCGTCTTCGGGAAAGGCAGCCGCACGCACAGCATCGTCGACCCGTGGCAGATCAGCGTGAGACGCGCTGTCATCGCGCGATCCTATGGGGCCAGCCCAGTCGCCGACCCTGCCTACGATTGCGTCTGGTGCGCCGCGGCGCGCTGCGACAACGCTCCGAACAACAGGCCGAGCGTCGCCCACATGACCAACTGCGCACCGATCGACGCGAGGCGGAAATTCCACAAGACGGTAGCGGGGAACTGCTCGGGCACTTCGTTGACACTGGGCAGCACAAAGCCGGCGATTGCCACCAGCACAATGTAACAGGCGGCCACCGCAAGATTGGCTCCCCACTCACCGAAGCGTTCGAGGAACAGCCGCTTGACCGACAGCGACACGATCATCGCAGCCAGCGAAATCGCGATCATGACAAAATACAGCGCGGTACGAACCCCAATGGTTTCAGGTTCGCCGACCGCCGGCGGGTTGGCCGGATATTTCAAACTCGGCACCAGATAAATGGCGACGAAGCCTGTGATCGCGATCATCACCGCGAGCGCCTGCGGCGTCAGCGCGGTCGCGGTACGCCCGTAGGCAAACGCGAACGCGAGGCCGAACAGACCGCCGAAAGCCGCGCTGTAGACGAGGACGCCGACGAGCAGACCGAGGCCAGCCTGCACCGGCCGGCTGACGAGTTCTTCCTCGTGATCGGCCGCTTCGGTGCCATGATGGTGAGCGGCCGCCGCGTGATCGTGCGGGGCTCCCAACTCGTCGTGTGATGCCGCCGCATCATCGTGCGAAGCCGATGTGTGGTCGTGGGCTAGCGTTGCGTGATCATGCGGGCCGGAGCCATGATCATGGTCATGGTGGTGGCTCGCCGCGTTCGGCGGAGCCTCCTTGGCGGCATCGTGCTGGCTCTCGAACGCGATAGCGCGCTCGACCTGCGGCTCGCCATAGACTTTCAAAAAGCCAAAGCTAAGCAATCCCGCGACAATGCCTACTAGCATGCCGCGGACGAGAAACGTCCTGACCATGGGAGTGCGTCAGCTAGTGGCAGGGAAAGCCGAGAAGATGGCGACCGTCATGCACGAACTCGTGCACATACGTCCCGCTAAAGAGCGACGTCGCTCCCTGCTCTGCCCCAACGAAATAGATTGCCAGCATAAGAATAAGCCCGGCGAAAATCATCCACGGCAGCAATTCCCGCAAAGGGATCGCAGTGGCCGGACGCGCCGGTGCGTATGTGGCATATCTCACGTTTGTCCTCCTGGGATTACGCGTCCCGGTTCGAAGCTCTCGTCCAACGATCGCAAAAGCGGGTCTGGCTCTCGACCCAAGATGAGCCGAATACAGTGGCGCGACCGCGCCGGTCTCACACCGGCTTCCTGCTTCGCGAAGGATTACAGCATAGGAAACGGAATCAAACGTTGTCAATTGCGCGCAATAGCGAGCCGACTTTTATGTCGACTCGCGCCCGCGCATTCATCGTTTCTTCACTGTGTGGACCGCCGAAGGCGCCTATTCGGCGATCACCCGGCCCTTGGCGGTCTCTTCATGGTACTCGCCGACAAAGTCGTAGCTGCCGGGCTTGAGCGGCGCGATCCGCACAATCCCTTCCGAGTTGCCGGCGATCACCTTCTCGACCTTGAGCGCGGAGGAGTCGAATTCCTCCGACAGCGGATCGGCATTCACGACCGTCAGCAGAATCCGCTTGCCGGCCGGAACGTGCAATTCGGCCGGTTCGAACTTATGACCGCGGATCGTGATGCTGGCGCTGAACGTCTCTTCGGCCCGAGCAGCCGAGCAAGCGCCGGCGAAAGCGATCAGGATCGCAGCCGCCAGCATCCGCTTACCGTTCTGCTGAAGCACGATCATTCGGCCGGCTTGCTCGGAAAATGGAACGTCCAGGTTTCCGAGAACGGCTCCCACCAATCCGGCACGCCGGTCGCCTTATCGATGTGGCGGAGCACGCCGTTCTTTGACGGCGGCGCGAAGGTATAGGTCAGCTTGTAGTCGCCGTCGCCATCGAGCCCAACATTATTGGCGTAATGCAGGCCGTCGCCGGCCACCATCGGCAACAGCGTACCGGTCTTCTTGAACTTGCCGCCGACCTTCTCGATCGTATAGCCGATGGTCAGGTACGGCACCCACTCGCCGTCGGAGAGACCGTGCTTCTCGTCCTTGGTCGCGTGAACGTCGACTTCCAGATGTACGGCATCGTGGCTCATGTCGGTGCCTTTCGGCATCGCCGACATTTCGATCCCGAGCAAATAGTGCGGAACGATCTGCATTTCGTTCTTCACCACCGGCTCACCGACATAAAACTCTTTCGCAGAGACCGGCGCGACGAAAAACGACGTGGCAAAAAGCGCTGCCAGCAGCGCGTGCGAGCGAGTCATGGGTAACACCCCTATTGGATTGTCCATGGGCGAGCCGAAACGGTGATGCGTTAGCTATTCCTGCGGCGCCCGCGCGCCGTCAAGCGTTTTAGTTTTGAATGTTTTTAGTTTGCGAAGACGCATTGCATCGACCTCCACAGTTTTGAACGCTTTTAATCTTGTCGTCTTCGCGTTGAGAGTCATGCGGAAAGGCTCCGGCATCGCGTGCCGCGATACCGCGACCATGATGTCGGGCAGGATGCCAGCTAGCTGCCGAACATGTCGGTTGTGCGAACAATCGAGACCCGATGCAGTGCGATTATGCTTGCCGCCTCAACGGATCAATGTGAGAGCCGTGCGGGCGCGCTCTTTCGCGGCACCGCGCCGGCCGCTAGCATCCGCCCATGCACACCGCATTGCCCATCTGCGCCGTCGCCTTGGTCTTCGGATATCTGTGCGGCTCGATTCCGTTCGGCGTGTTGCTGACGCGCCTGACCGGCGGCCCCGACCTGCGCAGCATCGGCTCGGGCAACATCGGCGCCACCAACGTCTTGCGCACCGGCCGCAAGGGGCTCGCGGCTGCGACTCTCGTCGGCGACATGCTCAAGGGCACGGTCGCCGTTCTGATCACCCGTTACGTGCTGGGTGATCAGTATGCGATCGCCGCCGCGGTCGGCGCTTTTCTGGGCCACGTGTTTCCGGTGTGGCTGCGATTTCGCGGCGGCAAGGGCGTGGCGACCTACATCGGCGTCCTTTTGGGCGTCGCCTGGCCGGCTGCTCTCGTGTTCTGCGTGGTCTGGCTCGCAATCGCGGCCGCGACCCGCTACTCGTCGCTCGCCGCGCTGGCCGCGAGTCTCGCCGCGCCTGCTTTTCTGTGGGCGTGGGGCGACGTCGCCGACGCACCGGCGTTTGCGCTTCTCTCCGCGCTGCTCTGGATTATGCACCGCGGCAATATCGGCCGCCTGATGAGCGGCAGCGAGGGTCGCATCGGCGGCCGCACTTCGGCTGCGCCCAAGACGGAATCAAGGACGGATTAGTCCCGCACGGTTGCAATTTCGGATAAACTCGCCCCGGGAAAATTTGAGCAAGCTTGGGTGCGGGCGCACGGTGAGCGATATAAAAGAAACAAATGCCGACGCGCCAAGTGTCCGGCTAAGTGACGAGCAGCGCATCGATTGGCTGCGGCTCATCCGCAGCCAAAATATCGGGCCGCGAACCTTTCGCTCGCTGATCAATCATTTCGGCGGGGCACGGGCGGCGCTTGAGGCACTGCCGTCGCTGGCACAGCGCGGCGGCGCGCGCGGTCCGGTGGTGATTTGCGCGCGCGAGGATGCTGTGCGCGAGCTCGCCCTGGCGCGCAAGCTTGGCGTCGCATTGGTCGCCTGGGGCGAGGCCGGATTATCCGGCGCGGCTGCAAGCGATCGACGATGCGCCGCCGCTGCTCACCGTACGCGGCAATACGGCCGCGTTGGCACGGCCGATGGTGGCGATCGTCGGCTCGCGCAACGCGTCCGGCGCCGGACTTAAATTCACCCAGATGATCGCGCGCGAGCTCGGCGACGCAGGCTTTGTCGTGGTCTCCGGGCTGGCGCGCGGAATCGATGCGGCCGCGCACAAGGCAAGCCTTGCGGTCGGCACGGTGGCGGTGCTGGCCGGCGGCCAAGATCGCGTCTATCCGGCCGAGCATCAATGTCTTGCTCGATGCGATCCTGCCGGCCGGCGCCGCGATCTCCGAGATGCCGCTCGGCTGGGAGCCGCGCGCCGCCGATTTTCCCCGCCGCAACCGGCTCATTTCCGGCCTGTCGCTCGGCGTCGTCATCGTCGAGGCGGCGAAGCGCTCCGGCTCCCTGATCACGGCGCGCATGGCGCTCGAACAGGGTCGCGAGGTGTTTTCGGTGCCGGGCTCGCCGCTCGATCCGCGCGCGGAGGGAACCAACGGGCTGATCAAACAAGGCGCGACGCCGGTCACCGAAACCACGGACATCGTATCCGCCCTGGCGCCGATCATGGAGCGGCACGAATGGTGTGTGCGCGAGCCGGAGCACGACATGCAGATGGACGATGGCGATCCCGCCGACGACGAACGCGCTCGCATCGTGTCGTTGCTCGGCCCCGCGCCGGTCGGCATCGACGACCTAGTGCGGCTGGCGCAATCCTCGCCGGCCGTCGTCCGCACCGTGCTGCTCGAACTTGAAATCGCCGGCCGGCTCGAGCGCCACGGCGGCGGGCTGGTGTCGTTGATCTAATTCCGTCAATCGACCGGCATGGACGTCAAGCCATGGCGACGGACGATCTCGCGCATGACGCTCTTGATCCGCTCTTGTTCGGCCGGCGCGATATGACCAAAGAAAGCAGCATCGTTTTCGTCTGCCAGCGCCGCGAGTTTCGGCAGCAGCACCCTCCCCTTGGCGGTGATCGCCAAGGCCTGATAGCGCCGATCCCCATCGCTGGTCGTACGCGTCACCAGCGCCTTGGCCTCCAGCCGATCGGTGATCTTCGAGATGGCGCCGCGAGTTCATGCCGATGCGTTCGGCGAGCGTGCTCGGCGGCATGGTTTCACATTCGTAGAGTTGCCGCAGCACCACCCATTCGGCCACCGACACACCGCGTTCCGCAAGTTTCAGATTGAAGGCGTGCGAGACCTGGTTGGAGACGAAGCGCAGCCAGTAACCGAGATGCGCGTCCAGCGGGCTGACTGCGACCGGCGCCTTTTTCACGCCGCCTGCTCGCGCTTGGCGCCCGGAAACCATTCGATATGCGAGTTGCCGGTGCGGCCGTAATAGATCGCCCGCTGCCCGGCCAGAGAGACGTGATAGCCGACGCAGCCCGCGCTCGCGATGCGCGCGCAGAACGCGCGGTATTGAATTTTTCCGGCCTGGATGTCGCGCACCGCCGCTTCGACGCCTGCGGCGGAGAAGTCATGCGCCGGACCGACACTGACGGGATCACCGGCCACCACTTCGGATTCGCCGTCGGGCAGGTAGTAGGTCTTCTCGCCGCGCAAAAGATCGGCGTGATAGCGCTCGACGCCTGCCCGCATCAACTTCACGACTACGTCGCCGAATGTGACCCGCTCCTCATCCGAGGCTCGCGTGGCTTCCACGATGACGTCCTTGACCTGCGCATCCATTGCCGGCTCTCCCCAGCGTCCCGATCTATCTGTTTCCGTGGAAACTGATATGGCGCAAGATAGTTTCCGTGTCAACTACTGGCGCGCAAGCTAAAGCCTTTAGGAGTTTATCGGGGAGCCGTTCGATGATACGCTCGATCTGGAGCCGTACAGCGTGGTCGGAACTCTGCGCCTTCTACGCCCTGCCCTGAGCCGCCGGCAGCAGCCCCATTTGGCCGCCGATGAAGCGATCGACCATGCGTTTCGGCAGTGCGCGTGAGAGAAAATCCTGCAGTGGATGCGGCGTCACTGTGTAACGCACACAAGGCCGCGCCGCCGTCAGCGCGCGCAGCACCGTCTCCCCGATCCGCTCCGGCGGCAGGCCCTCTTTGCCGAGGGCCAGCATGAAGCCGCGCATGCGCTCGAGCGCCGCCCCGTAAGGCGTGTCGCGATACGGCGTGATGTCGACTTGCTCGGCCTTGGACCAGATCGGCGTCGCCACCGCGCCCGGGGCCACCACGATGACGTCGATACCAAACGGCAAAAGCTCGCGCCGCAAGCCTTCGGACAATCCTTCCAGCGCAAATTTTGAAGCCGAATACGGCGCGAGGAACGGCATGGCATTGCGGCCGCCGACCGAGCTGATATTGACGATGCGGCCGGACGGCCCCTGCAGCGTGCGGTCGGTGCCGAGCAGCGGCGCGAACGCTTTGGTGGCGATCACGACGCCGGTCAGATTGGTGTCGATCTGCTGGCGGAAATCGTCGAGCGGTATTTCGAGCAACGGCCCCGCAACGGCGATGCCGGCGTTGTTGACCAACCCGAAACAGCTTCTCGCCCGCGAGCGCGTCGCCGACGCGCGCCGCCGCCAGCCCCGACTGCGTCCTCGTCGGTGACGTCAAAAACGAGCGGCACGAAGGCCGGGCCGAACTCGGCCGCGAGCCGCTCGGCATCGGCCTTGCTTGCGCACGCTGCCGAAGACGCGGAAGCCGCGCGCGATCAGAACCTTGGCGGTTCCCCAGCCGATGCCCGTGGACGTTCCGGTGACGACGACACTGCGCATGGTCTTGCTCCGTACCGACCTCCAACGGCTGGCCGGTGACGAGCCTGTCCGCGCGCACGAGAGGTCTGCGCAAATCGCGGCTTGCCTCTTGCGCCACGCGAACTAATCTGAAGGTTCCTTCAGGTTTTTGGAATTCGCATTCGTGCCGGCAAAGCCCCAGGCCGCGTTCAAGCCCCGAAAACGGCCGGTCCAAGCGCGTTCGGAAGCGACCGTGGAGGCGCTGTTCGAGGCCAGCATTCAGGTTTTGCTGGCCGTCGGCTATCGCAAGTTCACGACCACCCGGGTCGCCGAGCGCGCCGGCGTTTCTGTCGGCAGCCTCTACCAGTATTTCCCCAACCGGCAGGCGCTGGTCACCGCAGTCGTCGAGCGGTACTTGGCCGGCATCTGCGCGCCACCATCGAGCAGCACTGCCGGGAGCTCTCCGGCTGCACGCTCGACCGGCAGGTGACGGGCTTGGTCGACGCGGTGGTCGCTGCGAAATGGGCAGCGCATCGAAGTCTCGCGCGCGCTGCACGAGCCGCTCGCCGATATCGGCGGCACGCAGCTCGTCAACGCGCTTCGGCGATCAAGACTCGCCGGCACCGTCGCCGAAGTCTTGCGCAGCTGCGCCGATGCGTCCTTTCGCGACGTCGAGCGTCTTTCCCTATTGTTGGTCATTTCCTGCAGCGCTTTGCTGCAAGCGGCCATCACCGACGAAACCGGCGCGCTCGACCGCGAGTCGGTCCGCGCGCATATGCGCGCGATGGTGCTCGGCTATCTGCACGAAATGCGCGCCGATCGAACCGCAGGCGGCGGCCGAATGAACCTATCGCGCCGCGCGGCGATCGCTCCTCACCCTTGGCTCCACCGGCGTTGCCGCTCTATCGCGCGGCAGCCTTGCGGCCGACGGCGAGCGACGCCCCGTCATTCACCACCTTTTTGCAGGCCCTGTGGCCCGACGCCGCGCACCGCGGCATCACCCGATCGACCTTCGACAACGCCTTCGCCGGATTGACCCCGGATCCAAAAGTGCTGACGGCCATGCGGCGCGAGCCTGAGTACGGCAAACCGATGGGCGCTTATCTGGCGGGCCTCGTCTCACCGACCCGCGTCGACATGGGGCAGCGCAAGTCAACCCAATGGGCCGACACCTTGCACGCCGTGCAGAACAAATACGGCGTCGATCAAGCCATCCTGGTCGGCATCTGGGGCATTGAATCCTCATTCGGCGCCGGTGCCCAGCCTTGGGATGTTTTCCGTTCCGTAGCCACCTTGGCGCAAGCCGGCTTCCAGCAACCGCTGTTTCGCGACGAGTTGCTGAGCGCACTGAAAATTCTGCAAGACGGCCACATCGCACGGCACGAATTCGTCGGCTCGTGGGCGGGCGCCATGGGCCAACCGCAATTTCTGCCATCGAGCTATCTGAAATACGCGATCGACTTCGACGGCGACGGCAAGGCCGACATCTGGCGCAGCACGCCCGACGTGCTCGGATCCATCGCCAATTATATGCAGAAGTCGGGCTGGCGGCCGGAACTGCCTTGGGGCTTCGAGGTCGCGGTGCCGGCGCCATTCGACTATCGCCTCAGCCGCGGCACGCTCGCGGAGTGGAGCGAACGCGGCTTGCGCCGCGCCGACGGCCGCCCCCTGCCCGCCGCCGGCCATGCGATCTTGTTCTTCCCCAGCGGCGCTGCGGGACCGGCGTTTCTGGTCACCGAAAATTTCATCGTACTCAAGCGCTACAACAATTCGGACGCCTATGCGCTCGCGGTCGGCGTTCTGTCCGATCGGGTGCACGGCCTGGCGGGGATGCGCGCCCCATGGCCGGCGGACGACGTGCAGCCGTCACGGCACGAGCGCATCGCCCTGCAGCGTCGCTTGTCCGCTCTCGGCTATAAGGTCGCCGATCTGGAAGGACATTTGGACTTTGAGATGCGCGACGCCGTCCGGGAACTGCAGGTGCGCTTCGGCATGGTGCCCGACGGCCATCCAAGCCGCGCCTTTCTGGACAAGGTCGGCGCGACCGGCGTGAACTGAGACGTCAGACCGGGACATGAAACCCGCCTTATGAAATTATTGCGGGCTGAATTATCATTTTACATCTCAAAGCTGCAGACAGCCGCGTCTTCAAATTAAAATCCCGTCGGCGTTAATCCGCCATGATTTCCCGTGTTTTCGACACCTCTCTCGGGCTCCCCACGGTCGACAGCGATTTGACAGTGGCGGCCGGATTACCCATGTTCCCGGCGGCCGTCAGTCGCCAGGACCGCTTCTAGGCGCAGAAAAGGCCCATAAATCAACGGTTTACTAATGAATCTTGTCGTTGTTGAATCGCCCGCCAAGGCGAAAACCATCAATAAGTATCTGGGCCGCGGCTACGAAGTCCTGGCCTCCTTTGGCCATGTCCGCGACCTGCCAGCCAAGTCCGGCTCGGTGGATCCCGAGCACGATTTCAGCATGGTGTGGGAGGTCGATGCCAAGGCGCAGAAGCGTCTCAACGACATCGCCCAGGCCGCCAAGAGTGCCGACAAGCTCATTCTCGCCACCGACCCGGATCGCGAAGGCGAGGCGATTTCCTGGCATGTGCTGGAAGTACTCAAGCAGAAGAAGGCACTGACCGGCCAGCCGATCGAGCGCGTCGTCTTCAACGCCATCACCAAGCAGGCGGTGACCGAGGCGATGAACAACCCGCGCCGTATCGACCAGGCTTTGGTCGATGCCTATCTGGCGCGGCGCGCGCTCGATTATCTCGTCGGCTTCACGCTGTCGCCGGTGCTGTGGCGCAAGCTTCCGGGTGCGCGTTCGGCCGGCCGGGTGCAGTCGGTGGCGCTGCGGCTCGTTTGCGATCGCGAACTCGAAATCGAAAAATTCATCCGCAAGGAATACTGGTCGCTGATCGCGACCCTGGCGACGCCGCGCAACGAGACGTTCGAGGCACGCCTGGTCGGCGCCGATGGCAAGAAGCTGCAGCGGCTCGACATCGGCTCCGGCGAGGAGGCCGAGGCGTTCAAGCAGGCGCTCGAGACCGCGGCCTTCAATGTTGCCAACGTCGAAGCCAAGCCGGTCAAGCGCAATCCGCAACCGCCCTTCACCACCTCGACCCTGCAGCAGGAAGCCAGCCGCAAGCTCGGCTTCGCGCCGGCTCACACCATGCGGGTGGCGCAGCGGCTCTATGAGGGCGTCGACATCGGCGGCGAGACCATCGGTCTCATTACTTATATGCGTACCGATGGTGTTCAGATCGCCGGGGAAGCGATCACCGCGGTGCGCCGCCAGATCGAAGCCGATTACGGCAAGCAATACGTGCCGGACGCGCCGCGCCGCTACGAGACCAAGGCCAAGAACGCGCAGGAAGCGCACGAGGCCATTCGTCCGACCGACCTCGCCCGCCGCCCGCGCGACGCCAAGGGCTTCCTCGATGCCGACCAAGCCAGGCTCTACGAGCTCGATCTGGCTGCGTACCGTTGCGAGCCAGATGGAATCCGCCGAGCTCGAGCGCACCACTGCCGATATCACCGCCAAGGTTGCGGCCCGGCTGCTGGAGCTGCGTGCCACCGGCACGGTGGTAAAATTCGACGGCTTCCTCGCGGTCTATCAGGAAGGCCAGGACGACGATCCCGAGGACGAGGAGGCCCGCCGCCTGCCCGCCATGAGCGCCGGCGAGACGCTGGCCAAGCGCGCCATCGCGGCGAACCAGCATTTCACCGAACCGCCGCCGCGCTACTCGGAAGCCTCGCTGGTCAAGCGCATGGAAGACCTCGGCATCGGCCGGCCGTCGACCTATGCGTCGATCCTGCAGGTGCTCAAGGACCGCAAATATGTGCGGCTCGACAAACGCCGGCTGTATCCGGAAGACCGCGGCCGCATCGTGGTCGCGTTCCTCGAAAGCTTCTTCTCCCGTTACGTCGAATACGATTTCACCGCCGGCCTGGAAGAGCAGCTCGACCAGATCTCCAACAATGAGGTCGCCTGGCGCGAGGTGCTGCGCGATTTCTGGCGCGACTTCATCGGCGCGATCGACGAGACCAAGGATCTGAAAATCTCCAACGTCATCGATGCGCTCGACGCATTGTTGGCGCCGCATCTGTTCCCGCCGCGCACCGACGGCGGCGATTCGCGCGCCTGCCCGACCTGTGACAACGGCCGGCTGACTTTGAAGTTGTCGAAGTTCGGCGCCTTCATCGGCTGCTCGAATTATCCGGAATGCCGCTACACGCGCCCTCTGACCGTGCCGGGTGACGGCAGCGGCGAGATCGGCACCAGGAAGCTCGGCGAAGATCCGGTCAGCGGCCTCGAAGTGACGTTGCGCAGCGGACGCTTCGGTCCTTACGTGCAGCTCGGCGAGGCGGTCGAGGGCGAAAAGCCGAAACGCGCCGGCTTGCCCAAGGGCACCGTGCCGGACGATGTCGACCTCGATCGGGCGCTACAGCTCCTGTCGCTGCCGCGCGAAGTCGGGCGCCATCCGGAAGACGGCGAGCCGATCAAAGCCGCCATCGGCCGCTTTGGGCCCTATATCCAGCACAACAAGACCTACGCCAATCTCGAGCCGGGCGACGACATCTTTCATATCGGGCTCAATCGGGCGGTGACGCTGATCGCCGAAAAGATCGCCAAGGGCCCGCGCAAGCGCTTCGGCGCCGATCCAGGCCGCGCGCTCGGCGATCACCCGACCAAGGGCGGTCCGATCGTCGCCAAGAATGGCCGCTACGGGCCTTACGTCAGCCACGATGGCGTCAACGCCACGCTGCCGAGCGACAAGACGCCGGAGACGGTTACGCTCGAAGAGGCCGCGGCCCTGATCGATGCGCGCGCTGGAAGCGGCGGCTCGACGGCACGCAAACGCCCTGCAGCGAAGCGGCCTTCGCCGGGTACGGCGCGAACCGTCAAGGCAAAACGGCCGGCAGCTGCCGCGAAAAAACGCGCGGCTGGGGGTAAAACATCACGCAAACCGACGGAAGCTGCAGAATAACGCATCGACACGTTATATTGCTGCTTGTATTGGCCGAGAAAGGCCGGCAGGCGGCATGAAATCAAAATCCCTCCCCTCGCGCGATGAGCTTTTGGCTTTCATCCGCGAGCACTCCGGCAATGTCGGCACCCGCGAAGTGGCCCGCGCGTTCGGCGCCAAGAATGCCGATCGCGCCGAGCTTAAGCGCATGCTGCGCGAATTGGCCGACGGCGGTCATATCGAGCGCCTCCGAAAGAAGCTGCACCGCCCCGGCACCCTGCCGCCCGTGGTCGTTTGCGACATCACCGGCCGGGACAGCGACGGCGAACTTGTCGCGCGGCCGACCGAATGGGACGAGGCGGCCCACGGCGCGCCGCCGGTCATTCACGTGGCTTCGCAGCGCCGAGCCCGGCCCGGAGACGTGGCCGGCGTCGGCGACCGCGCACTGCTGCGCGTCGAGCGCGCCGGCGAAGAGACCAACGGCCGCGTCATCAAGCTGCTTGATCGCGCCAAGCATCGCGTGCTCGGCATTTTTCGCGGACTGGCCGACGGCGCCGGGCGGCTCGTTCCGATCGACAAGAAGCAGCTCGGCCGCGAACTGGCGATTCCGCGCGACCGGACCGCCGGCGCCATCGATGGCGATCTCGTCGCCGTCGAGGTCGCGCGCCAGGGCCGCTTCGGACTGCCGACCGGGACGGTCGTCGAGCGCCTTGGTTCGCTCAAAAGTGAAAAAGCGGTCAGCCTGATCGCGATCCATGCCCACGGCATTCCGCAAAACTTCAGCCGCGCTCTGCTTGCGGACGCCGACGCCGCGCGACCGGCGACGCTCGAAGGCCGTGAGGATTGGCGCGCGGTACCGTTCGTCACTATCGACCCGCCGGACGCAAAGGATCACGACGACGCCGTACATGCGGAGCCCGATCCTGAGCTCAGGCAATCCGGGCGGCCACATCGTCACGGTCGCGATCGCCGACGTGGCGCTTTATGTGCGGCCCGGCACAGCGCTCGACCGCGAAGCGCTAGAGCGCGGCAATTCAGTCTATTTCCCCGACCGCGTCGTGCCGATGCTGCCGGAGCGCATTTCCAACGACCTATGCTCGCTGCGTCCGTTGGAAGACCGTCCGGCGCTCGCGGTGCGCATGGTCATCGGCGCCGATGGCCGCAAGCGCTCGCACAGCTTTCATCGCGTCATGATCCGCTCCGCGGCGCGGCTGCACTATGAGCAAGCGCAGCTTGCGATTTCGGGCCGCACCGACGAGATCACCGAACCGCTGGTCGAAAAAATTCTCGGCCCACTTTATGCCGCCTATCGGGCCGTGCTGCATGCGCGCGCCGAGCGCGGTCCGCTCGATCTGGAATTGCCAGAGCGCAAGATCGTGCTGAAATCCGACGGCACCGTCGATCGGATCATCGTTCCGCAGCGGCTTGAATTGCATCGGCTGATCGAGGAATTCATGATCCTCGCCAACGTGGCGGCCGCGGAAACCTGCGAGCGTGCGCACGTACCGCTGATCTATCGCGTGCATGATGAGCCCTCGCCGGAAAAGCTCAATGCGTTGCGCGAATTTCTCACCACCATCGACATTTCGTTGCCCAAGGGCGGCGCACTACGGCCGGATGCGTTCAACAACATCCTGCAGCGCGTCAAAGGACTCGAGGTCGAACGGCTGGTCAACGAGGTGGTGCTGCGCAGCCAGGCGCAGGCGGAATATTCGCCGGAGAATTTCGGGCATTTTGGTCTGAACCTGCGGCGCTACGCCCACTTCACCTCGCCGATCCGCCGCTACGCCGATCTGATCGTGCATCGCTCGCTGATCCGCGCGCAGAAACTCGGATCCGACGGCCTGCCGGAAGCGATCGAACCGCGGGCGCTGGCGGAGATCGCCGCCAACATTTCCGCCACCGAACGCCGCGCCATGAAGGCTGAGCGCGAGACGACCGACCGGCTCATCGCCCACTTCTTGGCCGACCGCGTCGGCGCGACCTTCGACGGGCACATTTCCGGCGTCACCCGCGCCGGCTTGTTCGTCGAGCTCGACGAAACCGGCGCTGACGGCTTGATCCCGGCTCGCCTGATCGGCGACGAGTACTTCCACTTCGACGAGAAAGGCCGCGCTTTCTCGGGCCGTTCGGCGACGTATCGTTTGGGCGATCCGGTCACTGTCGAACTGGTTGAGGCCGCGCCGGTGGCCGGCGCATTGCGCTTTCGGCTGCTGCATGGCGCGCATGCCGATAAGGCGGAGCGGACTCGACACAAGTCGAAAGGGCAGCGCAAGATCGCGGCCGACGGCGAGCGATCACCTGAACACACACCCGGACACACACCTGGACGCGAAAAATCCGGACATCAAAAATCCGGACGTGGAAAACCTGGACGTCAGCAACCCGACTATCGAAAACTGGCATCTAAAAAATCGGGACGAAAGAGCAGGAAAAAACGATGAAAGACGATCCCGATCCGCAGGTCGAAACCGGCTCCGAACACGACCGGGCCGACCGGCTCACGCGCACAATCCGCGATCAATCGTCGCCCAACCTGACGCCGCGCGATTCCGCCACCCTGATTCTGATCGACCGCTCGGAGAGCGTGCCGAAAGTGCTGCTCGGACGCCGCCACGAGCGGCATCGCTTTCTGCCGGGAAAATTTGTTTTTCCCGGAGGCCGCGTCGAGATCAAAGACCGGCTGATGCCGAGCGCTGCGCCCTTGCACGAGCAAGATACCGAGCGGCTGATGCGGCGGGTGAAACGCCCGAGCATTGCCAAAGCTGCCGCCTATGCGCTCGCCGCCATCCGCGAGACCTACGAGGAAACCGGCTTGATGTTGGGCGCACCCTCGCCGAACCCGTTTCCGGCGCCGGGCGAAGCCTGGGAGCCATTTGCCAAGGCCGGCATCATCCCCGACCTCAGCGCCGTGCATTTCGTCGGCCGCGCCATCACCCCGCCCGGCCGCCCGCGCCGGTTCGACAGCCGCTTTTTTGCTGCCGACTTCAAGTCGGTGGTGCGCCGCGACGAAGGCTTCGTCGGTGCCGACGCTGAGTTGGTCGAAGTGGTCTGGATGCCGATCGCCGAGGCGCGCCGGCTCGACATCCCCGGTATCACCGCGATCATCCTGGAAGAACTGGAGGACCGGATCGCCACCGGCATGAGCCACGACCATCCGGTGCCGCTTTACCGCATGCTGCACAAGAAGTTCCTGCGCGAAATCCTTTGAGCGGCGCCATCCCGCGGGACGGCGGCAGGCCGCCAGCCCCAGGATGACCTCTCCGATGCCTGGTGGCCCGCAAAACGGCGGCAAAACCTGGCCTTCCTTGACATTGCCGCATTGCCGACTAGGTTGGCGGCCAAATCCGCCAATCGAGGTTCGACCCATGGCCAAAGCCGCCAATATCAAGATCAAGCTCGTGTCCAGCGCCGACACCGGCTTCTTCTATGTGACGCGCAAGAACTCGCGCACCATGACCGACAAGCTGGTCAAGAAGAAGTACGACCCGGTCGCCAAAAAGCACGTCGAGTTCCGCGAATCCAAGATCAAGTAACCGGTGCGCCGCTTCGGCGCCGCCAGTCGTTCCGGTTAACCAACGCATCGGCGGGCCAAAGCCCGCCGATTGGTTTTTGTGCTGCACCCAAAGCACTTTGCGCGGGTAGACGCCGCGCCGATGTCGGCACCAGCCAGGCGCCTTGGAGACGTCATAAGGCTTCGCTACCGTGAGAATCGGGAGCCTGGGGGCTTTGTGTCACGCCGGAGAGACGCTCATGAGCACGCAGGATCTTGCGAAGGCTTTCACCGACATGTGCAGCAAAGGCGAGTTCGATGCTGCCGGTAAGAAATTCTGGTCCGACGACATTATCAGCCGTGAACCGATGACCGGCGATATGGCCGAACTCAAAGGCCGCAAGGCCGTCGAAGGCAAGGGCGCGTGGTGGTACGCAAACCACACCGTCCACAACGTGCATGTCGAAGGCCCCTATGTGCACGGCGATCAGTTCGTCGTCCGTTTCAAGATGGATGTCACGCCGAAGGGCGGACAACGCATGAGCCTCGATGAAGTGGGCCTCTACACCGTGAAGAACGGCAAGATCGTCGAAGAAAGCTTCTTCATGGGCGGCCATTAGCCCACAGGCGATGGAAATTTCTCGCGATTGAAATTTCTCGTGACTGAAATTTTCGCAACAGAATTCCTGGCAACTGAAATTCCTTGCGACGGAAACTTCCCGGGTCGAGCGGCGCGCTCGACCCGGGTTGCAAGATCGCGCGCCTGCTACGAGACGAAAGTCTGCGCGCGCTTGACGATCAGGTCGAGAAAGCTGCGCGCTCGCGGCGACATCCAGTCCATGTCGGGATAGATCGCGTGGAGTGGAAGGGCGGCGATCGAATAGTCCGGCAGGACGTTCTCAAGCTGCCCGCTGTAGATGCCGCCGATGGCATTCCAGGCCGGCAGGATCGCCAGTCCCAGGTGATGTCGGACGGCCGTCTCCATCGCATCCGCGTCGTCGACCAGAATGGTGCCCTTCATCGGAACGACGTGGCGGCCATGCTCCGATTCAAAGGCCCATTCGTTCGCAGGGGAAAGCCTGGGATAGACGATGCACTGATGGGCTTTCAGATCTTCTGGAGTGCTCGGCATCGTGCGGCCGTGCAGGTAGGTCGGCGTCGCGACCAAATAGCGGCGCACGGTGCCGAGGCGACGAGCAACCAGCGTGCTCGCTTCCAAATGGCCGATCCGAAGTGCAAGTTCGATCCCCTCCTCGACCAGATTGACCAGCCGCTCGCTGAAACGAACGTCGAGACGGACGGCCGGATAGGTACGGACATATTCCGCGATGATCGGCATCATGTAGCGGCGCCCAAACGATGACGGCAGGCTGATCTTGAGGGTGCCGGTTGGTTGCGGCGCTACCGGGTGCGCGCTCGCACCTGCGGTATCGAAGTTGCTGAGAATTTCACGCGCCAACTGATAAATGCGGTGCGCCTCGGGCGTCGGCCGCAGCTTGCGGGTCGTCCGGAAAAACAGTTGCGTGCCGAACTCGCTTTCAAGCGATGCGATGCGCTTGCTCACCGCGGGCTGACCGATCCCGAGTTCGGTCGCCGCCGCCGAGAAACTTCCTCCCTCGAGCGCCCGCACAAAGGCGCGAAGACAATCGATCCTGTCCATTGATCAATCCCTCCGGATCAAATCCCCTCGCATTCTCAATAGGAATAATACTTATCCTATCCATTCCCGTAGTGAGCAAACAAGCATCAAGCTAAGCTTGATGAAAATCAAAGCTTGCAATGGGAGGAAGACATGCCGCGGAACATCGGGATCGTCGGTGCCGGGATCGCCGGACTGCATCTGGCTCTGTACCTGCA
This sequence comes from uncultured Alphaproteobacteria bacterium, assembly GCA_963737755.1. Taxonomy (GTDB): domain Bacteria; phylum Pseudomonadota; class Alphaproteobacteria; order Rhizobiales; family Xanthobacteraceae; genus BOG-931. The sequence continues at coordinate 22,957 of CAVTTZ010000040.1, read as the reverse complement.
GAAGCACGGAGTCGATGCGACGCTCATCACTGACCGCACGCCGGACGAGTTTCGGAATATCCGGCTGATCAACACGGTGGCGCACCACCACGTCACGCTCGAGCGTGAGGATTATCTGGGTGTGAACCACTGGAGCGCGCCAAAGCTCCACTACACTTATCACGACCACTTCTTCAATTTTCCGCAGCCGCTCAAATTCCAGGGCTATTTCTCCAAACCCAGCCGCGCGGTCGATTATCGCATTTACCTGCCGGCATTGATGGAAGACTTTGAGCGCCGCGGCGGCACGATCGAATACCGCCGCATCGAAGAAGGCGACATCCGCCCGCTGGTCGCGCGCTTCGACCTCCTTGTGGTCGCGACCGGCAAGGGCCCGCTCGGCCAGATCTTCACATATCGTCCCGAACACACGCCCTATTCGCAGCCGCAGCGGCTGCTGTGCGTCGGCCTTTACTACGGCGTTCGCCAGACCGATCCGATGAACGTGACGCTTTCAGTCTCGCCGGGCCACGGGGAGATGATCGTCATCCCGACGCTGACCTTCGACGGCATCGCCAACGCGCTTCTGATGGAGAACGTCCCCAACGCAGACATGGCGGTGTTGTCGTCGCTGAACTACGAGAAGGATCGGAGCACCTTCCTGCAGACGCTGCTCGAGAAACTGGAAAAGCATCATCCGTCAACCTACGACCGGATCGATACCGCGCGCTTCGATCTCGCGCAGCCGCAGGATCTTCTGCAGGCCGCCATCGTGCCGACCGTTCGCAATACCGTCGTCGAGTTCGACGGCGGCAAATGCGCGATCGCGCTTGGAGACGTGCACTCCGTTGTCGATCCGATGATGGGCCAGGGCGCGAATGTCGCGTCCTATGCGGCCTTCGTGCTCGGCGAGGAGATCGTCAATTCCGAGGTGCTCGATGCGCGCTTCTGCGAAAAGGTGGATCTCAAACGGCAAGACGTGGTGCTGGCCGCCGCGCGCTGGACAAACCTCATGCTGCAGCCGCCCACGGAGGCGCTCGGCATGCTGATCGGGACCATGGGCCAGAACCAAACGCTTGCCGATGAGTTTGCCGAAAACTTCAATTATCCGGATCAGCAATGGGACCGCATCTCGACACCGGAGCGAATTCAGCGTTGGATCAGCCAACCATCCGCTCCGACAGAGCGGGCGCGCGCAACGGCTTGAGGAATGAACGATGCATTGTTTGACCGTGACGTATTCGGCACCGAAAGACCCGAGCCACTTTCGGTCATACTACGCAAGCACCCACGTCCCGCTGGCGAAGCAGCTACCGGGCTTAAAATCCTGTTCGTTCGCTTACCCTGCACCGCTCGGCCCCGGCACCGCGCCGTTCTGTATCTTTCAAGCCTATTTCGCCGACGAGGCCGCCATGATGGCCGCGCTTCAATCGGCGATCGGCCAAAAGGTCGCCGCGGACGTGCCGAACTATTCGCCTGACGGAGCCACGCTGTTTCACTTCGCTGTGGGAGAATAGCGTTTCGATAAAGAACCGCGCGTCATGGCCGGACTTGTTCCGGCCATCCACGTCGTTGTTCTATCGGGCGCTAAAAGACGTGGATGCCCGCGACAAGCGCGGCATGACGGGACGGCGTGTGCGCTAACGAAAATGTCTATCAATGCTCTGCCCGGTCCCTCGGCGCACCCGGCACTCTTTTGACGCAGACGGCCTCGCTCTCCGGCGTAGGGACGCAATCCCAGCCGGGACCAAAACCTTGATCGTTGCGGAAGCCGAGCGTTGGAAACCGGGTGAGCGCGGTCAAGAACGTGGCGACAAACACGATGCTCACCGCAACCATGACGGCTTCGCCACGGCTCGGCGGAAGCCACGGCCAGTATTTCCAGAACCACCGCATTTCCACACCCTCGAGGCGTGAACGCGTGATGGTCACGCCGCGTCCGGCACCACGCGATTGCGGCCGTCGCGCTTGGCGCGATAGAGCGCCTGATCGGCGCGCTTGAGCAAGGCTCGCGGCGTTGTCGGCCTCGCCGCGCAGCGCCGCAATGCCGATCGACAGCGTGACCGGAATGGTGCGTTGCCCCTGGCTGATCGCAAACGGCTCGGCGGCGACGCGGCGGCGCAGCCGCTCCGCCACCATGGCGGCCACCGCCATGTCGGTCTCCGGCATGACAATGACGAATTCCTCGCCGCCGGTGCGGCAGGCGAGATCGATACCGCGGATCGAACGCCGCACACGCAGCGCCAGATCACGGAGCACGTCGTCGCCGGCATCATGCCCGTAGGTGTCGTTGATCGACTTGAAAAAGTCGATGTCGAGCATCAGTGCCGACAGCGGCTTGCCGCGCGCGCCGGCCTGCTCGACCAATGTCGTCAAATGGGTTTCCATGTAGCGCCGATTGAACAGACCGGTGAGCCCATCGGTGATCGCCATTTCGATCGACGTTTGGACGTTGTCGCGCAGCCGCTCGGTGTAGCGGCGCTTGCGGACCTGGCTGCGGGTGCGCGCCAGCAATTCGTTCTTGTCGATCGGCCGCATCAGATAATCGTTCACGCCGATTTCCAACGCGCGCAGCGTGCGCGCGCTACTTTCCGGATCGGTGAGCGCCAGGATCGGCATGTTGCGGGTGCGGTCGAGCGACCGGATCTGGCTGCACAGCCGCAGCCCGTCGAAATCCTCCAACGACAGCGACACGATCACCAGATCGTAGTTGCCGTCGGTAGCGCGGAATAACGCTTCGGCCGGATTGGCTTCGACATCGACTTTATGCTCGGCGGACAGCGCGGCGGCGATCCGTTCGCGCGAGGCGGCGCGATCGTCGACCAGCAGCACGCGGCCGCCGCGGCCGGTATCGGTCACCGCTTCGCGCTCCGCCGACTCGATGCCGATGTCGCGCGAGGTCAGCGCCCGCATCCGCAATTCGTCGGTCATCATCTTGAGTCGAGACAGCGAACGCACGCGCGCGATCAGCGCCAGTTCGGGGATCGGCTTGGTGAGAAAATCGTCGGCGCCGGCCTCAAGCCCACGCACCTTGTCTGACGGCTGATCGAGCGCCGTGACCATCACCACCGGAATATGGTGGGTGGCGGGATTGCTCTTGAGCCGCCGGCATACTTCGAAGCCGTCCATGTCCGGCATCATGACGTCGAGGAGGACGAGATCGCATTCCGCGCGGGCGCACAGCGCCAGCGCTTCCTTGCCGTTCATCGCCGTGACCACGTCGAAATACTCGGCCGACAGCCGCGCCTCGAGAAGCTTCACGTTGGTGGGGATATCGTCGACGACCAAAACGCGCGCAGTCATGAGCTGTACCTACGGGTTGCCCAGAGAAGTGGCGGATAGTCTCGATGAATTTTCCGACCGAAATGGGTTTCGACAGATAGGCTTCGCAGCCGCCTTCGCGGATGCGCTCCTCATCGCCCTTCATGGCGAAGGCCGTCACTGCGACGACCGGAATGGCGCGCAGCTCTTCGTCGTCCTTCAGCCATTTGGTGACTTCAAGACCGGAAACCTCGGGAAGCTGGATGTCCATCAGAATCAAATCCGGCCGATGCGTGCGCGCGAGGTCGAGCGCCTCGATGCCGTTGCGGGTCGCAACGGTAGCGTAGCCGTGCGCTTCCAAGAGATCGTGGAAGAGCTTCATATTAAGCTCGTTGTCCTCCACGATCAGGACGGTTTTGCCCATCCCACCTCCTCACCTGCCGCTAAACAAAAGTCCCCGGCAGCGAGCGCGCCCCGAGCTTTCAAGCATCCGCTTTCAAAAAAGCCTACCCCCGGAGACGATCCGGAGGCTGGAGCCTTTTCCGAAAAGATGATGCTCCACTAAAAGGTTAGAGCGCCAATCGATTTAACCATGAGCGATTGCGCTATGCGAAAACTAGTGCGGATTCATTACGGAAAGGCAAATAATACCACATGAAAAAGCCGTTACCGGCCGCGCGCGAAGCAGCGGAAATGCTTGCCGTCCAGGCACTTAGCTTTATTGCCGAAGACCCGGAGCGAATGTCGGGATTCCTTGCCGCGACCGGCTCTCGAACCGGAGCAAATCCGCACCGCGGCCCGGGAGAAAGGCTTTTTCGCCGGCGTGCTGGAGCATATGCTCGCCGACGAGAGTCTCCTCGTTGCGTTTGCCGACAGCGCCGGGATCAATCCGGCCGAGATTGCGCGTGCTCGCGCCGCGCTTGGCCGCGGCGGCATATGGGAGCGGGATTTGCCGTGACTGCCTTCTGCCGCGATTGCCTTGCGGATGCGTACGCGCAAGCGGCGCGCTGCGGGCCGTGCGGCTCGCCGCGCATCGTGCGCCACGATGAACTCGCCAAGCTCGCGATCGCCCACATCGACTGCGACGCGTTCTACGCCACGATCGAAAAGCGCGACGACCCGTCGCTTGCTGCTGAGCCAGTGATCGTCGGCGGCGGCCGACGCGGCGTCGTCGCCGCCGCCTGCTATGTGGCGCGCACCTACGGCGTGCGCTCCGCCATGCCGATGTTCGAAGCGCTGCGGCTGTGCCCGCAGGCGCGCGTGGTGCGGCCGAACATCGAGAAATATGTCGCGGGTCGGGCGCGAGGTGCGGCAGATGATGCTGGCAGCTGACGCCGCTGGTCGAGCCGTTGTCGATCGACGAAGCGTTTCTCGATCTTTCCGGCACCGCGCGCCTGCACGGCCTTTCGCCCGCCAAGGTTTTGGCGCGGCTGGCGATCGAGGTCGAGAAGAAGCTTTCGATCACGGTCTCGATCGGGCTTTCCTCCAACAAATTTCTCGCCAAGATCGCCTCCGATCTCGACAAGCCGCGCGGCTTTGCCGTGCTGAGCGCTGCCGAGGCGCCGGAGTTTCTCGCGCCAAAGCCGGTGAGCTTCATCTTCGGCGTCGGCAAGGCGAGCGCGGCGCGGCTGGCGCGCGATGGCTTTGTCCGCATCGCCGATCTGCAACGCGTGAGCGAAGTCGACATGATGCGCCGCTACGGCGAGGAAGGCCGCCGCCTGGCGCGGCTCGCCCGCGGCATCGATGCCCGCATGGTCAGCGCCGATCGCGAGACCAAGAGCGTGTCGTCGGAAACGACGTTCGATCGCGACATCGCCGATTTCCGCGCGCTGGAACGCATCCTCTGGACGCAGACCGAAGAGGTCTCCGCGCGCCTCAAGGACAAGGCGCTCGCCGGCGCCACGGTGACCTTGAAACTGAAAACCGCGGACTTTCGCATCCGTACCCGCGCGCATTCGTTTGCATCGCCGACCCAACTCGCCGGCAAGATCTTTGCCGCGGCGCGGACGCTGCTCGAGCGCGAAGCCGACGGGACCAAATACCGGCTGCTCGGCGTGGGCTTAAGCGCCCTCACCGACGCCGAGCACGCCGATCCCGCGGATTTTGTCAGCGGACGCGCGGCGGAAGCCGAGCACGCGGTCGACCAGGTGCGCAAGCGGTTCGGCGACGACGCCGTGATCAGAGGCTTGGCGTTCGAGCGGCCGGACAAGCGATAGCTTCGCCCTGAGCACACATTCGCTCATTCACACGCAAGCGGGAATTCACGGGAGCCGCTGGGTACCCGCGTTCGCGAGGACGAGCGGAGCGATAATACGCGGCAGATTTACGTATCAGTCTGACGGCACAGCTTCGGCTGTTCGATTGACAGGAGCGAACGCTCATTGCCGCGGCCACGCGATCACGCGCGCATGGCCAGGGCCGGTGCAAACGGCGGATCATCGCCGGGCAATGGGACTTCAGCATAATGATCGAAATGCATGGTGAACGTAGCCCGGCCTTCACTCATGGAGCGCAGGTCGGCGGCGTATGAGAACATATTGGCGAGCGGCACCATCGCGGTGATCAGGTTGTCGTTGCCGTGCATGTGCTGCCCCTGAATCCGGCCGCGCCGTGAATTCAGATCGCCGATAAGCGAGCCAGTGTAATCCTGCGGCGCGACCACCTCGACCTTCATGACCGGCTCGAGCAGAACCGCGCCGCCCTTCTGCAGCGCCTCACGCAAAGCCATGCGTGAAGCGATTTCGAAAGCGAGCGCCGACGAGTCCACGTGGTGGAACTTGCCGTCGACCAGCGAAACTTTCAGATCGACCACCGGGCAGCCGGCGAGCACGCCGGACCCAAGTACCGACTCCAAACCTTTCGCCACGCCAGCCACGAACTCCTTCGGCATCGCGCCGCCGACGATCTCGTTCGCGAATACGAAGTTCGGTGCGCTGCCGACTGGCAACGGCTCGGCGATGATAGTGACTTCAGCATACTCGCCCGAGCCGCCGCTCTGCCGCTTGTGGGTGTAGGCTACTGTTGTCGGCCGGACCAGTTTCTCGCGATAGCCGACTTGAGGACGGCCGATATTGGCGTCGATCTTAAAGGTGCGCGTGAGCAGATCCACCTTGGTCTCGAGGTGGCTCAAACTCGTGCCGTGGATGATCGTTTGGCCCGAATCCGGATCAACGGTCACACGAAAGGACGGATCGAGCGCCACGAGCTTGGCGAGCGCCTCGCGCAAGTCCTCTCGGTCGACTTTTGACCTCGGCTCGATCGCGATCTCGATCAGCGCCGGCTGATTTGAGATGTCATGTCCCATCGGTACCCGCCCACGCACCACAGCGTGGCAGCATCAAAACCCGACAGTGCGTAACCCCGTGTTCAGTGGCAGGGCTTCGGCTGCTTGATTTCCAGCGACGAGAGTTTGCCGGTGACGGCGAAGTCGTTGTAGTCGAGCTTCAGCGCGCGCGAGATGCCATTTTCATAAAGCTCGAAGCCGATGGCGTAAACCGGCGTCTGCTCGGCCGTTCTTCTGCGCCTTGGCTTTTTCGAAATAGCTGATCGTCACCGGCCAGCGCGCCAATGCCGGAAAGTTTCGGTTCATTCGCCGCCGCATCGTCATGCTTGCGCTCGTCCGGCGCCGAGCTTGCGTCCGATCACGGTGAGCGTGTTGTAGACTTTCTCGCCGGTGTCGGATCCGTCATAGACCGGAAAATCGAGAATGGATTTGCCCGGCGCGCGCCGCTTCGATCACCCGCACCATGTGTTCGGTCGGAAACACCACCGACGGCATCGATATCGAGCACCTTGTGCTCGGGCTTGGCGAGATCGACGGCGGTGGCCTTGGCGCCGTGCTCGGCATGGCCGTCGACGGTGTCGACGCAGATTCTGATCGAGGAAATTTTCCGAGGTGAACTTGAAGCGCTTGGCGTCGCCGCCTTCCCAGGTGGTCGAGCGCAGGTCGCTGGTCGATACCTTGCCCTCGCCGGAATCGAGCTCCGAGACCTGGCGGAATTTCAGCGTGTAGCCCTCGCAGGCATTGCCGTCGAAATCGTAGAGGATGCGGCCGCGCACCGAGGCGACCTGCGCCGCGTCGCGCGCCCGGCCGAGCGCAAGCTCGTAGACGGCGCGGTGGGGGACGAGCGTGACCGGGCTTCCTCCGCCGCTTGCGCGGCGAAGGGCGTGCCGGCGAACGCGAGCGTCAGCGCGAGGAAAGCGCCAGGCAGACGGAAGGGAGTGCGATGGGGTCATGAGGCAGAACATGAGGCAGAACTCGATCTGGTCTCGTTTGAGGGCATTCCCGGATGGCTTCGATTACGAAAATCTTACGCGATTTTGTCGTCCGGATGGCGGTCAGGATAGGCAGCGCGCATCATCGCTGCAACACGCCGTCGCGCCCAGCGCCGGCATGCTCTCCCTTGCATGGGGACCTGGCGATCGGCCAAGAAGACTACGATTTTGCAGCGCATTTGGAGAGCAGATATGGCCGGTATGGTGGAAAAAAAGTTGCAGGAGCTTGGCATCGTGCTGCCGGAACCGACCGCGCCGTCGGCCAATTACGTGCCGTTCGTGCGCACCGGCAACCTGCTGATGGTGTCGGGCCAGATTTGCTACGATGACGGCAAGCTTGTCGCCACCGGCAAGCTCGGCGCCGGCGTGTCGATCGAAGACGGCCAGAAGGCGGCGCGCGCCTGCGCCATCAACGTGCTGGCGCAGGTCAAAGCCGCGCTCGGCGATCTCGACAAGGTCGTGCGCGTGGTGCGGCTCGGCGGCTTCGTCAATTCGGCGCCGACGTTCGTCGACGGACCGAAGGTGATGAACGGCGCCTCGGATCTGATGGTCGCGGTGCTTCGGCGACAAAGGCAAGCATGCGCGCACCACGGTTGGCGTCGCCGTTCTGCCGCTGGATGCGGCCATGGAAGTCGAGGCGCTGATTGAAGTCGCGTAAGACCGAAGTGCCAAGCGGCGGAAACGATCGGCGCTTTTCGCGTCTTATGGGAAGGGTGACCCGCTTGGAAGGCCGGTGACCGCGTCGGATCCTGCACACAAGCCAGGTTGCGCGACTGGCTCGTCGCGCAGCCTTTCGCTCATCGCGGACTGCACGACGCCGCCGGCGGCATCATCGAGAATTCGCGCCGGCGCGGTGCGCGCGGCGCTGGCGGGCGGCTATGGCATCGAGATCGATGTCCAGATCAGCGCCGATGGCGAGGCCATGGTCCACCATGACCCCGAGCTTGGGCGTGTTACCGACGGCACCGGCCGCCTCGATCAAATGACCGCCGTCGCGCTCCGGCGCGTCACCTTTCGGGGCAGCGGCGAGCCCATGATGACGCTGGGCGAACTCTGCGATCTCGTTGCCGGACGAGTGCCGCTGCTCATCGAATTGAAAAGCCGGTTCGACGGCGACCAGCGCCTGCCGCTGCGGGTCGCCACTGTCCTGGCCGGCTATGACGGCCCAGCGGCCCCGATGTCGTTCGACGCCGCCCAGCTTGCGCTGCTGCGGCAAAAGGCCCCTCACCTGCCGCGCGGCATCGTCGCCGCAAAGTATCGGCCGCACCCCTATTGGGACCAAATGCCGTGGTCCTGGCGTCACGGCATGGGGCTATTGCTGCCCGCGCTGATCACCGCGCGCCCGCATTTCGTCGCTTATGCGACCGATAACCTTCCGGCACTAGCGCCCGCTTTCGCCCGGCACACTTTATGCCTTCCGGTATTGACGTGGGTGGTGCGCAGCGAGGCCGAGCGACAGCGCGTGAAAAGCTTTGCCGACCAGATCATTTTCGAAGGTTTTTCGGCATGAATTCCTCCAAATCTGGCGGCGAGGCCGATCCGGCCGCCGACGGGAAAAACCCCGAGGGTGCGACGCCGGCTGCCGGCAAGCTGCGCATCGTCGCGGTCAATGCCATCAGCGAGGTGCCTGCCGCCGCATGGGAGGCCTGCGCCAATCCGGCGCGCACGAAGGGTTGCGTGACGGCTCCGGCGGGGGTTCAGGAGATACCGACTAACCCCTTCCTCTCCCACGCATTTCTGTCGGCGCTCGAAAATTCGAAATCGGTCGGCAGCCGCACCGGCTGGCAAGGCTCAGCATGTGCTGGTGCAAGCCGCCGACGGCACCGCTCATCGCCGCAGCGCCCTGCTATCTGAAAAGCCACTCGCAGGGCGAATACGTTTTCGACCACGGCTGGGCCGAGGCCTACGAACACGCTGGCGGCAGGTATTATCCGAAGCTGCAGGTGGCGGTGCCGTTCACGCCGGCGACCGGCCGCAGGCTCCTGGTGCGGCCCGGTCCGCATGCCGACGATGCCCGGCAAGCGCTGGTTGGTGGGCTGGTCGAGCTTTGCCGTATCGACAGCGCGTCCGGGGTGCACATCACCTTCGCGACCGAAGATGAATACCGCTTCCTCGGCGGCCTCGGCTTCCTGCAGCGCACCGACCAGCAGTTTCACTGGGAGAACGCGGGCTACGGCAGCTTCGACGATTTCCTCGGCGCGCTCGCCTCGCGCAAGCGCAAGACCATCCGCCGCGAGCGCGAAGACGCGCTCAAGAACGGCATCGAGGTGCAATGGCTGACCGGCAGCGACCTCACCGAAGACGTGTGGGACCACTTCTTTGCGTTCTACATGGAGACCGGCTCGCGCAAGTGGGGTCGCCCGTATCTGACCCGGCCGTTCTTCTCTCAGATCGGCGCGACCATGCGCGACGAGATCCTGCTGGTGATGGCCAAGCGTGCCGGTCGTTGGATTGCGGGCGCCATCAACTTCATCGGCTCGGAAACGCTGTTCGGCCGCCATTGGGGCGCGGTCGAGCATCATCCCTTCCTGCATTTCGAGCTGTGCTATTATCAGGCCATCGACTACGCCATCGCGCACAAGCTTTTGCGCGTCGAAGCCGGCGCGCAGGGCGAGCACAAGATCGCCCGCGGCTACATGCCGACCACCACCTATTCGGCCCACTACATTGCCGACCCAGGCTTGCGCCGCGGCATCGCCGACTATCTCAAGCGCGAGCGCGCCTATGTGGCCGAGATGGGTGAAGAGCTTACGGCGGCCAGTCCCTATCGGCACGACACTTCGACCGAGACCGATTGACCGCGGCGGCGCCGCCTTTCATACGACAATGAATTTTTTGCAGGCGACAGCCGTTGGCCACGCGGAGACAATCTATCATTGCACGCGAAGCGACAGGTCCTGGAGCCCATCGTCCGGGACCTGCTCTGAGGGAGAGACTCAATGAGCTACGATACGAACAATATCTTTGCAAAAATCCTGCGCGGCGAGTTGCCCGCCTACAAGGTCTATGAGGACGACAAGACCTTCGCCTTTCTCGACATCATGCCGCGCGCACCTGGGCACACCCTGGTGATCCCGAAAGCGCCGGCGCGCAACATTCTCGACATCGACGCGAACGATCTGGCCGAGGTGATCAAGCGCGTCCAAATAATTGGGCGCGCCGCCGTGAAGGCGTTCGCGGCCGACGGTCTCACGATCCAGCAATTCAACGAAGCGGCCGGCGGCCAGGTCGTGTTTCACCTGCATGTCCACGTCATGCCTCGCAAGATCGGCGTGGCACTCAAGCCTCCGGCAAGCTTCAAGGAGGAAGCGGCGGTGCTGGCCGAACACCAGCAGAAACTCATAGCGGCGCTCGCGGGCTAACTTAACACGGCATCCGACCGTCATGCCCGCGCTTGTCGCGCGCATCCACGTCTTGGGCGGCGCCACGAAACGAAGACGTGGATGGCCGGAACAAGTCCGGCGTTGACGCGGGTTGCGGGCTCCCAGAGTTGGCGCCCGCTTGCAGAGGTCCTTCGCCTAAAAGATGCCCTGCGGCTGCAGGCCGAGCTGCTGGCATCCGTAGAGCGCGGATAGCGTGTCCCAATCGATGCTGGAATGCAGCGCCGCCGTATTGGCATCGCGCCAGAACCGCTGGATGCGGTTTTTCTCGTCGGCCGCCGCAGCGCCCGACTTGGCATAGAGTTCGTTGACCACTTCGGACGAGGTGCGCGCGGCAAAGCCGTGATTGCGCCGTATCCGCACCCGCAGTTCGATATCCGGCGTGCCGCCCGAGCGCACGAGGTCCTGGCCTTCGCGCAGACTTGTCAGCATCAGCGTGCGCGCCGCATCGATGCGGGCCGCGGCCTGGCCAATGAGGCTTTGGATGAGTTGCGACTCCGCGACCTTCTCGAACACGCCGGGCCGCGCCATGCGCTTGGCGTCACGCGCGGTCTCAGTGAAAGCATCGAGCGCGCCCTGCGCCATCCCAACGATCGGCGCAACGAGCGCCGTCGGCCCGAACGTCGGATAGCCGAAGCGCGCTTGCGAATTTCCCGGCACATCAAGACCCGGCACCTTGCCGGAGAAGATCGCGCCCATCGGCAGGATGCGGTGTGATGGGACGAACAGCGGATCGTTGATCGCGACAGTCTTTGAGCCGGTGCCCTGCAGGCCGCTGACGTTCCAGCTGTCATGATCGACGATTACGTCGCGGACGGGAACGAGACTCCAGGCAAGGGTCGGCGGTCCTTCCTTTCCGGGAATCAAAACAGATAAAATCAGCCAGGTCGGCGCTGTCGACGCCGCTCGCCCAGGGCCAGCTGCCGGCGATCTTGATACCGCCGTCGACCACCTGGACCTTTGGACTTGGCAGGTAGGAGACGGCGAGCAGATTGTCGGGGTCGTCCCAAACTTCCTGCTGGGCTTCGAGCGGAAAGAACGACGTCATCCAGCCGAAGCACACGGCCAACGTCCCGCACCACCCGGTGCTGCCGCAGGCACGGCCGAGCTCGAAGCCGACTTCGGCTAGCTCCGCTGGGCCATACTCGTAGCCGCCGAAGCGCGCCGGCTGCATGGCGCGGAACAGGTCCGTCCCGCGCAGAGCCTGCATGGTCTCTGCCGGAACACGCCGCGCCTTGTCGGCCGCCAGCGCCCGCGACTGGATCTGCGAGCGAAGCCCGCGCACCTGCGCGAGAATTTGCTGAAAGTCCGGACGGATAGCCGCCGCCGGAGCGGGAACGCGCATGGCTTCCGGATGCATGATCGGTTTCCTCCGTTGATCGGCCCGCGCGCGGTCGCAAACGGCTCCGCGGGCGGCACGGCTGTCGATCGCCAAACGGCCTTCGCGGCCGCGATTGCCTCAAAGCTGCGCCGAATTTCCAAAAAAGTCAATTTATGGAAAATCAAGCGGCTGGCGCGCTACGCGAAGGTGACGCTGCGGCTAAGGTAATCCGAGATGGCCCTAACGGGAAACTGGCCTCGCGCACGGCTGGCGTGGCGCATTTTCACACCGCGGAGCGTGTCCCAGGCTGCTTGCGTCTCAAAGCAGCGCGAGAAACCTCTGCACCCCCGTTATCGGTGCGAGCTTCTGAGTGGAACCGACGTCAAATGGGCTGGGGATGCGGCGGCGGCAGGCCGCTCGCGCATGCGCTACGGCCGCGAAATTTCTCGGCCGCGGTAAGGCTTGTCGGACGTAGTCAGCGGCTCAGCGGCCGCGAGCGACCCGCTCGATCTCTGCCCGCACCAAACGCTCGACCATGCCGGGCAAATTATCGTCCAGCCAGGACTTGAGCATCGGACGGAGCATCTCACGCACCAGATCCTCGAGCGTACGCGCATTCTGCACCAGCACCGTCTGCGCCAGCGCATTGAAGGCGGAATCGACCGCCGCACTGGTTTCGCGCGACAGCAACAAACCCTCGGACTCGGAACGCGCTGCCGCCGGCTCGTTGCGCGCCGCCGCTGGACGAAATTCCGGCGCGGGGCTGGGTTTGAAATCCGGCTTGGCCTCTTGCTTAAACTCTTGATCGGCCTCGTCGTCTTCGAAGGCGACGTCGGCGAAAGCGTCGATTTTACCGAACTGCGGCAATCCGCTCGCTGTCGGAGCGGGGGATATGGCCTGCGGCGAACTCGGCAGCGGCGGCTCGTAGGCCGGCGTCGCCATGGACTCCGTTAGATCGAGGATGTCGGAACTCTCCTCTTCATCCGGCTCATCGAAGGCCATGGACATCGGCGGTTCGGCCGGCTCCGCGCTCTCATGCGCGGCGAGCGGAGCAGGCTCCGGCACGATCCGCGGCGGCGGCGCCGGCATAGGCCGTGCCACCGGCTTCGGCGGCTCAGCCGCGCGCGGCGCCGACTTGCTGGCGTCGTCGTCCGCAATGATACGGCGAATGGAGGCAAGGATCTCCTCCATCGATGGCTCTTGTGATTTTGCCGGCTGCGTCATGCGCGCATTCCCGCCCTAGAACACAATTTCGGAACACCCTGCCCGCGGATTTGATCCGAAGGTTGAGATCGATGCTCCGAAATATGGTGCCCACCAAATTCGGTTGCCAAAAAACGCGTTGCGGAAACTAGTTGCTTTGTGTGTCCCCAACACGATCACGGCCGCATATCGCTCGCAAGCGAAACAACCGCGAATCATCGAAACAACTCTGCAACGCCTGACGCAAGTATGTCATGGCGAAAGCCGATGGCAACCAAATCCGTAACCAACATTTATCAGATTGTTGGTGCGTCGTCGCGTGGCTTATCGGCCGTCCGGCGTGCGCACACCCACCCAAGCATCACGCACCTGCTGGTAGTGCACCATCGGATCGTAGATCTGGACGTTGAGACCGAGCCGCTGCATCGACAAGGCACCGACCGCGGCGAGCAGCGTATAAGAGGCGACCACGCGGTCGTGCTGAGCGGTAACCAGCGCCACCCGCGCGTTCACCAATTCCTGTTGCGCGTTGAGCACGTCGAGCGTTGTCCGCTGTCCGACCCGGGCTTCTTCACGCACGCCGTTGAGCGCGATCTCCGCCGCGTTGACTTGCGCGGTGGTCGATTCGATCTGCGCCTTGGCGGCGTCGAGCTGCCCCCAGCTCTGCACCACGGTCGCGCGCGCCTGATCGCGATTGACGTCGAGATTGAGTCGCTGTTGGCCGAGCGTTTCTTTCGACTGACGGATGGCTGAATATTCGCCGCCGCCTTGATAGATCGGCACGCTCAACTGCCCGACGACGGACAGCTGCGTCAGCTTGATCGTTTCGAACGCGGGATTTTGTCCTTGCAGCACGCTGCCCGTCAGCGACAGGTTCGGATAGAGCGCGCCTTCGCTGATCTTGACCGCAAGCTCGGCCACGTCGGCGCCGTAAGCCGCCGCCATCACTGAGGGGCTCTGCGCCTGGCCTTGCGCGATCGCCTTGGCCAGCACGCTCGGCGACAGGCGGTCGACAGGCGTTCCCGGCGCGAGCGTGCCCGGCTCGACGCCGATCACCCGCCGATAATTAGCCCGCGATGTCACGTATTGCGACTGCGCCGAAAGCAGTTGCGAGCGGCCGGCCGCGAGCCGCGATTCGGCTTGCGCCACGTCGGTGCGCGTCACTTCGCCGACGTTGAAGCGGTCGCGTGTTTGCTTGAGCTGCTCGGTCAGCACCTCGACGTTGCGCCGCTGCAGTTCGAGGACCGCCTGATCGCGCAAAAGATTCATGTAGGACGTCGCCGCATCGAGCAGCACTTGTTGCTCGGTGACGCGCAACGTCTCGCGCGCCGCATCCACCTGGCTCTCGGCCTGGCGCGTGCGATTCGCAGTCTGAAAGCCGTTGAACAGCGTGTAAGTGCCGTTGGCGCCGATGGTGCGCGAATAGAAGTTTTGCCCGAACTGGCTGCTCACCAAAGCGCCGCCGAGCGGAACGATCGCATGACGCGTTCTGATAATTGTAGCCGCCGGTCGCAGTGATGCTGAGCTTCGGCCGGTAACCGGACAAAGCCTGCGGCACATTCTCGTCGGTCGAGCGCAACGAAGCCCGTTGCGCGTTGAGCGACGGATTATTCTGATAGGCCTGCACTAAGGCCCATTCGAGCGTATCGGCCCGGGCGCTGCCGAAACCGACAGCGGCCACACAGAAACTCATAAAGGCCAATAAGAACGCCCGCACCCCTCTGCCATCCATTAGACGACGCCGCTGCCCCTCTCCGCTTTTGAGCGGAATTTGCGTCCAGAGAACTCTCGCTTCAGCGAAGCGGCCAACCCAAACCGCGAACGCTTTCCAGAGACTAGGCGGCAAGTCGGCGCGGTTAAACCCATCCCAGGAAAATTATCGCAAATTTTCCGTTAATGGCACATAAGCGCCACAGGTGTTGGCCCGGCAAAGACGCGTCGGCGCGGAAACGGCCTAATTCCGCGTCAGAAACGCCGCGTCGCTGAATGGGAAGTCAGGGGTCGTTGCGCTTCGCGGCCGAATCGGCCGACCGATCAGCGACCACTTTGTAATATGTCAAAAGACAAATTTCAGGGGAGCCGTGTAGCCCGGCAGCACGCGAGCCGCGGCATCGAATACCGGCCGCCCGACCATGCGCCCCTCGATATAATGGAAGATGGTCGCCTTCGAGGCCGCGTTGGGGCTGTAGACGCCGACCAGGCAACCTTCCGGCTTCAATTGCGGTCCAAGCGCATCCGGAGCGATCTGAGTTGCGCCATCGAAGAAGATCACATCGTAAGGGCCGCCTGCCGGCCAGCCCGCCGTCAGGGGGCCGACAACCACCTCGACATTGGCGGCTCCAACCGACGTCAGCGCGTCTTTGGCCATGCCCAGCCAGCGTAGTATCTTCTTCCAGGGCCACCACCGAACCGGCGACGCGCGACAGCACAGCCGCCGAATAGCCAGTCGCGCAGCCGAGATCCAGCACCCGGTCGGTCCCGCTGATTCGGGCCGCCTGGACCAGTTTCGCGAGCACCATCGGCCGCAACAACGTGCGGCCGCGGGTCACCGGAACCTCGCCGTCCAAATAGGCAAGCTGAGCCAGCGCCTCAGGCAGGAACCGCTCACGCGGCAGCGTCTGCATGGCTTCCAAGATGGCCGTGTCGGTGACGTCCGCGGTGCGGACCTGCCCCTCGACCATCAGCCGGCGGGCATTTGCGGCATCAAACATGCGTTCGGTTCCCATGCGGCGGGAGCGTTGTGCGGACAGCCTTCGACAAAACGCAAGCGGCGGATCCCGCAAGACCGTATTGCGCATTTATGTGTCGAACCGTTGTCGCCCGGTTGTCGGAACCCGCAGGTTCCTCTATAGACGCGCCTATCGGGCTTCCGGCTGCCGGCCGGCGAGCCCATCGGCCACGTGGCGGAGTGGTTACGCAGCGGTCTGCAAAACCGTTTACCCCGGTTCAATTCCGGGCGTGGCCTCCAACAGATTGAATGACTAACCAACCACTCTGTCAGCGGCGGTTTTATCCCTCATAAATTCGTCAGCGTTTCACTTCGTTGTTAGGTTGATGGCGCTGTCGCGCTCAGCGGTCGTGCGAGATCGTGCTCGCGCACGAAAAGCCCCGGCCAGCATTGAGGCCGACCGAGGCTCGGCCATTGTCATGGGCATAGCCAGGATGATCGCACGGCGAGAGAGTCAATTTCCAGGGCGGGAAAGAGGGTCTGGCGGTGAAGTAAGTGAGTTGATTTGAAGATGCTTGAGCGCGTTTAGGCGACCCTTCTGCTGAGGGTCGTATTGCACCGAGCCACTGGAGCCGAACGATTGAGGCTCCGCACCCTGACCGAGAATATTGACCTGTTCGTCTGGATCAGAAAACGTGGAATTCCCGCCGCCGGCGGATCCACCGCTTTCCTGGCTGAACGCGCGGGCGGAGGCAGCGGCCAGCGATACCGCGGCGACAGCGAATACAATCGTCAATGCGAACCGCGTCTGCCGCGATCGAAGCATGATTTCCTCCGTACCGGTGCTCGCCCCATCCACGCGCAACCTATCGGGTTGGCGGTCGCTTTTGCGGTGTCAAAGCAACGCAGTGTGCATTTTGCCGGAGCATGTGGCGCATCTGTCACAAAAGGGCGGACGATGCCGCCGCTGCGTACCGCCAGAACTTGAACATTGGCTTGATCGTTCGAGGCGCTCGGCGTCGCGGGCCGGAGGCGAATGTTGGGTGCCTGCGCACGGCATCCCGCAGCGTCATCTGAATGACAGGAAGGCGCCAGACCAATGGCGAGTGGTTTGGCGCATGGCGTTATCTCAATAGGCTTCGCTCCTACTGTCGATACGCTCGCGAACTACGGCGTAACACTCGCAAGCGCACTCTTCCAGACCCTTACGGTCCAATATTTCTATCTTGCCACGGACATATCGGATGAGACCGGCCTTCTGCAAAGCATGCGCGACCAGTGACACGGAGGTTCTGCGGAACTCCGAGCATGTGCGAAAGAAATTCCTGAGTGAGCGGAACGTGTTTTGATTGCAGAAGGTCCTGTGAAAGCAGCAGCCAACGGCAAAGGCGCCCCTCAACGGAATGGATGGCATGACAACCGGCGCTTTGTTGAGCTTGGAAAAGTATCAGACCTTGATAGGAATTTATCGCTGATACGAATGCAGCATTACGCCTGTACATTTCCAAGAAAAGCGGCACAGGGACTCTTTGAGCCGAGCCGTCGACCTGAACGGTAGCCTGAGTATTCGTATTGTCACCATCCAACACGACCCAACTGCCGACAACGCCTTCGTTGCCGACGATCGCGGTCTCGATTTGCTCGCCAGATTTCATGATGGTCAGGATTGAAACCATCCCACTTTCTGGAAAATAGACGTGCTTTATTTCCTCGGCTACGGGATGAATGATGTCGCCGCGCGTCAAGAACACCTGTCGCGGTTGAAGACGAGCCAACTCATCCTCGGTAAACCTGCGCAAGAGCCCGTTCTGGCCTATCGGGGGATATGGCACATGATGCGCTCCGTCGCCCTATCAGAGGGGCAGAGACCGCGGCATGGGCCGAAGAGCGCGCTGAACCGCGCCTACTGCGGAGACCAACCAGCGCTACACCACACTTTGTGCGCGTGCAAGTAGCATATGACCGGTTCCGGGCAGACAGCGGCTGAATCTCCGATGATAGTTCAGCCAACGGACTCGAGAGCTCGTCGCACAGATGACAACGGTTATCCCTTTTTTGCTCGAGCCAGATCTGCACAACGGTGTGTTCGGTCCTCACGAAATCCACGCGATGTCGAGGGCCCTGGAAGACGCATCCGAGGTGTTGATGGTGACGGACGACTCTCCTGCGAAGGAGATCATCGCAGCCCGCATCATCGAACTGGCCCGCCGTGGGGAGCGCAGCCCGACACGGCTTCGAGACAGGATTCTCCATGAGGCAGGTCTGGCCGAATATTCATCGGACATAATGCGTCAACGCTCTGCCCGCTCCGCGACACCTTCAGCGCCGCTCCAAGCCGGGGGTCCGAGCTCTGGCGGCGATGCGGGAACCACCTGAACGTGGCATCGCGACACCATGGGATCAATTTTACTATACTTACGCCCGCACGACGTTTTTGACAGTGCCACGCTGCACGTCCTCGCCTTGGCTTATGACAAAGCTTTGAAATTGGTGCGCGATGACCACGGCATTCCGGCGACGGTGCGCGAAATTGTAGCAGGTCACATCCTCGACCTTGGTGCCACGGGCGAGCGAAATGTCGATGTTCTC
Source organism: uncultured Alphaproteobacteria bacterium (assembly GCA_963737755.1). Classification (GTDB taxonomy): domain Bacteria; phylum Pseudomonadota; class Alphaproteobacteria; order Rhizobiales; family Xanthobacteraceae; genus BOG-931. The sequence continues at coordinate 4,281 of CAVTTZ010000040.1, read as the reverse complement.
TGCCAAGAGGCTCTTATTCGTCTCGGGACTGCGTTGGAAAAGATGAAAAGGTCAAGTGACCTGCCAACATGAGACCAGGCGAGGCCCAGCCGTCGAGGCAAGCGACATGGTGACCCCAGAAGGGCAAGGCATGCGGCGCAGACCGCGGCGTCAAGGCTCCATCTCGAAATACCAAGTCTCGCGCTTAGGCCGCAAGGAGGAGGCTCATGCCGACCATTGAGCGATACCTGGACCTCTCGGGCGTATTCGATCCGGAGACCATCGGAATACTCGGAGCGGCGTTTCAAGGGGCATGTGCTCTCGTTGGCCACACCGCACAGCCGGTCGCCGTACGGGAATCTATTGCCAAGGCAATCTTTGAGACCGCAAAGCTCGGCGAACGCGATCCACGCCGCCTGCGCGAGGTCGGATTGAAAGCCGCGGAGCAGCATCGCCGCGCCGCCGGCACAACAATTAGTGCCGGTGTGGGATCTGGCGCGCCGCTGTCGCGTTGATCGCCGTCGGAGAACGATACCTCTGGGCCGCCCCCAGCGTCATGCGCATCCGGGCGGAGTTGTTTGGTCGAAGAACCTCGACCCTGCGGTCGGGGCTTTTTCCGTCCAAACTCCGGTCTGCGGCTTCGACCCCTATGCCTTCCGGGTCACAAACGAGCCGAAAAACCAAGCTCCCAAATGCAAGTCCCGCAACGACAAGTGCGTCCGTGCGGACCTCATCCCGTGGGACGCCCGGGCCTTGTACGAGTGAGCTGGTTATCATCGCCGCTCAATTCGTGCACTCAAGACGCCCGTTCACCCAGCCCCGCGCGTTGATGCAAGGTCGATAGGGAATCGCAATTTCGTCTTCTAACGGGACGATGTCCGTATCGGCCTGCGGTTCTTTTTTGGCTCCGGTCGTCGCAGACGCATTCGCCGGCGCGGCAGCCTGTTTGGTATCCCGTGCGTTATCTTCCGCGGCCGCAAATGAGGCGCACGCCGAGAGCACGATAGCCGCCGTCATGCGGAGATTGCTGAGCGCAACCGGATCGGGTCAATCTCATGTGGCTGCGAGAAACAAAATAACGACAAACAGATACGCGTCAGAGAAAACGACCGAGACCTCCGCGATCATCGGCGCGCCACCTTAAGCCGCACGGTCTCAGCTGGCAAAAAATATCAGTTTGATGAGCCCGGCCAGAAGAGTAGCAGCAAACAAGCAGAACAGGATGGACATGATCCTGACGCCCGAAAGATCCTTTCGATGGGCGGCCGCATTCCATCCCCAGACGCAGGCAAGCGTCGCGACGGCCGCGCCGATGATCCCGATTGCCACCATCATATTCAGCCCCGACGCACGAGACTTGACAATCAGCCCGCTCGCCCCATTCGCGCCCTTGCGCAACCTATCTCAACCAGAGGTTATTAGGCGGGACCCTTGGTCCGGTCAATCAGTTCACAAATGAGAACCCCGGCTGCATGGGGCCGACCGGGGGAAGATCAATCGGGAGTCACTCGGGGGGCCCGCCCTCGCCGGGCTGCGGCCGACGATTTGGGCCGCAAATGCCGCCAGATCTTCGTAAGGTCGAGCATGAAGCCACCGGGTGGATGCCGGGATGCATGGTCTGACCTCGGGCACATTTTTGCCGATAAGGAATCGAATATCGTGTGAGACTACGTCGCCAAATCCGATTGATCACGCCCGCTTGGCCGCGATCAATGACCAAGCCGAGCGCCGATGCCCCAAAAGCACCATCCCGCATTTGCCCGAATGAAGATATTTGCCGCTGCAGCCGCCATCTTCGCGTTGCTGGCCCCGAGTGCCGATGCGCAGCCGTTTTCCGGAATCCTCACGGCAAAAAATCCAAGAGGAGCAAAAGAAGGCCAACGATAAAGCGACCGAGGAAGCCTACAAGGCGTACATGAAGCGAACGCCAAACAGCGATAAGAAGGTCGATCCCTGGGGAAACTTAAGGGCGCCGTCGGGCGGCAAATAAACCCGAGCGCAGCGTCGATCTATTCCCTGAGATTGACTTCGCATGGAGCCGCTTCGGGCTCGAGTTGTTTGCCGCTGCACAGTGGCCGGAACGCGTCTCGATCTGTTCGATCGGGTGCGGATTTCGCGGCTGTCGCCGCCGCAAAGCTGGCAATGCGAACACCTCGCGACAGCGCGGAATGCATGAGCGCCACCCGTATGCAATGATTGCAACCCTGAGTTTTGCCAAAGAGCCGCGCCGTCGCGTGCAACACGATCTGGGCGGGCGCAATAAATTTGCTACAGCGGCGCGGTAATGCTCAGCGCGTTTGGTCTGCTATCACGTCCCGATTGCGCATCCATCGGCAACCGCTACCATGGTTCAACGTTGCACCGTCATAGGGTTGTCGGGCGTTCCAGGCTCCGGCAAGTCGACGCTATCACGGCTTCTGCTGCGCGATTTGCCGAGCGCAAAACTCCTGTCCTATGATCGCTTTCACCCCCGCATGAGCAATGAGCAGGTGGACGCTTGGCTCAAGCGCGGCGGCGATCCCAACGAAATGGCACTCGATAACCTGATCGCAGCGCTGAACGACATGACGCGCGTAACAGACGACGGATCGCAAGCGCCTATTCTGTTCGAAACCGCCTTCGGCCGCGTTCACAAGGCGTCCGGTGCTTTCATCGATTTTTCGATTTGGATCGATACGCCGCTCGATATCGCGATGTCGCGCGTATTGCGGGTGTTCTTGCGCAATGTCGAACTCGACCCCTCACCCACCGCCGCGGCCGACTTGGTCCCGCAACTCTCGCGCTACATGCAGGACTATCCGATGTTGCGGCGGATGTATGCGCGCGTCGCCGAGACCGGCAGAGCGTCCGCCGATCTTGTCGTCGACGGCACGCCGGCTGCCGAAGACATTGCGGTCCAAATCGCTGCAGCATTGGCGGATAGAGCCGTCTCGGCTTAAAGACCAAACGCCATCCTCGCGGCGCCGGAACTGAAATGGCGTTCGTGCATTGGTACGACGACGCGCGATGGAAAGCGGCCGCCCCCTGTACGCGACAACAGCGGGATGCCTATCCGACAGAAAAGCCCCGCCTCCCCCGCGGGGTTTTTCGTTTTGTGGCGCTGCGTGACGCGCGTCCCTGCTCGGCCCTTCTTGCTTCGATGTTTGTCCATGGATCAGCAGCATAATGTTTTAAAAACGCCTCAGTGGAACTTTGCGACGGCATCTTGATTTGTCTGTTGCGGGCATCGGAATGGACAGGGGATGGTCCATGACAATCATATCAATATCGTCGTTCTCGTTGAGCACACTCGTCCACGCCGTGGCGGCGCGCGCGCGTGTTCAACATACGCAGCACCCCGGCATTGGGGCCGACACGCTCCGCATTGCACTCTCCTGAGACCTCACCATGCGAACACCGCTCGCACTCTCGCTCTTATCGCTCGTCGCCGCGACGACCATCGCGCACGCGCAAGACCAGGCCGTCGCCGTAGGTCCGTGGACGATCACTGTCGCCTCGAAGGCCGATCACTTCGACAATTGCAGCATGACGCGGTCGACCCCCGACCTGAATGTCAGCTTCGTTCGCGACAATGACGGGCTCTTCCTCCTCCTCGATTCATCGAAGTGGCGGCTCGAGCGTGGCAAGACCTATGCGGTGACCTTGGCCGCCGGCCAGCGCTCCATCAACGCCCAGGCGATGGCTGAAACCAAGGGCGTGACGATCGCGCTCGCGGATCGGCCGCTCAACGAGCGGCTGCGGAGCTCAAGCGTGCTGGACGTAATCGGCGAAGGCTCCACATTGCGCGTGCCGCTCGACGGCAGCACTGCCGCGCTGGCGCGCCTGGAAAGCTGCTTCGAGAAGAACAGCCGCCAGGACACCGACACCAATCCCTTCGTTGCGCCGAATCGCAAGCCGTAGAAGCGCGTTCCGCAACAGCGCGCGCTCGACCTTGCCCCGCAGCGCCGCATCGCGGAGTTCCAAGCGCCTACAGATGTCCAACGGCGTTGAGAGCGATCGTCACTTGCTTCGGTAGCGTGGCGACGCGAGCACGGCTCCCAATGGGATGGCCCAACGATTGCCAATCGGCGACCTGCTGAGGAATATTTTCTCGCCAATTTTCTTGCCAGCCGGCCGAAAGCGGGATATTCCCGTGCTCGCCTGTGGGCTCGAATGCATCTCGCATTTTCGGTGCTTTTAAAGCCGCCGCGGCTTTGTTATAGGCAACGCGCTTACGCGAGCTCGGCACTATTCCCCGGTAGCTCAGTGGTAGAGCAACCGGCTGTTAACCGGTTGGTCGCTGGTTCGAATCCGGCCCGGGGA
>CAVTTZ010000039.1:0-93897 GCA_963737755.1 uncultured Alphaproteobacteria bacterium | reverse complement strand
CTCCGCCACGAATTTCTGTAATAATTTGATATTCTTAGTTTTTTCGACTTGTGGGGTGCGCAGCCCGATATTGTTTCAACATATGATTTGAGGATGTGCGTACGCGGCAAATGCGAGCATTGCGCGTTTTCAGCTCGGGGGCAGGTGCGGAAACGGAGCACGCGCTCGCCCAATTGCTTGGCGTGTATTCTTCAACTCGCGCCCGCGCGGCGTCCGCTTGCGCCCGCACACCTCATGCAAACTTGGCTGTTTATGTTCACCCGTCCGCACGTTCAACTCCGATGCAGTGGTGATGACGCATGATGCCACGCTGCATCCCAAAAAGGTCCTGCGCCAGAGCGATCGCATTGGCGCATCGGCACCTTGAATTTGAACCGCTCCACGAACTTTTCGGTCAGCGCCTGCTATCGTGCGCGTGGAAAGAATCGACGACGTGATCGTCGCAAAACAGATTTGCTTAAAAACGGCGCGATACGTCGACGAGGTCGCTTTGCCCAATCTGTGCTTCGGTGTGAATTTTGCATCCCCGCACGCACATGCGCCCATCAAACACGTGGATGTTTGCAAGGCTAAAGCAACTCCTGGCGTGCTGTTGGTGCTGACGGGCGACCACGACAAGCGCGATCAGCTCGGCGGTTTCACTGCTGCAATGATGCCGGCGGATCTCGGCGCACCGAAAAGGACATCCGCGTCAATCAACAGCGTCCACGATCGGATAAGCGTCCGCTTCGTGGGTGACCGCATCGCCTTCGTCGTTGCGCAAGCGCTCGCTCAGGCGCGTGATGCCGCAGAACTGGTCGAGGTCGACTAAGAACCGCCGCCGGTCGCACCAATCGAGGACGCTGCCAAGACGGTGCTCCGAAGGTGTGGTCATGCTTGCTACAAAAACACCTGCTTCAACTCCATACTGAAACCGCGTGCAAGCCTTGTGCCCTCTCGAAACGAACGGGAGGTGGTCGCTGTGTCGCGCCTTACCGCATTGCGGCGAATCAAAAAACACGTGGCTCGGATTCATGGGTCAAAAATCGTTCGTCGGCAGTCCGACCCCGAGCCAACCCAGTTCTATTTCACAACCCCGCAGGCAATCCGCGCCCCGCCGCCACCCAAAGGCGCTGGCTGATCGAGGTAATTATCTCCGCCGCTGTGGATCATAATGGAGCGGCCTTCGACCGCGGCTAGAGTAAGGTGCGGTACGGTGACGGTCTTCGTCGCCTTGCCCTTGGCGTCTACGGTGAGTATCGGCATGTCGCCCTTGTGCCCATCGCCCGCGGGGCCCAGGTGCTTTCCGGTGTTGGCCGGATCGAAGTGCCCGCCTGCCGCCATGCCAGCTGCGGGCTGGCCGTTGGGGCCGTTGCCGGGACCGCAATCTGGGTTTACGTGAACGTGAAACCCATGCTCGCCCGGCGGGAGGCCGACGAGCTTTGGCTTGATGCTCAAGCCGGTTTTTGAGTTCGCCAGGACGAGAGTTCCAATACTCTTGCCAACGCCGTTAGAGTTCGATCGAATTGATCACAATCGTTCTGCCGGCTGCGTGAGCCGCGCCGGCGACGATCATGAGCGAGAAAGCACCGGCCACAGCAACAATCGCCTTCATGGAGCATCCCCCTTCCACTGTCCAACGGCTCAACACCTAGGGTGTTTTAGTTCGCCCGCCACAGGCTACTGAAACAACTTCCTGAATTTCCGGGCGCGTACCGCGTCCGACTCCTCGGTAACGCCATGCTCGCTTGCGGCTCCGTCAAAAAACCTGTCCACTTCTTTGAGGAGCGCCTGTTCGTCCATGCTGTCCGATCCACCGGTATCGGCTACGGTTTTGGCCATCGTCCTATTGACCTCATCAAGCACCGCGGCCGGAACCTCAACGCTGCAACCGTCAGCCTTACAAGACACGACCAACGTCGGATTTGCGGCGCTCAAAAGCACAAGGCCTGCTCCCGCACCGACAGCAAGCGCCACCGCAGTCGCAACAACCAGCCTATTCATGTCCGCTTCTCCTCGTTTCCAAGGAGTGTGGCACGACGTCGACGAACTCTCCGTGCCGGGCGTCACATTTTGTCACAGTGAAGCCAAGCTCGATCATGCCAGGTCGGTCTGGGTAGTTGGGGAACACCGGTTGGCAGCCTGCAGCAGTTGCAGCAGTCCCCGAACCATGTATGTTTCAGTGTGTTCCGGTATTGGGTTCACCATCGCCTCTCTTGGGAGAGAAGCGCTACTGCTGATGCGCACAGGCAGTGCGCGGTCCTTATGCCATGCCAGGTTGCGCCCGTGCCATTTTGCATGATCCTCAAACAGCAAATTAGATTTATCATACTGTTGCTTCTGTTACTGGGGGCGCCCGCCGCCTTCGGCCAACAGGAAAACCGGGTCGCTCTCCTGATCGGGAACGCTGCGTATCCGGATTCAGAATTGGCGTTGAAAGATCCTATACCCGATGCGAATGCGCTCGGCGACGAACTGCGTCTACGTGGATTTGACGTTGAGGTCGGAAGAAATCTCAATAAGGAGCAAATGCAACGGGCCCTGGAGCGATTTTACGCCAAGATCAAACCTGGAGCGACCGCGTTCTTTTTCTTCAGCGGGTTCGGCATTCAATCGGATAGGCAAAATTATTTGATTCCATCGGCCGCGCAGATTTGGGCCGAGGCTGATATTCCGGTCGACGGCTATAATTTGGAAACGATCATAGGCGAAATGAATGGCAGAGGCGCCCGCGTAAAGATTGTGCTGCTGGATGCGGCGCGAAAAAATCCGTACGAGCGTCGTTTTCGGAAGGACTATGCAGGGCTTGCCCCGCTGGCTTCACCGAAAGGAACTTTGGCTTTCACGTCCGCCCTGCCGGGCTCCGTTGTGCGCGACGATGCAGCACCGAGTTTCGTGGGTGATCTTTTGAAGGAAATGGCGGGTTCCGACGATGTGCTTGAGGATGTATTCAGACGCACGCGGATGGATGTGTTGCGGCGCACTCAGAACCGGAATGTACCCTGGTTCTCATCGTCACTCGATGAAGATTTCAGTCTGAAATTGCCGACAGTGGAATTGTCGTCCCGACAGGATTCGGTGACCGACTGCGATCGACTGGCAGCCCATCCGTCGGATGCACAACGGCCGTCGGTTGTCGCAGGCGTATTTGAGGGGGAAATCGACGTCGTTGCTGCGTTGAGAGCCTGCAACCAAGCCATGAGAGAGCATCCGGACGTGGCGCGCTTCGTTTTCGACGCCGGTCGCATCGCGCATGCGCAAGGAGATTACACCGAGGCCCTGCGGTTGTTCGAGAAAGCCTCGGGAATGGGCAGCAGAATTGCAGTCACGGATACCGGTCTCATCTATCTGAGAGGGCAGAGCGTCTCCAAGAATTACCCACGGGCGCGAGAGTTGTTCGAGGAAGCAGAAGACAAAGGCGACCTTCTGGCTACGGCTCTCATCGGCCACCTTTATCAAAATGGTGAAGGCGTTGTCCAAGACTATGGGCGCGCAGCCCAGCTCTATCAAAAGGCCGCGGATGCGGGCGAACCGACCGCCATCAACAATCTCGGCGTCCTGTATCAGATGGGGTTGGGGGTCTCTAAGGACTATGCGAGAGCTCGGCAATTGTTTCAGAAAGCGGCTGCCGCAGACAATCCCGAAGCGGCGAACAACCTCGGCTCGCTTTACTTCAATGGGTGGGGGTGCCCTCAGGATTACGCGAAAGCGCGCGAGTTTTATGATCGCGCCGCCACGCGCGGCAACGCGGTCGCCATGACCAATCTGGCAAGAATGTACGGCGAAGGGTTAGGGGGCACAAAGGACGACGCCAAGGCGCACGCCTTGTATGGCAAAGCGGCCGACGCCGGCAACGTCGCTGCGATGGACCATCTTGCAGTTTACTATCAGAACGGTCGAGGGGGGCCGCAGGACTACGCGAAGGCCCGCGCCTGGTTCGAAAAGGCCGCCGCTGCCGGCAACGTCGCTGCCATGAATGATTTAGGCGTTTTGTACGGCAAAGGACTGGGCGTGTCACAAGATTACGGGCAGGCCCGCAATTGGTACGAACAGGCAGCCGCTGCCGGCAACACGATCGCGATGGTCAATCTTGGCAGCCTTTATCAGTTCGGATGGGGTGTCGCGCAGGACTATGGTCAGACGCGGCAATGGTTTGAAAAAGCCGCTGCCGCCGGCAATGCTGGGGCCATGAATGGCCTTGGGGCAATGTACGAAAAAGGGCTGGACGTCCCCAAGGACAGCCGGCAGGCACACAAATGGTACGCCATGGGTGCTGAGCGTGGCAGCGACGACGCCAAAAAAAATTTAGATCGCCTTGAAAAAACCAAGTGATCCCGCCGCGCGTGGCACCTTATTCGCCTCGGATTAGCGAGCTCTTAATTGCGCTGTCCCTTACAGACTTCAATCTCAGCTCCCACCGTCAAAGACGTGTTTAGGCGGACATTAGACTAATTCGGTGCGCTTGTTGTGGGGTTGATGGCTTCGGATTGAATCTGCTCTCCGGCGCTTTGATTGGCTTGGCCGCCAAGCGCGGGCTCCGTCGGTTCGGCCCTTTGGACTTGCGGCACCTGCGGAATAGATTGAGTTTGTTGGGCCTGTTGAGGCTCTTGAGCCGGCTGGGTCTGTTGAATTGGCCGATTTTCCTGAGGCGGATTTTTCGTCACGGCCTCCGGCTTGGTTTCCGCCGGGCGGCTCACGCTTTGGTAGTTGCCCTTTGGCCCTTGCGGCCTTTTGGGCGTTTGAGCGCTCTTAGGAATTTGCGTATTTTTGGGGGTATGCGAACTTCTTGGCGCGTCGTCCTCGTCCCGGAATTGCCGTCTTTGCCTGCCGGCGTACGGTTCCGATTGCCTCCCAGGACTTTCGGTGGGCAAACCAAACACCGGAGGAAGGTAAAAGCTTCCGCCGCAGGCGCCGCAGCCGCCGCTCAATCGTACGCCGCTTCGCGATAGCGTATTTTTTTCAAAGATGTGGAATGTTGCTAAACTAAGATCGGTGATTTCCTCTTCATGAAGCAGCTCGTGATTGAGCGCCCCCGAGCCCGTATGCGTAGCTGACGGAGAAGCGCTACTCGCAATGGCCGGTCCGGCCGCCAGTGAGAGCGACAAACCAGCGGCGCTCAACATTGGCGCAGATCTTCTCTTGCGATTTCGCCGAACGGTCGTCTTTGCCTGCGGCATGTGAAGCCTCGTGCCCTTCCAGCGTCAACGCAGCGCGAGCCCCGTCCTCGGGGCAGTTATCTAATAAAAACTCCGAACATTCACGCTGTCAAATCTCAAATGCCCGTGCTTTTACAGTAGAAGATCTTTCGTGGTATCGAAAGTGCGGGCTGATACCGCTGCCGCGGGGCACAGATGCTATGCTTAATGCCATCGCGCAGGGCGTCGCCCATCGCGCGATCAGGGCTTTTTGCCACCGCGCCTTCGTTCGATCAGAGCCTCCTCTGCGAGACGCTTCAGGGCCGCGATGGCGGCCGCTTCCTCATCGCTCAGTCTTCCCATATCCTCGGAACTCGGGCTTTCGGAGAACAGGGCTTCCAACTGCTTGTCACTCAGGTTCTCCAACCCCTCGGGGTGCGGCTCCGATCCAATTGAAGCTTTCGATTCCTGGTCGCTACGATTTGGTCTCCCCTTGACGCCAGATCGCGGAAGTCCAACGCTTCCAGGGCGATCACCGTTGCGCGTTTGAGGGCTGTCGCTCGGCGACGCGGGCGCGAGCGCGTCACGCTGCTGGTCGGTATGCTTTTCGGGTTCGTTGGCGCCGCCGTCATCGCGCGTTGTCGGGCTATCGCTTGGCGGTGGGGGCGCAAGGACGTCGAGTTGCTGCTCGATACGCTTTCCGAATTCCTTGGCGCCGCCGTCATCGCGCGTTGTCGGGCTGTCGCCTGTCGGTGAGGGCGCAAGGGCGTCGAGTTGCTGGTCGATACGCTTTTCGAGTTCCTTGGCGCCGCCGTCGTCGCTCATCGGTGCGGGCGCTAGGGTGTCGAGTTGCTGGTCGATATGCTTTTCAAGTTCCTTGGCGCCCCTCTCCAAGGTATTTTCAATCTTCGTTGCTGATGTTTGCGTGGACGGAGTCACAAGGACGAAATATGCGACGGCTCCCAAGACCAGAGCCGGTAGCACTCCCAAGTACATCCAAGGCCGCCACATTTCTCCCTCCACCGCTGACTTGCGTAAGCTTACCTCGTCCATGCAGCTGACGACAGTGAGTTCAGCAGTTCGCGACGACGGATTCCGGGCGTCCGCGTGTCGCGCTTGTCATGATGTGATACATGGTGGGAAGGCGTGTCATGCTCAAGAAGGCGGTTGCTGCGCTCACAATCCTTCTGATGGCGGCATCACCGGCCGTGGCAGCGGAACAGACCAAGGTTGCCGGCGACGGAATCATCTCGCTCGGCGAGTGGGGTAAGGTTCTGAACAGCATCGTATTTGCGTGTAGATCGCCGGGCGATCCGGCGATCTACGGAGAGCTCATGCTGCAAATGAACATTTTACAGCTCAAGAATGGTCAGCCGACCAGAGCATCGCCGGGGGGCGCTTGTCGGCCTCTCGCCGGTGGTACCGAAGTGCAATTTGTCGAAATTGACGAAAACTCACCTGATGTGATCTGTGTGCGGCCTCACGAGGCGCAGAATTGTCTTTGGGTATTTAAGCTCGGCATCGTTTCCACTTACGATCGAGGGGATATCGGCCGCGAGGAAATGATCCGCTTTTCCAATAAGTATTTTGATCATATTCACCCCGAATGCGAAGGCTGGTCCGAGCGGAGTACGCTGCCGGTACACTGCTACTAGAATCTCGGTCGATGATATGATGCTCAGACATCTGAGCGTGTGGCACCATCGGCGTAGAGCTGGATTTCGGACATCACACGATGCCGCGGCACTGAGGAATGCTTCGTCTTTTCAACGTGACTTTGGCAGGATTTCTTGGGCTACTTGTCTTTGCAACATCACTTCGCCAGTATATCCAATCTCGAACTGCGCATTTCCTCGCGAAAGAGAACGTTGTGAGAGCATTGGCTTTGGTGTTGCTGATGGCGGCGTTGGTCAACCCGGCCGGTGCCCAAAACCTCGATCTCAGAGGCAAATTTGGTTACCTCAGCGAGTATGAATTCTTCGCGACGGTCAGCCCACTGCCGTCCCGCGCGCAGCACCGACTCTCCGGCGCATTAACCGTTAAGCACGTTGGTCTTTGTACCCACAGTGGGCCAAGCGAGAGCCAGGGCGAAATCACTCTGGATTTCATCGATGCGAAATCGCCAATTGAAGCGACTCTGGTTTTCGATGGGCGGCAATGCCGCTTCAAAGGCAGGATTGCAGAAAGCAACGTCGGTGAACTGTCCTGTTCCGGCGATGCAGTTCCGTTCAGTATTTGGTTCAGATCGTAGCGACTTTAAGTCGTCATTCAGATCATAAAAATCCGCGGTAGCGTGGATCCGCTCCGTCAATAGCCCTGGGTGATGGCCGACCGCACACGGTCGCCATCGCGGAGAAATGCGCCGGAGCGCATGACGACGGCTTCGCCTTCGGAGAGGCCCTCGCGTATTTCTACGTCTCCACCCTTTGTGAGGCCGACAATGACCTTTCTGGTTTCGACCTTTTCGTCTCGAACGACTTGGACAACCGGATTTCCGAGGGCGTAGAGGACAGCAGACAATGGAATGGCCAATCCGCAGCGCTGGCCGATTTCTATCCTGCCGCGGCCGAAGGCACCTACGCGGAGGCGCGGATCAGAGTTGAGGATGAGGCGAACTTCGCCAAGTTGTGTCATTTGGTTGATCGCTTTGGAGATAAACCTCACCTTGCTCGTCAACTCGTCGTTGATTCCGATAACCTGAACCTTTGCCCTTTGATCGATCACCAAACGCGGCATCTCGTTTACTGGGGTTTCGACCGCCAGGTCCATTTCATCGCCTTGAGCGATTCTAAAAAGCGGGTCTGCGGCGGCTGTCGCGACAGCCCCGACATTCGCAGAGATGGAAAAAATGACGCCGGCCGCGGGGGCCTTAATCGCTGTTTCTGCACTCTTGTCGGATCCGCCAGGCGATTTGAGACGTGCCAGTATCTGCCCGGCGATAACAAGATCTCCGCGCTGCACGAGAATCTGTGCAATTTCCAAACCCTCCCGCAGCGGTCGCACCAGTATTTCGTGCGCGGGTACAACGACCCCGGTAACCTCCAGGGCGTCTGCAAAACAGCTTCGCTTCGATTTGACCACCGTCACCGCAGGCGCCGCGGTGCTGGCGCCCTCGGCGGCCCAGAGCGATGTCGCCAGCGTGAAAGGAGCCAGAACGAAGAGCGCGCGGGCCAAGTTCGCGTAACAACGATGAGAAAATCGCATCAGTTCGGCCACCATCGTACGTGTCGACTGTCCTAATCTCCGCGCCAGCTTAGCACTTCGTATGCCGCCAACGGCCGACTGAAGCCCTTTAATGTCAGTTCGCCAAGTGCGGCGGATTCCACCTGCAATTCAACCCGTGCATATACTGGCTGCGCGACAACGATCTGGCCAGCCTTTGCCTCGCCACAAAGCCGCGACGCAAGATTGGTCACACGGCCGATCGCCGTGTATTCTCGTCGCCGTTCGAATCCGATCAATCCCAACGTTGCGAAACCCAACGCGATCCCGATGCCAAATCCGAGTTCATGGCCCCGGCCTCGCCAACGTTCGGACAAGGATTTGACCCGGTCACGCATTTCCAATGCCAATCGGACTGCACGCTCAGCATGATCGTGACGGGCAACCGGATCATTGAAGACGATCATGATCCCGTCGCCGATAAAACGGTCCAACGTTCCTTCATGCTGAAAGATCAGTTCTCCGACGTTTTCATGATACTCACGAAGCACCGTCATGACCTCTTCGGGCTCCGACCTGTCCGTAAAGGCGGTAAACCCCCGCAGATCGCAGAATACGACGGTGACCTCGCTGCGGTGACTGGATAGTGCGTCGTCCGGCGTATCGGACGAAGCAATCATCTTCGCCACGTGCGGAGCCAGGAAGCGTTCCAACTGTCCGACCCGTTCGATCGCCGTCATTTGCTGGGCGACGCGTTGCTCGAGCGTATGGTTCCAGCTAGCCAACTGCTCCGATTGCTGTTGCACCGTATCGTGAAGTTCTTTGACCCGCAGCAGCGAGCGTACACGAGCGATCAAGGCCGATTGTTCGAAGGGCTTGGTCAGATAGTCGTCGCCGCCGGCGTCGAGACCCTGAATGATGTCTTGTGTATCCGCCTTCGCGGTCACGAGAATGACGGGCAGGAAGCTATGCGCCGTCTCCTTCTTGAGCTGTTTCAAAACGGCGATGCCATCGAGCTTCGGCATCAAGACGTCAAGCAGCACCAGGTCCGGGGTGAATTCCCGTACACGCGCGAGCGCCTCTTCTCCGTCGACTGCGGTAATAACCTCGTATCCGGCGGCCTCGAGCCGGACGCGCAGGATTTCGAGGTTATTAGGGCCGTCGTCTACGGCGAGAATCCGAGGCGGCGTTCGCAAGCGACAGGCTCCTGACTTTAAAGCTGCAGGAAACGACGAACCGTGGCGAGGACTTCCCGCGGGCTGAACGGCTTGGCAATATATCCGTCGCAACCGGCGGCGCGAGCTTTTGCCTCGTCACCCGAGAGGGCATATGAGGTGACCGCAACGATCGGGATGTGATGCAACTCCGGATTGGCTTTGATGCGTCGGGTCGCCTCGTACCCGTCAACGATCGGTAGCTGGATGTCCATGAGGATGAGGTCTGGACGCTTTTGCGCAGCCATGGCGACGCCTTCTTCGCCGTCCCGGGCCTCGAGAAGTTCGAAGCCGGCGTGCGTGAGCAAGTCGCGGAAGATACGACGATTGTTTTCGGTGTCTTCGATCACCAGAATGCGCTTGCTCACGTTTATCGTCTCTGCTCGTCAACTCGTACCGGAACGATGACGCGGAACGTCGAGCCTACACCGATAGTGGAATCCAAGTCGATATGTCCGCCGTGCATCTCGATCAGGCGACGTGAAATGGACAGCCCAAGACCCGTGCCACCCTTTTTACGCGTGCTGCTATCGTCAACTTGGTGAAATTCTTCAAAAATCATTCCTTGATCTTCGGGTGCGATTCCAGAACCAGTGTCAGTGACCGCGATGTTGAATTGCCCACCGACTGCCTTGACGCCAATGTCGATCGAACCAGCGTCGGTAAATTTTATCGCGTTGCCGACGAGATTGATAAGCACTTGGGTCAGGCGCCGTTGGTCTCCGCGGCCTAGTGGAAGCGGATCCTCCAAAGCGGTGGTGACATTCAGGCCTTTGGCGCCCGCGAGCGAACTGGTCGATGCGACCACCGAGTGCACGATGCTTTCTACCGAATAGTCCTCGAGTGCCAAGGTCAATTCGCCGGCTTCGATCTTAGACAAGTCAAGCACATCATTGATCAGCCCTAACAGATGCTTACCGTCAATCCTAATAAGCTCCAGAATTTCCGTTGCTCTCTCCGGCATCGGTCCGTACAGGCCGTCGGAAAGCAATTCAGCAAATCCGAGAACCGCATTCAGCGGCGTGCGCAGCTCGTAACTCATGTTGGCGAAGAATTGGGATTTGTGCTCGCTCGCAACGGCGAGCTCGCGCCCCTTTCGCTCCACTTCGCGAAACAGCCGAGCATTGCTCATGGCCAAGACTGATTGGTCGGCGAAAGTCTGCATGAGCGAGATCATGCTGCGAGGAGATTCCTCGGCGACCCGGCGCTGGAGGACCAGCGCTCCAAGAATCTCGTCCTGCTTGAGCAGCGGGACCACCAGCATGGATTTGTACCCGGCAACCAGCACCTTGCTTTCAAATGGATCATTGCTTCTGTCGGCAAGGTTGGGTAGCGAAAGCGGCCGCCTCTGCATGGCCGCTAGACCCAGAACGCTTCCCTCGAGCATGACGCTGTCACTGACCGCAGCTTCCCGATGGTCGCCATCGCAAGCATAGGCCTTCGCGAGGTAGAACGTGCGGCGATTGGCGTCGAAGTCATACATTGCGCCGGCGTCCGCTCGCGAGAGTTCTACCGCTCGGGTGACGATCGTGGTCAAAACGGCGTCGATGTCCAACGACGAGATGACGGCGCGTCCGATCTCTTCGAGCGCCTTTAATTCGGTGTTGGACTGGGCGAGGTCTCTGGTCCGCTCTTGAACCTTCTGCTCCAGTTGCTCATAGGAGTTTTTGAGCTGATCAGCCATTCTATTGAATTGCTGAGCAACCTCTCCGATCTCGTCCGATGTTTGCACCTTGATTCGATGATCGAAATTGCTTCGTTCCAATTGCCGCGCACCGTCCTGTAGCGCCCTGATCGGAGTGACGAGGCGGCGCGCAAGCAGCGTGCCGGCAATGATGCCGAAGGCGACGCAGAGCGCTAGTAGCCAAGCCGATCGATAGAGGAGGCCATACATCGGCAGCAACACGATATTGAGCGGTTGTTCCGAAAAGGCATACCAATTCATCGCCGTGACGGGCGCCATGCCGCTCAGCACCGCGCGTCCATTGAGATCCTCTCCGATTGTCGACGACGCGCCCGTTAGACTGGTTCGGGCCTCGATCTGAGGAAGGCCCGTAAGGTCCGTGCCGAGGAGGCGATTGTTATGGGAATCAGCGAGCAGCCGCCCTCTGGCGTCGACGACATAGGCATTGGTATCGCCCTTGGTCTCGCCTGCACTGATGAGTTCGCCCAGGAACTTCAAATTAATGTCTGCGATTGTTGATCCGCCGGTCTGGCCGGAATGGGCGAATGCAACCGCGACAAAGGGGCTGCGGCCGTCGAAATAAACCGGAGACCACCAGACCGGGTTGCCCTTGCCTTCCTTGAAACGTGCGTCGCCGGAATAGTCGAGATTGCTCTCGACGACGGTTTCGTTGCGCGTCGATCGCAAACGCTCTTTACCGAAACCGTCGAGATAGATCAGCCGGTCGATGGCGGGAACCTGTTGGAGCAGCAGTGCAAAATCAGCGCGGCGCTGTTCAACGGTCGTGGTGCTGGCGCGTGTCGCCCAGCTGATCTGGCGCTCAATCGCGGAAGTATATTGTTCGATGCGCTGAGCCGCCGCCTGCGCGTTGTCCGACAGGCTTTTGGATGCGACGTCCATCGTCTGGCGCCGCACGAACCAAGCCTCGACGACGTCATTTACCGCCAATACCAAAATCACCAGGCTGACGAAGGCGACGACGAATTTACTGAAATACCCCTGCCGGCTATACCAACCCAGACTGGGTTTCCCCTTATTCATACGACAACCCGTGCGGTAGCCAATGCAGCCGCAAATACAATGCGGCGAGTCGGAGATACGCCCAAGCGACAACGGCGCCAAACAAACTCAGACAACTTTCCGCAACCTATCCACGGAAGCACAGCAAAACATGCCTGATCGTGATATTTTGCTGTGGATCTTGTTGTTTTGTGGATCTTGTTGTTTCGTCATGGGCGATCAACCAATACGGAAAATCCTGAAAGATCTGTCAAGATGCCTTTTTAGCTCAACGCGCTTCGGCGTTGGCCGCGTCGGCGTCACTCGGCTTAACCTGGTCGCCGTCGCGCAAACTCGTGCCCGCATTGGCGACGACGATGTCGCCTTCGGCCAATCCACTTCGTACCTCGGTCAAACCGCCGGAGTCGATTCCGACTTGTACATTCCGAGTCTCGATCACATTGTCCCGCACAACCTGAACGGTCGTGCCGCCGGTTCGATAAGTCACTGCCGAGCTCGGCACCGACACGCCGCAGCTGCGGGCGGCGTCGATCGACGCGCGCGCGAACATTCCGAAGCGCAGGTTGGGGTCGCGTTCCAATGAGACGCGGATCTCGCCCAATTGCGTTTTTTGATCGATCTCGGCCGGCAACAAGCGAACGCGGCCAGACAATTCGCGCGTGTCTCTGCTTTGGATCCGAGCGGTCTGGCCGAGCGAAAGCTGAGGCACGTGGATGCTCGGCACTTCCGCCTGGAGTTCAATTTCGCCGTCGACCGCGATCAGGAAGAGTGGCGCTTGTTGGAGCGGAGAGAAAGTGCTTCCGACGAAGGCGGTGCTGGCGATGACGATGCCGGCCGTCGGTGCCTTCAGCGCCACGGTGTCGGTCTTGAAGCCGCCGCCGGGCTTGGTCGGGTCGAGCGATTGGCGTTCGACGCGGGCCAATGTCTGGTCCAATGTTACTGACGTGCCTTCTTGTGCAAAAATCTCGGTGACGCGGTCGCCTTGGGCCAACTGCACGACGGACTGCTCGCGAGCGACCAGATAGCCGGTCACTCGAAGGGCTTCGGAGAAGCAACCGTTTGTTGCGCGAGCTACGAGAACTTGCACAACCAACGGCGCGTTTCCTTCCTGGGATTTTCCTTCCGGTGCTGCAACGATGGCAGCTATCATGCTTATCGGGCCGAAAAGCCCGGCGCTAATCTTAGCCAGAACGCTGGTTTTCATGGCCCGCGTTCACCCTCCTCTTGGCGACGCGCTATTTGGAGACTTCACGCACGAGTCGGAATCCATTGGAACTATACGGCACGTCGTAATCGTATCTGAAGCGCGAGCTCGAACTCACGTAGATCGCGTCACTGTCGTACGCACCGCCGCGCAGTACGCGCAATTGACACTGCGGCTCGCTCCACGCCGATCCGTCCGTCGGGGCGCTCTTGTAGTCCGCGTGCCAGCAATCCTCCACCCATTCGGCGACGTTTCCGGACGTATCGTAAATCCCGAACGGGTTAGGCTTGAATGACCCGACCGGCAGTGTTTTCGGTGAAGTCTCCCGAATTGCAATTTTGGCAATTGGCCTGGCGCGAGCCGGCTTCCTGCCCCCACCAATACGTCGTCGTGGTCCCCGCCCGGGCAGCGTATTCCCATTCGGCCTCCGTCGGCAGACGGTATTTCTGTCCGGTCTTTTGCGATAGCCAGGAAGCGAACGCCTTGGCGTCCAGCCAACTCACATTGATGACCGGGCGCTTGCCTCTGCCCCAGTTGCGATCACCTGGGTGCGCCTTGCATGCGCCTTCCTCCACACACTTGTCCCATTGCTCAAACGTGATTTCGTGGCGGCCGATAGCAAACTCCGTCTTGATTGCCACGCGATGTGCTGGACGATCATCCTCCGATTTTCCACCCATCGTAAAAGAGCCTGCCGGCACCAGAACCAACTCTGGGCAAGTGGAGCAATCTTGAAAAGGGCGTCCCGCCTCGATTTGCACAGGGACCGGCGCGACACGCCGGGCCTCCGTTGCGGTCGGCGGACTCGGTGGTGCGGAAGCGGGTGGCGGCGGCGCGGGTGGCGGTGGGGTGGGTTGCTCTATCGCGGCGGGCGCCGGGGGGATTCGCGGCGGAGGCGGTGCCGGCTGCGGGGGTGGTCCTGCCGCGGATTGTCGGGACGATTGAAAATAGAACTCTTCCAGAAGCGAAGACGCCACCCAGGGTACGATCTCATTGTTTGAAGCGCGCGACACGCCAATACGCGTGAGATTGAACGCCTGTTCAGCAGTCTGATTGGGCGAGCGGAGCTCCTTGACCAGTTCGGCGACAAACACACTGTTCGGCTTTGCGTTATCGCTGTCGCGGAGCACGACCCCTGGTGCCGCCGAATACAATGCCAGCGTCCCCTCCGGAGCTTCGAGCGCGGCAAGGCCGGCTGGCGTCGCGCGAAACCGACGTTCGAACGGATTGCGTCGTGCAGCATCGATTATGACGACCGTCACCTTGGCGCCGCGCCGATGCATCTCTGCCACGAAAAGATCTATGCTGATGCCGTCGCGCCTGACGTCGGCCTCGTTCCAAATCTGAGCGTTGACGGGCAGCAAATAGGTCCGTCGATCAACCTGCAATCCAAAGCCGCTAAAGTAAAAAATTGCCTCCGTGTCTTTGGTGACCTTGCCGACGAAGGCATCGATCGTCCGTTGCATCTCGTCTTTCTTGAGATTTTCTTTGAGCTCAACGTTGAAATTGAGCAGCCGGAACTCGTCCGCAAGCGTGCGAGCGTCGTTCGCGGTCGTCGCAAGGGGCGAACCGGCGTCGGGATAATTCGAGTTTCCAATGATCAGCGCGATGCGCGTCGCCGCGGGCTGCGCGTGCGCGGCCGCCAACAACGACATGCAAACAACGACCAAACTCACCCAAAAAGTTAAACGGGTTCTAGGGCTGCTGCGAAGATGACATGAACGTGTCAGTTCGGTGCGAAAGGCGACAGTCTTCGGGAATGATACGCCCGACCCGCGAAAAGCCGGAAGTTGCATCCAGCTGCACAAATAATCGGCTATAGGCACTTTACCATTCCATCTAAGAAGTTGGAAGCGTGCATCACTCGACCGAATCTGTCGGCTTTGTCAGTATTCAAGGAACCAAACTATAGACCGGCCGCCTGTTTCCGACAACTAATCACGACAGCTCACACCAGAGGTTGCAACGGTTTCCCGAAAGAAATCAGCCAGCAGGCTATTGTGCATCGTCGAGAAATGTAATGGCTCTTGCGAGTGGCTGATTAATCAGCCTTACTAAAGCTTAGCGACGCAACCAAGCTACGGGGGCTAAACGATGGGCGTGTTCACCACCGGTGGAAACCGTTGCATGGGCGCGGTCGGTTCGATCGCAATGTTACCATGCTTCTTGATTGCAACATGGTCTCTTGCGTTGGCACAGGATCGCTCCGGTGCCCCGACGCCGTCTGCTCCGAAGGCCGAAGTCTACTTCGTCGACATTAAGGATGGCGAAAAAGTCCCGACGAAATTGAAAGTTCATTTCGGCTTGAAAAACATGGGAGTCGCCCCTGCCGGCTCGGACCGGCCGAACTCGGGACATCACCATGTCCTGATCGATGCCGACCTGCCGCCGCTCAACCGGCCGATACCCAACGATCCCCACCACCTTCACTTCGGAGCCGGCCAAACCGAGGCAGAGGTCACCCTGTCTCCGGGGCCTCACACTTTGCAGCTTCTTTTTGCCGACAAGGACCACATTCCACACAGCCCGCCGCTGATGTCGGCGCGGATTCACGTCGAGGCGGTGCCGCAGGGCGGACCAACGCCATCCGCTCCGGGGGCCGAGGTCTATTTTCCAGACTTGAAGGATGGCGCCGTCGTCGAACCCAAGTTCACCGTCCATTTCGGCTTGAAAAATATGGGTGTGGCGCCGGCCGGCTCGGACCGCCCGAATTCGGGTCATCACCATCTGGTCATCGATGCCGATCTGCCGCCGCTCGACGAACCGATACCCAACGATCCTCATCACCTCCATTTTGGCGCCGGTCAGACTGAGGCGACGATCACGCTGCCGCCCGGCGACCACACGCTGCAACTGCTGTTCGGCGACAAAGACCATATACCACACAGCCCACCGTTGTTTTCGCAGCGCATTACCGTTCATGGCCCGGCCGCAGAAGAGCGGCTGCCGTCTCCGTCAGGGGCGCGCGAATATTTTATCGGTTTGCACGACGGCGATAGTGTTCCGCAAAATGTGACGCTTCATTTCGGCTTGCAAGGCATGGGCGTTGCGCCGGCAACGATCGAAAAAGCGAACACCGGTCATCATCATCTTCTCATTGATGTCGGACTGCCGCCGCTCAACGAGCCGATACCGAGCGACCCTAAACACTTGCATTTCGGTGCGGGACAAACCGAGGCGGTCGTGACGCTCCCGCTAGGCAAGCATAAACTGCAACTTTTGTTGGGGGACCATCGGCATATACCACACGATCCTCCGGTCATGTCGGACGCGATCACCGTGAACGTTATCAAAGACGGACAGCAATAGTTTGTGAAGTTTCCGCTCCAGTGAAAGGAGGGTCACGTGAACAAGTTCGTACTAGGCGTTCTGATTGGAATCGCCGCTTTGGGATCGACGGTTTGTCCAGAGGACGCCATGGCAGGCGCCGCCCCGATCGGTCAGCTCAACATGAATGCGGTGCCCAATATTGATCGTGACGGCATCCGCAAAGTGCAAACGACTTTGAAAGACAAAGGGTTCGATCCAGGCCCAGTCGACGGCGTCGAAGGGCCGCGAACGACCAGCGCCGTCAAAGGCTTTCAGGAGCGCTTCGGAATCAAAGCCAGCGGCGACATCGACAACCAGACGCTGTTCGCGCTCGGCGCAGTTGATTTGGCGGCTCCCGGCGAATGACGAAGCTACCGTAGCATTTCGAGATTTTCGATTTGCCATAAAACCATGAACGAATGGCGGCATCCTGTGAGCCAATTCGAGCCCGCAAGACTGCAGCGCCGAGTTGAGCAGCCGTCCGGCTGCCGAAACCAGAATGTGAGCTGGCGATGAAGCGTCCCCGCATCCTTGTTCAACCCGCTGACGAGGCCGGCATCAAGCAATGGCCGAACGCCGTCGTCGTGACTTCGTCTGAAGAGGAAGGAGAGGTATTGAGCCAAGCGGACGTTCTCCGCCCCATGCCGCGTCGCACGATCTACCACACCTTCGAGCCCGGCAATGTCGTTCTGCCTCGGGCACGTCGTGTTTTTTTCAAGGCTGGGCTTTTCCGCACCATCGCTCGGCTTCTGGTTTGGCTCCGCAGCGCGTTTGGTTTTTACTTCGGGAACTACTTTGACGTCGTGCGGCGGAATGACACCGTGCAACGTCGCGCCGTCAGGTTGCGGCGTATCTTCGAGGCTTCCGGTCCGAGCTTTACCAAGCTCGGCCAGCAGCTATCGATGCGCGCCGATCTGTTGCCCTACGCATACTGCGCTGAACTTGGCAAAATGCTCGACCGGGTCCCGTCAATGCCATTGCGGGACGCCATTACGATCGTGGAACGCAATCTCAAGCGCCCCCTCAGCGAAGTGTTTGAGGTCTTCGATCCCGAGCCTATCGGTTCGGCTTCGCTGGCATGTGTCTACCAGGCAAGACTGCGCACTGGTGAGCGCGTGGCGGTCAAGGTTCGTCGTCCCGGCATTGGGCCGACGATTGCTGCCGACCTGCGTGCGCTCAATTGGCTCTTCGTCATTGCCGAAACTCTGACCCTCATACCGTCGGGTCTTTCGACGCGCTTTCGCCAGGAGTTCCAGTCTATTCTCTTCAATGAGATGAATTTCCGCAGCGAAGCCCGGTATGCCGAATTGTTTCGCCTCCGATCGGAGGCTCGTGGCGATGGCGTGACGGCACCGAAGGTTTATTTCGAATATTGCACCGAAGAGGTGATGGTCAGCGAATTCGTGTCGGGCGTCTGGATGTGGGAACTGATGGCGGCGGTTGACACAAATGACCAGGAATTCTTGCTCAAATGCCTTCACCAGGGCATCGAGCCGAAATCGCTCGCGCGGAAGCTCGTTGTGACCATGCACCGAGAAGTCCAGGAGGAGCTTTTCTTCCACGCGGATCCCCATCCGGCAAACATCGTCATTGGTCCTAACAATACGATCTGCTTCATTGATTTCGGAGCTATCGGTCGGTTCTCGACACAGATTCGCAAGACCTTTCGCGAGCTCCAGTATCATATGGCCGCGGGAAATATCAGCCGCATGGTCAATTGCTCGCTCACGTTGGCTGGCCCGCTGCCGCCGGTCGACGTCGAACGGATCCGCTGGGAGATCGAAAAAATCTACGCCGACTGGGTCTACGCCCAAAAAAGTCCGCACGCCGAATGGTGGGAGCGCAGCAGCGCGCAGGCGTGGGTGCGTTTCATGGAGGTCGCTCAGCGATTTCAGCTACCTGTGAACTATGAGACCATTCAATATTTCAGGGCGACATTCTCTTACGACGCAATTGTCATCCGTTTGAACAAGGATATCGACGTAGCCCAAGAGTGGCAGACTTACGCGAAAGAAGCCGCGAGCGAAGCGCGGCGCCGTGTTCAATCGAACATCCGCCGGCGTCTCCGTGGGCCGACCGATATGGATTATCTGCAGTTGGAGCAGATTGCCGATGCAACTACGCAGCTATTCTTCCAGATGCAGCGCAATATTGAAAACCCCATCGTTCATTTCAGAAACATCGTCGGCAAGATCTCCTACATCGCATCCCTATTGATGAAGGTCGGCACAGTTGCGGTTGTCGTTATCGGCATAGCACAACTCGCCGATACGATCGCGTCGCGCTGGTTCGACTATCAGATCCCCTGGCGAATGATTTACCGCGAAGCGACGTCTGTCGGCTGGGTTGACCTGTTGCTCGTCATTCTTTTGCTGGTAATTATGCGCCGGATCGTCCTCCGGTTGAATTTGCCGGATAGCCGGCTCGATGCCGATCGTCAGTAGCTGTGGCGATCGCGTGGCCAAAGTCATTCGCGTCAAAAATCTCCGCGGCGTTGTTGATCACTTGCAGAAAATCTGCCGAATGCAGTTTTCATCGCCGCAAAGAATCCGAGGCTCGGATGGCCGTCCACTCCACGATCTTGCAGAATGCGGTCTAGCAGAATAATCGCGGTTGTCGGATGCTGGCACGGGCTGTATATTGTGGTAGTTTGTGTAGAGCTTCATACTTGAAGCCAGTGAAATCCTGACTTGTACGCGAACTATCCCTCAGGATGCAGACCTCTGCGGCGACTGATTGCCTTCAATTCTCACTCACGATGCCGATTTTGCCGAAGACCGAGCAGGGCTGCCTGAAAACAGGAAGGGTATCATGGACAAGCTCGTTAAGCGCGTCACGGTTGTTCAAGGTGACAAGGGGCACCGTCACGCCACTATCGTGTATGAAAACGACGATGAGCTGGAGGATGAAGAAGAGTCCCACCCGCTTCGTCCGCTCGAAAAATTAGTTCGTCACCTGCTGAAAGCCGAGTTGGTCATGGCGCAGGAAGCCTATGATCGCCATACCAAGTCTGCCACTCGACGCGGAAGTGGATGGTTGCGCGACGCGCCAACCAACATTCTACGAGCGCAGGAAAAAGGACTGACGGAGTTACGAAAAATAAGTTCAATCGAGTTTGACGAGGATGATGGAGAATAGACATGGCGACAGCATCTTCGGCGCAAGCGGCGTCAGAATCGTCCCACGAGCATAGCGGGTCTGAGAAGAGCGCCAGATCGCACGTCATCGTGGATCTCGGTGAGGCGCAATCCTCAGTCCAAATTCGTCGACTTCGCAAA
Organism: uncultured Alphaproteobacteria bacterium; assembly: GCA_963737755.1. Classification (GTDB taxonomy): domain Bacteria; phylum Pseudomonadota; class Alphaproteobacteria; order Rhizobiales; family Xanthobacteraceae; genus BOG-931. The sequence continues at coordinate 73,912 of CAVTTZ010000039.1, read as the reverse complement.
GGCAAGGGCAAGCTGTTTAGCCACGTCGAAAACATCATCGACGATTTGGTCGCAGCCGGCACAGTCAAGTCAAATGCCCAGCCGGTGGTTATTATCGTTCGCGAGATGCCGAGCTTCTGGCCGGTCGAGGAGCACGAAGACTAATGGTTGTCACCTCTCGGGCGGTTGGACTTGCCTGTTTGAGGTAATCGACTTGAGGTAGTTGACGCGTGAGACGGGCGGTTCAGGAGCCGCCCCTTTTATTCTCCGCCCACATCACGAGTTGCGCGGTGTTGGCCGCAGCTCAACGACGCCATCAACTCACAACCGAGAATCCAAAACCGTCGGCGAGCCGACCGACGTTGTAGATGGTGTCGATGTCGAGCGGCCCGCATAAATGGCTGCTTTGGTGGCCCGACAGGGCGAGCACGATCGTCTCCGCCGCGCAGGCCATGAGCACTTCATGCTGACCGGGCTCTTCGATGTGCCCGAGGACCGCAGACTTCGGTGCACGAACGAGGCCGCCGCTCGCCAGCCGTAAGTCCGGCCTCGCTGCGATCAAATCCGGAGAAATGTTTAAAGGCCGCGACACGTCGCAAATCAGCGCCCGTTGACGCAAGTGGTGCGAGGCGACAAAGGGTCGTATTGCATTGGTTGCGGTAACGACGACATCGGCGCTCGGCAAATCGCGGTCGATGTCTGTCGTTATCACGATGTCCACAGCCGCGTGTTTCGCCGGTTGCGTGTTGGCCACCTCGTGCGGACTGCTGAGCGACTTGCCTGCTGTGATGTGGCGCCTGCAGTCCTCGGCAACTTTCCGCAATTTCGTCAGGCTGGAGGCGGGGGCGCGCGGATTTCCGACCAGGATAAGTTTGGCGGCGCGTTCTGCGAAAAATAGGCTCAGCGCTAGGCCGATGGCTCCTGCGGCGCCGACCACGGCTACAACACTGTCGGCGAGCGTCAGACCGTGGTTTGCACAAGCAATTTCCACTGCCCGGGCCGCGGCCCAGGTTGTTAGGCTGTTACCGCTCGTCACCCTGAGGCCGGACTGGCGGCGGAGGGCGAGACCCCCGTCGGCAACGATCGAACTGAATCCGCCCAAGCCGACGACCTCGGCGCCACGGTCGACCGCTAGATCGACGGCGCTTTGCACGAGATCGACGGCAACATGTCCCTGGAGCGCCAGGAGCTCCGCCGGTAGCTTCGGCAGCACGATGAGTTCGCCTTCGGCCACACTACCGTCGGCAGTTTCGATGGAGAGCTGACCGTGTGGAAAGGGCTTCACGAACTGGCTGATGCGTGAGCGAAGCGCCTCGAGTGCGTCATCGGCGAACGGGGCCAGCGTCGGATCGAAACGTCTCAGATCACCTGAGCTCAACAGATGAACGACAAAGGCGAATCGAGCCCGCCGCTTGTCGCACGGTGCGCTCACCGACGAGGGAACGTGGTGCTGCCGCGCTGGTGCCGTCAGCTTCGGCCGCGACGCCGAAGAATTCCACCGGCATCAGATGGGCTAGAAGTTCGCCGGCATCGCCGCGCTCAAGGATTTCCAGTGTGCGTCGGAGTGCGTCGATCAACCGGTCGCAAACCTCCCGGTCCACGACCAAGGGCGGCTCGATGCGCAGCACCGTGCCGTGCGTGAAGGAGGGCGCGATGCGGATGCGTTCGACGTTCAAGAGGTAGCTGACCACGATGTAGAGCAGCACCCCGTGTTCCTGCATGATTGCGAGCATTCCACCCTGTGTTCTCGCAACGTGCTCGAGATTGAGATCGAGGCCCAGCATCAGGCCGCGACCGCGAATCTCGGTCACCAGCGCCGGGTACTCGGTTTGCAATGCACGCAATTGTTGCTGCAGCCGTTCGCCAGTCGCGTGCACCCGCTTGACGAGCCGCTGGTCATCTTTGGTCAGTTGCTCAATCGTCGCCAGCGCAGCCCGGCATGCCAGCGTATTGCCGGCGAGGGTCGAGCCGTGCCTCAGATCAAATTGCTCTGTGTAAACACTGCGCGTGTAGAGGCAGGCGCCGATCGGCATAAGTCCGCCGCCCAACGCCTTTGCGAGCGCGAGGATGTCCGGAGTCACGCCTTCCTGTTCGCAAGCGAAGAGGGCTCCAGTCCGGCCGAGTCCCGTCTGCACTTCGTCAACAATCAGCAGGACACCGTATCGGTGGCATAGATCCGCAACGGCCTTTAGATAACCGGGCGGGGCGACGTGGATCCCGGACTCGCCTTGGATGATCTCGACCACGAATGCCGCGAAGAAATCGGGCCGCGTCTGCAGCATGATCTCGAGTGCGCTCGTATCGCCGAATGGCACGTAATTAAACCCGAGCACCGGCGCGCCGAACCCACGCTGAAAGAAATCTCGGCCCGTAGCAGACATTCCAGCGAGCGTCAGGCCGTGAAAGCCGTCTCGAGTCGAGAGAATTCCGACCCGCCCGGTGCGGCAGCGCGCGAGCTTGATCGCGGCCTCGATGGCTTCGGCGCCGCTATTCGTAAAAACGACGTGGTGTAGCCCTTCCGGCGCTATCGCCAGGAGCCGTTCAGCAAGCTCGCCTGCCGCCGCCGAAATCGACGTGATGACGAGATTGGGTTGCTGTCGCTCGCGCACGGAGCTGATGGCTTCCCAAATTGGCGCTGGATCATGACCAAACGGAACGGCACCGAATTGAGCGATAAAATCAGCAAAGCGGTTGCCGGCCTCATCGTAGAGATGGCAGCCCTCGCCCCGCACAAATTTCTTGTCGAGCGCCATGCGCTGATAAAGAAATCCCTTGTAGGGTGCGACATAGCGCACATAAGGCTCCTGATCCTCCAGGCGCCATTCGTGAACCTCCGACAACTCGATGACTTGCTCGTCGAGAGAAAAGCTCTGTGATTTTGCGTTCGAATTGGTCCGCTGCGAAACAGCCGTCGGTGTCGGGCGCAGGAGTGCAACGAGTTCCGCCTTGTGGCGCGTCAGCAGCTCGGTGGTACCGGAACCGAGTGCACCCTTCGGCGCGCTGAAACGCAAATCGGCGCCTTCGACCCATAGTCGTACCCCACGCTGGCGCAGATCGGTCAAAAGCTCGTGTGCCGTCATACGACACCTTCGTCGCGATCGTCGGAAGCTTCACCGGACAACGACGTTGTCACGAGCCCTCCGACATGAGCGTGAAGTAGTTCCTGTCCGTCTTCCAGATGAAACAGGGCGCGAATGGCTTCGAAGTCGATCAGCCCGATCGGACACACGCCCAAGCCAAATCGCCACGCTGAACTTTCGATCGCATGCGCCATCGCACCAGCTTCTAGAAGCCCGAACCGGCCCGAAAGATCGCCGTACATCGGCTCGATGGCGGCGGCACGGCTGACGAAGAAAAGCGAGAAGCGAGCCTGCTCGAATGTCGGCCTGTTTGTGAACGGCTCATGGATCGCCGGATCGAGTTGAGCACCGAGCGTCAGCGGCACGAGGGCGTGCTCAAGCGGATGATAGTAATAGGTCCCTGGCAGACAATCGGTTATGCCGTTTTCCTTGACGTGCAGGTAGGTCTGCACGGAGTAGCACGCGCCGGCCGACCCGTAGCGGAATTTGCCGACGCCGTCGCCCGTCGCATGACTGAGCTCGGCCATCCAATTGCCGAATTCGCTGATCGGCACCGGCTCCGACAGGAATTGCCGGATCGCCTGCCGTTTCCAGATGCGCTCTTCAAGGCCTGCAGTCTGCGCGTTAGGTTTTAGCGACACCGATCCCCATTCCGGCGGACAGACGCGGATGCCGTGTTTTGCTCGGCGAAATTCGTCTCGCTTGGCAGGATCGACAATGAGTTCAAATGAGCGTCGTCCAATTGCGGGAGCACTGTTCCGACGTTCTGCAGCGGCCGCCTTTGCGCTTTCATGTTCCTCCACCAGGCGGGCGAGACCAGCGATCGTCGGCTCGCGAAAGAATTCCTGAAAGGACGGACGAAAGCCGAATTCTCGTTCCAGCCGCTCGATGACGCTCACCAGGTCCATCGATGTGGCGCCGATTGACCAAAGGTTTTGACGCGGATCGATGCCGTCGAATTTCAACTCCGCGCAAATCAATTCCGTGATTTGACCGAGCACATCACTCAGGGGCTTGCTGCCGGTGACGGGCATTTCAACTGGCGGTGGCGCAATGGCTAGAGCGCCACGGTCGACCTTGCCATTGGCATTAAGCGGCAACGCCGTCAGCTTTTGCCATACCGTTGGGACCATATAGGCTGGGAGCTGCTGACGCAGATAGTCGGTCAATTCTGCAATCGATGTGTTGTTGGCGACAACGTGCGCCGCAAGGTGTTTCGGTTTTGCCCTTTCGCCGATCGCGGTGACGATCGCTGCCTTCACGTCCGGATGGCGTTCCAAAATCGCTTCGATCTCTCCCAACTCGACTCGGTAGCCTTGCAGCTTGACCTGATTGTCTTCACGCCCAAGGAACTCGATATTGCCGTCAGGCAGGTAACGGCCGAGATCGCCAGTCCGATACAATCGCGTGCCGGTGCGCGGATGTTTCGCAAATTTGGCGTCGGTCTTGTCGGGATCCTTCCAATAGCCGCGCGCTAGACCGATGCCTCCGATGTAGATGTGGCCTGAAACCCAGGTCGGGCTTTCGATCATCGTGTCGTTGAGCACGAACATCTCTTGATTGCGCAAAGCGCGACCGTAAGGAATGCTGCGCCAGTCGTGGCCGACGGTGCCGATCGGATAGCAAATCGACCAGATCGAGGCTTCGGTGGCACCGCCTAAACTGATTACCTGCAAATGTGAATGCAGAGCGCGTGCGCGATCGGGCAAGCCGACAGGAATCCAATCGCCGCTCAACAGCGCGAGGCGCAACGAAGAGGCATCGGCGTTCGGCCGTCCTTCGAGATGATCGACCAATAAATCGAGCAGCGCCGGTACCGAGTTCCAGATCGTAACTTTTTCACGGCGAATAAGCGCGGCCCAGTCTCCGGGCTCGTGAGCGCTCGTCACGTGCGGAACGACGATGGTCGCTCCGGCCGCAAGTGCACCGAAAATATCATAAACTGAAAGATCGAAGCTCAGCGCCGATAGCGCCAGTATGCGGTCTTCGGGGCCAACATTAAATCGCTCATTGATATCCAGAATCGTGTTCAAGGCGCTGCGATGCTCGATCATCACGCCCTTGGGCTCTCCGGTGGAGCCCGACGTAAAAATTACATAGGCAAGGTTTTCGCCGCTAAGAACCGGCGGCGGCGGGCATGGAGCGTCGTCGTCGTCCGCCGCCTCGTCGGTTGCCTCAACCGCGACGCACCGAATTTCGGAGGGCCATTCGAGCCGATCGCGCACGCACGGTTGGGTCAGCACAATGTCGGCATCGCCCTGGCGCAGCAAATGCCAGCGTCGGTCCTTGGGTAGATCCGGATCGATTGGCAGATACGCTGCGCCCGCTTCGAGCACGGCGAGCACGGCGGCTATTTGCTCCCAACCCTTCTCCATGACGATCGCGACGAGGCGGTCGGGCTTCGCGCCCAGCCGTCGCAGTTTGCGAGCGAGACGCTGGACGTGCTGATAAAGTTCCGCATAGGAAAGGCGTCGGTCCAGCGCGATGACGGCGGTTTGGTTCGGGCGTTGGCGCAGTTGCGCGAGAAACGGCGAATGCAACAACTGACCTTGGACGTGATCCGCAGCGTCGCCGGCGCTGGTTTGCCGCGCCGGTTGTGCGGACGTCAGCAAGCTCTCCGGGCGCTCGGTCCACGCTATCTCGTCCTCGGCCAGACGGCGCAAATACTTCGTGTAAGCGTCGAACATGTCGTCCAGCATGCCTGCCGGAAACAATTCCTCCACTGCGTCCCACGTCAGGTGCAGAGATCCGCCGCGCTGGTAGACTTGATGGTCCAAATAAACTTGAGGCGTTTGCGTTATGCCGTAGGCAACCTCGCCGAGGTGGTCGACGGAGCGCCACCCTGGCATGCTTTGCGCGAGGGCGCTGGTAAACACGACTGGCATCAACGGTAGTCCATCCGGATCGCCGAGCTTCGCCAATTCCTGCATAAGTTGGAGGCCGCTATAGTCGCGATGCTCCAGATCGCTGCGAAACTGTGCGCCAATCCTCCGGGCCAGGACGTCAAGAGGGTCGGTCCCGTTGTCGTCGATTTCCAAGAGCAGGATTGAGGTAAAATCCCCCACCAGATGATATATTTCAGGGTGCAGGGGCATCCGCTGGAAGACTGTCGTGTTGAGAATAAAGCGCGAGCTTTGACTCCATAACGCCAGAGTTCTCGCGAAAGCTGACATCAGCAGGCCTGACGGCGTCAGCCGGGCTTTGGCGATGCGATTCCTGAGCTTCCGCCAAAGCTCAGGCTCGATGACGGCTTCGCGGCGAACGAAACGCGGGTTGGTCACCAGCGAGGGACTCTTTGCCAGGGGCAATTTCGGCGGACCCGGCAGAGTCTTAAGCCGCGAGAGCCAATATGCCTCCGCCCGACGGTAGCTGTCGGTTTGCTTCTGCTGCCCAAGCGCCAAGACATAGTCGCGAAAGCTGATTTCGAGAGGCGGAAGATAGGTGTCGCGATCGAGCGCCAGTTGCGACCATTCATCAAACAGGATCTGCATGCTCCACAGATCGACGAACAGAAGATCGAGGCTGAGGTGCAGGAGCGTTCCACTTTTCAGCTCGGTCGTTCGCAACTCGAACAACGGCCAGTGTCCAGGTGAAAAGACCTGATGCGACATCTGATCTCGAATCGCGGCAATCTCCGACGACACCCGGCGTTCGTCGGCGCTGCGTAAATTTAAATTCCTGATTTCGTAATGCGGTGTATGCGGCAGAACCTGCTGCGTGCCATCTTCGCGAACGATGGCTCGCAACATGTCATGGCGATCGATCAGCTTTTGCCATGCCGCCTGAAAATGCGCGCGATCATAGCTTGGGACGTCAAATTCGAAATAGACGTGACAGCCGACGCCGCCGAGCGCAAAATAGTTCGTTCGCCCTAGCCAATAAGCCTTCTGAACATCGGTCAACGGAAAGGGCAGGTAACGAGCGGCTCGATCGTTCTGGATGAAAAGTGCGGGATTTTCTAGCTTAAGTTTAGAACGCAGCTCAGAGTCACGGCTTTCGTCCAAAATGTCGCTCATCCACATGCCCCTGTCGATCGGAAACGACTAACTGCGTGACGTCAAAACACCGACTCAGAAAGGAAAATCGGCACCCAAACCTCTGGTTGTTGAGCTAAGACACCAACCTTTTGATAAAGTTAGCTTATGGTGGCGTGGACAACCACATCAAAATTTCCGACGGTTACTGGGCGTCAGCGGCTACAGCTGAGGTGCATAAACTTGTATGCTGTCGATCGAAGCAGAAGCCGTTTATGTCATTTCGAAGTCGAACTTTGCTTGGCGGGACGGTTGGTCTTTTACTCTATCGGGTTATGAGAGTTACTATTTAGAGGACGGCGATACGCAGGCAGCCGCAGCTCGTCGCTCGAACCCGTCATGGTTGGTCGAACGCTAGTTTATGACAGCGCGATGGTGATGACCAGAATAGCCCGCTTTGACGTCAGCGACCTTGCCTTCAGCACTGGCGGCTCGGGTGATCCGATGCTGTTTGTCCACGGCTTCGGTTCCAACAAATCCAGTTGGAAGGGTGTATGCCGAGGCATTGAAGGCGTCGCTTCGTTTTATGCCATTGACCTTCCCGGGTTCGGTGCCTCACCGGTTCCATTAAATTTCCACTACACATTGGATGAATTTGCTGATGTGTTGACCGATTTCATCATCATGAAGGATCTTAGAAAACTAAGTTTGATCGGCACCTCTCTGGGAGCATCGGTGGTCTTGATTGCAGTCTTGAGGAATCGGATCGAATTGGCCCCAAGGGTGCAATCGCTCTGCCTGATGGACGCCATCGTCTATCCGCGGTACTTTTCGTATTTGCTTGGAATTATGCAGACGTCGATCGCGCTGGCGCCATTATTCGGCTTTCATGCCACTGATTTTCTCTGGCCTGAGCGACGGAAGGTCAGGACCGCCATGGTTGAGACGATCCGCCGGATAGATGGTCGTCGCTTCCAACGGTATGTGTCGCGGCTTGCAAGTATCGACCTGCCTGCTTTGGTGATCTGGGGGCGCGACGACGATGTGGTCCCACTGAGGTCCGGTAAGCGCCTGGCGCGCGATCTGCCAAACGCGCGTCTGGTTGTCATCGACGGCTGCGGTCACGCTCCTCACTGGGAGCGGCCACTGAAAGTCGCGGCGGAGCTGAAGGACTTTGCGCGAGCGACCGGTGGTGAGACTCCGCAGCGCCGTGAGGGCCGACCATAGCGTTTCGACGCTGCGCTTCGCGGGTCGCTGCCCTCGCGCTGACTATCGGATCGAAGGACATGAAGCAGCCGTGCCGCGCAATCTGCCGCAGGCGGCGTACGCTTGCGGCAATTGCAGTCGTGACTTTACCATTGCTGGCTAATGGGGGCGAAGCGTGAATTCAATCCTGCACAAGCTGTTCTCCTCGGTCATTCGCTTTGGCAACCTCACAGTCACCACGGCTGGCGGCAAAAGCTTCACGCTTGGCGACGGCTCCGGCAAAGCGATTGCGGTGCGGTTCACGTCGCTAGCTGCCGAACTTGGCGTCCTATTCAATCCGGAGCTGAAACTCGGCGAAGCATATATGAACGGCACATTCGTCGTCGACAAAGGGTCAATATCGGACGTGCTAAAATTGGCGTTGGCGCAGGGGCTTGCTGACAAAGTACCGACCGTGGCATGGCCACAATATTTGCTGCGTCGGCTCACGCAGACGTTGGAGACCTTGGCGGGCAGCGTCAGGCGCAAGCCAGGAGTTCTCAATCGGCCCAACCTCGAGCCGTTCTACTCATGCTTCCTCGATCCAGGTCTGCAGCTTAGCTGCGCCTATTTTGAGTCGCTCGACCGCTCGCTCGAAGACGCTCAGCGCGCTAAAAACCGCCATATCGCCACGAAACTCCTACTGCAGCCCGGCAGCACTGTGCTCGATATCGGGTCGGGGTGGGGCGGGCTTGCGTTTTTTCTCGCGGAAACATGCGGTGCACGTGTCCATGGCGTGACGCTTTCGCCGGAACACGTGACGTTCGCACAGGCGCAAGCGCAATCGCGCGGGCTGGGCGCGGGTGTCTCGTTCGAGTTGCGAGATTATCGAACCGTTGCCGGGACGTTCGATAGCGTTGTCGCCATCGAGATGTTCGAAAACGTCCGGGTTCCCCAATTTGAAGCATTCTTTCGACAATGCAAAAGTCTCATTAAAGATGATGGCGTGATTTTGCTGCAGTTTAGCGGCCGCCCGGAGCGGATGGAAATCAGCAATCCGTTTATTTCCAGGTACCTCTTTCCCGGTGTGCACCTTCCTGCGCTTTCGCAGGTGTTGCCGGCCATCGAGGCGGCGGGGCTGGTCCTTGCGGATATCGAGATCCTGCTCGGACACTATTCCGCAACGATCAAGCAATGGCGTGAGCGATTCTACGCCCACCGCGGCGAGATCGAGCGTGAGTACGGCGAAAGATTTTACCGGATGTGGGAATTCTGGTTCGCCTGTTCGGAAGTGGCGGTGGAGGAGGCTGTGGTCTATCAGATCCAGCTCACCAGGCGTCACGGTGTGGTGCCGATCACCCGCGATTATATCGTTGCCGAGGAAACCCGTTTGCGCGGCTTGGAAGAAAGGTCGTCGTCCTCGCCCGCCGCTTTGAAGACGTCAAACGATGGGATTGCTGGCTCTCGGCTTAGCATGAACTTTGAACCATAACGCACCATCAGCGACATCAGCGGACCGACGCCTTTGGTGAAAAAGTGCAGGGGCTCGGCATAACATCCAAGTCTCGCCTTGAATGCATCCGCGGTGACGCCGAACTCGATCCGGGAAACTCCGCTCCGTAGTGCGCAGTCAAGCGCGGCATAGTGGAGGTTGAAATAAAGATCCATTTTCTCATTCAAGGCAAAATCGAGGCCCGCATACATCATGTGATAGGAGTTGGGACCTTGCAGGCACCAACCGAATGCAACAACCTTGGATGCGTGGGTCAGCACGATTAGTTGAATAGGCCCGCTCATGCGCCGGGCCAATTCGTGCAGGAAGTCGATTGACAGGGTTTCGTATTTTACCTGCGCTTTCTCGCGCATCTGATGATAAAGGCCGTGCACTTCAGAGGTGTAAGAGCGTAAGATTTCTGAAGCGTCCGCCAGAACAGCAACTTCCAGTCCGGCATCGGCGCGCTTGCGAAGCGAGCGCTTTACCTGCTTGCGGTAATGAGATCGCAAAGCTCGACAATAGTCATCGAGATTTCTGAACTTGGCTTGCAGAAAATACGCAGGCGGGGTGCTGCTGCGTTGATAACCGAGATCGAGCAAAGAACTGGTCCAGGAGAGATCGTCCTTTTCAAATTCCTTGTAGACGACGGCGTTCGCCTTCACCGCGGCGGCGGCTTCACGGATGATTCCATCAAGAGTGACAAAGACCTGCGGGCGATCGCATTCTGGTGCGAACACGAGCGGACTGTGTCCAGTCGAGATGGGTAGTCCGCAGACGACCATCCTCAAATAGCGCAAGCGCGACAAAGCCGTAGGCGTATGTTGAATGATGCGCTTCAGCACTCCATCGTCGGCGAAGTCTGCAAGATCGATCGTCATGATCGTCAGCGTAGCAAAAGCGACGGGCCTGTTCCGGTCATACAGCAAGACATATTTGAACTGATTAACCTCGCCCATGCTGATTTCGACAGCGGCGAGAAATCGGGGATCTGCGAATGGCGATGGCTTCGCCTGGGAGCGCAATTTCTCTAAGTCAGAGAGTTCAAGGCGATCGATCGAGTCAGAAAGACGGTATGTGTATGCCATCTGCGGCTGCTCTCAGAGGGGGGCGGTAACTCCCCCGGAAGTCTCCTTGAAGATATTGAACGCCGGTACCGGAGGCATCTTTGCGACGAGCAAGTCGGCGCCGTAGCGAACTATTCGCGACATTATCGGACCGCAGCCTTTGGCGAAGACGTAGAGTGGCTCTGGATAGCATCCGAGCCTGGCTTTGAAGGCATCGGCGGTCTGACCAAAATAGATTGCCGACGGTCGTTTTTGTAGTGCGCGGTCAAGCACGGCGTAGCTCAAGTTGAAATAGAGGTCCAACTCATCGTTTAAACGGTAGTCGAGACCGGCATACATGGCGTGGTAGTCTCCCTCGGCATGAAGGCACCACGCGAACGCAATGACGCGTTTCTTGATCATTATCGTTATCAACTCGACTTCGCCGTTCGACCGCGCAGTCAAGTTGCGGAAAAAATCAATCGGAAGGACCTCCAGCTTGAGCGCAGATTTTTCAAGGACGTTAAAGTAAAGCGCGTGCGTTTCGGGTGTATAAGTCCTCAAGATCTCCTGCGGCTCGCTCAACACCACGGCCTCGGCAGCCGAACGCTCGAGCTTACGGATCGAGCGATTGATCTGTTTGCGATAATGGGCGCGTAGACTGGAGGCATATTCACCGATGCTTCGAAAGGATGGCGCGAAGCAGAACATGTCCGGCAGGGCGATCCGGCTGTACCCCAGGCTTCGCAGAGGTGCCGTCAACGCGTCGTCGGCGATTCCGAATTCTTTGTAGAAAATGCCGTCGGCGCCCACGCGCTTTGCGATATCGCAAACTATCGCGTCGAGAACGGGCAAAACCACAGAGCTCGCGTGCGGCGCGGTCAAGGCCAGAGCGTTCTCGCCCGGTAACCCCGGCAGGCCGCAGCTTAGCACTTTCAATTTGCGAAATCTGGTGAGCACGGCGGGCAGGCGACGGATGAGCGCGGCGAGCCGCGGGTCGGCGAAATCCGAGAGGTCGATGGTCGCAGCGTACAAGCACGCGATCGCCACCGGCTCACCGTCCTGCTCGATGATAGCGTACCAGAACTGATAGGTGTCCTTCATGCTGTTCTCGATCGCCCAAATCAACCTTGGATCGATAAAGATCGATCCCCCGGATTGGCAGCGAACGCGTTCCCAAGCCGCGTGGTCGACATGGTCGAAGGCTTCGAATATTCGCCAGCTCAGAGTCATTCGTGGGCCATCACGATGAGCACATTTCTTTCGCGGACATCACCATCTTACCAGCGCGGAACCCCATGACAGTCCCGAACCGAAGCCGGAAAGAAGCACGAGGTCGCCAGGTCGAATGCGGCCGTCATCAAGCGCGGCGCGGAGCGTGATTGGAATGGACGCTGAAACAGTGTTGCCAACCGTCTCCAAGTGGCGAAGGACCTTCGTTGGAGCAATGTCGAGCGCGGCGGTGAGGGCGTCTAGCACCACGCTGCTCGCCTGATGGAAGACAAACCAATCGATCTGATCGAGGCCGACCTGATTGCGTGCCAGCAGATCATTGATGTGTGGGGGAATACGGTTCTTCACGAAGGTAAAAATCTCATGCCCCTGCATGTTGATTCGGGCCGCGGATCGCGTGCTGCCGGAAGAGCCGTCCGGCGCCTCGTCTTGAACGGCTTCAGATATCGGTCTGCGGGCGCCCCCGGCCGGTACCAAGAACATCTCGAAATGTTTTCCTAACGTGCCACACATCACATCCTGAACGCCGCGCGTGGTGCTATTTTCCACCCACGTCGCGGCGGCGCCATCGCCGAACAGTAGTCGCGTGGAGCGATCCAGCGGATCGATTAATTTGGAATAGGTGTCGGCTGTCACGATAAGAACATGTTGGGCGGAGCCGGCCGCCACCAGGGCGCGAGCGATGTGAATTGCATATACGAACGCGGAGCATGCGTGGGGCAAATCGAACGCGGCAACCGACGATGCGAGGCCGAGGCGGCCGTGCAACAGGCACGAGTTCGGCGGCAGTATGTAGTCTGCGGTTTGCGTGCAAAAAATAAGAGTATCGACCATCTCGGGCAATTGCGGATTAGCCGAGAAGAGTTCGCGGCAGGCTGCCTCGCCGAGGTCGACTGCAGTTTCTCCCGCGTCCGCCACATGTCGTTGTTTCACGCCGACATGACGCGCCAAGAGGATGCGCTGGTTTTTCGGAAGTTCGTTGATAAGCTCGTCGTTTGCAACTCTTTGGCGAGGCAACGCCACTGCGATATCGCTGATTTTGACGGTGGGTAGCGACATTGAGGCGTTTCGCATTATCAAACCTGTTTGTCTTACTCAGACTTGCCGATTTTGCGTTTGGCATCTTGAAAGAGCGTGGTCAGAACTATTGTTGTCGCCTCTCCCAAGCATCTGTTCAAAATCTTAGTCGACATGGTCATATCCCCGTTACGTTGGTCGCTGCGAATGTTTCTGCGTTGACAGCCTCGTAGCTTGGAACCGCTCATTTGTTGAAGAAAATTGCTGATGAGTGATGGAAGCCTCGGAAAATGGACTCTTGTGTGCCCAATAATCGTATGTCAGGATCACACATTGTTACCATCAAGGAGTGCACATCAATCTAATTTTTGAGAAGCAGTGAGCGTGACGCGAGGAACGTTTGGTTCTGACGGATCGAACGTACGAGTTGGAGGGCGACGATGGTTTTGAAAATCGACACTCGCCAAGACGCGAGTGCTCATGACGATTCCTACAACCGTCCCAATGGCAGCTTCGGCGGAAACGTTGGGAGGGATTCAAAAGAACCCATTTCGATCATTGGCGTGGGCTGTCGCCTTCCGGGGAACATTTCAACCGTGGAAGGTTTGATCGCGGCTCTGCGCGAGGGCCGCGATTGCATCACGGCGATACCGGCCGATCGGTGGGACGTCGAGAAGCACTATGATTCCGATCCCCTCACGATGGGGAAGACTTACGTCCGCCACGGCGGCTTCATCTCTGACGTGGATCGGTTCGATCCGGCGTTTTTCGGGATTTCCGATGTTGAAGCAAGCCAGATGGATCCCCAACAGCGTATTGCGCTCGAGACGGTTTGGCACGCGCTAGAGCACGCTGGGCAATCAGCTGACGAATTGGTGAAGAGCAATACCGGCGTTTTCGCCGCCATGATGAACACGAACACGTACTGGCAGCTCAAGACCGTGCACTTCGGGCTGGGTGGCGTCTCCGGGTACGATGCCATGGGCGATGCCATGAGCATTGCCGCGGGACGAATCTCACATTTCCTCGGGGTCGAAGGGCCCTGCTACACGGTCGATACGGCGTGCTCCGGATCTATGGTCGCTCTGCATCTCGCACGCCAGAGCATCCTGGCTGGTGAATGCGACACGGCGATCGTGCTCGGCTCAAGCGTGATTCTCACGCCATTTGTTCACGTCGCCTTTTCAAAGCTCGGACTCATGTCACGCTCCGGGCGTTGTAAGGCGTTTGATTGCGAGGCGGACGGGTACGTTCGCAGCGAGGGCTGCGTTGCGGTGGTGCTGCGTCGGGAATCGCTGGCTCAGGAGCGCAACGATCGAATTCTCGCCAGCATTGTCTCGACTGCGGTCAATCAAGACGGCCATACGCCGGCGCTTACGGCGCCCAACGGCCAGACCCAAGAAAAAGTCATTAGGCTGGCTTTGGCTCGAGTTAACGCAGATGCGCACGACGTCGATTATGTCGAGGCTCACGGCACCGGGACACCCGTCGGCGATCCCATCGAAATGGGCGCTCTCGTCAACGCGTACGGCAAGGGCCGCGCGGACAACGAGCCTCTATATGTCGGCTCTGTGAAGAGCAACTTCGGCCACATCGAATCCGCTGCGGGCCTTCTCGGCGTTGTGAAGGCGGCGTTGTCGCTCCAGCAAGGCGTAATTTTCCCGAGTGTCCACTTCAAGAGCTTTAACCCCAACATCGATCTTGGCGGCGCTCCGGTAAAAGTGCCGAGTGCCCCGGTTCGGTGGCCACGCGGTCAAACTCCGCGCATGGCCGGCGTCAATTCGTTCGGTTACAGTGGCACCAACGCACACACCGTTTTGCGCGAGGCGCCCACATCTGACCGGCGCGCGCCGGCAGTGCGACCGACCGAGATCCTCCTGCTCTCCGCAAAGTCGAAGACGAATTTGCAGGACGTTGTCGACCGTTGGATCGAATTTCTCGATCAGGAATCGTCTGTTCCGCTGCGTGATGTGGTGTTCACAGCGGCAGCCGGCCGGGCCCATTTCCGTCATCGGCTGGCGGTGGTCGCGCCGACACGAGGAGAAATCGCCGAGAAGCTCCAATCATGGCGCGAAGGTCGCAATCCGAAGGGCCTGTTCGCCGGCCAGACCACGGTCGGACGTAGACTCAAAACTGCCTTCGTCTTTACAGGACAGGGTTCTCAATACGCTGGCATGGGTCGGCAGCTCTATGATCTGGAGCCGAGCTTTAGGGCTGCCATCGATCGTTGCGCCGCCGTCATGGATCCTGAACTCGGTGTTTCGCTCATCGACGTCCTGTTTGGGCCGGAGTCCGGCAAATATCTGGACAATACCCGTTATGTACAGCCGGCTACGTTCGCGATCGAATGGGCGCTCGCTGAGCTGCTTCGAGGCTGGGGTGTTACCCCGGATTCGGTCATCGGACATAGCGTTGGCGAGATCGTCGCCGCGTGCGTTGCCGGTCTCATTGATTTTGAAGGAGCCGCCAGCTTCGTGGTGGCGCGCGGCAAGTTGATGGGACAGCTGCCGCCTGGCGGCAAGATGCTGGCACTCGACGCTACTCCGGAGCAGGTGCAGGAGTGGATTGCTGGAAAAGAGGCCAAGATCTCGATTGCCGCAATCAACGGGCCGCATAGCGTGGTCGTGTCCGGTGAGGCTGCGACCATCGAAGAGATAGCCGCTCTTGCGATTGGTGCGCGCGCCAAGGAGCTCGAAGTCTCACATGCCTTCCACTCGCCGTTGATGGAGCCGATACTTGCGGAGCTGCGCGAGGCCGCGTCGGCACTGCGCACTAAAGAGCCCGCAATTCCGATCTACTCCAACGTCACGGGCGATGTCCTTACAAACGAAATCGGGCCGGACTATTGGAGTTCTCATGTGCGCGAGCCCGTACAATTCTATGCGGGCGTCTCCAACATCGTCGATGCAGGATGTTCGGTGCTGTTCGAACTCGGACCGCATCCAGCCCTGATGCCGATGATCGTCTCGGCATTCGACGGCGCAAAAATCCGATGTATTCCAAGCTTGACCCGAGACCGGCAGGATGCCGCACATATTCTTGAGGCGCTCGCCGCGGCTTACGCGCGCGGCGTGCCGTTCAAAACGGACAAGCTATACGCGGAGTCGGACTGCCACCGCACCGACTTGCCGCTCTATCCATTCCGCCGCGAGCGGCATTGGCTCAACATCGAACAGCACAGCGACTATGATCCGGCTTTGGCCGGTGGAGACGGCAATCCCGATCACGCACGCGTCTCGAGTTCGCGTGGTGGCCGAAAGCCCGTCACCGCCCGTCGCCGCGATCCCTGAAGAGCTTCACCCGCTGCTCGGTCGTTTCGTCGGCAGATCCGGCCATCGGGTGACTTTTGAAACGGATATTTCGGCAAGCCAGCCTTGGGTCGACCATCGGATCCTCGATGCGACGGTGTTCCCGGGCGCCGCGTATCTGGAAATGGCGATGCGCGGCTTTGCGGCATCGCAGGGGCAAGATTGGGCGCCGGTGCAGTTGCGTGACGTTGGTTTCGAAAGGCCGCTTGTTCTCGGCTACGGAAAATCCGCCAAAGTGACGTTGAACCTCGAGGCGAGGCCGATTAACGGTTTGGCCGAAAGCGCTTTCTCGATCGCCACTCCGGGCGACAATGCCGGCCCGTTCTGCCGTGGACGCATCTCCGGTTTGAGCAGCGATACGACAAAAGTATCCGTCCAAGATTTGTTGACGCGCATCAATACCAAGCAGCCAATCGGCGCGTTTTACGGTGAATTGCGCAAGCTCGGCTTTGAATACGGCGCGGGCTTCTCGACCATACGCGACTTGTGGCTGGGCGGTCCGAATTCCGGCGAAGCGCTGGCGCGTCTCACCGCGTCGCCGCGTACCAATGGATCGGAACCGCACCCGTTCACCTATTCGACCATCCTCGACGGATCGTTTCAGGTGTTTGGCGCCGCCCTGCGTGCTCTGGCGGCGTCCAATCGACCAGGCACATATGTGCCGCGCGCGATTAAGCGTATAGCCCTGCGCAGCTTGCCGGCGCCGGAGGTTTGGAGCCACGCCACGGTCCGCGTGGCCGGCGATGGGCGGTCGCTGCTTGTCCGCATTCAGATGATGACGGCGGCGGGCGACGTCGTCGCCGACATCGATGATATGGAATTGCGCCCGGTCGGCAAATCGACGCTGTCGCGAGGGCAGTCTGGACAGCAGTCCGATCCCGAGCGCGTATCGGAAACGCGTGAACAGATATTTGATCGGCTTGTGCCGATGTCGCGTAGCGCCCGAGTTGCCGCCCTGTCGGACTGGATCGTGGCCGAGGTGAAAGACATTTTAGGCGGAGCCGCCGAGGAAATCGATCTCGACAATCTTGAGCCTTCGACGGCTTTGCTGGAAATCGGTCTCGACTCGCTGCTTGTCACCGAACTACAGCGGCGCTTGCAAGAGAAACTCGAGTTCCGCTTCAAGGCAATGCAGGGGTTGGATTACCAGACGATCGAGACGCTGGCGGAATTCCTGCTTGACGAGGTTCTTTTCGCTTCGGCGCCCGCCGCATCGGCCAAATCTGCCGAGCTCAATAGACAAGTTGAGAATTAGTCGAAATTGACGGTTATCCGGACTTGGGACTTGTTTGAACAGGAGCCCATCGATGAACAGCAATACATTGTCCGTTGACGCATCCAGCGCGCGCCGCTTCATCGAAAGTCATCTGGACAAACGCCAAGTCAACAAAATCCAACACTCTTTTCCTTCGCCTCGGTTTTGGAATGAAACCGACGTTCCAGTCGAAGAAACGCTAAGCGATAGAGGCAGGCTTCGCGGAATGGGCGCCGGCTCGGTAATTAATCTCTATCTCGGCGTGCCATATTGCATCCGGACCAACCCTGGCAAATGCGGTTATTGCCTGTTTCCGGTGGAGGACTTTGTCGGATATGACGCGCTGGAAGATTATTTCGGCTATCTAAAACGCGAAGCCGCGATGTATGTCGACGCCATGCAGGGCCACAAGCTCGGCGCGGTGTATTGCGGCGGCGGCACGTCAAACCTTTACAAGGAGCCGATGTATTTCAAGATCATGGAATTGATCCGTGATTTGTTCCCCGTCATCGAGTCGGAAGTCGACATAACTCTTGAGGGGATTCCACAGTTATTCTCTCGCGAAAAACTTCAGGCCATAAAAGAAAGTGGCATGAACCGCATCAGTGTCGGGGTGCAGCAGATCAACGAAGAGCTCAACGCGCTGAGCGGACGGAAGCAAACGACCAAGCACGTTATGCAAACTGTTGAGTGGGCGCGGGAGTTCAAGCTTGCGTGTAATCTCGATCTGATTTTTGGCTGGCCACAGCAGACTGTCGCGACCATGGTGAAGGATCTCGAGACGGTGATCTCTTGGGGCGTTCACGACATCACCCATTACGAGCTCAATGTCGGCGGCCCGACCGATTTCGCGCTCAATCGCTTTCACGAGCTGCCGAGTACACTTGCCAACCTTGAAATGTATCGCGTGTCGCGCGACTTGTTGCGAAGCCACGGTTACGAGCAGATCACCGCCTACAATTGGCGCAAGCCCGGCGATCCGGTCGGGCGGCCGTACGAGGAGGGTGTGACGCGGCGGTTCGACAGTATGGATACCCTGGGACTTGGCTACGCCGCGCTTACGTTTTTTGGTGACGCCAAATTGGAAGAGGGGCGGTCGTGGTCGTTCATCAACTGGCGCAAGCTCAGCGAATACAAGGCTGCCATTGATAGCGGCCGTTTCCCGGTCGAGTGCGGTTTCCGGCACGAGCGGACCGACTTCAAGCTGTCGATGATCTTTAGAAACCTGTTCGGTTTGCAGGTTGATCGCAAGGCCTATCTGGCCGCCTTCGGCACCGATGCCTACGAGGATTTTAGCGGCGCTTGGGACGCGCTGGACGAATGGAAGTTCGTCGAGATCACGCCCGAAAAAATCTCCCTCGTGGGGGATGGTCCGTTTTACACGCCGTTGGTGCAAACCGTGCTCGCGGAAAAACGGTATCGCGAGTTGAGAACCCGCGTCGTGCGGGACGCGAAGCCACTGGAAGCGCTGGCAGCAAATTACTGAAAGCGGCTAAATGCTTCTGGAGAATAAGCGGGTCCTTGTTACCGGCGGTTCTCGCGGAATCGGCGCCGGCGTGGTCAGCATCGCCATGCAAGAGGGCGCGGACGTCGCCTTCACGTTTCAGGAAAGTTTTGACGCCGCCAACGCCTTATCCCGGCAAATGCAGGCCTCGCACCCCGGCCGGCGGTGTTTGGCGTTCCAATGCGACGCCGCGGATACTGTGGCGATGCGTGACACGGTTAAATCCGTTCTGCAGAATTTTGGTCGAATAGATGTGCTCGTCAACAACGCCGGCATCACACGAGACTCCGCATTGGCTCGCATGAGTCGAGAAAGATGGGACGAGGTCATCGCAACGAACCTTGGGGGCATGTTCAATGCCACTCAGCCGCTGGTGCTGCAATTCGTCAAGCAGCGGTCTGGCGCCATCATCAACATCACATCGTTTGCCGGCGTTGCCGGCGCCGCCACGCAAACCAATTATGCCGCCGCAAAAGCCGGTATCATCGGCTTCACAAAAGCGCTCTCGAAGGAGATCGCGGAGTACGGTGTGCGCGTCAATGCCGTCGCGCCCGGCTTTATCGACACGGATATGTTGTCGATGCTCGACGAGGAGCGGTTGAGGTACATCAAGGGGCAGATTCCTACCGGCCGGCTTGGAACGGGTGAAGATGTCGCCCACCTCGTTTGCTTCTTGGCTTCCGAGCGAGCGCGCTACATCACGGGCCAGGTCGTCCAGATCGATGGCGGTCTCGTCCTGTAATCACTAGTTAGGTGAAGCCGCGCCACCTAGAGCATGTCCCGGAAAAGTGGAAACCGGTTTTCCGAAAAAGGACATGCGATAACAAGTAGATCTAGAGCACATCGCGATTCAGCCTAATCGTGATGTGCTCTGGCGCTTTTGGGCACCAATTCATCGTCTCGAGCTGCCAACCCGTTCCTTCCACGGCGAGCGCAGCCTGGTGGCCGTGCCCGACCTCCAAGCTATGAAGGACCCAGCGATCGGCTTCGGTCGGATCGGGCCGCGTTGCCAGAATCGCGGGTCGCTCCGTCGGACCCAGAGATACGTCGAAGCTGTCGAGCGGCAACGAAAGACCTTCGCCTCGCGCCTTGATGAAGGCCTCCTTTCGGCTCCAGCAGCGGAAGAAGGCGGTACGTCGCAAATTGTCCGGTAAAGCGGCCAATTGCGAACATTCGCGCGCCGAGAAAAATCGTCCGGCGATGCGCTCGACATTCAAATCGTCGCGGATGCGTTCCACGTCAACTCCGATTCGTCTATTTGTCGTCAAGGCGACGAGAACCACGTCTCCTGAATGAGAGATGTTAAATTGCACGCCACGCTCGTTCATCTTGTCTGCAAGATACGGTTTGCCGAAATCGGTATAGCGAAAGCGCAGGCTTTCCGCGCGGTGATCGAGCAGCCGACCGATCGTGAGTCGTGCAAGTGCGCGCCCGATGATGTGGCGATGACAGTCCGCGCGCAGGCGGAACCGTTCCGCCTTCTGGCGCTCGTCGGCCGAGAGCAGGTCCGCTAATGCCGAAATGCGTAGGCTCGTCACACCGATGCGGGCGCACCAAACATGCACCTCATCATTCGCGATGGCATAGTCGGTCGGTATCTCAGCTAGGCCGTCACAGGATTCTGAAGTCAAACGACTCACATGCCGGTTGGTGATCGTGGGGAGGCGGATATTTTCGGGAGCATTCGGCCGGGCACGGGCGGACACGGCCAAGCAACGGATCCCGGCCGGCGCATGGGATACTCAATGTTCGCCAGCGTCCGGAAGAGGCCCGGATGTTTGATAGGAACTTGGCTTCGCGGGATTGGGCAAGCCATGATGTCCCAACGCCTCGCCGTCGTCGTGCTCGTCGCTTTTGCCGATGATTGCACCGAAGAGGCGCCACATCACGCGGCCGAGATCATCCATGATGACGAAGAACGCCGGTATGAACAACAACGACAGGAATGTCGAAACAAGTAATCCTCCGATGACCGCAGTTGCCATCGGAGACCGGAACTCGGCGCCGGCGCCGAACGCCAGGGCACTCGGTACCATCCCGGCAATCATCGCGATACTTGTCATTATGATTGGACGCGCGCGCTTTTGCACAGCATCCACAATCGCGGTCGAACGTTCGACGCCTTCGTGAATCGATACGAGGATGAAATCGATCAACATGATGGAGTTTTTGGCGACGATGCCCATCAGCATCAGCAAGCCGATGATCACCGGCAGGCTTATCGGGAAATGCATGATAAAAATCGCAAGTATCGCGCCGGTGATCGACAGTGGGAGAGAAAAAAGGATCGTCAAAGGATGCAGGGTGCTCGCGAACAGAATCGCCAGCAGGATGTACACCGCGATAAGGCCGTTGCGCATCACATCGCCGAACTCCTGGAAGAGCTCGTTCTGAAGTTCGGCGTCGCCGCCCTCGATCACCCTTATTCCGGGTGGAAGCCGCTTCATCATCGGCAACTGTTTAACAGCTTCCAAGGCGGAACTGAGGGCCGTGTCGCCGACGAGATCCGCCTCGACAGTCGCCTGCCGTTGTCGATCGTAGCGATCGATACTGGTAGGGCCTTCACCAAATCCTATGTCGGCAAGGGCCTTGAGGGGTACTCCACTGCCATTTCGCGCCGGCACTCGGATCTGCTCAAGCACCTGTTGGTCGGCGCGCGCGCTTTCCTCGAGCAGAACCCTGATCGGGACGGTCCGATTTCCTGCGTCGAATTTCGGGAGTGCTGGTCCAACGTCGCCGATGGTCGCAACCCGAATGGTTTCAGACAGGCTTTCCGTCGACACGCCGAGACGCGCCGCCAAATCCAATCGCGGGTAGATCCTGAGCTCGGGCCGATTTAGAGCGACACCCGACACGACATTGCGCAGCGTCGGCAGTCGCGCCATTTGGCCGTTAAGTTCCTCAGCCACATTCGCGACAGTCGCGTCATCATCGCCGGTGACGATGAGATTGACGCCCCTCAGACCATTCTCGTCAAGGAACCAAAATCGTATGTCCGGGACATTGAAGAGGTCGTTGGTGATCGCCTCCTCAAGCTGTTGTTGTGAAAGCCTTCGCTCCGATTTCGGAACATAATTGATCGTCAACGCGGCTCGGCCGACGTCGAGCACTGAAGGCGGCAGGCGTCCGCCATCCACAAAGACGCTTTTGACCTCGGGCCTGCTGCGCAGACGATTTGTCACCGCGTCAGTGATGGCCTCAGTGTCGCTGAGTTGCGAGCCTGGCGGCAACTGGATGCTCAGCACGGAACGGGAGCTGTCGGCCGCTGGCATGAAGCCCGAGGGCAACACGCTTGCGCTCACCAATGTCCCGACGAACAAGACTATTCCCAGGAACACGGTGATAAACCGGTGCCGAAGCGACCAACGCAGCACGCGCTGATATATCCAGCTGATACGACCGTCGGTGCTCTCGTCATGGTGCTGCGGTTTGAAAAAATAGGCCGCGAGAACAGGCGTTATCATTCTGGCAACGAGCAGCGAAAACAGCACCTGAACCGATACCGTGATGCCAAATTGCTTGAAGAATTGACCTGGAACAGACGCCAGGAAGCTTGCCGGTAGGAACATCGCAACGATGGTGAGCGTGATGGCGATGACAGCCAGTCCAATCTCGTCGGCGGCGTCTATCGCCGCCCGATAGGGCGACTTGCCCATCTGGATGTGGCGCACAATGTTTTCAATTTCCACGATCGCGTCGTCGACCAGAATGCCGACGCTGAGCGTGATAGCCAACAGGCTTACGAGATTGAGCGAGAAGCCGAGAAGATGCATCACCCAGAAGGCTGGAAAGATAGACAGCGGCAGCGTGATGGCCGCGATGGCAGTTGCCCGCCAATCGCGCAGAAACAACAGGACCACGATAACCGCGAGAGCAGCACCCTCGTAGAGGGTGTGCATGGCCGAATCGTAGTTTCCCAGTGTGTTATTGACTGACGTATCGATCAGTTTCAGGTCGACGTCAGGATGTGCCTTTCTAATGTCTTCAATGCGGTTGGCGACGGCTTGTGCGACCGTTACTTCGCTTGCACCTTTGCCCCGCAGCACGCTGAGGCCCACCACGGATGTGCCGTTGAAGCGAGCGAATGTGCGGGGCTCCGCGATCGTATCCGTAACCCGCCCTAGATCGTCGAGGCGGACTTCCCCACCTGCCGGCAACCCGATTCTGATTGCGGCGAGATCGGCGAGCGTCTTGGCTCCTGCGACCGTGCGAATTGCCTGATCGTGACCGCCGATTTCGGCACGTCCTCCCGCAAGATCGACGTTCGTGCCGCGGAGCTGACGACTGACGTCTAGAGCCGTCAGCCCAACCCCTTGCAATCTGAACGGATCGAGCCCGACTCTGATCTCGCGTTCCACGCTGCCGATGAGTTGTACATCGCCCACGCCTTTGACGCCCTGCAGCGCGCGGATGACGATATCCTGCACGAAATACGACAGTTGCTCGGGGGTCTTTCCTGGAGCGATCGCCGCATAGGTCAAAATGGGAAGGCCGGCAATATCGACGCGCCGAACCAGCGGCTCGTCGATCCCTCGCGGCAGGTCGGCACGGATGCGGGTCAGAGCGTCGGTTACGTCAGTGACGGCCTGACCAGTATCTATTCCCAGGCGAAACTTGACGGCTGTGATTGAAACGCCGTCGGTGATCGCTGAGAGTATGTGCTGTGCGCCCGCGACGCCAGCGACCGCGTCTTCCACCTTCTTGGTGACTTGTGTCTCCAATTCCCCAGGCGAAGCACCAAACTGCGTGATCGCAACGTTGACGATGGGAACATCTACGTTCGGAAACCGCGTAATCGGCAATTTCGTGAAATTCAAATACCCGAGCACAACAATTGCGGCACTAAGGATAAGGGGAGGCAGCGGATGCCTAATCGACCAAGCCGAGACGTTCAAAGCCATTTCTGCCCTCGATCAGCGTATCACGACTTCGCAACTCAAAATTGCCTTGAGAACCGATTATAAGCACAAAATAGCGTTCCCAGTGCCACATGTTAACACTTCATCTCACGTGGCACTGATGAAACATAAGAGTCCACTACTCATCCTTGAGGCAGAATTTCGATACGGAACACCGCCAAAGCCGGCTCTCGTTAAACATAGCGGCCGTGTCCTCGCGGGTGCTGCCGGCATATTCACCACGGAGTTGTAAGTTTACTTTGTGGGCCCCTCGCGCGCTATCCTTCTGAAAACTTTGTGGTGAGTTGGACAATTTCAGTATCCGCGCAAGTCTCAGGTCGCCGTTCGTCGTACCGCAGCGAGTAACGCGATCGCGGCACCACTTCAAAGAGACCCTTGCCTCCAACCGAGGTCGGATTGGCTAAGCTTTCAGGCGGGAACTTGGCTTACTTTACCGTTGCGGTCACGCGAAGAAAAGTTGCCGGGATTGAGGTTTGATCGTCGCGTCGCGTGGTGTTTTGACTCGCGAACAGCGCATTCAATTCTTCGCTCAAATCGTCGGCATGGCCATTTTTCTCGGCGGCCTCGAAAGCATTCATAGTGGGACCGTAGTAGTTGCGGAAGACATTGACCAGCCCTGCGGGAGCGCCAGGGAAGTTGAAGGTGTATGTGTCGCGGATGAGCGACACGTTTTCCTCAGCAATGCCAGCGCTGGCGAATCGCTCGATCACATTGGTGTCCACGCCCCACGTCATTGGACTAACGAAGCCCTCCGGCGGCGGTGCCGTGTAAGCCGCACTGATCTTCAAAATCTGCGCGACCAAGGTGGGGTCGTTGGGAATCCAGTTTCCCATGACGATGCGCCCACCAGGTCGTGTGACCCGCACCATCTCCTTGGCCACGTCGAACGGTTTTGGCGCGAACATGGCGCCGAAGATGCTGACGACCAAGTCAAACGCTTTATCATGCAACTCCGCGAGGTTACTTGCGTCACCTTCTTGAAAGCGAAGGTTTTTTAGTTCCTGTTCGTCGGCGCGCCGATTTCCGGCCTCAACGAGATTGCGTGCGATATCGACGCCCAGCACGTCAGCACCGAGCTTTGCCGCGGGCAACGCCGTCGTGCCGTCACCACACCCGAGATCGAGAACCTTTAGCCCGCTTGTGATTCCCAGTGTGCTGACCAGCCTCTCACCGCTATCGCGCATGCTCGCGGCAATGCGTGTGAAGTCGCCTTTTTCCCAAAGTGCCTTGTTTGGATTCATTTTTATCTCCCGATACTCTTTTGAGTAAGCTACCGTGACGCTCCAGTTACCTTGAGATGCATTTGGTCAAGCGAGCTTACGAAAGTCGCTACTTCCCATGATGTTTTGACCCGGCGCAGACATTGGCCGCCGATTGGGTGGGTTGCGCATGGCGCTACGCGGAAAGTCCCGCCATTCAAATCGAAAGACCGGCGTCACGACCTTGAAGCCCTTCAGGTTTCGTTCACCGAGCGCGATGAATCGGGATGAGTCTTGACGCGATAGCTGACGAACCAGTTCGGAGACCAGAATGCCTTCGGCCTCTGCTTCGCCGCAGAGTCGAAAGGCCATCTGAACAGTTGCTCCGAACAGGTCGTTGTGTTCAGCGACTGGATCCCCGGCATGAATGCCGATTCTGATATGCAGGCTTTCAGACGCTTCTGTGTTGAAGCGGCAAAAGCGCTGCTGGATGTCGGCTGCGGCGGACACGGCGTTCGCAACTTCGTCGAATGCAGCCATGATGCCGTCGCCGGTGTGCTTCACCTCGCGGCCCGCATGCGAGACCAATCCGCGTCTGACCAGCGCATTGTGCACTCTGACCAATTCGAGTGCGGAGGCGTCGCCCAGGCGGACCGTCATTTCTGTCGAGCCGACAATGTCCGTGACGAGAACAGCGCGTAGTCCTTTATCAGTCATCGTCTCGACGTTGCCGGGATAGGCTCGCGGATCGCCTAGACGGCCGAGGAAAGCCTCGACCGTGGCCAGATCGACCGGAATAATATCGGTGGGGATCATGCCGTGAGCCTCGCGGTGCACGTGCTCGGCGGTGGCGGCGTCGGGGGCATCCACCAAGCAAAATCCGGTACCGCGTGCCTCGTCGTACCAGTAGGTTAGATATTTGACGCCGTACTTATCCTGAATGTCCAAGTCCCGTCGATGTGCTTCAGCGACGTGCGCAGCAGTCGCGCCGCGCATGTCGTGGCGATCCATGAAGATCGGCATGGCTTTTCTCCGTTCGGTATTTCCAGCAGGAAGCATTCCGGCCGCATCGGCAAAGCCGGCTGCCTCGCGCCTTGCAATTGAACCCTATTCGGGCAGGACTACGCCCGACCCGCCCATTTCGGCCGGGAGATCTTGGAATTTTGGAAGGCCGTCCGTCATCGGCAGCACCGTCTCAGCATAATTGACATGGACGGAAGGGACGAATTTCACGGTCGGTATGATCGCAGCAGCGACGTCCACCATTCCGAGAAGCGGGTGCGCTATCACGAGATGGCCGCCGCACTTCGCGCAATATTGCCGGTCACTATTTTTTGTCTTCATGAAATGACCGAGCAGGTCGGCCCCGACAGTGATCCTCACGTTTTTGGGATTCCAAAGCGTGAACGCATTCACAGGTCCGGCTGACCAAGACCGGCACGAGCTGCAATGGCAGTATCCCATTGCCTCGGGCGATCCATCAACTTCAATTTCGATTGCGCCGCAAAAGCAGCGCCCTTTTTGTGTGCCCATGATTTTTCCACCTTCGTTTCTTCTTCGTGGGCGCCGCCATCCAACGGCGTTGGCACATACATCGTGAATTGTGTGGTCCTCGGGAATGATCGTACGTCCGCATTGCTTGGCAGCGCGTCCGGAATACGTCACATTACAGCCATATCGCTAAGCCGGTGGGGGGCCGACTGATCGATGGCTGCTGATCCACTATCCGACTTGTTGAAAACCGTTCGTCTAACGGGTGCGGTCTTCTTCGAGATCGCGGCCGAGGACCCGTGGGCCATCGGGTCGCCGGCGCCCGAGCAGATCCTGCCGAAGATCCTGTCGCGCGCGGATCATTTGATCGCTTACCACGTCGTCACGACCGGCAGGTGCTTCGCGACCACCGCTGAAGGCCAGGCTATCCCGCTCGAAGCAGGGCAGGTCATTATGTTCACCAGCGGACAGCCTCACGTAATGTCCAGCAGTCCCAACATGCCAGCCGATCCGCCCATGCCGGACGTGCTTGACGTGGCCACATCCGGCGAGAAACCCTTCCACATTAACTTCGGAGGTGGCGCGACGTCGGCCAAACTCGTGTGCGGATATCTGGCCTGCGACGCGCGGCCCTACAATCCTCTCATCGAGAATCTCCCACCTGTGATTAAGGCGGGCGACCCACGCAACCAGGGCGAAGACATGATCGCCCAGTTTGTGCGTCTTGCAGTGTCGGAAGCATCGAACAAGCATGCCGGATGTGAAAGCGTCCTCACCAAGCTGAGCGAGTTGATGTTTATTGATGTGGTGCGCCGTTATCTCGAAAATCTACCTCCCGAACAGGCGGGTTGGCTCGGAGGTCTGCGTGATTCTCTGGTCGGCAAGGCACTGTCGTTGATGCACGCGAAACCTGCGCAGAATTGGACGCTGGACGAACTCGCAAAGCAAGCCGGCATCTCCCGCTCGGTTTTAGCAGAGCGGTTCACACATTTCGTCGGAATTCCGCCCATGCAGTATCTAACTAAGTGGCGGATGCAAATTGCGGCTGAATTATTAACGAGCGGCAACGTCAATGTTGCCAACATCGCCGATCAGGTCGGTTACGCATCCGAGGCAGCCTTTAGTCGCGCGTTTAAAAAGATCACCGGAATTGCGCCGTCGGTTTGGCGCGGACGCGGATAGACGCGTAATCACAGCGCTTGCCAGGTCTGGGTTACACGGCCAACGCTGATGCATCTAGTTTTCGCGCTACGTTGATCGTCGCCCCTTTTCGAAGGTGAACCGGCATTCGGCCGGACGGTTGCGACTTCCGCTTTGCCGCCTCGGCTGACACAAATTGTTCCGCCAATCGAAACTCCTGCATACTCTCACGCAGCTAGGATGCTGTTCTCAAGAAATCTCTCAGTTCCTCGAACAGTTGGGGCACGCCAGGATCCTGTTCCAGCGGAACGTGGTTCTTGCCAGGGAGCGCCACGAAACGGGCGTTCGGAATTCCTGCGGCCAATTCGCGTCCCAGTTTGATCGGGACGAGCGGGTCGTCGCGCACATGCATGACGAGCGTCGGCGCTTTTACCTGCGGGAGGAGATCGAGGACAGTGAGATTCCCAACCGTCTCCAGATAACGCGCTGCGCATTCCGGCGAAGCGCTCAGGCGTTGAAGCTCGTTAAATGCGTCCACTTGGTCCTTGTTGGCGGCGGGCATCAGCAAAGATGTAAACATCTGTCGAAAAGCGGGATTGTCGGCACCCCACCCTTGCCTGACGAGAGTATTCATTGCGGCAAGGCGTTCACGACCGGTCGCAGTCAAGCTCGCGTGCTCATTGGCCCCAACCGCAAAGCCACCGTACAAGACCAGATGGGAGACCCTTTCCGGGTGTCGGGCAGCATAGGCTATGGCTACCGGACACCCTTGCGACAAGCCGATCAGTGGAAATCGCTTGAGCCCGACCGTGTCGGCAATCGTCTCCATGTCGCTGAGCCAGGCATCGAGAGAAATCTCGTGTACGTCCCAATCCGACAGGCCGTTGCCGCGGGCATCGTACCGGATCAGCGTGTGATCTTTAGCCAGCCCGAGCAGCAAGTGCCGCGAAATCGGCAATTCCCAATCGTATTCAAGATGACCTAGCCAATGTGCCGACTTAAGCATTGGGGGGCCGCCGCCAACCGTCGCGTACGCGAGACGGGTGCCATCGGACGCTTTGCAATAGCGTATCTCCTGTTTGAGCCTTGCAGTCGTGAGAAACCGTGCGCCCGGTGAGGTCGCGGCATCAAGTTGGATTGCGTAAGCCTCCACCGGTTTGGCGATGTTTTTGAGGTTCTGCCGACCGAGTTCGCGATACGTCAGGTCAAGCTTGCCTTCGACCTGATCAAGCACTTGACGCGAAACGCAGATGCCGCCGCGATCAGCGATGCTTTCGAGTCGCGCCGCGACGTTAACTCCGTCGCCGAAGATGTCCGTGCCTTCGCGAATGACGTCGCCAAGATTGATCCCGATGCGAAACTCGATGCGCCGATCCCGCGATACCTCTGAATTGCGATCGAGCATGCCGCGCTGGATTTCAACAGCACACGCAACGGCATCCATGACGCTGCCAAACTCGGCGAGGACGCTGTCGCCCGCGGTGTTGGCGATGTGGCCGCGATGCTTCTCGATCGTAGGATCAAAGAATTCCATGCGGTGGGCCCTTAATCGAGCCAACGTACCGACCTCGTCGCTGCCCATCAGCCGGCTGTACCCAGCCACATCGGCTGCAAGAATGGCCGCGAGATGCCGTTCAACGTGCCCTTTTTCCAAGGCGGGCTCCATGTGACGAAACAAGAATCCTAGAGCATGTCCCGGAAAAGTGGAAACCGGTTTTCCGGAAAAGGGCACGCGATAACAGATAGATCTAGAGCACATCGCGGCTCAGCCTAATCGTGATGTGCTCTAAGCATTTCAGTCTACTCTTAGCAAGATTTCGAGTCCGCTTGCGGTCCCAAAGTCGGCGAGCGCCTCATCGATGCGTGATCGGCCGGGGAACCTGAGCGGCCATGCTCAAAAGTTCGAACCAAATCTGAACTCCGGCCCTAACGACTTTGGTCCGCGCGATATCGCGGGCTTATTGAAATCCAACAAACAGTGAATGGGGTGATCCGATTGCAGAAAATTTCTTCAGCCCACCGAGCCTAACACTTCAATCGGTCGGCTTTCCTGCGGTGGCCGGCGCAGTGGGCCGAAGATCAGCCAGAGCATGATGCCGATGTTCAGTGCGTTCCAGGCGAAGCCGTTGATGAAGGCGGCGCGGTAGGAGCCGGTGTAGTCGAAGATTGCGCCGGCCATCCAGGCGCCGAGCGCCATGCCGGAGAGTGTCGACGTCAGCACGATGCCGACTCGAAAACCGGCCTCCTGCGGCGGGAAATATTGCCGGACGATGATGGCATACATCGGCACGATGCCGCCTTGAAACAAACCATAGAGCGCCGAGACGACATAGAGCGAAACAAGTCCGTTGAAGAGCAAATAGAGGCAGAGCGCGATGCCTTGCAGCACCGTCCCGATCAGCAGCGTCACCGTGCCGCCGAGACGATCCGCGACCGAGCCCCAGGCGACCCGACTGATCAATCCGAAGCCCAGCATGGTCGAGAGAATTTCGGCGCCGCGCGCCGGGCCGTAGCCGAGGTCGCCGCAATAGGCGACGATGTGAACTTGCGGCATCGCCATCGCCACGCAGCATGACACACCGGCGATGCACAGCAGGATGGTCAGCGCGTTGCTCGAGATCGCGGTGTTGCCGGCGAAGCTTGTTGCTGTCGCGGGGGTCGCCGCCTTGGCGGAGACGGATGGCATCCGCCGCCGTAGCGCAAAGATAAACGGCAGCATCAGCAGGGCACCGACAATCCCGACTTCCAGATAAGTGGTTCGCCAGCCTTGCGATGCCAGAGCGTGCTGCAACACCAGCGGCCACAGCATGCCGCCCACATAGTTGCCGGCCGCGGTTATGCCGACGGCCATGCCGCGATAGCGCGCGAACCAGCGCGAGATGTCGGCCATGAGCGGTCCGAAGCTCGCGGATCCGCCGGCGCCGATGATCAAATGGATCAACGCGAATGCTGTCGCCGACGAGGCAAACGATGCCGCAATGAACGCGAGACCGAACGCCAGCGTGCCGAGCGCGACCGCAACCGCGATCCCCATCCGGTCGCAGATCCAGCCGGTGGCGATGCCGCCGACGGCGAATCCCAGCATCGACATCGCATAGGGCATTGCCGCCGCCGCACGGGTGATGCCGAAGTCGGCCTGAACGAACGGCAAGGCGACCGACATGGCAAACATGCTGACGCTGCCGATGATGGCGACAGCGACCACATAGGCCAGCCGCCGCCACGCTACCGGCGAATTGATGTCGCTCTGCGCATCACTCACGAATGTCATGGCTGTCCCGGCGATGAGTTCATGGCGCCTCTTTCAGAAGTCGCGTGGGAGGCTGTTTCAAGCTGATCATCGTTGGCGTTGCTCGATTCCTCCCTCGCTGTGTTGGCCGAGCAGAAGCCGCCCGAGCGGCTTTGATCGAATCGGTCGCTATCGTCGCTTCTCGACGATGAAATTGCCAATCGCTCCGGCCGTCATCAGCACGGCGGTGCCGAGAAAGACCGCGCGCATCCCGACATGGCCGCCGACGAAGCCGCCGCCGATTGGACCAAGCACCTGTCCGGCATATTGCGCCGACACCGAATAGCCGAGGATGCTGCCGGTGATTGCCTCCGGCACGTTGTGGCGAATGACGCTGGCAATGCAGGGCAGGAGGCCGCCGAGCGCCAGCCCCATCAGGAAGCGCAGGACGATCAGCTGCCAGCCGCTGGTCACGAAAGCTTGCGGGATTAGCAGGACGGCGGAGACCGCGAGACTGGCGTTGATGACCCGCCAATGGCCGATGCGATCAGCGAGTTTGCCAAGCCGCGGCGACGACAGAATGGCGCCCAGCGCCGCAGCCGCCATCACCAGGCCGGCCACAAACGTGACGCGCGACGGTTCAACAAGCTGAGCCACATAGACGGTGATGATCGGCTCGATCGACATGTTGGCGATCATCAATAGCAAGCCGGTCACCAGCATGGCCACGATGGGCCGCTTGTCGGGGATCTGCGACCAGCCGCCACGCGCCTTGGCGGCGCGTGCTTTGCGCGGCTGCACATCTTCGCGGATCAGGAAGGCAGTGCCCAGGAAGGTGATGAAGATAACGCCGCCGGCCCACAGGAAGGTGGCGCGGATGCCGATCAGCGGCGGCAGCAAACCACCGAGCAGCGGCCCTGCCAGACTGCCCGCCATGATGCCCGCAGAGAGAATCCCCAGCGCCCACCCGGAGCGGGCTTTGGGCGCCTGCGTTGCGATCAGCACGGTCGAGCCGGAGGCGTAGCCGCCGAGCAACCCGGCTAAAAGCCGGAACGCGACCAGCTCCCACACGGTATGCGCCATGCCGATCAGCGACATCGCGATCGCCATGCCGAGGCTCGCCCGGATCAGCATGAGCTTGCGGCCATAGCGGTCGGCCAGCCAGCCCCATAACGGCGCGGTTAACGCGGCGGTGAAGAAGGTGGCGCCGTAGGCAATCCCCGACCATTGCACGATGGCGGCGTGATCGGTCTCGCCTAGCTGTTCGACGTAAAGCGGCAGAAACGGCAGCAGCAGCGTCATCGCCACGATCGTGGTGAAGGAACCGAAGACGCAGACGATGACGTTGCGTTTCCAGGGGCCGTTATCGAGAACGGCCTCGCGATCTTGTGAGACATCCATCACTGCATCTCGACGACTGCGAAACCGCGCGCCCGCAGGCTGCGGCAGTCCTCGGTCACCGACCGGAGCAGACGATCGAGGGGGGCATCCGGCAAGCTAACAGAATATGGCCGCAGGGCGAAATGGGCGTGGCGATTGCCTTCGACCCAGACATGCATCTCTGGCCTGCACCGCGAACATGCAGCATTCACGTCCATGGCGCTGGGCAAGGCTCAAAGGATCGCGCAACGAAACGCCGATCCCCGCATCAATAGCAATCCGGTCCGAAGTGATAGGCGGCTTGCAAGAAAACGCCGGCCTGCTCGGCGAAAGCCTTGAACGCCTGCGGCGGCGTCTCCGGGATCGGAAAACCGTCGTCCACCGTGCGTGACGCGTGTCCGTTGTTGGTCCACAGCGCCCAGTAGCGGCCGCCCATGCCGACGTGACTTGCGGCGTGACGTAGTAAGAAATCATCGCCTCGAGCTGCACGCCCGCGCCGCTGTTGGCGCTCTCCGGGTTGACGCTGGCGATCATTCCCGTGTTGCCGAAATAATGATTGTCGACGCCGCTGAAATGCACCACCGGCAGGTAGGCGATGTCGGCGCTGAGCCCGAGACGATTGATCAGGCGCGTCTCACCCGAAACGCCGACCCGCACCGCCTGCCATTTGTCGCTCTCGGTGATACCGGCCGATCCGTCCGACGGCACGTTGGGTATACAGTTGATATTGGCGATCGGCTGGCAGCCGAAGGCGCTCATGTTCTGATTGAAGTAGAAATAGCCGGCGAATACGCCGACTTTGTAGCCTGGCGCTTGCAAGAGGTTCACGCCGGCGTCGAACGCACCGTATTGGATATTCCCGGTGACCGAGGAATTCGTGTTCGAATAGCCGGCGTAAGTCCTAAACAGCGGAATGCCGAAATCCTCATCGTTCATCCCGCCGCCGTTATTGACGCCGGTGCCGACGAAGCCTTTGACGAACACCCGCCACGGGCTGTCGATGCGGCCGAACAATTCACCAGAGTTGGTTTGCATGTCTGAATAAGTCAGCCGCGAAACCGCGCTGATATTTGGCAACCCCGAACTGTTGAATTGGCCGAGATCTTTCTGGAAGCGGCCCCAACTGCCGAAATAGCGGGCGCCGGC
Source organism: uncultured Alphaproteobacteria bacterium (assembly GCA_963737755.1). Taxonomy (GTDB): domain Bacteria; phylum Pseudomonadota; class Alphaproteobacteria; order Rhizobiales; family Xanthobacteraceae; genus BOG-931. The sequence goes on along the minus strand of CAVTTZ010000039.1, from coordinate 40,335 downwards.
TTCGCCGCCCCATCCGGCCAGCCATAGCGGCGCCGGTGCATCGCGTACGACGGCGGCGACGGGCGCCACATCGTTCAATGACAATGGGTTGGCGCCCCATTTATAGTTCAAGCCCATTTTGACGAGCTGGATGTTTTGCGTCACGCCCGATGAACTTGGCCCTGTGCTCAAACTGGCAGGGAAGAACGGATCGACAAGCGTACTGCCCAGATTGTTGACGGTGCGACTGGGGAACCCGACATAATCGTACTCGACCTTCAGCGACCACGCAGCCGACAAGGCCTGCTCGACGCCCAGTCCGACGGTCCAACCCCAGAGCGTCGCATTGGTGCTGTTCGAGGTGATGTTCGGACCAGCAAAGCCCGCCTCGGCATTGTTGATCGCCATGTCGATCTTGTCGTTGGCGTAGGCGACGCCGGCCTTGCCGTAGATCAGCGTGGCGGATCGAAACGGCAGCGGACCAATCGGCGCGATGTTTTGCAGTTCGTCGAAGGCGCTGGTGGCGTAGCCGACGCGCCCGGTCAGCGTGGCGACCGATTGCGGCCGCACCCGGCACGTGGACGCGATGCTTAATCCGGAGGTGGCAAAGCAGGTGCTGGTGCCGTCGGATGAAATGGCATCCGCGTCGGCTTCAACGCCCAACACCCAGCGCGCCCCGGGGGCCTGCCAGTTGTAGCCGATCTGGCCGCCGGCCATGAAGCCGGGGCTGCGCACGCTATCGCCGAAAACGGCCACGCCGAACGGGTCGGCGAAATTGCTGGTCGCGACCGCGAGTCCGGCATTGGCGCCGAGGTAAAAGCCGGTCCAATTCCAGACCGCGGGCGGTGCGACGACCGCGACCGGCTGCGCCGCCAGCATCGGCGGCGGTCCGCCGGGCGGCAGCGGCGCGATCGGAACCAGGAAGGGGTCTGGCATTTGCGCAACGGTGTAGCCGAGCGCCGTCGAGCCGCGGAGCACGTCGAATTCAGCCGCGATGGCGGAAGGAGCAAACCCGATCGCCACCAGAACAGAAATCCACCGAACCATCGTGTTCGCCCGAACGCTGTGCGCTCGCACGAAAGTGAACTGTTAACCCTAATAATCCCCTAAAGCCTCGCCGAATGGTGCCCCATGGCTACGCAAAACTGCGCGTCATCGCCGCCTCGATCTCTGCGCCCGAGCTGACGAAGGCAGGTTCGCCCAAGGCCGCAACGATGTCTCTGGACACGTGCATCTTTGGATTGGCGACACAGCAATGCGGAACGGAACTCGCACGCCGGCCAAAACAGGACCGTATATGTCTCGCGCAGAACCTCGAACATGGCGTTCCAGAATTCCGGGAACGAGCGATATTCAGGCGGACGATTCGCCGAAAACGCCGAGATGCTTTCCTCTTCGTCGACCGAAATCGTCACCGACGTTTTTTCCTGCCGTGGCGTCTGCAAATTCCAATAATTGCCGCTTTGATCGACCGCGATGGCCCTGAAGGCGCGTTCAACGACAGCGCGCTCAAATTTCTCAATGTCGTCATGCGTCAGCGTCGATATGAATATGTCCAAGCTCACCGCGGCGCTCCACTGATTGCTCCAGCCGTCGATGAGAACAATACGTGAACATAAGATTCTGTCACGCCCTTTTTGCGCAATTGAGTCACATCGCCGGCGTATGTGGCGAAACACGCGACGCATTGGAGCACGGCTGAAATCGCATGGTGCGAGGCTTGACGAGCATGCCTCACCATGTCCCGATACCTCCCGTGGTCGCTTGCGACCGACGTTTTACGGCACCACGTAAAGCGTCCCGCCCCAATTCCCTCCGCGGCCTTCGCGTCCGGATGATCACTCGATTGAAAGCAGCAATGCCACCCAGCTCCCGTTCCGGTCTTTCGATCATTCTGATTTTGGGCGCGCTCAGCACCGTCAGCCCGTTTTCGATCGACATGTATCTGCCGGCGTTTCCGCAGATCGCGCATGATCTCGGCACCACGCCGGCGCAAATTTCGTTGTCGGTGTCCGGATATTTTATCGGGCTGGCGATCGGGCAATTGTTTTATGGCCCGATGCTCGATCGCTTCGGGCGCAAACGCCCGCTCTATGCGGGCTTGAGTCTGTTCACGATCGCTTCGTTCGGCTGCATCGCTGGCGCCGACGCCTGAATTGTTCATCGCATGTCGGCTGCTGCAGGCGCTCGGCGGCTGTGTTGCCCAGGTCGGTTCCATCGCCATGGTGCGCGACTTCTTTCCGGCCCGCGAGAGCGCCAAAATTTTGTCGATGCTGATGCTGGTGCTCAGCGTCTCGCCGCTGTTTGCTCCCTCGATCGGCAGTCTGATCGCGACCAGTGTCGGCTGGCCCTGGATTTTCGTCTTTCTCGCCGCCTTCGCGATCCTCTTGATGCTGGTCATCAGGTTTCTGCTGCCCGAAGGCCATCGCGGCGATCCCGAAATCTCGCTGCTGCCGCGGGCTATTCTGGAGGGCTTCCACCAGATCCTGATCCGCCCGCAGTTTTATACCTACGCGATTGGCGGGGCTTTCGCGTTCGCCGGCCTGTTCGTCTACGTGACCGGGTCACCGATCATCTTCCTCGACAGCTATCATGTCGGGCCGCATGCCTACGGGCTGATCTTCGCCGCGTTCGCCTGTGCTTTCATCGGCGGCAGCCAACTGAACATCTGGCTGTCGCGACGGTATGAGGATCACAAGATCTTTCGTGTCGCGGTGATCTGCCAGAATGTGATCATGCTGATCATCGTGGTCGGCACCTTCAACGACTGGTATGGCCTCTCCGGCAGCATCGTCCTGTTGCTGCTCTATCTGCCGTTCTGCGGCATCGCCTATCCGAACGCGGCAGCCATCGCGCTGGCGCCGTTCAGCAAGAATGTCGGCAGCGCTTCGGCGGTGCTGGGCTTCCTGCAAATGGGGATCGGCGCGCTTCGCTTCCACCGGCGTCGGCCTTTTGCACGCGACCTCGAGCCTGATGGTGTTCGTCGTCATGGCGGCGACGGCGTTTATCGGCCTCCTGATCCTGCTCGCCAATCACCGGCGCGTGCTGATCGTGCGCGCCGGCGAGGCTTAGCGCTGGGAAGCGTCGAGCGCCGTTTCCACGCGATGGGACGCCCGGAACTCCGTGGTCTGACATGCTCCTGTCGTGAAAAGCGGTTTCCGCTTTTCGGAATCATGCTTTAGTCTGACCGCGTCTGCTCCAGAGTCATGTGTCGTCGCATGTCCTTTTTGGAAAACCGGTATCCATTTTCTCGCGACATACTCCAGGAGCACGGGGGAAGTCATGACGATTCTGATTTTGATTCACATCCTCATTACGATCGTCGTCGGTGCCATCGTCTTCTGGGTCATCGACAAGTATGTGCGCGACCGCCGGCTTGCGAACCTGCTGAAAATTCTGGTCATCCTGGTCGTCCTGGCTTCGATCCTGTCGCGGCTGCTGCCTATCCTGGGTATCGACTTCTAGCCACGCCGCTCACCATGAGCGCTGACGACTATCATCGCTTCGTACCGGCGCCGGGTCAGAGCAACATTGCCGGCCCGACGCCGCGCGCGCATACAGCAAGCGCGCATGCGCAGCCCGCGTGCGCAAGAATTGTTCGGAACCTGGGCGAAACTCGGCGCCGCGCCGTTTCGCGGACTGACCGACGAACGGCGATGTGCGAGCCCGGCTTGTTCTCGCTGACGCCCCAGGATGCGCCGACGCCCGCGATGGTTGAAGCCGCAAACGCGCTTCTGAGCCTGCTCACGCGCGAGCAGCGCGCCGCAATGTGCTTTCCAGTCGATTCACAGCTTTGGCGGCATTGGCAGAACACCGAGCTTTATGTCGAGCATCACGGCCTGCGGCTCGATGAAAACGGCGCGGCGGTTGCGCATGCGGTGATGGCGGTGGTGCGCGCGAGCCTGAGCCCGAAAGGCTATGACGTCACCAGCGGCGTCATGCGGCTCAATCGCTTCCTCGGCGATCTGGTCGGCGGCCCGGCGGTGCTCGGCGAATGGGCCTATACATTTTGTTTGTTCGGCAATCCATCGGAATCCGAACCGTGGGGCTGGCAGCTTTTTGGCCATCATCTCAGCCTGAGTTGCTTCGTCATCGGCCGGCAGATGGTGCTGAGCCCTTGTTTTCTTGGTGCCGAACCCGAATCACGCCGACACCGGGCCGTTTGCCGGCACGCATTTGTTCGAGGATGAAGAGCGTGCCGGATTGGCGCTGATGCGCTCGTTGTCGGCGAGCCAGCAGCGCCAAGCGATCGTCGCGCACAGCATGATGGGCGGCGACTTGCCGCGCCGGCCGCCGTCACTTCGCCGACAATCTGCATCTCGGCGGCGCGTTTCAGGACAATCGCATCGTCCCGTACGAGGGACTGCGCGCGTCAACATTGTCGGCGCAGCAGCGGCGCGATCTCATCGATCTGGTTGCCGCCTATGTGGCGCCGTTGCCGCCGGGGCCGCTTGCCGCCCGCCTCGATGAAGTCGAGCGGCATCTCGGCGACACGCATTTTTGCTGGATCGGCGGCTTCGATGAAGCGAGCCCGTTCTACTACCGGATTCAGAGCCCGGTGATCTTCATCGAGTTCGATCACCACGCCGGTGTCTTTCTCACCAATGCCGAGCCGGCGAAATTCCACGTGCACACCATCGTGCGCACGCCGAACGGCAACGATTACGGCATCGATCTTCTGCGCCTGCATTACCAGCAGGCCGCGCATCACCGGCACGACTAAAAGGCGCTTCGTCGCTACCGGCCGGCGCGGGACCCGACGCCGATTCATGCGTGCGGCGGCGCATTGCCCGCCAATTTCGCCGCGGATCGAACCCGTGGACAAATTCCTCGTCCGGTGCTCGGCCCATGTGAGCACGGCGGCAAAAATGACAAATGCGGCGATAATGGCGGCAACGATCACGGCATCGACGGCAGGCATGGCTCTCTCCTTTTTTTGTCATCCTGCCGCCGCGAGAAAGCGCGAGCTTTGACGTGGATCAAAGGAGATCGCCGCCGCATCCCCGATGAGTGGCGGGCGATTGTTCTTGCAGCCTTCGTCACACCAACTTTGGCCAGCTCATGTCCACCTCTCGCTCTCGACACGCTGTTCGCTCCGCGCTCTGTTGCCGTCGTCGGCGCGTCGCCGCGCCCGACATCGACCGGCCGCGCCGTGCTTGAAAATCTGATCACCGGCGGATTTCCCGGCGCTGTTCGTCTGATCAACCCGCGCTACGACGTGATCGCGCTCCTTGATGCAGATCAAAGATCGAAGGCGGAACTGAAAGTGAGGAGTTCGTGCACTGGTATGACGCGCCCGCTCAAAGCTTCGGCGTGAACCAATCCAGCAGTTCAGCGGGCGCGTGCACCAGCCGCGTCGGCTGGGCGGCTTCGAGCGCGGAAGCGTTGGCGTAGCCCCATGTCACCGCCAGCGTGCTGACGCCGAGCGGGCGCGCGGCGTCGATGTCCCGGACCTCATCGCCGATGCAGGTCGTCAGCGCGGCGGTCGATCCACTTCGTTTGATCACGGCCTCGATCTTGGCGGTCTTGCCGAACAGCGATGCGCCGGTGCCGAATTGGTCGATCATCGCCGCGACTTCGGTACCAAGAACGCGCAGGATGTTGGCCTTGGTGTTGGAACTGACGATCGCGATTACGACGCCGCGGCTGCGCAGCGTGGCGAGAACTTCCGGCACCCACGGGAATGCGTTGATTTGTCCGGCGTCGCGCGCCGCGGCAGCGCGCAACTGCCGCACGATGAGCGGCAGCTTCCATGTGGGGATGCCCAGATAGGCGAAGATTTCTTTGCTCGACAGGCCGCGAAGCTCTTCGCGCTGGTGCTCGCCGACCTCGCGAAACCCATTCAGCCGCGCGACTTCGTTCAATGCGCCGGCGAACCATGCGCCGCTGTCGGCGATGGTGCCGTCAAAATCGAAAATGGCGAGGGTGCGATTTGCCATGAAGCACTTTGCCCATCGGGGTCGGTCTGGGCGAAGGGCTTGAATGGGCGAACCACACTACCACGAAGTTCACGCGCGAATGCAAACGCGCGTGCACGCGCCGCATGAAACGGTCGCGGGATTCTCGTAACGCGCCGACCGTTCAGCCATTGAGCCGCAACAGCGCCGAGCGGTTGCGCAGCACGATGCGGCGCGAGGTCGGCACCGCGATGGCGTCGGCGCTTTCGAGACTGGTGAGCGTGCGCGATACGGTCTCGATGGTCAGCCCGAGATAGTCGGCGATGTCCTGGCGCGACATCGGCAGCTCCACGGTGTTGCCGGCGTTAGCGCGTTCCGCCATTTCCAGAAGGAAGCTCGCGACCCGCTCCTGCGCGCTTTTCACGAGCAGCAGCACGTGATCCTGCACCCGCCGCAACTCGCGGCCGGTCAGCGCGAACAGTTCGCGGCCGATCGTCGCGTCGCGATCGGCCAGCGCGGTGACGGCGCTGTGCTTGACGACCACGACCTTGGCATCGGTGACGGCTTCGGCGGAAAACATATGCTCGTCGCGCGAATTCCAGCCCGAAGATGTCGCCCGGCAGATAAAACCCGCCGATCTGCCGGCGGCCGTCGCTGAGGATCTTGTAGGTGCGCACGCTGCCGCTGATGACACTGTAGACGTACTCGGCCGGCTCGTTCTCGCCGAAAATCTCGCTGTTGCGCTGAAACGACATCACCGCGCCCATCATCTGCATCGATTGCGCCAGCGCGCTTTTCTCTGCGGCGACGGCCCGGCCGGGAGCCTGCGACAGCGAGCGGATTGCATCGTGTATGGGGAGCAGGGCGGACGTCGGGCCGGAACAGCATGGGTCTTTACCTCCGAGAATGTCGCGGACGTATTGCTAACCCTCGGGGGCTAGACTGAAGAATTCAGATAATGCCCCTAAGGGGTTTCCCGGAGGGACGCCACCGTCAGGTCCACCAGAGTTCGGCGATAATTATCGGCATTGCGATGACAGGAGACTTTCCACATCAGCCTTCGTCCTTCGGCAGAGCGTTGGGGCGTCTCCCGGGTCCGCGCGCTGGTCGAGACAGTACGGCGTCGCCGTCATTGGCGTAGCGCTCGCGCTTGGTCTGCGCACGCTGTTGGCGCCGGTGCTCGAAGGCTCCGCCTCCTATCTGTTCTTTGTACCGGCTATTTTGTTGGCGTCGGCGCTGGGCGGCTGGGGCCCGGGCGTGTTCGCAAGCCTTCTCGGTTTGCTCAGCGGCTTGTTCTTTGTCGCCGATTATCGCGCGCTGACCTCCGCCGACATCGTCAACGCCTTTGTCTTCACGTTGGTCGGGGTCGGCGCGTCGTGGCGCGGCGAATTGTTGCGCCGCTCGCGTCTCGCGGTCGCCGCCAGTGCCGAGGAGGCGCTGGCGCGCGAAGTCGCACATGAAGCTCATCCTCGACACCATTCCCGACGCCATGATCGTCATCGACGAGCGCGGCGTCATGCAATCGTTCAGCGCCGCGGCCGAGCGCCTGTTCGGCTACAGCGCCGCCGAAGTGCTCGGCAAGAACGTCAAGATGCTGATGCCGACGCCGTATCGCGAAAGCCACGACGGCTATCTCGACCGCTACAAGCTCACCGGCGAGCGGCGCATCATCGGCATCGGCCGCGTGGTCGTGGGCGAGCGCAAGGACGGCTCGACCTTTCCGATGGAGCTGGCGTCGGCGAAATGAAAACCGGCGATCGCAGCGGTTCTTCACCGGCTTCATCCGCGATCTCACCGAGCGGCAGCAGACCGAGGCGCGGCTGCAGGAGTTGCAGGCCGAGCTGGTGCACGTGTCGCGCCTGACCGCGATGGGCGAGATGGCTTCGGCGCTGGCGCACGAGCTCAATCAGCCGCTCTCCGCCATCGCCAACTACATGAAAGGTGCGCGCCGCCTGCTCGAAGACAATGCCGGACGAGCGCGGTCAATGATCTTGCGCGAGGCCATGGACAAAGCCGCCGAGCAGGCGCTGCGCGCCGGCCAGATCATCCGCCGCCTGCGCGATTTCGTCGCCCGCGGCGAGAGCGAGCGGCGGGTCGAAGACGTCCGCAAGCTTATCGAGGAGGCGAGCGCGCTGGCGCTGGTCGGCGCTCAAGGACAAGGGCGTGCGGGTGCGCTTCGACTTCGATCCGCGCGCGCATTTCGTGCTGGCCGACAAGGTGCAGATCCAGCAGGTGCTGCTCAATCTGATGCGCAACGCCATCGAGGCGATGGAAGCATCCGATCGCCGCGAACTTGTCGTCGCGACGGCGTTGGCGCCGGACGACATGATCGAGATCGCCGTCGCCGACACCGGCACCGGCATCGCGCCGGAGATTGCCGCCCAGCTGTTCCAGCCGTTCGTCACCACCAAACGCCAGGGCATGGGCGTCGGCCTGTCGATCTCGCGCACCATCGTCGAGGCGCATGGCGGCCGATCGCGCCGCGGCCCAATCCCGGCGGCGGAACGATGTTCAGCTTCACCTTGCCTGCGGTGACCAGAGAGGAGGCCGGCGATGCCGTCTGAGACCGGCACGGTCCACGTCATCGACGATGACGAGGCGCTTGCGGGAATCGCTCGCGTTCCTGCTGCGCGCCGCGGACATCGAGGTCCTGACCTATCCATCGGCGGCGGCTTTCCTCGAAGCCGTTCCCGGAGCCGGTCTCAACTGCGTGATCACCGATGTGCGCATGCCGGGCATGAGCGGCATCGATTTGTTGCAGCGGCTGCGCGAGCTGAAGATCGATGTGCCGGTCATCGTCATCACCGGCCACGGCGACGTGCCGCTCGCGGTCGAGGCGATGAAGATCGGCGCCATCGATTTTCTCGAAAAGCCGTTCGACGACGAGATTCTGCTCGCCAGCGTCAAGACCGCGATCAAGCGGCAGGGCGGCGACAGCAAGCGCAACGCCGAGCGCGCGGAGATCGAAGGCAAGCTGGCCGCTTTGTCCAATCGCGAGCGCGACGTGCTCGGCGGCCTGGTCGCGGGCCGGGCGAACAAGCAGATCGCCTTCGACCTCGGCATCAGTCCGCGCACGGTCGAGATCTATCGCGCCAACCTGATGAACAAGATGCAGGCCGGCAGCCTGTCCGATCTGGTGCGCATGGCGCTGATCGTCGGTGTGGTGGGTTCCGGTTAGATGCGTGGCACTCTTGCGCCAAGTCGCGGTGGTGTCGATGCATCGTCGTGATGCCTCGCGCCGCATTTGTTGCAAATCAGAGCGAATTTTGTAACGCGGATTTGAACGATCGAATGCGTCAAATCTGATTCATAATAGATCAAGCCAAGTTGCAGCTATTGTTTCGTTTTGGCCCGCCGAATGCTTGTCATCATGCCGTTTTCATGGTGCTCAATGATGCAGAGAAAGTCGCAACGACTTTCACTGTAATCAAACAGGAGGCTGAGCGATGCGAGCGAGCTTGTTGGCGCTTATCGGAGCTGTGGGCCTGGTGGCAGCAACTGCGACCGGCGCGTCGGCGCAAGTCATGAATCTCACGGGTCAGTTTCAGTGCGTGCGGATGTGCTCGTCCGTCGTTCCGAGCTTGGCCACTCTCAACCAGCTCAATTGGGATATGACCCTGGTGAACGACGCCGGCTTTCCGTCGCACGGCTGGATCGATTATCCGGGACACATCTGGATCCCGACCTGGAACGAAGGCGCGGTCTATTCGCCCGATGGCCTGACGATCCAGTTCGACAACGGCACGGTGTGGCGACGCGTGGTCGCGGTGCCGATCGTCGCGCCGATGGGACCGCCGATGGTTCCAGTGATGCGTCACCCGTATCGGCACTATCGTCCGATCGCCGCCAACGGCTGATCATAGCGCGCGGTCGTTAGAGCATGTCCCGGAAGAATGGAAACCGATTTTCCGAAAAAGGACATGCGATAACAAGTAAATCTGGGGCACATCGCGATACAGCCAAATCGTGATGTGCTCTAGCTGGCCGCTCGTCGCGCGTTGGAGAATCCGGATTGCGCCGTCGCGCGCGGTCCGGATTTTTGTTTGTCGTGCGATGGGGACTGAGTGTCGAAACGCTTACGGCCGCGTCGGCCGCGCCCAAGGCCGGCGGTCGCGGTCTTCGGCCTTGAACGTGGCAATGCGTGCGCGGTAGCTGTCGGTCAAGTCGACATCGTCCCAGCCGTTGAGCAATTGATTGCGGCTGACCGGATCGATGTTGAAGGAATAGCTGCGATTGCCGCGCGCGATTGTTCGTTCCTGAAGATCGATCGTCACCGGCATGTCCGGATCGGCCGCGATGGCGGCGCCGAGCTCGGCGACATCGTCCTCCGGCAGCACCGCGGTCAGAAGCCCGTTCTTGACCGAATTCTGCGCGAAGATGTCGCCGAACGACGGCGCGATCACGCAGCGGATGCCGGCTTCGTAGAGCGCATAGACCGCCGCTTCGCGCGACGAGCCGCCGCCGAAATTGCGGCCGGCAATCAGCACCGCGGCGTCGCGCCACTGCGGCTGATTAAGCGGAAAGTCGGGACGCTCGTTGCCCTCGACGTCGCGCCGCAGATCATGAAGCAACGCGCGGCCGAGCTCGGGCGAGCGCGGCAGCTTCAGAAACCGCGCCGGCAGGATCTGATCGGTATCCACGTTTGCGAGCAGCAGCGGACAGGCCTTCGCGACCAGGCGAACGAATTTGTCCATGGTTCAGCCCTCGACCTTGCGGCTGCCAAGGAGTTGCCGCACGTCGGTCAGATGTCCGGTCACGGCCGCGGCGGCGACCATCGCGGGCGACATCAGGTGCGTGCGCGCGCCGGGGCCTTGCCGGCCGCGAAAATTGCGATTGGTGGTCGAGGCACAGCGTTCGCCCGACGGTACCAGGTCGCCATTGATGCCGACGCACATCGAGCAGCCGGAATCGGCCCATTCAAGACCGGCATCGCGGAAGATGCGATCGAGGCCTTCCTCTTCGGCCTGCCGCTTCACGATGGACGATCCGGGCGAAACCAGTCCGGGCACTTTGCTCGTGTGCCCGGCAATCACGGCCGCTGCTGCGCGGAGATCTTCGATGCGGGCGTTGGTGCAGGAGCCGATGAAGATGCGATCGATCGGGATGCTGGTCAGCTTCTTGCCCGGCGCGATCCCCATATAGTCGAGCGCATCGCGCAGATATTTGGCACGCACCGGATCGGTTTCGCGCGCCGGATCGGGCACGCTGGCATCGATCGGCAACGCGTCGTCGGGCGTCGTTCCCCAAGTGACGACCGGCGCGATCGCCGACGCATCGAGCGTCACTTCGCGATCGAACGCCGCGTCGCTGTCGGAGTGAAGCGCGGACCAGGCCTCGACGGCGCGCTCGAAAGCAGCGCCCTGCGGCGCGAACGGTCGTCCTTTCAGGTAAGCGAACGTGACCGCATCCGGCGCAACCAGCCCGCAGCGGCCGCCGGCCTCGATCGACATGTTGCACAAGGTCATGCGGCCTTCCATCGATAGCGCCGCGATTGCGCTGCCGGCATATTCGACCGCGTGGCCGCGCGCGCCGTCGGCGCCGATACGAGCGATCAGCGACAGCGCGATATCCTTGGCGGCGATGCCGGGAGCGGCCTTGCCGTTGACCGTGGCGCGCATGCGCTTGGGTTTCTTCTGCCACAGCGTTTGCGTCATCAGCACATGCGCGACCTCGGAAGCGCCGATGCCGAACGCGTAGGCGCCGAACGCTCCGTGCGTGGAAGTGTGGCTGTCCCCGCAAACGACCAGCAGGCCCGGCAAGGTCAAACCCTGCTCCGGGCCGACCACGTGAACGATGCCCTGGCGCGGATCGTGCATGCCGAACAGGCTGATGGCATTGGCGGACGTGTTGGCCTCAAGCCGGGTCACCATGTCGGCGATGGCGTGATCGGCGATCGGGTGATTGCGCCCGCGCGTTGGCACATAATGGTCGGCAATGCCGAAGGTCAGGGTCGGCTCGGCCACCGATCGCCCGCGCTTGCGCACCAGGTCGAAGGCGAGGAACGAGCCCTCATGGACATAGTGGCGATCGACCCAGAGCAGTGCCGCGCCGTCTTCGCGGCGCGTGATCTCGTGCGCCGACCAGAGCTTGTCGATGATGGTTTGCGGTCCGCTCATGCGCGACAGCTAGTCCCTGGGCTGTGGGCTTGTAAGGGTTGTAGACAATATTGTACGCTAAAGAATACCAAGTAAAGGCGCCCGGCGGCTGGCGCCGCCAAGGAGTGTTGCGTGCGCGATTGGCTCGGCGAGGCAAAGGCGAAGCAGGTTTATCTGATCCTGCGCGATCGCATTCTGTCCGGCGCGCTGGGTTTTGCCGAAAGCTGCCGACCGAGAACGAGCTGGCCGCCTACTACGCGGTGTCTCGGGTCACCGTGCGGCGCGCGCTCGGCGAGCTGGAGCGCGAGCGCTTCATCGAGCGGCGCCGCAGCGCCGGCACGCGGGTGATCTATCGCGCTGCGCCGGCGCCGGTGGTGGCCGACATCTCCGGCGTGCTGGCCAATATCGCCGACATGGGCCGGCGCACGGCGGTCAAGCTTCTGTCGTTCGATTATGTGCCGGCGGTTGGCGCCATCGCGGAAGCGCTTGCCGTCGACCCGGAAACGCTGCTGCAGCGCTCGATCCGTGTGCGTTCGGTCGACGGCGTGCCGTTCTCGTACCTGACCACTCACGTTCCCGAAAGCGTCGCGGTGACCTTCACCAGAGAGGAATTGGCCTCGCGGCCGCTGCTCGAGCTTCTGGAGCGCGCCGGCATCAAGGTCGAGCACGCGCGGCAGCGCATCGGCGCCGGGCTTGCCACGCCCGATGTTGCCGCAGGCGCTCGATATTCGGGCCGGTTCGCCGCTGATCGAGCTCGTTCGCGTCGTATTCGATCAGTCCGGGCGCGCCGTCGAACATCTGCATGCGCTTTATCGGCCGGACCGCTACGCGTTCGAAATGGATTTGGTGCGTTCGCGGGCCGGTGGCGCCACGGCATGGTCGCCGGTGCTGGTGAAAGATGACGCGCGCCGGCGCGCCGACAGCGAATCTCAGCATCTCAATGAAAGCAAATAAGTGGGCGGTGCGCGTCCGCCCCGACACCGCATAGAGAGGAAGGCATGTCGCAACAGAAAACACCGTCGCAGCAGAAAATTCCGATGAACCGTCGCCGGTTTCTCGCCACCTCGGCGCTGGGCGCGGCGGCCGCCGCGTCGGCGACGCTCGCCATGCCGGCGGTGCTGCGCGCGCAAGGCGCCGGCGTGAAGGTCGGGCTGCTGCATCCGGTCACCGGCGCCTTGTCGTATTCGGGTCAGCAGGGCCGCATCGGCGCCACCATGGCGGTCGAGGAGATCAACGCGGCCGGCGGCATCAAATCGCTCAACGGCGCCAAGATCGAGCCGATGCTGGGCGATGCGCAATCGACGCCGGACGGCGGCACCGCCGAACTGGAAAAGATGAATGCCGCCGAAGTGTCCTGCGTCATCGGCGGCTATGCCTCGTCGATCTGCCTCGCCGTCAGCCAGGCAGCCGCGCGCTACGATCTGCCGTATGTGGTCGATGTCGGCGTCGCCGATTCCATCGTCACCCGCGGGCTCAAGAACACGTTCCGCTTCAGCCCGGGATTCGGCGTCATCGCCAACACGGCGCTCGACAATCTGGCGGTCATCAACGATCAGGCCGGCAAGCCGGCCAAGACCGTCGTCATCGTTCACGAGGATTTGCTGTTCGGCTCCGGCCTCGCCAAGCTTTTGAACGCGCAGTTGCCTGGCAAAGGTTTCCAGATTCTCGAAACCATCGCGCATCCGACGCCGATGCGCGACTTCGCCAACGTCGTGCTCAAGATCAAGGCGCAGAACCCGGACATCGTCATCCCGGCGAATTACTACAACGAATATGTGCTGCTCGCCCGCACCATGCAGGAGCAGCATGTGCGGCCGAAGGGCATCTATTCGGTGCTCGGCGGCGCCGCGTCGTCCTACAAGTTCGTCAAGGATTTCCCGCAGGCCGCCCAATACGTCATGGACTGCAATCACTGGTTCAATCCGAAAAGCGCCAAGGCGCAGGAACTGAGAAAGCAGGTTGAAGCCAAGGGCCAGTTCTTCACCTACGAGCTTTATCTGAACTACAGCGTCGTGCTGCTGGTGGCCGATGCGCTCGAGCGCGCGGCTTCGGCCGATCGCGCCAAGATCATCGCCGCGCTGGAAACGTTCGACCTTCCAGAGCCCGATCATGCCCTATGGGCCGACCAAATTCGTCAACGGCCAGAACGAAGGCGCGGCGCCGGTCAACACCCAGGTGCTCGACAACGACATCAAGGCCATCCTGCCGCCGCAGTTCGCCGACGCGAAGGCGGTTTTCCCGATGCCGGCCTAGGGGAGCGCATGTTTTCCGTCGCCACGGCTCAGACGCCGTCATCCCCGTCATTGCGAGGAGCCGTTAGGGCGTTTACGCCCGTCTTCGACGGGCTATGGCGACGAAGCAATCCAGCGGCCTCGCGCCAAGGCTGGATTGCTTCCGGGAGCTTGTCATCGGGCCGGCCACTTCGGGCCGGTCCCGTTGGCTCGCAATGACGTAGTGCTATCTCCCATCATACTGCTCACCGCCGTCATCAATGGCCTGATGACCGGAGCGGTCTACGCGCTGGTGGCATTGGGGCTGACGCTCATCTACGGCGTGCTGCACATCATCAATTTTGCCCACGGCGCGTTGCTGAGCGCTGCGCTGTTCGCCGCCTTCTTCGCCTTTCAGAAGCTCGGGCTCGATCCCTATCTGGCCACGCTCCTGCTCGCGCCGGCGTTTTTCGTGCTCGGCTACGGCTGCAGCGCGTTCGTGATCGGCCCGGCATCGCATGGCGACGATCGCAACATGCTGCTGGTGACGCTCGGATTGGCGGTGCTGATCGAAAACGCGCTGCTCTATGCTTTTCATGCCGACACCCGCACCGTCGATCTCGCCTACGGCTTCAAGAGCGTCGATCTCGGCTTCACGTTCATTGCCTTGCCGCGGCTCATTTCGTTCGCGGCCGTGTTTGTCGTCGCGCTTGTGCTGTGGCTGATCATGGCGCTGACCGATACCGGCAAGGCGATCCGCGCCGTCGCCAGGGAGAAACTCGGCGCCGAGCTGTCCGGCATCGACGTCGGCGCACATCTACGCGGTCACTTTCGGGCTCGGCACCGCCTGCGTGGCGATCGCCGCCTGCCTTCTGCTGCCGACCTATTACGCCAATCCGCGCGCCGGCAACGCCTTCGTGCTGGTCGCGTTCACCATCGTGGTGCTCGGCGGCATGGGTTCGGTGCCGGGCGCGCTGATCGGCGGCCTGGTCATCGGCGTGGTCGAAAGCCTCGCCGGTTTCTATTTCGGCGAATCGCTCGGCCAGGTCGGCATCTTTCTGATCTTCATCGCCGTGCTCCTGGTGCGGCCGCGCGGTCTGTTCGGAGCCAGCGCATGAAGGCGTTTTGGCCGATCGTCGTCGTGGTGGCGGCGCTCGCCGCGGTGCCGCTGTTCGTTCACGGCAACGTCGTGCTGAATTTCCTGGTCGTGACGCTGCTGATCGCGCTGGCCGGGCAGGGCTGGAACATCCTTGGCGGTTACGGCGGCCAATATTCATTCGGGCAGGCGGCTTTTTTCGGCACCGGCGCCTACACGACCGCGATCCTGCAGGTGCATTACGGCGTCAACGCCTGGCTCGGTTTTGCGGCCGGCATTGCGGCTGGCGCGGCGGTCGGCGCCATCATCGGCGCGCTGACCTTCCGCGCCGGCTTGCGCAGTTCCTATTTCGCGCTTGTCACGCTCGCGTTTGCTGAAGTGCTGCGCATTGTCGCCAGCGTCACGCCCATCACCGGCGCCGGTGTCGGCCTCCTGGTCAAGCTCGATCTGCATCCGCAGGCGTTCCAGTTCCAAAGCCGCGCGGTCTTCTATCTGGTCATCCTGGCGCTCGTCGCCGCCTCGCTTGTGATCGCGCAAGTCATCGAGCGCTCGCGTTTCGGCACCTGGCTGATCGCAGTGCGCGAGAATGAAGACGCCGCCCAGGCGCTCGGCGTCGATGCTTTCACCATCAAGCTCAGCGCCATGGTGGTGTCGGCGGCGATCACCGCGGCGGCCGGATGCTTCTACGTGCAATATTTTCTGTTCGTCGATTCCAGTATCGCCTATGGCACCTGGATCTCGATCGAGGCGCTGCTGACGCCGATCATCGGCGGCGCCGGCACCGTATTCGGCGCCCTGGCCGGTGCGCTGGTGGTCAAAGTCCTCGGCGAAGGCATCAAGCTCGTCACCGGCGACGTGCCCGGTCTTGATCTGATGATCTACGGCGCGGTGCTGGTCCTGGTCATCCGCTTCGCGCCACGCGGCTTGGTCGGCGCCTTCGTGGATCTGCGCACCTATCTGATGCGCCGCGCCAAACCGCGTGCTCCTGCCAATGAGGTGGCGCGTGGCTGAGCCGCTTCTCTCAGTCGACAGCGTGTCGCGCCGCTTCGGCGGCTTGCTGGCGGTCAACGCCGCTTCGCTGTCGGCCGATGCCGGCCGGATCACCGCGCTGATCGGCCCCAACGGCGCCGGCAAGACCACGTTGTTTTCCCTGGTCTCGGGCTTTCTCAAGCCGAGCGCCGGCAAGGTCCGCTACGCCGGCCTCGACGTCACCGGCGAGCCGCCGCATCGGCGCGCCCGCCGCGGCATCGCCCGTACCTTTCAGATCGTGCAGCCATTCGCCGGACTTTCGGTGCGCGACAACATTCTGGTCGGCGCGCATTTGCGCCATCCCGCACGTGCCGAGGCGATCGCGCTTGCGGAGCAGGTCGGGCGCGACGTCGGCCTTGGCGATCTGCTCGCGCGGCCCGCGCATGCGTTGACGGTCGCCGGCCGAAAGCGCCTCGAACTGGCGCGCGCGCTCGCGACCGAGCCGCAGCTTCTGCTGCTCGACGAAGTGCTGGCCGGCCTCAACCCTTCGGAAATCCGCGACATCATTCCGGTGCTGCGGGCGCTCGCGGCCCGCGGCATCGGCGTGCTGATGATCGAGCATGTGATGCAGGCGGTGATGAGCCTCGCCGAGCATGTCTTCGTGCTCGCCGAGGGCCGCATCATCGCGCAGGGCAGTCCCGCGCAGGTGGTCGGCCGATCCCATCGTGGTCGAGGCCTATCTGGGTCACGGCGCCGCCGCGAGAGTGGGGAGCGGCCATGGCCACTGAGACGACAGCCGCAACGCCGCTGCTCGACATCCGCGCGCTGTGTGCCGGCTACGGCGACACCGATGTGCTGCGCGGCGTCGATCTGAAAGTCGCGCCGGGCGAGATCGTCGCCGTGCTCGGCTCCAACGGCGTCGGCAAGTCGACGCTCAACCGCACCATCTCGGGCGTCGTGCGCGCCCGCGGCGGCACGATGCTGTTCGATGGGGCCGCCATCGAGCGTGAGACGCCGGCTGCGATCGTCACCCGCGGCCTCATCCATGTTCCCGAGGGCCGGCGTATTTTTCCGAACCTCTCGGTGCGCGACAACCTCGATCTCGGCAGCTATCGCCGCGCCCGCCGCGCGCCGGGCTGCCAATCGCGAGCGCGTGTTCGCGCATTTTCCCGCGCCTGCGCGAACGGCGCGGCCAAGCCGCCGGCACGCTGTCCGGCGGCGAACAACAAATGCTCGCCATCGGCCGCGGCCTGATGGCCGAGCCGAAACTGCTCATTCTCGACGAGCCCTCGTTGGGCCTTTCGCCGCTGCTGGTCGAGGAATTGTTCGCGCTGATCGCGCGCATCCATGCCGAGGGCGTCGCCGTTCTGCTGGTCGAGCAGAATGTCGTGCAGAGCCTCGACATCGCCGGCCGCGCCTACATCCTTGCCGAAGGCCAATGCGTCATGTCGGGACCTGCCGCCGCCATCGCCGCCGATCCGCAACTCGGCGCGCTTATCTGGGACTTTGAAATCCGGGACATTACAAACATGAATGCACAGTCGTTATCAGCTCGCCTTCGTCGACCGCCGATCCTCATTGCCCCCGGCGTCTACGATGCGTTGACTGCGCTCATCGCCGAGCGCGCAGGTTTCGAGGCGCTTTATGTCTCCGGCGCCGCCATCGCCTACACCCGGCTCGGCCGTCCCGATATCGGCCTCGTCGGCATGAGCGAAGTCGTCGAAACCGTCGAGCTGATCCGCGACCGCGTCGGCATCCCGCTCATCGTCGATGCCGACACCGGCTATGGCAATGCGCTCAACGTGCAGCGCACCGTGCGGCTTTTGGAGCGCGCCGGCGCCGGCGCGATCCAGATCGAGGACCAGGATTTTCCCAAACGATGCGGCCATCTCGACGACAAGACGCTGGTACCGCCCGACGAAATGGCCGGCAAGATCAAAGCCGCGGTGGATGCTCGCGTCTCGTCCGACACGCTGATCATTGCCCGCACCGACGCGGTCGCGGTCGAAGGTTTTGAACGCGCCTTGGCGCGAACGGAAATCTACCGCGAGGCCGGCGCCGACGTGCTGTTTGTCGAAGCCCCGCGTCTGCACGATGAACTTGGCCGGATCACGCAGCGACTGGGTAAGGGCAGCGCCAAGCCTGTGCCCTTGATGGTCAACATGGTCGAGGGCGGCAAAACCCCGATCATGCCGGCCGGCGATCTTGAAAGCCTGGGCTTTTCGCTGGTGATCTTTCCGGGCGCCATCGTGCGCAGCCTCGCCAAGGCGGCTGAGGATTTTTACACCTCGCTCAAGGCGCACAGCAGCACCGATCCGTTCCGCGCACGCATGTTCGACTTCGATGCGCTCAATGGGCTGATCGGCACGCCCGAAATGCTGGAGCGCGGCCGCAGCTACGCCGGATCGGAATCTGGCCGCACTTCGCAGCGGCGCTGAGGCATTCGTCGCCGTACGCGCGAGCGTTCGTATCAAGCAAAACACATGTCAACGTGAGAAGCTGAAATGAAAACCTTCGATCTCGTCATCAAGAACGCCCGCGTGGTCCGGCCGAAAGGCTTCGGCGCCGAAGCCCTCGACATCGGCATCAAGGACGGCAAAGTCGCGAAGCTCGCGCCGGAACTGAAGGCGGACGACGCCAACGAGGTGTTCGACGCCAAACAGCAACTTGCCTTTCCGGGCTGCGTCGATGCGCACATGCATGTCGGCATCTACCGGCCGCTCGCCCAGGATGCCGTCAGCGAAAGCAAGGCCGCCGCCATGGGCGGTGTCACGTCGAGCCTCAACTACATCCGCACCGGCGCCTATTATCTCAATCGCGGCGGCCCCTATCGCGAAGTGATGCCGGAGGTGCGCAAACTCTCCGATGGGCGCTTCTACGTCGATTACGGCTATCACGTCGCGCCGATCGAAAATCGACATCTCGGCGAGATGGAATATCTCGCGCTCGAACACGGCGTCACCTCGTTCAAGATCTTTATGTTCTATGGCGGCTACGGCCTGCACGGCAAATCGACCGCGCAGAACGAATTCCTCATGCTCGGTCCGGACGACCGCTACGACATCGCGCATTTCGAATTCGTCATGCGGGCGGCGCGCGCGATCGTGGAGAAGCATCCGGAGCTGGCCGACCAGATCAGTGTCAGCCTGCATTGCGAACTCGCCGACATCCTCAACGCCTATACGACGCTGGTGGAGCGCGAGGGCAAGCTCACCGGGCTGAAGGCCTACAGCGCGGCGCGGCCGCCGCACTCCGAAGGGCTGGCGGTGTGGATCGCCTCGTACCTCGCCAACGAAACCAACTGCATGAACATCAATCTGCTGCACCTGAGTTCGCGCAAGGCGGTCGACGCCGCCTGGACCATGCAGCAGGTCTTCCCGCACATTGCTTTCCGCCGGGAGGTGACGGTCGGACATCTGCTGCTCGACACCGACTGCGAATGCGCCGTGCACGCCAAGGTCAATCCGCCAATCCGTCCGCGCGAGGATGTCGAGGCGCTCTGGCAGGCGGTGCTCGACCGCAAGATCGATTGGATCGTCAGCGATCATGCCTGCTGCTCGGCCGAGCAGAAATGGTCGAAGGACGATCCGAACAATATCTGGATGGCGAAGTCCGGTTTCGGCGGCACCGAATATCTGCTCTCCGGCGTCGTCAGCGAAGGCAGCAAGCGCGGCATGTCCTATAATCGTATGGCCGAACTGCTCAGCTACAATCCGGCGCAGCGGTTCGGGCTCCACAGCAAGGGTGACATCGCGCCGGGCTTCGACGCCGACATCGTGCTGGTCGATCCGAACGAAAGCTTCGTCGTGCATGCCGACGAGTTGGAATCCGAGCAGGGCTATTCGCCATTCGAAGGCCAGGAACTGAGCGGCCGGGTCAAGAGCACCTTTTTGCGCGGCGCCCTGATCTACGACAAGGGCGACGTCGTCGGCACGCCGCGCGGACGCTATCTGCATCGGCCGAGCAAATAGAGATTTTGGCCCACATCGGGGCGATGGCCCACGCGATCTGAAACACGCGTGTGCGCCATCGCCAGCGCGGTTGTGCTGTTCAACCGACTGCCGCTATACAATCGTCAAAGGGGCAAGCGTAAAGTGACCCCTGGCACTGCTTCGAGGAATTTTGGGAGGCTTAGCAATGTATCGCGCGACGAAGGACATCATGTTGCCGACGACCATCACCGGCTCGCTGCCGCGGCCGAGTTGGTACACGGAAAATCTCGGCAGCCGCATGTTCCTCGACGCGATGGTGAACCGCCGCTACCGCGAGCAATATGTCGACACGCTGTCCTGCTATCTGCGCGAGCAGGAGCTTGCCGGTCTCGACATCGTCACTGACGGCGACTGCCGCTTCGACGACGACGTCGGCGGCCAGAGCTGGACCAGCTATCCGCCGCACCACATGACCGGCTACGAGCGCGGCGATCCGCGGCCGACGCCGGCGGGACGCGGCGGCCTCTGGTTTCCGCGCGGCCACATCCTGCACGACTATCTGGAATTGCGGGTCATGCCGGTGATCATCGGCCCGGTTGGCCGTGGCGACCTGCAATACACGACCTTGTGGAAGACCGCGCAGCGCCTCACCAAGCGGCCGGTGAAGTTCGGCGCGGTGTCGGCGGAAATCGTCGCGTTCGCGTCGCAGGACCGCTACTACAAGACGCTGCCCGAGCGCATGCTGGCGATCGCCGACGCCTTCAACGAAGAATATACCGAGCTCGTCGACGCCGGCTGTCCGGTGATCCAGATCGAGGAACCGCAAATCCATCTGGCGGCGGCGCGCGGCATTCAGGACAAGGTGCTGACGCTCGAATTGATGGTCGAGGTGTTCAACCGCACCGTCAAAGGCCTGCGCGCCAAGACCGAAGTCTGGGCGCATTCCTGCTGGGGCAATCCCTCGCAGCAGCGCATGTTCGCCAAGGTGCAGACCTACAAGCCCTCGCTGGAGACCTACAACACCATCGATGCCGACGTGATCACCTTCGAATCCGCGAGCTCCGGCGGCATGGACATGGAGGCGATCGGCAAATCCATCACCGAGAAGAAAATCGCCGTCGGCGTCATCGACCATCACACCCTGCAGGTGGAAAGCCCGGACGAAGTGGCGGCGCAAATCCGTGCCGCGCTCAAGTACATTCCGCCGGAGCGACTGGTGGTCTCGTCCGATTGCGGCATGGGCCGCGAGGGCATGAGCCGCCGCCACGCCTTCTACAAGATGGTCTCGCTCGTGCTCGGCACCAACATGGTGCGTAAGGAATTGGGCTTTCCGGAAGCCGAATGCATGGCCGCCGACGAGCGCTATTCACTGGTGGTCCCGGCAAAATAGAACCGTCCGGCGCGCCGCGCCGGGAGCCACCGGCGCTGGCGGCCTTTCTGCTGCCGCTTGCGAAGCTCTTCGCCCTGCACGGCGATGCCGATGAGGCCTCGCCGGCGGTGCTGTCGAGCCTCGCCACGTCTGCCGTGCCGTTTTCGGCCGGCATATCGTGGCGGCGTTCTATTTCCGAAGCCCTTTCTGGTACGGTCCGTTTCCCGTTCGGCGATACGGTCGGCGCACGCATCGCCGTCGACCGTGTTGGTCGGCGGCTGAGTGGCAGGATGACCTGGAAAGGGCGTACGAATTCATGAGATTGCCGCGTCAACGCAGCGACGAGCAACGCGCGATCGATCGCGCCCGCACCGTCGGGCCGCTCGATTCCGGAGAAACCCGCGCCATCATGATCGGTGCGGTTGTCCTCGTGATTTTTCTCTATTTCATCAAGTTGATCCTGCTGCCCTTCGTGCTGGCCGCCATCATCGCCTACATCCTGACACCACCGTTGGATTGGGCGGCCAAGCGTAGCGGGTTGCCGCGTGCGTTGCTGGCGATCGTGCTGTTTTTGCTGCTGTTCGGCATTGCCGCCCTGATGTTCGTCTTCGCCGGCCAAAGACTGTTGGTCGAGGCCCGCGGCATCGCCGGCGATCTGCAAGGCATTATCGAAAACCTGACGCGCCAAGCGATCGGCGACGGGCCGGTCAACATGTTCGGCACGACGCTGAACGCGCACGACGTCGCGCAACGCATTCTCGCCCGATTGCACGATTGGATCGGGCAGGGCGACCAGTTCGGCATGCTGGCCGAGTACAGCCTTGCGCTCCTGATGGGCGTCTTCCTGACGATCGTCCTTCTCGCCTATTTTCTGGTGAGCGGGCGGCAGGTGGCCCACGGCATCTTCTGGATCGTCCCGCCGCATCGCCGTCCGCTGGTGGCGCGGATCTGGAACCGGCTCGATCCGGTCCTGCTGCGCTACTTCATCGGCGTGCTGGCGATCGTCGTCTATGCCACGATCGCGGCCTATGTCGGGCTTGGGGTCATCCTCGGCATCAACCACGCCGTGTTCCTGGCGCTACTGACCGGCTTTGTGGAAATCGTCCCGGTCGTCGGGCCGACGTCGGCCGCCATCCTGGCCGGCCTGGTGTCCTTGCGCACTGCCAACGGCATCATCAACATTCTGGAATATGCCGCTTATGCCACGTTGCTGCGGCTTTCGATCGACCAGATCGTCGGCCCCGTCGTGCTCGGCCGTGCCGCCAACGTACATCCGGTCCTGATCATTTTTTGTTTCCTCGCCGGCGGGGTGGTGCTCGGCATTCCGGGTGTGATTCTCGCCGTTCCGGTGGCGCTGGTGGTTAAGAGCACGCTTGCAACCATCTACGGCGATACGCCCAAATAGCGGACAAAAGTCCCCGTTTGGCGTGGCCGTTTTGGCTAGCAGGGGCTCGCAAACCCGGCGGGAATGGTCTTATAGTATGGACGCCCGCCGGTTGCGGGGCGGGAATTTGTTGTTCGCTCAGGCGGGGAGATCCGCTCGATGGCGGTGTGCGATACGCGAAAGTCGCGCGCGCCGTCCAGCCGTCGCTGGCTGGTTGAGGCACTCTCGGCGTTTGACGACTGGCAGCGCCAGCGCCAAGCGGTGTTTGAATATTCCCATAATCCAACCTGCATTTTTCGCCTCGACATCACCCGCGCGCCACGTGATGTGACGCTGCGCGACGGCACCGCTGTTCATGCCGGCGATCGGGTGGCGCGGTTGCATTTTTGGAACGAGCAAATCCCGGCCATCCCGCCGGACGGCGCCACCATCGCCTGGGCGCGGCGGATGAAACAGGCCATCGCCGGCTCGCTCGACGAGCTCGCCCGCTACCTCGCCACGCGGCCGGACCTCGCCGATGTTGCGGTGATCTGCGGCTACGTGCCGTCAGGGACGCAATCGCAGAGTGGGCAGGTCGCACGCATTATGGGCTATTACGGATTTGAGGCCATCGCGGAAACCGAGCCGCTGCGGCTAGGCGCTCGTCTGCACCGGTTCGGCGAGAATATTCTGATTTCGATGCTCGTTCTTGCGCACAACGCCGCGGCGCTGCGCAGCGATACGCTCGCGCGTGTGCGCGTGCCGATCTTCGTCTCACGCCGCGCGTTGGAAGAGGAGTTTACATCCGGGGACTAGGGGGCGGAGCGTAAATTCATGATCACGACGGAGAGTATCTCGGACGCCGTTTCGTATGCCGGCTCATTGGGCGACGTTTGTTTGATCGTTGCCATTATCGGCTGCACGTTCATGCTGATCGCGAGCGCCTGCGTGCTGCGATTTCCGAATGAGCAGGCGATCGAATTGTTCGCCGAGCCGCCGGTCACTGTGCTCAAGCCGTTGCACGAAGCCGAGCCGGGGCTGCCAAGCCGATTGGCGGCGTTCTGCCGGCAGAATTACGGCGCTCCGGTTCAGGTTCTCTGCGGCGCGCAAACTCGCGATTCACCAGCCATTGCGGTGGTGAGCGCGGTTAATGTCAGCGCGCCGGACACGGCGCTCGAACTCGTGGTCGACACCCGCACGCACGGCGTCAATCGCAAGGTCTCGAACCTGATCAACATCATGCCGCGGGCGCGTTACGAGACGCTGGTGCTCTCCGACAGTGATATCGTCGTCGGACCGGATTATCTGCGCACGCTCGCGGCGATGCTTTCAGCACGCGGCGTCGGCGCTGTGACCTGCCTCTATCACGGCATCGGCGGCGAGAGTTTTTGGACGCGGCTTTCGGCGCTCGCCATCAACGCGCAATTTCTGCCGCAGGCCGTTACCTCGTCAAGCCTCGGTCTGGCACAGCCGTGTTGTGGCGCCACGATCGCGCTGCGGCGTCCGATGCTCGATCGGATCGGTGGCTTCGGTGTGCTTGCCGATACGCTGGCCGATGATCACGCCATCGGGGTCGCGGTACGTGCCGCGGGCTATGACGTGGTGACCGCGCCATTTCTGGTCGGGCATTGCTGCTTCGAAACCAGTTTGGGCCAGGTGCTGCGGCAACAGATCCGGGTCGCGCGCACGATCCGGAGCATCTATCCGGTCGCCTATGCGTGCACGGTGATCACCCATCCGTGGCCGCTGGCGCTGATGGGCTTGTTGCTCGGCAGTTCTGCGGCTCTTTTGGTGGTTACGGCGGCGTTGTTGTCCCGCCTCCTGGTATGCGCCTGCGTCGAGTGGCGCTTCGCGTTGCCGCGGCAAAACTACTGGCTGCTGCCGTTGCACGACATCATGGCCTTCGCGATTTTTGTGACCAGCTTCTTTGGCGCGACGGTGCATTGGCGTGGCGCCGACTTTCGCGTTCTCGCCGACGGCAGGCTGCTCGAGGGCCAAGATCTGTAAGGCTACGGGCTGGAGACGCAAGCGTGCCCGCAAGATTGCCTCGATCGTGGACGAGATGGTACGCAATCGGCAGATGACGATGCGGCGGCAACGCCGAGCGGGCGGGTTCGTCCCGTTCCTGCGTCCACTCCGGGAGCGCGCGCCCTGAACAGGCTGATCATCACGGCAGACGATTTCGGCCTCAGCGAACCGGTCAACGCCGCCATCGAGGAAGCGCACCAGCGCGGCATTTTGAGCGCGACAAGCCTGATGGTTGGAGCGCCCGCCGCCGCCGACGCAGTCGAGCGCGCGCGACGTCTGCCGAACCTGCGGGTCGGGCTTCATGTCGTGCTGACCGATGGCGCGCCGGTGAGCCCGCGCAGCAACGTTCGGGGTCTGCTCGGCGCTCACGGAGATTTCCGTAACGACCTGCCGCTTTACGGTGCGCAAATCAGTTTCGATCCGCGGATCAAAAAACAGCTTGAAACTGAGATCGCGGCGCAATTCGCGGCCTATCAGGCGACCGGCCTGCCGCTCGACCATGTTGACGGCCACCGGCACTTTCAGCTCCATCCGCTGATTGCCCGCACCATCATCGCGACGGGCCGGCGATACGGCATGAAGGCGCTGCGCGTTCCGCTCGAGCCGTGGCGAACGATCGCCGCGATCGAACCCGGCACCGGGCGCAGGCTCGGCCGCATCGTTGCGCCCTGGGCCAGTTGGCTGCGCCAACGCGTGCGCGGCGCTGGTTTGGTCACGGCCGATGCCGTCTTCGGGCTGGCCTGGTCGGGCGCGATGACCAAAGAGCGCGTCGCTGCGCTGCTGCGCCGCCTGCCGCCGGGGATTGTTGAAATCTACTTCCACCCGGCGACGCAAAATTCCTTTTTGGGCGGCGCGCCGGGCTATCGCTACACCGACGAACTCGAGGCTTTGTGCGACGCTGATTGCGTCGCGGCCGTCCGGCAATCGGGCTATGCGGTCGGGGGTTACTCAGACGTCCGCGCTTGAGCGCCTGCATCTGAGCGATGTTTGTTTGCAGCCGACTCAGCGCCTCTGCTTCTTTTTGTCGAGATATCCAGCAGCCGCGAACCAGCGGATCGCGTCTTCGAGTGCGCTCCGATAGGGCCGCGCCTTGAAGCCCAGTTCGCGCTCGGCCTTGGCCGCGGTGAAGAACATGTGATGCTCAGCCATGCGGATGCCGTCGCGCGTCGTGAATGGATGCCGTCCGGTGAAACGGGCCGCAGCCTCCGAGGCGAATGCGACCGGAATGACGACGGCGCGCGGGATCCGCCAGCGCGGCGGGCGCCGTCCGGTCAAATCCGCAATATCGGCGAGCATGTCGGCGAGCAGAACATTCTCGCCGCCGAGAATGTAGCGTTCGCCGATTCGTCCGCACTTGAGCGCCGCGATGTGCCCGTCAGCGACGTCATCGACATGGACGAGATTGAGCCCGGTATCGAGAAAGCCAGGCACGCGGCCGCGAGCCGCTTCCACGATGATTCGCCCGGTCGGCGTCGGCTTCACGTCACGCGGTCCGATCGGCGTCGACGGATTGACGATCACGGCCGGCAGATTTTCGTCGGCCACCATGGCTTCGACCAGCCGCTCGGCGGCGATCTTGCTGCGCTTGTAGGCGCCGATGCCTTCGTCGACCGATAAGCCGATTGATTCGTCGGCCGGCGCGCCGTCCTCGCGCAGCGCAATGGTCGCCACGCTTGACGTGTAGACAATCCGCTCAACGCCCGCGTGTTGGGCCTCGCACATGACGGTGCGCGTGCCCTCGACATTGGCGACATAAATCTCGTTCGGGTCGCGCGCCCACAACCGGTAGTCGGCGGCGACATGAAAGACATGGCGCACGCCCGCCATGGCGGCGCGGACCGCGCGCGCATCGCGCATGTCGCCTTCGGCAAACTGCAAATCGAGCCCATCGAGATGCGAACGTGGGCTGCCCGAGCGCACCAGCGCACGCACGACGGTCCCTTCGGCGGCAAGCTTTCTGGCGAGTGCCGAGCCGACCAGGCCGGTGGCGCCGGTGATGAGGATGTCTGCCGGTTTGCTCATGATCCGCTTCATGCGCGAAAGACCCGATTATTTCCACAGGAAATAGCCGATCCGTGTGGCTTCCAAGCGCTACGCGCATTGCTACTAATTGCTGGTATTTGCTTTAGGAATGGCGTCGGCTTGGGATTATGATAGAGTTGTGTCGGGGCCTCGGTGATCTTGCCGGAAAGAAGCCGAGAACGTCTGCCAGGGCTTGTTTTGGGGGCGTTGTTGAGGTTGGGCAACACGTAAGGGGCAAGGGACTTAATGGCATCCCAATTGGATTTTGCCGGGGGAACTTTCGTCGAAGGTTTGGTGGCTGACACAGACGATTCGCTTCGGATCGCCGATGCCGCCGTGGAAGCTCAGAGACGCGTCGTCGTCGCGTTCGTCGGGCTGGATTTCGAGGCGCGCATAGCTGCCGCGCCCGGCGTGCAGGTGGTCTGCCGTACCGCCGGAAGTGAGCTCGAAGAGATCGCCGACGACTGCCGTCCGTCAGGGCTATCGCGGGCTGATCAGCTTCGGTGTCGCCGGCGGTCTTGCTTCGCATCTGCGGCCGGGCGACTGGGTCGTGGCATCCTCCGTCCGGGAGGCGCAGACGGTTCGCGCTACCGACGCGGTGTGGTCGCGCAAGCTTCTCGGTCTCGTCAACGGCTCCATTCACGCGCCGATCCTCGGCGTCGATTTGCCGGTCGCCGAGCCAGCAAAGAAGCGCGAGCTTTATCGGAGCCACGGGTGCAGCGGTGGTCGACATGGAGTCGCATATCGTCGCCCGCGTCGCCGCGCGGCACGATCTCGCGTTCGCGGCGCTGCGCGTGGTTGTCGATCCTGCCCATCGGGCGGTGCCGCCGGCGGCGCTGCTCGACATGCGTCCCGACGGTCGCCCGAACGTGCCGGCGATGTTACGCAACGTTGCCGCGCGGCCGTCGCAGCTTTCGCGTCTGGCCCGGATCGCTGTCGACGCTTTCACGGCGCGTTCCGCGATGAATCGCGTGCGCCGCAATGTCGGCCCGCATTTCGGCTTGATGGACCTCTGAGCGGCTGCCGCGCGCGGCCTCGGCGATGCCAGGCCTCGGCCGGGCGTTTTCGATTGAGTGAGTGCCCAGGGAATGCGCTGAAGGTCGGGATGGGGCCGTTGGACCTTCGCTGCCATGACGGCACGCATGGCCGCTCCGAACATCGCCCAGCATTAAAGCACGGATTGGACTGCATCCCGATCAGTCTCAATCGGGATGCAGCTTCGTTTTTCGATTTCGCAACACCGTGCGCGCCATTCGTGTGCGGCGCGCCGGACTCAACCCTGCGAGATGAACTTGGTGTTCAGATAGCGCCTGCAAGCCTTCGATGCCGCCTTCGCTGCCGTAGCCGGATTCCTTGACGCCGCCGAACGGCGTTTCCGGCGTCGAGATCGCGACCGAGTTCACCCCCGACCATGCCGGACTGCAAGGCGTCGCCGATCATGCTGGCGGTTGCGCTCGGAGCTGGTGAAGGCGTACGCCGCGAGGCCGAACTCCAGCGAGTTGGCGCGCTCGACCACCTCGTCCACGGTCTTGAAGGTGACGATCGGCGCCAGCGGGCCGAACGGCTCCTGGGTCATGATCTTGGAGTCGTCCGGCATGTCGGTGATCACGGTCGGCTCGTAGAAATAGCCCTGGTTGCCGTGCCGTTGTCCGCCGGTGACGATCTTGGCGCCGCGGCTCTTGGCGTCGGCGACGATCGAGTCCATCGCGTCGATGCGGCGGGCGTTGGCGAGCGGGCCCATGGTGATGCCCTTCTCCAGGCCGTCGCCGAGCTTGAGCGACTTGGCGTATTCGGTGAAGCGCTTGAGGAAGCGGTCGTAGACGTCCTCCTGCACGTAGAAGCGGGTCGGCGAAATGCAGACCTGGCCGGCGTTGCGATACTTGAACGCCGCGATGGTGTCGGCGGACTTTTCCGGATCGGCGTCGGCGAACACCACGACCGGCGAATGGCCGCCGAGCTCCATGGTGGCGCGCTTCATGGTCTTGGCGGCGAGCGTGGCCAGATGCTTGCCCACCGGGATCGAGCCGGTGAAGGAAATCTTGCGCACCGCGTCTTTGCCGATCAGATACTCGGAAATCTGCGCCGGGACGCCGAACACCAGATTGAGCACGCCCGCCGGCAGGCCGGCATCGGCGAAGCAGCGCACCATCTCGACGCAGGCGCCCGGGGTCTCTTCGGACGCCTTGATGATGAGCGAGCAACCGGCGGCCAGCGCGCCGCCGATCTTGCGGGCCGGCGTCAGCGCCGGGAAATTCCAGGGCGTGAACGCGGCGACGATGCCGACCGGCTCCTGCATGATGAGCTGGCGGACCTTGCCGCGGCCCGGCACGATGCGGCCATAGGCGCGGCGGCCCTCTTCGGCGTACCAGTCGATGATGTCGGCCGAGGTGAGCACTTCGACGCGGGCTTCGCCGATAGACCTTGCCCTGCTCCTGCACCAGGATCTTGCTGATGGCGTCGTGGCGCTCGCGGATCAGGTCGGCGGCCTTGCGCATGATCTTGGAGCGGTCATAGGCCGAGGCCGCGCGCCACACCGCAAAGCCCTTCTTGGCGGCTTCCAGCGCCTGGTCGAGGTCGGCGGTGCTGGCATGCGGCAGATGTGCCGAGCGGCTTCTCGGTCGCCGGATTGATCACATCCTCGCCGCGGCGGCTGTCGCCGTTGAGCCATTGGCCGTCGATGAAAAGTCCGAGATTGGCGTACATGCAAAACCTCTTGAAGTTCCTTGTGAAAATCGTTGTGCGCTTGCCTGCGGCATCGGCCGATGCGCGCGTCCCGTCCGGCTGTCCGTGGGCAGTATTCGCTGGCCCGCTCGTGTAGCAGGTTTTCGCGTCCGCTTCATCCCCAGTTCCGCGCGTCTGCTAGGCGCGAAGAAGGGCGCTGGCCAGCCCCTCAAAAAGCATCAAAATGCCCAGGGCGCGGCGCAGTACGGAGTGCTGCGTGCAGGCGCGCGAGCGCGGTAAGCTCTGAACTTGCAAGCGCCGAGGTTATGGAGACCCCGGATCAGCGCCGGGCGGGGCGCGACCGAGCGAGACGGTGTCGCGCCGCGTCGCGCCGCACCGCGTCCGGGGGATGCTCAAAGTCTACGCCGCGCTCTTGCGACCCCAGAGCCGCGCCGAGGCGATGTCGGCGCCGTCGCGGATCGCCTTGAGCTTGAGCCACACCACCGGCTCGATCACCCACTCGCGCCGGGTGAAGGTGCCAAAACCACAGTCGGTCGCGGCGATGACGCGCTCGCGGTCGCCGATCGCGGCCACGGCCTCTTCGATCCGGCGCGCGACCAATTCAGGGTGCTCGACGAAATTGCTGGTCGTCTCGACTACGCCGGGGATCAGCACCATGTCTTTCGGAAACGGCACCCGCTTGAGTGCCGTGTATTCATGGGCGTGGCGCGGATTGGAAAACTCGATGGTCAGCGCGCCGACCTTGGCTTGATAGAGCGCCGGCAGAATCTTCTCCAACGCGATGTCATGAATGTGCGGCCCTTCCCAGTTGCCGTAACAAACATGCAGGCGCACGCGGTCAGCCGGAATGCCCTCGATGCCTTTATTGATCATCGCCACGTGCAGCTCGCACGCCTTGACGAAGTCGGCGTCGGAGCCGTCGCGATAGAACATGGTGCGGTCCATGGCGAGGTCGGGCGCATCGACCTGAAGCACCAGACCGGCTTTGTGGATCGCCAGGTATTCGTGGCGCATCTCGCGCGCGATCGCGGCCAGATAGGCTTCGTTGGTGTCGTAGAATGCGTTGAGCATGGTGGAAGCGATGATGCCGGGCGAGGGCGCCGTCATGAACGATTCGGCGAACGGCGCGCCCTCGTCGGCAATGCGATTGTACAGCGCAATCTCGTGCTCGATCGCCGAGGTGTCGTGATAGTGCAGTTCGCCGATCGCCTGTGGCGCGTTCTGCTGCCGGCTGACATTTGGAAAGCGGCGTCCCAGATAGCTCACGAGCTCCGGAAACTCCTCGAATTCGCGGCCGCGTCGCCGTTTCGATTCGCCGCCGAAGCCGGACATGCGTGCCGGCACGTAGGTCTGAAAACCGACGCGCTGCTGCTCGCCATCGTTGCCGCTGTCGATGCCGGCTTCTTTTTGTTTGGTGACGACGTGGCGCACCGCCTTTTCCATTTCGGTATCGAACAGCGCCTTGTCGTAGTTTTCGCCGGCTTCGCGCTGAACCAGAAGCTCGCTCAAATCGTCGTTGCGCGGCAGGCTGCCGACATGGGTGGTCAGGATGCGGTCACGGCTGAGGATCATGATGACACTCCGGCGAAGGGCGGCGCTTTCATAGCGCAATCCGCGTTCCCTGGCAGCATCTTTAGCGGTATGGTTGCGGCCAAATTTTGCCGACAGCATAATGCGTTGCGTGGGCCGAGGGTGGGCAGTGTGCAGCCCACGCGCATGATCCGATCCAACGTGATCAGCGACGGTCTCGCGGAGGAAATGCTCGATGAATATTGCGCAGCCAACCCACTTGGGGCACGCGCCCGTATCGGCGATCCCGCGCCAATACAATTTCGCCGCCGACATTCTGAAGCGCAATCTCGACGCCAGCCGCGCTGAAAAACTTGCCTTCATCGAGCACCGCCAGGATGGCCCTCAGGGCTGGACGTATGGCGACCTGGCCGAGCGCGTCGAACGCTTCGGTCACGTCTTGCGGGCCTTGGGGCTGCGCCGCGAAGAGCGCGTGCTGCTGTGTTTGCTCGATACCATCGACTGGCCCACGGCGTTTCTGGGCGCCATCAAGGCCGGCATCGTGCCGGTGCCGGTCAACACACTGCTCACCGAAGACGACTACCGCTTCATGCTGGAAGACAGCCGAGCCCGGCTGCTGGTCGTATCGGCGGAGCTTTATCCGAAATTCGCCAAGACGCTCGCCGCCATGGCCGAGCCCCCGCAGGTCATCGTCTCTGGCGCAGACACGCACGGTCACGCATCGTTTGAAACTGCTTATCCGGTTGCTTGACAAACGCTTCATAAACCGCTATGGTTCGAGGTATGGACCCACGCGGCTTCCCGACTTCCCTTCCGGAATTTCAACGGGTATTCCCCGATCATGTGGCTTGCGCCCGCTACCTTGAGGCCGTGCGTTGGCCGCAGGGTTTTGCGTGCCCCAAATGCGGGGCGATCGGAGACCCATATCCGTTTCCCGACGCGTATCGCTGTCGGTAGTGCTGCGCTGTCGCGGCTGCAAGGCCAACCACATCGCTTACGGCTGGCACCGTGATGCAATCGAGCCATACGCCGCTCTCGACGTGGTTTTGGGGTGCTTACCTCACTGACTACCCAAACGCCCGGACAATCCGCTGTCCAGTTTCAGCGCCAGCTTGGCCTTACCCGATACGAGACGGCCTTCCAAATCCTGCACAAGCTCCGTGCGGGTATGGTCCGGCCTGAGCGTGATGCAATAGGCGGTGAATACCCGACCGAACTGTCTATGAGTGCTATGTCGGCGGTGAAACCCGCGGCGAAGGTCTCCGCACCCATCACAGCAACTCTATCGTCATCGGTGCCATCGAGGTTCGGGCACGGAAGGATGATGGTAAGGCGCCATAGGCGTCGGGTCTATGCGGGACGCCTGCGGCTTCGCGTCATACCCGACCGTGGCACCGAAGCGCTTACCGGCTTTATCAAAGACAACATTAAGTAGGGTACTACTATCAGCACGGATGGGTGGGGCGGCTACAATGGAATTTCCGATATGGGATACCGTCACGAGATGCTGACTCTTGCCGGTGATCCTGAAAAGGCAGAAGCGCATTTGCCCATGATCCACCTCGTCTTCAGCAATATGAAGACTTGGATTAAAGGAACGCATCATGGTCGTATCGAGCCCAAACATCTGCAAGCCTATCTCATGATGATCTTTCTTCCGCTTCAATCGTCGGTTTTACCCGATGACCGCATTTCATTCCGTTCTCGGGATCGCTGCGCGCTCTGTTCCTCCGACTTACGCGCAGCTTTACTCTGGGGAATGGAACACGCGGCGTAGTGAAGTGTTCGTAATCCTCCGTAAGGACTGATCTGTTTTTGGCAAAGTCGCGATACATACGGGCGAGACGTTGAAGCGGGGTCATTCGGAAAGTTTCGTCGCAAGATGGCGCATAAGCATCCGGACTGATCCTAAAATCTCATCAGCTCTCTCAGGAGAATAATTATTTTCGACATGCATGGTGGGATTGCGCCATGCTACTCCGCACACCATCCATGGTTACTCGCGCTTCGGCGTAAAATTGCTGATCCGGCGAACCTTTGCCCATTTCTGGCCGTAGATTCTAATGTCGCATTGATCTCTTTGAGATAACTTCCCCAATCGTTTTGCTTATCAACCCCTAATGTTGCAGCAAGCACCTTTAGGCCAACCTCAACTACCCGCATGAGATGCATGACGGAGGCAGTTCCGCGCTCTAAGGCGAGGCAAGTACCGGCTTCAAAATGTCGTTATTGGCTGAAGGAATTTATTGAAAACCTCATCACCAAAAAGCTTTGGCTGTTCAGCGTAATAGACGGCATACTTACCGATAGGACCGTAGAATTTTCTACCATCCAACTCCAATGCAACGCTATTCCATAATTGCTCTATGGCCTTGTGCAGACCTTCCATAGTCTTCACACCCGCAACCATTTCTTCGAGCGGTGTTTTATAGATGGGGCAATTCGAGAAATTCTTGAGGCTGGCAATCATTGCATCGTTTGCCTATTCCGGCTGGCTACCAACATGGGGGTAAGTGGTCCAGTTTGCCCCCTGATGGAGCGCTCCGTAACAAGGAGTGCGTGGATAACCTCAATAAATTCACGCGCATTTAATTCGAGCATTTCCCGCAGGCTCCATAGCCCGTGAGGACAGGAACGTGCTGGCGACGGGCGGCGCAATAGATCATACCCGTAATTCCAGAAACGGAAGAAAGCGCGGTACAGGCGTTAAGGAACGTCACTTCTATCCCCCACCCAACAAACACTCGTTCGCATGAAAAGTCCTCAAAACCTTAATTGTGACATCGATTCTTAAGCCAACTGTCTTCTTCCTTCTCTCGACGACCTGTCCTAATAATTTTCCGGTTCCTCACAGAAAAAGAATCGATTAAAGCGTCATCTTCAAGAAGGACATATAAAGGATCGGCAGAAGGAACCATTCCGCCTTGTTCTTCAGCAGTTTTCGGCTGTTTTAACCCGTCAAATAACGTTTTTATTCGGTTATCAAGGTCGCCATGATCTTGTAAAATTCCTTAGATCATCGTCGTGACGCAAAAATAGAATATTTAGATCACATGCAAGATAAAGAGAGTTGCGAACGAGCGGAATAAACTTGCCAACGTTCGGCACCTCAATTAAATCGCAAAAGTCAGTCTGTCCTTCCCGCAGCGGCAGAATGGGATCGTTCCACTCGGGCAGTTTGGATGGGGACCAAACTATTTCACGACCGACGTAGTGTCCCGCGTCCTTGATTTGGGATTGTTCTGGCTGTTCGAGCCAACGTTCTTAAGACATGATATCGCGATCCCATAAGTCTGCTAGTTGCACATGCAACTTATTGCGAATGAGAGCGGCATACTCTGGCTTCGGCGAATTACCTCCGGGGGTAATTCGTCATCGTAGATCAGAGTGAATTTCATCAGTTCCAACGCTTCGGCCTGAAGCCGAAGCGTCTCCCAATAGGCCATGGATAAGGCGCGATCATCGCGGTGCTCCCATATCTGGCTAGTATTTGGGATGTTGCGGTTCATGTCAAGCAACCGGATAAGCATCGTTTGAAACGCTGCTCGCCGGCGCAGCGCCCGATGCGTTTACCGCGCCAACGGTCTGCGACGATATCTGTTTCTGGCTCTACACCTCGGGCTCGACCGGTAAGCCCAAGGCCGCCGTGCACACCCACGCCAGCCTGACATTGACGGACGATCTCTACGGCAAGCCGTATCTCGGCATCGCCGAGACCGACATCTGCTTCTCGGTGGCCAAGCTGTTTTTTGCTTACGGCCTCGGCAACGCGCTCACCTTCCCGATGTCGGCCGGCGCCACCACGGTGCTGCTGCCGCAGCGGCCGACGCCGGAGGCGGTCGCCGACATTTTGAGAACGCACGGCGTCACGGTGTTCTATGCCGTGCCGACCTTCTACGCCGCGATGCTGGCGAGCGCGGCCGCCCCGGCATCCGGTGACGTAAAGCTCCGCTGCAGCGTGTCGGCCGGCGAAGCGCTGCCTTCCGACGTCGGCCGCCGTTTCCGCGAGCGTTACGGCGTCGACATTCTGGACGGCATCGGCTCGACCGAAATGCTGCACATTTTCATCTCCAACCGCGCCGGCGAGGTGAAATACGGCACCACCGGCAAGCCGGTGCCCGGCTACGACGTGCGGCTGATCGACGACGATGGCCGCGTGATCGAGGCCGCACGGCGAAATGGGCGAGATGCAGGTGCGTGGCGCGACCAGCGCGCTGATGTACTGGAACAACCGCGAACAATCGCGCACGACGTTCCTGGGCGAATGGACCCGCTCCGGCGACAAATATCTCCGCGACGAGCAGGGCTATTACGTTTACTGCGGCCGCCGCGACGACATGCTCAAGGTCGGCGGCATCTATGTGTCGCCGTTCGAGGTCGAGGCGGCGCTGCAAAGCCACCCCGAAGTGCTTGAGGTGGCAGTGGTCGGCTGGCCGGACGCCGACACCCTGATCAAGCCGAAAGCCTTCGTGGTGCTGAAGGCGCCCGACCGCGCCGGCGAAGCCCTGCGGGTCGCCTTGCAGGACCATTGCCGCGAGACGCTGGCGCCGTACAAATATCCCCGCTGGCTCGAGTTCCGCGCCGAACTGCCCAAGACCGCCACCGGCAAAATCCAGCGGTTCAAGCTGCGCGCCGAGGCGCCGGTTTCATCTTGAAGCGCTTTCGCGGTGTGATTTTAGGGGACTGGCGGCCAGAAAGCTTCGCCGCTGACGCCTTGCCTTTACACTTTTCGGGTATTACTAGGACGCTGCCGCTGATGTGCCGCGGTAGCTCAGCTGGTAGAGCACCGCATTCGTAATGCGGGGGTCGGGGGTTCGAATCCCTTCCGCGGCACCATTTTGTTGGCTTAAGTATCTGATCTACAAGGGTATTCCACGATCATTGCCCGGTCATACCCTAAGATTTGCCCTAAGATCCGATTGTATTCGATCCGCACAATCTAAACTGGTGAGCGAAGCCACGCATCTTGCTTTGCGTGGCGTCGTGCCCAAATGGCATGCGAGAAAATCGCGAGGGTAAAATCATGGTTGCGCGTGAATACGCGAGCTTCGAGCCGCGAACTAAAATCGATGTCGATAATTTTTTACGGCGGCAGCGCGAGAAAGGTGTTGAGCTCGATCGTCGCCACGTCCTCGCGGTTCAAAACGTGCTCAATGAATACGAGCGCTCCCGGACTTTC
The DNA here is from genome assembly GCA_963737755.1 of uncultured Alphaproteobacteria bacterium. Classification (GTDB taxonomy): domain Bacteria; phylum Pseudomonadota; class Alphaproteobacteria; order Rhizobiales; family Xanthobacteraceae; genus BOG-931. Next base: position 3,984 of record CAVTTZ010000039.1, on the reverse strand, counting down.
AATCTTGATGTTACGACGCTTCGTACCAGAAAGTCCTCGATGGCTCGTCACTCACTGTCGGAGAGAAGAAGCGGAGGCGTCTGTCGCGCAGATCGAGGCCCACGTCGTCAAGTCGACCGGCCGTGAACTTCCGACTGTGAACGAGAAAATGGAGGTGCATCCGCGGAAGGCATTCGGCCTTCGACTCATCCTGACATCAATGCTGGGCCAATATCGCCGACGCAGTGTTTTGGCACTTGTGCTTATGGTCGCGCAGTCCTTTTTGTACAATTCGGTCTTTTTCACTTTTGGCCTGATACTCGCCCACTTCTACAATGTGCCGAACGAGCGGGTCGGCCTTTACCTTTTTGTCTTGGCGATCGGCAATTTCTGCGGGCCTCTCCTGCTGGGATCGTTCTTCGACACCGTCGGGCGCAAAAAGATGATTGCCGGGACCTTCGCGATTAGCGGCATTTTATTACTCGTTACGGCCTATATGTTCGGCGCTGGCTTGCTTTCGGTTGTGGCTCAAACGGTCGCGTGGTTCGCTATCTTTTTCTTTGCATCGGCCGCCGCTAGTTCTGCATACCTCACAGCAAGCGAGATATTCCCACTCGAAACGCGCGCCCTGGCCATTGCATGTTTTTATGCGCTTGGTACCGCTATTGGCGGAAGCGTTTCGCCCCTTTTGATCGGCTGGCTGATCGATGGGTCGGCTTGGCGCGTAAGTTTTGGATACGGAATTGCAGCGTTGCTGCTGCTCCTGGCGGCTGCCACTGAACTTAAATTCGGCATCAACGCTGAGGGGAAATCGCTTGAGAGTATCGCTGATCCGTTATCCAGCTAGCGCGTTGGCCGAGAATTTGACTGCGCGGAATCCGGCCAATTCAGGAGCTGGCCGGGAATCTTTGCTTAGCGATGAAGGGCTGAGGTTGATCCTCACCCGGCCAGCGTTTGCTGACAGTGCAACTTGCCGCCAAGAAAACAACAAGACTGCGCCTAGAAGTCTGTACCCACATAATTTGTTGAAAAGCAAAGACGAACGTGATTCACCGTAATCGGAGGTGGGTCATGCGATTTGATTTGAGCGATGAGGAATGGGCGCTTTTGGAGCCGCTTCTTCCGAAGGCTCGCAAGAGCGCACGGGTGGACGACCGCAAAATCATGAACGCGATCTTCTACGTCTTGCGCACGGGCATGCCTTGGCGAGACTTGCCGGAGCGTTACGGGCCGTACACGACGGCTTACAATCGCTTCAACCGATGGTCTCGCCGCGGCATCTGGAAGCAGATTTTCGATATCCTGGCGGCAAAATCGCGCGACAGCCTACACTTGATCGATAGCACGATCATCAAAGCCCACCGCGCGGCCAGTGGGGCAAAAGGGGGGAGAAAAATCAGGCCATCGGTATCAGTTGCGGCGGCCGCTCGACCAAAATCCACGCGCTTGTCGACAGCAAAGGCCGTCCTCTCAACTTCATCGTGACGGGTGGGCACGTCCACGACAGCCAAGTCGTCGAAGATGTGCTGGAAACGCCAAGGCCTCCGCTCGCTGTCACCGGTGACAAAGCCTACGATAGCGAAAAAGTCCGTCAGCAGATCAAAGATGAAGGGGCGTTGCCGATCATTCCCAGCCGCCGCAATGCCGCTCGAAAGGCCTATTGTCCTAAACGCTTCTACCGACGCCGCCACAAGATCGAAAACTACTTTTGCCGCATCAAGGATTGGCGTCGTATCGCCACACGATACGACAAACTCGCCCGAAACTTCTTCGCCGCCACTGCCCTCGTCGGTGCACTCTATTGGATCAGATTGTGAATCAATAGACCTAGTATTGGATCCGGAGTTAGAGGGATCGGATCGGATGCTGTAATGCTGGACGTAACACTTTAGCCGACCGTGCGACGCGCGCGAGGTCGAGACGTTGCTCGCCCAAATCGTCGTGATTGCGGGAAGGGCGTCGGTGGTAAGAAAATTAAGAGGTCAACCCTTAGGTTTGCGCGCTTTAGCATGGTGAGCCGTCCAATGGCACCAATTCGCGCGAGACCCAAATACGTAATAGGGCCGGACGGCAGCCTGTTGACGATTGCTGATCTGCCGTCGCCGGGAACGAAACGCTGGGTGGTCCGTCGCAAGGCTGAGATAGTGGCTGCCGTGCGCGGCGGCTTGCTTTCACTTGAGGAGGCCTGCACCCGCTACCTACTACAGTAGACGAGTTCCTCGTCTGGCAAAATTCGATTGACCGTCACGGCTTCGGGGGCTTTCGTTCCACGCGAACTCAGCAATATCGGCGACAATGAACTAAGCGTCGGTCCTCACGCCGATCAGCTTATCCGCAGCAGACAAAGTGTCTCGAGATCCTCTTCAGTCGAGTGGGTGGCTAAATCGAAAGTAGTCGGTAAAGGCTCGAAACGCGACGGCCCATGCGCCCGCCCTCGTAGCGTGGGCCCCTTCGCGCCCCGGCCCTTTTTACCGTCCGGCCTTTCCGCGCGCTATTTTGCCACGAATGAAATAAACATTCTCCGGCGCTGGGGTTTCGCCGACACGAACATGACCGTGCAGATGTCCGAGCAAACACAGAAAGCAAAATCCCGTCAATCGGTGAAAGAGTGGGTTGCGCTCGCTTTGTTCCTCGCTACTACGGCTTTACTAGTGACGTTGCCAGCAAGTAGCTTGCCTTGGTGGCTTTGCTTTGCAGGTTTCGGCCCATTCTACACTTGGGCGATCGTTGCGATGACCGAGGCCGAAGAAATCGAACCAGAGGTCGGCGGGCTGTCGCAGCCGTGGCGTGTCGCGGTTGGTGCGACCACACAGAAGAACTATATCTACGTGAACAACATCGCCTTCCTCTTGAAAAAGCCGTTGATCATTTTTCTGCTGCTCATTTTTTTCGCCCTCTCGGCATCCGCCATCCGCTATCTCCGGTTTGGCGACGGTCGTGCTAATTGGCAGACCGCCGACAGATCGAGCGCTGGCCTCTTACCGCCTGCATCTTCGAACCCTGATGCAATTATCAGGGTTTTTGCCGCTCGTACCGTAAGATGGCGCAGCATTTTCGCAGTCCACACCTGGATCGTTGTGAAGGAAAAGGATGCGGCCACCTACAGTCGATACGATTATACGGCCTGGGGGGGACCCGATACGCACGAACGGTTTTGCGCCTGACGGACGGTGGTTTGGAGTAATGCCTGAGACGGTCGTCGCCGTCGACGGCGAGCCCGCGGAAGCGCTCATTCCACGGATACTGTACGTCATTGAAAATTATAGGTTTCGAGCGTATGGGATTTATTGCGCTTGGCCCGGGCTAACTCGAATACATTCGTTCACGCTGCATTGGATTCTGTTCCGGAACTTCGAAAAGTCTCCTGCCGCCGACCGCGATCGGCAAGGACTTTCCCTACGATGGCCGATGGGTCGGCACAACTTCGTCGGGCACCGGCGTTTACATTTCGCTCGCGGGTTACGTCGGCTTGACGTTGGGTTGGGTGGAGGGCTTTGAATTCAACTTTTTAGGCGCCGTAATTGGATTCGACCTGACGTCCCGCCATAAAGCTTCCCGGCCTTGGCCGCTTTGGCGTAGCGGCTGGCCTCTGAGGGGGTCGAATTTGCCAATCTGTTGTTTGCTATTTTTATGACAGCGTAGCTCGACGCTTTATTCCTAAAGCAGTTTATCGGCGTAATTGCCGATCGTTAGTTCCGAGGGTTGCTGCCGCGTTAGCTCGCCCTGTGTCGGCTTCAGCCTGTCGCTTTGGGCAAACCGCGAATATCGCGAACTCTTTCGGCTTTTTGATCAGTGCTCGCTTCGGCGCTGCTGCTACTCGCATTGAAGCGGGTCTGTTTAGCCGGAGCGTTACCGGTGAAAGAAGGCAACATAAACGATTGCAAAGCCAACGATCACTGCAAAAAGGCCGAACGCGAGTACATAGCGAACGTTTTGGCCGCTAATCCGCCCGAGCGCGCACTTCACTCACCTTGGCGCCAGTCCGTTGATCTGCTTCTTTGTATT
>CAVTTZ010000038.1:0-41454 GCA_963737755.1 uncultured Alphaproteobacteria bacterium | reverse complement strand
CGTCGACCATGCGGCGAAAGATCGGCGACTCGTTGAGCTGCATCCGGATCCAGATTGAACCACGACCAAGATGCCCCGACAGCAGGAACGGAATGCGCCCGGCCCCGAAGATGAAGCCAAAGAGGTGCACGCCGTCTTCGCCGTTGCCGGCAAACGCGGGCTCACCCACCCAGGTGCGAATGCCGAGGATCAGATAGCAGTGCCATGAACAGGCCAAGCGTCGCCGTGGTCTTAATCCAGGAGGTGTAGTAGCCGCGCTTATTGGGCGGTGCGTGCTCAGCGACGTAGATCGCCGCGCCACCATATTCGCCGCCGAGGGCGAGGCCCTGAATCAGGCGAAGCGCGATCAGCACGGACGGTGCCGCGACGCCCCATTGCGCATAGGTCGGCAGCAGGCCGATCAAAAACGTTCCGAGCGCCCATCAGGATCATCGTGATGAGAAAGGTATATTTTGCGCCCGACCTTGTCGCCGAGCCGCCCGAAAATCAGCGCGCCAAATGGCCGAACAGCAAAACCCGCGGCGAAGATCAGCAGCAGCAGAATGAACGCGAACGACGGGTTCACACCGGAAGAAATTTGGTCGTCAGGATCGCGTAGAGCGTTCCAAAAATGTAGAAATCATACCACTCAAACACCGTTCCGAGCGATGACGCGAAGATGACAAGCCGCTGCTCGCCCGTCATGCCGCCGGAGCGTGGTGGTGAATTGATCGCCATTGTGGTCATGGACGTCGTCTCCCCAAATCGTTGGTTGGGCGCCGCGCTTTGCGCGCAGGCCTGATCCCCTTTCTTGCAGCCTAGTCAGGCGCTTACCCACTGTCTCTCCCCCAGAGGTCGTACGCCAAAAGTCGAGTTCAAAGTGCGGTTTCGGGCGGGGCCGAGAGGTTCGCAGCGTTGGCGGCATAGGTCCTATTCGCGGATTTTCGTTGCAGGATCGGCATTTGCAGCCAATAAGGCGCGATGGATGCCGTTTCCGATCCCAAGCCGGGGGAGAAGCCTCCCAACGTGAAATCCGGCAGCGGCGTCGCTGGTGCCGTCGGGTTGCTCCGTCATCCGGCCTTGGCGGTCGCCGCCGTGCTGCTTGATCGGCTTTAACCTGCGCCCGTCGCTGACGACAGTGGCGCTGTTTCTCGGTGACATTCAGCGCGATCTCGGCCTCACCAGCGTCGGCATCAGCGTTCTGACCATGCTGCCGGTTGTGTGCCTGGGCCTGTTCGCGCCCGCCGCTCCGGCGTTGGCGCGCCGCTTCGGACTGGAAGCCGTCCTGTTTGTTGCGCTCATCGGCGTCGTTGTCGGCAGCCTGGTGCGCAGCCTTGGCGTGGCGCCGCTCTATCTCGGCACCGTGATCGTCGGTGCTTGCCTATGCCTCATGGGCGTCTTGAGCCCGGCTTTGGTGAAGCGCGATTTTCCCCGGCACATCGGCCTGATGATGGGCTTCTACACCATGCTGGTGTGCATCGGTCCGGCTTTGTCGGTGTCGACGGCGATCCCGCTTCAGCAAGCGCTCGGCGGCAGCTGGGAGCTCGTGCTCATTATCTGGAGCCTGCCGGCGCTTCTTGGTGCGTTCGTGGTCGCGCCGCGGCTGTTCGCCCGCGATACCGGGGTGCGCCCCGCCAGTCCGAATGTCTTTGGACTGATCCGCGATCCACTGGCATGGCAGGTGACGGGATATTTTGGCCTGATCAGCGCGCTCGCTTATGCGGTCTTCAACTGGGCCCCGGGCATTCTGCAGGCGCGCGGGCTTGATCCCGCCCAAGGCGGACTGATCCTGTCGATCTGCTACATCAGCCAGACCATCTCCGGCCTGCTGGCGCCGATCGCGGCCGGCAAGTGGCGCGATCAACGCTTGCTCGTCGCCGCGTCGGTCGTGCTGACCGCGCTCGGTCTTCTCGGCTTTGTCTATGCGCCGGTCGGGTCGCTGAAGTTTGTCGCCTTCGTGCTCGGGCTGGGGCAGGGCGGGTCTTTCGGCCTGGCGCTGTTGTTGTTTGCGTTGCGCGCTCCGAACCCGCAAACCGCCGCGCAGCTTTCGGCGTTGGCGCAGACGGTCGGCTATGTGTTCAGCGGCCTTGCCGGGCCGTTTGCGGTCGGGGTCATTTACGCCTGGACCGCCTCGTGGTCGGTGGTGTCAGTGTTCTTTCTCGTGGTCGGCCTGGCTTCGCTGTTGTGCGGTCTCGGTGCCGGCCGCAATCGGATGGTGCGGGCTGCGACCGCGCCTCAGTAAGATTTGATTAATCCTATCTGACAATTCGCGGCGTAATTTCCGCAGCTTTTAAAGCAAATTTGTTCGGCTCCGGCGTTAGCTCGTCGCGGACCGAACACAGGTTTTTTCATGCGTCTCGTTCAAGTGGTGGTGCTCTGCGCCGCCGGTGCTGCATCTCCCGCCTTTGCCCAGATGGGCCCTTACTTCGTCATTCCGAGCCGTCCGGACGTGCCGATCTTCGAGAACGGCGTCGATGTTTCCTGGTCCGTCGTCGAAGGTGAGTATGGGCTCAACCGCCCCAACATCGTGAACCCGACGATCATCTATCGCGCGCCGCCGGTGATCGCGCCTTATCCGGGTCGAGCCGCGCTCGGGCCGTCTTATTTTCCGCACGACAGCGCACGGCCCGGCTACGGCCGTCTCGAGATCGTGCCACCGCCAAACCGTCTGGCGCCGCCGCAGGGGCAAGGCTACGTCCGCGGCTGGCAAATGGAATCGGCGCCGACGCCGGCCGATCTGCCATCAAACAACCCGACCGTTGCACCGGTGATCACGCCCTACGTTTTTCCAGGAGCGGGTCCGCCGGGTCCACCCGGTCCGTTTCACAGATGATCGTTTTTGGAGACCAACTGACGGAACAACATCGGTTCAACAATGTTCGCTCCAGCGACACCGTGTGTCGCATGCCAGTTCTCAAGAATGCCAGTCTTAGTCATAGCCACTCTCAGTAATGTCTCCCGACGGGGCAACGTAGAGGAGTAAGGAGCATCATGTCGTTCAGTCGCACTATTCTGGGGACGTGCGTTGCGGTGTTCGCCACCGTCTTCGCTTCCGTCGCTTTCGCCCAATGCGGCGGTTGCGGCTTGGTTGCTGTCGGCGGCCCCGTGGCCGTTGCGCCGCCGCTGGTTCAGCCGGTCGCGGTCGTTCAAGAAGTCATTCAGCCGGTCGTTGCGATTCCGCAGGTGATCCCGGCGGTGCCGGTGGCGCCCGCGCCGATCGCAGTCGATCATTGGGACACCAACGGCTGGGGTGGCGGCTGCGGCGGGTGGGTGGCTGCGGCGGCTGCGGTTATCGCGCTGCGATCAATCCGCTCTATACCGTGAACCAGGGACCCGCTTATACGGGGCCGGGACTGATGGTGCCGTTCGGCACCTATTCGGCGGCGACCGGCGTCGCGGCGCCGGGTGCGTATCCCTACATCGGCAGCGGACGTTATTATTATCGGCCGCGCTACGCCTACCGGCGCCCCTACATCGCTCCGTATCGCAATTATCCGCACCGCTGGCGCGGCTAATCGGTTCGGATCCGCGATTGATCGGTGAAGGCTTGCGGTTTCGCCGCAAGCCTTTTCGCGTTTGCGCATGTCTGAGAAAATTGGCAGCCGGCTTTCCGCGAAGGACATGGGATGAATTCGGACTACGGCTTCGCGACCGCACGGCTGGCAACGTAAAGCGCCAGCGCCGCCGCGTTGGACACGTTGAGACTCTTGATCACACCTGGCAGATCGAGCCGGGCGAGGCCGTCGCAGACTGCCCGCGTGCCTTGCCGCAATCCCTTGCCTTCGGCGCCGAGCACAAGCGCCAACGGTGCCGTCAGCGGCGTCGCGGCCAGATCTGCGCTGCCCTCGCTGTCCAAACCGACGACCAGAAAACCTTGCTCCTTCATCTCCGTGAGCGCGCGCGCGAGGTTTTGCACGATCACGATCGGCACCCATTCGAGCGCGCCGGACGCTGACTTGGCGAGCACGCCGGTGGCCTCCGGGCTGTGACGCGCCGTCGTCACCACAGCCGCGACCGCAAAAGCCGCAGCGGTGCGCAGGATCGCGCCGACATTATGCGGGTCGGTGATCTGATCGAGCACCAGCACGATTCCAGAAGCGGCCAGCTCTGCGAACGGCGGCGTCGGCAGGGGATCGGTCTCGGCAAACAGGCCCTGGTGCACGGCGTCGGGCGAAAGCCGCGCCGCAATCGCATCCGGTCGCACCAGCTCGGGCTCGATCGGAAGCCGAATGCCTTCCTCGGTCAGCCGCCGCAGGGCGTTCTCGGTCGCCAGCAATTTGCGGAAATGCCGTGCCGGGTTGGCGAGCGCCGCCGTCACCGTGTGCCAGCCATAGAGGATGATGACACCATCATCCGCGCCAGCGCGCGGCCGGCGAAAATGTCCCTGGGCGGGGCGCGCGCGCTGATGCGGCTTGCGGCGGAAAGCGGGGTTGTCCTTCACCTGAGGTGCTCAGCAGGAGGCGAGATGGGCATAGCCGAACCCATAGCGCGCAACGTCGCGAGCGCCAAGGTTTAACAAGGATAGTCAAGCACCTGTGGAGCGGTCAGGAAGGGCGAAGCGTGTGGAATTGCAGCCAGTCGGAGCCGCCACTGAAGCTACGGATGCTGCTGCCGCGTTCCGCGCGCGCGTCGGCCGCTAACCAGAAAGTACTTGAGGATCTCATTGCCCTCACGCCCCTGCAGTGGAGCGCCGCAACTCCGACAGGCGATCGGTCCGTCGACGTCGACGTGATCGCTTTCCATTCGGACGATCTTGTAATGCGCGTGGCAGGAGGGGCAGTCGAAGAGGTTTGCGGACTGGGTCATGATGAGATGTTGGCTATACCACAAGTCTGGACGCTTCTAGGCAGGGAACGCCAAATGCAGAATTAGAATTGCCCAAACATTAAATGGGGCACAACGTTCCTAATGATTCTGCGGCAGGGTGTCACTCGCCGGGAAGAGTCTTCGCTGAAACGAGGCTTCGACGCGACGGTTATTTGTCTAGGGCAACGTTTGGAAGAAGAACTTTCGCCGTGTCGAAATCAAACTCTCACCAGCGCGCTTGTCGCGGCGACACTCGCGCTCGGCGTTGGCTGCACCGGCGCTGCCGAAACCGGGACGAAGACCGTGCCCGACGCCGCCGTCGATCCGCCGCCGACTCGGGCGCCAATTTATGAGACGATCAGCCACTACGATGGCTATCTGCCCAGCGGATCGTGCGGCAACCGCCATGGCGTCCAAAGCTGAAATTTATAAGCTCGGCGGGTGTGGCTGATCCGGAGGTCAGCAAGAGATACCATGCGCACAGAAACAGTTGCTTCTCTCCGCATCCGATTGCTCGAATGACCAACAGCGTTTCAGATCTGCGAAGCCTTCCACTGGCTGATCAACCAAGGCGGGGACGCAGTCGTTCTGGCCAACGGTGCTTGTCATCGGCATTCTCGTTGATGGTCGATATCTCGCGCGGCCCCCCCATTGAAGTCGGGAAGCGGTCTCAATCGCCTTTCCCTGACCAGTCTCTCGGGTGCTTGTTTCTTGAAAGTAGATTGCGCGTTGGCCCGATTGCGCGACTGAGAACAAATATCCAAGCGACGATTGCCGCACACGCCAAGACGATTGTGTCTCTCGGAAGGACCGCTGCGCGAAGGTCGGGAATCAAAAGAATGACGCTCAGGCACAGGGCGACCGCGAAAAGCAACCAAAGGGCCCAATTGCCAACGGCATCGAACGGTCGAGTACGCATTCCTCTCTCCAGCGAGCGGGTCTCTCCGGCGCTGCACTCAGATCACGGCCATCCCGGCGCCATCAGTACAATGCTCCTCCCGGAACTTTAGCAAGCTATACGCATTTTATTTTTGTATTTAACGGTCGAGGAAAAAGACCATGCTTGGGACAATACTTATTATCCTGCTGATCCTGATGTTGATCGGCGCATTGCCGAGTTGGGGCTATTCAAGAAGCTGGGGGTATGGCCCCGGTGGTGGCCTCGGGCTTATCTTGGTCATCGTTATCATCCTCGTGCTGCTGGGCCGGATATAGCCGCAGCCCCGCTTTCACCGAGTGCACAAACGAAGAGGGGCCGCCCGTTGGGAGCAGCCCCTCTTTCAGCATCTCAAAACCCGGTCGGTTTAGACCTGCTGTCTATTTTGCGTCCGGGCGAATGACTTCCTTTTTGAAGACCGTCGCCCCACGCTTGATCAAGTGCCGTTTGTCACGACGCTCCCGTGGAGTCATGTCTTTCCGATGAGGAGCGGTCATGCTTCCGACCGGCACCAGGTCGCCGTTCTTGTCTTTTGCGTAGCCGCGAAGAACTATGGGCACTGAACTCTCCATTGTCGATGGACGCGCATTTACACGCAAATTGCGGGAAAGGATACCGTCTGATGGTCGGCCGCCGATCCCAGTCCGCGCATTCGTGGATTGAAGTCGAACGTCGTCCAATTTCCGCCAAAGCACCCGTCGACGGCGCAGGCTGAATTCGGCGGTCGAACTTTTCCATGAACATTGTCTTACGAATTCGATTGGATCTTTGCCCGGCGTTCAGGCCGTCGCGGCCATTGCTGTTTTCAAATGATTGGTGGGAGAGGTAGGAACTCGAACCTACGAAGGCGTAAGCCAGCGGATTTACAGTCCGCCCCCTTTGCCACTCGGGACACTCTCCCGCACGTCGCGCGTAGGCCGACAGGCACACGCTTTCCGATGACGTGGGAACGGACGTTGCCCGCAATGACGGGAATTCCGTGGGGGCTGTTTATCGCGGCGGATCGGTGCAGTGTCAACCGGTCGTCGCATTATGGCCGGTCCTGGCGTCGGACGGCGCCTGCGGCGCGTTACGGCCCGAAACGTGCCCCATCGCGAAAGCCGGCGGCTTCGTAGGCGGGCAGCCCGTGCCGCCGCCACCTACCGGACGTCGCGATACTCGTTGGGGCAGGCGCTCGAAGGCAGATCGCACAGACTCGCCGAGGATGCCGACGCCCGGGACATAGGTGTATCCCGGACCGCGAACCGCATTCGGCGGGACGTGACGCAGGAAGCCGTATTCCGGCCCGTAGGGCAGCGTTCGGCCAGGAACTGGCCGGGCTCTGTAGGCACCCGAATAATAGTGATGGACGTGTGGGGACGCGTAGGGGTGGCGCGCGTGCCTCGGATTGGCTGCTGCGGCCGAATTGAGGCCGGCCGACATGGCGGCGGCCGCCACTAGGATCATGGCGACAACACCGGTGCTTGCGCGCGATCGTAGGCTCCGCATGAGGAATTCCTTTCCGGCTGAGCTTTCTCGAAGATTGGTACGGCCGCGAACATTCGGAAGTGCCATGGCCGTGGTCGTCGGCTAAATTTCCCGTAAGCTTGCCGGGCAGCCACACAGCCATTCGGCGCTACACTGGGCCGGGCCGGCGGGCAATTCCATTTCGCGGTTCGGTAGTGGACGGGCTTGCGGTGCGGGCCGCGACAACGGAGCGAACTCTTGGGCTGGCTTTACCTCTGCGTCGCGATCGTATCGGAGGTCATCGCCACCTCGGCGCTCGGATCGTCGCAGGGCTTCACCAAGCCGCTGCCGACGGCCATCGTGCTGGTCGGTTACGGTATCGCCTTCTATTTCCTGTCGCTGACGTTGCGCAGCATTCCGGTCGCGGTGGCTTATGCGGTGTGGTCCGGCGCGGGCATCGCCATGATCGCGCTGATCGGCTGGACGATTTTCGGGCAGCGGCTTGATGCCTTCGCGCTGCTGGGCATCGCGCTGATCGTGGCCGGCGTTTTGGTGATCCACATTTTCTCAACTGCGGCGGCGCATTGAGCGCGGCGTTGCGCGCCGTCAGCTTTCCACAAGCCAGCCATCGTACTGGACGATCAGGCCGGTGAGCGGATGACTGATGCGGACGTGGAAGTTGAACCGGTCGTCTTCCGCGCTTTCGTAGGCGTCCGAACGCGGCCCCAGCACCATCGGCAGCGGCACGCCGAACAGGCTCCAGCGGCGCGGCACCAGCGACAAACGCGCGGCATTTGCCACGAGCGCCATGTCGAACCGCAGCGGCCCAAACCGCTCGCTGAGCAAATGCTGCGACCGGCCGCGTCCAGACGACTGGTGGCTGGAGAAGCTGCGCTCGCCGAATGTCCGCTTCCAGGTTTCTGCACCGTGTGCGGCATTGAATTCGACCATCACCGGAACGTCGGCGGAGGCCGGCGGAAAGCCGATGATGTTGGCGGCCAACTGGGCCAACACGCCACGTCCGCGCCTCACGGTGGCGCGGCCTTTCGCCAAGCGCGTTCCGCTCACCTCGTGCATGCGGCGGATCGGTGCCGGAAGCTGCAGCCATGCCGCGCCGAGAAGTTTTGCATAAAGCGGCGCGCCATGGCCGACATCCTCGGCGCCATTGTCGCGAATGCCGGTGAAGATCGTGCGCCGCGCGAACGACGGTTGGTAATCGTCGAGCTCGAGTTCGCGGACGGCGGCGCGGGCGCCGGGAGCGGGCGTGCGACCTTCCAGTGCCTTGCGAATAATGGCCTCGACCGCCATCGATGGGATCAGTGGGCCGTCGTCGCCCTCGGCGAGAAGATGCCAGCTTCGCCTGCGCGCGACGCCCGAAGCATCGCGCCCCTCCACGTCAACAAACATGCCGCCGCGGTGTTCGCCGAAGCGAATCCGGTTGGTGGCGGCATGCATCACCGGAGCCAACGGGGCGAGCGTCGGCACAAGTCGCAGGCGCACCAGCCACGCCAATGCCGCGAGCATGCGATGCAACAATTCTGGAATTGGCCCGGCACCCATCCAGATCTCCTGGGCCTCCGGCCACAGTATCGCCAGCGCCTGCAAGTCTGGCACGTCGACCAGCGAGAACAATCGGTCGCCAAGCGGCACAAGGCCCGGTACCGCGATGGTGTAGCGGAGTTGCTCGGTCCACGGATAACCGGCGCCGAACGCGCCGGCGTGTTTGCGCCGAACGGGTTTGCCGGCGTAGCCGACGACGGCCCGGATCACATTTTCGCCGACGCCGGCATAGGGGGAGGGTGCGATGCCGCCGCGGATCGCGGTTACCGCCGTCATTCCGTCGGCGAGCCGCCGCACGGCCGCTGCCGTCAGAACCGGAAAACTCGAAACGCCGGAGAGCACGTAGATGCCGGCAGCTTTCGCCTGCGCATCAAACGCGTCGATGCCGGCGACAAAATCCGATCCGTCGGCGAGATCGAGATAATGGATGCGCTGCGCGATGCACGCCTCGACCACACGATAGCGATCATCGCCATAAGCCTGAAACGGTCCGCTGGCGTCGACCACGATATCGGGCTCGATCGCGGCCAATCGGCTTGCGACGTCGCCCGCGCGATCGAAGTCGATCGGCGTTAGTTTTGCCGCCGTGCTGCCGCGCGAGCGCGCGAAAGCGTCGGCGCGTGCCACCGAGCGTCCCGCAACAAACAAACTCAATCGCGGCTCGTCTTCGAGCAACTGAATCAGACGGCCGCCGAAAACGCCATAGCCGCCGATCACCAGCACCTTGAGGGGCGTACTCATCAAAGAAAACGATCCGCTTGCGATGGCGCGGGCAGAAAGCATTGCGCGCGCGTGCCGAACCAGCGCAGCCGATTGCGCGCGATCACGTTATAGAATGAGTCGCGGAGCGGGGCGGGGATGATGCGCGCCGACGTCGCCAGCAGCGACCATCCTCCGCCGAGGCCGTTCAGGATCCGGAGCGAGGCATCGGAACGAAAGTAAGCGTTACCGTCCTGTAACAAAACATAGGTGTCGTAATTTACGGGATCGAGACCAAAATGCCGGTATAGTGCACGTGCCCAGATCGGATTGCGCGGCCAGCAGACGAAACCGCGCATCGTGATCATGTTTAAGAATAAATTGCGCGAATGCGGAACACAGGACGCAGTGGCCGTCGAAAACGATGACGGGGCGGTCGTCCGCGAAGCAGGGAACGGCAGGGTCAGCGCGATAGTCGTATGGCAGGCGTTGCACCGATCGTGTCCTGACTGGAAACTGCACTGCGGAGGCGGCCCGTAAAGCGCGTTAGCACGGCGCTTTATTGAGGTAAATCGAACGTCAAAAAAGCCTTTGTAAATCAAGGCTTAATCACACTGCCACCGCGGCGAATAAACGCTAATTTTTATCGTGTTATTTAAACTGATCTTAGACCCTGCGTCCCTAAGGTGGCGCCTACGACGGGAACAGGGCCCGTCGACGAAAACGATAGAATTTAAGGAAAGGCGTCACAATGAAAGCCGTCGTCAAGACGGTCGAGCCCGCCGAACGTGAGGCGCGCTTCGACCATATCCGGCCGCATTATCTGGAGGCGCTCACCTTGGTCGAGCGTCTGCATCGCCGTCTGCTTGACGTGATCAAGGACGAATTCGACCGCCGCGGCCGTGCCGACATCAATTCCGTTCAGGCGCTGCTCCTTTATAATATCGGCGACAAAGAACTCACCGCCGGCGAATTGCGCACGCGCGGTTACTATCTCGGCTCCAACGTTTCCTACAATCTGAAGAAGCTCGTCGAGATGGGTTTCCTCGATCATCAGCGCTCGCGCGTTGATCGGCGCTCGGTCCGCATCAAGCTCACCGACAAGGGCCGCGAAGTGCGCGACATCGTCGATGCGCTGTATCAGAAGCATGTGCGCACGGTCGAGCAGGTCGGCGGCATCAATGCCGATGAGTTCGGCGTGCTCAACAAGGCGCTGCATCGCCTCGAGCGCTTCTGGACCGATCAGATTTTGTATCGGCTCTGAGCGGACCCGACGCTTGCAAGATCTAGCCTGCCGGCGGCTGTCGCCGCCGTGATGGAATGCCTTTCCGTCCATACTGTCCAGCCAAAGTCCCCGGCGCTTGCGCCGGGGATTTTTCGCGTGGCGGTACTTGTTCATATCGCAGCCGCACCAAATTCCTAAAATCGCGCGCGGGCGCCGCCCGGCCACGGCAGCTTGAGCGTGCGCCAAACGATCAGCACGAGCGGTACTGCGAGCGCGATCCACGACGTGGCGTCCCAGATTCCGTCACCCAGCAAACCCGCGATCAGGCCGCCGGCCATCAAGATCGCGAGCAGGGCAGGGATCGCAAAGACGCGCATGGCGACGCGGCGTCGCGCGGGCGGTGTCGTCATTTCCCCGCCTGCTGCATGACGCCCGCCTGCAGTCCATTGTTGTCAGCCGTCCGCCCAAGCAAGACGTCGATCTGCGACTCCCGTCGCGCCAGCCACAGATAAAGGCCGCTGCCGAGGATGATGATCGTCACGAGGTCGAGCAGCGCCCAAACGATCTTCAGCGGCAGGCCGCCATAGTCGCCAAAATGCAGCGGCTGCGACACGAACAGCGCCTGCGCATACCACGGCAGGTCGCGTGTCGCCGTGAACGCTCCGGTCTCGGCGTCGATGAGGACGGGCTTGAGGATACGCGCGGTCAACGGTGTCTTGCCGCGAAAGAAGATCGTGTAGTGATGCGGCCCGGCGAACAGATTGCCGGGCATTGCGATCGAGCTGAGTTCCATCGCCGGAGCGGCGGCCGCTGCCGCATCCAGCGCTTGCTGCGGCGAAACAACGTGGCTCGGCGCCGGCTGCCCGCGCCACGGCGCGATCATCTCGACCAGCTCGGTCCGCTGCCAATAGCCGGCGATCTGCCGCGCGAGCGTGTTGACCACACCGGTGCCGCCCACCACCAGGAGCCACAGTGTGATGGCGATGCCCATGAGATTGTGCAGATCGAGCCAACGCCGTCGCGGACCGTGTTGGTCGCGGACGACGCCGAACGGCTGCTTGCGCATGAACGGCGCGTAGATGACCACGCCCGACACCACGGCGGCGAGAAAGCACAAGCCGACAAAGCAAAGAAAGAGCGATCCGAATTGGCCAGCCAGCAGGTTGGTGTGCAGCCGGAGCATGAACGCCATCACCGGACTGGAATAGCTTTTGGCAACGCCAAGTACCGCGCCAGTGCGCGCATCGATCGTGACCACGTCGATGAAATCGCGGGCGTCGACGCGCGGCGCCATCGGCACGCGCCAGACCGGTTCGTCCCGGTCGGCGACGATGAACGTGATGAGCGCTGCCGGGAAGGCGCTGGCGCGCAATCTCGGCAGCGCGGTCGACGCTGATGCGCGGCGCGTCGGCCGGCATCTCCGCAGCCGGCGCGACGTCGCTCAGGAACTCGTCAAGCTCGTCGTGAAAGATCAGCGGCAGGCCGCTGAGACACAGCACGAACAAAAACAACGTGCAGATTAAGCTTGACCAGGTGTGGATCGCACACCACAGACGCACCGTGCGCGGCGCAAATCGGCCCGGTGCCGCCATGATGCCTCACCACGAGTAGCGCATGCTGATCTTCGCCACGCGCCCGTTGCCGAGAAAGCACGCGCTGGTGCTCTGACAGCCAGAGACATAATACGTGTTGAACAGGTTGAGGACGTTGAACTGCAGAACCGCTCCTTTCAATGCCGGGTAGAGATTGACCAGATCATAGTGCAGGGCGGCATCAAACAGCGTGTAAGACGGTATGTAGAGCATATTGGCCGCGTCGCCGTAGCTGTTGCCGATGTAGCGCACGCCGCCGCCGAATCCGAAACCGGCCAGCACCCCCTCATGAAGCGTGTAGTCGCTCCACAGAGCCGCTTGATTCAAAGGCACGGACGGGGCGCGATTGCCGACGGTCGTCGGTGTGCTTGGAGTCGCCGGTGGGCCGGCGGTGATGCGCGCGTCATTGTAGGTATAGGAGGCGATGAGATTGAAGCGGTCCGTCACGCTCCACTTGTCCTCGAACTCGAATCCTTTCACGCTCTCCGCACCGATTGGCGTGCTGAATCCGACATGCAGGGGATCGGCCGCTAGGACGTTCGTCTGATCCAGGGTGTAAGCAGCGACCGTCACCAACATATTGAGGATTGGCGGCTGATATTTGATGCCGACCTCATAGTCGGTACCAAACGACGGCAGAAACGGCGTGCCCGCGAAGTTGGTGCCGAGGTTGGGATTGAACGAGCGCGCTGCGGCGATGTACGGCGCCAGGCCGAAACCGAACACGTAGTTCAACGCAGCGCGTCCTGAGAAGGCGTCGGTGTCCAGGCTCGAACTTGTGCCTTTGATGTAGTTGTCGGTTGTCGTCTCCACTTGGTCGTGCCGCCGCTCAGCGTCAATCCCCAGCCGCCAAGTTTCATCTGGTCTTGAGCGTAGAGCCCGGTTTGATCCTGGAACTGCCCGGTGTTGGTCGAGATCGGCGGTGCGATCAGCGTCGCACCGTACACCGGATTGTACATGTTGATCGGCGGCGCACCGTTAACACCGGAACTGAAGGCATCGGTTACGTGCCGGTAATCGAGGCCAATCAGCGCGGTTTGCAGCAGCGGCCCCATGGCGAACTTGGCCTCCGCCTGATTGTCCAGCGTGAAAGCCGTCGTATCCTCAGGCAATGAAAAGTTCGAGCGACTGAGCTGCATGAAGCTGCCCGTCAGCAGGCCGCCTCCGATGACCGATTGGGTGTTGGTGTTAAGCGTCGCGTAACGCAGGTTCTGTCGAACGGTAAAGATGTCATCGACATGATGCTCGAACAGGTAGCCGGCCATCGCCTGGTCGCGCTCGAAGAAATCATGTCCCGGTTCGCCCACATTGGTCGATAGCGAGAGCAGGCCGTTTGGATTGAAACGGAGAGTGCCTTGCGCAGGCAAAAATTGGATCGGCGTACCCGTCCTGTCGTGCGTCACGTTCGACAGGAACGTCCATGTCGTGGCGCCGGTGGGTTGCCAGGTGAAGGCTGGGGCCAGGAATTCGTGGAGGGCGTTGACGTCGGTGATCTGGGTGCCGCCGTCATAGGCGACGCCGGTCAACCGATAGAGGAAATGCCCTTCCTTATCGATTGGACCGCCGACGTCAAAGGCGCCCTGCACGTTGCCGAAAGTATTGCCCAGGATTTGAACGTTATGAACCGGCGTTGAAGTCGGGCGCAGACTGATCATGTCAATGAGGCCACCAGGCGAGGTCTGTCCATAAAGCGAGCCGGCGGCGGAGCCTTTGAGGACGTCGATCTCCTGCAACCCATAAACTTCCATGCGCGGTCGGGCAAAAAGGTTCGATCCAATCGGCAACAACATGCCGTCCAGATAAAGCGGGGCGATGTAGCCGCGCACTAGCGGTGCGTCCCAGCGGGTGTCCGTGGCGTTGATCGCCCCGATGACTCCCGACGTGTAGTGGATCGCTTGGGTCAGATCGGTGGCGCCTTGCGCCTGCATCTGCGACGGCGTGATCACCGAAACTGACTGCGGCGTTTCCAGGATCGGCGTGTTGGTTTTGGTCGCGCTGCTGGTCTGGGTGGCGACAAAACCGTGGATCGAGCCGGCGCCTCCCTGCGTGCCGCCGCCCCCGGCGGCGTTGCTGGATGCTGCGTTTGCGGCATTGGCTGAAGACGTCGTTGAACGGCCGCGCTTAACCCGGCTGGCGGTCGCATGACGTACCGGCTGCGGCTTGGTCGGCGCGGCTTCTTTGCGCTGCTGCGGGCTTTCGACGACGACCGGCGGCAACGTCTTGCCGGCGTCGCTCTCGGGCGCCGTTTGCGCTCTGCTGCTTGCTCCGGCGGCGAGTACTGCGGCGCACGCAGTCGTCGCTATTAAGACCCGACGGCGCCACGTGCTGCGACCCACATCCCAGTTGTTACTGCTTCCCAATTCCATCTCACTCACCCGCCAGACCCTCTGATTCCATAGCCATTTGATTGCGATCACAGCGGAGCAACGCATCGCCGCCGCGCCCGATTGTTGATTTCTTGGCCGCTGCGCTTTCGTGCAAAGGTAGAAGGGGCAGTGACACCACTCGCCGTGAAAGCGAGGCTGTCTTCTCTCGTGCCAGTTGAGTGTTTTTTGTAGAGCGCGACCGTGCGTCGGTCTCTGCCCTCGAAATGACTTTGCCCCTCATCAAGCCCCTCGCGACATTTTCCGCGAGCAGGCTAAAGTCGAGGTGCGTTTCCTAACATTGCCGTTTTTGACAATCTCTATCGCGTTTCCGCCAAAAGCGAGATCTTCGGCGCCGAACAGCAATCAATGGCATGTATTGATCGACGCACCGTCAGTATTTCAGAATTATTCTTATTAAGAACTTGTCTGAAAATCTTCACCTTCGCTCAGTGCGTGCCGTCGCTATCGCGTTTTAGCCGTCTGCCCGAGTACTCATCGAAGTTATTTGAGCCAGCGCCGATTTATGGAGCGGCTTGGATCTTTCTGCGGCAGCCGTGCACGCGATTATTCCGCATCGCGACCGGGAGTTTCGTTCCGCGTACGCCGAGGCGGGAAGAACGCGCCGTCGATCTCGGCGAGCACATGTCCTCGCTCCGCCGGTCGTGTCGATCGCGGCGCGCCGGTGACGCGTTCCGCGCGGCTGGCGTGCAAGTCGCTCAGCTGATGTGGAAGTGGAGCGAAGGAAACTTGGCTTGCACCGCGGAGAACGAACCGCACGTGTGCCGAACTTGGAACGTCGGCTCTTGCACAGTCGGCGGCTTTCGCAACTCCGTCATCGCGTAATTGACAGACGGATGGTCCGCTCATGCGCAACTCAAATGCACAATCCTTGATCAGCACACGACAATTTTGAACGAGTATAAACTACTGAAATTGCTGGAATGTTCGGCCTTTTCGGTTAGAAGTATTGCGGGCGATTTGTTGTCGATCTGCGCGAAAGTTTCCATGCTGCTCACCGATCCCTGGGCCCCCGCTCCGAATCCCGATTCCGTACCAACGCCGGTCTGGGTGTTGGGGACGGATGCGCTTGCAGATCCCTGGTGCACGCCGGTCCATCGGCATCACAAAGGTCAACTTGCGTTCACCGCCCGCGGCATCAGTACGTGCCAGACAGAGGACGACGCTTGGATCGTTCCGATGCAGTGCGCGGTGTGGATTCCGGCCGGGGTACCGCATCGAAACTCGGGAAGCGGCAACGTCGAGGTCTACTATCTTTATCTGGATTGCGACCGCGCGGCGGCGCTGCCAAAAACGTGTTGCGCAATTTCGGTTTCCCCGTTGCTTCAAGAGCTGTTGCGGCGCGCGGTTCTGCTTCCGGATAGCTATAACGCCGGCGGACCGGAGGAGCGCCTTGCCAACGTCATCCTGGACGAGTTGGTCAGCGCGCCGATCGAGCAGTTGCGGCTTCCTATGCCGAGGGATGCACGACTGCGCCGCATCGCCGAGCGTTTGATCGACGAGCCTGCCGATAAAGCAACTGCTGAGGAATGGGCTTCTCGCGTTGGACTGAGCGAGCGCACCCTCGGCCGCCTGCTGCAGGAAGAAACCGGAATGGGTTTTGGCGGCTGGCGGCGCCAAATGCGCGTCCTCGTCGGCTTACGACTCTTAGAGGCAGGCGAAACGATCCAAACGATTGCTCCTCGTCTAGGCTACGAAAGCGCCAGCAGCTTCACGGCGACATTTCGCAAAACATTGGGAAAGCCGCCCGCGCGATATCTCTCCGACCGGCAATCCGCCCGCGGGGTCATCGGGAGCCAAGCTACATTGTCCTCCGTACGCGTCGGCTGGACGGGGTCGCGCTAATCCTCATCGTCGCCCTCCGGCAGGGGATCTGGATTGGCGTTCAGGCGGCGCTGCAAATGGATGTGCACTGGCCCGCGCAAGCAATCTGAAACAAAGCGATGGCGTAATAGAATCGGAAGTTGGACCCGTTACTACAGTTTTTCTATCGCCAACGTTTTCGTTGTGGTGAGAAGAATCCAATTATTGCAACGAATAGGCATCCACAACAAGGCAAACGAACTTCGGCAACGGAGTAAGACTTGGGCGCGCAGGGACCATTACATAGGGACCATGACATCGAGGGCGGCGCGCAGCTTGGCCGATCGGGCTGCACCCCGCGCGCCCTTCCGGCGGTTTGGCCCATTTCGGCCTTCATGTTGTGCTGCTAAAAGCTTGGGGATCGGTGGGACCAAGCAATGACTGAACGACATGACCGCAATCGCGCCCGGCCCGACCGGCGCGCGTTCCTTCGCCATCTCGGCGGCGCGACCGCAGCCGCCGCGGCAGGCGTGGCGGCTGGTGCCGCGTTCGCTGAAGATGCCGCGCTCGACGCCCTGATCGGCGACACGCAGCGGGGCGCGGTCGGCCAGAACTTCGACGAAGCGTCGCGCACCATCCACATGCCGAAGGCGTCCGAGCCGACGGTTTCAGCGGCGACCGCGCAGACCACCGAACAGGCGGTCGAACGCTATTCGACGATCGTAGCGCGTGGCGGCTGGCCGCTGATTCCGCCGGTGAACACGTTGCAGCTCGGCGACCGGCATCCCGGCGTCATTCCGCTGCGAGCCCGGCTCGTCGCCTCCGGCGACATCGATCCGAATGCGGCCGGCACCGACGTTTATGATTCCTACGTGCTCGGCGCCGTGCGGCGCTTCCAGGCCCGTCACGGCATCACTGTCGACGGCGTCATTCGCGCCGAGACGCTGGCGGCGCTCAACGTGCCGGCGCCGGTGCGGCTGTCGCAGTTGAAGGTCAATGTCACGCGGTTGCGCACGCTCGGCGCCAATCTGTCGCCGCGTTATGTGGTCGCCAATATTCCGGCGGCGCGCATCGAGGCGATCGAGAACGGCGTCGCGGTCTCGCGCCATGCGGCCGTGGCCGGCAAGCCGGACCGGCCTTCGCCGGAAATCAACTCGAAGATCGTACAGATCAACTTCAATCCGTTTTGGACGGTGCCGCCGTCGATCGTCCAGAAGGATTTGATTCCGAAGATGCAGGACGCGCCGGATTATCTGACCAAAAATCATATCCGGATTTTCGACAGCAAACAAAAGCAGCTCGAGCCGTCGCAGATCAACTGGTATTCGTCCGACGCCACCCATTATTCGTTCAAGCAGGACCCCGGCAGCCTCAATTCGCTCGGCTCGATCCGGATCAATTTTCCGAGCGCCTTCGGCGTCTACATGCACGATACGCCGCTGAAGAATCTGTTCGGCGAGGATTTTCGCTTCCATTCGTCCGGCTGCATGCGGGTGCAGAACGTGCGTCTGCTCGTGGCCTGGCTGCTGCAGGAGACGCGCGGCTGGTCGCTCGAGGACATCGACCGGGTCATCAAGTCGGGCGATCGCAAGGACGCCCAGTTGGTGAAGCCGGTGCCCCTGCACTGGGTCTATGTCACCGCCTGGTCGGGTGCCGACGGCGTCGTGCAGTTCCGCGAAGACATTTATGGCAAGGACGGGCTGCCGGGCGCGCAAGCCGCGACGGCGAACTAATCATTCTCTGGTAGCCTGGTTGAGCGAAGCGAAACCTGGGAACGGCTTTCGCCGCTCAATCAGCGCTTCGCTTTGGCCGCGTTCAGCGCCACAGCTGCGCGAATGAGTGTCTTCAACGCGCTCTCGTTGATCGTATCGCCTTCGTGAAAATCGATGGCGCGGCGCGTGTTGCCCTCGAGGCTCGCATTAAAGAGCTTGGCGGGATCCGGTAGGGCTGCACCTTTGGCGAAGGTCATCTTGACGGCGCTCTTGTAGGTCTCGCCGGTGCAGATGATGCCGTCGTGGTACCACACCGGAACGCCGCGCCACTTCCATTCCTCCACCGCGTCCGGGTCGGCTTCTTTGATCAAAGCACGGACCCGGCCCAGTATCTCGCCTCGCCAGTCGCCAAGCTCCTTGATCCGCCCATCAATATGTTCGGACGGTGATTTGTCGGCTTGCGTCGCGCTTTTTGGCTTGCTCTTTTTCATGCCTGTCCCTTCTCCACGCGGCTGCCGCGAAAATACGGCAGCGCAAACATGTACAAACCGGTGAGCAGGAGCAAGGCGAGCGGCGGCAGAGGCGAGTAAACCACCCACACTGGCGGTTGTCCCATGCTCATTGCAACGAAATTGGCGGCGACGGTCGCTGTGAAAATAATCGATATCCAGCGATGTAACTGACGAAGCCAGTTGTTCCAGTTCATGGAAGCCTCCCTTGGCGATGTATGGAAACTTGGCCGGCGGCGTGTGCGCGCCGCCTTCGGCTTATTGATCCATGCGCTTCAACAAGTCTTCGAGCTGGTCGAAGCGGCTCTCCCAAAAACCGGCCATCTGGTTGGTCCAGTCGATCAGCGGGGAGAGGGCGGCGAGCTGCGCACTGTAGTGAGTTCTGACGGCCTTCATGGCGGTCGCGCACCAGTCCGGCCTGCTTGAGCACCGCCAGGTGTTTTGAGACGGCGGGCTGTGAGACGCCGGCGCGCGCCGTCAGCGCGCCGACCGTTTGCTCGCCCTCGCTGCACAAACGCTCGAAGATGGCCCGCCGGGTCGGATCGGCGAGCGTTCGAAACAACGTGTCGTGCGTCGTGGTCATCGGAATTGGCGACCGCTCAGGCTACCAGCGCGCGAGCTGGGTGATCTGAATGAGATTGCCGCATGTGTCTTCAAGCTTGGCGATCGTCGAGCCCGGCACGTCGGTCGGCGGCATGATGAACTCAGCGCCGCGCCCGCTGATGCGCTCGTGATCGCCCTTGATGTCGCTGGTGAAGAACATGACCGCGGGCTGGCCCTGCTCGAACAAGGACTGCTGATAGGCCTTGGCCGCCGGATTGTTGTTCAGGGCGAGCTGCAGTTCGGTGCCGTCCGGCTCCTCGGGCGACGCGACGGTGAGCCAGCGAAACGGCCCGTTGCTGAAATCACCCTTTTTCGTGAAGCCGAGGACCTCCGTGTAGAAGCGCAAAGCCTTGTCCTGGTCGTCGACGTAAATGGTGGTCAACTTGATCTTCATGCCGATCCCTCCGCTTTCCCGCCAACGCAATCGATAACTGGTTGGCTATGGATTAACGTATAACCATCCGGCTATGGATACGTCAAGCGCCGAATGGGCGGTGAGACGGATTAACACCGAATCCCAAAATCTAGCGGGTTTGCCGGGGGACTAATCCCAACACCTTGCGCTGTTTAGCTAATGTGCTATCGGCATGCGCGGCGCGTCATTCTCGGATCGAGCTGGTGGAAAGCGCGCCAACGGCGGGCGCGACAACGGTTCCGCAAGGCATCGCGAGTGGTTCCGAGAAGCGGCGCTCGTGGATTTCGTCGTTTCGCAGCTGAAAACGACGGTAGGACTATCTGGCGAGGAGTTACGGCATGTCGGTCCCTCATGGTGCAAAAATCGCGGAGGAGGGATTTCTTTCCGCCGCACTCGACGATAGCGATCCGGAGATCGCCGGCGCGATCGGCAAGGAGCTCGGCCGCCAGCGCGATGAGATCGAGCTGATCGCCTCGGAGAATATCGTTAGCCGCGCCGTGCTCGAAGCCCAAGGCTCGGTGCTGACCAATAAGTACGCCGAAGGGTTGCCCGGCAAACGCTATTACGGCGGTTGCCAGTATGTCGACGTGGTCGAGCGCGTGGCGATCGAGCGCCTGACCAAGCTGTTCGGCTGCGGCTTCGCGAACGTGCAGCCGCACTCCGGCGCCTCGGCCAATGCCGAGGTGTTCATGGCGCTGATGCAGCCCGGCGACACCTTCATGGGGCTCAACCTGGCCGCGGGCGGACACCTGACTCACGGCTCGCCGGTCAATCTCTCCGGCCGCTGGTTCAAACCGGTGCCGTATGGCGTGCGCCGCGACGACCATTTGATCGACATGGAGGAGGTCGAGCGCCTCGCCAAGGAGCATCGGCCAAAGATCATCATTGCCGGCGGGTCGGCTTACGCGCGCGTCATCGATTTCCGTCGTTTCCGCGAAATCTGTGATGAAGTCGGCGCTTTCCTGATGGTCGACATGGCGCATTTCGCCGGCCTCGTCGCGGGCGGCGTGCATCCAAGCCCGTTCCCGCACGCCCATGTGGTGACGACGACCACGCACAAGACACTGCGCGGCCCGCGCGGCGGGGCCATCCTGACCAACGACGAAGAGATTGCCAAGAAGCTCAATTCGGCGGTGTTTCCCGGCATGCAGGGCGGTCCCCTGATGCACGTCATCGCCGCTAAGGCCGTGGCGTTCGGTGAGGCGCTCCGCCCGTCTTTCAAGCTCTACGCCAAGAGCATCATCGAGAATGCCAAGGCGCTGGCCGAAACGCTCAATGCGGCCGGTTACGACCTGGTGACCGGCGGCACCGACACGCATTTGATGCTGGTCGATCTGCGCAAGAAAAATCTTACCGGCAAGGTCGCCGAGCTGGCGCTCGGCCGCGCCTACATCACCTGCAACAAGAACGGCGTGCCGTTCGATCCGCAGAAGCCGTTTGTTACTTCGGGCATCCGGCTGGGGACGCCGGCCGCAACCACGCGCGGCTTCGGCATTGCCGAATTCCAGCAGGTGGGGGCGATGATCGCCGAAGTCCTCGACGCGCTGTCGCAAAAAAGCGCTGAAGAAGATGCTGCGGTCGAAGCCAGTGTTCGCGATAAGGTGAAACGGCTGGTTGGCCGATTCCCGATCTACGAGGGGTAGGGGCGTCCGATGCGCTGCCCAAGCTGCGCAAGTCTCGACACGCAAGTCAAAGATTCGCGGCCGACCGAGGACTCCTCGGTCATCCGCCGCCGTCGGGTTTGCCTCGCCTGCAATTTCCGCTTCACCACCTTCGAGCGCGTGCAGTTGCGCGAGCTGATCGTGATCAAGCGCAATGGCCGCCGGGTGCCTTTCGATCGCGACAAGCTGTTGCGCTCGGTGCAGATCGCCTTACGCAAACGCCCGGTCGAACCGGAGCGCATCGACCAGATGGTCTCAAAGATCGTGCGCGAGCTCGAGAGCCAGGGCGAGAGCGAAGTGTCGTCGGAAACGATCGGCGAAACCGTGATGGCCTATCTGCGCGACCTCGACGACGTCGCCTATGTGCGCTTCGCCTCGGTCTATCGCAATTTCCGCGAGGCCAAGGATTTCGAGACCGCGCTGGCCGAATTGTCGTCCGACGAAGCGGCGGAATGGGCCACGCCGGCGCGCAAGTGAAGGCGTGCGCCAATCGTTCAAGCGATGAGTACATCTTCCGTAGCGAACACTGACGTTTCGGCCGCTGCCGACGCCCGCTTCATGGCGCTTGCGCTGACGCTCGGTCGGCGCGGCTGGGGGCGGACCTGGCCCAATCCGGCGGTCGGGGCGGTGATCGTTAAAGACGGCGTGATTGTCGGCCGCGGCTGGACCCAGCCCGGCGGCCGTCCGCACGCCGAGGTCGAGGCGCTGCGCCGCGCCGGGCCGCTCGCGCGCGGAGCGACGCTCTATGTCACGCTCGAGCCGTGCTCGCATTTTGGCCGCTCGCCACCCTGCGCCGATGCTGTCATCGCCGCCGGCATCGCGCGCGTCGTGTCGGCGATCGAAGATCCCAATCCCGACGTGGCCGGGGCCGGCCACGCCCGCCTCCGTGCCGCCGGCATCTCGGTGGATGTCGGGCTAGGCGCCGAGGAAGCCCATCGGGCGCATGTGGGCCACATCCGTCGGATGCGCGATGGCCGCCCCAATGTTCTCCTTAAGCTCGCCGTTTCCGCGGACGACAAAGTTGGTGCTGCCGGGCGCAAGCCCCTCACCATCACCGGCGACAGTGCGCGGGAGCGGGTGCACCTGATGCGCGCCCAAAACGATGCGATCATGATCGGCAGCGGTACGGCGCTCGCCGATGATCCGACACTGACCTGCCGGCTGCCCGGCATGGCTGGCCGATCGCCGGTGCGAGTCGTCCTCGACAGCGCGTTGCGTCTGCCGCTCGGCTCGCATCTGATGCGGAGCGCGCGCGATGTTCCGCTTTGGGTCGTGGCCGCTGATGCGGCGTCTGGCGCTGCTAAGGGCGCCCGCGAAGCTGCGGGTGCGACTGTCCTGACAGTCGCCGCCACGGGGGCTGGGCTCGACTTGCGCGCCGTGCTCCGCCTCCTCGCGGAACGCGGGATCACCCGGCTGATGGTCGAGGGCGGTCCGATCATCGCGGCCGCTTTGCTCGGTGCCGACTTGGTTGACGAAGCCGCACTTTTCCGCTCCGACAAGGTCGTCGGCGCCGACGGGATCGATGCACTAGAGGGTTTGCCGCTGGCGGCATTGACCCAGTCGTCGCGGCTGGCGAAGGTCGGCGATGAAGCGGCCGGCGACGACAGGGTCGAGATTTTCGAACGAAGGTAGATCGTGTTTACAGGCATTGTCAGTGACTTAGGCGAAATTCTGGAGGCCGAGGAGCGGGCCGAAGGCCTGCACCGGCTGGTGATCGCCAGCAGCTACGATCCGGCGAGCATCGATATCGGTGCATCCATTGCCTGCTCCGGCCCTTGCCTGACCGTGGTGGAGCGTGGGCAAAAGGGCAATCGCGGCTTCTTCGCCGTCGATGTGGCGGCGGAGACGCTGCGGGTCACCACCGCCGGCGGCTGGCAGCGCGGCACCAGGCTGAACCTCGAACGTTCGCTGCGGATCGGCGACGAGCTAGGCGGACACTTGGTCAGCGGCCATGTCGACGGCATCGCCGAACTCGTCACGCGCGAGGATTTGCCCGATATGGCGCGTCTGACCTTGCGGGCGCCGGCGCCGCTGTCGCGCTTCATCGCGCCGAAGGGCTCGGTGGCGCTCGACGGCGTATCGCTGACCGTTAACGAAGTCGAAGGTGACACGTTTTCGGTGCTTCTGATCCCGCACACGCTGCAGGTCACGACCTTCGGCGGCCTGAGAGCCGGCGCGCGCCTGAACCTGGAGGTCGACCAGATGGCGCGCTATGCCGCGCGTCTCCTGCAGACCGCATAGCAGCCGGGCGCTTGTTCCCGGTCCCTGTGCTTGCTACCACCGCGCCGCAAACGCTTGAACCGGAGCGAGTGTTTCGCCGCTGTCAGCGCGTCTGGCTCCACCAGCATTGAGGGAAGCGATGGCCGGGCCGCGGCAAGCCAAAGAAGAACAAGACAGCGTCAAAGGCGCCCGCATCCTGATTGTCGAGGCGCGGTATTACGACGACCTCGCCGATCTGCTGCTGGCCGGCGCGATGGCGGTGCTGGAAGAGGCCGGCGCTGAAGTCGAGCGCGTGAGCGTTCCGGGCGCGCTTGAAATTCCGCCGGCGGTTGCGATGGCGGCCGAAACGGCTCACCGCCCCTATGACGGCGTGGTCGCGCTCGGCTGCGTCATTCGCGGCGACACCATCCACTTTGAGATCGTCTCCAACGAGTTGGCGCGTGGTTTGATGGACATCGGCATCACGCGCGGACTGCCGATCGGCAACGGCATCATCACGGTCAACACCGAGGCGCAGGCTTTTGCCCGGGCGCGTCCGGAAGAGATGAACAAAGGCGGCGACGCGGCGCGCGCCGCCTTAGCGCTGGTGCGGCTGAAACGGCAGTGGGCGGCCCAATGAGCGCTCCGCGCCCGGCTGCGGCCCGCAAGGCCAACAAACGCGGCGCCGCGCGGCTGGCCGCCGTGCAGGCACTCTATCAGATGGATCTCGCCGGCACCGGCATCAACGACATTCTCGCCGAGTTCGAAAGCCATTGGCTCGGCGGCGAGGTCGAAGGCGCGCAGTATCTGCCGGCGGAGGCCGCGTTCTTTCGCGACATCGTCAATGGTGTCGTGCGCGAACAACGCACGCTCGATCCGCAGATTGACGCAGCGCTGGCGCGCGGTTGGCCGCTCAAGCGCATCGAAGCTGTTCTGCGCGCGGTGCTGCGCGCCGGCGCCTACGAGCTGGCGCAGCGCCGCGACGTGCCGGCGCGGGTGGTCACCTCTGAGTATGTCGATGTCGCATCCGCCTTCGTCGACCAGGACGAAACCGGTATGGTCAACGCCGTGCTGGACCAGCTCGCCCGCGAGCTGCGCAGCGACGAATTCGGCGCCAAATAGCGCATCTTAAGTGATGCCGCCATTTATGTAGCCCGCATGAGCGAGGCGACATGCGGGAGTAGGGTCGACGATGTTCCCGGATGTCGCGTCGCTCATCCGGGCTACTTGCTAGCTAGCCGCCGGATCTCCGCTCGTCCCCGCGTACGCGGGCACCCAGAGCGATCAACCCGCAAACTCGGCGTGCGCGGCTGGATTCCCGCCTTCGCGGGAATGAGCGGGCTTCTTCGCGCCTTCTGAACATGGCTAGCCGCAGGCAAACGGTAACGCCACCGGGCTTCTGAAATTCGACGACGAATTCCACGCCAGCTCATCGACGGTGAGATGATAATCCGGGACGCGCTCGAGGAACCGCCGCATGGCGATCTCGGTCACCATCCGCGCCATTTGCGCGCCCAGACAGAAATGCTTGCCGGAGCCGAATCCGAGATGGCCGAGCGGCCGCCGCTCGATGATGAAGCTGTCCGGATCGGGAAATTTCCGTTCGTCGCGATTGGCCGAGCCGAAGGCGAGCGCGACCTTGTCGCCGGCACGAATTGTTTGGCCGTGCAGCGTGATCTCGCGCGTGGCCGTGCGCTTGAACCGCTGTGCCGAGGTGTTGAAGCGCAGTGACTCCTCGATCGCGAGTGCAATCAGCTTTGGATCGGCGACCAGCCGCCGCCGCGCATCGGAATAATCGTGCAGATTGAGCGCGAACACGCTCATAAAGCTCGAAAGCGATTCCACGCCGGCCATGACGAACGTCGCGGTCGTGAGCACGACTTCGCGTTCGCTCAGGCGGTCGCCGTCGATCTCGGCTTCGGCAAGATGCGTGATCAGATCGTCGGTCGGATTGGCGCGGCGCGCGGCGACTTCGGCGGTGAGAAAATCGCTGATCTCCTGAAACGCGGCGATGTGCTCGGGCGTGCGTCCCTTCGCGGCCTTGTCGGTCGACACCGCGAGGATGACTTTGCGCCTGATGTCGGCATGATCGCGGTCCGGCAAACCCATGGTGCGGAACAGCAGGCCCACAGAAATCTGGCTGGAAAAGTCGTTGATGAACTCGAACGTGTCTTGGTCGAGAATGCGATCGAGCGAGCGATCGGCGATCTCCAGGGTCGGCTCGACCATGCGGTCGAGATTGCGCTTGAGAAACGCCGCCTGACTTAACGCGCGCAGCCGGTCGTGGCGCGGCGGATCGGTGGTGCCAAGGGTGGCGCCGGCGCGGCCCGGCAATTCGTCGATCATATTGCCTTGGGCCGACGAAAACGTTTCCCAGTCACGCGCGGCTTCTGCGATGTCGTGATAACGCGACAAAATCCAAAGCTGCGCGTTCTCACTCCAATAGCAGGGGTATTTGGCGCGCAGTTCCGCATAATAGGGAAACGGATCGGCGTCGATCTGCGGCGAATAGAGGTCGAAAGGCTCCATTTCCTTAAAACTCCCGGCGCTGCTAGGAAACTAACATAATAATTCCGGATCTGAATCGCGCGATGGCGACGTCACCTGAATCGGCCGAAGACCGACTGATAGCGCGCTACTTCCGTCCGCTGGCGACGGCGCCCGGCGCGTTCCGGCTTATTGATGACGCCGCTGCGCTCACGCCGCCGCCCGGCTGCGATATCGTGCTGACCACCGATGGCGTCATCGCCGGCGTGCATTTCTTCCCCGACGATCCGCCCGACATGGTCAGCCGAAAAGTTCTACGCATGAACCTGTCGGATCTTGCCGCCAAGGGCGCGCGGCCGCTTGGCTTCCTGATGTCGGTGGCGTTGCCTGAGGGGTTCGGCGAGGCATGGCTCAGCGGATTCACGGCGGGGCTCGCCGAGGATGCCGCGCATTTCGGCTGTCCGCTTTACGGCGGCGATACCGACCGTACGCCGGGGCCGATCGCTGTCTCGATTTTTGCATTTGGCGCCGTGCCGCAGGGCAAGATGGTGCATCGCTCAACCGCGCGTCCGGGCGATCGCATCGTGGTCACCGGCGCGATTGGCGACGCGGCGATCGGTCTCAAGCTGCGGCGCGACCGCGCGTTGGCGCAGCACTGGCGGCTGTCCGAAGACGCCGCTGATGCGCTCGTCGCCGCGCTATTTGCTGCCGCAGCCGCGCAATGCGCTGGCCGACGCGATACTGCACCATGCGTCGGCGGCTATCGACATTTCGGATGGGCTTGCCGGCGATGTCGCCAAGCTCGCACGCGCGTCATCAGTAGCAGCCGAGATCGATGTCGCGCGCGTGCCGTTGTCGGAAGCGGCGCGCGCGGCGATCACCGCCGAACCATCGCTCCTGGAGACTGCGCTGACCGGCGGCGACGATTACGAGATTGCGCTGACTTTGCCGGCGGCGCGGTTTGCGGACTTTCAGAAAGCGGCCCGCACGGCCGGCGTCGCCGTTACCGAGATCGGCCGCATTTGCGAAGGCGAGGGGACGCGCTTCCTGCAAGACGGCGCGCCGCTCACGTTCGCGCGCGCGTCGCATAGTCATTTCTGAAGGGTTCGCTATTGCGAGCAAAGCGAAGCACTCCAGCGCGGCCGCTGGATTGCTTCGTCGCTTCGCTTCTCGCAATGACGAGAGATTATTTCCGTCGTGAGATCGGACTGACAATCCGCCGCGGCGTGCCCGGTTCAGTTCAGTCATGCAGGCCGAAGGCCCCGCTCGTCCCCGCGAAGGCGGGGACCCAGCGGCGCCCAGACTGGATTCCCGCTTTCGCGGGAATGAGCGGAGCTAAAACTATTTCCGCCGTGAGATCGGCTGATAGTCCCGCCGCGGCGCGCCGGTATAGAGCTGACGCGGACGGCCGAGCTTCTGGTGCGGGTCTTCGATCATTTCCTTCCACTGCGCGATCCAGCCGACCGTGCGCGCCAGCGCGAACAGCACGGTGAACATCGCGGTCGGGAAACCCATCGCGCGCAGCGTGATGCCCGAGTAGAAGTCGACGTTCGGATAAAGCCGCTTCTCGATGAAATACTCGTCGTGCAGCGCGATGCGCTCGAGCTCCATGGCGACGTCGAGCAGCGGGTCGTTGACGCCGAGCTCCTTGAGCACCTCGTGGCAGGTACGCTGCATGATCTTGGCGCGCGGGTCATAGTTCTTGTAGACCCGGTGGCCGAAGCCCATCAGGCGGAACGAATCCTGCGGGTCCTTGGCGCGCTTGACGAATTCCGGGATGCGATCGACCGAGCCGATCTCGCCGAGCATCTTCAGCGCGGCTTCGTTGGCGCCGCCGTGCGCCGGGCCCCAGAGACAGGCGATGCCGGCGGCGATGCAGGCGAACGGATTGGCGCCGGTCGAACCGGCCAGCCGCACCGTCGAGGTCGACGCGTTCTGCTCGTGATCGGCGTGCAGCGTAAAGATGCGATCCATGGCGCGGGCGACGACGGGATTGGCCTTGAACTCTTCGCACGGCACCCCGAAGCACATGCGCAGGAAGTTCGAGGCGTAATCGAGATCGTTCTTCGGATAGATGAACGGCTGCCCGATCGAATATTTGTACGCCATCGCGGCCAGCGTCGGCATTTTCGCGATCATGCGGATCGACGCGATCATCCGCTGGGTCGGGTCGGTGATATCGGTGGAGTCGTGATAAAACGCCGATAGTGCGCCGACACAGCCGACCATCACGGCCATCGGATGGGCGTCGCGGCGGAAGCCCTGGAAGAACCGGGTCATCTGTTCGTGGACCATGGTGTGATGGACCACGCGGTCGTCGAAATTTTCCTTCTGCGCCGCGGTCGGCAGCTCGCCGTACAGCAGCAGGTAGCAGGTCTCGAGGAAATCACCGTGCTCGGCCAAATCCTCGATCGGATAGCCGCGATAGAGCAGCACGCCCTTGTCACCGTCGATGTAGGTGATCTTGGACTCGCAGCTCGCGGTCGAGGTGAAGCCCGGGTCGTAGGTGAAGACGCCGGTCTGGCCATAGAGCTTGCTGACGTCGACGACGTCGGGGCCGATCGTGCCCTCATAGACCGGGAACGTGTAGCTCTTTTCGCCAAGCGTGAGCTGGCCGGTTTTGCTGGCGCCCGTCTTCGCGTCCATGATCGCACCTCGGTATGTAAGCGGTCTCAACAGTCCGGCGTATGCGGCTTGAAAGTTAAAAACTTTTGCAGCCCTGATCCGGCTGGATTTGGCCTAGCGCAACGGAGTGTGCGCTGCAAGAAAATAGGCTGCAAGGCAGGGCGGCGCCAGCCGATGGCGGAACCGCTTGCGAAAAAAAGCGCGAGTTGACGCACCGCTGCGGCTCGGGTACGACGGCTTCGATACGGTCGATCTAGCGGCTTGCCGCCAGCGTGCCATGGCGCGCTTCGCGGCGCGGTCTGGTCGGCGATGCGCGCGAGGCTTTCGGTTTTACCGAGTACGACCAGCACTTCGAAAATGCCGGGCGAGGTGGTGCGGCCAGTGAGCGCAGCGCGCAAAGGCTGCGCCAGGCGCCGAGCTTTTGGCCTTTGCGTTCGGCCAGCGCCCGGATCGCTTGTTCGGTCGTTTCGGCGCTCCAGGGTTCGACCGGCGACAGCGCGCCCAGCACATCCTGCAACAGACTTCGCGCATCGGCACCGAGCAGGGCGTTCGCCTTGTCGTCCAAGCCGATCGGCCGATCGGCGAGCAAAAAATGCGCGCCCTCAATGAGATCGAGCAGCGTCTTGGCGCGCTCCTTCAGGCTCGGCATCGCCGCCAGCCATTGCTCGCGCAATCGCGGCGTCAGCTTGGCGCCAAGCGCCGCGCCATTGGCGATATGCGGCAACAAGTCCTCGACCGCCTGCAGCAAGCGCGGCGTCCGCGCTGCCGCGGATATAATGGCCGTTGAGACTTTCCAGCTTGGCAAAGTCGAACCGCGCCGGCGAGCGCCCGATCTGCGGCAGGTCGAACGCCGCGATCATCTCCTCGGTCGAAAAGATTTCCTGATCGCCGTGGCTCCAGCCCAGCCGCACCAGGTAATTGCGCAACGCGGCCGGCAGATAGCCCATGGCGCGGTAGGCATCGACGCCGAGCGCCCCATGGCGCTTGGACAGCTTCGATCCGTCCGGCCCGTGGATCAGCGGAATGTGCGCCATCACCGGCACCGGCCAGCCGAGCGCGTCGTAGATCTGTTTCTGCCGTGCGGCATTGGTCAAATGATCGTCGCCGCGGATGATGTGGGTGACGCCCATGTCATGGTCGTCGACCACGACCGCGAGCATATAGGTCGGGTTGCCGTCCGAGCGCAGCAGCACAAGATCGTCGAGATTCTCGTTCTGCCAGACCACGCGGCCCTGGACCTGATCCTCGATCACGGTCTCGCCCGTCAGCGGCGCTTTCAGCCGAACTGTCGGTTTCACGCCGGGCGGCGCCTCGCTCGCGTCGCGGTCGCGCCAGCGGCCGTCGTAGAGTTTGGCGCGTCCTTCGCGGCGCGCCGCTTCGCGCATCTGCGTCAGTTCTTCAGCGCTGGTGTAGCAACGATAGGCGTGGCCACTCGCCAGCAACTGCTCGGCGATCTCGCGGTGGCGGCCGGCGCGCGCGAACTGGTACGTCGCGTCGCCGTCCCAGTTGATCCCCAGCCAAGCCAAGCCGTCCAAAATGGCGTCGATCGCCGCCTGCGTGGAGCGCTCGCGGTCGGTGTCTTCGATTCGCAGCAGCATCTTGCCGCCGCGGCCATGGGCGTAGAGCCAGTTGAAGAGCGCCGTGCGCGCTCCGCCGATATGAAGAAAACCGGTGGGCGAGGGGGCGAAACGGGTAACGACGGCGTCGGCCATGGGGACTCGGGTAACGGGGTTCATAAGTTGCAATAGCAAGCGAGCCATGTATCAACGCCGAAACCTTGTCGCAACAAGACTGCGACGCTATTTCGGCGGAGTGCGAGTACGATCGCGCACCATGCTAACAGAATTCGCAGGTACGGCCCTGCTGGCGGTGAGGTAACCATCATGGCATGGGCGATTTTGGTTGTGGCGGGTCTGTTCGAGACCGGCTGGGCCATTGGCCTGAAATATACCCAAGGCTTCACGCGGCCTGTTCCGACGATATTAACGATCTTGGCCATGGCCATCAGCATGGGTCTTTTGGGACTGGCAGTCAGAAGCCTCTCCATCGGCACGGCTTACGCGGTTTGGACGGGTATCGGCTCCACCGGAACAGTGCTCCTTGGCATATATCTTTTCGGCGAGCCGGCGACGGCGGCCCGGCTGGCGTGCATCGGTCTGATCGTTGCCGGAATCGTCGGCTTGAAATTTGTTGGATAATTGCCACCATTCCCGCAAACACAGATTTTTCTGGCAAGACAACAACGAACTGCGGCAAACGTGCCGCGCTCGGAAAGCAGAGCTGAATGTCTTCGACTGATGTAGCGGCCTCAGCCGGCCTGGATTTCATCCGCGATATCGTTCGCGCCGATCTGGCAGCCGGTCGCACCGCGGCCGTCGTCACGCGTTTCCCGCCCGAGCCGAACGGCTATCTCCATATCGGTCATGCCAAGTCGATCTGTCTCAATTTCGGCATCGCCGAGGAATTCGGCGGTCACTGCAACCTGCGCTTCGACGACACCAATCCGGCCAAGGAAGAGCAGGAATATATCGACGCGATCGAGCGCGACGTTCGCTGGCTTGGCTTCGACTGGGGCCAGCACCTCTATCACGCGTCGGATTATTTCGAGCAGCTCTACGCCTGGGCCGAGCATTTGATCCGCGCCGGCAAGGCCTACGTGGACGATCAGACCCAGGACGAGATGCGGCTGACCCGCGGCACCTTGACCGAGGCCGGCACCGAAAGCCCGTACCGCAATCGCGGTGTCGCGGAAAATCTCGATCTTTTTCGGCGCATGCGGGCCGGGGAGTTTCCGAACGGCGCGCGCGTGCTGCGCGCCAAGATCGATATGGGCTCAGGCAACATCAATCTGCGCGATCCGGTGCTCTATCGCATTCTGCATGCCGAACATCCGCGCACCGGCCGCTCCTGGTTCATTTATCCGAGCTACGATTTCGCGCACGGCCAGTCGGACGCGATCGAAGGCGTTACCCATTCGGTCTGCACGCTCGAATTCGAAGACCACCGGCCGCTCTACGACTGGTGCTTGGAAAATCTCCCGGTGCCGTCGCGCCCGCATCAATATGAGTTTGCGCGGCTCAACATCACCTACACGGTGCTGTCCAAGCGCGTGCTGACGGAGCTGGTGCGCGGCGGCCATGTCGGCGGCTGGGACGATCCACGCATGCCGACGCTGGCTGGCTTGCGCCGCCGCGGCGTGCCGCCGGCTGCCATTCGCGATTTCATCAAGCGCATCGGTGTCGCCAAGGCCAACAGCGTGGTCGATGTCGGCATGTTTGAATTTTCCATCCGCGAGCATCTGAATAAGACAGCGCTGCGCCGCATGGCGGTGTTGCGGCCGCTTAAAGTCGTGATCGAGAATTATCCCGAAGGACAAAGCGAAGAGGTCGAGGCGGCCAATCATCCGGAAGATGCAGAGGCCGGCACTCGCCGCATTCGTTTCGGCCGCGAGCTCTTCATAGAGCGCGAAGACTTTATGGAGAACCCGCCGAAGAAATTCTTCCGCTTGTCGCCCGGCGCGGAGGTGCGGCTTCGCTATGCCTATTTCATCACCTGCCGCGAAGTGGTGAAGGACGCAGCCGGCGAGGTGGTCGAATTGCGCTGCACCTACGATCCCGCCACCAAGGGCGGCAACGCTCCCGACGGTCGCAAGGTGAAAGCGACCATGCATTGGGTGTCGGCCGCGGATTCGATCCCGGTCGAAGTGCGCATCTACAATTCGCTGTTTGCAAAGCCCAATCCGGACGCCGCCAATTTCGCCGTCGATCTCAATCCGCAATCGCTGGAAGTGCTCGCCGGCGCGCGCGTCGAACCGGCATTGTCGAGCGACAATTCAGACGAAGCGGTGCAGTTCGAGCGCCAAGGCTACTTCTGCCGCGATCGTGAATCGAAGCCGGGTCATCTGGTTTTCAATCGCACGCTAGGGTTGCGTGATACATGGGCTAAAACTCTTGGGAATCTAACATAAATTTAATCGAGACAACCTCTTGTGGAATAAAATCTGAGATTGTATTCAATCGGTAACGGTTGTGATTATCTCAGCGTGAGTCTCGATTATATGACTGTTGATTCTCGAAGCTTGGCGGTCGCCTCGGATGGGAGGCGGGCGTCAAAGAGACCTACCCGGTTTGACGTTCGTATCTTTTTTTGGATGCCCAAAACGGCGGGCGGTACGCTGGCCGCAGGGATCCGCAAAAACCCCGGGGTTCAGTGGCTGCATTACGTCAATCCCGACGAGATGCCAGCACCGGCAAGTGAACAGATCTGGTTCGGCGGACATTTGCACTTCGGGCATCATCTTCTGTATGACGCCGCGCCGGCGTATTTCACGATCCTGCGGGATCCGATTGATCGTCTGATCTCGGAATTTTTTTATCACCATCAGCATCCGATACCGGGCATTTTCATTCCCGATGACGAGATCGTCCCAGCGTTCATCCGCTTTGTGGAAGCGGCGCCACATCTCAACTACTACAACTACATGTTCTCGGCTTATTGCGTCGACAAGGAAGCTGCCGAGCAAGCGGTCGCGCCTTGGGGCGGTGATCCCACTTCCGGCTTCGAGCTGATTGTCGGGCGCGACAAACGCTACGGCTATCTGACCGAGAATGCCGTTTTCAACCCGATCGATATGGAGACAGCGTTTCTCCGCGCGCTGCGGAACGTCTCGTCGATGCGGCTAATCGGCTTCTTCGAGCACCTGCCTGAAGCGATCAAATATCTCGATCGCATGTTCGCGCTCGATGTCGGGCTCGACTTGCGGATGCACAAGACGACATGGAAGCCGCGTTTGGAAGACTTGCCGGTGCATATTGTCACGATGCTCAAGCAGAAGACCGAGGTCGACTACGAGCTCTACCACCGGGCGCAACAAGCGCCGAACGCTGCGTTGCCTCGATTCAAGCGCCGGTAGCAGTCATCACGGTCGCGGGGGCGCAACGTCTGTTGCGGCCAAGGAGAAAAGTTTGCACAAGAAAATTTTGATCATGGGCTTGCCCGGCGCTGGCAAGACGACGCTGGCACAACAGCTCGCGCCGCGTCTCAACGCGGTCCACTATAACGCTGACGACGTCCGCGCCAACGTCAACAAAGACTTGAGCTTTTCCGAATCCGATCGCGTCGAACATGCACGCCGCATGGGCTGGCTGTGCGATCAGGTGGTCAGCGCAGGTTGTTTCGCGATCGCGGATTTCGTTTGTCCGACGCCCGCAGCCCGGGACGCGTTCTTTGCCGGCGGCCCCGGATTTGTCATCTGGATCGATCGGATTCAGGCGGGCAGGTTCGAAGATACCAATCGCTTGTTTGTCCCGCCCGAGCATCATGATCTTCAAGTCACCGCCGGCGGATCGCCGGAATATTGGGCCGAGCAGGCGCTGGAGCGTCTGCGTCCGATCTTCGACTGGCGTAAACCGACCGCGCTTTTCATCGGTCGTTATCAGCCATTTCACGACGGGCATCGCGCATTGATTGCCGAGGGCCTCCGGCGTGTGGGGCAGATCTGTGTCGCCGTCCGCGATACTCATGGCATCGACGACAAGAACCCCTACGACTTCGAGTATGTCAAAGCGCGCATCGAGCATGGACTGCGCGAATATGAGGGGCGATTTATGGTCACGCGTCTGCCGAACATCACCAACGTGTTTTACGGACGCGATGTCGGCTACGCCGTCGAGCGCATCGATCTTGAGCAGTCGCTGCAGAGCGTGTCGGCGACCGAGATGCGTAAGCGCATGAGCGAGAAGGCCTAGAGCACGTCCCGGAAGAGAACACGCCCGCGGCTCGATACGCGGGCGCCGCCGATCCAACTCAAACTATCGCTGATCTAAAGCGGCAGACGGAAGTTCAATCCCGCCCTAACGATATTTTCCTGCACACGCCCGCTGATCGAAGCGTTGGCACCGGGAGTGCCGACCGAGAGCAGGGTAACGTTGCCGGTGTCGACGTACGGATGCTCGATCCGTGCCGACAGGTTTTGGTTGAAGCCGTATTCGACGCCGCCGCCGCCGACCCAGGCGAATTGCCATTGCGACGAGGTGATCGAGGCGCCACCGCCCGCAACGGTGGTTGAAAACTGGCCCCAGCCGCCGCCACCGGTGAAGTAGAAAAGCACCCTGTCGTAGGCGGCGCCGACCCGCACCCTGGTGGTGCTGAGCCATGGAATTTTGTCTGTGGCCGTCACGCCGGCGACCGTGGTCGACGTGCTCTGGCCCGTTCCGTCAAAATCACTTTCGATGCCGGCGACGCCGTAACCGAACTGGTAGAGCGCCCCGACCTGTCCGCCATCGAGCACGCCGTTGAGCGTTTCGCTGGTACTTGCACTCGCTGCCAAGCCAAATGCCGAGGCGTTCGCAGTCGCCGTCGCTTTGGCAAATCCATAGCCGACGTTGCCGCCAAGATAGATACTGGTCCAGTTGTAGGCGGGGGCTACCGGCATATAGACCGGCGGCGGTGTCGGCATCATCGGCGGCGGCAAATCAGCCGCCAGAGCCATTCCAGAACAAGCCACCGCGGGCCAGGTGGCAAATACAACGCCCCACGCGACGATACGCTTGCCCTAATCCCCCTGGTATTCCACGCTTCCCAAATGGGATCATGTTGCAACCAGGGGTGAAGGCAATGGTATTTTTTACTACAGTCGTGGGTCTTTTTTTGATCTCGCAACACTACAAGGCGGTACAAACCCGGCACGCCTAATCAAACAACGTCGCTTAGCTGCCTGTAGCTCGATTTGTTGTTGCTAAACACCCAGCGCTATTTGGTCGCCGGTCGCTCGTCTCCGCGATCGCACGCCGTCTCGCAAATGAGCTCGTCGGACCAAATACCAGGCACCGCTCCACATCCAAAGACGAGGCGACAGACTAATCGCGGTCCTCGTCAAACGAAGCGGGTGTGAGGGCCGACAGCACCGCACTGATCGTGGCAAGAAAAGCGCTGAAGCGCATGGTGGTCTCCTAAAGCTCTGATTGCGCCGCCGCCCCAATTTTCTGATTTGTTAGGTCCGGGACGGACTTCCCTTTCCTTTTTATTAATACAGTTGGGCCCGGGTAAAAGTGATGGCCATCACGGGATGGTTGAAGTCGCCGCGTTTGTCCTCAGGCAGGAAGCGGCCAGTCCCTGCGGGATGGGACGCCGCCCTAGGGAGGCGGTCACTCGAGCGGGTTAGCGGTCTCACCGGCCCCACGACCGTGCCCGAACGGGGGCTTTTGCGGGCCGCTCCGTAACGCTATCATGAGTTGTATTTTGGCGCGCGAGGGCAGGGCGCGCGGTGGCAGACCAGGGCGCTTCATCAGGGCCGGTAACGGCGGGCACGCGTGTCCGCGCCGGCATCCGAACTTGGCCGGTTGTGGCTCCGCCGTGGGGCTGGAATGGCGCGTGGCCGAAGCTCGGCTTCGCGATGCCTGCCCGCGTCCGTCTCTGGGCCGCGGCCGAAATTGGCGCCGGCCGGCTGTTTCCATGGTTCGCGGTCGCCTTCGGTGGCGGCGCCATCCTCTACTTTGCCGCCGATCATGAGCCGGCCTGGTGGGCGGCGTTGCCGGTCGCCGCAGCCGCGGCCATGGCCGCGATATCGCTGCGCCGCCGGCCGGTCGCGTTCGTGCTGGCGGTCGGCTTCTTTGCCGTTGCCCTGGGATTTGCGGCCGCGACCCTCAAGGCAGCGCTGATCGAGCACCCGGTGCTACGTTTTCCGGCTTACGGCGTCTCGGTCGCTGGCTTCGTCGAACTGCGTGACGAAAGCCAAAAGTCCGACCGCTTCGTGCTGCGGCTCACGCGCATCGAGGGCAACCGCATCGTCGAAAAGCCGCAGCGCGTGCGTCTCTCCGTTCGCCGCGGCACGGCGCCACCGGCCGGCGCGTTTGTCGAGGCGAAGGCGCAGCTCAATCCGCCGCTGCAGCCGTTGCGGCCGGGAAGCTACGATTTCTCCCGCGACCTCTATTTCCAGCGCATCGGGGCATCCGGCTTCGTCAACGGTGCGGTGAAGGTCGTGGCGCCGCCGGCCGAAGCGGGGTGGCGATTACGCGCCGCGACCTTTGTCGAAGGCGTGCGCGACACCATCGACGGGCGCATCCGCTCGGTGCTCTCCGGCGACATCGGCTCGATCGCGTCAGCCCTGATCACCGGCAAGCGCGACGCCATTACGCCTTACCTGTTCGACGCCATGTTTATCTCCGGGATCGGCCATGTGCTGTCGATTTCCGGTTATCACATGGCGGTCGTTGCCGGTGTCGTGTTCTTCATTTTGCGCGCGCTTTTAGCTTTGATTCCGGGGCTGACCGATCGGATGCCGGTCAAGAAATGGGCCGCGTCAGGCGCGCTGCTGGTGACCGCGCTTTATCTGATCCTGTCCGGCGCTGAAGTCGCGACACAACGTTCGTTCGTGATGATCGCCATTGTCCTGCTGGGCGTCGTGCTCGACCGGCCGGTGCTGACCTTGCGCACCGTGACGATTGCGGCCCTCGTCGTTCTGATCTTGTCGCCGGAAGCCGTGGTGCATCCGAGTTTTCAGAT
Organism: uncultured Alphaproteobacteria bacterium; assembly: GCA_963737755.1. Taxonomy (GTDB): domain Bacteria; phylum Pseudomonadota; class Alphaproteobacteria; order Rhizobiales; family Xanthobacteraceae; genus BOG-931. The sequence continues at coordinate 4,310 of CAVTTZ010000038.1, read as the reverse complement.
GTCGTTTGCGGCGACGCTCGCGCTGATCGCTGCCTATGCCTACGGACAGCCGTTGGCCGGCGCCGGGAGAGGCTCCCCGCTGGCAACGCGCGCCGCGCTCTGGGGCATGAAGGAGATCGTCAGCCTGTTGCTGGCCTCGCTGATCGCCGGCCTCGCCACCACGCCGTACGCCGCCTACCATTTCCATCGATTGGCGCCTTACGGTGTCATCGCTAACCTTCTGGCCATGCCGGTCGTATCCGCCTGGGTGATGCCGATGGGCATTTTGGGCGTGATCGCGCTTCCTTTCGGCTTCGATGCTTTCTTCTGGCGGCAGATGGGGGCCGGCATCGCGTGGATGGACACGGTCGCCTTGTGGGTCGCAAGCCTGCCGGGCGCTGTTGGGCATATGACATCGTTCGGCACCGCGCCGCTGTTGTTCGCCACGGCCGGTCTTCTGGTCATAGGGCTCCTCAAGACGCCGTTGCGCTGGGGTGGCGCGATCTTTGTTGTGGTGGCCGTTCTGCTTGCCATCCGGGCACCAGTGCCGGACGTGCTCATTGCCGCCGACGGCCGCACCTTCGCGGTTCGAGGTGCGAACGGCAGGCTCGCTTTCCATCGCACCGGCAGCGACACCTTTGCGACCCGCGAATGGCTTGCTGCAGACGGCGACGGCCGCGATGTCAAAGACCAAGGTCTCGGCGACGGGATCGCGTGCGATTCCGCCGGCTGCATCGGCAAGCTCGCCGATGGCCGCCTTGTGTCCTACGTTTTCGCCCCGGAAGCTTTCGAGGAGGATTGCCGCCGCGCCGCCATCGTGGTCGCCGCCCGTGATACGCCGCCGAGGTGCGCTGCGATCGTCGTCGGCCGCAAGGAATGGCGCGAGCAGGGCGCTCTGGCGTTCTATCGTGACCGCGACGGCTTTATTATTGAGCCTACGCGGCCGCTGTCTTACGACCGGCCCTGGGCGCCGCGCGCTCCGTCCGCAGCGGAAAGTGCCACCAGCCAGGACAGACCCGCCAACGCCACCGGACCACCGTCAACGCATCCCGCGCCGCCACCGCGCGACGCTACGCCCGCGGCGGAAGACTTGCAGGCGGACGATTAAGCCACTCGCTCATTCGCGCGAATCCAGAACGGTGCACGCGAAGCCATATGCATTGTTTCCCGAAGATGCCCCGCGGAAAACGGCCATCAATACCGGCGAAACAATCCGACCAGCTTGCCCTGGATCCGCACGCGGTTGGGCGGCAGGATGCGGACTTCGTAAGCCGCATTGGCAGGCTCGAGCGCAATCGAGGCGCCGCGGCGACGAAAGCGCTTGAGCGTCGCTTCCTCGTCGTCGATCAGCGCGACCACGATGTCGCCGGTGTCGGCGGCATCGCTGCGCTTGATGAGGGCGATGTCGCCATCGAGGATCCCGGCTTCGATCATCGAATCGCCGCGCACTTCCAGCGCGAAATGCTCGCCGGTGGTGAGCAGGTCGGACGGCATGTTGATGGTGTGGCTGCGGGTCTGGATCGCCTCGATCGGCGTTCCGGCCGCAATCCGCCCCATCACCGGGACGGCGACCGGCCGGGCACCACCGCCTTCGTCCTCGGAAGAAATGGCGCGGACGCGGCCCAAATTGCCTTCGATGACGCTGGGCGTGAAGCCGCGCGTGCGCGCCGCTGCCATGCCGTGCGCCACTGATTCGGGTAGCTTGATCACTTCGATGGCGCGCGCGCGATTGGGCAGGCGGCGGATGAAGCCGCGTTCTTCCAGCGCTGTAATCAAACGATGGATGCCGGATTTGGAGCGCAGATCGAGCGCATCCTTCATTTCGTCGAACGAGGGCGGAACGCCGGCTTCCTTCAGGCGCTCATGGATAAAGCGAAGGAGTTCTGCTTGCTTCCGCGTCAGCATGGGCGCTTCCTCATCTGGCCGCTCGGCAGCCGAAACAAATCATGAACGGACACTATCCGTTCGATATGTGTTCCGCAACCATTTAATTTGAAGTAAACCAGAGCACCGGATCCTTTAACGACATCTCGCGACTTTGGGGGTAAGTTGATGCCCTATCGGCGTTGACTTTCTGCACGCTTGTCGTCCAGTGTCGTGACGCTGGGTAACGTTAACAGCCACGAAAAAATGTTACCCCTTCTGTTACCCCGAAGAACATCCGTGGGGTAACGCGATTTGGGGAACGTCAATGCTCACGAAGGTGGCAATCGACAATCTGAAGCCGCGGCACGCTCGCTACGAGGTCTCTGACGGCAATGGCCTCTACGTCGTGGTGCAGCCAACGGGCAAGAAGTCGTGGGCGGTGCGCTTCCGCATACTGGGCAAGCCGCGCAAGTTGACCCTTGACCGCGGACTAAGTCTGGCTGAGGCACGCGCTGCGGCCGCCAAGGCCATGGTCGAGGTAGAGAAGCAGAACGACCCGACAACTGCGAAGCGGAAGAAGAAGGAGGCACAGCGAGTCGCGGCGGCTAACACGTTCCGGTTGGTAGCCGACGCCTACCTGAAACACGAAGGCCGGAAGAAGGAGGAGGAGCGGCTGCGAAGCTTGGAATGGCGCCGCGTGCTGCTGGAACGCCTAGTCTATCCAACCCTCGGCGAACTCCCCATCACCACCATCAAACGCAAGGCGGTAATCGAGCTTCTCGACAGGATCGAGCACGGCGAACTGGTCAACCCGAAAACCAAGGAGCCGATTAGGGGAGGGGCCACCATGGCGCACTCGACCCTAGCTGTCGTGCGCAAGATCATGCGCTGGTATGCTATCCGCGACGAAGATTACGTCGCGCCCATCGTCCCCGGGATGGCGCGCATCGCACCTGCTAAGCACGCCCGCAGTCGCACTCTCACCGACGAGGAGTTGCGCGCCGTCTGGCTGACCGCCGAGTTGCAGGGCACTGACCCCTTCGCTGCTATGGTGCGCTTCTTATTGCTAACTGCTGCTCGCCGCGGGGAGGCCGCTGCGCTGACCTGGGACGAAATCGACGGCACTGATTGGATCCTCCCGCCGGGGCGCAACAAGGTAAAGGTCGAGCTTGTGCGGCCGCTTAGTAAGGCAGCTCAGGAATTGATTGCGGGTCAACCACGGATCGTCGATTGCCCATTTGTGTTCACTTACGGCCGCAAGGCACTCGCCGCCTTCTCGCAGGGTAAGGAAGAGTTCGACGAAGCTTGCGGCATCACCGGGTGGACGCTGCACGATCTGAGGCGGACGGCGCGAACGCTGATGTCACGAGCCGGAATCGATTCCGATACCGCCGAACAGTGTCTCGGACATCTGCTGCAGGGCGTACGCAAGACATACAACCGGGACGATTTTCGTGAGCAAAAAAAGTTGGCTTTCGAGTTGCTGTCAGCGCTGATACAGCGAATTGTTCGTTCGCCGGCGACAAATGTCACTCATTTGCGAAGGTAGGGCACATGTCGTGGCTAATTGCGCAGGTGGCACACTTCTTTCTGAACGGCACCAACAATGTGAAACGGGTAAGTATGGGCCTAATGATCGAAGGCTACGATAACTTGTTTATCGAGCGTCTGCGCAATGGAAGCGCTTCTCCAGAGGAGATGAGCCTCGCCGCGGATCTGATCAAGAAGGAGAAAAAACCAAGGCAAACGAGTAGGCCGTTGCCATTTTGGATCATCAACGAAGCGATCGTTTTGTCAGTGTTGTCCCGGGAAACGGATCCTGAACTTGTTCGCAAGACTTTAGTCCCAGACGTGGCTAAATCTTTTAAAGTTTCGCAAAGGCAAGTTTACAAGGCTCTGGCTGAACGAGGATTGGCCAAAAGGGAGACACGGCGTCACCTTGTTGAGAAAATTCGAAAGGCTCATGTTCAGCTTTTGGAGAGATATCCCAATGGTTTGCACGGAAGATAGCGATTTCGTGCAGAACTTTTCGCGTGACCTCCGGCCGTGACTGGTCTTCCGTGTCGCGACAATCGAACGCGACGGAGGCACCCTACGTGGAAACGCTATTCCTCAGGAAAAATAAAGTTGCGGCCAGATATGGTGTCCACGTTCGAAGTGTTGAGCGTTGGGTGCAAGAAGGCCGCCTTCCGCGACCTCTTTATCACAGCCGGTTTCCGCTCTGGCGCGAGACCGATCTGGACGCATTCGATCGCGCCGCCGCGGCTACGCCGCGCGTAAAGCGGTCCATCTCCGACATACAAGCCGCCTAGGCGAAGCACAACGCGTTGCTTGCTGGCCAGATCCAGCCCGCGCCGAACGTTAGCGCGGCTTCAGACAGAGACGCCGCGCAACAGCATGGAGCAGATCTCGGCGGTGAGGAATTTACGCCGATTTAAAGACTGACGAGCGATGACCCGGGTAGC
>CAVTTZ010000037.1:0-71743 GCA_963737755.1 uncultured Alphaproteobacteria bacterium | reverse complement strand
TGTGCGCCCCAACGATCCAGCGCCTCTTTGCGCTCAGCCAGAAAGTCGTGCCTCTGATACACTGCAGCAACACCTGAAATCGTCCCAGCTTGATGGTTCAAGATCTTATCAGCGACGTGCGGGGGGATACCCATTCGGGCCATTCCCGAAACAATCGTGCGTCTTAGGTCATGATGCCGCCAACCGGTAATCCCGCAGATATCGTCGATGGCGCGTTTCGATTTTCCAAATTGTTGAAAGCGCTTCCCGCTCACGGTGCCAAACACGTACGGCTCGCCCTGGCCGGCTTGAACTAGCTTCCAAGCCGGTTCCGAAAGATGAACGATATGGGCTCTTTTGTTCTTGGTTCGAGCGCCGGGAATGGTCCAGGTCCTAGCCTTCTCATCGAGTTCGTCCCGTGTAAGCTGAGCGGCCTCTTCTCGCCTCTGCCCGGTTAATGCAAGGAACTCGATGATCAGCCCGTACGGTGGCGGCATTCGTCGCGCCGCTAAAATAACGGCTGCGAGTTCGTCGTCGGTGAGGACGCGATCCCGACTGACTTCCCTGTACGATGACGAAATTCCCTCCGCCGGTGAAAAGTCTATGACCGCGCGGCCGACGCACCATCGAAAGAACGTCTTTAATGTCTTGAGTAGCCGATGGCCGGCATGAGCGTTGCGCTGCGTGATTAGGCTGATGAGATCACTTACGTCCCGCTTTTTGATCTCATGGATACTTTTGGCGCCCCAGTAGGGAATAACGTCCCGCCGCAAGAGACCGCTTATTCTTCTATAGGTACTGTTCTTGGCGACGTGTTCGCGAATGAACATTCTAACAGGCCATCGACGCGATCGACCACCAGACGTCGTCGCGACTGCCTCTTCTCCTCCGCTGGATCGCGGCCATCGAGCCGAGCCGCAAAGATCTTTTGCGCTTGCGCCTTGGCCATGGGAAGCGTGACGCGTCCGTATGGCCCAATCGAATATTTGCGCAACCTTGAGCCGGCACCGGCAAGCCGGTACATCACAAGAAAGACCTTGCGGCCTTTTGGCGTCACTTTAACGCCGAAACCCGGCAAGGCTGCATCCCAGTAGACAGTATCTGTTTCAAGGACGGCCAGATTGTCGATCGTCGACTTGGTTAGGCGAACCCTGGGAATGCTGCCTCCTTCTTCTGAAACAGCTACCTTGTCTCAAATAGGTAGCACTGCCGAGGAAAGAGCGGAACAGTCTAGCAATCGCCGTAAACGATCTCAGCCGAAAAAGCGGATGAGGAACAACATGCCGCCATCAGGAGGAAGCCAGCGCTACCTTATGCCCGGGTCCGCCCGGGAGCGGTTTGCGAGACCGCGCGCAGGCGCCGCATCCCGCTCCACACCCAGGATCGCATCCGGAATGCGCCCCTCGACGAGCGAGATTCGTCGCTTTATGTATCTTATTTTGTGACTTTTGTCAACGTAACGAGGACGCATCGAGAGTTCAATTTTCAGGATTTGAGCGCGCATCAGGCGGCAGCGGGCCGCCTCGACTCCGCCGCCAGACAATCGGATCGATCACCGGCCGCAATGGTCTGTCGCTGGCATACCGTATCGCGTTCTGGAGTAACCCGATAAGAGGGCGACAACACCTATACACGCGAGCACCACCTGCGCGTGTGCGAAATCCGTCAGCGAAACAGAAAAGCAAGCAGCCAGAAATTTTCGGACAGCGGCCGATAGAACAAACCCGCCATAGATGGATGTCATGATTTTCAGTATGACCCAACGTAGACGAGCCAAGCTCTCATGCGGCGTCGGTTTTCGGTACAGAAACTGATAAATGACGTCATCATCACCGATGTAACTGCAGAAAAGGGTGAGAGGCAGGAGGCAAACAACCAACACGATCGCCTTTTCTAGTTTCGACATATCTCAAGCCCACGAACTGGTCCGCAAAAATCAAAATCGTTGGTGCGAATGGCGAGCGGAGCGCCAAGAGGCGGATTTCAAAACGCCCCCGCAACGCAACCGCTTGCGCAATATCCCCGTTACTTGGCCGGATTGACCCTTGCGTCGCAAAGCTTCCGCTTTCATCCGGGCGCCCGCAATCATGCGTGATTGAATTTAATTTGAAATGCAACCCGATGCGATGGCGACGATGCCGGCAAGGGCCACGCACGCTCAACTCTGTCATCCCCGCGTTATGCAGCGTTTAACCATGACGTCCATAATGGCAATCACTTCGGTCGCGAAAGTCGTGATGATTTGTAACTTTGCAATGCACCGCCGGTGGGGGCGCTGGCTGGTTGGATTTTATGTCCTCGCGATCGCGGGTGGTCTTCTGCCGTTGGTGGAGAGCTATAGCGGCCACGGCGTTGCATCGGCGATCGTGCAGGTGACGCGCGTAAGCGGCGCGGATGAGCGCCATCATCTCGGCGAAGCCGACGATGCGGCTCACCATCACATCCTGCAAGACTTGATCGGTGCGCTGACGTCGGCATCCGACCACGGCAATCAACCGCCGGCGCGCGTTGCGACGATGCCGACCGTTCCGCCTTTGTTGATTGGATCTGACGCGATCCGCCTCGAGCGGCCGCCGAAAATTGCCCTGTCGATCTGAACTGAGACTGACACGCGCTTTGCGGGCGCGGTCTGTGTGTGTTTCGAAGCTGACAGGGAATTATCATGGGACGTTATAGTCGGAGTTTGGGGCGGGTCATCGCGCGCGGCACGCTGTTGAGCGTGATGATGGGCGCTGCGGCCGGAGTTTTCCCCGGAGCCGCTTCGGCGGAGGAGAAGGAGCCCAAGGAGCCGTTTGCGGTTCTCGAACTGGGTGCTGCCGGGACGTGGGACCAGCACGGCGCTTCGGCTTACGGGCCGACCGCGGGGGTCGAGTTCTCGGCAATCAAAAATTACCTGATCATCGAAGCCGGAGTGACGCCGTTCTTCGACGCGGATCGTCACGCCGATTGGGACTTCGATCTGTTGTTCCGGCATTCCTTCGAGCTCTCAAAGAGCGTGGAATTCGAGCCCGGCATCGGCCCAGCATTCACGAGCTCCGGACAGGTCGGCGCCGGCGTGTCGCTCGAATTCATGATCTGGCCGGGGCAGCAGCGGAAGTTCGGCTGGTTCATCGATCCGAGCTACAGCTACACCGCGGGCCACGGCGAGAGCCGGCAGAATTTGGGCCTGGGCGTCGGTTTGTTGGTTGGGTTTCAGTGAGTCGCTGTTCTCGTCCGAGGAATTGCCGCATCGGATCACGTCGCCGACCATAAGGCGGGAAACGACGCTTGCGCGTCATTGCGAGCGATAGCGAAGCAATCCAGTCGGCTTGCGCGGGAAGCTGGATTGCTTCGTCGCTTCGCTCCTCGCAATGACGATCGTCTCTTCATCCGCCCCGGCGACAGCGGGGGAGGGGGACCGCCCGAAGGGCGGTGGAGGGGCGCGGCCTCGCAGTGAACGCCACGACCGTTTGAACGATTGCGCGAGCCGTTTGAATTCCCCATTCGCGACCGCTCTCACGCGCGGCACTTCAGCAGCCCCCTCCACCACACTTCGTGTGGTCCCACTCCCCCTTTCACGGGGGCGGAAAAGGAGACCCGCTTTCTGGAAAAAGGGCGCAGCGCGCCACGCGTCTTGACTGATTTTCCAATACCAATAGACTTTTGGAAATAACAGTACGCATACGGGAGGGTCACCCATGAGCGCGCAGGCTTTGACGCATCACACGGCGCATCTCAACGGCATCAAGCAGCATTACGTGAAAGCGGGCAGCGGTCCGGCGGTCATGCTGCTGCACGGCTGGCCGCAGACCTGGTACGAGTGGCGCCATGTGATAGCTCGGCTCGCCGACACGTTCACGGTCGTGGCGCCGGATCTGCGCGGCTTTGGTTATTCTTCGAAGCCAACATCAGGTTATGACGCCGAGACGATCGCGGGCGATCTCGCCGCACTGACCGATCATCTCGGCTTGAAGAATGTCACCGTGGTCGGCCATGACTGGGGCGCGGTGTTTGGTTACGTCTACGCCGCCATGCATCCCGAGCAGGTGTCGGCCTTGGGCATTGTCGAAATGGTGCTGTGCGGTGTTGGTGTGATGGAGCAGGCGATGGCGCCGGCGCCGCGCGGCAATTTTCTCTGGCACATGGGCTTTCAGTCGGTGCCGGATTTGCCCGAATTGTTGATCCAGGGCAAGGAGCGGCCCTACCTGCAATGGTTCTTCGAGCACTTTGCTTACGATCCGTCGGCGATCGGGCCCGCTGATGTCGACGTTTATGTCGATGCGATCACCCAAGTGGGTGGGCTGCGCGGCGGGCTTGCGGTCTATCAGGATTATTTCACCAGCGCCGAGCAGGTCGGCAAGCACGCCAAAAAGCCGCTGACCATTCCGGTGCGCGCGTTTGGCGGCGAGGCGTGTCTGGGCGGACTGACCATGACGTCGGTGAAGTCAGTGGCGCCGGAAGTGCGCGGCGGCGTCATCGAGCGCTCCGGCCATTGGGCCGCGGAGGAGCGTCCGGATTTTGTCGCCGATATGATCCGCGAGTTGGTCGCGGCGGTGTGAGTTCACCTCTCTCCGCACGCGGGGAGAGGGTGCGCGCATGCGGAGCGTGCTGTAATCTTCTCCGTTGTCGCCACCGGGCTTGACCCGGTGGTCCATGCTGACGAGTTGAAAGCAGATGGGGCGGCTTCTCAAATGGCCGGAGGGGCCGCATGGATTGCCGGGTCAAGCCCGGCAATGACGATACGGAGGTGTGCCGACGTGAATGAGTGAAATGACGACGCAAACGCGTCGCCACCTCGTCATCACGCCGCCGCGGCCTGCAGCTTCGCGGCGCGGCACTGCATCAGCGGCTGGATGTGCTGGCCGAACTGATCCATGCCGATCAAAAAGTCGTCGAAGGTCAGCATGATGCCCTTGGTGCCCGGCACCGCGGCAGCTTCGTCGAGAAGGCGCGCGCACGTTGCGTAGGAGCCCACGATGGTGCCCATGTTGAAGTTCACCGCGCCTTCCGGGAGCTTGATGGTCTTCGCCGTCGAGCCGGCGCTTGCGGTCTGGTCGGCGTCGGCCTGGCCGGCCATCCAGGCCAGCGCATCGACATCGACGCCGTCCTTGTAGCGCTGCCATTTCGCCATCGCGGCTTCGTCGGTCTCGTCGGCGATGACCATGAACAACACATAGGCGCCGACATCGCGGCCGGTCTTCGCCGCGGCGGCGAGCAGCTGCGCGTTCTGCGGGGCGTACGCCGCCGGCGTGTTGACGCCGGTGCCGAGCGTAAAGTTGAAGTCGGTGTATTTGGCCGCGAAATCCATGCCGACTTCGCTCTGACCGGCCGAGACGAGCTTGACCTCGTGCGTCGGCCGCGGCTCCAGCCGGCAGTCGCTCATCTGAAAATACTCGCCCTTGAAGTCCGACTTTCCGGTCTCCCAGAGCTCTTTCATGACGGTGACGTACTCAGTCGAATATTTGTAGCGCCGGGCGAAATGTTCGTCGCCAGGCCACAAGCCCATCTGCTCGTATTCGCCCTTGGCCCACCCCGACACGATGTTGATGCCGAAGCGGCCGTGCGAGATCGAGTTGATGGTCACCGCCATGCGGGCGACCAAAGCCGGCGGCAAGGTCAGCACCGCGGTCGAGGCATAGAGGCGGATCTTTTTGGTCACCGCGGCGAGGCCGGCCATCAGGGTGAAGGACTTGAGATTGTAGTCCCAGAACTCGCTTTTGCCGCCGAAGCCGCGCAGCTTGATCATCGACAGCGCGAATTCGAAGCCGTAACGCTCGGCCTTTTCGCACGACCGCGCGATTGAGGTCGAAGCTCGGCTTGTATTGCGGCGACTCGGTCGAGATGAGCCAGCCGTTGTTGCCGATGGGGATGAAGACGCCGATATCCATGCTCGCGGACTCCTTGACTGCATGCGTATGCAGCTCCAGAGCAAAACTGATGCCATCCGGAGGGGCGCGATTTGCCGGTTTGCTGGGCCGGGACGGGTGCTTCTGCAAGCGCACGGGGCAGGGCGTGCCTTAAGAATTGACAGTCAGCGTCCGGCCGTTGCGCCAGAGCGACGGGCTCACGAGGCGCTTTTATGACGTTCTGACGGCTGTGTTCCCACAGCGGACCGGTTGGAACGGAATGGCTGCCGTGCGTCCGGTAACGCCGAAGTTAACGTGTGGCGGCCTGACATCGTGTTGTAGTGTTTGCGTATTGTAGTCTTGGATAACTCTTGGATAACTCTTGGATCACAGTCTTGGTACGCGTTCGGCCGAGTATGGCGACTGCTGCTTGGCGACTGTGAGCCATTTTGCCCCGGGGACTTTCGCGATGACACATGCTCGCTTCGCCCCTGTTGCTCTCGCCATTGCGGCGCTCTTGCCGGCTTCGTTCGACCTGTTGTGCAGTGTCGCGCGGGCGGAAACGCCCAGCGCGCAGGATGCCGCCAGCAACGATGCTTTGAAGCAGAATTTCGCCAACGAGCACGAGCTCGGCCGGCGCATCCGCATCGACCCGGCCAATCTGCCAGCGCCGAAGACCGGACCGGTCGTCACCAACCGGCCGCTGACCATTCCGTACAGCGGACAGGCTCCGCAGGTGCCGGCGGGCTTTGCGGCGACGCCATTCGCCACCGGCCTTGCCAATCCGCGTCGGATGCTGGTGCTGCCGAACGGCGATATTCTGGTCGCCGAACAGAGCGCCGGTTATTTGACTTTGCTGCGCGACGACGGCACCGGCCATGCGGTGTGGATCGATCGTCACGTCGAAGATCTCAACCGGCCCTATGGCTTGGCGTGGCAGGGCGATCACGTGCTGGTCGCCGACCAGGACGGAATCTGGAGCGTGCCGCATAGCCTCGGCGCGTTGCGCGCGGGCAAAAGCGAAAACTTGCGTGTCGATCAGGTGCCGCCGGAGGACCGCAAGCCGGTGGCGGGCGCCTACGGCGCCAAGATGATCACCCCGAAGGGCGTGTTCGGCATCGCGCAGGGCCATCAGAACCGGCCGCTGGTGATCGATCCGAAATCCGGCGCGCTGTTTGTTGGCGTCGGCTCCTCGGGCAATGTCGGCATCGAGCCGGAGCCGAAGGCGACGATCCAGCGTTTCGATGCAGACGGCGCGCATCAGACCACCTACGCGACCGGCATGCGCAATCCGACCGGGCTCGCACTCCAGCCGCAGACCGGCGACCTTTATGCGATCGTGCAGGAGCGAGACGGGCTCGGCGACAAGCTGCCGTCCGATTATCTCACCCGCGTGCAGCAGGGCGGATTTTACGGCTGGCCCTTTGCCTATATCGGCAAGCACGCGCAGGCCGGCTTTGGCGACCGCGTGCCCGACAAGGTCGAGGCGACGATCGTGCCGGACCTTTTGTTCGAAGCGCACTCGTCGGCGCTCGACATCGTGTTTTATGACGCCAATCAATTCCCCGCCGAGTACAAGGGCAATGCGTTCGTCGCGCTCAAGGGCTCGTGGAATCGCGGCGAACCCACCGGCTACAAGGTGGTGCGGGTGCCGTTCAAGGACGGCAAGCCCGAAGGCTATTACGAAAATTTCGCCACCGGCTTCTGGATCTCGGGCGAGCGGCGCGCCGAAGTGTGGGGCCGCCCTGCGGCGCTGGCGGTCACCCGCGATGGCGCGCTGCTGATCGCCGACGATACCGGCGGCACGATCTGGCGGGTCACCTATACGGGCGAGCACGCCAACGCGCAGAAAGACGACATCAAGAAGCACGACCAGAAATAAGCGAGCGCTTCAAAGCGGAGCGTCTGGCAAAAAGCTTTGGCAACGATCTTTGGCAACAAATTTTTTCTCGCATACGGGAGATGAGGATGCGCAGCAATTTTCATGCGTTGACGGCGGCGTCGGCGGCTTTGTGTTTGGGTTTGTCGGCGGCAAGCGGCGCTCACGCCGCCGATTTGTTCAGCCTGAAGTCGGCGACCTTCGAGGACGGCAAATTGATGCCGAAGAAAGTCGCCAACGGCAAAGCCAATATGGCCAACAATCCCAATTGCGTCGGCGATAACGTGTCGCCGGAATTGTCCTGGAGCAACACGCCCGAGGGCACCAAGAGCTTCGTGCTCACCATGTTCGATCCGGAAGGGCGTGCGCCGGCCGGCGTCAGCCACTGGGTCGCTTATGGCATTCCGCCGACCGTGACCGGTTTTGCCGAAGGCGAGGTGAGCAAGCCGACCAACAATTATGTCGGCGGCAAGAGCACGATGGGCGTCGGCTTTTATTCCGGGCCGTGCACGCCGCCGAACACCACGCCGCATCACTACACCTTCATCCTCACCGCCACCGATTTCGGCCCACAGGAATTGCCCCCCGGCCTGACGCGCGAGGAACTGATCGCCAAATTCACCTGGCCGTCGACCCACGTGAAAGGCTCGACCGGCATTGTCGGCCTGTTCGTCAATCCGTATCACGAGTAGCGCCTGCGGCTCGCGCCGCGCTCGCGCATTGTGCGATAGCGCTTGCAAGGCGCGACCCGCTTGCCCCGAGCACGCATGCCGCGAATAATCGCGGCATGAAGCCTTCGGTCCGCAATACCTTTGCGCCGGCTTGCGCGCTGCTGCTGGTGTTGGCCGGATCGCCGGCGCTGGCAGCGTGCGATGATGACGAGATTGCATTCATCGCGCTCGACGGCTCTGTGATCAGGATGCACTCCGGCGCCGTCTTCCACGTCCTCTCGTCGGATCAGTTCGACGCCTCGTTGTGGCTCGCGCGCGACGATGTCTTGATCTGCAACGACGAAACCGAGATCATCAACAAGGATGACGATGGCGAACGGGTGACTGTCAAACGCCTGCATCGTTGAAGCGCGCACCAAGAGGATGATCGCATGCCGCATGAATATTTGAATCCGCCGGGATTGTTTCACCACCCGAACTACACGCGCGTGCTCACGGTCGATAAGCCCTCGAAGCTGATCTATATCGCCGGGCAAACGCCGGCCGACGACAATTACCAGCCGCTGCATCCGGGCGATTTGCGCGCGCAATATGCCGCCGTGCTCGACGGACTGACCTTGCAGCTCAAGGCCGCCGACGCGACTTGGGACGACGTCGTGTTCCGCCGCATGTACGCGGTCGACGTGCCGGCGTTTCTCAAGGTGCTCGGCGACCGCACCCTGCAGGTGCCGTGGAACACGGAGCGGCCGTCGCCCAGCACGCTGATCGGGGTGACCGCGCTCGCCAATCCGGGCTTTCTGATCGAGGTCGAGATCATGGCGGTGGTGGCGGAGTAGTTTCGCGGCAGCGGTCTTCCGAGAGCACATCACGATTGGGCTGAATTGCGATGTGCTCTAGATCTACTTGTTATCGCATGTCCTTTTTCGGAAAACCGGTTTCCACTTTTCCGGGCCATGCTCCAGTGGTGTTCCGGCCGGGATGCCGACTCGGCCCGCGTGGCGTGAAGTGCCGCGCGAATTGGACGAAAGCGCAGTGCGCGGAACCGCGCGCCGCATGTCCTTGAGCAGAGTCCTAGGTCCTTGAGCAGAATGTCCTTTAATTGACTTTATCGGCTATTATGTGCGCTCTGCTCGGCAGGCAGGTCCGCTGGCTGGCTAGAGCCTTACGTGGACGGCGGCGCCCAACGCAGAAATTTATCGGACGCGCGGATGAAGAGACGGTTTCGGCAAGCGGCTTTGGCATTGAGTGCTGCGGCACTGGGAATGGCGTTGGCCGGCCCGGCCGGTGCGCAACTCGCCGGCAGCCGCGCGGCGTTCGATCAGCGTCAGCGGCCCGAGCTGGTGCAATTCAACGATTTCTTTCAGCCGTTCTTGGGCGGCGGCGGCGGCGGGAACCGCTATTACCGCAACCGCGGCTACGATCCGTACAATCCGTTCACGCAGCGACAGCAGCAACCGCAATCCTACGAAGCGTTGAAGCCGCCGCCGCCCAAGAAGGTTGAGACTCCGCCGACCGAGACCGTACTGGTGATCGGCGATCAGAATGCCGACTGGCTCGCCTATGGGCTTGAGGAAGCTTTGGCGGATACGCCGCAAGTCGGCATCGTCCGCCGAATCAAGCCCAATGCGGGGTTGATCCGCTACGAGCCGCGCCCCGATTCGCCCGACTGGTCGCAAGCCGCGAAGGAGGTGCTGGCGGCGGAGAAGCCCAGCGCCATCGTGGTCATGCTTGGCCTCAATGATCGCATGGCGCTGCGCGAACGCCTGCCGCCGCCGCGCCCGGCGACGCCTCCACCCGGACCAGGTGCCGCTGCGCCGAGCACGGAGGGTGCCGCGCCGACGCCCGAGCAACCGGCGGCCGCCAACGCAGAGCCAGCGCGCAAACAGGCGCCGGCGCCGCCGCCGGCGCCCATCTATGGCCCGAGCTACGAGTTTCATAACGACAAGTGGGGCGAGCTTTACGAGAAGCGCATCGACGAGATGATCACCGCGCTCAAGAGCAAGGGCGTGCCGGTGATCTGGGTCGGGCTGCCCTCGATTCGCGGCGCCAAGTCGACCAGCGACATGAGCTATCTGGACGAACTCTATCGCGCCCGCGCCGAGAAGGCCGGCATCACCTATGTGGATGTCTGGGACGGCTTTGTCGACGAGCAGGGCCATTACACGCAGCAGGGCCCCGACTTCGAGGGGCAGACGCGGCGGCTGCGCACCTATGACGGCGTCAACTTCACCAAATACGGCGCCGAGAAGCTGGCGCACTTAGTCGAGCATGAATTGCGCCGCGTGCTGACCAATCACGCGGTGCCGGTGGCGCTGCCGGGTCCGGAAGAGCAGGCGCCCGCCGCCAAGGGAACGACCGACGCCAAGCCGGCGCCCGGGCCGGTCGTGCCGCTCAACGCCGCCGGCAAGGAGGGTGGCGAACTTCTCGGCGCCGCCAACGGCTTGGCGACCAGAAAGATTTGATCCGAAGAAGGATTCCGATCCGAAGAAGGAGACGGATTCGAAAAAGTTGGATCCGAAGAAAGAGGCCGATTGAAGAAAGAACCCGATCCGCTGGCGATGCGGGTGCTGACCCGTGGCGAAGCCTTGGCGGCGCCGCACGGCCGCGCCGACGATTTCTCCTGGCCGCGCGCCGATATCAGCAGCGGCGGCGCCTCCGACGCTGCGCCGCCTCCGGCCGCCTTCACCGCCGGCCGCTGCACCACCGCGTCCGCCGTCAGGCGGCAGCGGCAAAGCCGAAACAAACAAGACCGAGGCCAACAAGGGCGACGCGAACAAATCCGACGCCAACAAGTCCGAAGCCAATAAGCCGGAGGCCAAAAAGCCGGCTGCAGCGGCGCCGAGTGCCGCGCCGGCACGGCCCAAACAAACCAACCAGGGGCTCGATGGTGGTCCGGCGGCGCAACCGCCCGCGCCGGCCACAGTGCGTTAGCGGATATCTACGACAACTCCCGCATGTCGCGTCGCTCATGCGGGCTACAATCGCTCGCCACGCGCGTTGCTTCCCTCCGCTCATTCCCGCGAAGGCGGGAATCCAGTGCGGCCCGCACGCTGCATCGCAAGAAGCTGGATCCCCGCCTTCGCGGGGATGAG
Source organism: uncultured Alphaproteobacteria bacterium (assembly GCA_963737755.1). Classification (GTDB taxonomy): domain Bacteria; phylum Pseudomonadota; class Alphaproteobacteria; order Rhizobiales; family Xanthobacteraceae; genus BOG-931. Next base: position 60,297 of record CAVTTZ010000037.1, on the reverse strand, counting down.
CGGACGTGGAAGACTCGAAAATTATTTCGGCGGCGCGTCGTAGAGCGGCGTGCCTTTGTCGACGATGTGCACGGTCAAAAGCTTCAACGGCTTGTCGCCGACGACCTTGAAGCCGCCGTGCGGCACGTCGCGCATGTTGATCGCGCCGGCGCCGGTCTTGAGCTCGATCTGCTTGCCGTCGGCGGTTTCCACGGTGGCGCCTTCGAGCACATAAAACGCTTCTTCGCCGTGATGGATATGCAGAGCGATCATCTCGCCCGGCTTGTACTCGGCGGTGGAGAGAACGACTTCCATCTTGGTGCCGGTCAGATCGGCGCGTTTCATCTCCTTGCGGTTCGGCGGCTCCTGCGCCTGCGCAAAGCTTGCGAAAGCGGCAACGGCAACAAACACGGCGAGCCATTTGGCGGCGGTCATTTTTTATTCCTCCCTCGGTAAAGCTAAGGGATAATACCCGAAACGGGGGGAGGCCGCCCGCTCGTCATTGCGAGCGCAGCGAAGCAATCCAGTTCGTGCCGCGGAGCTGGATTGCTTCGTCGTGGAGCTTGTCATCGGGCCGGCCACTTCGGGCCGGACCCGTTGGCTCCTCGCAATGACGAAAGCGACGTCGCCTGCAGTTGGCAAAGGACGCGACAGCTACAGCGGCAGCGAGCTTGCGCCCATCAGGAATTCGTCGACCGCGTGGGCGGCCTGGCGGCCTTCGCGGATCGCCCAGACCACCAGCGACTGGCCGCGGCGGATGTCGCCGGCGGCGAACACCTTGTCGACCGAGGTGCGGTAGTCGTCGGTCGAGGCGGAGACGTTGCCGCGCTGATCGAGCGCGACGTTCAGGCTCTTGACCATGCCTTCGTGCACCGGATGCACGAAGCCCATGGCGAGCAGCACGAGGTCGGCGTCGATCTCGAATTCGCTGCCCGGCACCGGCCTGCATCTTGTCGTCGACGTGCACGCAGTGCAGCTTCTTGACGTGGCCGTTGGCGCCGGAGAAGCGCGTCGTCATCACCGCGAAGTCGCGCTCGGCGCCTTCCTCGTGGCTCGACGAGGTGCGCAGCTTCAGCGGCCAGTTCGGCCAGGTCAGCGCCTTGTTCTCGTGCTCGCGGCGGCGCCGGCATAATCTCGAAATTGGTCACGCTGACGCGCGCCCTGGCGGATCGAGGTGCCGATGCAGTCGGAGCCGGTGTCGCCGCCGCCGATGACCACGACGTGCTTGCCGTTGGCGAGGATCGGCTCGGCGTCGCCGGCGGCTTCGCCGCAGACGCGCCGGTTCTGCTGCGGCAGGAATTCCATGGCGAAATGCATGCCCTTGAGCTCGCGGCCGGGCACCGGCAGGTCGCGCGCCTTCTCGGCGCCGCCGGTGAGCACCACGGCGTCGTGGCCGGCGACGCAGCTTGTCGGCATCGACATTGACGCCGACATGGGCGCCATAATGGAAGGTCACGCCTTCGGCTTCCATCTGCGCGACGCGGCGGTCGATGTGGTTCTTTTCCATCTTGAAGTCGGGAATGCCGTAGCGCATCAGGCCGCCGGCCTTGGCCCACTTCTCGTAGACATGGACGTCGTGGCCGGCGCGCGCGAGTTGCTGCGCGCAGGCCAGGCCCGCGGGCCCGGAGCCGATCACCGCGACCTTCTTGCCGGTGCGCACGGCGGCGCGCTCAGGCTTCAGGCCTTGCGCGATGGCGCGGTCGGCGATCGCGGCATTCGATCGATTTGATGGTGACCGGCGACTCTCGTCGATGATTGAGCGTGCAGGAGGCTTCGCACGGCGCCGGACAGACGCGGCCGGTGACTTCCGGGAAATTGTTGGTCGAGTGCAGGTTGCGCGCGGCCTCGTCCCAGTCGCCGTGATAGACGAGGTCGTTCCAGTCCGGGATCTGGTTGTTGACCGGGCAGCCGGGCGTGCCGGGACGCAGCGAGCCGGTGCCCTGGCAATACGGCACGCCGCAATTCATGCAGCGCGCCGCCTGGGTGCGGTAGTCGTCCTCCGGCAGCGGCAGCACGAATTCGCGCCAATGCCGAATGCGCTCTCGACCGGCTCGTAGTCGCGGTCGTCGCGTTCGTATTCGAGAAAACCGGTGACCTTGCCCACGCCCTGCATGCGCCCTTACTCGCGCCGGCCTGCATGGCCTGGCGCTTCGGCCTTCAGTTCATTGAGCGCGCGACGATACTCGACCGGCATGACTTTACGGAATTTCGGATACCAGGTGGACCAGTCGGCGAGGATTTTGTTGGCGACCGTCGAGCCGGTAAAGTGTGCGTGGCGCGAAATCAAGAGATAAAGCCGCGCCGCATCGTACTGGCTCATGTCGGCCATGACCTCGACCAGGCCGTGCGTCTCGAGATCGCGGGCCTGGTGATAGACGCGGGCGTTGATCTCCTCCTCGGCCGGCATCGGCTCGAGCTCGACCATCGCCATGTTGCAGCGGGACGCGAACGTGTCGTCCTCGTCCAGCACATAGGCGATGCCGCCCGACATGCCGGCGGCGAAATTGCGGCCGGTCGGGCCGAGCACGACGGCGACGCCGCCGGTCATGTATTCGCAGCAATGGTCGCCGGCGCCTTCGATCACCGCGATCGCGCCGGAATTGCGCACGGCGAAGCGCTCGCCGGCGACGCCGCGGAAGTAGCACTCGCCCTCGATGGCGCCGTACAGCACGGTGTTGCCGACGATGATCGATTTCTCCGGCATGATGCCGGACTTCGGCCGACGGACGCACCACGATGCGGCCGCCTGACAGGCCCTTGCCGACATAGTCGTTGGCGTCGCCTTCGAGCTCGAACGCTGACGCCGCGGGCGAGGAACGCGCCGAAGCTTTGGCCGGCGGTGCCCTTGAACTTCACCGTGATGGTGTCGTGCGGCAGGCCGTCCTGGCCGTAGCGCTTGGCGATTTCGCCCGACAGCATGGCGCCGGTGGTGCGATCGGTGTTGGTGATCGCGGAGGCTCAGTTGCACCGGCGTGCCGCTGCTCGAGCGCCGGCTTGCGCGTCGCGCGATCAGCTTGCGGTCGATGATCTCGTGGATTTTGTGCTGCTGCTTCTCGCGATGATAGATCGCGACCGTTCGCGGGCACGTCCGGCTTGGTGAACAGCCGCGAGAAATCGAGCCCGCGCGCCTTCCAGTGATCGACCATGTCGCGGACGTCGAGCATCTGCATCTGCCCGATCATCTCGTCGAAGGTGCGATAGCCGAGCGCCGGCCATGATCTCGCGCACTTCCTCGGCGACGAAGAAGAAGAAGTTGATGACGTGCTCGGGCTGGCCGGCAAAGCGCTTGCGCAGCACCGGGTCCTGGGTGGCGACGCCGACCGGGCAGGTGTTGAGATGGCACTTGCGCATCATGATGCAGCCGGCGGCGATCAGCGGCGCGGTGGCGAAGCCGAACTCGTCGGCGCCCAGACAGCGCGCCGATCACCACGTCGCGGCCGGTGCGCAGTCCGCCGTCGACCTGCACGGCGATGCGGCCGCGCAGCCGGTTGGCGACCAGCGTCTGATGGGTTTCGGCGAGCCCGATTTCCCAGGGCGAGCCGGCGTGCTTGATCGAGGTCAGCGGCGAAGCGCCGGTGCCGCCCTCGAAGCCCGCGATGGTCACATGGTCGGAGCGCGCCTTCGAGACGCCGGCGGCGACCGTGCCGACGCCGACTTCGGAGACGAGCTTGACGCTGACATCGCCGTCCGGATTGACGTTCTTGAGATCGAAGATGAGCTGGGCGAGATCTTCGATCGAATAAATGTCGTGATGCGGCGGCGGCGAGATCAGGCCGACGCCCGGCGTCGAATGCCGCACCTTGGCGATGGTCTTGTCGACCTTGTGGCCGGGAAGCTGACCGCCTTCGCCGGGCTTGGCGCCCTGGGCGATCTTGATCTGCATCACGTCGGCATTGACGAGATATTCGGCGGTGACGCCGAAGCGGCCGGACGCCACCTGCTTGATGGCCGAGCGCATGGAATTGCCGTTCGGCAGCGGCTTGAAGCGATCGGATTCTTCGCCGCCTTCGCCGGTGTTCGACTTGCCGCCGATCCGGTTCATGGCGATGGCGAGCGTGGTGTGCGCCTCGCGCGAGATCGAGCCGTACGACATGGCGCCGGTGGCGAAGCGCCGGACGATGTCGGCGGCGGGCTCGACCTCTTCGATCGGCACCGGCGTGCGGCCGTCGGCGTCGCGCGTCCTTGATCCGGAACAGGCCGCGGATGGTCGTAAAGCTTTTCGGTCTGTTCGTTGATCAGCGCCGCGTATTGCCGATAGTGCTCGTACGAATTGCCGCGCACCGCATGCTGCAGCGTCGCCACCGTGGCCGCATTCCAGACGTGATCCTCGCCGCGCACGCGGAACGCATAGTCGCCGCCGACATCGAGCATGGTGCGGTAGATCGGCATGTCGCCGAACGCCATGCGATGGCGGCGCACGGCTTCCTCGGCGATCTCGTCGACGCCGACGCCTTCGATGCGGGTGGCGGTGCCGGTGAAGTAGGTGTTGACGAATTCCGACTTCAGGCCGACCGCGTCGAAAATCTGCGCGCCGCAATAGGACTGATAGGTGGAGATGCCCATCTTGGACATCACCTTGAGCAGCCCTTTGTCGATCGACTTGATGTAGCGCTTGATGATTTCCTTGTCGTCGAGCTTCTGCGGCAGATCGCCCTTCATCGCGATCAGGGTCTCGAAGGCGAGATAGGGATTGATCGCCTCGGCGCCGTAGCCCGCGAGACAGGCGAAGTGATGCACCTCGCGCGGCTCGCCGGATTCGACCACGAGCCCGACCGAGGTGCGCAAGCCCTCGCGGATCAGATGATGATGCACGGCGGCGCAGGCGAGCAGCGACGGGATCGGAATGCGGTCGGCGCCGGCGCGGCGGTCGGAAATGATGATGATGTTGATGCCGTCGCGCACCGCTTCGTCGGCCTTGCCGCACAAGGCCGCGATGGCGTCTTCCATGCCGGCGGCGCCGGTCTCGGCCGGCCAGGTGGCGTCGAGCGTGATCGACTTGAAGTGCGATTCCGCGACCTCGGAGATGGCGCGGATCTTTTCCAGATTGGCGTTGGTCAGGATCGGCTGATGCACTTCCAGCCGCTTGGTGTGCGAGGCGCCTTCGAGATCGAACAGGTTCGGCCGCGGCCCGATGATCGAGACGAGGCTCATCACCAGTTCTTCGCGGATCGGATCGATCGGCGGGTTGGTCACCTGGGCGAAGTTCTGCTTGAAGTAGGTGAACAGCAGCTTCGGCTTGTCCGACAGCGCCGAAATCGGCGTGTCGTTGCCCATCGAGCCGATGGCTTCTTCGCCGGTCGAGCCCATCGGCGTCATCAGGATTTTCAGGTCTTCCTGGGTGTAGCCGAAGGTCTGCTGGCGATCGAGCAGCGCCAGATTGGAGATCGGCGCCGCGTCGTTCGAGGTCGGCAGTTCCTCGAGCACGATCTGGGTGCGGTCGAGCCACGCCCGATAGGGATATTTCTTCGCCAGCGCCGACTTCAGTTCGTCGTCGGGAATGAGCCGGCCCTTTTCCAGATCGACCAGCAGCATCTTGCCGGGCTGCAGCCGCCACTTGGTGACGATCTCCTCTTCCGGGAATCGGCAGCACGCCGACTTCCGACGCCATGATGATGCGGTCGTCGCTTGGTGACGATGTAGCGCGCCGGCCGCAGGCCGTTGCGGTCGAGCGTCGCGCCGATCTGGCGGCCGTCGGTGAAGGCGATCGCCGCCGGGCCGTCCCACGGCTCCATCAGCGCGGCGTTGTATTCGTAGAACGAGCGGCGCTCCTCATCCATCAGCGGATTGCCGGCCCAGGCTTCCGGGATCAGCATCATCATGGCGTGGGCGAGCGAGTAGCCGCCCATGACCAGAAATTCGAGCGCGTTGTCGAAACAGGCGGTGTCGGACTGGCCCTCGTAGGAGATCGGCCAGAGCTTGCGAAATATCGTCGCCGAACTTCGGCGAGGACACCGACGCCTGCCGCGCCGCCATCCAGTTGTTGTTGCCGCGCAGCGTGTTGATTTCGCCGTTATGGGCGACCATGCGGTAGGGATGCGCCAGCGACCAGGTCGGGAAGGTGTTGGTCGAAAAGCGCTGATGCACCAGCGCCAGCGCGCTTTCGAAATCCGGATCGTGCAGATCCGGATAATAGGTGCCGAGCTGGTCGGCGAGGAACATGCCCTTGTAGATCACGGTGCGGCACGAGATCGACACCGGATAATAATGCGAGGTCGCGCGCTCGCGCTTGGCGTAGAGCGCGCGCGAAATGGTCTTGCGCAGGATGTAGAGCCGGCGCTCGAATTCCTGGTCCGAGGCGATGCTTGGGCCGCGGCCGAGAAACACCTGCATGTTGCACGGCTCGGTCGGCTTGACGGTCTCGCCGAGCGTCGAATTGTCGGTCGGCACGTCGCGCCAGCCGAGAAGCTCCATGCCTTCCGCCGCGGCGACCGTGGCGTAGGTTTCCATGATCTCCGCGCGCCAGTCGGCGTCGTGCGGCAGAAACAGCGCGCCGACCGCGTAATGGCCGGGCTCGGGCAGCGTGAAGCCGAGCTCGCGCGCCTTCTTGGCGAAGAATTTGTGCGGGATCTGCACCAGGATGCCGGCGCCGTCGCCGGCGCGCGGATCGGCGCCGACCGCGCCGCGATGCTCGAGATTGACCAGGATGGTCAGCGCGTCGGCGACGATCTTGTGCGATTTGCGGCCTTTGATGTCGGCAATAAAACCGACGCCGCAGGAATCCTTTTCCTGCGCCGGATCGAACAGCCCGAAGCCGTCTGCCCAGAACCTTTTGAACCAGAACCTTGCGGCCCAAAACCTTGCATCCCAGAACCTTGCGCGCTCATCGTCACTCTCGCGCTTCCCCGCCGTGGCCTTTTGCCCGTGCGCGGTGTTGACACTCAACGTCGTTACCGCGCGCCGTCCCCAGTCCTTCTCAACCGCCAGCGGCGGAGAAAGATTGAGGGTCGTGCGCCCGAGGGCGAGTTTTTATTTGGAGGCAACCTTCGTGCCGCCGGCGGGCGATTCCCACGCGGCAGTCTCCGGCTGCTTGTCCGCCGCGCTCCGGCACGCCCTTGCCCTCGGCGGCTGGCCACCCGCGCATCTTCAGTCGTCTCGATCCGTACCCGAGGGAGCAAAGAATCCTTGGGAGCGAAGATCAGACGAACCGTGCGCGCTCAGACCACCCAAAATAGGACAGCAATGCTGTCCTATGTAGAACATGGCAGAAGCCAGGCAATTGCACAAGAGCGCACTTCCTCCCCCTTTTTCGCCGGCGGCAAAACAGAGAGACAAAAGCAGCGCTCGAGCTTAATGGCGTCGGTCCTTGCGGCCTCGGTCTTCCGCAATGTCCTACCGAGAGAGTGGATCACGGCTGGTGCGGATGCGCAAGGCGCGAACTGCGCCGCGATCGCTGTCTAGCCGTTGCCGGTGATGAAAATAATCGCCTTGATGATTGCGCGGCTGCCAACCGCCAGCCATCGCCCGATGACGTCGACATCGACGCCGAGTTGCGTGCTCAGCAACGGCAACAGGATGAGCAGGCCGATCAGGATGAACAAGCCGTAGGGCTCGATCCGCGACACCGCGATCGCGGCGGGCCGCGGCAACAGCCCGACCAGAATGCGGCCGCCATCCAGGGGCGGCAGCGGAAACAGATTGAACACCGCCAGCATCACGTTCAGCAGCAAGGCGTTGCGCAAATTGTCCGCCAGCCATTGCGCGGCGGTGTCGGGCAGGTAGGGGACGCCGTGGAATAGCGAGACCGGCGATAACGGCGAGCACGATATTGATGGCCGGGCCGGCGGCCGCGACCAGGATCATGTCGCGCCGCGGGTGTTGCAGCGCCGAGAAATTGACCGGCACCGGCTTGGCATAGCCGAACAGAACCGGCGAGCCGGTGAGCAGCAGCATGCCGGGCAACAGGATCGTGCCGAACGGATCGATGTGCTTGATCGGATTGAGCGTGACGCGGCCGAGCCGCCACGCCGTGTCGTCGCCGAGCCGGTGCGCCGCAAAGCCGTGCGCGGCTTCGTGGAAGGTGATGGCGATGATCACCGGCATCGCCCAGATGGTGAAGAGGTAGATGGCTTGGCTGTTCACGCTGTCGATCTCGAGATTTTTCGGCTGCGAGGACTTCTGTCTCAGGATGTAATTTTGCGCAATTCCGGATTGCGCTCACGTCTCACGGCATCGTCGGGAGACGTGATCCGTCATCCTGAGGCGGCCGCAGAGCGGCCCTCGAAGGACGACGGCCCGGGCCGTGCATCCTTCGAGGCTCGCTTCGCTCGCACCTCAGGATGACGGACCGTACGAGTGAAACGCTTATAACGCCGCCCCCCAATCGCTGCGCGTCGCGCGCTTGAATAATTCGCCCTCGCGGCGGGAGAAAAGCTGTTCGCTCGCTGATCCGTCGGGACGACACAGCTTCAGCGTGACACGGCCGCTACCCTTACGCGGCCGCGCGATGACGCGCGCATCGCTGATGCGGCGCCGGGATGCGCGACACCGCGACATAGCTGAACTTCTCGTCTTCCCACGACAGCTCCGCCGCCTTGGTGAGCCGGTGCGTGCGCGAGCGGGCGACGCGCGCGGCGAAATGGCACCAGTCCGGCGGTGTGAGTGGACAGGGATGGGCGTGCGGGCAGGGCGCGATCGGATGCGCGCCGGCGGCGATCAATTGCGCGCGTGCGGCGACGATGCGCTGCCAGCCGGCCGGCGTGCCGGGCTCGATGATGACCAGCGTGTCGGCAGTTATTTCCCACAGCCGCTGCAGAAGCTGCGGCCGGACGTCGGGCGGCAATTCGTTGAGCGCGTAAGCCATGGTGACGAGATCGCGCGGGGTTTCGTCGAGGGGCGCATTCGCCGCGTCCGCGACGCGCCATGTGATCTGCGGCAGGCTTGCCTCGCGCGCAAGCTCCGCGCCGCAGGCCTGAAACACCGGACTCGCCTCGACCAGCACGGCTTCGGCGAGGTCGGGCCAGCAATCGGCCGCCGCCCAGAGTGCCGTTCCGGGACCGGCGCCGATATCGAGCACGGTCTTGGGCGCAAAAACCGGCCGCGCCAGTTTGATTGCGGCAAAGCTAAAGCGGACTGCCGCGTAGGTCGCGGGCAAACGGGTGGCCAGATAGGCCAGCGCCTCGGCTTCGCTGGCGACATGCAGCCGGCCGTCGCGGCGTTCGTCGCGGTAGCGCTGCGACAGCGCCGCCGCCGTCGCGGCGAGGTCGGCGAGTTTTTGGCCGCTCAGCGCCCGCTCGACAGCCGCGCGCAGGGCGGGCGGTAATTCCATGGTTAGGCCTAAAGACGTGACGCCGGCGCGAACGGCTGCAAAAATGGATTGGTGGCGCGCTCGCGGCCGATCGTGGTGGAGGGGCCGTGGCCGCACAGCACCGCGTAATCGTCGTCCAGCGGCAAGAGCTTGTCGCGGATCGATTTCAGCAATTGCTCCTGGTTGCCGCCCGGAAGGTCGGTGCGGCCAATCGAGCCGGAGAACAAAACATCGCCCACGATGGCGATTTTCTGCGCGGCATTGATAAAGGCGACGCTGCCGGGCGAATGGCCCGGACAATGCAGCACATCGAACTCGATCTCCCCGATCTGCAGCGTGTCGCCTTCCTTGAGCCAGCGGTCCGGCGTGACATTCTGGGCGTTGGAGATGCCGAACATCCGCGCGCTTTCGATCACGTTTTCCAACAGGAACAGATCGTCGCGGTGCGGGCCTTCGATCGGTACGTTGAGCTGCGCTTTCAGCTCGGCGGCGCCGCCCGCATGATCGATGTGGCCGTGGGTGAGCCAGATTTTCTCTACCGTCACGCCAGCCTGCGTCGATCGCGCGCCCGATCTCCGGCACATCGCCGCCCGGATCGATGACGACCGCGCGCCGCGTCGTCTCGCACCACAGAAGCCGGCAATTTTGCTGGAACGGGGTGACCGGAATGAGCAGAGCTTTCGCTGTCATGAACGCACCGGATGGGAAAAAGGAAAGACAGGAGGGCAGTCAATCGCATTGCGGAATCGCTTGCGGCGCATATAGGCACCGCACACGATGCCGGAAATGTGGCCGGGCAAATGTCGGCCGCGGCGGACGCCGATATTTTTCGTTGTTGATGGGAGCCGGCGGCGATCCGGCTTTCGATCCATCCTACCCGCGGGTTAAACTGGCGCAAGACGGTTTCCCAATCACCCCAGGCTTCGCCATGTATCGCGCCACGATCGGACAACGCAGCTATGCGTTTGGCGATCTCAAAACCCTGCTCGGCAAGGCCTCGCCGTTGCGCAGCGGCGACCGGCTCGCCGGCGTCGCGGCGGAAAGCGGCGAGGAACGGGTCGCGGCGCAATATGCGCTGGCCGATCTGCCGCTGACGACATTTCTGCGACGAACACGTCGTGCCTTACGAGGCCGACGAGGTGACCCGGCTGATCGTCGATACCCATGATCGCGATGCGTTTTCGCCGATCGCGTCATCTGACGGTCGGCGGCTTTCGCGATTGGCTCTTGGCCGACACAACGACGCCCGGCGCGTTGGCAGCGCTGGCGCCCGGCGTCACGCCCGAAATGGCCGCCGCGGTCAGCAAGATCAGCCGATTGCAGGACCTCATCGTCATGGCGGCGAAATGCCATGTGGTGACGGCGTTCCGCACCACCGTGGGGCTGCCCGGCCGGCTATCGGTGCGGCTGCAGCCCAATCATCCGACCGACGATCCGCGCGGCATCGCGGCAAGCATTATCGACGGTTTGCTGCTCGGCGCCGGCGATGCGGTGATCGGCATCAATCCGGCGACCGATAGTCCTGACAATACGCATGCGCTGCTGTCGATGCTCGACGAGATTCGGATCAAGCTCGACATTCCGAGCCAAGCCTGCGTGCTTGCGCATGTGACCACGACGCTCGATCTGATCCATAAGGGCGCGCCGGTCGATCTGGTGTTTCAATCGATCGCCGGCACCGAGGCGGCCAACCGCAGCTTCGGCATCGACCTCGCGTTGCTGCAGGAAGCGCAAGCCGCGGCGCTGTCGCTTGGCCGCGGCACGGTCGGCGACAATGTCATGTATTTCGAAACCGGGCAGGGCAGCGCGCTGTCCGCCAACGCGCATCACGGCGTCGACCAACAAACGCTCGAGGCCCGCGCCTATGCGGTGGCGCGTTCGCTCAAGCCGCTTCTGGTCAACAGCGTCGTCGGCTTCATCGGTCCGGAATATTTGTATGACGGCAAGCAGATCACGCGCGCCGGTCTGGAAGATCATTTCTGCGCCAAGCTCCTGGGTGTGCCGATGGGGGTCGATGTTTGCTACACCAATCACGCCGACGCCGATCAGGATGATATGGATGCGCTGTTCGCGCTGTTGGTCGCGGCCGGCGTCAATTTCGTGATGGGCGTTCCTGGGGCCGACGACATCATGCTGGGTTATCAGAGCACGTCGTTTCACGATGCGCTCGCCATGCGCGAATTGTTCGGCCGCCGGCCGGCGCCGGAATTCGAAGACTGGCTGGCGCGGGTCGGCTTGCTCGATGCCGCCGGGCGGGTGCGGCCGGGCGCGTTGCCGGCGCGGCTCCAGGCGCTGTTGCCGGCGTGAGTGATATGAGTGACGATCCACCCGATCGCGATGTGTCCGCTCGTCCTGGCGATGATGATTTTTGGAACGGCCTGCGGCGACTAACGGCGGCGCGCATCGGGCTCGCGCGGAGCGGCGCCTCGCTCGCGACCGCGCCGCTTCTCGATTTCCGGCTGGCGCACAGCCGGGCTCGCGATGCGGTGAACGAGTCGCTGGATGTCGCGCAGCTTGCCTCGGAGCTTGCGGGCTTGAGCGATCCGATTCTTGACGATGGCGAGCGCGGCCGAGACGCGCGCTGATTATTTGCTCCGCCCTGACCTCGGACGCCGCCTCGATGCCGGCGCGGAAGCGACGTTGGCGCCCCATGCCGGACGTTACGACGTTGTGTTCGTGATCGCGGACGGTTTGTCGGCGCGCGCGGTGCAAATGCATGCGCAGCCGGTGCTTGCCCGCGTGATCGAAAAGCTGCGCGTCGCCGGTTGGCGGATCGCGCCGCTCACGATCGTGTGCCACGGACGAGTTGCGATCGGCGACGCCATCGCGGCCGCGCTCGGCGCCGAATGCGCCGCGGTGCTGATCGGCGAGCGTCCGGGGCTCTCGGCCGCCGACAGCATGGGCGCTTACCTGACCTACAAGCCGCATGCGCAGCACGACCGACGCCGACCGCAATTGCATTTCCAATATCCGCCCCGAAGGTCTCGGCTACGCCGACGCGGCATTCAAGATCGCCGCCATGCTGACGGCGATGCGGGCGGCGCGGATGTCCGGGGTGCGGCTCAAGGACGATACCGGGCGGCTGCTTGATGGACCGGGTTGAGGCGAGGAGAGGCCGCCTCGTCATTGCGAGCGAAGCGAAGCAATCCAGTCGCGGCTGCCGCTGGATTGCTTCGTCGCTTCGCTCCTCGCAATGACGCGTTTCTTGCGAGGCCGAGTTCCGCGATGATGGTTTTTTGAGTTGGTGAGGCGGGAAACGAAACACGGTGAGGCGCGAACGAAAACCCGATCACGCGCAAAAAAGATTCACGCCGGGGGCGATCCGAATTGGGGTCATGCCTGACTGATCCGACCCGCGGAGAATCGCACCCGGCGAAACGTTCGCGTTGTTTGCCGCTATGCTGCGAACCGAACGGATGACGCAGCAATTGTCGCGGCATGCTGATCCGGTGGAAACATGCACGTCCTCCGTATCATTGAGACAACACCAAAAATCTTGGACCGATGGGCTGAAAAGTCAAGCCGCCGGCGCGACGCAATTTCGTCGCGGCAGTTACGGCCCGGCAGCGCAGCCACATTATTTGAGACAAAGTTTGGAACAAATAGTCAGCGACAATCGCTGCGCATCGAGCCGAAGCCGCATCATCGCGTGGCCGCGTGCTCCGCATTCTTGCGACCGATTGCGCGCCGCTCGCCGGCGGTGGGATCGAGGCCTGCAAGAAAGGTCCAGGCATCCCGGGTCCAGCGCGCGTCATGCAGGGCGTGATGCCGAGCGCCGTGCTGCTGCGGCAATGGCGGATCGCCGAGTTCGATCGCCCATTGTTTGATGTCGAGACAAAGCTGCGGATAGTGGAACGGCAATTCGTCCATGTGGCCGAACAGCCAACTGAACGCCACCCAGTCGTAGGCCGGGAAATAGCCCCAGAACACCGGATGCTCATCCGCTCCGGTGAAGCGGCGCACCGCGTAGCCGATGTCCTCGCGCGGCATGCCCTTGCCGTCGAGCTGCGGCCGTACGGTGTCGAGCGTCCAAAGACTGGCCTTCGACCAGTCGACCTCGCTGCTCTCGGCGTAGAACTCGCGGCCGTCTTCGGCGACGAGGCCGACACTGATCAGGTCGATCGTATAAGGCGCGGCGATGAACTCGGTATCGATCCAATACTTCACGCGTCGAGCTCTCCAGCCCGAGCGGGCGGCGGCGCGATGCCGGAGATCACGGCCTTCTTGAGGATGCAGGCGGAAATTTTGAGACTGCCGTCGGGTTGGGTTTCGAGCGTGTAGAGCGCGTCCCAGGCAACGCCGTCGGCATCGATGATCTGAACGTCCTGCACGATCTTGCCGTCGACGATTTTTGTTTCGCCGAAATCGAAGCTGCGATGGCGATAGACCGGCGCGTAGCCATTGCGGACCATGGTCATGAAGCCGTCGGGGTTCTGAAAATAATGCTGAAGCCCCGGTGCCGCGAAGCCGTAGGCCGCGGCCGCGTCGTCGCGCGCGAAGGCTTCCTCCTGGGAGCGGATGATGGACTGCGCCGTGCCAATGTCGTCGGCGCCGGCCGCCATCGTGGCCGTCGCGATCAAACAAGCGAGCAGCATCGACGCGGCCATGCCGAGGGTGGGAAAAACGTGCTTGGGAAAAATGCTCTCGGTAAAAGCCCGTATGGCGGAGACGCGTAGGGTGAAGATGGTCCGCATGGCAAACTCCTGAGCGCTCCTCGGCGATGAATCTATTCCTGACGATTTAAGTTACGGTCGCCTCGGTCGCGAGTTTCGACCCGCTGGCGCGGCAATTTCTTCACGATAATTCCATTGTCCTGAACATTTGCCAGAACTTTGCGGTGCCGATCACCAAAAAGAGGCTTGCTGGCGTTGGATTCGCGGGCCAGATTCCGGTTGAGAGGGGTGACTGAGGCAATCCGGGCAAAGGGGGAGCCGCCATGTGCGGTCCTGTCTTCCGTTGCGGCGTTGTGGCTGCACGCGTTCTGCTGGCCGGTTTTCTGGCGCTCGGTGCCGGCTCGGCTGCGGCGCTGCCGTTGTCCGAGTTCGACCGGATCTATCCTTATCTGGTCCGCCAGGCGCAAATCTGCCTGATGACCGCCATCCCCACGCAGCGGGATCCGGTTCGCGACCTGGATACGCTCGAGGTGCTGCAGCGCCGGCTGCCGGAAAGCTTCGCCTGCGGCCGTTGCCGCTACGACCTTGCGGGCGATCCGCTGGCTACTTATTACGTCAGGACTTGTCGGTAGGGCCTCGTCGCCAAGGACTTGCCGACTAGCACTTGCGGACTAAGAACCCCCGGTAGCCGATCAAGGACCTGACAATCCCATGAGCGAAGCGCACGATCACGGCGCGCATGCGCACGGTCACTCCCACGCGGACGACAAAGCCGACCGCTGGAAGCACGACGGCGTGCGCGTCATTCCGGGCAATCAACTGGATCCCAACGTGCCCTCGACGCCCGGCATGGACCGCAAGGCGGCGATCAACTTCGCCCGCGCCGGCGCGCAGAAGCTCTGGGCCGGCACGGTGACGATCAAGCCGAACGCCAAGACCGGCGCCCACCACCACGGCCATCTGGAAAGCATCATCTACGTGGTGCGCGGCAAGGCGCGGATGCGCTGGGGCGAGGAGCTTGCAATTCACCGCCGAAGCCGGTCCGGGCGATTTCATTTTCGTGCCGCCCTATGTGCCGCATCAGGAAATCAACGCCTCGACCGACGAGGCGCTGGAATGCGTGCTGGTGCGCTCCGACGGCGAGGCCATCGCGATCAATCTCGACATCGAGCCGGTGGAAAAACCCGAGACGGTGCTCTGGGTCGATCCCATCCACCGCGCACCCTGAATGACGTCAGTGGCAACGACCGAGAGCGCGCGGCGCCAATCGTCCATGGACCGCGGCCGAACAGATTGTCGTCGGCCCGGTGGCGCTGCCCAATCGCGTGCTGCTGGCGCCGATGTCGGGCGTCACCGACGCGCCGTTCCGCCGCGTGGCGGCGGATTTGGGTGCCGGCCTGGTGGTTTCAGAAATGACCGCCTGCGCGGCGCTCGCCGAAGGCAAGCGCATCGCGCGCAAGCGCGCCGAGGCGCATGGTGCGGGTCCGCATGTGGTGCAGATCGCCGGCTGCGAAGCGCACTGGATGGCGGAGGGCGCGCGCGTGGCCGAAGCGCTCGGCGCCGACATCGTCGACATCAATATGGGCTGTCCGGCCAAGCACGTGACCAACGGCGCTTCGGGCTCGGCGCTGATGCGCGATCTCGATCATGCGCTGACCTTGATCGATGCGGTGGTCGGCGCCGTACAAGTGCCGGTGACTCTCGAAGATGCGGCTCGGCTGGGATGATCGCACCGCGCAATGCGCCCGAGCTGGCGCGGCGCGCGCAGGCGGCCGGCATTCGGCTCGTCACCGTGCACGGGCGCACGCGCTGTCAGTTCTACAAAGGCCGCGCCGATTGGACGGCGGTGCGCCAGGTCAAGGACGCAGTTTCGATCCCGGTCGTCGTCAACGGCGACATCGAAAGCTTCGACGATGCCGATGCGGCGTTGGCGCATCCGGCGCCGATGCGGTGATGATCGGACGCGGCGCGCAAGGGCGGCCGTGGTTTCCCGGCCAGCTTGCGCGCTATCTGGCCAGCGGCCGGCGCGAAGCGACCGCCGCCGCTGGCCGAGCAACTTGCGCTGGCCAGCGCGCTCTACGGCGAAATGCTCGGCCATTACGGCGCCGCGATCGGCCTGCGGCACGCACGCAAGCATTTGGGCTGGGCGCTCGATACGGCGGCGGCTTGCGCCGGTGTTGATGCAGCCGAACTAAAAGAGGCGCGCGTCAGCGTGCTGACCGCGACCGATCCGGCCATCGTGCTGCGCCGGCTGGCGGAAGCGTTTGAGCGCTTTGCGGCGGGAATGATGTAGCCGTTGATTGTTTGAAGACTGACAGCCTCATCTCAGACACGCAGTCCGGCACCCTGAGGCGCGAGGGTAAGCGAGCCTCGAAGGGCGACGGTATCCAAATCAGCTGCTGCCGACTTGGACACTCAATAAATTCGAAATCGGGCAAGCGGATTTCGGGCCGGGCCGCTCATCCTTCGAGGGCCGTCATCGTGTGTCGAGCACGCGCATAAACGCGCTGATGGCCGACGCCGCAGGAGGACGGTTCAGGCGCGACAGACGCACGTCGCTTGTTGCTCGCGGCGCTCGTTGCTCGCCAGTTGAGTCGCACTGCGGACTCTCAACAAACCTTCCGCTCGACCTAAAAGTCCAAATCGGGCGGCGAATGGCCACATTGCCATCCTACTCCAGCCCAAATCTGCCGCACACACTAACGGCGCATCGGGGGATGCAGGGTGATTAATGCGTAGCATGGAGGGGTCAATGTCAGGAACGAAAATCCTGTCAGCTTTCCTCATCATGGTCCCAGCGACCATTTTGTTGAGTGCAGAGAGTGAGTTTTGGCGAGCCGGCGGCCGAGGCCTGTAAGGCGAGCCCGGGCGGCGCCGTCCCGCGCGGAGCGCACTGGTACTACCACATCGATCGCGCCACCAAGCAGCATTGCTGGTACCTCGGACAAGTCGGCGAGAAAGTCAGGGCGCACACGCGCGTTGCCGGCGCTGCCGATCCGGTCGCCGCCGTAACGCCGGCAGATCCGGCGGACGCGAATGAAACGACGGAAGCCGCGCCGTCCGCGCCGGCTCCAACAACGCTCGTCAGTGGCGCGCAGGCCACGCCTGCGCAAGCGCCGCTGATGCAAGCTGCACAGCCGCAAACCGCACCGCCGCAAACCGCGCCCCCGCAAGTCGCAGCAGCGCAAGCGGCTCCTGCGCTGGCCCCCGCGATCGCGCAGCCGGCAGCCGCTCCGCCGCAGGTCGGCACCGAGCAATTCGGCACGCGCTGGCCGGAGAATTTGCCGAAGACCGAGGAGCTTTTGCAGAGCGATCCGGCGCCGGTCAGCGACAGCCATGGCGAACGCCGCGACGCAACCGCGGCGGGGCAAATGCCGTCGAAATCGCCGCTGGCCGAAGCCGGCGGCGCGGCGAGCGGGTCGAAGGCCGAAACGGCGTTGCGCTACTTCCTGGTCATCGGAATGGTTGCCATCCCGCTGCTTTTGCTCGCGGGCTGGCTGGCGAAATATGCGCGCAAGCCGTTCCGCTCCAATTCGAGCGAGCGAGCACGGCCGATGACCGAGAGACCGCGTCAACGCCGCCGGGTCTTCGTCGCCGAGGATGAGTTGGACGAACCTTTGGACGAACACCTCGAATACTTGGACGAACCTCTGGACGAACCGCTGGACGAACCGCTGGCGGCGAGCCGTCCGGTGATCCGCCGCGCTCCGTCCGAGCGGAAGGCGCGGGCGCTCACCGATCCGGCACAAGATCTCAAGGCCAGCCTCACCGAACTGATGCGCGACTTACGCCGCGCGGAGGACACGGGCGCACCGAGGCGCAGCGCTGCCGAACGCGCGAATGGCCCGGCAGAGACTTGGATCAAGACCACTTGAATCGTGATCGGCTGCATCAAGATCACTTGCATCGGGATCACTTGTATCAAGATCGCGCGCATGACGGCGAGGACGTCAACGACCGGGCGCTCGGACCGTATTTGCAGGCGGCGGAATAACGGGGGAGCGGGTGTAGCCCGGGTTGGGCCTGCGGCTTCGGCTCACATGAGCTTCGGTCGCAAAAGCCCGGCGAACTGAGCGAGCAGTGGGCGGGGTGTGCACTGTTCGTGAATGTTCGCCGACGCTCAATCCGGGCTACTCATTTCACGGATGGCCGATCCGGCGGATCGCGGAACCATGGACACCTGGGCCAGTCGCGCCGGTCTGAGCGAGCGCGCCATGGCGCGGCTGGTGGTGCGCGAGACCGGCATGAGCTTCGGCCGCTAGAGCATGTCCCGGAAAAGTGGAAACCGGTTTTCCGAAACAGGACATGCGATAACAGGTAGATCTCTGGCACATCGCGATTCAGCCTAATCGTGATGTGCTCTAGCGCAAACGACTGATGGATCATGCTGGCACTGCAATGGATGGCGCAGGGCGCTTCGATCCAGCGCGTGGCAAGCGGGCTCGGTTACGACAGCGCCGGAAGTTTTGTCGCGATGTTCCGCAAGACGCTTGGAGCATCGCCGGGGTGCTACATGGCGCAAGACGCGCGAGATCGGTTTGCAAGAATTGCCGACTTGACGCCCACCTTGCGGCCGCCAATGAAATTTTTTTGAGCCGACGCCTAAGCGCCGCCCCAATTGGGAATAATCTCGTGGTCACGTGGTTGAGTTACTGCGTGCGGGGGCGAGGGGGTTAGATCCGTGAGGGCAGGGGTTTTTAGAACTGCCGCGCTGTCGGTGTGTCTGCTGCTTTGGGCCGTTTCCGCCGGTCACGCCCAATCGTCACTGCCGCAGCCGCTCGCGGCGCAGCCGTTGCCGGGTTTTGTGCCGCCCTACGAGGTTGCCAAGATCGTGCGCGAGGCCGGCTATGAGCCGCTGACGCGGCCGCGCCGGGAAGGCTCGACCTACGTGGTGCGCGCCACCAATCACCGCGGCATTCTGATGCGCGTCGTCATCGATGCGCGCTCGGGCGCGATCCGCGCCGTCAATCGCATCGTGCCCGGTCCCGGGCCTTACGGTGTGATGGGCATGATGCCGCCGCCTTACGGCGACCCCTATGGTCCCGCCGGACGGCCCAATGCCGGGTGGTCCGCCGCCTGGCGGTATGCCGCCAGCGTATGCGGTCGCCCCATACGGTCCGGCGTCCGCGCCGCCCCGCTATCCGCAGGGTTATCCGCCGCCGCCCTATCCGCCGGCTTACAGTGAGCCCGAGGAATACGGCATGGTACCGCCAATGCCCGGACCGCCGGGACGGCCGATGGAAGCCGACCTGAACGGGCCGCCACCACCGCCGCCCGGCTACATGCATCCGCCGGTTTCTGCGAAGCCGCCGCGGCCGCGATCGCCGGGACTTGCGACCCACGAGGCAAAGCCGCCCCACACCGATGAGAAGCCGGTCGACGTGCCGGCAATCAGACCCGAGCCGGTGCCGAATGCAGCGATTGCGCCGGCGCCGTTGCGGCCCGAGCCGCCAGCGGTTGCGCCGCTGCCGCCGCCCTCGGCGTCAGCTCCCCTGCCGTCCACCAGAAAGCTGCCGCAGCCGATCCAGGATTGATCGCTGTTGCGCAGCTTACGGCCATAGCCTGATTGCGTCGCTGCGGCGACGATGACAATCTGCGTGCCAGAGCGGCGTCGCTCGGCAGGTTCGCGTCCACGTCGAACCGCTGTGGGGGAGGTTACAATGGCGCTCAGTACTGAGGCGCTCAGTACGGATGCGGCAGCCATTACGGTCGCCGCGCGGCTCGACCGGCTGCCGCCGTCACGGCATACCCGCAAGCTGATCGCGCTGCTCTCGCTCGGTGCCTGGTTTGAATTTTACGATCTGTTTTTCCCGGCCTATGTGGCGCCCGGCCTGTTCAAGGACGGCTTGTTCAAGCCGACCACCGACGGGTCTGTTTGATCTGCACGGTTTTGCCAGCCTGATTGCGTCGGGCTTCGCCGGCATGTTCGTCGGCACGCTTGCGTTCAGCTGGTTGTCGGATCGCCTCGGCCGGCGCTCGATCTTCACCTTCGCGCTGCTCTGGTATTCGATCGGCGCCTTTATCCTGGCCTTTCAGACCACGCCGGAGACGATCAATCTCTGGCGTTTCATCGCCTGCATCGGACTCGGCGTCGAACTGGTCAATGTCGACGCGTATCTCTCGGAGTTGGTGCCGAAGGAGCAGCGTGGCTCGGCTTTCGCATTCAACCAAGCTGTTATGTACACGGCGGTGCCGGTGGTCGCGTTCCTGGCCTGGCAATTGGTGCCGACCACGATCTTGGGGCTCTCCGGCTGGCGCTGGGTGGTGATCATCGGCTCGGTCGGCGCAATGGTGATCTGGTGGATCCGCCGCAACTTGCCGGAATCGCCGCGCTGGCTCGCCCATCACGGACGCCTCGCGGAAGCCGAAACCATCGTCGCCGAGATGGAGCGACACACCAAAGCGGAAACCGGCCGCGAATTGCCGGCGCCGGAAACGCTTGCCGGCGAAGAAGAACAAAAGCGCGGCATCTGGACCGAGATGTGGAGCGCGGCCTATCGAGGCCGCACCATCATGCTGATTGCCTTCCAGCTTCTGCAGACCATCGGCTATTACGGCTTCAACAACTGGGTGCCGACGCTGCTGATCTCGCAAGGCATCGGCGTCACGCGGACGCTGCCCTACACGTTCGCGATTGCGATCGCGGCGCCGATCGGGCCGCTGATCGGCTATTTCTTCGCCGACCGTTTCGAGCGCAAATGGCAGCTTGCGGGCTCGGCGGTTGGCATCGCCGCGCTCGGCATTTTGTTCGCGCAACAGAGCGAGGCCGCGCTGATCATCGCCTGCGGGTTTTTGCTCACCCTGTGCGGCAACTGGTTCTCGTTCTCGTTTCACGCCTACCAGTCCGAGCTTTATCCGACCCGGATGCGTGCGCAGGCGATCGGCTTCGTCTATTCCTGGAGCCGGTTCTCCGCGATCTTTTCCAGCTACATCATCGCGTTCTTCCTCGCCAGCTACGGCAGCATCGGCGTGTTTTCTCTGATCGCCGGTGCGATGATCTGCGGTGTTCATCGTCATCGGCTTTTTCGGTCCGCGGGTCACCAACCGCCGGCTGGAGGCGATCGCGGCGTAACACGCCTGGCTCGCGGGTTTGTGCCGATCCGTCTTCCGTTGTGCGCTTGCCGTGTAAGCGCGCCCTCCCAAACGTGTCGCTCGTCGCCTTAACGCGTTCGCGTTTTGAGCGGCGGAAAGGATTTTTGTCTTTCAACCGCAATGACAATTTGCAATACTAGGTTGTATATCGGAGGGCGCGTGTAAGAGGGGCGTGTGTGATGTGGATGCGATCAATGCGTATCGCCGCCGTGTTGGCGGTGACCTGTGGGGTAGCGACGAGTTAGGCTGTGGCTGCCGGGAGGGCTCCCAGCACGATCGGCTCAATTCGTCTGGGCCCATGGACCGGCGGCGCTTTCGCCGAAAAGGCCGGAGAATTTGGATTTTGCGCGGCGACCGCGGAGGTCGAAGGCGAATACGCTCTGACCATTGGTCAAAATGCCGACCGGTTTTGGGTGATGGCCATCACCCATCCAGACTGGGGCCTCAAGCGCAGTCAGAAGCTCTCACTCGATCTGACCTTCGATGGCCAAAGCCCGATCAACTTTTCGGCCGCGGCAAAGAAGCATGATCACGCGATCGGCCTCCTGTCGGAGGCGGCCGCCGAGCGGTTTCGTCACGCGCGATCGATGACCATTGGCGGCACTGTGCAGGCCGGACCGCTGACCTTGCAGGATGCCGACAGGCTGATGTCGGTGATCTCGTACTGCGTCGACCGGGTCAAAGCCGGCGGCCTCGCCGCCGCCGATGTCGATTTCGTCGCTCTGTCGAAGAACGCGCCAGCCTCGGCGCCCGCAGAAAAATCCAGTCCCGCTGAAAAGCCCAACGCGGCGCCCCCGCGGGCGGGAGCAGGCGCAGAAAAAGTCAACGTGACGCCGGCGGAGAGGCCTGCGCCCGCGGAAAGGCCAGCGCCCGCCCGGGAGTTCGATGCGTCAGGCAGCGGCTTCGTGGTCAGTCCCTCCGGCCACGTGGTCACGAACTATCACGTCATCGGCCAATGCGTCGGCGAGATCCATGGCAACCTGGCCGGCGAGCGTCCGGATTTGCTGCGCGTGGTATCGGCGGACGAGCATAACGATTTGGCATTGCTGCAGGCGAACGGCACCTTCAAGCAGCCGGCAATGATCAGAAACGGTCCGGTCCATTCCGGCGATGGGGTGGTCGCGATCGGCTATCCATTCCACGGTCTTTTGACTTCGGATTTTACCGTGACCTCTGGCATCGTGAGTTCGCTGAGCGGAATTTTGAACGATACCCGCTTCCTGCAGATCAGCGCGCCGGTCCAGCCGGGAAACAGCGGCGGCCCATTGCACGACACCAGCGGTCTTGTGGTCGGCGTCGTCTCCGCAAAACTCGATGCCCTGAAGTTTGCCAGCGTCACCGGCAATATTCCGGAAAACATCAGTTTTGCCATCAAGCAGGGCGCACTACGCGATTTTCTCGACAACAGCGCGGTGCCGTACAAGACCGCGAATGCGCAAACCGAGAGGAAGACCGCCGAGATCACCAGCGCGGCGCGCAGCTACACGATGCTCATCTACTGTAGGGCCAAAGAGCCGGAGAAAGCAAAAAGCGGGCATTGAGCCCGGCAGCGCTTGCACCGATCCCGGAACAACACGCCAAGCCAAAACAATCCGGAAAATCGCTGATCGGAGACCGAGCACTAAAAAGCGCCCCGGGAAACCGGGGCGCTTCTCACTCAGACTCGCGTCAAACTATTTCACCGCCAACGCAGCTCGGCGGATTGAGACAGCTGCTTACGCAGCCTCCTTCTGCTCGACCACCTTGTGCTCGGCGGGCTTGCCGTTGCCGATTGGGATGCTGCGGGGCTTTTTAGCCTCGGGAATCTCGCGCACCAGATCGACGTGCAGGAGGCCGTTCTTCAGCTCGGCGCCCTTGACCTGGACGAAATCGGCAAGCTGGAACACGCGCTCGAAAGCACGCGCTGCGATGCCCTGATACAGCACGTTGCCGTGCTTGGCCTCGTCCTTGGCGTTCTTGTCGCCGCGGATGGTCAGCGTATTTTCCTTCGCGACCACCGAGAGTTCGGGCTCGCTAAAGCCGGCGACCGCGACCGTTACGCGATATTCGTTCTCGCCGGTCCGCTCGATGTTATACGGCGGATAGCCGGGAGCGCCGCCCTCGGCGCCCTGATCGAGCAACGAGAACAGACGGTCAAAGCCGACGGTGGAACGATAAAGGGGAGCAAGATCGAAAGTTCGCATGGCATATCCTCCTTGAAGCGACATGCGGGACCCGCCCCAAGGGGGCCGGATCTATGGAAACGTGCAGACCTCATGGTCCTGCACGACAAAAAACATGGGGGTGCGGCAGGCCGGCTGCAAGAGGGATCTCAAGAGGGGTTCCAAGAGGGGTTTGGCGAGGGATTATACCGCCGCGGCGCCTCGCATTCTATTTGCTTGGCCGCACCGCAAGGCGGGCCGCAGCAGTTCGCGCGGAACTCGGGCGATCAAGCGTCGTAGAATACCCGTTCCGGGCCGGTAATTTTTTAGCCGTCCGGCACGGAATATTTTTCGTTCTCCGCGATAAAGACGAACACATGAGCGTCACTTCACCCATCGCGACGGCCCCGGGGCGAGACCTGCAAGTCTCGACTTTGCGCATGCCGCGTGCGCGGTTGCGCGGCCTTAATCTCCTGCGATGGGACGCGCGGACGTGGCGAAACAACTTGCGGCTTTCGAGCGCGCTGGTGTTGCTGAGTTTTGTCATCGGTCACCTGCTCGCGCATTGCTTTTTGATCGTCTCGGTCGAGGTCGCCGATGCCGTCTTCAACGCCACCATGTCTGTGTGGCTCAGCCGTCCCGGGACGGTGCTGCTCCTGACCGCCTTCTCTGTTCACTACGCCAATGCGCTGTGGTCGATCTATGCGCGCCACACGCTGCGGCTGGCGCCGTGGCAATGGGTGCAAGCCGGGCTTGGTCTTTGCATCCCGCTGCTGATCTTGAACCACGTCATGGGCACGGGCGTCGCCAACAGAACGTTGGGCGTCGTCAGCAGCTATAAATCGGTGCTGGTCTCGCACTGGGTGGCGGCGCCGTGGCACCTCGGCGTGCAAGCCGCCGCCGTCTTGGTGATCTGGATCCACGCCTGCATCGGCATCCATTTTTGGCTGCGTCCGAAGCCGGCCTACGCGCGCTACCGGCCTTATCTGTTCGCCTTCGCGCTGCTGCTGCCGTCGTTGGCGCTCGCCGGCTATGTGGCTGCAGGCAACGAGGCGATCCGCGCCAGCCGCCAGAGCGGCTATGTGGCGCGCGTGATCAGCGATGCGCACGTCACGCCGCGAACCGCCGGTACGGTCGCTGAGCTTGCCGAACTCGGCATCGTTATTCATTTGGCGCTGATCGGGCTCGCCTTCGGCGCCCGCGAAGTGCGGCTTTGGCGAAGGCGCCATCGCAAGCTGCCGCGGCTCAGCCACGCATCCGGCGTCGCAATGCCGATGCAAGCCGGCGCCTCGGTTCTGGAAACATTGCGCCAGGAGGGCGTGCCGCACGCCGCCTTGTGCGGCGGCCGGGCGCGCTGCACCACCTGCCGGGTGCTGGTCACCAAGGGCGCCGAGGCGCTGCTGCCGCCGTCGGGTTTGGAAGCCGCGGCGCTGGCGCGGATCGCGGCGGCGCCAGGCGTGCGGCTCGCGTGTCAGCTCCGGCCGAGCGGCGACATTTCCGTCATGCCCTTATTGGCGGCGGATGCCGGCGCCGCCGAAGGCAACCTGCGCGGCGGCTTCGAAGGCAGCGAGCGATTGATCACGGTGGTTTTTGTCGACTTGCGCGGCTCGACCAGTTTGGGCGAGAGCCGGCTGCCCTACGACGTGCTCTTCATCCTCAATCGCTTTTTTCGCGAGATGAGCAAGGCCGTGGAGGCGACCAACGGGCACTATTCGCAATTCACCGGCGACGGCCTGATGGCGCTCTATGGGCTCAATGCCGCCGATCCGGCGACCGGTCCCGCCGACGCGCTGCGCGGCGCGCAAATCATGCTTTCGGAGCTCGACGCACTGAACCATCGCCTGCGTGACGAACTTGCCGCGCCGTTGCGCATCGGCATCGGCATTCACTACGGCGAGGCGATCGTGGGTGCCATGGGACCGCCACGGTCGCAAATCATCACCGCCATCGGCGATACGGTGAACACCTGTGCGCGGCTGGAAAGCCTGACCAAGGATTACGATTGCGCCGCGGTGATCTCGCAGCGCGCCGCCGAGCTTGCCGGGCTCGATCCCGGCGGTCACGAGCTCAAGCAGGCCGCGGTCAAAGGCCGCAGCGAACCGGTGCGGTTTTACACGATCAAGACGCTGGACGAACTTACGGCCGCGGCGCCGGCATGATGAAATAAACGCGCGGAGGGCGAACAACGACTCACTGTAAAGAGATTTGGTGCAGACTAGGTCGTCAACGATTGAGCAAAGATTGGCGGCTGCTATAAGCGCCAGACTCCTCCAGCCCCCGGCCCGATGAAACTCGTCTCCATCCCCGCCAATCCGGTTCCCGAAGGTGCCGTGACCGGCATGCTCAAGACCGCGGACGGCGTGCAACTGCGCTTTGCACGGTTCGCGCCGCCGCCGGGCCGCCGCGGCACGGTTTGCATTTTCCCCGGCCGCACCGAATGGATCGAGAAATATTTCGAGACGGCGCGCGATCTGCGCAGCCGCGGCTTCGCGGTCGCTGTTTTGGATTGGCGCGGGCAGGGCCTGTCGCAGCGCGCGCTCGGCGACCGCTACAAGGGCTATGTGCGCAATTTCTCCGAGTTCGACATGGATCTCGAGACGTTCATGCGCGAGGTGGTGCTGCCGGATTGCCCGCCGCCGTATTTTGGGCTCGCCCATTCGATGGGCGCCACCATCGCGATCCGCGCCGTCGCCAACGGCCACCGCTGGTTCGACCGCATCGTGCTCTCGGCGCCGATGCTGGGCATTGCCTTCGTGCAATCGACCGCAATGGCCAGCACCTTGCTGCGCCTCATCCGCTTCGGCGGTTTCGGCGGCGCCTATGTTCCGGGCCGCTACCCCGGCATTATGGATCTGCGGCCATTCGCCGGTAACCCGCTCACCACCGATCCGGTCCGCTATGCCCGCAACGCCGCGATCCTGGAAGCCGAACCGGCGCTCGGGCTCGGTGGCCCGACCATCGCCTGGTGCGATGCCGCCTTCCACGCCATGCGGGTGATCATGGATCCGAGCTTTGCGGCGCGTATTCGCCAGCCGCTGCTGATCGTCGCCGCCGGCCGCGACGCGATCGTATCCAACAGCGCGATCGAAGACTTCGCCATGCAGCTTCGCGCCGGCTCGCAACTGGTCGTGGTCGGCGCGCAGCATGAATTGCTGATGGAGCAGGAGCGCTACCGCAGCCAGTTTTGGGCGGCGTTCGACGCGTTCGTCCCTGGCACGCCACTGTTTTAGCTAGCGCCAAGGGGATCCTGCTCAGCCCCGTACCTGCCGCCGCTCAAAACGCGAACTTTCGTCCGGAATACGGTGTTACGCGCGCGCTGAGGGCGGATCTGTCAGCGCGGATTTCGTCAGTCATTGCAGGCGGCTATCCGCGCGGCCACGGCGATGATCACGAATGCGATTAGCGAACGCGAATGATTCGTCGTATTTCCCGTTCAGCAGAAACGCACGCCCTTCCGAGACCGGAGAAGTACCATGACCACGCTTGCCACCGGCCCGCTCGCCCCGCTGCTCGACCGCCTGTTTCAGGATGCCGAAGTTAGTTCGGCCGACGTCAATGCGCTGTTCGCCGATCTGTCCGATGACGATCAGGAACGCCTGATGCGCAGCAAGACCGGCTATCACGATCTTTACGGCCGGCTGAAGAACGCGCCGCTCGCCGTCTCACGCGAAACCGCGACGCTGCTCTACATGCTGGCGCGCGGCGCCGGCGCAAAGACCATTGTCGAATTCGGCACCTCGTTCGGTATCTCGACCCTGCATCTCGCTGCCGCGCTTCGCGACAATGGCGGCGGTCGGCTGATCACGTCTGAGTTCGAGCCGTCGAAGGCGGCGCGGGCGCGCGCCAATCTGACCGCCGGCGGTCTCATTGACCTGGTGGAAATCCGCGAGGGCGACGCGCTGCAAACTCTGAGCACCGATCTGCCGAAAACGATAGACCTCGTACTGCTCGATGGGGCCAAGGCGCTCTATCCGGATATCTTGCGCCTGCTGGAAGAGCATCTTCGCCCAGGCGCGCTCATCGTCGCCGACGACGCCGAATACAGCCCCGATTATCTCGCGCGCGTGCGCTCGCCGGCGCATGGCTATCTGTCGGTCCCGTTCGCTGGAGATGTAGAGCTCTCGATGCGGGTCGGGTGACCCGCGCAGTGCATTCGCGCACGAGCCGGTAGCCCGCATGAGCGAAGCGATATGCGGGAGTAGCGCCGAAGTTCGTTGCCGGATGTCGCTTCGCTCATCCGGGCTACGCGGTATTTGGAATCCACACCGACATCTGAATTCGCGCCGCACTGGGTCCCCGCCTTCGCGGGGACGAGCGGATACGGGTTTTCTCCGCTCATTCCCGCGCAGGCGGGAATCCATGACTTGCACCGCCTCACGGCGATCGCGCCGGCACAAACACAAATAGTGTACGCGCAGCCTACGCGGCGTTCAGAACCCGCATGGCCTCGGCGTGCACGCGCTTGTCGCCGGCGGCGACGATGCGGCCGCCGTCGGTGGCGGGCCTGTTGTCCCAGGTGGTGACGATGCCGCCGGCGCCTTCGACGATCGGGATCAATGCCAGGATGTCGTAGGGTTTGAGTTCGGTTTCGATCACGAGATCGATGTGTCCGGCGGCCAGCATGCAATAGGCGTAGCAATCGCCGCCGTAGCGCGACAACCGCGACGCCTGCTCGACCCGCTGGAAGCAAAGACGATCAGGCTCGCGCATCAGCAACGGACTGGTGGTCAGCAGCACCGCATCGCTGAGCGCCGTGCAGGGCCGCACCCGCAGCGCCCGGTCGCCGGCCGGGCCGCGATAGCGCGCGGCACTGCCGTCGCCGGTGAAATGCTCGCGCGTAAACGGCTGGTGCATCATGCCGTAGATCGGCTCTCCGCCGCGCGTGAGCGCGATCAGCGTGCCCCAGGCCGGCAGGCCGCAGATGAAGGATTTGGTGCCGTCGATCGGATCGAGCACCCAAACGTATTCGGCGTCCGGGCGCTCGTTGCCCAGTTCCTCACCGACGATGCCGTGTGCCGGAAAGGATTTTTTGATCAGCGTGCGCATCGCCACTTCGGCCGCGCGATCGGCGGCCGTGACCGGATCGAAGCCGCCGGCAACGCTCTTGTTCTCGATGCTCAGCGCCGTGCGAAAGAACGGCAGGATCGTCTCGCCCGAGACGCTGGCGAGTTGATCCACGAACGCTGCGAAGTCGATGGCGGTCATGGTTTCCGAGTAGCCGAGTTGCGTGGCGTCGGCAATTCGCCATGGCGCAGAACGCGGAATGCCGGCGTTAAGGTGTGGCTGAGAAAGCACACCGACCGGCGAAATTGCGTTCCGGCCGCAGTGCACAGGCGATTTACAGCCTCCGTGCCTCAATTTTACGCAGTTGCGAAACGGCACCGCAGGGTACGATTAAGTTATTGGTAGAGCGCGTATTTATGGCGAACTTTAAGGTGAGTAAAAACCCGTTCTGACGTACGGAAGACCTGCTCTGCACAAAATGCAGGAGATTATGGGGGAAAATTCCGAAGAAATAGGTCAGTAGCACTTGCGTTTTGTGCGACGCGGTGTATGTTGTTGCAGTGCGGTAGCGAGAGAGTCCTCTCTCGCCGCCGTCGCCCTCCTTGGGCGTTTCCTCCCTAGACTTGGGCCGCCACCGCAAGGTGAGCGGCCTCTTTCTTTTATGAGCCGCCTGCCGAGACCAGCTTCTTTCTCTGGCATCTGCTGATCAATGATTTTGTTATTGGTGATCGACGCGGTCGTGTGCGCGGGTCGTTGCGTTACTATTCCGCTGCCGCCCGATACGGCCGCAACTCCTCGAGCGGAATCTCCGTCAGCCGGTCGGCCAAAATCTCGAACTCGGCGGCCAGCCGTGCGAACGACGCCACGCGCTGGTAACGGCGCTCGTCCATATAGAGCGCCCGGTTGACCTCGAGCTGGATCGCGTGAAGCCCGGCGCTCGGATTGCCGTAATGCTCGGTGATGAAGCCGCCCGCATAAGGCTTATTGCGGCTCACCACATAACCGAAGCCGCGCATCGTCGCTTCGATGGTTTCGGCGATCACCGGCACGCAGCTCGTGCCGTAACGGTCGCCGAGCACGAGATCGGCGCGCGGCCGCTCGTCCTTGGCGCCGGTTGCCGACGGCATGGAATGGCAGTCGATCAGCATGGCGGCGCCGAATTCGCGGTGCAGCCGCATGAACACTTTCCGCAAAGCCCGGTGGTAGGGCTTGTAAAGATCTTCGATCCGCCGAAGCGCCTCGCCCACGGCGATGCGCTGGTCGTAAATCTCCTGGGCATCGCCGACCACCCGCGCCACGGTGCCAAGGCCGCCGGCCACCCGCATCGAGCGGGTGTTGGCGAACGACGGTAGCCGCCCATCGAACATGCGCGGGTCGAGCTCATAGGGCTCGCGATTGACGTCGACATAGCAGCGCGGGAAATGCGCCCGGATCAGCGGGTGGCCGCGCTCCACGACGCCGGCGATCAATTCGTCGACGAAGGAATCTTCCGAGCGGCGCAACGTGGCGAGATCGAGCCGCGAGGCGAGCAGAAAGCTGCGCGGATAAACCCGGCCGCTGTGCGGCGAGTTGAACAGGATCGGGGCCCGGCATTCGGCCGGTTCGATCACGTCGAACGGAGGAGCAAATTCGTCCTGGACTTCCAGCATGACGAGCGGCAGTTTCCCGAGCCCTCGACCTAACGCATCTCGCGGCCTTGCGTTCACCGGGCTTTGTGCTTCAAGCCTTGCATCATGCACGGGCGCCACATTTTTCGCCAGCCCGGAAAGCGCCTGGATGGCATCTCTAGATCCGCTCTAAATATCGGGCGGTGGCCGTGGAATCCGCAAATTTGCCTAGGCGGCTTGTCATCAGAGGGCAGGCAGCAGCGTGCCGCTTTCACCGGATGTTTACCGGCCATCGCGCTTATGGAATCTAAGGGGCCGGCTTAGCGCCGGGGAGTTGAGGGGTCATGCCGAAAATCCTGCTCGCCGAAGACGATATCGACATGCGCCGATTTCTGGTGAAGGCGCTGCAGAATGCCGGCTTCGATGTGATGTCCTACGACAACGGGCTCTCGGCCTACCAGCGGCTGCGCGAAGAGCCCTTCGAGCTTCTCCTGACCGATATCGTGATGCCCGAGATGGACGGCATCGAGCTCGCCCGCCGCGCCGCCGAACTCGATCCCGACATCAAGATCATGTTCATCACCGGCTTCGCCGCGGTCGCGCTCAACTCCGACTCCAGCGCGCCCAAGCATGCCAAGGTGCTGTCGAAGCCGATCCATCTGCGCGAACTGGTCACCGAAGTGAACAAGATGCTGGCGGCGTAAGCCGCGGCTAGGACCTGCGCGTCTTATCGAAGTGATCTGCGACCGTCATGCCCGCGCTTGTCGCGGGCATCCACGTCTTTGGCGCCGCGTGAGCAAGACGTGGATGGCCGGAACAAGTCCGGCCATGACGATGTGCGTTTCCGTAATGCTTTCAGACCCATCCGCGTGGCCGCCACAACGCGTTTGAATTCTAGTTTGGAACGTCTCAAAAGAACTTGCGTGGACATCGGAAAAGGAGGATATTAGTTACATCGGGGACCAATTGTCGCCCGGATGAAAATGACGCCGCACGCCCTCGGGAGGTTCGTATGGCACCAGCCGTCAAACACGCCGAAAAACCCGGCACCGCGATCAAGGCCCGCAGCAGCGAAAGCGTCGATGCCGCCATAGCGCTCGATTATCAGGCCGGCTTCGGCAATCATTTTTTGTCCGAGGCGGTGGCCGGCGCCTTGCCGGTCGGCCGTAATTCGCCGCAGCGGCCGCCGCTCGGGCTTTATGCCGAGCAGATTTCCGGCACCTCGTTCACCACCGCCCGCGCCGAAAATCGCCGCACCTGGACCTATCGCATTCAGCCCTCGGTGGTGCATCGGCCGTATGCGCGCATCGACAACGGTTTGATCCGCAGCGCGCCGTTCAACGAGGCCGAAGCGACGCCGACGCAACTGCGCTGGTCGCCGTTTCCGATTCCGCGCGAGCCGACCGATTTCGTCCAAGGCATCGTGACGCTCGGCGGCAACGGCGATGTAGCGACCCAGATCGGCATGGCGGTGCACTTCTATGCCGCCAACACGTCGATGACCGATCGGGTCTTCTACAATGCCGACGGCGAAATGCTGATCGTGCCGCAGCAAGGCCGCGCCCGCTTTGTCACCGAGCTTGGCGTGATCGAAGCCGGCTGCCGGCGAGATCGTCATCATGCCGCGCGGCCTGCGCTTTCGCGTCGAGCTGCCGGATGGGCCGTCGCGCGGCTATATCTGCGAAAATTACGGACCGATGTTCCGCCTGCCGGAGCTTGGCCCGCTCGGCTCCAACGGGCTCGCCAATTCGCGCGATTTTCTCGCGCCGGTCGCGGCCTATGAGGACGTGTCAGGTCCCTACAAGCTGGTCGCCAAATTCCAGGGCAATCTGTGGGCGGCGGAGATGAAGCATTCGCCGCTCAACG
Organism: uncultured Alphaproteobacteria bacterium; assembly: GCA_963737755.1. Classification (GTDB taxonomy): domain Bacteria; phylum Pseudomonadota; class Alphaproteobacteria; order Rhizobiales; family Xanthobacteraceae; genus BOG-931. The sequence continues at coordinate 28,751 of CAVTTZ010000037.1, read as the reverse complement.
TCGTCGCCTGGCACGGCAACTTCGTGCCCTGCAAATACGACCTGCGGCGCTTCAACGTCATCGGCTCGATCAGCTTCGATCATCCGGATCCGTCGATCTTCACCGTGCTGACCGCGCCGTCGGACCTGCATGGCACCGCGACCGTCGACTTCGCGATCTTCCCGCCGCGCTGGCTCGTCGGCGAGGATACGTTCCGGCCGCCGTGGTTCCACCGCAACGTCATGACCGAGTTCATGGGGCTGGTGTACGGCGCCTACGACGCCAAGGCGGAAGGCTTCCTCCCCGGCGGCGCCAGCCTGCACAATTGCATGAGCGCTCACGGCCCCGACGCCGAAAGCTGGGAGAAGGCGACCGGCGCCGAGCTGAAGCCGCACAAGATCGACGGCACCATGGCGTTCATGTTCGAGAGCCGCTACGCCATGCGGCTCACGCGCTACGCGACCGAATCCTCCGAACTGCAGACCGATTATTTCGAGGGCTGGCAGGGGCTCGGGAAGCATTTCTCGGCGCCGTAACGCGCGATCCGGAGCTTAATAGCTTCGAACCGTCATCCTGAGGTGCGAGCGGAAGCGAGCCTCGAAGGATGCACGGCCCGGGCCGTCGCCCTTCGAGGGCCGCTTCGCGGCCGCCTCAGGGTGACGGAACCTGATCAGAGAATATGCGGCGCGCATCCTGCGCAATTCCCGCTCATTCCCGCGAAAGCGGGAATCCAGGGGCGGGTGCAAGGCGCTGGGTCCCCGCCTTTGCGGGGACGAGCGGAGTGAAGTCCGAGAGGGCCCGCCCGACGCGACCTCCGGCCCGAAGTTGATTCCGGCCCAAACTCCCTTTACTCGGAGCGCCGTGGGGTGAGCGTTCGCCGCCCGCTGTGAGGGATGCTTCGTGGCTGAAAAGCCGGACGACGACGCGCTGATCGCTGGCTTTTTCGACCGGTCGCTGACCGCCCTGCAGGCCGCCGCCAACGATGCGGCGCTGCTGCGGCTGGTCGGTGAGATCGCGCACACCATCGCACAGTCGATGCGCGGCGGCGGCAAGCTTCTGATTGCCGGCAATGGCGGCAGCGCCGCCGACGCGCAGCATCTCGCCGCCGAATTTCTCTCGCGCTACCTGATCGATCGCCGGCCGCTGCCGGCGCTGGCGCTGACCACCGACACCTCGGTGCTCACCGCCGTCGGCAACGATTACGGCTTCGATCATGTGTTCGAGCGGCAGGTGCGCGGGCTCGGACGGCCGGGCGACGTGTTTCTCGGCATCTCGACGTCGGGACGCTCGCCGAACGTTCTGCGCGCGCTGGAATCCGCGCGCGATCTCGGCCTGGTGACGATCGGCTTTTCGGGCGCGGCCGACACCGGCATGCGGGCGCTGTGCCGGCATTTTCTTGCCGTGGCGTCACAAGAGACCGCGATCGTGCAGCAGATTCACATGGTCGCCGGCCATGCGATCTGCGCGCTGGTCGAGCGCGCGATGCTGCAATGACCGCCGCGCACTTCATTGCCGACGATGACGATTTTGCGCCGCGCAATCACGCCAGCGGCTGCTGGTGCGAGTTTGCGCCGGGTCATGTCGATTTCGCCGGCCGGGCGGCGCTGTTTCTCGACCGCGACGGTGTCATTGTCGAAGACTCCGGCTATGTCGTGCCGGGCGGAGGATGCGCACGTGCTGGCCGGCGCCGCCGCCGCGATCGCACGCTGCAATGCGCTGCGCATTCCGGTGATCGTGGTCAGCAATCAATCCGGTATTGCGCGTGGACTTTACGACTGGCACGGCTTCGCGGCGGTGCAGGGCGTGATTGAACACGCGCTCGAAGCGGCTGGCGCCCGGCTCGATGCGGTCTTTGCGTGCGCGCATCACGGTGAAGGGCGAGCGCCGCTCAACATCGCCGATCATCCGTGGCGCAAGCCCAACCCCGGCATGCTGATGGATGCGGCCAAGCGGATGACGCTCGATCTGCCGCGCTCCTGGATCGCGGGCGATCGCGCTTCCGACATCGCCGCCGGCAAGGCCGCGGGGCTTGCCGGCGGCATTCTGATTTTAACGCCCAATCTTCCAAACGAACGCGCCGCCGCGATGCCATTGCGCGGCGAAGATTTTGACGTGGAGACCGTCTCGTCGTTGACCGAAGCGGTCGAGTATCTTCTGGCGCGCGGCGCCTTCAACGAAACGCGTTCGGCGCCATGAAGGTTATCGAGACCGCGATACCCGGCGTGCTGATCATCGAGCCGAAAATCTTCGGCGATGCGCGCGGCTTTTTTCTGGAGACGTTTCAGCACCAGCGCTACGCCGATGCCGGCCTCCCGCCACCCTTTCGTGCAGGACAACCTGTCGCGTTCGACGCGCGGCACGTTGCGCGGGCTGCATTTTCAGACGCCGAACGCGCAGGGCAAGCTCGTGACCGTGCTGCGCGGCGCGGTGCGTGATGTCGCCGTCGATGTGCGGGTCGGCAGTCCGACCTTCGGCCACCATGTCGCGGTGGATCTCGACGAGGACAATCGCCGCCAGTTCTTCGTGCCGCGCGGCTTTGCGCACGGCTTTGTTGTTCGCTCAGAGAGCGCGGATTTCTTCTATAAATGCGACGCGCTCTATCGTCCGGCCGACGAGAAAGTATTGCGCTGGAACGAACCGGCGCTGGGCATCGATTGGGGTGTCGCCGACCTTGGGATCTCCGATCCGATCCTGTCGGCGCGCGACCAGCAAGGTCAGCCATTGGCCGCGCTCGCCGATGTACTGCCGCGCTTCGAGCCGATGTGATGCGGATCCTGGTCACCGGCGTCACTGGACAAGTCGGCGGCGCGCTGGTGGCGCGGTTGCCGCCGTGTGCAACTGTGCTGGCCGCTGACCGCTGCGTGCTCGATCTCGCGCAGCCGCAGGCGATCGGCGCGACGCTCGACCGGCTGATGCCCGACATCATCTTCAATCCGGCCGCCTATACGGCGGTCGATAAGGCCGAGGATGAGCCCGAACTGGCGCTACGCGTCAACGCCGAAGCGCCGGGCGTGATGGCGCGCTGGGCTGCGGCCCGCGACGTGCCGCTGATCCATTTCTCCACCGATTATGTCTTCAACGGATCGGGCGAGCGCGCCTGGCGCGAAGACGATGCGCCGGAGCCGTTGTCGGTTTATGGCGCCACCAAACTTGCCGGCGAGACCGCCATCCGCGATGCCGGCGGTGCGTCTCTGATCGTGCGCACGTCGTGGGTTTATGCGGCCGAAGGAAAGAATTTCCTGCGCACCATCGCGCGCCTGGCGCGCGAGCGCGCCGAACTGCGCATCGTCTGCCGACCAGATCGGCTCGCCGACTTCGGCCGCGCTGATCGGCGATCTGGCGGCCGGCATGTTGTCGGAAGGTCTGGAGACGTTGCAGGAACTTTGCGCGCGCGCCGACGGTCTCGTGCATCTGACGGCATCCGGCGAGACAAGCTGGTTTGGTTTCGCGCAAGCTATCGTGGACGGGCTACAAACGCGCGGCGTCGGCCTGAAGGTCGAGCGCGTCGAGCCGATTGCCACGGACGATTATCCTACCAAAGCGCGGCGGCCGCACAATTCGCGGCTCGACTGCACGCGCTTTGCGCAGGTCTTTGGCGTCACGCCGCCGGCGTGGCAAATTTCGCTGGCGCCGGAGCTCGACCGACTGGCGCGGGAACTCCAGTCGTCGTCGTAGCTCTGCGCGGTCCCGCGGCAGGAATCCGGTCGGATCTTCCAAACGTTGTCCGCGCTTCTCGATATCGGCTTCCGCCGGATGAGCGATGATGAACGCCGCGCGCTACCCACAGGGGGTAGCGCCGCGTGGCAAAGCCCGGTATTGAAATTGCGGGGAAATCGGCGGGTCCGGTCACCAAATGCTGAAATGGTTTAGCAGTCCGCGCAGGGCGTTGATCGTCGCGCATGATCTTCTCGTGACCGCGATCGCCGTGGTCGCGAGCTGCTATATCCGTTTCGAGGTCATCGGCGTCGAGGAGCGGCTCGACACGCTGTATTCGTTCCTGCCGGCGTTTGTGCTGTATGCCGGCGTCATCTATTTTCTGTTTCATCTCTACGAAGCAAAGTGGCGGTTCGCGTCGCTGCCCGATCTGATGAACATCGTGCGCGCCTCGTCGGTGCTCGCGGTGTCTCTGCTGGTCATCGACTATTTTTTGGTCGTCGCCGAATATCTTCGGCCAATACTTCTTCGGCAAGATCACGATCGCGCTCTATTGGATCCTGCAGATCGTGCTGCTCGAGCGGATCGCGCATCGCCTACCGCTATTTCCGCTATACGCGCACGCGGCATCATGCGCGCGCGCTGGAATCCAATCCGACGCTGATCCTCGGCCGCGCCGCCGACGCCGAGGTGCTGCTGCGCGGCATCGAGAGCGGCGCCTTCACCAACATCTGGCCGGTCGGCATCCTGTCGTCGTCGCCGGCCGACCGCGGGCAAAGCATCCGCGGCATTCCGGTGCGCGGCGATTTCGAGATGCTCGATAACGTCGTCAACGATCTGGCGCAGCGCGGCACCACCGTCACGCGCGTGATCTTCACGCCGTCGGCGCTCGATCCCGATGCCAAGCCGGAAGCGAGCCTGATGCGCGCGCGCCGGCTCGGCCTCACGGTCAGCCGGCTGCCGTCGCTCGACGACGGCGGCGAACTGCCGCGGCTGGCGCCGGTCAATGTCGAAGACTTGTTGCTGCGGCCGACCGTGAAGATCGATTACGCCGGCTGGAGAGCTTTCTCAAGGGCCGCTCGATCGTGGTCACCGGCGGCGGCGGCTCGATCGGCTCCGAAATCTGCGACCGCGTCATCACGTTCGGCGCCGAGCGCCTGCTGATCATCGAGAACTCCGAGCCGGCGCTGCATGCGGTGCATGGAGACGCTCGCCACCAAACGAGCGCAGCCGGCGATCGACCGGCCGCATCGCCGACGTGCGCGACCGCGCCCGCATCGTTCCGGCTGATGCGCGACTTCAAGCCCGACATCGTGTTCCATGCCGCGGCGCTCAAGCACGTGCCGCTCCTCGAGGCCGAACTGGGAGGAGGGCGTCAAGACCAACGTCTTCGGCTCGGTCAACGTCGCCGATGCGGCGGCGGCGGCCGGCGCCTCGGCGATGGTGATGATCTCGACCGACAAGGCGATCGAGCCGGTGTCGGTGCTCGGCGCCACCAAGCGCTTCGCCGAAATGTATTGCCAGGCGCTCGACGCCGATCTCGCGCGGCGCGCGCCAGCGGGACCGGCGATGCGGCTGATCGCGGTGCGCTTCGGCAACGTGCTCGCCTCCAACGGCTCGGTGGTGCCGAAGTTCAAGGCGCAGATCGATGCCGGCGGCCCGGTCACCGTCACGCATCCGGACATGGTGCGCTATTTCATGACCATCCGCGAAGCGTGCGATCTCGTCGTCACGGCGGCGAGCCACGCGCTCGGCCCGAAGCGCTCGGATGTTTCGGTCTATGTGCTCAACATGGGCCAGCCGGTGAAGATCGTCGATCTCGCCGAACGCATGATCCGGCTCGCGGGTCTTGAGCCCGGCCGCGACATCGAGATCGCCTTCACCGGCATGCGGCCGGGCGAGCGCATGCACGAGGTGCTGTTCGCGCGCGGCGAGCCGACCGTGGATATCGGCGTTGAGGGCGTGGTCGCGGCGCGGCCGGCGCAGCCGTCGCTGGAGGTGATGCGCGGCTGGCTGGCGATGCTCGATCAGGGGCTGTCGCGCGACGAGCGCGAGGCGATCTATCGCGTGCTGCGCGATGCGGTGCCGGATTTTCAGGGGGCGGCCGCTTGACCGATCACGGATTCAGCGAGGCGAGGGCGGTCGTGAGCAACAGCATCTTCTCCATCGACGTGGAAGACTGGTTCAACCTGTCGGGGACCGGCGCCGAGCCGCCGCCGTCTGAATGGGATCGCCTGGAGAGCCGGCTGGAACAGAATTTCCGCGGCATGCTGGCGCTGCTGGCCGAGGCCAACGCGACGGCGACGTGTTTCGTCGTCGGTTATTTCGCCAAGCGGTTTCCGCAGCTCGTCCGCGAGGCAGTTGCAGCCGGGCATGAGATCGCCTCGCACGGCTATTTCCACCGCCTGATTTATCAGATGTCGTCGCTGGAATTTTACAAGGACGCGCGCGCCACGCGCGAACTGCTCGAGGACATCAGCGGCACGCCCGTCCGCGGCTTCCGCGCGCCGGCATTTTCGGTCACCGAGCGGACGCCGTGGTTTTTCGACAAGCTGCTGGAAGCGGGCTACAGCTACGACTCGTCGGTGTTTCCGGCGCCGCATCAGACCGGCGGCCTGGCCAACGGCAAATTCGCACCCTACGTCGCCAAGACACGCGCGGGCGCGATCGAGGAATTTCCGATCACGGCGGTGCGGGTGTTCGGCAAGCCCATGTGCTTTTTCGGTGGCGGCTATTTGCGGCTGTTTCCCGTATCCGGTAATCCGCGCCATGGGCCGCCGCGCGCTCGACGAGGGCCGCCCGGTGATCTTCTACGTGCATCCGCGTGAAATCGATCCGCAGCAGCCGCGCATGGCTCTGAGCCGCCGCCGCCGCTTCACCTGCTATGTGAATCTCAAATCCACCCGCCCGAAAATCAAAAGTATCTTGCGCGACTTCCAGGTCACCTCGTTCGACCGCTACATGTCATGCAAAAAAATACATCGCAAAGGATGGTGCAGTGAACGAACGCACGTCTGATTTCTTCGACCGCTATGCTGTCGATTTCGATTCGATCTACGGCAACGACAACCAGGCGCTGGAGCGGATCGCCAACCGGCTGTTCCGGCATGCCATGCTGGTGCGCTATCAGAAGACGATGGCGGGCTGCGAGCCGGTCGCCGGCCGCAGCGTCATCGATGTCGGTTGCGGTCCCGGCCATTACAGTATCGCGCTGGCGCGTCAGGGCGCGCAGAGAGTGCTCGGGCTCGATTTCGCCGAAGGTATGCTCAAGATCGCACGCGGCCGCGCCGCGACCGCCGGGGTCGGCGAGCGGTGCAGCTTCGAATTCGGCGATTTTCTCACCTATCCGCTGCCCGACCCGTTCGATTATGCGATCGTGATGGGCTTCATGGATTATGTGAACGATCCGCGCGCGATCATCAAACGCGTCCTCGAAATCATCCGGGTGCGCGCGTTTTTCAGCTTTCCCAAGGCCGGCGGTCCGCTCGCCTGGCAGCGCCAATGGCGCTACCGCAACCGCTGCGATCTTTTCCTCTATCGCGAGGAGCAGATCAGGGCTCTGTTCGAACCGACCGGCGCGAAATTCAAGATCGAGCCGATCGGCCGCGACTTCTTCGTGACGCTGTCGGCAAAGGGGACGTAAATGCGGCTGCCGCCGAGCGGCGGATTGCGTAGTGCGGCGTCGAATACGTTGAAATGAGCGATCAAACAACAACGGCTCAGACACGGGGGCGGCTGGTCAATGTTGCAAGGATGGATCGATCAAGCAGTCACGTCTTGCACGCGTCATTTCAAGCTGGCGATTGCCGCGTCGCTGATTGTCGCGGCTCTGTCCGGCGTGTACGCGGCGCGTCATTTCGCTATCGACACCAACATCAACAATCTGATCTCAGAACGGCTGCCCTGGCGGCAGAACGAAATCGCGTTCCAAAATGCCTTTCCGCAGACCGTTGAGCTGATCCTGGTCGACGTCGGGGCGCCGACGCCCGAGGCCGCCAAAGCGGCCGCAAGAGACGTACGCGAGGCTCTGTCGAAGCATCCGGATCTTTTTCCCGCAGTCCGCGATCAGCTCGACAGTACGTTCTTCCGCCGCAACGGCCTGTTGTTTCTTCCGCCCGATCAGGTGGCGCATTTCACCGAGCAAATGAGCAACGCGCAGCCGCTCATCTCGGGCCTGGTGCGCGATCCGACCTTGCGCGGGCTGGTGCAGGTGCTGGTCGGCATCCTCGATTACGCCAAGCAGGGCTACGTCAAAAACGACGACATGGCGCGGCCGCTCAATCTCGCGGCCGACACGCTCGAGGGCGTGGCCAAAGGCCGACCGGTCGAATTCTCCTGGCGCGCGCTGGTGCAGGGCGACCCGCGTCCGCTCGATCTGCATCGTTTTGTCGAGGTGCGGCCGATCCTCGATCCGAATGCGCTCGAACCCGGCGGCAAGGCGACGGTGGCCATTCGCGACATCATCGCGCAGCTCGGTCTGCAGGCCAAATACGGCGCCGAAGCCAATTTGACCGGGCCGGTCATCATTTCCGACAACGAGTTTGCCGGTGTGCACGAGGGCGTGGCGCTCAACAGCTTCATCACCGGCGCCATCGTGCTGATCATCCTGGCGCTGGCGTTGCGATCGTTCGGTTTGGTGGCGGCGGTCGTCGTCAATCTCGCGGTCGGTCTTGCGATCACGGCGGCCGGCGGCATCCTGATGGTCGGCGCGCTCAATCCGATCTCGCTGGCATTCGCGGTGCTGTTTGTCGGACTGGGCGCGGACTTCGCTATTCAGTACACCGTGCGCTATCGCGCCGAGCGTCATGATCACGGCGGGCTCGACAAGGCTTTGATCGGATCGGCGGATTGGGTCGGCATTCCGTTGTCGCTCGCGGCCGGCGCCGCCGCGGCCGGGTTTCTGTCGTTCACGCCGACGGCCTACAAGGGGTTGGCGCAACTCGGCATCATCGCCGGCTTCGGCATGGTGGTGGCTTACGTGCTGAGCCTGACGCTGCTGCCGGCGCTCATCCGGGCTTTCAATGCGCCGGCCGAGCCGAAGCCGCTGGGTTTGCCGGCCTTGGCGCCCGCCGACGCGTTCCTGAAGCGGCATCGCTTCTGGGTGATCGGGATCACCACGCTGATTGTCCTCGCGGGTCTTCCAGCGCTGACCCGGCTTCACTTCAATTTCGATCCGCTCGCTCTGGAAAATCAATCCTCGCCGGCGCTACGCTCGCTGTTCCGGTTGGCCAAGGACTTGCCGCTGAAGACGGCGCGCATCCTGATCGCCCCCGAACAGGCATCCGACATGGCGACCAAGCTTCGCGCCTTGCCGGAAGCGGCGTCGGTCTGGACCGTCGACAGCTTCGTGCCCACCGACCAGGACAAAAAGCTTGAAGCGATCGATGCGGTGAAAAAGTCACTCGTGCCTGCGATGCACGAGACGCCGCGCACCGCGCCGACCGACGCCGAGAATGTTACGGCGTTGGGGCAGGGGGCGCATGCGCTCGAAGCGGTGGCGGCCGAGAAGGGCCCCGGCGGGCAAGCGGCCCAGCGCCTGGCCGATGCGATGAAAAAACTTGCGGAGGCCGATGAAGCCCAACGCGCCCGCGCCACCACGGCCTTCATTCGACCGCTGAAGCAAGATCTCGACGATATCGAGCAAAGCCTCTCGGCCGAACGCGTCACCAAACAAAGCCTGCCGGCCGATCTGGTGCGCGATTGGACGGCGCCGGACGGCCGCGCCCGCATCGAGGTTTGGCCCAAGGGCAACGTCAACGACAACGCGACCGTTCGCCGTTTTGCGCAAGCCGTGCTGGCGGTTGAGCCGACCGCGACCGGCGAAGCGATCGGCAGTCTCCAATGGGGCAGCACCATCGTGCAGGCGTTCATCGAGGCCATGGTGCTGGCGCTGATTTCGATCGCCATCCTGCTGTGGATCGTGTTGCGCCGCTTCACCGATGTGCTGGTGACGCTGATTCCGCTGTTGGTCGCGGGTCTGGTCACCTTGGAAATTTGCGGGCTCACCAACTTTCAGCTCAACTACGCCAACATCATCGCGTTGCCGGTGCTGCTCGGCGTCGGCGTGGCGTTCAAGATCTACTACGTCACCGCATGGCGGCGCGGCGAGAGCAACTTTCTGGAGTCGGTTCTCACCCGCGCGGTGTTCTATAGCACGCTCCTGACCGCGACCGCGTTCGGAAGCCTGTGGGTGTCCAATCAGCCCGGCATATCGAGCATGGGCAAGCTGTTGGCGCTCTCTTTGGTTTGCACGCTGACGTCGGCGGCTCTGTTCCAGCCGGCTCTGATGGGCGAGCCGCGCCATCCTGAGGGTAAGAAGAAAACCGGCGCGTAGGTCGCGCAGGCGCTGCCGCCCCGGAACAACAAACACGTCATTCCGGGGCAGAGCCAACGGGTCCGGCCCGAAGCGGCCGGCCCGATGACAGGCTCCACTCGGAGCCCGGAATCCATAAACCCCGCCGTCGCCACCCAGACCGTACCTCATGACCTGTGGTTATGGATTGCGGGCTCGCGCGGCGCGCCCCGGAATGACAGCGAGTTGAAATAAAAAAAGCGAAATATCGCGCCGAATTCGATGAGCCTTCGAGGCACCTCGGGCGCGCGTTGTTAAGGCGGTCCCGGATAGCGTTGCTGATCGATGCACGCAGTCCTGTGATCGGTGATGCATATTTCGACGGCCTCCATCGATGATGATCCGTCCCGCCCGGCCGCCATGCGCGGCCGGTCTCGTTGTTCCCAAAGACTTCGATCATTCGCCCCGGCTTGGTCCATGCCGGTCGCGGCCGCGCGTCGCCGCCATTTGCCGGTCGATGCGCCGACCTTGAAAAGAAGGTGAATCAGACATGACATCGCGGCCCGAGCTTCGTCGTCAATACGACCTCATCGCGTCGATCCAGCCGGCGCTGCATGTGCCGCAGAACTGGAACTATGAGAATACCGGCCCGCTCTACGACGCCCTGATGCATCCGCCGCATGATGTCGGCGGCCAGCACGATATTCCGGTCTATTACGAGGAAAAAGAAGAAGAGCAGTGGGAGCTCAACACCTATGTGACCTGCGAGGTGCTCGGCTGGCGCGGGGTGTGGAATTCCGAAGAGCGGCGGCGGCGAGCCGACAACGATCTCGGCTACACGCTCTATCTGGGCATGCCCTATTACGGGCGCTGGATCTGGGCCGCGGCCAAGATGATGGTCGACAAGAAGCACATTTCGCTCAACGAACTGCTCGACAAGATCGCCGAGGTGAGGTCCCGCTATGAAAAAAGCTAAAACAAAAAGCCCGGATGGCGGCGCGCAGGCGCGCTTCAAGGTCGGCGATCGCGTTCAAGTGCGCGACATGCCGAACATCTTTTACACGCGCACGCAGAACTATGTGCGCGGCGTCGTCGGCACCGTCGCCGAATGCACCTACCGCGATCTCATCCCCGAGGATGAAGCCTTCAACTTCGACGGCGGGCTTGAGCAATATTACATCGTCCGCTTTCGCCAGAAGGATCTCTGGGAAGAGTATCCGTTCGACCGCGACACGCTGCAGACCGAATTCCCGGAGCACTGGCTCGAGCCAGCCGGAAAATAGCTGGGACCGAAACAAGAGGAAATTGCCCGATGAGTGCCGACAAACACGGCCAAGATCATGGACATGGTCATGGCCACAGCCATGATCATAAACACAGCCACCAGCATGGCGACGGTCACACCCACAAAGCCGCGCCGATGGTGGAAGAAATAACGGACTATGAGGTGCTGGAGATCGCGGTCCGTGAGCTTGCGATCGAGCACGGCTTGTTCAGCGCTGAGGATCATCGCAAGTTCACCGAGTGGGCGGAGTCGGTCGGGCCGGCCGCGGGCTCGCGCATGGTTGCCAAGGCCTGGAAGGATCCGGCCTTCAAGGCGCGCCTTCTGAAGGACGCCACCGAAGCGTCCAAGGAAGTCGGCATCGATTGGTCCGAGCCGACCGGCTTCGGCACGCCGAGCGATTACACCAACTTCCGCGTGCTCGAAAATACGCCGACTTTGCATCACGTGATCGTTTGCACGCTGTGCTCCTGTTACCCGCGTCCCGTATTGGGCATGTCGCCCGAATGGTATCGCTCGACCAATTACCGGCGGCGCCTGGTGCGCTGGCCGCGCGAGGTGATCGCCGAATTTGGTTTGATCCTGCCGCCCGAGGTGGAGATCCGGGTCGAAGACTCCAACCAGAAATGCCGCTTCATGGTGATGCCGATGCGGCCGCAAGGCACCGACAACTGGAGTGAAGAGCAGCTTGCCGCGATCGTCACCCGCGATTGCATGATCGGCGTCGCGCTGCCGCAGCCCGGCCGAACCGAGGACATTCATCCGGTCCACAAGGCGCGCCGTCCGGTGCAAAGCTCCGCGCAGCATGCAGGGGCCGCCCGATGAGCCGCACCCGCAAAATCGACACGGGCCCGGTGGCGTTGCTCGACGCCATCCACCATCAAGGCAAGGAATGGGATGTGCTGGCGCCGCGCTACGGCGTCACCAATCCGAACCCGCCTTGGAAGAGCAGCCTCACCGGAACGTGCGAGGCGCTTTCGGTCGGCGGTGCCTTGCCGTCGCTCGAGCGGCGCAACGCCGAGGACGTGCTCGGTGATGGCATCTATCGCGAAGTGCCGTCGCCGGAACGCGAACTGCTCGCGCTCGCCCATACCATGCTCAACCGCGGCCTCGTCAGCGAAGCCGATCTCGCCGCGCGCATGTGCGTAGTTCGCTCGCGCCTGCAGTCGGCCTAGCTCGGGGAAGCGCGGCCCGGTCCGCGCGAAAACATCATCATCAGCCAGCCGACCACGGCCGCGCCGCAGACAAGCGCGGCCGCTTTGCTCGGAAGGCTTGGCGCGGCGAGTGTGACGAAAGCGAGCACTGCCAGCGCGATGTTGACGACGAAAACGCGCGCTACGACTTGGCGCACCGTAAAGCCATTGTTGGTGGCGCGCTGATAGAAGTGCGAGCGGTGGGCGTGCCAGACCTTCTCGCCGTTGCGCAGGCGGCGGACGAGTGTGATGGTCGCATCGGCGAGATAGTAGAGCGGCAGCAGGATGGCGGCGGCGAGTGCGCCGTGTCCGGCAAGCACGACAAGCAGCCAGCCGGCTGCGAGACCGATCGGCAGGCTGCCGACGTCGCCGAGGAAGAGCTTTGCCACCGGTTTGTTGAAATAGGCGAAGCCGATCATGGCGCCGCAGAGCGCGAGGCTGATGATCGTTGGCGTGGCCGGCAGGTATCCGCAGGCGCCGAATATCGCCAGCGCTGCCGTGATCGGGACGACTTCGGCGACCGTCATCCAGTCAAGCCCGTCCATGAAGTTGACCAGATTGACGAACCAAAGCGCGCCGACAATCAGCACCACGCGCTCGATCCAGAGCGGCAAAAACGGCGCGACGCGCACCGCCTCCGGCAACGTGCCGATTACCAGCGCCACGCTGAGGGCCTGCAGGAGAAAACGCGGCGCCACGCCGATCTGCCGGATATCGTCGGCGGCGCCGACGGCGGCGATCAGGATCACGGCGACGAGGAGCGGCCAGAGCGACACCACGGTTGCGGCGGCCGATGCCGAGAAGAAAAACGCGCACGCCGCCGCGATGATGCCGGCGGCGACCACGGCGGCGCCACCGCCCTGCGGCGTCGGTACAGTGTGCGAAGAGCGCGCATTTGGCTTGGCTAACGCAATGCGCTGCAGATAGGGCCGGATGGCGATGATGATGGCGACGCAGATGATAATGCCGAGGATAAAGGCGACGCTTCCAGCGTATGGGCCGATATTGGCAGCGTCGCTCATCTGTTGCTCAACACCTTGGACAAGACCAAACAGCGGCAAACGCCTCCATCCCGCTCGTCCCCGCGAAGGCGGGGACCCAGCTCTTTGCACCCGGCCCATGGATTCCCGCTTTCGCGGGAATGAGCGGAGATATTTTTCTGCGTATGAGAAAACACGTATGGGTCTCGTTCGTGTGCTTCAGATTTTCCGCACCAACACGGCGACAATCAATCCGAGATTGTCGAGAAAGGTCTGCCGGTAAACGCCGGATTTGAGAAAGCCGATCTGACGGCCGAAGAAGCCGCGTTTGCGCGCGGCGCGGAACAGATCGTACAGCGCGCGATTGTCCGGCGTCATGTGCGGACGGAACGGCTCCAGCGCGGCCACGTGCATCTCGGTCCAGCGGACGAAACGGCCGCGCGACAGCATGTAAAGGCGGCGGATGCGATTGCGCACTCCCGTATTGGTGCCGATCACGTTCTGGCCGTGCATGCGGTATTGCACCTGCGGCTCTTGATCGTAATAGACCTTGCCGCCGGCGCTGCTGACCAGCAGATAGCTCCACCAGTCGTGCGATGGAATCTTGGCGTCGCTGCCGCAGACCATCAACAACCGGCGCGCGGCTTCGTTGAGCACGATCGTGTTGCCGCTGGCGAGGCTTTGCACCAGCGCGTTGTGAAAACTCGGCTGGCGGCGATAGGCGCGGGAATAGCTGATGGTGCGGTCTTGCTCGTCGATCAGCATGGTGCGCGAGCAATACATCGCCGGAATTGCGGGCGGCCCGCTCGACAGCCGTGCCACCGCGCGCGCGAGCTTTTGTGGCTCCCAGACGTCGTCCTGGTCGCAATAGGCGTAATAGTCGAAAGCGAGCGAAGGATCGCAGGCGAGGCTGAGGAAGTTTTTGACGAAGCCCTGACACGGTCCCTTGCGCACCTGAACCGGCGCGACGCCGAGCCGGTCCTGGTATTGCGCCACGATCGCCAAAGTGTCGTCGCTCGAGCCGTCGTCGGAGACGAACAATTGCCAGTCAGCGAAGGTTTGCGCCGCGAGCGAGTCCAACTGAGCGGGAAGGAAGCGTGCGCCGTTATACGTACACAGCAGGACAGCGATACGCGGCATAATGGGAACTGTGTGCGCCGATGTGCGGGATGACCAATGCGGTCACCCCTAGCATGGTTTTTTCGGCGCGGACAATTCCGGCGCGGTGCTGATGCCGTTCAAGGCCGGCAGCAATTCCGCCGCGAAATCAAACCGCTGCGTTGAACGCGGGCGTGGGCGCCGGAAGCAGGGGAACGGCCGGACGCTCGGCCGCCGGCTTCGGCTTGCTGAAATAGTCCCACGCCTTTTCGTGGCCGTAATACACGAACGGACCGAGGATGAGGCCGGACGAGGACAAGATCAAAGCCTGGCCGACGTCGCGCACGACAATGTAGTTGGTGGCGAAATCCATGGTCGAGGCGAAGACGCGGAACGTAATGGTCTTGGCCAGCGCGCGGCTGACGGTCAGCCGGCCCAGAACGCCTGGCTGGTCGCCGTCCTGCTTTGCGCCCGTCAGTCTGGACAACGGAATCGGCTCGTCGGACGGACTTGAATAATTCCAGACCGCTTCATGGCCGAGATAGAACAGCGGGCCCGCGAACAGGTTGAAAGTCGATAGCCCGGCTGCCGTGCCGAGTTCGCCGATCACCAGATAATTGGTGGTGAAATCCAGGCCGGTGACGATGATCCGGAAGGTGATGGTCTTGGCGACCGCTTGGCCGATGGCGAATTTGGGCAGGATGTTCTGAATGCCGCCGACCGCCGATTGCGGCGGCTGCGTTGCGCCTGCCGCGGCGGGCTTCCGATTGATGGTTTTTTCCGCCATCGCTTCGACGCGCCGGCGCAGTTTCGGCAGCGTGCCTTTGGGCAAATAACGCGGAGCCAAAACCGCGACCCCGCCGATCAGCAGGCCGGGGATCAATGCCGTCTCGAACAACGCGGCGCCAACCAGGACGCCCAGCCCCACAGTCACGTATTGCTTCATTGCATAGCCCTAACGATCGCCGGCCGGCACCCGAATCCTAGCGAAAAGCACGATTCTCGCAAAGTGACCGACAATGATGACGGCTGTGAGATAACTGACGCCGGCATTTGAGCTATTCTGCCGGGGAGATCGCTGCGTGGCTCGGCGCCGCGGCCGGCGGCCCGCTGGTTTTCCGCTTCTTGCAGCCTCGCGGTCCGGGTGTTAACCGTCAGCCGCCGTCGAGCGGACATTCTTCGGGCAAAGGCGGAATACTGCCGCGTATATCGGCAGACCGAAGTCTGTGGGCAGAGGGTTTTGATGCCGAAGCGTTTTCTGGTGACGGGCGGGGCAGGCTTCATCGGCTCCGCCGTGGTGCGGCACATTCTCGCCGCCACCAGTCATGACGTGCTTGTGGTCGACAAGCTCACCTATGCGGGCAATCTCGACTCGCTTCACCCGGTGAAGGATCATCCGCGTTTTCGTTTCGTTCGATCGGATATCGCCGACGCGGCGGCTATGAAGGCGGCGCTGACCGATTTTGCGCCCGACGTCATTCTGCATCTGGCGGCGGAGAGCCATGTCGATCGCTCGATCGACGGGCCGGCCGCCTTCATCGAAACCAACGTGGTCGGCACCTTCGTCCTGCTGCAGCAGGCGCTGGCCTATTGGCGTGGACTGCCCAAGGCCAAGGCGGAGACGTTTCGCTTTCATCACGTCTCCACCGATGAAGTTTTCGGCTCTCTCGATGCGCACGGCGAATTCAGCGAGGATTCGCCCTACCGGCCGAACTCGCCTTACTCGGCGTCGAAAGCGGCGTCGGATCATCTGGTGCGCGCCTGGCATCACACCTACGGCCTGCCGGTGGTGATCTCCAACTGCTCGAACAATTTCGGGCCCTGTCATTTTCCGGAAAAGCTCATTCCGCTGATCATTCTCAATGCGCTCGAGGGCAAGCCGTTGCCGGTCTACGGCAAGGGCGAGAACGTGCGCGACTGGCTTTATGTTGAGGACCACGCGCGCGCGTTGTTGTTGATCGCGGAGCGCGGACGCATCGGCGAAGGCTACAATGTCGGGGCCAATTGCGAGCGCACCAACATCGCCGTGGTGCGCACCGTCTGCGCGTTGATGGACGAGCTTGCGCCTGACGCGGTCGGGCCGCGCGAGCGGCTGATCACCTTCGTGACCGACCGTCCCGGCCACGATCTGCGTTACGCCATCGATGCGCGCAAGCTGCGCGACGAACTCGGCTGGGAGCCGCGGGAGACTTTCGAATCGGGACTGCGCAAGACGGTGGAATGGTATCTGACCAACCGATCATGGTGGGAGCGGATTCGCAGCAACGTCTATCGCGGCGAGCGGCTGGGAGCGGGTGTTTGATGGCGCGTGTGATGTGGCCGCGGGGACGGCGGACATGAAAGGTATCATTCTGGCCGGCGGCGCCGGCACGCGGCTGCATCCGGTGACGCTGGTGTTTTCCAAACAGCTTCTGCCGGTCTACGACAAGCCGATGATCTATTATCCGCTGACGACGCTGATGCTCGCCGGTATTCGCGAGATTTTGATCATCACCACGCCGAGTGACCGGCCGCTGTTCGAGGCGCTGTTGCGCGACGGCTCGCAGTTCGGCATCTCGTTGTCCTATGCGGTGCAGGAGCGGCCGCGCGGGCTCGCCGACGCCTTCATCGTCGGGCGCGACTTCATTGGCGACGACAATGTCGCGCTCATACTCGGCGACAATATCTACTACGGCCACGGGCTTCCGGAGCTGATGGCCAAGGCGACCGCACGGACAAAAGGCGCCACTGTCTTCGGCTATACGGTGTCCGATCCCGAGCGTTATGGCGTGCTCGAGATCGACGCCGCCGGCAAAGCCGTGTCGATCGAGGAAAAGCCGAAGCATCCGAAATCGAATTGCGCGGTCACCGGACTCTATTTTTACGACAACCAGGTCGTCGAGATCGCGGCGGTGACGCGACCGTCGGCGCGCGGCGAACTGGAAATCACCGACGTCAACCGCGCCTATATGGAGCGCGGCGAATTGCATGTCGAACTGATGGGCCGCGGCTATGCCTGGCTCGATACCGGCACGCATGCCTCCTTGATCGAGGCGGCGCATTTCGTACAGATCATCGAGCAGCGGCAGGGTTTGCGCATTGCCTGTCCGGAAGAGATCGCCTTCCGGCTCGGCTTGATCTCTGCCGACCAATTGCTCGCCGCCGCAAACGCGCACGAAAAATCCGGCTATGGCCACTATCTGCGCGCGATTTACGACAGCGAGGCGAGAGCGCATTCCGTTTAAGCGAAACAGTGATCCGCTCTGGTGTCACGGACTGTCGCATCCTTTCCGGAAAACCAATTTCCGCTTTTCCGCGACCTGCTCTAAGAGCCAAGATCTAAGAACCGAGCTCTAAGAGCCAAGATCGAGCGCCTTCAGGATCAAGTCTGTGCCGCCCGCCGCCCGCCCATCCACCGCAGACCCGCCTCGCCAGATCGCGCACGATGCGCGGCCGTCGCGCCTGTTGTCGCGCCTCCTGACGGCAGCGCTGCTGCTGCCGGCGCGTTTTCCGCGCCTGCTCTCACTGTTGTTGTCGATCCTGCCGGTCGATTGGCCGCGTGGCGAGAGGGGCAAGGCGTTTCGGCTGGCGGTCGGTAATTTGGTGCTGCTGCGCCACGATCGGCCCGAGCAGGCCTGGCAGTGGATGCAGCGTGTGCTGCGGTCCGGATCGCGCTCCACCGAAGAATATTTTCTCGGCGCGGTTTGTCTCTATCAGGGCCTCGGCCGCATGCGCGAGGCGACCGCGCTGTTTGCCCGCGCCAATGACCGCGATTTTGCGCAAGCGGAAGCGCTTGGCGTCGCGCACTTGCCCTATCGGGTGCTCGACGAGATTTGGGCGCGCCACATCGGCGATGCGGCAACCCTCGATTATGTGCTCAAGCTCGACGCGCTCGCGGGACGGCCGGCGCAGGATACCATCCTGTATGCGCCGCCCGGCGGCCGCATCGGCAATCGCTTTCTGGTCCAACAATTGGCGCAGCGTTTGCGCCTGATCGAGCGCGCGGACGATTTGCCATTCGGGATGCCGGCCCTGCACGCGCTGCATTATCACTACCAATTTCCGCGGCAGCCCGATGGCGGCACCGTCTTCTTCTGGGATCTGGCCGGCGCCACGCAGCGGCGTTGGCACCAGGAGGGACGCGCCCCTTTGTTGGCGCTTGCGCCGGATGTGGCCGCGCGAGGCTGGGCGCTGCTGGAGCAAGCCGGCGTGCCGCGCGGCGCCTGGTTCGTGTCTTTGCATGTGCGCGAAATCGTTTGGCGCGGTGCGACCGGCGGATTGCAGGCGATCCGCAATGCCGACCCCGCGAGCTACTTGCCGGCGATCGCCGAAATCACCCGCCGCGGCGGCTATGTCGTGCGCATGGGGGACGCGGACGCGCCGTCGCTGCCGCCGCTTTCCGGCGTGATCGATTATTGCCGCAGCGACATGCGCTCCGACTGGATGGATATCTTCCTGCTCGCGCGAAGCCGCTTCGTGCTCGGGTCAGCGTCCGGGCCGATCTTTGTACCACCGCTCTATGGCGTGCCGTGCGTGCTGACGAATTGGTGGCCGCCCGGAATGCGTCCGTGGCACCCGGCCGACATTTACATTCCCAAGCTTGTCAAACGTATGCTGGACGACACTTATCTGACGCTGAGCGAGACGCTGCGCGAGCCGGTGTCCTATTGCCATTCGTCGCGCCACCTTGCCGCACCGCACGGTCTTACCGTCATGGACAATGACGCGGATCTTATCCGCGACGCCGTCGTCGAAATGCTGGAGCGGGTGGACGGCGCGGCGCGTCCTGATACAGGGTCGGGAGCTTCGCGGCGACCTGACGGATTTGGACGATGTGGCAAACTTGCGCGCGCGCGCGGATCGCATCTACCAATTGTGCGGGCATTCCGGTATGGCGGAACTCTCGCGCGGTTTCTTGCGCCGGCATAGGGATTTCGTCGCATAATGGCGGGCAAAGGCCGCAACGCTGAGTTAGACTAGCCAGTCGCGTGTTGGTCGAGCGTGAGGGGGAGGGGAATGTCCAAATCAGTTATCGCGGTGTTGCCGCCGCGGCAGGCGTGACGAATGCTGTTTAGCTCGCCCACCTTCTTCGCGTTTTTTGCGATCTATTTCGTTCTTCACCTGATCACGCCGCGGCCCGCGCGTATTCTTCTGATCATCGTCGGCAGCACGATCTTCTACGCCTGGTGGAAGGTCAGCTATGTGTGGCTGCCGTATCTGTTGATGGCGATCGCCTATCTCGGGCGTCATGTGGATCGAGGGCGTCGCCGAAGAACGCGCGCGCAAACGGCGGTTATTCGCCACCATCGTGGCCTTGTTTGTTCCGCTGGTTTTCTTCAAATACACCGACTTTCTTTATCGTCGACGTGGTCGGACCGCTGTTCGGAATTCACGAGAAGCTTCTTGATCTGCCGCTGCCGCTCGGCGTCTCGTTCGTGACCTTCACGCTTACGGCCTACGTGGTCGATATCTATAAGGGCACCTTCCAGGACCGAGTCTCGCCGACCACGCTGACCGGCTATGTACTGTTCTTCCCGCATCTGATCGCCGGCCCGATCCTGCGGCCGATCGAGCTTATTCCGCAGTTGCACCGGCCGCGATCGGCGTTATCGGCGCATTTTTATGCCGGCATCGCGATTTTCACCGTCGGGCTGGTGAAGAAGCTCGTCTTCGCCGATCAGATCGGGGCCGTGGTCGATGCGACCTATAAGGCCGACGTGCTGAGCGCGCCGCAGGCCTGGCTCGCGATCTACGGTTTTTCGATGCAGATCTATTGCGATTTCAGCGGCTATACCGACATGGCGATCGGTCTGGCGCTGCTGATCGGCATCAGGCTGCCGAACAACTTCTTGCGGCCCTACGGCGCCTATTCGCTGATCGATTTCTGGCGGCGCTGGCACATCACGCTGTCATTCTGGCTGCGCGACTATCTCTACATTCCGCTCGGCGGCAACCGCGGCGGGCGGCTGCGCACCTACGTCAACATGATCATCACCATGACGCTCGGCGGCCTGTGGCACGGCGCCAGCTGGACGTTCGTGATCTGGGGCGTGCTGCACGGCGTCGGCGTCGCCTTTAATCACTTTTTTCGCGAGACGCTCCGGCGCGCCGGCTTCAAGGGACAGCCGCTGTGGTGGAAAATCATCGGGCTGGTAATCACTTTCCACTTCGTCGCGTTCCTCTGGGTGTTCTTCCGCGCCCCGACCCTGGACAAGGCCCTCGCGGTGCTGACGGCGGCTTTTTGGGGCGGCGGCTGGGATACGACCAGCCGGCTCCTGGCGGACGCAAAGCGCCGCGGTGCTGTTGCTCGGCATTTTCGCGGTTCTGCATGCTTTCGACGATCATCGCTTGATCAAACTTGCCGTCCGACGGGTCCGGCTCGAGATCGTGTGCCACTGATCGTGTTGTTGTGGGCACTCGCTATGACTGTCGGCCACGGCAGCTCTGCGAAATTTATCTATTTCGACTTTTGATCGATAGGAATTGGGTCGTTTCGCCCATAGGGCGTGCGTTCGCGCTTGCTCAAAGCCACCGTAAGCGGCGTGCTCCAACGCGCATTTCTAAAACCACTGCGGACGTCCGCGAGGGCAGCTGGCGAAAATTCACCTCCCACAAAAATATAGGGCGCAATGAGTGCGAAAGTACCGTCGCCTGTTAGATTGATCAGCAATTACGCAGACTTCTCGCTTTGTCGCTCGCTTCGATCCGCTTGCAGCCGGTAGTACTTGGCGGGAGGCCGGCGCATGGTGCGCAGCGGCAGAACGAAATTATCGCCGCACGGCCAAGCCGCTTTGACATTATCGATCGCAACGACGTCCCCAGCGAGGGTTCTGAGTTCGAGCCTCCCTCGGCCGAGAGAAGAAGGGACTTTAGCGACGTGTGCCTCGAGAAAAAGCCGCGCGTCAACGGCGTCCATGCCATTTCCGGGGACGCAATCGAATGCCGCAGCTTCAAATGCATCGTCATCAGGCGCGAGCACCAGGAACGGTCCGCGATGGGGCCAGCGCCGCGCCAAGCCGTATACGCGAAGTGCCGAGGCCAAAAATGCAGCTGCGCGATTATGACCAATTTCTTGCAACTTCAAGAGTATGCGAACAAACTCGCGTGCTGTTCGAAAGTGAGTGAGCGTATCGCGTGCTTGCTGCTCCACTCGACGCCAGTGAGAACTCGTCGCGCAACCCGCATGTGAAGCGCAGATTAAAAGTTGAGATGTAATCATTGACGGGACTGTCATAGCTGATCCACCAACGACCAACGAAAAGCGGATCGAGTTGCCGCCGTTTCAAGTACCACTCCATATCCTTCCAGAGTGGCGTGAGACTGAGGCCGAGAAATTCGCGGCTGTCGCAAAATACTTGAATTTCTTCAGACGGCGGTAGTTTGCTGAGTAGGGACTGGGCGTTGAGCGCATATCGACCGGGTTGGAAACAGAACAGCTCCCGGGCTAAGAGGCGAAGGACGAACCCGTCGCCTTCGACCGGCCACAGAATCATTTTGGGATGGACCGGAAAGTGTGTCGAGAATCGGCTATAAGCGGCCATCAATGGATGAATGTGGGTCATGGCGAGGGCCATCAGGTCCGTTGCCGAAATGCTCGAAGATCCGTCAGCGTCCGGCACGAACTGTTTCGCCATTGCCGGCACGATCGTTTCGCTGACAACGCGCGGGTAAGTCATGAATATCGCGGTCTTGCCTGTTTTGAGTGCGCCAAGCAGGCTGGCGAAGCTACCGTTTGCCCAAAGAACGTCGGGTGGCATCAACACAATGAATGCGCCCTGGCGTCCCGCGCGTTTCGTTGCTTGCCGCCAGATATTATGATGAAGCGCAATCGGGTTTTTAGTACGTGACGGCTTGAACAATCTGAGCGTGACCGACAGTATTGATCGCAAGCGAGCGAAAGCTGGACTGCGCTTGAGTTCGGCCGCGTCGTGCGGGGTCGTGTAGATCAGATACTCGCATTCAGTGCCTGCGGCGAATGCCGGCAGATTTTTCGCCGCCAACATGGTCGGCAAGTTTGCGTGCAGGAACATGTCACGATGCCAGTCTCCCCAAAACACGCTTGTGAAAACGCAGCGAGGTTTGGCAGTTGATTTGCTAAGGTATTGCCCGTCATGCTGACTGCTCCTCAAAGCGAGAGCCGTCTGTGGAGCCCAGAGGGACCTGTGCAAAACTCAACTTATTCGACTCGATTAAATTCATAATGTACTCTAAATAGACGTTCTTGTGGTGGCAACTCCAGGGCGTAGCAAAACGTGTTGATGGGTCAAGTCGAGGCCTGGGCAGCCGTGCACCGGGGAGATGTTGTCTGTGCCACCAAGGAGGTCGACGAGTTGTTGGCCGACGCGGCGCTCGCGCGCATGATGCTTTCTCGCAGACGGGCGGCCGTCCCGCAGGTATTTGACGAATTTTTTGCCCGCGCCGGCGCTCGATTCGCGGCTCAAGCGAACGATGAAAATCCAGCGAGCCTTTCGACCTTCAAAAAAGAGATGGCAAAGGCGAAAGACGCTGCTGCAATCGCGGCGCGCATGCGGCCTTCCACTGTAGCGCTACTTTTCGAGCGTGCGTTGCTGGCAGAAATGGAAGGCCGGCTGGAGGATGCGGCTGGCGATCTTGCTCTCGTACTGGAATCCTACCCCGGATTTGTTGCCGCCGCCTCAATGGCGGGGCGTCTTGCTCTCGCCCGTGGGGAAGCGGTCCGAGCCGTGGAGGTCCTCGCCTACGTCGAGTGTGAAATCGCCGGAACCCGCGAAGGGGCTGGATTGCTTGCCGACGCTCTGCGTGCGATCGGCATGGCGGAAAAGGCTAGCCGATACGACGTCGCAGCGCTTACCAGTCTCGGCTATGTTGATAGCCGCGGAAACGACTGTGCGCCGATCGATACTGCAGGAAATTTCGTCACCCACCGTCACATGCTGCCAGCGTTCCGCGTCGAGCCACTGCCTGGCGGGCAATCGCTCTATAACGATCGTGGTGTGTATTACTTCGCAAGATTTACAATTATCGATTTGCTCCTATCACTATTCAGACGGCGCACCTCGGTTGGTGGCCGCGTACGCTGCCAAAGCGTCAAACTCGACCGATTTCCTGTCGCGCTCCGTACGCAATATCTCAGAGTTAGACTTAAACCGTTTGTCCGCAATATACAGCTCCATGCGAAAGCCCTTAATCTGCAACAATTCGTCCCGACAGAGTCTTGGCGGCAACTTTCGTGGATTCGCCTCACTGTTGCCGGTTCGCTTCGCAGTCTCTTTCCGCAATTCGCCGCGTGTGGACTTTTGATTGTATTAGACGGCAATAGGCGTTCCCCTGTCGCGCAAGCTCGCTTGCGGTCCGGCATCATTGCGATTTTCGGTTCCCTCGGCCTAGTCTCGAGAGCGCCGCTGGGTGGGTTGCCTTCTTGCCACGCGCTCAGTGATCGACCACACGTCGGTCGAGCCGAGGCGCTGCCGCCAATGGCAGCGAGGGCACTGGACCAACTTGTTGCTCAGCTCAATAGCGACGGCAACGGAGCGTTACGTCTCTAGGATATAAAGCGTAGGCGGCGTCTGAAGTCACCTCTGTTCCGGTCGCAAATCCGAATCTTATGGCTGGCGATTAGATCCGCCAAACAAAGCGGACGCGTGAATTGGGCCCACGGTATATGTCGCTCAAATTTCCAGTCCGAATTTTCGGCGTCGGTCTTCCCGCGTCCCTGACTGCGATCTATCGAGTGGTGTTATTTTAGTTTCTGATCGTCGTGATCAGACGATCTGGAAAGCTCGCCGATCGCAGCGGCCACAAGTCTCGCCACTTCCCTGTTGCCGAGCGGTGATTTGTGGCCCATCGCTCCGTTCGATTCGATTTGATAGTACCTGCGTAGATCTGCTGGATCCTTATCAAAGACTGCGCGCAATGTAGCGAGTTCATCGATGGTCTGTATGCCAAGGGCCTGAATACAAGCGCCAGTTTCTCGCGAGGCCTGATACCAATCTGGCGCTCCGGGCGGTGTATTCATGACGATTGGACTAAGCTTAGTCTTGAGCCAACGTTTAGCGCGATAATATGCACCAGCTCCCATCGCTGCTGCCATTCGATTGCTATCGACAATCTCGAGACCGCCGTATTGTTGATAAACAAGCAATCGCGCGTTGCGCTCTTTCGGCCTCTTTATCCAGCCTCGCGAGCAATCGGCACGTCACGCCAACCTCGTCGGTCGCGACTGTTACGAAACTGTTGCCATCCGCCGTAAACCAAAAAGTGGGCGCGAATGTTGCCATAAACTGATCAATCGTGGCGAGATGACCGAGATACCACTTTATATCGATGCGATTCGGCGCGCCTCCCTTGCTCTCCGGTACAGGAGAGTTGTGGATTACGAGAGATCTATTTTCGATTGTGAAATAAGGTTTCGGCCAGCCGGATGATGCATACCCGGTGCCGAGGATAGTGCCAGGGATGAGATCGACGACTACGACCTGCGGCCGAACGATCGGCAGCAACTGTTCCGCCAGCAATACGATTTGGTCGCCCTGATATCCGCCTTGACCGGCATTATTCACGTTCCAGCCGGTCATCTGATGGAGATAGGCTGGCCAGGACTGATCGTCGTTTACCTCCGAACCAGCTGTGAAGGAAGAACCGACCGCCAAGACGCCACCTTGCTCAACCTTTGCATCGGCGTCGCCGATAGAGCGAAAGCCATGGTCAAGAGTGTTAAACCCCGCAGACCGCAGATGTGGCCGAAGGCGCCAACCTAAAAGCCTATCGTACTCGACAGCTTTGTTAATCGTCCCGATGGCGCGCTCGTGACGAAAATCGCGCCACGCTAGAAACGGAATGTGCGATACAGCGCGAATTGCCAACTCACCGATCGCCAGAAATACCAAAGCAGCGGCGACTAGAATACAAATAGACTCAATCGCTCGCCCGACTAAGCTCTTCGTCTCTCGTGGCAACTTGGAGCGCCGCCACAACCGGCCGGGTGGGAGACATAGAGATGAGCTTGGCGTCGGGTGCAAGACTTTGGGCATTGTACTCGATCGTGCCCTAACGGGGTGAGTTCTATCTCAGGTGTCGGGACTGCCGAGAGATTGGAACGAAGCCCCGTCAAATTCTGCTCATTAATGGCCGCGGCGACTAATTTTGCAACTTCCCTATTTCCAAAGGGAGACTTGTGCCCAGTCGAGCCGTCGGGCTCCGTCTGATAGAAGCTGTGCAGAAAGTCTGGGTTCCGGTCGAAAGCTCCGCGAAGAAGGGCGTATTCGTCGACTCGTATAGATGCGCATAGCTCTTGCACATTTACCGACATCGATTGACTGTTCAGGTTCGTGTGACATGCCGATGATGTGAGAACCGGCGAACTGCAGATAGAGAATCATAACAACATTTTCGGCGTCCGTTTGTTTTTTAAGGCGAGCAAGCAAACGGCAGGTCACGTCGACTGGATTATTTTTGAGCGTTACGAAGCTGCTTCCATCGGAAGTGAACCACTCTTTCGCAAAGAATGTGGCCATGAAACGATCGACGACAGCGAAGTGACCTAAAAACGACTTGATGCCGAAACGACCATGGTCGGCGTCGGGCTCCGGTGCCCGAGGTGCAGGCGAGTTGTGCGCCACCAAGCTGTCATTCTCGACCGTGAAGTAAGGCTTTGGCCAGCCATAGGATGAGTAGCTTGCACCGATGATGTTGTCGGGGATCAAATCGACGACAAGAACTTGAGGGTGTAGCAGTGGCAACAATCGCTCACCGTTCATGATGATTTGATCAGCAACGTATGCGCCAACCCCAGCATTATTTACGTTCAAGCCGGTGACCTTGTTTAGGTAGGCTGGCCAGCTTTGGTCGTCATCAACCCCTGAGCCGGCAGTAAAGGATGAGCCAACGGCAAGCACCCCGCCAGAAAGCGCTCTATCGGCAGTCCCGCCGATTGATCGAAAGCCATACTCCATCGTGTTGAAGTGCTTTCCCTTCAAAAATGCTTTGTGGCGCCAGCCCAGCATGCTGTCGTACTCAACTGCCCCGTTGATAGTCCTAGCTGCTCGTTCGTGCCGAAAATCGTGGAATTTGAAGCAAAGGCGCGCGTGCAGCCACACGAACAGCCAATTCGCCGAGCAACAAGTAAAAAATGGTCGCGGAAACGATGATACTGGTGGATATCACCGCACGGGTGCTCCACTTCGCAGCGGTGTTTCGCTGCTGCGATCGCCGCAAAAGCCACGAACGCTTAGGCGAAGCCGCGTGCGCGGTATCAGTGGTCCATGACATTTGTCCGCAACCGCTCGCATTGTCGGAAAAATTCGCCTAATTCAGCTATGCCAGAGCCTCTATCGATTGCAAGCGCAATGACAAAAACTCGGTGTGGTAACGCTTACCGAGCATTGTGGGAACTCAAGACTTCATGAAGAGCGCCAACGACCCGGTCAACAAGTGCTTCCGTCATGTTAAAGCCGGACGGCAAATTGACAGCGCGCGCGGCTACGTTGTAGCTTACTGGATTGCGTGATTTCCAGAATGTCTCGCCGCCGCGATGTCGATACGCTGGCAGGAGCTGAGCGGGCTGAAGAAGGGCCGAGAATCGATATTGCGATCCTCGCAAATGTGCGATAACTTCTTCCTTTTGTAACCCGAGCTCTGTGTCGAAAACGGCAGTGACCATCCAATAGCTGTTCTTGGTTGTGGGAGCCTCGTGATTGAGGGCGATACTCTTTAGGCCGCTCATGCGACCGCGCATACCAGGAAAAGATCTCGCGCTTCCGAGCGACCAGTTCCTCAATGCGCTCCAACTGTGCTAAGCCGAACGCCGCCTGCATAGCGCTCAATTTGTACTTGTACGCGACCTCCTGATTGACGAACATCCGGTCACCTGGCTCGCGGCCATGGTCACGCAGGCGAAGCACTCGTGCGAACAGATCATCGCGCGACGTGACCAGCATGCCGCCTTCACCAGTGGTCACGTTTTCGAACCGTGAAAGCTGAAGGTGGCCACATCGCCAAACGAGCCGGCCTTGCGACCTTGATACTCGGAGCCGATGGCTTCCGCCGCATCCTCCATGATCGCGATGCCATGTTCCTTGGCGACGGCCGCGATCGCATCCATGTCGGCCATGTTTCCGTAGAGGTCGACAATGATCGCAGCTTTGGTGCGCGGCGTGATCGCGCGTTCCAAGGCGGCAGGATCGAGGCACCACGACTTCTCGTCGATGTCCAGCGAACACCGGCGTGGCGCCGACATAAGTTATTGGAGCAGACGTCGCGATCCAGGTCGCGTCCGGGACAATGACTTCGTCTCCCGGACCAATACCGAGGCGGCCAGGGCAAGGTGTAGGGCCGAGGTGCACGACGGCAGGCTTGTTGCATGTGCCACGCCGACATACTCGGCAAATCCCTTTTCAAATCGTTCCGGATAGACATTCCGTGAGTGGCGTACCAGCCGTTCGCGGCGGCATCGGCAGCGTAGCGGACCTCCTTTTCGGTGACCCAAGGACCCGCTACGGGAATCCAATCCATTGCAATTTCTCAAGGTCCGGTGACTAGCGATTGAAGGCTGGGCAGATTTTGATCACGTTCCGACATTAGCGACGGAGGTAACGGCCAGGCAATGGCAAGGTCGGGATCGTTCCAGATAATGCCACGCTGGCCGTGACGACGTGCGGCTGCGTCATTTGATAGAAGATCTCACTATCATCGGCCAGGGTCTCGAAAGCCATGCGCAAATCCTGCCGGCACGACGAGCGTAAGCCGGTTGTTGGCGGTGAGCTCAAACGAATGCCAGTGGCCGAAACTCGGCGAACCGCGGCGGACGTCAACAATGACGTCGAAGACAGCGCCGGCGGTACAGCGGACCAGCTTGGTTTCGGCGTACGGCTCGGCTTGGTAGTGCAGGCCGCGCAACGTGCCGCGCCGAGATTGTACGACGTTGAAGCCTGGACGAATTCGGTCGGCAGCCCGTGCTGTCGGAAACGCCTCTTGGTCAAACAAACGAGCGAACAAGCCGCGACCGTCGGCTGCGGGCTCGGGCTCGATTATTGTGGCGCCGAAAGGAGAGACGTCGCGAAAGCGCATAGCGGCCGATCATACGATCCGTGGTTCTGGGACAGGCACAATAAATCGCCCGCCGCGACGGCGGTATTCGGCCTGCTGTGCCATGACCTCGTCGGCGAAATTCCACACGAATAACAAGACATAGTCCGGCATGGTTTCAGACGAGCTTCTCCGGGGTGGATAAATTGGCAACGTGTGCCTGGCATCAACAATCCCTGCTTGATCGGGCTGCGGTCGACCACATAGTCGAGTTCGCTCGCGCCAAGACCGCA
>CAVTTZ010000036.1:0-16267 GCA_963737755.1 uncultured Alphaproteobacteria bacterium | reverse complement strand
TCCGCGTTCGGTCGGAAGCGCCGCTCCGCCGACGAGATGGTGTTGACCAGCAGCATCGTCACCGTCATCGGGCCGACGCCGCCGGGCACCGGCGTGATGTACGACGCCTTTTCCGAAACGCCTTCGAAGTCGACGTCGCCGACAAGCCTGCCGTCGGGCAGCCGGTTGATGCCGACGTCGATCACCACGGCGCCGGTCTTCACCATGTGCGGCACGATCAAGTTGGGCTTGCCGGCGGCGACCACCAGGATGTCGGCCAGGATCGTGAACTGCGCCAGGTCGCGCGTCTTGGCGTGGCAGATGCACACCGTCGCGTCCTTCTGCATCAGCATCAGCGCCATCGGCTTGCCGACGATATTGCTGGCGCCGACCACGACGACGTTCTGGCCCTCGATCGCAATGTGCTGTGCTCGAGCAGTGCACGCACACCGTAGGGCGTGCACGGCGGAAACACGGTATCGCCGACCACGAGGCCGCCGACATTGTAGAGGTGGAAGCCGTCCACATCCTTGTCGACCGAGATGGCGCGGAGAATCGCGCGACAATCGAAAACTGCGGCGGCAGCGGCAATTGCACCAGAATGCCGTGGACATCGTCGCGCTGGTTCAGATCGGCGATCAGGTCCAGCACCGCCGACGGGGACGCCGATGCATCAAAGTCGAAACGGAACGACGTGATGCCGACCTCTTGGCAGGCCCGGATCTTGTTGCGGACGTAAACCGCCGATGCCGGGTCCTCGCCGACGACGATCACCGCAAGGCCCGGGTTACGCCCTTTGCTTTCAGCGCCTCGATTCGTCCCCGGCACTCGCCGCGGATCTTGGCCGCGACAGCGACGCCATCGATGATTTGTGCGGTTCGCGCGAGCATTGAGGGTCAAATCCCGCTGGCTTTGGGTTTTAGGGACACAAACGAGCGGACAGCCGGCCAATGACCGCTCGCGGATTTTCCGGCATCAGGAATACGGAAGCGGCCGGTCCGACGCAAATGGTCTCTGTGCGATCACGGTAAATCAGCGGTGAGCACATCCGGGGCCCAGTGGGTTTGGCCCATTTCGGGCGGGGCAATCCGGGATCACCTTGGCTGGAGGCGCAGCTCGCGCGGCGTTGTTCCGAAGTGCGCTTTGAATTGCCTGCTGAACTGGGCTTGGCCGCCGAAACCCCAGCGATAGGCGATCTCCGCGATGGTCTCGTTATGGCGTGCGGCCCGCAGATCGTTGCAGGCCGCCTCGAGCCGGAGCGTTCTGATCCAGCAACTGACTGAGGTCCCGCTGTCCTTGAACAGGCCGTGCAGGTAGCGCACGGAGACGCCATTGGCGCACGCGATCTCCTCGATCGTCATCGATTGTTTCGCCAGGTTCCTGCGAACGTAACGTTCGATGCGCGCAAGATGGGCCAACCGCACCGAACTCATCCGGCTGCCGACGGCGCGCGGATCATCCTCGATCGCCAAGCAAAGCAGATCGAGCAAACAGCCGCCCAAGCTGTCCTTGATTTCGGCATTGAGGTGTTCCGTGCGCGCTGGAATACCGCGCGCGGTATCGAGGAACAGCGCGCCAAGCCCTTGGCTGGCGTCGTGCGCATAACCCAGATAGCGATCGACGACTCTGATCCGGCCTTTCAGCATTTGGCTCGGGACTTTCAGAACCCAGAGCTCGTTGTCGTCGGCGTGGGAAAATTGATAGGGCAGGTCGCCGCGCTCGATGAAGAAGCCGTTCTGGCGACAATGAAGATTGTAGTCGCCCTGGATGAAGCGCGCGTCGGCTCCGGTGGCAAAGGTGATCAGAAAGTCGTCGCTGGCACGGCCGCGCAGGTGCGATGTCGCGCGCTCGTAGCAAACCGGCCCCGAGCAAAATCGCGACAACGAAATGCGCCCGAGCTCCCAGTTCTCGATGGTGCCATGAAAGCGCTCGGGCGCGATGAAAGACGCGCTCATGGGAAAGAAAATCCCCGAGACGAATTGCGACCAGTGGAGGCTCCGCGCCTCCGGCGCTATTGCGGCAACGCTAAAGCGGGTCATGACAGTTTCGCCTCACTGCCTGCTATCGCTGGAGCCGCGAGCTTAAGGCGGCCTCCCGTAATAGGTCCAGACAAAGGCGTGCAAAAAACAGGCCACCCCGCAGCGGCGCCAGGCTTGCAAACTGGGCGTTGAGTTCAGGCGGCGGCGTTGATCGCCGCATAGCGTTCGCGGACACGCGGCAACACGTGTTCGCCGAAGCGCCGGATGTCCGGAACAAAGTCGACGAAGGTCAGCAGCAGGCCACCGATGCCGGTATCGCGCTCCAGGGTGGCGATGAGTTCCGCTACGGTCTCGTACGAGCCGTGCAGCACCGGAAAGCCCATGAAAGCCAGGTTGCCTTCCTCGATCGGCGCCGACAGTCCGTCGAGGAAATGCTTGCTGGTGCCGTCCGGATTGCTGTCCATCGCGGCGCTGCGGGCGATATTGGCGAGCGCGTCCTTGTCGGCCCCGCCGATGATCGCCTGGGCTTTTTCCATCGCGAGCGCGTCGGTCTCCTCGGCAATGACGGTGACCAGCGCAAGCGTGCCGACATCGCGGCCCAGTTTGCGTGATTCTTCGATCACCGGCTGGGCGATCCGCCGCAGCTTCTCGCGGCCGCCGAAAACGAAATTGAACTCGGCATGGCGCGCGGTGAACACGCGGCCGCGCGGCGATTGGCCGGCGCAGACGATCGGGATTTCGCGGTTCGGCGTCGGATAGCAGGTGCAATCTTCGAGCTTGAAGAATTCGCCGTCGAATGTCATGCGGCCTTCGCGCCATAGCGTGCGCAGCACCTTGATGTATTCCTCGGTGTATTCGTAACGCCGGTCGTGATAATTATCGCCCGGCCACAGACCCATTTGTTGGTATTCCGGCCTGTTCCAGCCGGTGACGATGTTGACGCCGGCGCGGCCGCCGCTGATGTCGTTGAAGGTCGCGATCTGGCGCGCCGCGACGGCGGGATGAATCCCGAGCACCGGCACGGTGGCATAAAGCTCGATGGTGCTGGTCGCCGCGGCAAGGCCGCACGCCAGGCCGATGGAGTCGAGACAGGATTCCCAATAGCCCGATGTGCCGCCGAAGCCGCGGTATTTGATCATCGAAAGAATGAAATCGAGACCGATGCGCTCGCACTCCTTGGTGATGTCGAGCATGTGCTGAAAGGTCGGCACGTATTGCGGGCTCGAATTCGAGACGATGTAGCCGTTTTGCCCGTTGGGCAGAAAAACACCGAGTTTCATCTGTTCGTCCTCGCAAGCTGCGCGTTGCCCGGCACGGCGTATGGTTTGTGGAAGGCTACACGCCCTGACGACGCTGAGAACGCGCCGGCTGCTGAAATGCGCAGGCGGTCAAATGTTTGTGCGCTATCGGTCAAATCGCCCGCGCGGATTCGAGCACGCACAGGCCGCACACTCGCCGCGGGATGTGTGTAAGGGCAGCCTGCTGAGCTAGCGCCGTCGAGCTACGCCGCAGGACGCGCGCTAGCGCCGTCCGAACAACGCGATCTCGATCGCCTCGATATGGCCCAGCATCGCTTGGGCAGCCCCGTCGGCATCGCGGTTCTGCAACGCCGTCACCACGCCGGCATGCTGTTCGCAGTAATGCAGGCGCCGATTTTCGGAAAACGACTTGCGCTTGAGCTCGATCCAGGGATTGCGGCTGCGGATCAATTGCAGGATGCCGTGGATGCTGACCAGAAGCTCATTGCGGGTGGCGGCGAACAGCCGCCGGTGAAACTGGGTGTCCCAATGCTCGAACTCGTCGGTCTGCAGGGCGCGCGTCGCTTGCTCGTGCGCGTCCGCGATGGCTTCAAGATCGAATAGGCTGGCGTTTTTGGCGGCCATCGCTGCGGCTTGCGGTTCCACGATCAAGCGCACCGCCATCAAGTCGGCCGGCGAGACGCCGGTGACGCGCTGCATGATGCCGGCAAGCTCGCCGGTGCCGCCGTTGAGAAACGTGCCGCGGCCGATCTGGCGCTCAACCGTTCCATCACCCGCGATGGCGTCGACCGCGCGGCGCACCGTGTTGCGGGCGACGCCGTATTCAGTGGCGAGATCGCGTTCGGCCGGCAGGCGTCCGCTGCTCGACCACTCGCCGGCGGCGATCCGTTCGCGCAACGATCCCTCGACATTGCTGGCAACGATCTTCGGCAAAGCACTGACCCCAATAAAGACTCTGACCGCGATGAAGACTTTCGCCCCGATGAAGGCTGTTATCCGAAACGGCTTTTACCCAGAAGCCGCGGCGGAACAGACGCCTACTAAGTGAACCGATTGTGGACCACTATCGCGCCGAAACTTCGGTCTGCCAACTGGAATTTTTGCTGTTGTTACATCGGGCTTGCAATGAACTCCGAAAACCCGATAATCACTTCCCGACGAGAGAAATTGGTTCAAGAAAAGCGAACTGGTTCACAAAGGGGAGCGAATGAAAGTCGCGACGGTTTCGATCGCCGGTGAGCGGCGCGTTGGACAAATCAGCAAGGACGGCACGTCGCTTCTGCCCTTCGATTTGCCCGTTGCCGAAGCGCAAGACGGTATTCTCGCGCTCATCCGCCGCAATGGATCGGGCCTGCCGTCGACATTGTCGCCGATCCCGCTCAATCAAGTCACCATCGAAGCGCCCATTCCGCTGCCGCGGCGGAACATCTTCTGCGTCGGCAAGAATTATCACGAGCACGCCCACGAATTTGCCCGCAGCGGCTTCGACAGCAGCGCCGCCAAGGGCGCGGTGCCGGCCAGTCCGATCATCTTCTCCAAGGTGCCGGAGACGGTGGTGCCGAGCGGCAGCCCTGTCGTCATCGATCCGAAGGTGTCGCCGGCGATCGACTACGAGGCGGAGCTCGCGGTCATCATCGGCAAGGGCGGTCGGGGCATCAGCGCCAAGGACGCGCTCGATCACGTCTGGGGCTATACGATCGTCAATGACGTGACGGCGCGCGACCTGCAGGGGCGCTACAGTCAGTGGCTGATCGGCAAGTCTCAGGACACGTTCTGCCCGATGGGCCCGGTCGCGGTGACGCGCGAGGAGATCGACATCGCCGACACGCCGATCTCCTGCTACGTCAACGGCGAACTGCGGCAGAGCTCGAATACCGGCCTGTTGATTTTCGACATTCCGACCATCATCGAGACCCTGTCGGCCGGCATCACGCTGCAGCCGGGCGACCTGATCGCCACCGGCACGCCGGCCGGTGTCGGCATCGGTTTCGATCCGCCGAAATATCTGAAGGCCGGCGATGTCGTGCGCGTCGAGATCGGCGGCATCGGCGTTCTTGAGAACGAAGTCGTGGAGCGTTCCTGCATGACTTCGGTTCACGTGCGCGGCATGGCGATCGACTCGGACGGCGAGGGCCCTCCGATCGTCATGCTCCACGGACTGGGCGGAACCTCCAACAGCTTTCAGGCGCATGATGCCGGCGCTTTCGGGCTTTCGCGTGGTGCGCCCGGATCTGCCCGGCGCCGGCCGCTCGCGCGACGCCGCCGCAGAAGATCACGGTTGCTTCGTTGGTCGAGGCCATCGAGCACGCCACGATCCATCTCGGCGTCAATCGCGCGCATGTGGTCGGCCATTCTTTCGGAACCCTGATCGCGCAACATATCGCGGCGCGCAATCCGCAGCGGGTCGCGAGCCTGACCTTGTTCGGCCCGATCCTCGAGCCGCAAGACGCCGCGCGCGAACGGCTTGCGCGCCCGCGCCGCGACCGCCCGCCACGAAGGCATGAGCGCGATTGCCGATCAGCTCATCGGCGCGGCGCTGGCGAGCGCCACGGCGAACCGACAATCCGGTCGCTGTCGCGTTTGTGCGCGAGAGCCATATGCGCCAGGATGCGGAAGGGTTTGCGCGCTCGTGCGAGGCGCTCGGCCAAGCCGAGAAAGGCCGATCACCGGCTGATCGACTGCCCGACCCTGATCGTCACCGGCGACGAGGACGCGGTCGGCCCGCCCAGCGTGGCGCAGGAACTCGCCGGCAAGATCGGCGGCGCCAAGACGGTTATTCTCAGCCGCTGCGGCCATTGGACGCCGATCGAAAAAGCGAAGGAGTGCGGCAAACTCCTGTCGGAATTCGTACGTGGAATTTCGATCTGAAAAAACACGTGCGGCGCAATGCTGCGCTGCGAAGGAGGAAGCATCATGGCCTATGAGAGCAATGGCTTGAACGGCAACGGCGGTCCGATCCACTTCACCAACGTGCGTATTCTCGACGCCACCGGCGAATATTCCTACACCGGCGAGGTGGTGGTGCAGGGCAACCGCATCAAACAAATCAACCGCGGCTCGTCGCGCATTGCGCCGGCGAGCGGTGGTCACAACGGCACCGTCATCGACGGCATGGGCGCGACCCTGATGCCGGGATTGATCGACGCGCATCTGCATCTGTCCTGGAACAACGCGCCCGGCATCGATCCCATCCAGATGATGGAGCTGGAAGAGCACATGCTCGTCACCATGGAGATGGCGAAGCTCGTGCTCGACGCCGGCTTCACGGCAGGACGTGGCGCAGCGGCCGCGAAACCGCGGCTCGACGTTGTCGCCAAGCGCTTCATCAATGAAGGGCGCTTCCCCGGTCCGCGCTATCTGGCGGCCGGCCCGGAAATCACCACGGTGGGCGGGCTCGGCGACGCCGCGCCGTCGCACATTCCGCACGAGGGTCTCAACCTCGGCATCGTCGTCTCCGGCCCCGAAGAGATCCGCCGCACGGTGCGCCAGCTCATCAAATACGGCGTCGACTCGATCAAGCTCAATCTCTCCGGCGAGGAGATCACCGGCATGGGCGCCGAAGAGACGCCGATGTCGGAAGAAGAAGTCGCGATGGCGGTGAAGGAGGCCAAGTGCCGCAACAAGGTGCTGTCGGCGCATGCCCGCTCGTCCGGCTCGGTCAAGCAATGCGTCCGCCATGGCATTCAGAACATCTATCACGCGTCGTTCGCCGACGAAGAAGCGCTCGACATGCTGGAGGCCAACAAGGATCAGCATTTCGTCGCGCCCGGCATCGCCTGGCTGATCAACACCGCGCGTCACGCCGAGCCGTGGGGCATCAAGCCCGGCTCGAAGGTGGCGATGCTCTACGAGCGCGAGCTCGAAATGTGCATCGACACCATGAAGAAGATGCACCGCCGCGGCATCCGCATCTGCATCGGCGGCGACTATGGCTTCGCCTGGACGCCGCAAGGCACCAACGCCAAGGACATCCAGACCTTCGTCGAGATGCTCGGCTTCACGCCCGATGGAAGCGATCCAGGCCGCGACCAAATACGGCGGCGAGATCATGAACATGAGCAACGAGCTCGGCATGATCAAGGAAGGCTATCTGGCGGATCTTTTGCTGGTCGACGGCGATCCGGTCGCCGATGTCCGTATCCTGCAGGACAAGTCGCGCATTCTCGCCATCATGAAAGACGGCAAGTTCCACAAAGCGCCGAAGCTTAATCAGCAGCGCCTGCGAATGAGCGCATGAGCCTGATCGAGCAACCGGCGCCGGCCTTCACCGGGCGACAGGCTTGGGTCCTGGTCTGGATCCTGGCCGCCGCCCTGGTGGCTTGGCTGTTCTTTGCGATCTGGCCGGCCTGGCTCGATGCCATTCTGATTTCCAAGAAGGCCTTCATCAATTCGATCTTCAACGGCGTAACGCTGGCGGGACTTTATTTCCTGGTCGCCAGCGGCTTCACGCTGGTGTTCGGGCTGATGCGCAACGTCAACCTGGCGCACGGCTCGCTGTATTTGCTTGGCGCTTATCTCGGCTACGAGGTTGCGCAGCGCACCGGCGTTTGGGTGCTGGGCGTGGCGGTCGGCTTTCTGGCGCTCGCCGTGGTCGGGCTCTTGATGCAGATCTTCATCTTTCGCCGGCTCGAAGGCGACGAGTTGCGGCAGACCTTGGTGACGCTCGGCATTTCCATCGTCGCCGCTGACCTGATGCTCGCGGTCTGGACCGGTGTGACCTATCAGATCGGCGTGCCGAGCTGGCTCGACGGCGCCATCAAGCTGCCGATCATCACGTCGATGCGCTCGAACGGCGCGGCCGTGATGATGACCTATCCGCTTTATCGTCTGGTCGTTCTCGGTGTCGCCATCGTCATCGGCGTCGGCTTGTGGCTGATGATCAACCGTACCCGCATCGGCACCATGATCCGCGCCGGCGTCGACGACCGCGCCATGCTGTCGGCTTCGGGGGTCAATGTGCACGTGGTGTTCGCCATCGTGTTCGCGGTCGGCGCCGGTCTTGCGGGTTTTGCCGGTGTGGTCGGCGGCACCGCTTTGTCGCTCGCGCCGGGCGAGGACGTGCGTTATCTGCTGGCGTCGCTGG
Source organism: uncultured Alphaproteobacteria bacterium (assembly GCA_963737755.1). GTDB lineage: Bacteria > Pseudomonadota > Alphaproteobacteria > Rhizobiales > Xanthobacteraceae > BOG-931. The sequence goes on along the minus strand of CAVTTZ010000036.1, from coordinate 7,967 downwards.
TGGTCGTCATCGTCGGCGGCATGGGCTCGATTCCCGGAGCGGCGATCGGCGCTCTGCTGGTCGGTTTGGCCGAGCAACTCGGGCTCGTCTATATGCCGACTTACGGCGTGGTGCTGACGTTCATCATCATGGTCGGAACGCTGGCGCTGCGGCCGCAAGGCATCATGGGGAGGGTCCGTCCGACGGGCGCCGCGATCCTTGCGCTCGATCGGCCGAACAAAGCCTTGGCGCTGCCGTCCGAGCGCGGCGTTTGGCAGATCGTCCTCGCGGTCGCGCTGTTGCTTTACCCGCTGGTCGCCTCGGAATTCTTTCTCACCCAGATCGGCGCCTATTCGATGATCTGGGGCTTGCTGGCGCTGTCGATGATGCTGCTCGCCGGCTATGGCGGCATGGTCAGTCTGGCGCAGATCACGAGCGCGGGCGTTGCGGCGTATACGATCGCGATCTTCGGCACCAACAACATTCATGTCCACGGCTTCGGCTGGCCCTGGTGGGTGCTGGTGCCGTTTGCGGTGCTGCTCGCCGCGATTACGTCCGCGGTGATCGGCGCGATTTCGGTGCGGACCGAGGGCATCTACACCATCATGATCACGCTCGCGATCGCGGCGGCGTTCTTCTATTTCGCGCAGCAGAATTACACGCTGTTCAACGGTCATTCCGGCTACGCTGGAATTCCGACGCCCGAGGTCGCGGGCATCAATTGGCGCGATCCGCTGCCGTTCTACTATCTTTGTTTGTTCGTGGCGGCGGCATGTTACGCCGGCGTGCTCTATTGTTCGCGCTCGACCTTCGGGCTCGCGCTGCAGGCCACCCGCGACAACGGACGCCGCATGCGCGCGGTCGGTTTCGACGTCACCACACATAAAGTCGTGGCCTATTTCTATTCCGGCATCATCGCCGGTCTCGCCGGCGTGCTGCTGGTCTGGTTCAACGGCCGGGTCTCGCCCGGCACGGTCGATGTCGGTCAAGCCATCGAGGTTCTGGTCATCGCCGTGATCGGCGGCTTGCGTCATCCGATCGGCGCCGTTCATCGGCGCCGTGTTCGTGATCCTGATCCAGACCTTCGCCATCGATATCGTTGGCGCCGAGCGTTTCAATACGCTGATCGGGCTTGTCTTTCTGGCGATCGTATTTTCGTCGCCAGATGGTCTTCTGGGCTTATGGGGCAAATTGAGACCCCTCATGGCGCAGGAGTTGTTGCGTTCCCGCCTAGGAGGGGGAGCGGTGCTTCGCGCACAAACACAATCCACACAAGGGAGGATGGAATGATGTTGCGTAGACGGTTGCTTTTGGCTGCCGGGTTGGCGGCGGGATTGGCGCTCCCGTCCGTTGCGATCCCGGCGTTTGCGGACGACACCATAAAGGTCGGCGTGCTCGCCACCTTTGAAGGCGCCTTCACGGTGCTGGGTGAGGACAGCATGCGCGGCGCCCTGATGGCGATCGACGATTTCGGTGGCAAGGCCGGCGGCAAGAAGATCGAGGTTATCAAAGGCTCGTCCGACGGTTCGCCGGATAGCGCCGTGCGCGCGATCCGCAAGCTGGTCGAGCAGGACGGCGTAAAGGTCGTGGTCGGGCCGCTGTCCGGCGACGAAGGTCTTGCGGTGAAGGATTACATCAAGACCAAGCCTGACGTGACTGTCGTCAACGGCACCTCGGCCGCGCAGGACGCGACGTTGCGCGATCCGGCGCCGAACTTCTTCCGCTTCTCGACCGACGGCGCGCAGTGGATGGCCGGACTCGGCGACTACGCCTACACCACCAAAGGCTATAAGCGCGTCGCGGTTCTGGCCGAGGATTATTCGTTCCCCTACACGCAGGTGTTCGGTTTCATGGCGCCGTTCTGCAAGGCCGGCGGCCACGTCGTGAAGAAATTCTTCGTGCCGATCGGCACCAAGGACTTCTCCTCGGTCATTGCGGCGATGCCGGACAATATCGACGCCATCTATGTCGTGCTCGGTGGCGCCGACTCGGTGAACTTCCTCACCCAGTATCAACAAGCCGGCGGCCAGGCGCCGCTGATCGGCGGTTCGGTCACGGTCGACCAGACGATCCTTGGCTCGAAGGGCAAGATCCACGACGTGGTCATCGGCACGCCGTCGGCGGGCCCGATCGCCGACGACAACAAGACGGCCGCATGGGAGAAGTTCGTCGCGGCTTATAAGAAGCAACCGAACGCCTTCCCGTCGCCGTCGCTGTTCGCGCACGGTTATTATGTCAACATGACTGCGTTGCTGACCGCGCTCGGTAAGGTGAACGGCGACGTCTCCGACGGCGGCGACAAGCTGCGCACCACGCTGGCCAGCCTGGTTCTCGAAACGCCGACCGGCAAGGTCTCGCTCGACAAGAACCGCAACGCCATCGCCGACGAGTTCCTCACCGAAGTGGCGAAGAATTCCGACGGCACGCTCTACAACAAGCTCGTCAAGGTCGTGCCTCAGGTCAACCAGACGCTGGGCATCCCGGAAGCCGAGTTCCTGGCGCTCGGGAAGGCCAGCCGCGACAATCCGAACTGCCCGTAACGGTTCGGTCTGAGAGACTAAAGGTGTCCGAAGTGTCCGTTGCTACGCGTCTTCAGGAGTTGGGAGCACACGCTCTCGAACTCGACGGCGTGGCGCGGCACTTCGGCGCCCTGGTTGCCCTTTCTGGAATCACCTTGCGGGTCGCCGCCAGCGAGCGGCGCGCTATCATCGGCTCGAACGGCGCCGGCAAGACCACGCTGTTCAATGCCATCACCGGCGATTTCATGCCGACGGCCGGGCGCATCCGTTTTTTCAACGAAGACATCACCACGCTGCCGGTGCAGGAGCGTATTCGCCGCGGGCTGCGCCGAACCTATCAGATATCGCAACTGTTCGGCGGCTTGAGCGTGCGCGATTCCGTCTATCTCGCCTGCCGCGGCGTCTCGCGCGGGCGCTTCTCGCTGGCGCGGCCGCGCACCGACGACCGCACCATGATGCAGGCGGAATTGATCATTCATGCCGTACATCTGGAAGCGATCCGCGACCGGCTGGTGGCAACTTTGAGCCATGGCCAGCAGCGGCAGCTTGAAATCGCGCTGGCGTTGGCGGGCGCGCCGCGCTTCATTTTATTTGATGAGCCGGCGGCCGGTTTGTCGCCAACAGAGCGGCGCGACCTCGTCACCATCCTCAACGCGCTGCCGAAACATATCGGCTTCATCATCATCGAACATGATCTCGATGTGGCGCTGCGCGTCACCGAGTATGTCACGATGCTGCATAACGGCCGCATGTTCAAAGAAGGCACGCCCGAAGACATCGAAGACGATCCGCAGGTGCAGGAAGTCTATCTCGGGGGCCGTCATGGCTGAACGCCGCGACCCGCCCGCGCTGAAGATCGAAGACCTGCAGGTCTATTACGGCGAAAGCCACGCCATTCAGGGCGTGTCGTTGCAGATCGACCAGGGCGTGCTGGCCGTCGTCGGCCGCAACGGCATGGGCAAAAGCACGCTGTGCAACACCATCGCCGGCATGAAAGCCTCGCGCTCCGGCAGCATCAGGATTCGCGGCCGCGAAACTTCGCGGCTCGAGCCGCACATTATTCATCGGCTGGGCGTCGGCTACGTGCCGCAGGGACGCCGGGTCTGGCCGAGCCTGTCGGTCGACGAACACTTGCGTCTCGTCGCCACCGGCGGTCCTGATGCGCCCTGGACCGTCGATCGCGTCTATCAGACGTTTCCGCGGCTTTATGAGCGGAAGAACAGCGGTGGCACGCAACTCTCCGGCGGCGAGCAACAAATGCTTGCGATCGGGCGCGCCCTGCTCGGCAATCCGCATCTGCTGATCATGGATGAGCCGACCGAAGGCTTGGCGCCGGTGATCGTCGAGCAGGTCGAAAACATGCTGGTACAGCTCGCGCACGAAGGCTCGATGGCGATCCTCGTGGTCGAGCAGAATATCGGCGTGGCGACCGGCGTGTCCGATCACGTCGCCATCATGGTCAACGGCCGCATCAACCGGGTGATGGAAGCGCGCGCGCTCGCCGCCGATCGCGAACTGCAGCAGCGCCTGCTCGGCGTCGGCCGGCAAGAGGAAGAGGGACTGCCGCCGCAGGAGCCGCAGGCCGGCGAGAGCGTCGAAGCGCTGATGGCCGATGTCTACCGGATCGAACGCGGCGACAGTGTCGGCGCCGCGTCAAGCGCTGATGCTTGCCGAGACGCCGGCCGCGAACCCTCTGTTGCCGGAGCGCTGGAAAATGCCGGCGACCAGCCTGCGGCAATCGATGGTCGACGCGTCGCGGCCCGAAGACGACACGCGGCGCATGTTCGCGATTCCGTTCGCCGAGCGCATCGGCCGCACCGCGATCGTCGCCGGCACGTTCGATACGAAGGGGCGCGAGCTCAAATTCATCCGCGACCGGCTCAAGGCGCTCGGCATTCCGACCCGCACCGTCGATCTGTCAACGTCCGGCAAGCCGTCCACGGCCGATGTAACGCCGCTGCAAGTCGCGAGCATGCATCGCGGGCGGCACCTCGGCGGTGTTTTCTTCGGATCGCGGGCACTCGGTTACGGCGATGGCCGAGGCATTCGCGCGCTGGGTCGCGCGCGAGCCGCGCATCGGCGGCATCATCTCCGCCGGCGGGTCGGGCGGGACGACCTTGGCGACCGCGGGCATGCGGGCGCTTCCGGTGGGCATTCCCAAGGTGATGGTGTCGACGGTCGCTGCCGGCGACGTGCGCGACTATGTGGGCGCCACCGACGTCGTGATGTTCCACTCGGTCGCCGACGTGCAGGGGCTCAATTCGATCACCGAGCAGGTGCTGGCCAACGCCGCGCACGCGCTCGCCGGCATGATCGCGCAAATGCCGAGCCGCGAGGCCTATGAGGCCAAGCGCAAGGCCAGCCGGCCGGCGCTCGGCATCACCATGTTCGGGGTGACGACGCCGTGTGTGCAGGCGGTGACGCAGCGGCTTGAGCCCGACTACGATTGCCTGGTGTTTCACGCTACCGGCGTGGGCGGCCGCGCCATGGAGGCGCTCGGCGATTCCGGACTGTTGGCGGGTTTTTTGGACCTCACCACCACGGAGGTTGCCGATATGGTCGTCGGTGGCACGCTGGCCTGCGATCAGGACCGCTTCGGCGCCGCGATCCGCACCGGTTTGCCATATGTCGGCTCGGCCGGCGCGCTGGATATGGTGAATTTTGGTCCGCGCGAAACGGTGCCGGCGCGGTTTGCCAGCCGCCGGTTTGTTGTTCACAATCCGAATGTCACGCTGATGCGCACCACGCGGGACGAGAACCGCGCCATCGGCGAATGGATCGGCCAGCGCCTGAATTTGATGGAAGGGCCGGTGCGGTTTTTGTTGCCCGATGGCGGCGTGTCGATACTCGACAGGCCCGGCGCGCCGTTTCATGATCCCGAGGCGGATGCGGCCCTGTTCGAGGCGATCGAGAGAACCGTGCAGTCGACCACGCGGCGCTCGGTCGAGCGCGTGAAGGGCAACATCAACGATCCGTCGTTTTCCGAGGCGGTGGTCGAGGCTTTTCGTTCGATTTCACCGCCGTTGCGAAACACGGCTTAGCGTGATGGGCGTGACGAGCATCATACTCAAACAAATGATTTTGGACGCTGCGGCGCAAACACGAAACTGAAATCAAATCGGGCGGCAGCGCGTCCGGCGCGATGAGTGGAGGCTGATATGGGTGCGAATACCGTGGGGGAAGTGCTGCTGTGGCTGATCGGCGTCGCCATCGCCATCGTCATCCTGGTCTACATTCTGCGCTGGCTCTACCGCCGCTCGACCAAAGAGACGGCGTTCGTGCGCACCGGCTTCCTGGGCGAAAAGGTCGTCGTCAACAGCGGCGCCTTCGTGATCCCGGTGTTGCACGAGATCACGCCGGTCAACATGAACGTCATGCGCATCGAGGTGATGCGGCGCGACAACAGCGCGCTGATCACCCGCAACCGCATGCGCGTCGACATCATCGCCGAGTTCTTCGTGCGCGTCGGCGCCTCGAAGGCGGCCGTTGCCGCCGCGGCGCAGACGCTGGGCCGGCGCACCCTGCAGGAAGACGGCATCCGCAGCCTGCTGGAAGGCAAGTTTGCCTCCTCCATGCGCATGGTGGCGGCCCAGATGACGCTCGAGGAGATGCACGAGCAGCGCCGCGACTATGCCAATCAGGTCGCAGGCCATGGCGTCCGAAGCGCTCGCCGCCAACGGGCTCGAGCTCGAGAATGTCGCCATCGTCGACCTCGATCAGACCAGCCTCGAATTTTTCGATCCGTCGAACGCCTTCGACGCCGAGGGCCTCACCCAGCTCACGGAATCGATCGAGACGCGGCGCAAGATGCGCAACGAGATCGAGCAGCGCACGCTGGTCGATATCCGCAGCCAGAACCTGGAAGCGCAGAAGAAAGTTTTCGAGATCGATCGCGAGACCGAATATGCGCGGCTCGAACAGGAGCGCGAGGTCGAGTTCCGCCGCGCCGTGCAGCGCGCCGAACTGATGAAGGAGCGCGCGCTGCGCGAGCAGGAGGCCGAAGAGGCCCAGCTTGCCTCGCGCCAGGCGGTCGAGACGGCGCGGCTGGCGCAGCAGCTCACCATCACCCAGGAGCGCATCCGCAGCGAAGAGGAAACGCAGCGGCGCGAAATCGCCCGCCGCCGCGCGCTCGACGAAGCCGAGCTGAAGATGCGCGAGCAGACCGAGCGCGAGCAGATCAATCTCGATCTGCAACTGGAGACCGCCCGCATCGCCCGCGAGCGCGAGCAGCGCGAACACGAGATCGGCCGCCAGAAGGCGCTCGAGATCTTCGAACTCGACCGGCAGATCGCGCTGTCCGAAAAGACGCTGGCGGTGATCAAGGCGGACGCGGAAAAGCGCCGCACCGAGATCGTCGAAAATCAGCTCACCGAGGCCGAGCGCATCGCTCAGGACCGGGCGCTGGACCAGATCCGGCTCGAGCGCGAACGGCATCTGGAAGGCCTGCAGATCGCCAAGCGCCAGGCCTTCGAGGAGGCCGAGATCGCCGCCGGCCGAAGAGGTCGAGCGCGCGCGCATCGCCACCGAGCGCGGCATCGAAGAAGCGCGGATCGCCAAGGATCGCGACGTGCGCACGCTTGCGACCGAGCGCGACAAGCTCGTGGAAATCGCCGAGATGACCAAGGCGGTCGAGCTGGCCAAGAAGGCGTCGGAGCGCTCCGCGGCGCTGGCGGCGGCCGAGGCCGTGCGGCTCAAGGTCATCCAGGCCGAGGAGCAGGCGATCACCGCGCGCGAGCGCGAAATCGCCGAGCGGCGCAAGCTCACCGACATGATCGCCGCGCAGCGCGAGGCCGAGCGCGAGGCGCTGCGGGTCACCGCGAAGGCCGAAGCCGAGATGCGCGCCGCGCGCAGCTTTGCCGAAGCGCAGAAAATCGCCGCCGAGGCGGCGGCCGAAGCGGAGAAGATCGCGCGCTGGCGGCTGCCGAGCGTTACGAGGTCGATGCCGCCGGCGCCCGCCAGCTCAACGAGGCCGAGAACCTGCTTGAGCGAGGCCGCGCGCGCCGGCCGGCTGCGCGAGAAGCTTCTGGAACAGCTCGAAGGCATCGTGCGCGAGAGCGTCAGGCCGATGGAGAAGATCGAAGGCATCAAGATCCTGCATGTCGACGGCGCCAATGGCGGCGCTGCGGGCCGCAACGTCACCGACGAGGTGATCGATTCCGCGCTGCGCTATCGGGTGCAGGCGCCGATGATCGACACGCTGATGAAGGAAATCGGCATCGAGGGCGGCAGTCTCGGCCGCATGACCGACGTGCTGCGCGACGCCAAGGACATTTCGGCGCTGACCCGTGACAGCAAGCAGACGGCAAAGCCACCGAAGCCGAGCGACGACGATCGCGACCGCTGATCGCGCGATGTCGTTTGCCGAAAGCCGTCATGCCCGCGCTTGTCGCGGGCATCCACGTCTTACGGCGTTCATGGTCTGAGAGGCAGGAAAACGTGGATGGCCGGAACAAGTCCGGCCATGACGCG
>CAVTTZ010000035.1:0-36898 GCA_963737755.1 uncultured Alphaproteobacteria bacterium | reverse complement strand
TGGGACGCCCGGGCCTTGTACGAGTGAGCTGGTTATCATCGCCGCTCCAATTCGTGCACTCAAGACGCCCGTTCACCCAGCCCCGCGCGTTGATGCAAGTCGATAAGGGAATCGCAATTTCGTCTTCTAACGGGACGATGTCCGTATCGGCCTGCGGTTCTTTTTTGGCTCCGGTCGTCGCAGACGCATTCGCCGGCGCGGCAGCCTGTTTGGTATCCGTGCGTTATCTTCCGCGGCCGCAAATGAGGCGCACGCCAAGAGCACGATAGCCGCCGTCATGCGGAGATTGCTGAGCGCGACCGGATCGGGTCAATACCATGTGGCTGCGAGAAACAAAATAACGACAAACAGATACGCGTCAGAGAAACGACCGAGACCTCCGCGATCACCGGCGCGCCACACCTTAAAGCGCACGATCTCAGCTCGCAAAAAATATCAGTTTGATGAGCCCGGCCAGGAGAGTAGCAGCAAACAAGCAGAACAGGATGGACATGATCCTGACGCCCCAAAAATCCTTTCGATGGGCGGCCGCATTCCATCCCCAGACGCAGGCAAGTGTCGCGACGGCCGCGCCGATGATCCCGATTGCCGCCCATCATATTCAGCCCCGACGCACGAGACTTGGCAATCAGCCCGCTCGCCCCGTTCGCGCCCTTGCGCGACCCTCTGCTCAACCAGAGGTTCTACAGGCGGGACCCTTGGTCCGGTCAATCAGTTCACAAATGAGAACCCCGGCTGCATGGGGCCGACCGGGGCAAGATCGATCGGGAGTCACTGGGGTGGCCTGCCCTCGCCGGGCTGCGGCCGACGATTTGGGCCGCAAATGCCGCCGAATCTTCGTAAAGTCGAGCATGAAGCCACGGGTGCGATGCCGGGATGCATGGTCTGACCTCGGGCACATTTTTGCCCGATGAGGGATCGAATATCGTGTGAGACTACGTACACCAAATCCGATTGATCGCGCCCGCTTGGCCGCGATCAATGACCAAGCCGAGCGCCGATGCCCCAAAAGCACCATCCCGCATTTGCCCGAATGAAGATATTTGCCGCTGCAGCCGCCATCTTCGCGTTGCTGGCCCCGAGTGCCGATGCGCAGCCGTTTCCGGAAAATGCTGCACGGCAAAAAATCCAAGAGGAGCAAAAGAAGGCCAACGATAAAGCGACCGAGGAAGCCTACAAGGCGTACATGAAGCGAACGCCAAACAGCGATAAGAAGGTCGATCCCTGGGGAAACTTGAGGGCGCCGTCGGGCGGCAAATAAACCCGAGCGCAGCGTATTATTCCCTGAGATTGACTTCGCATGGAGCCGCTTCAGGCTCGAGTTGTTTGCCGCTGCACAGTGGCCGGAACGCGTCTCGATCTGTTCGATCGGGTGCAGATCGCGGCTGTCGCCGCCGCAAAGCCGGCAATGCGAACACCTCGCGACAGCGCGGAATGCATGAGCGCCACCCCTATCTGCAACGATTGCTACCCTGAGTTTTGCCAAAGAGCCGCGCCGTCGCGTCCAACACGATCTGGGCGGGCGCAATAAATTTGCTACAGCGGCGCGGTAATGCTCAGCGCGTTTGTCTCTATCACGTCCCGATTGCGCATCCATCGGCAACCGCTACCATGGTTCAACGTTGCACCGTCATAGGGTTGTCGGGCGTTCCAGGCTCCGGCAAGTCGACGCTATCACGGCTTCTGCTGCGCGATTTGCCGAGCGCAAAACTCCTGTCCTATGATCGCTTTCATCCCCGCATGAGCAATGAGCAGGTGGACGCTTGGCTCAAGCGCGGCGGCGATCCCAACGAAATGGCACTCGATAACCTGATCGCAGCGCTGAACGACATGACGCGCGTAACAGACGACGGATCGCAAGCGCCTATTCTGTTCGAAACCGCCTTCGGCCGCGTTCACAAGGCGTCCGGTGCTTTCATCGATTTTTCGATTTGGATCGATACGCCGCTCGATATCGCGATGTCGCGCGTATTGCGGGTGTTCTTGCGCAATGTCGAACTCGACCCCTCACCCACCGCCGCGGCCGACTGGTACCGCAACTCTCGCGCTACATGCAGGACTATCCAATGTTTCGGGAGTATGCGGCGTCGCCGAGACCGGCAGAGCGTCCGCCGATCTTGTCGTCGACGGCACGCCGGCTGCCGAAGACATTGCGGTCCAAATCGCTGCAGCATTGGCGGATAGAGCCGTCTCAGCTTAAAGACCAAACGCCATCCTCGCGGCGCCGGAACTGAAATGGCGTTCGTGTATTGGTACGACGACGCGCGATGGAAAGCGGCCGCCCCCTGTACGCGACAACAGCGGGATGCCTATCCGACAGAAAAGCCCCGCCTCCCCCGCGGGGTTTTTCGTTTTGTGGCGCTGCGTGACGCGCGTCCCTGCTCCGGCCCTTCTTGCTTCTACGTCTGTCCCGGGGATCAACAGCATAGCGTTTTAAAGACGCCTGCAGTGGAACTTTGCGACGGCATCTGATTTCTCTGTTGCGGGCATCGGAATGGACGGGGATGGTCCATGACAATCATATCAATATCGTCGTTCTCGTTGAGCACACTCGTTCACGCCGTGGCGCGCGCACACGTATTCAACATACGCAGCACCTCGGCATTGGGGCCGACACGCTCCCCGTTGCAGCTATCCTCAGACCTCACCATGCGAACACCGCTCGCGCTCTCGCTCTTATCGCTCGTCGCCGCGACGACCATCGCGCAAGCGCAAGATCCGGCGGTCGACGTCGGGCCATGGACCATTGCGGTTTCCTCGAAAGCCGATCATTTCGACAATTGCAGCATGACGCGGTCGACCAGCGATCTCAACGCGAGCTTTGTTCGCGCCAACGACGGGCTGCTGCTTCTGCTCGATTCACCGAAATGGAGGCTTGAGCGTGGCAAAGCCTACGGGGTCACATTGGTCGCGGGCGCGCGATCGATTAACGCGCAGGCATTGGCCGAGACCAGAGGCGTGACGATTGCGCTTGCGGATCGCCCGCTCAACGAGAGATTACGGACAGCAAACGTCCTGGAGGTCATTGGCGAAGGGGCGAGTTTGCGCGTGCCATTGGATGGAAGCACCGCTGCGCTTGCACGTCTGGAAAGCTGCTTCGAGAAGAACAGTCGCCAAGACACCGATACCAATCCATTCGTTGCGCCCAATCGCAAGCCCTAGAGCGCGTTCCGCAACAGCGCGCGCTCGACCTTGCCCCGCAGCGCCGCATCGCGGAGTTCCAAGCGCCTACAGATGTCCAACGGCGTTGAGAGCGATCGTCACTTGCTTCGGTGGCGTCACGATACAAGCACGGCTCCCAATCGAATCTCCCAACGACTGCCAATCGGCGACCTGCTGAGGAATATTTTCTCGTCCGATTTTCTTGCCAGCCGGCCGAAAGCGGGATATTCCCGTGCTCGCCTGTGGGCTCGAATGCATCTCGCATTTTCGGTGCTTTTAAAGCCGCCGCGGCTTTGTTATAGGCAACGCGCTTACGCGAGCTCGGCACTATTCCCCGGTAGCTCAGTGGTAGAGCAACCGGCTGTTAACCAGTTAATCGCTGGTTCGAGTTAACCGGTTGGTCGCTGGTTCGAATCCGGCCCGGGGAGCCAACGTTTTCAAAAACTTAGCGGCAGATTGAGCAGAGCGCGGAAGTCGCGAAAATCGTTTTTGGCAGCAATCGGCTGATTTGAGTGGGGAAGCTCCGCAGAACCGTCGCTGTCGTCCTTGCCGTGGGTGCAGGTTGGATCAGCTATTTGGGCTGGCCGCTCGATCGGGCGAGCATCACGCAGGCTGCCGAGCAGTCCGATGCATCAGCCCGCCCGAAGGCAGCCGTTGCGGCGGCCAAAGATCCTCATTGCCCCGGCAACGACGACCACGCGCTCATGTGTCGTCTTGTGAACGCGTATCGCGCGACGCACGGCCTCGATCCTGTCCAACTGGATGATGCGGTCACCCGGGAAGCGCAATATTGGTCGGACCAGTTGAACCGGCAAAACGCGTGCTGGTCGCTTTATCACGACACCAACTACTCCACCCGCATGCGGGCGCGATTTCCGGGCCGTCGCTTTCGTGAAAACGCCGCGTGCAGCGGCTCAACCGGCGGCGGCGCCCGATTTATCCTGGGCAAATGGATCGATTCCACAGGTCATCGCGAAAATATGCTGACGCCTCAATGGAAAACAATCGGCGTCGGTGTCACCCGCAACATTTGGGTGATTGATTTCACGAATTAGTTTGCGGCCCGGCGATGTTTTTTTGACGGCGTCAAGTTCGAGCAAATCTGCGGCCGAACGCAGATCCGGATACGACGGCCTCGCCGGGCGTCTGCGCCTCCATGAGTGCGAAATGGAGAACCCCGAGCCTGTCGGGGGCCCGGGGTTCAATTAGGTTGGCAGATCGCGCCAATATCTCATCGGGGGATGGGAGATGCGCAACGATCGCTTGAGCCGCACGCGCGGGGGTGTCGGGGGGGACTGAGCGTTTGGCTTCACCTAACGAGCAAAGACTATGAGGCGTTGGCCGCAGACTCCAATTACAGTTGCGTAAGAAAGGGCGTTTAGAGGTCACAGGTCCGTGAGAGGAATTTGTACGGCGATGAACGCGGCGACAGCAAACGACAGATTCCCGCTTTGATGATGAGACAACATTGGGTGCCACGATGGTGCTGTCTTGGTGATCTCCGCGAGGACCGTAACGACGTAAAGAACCGGCAGCATTTGAAAATCACCGCGCTGATCGGACAAGCGCAATTTAGCTGAAATCATCGCGGCAACGTCAAGCCACGCTCGCCGCATTCGTTGCAATCTTGCCTGCAAAACGAGGGCCCACCTAGCCGGATACGGTAAGCGTATCCACGCCGCTGCGGCGGTAGCGAAGCGCAAACACAATGCGTGTATGATCCTGCGATGCGGTCATTGGCAGGCGCATTCGTCATCGTTATTTGCACACTCTTCGGATGCTGTCAGGCAATCTTCGCTGCCCCGGCGTCGCCGGTAGCCGTCGCGCGCGGCATGGCGCCGCTCTCCGCGATGCAAGACGTTGCCTACACCTACCGGCGCACCAAGCACGGCTTTGAGCGGTGCTTTCACCGCAACCGCTTCACGACGCGAAGTTGGCGCAGCGTGTTTCGCCGAATACCGGATTGCTAGTCGCGGCTTCCGACCGATTGGCGATCCGCGCTATCGGGTCGGATGCGAACATACAATTTTCAACAAATTTGACCGACGAAGAAAGCCGAACGACAGCGCGCCAAAGATATCGTGGCGCGCCGCCTCGTCACTCGTCGGTCGGCTCCGGCGTTGCGGCTTCCTCGATGTGAGATTCGCCGCAGCCCTGGCACTCGAAGGTGTAGAGATCCGGCAATCGGCCAAACCGCAACGTCTTGCGCACAAGCCGCATCGGTTGTGCGCACCCGACACACCGCGGCCGCGTCGGAAGCACCTTGGTCGGCACCTTGCCAATACGCTCGCCCAACACGAATAGCCCTCCGGCTGATCAATCGGCCTTCCGCCACAGGCGAGGCCACAACGCCGCATATGAGGTGGCGGCATTACGGTCACGTGGCCGCTGCCTTAAATGTTGGCAATGAACCGCCTGAGCGTAGGCGGCTTCAGCAAGGCCATTCGGGAGGAAATTTCTCGGCGTTATCAACCGCCGCGACGCGACCGAGCCGACGATGGATCAGGGCTGCCCGCGCAAATCCTGGACGACCATGACGCTCAGCTCCATTTGCCGAGCCTGCACGCGCCTTTGGTACTTCTTCTGAGCCGCTGCACTCACCTTGCCGGGAATTGGCTCCGGAAATCTCGCCACGCACGCGCCTACGGCGGCGGCGGCGATCGCCGCGACATCCGGGCGGCCATCGTCGATGCGGCGCACGGCCGCGTCCAGACAGGCCACGTAGCCGGTGATGCCTTCGGTCTCCTCTTCCTGCGCCAGCGCCGGCATCGATGTCACCGCCCACACCGCCAGCAATCCCGGCATCGTGAGCCGGGCGAAGAGCCCGAACAGGCCCTTACGCGCACCACCCGACCGGCGAGTTGCGCTTCCGTTGCTCGAAGCCGCCCGCGAAACAGCCGACGACCTATCGGCGCGCAATGGTGCTCGGGGAGATAGCCCCGCAATGCCGTGGGAGCCAAGCGCCTCGATCATTTCCCTCGCCTACTGCCAAGCGCCCAACGGCGCGAGCCCGGGCGTATCACGGATAAAAATCCGCAAGCCCTAAGCAAGGCCCGCAATCCGGCAATGGCAAGGCAAAGCCACCGCGCCCGTTCGAGGGGGCGGCAGCCGAGGCGCGACGTGCAAGCCAGCTAGAGCGACTTCGGCGTGCCAAAACGTTGCTTCTCGTTCGGGCGTGGATCGAACGTCGCCACCGCCCCCGAGCCCACACATTTCATCTTGGCACTGTAATGCGCGCCATAGCGGTAGCCTTCGTACAGCGCGCGGGAATATGCGCGCGCATGCGCGAACAAGTGCCGACGGCCCGCCTTGTTGTAGTGCATGCGCACCATCTGACGGCAGATGGGGCATTCGGCGTTCAGCGGATAGAGCGGTCGTCGTCCGATTAGCTTTAGAAACTCGAAAACCCACACGGAGAAGATACGCATGGTCGCCTCGTGCGATGTGCCGACCTGCTCGCTCCACCGCCCGCAACAGGCTTGGTCGGATCGGCAGCCGTGCCGCCCTAATAATTGAACGGCGGAATCAACTGGTAAAGTAACAAAACGGCGCAGACGCGGCGAGGTTGCGGCGTCCATCGGCAAAAAATTCATACCCTGCAAGGCGTTCGGCTGTGATCACCGGAAAATCGCGAATTTCGCACAAGCAACGCTGTCCCTGCGGCATCGGGGCGCGGTTGGGTATAACTCTCGGGCGGGCGTAGCTCTGCTCACCGCGCATCGCACGCCGCCCCGCTCGGCCGGACGAAATTCATGAGGACGCTGACGGCGGCCAGAACGACGACATTCACCGCGAGCGCGATCAACCCGACATTCAACTCCTGGATCGCCACCGGTAGCGACGGAAATAGCGTGGCGATGGTGGAATGCGTGAGGCTGACGGCGGCAACCGTACCGACGCCGCAGATGATACCCGCGGCGGCGCCCGCGGGCGTTGCCCATCGGGTCTTGGCCAGGCTCAGCATCAGCGCCGGAAAAAGCTGCGTGACGAAGCTGTAGCCCATCAACAGCAGCGCAACGATCGTCTCTCCGCCCGCGAGCGTGAAATAGACCGCGACCAGGGCGACCAGCGGCACCAGCGCTCGCGCCACCACAACGATATGAGCATCCGCCGCTGAAGGACGAACAAGGCGGTAGAGATTGTTGGCAAGAAGCGTCGCCGCGGTCATCAGGATCATCGAACCGGGCACCAGCGCGGTCAGTACGCCGGCGGCGCCGATGATGCCCACCACCCAGGGATCGAAGGTTTTGACCGAGAGGCGAAACAGCGCCAGATCGACGTCGGGCCCCTTGAGGCCAGGCACCTGCAGGATCGCGGCGAAGCCGACCAGAAAGGCGAACAACAAGATCAACTGATAGAGCGGCAACACCACGGCGTTTTGCCGGATCACGCGTGCGCTACGCGCCGTATAGATCGAGCCGAACGTGTGCGGCCACATGTAAAAGCCGAGCGCGGTCAGAAGCACGGTGGAGGAAAACCACCAGGCGCTCTCGCCATGCACCGGCAGGATGGTGAAGCCGGGCTTCGCCGCCTC
This sequence comes from uncultured Alphaproteobacteria bacterium, assembly GCA_963737755.1. Taxonomy (GTDB): domain Bacteria; phylum Pseudomonadota; class Alphaproteobacteria; order Rhizobiales; family Xanthobacteraceae; genus BOG-931. The sequence goes on along the minus strand of CAVTTZ010000035.1, from coordinate 29,202 downwards.
GATGGCGCTGAACATCGCGCCGAGGCTGCCGTAATAGTGCAGTGGAAAATACAGGCCGAGGAAGACGACGACGACCAGGATCAAGGCGTCCTTGGCGACCGCGGTCCAGGCCGAACCGCGCACGCCCGATACCATGACATACGCGGTCGCGACGACGGCGCCGATCCACACCGCGGGCTTGGCGCCGATCGCACCGTAACCGGCCATCTCGACGATGATGCCGAGCCCCTTGAACTGCAACACCAGATAGGGAATCAGCGCGATGATGCCGACCAGTGCGACGAGCGCGCCGAGCCCGCGGCTTTGATATTTGGCGGCGAAGAAATCGGCTTGCGAGTAAAGCCCGTTGTCGCGCGCGTAACGCCAGATCGGCGGCACGATAAAGTACGACATGACAAACGCGAGCGTGCCGTAACACAGAATATAATAAACGGGACCGCCGCGTCCGTAGGCGAAGCCGCTGCCGCCCAGAAACGTGAAGGTCGTATAGATCTCGCCGGCCATCAGCAGGAACACCAGCGGCGCGCCGAACGAGCGGCCGGCGACGGTCCATTGCCCAAGGCCCATCTGTCGCCCGCGCCGCGCCAGAAAACCAAGCGCAAGCGCCAGCAGCGCCGCAGCGGCAATGCCGACAAGCGCGCCGTTCATGAAAGATCGTCGCGCCGGGCGGGATCGAAACGGTAGATCACCGCCATGATCGCCACGCTAAGAACGATCCACGCCACGAACCATGCGAGCAGGAACGGCATACCGAAAATCGTCGGCTCGACCCGGTTGACGAAAAACGGGCCGAGCAGCATGGCGACGAACGGCAGAAGCGCAAGCAATCGGACCATGCGTTTCAGATAACCCGTTCGTCGTCCGATGTCGCGATCGCGGCTGCGCTATTTTTTCGCCGCACCGGCCTTAAGCTTGAGCAGCCGGTCGGCGTTGCCATGCGCGAATTTTTCCAGATCGGCCGCCGGCATTTTAAGCGCGTCGATGAAGTCCCGCCCGGTGCGGTTGGTGCTGTAGGGGTAGTCGATCGAAAACAGCACGCGGTCGATGCCGAACACCGCCAGCAGGGTATCGAGCGGCGGCTGCGTGAACAAACCAGAGGTCGTCACCCAAACGTGGTCGAGGATGGTCTGCTGGACCGAACGCTTGAGATGCTTCGCCTCGGGCGTGAGGATCTTGTCGGACCGCACCATCATGGCGGCAAGCCCCTCACCCATGTGGCCGATGATGAGTTTGAGCTTCGGATGGCGGTCGAGCGCGCCGGACAAAACCAGCCGCATCACATGGATGGCCGTTTCCGAGTGCCAACCCCAGGCCGAGGTCGAGAGCCGGAAACCGGTCGCGCCGGGGAGCCCATCGTAATAGGCCTGAAAGACTTCGCGCGGCGGCAGGCCGGGATGCAGATAGATCGGCACGTCGAGCGCTTCCGCCCGCGCCAGGATCGGCGCGAAGCGGGCATCGTCGAGAAAGCGGCCTTCGGTGACGCCATTGATCAACCCACCGCAGAAGCCGAGATCGCGCACCGTGCGTTCAAGCTCGTCGGCGGCAGCGTCCGGGCTGTTCATCGGCAGATGCGCGAAGCCGGCGAAACGATCCGGATGGGCGGCGACGGCCTTACCGAGGACATCGTTGATGTCGCGCGCGAAGGCCTCGCCCGCGGCGCCTTCGAGCTGAGAGGCGCCCGGCCCGGAGGCGGACAGCACATGCACCGTGATCCCGGCCTCGTCCATCTCCGACAAGCGCAGTGTCCCCAGATCGGAGAGTTTTTGAGCAAGAGGGCCGCCGCCGGCCGATGCAAAACCGGCGCGGGCGATGGCGGCGGGGTCGATCCTTCGCACCAGCGACGGCACGTCGAAATGTTCCTCAAGGGCAACAATGCGCATTACGTCTTTCCTTCAACTTCAATCGCCGCCGCAAACGGCCGCCGGCGGCGCAACCTAAACCACATTGGGACGGGATTGAATCGGGCAAAGCTTGCGGATTCCGCAGATGTGTCAGCTTCGGTGTCGGCTTCTTGGAGAAAGCCATCCGCCGCCCGGATGGAGAGCCGAGGATTTGGGCAGAGCCGCCGGCGCCTCTTCGCGGGTCAGCCCCCCGCCCTGTTCCAGCCGCGGGCGCGATTGCCGTAAATCTCGTGCCCGTTCGCCGTCACCACGACGGTGTCCTCAAGCTTGATGAACCCGCGGCGCGGGTGCAGCAGCGTGGTCTCGACCGAAACCACCATGCCGGCTTCCAACGGCCGCTGCGCATCGTAGGCGTCGTAAGGCACCGGTCCGGAATTGGTGAGCCGCGGCGCCTCGTGGCTGACCAGGCCCATGCCGTGGGCGAGAAATTCAAAGTGATTGTGCAGCTTCGACTTCTTCAGCACCGGCTCGGCCGCCGCATAGATTTCGGCGCCGAGCGACGCCCGGGCGGATCGGCTTGAATGCGGCCTGCTGGGTCGCTTCGACTTCCGCAAGCAAGTCCTCGAGCTCGGCGTCAGGCTCGCCGACGATGCCCATGCGGGCGAGATCGCCGATATAGCCGTGATAATTGCCGCCGGAATCGAGCGACAGCGGCTCGCCGTTTTGCCAGACCTGATCCGAGGGCGCGCGGTTGTGGCTGGCGCCGGCGGCGATCAGGCAATAATCGAACACCAAGCCCGCGGGTGGTTTCTTCGCGCCGCAACGCCTCGGCCAACTGCGCCTTGGTGGCGCCGGCGCCGTGGCTGGCAAGCACCGCCAGCATCGAATCGATCACCAGGTCGGACGCGAGCTTGAGCTTTTCCAGTTCTTCCGGCGTCTTGCGCATCCGCAGCCGTTCGAGCACGAACAGCGCGTCCTTGAGCTCCGCATCCGGCACGGTCTTGCGCAGCGTCGCGACCGAATTCGGCGGGCGCAAACGCAAGCTCGACGGCGACATGCGCCGGCCTTCTTGAGGAGGCCGCGGACATAGTCGGCGGCCTTCTGCATGACGTCGACCGAGCCGCCGCTTTTGGTGTTCACCTCCGCGACCCAGAAAGGCTTGAGCTGGGTCTGGTAGGTCTCCATGCCGTGACCGAAATAGGCGGCCTTGTCGGGTGCGCCCTTCGGATAAACGAAGGCCGGCAGATAACGGCTGATGCCGATGGCATCCATGTTGTCGAAGAAGAACGAGCGGTGGCCGCCCAGGAGATATTGAATATTGTGCTTCGACGTCGCGATCAGGACGTCGATCCCCGCCTCCTCCATCAGCCGGTCGAGGAGAGCGGTGTCGAACGGCGCCGTGCCGTGTCGCGTGACGTCGAGCATCTGCAATCTCCCTCATGGCCTGATTTTGACGGCAAGCTTAGCAAATCGGCCTGGAAAGATGAACCGGCTCGACGGCGACCCTGATCCGCGGCGGGCGAACGGGAACCTCGCGATCGCAAGGTTCACCTAGCCGGTGGGCGCCCGGCGGCGCGCCTGGGACGTCGCGATCAGGCCGCGGATTTTGCCTTCGGCTGGCCGGTCGGGCCGCGGTTGGCGCGATCGAGAAACAGCTCGATTGAGGCGATCTCGATTCGGTTTCGTCCCGCCTGCTTGGCGCGATAGAGCGCATGGTCGGCCTGCACCAACAAAGCCGGCAGATCGAGCACGGCGTCGTGCGCGACAACGATACCGATGCTGACGGTTGCGGCGACCGGCAGGCCCTCCACTTCGCGTGTGGCGGAGGCGAAAGCACAGCGTATCTGATCGGCCACCGCCAGCGCGCGATCGCGCGGCGTATCGTTCAGCAGGGCAGCGAATTCCTCGCCGCCCAGCCGCGCAAGCAGGTCGATGCGACGCAGGCAACTGCTCGCCACTTTTGCGAAGGTTTCCAGAACCTGGTCGCCGATCGCACGGCCGTAGCGGTCGTTGATCGATTTGAAATTGTCGAGATCGAGCAGCATCACCGCGGTCGGACGCGGATTGTCGACCTGCCGACTGAAATGCTCTTCGGCCTCCTGCAAGAACACCTGCCGATTGGAAATGCCGGTCAGCGAATCGATCCTCGCCGCGGTGTTGTGGCGATGCTCGGCGCGCTCCTTCGCCATGGCCAAAAAGATGAAGGCGATCGCAATGGTGAACAACAGCGCTTCGACGCTGAGCGCCGAAAGCCAAACGCTTTCCAGCAGCGTGTTGTTTGCAAGCAACGGCAGCAGGCTGCCCACCGGCGTGCGCAGCAGATAAAGCGTGCCGTGCGCCACCAGCAGGCCGATCGCCGGCCAGCGCGAAACCAGCGGCTCGCTGCGGCCGCGCCAGAACTCGAACGCCGCAGCCCAGGTGTAGGCGGCGATGATGCCGGACGACACCAGCGCGCGCAGGTCGAACGTATCGGAGAAGCCCGGGATCTGGCACGCCACCAGCCACAGCGCGGCGCCGGCAAACAACAGCACGAGCTCAGGCTTGCGATGATCGAACAGCCTGGCGCCCGTCCAGGTCACCGCAAACGAAGTGAAGAGGATGGCGTTGGCAAGATCGATCGAAACGATATTCGAGACCGAGCCGTAGAGCCCGAACAACGTCACCGACGCGGCGCGCAGAAGATGCGCGAAGCCCCACCACGCGACGGCCGTGATGGCGGTGTTCTGCGCCCACGCGAACAGCAGCAACAGGCCAAGGATCGCTTCGACATAGATAGTGACGAGCAACAGGTTATGGATGTCGAGATTCATCGGGACTCTGCAAAGCTTAACGCGAAGCAATCGATGGATGAATTTCGGGTCCGGCACTACCGCGATACCCGTGGCCACGGAAACAATGTATGAATGGCTTTGGCGGCATCCGGCACGCGCGGCGGCATGGTTTCGCCATACTTGCGCGGCCGGGCGGCAATTGAACCAACGCGCGCCAGCCTTGTTTCCAGGGGGTTAGTCATTTACCCTCCAGCCCCTTTTGAGAAAGAGGCGGCGATGCAGTTTTGCAACGGGATCGTCGAGGCGATCGGCAATACCCCACTGATCAAGCTGAAGCGGGTCTCGGAAGCGACCGGGTGCACGATCCTCGGCAAGGCGGAGTTCATGAATCCCGGCCAGTCGGTGAAGGACCGCGCCGCGTTGTTCATGATTCAAGATGCGGTGAAGCGCGGCGCGCTCCAGCCTGGCGGCGTCGTCGTCGAAGGCACTGCGGGCAATACCGGCATCGGGCTTGCGCTGGTCGGCAACGCGTTGGGCTATCGCTCCGTGATCGTGATTCCGGAGACGCAAAGCCAAGAGAAGAAGGATACGCTGCGGTTATGCGGCGCCGAACTGGTCGAGGTGCCGGCCGCGCCGTATTCCAATCCGAACAATTACGTGAAGGTGTCCGGCCGGCTCGCCGAGCAACTCGCCAAGAGCGAAAAGCACGGCGCCATCTGGGCCAATCAGTTCGACAATGTCGCCAACCGGCAAGGCCATATCGAGACCACCGGACCGGAAATCTGGCGGCAGACGCAAGGCAAGGTCGACGGGTTCTCATGCGCGGTCGGCACCGGCGGCACGCTCGCCGGCATTGCGATTGCGCTCAAGTCGTTCAGCAAGGATGTGCGCATCGCGCTTGCCGACCCGATGGGCGCGGCGCTCTACAGCTACTACACGACCGGCACGCTGAAGTCGGAAGGCTCCTCGATCACCGAGGGTATCGGTCAAGGCCGCATCACCAAAAATCTCGAAGATGCGCCGATCGACACCGCCTATCAGATCCCGGACGAAGAAGCGGTGCCGATTATTTTCGACCTGCTCGAGCATGAAGGGCTGTGCCTCGGCGGCTCCTCCGGCGTCAATATCGCGGGCGCGGTGCGGCTGGCCAAAGAGCTCGGCCCCGGCCACACCATCGTGACCATCCTGGCCGACTATGGCACGCGCTATCAGTCGAAACTGTTCAACCCGGCCTTTCTGCGCGAGAAGAAGCTGCCGGTACCGCCTTGGCTGGAACGTCGTTCTGAAATCAAAGTGCCATTCATCTGAACCGTTGCGCCTGCTCATGGGTTGTCATCACCGTCATGCTCAGACCTGAAGAGACGTTTGCCCCCTCCCCCGCAAGCCGCTGGCTCGTTTCGACCGAATGGCTTTCGGAGCACCTGCAGGATCGCAACCTCGCCGTCGTCGACGGCAGCTTCTTCTTGCCGACGCAGCAGCGCAACGCCCGCGCCGAATATCTTGATGGACATATCCCCGGCGCGGTGTTCTTCGATATCGAGACGGTCGCCGACGACTTCGACCGAGTTGCCGCACATGCTGCCCGGACCGGCGCTGTTCGGCAAAACGGCAGGCGCACTCGGCATCAGCGAAAACGACACCATCGTGGTCTATGACAGCCTCGGCCTTTACTCGGCGCCGCGCGTCTGGTGGACGTTCCGCATCTTCAACGCCAAGAAGGTGTGCATCCTCGATGGCGGACTGCCGCGATGGAAAGCCGAGGGCCGTCCGCTGGAAAAAGGCGAGCCGAAACCGGCCGCCAAGACATTCAACGCTGACATGAATGTCGGCGCGGTGGCGCTGCTTGACGATATGCGCATGGCGCATCGCCGACGACAGCGTGCAGATCGTTGATGCGCGTCCTGCCGACCGATTTTCCGGCAAGGCTCCCGAGCCGCGACCTGATCTGCGTTCCGGTCACATGCCGCGTTCGTTCAACGTGCCGTATGCGCGTCTGGTCGAGAACGGTCAGTTGGTCGCGCGGCAACGCATCGAAGCCGCCTTCACCGAGGCCGGTGTCGATCTGGCGAAGCCGATCATTACCTCGTGCGGTTCCGGCGTCAGCGCCGCGATCCTGACCTTCGCGCTGGAATCGATCGGCAAGGAGCCGCGCGGCCTCTACGACGGCTCGTGGGCCGAATGGGGCTCGCGTCCGGACCTGCCGGTGGAACGCGGCTAAGCCCTTTGATCGCAGCCCGCATGAGCGAAGCGACATGCGGGAAGCCTGGAGCCGCCTCCTCTCCGCTCCCGGATATCGCTGACGCTCATCCGGGCTACATTCGCTCTCAGGCCGTTGCCCACAAGTGCTGGGCGGCATAAGCGCGCCAGGGCCGCCAAGCGTCCGCGCGATCAAGCAGCTCTGACGACGAATGCTTGCGGCCCTCGCAGCCGGCGATGGCGCGCAGCAGCCCAATATCCGCAGCCGGAAAAGCATCGGGCTCACGCAGTTGCCGGAGCGCAATGTATTGCGCCGTCCATTCGCCGACGCCGCGGATCGCACACAGCCGTTTGACCGCCTCGTCGAGGTCGCAATTAGCGTCGAACACATGCGGATCGGCCACCACCGCAGCGGCGACCGCCGATAGCGCCGTGGCACGGCTTCGCGGCATGCCGAGCGGCGCCAGGTCCGCGGCCGCAATGCGATCGGGACGCGGAAAGACGTGGGTCAAATGCCGATCGCGGCGATGCCAGCGGCTCGCCGTAGGCGGCGACCATGCGGCCGGCGAGCCGCGCGGCCGCCGTCACCGTGATCTGCTGGCCGAGAACGGCGCGGATCGCCAACTCGAAGCCGTCCCAGGCGCCGGGCACGCGCAACCCCGGACGGGATTTGACCAGCGGCGCGAGCGTCGGATCCTTGGCGAGATGCGCCGGCGATGGCCAGCGGGTCGGCGCCGAGATCGAAGACACGCCGCAGCCGTGCGATGATCGCCGGCAGCGCCGAGAGCTTCGGAAAGCGCACGGTCGCGCGCAATGCGTTGCCGTCGGCGGGCTCGACGCTGACCGTACCGGTGAGACCGTCCAACTGCAGCGTGCGGGTGTAGCGTTCCGTCGTCACATGCTCGACGCCGGCGATCGCGCGCTGGCGCAAGAATGCAGTCATCGCCTCCCAATCGTAGGGCGGATGATAGCGCAGCAACAGACACGAGCTCGCCGGCGGCCGCGATCGAGAATTCCGGACCGGCCGACCGCCGCAACGCGCGCGGCGAGCGGCCAAACAAATGCGGAAACGTCTCGTTGAAACGACGAATGCTGCCGAAGCCCGATGCAAAGGCAATTTCGGTCATCGGCAAACGCGTTTCGTGAATCAGTTGCTTGGCCAGCAGCACGCGGCGCGTCTGCGCGACCGCGACCGGCGACGCGCCGAGGTGTTGCCGGAACAGCCGGCGCAATTGGCGCTCGCCAACGCCCAGTCGTCCGGCGAGCGCATCGACGTCGGCGTCATCAAGCGCGCCGTGCTCGATCAGGCTCAGCGCGCGTGAGACCGTGTTCGAGGTGCCGCGCCAGGCGCCCAGATCGGGCGCAGTTTCGGGCCGGCAACGCAGGCAGGGACGAAAGCCGGCTTCTTGCGCCGCAGCCGCGGTCGGAAAGAACGTGACGTTCTTTGACAGCGGCGTGCGCGCCGGACAAATCGGGCGGCAATAAATCCCGGTGGTTGTCACGCCGGTGAAGAAGCGGCCATCGAAACGAGCATCGCGCTGGCGGACAGCGCGATAGCAAGCCGCGTGGTCGAGATCCAGGGACTTTGACACCAAGGACGTGAACTTGCTGCGATCGTGTTGCATTGCCGGTGGCTTGGGTTGCGCTATTGACGATGGCCCGCAGCCTGATCCGCTTGCACCATCCCGTCTAGCGGTTTTCGGACATGCACGTCCCCTCCGGCCCAGCCGGACGAAGATGTCCGAAAAGCGCCAGATTGGCTGCGCTGCAGCGGATAGTGTCCGGATGGGTCAGGATACAAATGAGCGCCGCACAGACCTTCTTCGTCGAGCACATGCAAACGCCGACCGGCGACATGTGCGTCATCACCGATGACGCGCAGCGGCTCCGCGCGCTCGACTGGGACGACTGTGAACCGCGGATGCAAAGGCTGCTGCACCGCCACTACGGTTCGGGAACCGTGACGCTGCGCAGCGTCGCCCAACCATCGAAGGCCGCGCAAACGCTACGCGCCTATTTTGATGGCGATCTCGAGGCCATCGACGCGCTTCCGACCGAAACCAACGGCACCGCCTTTCAGCGCACCGTATGGGCCGCGCTCCGACGCATTCCCTTCGGCCAGACCATCAGCTACGGCGCGCTTGCCGCGACAATCGGACACCCGAAGGCCGTGCGCGCGGTCGGGTTGGCGAACGGCGCCAATCCCATCGCCATCGTGGTGCCATGCCATCGCGTGATCGGCGCCAACGCTTCGCTGACCGGTTATGGCGGCGGCCTCCCGCGCAAGCGCTGGCTGCTTGCTTACGAACGCGGTGAGCAACCGTTGTTCGATGACCGCGAGCTGGAAGCCACCCGCTAACTTTCCAACGACCAAACACGCGCCGCGTCGTCTCGCGCCTTAAACGTCGCCGTTGTTTATTTCACATCGAAAGCCGCAGAGATGACCCTGCGGCTTTCGATTAGCGTGCGTATCTTCGATCGTGTCAGGTTAGAGCTCTGACTCCGACTCTTCGTCCATCATGCGTTGGACGCCGGGCATCCCGTGATCGTCCTGACCGAACTGGCGCGGATGTCCCCAGCCCGGACCTTCACCATCGTCGCCTCGGCGCCAGCCGTGCTCGTCCTGACCATCTTGATGTTGCATGCCCCAATGATGGTGATGCGGACGCAAGAGCCATGCGAGCTTTTTGAACCGCGACTTCTGCGCATCGTCCAGGCTGGTATAGAGCGGCTTGCCGGTGTCGGCGATGCGCTTGAGCGCGGTGCTCGCTTTGGCCATGCCGTCGGCGCGTTGCGCCAACCGGTCGAACGGGGCGGCCCGCGCTTTATCCGGGTTCTGCTTGGCCGCTTCGCGCGCGGCCATGCGCTCGGCGCGCACTTGCGCCATCTCGCGAAGCGCCTTCTCGAAGTCCGGCCAGTTCTTGGCTTGATCCGGCGTCAATTCGAGACCGGCCTTGAGCGCGGCGATGCGGGCATCGACAAACGCCGCCCGGTCTTCAGGGCTCAGCCGTTCGTGGTGAGCGAAACGCGGGCCGTCGCGATCCGGCCCTTCAAGATGTTGCGCGTAAACGATCGAGGACCCGGCGATGGCCAACGCAGCCGCCGCAACGACTAGTGGCTTCAACATATTCTCCTCCACGAAGGCTGTGAGAGTTCCGTAGTGAAGCTAAATAGAAGTCCGGCGCGTTCATTCCTTCAAGTTAAAGTTCGGTGAGATGCCAGCCGCGCGCATTAAAGCTGCGTAATGTTTTGGCGTCATTTGGCCTTTGGCATGGAGGCCCGAGCCCTCGTTTGACACTGCATGTTTCGCCACCGGAAGATTTACCTGACCGTTCGGAGCCAACCAACCAACCGAGTCTTCCGGTGACCATTCGGATTGGTCTCGTGCGAATTCCGCAGCGTCTTTTACCCGTCATTAAGGGTAACAAAGTACAAACACCTATAATTCAGTTGGTCAAAATAGGTATTTGGCGCCATGTCCGACATCACTTTGAGTCAGGGAGTTCGACAAAACCTGCTCTCGCTGCAGAACACCGCAGCCAGTCTGACCACCACGCAAGAGCATCTTGCGACCGGCAAGAAGGTCAACACGGCCTTCGATAATCCGACCAGTTATTTCCAGTCGCAGTCGCTGGACAACCGCGCCAGCGACCTTAGCGCGTTGTTGGATCAGATCGGACAGGGCGCGCAAACGCTCGAAGCCGCCAACAACGGCCTCACCAGCATAACCAGCCTGCTGCAGCAGGCACTGTCGACGGCGCAGCAAGCCCAGCAGGCGCAAAACGACACTCCCGGATCATCTACCGGCTCGGTCAACCTCACGGCCAACACCGCCGCTGCCGGCAACCTTTTGATCTCGGCAAACGGCCAGACCTACACCGTGTCGATTGGGGCGAGCGCTTCGCTGAGCTCAATCGAGGCGGCCATCAACGGCACGACCGGTCTCGGCAGTTCGGGCGCCGTGCAGGCCACCGACGACGGCAGCGGCCACCTGGTGCTGACGGCGATCAATCCCAATACCAGTTTCACCATCTCCGGCGCGGATCAATCGGCGTTCGGGCTTTCCGGCACCGCGGTCAGCGGGACCAGCGGCACGCGCACAACGCTGCAAACGAATTACAACAATCTGCTGACCCAGATCGACCAAATGGCCGGCGACGCCTCCTATAATGGCGTCAACCTGCTGGGCGGCAACAATCTGCAAGTGCTGTTCAACGAAAACGGCAGCAGTTCGCTCAATATCGCCGGCGTGAACCTCGACAGCGCCGGCCTCGGCCTGACGACGATTGCCGCCGGCGGTTTCCAGAACGCCTCGACCATCACGTCGACGGAAAGCGCGATCAATGCCGCGATCAACCAGGTCCGCGCGCAGACTGAAACCTTCGGCACGAACTCCTCGACGATCCAGACCCGTCAGGCGTTCGAGACCAATATGATCAACACGCTGCAGACCGGCGCCAGCAATCTCGTTCTCGCCGACCAGAACCAGGAGAGCGCCAACCTGCTGACGCTGCAAACGCAGCAGCAGCTCGAGATCTCGGCGCTCTCGATCGCCAATCAGGCGAACCAGTCGGTGCTGAAGTTGTTCGGCTAAGCGCCGCAGCGATATACTCGCCCTCAGCCCAAGCGGCAGAGTAGAAACTCTGCCGCTTTCTTATTGGTCGCAGTGCCGTGGAGCCAGTCGCTCTCGACAGCGCGGCCTCAATGCAGGATTTGCTGGAGAAAGAGCCGGGTGCGCTCGTGCCGCGGTGCACTGAAGAATTCCTTCGGCGGGCTTATCTCGACGACTTGTCCGTCATCCATGAGAATCACGCGGTCGGCGACCTGCCGGGCAAAACCCATTTCGTGTGACACCACCAGCATGGTGATGCCGTCGCTTGCCAGCCCGACCATGGTGTCGAGCACCTCCTTCACCATTTCGGGATCGAGCGCCGAGGTCGGCTCGTCGAACAGCATGATGTTGGGATTCATGCAAAGCGCGCGTGCGATCGCTACGCGCTGCTGCTGTCCGCCAGACAGCCGCGCCGGATATTTGCCGGCCTGGTCGGGAATCTTCACCCGCGCCAAATAGTTCATCGCCAGCGCCTCGGCCTCCTTTTTCGGCATGTGCCGCACCCACATCGGCGCCAAGGTGCAGTTCTCCAGCACGGTGAGATGCGGAAACAGGTTGAAGTGCTGGAACACCATGCCGACGTCGCGCCGCACCGCGACGATCTGCTTGGGATCCTCGGTCAACTCGTTGCCGTCGACGATGATGCGGCCCTGCTGCCAGCCTTCCAGGCGGTTGATGCAGCGCAGGAGCGTCGACTTGCCGCCGCCGGACGGCCCGCAAATGACGATTCGCTCGCCGCGGGCGACCTTCAGGTTGATGTCGCGCAGCACGTGGAACTCGCCGTACCACTTGTTGAGCCCGACCACCTCGACCGCAATGTCCGGCAACGGCTCCGTGCGTGTCGAATCGGGGCGTTCCGTCATGCTGGATCCTTATCGCCGCACGCTGCGCGCCAGACGCCGCTCCATGCGGCGCGCGTAGCGCGACATGCCATAGCAGCAGACGAAGTAAAAGAGCGCGGCGAAGGCATAGCCGGTCACCGTCGTGGTCGGCCCCGCCCATTTCGGATCGGCGCGCGCGGCCTCGATGGTGCGGAGAAAATCGAAAATGCCGACCACGAAGACGAGCGTCGTATCCTTGAACAGGCCGATGAAGGTATTGACGATATTCGGCAACGTGATGCGCAACGCCTGCGGCAAGATCACCAGCGCCATCATCGGCCAATAGCCGAAGCCCGAACGCGTTGGCGGCCTCGTACTGTCCGCGCGGCACGGCGGCGAGCCCGCCGCGCACCACTTCCGCCATGTAGGCGGAGGCGAACAGCGCCATGCCGATCAGCGCGCGCACCAGCTTGTCCGGCGCGAAACGCTCCGGGACGAACAGCGGCAGCATCACGCTCGCCATGAACAGGACGGTGATCACCGGCACGCCGCGCACGAATTCGATGAACGCCACCGAGACGATCCGGATCACCGGCAGTTTCGAGCGGCGCCCGAGCGCCAGCAGAATGCCGAGCGGCAGCGAGAACACCATGCCGATCGTCGCGACCACGACGGTGACCAGGATGCCGCCCCACAGCGAGGTCGACACGACGCGGAGACCGATCAGCGGCGCGCCGTGCAGCAGCACGATAGGACAGAATCGGCAGCACGACGAAGAAATAAAAGGCGCCGAGATCGCGGCGCGGCGTCGACAGCCGCAACAGCCAGACGATCCGAGAATCAAACACGACAAAGAACATGTCGACGCGCCAGCGCTGGTCGTACGGATAAAAGCCGTAGACGAAGTAGGAAAACCATACGCGGACGAAGGCCCAACAGGCCCCCGGGTGCGGCTGCGCCGGCGACGCCAGGCAGACCGACCGTCGGCGCCGCTCCACACCGCATCGACCAGAAGAAAACGCACCAGCGGCGACCGCGGCCCAAACGATCAGCGCGACGCAGAGCAGCGTCATTACGCTGTTGCCGGACCCGGCGAACAGATTGGCGCGCAGCCAGCCGAACGCGCCGGCGCGCGCCGACGGCGGCGGCAGAGGCGCGATGCGTTCCTGCCGCAGGAATGTCCAGTCGCCGGTTGCGCTCATCGCTCAGCGCTCCACAATCGCGGTGGAGCGCCCGTAGAGATTCATCGCCAGCGAGACGGACAGGCTGATGAAGAGATAGACCGCCATGGTGATGGCGATCACCTCGACGGCCTGGCCGGTGATATTGAGCACCGTGCCGGCGAAAACCTGCACCAGATCCGGATAGCCGATCGCCACCGCAAGCGACGAGTTTTTGATCAGGTTCAGATACTGGCTGGTCAGCGGCGGGATGATCACCCGCATGGCCTGCGGCAGGACGATGAGCCGCAGCGTCAGGCCGGAGCGCAGCCCGAGCGCCTGCGCGGCTTCGACTTGGCCGTGGGATACCGAGAGCATGCCGGCCCGCACCACCTCGGCGATGAAGCCTGCCGTATAGATCGAGAGCGCCAGAACCAGCGCCGCGAATTCGGGGAGAATTTCGATGCCGCCGCTGACGTTGAAACGCCCCAGATGCGGCAGGCTGAAACTGAGCGGGAAGCCCGCTAGCGCATAGGCGGCCAGCGGCAGTACGACGATGAGCCCGAAAGCCGGCCATAGCACCGGCACTTCGTCGCCGGTGCGGTCGTGACGGCGATTGGCATAGCTCTTGAGCGCGATGGTCGCCGCAATCCCCAACGCCAGAACGACCAGCACGATCGCGAAACGCGGCGCGAATTCAGGTCGCGCCAGGAACAGGCCGCGATTGTTGAGAATAGTGCCGCCTGGCAGCGTTACGCTCTCGCGCAAGTCCGGCAGCGCCTTCAGCACCGCGTTGTACCAGAACAGAAGCTGCAGCAAGCAGCGGCACGTTGCGGGTCAATTCCACGTAGCCGGCGGCGAGCTTCGCGACCAACCAATTGTGCGACAGCCGCGCGATGCCGACCAGAAAGCCGATGATGGTCGCCAGCACGATGCCGATGGCGGCGACGAGCAGCGTATTGAGAAATCCGACCCAGAAGGCGCGACCGAAGGTCGAGGTGCTGGGCGAATAGGCGATCAGCGTCTGGCTGATGTCGAAGCCGGCAGTGTTGTTCCAAAAGCCGAAGCCGGAAGCGAGGTGCTCGCGCGCGAGATTTTGCGCCGCTTCGAAGATCGCGCCGCCGACGAGGCTGAGGATGATCGCAAGCGTGACAACCTGCACCGCAACGTTGCCGAACCGTCGCGTGTGATGGCGCAACGGCTGTGGCGATGCAGCTTGGACCTTTTCAGCCATCGGCCGGTTCGCGGCAAAATGGCGAACGTGCGGCGTCAGCGAATCGGCGGGCCGTACTGCAGACCGCCCTTGGTCCACAAGGCGTTGAGGCCGCGGACGATCTTCAGCGGCGAGCCCTGGCCGAGATTGTGCTCGAAAATCTCGCCGTAATTGCCGACATGCTTGACGATTCGATAGGCCCAATCGTTGGTGAGGCCCATGCCCTCGCCGTATTGTCCTTCGACGCCGAGCAGGCGCCGTGTCTCGGGATCGTCGGACTTGAGCTTCTCGTCGACATTGGCCTTGTTGATGCCGAGCTCCTCGGCGTCGAGCATCACAAAATGCGTCCAGCGCACGATGTCGGTCCATTGATCGTCGCCGTGGCGCACGGCCGGGCTGAGCGGCTCCTTGGAGATGATCTCGGGCAGCACGATGTGCGCGCTCGGGTCGGCAAGCTTTTGCCGTTCGCCGTAGAGGCCGGACGAATCGGTGGTGTAGGCATCGCAGCGGCCCGGATTCGTAGGCCTTGAGCGCGTCCTCGCCGGTGGCGAAGGTCACGGTCTTGAGCTCCATGTGATTGGTGCGGAAAAAGTCGGCGAGGTTGAGCTCGCTGGTGGTGCCCTGCTGCACGCAGATCGACGCATCGTTGAGCTCGAGCGCCGAAGTCACCTTGAGCGCCCTGCGCACCATGAAGCCCTGGCCGTCGAAGAAGGTGATGGCCGGAAATTCGAGCCCGAGCGTGGTGTCGCGCGACAGCGTCCAGGTGGTGTTGCGCGACAGCACGTCGATTTCGCCGGACTGCAGGGCGGTGAAGCGGTCCTTGGCGGTCAGCGGCACGAACTTGACCTTGGTGGGATCGTTGAAAATGGCGGCCGCGATGGCGCGGCAGAAATCGACGTCGAAGCCGGTCCAGTTGCCCTGCGGATCGGGCAAGCCGAATCCGGCGAGCGTCCCGTTGGCGCCGCAAATCAGTTCACCGCGTTCCTTCACCGACGCGAGGGTTTCCGCGCGAACCGCCTGCACACCGGATGCAAGCGTCATGACCAATGCCAGTGCCGTAGCGAGGCGTTTCATAATCAGGCCTTTCAGGATGTGCGGCCGCGCCAAAGCGCCGTCGATGGAATGTTCACGGAACCCCTTGCGGGGCGGCATCTGAGGACGATCGCACCGCAAGGTCAAGGGTTGACGCCGGCGGCCGATGCCGAAGTAATGGCACAATTTACGTTACATGGGCGAGACGATGGCTAGGCGAGACAATGGCCGACAATAAAAGTGGAAAAAGTGGCAGACACAAGACCGGGCACGACGCTGGCCAAAGGTTACAGGGGGCACAAAAGCCGGCTCAAAAGCCGCCGGCCAAGGCCCCCCGGACACCCTGCCACCGGCCTCGTGACGGCGGGCCGCGATCCGCACGGCTTTCACGGCTTCGTCAATCCGCCCGTCGTTCATGCCTCCACGGTGCTCTATCCGAGTGCCGAAGAATTCCTCGCCCATCGCGCGCGCTATCAATATGGCCGGCGCGGCACCCCGACGACGGAAGCGCTCGAACAGGTCGTCCAGGAGCTCGAAGGCCCGCAATGCGCCGGGGTGGCATTGTTGCCTTCCGGACTTTCGGCGATTTCGGCAGCGCTTCTCTCCGTCGTGCGCGCCGGCGATCATGTGCTGATCACCGACAGTGCCTACGGGCCGACTCGTGCCTTTTGCGATCAGATGCTGACGCGACTCGGCGTCACCACGACCTATTATGATCCGCTGATCGGCGGCGGTATTGCCGCGCTGATACAGCCGAACACACGCGTCGTGTTCACCGAATCGCCGGGCTCGCTCAGTTTCGAGATGCAGGACATTCCGGCGATCGCCGCGGCCGCGCATGCCAAAGGCGCGGTGGTGTTGATGGACAACACCTGGGCGACGCCGCTTTATTTCCGCGCGCTGGATTTCGGTGTTGATCTGTCGATCCACGCCGGCACCAAATACTTCAGCGGCCATTCCGACGTGATGCTCGGCACTGTGGCGGCGAACAGCGCGACCATCGCCGACCTGCGCAATTTCGTTCGTTTGAACGGACTGCATCTCGCCCCTGATGACGTTTATCTCAGTCAGCGCGGTTTGCGCACGCTCGACGTGCGCCTCGCACGCCATAACGAGTCGGGACTTGCGGTCGCGCGCTGGCTCGAGCAGCGGCCGGAAGTTTTGCGGCTGCTGCATCCGGCGTTGCCGAGCGACGCCGGGCACGCGTTATGGAAGCGCGACTTCACCGGCGCCTCGGGCTTGTTCGGCGTGGTGCTCAAGCCGGTGCCGCAGCCGGCGGTCTTTGCTTTCCTGGACTCGCTGAAGCTGTTCGGCATCGGCGCGTCGTGGGGCGGCTACGAGAGCCTGGCGATTCCGTTCGACTGCACCAGCTTGCGCACTGCCACGCGCTGGACGCCTGGCGGTCCCACCGTGCGTATCCATATCGGTCTGGAAGCGGTCGAGGATCTGATCGCCGATCTCGAGCAGGGCTTTGGCGCTTTGGCCAAGGCGGCGCAGTAGTCCTCTCCCGCTCATTCCCGCGAAGGCGGGAATCCAGCCGGAGGCGCCGCGTGTGCCCGCAAGTCTGGGTCCCCGCCTCCGCGCGACGAGCGGACAAACGAGCGGTGACGTGAATTTGTCAGTTGCGCGTAACGTCTGTTCGCCCGCCGGCGATTTCGTAGGCGGTTGCCCTGAGCCGCGCCCATGACGGCCACGCGTAAGGCTGCAAATCTTGCGGTGAAGAATCCGAGCCGGCGCGCCGCAAACCAGCGACGCACCATCAGAGCGCCGACGACGCCAACAACCGCGCCGCCAAGCACGTCGCTTGGATGATGGACAAAAATCAGAATGCGGCTCGCCATGATCACCAACGCATAGAGCCACGCGACGACGCGCAGCCGCGGCCAGACCGCGCCGATGGCGATCGCCGCCGCCAGTGCCGTCGTCGCGTGACCCGACGGCATGCTGGCGTATTCGGGCTTCCAGATAAACGGCATGTAGGCGAACGGATCGTCATGCGTGCCCACATAGGGCCGGGCTCGGCCGATCAAGCGCTTGACGATCGTTGCAAACAAACTCGGCAGACCGATCGCGACAAACAAAAAGCCGAAACGCACGGCGAGCGCGGCGAGCACGCCTTGGCTCATGCGCGTCAGTGTCGGCGACTGCGCGGCAGCAAGCACAAGAAGCACGATGCCGAACGGATACAGAAATGTGCTCGAGCGGCCGTAATTGGTGACCACGTCGGCGACATCATGCAGCCACAGCGGCCCGCGCCGCGCCAACTCGATGGCCTTGGTGTCGAACACGAACATCGACGCGATGATCACCACGACCACGATACCAAACAGAGCGTAGGCGCGCGGGGTTACGCGCGGCAGCGGCGCGCGCGGCGACCGCACCATGACGACGATCCAGCGCGCAAGATTGACGGGAACGCGCACGGCCGCCGCCGAAAGCGCCGCCATTCCGCTGGGCGTTCGGGGCGTCGCTGGTGCCGCGCTGTTGGTACTCATTCGGCTCATACTCATTCGGTTCGTTTGCGCGCAAAAAAGCGCGGCGGCCGTGGCGACCATATAGGGTATGAGCGCGAAAAGTTAAAACCGGCGTTCGCAAAAGATCGTGCTCGGCCAGACCGTTAGAGTGCCCGTTGATTTAATTGGAAACGGCGCTTTCGCGAAATATCCGCGCGCCTCAGGGGTGCGCACAGGTGCTATGCGTGCACGCCGCGCGGATTGCCGGGCCCGCGGACGGGGCCGCCTCGCCATCATCAAGCCGCACCATGATACTGTCGGCGGCGCCGGCGCTGTCGATGACGGTCACCCGCGCAAATCCCGGCCCGGGAGGGCTGGAAGAAAAGGCCGCCACGGCTGCGCGCCGCTGTCGGCACGCCGTTGACCAGGATCGTCAGCGGCGCCACGCCGCCGGTAATTTTGAGCGGCACTGGGGCCGGTTTCTCGTCGGTGGCGCCGGCAAGATCGAGCCGCGCGCCATCCGGCGGGAACAGGATGTGCAACTTGGCCTCCCCTGCCCCATGCTCGCCTGACTGGAAAAACTTCAGCGGTGGCGGCAGCTTGGCGCTGGTGGTCAGGAGCACGCCGGACGGCGGCGCGGCAGTGGCGCAGGCTGGTTCGGCAAGCGCGCAAACGCATCGAACAAGATCGGCGCCGCCGCCATGCGGCCGACCAAGCCCGGCACCGGCGCACCGTCCGGCCTTCCAACCCAGACGCCGATCGTGTGGCGGCCATCGAAGCCGACCGACCAAGCATCGCGATAGCCGTAGCTGGTGCCGGTCTTGTAGGCCACCCGGCCCGGAACGCCATTCTCCGGCGGCGGCGTCCCGGACAAGACGTTGCTGACATACCAGGCCGCCACCGGCTCCATGAGGCGGTTGGCATTCGCCACCTGGCCGGCAGCAACCTTGTTCTCGGACGCGCGCTCACTCAACGGCAGCACGGTGCCGAGCCGGGCAATGCCGCCGTACAACATGACCAGGTCGGCGAGCCTGATACCGACACCGCCGAGCCCGATGGCAAGTCCAGGCGCCTCGCCTTCCGGCAGCACCAGCGTTGCGCCCGCTTGCGTCAGCCGCGCGGTCAGGCGGCTGGCGCCGACCTGATCGAGCACCGCCAGCGCCGGCAAATTGAGCGACATCTGCAGCGCCCGGCGCACCGTCACCGTGCCCTGGAAGGTGAAATCGAAATTCTGCGGCTTGTAGCCGCCGTAACGCGTCGGCCGATCGTCGACCAGCGTCTCGGGATGGATGAAGCCGTCTTCGAAACCGAGCCCATAGATGAATGGTTTGAGTGTCGAGCCCGGCGACCGCAGCGCCTGAGTCATGATCCACTTGGCCGGCGCGGCGCTGATCGAAGTAATCCGGCGAACCGATATGCGCGCGCACTTCGCCAGTGGCGTTGTCGATCGCCAGCAAAGCGACCGAAACATCGGGACCAAGTGTTGCCGCAAGCGTCCGGGTGCGCGTCCGCGCCAACTCTTCGAGGCTTTTCTGCAAGTCTGCGTCGATGGTCAGTCGCACTTCGCTGCCGGGAGTCGCACCCGCGTCGGCGATAGCCCGGTCCGCCGCATGCGGCGCCAACATCGGCATCGGCCGGCGGCTGTTCGGCACTGGCTCGGCTTTCGCCAAAACGATCTCATCGGCCGGAACGCTACCGGAGGCAGCGAAACGGTCGAGCACGCGATCACGCGCCGCGCGCGCGGCCGCGACCGAGCGATCCGGTCGGCGCGCTTCCGGCGATTGCGGCAGTGCTACGAGCAGCGCGGCTTCGCCGAGCGTCAGCCGCCGTGGCTCTTTGCCGAAATAGCTGAGCGAAGCGGCCCGCACGCCCTCGATGTTGCCGCCATACGGCGCCAGATCGAGATAGAGCGAAAGGATCTCGTCCTTGCTCAGCGCGCGTTCGATCTCGACGGCGCGCACTGCCTGGCGCAGCTTGGCGGCAAGGTTGCGATTGCTGCGCGGCTCGAGCAGCCGCGCCACCTGCATGGTCAATGTCGAGCCGCCGGACCGGATATGCCCGCTGGTCGCAAGCTGTACGGCGGCGCGCAACAATCGCCAGCGGATCGACGCCGTGATGGGCGCGAAACCGCTTGTCCTCGTAAGCAAACAACATCGCGAAGAAGCGCGGATCGACATCGCCGACACGCGCCGGCAAACGCCAGCGGCCCTCGGCGGTCGCATAGGCCCGCAGCAAACGGCCGTCGCGGTCGACCACGCGCGTGGAGAACGCGATGTCCTTGCCGAGCGGCGCCGGCCCGAGTGCGGCGATCCGCCAAGCGGCGACGCCGAGGACGAGCAAACAACAAACCGCAAGCCGAGCGCAACAGGCAGGAGCCGGCGACGCCTCTTCCCCGCTCGTCCCCGCGAAGGCGGGGATCCAGCGTTCGGTCCGGAATGCGCGAAGCAATCCGCCGACTCGGATTCCCGCTCTCCGCGGGGACATTGTAACCAGCGTTCCGCCTCGATCGCTCGCGTCAGCGGGTTCGTGCGTCGTCGCTCATTTCGCCGCGGTCACTTCCACGCTTTCGGTCGCGGTGCGGCCATAGCGCTCAGGACGATACATGTCCTCGATCACGGCTTGCGGGCGCACGTATTTGCCGGGTGCCACCGCGCGGACGACGTAGGCCACCGTGAACACCGGCGCGTCATCGGCCTTGCGCTCGAACGCCGCGGTGAAGCGGTCGTCGCGGAATTCGGTGTTCACCGGCGCCAGCGCGTCGCTGATCCAGTCGAGCGTGCCGGTATCGCCGGACGACACCAGATGCGGATTGTCGATCTCGAATCCGGCCGGCAGATAATCGGTCAGCGCCAGACGGACCGAATTGCGGCTGCGACTCGGTGATCTTCAGCACCACCACCATGCGGGTGTTCTGCTTGACCTGCTTGGCGTCGACCGGATCGCCGTCGGGCGTGTAGGTCTTGCGTTCGATCTTGAAGCCCTTCTCGGCGGCCGGCTCCGGCGTCGTCGGTGCGCCGCTGACGGTCACCACGGCCTTGGATCGGATCCTCGCCGGTGTTGGTGATGCGCAGCGGCTCTTTCAGATCCGCTCCGCGAATGGTGCGATAAAGCGCGCGCTGTTGCGTCGTGCCGCCGACATCGAGCGACACCTTGCCGCCGTCCTTCGCCAGCGCGCTTGCGGCCAGCAGCAGCCACGCATCTTCCTGCGTCGAGGTCGGCCGCAATGTCGCCCGCACCGACTTCCACGCGCTGCACCGCCGCCTGCACGGTGGCGCGCGGCGCGCCGCCCTCGCTCGCGAGCGCCACCAAGGCGGCGGCGTCGCGCAAGGTCGAGCCGTAATCTTCGCGGCTCGACAGATCGAGCTTCGTCGCCGGCGCGAGCGCGTCAAGCGCCGCGGCATAGACCCGCTCGGCGCGGGTGCGATCACCCGCCATGGCGAGCGCCGCGGCGACTTGCGCCTTCGCGATCGGCGTCGTCATGGCGTCGAGCTTGGAGTCGGCGATGTAACGAAGATCGCCGATCGGCGCCGCGCCGTTGCGCGCCAGCACGTAGAGCGCATAGGCGAGATCGGTGCCGCCGTTCTTGCTCACATCCGTGGTGTTGGCGACGGTGTTGCGCAACCGGTCGAGCGCGAGCTTGAACGCCGTCTCCGGCACCGCGATCTTGCGTTCGCGCGCGCGGGTGAGGAAGTCGGTGACATAGAAGTTCGAGCCAGATGTCATCGCCGCCGACGCTCCACAGGCCGAACGAGCCGTTGGAGTCCTGCCGCGTCAGCAGCGTTTCGATCGCCTCGCGCAGCCTCTGCTCCGTAGCCGGATCGGCCGCGATCGGCGAATCCTTGGCGAGATCGCTGAGATAGAGCAGCGGCAGCGACCGGCTGGTGATCTGCTCCGAGCAGCGGAACGGATAGCGGTCGAGCGCGGCAAGCAGGCCCGCCGCATCGAACGACGCCAGCGAGCCGATCGACAGCGACACCGAACCGGTGCCGGGCACGAGATCGGCGAACATGTCGTTCGACACCGTAACGCTTTCACCCTTCGCCATCGGCTTGACCGTGCGGCGCGCCAGCACGCGGCCGGGCGAACGCACGGTCAGCGCGTAATTGCGCTGCGAGGCAAAGCCGTTCGGACCGCTGACGCTGATCCGCACCGTGCCGTTGCCCGCCGCCGTGGCCGTCAGCGGCACGTTGGCGGCGCCGCGCTCCTTGGCGCGCAGCGCGAGCTTCAGGTTCGCCGAGGACGACAGCGCGTCGGCGCCGGTCACCGCGATCGTGTAGTCGCCGGCCGCGCCCTCGACGTTGTCGAGGTCGAGATGCACCGACGATCGATCGTTCGGCAACAGGAAGCGCGGCAACGTCGCGGTCAGCACGACCGGATCGCGCACGATGACATCGGCGGTGCCGTGGCCGACTTTGCCCTTGCTCCACGCCACCGCCATCACGCGCGCGGTGCCGGCGAAATCGCCGATGTCGAAGGCAACATCTGCGGTGCCGTCGGCACCGACTTTCACGATGCCCGAATAGAGCGCCACCGGCGGCCCGGCGGGCGGGCTGCCCTGCAGCTCGGCGCCTTGATCGCCGCCGCTGCGGATCTGTCCGCGCGCGCCCTGCATGCCGTCGATCAGTTGGCCGTAGAGGTCACGCAGTTCCGCCGACAGCGCATGCTGCCCGAGATAAAAATCCTCCGGCGACGGCGGCTTGTAGTTGGTGAGATTGAGAATGCCGACATCGACGGCGGCGACGACAACGCGCGCCTCCTCGCCGGCCGGAACACCCGCAACCTTCACCGGAATATGCAGGGTCGTGTTCGGCCGGATCAGCGCCGGCGGCTTGAGATCGACGCTGAGCGTCTTGGCGCCGCGATCGACCGAAAACCACTGCAAACCGATGGCGCGGCCGGGCATGCGTTGCGCCGGCGCGTCGAGCGGGCGGCGCAGCGTCGCGACCAGATAAGCGCCGGTGCTCCAGTCAGCACCGACCGGCAGCTTCACCTGCGTCGCACCTTGCGGCACGTCGACACTTTGCGTCGCGAGCAAACGATCGCCGACGACATTGAGCGTCAGCCGCCCGGCATTGCGCGCGGTGACCGCGACCGTCATCGTGTCGCCGGGTGCATAGTCGCCCTTGTCGAGCGCGATCTCGAGCATGTCGGGCGTGTCGGCATTCGACTCGACATAATAGCCGGCGTCGAACGCGACCGAGGTCAGCGGTCCATTCGGATCGGCGCTCGTGACTTCGAGCCGATAGCGGCCGAAATTCACCGGCAGCGAAATGCGCGCGGCACGATCGATGGTGGTGTCGATGGTGCCGTCAGCGACGCGCTTGGTGGTCTTGACCGGCTCGTAATTCCAGCTGCCGTCGCGCTTGTAGAACTGATAATGCGTGTCGATGCGCAGCAGTTCGTAATGCAGGCCGCGCTGCGCCGTGACGCCGCCATCGGGCCCGACCACGACCACATCGAACGTCGCATTGGAGCCATCGGCGAGCGAGCGGCCGGAGAACAGCGGCTTGACGCCGATCATGTTGGCGGACGGCGTGACCGGCAGCGTGATCTTGCGCTCGACGGCGCGGCCGCCGGGCTCGGCCATCCGCACGGCGACTTGCGCTTCCAGCAAGCCCGAACTGTCAGGCAGCTTGTCGAGTGCGATCGGGAACGTCGCCTTGCCGGCCGCGTCGGTGGTCGGCAGGTCGGCGAGCGGCTGCTGTACGGCTTCGACCTGCTCGTCGGCGACGCCGAACTGATAGCCCGGGAAGCCGGCGCGCTCCTTCGCAGCCGCGATCGTGACCTCGCCATCGAGATCGAGATTCGCCGCCGGCGCGCCGTAGAGGAAATGCCCGTCGACGCTGACCTTGGCCGGCACCTTTTGCGAGATGTGCCCGGTCGGCGACGTCAGATCGAACTCCATCCGGTCCGGCACATAATCCTCGACCAGGAAGGTCGTCTCGCCGATCGCCGGCCGTTTCGGATCGGTGAAAGCCCGCACATGCCAGGTGCCGCTCGGCGCCGAACCCGGCAGCGCCAGCGTCAGGCTATGGCCGCCCAGGCCCTGATCGGCGACGACACGTGCGGCGGAATTCGACGCCGTCGGGACGCTCGACCACCAACGTCATCGGCACATCGGGCGCCGCGGCACCTTGCGGCGTGCGCAACAGCGCCGTGAGATAAGCGGTCTCGCCCGAGCGATAAACGCCGCGCTCGGCATAGACGAACGCATCGAGGCCCGTCGGCGCCGGCCGGCCGCCGACACCGCGATCGGTGAGATCGAATGCGGGGCCTTTGAGATTCAGGAAGGCATAGTCGCCCTGGCCATCGGTGGCGGTGACCAGCGCGGGCGCCGAACCGCCCTCGCCGCTTGCGAGCCCGGTCTCGAACTGCACATGGCCGGCGGCATCGGCGCGGCGCGTGGCGAGCACTTCGTTGCCGCGCGAAACAAGCCGCACCTCGGCGCCGTTCTTGGCAGTCGGTGTTCGCGAGCGAATTGACGAAGACGTGGATCCCGTCATTGCCCGAAAACGCCGTGAGCCCGAGATCGGAAACGATGAACCACTGGGTCGCCAGCGAATCGAAGTTTTCAGTGTTTTTCAGCTCCTGCGGCTGCGCCACCATGACGTAGACGCCGGGCTTGAGCTCGCCGACGGCCTGGTCGACCGGGAACGCGGTGGTGACGTCGCTGTTGATCGGCCCGGCTTCGACCGCAAGCTCGCCCTTCCACACCGCGATGCCGCGGGTGCTGCGCAGCTGCTCGACGTCGTAACGGCTCAGGCTTTTCTGGAAATCGCCGCGGCTGTACTCGCCGCCGCCGATCGAATCCACCAGACCGCGGTCGGTGAGCCGGTAGATCTCGACCGCAACCGCGCGCGTGTTGGTGGAAATGACCGGAATCCCGCGCTGGCCGGTGCGCGGCAGAACATAGGCGGTCGACGAGAAGTGCACCGCCGGGCTGCGATCGCGCACATAGATCGCATAGTCCGCCGACTTCGACAGCGTCTCATGCACGGTCGACGGCAAGCCGGCGCGCAACGTGACATTATAGCTGCTGCCGTGCTGCAAGCCTTCGACGCAAAGTTGCTTCTCGGCGGCCGTCAGCGCCGGCTTGTCGGTGCCGGCCAACACCACGAACGGCGAGAAGTCGGTCCGCGCCGGCAAGTCCTCGGAAAACTGGAAGCAGACACGCGGCGACGCGGTGTCGGAATCGACGGTGTAATCGAGGATGCGGAAACCGTGCGCTTCGCGCAGCCGCTCGTATTGGCCACGCACGTCGGCGGCTTCGCGCAATTCGAGCGCCAGCCGCAGCGAGTCGAGCGACGGCCGCCACAACTCCCGTTGCGCCAACACGTTGCCAAGCAGCGCAAGGCTATCGGCCTCCTCGTTGCGGCTGCTGGTGCGTTGATAGGCGATGTACGCGGCGGTGGAGGCGCGCTCGAGCAGCAGGCGTTTTTCGTCGTCATCCGCCGGCCGGATTTGCATGACGGTGCGGGCGAGCCGCAGCCAGGTGGTGCTGTCGTTCGGCGCGCCGGCAACGATCTGGCCGAGCAGCGCCATGCCGGCGCGGAAATCGTTCTTGTTGAACGCGGCATCCGCGTCGCGACGGATTTGCGGCAATGGCTTCGCAGGCGTGCCCGCGTCGGTCTTGATCTGCGCCTTCCAGCGTCACGGCGCTGTCGGCAAGCTCGCTGTTGCGGAAGGCCTTTTCGGCGGCGCTCGCGGATTGCGGCAACAACAGCGGCGCGACAACCAGCAGCGCGGCGGCTACGCCGGCGCGAACGAGCGAAATCATTGGAAAAACTCCTCCCAGACACGGTGGGGCGCGCAATCCAACCCCGGCGCGAACATGGCCCGGAAGCGTGCCCGAGGAATTGACCGCGAGCACAAAGCGCTTTCGGAACGCCACGTTCAAATCGTGTCGTGTGGCCGCGGATTTGAAGGACTAATCGTGTCGAGGTCGTGACCGCTTGGCGAGGCTTTGAACTAAACTTTTTTGACAGCGGTTGGAAAACCGCGCCCGCGCCACAGCAGCGTCTCGTCGGTTAATTTCGCGCGCATATACCCGGATTTTTCCAGCGCAGCGCGTATTTCAAGAAGGGACGCGCATTTCAAGACAGGGGCACGTATTTTAAGACAGAGGCGGTGCGATTCAGTATAAGCATGGCCTCCGACGGCCCCGTAGCTCAGGGGATAGAGCAACAGCCTTCTAAGCTGAAGGTCGCAGGTTCGAATCCTGCCGGGGTCGCCAATAAAATCCGATACTTACTGTGATTTGATCCTCCCCCGCGGCCGACGAGGGAGGACCAAGGGAGGATTTCCGGGCGTTCGATTATTCGTCAATTAGATGCACGTCGGCCCGCGAAATCGCCTGCACGCCATCCAACAAAAGCTATCGGCGAGACGCGTGCCGCGCCTCACGCTCTTGAAATAACTCTGCCATTTTGATCTCGAGTGCTTGAGCGACATGCCACAAGGTAACGATCGTAGGATTTCGTTGCCCTAGCTCAAGACCGCTAACATAAGCTCGATCGACACCCAGACGCTCGGCAAGACCCGCTTGAGATAAGCCGGCCGCAAGCCTCAAGCTCCGAACATTTCGTCCCACCATCTGCCGCACGTCTTCCGACATCGGCGCAGTCGGACAGGGTGTGCATTAGATTGCGACGCATTATAATGCACGTCGGCGCGAAGAGTGCGCGACACCGCTCCTCTGTGAATGGGGCCAAATTTCATGTTGGAATTTCCTTCGTCGGTTCAGTCTCGAGCGAATGCTTTGGCGGTGATATTGGTTGCTTGTTCGGTCATCGCACTTCCAACAATTAGCTGTCCTCAGTCCCCATCGCCGCAGGCGAAGAAATCTTTGTTTCCAATGGAAGACACGTGGTGGGAGGGCTCCTACCAGTGCGCCCAAGGGGTAACGGATTTGCGGCTCAAGACACGAGCGTCGCCAGAAGGAACGGTAGAAGCCCTCTTTGAATTCGCGCCGCCTGAAAATGATAATGGTTCAGGCAGCGGCTCCTTTCTACTGACAGGCACATTTCGTGCAGCAGACGGTCGTCTGCGGCTTGATTTTGTTCGCTGGATTTCGCAGCCTTTTGGATACGCGATGGTCGGACTTGTCGGGACTGTCATGGGGCCTTACTATCGCGGCACGGTGGTTGGCTACCATTGCGACGAGTTTTCTGTTTTACGCCGATCGACGCAAATAATCCGCCACCCGCCCCGTGAAATTGAAACTACGACCACGTCCAAAGCAACCAACGGACAGAATACTAATGAGACCGCGGTGCCGCTGCTTGTTGAAGGAGGCACGTACGCACTGCCCGTCTCGATAAATAATAAGCTAACACTGAATTTTATCCTCGACAGTGGTGCCTCCGACGTTAGCATTCCGGCTGACGTCGTCTTGACCCTTATCAGAACGGGAACCCTGACCTCGGACGATTTTCTCGGGACACAAACGTACCGACTCGCTGACGGGTCTGCCGTTCCATCACAAACGTTCCGAATTCGGACGTTGCGGGTAGGTGACAGGCTCTTAGAAAATGTCAAAGCGAGCGTAGCGCCCGTCAAAGGCAGCTTGCTACTCGGTCAAAGCTTTCTTAGTCGCTTTCGATCATGGTCGATCCGAAACGAACAACGCGTTCTAATTCTGGAGTAACAATCAGTCGTAGCGATCGATTCAGTCGCTAAAAGAGGCAAGCGTGGTGAATGCGCTCGCCACACAATTTCTCGTGTTCGCTCAATCTAAACCGTGCGCGCGATCTCAAAAAAACAACAGAGCCCCGTTCACGCCAATGCCAGTTTGTTAAGCGCGCCGTAAGAGCCGCGTCAATCTTGCGAGTCTGACAATTCATGAAAATAGCAGGACCCCAAGGCTCGAAGCGCCGGATCCCAATGAGAACACTCGCTCAATCGCGCAATCCCTTCCCCGCGAGAATTGATGAAGCGCTTTTCTCAATACGGGCTTGCCGCGTCTTTGATTGCTTCGCCGAAGCGAAATGCAGCAGGTAACCGCGCTGCCGTCCAGGCGTTAACGCCGCGAATGCGCGCTTTAAAGCTGGGTCGGATCCTAATCTTGTCGCAAGCTCCTGCGGCATGTGGAACGCTTCGGTCTTCTTCATCTCAACCTTGAGACCCAGCCGATCTACTTCGATTGCCTGCCCGACATAATCAACTAGAATATTCTCCATATTGGCAATCTGAACCACGTCGGTGAACCGAATCTGGCGAGCGCTTTGTACGTTTTTCGTTTGCTGGATAAGGACGTTGGCATGATCGTTCAGGAGCGCTCCTTTCACGAAAAGAATGGCGCAGTAATCCTTAAATCCATGAATGAGGCACACTTTGTGGCCCTGCAGCGCGTAACAAGGCCACCCCCACTTGAGATCCTCATCCAACTCAAACCCAAAGGTGATAGCGCGCAGGCGCCGAAACTCCGGCCGCCACTTCCCGGGCGCATCGAGAAAGGCGTCGACTTTCGGACTTGGTGTCATTGGCCACTCCTTCAAACAAAGGCATCCGCGCTTCGGCCGACCCTATTTAACGCCGTCACGGTACAGCAACTTTGGAAACGATGCCGTCACTGAAATCTTCGGCGCCAACCGTACAATCCGGGGTCGGTCTGCATCTCAACGGCAGCGGAATGTGTGAGCTCCGCCGGCTTCAGCGGTAAAGGCCGACATCGACATTCGGGTTAGTCGAAACGTGGGACACCGGCATGGCGCAGGCTATTCGCGCATGGTGGAGTGCGCTGCGGCCGAATCTTGTTCGGAATCGAGACGCACGCCCACCTGCTGCCGCACGCTCGCGGATCCAAGCTAGCCCAATGATTGTCGTGACACGATCCGAGCCTATCTCGGGCATCGCGATGTACCAGAACACACGCGCTCTACGGCGTCGGCACTGTCGCGGTACAAACAGTTTTTTGGAGATTGACTTGAAGCAAGCGGATAGAAAGCCCTCAGGTTCATTATTAGAAAATGGTTTTTGCGGACGAGTGGTCTCAGAGGCTTTAAAGATAGTCGAGCTCCAAAAGGACGGTATGCCGGCCCCATAGACCTCGCCTTGCCAGCCTATTGATTTTAAATTCTCTAAGAATTAATGTTTTCGATCCGC
>CAVTTZ010000034.1:0-100090 GCA_963737755.1 uncultured Alphaproteobacteria bacterium | reverse complement strand
CAAACTAGGATGAGCCGTTGCCTCCACAATCGCGAAAGGCTTCAACGCAAACGCGCATCGGAAGCAGAAAGAGGGCTGGTAGCATAATCAGTCGCATAGTAACCTGACGCTATAAACAGGACAAAAATTCATGGGGGTGAATGCCGGGGCGCGCCTCGATCGTCTTCCGATTTCCTCGTTCCATTGGCGAATACTCTTTCTGATTGGAGCAGGGATGTTCCTTGACGGGTTCGAGGTTTACCTCGGTGGCGGCGTACTCGCCGCGCTCGTCAAAAGCGGGTGGTCGGACCTGGCGCAAAATGCGCAATTTATTTCTGCGACCTTCGCAGGCATGTTTCTCGGCTCTTGGACTGCCGGCATTCTGGGCGATCGTTTCGGTCGGCGATTCTCCTATCAAGCGAATCTTGCGATCTTCAGCCTTGCCTCTTTCGGCGCCGCGTTGGCGCCGACGATGACTTGGCTGATCGTAGCCCGTTTCATCATGGGCATCGGACTGGGCGCGGAAATCGTCGTCGGCTACGTAACCTTGACTGAATTCATCCCGCCCCATCGGCGCGGCCCGTGGAGCGGCGGCCTCGCAGCGATAACCAGCGCCTCGTTGTTCTTTTCGTCGCTGCTGGGATACGCGCTGATTCCCACCATCGGTTGGCGTTGGATGTTTGTCATTGTCGGCGTCG
Organism: uncultured Alphaproteobacteria bacterium; assembly: GCA_963737755.1. Classification (GTDB taxonomy): domain Bacteria; phylum Pseudomonadota; class Alphaproteobacteria; order Rhizobiales; family Xanthobacteraceae; genus BOG-931. Next base: position 99,413 of record CAVTTZ010000034.1, on the reverse strand, counting down.
GCGCTGCGATAGTTTGGTATCTCCGCAAAAAAATGCCTAAATCGCCGCGTTGGCTCGAAGCCAAAGGCAATTTGGATGAGGCCGAGCGGGTCATGACCGCCATCGAGACTGAGGTGGCCGGTACGACGGCACTGCCACCAGTCTCGGCTGAGACCACAGTGAAGCCGGTGCAACGTAGTATTGTTGCACTTTTTTCGCGCGATCTGATCGCTCGGACCATAACAGGAAGCATTGTTCTTATAGCGATGAACACGGCGCTGTATGGCTTCATAGCGTGGCTGCCAACTTTCTTTGTCAAGCAAGGGCAAAGTATCGTTTCATCGCTTGGCTACACGACCGCAATGTCGCTTGGAGGACCGATTGGGGCCTTGATCGGCATGTGGATAGCTGATCGCATCGGACGAAGAGCCGGCATTATTATCTTTTCCGGGCTCGCGATTGTGCTCGGTCTGATCTACCCCGCAATGGAGAATCCGCTTCTGATCGGGATTGTAGGCTTCACCCTCGTGAGCACGATCTACATTCTTCTTGTATTCACCTGGTCGCTTTACATTCCGGAGTTGTTTCCCACGGATATTCGCATGCGAGGGGCGGGTTTCTGTAATACCGTCGGGCGATTGGCGACCATCCTGACTCCCTACCTCGTGGTAGCAATTTTCAACGGCTACGGCGTGATGGGCGTCGTACTGATGCTCGGCGCGTCTTTGGCGCTCCAGATCATATTCGTCGGATTGCTTGGGCTTGAAACGCGACGCCGACCTTTGGAAGATCTGATGCCGGGGATCGGCGTTTGAACCAGCCGGCGCACGCCGTTATGAGCAAGCTAACCTGTCGGCACTGTGATGTGTTTGGTGGGAGGACGAAAGTGTGAAGGCCATCTTGTGCGAAAGCTGGGGACCGCCCGACCGGCTTCGCTTTTCAGAGGTCGTATCCGTGCCGCTCCAAAGTGGGCAAGCCCGCATTTGCGTTGGCGCGTGTGGGATAAATTTTGCCGACATCCTGATGGTCGGGGGCTCGTATCAAGTCAAGCCGGCCTTTCCATTCTCGCCCGGATTGGAGGCAGCCGGAGAGGTCGTTGAGACAGCGCCAGATGTGACCAATGTAACCGTGGGGGATCGGGTGCTTGCCGTATCTCGCTTCGGCGGAAGCTATTCCGAAGAACTCGTCATCGATGCGCGGGCGGTTGTTCGCATTCCGGAGAAAATGGATTTTGTGACGGCTGCCGCATTTCCCGTCGCCTACGGCACGTCCTACTTCGCACTCACCCATCGCGGTCAACTTCAGGCAGGCGAATGGCTGGTTGTTGCTGGCGCGGCCGGCGGTGTTGGGTTGACCGCAATCGAACTTGGCAAGCGCTTGGGCGCAAGGGTTATCGGTATTGCCGGAGGGCCCACAAAATGCGCCCTCGTCCGAGACTACGGCGCCGACGCGGTCATTGATCACACCAGCGAGAGCATAGCCGAGCGCATCAAGGAACTGACCGAAGGATCGGGAGCCGACGTCGTCTACGATCCGGTCGGAGGCGATGTGTTTGATGCGTGCATGAAAGCGGTGAATTGGGAAGCCCGCATGCTGCTCATCGGGTTCGCGGGTGGACGGATCCAGTCCGTGCCCGCGAACCGAATACTTGTCAAAAATATCTCGATAATCGGGGTCGTTTGGGGTGCGCAGGCCGCGCGCGACCCGATTCTAGTCAGCGATCAGCAGCGCAAGCTCTTGGATTGGTATTCGGCGGGGCACCTCAAGCCGCATATCTCCGCAACGTTTCCTCTCGCGCGAGCAGCGGAGGCGATGGCTGCGTTGCGGTCGCGAAAATATCCCGGGAAAATCGTGCTAACGACGGCGGCCAACTGTTCATGATACGCACCTGCCTACGTGGCGTTGAAGTGCTCGATTTCAGTCAGATTGGGGCCGGGCCGACTTGTACAATGATGTTGGGTGATTTTGGCGCCAACGTCGTTAAGGTCGAGCCTGTCGAAGGCGACGCCGGTCGGCGCTTAGGTCCGCCGTGGTACGGCAGTGAAAGCCCGGTCTTCGTTTCCTTTAATAGGAATAAGCGAAGTATCTCCATCGATCTGAAAAATGAAGCCGGAAGGGGCGTCGCCCGACGGTTGGCGCTGAAAGCTGATGTCTTGGTGGAAAGTTTTCGCCCAGGCGTGATGCAGAAGTTGGGGCTGGGCTACGAAACTCTGTCGCAGGAAAGACCTGAGCTTATTTACTGTGCGATTTCCGGTTACGGTCAAACAGGTCCTCTGGCGCAGCGAGCGGGCGTTGATGGTATCTTACAGGCTGCGTCCGGCCTCATGGGCCTCATTGGTGACGAAAACGCCGGCCCGTGCAAGGTACAAGCGCCGATTGTCGATGTCTCCACCGGCTATATCGGTGCGCTTGCCGTTCTTGCCGCTCTCGTCGAACGTCAGAACACAGGTCGGGGCGCTTATCTGGACATCAATTTGTTTGCGACCGCGGTAGCATTGCAGCAATCGGCTATCACATCATTTTTCGGCGAAGTCTCGCCAACCGTCGAAGATCGGAAGCGCCGCACCATATTCTGCTCCGAACGAGGCATTTGAAGCGAGCGACGGGTGGATCATGGTCGCCGCTTATGTGGGGGAGCGTTGGCGCCGCTTGTGCGAGCTCCTGGATGTGCCACATCTTATCGACGATCCGCGCTTCAGAACGTCCAGCGATCGCGTTACCAATCGGGCCGCAATGCGCGAAGAGCTTAAGCTACCTTTCAAAGAGCGGACCTGTGCGGAATGGCTTTCTTTGTTCAACGACGCGGATATTCTTTGCAGCCGGGTCGCCAACTACGCGGATCTGATGGTCAATCCGCAGCTGGACCACCTCAACATGGTGGTCACTCTGGCCGATCACCATGACAGGTTTGATGTTCCCGGCTTGCCGATAAATTCTCGGGAAGCAAATCAGATTCCGTTTTCTTTCCCGCCCCGATTGGGCGAGCACGGTCATTCGATTCTCGCTGAGGCAGGCTATACGAATGCGGAAATCGACACGTTGCACTCGACGGGTGCCATCAAAATACTGCCGACCTAGATGGGACTATCCACTTCAGCCCAGCGCCTTCTCCGGAGACGCGCCAATCCCCCACTTCGAAGCCCTGCCTGACGGGCGGGTGCTTTCACTCCGGTCGAAGCGACTTCAGATGTAATTCTGTCAATTCACAGGCACTTTGAGGCTTTTGTAAACGTCGAAGAGCCGTCAGGGCGGTTACAAAAGGACAGTCTATCCGCACTTCGACGATTCCCACTCTCTTCGAAGGTCTTAAAGCCGATCGAGTGTCCGTGTTAACTATATCCTCCTCCCCGCTTCCGCGCCCGCGAGGGGAATGGTGTTCATCGCCTCTCGATTCGCGAATTTTAAGGTCGTCGAACGATCGACACAGTGGACGCTCAGGAGGCGGAAACGAGGGGCTGTCATATTAAAAGTTGAGGAAAACCGAGATTGAGCAACATCCGCTTGCCGAACGAGCCACGAGCCGAGCAACAGCCGCTCGTTCGTCGTTTCCATGGGCTGGAGATTACAGATGAGTTCGCTTGGCTGAAGGCATCGAACTGGCGGGACGTGGTACGTGATCCACAAGCGCTCGATCCTCTGATCCGCTCTTACCTCCAGGCCGAAAACGCCTATTGCGAAAACGCCTTCGCCGACGTTGCCGCCCTGCGGGAAGCATTGTTTGTTGAAATGAAAGGGCGGATCAAAGAAGACGACACCACTGTGCCTGAGCCGGATGGACCGTACGCCTATTATGTGCGTTATCGGGAGGGCGGGCAGCATCCGATTTTTTGCCGGGAGCTTCGCAACGGAGGCGATCACCAGCTGTTGCTCGATGGCGACGCGCTTTCCGACGGAAAGCCATTCTTTCGAATTGGCTCGTCCATTCATTCGCCCGACCATGAGTTGCTAGCTTGGACTGCGGACGAATCCGGTTCCGAGTTTTACACCGCGCGTGTGCGCGTAATCGAAAATGGGTCCGACCTCGCCGATACCATATCCAACGTCTCCGGCGCCGTCGTCTGGACGAACGACGCGTCGGCTTTCTACTATGTACGCCTGGACCAGGGACATCGGCCTGTCGGCGTCTTTCAGCACCGTCTTGGAACCGAAGAGAGCGAAGACGTCTGCATATTCGCAGAAGCAGACCCAGGTCTGTTCATGTCGGTTGGCCGGCATACGTCGGGTCGGCTCGCCGATATAACCGTGAACGACCACGAAACCTCGGAAGTGTGGATCGTTGACCTCGCTGATCGGGCAACCAAGCCGATGCTCGTCGCTGCGCGCGAGACCTCTGTTCAATATGATGTGGAACATCATCCGGACTTCAATGGCAGGCCGGCCTTGATCATCCGCACCAACGCGGACGGCGCTGAGGACTTCAAGATCGTCTGGACGCCGCTTCAGACACCCGGCCGAGCCTTCTGGCGCGATCTGATTCCGCACCGCGACGGGATCTACGTGCTTTCGTTCACGGTGCTTCGCGATTGGCTCATTAGGCTCGAACGCGAAGAAGGCTTGCCGCGTATTGTGATCCGCGATCTCCACACCGGAGACGAGCATGCTATCGCGTTCGAGGAAGAGGCCTATTCGCTCGGATTTGATGTCGGCTACGAGTTCGACACGAACCTTCTTCGCTTCACCTATTCCTCGATGACAACGCCCATGGAAGTCTGGGATTACGATCTAGCAACGCGCGCGCGTGCTCTGCGCAAACGGCAAGTCATTCCGAGTGGCCACGAGGCGTCCAACTACGTCACCCGGCGATTGTTCGCGCCGGCCGGCGACGGCGAAACGATTCCGATCTCACTGCTGTTCAGCAAGGAATTTGCGGTTGACGGCACGGCGCCTTGCCTACTTTACGGATACGGCGCCTATGGCGCCTCGATGCCGGCATCTTTCAGCACCAGTCGGCTCTCGCTCGTTGATCGCGGCTTCGTTTACGCCATTGCCCATATCCGCGGCGGCAGCGAGAAGGGCCGGCGATGGTATCGCGACGGCAAACTGGAAAAGAAGATCAACACGTTTAGCGACTTCATCGCTGTGAGCGAATATTTGGTGAACAACCGCTGGGCGGCGCGAGACAAACTCGTCGCTCACGGCGGTTCGGCCGGCGGTATGCTGATCGGTGCCGTCGCCAATATGCGGCCCGACCTATACGCCGGTCTGATCGCGGAGGTGCCGTTCGTCGACGTTCTCAATACGATGCTGGACGAGACGCTGCCGCTTACGCCGCCTGAGTGGCCAGAGTGGGGTGATCCGATCCGAAACGCAGATGCATTTCGAACAATCTTAAGCTACTCGCCCTACGATAACGTGCGCGTGCAGAATTATCCGGCGATCCTAGCACTTGGCGGATTGACGGACCCGCGCGTGCTCTATTGGGAGCCGGCGAAATGGATTGCACGGCTTCGCCATTTGCGGACCAATCGCAACCTGACCGTTCTGCGCACCAACATGGATGCCGGGCATGCGGGATCAGCAGGCCGTATCGAGCGCCTGAAAGACGTGGCACTCATCTTCGCCTTTGCTCTCAAAGTTGTCGGCGGGGTCGAGCCCAAGAGCGGCTACGTGCGCGGCCTGTTAAGTTGACCGACTGCGATGTGCAGCATCGGTTGTGGATGTGAGGCGAATAAACAAATAGCCGCCGGTTCGAAACGGCCGATCACCTCGCTGATACTGAATAACACCACCGGATGACGATCGCCTGCATCGCGCGTCACGGTCCATCGCACCACCAAATGGACGAAATGTACGCGACTTCGATTCCCTCAACCGTTTGGAATTATCCCACCTGTCCAAGCGAAGGAAACGTTTCGAGTAACCAATAGCTCGCCTGGGAAACAAAGCCGCCCAGAAATGCGAAGCCGGCCGCTACAAGCAGCCCACCCATCACCTTCTCCACCATTCCGAGATGTGACCGAAAGCGCGCTAAAAATGCGAGAAAAGGCCGGATCGCGAAGGCGGCAACGATGAACGGAATTCCAAGTCCCAGCGAGTAAATTGCAAGCAGACCGGCACCTTTTGTGATGGTCGACTCTGAACCCGCAACCGCAAGGATGGCAGCCAGAATTGGCCCGATGCAGGGCGTCCAACCGAAGGCAAAAGCAACTCCCATCGCGTACGCGCCCCAAAGACTTGCCGGTTTTGCCATAGTGGCTCGCTTTTCCCGCATGAGGAATGCAAACCGAGTCAAACCTAGGAAATGCAGTCCCATGGCAATGATCAAAATCCCGGAGATCGTCGCCAGAAGTCCCGAATGTGTCCGCAGCAGACTACCGATAGCACTTGCGCTGGCGCCGAGCGCAGGTTTCATAGTGACGACGCGCAATGAGCTCACGCAATCGTGGTTCAGATGCGCGCTGCGGTTTGGGGTCGTGGGGTTAGTCAATCCTGTGAATGAGTCCATGCCTGCAAACTCGGGCGTCGGTTGAACGTCCGTCGTTTGCTGGCAGACGTTCAAGCTGCAGGGCGTCGTCATCTCGCCGCCGATGGTCCGTGCATGGGTGCGGGTGCCTGGCTAGCCATTTTCGAGCTTGCTGCAGCCGTTGCATTGATGGCGGCACGTACCTACCTTTAAAGAACTGCTCGCAGGGGAAATTCCGATGCTCGAGAAAGTCACGAAGATACCCGGTCCCGATCATCCCATCACGATCGAGAAAAACCCAAACCGCATTGTCGTAACGGTGGGGGGCAACGTGATTGCCGACACGACTGAGGCGCTGGTGCTGCGCGAAGCGCGTTATCCGGCAGTTCAATATGTCCCGCGCAAGGACGTCGCGATGGATTTGTTGAAGCGTTCGCAAACGCAGACCTATTGCCCTTACAAAGGCGACGCGTCCTATTTCAGTATTCCGGCCGGTGGCGAACGTTCAATCGACGCGATCTGGACCTATGAAGCGCCGCACGACGCTGTTGCGTCGATCAAGGATTACGTCGCCTTCTATCCTGATCGCGTGGACGCGATTCAGGAATGCAGCGCCTAGCTGTTTGAGCGCTGCGCCTGTTCAACTGCTGCACTGTTTGATATTCGCACTGTCTGATGCGCCAAAGAATTATCGAGGTGCACGCGGGTGCGTTGCATTTCTGATATCTCGTTGCGGGGTATCTGGTTGCGGGGTATCTGGAACTCGCTGTTCCCGAAAAACGGAACTTCATAGCCCTCCGCGACGCACCGCCGCGGCCAATTTTGGCCGGCCGAGCGTTCACATATGCCGCCAAAAACGGGCCTATTGGAACCGCCAAAGCCGCGTTGGGGCCGCGGTTTACCATGATTAACGTTATGAGCCGCGAGTCGCTAAAATTATTCGAAATTGGGCAGGATGTGCACATTTGGGGCCTGTTGAGGCCCCATTCCTGCATTGTTTTCACTCACTGAAAAATGGGGGTATCGGCGTCGCAAGCCGCTCCGAACTTGTCATCTCTCTCTTCAGGGGGCGGATCGTTTTCCGTTGCGTTGAATGAACAAACTTATCGCGTCGGCGACGCTTTGCGTTGCCTTGACTGTTGTCACCACCCACGCAGATGCGGGTCAAAGAGGCTACCATCCGCAAAGTCAGTACGTTCGCTTGGCGGAAGTTTGTGCGTTTAGTTTTTGGTGTGAGGGCGGCGTCTTCAACAACAACGCCAACACCGTCCAAGCGGCGCCGCGGCCACTTGTCACGCCCAAGGCTAAGCTGGCGCGCGGCATCGATCGCCGGGATTTCCGCCTTGAGATCGCGGGTGCGCCCGAGCTCATCAGGAAAATGACGCATATGGTTTTTGGCGAGGTTGGCCGCGAAGCGCCGCTGCCGGTCAAAATCATTCAGCTTGAGACCGCGTTCAATCGCGCGCAGGCGCGTGGCCAGACGCTGGCGCATGTGCTGTTGTCGGTGAAAGAAAGTCCACGGGACGGCTATTACGCGGTCGACACCTATTGTGCGGGCGCAGAGCCGACGGCGGAGGAGGTCGAGACCTTCAAGAAGACCGTGCTGTCTGCGGTCTTGCACGGCTCGAATTTGTCCGATGTCGGTTTCGGTCCGATGACCGGAAATGCTTCGGCCGACGTGGCGGCGCATCAGTTCGCCAAGGGCGATCCCGGATACCAGTTGCAGGCGGGAGACGCCTACTTCCGCGAAGGCCCGTTCATTAATGTCTTCCCGGAGATTTCGTCGACCGCGATGTCGGGACTGGGCCTCGAAGGTCCCAACGCCACCAGCTTTGGTTCGCTGTCCGCGCCATTCTGCAAGTCGGATCGCGAGCCGGCCCGGCAATATTGCTCGCTGAGCGAGCTACCCTAGGGCACATCACGATCAGGCTGAATCGCGATGTGCTCTAGATTTACCTGTTATCGCATGTCCCTTTTCGGAAAACCGATTTCCGCTTTTCCGGGACATGCTCTAGGCTTGTCGCAGCCAAACGCTGCCTGAGCGCGTTTCGGAGCAGCAAAAGCCGCCCTTCCGAGAGTCACAGGCGACAACGAATGCAGCGCGCAGGCGTCGCGCTGCATTCGCGACCGAAATAGCCGTTCAGCTATGCTCGGGTGTCGACGCCGCGGACCGCAGAAACGCGACCTGAGCCATCTGACCTTGCGCGCCATCCGTTGGCGCACGGTGGCGCCGGCGCCGCTTTTTCGTCCGGTCGGGGTGCTGTTTGTGCACGTTGTCCGCGCGAGGGGCTTCGTCGCGATGCCGCTGGCGTTGCCGGTTGCCCGAGGGGCGCGCGGAGCGCTGCGGCTGACGATTTCGCGAAGCCGGCGTGTGCGGGCGGTCGGAATGCGTGCGGCGATCCTCTGCCGCAATCGACTTGCGGATCAGCTTCTCGATGTCACGCAGCAATCCAACGTCCTCGGCATCGCATAAGGAGATCGCGATGCCGTCGGCTCCGGCCCGCGCCGTGCGGCCAATGCGGTGCACGTAAGTTTCCGGAACGTTCGGCAGATCGAAATTCACCACGTGGCTGATGCCATCCACATCGATACCGCGGGCCGCAATATCGGTCGCCACCAAAGTCCTGACGGCGCCGCTGCGAAACGCGGCAAGTGCACGGTCGCGTTGACCTTGCGATTTGTTGCCGTGAATTGTTTCGGCGTTGATGCCGGCTTTGATCAAGCTGCGCGCGATTTTGTCGGCGCCGTGTTTGGTCCGCGCGAAGATGATGGCACGGTCGACGGTTTCGCGCGTCAACACATCGATCAGGGCGTTGGTCTTGGCGCCACGATCGACATGCACGATGCGCTGCTCGATGCGCTCGACCGTCGTGGCGGCCGGCGTCACCGCCACCCGCGCCGGGTCACGCAGCATCTGCGCGGCGAGTTCGACGATGGCCGCCGGCATGGTCGCCGAGAAGAACAGCGTCTGCCGCTCCGTCGGCAGCTTGGCGACGATCGTGCGCACGTCACGGATGAAGCCCATGTCGAGCATGCGATCGGCTTCGTCGATCACGAGATACTCAACGCCGTTGAGGCGAAGCGCGTTGCTCTTCACCAAGTCGAGCAATCGGCCCGGCGTGGCGACGAGGATATCGACGCCGTTGAGCAGCGCGCGCACCTGCTTACCGATGGAAACGCCGCCGATCGCCAGCGTGCTGCGCAAGCGCAGATGGCGGCCGTACGTGCGCATGCTGTCGAGCACTTGACCGGAGAGCTCGCGGGTTGGGCAGAGCACCAAAGCGCGGCAGCCCTTGCGTTCCACCGGCCGCGCATTGGTCGCGAGATGGTGCAGGATCGGCAGGGCGAACGCGGCGGTCTTGCCGGTACCGGTCTGCGCGATGCCGACGACGTCGCGACGCGACAAGGCGATCGGGATCGTTTGCTGTTGGATGGGACTGGGTGTGTCGTATTTTTCTTCTGCGATCGCACGTACGATCGCTTCGTTAAGGCCGAAGCCGTCGAAGGAGGTCAATGAATAGGCTTTCTAGTTAAGCGCTAACGAGGCCGTGCGCGCCATGCGACGCGGCCTGTTGCGGGTTCCGATACACCCCGCGCGATTCAGGTGTCCGTTGAATGAAAAGGTCGAGCCAGAAACCGTTTGACGGGGATCCGTACACGCGGCTCGCCGAGCCGTAAGGCCAAAGGCCACGACGGCTACGCGCGATTAGTTAGACCAAGAGTCGCCCACTTTCAAGCCCGGAGGCGGCTCTGCGGTCACGCAATTCGTGATGCCGTGAAGACAATGTGACTTTGGAACCGGCCGCTGGAGGGTCGAAAGAGCGCGGCAAACGTGGGCGTTATCGCCGTTTGCGGCTTGAGGCGGAGGGGCGAGACGTCAGGGATCGCGGCGTCGTGGACCGGCCGGTGACTAAGGGTGTCACGTTGCCGCCCTCGCTCATGGCCACCATGTCGGCGATGGTCATATGGTCAAGCACGCCGGAGATCGCGTCGCGAACCTTGGCCATCGTGAAGCGCACGGCGCAGGCCTTCACGCTCTTGCAATCTTCGCACGGCGCATAGGCCGAACGGCTGGCGCACCCGATCGGCGCCAGCGGCCCGTCGATCGCGCGAACGACCTGTCCAACTTTGAGGTCGTTTGCTGCGCGCGCCAGCATGTAGCCGCCGCCGGGGCCTTTTTTGGTGTACACCACGCCGGCGGTGCGCAGTTCGCCCAAAATGGCATCGAGAAATTTCTTTGGAATGTTGCCCGCCTTGGCGATGGCGAGTCCCTGGGCCTTCTCGCCGGGCTCAAGAGCCGAGAGATAGATCAGCGCCTTGAGGGCGTATTTTCCCTTCGCCGTGAGCATGCCGCAGCTCTTGTGTTCTCTATGGGATCTATAGCCTATGGATGAGGCTCCGAACAGCATGTTTCGCATGTAGCTCCGCCATTCTGCGCAAAAATGCTGTTTCGTTCTCGGTATTTCACACCAATTAACTAGACTAACAGCCGCGCGCTGAAATCTGCGCGGAGAGCTAAGTCGCGGGCCGCGCCGTGCCCCGGCGTGCGTGCAAATCGCGCTTGGATTCAGCATCACGCGATGACTGCAGGCCACGGGCCCGACGGATCGTTCGATTGGGTAAAACTAATGACGAAAAATGCGCGCGGAGGTTTAGCGAAGACGCAGCGTCTCGAAGGCAGATTGAGTGCGCAAATCACTGCGATGTCGCTGCCATTTTCTGCAATACCATGCGCGGACGAATCATTGAGCCACTAACGCGCGCTGACGGCGATCCGATTGCGATCCCCGCCCACGTCAACGCGCGGGTCTTTCCGGTAGAGACCAATTTCCATCGGATGGCGCGTCGTCCCGGCGGCGTATCGCGTCAGGAAGCGCTGAGCAATGCCCGCAAGGAATGCCAGCGCGTGCTGCGTCGAACGCTGCGCGCGGCGCGAAAAGCGTGAGCGGCGATTTTGCGATGGACCGTCGGCAGGCTCCCAAAGTCGTCAGTGTTCCAGGACGTTTTTCTTTTGCCGACGTCCGCAATGCGCGCGGCGAGCGTCGCGTCTATGGCTGTCACGCCGTCAATCCTTCGATCCGCGAAATCGCCATCGCATCACCGATCTCCGCCAAGCTGTGCGCACGGGTGATCGCCTACATCGATCACTTGGGCAAACTTGAAGGACTGGTGACACGCGTGTTGCAACGCGGCTTTGTCATGGGTGTCTATGCGAAGGGGCACGACCGTCACAAGCTTGCGAGCAAGATCGCATGGCTGCAGCACCATCGAAATTCCGAGGTGCGCGACCAGCGCGCCGACAGCCGGTTTGTTCCGAAGAACCCATACGCGCGATTGATCTTGCCCGACGGCTACATGGAGAACTGTCTGATTCTCGATGTGTCGGTTTCGGGCGCCGCCATATCGGCCGACACCATACCGGCTGTTGGCAGTGTCCTTGCTGTCGGCAAGGTCGTCAGCCGCGTGGTGCGCCATTTTGACGAAGGATTTGCGGTTCGGTTCACCGAACGCCAGAACCGCGACAGCTTGGAAACCGATTTGGCCGATCCGGACGCCTGAGGTCGTGCGGCCAAGCCGTAGCGCGGCGTGACTGTCAAATTCAAGTCACGCCGTACTTATTGCGCAGAATCCCCAATCGATCAGGGCTGAACCGCACGCAGTTTCAGCTGTGACAAACCGGCAACGGCGTTGAGCGCCACCGACCCTTCGAGCGACAGCGGCTGCAGGGCAACGCTGCGATTGGAGCCGCCGACAAGCACATTGGCCCCCGCGCCGACGCCAACGCCGACATCCGCCGATGCGCCAACGTATTCGCCCGCGAGCGCGCCGTATGGGAAGCCAGCCGCCGGACCAAATACCGCCCAGGCGAGTCCGCCGCCCTTGGTGACGCCGATGTCCAAGCCGACGGTGTTGATCGCACCCTCATAGGCCTGCGGTGGCCCCGAAACCGGACGGAATGTGCATTCCATGGATTGGTGGCCGAAGATGATGAAGCCGATGCTGGGATTGAGCCTGCACCGCAGCACGCCGGCCTGTGTCCAGGCCGGTGATTGCGCGTCGGCGGGCGCCGCCATCAGACCCGCAAAAATCAACAAAGCAGGCAGCAGAAACAGTCGCAAACGATGCGCTCGCACCACACGTCCCTCCGTCATGAACTTGTCACCTCGTTAAATCCGCAATCTGACAGCCCCCGCTGTATCACCTCACCTCCGGAACACAAAGTCGCACGGGACTTGCGTCAATCGCAGAGTGCGCCATCAGTGGGCATCTCATGCGTGTCAAGGTGCGCGCCGATAGCGGGCCGCCGGATGATCGTCGCGGACACGTTGCTTGGCCGGCGCTATACAAACTTTCGCGCAGCGTATCGCCTTCGTAATCGCGCCACATCCGTCCGCGCTGCTGCAATTCGGGGACGACGAGATCGACGAAGTCGCCAAAGCTTGCCGGCGGCATGACGTCGACCAGATTGAAGCCCTCGATGTCGGCGACGTCGACCCATCGCTCGAGTTCGTCGGCCACCGTCGTCGGCGAGCCGACGACGACCGGCCCGAAACTCGATACGCTCATGAAGTCCGCGATCTCACGCGGGGTCCAGCGGCGTGTCGGATCCGCCTTGGTGAAATTCGCCAGGATCCCCTGGATGCCCGGCGTGTCGGAATATTCGAGCGGCTCGTCGAGATCGAGTTTCGAAATGTCGACCTGGGTGATACCGCTCAGGCGCGCCAGGTTGCCCTCGATCGAGGCATACGATTTGTATTCCTGGAATTTGGCGTTCGCTTCCGCATCGGTCGGCGCCGTCACCACCGTCATGATGGCAAAGAACTTGACGCTGCGCGGGTCACGTCCGGCGGCCTTGGCATCGTCGCGGACGCCGTCGACCACGCGCCGAACAATGTCGGGGCGCTGTCCCGAGATAAACACACCCTCGGCGTGGCGGCCGGCGAACGCGCGGCCGGCGGCCGAGGTGCCGGCCTGATAAAGCACCGGCGTGCGCTGGCGCGACGGCTCGCAGAGAAAAATTCCGGGTACCGAAAAGTAGCGGCCCTTGTGGCCGATGGCGTGAACTTTGGCGGGATCCGCGTAAACGCCTGAGGCGCGATCGTGAACGACGGCGTCGTCCTCCCAGCTCCCTTCCCAGAGCTTGTAGACGACCTCCATGAATTCATCGGTGATGGCGTAGCGTTCGTCGTGCGGAATCTGATCGTCGCGGCCGAGATTGCGCGCCGCGCTGTCGAGCGCCGAATTGACGATGTTCCAGCCAATCCGGCCGTCGGTCAGATGATCGAGCGTCGTCATCTTGCGCGCGAACAAATACGGCAGCTCGTAAAGCGACGCCACGGTGATGCCGAAACCAAGATGCTGCGTCGCCGCCGCCATGGCCGAGACCGCGAGCAGCGGGTCGTCGGTCGGGGTCTGCAAACCCTCGCGCAGTGTTTGATCGGGATTGGCGCGATAAACATCGAGCACGCCCAGCGCGTCGGCAACAAAAAGACTATCGAACTTGCCGCGCTCGAGCGTCTTGGCGAGCTCGATCCAGAACGACAGCTCTTTGTAGCGATGCGATTGACTGTCTGGATGCCGCCACAAGCCCGCGGTGGTGTGGGCGACGGTCGAACATTTGAAGCCGTTGAAACGAATGCGGCGGTCGCGCGTCATTCCCACTCACAACACTTGCAACAAATCACGCGTGATCCGCACTCAGTCGGTTTCCATCGGCAGGTTCTCGTCCGGCGCCCATTCGTGCAGCGAGGCGTCGTAGACCAGCGTGTCGGGCCGCCCGATCAAGGCGAGTCCGAACGCCGTCGTTGTCGCGGTAATGCCGCCGCCGCAATAGTTGATGACCTGCTTGCCATCGAGCGCGCCGGCTTCGCGAAACAGCCGCTCGATTTCGGCCCGCGGCACGAACCGGTTGGTGGCCGGATCGAGCAGCGCGAGGCCGGGGACGTTGACGCTTCCCTTGATGTGACCCTGCCGCCCGTAAGGGGACGGCGCGGCGCCGGTGTGGATCCCGGGCGCGAGCGCGTTGACCGTGCAGGTGGCGCCATCGCCGATCGCTTTCAGCACATCGTTCTTGTCGGCGATCAGCGGACGCGGCGTCCGCGCCGTGAAATGGCCAGACGGGTATTGCCGGCCTGGGCCGGTTTCGACCGGCCGCTTTTCATCGCTCCAGGCTTTCCAGCCGCCGTCCAGCATGGCGGCATTGTCGAAGCCGAACAGCCGAAACAGCCACCAGACCCGCGTTGCCCACCAGACGCTGCCGGTGCCGTAGATGACGACGCGCGAGTTGTCGCCGATGCCCAAACGCTCGACCGCGCGCGCAAAATTTTCGGCGCTCGGCGCCATGAAATTCAGATGGCTGTTCTGATCCGACAGATCGCCTTGCAAATCGACGAACTGTGCGCCCGGGATATGACCCTCTTCAAACTTGGCGCGTTCGGCGATCACGCGATCCGGCTTGCCGGTTTCGCGGATGACGTTGGTGGTCGAGTCGAGAATGCGCAGGTCCGGATCCTGCAAATGCGCTGCGAGCCATTCGGTGTCGACCAATAACGGTAACGTGCCCATGGTTGCCTCGTTCGCTGGAATTGCCTCGCCGGCCGTCAATGCTGGGTAAGAGCCGTCACCGCAAGTGCTACGCTCATGCGGGCGGCCGCACCAGCCCCAGATGGTCGCGCAGAGTCGGGCCTTCATAGTCGCGCCGGAACAGCTCGCGTTTTTGCAACTCCGGAATGACCAAGCGCGTAATGTCCTCGAGGCCGCCCGGAACAGAAGGCGTCTGCATCATGAAGCCGTCGCAGGCCTCGGCGCGGAACCATTCTTCCATCGTGTCGGCGAGATCGCTGCCGGTACCCATGAATTCCCGCAACGGGCCGATGCCATATTGCTTGCCGGCTTGCGATAGCGTCAGGTTGCGCCGCTGAGTCATCTCGGAGACTTCTTTGTAGTGTCCGTGCACGCCCGGCACGTCGAGCGTCGGCAGCACACGGTCCTGCGGATACTGCGAGAGGTCGATATCGAGATGGTAGGACAGCGTCGAAAGCCCGGCCTGCGGATCGGCGAGGTCGTCGATCAGCGTGCGCTTGTCCTCGGCCATGGCTTTGGTCTCGCCGACGATCGGCACCATGCCGGGCAGGATTTTCATCTGATCGGGATCGCGCCCGGCCTTGGCGGCCCGCGCTTTCATGTCCCGATAAAATTCCTTCGCTGAATCGATCGAGGCGTGGGTGACAAAGATGATTTCCGCCCAGCGCGCCGCAAAGTCACGGCCGCGGTCGGAGGCGCCGGCCTGGATGAATACCGGGCGGCCTTGCGGCGAGCGGCTGACGTTGAGCGGGCCGCGCACATCGAACCATTTGCCGCGATGTTCGATGGCATGGACGCGTGCGGGATCGGCAAATTGCGGCGTATCGGCATCGAGCACGAGCGCGCCGTCCTGCCAGCTATCCCAGAGCTTGCAGGCGACGTTGAGAAATTCGTCGGCGCGCTCGTAGCGTTCGTCGCGCGAAAGCTGGTCCTCGAGCCCGAAATTGGCGGCCTCCGCCTGCTGGAACGAGGTGACGATATTCCAGGCGGCGCGGCCGCCGCTCAAATGGTCGAGCGTCGCCATGGCGCGCGCCACCGCGAACGGGTGGAAGTAGGATGTCGAGATCGTGCTGGCGAGGCCGAGATATTTGGTCGAAGCCGCCATCGCGGCCAGGACCAGCATCGGGTCGAGCCGCAGCGCGCCGAGCGCGCCATAGCGCAACTGGCTATCGAGTTTGCCCTCGTAGCGGTTCGGTATGGCCAGAATATCGGCGAAGAAGACCAGATCGAAACGCCCGTCTTCGAGGATACGGCCGATATTGCGGTAATAGTCCAGCGACAGTAGATCGCGGTCGGCGGTCGGGTAGCGCCATCCGCCGTGATGGCCGGACACCGGCCCGGCCACGACGAAAGCCGCCAGGTTCATCTTTCGCTGTTTCATCGATGATCGCGAGTTTGGATTTGGTCGCCGCAGCCGCTCCTTCGCGAGCCGCGCGGGAGGATAATTCGCTTGTCCGGACGATGACTGCCGTGGTTTCTTTCCCCACTGGACGATTTCTCAGAAAGAAACCAATCCGCGTCACCATCAACAAAAATACTCATGATCACGGCGGGTAACATGCGTTGACTCCCTTGTCCATAATTTCTATGGCGATTGACAGTACGGGGCGCCAACAGCGATCGACACGGTAACCATGATGCTTTCTCGCCGAACGACCATCACTGCCTTGCTCGGAGCAGCCACCGCCGGATGGACCAATCATCGCGCCGGCGCCGCCGATCCCATCCGCATCGGCACCATCCTGTCGGTCAGCGGGCCTGCCGCCTTTCTCGGCCAGGACATGAAAGACGGCGCCCAATTGGCGGTCGACGAGATTAATGGTGCCGGCGGCATCGATGGGCGCAAGATCGAGTGGACCTTCTACGATGCGCAAAGCCAGACCCAGCAGGCGATAGCCGAGACCCGCCGCCTCCTGAGCAATGACGGCGTCGACATCATCGTCGGCGGCGGCAGCATGAGCGGCATCGCGCTGGCGATGGCGCCGATGACCGAAGCCGCCAAAATTCCGTTCGTGTCGACCGAGGGCGCCAGCGCCATCGTCAATCCGGTCGCCGATCATCGTTGGACCTTCAAGAGCACGGTCGACGACTATCTGGTGCTGCAGCGCGCCGCCGACTATTTCGAGAAAAAAGGCCTGCGCAAGATCGCGCTGCTTTCCGACACCAGCGGCTTCGGCCAAGGCGCCGCCGAGCAGCTCAAGATCGTCGCCAAGGAGCGCAATCTCGATGCGATCTTTGAATCGTTTGCGCCGAGCGATACCGACCTGGTGCCGCAACTGAGCCGGATCCGCGACGCCGGCGCGCAGGTCATTCTCTGCTGGACGGTGACACCGGCCGGTGTCGTGTTTCTCAAACAGGCGCAGCAACTTGGGCTCGACGAAAAGGCCACGCTCATTCACAGCTACGGGTTCGTCGCCGGCAAATATATGGAACTGGCCGGCAGCGCCGCCGCCAAGCTGCTGCTGCTGAGCCAGAAATTCGTGGTCGGCGATCAATTGCCCGATGCCGATCCGGTGAAGCCGAAGATCGCGGTTTTGACCGACAGCTTCAAGCGCCGCTTCAACCGCGATCCCAACCAGTTCGTGGCGCAGACCTACGACGCGGTCTATCTGGCCAAGATCGCGCTGTCCAACGGCGGCGCCGACCGCGAAAAGGTGCGCGAAGCGCTCGAGAACATTCGCGACTACCAATGCGCCAGCGGCATCTTCTCGTTCTCGCCCGAGCACCATTCCGGCTTGGCCAAAAGCAACATCGTGCTTGTCAATTGGGCCAATGGCCGGTTCAATCTGGCTGACTATGCCTAGAGCGTGATCCGGAAAAGTGGCTACCGGTTTTCCGAAAAAGATCACGCTCAACCGACGATCGACCTGCGCGCCTCACGCGCGTGGATTTTGGATGCAACCGTTAGGATAAGATGAGTGCCGGAAGTGCAGGCGCCACGGCGCTTCAGCTGCTGTTTGCCGGCCTCGGCAACGGCGCGATCTACGCGCTCATTGCCTTGGGCTTTCAACGTCATCTTCAAGAGCACCGGCGCGCTCAACTTCGCCCAGGGCGAATGGGTGATGCTCGGCGGCATGATTGCCGCCGCCGCCATATCCGCGCACGCGGCGATCTGGGTCGGTTGCCTGGCCGCCGTGTTGATCGTCGCGGTGATCGGGTTTTTGTCCGAGCGCTCTGATCGTCGCGCCGCTGAAGCGCCCGACCCCGATGCTGATCACGCTGCTCAGCATCGGCCTGGCGATCTCCACCAAAAGTCTGGTCATGCTGGTGCTCGGCAAGGATCCGGCCGGTTATCCGGGATTCTCCGGCGATGCAGTTCTGAACATTTTCGGCGCCAGGGTTCCGGCGCAGACGCTGTGGATCATCGGCATCACGCTGGTCTTTATCCTCGCGGCGCACTTTTTCTTCGAGCGCACGATCCTCGGCAAATCATTGCGCGCGGTGGCCGCCGATCGCGATGCCGCCTCGCTTGTCGGCATCAATGTCGGGCGCAGCGTGATGTGGTCGTTTGTCATCGGCGCGCTGGCCGGCGGCGTCGCCGGCACGATCATCACGCCGCAAACCTTCACTTCGTACGACCAGGGCGGCCTGATCGGATTCAAGGGTTTCAGCGCGGCGATGCTGGGCGGCATCGGCAATCTTTATGGCGGCATGCTCGGTGGACTTCTGCTTGGCCTGCTCGAGACGTTCGCCGCCGGTTATGTGTCGTCCCACTTCAAGGATGCGGTGGCCTTTATCGTCTTGCTGATCATTCTGTTCGCGCTGCCGTCGGGCCTGATGGGACGGTCGGAAGCGCAGAGGGTTTGAGAGCCGCCGATGGCTGAGCCGAGCCAGGTGATCGATCCCGCGTCCGGGCCGATCGCAACCGACGCGCGCGATGATCGCCGGCGTGCCCGCGTCGGCGCCCGCGCACAGTGCTCGTGCGTCATCTTTTTGGTGTTGTTGGCGATCCCGTTTCTGGGCTTCAACGACTACGTGGTTTCGCTCGGCACCAGCTTTCTGATCAATCTCATTCTGATCGGCAGCCTCAACGTCCTGATCGGCTATTGCGGACAGATCTCGCTCGGTCATGCCGGCTTCTATGGCCTGGGGGCATATGCGGCCGGCATCCTGTCGGCCAAGCTCGGTCTCAATCCCTGGTTCGGACTGCCTGTCGCTTGTTTGGTGAGCGCGTTCGCGGCCGTCGTCATCGGGGTCCCGGCGCTGCGCCTCAAGGGCCACTATCTCGCCATGGCGACGCTCGGCTTCAACGCCATTCTTTCGGTGCTGTTCGATCAGCTCGTTCCCTTGACCGGCGGCCCGAATGGCTTGTTGGGCGTGAAACCGCTCGCGTTCGCAGGCTTTGCCCTGAGCAATCAGGCGCGGATCTTTCCGGTGGTCTGGCTGTGCGCGGGCCTGGTCATGCTGGCGCTGCTCAATTTGATTCAGTCCCGCGTCGGTCGCGCGATCCGCGCCGTTGCCACCAGCGAGATCGCGGCCCAATCGCTCGGCGTCGATGTCTTTCGCTATAAGCTCATTGTCTTCGTCCTGACCGCGGCGATGGCCGGGTTGGCCGGCAGTCTCTATGTCGAAAGCAACCTCTACGCCTCTCCGGAAAGCTTCGGGTTCTCGACCTCGATCTTGTTGGTCGCCATGGTGGCGCTGGGCGGTTGGGGACGTTACGCCGGCGCCTTCCTGGGCGCGCTGATCTATACGATCGCACCGGAGCTGCTGCGCACGTTTCAAGACGCGCAGTATCTGATCTTCGGCGCCGGCATGATCGCCGTTCTGTTGTTCTTTCCGAGCGGATTGGCGGGCGCCGGCGACGGCATCGCCAGTCTCTGGCGCCGGTGGCGGTCATGAGCGAAACCGCAGCCACGCTGCTTGATGTGCGCGGTCTCGGCTGCCGCTTCGGCGGCCTGCAGGCCATTGCGGATCTCGATTTTTCGGTGCGCCAAGGAGAGATCAAAGCCATCATCGGGCCGAACGGCGCCGGCAAGACCACGCTGTTCAACATGATCAGCGGCGTGATCGCGCCGTCGGCAGGCGAGATCCTGCTGTCAGGCGAACGCATCGACGCCTTGCCGGCGTTCCAGCGCGCGCAACGCGGGCTCAGCCGCACCTTTCAGAATCTGCAGATCTTCAAGGACATGACGGTTCTGGAAAACGTCATGGTCGGCTGCCACACGCATTCTCATTGCGGCACCGTCCGGGCAATCCTGCGCGGTCCGCGCGCGCGGGCGGAGGAAGCCGACATTCGCGAGCGGTCCCTGGTGCTCCTGGCGCGGCTTGGTCTGCGCGATCGCGCCGACGGAGCCGGCCGCGAAGCTTGAGTTTCGGCGACAGCAAGCTGTTGGAGATTGCACGCGCGCTGGCCGCGCAGCCGCGGCTGCTGTTGCTCGATGAACCGGCGGCCGGCGTTTCTCATGCCGCGGCGCTGCGCGTCGGCGAGCTCATTCGCGCGTTGAACAAAGATGGGCTCACCGTTCTGTTGGTCGAGCACAATATGGGCCTGGTGATGGATCTTTCGCACAGCATTGTTGTGCTCGATCACGGCCGCAAGATTGCGGAAGGAACGCCCGCGGCGGTGCGCAACGATCCCGCCGTGCTTGCCGCGTACCTCGGCGAGGACGAGGATGCTTGAGGTCCGCGACCTGCACGCCGCCTATGACGGCAAGGAAGCGCTGCACGGATTGAGCTTCGATGTCGCGCAGGGAAGCTGCGTCTGTTTGATCGGAGCCAACGGCGCCGGCAAGACGACGACGATGCGCTGCCTGAGCGGGCTGTTAAGGCCGACGCAAGGCACGATCGTCTTCGAAGGAAAAGCCATTACGGCGGTGTCGCCTGCGGCGCGCGTCGCCGCCGGCATCGCGCTCGTTCCCGAAGGGCGTCGCGTCTTTGCGCCGATGACGGTGCAGGACAATCTGGAAATGGGCGCGTATCGGCGGCTGTGGCCGCGGCGGCAGGCGACCGTCGCTGCGGACTTCGAGTTCGTGTTCGATCTGTTTCCGCGGCTGCGCGAACGCTCGACCCAATTGGCCGGCGCGCTCTCGGGCGGCGAGCAGCAGATGCTGGCGATCGCGCGCGCGCTGATGTCCCGTCCGAAACTCCTGCTCCTCGACGAGCCGTCGATGGGGCTCGCCCCCATGGTGGTCCGGGATATCTTCGCCACGCTGCGGCGGCTCAACCAAATGGGCGTCTCGATCCTGCTGGCCGAGCAAAACACCCGCATGGCGTTGCGCACGGCAGGCTACGGCTACGTCATCGCCGGCGGCCTGATCGTGCAAGCCGCCGATGCGCCGACGCTGGCCGCCGAACCGGCCGTGCAAAATGCCTATTTGGGCTTATAGGTTTGCCAGAGCCTGTCCCGGACCGCTTCGGAGCGGTCAGGTCGATGGGATCGGCCGCGCGACCGCCGACGGCTGACCGTCTTCGGCAGTGCTTCCCGCGCGCTCGGCGGGATTGCTGGTGCTGACGACCCCTTCGCGAATGAGATCGGCCCGCAGCCGCGCCAGCGCCCGCTCGATAACGTGCGGCTTATGCCGCTTTGCCGGCTGCAGGTAGCCAAGGCTCAGCAAGTCCTTGATCACCTTTGCCGAAATCGTGGGACGCCGTAATCGCACCATGTCCTATACATCAGACCAAGTTCACCGAATCCCCATCTTCTAGCCGATCCGCGTGGGTCATGAAACTGTCGCGTGCGGCACCACCGGTGATCCACAGAATACCCGTCCTGGCGGGTAACGCGGCAGGAACCGGACGAAACCAACGCCCGCGTCATATGCCTGTTGATATCGGCTGCCACAAAATCGCGTTGTATCCACAGGTGCCTCGGCGGCGCGAACCAGAACCTTGGGGCGGGACGAGAATGCGGTTACCGGGACGGTTGTCGGAAGGCTACAGCGCCTTCCTGGAGACGCGCTTGCCGATCGAGCGCAGCCGGTTCGAGCGCCTGGCCGCGAGTGGCCAACGCCCCGCCGTCATGGTGATCGGCTGCTGCGATTCGCGGGTCTCGCCAGAGGTGATCTTCGATGCCCATCCGGGCGAGATTTTCGTTCTGCGCAATATCGCCAACGTCGTGCCGCCCTATCTTCCGAGCGATCTGCCCCACGGCATTCCAGCGGCGCTGGAATTTGCCGTGCAGATCCTCAAGGTCGACCACATCATGGTCATGGGCCATTCGCATTGCGGCGGCATCCGCGCTTTTGTCGAACACCGCGACCGGCCCGACAAAGCCGATTTCATCGACAATTGGATGTCGCTGATCGCGCCTGCCGCCGACCTGATGGGGCCGCCGGGACAAGTCGGTGATGCCGATTATCTCAGCCGGCTCGAGCGCGCTTCGGTCGTGGCCACGCTGGCCAATCTGATGACGTTTCCGGACATCCGCGCCCGCGTGGGCGCGGGCAATCTCAATCTCGTGGGTGCTTACTTCGACGTCGGCAGCGGCAATCTCGAATTGTACGACAAGGACGCCGGCGCATTCGCCCCGGTCGACGGAATTGTCGCTGCAACACCCGGCGGTTTCCGACGCGTGATCGAGAGCATGTCCCGGAAAAGCGGAGACCGGTTTTTCGAAAAAGGACATGCGATAACAAGTGAATCAAGAGCGCGTCACGACTGGATCGGATCGGGAGCGCGTCGTCTCCCCTCTCGTGTCATGCGCGGGCTTGACCCGCGCATCCCGACAATCAGGGCTCAGTGCCCACCTTAACGGGATGGCCGGGACGAGCCCGGCCATGACGCACGAATAGGGTCCTTTAAGCTGTTCCAGGTATCAAAAGCTCGGTCCGGTATTTCGGGGCGAGCGCTCTCACCTTCGCGACGAACGCGGCCTCGGCCGCTTTATCGAGCGGCGGTGGCGCCGTCGTCCGCGTCGCGACCGGCACGCCGACCTCTTTGAAAAACTCTTCCTGTCCGGCAGGCGAGCACAAGCAGAGCAGCCGCGCCGGCTGTCCGCTTTTGTTCTGGAATTGATGCGGCGCGTTGGCCGGAATGTTGATGGTCTCGCCGGCGCGGACCACGGTCTTTTTTCCGCGGAATGTCGCTTCGATTTCGCCCTCCAGCACGGAGAACATTTCCTCGAAGTCGTGCCGATGCGGCGGCGGTCCGCCACCGGGCGGGATGTGCATGTCAATCAAGCTATAGCGGCCGGCGGTATCCTGGCCGGACACCAGGATTGTGTAGGTGTCTCCGACCAATCCGATATGCGGCAGGTTTGCACTGTCGGCTTGCGCGCACGTCAAGCTCCTTGCTGCGTCATCCGCCGGGATGTTTGTTGTTGGTCGTTCAGAGGGATCGCTCATGTGGGCTCCTTCCTGGATGGTCCGAGGACAGGTCAACGCTGATCGGCAGCGCCCGCGTTTGATTGTTCTTTCCGGATGCGCCGCCTTTACGGGGCCGCTTAGAGCCATGCGATCCATTGCGAGATGGTGAAGATCAACAAGCCGACCAAGCCGCCGACCAGCGTGCCGTTGATGCGGATGTATTGCAGGTCCTTGCCGACTTGCAGCTCCAGCCGCTCGACCAGCGTGGCGGTATCCCAGTTGCGCACGACGCGTTCGATATAGCCGCCGATCTCGACGCGGTAGAGCGACAAGGAGCGCTGGGCGACGATGCGGATCCGTCGATTGAGCTGCGCTTTGCGGGCCTCGTCTTCCTGCAGCCACGCGCCGGCATTGCGCAGCGCGCGTGCGCACGCTTGCCCGATGGCTTCCGAGTGCTCCGGCAAGCCGGAGACAAGCCCGCTCTCCACTTCGGCCCAGAGGGTTTTTGCTTGTTCGACCACCAGCGGACTTGCCAGCAATTCGGTTTTGATTTCCTCCGCGCGCGTCCGCATCTGCGGGTCGGTGGCGAGATCGGCAATCATCTTCTCGACCGTCTTGCGCAGTTCGAGCCGCCATGGATGGGCAGGATCGCGCATCTCATGCAGCGTGCCGAGCAGGCCGCTCAGCACCTTCTCGGCGATCATCCGATCGACCCATTTGGGGATCCAGCGCGACGATTGTTGCGACACCTTGTCGGTCAGAACATCTTTGTTGCTCGCGAGCCAGGTTTCGCTCTGATCGATCGCCAAGGACAACAGCGCCTGGGCTTCGCCCTGCGCCCACAGGATCGCCAGGAGTTTCGACGCCACCGGCGCGGCGGGCACCGCCTGCGCGGCTTGCCGGGCAATCGTGCCGATCGATTCGCCGATGCTCGGCAGCGGCAAGGCTGTGGCGACACGCGGCAATTGCGAAGCGAGGGAATCGCCTAGCCGTTGCGCGTTGGCAGGCTCGGCGAGCCAGCGGCCGAGTGCGCCCACCATGTCGATGCGCGCCAGGCGTTCGTTCATCACCCCGACGGTGAGAAAATTGTTGGTGATGAAATTGCCGAGCGCTTTGCCGATCCGGTCTTTGTTGTTGGGCACGATGCCGGTGTGCGGGATCGGCAGTCCGAGCGGCCGCCGAAACAGGGCGACAATTGCAAACCAGTCGGCGCAGGCACCGACCATGCCGGCCTCGGCGAATGCCCGCAAATAAGGAATCCACACCCAGTCGAGCTTGGTGACGGTGGTGGCGATGAAGATCGCCGTCATCAGCACGAGCAGCAGCGTCGCGACGAGCCGCATCCGCCGCAGTCCGGCGCGGCGCGGATCGTCTTCGCGGATCGGTGGCGGTGGCGATGCCGTCGGTATTCCGCCGGGTGCGCCAGCCTTCAGCATGGCAAGCCGTTTACCTTGTGCTTTTCGGTCGCGCCCCGTAGGCCAGATAATGCTGGCGCACGACGCTTTGTCCGTGGAGACGCTCGAGCTTGCGGACAACGAAATGTCCGTTGGCGACACGCTGAAAGTGATTCATGAAAATCACGTTGACGGTGGCGCCGCCGACCGCGCCGATCAGCGGCACCGCGCTGGCGGCGGATCGCTCGGTCACCACCACGCCGAAGCGGCTGGCGATGGCGCTGACGAGGTTACCCACGACCGGCGCCGACAGATTGGCGACGCCGCGCTCGACAAAAATGGCGGTAGCGTCCGCGGCCAGCCGGCTGATCAGCGCCCGCGAGGCGTAATAGCCGAGATCGAGCCGGCGATCCGGCTGCGGGGCGCCGAGCGCGAACACTTCCACGCAGGCGAGGCGCGCCTCCAAGGTCTTTAGATCTTCGCCATGGTGGCGCGCGATATCGGCGATGGCGCGCAGCATCAGGGTCGTGGTGACCGGCAACTCGAGCGGCAGCGCCGCCGCGCCGAGAAAGCCCGAGACGCCGCCGCTGAGCCCGGCCAACAGCGTTGCGGCGCGCTGCGCTGGTGGCCGCTTCGATTGCGGCTCGATGGAGCGGATGGCGATGTTGAGGGAGTTGAGGATGGCGATCTCGGCGACCTTGTTGATCCGATCGGTCGCCATCTTCGGCATCATGCGCATCGCCCGCGTCACCGGACTACCAGCGTAGTCGGCGAGGCGGGCGGCGAAGTCTTTGTTTTCCAGATTGTTGACGGCGCGTTGGAGCGCCTTTTGATGCGACGGTGGCAGAATGCTTTTCGGTTCGTCAGGGCTCATTGATAGCGAAGTATCGGACGAATTCCGTTCACGCTTGCCAAAATCGCCGAGCCGTTGCTGATCAGGGCGGTCACCGATGGGCTGACCAG
Source organism: uncultured Alphaproteobacteria bacterium (assembly GCA_963737755.1). Taxonomy (GTDB): domain Bacteria; phylum Pseudomonadota; class Alphaproteobacteria; order Rhizobiales; family Xanthobacteraceae; genus BOG-931. The sequence continues at coordinate 73,845 of CAVTTZ010000034.1, read as the reverse complement.
GCCGCTGGGCAGCGCCAGCCCGAGTGCCAGGGTATTCAATCCGGCAACGATGGCATAGTTCTGGCGGATCAGTCCGACGGCGCCGCGGGCGATTTCCACCGCTTTGACGAGCTTCCAGAGCGAGTCTTCCATCAGCACCACGTCGGCCGATTCACGCGCGACTTCGGCGCCGTACTTCATGGCGATGCCGACGTCGGCGAAGCTGAGCGCCGGCGAGTCGTTGATACCGTCACCCACCATGGCAACGACATTGCCCTTAGCCTGATAGCTCTTGATCACGTCAGCCTTGTCGGCCGGCAGCATGTCGGCGAATTGATGCGACAGGCCGATTCGCTTGCACACCGCGCGCGCCACCACCGCATTGTCGCCGGTCAGCATCACGGTGTTCTTGACTCCCATGGCGTGCAGGCGCTGGATGATTTCGCTGCTTTCAGGCCGGATTTGATCGGTAAACGGCACCAGCCCCGCCAGCGTTCCGTCGACGGCGACGTAAATGCAGGAATAGCCTTGGTGGTCGAGCGCGGTGCGGTCAGACCGGGCAGCATCGACGGCGATGTTGCTCTGGCGCATGAAGCGCTCGTTGCCGACGTGCAGATAATAGCCGTTGACCTGGCCCTCGACGCCGAGCCCGATGCGATAGGTGGTTTCGTCGCACTCCGGAATATTGGCGCCGAGTTCTTGCGCTTTCACCCGCAGCGCTTCCGCCACCGGATGGGTGAGACGGGTTTCGGCGGCGGCCGCCAGCCCAAGCAGATGCGACGCCGTGATATTGGGCTCGTAGCTGATGATGTCGAGCACCACCGGCGAGCCGTGGGTCAAGGTGCCGGTCTTGTCGAAAATCACCGTATCGACGTGCGACAGCCGCTCCATATGGGCGCCGCTCTTGATGATGATGCCGGCGCGCGCCGCATGCGTCATCGAGGCCAGCACGGCGGTCGGCGCGGCGACACGAATGCCGGTGCCGTAGTCGACGATCACCAGCGACAGGAAGCGGTTGAAGTCGCCCGATATGGCGGCCGTGCCGGTGGCGAGCGCCAGAGGTCGGCAGCACCAGCCGGTCGGCGAGCTTTTCGGCATGGTTCTGCATGCGGGTGTCGCCGATCGGGGCGGATTCGACCAGGCGTGCGATCTGGCCCGCGGTGGTCAGCGAGCCGACCCGGATGGCGCGCACCGTCAGTTGGCCGTCGCGGATGACGGTCGCGGCGAACACCGCTTCGCCCTTGGCGCGCATCACCGGCAGGCCTTCACCCGTGATGGTTTTTTGGTCGACCATCGCATGACCGTCGAGGATCTCGCCGTCGACCGGGATGATTTCGCCCGGATAGATGACCACATGGTCGTCGATGACGACCTCGCCGGCCGGCACCGCGGTGATGACGTTGTCGCGAATCACCCAGGCATTCTTGTTCTGGAATTCGAGCAGTTCGCTGATCGCGCGCTTGGTGCCGGCGGCGGTGAGATCGCGGATCCAGTCGCCGAGCTTGATCAGCCAGGTCACGATGGCGCCGGCCATCGGGTTGCCTTGCAGCAACGAAGCCGAGATCGCCAGCGCGTCGAGGAAATCGATGTTGAGCCGACCTTCACGCCGCAACACCCGCCAGGCGCGCAACGCGATCGGATAGGCATTGTAGAGCATCAGCGGCATGTTGATCGCGGTCACGATCGGATTGGCGCTGAACGCCATCATCAGCGACAGGGTCGGCAGCCCCAGCGGGCTGCGACGCCAGAGCGGTTGGCGTGCCGCCGGGGTCGGCGACGGCGAAGCCGCCGGCTTTGCTGGCACGGCTGCCGCGCCGGGGCCGACAAGGAGCGCCAATTCGTCGAAGCTCATCAGCGACAAGCCGCCCCAGGGTGGCGCGCAGAATGCCCTCGAAGCTCGGGTCATATTCGATGACCAGGCTGCCGCAATCGTAGTTCAGGCGCGCGCTCTTGATGCCCGGCTGCCCTTGCAGCCAGCCCAGCGCCGACTCCGCGAGCTTTCGCTTGCGGCAGAGCGACGGCAAATGCAGCCGGATGCGCCCGGAAATGAAATGGCGAACCGAGAATTCCATCTGTGTTGTTCCCCGATAGCTTCCGCGTCAGCCGGCGACGCGGATCGGTGCCAGAGCCGGCATCTCGTTCGCGACCTTTTGCTGCAACTGGAGCTCGTGAAGCTCGATGAAGTGATTGACCGAGAAGATCGCCAGCGTGACCCAAACCGGCGTGGCCGCGGTCGCTCCGATTTCGAGCACCGTGAAGCCGATCATGCCCACAGCGAACAGGATTTTCAGATCGACGGTGTTGCCGGTCGCGATCTTGATCTCGCGGTCGACTTTTTTGACGAAGTCGACGATCACGCGGGCGCTGTGTGAATGACTGGCGAGGAATTCCGCTTCCGCCTCGATGCTGCCGGTGAGCTTGTCGAGGTCGGTGTCGGCGCCGTGCTTTCCGCCATTCTGGCCGCCGCGCGATGCGCCGTTGGTGGCGCCGGCGCCCTCATCGCTATGCGCCGCGTAGTGCTTATTGAACGTGCCATGGAATTCGTCGTGCCGGTCGGTGTCGTAGCGCAGCACGACGCTGCCGGTGGTCGGGTTGACTTCGACCTCTTCGATGCCCGGGATGGCACCAAAAACTTCGCCAATCTGCTTGAGGAGCTCGGCATTGTTCTTGCCGGCCGGAATTTTCATGCGAACCCGCCCCGGGACCTGATGGGCGATCTGCAGGTTCATCTTGGTCTTCGTCTTGGCTTTGGTCTTAGCCTTGGTGCCGGTCTTGATTTCGGTCTCGAGCTTGGTGTCGGTCTTGGTTTCAGTCTCGGGCTTGGTTTCGGTCATGGCCTAGTTCGCGCGGTGAGGCAGGGATTGGTGCTGCTGATAAATTTGGCGCCGGCTGCGCTCTCACGCACACCGGCGCCTGACAGACGTGGATGCGGGCGCAGCCGACGCTGAGTTCGGCTCGTTTTTAGTGCGTCGAAGCAGCCGTGGCGGCCGCGCGCGGAGCGGCCTCAACCGTTTCGCCTTCGGCATGCACTTCGGCGACGATGTCGTTCACCTGCTCGTGCGCCTCGGCCAGCATTTCCTTGGTCTTCTGACCCATCTTGTAGACGCCGCGGACCGACGAGCGGAACAGCGGGTTCAGCGCAGCGCCAGCGCGCGGCAGGAAGCGCGGGACCGCGACAGCGGCGACGCCAAGAACGATACCGGGCAGCAGGGCCGCCTCGAAAGCCGCAGCGGCGATACCGACCACCGCAACCGTTGCAACCGTGGCGACCATGTCGCCGCGTTCCTCAGCGGCAGGCACAACGCCTTCGCCTTCGGGCGCATGGAGGTGCTCTTCGCTCTCCAAAATGCCGTTACCCTCGTGTTTCGGCGTCTGCATCATGTTCTCCCAATGTTCAGCCATCATCAATGGGCGGTCTCATGCAAGAAACGGCCCCCACATCCGCCCGGACGCTCAAGCTTTCCGTGGACGGTGCCACAATCTCCTTTTTTGATGACACTGTGAAAACAAAAGGGAATTGACCGTTCGTAATGGCGTGGGTTGTTGTCGGAAGGGGAAACGTTTGATTACTCTTCGGGTTAGTTGCTTATTATTTGAGCAGTGAGCGATGCGTCGCACGGTCGTCATATCCGCGCACCACCATCCGGCCGCGGGTCGTCGCAACGGATCCGCATGGAGTGTGTGACGATGGATACCAAGACAACCCCCGGTAAATCGCTTGCCGAAGCCCTCAACGACGAGCTTCTCGACAACATCGATGAAGAGCTCGAGCTCGAATTCGACGATCAGCGCCTTGATTCGATTTTGGGTCCCGTTGCGCCGGGCGCCACCATGGAGCCGCTCGATCGCCGGGTCTATTTCCGCGAATTGCTGAGATTACAACGCGAATTGATCAAGTTGCAGGATTGGGTGGTTCACCAAAAGCTCAAAGTGGTCGTGCTGTTCGAAGGCCGTGATGCGGCCGGCAAGGGTGGGGTCATCAAGCGCATCACCCAGCGGCTCAACCCGCGGGTTTGCAAGGTTGTCGCCTTGTCGGCCCCGACCGAGCGCGAACGCACCCAATGGTATTTCCAGCGCTACATCTCGCACCTGCCTGCGGGTGGCGAAATCGTCCTGTTCGACCGCAGCTGGTACAACCGTTCCGGCGTCGAGCGGGTCATGGGCTTCTGCACCGAAACCCAGTGCGAGGAGTTCTTCCGCGACGTGCCGGAATTCGAGCGGATGCTGGTCCGCTCCGGCATCATCCTGGTGAAATACTGGTTCTCGATCACCGACCAGGAACAGAACATGCGCTTCCTGATGCGCATCCACGATCCGCTTAAGCAGTGGAAGCTCAGCCCGATGGATCTCGAATCGCGCCGGCGCTGGGAGCTCTACACCAAGGCCAAAGAGGAAATGCTCGAGCGCACCCACATTCCCGAATCACGCTGGTGGGTGGTCGAGGGTGTCGACAAGAAACGGGCGCGGCTGAATTGCATCCATCACCTGCTGCAGCAGGTGCCCTATCAAGAGGTGCAGCACGACCAGATCATCCTGCCGGATCGTGAACACAAGCCGGACTACGCGCGTCATCCGGTGCCGCCGGATCTTTACGTGCCCCCGACTTACTAATCCTCGCCCGAGGGTAGAATTGGCGATGCGCTGTGACCGCATCCGAGTCCGATCAAGCGCCAAGTCCGCGGAATGATTGTCCGGACATGAGCCAAGAATGAGCCGCCAGAGCCGCCCTCACAATCTGAGGGCGGCAACGGCCTTCTCGGAAGCCACACCCTCCTGCGCCCAGGCGACAAAGGGCCGCTCCTCAAAACACACCCTATCGCAGCATCGCACGCGACATCCGATTGGAACTGGGGTAACCCGATAGTGGTTCGCTCAAAGCGAGTTGCATGCAGCGTTCAAGAAACCGGCGCTGACAGGCGGGGAAATTGGGACGGCGGCTGTTGAGACCGGGGAACGGTTGCTTCACGAGCGGCTGACGGCGGGCTAACGTTTTGGTGCCGATGATTTTTCTTCGTTGACTGGCGTCCAACGCCGCGCGTGCTGCGTAAAAGCCGTAAATGAGATCGGGGCAGGAGTCAGCAAGGGTTCGGCGATGCCAAATTACACGTTTGCCCTAAGTGATGGGGCCGTCCCGATTGAAGACGATACCGGCGTCGTGCTGACGGATCGACAGGACGCACTTCGGTACGCGCGCGGCGTGGTGCGCGAACTGATGACCGGTCGGGAAGCGCAGACCCGAACCTGGCGTCTCGACGTTTACGAGAACAGCGCCGAGTGTGTTTTCGAGATACCGTTCGCCAGTCTGGATCAGACGCAGGAGCATCTGGCGCCCGAGCATCGCATCTTCTCCGAAGCGCTGTGCGAGCAGGAGCGCAGGTTGAGCCGGGACGCCTTCAGCAATCAACGCGAGTCGCGGGCGCGGCTCGCCCGATCGCAAGGCAGGCCATACCTCATTACTGAACTGGGCAGGCGCACGATCACCGAGAGCTAGCACCGGTAACGGGTACGGGTCAGGCGGTAACCGGCCGCTGTTCCGGGTGTGCCGTCGATTCAACTCAAATTTTGATATTTTTTAGGGAACGCCGAGGCCGCCCAGCGCTTGTCACAGAGGGCGAGCCGACGATCCGTCGGCTTGTAGCGAGGGGTGGGCCATGCCAGTAGCGGATCAGCTCAGCGAGCTGCAGGATAAGAGCGTCTTCCAGCAGGCGCATGATATAAATCCTAAGTCACACGATAGAAATTGGTTCCTTTCGGAGCTTTCGCCGTCCGAACTTTCGGCGCTGCGACCGCATCTCACCGCGTTCGACATGCGGGCCGGCGATTGCCTTCATTATTTCGGCGAACGGATTGATGATGTGGTGTTCCCGCATGCTGGTCTCGTGGCTTTGACCATGCCGTTGCGGGAGACATCCGGAGCCAGTGCGCTGCTGATTGGACGCGAAGGCATTGTCGGTGGCTTTGCGGCGGCCGCGTTGGCCCCCGCGACATGTAATGCCGAAGTCCATATCGGCGGACGCGCGTCGCGCATGTCGGCGAGCGCTTTCCGCTATGCGCTGGAAGAGAGCCCGGCGATGCGACGCCTGGCGGCGCGCTTCGACTCGAGCATCATGGCCCAGGCCCAGCAGACGGCGCTGTGCAATGCGGCGCACCAGGTCGAGGGCCGTATCTGCCGTTGGCTGCTCGAAGTCCATGATCGAGGCGGCAATGGCAAAATCCCGCTGACGCAAAGCACCATCGCCCAAATGCTCGGCGTGCGCCGCACGACGGTCACGCTGGTGGCCGGGCGGCTGGAACGGGATGGCGTGCTCACCTGCCGCCGCGGCTATATGCAAATCATCAATCGCGACGAACTCGAGAACCGCAGTTGCGAATGCTATGGGCGGGGCAAGAGCTATGTGGAGCTCCTGTTCGCCGATCAGCACGACCACAGCGGTGGCGGGTTTCGGGCCTCGGCCGTCGGCAAATAGGGGGTCCAAGTCGGGACCGCCGGACTAACACCGGGCTTTGGCGAGAGCGGAGGCGTTTCCGCTCTCGGCTGGTGTGTCAGCTTACGGCCAAGGTGGCTCGGCAGCCGTTTAGGACACTAGTCACGACCGGCCGTGAGTGTTATCGCCACGGAGAGGCCGCAAATGGCGGCCGGTGAGCACTTGCGGAATGCAGTCTGTCTCTGGTTCGCCAAGCTACGCCGTGCCGGGTTCCGGCGCTGAAGCGCTTCGCTTTGTCCATCCGACGCCGCCCGAGCCGGGCCGCACCATCGAAATCGCGCCCGGGATTCTGTGGGCGCGGCTGGCTTTGCCGTTCCTGCTCGATCACGTGAATGTCTACTTCATCGACGATAGCAACGGCTGGGCGCTGATCGACACTGGGATCGGCGACAAGGCGACCTTGGCGGCTTGGGAGCCGCTGCTCGACACGGTCCTCAGAGACCGCCCGCTGACCCGCATCATCGCCACGCACTTTCATCCCGACCATGTCGGCGCGGCGGGTTTTTTGCTCAAGCGGTTCAACGTGCCGCTTTACATGTCCGCGACCGAATACCTGCAATGCCTGAATTTGCATTTGGATCCGGGGGCGCTCGATGCCACGCATTATCGGCGCTTCTATCTCGATCACGGACTGGACGAAGACACCACGCAGCGGGTCGTCACCGGCGGTCATCATTATTTGAAGCTGCTCTCGGGGCTGCCGCCGACCTATCATCGCCTCGTTGCCGGTGACAGCTTGAGCATCGGCGGGCGCGAATTCGACGTTCTGACCGGCGGCGGGCATTCGCCCGAGCAAATCATGCTGGTGTCTCGCGCCGACAGGCTGTTTTTCTCCGCCGATCAGGTGCTAGCCAAAATCTCGCCGAATGTCAGCGTTTCCGCCATCGATCCGGAAGGCGACCCGCTCGGGCAGTATCTGCGTTCGTTGCATGCGCTGCGCGATACCATCGATCGCGGCGCCGTGGTGCTTCCCGGGCACAATCTGCCGTTCTACGGCTTGCCGGAACGGATCGAGGAATTGGTGGCGCATCATCATTCGCGCTGCGATCGCATCCTGCGGGCCTGCCGGGATGAGCCACGTTCAGCGGCCGAGCTCGTGCCGTTCGTCTACACCCGCCAGCTTGATCCGCATCAGATGGGATTTGCCTTCGGCGAGGTGTTGGCGCACGTCAATTATATGTTGCGGCGCGGTTCGCTGCGGCCGATCCAAGGTGCCCATGACACGCGGCGTGTGACGGTGGCATAAAAGCCCCGCCGTTTGCTGCCCCGTATCGGCTGGCGAACCGGTGAGCCGTCAATCTCATCAGCCGGGAGGTGCGCGTGCCCTATGACGCCGACGCCATCATCGTCGGAGCGGGACTTGCCGGGCTGGTCGCGGCCGCCGAACTGATCGAAGCGCGCAAGACCGTCATCATTGTTGATCAGGAGCCGGAGCAGTCGCTGGGTGGTCAGGCTTTCTGGTCGCTCGGCGGCATGTTCTTGGTCGATACGCCGGAGCAGCGCCGGCTAGGCATTCGCGACTCGCAGGCCTTGGCTTTGCAGGACTGGCTCGGTACCGCGGGCTTCGATCGCCCCGAAGATCATTGGCCGCGCCGCTGGGCCGAGGCCTATGTGGCCTTCGCGGCCGGGGAAAAGCGAGCCTGGCTACGCGAGCGCGGTTTGCGCTTTTTTCCAGTCACCGGCTGGGCCGAACGCGGCGGCGGGAATGCGACCGGCCACGGCAACACGGTGCCGCGCTTCCATCTCACCTGGGGGACGGGACCGGCGGTGATCGCGCCGTTCGTTGCCCGCGTCCGCAACGGCGAACGCCGCGGGCTCGTGCGTCTCAAGTTTCGGCATCGGGTCAACGAATTGATTAAGTCGGGCGGCTCGGTCGACGGGGTGCGCGGCGACGTGTTGGCGCCGAGCGATGTCGAGCGCGGCCGCAAGAGTTCGCGCGACGTCGTCGGCAGCTTTGCCTTCACGGCGCCGGCCGTCATCGTTGCCTCCGGCGGCATCGGCGCCAATCATGCGCTGGTGCGGGAGAATTGGCCATCAAGCTTGGGCCGGCCGCCGCAGCGGATGATCTCGGGCGTGCCGGATCATGTTGACGGCCGCATGCTGGCGATCAGCGAGGCCGCCGGCGCCACCGTCATCAATCGCGACCGCATGTGGCACTATGTCGAAGGCATCAAGAACTGGAATCCGATCTGGACCGATCACGGCATCCGCGTCCTGCCGGGACCGTCGCCGCTCTGGCTCGACGCGCGTGGCAATCGTCTGCCTGTGCCGCTCTATCCGGGCTTCGATACGCTGGCGACGCTCAAATACATTATGCAGAGCGGCTACGATTATTCCTGGTTCATCCTGACTCGAAAGATCATCGAAAAAGAGATGGCGCTTTCGGGTTCGGAGCAAAATCCGGAATTCGGCAGCTGGCGGCGGATCTTGAAGCGCGTGCGCCAGGGCATTCCGGATTCGGTCAAAGCCTTCATGGATAAGGGCGAGGATTTCATCGTCGAGCGCGATCTGGCGACGCTGGTGAAGCGCATGAATGCGCTCGTCGGCGGCGAGCCGTTGCTCGATTTCGCGCAGGTCGAACGCGAGATCGTCGCCCGCGATCGCGCACTCGACCACGCCTATGGCAAGGACGCGCAGATCACGGCGATCCGCGCTGCGCGGGCTTTTATCGGCGACCGGTTGGTCCGCACCGTCAAGCCGCACCGCTTACTCGATCCTGCCGCCGGTCCGCTGATCGCCGTGCGTCTCAACATTTTGACGCGCAAGACGTTGGGCGGTTTGCAGACCGATCTTGAGAGTCGCGTCATCGGTGCCGATGGCAAACCGGTGCAGGGACTTTATGCTGCCGGTGAAGTCGCGGGTTTTGGCGGCGGCGGCGTGCATGGCTACGCGGCTCTCGAAGGCACTTTCCTCGGCGGCTGTATTTTCTCGGGCCGCGCCGCCGGACGAGCGGCTGCGGCCGCCCTCGACTAGCGCTGCGGCGCTATACCGGCTTAATGCTTGTGGGCAGGCTGTGGGCAGCCGTATCGAGACCACGCCTTTCCAAGAACACGACGACAAGACTGCGATGACCAAACGGATCGATGGAAAAGCGCGCGCGGATCGCCTCCTTGCCGATATTGCGGCGGCGACGGCCGAGCTGAAATTGCGCGGCGGTATTGTGCCCGGACTATGCGCTGTGCTGGTCGGCGACGATCCGGCAAGTCAGATCTATGTTCGCAATAAGGGCAAGGCGGCCGTTGCGGCGGGCATCGCCAGCTTCCAGGAAACCCTGCCGGCAACCATCAGCGAAGCCGACTTGCTGACGCTGATCGCCAAATTCAATGCCGACGACCGCATCGACGGCATCCTCGTGCAGCTGCCGCTGCCCGATCATATCGACCGCCAGCGGATCATCGCGGCAATTGATCCGGCCAAGGATGTCGATGGCTTCCACGCGCAAAATGTCGGCCGCTTGTGGAGCGGGGGACTAAAAGACGCGCTGGTCCCCTGCACACCCTACGGCTGCTTGATGCTGCTGCGCGAGGAATTGCCGAGGCTGGCGGGGGCCGAGGCGGTGATTCTCGGCCGCTCCAACATCGTCGGCAAGCCGATGGGGGCGCTGCTGCTGGCGGAAAACTGCACGGTGACTTTTGCTCATTCGCAGAGTCGGAACATCGCGGACGTGTTGCGGCGCGCCGACATTGTGGTCGCCGCCATCGGGCAGCCTGAGTTTGTCCGCGGATCGTGGATCAAGGACGGCGCCGTGGTCATCGATGTCGGTATCAGCCGCATCACCGGTCCCGACGGCAAATCCAAGCTGGTCGGCGACGTGGCCTTCGCCGAAGCGCAGGGTGTCGCCCGCGCCATTACCCCGGTCCCGGGTGGGGTTGGTCCGATGACCATCGCCTGCCTCCTCCGCAACACCGTCATCGCGGCCTGTCGTCGCCGTCACTTGGCGGAACCGGCGCTTTAAGTTGTCGCGGATGCGTGGAATTTGCGGCCTGGCGCCCGTGAATTCACGGAAATTCAACATCCTGCCGGAGCTATCGTCGCTGATTGCTGACGTGCTTGAAGGCGAATTGCAAGTTGCTGGCGGCATTTCAAAAATTTCTCTCTCCGCTTGCAACCGGCCGGGAACCTTCTCGGGCGGCGCACGTTCCGACTCTCGGGTTAAGAGAAGTTCCGTGAGGGGAGCTTAGATTCACGTCCGGCTGTTCAAGTGTTGCGGAAATTATCCGCGCTGGCACTCTCCGGGACCTGCATCGCGCCACTCGCCACACCTTACATTCGACGTGTCGTTGCCGCCCACCGCCGGACCGCGCGACTTGCAAGTTCTCGGAGACTATTGATGGCCCGCACCGCTGACGTCGGTGGCAGAACCAAGAATGGCGCCGCCAAGGCGCCTCCGGCGATGCGTGAAAAGGCGCCGCTGGCCGTGCGCGCAAAGGCACCGCCAGCTGCACGCGAAACATCCGCCGCCAAGGTTAACGGCGGCGAACCGGAAGAGTTGCGCGAGCTCCTGCATGCCTTGCAGGCGATGCGTGTCGGCGATTTTTCGGTGCGGATCGCCGGCGATCAGGTCGGCCTGATGGGCAAGGTCGCCGACACCTTCAATGAGATCGTCGCCGCCAATCAGCGCATGGCGCGCCAGCTCGAGCGCGTCGGCCAGGTGGTCGGCCGCGAGGGCAAGACCCGCCAGCGGGTGCGCTTCGGCCTGTCCGAAGGCTCCTGGGGCGAGATGGAATCCTCGGTCAATTCGCTGATCGACGACCTGCTGTGGCCGACGACCGAGGTGACGCGCGCCATCGCCGCGGTGGCGCAAGGCGACCTGCTGCAGACCGTTCAACTCGATGTCGACGGCCGGCCGCTGAAGGGCGAATTCCTGCGCGCCGCGCAGATCGTCAACACGATGATCAAGCAGCTCAACGTCTTCACCTCGGAGGTGACGCGTGTCGCCCGCGAGGTCGGCACCGAGGGCAAGCTCGGCGGCCAGGCGCAAGTCGGCGGCGTCACCGGCGTGTGGAAAGAGCTCACCGAGAGCGTGAACTCGATGGCCTCGAACCTGACCGCGCAGGTTCGCAACATCGCCGAGGTGACGATCGCGGTCGCCAACGGCGACTTGTCGAAGAAGATCACGGTCGACGTGCGCGGCGAAATTCTGCAGCTGAAGGAAGCCATCAACACGATGGTCGATCAGCTGCGCTCGTTCGCCTCCGAAGTGACCCGCGTCGCCCGCGAGGTCGGCACCGACGGCAAGCTCGGCGGCCAGGCGATCGTGCCCGGCGTCGCCGGCACCTGGAAGGATCTGACCGACTCGGTGAACGCCATGTGCGGCAACCTCACCGACCAGGTGCGCAACATCGCGCATGTGACCACCGCCGTGGCGCGCGGCGACCTGTCGCGGAAAATCACGGTCGACGTGCGCGGCGAAATTCTGGAGCTCAAGGACACCATCAACACGATGGTGGATCAGCTCAACGGTTTTGCCTCGGAAGTCACCCGCGTGGCGCGCGAGGTCGGCACCGAAGGCAAGCTCGGCGGCCAGGCGCAGGTGCCGGGCGTCGCCGGGACCTGGAAGGATTTGACCGACAGCGTCAACTCGATGGCCGGCAATCTGACCGCGCAGGTCCGCAACATCGCCGATGTCGCCACCGCCATCGCCGGCGGCGACTTGTCGAAGAAGATCACCGTGAACGTCTCGGGCGAAATCCTGCAGCTCAAGGAAACGCTCAATACCATGGTCGACCAGCTTAACGCGTTCGCCGGCGAGGTGACGCGCGTGGCCCGCGAGGTCGGCACCGACGGCCGGTTGGGCGGTCAGGCCAACGTGCTCGGCGTCGCCGGCACCTGGAAGGACTTGACCGATTCAGTGCAACTCGATGGCGTCGAACCTCACCGCACAGGTCCGCAACATCGCCGAAGTGTCGACCGCCATCGCCTCGGGCGACTTGTCGAAAAAAATTACGGTCGACGTGCGCGGTGAAATTGCCGAGCTCAAAGACACCATCAACACCATGGTGGACCAGCTCAACGCGTTCGCCGGCGAGGTGACGCGCGTCGCCCGCGAAGTCGGCACCGAAGGCAAGCTCGGCGGTCAGGCGACGGTGCGCGGCGTTGCCGGCACCTGGAAGGACCTGACCGACAACGTCAACTCCATGGCCTCGAACCTCACCGGCCAGGTGCGCAACATCGCCGAGGTGGCGACCGCCGTGGCTCGTGGCGACCTTTCGCGCAAGATCACGGTCGACGTGCGCGGCGAAATTCTTGAGCTGAAAGACACGCTCAACACCATGGTCGATCAGCTCAACGCCTTCGCCGCCGAGGTGACGCGTGTGGCGCGCGAGGTCGGCACCGAAGGCAAGCTCGGCGGCCAGGCGCAAGTGCCGGGCGTCGCCGGCACCTGGAAGGATCTCACCGACAGCGTGAACTCGATGGCCGGCAACCTCACCGGCCAGGTGCGTAACATCGCCGAGGTGGCGACCGCCATCGCCGGCGGCGACCTTTCGCGCAAGATCACCGTCGACGTGCGCGGCGAAATCCTTCAGTTGAAGGAAACGCTCAACACCATGGTCGACCAGCTCAACCGCTTCGCCGGCGAGGTGACGCGCGTGGCGCGCGAGGTCGGCACCGAAGGCCGGCTCGGCGGTCAGGCCAACGTGCCCGGCGTCGCCGGCACCTGGAAGGATTTGACCGACAGCGTGAACTCGATGGCCGGCAACTTGACCGCCCAGGTCCGTAACATCGCCGAGGTGACCACCGCGGTGGCCCGCGGCGATCTCTCGCGCAAGATCACCGTCGACGTGAAGGGCGAAATCGCCGAGCTGAAAAGCACCATCAACACCATGGTGGACCAGCTCAACGGTTTCGCCGGCGAAGTGACGCGCGTGGCGCGCGAGGTCGGCACCGAGGGCAAGCTCGGCGGCCAGGCGCAGGTGCCCGGCGTCGCCGGCACCTGGAAGGATCTCACCGACAACGTCAACTTCATGGCGTCGAACCTCACCGCCCAGGTGCGCAACATCGCCGAGGTGGCGACCGCGATCGCCGGCGGCGACCTGTCGAAGAAAATCACCGTCGACGTGCGCGGTGAGATGCTGCTGCTCAAAGACACGCTCAACACCATGGTCGAGCAGTTGCGTTCGTTCGCGGCCGAAGTCACCCGCGTGGCCCGCGAGGTCGGCACCGACGGCCGCCTCGGCGGTCAAGCGGTGGTGCCGGGTGTGGCCGGCACCTGGAAAGATCTCACCGACAACGTCAACCTGCTCGCCGCCAACCTGACCACGCAGGTGCGTAACATCGCCGAGGTGACCACGGCCGTGGCCCGCGGCGACCTTTCGCGCAAGATCACCGTCGACGTGAAGGGCGAAATTCTCGAGCTGAAGAACACCATCAACACCATGGTGGATCAGCTCAATGGTTTCGCCTCGGAAGTGACCCGCGTGGCGCGCGAAGTTGGCACCGAAGGTTTGCTCGGCGGTCAGGCGCAGGTGCCCGGCGTCGCCGGCACCTGGAAAGACCTCACCGACACCGTCAACGTCATGGCCGCGAACCTCACCGAGCAGGTGCGTGGCATCGTGAAAGTGGTGACCGCGGTCGCCAACGGCGAGCTCAAGCAAAATCTCGCGGTGAAATCGAAGGGCGAAGTTGCGGCGCTGGCCGAAACCATCAACAACATGACTGACACGCTCGCCACCTTCGCGGATCAGGTGACGACCGTGGCGCGTGAGGTCGGCGTCGAGGGTCGGCTCGGCGGCCAGGCCAACGTGCCGGGCGCCGCCGGCACCTGGAAGCACCTCACCGGCAACGTGAACCTCCTTGCCGCCAACCTCACCACGCAGGTGCGCGCTATTGCCGAAGTGGCGACCGCTGTGACCAAGGGCGATTTGACCCGCTCGATTCAAGTCGATGCGCGCGGCGAGGTGGCCGAGCTGAAAGACAACATCAACACGATGATCGACAACTTGCGGCTCACAACCGACCGCAACACCGAACAGGACTGGCTGAAGACCAACTTGGCCAAATTCACCAACATGCTGCAGGGGCAGCGCGATCTGTCCACGGTCGGCCGTCTGTTGCTCTCCGAACTGACGCCGCTCGTCAACGCTCACCAGAGCGTCATCTACCAGATGGACGGCGAGGAAACGCCCGGGCTGCGATTGCTCGCAGGCTACGCCGACGACGGCGCCAATGGCCATGCGTCGGCGCTGCGGCTGGGTGAGGGTCTGGTCGGGCAGTGCGCCGTCGATAAACGCCGCATGCTGATCGCCGATATGCCGGAGAACGCTATCGCGGTGTCTTCCGCTCTGTTCCGGCTGCCGCCGCGCAACACCATCGTGCTGCCGGTGCTGTTCGAGAACCAGGTGAAAGCCGTGCTTGAACTTGCTTCGGTCGGCGAATTCACCGCGCTGCAGACCATGTTCCTCGAGCAGCTCACGACCTCGATCGGTATCGTGCTCAACTCGATCGAGGCGACGATGCAGACCGAGGGCCTGCTCAAGCAGTCGCAGCAGCTCGCCGGCGAATTGCAGGCGCAGCAGCGCGAATTGCAGCAGACCAACGAGCAGCTCGAGCAAAAAGCACAGCAGCTTGCCGAACGTAACGTCGAAGTCGAGCGCAAGAATCAGGAAATCGAGCAGGCGCGCCGGGCGCTGGAAGAAAAGGCCACCGAGCTCGCGCTGACGTCGAAGTACAAATCAGAATTCCTCGCCAATATGTCGCATGAGCTGCGTACGCCGCTCAATTCGATCCTGATTCTCGGACAGCAGCTCACCGAAAATCCGGAAGGCAATCTGACCGGCAAGCAGGTCGAGTTTGCCAGAACCATTCACGGCGCCGGTACCGACTTGCTCAATCTGATCAGCGACATTCTCGACCTGTCGAAGATCGAATCCGGTACGGTGACGGTCGACGCTGAAGAGATCTTTTTCTCTAATCTGATCGACATGGTGGCGCGGCCATTCCGTCACGAGGCCGAGACCCGGCATCTGTCATTCGACGTCCATCTCGATCCCAATCTCGGGCGCACCATCACGACCGATTCCAAGCGACTGCAGCAGGTCCTGAAAAATCTGCTGTCGAACGCGTTCAAGTTCACCGGTCAGGGCGGTGTGCGCATGAGCGTCTCTGCGGCACTCGGCGGCTGGACGACGAGCCATCCGGTCCTCGGACAGGCTGCGCAAGTCGTTGCGTTCGAAGTCTCCGACACCGGCATCGGCATTGCGTTGGAGAAGCAAAAGATCATCTTCGAGGCCTTCCAGCAGGCCGATGCATCGACCAGCCGCAAATACGGCGGCACCGGTCTCGGCCTCGCCATCAGCCGCGAACTGACGACCCTGTTGGGCGGCGAAATTCATCTGCGCAGCATCCCGGGCAGCGGCTCGAGTTTCACGCTCTATCTGCCGATCAAATACGTGGGCACGACGACCGTGCCGCGCCTGCCGGCGCCGAGCGCCATGCCGGTGGCTCCGATAACGATCGAACGGATTGAGCAGATCCCCGACGATCGCCTCGATATCCAGCCCGGCGACACCATCCTGCTGGTGGTCGAAGACGATCCGCATTACGCCCGCATCCTGATCGACCTTGCCCGCGACAAGGGCTTCAAGGTTTTGCTCGCCATGCGTGGCGACGATGCGCTCGATCTCGCCAAGCAATATCAGCCGACGGCGGTTTCGCTCGATGTCTTCCTGCCCGACATGCTGGGCTGGAACGTGCTCAGCCAGCTCAAGCAGAATCCGCTGACCCGGCACATCCCGGTTCAGATCGTCACCCTCGACGAAGACCGTCAACACGGGCTCGCACGCGGCGCCTTCTCGTTCGTGACCAAGCCGACGACGCGCGAAGGCATTTCCGAGGCACTCGCCAAGATCAAGGACTTTTCAGAATCACGCCGCCGCCGGCTGTTGGTGGTCGAGGACAACAAGGCCGAGCAGATGAGCATTCGCGAGCTGCTCGGTCACGATGATATCGAGATCATCAATGCCGGAACCGGCAAGGAGGCGCTGGACATCCTGCGCCATGACGGTTGCGACTGCGTGGTGCTCGATCTGCGCCTGCCCGACATGACGGGTTTCGAAGTACTGGAAAGTATGCGCAGCGAAGCAGCCCTGGCGGATGTACCGGTCGTGGTGTTCACCGGTCGGGAACTATCCGCCAATGAGGATGCGCAATTGCATACCATGGCGCGCAGTATCGTGGTTAAAGGCGTCGAATTGCCGGAACGGCTGCTGGATGAAACCGCGTTGTTCCTGCACCGCGTGTTCCGCGACCTGCCGCCCGAGAAGCAGCGTATGCTGGAACGGCTGACCGGATCGGATGAAGATCTGGTCGGCCGCACCGCGCTTCTGGTCGACGACGATGCGCGCAATATATTTGCGCTGTCGAGCGCGCTCGAGCGCCGCGGCATGAACGTCTTGACGGCGACGACCGGTCGCGAGGCGATCGAGTTGATCGAGCAAACACCGGAACTCGCCATCGTGTTGATGGACATCATGATGCCGGAAATGGACGGTTATCAGACCATCGAAAATATTCGTGGCAACCCGGCGTATCGGCGATTGCCGATCATCGCGCTGACCGCCAAAGCCATGAAGGGAGACCGCGAGAAGTGTTTGGAGGCGGGTGCCTCCGATTATCTCGCCAAACCGGTTAATACCGAGCAGCTGCTTTCCGCGCTGCGCATGTGGCTGCATCGCTAGGTTTGTGTCATGCAAGACGTTCAGATGATGAACGACAAGGTCAACGTTCTTCTGGTCGACGATCAGCCCGCGAAGCTGCTCGCCAACGAGGAGATTTTGCGCAGCCTCGGCGAGAATCTCGTCAAGACGAGTTCCGCCCGCGAGGCGCTGGAGTTCCTGCTCAAGAACGAAGCCGCAGTGGTGCTGGTCGACGTCTGCATGCCGGAACTCGACGGCTTTCAGCTCGCGGCCATGATCCGGGAGCATCCGCGTTTTCAGCGCACCGCGATCATCTTCATCTCCGCCGTTCAGGTCGACGATGTGGATCGTTTGCGCGGCTATGAGATGGGCGCGGTCGACTACGTGCCGGTGCCGGTGGTTCCGGCGGTGCTGCGCGCCAAGGTCAAAATCTTCGCCGAGCTCTATCGCAAGACCCGGCAGCTCGAGCGCTTGAACGCCGAGCTGGAACGGCGCGTGAGCGAGCGTACTGCCGAGCTTGAAGCCTCGAACATGCGTCTCCTGCAGAGCGAGCAGGGCCGCAGCCTGGCACTGGCCGCCGGTCAGATGGGATCCTGGGATTTCGACCCGGTGACGCGGGAATGCAAATGGGACGAAGGCCAACATCATATTTTCGGCGTTGAGCGCGGCGGCTTCGCGGTCACCATCGAGAATATTCGCGGCATGATCCATCCGGAGGATTGGCACGGCTTGGTGGACAGCGGCCGGCGCATGGCGCGGGGCGAGCGCACCGTGCAAACGGATTTTCGCGTCGTGCAGGCGGGCGGCAACGTGCGCTGGTGCACCGGCACCGCGGCGGCGACGTTCGATTCGGCGAACAGGCTTGCGCGTGTGAGCGGCGTGACCATCGACGTTACCGACCGCAAGGAGGCCGAGGAGCGTCAGGATCTGTTGGCCCGCGAAGTCGATCACCGCGCCCGTAATGCGCTTGCAGTGGTGCAATCGATCGTGCGCCTGACGCGCGCCAACCGCATCGAAGATTATGTCGCCGCCGTCGAAGGGCGCATCAAGGCGCTGGCGCGTGCGCATGCGCTGTTGTCCGATGCGCGCTGGCACAGCGCAGACCTCGGCGCTCTGGTGGCCGAGGAGTTGGCGCCCTATCGGGCCGGCGAAGCCGACAAGGTTCAAGTCACGGGACCGAATGTAGCGCTGCCGCCGTATCTGGCCCAGGGCTTGGCGCTGGCGTTGCACGAGCTTGCCACCAATGCGGCCAAGCACGGCGCCTTGTCGTCGTTGCTCGGCAAACTCAGCCTGAGCTGGCAATTGCGGCCGGATCTTTTGGTCATGCGCTGGATCGAAACCGGAGGGCCGCGGGTCGAGCCGCCGTCCGCCCGCAGCTTCGGCCTGAAGGTGATCCGCACCAGCATCGAAAATCAGCTCAGCGGCAAGGCGATCTTCGAATGGGTGCCGCAGGGCATGCAATGCACGCTCGCCATACCGCTCAGCGCCCATTCGGGCACGCGCGAGGTGAAGGCCGCCAACGCGGCTCCCGCCAGCGATGACGGCCGTCCGGCTGGTTCGCCTCCAGGCTGGCGCGTGTTGCTGGTCGAGGATGAAGCGCTGGTCGGGATGATGATCCAGGAATGCTTGAGCGAGTTCGGGCATTCGGTCATCGGACCGATCTCGCGTGCTGCCGACGCCCTGCAGGCCGCCAAGGAGGTCGAGTACGACGCCGCGATCCTCGATATCAATCTCGGCGACGGCATGGCCTATCCGGTCGCCGACATCCTCGCGGCGCGCGGCGTGCCGTTTGTCTTCGTCACCGGCTACGAAGCCGACACCATCGACGAACGCTTCAGCCAGGTGCCGATCCTGCAGAAGCCGATCGAGCGCCAGATGCTGGAAGGGCTGTTCACCACGACGCCGAATGTCGTTCCGGTCGTTCGTCCGGGCGGTCGCGCGCCGGCCAAAGCGCGGATCGAGGGTCGGCCACGCGCCAAGCGCGCCTGAGCGTTCGGCGCTCAAGCCTCTCGCCGAAGCCGGATACCCGAAGGACTCGCTTCGCACGTCGCCGGGTCATAGACTCGTTGCGCGAAGGGTGAGGTGAGGAATGGACACGACGGCTGCCAGCACGATCGAAACGCTTAATGTCTGCTTTGGGACGTATCCGCATACCAAGGCTTTAAAAGAAGGCCAGATCACATCCGATCGGGTGGCGTTCGCATTCACCGAAATCAATCCGGTCAATCGCGCCTTCATGCCGATGGCGCGCGAGCAGAAATTCGACATCAGCGAGATGGCGATCGTCACCTATTTGCAGGCCAAGGCCTATGGCAAGCCGCTCACCCTCATGCCGGCGACCATGATGGGGCGCTTTCAGCACGGCACCATGCTTTACAATTCCGAGCGCGGCACGCTGCGGCCGGAGGATCTGGCGGGGAAACGCGTCGGCGTGCGCGCGTTCTCGCAGACCACCGGCGTCTGGATCCGCGGCATTTTGTGGAAGGACTACGGGCTCGATCTCGGCTCCGTGAAGTGGGTGACGTTCGAGGACGCCCATGTCGCCGAATATCGCGATCCGCCCGGCGTCGAGCGCGCAGCCGCCGACAAGGACATCACCAAGATGTTGCTCGATGGCGAACTTGATGCCGCGATCTTTGGCGGCGCCATGCCGACCGAGCCGCAGCTCAGGAGCGTCATTCCGGACCCCGACGCGGCGGCGAAGGCGTGGTACAAAAAGAGCGGCGCGGTGCCGGTCAATCACATGGTGGTGCTCAAAGAGAGCTTGGCCAAGTCGCAGCCCGACGTGGTGCGCGAAGTCTATCGGCTTTTGCTCGCGAGCAAACACGCTGCCGGCTTGCCGAAGCCCGGCGCGGTCGACCTGATCCCATTCGGCTTCGATGCCGTGAAACCGTCGCTGGAACTGATGAGCGCCTACGCATTCGAGATGAAGCTCACGCCGCGGCGCTATTCGGTCGAGGAACTGTTCGATGACACCACGCGCGCGCTGCAGGCTTGATGAAGCAGCTGCGGTGTTGGCGAAGCAGCGCGCCCGCATCTGATCACGGATCGCTCCGGAGGGAACGCCATGCTGCTGCAGTCGCTCGGTTATGTTGGGATCGGCACCGCTGACGTCGACCAATGGGCGACCTATGCGACGCGCTTTCTCGGCATGCAACTGGTCGACCAAAGCCGCGCGACGCGCGCCTTTCGCATGGACGACCGCAAGCAACGGGTGATCGTCAACGGCGCCGACGGCGAAGGCGTCGGCTTCTATGGCTGGGAAGTCGCCGATGCGGCCGCGCTCGATGCGCTGGCGACGCATCTGGAAAAATCCGGAGTGGTCGTCGCGCGGGGTTCACGGGCGCTGGCGGAGGAACGGCGGGTTCGCGATCTGGTCGTCTTCGCCGATCCAGTCGGCAATCGGCTTGAGGCTTTCCACGGCGCGGAGCTTGCGGCCGAGCCGTTTCGGCCGGGCCGGTCGATCTCCGGTTTCCGCACCGGGCCGCTCGGCATGGGACATGCGGTCTTGACCACGGCGCGGCTCGATCTGGTGATGCCGTTCTACACCGACATGCTCGGTTTTCGCCTCAGCGATTACATCCTGCGGCCGTTCCGGGCGTATTTCTTTCACCTCAATCCGCGCCACCACAGCCTCGCCTTCGTCGACACCGGCACCGACGGCGTGCATCACCTGATGGTCGAGCTTTGCTACCTCGACGACGTCGGCCAGGCATACGACTTGGCGCTGCGCGATCCGGACCGCATCGGCGCGACGTTCGGCCGGCATACCAACGACGAGATGACGTCGTTCTATTCAATTTCGCCGTCGCGCTTCATGGTCGAATACGGCTGGGGCGGCCGCAGCATCGATCCGGATACATGGGTCGCACAGGAGCGGCAGGACGGCCCGAGCCTGTGGGGGCACGATCGCGCATGGCTCTCGCCGGAAAAGCGCGAGGAGGCGCGGGCGATGCGCATCGCCAACGCCGAGGCAGGCGAACGCGTGCCGCTCAACGTGATGGACGGCAACTATCTGCGGGCGCGCGATGTGTGCCCATGGTGGAATGCGAGCATGGGCACGCGGACCTCGGAATAATTTTTGATCAGAACCTGAAGCGGGAGACGCGTCTCCGAGACGCGAACCGGGCGCGGTCGTTTGCTTGAACCGCGCACAAAAAAGCATGCCCCCAAGCTTGGCTCGAGGGCATGCCGCAGCAAAAAACGAGAACGGAGCCTACGGCTTACCAGCCGCCGCCGCCGCGCGCGGCCGACCAGCTGCCCGAGCATTCGCCGCCGGCAGTGCGCCACACGCCGCCACCGGAATTGCCATGCAGCCGTCCGGTGCCGCTCGCCGAGTGACCGGCTTCGGCGACCATCACGCGGATCGCTCCGCTCGGTGCAACTGAGCCGCCAACCGAATAGCCGCCATTGGCGCCCATCACCCGGCCGCCGGCGATGCGCACGCCGTAGCGCAAGCCGCTGCCGCAATCGCCGCGCGCGGTGTTGATGACCACGCTCCAGGCGCCGTCAAAATTTTCATGGACCATAGCCTTCGCAGCGAAGACATCGGTCGAAACCGTGCTGCTGGCGAGCAGGGCGACAAACGCAGCAGCAAAAATCGGACGCACGAGATTTCTCATTGGTTGGCTCCGGTTTTCTGAATGGGAGTGACTTGCGGTACAGGTCCACTGGGCGGCGGCGGCGGCTGCACAGCGAAGGCGGTCGCGCCGCTACCCTGGTCGAAGCCGACCTGATAAAGCGCTTTCATGTAATTCGGGTCGAACGGCCCACGGCTCGGCGCGCTGAACGTCGCCGGGATGCTGGCGACATTGTAGTCGATACCGCTGCGCTTCGCCGCGATGTAGGCGCGATCGAGCATCAAGCTGGTGTCGACGGGCACGGCCATTCCGATCGACTGGGTCAGGATCATCGGCGCAAAGCGATCGACGACTTTGAATTCGCGCTGCAGGCCGGTATTCACGATGATGAAAAGCTGCGTGGCCGGCAGCCGATAATCGCTGGTACTCGCCATCAGTGACGGTGGCGCGACAAAGAATTGTCCGCCAAGACCGCCGTCAACATGCATTTCCTGAAAGCGCTTGCCGCCGGCTTCGACGTCCATCATCACCGGCGGGAAACCACCCGGGATCGATGCTGAGGCCAACAGCACCTTGCGGAATAGCTTTTGCGCCTCTTCACCGCCATGCGCGGCGATCGCGCCCATATTCCACACCACGGAGCGTTGCGAATCGAGATCGCTGGTGACGATGAACAGCCGGCGTCCGTTGCGGTGCGCGGTGGCGATGTCCGCCATCAATTCCGGCGTCATCTGCTTGTTGATGAAGTCGCGCAGCGGCCAGGAATTGACGAAGCTCTCGCCGGTGCTGCTGCCAGCTTCGAAGACGTCGGCGGCGGTGATTTCCGTGTAACACTTGCGCAGCGCTTCGTCGTATTTCGTTCCGGCAAATGCAAACGGCGCCATCAGCGCGCCGGTGCTGACGCCGCTCACCACCGAATACTCGGGCCGCTTGCCGCCCGCGGTCAGCCCGTTGAGCAAGCCGGCGCCGAAGGCGCCGTCGGCGCCACCGCTGGAGAGCACCAGCCACGGCCCCGGCTGCGACGGCAAGGCCGCCTTAAAATCGGATTCCGAATCGCCCCAGAAGCGTGCGTCGGGCATTCCCGGAATAGCCGCGCGAACCGCTTCGGCGGCCGTATAATCGACCCGCGGCGGGAGGTCCGTGGAACTCGGCGCGGGCGCCGGCGCCTCGGGCTCCTGGGCTTTTGCCGGCGCCTTATGTTTTGCGCGGACCGGGATGATCGACTGCTGGCGCGGGATGCCATCCGCCGTGGTGACCAGCCCCTGCGCGTGCGCGGGTGTCGCAACGCCCACAGGCATCAACAGAGGAACCATGACGGCAAGAGCGGTGGCCGCACTAAGGGTCGATCGCAGTCTTTTGTTCATGAGCATGTCGCCGGGGGATGAGGTAGCGGCTGTCGCGCGATAGCGCAATCCTGACCAGATAGGGCCCGCCAGCGTCCACTTCAATTGGGCCTGGCCAGCGAGCAAGGCGGAGGCTTGAAACGGCCACAATGTTGCGCGGTCCAGTTCTGCACCGCTGTGACACAGATCACGCGATATGTCACGCCGTCAGCGCGTCTGCCGCGGCCAAATTGGCGAAACCGCGCGTCGGAGCGCGATGGCGGAAATTGTGGCGCCGACAAAGCACCGTTGTGGTTCCGCTATCGGACGCGTCCCGGGCCGAGTCGGTTACGCGCTCAACAGTTCCTTCAGGGCGTTGTCGACGAATTTGACGTCGTCAGGATTGGTTCCGGGGCCGCCGGCGAAATGGCCCCAAATCGAGGGGATCGGCAGGAATTTGGCGTTCGGCATGTTGTCGACTTCGATTTGGCTGTCTTCCGGCGGAAAATAGAGGTCGGTTTGGCCGGGCATGACGTAGGCCTTGGCCTTGATCGCGCCCAGCGCCTTCTTGAAGTTGCCGTCGTAGAGTTCGTTGTCGCTGATATCGCCGTTTTGCCACGTCCACAGCATGGTCAAGAGATTGTTGGCATCCTTGGGCAGGAAGAAGCCTTCCCAGAAGGCGACCAGGAAGTCCTCGAGCGAGGAATAGCCGAGGCTCTTGAGGTCGAGTTGCTCGCGATAGAAGGCCTGGGAAAATCCCCAGCCGGCATAAACGCGCGCCGCCGCCCGCAAGCCCCTTGCCGGCTTTTCCTTGTACCAGCCTTCCAAGAATGCGGCGTCGGCGGTGAGCGCCGCCTTCACGCCCTCGAGAAACACGAAATTGTGGCGTGAGCATTTCGCTGAGCCGGCAAACGGTGCGATGCGCTCCACCATGTCGGGAAAGAGCGCGCCCCAATGAAACGTCTGCAACGCGCCCATCGACCAGCCGGTGACCAGTGGGAGCTTCTTGATGCCGAATTTCTCCGTCACCAGCCGGTGCTGCACCCGGACGTTGTCGCAAGCGGTGACGTGCGGAAAGCGCGGGCCGTTATAGGGCTCAGGCGTATTGCTGGGCGATGACGACAAACCGTTGCCCAGCATGTTGGGAATGATGATGAAATATTTGTCGGGGTCGAGCGCCATGCCCGGACCGACGAGCCATTCGTTGTCGTAGTGCTGGCCCGAGTACCAGGTCGGATAGACGATGGCGTTGCTTTTCTCCGCGTTCAGTTTGCCGAAGGTCTTGTAGGCGAGCTTGCAGTCGCGCAGCGTCGCACCGCGTTGCAATTGGACATCGCCAAGATCGTAGATTTCATAATCGAGCGGCATGAGGTGTCTCGCTGCTGAAAGCGGCTGCTGCTGGAAGCTGGTGGCTCAAGGCGGCCGCCGCGTGCGCGGCAGCCGCCGGTTTTTATCGCCCGAGAGCCTACGATGCGTACTGCGTTTTCGGCGCCACGACGCTTTGCAGCACGCCGTAGACAACGCCGGCGACGACGAAGGCCGAAATGGCCGTCGAATATTCCGGCGCGTATTCGCTGACGAAGAAGGCGACGATCGAGCCGGCCGCCCAGGCGATGAACGGCAGGATCGCGCCATTCGCTGGTCGCTTCCGAATTGGCCCGCAACAGATATTGATCGACCAGGATGATCGCGCCGATCGGCGGCACCAGAATGCCGAGCAGGGTCAGCCATTCGATGAAGAAGGCCCACACGTTGCCGGCGGCGATCACGATGCCGATGATCCCGAGCGCAATCGCGAGTATCCGCATGTGGCTGCCGAGAATGCGCGACCAGCCCGTTGCGGCATTGTAGAGGCAATGCGAGCAAACAGAGCCGAGATTGCAATACAGGAAGATGAAGGCGAGGACCGACAGCCAGACCAGCTGCTTGTCGTTCATGTAGCCGAACATGTTGTCGGCGCCGAACGGGTTGGCGTTCGGTGTCGCCAGCGCGGCCGTCATGATGCCGCCGACCAGCATCGCCACGAGGTTGGCGAACGGGAAGGCGCTGAAGGTGGAGATCAGCGAGCCTTTCAGATCCTTGGCCCAACGATTGAAGTCGGCGGTCACCGTGCCGGCATCGACGAACAGCGTGAGCACGATGGTCAGTCCGACGCCCATCGACATCGCGCCTTTGCCGTCGGCGCCGGCGTACGACATCACCGCGCCCCAGCCGTGATGCGCGACCGCGTCGCCCGCGACCCAAACGCCGAGCACGACAAAGAGCGGCACCGACACGAGGCCGATATAGTGCAGGCCCTTCACGCCGATGAATGTGATGGCGATGTAGAGGATGCCGGCGATCACGGTCATCAGCACGTAATTCAGATGATAAGTCGAGCTGATGAGATTGCCGGTGATGCCGGTTTGCACCGCGTACCAGCCGAGCAGCAATGTCGACAGCAAGCCGGACGAAAACACATAGCCCTTGCGGCCGAAGACGATGCTGGCGATGAGCGCGAAATTCATGCCCTTCTTCGTGCCCAGGGCGCCGAGCGCGCCCACATAGGCGAACATGATCAAGTTGCCGATGATCATGGCGATGAGCGCGCGTTGAAAGCCCATCCCGAGCACCAGCACCGATCCGGTCATGGCGCCGGTGATGATCATTGGAAAACCGATCCAGACCATCGTCACCGAAAACAGACTTCGTCGCGCCGCCAGCGGTACCGGTTTGTGCTCGTATTCTTCGCCGAGCACGTGATCGATTTGTTGGACTTCCGACTCGACGGCAGTGGTTGTTGTAGACATCGCTCGCTCCCCTATGCCCTGAACAAGTTTCGCAAATCGCCGACACCCATTTACGGGGCGGCGTACGGACCCAGCCTTTCGAACGCAGTTCACCGACACCCGTCCTCGGGGCGGTGTATCGACGCAGCTTTTCGGATGCCGTTCACCGACGCTCAACTTTGAGGTGGTGCAAGACCCGGCCATTTGGACGCAGTTCACCGACACCCATTTCGAGGGCGGTGCACGGACTTAGCTTTTCGAACGCAGTCCCCTAAACAGCAAAAAGCCCCCGGGCGTCTGAAAGACGCGACCGAGGGCTTCGTTGCCGTTTATTTCGAGCTTCGTTGCTCGAAACTAAAAAGCCGTCAAGCGGCTCATAAAACTGACATGAAAGCTACGAGCTTTTTGATTGATGCGCGAGTCAAAAGATTTGCTTCTCTACAAAAAGAATCGCCGGCGATCTGATAACGGATGACGACTACATGCGCCGGTCGGCGACGAAGTGCGCACCCTCGATCAGCACGGCGGCGCTTTGGCCGAACGGCGCCAGCGCCTGTTCGGCTTCGCCGACGAGTTCGCGCAGACGCGTCTTGGCGCCGTCGATGCCGAGAATATCGACCATGGTGGCTTTGCCGGCGCCCGCATCCTTGCCGGTCTGCTTGCCGACCAGTGCGGTGTCGCCTTCGACGTCGAGAAGATCGTCGGCGATCTGGAAGGCTTGGCCTACGGCGGAGCCGTAGCGCTCCAGCGCCTTGCGCTGCTGCGGCGTCGCCGAACCGAGCATGCCGCCGGCCTGGCAGGCATAACGGAGCAGCGCGCCGGTCTTCATCGCCTGCAAGGTGAGAATGCCTTGTTCGCCGAGCCGCTGCGGTCCGTTGCCGGTGAAGCGGCCCTCGGCCGCGAGATCGAGCAATTGCCCGCCGACCATGCCGCCAATCCCGGACGCGCGGGCCAGCCCGCTGACCAGTTCGACCCGCACTCCCGGATCCGGATGGGTCTCGATGCGCGACAGCAGATCGAAGGCGAAGGTCAGGAGCCCGTCGCCCGCCAGAATGGCGGTGGCGTCGTCGAATTTCTTATGCGCGGTCGGCTGCCCGCGCCGCAGGTCGTCATTGTCCATGGCGGGCAGGTCGTCATGCACCAGCGAATAACAGTGCACGCATTCGAGAGCCGCTCCGGCCATCAGCGCCTGCGGGCGTGGCACTTCGAAACAGGCTGGCCGATTCTACGACCATAAATGGCCGAAGTCGCTTGCCGCCACCCAGGCATGCATAGCGGATGGCTTCCATCAGGCGGTCTGGCCGCGCCAGTTCGCCCGGAACCGTCGCTGCGGTCAGAAGCCGATCGAGCAACTGGTCGACATCCTTAGCGGTGGTCTCCAGGCGGTTCAGAAAAGGGCTGATTTTTCCGTTCATTACGTTCTTGCCAAGCTCTCATTGCCACGCTACGCGGCGTTCCGGATGTGTCTATCCGGCTCTATACGCGATAAAAGAGCCAGCCGGGATGGAGGCTCCAAGATTTACGACTTCGCGAAGCTTCGACGTCGGGAAGACTTCGAGTTCCAGGACCTCGGCGCGGCGGCGCAAGGCGGTCCCCACTGCAAGGGCTATCTGTGACAAACGGGCTCATAGCGTCAACGGTATTGGCGATCTGGCTGTACCTGCTCCTTGGGCGTGGCCTGTTCTGGCTTGGCCGCGAGCGCGACGATGGAACCGCGCCGACCCAGGGGCCGTGGCCGTCGGTCATGGCCGTGATCCCGGCTCGCGACGAAGCCGAGTGCGTCGGCGATACGGTGGCCTCGCTGCTGCGGCAGGATTATCCGGGGCCGTTTCGCGTGATTTTGGTCGACGACCAGAGCCGCGACGGAACCGCCGAGGTGGCCCGAGCCGCGGCGACGGCGCTTGCCGCAACGGATCGGCTCACGGTCATCTCCGGGCGGTCGCTGCCGGGCGGCTGGACCGGAAAGCTGTGGGCGCAAAATCAGGGTGTCGAGGCCGCCGAGACGGCGCCCATGCCACCCGACTACATCCTCTTCACCGACGCCGATATCGTTTACGTGCCCGACGAACTGCGCAAGCTGGTCGCGCGCGCTCGCGCCGGCGGCACGGTGCTGACCTCGCTGATGGCAAAACTCCGCTGCGAGAGTTTCGCGGAGCGAATGTTCGTCCCGGCCTTTATCTTCTTCTTCCAGATGCTCTATCCGTTCGCCTGGGCCAACGATCCGCGCCGCAGCACCGCGGCGGCCGCGGGTGGCTGCATGCTGGTGCGGCGTGAAGCCTTGCGGGCCGCCGGCGGCATGGCGTCGATCCGCAACGCCTTGATCGACGACTGCGCGCTGGCCAAGCGGCTCAAGGCCCACGGCCCGATCTGGATCGGACTGACCGACGGGGTGCACAGCATTCGCGACTATCCGGCGGTCGCCGATATCCGCAAAATGGTCTCCCGCACCGCCTATGCCCAATTGCAATACTCGCCGCTGATCCTGGCCGGCACCGTCCTGGGCTTGGCGGTGACCTACCTGTTCCCGGTTTTGTTGACGATTTTTGCGAGCGGCTGGCCGCGAATTCTCGGGCTTGCCGCCTGGCTGCTGATGGCCTTGGCGTTCCAGCCGATCGTGCGGTTTTATCGCACTTCGCCGCTGTGGGGTGTGGCGTTGCCGGCGATTGCCGCAACCTATATGGCGTTTACCCTCGATTCCGCTTATCAGCATGCCCGCGGACGCGGTGGTATGTGGAAGGGGCGGGCGCAGGCGAACTTGCAGGACGTGAACCCGCAGCAATCGAGCCTGCACAACAGTAACATTTCGGAACCGCGATGAACGATGCGAGCATGACCGACGCAAACGATTGGCGTTCGGGAAAAGGACACCGGGACGAGAATTTCCCGGTGGCGTCTTTTCTCATCAGCCCACGCCATCGCGCGCCGATCATGGCGTTCTACAATTTCGTCCGCACCGCCGACGATATTGCCGATCACGCGACGCTACCGGCGGAAGAAAAACTTCGGTTGCTGGATCGGCTCGGCGCGGGTCTTGTCGGCGACAACAGCGAGGATTTGGCGGCGGTAAGATTGCGCACGGCACTGGCCGAGCGCGGCTTGTCGCCGCGCCACGCGCAGGATCTGCTCGCCGCTTTCAAGCTCGACGTCACCAAGCTGCGCTATCGCGACTGGGACGATCTGATCAGTTACTGTTCGCTGTCGGCGATGCCGGTCGGCCGCTTCGTCCTTGATGTGCACGGCGAAAGCCGGAGCACCTGGCCGGCCAACGATGCGCTGTGCGCGGCATTGCAGATCAACAACCACCTGCAAGATTGCGGGGAAGATTTTCGCAATCTCAACCGCGTCTATGTTCCGCTCGATGTCCTCGCCGCCCACGGCGTCGGCGTCGAAGCGCTTGGCGAACCAAAATCGTCGCCGGCGCTGCTGACCGTTCTGCACGGTCTTGCCGAACGCACAGAGCGGCTCCTCAGCGAGAGCGACGTGTTTGCGCTCTTGATCAACGATCGGCGGCTGGCGCTGGAAGTTTCTGTCATCAACACGCTGGCGCACCGGATTGCGCGCTTGCTGATGGAGCGCGATCCGTTGTGCGATAGCGTGCATCTGTCGAAGCCCGCCATTGCCGGCCTGACGCTGGCCGGCGTGGTCGGTGGCGCGTTTCGCCGGCTCGGCGGTCGCCCCGCCGTTACGACACAAACGCCACGGGGGGCGTGAGTGAACAAACCCTCTCTCGCGGCCGAGCGCGCGTCTCGCAGCTCGTTCTACCGGGGCATGCGCATCCTGCCGCGCGCCCAGCGCGAGGCGATGTTCGAGATCTATTCGTTCTGCCGCGCCGTCGATGACATCGCCGACGATCCTGGCCCGCGCGATCCGCGCCGCGGGCAATTGGCGCAATGGCGCACCGACATCGACGCGATCTATCGCGGCGCCGGACCGCAGGAGCTCGCCGGCCTGGCGCAGGCAGTGCGCACGTTCGATCTGCAGCGCGAGGATTTCATCGCCGTCATCGACGGCATGGAGATGGACGTGATCGCCGACATCCGCGCGCCCGACCGGCCGACCCTCGATCTGTATTGCGATCGCGTCGCCTGCGCGGTCGGTAGACTTTCGGTGCGCGTCTTCGGCATGGAGCACGAGGACGGCTTGGCGTTGGCGCATCATCTCGGCCGCGCGCTGCAACTGACCAACATTCTGCGCGATCTCGATGAGGACGCGTCCATGGGTCGGCTCTATCTGCCGCGCGACGCGCTGCAGGCGGCGGGCATCACCTCGACGGAGCCGCGCGAGGTCGTGACCAACGCGGCGGTCGCGCAAGCCTGCGTGCCGATCATCCAAATCGCCGAGAGCGAGTTTCGCGCTGCGCAAATGATCATGGCAAAGAGCCCGCGCCGCGCGGTACGGGCGCCGCGCATCATGGGCGAGGCCTATCACATCATCCTCGAGAAGCTTGTCGAACGCGGCTTCACGGCTCCGCGCGCTGTGGTGAAATTGCCGAAGGCGAGGCTTCTCATCATTGTGTTACGCAACCTGATCTGATGAGCGGAACCACCCACATCATCGGCGCCGGTCTCGCCGGCCTGTCCGCGGCGGTGCGGCTCACCCAGCAGGGCCGTGCGGTCGTGGTGCATGAAGCGACCGCATTCGCCGGCGGCCGCTGCCGCTCCTATCACGACGCGTCGGTCGGGATGACCATCGACAACGGCAACCATCTGCTGTTGTCGGGCAATCGGGCCGCGCTCGGTTATCTGCGCAGCATCGGCGCCGAAGAGCGATTGATCGGGCCGGCGCATGCCGAGTTTTCGTTCGCCGATCTGGCAAGCGGCGCGCGCTGGACGCTGCGCATGAACGACGGGCCAATCCCGTTCTGGGTGTTCGATCCGGCGCGGCGCGTGCCGGGTACCGGCGTGCTCGATTATTTGCCGCTGGCACGGCTGCTCTGGGCGCCGCCGGGCAAATCGGTCGGCGAAGTGATTGCCTGCAAGGGCCCGCTCTACGAACGTCTGGTCGAACCGCTGCTGCTCGCCGCGCTCAATATCAACGCGCCCGAGGGCGCCGCGCGGCTCGCCGGCGCGATCGTGCGCGAGACCTTGGCGGTCGGCGGCCGTGCGTGTCGGCCGCTGATCGCGCGCGAAGGATTGGGTTCGACCCTGATCGAGCCGGCGCTTGCTCATTTGCAAAGCCACGGCACGACCGTGCGCATGGAGCATCAATTGCGCGGGCTGCGGCTCGGGGCGGACCGGGTCGAGGCACTCGATTTCGGCGCCGAGACTATAAGCCTGAGCGCCAACGACACGGTCATTCTCGCGGTGCCGCCTTACATTGCGTCATCGGTGCTGCGCGACCTGACCGTGCCGACCGAATTCCGCGCCATCGTCAACGCACATTTCCGCATCGAGCCGCCGGCTGCGCAGCCGGCGATCATGGGCGTGCTCAACGCCACCACGGAATGGCTGTTCGCCTTCCCGGGCCGGCTGTCGGTCACCATCAGCGCCGGCGACCGGTTGATCGATGCGCCGCGCGAAGAGCTGGCAAAAAAAATCTGGAGCGAACTCGCGACGATCACCGGATTGCCGGCCGATCTGCCGCCTTGGCAGATCGTGCGCGAACGCCGCGCGACCTTCGCGGCGAGCCCGGCCCAGGACGCCAAACGCCCCGGGGCCGTCACCAAATGGCGCAATCTGGCTCTGGCCGGCGATTGGACAGACACCGGCCTGCCAGCTACCATCGAGGGTGCGATCCGTTCAGGCAACCGCGCCGCCGGCATCATTGCTCAGCAATCCGAACAACCATGATGAACGCTACGGTCAAACTGCGCACATCGGCTGGCATGGATACGGATGGCGCGCGCGTCAATTTCGATGGGCTCGAGCGGCAGATCCAGAATGGCACCGAGGCGCTGTTGGGGCTGCAGCGTCCGGACGGCCATTGGGTCTTTGAGCTCGAGGCCGACGCCACCATTCCGGCCGAATATGTGCTGCTGCGGCATTATCTCGGCGAGCCGGTCGACGCCGAGATCGAACGCAAGATCGCGGTCTATCTGCGCCGCATTCAGGAGCCGCACGGCGGCTGGGCGCTGTTCCGCGACGGCGATCTCGACATCAGCGCGACGGTGAAAGCCTATTTCGCACTGAAGATGATCGGCGATCCGATCGACGCCGATCACATGCGGCGAGCGCGCGAAGCCGTTCTGGCGCGTGGCGGCGCCGAGCGCGCCAACGTCTTCACGCGCATCATGCTGGCGCTGTTCGGCTTCATTCCGTGGCGCGCCGTGCCGGTGATCCCGGTCGAAGTGATGCTGCTGCCGAAATGGTTTCCATTCCATCTCGACAAAATCTCCTACTGGAGCCGCACCGTCATCGTGCCGTTGCTGGTGCTGATGATGAAAAAGCCGCGTGCGCGCAACGCCAAGGGCGTGCGCATCGACGAGTTGTTCGTGGCGCCGCCGCAGAGCATCGGCCCGACCGCGAAGGCGCCGCAGCAGAAAGCGTCGTGGTTCTGGTTCTTCCGTGGCGTCGATAACGTGTTGCGCACCACCGAGCCGTTCTTCCCGAAAGCGGCGCGCCAGCGCGCGGTCGATGCTGCCGTGGCCTGGACCATCGAGCATCTCAACGGCGAGGACGGCTTGGGCGCGATTTTCCCCGCCATGGCCAACTCGGTCATGATGTTCGACGTGCTCGGCTATCCGGAAGACCATCCGCTCCGCGCCATCGCCCGCAAGTCGGTCGAGAAGCTTTTGGTGGTGCACGACGACGAAGCTTATTGCCAGCCGTGCGTTTCGCCGGTCTGGGATACCGGCCTGGTCTGTCACGCATTGCTGGAAGTCGGCGGCGACAAGGTCGCGGCTCCGGTCAAAAACGGGCTCGATTGGCTCGTTCCCAAACAAGTGCTCGATGTGCGCGGCGACTGGATCGCGCGCCGCCCCGACGTGCGTCCGGGCGGCTGGGCGTTCCAATATGCCAACGCGCATTATCCCGACGTCGACGATACCGCCGTCGTCGCCATGGCGATGGACCGCGAGCAAAATCTATCCGGCCACAAGAGCTACGATCCAGGCATGGCGCGTGCGCGCGAATGGATCATCGGCATGCAGAGCGAGAACGGCGCCTGGGGCGCGTTCGATGCCGACAACGAATATTATTATCTGAACAACATTCCGTTCGCCGATCACGGCGCGCTGCTCGATCCGCCGACCGAAGATGTCACGGCGCGCTGTCTCTCGATGCTGGCGCAGTTCGGCGAGACCGAGGCCAGCAGCACGGCCGTGAAGCGCGGCGTCGATTATCTGCGGCGCACGCAGCTTGCCGAGGGCAGCTGGTACGGCCGCTGGGGCATGAATTACATCTACGGCACCTGGTCGGTGCTCTGCGCGCTAAACGCCTGCGGTGTCGATCATGCAGCGCCGGAGATGCGCAAGGCCGCGAAATGGCTCCTGGATATCCAGAACGAAGATGGCGGCTGGGGCGAGGATGGGGCGAGTTACAAGCTCGACTATCACGGCTATGAGCGCGCGCCCTCGACCGCCTCGCAAACCGCATGGGCGCTGCTCGGGCTGATGGCGGTAGGCGAGAATGATCATCCGGCGGTCGCGCGCGGCATCAAATATCTGACCGACACCCAGGGCGCCGACGGCTTCTGGGACGAGCCGCGCTACACCGCGACCGGTTTCCCGCGGGTGTTCTATCTGCGCTACCACGGCTATTCGAAATTCTTCCCGGTTTGGGCCATGGCGCGTTACCGCAACCTCAAGCGCGGCAATACGAACGCGGTGGCGTACGGGATGTGAGGCGGGCCGAAGAGTTTAGTTTCTAGCTAACTCTTGTGGGCGAGGCGCAAGTTGGGCGCGCGAATCGCCGTCAGAATATGCGCTGCGCGGCCTTCTCAATTTGCTCCCGCAACAACGGGTGCAAACTGGCGCGAAGTCATGGTGTCCGTCTTCGCGCCCAATATTTCTTGGGCCTTTTGCTTGACGTCCATCAGCTCGTAGAGACCAAGACTTCCCTTTTGGTGATCGAAAAACAAATCAACCTCGGGAGGCGTTGTCTGCCTCGCCGCGAGCAACCGAGCCAAAGAGAAATAAATGTTCGACGCCGAGCTCTTTGAGCTCGGCTTCATGGCTTTTGAGGGCACGCATGACATCTGCGCAATTCATCGTGCCCCCAAAAACTCCTAGGCAGCGCTAGCCGACCGATTGGCTGCGGCGTCTTTCTTTGCGGCTTCCTTGGCGGCCTTCTCGCGCGCTTCGTTGGCGCGGATTTCCGAGAGCCGCAGCTGGACCTGACTGTCGAACACGTATTTGGCCGGCCGCTGGTTGGCGAGCGAGATTTCCGGCGCCATCGGGCCTTCGGTCTTGACGCCGCCAAGCGCCAGCGCGAGCGCCTTGAGCGGACGCTTGAAGCTGACGTCGGCCGCGGTCGGCTCGTAGCCGCAATGCGCCATGCAGTTCGCGCATTTTTCGTAGCGGCCGGTGCCGTAGGCGTCCCAATCGGTCGTTTCCATCAGCTCCTTGAAGGTCTTCACGTAGCCTTCGCCGAGCAGATAGCAGGGCTTCTGCCAGCCAAACACGTTACGGGTCGGCATGCCCCACGGCGTGCAGTGGAATTCCTGGTTGCCGGCGAGGAAGTCGAGGAACATGCCCGAGTGGGTGAGATTCCACTTCTTGCCCTTGCCGAGCGCGAACACCTTGCGGAACAGGTCCTTGGTCTTGCGCCGCGCCAGGAAGTGCTGCTGATCGGGCGCGCGCTCGTACGCATAGCCGGGCGAGATCGACACCCCGACGCCGAGCTCGGCCGTGAGGTCGAGAAACTTGGCGATGTCTTCGGCCGGATGACCTTCAAAGATCGTGCAGTTGACGTTGACCGAAAAGCCCCGGGCCTTCGCGGCCTTGATCGCCGACACGGCCTTGTCGAACACGCCCTCGAGGCACACCGACTTGTCGTGGTGATGCTTGAGGCCGTCGAGATGCACGGAGAAAAACAGATACGGCGACGGCTCGAACAGATCGAGCTTCTTTTCCAGCAGCAGCGCATTCGTGCACAGCGAGATGAACTTCTTGCGCGCCACGATGCCTTTGACGATCTCGCCGATTTCCTTGTGAATGAGCGGCTCGCCACCCGGAATAGCCACCATCGGCGCGCCGCACTCGTCGACCGCGTCCAGGCATTCCTTCACCGACAGACGCTTGTTGAGGATCGCGTCCGGATAATCGATCTTGCCGCAACCGAAGCAGGACAGATTGCACCGGAATAGCGGCTCGAGCATGAGCACGAGCGGATAACGCTTACGTCCGGTCAGCCGCTGCTTGAGCAGATAGGTGCCGACTGCTGCGGTCTGTCGAAGTGATACTGCCACTATGGTCCCTCTTTCTTCTTCTTGGCGAATGCGTCTTTAGTCTCGCTGCATGTTTCGCCGCGCCAATCCCCCGCTGCGGCTCTACATTAGCGCTTTTGCTTCGCCCGTTAAACCTTCGCTTCAGCGCGCGCGGCGCTGCGACGACCTTCGGAGAGCTCCGGCGGCAAGCGAAACTCGATGGTCTCCTGCCGGCCGGTCAGTTGAGAAACGTCGACCGGTCCGAGCCGCCGTAGAGCGTCGATGACGTCTTCGACCAACACTTCCGGCGCCGAGGCACCGGCGGTGAGGCCGACGGTCTTCACGCCGTTGAACCATTCCGGGCGCACTTCGCTGCCATCGGCGACCAGATAGCGACGGAATGCCGACTTCGTTGCCGATTTCGCGCAGCCGATTGGAATTAGAACTATTCGTAGCGCCGACCACGAGGATCACATCGACCAGGGTCGAAAGCTCGCGCACTGCCGTCTGGCGGTTCTGCGTCGCGTAGCAGATGTCGCGGATCTCGGGGCCGACGATGTCGGTAAACTTGCGATGCAGCGCGGCGATGATGCCGCGGGTGTCGTCGACGCTCAATGTCGTCTGCGTGACATAAGCGACCGGCGTATCGTGCGGAATGTCGAGACTGTCGACATCGCGCTCGGTCTGCACCAGCGTCACGGGCTCGGAGATCTGGCCCATCGTGCCTTCCACTTCGGGGTGGCCGGCGTGACCGATGAGGATGAGCCGGCGTCCCTGCGCCGACGTAGCGCTTGCCCTGATTGTGCACCTTGGTGACCAGCGGGCAGGTGGCGTTGAGGACCGGAAGCTCGCGCTGTGCCGCTTCTTCCTCGACGCTCTTGGCAACGCCGTGCGCGCTGAAAATGGTGACGGCGTGCGGCGGCACTTCGGAGAGATCCTCGACGAAGCGGGCGCCTTTGGCTTTGAGGCTTTCGACCACGTGCTTGTTGTGCACGATCTCGTGCCGGACATAGACCGGCGGGCCGTATTTCTGCAGCGCGCGCTCGACGATCTCGATGGCGCGCACGACGCCGGCGCAAAAACCGCGAGGCTGAGCGAGGATTACCTTCATCAATAGACCTCCGGGGGCGCGAGGCTGCGGCGTTGCGCCGCAACATACACTTTCCTCAGTATTTCCGGACCAATACGTTGGTCACAACGCCGTGGCAATGAACTTGGCCACGATGGTGTGACAGTCAAGCCGCCTTTGGCCGTTAAGTTCTTGGCCGCTTAAGATCTTGGCCGTTACGTTCAGGGAGTTCGCCGTGCCAGCATCCCACACTACCATTGAGCAAAAATGCCCGCGTTGTCCAGCGTGCTGCATTGCACTAACCGAAGATCAGCGCGGCGTTCACTTCCTTGACTTGGATTAACGACCGACATTAGGAAAATATCCCGATTTCACTTTTGAACGGTTTCAGGGCATCTAGAGCCGCCGGCCGCGCCGGAGAGTGCCCTAGACCGGAGACTTAAAAACCGGAGACCTGGGTACGACGTAAATGCTATTGCACCGACGCTGGCTGCGCGCTTGCCCTTAAAACGGGCGCGGCTTATTCCGGCGCAAGTGTCTCCGTTCCGCTGTTAACGCTTCACACGCCGAACCTCGATATTTGAAATTTTGCCCATGAAAACGATCACCTCCTTTGTTGTTCGCACCATTCACTTTTGTATTCACCGTCCGTGGTGGGTTATCGCCGTTACCGTCCTGATGACGGCTGTGTCGTCTTGGTACGCGGCTTCTCATTTCTCGGTAAACACTGACATCAATCAGCTTCTGTCGGCCAACAGTCCGGGGCGGCAGCGGGAGATCGCGTTCGAAAAGGCGTTCCCGCAATTCGATCTGACCATCATCGTAGTTGATGCGCCGACGCCCGAATTAGTCCAGGAAGCCACCGCCGCGCTGGTGGCGAAGCTGAACCAAGAAAAGAATTATTTCACCACGGTCGATGAGACGCAGGGCAATCCGTTCTTTGCTCAGAATGGGCTCCTGTTCCTGCCGACCGAACAGCTCCAGCGACAGACCGCGATGTTGTCGCAAGCGCAGCGGCTCATTCAGGTGCTGGCCGCCGATCCGAGCTTGCGCGGCGCGCTCAAGGCGCTGCAATACGGGCTGCTCGGCGTACAGTCCGGCAACCTGACCCTCAACGAAATGGTCTGGCCGATGACGCAAGCGGCCGAGACGCTCGAGAAGGTGAATGCCGGCAAGCCGGCGACTTTCTCCTGGCAGGTGCTGGCGCAAGGGCGGCCGGCGAAAACCTCGGATTTGCTGCGCTTCATCAAAGTCCAGCCGGTGATGGATTATTCCGAGCTGCAGCCGGGCATGCGCGCCAGCAACGCCATCCGCCAGGCGGTCGCCGATCTCGATCTGGCATCGAAATATAAGGCGCACGTGCGTCTGACCGGCCCGGTGCCGATGAACGACGACCAGTTCGCGACGATCAAGGAAAATGCCGCGCTCAATGGCATCATCACGATCGCGGTGGTGCTGTTCATCATGTGGCTGGCGTTGCGCTGGTGGCAGATCATCCTGGCGGTGTTCATCAGCCTTGCGGTTGGGCTCTCGGTCACGGCCGCGCTCGGCATTCTGATGGTCGGCTCGCTAAACCTGATCTCGGTTTATTTCGCGGTGCTGTTCGTCGGACTGGGAGTCGATTTCGGCATTCAGTACAGCGTGCGCTACCGCGCCGAGCGTCACGAAGTCGATGGCCTGTACGAGGCTTTGCTGCATGCCGGCCGGCGCGCCGGCGCGCCGCTGACGCTCGCCGCCCTGGCGACAGCCGCCGGCTTCCTGGCCTTCCTGCCGACGGCGTATCGGGGGCTTTCCGAACTCGGCTTGATCGCCGGCGTCGGCATGTTGATCGCCTTCCTGACCAGCATCACGCTGCTGCCCGCGCTGTTGAGCCGGTTCAAGCCGCGCAGCGAGCCGCGCGAACTCGGCTACAAATATCTTGCGCCGGTCGATGAGTTTCTCGAGCGCCATCGCACCGTGATCCTGATCATCACCGGGCTCTTGATCATCGGCGCCGCGCCGTCGCTGATGTGGCTGCGCTTCGATTTCAACCCGATGAACCTGCGTAATCGCCACGTCGAATCGGTTGCGACCTATCTGGAGCTGCAAGGCCAGCCCGATAACGCCGCCAACGACATCGTGGCGCTGGAGCCGTCGCTGTCGGCCGCCGACGCCATGGCGGCAAAACTTCGCGCCTTGCCGCAAGTCGCGCGGGTGACGACGCTGTCGAGCTTCATCCCCGAACATCAGGACGAAAAGCTGCCGCTCGTTCACAGCATTGCCGAATCGCTCGGACCGTCGCTGTCGCCCGCGACGGTGGCGGATCCGCCGACCGATGAGGAAACGGTTGCCACCATCAACAGCACGCTGACCGTCCTCAACAAGCTCGCCGCCGACGCACCGGCAGGGGCAGGCGCAGATGCCGGAAAGCGATTGGCCAAGGATCTGGAAGCGCTCGCCAAGGGCGACCAGGCCGCGCGCCAGCGCGCCGAGTTGGCCTTCGTGCAGCCGTTGAAAACCGCGCTTGAGAACCTGCGTAACCTGATGAAAGCCAAGCCGGTGACGCGGGACAATCTTCCGCCCGAACTGGTGAATCAGTGGATGACCAAGGACGGGCAGGCGCGGCTCGAAGTGGCGCCGAGCGGCAACCAGAACGACAACACGATTTTGCGCGCCTTCGCCCGCGACGTGCAAAGCGTGGAGCCCAACGCAACCGAGGGCCCCATTTCGATTCTTGAAGCCCGCCGCACCGTCATCACCGCCTTCCTTCAGGCGGGCGCGTGGGCGTTGTTGTCGATCGCGGTGTTGCTCTGGATCACCTTGCGCAAGCTCGGCGACGTGCTGCTGACGCTCATACCGCTGTTGGTCGCCGGCCTGGTGACGCTGGAAATCTGCGCGCTGATCGATATGCCGCTCAACTTCGCCAACATCATCGCGCTTGCCGCTGTTGCTCGGCGTCGGCGTGGCGTTCAAGATCTATTACATCATGGCTTGGCGTGAGGGGCAGACGCGGTTGCTGCAATCAGTACTGACGCGCGCGGTCACTTTCAGCGCGTGCGCCACCGCGACTGCATTCGGCAGTCTCTACTTCTCCAGCGATCCCGGCACCTCGAGCATGGGCAAGTTGCTCGCCATCTCGCTGTTGACGACGATGACGGCGGCGGCGTTCTTCCAGCCGATCCTCATGGGCAAGCCGCGCGAGAAAGAATTGCACCATCAGGAACGGCTTAAGCGCGTCGCCGCTCTGACGGATTAAGAGTCGCGTTTTTTCACGAAGGGGCTCTGCGCGCCTCGCCTGACGGCGTTTGCCGAAACTCCAGCGTTGCTTTCTCCCGCACGGGGTGAGAGCACCTCGCGATACCTGCTGGTTTAAGCGGCAAGACGTACCGTGCCCTCTCGCCGTGGGAGAGGACAACGCAGCGTTTCAGCAAACTGAAGCCGGGTGCGGGTGCGGCGCGCTTGCCGCACATCCGGGACGGCGGCAGAGTTATTTAGGCTTGGGTGCAGCGCTCTTCTTGCCGGAAGCCGGAGCCGGTGCCGGCGCGTTGGGATTGAAGCGCTGGTCGATCTCGTTGAAGGCCGAGGCCGGCAAGCGCGTCCAATATTGATTTTTTCCCAACAGCGAAATGCCCAGATAGCCGCGGACGGTCAGCGTTTGGCCGTCAGGCGACAGCGTCATCTCGGCGCTGTAGATGCTGCCGTTACGCGGATCCAGGATGGTGCCGTCGTTGTATTTCATGCCGTTGCGTTTCATGCCGCGGATGATTTCGAGGCCCAGCCAAGGCTTGTTGCGCCGATCGTCTGTGCATTTGGTGCAGGCGGCGTTCGGATCTTCGCCGGGCTTGAGAAACATTTTCACGATGGCGCCGTCATAAGCGGCGCCGTCATCGCCGAATCAGAAACCAGCCGGTCGGCTCCTTGGTATCGTCGTCGAGCGATTGCCAAAGCCCTGCAGCCGTCTGCTCGGCGCCGAGCGTTTGGCCGGCAGCGATGAGCGACAAAAGACCGGCAACAGCAACCGTCGCGTATCTGGCTCGCATCTTGCGTTTCTCCGATCTCAATCGCTGCGGGGCCGCCCCCTCAATTGACGGCGCGAAACTTAAAGCACCGAACGCATATCCGGCAAGCGCGGTTTCGACTTGACGGCATCCCTCGGATAGCCATCACAGACCCGGAGAGGGCGTGGGATATGAACTTTTCGGGCAAAAGCGCCTGCGTTCAATGCGAAGTTGCAGCCACGCTTTGGCCGAATTCGGCCGCGGTCGCGGACGGCCGCTTGCGTTATGGTCGCGTGATAGTAGTGGCCGCGGCCGCCGAGGCGGGATATGACACCCCGCTGACGAGCGCCGCCTTCGCTGTCCGTCGTTGTGTGGGCGCCGAGAGGGAAAGAAACGTCGATGGCCAATAAAATCATCATCAGCTGCGCAATTACCGGCTCGATCCATACCCCGACGATGTCGGATGCATTGCCGGTCACGCCCGATGAGATCGCCACCCAGGCGATCGACGCCGCCAAGGCCGGCGCCGCGATTTTGCACCTGCACGCCCGCGATC
The DNA here is from genome assembly GCA_963737755.1 of uncultured Alphaproteobacteria bacterium. Lineage (GTDB taxonomy): Bacteria > Pseudomonadota > Alphaproteobacteria > Rhizobiales > Xanthobacteraceae > BOG-931. Next base: position 33,172 of record CAVTTZ010000034.1, on the reverse strand, counting down.
CCAAGGATGGCCGCCCGACGCCGGATCCGGCCGTCTACATGCAGTTTCTGCCGCGCATCAAGCAGGCGACCGACGCGGTGGTGAACATCACCACCGGCGGCGCCGTGACCATGACGGTCGAGCAGCGCATCTCCGCCGCGCAGCAGCTTTCGCCCGAAATGTGCTCGCTCAACATGGGCTCGATGAATTTCGCGCTCTATCCGATGGCGAAGCGCTTACAAGACCTGGAAGTACGATTGGGAAGAAAGCTACCTCACCAATTCCGACACCTACATTTTCCCCAACACCTTTCGCGACATCGAAAAGATGTCCAACCTGCTCGGCGAGGAGCACGGCATCAAATTCGAGCATGAATGCTACGATGTCGGCCACCTCTACAGCCTCGCCCATTGCATCGATCGCGGCATGTTCAAGCCGCCGGTATTCGTGCAGCTGATCTTCGGCATTCTCGGCGGCATCGGCGCCGATCTCGACAACCTCATGTTCATGAAGCGCACGGCCGATAAGCTGTTCGGCAAGGAGTATTATTGGTCGGTGCTGGCCGGCGGCCGTCACCAGATGAACTTCGGCACCAACGCCGCGATGCTGGGCGGCAACATCCGCGTCGGCCTGGAGGATTCGCTCTATATCGGCCCCGGCAAGCTCGCCAAGAGCAATGCCGAGCAGGTGGCGAAGATCCGCCGCATCGTCGAGGAGCTCGGCTTTGAAGTCGCCACCCCGGCCGAAGCGCGCGCCACGCTCGGCCTCAAGGGCGCCGACCGGGTGAAGTTCTAAGCGCGCTCCGCGACATGGCGGCAAACGTTAACGCTCAAGCCTGCAACGGTCGGCTTGGGCGGCAAGTCCCGCACCCGAGCGTCGGATAGGGCTTGCGAAGCGGCTCCGCGAGCGCAGCCTTCGCGCCAAACGTCCACGCGATGCCCAAATCTTCGCGTCAAATGCAGGGTGCCGGCTACGGCGGTCTTGACCGTGCCGACAGTCGAACGTAAACCCAGAGCCCTTGGCCCGGGCGGTTAGCTCAGCGGGAGAGCACTTCCTTGACATGGAAGGGGTCACAGGTTCGATCCCTGTACCGCCCACCACTGAAACTCAAGAAAATCACCGCGAACGCAGCACTTTCGTAGACAACGGTCCGGCCTCGTCGTGCCTGAACAAACCTCGAACCGTGCCCAAAAGCCCGAACGACTTAGGAGCTTCATGGGCCGATCCGGCTATGGAGACACGCGGTTACAGTAGATGGCACGAGCCTGCGTAAGATTGGCGAGGGTCGACGATCTTCTCTTCGCCAGCACCTTTAGCGCGTTTCTTAAAACGCGACGCAATACTTGCCTTCGCTCATCATGCCCCGGCGCCTGAAAAGTCTACGATCGCTCCTGTTCAAAGTGGGGAATCAAGCCATGGGCCACCATGTGCGACCAGCGTGCTACTTGGCGTGGCTCTATGTGAGCGCGCTACCTGATCGGCGCTTCGTATAGGGCTCCGCTCCGAATCTTACTCTCCTCTATCCCACGGACACCGGTAGTCGCCAGGGATGCCAACGCGGATGCTTCCCTTTTCAATCACCCAATCGTTCTGCACCGTTTTCTCGCGCTCGGCGATGCCTGAGCATTGAAGCACAATGTGATAACCAGCGCTCCAAGGGTTTATCTGGGATGGTCTGAGAACCCGAGCGCGCTCTCGATTTTGAACAATCATTCCCCAGGGGCAGACATCGAATTTGAAGACCTTTCGGACCGTACAAGACAAAGAGAATGCGGAGCTTTTCACCCCAGCGGCCGTGATCGAGACGGCAGAACTACCCTCGCACTCTGCGCCTTCGGAAGCGCTCCAATCGCCCATGAGGCTATCGTTCGTGGTGCACCATGTACCCCGAAAGTCCTTCGGCATCTCAGCCGCTAACGCACAGTCTGTCATGAGGGCGATCACAATGGCGGGGACCGTCAACATGCGAAGGGACAACCGGGCAAAGCGCAATCCCATGACGCAAACTAAACGTGGGACGGACCTGATCGCGTTCAGATGGTCTCGCCCCGTCTGCCGTAGAGCTTCGGGTGCCGAGATTAACGCGTTATTGCCGTTCATGCAGCTCGCTCCCCTCGAGGCCACACCAAAGATCTCCACCGCCTCATATCGGCCCAGCGGGCGATCAGCACGGCAACTAGTGTCGGTAGGGCTCGCACTTCCATTTGAGGATTTCTTTGCCGCCCCAATCCTCCAAGTCATGCGGCGCACGTTCCAGGCACACCTCTTTGGTCTCCGAGACGCGCCAGGGATACCATGACGGCGGTGTCTTCGTAGTCGGCGCAAAAACCATAAGCACCCAAACAACTGGCAACATTCTCGCCCTCCTTTGAGAGTGCGACCGGCTAGCACGCCCTCGCGGCCGCATTGCTCATCGCACCTGCCGGTCAGTGGGGCGCCGCCTTAATTCCAGATTTCAAACTTGCCCCAGGGTAAATTCGGGCAACGCCCCGATGTTTTGTCATTGGCGACAGGATTGTCAGGGCACATGCAATGAACAACGTAGTACGCCCCTTCAATCCCCCCAGAGTGAAGGCCCTGGCAGGTGGCCGTGATCGCCATGTTCGACCTCGCCGACCAGCTGCGGTGGTTCGATTGCGCTGGCATCCTAGACATGTTGGCGGCACCGCAAGCCGGTTGCCACATGGGATGCGATCAGCACCATGCGGGCGCTATGAGTGACGATGGGTCTCGAGCGTGAGCTATTCCCGGGGCCACGCGACCCAACGGTTGGGAGCGCTAAAAGCTGACGCCGAGCACTGGCAACAATCGTTGCAGGATTGCCGCGAGGCAAATCAGCACAACGAGAATTTTTAGGAGATTGGCCAGTCGACCGTCACGCACAAACCTATCGATCAGATAGAAGAGGATCGCGCCAACGACGACGATCACCAATACGTTTATCAAAACCAACAGCATTCACTACCCCCAGTGTCGTCGCTGCAAATGCTCAGCCCCGACCATTCCCGATCAGGGTCCGCCTTCTCGCCAACTTGCCCGAGAACCGGTTGGTTCCGTCATGCGGATGGGATGACGGGACGCCGGCGCCAGCAGGCCGATAGCGATCTGACCGCCTCAGTGACCCTACCTTCTGCTGAGAATTTACGGAGCGAAAGCGTAGGGCGGCGGTAGCATGAACGCGATGACGAATGCGCCGAAAGCCAGCGGGGCCACCACCACTACGGTCAGCATGACATAGCGATCTGGAAGGCGCTCGCTAAGAGCCTCGAAGAGACGTCGCGAAAGTGCCTGCCGCTCTGGTTTTGCAAGCATTGCCACCCCCCAATCTATGGGGGTGGACAATACCGCATTTCCATGAACTTGTCCACAATTTGACAAGTCATTGCCGCAATTGTGAACGGCTGGCGCGGCCTCTTTTTGGCAGGGGTTTTTGCCGGCACAGCGTTCAGCCTGCGTTTCTGGGCCAATGCGGGGGTTTCAGATCCTGAACGCGATCAGGAAGGCGCCAACGGCCAGTGGCGCCGACATCACGATGAAAGTCTCCTTCGTCTCGTCCCCTTCAAACACATCAGGGCGCCGCCGCGGCGCCGGGACATAGTGATAATAGGACAGTCATCGAGGCGGAGGATCATACCTGATTGTGATTGCAACCGATTGGCAAAATTTCACAAGAATGCAGACGATACGAGCAAATCGTATTTGCCTACAAAGATTCTTTGGAATTGATCTCGAAGCGGCCCTGAACCATCTTGTGGCCGGTGCTAAAACACCGCTTGTGGCCGGGTAGCTTAGTGGCAGAGCAGCGACTTTGTATGTCGCAGGGCCGAGAGTTCGATCCTCTCGCTCGGCCTCCACATTTATCGACACAAATGCGGTTGAACAAAATTTGTCCGACGACCGGACCAGTACCAACAGAAGGCGAGCGGGTGTTTTTAGGTCGGCGCGCCCCCCGATCGAGTTGGCCCGATTTCTCGGCCTCCACGTCTCTTGCGAGAAGAAAAGCAGGCTAACAGAAGAAGCGACCGCACAAATTCGCTTCGATAAGGCGAAGAATTCGATTACAGCCCAGCTCGTCGCTGAAAATAAACTCTGGCCTCTCTCGCGATCCAGTCACGAACGTCGGATGCGGATTTGAAATGGCCGACGTCTTCTGGTGGGGCTTTCGGCCAACTCGCTTCGGCGTACCAACTGCCGTCTTTACGCTGCTTTGGTTGCAACAATGGTTCTGAGTCAGGTTCCATAGGTACCCTCCCAGTTGCCGTTTGGCGTCCATCGCGTCGGACCGCGTCTCCACGGTGCCTAGTATCTTAACACTTCGGGCGTGCGGCGATGTGCGCAAATATTGTGCGGCGATTAGAGCATGTCTCAGCGTAATCGTGATGTGCTCTAGTTTCCAACCTCTTCGAAAATCAGGGGGATCTTCCGTCCGGCAAAATCCAAACTCGCAGCTCTGGCCCGCATGTCTTTGACCGACGTCGGATTCGTCGCGAAGTTCGCGGTGTTTTATCGTTGATCGAGCCAGACCGCGTGTCGTGAATTTCGACGAGTTATTTTTTTGTTAGTGCCTCGTCTTACGCGGTCCTGAGCGCACCACGATACAGAGCCAATATTTCTCCCGGGCTCAGAGTTCGTTCGGATCGCCGTCCCAGAAAATAAATTCCGCTCGCTCCATCAAGCGCAATTTGCCGTCGTGAGATCCTATCAAAAAATCTCAGCCAAAAAAATGCCAGTGCGACCAGCGTGCCTACTTTGTAGGTACCGGATATCGAAGCAAAAAAGTATTTTATCGACCAGAGCATCGCCGTCCCGGGGCCTTCTCTGACTCCCGAGGATATTTCTTCGAAACGACGGAAAAGCCAGCGATGACCGCTGTGCGTAAAGCGGGTGAAGTCGTTGCCGCCCATGTGGACTTGTTGCATGAAGGGCGTCTCCGCGTACACGACGCCTCGTCCGCTCAGCACACGATATATCTCATCGACAACACGATGTGGTTCCAACACGTGCTCTAAAACAGCTTGAATCCAGACACCATCTATCGAACCATCTGCGAACGGCAGGTTATGGCCATCGGCAACAAGGTCAGTGATTGTGGTGCAGTAGATATCTAAGCCGATGAGGGAAATATTGGGGTCGGCGTAAATCGCGTCAGTTCCCAAGCCGCGTGTTGCGCCGCCAATGATCAGAACTTTCGGATGATCATCCGCCCCATGTACTGCGCGAAGAAAGCTATCAGCATTAGCTGATGTCGGCTCGCGCGAACAAAGAAGCGCCCGTAGTACGCGCTCCCTAAGAATGTTCCAGTTGCTTCTATCGGCGATCGGCGGACTTACTTCACGACGAGACAGCACGGAGTTTTCAAAATCCACCAAGGCTGGCACGCCGTCTTGCGCGGCCGGAAAGCCCAATCTTGCGTACGCGCATGCTCCATTGGAGCAGGCCCACCTGTTATCAGCGTTTACCGAGACTGTTGTGCTCAAGCGACTTAAGCATCGCGGACAGCGAACGATATCGGCGATCTTAGTCGACATTCCCGCAATTAAAACGGGCAATGAGCTGACCGAACGCTTTTGCGTTGATTTCTGATATGATAGCAGCGTCGGATCGGTCATTTAGAAATAAGCGAGGGTAGAAGCTCATCGGTCAAGAGCGGCCGCTGTTTTATTTATTTTTGCAAACAAGGAACCCAATCTTTTTTGCGACTAGGCGGCGTCAGTTTTTTTAATCAGTCTACTTCGAAACTAGGTATCCGCTCGCCGCATATGCACAGTGATACAAAAAGCGGCAGACAAAAACGCGCCTTTAAATTGATCCTCGTAGGTTGCGCCACTATTCAGACATGTGAGCCTGTGCGGGATCGTAGATAGTTGCGGGAATTATTGTGTCGGCTTACTCAATCAAAAGTTCCGACGCCAAATTCACATGCATCTTGGATCGATCTTGGGCTTAGTGATCGGCAACAATGGCCGAGCACTAAATTAGCTGGCCCAGGAGATCGACGGTATGCCCCTGGCTTGGCGTGAAACGCGAATTGCCGCTTCACAACGCGTCGGTCCGAAACCAAATCCCTTCTCGGAGGAGTTGTCACGAGCAGAGATCGCCAAGCGTCGACACCACGTCCCAATGAACGAGGCGACCGGCCGTGCGGTTGAAGTTAACGCTTCGATGCGAAGAAGAAATCGCAGTCCCCATAACGGAGTGGATTTTACCACTCGCGTCCATGTCGGTGACACGCAGGTGCGATCTATTGGCGGCACGCGCGCTCGCGCTATTGTCTGCGCCAAATCCCGATGCGTGTCGGACCGGGAAGTTGCATAAACGGCGCGGGATCCGAAATGACGCAGTCGATGCCGTGCGCGGTATAATAGGGCCCTAGGTTACGGCCCGTCACCGCCCAAATCATCGTCGAGGTATTGTTCTCCTTCGCTGCGCGCATCAAGGCAGGAAGAGTGCCGTTGGGAAACGTCATGCCTGTCGCGATGACGATGTCGGCTGCCGCGATGAATTTTTGATTTTCGGGCTCGGTCCCAAGCGATACGGTAACGCCACCGAGATTGGTCCCGATAACGTCCGGCGACATGTCGGCAGCCGTCACTTTGAAGCCGCGCGCCAGCAGCGCCGCGTGTGTTCCCGACATCGCCCCAATGACGTGCGCGTGAGGCTTGTCTCCCTTGATCGATTTGCGGCCCTTTCGGGCAAGGATATTGTCGGCCTCATCGACGAATAGTTTGGACTTGGCTGCATACTTGTCGCGCCGAGCCTGATCGACGGTGAGTTGATCATGAGCCTCAGGGTACATCTGGCCCATGACCAAATCGATGAACGCAGTTCTGTCTAACTCGTTAGCGTACCGTTTGCTCGCGAGAATATCTCGGCAGTCTGCACCCACCAGCGAAGCGTCGCCCTCGTTCAAGCCGCCCGCTTGATGGGCTTCCTGTAGGACCGACGTTAGGCCACACGCGATGCCGTAGTTCTCGGATTGCGCGAGGCGCGCCGTATATCGCGCCTTCCGATCAGTCGGAAGATGCTGAATGATAAAATCAATGTGCCAGAAGGAGGAAAGGCGGAAACTTTCCGCCGAAAGTTTTGAAGCTTCCTTTAAGGCCCATTGTTCCACAGCATTAGGAGCAAATGCCTCCGGTTGAAGAGCGTGTCGGGGCTGCAGGTCCGTGGCGGCTGCCTTTGCTAGATTTTCCATTTAACTGTCTCCCTCTACAACTAAAAGTATTTGTTCTACGAGAGCAGCATTGCTTATTAGCATAGCGGCGATTGCAATGCTCAGAATGAACGCGGTATATCTCCCATCCCGGCTGTATAGGTCGCTACGTGCACGGCGTTTTTAGGACACACCTAGCTGTTATTCTCTGGCGATGCGAAGTACCAATGCTTCTTGAAAAGGCGCTTTCTTTCGTACGATGGCGCGCGAAGATCATCGGCAATTACACGGAAGTCCATCGTCGAAAACACTTTGCGGGCAACCTTGAAGGCGTAAGGGGCAGCTACCTTGAGAGTTCCGGTGAGGCCAGGGAGAGGCTCATCCGTCTGTTTGACGTTATTGTCAGCGAACTAACGCTGCGGAACGGCATTGCAAAAGCGACGTACATAAATCGTCTGGTCAGAAGTCTCTCTGCGATTTTGCCGACGATTACCCTGCCGCATCCGCAAAATGTCCGTGTTCTCGATGTTCCCGCTTCGACAGGAAGCGCCAGCCTCGCAAACCTCGCTCTCTTGCGTGAGCACGGGTATGCGGTGGATTCGTACGTGCTTGGCGACCTGTCTTTTTGGATACTGTTTGATCCTCGCCGTCAATGCGTCTTTGATGATCAAGGCAATCTACTACAAGTGGCGGTCGGACCGCTGTTTTTGAGCATCTACCGTGGAGGCACAACCGGCAACGAGTACACGTTTCTGACAAGGGTTTTAGCCGCGCCTCACGCCGCCATCGCTTACTGTCTGCGTAAGATCTACCGTTTTCAGCGAGATGGCGATTATCGGCGCCTTGCCGTCGTTCACCCGGAAATCGAAAGGCTGCTTGGGAGTAGTCCTTTTCGGTTAGCGGAAGTTGATGTCTTCCGACCGATAACCGGCCAGTTCGATTTGATTCTCTCGTTCAATCTCCTGCAGCTCAACTATTTTCCGCCCGACGTAATAAAAATCGGTGTCAGGAATTTGACCGACGCTCTTTGTGACGGCGGGTTCCTGATCATGGGCAACACGGAAGCGTATGTTGTCTATCAAAAACAAGACGGATCACTGGTGGTTCGGCTGCAAGAGGGACAGTTCTAATATGCTCGCGCCAACCCGTCGGAGCTTCCGTGCAGAAGCGGCTGAATCGACAGTAAAGCCGATCTCGGATAATCGTTCAATGGTCGCTACGCGACAGCGGCAATGCATTCTGAAGGCTTTTTTTTCTTTGTAAGGACGCGCGTAGTACGCAAAATACGTTAGAAAAGCAGGGAGCAGCGCCCGATATGCCCACTCCGGACATAACGGTCTTGTTCGCGACCAGGAACGGCGAACCCGTACTTGCACGCACGCTCGAAGCCTACTGCCGAATGGCCGCCCCGCCCTGCGCCTGGAAACTGGTGGTCGTTGACAACGGGAGCACTGACTCGACGCCCGCCATATTAGAAGGATTCAAGAACTCGCTTGCCGCTCCAGGCGTTGAGCTACCCGACCGCGGGTCAGAACCGAGCACGGAACTTTGGGTTGCGGGTTCTGGAAGGCCGACTTGCGATCATGCCCGATGACGATGCGATGCCCGATCCGTTATTTCTATGCGCCTGGGCGAAGTATCTGGACGAGCGTTTCGAATACGAACTGCTCGGTGGAACTATCGATTTGTTGTTCGACGCTCCGCCTCAGAAATGGGTGTTGGCAAACAAGGCTCACTTCGCCCTCCAGTACAGCCTCCGGAACTTGCCGGAAGGTCCAGTCGAGGCTCAGGAAATATTCGGCCCCAATATGGCGTTCCGGCGATCCGTCTTCGACAACGGGTTCCGGTTCGATGAAACGATGGGGCCCGACGGCAGCGATCCAACGTATCCGATGGGCGGCGAGACCGAGTTCCTGCGCCGTGTTGAACGAGGCGGAGCGAAAGCCTGGTTCGCGCAAGGGCCACGTGTGGAGCATATCATTCGGATCAATCACATGTCGCGATCCTACTGGGCGAGGCGCTTCTATCGACACGGTCGCGGCTTCGCTCAGCAAACGTGGGACGCTGGACATCTCCCGCCGTCATATATTTTGCGGCCACGATTTGTGGATAAAGCGTGGCGCGTCTACCACAAGATGCGCATGCTTTCGCCATCCGTCACGCAGAGCGTCGACAGCCTTCAGGCGTACTACTGGAAGATGGGCTTTGCAGACGAGTGGTCCAGAAGACTAGCAAAGATAGACCGACCAAAGAGCCTAGAGACCGAACCTTGCCCTAGTGTTGACCCAATTCAACGCGCGAAAAACTAGGCTTTCGTTTCTCGACACCCTTCTGCACGGAAAGGTCGTTCGCCATGTCCCGCTTCGCCAACGGCAGCAAACCAATCGAAGGCGCATGGAACCCGGCGCCTGCGACCCCGCATACGAAAATCTTTGGATCGTTTGTCGGCATGATGGGGCGCGGGACGCGCTGGTCATCCTTGGCCGTCGCTTTGAACATGGCTGCCAAACTAGCGGTAACATTCGTGCTCGGGAGATGGTCACGTCGCTCCGTCCCGAACGGGATGATGCGTGGTATCGATTTCTACCCTTTGAAAGATTTGATCTACGCCGTGATTCACGGAGCACATAGGTTCAAGGCCGAGAATGGATATCTGCCGCCGCTGGTGTCGCCTGCGACATTCAACGAACACATCTTCTACAGGAAATATTTCGCGCCGCTGCCAATGCCCTCCCTGGCAGACAAGTTGATCGCGAAAACATTCGCGGCCGCGCGCGTGGGCGATAAAATCATACCGACGGTCGTTTGGCATGATGCGACGATCAGCAGTCTTTTCACAGCGGACATACCTCGCGGGCGGTATGTGCTGAAGCCGAACCATGGCTGTCAGTGGTATATGTTTTTGAATCTGCCCGAAGAATTGACAAGCAGACGAGAGGAGATCGAGCGAACGGCAGCCGGATGGCTCAACGCCCGCTTCGGATATAGTTGGGGCGAGTGGCAGTACTGCGCCTATAAGCCTCTCCTGTTTTTGGAAGAATTCATCGCGTTCAACGGCTCGCTGCCGCCCGATGATTATAAATTCTGGTGCTTTCGCGGGAAGGTGCGCCTGATCGAGGTTGACGTTGACCGTGCGACGGATGTGCGGTCGGCGTTCTATACGCCGGAGTGGAAGTATATCCCGGTGACGTACGGCGAAACGCCAATCCAGCGCCCGCGCCCGACCAATCTGGACGCGATGATATCCATAGCGCAGACGATAGCCGACGGAATGGATTTCACGCGGGTTGATCTCTACACGGACGGAGTTTCGCAAATGAGGTTCGGCGAGGTCACCTTCACGCCAGGCGATGCGGGCCTTCATTTTTCAGACGTTAGACTTGATCAATGGCTCGGCACGCTTTTCTCAAACTCTCCGGCGGCTGCGCTGCCTTGGAAGCTTTAACGCCTCTCTCTTCGCGCTTGGCGTAGGTTGACATCGGCGCTGGGGCGAACATCGTCCTACCTAACCCAGGCTTCCCAGGAACGCATTGATCGCGTCAGCACCTTGTCTTGGTTGTTGGCACATCCACCAATGCCCCGCCCCGTTCAAAACCGCGACCTTCGCGCCGGCGCGCTCCGCAGAACGGCGCGCGAGAGTTTCCCCGCCTCCGTAGGAATCTTCCGTCGCGATGAGCGACAGACCGGGTTTGGCGTTTGCTCTTGGCAAGCCGCGACCGATATCGTGCATCGCCGGCTGCGCCGCCGATCGATAAAGTGCAAGTATTGCTCTTCCCATGTCACGGTTGGCACCAGCGGCCACCTTCTGAGCGATCGCCGGGGTCATACCGAAGCCCTCGTAGCGTTGGGCTAGCGTCTCAGACGGCGTGCGCAGCATCTGCAGGACCGCCTTCTCACCGGCTTCGGGCGTCTGCCATAATTGCGCTTGATGGTGCCAGACATAGTCCGAGTCGAATACTCCCAGTATATCGCTGGTCCATGATCGTATCAGAGTTGGACAATCCATCGCGATGCGCACGACGTGTCCGCCACCCCAGTCGTGCCCCAAAAGATCGATCGGTTGCGCCAACTTCTTCAGTTCGCTTGCCAGCCAGTCTCGGTAGGCGTCAGCGGAACAGTCAAAGCCCGGAGGGATGAGCGACCCGAATCCGGGTGGAGACAGACAAACAATATCACTTGCGCGCAGATGCGGTAAAAGATCGTCCCAAATCGCCTCCGTTTCCGGATTTCCATGGACAAGAACAAGGGTCATCCAATTGTCTCCCCAAAGAGATCTGTGCAAATGACTTGGCGCGAAAGACCGACTTCAAGATGATTGAGGATATCCCTCTCACTTTGATACGAAAAGAATCATCTGGCTGGCATCTGACATTCCGGAAGGCCTGATGAGTCCGTCTTTGACACTTTCGGACTCCGCTTCGGTTCTTTAGATATCTGCTATTTTTGGGAGGTCCTCCCTTCCGTCGGTCGCGCTGCTGTCGCGCGCATAGATCCGCGACCGGAGCCACCGCTCGCCGGTGTCTCCGCCCATTCGGCTAAATGATCGTTGCCGCTTTCCTGGACCCGATACGATTGGCTAGCTTGACGCCCTAGGCCCGAAGGTGTCGACCACTTCTCAGCAATGCGCAGGTGCGAGTTCGCATGCAGCATCCGCTTGTCGTCGCACTTGCTGATATTGCCTGATCGATCAATTTCACTTGACTGATAAACGCGTGGGGTCAATCCCAGATGCGCCGCCACGGCCTTGGAACCTTTTGAACCGATCTGGATCGTCAATCGTCGCCTTAAACGCCAGGCTCACGAGCGGTCCAACGCCGGATGCTGTGCGCTGACGGTCGCCGGCCAAACGCGCGCTGGCGGTTATTTGGCGACGTCGTGCGCGCCACCGTCGACCAAGAACACATTGCCGAACAGGAATTCATTGTCCCAGGTGATTTGCTCACCGTTGGTTTCCCGCAGCACGTCGCGGCGAACGCGCCGCATCATATCGAGAATTTCCAGGTTGGGCGTGGCGATATATTGCAGCAGTGCTGCGGTGAAGGGACTGTGGTCGCCAGCCCCATCCTTGGCAACCTGGCCGGGCCGGGTCGCGAATGCGATCAGCATTCCGGCCGCGACGCTATCGTAACCGGCGAGGCCGCCGCCGCGGTTCATGTCGCGCGTTGTTGCCTGGGTCGCGAACGGGTTGTTGCGGCAGGCGTCGAGAATGACGATCGTGGTTCGTGCCGGATCGTCAAGCGATGCAATGATTTGGTCGAGGTCGAACAACTCGAAATTCGCCGCGACCGCCAACTCCATTTTGGCGTCGATCGGGACGAGATAATTGTGGCCCGCAATGCCGAGGCCGTGGCCGGCGTAGAAGACCAGCGCGAGCTGCGCCGTCGATGCCTTGACGGCGAATTCGGAAATGACGCGCCGCATGCTGGCGTAATCGAGATTGTAGCCGTCGATGACCTGAAATCCGATTTGCCGCAGCGCTTTCGCCATCGCGCGTGCGTCGTTGTCGGGATTGCGCAGCGCTTCTCGCTGGTAGGCGCTGTTGCCGAGCACCAGAGCCAGCTTGCGGATCGTCGGGGCCGGCGCGGGCGCACGCGCTGGTGGCGTCGTCGTGGCGGTCGGCGGCGCGGGCGGCGGCCTTACCTCCGGTGGCGGAACCGGCTCCGTTACGGCCGGCGCGGGCGACGGTTGGGCTTGGACTGGTCACGCCCGCTGCGCCGCTCAGCGCTGCGAGCCGCGCCCGCGCGGTGCTGATGGCGGCCTCGCCGGTCTCGTATTTCGGCGGCAATGACGCCGCGTTTTGATAGTCGAGACGCGCGGCGGCAAGATCGTTCAATGCTTCGTAGGCTCGGCCGCGCTCCGTGTAGGCGGCATTGTAGCGGGGATCTGCCTTGATCGCCTGAGTGTAGTCTGCCACCGCGCCCTGCAGGTCGCCTTTGCGGCGCCGAACCAGGCCGCGGTCCTTGATGGCCACGGCGTTGTTGGGCTCGATGCGAATAGCCTCCTCGTAATCGAGAAGCGCGTTTTCGATGAAGCCGCGGCGTTCGTGGATCACGCCGCGCTGCGTGTAATAGATCGCCACTTTCGGATTGAGGCTGATCGCCCGGTTCACGTCCGCGAACGCCCCGTCGAGATCATTCTTCTTCAGGTAGATCAGGCCACGTGCAAACAAATAATCCGGCGCCGGCTCGATCGTGATGGCCTGACTGAGATCAGGTAACGCATGATCGTATTCGGATTTTTGACCGTAGATCGCACCGCGCAAAAAATATCCAGTGGCCGATTTCGGGTCGAGCTGAACAACCGTGTTGAGATCCTGGATGGCCTTGTCATAGTCGCGCAATACGCGGAAGGCGCGAGCGCGCTCCAGATACGCATCGGTGTATTTGGCGTCGACGTTGATGGCGCGGCCGTAATCCTCGATCGCGCGCTTTTCATCACCTTTGTTGTGATAAGATACGCCGCGATTGTGATAGACGACGGCGGAGCGAGGATTGATCGCAAGGGAGCGGCTATAATCCTCGATCGCGCGGTCCGGGTCATGCTTGTTGGAGAAGCCGACGCCGCGCTCGTTGTAGAAGTGAGCCAGTTTGTTGCCGCTGATACGGCCGGATGAAATCAGCTGCGAGCACGCCGTGATGAGATCGTCGGCAGACGTCGCACCTTTCGACTCGCAGGTCTGTGCCGCAGCCGGCATGACGCCCGCAACCAGAAGAGCAAGACCGGCGGTCATTCGGCGCCAATTCAAATCGGCCAATTTCATGATGCGAAAATTCTCGATGCAATTGGGTGTGAGAACGTTCACGATGCCGCCAATTCCTGGCTTCCGCAAGGACTTCAACAGGAACAAGGACTTCAACCGGGGCAAAACAGCCCAAGAGTTCCCGACCTCGCCGTCACATGAGCAATGACCTGGCACGCGTGCACAACCCCAAGGTAACATTGGCGATGCTTTCACACCGGCATGTCACCGGTTTTTTGTTGGGTACTTGTTGCGCCGCGTTCCTGCTGCAACCGGCGTTGCTGCTGGCACAGCCCTTCGATCCTCCGGACACCGAATATGCAAACGGCTATGTCGAGGACGATGCGGCGGTCCTGGAGTCCCTGCCCCCGGAGCCAACCCATCGGGCCTTTCTTCCGGTATCGGTGGACTTGTCTTATCGGCTTCCCGACCCCGGCAATCAGGGGCACGCACAATCCTGTACCGCCTGGGCCACCGCATATGCCGCACGCAGTTATTACACGTCGGCCTACGAGGCCCGCGATACCCACGACTTCACCAACATTGCGAGCCCGGCATTCGTCTATAATTTGTCATGGCGACACGACAAGACTGCGTGTGATTCAGGTTCGCATTTTTCGAGCGCCGTTGAGGTGCTGAAACGCGGTGCTCCCTCACTTGCCGATTACGCGTATCGCGACACCGATTGCTCGGCGCCAAATTTGGACACGGTCTCCCGTGCGACCGATTTCAGGGTCAAGGGATTGCGCCGCGTCGACCATACCAAGCTGGACGATGTGAAAGGCGCTTTGGCGCGATCCAATCCGGTGCTGGTCTCGTTTCACGACGACAAAGCCTGGCATCGCCACCGGGGCGATGGTGTGTTCGATTTGGCCACGATCGATGAACACACCGGATGGCACGCCATGGCGGTCATCGGGTATGACGAGCGAAAGCAAGCTTTTCGCTTCATTAATTCGTGGGGCAAGGGCTGGGGCGACCGTGGTTATGCCTGGGTGTCCTACAACGCGTTCAAGGCACGCGTCCGCGAAGCCGAGATCCTCTGGGTGATCCCATCCAAGCCGCGACCGGTGACGCCGCTACCGCCACCTGCGCCAGTCGGGCCGCCGCCGAAGATCGTGGACGTCAGGCCTGCGCCGGCGCCGCCACCACCTCCCGCACCGGTCACGCCGCCGCCGAAGATTGTGGACGTTAAGCCTCCCCCGGCACCTCCACCGTCGCCGCCGGATCCCGTGCCGGTCGGGCCATCGCCGAAGATCGTGGACGTCAGGCCTGCGCCTGCACCTCCCGCCGCCACCTGTCCGACCGCCGCCGAACATCGTGGACGTCAAGCCCGAGCCGGCGCCAAGCCCGGCGCCGCGGCCGCGCTTAACAATGTCCGATCTCGCGGGCCTCACATGCGGCAGGGTCTCGGCGCGGCGTGAGGGCGGCAGCAACATCCTGGAGGGCTATGTTGGTTCCGAAAATGACCTCGAGATCGTAAGGAGGGTCGCTGCCGACGTGCCCCAAACGTCGATTGGTAATGTGATTCTCGCGCCTTGGCCGCAATGCGAAGCCATTCAAACGCTCGAGCAGCCGCTCGATGCACCGGACCGGCCGGGCATCGAGATCGGACCGACAGATCGTTTCCGCGCTGGCGATCTGCTGCATGTGGCGATCCGCTCGCCCAAACAAATCAGCTATCTTTACGTGAGCTATGTGCAAGCGGATGGCTTGGTCGTGCATTTGGTCCAGCCGGCGGGGCTTGTGGCGCAGCCGACTCTCCCGGAGCAGATGCTGAATTTCGGCGACGGCCGCGATGGCGGCGCGAAATTCACCATCAGCCGACCGTTCGGCCGCGAGATGATCATCGCGATCGCATCGCGGAGCCCGTTGTTTGATCATGCGCTTCCAGCGCAGCAGACTGAGCGCGAATATTTGACGACGCTACGTCGCGCGCTCATCTACAAGCCAGTCCAGGGGCATGCCGGACCGGGAGCTCAGCGCATCGATCAGAACGCTGCAGACGCGGGAGAGATAATCATGCGGGCGATGTCGGTTTTGATCATGTCGATTTTGCTTGCCGCCGCTGCTTCCATCGCGATCGCCGAAGAGGTGAGAACAAGCGACATCGTTTGCGGCCTTGATCCACATTGTACGAGAACGCTGTCGCGCGCATTTCGCGGCGTGACGGTGACGCCGGGACCAGGCGGCGCGGATCCGCTCTCGGTCAATCTGTATGTCAACTTCTCTTACGACTCCGCCGATCTGACATCCGATGCGCGGATCATTCTCGATCGGCTCGGGCAGGCGCTGGTCGACGACCGGCTCAAGCCATTCTCGTTCATGATTGAAGGACACACCGACGCGAAAGGCGGGGTCGACTACAATCAAACGCTCTCGGAGCGACGCGCCCGTACGGTGCAGCGCTATCTGATCGAGAATTTTGGGATTTCGGAAAGCCGCCTGGTGGCCCACGGCTTCGGCAAGTCGCGTCTTTTGGACCCGTCGCGACCGGAGGACGGCGTCAATCGCCGGGTGCAGGTGGTCAATCTCAGCGCAGGCGCATCCGGCGAAAAGGCTGGCAAGTGAAGCGTTCGGTCGCGCCGTTGTGAAACCAGATGCCGCGCGCTGATTCAGTGCGTCGCAGTCCGAGGAGATAGGCCGCAAAGCTGAGGTCTGGCGCAAAGAAGATCAGAACGGCGCCCCACCAGGGCAGACTGTCGTTCCAGCGCCAGAAGAGAATAAGGCCGACCGCAAAGATGATCGCGCCGTCAACGCGCTGCCAAAGAACGGCTCGAACCATGTCGCAGCTCCCGGCTTGCTGGTCTGGCTTCAACCGGGAGGCTGGGCATGTCGCGAGCCGCAATGCGGCCTCACATCCCCGCGGCTTTCTTGCGCTTGTTGCAGGCGCTGTAGAATTGCGGCCACTTCTGCCCGGCCGTGCTTCCGGAGGCCTTGGCCGCCTTCCAGTCGGCGCTGCAAGCGTGCAGGCGGGCTAGCCAGGCGGCGCGGCCGGCTGACACCGGCTTGGTGTGCGCGGCCGGAGGCGCTCCGGAAGCATCAGGCTCAGGCGGCGGCGCAGCCTCGGCCGCCGGCGCTTTCCCGGACATGCATTGTTTGCTGAAGGCGCGATAGGTCGTGCCGGCGCTCTCGCCGGACGCCTTCATCTCCCGCCATTGGGCCGCGCATTCGGTCATGGACTTGGCTTGCGCGGGCCCGGCGACGATGGCGGGAGCAAAGTGCCGCCAGAAGAACAGCGGAGGCGATCAACAACGTCGATTTCATCGAAGCTATTCTCCTGTCAGCAATCAGTTTGTTCAGCGCGTCGTTGCGAACGGCTCACGTACCGGTCGCGTCGGACAGGCATTTCTTGGTGAAGCTGGTTTGCGCCGCTCCGTGCAGCTTCTGCGCGGTCGCCTGATCCTTGCAGCACTTCTTCGCGAAACTCGTCAGCGCGGCACCGTGCAGATTCTTGCCGGTGGCCTGGATCTGACAGCTATCGTCCGCGAGTGCGGCGGTGGCGGTCAGACAAAACGCGGCGGCGACGATGGCGTAGATTTTCATTTTGGCTTCTCCCGAGTTCTGAACGATGCAGCTGTGGGTACGCTACGCCTACTGTTACGTGTTTTTCAGCACGCCGTCCGGAGACGCTTTGTCGACGAGGTCCGGCAGGTATTGCGCCATGAGTCTTGAGCGCCTGATCCACCGGAAGCCCGAGCTGGCGGGCAAAATCCTGGACCTGCGCGTTGCCGAGCACGGCTTTCAATTGTTGTTCGGTGACCGGCAGATTGGCGCCCGGCCCGAGCCATGATTTGACCTCGGCGTCGAGCCCGCCCTTTTCCAGGGCGGCGACGAGGCCGGCGAGATCATGATATTGGGTTTTTGCCAGCACGGCATTGACCAGGGCCGGCAAGGCGCCCGACTCGGCGCCACCCAGCAAGCCTTTGAGCATGCCGCCCAGTCCGAGATTGTCCAGAAAACCCATTTCGCCTCCATGCCGCCCGCTTCCACGCTAACGGCTTTATGCTCACGGTCCACACCTGCAGACGCCACCGCGATGTCTCGCGCGGGATGTCTTGCCCGGCAGGTCCGTGATGAAACACGCAAAAATACGATGAAACCTGCGCGCAGCTTGCTTGCCGGCGCCCGGCCGACCCGGGCCGAAAGAAAGAACGCACGCGCATCTTTTCACAATCGATGTGGGTTAGTTTAGTCAAACCCACATCGACCTGCCAGAGGCAAACGCCCGGCAGGGGAAAAAATGCACGTGCGTCTAAAAACGAAAGACCGGCGGAGCCGCTGTTACTTACGCAGGTCGTCGGGCACCTTGCCGCCATTCTCGGCGAGCTTGTGCATCACTTGGCTGTGCAACCAAATATTCATCGATGCCGAATCGTTTTTGTCACCGCTGAAATGCAACTCGGTGGCGAGCTCTTTGCGGGCCGTCAAGCTTGAATCAAGATTGAGCAGCTTCATCAGATCGACGATCGAATGCCGCCAGTCGAGCTTTTCTTTATTGTTCGCGGCCAGGTGCGTGAGAATGGCCTCGACATCGACGGTCCCACCGGGCGCCGCTGCCGTTCCGGCCGATGCCGTGGAGGTTGATGAACCAGCCGGTGCGGACGGTGCCGCCGTTCCGGTCGGGGCCGGCGCGGCTTTCGCGTGTCCAAAAATCGACGATACGATCGATCCAAGAATGCTCATAATGGTCTCTCCCTTAGGTCAGGCGCCCGACTGTACGACCGAATCGGCGCAAGCCGAACGCGCGCAAGAACCATCGACGATATAGGTTCGAACCGACAATTGTTTGACATCAAGCAAGGACGGCCGTCCCGGAGCAATCGTGAAAAGCCTAGTTCGAGCTTAATTGGGCGCCGGTGTTTTTCCGAAAAGATCGCGTTAGGCCGCCCGTCCATGCCGTAAGCCCGTCAGGCCGAATGCGGCCACCGCCGCCAGTGCGAGGGAGGCCAGGACATTATATCCGGCGAGCGATATCCCCAGAAAGGTCCAGGCGGCCTCATCGCACCGCACAATATGGATCGACTTTAACTGGTCGAGCAACGAACCCTGGGCGCTGAAGTCATTGATCGGGCCGGAGCAGTCGGTCGGGCCGGGCCACCACCGCCACTCGACGCCGGCGTGATAGGCGCCGAGCGCGGCGCTCACCAGCATGGCGGCAATGATCACGAGAAATCCGACGGCAATGAGCGCCCGCGGCGCCCGCACCATCGCGGCGATCGCCAAGAGCAGCGAGAGCGGAATGACGATGTGATAGGGCACGCGCTCTTCGAGGCACAGCGGGCAGGGCGGCAACTTCATCACGTACTGGAAATACCAGGCCCCGAGGATTGCGGCCGCGCTACCGGCAAACACGACCAGTGCGGCGGCCACTGCCGGCTGATTGCGGATCCGGTCGCCCCAGTTCGCCTTTACCGCCATGTCGGTCATCGCTGCCATCCGTCCCGGCGTCGCTGCCGCTGCACTGTGCCGATCTCGCAGGCGGATTCAAGGCCGGGAACCCCGGGGCCCGCTCACATTGCCGCGTGTTCGCCCGATGCCGGGCTTGGGCGACCCAGCCGGACCGCGCGATTCCAGCCCCTTGCGCCGCCCGAATGGCCCCGCGGTGCCGGCGGCTCGCAAAGACGGTCGGCGCGTGGATTTCCTTTTGCGATCCCGGGCTTGGCTCGCTATAGAAAGCGCCGCATGCCCGTGTGGCGGAACTGGTAGACGCGCACGACTCAAAATCGTGTTCCGCGAGGAGTGGGGGTTCGATTCCCTCCACGGGCACCATAGACGCTTCATAAAGCATTGATATTGCTAAGTTTTTCGTAGGCGCCAGGCGGGGCACCCTAAGACTTGCCCTAAGACATGACCACACGAACATGTTGTGAGGGAGCAATTGAATCCGGCCTCGGCATCTCCATACTGTCGTTGAGACAAGGTGCCCTATGGTCGTGAAACAATACGCTGACTTCGAGGCTCAAACCGACATCGCCTCTGATGATTTCATTGCCCAGCAACGCGAAGAAGGCGTGATCCTCCAGCCTGCACATTGTCGAGCGATTGAAAACGCCTTGAGGGAGTACGAGCGCCTTTGTTTCCTTGTTGGGCACGGCGAAGGCGCGCAGTTGCCAGACAAACTGCGCGATTTGCGAGAGACCCTCCGAATGGCGAACGCGGACGTGGCTGCAGTTCGCGAAGAGGAGGGCTACATCTGGGAATATCTGGTCGACAAGAGCGGCGTGGATACCGATTGCTTGCAGAAACTTCTCGCTGCAATGGAGAATTTGTCCATTCCCAGATACACCGCGCCGCAGAAGAAAGCGCTCGTGTTGAATAGACTGACACGCAAGCTTGCAAAAATTTACACCGAAGCGACTGGAAGACGAGCGACCGTCAGCGGGTTTTCGGGCAGAAAGGGCGGCCGTTTTCCGCAATTTGTTGGGGCTGCATTGAACTGTCTACCGGACAAATGGCGTCCTCACAAAAGCCGCATCAGCGGCATGGGCTCTCGTATTGCTCGAATGAACAAAGAAGATGCGGGCAAAACGATCTCGCTCAAGTGGATCGGCCTTCCTTACCCCGCGTTAGCTCGCTCCAATTGGAAGAATGATTTTTTTCGGAAGCGCTCGGGCAAACGCCCGTGATGAGCGACGGCGTGGCTTCGACCCGCGTTCGGGGCGCGACGCAGGTAGTCCCAAAACGAAGCCGGAAATCGACTTTGATTTGAGGACTAGAGGCGCGTCGCCGCCCAAGTGTATGCCTGATGTCGAATTGATGAATCTAGGCATACACAATGAATTTGTCGCGCCCTGAAGACACGACGATCGCTGAAAACGTCACCGAACTCGCCCGGGATGAATTGCATGCCGATGATCGGCTCCTTCGATTGCGGGAGGTTCTTCAACTGATACCGCTTTCACGTTCGACTTGGTGGAGTGGCGTGAATTGTGGCCGTTTCCCGAAACCCGTGCGACTTGGTCCGCGAATCGTCGCGTGGCGATTTTGCGACATTCGGCAGATTCTCGAAAAGGGCGTCGCATGAGCAGGAGCGACGCCACCAATTTGCCGACGGTCATCACCGACGCCACGGCGATTTCGAACAATAACAGCATTGTCGGCATTTGCGTCGCCCAACGTAGGCGCCGCGCAAGCGTGGACGTCAACTCTATCAAAATCGGCGAGACATACGGACGCAGCGAGGATGACGTAATCGTCTCCAAATGGGCCGATATCGTCGAGCGTTATGATGAAGTTCGCGGCCGCATCATTGTGGCATCAGATTTCAGGTTGCTTGCCGGCTACCACTGGTTAGCGGTCGCCAAGAAACTCGGTCAGACCAAAGTCGATGTGATTATTGTGGGCGGTCCGCAATGACCCACCTCGAGATACTGGAATCGCTGTCGCAAAATCTCCGGTATGAAGTCATCGAAGATATTAGCCACAACATCGACAAGCAGTCTGTACGCGGACGTAAGCAGCTTGCCGCGATTGAGGAGCTGGGCGGGGAGCGGAAGAAAAATCAAGGCAAGCAGAAAGGGAGTAGTACGCAAAATTGCGTACAAGTTGTTGGCCGTCGAAAGAACGCCACGGAACTCATTGCGCAGCTTTATCATGAAAGTGAAGGAACCGTTCGTGCGCGCATCGAGGTACTTAAAGCTGCAGAAGATGATCCCAAGAAATGGGGAAAGTTTCTTGAACACATGGATGCGGACGACAGCCCTTTTGCTGCGCGTGACGCTTTGCGCGAAGCCCGACGTAGAGAAAACATTGAGGCGGGCGACGACATTTCAGAGGATGCTTGCGACGATCCGGTGGTGCGGTACGGTGAACGCTGGCTTCTCGATGGCCATGTTCTTATGTGCGGCGATGCCACATCGGCGGTGGATGTGAACAAATTGCTCGCGGGCACGACGCCGCATTTGATGGTGACTGACCCTCCGTACGGTGTGGAATTCGACGCTGCATGGCGTTCAACGGCGCTTATACGCCGTCGCAAGCCTCGGAGCGTGATGAACGATGATCGTGCGGACTGGCGAGACGCCTACGCTTTGTTTCCTGGAGACGTCGCGTATGTCGCTAGCAGCGCTCGCAATGTCACCGTCTCGATTGCTAGTCTCGAGTTTGTTGGACTGGCCCAGTTCGGTAAGATCGTATGCGTCAAGTCGCACTTCGTTATTGGTCGCGGCGAATACCATTCCCAGTACGAAGAGCTGTTGTACCACGGACGTGCGGGACGAGAACGCCATTGGAATGGTGGTCGCAATAAGTCGGACGTCTGGATGATTCACCGTGCGAATGATGGCCGAGATGATCGAACAAGCCACGGCACTCAAAAACTTGTCGAATTCATGCTCCGGCCCATCGAGAACAGCTCGAACCCCGGCGACGCCGTCTACGATCCCTTTGCCGGCTCTGGGACGACCATAATCGCCGCGGAGATTGGTAAGAGGCGCTGCGTCGCGATGGACATCAATCCGGTTTGCTGCACGCAAGCGATTATGCGGTGGCAAAAATACACCGAAAAGCAGGCGATTTTGGAAGCGACCGGCCAGACCTTTGACGAGGTCGTGTCCGAGCGCTCAGACGCGCATTCCAACAAGCTGGCGCAGCCTGCAGAGGTTGCTGAAATTGGAGCGCCTTGAAGAGCCTCTCCTCGACGACGAAAAATAAGCGGTTCACGCCGTTGCCTACTTTGCGCAATGGCGTGCTCTTTGAGCTGCGAAAGCGGCCTGGAAGAGGTTGTTTGACATTGTGCAGAACTGGAGCGCCGTCGACATATTGGTGGTCGGCGGCGCGTCCAGATGATCGGAGAAACCGATCCGAGCGCGCCGCCGTCGACCGGAACAGGGGTGACGCTGTGGGCCAGCGCTTGAAAGCCAAAGCGCCAAAGATCAATCCCGATGCCACCGAGATCAACGCGGCCGAAATTGAGGACGCCATCCGTTCTCGCGCGGCCTTACGTATCTTCTGCGGCCGCGCGGGGAGGTCAGATTTGCGATATGCCCACCAACTGCTGGCGTGGCTGCATGCGCGCAATGAGAGGCTTGTCTCCCCGGCATGTATCAGCTCGGTCCAAATTCGCTGCGGAAAGGCACCGCGAGTTGTACCGGCCAAAATCGTAGACGAGCACGGTCATCTCGTTCGCGTTAGAGGAGGAGCCGTAGTGGACGGAAAGTTTCGACGTGACGTGTGGCGAGTTGTGATCTGCAGGGATCAAAACTGTCCGACTGAGCTGTTAAGAATGCAAGGTGTAGCAGCTTTAGCAATTTAGCAACGACGTCAGAATTCCCTGAAATCGATGCCGCATCACATAGCCAGAGTAAATTCTCTGTTACCGGGCGCCTTAATCAGCAACAACAAGGAGACAGAAATGAAAATTAGCACAGAAGCGTTCGAAAAAATACTTGAAGAGACGCTAGAGGAAATAACGCCGCCCAACGCCGACATGGCGGTTGTTGAGAAGGCAAGAAAGAATATGATGCGCAGGTTCGAAAAGGCGCAAGACTTGGACGATCTAATTCAGATCATGGATCGCGATATACTTCGAGACTTACTGCTTTCGAGGAAATTGCGCGAACTTACGGATGATCCCGGCGCCACTATAGCCGAGACGCTATCTGAGCGCGATATAAAAGACATTCGTGAAGCAGTCGCCCTAGCCAAGCTTGACGATGACGACGGTGGGTCTCAGATTAATTAGCGATAGACCTTCTGCCAAGAACGTGACGCAGCTCTAAAGCAGCCGGCCGCCTATTGTGCCGTCCAGCCGCCGTCGACCGGAATTGCTGCTCCGGTGATATTGTGGGCCATCGGATGTGCAAGCCACAATGTCAGTGACCCTATCTCATCGGGATGCGACATTCGCCTGCTCGGCTGCTTTTCGGACAGCAGGCTCGCGATTGCGCTGTCACGATCGCCAGCGATGGAGGCCGCTCTCGCCGTGATCTGTGGTTCAAGAATGGATGTCTCGGTCCAGCCTGGGCAAATGCAGTTTACTGTGACTCCGCCGGACTCTCGGGTGCCGGCTGCGGCATCTTCGAGCGCCGCCACGCGGGTCAATCCGACGATCCCAACTTTGCCAAACGCATGGGCCTTTGCCCGCGCCATCGAGATACTCTTTCAGTTCACGGACTGACTTGAGTTCGACGTAGCGCGAAGATTTGTGTGACGGTGTCAGCTTCCGCCTCGGTGACGATGATTTCGGTCTCTGACGTCATATCCGAGTGACGGCAGGCCTCCTATTCACATGCCCATTTTGGAGGCTGCGATCTTGTCGCGAATGTGCTCGCCGGTAACTTCGCGCGCAATGAGTGGACGACAACTGGAAGCTGATCGTCAGGCGATCCCGTTTCCCGAAACAGAGCCTTCGGTACGAAGAGACGCAGTTCGACTAGAGGTCAATGGCTGCGGGAGGACAATAGGCGTGCCAGTCGGGGCTTTACTGGCGAGAGAGTGAGCCAGAGGCTATATTGGACGGTCTACGTGCCGTTCCTTTTCGTCGGCGCGTGTGTGGAGACTTGGAATATGATCGACAAATATTTTCTAGCTTGGGGCCGAGAGGCCGATGAAAACGGTCCAGAGCGAGAGGACACCATTGGCAGGATCGTCAGCATGGAAAGCTACTTTGTTGAAATCGAGATCCTCAGTGTCAACGGCAAGGATATCGAGCAAGAGTGCACTATTCTGTCATCGCTAGATGAGTTGGAGCTTCGTGGCACGGCTTTCTTTAAAAGCGCCGAAGCCGCCAAAGATTACTATCAAAAAGTACGTGCCGACATTGAAGGCAAAGAAACTAGTAAGCGCGGACATGGAAGCAAGGTCATCGAGTTTGGTTCGCCGCGACCGAAGCGGACGTGAAGTTTAAGTGCACCCCGCCTCGTGCGGGTTCTTGGGATCAGGCAATAAAGCGCTTATTGGGCGGCTTCGTAGGACGAGATTTAGCTCTACAATGTTCGAGAGCGCGGGCGGGCCTGTTTATATAAATCCCGGGAAATGTCCCGTCATTAAGTATGATTCCTGCAATCGCGCTCCACCTTGCTCAGAGCATCACCAGCGCTTGCTTGCAGCTCGCCGCCGGGCCCGGTCAAATTTGCTAATGGACGCAAGCGAACACAGCCGCGATGGCGAAGGGCAAACCGGGAGCCATGCTGGCCAACATCCCCGTGCCTCTCAGCTTTGGAGAGGGTCTGAGCCGGCGGTCGGGTCGTCAAAGTTCGATCTCATCCATGCCGAAAGCTGTAGGGCGATGCGTGAAATCGATCAAACCGGTGAACACGTCGACCTATCATCGTCGTACTGGAGCGGGATGGCCGATGACATCTGCTTCGCCGCGAGCTCTGTCCCGGATTGACAACCAATCCTTTAGCTTCGACCAACGTCGCCGGACGCTCACATTGCGGACCGCGATTGCCACCGCTTTCTTCTGGCCTACGAGCACGACCAATTTTTTGCCTCGCGTTACGCCGGTGTAGAGCAGGTTTCGTTGCAGCATGGCATAATGCTGCGTCATTACTGGAATCACGACCGCCGGATATTCCGAGCCTTGGCTCTTGTGAATCGTAACCGCATAGGCGGGGACAAGGGTGTCGAGTTCGCCAAAGCCGTAAATCACGCTACGGCCATCGAAACTCGCTGTGAGCTCGCCGTCATCACCGCTGACGGCTTCAACGTATCCGATGTCGCCGTTAAAGACCTCTTTGTCATAGTCATTTTCGATCTGCATGACCTTGTCGCCCGGGGCATACGTCCAACCAAAGCGTTCGACCTTGTGTTCGCCAGCTGGGTTCAAAGCTGCCTGCAGTTCGATGTTCAGTGCACGGGCGCCCACGCCACCGCAATTTATCGGGCACAGTACCTGAATATCCCGCATCGGGCTGAGGCCGAAGCGCTGCGGGATGCGGCGTGTTACAAGTTCGATCAGGCGAGCAACCGCCGTCCCCGGGTCTTCGACTGGTACGAAATAGAAATCTGTCTCCGTGGCGGGGGGATCAAGATCGGGGATAAAGCCTTGATTGATGCGATGGGCGCTCGTGATGATGCGGCTCTGTGCGGCCTGGCGGAACACTTCAGTGAGCTGGATCACCGGTACGGCGGCGGATGCGATGGTATCCGCGAGTACTTGACCGGGGCCCACCGAGGGAAGCTGATTGATATCGCCGACGATCAATAGCGCGGCGTTGTCCGGCATGGCTTTCAAAAGCGCCTGCATGAGGAGGACATCCACCATGGAAGCCTCATCGATGACGAGCAGGTCGCAGTCGAGAGGATTGTCATCGTTCCGCTTGAAGCCGCCGGCTTTGGGATCGACCTCCAGGAGCCGGTGAATGGTTTTGGCCTCAAAACCGGTCGCCTCTGTCATGCGTTTCGCAGCACGCCCGGTGGGAGCGCAAAGCAACAGTTGCACGCCTTTCGCTGCAAGGATCCGAAGAATGGCCTTCACGATGGTGGTCTTGCCGACACCGGGGCCACCGGTCATCACCAGCACCTTGGACCTCAGGGGCGAGCCGGATTGCCGCCACCTGACTGTCGGCAAGCCGAAGTCCGACTTGCTCCTCCGCCCAAGGGAGAGCCTTGTCCGGATCGATCCACTGCCAGGGCAGCGTGCCGTTAGTGAGGCGCTGTAATCTGTCGGCGATAACGCGTTCGGACCGATACAGGCCATTAAGAAATACACATGCTGTGTCATCGACGGTGTCGGCGATGACCGTTCCATCTGTAAGTTCGAGGGCCAGCGCGGTGTCGATCAATTCGGCGGGAATTTCCAAGAGCTTTGCGGTAGCAGGCACCAATTCGTCTTTCGGTAGACCGCAGTGCCCTTCACTCGTCGCCTCCGTCAACGCGTAGGAGATGCCGGCCCGGAGCCGGATCATCGCCGTTTTCTCAATGCCCAGTCTCATGGCGATCGCGTCGGCGGTTTTGAAGCCGATACCGCGAATATCGCGCGCGAGACGATAAGGGTTCTCCGCCATGACCCGCACGGCATCGGTGCCGTAAGTTTTGTAGATCCGAACCGCCCGCGCAGTGCCTACGCCATGGCTGTGGAGAAAGACGATGATCTCGCGAACGATTTTTTGTTCGGCCCAGGCCTCGGTAATGCGTTTCGCTCGTACCACCCCTATGCCGGCAACCTCGCGCAGGCGATCGGGCTCGGCCTCAATCGTGTCGAAGACCTTTTCACCGAACGCGCGAACCAACCTCCTAGCGTAAGCCGGTCCAATACCGCTTATCATGCCGGAGCCCAGGTACTTTTCGATACCGTCCAAAGACGTCGGCTCGGACGTCTTCAGAAATCGAGCTTTGTATTGCTGGCCGTGGGTGCGATCATTGATCCATTCGCCCGTGGCGGTGAGCCATTCGCCAGCTGCGATAGTCGCAGCGTGCCCGACAACCGTGATCAGGTCTCGATGGCCGCGCGCCTTGATGCGAAGGACGGTGGTAGGTGACCCGCTCGACGACGCCCGCCAAAACTTCGTTACCTGATACCTGCTGCGCTTCGCGTTTCATGTCCTTGCCGTCATCCCGTAGAGGACGCCGACGACGGTATCCGCCTTCCGCTGCCCGGACCACAGCGTAGGGCAACTTTTCCATCGCGTCTTTTTAGATTGATCGAGAGCCACCTGCCATCCGCGTTTCCGCCAAGGCCGGGAAACATTGCTCCATCACAGCCGTGGACGCTTGAGGCGATCCGCCAGTTGTTGAGTGAATGGCTGCCAAAAGCTTCCGCCGCCGGAATTACCTCGCTTTTGATATCGCCGCCCTCCCGCGGGGCGGCCGCGAAGTCCACGCTACGGCTAACCTGCCAGCCGTGGCAGTCTCCTCTGGTCCAAGCAAAAAACTCTTATCCAACCGCCGCGAAGTCAAAGCCTGCAATCGTAAACTCGCAGCCTCCCAGGGGGAACATCCTGGCGTCTGGCGATGTTGGTTCTTTTTCTGACCCGACGAGAGGAACAGATGAGCGATACTGAGCGAGTGTGGCAGTTGATGAAAAAAATCGAGATCTGCATGTTGGCGTCCTGGGATGGTCGGGAGTTACAGGCGCGACCGATGCGCGCTTATGTGCGTCCAAACGACGGTGCCGGTATATTTCCTAGCCGACACGCATCATCACAAAGATGAAGATATCAGGAAGTATGGCAAAGTCTGTCTCGCTTTCTCTGATACCAGCGCGCAGAATTATGTGTCGATCAGCGGCGACGCTGAAGTCTTGACAGACCGCAACCTAATTCGCGAGCTTTGGGATGTTCCCGCTAAAGCATGGTAGAGTTCTCCCGATGATCCGAATATCTGCTTGCTGAAAGTGTCTCCGATTGAAGCTCATTATTGGGACTCGCCTGGGGCGACTGTGGCCTATGTCAAAATGGCCGTTGCTGCGCTCTCCGGTTCGAGACCGAGCATGGGTGAGAACCGGAAAGTGACAATGTGATGCGCAAGAGACAAATGTGATGCGCAAGAGAGACAAAGGGGCGACATTCGTCTCCCGGCGCTTGCCGCGATGGCGTTGTTCGCAACGCTTTTCACCATGCAACGTAATCGCTGCGCTCCTGTTGTGAGCAGGCCTTCTCATCCGGGCGACAACCGCTCGGCGAGAAGCTAGATGATACGGCAGGTGTTATCTGCACGCCGGACGTTGACCCCGCCAAGCCGGCAACCCCTGATTCCGGCAAAATGCCGATTATTTCGGCGCCTGGTATGCGAGGCGGGGAACCGACCATACGGCCCAAATGACCCTTCAACCACTTGGCGGATTCTCTATCGCGGCTGGCCTAGCCACTGGCTTAGAAGCACGCTAGGCCTCCCCAAGCCGCCAACTCGTCCATCATGCTTATAATTACTGGAGGCGGAGCGCATGTCCGCGTCGAAGAAAAGAGCTTCCGGAGAGCCCGCTTCGCATCGCGCGGATTGCAATCCCGGCTTCGTCGCGGGTGGCGAGCCCTTGGACCGCGAAGCGTGCACCGGCGTTTGCGAGCGCCTTGGCGATTGCGAAACCGAACAGAGCCAGTTATGAGAGCAATTCGTCCTACCAAGAAGCGATCATGCATTTTCTTTACTCCAACCGAATAGTCAGCTTCGTTCGCCGCCTGAAATCGCACATTGTTGACGCAACAAGCAATCATGAGCGATATTCAAAGAACGACGACTCTATTTTTTCCAGTGAGTTTTTCAGACGCCCTTGAACATCCTCGTGAGAGACCCATGTCGCTTAAATCGCTGAGAGAAATTAATTTCTCAGCGAGCAGTCGTGTTCTCACTAGGAGTTTGTTACGTGTCCAAAAAGCGATTTTTGTCTGAACTAACATCATCAACAAGTATTGCGTCTGGGGAGCTTCAGCGCTTCTCATATTCGCTTAGACCGGTCTTGGTGATTTTTGTAATTCGAAAGAAACTGCCGGCCGCCCAGCGGCAGGCGATCTTGCACCGATCGGCGATGATCGCCGGCGTCGAACCATACGACTGGCGAGAGCGTGATGATGGCTTGGTCGTCACCTTCGGATTTGAAGACTGGGAGACCGCTACAAGCGCTAGGCGTAAGCTTGCGGAGGAGGGCTTCGATACGGTGCAATTGTGCCGCGAGGACGAAGGCCATATCGACGTCGAAGATGATGGTCCTGATCCGAGCGGCTTCTGCGTTGGAAGCAACGACCGCGGCGAACCCGTCGCCCTGGCAGTGCGCGAGACGTATGGCGATTTGTATTTTATCAAAGTCGCGGAGGATGTTCTGTGGCGGGGAGTCGGACCGCCTCCTGTCGAAGGAATGATACCGATCCACCGGAACGGAAATCCACTTGACTGCCATCCCACAGAATTTCTGCTTGGGGGAAGCGGCAAGCCTCGACGCAGAACTGAGTTGCCACCTGCACCTGTAGAAGGTTCGTCCGGAGGCTGGGATTACGGGAAACTTCCCAGCCTCCGTGTGCGTCTCAGCATGATTTCAACAGGGGCTTTATGAGAGATCGTTACTTGGAATTGTCTCGAGAAGTAAGGCGGTGATTCCGACCTATATTCATACTCAAAATCGCATAATGCCCGTGCAATCGGCAGTCTGGACACCGAGCGGACTTTCGATCTGAATAGGAGCCTCGCAGCCACATCATCGAGCGAGGAACAAGGATGTTTGTGAATAGGCGCCCTCTTGGAACAACCGGCTTGGCGATTGCCCCGCTTGTCTTCGGCGGTAACGTGTTTGGTTGGACGATCGATGAGAAGACCAGCTTTCAAGTCCTTGATGCCTTCGTTGAGCACGGCTTCAATGCGATTGACACCGCGGACGTATATTCCGCTTGGGCGCCTGGCAACAAAGGCGGGGAGTCAGAGGTGATCATCGGTCGCTGGCTGAAGGCCCGTCCCGGGATGCGTGATAAAGTCATCATCTTCACCAAGGTCGGATCAGACATGGGCAGCCCGGCGAAGAAGGGCTTATCCGAGCAATGGATCCTCCGAGCCGTCGACGACTCGCTTGCCCGCCTCGGTGTTGATGAGATTGATCTTTATTTCTCGCACTGGCCCGACCCGGCGTCCTCTCACGAGGAGACGCTTGGTGCTTATGACAAACTGCTCAAGGCCGGGAAAGTGCGCGCTATCGGGGCGTCGAACTACAATGTGGAGCAACTACGTGCAGCCTTGAAATTGGCGCAGGAGCAGAGCCTTCCGGCCTACCAGGCATTGCAGCCTGAATATAACCTTTACGACCGAAGCTCATTCGATGGCGCGCTTCGCGACTTGTGTGTCCAAAACGACGTCGGCGTTGTCACCTACTACAGTCTCGCTTCGGGCTTCCTCTCGGGCAAATACCGTTCGAAGGAAGACTTAGGTCAGAGCCGCCGTGGCCAGGGCGTCGGCAAGTATCTTGACCAGCGTGGCTTCGAGATTCTCCGGGCGCTCGATGCGGTGGCGGCTCGTCACGAAGCGAAACCAGCTGAACTCGCGCTTGCGTGGCTCATGGCGCGCGAAGGCGTGACCGCGCCGATCGCGAGCGCCACCAGTGTTAGCCAAGTCGAAAGCTTCGCGAAAGCCACAAGCATTCGGTTGACGTCCGAAGATGTAAGCGACCTAAATAATGCCAGCGGGGGCCCATGATTACGGAGATCGCCGGAGGAATGGTAGGTCCGGGGCGCGTTCATTGAGCACAAACAACGATTTCGCCCAGTCAGTGCCTAATGCTGGCCAGGCTTTGGCGGGCGCTGAGCTGCAAGCGAGAGGATGGGTCGTTCGCTCAGTAAATACGAACGCAGGTCGCCCAGAGACCGATGCTGATCGTCTTATCACTCAGCAGGTTACCATTCTTGTCGGCCCCGAGATCCGTCAGAGCCATCGCATGCGCGGGTTCGATGGCTTCGTCGCAAGACGTGAATTTTGTAAAAACGGTCGCAGTTTTAGAATTCCGCTCACTTAATGTCGCATATAGTGCGTCATCCTCCATCGCCCCTGGCGCAATGAGCGTGAACATTATCACGTACCCCTTCGGCGATCGTCCATTCACCTTTGGTGCGGGCACGCAGCTAGAAATGAAGGCGTCATCGCTATTGAT
The DNA here is from genome assembly GCA_963737755.1 of uncultured Alphaproteobacteria bacterium. GTDB lineage: Bacteria > Pseudomonadota > Alphaproteobacteria > Rhizobiales > Xanthobacteraceae > BOG-931. The sequence goes on along the minus strand of CAVTTZ010000034.1, from coordinate 1,792 downwards.
CTTCAGGTCGAGCGGGACATCGCTGATGAGTTTTTGTTGAGCATCTCCGCAGGAGTGGAAATCGCTAAACCAGTGATACGGCTCTCCACGGTCGTCCGACCAGTCACGCGAGCCATCCTCAGCACATATCCTCGAGCCGTCGGCATTTTTCTTGCCTGTGTCCCTGCAAACTCCAAACACAAGTTTGAACCCCGAGTTGTGATCGGGAACCAGATATGGAAGCGAAGCGAGTTTCTTACCCCATTCGGCCTTCGATGCTTTCAGATCGGCTTCGGCCTTAGCGTCGGCCTCGACCAGCGCATTCCTGGCCTCCATGGCTGATCGCGCGTCCTCCTTATTTCGATAGAAATAAACCGTGGTGTTGCTGTCTTCAGGGCGCTGGCGATAGGCAACCTCAACCGCCTTTAAATTCGCGCCAGAATTCTCTATCGTGGAATCATCGACGTCACGTGATGCCATCTCGGCGTTCCAATCCGAAGGGGCAATGACGAGCATGTCCTTCGGCCGTACGCTCACCCAGGAATAGCTCTGATCTCTCAGCGACTGGGAATATCGGAGAGGGTTTTTCGAGCTGATAGCAGCGCCCTCGGAAATCGTGTACCAGTCCCCGTCTCCGATGGCGTAGTCATACCTCAATGCCGAGATGGCCTGTCCGCCAATCAAAAGAAGCGACCTAGTATCAGGATCATAAGAGCAATCATTTCGCGCCAATGCGCCAACTCGCAGCAGGCTCGAAACGTGCTCTATCGCATCGAAGGGCTGAGAGGACATGCTCTGCATCTCTGTCAGCGCCGCATGCGCGAGTTTCTGAATGTTCAGGTATGCTTCGTGGCATCCACGCTGGTCACCGTCCTTGGCGGCTTCTTGATAGTTGGCGATTGCACGTGCCAAGTCGTGCAAGCTTTGCAAGGCGGCATTGGCACTTGCCTGGTCGCTGGGGGTCTGCTCAGCGTGGGCTGCGGTTGTTAAGCCAGTCACCGGCGAAAGGAGGTACGGTGCGGGTGAAAGGAACGTGCCGGCCACAAGAGCCATCGTTAGGAGCTTCAGCATCGGTACCGCGGCGTGGCATTGTCATACCGGACGATGTTTATTCGAACCATAGCGTAGGGCGCAGCCTAGTCGAGTCGGCGCCGCTTCGGTGGATAGGTTGGGCCGATACCTACGCCGGTGTCGCCTCAGTTTCAGGCCTCTCGACCGGAACGGCGCGGCGGCTATTTCCATCGAGCAGATGTGGGTGAAATTCGGAAGTGAGCGGCCGCTCTGACGTCGGGGCATTGCACAGTTTTTCTGTGGATCCGACCCTACGAGGCGAACCATCCGTTCTGAGAGCCATTATGGTGTCATCGGCCTGCTGCGGCCGCGACCCCGTCATCCCATCCGCATGACGGCACCAACCGGATTCCTGGGCAGGTTGCCGGGAAGGCGGACCCCGATCGAAAATGGTCGGGGGCTGACCTTTAGATTTCCAAGTCTGTGACACGAGGCACCGCAGAGCTTACGCACCAAGCGATACGCTCTCCGAAGGCAACAACGACAGCGGACGTTTGAATCATGCTCCACCGAACCGAGCAACACCCTGTTCGGTCAACATCATCAAACCAACATTCTGACGCGAAATTGGTACTCTCGTTTTTTGTAATCGTGGATTTGATGACAGCATTGTTTGTCTTACGTGCGCCCGACGAAGCCCGTCTAACACCTAAGCAGATTAGTCAAATGCCCTTATGGGGTCCCTGAGCAGCAGTTCGGCTTAGGTCCAATCCTGTTCCTCAAGCCGCCGCACTGCCGGCGC
>CAVTTZ010000033.1:0-917194 GCA_963737755.1 uncultured Alphaproteobacteria bacterium | reverse complement strand
CGCCCGGCATCGCCTGGCTGATCAACACCGCGCGTCACGCCGAGCCGTGGGGCATTAAGCCAGGATCGAAGGTGGCGATGCTCTACGAGCGCGAGCTCGAAATGTGCATCGACACCATGAAGAAGATGCACCGCCGCGGCATCCGCATCTGCATCGGCGGCGACTATGGCTTCGCCTGGACGCCGCAAGGCACCAACGCCAAGGACATCCAGACCTTTGTCGAGATGCTCGGCTTCACGCCCGATGGAAGCCATCCAGGCCGCGACCAAATACGGCGGCGAGATCATGGGCATGAGCAACGAGCTCGGCATGATCAAGGAAGGCTATCTGGCGGATCTTTTGTTGGTCGACGGCGATCCGATCGCCGACGTCCGCATCCTGCAGGACAAGTCGCGCATCCTCGCCATCATGAAGGACGGCAAATTCCACAAGGCGCCGAAGCTTAATCAGCAGCGCCTGCGAATGAGCGCATGAGCCTGGTCGAGCAACCGGCGCCGGCCTTCACCGGGCGGCAGGCTTGGATCCTGTTTTGGGTCCTGGCCGCCGCGCTGGTGGCTTGGCTGTTCTTTGCGATCTGGCCGGCCTGGCTCGATGCGATTCTCATTTCCAAGAAGGCGTTCATCAATTCCATTTTCAACGGCGTGACGCTGGCGGGACTTTATTTCCTCGTTGCCAGCGGATTCACGCTGGTGTTCGGGCTGATGCGCAACGTCAACCTCGCGCACGGCTCGCTCTATCTGCTTGGCGCTTATCTGGGCTACGAAGTGGCGCAGCGAACCGGCGTCTGGGTGCTGGGTGTCGCGGTCGGCTTTCTGGCGCTCGCCGTCGTCGGCCTGCTGATGCAGATCTTCATTTTCCGCCGGCTCGAGGGCGACGAACTGCGGCAGACGCTGGTGACGCTCGGCATTTCCATCGTCGCCGCCGACCTGATGCTCGCGGTCTGGACCGGCGTGACCTACCAGATCGGCGTGCCGGCCTGGCTCGACGGCGCCATCAAGCTGCCGATCATCACCGCGATGCGCGCGAACGGCACGGCCGTGATGATGACCTACCCGCTTTATCGCCTCGTCGTTCTCGGCGTGGCCATCGTCATCGGTGTCGGTTTGTGGCTGATGATGAACCGCACGCGCATCGGCACCATGATCCGCGCCGGCGTCGATGACCGCGCGATGCTGTCGGCCTCCGGCGTCAACGTGCACATGGTCTTCGCCATTGTGTTCGCTGTCGGCGCCGGCCTTGCGGGTTTCGCCGGCGTGGTCGGCGGCACGGCCTTGTCGCTCGCGCCCGGCGAGGACGTGCGCTATCTGCTGGCGTCGCTGGTGGTCGTCATCGTTGGCGGCATGGGCTCGATTCCCGGAGCGGCGATCGGCGCTCTGCTGGTCGGCTTGGCCGAGCAACTCGGGCTCGTCTATATGCCGACCTACGGCATCGTCCTCACCTTCATCATCATGGTCGGGACGCTGGCGTTGCGCCCGCAGGGCATCATGGGCCGGGTGCGCCCGACCGGCGCCGCCATCCTGGCGCTCGATCGGCCGAACAAAGCGTTGGCGCTGCCCTCCGAGCGCGGCATTTGGCAGATCGTCCTTGCCGTGGCGCTTCTGCTTTATCCGCTGGTCGCGTCGGAATTCTTTCTCACCCAGATCGGGGCCTATTCGCTGATCTGGGGCTTGCTGGCGCTCTCGATGATGCTGCTTGCGGGCTATGGCGGCATGGTCAGTCTGGCGCAGATCACGAGCGCCGGCGTTGCCGCCTACACGATCGCGATCTTCGGCACCAACAACATCCACGTCCACGGCTTCGGCTGGCCTTGGTGGGTGCTGGTGCCGTTTGCGGTGCTGCTTGCCGCCATCACCTCCGCCGTCATCGGCGCGATCTCGGTGCGGACCGAGGGCATCTATACCATCATGATCACGCTCGCGATCGCGGCGGCGTTCTTCTATTTCGCGCAGCAGAACTACACATTGTTCAACGGCCATTCGGGCTATGCCGGAATTCCGACGCCGGAGGTGGCGGGCGTCAATTGGCGCGACCCGCTGCCATTCTACTATCTTTGTTTGTTCGTAGCGGCGGCCTGCTATGCCGCCGTGCTCTATTGTTCACGCTCGACCTTCGGGTTGGCGTTGCAGGCCATCCGCGACAACGGACGGCGCATGCGCGCGGTCGGCTTCGACATTACCGCACACAAAGTAGTGGCCTACTTCTACTCCGGCATCATCGCCGGTCTCGCCGGCGTATTGTTGGTCTGGTTCAACGGCCGGGTGTCGCCAGGGACGATCGATGTCGGTCAAGCCATCGAGGTTCTGGTCATCGCCGTGATCGGCGGCCTGCGGCATCCCATCGGGCCGTTCATCGGCGCGGCCTTCGTGATCCTGATCCAGACTTTCGCCATCGATATCGTTGGCGCCGAGCGTTTCAATACGCTGATCGGGCTGGTCTTTCTGGCGATCGTCTTTTCGTCGCCGGATGGTCTTCTGGGCTTATGGGGCAGAGTAAGACCCCTGATGGCGCAGGAGTTGTTGCGTTCCCGCCTAGGAGGGGGAGCGGTGCTTCGCGCACAAACACAATCCACACAAGGGAGGATGGAATGATGTTGCGTAGACGTTTGCTTTTGGCTGCCGGGTTGGCGGCGGGATTGGCGATCCCGTCACTGGCGATCCCGGCGTTCGCGGAAGACACCATTAAGGTCGGCGTTCTCGCCACCTTCGAGGGTGCCTTTACGGTGCTGGGCGAAGACAGCATGCGTGGCGCCGTAATGGCGGTCGACGATTTCGGCGGCAAGGTCGGCGGCAAGAAGATCGAAATTATCAAAGGCTCGTCCGACGGTTCGCCGGATAGCGCCGTGCGCGCGATCCGCAAGCTCGTGGAGCAGGACGGCGTTAAGGTCGTGGTCGGGCCGCTGTCCGGCGACGAAGGCCTCGCGGTCAAGGACTATCTCAAGACCAAGCCCGACGTCACCGTGGTCAACGGCACCTCGGCGGCGCAGGACACGACGTTGCGCGATCCGGCGCCCAACTTCTTCCGCTTCTCCACCGACGGCGCGCAATGGATGGCCGGCCTCGGCGACTATGCCTACAACACCAAAGGCTATAAGCGCGTCGCAGTGTTGGCCGAGGATTATTCGTTCCCCTACACGCAGGTATTCGGCTTCATGGCGCCGTTCTGCAAGGCCGGCGGCCACGTCGTGAAGAAATTCTTCGTGCCGATCGGCACCAAGGACTTCTCCTCGGTGATCGCGGCGATGCCGGACAATATCGACGCGATCTATGTCGTGCTCGGCGGCGCCGACTCGGTGAACTTCCTCACCCAGTATCAGCAGGCCGGCGGCCAGGCGCCGCTGATCGGCGGCTCGGTCACGGTCGACCAGACCATTCTGGGATCGAAGGGTAAGATCCACGACGTGGTCATCGGCACGCCGTCGGCCGGCCCCATCGCCGACGACAACAAGACGGCGGCATGGGAGAAGTTCGTCGCCGAGTATAAGAAACAGCCGAACGCCTTCCCGTCGCCGTCGCTGTTCGCGCACGGCTACTATGTCAACATGACCGCGTTGCTGACTGCGCTCGGCAAGGTGAATGCCGACGTCGCCGACGGCGGCGGCAAGCTCCGCACGACGCTCGCAAGCCTCGTCCTGGAGACGCCGACCGGCAAGGTGTCGCTGGACAAGAACCGCAACGCCATCGCCGACGAGTTCCTGACGGAAGTGGCTAAGAACGCCGACGGCACGCTCTATAACAAGCTCATCAAGGTCGTTCCGCAGGTCAACCAGACGCTGGGCATTCCTGAAGCCGAATTCCTCGCGCTCGGGAAGGCCAGCCGCGACAATCCGAGCTGCCCGTAGCAGCCCGATCTGAGAGACTAAGGTGTCCGAAGTGTCCGTTGCCGCGCGTCTGCAAGAGTTGGGAGCGCATGCTCTCGAGCTCGACAACGTGGCGCGGCACTTCGGCGCCCTAGTGGCGCTGTCCGGCATCACCTTGCGGGTGGCAGCCAGCGAGCGGCGCGCCATCATCGGCTCGAACGGTGCCGGCAAGACGACGCTGTTCAACGCCATCACTGGCGATTTCATGCCGACCGCCGGGCGCATCCGCTTCTTCAACGAAGACATCACCACGCTGCCGGTGCAGGAGCGCATTCGCCGCGGCTTGCGCAGGACCTATCAGATATCGCAGCTCTTTGGCGGGCTGAGCGTGCGCGATTCCGTTTATCTCGCCTGCCGGGGCGTCTCCCGCGGGCGCTTTTCGCTGGCGCGTCCGCGCGCCGACGACCGTACCATGATGCAGGCGGAATCGATCCTTCATGCGGTGCATCTGGAGACGATCCGCGAGCGGCTGGTGGCGACGTTGAGCCACGGCCAGCAGCGGCAGCTCGAGATCGCGTTGGCGCTCGCGGGTGCGCCGCGCTTTATTTTGTTTGATGAGCCGGCGGCGGGATTGTCGCCGACGGAGCGGCGCGATCTCGTGACGATTCTCAACGCGCTGCCGAAACATATCGGCTTCATCATCATCGAACACGATCTCGATGTGGCGCTGCGCGTCACCGAGTATGTCACGATGCTGCATAACGGGCGGATGTTCAAAGAAGGTACGCCCGAGGACATCGAAGACGATCCGCAGGTCCAGGAAGTCTATCTCGGAGGTCGCCATGGCTGAGCGCCGCGACCCGCCCGCGCTGAAGATCGAAGAGCTGCAGGTGTACTACGGCGAAAGCCACGCCATTCAGGGCGTGTCGATGCAGATCGACCACGGCGTGCTGGCCGTTGTCGGCCGCAACGGCATGGGCAAGAGCACGCTGTGCAACACCATCGCCGGCATGAAAGCGGCGCGCTCCGGCAGCATCCGGATTCGCGGGCCGCGAAACCTCGCGGCTTGAGCCGCACATTATCTCATCGGCTGGGCGTCGGCTATGTGCCGCAGGGACGCCGGGTCTGGCCGAGCCTTTCGGTCGACGAACACCTGCGGCTCGTCGCCACCGGCGGGCCCGATGCGCCCTGGACCGTCGATCGCGTGTACCAAACGTTCCCGCGCCTTTATGAGCGGCGCACCAGCGGCGGCACGCAACTCTCCGGCGGCGAGCAACAAATGCTCGCGATCGGGCGTGCGCTGCTCGGCAATCCGCATCTGCTGATCATGGACGAGCCGACCGAAGGCTTGGCGCCGGTGATCGTCGAGCAGGTCGAAAACATGCTGGTACAGCTCGCGCCACGAAGGCGTCGATGGCGATCCTCGTGGTCGAGCAGAATATCGGCGTGGCGACCGGCGTGTCCGATCACGTCGCCATCATGGTCAACGGCCGCATCAACCGGGTGATGGAGGCGCGCGCGCTTGCCGCCGATCGCGAACTGCAGCAACGCCTGCTCGGCGTCGGTCGGCAGGAGGAAGAGGCGATCTGCCGCCGCAAGAGCCGCAGGCCGGCGAGAGCGTCGAAGCGCTGTTGGCCGATGTCTACCGGATCGAACGCGGCGACAGTGTCGGCGCCGCGTCGAGCGCGATGCTTGCCGAGACGCCGGCCGCGAACCCTCTGTTGCCGGAGCGCTGGAAAATGCCGGCGACCAGCCTGCGGCAATCGATGGTCGACGCGTCGCGGCCCGAAGACGACACGCGGCGCATGTTCGCGATTTCCGTTCGCCGAGCGCATCGGCCGCACCGCGATCGTCGCCGGCACGTTCGATACGAAGGGGCGCGAGCTCAAATTCATCCGCGACCGGCTCAAGGCGCTCGGCATTCCGACCCGCACCGTCGATCTGTCGACGTCCGGCAAGCCGTCTACGCGCCGACGTAACGCCGCTGCAGGTCGCGAGCATGCATGCGGGAGGCACCTCGGCGGTGTTTTCATCGGATCGCGGGCACTCGGTTACGGCGATGGCCGAGGCATTCGCGCGCTGGGCCGCGCGCGAGCCGCGCATCGGCGGCGTCATTTCCGCCGGCGGGTCGGGCGGGACGACCTTGGCGACAGCGGGCATGCGGGCGCTTCCGGTGGGCATTCCCAAGGTGATGGTGTCGACAGTCGCTGCCGGCGACGTGCGCGACTATGTGGGCGCCACCGACGTCGTGATGTTCCACTCGGTCGCCGACGTGCAGGGGCTCAATTCGATCACCGAGCAGGTGCTGGCCAACGCGGCGCATGCGCTCGCCGGCATGATCGCGCAAATGCCGAGCCGCGAGGCCTATGAGGCCAAGCGCAAGGCCAGCCGGCCGGCGCTCGGCATCACCATGTTCGGGGTGACGACGCCGTGCGTGCAGGCGGTGACGCAGCGGCTCGAGCCCGACTACGATTGCCTGGTGTTTCACGCTACCGGCGTCGGCGGCCGCGCCATGGAGGCGCTCGGCGATTCCGGACTGTTGGCGGGTTTTTTGGATCTCACCACCACCGAGGTCGCCGATATGGTCGTGGGTGGCACGCTCGCCTGCGATCAGGACCGCTTCGGCGCCGCGATCCGCACCGGTTTGCCATATGTCGGCTCCGGCCGGCGCGCTGGATATGGTGAATTTCGGTCCGCGCGAAACGGTGCCGGCGCGGTTTGCCAGCCGGCCGGTTTGTTGTTCACAATCCGAATGTCACGCTGATGCGCACCACGCGGGACGAGAACCGCGCCATCGGCGAATGGATCGGCCAGCGCCTGAATTTGATGGAAGGGCCGGTGCGGTTTTTGTTGCCCGATGGCGGCGTGTCGATACTCGACAGGCCCGGCGCGCCGTTCCATGATCCCGAGGCGGATGCGGCCCTGTTCGAGGCGATCGAGAGAACCGTGCAGTCGACCACGCGGCGCTCGGTCGAGCGCGTGAAGGGCAACATCAACGATCCGTCGTTTTCCGAGGCGGTGGTCGAGGCTTTTCGTTCGATTTCACCGCCGTTGCGAAACACGGCTTAGCGTGATGGGCGTGACGGGCATCATACTCAAACAAATGATTTTGGACGCTGCGGCACAAACACGAAACTGAAATCAAATCGGGCGGCAGCGCGTCCGGCGCGATGAGTGGAGGCTGATATGGGTGCGAATACCGTGGGGGAAGTGCTGCTGTGGCTGATCGGCGTCGCCATCGCCATCGTCATCCTGGTCTACATTCTGCGCTGGCTTTACCGCCGCTCCACCAAAGAGACGGCATTCGTGCGCACCGGCTTCCTCGGCGAAAAGGTCGTCGTCAACAGCGGCGCCTTCGTGATCCCGGTGTTGCACGAGATCACGCCGGTCAACATGAACGTCATGCGGATCGAGGTGATGCGGCGCGACAACAGCGCGCTCATCACCCGCAACCGCATGCGCGTCGACATCATCGCCGAGTTCTTCGTTCGCGTCGGCGCCTCGAAGGCGGCCGTTGCCGCCGCAGCGCAGACCCTGGGCCGGCGCACCCTGCAGGAAGACGGCATCCGCAGCCTGCTGGAAGGAAAATTTGCGTCGGCCATGCGCATGGTGGCGGCGCAGATGACGCTTGAGGAGATGCACGAGCAACGCCGCGACTATGCCAATCAGGTCCAGGCCATGGCGTCCGAAGCGCTCGCCGCCAACGGCCTCGAGCTCGAGAATGTCGCCATCGTCGATCTCGATCAGACCAGCCTCGAGTTTTTCGATCCGTCGAACGCGTTCGACGCCGAGGGCCTCACCCAGCTCACCGAATTGATCGAAACGCGGCGCAAGATGCGCAACGAGATCGAGCAGCGCGCGCTGGTCGATATCCGCAGCCAGAATCTGGAAGCGCAGAAGAAGGTTTTCCAGATCGATCGCGAGACCGAATATGCGCGGCTCGAGCAGGAGCGCGAGGTTGAATTCCGCCGCGCCGTGCAACGCGCCGAATTGATGAAAGAGCGCGCGTTGCGCGAGCAGGAGGCTGAGGAAGCCCAGCTTGCCTCACGCCAGGCGGTCGAGACCGCACGGTTGGCGCAGCAGCTCAACATCACCCAGGAGCGCATCCGCAGCGAAGAGGAAACCCAGCGGCGCGAGATTGCGCGACGCCGCGCGCTTGACGAAGCCGAGCTGAAGATGCGCGAGCAGACCGAGCGCGAGCAGATCAACCTCGACCTGCAACTGGAAACCGCTCGCATCGCCCGCGAGCGCGAGCAGCGCGAACACGAGATCGGCCGGCAAAAGGCGCTGGAGATTTTGGAACTCGACCGGCAGATCGCGCTGGCCGAAAAGACGCTGGCGGTGATCAAGGCCGACGCGGAAAAGCGTCGCACCGAGATCGTCGAAAATCAGCACACCGAGGCTGAGCGCATCGCTCAGGACCGGGCGCTGGACCAGATCCGGCTCGAACGCGAACGGCATCTGGAAGGCCTGCAGATCGCCAAGCGCCAGGCCTTCGAGGAGGCGGAGATTGCCGCCGCCGAGGAGGTCGAGCGCGCCCGCATTGCGACCGAGCGCGGGATCGAGGAAGCGCGCATCGCCAAGGATCGCGACGTACGCACGCTTGCGACCGAGCGCGACAAGCTCGTGGAAATCGCCGAAATGACCAAGGCGGTCGAGCTGGCCAAAAAAGCGTCGGAGCGCTCTGCGGCGCTGGCGGCGGCCGAAGCCGTGCGGCTCAAGGTCATTCAGGCCGAGGAACAGGTGATCACCGCACGCGAGCGCGAAATCGCCGAACGGCGCAAGCTCACCGACATGATCGCCGCGCAGCGCGAGGCCGAGCGCGAGGCGCTGCGGGTGACCGCAAAAGCCGAGGCCGAGATGCGCGCCGCGCGCAGCTTTGCCGAGGCGCAGAAGATCGCCGCCGAGGCGGCGGCCGAGGCCGAGAAGATTGCAGCGCTGGCGGCGGCCGAGCGTTATGAGGTCGACGCGGCGGGGGCGCGTCAGCTCAACGAGGCTGAAAACCTGCTGAGTGAAGCGGCGCGCGCCGGACGGCTGCGCGAGAAGCTTTTGGAAAAGCTCGAGGGCATCGTGCGCGAGAGCGTCCGGCCGCTGGAGAAGATCGAGGGCATCAAGATCCTGCATGTCGACGGCGCCAATGGCGGCGCTGCGGGCCGCAACGTCACCGACGAGGTGATCGATTCCGCGCTGCGCTATCGCGTGCAGGCCCCGATGATCGACTCGCTGATGAAGGAAATCGGCATCGAGGGTGGCAGTCTCGGCCGCATGACCGACGTGCTGCGCGACGCCAAGGACATTTCGGCGCTGACCCGTGACAGCAAGCAGACGGCAAAGCCACCGAAGCCGAGCGACGACGATCGCGACCGCTGATCGCGCAGATGTCGTTTGCGAAAGCCGTCATGCCCGCGCTTGTCGCGGGCATCCACGTCTTACGGCGTTCGCGGATCTCACAGCGTTCCAAGAAAGACGTGGATGGCCGGAACAAGTCCGGCCATGACGCGTGTGTTTCGCGATCCCCGAACCGGAAGCCGAGCGCATTATGTATGTAGCGCACGTACTCCAGGCACTTTTATAGACGCAGACGACATTCACTTTGCCGGCCCGACCTGCGCTTAGTGCAGGCAATCGGATGGGGGAACCGTTCGGCTCGGGAGGGGATGCGTCTTTGACTTCGACCGTGGTCGCGCCGGAAATCGACGTGCGCAATCTCCGCGTTCTGGTGACTGCGGGCGCCGGTGGCATTGGGCGCGCCATCGCGGAAAGCTTTGTCGCGGCCGGCGCCAAGGTGCATGTGACCGACGTCGTGGAAGCGACGCTTGCGGCCGCGATTGACGCGGTGCCTGGGCTGACCGGAACGGTTGGCGATGCCTCGAACGTCGAAGACGTCGATCGGGCCTTTGAGGATGTGTCAGCCTCGCTTGGCGGCCTCGATGTGCTGGTCAACAACGCCGGCATTGCCGGGCCGACCGGGCTGGTCGATGAACTGAGCATGCCCGACGTCGATCGCACCATCGACGTCAATCTCGGCTCGCAATTTCACTTCCTCAATCGCTTCGTGCCGTTCCTGAAAGCTTCGACGCGCAATCCGTCGATCATTGCGATGAGTTCTGTCGCCGGCCGATTGGGTTACGCCTATCGCACGCCGTATGCGGCGACCAAGTGGGCCATCGTCGGCCTGGTCAAATCGCTGGCGGTTGAACTCGGCCCGCTCGGCGTTCGGGCGAATGCGATCCTTCCTGGCGTGGTGCAAGGCGAGCGCATCGATCGCGTCATCGCCGACCGCGCCGCCGCCGTCGGCGTCAGCTTTGAGGACATGCGCGAAGAGTATCTGCGCAAGGTTTCGTTGCGGCGCATGGTCGAGGCCAGCGATGTCGCCAACCTGTCTTTGTTTCTCGCCTCGAATTTGGCGCGCAACATCACCGGGCAGATCATCAGCGTCGACGGCAATGTCGAGTACCTCTGACCGGTTGCCCGAGGAGCAAGGGCCGTGAAGGTGGATAGAAACAAGCGCGTCGGACGCGCCGCCCCGGCAGGTGTCGCGGCGTTGCCGGTTGTTTCGACACGCGCCATCGCCAAGGCAGGGCCGCGTGTCTGAGATTTCCGTCAAAGCCCGCGGCGGACGCCGCAAAGGCAGCTTGCTCGAATACGTGGTGATCGGCGTCATCGTCGCGATCATCCCGCTGTTCTCGATCTTCATCCAAGGGTTCGCGACGCTTGGAAATCTGCGGGTGATCGCCTCCAATTCCGCCGCGCTGGTGATCTTGAGCTGCGGGATGGGGATGGTCATCATTTCGCGCGGCCTCGACCTGTCGCTGGTCGCCGCCATGGTGGCGGGCGCAACCGTGTTCGCGGTTCTGATCAATGCCGATTGCTCAGCAGCTGGTCGTGGTCGTTGCTGACATTACTGGCCGTGATCGCCATCGGCTTCGCCAACGGCTGGCTGATCGCCTATGTCGAAATACCCGCGATGCTGGCGACGCTCGCGTCCGCCATGGCGATCACCGGCCTGTTCCGGTTCGGCGTGTTGCGCGGCGAGTTTTTGTTGCTGCTGCCGAAGACCAATCCGGCGGTGGTGTTCTTTTCGCGCGACATTGTGCCGGGTCTGACGGCGCCGGCGGCGCTGATGATCGTCACGTTCGTGCTGACCTGGATCCTGCTGCGGTTCACCACGCTGGGCCGCATCACCTACGCGATGGGCGACAACTTTCAGGCCGCCCGGCTCACGGGGCTTCCAGTCCGCAGGGCGACGTTGCTGATCTATATCTACGCCGCGCTCACGGCGCTGTTGGCTGGGCTTGTGACCTCGGCATCGAGCGGCACCGTGGACTTCCGCACCGTCACCAACGGCAGCCTGCTGTTCGAAGTCATTCTGGTCGTCGTGCTCGGCGGCATTCCGCTGCGCGGCGGCCGCGGCGGCATGAGAAATATTCTCGTCGGCGCGGCGCTGATCGCGATCCTGCGCAACGGCATGACGCTGTTCGATCTCACCACCCAGACCCAGGCCGTGCTCACCGGGCTGGTTCTGGTCGTCGCCATCGTCACCGACAATTACTTCAACCCCAGAGATACCGAGACCGACACGGTGGGGGATCTCTGATCATAAAGGCCTAACGGAGGAGGAAAGCGTGCTGTCAAAAATGAAAAGTCATCTGCTCAAAGCCGCAACGGGAGTGGCCGTGTGCGCGGCTCTAACGCTCGGTGCGTTCGGCGCGAAAGCCGATAGCAATCTCGCCGGCAAGAAAGTCATCTTCGTGCCGATCTCGATGGGCATCACGCTCACCGAGGCTTGGGCGAAGCGCATGAAGGAGCACGCCGCGATCTACGGCTACAGCTTCGATGTCCGCGATGCCGCCTTCAATACCGGCGCGATGTCGGAACTGCTCGCCAAGGCCATCAGCGAGAAGCCGGATGTGCTGGTCGTGCACAATCCGACTGTTCAGCTGCTGGCGCGGCAGATCAAGCAAGCCGAGTCGCAGGGCATCCGGGTGCTGCAACTGAACCTGCAGTCGAACCAGGCTTCGACCGCTTTCGTCGGCGCCAACTGGGAGCGCATCGGGCGCGAGATCGCCGAAGACATCGTCAAGGAATGCGGCGCCGGCAGCGGCAAGTCCGGCGAAGTCGCCATCATTCCCGGGCCAATTGACGGCGGCCGACAGCGTGATCATGAACGAGGCCGCCTTCAAGGTCTTTGGCGCGCACCCGGAAATCAAGGTGGTGTCAAACCAGGCGTCGGATTGGGAGCCCGAAAAGGCGCGCCAAATCACCGCGACGGTCATTCAACAACACCCCAACCTCTGCGCCATCTTCGGCCATTGGGACGTGCACACCATGGGGGCCGGCAAAGCCGTCAAGGATGCCGGCCTGGAAGACAAGATCATCGTGTATGCGACCGGCGGCGGCGACGACAAAACCTGCCAGGCCGTCGAAGACAAAATCCTGGACCGGGTTTGGAGCTATGACGCCGACGGCCAGGGCCGCGATGCCGGCACGATGGTCGATGTTCTGCTCCAGGGCGGCGCGGCTGCCGACCATTCGATGCTGAAGATCGAGTCGCCGATGAAGCTCATCAAGCTCGGCCCGAAATACAGCAAAGAGCTTTGCTTCAAGCTGTAACCTGCGCAGCAGGTTACAGCTACGCGCTTCACCTAGTCCGCCCGCGAGGTCCATCGGCCCCGCGGGCGTCAATCCGGCGTCATCAACGTGTCAGTGCCTTTCGACTTCGCCCGCCTGCCTCGCCAACGCGTGCCACGTATCGTGGTGTCGCCGCGGCGGATTTTGTCCGACGTCCTATCCAAGGGCTGGATTGAAGGCGCGATTCCGTTCGTCGCCTTCGTGGCGATGATTGTCGGCGTTCTGATCCTGACCGACGGTTATTTTACGCCGGCTAATCTGAGCAATCTCAGTCAGTACGCAGCCGATGGCGGACTCGTGGTGCTGGCGCTTCTGATCGTCGTCGCTGCCGGCGGCATCGATTTGTCGGTGGGCTCGAACTTTGCGATGTCGGCGTTCGCTGCGCTCTATGGCTTCCACATTCTCGAACTGCCGGTTTGGGTGGTTCTCGGACTAAGCCTTGCGTGCGGTTCTCTGATCGGCGCGGCCAACGGCGTGTTGGCCGGGCTGCTCGGTTGCGGCGCACTGCTGACGACGCTCGGCACCATGATCACGGTGCGCGGTCTCTTTACCCTGGCCTCGCAGGCCCGGTTGGTGGCCATTTCCTCCAGCGCCCGAGGCGACGATCTGTGGGATTGGATCGGCTCGGAGACCGTACTGGGCATGCCGGTCGGTTTTCTCACGCTGGTCGCCGTCGCATTGTTGATTTTTTTCATGTTCCGGCAGTCCCGGTTCGGCTGGCACATCCTCGCGGTCGGCGGCAATCGCAAGGCCGCGCGACATGGCGGCATCAATGTCAAGCTGACGGTGTTCTTTGCCTACACGCTCGCCGGTCTGATCGTTGGGCTGGCCGGATTTCTGTTTGCAGCGCGGCAAAACAGCATCGGCGCCGACACCGGCATCGGCATGGAGTTCTTTACCCTGACCGCGCTGGTCGTCGGCCTTGGTGGCTTTGTCCCCGGCCGCGGTGCCGTCGTCTCGGTGCTGATGGGATTTGCGACGATCTATGTTCTCAACAACGCGATGATCAATTCGGGATTTCGCGGCGACTTCACCCAGTTCGTTCTCGGCGCGATCATCATCGTGATCCTCGCCATCGACGTGAAATTCCGCAAAAACCGGCACCGGCTGCTGGCGTCGACCTATCTGGATCCCGTTGCGCTCGATGTCGATGCCGCCCCCGGCACGGCCGCTCTGATGCCAAACGTGATTGCGCCGAAGCTGGCGGCCGCAACGTTGATCGGATCCGGGAAGATCGACGGACCCGAGGATGTGATCCTGGACGGCGAGGACAATCTCTATTGCGGCACGCGCGACGGGCGCATCGTGCGTTTCGCGGCGCCGGATTATGCCGAGATGACCGTGCTGGCAAAAATTGGCGGACGCCCGCTCGGGCTTGCGTTCGACGCGGAAGGCCGCATCGTAACCTGCGTCGCCGGCATGGGTCTTGTTCGTGTCACGCTGAAGGGTGACGTCGAATTGCTGACCGACGAGACTGAGCGCAGCCTGTTCAGCATTCAGGACGACACCACCATCCGGATGGCGGACGATCTCGATATCGCTCTGGACGGAACGATCTATTTCACCGATGCCACCAAGCGCTATGATATCGCCGATTGGGGTCTCGATCTGCTGGAAGGGTCGGCCCGAACGGCCGCCTGCTGGGCTTCGATCCGAAATCGCGCAAGACCCGCACGGTCTGCGACAACCTGATCTTTCCCAATGGCGTCTGTCTGACCCACGACGGCAATCATCTGCTGGTGGCGAGCAGTTGGACCTGCTCGATCCTGATCTTCGATCTGCAGAAGATGTCGGACGGGCCGCGGATCTTCATCCAGGGCTTGCCGGGCTATCCGGACAACATCAACCGGGCGTCCGACGGCGGCTATTGGATCGCGCTTGCCGGCATGCGCAATCCGGTGATGGACGAGGCGATGAAGATTCCGGGGCTGCGCCGCCGCATGACCAAGCGCGTGCCGCCGACCAACTGGCTGTTCGGCAATCTCAATATCGGCGGCGTGCTGAAAGCCGACGGCTCCGGGAATATCCGCGACGCGTATTGGGATAAGCCGGACGGGCCGCTCTACATGATCACGTCGATGCGCGAGCACAAAGGCGCGCTCTATCTCGGCGGAGTCACCAACAACAAAATCGGACGTCTCGCCCTCGATGGCGCCGATCCGCAATGGACCGGACCCGCCAGTTACTGGAAGAAGGTTTGAACGATGTTCTTCCGGCGCAAACGCGAAATGCTTGTCGATGTCGCTGGAGGGCGCGTTGGGCGCCAACGGCCGCCTCGATGACGCCGAGGCATTGCGGGTGCACGGCGCCGGAGGCGCTTTGCGTGAATCGCGCCGGGTATCTGCTCGTTTCGTCCGGCTCCAACGTCCTGCAGCTCGAGCGATGGGGCGCAGAGCCCAAGCTCTGGGCGTCGTTCGATGCGCCGGTGTCAGCGCTCGCGGTCAGCGAGAGTGGCTGCGTTGCGATCGGCCTTGCGGGTGGCCGCATTCGTTTTTGCGATCCGTCCGGCCGGCTTTTGCCGGACTGGGCAACCTCAATCGCTCCGCGCTCGGTCGCCGATTGTTTGTTCCTGTCCGAGGATGAATTGGCGGTGGTCGACCACGGCTATGGGCCGGATGAGCCGATCCTGTCGCTGGCGCCGTGGGACTCGGTCGCGCGGGGCCAAGTGCTGGCGATCAGCCGATCCGGCGACACGCGGGTGCTTGCATCGCGGCTGCATTGCCCGATGGGGATCGCGCTAGGGCCTGACGGCACATTGGCCGTGACCGAACTGGAGCGTGCGCGCGTCGTCGACGTGTCGGGCAAGGTTCTGCAGGCCGGCTATCCGGCTTATCTCGGGCGTCTTCGCAAAGTCGGCAACGGTTATGTGCTCGCGTGCCTGTCGCGGCGTGATCCGCTGATCGAGTTTCTCAAGACCGAGCGGGAGTTCGTGGCGCGGATGAAAGCCAATATCGATCCGCGGCACTGGATATCGCCGCGGGTCAATCCGGAGTTCAGCCACGATTTCCCCATCGAGCTGGGCGCGACGCGGCTGTTCGGCGAGATCAAGCCCTGGGCGCCGTCGTTCTCCTACGGGCTGGTGATCGAGACCGATGGCGCGATGATGCCGGTCGCTTCCGCGCATTCCCGCGCCAACGGAGTTCGTCACGCGATCTCCGATGTCGTCTCCTGGAACGGGAGTTTGATTGCAGTCAGCCGCGCCAGCGCGGAGATTCTGAAATTCGCTCCGGCCGGAGTCGTCGGATGAGCGCTGGCCCGATCATTCGCCTCGAAGGCATCACCAAGCGCTACGCGGGTATTGCCGCGCTGCAGAGCGCCGATTTCGATCTGTTCGCCGGCGAAATCCACGCCCTCGTCGGTGAGAACGGCGCCGGCAAATCGACCCTCTGCAAATTGATCGCCGGCGTCATCGCGCCCTCGGAAGGCCGCCTGATGATCGACGGGCAGGCCGTGCAACTGACGGCGCCGAAGGATGCAGCGCGCTACGGCATCTCCATGGTCTATCAGGAAACCAGCCTGGTGCCGCAGCTCACCGTCGCGCAGAACATGGTGCTCGGCCGCGAGCGCGCGTTCAACTCGGTGCGCAAGGTCCGCAACGCCGCACGGCAGGTTTTGCAGCGCCTTAACTTCAACGTCGATCCGTCGCAACTGGCCGGTTCGCTGTCCGCCGCCAAGCGGCAGATGGTCGAGATCGCGCGCGCCGTGCTCAATGATGCGCGCATCATTATTCTTGACGAGCCGACCGCGGCGCTGACTCCGGAAGAGACCGAGCATCTGTTCGAGCTGATGAAATCGCTGCGCCAATCCGGCGTGGCCATGATCTTCATCTCACATGCGCTCGAAGAGGCGCTGACGCATGCCGACCGCATCACGGTTTTGCGCAACGGCCAACTGATCAAGACCGGACCGGCGGCCGAGTTCGATCGCGATCGTCTCATTCGCTTCATGATCGGCGATGAACTCGCCGTGCATGCGTCGGCGCCGCGCAAAGCGCATGTCGCCCGTACCGCGCTGCCGATCCTGCGGGTGGAGAACATCCGCATGGGCAATGTGGTCAACAACATGTCGTTCTCGATCTTTCCGGGCGAGATCACGGGATTTGCCGGGCTGATTGGCTCGGGGCGCAGCGAAGTCGCCAAAGTCATCATGGGCCATACCAAGCGCAATTTTGGCGGCGGCCAGATTTGGCTGGAAGGACGCGAGGTTCGCTACACGCTGCCGGCGCAGGCGGTGGCTGCGGGCATTGCCTATGTGTCGGAGGATCGCAAGCTCGACGGATTCTTCGACGTGTTGAGCGTATCGGAAAATATCGGGCTCGGATGGCTGGCGAAATTCGGCCGTGGCGCCGTGCTTGCGCCGCTGGCCAAGATGCGCGCGGTTGCGCGCGAGTGGGAAGAGCGCCTGGCGATCCGCCGTATCGGTGGCGACCAGTCGGTGCTGTATCTGTCCGGTGGCAATCAGCAGAAAGTGGTCATCGCCAAATCTTTGGCGCAGAAGCCGAAGCTTGTGATCTTCGACGAGCCGACCCGGGGCGTCGATGTCGGCGCCATTGCAGAAATTCGCCAGATCATCCGCGCCTTCGCCGAGCAGGGCGCCGGGGTGATGCTGATCTCGTCCTATCTGCCGGAAATTCTCGACCTCGCCGACCGCATCCTGGTGGCGAAAAGCGGCACCATCGTCGCGGAATTTCCGCGATCGGAGGCCAGTGCCGAAAAAATTCTCCATGCCGCCATTCACTGACGGGATATAAGCGGCACGCTCGGCGAATAGCCGGCGGTGTTCCAAGGGCTTTGTGTTGTCGGAAAGAGAAGTGAGTCCCATGACCATTCGTTTTGACGGCAGGGTTGCGATCGTTACCGGATCGGGCGGCGGGCTCGGCCGTTGTCACGCTTTGGGTCTGGCGGCGCGCGGCGCCAAGGTGGTCGTCAACGATATTGGAAAAGGCGGCGCCCCGTCCGAGAGCGCGCAAAAGGTCGTCGATGAAATTCAGGCTGCGGGCGGCGTCGCGATCGCCGACGGCTCCGATGTCGCCGATTTCGAGCAAATCACTGCGATGGTCGAGCGGATCGAAAAAGACTGGGGGCGGGTCGATATTCTGGTCAACAATGCCGGCATTCTTCGCGACAAGACCTTCGCCAAGATGGAGATGAGCGATTTTGATCGCGTCATCAGTGTCCATCTGCGCGGCTCGGCGAATTGCAGCAAGGCCGTCTGGAACGGCATGCGCGAGCGCAACTACGGGCGCATCGTCTTTACCTCCTCGGCGTCCGGTATCTACGGAAATTTTGGCCAGGCCAATTACGGCGCCGCGAAAGCCGCGTTGGTCGGCCTGATGAACGTGCTGCACCTCGAGGGCAGCAAGTACAATATCCGGGTCAATACATTGGCGCCCACGGCGGCGACCGCCATGACGGCCGGTCTTTTGCCGGCTGAGGCGGTGCAGATGCTGTCGCCGGAATCGGTGACGCCGGCGGTGTTGTTTTTGGTCGGTGAGGATGCGCCTTCACGGGTCATCGTTGGCGCCGGCGCCGGTGTTTTCGCCGTGACCCGCATCGAGGAGACCGCCGGGGTTTATCTCGACGAAACAGAACGCTCGCCGGAAACGATTGCCGCGCGCTGGAGCGAGATATCCAATCCTGAGACGTTGTCGCCGCTCGAAGATGCCTTTGCGCAAACGCGAAAGTTCGCGACCCTGGCCAGCATGGCCAAAGGGTTGCAGCCGGCCTGAGGCTTTTCCTCCAAATCCTGAGTTTTTCCTCCAAATATTGATCAGGGCTCCGCCGTGATGGAATTGAGGCGCAGCGCCACGTGCAGTTCCAGGGCCGCTATCGGATCGTCCCAACCGCCGGTGATTTCACGGAGCGTGCCGAGCCGTTGGCGCACCGTGTTGATATGAACGCCGAGCAGCTCCGCCGTGCGAGCGATGTTGTACTGGCTGTCCATGTAGCAGAGCAGCGTCTTCTTGAGCTGCGTCTTCTGGCGCGGATCACGCTCGTCGATCGGCGCCAGAAGCTGCTCCATATGCCGCGCGATGTGTGAGGCGTCGCCGGTCTCGAACAGCTTGGCGAAGAGATTGACCTGAGAATGCTCGACGAACCGGTTGAGGCGGTTCATCTTGCGCAACAACCGCAGCGCCTGCTCGATCCGGTCGTAGTGCGCCGCGGCCTGGGTCAGATCGGAAAACGGATTGGAGACGATGCCGCCGATCTCCCAGCCTTTTCGATGGCGCAGGAGTGTCCGCAAGAAATCCCGGATCGACTTCTCCGGCCCTGCGGCCAGATACGTGTCGTCGATGAGATCCACCAGCAAGATTCATCTTCGCGGCCGAGGTGCGGATCATCGTCGTTTGAGCCCCGCGATCGAGACCCGTCATGGCGATGAGCGCCAGCACCACAGGATGCTCGGCGTCGATCTTCAAACGATCGCGGATCGCCGAAACCGTCGAAGCGTCGGGCGGATTGACGAGAATGAGATGCCGCAACAGGGTCGACGATGCGATGAGTTGCTCCGTCTCACGCTTTTCGCTCCACAGCTTGGCGATGGAGAGCGCGACGGTGCTGCGCTCCAGATTGCGGATGTCGATCGGATCCAGTTCGCCGCGGTGACAGATGACAAGGCTCTCGCCGCGTCCGACGCCGCCATGCAGCGCCATGACGCGGTAGTGGTCGTCGCCGGCATTGCGCATCACGACCGATCGGCCGCTGTGGCGAGATTTGGAAATGGCGCTGATCAGCGCCGACGATTGCATCTTGCCGTCTTTCGGTTCGGCGGCCGACTGTCCGCGAAACGACGCCGACGTGAAGCGGCCGCGTACCGACAGCGATTCATCGTAGAGAATGATGGCGCCGTCGATCTGATCGGCCATTCGCTGAATGAACAGCGGCCACTCGGTGCCCTTGGCCAACAGCGACGTCAATTCGTCGTGCGCCGCGGCCGAAACGTCGACGCGATGAATGTGGTCGATGCAGCGCCGTGCGGTTGCGCTCCGCATCCGCCAGTGCCTCCGACACGCGCGTAAAAGCGCGGGCGTTGCGCATCGCAACGCCGGCATGGCTGGCGAAGGAGCCCAGAATGGAGATCTCGCGCGCCGAAAGCTTGCGATGATAACGGTCGGCGACAAACAGCACGCCTTGCAATTTATTTTCCAAGAGAATCGGAAAGCCGGCGAGCGAGACGATGCTTTCCGCCCGGAAAATTTGATCGAGCTCGGTTGAATGCCGAAACCGCTGGTCGGCGAGATAATCCTGCGTGTCGAAGAAGCTCTTGGAACTGACCGTGAGGCTGACGGCGCCATAACCGATGCGTGCCGTCATCTCCGATGTGGCCGGATAGATGTGCCCCTCGGCAGTGACGGTCCGCAAAGTGTCCTGATCATCGTCGAGCAGCGTCAGCCAGGCGATGTTGGCGCCCACGAGGCTTCGGGCACGGCTGACGATGGTGCGCAGCAGATCCTGCAGCGTCAGTGTGCTGGAAAGATCGTGGGTCGTGTCGATCAGCAGATTGAGGCCGCGTTCGCTGACGCCGCGGTCGCGGATGGCCTGCGCCAGTGTATTCAGATAAGCGTGCAAACGCTCGATGTCGGGACCGGTCGAGGTCGACGGCGAGACATTGCGGACAAGCTCGAGCATGTCCGCGATTTCGGCGTCAGGCGCGCCGCGCACGGCCTTTTCGAGCACGGCCGCGATTACTGACAGGACATCACGCGACACAAGATCGTCCCAGACTTTTGGAGCTTGCGCGGAGAGAAGGACGGTCGCCACTCTCTTCCGCCACCCCAAAGAGTATCAAGCCGACATAAGACTTGCATCCTCTATGTGGCAATCGTCTACTCTGGCCGGTGACTGACGGTGGCGGCTTGGCGATGGGTGGTTTTCCAGCAAAGGATTTCGCAGCGCCCCGAAGGAGCGCCCGGGGACGGTCACTCCGGCGGCCCGGTTTTTATGCCAACACGCGGACTCTAACGCATGTCGGCGACGCGCCGAAATCCGGCAGGATCGAGAATGGTCAGGGCGCGGTCGCTGATCCTGATCAGCCCGCTGCGCCGGAATTCCGACAACACCTTGCTGACATGGACCGGGGTCAAACCGGTGGCGTCGGCAATGTGATGCTGACGGAGTGGGAATTCCATCTCGATGGAGTCTTCCGTGGTCCGCGTCAGGCCGCGCTGCGCGAGCCGCTGGGCTAGGTTCAGCATCAGCCGCGCGATGCGCTCGTCGGCGGTGCGCCGTCCCAGATCGACGATGAGTTGATCGGCGCGATCCTTCTCCTCGATCCAGGCTTGCGAAAACTTGTCGAACAACTCGGGATGCTTGAACAGGGCGGCTTTGACGTCGCTGCGCTTGAACGTCCGGCAGACCACATCGGTAATGGCCTCGACCAGACAGTGCGATCGCGGTTCGAACAACAGGGCGGTGGAGACCAGGTCGCCCGGCAACAAGAACGACAGGATCTGTCGGCTGGCGTCGGACAACAACACCACCGAAGCCGCCCAACCGCTGCAAATGGTCGGGACGGCATCTTGCAGGTCGTACTCGCGGCAGATGATCCGGCGAGCTGGGACGGTGCGCGATGTCTGCTGAATCTGATGGGCAGGCGTCGCCGCAAGCGCGCTGACAAAGCCGCAAAGACTTCAGGCCGTACGCGTCACAGGTCGAACGCGCATGATCGAGCGGTCGCGACATCTCAGGGGCTGTCATGTCCGGGAGGTCTACCGAGGGGGCGGGAAAAGAACGTCCCTCACGCTCAAGGCTTGGCATCATTTTTCTTTCGCGGTGTTCTTACACACGAATTACGCGAATCGCCCTCAACACTGAACGGTAAGCGATACCACGTAGGGGCCGCAGCAGGTTTCGCAGCATCCCAAAATATTAATGTAATTTACGAAAATGCGAGAGTTCCGTCACTGCCAAGCGGTGGATACAAAAATATAATTGTGACTAACCAATTGTTTATGCGGAGTTATGCGCCGGATACCCAGAATAGTATTATTGTCGTCGCGCCGCTCAGGTTGCCGAGACGATGAACTGCGATTCGCCCGTGAGGCGGTCGCATCCATTGGCGCGCGGCCAAAGCGTTCGCAGCCCCTTGTTCGCTCCGGCGCGCGCCAAGTTTGCTTTCGTGATCGTAGCCGGGGCAGGGCCGGAGCGAAGATCACTGCGTTTTTTGAAGTGGGCAAGCCCGCACGGCGTTCATCGCAGACTGCCAGGGATTTCAACCTGTACAGCGAAGAACAAGTTTCGATTTGATCGCCCGGATGAGGGTTGTGTTGCCTGCGATCGTCCGAGCCAGCGGAATACGTGCAAGCGATTTCAAACATCACAACTACAACTGAAAATATTTGCTCTCGGCGTCCGCGCGGCTTTTCTTAATGTAGCATGGCATCAACAAATAATACGAAGGCTCGCTATACGGGTTGGCGAAGTTCGCTTTCGAACATTAACCGATTTGTAGCTGGATACCGGATATTGGTTGGCCCCAGAAGGTTCGGGGTTTGAAGTCTATCTGGTGGGCGGGTGGCTGAATTGGCCACCACATTTGCAAGCGTAGCCTGCAAACGCCGGTACGAGTTCACCTCATCGTCAGAAGGACGATAGGCATCATGAACGAAGCAGCCGCTTCATCGGCGACGGCGCATGCGCAGTTTGGCGCGGTTATGGCGGCGGGCGCCCGAACGATCGCCAGCATCCCCACACAACTCATCAGCTTTGCCATCGGCGACGACCAATACGGCGTCGACATCATGGCGGTGCGCGAGATCAAGGGCTGGACCGAGATCACGCATCTGCCGAAGCAGCCTGATTATGTGCGCGGCGTGCTCAATCTGCGTGGCATCATTGTCCCGATCATCGATCTGCGCTGCCGGTTCGGCCAGGGTCTGACCGAAGCCACAGCGCTGCACATCGTCATCATCGTGCAAATCGGCACCAAGCCGATCGGCCTGTTGGCGGATCGGGTGCTCGATATCGTCTCGCTGGATCAATCCCAGATCCAGCCGGTGCCGCGCATCGCCCAGGCCTCGCGCGTGGAGTTTCTATCGGGCCTGGTGACCATCGAAGGCGCCATGATCGCGCTGATCGACCTTCCCAATCTTTTATCGCTCGCTGTCGAATAGGCCGATCAGAGCGCGAATGCTCGGGCGCGGCTCGCGCAAAGGAGAAACCATGTTCGCATTTGCAAAGTCGACCCGAAACGGCGTGAGCCGCAGCTCGGATGACACCAGCAACGTCGGCATCATCAACGCGGTCAATCGCGTTCAGGCTGTCATCGAGTTCACGCTGGATGGCAAAATTCTGCACGCCAACGAAAATTTCTTGAAGACCGTCGGCTATTCGCTTGAAGAGATCAAAGACAACCACCACTCCATGTTCGTCGATGCCGACTATCGCTCAAGCGCCGACTATCGGCTGTTCTGGGAGCGGCTGGGCCGCGGCGAGTATGATGCCGGGCAATACAAGCGCGTCGGCAAGGGTGGCCGCGTCGTTTGGATTCAGGCGAGCTACAATCCGATCTTTGATAAGCGCGGCAAGCCGTTCAAGGTGGTCAAGTTCGCCACCGACATTACCCAGCAGAAGCTGCGCACCGCCGACTACGAAGGCCAGATCGCCGCCATCGGCAAGGCGCAGGCCGTGATCGAGTTTACCCTCGACGGCAAGATCGTCGACGCCAACGAACAATTTCCTCAAAGTCGCTCGGTTACACGCTCGACGAAATCAAAGGCCAACATCACGCCATGTTCGTCGAGCCCGGCTATCGGCAGAGCCCGGAATACCGGCTGTTCTGGGAAAAGCTCGGGCGCGGCGAATACGACGCCGCGCAATACAAGCGCATCGGCAAAGGCGGCAACGAGATCTGGATCCAGGCGAGCTACAATCCGATCATGGATGCCGACGGCAAGCCGTTCAAAGTCGTCAAATACGCCACCGACATCACCGCCGGCGTCAAGGCCAGCCAAGCGCTCCAGCAAGCCGTCACAGCAGGTGCAGGCGGTCGTCGAAGCGGCCAAGAACAATGATCTGACCGGCCGCATTCCGCTCGACGGCAAGACCGGCGAGATCGGCGATCTGTGCGCCGGTGTGAACGGTCTTCTCGACACCATGATGGCATGTGGTCGGTGAAAATCCGCGCCGCCGCGAACGAGGTATCGAGCGCCTCGGCCGAAATCTCCACCAGCACGACCGATCTGTCGCAGCGCACCGAAGAACAGGCCGCGAGCCTGGAGGAAACCTCGGCCTCGATGGAGGAGATGTCCGCGACGGTCAAGAAGAACGCCGAGAACGCGCAGCAGGCCAATCAATCGGCCGGCGCCACCCGGGACGTCGCCGATCGCGGCGGCGCAGGTGGTCGCCAAGGCGGTCGACGCCATGGCGCGGATCGAGGAATCCTCGCGCAAGATCTCCGACATCATCGGCGTCATCGACGAGATCGCGCGGCAGACCAATCTGCTGGCGCTCAACGCCGCGGTCGAAGCGGCGCGCGCCGGCGAAGCCGGCCGGGGCTTCGCCGTCGTCGCCTCGGAAGTGCGCAGCCTGGCGCAGCGCTCGTCGCAGGCCGCCAAGGACATCAAGGACCTGATCACCAACAGCAACAGCCAGGTCAAAGACGGCGTCGATCTGGTCAACAAGGCCGGCACCGCGCTCAACGAGATCGTCGAGTCGATCAAGAAAGTGGCCGCGGTCATGTCCGACATCGCAGCCGCAAGCGCCGAGCAGGCAGCCGGCATCGAGCAGGTCAACAAGGCGCTGACGCAGATGGACGAGGTCACGCAGCAGAACTCGGCGCTGGTCGAAGAAAATGCGGCGACCGCAAAGACGCTCGAACAGCAGGCACGCGGAATGAGCGACGAGGTCGGCGTGTTCTGCGTCGATGACGTCGAAGCGCCGCGGCGCCGCGGCAGCGCCGGTTCGTCCGATTGCGCTGCCGGCCAAAGCCGGTTGCGCGGCCGGCGAAGGTCAAGCGCGCGGTCAATGGCGGCCCGGTTGGCCGGATGCACGCTGCGCTCGCCACGGCCGTCCACAGCGATGCCGACTGGCAGGAATTCTAAGAGGCACACAGGCGCAGCATGTCGCATCGCCGAAACCAAGCGGCAGTGGCATCAGCCACTGTCGCGTTCTCCAGTACAGAGACCGACCGCGAATTTGATTTCACCGACGCGGATTTTCGGTCTCTGGTGAAGCTTGCGCACGAGCATGCCGGCATCGCTCTGGCGGAGAGCAAGCGCAATTTGATCTACAGCCGCCTGTCGCGGCGCCTGCGGGCGCTCGGTCTGCGCTCGTTTCACGAATACCGCGATTATCTGGCCGCCAACAGCGCCGAGCTGGAAGGCTTCATCAACGCGATCTCGACCAACCTCACCAAATTTTTCCGCGAGCCGCATCACTTCGAGCATTTGCGCGAGCATGTATCGCCGGCTTTGCGCGAGATCGCGGTGCAGAAGCCGGGCGCGCGCCTGCGTATCTGGTCGGCCGGCTGCTCGACCGGCGAGGAGCCCTATACGATCGCCGCCGTGCTGCGACGCGAAATGCCCGATGTTCATCGCCACGATGTCCGCATTCTCGCCACCGACATCGACACCGACGTGCTGGCGAAAGGCGCGCGCGGAGTATATCCGCTGGCCGCTTTAGAGGATGTGCCGCGCACGTACCGCGAGTTCTTCCAGAACGGCGGCAGCAAGAGCGGGAGCATTGCGTCATCGGCGACGACTTGCGCTCGCTCATCGCGTTTCGGCGGCTGAATCTGATGGAGGCTTGGCCGTTCGGCGGTCAGTTCGACGCCATCTTCTGCCGCAACGTCATGATCTATTTCGATGGCGCGACCAAGTCGGCGTTGATCGATCGCTTCACCGAGCAGCTCCAGCCGGCGGCTGGCTGTATATCGGCCATTCGGAATCGCTGATCGGCTCGCATCCGGAAGCTCGATCTGGTCGGCCGCACGACCTATCGGCGGATCCAATGAGCGACGCCGCGCTTTTCGCAGACGACGAGCCGGACGCCGATGCCCAAGGTCCGGGCTGCGGCGGGACGGCGTTTCTTCGACGCCGCCAATGCGGCCTGGATGATGAAGGTCTTTCCCGGCGAGTTTTGCATCACCCGGAGACCGACGAGGTGCTGGTCACCGTGCTGGGCTCATGCGTGTCCGCCTGCATTCGCGATCCGATCGCCGGCGTCGGCGGCATGAATCATTTCATGCTTCCGCACCACGGATCCGGCGCCTGGGGCAATGATCTGCAACTCGGCGCGCTTCGGCAATTTCGCCATGGAGAAGCTCATCAACGAGCTGCTCAAGGCCGGATGCGTGCGCCAGCGGATGGAGATCAAGGTGTTCGGCGGCGGCAACGTCACCGATACCAGCAACGCGGTCGGCAGCGAGAACGCGCGAATTCATCCTGCGCTATCTGAAAGCCGAAGGGTCTGCCGTGCGCCGCGAGGATCTCGGCGGCACGTTGCCGCGGCGCATTCACTATTACCCGGCGACCGGACGCGTCGTGCGCCGGCTGCTCGGCAGCAGCGAGCGCTACACGGTCGATCGCGAAGAACACGATTACGGCAGCCAGTCTGCGGCAACAGCAGCCGGCCGGCGAAATCGAGCTGTTTGGGGAAGACGAATGACAAGCCGCAAGACACCGGTGCGCGTTCTGGTCGTCGACGATTCCGCGGTGATGCGGCAGTTGCTGACCGAGCCTGCTGTCGAAGCCGATCCGGAAATCGCCGTCGTCGGCACCGCGGCCGATCCGTACATCGCGCGCGAGCGCATCAAGGCGCTCAATCCCGACGTCGTCACGCTCGACGTCGAGATGCCGCACATGGACGGCCTCACGTTCCTGCGCAAGATCATGGCGCTGCGGCCGATGCCGGTGGTGATGATCTCCACGCTGACGCAGGGCGGCGCGGAAACGACGCTGGAAGCGCTGGAGATCGGCGCGGTCGATTTCGTCGCCAAGCCGGCGCAGCTCCAGGAACGGGCCGAGCGTCTGGCGGATTGGCGCGAAGAGCTGCAACAGAAGGTCAAGGCTGCGGCGCAGGTGCGCGTCGGCGCGCGCCGCGCCGGTGGCGCCGCCGCGCGCCGCGCCGCGAGCGTCTGCGTCGCGCGACCGGCAAGATCATTTTTATCGGCGCATCGACCGGCGGCGTCGAGGCGCTCAAGACCGTGCTCATGGGTCTGCCCGACGATTGCCCGCCGACCCTCGATCACCCAGCATATGCCGCCGCGTTTCACGACCGGCTTTGCCGAGCGGCTCAACCGCGAGTGCCCGATGACGGTGTCGCGAGGCCGCGGACGGCGACGCGGTCGAGGCCGGTCATGTCTACATCGCGCCGGGCTCGCATCATCTCGAAATCGCGCGCGTCCGGCAAGCGGCATTCATCTGCCGCTCTATCGGATGGCGCCGCCGGTCAGCGGCCATCGGCCGTCGGTCGATGTGCTGTTCCGCTCGGCGGCGCGTGTCTGCGCAAAGTCGGCCGTCGCCGCCATCCTCACCGGCATGGGCAAGGACGGCGCCGAGGGTCTGCTGGAACTTGCGCCGGGCCGGCGGCCTGACGCTCGGCCAGGACGAAGAATCGTCGCTGATCTACGGCATGCCGCGCGTGGCGTTCGAGCGCGGCGCGGTGATGCGGCAACACGCATTGTCGCAGATGGCCGACGCCATTCTCGATGCCTGCGAGCAAGACCCACCGCACCGGCGCCGACGCGACGGCGGCATGACGTATTGATCGAACAAAGAGCATATCGGACGCTGCCATGCACGAACAAGCAAACGACACGCGACATGAAACTGCCGCGGACGCTCGATCTGGCGGCCGCCGAAGGCTTGCTCGAAACATTGCAGACCCGCTTGCAGGAAGATCCTCGCTTCGCGTCGACGCATCCGCCGTGCGAAATCCTCACGCTTCCCTGCATGCAGATCATTCTGTCGCGCGCAGCGAACCTACGAGCAGATGTCGGTCGCGCGTCCGTCGGAGGAATACCGCAATGCGTTTCAGGATCTGGGAATTGATTGCAGCGAGCATGCGGCCGCTGACGTGGTCGATGACGCGACCGACGCCGCGGCTGATGACGTGGCCGATGACGTGGCCATGGAAGCACCCGCAGATATTGGCAGCCGATACGGCTGTCGAATGTGCACACGCCAACGGAGGAATCACCGATGAGCAAACGCATCCTCACCATCGACGACTCCAAGACCATCCGCGACATGCTCATGCTGACGCTGGCCGAAGCGGGCTTCGAGGTGCTGCAGGCGGTCGACGGCCAGGATGGCCTCGACGTCCTGGACAAGGAGCAAGTCGATGTCGTGATCACCGACATCAACATGCCGCGGATGGACGGCTACGAGGTGATCCGGCACCTGCGCAGCAATTCCGCGCACAAATCGACGCCGATCCTGGTGCTGACCACCGAAAGCGAAGCCGAAAAGAAAAATCTCGCGCGCGCCGCCGGCGCCACCGGCTGGATGGTCAAACCGTTCGACCCGGATCGGCTGATCGCCACGATCAACAAGGTTGCTCCTTAAGCGCCGATTATCTCGCGAGGAGCGCCGCCGATGGCGAGCTTGGATCAACTCAAGGATACGTTTTTCGACGAATGCAGCGAGGCGCTGCAGCAAATCGAATTGGGCCTGTCCGATATGCGCGAAGGCACGGCCTCGGACGACACCATCAATGCGGTGTTCCGCTCCGTCCATTCGGTGAAGGGCGGCGCCGGCATTTTCGGCTTCGACGATCTGGTCAAGTTCGCGCATGTGCTTCGAGACGGTGCTCGACGCGCATGCGGCAGCGGCAAGCTGCGCGAGCAGCCAGGACATTATCGATACGCTGTTGCAGGCGAACGATGTGCTGTCCGATCTGATCGGCATGTCGCGGTCCGGCGAAGCCATTCCGCCCGACTACGGCTGCGGAATGCCGCGCTGCGCTCGAACGGATTCTGCAGGCCAATTCGTCACGGCGACGAATGGGGCGGACGATGGATCGGCGGCCGTGGCCGACTTCGACGGCCTCGATTTCGTCCCGGTGCGCGTCCGATCGAGTTCGATGCCGCGGACGAGCAGCCGGCCGAACAGCGAATATCGGATCGTCTTCCGGCCCAAGCCCGAACTGCTGAAAAAAGCCAACGAGCCGCTCTATATCCTGCGCGAACTGCGCAGGCTCGGGACGCTCGATCTGTAGCGTCGAG
Organism: uncultured Alphaproteobacteria bacterium; assembly: GCA_963737755.1. GTDB lineage: Bacteria > Pseudomonadota > Alphaproteobacteria > Rhizobiales > Xanthobacteraceae > BOG-931. Next base: position 888,603 of record CAVTTZ010000033.1, on the reverse strand, counting down.
ACCGACGCGCTGCCGCCGTTGACCGAGCTGGAGCCGGACCGGCCGTATCTCGGCTGGACCGGGACGCTGCGGACGCCGGCGCCGGTCGCGCAAATTCGACGAAGTGTTCGAATTCGTGTCGGCGATTGCGAGCTGAAATCGCCGCGGTCCGATGGCCGCCGACGCGTCGCCGTCCAACTCCTGGGACACGAGCGTGATGGACGTCGCCGGCGGCTATCCGGTGAGCCGCCGATGTTGCGCTGCCGCGCGCACCGGCAGCTCGAGCCGGCGACCAGCAGCCCGCCGCTGGCGCCCAGTCTGCACGGCGAAACCTCCGAAGCCGGACAACGGCGCCGCGCCAGCGCCAGCGAAGGCTTCGGCGCCGGCGGCGACGACCACGCGGGTCGAGCTCGAAAAGATCGATCGCGTCGTCAATATGGTCGGCGAACTGGTCATTGCGCAGGCCATGCTCGGGCCAGGTGGTGCAGTCGTTGCCGGAGGATATCAGCGGCCGGCTCGCGCAGGTCCTCGAAGAGGTCGTTCATCACACCCGCGAGCTGAAAGACAGCGTGATGTCGATGCGCGCCCAGCAGGTGGGCGCGGTGTTTCAGCGCATGCCGCGGCTGGTGCGCGAACTGGCGGCAAAGACCGGCAAGAAAGTCCGCCTCGAAATGGCCGGCGAAAGCACCGAAGTCGACCGTTCGATCATCGAGCGCCTGGGCGATCCGCTGACCCATATCATCCGCAACTCGATCGATCACGGCATCGAGACGCCGCGAACCGCGTGCGGCCGCGGGCAAGCCCGAAGAAGGCACCATCCGGCTTTCGGCCGAACATCGCGGCGGCCGGATCGTCATCGAGAGTCAGCGACGACGGCGCCGGGATCAATCCCGAGCGCGTGCTCAAGAAGGCGCGCGAACGCGGCCTGGTCGAGCGCCGACGCCATCGCTCACCGAAGACGAGATCAACAATCTGATTTTCCTGCCCGGCTTTTCCACCGCCGAAAACGATTTCCGACATTTCCGGCCGCGGCGTCGGCATGGATGTCGTTCGCCGCAATATCCAGGATCTCGGCGGCCGCATCTCGCTCAAATCGGAACGCGGCCGCGGCATGACGATCCAGCTGGCGCTGCCGCTGACGCTTGCGGTGATGGACGGCATGGTCATCCGGGTCGGCCGCGAGACCTATGTCATGCCGATGTCGTCGATTGTCGAATGCCTGCGGCCGCCGGCCTCGGATGTCCACAGCTTGCTCGGCACGCGCGGCATGCTGCAGTTGCGCGGCAATCTGGTTCCGCTCGTCCACCTGTGCGATCTGCTCGACATCGCGGCCGACCGAGACGGCGTCCGACGAGCGGGTCGTGATCATCAGCGACGCCGGCGACGGCGCCCGCTTCGGCATCGTGGTCGACGAGTTGTGCGGACATCAGCAGGTCGTCGTCAAGAGCATCGAGGAAAGTTACGGCTCGGTTCCGGGAATTGCCGGCGCCACCATTCTCGGCAATGGCCGGGTCGCGTTCATTCTCGACGTCGAAAAGCTGTCCGATCTCGCCGGCCAGCAATGCACCGAATGCGCGCGGCACGATACGTCGACGCCGGCGGCATCGATGCAACGGGTGATCCGACATCGGTCTTCCCACGCGATCGGGAAGCATTCGTCAGGAGCGGTGACAATGCCAGCGGCAGCAATTCTGAAGGTCCTCGTTGTCGACGATCAGAACAGCGTTCGGCAGATGACGCGGATAACGCTTGAGCAGATCGGCATCCGGCAAATCCACGAAGCCGAGAATGGCAAGCTCGCCATGGACACGGCGGCTCTGCAGCCGCTCGATCTGATCATCTCGGATTTCAACATGCCGGAGATGGATGGGCTGGCCTTGTTGCGCGCGGTGCGCGGCCATCCGGCCGCGCGCAAGGTGCCGTTCATTCTGCTGACCGGCCGCGGCGATCGCGAACTCGTCGTCAAGGCGGCGCAGGCCGGCGCCAACAACTATCTGATCAAGCCGTTTACCGCGGACATTCTGCGGCAAAAAATCGAACAGGTGATGGGGAGATTGTCTTGACGGAACAGGTGCCGAGCGAAGCTATTGCGACAACAAATCTCGCGACGACAAGTCTTGCAACACCGAATCTCGCAATCTCAAGCGTTCCGACATTCGATCTTGCATCGGCTGATCTCGTATCGCCCGATCTCGCAATCCCGGAACTCGAGCATATCAGAACGTTTCTCAGTGTCATGGCGACGGAGTTGCACGAGACGATCCTTCGACTGGAAAGAACCACGGCGCGGGTGACCGAGCTGACCGCGATGCGTGCCGCACGCCCCGAGCGCGACCTGGTCGTCGCCCTGCAGGATTTCGATCGGCTGCAACAGGAATTCGTCAGCTTTGCCGACGCTTTCGCCTCGGCGGCGGCCAAATCGTCAGAATCGTGGCAGCAGACCGCTGCGGCCGGTCATCCGGCTGAGGACATGATCGCCAAGATACCGTTGACGGATTTAAAGGCCCGGATCTTGCGCCAGCTTGGTGCTGCCGACGAGCATTTCGTCGAAGTCGTGTTTTAGCGAGGCCGGACTTCCAGCGAACGACAGACACGGGCGCCGCTTCGTTCACCCGCGCGTTTGCTTGGCGACGCGGCTCAGGCCACCGGTCAGTTCCGGCACTTCGTTGGGGCGTAGCGCGCGAAAGTCCGGCCGTGCCGCCAGCGCCAGTGCGTCCAGATGACAGACGATCGGATCGGTCGGAAGTTCGCCGTCGGCGCCGATCGTATTCAAAAGCTCGCAGAGCGATTCGGCCACAAATGCCAGCAGCGCGAAATGCATCGTTGCCGCCACGTCGCGGATTTGCTGCCCGTGGTTTCTGAATGCGGCGAACCGCTCCGCATCGCCGCGCCTCAGGCGCGCAGCCGCGAAGGCCGCTACAAGTTCAGCGAACTCCCGGCCGAGCCATTCGTCGAAGCCGACCTTGACGCCGGTAATTTCGACTTCGGCCCTCTCGATGGCGCGGTCGCGCGCTACTCCGCCTGGCCGGCGGGCCATCTGCTGAAAGTTGGTATCGACCGGAAATAGCCGCGCCTGAGATGCCACCGCTGGACCCGCTAGCTGTCTTGACCGGTCTGGACCGCGCTGAACAAGCTGTCGATATCGTCTTGGGCAAGCGCGGGGCCGGCCTCCTCGCCGATTTCGACGATCTTGTCGCCCGCGCGGCGACCGATGCCGTTCGGATATCCTTCGATCTTGAACCTGCGGTCGGGCCCGAAATACGTGGGCGTGTCGACGAACTGGCGCGGGTTGAAGGCGATCCAGGCCAGGCGATCGTACAGGCTGCCGGGCGACATCGGCTTGGCGATCACCATGTTGGCGCCGGCGTCGCGGGCGAGCTTCACGGTCGTTTCGCGGCCGTCGCTGGTCATGACCAAAATCGGGATGGTGCGGTTGGCATTGTCCTGCTTGCGGCGAATGGCGCGCGTCAACGGCAAGCCGCCATGCGGCGGAAGCCGCGAGTCGCAGATCAGGATGTCGATCTTCTGATTGGTGAGGACTTGCAGAACGTTGGTGCTGCTGCGCGCTTCCAGCACCTTGTTGCTGCCAAAGCCGCGCAGCATGCTGTGAATCAGCATCGACATGTAGGAGCTGGGGTCGGCAACAAGGATCACGAGGTCGCGAAGATTGATGCTGAATCGAGCCATTCGAATTCCGCGAGCTATCAGTCAGAGCCGGAAAAGCTTGACCCGAGGCGCAATTGCCACGTCTCCGTGATGAGATCGATACGATCGCATCACGCCTTTTGGCTTCGCCGATGCTGCGCCCGCACGCGGTCATTTACCCCGGTCAGGAATGCAACTGATTCGATACGCTGCGCCCAGTGAATTTACATACATCTATTGCAATAATATCGATTAACAAATCGCGGGGCTGCGCGGCTTGCCGAAGCTCGATTCCGGGGATGCCGCTGCCGGGTCGCTGCATTCTCGGTCGCTGCAGTGCCGGCCGTGTCTGACTCTAGGTCGATGGCCATAGGTGTTCGCCCAGATGACAGCCTTCTTGCCCGTTCCGACGGGAGATTATCGGCTCACCAACGCCACTGTACCGCTGTGCCTGCTCGCGGCGACCGATGGCGGCAGTCCGAACTCCGATGCGCTCGCGCCAGCCGCTCTCACCATCGCGGCCGGAAAAATCCAGCGATTCGCGGTCGGCCCTGAGGCGATCGCGGCGACAGCCGACGCCGCCGCAGATTCTCACCTGCCGGCGCTTGATCTCGACGGCGGCATGGTCTGGCCGGTGTGCGCCGACCTGCATACCCATCTCGACAAGGGCCAGATCTGGCCGCGCGTCCCCAACACCAGCGGCCGGTGGCAAGACGCGCTGGCGCTTGTCGCCACGGATCGCGAGGCTTGCTGGACGGCTGAAGATGTTGCCGCGCGCATGGATTTTTCGCTGCGCTGCGCCTTCGTGCACGGCACCGCCGCGATCCGCACCCACATCGATTCGATGGGCGCGCAGGCCGCGATCAGCTGGCCGGTGCTGGCGCAAATGCGCGCCCGGTGGGCCGGTCGCATCGCTCTTGCAGGGCGTCTCGCTGGCCATGCTCGACAGCTATGCGGGGGAGGGTGGTAAGCGGCTTGCCGATCTCGTCGCCGACCATGAAGGCATCTTGGGCGCTGTCGTCATTGATGATGCGGATCCTGGCCCGGCGCTCGACCGTGTCTTCGGCTTGGCGCGCGAGCGCAATCTCGACCTCGATTTTCACACCGACGAAACGCACAATCCGAACTCCAACGGGCTCGAGGCGATCGCCGAAGCCACCATCCGGTTCGGCTGGGAGGGGCGCGTCACCGCCGGGCATTGCTGCAGCCTGGCCTGCCGGCCTGCGGCCGATGCCGAGCGCACGATTGCTCGCGTTGCGGCTGCCGGCGTCGCCGTGGTCTCACTGCCGATGTGCAACATGTATCTGCAGGATCGCAGCCAGGGGCGCACGCCGCGCTGGCGCGGGGTGACCTTGCTGCACGAACTCGCCGCCGCCGGCGTGGCGGTCGCCATCGGCAGCGACAACACCCGCGATCCGTTTTATGCTTATGGCGATCTCGATCCGATCGAGGTGTTTACGCAAGCGGTGCGCATTGCGCAGCTCGACAGTCCGCTTGGCGGCTGGGCGCGGGCGATAACAGCGACGCCCGCAACCATCATGAAGAGCGACGGAGGCGCCGTGTTGGGTCAGGGCCGCAACGCCGATCTGATTGTATTTCGCGCGCGGGATTGGTCGGAACTGCTGTCGCGGCCGAGCGGTCCGCGACTTGTCATCCGCAATGGCCGGGCGGTGACCGAAACGCTGCCGGACTATCGCGAACTGGATACGCTTCGCCGCTGAATTGTGCCGGCGGCTTTACGGCTTGTTTGGATGCGGCGCCAGCACGTTGTCTGCCAACGTCGCCGCGATGTGGTCCAGTTTCAGCGGACTTTTGTTGCCCAGAATGAGCTCCAGGACTCGCGGCGGGGTCAGCGGCAGTTCCTGGACACGGCGGCCGATCGCGTTTGAGACCGCGCACGCGACCGCGGCGCCGACATTGAGGATCGGCACTTCACCGGCGCCTTTGGTGCCCAACGGCCCGATCGACGGCGCGCCTTCAAACAGACTGATCTCAACCGGCACGACATCTTGCGCCAGCGGCACGCGGTAAGTCTCGAAGCCGTTCTGCAGGATGCGCCCGTTGGCGCCGATCGAGATTTCCTCGTGCAGCGCGTAACCCAGGCCTTGGGTGACACCGCCCTGGATCTGACCAAAAATGGCGCGCGGATTGAGCGCCCGGCCGACATCCTGCACGACCCGATAGCTCAGCACCTCGACGTGGCCGGTGTCCGGATCCACCGCGACTTCGCATTCGTGAACCGCGAACACCGGTATGTCCAAAGCCTCGATAAAATGACCGGCGGCGCAGCCCGGCATCGCGGGCACGCCCGCACCCGTAAAAGCGCCGTTGCCCGAGATTGGACCGAGGGTGGCTTGAGCGCGTTGCGCGACGGCCGCGATGGTTGTTCCAGAACCTTCCGCGCCGACGATTTCGACCCGGCCGTTGCGCAAGCACAAGATCGTCAGGATCCGCTTCGAGCATCTGCGCGGCGGTGTCGAGCAGCTTTTTGCGCACTTCGCCGCACGCGGCGAGGCTGGCGGCGCCGAGCGAGACCGTGGTCCGGCCGCCGCCGACCCCGACGTCATAGCCGGCGGCATCAGTATCGGCTGCGCGCACGACGACATTGTCCGGCCGCAGCCCGAGCGAACTGGCGACGATCTGCGGCAGCGACTGCATCATCGAGCCGGAGCCGATCTCGACGCCCGCGGTCACCAGCGTGGCGCTGCCGTCGGCATTGAGGTGAACCGTCGCCGCCGAAGGTCCAACAAAAACGAACCAGGTGCCGACGGCGGTCCCGCGGCCGTAAAGCCGATCGCCGGCGAGTTGTTTCTTCGACGGGCGCCGCGTCGCGCAGTTCGCTCATGCGCTCGAGCATGGGTTTGAGAACGTCACCCTCGAACACCTGGCCGGTGGCGCCGAGATCGTTGTTGCCCAAAACATTACGACGGCGGAATTCCAGCGGCTCCATGCCGATCGCGGCGCAGATTTCGTCGGTGTGGCGTTCGAGCGCGAAGGTGTTGTAGACGCCGTTGCAGGCGCGAAACGCGCCGTTGGGCGCCGTGTTGGTGTAGATCGCGCGGCTCGACAGCCGCACGGCGCCGAGCCGGTAATTGCCGCCGAGCGTATGTGCGGTCATTGTCGTCAGAAATATCTGCTCACCCCCATAGGCGCCGCAATCCATCAGCACGACCGCTTCGCGGCCGACGATCTCGCCATCCTGGGTCACCGCCGAGCGAAGCACGATATCGGCGTTCTCGCGGCACAGGCAGGTCTGCATCTCTTCCTGCCGGGAATTGATCAGACGAACCGGCCGCCCGGTAGCGCGCGCCAACAGCGCCGCGAACGGCTCCAGCGCCCAATCGAACTTCAGTCCAAAGCCGCCGCCGACCGGCGGCACGGTGACGCGCACATCCGAAGGCGGCACATTGAGGAAACGGGCGGCGGCGTTTTTGATCGACCACGGCACCTGGGTCGACGTTTCGATGTGGAAACGACCGTCTTCGTAGGACGCGATGACCGCGCGCGGTTCAAACGACAGATGGTTCTGCCGTCCGACCCGAAAACTGCTTTCGATGATCTGCACGTCATTGCGCGCGAACGCGGCATCGACGTCGCCTCGCACCACCGTGGCTTCCCACGCCACATTGCCGCCGCGCGCGGCGCCTTCGAACATGACCTCGTAGTTGCTCCAATCGGGATGCACCAACGGCGCGTTCGGCGCCAGCGCGTCGGCCATCGTGATGGCGGCGGGGAGGGGCTCGAGCTCGATGACGATCGCGGCGGCCGCCGCCTGCGCCTGCGCCTGTGTGTCGGCCGCGACCGCCGCGATCGGCTCGCCGTCGTGTCTGATGCGGTCGATGGCAAAGAGCGGATGGTCGGCGATACCGATGCCGTAGCGGAACGGCGCATCCGCGCCGGTGACGATCGCGCGAACGCCCGGCATTCGCCGCGCCGCCGACGTGTCGATCCGCACGATACGAGCGGACGGCACCTGCGCTCGCGCCAGCGCCGCATGCAGCATGCCGGGGCGACCGCGATCGACCGTATAGCGGGTACGTCCGCGCAGTTTGTCGCGAGCATCGCGTCGCGGGAAGTTCATGACGGCTGTGGTTGCGTCGGACATTTGCTTCACCGCGTCTCGGCGTTCTCAACGAGCGACAGAGCGGCATCGAGAATGCGCTCGTAGCCGGTGCAGCGGCAGACGTTGCCGACCAGCGCGGTTTTCATATCCGTCCGGTTCGGCCGTTCGGTGCGTTCCAAATAACGTGTCAGCGTGACGACCAGGCCGGGAAAGCACATGCCGCATTGGACTACGTCGTGATCTTCCAGAGCGCGCTGCAGCGGCGACAACTCGCCCTCCGGTGCCAGCGCTTCGACGGTGCGTATCTCGCGATCCGCCACCACGCCGACCGGCATCAGGCACGAGGCGATCGGCTCGCCGGCGAGCAGCACCGTGCAGGCGCCGCAAAAACCTTCGCGACAGACGGCTTTGGCCCCGGTCAGGAAAAATTCGTCGCGCAGGACATCGACCAGCGGGCTCAAAGGATCGCTGTGCGACATCCGGTCTTCGCCGTTGATCGTCAGCCGCATCGGCCCGGCATCCGTTCGTCGCTCATCGCTCATGATTGCTCGCGCAATGCGGTCACGGCCTTGCGCACCAGGCTTGGAAGGACTTTGACGCGGTACCAGCCGGGCGCTTCGACGCCATCTCGGCCGTGCAAGCCGGCGCTGTGATGTTCCGCCATTTCGGCGGCGCGCACCGGATCGAGCGGGTGACCAATCAATTCGGCTTCGAGTTCAGGCCATCGCCGCGCCGTCGGTTCGACCGATCCGACGGCGGCATCTGCGCTCATGACGGTGCCGCTTGCGTTCAGCGTCACGGCGAGGCTGAAGATGGCGACCGGATAGTCACCGGCTTTGCGCAGCGGCAGCCGCGCATGCACCGAGCGCCGCTTTGCGCGCGCGATGATGACGCGTTGTACGATCTGCCCCGGCTGCGAGGTTTGATCTGATGTCAAGAAAATGGCGCAACGGCAGCCGCTCGGTGCCTTGCGGTCCAAGCAACTCGATCTCGGCGTTCAGACACAGAAACGCGGGTATCAAATCGGCCGCTGCAAAATTTGCGGCGCAGAGATTTCCACCGATGGTCGCGACCTGCCGTACAGCGGGATTTGCCGCGCTGCCGGCGGCCAACGCAAGCGCCCGGCAGTCCGGGAGCGCAGCAAGCTTGAGTGCAAGTTCGGCGTGCGTGACGCACGCGCCGATGCTCACATCGTGGTCACTAACGGAGACGTCTTGCAGTGAGGCGATCCTGCCGATCGCCACATAAGAAAGATGCTTCTCCTGACGCAGCGGCGCGCGCATGATCCACGTGGCCCCCGCCAGCGGCGCCCCGTCCGGCCCGCGCTCGGCCAGCGCGGCGACGGCGTCGGCCAAATTCGGCGCCACGTAGAGCCGTGTTTCAGGTCGTGCAGACAAGCGGCGGGTCCCCTGTGGTCACCCTCTTTTTATGGGACATTCCGTTCGCCTTGACCAGCGCTCGACCGCCCGGTCTCTTGCAGGGTCGTGCTCAAATGCGCCCCAGCGGCTGCGCAATGTCGATGCAGGCAAACGCCTGCTGGCTTACTTCTCCAGAAAATCCTCGCAGCGCTGGATTTGGTCGCCTTGTCCCCAGGGCATGATCGGCACCGATGAGGTCGAGTTCTTCGGCGAGCCTTCGATGACCCGGTCGGAATAGACCATGTAGACAAGCACATTGCGTTTGGCGTCGCAGCCGCGGACGATCTGCATCTTCTTGAAAAACAGCGAGCGTCGCTTGCGAAACATATCGTCGCCTTGCGCGAACTTGGTCTTGAAATGAATCGGACCGATCTGCCGGCAGGCGAGCGAAATGTCCGAGACCTCTTCGGCGACGCCCAGCCATCCTTTGACGCCGCCGCGCTCGGGAACCGTGAAGTGGCAGGCGACACCGTCCACATCCGGGTCGTCAACCCCGTATGTGGCAAGCTTGTCATTCGGTGTGAGGAGCTTGAAAACCGTCGAACGCTTGAAGATCAGGTCGGGCTCGTCCGCGGCTCTCGCCGGCGTCACCGCCAAGCAGCCGATCAACAACAAAAGCGACAGTCGAGGCATTTTTCCCATGATGATACCTACTTTGGTGAGAAGTCGCGAATTTGAAGAAATTAGATAACTGATCGTTGCCTCCCATCCCGGAAAACGACCGCCCGCGGCGTATCCAATAACGGCCCTGCTGGCATGTTGTTCTGTGCGGCAACACGAGAGTCAGTTCGTCAGAATGTTGGGAAAGCAAAAAGCGCCATTCGTCATCTGCGTCGCGTTGGTGGCAATCGCCATCGCGGCGCACGGCGCTATTCCGTTGTTGAGTTCCGCCTTCCTGAACGGGCGAGCGCTGACCTTGGCCGAGGATATCGGTCTCGATCTGGTGATCGGTTGCGTCGTCTTTGTCGGACCTGCCGGCTGGCTGCTCTGGCATGAATTGCGCCGGAGAGATCAATACCAGCAATTGATGCGAGATGAAAAGAAAAAGCTCGACACTGCGATCAATCACATGACGCAGGGGCTGGTGATGTTCGACGGGGCGCAACGCCTGGCGTTGCGCAACCGACGCTATTGCGAGCTTTACGGGCTCCCTTTCGACGCGGTGAAACCCGGACTTCATTTTCGCGACCTGCTGATCTTGCGGAAGCAGAATGGCTCGCTCTTTGAGGATCCCGAAGACACTTTCAATCGCGTGACTGAAGTTCTTGTCGAAGGAAAGATGCGGACCTCCGTACGGCGAGGCAAAGACGGCAGGATCGTGCGCATCGTTACCGAACCATTGGGCGGCGGTGGCTGGGTGGCGACCCACGAGGACATTACCGAGCGCCGGCAATTGCTTGAGATTCGCCGGCGGGCGGAGGCGTTCGCGCGGGAAAAATCAGGGCAATTGGACGCGGCGCTCAACAATATGGCCCACGGCCTTTGCCTGCACGACACCGACGGCCGCATCATCATGTGCAATCGGCGGTATCGCGAGTTCATGGGCGATGCCGATGAGCCGCTGGAGGGACAGGCTCTGGTCGACGTCTTGCGGAGGCGCGCCGCGGCCGGGACGGTGCTGCCGGACCCGGAGCAGTATGTCGCCTCGATCTTGATGAAAGTGCGTGCCGGCAAAGTCGTTACGGCGGAAATGCCGGGGGCGGACAATCGGATCCTTCGCGTGGTTCGGCATCCGATCGCGACCGGTGGCTGGGTTGCGACGTTCGAGGATATCACCGACCAGCGCCGCGCCGAGCGCGAGCGCGACCGCAACTGGGCGTTCCTCGATCTGATCATCAACAATGTTCCGTCGGCGATCTTCGTCAAGCGCGCCGACGATCGCCGCTACGTTCTTGTCAACGGCGCCGGCGAGCGCTTCTGGGGCATGCCGCGACAGGAAATGGTCGGCAGAACCGCTGCTGAGGTGTTTCCCGCCGAGGAGGCGGCCAGGATCGAGGTGCGCGACGACGAAATCTTGCGGTCTTTCCAGCCGCTGTTCGATGAACGTGAGATCATCACGGCGTCCGGCGAGCAACGCATCATTTTTTCTCGCCGCATCATATTCAACGATCAGCGCGATCAAAGTCTGTACATTCTGGGCGTCGTCGACGACGTGACGGAACGAAGGCTCGCGGAGACGAGGATTGCGCGGCTGGCGCACTACGATTCGCTGACCGGGGTTCCCAATCGCACGCTGTTTCGCGATCAGCTCACCCGGGAGCTGTCGTTTGCGAGCCGGGGCGCGAGGCTTGCGGTGCTTTACCTGGATCTCGATTACTTCAAGAACATCAACGATACGCTTGGTCATCGCGCCGGTGATGAGCTTTTGAAGGAGGTCGCGCAGCAAATTCGCAGTTGCCTCAAGGACAGCGATCTCGTCGCCCGGCTCGGCGGCGACGAATTCGCGGTGGTGCGCACCAGTCTGCAAGACCCCAAAGAGGCGGAGATCCTTGCGCAACAATTGCGCGACGCCGTCGCGGGCCACGCCTTTTATTTGAACGGCCATCAAACCGGCAGTGACATGAGCATCGGTATCGCGCTCGCGCCCGAGGACGGCGTCGAGATCGACGAGCTTTTGAATCATGCGGATCTGGCGCTCTACGGCGCCAAGGCCGAGGGGCGCGGCAATTACCGCTATTACGAACCGGAGATGAACGCCCGCATGAAGCGGCGGCGCGCTTTGGAAGTGGATTTGCGGTCAGCACTGCAGAGAAACGAGTTCGTCCTGTACTACCAGCCCATTCTCACCCTCGAGACCGGCGCGATCAGCGGCTGCGAGGCGTTGCTGCGCTGGCGGCACCCGGTGCGCGGCATGGTTCTGCCGGCCGAATTCGTTCCGGTGGCGGAAGACACCGGCTTGATCAACAGCATCGGCGAATGGGTGCTGAAGCAGGCGTGCGCCGACGCGGCCAGTTGGCCCAACCCGACGCGAGTGTCGGTCAACGTGTCGCCGTCGCAGTTTCGCAATAGCGCACTGCCGCTCGTGGTGGTGGCGGCTCTTGCCGACTCCGGCTTGCAGGCGCAGCGGCTGGAGCTTGAGATCACCGAATCCCTGCTGATGCAGAACAACGAAGCCTCACTCGTGATGCTGCACCAGCTTCGCGATCTCGGCATCCGGATCGCCCTGGACGATTTCGGCACCGGTTATTCGTCGCTGTCTTATCTGCGAAGCTTTCCGTTCGATCGGATCAAGATCGATCGCTCGTTCGTCGCCGATCTGCTGCACGGCAGTGAAGCCGTGGCCATCGTGCATGCGATTTTGAGCCTGGCCTCGAGCCTGAAGATGCGGACCACAGCCGAAGGCGTGGAGACCGCGAGGCAACGCGGACTCTTGGAGGCCGCAGGCTGTGACGAGATGCAGGGGTATCTGTTCAGCCAGCCGCTGCCGGCGGCGGAGATCGGTGAACTCGTCCGGTTGCGCCGCGACTCGGCCGCCGACGTCGCGTGATCGAGCGCGCTTATTCGACGAACTGCACGAGCGCCGGTACTTCCAGCCATGGCATTGCGCCGCTACGAGCGCCTGAACCGGTGCCCGCGACGATGATCCGCGTCAGTTCTGCAGGCGGTGGTCGTTATCGCAGGGCTCGCTCGGCAGGCGGCACAATTGTCTGCCGCCAGAGAGATGGTCGTAAATCGAATAGAGCGAATTCGGATTCCAGCGCGAGTAATAGTACGGGGCATAGGGAGAGGCGGCGACGCGAACGACGTGCCGGGGATGCACCACAATGACGGCCCTGCGATCATTCGTACCCGCGAGGCTGCTGCCGGCGCAGAGCATCGCCAAAGCGAGCGCTAGTCCGAGCCGCCCGGCGGCGGCAGCGTGCGGTTTGCGGAGCATGGGTCTTGGCATCCCTTTGGAGTCCGGTTGGAAAGAAGGATACGCGAGCAAAATGGCCAGCTTTGCGACGCCTAACATTATTCGTACGCTTTCGGTCAGGCCTTTCTACACGCGAACTCATCCGCAGCTCACAAACCGCCTGGCAAAGCCGAGCGCCGGCTTCGCACGCACGCCTCGCGCGGCTCATTCAGATATCGAAATAAAGTAATGATAATACTTCGATAATTCCTCCGCTTTTGAGCATTTGATCAGCGTAATTGCTAACCGCTGCGGCGGGAAAATTTTGTCGACCCGATGCCGATCAACGGAAAAATGGGCGGTAGCTCCGTAGTCATGGCCGATCGCCGGAGATTGTCGATCGCCGGAGACGAAACAGCAGGGAGCTTGGCTCATGAAGAAGATCTTGATTGTGCTGGTTGCGGCGGCGCTGTCCGGCGCCGCGTTTCTAGGAACGTCGAAGGCGGCGGAAGCGCGCTGGGGCTATTACGGCGGCTGGGGTTACCACGGCGGTTGGGGTGGCGCTTGGGGCTACCGCGGCGGTTGGGGCGGCTACGGCTATCGCGCCGGCTGGGGCCCCGGTTGGGGACCCGGTGGTTATGCGCTCGGCGCCGCTCTCGGCGCAGCGCTAGCGACCCCTTACTACTACTATCCGACGGCAGCCTATCCGGCCTATTACTACTATTCGTATCCGCGCCCCGCTTACTATTACTACGGCGTGGGCACGGGCTGCTGCTACTAAGCGCAAACGAACAGCCATCGGCAGAATCTCGGTCGGGATGACGTCGACAATCGTCATCCCGCTCGCCGCGGGCTTTGCATGCATTTTCTGAAATAGCGTATCCCGACCTCGGATCGGGGGCGGGTAACAGTCGAGCCGTCGACTGCGCCGAACAGCGCGATCGACGGCTTTCTCAATCAGTCGTCAAGCGTAGTCGCCGTCGTCGCCGCCATCGTCGGCGAAATCGTCGGTCATGTCTTGATCAGCGTCCTGTTGGCGATCCAATGCTTCCTGGCGATCTTCATCCAGGTCTTGTTGACGATCTTGCTGCCGATCCAGCTCTTGCTGACGGTAGCTCGCGCCGCCGCGGTCGACGTCATTGATCCCGGCCTCACGGGCAAGGCTGCTGTCGGAGGAACTGCCGGCCCCTCCGAATGCGCTCGTCGTGCCGGCATGATGGCCGAACATTGAGCGAATGCTGTCCATCAGCAATGCGCCGCCAATGACGCCGGCCGCGGTCGATGCTGCTGAACCCAGAAACGATCCGCCCGAACCGAACGCAGGACCCGTCGGCATCTGCGGGTAATAACCCGGCTGATTACCAAAGGGCCCCGAGCCCATCGGCGGCGGAGCCACGGGTGGCTGGTCCATGGGTGGTGGTTGCGGTGCCGGCGAGCGCACGCTCGGCACCGAGCCGCGCGGCTTTCCCAGCACGGCTTCGCGCATCGTATCGAGGAAGCTGCCCTGGTGTTGCTCCTGCTGGGCGCCACCGAACTGCGCCTCCAATTCTTCGATCCGGGCATTGGCGCGCTTGAGGGCCTCGTCCTGGACGAGGGCGGTTTGCACCAGTGCGTAGGTGGCATGAGGCGCGCGGCGTAGTCCGTCCACGATCGCGCGTTCGGCCTCCGGATCGCGCGGGTTATTTTCCAAACTCGCTAAGCGGTCGAACAACTCGTCGACTAAGGCCTGTTCCTGCGGCGTCATTGCGGCTCTCCCTGGCACGCGGAATGGCGGTTATGTGGGGAGGCCGCGCTGAGGTGGGAGGGGGGCCGCGAAAATGTCGCCGCCGGCAAAAGGCGCCGACACGAGACGGCAATCGCCGCTAGCCGAAAATTTTAACGTGCGCTGTCACAGCGTGCGACTTGGCTGTCCCAATTTACCCATAAAAGGTTCCTCTATTCGCCTGAGCCCACTTATGCTGGGTAGGTCTAACCTTGCGGCGTGGACGATCCTTGATGCACGGGGTCGCTCCCCACATGTGCTGGTCAAGTAGCCCGTCCATTGTTAGGCGGAGGTGCCGGGGGTCGCTCCCCCGGCACACTCTTTTTTGGCACCGAAATCATTCTTTTTTGGTCTTACGGTCGCGACCATTGCGGATGTGCGGTCAACCAAAACAGAGGCCGCAATTTGATGAGATTCAGAACATCGCTCACCGTCGGCGATCTGGTTCGCGATCGTTACTGGCGATTAAAGCGCCGGCGCTTTGACCGGCTGCGGGGCTGGTCGGCGACGCCGGCGCTCAGAAGGGCCGAGCACCCTTCAATCCAGAACGTAGAAAAATTGTATCGGATCGGCACTGTCACAAATCACAGGACGTGGGTTTTCTCTGACGAGCAGTCGGCGACGGCTGTGTTTATGACTTGCGAAAATCCGGCACCGCATAATGGAGGAACTGCATCAAGCCTCGGCACACGCGAACGCTCGATCAGGCTGCAGGTCTGCTTAGCGCGTTGGAATATCTCGCGGGGCCGAATGACATCGCGTCTTGAAAGATATGGATCCGCTGCGGCGATCGACGGGGTCACGCGTTAGTGCCCGCACCCTTCGGAACCAACTCTTCGGCGGTGCGGTTGCCCCTGCGCTACGCTTAACCCCAAACACGACGCTGAACCCAAGTGGAGGAATACGATGGCTCGAGACGAACACAATAAAGCGGCCGAACATCATGAAAATGCGGCCAAATCCCACCGCGCCGCCGCGGAGCATCACGGCAAAGGGGATCACGCCAAAGGCAAAGAGCACTCAAGCAGCGCTCAACAACACTCCCAAAACGCTCGTCAGCACAGCGAGCAAGCTCACTCCAAGAGCCAGCAGCAGAAATAAGCAAAGGGCTCCGACGTCGGTCGGGGCCCTTCTTTCTTCCCGAAAATTTCCGAGATTGCAGCCGGCGCCTTAGCGACGCCGGCTGTCTTTTAACTCGCATTCAGTGCGAAACCCGCTTAGCAAACGCGGACGCCTGCGACCCACAAGCAACAGCCGCCGCAGCCTCCGCAACCGCCGCATCCACCCCAACCGCCGCAGCCGCCGTGACCGCAGCCTCGGCATCCGCCGCCGCAGCCGCGCCCGCCGCATCCGCGCGCCGCACAGCCGCCGTGACCGCCACATCCTCCGTGACCGCCGCCACATCCATGGCCGGCAAGTTGGATGCCCGAACGCGGGGCATTTTCCTTATCGAAGACGTAGAACGTCGACAGGCTGACGTCGGAGATTTCTTCCTCCGCCAGCAGCATCCGCGTATTGCCCGAGGCGTTACCGGCGGGACTGGGCGAGGCGGACGCGCCACATGCGCCGCACACCCCACTGACTAACGACAACGCTCCGGCGACCCCCAACGCCGCGACGCCTCGTCGGCCGCTCTTCTTCAATGTTCGCTTTTTGTCGCCCTGCATTGAAAGGTCTCCATTCGGTCTACAGTCGGAAACAAACCATTTGGCCTCGACTTGGTTCCAAGAAATTCCTTCTACGCCGTCATATGCGCTGCCGCGGGGGCCGCGAAGGCCCACCCTTCCCCTGTGACGGACAACACTTGGACCACCCCTGCAGCGTGATTTCATTCACAAATGCTTCGGGTCGGGCGACGGATTGAGGCGATGACGAAGGACGAATGCGCGCTCTACGAACGCGCGAGACGGCTTGGATATAAGTTGCAACACACGCATGAAGAGTATTTTCTGATCGCGATGGACGGGTCAGGCGACGGCTGTGTCGGAGGATGCAACATCACGCGCATCCACGAGTGGCTGGATCAGAAGGAACGTGGCAGCGCCGCCTAGAGCACATCACGATTAGGCGGAATTGCGATGTGCTCTAGATCTGCTTGTTATTGCATGTCCTTTTTCGGAAAACCGGTTTCCACTTTTCCGGGACATGCTCTAAGCGCGCCGTTCTGACCGATGATTTGATTGGCCAGAGCTGATCCAGAGCAAAGCAAATCAAGGTGTGAGCCCGGATCCGGGCGACCGTGTCACCCTCGAACCCCGGTGATCGAACCGGGACATAATTCGTGGACGGAGACTGGCGGGTGGAACTCGGCTCAGGGTTAACGAATTTAGAATGCGGGCTGGACGTCGAGGACAACATGAACCGTCGCGACCGCAATCTCCTGCAACGCCAAATGAGCCACATCCAGCCGCCATCGCGCTGGGACAATAGCATGGTGACGATCGCCTTGATCGGCGTCTTCGTCGCCGGACTGACTGCCGGCGGACTGCTGTTCGCACTCAGCGGCCAATCGACACCGACTGCTGCCGACAACGGCCGAACCACACTGGCCTTCCTGATGAACGGTACCGGGAATACGTCCGGCCGTTAGGACGCGGTCCCGTTTCGGTGTTGGGAATATTTTAGCCAAGCTGGAACTGCCCCGCAGAAGCCCGATTAGAATTGGTGGGACGGGGGCAATCCGGGTTTTCAGGAGGCCTTTCGATGCGCTTCACAGCTCTGATCGCGACAATAAGCGCCGTATTGTCTGCAATGACGCCCGCCTCGTTTGGCGAGGATGAAGACTAGGTCGGCTTGGTACCGACCTCCGTTAGTTGACGTGGATCACATTCATAGCCGCAGTATTCTCCTACATTCATTCTCGCAAATGGGAGTGTCTGCCGATGCCAAAATATATCGCGGTCACATTGTTAAGCGCCTGCTTGGCCCTGACCTTCACGGTTGGGTTGGGCGCGCTCACCGGCATCAACGTTATCAAACCGGCTCCGATCGTCCATAAGGACGTGCTGGTGAAAGCTCCGACGTTTGACCTTCTGCCGCCGGCCGATTTCTGAGCGTCGCAGCCCGGTTACCGTCTCTGATGTTTGGTGATGGGCGTGGATCCGCGTGGCCTCCGGATCTCAGCGAAAGCGGATAGAAACTTGCAGTGTTTGCTGCATCGCAAGCATGCTGATGTTCTTCCGGATCAAATTCGCCGAGGCAAGGCGTTCCGTCCCGCAGCACATCGATCCTTTTTTGAAGATGGCGGGAAAGACGAGTCAACGAGGACATCAACGGCAAAAGCAAACGCCGGAAGTACAGGTGCTTGGGCGCGTGATGCAGGAGCTTGTCGCGAACAGCTTCGCCTACGGATGTCGCCCGCGTATGCTCCTCTGTCATCGGGTTCGTGGGATGGCTGCCACATCACCCTGACAACGCCGAGCCTATAGCTTGTTCGTTGCAGCTTCTTACAGCGCGGAAATTCCACCAGTCACGCTCAGCGCCTGGCCTGTCATCTTGCTCGCTGCCGGCGAGGCGAGAAAGACGGCGACTGCGGCTAGATCCGTCATGTCGACCAAGCCCAGCTCGGCTCTCGATACGGCCTTCCCGAACAGCTTTCCGGCGAACGGGTCGGCCATCAGGCGATCATAAAACTCCGTGCCGCCCACAATGGACGGCGTCAGCACATTGGCGCGAATGTTGTTGCGTTTGCCTTCGACTGCGAGCGCGCGCGTGAACTGGACGATGCCGGCCATGGCGGCACCGATGACGGTTTCGCCCGGTGTCGGTATTTTGGCGGCATCGGAGGCGATGTTGATCATGCAGCCGCCGTTCGCCGCCGTCATGTGCGGAAGCACGGCGCGGCAGCTCAAGAGCTGCGCCATCAGGCAACGCTGCAAAATGCCCGGAATATCTTCCAGCGCGATCTTATGAAGCAACGTTGGGAAGTCGTTTGTGCCGGTCGAGTTGACCAGAACATCGATGCGGCCGAATTTTTCCATTGCGGTGTCGACGACCGTCTGCGTGTCGGCAAGCTGCGCCATATCGCCAAGCGCAAGCGCGATCCGCGCCTCGGGAAAGCGGGAGGTGAGTGCCGCGAGTGCGCGTTCGCCGCGCTCGCGGCTGCGGCCGTTGATCACAACGGCTTCGGCACCGGCTGCCAGCATCGCTTCGGCGCAAGCCTTGCCGATGCCGGCGGTGCCGCCGGTGATCAGTACGGTCTTTCCCTGCAGCGGTTTCATGTGAGGCGATACGATGCGTTGTCAGGCCGCCAACGCTTTGTCAGCCGGCTCGTAGGGCAGGTCGAGCGCGTCGGCTACCGCCCGATAGGTCACGCGGCCTTCGTGGACGTTGAGCCCGGCGCGCAAGTTCGCGTCATCTTTCAGCGCGGCGCGCCAGCCCTTGTCGGCCAGTGCCAGCACGAACGACGTGGTTACGTTGCTCAGCGCGAATGTCGAGGTACGAGCGACGGCGCCCGGCATGTTGGCGACGCAATAGTGCACCACGTCGTCGACGATGTAGGTCGGGTGCGAATGTGTCGTCGCTTTCGAAGTCTCGGCGCAGCCGCCCTGATCGATGGCAACGTCGACGATCACCGAGCCGGGTTTCATCGCTTTCACGGTCTCGCGCGTGATCAGTTTCGGCGCCATCGCGCCCGGCACCAGCACGGTGGCGATGACCAGATCGGCCCGGCGGCATAGCACTTCGACTACGTCGCGGGTCGAGAATACGGTGCGGACGCGCCCGTTGAACTGCGCCGCCAGTCGCCGCAACGCCTCCGGATTGCGGTCGAGCACGGCGACGTCGGCGCCCATGCCGGCGGCGATCAGCGCCGCGTTGGTGCCGGCAACGCCGCCGCCCAGAATGACGACGTTCGCCGGCGACACGCCCGGGCACGCCGCCGAGCAGAACGCCGCGCCCGCCATTGACCTTCTCCAGGCAATGCGCACCCACATGCGGCGCCATCCGTCCGGCCACCTCCGACATCGGCGTCAACAGCGGCAGCGCGCCCTGCGGTCCGGTGACGGTTTCGTAGGCGATGGCGGTGACGCCGGATTGCACCAGATCTTCGGTTTGGGCGCGATCCGGCGCGAGATGCAGGTAGGTAAACAGGATCTGATTCTTGCGCAGCTTCTTGCGTTCGACTGCGAGCGGCTCCTTAACTTTGACGATCAGCTCGGCCTTGCCGAAGACCGCATCCGCATCGGGCGCGATCGAAGCACCGGCGGCTTGGTAGTCGCTGTCGGGCAGGCCGGCACCAGTGCCGGCGCCGGTCTCGACCAGAACCTGGTGGCCTTTCTCGGTGAGTTCGCGCACGGTCGAAGGCACGATGCCGACGCGGAATTCATTGTCCTTTATTTCCTTCGGCACCCCGACCAGCATGGCAGTCTCCTCGATCTGGTTTCGCGACCGTGCTGGCGCGGACTTAAACGCTGCCGCACGCGTTGCCGCAAGGGACATTTAGCAGCGGCGCCGACTGTGGATTTTGTGCGAGATCACAAGGTTAAGGCATCAAATACGAGCCGCAGGCGCAAGTCACAACCTTTGGTGAATTTGCCCGCGGAGGTTGGGGCGATCTTCGCTGCGCCAAGCGGTTGAGAACCGGTAACGAGGCGCGCCCGCGCAGGGCCGATCTGTGGTATGAGGCGCCCGGCGCATTGTTCGTGCCGGCCTCCGGATATCGGCTTGGTCGACATCGCGAACGGCGGTATTTGACGCTCAGCGAGAGGTTTTGGAGGTGCAATTGAGAGTCCACGGCAATTCGGCGGCAAGCCGCGACATCGCAACCCTGTTGCACCCTTACACCAATCTGAAGACGCATCAGACGAAGGGCCCGTTGATCATCACTGGCGGCCGCGGGGTTTTTGTCCGCGACGATCAGGGCAAGGAATATCTCGAAGGTTTGGCGGGCCTGTGGTGCGTCTCGCTCGGTTTCAGCGAGCAGCGTCTGGTCGAAGCCGCGCGCCGGCAGATGGAGGCGCTGCCTTACTACCATTCGTTCGCCTCGAAATCGCACGGCCCGGCCATCGAACTGGCAGAGCGGATCCTCGATCTGCTGCCGGAGAACGATGTCGAAGGTGTTCTTCAACAATTCCGGCTCCGAAGCCAACGACACCGCGATGAAGCTCGTCTGGTACTACAACAACGGGCTCGGCCGGCCGCAGAAGAAGAAGATCATCGCGCGCACCAAGGCCTATCATGGCGTCACCATCGCCAGCGCCAGCCTGACCGGCCTCCCCAACAATCACCGCGATTTCGATCTTCCGGTCGCCGGCATTGTGCACACCGGCTGCCCGCATCATTACCGGTTTGCGCAGTCTGGCGAGAGCGAGGAAGCTTTCGCGACCCGTCTCGCCGAGGAGCTTGATGCGCTGATCCAGAAGGAAGGCCCCGACACCGTGGCCGCCTTCATCGCCGAGCCGGTCATGGGCGCTGGCGGCGTGCTGGTGCCGCCGCGCACCTATTTCGACAAGATCCAGCCGGTCCTGAAAAAGCACGACGTGCTGCTGATCGCCGACGAGGTGATCTGCGGCTTCGGCCGCCTCGGCACGATGTTCGGTCTCGAGCATTTCGAGATGAAGCCCGATATCGTGACCATGGCGAAGCAGCTCACCTCCGGCTATCAGCCGATGTCGGCGACGGTGGTTTCGGACCAGATTTTCGATGTGCTGGTTCGCCAGAGCGAGAAGATCGGCGTCTTCGCCCACGGCTTCACGTATTCGGGCCATCCGGTCGCGGCCGCGGTCGGCGTCGAGACGCTGAAGATCTACGAAGAGCGCCGGATGCTCGACCACGTGCGCGCGGTCATGGGTCATTTCCAGGACCGCTTGCGCAAGCTCGGTGGCCATCCGCTGGTTGGCGAAGCCCGCGGCATGGGCTTGATCGGTGCGGTCGAACTGGTCGAGGACAAACAAAGCAAGAAGTCCTTCGATCCTGCCGTAGCTGCCGGCCCCCTGGCCGCGGAGCTGGCGCTCGACAACGATCTGATCATTCGCGCCGCCGGCGACACGCTGGCGCTTTGCCCGCCGCTGATCATCGAGGACAAGGAGATCGACCAATTGTTCGATCGGCTGGCGGCGACGCTCGACCAGACGCATGCGGAGCTCAAGCGCCGCGGCGCGAAATAATCGGCCGGTCGGGCGCGTCTTCGCAGAGAGGGGTGGCATGAGGCTCAAAGGCAAAGTGGCGGTCGTCACCGGCGGCACGCAGGGCATCGGTGAGGCGATCGCGGTCCGCTACGGCGCCGAAGGCGCGCGCGTTGCGGTGATTTATCATCACAACGATGTCTCGGCGGCGGCGGTGGTCAAAAGGATCACAGATGCTGGCGGCGACGCCATCGCGGTGAAAGCCGACTGCGCCAAGGTGCCGGATATCGAGCGCATGGTTGCCGAGGTGATCAGGCACTTCGGCACCATCGACATTCTGGTCAACAATGCCGGCGTGTTCCGCACGGTGCCGATTGCCGAGACGACCGAAGCCATTTGGGACGAGCAGCTCGATCTCAATCTGCGCGGCGCGTTCTTCTGCGTCAAAGCCGCGCTGCCGGAATTCCGTCGCAAGGGTGGCGGCAAGGTGATCAACATCACCTCGATCGCGGGCGTCGGCGCCTTTCCGAATTGTCCGGCCTATTGCGCCTCCAAGGGCGGTCTCGAGATTTTGACCAAGGCGCTGGCCGCCGAACTCGGCAAGGACAACATCAACGTCAATTCGCTTGGGCCCGGCAATGTGGCGACGCCGCTGAATGCGCACCTGCGCGGGCCGGGCAACGAGGACTACATCAATCTGATGCAGACCCTGACGCCGACCGGGCGCGATTTTCTTTCGCCCGAGGAAATGACCGGCGCGGCAGTGTTTCTCGCCTCCGACGACGCTTCCGCCATCCACGGCGCCACCCTCATGGTCGACGCCGGCTGGTCGGCGATTTAGCGCGCGCCTCGCGGAAAGCCTGTCGCCCGCGTTACTCCGGCAGTCCGGCGGCGCGGAGCGCGTCACCCAGAGACGCCGCAAGTTCAGGGGCGCAGTTGACGCCGGCGAATTGCCGGCTGTAGCGAAATGCCGGCTGCAATTCGAGCACCCGCGCTGCGGCCGCCCTGGCTTCGTCCAAGCGTCCGAGCTTGGTCAGCGCCCCGGCTAGCTGCACGTAGGTGATGCTGTGGGCCGGATTGGCTTGAACGGACCGGTAGGCGGCGCGGCAGGCTTCGTCGTAACGACCACGCAGGAAATGACCCATCGCCTGCGCGTCGAATGCGGCAAACGCCCACGGATCGAACGGACTGAGCCGCATGCCGTGTTCGCTCCATTCAACCGCGCGCTCCGCTTCCCCGCCCCAGCCGCATACGACGGCGCCTAAAATGTAGGTCAGCGCCGACGATGGACTTTTGCTCAGTGCCGCTTCAAATGCGATGAAAGCGGCGGCGCGATCGTGCCCATCCATGCCGATCGAAAATCCCGCAAGAGCGAGCGCGGCCGCATCGTCCTGGCCGTGCAGGAGCGCGGATCGCGCGTGTCGTATGGAGGCGGCGCGGTCGGTCTCTTGAAATCCGGCGCGAAGGAAAAGGCAATGGTGGCACATCGCTGCATTGCCATACGCAAGCGCATACGTGGGATCGATCGCAATCGCGCGTTCGAGCAATGCCAGCGCTTGCGTTACGCGTTCCGGCATGCCGGAATCGACATCCATCTGCGCGCGCAGCACGAGGTCGTAGGCGTCGAGACTCTCGGGCCGTTTGCGCTTCACTCTATCGATCTCGGCTCGTCGCACGCTCGGGGCGATCGCGCCGACCGCCGACAGCGCGATCTCGTCTTGAAGCGCGAAAATATCGCTCGAGTTGCGGTCGTAACGCTCAGCCCACACATGAGCGCCGGTCGATGCGTCGATCATTTGACCGGTTACCCGCACGCTGCGCCCGGCCTTCCGCACGCTGCCCTCGAGGACGTAACGCACGCCGAGTTCGCGCCCGACTTGTTTCACGTCGACGGCGCGCCCCTTGTACGTGAAGGTTGAATTTCGGGCGATGACAAACAGCCAATTGATGCGCGCCAAGCCGGTGATGATGTCGTCGACCATCCCGTCGGCGAAATACTCCTGCCGGGGGTCGCCACTGAGGTTCGAGAACGGCAAAACCGCGATCGAGGGCTTGTCGGGTAAAGCCAGCACAGGCGCTGCAGGTGCGGCGGGGGCTGCCTCGAATTCATCGGCTCCCAACAGCCGGTCCGATGTAGCGATAGCCCCGACGGGGAAGCGTTTCGAGCCAGTTTGCGCCGCCCGCCAAATCCTCGAACGTTCGCCGGATCGCGGCGATCTGGACGGTCAGGTTGCTATCCTCAATCGCCTGGGCGGGCCACGCTGCCTCGATCAGCGCTTCCTTTGACACCGGCTCGCCGGCGCGCGTGACGAGCAGCGTCAGCAGCACGACCGCCCTGCGGCCGAGCGTCGTTGGCTCGTTGCCGTGAAACAAAATCCCGGCATCGACGTCGAGGCGGAACGGACCAAGCGTGAGGATGGTCGCCATGCTCCGAGAGGATACGGTTTGGGATCATTTCGCAACTATTTCGCAGCGATTTCAGGACTTGCCGGCATGGCCGAGGCATTTCTCTCGTTAGTTGCGGACGATGTATCGAGCCAATGGAGGATCGCATGAGCGCCGCTGCCGTCATTCGCATGCCTGACGAGAACAACGGGGTCGTGTTACGTGGCCATCCCATGGCGTTTCTCGTCACCGGCCAGAATACCAAGCATACCAGCATGTTTGATTGGACGATCCCGGCCCGGTTCGCGACCGGCCTGCATGTTCACCGCGTTCAAGAAGAGACCTTCTATGTCCTTGAAGGCGAATGCGAATGGTGGGTCGGCGAGAAAAGGATCAGAGCAACTCCGGGGACCTTCCTGTTTATCCCGCCGGGCGTGCCGCATAACATCACCAACGTGAGTGACAAACCGACGCGTGTGTTGATGACGGTCTCGCCACCGGGACACGAACATTATTTCGAGGAACTGGCGAAACTCGCCGCGCAGGGCTCTCCCGATCCGAAAGCGCTTGCCGAACTGCGCGACCGGTTCGATACCGATCAACTCTCAACCTTGACGGCAGGGACGTAATGCAGAGAGCACGCTAGCCGGTCGCGCTCTATTGCGGTGCGGTTGCTCCCGGCCGGCGATAGCCGGACAAAAACACGCCGACGAACATCAGCACCATGGCGGCGATCACGTAGATCGATAGCCGCTCGCCGAAAATCACTGCGCCCCACGCCACG
This sequence comes from uncultured Alphaproteobacteria bacterium, assembly GCA_963737755.1. Taxonomy (GTDB): domain Bacteria; phylum Pseudomonadota; class Alphaproteobacteria; order Rhizobiales; family Xanthobacteraceae; genus BOG-931. The sequence goes on along the minus strand of CAVTTZ010000033.1, from coordinate 863,668 downwards.
CCGGCGAGCACGGCGAGATAGTTGAACTGGGCGAAGAATACCGGCCCGGCGCGGCGGATGATTTCGAGAAAAAGCACCAGGAAGACGGCATTGATCGCGATGGCCAGCAGCGTGCCGATGGCAGCGTCGTCGAGGCGCGTCGGCACCCACGCCTGACCGGCAATCAGCATCACCGGCAGGATCACGAGCGCCGAACCGAACAAGACGCCGGCGGCGGTCGCGACCGACGAGGATGCGGGCGCCTGCAACAGTGCGGCGGACACGTTCGCTGCGGCGAACATGACCGGGGCGAGCAGGGCCAGCAGAAACCATTGCCAGGCGATCGGTTCGGCCGCGCTGGCGCCGGGCGCCACAATCAGCACCACGCCGGCAAAGCCGAACAAGAGCCCGACCAGGCCAAGCCAGCGAAAGCGCTCGACCCGCGCGAGCACGCCCATGATGAACGTAAACGGCGGCGACAGCGCCAGCACGAGGGTCATGACGCCGGCCGGCAGTTTGGGCGCAATGTACGTCAGCAGCGAAATCGGAATGCCGATGACCAGCGCGCCGACGACGATGTAGTTGATCAGCGCCGCGCGCGACACGCTCAGCTTTTCGCCGCGCAGCGTCAGCACGATCCACAGCAGCAAGCCGGCGCCGAAGGATTGCCAGAACGCGTAGGCCAGCGCCGGCGCACCGCCGTTCGCCGCCAGCTTGTTGACGCTGAACACGGCGCCGAAGATGACGGCCGCGCCCAGCAGCATCGCATAGTCGAGCGGCGAGCGGCGCTCCTGCGCTGCGCTCATACGGTCTTGCCGACGGCCGTGTCCTTGAGTTCGATTTCGATGAAGACCATCTCGCCCGAGCCGTTATTGATGACGTCGTGTTCGACGCCGGCATTGCGGAAGTAGGATTTGCCGATTTCAAGTTTTGCGAAGGAAATCTCGCCGGTCGGGCCGACCAGCTTCAGTTCGCCGTCACGCGCCGGCACCACGACATAATCGTGCTCATGGCGGTGATAGCCGGTGGCCGCGCCGGGCGCGAAGCGCCACTCGGTCACACGCAGGTGATTGTTGTCGATTTGAACGGTCGGAGTGGCTTTCTCCTCGCTCACGTTTCCTCTCCTATTGTCGTTTATGGGAGCCGTAAGGCTCGGTACGCAGAAACTCGACGTACATGTGTCTTGGTCAGGCCCGGGTCGCGCGCACGCGGTCGAGGAAGATGGCGCCGATGATCACGCAGCCGAGCAGGATCTGCTGAACGTAGCCGCCGACTTCGAGAAGGTCCATGGCGTTGGACAGCATGGTGACGAAGATCGAGCCCAGGATCGCCGGGATGATGCCGCCGACGCCGCCCTGCAGGCTGACGCCGCCGATCACGGCGGCGGCGATGCTTTCGAGCATCAGGCTGCCGCCGAGATTGGGCTCGCCCGAGCCGGTGCGGGCGGTCAGCATCATCGAACCGAACGCGGCCAAGAGACTGCAGGTGATGTAGGCGAGAAACAGGTAGCGTTTGCTGGGCAGGCCGGCCAGATGGGCGGCGCGCGGGTTGTTGCCGATCAGATAAAGCGCGCGGCCGAACACGGTGCGGTCCAGCAGGAAGTAAAGGAACACGGCGACCAGAACGGCCAGCGCCACCGGGATCGGCACGTCGGGGATGAAGGTGCCGTCGTACAGCGGGCGGGTGAACGCGTCGGGCACGTTGAACACCGGGCGGCCGCCCGAAATCGTTGTCGCCAGGCCGTAGCAGATGTTCAGACTGCCGAGCGTGACCACGAACGGATTGATGCGGACATAAGAGACGAAAAAGCCGTTGAAGATCCCAACCAGCAAACCGACGCCGAGCCCGACCGCGAGCCCGGCGACGAGGACGAGCCAGGCCGGCGCTCCGGCTGCCGCAAGCGCCGTGGTGGCAAGCGCCGTGGCCACGCTGATGACCGACACTGCCGTGCCGAGCGACAGGTCGAAGCCGCCGGTCAGGATCACCACCATCTGCGCGGAGGCGAACAGCAGCAGATAGCTCGACTGCACCAGGATGTTGGTGATGTTGCGCATCGACAGGACGCGCGGCTCGATCAGCGAGACCGCAAGCTCCATGGCGATGATCAGGAGCGGCAACAGCAGCGCGAAACCCCAGCGCGAGGCCTGGCGGTGCCGCGGACTTTCCGCAGCGGGGACGATGTTGGCGTCGGAGATGCTGGCTTCAGACAAGTGCCGCCCTCCGCTGTGAAAGCTCGTCGAGCGCGACCGCCCCGACCACGATGATGCCGAGGAAGATCGCCTGAATGCGCGGATCGATCCGCAGCAAATCCATCGCGTCGGTCAGGGTGAGCAAAAGGATCGCGCCGAGCGCCACCATTTCGACCCGGCCGACGCCGCCCTTGATGCTCACACCGGCGATCACCGCGGCCGCGATGCTTTCCAGCGTGAGCTGCGCATTGATCACCGCCTGGCCAGATCCCAGCTGCGCGGTGAAGGCCAGTCCCGATATGGACGCCAGCACGGAGCACAGCACGTACGAGAGAATGAGATACGTTCTGGCGGACACGCCCGAGACCACAGCGGCCTGCATGTTGCCGCCGATGGCAAGAATGTAGCGGCCCATCCGGGTAAAGTTCTGCATCACCCAGATAACGACGACCACGGCCGCGGCGAGATAAACGGCTGTCGGTAAATCGAGCAGCAGCCCGCGGCCGAAATTCTCGACGTAGCTTTTCGGCATGCCGTAGACCGGGATGCCGCTGGTCAGAAGCAGGGCGCAGCCGGTCGCAATCGACATCGTGCCCAATGTCACCATGAACGGGGAAATGCGCAGGAAGGCAACGCACAGGCCGTTCACCAGGCCGACGATCACGCCGCACCCCAATCCGGCGACCACGCCGGCGAAAATCACAAGTCCGGGATCGTTGGGGAACATGGCCTTGAAAGCGACCATGACCAGCGCGCTGGTCACGCTGGTGAGTGCGTAGACCGCGCCCTGCGACAGGTCGAAGCCGCCGACGATGAGCACCAGCATCTGCCCGGCGGCAATGATGACGAGATAAGACGAACTGCGCAGCACGTTGAGGATATTGCCGAAGCTGAGGAAGTTCGGAACGAACAGCGCGAAGGCGATGAGCAGCAGCGGCAGGACGATCGGCAGAAATCCGGCCGCGTGATAGGTGCGGAAAATCCGCTCGAACAGCGAAATCGGCGAAGCGGCGCCCGTGGTTGATTGGCTACTCATACGTCCCCAGTCCATGCGTCCCCAGTTCATGCGTCCCAGTGGCCTTATGAGCTCGCGGCGGAGTGACTGAGCCCCGGATCGCTTGCCGCGGCATTGCCCGGCGTCCCGTCGCCGGCATGCTGTTCGCGGAAGAAGTGCGAAAGCACGGCCGGTTCGTTGATGTCGGCGCCGACAAGCTCCGCCGCCATCCGGGACCGGTGCATGACGTAAAGCCGGTTCGACAAGTTGAGCACCTCGGGCAAATCGGACGAGACCAGCACGATCGCCACGCCGGTATCCAAAAGGCCCTTCATCAGCTCGTAGATCTCGATCTTGGCGCCGACATCGACGCCGACCGTCGGCTCGTCGAACAAAAATACCGAGATGTCGCGGGTCAGTCCGCGCGCCAGCAAGATTTTCTGCCGGTTGCCGCCGGAGAACGACGCGACCGTGCGTTCGATGTGCGGCGGACGCAGCGTCAGCTTGTCGACGATCTCTTGCACGATGTTGCGTTCGCTGCGGCGCTGCAGAATGCGGCTGTGGGAAAAGCCCGGCAGATCCAGCGCCGCCATCGACACGTTCTCGCGCACCGGACGGGCCAGCGCGAGACCTTCGGCGACGCGGTCCGAGGGGAAATAGCAGACGCGGTTTCGCAGCATCGCGCCCGGTGTCGGCGCGGCGATCGCCTTGCCGCGGACCCGGATCGTGCCGCTTTCCATCGGTTCGAGCCCGACGATCGCACGAACGATTTCCGATTTGCCGCAGCCGACCAAACCGGCAATGCCGGTGATCTCGCCGGCGCGCGCATAGAAGCTGACGTCGTTGACCGAGCGATCCGCAAGCGTGACGTGCTCGACCTCGAGCAGCTTGTCCGCCGGCTTGTGCGCGATGGCCGGGAACAGCACGCCGACCTTGCGGCCGGTCATCAGTTCGACCAGTTCGTTTTCGGAGACGTCCTTGGCCTCGACCGTCTTGATCTTGTGGCCGTCGCGCAGAACCGTGATGCGATCGGCGATCTGCTTGATCTCGCGCATGCGGTGCGACACGTAGATGATGCCGACACCCGCGGCTTTGAGCTTGGCGATGAGGCCGAAAAGCTTGGTCGCCTCCGCGTCGGTGAGCGACGCGGTCGGCTCGTCGAGGATCAGGAGACGGACCTCGGTGAGGAACGCCTTGGCGATTTCCACCATCTGCTGGTGGGCGCGCGATAATTGCGAAACCTTGTAGTCCGGTCGAAGGTCGAAATTGAGCTCGCGAACGATTTCGCGCGCGCGGGCCCGCATGGCGGGACGGTTGAGGAAGCCGCCGGCGGTGATCTCGCGGCCGAGAAACAGATTTTGCTCGACGGTGAGCTCCGGCACCAGGCTGAACTCCTGGAACACCGGGCTGATGCCGATGACGCGGGCGTCATGCGGCGTGAGATGCGTGATCTCTTTGCCCTGATATTTGAACGTGCCGGTATCGGGCGGGAAGGTGCCGGCGATGATGTTGATCAGCGTCGACTTGCCGGCGCCGTTCTCGCCGAACAGCACATGGACTTCGCCGCGCCGCAAGTCGAAGTCGACGCCCTCCAAGGCGATCACGCCGGGAAAACGCTTCGAGATTTTGGAAAGCTCGAGAAGGAGATCGCCGGTGTCGCGGGCCGCGTCGGCGGCCCGCGATGTATTGCTATCTGCGACTGCGGTCATTTGCGCAACCGTCAGTCATGCTGTTCGCCGATCACGGCGCCTTCACGGAATAGACGGCCTTGAAGTCGGCCGGAGCAAGCACCGAGTCCATGTTGATCTTGTCGATATTGCTCTTGGCGACCATTTCGGGGATCGCCTTGGCGCTCTTCACGTAGTCCTTCTTCTCCAGGATGCGAACCGCCGTATCGATGGCGATGCGGCCCTGCATGCACCGGATACTGGGTGGCGAAGCCAAGGATCTCGCCTTTTTGCAGAGCGTCAAGCATTGCCTGGTTCTCGTAGGACGACATGATCAGCACGTCCTTCTTGCCGGCTTGCGCGACGGCGCCGACGGCAGCTTCCGCGGCCGGAGCGCAGCCCCAGATCACGTTCATATCCGGATAAGCCTGCAAGGCATTCTGGATCAGACCGAGTTGCACGGCGACGCCGGAATCGCCGAACTTGTCGTCCAGCATGGTGATGTTGCTCTTGCCCTTGACGGCCTTCTTGAAGCCTTCGAGGAACGCTTCCGCCCAACCCGAGCCGGACGGGCCCGGGAAAGTGCCGACCTTCGCGGTCTTGCCCTTGAGATAATCGACCAGATAGCTGCCGGTCTGTTCGCCCATGGTGTCGAAGTCGACCGTCATCTTCGCGGTCACGGTCGCCTTCGCAACCGGGTTGATCGTCGAGATGATCGGCTTGCCCGAGGCAACGCCCTTGGCGAATTGCTTGTCGAGGCCGGCCTCCGAGATCGGCCCGACGACGATCGCATCGAAGTTGCCGGACAGGCAGTCGTCGAACTGAGAAAGCTGCTTCGGCAGGTTCTCGTAACCGCCGGCCTGATAGACCGTGATGTTGACGCCTTCGCGCTTGGCTTCCTCGACCACGCCGTAGTCCACGGCCACCCAGAAGGTGTCCTTCATGTGCGGAAACAGCACGCAGATGTTCCACGGCTTCGACGCCTTTTCGAGCGGCGTGTATTCCTCGACCTTGGGCGAGCCGGAATCGAGGTTGTAATATTTGGCCGGCCACCACTTTTGGTCGGCGTGCGCTGTGCCTGCTGTGATCGCGGTGGTCGCGGCGATCGCCGCTCCTACCAAGAGTGTTGTGTGTTTCATTGACGACTCCCCTCTGGAAATACCGCACAAAAACGCCGGTTGCCCGGACTGCCGCAGTTGCGAAAGAATTTTCGCAAGAATTCAGCACCGGCGCAATCTGATACTGCGCGCAATTGCCTTTTTTAGCGGCGCTGCCCGCGAGGCGTGCAATCGTTACTGCGGTTACTTCCGGGTCAGCACGTAAGAGCCGCTGACGTCGAGGCGTGCGGTCCATCGCGGTTCGATCACAATGGTGGTCGTGACTTCCTCGATGATCGCCGGTCCTTTGATCGTGGCGCCGGCGCCAAGCTGGGAGCCGTCATAGACCGGCGTGTTTACCAGTTTGCCATCGGCGGCGAAGATCGCCTTGCGGCGGCCGACCAAAGCTTTCGCGGGCGGCACGCCCTTTTTCACGCGCGGCGGTTGTGGTTTCTCGACGTGGCCGTAAAGCGTGCTCTCGATATTCACCACTTCCACCGCGTTGTGCGGTTCAGAATAGGTGTAGAGCTCTTCATGGCGCTTGTGGAAGGCGTCCTTGACCTTCTCCAGAGCTTTCGCGTCGTTGGCGTAGGTGCCGATTTCCACGGTGCACTCGTGCACTTGCCCAACATAACGCATGTCGAGGCTGCGCTCGATCCGGATCGCCGATTTGGCGAAGCCGTCGGCGACGAGATGCTTCACGCCTTCGGTTTCGATCTGGTCAAACAATTCGTTGATCGTCCCGTACGCCTTGCCTTCGAGCCGCAACGGGCTGGTGGCCATGTAGTTGTATTTGACGTCGGAGATGATCTGGCCGAAGGCGCAAAGCCCCGAGGCCAGTTTGGGCAGGATGACGGTATCGATGCCCATCTCGCCGGCCAGCGCCGTAATATGCGCGGCGGTCGCGCCGCCGGCGCCAACCAGCACGAAGTCGCGCGGGTCATAGCCGCGCTCTACCGAGACGCGGCGGATGCCGTTGACCATGTTGCTGTTGACGATGGTGAACATGCCGTAGGCGGCGCGCTCGACCGAGATGCCGAGCGGATCGGCGATGCTTTTGATCGCGTCGCGCGCCTTTTCCAGATCGAGCGGCAGTCGGCCGCCGAGCAGCCCCTTCGGGCTCAGATAACCCAGGACCAGATTGGCGTCGGTCACGGTCGGTTGCGTTCCGCCTTGGCCGTAACACGCCGGGCCCGGCGTCGCGCCGGCGCTTTGCGGGCCGACCTGGAGCAAGCCCATGCTGTCGATCCAGCCGATCGAGCCGCCGCCGGCGCCGAGCGTTTCGACCTGGATCATCGGAATGCCGATCCGATAACGCAGCATGTCGATATTCTTGCTGATATTGGTCACGCCGTTGCGGGTCAGCGTGATGTCGAACGACGTGCCGCCCATGTCGACGGTGATGACGTTCTTCTTCTTGAACGGCGCCGTGACGAACAGCCCGGCCTGCGGCGCTGATGCCGGTCCGGAATTGATCGCATAGACCGAGCGTGCGGAGATCGCCTGGCCGAGACCCAATCCGCCGTTCGATTGGAAATAACGGACCGGATGTTTGGCGCCGAGTTCGCGGAAATATTCGTCCACCGCGGCGACGTAGCGGGTCAGGATCGGCGCGAGATAAGCGTTCACCACCGCGGTCGAGGTGCGGGTGTATTCGCGCACCTGCGGATAAAGCTCGCTGCCGACAGTGACGGCGGCGTTGGGCATCATCTCGCGAACGATTTCGGCGGCGCGGCGCTCGTGCGCCTGATTGAGCACCGACCACAGAAACGAGATCGCCACTCCCTCGATGCCCTCATCGAGGAAGAAGCGGCAGGCCGCGCGCACGTCGTCTTCGTGCATTGGCGTCTTGATCGTGCCGTTGGAAATCACCCGTTCGCGCACGCCCTTGCGCAGGTAACGCGGGGCCAGCATGACGGCGGCGGGATATTCTGGATCGTAGCGATAGCCATCTTCCTTGTGGCCGAGCCGGATCTCGATCGAATCCTCGTGGCCGGCGGTGCAGATCAGGCCGGTCTTGCCACCTTTGTGCTGGATGAGCGCGTTGAGGCCGACTGTCGTGCCGTTGATGCAGAGATCGGAATTGGACACGATCTCCGCCGGACTTTCGCCGAGGTCGTCGGCGATCAACTTCATGCCTTCTTCGATGGCGCGGGTCGGATCCGCCGGCGTCGACAACGCCTTGTAGAGGCGCACATCGCCCGATCGGGCAGCGAGGACGAGGTCGGTGAAAGTGCCGCCGGCGTCAATTCCCAGACGATATTTTGTTCGCATGTTTCTGACTCAGACGCTGGCGCGATCGGCGCCGGCAAGCGCGGTGTGACGCAATTTTTCGGTTTCGGCCATATCGACGGTGAGCGTTTCGGGATTGGTGATGACGACACCATAATCCTCGCGCGCACCCGTGATCGAAACCAAGCCGTTCTTCACGTCCCAGACGATCTTCTCGACCGGCCGCTCGAACGGATTGCCGTAACCGCCGCCGCCCGGATTGAGATTGGTCACCGTCTCGCCGGGCTTTACGTTTTCGATCACGTTCTTGCGGATGGTGTCGACCTTGCCGTCGCGCCGGACCTCGATGCGTCCGACCTTGGTATCGACCATTTTGGACACGGCGCCGGCGGCGCCGACCGCAGGAATGCGGCGGCCTTCGCCGAAGGTGATGAAGGTCATTTCGCGATCGAGCGGCTCGACCTCCCACGCCGTTCCGGATCCGCCGCGGAATTTGCCGGCGCCACCGGAATCCTCGATCAGCGAATAGCGGTGAATGACGATCGGATAGGAATATTCCAGAAGCTCGACGTCGCCCGAGGTGAGCGCGCCGAAGCAGCATTCCGGACCGCACGCGTGCCAACCGTCCTGCTGCGGCGTGGCGCCGGCGCCGGAGATGATGGTGGCCAGCACCATCGTGACGTATTCCTCGTTGGTACGGGTGTCCCAGCCGGCAATGTTGAAGCCGTTGGCGTGACCCCACGAGGCCGAAACTTTCGCCGGCATGGCTTTCTCGAACGCCAGCCTCACCGCGTCGGTCAGCGTTTCCATCGGCGTGGTCGTGCAGTTCATGTGCGGCGCCGGTTCGACCGCGTTGCACAGCGTGCCTTTGGGGCCGAAATCGACGGTCACGCAGCGATACAGCCCCTCGTTATAGGGCGGCGGCAATTGCGCGAACATCATCAGTCCGAGATAGACGCCCGAGTGCGAGTTGCCCTCGTATGAATTGACGAAATACGGGATCTGCGGCGGGCTCTTGATGGCGATGTGGCAGGTGTCGCTCTTGATCGTGACGGTGGCGCTGATCTCGATGTCGCCAAAGCCGTGGCCGGCATCTTCGAGAATCGCCGCGCCCTGATAGACGCCGTCCGGCACCGCTTTGATCAGGCTGCGCATATGACGGTCGGCCATCGCGAGCAGTTCTTCGATGCAGGCGTCGGTCTGGTCGAGTCCGTATTTTTCGACCATGCCGATCAGATTGCGCTCGCCGACCTGGCAGGCGCCGATCAAGGCGTTGAAGTCGCCTTCCTGATCGCGGCGCGCGCGCATGTTGGTGAAGATCAGATTGATCACGTCGTTGCGCGGCTTGCCGCGGTCCCAGATCTTGACCGGCGGAATGCGCAGGCACTCGGCATAAATCTCCGTCGCGTTCGGATTATAGCCGGCCGGCACCGGGCCGCCGATGTCGGTGAGGTGGCCTTTGCAGACCGTCCAGTAACGCAACTTTCCCTTGTAGAATACCGGCTTGTACATGCACACGTCGATGGCGTGGCTGCCGCCGAAGGCCGGGTCGTTGTGCAGAATGAGATCGCCTTCGTGGATGTCGTCGCCGAAATAGCGCGCCACGGCTTTCATCGCTGGAATCAGCGAACCGAGATGGATCGGAATATCCTGTCCCTGCAGGATCATTTCGGGAACGTGATTAAACAGCGCAGTCGAATAATCGTGCGCCAGATTGAACACGCTGGAGCGCGCGGTCTTCTCCAGCGACAGCGTCATTTCGCGCTGCGTGGTTTCAAGAATGCCGCGGATCACCGACAGCGTAATCGGATCCACCTTGGTCTTGGCAGTGGATTTTTTGGCGAGGGTCCTCTTTGCGGACGATGCTTTCGCGGCTGATTTCGACGCGAGCTTGGATTTTGCCGCGCGCGCAGGTGCGCTCTTGGATGTCTTCGCCTTATTCGTTTTTTTCGCCATGATCCGTCTTGTCCGCGAGATGTCGTTCTTCCGCCCCAAAATGCCCGGTTGCCGACGCGTCGCCTGGCAACGATCCCGTTAACAGGATGGCACTTTCGGCCAAGCTAACGCGTTCAGTTGCAAATGCAAAGCTTCTGCGATGGTCGGGGTGTTCGCCGCGTGGATGTTCGGCACGTGTTCGCATGGCGTCGGATGCGCCACGCGTGCGACGGCTTCATTGCATCGGATTTATCGACTAGGATATTGACAGCGCAGTTTTAGGATCGAACAACGATCCCGGCGAGACGATGGAGATCAAGACGATGGCCGCAGCCAAATCGAACAGCAAGGTCGCGATCAATTGCGACATGGGCGAAAGCTTCGGCCTCTACAAAATGGGTGATGACGAAGGACTGATGCCGCACATCACCATCGCCAACGTGGCCTGCGGCTTTCATGCCTCGGACCCATCGGTGATTGCGAAAACAGTGCGGTTGGCGAAGCAGCATAATGTGAAGGTCGGCGCCCATCCGTCGTTGCCCGACCTGCAAGGCTTCGGCCGCCGCGAGATGAAAATGCGGCCCGAGGAACTGACCGACTGCGTCATCTATCAGGTCGGCGCGATCAAAGGCTTTCTCGAGCGCGAAGGCATGGAGCTGTACCACATCAAGCCGCACGGATCGTTGTACGGCATGGCGGCGCGCTCCGAAGAGGTCGCCAAGGCGATCGCCGAAGCCGCCAAGGTCTTCAATGTGCCGTTGATGGGAATGATCGGGACATTCCACGAGCGCGTTTATCCGGCCGCGGGCATCGGCTTCATCGCCGAGTATTACGCCGATCTCGACTATGGCGACGACGGCATGGTCATCATCACCCGCGAGCACCATGCCTTCGATCCGAAGCAGGCTGCCGAGCGGGCCTTGCGTGCGGTGAAGGAAGGCGTCACGGTGTCGGTCAGCGGCAAGGAAGTGAAGGTTCGAGCCGATTGCATTTGCGTGCATTCCGATACGCCGAATGCGGTCGAACTCGCCGAAACCGTCAAGGCCGCGGTCGCCGACTATCTTTAAGACAAGCCTTTAAGGGTTGAGCCTCAAGGTTCAGCTTTTCAGCCAAGCCGACGCTCAGAGGGGATGCGAGAATGGCGCAGCATGAAGTTTTGAGCCCGCTGCCCGGAATTTTTTACCGGCGGCCGGCACCCGAGAAGCCGGCCTTTAAGGAAGACGGCGACAAGGTTGCCGAGGGCGAGATCATCGGGCTCATCGAAGTGATGAAGCAATTCACCGAAGTGCACGCCGATGCCGCCGGCAAGATCGTGCGCTTTCTCGTCGACAACGAAGGGCCGGTCGAGCCCGGACAGGCGCTCGTGGTGATCGAGACGGCGTGAACCTGTGCGGCGTCTTGGGGATTGAGATTGTAGCGCTATAGCCCGGCGGCTGTTCGCAGGTCGCGGAGAATGCCGGTGATCGCACCGTCGTCCTTCTCCATCTCTTCAAGGATGGAAAAGTGATCAGCGCCGGCAATTTCGCGAAATTGCACCGGCCAACCATGTTGGGTGAGCATCTGCGCATAATCGGCAGATTGCTGCACCATCAGCGGAAGCTCGGCGCCGCCGACCACGATCGCGAGCGGGATTTGCCGTGACGGCCGCACGAGCATCGGCGCGTTGCGCTGGGCTGCCGCTTCATCGAGACCGAGCTTGTCGTTGACGTAGCAGTGCCGGATCGGCTCAAGATCGTAGATGCCGCTGATCGCGAGACAGCCGCGAACCGCCGGATGATCCATGGTCATGGCGGCGAGATGCCCGCCGGCCGACCAGCCCGAGACCAAAAGCTTCTCCGCATCGCCGCCGAGCGCGGGCAATTGCGCCGCGAGCCAATCGAGTGCCTCGCGAATTTCGGCAACGATCTCGTCCATCGAGGCTGTGGGCGCCAGCGTGTAGCCGACCAGCGCAACGTTCATTCCGATCGCCAGCGGACCCTTGGCGAGGAAAGTGAAATTGTCCTTCGCCCGCATCTGCCAGTAACCGCCGTGGATAAAAACCAGCGTCGGCGCATCCGGCGCGCCGCATCGGATGAAGTCGATCCGGTTGCGCGGCTTTGGTCCGTACGCGAGATCGAGCATCGCGTCGCCCCGCGAGCGAAGGGCCGCGCTATGTTGCTCCCACGCCACGACGATCGCGGCGCTGTTGGTGACCGCTGCGCCGTTGTTGTAAGCCGGCGTCAAGCGCAGCCTTATCGAGGCTGCGCCAATCGATGCGTGATGGCTTCGCGTCCACTTAGGGCGGTCGTGTCCTGTGATCGGCGGCGGCGTCTCAGCCGGCCGCCTTCTTCGGCACTGCCGATATCACATCGTCAGCTTTTGTCACGAAGCCGAAGCACTTTTTCACATTCCACAAGGTCGCCTCGTGGCAGAAATCCGGCGAGGTGGTGCCGCAGCAGTCCTGCACCAGCACGCAATTGTAGCCGAGGAAGTGCGCATCGGTCAGCGAGTGCAACACGCACTGGTCGGTGTTGACGCCGCTGAAGAACACCGTCTTGACCTCGAGATTGCGCAGGATGCTGTCGAGCGGCGTGTCCCAGAAACCGCTGATGCGATATTTGTCGACCTTGATGTCTTCCGGCAGTTGCTCGAGTTCGTCGACCACCGCGGCCGACCAACTGTCCTTTTCCAGAAGATGCGCGCCGTTGCCGGGCAGTTCGCCACCGATGCCGATGCCGTTGCCGTCCGGATTGAACACATAAAGAATCGTCGGCGGCAGATTCTTGCGATCGGGGCGGTTGCCCCAATTGAGCCAAATGATCGGCACGCCGTTGGCGCGCAGGGCCGGCAGGATTGCCTGCAGCGGCTTGATCGGCGCGCGCTCGGGCGAGAGATCGGCACCAAGCCAATCGACCCAACCGCCGGGAGCGCAAAAATCGTTCTGCATGTCGACCACGATCATGGCCGAGCGGGCGAGATCGACGGTGATGTTTTGCGGCTCGGCCGCAATGTTCGCCAGCAACGGCTCCTTGGCCGGCATCGACAGGTCGACGTGCGACGGGCTGACCTGCCAGGCGTAAGCGCCGGTTCCCAGACGCGCGGATTCAACGTCACGTCCGCCAACCACCATCGGCTTGCTGTTCGACATCGCCCATCTCCTCACGATTTTGTGTACTGCCGCGCGCCCGCGAGGCCGCGCCTTAAGGCGCAAAGGCACCTGCAAGCGATGTGCCAAGCATCGTCAAGCGTGCGAGCTATTACTCCCGCTCGATCGGCATATTGCGGCGCACCTCAAGACGACCGCTGTCGTATTCGATGCGGCAAAACTCGATGAAAGCGCGTGCTTCGGTGCTTGGCTCGCGAGCCCGCGACCAGACGAGGCCGGTATTCATGGTTGGAATGTTCGCCGCCACTTCGCGCACTTCGATGCGGCTACCCTCCAGCGACCACGGCCGATACATCATATCTGAAAGGATGGTGACGCCGTGGCGATGCGCGATCAGGCTGCGGATGGCCTCGACCGACTCGGTGCGGATGATGATGTTCGGCCGCAGATTGTGCGCATTCCAGTACGCGCCGGTGGAGGCTTCGGCATCGTCGATGGCGAGCTGGATGTAGGGCAGGGCGGCGACGTCGGCGAGCGTGACAATCTCCTGATTGAGCAACGGATGTTTCGGCGGCAGCCAGAGCCGGCGCATCGAATGCACCAGCGTGTGGCTCAACAGCTTCTGGCGATTGGTGAGATTCGATACCAGCATCAGGGCGAGGTCGTGCCGGCCGTCGATCAGGCCTTCTTCCAAGGGCAGTCGTTTTTCTTCCACGATCTGCACGTGAATGTTCGGAAACGTCTTCTGAAAACGCGACAAAAGCGGCGCCAGAAAATAGCCCGCGACCGTAATCGTGGTCGCCAGCTTGAGCGTGCCTTCCAGTTCGCTGTCGGGCCGCGCCAGCGCGTCGTTGGCGCCCTCAACCGCCGACAAGATGTTGCGGCAATGCGCCAAAAAGCGGTGACCTTCATAGGTCAAATCGAGACCGCGCGGCTGTCGCTGGAATAGTTTCATCCGCGACAATGTTTCCAGTTCGCTCACCGCCTCGGTCACCACGGACGGAGAAATGCCGAGCATCGCCGCTGCGGCGCTGATTTTACCGCTTTCGGCGACGGCGATGAAATAACGGATCTGGCGAAACGTGACCAACGCCATGAAACGCTCCGGCCGCAGGTTGCCGTCTCGTTCCGCGTTTTTAGATTTGTTGTGCCTAGGCATGGTGCAAATCCCTGCACATCTGCGCACCAATTAATCAGCGGTCGTTTGGCTTTGCCGAAATCGCATTTCTGGAATTTGAAATTTACAAGATCACGCACCGCCTGCAACCTCTGCCCATTCACCGGGCACGCCTCTTTGGTGTGCAGGCGATTGTTTGCACGTCTTTTGCGCGTCGATTGGCAAAGAGGGCGGGCAGACGAAAGACTGGATGAGCAAAGTGCTCAAGAGAGCAAAAGTACGTGTTTGGTTGCGAAGGCAGATGCGCTCTGCCGGCCGAGGGTCGCAGCCGGGCCTGAATAAGTGATGAGTTCGGTGAGAATTACGATCTTCGGCAATACCTGCGTCGCTCTCTTTTGCCGGCACACACAGCGGACCGCGCGCGCGGTGCAAAAAGTTACGGCCACAACAGAGATCGCGCCCGCGACGACCGTATCCACAACAGTTTCCAGAAGCCCGAGCGCCGCGCCTGCCGATTGACAGCGCAGAACGGGCCATCGCGAACACCTTCGCACTTTCCACCTAACAAAGGGGCATACGATGATTGACTGGCTTGCAACACGAGGAATGAAGCGGCGATCGCTGTCTGCGATCGTTGCGGTCGCGGTCGGCGCCGCGCTTATGGCGAGCGCTGCCAACAAAGCGACGGCCGCAGAGGTGTCGCCGGCGGCGAAAGCCGTTGTCGATTACGACAAGTCCGGCGCGAAGCCGACCAAAAAGTATCGCATCGCCTACCTGACCGAATGCGTCGACAATCCGTACTGTCTGGCGCGGCTTGCGGGCCTCAAGGCGGCGGCGGCAAAATTCGGCTTCGAATATAAGATCTTCGACGCCAATTTCAGCCCGGCGACGCAGGCGAAGGTGGTCGAGAATGCGGTCACCGAAGGCTTCGACGGCTATCTGTTTGGACCGGCCGCGGCGCAGCCCGGCTGTGGCCTCTACAATCGGCTGCTCAAGCCGACCGGCAAGCCGGTCGTCTCGATCGATATCGCGATGTGCGGCGATCCCGACTACACGCCTGGTCTGGCGGCGACGCTGACCATGCAGGGACCGAAGCACTTCGACGAGTTCATCGACAGCGCGTTCGCCTCCTGCAAGGGCAACTGCTCGGTCGCGGCGGTCGGCGGCTTTGTCGGCTCCGATCTGTTCACCTACTGGGAAAATGCCATCAAGAAGGCGGCCGCGAAGTATCCGAATGTGAAAGTCGTGGTCGACGAGCCGGCGAATTTCGATCCGCGCATCGCGCTGACCAAGATCCAGAGCGCGCTGCTGGCGCATCCGGACATCAACATTATCATTTCCTCGTGGGATGATATGTCGCGTGGCGTCGAGCAGGCGGTCGTTGCCGCCGGCAAGGTGCCGGGCAAGGACATCCAGATCTTCTCCGGCGGCGGCACCAAGGTCGGCATCGGCAAGGTCCGCGCCGGCACCTGGGCGCAGACCACGGCGTATCTGCCCTACCAGGAAGCTTATTACGGCGCCGCCGCTCTGATGATGGCGCTCGAGGGCAAGCCGATCAACGCCTACATCGACGAAGCGTTGCTGCCGGAAATCATCGACACCACCGGCACCATCTTCATGACCAAGGACAACGCCAACAAGTACGAGCCGGTCTACTAACAACGATCGCGCACATCGTCGGGTCCCGTGCCATTCTGGCGCGGGACCCTGCGATTCTTAAGGGAAGGCCGCGATGGTGGAGTCCCCGATCGGCAGCAAGCGCGTGAGCGAGTCGACGCTCGCCATCCGCGTGCGCAATGTCTCGAAATCGTTTCCCGGCGTGCAGGCGCTGCGCAAGGTTAGCTTCGTGCTGGAAACCGGCGAAGTGCACGGCTTGGTCGGCGCCAACGGCGCCGGCAAATCGACCTTTATCCGCATGCTGTCCGGTGCCAGCACGCCCGATACCGGCGACATCGAGGTGCAGGGGCGGCCCATTTCGTTCGAGGATCCGCGGGCGCAACGCAACAACGGCATCGCCGCGATCTATCAGGAATTGACCATTATTCCGGAGATGTCCGCGGTCTCTAATGTGTTCTTGGGCGAAGTGCCGAGCCGCTGGTTCATCGTCGACCGCCGCGGCATGGAGCAGCGCTTTCGCGAGCTGGCGCAGTGGATGGGCGTGAAGATCGCACCGCACGCCAAGGCCAATACATTGTCGGTCGCCAACCAGCAGATGCTGGAGATCATGCGCGCGGTCCACGCCGAGCATGACGTCATCATCATGGATGAGCCGACTGCGCCGCTTGGTCCGTTCGAGCGCTCGCGGCTCTACGAGCTGATAGGGCGCTTGAAAGACAACAACGTCTCGATCATTTTCATCTCGCACGATCTCGACGAGGTGCTGCGGCTCTGCGATCGCGTTTCGGTGATGCGCGACGGCCAGCTCATCGAGACGCGTCCGGCGCCATCCTGGACCAAAGACACGCTGGTGAAAGCCATGCTGGGCGACGTGCAGATCGTTGCCGGCCGCAAGCGCGAGCGCACCGACGTCAAGGAATTGCTGCGCGTTCGTAATCTCTCGCTGCCGGGCAAAGTTTCCGGCATCAATTTCGACCTCGGCGAAGGCGAGGTGCTCGGCATCGCCGGGCTGGTCGGCGCCGGCCGCACCGAAGTTTTGCGCTCCGTTGCGGGACTGGAGCCGCTGTCGGAAGGCAGCATGGCGATCGGCGGCCAAGACGTGTCGTGGCCGCCATCGGTCGGCGCTGCGATCGATCGCGGCATCGCGCTGGCGCCGGAAGATCGCAAGCGCGAGGGCCTGGTGCTGTCGCGTTCGGCGATCTCGAATCTTCTGCTCGCCGATATCGGTTCCGTTGCCAGAGGGCCGGTTGTTTCGCCGAGCGCGCGGCGCGCCACCGCGACCATGCTGGCGCGGCAGATCGGGTTCAACCCCGACCGGCTCGATACCGACGCGCTGCATCTCTCCGGCGGCAATCAACAAAAACTGGTCATCGGCAAATGGCTGCATCGCCGGCCGCGCGTGCTTCTGCTCGACGAGCCGACCCGCGGCATCGATCTCGGCGCCAAGCAGGAGATTTTCCAGACCATTCGCAGCCTCAGCGATCAGGGCATGGGCGTGATCCTGGTCTCGTCCGACCTGGAAGAGGTCGTCGAGCATGCCGATCGCGTTCTGGTCATGGCGCGCGGCAAGCAAATTGCAACGCTCGACGGCCACGAGGCGAGTGTCGAGCGCATCCTCAATCTGATCTTCGCGGTCGAAGACCGTCCCGCCATGGCGAGCTAGCATTGCGAGTTCTCGGATGACCACCATCAACACGGCGCGTCCTGTGCCCCGGCCCGTGGGGGCCTGGCGCGATCAATTGCCGACCCTGATCCGCGTCTACGGCATCATCCTGACCCTGGTGCTGCTGATCGCGGTGGTCGGGATCGGCAATCCAGCCTTCCTGTCGCCGCAGAACATCTTCAACATGCTCTCGCAGTGGGCGCCGGCCGGCATCATGGCGGTGGGGATGACCTTCGTCATTCTCACCGGCGGGTTCGATCTGTCGGTCGCCTCGGGCTATTCGCTCTGCGCGGTGGTCGCGGCCTATGTGGGGCAAAGCTATCCGCCTT
Source organism: uncultured Alphaproteobacteria bacterium (assembly GCA_963737755.1). GTDB lineage: Bacteria > Pseudomonadota > Alphaproteobacteria > Rhizobiales > Xanthobacteraceae > BOG-931. The sequence continues at coordinate 845,764 of CAVTTZ010000033.1, read as the reverse complement.
CGATCGCGTTCGCGGCTGCGATCGTGGTCGGACTGGTATTCGGTCTGGTCAACGGCCTCCTGGTCGCCGTGGTGCGGATCAATCCGTTCATCACCACCGTCGGCAGCGGCTTCGTCATCAACGGCGTCGCGTTGGTGATGACCAAGAACGCGGCCTTCCTGGTCGACGACCCGAACTTCGGCGTGCTCGGCGCCGGGCGCTGGCACGGCGTCCCGTATTCCGGCATGCTGCTGATCGTCTTCCTGCTGGTGTTCGGCTTTATTCTCGCCCGCACCGTCTACGGCGAGGCGATCTATTCGGTCGGCGGCAATTACGAGGCGAGCCGGCTCTCCGGCATCCGCGTGCGCACGGTCGTCGCCAGCACCTATGTGGTGCTCGGCGGCTGCATCGGTCTTGCCGGCAGCATCGTCGCCTCGCAGCTTTCGTCGGCGCAAGCCAACCTCGATCCCGGCATCATTTTCGACGTGCTCACCATCGTGGTGGTCGGCGGAACCTCGCTGTCGGGCGGGGTCGGCGCGATGTGGCGCACCGTCGTCGGCCTCGGGATCATCGCCACGATCTCGAACGGTTTCGTGCTGCTCGACATCAGTCCGTACTATCAATCGATCATCAAAGGCGCGATCATTGTCGCGGCCCTGGCGCTCGATGGTGGCCTGACGCGCCTGGTGCGCGCCAAATAAAGAACACTTGCGGCTGACGCGCGCGTTCTGTCTGCGCTGTCGGTCTTGTGGGCGGGATCGGAATTATCAAGGAGAAGTCCGTGGCAAAGAGTTTTGTTCTCGAAGAAGCGACGATCGACCAGATTCACGATGCCTTTCGGGCGAAAACGCTGACCTGCGTCGAACTCGTGCAAGCCTATCTCGACCGGATCGCGGCCTACGATCAGAAAGGTCCGGCGCTGAACGCCTTCGTGGCGCTCAATCCGGACGCGCTGAAGGAAGCCGCCGCGCTCGACGCCGCATTCCAGAAATCCGGCAAGCTCAGCGGCCCGCTGCACGGCATCCCGATCGGCGTCAAGGATCAGGCCGAGAGCAAGGGGATCCCGACAAGCTTCGGCTCGATCGCCATCAAGGGCTATGTGCCGAAGGAAGACTTCGACGCTCGTCGCCAAGCTCAAAGAGGCCGGCGCGATCATCCTCGGCAAAACCACCTTGCCGGATTTCGCCACCTCCTGGTTCGGCTATTCGTCGGCCAGCGGCGAGACCAAAAATCCCTATGATCTGGCCCGCGATCCGGGCGGCTCCAGCGCCGGCACCGGCGCGGCGGTCGCCGCCAATCTGGCGACGGTCGGCATCGGCGAAGATACCGGCGGCTCCATCCGTCTGCCGGCGAGCTTCGACAATCTGGTCGGCGTGCGCGTTACGCCCGGCCTGATCAGCCGCAAGGGCTTGTCGCCGCTGGTGGTGTTTCAGGACACCGCCGGGCCGATGGGCCGCACCGTCAAGGACACCGCGATCGTGCTCGACGCGATCGTCGGCTACGATCCGGCGGACCCCTACACGGCCGCTTACGCCATCGCCGGCCACAAAGGCAGCTACACCCAAAACCTCGATGCCAACGGCCTCAAGGGCGCGCGCATCGGCGTTCTGAAAGAAGCTTTCGGCAGCGACAGCGATCCGGATTGCGCCGAGGTGAACAAAGTGGTGCGCGCGGCGATCAAATCAATCGCGGCTGCCGGCGCCGAAGTTGTCGATGTCAGCCTGCCGAAGATGATGGATTTCATCATCGAGACGTCGCTCTACATCACGCACTCGCGCCACGACATCAACGCGTTCCTCGGCAAGAATCCGGACTTCGCCTACAAGTCGATCGACGCGATCTACAAAGACGGCAAGTACCACAAGAATCTCGATCTCATCAAAGACATCATGACCGGTCCGGCGAAGCCGGAAGACGATCCGGACTATTATCGCAAACTCGCGGCGCGCGACGCCTTCCAGCGCGCGGTCGTCAACATCATCGCCGCCAACAAACTCGATGGTATTTGCTTCCCGTCGTGCCAAGTGTTGCCGCCGACCCGCGAAGAGCTCAACAACGGGCGCTGGACGGTGCTGACCTTCCCGACCAACACGCTGATCGCGGCGCAAACCTGGCTGCCGTCGATCTGTCTGCCCGCCGGTTTTTCGTCCGCCGGCATTCCGGTCGGTCTGGAAATGGTCGTGCTGCCTTATCACGAGCCCGATCTGTTCCGCCTCGGCTACGCCTTCGAGCAGGCGACGCATCATCGCAAGCCGCCGGCGTCGACGCCGCCGCTTTGATCTGCATATCGGCAGGGCGGGCAAGCCGCGCTCGCCCTTGCCTTGCAGCGCGATGCTAAGCCGAGCCCAGAGCACGTCTCACCTCGATTGAATCGGAAGTGCTCTGGATTTATTTGTTCTCGCATGTCCCGGAAAACCGGTTTCCACTTTTCCGGAACATGCTCCAGCTTTCTGCCGGGACACGTTAGCGATGAAGCACTTCCAACGGCCGAATAGTTCGGCTGCCGTCAGCGACCAGGCGATGGCCGCGACCTCACACCCGCTCGCCACCGAAGCCGCCATCGCGGTCTTGCGCGACGGCGGCAACGCTGTCGATGCTGCGATCGCGGCGTCGGCGGTGCTGTGTCTCGCCGAGCCGCACATGACCGGGATCGGCGGCGATTGTTTTGTTCTCTATTCGCCGAAGGGCGGCGCGCCGGTCGCGCTCAACGCCTCGGGCCGTGCGCCGGCCGCTGCCACGCTCGACTGGTATTTGGAGCACGGCTTTCGTGACATCCCGGAGCGATCCGCGCACGCCGTCACCGTACCGGGCGCGGTCGACGGCTGGGTCCGGCTGGCGGCTGATTACGGCACCCGCGAGTTGGGCGAATTGCTGCAGCCGGCGATCCGTTTGGCTGAGGAAGGCTGTCCGGTCGCGCCGCGGGTGGCCTTCGACCTCCGCGGTTCTTGTGCGCGCGTCGCCGACGACCCGACGGCCGCGCCGTTGTTCTTTCCGGGCGCCAAGCCGCTTGAGCTCGGCGAGATCGTCCGGCAGCCGCTGTTGGCGGCCACGCTGCGGCGCATCGCCAAAGAAGGACGCAGCGGCTTTCTACGAAGGCCCGGTCGCCGACGACATGGTGGCGCGGCTGCGGGCCGCCGGCGGCTTGCACACGCTGGAGGATTTCGCCGCGCAGCGGGCCGTTTATGAGACGCCGATATCGGCCGCGTATGCGGGACACGACGTTTATGAATGCCCGCCGAACGGCCAGGGCATCGTCGCGCTGATGATGGTCAAGGCGCTGGCCGGCTTCGATCTGTTCGATGCGCCGTCCAGCGACGCCGATCGGATTCATGTTTTGGCCGAAGTCGCCAAGGCGGCCTACGGCGCGCGCGATGCTTATTTCTGCGATCCGGTCGCTCATCCGCTCGACGTGCCGCGGTTTCTGTCTGACGCCTACGCCGAGCGCATCCGCGCGGCGATCAGTCTTCGCGGTGTATCCGAAGCGTTGCTGCTCGATGAGGTGGAGCACAAGGACACGGTCTATCTCTGCGTCGTCGATCGCGACGGCAACGCCATCTCGTTCATCAATTCGCTGTTCGCGCGAATTCGGCTCCGGCATCATGGCGCCGAACAGCGGCGTGTTGTTTCACAGCCGCGGCTCGAGCTTCCGGGTCTTGCCGGGGCATCCGAACGCGATCGCGCCACGCAAGCGGCCGCTGCACACCATCATTCCGGCCATGCTGATGAAGAACGGCCGCGCGGTCATGCCGTTCGGCGTGATGGGCGGGCACTATCAGGCTGCCGGCCATGCGCATTTTCTCACCCGCGTGTTGCGCGGAGGGTCTTGATCCGCAGGCCGCAGCCGACGCGCCGCGCAGTTTCGCTTACGGCGGCGTGCTGCAACTTGAACCGACGATCGATACCGCCACCGCCGCCGAACTCGAACGGCGCGGCCACAAGGTGGTCTTTACCGAGAAGCCGCTCGGCGGCTGCCAGGCGATCTGGATCGATCACGAGCGCGGCGTGCTGATTGGTGGCTCCGATCCGCGCAAAGACGGCATGGCGCTGGGATATTGAGCGCAAGCTTGACGGCTCGTCGAGATAAAGAGAATGTTCGCGACCCGGCAGGAACGGCTGTTGCGGAATAAGCGCGCGTGTTTGACAAACTCCTAGTCGCCAATCGCGGCGAAATCGCTGTGCGGATTATTCGCGCGGCCAAAGAGCTCGATCTGCGCACCGTCGCGGTGTTCAGCGATGCCGACAAGGACAGCCTTGCGGTGCGTCTTGCCGACGAGGCCGTCCATATCGGGCCGTCGCCCGCCGGCAAGAGCTACCTGAACATCGATGCGATCATTGCGGCCGCGCAGCAGTCCGGTGCCGGCGCGGTCCATCCGGGCTATGGCTTCCTGTCCGAGAACGCACACTTCGTCGACGCCGTGACCGCGGCGGGCCTCGTTTTTGTCGGGCCGAGCGCCGACACGATCCGCACGATGGGCGACAAGGCGGCGGCGCGTGCGGCCGCGCAGGCCGCCGGCGTACCGGTGGTGCCGGGCAGCGAAGGCGAAGTCGCCGACATCGAGCAGGCACTGATCGCGGCCCGCAAGATCGGCTTTCCGGTCATGCTCAAAGCCAGCGCCGGCGGCGGCGGTCGCGGCATTCGGGTCGCCGAGCGATGAGGCCGGCTTCGAACATCATTTCAACACCGCGCAGGCCGAAGCCAAGGCCGCCTTCGGCAATGGTGCGCTTTATCTCGAGCGCTTCCTGGCGCGCGCGCGTCACCTCGAAGTGCAGGTGCTGGGCGACGGCAAGAACGTCATTCACTGCTTCGAGCGTGAATGTTCGCTGCAGCGGCGGCGGCAGAAAGTCTGGGAAGAGGCGCCGTCACCGGCGATCGATGAGAAAACCCGTCAGGAGCTGTGCGCGTCGGCGGTGCGGCTCGCGGAGCGCGCCGGCTATCGCGGGGCCGGGACGCTGGAATATCTCTACGACGAAACGACCGGCGAGTTCTTCTTCATCGAGATGAACACCCGCATCCAGGTCGAGCACCCGATCACCGAGATGATCACCGGCATCGATCTGGTGCGCGAGATGATCCGTATCGCCCAGGGCGAGCCGCTGCGGCTGACGCAAGCCGATGTGCAACGGCGCGGGGCCGCCATCGAGGTGCGGATCAATGCCGAGGATCCGGACAAGAATTTCCGGCCGTCGCCCGGCAAAATCGGCGCGTTGACGTTGCCGGCCGGGCCGGGGGTGCGGGTCGACACCATGCTGTATCCCGGATATTCCGTGCCGGCGTACTACGACTCTCTCCTTGCCAAGATCGTTGTTCATGCCGAAACTCGCGACCTGGCGCTGGCACGGCTGCGCCGCGCGCTCGACGAATTTGCGATCGAAGGGTTGGTCACGACCGCAGGCCTGCATAAGCGGTTGGCCCGGTTGGACGACGTGAAGGCGGCGCGTTTCGACACCGGATCGTTGGAACGATGGTTGGCGGCGCCGCAACAGCCGGCAGGGTAGGCAACGAGGGGCAGAGACGCATGAGCGGAATTCGTTACTCCTTCGGCGCCGACGAGCATGTCTTCGCTGAGATCGGCGAGGAGATGTCGCTGGAAGCCTTTTTCAAGGGCATGGCGATCTGCAAGGAACTCGAGAAGCGCAAGATTCCCGGCGTCACGGAAATCTGCCCGTCGAATGCGTCCTATCTGGTGCGCTTCGATCCCGATGTGATTCATCCGGACAAGATGCTGGCGACCCTGAAGGAGATCGAGTCGCAAGTCGGCGACGCCGAGGGCGAACTGCCGACCCGCATTGTCGAGATGCCGGTGCTCTATAACGATCCCTGGACCAACGAGACCGGGGCGCGCTTCCGCGAGCGGCACCAGGATCCGAGCAGCACCGACATCGAATACGCCGCTCGCATCAACGGCTACAAAACCGTCGACGACTTCATCGCCGCGCACTCGGGCGCGCCGTGGTTCGTCTCGATGGTCGGTTTTGTCGCCGGTCTTCCGTGGCTTTATCAGATCGTCGAGCGCTCGAAGCAGATCGAGGTGCCGAAATATCTGCGGCCACGCACCGACACGCCGAAGCTGACTATCGGCCACGGCGGCTGCTTCATCGCGATCTATTCGGTGCGGGGTGCCGGCGGCTATCAGATGCTCGGCATCACGCCGGCGCCGATCTACGATCCGGCGCAGTCGTTGCCGTATTTCAAGGACTTCCTCGCCATCTTCAAGCCCGGCGACATGGTGAAATTCAAGCCGATCACGCGCGAAGAATACGACCGCGACATCAAGGCGGTCGAGGCCGGAACCTTCAACATGACGTTCCATCCGGTCACGTTCTCATTGAAAGATTTCAAGAAAGATCCGAGCGGCTACGCCCGGCATCTGGCGGGAGCGCTCAATGGCCATTGAGGTTATCAAACCGGGTCTCGCGACCACCGTTCAGGATGCGGGCCGGCCGGGCTATTACAATATCGGTATTCCGCTGTCGGGCGCGCTCGACCAATACGCCCTGAAGATTGCCAACCTTCTGGTCGGTAACGACGAGGGCGCCGCGGTTCTGGAAGCGAGCCTGCTGGCGCCGGAGCTGGTGTTTCGCGCGCCCGCGATCGTCGCGATCAGCGGCGCCGAAGCAACGCCGAAGATCAACGGCGAGGCGCGGCCGCGCAACGAGTTGTTCGCCGTGAAGGCCGACGACAAGCTCACCTTCGATTTCATGAAAGCCGGTGCGCGCTGCTACATCGCCGTGGCCGGAGGCATCGACGTGCCGGTCGTGCTGGGCAGCCGTTCGACCTACGGGCTCGGCGCATTGGGTGGATTTTCCGGCCGCAAGATCGCGGCCGGTGACGTGCTCCCGGTCGGCCAGCCGCGCTCCGGCGCGCGCGCCGGCCGCAAGCTATCGAGCGAACTGACGCCGAGCTACCCGAAGTCGCTCGAATTGCGGGTGCTGACCGGTCTCTACTATCATCGCCTGACCGACGAAGCCGCCAAGAACTTCTTCGAGGACACCTGGACCGTGGCGCCCGAGGCTGATCGCATCGGCTATCGCTACCGCAAGGGCCGTCCGCTGTCGTTCCGCGAACGCAAGCAGCCGTTCGGCGCCGGGTCCGATCCGTCCAACATCGTCGATGCCGGCTATCCCTATGGCTCGGTCCAGGTGCCGGGCGGTCTCGAGCCGATCATTCTGCATCGCGATGCGGTGTCGGGCGGCGGCTATGCAATGATCGGCACCGTGATCAGCGCCGACATGGATCGTGTCGCGCAGATGCAGCCCAACAATCTCGCGCGCTTCGTCGTTGTCGATATGGCGGCTGCGTTGAAAGCGCGGGCCGAGAATAAAGCGCGGGACGCGAAGCTGCGGTCGTTATTGTCGGCCTAGCTTTTGCAGGGAAATGGACTGACGCAACCTGGTAACGCACGCGGCGACGGAGGCAGGCATGACCGATTTCAAGTTCGATCCGCGCAAGACCGCGCTTCTGAACATCGACATGCAGAACTGCTTCGTCGAGAACTCTCCGGTTGCGGCGCCGCGCGGCCGCGAGATTGTGCCGCGCATCAACAAGCTCGCCGATGTCTGCCGCCGCCGCGGCGCGCTGGTCATTCACACCTTGCATCTGGTGCGGCCGGACGGCAGCAATACCGGCGTGATGGGCGTGATCATTCCGGCGATCGCGGCCGGCTTGATCAACAAGGGCAACAAGCAGGCCGAGCTGCATCCCGAAATCGTCGTCGGCAAGAACGACATCCTGCTCGAAAAGCCCCGCTACGGTGCTTTCCACGGCACCGATCTCGATCTCATTCTGCGCAATCGCGGCATCGATACGGTGATCATCACCGGCATTTGCACCAATGTCTGCTGCGAGACGACGGCGCGCGAAGCCAACATGCGGGACTACAAGGTGTTTTTCATCAGCGATGGCACCGCGACCTTCAATACGCCGGAGGTTTCGGCGGAGCAGATTCAGCCGGTCGTGCTGGCGACGTTGAAGGCCGCCTTCGCACAGGTCGAGAATACCGCCAGCATGATCCGCAAGCTGGAAGAACACCGCAGCGCATTCGCGGCCTGAGACTATTTACGGCGCCGGAAAGTGCGCCAGGATCTTGAATTTCAGCCCGTCGGCTTGCGCCAGATAGATATCGGACAAGAGATGCCGTTTCTGTACGGTGACGCGGCCGCGGCCGCCCGTGTAGCTCAGGCCTTCGGACACCCGTGAAAGCTCGGCGACGCCGAGCGAGCCGGCGCGCCGCGCAAGCTCCGCATAGAGGCGAATGCCTTCGTAGCAGGATTGGCCGATCGTATTGGGCATCGGCGCCTCGCGGCCGAAGGCGGCATCATAGCGGTCGAGAAACGCCGCGTTGGCCGGCGTATCCAGCACCGACAGATAGCCGGCCGTGAAGTAGAAATTCTCGGCCTGCCGCGCGCCGATGCCCAGCAAGGTATTTTCCTCGCTCGCGACCGACAAGCGCAGCATGTGACGGGCAAGTCCGGCGGCCGCGAAGGCGCGGTTGAAGGTGACGCAGTCGGTCCCGACCATCGAGACCAAAACGACATCGGGCTTCGCCCTGCTGATGCGCGCCAGATACGCAGTCGTGATCCTCGCAGCCGAATGGCACGTAGTCGACGCCGACCACTTCGCCGCCGGTTTCTTTGACATAGCGCCGAGCGGCGCGATGCGACACGTGAGGCCAGACGTAATCGTTGCCGATCAGATACCAGCGGCGCGCGCGGCGCTGTTCGGCGAGCCAGTGGATCGCCGGCTTGAGCTGCCGCGCCGGCGTTTCGCCGACCATGAACAAACCGGGCGAGCGCTCGCCGCCTTCATAAACCGGCGTGTAGACGTACGGCAGCCGGCCGCGCAAAGCGCGCACCAAAGCCACCCGCACGGCGCTGATATGCATGCCGATCACCGCCTCGGCCTGGTTGTCCGCGATCAGGTCGAGGGTATCTTCGGCCACCAAATCGGGATCGGCGCCGGCGTCGGCGAAAACCAGTTCGATCTCGCGGCCCAAAATGCCGCCGGCGGCGTTCACCTCTTGCGAGGCCAGCACCGCGCTGGCCTGACATGACGGCCCCCACAGGCCGGCCGGGCCGCTGAGCGGAATCAGAAAGGCGATGCGCAAGCGATCCGAGCGGCTGCGCGCCCGCGCCAATGACATGTCGATGTCGTCGCAGCCGCCGCTCATCACGCGCGGCGAGAGCGAACGCGGACGCAATGCTGCGATTGGGGATGTAACAATCATCACGCTGTCCTGTCCCCGGCCGCTAGCAGATATACCGTCGTCGAATGGTTATCCGCCGCATAAAATGCTAGCAGCTAACCGCGGCCCGTGGAAACGGATTCTCCAAGAAGGCCAATGGCTATGCCCCGTAATCGCCCGATTAACGAGCACATTGCTTACCTTTTGGCGCGCGCGACCCGGCAGGTGCACCAGCAACTCGACGAGGAATTTCGCAGCGAGGGCGTGCCGGTCGAACACTGGCGCATCCTGAAGCTTCTGGTCGAGACGAACGGTCGTCCGATGAGCGACCTGACCCAGGCCGCGCTGCTCAACCATCCGACGCTGACCAAGATGATCGACCGCATGGTCTCCGACGCGCTCGTTTACCGCCGCCCGGATCCGAAGGATGGCCGCAAAGTGCTGATCTTCATTTCGGACCGCGGCCGCGCGCTCAACGACCGGCTCAGCCGTCTTGCCAATTCGCGGCAAGCCGAAATCGTCGAGGGCTATGGCGACCGCGAGACCGAGCAGCTCAAGCGGCTGTTGTCAGAGCTGATCGATCGCACCGGATCGTAGGCATATCGCGTTTCCATTCCTGCCGGCATTTTCGCCGCGCTGCCGCGCGCCCCTTCGCCGTTTGACATCAAACAATGAAGCCCCGGAAGGCGTGCGCCGCGAGGCTATTGACAGCCGAAAGGAGATACTTCACTTTTCAAATAGTTTTGGGTGTTTAGACCACGAGGTGGGGGCCATGGTCATCCTCGGATGGGTGCTCGCCATAGCCGTCGCGGTTGTGGTGATCGCGATTGCGGTTCTGTTTCTCAACCGCTTTTATCGCAAGTCCACGCGCGACATCGCGCTGGTCCGGACCGGATTCGGCGGACAGCGCATTCTCATTTCCGGCGGCTGCCTGGCGCTGCCATTCCTGCACAAGGTCGAAGAGATCAACATGCGCACCTTGCGCATCGAGGTCCGTCGCACCGGCGACAAATCGGTGATCACCGAAGATCGCATGCGGGTCGATGTCGAGCTTGAATTCTATGTGCGGGTCATTCCGACGGCCGACGGCATTGCCACGGCGGCGCAGGCGCTCGGCGCCAAGTCATTCACGGTCGACGGCATTCGCAATCTGCTCGAAGGCCGGTTTGTCGATGCCGTGCAGGCGGTGGCGGCGCGTCACACCATGGACAGCCTGCACGAAGGCCGCGCCGAGTTTGTTGGCAACATCTCCGATCTGCTGCGCGAGAACCTCAAGCAGAACGGCATCCTGCTCGATTTAGTGTCGCTGACACGGCTCGATCAGTCGGCGTTTTCATCGTTCGACGAGAACAACGCTTTCAACGCGGTCGGCCTGCGCAAGCTCGCCGAGATCATTGCGGTCAACCGCAAGAAGCGGGCCGAGATCGAGGCGGATGCCGACATTTCGGTGCGGCAGACCCAGCTCGAAGCCACCAAGCAGCGGCTCGTTCTGTCGAAGCAGGAAGAAGAAGCGCAGATCAACCAGCATCTCGAGATCGAAAAGATCCGTGCCGCGAGCGACGCGGAAGCCGCCAAGGCGCGCGAGGAGGCGATGATCGCGTCCGAAGAAGCGCGCATCGAGCGCGAGCGCCAGACCAAGGCCACGGAAGTCGCCAAGCAGAGCCAGTTGCGCAAGCTCGAGGTCGAGTTGCAGCTTGGCGTCGAGCTCAAGAAAGTGGACAGCGCGATCCAGCTTGCCGCCAAGCATGTCGAAGAGGCGAAGTCGCGCGCCCAGGCCGAGCTGGCCCGCACCGAAGTGGTGCTGGCGGAAGAGCATGTGCAGACCGAGCGCGACCGCGCCGTCGCCGATCGCTCCCACGAGATCGCGCTCAAGCGCGTCAACGAGCAGGGCGCGGTGGAGCAGGCCAAGGCCGAGACCGAAGCCGGTGTGCTGCTGCGGCGGATCCGCGCCGAGTCCGAGGCGGTGCGCACCAAGGCGGAGGCCGAACGTTTGCGGCTGCTGGCCGCAATCCGAGGGCGAGCGCGCGGTGATCGACGCCGAGAACTCACAGACCGACGCGCTGATCCGCATGAAGCTCGAGCAATACCGCCTCGACCGGCTGCCCGAGATCGTCTCGCAGATGATGAAGCCGGCGGAGAAGATCGACTCCATCCGCATTCATCAGCTCAACGGCTTCGGCGGCAATGCCCCCGGGACGCCGGGCGGCAACGGCAATGGCGACGGCAGCCAGAAGCCCCCGATCAATCAGGTGATGGACAGCATTTTGGGCATGGCGCTGCAGCTTCCGGCGCTGCGCAGCATCGGCGACTCGATCGGACTTGACTTTGCTTCGGCGGTCGAGCCGTCGAGCGCAGCCGTCGTGCACCATAAGAAAAACGGCGAAGCCGAACCCAGCAAAAAGTGACTGCACAGGTTTCCCGACATCAGAGAACCCGAAGGAACGCTTCCATGATTTCCCGCAGGACCTTGCTCAATTCCGCCGGTGCCGCTGCCGTGCTGGCCGGCGTGCCGCTGTTTCCCGTCCATGCGGAGGATGCGCCGATCAAGCTCGGCGCCATCGACGACAATTCCGGCGTGCTCGACATCTACGGCAAGCCGATCGTGATGGCGAACAATCTGGCGGTCGAGGAGATCAACGCCGCCGGCGGGTTGCTCGGCCGCAAGATCGAGCTCAAGCAGTACGACAGCCAGTCCGATATCGCGCTCTACACCAAATACGCCCAGCAGCTCGTGCGCGAAGACAAGGTCGATGTCGCCCATGCGGGCATCACCTCGGCGTCGCGCGAAGCGATCCGCCAGACCTTCCGCCGCGGCAACACGCTTTATTTCTATAACATCCTCTACGAGGGCGGCGTCTGCGACCGCAATTGCTTCGTCACCGGCACGACGCCCGCGCAAGCGGTCGAGCCGATCATCGACTACGCGATGAAGAAATGGGGCAACAAGGTCTACGTGCTGGCCGCCGACTATAACTACGGCCAGATCACCGCCAAGTGGGTCGCGCACTATGTCGAGGCGCGCAAGGGCACGGTGCTGGCCACGAACTTCTTCCCGCTCGATGTCTCCGACTTCGGCTCGACCATCGCCAAGATCCAAGATGCCGGGCCGAGCTTCGTGGTCGCCGCTTTGGTCGGCGGCGCTCACATGTCGTTCTTCCGCCAATGGGCGGCGTCCGGTATGAACAAGAAGATCCCGCTGACCTCGACCACGTTCGGGGTCGGCAACGAGCATCTGGCGCTGTCGGCCGCCGAAGGCGACGGCATTCTGATCGCCGGCAATTACAGCCCTGAGATCGACACGCCCGCCAACAAAAAATTCCTCGCCGCCTGGGCCAAGAAATACGGCGATGCCAAGCTGGTGCACGAACTGGCGGTTTCGCAATATCAGGGCATCCTGCTGTGGGCGGAAGCGGTGCGCAAAGCCGGATCGATCGAACGCGAAGCGGTGATCAAGGCGCTCGAGACCGGCCTGAAGATCGAGGGCCCGGCCGGCGTTATCGCGGTCGATCCCAAGACCCACCATTGCGCGCTCGACATTCATCTGATGGTGGTCAAGGATCAGAAGCTCACCATCATCGACACCGCGCCGCAACGACCGCCGGCCGACACGGCGCAGTATTGCGACCTGCAGAAGAACCCCGACGACAACACGCAATACGAAGTCAAGATCTAAAGCCGAACGCGCGGCGGGCGTGCTGCCCGCCGCCGCCAAACGGGCTGATGGAATGGACTACGCGGCGATCGTCGTTCTGGAAATTCTCTACATGATCGCCTTTCTCGCGCTGATCAGCGCGGGATTGGCGGTCGTGTTCGGCATGATGCGCGTGATCAACCTTGCGCACGGCGAATTCGTCATGCTCGGCGGCTATGCGACCATTGCGGCCGCCAAGGCCGGCATCAACATCTATTTTGCCATGCTGGTGATCGCGCCCATTGTGGTCGGCATTATCGGGCTGATCGTCGAACGCTTGATCGTGCGGTTTCTCTATGGGCGCATGATCGACATCATGCTCGCCACCTGGGGCTTGAGTCTTTTGCTGATCGGCCTCGTCACCTTGATCTTCGGCAATACGCCAGTGAGCGTGCCGACGCCGATCCCCGGCTATCGCATCGGCCATTATCAGATGGGCGGCTACAATCTGTTCGTCATCGCGGTAGCGGTGATCCTGATGTGCGCGATGTGGTTCGTGCTGCGCTACACCCGCGTCGGGCTGATTGCGCGCGGCACCATGCAGGGCAGGGATGTGGTCGCGTCGCTCGGCTACAATCCGAGCACGATCTTCATGCTGACGTTCACGGTCGGCGCCGCCTTGTCCGGCCTTGCCGGCGGCGTGATGGCGCCGCTCACCGGGCTGCTGCCGTCGATCGGAGGCGCCTACATCGCCAAGGCGTTCATCACCGTCATCACCGGTGGTGCGGCCGTGATCGCCGGCACGCTGTCGACCGCCGGGCTATTCGGCGCCGTCGACCAGTTGGTGTCGTTTGCGTCGACGCCGGTGCTCGGTGAAATCGCCATGCTGGCGCTCGCCCTCGTGCTCCTGCGGCTGATGCCGCAAGGCATCACCGGGCAATTTTTCCGTAACTCGACATGACAGGCGCAGCGTTCGGCATCGGGCGGATCCAATGGAACTGGCTCGCGGCGCTCGCCGTGCTGCTGGCGGCTTTGCCGCTGGTGAGCGAAACCAATACGCCGATTTTGTTGGCGGTTTGGGCGTTGTTCGCCTTGTCGCTCGCCCTGATGTGGGGATTTGCCGGCATTCTCAGCTTCGGCCATGCCGCCTATTTCGGCCTCGGCGCCTACACCTACGCGATTGCGTCCTTCAACATCGGCGAGAGCACGGTGCCGGTGCTGCTCGCGCTGATCGTGCCGGCGGTGGTCGCCGCCATCATCGGCGCGCTGATGTTCTATGGCCGTATCAGCGATGTCTATCTCGGCGTGATGACCCTGGTGGTCACGCTCATCCTCAACCGCTTTATGAATGCTACTGCCGGCGACGCCTACAAGATCGGCAACGCGCGGCTCGGCGGCTTCAACGGCATACCGGCGTTCCCGACATTGAATGTGCCGGGCGATCCAAAGATGGAGATCTACGGCACCGCTTACTATTACGTCGTGATCGTCTGTCTGTTCCTTGCTTATCTGGTGGCGCGATGGATCTTGTCGAGCGCCTTCGGCCGCACGCTGATCGGCATTCGTGAAAACGAAACCCGGATGGAGCTGCTCGGCTACAACGTTCCGGCTTACAAGACCGCGATCTTTTCGGTTTGCGCGGCGATGGCGGGGCTCGCCGGCTGCCTGTTTGCCAACTGGGCCGAGATCGTCACCCCGAGCGTGTTCAGCCTCGGCACCACGGCCGAGGTCTTGATCTGGGTCATTGTCGGTGGGCTCGGCACGCTGGTCGGGCCGATGATCGCGGCGATCGTGCTCGGATCGCTGAAGCTCGAGCTTGGACATCAAACTTTGGTCGACAATTCGCTCGTGCTGGGCGCGATCTTGATTCTGGTGGTGCTGCTTGTGCCGCGCGGTTTTGCGCCGAGCTTTACGCTCTGGCGGCAGCGTCTTGCTCAGGCACAAGTGCATCGCCGGCAGGCCCGCGGAACGCGGCGGCGCCGCATCGCATTGCAGGACGCCAAACAGTGAGCGAGGCGGTTGTCGAGACCCAGGATCTGGCCGTGCGCTTTGGCGGCGTGCTTGCGGTCGATCACGTCAACTTCGTGCTCCGCGAACGCGAATTGCGTTGTCTGATCGGCCCGAACGGCGCCGGCAAGAGCACGTTTTTCAAATCGCTCACCGGCCAGGTCCGCGGCGGCAATGCCAGCGGCCGCGTTCTGATCCGTGGCCAGGACACTAGCGGCTGGTCGACGCATCAGATCGTACGGCTCGGGATCGGCATCAAGACGCAGGTGCCGTCGGTGATGAACGGGCTGACGGTCGCGGAAAATCTCTGGCTCTCCGCGCGCCGCACCGCCGGCCATGACGGTGTCGATGCCGTCGTCGAAGAAGTCCTGAACGAGCTCGAACTGACCGGAATCGCGCGGCGGCTGGTCGGCGAGCTTGCGCACGGTCAGCGCCAACTGGTCGAAATCGGCACCGTGCTCGCCAACAAGCCGTGGCTCGTTCTGCTCGACGAGCCCGCGGCCGGCCTTACCAATATCGAGACCGAGCGTCTGATCGCCATCATCCGCCGGATCAATCAGACCGCGACCCTGATCGTGGTCGATCACGACATGCATTTTGTGCGGACGCTCAATTCCCTGATCACGGTCTTTCATCAGGGCGCGATCCTGCTCGAAGGCCATGCTGAAAAAGTCCTGACCGATCCGAGTGTGCGCGAAGTCTATCTGGGGAACCGCGCATGAGCGTTCGCGAAGCCGGCGAGACCCGAGGCGACGAGACCGCGGCCGATGACGCTGCGCCCAGCGGTATCGTTCTCGACATCACCGACCTGCAGGCGGGCTATGGTGAAGTGCCGGTGCTCCACGGCATCTCGCTGCAGCTTTGGGAAGGCGAGGCGATCGGCATCGTCGGCCACAACGGCATGGGCAAGACCACGCTCATGAAGGCGATCATGGGATTGCTGCCGGCGCGCGGCGGCAAGATCGTGATCGACGGCGGCGACGTCACCACCTGGGCGGCGCATGAGCGCAGCCGGCTCGGCGTTGCTTATGTGCCGCAAGGTCGCGGCATTCTTCCGGGCCTGAGCGCCCACGAAAATTTGCGCCTGGCCTGGACGCCGGACTCAGGCGAGACCGAAGAGCGGGCGATCGAGCGCGTGCTGGCGTTGTTTCCGCGGCTGACACGATTGCTGGATCGCCGTGGCGGCGCGTTGTCCGGCGGCGAGCAGCAGATCCTGGCGCTGGCGCGGGCTTTGGTGCCGGTGCCGTGGCTCCTCCTGCTCGACGAGCCATCGGAAGGCATTCAGCCGTCCATCGTTCAGGAGATCGGCGAACTGCTGGCAAGTTTGCGGGAGAAGCATCGTCTCTCCATGCTGATCGTCGAGCAGAATCTTGAACTCGTGCTCGATGTCGCCAGCCGCATCGTTCTGGTCGAGCGCGGCCGCATTACCCGCGAACTCGACGTCGGCGCCGTGCAGGGCGGTGCCATTGCGGAGCTTGTCGGTCTCGGCGGCGCGCGCAGCACCTACGCGGGGACCGGCGGCGGTGCCGCGGCGCGTCCGCGTCCGCAGCTCACGGTCGTCCCGCAGGTGAACGTTCCGCAGCGCGCGCCGGCCAATCGCGACACTGCGACGGCGGTTGCCATTCGACCGTCCGGCGCGCCGCGCGCCGCTTCATCATCAGCATCCGCCCGCAACGGGCGACCGCGCAGTGCGGCGCCGGCAGCGCCCGCAGCCGTCACATCATTAGGGGGCCCCATGTCCACCGTCAGACGGCCAACGCTCGAACAGATGCACGACATCGTCAACTCGCTGCATCTGAGCATGTCGCAAGGCGAAGTCGCCGAATATCTCGACGTGCTGGAAGGCACTTTCCAGGCCTACGACCGGGTCAATCAGCTGCCCGACTATTTGCCGCCGGTGCGCTATCCGCGCACGCCCGGCTATCGTCCCGGCGCCAACGAAAATCCGCTCAATGCCTGGGCGGTCAAGACGGAGGTGCGCGGCGCCGCGCACGGACCGCTGTCCGGCAAGCGCATTGTCCTCAAGGACAATATCTGCCTGGCCGGCGTGCCGATGATGAACGGCGCTTCCACGCTGGAAGGCTATGTGCCGGATATCGACGCCACGGTCGTGACCCGCATCCTCGATGCCGGCGGCACCATCGTCGGCAAGGCGCATTGCGAGTATTTTTGTTTGTCCGGCGGCAGCCACACCTCGGCGCACGGTCCGGTGCACAATCCCTTCAAGCACGGCTATTCGGCCGGCGGCTCGTCGTCGGGCTGCGGTGCGCTGGTCGGCGCCGGCGAAGTCGAAATGGCGATCGGCGGCGATCAGGGCGGCTCGATCCGCATGCCGGCGGCCTATTCGGGCTGCTACGGCATGAAGGCGACGCACGGCCTCGTGCCCTACACCGGCGTCATGCCGATCGAGGCGACCATCGATCATGTCGGACCGATGACGACCACGGTCGCCGACAGCGCGTTGTTGCTGGAGGTGATTGCCGGCGCCGATGGTCTCGATCCGCGCCAGTACGACGTGCAGCCGGAAAAATACAGCTACACCACCGGCATGGGCCGCGGCGTTTCCGGCATGCGCATCGGGCTTGTCCAGGAAGGCTTCGGCTGGCCGGCGAGCGAAGCGGACGTTGACGCAAAAGTGCGCGAGGCCGCCGAGCGTTTGCGCGGCGCCGGCGCCATTGTTGAACCGGTGTCGATCCCGATGCATCGCGACGGCGTCGCGATCTGGACGCCGATCGCACTCGAGGGCCTAGTCGCCCAGATGATGAGCGGCAACGGCATGGGCTTCAACTGGAAGGGCCTCTACACCACGAGCCTGCTCGACGCCCATGCCAACTGGCGCGCGCGCGCCGACGAGCTGTCGCGCACGCTCAAAATCTCCATGCTGGCCGGCGAATATTTCATCAAGCATCACCGCGGCCACTTCTACGCCAAGGCGCAAAATCTCGGCCGCCAGTTGCGCAAGACGTATGACGATGCGCTCGCGCGTTACGATCTTCTGATGATGCCGACGCTGCCCCTGAAGGCGACGCCGCTGCCGCCCAACAACGCGCCGCTGGCGCTGTGGTGCCAGCGCGGCTTCGAGATGCTGCCGAATACCTGTCCGTTCGATGTGACCGGGCATCCGGCGATGCAAATCCCCTGCGGCATGAGCGACGGCCTGCCGATCGGCATGATGCTGATCGGCAAGCATTATGCCGAGACCACGATTTATCGCGCCGCCCATGTCTTCGAGCAGTTCGGGGATTGGCGGAATTTCTGATCGGCGATCGTGCGCCACATGAGCGGCTGCGCCCCGTGAGCATCCACAACCCGTTCAGTTCGGATTTCCTGCGCGGGCGCGGCGACGATCATCTGCGGCCGCAAGGGCCGCTATCCTACGTCGCCGGCACCAGCGACGACCCGCTCAAATACATGACGGTCGCACAGTTGCTGGATCGCGCCTGCACCCGGCACGGCGGACGCCCCGCCGCGATTTTCGCTGAGAAAAAGCAATCGCTGTCCTGGTACGATTTGCGCGAGCGCGCGAATGACGTTGCCGCGGGTCTTCTGGCGCTCGGCATCGGGCGCGGCGATCGGGTCGGCATCTGGGCGCCCAATCGTGCCGAGTGGCTTTTCACCCAATTCGGCACCGCGCGCATCGGCGCCATTCTGGTCAACATCAATCCGGCCTATCGGGCGTCCGAACTCGAATACGCGCTCAACAAGGTTGGCTGCAAAGCGCTGATCATGGCCCGGCGCCACCGCGCGAGCGACTATGTCGAAATGCT
Source organism: uncultured Alphaproteobacteria bacterium (assembly GCA_963737755.1). Taxonomy (GTDB): domain Bacteria; phylum Pseudomonadota; class Alphaproteobacteria; order Rhizobiales; family Xanthobacteraceae; genus BOG-931. Next base: position 827,198 of record CAVTTZ010000033.1, on the reverse strand, counting down.
GCGCACCGTCGCGCCGGAGATCGATCGGCAAGCCGAAACCCTGCAGGCGAAACGGCTTCCGCATCTGAAACACGTCGTGCTGCTCGACGACGGGCCGCATCCCTCCGGCGTCCGCCTGTTTTCTCAATTGGTATCGCTCGCGGGACCCGCACACCGCAATCGGCTCGACGCGCTCTCTGCAACGCTCGATCCCGACGACGCCATCAATATTCAATTTACCAGCGGCACCACCGGATCGCCCAAGGGCGCAACGCTGACGCACTTCAACATCGTCAACAATGCGCGCTATTCGGCAAAGGCGATGGCGCTGACGGCCGAAGACCGGCTGTGCATTCCGGTGCCGCTCTATCACTGCTTCGGCATGGTGCTCGGCGTGCTCACCTGCACGGCGGTCGGCGCCGGCATGGTGTTTCCCGCCGAAGGGTTTGATGCCGAAGCGACGCTCGCTGCCGTGGCGCGTTACCGCTGCACCGCGCTGCATGGCGTGCCGACCATGTTCATTGCCCAGCTTGAGCACGCGAATTTCGCCAACTACGACACCTCGACATTGCGCACCGGCATCATGGCGGGTGCGCCGTGCCCGATCGACACCATGCGGGCGGTGATCGACCGTATGCACATGCGCGAAGTCACCATCGGCTACGGCATGACCGAAACGAGCCCGCTATCATTTCAGTCGCGTCCCGACGACCCGGTCGATCGCCGCGTCTCGACAGTGGGGCGCATCCATCCGCATGTCGAGGTCAAGATCGTCGATGCGAGCGGCAAAGCCGTACGCGTCGGCGAGCAGGGGGAATTGTGCACGCGTGGCTATGGCGTGATGCGGGGCTACTGGGACGATCGCGAACGCAGCGCCGACGCCATCGACGAAGCCGGCTGGATGCATTCCGGCGATCTGGCGACCATCGACCCGCAGGGTTATTGCAGCATCGTCGGTCGGCTCAAGGATATGCTGATCCGCGGCGGCGAGAATATTTATCCGCGTGAGATCGAGGAGTTTTTGCTGCGTCATCCGAAGGTGCAGTCCGCGCAGGTATTCGGCGTTCCGGATCACCGCCTCGGCGAAGACATTTGCGCTTTCATCGTGCTCAAGCCCGGCCAGGCAGCGACGGCGGACGACATCCAAACCTTCTGCCGCGGACAGATCTCACATCATAAAATACCGCGCCACATCCGCTTCGTGCCGGACTTTCCGATGACGGCGACCGGCAAGCCGCAGAAATTCGTCATGCGCGAACGCATCATGGCCGAGCTTGCCGCGGCTGCGGGCGAACGGACTGGGTGAGACTCTCTTATGTTTGCGCAGCTCCGCTTTGCTTCCGAAAGTCCGCATCGCTAAGTGCCGATAGCGACGGTCCGCGCCGCAATTAAAGTAGGACCAGCGCAAGCGCCGGAGTAAGTCCTTGCGGTTCTGCGACGATTTTGGCCGGATTGATAAAGACGGCGGCGAGTCCCTACGTTGAGTTTCCAAACGCAAGCTCAAGGATGATGGCGCCGTTCTCAAAGCCGAGACGGTAAAGCGTGGGGGTATATCGTGCCTCGCGCGGGAGAACCTACTGTGGGCAAGTCAAAAAAGAGAAAGGCCAAAAACGTAAAGCCCGACGACTATTTCGCCGCCGGGCCTATGGAGTTCGCGCGGTTCGGCCGGCTGATGATAGGCCGCTCACGGGCAACACAAGAGCAATTTGAGGCCGCCCAAGCCAAAATGGCGGCTCAGTATCCCATGACGGTCGGCGAGATCGACGCCCTTGTCGCCTCCATCGCAGCGCAGATCGTCCGCCTACCCCCTGATCGCCTGCTTCAACGGGGCTGGTGGGAATATTCTGCAACGATGGTCGGCTTGGGCGGGAAAGAGGCTGGTGATTCAGAAAAGCTCGCAGCAGCCCGGATGGTCGATTATGTGCAAAGCGTAATCGTATCAATGAAGCCGGAGCAGTATGCCGCCGACGTAAGCGAGGAGGATTGGATCAAGCTGAAAGCGAATGTTGAGACATTGTTCCGGCGGCTCACGCTCGACTATCAGATGTGCCTGACGGCTCACCGAAGGGCTCAAGAACTCGCAACTGGATATGCAGTTGGAGGAGTTTCGGTTTCGCGCGGAAACACTCTGGCTAAATATTCGAGGCAAACGCTATCAGCTTCATGAGCAGCGGGCGCTGCTCGATGTGCTCGCTCCGCATTCGAACATTCTGTTGAAGCTGTTCGGACTTGACGCAGTTGCACTCACGGCGGAGTTCGACAAGATTTTGACTAGACTTACGCATGGCCTAATGAACATCGCAACCGACATGAAGGAATTGCACGCGAAGTCGATGGCCCGGATTGATCAGCTTGCAGCTAAGCACCAAGACCTAGACTTCGAAGCACTGATGGCCAAAGTATTTGAAGACCGCGACCTTGCTGCGCAGCGCGACAGGTTCGCAGGCGCGATGTTCGGTCTTGATCTGTTCGACGTTGGCAAAAACACCATCCTGCCGAGGGCCATGCTGGACGCACTGAGTTATTCCCCCGGCGAAGACACGGAATTCTTCGCCCCCGGCGAATTTGCAGGATGGCCCCTGCGCATTTGGCCGGTAATGCGGCGACCGTTCATACGGCTCAATGGCTCGACGTATTGCTTCGACATCTTCAGCCTGTTCGACAACATATATCGCGTATTACGGCGCATCGTTGTGGAGCTTGAACCCGCCTACAAGGAACCGTGGAACGACGGTCAAAAGGCGGTCTCTGAAGAATTGCCGTTCACCTACCTAACCCGGTTAATGCCCGGCGCACGCGTATATCGGCCGATTTACTACAGATGGAAAGTCGGCGGTGGCCCGGCGCAGTGGCATGAGGCCGATGGCATCTTGACCTATGAAGACCACCTCTTCGTAATCGAGGTGAAGGGTGGCAGCTTTCACGTACACATCGCCCGCGAACGATCTCGATGCTCATCTCGTGTCACTTCGTACGCTTCTCCAAGCGCCCGCTCGGCAAGGAAGCCGATTTGTGGATTTCTAGGAAAGCGCACCTGAGGTCTCTATTGCGAACGCAGGACACAATGAAATTGCGAAACTGCGACTTTCGGATTTCCGGCATGTGACCGTATGCACAATCACGCTCGATGCCTTCACGGCGCTGGCAGCTCGCGCGCAACATCTTGCGGCACTCGGGATCGATGTCGGCCAACGCCCGTTGTGGCAGCTGTCGCTCGACGACCTTCGAGTTTACGCCGATCTGTTCGACAATCCGCTAGTTTTTTTGCATTTCGTCGAAATGCGCGTAAGAGCCGGTCGTTGCGATAAGGTCGATTTCAATGACGAGATGGATCACTTCGGTATGTATCTCACGGAGAACAACTACACACAGTATGCGGAAGAACTCTCCGAGAATGCCGACAAGATGCAGTTCGATGGCGATACTACGCCAGCCGACGAATATTTCAGCGCCGTGCTCGTAGGTGATGCGCCACCAAAGCCTCGACAGAAAATGTCAAGCCGGATAGCCGAGATTATTGATCTGCTATGCGCGTCCAACGAGCCGCATAGAGCGGAACTATCCAGTTACATTTTGGATGGCGCAGGTGACTGGCGAAACACACTCGCTTCGTCGATCGAAAACGCGCTGAAGGAAAATAAAGAACTGAAACGGTCGCGTCCGCTGTCATCGTATGGCGGGATGGAGATAACTCAGTTTGTTTGGTCTTCCGATGCGCCACGCAATGCGGAACTTGCGATCGAACACACTCGTGTTGTCATGTTGGCGGCCAATAACGCAGTTCGCCGCCTCGTCGAATATGAATACGACCAAGACGGAAAACTGTACGGCGCCCATCTGCGACATGTAACTCTTGCCGGAGTGCCAGATGCAGAGGTCGAACGTCTGCGCGCGAAAGCCGAGGCGTTGCAGCAGCAGCGGATTGAGAGCGCTCAAGCCAAGGGCAAGATTCGCCGGAACGACCAATGCCCCTGTGGGAGCGGCAAGAAGTGGAAGAAATGTCACGGCTAGCGGGCATTGTCGCTGCTAAGCTGAAACAGGCTGCGAAACAAGCTGCGCTTGGATCAAAAGCGGAAATCACGCCGCCCGCTTTGCCCGTGAAGCCGGACATCGCCTCGAATTTATGATGGGATGGGCGTCCGCTTGGCTCACGTCACCGTGAACGTGACAATATCTTGCATTTCGTCCCCTATATTAGTTACATGCGATCCCATCTCGCTCGCTGAGGGGCGCCTTTCGCGAGGGCACTTTCGGAAGACGGAGCGAGTGCGGTCCCCGCGCGCGGATGGATGCGATCCGCACCCGGGCGGCTCTGGGGCACCGGTCGGCCGGCACAAGGACCGGCCCGCACGGAGCGTGCTTAACCGAGGCTAGAGGCAAGCGGGCAAAACACCCGCGCGCTTGAGACGCTCGGGAAACCCGGTTCTGGAGCTGAGCCATCGGGGTGATAGCCGGTGGCGAATGCCGCGGTGAAGCGCCGGAAGGCGGGTGCGCCCCGACGAGGCGCGCCGCCGCGCAAGCGGCAGTGTTGGACTGCGCCTTTCGGCGCTTCGCCTCCCTCATCGTCGGAGGCAAATCTTCGCATCGTGGTGGGCACGACTCGGGCGCGGAGCGCCGCGAGAACGATGTCGTTTGTTCGCTTTCCGTTGTTTGTTCGCTTTCCACCGTCGCCGCGGCGCGAGGCCCGATCGCCGGCGCGGCTAACGCTTTGGAGCGGAAATCTGGGGACACAATCGTCGCCTGCGATGCGACCGACAAACTCGCCGATCGGTCTCGCGTATGCGCGTCACGGCATGCCGAATTTCGCCGGCCGCCGCTCCAGAAATGCCGCGACGCCTTCGCGAAAATCAGCCGTTCCGGCGGCGCGCACAAAACCTTCGCGCTCGGCATCGAGCTGCGCATCGAGTGATGAGTAGGGCGCCTGATCGACGAGGCGCTTGAGTGACGCTTGGGCCGTGGCAGGGCCGCTCGCGATCCGCCGCGCCAGCGCGTCGACCTCGCCGGCCAGCGCATCCTTCGCGACCACGCGATGGATCAGGCCCATGTCCTTCGCGGTGCGCGCAGTGATGGCCTCGCCGAGCATCAGCCATTCGAGCGCGCGCTGCGCGCCGATCAGCCGTGTCACCGACCATGTCGTTCCGCCGTCGGGACTGGTGCCGAGTTTGGCGTAAGCCGGCACGAACGTGGCGTCCTCGCTGGCGATGACGAAGTCGCAAGCCAGCGCCAGCCCGACCGCGCCGCCGGCGGCAGCGCCGTGCACGCCCGCGATCACCGGCGCCGGCAGCCGGCGGATCGAGCGGATGATGCGATGGAAGAGATCGATCAGCAGTCCGATCACTTTCGGCGCATCGTTGCCGGCCTTCTTGAAGACGGTGATATCGCCGCCCGCCATGAACATTCGGCCGGCTCCCATCAGCGTCACCGCGCGCAGGCCGGTATCGTGTTCGAGCGATTCCAGCGCCGTCGCCAGCGCCACCGCCAGATCGTGATCGAGCGCATTCAGCCGGTCCGGCCGGTTCAATGTGATCCGCGCGATGCCGCCGTCGGTCGCAACCAGCACGAGGTCCTGCTCGGGCATGCCATCCTCCCTGTTCCCGCGTTTCGCATTGTCATTACCGCGCGGGTCATCTAGTCTCCCCCAAAAATGAATCCAACTCAATATGGAGGAAGCGATGCCGGACGTGCGCTGCGAACAAAAAGGGCAGGCGCTTTGGCTCACCATCGACCGGGAGGAGCGCCGCAACGCGCTCAACGAAGCCGTGTTCGATGGCCTTCGCGCCGGTATCGCGCAAGCGGACGCATCTCCTGACATCCGGGCCGTCGTCATCACCGGCGCCGGCGACAAGGCGTTTTGCGCCGGCGGCGATCTCAAGCCGAACGCCGAAGGCGACCCGTTCACCGTCGATCCGGCCGAGCGCGACAATCCGGCGGTCAAACTGTTCCGCGCCATCGTCGACGCCCGCGTGCCGGTGATCGCGCGCGTCAATGGCCACGCGCTCGCGGGCGGCTTCGGCTTGGTTTGCGCCTGCGACTTCGCGATCGTCGCCGATCATGCGCGGCTCGGCGTGCCGGAAGCCCGCATCGGCATTTTTCCGATGATGATCCTGCCGTTCATGCTGCGCACGATTTCGCGGCGCAAGCTGCTGGAATTGTGCGTCACCGGCGAGCCGATCAGCGCGGCGGACGCGCTGGTGCACGGCATCGTCAACCACGTGGTGCCGCGCGCCAACCTCGATGAGAAGCTCGAGGCGCTGCTGGCATCGATCGTCGCGTCGTCGCCGACCGCGATCGGCATGGGCCGCCGGGCGCTGGCGATGATCGATGGCGTTTCCGTTGGAGGCCGGCCTCGAATATGCGCAGCGCGTGCTGCCGCAGATGGCGCGCACGCAGGACGCGCGCGAAGGTTTTCGCGCCTTCAATGAGAAGCGCTCGCCGGTTTGGACCGGGCGGTGAGCGGCATGACACGCGAGACAGTGCGGATCGGTTGCGCCTCGGCGTTCTGGGGCGACAGCACCGCCGGCGCCGAACAGCTTGTTCGCCACGGCGACATCGACTTTCTGGTGTTCGATTATCTGGCCGAGATCACGATGTCGCTGCTGGCGCGGGCGCGCGCCCGCAAGCCGGAACTCGGTTATGTTCCGGATTTTGTCGAGGCGATCGCGCCGCTGCTGCCTGAGATCAAACAAAAAGGCATCCGCCTCGTCTCCAACGCCGGCGGCATCAATCCGCAAGCGGCCGCTGCGGCCTTGCAGCGCAAGGCGCGAGGAGGCCGGCATCGCGCTGAAAATCGCGGTCGTCACCGGCGACGACCTCAGCGGCCGTGCTGACGAAATTCGCAGCGCTGGCGTTACCGAGATGTTTTCCGGCGCCGCCATGCCGGAAAAGCTGACCACCATGAACGCCTATCTGGGCGCGCAGCCGATCGCGCTGGCGCTCGACCGCGGCGCCGATGTGGTGATCACCGGACGCTGCGTCGATTCCGCCGTGGTGCTCGGCCCGCATGGTGCACGCCTTCGGCTGGTCGTGGACGGATTACGACAAGCTCGCGCAAGGCAGCCTCGCCGGCCATTTGTTGGAATGCGCCGCGCAAGTCACCGGCGGCTTGTTCACCGACTGGCGCGACGTTCCCGGCTGGGACGACATGGGCATGCCGATCGCGGTGTGCAGCGCCGACGGATCGTTCGTCGTCACCAAGCCTCCGGGCACCGGCGGGCTCGTCGTGCCGCTCTCGGTCGGCGAGCAGATGCTGTACGAGATCGGCGATCCGGCTGCCTACATGCTGCCGGATGTGGTCTGCGATTTCTCGCGATGTGACGATGTCCGTCTGCGGCCCGGATCAGGTGCGCGTCAGCCGGCGCGCGCGGCCGCCCGCCGACGCCGACCCTGAAGGTGAGCGCGACCTATCCCGACGGCTATCGCGTCATCGGCACGCTGACCATCGGTGGCTACGAGGCCGCCGCCAAGGCCGAGCGCGCCGGCGAAGCGATCCTGGCGCGCGTGCGCCGGCTGCTCAGCGCGCGCGGCCTGCCGTATTTCTCCGAGACCTCGATCGAGGTGCTGGGCTCCGAGAGCATGTACGGGCCCTGGCGCCGAGCCGGAGCCAAGGACAGCCGCGAGGTCGTGCTCAAGATCGGCGCGCGGCACGCCGATCAACAAGCGCTCGAATTTCTGGCGCGGGAGATTTTCCCGCCGGGCTCGTCGATGGCGCAGGGCATTACCGGCTTCTTCGCCGGCCGGCCGAGCGTGCAGCCGGTGCTGCGGCTGTTTTCCTTCCTGTGGCCGAAGGAGAAAATCACGCAGATCGTCCATATCGGACGGCGAGGAGATCGCCGTTCCGTTCGCGCCGTCGCAGCCGTTGTCGCCGCTCTGCCGGCGATGCCGGAGACGCCGAAGCCGGTCGGCGTCGCCGATGCCACCGTGCCGCTGATCGCGTTGGCGGTCGGGCCGCAGCGGCGACAAAGGCAATTCCGCCAACATCGGCCTGATCGCCCGCAAGCCCGAGTATGTGCCGTGGATCCGCGCCGCGCTGATGGAAGAGGTCGTGCGCGACTGCTTTGCGCATCTCGGCGTCAGCAAGGTCGAGCGCTTCGAGCTTCCGGGCATGAACGCATTCAACTTCCTGCTGCACGATGCGCTCGGCGGCGGCGGCGTCGCTTCGCTGCGCGTCGATGCGCAGGGCAAGGCATATGCGCAGATGCTGATGGACTATCCGATACCGGTACCCGCCGCGTTGGCGCACGTCGTCTAAAGACTGGGCACCGCGCTTCTCAGACCGCGTAAAACGCCGGATCGACATGACTCAGCAATTCGGAAAGACCGACGACGAACTCGCCACCATGCCGCTGACGTTTCGCGACGGCTTGTTTGCCGGCCAGGTGGTGCTGGTATCCGGGCGCCGGGCGCGGGCATCGGCAAGGCGATTGCGTTTGTGTTCGCGCGGCTCGGCGCCAAGCTTGTTCTCTGCGGGCGCGATGCCGAACGGCTCGCGGCTGTCGCCGGCAGGCTCTCGGGATTGGGGGCTGAGGTTCTCAGCCATCCGATGTCGATCCGCGATCCCGAGGCGGTGACGCGATTGTTCGATGCGGTTGGCGAGCGGTTCGGCGTCGCCGACGTTCTGGTCAACAATGCCGGCGGCCAGTTTCCGCAAGCCGCGATTGATTTTTCGCCGAAAGGCTTTAACGCGGTCGTCGACACCAACCTCAACGGCACCTGGTACATGATGCAGCAGGCGGCGCGGCGCTGGCGCGACGCCGGGCGCGGCGGCCGCATCGTCAACATCGTCGCGGTGACGACGCGCGGCATGCCGGGCGTCGCGCACACCGCGGCGGCGCGGGCGGGCGTGGTCGCGCTCTCCAAGACCGTCGCGATCGAATGGGCGCCGCTCGGCGTTCAGATCAATTGCGTGGCGCCCGGCATCATCGCCACCGAAGGCATGAACGTCTATTCGGAGGAAGCGCGCGAAGCGATGCCGAAGACCAATCTGGTGCGCCGCTTCGGCGACGTGCGCGATGTCGCCGATGCTGTCTGTTATCTCGCCGGCCCGTCCGGCTCGTTCATCACCGGCACCGTGATCACGCTCGACGGCGGCAACGAAATCTGGGGCGACCAATGGACCATCCCGCGCCCCGATTGGTTTAATGTCGGCGGATGAAGTCAAGCCTCTGAAGGCAGGCATCAAGCGCGCGGATATGTGCGGCGCCGGCTGAAAAATATTTGACTTACTCGCCGCCGACGGGCGCGCCTTTTTCGGCGACCGAACGTTTCATCAACAAGACGCAGAACGCGACCGCGAACGCCACGACGGCGAACAGCCAGAAGCAATCGAAATACGCCAACGCCGACGCTTGCTGCTGGCGCAGGTTCTCCAGCGCCTGCAACGCCAGTTGCTGCGCGGCAACCGGATCGCCGGTCTGCTGCAGGAAACGCGCTTGCGCCTGATCGAGAAACGACTGCACCGCGGGATTGAGAGGATCCAGCGACTCGCCCAGCCGCAGCGTATGGAATTGGTCGCGTCGTTCCTGCAGGGTTTGCGCCATCGATACGCCGACGCTGCCGCCTTCGTTGCGCAGCAGGCTCAACAGGCCGACCGCCGCGCCGCGCAATAAGCGGCGGCGTGTACAGATAGGCGGCGACGTTCACGGGCGCGAAAACGATCGCCAGTCCGACGACCAAGCCGGCGCGCGGCCAGATGACCTGGTCGGGACTGATGTCGAGGTTCATCTGCGACATCCAGTAATTGCTGGCGGCGATGAGCAGCAATCCGCCGCCGATCAGCCAGCGGGCATCGGTCTTGAGGCCGAGCAACCGGCTGACGATCGGCATGGCGAGGACAGCGAAGAAGCCGGCCGGCGACATGACCAGCCCTGCGGCCAGCGCGTTGTAGCCGAACAACGATTGCAGCAAGCCGGGCAAAGATTTCGTAGCGCCGTAGAGCACGGCATAAGCGCAAAAAATAATGATGCAGCACGCCAGCGAAATTGCGTTCGCGCAACGGCCGGAAATTGACCACGGGGTTGGGGTTGCGCAATTCCCAGATGATCAATCCGAGCAAACCCGCCGCACAGAGAATGGCTAACGTCTGCACGCGCCAGAACGGGTCGCCCATCCAGTCCCATTCCTGGCCCTTGCTGAGCATTACTTCCCAGCACACCATGACGACGACGAGCAGCGTCAGGCCGAGACCGTCGAAATGAAACGGCCGTCGCTTCAGCTCCGCACGTTCGTTCACCAGATAGTCCGGGTCGCGCAGCACGGCGTAACATCCGCGCGAAGGCGACGAGACCGAAGGGCACGTTGATCAAAAAGACCCATCGCCAATCGTACTGGTCCGTCAACCAACCGCCCAAGGTCGGGCCGACGACCGGCGCCAGCAAGGCGGCCAGGCCGAACAGTGTCATCGCCACGCCCTGCCTTTCGCGCGGGAAGGCGTCCAGCAAAACGGCCTGACTGCTCGGCTGCAGGCCGCCGCCTGCGAGACCCTGAATGATGCGGAACAGGATGAGCTGGCCGAGACTGCCGGCACATGCCGCACAGCGCGGAGCCGATGGTAAAAATGGCGATCGATATGAGGAAGTAGTTGCGGCGCCCGAGATGCGCGCTCAACCAGCCGGTGATCGGCAGAATGATGGCGTTGGCGGCCAGATAGCTGGTGATGACCCATTCGCCGTCATCGACGGTCGCCGACAGGCCGCCGACGATATAGCGCAACGCCACCACCGCGATGGTGGTGTCGAGCACCTCCATGAAGGTCGGCACAACCACGACGGCGGCCACCAGCCACGGGCTTCGAGCCGCCGCGGCGGTCTTGATGGCGAAACCGCCGCGACGGTCATTTGTCGGACCGATCGGGCTCTGGGGCGGACTGGCGGTCGGGCGAGAAGGGACTGTTCGCCTGCAGAAACTTGCCGGCGTCGGGCCCGGTGGCCGGCTTGTTGATGTAGACGTAAGGAACGACCGACGTGCCGATGAACAGCGTATTCTGGTTCGGATCGTAGTCTTCAAGGTCGATGCGGACCGGCAGCCGCTGCACCACTTTGACAAAGTTGCCGGTGGCATTCTCCGCCGGGAGCAATGCCAGCGTCGATCCGGTGCCCATGGTGAAGCCGGAGACCCGGCCCTTGAAGACGTGCCGGCCGCCATACATGTCGACGTACAGATCGACAGGCTGGCCGATGCGCAGATCGCGCAACTGCGTCTCCTTGAAATTGGCGTCGACCCAAATTTCATTCAGCGAACGCAGCGCCATCAAACTCTGGCCGGCCTTGACGTTGTTGCCCGGGTTGACGTTGCGGCGCGTCACGACGCCGTCAATCTCGGCGACAATGTCACAGTAGCGAAGGTTGAGCTCGGCCTGAACGAGATCGCGATTGGCGGCTTCGAGCTTGGCCTGCGCTTGTTTGACCGCAGGAGCGTTCGTCGTCATGTCGGCAAGCGTCTCGATCGACGTCACCGCGATTGAGGTTCTCGAACTGCTGCAGCATCTGCTTCGGCAGTTGCTTGAAGGAATGGCTGACGCCGAGCTGAGCGGCTGTGCGGATCAGGCGCGGCCTGCGCATCGCGGACCGACGAGAAGGTCTCGTCGACATCCGGCCGGCACCTCGCCGAGATCGCCGCTTTTGGGCTGCGCCGGCAAGCCCAAGGAGACTCGGATTTGATGCACATCCGCGGTAGCTTGCGCCACCTCCGCCTGCGCTTCCGACAGCACCGCCTGCCGCCGATCATATTCCTGCCGGCTTACCGTTTGCGACGGCAGCAATTGTTCGGCGCGGGCGAAATCCAGCTGCGCCAACTTGAGCGCGGCGTTGTTCTTGTCGAGCGTGGCAACGCGGGCCCGCAACTGGGCCATCCGGTTGTCCACGTCCTCCATGGCGTTTTCCAGTTGCCAGAACTGGCTCCTGGCCTGGGCTTCAAGGCCACGCACCGTGGCCGTGGCGGCGAGCAAATCCGCCTTGGCGGTTTCGACGGCTGCTCGTTTCACGGCGACGTCGTCTTCGTAGGGCTCCTTGTCCAACTGAACGAGGAGGTCACCCTTGCGGACGCGGTTGTTATCGTCGACCAAAACCCTGGCGACTTGGCCGCTGACGCGCGGGGCAACGAACGTGACGTGCCCGCTCACATAGGCGTCGTCCGTCGAGACTGTGTTGAGCGTCAGTTCGATCCACGGGATGCCGAATTTCCAGATGGCCGCCAGCAACACGACGGCCAGCGCGCCTAGAGCCAAATTTCGTTTCCATCTTGGCCGATGATTTTGTCGGGTCAGCTGTTGCAACGACTTTCGGCGCCCGCTTCGACCGAGGACGCCTTCGTCGGCTCTCAGTGCGGGATCGCCCCGATCCGACTGAGCCGTTACCCGCGTCTTGTTTCTCGACCATGGACGGCCATTGAATAAAAACGGGGATTTCAGCGTGGCGCGACTTTCGCCCGGGCACGCGAAAAAGTCCATCGATGCATCCGATGGTGACGGAGTTTATCTTTGTTACATGGCTGATCGATGTCAGCGGCCGCTCGAGGCTCGGCCCTTCGACGACGCTGGCTGATTTGCGTTCAGAAAAAGCGCACACGCCGTACGATCGAATGAACGCTCAACCCCGCATCAACTCGCCGCCGATGATCAGCCGGCGGATCTCCGAGGTGCCGGCGCCGATCTCCAGAAGTTTGCTGGCGCGATAAAGCCGGTTGATCTCGGTCTCGCGCATGTAGCCGGCGCCGCCGAAGATCTGCACGGCGTGCTCCATCACCCGCGTGCAGCCTTCCGCGGCATAGAGAATGCTCGCGGCGGTGAGCTTGTGAATTTCGCCGCGGCCGCCGCCGCCGACTTCCAGATCGTTGGCTTCGGCGAGCGTGCGGTAGCAGAAGGTCCGCATCGTCTCGATCGTGGTGTACATGTCGGCGAGCTTGCCCTGCACGAGCTGAAATTCGCCGATCGGGCGGTTGAACTGCTTGCGGGTCTTCGCGTAGTCGAGCGCCAGCGCGAAAGCGCGTTCCGCCATGCCGACATTGATCATGGCGACGATCGCGCGCTCGAGGTCGAGGCCGCTCATCACCACCGCGACGCCGGCTGTTTTCCGCGCCGACAAGGTTTTCTGCCGGCACCCGGCAATCGTTGAACACGAGTTCGGCGGTGGTGCTGCCGCGAAAACCCATCTTGTCGAGTTTTTGCGCGACCGCGAATCCGGGCGTGCCGCGCTCGACCACGAAAGCCGAAATGCCCTTGGCGCCCTGCGCTTTGTCGGTCTTGGCGTAGACCAGAAGAATTCGGCGACCGGGCCGTTGGTGATGTAGAGCTTGCTGCCGTTGAGCACATAATGATCGCCGTCGCGGCGCGCGGTCGTCGCCATCGAGCCCAGTGCGTCGGAGCCGGCGCCGGGCTCGGTCAGTCCGAGCGCGCCGATGGCGCTGCCGTCGCACAGCCGCGGCAGGAAGCGCGTGCGGATCTCATCGGAGCCGTTGCGCGCGATGTTGTTGAGGCAGAGATTTTCGTGGGCGACGTAGCTGAGCGCGACCGCCGGGTTCCAGCGCGCAAGCCCTTGCGTAATCAAACCCGAGGTGAAGAAGTCGCCGCCGGCGCCGCCAAGCTGCGTCGGGGCGGTGACGCCGAGAAAGCCCATGCGGGCGAGCGCCGGCATCGCCTCCGGCGGCCACCATTCCTCGTCGTCCATGCGCTGCTGCAGCGGCCATAACTCCGCCTGCGCGAAGCGATCGCTGGTGGTGAGGATCTCTTCCTGGTCTTCACTCAGGCGGAAGCCGCCGGCCGCAAATGACTGAGCGCGCGTGTCCGCTGCCGCAGTCGTCATGGAATTCCTCCCTGATCTTTTCCGGCGCGACCTAAACAGGGTCGCGTTGACATGTCAAAGTGAAGCGTATTCAATATGGGTAATCAAGGGCTGGGCGCGGAAATTGGCGCCCCGCCAAAGGGGGGAGGACGGCAAGGGCATGCGCCGGTTCGGCCAAACATCATCGCGCGTGCGGGTTCCTGGCTTCCCCGGCTTCTCCCACGCTCTCTTTTGTCACTTTTTCTTGGGCGTCTAATGCCGGCCATCAGTCCCGAGCGGATGCGTGATCGCTACGAGACGATCCTCGCTGCAGCTTCGCGCGCGTTTGCAGAAAAAGGATATGAAACCACCTCGATCACCGAGATCGCGCGTGCTGCCGAAGTCTCGGATGGCCTGATCTACAAATACTTTTCCAACAAGCGCGACCTGCTCGAGCATGTCCTGAGGAAATTCTACGAGCGCCTGATCGAGGATCTAGGCACCAAAGTCGCGGACGGAAGCGGATTTCGCGAGCAGCTCTACATTTTGATCAGCGAGCATTTGACGATCTTCGTCGCGCAGCGTGATCTCTGCCGGCTGTTCATTTCGGAAGTGCGGATCGCCAGCGACTATCGCGGTTCGGCCATTCAGCAGCTCAACCGGCGTTACACGTCGATCCTTGTCAAGATGGTCGACGACGCGGTGGCGAGCGGCGAAATCCCGGAAGCGGTGGATCCGCGCGTGGTGCGCGACATGCTGTTCGGCGCCATCGAACACTCGGCTTGGCGCCATACCATCGGCAAGCGGCCGCTCGACGTGCAGCGCATGGCGCGCAACATCACCGATATTTTCTTGAATGGACTTTGTCCGAACGCGGCAAGGGCGAACGCGCACAATGTCGAAGCTTGATTCCGCTCCCGTCGGCGGCTGGCCGTTCCGGCGCGTTCTGATCGCCAATCGCGGCGAGATCGCGCTGCGCATTCTACGCACCGTGCAGGCGCTGGGGCTCGAAGCGGTCGTGGTCTATCACGCGGCCGACGCGGCGACGCCGGCTGTTGCAGCCGCGGATCAGGCGATCGAGATTGCCGGCGCGACGCCCGTCGCGGCTTATCTGGATGGCGCGCAGATCATTGCCGCGGCGCAGGCGAGCGGCGCCGGCGCCATTCATCCGGGTTACGGCTTTTTGTCGGAGAACGCGCGCTTCGCGCGCCAGGTGGCCGAGGCGGGCATCATTTTCGTCGGGCCCACGGCGGACGCGATCGAACTGATGGGCGACAAGGTGCGCGCCCGCGCCTTTGTGGCCGAGCGCGGCTTTCCGGTCGCGCCCTCGGCCATTGAGGACGATGATCCGAAGACGTTTGCTGAGCGCGCGCGGGCGGTCGGCTTTCCGCTTCTGATCAAGCCCGCGGCCGGCGGCGGCGGCAAAGGCATGCGCATTGTCCGCGAGGCCGCGGTGCTCGAAGAGGAGATCGTGCGCGCGCGCAGCGAAGGCACGCGGTATTTCGGCGACGGTCGCCTTTATGTCGAGCGCTATGTCGAGCGGCCGCGCCATATCGAGGTGCAGGTGCTCGGCGACGCCCACGGCAATGTCGTGCATCTGTTCGATCGCGAATGCTCGATCCAGCGCCGCTTTCAGAAGATCGTCGAGGAGGCGCCGTCGCCGGCGCTCGACGAAACCGAACGCAAGCGGATCTGCGATATCGCCGTCGGCATCGCCCGCGCCGCCGGCTATCGCAATGCCGGCACGATCGAGTTCATCTATGGCCGCGGCGAGTTTTATTTCCTTGAGATGAATACGCGGCTGCAGGTCGAGCATCCGGTGACCGAAATGATCACCGGCATCGATCTCGTCGCCGAGCAACTTCACGTCGCCGCCGGCGAACCGCTGCGTTTCACCCAAGCCGAGCTGGCAATCCACGGCCACGCCATCGAATATCGCATTTATGCCGAGAGCCCGGCGCGCGGCTTTGTGCCGACCACCGGCCGCATCGTTGCGATGGCGTTGCCGGACGCGAATCCGGAAGTCCGCGTCGACACCGGCATCAGCCGCGGGCAGGTGGTCACGGCCGCGTTCGATCCGATGCTCGCGAAGCTCGTCGTTCACGGCAACGACCGCGCGGCGGCGTGCGCGCGCGGTTACGACGCTTTGGGCGAGCTTGCGGTCTTGGGTTGCGAGACCAACACGGCTTTCCTGCGTCGCCTCACCGCCGATCCGGATTTTGCCGCCGGTGCTCTGCACACTGGCTTTTTGGACGAGCATCCGGCGCTCGCCGCCGATCCGCCGGTCAGTCCGGAACTGGCGACCAAATTGATCGCGGCGGCCGCACTTTCGCTGCGGCCGGTGCGGGACTTGGCCGATGCGGTGCCCGAAATATTCGGCGCCATGGGCGCCTGGAGAAACTGATGCGTTGCGCTGCTCAATCGACGCGAGGCCGACAATGACGTTGCCGAACGCGCTCAAACACACGCTGTCGGTACCGGCGATCGGCGCGCCGATGTTTCTGGTTTCTTTTCCGCCGCTGGTCACGGCTTTGTGCCGTGCCGGCGTCATCGGCGCCTTCCCGCATGTCAACGCGCGGCCGGCCGATCAACTCGACAAGTGGCTCAGCGAGATCGAGGCCGATCTGAGCGCTCACGCCAAAGCGCATCCGGGCGCCAAGGTGGCGCCGCATGCGGTCAATCTCATCGTCCATCGCACCAACGCGCGCTACGAGCCCGATCTGGACGTCGTGGTGTCCCACAAGGTGCCGCTGGTCATCACCTGTCTGGGCGATCCGCGCCGCACCATCGACGCCGTTCACGGCTATGGCGGCCTCGTGTTTTGCGACGTCATCAATGCGCTGCACGCACGCAAGGCGATCGAAGGCGGCGCCGACGGTCTGATCTGCGTCGGTGGCGGCGCCGGTGGCCATGCGTCGAGCCAAAGCGCATTTTCGCTGGTGCGCGAAGTGCGTGAATTCTGGGACGGCTGTCTGGTGCTGGGCGGCAGCATCAGCGACGGCCATCAGATCCGCGCCGCCGAGGTGCTCGGCGCCGATCTCGCCTATATGGGCACCCGCTTTCTGGCGACCCGCGAATTCGAACGCGCAAGACGCTTACAAGCAGATGATCGTCGACAGCAGCATCAAGGACATCATCTACTCCGACCGCTTCTCCGGCGTGTTCGCGAATTTCCTGCTGCCGTCGATCACGCGCTACGGCATCGATCCGGAAACGCTACCGAAGAAAGCTCCCGACATGAGCGGGCTGGCCGATTCCGAAGCCCGCACCTGGCGCGACATCTGGAGCGCGGGTCACGGCATCGCCACCATCCATGACGTGCCGAGCGTCGCCGAGCTTGTCGAGCGGCTCGCCGCCGATTATCGCGCCGCCTGCGCGGTGCCGGCGTCTCCAGCCCTGGCGGCGTCCTGATGCAACACACATTCGTCATCGGCGAGACCGAGCACGAAGCCTTTTTATCGCGGCGTGGCGACGGCTATGTGCTGCATGTCGGTGACACAGTCGTCCCGATTGCGCTTTCGGATGCTGCAGGTGGCGGGCAGCGTCTCACGCTCGGTACTGAAACCTCGCCCGTGCTGGTCGCGCCGGACGGCGACCTCGTTCACATCCATATCGACGGAATGACCTTCACGGTGCGCTATGTCGATCCGGTGCAGCGCTACGGCAGCCATGCCGGCGGTGCTGCCGAGGATATTGCCGAGGCGCCGATGCCCGGCGTCGTCATCGCCGTCAATGTGAAAGACGGGCAGTCGGTGACGGCTGGCGAAACCCTCATGGTGATCGAGAGCATGAAGCTCGAGACGGCGATCAAAGCCTGGCGCGACGGCACGGTCGCGGCGGTTCATTTCGGCGTCGGCCAGACTTTTCAGCGCGGCGCACAGCTTCTGGCGCTGGTCCCGGCGTGAGCGAGTATTGAGCGATGCGGCGCATTGAAAGCAAGATCGATACGGCGTCCGAGGAATTCCGCCTCAACTGGAAGCACAATCGCGGGCTCGCCGATACGCTCAAGGAGCGTCAGCGCGCGGCGCGGCGCGACCGCCCGGCGCGCGATCTCGAACGCTTGGCGCGGCAGAACAAAATGTTCGTGCGCGACCGCATCGAGTTATTGCTCGATCCGGGCACGCCGTTTCTGGAACTGTCGACGCTGGCGGCCAACACCGAATATGACGGCGAGGTGCCGGGCGCCGGCATCGTCAGCGGCATCGGCATCGTCGAGGGCCGCGAAGTCATCATTCATGCCGACGATGCCAGCGTGAAAGGCGGCGCCTGGTATCCGCTCTCGGTCAAAAAGATCGTGCGCACCCTCGACATCGCGATCGAGAACCGGCTGCCGGTCGTCCACCTCTGCGACAGCGCCGGCGGCTTCCTGCCGCTGCAGGCGGATCTGTTCGCCGACCGTTATCTGGCCGGCCGCATTTTCCGCAACCAATCGATCCTGTCGAAGCTCGGCGTGCAGCAGGTCGCCATTGTGCTTGGCCATTGCACCGCTGGCGGCGCTTATGTGCCGGCGCTGAGCGAATATAATGTCATTGTTCGCGGCACCGGCGCGATCTTTCTCGGCGGCCCGCCGCTGGTGAAGGCGGCAACCGGCGAAGACGTCACGGTCGACGAATTGGGCGGCGCCGACGTCCACACCCGGATTTCCGGCACGGCGGATTATCCGGCCACGACCGAGGAGCAGGCGATCGCCATCGCGCGCGAACTGGTCGCGCAGACGCAGCGCCCCACCAAGCTCGATGTCGAGCGGATCGCACCCGAACCGCCATACTATGATCCCGACGAGCTCTATGGCGTCCTTCCGCGCGACATCAAGATTCAGTTCGACGTCCGCGAACTGATCGCGCGGCTGGTCGATGGCAGCCGCTTTCACGAATATCAGCCGGCTTATGGCAGCACGCTGATCTGCGGCTTCGCCCATATCTGGGGCTTTAAGGTCGGGATCCTCGGCAACAACGGCGTGCTGTTCAACGAGTTCCTCGCACAAGGGCTCGCATTTCATGCAGTTGTGCAACCAAAGTCGCGTGCCGATGATCTTCCTGCAGAACATCACCGGCTATATGGTAGGCCGCGACTATGAGCACCGCGGCATCACCAAGGACGGCGCCAAGATGATCATGGCGGTCTCCGGCTCGGAAGTGCCGAAAATCACCGTGATCTGCAACGGATCGTTCGGAGCCGGGAACTACGGCATGGCGGGCAGGGCGTTCGATCCGCGCTTTCTGTTCATGTGGCCGCAGAGCCAGATTTCGGTCATGGGCGCGGAGCAGGCCGCCAACGTGCTGGCCGACATCAAGATCCGCCAGCTCGCGCGTCAGGGCAAGAGCTTGAGCCCGGCCGAGATTGCGGCCATTCGCGAGCCGATCCTGGAGGAATATCGCCACCAGCAAAGCGCCTATTATTCCACCTCGCATCTGTGGGACGATGGTATTCTGGATCCGACCGATACCCGCAATGCGCTGGCGATGGCGATCAGCGTTGCGCTGAATACGCCGATCGACCGGCCGCATTACGGTGTGTTCCGGATGTGATGAGATCAAGCGGCCGACGATGAGGGCACCGGGCGAGCGAGATCAAGGCGACAGCGTGCTGCGCTGCCGGGATATCGAGCTTGCCTTCGGCGGCTTGCGCGCCCTCAAGGGCGTTTCGCTGGAGATTCCGAAGGGCCAGATTTTTGGACTTGTCGGTCCCAACGGCAGCGGCAAGACCAGCATGGTCAATGTCATCACCGGCTTTTATCGTCCGCAATCGGGCAGCGTGAATCTCTTCGGCCAGGAGGTGATCGGTCTCAAGCCGCATCGGATCGCGGCGCGCGGCGTGGCGCGCACGTTTCAGAATCTCGCGCTGTTTCGCGGCATGACGGTGCTGGAGAACATTCTGCTCGGGCGTCATGCGTTCATGGGGGCGAGCGCGCTGGCGAGTTTGTTCTACTGGGTCTGGGCTTTGCGCAACGAGACCGAGCATCGGCGCGTGGTCGAAGAGCTGATCGACTTCATGCAGATTCAGGATATTCGCGACGAGCCGGTCGAGGTCATTCCTCTCGGCATGCAAAAGCGCGTGGAACTGGCGCGTGCCCTTGCCGCCGAACCCGAGCTTCTGATCCTCGACGAGCCGATGGCCGGCATGAATCAGGAGGAGAAGGAATACATCGCGCGCTTCATTCTCGACGCGCGCGAAGAGCGCAACGCGACGATTTTGTTGATCGAGCATCACATGGATGTGGTGACGGCGCTGTGCGATCACGTCGTGGTGCTGAGCTACGGCGAAAAAATCGCCGAGGGCGAACCGGCGCAGACCATCGCGGATCCGCGCGTCGTGTCCGCTTATCTCGGTCAGCGCGCCGCCGCGCGTCGCGCAGAGGCGGTGTGATGAACATCCCGCTGCGCACGCCGTTGGTGACGTCCTGGCCGGTGACCGAGCAGGGCCGTCCGGCGACATTGATCGCGGCGCTGGCGCGCAACGCCGCCGAGAGCGGCAGCCGCGCCGCGTTCCGCGAGCGTGACCGCGGCGTGTGGCAGGAGCGCAACTGGGCCGAAACCTTCGCCGAAGTCATCGCGCTGGCAGCCGCTTTGGAGGCGCTCGGGCTCGGTCCCGATCAGGCGTTGACCGTCATTGGCGACAATCGCACGCGCCTCTACACCGCCATGCTCGCTGCCATGACATTGCGGGCGTTTCCGTCTCCGGTGTTTCCCGACGTTCCGCCCGACGAGCTTGTTGCTTACACGCGCTTTGGCGCGCCGCGTATCGCGGTCGCTGAAGACCAGGAGCAAGTCGACAAGCTGCTGCAATTGCGCGAGCGCACCGGCCGGCCGGAAACGATTCTGTACGACGATCCGCGCGGACTGCTGGCCTATAAATCCGAAGGGCTGTTGTCGCTTGACGCCGCGATCGCGCGCGGCCGCGCTTTGATCGAAGCCAATTCCGGGCTCGCCGCCGATCTGGTGAACCGCGCCCGCGCCGACGATATCGCGGTGCTGCTGCATTCGTCGGGCACGACCGGTGCGCCTAAGGGCGTGCCGCTGCGCCACCGCAACATCATCGCCGGCGTTACCAACGCTGTCGCGGGTGGCTACTTCCAGGACTACGAAGATCACTACGCCTATTTGCCGATGGCCTGGGTCGGCGATCTGGTCTTCACCGTCGGGGCTGGACTGTGGCTGCGTTTCACGACGCATATTCCGGAACGCCAGGAAACCGTGCTGCGCGACATTCGCGAAGTGGCGCCGACCATCTATCTGGCGGCGCCGCGCGCGTGGGACAACATGCTGACGCGCATTCAGATCGGCATGGCCGATTCCACCCCGTTCAAGCGCCGGCTCTATGATTATTTCATGCCGCGCGCGATCGAGCGTGAGCGCAAGCGCCTTGCCGGCAAACAGCCTGGCGTTGCCGAAAAGATCTCCGCGGCGCTCGGCGAGATCCTTGTCTTCGGGCCGATCAAAGATTTTCTCGGCATGACGCGCACGCATCGCGCCTATACGGGCGGCGAGGCGATGGGCGAAGACACGTTTTTATTCTTCCGCGCGCTCGGCATCGACTTGCGACAGTTCTACGGCCAGACCGAAACGGTCGCGCTCACCGCGGCGCAGCCGGACGGCGCGGTAACGCTCCACGGGGTCGGCATGCCGATGCCGAATGTTGAGGTGAAGATCGACGACAGCGGTGAGATCGTCGTGCGCTCGGGCTCGGTCATCGACGCGTATTTCGACGATCCGGAAGCCACCCGCAAGGCGCTGAGCGACGGCTGGCTGCACACCGGCGATGCCGGTTATCTGGAACCGAGCGGCCAACTGGTTGTTCTCGGCCGCGTCAGCGAAGTGGTGCGGACGCGTGCCGGCGAGCGCTTCATTCCCAACTACATCGAGAACCGGATCAAGTTCAGCCCCTATGTGCGCAACGTCGCCGTCGTCGGTGCCGGCCGTGATGAACTGACGGCGATCGTTTGCATCGATCTCGAAGCCGCCGGCCATTGGGCGGAAGAGCGCGGCGTGTCTTTCACGTCTTACGCGGATCTGTCGCAAAAGCCGGAGGTCGCCAAGCTTGTCGCATCGGTTTTGGCGCACGTCAATGGAAGCCTTCCGGTGCCGTTGCGCCTGCGCCGCTTCGTCAATCTGCACAAGGATTTCGATCCGGACGACGGCGAGATCACGCGCACGCGGAAACTGCGGCGCAATGTCATCGAAGAACGCTATCAGGCCGTGATCGCGGCGCTGTATTCGGGCGCCAGTTCGGTGGTCGAGAACACGCGCATCACCTACGAGAGCGGCCAGACCGGAACGATCAGCCGAACGCTCTCGATCTCCGAGGTGCCGTAGCCATGGATATCGCGCTGCTCGGCGAACTCGCACTGACCGGAGCGCTGGTCGGCTGCATGTATGGCCTCGTCGCGCTCGGCATCGTGCTGATCTACAAAACCTCGGGTACGGCGAACTTCGCCCAGGGCGCCATCGCCATGATGGGCGCGTATGTGACCTGGGTGTTTGCCGCCGCCGTGGGCCTGCCGATGTGGATCGCGATCATCGTGGCCATGGTCGTGATGTTCGGCTTCGGCATTCTGATCGAGCGCACGGTGTTGCGGCGCATGATCGGCCAGCCGGTCATCATGGTGGTGATGCTGACTTTCGGCATCGAGCTGTTGTTGCGCGGCGCCGTGCCGGGCCTGCTGGGTTCGGCGGTGAAGCGCCTCAGCCTCGGTATTCCGCAGGCGCCGGTCTTTCTCGGCGATATGCTGATCAACCGGGCTTATCTGATCGGCGGCGGCGTTTCGGCGGCCTTGATCGTCCTGGCGATCGTTCTGTTCAACTCGCGGGCCGGCATCATGATGCGGGCCGTCTCCGACGATCAGGGCGCTTCCTGGTCGGTCGGCATCCGGGTGGAGCGCGCCATTGCGGTCGCCTGGGGATTGGCGGCCGTGGCCGCCACCGCCGCCGGTATTCTCTGGGGCAGCATGCAGGGCGTCGATTGGAGCCTGTCCCTGCTGCTGATGAAGGCGCTGGCGATCGCCATTCTGGGTGGCCTCGACAGTATCCCGGGCGTGCTGGTCGCCGCTCTGATCGTCGGCGTTTGTGAAAGCCTTGCCACCGGTATCCTCGATCCGATGATCGGCGGCGGCACCCGCGACATTGTTGCCTCGGTGATCATCGTCGTCACGCTGATGGTCCGGCCCTACGGCCTGTTCGGCCACGAACAGATCGAGAGGGTGTGATGTTCTATCGCCGCGCCGGCATCCGCCATCTCGACTATCGCGCCGAGCGGCAGCTCTGGCCGTTGCCGTTCGACAAGCTGCTGGTCGGCATCGTGGTCGCGCTCGCGTTGGCGGCGCCGTTTCTGGTCGACCGGCTTTATCTGATCGCCTATCTGCTGCCCTGGCTGATCTGGTCGTCGGCCGCGCTCGGGCTCAATCTGCTGATGGGCGGCGCCGGCCAGATCCATCTCGGCTACGGCGCCGTGATGGCGATCGGCGCCTACACCAGCGTGCACCTCGTGCGTCTCGGCGTACCTTTGGAATTGGCGATGCTCGCCGGCGGTCTCGCCAGCGCGGTGATCGGCGTGATCTTCGGCTTCGCCGCCTTGCGGGTCAAAAGCCTCTATCTCGCGATGGCCACCATCGCGATGCAATACATTGTCGACTTCGGCATCACGCACATTCCGGGCGTCAGCGGCGGCGGCATGGCCTCGATCGAAGTGCCGCCGGTGCGATTTCTCGGCGTGCGCATCGAGGGCGACCTGCCGACCTATTACATGGCGCTGCTGGTGTGCGCGCGTGATCGCCATGTTCCTGCTCAACGTCAATCGCACCGCATTCGGCCGGGCGCTCGCAGCGATCCGCGAAAAAGACTATGCGGCCGAAATCATCGGCATCGATACCTTCAAGTTCAAGCTGCTCGGCGTTCTGGACCAGTTCGTTCATCGGCGGCGTCGTCGGCTCGGTGCTGGTGGTCTGCTATCTGCGCAGCGTCTCACCGGAGCAATTCCATCTCGACCTGTCGGTGCAGCTTCTCGCCATGGTGATCGTCGGCGGGCTCGGCAGCGTGCTGGGAAGCTTTTTCGGCGCCGGCTTGGTGCTGTTCGCGCCGATCGTGTTCAATAATCTGATCGGTCAGGGCGCCGATCGGCTCGGCATTGCGCTGAATGCCGATTTGCGCGCGCATTTACCATTGATGCTCTACGGCGCGCTGATCATCGCGTTCCTCGTGGCCGAGCCGCTGGGACTTGCTAAAATCTACGACAATGTCCGCAATTACTTCCTGGTCTGGCCGTTCCGCACGGCCAGGAGGTAGCAACCAAGAACCCGCCGGCTGCAAACGAGCCGGCCTATACGGGAGGAAGACATGAAACTGACACGGCGTGATTTCGTCGCCAGCGCGGCGGCAACCGCCCTGATCGGACTGCGGCCGGCACTGGCCGCGGACGAGAAAGTCGTCCGCTTCGGCATGCCGCAGGACTTCACCAAGATCTATACGTTCGTGACCGCGGAATACAGCCAAGGCCAGCGCGATTACTTCTCGCTGGTCAACGGCCGCGGCGGTGTCGGCGGTTTCAAGATCGTCCCCGAGGTCAGCGACCACGCCAACGATCTGCCGCGCGCCATCGAAGCTTACGAGCGTTCGAAGCGCGAAGGCATGGTGCTGTGCGATCCGCTGTCGACGCCGGTCGCGCGGGCGCTGGTCAACCGCGCGCTCGAGGACAAGATCAATCTCGTCACCGCTTTCTCGGGCCGCAGCGACGCGGCCGACGGTTCGGTGTTTCCCTACGTGATGCCGCTGTCGCCGAACTACTGGACCCAGGCCGGCATCATCGTCGATTTCTTCCGCCAGCAGGACAAGGATCTGAAAGGCAAGAAGATCGTGCTGGTGCACATCGACACGCCGTTCGGCAAGGAGCCGATCCCGATCTTCCAGGCGCTGAGCCAGAAGCTCGGCTACACCTTCGAGACTTTCCCCTACACGCCGCCCGGCAACGATCAGGCCGCGATTTGGCCGCAGGTGCGGCGCGCACGACCGGATTGGGTCGTGTTCTGGGGCGCGGGCGTCGGTCAGACCACGGCGATCAGCGAAGCGATCCGCAACGGCATTCCGATGGATCGCATGTCGTCGAGCGTGTGGCTGTCCGAGTCCGACATGGACGTCGTCGGCAAGGACGCCGCCAAGGGCGTGCTCCATTTCGAGCCGTGCGCCAGCGGCCGCAGCCCCAAGATCATCGCCGACATTCTCAAGGAAGTCGCCGCCAAGGGGCAGGGCGCGGGCCCGGAGGATAAGATCGGCACCGCCTACTACAATTACGGAGTCATGATGGCCGCCATCATGGTGGAAGGCGTGCGTGTCGCCGCCGCGAAGGCGCCGAACGGTCCGGTCACCGGGCCGTGGCTCAACGAGGGCCTGACCTGCGATTACCGACTTCACCGCCGAAGGCCTGCTGCCACCGATGACGGTGACGAAAGAGGATCACCAGGGCGGCGGCAAAGGCCGCATCGCGCGCTGGGACGGCACGCAAGTTCGTTCCGCAGACCGACTGGTTCACGGCCTATCAGGACGTGGTCTGGGCGGAGATCAAAAAATCCGCCGAGGCCTTCAAGGCGAGCGGCGGCAAGTAATCCGGGGTCAAAGACTTCGGAGGTAACGTGCTCAGCCTGAACAACATCGAAGTCGCATACGACCGCGTTTTCCTCGCGGTCAAAAGCGTTTCGATCGATGTGCCCGAGGGAGGGCTGGTCGCCCTCCTGGGCGCCAATGGCGCGGGCAAGAGCACGACCTTGAAAGCGATCAGCGGTTTGCTGAAGCCCGAGCGCGGCGAGGTCACCAAGGGCGAGATCACGTTCGCCGGCAAAAATCTGCTGGCGCTCGATCCGCCCGACCGTGTGCGGCTCGGGCTGGCGCATGTGCTCGAAGGCCGCCGCGTCTTCGTGCACCTGACGCCGCGCGAGAATCTGCTGGCCGCGACCTCGATGCATCACGATCGCGCGCTGATCAGCCGGCTGATCGACCGCACCTTCACCTGGTTTCCGCGGCTCGCGCAGCGCGCCAATGCGCAGGCCGGTTATCTGTCCGGCGGCGAGCAACAGATGCTCGCGATCGGCCGCGCGCTGATGACCGAGCCGAAACTTCTGCTGTTGGACGAGCCCAGTCTTGGCCTCGCGCCGCTTCTGGTCGACGAGATCGTCGACATCATCAAGCGCATCAACAGCGAAGGCAAAGTCGCCGTGCTGTTGGTCGAGCAGAATGCCGCCATGGCGCTCGATATTGTCCAGCACGCTTATCTGATGGACAGCGGCCGCGTCGTCATGAGTGGTCCCGCCGAAGTCGTGAAGGCAAACCCGGACGTGGAAGCGGCCTATCTCGGCGGCCACCAGGGCGTCGATTATCTCGCGGTCAAACATTACCGCCGGCGCCGGCGGTGGTTGGCGTAATGCTTCGTCGCTGCTCTTCTGCTCTGTGGAATTCGCGCCGATATCGTCATTGCGAGGAGCAAAGTGACGAAGCAATCCAGGCTCGCGGGCCGAACTGGATTGCTTCGCTTCGCTCGCAATGACGAAGTCAGCGGCTAGGCGCCGCCGTGCGTCTCTTTGACCTTCGCGCGATCGACGCCGCCGGCCGCCGTCTTCGGCAGCGCCTCGACGAACGTCACGATTTTCGGCCGTTTGTAGCGCGCGATGCGGCCGCCGACGAAATCGATGATCTCCTGCGCGGTCGCCGTCTGGCCTGATTTGCAGCGGCACACGGCTTTCACGGCCTCGCCCCATTGCGCGTCGGGAACGCCAATGACCACGACTTCCTCGATCGCCGGATGGGCGGCGATTTCGCGCTCGACCTCCGCCGGATAGACGTTTTCCCCGCCCGGCTTGATCAGCTCCTTGGCGGGCGAGCGGCCCTTGTACCAAAGATAGCCGTCGGCATCGAACGTGCCCTGATCGCCGGTGTGATGCCAGTCGTTGCGGAAGGTGACGGCATTGTCGGCGTCGCAGCCCCAGTAGCCCTTGAACACCAGCGGCCCGCGTACGGCGATTTCGCCGACCTCGCCGGTCGCGACCGGCTGGTCGGCGTCGTCGAGCACCGCAACAGTTGCCAGGAACGTTGGCTGGCCGGCCGCGCCCGGCCGATCGCGAAACCGGCCCATGGTCACAAAGCCCGACGTTTCCGATTGCCCGAACACCGACCAAAACCGCGCGTGCGGACACAGGCGCTCGAAGCGATTGATGGTTTCGGGGCTGTCGAGACCGGTGACGATGCGCAGGCTCGCAAGCTCGGCGGGCGTGATCTCGGCGGCGTCGAGCAGAGACGTCAGGATCGGCGGAAATTCCGCGAGCATCGTGACGCGCTGGCGGTGGATGGTGTCCAATGCCGCGCCGGCATCGAATTTCGCTGAGATGATACTGGCACCGCCGGCGTATTGCGCCGCCAGCAGCATCGCCAGGCCGGCGACATGGAACAGCGGCAACACACCCAGATTCACGTCGTCCGGCGTGAGCGCCCAGTAGCGCATGAAGCTGGACGCTGTTCGCGATCAGATTGGCATGCGAGAGCAGTGCGCCGCGCGGCCGTCCGCCGACCGCAGCCGTATGGATCATGACCAGGCCGGCATCGGCCTCGGAATGCGGCGCCGGCAACGACGACGCGTCGGTGCCGGCAAGCAAATCGGCGTAGGGCGTAAAGGGAGCCGGATGGGCGCCGATTCCGTACCAGTGCTCGACCGTCGGCAGGTTGGCCCGGGCGCGCTTGCAGCAGCGGCTGGTTCGCAGCGTCGGCGATCAGGATTTTCGGGGCCGCATCGGCGACCACGTAGGCGACCTCTTCGGCGCTCAGCCGCCAGTTCACCGGCACCAGGATGGCGCCCAGGCGGGCGACCGCGCCGTAAAGATCGACAAATTCCAGGTTGTTCTGCGAGACGATGACCACCCGGTCGCCCGGTCCAATACCCGCGCGCGCCAGGCCGCGAGCGAGGCGCTCGGCACGCTCCCGATAGGCCGCGTGGGTAACCCGCTCGCCGTCGAGCGCGAATGCCAGGCGGTTCGGATGCAGACGCGCATTGCGCTCGACGATGTCGAACAGGGTAAAGTCTCGCAGCCCCATACTCGGCAATCCTCCGATTGTGCGATTTATAGAGGGCTCGTCCGCGCCGGAGCAAGGCAAGCATCGCCCGTATTTGCTGCGCCCGATTTCTTTGTTACGATGACCTGACAGCCCGATAGCCCGCCAACAGAGACGCCGAATGCCGGTTTACGATTATCTTTGCGACCGCTGCGGTCCCTTCACCGAGATGAAGCCGATGGCGGAGGCCGACCTGCCGCACAAGTGCCCGGCCTGTCGCAAGAAAGCGCCGCGAGCGTTTCTGACGGCGCCGTACTTCGCGACCTCCGGCAAGGGTTCGAGCCGCGTTACCGGCGCGCAGGCTGCGATGGGGCGATCACTGCCGGCCTCGCACCGCGGCGGCTGCAACTGTTGTTCCGGCAGCTCAATGCGCTACGGCAAGCAGCGCGCCCGCTGATCATGGGTCCCGCGATCCTGGGGTCGCAGATCCTGGGTTGAGCCCTTGTCGGGCTCTACCGGCACCAATGGGCGGCGCGATATAGGCAACGGTTGAGTTGGCGCTCGCAGCCATAGGTGCATTGCTGCAAGAGCCGCGGCCGCGACGGCCATGCGATCGCGTCACCCAGCCCGCCGCAATTGCGATAGCAGCGATGGTGTTGCTCGCCGCAAAAATCCGAGAATGGGCAATAGCCGGCCAGTGCCGCTTGCGTGCCCCAAGACAATAAAACGACGAAAACCAAAGCGAACAACCGCATACTTAAGCTCCCCAGTTCCGACCGGCGCACCCTATCACTAATTTCATTCGCGGTGTCGTGACAAGGCTTGATCGGCAGGTCCGCGCATGGTGTGTCCGGAACGAGGGGCGGCGCGCCGCCGATGATTTGCGGGAGCGCAATTGCTCAGCAGGAAAACCGCATGATTGTCTTCCTTGAACCGCCGGCACAATACGACCATCCCTATCCGGGGAAGGTCGTGGAGCAACGGCTATCGCGATTGCAGATCATCGTGACCTGCCACGGGCCGGCGGAAAGCTGCTCGTGGCTCGACAAAGGCGTCTGCCATATCGTCCTGCCGCAAGAAGAAAAAGACACGCGCCTGATTGCCTATATCCGCGAGCATGAAATGGGTCATTGCAACGGCTGGCCTTCGCATCATCCGAATGCACGGCATATCGAATATGATCCGGATGCGAAGAGTGCCGGGCCGAAAGGCGCGGCTCCTTCTAGCGGCCATCTGAAGCTCGAATTGCAGTAAGCGGCTTACTTGCGTTCGAGCCGCGCCGCCGCGAATTGATACTCCGTCAGCCCGTCTTTCACGATCCGCACGTTGAGATCGGGCCGCATTTTCGCGAATTCCGCGACGGACGTATGCGGCATCAAGAGCCAAGCCGGCGGATCGAGCGCCGCCATGCCCTGCAGGTCCAGACATCGCAGCGGCACGTGCACATAAAAGAACACGTCGGTATCGAGCCGCAAACAATAAGCCGGCGCCGGTTCGGCGCGGATCGCCGCGTCGATGGCTTGGCCGGCCAGACGGTTTGCTTCGAACCGTTGGCGCAGCAGCGGCACCACCGCGACGGACAGCACGACCTGGTAGATCGCGAGCAGGCAAAGCACGGTCGTCGCGCCGCGGCGCATCAGCACATAGCGGGATATCTCGAGCCGGTCCCAGGCGATGCCGGCGAGTACCGCGAGTGACGGCGCGATCGGCATGGCGTAGCGGGTGTTGAAGCCCGGCCACCACACCAGGATGGCGGTGCAGACGCCGGAATACAGGATCATCGGCGCGACCACAGCGGCGACGTTAGGCGTCTTTCCGGCCCAGCGCCACGGCCAGGGAATGAACGGGATCAACAAACTCGCCGGCAGCAATTCAAGATACAGGCTGCCGATGTCGTGGATGCTGCGCGTGATGTAGGCAGAGAACGGCGGCCAGCCGTTCAGCCGTGCGTAAGAGATCCAGGAGGCTTCATCGCCAGGGCGATACACCGCCGCGCCCCACGCCACCACGGCGGCCGCCGGCATGATCATGCACAGGACCCAGCCGGGCAAATCTCGCCAGCGCCGTTCGATCACCAGATAGGCGAACACCCCGAGGCCGAAGAATGCCGCGGGCTGCGGACCCTTCGTCATGGCGAGCGCCGCAAGGAGCAGGCCCGAGCCGATCCAGTGCAAAATTGTCAGCCGTCCGGCCGCGACGCCGCTCCACCACACCACCAGCGCGGCGAACGACAGGGCCGTCAACAGCGGATCCGGCTCGGCGACGGTCAATTTCTGCAGCAGCAACGGACAAAAAATAAAAGCCAGCGCGGCGAACAGCGAGGCTTTCAGGCTGGCGTAGCGGCGGGTCACTGCTTGCACCAACAGCGCCGTGGCGAGGATCGAGAGCATGGTCGGCAATCGTGCCGACCATTCGTTCACACCGCCGGTCAACTTTGCAAATCCCGCGATCAGCCAGGACAGCAACGACGGCTTCTCGTGCCAGCGAATTCCATAAACGGCCGGCTGCAGAAAGTCGCCGCGGGTCAGGATGTCGCGCGCGATCTCCGCGTTGGTCCCTTCTTCATAGATAAAGGCGCGCAGCGAGAGGTTGGGAAGAACCGCGCAAGCCCACAGCACGATAATGAGGATCGGCACGGCGCCCGGCAGGCGCAGATAGCCTTCAAGGACTGCGGCCGTCTTCGCCGTGGATCGGCGCACGCCGGCAAAGTATCGAGTCCGCAGTCATGGTCTGTCCCCAGTGCCGAAGCGCGTAGGCCGTTCGGCAGGGGCGCACAATATCATTGATAAGGCGGGGGAAAAGCGACTTGGCAACGCTTACTTAGGCGCCCGGATCGGCTCTTGCCGGCGAGGCAGGCTGACACTGCGCACGACGGGTGTTCGCATAAAGCAGACGACCGCGGCGGTCGCTTGCTTGATGCACGCTTGTTTGCGCCCCAGCGGACGAGACTCTTGCGGGCGCCAACTGAACCAGACCAATGGCTCCGTCAACCGACGGCTCAAGCCGCCTTTTTCTTTTTGGGACTTTCTTGCCTTGCTTGCGCGCCTTCGACAGACCGATGGCGATCGCTTGTTTTCGGCTCTTGACCTTGCCGCCTTTGCCGCCGGGGCCGCTGCGCGCCTTGCCGCTTTTGTAGCGCCGCATTTCGCTCTTCACATTGCTGCTGGCGCCGCGGGAGTATTTTCGCTTTTCCTTTGCGACCTTTTTCTTTGTCGCTGCTTTCTTGGCGCCATGTATCTTCTCCGAAATTGTTTTTTAGGCGCATCACGTTCTCGAAAATTTTTCTAACGCTCATTGCGCCGCGTAACATTGTGCGGTTCTCCGCCCCACATCGCGGAAACGTCAAATTTGTGCTGGTGGTTCAGCATCTCATGTGCGGTCGCCAGAGTTGTGCTGGGCTCACGTTGCGGCCAGCCGTCGCATCCAATAAAATCCGCCCTCGTCTGGAACCACATGCTACAATGTGCGTTCCGCCGGGCGAACGCGAGGTGCTTGTATCGTGAGCGCTGTGCATCGGGTCAATCGCCGACAGCTTCTCGCATCGAGTGCGATTGCGCTGTTGTTAGGTCCGCATGTGGCGCAAGCTGCGCTGATCAAAGGCGCGTTGCCCTGGAAGCCAGGCGCGGCCGATCCACCCCCAATCGTAACGACGGACGGTTGGCATTATTTCACGCAGCAAGAAGCCGCGACGGTCGAGGCCTTGGCCGACCGCCTGATCCCGCCTGACCCGCAAACGCCGGGCGGCAAGGATAGCGGTTGCGCGGTGTTCATCGACCGTCAGCTTGCCGGTCCCTATGGGCGCAACGAAGCCTTCTACATGGCGGGTCCATTCCAGCAAGGCACCAAGCAACAGGGTCCGCAATCGGCACTCACCATCGCGCAGCAGTATCGCAAGGCGCTGGCCGCTTTCGAAGCCGCGTGTCTGGCGCGTTTCAATGGCAAGGCTTTTGTCACGTTGTCCGACGAGCAAAAAGACGATGTGATCAAGGGCCTCGAGGAAGGCTCGTTCAAGCTCGAAGGTTTCGACGGCAAGGAATTCTTCGGCCAAATCCTCAAGGATACGCAGAACGGTTTTCTTGCCGACCCGATCTACGGCGGCAACAAGGACATGGCTGCCTGGAAGATGATCGGATTTCCCGGCACGCATTACGACTATCGCGACTGGGTCGATCGTCATAACCAGCGCGTCACGTTGCCGACCGTCGGCATCAACAATCATCCGAACTGGTCACAATGAAATTGTATTGACGGCGGCGTTGCGCCGCCCGGTCCTTTTTGAAGAGACGAAATATGGCGCGCAAGCTTCCACGCAAAGATGCGGTCATTATCGGCCTGGGATGGACCGGGTCAATTCTTGCGCAGGAACTGACTGACGCCGGTCTGGACGTCGTCGCCATCGAACGCGGCCCGTGGCGCGATACCGCAAGCGATTTCCCGATCTCCTACGCCCAGGACGAATGGCGGTACCGCCTGCAACACGAGCTTTTCCTGCGGCCGGCGCAGATGACGGTGACGTTTCGCAACAACGCGTCGCAAACCGCGCTGCCGGTGCGCAATTGGGGCGCCTTCATGCTCGGCAACGGCGTCGGCGGCGCGGGCGTCCACTGGAACGCCGAGACGTTTCGGTTTCTGCCCAGCGATCTCGTTGCCCGTTCGCATCTGACCGAGCGTTACGGCGCGAGTTTCCTGCCTGAGGATATGACGGTGCAGGACTGGGGCGTCACCTATGACGACCTCGAGCCGCACTACGATCAGTTCGAATATCTCTGCGGCACGTCGGGCACGGCCGGGAATATCAACGGCAAGATTCAGAACGGCGGCAATCCGTTCGAGGGCGCGCGCTCGCGGCCCTATCCGACGCCGGCGATGAAGCAAGGCTATGGGCACGCACTGTTCGCCAAGGCGGCCTCGGAGCTCGGCTACAAGCCATACCCGCAGCCATCGGGCAATCTCTCGCAGGCCTACACCAATCCGCTCGGCGTAAAGCTCGGGCAATGCACCTATTGCGGCTTCTGCGAATGGTTCGGCTGCGCCAACTATTCCAAGGCGAGCCCGCAGACGACCATCCTGCCGGTATTGCTGCGCAAGTCGAATTTCGAGGCGCGCACCGAGTGCGAAGTGATGCGCATCAATCTTGATCGCGCCGGCAAATGGGCGACCGGCGTGACCTATGTGGATTCGTCCGGCGAAGAATGGGAGCAGCCGGCCGATATCGTGCTGCTGTGCGCATTTCAGCTCTTCAATGTGCAGCTCTTGCTGATCTCGGGCATCGGCACCGCCTATGATCCGCAAACCGGCAAGGGCCAGATCGGCCGCAATTTCACCCATCAGACGGTTTCAACCGCGGTCGGATTTTTCGACAAGAACAAATACAATTTCAATCCCTTCATCGGCGCCGGTTCCATCGGCATGTGCATCGATGAATTCAACGGCGACAATTTCGATCACAGCGATCTGGGCTTTGTCGGCGGCGGCTATATCGGACAAGTCCGCACCAATGGCCGCCCGTTGGAAAGCATGGCGGTGCCGCCCGGTACGCCGACCTGGGGCGCGAAATGGAAACAGGCGCTCCGCGACAATTATCTGAGCTCGGTGATTTGCGGGGCTGCGTGCCACGGCGCCTTCTTCCCGTATCGCGACGTCTATCTTGATCTTGATCCGACCTACAAAGATCGCTTTGGCCGGCCGCTGATGCGCATGACCATCGATTTCCACGAAAACGAGCTCAAGATGAGCGCGTATCTCACCGACAAATACGCCGAGATCCTGCAGCAGATGGGCGCGTCGCAGGTGGTCAAGAAGCCGCGGCAGGGCCCGTATGATGTGACCGACTATCAGACGTCGCATCTGTGCGGTGGCGCCATCATGGGCGACAATCCGGGCAACAGCGCACTGAACAAATATCTACAGAGCTGGGACGTGCCGAATTTGTTTGTCCAAGGCGCGACCGCTTTTCCGCAGAATGCCGGCTATAATCCGACCGGGACGGTCGGGGCGTTGGCTTACTGGTCCGCGGCCGCCATTCGCTCGCAGTATCTCAAAAACCCGGGGCCGCTGGTTCATGCGTAGAACAACGGCATTCGTGGCGGGGATGAGCGGCTTGGCGCTCGCGGCCGGCGCAGCCCTCGCTGATGGCATCGACAAACAGGACTTCAAACAGATCGAACGCGGGCACTATCTGACGGTGGCCGGCGATTGCACCGCCTGCCACACCCTGCCGGGTAGCGGTCACGAATTCGCCGGTGGGCGTCCGATCGAAACGCCGTTCGGGCTGCTGCTCGGGCCGAACATTACCCCGGACCGGGAAACCGGTATCGGCGCCTGGACCGACGACGAATTCGTCAACGCGCTTACCAAGGGCACCGGCCGAAATGGCCAGCGGCTCTATCCGGCGATGCCGTATACCTATTACACCAAGCTCACGCGCGACGATGCGCTGGCCATCCGCGCCTATCTGAATTCGGTGCCGGCGGTTCATCATCCGGTGCAGGTCAATCAGTTGCCGTTCCCGTTCGACATCCGCGCGTCGATGCTGGCGTGGGATCGGCTGTTCTTCACGCCGGGGACGTTTTCGCCCAATCCGAACAAGAGCGCGGAATGGAATCGCGGCGCCTACCTGGCCGAAGGGCTGACGCATTGCGGCATGTGTCACACGCCGAAGAATTTTCTCGGCGGCGACCGTAACAGCGAATATCTGCGCGGCTATGCGCTGCAGGGCTGGTTCGCACCTGACATCACCAATGACGCGCGGCGCGGGATCGGCGGCTGGCCGGTCGACGAGATCGTGGCCTATTTGAAAACCGGGCATAACAGCACCAGCGCTGCAGCCGGCCTGATGGCCGAAATGGTGACGCTCTCGACGTCGCACCTCAGCGACGACGATCTGAAGGCGATCGCGGTTTATCTGAAGGACGCGCCTGGCACTGCCGGTGAGCCGCTGGCGCAGCCGACAAAGCCGGATGACAAGGCGATGGCGATGGGCGGAGCCATCTATGGGGACGAATGTGCCGGCTGTCACATGCCTGACGGGAAGGGGACCGCCGGCCTCTTCCCCTCCTTGAGCGCATCACCTGTCGTGCAACAAAGAGATCCGACAACGCTGTTGCATGTGGTACTGCGGGGCGTTCGCAGCGCCTCAACCCCAGGCGCCCCGACCGCGGCCGCGATGCCGCAGTTCGATTGGCTTTTAACCGACGATCAGGTCGCGGCGGTCCTTACCTATATTCGTAATTCCTGGGGCAATACCGCGTCGCCGGTGTCCGCCGCCGAAGTCGGCAAAGCGCGGCATGCGTTCGTTGAGCAGAACGACTGACCCGAAGCTGATGCGACCATCGAAAAATTGATGCGAAGCTTGGCGGTGCTCGGCGCGATCGTGTGATCCTTTACGTCCGTCTAGAAAGCGCCGCCCGGTATCATTCGCTTAGACGAACACCAAATAGATGATTACAAAAGCTACGATGACGGCTGCCAATCCGGCAAACAGAACGTAACGAACGTTATGTCCAGTAACACCTGCGCGCGCTTGCGTAGCCGGCACGGCGGGTTGGCTTGGTAGGTTCGCGCTTTGATCGATGCCTTCTCGATATTCCGGCGCTTGTGAATTGGC
The DNA here is from genome assembly GCA_963737755.1 of uncultured Alphaproteobacteria bacterium. Classification (GTDB taxonomy): domain Bacteria; phylum Pseudomonadota; class Alphaproteobacteria; order Rhizobiales; family Xanthobacteraceae; genus BOG-931. The sequence continues at coordinate 791,841 of CAVTTZ010000033.1, read as the reverse complement.
GGCCATTGCATGTCCTCGCGAATTGCTTGCAGAGCATCAACGGACGGTGGCGGCTGGTGTTCCCGCTACGATATCGAACTGGGATCAGAAAAAGGCGCTCGGATCTGGAGAGAGCCTGGATCAGAAAAAAACGGCGTGACCCTGGGTCACGCCGTCATCCAACATGGCCGAGAACGCCTGCTCAGCGGAAAAACAGGGCTTTCCGCTTAGTTTATCGTTCTAGTTTATCGTTTTCAGCCAATCGTCGACGTCTTGGCGCGCTCGATCCTTGGCGATGCCGTAACGTTCTTGAATCACGCCTTCGAGCTGGTCGCGTTTGCCGTTAATTTGGGTCAGATCGTTGTCAGTGAGTTGACCCCACTTTTCCTTGATCTTGCCTTTCGTCTGTTTCCAGCTTCCTTCAACTCGGTTCCAATCCATCTTCGTCGCTCCAGCGTTGGCTTTCAAAACAACGTCCGGCTACCCGTGGTGTTCCGGCGTCGTTGCGCAGCGTTTTTGACAAGATTTTCTGATTTTTGGATCTACTTTGCGTCGCAATGACGCAGACCTCGCGAAGGCGCTGGCCGCGCTTGGCGAGGTCTGCAGAGTTTGCTCGCTATCCAAAGCTTTCCGGTCAGGCCGCTTTGCGATTGACGTGGCTCTCCGCCATCGTGGTCAGTTTCTTGTCGGCGGCCTTTTCCTCGTTGAGGGTTTGCTCCAGCAAAGTTACGCACTCGCGGTGACCAAGCTGGTTAGCCCACGCGATCAGCGTGCCGTAGCGTGTCATTTCATAATGCTCGACGGCTTGCGCCGCTGCGATCAGTGCGGCATCGAGAACCGACTTGTCCTCGACTTCGCCCGTTACCTCGTCGGCCTCTTCGATGATACCGTCGATGGCCGGGCAGTCGACACCCTGGGCCTTCTGTCCGAGGGTCTGGAAAACCTGCTCCAGACGCTTCACGTGATTTTCCGTTTCGCGCAGATGGCTGCGGAAGCCATCCTTCAGCGTCGGATCGCTGGCCTTTTCGATCATGTCCGGCAGCGTCTTCACGATCTGCTTCTCGGCATAATAGATGTCACGCAGCGTATGAACGAACAAGTCGTTCATGTTCTGGATGTCTTTCGAAAACAGTCCCATGGTTTTTCGTTCCTTGAATGAGCTGAGGCACACGCGCGGCCTCGCCCGTCGCCGAGCCTGCTCCGGCCCGAATTGATGTATGGTCGTGATGTGGAGGGCCGCCTTCGCAGGCCCTGGTGCGAAGTCAACGCCTGACCGGGTGGCCAGTTCGGCGGAAACGCAGAATTTGCGCCGGATCAAAGCGGTTCCGCAAAGATCCACCTCATCTATGGCGGTTCGGGTGAAGGCGTGTTAAATAATATTTGAAGCTTAAACCATTTGCCGGACCGGACGACGGCGGATTCGGGCGGAGATACACATGCGCATCGTTTGCATCGGGGGCGGCCCGGCTGGGCTCTATTTCGGCCTGCTGATGAAGAAGGAAAATCCGGCTCACCAGGTCACGGTTGTCGAGCGCAACAAGCCCTACGACACCTTCGGCTGGGGCGTGGTGTTTTCCGATGCGACCATGGAGAACATGCGCGCCTGGGATCCCAAGACCGCGGAGACGATCGAGTCCGCGTTCAACCACTGGGACGATATCGAGGTTCTGATCAAAGGCCGCCGCATGCGCACCACCGGCCATGGCTTCGTCGGCATCGGGCGGAAAAAGCTTCTCAACATCCTGCAAGCGCGCTGCGAGGAACTCGGCGTTGAACTCGTTTTCAAGCAGGAGGTCGATTCCGATCTCGAATTCCCCGACGCCGATCTGATCGTCGCCTCCGACGGGATCAATTCCAAGATCCGCAACCGTTATGTGAAGGAATTCAAGCCCGATATGCTGATGCGGCCGAACCGCTTCATCTGGCTCGGCACCAAAAAGCTCTACGATGCCTTCACCTTCGATTTTCGCCGCACCGAGCACGGCTGGTTCCAGGCGCATATTTACAAATTCGATGACGAAACCTCGACCTTCATCGTCGAGACCACCGAGGACGTGTTCAAGGCGCACGGTCTCGATCAGGCCGATGAACAGGTTTCGTTGACCTTCTGCGAGAAGCTGTTCAGCGAGGTGCTCGACGGCGCCAGCCTGATGAGCAATTCGCGTCACCTGCGCGGCTCTGCGTGGCTCAATTTCGGCCGCCTGATTTGCGGCAAATGGAGCCACTTCAACGGCCGCAACCACGTCGTGCTCATGGGCGATGCGGCTCACACCGCGCATTTCGCCATCGGCTCCGGCACCAAGCTTGCGCTCGAGGATTCCATCGAGCTGACGCGCCAGTTCCGCAAATTCGGCGCGACGCGCGAGACCATCCCGCAGGTTTTGGCGGCTTACGAAGAGGTCCGCGCCGTCGACGTCGCCCGCATCCAGAACGCGGCGCGCAATGCCATGGAGTGGTTCGAAGTCGTCGGCAGCCGTTACGCCGACACGCTTGAGCCCGAGCAATTCATGTATTCGCTGCTGACGCGCTCGCAGCGCATTAGCCACGAGAATTTGCGGCTGCGCGACAAGACCTGGCTGGAGAATTACGAGCGCTGGTTTGCGGCGCGCTCCGGCGTCAACATCGATCCGCAGGCGCCGCCGGTGCCGCCGATGTTCACGCCGTATCGTGTGCGCGGGCTGGCACTGCAGAACCGCATCGTGATGTCGCCGATGGCGATGTATTCCGCCACGGACGGGGTGCCGAACGACTTTCATCTTGTCCATTTCGGCAGCCGCGCGCTCGGCGGCGCGGGCATGATATTCGGCGAAATGACCTGCGTGTCGCCCGATGCCCGCATCACGCCCGGCTGCCTCGGCCTGTGGAATGACGAGCAAACCGCCGCGTGGAAGCGCATCGTTGATTTCGTCCACGCCACCACGCAGGCGAAGTTCGGCCTGCAGCTCGGTCATGCCGGCCGCAAGGGCTCGACCCGGGTGGCGTGGGAGGGCATCGACCAGCCGCTGGATGACGGCAACTGGCCGCTGATCTCGGCGTCGGCGCTGCCCTATATGCCGAACAGCCAGGTCCCGCAGCGCCATGACGCGGGCCGACATGGATCGGGTGAAGGCCGACTTCGTTGCCACGACCAAGCGCGCGATCGAGGTCGGCTTTGACATCATCGAACTGCACTGCGCGCATGGCTATCTGCTGTCGAGCTTCCTGTCGCCGCTGACCAATCAACGGACCGACGAATATGGCGGCTCGCATGAGAACAACGCGCGTTATCCGCTCGAAGTGTTTCGCGCCATCCGCGAGGTCTGGCCGCAGGACAAGCCGATCTCGGTTCGCTTGTCGTGTCACGACTGGACCGAGGGCGGCAACACGCCGGAGGATGCGGCGATCTATGCCAAGATGTTCAAGGAGGCCGGCGCCGATCTGATCGACTGCTCGTCCGGGCAGGTGTCGAAGGCGGAGAAGCCGGTCTATGGGCGTCTGTTTCAGACGCCGTTCTCCGACAAGCTGCGCAACGAGATCGGCATCGCCACGGTCGCGGTGGGCGCGATCTCGGAGGCCGACCATGCCAATTCGATCATCGCCGCCGGACGCGCGGACTTGTGCGCGATCGCGCGGCCGCATCTGGCCGATGCCGGTTGGACGTTGCACGAGGCCGCCAAGATCGGCATGAAGTCGATCGCCTGGCCGAAGCAATATTTGTCCAGCAAGGTCCAGTACGAAACCAACCTGGCGCGCGCCGTCGTTGCCCCGCCGCCGGCAAAAGAAATGCCGTCGTCGTGAGCGACCTCGTGCTCAAGGATCAACACGTTCTCGTCACGGGCGCCGGTACCGGCATCGGCGCCGCCATCGCCGCCGCGTGTGCGAAAGCGGGTGCGCGGGTCAGTCTTGCGGGCCGGCGTCGCGATCCGCTCGCCGGCGTGCAGGCTTCGCTGAGCGATGCGAAGACGCACATTTTGGCGGATTTCGATGTCACCGACGAAGCCAAGACCAAGGCCGGCATCGCCGCGGCGCGTGACGCGTTCGGGCCGATCGATGTCCTGGTCAACAATGCCGGCGAGGCGCCGAGCGCGCCGCTGGTGAAGCTGGATCTTGCGACCTGGAACAAGGCCTTCGCGGTGAACGCTCACCGGAACTTTCCTGGTCACCAGGGAAGTGGCTCCCGACATGATCGCGCGCCGGGCCGGCCGGATCGTCAATATTGCGTCGACCGCGGGCCTGGTCGGCTACGCCTATGTTTCGGCTTATGTGGCCGCCAAACATGCCGTGATCGGCTTCACCCGCAGCGCCGCGCTCGAATTCGCCCGTTCCGGGATCACCGTGAACGCGGTCTGTCCGGGATTTACCGAGACGCCGCTGCTCGACCGCGCCGTTGACAATATCACGGCCAAAACCAAGCGGAGTTCCGAGGAAGCCCGGGCCACGCTGGCCGCCACCAATCCGCAGGGCCGGCTGGTGACGCCGGCGGAGGTGGCCGACACCGTGCTCTGGCTCGCGTCTCCAGCCGCGCGTTCGATTACCGGACAAGCGATCGTCATTGCCGGCGGCGAAGTCATGACTGGCTAGAAAGTCATGACCGGCTAGAGTCCTGGCAGGCGCGGGCATGCGCAGCCACGCCCTGGGCTACTTGAAGCTTATAAATTTGAACCTTAAAATGATTGCGGCGAATGGTTGCGAGCCTGTCGTGGTGGGACGGTCTCGTGCAAGGGGCATTGCGTGCAAGACACAGCCGGCATTCCGCTGGATGCAGAGACCAAGGTTGCCGAACGGCCCGCCGATCATGAGAGCGAGCTGCGGCTCTGGCTGCGCCTGTTGACCTGTACGACGCTGATCGAGGGCGAAGTCCGCCGCCGCCTGCGTCAGGATTTTGACGTGACGCTGCCGCGCTTCGATCTGATGGCGCAACTCGACAAGGCGCCAGGGGGAATGACCCTCGGAGAATTGTCGCAGCGCATGATGGTGTCGAACGGCAATGTCACCGGCTTGTCGGAGCGGCTGGTGGCGCTCGGTCTGCTTGATCGCCGGCAGTCGCGCAGCGACCGTCGCGCGCAGATTGTGAGTCTGACCCCGGAGGGACGCCGGGTGTTTCGCGCCATGGCGCGCGCGCACGAGGACTGGATTGCCGAAATTTTCTCGCAGCTTTCTCCGGGAGAGATCGACGTGTTGATGCGTCTGCTTGCTAAAACCAAAATTTCCGCGCGCTCCTCGATCGCGGGAGAGATGCCGCGATGACGATGGCCAATCCGGTGACGCTGCCGCTGTCCGGCTATACCGCGCAGCACGTCCGCCTCACGGTCGAGAACGCGGTCGCGACCATCACGCTCAACCGTCCGGAGCGCAAGAACCCGCTGACCTTCGAAAGCTATGCCGAGCTCGGCAACATTTTTCGCGCCGCCGCGCGCGATAAGGGCGTCAAGGCGATCGTGATCACCGGCGCCGGCGGCAATTTCTGTTCCGGCGGCGATGTGTTTGAGATCATCAAGCCGCTCACCGAGATGGACACGAGCGGCCTGCTCGATTTCACCCGCTTGACCGGCGAACTGGTGAAGGCGATGCGGGCGGCGCCGCAGCCGATCATCGCCGCCATCGACGGTGTCTGCGCCGGCGCCGGCGCCATTGTCGCGATGTCGTCCGATATCCGCATCGGCACGGCGAATGCCAAGGTGGCTTTTTTGTTCAATCGCGTTGGCCTCGGCGGCTGCGATATGGGTGCGTGCGCGATCCTGCCGCGGATCATCGGCCAGGGCCGCGCCGCCGAGCTGCTGTTCACCGGGCGCGCGCTCGCCGGCGAGGACGCCGAGCGGTGGGGCTTCTTCAATCGCCTCGCCACGCCGGCCGATGTGCTCGCTGATGCACAGGCGCTTGCCGCCGACCTCGCCGCTGGCCCGACCTTCGGCAATGCCATGACCAAGCGCATGCTGGAAATGGAATGGGCGATGTCGGTCGAGACCGCCATCGAGGCCGAGGCGGTGGCGCAGGCGCTGTGCATGGAGACCAAGGATTTTGGCCGCGCGTTCCGGGCGTTCGCGGACAAACGTAAGCCCGTGTTCGAGGGCGACTGAAGCTGTCGGCTAACCCCCGATCGGCAGCGAGGATGATGCATATGATCCGCTCGGCTCACGTCGATACATTTGCGCGCGACAATCTTCCCGCGCCGGAACAATGGCCGCAGTTTTTGTTCAAGCTGCCGGAGCTGAATTATCCGGATCGTCTGAATTGCGTCAGCGCCTTCGTTGACGATTGGGTGGCCGCGGGCGAGGGCGGGCGCGATTGCCTGATGTCTCCGTCCGAGCGCCTGTCGTATGCGGACCTGGCGGAGCGGGTAAACCGCATCGCCAATGTGCTGACCCGCGATCTCGGTATCGTGCCGGGCAACCGGGTGCTGCTGCGCGGACCGAACAGCCCGATGATGGTCGCGGCTTATTTTGCTGTGATCAAGGCCGGCGCCGTCGTGGTCGCGACCATGCCGCTGTTGCGCGCCAAGGAGATCGCATTCCCGCTGACCAAAGCCGAAATCCGCCTCGCGCTGTGCGACGTTCGGCTGGCCGACGAGATGGAGAAGACGCGGCCGCTCGCGCCGGTGCTTGAGCGCGTGGTCTATTGGGGCTCCGGCACCGACGACAGTCTTGAAGCGCTGATGCGCAAGGACGGTTACGAACACTTCACGGCGTGCGACACGGCCAGTGACGATGTTTGCCTGATCGCATTCACGTCGGGCACGACTGGCGTCCCCAAGGGCACCATGCACTTCCATCGCGACATGCTCGCGATCTGCGACACGTTCGGCAAATACGTGCTGCGCGCCGAGCCGAGCGATCGCTTTATCGGCTCGCCGCCGATCGCTTTTACGTTTGGTCTCGGTGGCCTTGTGCTGTTTCCGCTGCGGGTCGGCGCCTCCACGATCCTGCTGGAGAGAGCTTCGCCCGACGATCTTCTGCCCGCCATCGCCAATTTGCGCGCCACGATTTGTTTCACGGCGCCGACCGCATTTCGCGCGATGCTCGGCAAGCTTTCGGGCTTCGATCTGTCGTCGCTGCGCAAATCCGTTTCCGCCGGCGAAACTTTGCCGGCTGCGACGTTCGAGGCCTGGGCGGCGGCGACCGGCATCCGCATCATCGATGGACTCGGTTCGACCGAGATGCTGCACATCTTCGTCGGCAGCCGCGAAGAGGACATGCGCGCCGGCGCGACCGGCAAACCCGTTCCCGGCTTTGAGGCTCGCATCATCGACGAAAACGGACAAACGTCGCCGACCGGAATGCCGGGGCGGCTCGCCGTGCGCGGGCCGACCGGTTGCCGCTATCTCGGCGACAGGCGCCAGACCGAATATGTGCAGAACGGCTGGAACGTCACCGGCGATACCTATGTGCAGGATGCCGACGGCTATTTCCGCTATCAGGCGCGTTCCGACGATATGATCATTTCCGCCGGCTACAACATTGCCGGACCGGAAGTCGAAACGGTGCTGTTGACTCATCAGGCTGTTGCCGAATGCGGCGTGGTCGGCCAGCCGGACGATGAGCGCGGGCAGATCGTCAAGGCTTACGTCGTGCTCAATCAAGGTTTCGCGGCCGACTCGGTCTTGACGCGCACGTTGCAGGATTATGTGAAGGCAACGGTCGCGCCCTACAAATACCCGCGCGCGATCGAATATGTCACGAGCCTGCCGCGCACCGAGACCGGCAAGCTGCAGCGTTTTGAATTACGACGGCGTGCGGCGGAAGCTGCCGCCAGCAAACTTGCCTCCTGAGGAGAAATCGAAATTGTCCCAGAGTTCCACCACTACCCTGCCGCCGCGCACCCGGAACGTCGTGTTGCACCCCGCGGGATGGCCGCAGCCGAAAGGCTATGCCAACGGCATAAAAGCCCGTGGCGACATGGTGTTTGTCGGCGGCATGGTGGGCTGGGACGAGAAAGAGCACTTCCCGCCAGATTTCGTCGGGCAGACGCGCCAGCTTCTGAAAAATATCGTGGCCGTTCTGGCCGAGGGCGGCGCCGCGCCGCACCATATCGTGCGCATGACCTGGTACGTGCGCGACATGGACGAGTATCTCAAAGCGCGCCCGGCGCTCGGCGAGGTCTATCGCGAATTCATCGGCGACCACTATCCGGCGATGGCGTTGGTTGCGGTGACGCGCTTGGTCGAACCAGAAGCGCGGCTTGAGATCGAGACCACCGCAGTGGTGCCGGAGTGATCCACCGTTTCTTGTAGGGTGGGCTGAGCGAAGCGAAGCCGACGCGGCGCTGAATTGCAGATTGACTCGTGGGCACGGCGCTGGCGCCTTTGCCCACCCTACGACGACTAAGCGTAGCCAAGCCTGGGTGGGGCGCGGCACGCACGGTCACTACTTTATCTGCTCCCGATATTTCGCATTTCCCGGGTGCGGTGCGTCACGAAGTGGTGCGCCGCAGACCCGGCATCGCCCCAGGCGCTCAGTTTTGAACGATCTCGGATCGGCAATGCATCGACGGCGCTCGCACCGCATCCGGGAAACGACGATGAGTCCGGAAAATGACGATAAGCGTCACACCTGCAAATAGCGCTGGCGGACCGTCGGATCGTTGGCCAGCGCGGCCGAAGCGCCTGACCAGACCACATAGCCTTTCTCGATCACCACGTGGCGGTCGGCGAGCTTGAGCAGCGCGTCGACATGTTTGTCGACCAGCAGGATCGCCAAACCCTCGGCCTTGAGCTTCTTCAAGCTCGCCCAGATCTCGTTACGAATGAGTGGCGCCAGGCCTTCGGTGGCTTCGTCGAGAATGATCAGTTTCGGATTGGTCATCAGGCTGCGCCCGATGGCCAGCATCTGCTGCTCGCCGCCGGACAGCTGATTGCCCATGTTGCGACGACGCTCGGCGAGGCTCGGAAACATCTCGTACACGTCGCGCAATTGCCAGCGCGCCGGTCCGAACCGTGACGCCGCGGTCGCGATCAAATTCTCTTCAACGGTGAGGGTCGAAAAAATCTGGCGGCCCTCCGGCACCAGGCCAAGGCCGGCCTGGGCAATCCGATAAGGCGGCCAACCGCCGAGATCGGCGCCCGCGAAGGTCACCCGACCGCCGGCCGCCGGCATCAAGCCCATGATGGTCGAGATCGTCGTGGTCTTGCCCATGCCGTTGCGGCCGAGCAGCGTGACCACTTCGCCTTCGCCGATGGCGAAGCTGATGTCGAACAACACTTGCGCGGCGCCGTAAGCGGCTTTGAGGGCTCGCCACGGTCAGCATGGGCGCACCATCTCAACCCGGTTCGCTATCCGAGCGCGTCCATGACGGTTGATGCGAGGCGAGATCAAACCATCACTCCATCTGCTCGCCCAGATAAGCGGCGATCACTTGCGGATCGGCGCGCACCGTGGCGGGGGAGCCGGTCATCAACAGCCGGCCGCGGATCAGGACCGAGATGCGATCGGCGAGCGCGAACACCGCCTCCATGTCGTGCTCGACCAGCACCATGGTGAACGCGCCCTTCAGGCGAAGCAGCAACTCGACCTGGCGCTCGGTTTCCTCGCGGCCGATACCGGCCATCGGCTCGTCGAGCAACAGCAAGACGGGCTTCATGGCGAGCCCGATGGCAAGCTCCAGCGCGCGCTTTTCGCCATGCGACAATTCTCCGGCGCGCACATGGGCGCGCTCGGCGATGCCGGCTTGTTCGAGCGCGACTCATGGCCGGTGCGTTGAGCGCTGCTTCGTCGGCGGCGCGGCCGAAAAACCGGAAGCTCGAGCCGTCGCGCGCCTGCACGGCAAGCGCAACGTTTTCCAGCACCGAGAAGCCCGGAAGGATCGAGGTGATCTGAAAGCTGCGGGCGAGGCCGCGGAGCGCGCGGGCGTCGGCGGATAGCGTGGTCACGTCATTGCCGGCGAACACGATGCGGCCGCCGTCCGGGGCAAGGACGCCGGATATTTGATTGATCAGCGTCGTTTTGCCGGCGCCGTTCGGTCCGATGATGGCGTGGATTTCGCCCGGCGTGACGTCGAGCGTCACATCGTCGGTCACGGCGACGCTGCCGAAATTCTTGCGCAGCCCTTCGAGCCGCAGCACCGCGTCTGAAGGTGCGCGCTCAAGCATGGAAGAACCGCCGCCGCAGCCAGGAGCCTAATCCGATCAGTCCGCCGCGCGCGAACAGAACGACCAGCACCAGGAGGGGTCCGAAAACCACCTTCCAGTTTTCGCCGATCAAGGGCAGTTCGGACAGCCATTCCTCGGCCAAGAGATAGGCGGCGCTGCCGAGCAGTGCGCCATCGAGCGTGCCGACGCCGCCGAGGATCACCATCACGATCAGTTCGCCGGATTGCTGCCACGACATGTAAGCGGGGGCCACGAACTCGGTGAAATTCGCGAGCAAAAAGCCGGAAAATCCACCGATCCCGCCCGCAATGACGTAAGCGACGAGCCGGAAGCGCCTTACGTTGAAACCGATCGCGGCCATGCGAACGGGATTTTCCTTGCCGCCGCGCAGCACGCGGCCGAAGCGAGAACCGACCAGCGCGCGGCAGAACAGATAGATCGCCAGCAGGCAGAATAGGGTGAAATAGTAGAACGCGCGGTCGTTCTTCAGCAGCGGCCAGCCCGCGATGGTGCTGCGTGCCGCGATCGTCAGCCCGTTGTCGCCCCCATAGGGCGCGAGCGACGTGGCGATGAAATAGACCATCTGCCCGAACGCGAGCGTGATCATAATAAAATAGGCGCCGCTGGTGCGCAGGCAGACGATGCCGGTCAGCCAGGCAAACAGCATCGAGACCGCGATAGCGACCGGCAGCGCGATCAAGCGCCTCGCCGATGCCGTGAGACGAAAGGATGCCGACCGCGTAAGCGCCCAGCCCGATGAAGGCGGCGTGGCCGAAGGATATCAGCCCGGCATATCCGACCAGAAGATCGAGCGCGATCGCGGCGACTGCGAATACCATGATGCGGCAGCCGACATCGACCAAGTATTGGCGCGACGTCAGCATCGCGACCGCCGGCAAGACTGCGAAGACGATAAAAATCAGCGCCGGCAAAACGACGCTGCGCGGTGACCGCACGGATGCGGCCGGTTTCACCGCCGAAAGCGCCGCCTCGCTCATCAGCGGCCTCGCGCCGGAAACAGGCCGGTCGGCCGCGCGTACAGCACGATCGCCATCAGCACATAGATCAGCATCGAAGCAATGGCCGGGCCGGCCATGCGGGCCGGCGAGGGGCCCATCATCAGGCGGAGGATATCAACCGAAAACGAGCGGCCCAGCGTGTCGACCAAGCCGACCAGCAATGCGGCGACGAACGCGCCGCGGATCGAGCCGATCCCGCCGATAACGATCACCACGAAGGCCAGAATGAGGATGTTGTCGCCCATGCCGGGCTCAACCGAGATGATTGGGGCGATCATGATGCCGGCAAAACCGGCCAGCATGGTGCCGAAGCCGAACACGATCATGAACAGCCGCTCGATATTGACGCCGAGCGCCGACACCATGCGGGCGTTGGTGGCGCCGGCGCGCACCAGCATGCCGATGCGGGTGAAGGTCACCAGCATGTAGAGACCGACAGCGATCGCGAGTCCGGAGCCGATGATGACCAGACGCCAGACCGGATAAAGCAGCCCGCTCATGAGTACGACGGAGCCGGTGAAGACTTCCGGCACCGGCAGCGACAAAGGTGCCGCGCCCCACACCATGCGGACGCCGTGGTTGAGAAACAAAATAATCCCGAAAGTGGCGATGACCTGATCGAGGTGGTCGCGGTCGTAAAGGTGGCGGAAAACCAGAAACTCCAGCAACAGCCCGAACAGCAGCGAGGCGATCAGCGCCAAAATCAACGCCACGAGAAAATTGTCGACATAGCCATAGAAGGCGACGGCCAGATAGGCGCCGAGCATGTACTGGACGCCGTGTGCCAGATTGATGAAATCCATAACGCCGAAGACGAGCGTCAGCCCGGCGGCGATCAGAAACAGCAGCACGCCGAGCTGTATGCCGTTGAGGATCTGGACAAGAAAGAGCGTCGTGGACATGGATGCCGAATGCTACCGGTATTGCAGCCCTGATCCGTCATTTTGATGGACAAGTGCGGATCTGATCGGGCTAAGGCTGAGAGGAGGGCGCGGCCAAGGCCTTGCAGACGGCCCACCCTTTATCGTCACCACCGGGCTTGACCCGGCGGTCCATGCAAACGTGCGGCGCACCATGGATTGCCGGATCAAGTCCGGCAAAGATGAATTGTGAAAAGCCGCAGTCGCCCTCACTTCATCGCACAGTCTTTGGCGTAGGAATCGCCGTAGCCCGTAAACACCTTCTTGACGATCTCGGTCTGGTATTTGCCGTCGGGTCGCTTCGCGACCTTGGTCAGATAGAAGTCCTGAATCGGATAGTGATTGGTGTTGAACTTGAAAGCACCGCGCAGCGATTTGAAATCGGCCTTGCTCAGCGCGGCCCGCAACGCGTCCTTGTCGGAAAGATTGCCTTTGACGGCGCGGACGGCGCTATCGATCAAGAGCGCTGCATCGTAGGCCTGGAACGCGTAGGTCGCCGGCACCGCGTTGTATTCCTTCACGTATGCGTCGACGAACGCCTTGTTCTGCGGATTATCGAGATTGGGCGCCCAGTTCGCGCCGGCGAACATGCCGAGCGCGGCATCCTGCTGCGCGGGCAGTGTCGATTCATCGACCGTGAAGGCCGAGAGGAATGGGATCTTGTCGGCAAGGCCGGCCTGGCGGAATTGTTTGACGAAGTTCACGCCCATCCCGCCGGGTAGAAACGCAAACACCGCATCCGGAGCAGCGGCAGCGATGCGGGTCAGTTCAGCCGAATAATCGGGCTGGCCCAGCGGCACATAGATTTCGTCGGCCACTTCGCCGGTGAATTTGTGTTTGAAGCCGGCGGCCGCGTCCTTGCCGGCCTGATAGTTCGGCACAATGATAATGACTTTCTTGAAGCCCGAGTCCTGCGCGTATTGACCCATGACCTCGTGCACCTGATCGTTCTGATAGGACGTTACGAACAGGTTCGGGTTGCATTCCTTGCCGGCGAAGGTCGAGGTGCCCGCGTTGGGGCTGATCAGGATCACGCCCGCTTCGGTCACCGGCTTGGCGATGGCGCCGAGAATGTTGGAGAAGATCGGCCCGACGACAAATTCAACCTTGTCGCGGTCGATGAGCGATTTCGCCTTGGTCACCGCGACGTCGGGTTTCAGTTCGTCGTCGGCGATGAAGACTTCCGCTTCGCGTCCGCCGAGCTTGCCGCCCAGATCTTTCACTGCGAGCGTGAAGCCGTTGCGCAGTTGTTGCCCAAGCACTGCCGGAGGGCCGGAGAGTGTACCAATGACGCCGACCTTCAGGCTGTCTTCGGCATGCGCGGCAGACGCCAGCGCGCCGAACACGGCCGCAACGGCCACGAGCGAGCAGTGTTTGATCATGTCCAATCTCCTGACGGGGCGGGCGGTCATTGCGGGCGCCCCAGGACGGCTCAGCAGGCGCCGGCAGAATATTTTAAGATTAAAATAGTGGCTTTGTGAAGCGGGAGCGACGACAATAATAACGTCACGGATCGGCGCCAATTTACGCTATCGGGTGATTGCGGCGTGCGGCATTTGGCGGTTTGTTGCGGCGCGTGCTTGAATGTCATCATCCTTGAGGGGAGTAACGGTGCGATGACTTATGCAATGACGGCAGGCCTTACCAAAGCGGGGACCGGGATCGACGGCATTTCCTGGAATGTTCTCGGCCAAACTTACGTGCCGAAAACGCTTTCGGAGAATTCCTTTTCCTGGCACGCGACATTTCCGCCCGGTACTTTCGTGCCGCCCCACATCCATCCGACCCAGGACGAATTCATCTACTTGCTCGACGGCCGTTTCGACCTGGTGCTCGAGGGGCGCGAATTCGTCGCCACCACCGGCGACGTGATCCGGCTGCCGATGAACATGGCGCACGGCATCTTCAACAAGACCGACCAGACCGTGAAGTGCTTCTTCTGGGTAGCACCGACGCGCAAGCTCTACGATCTGTTCTGGGCGATCCACAGCATGAAAGAGCAGAACCCGCCGGACGTGGTGGCGCTCGCCGCCAAGCACGAGATCATCTTCCTGCCGCCGCCGGCGTAATCCGTCATTCCGGGGCGCGGGCGTTTGCCCGCGAGCCCGGATTTCATTCATCATTGCGAGAAGCGAAGCGACGAAGCAATCCAGCGGCTTGCGCAAGCTACTGGATTGCTTCGCTTCGCTCGCAATGACGGAGGGTTAAGCCGCCTTGTTGACCTGTTCGCGGGCGAAGCCGGCCTTGGAGGCGTAGCCGCGCACGATCGCCTTGCGCTGCTCGAACGACAGCACGTCCTCGATGTTGGAAAAGCCGTCGGGCGCGCGCTCTTCCACCGCGTCGATCACGCCTTCGGGGCCGCCGCTGCGATTGCTCCGCACGATGTCCGCCGTGAGCGGCAGCCGCGTCTGCTCGTAGAGCCACAGCGCGTGCACCGGATGATCGGCGTCGGCAAGCCGGTCGGCGAGGAAGCGCGCGTCGAGAATGGCCTGCGAGGCGCCGTTCGAGCCGACCGGATACATCGGATGCGCGGCGTCGCCGAGCAGCGTGACGCGGCCATGGCTCCAGCGCGGCAGCGGATCGCGGTCGCACATCGGATATTCCCAGAACTCGCCGGTCGCCTCGATCAGCGCACGCCCATCGACAAACGGGATGCGGAAACGCTGCACATGCGGCATCAAATCTTCGAAGCGGCCCGGGCGCGACCAATCCTGCTTCTGCGGCACCGGCATCGAGGCATCGCCGACGCGGCCGATCACCGCCCAGTTGGTCAGCCTCTTGTCGGGCCGCGAGCCTTCGGCGATCGGATAGATCACGAGCTTGGCGGCAAGCCCGCCGGCGACCACCATCGAGCGGCCGGTCAGAAACGCCGGCCAGTCGGTGGCGCCGCGCCACAGCATGAGCCCGTTCCAGCGCGGCGGTCCTTCATTGGGGAAGAGCTTCGAGCGCACCACCGAATGGATGCCGTCGGCGCCGATCAGAATATCGCCGCGCGCGGTGTGGCAGTGGCTGCCGGCGCGGTTGAAGAAATAAGCCGTGACGCCGCCGTCGTCCTGAGTGAACGAGCCGAGCCGGCAGTTCATGTGAATGCGCGATTCACCGATGCGCGCGCGCGCCGCCTGGTAGATGACGTTCTGTAGTCGGCCGCGGTGAATGGAGAACTGCGGCAGCTCGTAGCCGGCGTCGAGCCCGCGCGGCTCGCGCCAAATCTCCTGGCCGAAACGATTGGAATAGATCAGCTCGTAGGTGCGGATCGCCACCGCATCGAGGCGGTCGAGCAGGCCGAGATCGGCCAGTTCCTTGATCGCGTGCGGCAGCGTGTTGATGCCGACGCCGAGTTCGCGGATCGATCCGATTGCTCGAAGATCTCGCAGTCGATGCCGCGCGCATGCAGCATCAACCCCGTGACCAGACCGCCGACGCCGCCGCCTACGATAATGACTTTCATGACGCTACCCCTGACACCTACAAACTTCTTCCGTCGTCCTGAGGTGCGAGCGAAGCGAGCCTCGAAGGGCGACGGCCCCTGATCCCGCGGCCGCTCACCCTTCGAGGCGCGCCATGCGGCGCGCGCCTCAGGATGACGGTAAACAAAGGACCGAGGCTGGTTCCACTACGCCACCCGGCAGGCCCCATGTCACTCTGCCGCAAGTCGCGGAAAATGCAATGTTTTGCCACCGGCATGGTTATGAGGGCGTACCCGCCGCGGACGCCTTAAGGGCGCGTTTATCGATCTTACCGACGCCTGAACGCGGCAACGCGTCCAGGAAGGCGACGTGCTTCGGCCACTTATACTTGACGAGATTTTGCTTGCAGTAGTCGAGCAACTCTTCGGCGGAGAGGCTCGCGCCGGCCTTGCGCACGACGAACACCTTGACGGCCTCGCCGCTGAAGGCATCCGGCACGCCGACCGTTGCGGCTTCCGCAATGGCGGGATGCTTGAACAACAGCTCGTCGATCTCACGCGGATAGACGTTGTAGCCGCCGACGATGATCATCTCTTTCTTGCGGTCGACGAGGAACATGTAACCGTCCTCGTCGTAGTAGCCGATGTCGCCGGTATAGAGCCAGCCGTCGCGGATTTGCCGCGCATTCTCGTCCGGCCGATTGCGATAGCCCGAGGTGAATTGCGGCCCGCGGACGCGGATTTCGCCACGCTCGCCCGTAGGCATGACTCGCGTGCCGGTTTCAAGATCGACCACTTCGGCCTCA
Organism: uncultured Alphaproteobacteria bacterium; assembly: GCA_963737755.1. GTDB lineage: Bacteria > Pseudomonadota > Alphaproteobacteria > Rhizobiales > Xanthobacteraceae > BOG-931. Next base: position 775,651 of record CAVTTZ010000033.1, on the reverse strand, counting down.
TAACCGGCGGCTGCAACCCCGACCGAGCCGATCTTGCGTGGGCCATGCAGCGGATTTTGATGGATCGGCGCGCCTTCCGACATGCCCCAGCCTTCCAGCAACACCGAACCGGTCGCGCTTTCCCAGAAACGGATCAGTTCCACCGGGCAGGCCGCGCCGCCGGACAGACAAACCCGCAGGCTGGAAAAATCGGTCGTGGAAAAATTCTCGTTGGCGCGAAGCCCCATATAGAGCGCCGAAGGGCCGCCGGCGAATGTCGTGATCCGGCGCTTCTGAAATTCCTCCAGCACCGCCGCCGGTTTGTAGGCCGGAAGGAGAACCATGAAGGCGCGCAGATAGACCGGAAAGATCAGCGTGTAGCAAAAGCCCCAGATGTGAAACAGCGGCGCCACATTGAGGATGTGTTCGGCGTCGAGCGGCAACGGCCACAGCGCCGCGACGCCGTAACAGAAAGCCATCAGATTTCTGTGGCGATGATCGGCGCCTTTCGGCAGTCCTGTGGTGCCGCCGGTGAAGAACAACGCGCACAGATCGTCGGGATCCGGCAAAGGCAGTGACGTGGCGGGCTCTGAGAGAAGCTCTGCAAGCGTTACGACCGCCGGCGCCGATCACCATCACCTTGGCGCCGCCGACAAGTTGCGCCAGCTGTTTCCGCGCGCTCGACGAACTCCGGGTCGCAAACAATCAAACGCGGATCGACATCGCGCACCAGCGGTTCGATCTCGCGATCGGTGTAGGTCGGATTGAGCGGCGCCACCTGCGCGCGCGCGGCCATGCCGGCATAGAGCGCGACCGCCATGTCGAGGCTGTTGCGCATCAGATAAGCGATGCGCTCGCCGGCGACGCCGGCCTCGGTGAACCGTCGCGCCAGTGCGGCGACGGCCTGCGCGTATTGGGCATACGTGATCTCCCGGTCGAGGCAGGCGAAAGCCGGCGCATTGCCGCGCCGCGCGGCGGCGTCGGCGAGCGCATGAACGATGGTTGGAAAATCCGGGTAGCGGGGATCGCGCTGCAGCTGGATGACCGGCATCCGCCCTCTCTCGTGTGTGTGTGCCCTTTGTGGTTTGCCATTGTGGTTTGCCACCACCGGGCATTCTGTGCTGAAGCTTTACCTCGTTTGACCGGGAGAAAGAACACCATGAGCCGGACCGCGCATCTGCGCCTGCCGTTCTTTGACGCGCAGCACCGCGCTTTCGCCGATCAGTTGGATGAGTGGGCGGCGGCCAAGGCCGCCGAAATCGAGCACGGGGAGGGCGCCCACGGCGACGTCGATGCGACCTGCCGGCGCTGGGTCCGCGCGCTCGGCGAGGCCGGGTGGCTGCGGCAATGCGTGCCGTCGGGCTTTGGCGGCGCCCATGATCCGCTGCAGTCCCGCTATCTGGTGATCGCCCGCGAAACGCTGGCGTGGCATGCCGGCCTCGCGGACTTCGCCTTCATCATGCAGGGCCTCGGCAGCGGCCCGATCTCGCTTGCCGGCACCGAGGAGCTCAAGACACGCTATCTGCCGCGGGTCGGTTCCGGAGCCGCCATCGCGGCGTTCGCGCTGACCGAGCCGGAAGCCGGCTCCGACGTCGGCGCCATGGCGATGACGCGCGCAGCGCGACGGCGACGGCTATGTGCTCGACGGCGAGAAGACCTGGATCTCCAACGGCGGCATCGCGGATTTCTACACCGTGTTCGCCCGCACCGGCGAAGCGCCGGGAGCACGCGGCATCTCGGCCTTCGTGGTCGATGCCGGCACGCCGGGCTTTGAGATCGCCGAACGCCTGGATGTCACCGCGCCGCATCCGCTGGCGCGCTTGCGTTTCCGCAATTGCCGCATTCCCGCGTCGCAGATGATCGGCACGCCGGGCGAGGGTTTTAAGATCGCCATGCGCAATCTGGACATTTTCCGCGCATCGGTGGCGGCGGCCGCGCTGGGCTTCGCGCGCCGCGCGCTTGACGAGGCTTTGACGCGGGCGACGACGCGGAAGATGTTCGGCCAAACGCTCGCCGACTTTCAGTTGACGCAGGCGGCGCTCGCCGACATGGCGACCGAGATCGATGCCGCGGCGCTCCTCACCTATCGGGCCGCGTGGCTGCGCGACGTGGAAGGCGTGCCGACCACTCGCGAAGCCGCCATGGCGAAGATGACGGCGACGGAAAGCGCTCAGCGCGTGATCGACCGCGCCGTGCAGATCTTCGGCGGACTCGGCGTCGGCACCAGCTCGGTGGTCGAGCATCTCTATCGCGAGATTCGGCCGTTGCGCATTTATGAGGGCGCGACCGAAGTGCAAAAACTGATTATCGCCCGCGACTTGTTGAAGGCGAGAAACTAACAAGCATCCGCGTCTTAATTATAACAACATTAATATCGCGATCTGCGATAGACACGCAGTGTGCATCGAGCGGCGCGTTGTCAATGGGTGCCGTGACGTGTCTGTCGAATTTAAATAAGTCGCGCTATGGTGGTGGCGCACGCAGATCTGCAATATGATGCCGTTGTTTTCGTCATTGATCAACAACGGCGTGTATCATGGAAAATTTCAGCAATCACTTTGTCGCTTACGGTGTTTGGATCGCAGTAGTCGTCATTCTTTACATTCTGCTGCGCATGGCGAATATCGTTCGCTACATCCCCAACAATCAGGTCGGCATCGTCGAGAAGCTTTGGGCGGCGCGTGGATCCATCAAGTCAGGATTCATCGCCTTGCACGGCGAAGCAGGCTTTCAGCCGGACATCCTGCGTGGCGGCATTCACTTCTTTTTCCCCTTCACCTATCGGATTCATAAATCCGATCTGGTGACTGTGGGGCAGGGCCGAATCGCCTACGTGTTCGCGCGCGACGGCGCGCCGCTCGCACCTTCGCAAGTGCTTGCAGCCAACGACACGCCGGAAAAATCCGAATTCCAGGACGTGCGGCAGTTCTTGACGCATGGCGGACAAAAAGGACCGCAACGCAAAATCCTGCGCGAAGGCACGTACGCGATCAACACCACGCAGTTCGCCATCATCACCGACGAACGCGTTTACGGCCATGCGCTCAGCAGCCAGGAGCAAAGTGTGCTCGACGGCATGCGGCAGACCCTGGTGGATCGGGCCGGCTTCTGGCCGATCGTGATCGCCGCCGCTGACGACAATATCGGCATCGTCACCGTGCATGACGGTCCGTCGCTGTCATCGGGTGAAATCATCGCGCCCGAAGTCGGTTCGGATCTGGCCAGCCCGGAGACGTTCCACAACAACTTCCAGGAGCCGGAAAACTTCCTGCGCGCCGGCGGCTATCGCGGCCGCCAGCTTCAGGTGCTGGTCGAAGGCACGTGGTACATCAACCGCCTGTTCGCCACGGTCGAGTGGGCGCCCAAGACCATCATTCCGGTCGGTAATGTCGGCGTGGTGATCTTTTATACCGGTCCGCGAACGGCCGACGTGTCGGGCGAAGACTATCGGCACGGCGAACTCGTGACCAATGGTTCGCGCGGCGTCTGGAAAGATCCGCTGCTGCCGGGCAAATACGCGTTCAACACGTTTGCCGGCAAGATCGAGATCATTCCGACCGTCAACTTCATCCTGAAATGGATGAAGGGCGAAACCGGCGCGATGCGGCTCGATGAAAACCTGTCCGAAGTGTCGCTCATCACCAAGGACGCGTTCGAGCCGACCTTGCCGCTGTCGGTGGTCATGCACATCGACTACAAGAAAGCGCCGATGATCATCCAGCGTTTCGGCGACGTGAAAAAGCTCGTCGAGCAAACGCTCGATCCGATGGTCAGTGCGTATTTCAAGAATATCGGTCAGAAAATGACCCTGATCGAGCTGCTTCAAAACCGGGCCGCGATCCAGGGCGAATCGTCCCGGGAAATGAAAGAGAAGTTCGCGGGCTATTCGCTCGAGCTCCAGGAAGTGCTCATCGGCACCCCGCGGGCGTCGCAAGGCGACAAGACCATCGAGGATATTTTGATCCAGTTGCGTACGCGCCAGGTCGCGCGTGAGCAGGTAACGACCTTTCAGGAACAGGAGAAGGCTGCGGTTCAGGAACGTGCCTTGAACGAAGCCAAGGCGACGGCGGCAGCGCAAAGCGCGCTGACCCAATCGATGATCCAGATCAAGGTGCACGAGAACGACGGTGCGGCGGCGCTGGCGCGCGCGCAGAAAGACGCCGAGACTGTGAAAGTGACGGCGGCGGCATTCGGCGAGAAATCGCGGCTCGAAGGCGCCGGCGAGGCCGATCGCACGCTCGCTATCGGCAGTGCGACGGCGCAATCGACCAAGCTCGCGGTCGATGCGTATGGCGGTCCGGAATTCCGGCTCGCCGAGCAGAATTTCGCCCGCTTCGCCGATGCGTTGACCAAGATCAATCAGCCGATCGTGCCGCAATTCCTGATGTCGGGCGGTGCCCAACAAGAGGGCGGCGGCAACGGCGGCCTGATCCCGATGGCAATGCTCAGTTCTATGTTCGGCCGGATGATGCCTGACGCGCTGGAGAAACTGAAAGACCAAGCGCCGCGGCCGTCGCCGAACCGACACGGCAACGGTCCGGGCTGACGACAATGCGAGCGCCCAATAGTCTCACTCCGATTCACCCTTCGAATTGAGTGTTGGAGCGTTTCCCGGACGCGGTGCAACGCGTAGCGGTGCACCGCTGATCCGGGATCGTTACAGGCTCCGATTTTGCGACGATCTTGGGTCTGCAGCGCATCACTTCGTGCTGCGCCGCGCCCGGGAAAAAAATACATCATTTCGGCGAATCAACGCCGCTCACGCCCCCGCCAGCATTTTCGCCAGCATGAAGCCGGAGCCGGCGCCGGCGCCGGCGCCCGGCCAGGTCGAGGCGCCGACCATGTAGAGGCGTTCGACCGGCGTGCGGTAGCGCGACCAGCCGAAGCCAGGGCGGAAGAGGAAGTTCTGATCGAGGTGGTGGCTGCCGCCGAGGCTGTCGCCGCCGACCAGATTGGGATTGTCGCGCTCGAGATCGGCGGGCGAAAGCACGGCGCGGCCCAGAATGGTCGCCGAGAAACCGGGCGCGTAGCGCTCGATGATGCCGACGACGCGGTCCGCGTAGGCTTCCTTCGCCTGGTCCCAATCGGTGGCGGCAATCGTGCCGCCGGCGTCGCCGCGGATGCGCGACGGCAAAACCCGAACCTGCACCCAGAGCACATGCTGTCCGGCCGGCGCGCGCGAGGGATCGATCGGCCGTTGGCTGGCCGACGACAAGCCCGGGCTCGATCGGCAGCAAGTCCGTCCAGCGCGTCCGTGTAGGTCTTCGCCATCAGCCCGAGCGACGGCGCGAGATGCACGTAGGCGAATTTTCGCAACTCTGCGCCGGCGCTCCAGGCCGGCAACGCACTGAGCGCAAAGTGGACCATCATCGTCGCCGGTCCAGGGCGAAGCTTGGCGAGCCGTCGTGCCGCCGGCGGCGCGCCGCGCACCAGCTCATCAAACAATACGCGCGGATGCAGATTGGCGATCACGGCGCGCGTCGCTTCGATGCGTTCGCCGTTTGCCAGCACCACAGCCTTTGCGGCATTGCCCTCGATCGCCACGCTCTGCACCGGCGCGCTGAGCTTCACCGTGCCGCCGGCGGCCTCGATGGTGCGGGTCATGGCGTTGATGATGGTATCGGCGCCGCCCTGGCCGAGCGCCATGCCGAACACCTGGTCGGCCATCGCTTCCAGATACGGAAACAGCGCGCCGCCGGCGACGTCGGGGGAAAAATCAAGGTGCATGCCCCAGATCGCCAGCGTCGCCTTGAGCTTTTCGTTTTCGAAATTTTCGTCGAGCCATTCGCGCGGCGAAGATGCGAGCAGGCGCGCAGTCTCGGCGACCCAGCCGGTGCCGCGCGCACGCCACGCGGCGAAGATGGTGCGCGCCGCCTGCCATGACGGCATCGGCGCGCCGAGCAATCCGAAAATGTGCGGTGCGTCCTGCGCAAACGCGGCTGTCAGCGCGCGCCAGCGTTCCGCGTCGGCGGTGCTGAGCGCCGCGATCCGCTGCGCGTTGGCTTCGGGATTTTTCTCGACCCCAACCCAGGTGCCGTCCGGAAAGGCGCTGGCGAAGCAATGTTCCGCGCTCACAAAGCCCAAGCCGTTGGCTAACAACTGATCCTTGTGGGTGGCGAAAAACGGCGAGCCGGCGAACAAGCCTAAATTCATGGCGTAGAGGTCGTGACGAAATCCGGGACGCGTGATCTCGCGCGTCTTGACGGCGCCGCCGGCGACATCGGCGCGCTCGACCACGGCGACTTTCCAGCCCCTGGCGCACAGGTGTACGGCCGCGGCCAGTCCGTTGACGCCGGCGCCGATCACGACTGCATCATAGGCCATACGTTTGCTCCTGCCTTGCATTCTGCCGCTCTCCCTTATGAGGGCGCGGATATGGGCGTGCTCTCACGCCGACGGCTTTCTCGCGTGCGCAAACGGTCGGAGACGGGCCGCAACCGATTTGTCGCGCCCGCTTGCCAGCGCAGATATTTCATATCTAAAATGATTGCGCTAGGCTTCCGCGACGTTGCGCCTGACGCAACGGATCCCAAGGATCGAATCCCGAAGATCGGATTCCAAATACCGCAAATTCAAGTACCGAATTCGACGATTCGAATTCCCAGAGCGCCACGGAGATTCCCAATGACCAGTACCCAAGTTCTCGGCGATTTTGCATCGGCGCTCGTATCCGGCGCCATCGAAGTGGTGGATCTGACCGCTCCGCTCGGGCCCGAAACGCCGCTGATCAAGCTGCCGCCGGAGATCGGCAAGAACACGCCGGCGGTCGAAGTTCACGGCATCTCCAACTACGACAAGGATGGCCCGTTCTGGAAGTGGAACTGGCTCAAGCTCGGCGAACATTCGGGCACGCATTTCGACGCGCCGATTCACTGGATCAGCGGCCGCGACTACAAGGACGGTTCGACCGACACCATCCCGGTGAAGAATTTCGTCGCGCCGGTCTGCGTCATCGACTGCTCGGCGGAGACCGCGAAGAATCCGGATTTCCTCCTCACCGTCGATGGCGTCAAAGCCTGGGAGAAAACGCACGGCGACATTCCGGCCGGTTCCTGGGTGCTGATGCGCACCGACTGGTACAAGCGCAACGAGAGCGAAGCAGAGTTCCTCAACGCCGATGACAAGGGCCCGCATTCGCCCGGCCCGACGGTGGAGACGATCCACTATCTCGTTTCCAAAGGCGTGATCGGCTGGGGCTCGGAGACCGTCGGCACCGATGCCGGCTCGGCCGGCGGCATGGACCCGCCGTTCCCGGCGCACACCTTCATGCACAAGGCCAACCGCTACGGTCTTGCCAGCCTCTGCCAGCTCGACAAGCTGCCGCCGAAGGGCGCGATCCTGATCGCGGCGCCGCTGAAGATCGTCAACGGCACCGGCAGCCCGCTGCGCGTGCTCGCGATCGTGCCGAAGAAATAACCGGGGCACGTAGTCCACCATGGCGGCCGCCGACTACATCATCGTCGGGAGTGGCATCAACGCGCTTGTGGCCGCGGCCCAATTGGGCCGCAAGGGCCACAAGGTGTTGGTGCTGGAACGCAACGATCGTATCGGCGGCTGCATTCGCACCGAAGAGATCACGGCGCCGGGCTTCATTCACGACGTGATGGCGACGACTTTCGTCTTGTTCATCACGTCGCCGGCTTTTGCCGAGCTTGGGCCGGAGCTGGAAAAGCGCGGTCTAGCCTTCGCGCATTCGCCGACGCCGACGGCGGTGCTGATGCCCGATGGGCGTCACGCCATCCTCGCCATGGATCGTAAGGCAAATGTCGCCGCCTTCGATCGGCTCGCGAGCGGCGATGGCGCGCGCTTCGCCGCCGATGTCGATCGCGTCGGCGCCGATGCGCCGTTTTTGTTTGCTCTGCTCGGCGGTTCGCTGTGGTCGGTCGCGATGCTCAAGATCATCGCGCGCGAAGCGTGGCGGCGCGGCTTGCGCGGGCTCGCCACTTATTTCGGCGAGGCGCTTGGCACCGCGCGGGCGTGGCTGGAAACGCGCTACGAATCCGAGGTGATGCGGGCGCTGTTTGCGCCGTGGGTGCTGCATACCGGCCTCGGACCGGAGAGCGCCTATTCGGGCCAGATGGCCAAGGTGATCGCGTTCGCGCTTGAAGTCGCGGGCGCGCCGATCGTCAAAGGCGGCGCCAAGAATTTTCTCGCGGCTTTCGAACGCCTGATCCGCGATCAAGGCGGCGACGTGCAGCTCAACGCCGATGTGGAGCGGGTGTTGCTTGATGCGAGCGGCGCCGCGCGCGGCGTGCGGCTTGCCGGCGGCCGCGAGATCGAGGCCGCCAAGGGCGTGATCTGCTCGGTGACGCCGAACCAGCTTTACGGCCGTTTGCTCGCGGACGCCGCCGTGCCGGCGGAGATCAAGCAATCGGTCGCGCAATATCGCTACGGCAAGGGCAACTTTCAGCTCCATTACGCGCTCAAGGCGCCGCCGCAATGGAAGGCGCCGGGGCTCGGCGGCGTGGCGCTGACCCATCTGACGCCGGGGCTGGATGGCGTGTCGAAAGCCTCCAACGAAGCCGAGCGCGGCATGCTGCCCGCGGTGCCGACGATCTGCGTCGGCCAGCCGGCGGCGCTCGATCCGAGCCGTTGCCCCGAGGGGCGCTCGATCCTGTGGCTGCAGCTTCCGGAAGCGCCGCGCTTCATCAAGGGCGACGCCGCCGGCGAGATTGCGGCTCCGCCCGATGGCAAATGGACCGATGCGGTGCGCGAGCACTATGCCGATCGCATCGAGGCGATCCTGGCCGCGCACATCGACGGCTTCCGCGACAACGTGATCGCGCGCAAGGCGTATTCACCGGCCGATCTTGAAGCCCTCAATATGAATTTGCTCGGCGGCGATCCTTACGGCGGCTTCTGCGGCATCGACCAGTTTTTCCTCTGGCGGCCGTTCCACGATTCCGTGAATCACCGCACCCCGGTCGCGCGCCTGCATCACATCGGCGCCTCGACCCATCCGGGCCCCGGCCTCGGCGGCGGCTCGGGTTATCTGCTGGCGAAAGCGCTTGGTAGCTGGCGGGAGGGCCGGGTATTGCGATCCGCAATTGCCGGGCTGGTCGGAATTCGCGTTATAGCGTCGCGATCGTTTTGAGCGCGCCGTCGAGCGCGATGCCGCTTTCGTCCATCAGGGCTGCGTCACGCAGTCGGCGCATCCAGTCGGCGCCGTCATCGCGCGATGCGAGCTGCGGCACGGCGCCGAGCAGTCGGTCGAATTTCGATTCACCGCGCGCATGGGTGTCGGAATAGCCCTTCACCAGGCGGCGCGCGTTGAGCGCTTCGACCGCGACGTCGTAGTTTTTGGCGATGTGGCTGGTGGCGACCGCAAGCCATTTTTCCATATGCGCCATTTCGCGTTGATGACGCAGCGTGGTGCGGCGGATCGGCCTGAACGCTGACAGCACGTACAGCATCAAAAACCAGTGGATGGTGCCCGAGCGCACGCGGCGGCCGCTGCGGAACGCCCAACCAAACAACGACGGATTGCTCTTCGATGAAACGCCCGAGCCCGGCCGGCATGGTGCCGGCGACTTCTTCGAGCCGCGGATGCATATACTCTGTCGTGTACACGATCTGGCCTTCGCCGACCGCATTTTCGCGCCGCACCCGGTCGTAACGGCTCGGTCGGGTTTTCAGATCGGCGACCCGGATCACATCGTCATACGCCATCGCCACCGCGACATACTTTGCCGCCGCGCCCGTAAAAGCGAAGTCCTTCGCCGCGCCGCCGTTGGCTTGGTCGAGCGCATAAAGCTTGCCGAGGCGATCGAGATACTCGCCCGCATAGCGCGGATCCTGAAAGTCGGTGAGACGCTTCACGCCGGCATAAATGATCGGATGCAAGGCTTGTGGAAATTCGCGGATGCGCGCGAGCAACTTGTCGAGGTCCGGCCGTCCGGCCGAAGCGGGCAGGGCATCCAGGCGTTTGGCCGGCCGCTTCGCCAAAGGCTTTGCGGCACCGGGGGGCTCCTTGGCTTGTGCGTAGGCGGCGCGAAAAGCCTTCAGGCTTGATTCAACGCCGCGGCCGCCGCCGCTGATCACGCCCTCGAAAGCTTCGGCCGCGAACGGCAATGTGCCGGATGCGGCCAGCGCGCCATACAGGCACGAAGAGATCATGCTGTTGTTTTTGGTCGCCAGCGTTTCCATGTCGAAGGCAATGACGCGCTTGGCGGCGACGCCGGCGGCCTCGACAACCACATTCGGATCGGCGGTGGCGTCGCCCGGCTTTTCCTTCTCGGCGACCGAGTAGAGCCGATGCGTCGAGGCGATCAGGGTCGAGCGATCCGGCGTCACCAGACCGCGCAGAATGGAGCGGCCGGCCTCGATCAATTCGGCGGCCAGCACCACGTCGACTTCGCCGGGCGCCGGCATCAGCGACAGCACCGGCGCGAGCCCGCCTTTGGGCGGCAGCATCTCGACATAATAGAGCGTCGAGCCGGTGCGCTGGGCGACGCCCGGCACCGAGGTCGATTGCGCGTGCCAGCCCTGCAACTCGGCAAGCTCGACGATCCAGTCGGCAAGCACGCCGCCGCCTTGGCCGCCCATGGCAAGCACGGCGACGCAGATCGGCCGCTCGGTGGTGTAGCGCGTCGGTGTTGTCGTCGGCGTGCCGGAGAGATCGTTCATGATGCTTCGCAACAAACTTCTCAGTCTGCAAACGCGACGCGTGTCGCTTCACGGCGCCGCTGCAGGAAGGAAATCACCGAACGCCGCACGTCCGCCATGAAGCGATCGAACCAGGTGGGGTTGTGGATGATGTCGGCGCGATAGAACGACGGGCAGAGCACCGCCGCCTCCGACACCTCGCCGCAATTGCCGCAGCCGACGCAGTTGTTGTCGATCGCCGCCACCGGATCGTCCTTGAGCGGATCGTCGGTGTGCTTGAGCGACAGCGACGGGCAGCCCGAGAGCCGGATGCAGGCGTGATCGCCGGTGCAAACGTCCTCGTCGACGCCGAAGCGCTCGCGCACCATGCGCACGCCTTCGCGCACTGACTTTTGGAACAGCGGCTTTACCCGGCGCTGCTTGTTGAGCATGCACTCGGACGAGGCGACGATCACTTTCGGGCCGCCTTCTTTGGTGGTCAGCGCCTCGCGCAAGGTGTCTTGCACCTTGCCGACATCGTAGGTGCGGTCGATGTGACGCACCCATTTGACGCCGACGCCCTTCACCGCATCGACGATGGTGTTGTTGGTCGAGCGATCCGTATTGAGCGCGCGCGAGGACATGATGTCCTGGCCGCCGGTCGCCGCCGAATAGAAATTGTCGACCACCATGATGACGCCGTCGTGCTTGTTGTAGACGGCGTTGGCGATGCTGGTGTTCAGGCCGTTGTGCCAGAAGCCGCCGTCACCGATCACCGAGATCGGCTTCTTGTCGGCCTTGACGTTGAAGGCCGACGACGATGCCGGACCAAGCCCGTATCCCATCGTGGTGCCGCCGATGTTGAACGGCGGCAGGCTCGCGAACAGATGGCAGCCGATGTCGCCGGCGATCTGATGCGGACCCAGCTCCTGCTGCACGAGCTTCATGGCGGCAAAGATCGGCCGCTCCGGACAGCCGATGCAGAAGCTCGGCGGCCGCGGCGGCACCGTCTTGGCGAGTTCTTTGATCTTCGGATTGGCCAGCACCTCGGAGGCATCCGGCGGCGGCGGCGCATTGCCGAGCAAATTCATGGCATGCAGCTCGAGAAACGCCTTGAGGCCTTTGACCACGACCTGCGGCGTGTATTCGCCGGCCATCGGCAGCACGTCCTTGCCGTTGATCTTGGTCTGGATGTCGCGGCGGCGCAGGATGGTGTTGAGTGACTGCTCGATGAATTCCGGCTGGCCTTCCTCGACCATGAGGATAGCCTTCTTGTTCATCGCGAAGGCGGCGACCTCATCGTCGATCAGCGGATAGACGACGTTGAGACAATAGATCGGCACTGCGGTCTCGCCATAGACGTCGGCGAGGCCGAGTTGCTGCAGGGCGCGCATCAGCGAATTGTACATGCCGCCTTGCACGATGATGCCGACGTCGCCGCTCTCGGGTCCGAAGAATTCGTTGAGCTTGTGCTCCTTGACGAAATTCACCGCCGCCGGCCAGCGCTTCTCGATCTTCTCGCGCTCGTGCAGATAGGAGGCGGGCGGCAGCACCACGCGCTCGGTGTCGCGGCGCGGATTTTCCAGCGCGTTGCGCAGCGTGAATTCCGGCTTCTTGTTGTCCTTGCAGATAAAGCGGCCATGGACGTGGCAGGCGCGGATCCGCACTTCCAGCATCACCGGCGTGTTGGAGGCTTCCGAAAGCGCGAAGCCTTCTTCCACCATCCGCACGATGGTCGGCAGGTTCGGCCGCGGATCCAGCAGCCAGACTTGCGACTTCATGGCGAACGGATGCGAGCGCTCCTGCATGATCGAGGAGCCTTCGCCGTAATCCTCGCCGAGGATGATCAGCGCGCCGCCGTTGACGCCGCCGGACGCCAGATTGGCGATGGCGTCGGACGCGACGTTGACGCCGACCGGCGCCTTGAAGGTAACCGCGCCGCGGATCGGATACATGACGGACGCCGCGAGCGTCGCCGCCGCGGCGGCTTCCGACGCCGAGTTTTCGAAATGCACGCCGAGTTCGTCGAGCACATCCTTGGCGTCGGCGAGCACGTCCATCAGATGTGAGATCGGCGCGCCCTGATAACCGCCAACATAAGATACGCCGGATTGCAGCAGCGCCTTGGTGATGGCGAGAATGCCTTCGCCGCGGAATTCCTCGCCCTCGCCGAGTTTGAGATCCTGGACTTCGCGCGCAAACGATCGTTCTGCCATGAGAACCTCCGGGCTCTAGCTGCGCTGCAACAATGCGCGCGCCGGCCACGCGTGTACTTATTAACCCTTCTAGAGTGTCTTGCAACGGCTTCGGCAGCCATGCAGGGACGCGCGCAGGGCATTCACGAAACTGCCGAACTCTCTGGCAAATGGCGCCTGCAAATGCGTAAAAAAAGCCCATTGCGTCAGCTTGTCCGCCGGTTGCTTTATGTTTAAAGTATCTTGTCCAGGCGCCGATCAGCTATGCACCAAGGCGTAGAGTCGGGCGCGTTGAGTGCCGCCCCGTAGCGGTCGATTGGGGAGTTTCAGAACATGTTCAATCTCTCGCGTCGTCAGGCCCTCGCCGCCGAGCGGCGGATTCATTGGCTCGCTGTTGGTGCCTCAGCGCTTTGCGCGCGCGGCCGTCGGCTCGACGCTCAACATCGCCTATAACGTCAACCTGCCGTCGTTCGATCCGCAGGTCGGCCCGTCCTCGGTCAATCCGACCATTCAGGCGAATTTACCGTTCGATCTTCGATCAATATGTCGGCCAAAAGCCCAATCTGGCTTTCGAGCCCGGCCTGCTCACCGCCTGGGGCTGGAACGACGACAAGACCAAAGTCTGGATGGACGTGCGCGAAGGCGTCGTCTGGCATGACGGCACGCCGTTCACGCCGGAAGATGTGGTTTGGTCGATCCAGCGCGAGGCCAAGCCCGACGGCGGCAATCCGGTCTCGTTCGTGTGGGCCAGCATCGACAATTTCAAGATCGACGGCAAGCGCATCACCGCCGACGTGAAGCAGTTCGATGCCCGACCTGTTCAAGTGGATGGCCTTCCTCACCGGCTACGTGCTGCCCAAGGCCTATTTCGAGAAGGTCGGTCCCGAGGGCTTCGAGAAGAAGCCGATCGGCACCGGGCCCTATATGGTCGATGCCTACGAGGGCAACGCCTATCTGCGGCTCAAGGCCAATCCGAAATATTGGGGCGGCAAGCCGGCGTTCGAGACCGTGGTCTTCAAGTTCGTGCCGGACGCGACCAGCCGCGTCGCCGAGATCGAAAGCGGCAAGTCGGACGTGACGCTCGAGGTCCCGTATGAGGAATACGATCGCCTCAAGAACAAGGCCGGCCTGAAAGGCGTGTGCAAGCCGATCTCCGATATCGGCATGATCTTCATCACCAACGGCGGCGTGATGGACGACAAGAACGTCCGCCTCGCGATGTGCCATTCGGTCGACAAGGCAACGATCATCAAAAAGTTGCTGCGCGGCTACGGCGTTCCGATCGATACGCTGAAGCGCCGGACTACGAGGCCTACGATCCCTCGATCAAGGTGCCGTACGACCCGGCGCTGGCGACCAAGCTTCTCGCCGCCAGCGGCTATTCGAAGGACAAGCCGGTCAAGTTCACCATCCAGACGACGCGCGGCTTCAAGCCGAAGGACTATGAAATGATCCAGGCGATCGTCGGCATGTGGCGCAATGTCGGCATCGACGCCGACATCGAGACCTACGAAATCGCCAAGCACTTCGAGCTGCGGATGTCGCACAAGCTGGCGCCGGCCGCGTTCTACAATTGGGGCAATGCCATCGGCGATCCGAGCACCTCGACCGGCCATGGCGATGTTCTCGCACTCGCCGCACTCGGCTTGGCATTCGGACGATCTCGACGCCAAGATCGCGCCGCTGTGGGGCGAGAAGGACGAGAAGAAGCGCATCCAGGGCTGGAAGGATGTCGATCGCTATATCGCCGAGCAGGGTTATGTTCTGCCCCTGCTGCAATATGAGCAGCCGATCCTCTACAAGTCCGATCTGAAAGTGATCCCCAACAAGACCGGGGCCATGCAGCCGGCGACCCTGATCTCGAAGGCCTAACGTATCGTCGAAGCGGTCCGCCGCCGCGCCGGGGCGCGGCGGCCATCGACGCGGTCAGCTAGAGCACATCCCGATCAAGTGGAATCGCGATGTGCTTTAGACTTTTATGTTGTCGCATGTCCCTTTCGGAAAAGCCGGTTTCCACTTTTCCGGGACATGCTCTAGGGACCGTTGATGTTGCTGTCTGTCGTCGCCAATCGGGTGGCCATGGCGTTGCTGACGCTTGCGGGCGTTGCCGTCATTGTCTTCATCTTGCTGCGCGTCGTGCCCGGCGATCCGGTGGCGATGATGATCTCGCCCGGAGCCGGGCCGGCCGACATTGCCGCGCTGAAGGCCCATTACGGGCTCGATGCGTCGTTGCCGGTTCAGTTCTGGATCTGGATCAAGGGCGTGGTCACCGGCGATTTCGGCACCTCGATTACCTTGCACCTGTCGGGTGACCGAAGTGCTGGCGTCGCGGCTGCCGGCGACGCTTGAGCTTGCATTCCTGGCGCTGCTGGTCGCCATCATCATCGGCGGCGCCGGCGCCATCGCCGGTACGTTGATGCGGCGCACGTTCGGCGAAACCATGATCGACAGCCTGAACTCGATCATGCTGGCGGTGCCGGATTTCATCTGGGCGTTGGCGCTTGTTCTGCTCTTCGCCGTGGCGATTCCGATCCTGCCGCTCACCGGCCGCATCGATCCCGAGCTCGCCGAAGGCTTCACCACGCGCTTTTATCTGATCGAAAGCGTGCTCACCGGACGCTTCGCCGTGGCCGGCGACATCATCAGCCACATGATCATGCCGACGCTGGCGTTGGCGCTGCCGCTTGCCGCCGTGATCGTGCGCCTGCTCAAGCAATCGTTGAAGGAGGCGATGCTGCAGGATTATGTGCTGCTGGCGCGGATCAAAGGCTTTCGCGAGTTGCGCCTGGTGCTGCAGGAGGCGTTGCGCAATGCGGTCGGCCCGACGCTTGCGCTCACCGGCGTGCAATTCACGTTCATGATCGGCGGCACGGTGATCGTCGAACGCATCTTTGCCTATCCGGGCATCGGCAATCTCGCCATCGATGCCGTGATCAATCGCGACTTTCCCGCTGATCCAGGGCCTCGTTCTGTTGTTCGGGTTGATCTTCATCCTGATCAATATCGGGGTCGATCTCACCGTGGCGGCGCTCAATCCGCGCTTGCGGCATGCTTAAGGGCCGGCGCCGTGGAACACTGGTCACCAACCTCCGTAACATCGACCGCGCCTGCGGAACCGCGGCCGCCGTCGATCGCGCGGCGGCTTGCTGGGCGATCCCAAAGTCGTCGTCGCGGGCGGCTTCATTCTGTTGCTGATCGTCGTCGCCATATTCGCCCCGCTGATCGCGCCGCAGGATCCGCTGGCGCAAAATCTGTTGGCCGCGACGGCGCCGCCGATCGGCTTTGCCGATGCCGAAGCCGGGATATTTGCTCGGCACCGACGGGCTCGGCCGCGACGTGCTCTCGCGCGTCATTTTCGGCGCGCGCATTTCGCTTACGGTGGCGTTCGTCTCTGCCGGGCTTGGCCTGCCTGATCGGCTCGCTGCTCGGTCTGTTGGCCGGCTTTCTGCGCGGCTGGGTCGACGCGGTGATCTCGCGGCTGGTCGATATCTGGATGGCGTTCCCGCCGGTGCTGCTTTCGATCCTGCTCGTCGCCATTCTCGGCGCCGGGATGCATTCGGTGATCGCCGCCATCGTGGTGATCGACTGGACGCGGTTTTGCCGCGTGGTGCGCACCGAGACCATGGGGCAGGCGCAAATGGATTATGTGGTCGCGGCGCGCACCATCGGCTTCTCGCGCCGCGCCATCCTGTTCCGCGAAATCCTGCCCAACGTGATGCCGGTGCTGATCGCGCTGCTGACGCTCGAAATGGGCATCGCCGTCGTGGTCGAGGCCATCCTTTCCTTCGTCGGCCTTTCGGTGTCGTCCGATACGCCGACCTGGGGCGGCATGATCGCCGAGGGCCGCCAGATCGTGCACGAAGCCTGGTGGGTGCTGGCGGCGCCGCTCGTCGCCTTGTTCGCGACCGTCGTCGCCTTCAACCAGCTCGGCGACGGCCTCGCCCGCAGTCTCGATCCGGTGTTGCGCCGATGAACGCGCCCAGGCTCGCCGTCGATAAACTCAGCGCGATCTCGCTGCGCGACGGCAACAAGCCGGTGCTGCGGCGTGTCTCGCTCACGGTCGGCACCGGCGAGGTGCACGGCCTGGTCGGCGAAAGCGGCGCCGGCAAATCGACGATCGCCAAGGCGATCCTCGGCATCATTCCGTCGCAGGTGCGGATCACCGGCGGACGCATCGACTTCGAAGGCCGCGATCTGCTGTCGCTGTCGCCGCGCGGCTTGCGCGCCGTGCTCGGCCGCGACATCGCGCTCATCCCGCAAGATCCGTCAGACCGCGCTCAACCCGGCGCGCCGGATCGAGGCGCAGATGACCGACGGCTTGCGTCTCAAGCGCGGGCTTTCGGCCAAGGAGGCGCGGCTCCGTGCTCTCGCGTTGCTCGAAGAGGTGCAGATCCGCGATCCCGAGCGTGTGCTGGCGAGCTATCCGCATCAGCTCTCCGGCGGCATGCGCCAGCGCGTTCTGATCGCCGCCGCCTTCGGGCTTGAGCCGAAGCTTGTCATCGCCGACGAGCCGACCACGGCGCTCGACGTCACCGTGCAAAAACAAATTCTCCGCCTGATCCGCGCCCTGCAGGAGCGCCACGGCACCAGCGTGCTGTTCGTCTCCCACGATCTCGGCGTGGTGGCGAAAATCTGCGACCGCGTCACCGTGCTCTACATGGGCAAGGTGGTGGAGCAGGGCGCCACCGCCGACGTGCTGACCACGCCGCATCACGCCTATACCAAGGCGCTGCTTGCCGCCAATCCGCGCTACGATCGCCCGGACACCGGGCTCGAGCCGACGCCGCCCGAGGTCATCTCTGCGCTGCGCGCTGAAATCTCCGCCTTCGATGTCAGCTTGTTGGAGTCGCGCGATGGCTGACGCGCTTCTGGTCGGCAACGGCCTGGTGGTGTCGTACGCGCGTCCGCGCGGCTTGCTGTCGCGCGGCCCGCAATCGACCACGATCCTGCACGGCGTCGATATCACGCGTCGGCCGCGGCGAGACCGTCGGCATTGTCGGCGAATCCGGTTCCGGCAAGACCACGCTCGGCCGCGCTTTGCTCGGCCTTGTCGCGCCGGCGAGCGGCACGGTTTTGTTCGACGGCACCTACATTAACGCGCTCGACGAGCATCAGCGCCAGCCGCTATCGGCGGCGCATGCAGATGATCTTTCAGGATCCGATGTCGTCGCTCAATCCGCGCCACACCATCGGGCGTATTTTGATCGAGCCGATCCTGTTGCACGGTCTGGCCAAGAGCCGCCGCGCCGCGCTTGATCTCGTCCATCACGTGCTCGATCGCGTCGGTCTCTCGCGCGTCACCATCGACCGCTATTCTTATGAACTCTCCGGCGGCCAGCGGCAGCGCGTCGGCATTGCCCGCGCCGTGGTTTTGCAGCCCGATTTCGTGCTCGCCGACGAGATCGTCTCCGGCCTCGATGTCTCGACCCAGGCGCAGGTTCTGCGCCTTCTCAAGGAGCTGACCAGCGAGATGCATTTGGCGGTCGCCTTCATCAGCCACGACCTCTCGGTGATCCGCTCGATCTGCCAGCGCGTGGTGGTGATGCGCGACGGCCGCGTGGTCGAAGAGGGGCCGTGCGAGCGTGTCTTCGCCGCGCCACAGGCTGCCTATACCCGTATGTTGATCGATGCCATTCCGCTGCCGTCGGTCGATCCCGGCTGGTTGACACGCGGCGCCGCGGTCGAAGCGGCGACTACGGCCTGAGTTCAAAAATGACGCCGAACACCGAAAGATCATCTTCGGAGTTCGCGCGTAGAAAGTGTCGCATCGTCGGTACCGGGCGGCCGCGGGGCGAAAAATGCGAAGCAAGACCCGACAGAGGAGAGAGACGTGTTTGCAAAGCGTAATGTAATTGCCATGGCCGCCGCCGGCGCCGCCATGCTGGCCGGCGCCACACTGGCCCAAGCGGACTCGATGCCGGGCATGCGCGGCCACGATCATACCGGCATCACCGTGCCGGACATGAAGCAGGCGACCGACTTTTTCATCAACGTGCTCGGCTGCAAGGAGGCGATGTCGTTCGGCCCGTTCGCCGACGAGAAGGGCAACTTCATGACCCAGCTCGTCAACGTCAATCCGCGCGCGGTGATCAACAAGATCACCTTGGTGCGTTGCGGCTACGGCTCGAACATCGAGCTGTTCCAATATACGTCGCCCGACCAGAAGGACATGACGCCGAAGAACAGCGACATCGGCGGCTATCACATCGCCTTCTATGTCGACGACATCAAGGCCGCGAAGGATTATCTCGACTCCAAGGGCGTGAAGACGTTCTTCGGCCCGTTCCCGGTCGAGGAAGGCCCGGCCGCCGGCCAGGCCATCACGTATTTCCTCACGCCCTGGGGCCTGCAGATGGAAATCATCTCCTATCCGAAGGGCATGGCCTACGAGAAAACCTCGCCGATCAAACTGTGGTCACCGACCGATCCGGCGAAGTGATAATTTGTTGAAATCTTTGTTGAGCCGCGAGTCCGTAAGGACTTGCGGCTTTTCCTTTGCGGATATTGACGCGCGTTTTGCTCTGCGATTTTCGCCGCTCCAAGCAATCTTCAATCCTCCGCGCGCCGGATCAAGATCGCCCGGTGTGACGTCCCTGAGCGACACGCTCCGCGAGTGTTTTCGATTTGTAGATGTTCTCCGATTGACATCGGGCCGGAACGTCTCTTACGTTTTGACCTGACGGTTCCCCCTCGGGGGATCAAAAGGGAACGCAGTGCGGGCACGCAAGTGCTCAATGCTGCGGCTGCCCCCGCAACTGTAAGCGGCGAATCTTTCGTCATATGTCCACTGGGATCTCGGGTCCCGGGAAGGCGACGGAAGGTGTTGACCCGCGAGCCAGGAGACCTGCCGTCAGCCGTGGTCATACGCGAGCGCTGTCGGTCGGGGTGTACCGGTGGTGGGGAAACCAATCATCCATGTGGATGAGTGGAGCACCAAGTTCGCGGTGACGTGCCACAGGGCCTGTTACCCGAGGTGTCTCCATGTCGTCTTTTCGTGCCGCTACGCGGCGCAGCGTTCGCTGCGTCGGCTATGCTTTCGCGTGTGTTGTTGCTGCCGGTTTGATGTTTTCGGCGCCCGGAATGGCGGTCGCCGAGGACGCATCACCGCCAGGCGTCATCTCAACCCGCTTCGCCGTCGAGCGGGACGGCCTTGCCGCCCGTCGTGGTCGAACCAGACCCGCGGCGGGCAGCATCATCGCAGCCCGTTCAATTGCCGGTGACTTCAGTCACCACGCCGCCGCCATCGAAACCGACAATCGGCGCGACCGGCAATTCCGTCGTTGTCAGTCCGACCACGATTCCGACCCCGAGTTATCAGTCGGCGAGTTCGACAACGGTCATCACTGCGGCAGACATCGAGAGCCACCAGTACCGGACCGTTCCGGACGCGCTCTCGCTGGTTCCAGGCCTGAACATTGTGCAGACCGGCGGACCTGGCGGACAGACATCGGTCTTCATCCGCGGCACTAACTCCAATCACGTCAAAGTGCTGATCGACGGCATCGATGCTTCGGATCCGAGCAATCCCAATCAGTCGTTCGATCTCGGTCAGTTGCTGACCGGAGACATCGCCCGCATCGAAGTGCTGCGCGGACCGCAAAGCGGCCTGTACGGCTCGGACGCGATCGGCGGCGTGATTTCGATCACGACCAAGCAAGGCTCAGGACCGCCGAAAGTGACCGCGAGCATTGAAGGCGGATCGTTCGGAACCTTCAACCAAAGGGTCGGATTCGGCGGCTCGCAGGAGAATTTCAACTACGTCTTCAACGTCCAGCATTTTCATTCGAGCGATACGCCGGTAACGCCGCTGAACCAGCTCGCACCGGGCGAGCGACGCAACAACGACAACTACGACAACTGGACGTATTCGACCAAGCTCGGAGCCACTCTTACCGACAGTTTCGGCGTTAATCTTGTCGCGCGCTATACCAATTCGGTGCTTGGCTTTACTGGCGAAGACGCGCTGAATTTCGTGCCGCCGGCGCCTGAGCCGTTACAGAGCACGCAAACCGACAAACAATTCTTTGGTCGGGGTGAGCTTGTCTGGTCGCTGTTCGACGGCCGGTTCAAAAATTTCTTCGGCGTGAATTATACCAACGAGTGGTCGCACAATGTCGATCCCAATCCGGATAGCTTTACGGCGCCGCCTGCGGTCGCGCCGCCGTCGACCAATATCGGCCAGCGAACGCAAGTCGATTGGCGGGGCGAAGCGCGCGTGATCCCGGGGCAGACTTTCGTGTTCGGCCTGGAAGACAAGAAGGAGTCGCTCAGCACCGATTCGACGGGCGCCTATAATGCCGCCGGCATTTTTACGCCGTTTACGACCAACGCGAGCACCGGCGACAAGGCGGCATGGCTCGAGCTTCAATCTCAGTTCATGAACCGGTTCTTTATCGTGTCGAATATTCGCTACGACGACAACGAGAGTTTCGGCGGGCACACGACATGGCGGATCGCGCCGACTTATATTGTTCCCTGGACCGACACCAAATTGAAGGCGACGTACGGCACCGGCTTCAAGGCGCCGACCCTGACTGAATTGTACGTGAACTTCCCGGCGTTCAACTCTGTGGCCAATCCCAATCTTGCGCCGGAAACGAGCACCGGATTTGACGTCGGCTTCGAGCAGCCGTTGTTCCGCGACCGGGTCGCTTTCGGCGCAACCTACTTTCATAACGACATCACCAACCTCATCGTCGGCACCTTTGATCCGGTAACTTTCCTGTCGTCATACGCAAACGTCGGGCAGGCCGCGACCCAAGGCGTCGAAGCGTTTGCCTCGGGTGTTGTCAACGCAGACTGCAGCTTCGCGCCGACTACACCTATACGGAGGCGCGCGACGACACGACCGGGCTGGCGTTGCTGCGGCGTCCGGTCAACAAGGCGAGTCTTTCGGCCATTTGGTCTCCGATCGACAAAATGACGGTCACGACGACGTATCTGTATGTCAGTCCGTGGGTCGACGTCGATCGATCGACATTTTTGCGTATCGTCCAGCCTGGCTATGAGCTGGCCAGGATAGCGGCCGAATATCAGGTCACCGACAACTGGACGGTGTTCGGTCGCGTCGAAAATTTGTTCAACGTCCAATATGAAAATCCGGCGGGTTTTCTTCGCCCAGGCCTCGGCGTCTATGGCGGCGTTCGGCTCGACGTCGGAGCCGGGTCCTGGCTGCCCGCGCCAATCGTCACCAAGGGGGGCGTATGAGCGGGGCAGCCGCGCTTCCAGACTGGCTTGCCGAGCAGCTCGTCGACGCCGAAACCGCATGGAGTATCGGCGGCTTCGGTGCCATCGCCGAATTTATGCGCGACGACGGCGAAGCGACCGATCTGCGGAACGGTGGAGATGGGATCTCCGCCGTCACCGCGCGGGGCGGCCTGCGGATCGCCGCGGACCAGAGGATGCGGCTGGTTGCCTCGGAAACACTGACGACGCAGAGCTGGAGCCAGCGAGTTTCACTGTGCCTACCGCGTGCGATCTGCGCGATGGACCAGCGGGCCGTCCTCACCGAGTGCGGGCCGGACACGGACGCCTTGCGTGCGGTGGATCGGTCGTCTGTCTTGTTCGATCTTGGGCTTGGCCTGTTGCAGGTGAATGCCTGCATTCGGACGAGCGACCCCGATCTTGTTGCAGCACTTCGCGCATGGTCCGGCCGATCGCTGGGTGATCCCGGCAATCCGGCCATGAGGATCATTCTTGCGGCAAGTCCGCATCGCGTGTTCATCAGCCGGGTGGGGCGGGTCGAAGTCTATCAGGCCATTCCGCCGCCCGATGGCAAAAGCCCCGAGGGTCCGCATACTCACGTGCTGCCGCGGTTGTTGCGGCACAAGCGCACTCATGCGGCGACCGAGTTCGTGCCGTCCGGGTGGATACCATGTGGCCATCTCTATCCGCCGCACCCTGCGCGCGACGGCATCGGGCGTTCCCACGCGTTTCGCAATGACCGTCACGTGTCGTTTCAGAAAGCTCTTGCCCGCTTCGGGGATCCGGAACTTCTGAACATCAAGCATGAAGTCTTCGACGCGGTGATCTCCGGCTGCCAGCCATCGGCATTGCCGCCAGTCAACGACAGATTCGGCCGTGCCGCCCTGCGGATCGCGTTGCGGCAGATCGAGGTGTCTGGTGATCGCCCGTCCGCGATCGATGCTTGGCTCGCTGCATACGACCGGGTCGATATTCCGGAAGTCGACGAAGAGCACCACGGTGGCGCCTGATCGAAGTTTGAACCTGACAATTCGCACGAAGGAGAAAACACCATGCCGTTTGATGTTTTGCGGTCATCTGATGTTGACGGGCGACGGCGGGCGCTGCCTGACACGCCTTACGCGCCGACGTTCTGTCTCATCGTGCTGGTAGCCGCGAGTGCGCTCACGAGTCTGGTATTCGCGTGTGCAACACCATTTGCTGCATTCGCCGCTGTGGCGGTCTCCATGCTGCGGCTGCCGACGGCTTTGGGTGTCGTCGCAGGCGCGTGGGTCGTCAATCAGGCGATCGGCTTCGGAATGCTCGGCTATCCGACCGACCCCAACACAATAATGTGGGGTGTTGCGATCGGTGCCGGGGCGCTGCTGGCGACGCTTGCGGCGGCATCGGTACGGCGTTTGAGCCCGATCGGTCGCCCCCTATCACTCGGCCTGTCCGCCGTCGCGGCATACGCCACCTACGAAATCGCTTTGTTCGCCTTCACGCCGCTGTTGGGCGACGGCGGCGCTTTCGCGGTCCCCGTCGTCGCTCGCCTTGGCGTTTTGAATGCCGTTTGGCTGATTGGGCTGTGCGCGGTCGCCGAAGGATGGCGCGCGCTTAATCTTCACCGCGAAAGACTGGCGACATAGATCGTCACCGCCTTTTCACGGTCCTGCGCGGACTAATCTTTCCGCCCGCGCACGTGCTTGATGATGGCGGAAAAATCGGCGCCGCTGTGACCCTCCTGGGCGAAGGTCTCGTAGATCTCGGTGGCCTGCGCGCCGAGCGTGGTGTGGGCGTGCACCGACTGCGCGGCCGCGTGCGCGAGCTTGAGGTCTTTCAGCATCAGTGCGGCGGCAAAGCCCGGCTTGTAGTCGTTATTGGCTGGGCTCGTCGGCACCGGCCCCGGCACCGGGCAATAGCTGGTCAGCGACCAGCATTGGCCGGACGACGCCGACGCGACGTCGAACAATGCCTGGTGCGAAAGCCCGAGTTTTTCGCCGAGCACGAAGGCTTCGCCCACGGCGATCATCGAAATGCCGAGGATCATGTTGTTGCAGATCTTCGCCGCCTGGCCGTTGCCGGCTTCGCCGCAATGCACGACCCGCTTGCCCATGCGCTCGAGGATCGGCTTGCCGCGTTCGAAAGCATGCTGCGAGCCGCCGACCATGAACGTCAGGGTCGCTCCTTTCGCCCCACCAACGCCGCCGGAGACCGGCGCATCGAGGGTGGCAATGCCGCGCTCGGCCGCAAGTCCGTGCGCCTTGCGGGCGCTCGCCACATCGATGGTCGAGCAGTCGATGAACAGCGCGCCCTGGTGGGCGGCCGGCAGGACGTCTTTCCACACCGACAAAACATGCTCGCCCGCCGGCAGCATGGAAATGACGATGTCGGCGTTTTCGACGCAGGCCTTGGCGTTGCCGACGATCTGCACGCCGTCGCCGGCGGAGGTTTGGCGCGAGGCCTCGACGACATCGAAGCCGCGCACATGCTCGCCGGCTTTGACCAGGTTGGCCGCCATCGGGCCGCCCATGTTGCCGAGACCGATGAATCCGATAGTCGCCATGTGGGGAGCCTCTTCTGCCTAAGCTGCAAAGTTCAATTCGAGATCGCCGACCGTCTTGAAATGCCGATCGACGATCTCGGCTGTCACGCCTTCGAGCGTGTCCGGCTGCCAGCGCGGATTGCGGTCCTTGTCGACGATCTGCGCGCGAATGCCCTCGGTGAAATCATGACCGGTGAGACAGGCGAGCGAGATGCGATAATCCTGCTGAAAACTTTGTTCCAGGCGCTTGAAGCCCGCCGCATCGCGCACATTGCGCAGCGTCACCTTCAACGACGTCGGCGACATTTTTCGCAGGGCCGCAAGCGCGGCCTGCGCGGCTTCGCTGGTTGTTTCGGCGAGGCGTGCGACGATGCCTTCGACATCGTCGGCGCCAAAGCAGGCGTCGATCCAGGTTTGGGCAGGCTCGATCTTGCCGGCTGCCGGAGAGCTCGCGAGCGCGCCAAGCTTGGTACGCACGTCGTCGGCCGAGCGGCACGCGGCGAGCGCCGCCGGGAGCTCGGCGAGCTTGGCGGTCGCGATATGCACGTCGGCGAGCCCGCAATAGATCGCGTCGGCCGCATTGGCGCGCTCGGCGGTCAGCGCCATGTAGGTGCCGGCGAAGCCCGGCGTGCGCGCCAGGCGAAAGCTGGCGCCGATATCGGGCGTGTAGCCGATGCCGACTTCCGGCAACGCGATGGCGGAACGCTCGGTGACGATGCGGTGCGCCGCGTGCGCCGACAGTCCGACGCCGCCGCCCATCACCAAGCCGTCCATCACCGCGACGAACGGTTTTGGATAGCGCGCGATGCAGGCGTCGAGATAATATTCGGTCGCCCAGAATGTCTCCGGCAGGCTGTGGTCGCCGGATTTGGCCGCATCGTAGAGCGCGCGAATATCGCCGCCGGCGCACAGTCCGCGCTCGCCGGCGCCATCGAGCAATACGGCGCCGACCGCAGGATCGTCCGCCCAGCCACGCAGCAGCGCCATCATCGTCACGCACATGTCGAGCGTCAGCGCGTTGAGCGCCTTTGGCCGGTTCAGCGTGACCCGGCGCAGCGCGCCGTGCTCGCGGACGATGACATCGCCGTGCTGCACGCCGCCGTCGAGATTGTCAGACAAATTTCCCTGCACGATGGCTCCGCTTATCGTCCGACCAGGCTGCGCGCCACGATCAGGCGCATGATCTCGTTCGTGCCTTCGAGGATCTGATGCACGCGCAGATCGCGCACGATCTTCTCGATGCCGTATTCGGACAGATAGCCATAGCCGCCGTGCAATTGCAGCGCCTGATTGGCGACATCGAAACAGGCGTCGGTGACGAAGCGCTTGGCCATGGCGCAAAGCTGGGTGGCGTTGGCATCCTTGCGGTCGAGCGCGGCCGCGGCGCGCCACAGGAACGTGCGCGAGGCCTCGAGCGCGGTCGCCATGTCGGCGAGGCGGAATTGCAGCGCCTGGAATTCGTCGAGCCGCTTGCCGAAGGCCTTGCGCTCTTTCATGTAGGCCAGCGACTTGTCGAGCGCGCACTGCGCGCCGCCGAGCGAGCAGGCCGCGATATTGAGCCGGCCGCCGTCGAGGCCGGCCATGGCGATCTTGAAGCCGATGCCTTCGTCGCCGAGCCGGTTCGCCACCGGCACCCGCGCGTCCTGAAAGATCACCGCCCGCGTCGGCTGCGCATTCCAGCCCATCTTGCGCTCGTTGGCGCCGAGCGAAAGGCCGGGCGTGTCGCCGGGCACGACCACTGTCGAAATCCCGCTCGGGCCCGGCACCGCCGGTCCGCACCATCACGACATAAAGATCGCCCGCGCCGGCGCCGGAGATGAATTGCTTCTGGCCGTTGAGCACGTAATGATCGCCGTCGCGCACGGCGCGGGTGGCGAGCGCGGCCGCGTCCGAGCCGGCGCCGGGCTCGGTCAGGCAATAGCTGGCCAGAAGCTCCATGGTGCAGAGTTTCGGCAGCCATTGCCGGCGCTGCGCCTCGGAGCCGTAGGCGTCGATCATCCAGGCCGCCATGTTGTGGATCGACATGTAGGCCGAGACGGTGGGGCAGCCGGTGGCCAGCGCCTCGAAGATCAGGGTCGCGTCGAGCCGCGACAGGCCGGAACCGCCGACCTCCGGAGCGATATAAACGCCGCCCATGCCGAGCGCGGCGCCTTGGCGCATCTCGGCGACGGGGAAATGCTTGGCCTCATCCCAGGCGACCGCGTGCGGTGCAAAAACATCCGCCGCAAATGAACGCGCCATGTCGCGCACGGCGATTTGATCTTCGCCGAGCGAGAACAATTGCGCCGAGCCCGGTGCTGATGAATCGAGCATGGAAAGCGTCCACCCCTGCAGGCATTGCGTGGCCTCTTCGGGCCTGCGCATCGCAACTAATTGCCTACGTTTCGAGCGTGAAATAGCATTGTCGTTTTCGTCCAGCAATGCGAGAATTCGGGCCAGCAAATGGTGAAATAACAACACGCTAATGGCTTTGATGTGGGGGAAGATGTGTGCGTTCGCGCCGCGCTGGCGGGGCGACAGGCGGCTCGCGTCGGGGCTCGGCGGCGTTATAGATAATTGCGGTATGCGCGCCCGGGTTGCAGGGTGCGCGCGGCCGCAAAAGCCGCGATCCCGCGAACGGCGGCCGGAGTGAACGCGTGCAGGTGCTTGATCCTCATTTAGATACGCTGCCCAAGCTCCTGTTGCGCAATGCCGCAAACTTAGGGTCGCGCACCGCCATGCGGCACAAGGATTTCGGCATCTGGCAGGCCTGGACCTGGGCGCAGATGCTCGAAGAAATCCGCGCGTTTTCGATCGGCCTTGCCGAGCTCGGTCTCAAGCGCGGCGACAAATTCACCATCATCGGCGCCAACCGGCCGCGGCTTTATTGGGCGATGTGCGCCGGTCAGGCCCTCGGCGCCGTGCCGGTGCCGGTCTATGCCGACGCGGTCGCCGACGAGATGGCTTATGTGCTGGCGCATGCCGAAGTCACGCTCGGCGTGGTCGAAGATCAGGAGCAGGTCGACAAGGTCATCGCCGTGTCGGATCGCGCGCCGCAGCTCCAGCAGATCATTTACGATGAGCCGCGCGGATTGCGCGACTACGATCACAGCCGGCTGATGGCGTTTGCCGACGTTCAGGACGATCGGCCGCAAGAAGCTGGCGAGCGATCCGGCGTGTCTCGCCGCAATGGGAAGCCGGCATTGCCGCCGGCAAGAGCAGCGATCTCAGCGTCATCCTCTACACCTCGGGGACGACCGGTCGTTCCAAGGGCGTGATGCTGACATTCGCCAATACGATCATCTCGGCGCGCAACGCCAACGCTTTCGACCGTCTCGACCAGAACGAAGAGATCATCGCTTATCTGCCGCTCGCCTGGGTCGGCGATTACATTTTCTCCTACGTGCAGGCCTACGACGCCGGCTACTGCGTCAATTGCCCGGAAACCGCGGAAACCGTGCTGCAGGATCGCCGCGAGGTCGGCACCACTTATGCGTTCGCGCCGCCGCGGGTTTACGAGAATTTGCTCACGCTCACGATGGTGCGCATGGCCGACGCCGGCGCGCTCAAGCGCAAGATGGTCGATTATTTCCTCAAGCTCGCCGACCGCTGGGGCGAGAAAATTCTCGACGGCCAGAAGGTGCCGCTCGGCGTTCGTCTGCATGTATGCGCTCGGCGATTTTTTTGTTTATGGGCCGCTGAAGAACCAGTTCGGCCTGACGCGCATTCGCATCGGCTACACGGCGGGCGAGGCGATCGGACCGGAGATCTTCCGCTTCTATCGCGGCATCGGGATCAATCTGAAACAGCTTTACGGCCAGACCGAAGCGTCGGTTTACATCACGGCGCAGCCCGACGGCGAAATTCACGCCGACACGGTCGGCAAAGCGTCGCCGGATGTCGAGATCAAGATCTCCGAGCAGGGCGAAGTGATGTTCCGCTCGCCCGGCGTGTTCGCCGGCTATTACAAGGATCCGGAGCGCACCGCCGAAGTGCTCACGCCCGACGGCTGGGTTCATACCGGCGACGCCGGTTTCTTCGATCCCAAGACCGGCCAATTGCGCATCATCGACCGCGCCAAGGATGTCGGGCCATCTCAAGGACGGCACGGTGTTCGCGCCGAAATACATCGAGAACAAGCTCAAATTCTATCCCAACATCCGCGAGGCGGTGGCGATCGGCGCCGGCCGCGATTTCGGTTGCGTCATGATCAATATCGATCTGACCGCGGTCGGCAGCTGGGCCGAGCGCAACAACGTGGTCTATGCCTCGTATCAGGAGCTTGCCGGCAATCCGCGCGTCTACGACATGATCGCGCGCCATATCGACGAGGTGAACCGCTCGTTGTCGGAAGAAGAGATCATGGCGGGCGCGCAGATCCGCCGGTTTCTGATTCTGCACAAGGAGCTCGATGCCGACGACGGCGAGCTGACGCGCACGCAAAAGCTCCGCCGCAGTCACATCAACGAACGCTACGCGCCGCTGATTGAGGCGCTTTATAACGGCGCGACCGAAGCCCAGATCGCCACCGAGGTCACCTTCGAGGACGGCCATAAAGGCGTGATCGCGGCGCGCGTCGACCATCCGCGACATGAAGCCTCATCCGGTTCGGCAGGCGAAGATGGAGCGGGCGGCGTGAGAGCGCCGACCGCGAGCGAGGCGAAGCGCCGGCGAGGTGTTGCTCGCCGTCGAAGACGTTTCGCTGACGTTCGGCGGCGTCCGTGCGCTCACCAACGTGTCGTTCGATATCCGCAAAGGTGAAATCCGCGCCATCATCGGGCCGAACGGCGCCGGCAAGACCTCGATGCTCAACGTGGTCAACGGCTTTTATCAGCCGCAGTCGGGCACGGATCACGTTCAAGGGCGTAGGAGCGCAAAAGCATGCGCCCCTACGCGGCCGCGCAGGGCGGCATCGCCCGCACCTTTCAGAACCTGGCGCTGTTTCGCGGCATGACCACGCTCGACAACATTCTGGCCGGCCGCGCGCTGAAGATGCATCAGCGGCTTTTTCTGGCAACTGCTGCGCTACGGTCCGGCGCTGCGCGAGGAAGTCGAGCATCGGCGCCGCGTCGAAGAGATCATCGATTTTCTCGAAATCGCCGCCGATCCGCAAAACGCCGGTCGGCCGCCTGCCTTACGGCCTGCAGAAGCGCGTCGAGCTTGGCCGCGCGCTCGCGATGGAGCCTGATCTTCTTGCTGCTCGACGAGCCGATGGCCGGCATGAATCTCGAAGAGAAGGAGGACATGTCGCGCTTCATCATCGATGTGAACCAGCAATACGGCACCACGATTGCGCTGATCGAACACGATATCGGCGTGGTGATGGATCTCTCCGACCGCGTCGTCGTGCTCGAATATGGCCGCAAGATCGCCGACGCCACGCCCGACGAGGTCAAGCGCGACAAGAATGTGATCCGCGCCTATCTCGGCGAGCCGCACGGAGTGAGCGTATGAGGTCTAGGCGCGTAGACTCAATTCCGCTCATTCCCGCCCCCGATCGCAGTCGGGGTAAACTCCTGCGGGAATCCAGAAGCGGCGTGCACGGAAGCTGGGTCCCCGCCTTCGCGGGGACGAGCGGTCGTGCGGCGACAGGCGGAGTAGGGCTGAATGGACCTTCTCTACAAAATCTTCATCGATCCGTTCGTGCAGATGGGCACGTCGCCGGACCTTCTGGTGCAGACGCTGTGGGACGGGCTCGTCGCCGGCGTGCTCTATGCGCTGATCGCGCTCGGCTTCGTGCTGATCTTCAAGGCGTCGGGCGTATTCAATTTCGCGCAAGGCATCATGGTGGTGTTCGCCGCGCTGACGCTTGTCGGCCTGCACGAACACGGCGTGCCGGCCTTTGTGGCGCTCGCGCTCACCGTCGTGGTGATGTTGGTGCTGGCCTTCGGGGTCGAGCGGCTGATGCTGCGGCCGCTGGTCAATCAGTCCGACATCATTCTGCTTCATGGCGACCTTCGGCCTGACCTATTTCCTCATCGGCCTCGGCCAGCTCGTGTTCGGCGGCAATCCCAAGGTGATGATCGCGTCCGAGCTTTATCTGCCGAAAGGCGCGATCGAGTTCAAAACCCTCGGCGGCTTCGTCTCGCTGCAGAAGCTCGACATCGCCGCCGTGATCATCGCCTCGATCATGGTCGCGGTGCTGGCGGTCTTCTTTCAGCGCACCCGCATCGGGCGGGCGCTTGCGGGCGGTGGCCGATAGCCATCAGGCCGCGCTCTCGGTCGGCATTTCGCTCGAGCAGATCTGGGTGATCGTCTGGTTCGCGGCCGGCGTCGTGGCGCTTGCCACCGGCATCATGTGGGGCGCGCGTTCGGAGGTGTCGTTCTCGCTGCAGATCATCGCGCTGAAAGCGCTGCCGGTGCTCATTCTCGGCGGCCTCACCTCGATACCGGGCGCCATCGTCGGCGGGCTGATCATCGGCATCGGCGAGAAGCTCGGCGAATTCTACTGGGGCCGCTGCTCGGCGGCGGCATCGAGACCTGGCTCGCCTACGTGATCGCGCTCGGGCTTCCTGGTGTTCCGGCCGCAGGGCTTGTTCGGCGAAAAGATCATCGAGCGGATTTGAACGATGCTGTACCGCGAGGCCGGCCAGTACAAATCGAGCTATGCCGCCGACATGGCGATCTTTCCGATCCTGCAGGATCGCATCGGCATGGCGGTCATCCTGCTGGTGGCGTTCGTCGGCTTGCCGCTGGTGGCCAATAATTTTCTGCTCAATTCGGTGCTGATCCCGTTTCTGATCTTCGCGCTCGCGGCGATCGGGCTCAATCTGCTCACCGGCTATACCGGGCTTCTGTCGCTCGGCACCGCGCGGCTTCATGGGCGTCGGCGCCTATGCGTGCCTGAAGCTGACGACGTATTTCCCGCAGGTGAACATCGTCGTCTGGATCCTGGCCTCGGGATTTTTCTCCGCCGCGGTCGGCGTCCTGTTCGGGCTGCCGTCGTTGCGCATCAAGGGCTTTTATCTGGCGGTCGCGACGCTGGCGGCGCAGTTCTTTCTGGAATGGTGCTTCATCCGCATCCCGTGGCTCTACAACAACAGCGCGTCGGGCGCGATCGATGTGCCGCTGCGCACGCTGTTCAGCGTTCCCGATCACCGGCCCGACGGCAACGCCGGTGGCGCGTTATCTGGTCGTGCTGAGCATCGTCGTGGTCATGACCTGGGCCGCCTCCAACCTCGTGCATGGCCGCATCGGCCGGATGTGGATGGCGGTGCGCGACATGGACCTCGCGGCCGAGCTGATCGGCATCAGGCTGTTGCGCACCAAGCTGCTGGCATTCGCGGTGTCGTCGTTTTATCTGCGGCGTTGCCGGCGCGATGATGGTGTTCCTCTGGTACGGCGGCGCCGAGGCCGATGTCTTCGCCATCGACCAGAGCTTCCTTATTCTGTTCATGGTGATCATCGGCGGCCTCGGAACGCTGATCGGCTCGTTTTTCGGCGCCGCCTTGATCTACATCCTGCCGATCGTGCTGCGGGCCGTGCCGAATGCCTTCGGCCTGCCGATCCGACCGGCCGCCGCCGAGCAATTAACCTTCGTTATCGTCGGCGCGCTGATCATCATCTTTCTGGTGCTGGAGCCGAACGGCCTCGCCCGGCTGTGGCAAATTGGCAAACAGAAACTGAGGGTGTGGCCCTTTCCATACTGATGGTGCACACTCCGGGTCACATTTCCGGCGGGCTTCGACCGGCCGGGTCCCTCGTTTCCTCTGAGCGAGATCGAGGGCAGTCAAAGAAGCGCCGGCGCAAGCCGGCGCAAACAAAGGGAGAAACGGCCATGCGTTTGAAGCATCTCGCCCTCGGCCTGGCGGTTGCGACTGCATTTTCCGCCGCGGGCGTCACTGCGCACGCCGAAGATGGACTTTACGTTCCGTTCTTCACCTATCGCACCGGCCCGTTCGCCGGATCGGGCATCCCGATCGCCAACGGGCTTGCCGACTACATGACCATGCTCAACGAGCGCGATGGCGGCATCGGCGGCGTCAAGATCATCGTCGAGGAATGCGAGACCGGCTACGACACCAAAAAAGGCGTCGAATGCTACGACTCGGTGAAGGGCAAAAATCCCGTCGTCGTCACGCCGTACTCGACCGGCATCACGCTGCAGGTGATCCCCAAGGCGTCGGTCGACAAGTTGCCGGTGTTCTCGTTCGCCTACGGACTTTCGGCGTCGGCCGACGGCAATCTGTTTCCATGGATCTTCAACGCGCCGGCGACCTATTGGGACGGCGCCTCGGTCTTCATCCGCCACGTCGCCGATGTCGAAGGCGGCTTCGACAAGCTCAAGGGCAAGAAGATCGGCCTCGTGCATCTCGACGCGCCGTACGGCAAGGAGCCGATCCCGCTGCTGCAGGCGCTGGCGCAGGATTACGGCTTCGAACTGAAGCTCTATCCGGTGCCGGCAGCGCAGATGCAGAACCAGAGCTCGCTCTGGCTCGACGTGCGCCGCGACCGGCCCGACTGGATCTTCATCCAGGGCTGGGGCGCCATGAACCCGACGGCGATCAAGGAAGCGGTCAAGATCGGCTTCCCGATGAACAAGCTGGTCGGCGGCTGGTGGGCCGGCGGCGACGACGATGCGCGCCCGTCCGGCGCCGATGCCAAGGGCTACAGCTCGCTCGACCTCAACGGTGTCGGTGCCGACTATCCGGTGATCCAGGACATCGTCAAATACGTCATCGACAAGGGTAAGAGCCAGGTCGCCTCGAAGGACAAGGCCGGCGAGAATCTCTACAACCGCGCCGTCCTCAATTCGGCAATGATCGCCGAAGCGATCCGCACCGCGCAGAAACTGACCGGCAAGAAGATGGTCAACGGCGAAGACGTGCGCCGCGGTTTTGAGAATCTCAACATCACCGCGGAGCGCTGGAAAGAACTCGGCATGGACGGCTTTGCCGCGCCGATCCATCTGACCTGCGCCGACCACAATGGCCACAGCGGTATCTCGCTGGTCGAGTGGGACGGCACCAAGTGGCATACGTCGGTGCCGTCGATTCAGCCGATCAAGGACAAAGTGATGCCGCTGATCCAGACCACGGCCGACGAATACGTGAAAGCCAATGCGGGATGGCCGAAGCGGACGGAGCCGTGCGACAAGCCGTCTTGATTTGAAGGAAGAAAGAAGAGCTCCGCTCATTCCCGCGAAAGCGGGAATCCGAAACTGGGTCCCCGCCTTCTGCGGGGACGAGCCGGGGGCTTCCCACACTGGCGAGCTGACCACCGATGCCCACCGCCTTGCCGATCAAAAGCGCTCCCGAGCCCGCAGCCGACGCCATCCTCGCGCTCAACAATATCGAGGTGGTCTACGACCGCGTCATTCTGGTGCTCAAAGGCGTGTCGCTGTCGGTGCCGAAGGGCGGCATCGTTGCGCTGCTCGGCGCCAACGGCTCCGGCAAGACCACGACGCTGAAGGCGATCTCCAATCTGCTGCATTCCGAGCGCGGCGAGGTCACCAAAGGCTCGATCGTGTTCGATGGCGCCGAGGTGCAGGCGCTGTCGCCGAACGAGCTGGTGCGGCGCGGCTGCATCCAGGTGATGCAGGGCCGCTATTGCTTCGGCCATCTCACGGTCGAGGAAAACCTGCTGACCGGCGCGTTCACGCGCCGCGACGGCTCGGCCGCGATCCGCGCCGATCTCGAAAAGGTCTACGCCTATTTTCCGCGGCTGCGCGAACGGCGGCAGTCGCTTGCCGGCTACACCTCCGGCGGCGAGCAGCAGATGTGCGCCATCGGCCGCGCGCTGATGTCGAATCCCGAAGATGATTTTGCTCGATGAGCCGTCGATGGGCCTGGCGCCGCAGATCGTGGAAGAGATCTTCACCATCATGAAGAGCCTCAACGAGAGCGAAGGCGTCTCGTTTCTGCTGGCCGAGCAGAACACCAATCTGGCGCTCAAATATTCCGGCCACGGCTACATTCTGGAGAACGGCCGCGTGGTGCTCGACGGCGCCGCATCGGCGCTCGCCGAGAACGAGGACGTGAAGGAGTTCTATCTCGGCGTCACCGAAGGCAAGCGCAAATCATTCCGCGACGGCAAGCACTACAAGCGGCGCAAGCGCTGGCTGGCGTAACGCTCATCAGATCGTCATTGCGAGGAGCGTAGCGACGAAGCAATCCAGCTTCACCGACGCCTTGGATCGCTTCGCTCCGCTCGCGATGACGAGAAACCAATTTGATCAACCGAACGGCTTCTCGACCTTGACCCCCGGCGGCGGCGTGCTGTCGGCCGGCACGAAAAAGTCCTGCGCGAGTTTTTGCGTCGGGTCGACGCGATATGGCTCGAAATCGGTCACGCCGTTTTCAGCCAGGAACGTGTCGTCGATCAGAAACTGGCCGGTCAATTCCCGCGCCGGCTTGGTGAACACCGCGTAGGCCGCGTCGGCCATGATCTCCGGCTTGCGTGCCGCTCGCATCAGAGCTTCGCCACCGAGCAGGTTATTGACCGCAGCGGTCGCGATCACCGAGCGCGGCCACAGCGCGTTGACGGCGATGCCCTTGTTGCGCAGCTCGCCGGCGAGGCCCGAGCACCACCAGACTCATGCCGAATTTGGCGATCGTGTAGGCGGTGTGCGGCGCGAACCACTTTTCCTTCATGTCGAGCGGCGGCGAGATCATCAGGATGTGCGGATTGGCGGCCTTCTGCAGATGCGGGATCGCCCATTTGGAAACCACGAAGGTGCCGCGGCTGTTGATCTGCTGCATCAGGTCGTAGCGCTTCATGTCGGTCGCGGCGACAGGAGTCGAGCGAGATGGCGCTGGCATTGTTGACCACGATGTCGAGGCCGCCGAATTTTTCCGCGGTGGCGTCGATCGCCTCCTTCACCATCGCTTCGTCGCGCACGTCGACCACAAGCGGCAACGCCTTGCCGCCGGCGCGCTCGATCTCTTCGGCGGCGGTGTAGATCGTGCCGGGCAATTTCGGATGCGGCTCGGTGGTCTTGGCGGCGATCGCCACATTGGCGCCGTCGCGCGCGGCGCGCAGCCCGATCGCAAGCCCAATGCCGCGCGACGCGCCGGTGATGAAGAGGGTTTTTCCGTGCAGCGGCCGGCTCTTCTGCGGCGATGCGTTTTCAGAAAGCGACATGGTCCCCTCACTTTCTGCGTGACAGGAAGGCCGCGAACGCCGCGCGCGCTTCGTCCGACTGCAACAAGTCGCGGAAGTGCGCGGCCTCGGTATCGATCTGCTTCGAGCACTTCGTCGCGATCGCCCTGCATCAGCGTGCGGGCGACGGCGAGCGTTTTCGGCGGCAGCGCCGCGATCTCCTGCGCGGCCTTGAGCGCGGTGGCGTCGACATCGCTGCTGTCCACGATGGTGTTGACGATGCCCGCATCCCTGGCGTCGGCGGCGCTGAGCGGCCGGCCCATGATCAGCAGCGAAAAGGCCCGGGCATGGCCCATACGCAGCGGCGCCAGCAGCGTCGAACCGGCTTCCGGAATAAGACCAAGCTTCAGGAAGGGCGTGGAGAGCATGGTGCCTGCGCTGGCCACCACGTGATCGCAATGAAACAGCATCGTAGTGCCGACACCGACCGCGATGCCGTCGACCGCGGCGACCAGCGGTTTCTGTCGCTCCGCCAGCGCCCGCAGAAACTCATGCGCGCGCGGATCGAGACCGCCCGATGAGGCGTTGAGGAAATCAGTGATGTCGTTGCCGGCGCAAAACGCGCCCGGTACGCCGGCGATCACGCTGCAGCGGATTGCGGTCGTCTTGCTCGGCCTCGCGCAGCGCCCGGGTCATGTCGCCATACATCGCCAAGGTCAGCGCGTTTTTCTTTTCCGGACGGTTGAGCCGGATGATGCGGACGGCGCCGTCGTCGGTCACCATGACGGGAGTGGACATGCGGTTCTCCGTTGGCGGCGGTCTATTCCGCGCTCTTGCCGTCGTGGCGAATAAGCCGGCCCATGGCGCGAAACTCGTTGCCGGCGGCGGCCAGCGCCTGCGCCTCGATGGCGCGATAAAGCCCCACCACCTTCTCGCCGACCGGCGTCACCACGGCGCCGCCACCGCGCGCGCCGCCGGTCTCGGCGGTGACTGCCGGCTCGCGCAGCGTTTGATTGATTTCTTCGACCAGCAGCCAGGCGCGGCGGTAGGACATGCCGATGGAGCGCGCCGCGGCCGAGATCGATCCGGTCGTGCGGATCGCCTCCAAAAGTGCAATTTTGCCCGGGCCGATGCGGCTGCCGGACGGCAAATCGATGCGAATGGAAAGGTGAGTGGCGGCCATGGTCCAGTCTCTACAAGATCTGCACACGTTTAGCCCGGGTTCGACCCCCTGGGCGACAAGCCGAGTTTTTGGCGAACCGCATCCTCGGGCTCCGCCCGCGGCTCCCAACTAACGTTAGAGCAGGATGGCAATTTGACGAAATTTATTCCGCTCGAACGATATCGGCGCCGAGGTCACGCGGATTGTCGGCCTTCGTCAAGGGCCTTGTCGCAGGACTAAGTCCTGGGTGAGGAATGCGCCGCGCGGCCCAAACGCGAGGCGGTCATTCACCACAATCGCCGAAGCTGGATTGTTCCTATTGAAACAGCTTCGACGCGTTGATGACGGTCTGCATCACGCCCCATGCCAGCGGGATGCCGACAAATCCCCAGGCCAGGATCAACTGCCAGGCGCGGCGTGCCGTTTTGGTTCGCGCTTGTCATGTGTCCTTGTCCTCGGGCCTAAGCGGGCTTGCCGCTGTAACGCGTGGCCGCTTCAGCGCCGGCCTCCGCGGCCGTCGACAAGGCGCCGCCGTCGTCTTGCGACTCCATGTGGAAGCGGGAATTCACCGCCTTGATGAACAGGTTGCAGAAGAAGCCGATCACCAGCAGACCCGCCATGATGTACATCGTCACATTATAGGCCTGCGCCTTCGGCACGCCGTGGGTGATGTTGTACTCGCGGATGTAGTTGACGAGCACCGGACCGAAGATGCCCGCCATCGACCAGGCGGTGATCAAAAGACCGTGGATCGCGCCGACATAGCGCGTGCCGAACATGTCCCTGAGGTAGGCCGGCACGGTGGCAAAGCCGCCGCCATACATGCTGATGATCACCAGGAAGCACAGCACGAACAAGGGAACGCTGCCAGCCTCACCGGTATACGGCACGGCGCAGTACATAAGGAAGCCGAGCGCCATGAAAATGAAGTAGGTGTTTTTGCGCCCGATATAATCGGACGTCGATGCCCAGAAGAAGCGCCCGGCCATGTTGAACAGGCTCATCAGGCCGACAAAGCCGGCGGCGGCGCCGCCGTGACGCGGCCGGGAAACATCTCCTGGCTCATGGCGGACGCTTGGCCGAGCACGCCGATGCCGGCCGTGACGTTGATGCACAGCACCGCCCAGATCAGCCAGAACTGCGGCGTCTTGGGCGAGTCATACACGTAGACGTCGCTCTTGGTGATCAGCTTCGAGGTTCGCACCGGCGCCACGTAGCCCTCGGGCACCCATCCCGGCGCCGGCACCCGCACCAGGAATGCCCCGACCATCATGAACACGAAATAAATCGCGCCCAACGCCAGGAAGGTCTCGGCAACGCCGACATGATTGGGTGTCGAGAACTTGCCCATCAACCAAACGGAGAGCGGGGAAGCGATGAACGCGCCGCCGCCGAATCCCATGATGGCCATGCCGGTCGCCATGCCGGGCCGATCCGGAAACCATTTGATCAGGGTGGACACCGGCGAGATGTAGCCGATACCGAGTCCGCAGCCGCCGACCAGGCCGTAGCCGAGATAAACGACCCAGATGTTGTGGACGTAGATGCCGATCGCGGAAATCACAAAGCCGCCGGCCCAGCACAACGCGGCGGTGAACATGGCGCGACGCGGACCACCTTCCTCGACCCAGCGGCCGAAGATGGCGGCGGAGAAACCGAGCACGAAAATGGCGATGGAGAAAATCCAGCCGAGCTGCGGGAGCGTCCAATCATCCGCCGCCGATTGGCTGATGCCGACCAGTTTGGTCATCGGCAAATTGAAGACGCTGAACGCGTAGGCTTGGCCGATGCACAGGTGCACGCACAAGGCCGCGGGCGGTACCATCCAGCGGTTGAATCCTGGTTTGGCGATTGTACGGCTTCGCGCAAGAAAGCCGAAGGCGCCCGCGGAATCCGCTTGGCCTGGCGCGTCCATAGTCCCTCCCGTCAGCTCTTTTCTTGTGCCGCAGCATTTTGTTGTTTGGCTGCGGGTAGCCTAGCCGTCTTGCGGTTGCGCTACTGCCCCTAGTTTATCAGATTTTGGTCGAAAGCGAACGCAATCTTGCTCTCATGCAGGCGTTTGCGGGGGTGTGGCGGCCTGCAGCTTTTCCAGCGCGGCGCGTACATTGGGGTCCAATCCGGCGCCCCCTTCCGCGAGGTGGGCGAAGATCGCCGTGCGCATGCGCGGATTCCAGAACTTCCGGATATGATCGGCGGTGCCGGCGACGGCCTGTTCGTCGCCTTGGCTGGCGAAAAACTTGCCGATCTGATTGGCCATGTAGACGAGCTTGTTATCAAGCGACATTGGTAACGGTTTCTGCGTTGTTGTCTTTGATCCGCTGCGGGTGGGTAAACACCTCAAAGCCGTCGCTGCGAGCGATGGCGACAAGCGTAATGCCGGCGGTCTCGGCGGTACGGATGGCGAGCGCGGTCGGCGCCGATACGGCGACGATCAGCGGCGCGCCGATGACGGCGGTTTTCTGCACCATCTCCACCGACACGCGGCTGGTCAGCAGCACCATGCCGCCGGCCGGCCTGACCGTATCGCGCGCGAGAGCGCCGGCGAGCTTGTCGAGCGCATTGTGACGGCCGACGTCCTCGCGCAGCGCGACCAGCCCGGCATCGGACCGCCAAAAGGCCGCGGCGTGGACCGCGCGGGTTTGACGATTGAGCTCCTGGCGCGGGCTGAGTGCATCAAGCGCCTGGAGAATTTGCTCAGGCGCAAATGTCGTCTCATCGATGACGCGGGGCAGGGCGCGCACGGCCTCTTCGAGACTTTCGATGCCGCACAAGCCGCAGCCGGTCGGCCCCGCAATATGCCGCCGCCGCTGGATCAGCGCGCTGGCGCGCGGCTCGACGAGCCACATGCGCAATTCGATGCCGGCCTCGAAGGTGACGACGTCAAGCTGGCGGATATCGGCAGCCGACGAGACGATGCCTTCGGTGAGGCTGAAGCCGAGCGCAAAGTCGTCGAGATCTTGCGGCGTCGCCATCATCACCGCGTAGGTGCCGCCATCGTAGCTGAAGGCGACCGCGGTTTCCTCCGGCACGAAGCGCTTGCCGGCTGCGGCGCCTGTGCGCCGCCACACCGCGCTGTCGACCGAGGTCGCCGGCGTCCGCATGGCGCTACTCGGCGGCCTCGACGGTGATGCGCCGGCTCGTACGCGCCTGATCTTCGTATTTCTCCTGCCAGGCGGTCGGGCCGTTCGAGGGCGATATCTGCA
Organism: uncultured Alphaproteobacteria bacterium; assembly: GCA_963737755.1. GTDB lineage: Bacteria > Pseudomonadota > Alphaproteobacteria > Rhizobiales > Xanthobacteraceae > BOG-931. The sequence continues at coordinate 735,781 of CAVTTZ010000033.1, read as the reverse complement.
CCGCCGTCACCTTGTATTCCGGGCAATTGGTCGCCCAGTCGGAGAAGTCCGTGGTGACGACGTTGGCCTGCGTGGTCGGGTGATGGAAGGTCGTGTAGACCACGCCCGGCGCCACGCGCTCGGTGATCTTCGCGCGCAGCGAGGTTTCGCCGGCGCGGCTCGCAAGCTTCACCCAATCGCCGTCGCGGACGCCGCGCTGTTCGGCGTCGTGCGGATGAATCTCCAGTCGGTCCTCTTCGTGCCACGCCACGTTGGCGGTGCGGCGGGTCTGCGCGCCGACATTATACTGGCTGAGAATGCGGCCGGTGGTGAGCAGGAGCGGGAAGCGCGGCCCGGTCCTCTCGTCGGTCGCAATGTATTCGGTGATGACGAACTTGCCCTTGCCGCGCACGAAGCCGCCGATGTGCATCACCGGCGTGCCTTCGGGCGCCTTGTCGTTGCACGGCCATTGCACCGAACCGAGCTTGTCGAGCTTGTCGAACGAAACGCCCGTGAAGGTCGGCGTCAGGTGCGCGATCTCGTCCATGATCTCCGACGGATGATTGTAGCGCATCGGATAGCCCATGGCGTCGCTGATCATGCAGGTGATCTGCCAATCCTCGTAGCCGTTCTTCGGCGCCATCACCTTGCGCACGAGCTGGATGCGCCGTTCGGCATTGGTGAAGGTGCCGTTCTTTTCCAGGAAGGTCGAGCCGGGCAAAAACACATGGGCGTAATTCGCCGTCTCGTTCAGAAACAGATCCTGCACGACCACGCATTCCATAGCCGCCAGGCCCGACGGAAACGTGATGGGTGTCGGGGTCCGACTGCAGGATATCTTCGCCCTGCACATAAAGGCCCTTGAACGAGCCTTCGACCGCGGCGTCGAGCATGTTGGGAATGCGCAGCCCCGGCTCCTTGTCGATCGGTCTGCCCCACAGTGCTTCGAACATCGCGCGGGTCGGATCGTTGGCGACATGCCGATAGCCGGACAGCTCGTGCGGGAACGAGCCCATGTCGCAAGAGCCCTGCACGTTGTTCTGGCCGCGCAGCGGGTTCACGCCGACACCGGGCCGGCCGATATTGCCAGTGGCCATGGCGAGATTGGCGATCGCCATCACGGTGGTCGAGCCCTGGCTGTGTTCGGTGACGCCGAGGCCGTAATAGATCGCGCCGTTGCCGCCGGTGGCGTAGAGCCGGGCGGCGCCGCGGATCGATTGCGCCGGCACGCCGGACACCTTCGCGGCTTCTTCGGGACTGTTGCGCGGCTCGGCGACGAAGGCCGCCCAGTCGCTGAACTCATCCCAGTCGCAGCGCTCGCGCACGAACGTCTCGTTGATCAAACCTTCGGTGACGATGACATGCGCCAGCGCGGTGAGAACCGCCACGTTGGTGCCCGGCCGCAGCGGCAGGTGGAAGGCCGCTTCGACATGCGGCGTGCGCACGAGATCGATTTGCCGCGGGTCGATCACGATCAGCTTGGCGCCCGCACGTAGCCGCTTCTTCATGCGCGAGCCGAACACCGGATGCGCATCGGTCGGGTTGGCGCCGATCAGGACCACGACATCGGTTTGCTCGACGGAATCGAAATCCTGCGTTCCGGCCGACGTGCCGAAGGTCGTGCTCAGGCCGTAGCCGGTCGGCGAATGGCAAACGCGCGCGCAGGTGTCGACATTGTTGTTGCCGAGGGTGGCGCGGACCAGCTTCTGCACCAGGAAGGTTTCCTCGTTGGTGCAGCGCGACGAGGTGATGCCGCCGACCGAGCCGCGCCCATAGGTCGCCTGAATGCGCTTGAACTCCGAGGCGACGCGCCCGATCGCCTCGTCCCAGGACACTTCGCGCCACGGATCGGTGATCTTCTCGCGGATCATCGGCTTGAGGATGCGCTCGCGGTGATTGGCATAACCCCAGGCGAAGCGGCCCTTGACGCAGGAATGGCCGCGATTGGCCTTGCCGTCCTTGTACGGCACCATGCGGACCAGTTCGTCGCCGCGCATTTCCGCCTTGAAGGTGCAGCCGACGCCGCAATAGGCGCAGGTGGTCACCACCGAATGCTCGGGCGTGCCGATCTCGATCACCGCCTTCTCGTTGAGGGTCGCGGTCGGGCAGGCCTGCACGCAGGCGCCGCAGGACACGCACTCGGAACTGAAGAACGATTCCTCCATGCCGGGCGAGACCACCGAGCCGAAGCCGCGGCCCGCGATGGTCAGCGCGAAGGTGCCTTGCACCTCCTCGCAGGCGCGCACGCAGCGCGAACAGACGATGCACTTGCCGGGTTCGTAGGTGAAATACGGATTGGAGTCGTCGAGGCCCGGATTGGGGTGCTTGGCGCCGTCATAGCCGTAGCGCACGTCGCGCAAGCCGACCGCGCCGGCCATGTCCTGCAGCTCGCAATCGCCGTTCGCCGAGCAGGTCAGGCAATCGAGCGGATGGTCGGAGATGTAGAGCTCCATCACGCCCTTGCGCAGCTTTTTGAGCTTCTCGGTCTGGGTGCGCACCGCCATGCCGTTGGCGACCGGCGTGGTGCACGATGCCGGCGTTCCCGGCCGGCCGTCGATCTCGACCAGGCAGAGCCGGCACGAGCCGAACGCGTCGAGCATGTCGGTGGCGCAGAGTTTTGGGATCTTGGTGCCGAGCTCCATCGCCGCGCGCATGATCGAGGTGCCTTCCGGCACCGTCACCGGCAGCGCCGTCGATGGTCAGCGTGACGGTCTTCTCGGTCCTGGCTTGCGGTGTGCCATAGTCGATCTCGGAAATGAGCGACATGACGGTCTCCTTATTCGGCGGCTTGCAGGCGCGGCCGCGCGCCGAAGTCTTCGGGAAAATGGGTGAGCGCGCTCATCACCGGATACGGCGTGAAGCCGCCGAGCGCGCACAGCGAACCGAACTTCATCGTGTTGCAGAGATCCTCGAGCACCTCGAGGTTCGCGGCGCGCTTGTCGTCGCGCATGATGCGATCGATCACTTCGACGCCGCGCGATGAGCCGATCCGGCACGGCGTGCACTTGCCGCAGGATTCGATCGCGCAGAATTCCATGGCGAAGCGCGCCTGCTTGGCCATGTCGACGGTGTCGTCGAACACCACGATGCCGCCATGGCCGATCAGTCCGTCGCGCGCCGCGAACGCCTCGTAATCGAACGGCGTATCGAACAGCGCGCGCGGGAAATAGGCGCCGAGCGGTCCGCCGACCTGCACGGCGCGCACCGGGCGGCCGCTGAACGTGCCGCCGCCGATGTCGTCGACCAGTTCGCCGAGCGTGATGCCGAACGCGGTCTCGAACAGGCCGCCTTGTTTGATGTTGCCGGCGAGCTGGATCGGCATGGTGCCGCGCGACCGGCCCATGCCGAAGTCGCGATAGAACGCGGCGCCCTTGTCGAGAATGATCGGCACCGAGGCGAGCGACAGCACGTTGTTGATCACCGTCGGGCGGCCGAACAGGCCCTTGTGCGCCGGCAGCGGCGGCTTGGCGCGCACCTGGCCGCGCTTGCCTTCCAGGCTGTCGAGCAGCGAGGTTTCCTCGCCGCACACATAGGCGCCGGCGCCGACGCGCACCTCCATGTCGAAGCTGAACGCCGAGCCGGCGACGCTCTTGCCCAGCAGGCCGCCCTGGCGCGCCGCGACGATCGCGGCCTGCATGGCGGCGACCGCGTGCGGATATTCGGAGCGGATATAGACGTAGCCCTTGGTCGCGCCGGTCGCGATGCCGGCGATCGCCATGCCTTCGATCAGCACGAAGGGATCGCCTTCCATCAGCATGCGGTCGGCGAAGGTGCCGCTGTCGCCCTCGTCGGCGTTGCAGACGATGTATTTCTGCGGGCCCTGGGTCTGCGCCACGGTCTTCCACTTGATGCCGGTCGGGAAGCCGGCGCCGCCGCGGCCGCGCAGGCCCGATTGCAGCACCTCCTCGATGGTCGCGTCGGCGCCGAGCGCCAGCGCCTTCGCCAAGCCTCGGCCGCCGCCATGGGCGCGATAGTCGTCGAGCGAGCGCGGATCGACGATGCCGCAGCGCGCGAAGGTCAGCCGCGTCTGCCGCTTGAGCCAGGGGATGTCCTCGGTCGGTCCGAGGCGCAGCGTGTGGGCGCCGTCGCCGGAGCAGGGCACTCGAGCAAGCCGTCCACGTCGCGCGGGTGCGACCGGGCCGTAGGCCACCCGGCCGGCCGGCGTCTCCACCTCGACCATCGGCTCGAGCCAGAGCAGCCCGCGCGAGCCGGTGCGGACGATATCGACCGCTACATTGCGGCGCGCGGCTGCCGTCTGGATGCGCGGTCGCGACCTCGTCGGCGCCGACCGCCAAAGCCGCGGCGTCGCGCGGAATGTAAAGCCGCAAGCGTCATCGCTGCGCCTCCGCCAGCAGCGCGTCGAGCCGCGCCTGGTCCAGCCGGCCGACCAGGCGGCCGTCGAGCATGGCCGAGGGCGCGACCGCGCAGAGGCCGAGGCAGTAGACCGGCTCAAGCGTGACGCTGCCGTCGGGTGCCGTCGTGCCCATTTCGACGCCGAGCCGGGCCTCGGCGTGCGCCGCGAGCGGGTCGCCGCCGGCAGCCTGGCAGGCCTCGGCGCGGCAGAGCTTGAGCACATGGCGGCCGGCGGGCGCACGCCGGAAATCGTGGTAGAAGGTGACGACCCCGTGCACTTCGGCCCGCGAGATGTTCAGGGCGTCGGCGATCAGCGGCTCGGCGGCTTCGTCGACATAGCCGAATTCCTCCTGCAGGGCGTGCAGGATCGGCAGCAGCGGGCCTTCCTGATCGAGGCAGGCCCGAATGCGCTCCAGCGCGACCTCTTTGCTCCAAGGAACGTGGTGCAAAGGAACTTGGCTCGTTTTCGTCGGCATCAGGGGTAACGTTTTCACCGTCCGGGTGGTGCCGCGGACCTTCTCCTAAACTATATATTTTATAGTCATTACAAAAGCCTGTCGCGTTAAATTGAATTTCGATCATCGTGACGCTTTTGCACTGCGGAATAAGCCCCGCTGTCATGGGCCTTGGCCCATCAGAAACGAAGAGGGCCGAGGTACGGCCAGTTGCCACGCCTCGATCCATTCCGGCCCTGCTGGTTCTGACGGTTGATGCCGTCGCCCTGCTTGACAGCATCGCTGCGGCTCAGGAACAATTCGCTGCCGGATTGCCCAGATTGCGCATGTCAGACATGCCGCTTCAAACGTCCTAACGGTGGGCGACGGGAAAGCTCGATGGCGACGGCTATTCGCGATGTGACTGGCGGCGAGCTACGGCTGTTCGGCGATATCATCGCCCGGCTTGAGCGGCTTGGTCCCGAATCGGATGCGCGGTCTATCGTCTTCTTGGACGTGATGCGTCTGCTCCGCAGCGACTTCGGCGCGTCCTATGTGTGGGACGCGGGCAAGACCCGGTTCGTCGAAGCCGTGAGCTTCAACATGGAGCGCAGCAATCTGCGCCGCTATGAGGACTGGTTTCAGTTCCGCGACCCGATGACATTCGAATTGCGCGCGCGGCGCCGCGCGACCTTGGTCGATGAGGTGATCCCGCGCGAGACTTTGATCCGCACCGAGTTCTACAACGACTTTCTGGCGCGCGATGGCCTGCATCACGGCCTCAACATGTTCATCTTCGACGGCGACCGCGATCTTGGCGATTTTCGCATCTGGCGCGGGGTCGGCCGTCCGGAATTCTGCGAGCGTGACGTGGATTTGCTCGATGCGCTCGAGCCGCATCTGCGCCGGGCGCTGTTGCGCTGCAGCGCTTGCGCCAGTCTGACGCCGCGCGAATCCGATGTTGCCGCGTTGGTGGCGCGCGGCTGCACCGACCGCGACATTGCCCGCGTCCTCGGCATCGGTTTTGGGACCGTGCGCACCCACATCACCAACGCCATGAACAAGACCGGCTGCTCGAACCGCGCCGAACTTGCTGCCGCGATCGCGCGGCGATCTTAGCGCCGCGTTGCAGTGCGGTGGCACGCGCGCCGGTCCACATTTATGCCGATGTCGCCGCTTGAGATGCGCCGATACAGTTTGTGAGAAGCGGTCCCCAAAGGGCCGCACCGGCTTGATGATTTGGTAGGTGAGGGCGCGGTCATGACGAAGCTTCATGAACTCGGCGTAGGGGAGGCGGCGGCAGCGATCCGCACCGGCGCCGTGACGGCCGAGGCGCTGGCAGACGCACTGCTGGCGCGTACCGCAGCGCACAAGAATCTGAATGCGTTCATCGCGCTCGAACCCGATAAGGTCCGCGCGGCAGCGCGTGCGGCCGATCAGAAAAAAGCATCAGGCGTGGCGCTCGGCCCGTTGCATGGTGTGCCGCTGGCGCTGAAGGACAACCTGGACACGGCAGACTACGCAACGACCGGCGGCACGCCCGGCCTAGTCGACAACAGACCCAAGCGCAACGCCGTGATCGTGCAGGCGCTGCTCGATGCCGGCGCCATCGTGCTCGGCAAGTGCAATCTGCACGAGCTCGCCTACGGCATTACCAACAACAACGCTGCCTTCGGTCCCGCGCGCAATCCCTACGGGCCCGATCGCATTCCGGGCGCGTCGAGCGGCGGCACCGGCGTTGCTGTTTCGGCACGGCTGGCGCCCGGCGGCATCGGCTCGGACACCGGCGGCTCAGTTCGCGTTCCCGCGGCGCTCTGCGGGCTGGTCGGGCTTCGTCCCACGACCGGGCGGTGGTCGCAAAGCGGCATCGTGCCGATTTCCCATACCCGCGATACCGCCGGCCCGATGACGCGCAGCGTTGCCGATTGCGCGCTGATCGATGGCATCGTCACCGGCGGCTCGCTGGAGGTCGCTGCGGCTTCGCTGAAGGGTCAGCGCATGGGCGTGCCGCGCCGGTATTTTTGGGACAATCTTGAGCCCGAGCTCGGCCGGATCTGCGAGGATATGCTGAAGCGTTTCGCCGATGCCGGCGTTACGCTGGTCGATGTCGATATGAGCGAGGAAGCCGCGCTCGACGCCGAAGCCGGCTTTCCGATCGCGCTCTACGAGACGGTCACCGACCTCAACCAATATCTGAAGGAGCACGGCGCCAGCTTTGATTTTGCGGCGCTCGCCGCCAAGTGCGCGAGCCCCGACGTCAGCGGCATCCTGCAAAGCCTGGCCGGCGCCGGCGCGATCCCGGAGGATGTCTATCGCAAGGCGCTGCAGCAGCGCGCGGTGATGCAGGAGACCTATCGGCGCCATTTCCGCGAATACGATGTGGCGACCATCATCTTTCCGACCACGCCGTCGCCGGCGGCTAAGATCGGCGAAGACGAGACCTTCATTCTCAACGGTGCCGCGGTGCCGACATTCCCGACCTTCATCCGCAATACCGGTCCCGGCAGTGTCGGCGGCATTCCGGGCATCAGCTTGCCGGTCGGATTGACCAAATCGGGCTTGCCGGTGGGGATGGAATTGTCCGGGCCGGCCGGGAGCGACCAGACGGTGCTCGCCATCGCTGCGGCGCTGGAGCCGTTGTTGCCAAAACTGCCCGCGCCGCCAGAGCGGGCCTGATCAGTTCACGGGACTGCGAACGAGGAGGACGTTCACATGAGCATTCGCAAGCAAAGATTGACCCGGCGTACGCTGCTCGGCGGTGTCGCCGCCGGTGCGGCATTCACCGCCCTGCCGGGACTCATTCGCCCGGCGGCCGCCGCGGATGAATTCAAGATCGGGCTGTTCGCCGCGCTCAGCGGCCCGGCTTCGCTGTTCGGCCCGACGCAAAAGGCCTCGGCCGAACTTGCTGCCGAAGAGATCAACAAAGCCGGCGGCATTCTCGGACGGCAGATCAAGCTCATTCCGACCGACGCCGGCGGTCCGCCCGCCGAGTCGACCAAGTCAGCCATTCGGCTGATGCTCGAGGAGAAGGTCGACATGTTCGTCGGCTCGCACGACAGCGCCACCCGCGAGGCGCTGGTCGCCACCATCAAGGGCAAAGTGCCGTACATCTACACGCCGACCTACGAAGGCGGTGAGTGCGCCTCCAACACCTACGTCCTGGCCGACACGCCCGAACAGCAAATCCGCCCGTCCGTCAGCTATATGATGAAGGACCGCGGCGCCAAATCGGTTTATCTGATCGGCGACGATTACGTTTGGCCGCGCAAGTGCAACGAGCACGCCAAGACATACATCAACGAGAACGGCGGCAAAGTGGTCGCCGAGGAATACGTGCCGTTCGGCGCGCCCAACAAGTTCGAGGAGATCGTGACCCGCATCAAGTCGGCGAAGCCCGACCTGGTGCTGATCACGCTGGTCGGCGCCGACAACGTCAACTTCAACCGCACCTTCGCCGGCTTCGGCCTCGACAAGGACATCGGCCGGCTGTCGCTGCTGCTGGAAGAGAACACGCTGCACGGCATCGGCGCCGACGCCAGCGCCAACCTGTTCTCCTGCCTGTCCTACTTCGAGAACGCGCCCGGCGAGGCCAACAAAAAATTCAAGGCGGCCTACTTCGCCAAGTTCGGCGACAAGGCACCCCAGCTGGGCCTGATCGGCGCCGATTGTTACGGCGGCGTCTACTGCGCGCACGCGCTCGCCACCAAGGCCGGCGGCACCGATGCGAAAAAATGCATGGCGGCGTCAGAAGGTTTGACCTTCCCGACCGCGGCCGGTCCGGTGACGATGCGCGGCCGCCATGTCGACAAGACCATGTATCTCGCCACCTGCAAGGGCGCCGACTTCGACATCATCAAGACCTACGACGACGTGAAGAGCGGCGAAACCTGCAAGACTTGATGCAAGACTGACGCGGTTGAACGGGGAGCATTCAGGAAACGGGAGCGCTTCAGCTTGCTGATGCAACTCCCTTCTCCCGCGGGAGAGGGTGCCTCGCTGCGATGTCGACTAAGTGTCGCCTTTGACCGGTTTGTAGGTAATCTCTCTTCGTGAACCTCAAGGAGACACCGCAATGGACCCGCTGATCGTCACCCAGGCGATCAACGTTCTTTACGGCATCTCCACGCTTGCGGTGCTCGCGCTCGGGCTCGCGGTGATCTTCGGCCTGCTCGGCGTGCTCAATATCGCGCATGGCGAGTTTGTGATGATCGGCGCCTATTGTGCCTACGTGGCGCAGGCCGGCGGCTTGCCGTATCTGGCGGCCGTGCCGCTCACGATCATGACCTGTGCGGTCCTCGGCTTTGTGGTCGAGTGGATCATGATCCGGCCGTTGTATCGCCGGCCGTTCGATACGCTGGTGGCCACCTGGGGCTTGAGCCTGCTGCTGCGCAAGCTCGCCGAAGCGATCTTTGGGCTCGGCTACCGCTCGGTGAACATTCCGCTGCCCGGCACCGTCAAGTTTCTCGGCACCGAATATCCGATCTATCGGCTGCTGCTGATCGCGATCTCGATCGCGGTCGTCGCCGCGCTGGTGGTCTGGTACGGCCGCAGCCGGACCGGCAGCCGCATCCGCGCCATGGTCAGCAACCCGGAGCTTGCGCAGGCGCAGGGCATCTCGGTGCGCTGGCTCGCGGCCGGCACCTTCGTCACCGGCACGTGCCTTGCAGGTCTTGGCGGCGTGATGATCGCTCCGCTGGTGCCGGTGCAGCCGTTCATGGGGCTCGATTACGTGCTGCGCGCCTTTTTTGTCCTCATCGTCGGCGGGCTCGGCAGCGTCGCCGGCTTGTTGTCGGGCGCGACAGTGATCGGCGGCGTCGACAGCGTGATCTCGGCGGTGACCAACGCGGCCAACGGCTATTTTGCCGTTCTGGTGCTCTCGATCCTGTTCCTCTGGCTCCGCCCGCGAGGGATCGTTGCGCGCAGCTAATGTAAATCTGAGATGGCATTCTCGTACGCCGCTCGTCCCCGCGAACGCGGGGACCCAGCTCGATACATTGAAGTCTGCATTACCGCTTGAAGTTTATCCCCGACCGCGATCGGGGGCAGGAATGAGCGAACGATGATCCGCGCCGTCATCGTCGTCCTCGTCGCCAGTTGCGCTGCCGTTTCTGCTCGGCGAGTTCTGGGCTTATCAGCTCGGCCTCTATGCGCTTTATGCGGTCGCCGCCGTCGGCGTCGGCTTGTGCTGGGGGCAGGCGGGATTTCTGCCGCTCGGTCAGGCGCTGTTTTTCGGGCTCGCGGCTTATCTGTCCGGGCTTGCGTTCTTGGCGTTTGCCGACAGTCCGATCATCGCCGTGCTGGCCATGCCGGTATCCGCCATCGTCGCCGGCGTGCTCGCTTATCTGATCGGCATCGTGATCTTTCGCCGCTCCGGCGAGAGCGGCGCCTATTTCTCGATGATCACCTTGGCGCTGGCATTGCTCGCCTTCCAGGTCGCCACCTCGTGGAATTCGGTCACCGGCGGGTTCAACGGCCTGAAGGGCATTCCGGGGCTGCCGGGCTTGGACGAAATCTCCGACGTCTATTATGTGGCGGCGTCCGTTTTGCTGGTGGTGCTGGCGCTTGCGGCCTGGCTCTACAACGCGCCGATCGGCGTGCTGTGGCGGGCGCTGGCGCAGAACGAGCGGCGGCTGAAGCTGTTCGGCTTCGACACCGATCAGCTCAAGGCCGTAGCGTTCGGGGTCAGCGGATTCATGGCGGGGATCGGCGGCGCCATTTACGCGCCGCAGCAGGGCATCGTCACCCCGCAGGTCATCGGCTTTGGCCTCTCCGCTGACCTCGTGATCTGGGCCGCAGTCGGCGGCCGCGCCAGCCTGTTGGGGCCGGTGATCGGCACGCTTCTGGTCGGCTCGTTGACCGCACAATTGCGCGACACGCTGCCGTTCTGGGAAGTGCTGATGGCGTTGTTCTTCATCGCCATCGTGCTGGTCTTTCCGCAGGGCATTGCCGGCCTGGCCGACCCGTTGCTGCGCCGCTTGCCACAGCGCAAGCGCGTGCAGGCCGAGCTTGCCGCGCCGGGCGAAACCGCGACGCGGCCGCCGGCCAAACTCGCGCTCAATGACATCAGCGTGCATGTCGGAGAGGTCACGATCCTCAACAAGCTGTCGCTCGATTTCGATCAAGCCGGGATCTTTTGCGTCATCGGCCCGAACGGAGCCGGCAAGACCTCGATGTTCAATGTCGTCAGCGGTGAGCTTGCTGCGGCATCCGGCGCCATCGATCTCGGCGGCTTGAAGATCGCCGGCCTTGCGCCCAACCGCGTCAGCGGCCTCGGCGTTGCCCGCAAGCTGCAAATTCCGAGCGTGTTTCCGGACCTGTCGATCGCCGACAACCTCGCCATCGCACTCTGGAGCGGCCGCGCCGGCAAGCTTTCGTTGTTTGATCCGCGGCTTCGCCGCTGGACCAGCCCGATGCAGAAGGAGCTGCAGGCGCGCTATCCGTTTCTCGCCGCCGGCGCCCGCAAGGCCGGCGAACTGTCGCACGGCGAGCAACAAATCCTCGAGCTTGCGATGGCGCTGCTCACCGAGCCGCGCGTGTTGCTGCTCGACGAACCGTGCGCCGGCCTGTCGCCCGAAGAGACCGCAGCCGCGATGGATCTCATCCGCTGGGCGGCCGGCGCGGCTCGGCGGCACGATCGTCATCATCGAGCACGATATGAGCCTGGTGAAGGAGTTGGCGCAGGTCGTTTATGTGCTGCACAACGGCGCGCTGCTTGGCCAAAGGCAGCGTCGCAGCGATCCAGGCCGACCCCGCCGTGCGCGCGGTCTATGTCGGGAGCGGGAAGTGAGCGCGCCGCGCCTCGTGTTCGACAATCTCAGCGGCGGCTATGGCTCGACCACCATCGTGCGCGATCTCAGCGGCGCGGCGGCCGCCGGCGAAGTCTTGTGCGTGCTCGGCCGCAACGGCGTCGGCAAGACCACGCTGATGAAGCTTCTGACCGGCTATCTGCCGTGCGCGCAGGGGCGCGTTCTTCTCGGCGACGCACCGATCACGAGCTTCGATCCGGCCGCGCGCCGCCGTGCCGGTATCTCCTATTGTCCGCAGGTTCGTCCGGTCTTTGACGACCTTTCGGTGCGCGACAATCTCACGCTGATGCGCGCAAGCCGCAAGCTGGCGCCGTTCCGCGGCTATTTCGATCGCTTCCCGATTCTGGAGCGCAGGCTCAACCAGCATGCCGGCACGCTCTCGGGCGGCGAGAAAAAGATGCTCTCCTTCGTCCGCGGCCTCGCCGAGGATCAGCCGGTGATCCTGCTCGACGAGCCGAGCGAAGGCGTGCAGTGGGAAAATATCCTGCACATGGACGCGCTGATTGCTGAAAAGAAGGCGGCCGGTGCGGCCCTCATCGTGGTCGAGCAAAATCTCGCCTTCGCCGAGCGCATCGCCGACCGTTATCTGATCATGGACCAGGGCCGCGTCCGGCTCGCCGGCTCGCGCTCCGAAATCGAGCGCAGCGACGTGCTCGCCCATCTGCATGTGTGAGCCGCACTGAACCGGCGGTCGGTCAGAATTTCTCGTCATTGCCGCGTAGCGAAGCAATCCAGCCGGCTTGCGCGGGGATCTGGATTCCTTCGTCGCTTCGCTCCTCGCAATAACGCATGAGAATTACGTACGCTACGCCTCGCCGCTGCTCCGCACACCCCCACCCCGCAGCAACGCCCGATCCTCGCGCGGCGATACGCCGAACGCGTCCTTGTAGCGGCGGCTGAAATGGCCGAAATCGGCGAAGCCGCAGGCGAGCGCGATCTGCGCGATCGAGTCGCGCCGAGCGCAGCGGGTCGGCGAGATCGCGGCGGCTTTTTTCCAGCCGGCGTTTCCAGATAAAGTCGCTGACCGTGGTGCCGTCGGCGCGGAACAGATCCTGCACGTAACGCGGCGAAATGCCGATCAGCTCGGCCACCTTTTCGGTGTTGAGCGCGTGGTCGTGCAGATGGCTTTCGATGATCGCCTTGGCGCGGAAGATCAGCGCCGTACGGGCGGGGCTCGTGCCGCTGGCCGATGGCGGACAGCCGTTCGCCGAGTGCCGCGGTCACCAGCGACAAGCAAGTCTCTGACAGCCGGCTCGCCGTTGCCGGCGCGATGTCCGAAACGATCGAAGCGGTGCGCCGCACGAACGGCATCACCAGCGAGCCGACCGGGCTTGCGCCCTCGATCCGCCGCGCGGTCCATAGTTCGGTGCGGCCGATGCGCCGGACCATGGCGTCGCGCGGCATGTGCAGCACGAGCTGCTCGAACGAGGCGTCGAAGTTCAGCGTGTAGGGCCGCGTGCTGTCGTAGCAGGCGAAATCGCCGGGCTCGAGCCGCGCTTCGCGGCCGTCCTGCGCAACGATGCCGACGCCGCGCACCTGCAGGCTGATCAGCATCACCTCTTCGCGCGCGCGGCTGATGCGGCCGCGGGTACGCCTGACGGTTTGGCTCTCGGACACGACGGTGGAAAAATGCAAGCCGTCGCAGGCGGCCGTGGTGATCTCGCCGAAAAACCGCTCATGCCGGCCGGCCTGGCAATCCAGTTCAACGAACGTGTCGCAGACCGCATCCTGCCAGAACTGAAAACGCTTGCGCTCGGCAATATCGGCCGTTGTCAGTACGGTTTTCATGTCACCGCACCTGGCTTGAGCATGATCCGAAACAGATCATGCTCCGCTCTATACCTAGCGAAGAAACCGGCGACGCGCAGACTAGCACCCGGCGCGCGCGCTTGCAAAACCCGGCAGAAACCCCTGCGCCGCCAGACAATATTTATTGCGCGCGCAGCCAAGCGTCGGGACCGGCCGCTCCTAGACTGCAAGCTCAGCAAACAATCTGCTCCGGGGAAAGGAACCGCCATGGCCGTCGTGCATCCGAAATACAAAGTCGCCGCCGTGCAGGCCGCGCCCGCATTTCTCGACCTGGACGCCTCGGTCGAGAAAGCCATCACGTTCATCGACGAGGCCGGCGCCGCCGGCGCTCGCCTGATCGCCTTTCCGGAAACCTGGATACCCGGCTACCCCTGGTGGATCTGGCTCGGCGCGCCGGCCTGGGCGATCATGCGCGGCTTCGTCTCGCGCTACTTCGACAACTCGCTCAGCTACGACAGTCCCGGAGGCGGAGCGCCTGCGTGCCGCCGCCAAGCGCAACAAGATGACGGTGGTGCTCGGCCTGTCCGAGCGTGCCGGCGGCAGCCTCTACATCGCGCAATGGATCATCGGACCGGACGGCGAAACCATCGCCAAGCGCCGCAAGCTCAAGCCGACGCACGCCGAGCGCACGGTATTCGGCGAGGGCGACGGCTCGCGACCTTGCGGTGCATGAGCTCGATGTCGGCCGGCTCGGCGCGCTGTGCTGCTGGGAGCATCTGCAGCCGCTGTCCAAATACGCCATGTATGCGCAGAACGAGCAGGTGCATGTCGCGGCCTGGCCGAGCTTTTCGCTCTACGACCCGTTCGCGCATGCGCTCGGCGCCGAGGTCAACAACGCGGCGAGCAAGATCTATGCGGTCGAGGGCTCGTGCTTCGTGATCGCGCCGTGCGCCACCGTCTCGCAGGCGATGATCGACGAGCTGTGCGACACGCCGGAGAAGCATCAGTTCCTGCATGCCGGCGGCGGCTTCGCGGTGATCTATGGCCCGGACGGTTCGCCGCTGGCGCAGCCGCTGCCGCCCGACCAGGAGGGGCTGCTCTACGCCGATATCGATCTCGGCATGATTTCGGTGGCGAAAGCGGCGGCCGATCCGGCCGGACATTATTCGCGCCCGGACGTGACCCGGCTGCTGTTCAACAATCGCCCCGGCAATCGGGTCGAGACCATGGCGCTGCCGATCGATGGCGAGCCCAAGGCGAGATCGCCGACAAAGCCGGAAGCCAAGGCCGCGAACGTCGCGCCGTTTGCGCCGGTCCAAGCCGCCGAGTGAGGGTGCGATGGAATCCGCGATCCCGCCGCATCTGCAAGTCGCCCGCACCCGTCACCGCCGCGTGCCGGACGACTATCAGCCGCCATACCCGGCCTTCGTGGCGCGCCATGACGCGAAGGTCGAACGTGTGGTGATGGCCTATTTCGGCCTGCAATATCGCGGCGACGCGCCGCCGGCGCGCGACGCGACGCTGGCCTGGCTCGAGGCGAAGTTCGCCGTCGAGGGCGGCCCGAAGCACTGGGACCGCGCTGCCTATCGGGACGAGGCCGGCTACGACAACGTTGTCTCCGTCGCCTATTGGGACGATCAACAAACATTCGCGGCCTGGCTGCCGGCCGCGCGCGAGGGTTGGACCGGCGCGCAGCAGGAGCATCGCCGGCCTCGGCACTTTTATCGAGGTTTTGAGCCCGGCGGTGAACGACTATGAGACGCTGTTCTCCTCGCTCGGCCGGCCTGAAGGCGTGGCCGTGGTCGCCGACAGCCTCAGCGGCGACATCATGGAGCACGCCTATTGGGGCGGCATGCGCGACCGCATTCCGTGCTCGCAGACCAACGACATGGCGCCGGCCGGGGTCGCCGAGCCTCGTTCGCGACGGCGACTGCCTGCGGGTCAAACCGCATGACAATATTTGTCTGATCCGCTCCGGCCAGGATTGGAGCGACACCGATGCCGCCGAACGCAAAATGTATCTCGACGACGTCGAGCCGGTGCTGCGCGAGGGCATGGATTTCCTGCGCGACGACGGCCGCTCCATCGGCTGCTTCGCCAACCGCTACATGACCGTGCTCGACGGCGACGGTCGGCCGACCGAGAAGAGCTACGGCATGAGCTGGTGGAAAAGCCTCGCGGCTTTGGAGCGCTGGTCGGAATCGCATCCCACGCATGTGCGGATCTTCGGGGCAGCGATGAAATATCTATCGAGCCTCGGCCCGGCGGCCAAGCTGCGGCTCTATCACGAGGTGACGGTGGCGCGCGCGGCCGATCAGCTGTTTGAGTACCGCCACTGCCATGACCGCACCGGCATGCTCAATGCGGTGAAGGAAGCCGTTCCCGCTTAGGCCCGTCGGTGGGGCGCCGTTACCGCACGCCGTTGAAAACACCCTGCATTGCGGCCGCGTGGTGCGGCAACGCCGCCCTTACCCCGTCATTTTTGCCGATGCCGCCGGTCGGCGAAGGGCGCTATAGTGGCGGTAAATCGGGTTGCGAACCCGGCGGCTGAACTGCGGCACGGCTTTGAAAAAATCCGCCGGTGGCCGCAGGGCAGTCGCTGGTCTTAAGGGAGGTTTCGCGTGCAGACAGTCGCTGTCCGGCCGGGATCGCCGGCGCCTGCCGAGCCGGTGCTCGGTGCCACGCTTGCGCAGGATGCGGAAGCCGCGTCCAAATATTGCACCGACATCGAAGCCCTGCTCGCGGCGGGTAAGTCGGCGGATCCGGCGGCGCTTCGCGCCCAGGCGCTGAGCGTCAAAGAAAAATTCTTCCGCCGTCACGCCGTAGCTCTTTACGACGAAGCGACCGGCAATGGTGCGCGCTTCCTGCGGGTTGGTGAAGTGCTCATGGCGGTGGCGAGCCGCTATCCGGCGTTGTTGCCCAACCGCGAGCAGATCGACGATGAGCGCGCGCTGATGCAACAAAGCGCCAAGCTCGGCCGCGAGCTGGAGCAGGGCATGTTCATCGCCCAGGTGCTGGCCGACGAACGCTGCGGCATGCATCTGATCCACGCCATGCTCAGGCCGAAGCCGGAAGCTCTGGAAAAGCTCGCCGCATTTCGCCAGACCGGCACGGTGGATCTCGGCGAGGCCAAGGTCGAACGCCGCGGCAACGTCGGCTACGTCACCCTGCTCAACACCAAATTCCTCAACGCGGAAGATGATCGCGCGACCGCGGCGCTGGAGACCGCCGTTGATCTGGTTTTGCTCGACGACACAATCGAAGTCGGCGTGCTACGCGGCGGCACCGTGCACCATCCGAAATACAAAGACCGCCGCATCTTTAACGCCGGCATCAATCTCACGCACCTCTATTATGGCCAGATATCGTTCGTGCATTTCTTCATCGAGCGTGAGCTTGGCCTGCTGCACAAAATCTATCGCGGCCACTGGCGCTCGGAATCGTACGACGAGCAATACGAGGATTATGCCGAGAAGCCCTGGATCGCGGCGGTGGAAGCGTTTGCCATCGGCGGCGGCTGTCAGCTTCTGTGCATCATGGACCGCGTCATCGCCGAGCAGGGCTCTTATTTCAATCTGCCGGCCAGTAAGGAAGGCTTTATCCCCGGCGCCGCCAACCTGCGCTTCCCGCGGTTGGTCGGCGGCAAGCTGGCCCGCGAGGGCATCTTTTACGAGCGCGTCTTCCACGCCGATACCCCGGAAGGCCGCCGCATCTGTGATGAAGTCGTCCCGGCAGCCGGCATGGATGCAGCGATCGAGGCCAATGCGGCGCAACTGATCCGCGCCGGCATGATGAGCGCGGTCAGCAACCGCAAGGCATTGCGCGTCGCCGAGGAGCCGCTGACGATCTTTCGCCGCTACATGGCGACCTATGCGCGCCAGCAAAGCCGCTGTCTCTACGATCAGAAACTGATCGACAATCTCGAACGCAGCTGGAAGCCGAACACCCGGCGGCTGTGACGGTCGAAAGCCGCTCGTCCCTGCGAAGGCAGGGACCCAGCGCTGGATTCCCGCCTTCGCGGGAATGAGCGGAACAATACAGGCAGGGAGATACAATGACGTCCGCCGACGCGACGACTGCACAAGACCAACTCACCTCCGTCACCCGCGTGACGGTCGAGGCAAAAGACACCGTCGGCGCACTTGATCCCGTCGATGCCGCAGGTCGCTGCGACGCCGTATCTGGTCACCATCGCCGAATTCGCCTGCGCAAACTTGGTGAAGAACCAGCTTGAGCCCGGACAGATCACGGTCGGTACGCGCGTCGTCATCGATCATCTGGGCGCCAGCAAGGTCGGCGCCGAACTGATCATCAAGGCGGCGTTGCTGAACCGAGAAAAGAACCGCTTCCGGTTCTCAGTCGAGATCGAAGACGGCGCGCGCGTTGTGGCCAAGGTCGAGCATGAGCGGGCGGCGGTGTCGCTGGAAAAAATTATGAAAAGCTTGGCTTGAGGCGTGCTGGCTGGCTGCTCCGACAATCGTCATTGCGAGGAGCGCAGCGACGAAGCAATCCAGCTTTTCGACGCCGGTCTGGATTGCTTCGCTTCGCTCGCAATGACGAGGTCGTTAGTGGTCATTCGGCTTTAGCGCCGGCTATTCTTGGGAGGTTTAGCGTCGATGCGAACGATCGCGGAAATGCTGCGCTGGCGCGCAAAACGACATCCGGCGCTGGAGGCGGTCTGGTTCGAAGGCCGGTCGCAAACCTTTGCCCAATTCGACGAATCCACATCGCAACTCGCGGCAGGCTTCGTCGAAAAGCTCGGCCTCGCGCCCGGCGATCGCGTCGGCATCCTCGACAAAAACAGCGACGCGTACTTCGAATTGCTGTTCGCACTCGACAAGGCCGGCCTGGTGGCGGCGCCGCTGAATTGGCGGCTTACGCCGCGCGAGATCAAACAGATCGTCGACGATGCCAAACCAAAACTCATCGTTGTCGGCCCGGAATTCAAGGCCGCCGTCGAGGGCATCGGCGTACAAGCGCTAACCTTCGCGGATTTGCCGCGCGGCGGCGAAGATCCACGGCGCGATCGCGATGGCGCCGTGTGCGCGCACTTTTGCACCTCCGGCACCACCGGCGTTCCCAAGGGCGCGATGCTGACCGGCTGGAATTTGCTCAATATCGGCTCGTGCGGCGCGATCGAGGCGCCGGAGATGCGTGAAGGCGGCCGCTCGCTCATCTGCCTGCCGCTGTTCCATATCGGCGGCACGATGTGGGCGATGTGGGCGATGCAGAGCGGGGCGACCGTGGTGGTTGTGCGCGAGGCGCTACCCGAAGTGCTGCTCAAGACCATGGTGGAGCAGCGCATCGAGAGCACGCTCCTGGTGCCGACATTGATGCTGCTGATTACCGAATTGCCCGGTGTGCGCGCGGCGGATTTCTCGGCGCTCAAGCTCATCACTTACGGCACCGCGCCGATCTCGCCGGACCTGCTGCGGCGCTCGATCGAAACCTTCAAATGCCGCTTCATGCAATTGTACGGGCTCACCGAAACGACCGGGCCATTCGCGACCTTGCCGCATGAGGAGCATAGCGGCGAGCGTTTATTGTCCTGCGGCCGGCCGATGCTCGGCAGCCGCGTGCGCATCGTCGATTCCGAGGGCCAGGATTTGCCGCCCTACGAAGTCGGCGAAATCCTCTACCAGGGCGAAAACCTCATGACCGGCTATTGGGCGCGGCCGGATGCGACCGCGCAGGCAATCCGCGACGGCTGGTTTCACACGGGCGACGCCGGCTATGTCGACGAGGGCGGCTTCATCTTTCTGAAAGACCGCATCAAGGACGTGATCATCACCGGTGGCGAGAACGTTTATCCGGCCGAAGTGGAGGCCGCGCTGATGGCGCATCCGGATGTTCTGGAATGCGCCGTGATCGGCGTGCCGGATGCGAAGTGGGGCGAGACCGTCAAAGCCGTGGTGGTGCGACGCCAAGGTGTCAGCCATGAATGAAGCCGGCGCTGATCGAATGGAGTCGCGGCAAGCTCGCCGGCTTCAAGCGCCCGAGTTCGGTCGACTTCATCGATGCGCTGCCGCGCAATGCGTCGGGCAAACTCTTGAAGCGGACGCTGCGCGAGCCGTATTGGGCCGGTCGCACGCGCCGCATAGCCTAGGTTGCGCGAGACCTGTTTCTGAGCCAGCCGTCCCGAACGGCCGCGCGGTCGATTTGAACGGCTAAAAAAGTTTCGCCTATCTTCCGCCATCAACATGGAATTATTTTACTTTTCATCTCTCATTGCTTGACTTGAGAGAAATATTATACTCCGTACGCGAAGGGGCGGTGAGCATCATCCCGCCACGCGTGCACAACGGGAGATCGCGCTCATGTCTTCAGCATCAAAGCATCCGGAAACCATTGCGCTTCACGCCGGCTGGCGTGCCGACCCGACCACCGGCGCAGTCGCCGTGCCGATTTATCAGACCACGTCCTATCAATTCCGCGACACCGAGCACGCCGCCAATCTGTTCGCGCTCAAAGAGCTCGGCAACATTTATACGCGCATCATGAACCCGACCAACGACGTGCTGGAAAAGCGCGTCGCGGCGCTGGAGGGCGGTGTCGGCGCGCTGGCGCTGGCGTCCGGTCAAGCGGCTTCGGCCGTTGCGCTGCAGAATCTGGCGCGCGCCGGCGACAACGTCGTCAGCTCGACCGACCTTTATGGCGGCACCTGGAACCTGTTCGCCAACACGCTCAAGGACCAGGGCATCGAAGTCCGTTTTGTTGATCCGGTCGATCCCAACAATTTCCGCAAAGCCACCGACGAGCGCACCCGCGCTTATTATGCCGAGACGCTGCCCAATCCGAAGCTCGCGGTTTTCCCGATTGCCGAAGTGGCCGAGATCGGCCGCAACCTCGGCATCCCGCTGATCGTCGACAACACCGCGGCTCCGATCCTCACCAAGCCGTTCGAGCACGGCGCGGCGGTGGTGGTGTATTCCTCGACCAAATATCTCGGCGGTCACGGCACCTCGATCGGCGGTCTGATCGTCGACAGCGGCACCTTCGATTGGGGCGCGCATCCGACCCGGCAGCCGGCGCTCAACACGCCGGATCCGAGCTATCACGGCGCGGTGTGGACCGAGGCGGTGAAGCCGCTGGGGCCGATCGCCTACATCATCAAGGCGCGCGTCACGCTGCTGCGCGATCTCGGCGCGGCGATGTCGCCGTTCAACGCGTTCCTCACGCTGCAGGGTCTGGAGACGCTGGCGCTGCGTGTCGCGCGGCATTCGGAGAATGCGCAGGCGGTGGTGGAATTCCTGAAAAAGCGTCCCGAGGTGACCCGCGTCATTCATCCGTCGGTGCAGACCGGCGTGCATCGCCAACGCGCCGAGAAATATCTCAAGGGCGGCCTCGGCGGTCTGGTCGGCTTCGAGCTTGCCGGCGGCAAGGACGCCGGCCGCCGTTTCATCGACGCGCTCGAGTTGTTCTATCACGTCGCCAATATCGGCGACGCCCGCAGTCTCGCGATCCATCCGGCGACGACGACGCACTCGCAATTGTCGCCGCAGGAGCAAGACGCGACCGGCGTCACCGACGGCTATGTGCGGCTCTCGGTCGGCATCGAGCACATTGAAGATATCTTTGCCGACATCGAGCGCGGCCTGAGCGCGGCCGGCAAGGTTTCCAAGGCGGCGTAACTTTCATCATTGCGAGCTCGCGCATTTCCCGGACGCGGCGCAGCGCGATAGCGCTGCTCCGCAGATCCGGGATCGTCACAGTCTCGGCGGTCAGTATCTTGCCAAGATCCCGGGTCTGCAATGCAGCACTTTGTGCCGCATCGCGCCCGGGACATGCCTACTGGGTGGTGCGCTAAAACCCCCCGGCGGTGAAATTGAGCCGCTGGGTCACGTCGTAGCTTCTGCTTGGCGATCGGGTAGGCGTAATCGACCCGTAGCGGTCCGAACGGCGAATCCCAGATCAAACTGGCGCCGACCGAAGCGAGCGTGAGATCGCCGACGCGGCGGCGGAAGCGTGTCGGATTACGTCGGAGACTGGGGAAGTGTTGCGTCGGGCTGTGACACAATGCTTGCGGCCGAGCCCGGCCGCCGGCGGCTATTCCGGCTTGGCCTTACTGTATTGCAGGACCTGCACGCTCTGCAGGGTCACGAGGCCGCCGCCGGATTTCATCATCTCGTCGAGCGCCGGCAAGAAAATGTCGATCTTTTCCTGAGGCGCGACGATCTCCACCACCACTGGCAAATCCTGGGAAAGCTGCAGAATTTTGGTGGTGTGAATGTGAGCCGACGCTCCAAGGCCGATATGGCCGCGCAGCACGGTGGCGCCGCCAAGCTGCATTTCGCGAACCTTCAGCACGATCGCTTCGTGCAACGGGCGGTTTTCGAACTTGTCGTCCTCGCTGAAGAAAATCCGAAGCAGGACGGCGTCGCGGGGCGTCTCCATCGTCATATCCCATTTGCCTTGTCATCTCATCGCGTTGACGAGGTTTGCGAGCACGACGCCGGCCCAGACCGCCACCATGCAAAGCACGACCGACAGGACGACATTGGCGCCGGCGCGATACCATTCGCCATCGTTCATCAGGCTAAGCGTCTGCAGGCTGAACGATGAAAAGGTCGTAAAGCCACCGCAGATGCCGATCATGAAGAACTGCCGGGCGGTCGAACCGACAAACACGCGGCCATCCGGACCGGTCAGCGCGGCGAAAAATCCGATCACGAATGAACCGCCGACATTAATAATCAGCGTTCCCCAAGGAAACGTTTCACCGAACGCGCGCGCCACCACGGTGGACAGCCAGAAGCGCGCGATCGTGCCGAGCGCCCCGCCGACTGCGACCCAGACATATGCCAGCATTAGAGTCCTAAATCCTCATCAAGGCGACCGAACCCGGTCTCAGGATCGCACCGTTCCCTTGGAACCCGCGCGACGCTAGCACCAAAGTCTTTGTCCAAACGGCCGGTCATGCTGCCTCCTACAATTCGCAAATAGTCACGCAAGGCGCCTACGCCTTGACGGTCAAGCAAGCACGCAACGATCTTGGAGACGGCAGGAGCCCGAAGACGCGATCCTGCCGGCGCCAAGCGCCCTGCAGGAGTCATCAGCCTCATCGGCGGTTACGGGGGGACTCCATCCCGGAAGTGCGCTCATTTTACTTGGAAATCCGTTGATGACAAGCACGGCAGGTGCCAGTGGTTAGCGAGCCGTGATCCCCCAGAACGCATCGCTTAACTCGGCATCCAGCGGCATGTCCGGCGGCGTCCGTCGCCGCGGCGAGTGATTTGTCTTCTCATGCGAGCGGGCTCGATTATCGTGTCCTGGGGCAAGGACTAATTCGCGGCGACACGGCCGGGGCGCACAGGTGAACAAACATTCGCCGCTCACCGGCCGCCGCCGGCGCATCGAAGAACTCGATCGCCTGCTGGAACGCGAGCCCAATGCTCCGGGGGCGCGTTTCGAACGCGCCGGACTGTTGCGCGAGCAGGGCCTGTTCGAGGACGCCAAGCGCGATTATTTGCAGCTTCTTCGCGATACGCCGACCGACTTCGCGGTTCTGAATGATTTCGGCACGCTGGTCCTCGCCGCCGGCTACAGCGACGCCGCCCGCTCATTGTTCGGCGAGGCGGTGCGGCATCATCCCGACAATGCCAACGGGCACGTCAATCTGGCGAACCTGCTGTTTCTGAGCGGCGAGCCGGAGCCGGCGCATGCCCATTTCGAGACCGCATTGCGGCTCGATCCCGATCACGTCCACGCCCATCGCGGCATGGGCAACCTGCTTGCCGAGCGCGGCGATGCCGTCGGCGCCCGGCTGCATCGCGACAAGGCGTTCAGGGATCATTTTCAGACGACCTTGCCGTATCGCGGTGATGGTGCGCCGATCGCGGTTTTGTTGTTGATCTCGGCCGCCGGCGGCAACATCCCGACGTCGACGCTGCTCGACGACCGGCGTTTCCTCACCACAGTCCTGGTCGCCGAATATGCCGATCCGGAACGGCCGCTGCCGCCGCACGATCTCCTCTTCAACAGCATCGGCGATGCGGATCTGTGCCGCGAAGGTCTCGAGGCGGCGTGTCGTCTGGTGGCGCGGACCGATCGGCCGGTGATCAATCACCCACGCGCCGTGCTCAAGACCGGGCGCGCCGCGAACGTTGAGCGGTTGCGCGGGCTGCCCAATCTGATCGTGCCCCGGATGGTCACCGTGCCGCGGGGGCAGCTTGCGGCAGCCGATGCTGCCGCAACGATCGCAGCGCACGGATTTTCGTTTCCGTTTTTGGTGCGCCCGCTTGGTTTCCATACCGGCCGCCATTTCGAGCGTGTCGAAAACCTCCAGGAACTGATCGCGACCGCCAGCGCCATTCCCGGCGACGAGTTGTGCCTGATCGATCAGCTCGATGCGCGCGATGCCGACGGATTTTATCGCAAGCTCCGGGTCATGATCATCGATCGCAAGATCTATCCGCTGCATCTGGCGATCGCCCGGCACTGGAAGATCCATTATTTCAAGGCCGACATGGCGCACTCGCCCGACAATCGGCGTGTGGATCAGGCGTTCCTCGAGGATATGCCAGCCTTCATCGGGCCGCGCGGCATGGCGGCGCTGGAGCGCGTCAATGCGGCGCTCGATCTCGACTATGGCGGCATCGACTTCGCCGTGAACGCGGCCGGTGACATTCTGCTGTTCGAAGCCAACGCCACCATGGTGATGGTGCCGCTGTCGGGCGATCCAAAGTGGGATTATCGGCGGCCGGCGTTCGATGCGGTGTTCGCCGCCATCCGCGCGATGCTCGTCGAACGCGCCAAGCGCTAGAATTTATCCGCTCATTCCCGCGAAGGCGGGAATCCAGGGGCGGGTGCTAAGAGCTGGGTCCCCGCCTTCGCGGGGACGAGCGGAGTGAGACGCCGCATCTGGCCTCAAACTGCCCATTCTGCGTGCATAGAAATGTGTTGAGGGGCTGCCCAATTTTTAATCAGTGCGCAGGGGCTGGTCGCCCCGGCCCGCGGTCCCACAACCAAACGATGTAGATTCCCAAGCTAAATCAAAGGCCAGCCCTGGCGGCCCGGCCCGGACCCTGTGGCATGGGGCTTGCGACGGGGAACCCGTCTAATCCGACAACGGCCATCGTCCTGGTGGCCAAGGAGCAGCGGCGCCCTCGGCGTTCGCGTGCGTACAGGGAGCAAGCCATGAATTTCGACAAGCTATCGCGTCGTCACCTCCTGAAGGGGACGGCCGCCTTGACCCTCGGTACCGCCTTGCCGCTGCGGGGAGCATTCGCTGCCGAAACGACGGTCGGCTTCATCTATGTCGGCTCGCGCGACGACTATGGCTACAACCAGGCCCATGCCGCCGGCGCCGCCGCGCTCAAGAAGATGCCGGGCGTCAAGGTCGTTGAAGAAGAGAAGGTCCCCGAGACCGACGCCGTGGAAAAGACCATGGAGTCGATGATCAATCTCGACGGCGCGACGCTGCTCTTCCCGACGTCGTTCGGCTACTACAATCCGCACATGCTCAAGATGGCGGCGAAGAATCCGAAAATCCGCTTCGAGCATTGCGGCGGCCTGTGGTCTGAAAAAGATCCGAAGAACGCCGGCAGCTATTTCGGCTATATCGACGAAGCGCAGCACGTCGCCGGCATCGTCGCCGGCTCGATGTCGAAGAGCGGCAAGCTCGGCTTTGTCGCCGCCAAGCCCATTCCGCAGGTGCTGCGCAACATCAACGCCTTCACGCTCGGCGCCAAGCTCGCCAATCCGAAAGCGACCACGCAGGTGATCTTCACCGGCGACTGGTCGATGCCGGTGAAGGAAGCCGAAGCCACCAACAGCCTGATCGACCAGGGCGTCGATGTGCTCACCTGCCATGTCGACGGCCCGAAGACGGTCGTCGAAAACGCCGCCCGCCGCGGTGCCTTTGTCACCGGCTATCACGTCAATCAGTCGGTGCTGGCGCCGCAAGCTTATCTGACCGGCGCCGAGTGGAACTGGGAAGTGCTGTATCCGCGCTTCGTGAAGATGTTCACGTCGGGCGAGACCATCCCGAACTTCTATCGCGGCGGTCTCAAGGAAGAGCTGGTGAAAGTGTCGCCCTACGGCTCGATGGTCAGCGAAGAGGCGAAGAAGAAAGCCGATGAAGTGAAGGCCGGGCTGACGGCCGGCAACTACGTGATCTTCAAAGGACCGATCGCCGACAACAAGGGCGCGACCGTGATCGCCGCCGGCGTCTCTCGCGGCCAGACCGACCCCGAGCTGGAAAAGATGAACTATCTGGTCGAGGGCGTGATCGGAGCCACTTCGTGAAGGCCGATGTCGGCGCGCCTTCAATAAAATCGGGGCCGGGCGAATTTCTTCGCCTGGCCGCGTTTGGCCGCAGCATCGGCGGCACGGCGGAATTCATCGTTCTCCCCGTGCTCGCCGCTGCTGGCTTCGCTGGTGTTGTTCGGCATTTTTGTCGCGGCGTTCGGCAAGAACCCGCTCGATCTCTACTTCTATATGTATCAGGGCGCGTTCGGCACCTGGTTCTCCTGGCAGAACACGCTGACGCGCGCCGCGCCGCTTATTCTGACCGCGCTCTGCACCGCGCTGCCGGCGCAACTCGGCATGGTCATCATCGGCGGCGAGGGGGCGCTGTTGATCGGCGCGCTATGCGCCACCAGCGCCGCGCTGGCGCATGCCTGCGCGCGCCGCCGCTGGTGGTCGATGTCGCCATGGCGCTGGCCGGCATGATCGGCGGCGGCTTGTGGATTTTGCTGTCGGGCGCGCTGCGCCAGTTTCGCGGCGTCAACGAAACGATTTCGAGCCTGCTGCTGGTCTATATCGCGCTCGCCATTCTGAACTTTCTGGTCGAAGGCCCGATGCGCGACCCGACCAGCCTGAACAAGCCGTCGACGCCCGAGATCGGCGCCGCGAATATGATCGGCAACATTCCGGGCACCGACGTGCATTGGGGGCTCGCCTTCGGCATTATCGCGGCGATCGCTTCCTACATTCTGATCTATCACACCGTGTTCGGCTTCGCCGCCCGCGTCGCCGGCGGCAATCTCCGCGCCGCCAAGGTCGTTGGCCTGAGCGTCGGCAAGCTCATTCTCATTGTTTGTTTCCTCGCCGGCGCCGCAGCAGGCCTCGCCGGCATGATGGAAGTCGCCGCCGTGCAGGGCCGCACCAACGCCAACCTGGCGGCCGGCTACGGCTTCGCCGGCATTCTGGTCGCGTTCCTGGCCCGGCAAAATCCGCTCGCGGTCATTCCGGTCGCGGTGCTGCTCGGCGGCATCGGCGCCAGCGGCGGCTTGCTGCAGCGGCGGCTCGGATTGCCTGATGCCTCGGTGCTGGTGCTGGAAGGCATGATCTTCGTCATGGTGCTGGCGAGCGACACGCTTTACGGCCGCATCGGCTTCCTGAAAGGAAAATCCTGATGGCCGCCCGGATATCGGCTTATGGACCGTGCCGCTCGCCGTGCTCGGCGGCGCCGTGCGCGTCTCGACGCCGTTTTTGTTCGTCAGCCTCGGCGAATGCATCACCGAGCGCAGCGGCCGCATCAATCTCGGCCTCGAAGGCACGCTGGTGATGGGCGCGATGGCCGGCTACGGCGTATCCTATCTCACCGGCTCGCCCTGGCTCGGCGTGCTTGCCGCCGGCATTGCGGGCGCCGGCATGGGCGCGCTGCACGCGGTCATCTGCGGCCTGCCGCGCGTCAACGATATCGCGGTCGGCATCGCGCTGATGCTGTTCGGCATCGGGCTCGCGTTCTATCTCGGCAAGCCGCTGATCGAGCCGACGGCGCCGCGGCTGCCCTCGATCGATCTCGGCTGGTGGAGCGACATTCCGCAAGTGCGCGCCGCGCTTGCGCGTCAATGTGTTGTTCCTGTTCGGCGTCGCGCTGGCGCCGATCCTGGTCTGGGCGCTGCGCACCACGCGCTGGGGCCTGATCATCCGCACCGCCGGCGAAAGCGCCGACGCGGCGCTGGCGATGGGCTATTCGGTGAACATGATCCGGCTGCGCGCCACCATGTTCGGCGGCTTTCTGGCCGGCATCGGCGGCTCGTTCCTGTCGCTGTTCTATCCCGGAAGCTGGAACGAAGGTCTTTCCAGCGGGCAGGGCATTACCGCGGTCGCGCTGGTGATTTTCGCGCGCTGGAATCCGATGCTTTGCCTGGGCGCTTCGCTGCTGTTCGGCGGCGCCGCCGCGCTCGGTCCGGCGTTGCAGTCGATCGGTTTCAGCTACGGCTATCATCTGTTCAATGCCGCGCCCTACATTCTGACTCTGCTGATCATGATCGCGACCTGTTCGCCCAAGCGCACGCTCATCGGCGCGCCGGCGGAATTGTCGATCACGCGCTAGAGCATGCGAGGTGATCATGCACGCGCCCAAAGAAAGCATACCGCTGTTGCAGCGCTACGTCTCGGCCGATCCGTATCCGTGGCCCTATAACGGCGACCTGCGTCCGGAAAATACCGCGCTGATCATCATCGACATGCAGACCGATTTCTGCGGCGTCGGTGGCTATGTCGACAAGATGGGCTACGACCTTCGCTCACCCGCGCGCCGATCGAGCCGATCAAGCGCACGCTCGCGGCGGCGCGCGCCCGCGGCTTCCACGTCATCCATACCCGCGAGGGCCATCGCCCCGATCTCGCCGATCTGCCGGCCAACAAGCGCTGGCGCTCGCGCCAGATCGGCGCCGGCATCGGCGATCCCGGTCCCTGCGGCCGCATCCTGGTGCGCGGCGAGCCCGGCTGGGACATCATCGACGAGCTCAAGCCGATCGAAGGCGAGGCCATCATCGACAAGCCCGGCAAGGGCTCGTTCTGCGCCACCGATCTCGAGTTGATGCTGCGGCTCGCCGGCATCGACAACATCGTGCTCACCGGCATCACCACCGACGTCTGCGTCCACACCACGATGCGCGAGGCCAACGACCGCGGCTTCGAATGCCTGCTGCTGGAGGACTGCTGCGGCGCCACCGACAAGGCCAACCACGACCACGCCATCAAGATGATCAAGATGCAGGGCGGCGTGTTCGGCACCGTATCCAACTCGGCGAACTTCATCGAGGCCATCGCGTGAGCGAGATGGCGACGCTCATTCCGCCCGGCGGGCTGCCGTCGCCGACCGCCTCGAAGCGAGACCTTCGGCGTCGAAGCGCTCAATATCACCAAGCGTTTCGGCGAGTTCGCCGCGCTCGATCAGGTTTCGCTGAAGGTCAGGCCCGGCACGTTTCACGCGCTGCTTGGCGAGAACGGCGCCGGCAAATCGACGCTCGTCAAATGCATCATGGGCTATTACCAGGCCGATGCCGGCGAGCTGATGGTCGATGACCGCCAGGAAATCATCAACAATCCGCGCGCTGCGCACGCGCTCGGCCTCGGCATGGTCTATCAGCATTTCACGCTGGTGCCGGCGATGACGGTGGCGGAGAATTTCGTGCTGGCGCGCGACCATGTGCCGTCGGTGGTCGATTGGGCGCGCGAGCGCAAGGCGCTGGAAGAATTTCTGGCGCGCATGCCGTTTCGCGTGCCGCTCAACGCCAAGGTTTCGGCGATCTCCGCCGGCGAGCGGCAGAAATGCGAAATTCTCAAGCAGCTTTATCTGCGCCGCCGCTTTCTCATTCTCGACGAGCCGACGTCGGTGCTCACGCCGGGCGAAGCCGACGAGGTGCTCGGCATGCTGCGCGGCATGGTCGCCGCCGGCGATCTCACCGATCCTGATGATCACCCACAAATTCCGCGAGGTGATGGCGTTCGCCGACGAGGTCACGATCCTGCGCCGCGGCAAGCTCGCCGGGCAGGGGCACGTCAAAGATCTAAGCCCCGACGCCATGGCGCGGATGATGATCGGCGCCGAGGAACTGACGGTGCAGCCGCCGCGCTCCGGCGAGTTCGGCGCGCCGCGTCTCAACATCGAGAAGCTCAATGCGCTCGACGACGGCGGCCAGCCGGCGGTGCGCGACGTGTCGCTGTCGGTCCGCGGCGGCGAGATCGTCGGCGTGGCGGGCGTGTCCGGCAACGGCCAGCGCCAGCTCATCGAGGTACTGGCCGGCCAGCGCGAGGCCGAAAGCGGCAAGGTTTATCTGCAAGGCGAGGACTATCACGCCACCCGCGCGCAGATGCGGCACAATCATCTCTCCGTGCTGCCCGAGGAGCCGCTGAAGAATGCCTGCGTGGCGCGCATGAGCGTCGCCGATAACCTGGCTTTCCGCGAGTTCGATCGCGCGCCGTTTGCTTCCGGCGGCTGGTGGCTCAAGCGCGCGCAATTCCACGACAATGCGCTGCGCAAGATCGAGCGTTACAAGATCAAGACCCGCTCGGCCGACACGCCGATCGGCGAACTCTCCGGCGGCAACGTGCAGCGCACCGTGCTGGCGCGCGAGCTGGCCGGCGAAGTCGACATTCTG
Organism: uncultured Alphaproteobacteria bacterium; assembly: GCA_963737755.1. Taxonomy (GTDB): domain Bacteria; phylum Pseudomonadota; class Alphaproteobacteria; order Rhizobiales; family Xanthobacteraceae; genus BOG-931. Next base: position 706,123 of record CAVTTZ010000033.1, on the reverse strand, counting down.
GTCGCCGCTAATCCTTGCTTCGGCCTCGACTTTGCGGCGGTGGCGCAGATCCATGCCGAGATCATGGCGGCGCGCAATCGCGGCGCCGCCGTGCTGCTGGTGAGCGAAGACCTCGATGAGTTGCTTGAGCTTGCCGATCGGCTGGTGGTGATGTTCCACGGCGAGATCGTCTACGAAACGCGCGCCAGCGACGCCGACCTCACGGTCATCGGCCGCCATATGGCAGGTCATTGAATCCGGCCGTCTAGTGTCGCAACTGCACGACATTGCCGGCGCGATTGCCGCCGAGGGCGAACTGCACCTTGCCGGCCAATTCCTCGTAGTGAAACGGCTTGCCGACAATGTAAGCATCGTCAACCCCGGCGAGGCCGCCGCGATCGGCGAAACCGGTAACAAAAAGCACCGGCAGGTTCGGCAGTCGTCCATGGGCGAGGCGAACAACCTCAGCGCCGTTCATTCCCGGCATGGCGAAGTCGACGATCAAAAGGTCGATGCCGGTTTCCCGCTGCAGCACATCGAGCGCCGCGGCACCACTACCGGCTTCGAGCACAACGTGGCCGAGCTCGTGCAGCATCGCGCGGGTTACTTCGCGGACCTCGTTATCGTCGTCGACCAAAAGTATCGTGGCGCTGCGCGGCGTTTCGCTGGCGACAGAACGCAGCGGCGCAGGCGCGGCCTGCACCGTTTCCGGCTCGGCGCGCGGCAAATAGATGTGCACCGACGTGCCCTGGCCGACGTGAGAATTGATCCGCACCCCGCCACCCGATTGCTTGGCGAAACCAAGCACTTGGCTGAGCCCTAATCCCGAACCTTTGCCGACTTCCTTGGTGGTGAAGAACGGCTCGAAGACTTTAGCGCGGATATCGTCGCTCATGCCGGTGCCGTTGTCACTCACGCACACACCGACATATTCGCCGGCCGGCGGTTCTTCCGGGCGCATCGGCGGTCCGACCACGGCGTTATCTGTCTGCACGGTCAGGCTGCCGCCGACCTGCATGGCGTCGCGCGCATTGATCGCCAGATTGAGCACGGCCAGTTCAAGTTGGGTCGGATCGACCATCGCAGACCACAGGCTGCGCTGCAGCCGCGTCTCGATGCGGGTCGTGCCGCCCAATGTGCTTTGCAGAAGGTCGCGCATGTTGAGGACCGTTTCGTTGAGATCGAGCGGTCGCGGCTCCAGCCGCTGGCGTCGCGAGAACGACAGCAATTGGTCGGTGAGCCTTGCCCCACGTTCGGCGGCGGCCCGCATGTAGCCGAGCCGTTGCGTCAGCTTGCCGTCGAGGCCGGCGCCGGCCAGGCCTTTTTCCACGAAGCCGATATTGCCGAGCACCACGGTCAGAAGATTGTTGAAGTCATGCGCCACGCCGGATGTCAGTTGACCGACAGCTTCGAGGCGCTGCATTTGCCGAAGCGTGGTCTCGACGCTTTCGCGCTCTTTGATCTGATTGACGAGATGGTGATTGGCGGTCGCCAATTCGCCCGTCCGCTCGGCAACCCGCGATTCCAGTTCCTCGTTCAGCCTGCGGCACTCGTATTGGCGCTGACGCCCGCGCAGGCCGGTTTGCACCACGCTCATCAGCGTGGTCGGATGAAATGGCCGCTCCAGAAAGCTGACGTTGCCGAGCGTGTTGACCAGTCGCGCCGCCGCCGGATTGCGCTCGAGGCCACCGCCGTGCTCGGTCAGGATGACGAACGGAAAATCCGACCAGGGCGGCTGCGCCGAGACCCACGACGCAAGCTGTCGGATGTCGCCGCGCGTTGCCTCCTCGGTGACGACCGCGACTTCGGCGCTCTTGTGCAATTGCTGCAGCAACTCCGGAATGTCGAGACAGATGTCGGCGTGCAGTTTTGCGTCGCGCAGGATTTCCTTGGCGACAACGGCGTCGCGGCCGCGCGGCGCCAAAATCAGAATGCGCTCGTTGTGCGGACGTCGCGCTGGCACCGTCAGCTCCGCATCAGCGGCCCGGTGCCGCCCACATAGGTCGGAACGCCGCGCAACACGCCCTGGAATTCCTCCAATGCCGGCCCGACCTCGATGCCGCGCCCGGTGATGCGGAATTCGCGTATCGTATCCTCGTGCGGGCCGGTGCGCTTCTTGACGACCGAGATGGCGCGCCGCACTCGGCCGAGCGCCTCGAAATAACGCAGCATGATTACGGAGTTGGCCAGGTAGGTGACATCGATCGTCTGTTTCATGTCGCTGCCGATCATGCCGTGCTGGGCCACCGTGAGGAATGTCGCGGTGCCTTGACGGTTGAGATATTGCAGCAGCTCGTGCAGATGCAGGATGACGTACTGCTCCTCCGGCATTGACGCCTGGTAGCCGTTGAGACTGTCGATCACCACGGTGCGAATGTGCTGACGATCGACGCTATCACGAACGCGATGCGAGAACTCGCCCGGTGACAGCTCGGCCGCGTCCATTTGTTCGATGACGAGTTTCTTCGAGTCCTGCATGGCTTCCAGATCGATGCCGAGCCCTTTGGCGCGGGATATCAGCAAGCCAAGTTCTTCGTCGAAGACAAACAATGCGCCACGCTCGCCGCGCCCAACAGCGGCGGCGAGATAGTGTAATGACAGAAGCGATTTTCCGGTACCTGCCGGGCCGACCAGCACGGTGCTGGATCCGGTGCTGACGCCGCCGCCGAGCAGATGATCGATTTCGGGAATGCCGCTCTGCAGGAGCTTGCCGGCAAAGCCGGTGCGATGCTGAGCCGCGACGAGCCGCGGGAAAACATCAATGCCGCCGGTGCGGATGATGAAATCGTGATAGCCGCTACGAAAATTTTGACCGCGGCATTTCACGACGCGCAGCCGCCGGCGCTCGCCGCCGTAGACCGGAGCAAGTTGATCCAGATGGATCACGCTGTGAGCGATGCTGTGCACCGCGCGGTCCATGCCCTCGGTCGTGAGATCGTCGAGCATGATCACGGTGGAATTGTTTTGTGCGAAGTAGTGCTTGAGCGCCAGGACCTGCCGCCGATACCGCAGCGAACCCTGGGCCAGGAGCCTGATCTCCGACAGACTGTCGATGACAATGCGTTTGGGCTTCAACCGCTCGATGGCATCAAAAATGCGTTTGACTGTCTCTCCAAGCTCGAGATCGGAGGAATACAGCAAGCTTTGATGCTGTTCGGGATCAAGCACGCTCTCCGGTGGCACAAGCTCGAATACCTCGACCTTTGGGCCAATCGTCCAACCGTGCGAGCGCGCGCCGTCGCGCAATTCCTGTTCGGTCTCGGCGAGACTGATATACATTCCGGCTTCCCCGGCTTCCGCACCGGCGAGCAGAAATTGCAGGGCGATGGTTGTCTTGCCCGTGCCTGGGCTGCCCTCGAGCAGATGCAGGCGATTGCGGGCGAGACCGCCGCCGAGAATATCATCGAGACCGGCGACCCCGGTCGCTGCGCGTGGCAATAGTTCTGACATGACAGGAACTTGATTCTGGATGTGAGACTTGATGTTCTTACGTTTGCGTTCAGCAGCTCATTCCCAGTTCATGGAACTCTAACCAGCTAGCGGCGCAAGAGTTCCGCTGGGACATAAAGCCTAATATAATCAATGAGATATCGCTCGCGACCGGCGCCATTGGCAGCCGAGGGGGCGTACGGCTGCCAGCAGCGCGGTCGATCTGCCTGCAAATTTGAACGTCTTGAAAGCGCAGCGCGATCTAATGCTGCGAGGCGTCGCGTTCTTCCAATAGCGCGTGGAGCTCGCGGCCCAATTCTTCGATCGTGAATGGTTTGCTGAGAAGCCGTACGCCTGGATCGAGCGTGCCGTTGTGCACGATGGCGTTGCGCGTATAGCCGGTCATGAACAACACGACCAAATCGGGCCGTTCGGCCAGGAGCATGTTTGCCAGCTCGCGACCGTTGCCGCCCGGCAAAACAACATCGGTCAAGACGATCGTGACGTCCGGATTCTGCAGCAGCTTTTCGCGCGCAATCCCGATGGTGTCGGCCTCGACGGTCGCATAACCGAGCTCGCGCAGCGCGCTGATCGTGAAGCTGCGAACGCCGGGATCGTCCTCGACGACAAGAACAACATGATCCTTGGGAGAAAACTCGGGAGGACGCGGCGCGATCGGACGCGTTTCTGTTGGGAAAGCCTTCGACATATCGCGCGGCAGATAGATCTTGACGGTCGTTCCCTTGCCTTCTTCGCTATAGATCTTGATATGCCCCTTCGATTGTTTGATGAATCCGTGAACTTGGCTCAGGCCCAGACCGGTGCCCGCACCAGATGGCTTGGTGGTGAAGAAGGGATCGAAAGCCTTCGCGATTACGGCTTCCGACATGCCCCGCCCGGTATCGGTGACGGCAATCATGACGTATTGGCCGGGCGTGACCTCCATATGTGCGTCCGCATAGGCGCGATTGAGTTCGGTGTTGGCGGTCTCGATGGTCAGGCGGCCGCCGCTGTCCATCGCATCGCGCGCATTGATCACCAAATTAAGAATGGTGCTCTCGAGTTGGTGCACATCGACGATGGCGCGCCAGAGCCCGCCGCCTTGCACGGTTTCGAGCTCGACGGTTTCACCGAGGGTCCTGCGCAAAAGCTCGGACATGTCGGTCACGCATTTGTTGGCATCGGCCGACTGCGGCTTCAGCGGCTGCAATCGGGAGAAGGCCAGAAGCCTCTTGGTCAGTTCGGCCGCGCGCCGCGCGCCGCTCAACGCATTCTCGACGTAAATGCGCGCGCGAACGTCTTCGTTCGAAAACCGCCGCATGCCGAGATCGAGGTTTCCGACAATGATGGCGAGCATATTGTTGAAGTCGTGAGCGACGCCGCCGGTGAGCTGGCCCAGCGCTTCCATTTTTTGCGCCTGGCGCAAGGTCGCCTCGGCGCGCTCGCGTTCCAGCATCTCGGTTCGCAGCGATGAGGTCAGCAGCCGCAACTCGCCGACCTGACGCCGCAGCGTGAAGCCGACCAGGATCACGACCGTCGCCGCGAGCAGCGCCGCAATAATCGTGATCGCGAGCAGAACGGAACGCAGGAATGCTGCTCTGGCATTCCGGGCGGTCGCCGTGCTGGTTTCATCGCCGTCGAATTCATCCAGCGCCGCGCGGATGCTGCCCATGAGATCGCGGCCCTTGTTCGATTTGATAAGCCCAAGGGCCTCGTCGGTTTTGCCGTCTTTGGCCAGCACCACCGTGCGCGACAATTCAGTAAGTTTTTGTTCGACAATCGGATAAAGCTTCGACAGACGACCCTCCTGGACCGCGTTGTCGGACGTCAAAGCCCTCAGAGTATCTTTCGCAGCGGGGATATCTTGTTTGGCTGTGTAGAACGGCTCCAGGTAACTCTCGTCGTGCGTCAACAAATACCCGCGCTGGCCGGTTTCAGCATCCTGGATCAGGCTGAAGAGATGCTCGGAGCCTTGCATCACCATGAGCGAGTGCTCCGCCCAACGGTTGGCGTCGGAGCTTGCGATAGACGCCACGATCGAGGCAATGATGGCCAACAGAAGGAACCCAAGTCCGGCGACCACGCCGATTAACAGGCGCAGGCTCGTGGGAGGGCGCTCCAAAGGTGCATGCATAATTGGAGATTCCAGGGGGCGGGGCAGTGACCTAAAAGTCCTTAGAGCAAAGCTGAGCAAATTTCCACAGCACGCTCCGCCTTCTTTGGATGGTTTGTGTGGGCGACTGGGACGTCCGGTAGCCGGGCGTGGCGGCGGCGGCCTTCCCGAGGTCGGCCTGCTAGCCGCAGTCGTCCAAAGCCCTACCTTCCGGACCCGCCGGTCCGTTGTGAGCGCCGGAGCGGCGCCATAGATACGCCTGAAGGCCAGCTTGTCTCGTCAGGCGGTCGCGTCGAGGATGGCTAGAGGCGTGTGATGGGAACTCATAGACCCGGGGCTGCGCAGCCGCATACGGATCCACAGACCGAGGATCGGCTCGATCAGGAACTGGAGCAAACATTCCCAGCCAGCGACGCGCTGCAAATCATCCACGATCCGCCACCACGTCAGGAGGCTTACCGGCGGTCAACGCCGCCGGCGATTAAGCATAAGACCCGCAAAACGTCCGCCTGATCAGCCTTCGCGGAGCGCCGGCGCCGGCGCGGGCGCCCGTTCCAGCGCGGCGTTGTGACCGAGCGCGAGCACAATCGCCATGGCGATGATTGCGAGCCCGGCGATCAACAGCAGGCCGGCGCTCAGGCTGCCGGTCAGGTCCTTCATCCAACCCATGGCGAATGGCCCGACAAAGCCTGCCAGGTTGCCGATCGAGTTGATCACGGCGATGCCGGCGGCTGCCGCGCTGCCTGAGAGCACCGCGGTCGGCAGCGTCCAAAATACCGGAAGCGTGCCGAAAACGCCGCAGGCGCCGATGGTGAAGGCGACCATCGTCAGGATCGGATTGCCGGTGAGAGTGGCTGCGGCGGTGCCGGCCCCGGCGATCAGAAGGCCGATCGCGGTGTGGCCTTTACGCTCGCCGCTGCTGTCCGAATTGTAGCCGAACCAAACCATGAATGCCGCGCCGACTGCGTAGGGAATCGCGGTCACCCATCCGGTGGCGAAATTCGACAAGCCGAACGCCTTGACGATCTGCGGCAGCCAAAAGCCGACGCCGTAGACGCAGGACACCAGCCCGAAATAAACAAAAGCCAGCGCCCAGACCCGCGGATTATAGAGCGACTGCCAGACCGAAATCTGATGCGCGGCCTCGCGTTGACGCCGCTCGGTTTCCAGCCGCTCGCTGAGCCAGGCCTGCTCGTCCGGAGCAAGCCAACTCGCGTCGGCCGGCCGGTCGGTCAGATAGAAGTACGTGATGAAGGCCAGCACGACGGCAGGCGCGGCCTCGAGGATGAAGAGCCATTGCCAGCCCTCCAGGCCCCATAGCCCGTGCATGCCGAGGATCATGCCGGAAATCGGTGAACCGATTGCCGAGGAGAGCGGGATGGCCGCCATGAACGCGCTGATGATGCGACCGCGGTAAGCCGACGGATACCAAAGCGTCAGAAAGAAAATGATGCCCGGAAAGAAGCCGGCTTCGGCGGCGCCGAGCAACAAGCGCACGATGTAGAAAGTGTTTTCGTTGCCGAGACCGGTTGCTTGTGCGATTGGCGGAATGAACGCCATCAAGCCTGAGAGGAGCCCCCAGCTCAGCATGATGCGCGCGATCCAGGTCCGCGCGCCAAAACGGTCGAGTGCCAGATTGGACGGCACCTCGAACACGAAATAGGTGAGAAAGAAGATGCCGGAGCCGAAGCCGTACATGGTCGCCGTCAAGCCGAGCGACTTGTTCATGGTGAGTGATGCGAAGCTGACATTCACCCGATCCAGATAGGCGATGAAGTAGCAAATCATCAGAAATGGAATCAGCCGCGCCGAAACCTTTCTGATCGTCCTGTCCTCCAGGTTTTCCATGCGCTCCTCCGCGTGCGGGTTTTTAACCCAGCCTGTCTGGACGCGGCTGGCTTTTCATCCCGCCCCTGATGTAAGCTTATAGCACAAAATGTGCGACTGCAGCGCGCGCAGCGATTGCGACAGAGAGATAAGCTGCGTTGCAGTGCAAAACGGCGCAGGCGTGTCGCTCACAAGCAGTTTCCACTTTGCTGGATCATGCTCTACCTTAACGCCACCATGCAGCCCCACAGAATGAGCGCCGTCGCGCTGCTGAAAGCCTACCGCAGCCGCGCGCTGTCGCCGGTCGAGGCGATGCAGGATGTGCTGGCGCGGATCGGCGTCTTCGAGCCGCACATTCACGCTACTTATCTGCTGGAACCGGAGCGCGCGCTGCGGGATGCGCGCGCTTCGCAAGAACGCTGGTTTCGTGGCGAGCCGCAAGGTCCGCTCGATGGCGTACCGGCGACCGTCAAGGACAACATCGCCACCAAGGGCGAGCCGGTACCGCTCGGCACCGCCGCGAGCGAGCTTAAGCCCGCCGAGGCCGATGCGCCGCCGGTGGCGCGCCTGCGCGAAGCCGGCGCCATCCTGTTCGCCAAGACCACCATGCCGGATTACGGCATGCTGTCGTCGGGCCTTTCCAGCTTTCATCCATTGACGCGCAACCCGTGGAATCTCACGCGCAATCCCGGCGGTTCGTCGGCGGGCGCCGCAGCCGCAGCGGCAGCCGGTTATGGTCCACTGCACCTTGGTACCGACATCGGCGGCTCCGTGCGCCTGCCGGCCGGCTGGTGCGGATTGATCGGTTTCAAACCGAGCGGCGGACGCGTGCCGATCGATCCTCCGTATATCGGGCGCATCGCCGGTCCGCTGACGCGCCGTGTAGCCGACGCGGCCCTGATCATGGCGACACTCGCGCAGCCAGACGATCGTGATTACACGAGCCTGCCGACGGAGCATTTCGATTGGCAGATCGAACCGGCGCAGCTTTCCGGCCTCCGCATCGGTCTCTTGTTGGAGGCCGGCTGCGGCTATCCGGCGTCGGCGCAAACACGCGCGGCGATCGAGCGCGCTGCGGCGGATTTTGCCGCCGCCGGCGCCGTCGTCGAGCCCCTGCCGCCGTTTCTCACGCAGGAGATGCTCGACGGTCTCGATCGCTTCTGGCGCATGCGCGCACTCATGGACTTTCGTGCCATGCCGGAGGAACGGCGGTCGAAGATTCTTCCGTTCATTCGCGCCTGGGGTGAATCGGCCGCAAGCTTCGACGGCGAGACGGTCTTCCACGGCTTCAATCAGATCCTGAACATGCGCAAGGCGGCGGTGGTGGCGACGCTGCCGTATGATTTCGTGATTACGCCGACCGCACCGATCACCGCCTTCGCGGCCGAGCTTGCATCGCCGAGCGACGATCCGCTGCATCCCCTGCCGCACATCGGATTCACGGTCGCCTTCAACATGTCGGAGCAGCCCGCGCTCTCGATCAATTGCGGCTACAGCGCCGACGGCATGCCGATCGGCATGCAGATCATTGGTCGCCGGTTCGACGACATCGGCGTGTTGCGCGTCGCCGCTGCTTTCGAGGCGATGCGTTCAGACGCCGCGCGTCCGTGGCCAGAGCCGCCGGGCGCCTAATCCAAACAACAACAACCAATCTGCACGAGGAACGCTGATGGACGACTATTCGGGCATGTTCGATCTTACGGGCCGGCGCGCGCTGGTCATCGGTGGCGCCAGCGGCATCGGCCGCGCCAGTTGTTTCGGCCTTGCCAGTTTCGGCGCGCATGTTTTTTGCGCCGACATCGCCATCGATGAGGCGAAGGCCACCGCGCAAACGATTGTCGCGGCCGGCCGAAGCGCGGAGGCGCTGCCGATCGATCTGTGCGATCGCGACAGCATCGCGGCTGCCGCTGCGTGGCTCGCTGCCCCCGACGTGCTCCTGATTTCGCCGTCGATCAACGTGCGCAAGCCGTTGCTGGATTACAGCGAGGACGAGTTCGATCGCGTGGTCGGGCTTAACCTGAAAGGCATTTTTCGTGCGCTGAAGGCGTTCGCGCCCGGCATGGTCCAGCGCGGGAAGGGGAGCATCATCGTGTTCTCCAGCATTCGTGCACAGGTGGTCGAGCCGGGACAGAGCATTTACTCCGCCACCAAGGCCGGTACGCTGCAGATGATCCGCACCGTGGCGGCGGAGCTTGGCCCCTCCGGGGTTCGCGCCAATGCGGTCGCGCCCGGCGTCGTCGAAACGCCATTGACGCAGCAGATCAAACAAAACAAGTCCTGGTATCGCGCCTATGCGGACAAGTCGGTGCTGCACCGTTGGGCGCAGCCGTCGGAGCTCGTCGGCGCCGTGGTTTATCTCGCCTCCGACGCCAGCTCTTATGTCACTGGCTCGTATCTTCTGGTCGACGGCGGTTGGACCGCGGCCGACGGCCGCTTCTCACCGCCGCTGGCCGCTGCAAGCACGGCGCCCGTGTCCTAAACGTTTGCCGGCGACGGCGTCGACCCCTTGCCGAACGCCACGCCTTTGGCCTCGGTGCCGAGTGCGGTGAGGATCACGATCACCACCGCGACAGTGCCGGCGACAAGGGCGAGCGCCATGCCGTAATTGCCACCCCAGTGAGCGGCGAGCCCGGCTTGCAGCGGCGCGTTCACGGAGGCGATGAAATTGCCGAGCTGATAGACAACGCCCGGGAAAGTGCCGCGCGCTTCGTCTGGCGAGAGCTCGTTGAGATGGACCGGGATGATGCCCCAGGCGCCTTGCACCATAACCTGCATCAGAAAGGCGCCGACCGCGAGCCACACACCGGTCGTGGCGAAGGCCCACAGCGGCACCACGAGCAGCGAAAGCGATGCCGTGATGATCATGATCCGGCGTCGCCCGAAATGCTCCGACAGCGAGCCGAACGACAATCCGCCGATGATCGCCCCGATATTGTACACAATGGCGATCAGGCTGACTTCATGCGGCGCGAAGCCGTGTTGCACGCGCAGAAATGTCGGATAGAGGTCCTGCGTGCCGTGGCTGAAGAAGTTGAATGCGGTCATCAGGATCACCGCATAGATGCCAAGCCGCCAGTGCGATTTGAGCACGGCGAGCGTGTTGGTGTGGGTGACAGTCGGCTTCCACACCGGCGATTCCGGAACATTGCGTCGGATGTAGAGCACCAGCAATGCGGGCAGCACGCCGACCATGAACATGCCGCGCCAGCCGATATAGTGAAAAAACAAGCCATAGACGATCGAAGCCAGGAAATAGCCGGCCGGATAGCCGGACTGCAGCAGGCCGGACACGAAGCCGCGTGCCTGCGGCGGGATCGATTCCATCGTCAGGGAGGCGCCGACGCCCCATTCGCCGCCCATGGCGACGCCGTAAAGTGCGCGCAGAATCAGCAGCGCCGTGAGGCTCGGAGCGAAGCCTGAGGCGAATTCGAGCGCCGAATAGAGCACGACGTTGACCATCAGGGTCGGACGGCGCCCATATCGATCAGCCGCCCGTCCAAACAGGAATGCACCGAGCGGCCGCATCGCCAGTGTGAGCAGGATCGCTACGGTTACGTCGGTGACGTCGGTGTGGAATTCCTTGGCGATGTCCTCGAGTACGAACACCATCAGAAAGAAATCGAAAGCATCGAGGGCCCAGCCCAGGAAGCTGGCCGCGACCACGTGCTTTTGTTCGCTGGTCCATCCCGAAAGCGCAGCGATCGGCATCAATGGTCTCCTTACGATGTCGCCGGGTCGTTTCCCAGAGATCTATCGGTCTTGGCATGGCTCATCGGCGCATGAGACATGCAATTTCTATGCGCATCGCGTGCGGTTCAGCAACGCTCAAACGCGCATGGACGGTGCGCCGGTCAGGTTTGTAGACCGCTGGGGAGTAGGGCGGATGGTGCGGGGAACTTGCTAGGACGCCGGGCGGCAGGGCGCCATCACGTTGGCGATGAGTTCCTGCACGATCTCGCCATTCTGGTTGAACGTCCGGGTGCGCATTTTCAACAGTCCCCAACCTGGTCGCGAGCGTGACGGCCGCGTCTCCAGGATCTCGGTTTCAATGCGCAACTCGTCGCCGGGAATGAGCGGCTGCGGCCAGCGGAGATCTTCGAATCCGAGCCCGATGGTGCCGCGGGCCGGACGGTATTCGCTGCGGGCGATGAGGCTCATGGTGAGGGCGGCGGTATGCCAGCCGCTGCCGACCAGCCGGCCGAAAATCGAACCCCGTGCGGCGTCCTCGTCGAGGTGGAACGGCTGCGGATCGAAGGTCTGTGCGAAGGCGATGATCTCATCCTTGCTCACGCGAACGCGGCCGCTCGGCTTGAAAACCTGGCCGACGGCAAAATCCTCGAAATATCGTTCCGTCATCGTCACGATTGCTCCTCTAGAAAGGGGGTGAGTATATCGGCAGGTCTCACAGCCGGGCGCGGGAAAATTGTGAAGAACCTTTCCCTTTTCGCTCCGCCACGGCTATCATTCGCCCTGGCGGAGCGGGGAAATGAACAAAGGCCGGATCGCGATTGTCTTGAGTGCGCTGCTGCTCGCCGGCAGTGCCACGCCGTCGCTGGCCTATGACTGGTTGCGCCGCCCGCACAGCTACGAATGGCGCGACGTGCATCGCGCCATCTACGAACTCAACAAGCGCATCGCATTCCTGGAAGCCGATCCGGAGATCGACGAGGGCTACAAGGCTCCGATCATCCGCCGATTGCGTGCCGATATTTCCCGGCTGCGCGCGACGCTCTCGCCGGCGGATTGGGAATGGGCAACGCCGTGCTGCTACACCCGGCCGCCGATTCATATTCGCTGAGCCACCGCGACCCATCTGACATAGCGTGTCCGACACCGCGCGTCCGAGCGTTTGCTCGTCTGCGCCTGCGGAGACATGTCGGCACCGAGCTGATGGTCGCGGGATAAGCCTATTCGGCCGGCTGCCCGGCTAGCGGCGGGGGCTGTCGCGTCGCCCGTCCACGCACCCGGGCAGACCAGCCGCTCAGCCAGTCGAGATAAAGGTACAGCACCGGCGTGGTGTAGAGCGTCAAAAGCTGGCTGATGATCAATCCGCCCACGATGGCGATGCCGAGGGGGCGGCGAATTTCGCCGCCATTGCCGAAGCTCAGCGCCAGCGGAATGGCGCCCAGGATCGCGGCCGAAGTGGTCATCAGGATCGGGCGGAAGCGCAGCAGGCTGGCCTCGAAAATCGCCTCGTAGGAATTGAGATTGCGCGAGCGTTTCGCCTCGATGGCGAAGTCGACCATCATGATGGCGTTCTTCTTGACGATGCCGATCAACAGAATGACGGCGATCAGCCCGATGATGTCGAACTCGACATGAAACAGCATCAGCGCCAACAGCGCGCCGACGCCGGCCGACGGCAGTGTCGACAGAATGGTGATCGGATGGATGTAGCTCTCGTAGAGGATGCCGAGCAGGATATACACGGCGGCGATGGCGGTGAGGATCAGGATCGGCTCTTTCGACAGCGATTCCTGAAACAGCTGCGCCGTTCCGGCCATCGTGCCGGTGATCTGCGAGGGCATGTTGATGCGGGTGATCGCCGCGTTGATCTCTTCGGCTGCCTCGCCGAGCGATTTGCCGGGCTTGAGATTGAATGAAATGGTCGAGGCGACGAACAATCCCTGGTGATTGACCGACAGCGGCGTGTGGCTTGGGTGATAGTGGCTGACCGCGGCAAGCGGAATCATCGTTTCTTTGTTCGTGCTCACGGCGGCGCCCGCGGAGGTCGAGCCGTGGCCGGTATTGGCCAGCGCGTTGATGAAAGAGTTACGCGCGGCCGCGTTGCTGATGGCCTGCGCCGTGGCGGCGCTCGCGACCGGCGTGCTCAATGCCGTGCCCAGATTGACATTGGCCGCCGACGTGATTGCCGGCGCCGGCGTGACGGGCGTGCCGGTCGAGGTCGCTGCCGTTACCGTACCGCCGGGCGCATTGGTCGATGCAGTGCCCGGCGGGGTGCCGCCGGACGTCGCGACATAAACGTCCTTCAGCGTGTTCGGATATTGCGTGTAACGCGGATCGATCTCCATCACCACGTGATACTGATTGATCGCGCTGTAGATCGTCGACACTTGGCGCTGGCCGTAAGCATCATAGAGCGTGTTGTCGATCTGCAGCGGGGTGATGCCGAGCCGCGCCGTCGTATCGCGATCGATGTTGAGATAGGTCTCAAGCCCGCGCTGCTGCTGGTCCGAACTCACATCGGTCAAGACCGAATTGTGCTCGAGCGCGTCCACCAGTTTGGGTGTCCAGGTGTAGAGGTCCTGCACGTTTTCAGATTGTAGCGTGTATTGATACTGGGCGTTGCTCTGGCGGCCGCCGGCGCGCAAATCCTGCACCGCAGCGAGATACAGCCGTCCGCCGGGCACCTGTGCGAGCTTCGGTCGCAGACGCGCGATCACTTCATCCACCGTCACCCGCTCCGATATCGGCTTGAGCGACACGAACACGGTGCCGGTATTGATCTGCGCAAAGCCGCCGCCGCTGCCGACGCCGGTAAAGCCCACTACGGTTTCCACGGCTGGATCAGCGCGCACGATGTCGATCAGCTGCTTGAGCTTCGTGCTCATCGCCTGAAACGAAATGCTTTGGTCGGCCTGCAGCGAGCCGACAATGCGCCCGGTATCTTGTTGCGGAAAGAAGCCCTTCGGCACCACCACGAACAAATACATGTTCAGGGCAATGGTCGCGATGAAGATCACGAATATCAGAAAGTGGTGGCGCAGCGCCCAGGTAAGTGAATGCCCATAACCGATCCGCACCCGCTCGAAGATGTCCGGCCGACCGTCCGGGCGTCGCGGGTTGGCTTTGAGGAACAGTCCGCACAGCATCGGCGTGGTGGTGAGCGAGATCACCAGCGAGACCAGGATGGCGACCGAGAGCGTGACGGTGAACTCGCGGAACAAGCGGCCGAGAATGCCGCCCATCAGCAGGATCGGCAGGAACACCGCAATCAGCGACAGGCTGATCGACAGCACGGTGAAGCCGACCTCGCTGGCGCCGCGGAACGCCGCCTGCAGGCGCGGCATGCCTTCTTCCATGTGCCGGGAAATGTTCTCCAGCACCACGATAGCGTCGTCGACGACGAATCCGGTGGCGATGGTCAGCGCCATCAACGAAAGAATGTCGAGGCTATAGCCGAGCAGATACATCACCCCGAACGTGCCGAAAATCGAGATCGGCACGGCGACGCTCGGGATCACGGTGGCGCTGAAATTGCGCAGGAACACAAACACCACGGCGGTGACCAGCAGAACCGCGAGCACCAGCGTCATTTCGGTGTCGTGCAGCGAGGCGCGGATCGTGGTGCTGCGATCGATGGCGACGTTGACGTTCATGTCGGCCGGCATCGCCGCTTCCAGGTGCGGCAGCTCGGCCTTCACGGCGTCGACGGTCTCGATGATGTTGGCGTTCGGCTGGCGATAAAGAATCACCAGCACCGAGGGCTGGCCGTTGGACATGCCGAGATTGCGCAAGTCCTGAACCGAATCGTTGACCTCGGCGACATCGGTGAGACGAACTGCCGAGCCGTTGCGATAGGCGATCACCAGCGGCGCGTAGTCCGCGGCAACATTGGCCTGGTCGTTGGTGTAGATCTGGAGCCGGCGATTGCCGTCGTCGATCGTGCCCTTCGGGCTGTTGGCGTTGGCCGAGGCCAGCGCAGCGCGCACGTCCTCCAGGCCGACACCATAATTGTAGAGCGCTTGCGGGTTGAGCTCGACGCGCACCGCGGGGAGGCTCGAGCCGCCGATATTGACGTTGCCGATGCCGCTCAATTGCGACAGCCGCTGCGCCAGCACGTTGCTGGCCGCGTCGTACATCTGGCCCTGCGTCATCGTCTTCGACGTCAGCGCCAAGACCATGATCGGGGCGTCGGCCGGATTGACCTTCCGGTAGATCGGATTGCTCGGCAGGTTGGTCGGCAGGTCGGCGCGCGCGGCGTTGATCGCCGCCTCGACGTCACGCGCGGCGCCGTCGATGTCGCGGCTGACGTCGAACTGCAGCGTGATGCGGGCCTGCCCGATGCCGCTCTGCGACGTCATCTCGGTGACGTTGGCGATCTGGCCGAGATGGCGTTCGAGCGGCTCGGCGACGCTGGTGGCGACAGTCTCGGGGCTGGCGCCCGGCAGGGTCGCGGTGACTGAAATGGTCGGGAAGTCCACTTGCGGCAGCGGAGAAACCGGCAACCGCGAGAATCCCATGAGCCCCGCCAACGCGATCGCCAGGGTCAGCAGCGTCGTCGCTACCGGCCGGGCGATGAAGGGGGCGGAGATGTTCATTCCGCGGGCTCGCCGCTGGCCAGCGGATTCGCGGGCCGGCGTCCGGTCAGGCGCATCGCCAGCCGGTCAAAATAGAGATAGATGACCGGCGTCGTGAACAGCGTCAGCAATTGGCTGAAGGCCAACCCGCCGATGATCGCGACGCCGAGCGGCTGCCGCAATTCCGAACCGGTGCCGGTGCCGAGCATCAGCGGCAGCGCGCCGAGGATCGCCGCCATGGTGGTCATCAGGATCGGCCGGAAGCGCAGCAGGCAGGCTTGATAGATCGCTTCGCGCGGCGGCAGCCCTTCGTTGCGTTCGGCGTCGAGCGCGAAGTCGATCATCATGATCGCGTTCTTCTTGACGATGCCGATCAACAAAACGATGCCGATGATGGCGATGATGTCGAGGTCGTAGTGCAACAGCATCAGCGACAACAGCGCGCCGACGCCGGCCGATGGCAATGTCGAGAGGATCGTGATCGGATGGACGAAGCTCTCATAGAGCACGCCGAGCACGATATACATCGCCACGATCGCGGCCATGATCAGGAACACCTCGTTGGCCAGCGACGATTGGAACGCGGCTGCGGTGCCCTGAAATGCGGTGGTGAAGCTGATCGGCAGGCCGACTTCATCCTCGGCCTGCTGGATGGCCTTAACGGCGGCGCCAAGCGAGACGCCCGGCGCGGTATTGAACGAAATGGTGGTGGCCGGCAATTGCCCGAAATGGGTGATCAGGAGCGGCCCGGTCTTCTCCTCGACATGCACCAGAGCCGAGAGCGGCACCTGGCCGTTGGTGGTGGACGACGACGACGGCAGATAGATCTTCGACAGCGTGTCGAGCGATTTCTGCATCGTCGGATCGATTTCCATGATCACGCGGTACTGGTTCGACTGCGTGTAGATCGTGGAGATGATGCGCTGGCCGAAGGCGTCGTAGAGGGCGTTGTCGACGGTCGCCGGCGTGATGCCGAAGCGCGCGGCGGTGGCACGGTCGATGATGATGTTGAGCGTCAGGCCTTCCTGCTGCAGGTCGCTCGCGACGTCGGTGAGCTCCGGCAGGGTGCGCAGCTTCTCCACGACCTTCGGCACCCAGGTATCGAACTCCTTCGGATTGGCGTCTTCCAGCACGAAGTGATAGGGCGCGCGGCTGATGGTGGCGTCGATGGTCAAATCCTGCACCGGCTGCATGTAGAGGGTCGCGCCGATGACGCCGGACGTCGATTTCTGGATGCGACGCATGATCTGCGTCGCTGTCAGCTTGCGCTCATCGTGCGGCTTCAGATTGATGAGGAAGCGCCCGGTGTTCTGCGTCTGGTTGACGCCGTCGACGCCGATGAACGAGCTCAAGCTCTCGACGTCGGGATCCTGGAGAATGTTTTCCGCGAGCTGATTTTGCAGCTTCGCCATGGCGTCGTACGAGATGCTCTGCGAGGCTTCCGAGATCGCCTGGATCATGCCGGTGTCCTGCACCGGGAAAAATCCCTTCGGGATCATCACATAGAGCAGAACCGTCACGCCGAGCGTCAGGATCGCGACCATCAAAGTCAGCGCCTGGCGGTCGAGCACCCAGCGCAGCGCGCGGGCGTACAGATCGATGGTGCTGTCGAGCACGTACTCGGCGCCGCGATCGAAGCGCGAGCGTTCGGCGTCGGGATGATGGCGGATGAGCTTGGCGCACATCATCGGCACCAAGGTCAGCGACACCACGGCCGAGATCACGATCGTCACCGCAAGCGTGATGGCGAATTCGTGAAACAGCCGGCCGACCACTTCGCCCATGAACAAGAGCGGAATCAGAACGGCGATCAGCGAAATGGTCAGCGAGATGATGGTGAAGCCGATCTGCTCGGCGCCGCGCAGCGCCGCCTCGAGCGGCTCCATGCCTTCTTCGACATAGCGCGCGATGTTCTCGATCATGACGATGGCGTCGTCGACCACGAAGCCGGTGGCGATGGTCAAGGCCATCAGCGACAGGTTGTCGAGGCTGAAACCTAGCAGATACATCACGCCAAGCGTGCCGACGAGCGACAGCGGCACCGACAGGCTCGGAATGATGGTGCCGGGAATCGTGCGCAGAAAGAAGAAGATCACCACCACGACCAGCACGATGGCGAGCGCGAGCTCGAACTCGACGTCGGCGACCGAGGCGCGGATGGTGATGGTGCGGTCGGACAACACGCCGACATCGACCGACGCCGGCAGCGTCGAGGTGATCCGCGGCAGCAACGCCTCGATGCGGTTGACCACGTCGATGATGTTGGCGCCGGGCTGGCGCATCACGTTGAGGATGATGGCCGGCGTCGTGTTCGCCCAGGCGCCGAGCTTGGTGTTCTCGGCCCCGCGCTCGACATTGGCGACATCCGACAGCCGGACCGGATTGCCGTTGCGGTAGGCGATGACGGTGTCGGCGTATTGCTGGGCGTTTTCGATCTGGTCGTTGGCGTTGATGGTGGTGGCTTGAGCCGGCCCGTCGAAGTTTCCTTTCGGCACGTTGACGTTGAAATTGCCGACGATGGTGCGCACGTCGTCGATGTTGAGGCCGTAGGCGGCCAGCGCCTGCGGATTGAATTGAATGCGGACCGCGGGTCGGTGGCCGCCCGAGATGCTGACCAGGCCGACGCCGCTGAGCTGCGAGATCTTCTGCGCCAGGCGGGTTTCGCTGATGTCCTCCAGGTCGGTCAACGACATGGTTTGGGAGGTGACCGCGAGCGTCACGATCGGCGCATCGGCCGGATTGATCTTGGCGTAGACCGGCGGCACAGGCAGATCGCTCGGCAGAAGATTGTTTGCCGCGTTGATCGCCGCCTGCACCTCCTGCTCGGCGACGTCGAGGGTCAGATCAAGGCCGAATTGCAGCGTGATGATCGACGCGCCGGCCGAACTCGCCGAGGTCATCTGGCTGAGGCCGGGCATTTGGCCGAGCTGCCGCTCCAGCGGAGCGGTGACCGACGAGGTCATCACTTCCGGGCTGGCGCCTGGATAGAACGTTTGCACTTGGATCGTCGGATAATCGACTTGCGGCAGCGTCGACAGCGGCAGCAACATATAGGCGACGATACCGGAGAGCAGGATCGCCGCCATGAACAGCGTCGTGCCGACCGGACGGAGAATAAAAGGCCCTGAGACGTTCATCGGTTCATTTCACTGGCGCTCAGTCCCGCGCGCCTGCCGGCGCCTTATGTCACCAGCGAGCGCACGGTCCTTGAAAACTGCAATCCGCTTGGGGCCGGCATCGCGCTAGTTGCCGCCGTTATGGGTCCGCCGGTGCTGGGCGGGCGGCTGCGGTTGTTGTTGCTGCGCCGGCGGCTGGGCGTTGGGCGCGGGATTTGGTGTGGCATTGCCCGCAGCCGGCTTCGCGCCCGGAATGACCACATGCGCGCCATCGCGCAGACGATCGGTGCCGTCAACGACGACGCGTTCGCCGACAGAAAGTCCGGAATTGACCGCCGCCTTCGGTCCGTCGTTCGGACCGATATTGATCGGCCGCACCGACACGGTGTCGTCGGCGTTGACCACATACACATAGGTGCCCGGCGCGCCGCGCTGGATCGCTGCCGTCGGCACGGTGACGGTGTCGTGCAGCGTCTTCACCAGAAGCTGCGCGTTGACGAATTGGTTCGGAAACAACGTCATATCGGGATTGTCGAACTGGGCGCGCACTTTCACGGTGCCGGTCGTGGTGTCGATCTGACTGTCGAGCGCCATCACGCGGCCGGTGGCGAGTTGTTTCACATTGGCACGGTCATACGCATAAACTTCGAGACTCTTGCCGGCGTTGAGCTGCGGCAGGATATCGGGCAGGTCGTCTTCCGGGACCGGGAAGATCACGGTGATCGGCTGCATTTGCGTCACCACGGCAATGCCGGTGGTGTTGGTGGTCTGGATGTAATTGCCCGGATCGACCAAGCGCAGGCCGATACGGCCGGTCACCGGCGAGACGATGCGGCAATAGATGACGTTGAGCTTCTGCTGATCGATCTGCGCCTGGTCGAGTTTCACCGTGCCCTGGTTCTGCTGCACGATGTAGACTTGGTCTTCGTATTGCTGGCGGGCGATCGAGTTCTGCTCGGCGAGTTTCTGATAACGCGTGAGATCGATCTGCGATTGGGCGAGCACGCCCTGATCGTGCGCGAGCTGGCCTTCATACTGGGCCTGCAGCAGCTGATAGGGCCGCGGGTCGATCTGCGCCAGGAAGTCGCCCTTCTTGACCATCTGGCCTTCGGTGAAGCCGACTTCCAGAAGCTGGCCGTTGATCTGGGTCTGCACCGTCACGGTGGCGATCGGCGTCACCGTGCCGAGAGCGTTGACGATGACGCGAATGTCGCCCTGTCCAATGGTGGCGACGCCGACCGATTGCGGCGGAGCCTGTGGGCCACCGCGCTTGGCGGTGGTCGCCGGCTGGGTCACATTTTGCGTTCGATAATAGTAGTAACCGCCGGCCGCGAGCCCGATCAGGACGATCAGTCCGACGACGAGTGAGGTGCGACGCGGCTTGCTCTCGACGACGGGCGCTGACGGAAGCGTCCGCCGAAGGCTTGGCGCGGTCTCATCCGTTCTGGTTCGTTCATCCATCGTCGTTCCATTCCGATGCGTATATAACGGCTGCAAACCGGCGTCGGCTAATGAAAATTCGCTAATGATTGACGGGGCACCGGTTAACGCCAAAATCGAGGCGGAGCGGATTAGATAAAGATATCAACGCGTTGGCAGAAAGCCTGACGGGTCGAGTCGCAGTCCCGCACCATTCGAAGGCAATTGCGGGAAGAGCGAGATATCCTTTTCCATTTCTCTCCGGGTCGGCACCAGATGGGTATCCCAGCCACCGCCAAGTGCTTGAATCAACGCGACACTTGCCAGGAATAGATCCTGCCGGATGGTCAGCAGGTTCTCCTCGTCCGTCAGCAGCAAGACCTGGGCCGTGACGACGGTGGTGTAGGCGGCCGTGCCGGCCTGGAATTGATTCAGATAGACATCAACAGCGCGGCGCTGATCCTGAACCGCTTTCTCCGCTAGGACGAGCTGTTTTTTGAGCAGACGAACCGCCACCAGCTCGTCCTCGACCTGCTGAAACGCAGTGAGCACGGTCTGCCGGTAATTGGCGACACTTTGCCAATAGACCGCACGCGCCGCATCGACCTGCGCGCCGCGCAGACCGCCGTCGAACAAGGTCTGGGTGCCTGCGGCGCCGAGCGACCACACGACGTTGGCGACGTTGAAGGGCAGCGGCTGGCTGCCGGTCCACTGCAACACCGCCGACAAGCTGATGTCGGGGAAATAACCCGCGATCGCCACGCCGATCAGCGCATTTTGCTCCTGCATCGTGCGCTCGGCGGCGGCGATATCGGGACGCCGCTCGAGCAGCATCGAAGGCACCGTGACCGGAATTCTCGGAACGGTGCCGGTGAGCAGATGCGGTCCGATTGAAAATTCCGCCGGCGGCCGGCCCATCAGGATGGCGATGGCATGTTCGAACTGAGCGCGCGTTTGCAACGCATTGAGCGCTTGCGTCTCGGTGGTAAAGACCTGCGCCTCGGCGGTGGCGACGTCGGCCTCAGTGACGGAATAGCCGGCATTGAACTGGTCGCGCACGATCTTGAGCGTCTTTTTATATTCCGCCGCGGTGCGGACCAGAAGATCGTGCAGCGAATCTTCCGTCAGCAGATTGAAATAAGCAGTGGCGAGGGCCGCTTGCGCCGCGAGCTTGGCGTTGTCGAGGTCGGCCGCTGTGGCCTGTGCGGCGGCGACATTGCTTTCGATCTGGCGGCGGACTTTGCCCCAGACATCGAGGTCCCAACTGGTGCTGAGCGCGGGATTGAACGTGGTCGTATAGGTGCCGACGGCGCCCGCTGACGCGATCGCGCCGGCGCCGCCGCTCTTTGGTCCGCTATAAGATCGCGTCGCGTTGTAGCCCGCCTGCAGGGTCGGAAACAGCGAGGATTGCGCTTCCCGGATGATCGCGCGCGCTTGCTCGTAAGCAGCCGCGGCCGCGGCGACGTTCTGGTTGGAGATTTCAACCTGTTTTATCAGAACCGACAGCTTGGGGTCGTGATAGACCGACCACCATTCGCCGCGATCGAGATTGTCGATCGGGGTCGCGACCTTCCAGCCCTTGAGTTCCTTAAAGGTCGGCGGTGCGGGTGCAGGCTCGGGTACGTAGTCGGGACCGACTGCGCAGCCTGAGAGCGCCGCAACACAGACAAAGCCAATCACGGCCCGGCGCGTGCGTCGGCGCGCTCCGCCCCGTGCCCAACTCATCACCCCATTGCCAGTCTGGGCAAACGCAACCACTTCCGCAAACCCGCCGCTGTGAACGTTCAAATCTCGAACAACGCCGCAGCAGCCTTCGCTGCGGCCTGTACGCAACGTCGTCTCAGCTACCAGCGCGTTTTTCGCAACGATCCCACCCCGAGCGATCGCGTTAACTATAACCATGCACGAGGCTTTTGGGGATTTCAACAGCATGGGTCGCATGCGGGCCCGCACCGCCGTTTTCTATGTGCATATGTTCTCACGGCAACACGTCGCCATTCTGCAAGTCGCCATGCAAAAGGGCGGGGACGAGGTTCACGAGCGCGCCACAATGTCATGTCCGCGCGATCCGAGCCTACTATGGTGAGCTAATAACGACTCAGCGCGCGACGTACGGAACGCGAAGCGCGCAGCCGCGTCACCTTTGGGTCGATCCGTCGTTTCACCGAGGGAGGATTGCATGCCTTACAGTTACACATTGAGCACGGTCATCGCGGCCAGTCCGGAGGAAATCTACGAGGCTTGGCTTGATAGCATTGCGCACGCGGACATGACGGCGAGCGGTGAAGCGGTGATGTCCGACGAAGTCGGGGCGGAGATCTCGGCCCTGGATGGTCAGATCACCGGGCGCAATCTCGAGCTCGTTTTGAACGAACGCATCGTGCAGGCTTGGCGTACCGAGGAATTCGGCGACGGGACAGAAGATTCGATTGTCACGATCCTGTTGCAGAACGCCGAAGGCGGTACGCTGTTGACGCTCGAACACAGCAACGTGCCGGATCGCTTCAAGAGCTTCGAAGAAGGCGGCTGGCAATCAAGTTATTTCGAACCAATGGCCGTTTATTTCAGCGAGTTCGAGGAGGTGGATATCGCCGAATCCGAGCAACCGGAGCTGATGGCCGAATCGGAAGCCGAGCACGAAGGCGAACGTGAATCTGAGACCGAGCATGCGGTCGAGGCTAAGTCGGGCCGCGAGCCTGCGCCTGAGACCGCGTACGAACATCAGGTCGAAGACCATTTCGAGGCTGGGCACGAGCACGAGGTTGGCGCCGAGCATGATCATACGTACGAGCGTGAGCCCGAATCTGAGGCCTCAGACGAGCATGAGGACGAGGCCGAGCACCGACACCGACACCGACACTGAATACGAGCATGCCGATGAGTCCGAATCTGAAGTGACGGCGGCGGAGAGCGCGCCCGCACGTGCGGCCGCGATCCCCGGGGCGCATGAACGAAAAACTCACGGCCGCGAGCGCCGCGGCGGCGGATTAAGTGCGCGAAGGGCGACGCCGAGGCCATCGGCTGATCCCCGCAAAGTTGGCGCTCCGGCTGGCGCAAAGGCCAAAGAGCCGGCAACAGAAAAAAGCGCGAAACTGCCAGCAAAGAATGCCGCCAAACCGTCAGCAAAGAGCAATGCCGGAAAATTGGCAATCAACAAAAAAGCCACTCAGTCGGCAAGCAGCGAGAAAGCCGTAGAGCCGGTGGCCAAGAAGGCCGCAAAACCGGCAGCTAAAAAGAAGTCAGCAGCCAAGAAAAAGGCGGCTGCCAAGACTCAATCGACACCCAACTCAAAATCGGCAGCGAAGAAAAAATTAGCAACCAAACAGAAGTCGGCGGCCAAGAAAAAAAGCGCAAAGCCGTCAGCCAAATCAACTAAAAAGCCGTTGACCAAGAAAAAAACGGCTAAAAAAACATTGGCCAAGCAAAAAGGCGCAAAGAAATCCGCGCGCAGTTCGGCGCGGCGCGGTGCCGCCAAGACGGCCAGACGCTCGAACGCTGCACATTCTCGCAAGGCGGCGCGTGGCAGGCGATAACAGGACGCGGTTTTGACTTTTGCGGCAAAAGAAAAAGCGCCGATCGCTTGGCAGGCGATCGGCGCTTTTTATTGGTTGTCCGGTGCCGGAGAGCCGCTCAGATCAGCGGCTTGACGCCTTATTGAAAGAAGCCCCGGGGTTGACGGCTTTGCTGGGCCGCGCGCCGGCGTTGCGGCGCAGCCTGCGGCGCGTCACCGCCGCCAAACAGACGCGAGAAGAAGTTGTCGCCGTTGGAACGCGCGTAGCCGGCGGTGTAGCGATCCACCGGCATCGCCAGTGCTTCGCGCCGCGCCGGGTTGGCACTGCTGCTGGTCGGGCGATCGACCGGACTCTCGGCGACCCGGCGTTCGTCACCCTTGAGGATCGCGATCGTCGCGCGGTCGCGGCCGTACATGTCTTCGCGGAATTCCAGCTTGCCCTGATCGTCGACGAACGCGGTCTGATAGGTCAGGTGGACCGGCAGATTATGCGGGAAGGTGATGTCCTGCTCGCCCATGCTGCTGATCATCTTGCGAATGCGGTCGGTCGAGTAGCCTTCGTTCGGGCGGGTAATGCTGAGCAGCACCTCGGCGTATTTCACCGGATCCTGCACCCGCATGCAGCCGTGGCTGAAGGCGCGCCGGTCCAGCGCGAACAGGTTCTTGTCCGGCGTATCGTGTTGATAGACCAGGAACTTGTTGGGGAAGTTGAAGCGCAGCCGGCCGAGCGCGTTGTGATCTCCCGGCGGTTGCGAGATGTGGACGCTGCCGTCCGAATTGTACGACATCCGCAAGCCCATGCGCGACAGCACGGTCGGATCTGCCGCCAGGGCCGGCAGGTACTCGCGGTGGACGATCGACGGCGGGACGTTCCAGGTCGGGTTGACCGTAATGAACTTCATTTCGGCGGTCATGATCGGCGTCGGCATGCCCGGCTTGCCGGTAACGATCCGCGTCATCCAAATCTGTTGCCCGTCATGGAAAACCCGCAGCGTGAAGTCGGGCAGGTTGACGATCACGTAGTCCTTGCCGAGATCGTGCGGCATCCAGCGCCAGCGCTCGAGGTTGGCGAGAACGACGTCGGTCGCCGGCCGCTCAGCCGTGCGGCCGTTGAGGGCGTCGATGGTTTGCTGCGTCAGCAGGCCGTTGGCGCGAAGCTCGTGTTCCTGCTGGAATTTCTTGACCGCTTCGGCGACCTCTTTGTCGTAGGTCGTGCCGTCGCCTCCCAGACCCAAGCGCTCGCGCAATTGCGGGATGCGATTGTCCTGGGCGCCGATCTTCGGCGCCTGACCGCCGGCAATCGGTGCTTTGCCGGGCTCGACTTTGCCGCCGCGCAGTTCGGCAAGCTTGGCTTTGAGCGCCACATAGTTCGGGGCCTGCGGCTCGTAGCCTGCGAGCGTCGCATTCACGTCTTTTGAGTCGGCGACGGCGGCGAGAACCTCGGCCGGAGTCGGCGGCTTGGTTTCGTAAAGGATGTCATTGCTGACGCGCGACCAGTGAATCCGACCGGTCGCCGCGTGGTGCGCATAGGTCGCGACCGACATGGTCAGCCGAATTTCGGCGTCGGCCAGCGCGGCCGGATCGGTCGTCGCCGCGACATTCGGCACCGGGTAGTCGGCCGGGTCGAGGCCGTCGGCGTCGACTTGGCCCAGATAGGCGATCGCGGCCTTGGCGCGGTCATTCAACTGGCCGTCCGTGATCCAGACCGGCGCATAACCGTGGGCCGCATAATAGGCATCGAATGCCATGCGATCCTTCTTGCCGACGATGCGGTCGAACTTGCCGTTGGGGAGGTCGCGCAGGGCCGTAACAACCGGATTGGCATCGGCGACGGCTGGCGCAGGCGTGACCGCTGGCGACGCGGCATTCTCCGCCGGAGCGGCAGCAGCCGGTGCGGTCGCATTTTGCGTCGGGGCGGCCGGTGCGGCTGCAGGTGCTGTGGCATTTTCGGTCGGCCGACCGGTGGTGTCGGCGGGGCCCGTGGCACTTTCGGCCGGGGCCGGTGCAGCCGCCGGCGCGGCGGCGTTCTCAGCCGGAGGCGCAGCGTTGTCGGCCGGTGTCGCGGCGGCGTCGGCCGGCGTGGTCGTGCCGACTGCCGGAACTTCGTCGGTGCCAGCGGCGGCGGGTTGAGTTGCCGGTGCTTCGGTGGTCGCCGCCGGGGCACTACCGGTTGCGGGCTCGGTGCCTTTCGTCGGGTTCGACTCGGCAGCGGCAGGCGCTGACGGCTCGAGCGGTTGCGATGGCGTGGCGGTCGCGGCGGGCGGCTGTGCCGGCCGGCAGAGCGCGGCGGGTCTTCCGACTTCTCCTCGACGCTTTCGCCCTTTAACTCCGATGCCGTGCTGTCCAGGTCCTCCGGTTTGACGATGGCAACGACGGGGTGCGCGGCTTTGGCTTGCGGCTTCACGGCCGGCGCTTGATTCGGGGTTTGCGGGAAGTTGCGGCGCGAGCGGTGCTTCGCCAGCCGGGGCGCTGGTCGCCGCCGGCGCGGTCGCTTCGCTGGTCATTCCGAACTTCGGCTCGGCCGAGGCGATGCCGGCTGCGCCGGCAACGAGCAGAACAGCCGCAGTCGAAGCAAGAAGACGGTTCATTCGGACGCCCGGCATTGCAAATTCTCCTTTGGGTCCGGCGAGAGTCGCAAGCCCTCTCACGCGGATTGGGTCCACTATGTGTTCCCAACCTCGTCAATTTTAGGAAGATAAAGCCTAATTTGGGCCTACCCTACGCGACCCGGGCAGCTTTGTGCCAGAACGGAGCCATGTGCGCCGTATCACGGCTAGGCGATTTTCTGCGGCTGTCGCTCTGCGGCAACGCCTTCGGAACTAGGTTCCTCGCCGCTCTCGGTCAATCCGAGCGTCTCGAGCTTCCGATAAAGGGTCGAGCGACCGATTTGCAGCCGTCGCGCAACCTCCGACATCTGCCCGCGGTAGTGCGCAATCGCATAGCGAATCAATTCCGCCTCGATTTCATCCAGCGGACGGACGTCGCCGGCCTGATCGAGAAGCGGCAGTGCGTCGAACGCCGCGGCGCTGAGCGGGGCGAGCGGCCGCCGGTCCGCGATGGGTGCTGCCGGCGCGGTCGCCAGAGGCTTCGGCCTCATGAGCGTCGAGATGAGCCAGCTTCCATGTCGGCGCCCGCCGCGGGATCTGCGGACAACAGCGCTGAGATTTGCGGAAATTCGTCGATCCCGAGACTGTCGCCGTCTGCCAGCACCACCGCCCGGAACACGGCATTTTCGAGTTGCCGGATGTTGCCGGGCCATTGAAAGGTCATCAGGAGTCGCAACGCCTCGGAGGTTATGGCGCGGATGCGCTTTCCCTCCTCGGCGGCGAACAGCGCCAGAAAATGGCGGGCGAGGGCGGGGATGTCGGCAGGCCGATGGCGCAGCGGCGGCACCGTGATGGGAAATACGTGCAGCCGGTAGAACAAATCCTCGCGGAAGCGGCCATCCTTCACATCGGCGATCAGGTCGCGATTCGTGGCGGAGACCAGGCGCACATCCACTTTCACCGGCTTGCGCGCGCCCACAGGCTCGACCTCGCCCTCCTGAATGGCGCGCAAGAGCTTGACCTGCGCGGCCGGCGGCAATTCGCCGACCTCGTCGAGGAACAGCGTGCCGCCGGAGGCCTCGACGAATTTGCCGGTATGCCGCTCGGTTGCGCCGGTGAAGGAGCCCTTCTCGTGGCCGAACAAAATCGACTCGATCAGATTTTCAGGCATGGCGCCGCAATTGACCGCGACGAACGGTTTGCTTCGGCGCTCGCCTGAACCATGGATGGCGCGCGCCACCAACTCCTTGCCGACGCCGGACTCGCCCGCGATCAGAACCGGAATGTGCGAAGCGGCTGCCTTCTCGGCGATCCGCAGCACCGCCAGCATGTCCGGAGCTTTTGGTGATGATGTCCTTGAAGCGCAGCGTGCCCGAACGGCTGTGTTTGATGCGATTGAGTTCGCCTTCGAGCGCGCTGGTATTGAGCGCGTTGCGCAGGCTGACGTGAAGGCGCTCGACCCCGACCGGCTTGACCACGAAGTCGATGGCGCCCGCCCGCATGGCGGAGACGACATTGTCGATGCCGCCGTGTGCGGTCTGCACGATCACCGGCACAGCCATCGCGGCCTGTCGCATCTGAGCCAGGACGCCGAGCCCGTCGAGATTTGGCATCACGAGGTCGAGAATCACGCAATCGATGCGCGCACCGTCCGGCGCGTTGAGCAGGGCCAGTGCCGCGTCACCATTGTCGCGAACCAGCGTTTCGTAGCCGAGCTTTTGCAGCATGGCTTCGAGCAAGCGGCATTGCACCGGATCGTCATCGACAACAAGGATCGCCATCATTCCCTCTGGGCGCTCAGGCGCGATCCGGAAAAGCCGCCCTCGCATGTAATCGCGGGGCTACGACAGGGTTCTCCGAAACGATCGCATTTCATCAAAATTAGGCTGCCGATCAATTCAATCTAAAGCCGTCGCGCTTGCTGCGCGACCACTTGTGTGCCGTTTCGGGGCAATCTGGGTGAGCGTTCTTAACGAGGTATTAAGCGGGTCGCGGAACTCGAAGACGTGCTCAGCGATCTTCGCCCGATGTTCCGCCCGGCACATGAGCGCGCGGATCTTTGCCGAAGCGATTGGCCCCGTGGCTGCCGGGCAAGAAGCCGAGAACCAAGATCAGCAGACAATAAGCCGCCACGTGCAGGCGGCCGAACAGGGTCAAGCCGGCAACGAACGTGATCGCCGGCAGCAGCAACAGCCACCAACCCGACAGATCGAGGTCATGCAGCCGTTTCGCGTAAATCGCGATAATCGGCCAGGTCAATGCCAGCGAGATAAACTCCTGCCATCCGAACGGGATTGACCCATCTTGCAGGATCTCGGCGTCTCGTTCGCCGCCCGAGAGAAAACTGGCCGCGTCGCCGGTATCCGGCACCAAGCGCATGAGGATGAGGGCGAGAACGACGATGCCGATATAGCCAAGCCAGAATTCCTGCCGGCTGACGCGTCCTCGCAAAGACAGGAAGAACCAGGCGAAAGCGTTCATTGCGTCCGATCGATATTGTGTTTGATCGATAAAGCCATGTGTCGCAGAAATGTGTCGCCGAAATGGGTTGACGTAAAAACGTGTCCCTTGCCAACGATGGGCGTTGCAAAGACTAAATATGGCTCGCGTGCGCGTTGGGTAGGTCGTATTCGGCTCGGTGTCGATAATCATCATAGCAAATAGGCACGACAGCAAAAGGGCGAGCGATGGCCGCGAGCGAGATCGGGATGATCCGTACGTTGCTGAGTTCCAAGCCGCGGCCGCAGGGTTGGATGGAGCGGCGCGCGCGCCTCGACGAGGTGGGCTCGGTTTGGCCGGTCGCTACCGACGTCCAATTGGACGATGTCGATTTGGGCGGCGTGTTGGGCGAGTGGTCGATCGTTCCGGAAAGTGAAGCGAGCTGCGTGCTGCTCTATTTTCACGGCGGCGGCTATTGCTCGGGTTCGGTGCGCAGCCATCGCCGGCTGGTGAGCGAGGCGGGCAGGGCAGCGGCGATGCGAACGCTTGCGGTCGAATATCGCTTGGCGCCGGAGCACCCGTTTCCGGCCGCGCTTGACGATGCGCTGACCGCCTGGCGCTTTCTGCTGGCCCAAGGCATCTCGCCGGCACGCATCGCGGTCGGTGGCGACAGCGCTGGCGGTGGGCTCACGGCCGCGCTGATCAACCACCTGCGCGCGGCCGGCTCTGAACAGCCGGCGTGCGCTTGGCTCATTTCGCCGTGGACTGATCTGACGATGTCGGGAGCAAGTCTCTCCGGCAAAGACGCGGTCGATCCGCTCATTCACAAGAGCTATCTGGAAGAACTGGCGCGCGCGCTGCTGCCGCCGGATTTCGATCGCAAGGATCCGCGCGTGTCGCCGCTCTATGCCGGGCTGCGCGGTTTTCCACCGACACTCATACAGGTCGGGTCCGACGAGACGCTGCTCGACGATGCGGTTCGCTTCGCCGCCGCGGCGGGCGCTGCCGACGTTGCGGTTACGCTCGAGATCTGGCCGCACATGGTTCATGCGTGGCCGCTTTGGAACGCGCATCTCGAGGCTGGGCGGCTCGCCCTGGCCAGCGCCGGCGCCTTCATGCGCCGGCATATTCAAACCGGTCCCGCGACGACAAAACGGGCAGGGAACCGCTAGCCGCGCCGGACGTTGCCTCGGGCTGTGCCACGGCGACCATTTTCCATTGCGTGCCGGTCATGGACGCGATCGTAAATTATTGCTCTTCCAGGGTGCGCGACGTCGCCGGCCGCTATCGTGAAGCGCGGCGGAGCCTGCATGCGCCCGCCTCGGCGCGAAGTCGCCGCGGCCTCGATTGGATGAATTTTTTCGTTGCCGACGTGCAGACGGGCTTCGGCTCGTTCGTCGCATTTTATCTCGCCCAAATGGGCTGGTCGCCGACGCATATCGGGATCGCGTTGTCGGTTGGCGGGGTGGCCGGCATGCTTACCCAAATTCCGGGCGGCGCGCTGGCCGACGTGGTGACCTGGAAACGCGGCTTGGCCGCAATCGGTATCCTGGCGACGGCGGTCGCGGCCTTGCTGTTCGCGATTTCGACCAGCGTGGTGTCGGTGTTTACTGCGCAGATCCTGCAGGGCGTGACTGCCGGAATCATCACGCCCGTGATCGGCGCGATCAGTCTCGGCCTTGTTGGGCGCAGCGCCATGGCCGTGCGTACCGGCCGCAATCTTCGTTACGCGGCGGTCGGTCACGCTCTGACCGGCGTGCTTATGGGCGCGGCCGGCGCCTACATCGCCAAGAGCGCAATCTTCGTGGCCGCGGCGCTGCTGTGCATTCCGGCACTGATTGCGCTGAGCTTCATTCGCGGCGACGAAATCGATTATGCGCGGGCACGCAACGCCAAGGGTGCCGAACCAACCCCCGCCAAAGAAACGGACGGCGAGGCCGTGCGCGGCAAGCCAACGCAAAGCGAACCGCCGCAAGGCAAGCCGACGCAAACCAAGCCCACAGACACAGCGAGCATCTTTGCACTCGCCAAAAACCCGGCGCTGGTTTTGTTCATCGCTGCGACGGTTCTGTTTCAGCTGGCCGACGCGTCGGTGCTGCCGATGATCGGGGAAAATCTCGCCACCTCACGCGGCGGCCACGCGGCTCTCTGGATGTCGGGCCTGGTCGTGGTCCCGCAAGTGGTGGTCGCGGCGCTGGCGCCGTGGGTCGGATTCCACTCAGAGAAAAGAGGGCGGCGACCGCTGCTCCTGATCGGGTTCGGGCTTGAACCGCTGCGCGCCCTTCTGCTCGCCGGCAGCGCCGCGTATCCGGCTTTGGTGGCCGCGCAGTTTCTGAGCGGCGTCACCGGTGCGATTATCGGTGTCTTGACGGTCATTGTGGTCGCCGACCTGACCGCAGGCACCGGTCGATTCAACCTCGCCATTGGCGTGCTGGGTGCGTTGGGCGGCGTCGCGGCCTCGATCAGTACGACCATAACCGGTTATATTTTCCAGATGCTCGGCCCGCATCTCGGCTACCTCCCCCTGGCCGCCGTTGCGGCGCTCGCCACCGCGGTGGTGTGGGTGTTCCTCGCCGAAAGTAAGCCGGAAAAGTACGAGGATTAGGCGCGATCATTGAACGCGTTTTGGGTCCCATCGCCCTGCGGCAGCAGCGCCGCAAAGGTCTTGGCGAAGGTGTGTGCGTCGCCCGGCCAGCGCGCTGAAACGTAATTGCCGTCGCGGACGACAAAGGCCGGGCTGGCGTCATCGAACGTGTCGCGCGACAGGCCGTCGGTCTTGCGACGGTAATTGGGCGTGTCGGCCGGCACATCAAGAAAATCTTCCGGCCGCGCCAGCGCGCGCATGACCTCCTGCTGCACGGACCTGTAACCGCTGGCCTCGCCGGGCGCATCGAGATAGGTCCGGTAATAGTTCGGATCCCAGAATCGCACGACGCGCCCGACCATCTCGGCTTTATGTTCGAAGCTCCAGGTGAGGGCCGTCGTGCGCCGGCCGTAAAGAACCGAGCGCCCGCCGGCGCTGCGGCTGCGTGCGGCCAAGACCACCCCGTGGCAGATCGCGCCGACCGGCACGTCCGCGTCGAAGAATTCGCCGACCAGTCGCTGCAGGACGTCGCTTTCCAAAAACTCGCGCATGCCGCGGGCCCGGTGTCCTCCCGGAAGGATGAGGCCGTCAAAATCTTGCCGTCGAATCTCGTTCCACTGCAGCGGCGTCGTGAAGGCCGGGTCGTGTTCCATGGCCGCGTAAGCATGGCGGGCGGCGGCGTTGGCGCGCATGACGCGACCCACGGCGACCAAGTGCCTCAGTCCCGGAATGAAGCCCCATATGTCGAGACCTTCACCGGTGAGCATCAGATCGTCGGCCCGTCCGGGCTTGCCGTCCGGCGTGGCGAAGGCGACGCTGTGGTTAAGGCGTTTTAAGACGCTCCAACTCACGGCGGCTTCGCTCGGATCGAAGTCGCGGCGCGGAAGAGGAATGAGGACTCTTGCCATGATCAAAACAACACTTCGAGAAGAACATGAACGCGATGCAGGCCGAAGTGGACTTGCGCCCGCCTGATCGCTGCGCCACATCAAAGCTTTCAGTGTCGCTGGATTCTAGCGACCCCCAATATCCACCTTACGATACCATTCAAGCACGCACGAGCATCATGCCCCCCAAAACCTCCGCCCGTTCCAAACCGAAAACGATCGCCGCCAAGCGGCCGGCAAAGACGACGCCGGCAAAACGCAAAACAGCCGGGCCCGCCAAATCGAGTTCGGCGCTCGGCAAGCTGCCGGAATGGAACCTCGCCGATCTCTACGCTGGGCTTGACGACCCTGCGATCAAACGGGATCTCGACCAGATCGATGCCGATTGTCTGGCGTTCGAAGAAGCCTTCAAGGGCAAGCTTGCGGAATTGGCGCAATCGGCGGAAGCCGGCAGCGCGCTTGCCGAAGCGGTGCAGCGTTATGAAGCGATCGATGATCTCATGGGGCGCCTCGGCTCCTATGCGGGGCTGCTGCATGCCGGCAATACCGTCGATCCGGCGCGTACCAAATTTTATGGCGATGTGCAGGAACGCCTGACCGCGGCGTCCACGCATCTTCTGTTCTTCACCCTCGAGCTGAACCGCATCGACGACCAACTTCTGGAAACCGCCATGGCCGCTCGGCCGCTCGGCCATTACCGGCCATGGCTGGAAGACGTGCGGCGCTACCGGCCTTATCAGCTCGAGGATCGGGTCGAGCAGCTTTTCCACGAGAAGGCGATGACGGCGTCGGCGGCCTGGAACCGGCACTTCGATGCCACCATCGCCAATCTGCGCTTCAAGATCGGCGGCAAGTCGCTCGCGATCGAGCCGACGCTTAATTTGATGCAGGATCGCTCCGGAGCGAAACGCAAAGCCGCCGCGGAAGCTTTGGCGCGCACCTTCAAGGACAACATCCAGGGCTTCGTGCTGATCACCAACACGCTCGCCAAGGACAAAGAGATTTCCGATCGCTGGCGCGGCTTTGCCGATGTCGCTGACGATCGTCACTTGTCCAACCGGGTCGAGCGCGAGGTGGTGGATGCGCTGGTGGCTGCCGTGCGCGCCGCCTATCCAAAACTCTCGCACCGCTATTACGCGCTCAAGGCGCGCTGGTTCGGCAAGAAGAAGCTGCCGCACTGGGACCGCAACGCGCCGCTGCCGCAGGTGCCGATGCGCACCGTGGGCTGGAACGAGGCGCGCAACACCGTGCTCACCGCGTACGGCGCCTTTTCACCGAAAATGGCCGCGATCGCCGAGCGCTTCTTCGACGAGCGCTGGATCGACGCGCCGGTGCGCACCGGCAAGGCGCCGGGCGCCTTCGCGCATCCGACCACGCCGTCCGCGCATCCTTATGTCTTGCTCAACTATCAGGGCAAACCGCGCGACGTGATGACGCTCGCTCATGAATTGGGTCACGGCGTGCATCAGGTGCTGGCCGCACCCAACGGCGCGCTGATGGCGCCGACGCCGCTGACGCTGGCGGAGACCGCAAGCGTCTTTGGCGAGATGCTGACTTTCAGAAAGCTCCTGGCCGCCACGCGCGACAAGAAAGAGCGCAAGGCCATGCTCGCCGCCAAGGTCGAAGACATGATCAATACGGTGGTGCGGCAGATCGCGTTCTACACCTTCGAGCGCGCCGTCCACACCGAGCGGCGTAACGGCGAACTCACCGCCGACCGCCTCGGCGAACTGTGGCTCGACGTGCAACGCGAAAGTCTCGGGCCGGCGATCGACATCAAGCCCGGCTACGAGAACTTCTGGGCCTATATCCCGCATTTCATCCATTCGCCGTTCTACGTCTACGCCTATGCGTTCGGCGATTGCCTGGTGAATTCACTCTATGCCGTCTACGAGCATGCGGCGGACGGCTTTGCCGAGCGCTATCTCGCCATGCTCTCGGCCGGCGGCACCAAGCATCATTCGGAGCTGCTTGCGCCGTTCGGTCTCGACGCCCGCGACCCCACCTTCTGGCAGGGCGGCCTCGGCGTCATCGAGCGCATGATCGAAGAGTTGGAGACGCTGGAAGGCTAGAGTTGGCAACCCCCTGTCTAGCGTGATTTTCGAGTAGTTTATCCGAGCCTCGTGAACTTCCCGTTGCCGTATAACAAGTGTTGAACGGAGCGCCTTTTCGCGTTATACCGATTGTATAACGCGGAGCTTTCCGATGACTTCACGGTCAGGTTCGGCAGACGATGAGGGTATCGTCCTTCAGATCAAGAAAATCGGCAATTCGACCGGCCTGATTCTGCCGAAGGAGTTGCTTGCGCGTCTCAAGCTGAAAGAAGGCGACAA
This sequence comes from uncultured Alphaproteobacteria bacterium, assembly GCA_963737755.1. Taxonomy (GTDB): domain Bacteria; phylum Pseudomonadota; class Alphaproteobacteria; order Rhizobiales; family Xanthobacteraceae; genus BOG-931. The sequence goes on along the minus strand of CAVTTZ010000033.1, from coordinate 671,679 downwards.
GCTCCACGTTGTCGAGCACACCGAGCGCGGCATCAAGCTGAGCCCGTACGACCCAAAGCACGCCAGAGCGATGGAGATCGCGCGGCGGTCTTTCCGCAAATACGCCGATACGTACAAGGCGCTGGCCAAGTGAACGAGCCGGAATGGCTCGATACGATTATCGTCCTTGACGTCCATGCCGAGCAGCTTGCGCTGTTTGGTGGACCGGAGGGCATTCGCGACCTGGGTTTGTTGGAATTGGCGCTCGCACGGCCGATCAACAAACTTGGCTACGGCGAACGTGAACTAGCCAACCTCGCGGCTGGTTATGGTTTCGGCATCGCGCGCAATCATCCGTTTGTTGACGGCAACAAACGCACTGCGCTTGCATCGATGATCGTGTTTCTGGGCCTCAACGGTTTCGACCTTGATGCACCACCCGAAGAGGCAACCGCCATCGTCCTCGGCTTTGCAGCCGGTGAAATTGCCGAGGAAGTGTTGGCCCACTGGATCAGGGATCACATCAAGCCGTTTGATGCTCCGGGGCAATGATCCTGGCGGGATATGACGTAGCGGCGCGCCTCATCCGGCGCCCTGCGTCACGCGCCAAATCAGCCGATCAAATATGCGGTCCGACAAAATCCGGCGCAGAAACAAAATCGTGCGCGCGCCGCCGCCGGTCGCGTAGCGGGTTTTTGGACGCCGTACGCTGACTGCGCGCACGATGGTGCGCGCGACCACGTCTGGCGGCGATGCGAGGTTCGACGTGTCGGCGGTAGCGAGCATGCGGGCGTGGTTTTGCGCGATCCTTGCGTACGCGGTGCTGCCGGACATCTGCAGCAGTCCGTCGCGCGCAATGCCGGCCCATTCGGTGCGGATCGCGCCAGGTTCGATCACGATCACGTCGATGCCGAAGCGGGCGACTTCGACGCGCAGGCAATCGCTCAACCCTTCGACCGCGAATTTGGTGGCGTGATACCAGGAGCCCATCGGCTCCCAGATTTTGCCGCCGATCGACGTGACGTTGACGATCTTGCCGGATTTCTGTGCGCGCATCGTCGGCAGCACCAACTGGCAGAGCCGCGCCAGCCCGAACACATTGACCTCGAATTGCCGTTTGGCCTCGTCGAGCGGCACGTCTTCGAGCGCGCCGTAGGAGCCGTAGCCGGCGTTGTTGACCAGCACGTCGATGCGGCCGGCCGCGCTTTTGATCGCGTCGACCGCGGCGACGATCGAGGCGTCATCGGTCAGGTCGAGTTTCAGCAACGTGGCGCCCGCGGCTGCGAGCCCGGCCATGCGATCGAGACGGCGGGCACCCACAAAGACCCGGTAGCCGGCGGCAAGAAGCGCGCGCGCCGTGGCTTCGCCGATCCCGGCGGACGCGCCGGTTACGAACGCTGTTTTGTCCATCATGTTTCTCTCGCGCGGCTACGCGGGCCGGGGTTATTCAAATCCGAGGCTTGGGTTATAACTGTGGACCAAAGTCCACGGTCAAGCTTCACGGGAGCATCTTGGTGTTGATTTCCGCATTCGCCCGCGCCAGCGGCCTGTCACGCGATACCGTCCGCTTTTACGTGCGACGCGGATTGTTGACGCCGGTCGCCGGCAAAAAGGGCGGCTCCAATCCGTACCAAATCTTCACCGCCGAGCATGTGCAGATGGCGCGCACCATCCGCATGGCGCAGTCGCTCGGTTTCTCTCTGCGCGAAATCGCGACGCTGAAAGTCGAGTATGATGACAAGCGCATGAGCGCGTCCCGCGGCGCCGAGATCCTGCGCTGGCAACTCACGCGCCTGGAGGAAAAGGCGGCGCATGTCGATGCCATGATGCGTTATATCAGGGCCAAGCTCGCGTGGGTCGATGCCGGCGGCAAAGGGCCCGAACCAAATTTCACCGACTATGAGGGCGAGGCGCGTGCTGTCGAACGCGAGCCGCCGGGACATGAAGCCGGCAGAAGCAGGCCAGCCAAGCGATCCGCCGGCAACGGCAAGGGAGCTTACGCAGCGCTCAGCAAACAAAAAAGCCCCTTGGCAAATGCACGCAGCGCCAGCAAATAGAGAACAGATGGGACCGACCGTTTGTCTTTGTTGCCGCGCGACACAGCGGCGCATTGCCGCCGATCTTCGGCGAGGCGGTGCCAAGGCCTGCCACAATTGCGTGATTTCATCTACGCCATATCGTTGATCTGGCTTTGGCAAAATGAGAAAGCGACCGCACTGATGGCCGACAGCGAAAAGAACCGCTTCTCCGCTCGCGCCGCGCGCTATGCGCGGGTCGGCGCCAATGTGGGCGGCGTGGCGGCGCGCTATGCCGGCCGCCGCATGATAGGCGGCGAGCCCAATCGAGCCGGCGAGGCCGCGGCGCTCGCCAACGCGCTCGGCAATCTGAAGGGCCCGCTGATGAAGGTCGCCCAGCTGATGGCGACCATTCCGGACCTGCTGCCGCCCGAATACGCCGAGGAGCTTGCCAAGCTGCAGAGCGAAGCGCCGCCGATGGGCTGGGCTTTCGTCAAGCGCCGCATGCAGGCCGAGCTTGGCGCGGATTGGCAACAAAAATTCGCAAGCTTCGAACATCATCCGGCAGCCGCCGCGTCGCTCGGCCAGGTGCATCGCGCCGTTTCGCACGACGGTGCCGCTTTGGCCTGCAAGCTGCAATATCCCGACATGCAGTCGGCGGTCGAAGCCGATCTGCAGCAACTGCAGTGGCTGTTGGCGATCCGCCGCCGCCTCGACGGCGCCATCGACACCAGCGAGATCGGCAAGGAGATCGGCGCGCGCGTGCGCGAGGAGCTCGACTATCGCCGCGAGGCCAAGCATGTCGCGCTCTATCGCGCCATGCTCGATGGCATCGACATCGTGCGCGTGCCGCAGGCCTGGCCGGAGTTATCGACCGGCCGGCTGCTCACGCTCGATTGGCTCGAAGGCACCCGCATGCTCGCGCACAAGGACGATCCGCTCGCGGTGCGCAACGTGCTGGCGACTGCGATGTTCACCGCGTGGTGGTATCCGTTCAGCCGTTTTGGCGTCATTCACGGCGATCCGCATCTCGGCAACTACACCGTGTTTGATGCAAGGGTCGAAGGCCGCCCGCGCAAGAACGTGTCGGAGCCGTCCGGCATCAACTTGCTCGATTACGGCTGCATCCGGATTTTCCCGCCGCAATTCGTGCGCGGCGTGGTCGATCTCTATCACGGCCTGCTGCATGACGACGACGATCTTGTGGTCAGCGCCTACGAGACCTGGGGCTTCCGCCGGCTGTCGCGCGAACTGATCGATACGCTCAACATCTGGGCGCGTTTCATCTATGCGCCGCTGCTCGACGATCGCGTGCGCACTATCGCCGACGGCGTGGCGCCGGGCGAATACGGACGGCGCGAAGCGTTCCGCGTGCATCAGGCGCTCAAGAAAAAAGGCCCGGTGACGGTGCCGCGCGAATTCGTGTTCATGGATCGCGCCGCCGTCGGACTCGGCGCGGTGTTTCTGCATTTGCGCGCCGAGCTCAATTTCTACCAGTTGTTCAACGAGGCGATCGAGCATTTCTCGATGCCGCGTGTGGCCGAGCGACAGCAAAAGGCGCTCACCGCAGTGGGGCTCTAGTCATCGGGCCTTCACAAAGTTCCACGAGCGTCACTCCGGACTTGTCACCAAAGTGGCAAGTCTGAATTCCACAACCGCAAACAGGTCGGGTTGCCGCCGTGGATAGAGCGATCCCAGTGCTGGAGAGGGATGGCTAAAGCGAGGGTTATTGGGCAATGTGGTGAAGCCGCCACGATTTGCGCAGCCTTTTGCCGTGCTCACAGCGAAGGAGATATCCCGGTGATGCCCTCGTGCCCGTCGCTACGAGTAGGCGACCTGACCGCGGCCGGCAATATTGAACTTGACCAATCGCTTGTGGATTGACGCGACGGATCGTGGGCGGACGCGCGCGTCGTGTTATGGCGAAACCATGTATCAAGCATCAGCAGTCGAGCTGCCGCAGATCGTTAGTTTGGGGGAATGTGATGGCGAATATTTGGGTGCGCAAGCCGCTTTCGGTCTTGCTGGCGGAAGCCGACGAGCCCGAGGTTCAGAAACTCACGGCGCACAATGGCATGCCGCTGACGCGTTCCCTGTCGGCGCTGAATCTGGTGGCGCTCGGCATCGGTGCGATCATCGGCGCCGGCATTTTCGTGCTCACCGGCAATGCGGCCGCCGCCCATGCCGGACCGGCTATCACGTTGTCGTTCATGCTCGGCGCTGTTGCCTGCGCATTCGCCGGCTTGTGCTATGCGGAAATGGCCTCGACGGTTCCGATCGCCGGCAGCGCCTACACGTATGCGTACGCGACGCTTGGTGAATTCATCGCCTGGATCATCGGCTGGGACTTGATCCTCGAATACGCGCTCGGCGCCGTCACCGTTGCCGTCGGCTGGTCCGGCTACGTCGTGAGCTTCCTGAAAGACATCGGCATTGCCGTGCCGCCGGCGTTCGCCACCGCGCCATTTTCCTACGACGCCGTCGACCGCGGTTGGCATGCGACCGGAGCCTATTTCAATTTGCCCGCGATCGTGGTGGTCGCCGCCATGTCGGCGTTGTTGGTTGTCGGCATTCGTGAATCCGCCCGCATCAACAACGTGATCGTCGGCATCAAGCTGGTGATCGTGTTGATCTTCATCGCGACGACGGTGGCGTTCGTGACCACGGCCAATTGGGTCACGGCCGGCAATCCGAGCGGCGCATTCATTCCGCCGAGCACCGGCCCCGGAGAGTTCGGCTGGAGCGGCGTGTTGCGCGGCGCCGCGGTGGTTTTCTTTGCTTATATCGGCTTCGACGCGGTATCGACCGCTGCCCAGGAAGCCAAGAATCCGAAGCGCGATATGCCGATCGGCATCCTCGGATCGCTCGCGATCTGCACGTTGCTTTATGTCGCCGTCGGTTTCGTGCTCACCGGCATCGTGCCGTACGACAAGCTCAACGTGCCGGATCCGATCGCGGTCGGCATCGACGCCACGGGCCTGAAGTGGCTGTCGCCGATCTTGAAGTTCGGTATCATCCTCGGCCTCACCTCGGTCGTTCTGGTCATGCTGTTGGGCCAGACGCGGGTGTTCTATGCGATGGCGCGCGACCGGCTGTTGCCGCAGGCCGCCGCCAAGGTGCATCCGAAATTTCGCACGCCCTATGTCACCACCATTACGACCGGCATCGTCGTCATGGTGCTCGCCGCCTTGTTGCCGATCGGCCTGGTCGGCGAACTCGTGAGCATCGGCACCTTGTTCGCCTTTGCCATTGTGTGTGTCGGCGTCATGGTCCTGCGCGTCATCGAGCCCACGCAGGCGCGGCCGTTTCGAACGCCCGCGGTCTATATCGTGGCGCCGCTTGGCGCCCTTTCGTCGGCTTTTCTCATGCTCGGGCTGCCGCTCGACACCTGGCTGCGCTTCGCCATCTGGTTGGTCATTGGGCTTTTTCTTTACGCTTTTTATGGGACACGGCATGCGCGTAGTGCGCTAAAGCCGTCGACTTAAACCGGTCCTCCCGGCCAGAGATATCAGGATAGGGAATGCAATCGATCTTCAATACTGGTTCCACGGCGGCGGCGATCCCGATCTGGTTTGTTACGGCGACGAGCTACAACGACGTTCGTGGACGGCTTTCCGCGGCCGCGCGAGCGTTCGCCGATGCGGCAGGCTTTGAACCGAGGCCCGGCCACTATCTCGCGCTGCCGGGTGAGGATGGTCTAGGCGGCATTCTGTTCGGACTGGAAAAGGCCGACGAGACCGAAGGACCTGTTTCTGCCCGGCCGGCTGCCGCAGCAATTGCCGGCCGGCGCGTATCGTTTCGCCAATGACCCGCACGATGCCCGGCTTGCGGCCTTGGCATTTGGGTTGGGAGCGTATCGCTTCACGCGCTACCACAAATCCGAAGGGCGCAAGATCAAGCTCGATCTGCCGCAAAGCCTCGACCGCGAAGATATCGAGCGTGTCGTTGAAGCGGTCACGCTGGCCCGCGATCTTGTGAACACGCCCGCCAACGACATGGGTCCCGATGAGCTGGAGGCGGCCGCGCGGACGCTTGCTACCAAGCACGGCGCCAGCATCAAGGCCACGATCGGCGACGATCTGTTGCGCGACAACTTTCCGCTCATCCACGCTGTCGGTCGTGCCGCCACGCGAGCACCGCGGCTGATTGATCTGAACTGGGGTGAGGCCGGCCATCCGCGCGTCACGCTGGTCGGCAAGGGCGTTTGCTTCGACACCGGCGGCCTCGACATCAAGCCCGAATCCGCCATGCTCAACATGAAGAAGGACATGGGCGGCGCCGCAACCGCACTGGCGCTCGCCCACATGATCATGGCGCGGGGACTGCCGGTCCGGCTGCGGGTGCTGATCCCGGCGGTTGAGAACGCGATCTCCGGCAGCGCGTTTCGACCGCGCGACATCTACACCTCGCGCAAGGGCATCACGGTCGAGATCGGCAACACCGATGCTGAAGGCCGGCTTGTTCTCGCCGATGCCCTGACGCTTTGCCGACGAGGAAAGCCCCGAGCTGATTTTTGATTTTGCCACGCTCACGGGCGCTGCGCGCGTCGCACTTGGGCCCGACGTGCCGCCATTCTTCACCGACGACGATGCGCTGGCCGACAAGCTGATGGCGCACGCTACCGCGGAAAACGATCCGATCTGGCGGCTGCCGCTGTGGCGGCCATACGAAGAGATGCTGGAGTCGCGGATCGCCGACATCAACAATGTCGGCGCCGGCGGCCAGGCCGGCGCCATCACGGCGGCGCTGTTCATGCGCCGTTTCGTGACGGCGAAATCGTGGGCGCATTTCGACGTTTTCGCCTGGAGCCCGCGCAACCGGCCGGGACGCCCCGAAGGCGGTGACTGCCAGAGCGCGCGCGCGCTTTATGCGCTGCTCGCCGCGCGTTACGGCGCGTAGCATCATGCCCGCATTCGATCCGCGCCTGACGCCGGCCCGCGCCGACCTCGCCGCCAAGGAGCTGGAAGGCAAGGTCGAGGCGGCGCGCTTCGTCGAGGGGCGCGCGTTCGAGGTGATCGAACCGAACACGGCCGTGCGCGGCACGCCGGCGCCGGATGCGTCGCTGCTGACCGAGGCGCTCAAGGGCGAGCGCGTGACCATCTACGACCTCAACGCCGAAGGCTGGGCCTGGGGACAGCTTGCCGCCGATGGTTATGTCGGCTGGATTTCGGCGAACGCGCTTGCTCCCGTCGGCAGCGCCGGCAACGCATAAAGTCTCGGCACTGCGCACGTTCGCTTTTCCGGGGCCCTCGATCAAACTGCCGCCGCTCGAGGCGCTGCCGTTCGGTGCGCGGCTTGCGATTGCGCGGGTCGAAGATCGCTTGGCGGTGACGCGCTCCGGCGCCTATGTGCCGGCGCCACATCTGGCGTCGCTCGATTTTGTCGAGTCTGATTTTGTCGCCGTCGCGGAACGCTTTCTCGGCGTGCCCTATCTGTGGGGCGGCAAGACCGCGCTCGGCATCGATTGCTCGGGGCTTGTTCAGGTCGCGCTCACGGCCGCGGGTCATATCTGCCCGCGCGACAGCGATATGCAGGAGGCGGCGCTCGGTACGCCGGTTGCGAGCCCTGAAAAAGCTGGGCGGCTGCAGCGCGGCGACCTAGTTTTCTGGAAAGGGCATGTGGCGATCGTGCGCGATCCCGACACGCTCATTCACGCCAACGCCTTCCACATGGCGGTCGCACTCGAGCCGCTTGCCGAAGCGCTTGCGCGCATTCGCGCGGCGGGCGGCGAAGTCACCAGCGTGCGGCGGATCGAGGTCGCCAGCTTGCGGCCGGGCCAGGGTTGAGGTTGCAGCCGTAAACAAACTTGCGGCAGGCGCCTGAGCTGAATTTGCCAAACTTTTCAATCCATCATCGCGTCGCGCCCGCGCAATCTGGTGCGGTGCAGCGCGGCCTCGGCGCTGCGATCAATTTTGTGAAAGTCTTGGTTTCCTGTGAATGTCACTGGCAATGCGTGTGTTGTTAGAGCCAAGATCACACGCGCTTGGTGATGCGATTCGAACAATGACAATCAAAATGATGGGACGAGACTTGCAGCGATCCTCATAACCGCAAGGAGCCGGCACATGCTGATGGGCAATATTCAGGGCATGGATATCCAAATTCCCCACGAAGTCGCACAGTACTGGGGATGGTTTCTGGCGTTCGGTATTGCGTTGGTCGTGCTCGGCGTGGCCGCCATCGTGCGGGCGGTGACGGCGACGATCCTTTCGATGCTGTTCTTCGGTTGGTTGTTGGTCCTGGCGTGCGGCATCGAAATCGCGCAAGCGGTGCTGGTGGGACACTGGGCCGGCTTCTTTCAGCATCTGGTCGCGGCCATTCTGTTTGGTGTCGTTGGCGTCATCATTGTGACACGACCGCTGATCAGCGCCGAGGTGCTGACGGTGTTCATCGCCACCTTCTTCCTGATTGGCGGTTTGTTTCAGCTCATCTCGGCGCTGGCGGTGACGACGCCCGGTTGGGGCTGGCACGCGGTGGACGGAATCATTACCGCCATTTTGGGTGTGCTGGTGCTCGCGCAATGGCCGGTGTCCGGGCTTTGGGTCATCGGTCTTTTTGTCGGCATCGACCTGGTCTTCTATGGCGGTGCTTGGATCGGGTTGGCGCTCGGGCTGCGCGGAAGCTGAGGCCGTCCAGCTGGAGTGGCCGTTTCGGCCTGAGGAAGCGGGCGCGCGAGCGTCTGCTGACGTTGCGCGTCGCTCGCCGCTCTGGCTTTTGCGCGGCGCTCTCGCCAAGATGCAGCTTGATCGCAGACCGATGGACGGCTCGCAAGTCCAGCGGCAAAGCGCGGAGCGCAGAGCGATGACCGAGCAAGGGCCCGCGCCCTTGAGCGTACCGGAGGTGGCGACAGCGTCGGCGGCTTCGCCGCCGCCCAAGCGCCTCAGCTTCTGGCTGCGGGAATTGCCGTTCACCGTCGTGCTGATCCTGACGATCGCGGGCGTCGCCTATACGATCTTCGCGCGGCGGCCGATTGCCGGTTACTGGGAAATCCTGGCGCCGATCATCGCGCTTGTCTGTATCGCTTCGGGCTGGCAGGAGGCCGGCGACGGCCGCGGCCGCCTGCGATCTGATCGTGACGCAGGCGCTGCATTGGGGCGCCTTTCTGCTGGTGATGAACATGCTGCTGCTGTCGAGCGTGCAACAGCTCTTCAACGCCCAAACGACGGCGCTGGCGATCTTCACCTTGCTGGCGCTCGGCACCTTTACGGCCGGCATCCAGGTCTTCTCCTGGCAGGTCTGTGTGCTCGGCGCCATCATGGCGATCGGCGTGCCGGCCATCGCCATCATCGAGAATTCGGCTTTGCTGGTGACGCTGATCGTCGTCGCCGTTGTCGGCGCTGGTCGTCGTCTTTTGGTGGAGTTGGCGGACGCCGCGCGCGCATGCGGCATGATCGTCGGCCAGCATCGTCGGCTCATCGTCTGGTGTTTGCAAGGGGCGGCGTGGGACGGGGCCACGAGAGTGGGCAACAGTCCCCGACGCATTGTCTTGCCATCCCGGGCCGCGCGTATAACCTTAGCGATGCAGGGATGTCGCAACGCCGTCACGCGGCGCGCGGCATGACAACAAGAACGTACCAGAGGGGAGATACTGCCATGCGAGCTTTCGCTACCATTGCCGTAACCGTCCTGGCCGCCGCCGGCGCGGCATTCACGCTGTTGCCGCGCGCGCAGGCCGAGTCGCAAATCGACCGCGGCAAATATTTGGTCGTGCTGGCCGGCTGCAACGATTGCCACACGCCCGGCTTCTTCCTCGGCAAGCCCGACATGGCGCGCTATCTTGGCGGTTCTGACGTCGGCTTCGAGATCCCGGGGCTCGGCGTGTTCAACGGCCGTAACATCACGCCCGACAAGGAGACCGGCATCGGCGCCTGGACCGACGAGCAAATCGCTGCCGCGATCACGACCGGCAAGCGCCCGGACGGCCGGCAACTGGCGCCGATCATGAACTATGCCTCGTTCACCTACATGACCAAAGACGACGTGGCTGCGGTGGTCGCTTATCTGCGCAGCGTTCCGCCGGTGCACAACCAGGTCCCGGGCCCCTTCAAGCCGGGCGAAAAGGTATCGATTTTCACCTTCCGCATTCTGCCGCCGGGCGAAACCGCGATGGCGGCGCCGAAATAGCTGCCGGTAGGATCGCGACCCGCAGAGGGTGCACGTCTTAGCAGAAGGCCTTGCCGCATTGGGCGACCGCGCCGGCGACCGCCTGCAGCGCGTGCGGTCCGGGATAGCCGAGGATCGCGAGATTGCCGGCGATGAAGGACGGCGTCGCCTCGAGACCAAGTGAGGTTCCGAGGCTGACCAGGTTCTTCATCGTCTCGGTGACCTGCTGGCTGTCGGCGGCCGCGAGCAGCTCTTTTTTGTCGAGGCCGAGGCCGGTCGGCGATCTCCAGCGCCCGCTCGCCGTCGGTCTTGCCGCGCTGCGCGTAAACCTTGCGGTGAAACGCATAAAACTGCTCCGGCGTGCCCAATTTCGCCACCGCGAGCTCGACGCGCGCCGCGGTGATCGAGGAGATCCCCAGTATCGGATAGGGCACCAACACCAGCCGGAGCTCGGGGTCTTGCTTGAGCATGTCGCCAAGATCGTTGGCGGCGACCCGGCAGAACGGGCAATTGAGGTCGTAAAACTCGGTCAGCGTCGCCTTGCCCTTTGGATTGCCGACCACGACCACGCCGGGCAATCGATCGATCGGGCCCAACAGCCGAACGGTGTGATTGGGGAGCTTTTGGCCATCGTCGCCGATCAAGGCGAATTCGGCCTCGTTCGCGGCGCGGCGTGATTGCGCCACAGCGGCGCCGAAGCAAACAAGCGCGGTAACAACCGCCAGTGCCGCGAAGAGCACGGTCCTTCCAAAACGCATCGACCGACGCTCCTTTATTGCGCCACCACGCCGCCGGGCGCGGTGTCGAGATTGAACGCGGCGGCGAACAGCGCGCGCGTGTAGTCGGTCTGCGGATTTTTGAACAACGTCGGCGGCGTCGCCGGCCTCGACCACCTTGCCGTGCCGCATCACCAGAAGCCGGCTCGCCAGCGCGGCGACCACGCGCAGATCGTGAGAGATAAAGAGATACGTGAGGTCGCGGCGCTTCTGCAGATCGCGCAACAGGTCGACCATCTGCGACTGGATCAGCATGTCGAGCGCGCTGGTCGGCTCGTCGAGCACGACAAAGGTCGGCTCCAGCACGATGGCGCGCGCCACCGCGATGCGCTGGCGCTGGCCGCCGGAGAATTCGTGCGGGAAGCGAAGGCGCGCGGCGGCGGATCGAGGCCGACATCGGCGAGGGCGCGGATGACGCGTTCGTCGCGTTCGCGCTCGCTCATGGCCGGCTGATGGATTTGCAATCCCTCCTTGATGATGTCGGCGACCGACAGCCGCGGCGACAGCGAGCCGTAGGGATCCTGAAAGACGATCTGCATGTCGCGGCGGAACGGCCGCATCTGCTTGAACCGCAGCCCCTGCAGCGCATGGCCCATGAACACGATCGGACCGTCGGAGGAGATCAGCCGCAACAGCGCCAGCCCGAGCGTCGTCTTGCCCGAGCCGGATTCGCCGACCACGCCGAGCGTCTCGCCCTTGCGCAGCTCGACGCTGACGCCGTCGACCGCCTTGATGTGGCCGACGACCTTGCGCATGCAAGCCGCGCTTGATCGGAAACCAGACTTTCAGATCCGTCGCCTGCAACATGATCGGCGCGGTCGGCCGCGGCGGCGCCGGGTCGGGCTTCGGCTCGGCGGCGAGAAGGGCGCGCGTGTAGGGGTGCGCCGGTGCAGCGAACACGGGCGCGACGTCGCCGTGCTCGACGATCTCCCCGTCCTTCATCACGCAGACTTTCTGCGCGATCTTGCGCACGATGCCGAGGTCGTGGGTGATGAACAAAAGCGACATGCCGAGCCGCTTCTGGATGTCTTGCAGCAGCTTGATGATCTGCGCCTGCACGGTGACGTCGAGCGCGGTGGTCGGCTCGTCGGCGATCAGCAGGTCGGGCTCGTTGGCGAGCGCCATGGCGATCATGACGCGCTGGCGCTGGCCGCCGGACAATTGATGCGGATAGCTGCCGAGCCGGCGTTTCCGGATCGGGAATGCCGACCTGGGTCAGCACCTCCAGCGTGCGCGCGCCGCGCCGCAGCGCCGGTGAGCCCACGATGCAGCAGCAAGATCTCGCCGATCTGCCGCTCGATCGTGTGCAGCGGATTGAGCGAGGTCATCGGCTCCTGGAACACGATGGTGATGTCGTCGCCGCGCACCCGCCGCATCTCGCGCTCCGACAGCGGCAGGAGATCGCGGCCCTTGAAGCTGATGCTGCCGGACGGATGATGCGCCGCCGGGTAGGGCAGGAGCTTGAGGATCGACAGCGCGGTCACCGATTTGCCGGAACCGGATTCGCCGACCAGCGCCACGGTCTCGCCCGGGCCGATATCGAACGACACGCGATCGACGGCCAGCGTCTGCCGCGCGCCGGTGCCGAAGGCGACGGAGAGATCGCGGACGGAGAGGAGAGGGGCGGTCATCGGAACGTCTTTCGCGGATCGAAGGCGTCGCGCACCGCTTCGCCGATGAAGATCAACAGCGACAGCATCAGCGCCACGGTGAAGAAGCCGGTGAGGCCGAGCCACGGCGCCTGCACGTTGGCCTTGCCCTGCGAGAGCAGTTCGCCGAGCGACGGCGAACCGGGCGGCAGGCCGAAGCCGAGGAAGTCGAGCGCGGTCAGCGTCATCACCGACGACGACATGATGAAGGGCAGGAATGTCAGCGTCGCGACCATCGCGTTCGGCAGCAGATGCCGGAACATGATGACGGCGTTGGATACGCCGAGCGCCCGCGCCGCCTGGATGTATTCGAAATTGCGTCCGCGCAAAAATTCGGCGCGCACCAGGCCGACCAGCCGCACCCAGGAGAACAACAGCAAAATGCCGAGCAGCACGAAGAAGCCCGGCACCAGCACCGAGGAGATGATCAGCAGCAGATAAAGCTCCGGCATCGATGTCCAGATTTCGATGAAGCGCTGGAACAAAAGGTCGGTCCAGCCGCCGAAATAGCCCTGCACCGCGCCGGCGGCGACGCCGATGATCGAGGACACGATGGTCAGGATCAGGCCGAACAGCACCGAAATGCGGAAGCCGTAGATCAGCCGCGCCAGCACGTCGCGGCCTTGATCGTCGGTGCCGAGCCAGTTGTATTCGAGATCGCTGCAGCCCTTCAGGCCTTTATGCTCGACCACCGATTTGCACTGCGCCTCGGTCAGCATCCAGGTCGGCGGTGAGGGCGCCGGCGTCGGCAGATCGAGATTGTGCGTCGCATAGGAATAGCGGATCGGCGGCCAGATCATCCAGCCGCCCTTGTCGGCGATCAGCTTCTGCAGAATACGGGTCGCGATAATCGGCGGCGGTTTCGAAGTCGCCGCCGAAGGTCGTTTCCGGATAGGTGAAGACCACCGGGAAATAAGACTTGCCGGCAAAGCTGACATAGAGCGGCTTGTCGTTGGCGATGAATTCCGCGAACAGCGTCACCACGAACAAGACCAGGAACAATCCACAACGACCAATAGCCGCGGCGGTTGGTCGCAAAATTCTGCCAGCGCCTTTTGTTGAGCGGCGATAGCGCCAATCGGCTCGGCCGCGGCTCGACGCCCAGCGGGCCGGTGGGCTCGGCGTCGGGCATCGGCCGGTCGGACGCTTGCGCCGGGCCATCGTTCTTGTCGAGAGGATGGGTCTTGACGTCCACCTCACACCTCTCGGGTTTCGAAATCGATGCGCGGATCGATCCAGGTGTATGTCAGGTCGGAGATCAAGCCGACAATCAGACCCACCAGCGCGAAGATATAAAGATTGGCAAAAACCACCGGATAATCGCGGTTGAGAACGCTCTCGAAGCTCAAGAGACCAAGCCCGTCGAGCGAGAAGATCGTCTCGATCAGCAGCGAGCCGGCGAAGAATGCGCTGACGAATGCGCCCGGAAAGCCGGCGATCACCAGGAGCATGGCGTTGCGGAAAATGTGGCCGTACAGCACCTGTCGCTCCGAGCAGCCCTTGGCGCGCGCGGTCAGCACATATTGCTTGCGCAGTTCTTCCAGGAACGAGTTCTTGGTCAGAAGCGTCGTCGTGGCGAAGGCGGCGAGCGCCATCGATATGATCGGCAACGTCAGGTGCCAGAAATAGTCGAGGATCTTTTCCCACCACGGAAACTGCGCCCAGCCATCCGAGGTCAGTCCGCGCAACGGAAAAATGTTGAGGAAGGAGCCGCCGGCGAACAGAATGATCAGCAGGATGGCGAACAGGAATCCCGGAATAGCGTAGCCGATGATGATCACGCCGGAGGTCCACACGTCGAACTGCGAGCCGTCGCGCACCGCCTTGCGAATGCCGAGCGGAATCGAGATCAGGTAGCTCAGCAGCGTCATCCAAATCCCGAGCGAGATCGAGACCGGCAGTTTCTCTCTGATCAGCTGCACCACGCTGACGTCGCGGAAATAGCTCTTGCCGAAATCGAAGCGCGCATAGTTCCACAGCATCAGGAAGAAGCGCTCGTAGGCCGGCTTGTCGAAGCCGAACTGCTTTTCCAGGTTTTTGATGAAAGCAGGATCAAGCCCCTGCGCGCCGCGATATTTGGAGTTCATCTCCATCTGGGCGCCGCTTTGCAGCCCGCCGCGCGCGCCGAAGTCGCCACCGGCCGAACCGGAAATCCGCGATGTCGCGCCGGTATCGTTGCCGGATAGCTGGGCGATCACGCGCTCCACCGGGCCGCCGGGCGCGAACTGGATCACCACGAACGACACCAGCATGATCCCGAAGATGGTCGGGATCATGAACAGGACCCGGCGGAGGATGTATGCGCTCATGTCGTTCCGATCTTGGCTCCTCCGCGTCGGGAGGGGTAGGGTGGGGAGGTCCCATCGCCACCGTCGTCCCCACACATAAGCGGGGAGGACTAATAATGTTAACCCGCCCGCTTGTTTTTCGCTGCTTTTGCCGGGTCAGACCACCAGGTGTCCGGGATGCCGCGGAAATAGCGTGGCTGTTCCGGCGGGTGTCCGAATACGTCCCAATAGGCGATCCAGTGGGTCGGTTTATACCAATGCGGCACCCAATAGCGCCCGGAGCGGATCACCCGGTCGAGCGCACGGCAGCCGGTCACCAGTGCCGGCCGGGATGGCGCGGCAATGATCGTGTCGATCAGCGAATCGATCGCCGGATCGGCCATGCCGGCGAGATTGTTCGAACCCTTCAGCGCCGCGGCCTGTGCGGAAAAATAGGAACGCAGCGAATCGCCCGGGGTGTCCGAGAGGTTGAAGCGATCGACCGTGAGATCGAAGTCGAAGCCATCGCGGCGCGCGCGATACTGCACCGCGTCCACCACCCGCAGCGACGCCTCGATGCCGAGCAAGCCCAAATTCTTGATGTAGGGCATGTGATGCGCCTGGAACGTCGGCTCATCGAGCAGAAATTCGATGACGATCGGCTCGCCGTTGGACAACACCCGTTTGCCGTCCTTCACCTCATAGCCGGCGTCTTTGAGAAGCTGTGAGGCCTTGCGCAGCAAGGTGCGGTCCTGGCCCGATCCGTCGGACACCGGCGGCACGTAGGGTTCGCCGAAGACCTCGTCGGGCACGCGTCCGCGGAACGGCTCGAGCAACGCAAGCTCGTCGGCGCCGGGCTTGCCCGTCCGCCATCATGTCGGAGTTCTGAAACACCGAAATGGTGCGGTCGTAGGAGCCCCACATCAGCGACTTGTTGGTCCATTCGAAATCGAACGCACAGCACAGCGCCTCGCGCAGCCGCGGGTCGGCAAATTTCGGTCGGCGCGTATTGATGAACCAGCCTTGCGCGCCGGACGGCGTCTTGTCCGGAATGATGTCGCGCTTGACGCGGCCGTCCTTGAACGCCGGAAAATCGTAGCGCGTGGCCCAGGTGCGCGAAGTGAATTCCTCACGGAACAGATAGTTTCCGCCGGTGAAGCCTTCGAAGCCGACCTCGCGATCGCGATAATATTCGTAGCGCAGGACGTCGAAATTGTTCTGGCCGCGCGACACCGGCAAATCGGTGCCCCACCAGTCCTTCACGCGCTCGTATTCGATGAAGCGGCCCGGCTCGAAGTGGCCGACTTTATAGGGGCCGGAGCCGAGCGGGGTATCGAGCGTCGATTCCTCGAACGGCTTGGTCGCGTAATAGGCGCGCGAAAAAATCGGCAGGCCGGCGACAAACAGCGGCACGTCGCGGGCCCGGTTGGGCGCAAAGCCGACGACCACGCTTTCATCGTCATCGGCCTTGGCGCCGGTAAAATCACGCAGCATCTGGGTGATGATCGGATGGCCCTTCTCCTTGAGGAGATTCAGCGAGAAGGCGACGTCCTGTGCGGTGAGTTTGGTGCCGTCGTGAAATTTCGCTTCGGGCCGGATGACGAAGCGGTAGGTCAGGCCGTCGGCCGAACGCCGGACTTTCGCGGCGGCAAACCCATACATCGCGTCCGGCTCGTCGCCCGAGCGCACCATCAGCGTGGCGAAGGTCATCTCCATGCCTTGGGCCGCATCGCCCTTGAGGATGTAGCTGTTGAGCGAATTGAAGGTGAGAAAATTCTGATTGTAGGCCCGCGACGGACCGATTTGCGAAAACGTGCCGCCCTTCGGCGCGTTCGGGTCGACATATTTGAAGTGCGGGAAATCAGCCGGATAGGCGAGATCGCCGAACGCCGACATGCCGTGCGCTTCGGTGTCGGCGGCGGCGTCGGCGCGTCTCGTAAAGGGAAGCGCTGCCGCCGCGGCAACGCCGGCCGTGAGGGTGAGAACGCGGCGACGGGAGAGCTTGGTCATGTGGCAGCCGCGACCCGCACTACCGATTGCCGGTCTTTGCAGCCTTCTCGGCATCCCACCACCAAATAGCGAGAAAAGCCGGGGAGGCGTATTTCGGCAGCTGCGCCGGATGGCTGAACCGATCCCATCGCGCGGTGCGGGTTTTGCCGTAAAACCATTGCGGCACCACGTAGTGATTCCACAACAGCACGCGGTCGAGCGCGTGCGTGGCGGCCACCAGGTCTTCGCGGTTTTTGGCGAAGATGATTTCATCGATGATCACATCAACCGCCGGATTTTTGATGCCGACGACGTTGTAGGAGCCGACCTGGTCCGCGGCTTGCGATCCCCAGTAACCACGCTGCTCATTGCCGGGCGAAAGCGACTCACCCCAGGACTGCGTGATGATGTCGAAATCCCAATTGCGCAGGCGGTTTTCGTACTGCGCCTCATCGACCGTGCGCACCGACACACCGATGCCGAGCCGGTCGAGCGAAGGCTTATAGAACAAAAACACCCGTTCGAAGTTCGGATCCTCGGTCAAAAACTCTACCGCATACGGCTCGCCGGTTTTGGTATTGGTGAGCTTGCCGTCGCGCACCTCGTAACCGGCTTCTTTGAACAGCCGTAACGCTTCACGCAAGTTGTCGCGCACCGCCTGCGGATTGCCGGCGGCCGGATTGGTGAACGGCTTGGTGAAAACTTCGGGCGGAACCTTGTCGCGCACCTTTTCCAGAATTTCGAGCTCGCGTCCCGTCGGCACGCCGCTCGATGCCAGCTCCGTGCCCTGAAAGTAGCTGGTGATGCGCTTGTATTGCCCGAAGAAAATCTGCTTGTTCATTTCCTCGAAATCGAACGCATAGTTGAACGCGAGCCGCACGCGCGGGTCCTGAAATTTCGGCCGCCGGGTGTTGAAGGCGAAAGCCTGCATGATGCCGTAGCTGTTGGCGAGAAATTCTTCGAGGATGACGCGTTTTTCCCTGACCGCCGGAAAGTCATAGGCCGTCGCCCAGCTCTTGGCGCTGTTTTCGGTGCGGTAGTCGACGGTGTCGGCCTTGAACGCTTCGAGCGCCACCGTCGGATCGCGGAAATACAAGAAACGCAGTTCTTCGAAATTGTTGGTGCCGATGGCGACGTTGAGATCCTTGCCCCAGTAATCTTTCACGCGCTCGAAGGCGATGTAGCGGCCGGGCTCGAACTCCTTGATGCGATAAGGCCCCGAGCCGAGCGGCGGCTCAAGCGTTGTCTCGGTGATGTCTCGTTTCTTGCCGTTCTTGTCGGTGCCTTCCCAATAATGCTTGGGCAGGACGTGGATCTCGCCGACGATCTGCGGCAATTCGCGATTACCCGGCCCATCGAATGTGAATGTGATATCGCGTTCGCCGGTTTTCTCCACCTTCACGACATGCCGATAATAGGCCGAATAACGCGGATTGTTTTTCTTGAAGACGTCGAAGGAAAAAATCACGTCCTCGACCGTCACCGGCTTGCCGTCATGCCAGCGCGGCTCGGCGCGCAGCCGGTAGGTGGCCGAGGAAAAATCCTCCGGATAGCTCACCGCTTCGGCGAGCAACCCGTAGCCGGTCGAAACTTCGTCGAGGGACGACACCAGCAGCGTGTCGTAAATCATCGCTACGCCAACCGCGTCCACGCCTTTGACGCCGCCGATGACGATGTTGAAACTGTCGAAGGTGCCGATCGTCGCTTCGCGCACCGTGCCGCCTTTCGGCGCGGACGGATCGACGTAGTCGAAGTGCGGAAAGTTGGGCGGATATTTCAGGTCGCCGAACAGTGAGAGACCGTGGCGCCACGTCTTGCCGGCGGCCGCATCTTGCGCGAGCGCTGTCTTGACGAAGGCGGGCAGAGGCAGCAGTCCGGCCCCGGACGCGAGCAGAGCGGAGGTGAGCAGGGTTCGGCGATCAAAAAGGCGATTCAAGATTTCGCTCCAATAAATTTGCGCCACTAAGGGGTCGCGCGATCAATAGACCCGGGCCGGTACCGATTTTCCGAAAAGCAGGCTGTGGCCTGGCCTCCGACTTGGTCGCGGAATCATGCTCCAACAAAAATTGAGAGCGCGATAACGATTTCACTAAAGCCGTCGCGCTCTCGCACGCGATCAAGGCCGTTGATTATGTGCTTTTTGCGGGCGCCGCCAGGGCACCGCTCAATACCGCGACGAAATGCGCTTCACATCCACGTGCGGCGCCGCTCGCGCAGGAGCGTTAACGCCGACAGAGCAGTGGAGGTTGCCGAACCGTAATGTTCAGTCGGCAAGTCCTACTTCTTTTCAGAATCCTTCTTGTCCGAATCGCCTTCCTTCTGTGCGGTCGGGAGCGGCAGCGGATTCTTCGACAGCGTATTCAGATAAGCGATGACGTCGGCGCGTGCCTTTTCGCTTGGCAGGCCCGCGAACGTCATGGCGGTGCCCGGCACGTCGGCGCGCGGATCCTTGAGCCACTTGTTGAGCTCTTCGAAGCTCCAGGTGCCGCCCTTGCCCTTCAGTGCCGCCGAGTAGTTGAACCCGGATTTGGAGGCAATCTCACGTCCGACGACGCCGTAAAGATCAGGGCCGATTTTCGGGCCTTGGCCTTCCTGGAAATTGTGGCAGACGCCGCATTGCTTGGCGACTTGGGCGCCGTGGTCGGCCGAAGCGCTCGCCAACTCGGTTTCGATCGGCACGTCGGCGGCCTTGGCGGCCTCGCCGCCAGCCGGCTTCTCTTCCTTCACGGCGACCTCGTAGCCGGGCTTGGCCGGTGCCGGGGTCGAGAAGATCGCGCCGCTGATGATGTGGACGGCCATCAGGATCAGGCAGGTTCCCAGCAGGGCGCCGAGAAACTTGTTGAGTTGGAAGGAATGCATCGGGAAATGGCTCCGCAAGCGGCCAAGGAAAGGCAGCGGAGAAATAGCCGGTTTGCCGCGCGTCTTGCAACCCGTATAAGCGCACGCCGCACACGCGTTTTGGGGGCAGTGCCGAGCCGATGGCCGAAACACTTATTCTCATTCCCGCCCGGATGGCGGCGAGCCGCCTGCCGGGCAAGCCGCTGGCCGATATCGGCGGGTTGCCGATGATCGTGCACGTGCTGAACCGGGCGGAGGCGGCCGGTGCGGGTCAGGTCGTGGTGGCGACCGATTCGCTGGAAATTCAGGCCGCGGTCCAGAAAGCCGGCGGCCGGGCGGTGATCACCCGCGCGGATCATCCCTCCGGGTCCGACCGGATCTTCGAGGCGCTCGGGATCGTCGATCCGGACGGCAAGGCGGAGATCGTCGTCAACGTCCAGGGCGACTTGCCGACAGTCGCATCGGCGGACATTGCGGCGGCGGTGGCGCTGCTCGCCGACGGCACCGTGGATATCGGCACGGTCGCGGCCGTCGTCACCCGCCCGCAAGAGCGCGACGACCCGAGTGTGGTCAAGGTGGTCGGCAGCCATCTGGCGCCGGGCCGGTTGCGGGCGCTTTATTTCACCCGCGCGACGGCTCCTTACGGCGACGGGCCGCTCTATCACCATATCGGGCTTTACGCCTATCGCCGTCGGGCGCTCGAGCGCTTTGTCGGCTTGCCGCCATCGCCGCTGGAGCAACGCGAGAAGCTCGAACAGCTCCGCGCGCTCGAGGCCGGCATGCGCATCGACGTCGCGGTCGTGGAATCGGCGCCGCTCGGCGTCGACACGCCGGAGGATTTGGCGCGCGCGCGCCGCATGCTATCCGTGCAGCCATGAAACGAAGCAAAAAAATCGCATTCCAGGGCGAGCCGGGAGCCAACTCCCACATTGCCTGCATCCAGGCCTATCCGGCCTACGAGCCGCTGCCGTGCCCGACCTTCGAGGACGCTTTCGCCGCGGTGCGGACCGGCCGCGCGGCTTTGGGGATGATCCCGATCGACAATTCGGTCGCCGGGCGGGTGGCCGATATTCACCACCTGATGCCGACCTCGGGGCTGCACATCGTCTCCGAGTGGTTTCTGCCGCTGCAGCACCAATTGATGGCGCCGAAACGGGCGACCCTCGACACGATCAAATCGATCGAGAGCCACGTGCACGCGCTTGGCCAATGCCGCAACATCATCCGCACGATGCGGGTCAAGGCGGTGGTCGCCGCCGACACGGCCGGCGCCGCGCGCGAAGTGGCGGAAGCCGGGGACGTCACCCGGGCGGCGCTTGCCACCAAGCTCGCCGCCAAGATCTATGGCCTCAAGATTCTCCGAAAGGACGTGGCCGACGCCAAGCACAACACCACCCGCTTCGTCATCATGGCGCGCAAGCCCAAATGGGCGAGCCGCAAGGAGCCGCTGGTGGTGACGACCTTCGTCTTCCAGGTGCGCAACATTCCGGCGGCGCTCTACAAGGCGCTCGGCGGTTTTGCCACCAACGGCATCAACATGACCAAGCTGGAAAGCTACATGGTCGACGGCAATTTCGCCGCCACCCAGTTCTATGCCGACGTACAGGGCCACCCGAAGGAACGCGCCCTCGAACTGGCGTTGGAGGAGCTGGCTTTCGTGTCGCAGCCGAAGACGCTGAAGATCCTCGGCGTCTATCCCGGCCATCGATTCCGTGAGACATTTAAATAGCGCATGATTCCTACAATTGGGGCATGATTGCGCAGGGGGAGGGGCCATCGGCGCGGAAGCGTCGTGCCAGGCGGAGCCGGGAACATGACGGCGATGCCTTGCCGATTGTCGCCGCGTGAGCTGGCCTGAACGATCGCTGCCGGTTGCGGACCGCGTTTGGCCGGCCGACGAGGGAATGCAGGCGATGAGCACCAGTGAAGATTCGAAGCTTTCGCGGACATTGCATTTGAAGTTTACGCTGCACGGCGCGGACTGGAGCAGCTTTCATCGATGATGCGCACCGCGGCGCCGTTCTTCCAAATGTTCGGCAAGGCGCACTTCCGCCTGCTGCGCAACGCCGACGACACCACCAAATTCATTCAGGTGATCGAATACGAAACGCCGGAATCGTTCGAGCTCAATCGCCAGTCGCTGGCCAGCGATGCCCGCTTCCAAGCTTATTTGCAGATGTGGCGCGCCATGCTTCCAGGCGCGCTCGAAGTCGACGTCTATCAGGAGATTTAGCGCTATCACTTCCGCCCCGCTTCGCGGGGCAGGATCAATTAAATCGTCTGATTATACTCGCCGACTTCCTTGTGGGTGCGCAGCACGGCGTCGACCGACTTGAACATCTCGCGCATGCGTGCTTCCGACACCGGGCTCTCGACCACAACCACAAGCTCGGGCTTGTTGGAAGAGGCGCGCACCAGCCCCCAGGTACCGTCTTCGACTGTCACCCGCACGCCGTTGACGGTGACAAGATCGCGGATCGGCTGGCCGGCGACCTTGCCGCCTTTTTGCTTTTCGGCTTCGAAATGCTTCACCACCGCATCGACGACGCCGTACTTCTCTTCGTCGGCGCAGTGCGGCGACATTGTCGGCGACGACCACGTTTTCGGCAGAGCGTTCTTGAGATCGGCCATGGTCTTTCCCGGATTGCGGTCGAGCATGTCGCAGACCGCAAGCGCAAAAATCAGCCCGTCGTCATAGCCGCGGCCGAGCGGTTCGTTGAAGAAGAAGTGGCCGGATTTTTCGAAGCCCGCCATGGCGCCGATCTCGTTGACCCGGCGCTTCATGTAGGAGTGGCCGGTCTTCCAGTAATCGGTCTTGGCGCCGTTCTTGATCAGCATCGGATCGGTGGCAAACAGCCCGGTCGATTTCACGTCAGCGACGAACCGCGCATTCTTGTGTTGCGTAGAAATATCGCGCGCCAGCATGACGCCGACTTTGTCGGCGAAAATCTCTTCGCCCTCGTTATCGACCACGCCGCAGCGATCGCCGTCGCCGTCGAAGCCGAGCGCGACGTCGGCCTTGTTGGCAAGCACCGCGTCGCGCATGGCATGCAGCATCTTCATGTCTTCGGTATTCGGATTGTAATTCGGGAAGGTGTGGTCGAGTTCGCAATCGAGCGGCACGACTTCGCAGCCCACAGCCTTCAGCACAGTCGGCGAAAACGCGCCGGCGGTGCCGTTGCCGCAAGCGCAGATGACTTTCAGATGGCGCTTGAGTTTCGGCCGGTTGGTCAGATCGGCGATGTAGCGCGCCGGGAAGTTCTCGATGAAATTGTAGGAGCCGCCGCTCTTGTCCTTGTAGGCGCCGTTGAGGACGATCTCCTTCAGCCGCGTCATTTCGTCGGGCCCGAAGGTGAGCGGACGGTTGGCGCCCATCTTGACGCCGGTCCAGCCGTTGTCGTTGTGCGAGGCCGTCACCATGGCGACGCACGGCACGTCGAGCGCGAACTGCGCGAAATAAGCCATCGGGGTCACCGCAAGGCCGATGTCGTGCACCCGGCATCCAGAGGCGACCAACCCGTTGATCAGCGCTATCTTGATCGAAGCCGAGTAAGACCGAAAATCGTGCCCGGTGACGATTTCGGGCCGCGCGCCAAGCTCATGGATCAGCGTGCCGAGCCCAAGCCCGAGCGCCTCGACGCCCATCAAATTGATCTCGCTGCCGAACAGCCAGCGCGCGTCGTATTCGCGAAAGCCGGTCGGCTTCACCATCGGCTCGGATTCGTACGCGTAGGTGTTGGGCTTCAATTGCGGCTTGGGCTTCGGAAACATGCGGGCCTCGGTTGAAAAGGAATTTGCGCGTACGACGGAGCTGAGCGGATAAGGCAATAGCCAATTGCCGATCAGGGTTCCATGATCATTTTGGTGATCGGCGGCGTGTCTTCATTTTTTGCGATTGGGGATGGCCTTCGCGCCTTTCACAATTACCGCGATTTTCGCCGCATCCCGTCGAATTCACCATTTAACTTTTTACTCGATTCAAATGCTGGCTACTGCCGCAATCCTCATCTAATCAGCGAATGTGGGGATCGGGGAAAAGTACACGGCAGAAGGACCTCCTAATGGGTTCGAAATCGTGGTTATTTTCCGACGGCAGACGGGGCGACGTCGCCCTTGTGTCGCCTCATTGTTTTCCCACACACGCAGTGTGCCGCAACGGCGGCGTTTACCATCTGCGGCTGCCGCAGATCAGAACAGGCGAAAATAACGGTCGGGAGGGGTGGCCCGTGCGTTTGGAGGGTTACCCGCATGAGTAAAATGCACGCCGCCGGGCTCAGTTTTTTTGCGAGCCGAACGGGCGACGCAAACGCCCACAACGCTGCCTAGACGGCAAGTTTTTGGCGCCGCCGACCACCTAATCGCAGCATGCGCTGATTGGAACCGGTCATCCCTGACAAGGATGATCGCATCGCCGAGGGGATTTTTGACGCATGCCGTTCCGCGTATTTTACATGTGTTGTTTGGTGCGATGAATTTGATTTTCACGCTCGCATTCCGTAATCTTTTTCACGATCGGATTCGGTTGATCGCAACCGTGGTCGGCATCGTGTTCTCGATTGTGCTGGTCACCGTTCAGCTCGGCGTGTTTCTGAGCTTTGAGCGCATGGTCACCACGATGATCGATCATGCCGAGGCCGATTTCTGGATCGTGCCGTCGGAGACCCGCAGCTTTGAGGAATCCTCGCTGCTGTCCGGGCGTCAGCGTCTGCAGGCTCTGTCGGTGGACGGGGTCGCCTCGGTGACGCCGCTGGTCGTCGGCTACGCGTCCTGGCGCAAGCCGAATGGCGGCGCCTCGACGCCGGTTCTGGTGGTCGGCACGCCGACCGGCGCTACCAGTCTGCAGCCCTGGAACGTGGTCGAAGGCGCGGTGGAAGATCTTTCGACGCCGGATGGCGTCGCCATCGATCGTTCTTATTTCGAGCAGCTCGGCATCGCGCAGATCCGTCAGCGGGCCGAGATCAACAATCAAAAGGCGCGGGTGATCGCGGTGACCAGCGGCATCCGCTCGTTCACCACCACGCCGCATGTGTTCGCTTCGCTCGATCGTGCCCGCACCTATCTCGGCGTGCCGCCGAACCGGGCCAACTATTATGTCGTGCGCATTGCGCCGAACGCTAACGCGGCTGTGGTCCGCAGTCTGCTTGCGGGCTCATTGTCCGACGCCGAAGTGCTGACGCCCGATGAATTTCGTCATCGCACCCGCACCTTCTGGCTGTTCGATACCGGCGCCGGCGCGGCGCTGCTCGGCAGCGCCATTCTGGGCATCATCGTCGGCACCATCATCGTGGCGCAGACGCTCTATTCGAGCACCAAGGATCATCTGAAGGAATTCGCCACGCTGCGCGCCATTGGTTCGGCCCGCCGGTACATCCTCAAGGTCATCCTGGCGCAGGCGTTGATCAGTGCGGTGGTCGGCTTTTCCATCGCGGTGTCGATCGACCTGACGCTGGTGAAGATGACCCGCGACGCGGCTTTGCCGATCCTGATGACGCCGGAATTGAGCGCCGGCCTGTTCACGCTGACGATTGCCATGTGCGCGATCGCGGCCGTCTCCGCCATCCGGGTCGTCACCCGCATCGACCCCGTTCTGGTATTCGCACAATGACGCAGACAATGATCGAAGCGAACGACATCCGCATGGCGCTCGGTGAAGGCGCCGGCCGGGTCGAAGCCCTCAAGGGCATCAATCTGACGCTCTCCGGCGGTGAACTCACGCTGCTGATGGGGCCGTCGGGCAGCGGCAAGACCACGCTGCTTTCGGTGCTCGGCTGCATGCTGTCGCCGACCAGCGGCAGCGTCAACATCCGCGGCCGCGCCACCACCGGCCTCGATGCCGAGGAATTGGCGCAGGTGCGACGCGAGAATATCGGCTTCGTCTTTCAGTCGTATCATCTGTTTCCGACTCTGACGGCAGCCGAAAATGTGCGGCTGTCGCTCGATGTGCGCGGCGACCGCTGCGCTGACGTGCGCACCAAGGCCAAAGACGCGCTCGCCACCGTCGGCCTGGGGCACAAGGCGGGATCGTTTCCGCGCGCGCTCTCCGGCGGTGAGCAGCAGCGCGTCGCGGTGGCCCGCGCCATTGTGGGCAACCCGTCGTTGATCCTGGCGGACGAGCCGACCGCGGCGCTCGACAGCGAAAACGGTCAGGCAGTGATGACGGTCCTGGCCGGTCTCGCCAAGGATCCGGCGCGGGCCATGTTCATCGTCACGCACGATCCGCGCATCGTGCCTTTCGCCGATCGGATCTTGCGCATCGAAGACGGCAAGATCGTCGACGATCAGCGTAGCGGCGCCAATGTTTGCGCCCTTCGTCCTTTGAAATACGCGAGCTAAGTGGGGAGTCTGTTATGCGTACGGGAACACGATATGTTTTGTTGGCCGGCGTTCTGACGTCGATCGTTGCCTTGACGACCGTTGACTCGGCGCCACGGTCACGGGCCGACGAGGTGCATCCTGCCGCGGGTTCGGCCGCACAGGGCGGTGCCGGGCAAAGCGCGAGTCCGCAGGCATCTGCGCAGAGCACGTCAACATCTGGGGCTTGGGAGGCCGTCACGCTCGGCCGGGTTGAGCCGCGCGCTGGCGAGATCAAGATTGCGGCGCCGCTGCCGGGCGGACGCATCGCCGAGGTGCTGGTCAAACAAAACGAGGACGTGTTCGCCGGCGAATTGTTGGCCCGCCTCGATGATGAAGACGCGCTGGCGCGTCTCGCTGAAGCCGATGCCCAGGTCGCGCTGCACAAGCGGGCGCGCAACGACCAGGCGGCGCCGGCCGTTTCGGCAGATCGGCGCAAGGCCGAGGATGCGGCCGCGGACGCGGAGCGCAATCTCGCCGACACCCGCGCGACCCTCGACAAGACCACCGCCGATTGGCGTGCGGGCCGCCTCGCTCGCGGCGATCTCGATGCGGCGCGCACGGCGCTGTCGCGCGCGGAGGATCGTCTGCGCGAGCGTCGCGACGCTCTGACGAAATTGCGCGCCTCCGCCGATACGCCGCTGCCGACCCGCCTGGAAGGCGAACTCAATGTCGCGCAGGCCGAGTGGCGTGTGGCCCAGGCTGCGTTGGAAAAGACCCAGGTCCGTGCACCGTCTGACGGCGTGGTGCTGCGGGTCGATGCCAAGAACGGCGAACTTGCGATCCCGGCGGCCGGTCCTGCCCTCATGAGCATCGGCGACGTGTCGGCGCTACGGGTGCGAGCGGAGGTCAACGAGCAAGATCTCGGCCGCATTCACGTTGGACAGGGCGTGCTGGTGCGCGCCAGCGCGTTCCATGGCCGCGAGTTTGACGGCCGCGTCGCGTCGATTGCGCGCGTTGTCGGACCGAGCCGGATCAATTCCGGCGATCCGCGCAAGTTCAGCGATGTCGATGTTCTCGAGGTGCAGGTCGAACTGCCCAATCCTGGACCGCTCGTGGTCGGCGAGCAGGTCGACGTCTATTTCAAGTCGGAGCGCTCCGAGCCGCAAGTCGAGACGCAGTAGCGCCTGCAGGCGGGGCCCGCAATTCTCGTTCGATCAAAGTCCGCGCCTCTACTGGGCGCGGGCGAAAGCATCGATTGGGAAGCCGACATACCACGTCAGCGTCCTCCAAAGATTATATTTGTCGGGCGGCAGCATGCTGAACGGCTGACATGAACTCGAGCGCATCGGTCACGCTTGACATTAGCGCCCGCTGTTTCGCGGACGGCGACGGGATCAGCAGGCGCGGCCGCGACGAGAGCGAGCCGTCCTGATTGAAGCTCATGCGCACCCTGATGATCACCCTGTCGCCGGGCTCGATGCCAGGCGGTCGCTTCGAGCACGACAGCAGGCGCTCACGGAACCGCAGGGTAATGTCTTCGCCTTCTTCGTGGCCGAAACCGCCAAGCAGTCCGCCTTGCTTGGCATACTCGGAGGCGAGTTCGCCGATATTGGGTTGCTCCGGCGTCGCCTCCGTCGGCTGCTGCGGCGCGGGCTGCGCCTCGGGCGGCGCGGTCTCCTTGTCGGGGTCGGCGCGGGCGAGGTCCGCCTGCTGGGCTTCCGGCGCCGGCAGGCGTTGGGCAGCAGGTTTGGGCTCCTGCCGCTCCGTCGTCTTCTCTGTCGGCGATTTGGGCGGCGGCGTCTGATTGGCGGAGGCTTGGCCATCGCCAGCGTTTGGTGAGGTCGTCATCGGTCCGAAGTTTGGCGCATCTTTGAGCGGCACCATCTCCACCTCCATCACCTCGGGCGGTGATGGACGGAAAGCTGTGGCGCCAAGCAGGATCGCGGCGCCGACCAGCGGGGTCACATGGACCAACACCGAAATGGCGAGTCCCGGCCCGATGTATCGCTTGAACGGGCGAAGGCGTTGCCGCAAGGGGCCAATGTATCGCTTCAATCCATTCATGTAGGGTTTTGAGTCGATACTGCCCCGGCCGACGATCATCATAGGGGTACAGCGAAAAATTGTCATTTTTATTGGGATCGCCGGTTTTTACGGGCGCCGATTGGTACCAGACTGCCGCAATTCTCCCGACGCCGACGGAGGCCCGCAAAAGCGACATTTCGGCTCACGCCGGCTCAAGGCTAAGTCCCGCGGTCCGCAGCAACTCGTTCCGCTCGGTCAGACGCTTCGCTTCGCCCGCCGCGTCGGGGGGGCCGTGAGCGGATCGTCCGGCCACGGATGCTTGGGATAGCGGCCGCGCATCTCCGCGCGCACCGAAGCGTAGCTGCCGCGCCAAAAGCCGGGCAGGTCGCGTGTCGTCTGTACCGGGCGATGCGCGGGCGACAGAAGCTCGATCACCAGCGGAATTTTTCCCGCCGCAATCGCCGGGTGACGATCGATGCCGAACAATTCCTGCACCCGAATCGCGATCTTCGGTCCGCCCTCGGCCTCGTAGTCGATGGATGCCTCGGTGCCGGTCGGCGCGGTGAAATGCGTCGGCGCCTCGGCATCGAGCCGGCGTTGCAGCGGGTAGGCCAGGCGCGCGGTCAGCGCCGCGGCGAATTCGTCGGCGGAAAGCTGAGCCAGCGCGGACTTGCCGTACAAGACCGACGCCAGCCACGCATCGTCAGCGGCAAGACTTTTGTCCGACAGGTCCGGCCATTCGTCGCCTTCGGCGGCGCGCAGGAACATGACGCGGTCGCGCCACTGCCTCAGCGCCTTCGTCCAGGGCAGGCGCTCGATCCCCAGCCGGGCGACGCCGTGCGCGAGAATGCGTGCCGCGTCTTCATTTGTTTCGACCGCCATCGGTTGCTCGGCGAGCGCGATGGCGCCGAGCCGCCGTTGCCGGCGTGCGCGCAGGCTGGCGCTGGCTTGATCGAACATCACCTCGTCGCGGGTGATGATGCGGTCGGCGAAACGCGCCTCGATCTCGTCAAGCGCGATCGGTGCCGCGAGCAGGATGCGGCCGGCTGCGGCGCTGCCGGTCAGTTCAGCGATGGCGAGATAAGGCTCTCGCGCCAGCGGCGAGGCGGTGTCGACCTGCGCACCGCGGCCGTTGACCAGCAAAAATGAGCCGCTCTGGCCGCCGCGATTTTTCGCAATCCGCTCCGGGTAGGCGAGGGCCAGCAACGCGCCAACGGATAACTCTTCCCCTCCCCCTTGTGGGGAGGGGTTAGGGGTGGGGGTGGTGCGGCTTTGAGACGCGTGATAGACGGGCGTGTCTGCATCCCGTCCACCTTTGTGCGCCGCCTCCCGCCCTCCCTCCCAACCCTCCCCCACAAGGGGGGAGGGCTCGCGTTGGGCGAGCGGTGCGTCGTTGCCTGCTACGTTGGCCCAACGCGCCGCCATGGCGCGCGCCTCGCGTGCGCGGGCGCGAACGGTCGCGGCGCAAATTCTCCAGACGATGGGTGAGATCGACGCTGTCGCCGCCGAGCCCGCGTTCGCCGATCAGCACCGCGATCTCAGCAGCATCCGTCGCCGCGCCAAAAGCGGCGGCGTCGACCACCATGCGGGCCAGCCGCGGCGGCAGCGGCAATCGCCGCAGCTTTTGGCCTTCTTCGGTGACGCGGCCATCAGCATCGATGGCGCCGAGTTCTGTGAGCAAGCTCTTTGCTTCGGTCAGCGCCGGCCGTGGTGGCGGATCGAGGAAGGCGAGTTGCTCGGGCGCCGAGCCCCAGGCGGCGAGATCGAGCGCAAACGACGAAAGATCCGCCGACAAAATCTCCGGCCGTGCGAAAGCTTCGAGCGAGGAGGTTTGCGGCTCGTCCCAGAGCCGGTAGCAGATGCCCGGCTCGGTGCGGCCGGCGCGGCCGCGGCGCTGGTCGGCCGCCGCGCGCGACACCCTTACGGTTTCGAGCCGGGTGACGCCGACATCGGGCTCGAAGCGCGGCACCCGCGCCAGTCCGCAATCGACGACGATGCGCACGCCCTCGATGGTGATCGACGTCTCGGCGATCGCGGTCGCCAGCACGATCTTGCGCCGGCCGGGAGGCGCCGGCGCGATGGCGCGATCCTGCTCGTCGCCGCCGAGCGCGCCGTAGAGCGCGACGACATCGATATCCGCAGCGAGGCGGCCGTCAAGCTGTGAAGCGGTACGGCGAATTTCCGCCGCGCCTGGCAAGAACGCCAGCAGCGAGCCCGCGTCGGCGCGCACCGCTCGCGCGATCGCGTCCGCCATCTGCGGCTCGATCGGCCGCGCATCGCGGCCGAGATAGCGAGTCTCCACCGGAAAGGCGCGGCCCTCGGAGGCGACCACCGGCGCATCGCCGAGCAGCTTGGCCACGCGCGCGCCGTCGATGGTCGCCGACATGACCAGCAGCCGCAAATCCTCGCGCAGGCCTTGTTGAACATCGCGCGCCAGCGCCAGCCCGAGATCGGCGTCGAGCGAGCGCTCGTGAAACTCGTCGAACAGCACCGCGGCCACGCCTTCGAGCATGGGGTCGTCGAGCACAAGCCGGGTGAAGACCCCCTCGGTGACCACCTCGATCCGGGTGCGCGCCGACATTTTCGAGCCGAAGCGCACGCGCAATCCCACGGTCTCGCCGACTTTTTCGCCGAGCGTTTTCGCCATCCGCTCGGCCGCCGCGCGCGCCGCCAGCCGCCGCGGTTCCAGCACCAGAATGCGCCGGGTTTGTGCGCGGCCCTTTTCGACGGACTGTTGTGCCCAATCTTCCTGCGCCAGCACGAGCGGCACCCGCGTGGTCTTGCCGGCGCCCGGCGGCGCCACCAGCACGGCAGTATTGCTGCGCGCGCAAAGCCGCCGTGAGTTCCGGCAAAGCCGCATCGATCGGCAGCGGGGAGGCGAAATTCATCGGCCGCGCAATTCCCAATCATCATCGTTGCCGGACGTGATCCGGCAATCCATGTGGGCGTGCCGTCGCGCGACGATCGGGTCAAGTCCCGGGAGGACACGCAGGAAAGCATCCGATCCGGACTTATCCACGGGACGCATGCCAATTCGGCGCGAGAGACTATATAAAGGCCGCATGCCCACCGCACAGAAATCCAAGCCCGCCGCGCCGGCGGCCACACCGGTCGCCGCCAAGCCACTGCAGAAAGGCGACCACGTCTTTCTGGTCGACGGTTCCGGCTACATCTTCCGCGCCTATCACGCGCTGCCGCCGATCAACCGCAAAACCGACGGGCTGCAGCTCAATGCGGTGTTCGGCTTCTGCAACATGCTCTGGAAGCTGTTGCGCGATCTGAAGCCGGAGGAGCGGCCGACGCACCTCGCAGTGATTTTCGATAAGTCGGAGAAGACCTTCCGCACAGAAATGTATCCGGATTATAAGGCGCACCGGCCCGATCCGCCCGACGATCTGCGCCCGCAATTCAAATACGTGCGCGAAGCCGTGCAGGCGTTCGATCTGCCGTGCCTCGAGCAGGACGGTTTCGAGGCCGACGACCTGATCGCCACCTATGTGCGCGAGGCCTGCGAGGCCGGCGCTACCGCGACCATCGTGTCGTCGGACAAGGATTTGATGCAGCTCGTCACCGACGACGTCATCATGTTCGACACCATGAAGGACAAGAAGATCGGCCGCGCCGAGGTGATCGAGAAGTTCGGCGTGCCGCCCGAAAAGGTCATCGAGGTGCAGGCGCTGATCGGCGATTCCACCGACAATGTGCCGGGCGTGCCCGGCATCGGCGTCAAAACGGCAGCGCAATTGATCAGCGAATACGGCGACCTGGAAACGCTGCTGTTTCGTGCGCCGGAGATCAAACAGGAGAAGCGCCGCCAGTCGCTGCTCGAGCATGCCGAAGCGGCGCGCATGTCGAAGAAGCTGGTCACGCTCGACAATCGGGTGAAGCTCGATGTGCCGATCGACGATCTCGCCGTGCACGAGCCCGACAACAAAAGGCTGATCGCCTTTCTCAAGGCGATGGAGTTCAACGGCCTGATGCGCCGTGTCGCTGAATTCGCCAGCATCGATCCGAGCGCCATCGACGCGGAAGCGCGCTTCGCCGGGCAATCCGGCGCGAAGGCGGACGCTGCGCCGGCTGCCGTCGCGGAAGAGGGCGCCTCTCGCCCCGCGCCCGCAGGCGGTGCGGAGTTGTCGCTGCCGCTGAGTGGCGGCGGCATGGCGGCGCGGCCGGCGCCGGCGGGCGACCGCAGCGGCAATTTCAGTTCGACGCCGCAGACGCTCGCCGCCGCGCGTACCGAGTTGGCGCGCAGCGCCAAGTTCGATCGCAGCCAATACGAAACCGTGCGCAGCCTCGATCGTCTCAACGCCTGGATTGAGCGGGCGCGCGATACCGGCAGGGTGGCGATCGACGTGGCGACGCCGTCCGGCGATCCGATGCAGGCGGAGCTTTGCGGCCTTTCGCTCGCGGTAGCGCCGAACGAAGCTTGCTACGTGCCGCTGTCGCACCGGCAGGGTGGCGACGCCGACGGTGGCGGACTCTTTCGCGGCGACCTCCTGCCTGATCAAATCTCTGAGCGCGATGCGATTGCGGCGCTCAAGCCGCTGTTTGCTGATCCGGGCGTGCTCAAGGTCGGGCACGACCTGAAATTCGCCTGGCAGGTGTTCGCGCAGCGCGGCGCCGAAATCGCCGCGTTGGACGATGTGATGCTGATGTCGTACGCGCTCGACGCGGGACGCGCGAGCCATGCGCTGCCCTCGCTGGCCGAGCACACATTCAATCACGGCGCGATCGAACTCGGCGCGCTGATCAAGCCCGGCAAGACCAAGATCACCTTCGACGCGGTTGCCGTCGAGCGCGCCGCCGAATATGCGGCCGAGCGCGCCGACATTATTTTGCGCCTCGCCTTGGCGCTCAAGCCGCGGCTCGTCGCCGAGCGGGTGCTCACGGTCTACGAAACCCTGGAGCGGCCGCTCGTCAGTGTGCTGGCCCGCATGGAGCGCCGCGGTATCGCGATCGATCGTCAAGTGCTCTCACGGCTCTCCGGCGAATTCGCGCAGGAGGCGGCGGGGCTTGAGGCCGACATCAACACGGAAGCCGGCGAGACGGTGAATGCGGGCAGCCCAAAACAACTCGGCGACATTCTTTACGGCAAGCTCGGATTGCCGGGCGGCACGAAGACCAAGACCGGACAATGGGCCACCGGCGCGCGCGCGCTCGAAGACCTCGCCGAGCAGGGCTACAAGCTGCCGCAGATGATCCTCGGCTGGCGGCAAGTGTCGAAACTGAAATCGACCTACACGGATGCGCTGCCGGGCTTCGTCAATCTGACGACCCATCGGGTGCACACCAATTACGCGCTCGCTTCGACCACGACCGGGCGGCTGTCGTCATCTGATCCGAATTTGCAGAACATCCCGGTCCGTACCCCGGATGGCCGCAAGATCCGCCGCGCCTTCATCGCCATGCCGGGCATGAAGCTGGTTTCTGCCGACTATTCGCAGATCGAATTGCGGCTTCTGGCGGAAATCGCCGCCATCGAGCCGCTGCAGAAAGCGTTTCGCGAAGGCCTCGACATTCACGCCATGACGGCTTCGGAAATGTTCGGCGTGCCGGTGCAGGGCATGCCGCCCGAGATCCGCCGCCGCGCCAAGGCGATCAATTTCGGCATCGTCTACGGCATTTCGGCGTTTGGTCTCGCCAACCAGCTCGGCATCCCGCGCGACGAAGCCGGCGCCTACATCAAAAAATACTTCGAGCGCTTTCCGGGCATTCGCGACTTCATCGAGGAGTCCAAGGCCTACGCCAAGAAGAACGGCTTCGTGTACACGCTGTTCGGCCGCAAATGCCACTACCCGGAAATCCGCGCCTCGAATGCCTCGGTGCGCTCGTTCAACGAACGCGCCGCCGTCAACGCGCGCCTGCAAGGCACCGCCGCCGACATCATTCGCCGCGCCATGGTGCGCATGGAGGCCGCGCTGGAAAAACAAAAACTAAAAGCGCAGATGCTGTTGCAGGTGCACGACGAACTGGTGTTCGAAGTCCCGGAGGCGGAGGTCGAAGCAACCCTGCCGGTGGTGGCCAAAGTCATGGAAGAAGCGCCGCTGCCGGCGCTGTCGCTCTCGGTGCCGCTCCGGGTCGAGGCCCACGCCGCCGACAATTGGGACGACGCGCATTAGGAATGGTGGTGTCTTGTAGGGTGGGCGGAGCGTAGCGAAGCCCACGCGGTTTTTGTCTGCGATGATGAGACGTGGGCACGGCGCTTTGCGCCTTAGCCCACCCTACGCGAAACAAAGGAGGAAACCATGCATGCTCCGATATCCGAAGCTCTCGACAAGTCCTCGCCCGAAGAACGTTTACGCACGCTCGGCATCGAATTGCCGCCGGCGCCGCCCGCGGTCGGCGACTACGCCCCGACCGTCATTACCGGCAACCTTCTGATGACGTCCGGGCAATTGCCCTGGATCGCCGGCGACTTGAAGTTCAAGGGCAAGATCGGCGCTGAGTTGTCGATCGAGCAGGGCTATCAGGCGTTTCGGTTGAGCGCGCTCAACGCGATCTCGCAGATCAAGAAGGCGCTCGGCTCGCTCGATCGCGTGCGCCGGATCGTGCGCCTCGAAGGCACCCTCGGCTGCGCGCCAGGTTTTACGGAGCAACCCGCGGTGCTCAACGGCGCCTCGCACGTCGTCAACGACGTTTTCGGCCATCTCGGGCTTCATAGCCGCATGGTCTATTCCAACAACGAAATGCCGCTCGATTGCGCGACGCTGGTCGTGCTGTTCGCCGAGGTCGCCACCCGGGGCGAAGCGACGCCCTACCGCGGCTCCAATACCCGCTTCAGCACTGCGCTGTGGTCGTAGGGCAAAGGCGAAACGCACCCATGCGCGGGCTTCTCACCGTTATCGGCATTGTTCTTTTGCTCGCCGGCCTGGTCTTTGTCGGCCAGGGCTCCGGCTATTTTCCGTACCCGGCGGAGAGCTTCATGGTCGGCGAGTCGCGCTGGGTCGAATACGGCGCCGCCATAGCGGTCGCCGGGCTCATCATTCTGCTGGTTGCACGGCGCGTTCGCCGCGCTCCGTTGTAGCCGCTGGCGCCGTTCGCGACAGCGTGCGGTCAAACAGCGTGACGATGAAGAGGATTGCGCTGAGCGCACCGGCCACGGCCACAAGGCTGTGCAGGCCGCTGTCGCTGGCGTGCTCACCATAGATCGATGCCAGCAGGCTCGCGGCGACGATGGCGCCGATATATTGCGCCGTGCGCTGCAGCCCGGCGGCGGTGCCGATCTCTTCGGCCGGCGCCTGGATATAAACGGCGGCCTGCGTTGCGGTGCTGAAGGTGCCGAGCGTCACGCCGAACAGTGTGATCGCCGTGACGATCATCCACAGCGGGCTTGCGCCATCGACGAAAAACAAGCCTGCGCTGCCAGCGAGTGACGCGCCGACTGCGATCAGGAACGGTGCGCGCAGTCCTTTGATGCGGGCGCTGGTCAACGATGCAACCGCGGCCACGACCGACATCGGCAGGATCACCAACCCGGCGCCGCCGCTCGAATACCCGAGCGCGCTCTGCAGCCATTGGGTGAAGCCGTAATAGACGCTGAACACGATGACCGAGATCGCCGCCGCGCGCAGATAGGTCATGGTGAGCGGCCCGTTGCGCGCCAGCATGCGGACGTCGAGGAACGGCTGCTTCCGCTGCAGCGAGTGCCAAACCAGCGCCGCGCCGAACACGATCGAACCTGCGAGCGCAAGCCACAGCGGCTGGGTTTTCAACTCCATCAGAAATGCCATCAGCGCTCAGCAGGAACGCGGCAAACAGAACGACGCCGATAAAATCGATGTCCTTGATCAGCCGGCTGAACGTGTGCGCGGGCGCGCGATCTGCCGGCGTCCAGATCAGGATCGACACCGCAGCAATCAACGCCAGCGGCACGTTGACCGTGAAAATCGATTGCCAGCCGAAGGCGCTGACCAAGAGTCCGCCAATGACAGGACCGACCGCCGTCGTCGAGAAGGCCGAAACCGTCATGATGCCGAACACAATGCGTGGCGGCTTCGAGCCGGTCGCCTCGCCGCGTTCGCGCAAAATCCGCATCGCCGCCGGATAGGCGCCCGAAGTGCCGATGCCGAGCATGATGCGGACCGCCACGAGTCCCACCAGCGTCGAAGTAAATTGGCCGCACAGACCGGCCGCGCCGACCAGTCCAAGCGAGGCGAGGAAAATCCGCCGTGCGCCCAAAAGGTCGACCAGGCGTCCGAGCGTCGGCTGGGCCACCGCGGTCGTCAGATAGAGTGCGGCGATCAGCCAGCCGGTGGCGGCGATATCCGTGCCGAGGCTTTGGGCGATCGGCACCAGCGCGGTCGCCAGCATGGTGGAGTTGATCGGATTGAGCACCGAGCCGAGCACGAGCGGCGCAATGAAAGTAAATCCGAAGGGCGAGCGGCCACGCTGCGTCTCTTCTCCCTCCCCCCTGGTGAGGGAGGGGGGTCGGGAGGTTAAATCTGTGCGAAGACTGGCGCGCCCTTCTGCGACCGGATGTGACCTATCGACCCCCACCCCCTCCGCACAAGGGGGAGGAGAGTTCACGACGTTGTCGCTGGTACTCACTACTGCACCAGCCGTTGAATGATTTTGGAGGCGGCGAACAGCGCTTCCCGGTCTCGTTGGTCGAGCCGCGCAATCGCCTGCGCCAGCCACGCGAGCTTGGCGTCCTTGGTGCTTTGGCGAATCGCGGCGCCCTTGTCGGTGATCGAAATGTTCATCTGGCGGCCGTCGGTCGGGTGCGCCTTGCGTTCGACAAAGCCTCGCTCCTCTAGGGCGGCGATCGTCGCGCCCATCGATTGCGGCTTCACCGCTTCCGCGCGCGCCAGCTCGGCGGTCGTCGCCGGCCCATCCTTGGCCAACCGCCCGAGCACCATGCCCTCACTCAGGGACAGCTCATGGTTTGCGGTTACCGTTCGGATGCGGCGGATAAGCAGCCCGATGGCCTGCACAAACTCGGCAACATCGGCATCGCCCACAACCTCGAGGATTTCGGCAGCTTCTGCCTCGGTGATTTTTGATGACATGGGCGCACGTTAACGAAAGGCAGGAAAACTTGCAAGTTAATCTTGTAAGTCTATCTTGCAAGTTTGGCTGGCAAGCCCAATTCGCTGATCTACCTGCCAAGTTCCGCCTGCGGTGGCTGCGGTCTGCAAATCTGTGCGCTACCGAAGGGTGGCACAAAATGTCACACGTACTTCATCCAAAATGACAAGTACTCGGGATTCTTCCGTCCACCCACACACATCCGGCTGTGAACCTCACCCATGAATTTCGTCCAGCGTTTCACCTTTCTGTTTTCCGCGCCGACGTTCGAGGCCGAGGATCTCGAGGGCTTGCGCGTCGCCGAAATTATCTCCGCCATCCAGCGCATGGGCTTCCAGGTCATCCGCGCGCGGCGCATCGAGGATGCCGAGATCGCGGTGCAGACCGATGCGGCCATCGGCTGTTTGGTGGTCGACTGGGGCAAGAAGGGGCTGGAGGGCAAAGCCGCCTCGCTGATCAACGTCATGCGGCGGCGAGGGCTGGAAATGCCGATTGTGCTGCTGGTGCGGCGCAAGCGCTTCGAGGACGTGCCGGTCGAAGTGCTCGATTTCATCGACGGCTATGTCTTCCTTGCCGAGGAGACGCCGGAATTCATCGCCCGCAATCTGGTCAGCCGGCTCACCCAATATGCCGAGACGCTGAAGACGCCGTTCTTCGGCGCGCTGGTCGACTATGCCGAGCAGGGCAACCAGCTCTGGACCTGCCCCGGGCACAACGGCGGCATCTTCTATAGCCGAAGCCCGATCGGCCGCATCTTCATGGAGCATCTGGGCGAGGCGGTGTTCCGCGACGATCTCGACAACTCGATCATCGAACTCGGCGATCTTCTGACGCACGAAGGTCCGGCGCTGACCGCGCAGAAGGAAGCCGCTGCGATCTTCGGCGCGGAGAAGACCTATTTCGTGCTCAACGGCACGTCGGCCTCCAACAAGATCGCGCTCTCGGCGCTGATTGCCGAAGGTGACCTTGTCCTGTTCGATCGCAATAATCACAAGGCCGCGCACCACGGCGCGCTGCTGATCACCGGCGGCATTCCGGTTTATCTGCCGACCGACCGCAACGCCCACGGCCTGATCGGCCCGATCAATTCAGCAGCCCTCGACGAGACCAAAATCCGCGAGGCGATCCGCGACAATCCGCTGGTGACCGACAAGGACGCCTGGAAGCGCGAGCGGCCGTTCCGCGCCGCCGTCATCGAGCAGTGCACCTATGACGGCACCATCTACAGCGCGCAGGAAATCTTGGCGCGCATCGGCAAGCTCTGCGATTACATCTTGTTTGATGAGGCTTGGGCCGGCTTCATGAAGTTTCATCCGATCTATAATGGCCGCTTCGCCATGGGGCTGCGCAATCTCGACGACGACGCGCCCGGCATCATCGCCACCCAATCGACCCACAAGCAGCTCGCCAGCTTCTCCCAGGCCTCGCAGATCCATGTGCGCGACAGCCATATTCGCGGCCAGCGCCGCCGCGTCGAGCACCGCCGCCTGAACGAAAGCTTCTTGCAGCACGCCTCGACCTCGCCGTTCTATCCGCTGTTCGCCTCGCTCGATGTCGGCGCGCAAATGATGAAAGGCCGCTCCGGCGAAGTGCTGTGGGACGACACCATCCGGCTCGGCATCGAGCTGCGCAAGAAATTGCGCGCGGTGCGCAATGAGTTCGAACGCCGCGAGCAGGATCCGGCGCGGCGCTGGTTCTTCGATCCGTTCGTGCCCGATGTCGTGCGCTTGCCGGACGCCGCCGACGGCGGCGGTGTGCACGAGGTGCCGTGGGAGAGCGTTGCCACCGATGCGCTGGCGAGCCACGCGCATTTTTGGGAGCTCGTTCCAGGCGCGGCCTGGCACGGCTTCAAGAGCGTGGTGCCGGGCTTCGCCATCACCGACCCGAACAAGCTCACCTTGCTGACGCCCGGTTTCGATCGCCGCACCGGCGAATACGAGGAACACGGCATTCCGGCACCGGTTGTCGCTCAGTATCTGCGCGAGAACCGTGTCGTGCCGGAAAAATTCGATCTCAATTCGATGTTGTTTCTGCTCACGCCGGGCGTTGAAGCCAGCAAGGCCGGCACGCTGGTCAGCTCGCTCGTCGCCTTCAAGCGGCTGCATGACGAGAATGCGCTGCTCGAGAACGTCTTTCCACGCTTTGTCGCCGCCAACCCGAAGCGCTATCGCGGCTTGCGGCTGCGCGACCTCTGCGGCGAGATGCACGCATTCTTCCGTGCCGCCAATGTCAGCGGGCTGCAGAAGGCGCAATTCACCGCGGCGCATCTGCCCGAGCCGGTCATGACGCCGAACGAAGCCGGCCGGCAACTGGTGCGCAACAATGTCGATTTTCTGCCGATCGACGAAATCGACGGCCGCATAGCGGCGACGCTGTTCGTGGTCTATCCTCCGGGCATCGCGACGATTGTGCCGGGCGAGCGCTTGAACGAACGCGCGCGCCCGATGATCGATTATCTGAAAGTGTTCGAGCGCAGCAGCAATGTCTTCCCCGGCTTTGACACCGAAGTGCAGGGGCTTTATCGCGAGCGCGATGCCGCCGGTGCGGTGCGATTTTACACCTATGTCGTGCGTGAATGACGGATAGCGCTAACGCCAAAAGCCCCAATCCCGCGAGCGGCAACGCGTTCGTCGCGCCGGTGCTGGTACGGCCCTCGCGCGACGAGGACGTCAACGCGATGCTCGACATCTACCGCCGGCACATCATGCGCGGCGTCGAGCCGGCTTTCGCGAACGATCCGGAGGCGCTGCAGCCCGGCGACATCAAGCAGCGCCGCCGCAACATGCGCCGGCACCGGCTGCCGCACATCGTTGCCGATCGCGGCGGTGTCGTGGTCGGCTATGCCTATGCGGTGCAGTTCCGTAAACGACCAGCCTATCGCTACACGGTGAAGCATTCGATCTACGTGCATCCCGATCATCTGCATGCCGGCATCGGCCGCGCGTTGTTGCCGGCGCTGATCGATGCCTGCGCGGCCGCCGGCTATCGGCAGATGATCGGCTATATCGATGCCAGCAATGCACCCTCGATCGGCTTGCACACGGCCTGCGGTTTTCGCCAAGTGGGCTTGCTGCCGTCGGTCGCCTATAAGTTCGGCCAATGGGCCGACATGGTGATGGTGCAGCGCTCGCTCGGTGCTGGCGGCACCACGACGCCGGATGTCTGGCCGGCGGTTGCGCCGGATGATGGCGGCGCGTGAGCAAAGCCGTCAGGCTTCCCGCATCACCAATCGCAGATATTGTGCCAGGTCTGTCCTGCGGAACGGCTTGCCGATGATCGGAAATTCGTTCTCCGCCTGATGGCGCGCCAGCACGTCGGCGGCATTGCCCGACGTCAGCAGCACCTTGATGCCGTCGCACAGACGTTTTGCTTCGCGGGCCAGTTCGACGCCGGTGATCCCCTTGGGCATGACGACGTCGCTGAACAGAAGGTCGAAGCGCTTGCCGGCCTTCAAGATCTGCATCGCCTCGCGGCCGTTGCGCGCGCACATCACCTGATAGCCGAAATCGCGCAGCATCGACGACGTGATGTAGAGGACATCGTCATCATCCTCGACTACGAGGACGCGGCCACGTCCGGCCAGCGAGTCCGGCGCCTGGACTGTGCGGGGTTCACTGCTGGGCGTTTGCGTTGATCTGGGAAGATAGAGCCTGACCGTCGTTCCGTGCCCGACCGTGCTCTCGATGGCGACATGGCCGCCGGATTGCCGGACGAATCCATAGACCATGCTGAGGCCAAGGCCCGTGCCCTTGCCGACTTCCTTGGTGGTGAAGAATGGATCGAAGACCCGATCGAGAATTTTCGGCGCTATGCCGCAACCGGTGTCGGTCACGGAAAGCCGGACATAAGGACCGGCCGCGACGCCGGCTATCGAAATCCTCGCCCAGCGTCACGTTCTGCAACTCGATCTCCATGGTGCCGCCGTCCGGCATGGCATCGCGCGCGTTCAAGGTGAGATTGAGGAGCGCCGCGTGAAGCTGCGACGGATCGACGTGACAGGGCCACAGATGCTCGTCGGCAACGAGCTTGACCTCGCAACTTTCACCGATCGCACGACGCAGAAATTTCTGAAAGTCGCGAATGAGCGTGCTGGCGTGCAACGGCTTCGGGTTTAACTTCTGGGTGCGTGAGAAAGCCAGAAGCTGCGCAGTCAGGCTGGCGCCGCGCTCGGCCGCACTTCGCGCCGCCTGGGCGAGGTCGCGCACGCTGTCCGTGTCGGCGGCGCGCTTCTCGATCAGCTCCAGGTTTCCGGTGATCACCATCAGCAGATTGTTGAAGTCGTGGGCGACGCCACCGGTGAGCTGGCCGACCGCCTCCATCTTCTGGCTTTGATGCAGTTGCTCTTCGACCAGGCGACGAGCTTCGACCGCGTGCTTGTGCTCGGTGATATTCCTGAACAGGATCGTGAGCCCTTCGCCGGATGGGAAGGCATTGATTTCGTACCAGCGCGTGCGGATGTCGCAATAGATCTCGAAATACGCAAGCCGGCGTCCCGACATCGCCTCGTGAATGTGGCTCGCAATGCTGGGGTCGAGCGCATCTGGAAACGCTTCCCAGAAATCGAGGCCGACGAGATTGCGTTCCTCGCAAAGCTGTATCTTGGCGCGATCATTGACGTAATTGATGCGCCAATCGGGATCGATGATCAGAACGCAATCGGTCGTGCTTTCGAATATCGTGATAATTCGTGCCGCCGCTTCCTCGGCTTTCTCTTTGGCGTCGTTGAGTTCGTGTTCGCGTTGCCCGAGGGCGTTGGCCATGGAGTTGAAGGCGCCGGCGACGCGGGTGATTTCCGTGCACTGGTCGCGAATATGCACACGGCGCGAATAGTCGCCGAGGCGCCACTGGTTGGCGGCGTCGAGCAATTGGGCGACGGGGCCGTTGATAAACCGGCGGGCGCCAAGCCATGTCAACACGAACGCCAGCGAGGCGCTGAGGATGATCAGAAGAATCCCGCGTTGGGTGCCACGTTGAATTTCCCCGAACGCCTTGGCCTTGTCGAGGCCGACCGTGACGAGCAACTCGCCGGCATCCGCTTGCAGCGGGGAGGAGCCGACGATCCGCTCCACCTTGTCGACGTCGATCGCGGTCGCCGTACTCGCATGACGAAGGCGCGCAATATTGGTCGTCGGGCATGTTGCGGCCGACGAACCGGCTGCCGTCGGGATAGCGCGCGAGGTAGGTGCCGTTGCGGTCCACGACGGCGAGCGCCGCACTTGGCGGAACGCCCAGTCTGTGAAACAAATTCGGCGAGCCAATCCAAACTGAGAGCCGCGACAACGACGCCGACCATGCGGTTATCGTCATAAAAGGGCAGGGCAAATGCAATGAGCTGGCTGCCGGTCAATCGGCCGACTGTAAATTCCCCGACCGCAAACTCGCCGGTTTTCGTGGCGTTGATGAAGTAGCTTCGATCGCCCACATACGCGGCATTGCCGGTCGTCGAGCAAAACGCGTGGCCGTTCATGTCGACCGCCACGAAACTGAGAAACGCCGGATAGCGTGCCTTGATCGTCGAAAGATACGTGGTGCAGGTGCCGGTGGCTCTGGCTTTGATTGCCGGCAGTTCTGAAAGTGCGGTCAGGATTCCGCGAATCCCGACGACCATTTGTTGTTGTTGTACGGCGGCGAGCTTGGCGAGGCCGAGGGCCTGTTCCTGCACCTCTTTCTGCCGCGCGTCGCGTAGCTCAAGCTCGTTGTAGGACTGGATGGCGATTGCAGGCAGAAGCGCGACCGCCACCAGCACGAACAGGCGTGACAATAGGGCCACTGCGTATCTTCCACGTTAGCGGTCGGGAGGCGACAGGTTCTTGAACCGGCACGGATCAGGATTTGAAGCTGCGCCGCGGCGTGAACAGTCTCGGCGCGGTGCGCACAAACGAGGCGGCTCGGCGATCACCGTCGATCCAAAGAAGACCGGGGTCATCTCTCACCTTTCGTGTCGGTCCCGAAAGGGGAGATGCGCCTTCCTGTGTTACGGCACGATTTCCGTGCCGGGGCGCTCGGTTACAATTGCAACGCTATCGCGGTGTCGCGGTCAACCGCGACAATTGGTGCGTCACTGGGCCGTCAGTCCGCCATCGAGCACGAATTCGGCGCCGGTAACAAAAGCCGCTTCCTCGGAGAGCAGATAGACAGCCAGGTCCGCGACCTCAGTCGGCGTCCCGAAGCGACCGAGCGGAACTGAGGCCGCGAGCTTTTCCCGAGCACGCGCCGGATCACGGAAGTGCGCGATCATGCCGTCCGCCATCGGGCCTTCAATAAACGCCGGATGCACCGAATTGCAGCGCACTGGCGGCTTGAGGCGGGCGCCGTGCAGCGCCACCGATTTGGTCAAAAGCCGTACGCCGCCCTTCGAGGCATTGTAGGCCGCGAGATTGTGGCCGCCGACCAGGCCGGACACGGACGAGATGTTGACGATTGCGCCGCCGCCGCGCTTGAGCAGTGGCAGCGCGTATTTGCAGCCCAGGAACGTGCCGTCGAGATTGATCGCCATCACCCGGCGCCAGGTTGCGAAATCGGTCTCTTCGATCGTGCCGATCGAAACGATACCGGCTGCGTTCACCAGTCCGTCGAGACGGCCGTGGGTCCCGGCGATCGCGGTGGTTACGCGCTCCCAGTCGCTTTCGGTGGTGACATCGAGTGTTTCGGCGATGTCACCACGTCCGGCAAGGTCGCTGCGGATTGGTGCGCCGCCTTCGGCATCGATCGCGTTCGCGATGGCGGCACCGATAGCTCCGGCCGCACCGGTCACCAGCACGACTTTGTCCTTCAGCCTGGGCATGCCTGTCTCTCTCAGTCGAACGATCACGCG
Source organism: uncultured Alphaproteobacteria bacterium (assembly GCA_963737755.1). Lineage (GTDB taxonomy): Bacteria > Pseudomonadota > Alphaproteobacteria > Rhizobiales > Xanthobacteraceae > BOG-931. Next base: position 627,903 of record CAVTTZ010000033.1, on the reverse strand, counting down.
AGATATTTCTCTGGCACCACCGCGATAGCTTCGATCTCGAACAAAAATTCCGGCGCGGCGAGTTTTACCACCTGCACGGCGGTCGAGGCGGGCGGCGCCTTGGAGTCGATGTAACGGTCGCGGACTTCACGAAAAGCCGGGATCTGCCCGATATCGATGAAATAATTGGTGGTTTTCACCACATGCTCAAAGCCGGCGCCGGCGGCCGCCAATGCGGCTTTCAGGTTTTCGAAGCATTGCGTGGCCTGGCCGCGAAAGTCCGCAGCGATCTTGCCGTCGGGCGACACGCCGACCTGGCCGGCGATGTAGATGGTGCGGCCGGGGGCACTCGTCTCGACGACGTGCGAATAGCCGCGCGGCGTGTGGATGGTTGGCGGATTGTGACGGTGATGAACGGTCATACGACGCTTCTCCCGGCAAGCCCGGCATCGCGCCGGGCGTTGATGGCGGCGCACGATACAAGCCGCGAAACGCCGTGGCAAAGCTGGGCAGCCCATCGTCATTGCGAGCGACAGCGAAGCAATCCGGCGCCTTGGCTCAGAGCTGGATTGCTTCGTCGCTATCGCTCCTCGCAATGACGATCGTTGTGCTCGCGATCGTCGGAATCACGCCGCGCAGGCTCACTTCAGGTAATCGACGATTTCTTCCGCCAGCGACAGCGAAGAGGTCAGTCCCGGCGACTCGATCCCGAACAGATTGATCAGCCGCGGCATGCCGTGCTGGGCTCTGCGGCAATCAAAAAGTCCGCAGGCTTTTCGCCGGGACCGGTCAGCTTCGGCCGGACGCCGCAATAGTCCGGCACCAGTGTGCCATCCGGCAGGCCGGGCCAATAGCCGCGAATACGGGCGTAAAAGGAATCGGCGCGGCGCGGATCGACCGTGTAGCTCTCGTGATCGATCCACTCGACGTCGGGGCCGAAGCGCATCCGGCCGGCGAGGTCGAGGGTGACATGGACGCCGAGGCCGCCGTCGACTGGGGTCGGATAGATCAGCCGCGAAAACACCGGCCGTCCCGAGAACGCGAAGTAATTGCCTTTGGCGAGGATGAGCGGCGGAACCTTGTCGGCCGGGTAGCCTTCGATGTGTCGCGCCAGAGCCTGTGCGCCAAGCCCGGCCGAATTGATCACCGCGTCGAAGGCGGCGGTGTCGGCGTCGCGGCCGCCGAACTGCACTTGCCATTGCGACGAAGTATGAGACATGCGTTCGACCGGCGTCTCGAAGGCGATGCTGCCACCGCGGTCTTCCAGATTCGCCCCACAGCGCCAGCATGTAACCGTGACTGTCGATGACGCCGGATTCCGGTGACGATAGCGCGCCGATGCAGGCGAGTTCCGGCTCGAGCGCGCGCGCCGCGTTGCCGCCGATCATGTCCAGGCCTTCGACGCCGTTGGTCAGACCTTGCGCCAACAGAGTCTCGACCTTCGCGAGCTCGGCCTGATCGGTCGCGACAATCAGCTTGCCGCATTTGTTGAAAGCAACGCCATGAGACGCGCAGAACTCGTACAACATGCGCCGGCCGCGCACGCAGTGGCGGGCGCGCAACGACGCGGTCGGATAATAAATGCCGGCGTGCGCGACCTCGCTGTTGCGCGAAGACACGCCGTTGCCGATGCCGCCGGTTGCCTCGGCGACGATCACGTCATGTCCGCGCAGCGCAGCGGCGCGCGCCACCGCGAGCCCGACGATCCCCGCGCCGACGACCAAAACCTGCATGTTCGGAGCCTTATTCGCTTACCCCAGAGGGGTCGTAATGGAGGAATTTGCCGAGGCCGACAAGGCGCCGTCAGCGCTTGCGGATGCGGAAGGTGGTGGTGCCGGCCTCGTTGTGGGTAGCCTCGATGAGGTCGCCGGTCTGGGCGACCAGCACCGGAATGTCGATGGCGGCGAGGGGGTCGGTACAGGCGACGACCAGGAGGTCGCCGGCCGGCAAGCCGGCGAGCGCCTTGCGGGTCCGCAGTACCGGCAGCGGACATTTGAGGCCACGCAGATCGTAGGTCTGTTCCACCATCAGCAATGGATTACCCGATTGGGCCGGGCAGCGGGAGTCGCAAAAATCGTGAAAGATCATTACTATAAGCGGCAGTGTTGCCATTAAGGCGAAGCTTGAAGCCGGGATATCGTCTGCGTCATGTCGATGCGCGTCATTGGCCTTGCCGGCTGGAGCGGCTCCGGCAAGACCACGCTGATCACCAAGGTGATCCCGGTGCTGATCGGGCGCGGCCTGAAGGTCGCGACCATCAAGCATGCGCACCACGACTTCGATATCGACCGTCCGGGCAAGGATTCCTGGCTGCACCGCGAGGCCGGCGCCAACGAAGTTCTGGTTGCCTCCGGCCGCCGCTGGGCGCTCGTGCACGAACTGCGCGAAGAGCCCGAACCCGGGCTTGCCGATCTGCTGGCGAAGCTCGGCCCGGCCGATCTCGTGATCATCGAGGGCTTCAAGCGCCACCTGCATCCGAAGCTGGAAGTGTTTCGCGCCGCGGTGGGGAAGCCGCCGCTCCATCCGGAGGATGATTGCATCGTGGCGATCGCCAGCGACGGTCCGCTGCCGGGATCGCCGCTGCCGGTGCTGATGCTGGACGACATCGACGGCATCGCCAGCATGCTGATGGCCGAGGCGGTCGCGCGCGATCAAATTTTGTAGGGCCGGGAGCGATTGTCGACATCTCGTCATTGCGAGGAGCAAGGCGACGAAGCAATCCACGCCTCGCGTCACACTGGATTGCTTCGCTTCGCTCGCAATGACGATTTAGGCCTCTGGATGCAGCGCCGCCAACCGCTCCGCATTCGCGACATCGTCCGGCGTGTTGACGTTAAAGAACGGGTCGACCGGGTCCGTCGGCCATTCCGCAATTGCAAGCGGATAACGCGCGCTCCATTCGCCGACTTTGCGAGCGCCTTCTTCAACGAGCGCGCGCCGAAGATCCTCCCGCAATGACACTGGCCATAGCCCAATGACGGGATGCCGCCGTCCGCCCGACGCAGCAGACGCGAGCGTTGCGCCGGCATCATGGCGTGCCTGATGCAGGCGAGGTACCAGATCGCGTGGCAGGAACGGACAATCGCTCGGCACGCTGATTACCCACGCGATGTCCGGCGACTGCGCCGCGGCAAAATCGAGCCCGGCTAAGATGCCGGCGAGCGGTCCGGGAAAATCCGCCACGCTGTCGCTGACGATCGGCAGTCCGACATTGGCGAAGCGCACCGATTCAGCGTTGGCGTTGAGAACAAGACCCGCGCATTGCCCACGCAGCCGCGTCACGACACGATCAAGGATCGTCGCGCCGCCGATACCAATCCGCACCTTGTCGATGCCGCCCATGCGGCGCGCAAGGCCACCGGCGAGAATGACGCCTAGGGTGTCTGCGCGGCTCACGTTCGCCGCCGTCCGCGCGCGTTTTAACTCCCTCCCATCACGTGATCGATCTGCGCCGCCGTCGGCGTCACGTGATAGAACGCGGTGTAGAAGTCGCGCGCCCGCGCTTTGATGTCCTCCGGGAAACGATCCGGATAGAAGATCTTGCCGAGCCACCACAGCCCGATCAGCCGATTGACGGCCGGCGGATAATCGACCCAGCCGAACGGCAGCCGCGGCGCAAGATGCACACGGCCGTTCTTCACCGCGGTGAGCGCGGCCCAGGCCGGATCGGAATGCACGGCGGTCATGAATTCCGGATTGCTGGCGATGATGATGTCCGGATTCCACTCGGCGATTTGCGCTATCGTTGTCACCGTCTGGCCGCCGCGCTTTTCGCCGGCGACATTGCGGGCGCCGAGAAAGCTGATCGGCTCGGTCACCATCGAACCCGCTTGCGCGGTGACAAGCCCGGTATGATCGCGCGCATAATAAACGCGCGGCCGCGCATCGCTTGGGATCGAGGCGACGCGTGAGGTGACGGTATTCACGGTGTCGTCGGAGAGGCGGGCGAGCTTGCCGGCATCGTCGGTGCGGTTGAGCAACAGGCCGAGCATGCGGTAGGAGGCCGCCATCTTGTCGAGATGGCCGTCGATCAGCACGTACGGAATGCCGCTTTCCTGCTGCACGCGTTCGGCGAGCGCTTTGTAGTTGTCGTTGACGTCGCCGATATCGATGATCAAATCCGGCTTCACCGATTTCAGCGCCTCGACATTGATCTTTGCAATCGCCGCGTCCGGTGATCCGCGGGATTTCCGGCCGCGCGGCGATCTCGGGCAACAAAAACTCGCGCGCCTCCGGCGGGATCGGCTCGAGCCATCCGGCGAGCAGATCGGGCGCGAGGGTGTAGATTTCGACCGCGGCCGGAGGACCCGCCGGATAGACGCGCTGCACCACGCCCGGGCTGCTGATCATGCGGCCGGTGGCGTCGCTGACGCTTTCGGCAAAGCTCGGCAGCGGCCGTGCGGCGAGAGCCGCGGCAATGCCGCCAAGCAACGTTCGGCGATCGATCTTCATCGGGTTAACTCACTGTGCTCGTTGTCTTATTTCGCTTCGGACTGCGCTGCCGGCATTGAAGCCATTGTGCGGGATCGACACAAGGCCATATCGGCCACGAGGTCGATCAATTCTGCAGCGCCGTGTTGTCCGGGCGGCTTAACGGCCTGCCGGACACTAAGCCCAGGCGGCCGCGAGCGCCCGGCTCACGCCTTTTCGGCCGGGACCGCCAAGGCCGTGATGAACAGTGCGGTCGACACATAAAATCCGACCACCATGGCGAGTTCGACGATCTCACGCGGCGAGAAATGACTCCGCAACGCAGCCGCATGGGCTTCTTCGAGCGGCGACTTGCCGGACCGTATTCTCGGCGAAACCGAGTGCCGACTTTTGCGCCGGCGTGAAAGCCGAGCTGTCCGGCCAGGAAGCGAGTTCGTCCATTTGTTGCGCGGTGACGCCGCATTCACGCGCCAGCGGCACGTGGCGGGCGAAGACGTAGGGAGCATCGAGAACTTGCGCGGCTCGCAGGATCGCGAGCTCGGCGACCGCCCGCGGCAGCGCGGTCTCGCGGCGGAACGCCATGGCCATGTCGCCCGAGGCTTTCATCAGCGCCGGCGCGTGCGCCATCATGCGATGCAGATTGAGGATGTTGCTGCCGAACTTGTCGAACGTTTCGCGCACACGCGGATCGTCCGGATTTTCGACCAGCGGCAGCAACGGCGGCACCGTGTCCGGAGCGCTCATGGGATTACCAGCAGCTTGCCGGTCGTCGCGCGCGACTCGAGGGCGCGGTGCGCCTCGGCAACTTCGCCGAGGCCGTAGGTGCGAAACACTTTCTGCTTGAGCCGGCCCTCGGCGGTCCAGGCGAACAATTCGTCGGTGCGCATGCGCAACTCGGGCCGGTCGGCGATGTAGTGATCGAGCCCGGTGCGGGTGAGGTACAGCGATTTGCGAAACAGCAACTCGCGCGGATCGATCGGCGGCACCAGTCCGCTCGCTTCACCGTAGAGTGCGAGCATGCCGCGTGGGCGGAGCGAATCCATGCTGCCGATGTAGGTATCGAGTCCGACCGCGTCATAGACCACGTCGACGCCGCGGCCGCCGGTGATGCGTTTCACCGCCGCGGCGAAATCTTCCTCCGCGTAGACGACCACATGATCGGCGCCGGCTGCGCGCGCGATCGCGGCTTTTTCGCGGGTCGATGCCGCGCCGATCACGACGGCGCCGCGGATCTTGGCGATCTGGCACAACAGAATGCCGCAGCCGCCGGCGGCCGAATGGACCAGGCAACTCGTCCCGGGGCCAAGCGGGAACGTCGAGGTGGCGAGATAATGCGCGGTGAGGCCCTGAAACAAAACCGCCGCGGCGTCTTCGAAGCTGATCGCGTCCGGCAGCGGTACCGTGCGTTCGGCCGGCGCCAGCGTGTGGGTGGCGTAGCTTCCCGCCGAGAACACGAAGGCGACGCGATCGCCGGCGCCGATCTCGGTGACGTCGGCGCCGACCGCCTCGACGATGCCGGCGCCTTCGAGCCCGAGCGTTGACGGCAGGTCGCGCTTGTAGAGACCGCTGCGCAATTGCGTGTCGAACAAATTGATGCCGGCGGCTTTGACGGCGACGAGTACCTGACCGGGGCCGGGAGCGGGCAGGGGCACATCCTCAAGCACCAAGGCTTCAGGACCGCCGTGCGCATGGACGCGGATGGCTTTCACGGGCGTGTTTCCAGATATCAGCGGGGTTGGCGGCAGAGCGTGAAATCGATCGCGACCGGCGTTGCCTTGAAATAGGCCTCGCGGAAGGCGGCCGGATCGGGGAATACGGCGTGATCGATCTCGCGGCGAATCAGCTGCACGCGCAGCCGATCCGTGTCGAACGGGAAAGGATCGACCGCGATGGTCGTGCTTTCCAGGGTTTTCAGTGTCAGCCGCGCCGGCTGGGTCTTGCCGTCATAAGAGGTCGGCACCGGCTCGATCACGTCGTCGAGCACATCCTTGTTGCACAGGAACAGCGAGATGAAATCGAACGCCTGCAGGAGCTGATAATTGGTCCAGAATTCGCCTTCGTCGTAGTTGCCGAGGCTTGCCGCCTGCGCGGTCTCGTTGCGCGCCAGAAAGTCTTCGTTGTCTTCCGGCAGATTCTGAGTGTTGAACATCTTCGGCTGCAGCATCTTACCGTAGCGTCCGCGCTGCAGGCCGGTGCGGTGCTTGCTCAGCAGTAGCCCCGAATAAGGATCGATCTGCGTCATCCAATCGATCGCCCATTCGAAGGCGCGGCGCTGCGGCTTGCCCCAGATCACCTGCATGAAGTTGAGCGGCTTGCCGGTATCGGTCGCGACCGTGGGGTTTGCCTCGTAATCGTACCAGCCGCTGTCGTGAAACATGGCGGCGCGCACCACCGCCTCGTAGGGTTGCGGCCGGGCGAATTCGTCATTGCCCCAATGGGCGGCGCATTGTCCCGAAAGCTTGGCGTGGTCGGTCTGGGCAGTGAGAATGAGCGAGCCGTCGGCTCTTTCGCGTACGATCATATTTTCCGCCCCCGCGGCGCTTGTCTTGAATTTCGGTTCACGCGTGCCGGGACGGTAGCAGAGGCGTTGCGGGACAGGCAAACGCCCGCCGTCGGCTGGCGCGTCCGCAAAAATTAACCGCGAAAGTTGCGAGCCAGTGCCGGCTTATGCACATGGTTCCGACCGGGTTGTGCAGCCGGGCGGCGTCGCTATATTGCGCGCTTCCCCGGAGGGATGGCCGAGTGGCTGAAGGCGCACGCTTGGAAAGCGTGTATACGGGCAACCGTATCGTGGGTTCGAATCCCACTCCCTCCGCCAGAACGGCATTCGCCGTCGTTCGTTGATGTTCGCTTAGCTACTTCAAGTGCAGTCGTTTTTCCGCTATTTTTTTCTCCGTCGTCCGTGACGTATCGCTTAAATTCGCGAATTATCCGTGGGTCAGGTTGTGGGTACGGGGTGGGCGGACACTTGGATGCCGATCACCGGAAAACTCACCGCACTACGGCTCGCGCGCAAAACGGCCAGGCCTTTATGGCGATGGCGGCGGGCTGTTCTCTTGACCGAAACGAACATGGACGATTAGCTGAGGTAATCGCTGTCGAAGGTTGGTCTCGAGCAACGATCGAGCCGAGTGGGGCTGGTTGCCCATTTATGGCTCGACGTGTTTCAGGGAGGCGATCATGGCGACCAGGTCGGAGCAGGGGGAGGAACACCACGGGGTTGACGCCCTTGATCTGCGCAGGCTTCGCTATTTCATCGCGCTCGCCGAGGAATTACACTTCGGCCGCGCGGCTGATCGTCTCCAGATTGCTCAACCGCCACTGTCTAGGCTGATTGGACGAATTGAGTCCGATATTGGCGCTCAACTCATCGACCGAAGTCGGAGTCAAATTCGTCTCACTCAGGCGGGTCAGGTTTTACTTGCCCGGGCGCGTGAGATCGTTCGGCAGGTTGACGAAGCGACCGTGGAAGTAGCCCAACTCGGTTCAGGCAAGAGCGGCGTATTGAGGATCGGGTTCGTGGGCTCTGCGACCCATGGCTTTCTACCGTCGCTGATTAAAACGTTCCGTGGGCGGCATCCCGACGTTGAATTGACCCTTTCGGCCATGAACAATGCTGGCCTCAAAGAGGCACTCATTCGCCGCGAGATCGACGCCGCGATAGCGCGGCCGGCAATCGACGATGATGAGATCGTTAGTGAGAAGCTCCACGACGAGCCGTTAATTATCGCGTTGCCGGATTCGTTCGAGCGCGAGTGGCAAAAGCCGCTCCCGCTTGCTTCGCTTCGAGATGCGACTTTCATTCTCTATCCGCAGCATCCCCGCCCGAGTTTCGCCGATCACATTCTGTCGGTCTGCGCGGCAGCAGGATTTCGGCCGCACAATCCAGTCATGGCGATGGATTATCAAACAGCGGTCAGCTTGGTGTCGGTCGGTGTCGGTGTTTGTATCGTGCCACGATCGGTCTCCGGGACCCAGCATGGCGGCGTTATCTACCGTAACTTTCTCGGCCCTAACCCCGGTACGTCGCTGTCGGTCAACTATCGCATCGATAACCGTTCTCCTCAGCTTCTCGGCTTCGTTAGCGTCGCGCGAGAAGTCACGCGGGGGCTGACACCCTCCGGTCTTCGCGTGTCAGCCGATCGGTCGATCAGCCCCGCCGCCTAGGTCGCCACCACTTTTGTTGTGCGACGCAGCAAAACTGTGTCGACACGGTGGTATCTCCTCATACCTTTCGTCATGAGCCGCGACCGTTGCAATGTGCGGCTCATCATGCAGCGTTCACCTCCGCATTTCGCAAGCCTCCGCGCCTCAACTTTAAAAATTGAGGTGATCGAAACTTTCGTCGTCGACCTGCCGATTATCCGCCCGCATCTCCTGTCGGTCGCCACGATGCAGGCGCAGACCTTGATGATCGTGAGAATCGTCTGTTCCGACGGTATCGTAGGATACGGCGAAGGCACGACCATCGGGGGTCTAGCGTATGGCGCCGAAAGCCCCGAGGGGATGAAGCTTGCGATCGATCAGTACATCGTACCCATCCTGAAGTCCGCCAACCCGGCTCGCGTACCGGAGACGATGGTCGCGATCCGAAAGGGTATCAAAGGTAACAATTTCGCGAAGTCTGCGGTCGAGACAGCCCTTCTCGACGCATGGGGCAAGCGGGTTGGCCTTCCGGTGTCGGAGCTGGTTGGCGGTCGTCTTCGCGACAGGTTGCCAGTGGCCTGGACGCTCGCGAGTGGTGACACCGCGGTCGACATTGCCGAAGCCGGGCAGATGCTCGAGCGCAGACGGCATAACGCGTTCAAACTTAAGATTGGCCGAAGATCGATCGATGAGGATGTTGCTCACGTCGCGGCGATCAAACGCGCGCTTGGCAACACGGCGAGCGTGCGCGTCGACGTCAACATGGCGTGGAGTGAGGTTGAGGCAAACAAAGGTCTCGCCGGCCTCGAAACCGCCGGATGCGACCTCGCAGAGCAACCCGTCGAAAATCCCGCGGCGCTCGCGCGCCTCGCGGCTCGTTTCGACATTCCGATTATGGCCGACGAGTTGCTGCAGGGGCCTGAAACCGCATTCGCACTCGCGCGTACGAGCGCGGCGGACGTCTTCGCCGTCAAGATCGCGCAATCGGGCGGTCTTTATCAGGCCGGCAGAGTTGCTGCGATCGCCGACGCGGCCAGCATAGGTCTCTATGGCGGGACCATGCTGGAAGGAGCAATAGGAACGATTGCGAGCGCTCATCTCTTTTCGACGTTTCCCAAATTGGCTTGGGGTACGGAGTTGTTCGGTCCGCTGCTGCTCACTGAGCAGCTCCTGACCGAGCCGCTGCAGTACCGCGACTTTGAACTGGCGGTGCCGAGTGACCCGGGCCTTGGCATTGAGATCGATGAAGACCGATTGCGTTTCTTTCAACGCGATGCGGCGCGGCGAAGTTTCAGCACTGTGTCGGCCGGGAAGGAGTTGATGCATGCTGTTCCATGTACGGATGGACGTTCACATACCGCACGGCGCGGATTCGAAACACATCGACAAACTGCGCGCGGAGGAAAAGGAGCGCGCCCAGCAGCTGCAACGTGATGGCACTTGGCGTCATCTTTGGCGAGTTGTTGGAGAATACGCCAACATCAGCATCTTCGAGGTCGAGAGCTCCGAGCGCCTACACGAAGTTCTGACATCGCTTCCGCTCTTCCCGTTTATGCAAATCAAAGTGACGCCGCTCTGCCGTCATCCGTCAGCTATCGCTCCGGACAGCGACTGAGATCAGACCATAAAAATCGTAGGGAGGTAAACGTGGCCACGAAGCTAACACAAACCGAAGAAATCCAAAAATTTCTCAATATCGTCAGCGGAATGACGTCGAACAACGGAAATCAGCGCACCAAACAGATCGTTCATCGAATTCGTCTCCGATCTTTTTAAGACGATCGAAGATTTCGACGTTCGGCCTGAAGAGTTCTGGGCGGCCATCGACTATTTCAACGACCTCGGTCAAAACATGGAAGCCGGCTTGCTGACGCCGGGACTGGGACTGGAGCATTTCCTCGACTTGCGCATGGATGCCGAGGATAAGTCAGCCGGCGTCAAACAGGGTACGCCGCGGACGATCGAAGGTCCGCTCTATGTCGCGAACGCGCCACTATCGAAAGGCAGTGCCCGCCTGGACGATGGCACCGACAAGGGCGAGATCCTGTTTATGCACGGAATTGTGCGTGATCTGGACGGGAAGCCGGTCGGAAACGCGATCGTCGACGTATGGCATGCCAATACGAAGGGCATGTATTCCTTCTTCGACAAGAGCCAGACCAAATATAACTTGCGCCGGCGTATCGAGACCGGATCGGACGGCCGTTATGAATTCCGCACGATCATTCCTTCCGGCTACGGCTGCCCGCCCGATGGGCCCACCCAGCGTTTGTTGACCGAGCTTGGTCGGCACGGCCAGCGGCCGGCACACATCCACTTTTTCGTTTCGGCGCCGGGCCATCGTCACCTGACGACCCAAATCAACATTGCTGGCGACAAGTACCTGTACGACGACTTCGCCTTCGCGACACGCGAGGGGCTTATTCCCGAGATCGTTCGGCAAGAAGACGCGAATAAGATGAAAGAGAAGGAATTGAACACGCCCTTCTCCGAGATCGATTTCGATTTCGCCCTGGCCGCTCTTCCACAGAAAGAAACCGAAGAGGCTGTTCACCGCCGCCGGGTGGAAGCCGCGTAGCGCGGCAGCCAAGTAGCGCCGTGACCGAAGCGAGCGGCGAGCAAGTCAGCACGAGCCGCACCGAAAGCCCGTTGGTATCGACGACCGCATGAATCTTTCCAAGGTGCCCGGATCGCAACACCCAAAAGATGCCGTTGAGCACACGGCGGTCGTTCGCACGTGCTACGCCACGCGGCCTGTTCGGCAGCATAGGCTTGATGGCGGCCCATTCGGGGTCGGTAAGTCCGTAGCGCGTGATCCGAAGCGCCCGGGAGCTTGAATCACAGGCGTGCAACCTGGCTCAACGCGCCATTACCCCCGTCCCCGGGTCCGCTTTCGGGGCGAAGCAGACATCAACCGGCGGGCAATGGTTCGCCGATGATGGTGGCGTCGCCGGATGGGGCATTCACCGACCAGCGGCATCAAACTCTCTGCTCTTCCGAACGAAAGGATGCTAGTGATGGATCAATGACCCCGGAGCCTGCCTCAATCTGCTTGGGCTGCTGGCAGAACCTACATCTGCCGATCCCACTTCGCGGCCCATTTTCGGTGCCGTTCCGTCTTTTCGGCGTCAAGCCCAGCCGCATGAACCCCAATACCTGCACGATCTGCGAGATGGCCTTTTCGAAGGTGATGAAGGCGCGCGCAGTTACGATCGATGCCACTATAATGTTTGCGGACCTGCGGGGTTACACGGTGTTGACACAGCGCATCGATCCAGCTGCCCTGGCCGCGTTGCTCGATGCATTTTATGATGACTGCGCTGCCGCGATCTGGCGATATGATGGTCTCTTGAACAAGACAATCGGCGATGCCGTGCTAGCGATCTTCAACTTTCCCGTGCGGCAGAAGGATCATGCGCTAGAGGCGGTTCTCGCCGCCCGCGAAATACAGCAACGCTTTTCCGAAAGGCGCGAGGAACTCACGCGGAGCGTCGGCCTGACGCAAGAAGAGTTCAAGATTGGCGTCGGCATCGGGATCGACAGCGGAATGACCAATTTTGGTGAGTTTGGGCATGCGCACCGAGACTTGACTGCGGTGGGCACAGTGGTCAATCGAGCCGCCCGCGTTCAAGCTGCGGCACAGACGGGCGAGATATTGGTCACGTCAGCGGTCCGCGATCGTACTGGCGACATTATAAGTGGCGACGGCAACGATCACATGCTCAAGGGCTTTCGGGAGCCGACAACTCTCTTTCGCGCCTGAGAAGCGAAATAGCTGTTCCTGAATCAAGCAAGCCGGTGTCCGGTGCAGGCGGACACCTCCTCCGCCAAGGCGACCGTCGTTGTCGTTCGCCATCCTCGCCGTTAGTCGACGCGTCACGCTTTGGCTGTGCGTAAGCGTCCGCCCACAAAAGCTGTTGGCCCACGCCATCTGAATTCTCGGACGACAACCATGCGGGCGCATCCCGCATATGTGCCGGCAGGATGCCGACGCTTATCCGGTCGCTTCCTCGCTGATGGCACCGCGATAGCCTAGAGCACACCACGATTAGGCTGAATTGCGATGTGCTCTAGATCTACTTGGCAACGCATGTCCTTTTTCGGAAAACCGGTTTCCACGTTTCCGGGGACATGCTCTAGCCCGGACGACATCACCAAAATCAATCATCGCTTACAGTGCACGAAAGCGCTACGACATTGGCCCCGTTGACGCGTGTGTCCAGGATTCCCCGTGTAGAATGGCCATTCCATCTGGAAAGACGTAGGCGAAACTTGGTGAGACATACGCTTGTTACCGGCGGCTGCGGATTTATCGGGCAACACTTGGTCGCGGCTCTTCTCGCGAATGGCCATAAGGTGCGGGTCCTGGATGTTCGTCTCCCGACACACGTGAGCCCAGGCGTTCAATACGTCGAAGGCTCAATCCTTGATCCGGAATCAGTGCGCGAAGCACTCGACGGTGTAGCCGAGGTTTACCACCTTGCGGCGCTGCCAGGCATGTGGACGCGACACAAGGAGGACTTTTATAACATCAACTGTCGCGGCACAGAAATTATGCTGGAGGCGGCTCGCCAGTGCGGCGTTTCACGATTTCTGCACTGTTCGACGGAATCCATTCTTTTCGAGCCGTCATCCACGCCTGATCAAATGCCCGGAGTTTACACGGGCTCAAAATTGGCTGCGGAACGGCGGGCGCTCGAAGCTGCGGCTTCCGGATTTCCCGTGGTGATTGCCAACCCGACAATGCCGATTGGGCCTCATTCTGGAAGTCTTACACCGCCAAGCATGATGTTGCGGCATTTTATGAGCCGCCGCATTCAGTTCTATTTCGATTTCGTCCTAAACTTGGTTGATGTGCGCGACGTCGCGGCTGGCCTGCTTCTCACGATGGAGCGCGGTCAGAAGGGGCATCGCTATACTCTCGGTGGTGAATCCATCTCGTTGGCGAAGGTACTCGAGGCAATAGCGATTGTTACGGGTCGCCAGGCTCTGCGCGTTCCCATTCCTGCGGAAATTGCACAGGCAACGGCCGCAGTCGTGGAATTTTTTTCGGATTACATTACGCACCGCCCCCCGGCAGGAACCTTGGAGGGGGTCCGTATCGCATTGCGCTCCCGATCCCTATCAATCGAAAAATCGCGGCTTGAACTTGGCTATGTGCCAAGCCCAATAGGGCCCGCTTTGCGTGAGACAGTCGCATCGCTCCTGCAGGAACTGGGTTCGACGTAGGTGCGCTGCTGGGAAGGCGGGTGAAACTCGATACCCAGGGTGCAACACTAATGCGGTCGTCTTGCTCGAGGCGTCCATTTCCATCGCATCGATTCGACGGCCCATCGTTGCGAAGAACGGCAACGTAATATACTGTGATATATAACGACCAATCGAAAAAGATTGGCGCCAAACCGAGGAGGAAAACCGATGTCCGAATTTCATTTGCTAATAAATGGGCGCCTGGCTCGCGGCGATCTGGAGATGCCGGTGATCAATCCGGCGACCGAAGAGGTGCTGGCGACGTGCCCGCGCGCTTCAAAACGTCAGTTGGATGAGGCCGTTGCGGCGGCGAAGGCTGCCTTTCCCTCATGGGCGGAGACGCCGATCGAGACACGCCGCGCCGCGGTCATGAAGATCGCGGATGTCGTTGAAGCCAACGCGGGTGAGCTGGCGCGGTTGTTGACCAGCGAGCAAGGCAAGCCGTTGCCGGATGCGACCGGCGAAGTGATGGGGACTGCAGCCTTTTTCCGTTATCTCGGCGGGCTGGAGCTTTCGATGAAAGTGATCGAGGACACGCCAACGAGACGCGTCGAGGCGCACCGTCGCCCGCTTGGCGTCATCGGTGCGATCATTCCTTGGAACTATCCTCTTCTGCTCATCAGTTTGAAAGCGCCGGCGGCATTGATCGCTGGCAATACCATAGTGTTGAAGCCGGCGCCGACGACGCCGCTCACGACCCTGCGGTTCGCCGAACTCATCAAGGACATTCTGCCTCCGGGTGTCTTTAACGTTATCACTGACGCCAACGATCTTGGCGACGCGATGACTCAGCATCAGGACATTCGCAAGATTTCCTTCACCGGTTCGACGGCGACCGGCAAGAAAGTCATGGCCAGCGCTGCCGCGACGCTCAAGCGCATCACACTTGAACTCGGCGGCAACGATGCGGCGATCGTTCTCGACGACGTCGACCCGAAGAAGACGGCGGCCGGGGTGTTCGAGGGCGCATTTCAAAACAGCGGGCAGGTCTGCCTGGCGATCAAGCGCGCCTACGTTCATGAGTCGGTTTACGACCGGGTGTGCGAAGAGTTGGTCGCGCTCGCCAAAGAGGCGGTCGTCGATGACGGGCTCAAGCAGGGCACGAAGCTTGGACCGCTGCAAAACAAGATGCAGTATGAGAAGGTCAAGGGATTTCTCGACGACGCGCGCACAAACGGCAATGTCATCGCCGGCGGCGAGGCGATGGACCGGCCTGGCTATTTCATCCAGCCAACCATCGTGCGCGACATCCAGGAAGGTTCGCGACTGGTGGACGAGGAACAATTCGGCCCGGTTCTGCCGGTCATCAAATTCACGGACCAGGACGACGCCATCCGCCGCGCTAACGCAACAACTTATGGTCTCGGTGCGTCGGTGTGGTCGTCCGATTCCAAGCGTGCTTACGAAGTCGCAAGCAAGATCGAAGCCGGCACGGTCTGGATCAACAAACATCTCGATATCGGCCCGAACATCCCATTCGGCGGCGCCAAGCAATCTGGCATCGGTGTTGAGTTCGCAGAGGAAGGCCTTGCGGAGTTCACGCAGCTTCAAATCATAAACGCAGCCGTCTAGATCGAGACGCACTATCGGAGACGGGTGCAGGCGCCCGTCTCCGCATTGCCCGCGCTCCCGGTCCGCATATCGGCTGATCCTGCGCTTCTGGAGTAGGTGGAGTCTCGGGGAGCAGCTTACGAAGTTTGCGCGGTTGTGCCGGATCGAGGCGGGCTCTTCCGGGGAAAACTCACCACTATCAAGCCGGCGCGCTTGACCCATCGTTATGATCACCCGAACATACCGGGGGGCGACTTGAGGATGGTGGCGCGCGGTCGTTCAATTGAGGCCGCGGCGTCGAGCTAGCTTTCCTTTCGGTCGGTTACCGAGGGTCTGCTGCGACTTCCATAAAGTCCCCAGCCAGTTTCATGACGTATTGCGCTCTTGCTGGGGCACGCTGTGAATAAACTGATTTGCGCAGCGCTGATCGTAGGGGCAGCCTTCAGCGCCGCGAAGGTGGCCGAAGCTCAGTCGGCGCCGCCTTCGTCGTGCTTCAGCAGCGTGTGGGACTACGTCAAGTCCTCGGTGCGGGATTGTCCCCTGCGCTACGGGCCCATAACCGTATACGGCTCGATCGACGGCGGTGTCGGGTACGAACAATGGGGTGCCCCACTCGGCACCTATGCGGACAAGGCCAATTACGCAATCCAGCGAAGCAGCGGCAACACGCATTGGCTCTTGTCGCCAAATGCCCTGAGCACCTCCACGATTGGTGTTCGTCTCGCGCAGGAGGTGGCGAAGGACTGGGAGGTCATTGGTGTTGCGGAAGCCGGCTTCAACCCCTACACGCTGCGCTTGGTCGATGGCCCTCAATCGCTGGCCAACAACAATCTCCTCACGCCGGCCAACCAGACCACGCACTTCGATACAGCGCGCGCCGGCACTTGGGACAACGGACAAGGGTTTGTCGGCGTCAGCAACCCGACATATGGGACCTTGACCTTCGGCCGTACCGTGCTTCTGTCCCAGTCTGCGCTCGGTGCGTACGATCCGGTCGCGTCGTTCGCGTTCTCGCAAATCGGATTCACCACGTTCTACTCGACCTTCGGCGCAAGTCCGACCTCTCGCATCAACACCGCGATCACGTATCGGCTTACCTACAAAGACTTCCGCGTCGCGATACAGGGGCAGGTCGGGGGCTACGACCAGGACAACGCGGCAACACAGCAATACCAGGCCCAGATCGGAACCGACTTTCGCGGATTTTCATTCGACGCGATCGCCGGATACGCTGTCAATGCGCTGACGTTTCAGACGTTTGGCGGTGCGCCAATTCCGGCGGGCTTCGACCCGAATTCTATCGTTCGCGCGACGGCCATGAATACGGGCGGTGTCGAACTGCTCGGCCGCTACGAATGGCAAAAATTCAAGTTCTACCTCGGCAATATAACGTCCGTGTCGGTCAATCCGAGCAATTCGTTTCCGAACGGGGTGCCCTCGATCTCAGCCGGGATCATCGTGCCGGCGGGCTTCGTCACGGCAAACGCGTTCACGGTCCCGCGCGTCACCGACACGGTGTGGACTGGAGCGCGCTATGCATGGACGCCGAAGGTTGAGCTGTCTTCGGGTGTGTATTGGGAATATCAAAATAACTACTTGGCGGCGCCGGCGGTTTGCACAGGCTCGGGGACTACGACCAGCAGCAATCGATGCGCCGGCGGCCGCTACTCCTATTCATTCCTGATCGACTATCTTCCGGTGCCGCGCGTGAACCTCTACGCCGGGCTTCTGGTGTCAACTGTCTATGGAGGCGTCGCTAGTGGGTTTCAACACACCCAGAACATCGCGCCGACTGTCGGCATGCGGTTTCGCTTCTGAGAACCGCTTATCCGGGATTTCCGCCGATGCAGCCTTTCATGCAATCGTCCGGGATCGCGGCTGAGCCCGTCATTGTCGCCTTCGCCGGGATGCGCATAGGGCCTGCCTTGCGAGTTGCCGCTCTGCGCTGGTGGCAGCGGTCGCTTGACGGCTCGTGCCGGCGCGGCATGCGTCGGACTATTCCCCCGATGATGGTGCCGGGGCGCGGTGGTCTCGGCTCGGGCTGCGGATGCGGCGAGCAGGACGCAGATTGCGACGACCAGACAAGCGGAGCTCTTCATGAGAACTCTCTTTCTGTTCCGACATGACAAAAAATCGGAGGTCGATAATTCCATGGTGCGGCGAAAGTATAGAACCGGCAGGGAACAGGTCAATCGGGAGGCAGCATGAGATCGAGATCGATCGCAATCACCTTCGGACTGCTTTCGCTGATCTTTGCTGGAACTGCGGAAGCCGCCAAAACTCATGTGGCTGTCGCAGCCAACTTCACCGAACCGGCGCGCGCGATCGCGGCCCGTTTCCATGAAAAGACCGGTCACGAAGCCGTTCTCATTTTCGGCGCTTCCGGCGCTTTCTTTACGCAAATCACCCATGACGCGCCTTTCGATGTGTTTCTATCGGCCGATGAGGAGCGGCCGCGGCTTGCTTTGGAGCAAGGCTTCGCTGTTCCAGATAGTCGCTTCACCTACGCCATCGGCAAGCTCGTTCTCTGGAGCCGGGTTCTCGACGTCGCCGACGGCAAAGGTGCGCTCTCGACGGCAAAATTTTCGAAGCTCGCCATCGCCAATCCGAAGTCCGCTCCTTACGGAGCCGCCGCGGTCGAGACCATGAAGGCGCTTGGCGTGTTTGACGCCCTGCAAGCCAAGCTCGTGCAAGGCAACAGCATTTCCCAGGCCTTCCAGTTCGTCGACACCCGTAACGCGGAACTTGGATTTGTCGCTCTCGCGCAATTGCATGGCATCGCTGCCGGCAGTCGGTGGCTCGTGCCGGAGAACCTTCATTCGCCCATCCGTCAGGACGCCGTGCTCTTGAAACGTGGTGCAACCAACGAGGCCGCGAAGGCGTTCTTGACGTTTCTCAGAGGACCTGAGGCCCGCGCCATCATCGAGAGCTTCGGCTACGCGGTTGAATAATTCTCATGGAGACGCTTCAACATATCTGGCCGCCGGTCCGCTTGACGCTCGAACTCGCGCTGATCAGCACTTTGTTGCTTCTGGTTCTTGCAACTCCAATCGCATGGTGGCTTGCCCGATCAAAACGCGCGTGGAAGGAGGTGATCGCCACGATCGTCTCCTTGCCGCTGGTGCTGCCTCCGACCGTTCTCGGCTTCTATATGTTGATTGCGCTCGGGCCTGACGGCCCCGGCGGCGCCATTGCCAATATCTGGGGCGCGCGAACGCTGGCCTTCACGTTTCAGGGGCTGGTGATCGGCTGCATCCTTTCGGCGCTGCCGGCTGTCGTCCAGCCGATCCGCAATGCGTTTGCGGCGGTCGGCGATCGGCCGCTTGAGGCAGCGGCTACATTGCGCGCCTCGCCGTGGAAGGCGTTCTGGAAGGTTGCGTTGCCGCTCGCGAGCCCGGGACTTCTATCGGGCGCCGTTCTGGGCTTTGCGAACATCGTCGGTAATTTCGGCGTTGTCCTGATGATCGGGGGCAACATTCCGGGCCGGACACGCGTTATGTCGACCGCGATTTTCGATTATGTCGAGACCATGCAGTGGCGCGAGGCCAACATCCTCGCAGGAGGCATGGTGGTCTTCGCTTTCGTTGTGATCCTGTCGATGACGCTCGTCCAGAAGCGCTATGCGAGAGCCGAGGCATGAATTCGGCTCGCGATATCCATGTCGAGTTTCGTAACACATTGGGGAAATTTACGCTCGATGCGGCTTTCACGGTTCCAGCCACCGGAATCACGATGCTGTTTGGTCCCTCTGGCTGTGGCAAGACGACGGTCCTGCGCTGCATAGCCGGTTTGATCCACGTTGAAGACGGACTCTGTGAGATCGCCGGGGAGGTTTGGCAAAAACGCGACGGCGCCTTCGTTCCCACATATAAGCGCCCGTTGGGCTATGTCTTTCAAGAAGCGAGCCTGTTTCCTCATATTTCCGTGCGCAAGAATTTGCTTTTTGGCGCTCCTGGAAAACAGAATGCCGGACCAACCATTGACTTTGACGAAGTCGTCGATCTTTTGGGAATTCGAGCGCTGCTTGACCGATCGCCGCGTAATCTTTCTGGGGGAGAACGTCAACGCGTCGGCATAGGCCGCGCCTTGCTCTCCCAGCCCAAGGTTTTATTGATGGACGAACCGCTTTCGGCGCTAGACCGGCGGACGAAGGGTGAAATCCTTCCTTTCATCGAAAAGCTTCGCGATCATTTTGCGCTTCCGATTTTCTACGTCACGCACGACATGACCGAGGTGCAACGACTCGCCGATCAGATGGTGCTGCTCGATAGGGGCCGCGTCGTCGCTGTTGGTCCCCTCGCGGAATTGCAGGCCGATCCGCACTCAACGCTGGCAACTGTGCAGGAGGCTGCTGTCTCTATCCAAGGCGTGATCGCAGAATCCCAAGATCAATTCGGTCTTCTCCGCGTCTCACTCCCGGGCGGACACATTCTCCTGGCTGTGAGTTCAGGCGCGATCGGCGATCGGGTTCGCGTCCGGATACTTGCCAGTGATGTCAGTCTGGCACGCGAGCCGCCCGGCCGAAGCTCGATCCTTAATGTGCTACCCGCAGAAATCGTCGACGTGAAAGAGTTGAACGCTTATGAGGTCCTGGCGTCCGTGGCTCTGGGCGAGCGCGGCGACGGCGCGCGGCTCCTGGCGCGCCTATCCCAGAAGTCTTGGCAGGGGTTGGGCTTCGCAAAGGGTCAGAATGTCTTCGTTCAGATCAAGTCGGTGGGTTTGGCCAGGGCCAACGCGCTCGATTAGATCCATGTCAGGTGTCTGCAGCGCCCGGACAAGAAAAAGCCGCCCCGATGCGCAGCAAATTCTTGTCGCGACGGCTTTACGCGTGTCTTTGTTGTTCGACGATCGCCGAACTGCGGCGGTTGTGTGCGGTGGCGGAACTGCGGTTTCGTGGCCCTGATCAGGAGGTGCGCAAAGGCATCGAAAAGCGAAACGTCGTGCCTTCCACGGACGAACGGAGGTTGAGGTCACCACCATGCGCTTTGCGACGGCCACCAATTTCGTCTAGTCTAAGAGACACGGCTATTAGTCACGCCGCACGGCGGCGCGGATCTCGAAGCGCTCGAATGGAAGTCTAGCGCTCCGCCCAAAAGCGCGGATGGTTCTTGGGGGTCGCGCCGCGCTAACTCGTATGATGGCTCAGATTGAGCCAGCTCTTGCGGAACGGATGTTTTTGCACGGTCGCCTGAAATAATGTCGTAGTTCATGAATTCCGCGGGCCCATATCCGGATTGCATAACGATCTGAACGAGAGTAACTTTCCACTTTAGAGCCGTTTCAAAAACGGCATCGGGATGGCAAACGACGCGGGGGGCTTTGTCCTGGAGAGGACTTAGGGCCCGAAGCCGCGTCTCCCTGTGGAGGGAACGCCATGCGGCCGTCGTACGAGCCTTGGCTCGTTCTATTGTCCCTCGCGCTCGCCTTCCAGGGCTGCTTCGTGGGACTTCATCTGGCGCGCAAAGTCGGGCTGGCTCAGCGGCTGCACCGCCGTGCGCTGATTTCCATGTCGGCGTTGTCGATAGCTCTGGCCATCTGGACCATGCACTTTGTCGGCATGCTGGCGGTGAAGCTGCCGGTTCCTGTCGATTTCCTGGTGCTGCCAACTCTTCTGTCTTTTCTGGTCTGCGTTCTTGTCGTCGGGGCTGCCGTATTTGCCATGGGTACCGGCGTGCCGACGCTGAACCGCATCGGCTTGGCGGCCGTTCTGATGGGCGCAGGGATTGTCAGCATGCATTACATCGGCATGTACGCGCTGCACTCCAGCGTGAACATGGCGCACGATCCGCAATTCGTCGCCGCCGGCATCCTCTTCGGCGTCGCCGCGTCCGGCGCCTCGCTATGGCTCGCCTTCGTGGGGGCGACCTGGCGCTCGATATTGTCTTCGGCGATCGTCATGGCCCTGGCGATTTCGATGATGCACTACACCTCGATGGCCGGTTTCGAGATCGTCTCACTGTGTGAAACCGGCACGCAAGGGCAGGCGCCGGCACTCTCGCAAGAGCTTCTGGCCATCATCGTCGCGGTGGTGGCGTTTATCGTTTCCGGCATCTTCCTGCTGACATTGGTGCCGGAGGGCGGCCTGGCGCTCAGTCCTGCGTCCGGGCAAGCGCCCGAACCGGCGGCGGCGTCGCTGGACGTTGTTGCGCCCACCTCGACGACGCCTGCCGACGACGCCGTGTCGATGCTGCACCGCGCGCTGCCGGTAGAAAAGAACGGGCGTCGGACCAACCTGCCGATTTGGCGGTTGGTCGCGGTTCAGGCCCAGGCGCACTACACATTATTATTCGATGGCGAGACGACGTGGTTTTCGCCGCTGCCGATTTCGGAAATTGAGAAAATCCTCAATTCGACCACGTTCGCCCGCGTCCACCGCAGCCACATTATCAATCTCGACCGGTTCACCTTCGTGCGTGGAGCCGGCGATGGCGGGGCTTTCGTCGCGATTAGCGACACGCCCTATCGGGTGCCGGTCAGCCGCACCCGGCGTGTGTGGTTGAAGCAGCAACTCGAAACCCGCATGAGCCTCGCGAAGTAAGGCTCCGCGCCTGTTCCATTTGACTTTGAGCGTTCTGTCGGTTCGCGAAAATGTGCAGCGCAGCATCGCGTTGTGCATTGATGGTAACGCGTTGGGCACTTGCCGAAATTCGTCCTGAACCGGCTGAATCGCGTCCTGCATTTCGTGCAAACGCCGTGCATTTCGTGCGGCCGCTCGTGCATTCGTGCAATTCGCATTGAGTTTCGACCCGCGGAGCTCATCCCATGATTTTGAAGATCGCCATTTCCAAGATCGCCGTCATACGGCGGCGGCCGCCCGGGAGGACCTCAATGATACCTGGCACCTTTGCCTATCATCGTCCGTCTTCGATCGAAGACGCGCTTAGGATCCTCGCCGACCATGGTGACGAGGCTCGGCCGTTGGCCGGCGGCCACAGCCTGATTCCGATGATGAAGCTGCGCATGGCCGCTCCAGAGCATCTGGTGGATCTCCGCGGCCTGCCGGGGCTGACCGGGATCGGCGAGACCGGCGGCACGATTGTCATCGGCGCGATGGTGACGCAGGCGCAACTGCAGGCCTCTGATGTCCTTACCACCGGATTGCCGATCCTGCGCGAAGCATCGGCGCTGATCGCCGATCCGCAAGTGCGCGCGGTGGGGACGCTCGGCGGCAACGTCGCTAACGGCGATCCTGGCAACGACATGCCGGCTGTGATGATGGCTCTGGATGCGTCGTATGTGCTCGCCGGTGGTGCCGGAGAGCGTCAGGTGAAGGCGCGCGATTATTATAATGGGGCCTATGATACCGCATTGCAGCCGGGCGAAATCCTGACCGCCATACGAGTTACCACGCCGGCCGCGCATCACGGCTACGCGTACGAAAAACTCAAACGCAAGGTCGGCGATTACGCCATTGCGGCTGCCGGCGTGATCCTCACGCTTCAGGGCGGAAAGATCGCGACCTGCGCCATCGCCCTCACCAATGTCGCGGATCGCGCGCTGTTCGCCGAAGAGGCAAGCGCGCAGGTGATTGGCGCTTCCGGCGACGACGCCACGATCAGAAACGCAGCCGCGGCGGCGGCCGCGATCACCGACCCTTCCGGCGACGGACGCGGACCCGCCGAATACCGCCGCGCCATGGCGGGTGTGATGGTTGCACGCGCCCTTCGGTCGGCGCTCTCGCGCGCGCAAGGAGCCTGAACCATGAGCGATGAGATCGAAAAGATTCCGGTGAGCATCACCGTCAACGGCAAGAAGTTGCAGCGTTTCGTCGAGCCGCGCACGCTGCTGGTACATTTCATCCGCGAGGAGATCGGGCTTACCGGAACCCACATCGGCTGCGACACGTCGCATTGCGGCGCCTGCACGGTCGATCTCGATGGGCTGTCGGTCAAATCGTGCACGATGTTCGCGGTGCAAGCGGACGGCGGTACCGTGAAGACTGTCGAAGGCCTCGCCAATGCCGACGGTACGCTCTCCGCGCTGCAGGAAGGTTTCCGCATGATGCACGGCCTGCAGTGCGGCTTCTGCACGCCCGGCATGCTGATGCGCGCGAGCGTGCTGCTGCGCGAGAACCCCGATCCGACCGAAGACGAAATCCGCTACGGCATCGCCGGCAATCTGTGCCGCTGCACCGGCTATCAGAACATCGTCAAAGCCATTCAATATGCAGCCGCCAAAATGAACGGCCGCGATTTCCTGGAGGCCGCAGAATGAACGAGATCGTTCTCACCCGCGAAATGCGCGAAGCCCGGCTCGAAGGCATGGGCTGCAAACGCAAGCGCGTCGAAGACATCCGCTTCACCCAAGGCAAGGGCAATTACGTCGACGACGTGAAGATGCCCAACACCCTGCACGGCGATTTCGTGCGTTCGCCGCACGCGCACGCGCGCATCACGAAAATCGACGCTTCGAAGGCGAAGGCGTTGCCCGGCGTTATCGCGGTGTTGACCGCGGACGATCTAAAGCCGCTTGGCCTGCACTGGATGCCGACCCTGGCAGGCGACGTCGCCGCAGTTCTGGCCGACGGCAAGGTGCATTTTCAGAACCAGGAAGTCGCGTTCGTCATCGCTGAGAACCGTTACATCGCCGACGATGCGGTGCAACTGGTCGAGGTCGAATACGAAGCGCTGCCGGTGTTGGTCGATCCCTTCAAATCGATGGCCGACGATGCGCCGGTGCTGCGCGAAGATCTCGCCGGCAAGACCAGCGGTGCGCACGGGGTGCGCAAGCACCACAACCACATCTTTGAATGGGCAGTCGGCGACAAGCAGGCCACGGATGAGGCCTTCACCAAGGCTGAAGTGACGATCAAGGAATTGATCTCCTATCACCGAACCCATCCTTGTCCGCTCGAGACCTGTCAGTGCTTGGCATCGTTCGACAAGATCAAAGGCGAGCTGACCCTGTACGGCACGTTCCAGGCGCCGCATGTCATTCGCACGGTGGCTTCGCTACTGTCGAAAATTCCCGAGCACAAGATCCACGTCATCGCGCCTGATATCGGCGGCGGCTTTGGCAACAAGGTCGGCGCATACGCGGGCTACATCTGCGCCATCGTGGCGTCGATCGTTACTGGCTTGCCGGTGAAGTGGGTCGAAGACCGCATCGAGAATCTCTCCACCACGTCCTTCGCGCGCGATTATCACATGACGACGGAAATCGCCGCGACGCGGGAAGGGCGCGTCACCGCGCTGCGCGTCCACGTCCTTGCCGATCACGGCGCGTTCGACGCTTGCGCCGATCCTTCCAAATGGCCGGCCGGCTTCTTCAATATCGTCACCGGTTCGTACGATTTTCCGGTTGCGCATTTGGCCGTCGACGGCGTCTACACCAACAAGGCGCCCGGCGGCGTGGCGTATCGTTGCTCGTTCCGCGTCACCGAGGCGGCATATTGCATCGAACGCGCGATGGACATCCTGGCGCACAAGCTCGGCATGGATCCCGCCGAGCTGCGCATGAAGAACTTCATTCGCCGCGAGCAGTTTCCTTATCAGTCGGCGCTCGGCTGGGAATACGATTCCGGCGATTATCACCTGGCCATGCAGAAGGCGATGGATACGCTCGGCTACACGCAGTTGCGGCAGGAGCAAAAAGCCAAACAGGAAGCTTTCAAGCGCGGCGAGACGCGCGAGATCATGGGGATCGGCATCAGCTTCTTTACGGAGATCGTCGGCGCCGGTCCGTCGAAAAATTGCGACATCCTCGGCGTCGCCATGTTTGATTCGGCCGAGATCCGCATCCATCCCACCGGCTCGATCATTGCGCGCATGGGCTCGAAGAGCCAAGGGCAAGGCCACGAGACGACCTGGGCGCAGATTATCGCCACCGAGCTGGGCATTCCGGCCGACGACATCATGATCGAGGAAGGCAACACCGATACGGCGCCCTACGGCTTAGGCACCTACGGTTCTCGTTCGACGCCGGTTGCGGGCGCGGCCATTGCGATGGCGGCGCGCAAGATCAAGGCCAAGGCGCAGATGATTGCGGCGCATCTGCTGGAAGTCTCGGAGTACGATCTTGAGTGGGACATCGACGGCTTCCGCGTCAAAGGCAATCCCGAGCGCGCCAAGACCATGAAGGAGATCGCCTGGGCCGCCTATAACGCGCCGCCGCCGGGTCTCGAGCCTGGGCTCGAGGCGGTGAACTATTATGACCCGCCGAACATGACGTATCCGTTCGGCGCCTACTTCTGCGTCATGGACATCGACCTCGACACCGGCTTTGCCAAGACCCGCCGCTTTTACGCCCTCGATGATTGCGGCACGCGCATCAATCCGATGATCATCGAAGGTCAGGTGCATGGCGGCCTGACCGAGGCGTTCGCCATCGCGATGGGTCAGGAGATCTCCTACGACGAAGCCGGCAACGTCATGGGCGCGTCCTTCATGGACTTCTTTCTGCCGACCGCAGTGGAAACGCCGAAGTGGGAGACGGACTATACCGTGACCCCATCGCCGCATCATCCGATCGGCGCGAAGGGCGTCGGCGAAAGCCCGAACGTCGGTGGCGTGCCGTGTTTTTCCAATGCGGTGCACGATGCCTTCGGCTTTCTCGGCGTCATTAATCTGCCGATGCCGCATTATCCCCACCGTCTCTGGCAGACCGCGCGCCAGCTCGGCCTCTAGGAGCGATCTGATGGCGGGGATGTTGGCCCGTAACGAAATAGCCGATCGCCTCGCGGCGGTTGGCTATATCGCCGACCCGTCGCTGGCGACCGCGCTGGTGCTGATGGATATGCTCGCACGTCCTCTGTTGCTGGAGGGCGAAGCGGGCGTCGGCAAAACCGAAGTCGCCAAGGCGTTGGCTAAAGTGCACGGCAGCGAACTGATCCGCCTGCAATGCTACGAAGGCCTCGATCGCAACGAAGCCATCTACGAATGGAACTATCAGAGCCAATTGCTCGCGATCAAAATCCGCGAACAGAGCGATGCGACGGCGCTCGAAGAGCACATTTTTTCGGAAAAGTATTTGCTCGAAAGGCCGGTCCTGGCCGCCATCCGTCGCACGAAAGCGCCGGTTTTGCTGATCGACGAGATCGATCGCGCCGATGAAGAGTTCGAAGCCTTTCTGCTCGAGGTGCTGTCGGATTTTCAGGTCTCCATTCCCGAGCTCGGCACCATAACGGCGACCTCGATCCCGCGCGTCGTGCTGACGTCTAACGGTACGCGCGAGCTGTCGGATGCACTGCGCCGACGCTGCCTTTATCATCCGCTCGATTTCCCCGACGTCGATCGCGAAGCGCGCATTCTGGTGACGCGCATTCCCGGCATTGACGCCGCCTTGGCGTTGCAGGTCGCGCGCCTGATGCAGGGGGTGCGCAAGGAAGATTTGAGCAAGATACCGGGCGTTGCCGAAACACTCGACTGGGCGGCGGCGCTGGTCGGGCTCGGCGTGTCGCGGCTCGATGCCGATCGCGAGGCGGTATACGATACGCTGTCTTGCGTTCTGAAAACGCGCGAAGATCGGTCTCGGGTCACGCGCGAGGTCACCGATCGTCTGATCGGCAAGGTGGCGTGAGATGGAAGCACGCGCGGCCGCATTGGAAATTGGATTCGCCGTGCGGCAGCGCGTCGCCGGTTTTCTGCGCACGTTACGTGATAACGGCTTTCATATCGGATTGGCGGAAAGCCGCGATGCGCTGGCAGTTCTCGCGCAGGCCGACATCGCGCGACCCTCTGCGGTAAAACCTGCGCTGAAAACACTGCTCTGCGGCCGCCGCGCCGATTGGGACAGTTTCGACGATCTGTTCGACGCTTTCTGGCTCGGCCGCGGCGTGAAAACCCGTGTGCAGGCGACGCCGTCGCAGAGCCTCTCGCAGCCGAAGGTTCTTCAAGGATCGGATGGCCGCAACGACGGCGCGCAGCCAAACCTTGCCAGCAATGTCGAGCGCGCCCCCGACGAACAAGAGTTCAACGCCAGTCCCGACGGCCGTCGCGAAGGCGCGAGCCGGTTCGAAGCGCTGGGCCATGTGGACTTTCGCAAGATTGCGGATGAAGACGCCATGGCTCGCGCGCACGCGCTAGCCGAACGGCTTGCACGCACCATGCGAACGCGGTTGACACGCCGCGATCGTCAAGCCGCGCGCGGCCGCCGCATCGATCTGCGCCGCACCATCCGCGCCAGCCTTCCGACCGGCGGCACGCCGATCCAGTTGGTGCATCGGCAACGGCGACATAAACCATTGCGACTCGTGGTGCTGCTCGACGCGTCAGGCTCGATGAATCTCTACACCGCCGTGTTTGTGCGGTTCGTCCACGGCATTCTTGATCATTTCCTCGAGGCCGACGCCTTCTTGTTTCACACCAGCCTCGTGCATGTTTCAGATGCCCTGCGCGAACAGGACGCCGGCAAGGCGCTTGATCGGCTCAGCCTGATGGCGAAAGGCGTCGGCGGCGGCACCCGGATCGGCGACAGTTTGGCAAGCTTCAATCGCTGGCACGCCGCGCGCGTCATTCATTCGCGCACTTGCGTGATGATCCTCTCCGATGGCTACGACACCGGCGAGCCCGAGGTGCTGGGTGCCGAAATGGCGGCACTTCGGCGGCGCTGCAAGCGCATCGTCTGGCTCAATCCGCTGATCGGCTGGGACGGATATGAGCCGTCGGCGCGCGGCATGGCGGCCGCGCTGCCGTACGTCGATCTGTTCGCCCCGGCGCATTCGCTCGACAGCTTGGCTGCGATCGAACCCTATTTGGCGCGACTGTAGGGGGGCCGGGCATGCATCGGCACCCCGATACGCTCGATGTGGTTGCGACACTCCGTGCACAAGGGGAGCCGTTCGTGCTGGCGACGGTGGTTCGCACGGTGTCGGTCACCGCCGCCAAGGCCGGCGCGAAGGCGGTGATCCGCCGCGACGGCAGCATCACGGAAGGCTGGATCGGCGGTGGTTGCGCGCGCGCTGCCGTGCTCAAGGCCGCGCGTGAGTTGATCGCTGACGGCAAACCACGCCTCGTGTCCATTCAGCCAAAGGACTTGCTCGACGAGCAAGGCGTGAATGCAGGCGAGGAACGCGGCGGAATTCGCTTCGCGCGCAACATGTGCCCGAGCCAGGGAACCATGGACGTGTTTGTCGAGCCCGTGATGCCGTCACCGCTGCTGATCGTTCTTGGCGCAAGCCCCGTCGCGGTGGCACTCGCTGAACTCGCGCCACGCTTCGACTATCACGTCACGGTCTGTGCACCGCCGGAAGACCAAGGGCTCTTCGCCAGCGCCGACAGCCGGATCGAGGGTTTTGCGTTGCCGGTCTCCACCGAAGGCCCACGCTTTATCGTCGTTTCGACGCAGGGCCGCGGCGATGAAGCCGCCTTGAAGGCCGCGCTATCGGTCGACGCGCATTACGTCACCTTCGTGGGTAGTCGCCGCAAGATCGACTCGATCCGCCAATCGCTCACCCAAAAGGGCATGCCGGATGCATGCTTCGCACACCTGAAAGGCCCGGCGGGTTTGGATCTCGGCGCGATCACGCCGGAAGAAATCGCGTTGTCCATTCTCGCGGAAATCCTGGCGTTGCGGCGCCACGGACAACGCGGACAATCACCACAAGAAACCTAGTGGAGTCACTGATCTCATGCAGATGAACGGCAGCGAACGCATCCAGGCCTCCCGGGAAGCCGTGTGGGCGGCACTCAACGACGTCGAGGTGCTCAAACAATGCATTCCCGGCTGCGAGAGCCTGGAGAAGGTGTCCGAGACCGAGATGACCGCCAAGGTTGTTCTCAAGATCGGGCCGATCAAGGCGAGCTTCGCCGGCAAGGTGCAATTGTCCGATCTCGATCCGCCGAACGGATACCGCATCTCGGGAGAGGGTTCGGGAGGCGTCGCCGGCTTTGCCAAGGGCGGCGCGACTGTGAAGCTGGAGTCGGAATCCAGCGACGTCACCGTGCTGCACTATACGGTCGACGCGCAAGTCGGCGGCAAGGTCGCGCAGCTCGGCAGCCGTTTGATCGATGGCACAGCAAAGAAACTCGCCGGCGAGTTCTTTGCGCGCTTTGCCGCAATCGTCGCACCGGCCTCAATGGCGAAAACCGAGGCTGCGGCCGAGCCGAAGGCAGGTTGGCTTGGCCGCTTCACTGGCGCTGCCTCGATCGCCTTGATGCTCGCGCTCGGGGGTGCCAACTGGTGCTGTCTCTCCGGCACGCATGACATGGCGAGTGCAGATGGCTTCGACACATCCATCTGTTCCGCGCAGCGGTAGCGGCGGCGATATTTTCAGTTCAGCAGTCAGGCCGCCAGCGTCATGTCCGCATGAGGTGCTAAGGCACCAGCATGCGCAGGCCCGCAACCAGCAAGCGGCCACAGTCGGAAGACTCACCGTCAGCCTCTACGTATTGAGGAGAGATGGCACGCACACCTCCGCGACAGTCCAAGGCCGCTTTGAGATGCCCTGCTCATAGTGGTAGCGAAGAAAGGCATCGAGCGCCGTGCGATTGGCCTTGACGCCATAGGGCCACCAATCGTTACCCAGCGTCTCGCGGTTCTTTGCGAGCAGATGAGAGAGCCAGGGGATCATGACGGTCATATTGTTGAAAGTCATGCCCTTGATGAGTTCTTCTTCCATGACGTTCTTTGCTTCGCAGAAGCCCCTGTAGACTGCGCGCATGAGGTCGGCGTTCTCGGCGATGTCTCGCTTCACCGCGACTGCGTGCATGATCGGAAAGATGCCGGTGCGTCCGTAATAGTCGCGCTCGACAGCCTCATAGTCCTCGAACAGGCGGCCCACATTGGGCTTCTTCTCAAGCACGCATTTTGGGACGTCAGCGGAGATCAGGGCGTCGATCTCGCCTGCCTCCAGCATGGCGCCGAGATCTTCGCTGCCCGAAAGGTAGCGAACATTGACACCTTCCGGCACGGGTTTGGGCAGCCAGTCGATCGGCTTGAGCGGGAAGTCGATGCCGCCGACGACCCAGCGACACGATTCCGGCCGGAAGCCAAACTCGTCGGACAGCATGCCCTTCGGCATGATGCCGGCATCGTGGCCGTAGAGCGCGAGTTCGCCGATCGTCTTGCCGTTGAGATCCTCCGGACGCGCGATGCCCTTGGTCGTGTTGATGTAGATGGCCGAGTGGCGGAAGTAGTGGAGCAGGAAGACCGGCATCAACAGAAACGGCGGATCGTCCAGATCCATCGTTCGCAGGAAGTAGGACAGGCCCAGTTCCGATATGTCGTAGGCGCGGTCCTTGATCATCGCCTCGAAGATGTCGACCACGATTTGTCCGCTGTGAAAAGTGGCTTCGACGCCGTCGATCTTCACCGCGCCGTCTCGCAGCGCTCGTGCACGATCGTAATTCCAGAAAGCGATATCCAGCCTGCGTTTGCCCATGAGGAGCTCCCGTTCAATCTCTGATATAAACATATTTACACGGGCGTTGGTTCCGGGTTAACGTGCTCGCGTTGCGACCGATCAAGCCGGTGCCTAAGTCCGTAGGATGAAAATCGCCTCTGATGAGCTGAAAAGTTTCTTCGAGACCAATACGTTGCGATCGCCCGACGCAGCGATCGGATTTGTGCTGTGGCGCCTCGTCCATTGTTTCCAGCGCGAGATGAATCGTCAACTCGCCGCGCTCGACCTGACGCATCTGCAGTTCACGGCGCTTGCGCTGATCGGCTGGAGCAACCGGACGGGAACACCGGAAACGCAAGCCGAATTGGCCCGATCGTTCGACATCGAGCCGATGCAGATGTCACAGATCGTCAGGATGCTCGAAGCCAAAGGCTTGATCGTCAGGAAGGCGCCGAGCGCGGCGTCCCGACTGAGGCATGCCGAGATTACCCGCAAGGGTCTCGCGGCTCTCGCCAAGGCGATGCCTATCGCGCTGGATATTCAGAACAAGATGTTCGGCGCGCCAGGCCGGCCCGGCGGAAAGCTTCATCAAGCGCTGCTCGCGACGCTCACGCCCGATCAGAAGGGCAGCGAATAGTCGAAGCGTCTTCGCCGTGGGAGTTGACGCCCACCTCGCAGCAAGCGTGCTGCGTAAGCCGTCCGGACGATGATCGCACCGTTACCGGCGACCATCCTTAGCGTAGAGCGGCGGTTGAGGCCGCGGGGCCTTCTGACGCCGCAGCTCGAGCATGTCCCGGAAAAGTGGAAACCGGTTTTCCGAAAAAGGACATGCGATAACAAGTAGATCTAGAGCACATTGCGATTCAGCCCAATCGTGATGTGCTCTAGGCTTCGTTGGTCAGGGTCACCTTGATGCACTCTTTCGGATTTCGTCCGAAGTCGAAGGCTTTGACACCGTCGCTGAGATCGAAAAAGTGCGTCTGGATGGGCGAGAGGTCGAGCTTGGTGCGCGCAAGGAAGCGGAGCGCGGCCGGCCAAACGCCCGGCGAGCCGATGGTTCCCCGGATGGTCAGCGACTTGCTTTGAATTTTGCCGAGTTCGACCGGAATCTTGCGGCCGATGCTGATGCCGACGAACGTAATGCGGCCGCCGATCCGTGCATAATCAAGCACCGCCGCCAAGGAGGCGTCGTGGCCTGACGCTTCGATTACCAGGTCGGCGCCTTTGCCGTTCGTCAGTTCAAGCACCGTGGCGAGCGCATCGTCGGGCCCGACCGTGACGTCGACGCCGATTTTCTCGGCCGCAGCACGACGCAGCGGCAGCGGATCGACCACGACAACGCGAGCGCCCATGCCATGGGCTGCAGCCGCTGCGCACAGGCCGATGTTGCCGCCGCCTGAAATCACAACAGTCTCGGACGCGTTGGTGCGGCCGTTGGCTTCGATCGCGTAATAGCCGCACGTGAACGGCTCGACCAGCGCGGCGGCCTGATAGCTCATCACACCGGGAAGCTTATGCAGCCATTCGGGGCGGGCCTTGAACAGCTGCGAATAGGCGCCGTCGATGCTGAAGCCGAAATGATCGATCTTGTCGCCGCTTTCGATGACACATTCACCGACCACACGATCGCCGCTCTTGAGGCTATCGACAGCCTTGCCGGTCTCGACGATTTCGCCGGCCCATTCGTGGCCTGGCGTCACCGGATAGCGGATCGGGATGATGTATTTGCCATCAAACAGCTCGTAGTCGGAGTGGCAGATGCCGACCGTGCGCATGCGCACCAGGACCTCATCTGCCGCGATCGCCGGCGTCGCCAAATCCTTGACTTGGAGTTCGCCCGGTTTGCTGAGCACCAACGCCTTCATTTTCAATCTCCTTGCGAATAGCGAACGGTGGCTGCCCTAAGCCACCGTGACGAGCACCTTCATCTGATTGCCGCTGGGATCGAGCAGGGTTTTGAAACCCTGTTCCACGACGTCGTCGGCTGCGATCCGCGCCGATATGATCTTGTGGAGGGGAAAGACGCCGCGTTGCACCATGCCGATGATCCGCGGCCACATCGTCACCGGGTAGCACCAGGTCGCTTCGATGGTGATGTCCTTCAGCGCCCACAGCGCCGGATCGACGCTGGCCTTTTTGACGTGCAAGCCGACTTGAGCAACCGTGCCGTGGTTGCGCACCGCCTCGCAGCAGGTATTGAGACCGGCTTCGGTGCCCGAGCATTCGATCGCTGAATCGACGCCGACGCCTTCTTCGGTCTCCTCGCGCAGCATCGCGGTGACGTTGATGGACTTCGGATCGAGCACTCGCGTGGTCACGCCCAAAGCTTCGATCTGTCGGCGCCGATTGGGGTTGGGCTCGCTGACGAAAATCTTCGATGCACCCAACGCCGCCGAGGCCAGGACGCACAGCGCACCGATCGGCCCGGCTCCGGTGATCAGCACCGTGCTGCCGCCGCCGACCTTGGCGCGCTCGACACCGTAGAGTGCGACTGCCGCCGGCTCAATCAACGCGCCTTGCTCGTCGTTGACGCCGTCAGGCAGCGTGTTGGCGTTGTAGTCGTTGATGATCGCATACTCGCCCATGCCGCCCCAGTCCCAGGACAGGCCGATGCAGCCCATGCGGGGGCTCAGATGATTGAGACCACGGCGGCTGAAATAGTCATCGAGCGGCATCACCAAAGGCTGGATCGATACGCGATCACCCTTGCGGACGCGGGTTACGTCCTGGCCGACTTCGACCACCTCGGCCGAAAACTCGTGGCCGAGGATCTGCGGCAGGGTCGCGCCGGTGAACTGATGTTTGTGAATCGGCGTGACGATGGGACCGGTCGCGTATTCATGAAGATCGGTGCCGCAGATGCCGCAGGCTTTCGGTTTGACCAAAATCTGCTTTGGTCCAGGACCGGACGGCGCCGCGACCTCCTCGACCCGGATATCTTCCTTGCCGTAATAGCGAACCGCTTTCATGCCAGTCCTCTGTTTCTCATCACTCAGACGTGCCGTCGCGCATCGGTTGAGTTCAGCTATCTGCTCAGGGCGCCGATCGCGTACGGAATGTCGAATAAATGAGCGCCGCGGCGACGATGAGTTCGCCCTGGAAGACGTATTGATAGGTCTCGGTGAGTCCGAGGAACGAGACGGCGTTCAACACTTCGGTCAGCAACACCGCGCCCAACACCGTGCCGATGAATGTGCCGCGGCCGCCGCGAAGGCTTGTGCCGCCGAGGACGACTGCGGTGATGCTTGAGAGCGTGTAGTTGATGCCTTGGCGCGGATCGCCGACGCCGATCTGAGACATCAGCATCACGGCGCCGATGGCGGTCAGCAGCGAGCAGGCGATGTAGCCGATCAGGAAGGTGCTATTGACCGAGATGCCGACGCGGCGCGCTGAGTCTTCGTTGGATCCGGTCGCGCGAAGCCGCCATCCGGGTCCGGTCCTGCGCAGCAGATATTCGCCCGCGATGGCGACCGCGACCAAGGCGATGAATGCCACGGGGATCGGGCCGAACTGCGACGTCAGCGCCTCGACGACGCTACCGTTAATGTAGCCGCCGGGATTGTCGCGCAGCAGGAAGCTCATGCCCTGCAGGCCGATATACATGGCGAGCGTCGCGGCAATGGGCGTGAAGTTGGCGAAGCGGATCAGGATTTCGTTGACCGTTCCGACCGCGAACGCTCCCAAGAACATCAACCCAAATCCGGCTGCGATCATGAGCGCGGATTTGTCGTCGTTGATGAAAAACGACGCCACCACCACCAGAAAGCCGGCGAGCGGCCCCACCGAAAGGTCGATGGCTCCAAGCAGCAACGCGACCGTTTGCCCGAGCGCAATGAACCCCAGCGCAGTGGCTAACGACAGGATGTTGTTGATGTTGAAGGCGGAGAGAAAGTTGTCGTTTTGACTGAAGACATATAGTCCGAGCAGGATCGGTGACGAGCGCAAGCGGAACCGCTGGCGCATTGTCCGACTGCAGAAAATGCTCGCAAGCCTCCAGTGGATGGGCGCAGTCTTTCCACGCAGGTCGGCGCCGCCAACGTGCGCCGTAGCACTCACTGCTGCGGCGACAATGCGCGCCTCGGAAACGTCAGCACCGGTCAGCGTCGCGACCGCGCGGCCGCGAGACAAGACGACAACCTTGTCGCACAATCCTTCGAGTTCGGCAGCGTCGGATGAGTTGACCACGACGGGCGTCCCGGAATGCGATACTTCACGCAGAATGCGGTAGATCTCCGAGCGTGCTCCAACATCGACACCCTGTGTCGGCTCGTCCGCAACAATGAGCTCCGGCTCAGACAAAAGCGCACGCGCCATCACCACTTTTTGCTGATTGCCGCCGGAGAGCGACAGAATGGGCGCTTCGTTGCTCGGCGTCTTGACGGCTAGCGAACTGAACGTTGCGCCAACGCGCTTCAGTTCCCTGTTGCTGCTCATGACCCCGAAGGTCGAGAACCTGTCGAGCGCAGCGAAGGCCGCGTTTTCGCGAACCGTGAGGCCGGAGGCCAAGCCTTCCGCGTGCCTGTCCGACGGCATGAAGGCGGCTTTCTGCAGAAGCCGTCGGCCCTTCAGGGCACGGCCTTGCAAACTTATGGATCCTGTGGAGGGCTGAAGCCCGGCAAGCGCCCGCATCAATTGCGATTGCCCGTTGCCTTCCACGCCAGCCACGCCGACGATTTGTCCGCGCGCGACGTCGAAGGATATGTCGTGAAATCCCCCGCCGCTTAGCGACTTGATGGCGAAGATCACGTCGTTTGATGGGTGGTCCGATTTAGGCGGAAAGGTCGAGCCGAGCATCCGGCCGACGATCATCCCCAAAAGCTCGGAATCGCCGATATCGCCGACGAGTCCACCACCTCTGATCCGTCCGTCGCGAAGCACGGTGACCCGATGCGCGATCTGCCGAAGCTCGGCGAGCCGATGGGTGATGTAGATCACCGACGTCCCGGTTCTGACGACGCCGCGAATGCGATCGAACAGCATCTCGGTCGAGTCTTGGTCGAGCGAGGCCGTCGGTTCGTCGAGCAACAAAAGCTTCGGCTTGATCGCCAAAGCTTTCGCGATTTCGAGCAAATGCTTTTGTGCGACCGTCAGCGTGTTGGCGCGTCTGCGCAGCGGAACATGCAGACCGACATCCTCTAAAATTTCTTTGGCTGCGATCGACGCTGCCTTGCCGGCGAACGCCGATGCCGGCAGTGCCACTTCCAGATTTTCGAGTACCGAGAGGTCGTCGAGAATGGCCGGGTGCTGGAAGGAAATCGCGATGCCGAGCGAGGCCGCAATTTCCGGAGTCATGTGAGAAATGTGCCGATCCCCGCGCCAGATTTCTCCCTGTTCCGGGTGAACGGTCCCGGAGATGATGTTCATCAGCGTGGATTTGCCGGCCCCGTTCTCACCAAGCACGGCATGAACTTCGCCGGGGTAAAACGCGATGCTCACGTCGCGGAGCGCGGCGACACCGGAATAGAACTTTGAGATGTTCGATAGACGGATTGCCGCGTCGCCTTGCGGCAACGCGTCCGCTAACCGAGCTATTCCGTTATGCGCATTCACAGCAAAAATCGTCCGAAGCAGCCGAATTCGATCGTTGGGAAGTGAGCCAGGCCCCGGTGACTGTGAGCTCCGGGGCCTGTCCTGCGTTACTTGGTGCTGACGGCTTTGGTCTGATCGTCCGGGGACAACTTGGCTGACAGATAGATCTGGCCGGGCAGATCCTTTCGGCACTGGACCGGGTTTGGCTTGCCGCTCACCGAATTTTCAAACACCGGGCCCTTGAAGATCTCCTCTTCGGGTGGCTTTCCGCCCGTCACAGCGGCAACCGCCCACTGCACGGCCAAGCGCACATTGTCGTTTTCGGTCGAGACCGTGAACAGCTTGAAGTCGGGGTTGTCCTTCTGAACCTCGGCCCAGAAGCAGCCCAGCGAATTGCCGTCCGATGTGGCAAGCGCCGGGATCGAGCGGCCGGATTGCTTGAACAGCGGCAGCGCGCCGACCAGCGACGGCCCGAAGTCGGAGATGATAACGTCGATCTTGTTGTTCTTCGCAATCTCGGCGGTCAGAACCTTCTGGGTCAGTGCGGGATCCCAGTTGGTCACGTCGAATGGCTCGGGGTTGAGAAACTTGTATTCAGGCCCGAGCACGGACTTCAGCCCGGCAAGTTCGTCAATGCCCTGGCTGTTGCCGGCAGGACCGCTCAGGAACAGAAGATTGCCGCCTTGCGGCAGGATGCTCTTGATCCACTCGCCCCAGTTCCGGCCGTCGTTCTTGAAGTCCGTGCCAATGAACTTGGTGTAGTTCACCCCGGCCTTGCCGCCGGCTTCGACTCGGTAAGGCACGATGACCTTGCCGGATTTATAAACGCTCGTGATGGCCGGCAGCATCGCCGGGCCGGCATCCGGGAAAACCACCAGCGCATCGAGACCTTTGGCGGCCATCGCCTTGATGTCGGAAATCGATTTTTGCGTATCGCCTTGGCCGTCGGCGTATTCGTACTTGGTGATGCTGGGGCATTTGAGAGCTTCCTCTTTACCGGAAGCGGTCGTGACTTGCCGCCAGCTGTTGCCGCCGTAGCCATCGAGCAAAGCCAATGTTGCTTTCTTGGGGCCGCACCATGACGGCGTTTCCGCCTGCACCATGCCAGACCAGCCGATGGCCAAGACGGTGGTCGCTGCGGCGAGCGTCAATTTCTGTCTAAGCTGGAACTTCATGTTTCCCTCCGTTTGCGTTGCTTTTTGTTTGCTTGATCGCGTTCATGCTCCAGCGAATGGAGTAAACGCCGATGCCGAAACCCAGAGCCAAGGCCTGGATGATGGTTTGAGCCGAATACGGCACCCCAACCGCGAGCGCGAATTGACTCAGTTGATTTAAGAAGAACGCGGCGATGACGGTCGAGATCGGGAAGCCGCGCCCGCCCAGCAGCGACGTTCCGCCGAGTACAACAACGGCGACAGACGGCAGCAGGAGCGAGTCGCCCTGGAACGCAGTCGGTTCGCGGGTTATGCCGGCGATCAGAATGCCGGCCATGCAATAGAGAAGCTGGGCAAAGACGTACGCCAGGAGCTGATGCAGTTGCACACGAAGGCCCACGGCCCGAGTCGCCAACGGATTGGCGCCGATCGCCTCGAAGCGCCGTCCGGCCACGGTCTTTTTCAGGACGAACGACACCACGAGCAGCGCGGCCAGAGCGAAATAGACGGCGTTTGGAAGCCCAAACGCCTGGCCGCCGGCGATGGCGGCTAACAAATTCGTTGTCGTTTTTGGGACGCCGCCGGAAACGGCGAACACGCCGCCATAGAGCAGGGCGTTCACACCAATCGTGGCGACGATAGCGTTGAGCCTGAACACACTGACCAGAATGCCGTTCACGAGCCCGGCCGCAATCGCGCATGCGATCGCGATCAAAACTGCGGGGAGGAGCAAAGCATCGTCGCCTTGCGGATAGTGGGTTGCTGTGACGACGGCGAGGGAAACGGCGCCCGGCAGTGAAAGATCAAAGCCGCCCTGCTGAACCACCAGCAATTGCCCAAGCCCGACAATGGCAATGATGGCCGCGAACGGCAGGCTTCCGGAGAGTGCACCCCAACTGACGCTTGACGGAGCGAACAAAAGACACGCAATGATCAACGCGAGCGTCGAGATGACGACCGTCACGAAGCTCTTTGCCCGCGCCACGGGAAACGTGTGCCGCAGTTGAGGCAAGACCATCGCTGTGTCGACGGCGCGATTCATTTCCTATCGCCTTCGCTCAGGGAAGAACCCTGGCCGACCGCAACATGTCGAATGCATCCGTGAACGACCGCACAGAGTTTTGATACGGAGTAAATCCCATGTCCCGGCTCTTGGTCATGTCGTTGAAGTTTTCAATGACGCGTCCCAGGTCGGCATCACTATGCCACCATGAAGCAACGGCATTCAGAGAGTTTTTGTGAAGCCCATGCGTGCTGACGATCTTGTCCCAGACCGGCTCCATGCCGGTCATCTGTTGTTCCAGGGGCTGGGCGTGGCCAGGATATTCAGCCGTGGTCACACCGAGATAGTCGGCGAGTTTCGGCCACATCCAGTTCCAGCGAAACACTTCGCCGTTGACGATGTTAAAGGCGTTGTTTCGAGCAACGGGATCGGTGGCGGCCCAGACCAGATGCTTGGCGATGATGCGTCCATCGGTGATGTCGACGACGGCTTCGTATTGCTCCGGTGAACCTGGAAAGACGAACGGACGCCCTGTTTCCTTGCAGATTGCCGCGTAGGCGCCGAGTGTGGCCGCCATGTTCATTTGGTTGCCGACCGCGTAGCCAATGAGCGTATGCGGGCGATGAACCGACCATCCGAAGCGTTGCTGATCGGCGGCGGCAAAGACTTCATCTTCCTGGTCGTAATAAAAGTTCTGATAGGGAAGGCGGGGCTGCTCCTCGCGGAACGGCGTCACCGGTTTGGTTTTCGCGTACGCCTCGAACGGACCCATATAGTGCTTGGCGCCGGTGACCAGGGCGACATGCTTGATTGTCTTGTCCGCAACCGCATGCATCAGATTGCGCACCATGCCGGCATTGACGCGGCAGTTTTCTGCTTCCGTGGGCTGACGCAGCCAGGCAGTGATGAACACGTCGGTCGCATCGACATTCGCGAGCGCAGTCTTCAGATGATCGGCAACTTGAAGATCGGCGGCAATGTGCTTCACGCCTTTTGGCAGGTCGTGATTGTGCCGGGAAATGCCCGTTACGTCCCAGCCACCGATTTCGCTGAGATGCTCCGCCAGATGACGGCCAACGATGCCGGAAACGCCGGCGATCAACGCGTGGCGACTCATGAATTCGCTACCCTTTGCTCACAACGTGAAATTGACCGGGGATCTGTGCTGCCAGGCTGGGATCTGTCGCGCTTGCGATGGGAGCGCGTCATTGTCCTGAGTGGTCCCGATAGGCACTTGGCCGCAGGGGCATCGCGGCCGCCGGGATGCGACGTGAAAATCGCACCTCCCTTCGCCATTGATCGCTTCCTCCTTCGCGCGGCTTCTCTGCCCAGCGCGACGTTCGCGTGAGCACCGGGCCGCTTGTGCTTTTGGGGATCGGACGTCGTCGTTTGCGACACTCGTCCCCCATGCACAAACGCTAATCCGGGGAGGCACAGTCGAAAATAGCCCAAATTTTCCCATCACTAGGGAATTGCGCGCCCCAATCGCAGCGCTATTCTGAGGTCTTTGCAACGCCGGGATGGGATCGACCGCGATGACAATCGACCGAATGCGGGACATTCACGCGTTTGTTCATGTCGCCGAGGCCAAGAGCTTCACAGCGGCGGCGGAACGCGTCGGTCTATCGCGCTCGGCCGTGGGCAAAAGCGTGCTGCGCCTCGAAGATCGGCTCGGAGTCCGCCTGCTGCAGCGAACGACCCGAAGCGTCTCGCTGACCGGGGAGGGTGCCGTATTCCTCGAGCGCTGCACCCGCATTCTCGCCGATCTCGACGAGGCGGAGATGTCGATGCTCAGTCATTCGCAAACGCCGCGCGGGCGGCTGCGTCTGGAGCTTCCGGTATCGTTCGGCCGGCTCCACGTCTTGCCGATCGTGAATGAATTCATGAGCAAATGGCCCGAGATCTCGGTCAACGTGTCCTTCAACGACAGATTTGTGGATCTGATCGACGAGGGCATCGATCTGGCGATCCGGCTTGGTGGCAGCGACGATAGCCGGCTGATGACGCGATTGCTGGCGCCACACCGCTTGGTCACCTGTGCCACACCGGCCTATCTAAAAAGACACGGCGTACCGAAGACCATCGAGGAACTCACGGGCCACAGTTGCCTCGCATTCGTTCATGGCGGCAGACCGGGCGATTGGCGCTACAGCGTCGACGGTCATGTGCGCACCGTGACCGTCAACGGCCGTTTTAGTTCGACCAACGCGGAGGCCTTGCGCGACGCCACCCTGGCGGGACACGGCATTGCGCGACTGGCGACGTTCCTGATCAGCGACGATCTCCGTCAAGCGCGCCTCGTCCCAATCCTCGACGAATATGCCACCGAAGGTGCCGCGGTGCGGGCGGTGTACCCGTCCAGCCGCCATCTCTCGCCAAAAGTCCGATCGTTCATTGACGAGCTTCTCACCGCCTGGCGTCCCGACCCGCCTTGGGATCAACCGTGATTGTTCGGCAGCCCTGAACGGCTCGAAATTCGCCTGAATATGCCGATGCTTATGGAGGAACTGGCAGTCTCCAGAGGATAGTTCCCCAGCGCTCGTTTTTGATTTAAGATGGACACATGAGGAAGATGTTTGTGGGATTTTCCCGGCGTCAAATGCGCATCATTCAAGCCGTGGCATGCGTGGCACTGCTTGGAGCGGTCGTCTGCGTGGGTGGAACGGCGAAATCCGGCGTTTTTACGCCATGGGATCAAGAGCAATCGCGAGCGGCTAATCCCGCCTTTGCCCGCCAGGTCGTCGCTTATGCGACCCATGAGCGGCCGGGCACGATCATCGTCGATCCGGCCAATCATTTTCTGTATTTGATCCACGATGCCGGACAGGCCATTCGCTATGGCGTGGGCGTCGGCGCGGAAGGCTTTTTGTGGTCCGGGCGTGCAACGGTCCATAGCAAGCAGGAATGGCCCGATTGGTATCCGCCTGCCGAGATGCTGGTGCGCAAGCCGGAACTGCGCCAGCACATGGTGCAGTTGCAAAGCGGCATCGGCATGAAAGGCGGTCCCGATAATCCCATCGGGGCTCGCGCGCTGTATCTCTGGAGCGGCAACAAGGACACGCTGTATCGGATCCACGGCACCAACGAGCCTGGAACCATCGGCACCAATGTCTCGTCCGGCTGCATCCGCCTGACCAACGACGACATCGTCGATCTTTACAGCCGCACGCCGATCGGCGCTCAGGTCATCGTGTTTGCGGTCGCAAGGCCGGTCGGACAGTAGGCGGCCACCCAATGAGAGGCCGCGCATCGCGTGGCCTGGGACAACGACAGGCATTCTGCGTTGCGGCTGTCTGTGATGCAGACCTGTGCTTACCTTTTGAGCAACGAGGTCTCGACCCAGGTGTGCGACATTCGTTGATCATGAAGACGATGAACTGATTCCGGCGACCACGCCATGGTCGGCCGCCGATCATGCGCGGCGGGGACGAACCATTCATAGGCAAGGAAGATCAGCAGGTACCCGTCGTTAAAACAACCCTAGATCATCTTTTTGTTTCTTGTTGTGCCGACGTTTTGTTGAATTTGTAATTGCCCACATCAGTCGGAACAAGCGGGGCATGGGATATCGTTCGGCGTTGCTGCGAATCTCGCAGGATGGTACCGTCTTGCTTGGCATCGAGTTGGGATCGAAGATCAAACGCGCTTTGGATCGACGTCTGTTCAGACCGGGATTAAGGCTGCTGATTTGAGAATAGAAGAATTGCTGCCGTCACTCGCATCGTCGAGCTTTCAGACGACTGACGCAGCAGATCGATTCGCCGATAGCGCGAAGGGGATGATGGGCCTCCTTCGTGACTTGGTTCATTGCCCGGCGTTCCTGCTGTCGAGCTGGGACCCGTTATCCAAAAGCCACCACCATTATGCGCAAGTGAGTGACGGATACTGCGACGCCACGATTTCTCACGTCAACGACGAGTACGTCGCCGGCAATCCTGCATTCAAGGTGTCGCACACGCGATCGTTGCGTTCGCTTCGTTGGCGGGATTACGCGCGAGACTGGGGTGTTTATTTTCAAGACACACGGACAGCGCAGGACTTTCTGATTCCGGGCGGTTTCCGCGAGGGCACGACTGTGTGTCTTCGCCTCCCGAACGGCCGCTATACCGGTGCAGTGCACATGAGTTGGGCGTCGGAGGCGGCCGCAACCGACGAGCGGCGGGAAATCGTTGAACGGTTCGCGCCGGTGCTCGCATTGGCCTGCGACTTGCTGCGCACGCCGCAGCTTCTGGCAAGCACGCTCAATCCCGGCGCTTGTGCGTTAGTTGTTTCATCGAACGGCGTTGCCTATGAGCTGCCGGGTCGTCCCGCTGGTGAGCATTTGGGTGAGGGAGGCGCGCTGCGTCAGCTCTTGCTCGAAAGATTTGGACGCTGGCATTTTCCGCGCTTTTTGTGGCCGGATCAGTTTGGATGCTGTCACCGGGTGACGTTCACCTCATGTCCGGGAAGCTTGGCGCTTGTCACCGAAGAACCCGCGCCGTGGCCGTTCGGGCTTTCGCTTCGCGAGATCCAGGTGTTG
The DNA here is from genome assembly GCA_963737755.1 of uncultured Alphaproteobacteria bacterium. Taxonomy (GTDB): domain Bacteria; phylum Pseudomonadota; class Alphaproteobacteria; order Rhizobiales; family Xanthobacteraceae; genus BOG-931. The sequence continues at coordinate 585,061 of CAVTTZ010000033.1, read as the reverse complement.
AACTTGATCGCCAACGGAGCTTCCAATCCTGAAATTGCCGCGCGGCTTTTCATTTCGACGCGGACCGCGTCGACGCACGTGGAACACATCCTTACAAAAATGCGGTGTTCCAGCAGAACGCGACTTGCGGCCCTGACGGTCGCCGAGGGTTTGCTGTTGCCCGACGGCATCGACTATCGAAAGTCGCGCGTGGCTTGCAACGTGACGTCGAAATCTCATCGTAAGAGGACGTCTTCGTAAAAGACCACGCGGCCAGGCACGCGCAGGGCGATCGCTCTATAGCTTGATCGCTTATAAGGCGTGATCGGTGCCATTTTAAAATCGAGGATTGCGAAGGCTTTGTGCTTTGGTGCACGCTCGCTCGCGCCCACCGTTCGTTCGCCATTCCGGCATTCTGCTGGCCGCCCTCAAAATCGGTCAGTTGACGTATTGCAGTGGAAGGTAGCGTGTCCAACGATGGCGACCACGGCGCTTGAGTTCTGAGCCCTGAAAATGCCGGAACGTCAAGGCAGAGCGGAGCGCGTTAACCGCAACGATGCCCATATACCAATTTCTTGTTCAACCGAGCCACGCAGAACCCGACGTCCGCTGGTCATACTTACCGGACAGTGATGCAGCGAAGCGCTACGCCCGCGTGCTGATCAATGATTTCAAGTCGCGCAGAAAGTTCGATGGGCGCTCCAAAATGGAAATCCAGGACGACGCTGGGAAGTCGATCGCAACGATTCCATTTGACGACGATGCTGCGGGATAAAACGCCAACGCCAACAACAGGCGCGATCATTTGATCTCCGACCAGTTGTCAGAGAGTTGGGCGGCGTTTCCAAAGACCGGCATGCCGACGTCCGAAACCGCTTAGGCTTCCCCGCTGCCTGCAACGGCTCCCTTCGCGGAGTGTCCGCCGTGGCGAGCTTTCGTCAGAACACAATTCGTATTTGACGAGAATTCATTTTCGCCTATTGTTCATCTGCGAGCGAAATTGGGTGCGATACGGGTGTTCTGTCCGAGCACCGGTCGGCCCAGACGCCCGCGGCCGCTTGCTTCGGCTGTCGGCAAAATAAAGCGAGAAAATCAGTCCCGCGCAAGAATGCAGCGGGCCAATGGGAGGAGACCGAGAATGGTGCGAAGCAGCACTGCGGGTAAAAATTCGGGCGAACGAAAAGCGGGCCTCTCGCGGCGAACGTTCGTCGCCGCGGCCGGCGCCGCGCTGCCTCTGATTGCGAGCCGCGGTTCGTGGGCCGCCGATGCGGAAAATGTGATTCGGGTTGGATTTGTCAGTCCCCGAACCGGCAATTTGGGCTTTTTCGGCGAAGGTGACGGCTACATCCTGGATGAATGCCGAAAGGTCTTCAGCAGCGGCGTGCAGATCGGCGACAAGACCTACAAAGTCGAGCTTCTCGATCGGGATTCGCAATCCGATCCAGCGCGTGCCGGCCAGTTGGCCAAAAGCTTGATCGGCGAAAGCAAGATCGACTTCATGCTGGTTACGTCGACCCCAGAAGTCGTCAATCCGGTCGCCGATGCCTGCGAGGCCGCCGGCGTTCCCTGTCTTTCGACGGTGATGCCGTGGGAAGCTTGGTATTTTGGGCGCGGGGCCAAGCCCGGACAGCCGTCACCGTTCAAGTGGTCATTCCATTTCAGCTTCGGCGGTGCCGAGTTCGCCGCGACCTACATATCAGAGTGGGGTCTCATTCCGACCAATAAAAAGGTCGGAGTGATGTATCCGAATGACGCGGACGGAAACGCGGTTCGCGGATTTCTCCCCGATGCGTTCAAGAAGGCCGGCTTTACCGTTGTCGATCCTGGGCCGTTCGAGGACGGCACCACGGACTATTCGGCGCAGATCGCGATGTTCAAAAAAGAGCAATGCGAGATCATCAATGCACTGGTTCTGCCGCCTGACTTCGCAACCTTCTGGCGGCAAGCGGCCCAACAGGGCCTCACGAAGAACGTCAAGATCGCCCAGCCCGCAAAGGCCGGCGGTTCGCCGACGGAAATCTATGCGCTGGGCCAGCTCGGCTTCAACCTGAGCGTCTGCGCGCCCTGGAACCCGGCATTTCCGTACAAGTCGCCGATCACCGGATGGGTTTCACGCGAACTGGCCGACGGATACGAGAAGTCGTCGGGCCGGCAAGTCACGATGCAGCTCGGCAGCAGCATGGCGGTGTTCGACGCCGGTATCGCGGCGCTCAAGGCAACGCCCAATCCGCTGGACAAGGCGGCGTTGGCAAAATCAATCAGCACCTTGAAGACCGTCACGACGGTGGGACAGGTCGATTTCAATACCGGACCGATGCCGCACGTGATTGCAACGACGCGCTTTGTCGGAACCCAATATCAGAAGACCAAGCCGGGCAGCAAATTCAAGGTCGAGCAAGTCGTTATCGAAAATTCAGAGGATCCCAACGTTCCGATCGGCAGCAAACTCATTCCCTACAATTCCTAAGCGGATCCAAACGCAACGTCGCCGCCGACGGCAACTCTGATCTTTTCTCGGCGCGGGACAATCACTTGCGGTTCCGCGCCGGGCGCACGCGGGGGCGCCAATGCCAACACAACGACTGAGCTGTGAGCCACCGCTTGTTCGCTCACAGCCGACGGTACAGCGGGCGCCTGCGCCTGCATGACAGTGCTTGGTGAAATCGCACCTAAAGCCGAGATGGGAGACAGCGATGAGTGAGACGCGACGTGTGATCGTCACGCAAAACAATGCCGCAGGGAAATCGAGCGTCCTCGAAGACAGGCAAGTCGAACCCAGCAGCGTGGGAGTGTTCAATTTCTGGGAGACGCGCCGCGGCCGCGATCCGAATGATGTCGTGGGCCGGGGAGCTCCCTCCTTCACATTCTTTCCGGAGGCAGGCGGCACGCAGTTCCGGTTTTTTACCATTCCACCATCGGGCGGCTCGATGGGGCCCGAACAGGTGAAGGCAATCGCGGATCAATTTTTCTCTGCGATCGGCTGGGCCGATGCGCGGCGCGATACCAGCCGCCATCCGTTCATGCACACAACGCCGACGCTCGACTACATTCTGCTGCTGTCCGGCGAAATCTCGCTGCTGCTTGATGAGGGTGATCCCATTCCCATGAAGCCGTTCGATGCCGTCGTCCAGCGAGGAACAAATCATTCTTGGGTGAATACCGGAAAGACTGCCGCGCTGCTGATGGCCGTCATGGTGGGTGAGCAGTAGGGCGGTACGCCGCGCATCCATGCATCTGTCGCTGCGGATGATTCCACTCGTTGACTGGCCGCGATTGTTAGCCGCGCGATCACAAATGGGCGTGGCTCGATAGAACGAAACGAAAGGGGAGGTGTTAAATGCCACTGCCAAAGACAATGAAGGCCGCCCGTATGCACGCCGTGGGCGCCGCGATGGTCATCGAGGACCTGGAGCTCCCGCGCCCGCGCGCCAATGACGTCTTAGTACGCGTGCATTCTTGCGGCATCGTCCCGAACCTCGGCAACATCCTCAAACATTGGACCACGTGGTTTCCGGAGCGGCCGCTTCCAACACTGCCTGCGATCTTCGGCTTGGACCCGGCCGGCGAGATTGTCCAAGTCGGAGAGCAGGTTCACGATTGGAAAGTCGGCGACCGCGTGTACGTCAATCCGGTCCGCTATTGCGGCGGATGTCGCGCGTGTCGCGCCGGCGACCACATGAGCTGCGGATATTTCACATTCGCAGGCTATTTCGGTTTCTCGGAGAAGTCGCATGCGATATTCCGCGATTACCCATACGGGGGTCTCGGCGAGTATATGACGGCGCCGCAGTACGCGCTGGTGCGGCTACCCGACAACGTCACCTACGATCAGGCAGCCCGGTTCGGCTATCTGGGAACGGCCTATGCCGGCATGCGCAAGGCGTCGGTCGGTCCAGGCAAGACGGTGCTGGTGAATGGCATCACCGGCACGCTGGGCATTGGCGGCGCCTTGTTTGGTCTGGCGATGGGGGCCACCAAGATTTTTGGCGTCGCCAGAAACAAGGAACTGCTCCAGCGGGTCAAAGCGCTCGCACCAAATCGGATCGACGTTCTCTCGTTGGATGATGGAATTCCGACCGACGATTGGATCAGGAAGATCACCGATGGCGCAGGCGTCGATTGCTTCATCGATTGCCTTGGGCCGGGCTCGCCTCACGAGACGATGCTGGCCGGTATCCGGTCGCTGAAGCATGGCGGCCGGTCGGTCAATATCGGCGCCATCATGGGCACTGTCGGCATGGACCTGCACACCATGATGGACTTGCAGCAAGCGATGATCGGCTCGTGCTGGTTCAACGCGGGCGAGGGCCAGGATATGGCCGACATGGCCGAGGCCGGCATTCTCGATCTTTCCGTCTTCGAGCAAGTCTCCTATCCGTTGTCCAACGTGAACGAGGCGATCTCGGGCATCGCCAGTCGAAATGGCGGCTTTAGCAACTTCGTCATTCATCCTTGAAATGGGCGGTGTCCGGGCTGTTGCGCGGGCATTCTCGTCGGTGCGTTCGCATCGTGGAAGTCTTGATCGGGGCGCGAGCCACGTTGGCGGTCCTCCGCACCTTTTGGAATGCTGCGGCTTGCGCCGGCTTGTGCTCGCCTGTCGTCGGCGGAGGCTTAAAGCCGCAGCCGCCAATCGGAAGCGCGGCATGTGGAAAACAAGGGACGTGGGGAGCAACCAATGAGGTTCGGAATATTTGACCACATGGACGATGCGGGCGTTCCGTTGGGGCAGCAATTCGAGAGCCGCCTGCAACTGCTCGAGGCCTGCGACCGCCACGGATTTCATGCGTACCATCTCGCCGAGCACCATGGCACGCCGCTTGGAATGGCGCCGTCTCCGAGCGTCTTTCTTGCTGCCGTCGCGCAGCGCACGAAGCGCCTTCGCTTCGGCCCTCTGGGCTATTCGCTGCCGCTGTATCACCCCATCCGCCTGCTCGAAGAAATCTGCATGCTCGATCAGATGAGCGGCGGGCGCTTCGAGATGGGTGTAGGCCGCGGCGTTTCCCCGTTTGAGGTTGGCTTCTATGGCGTGAACCACGCCGACGGACCGCGGCAATTCCCTGAAGCGCTGCGGCTCATAAAGCAGGGTTTGACGTCGGACGAACTGACCTTCAGCGGCGAGTTTTACGACTTCAAGAACGTGCCGATGCTGCTGAAGCCCGTGCAGCGTCCGTTCCCGCCGATCTGGTACGGTGTCCTCTCCGCTGAGGCGGCGTATTGGGCGGCCTTCGAGAAAGCCAATTTCGTAACCCTGCTGCCGCCGGAGCCGGCAAAGGCCATCCTTGAGCGGTACAAGCTTGAGTGGGCGAAGTTCGGCTGGCCGGAGGGCGAACTGCCGCTGATGGGCGTGTCGCGCCATGTGGTGCTCGCCGAAACGACTGCGGCCGCCATGGCGATTGCTGAACGCGCCTATCGACGCTGGGTGCATCATATGGAAATCTTGTGGGTCCAGAACGGCACCAAGCTGCCGCTTGGTCTGCCGCTGGAGATTGGGCCGATGCTGGCGGCGCGCTCTGCATTCGCCGGCACGGTAGCGGATTTCAAGGATTATCTGGAAGACCAGATCGCTTCCACCGGCGTGAACTATTTTGTCTGCGACGTCGCGTTCGGCGATCTGACGCCGGCGGAATCAATGCAAACGATAAAATTGCTTGGCGAGGAAGTGTTACCGCATTTCACCCACTGATCCCGCGCGTAACGCCTCAACAGAGGCGCGACACGCGAGCGTTGCTCTCACGTGCGGACGCGGTAGCCGACAGGCAGCAACAACACGTGGAAGCGATCCTCGACGTAACCCCAAATGCCTTTCGGCAAAAACAGTGAGAAGACAAGAGCGGTCAGGCCGAGCACGATGAGGTACCAGACTCCGGCGGACCCGAACCAGAGCTCGATGAAAAAGAAGATGATCGCGCCCAGAATGGGGCCCTCGAAACGCCCGATGCCGCCGACCAGCACCATGAAGATCATGTAGGCGCTCCACTGGATGCTGAAGAAGCTCCGTGGCTGAAAGGTCGTGAAGGTGGCGAGCCATAGTCCGCCGGCGAGCGCGCAGCCAACGGCTGCGGTCATGAAGATGATCCGCTTCGTCGAGGACACGCGCACGCCAACCGACGCGGCCGCTTCTTCATTGTCGCGGATCGCCTGGATCGATGAACCGAGACGACTGCGGAGCATGAAAAAAATCACCGCAAGCATGACGCACATGGAGCCCAGCGCCATCCAGTAGGTGAAATCCCGGCGCTGCGCCGCGTCAAACGCCGACAGCGCGATCAGCGATCGGCCGGTATCGCCCTGAATAATGGGATCAAGGTTCACGAGCAGACGAAGGACCTCGGCGACGACCCACATGCCAATCGCAAACTCGCCGGCGCGAAGCCGCAGCACGATGGCCGAGATGGGGAGGGCCGCAACGCCCGCCAGCAAGGCGGCGATGACCAATGCCAGATAGGGCTGCACGCCCCACTCGGAGAGCCGGATGGCGAGATAGCCGCCGAGTCCGAAGAACGCCTGCTGTCCGGCTGAGATCATGCCGCCATAGCCCGCTAAAGCGTTCCACATCGCGGCGAGACACACATAGATGAAGAGGACGGTCAGCCGGTCCAGGGCGGTGCCCGACATAAAGGAGGGGCCCGCCACGAGGATCACGAACACGACAGCGACGGCAATGGCGATGCCGACCGACAGATTGGTCCACCGCTGGATCGTAATTTTGGAATCAAGAGGCACGGAAGGCACCGCCGATCTTTGATCTCAGAAACGTCTGCAGCGTTGGCACCGAGATGTACAGACGACCGACCAGGACCAACAGGAACACGCCGTGGCCGGCGAGCAGAAATCCCTGCGGATGGATGTTGGCGCCGAGCGTTTGCGCGACACCGAGCACGATGCCGCCGCGCAATGTTCCCCAAAGACTGCCGGTGCCGCCGATGACCGCTGCCTCGAAAGCAAAGATAAGCTGCAGCGAACCCGAATACGGATCGAAATTCGTTCGCAGACCGAGAAAAAGTCCGGCAAGTCCGACCGTAACCAGCGCAATCGCGGCGGCCACTGAGTTGACGAACCGCGAGTTGACGCCGACGAGCTCAACCGTGTCCGGATCTTCCGCGGTCGCCCGAATTCGACGCCCCAGCGGGGTGTAGGAGAGGAATAATTGCAGGCCGCCTAACAATACGATTGCCGCGACGAACGTGAGGATGGCCAACTCGCCAATGTACGATCCGCCAATGTCGAAGCTATCGTACGACAGCGAGCCGACGTAGGGCGCCAACGATCGGATGTCGGCGCCGAAATACTCGAACAAGCCGTTCTCCAGGACGATCGCCAGTCCGAATGTGCTCAGGATTGGGATCAACTCGCCCGATCGGGTGCTGCGCTCCAGGACGCCGCGCTGCAAAACCCAACCAATGACGCCCATCACCGGCAGAACGACAAACAACGCCAGGAACGGATCGTACTCCCATCTGTCGGCGATGATCCAAAGCCCAAAGGCCGCCAAGATGGCGAGGGCGCCGTGGGCCAGATTGATGATGCGCATCACGCCGAACATGAAGGAAAGGCCGCACGCAATCATTGCGTAGTAGCCGCCGAGCAGCACGCCATCGATGATGCCGCCAAAAAAATTCATGATGCTCTCTCTGGCTGCGTGCGCTTTTTGTGCCCGAAATAGGCGTCGGTGATCTGCTCCGGCGTCAGGTCCTTGGCGTTTCCTTCGACTACGATGCGCCCCTCGAGCATGCACATCACGCGGTCGGCAAATTTCAGTGCGCGCTTGAGATCTTGTTCGACGAACAGAATGGTCGAGCCCGACGAAATAAGATACTCGACGGATTTATAGACGAGATCGACTGCCAACGGCGACAACCCGAGCGACACTTCGTCGAGCAGCAGGATCCGCGGGTTGGTCATCAGGGCGCGCCCGATCGCGGTCGCTTGCTGCTCGCCACCTGAAAGTGTTCCGCAGCGCGCCTTGCGCCGCGCCTTGAGCATCGGAAAGGTGTCCAGGACGCGTTCGACCGTCCATTCGCCCTTCCGTCCGCTGGCCCGGGCGATCTGTAAATTTTCTTCGACCGTCATCGCTGCAAACAGCCGCCGGCCCTCCGGGACGAGCGCTAATCCCATGGCGACGCGCTGATAGGCTCGCGTGGCGGTAATGTCCGAACCGTCGAAGGATATTGTACCGCCCGACACGCGGTGCGCGCCGGCGATCGCGCGCAGAAGCGTGGTCTTGCCGGCGCCGTTGGCGCCGATGAGCGCGACCGTCTCGCCTTGCTCGACGTGGAAGCTGACACCGCGAACAGCTTGCAGCAGGCCGTGGCGGATATCGAGAGCGTTGATCGAGAGCAAGCTCATTCGATCCCCCCGCCCAAATACGCATCGATCACGGTCTGGTCGGACATGACTTTGTGCGGATCCCCGTCAGCCAAGATTGTTCCGGCGTTCATGCAAACAAGCCGCTCTGCGACTTGCAGCAAAACGTGGACGATGTGCTCGATCCAAACGATCGCGATGTTGCGCTGACGCAAGGTACGGATCGTCTCCACCAGCTCGGACGCCTCGGCGTCGGTGAGGCCGCCGCCGATCTCATCCAACAACAGTACGACCGGATTGGTGGCGACGGCGCGCGCAAGCTCCAAACGCTTGCGATCAAGAAGACCAAGCGTTTCAGCGCGGCGGTTGGCAATCGGGAGCATGCCGCAAAGCTGCAGCGAGTTGATGCAGCGATCATAAGCCTGGTCGCGGCTGAACTCGCCGCCGTTGGCGGCGGCGACGAAGAGATTTTCGAAGACGGTCATGCCGCCGAATGGACGCGGAATTTGGTGAGAACGGGCGATGCCCTTGCGGCAGCGATCCTCGATCGGGAGGTTGGTCACGTCCTGGCCGCGAAACGAAATATTGCCGGCACTCGGCTTGTAGGCTCCGGCGAGAATATTGAGCAGTGTCGTCTTGCCGGCGCCGTTCGGACCCACAATGCCGACGGCTTCGCGCTCACCGACGGTGAAGTTGACCTGATTTAAGACGACGAGGGCATTGAAACGCTTGTCGACTGATTTCGCCGACAGAATGGGCACCGGCGACTCTGCAGTCACGTATCACTCCTCCCTCGATAAGCATGCGCGTGCTGCTCTTGTGGCAGTCTCGTCGCCGTTTCGCAGTTTTATTGGTGAGCTGAGCGAAGGTCCCGACCGTCCAGATCCGCTCGCGCCGCTTTACGTTTTTGCCCCTGGCAGTTTTTCGAAGGTGTCCGGCTCCGAGACGAAAACTCTCTCACAGAAGAAGCCTTGCTGGCACCTTGCTGGCTTCCTGCGCATCGTTTATGAACAATATCCAAAATAGAATGCTCGTCAATGATGAGTATTGTTCTGTCCGGGTCGAAGGCAGACGAGATAAGCCATTGTTCACGCTTAGGGGGAAGTGAAGTGAAAATCGAGGCGGCCGTATCGCGGGCCAAATTTGCACCGTTGAATTTCGAAACCTTGGACCTCGAAGAGCCGCGGCACGATGAGGTGCGCGTTCGTCTGGTGGCGACCGGTGTGTGTCACACCGACATGGCCATTCGCGATCATACGATCGTGCCGATGCCGCAACCCATTGTGATGGGCCACGAAGGTTCAGGCATCGTCGAGGCGGTGGGCGAGAGCGTCACCAAGGTCAAAGCCGGCGATCGCGTCATTCTCAGTGGAGATTCATGCGGCAATTGCCCCAGCTGCCAGACCAGTCAGCCATCGTATTGCTACGAATTCGTCCAGCGCAACTTTGGTGGCGGCCGTTTTGATGGCAGTTCGCCGCTTTCTGCCGGCGGCGAAAAAGTTCACACCTTCATGGGGCAGGGATCATTTGCTACCCATGTGGTTTGCCACGACCGCAACGTCATTAAAGTCGGTGACGACGCGCCGCTTGAGCTTTTGGGGCCGCTGGGCTGCGGCGTTATCACTGGCGCCGGCGCGGTGATCAATTCGCTGAAAGTTGGCGTCGGCAAATCGATCGCCATTTTCGGCGCGGGATCCGTCGGCCTGAGCGGCGTGATGGCCGCCAAACTGGTTGGTGCCGGAAAAATCATCGCCATCGATTTGCGCGACGACCGATTGAAGCTCGCCACTGAACTTGGCGCCACACACACGATAAACCCGGAAAATCAGTCGATTCCGGATGCTATCAAAAAGATTACCGGCGGCGGAGTTGACTTTACCCTTGAGACCACCGCGTTGATGCCGATCCTGCGGCAAGCTATCGACGTACTGGCGCTACGCGGCACGTGCGGCTTCGTCGGCGGAGCGCCCGAGGATTCCGAACTCACCTTCGTGACGTCCCATGTGATGAACGGCGGCCGGACAATCCGCGGCATCATTCTCGGAGATACGAATCCGGAAGAGTTTCTGCCGAAGCTGATCGAACTCCAGGCGCTTGGACGCTTTCCGCTGGAACGGCTCGTGACCTATTACGCCTTCAGCGACATCAATCGCGCCATTGAAGACTTGCTCGCCGGCAAATGCGTGAAGCCTATCCTCCGCTTCTGATCCGTTGTGAGAGCGGCGCGCATTTGCTGCGTCGTCGCCCGCCCGACGGGGGGCGACTTCGAGGGACGCTTTTGAGGAGTGAAACCGGTCGGGCCTGTGGTGGCGGCGGAAGACGCTCGGCGTTGCCGGAGACGTGACGCTGGGGAAACCATTTCATTGATGATTATTCGTCAGAAGCGACTTATAGTCATGTGCGAATAATGCAACGTCCGGTACAATCAAAGCTCGTCGGCGCGAAAAGCACAACCAATCGGAGCCTCGCCATGCAAGCGCAGTTGAGCGCGTTTCCTTGATAGAGATCGACTGATGTGAGCCGACGGATGGCAGCCAAAGACAATCTTGCTCTCGAATCCCGCGTTGACCGGCGGAAGCGCCGCAACCGCGAAGCGCTGATCGACGCCGCGGACAAAGTCATGACCGCGAAGGGGATCGACGCGGCAACGATGCTGGAGATATCCGAACTGGCGGATGTCGGCGCCGGCACGGTGTACAATTATTTCGAGTCGAAGGACGAATTGGTTGTCTGCGTCATCGAGCGCGTGATGCAGCGTTTGGCGCAACGCATCGAAGCCGTCACGAACACCTTTTCGGACCCGGCCCAAGTCTACGCCTTCGGCATCCGCCAGGTGATGAATGCCGCGACCACGGATCCGCGATGGCGCTGGCTGCTCATGCGATCAGAGGTCATCGCCGGCGCCATGTACCGCATCATGGGGCCGTACGCCATTCGTGACATTCGACAGGCCTGCAAGGCCGGACGATACAGCGTCGAGGATCCCGAACTGGCCTGGCGCCAAGCGACGCATGCGATCGTCGGTTTCAGCATTGCGGTGTGTGATCAGAACTTGGATCCCAAAAAAATCGACGAAGCGGTCGTCAATTTGTTGGGGATGGTCGGTATTGGGCGGGAAGAGGCCTGGGAGATTGCCAAAAGGCGTTCGCCGAAACTTCCCGAAGAATAATAGGCTGCGATGCTCGTTTGCTCAGAGCATTTCAGCAGCTTCTGTGCGCCGCAGGTAGCCTTGTAATTCTCTATCGATTTCCCTGTCTGAACGCGCTCACATTCGCGCTGGTTCGGTAGATGCAGTTGGGACCGAGTGAAAGCGCTTGTCCGTCGTCGATGAACTACTCGAGGGGTAGTTCCGGCGATGGCCGGCGCGCAATTTCCCAAGCTTCAGTGCGCTTGACCCCGACCATCCCAAGCAAATTCACGACAGCTTCATCCATGTGTCCCGGCAAGATCGTCTTGTCGCACACCGCCAAGCTGAATCCGACAATCGCGTGCGACGCCTGCAACCACGCCAAATCAGGATCTTCGACGCGATATCGCCCGGCCGACACGGCGTTGCGAATATCTCTGATCGCGTAAGGTCCCATCACGCGGTACATGGCGCCGGCGATGACCTCGGAGCGGCGCAGCAGCCAGCGCCACCGCTGATCCGTGGTCGCGGCCTTCATCACGTTGCGAATGCCGAAGGCGTAAATTTGGGCCGGATCAGTGAAGTCGGTTGTGACGGCTTCAATCCGCTGCGCTAGGCGGGTCATCACGTGGTCCATAACGCACATCGCCAGTTCTTCTTTGGACGCGAAGTAATTGTACACCGTGCCGGCACCCAAGTCAGCAAGCTCGGTCACCTCGGCCATGGTTGCGGCATCGATGCCTTTTTGAGTCATGACCTCATAGCCGGCGGTTATGAGACGCTGCCGATTTCGTTGCCGCCGGCGTTCGCCTCGTGTTTCGGCCATCGTCACGGGGGCGCCATCTCTCATGTTCGGTTCGCTGCCGGGACGCGGCGACGCGTTTGTTGGGATTGCCGTCTGGCCCTATGGGTCAGAGGCGTGTCATGGCTCAGACATGAATGTCGAACGGATCAGAGCATCAATTGACAAATGAATTATATTCATAAATGATCCATAGCCAAGTCGGAAGCTGACAGCCATTCAACGGCGGGCACTAACGAGCAGCGACGAGGGAGGACACATGCTAGCGCAATCACCGCAGAAATCCGCGATTACGCGCGAAAGCCTGCTCGCCAAGGTCGCAAACATTGCGACGACGCTTCAGGAATCCGGCGGCAAAAGCGAGGACCTGACGACGCTTGCCCCGGAGGCCGTGAAGGCGTTGCGCGACGCGGGCCTGTTCCAGCTCAAATTGCCTGCGGCGGTCGGCGGAGCGGAAGCCGACCCCGTCACCGAAATGATGGTGCTGGAAGCAATCGCATACAACGACTTCACCAGCGGCTGGTGCACGATGGTTGGCGCCACCGCGGTCGGATCACTCGGGGCGTTTCTGCCGCAAGCCGGGCTCGATCGCGTATTCCCTGGCGGACAGATTCCGACGGCGGCAATTTCGTTTTTTCCCGCCGGTCGTGGCGTGCGCGAAGCAGGCGGGTTTCGCGTCAGCGGACGTTGGCGCTTCAACAGCGGCATCCGGCATTCCGAATGGGTCCTTGGCGGAACCGTCATCGAAGGAACGGAAAAAGAAAACAACGGCAAGCCGCTGGTGATCTTCGCGGCGTTCCCGGCCGCCGACGTCACCGTGTATGACAATTGGCGCGACGTCGTCGGTCTCAAAGGGACCGGCAGCTGCGACTGCTCGGTTGAAGATTACTTCGTCCCGGAACACCTTTCGTTTGTTTGGGACTTGCTCGACCCAAAGCCGCTTCGCGGCGGTCCGTCGTACCAGTTTCCACCCTTCAGCTTCGTGGCGAAGGAACACGGCAGCGTCGCTATCGGGTGTGCCAGGCGCGCGCTCGATGAACTGATCAAGATCGCGACCACCACGCGCGGTACGTTCCGCTCGTCCGGACTTGCCGAGCGTCAGGTCGTTCAGCGCAAAATCGGTGAGTACGATCTCAAGATCCGATCGATCCGCGCGCTGATGCATGAGCGGTACGAAGAGCTCTATGAAAAAGCCCGGGCGGGCCAACAAATAGAAGGCGCGGACATTGCCGACGTGCGGGCGATGGCGGTGCTCGCGACCGACACCGCCGTCGAAATCGCCACCATGGCCTTCCACTTCGCGGGCAACACCGGATTGCGTCACCCGCACGTTCTCGGACGCTTGTTGCGCGATCTCAACACGGCCGGCCTGCACCAGGTCATGAGCGATACGTCCTACGAAAATCACGGCAAATTCCGCCTCGGACTGCCGACCGATCCGTTGGCGTGATCTCTTTGGCGGCATGTCGACTGGCGGCCGAACGGGGACGAAGAGGTACGCGACGGTGAGCTGGCGTCGCCGCGGCTCACCCGCTCATCCCATCGCTATCGGATCCGAAACGGAGACGGCGGCACCCGCGCCGTAGAGTGATGCCGAAACCAAAGGTGAGACGCATCATTCTGAGCGACGACGACTGGCTCGGCGATTACGTGAGGTGGCCGCCAGACGCGCCGGCCGTCAGTTTTCATCAAAGCAAAATCGCTACCGCAAGCGCGAGAAAGAACCGTGCCTGGACAGAGTTGTGGCGATGGCACTTCCGAACGGCGCTGGAAGCGCTCGGGCTCAAAAGATTTTGAACGCATTTCGGCCTCGGCGCCCCATCGCGTGATTTGCGCTGGCGTCGGCTATCGCTTGCCGGAAGAGCCGATCTACCGGATATTCGCGACGTGGTCGCAGCCCATGTGGGCATCAATGCCAATGATGTTCAACCTGCACGAATAGGACGGGACGGATGCAAGTCGGAGTGATCGGGCTCGGTCGTATGGGCACCGCCCTGTGTGAGCGACTTCACCAGCTCAATATCAAGATCAAAGCCTTCGACGTCGACAGCGAAAAGTGCGCTGCGGTCCGTTCGCAAGGCATTGTGGTCGTCGAGCGGCCGATGCTCGCTTCAGAGGGCAGCGACATCATCATAGCGATCGTCTCGGACGACCGCGCGGTCCGTGCGATATTCGCAGACATGCTCGAAGCGGACATCGGAAAAAAGCTCTTCATCCAGATGAGCACCGTACAGCCCGAGACGGTCAAAGATGTGGCGCGACGTGTTGAGGATCGGGGAGGGGCGGTTCTGGACTTGCCGGTTCTAGGCTCGATACCCGCCGTGCGAGAGGGAAAACTGCTTGCGCTTGTGGGTGGCAAGTCCGCAGACCTCGAGCGGGGGAAGGTCGTTCTGGACCAACTGACGCGCGAGATCGTGCATCTCGGCCCCGTCGGGGCCGGAAGTGCCGTGAAGCTTGCCGTCAATCTGACAATGGCGGCTTATTTGCAATCCTTGGCCGAAGCTTTGGCAATCACTGACCATTATGAAGTGAGCCTGGATGTCATGCTGCGCGTCCTGTTGGAGGCGCCGACCTCGAATGGGTGGCTCAAGAGCAAGATGAAAGCCCTGCAGGGTGAAAAAGCAGATACCAGCCTGGATATCGAAACGCTGCGAAAGGACGTTGTCGACGCGGTAGCGACCGGCGCTGCCGCCGGAATTCCGATGCCGCTTGGCGGCGGCGTTGCCACGTCGCTTGCGGCGGCCTCCGCGAACGGTTGGGGAACGCGCGATCTGGCGGAATTACCCGCATTCTTCAGGCAGTTCATGTTGCAGCGAAAGAAATAGGCCTCGTTGCCGCAAAACGATAGGAGAGGGCGTCCGAAACAACACATCGGCACAGCACCGTCACGGCGCCGGGCGTGACGGATCGCACATATGCCGAACAAGGCAACGGAAGTGATGGCTGGCGAAGATATCGATCGTGCGCGACATGAAATCGTGGAAGGCTCGGCAGGTGCCTCGGCTCAACCGCAAATCTCTGGTCGGACCACCGCATTTCTATCAGCAGCCTGTGGACTGATCGTCGCAAACCTCTACTACGCGCAGCCAATTGCAGGCCCCATCAGTGCCAGCCTCGGCAATTCTTTAGATTTAGCAGGCCTTATCGTTACGGTGACGCAGGTCGGTTACTGCATCGGCCTGCTTTTCTGGTGCCGCTGGGCGATCTGGTCGAAAACCGCGGGTTGGTCGTTGTTCTGACGAGCCTCGCGGGCCTCGCATTGATCGGCGCCGCGATTTCAACGGGCTCATCACAGTTTTTCGTCTGCGGCTTCTTCTGCGGCCTCGGATCTGTCGCCATCCAGGTCATCTTGCCCTACGCGAGTCATTTCGCTTCGGAAGGACAGCGCGGACAGCTGATCGGAAACATCATGAGCGGCATGATGATTGGCGTCATGCTCGCACGTCCGATCTCCAGCCTCATCGTGCAATTGTCTTCGTGGCGCATTGTTTTTCTCATGTCCGCGGCGGTGACCCTTACGGTCAGCGTTACATTTCTTCTGATGCTGCCGCGACGTTCGCCTGCAGGACAAATCCGTTATGCGGCTTTGCTGAGGTCGATGGTCGATCTCGCGGTGACCAATCCGATCCTGCAGCGGCGCTCGCTCTATCAAGCGAGCCTGTTCGCCGCCTTCAGCGTATTCTGGACAGCGGTTCCGCTGCTGCTGGCTGGTCCAGAGTTTCACCTATCGAACGCCGGGATTGCGTTGTTCGCCTTGGCGGGAGCCGCCGGGATCTTTACGTCGCCATTGGCCGGCCGTCTCGCCGATCGGGGACTTACGCGGCCCGCCACAGCGTTCTCCATGGCCGCCGTCGCGGCTGCGTTCCTCCTCACTTGTCTCGCCCAGGCCGGGTCTACGCTCCAACTTGCGCTTCTGGTCCTGGCGGCGCTGTTGGTCGACATCGGCATGACCACGAACCTCATCCTCGGGCAGCGGCAATTATTTTTGCTTGGAGCCGAGGTGCGCAGCCGCCTCAACGCCATGTACCTGGCGCTGCATTTCGTCGGAGGAGCATTCGGCTCCGCACTCGGTGCGTGGGCGTACGCGAGGGGCGGCTGGACACTGGCCGCGTGCCTCGGTTTTTCCGTCCCGTCGCTTGCGCTCTTGTATTTTATGACTGAATTCAGCGCAGGCTTCAGGCTACGGCGAAAAAGCTGAAAACCGGTAGGGCCACACAGCTATCGGCCTTCCCACGTGACCCGCGTGTTGGCCGAGAATGCCGCAACGCCGCGGTGAAAGTCGTCGCTGCCATAACAGGCTCTGATGAGGTCGCTAACATCGGCGTCGCCCCCGAGGGAGAGTCGACGTAAAGTTTCTCGTGTTGCCGCGATGGTGAGTGGGGCATGTCCGAGCAATTGGTTGCAGAGCCGCGTCACTTCTGGGTCGAGCGCCTCAGGCGCTACGACCGCCTCCAAGTAGCCGGTTGGGAGCAACGCTTCTGCGGTCGGCATCTCGGCCAGCAACAACATGCGTTTCACCCAACTGACACCCAGGGTCGCGCACAGGCGGCGCAAATTGGCCGCCGACAGGCAATTGCCCAAGGTGCGTGCGATGGGGGCGCCGAAGCGCGCGCCGGAAGCGGCGATCCGAATATCGCAGGTATTGGCGATCGCGAGCCCGGCGCCGACCGCGAAGCCTTCGACCACGGCGATGCTGGGCACGCGCAGTCGCTCCAGGGCATCGATGAAACCGTCGAGCTTGGCTTCGTAGGCAACGCCATCATCGCCGCCGGCGAACGCCCGAAATTGCGCGATGTCGGTGCCGGCAACAAACGCCTTGCCGCCTGCGCCGCGAAGCACAGCGACCCGGATACGGTGGTCTGCGTTGATCGTGCTGCACGCGGACGCAAGTCCGTCATACATTGCCCACGTCATCGCGTTGCGCGCCCACGGCCGTTCGAACTGAACGTGAGCCACGGCGTCGGCGATGCGTAGGATGACTTTGCCTTCGCCAGATGTGACGTCCGCAGCGTCGCTTTGCATGACAGATACTCCCGGTGTTGCCGAAACCCACTATGGCCGATGAGCCGCTTAAAGAGTACGGGTTCTGGACAAGCGTGGCGTCGGCAAGCCAAGTGCATAGGCGAGCAGAAATGCCCGGGTGTCAGCTCGCGAGAGAGATGTGCGAAGTTGTGGGTTAAATTGTGGGGTGTGCCACCGCATCAAATGTAAATATCTATAAAGACTGGGCTATTTGTGTTGACGACGACTCCCGCCGCTAAGGCGTTTTTCAACGCCATGCCCGCCGTCTATTCGGGCTTTCGCCAAGGGTTGTTTTGGTTTCTAAGGGGATTGAACTCTGAACTTCGGTCGTCTCGTGGCGGGTCAAGGGCTGCCTCCTCGCGCGCCGCGTTCTCGCAAACTCTGAACTTTTGCCCGAGAGCACGGTTTTGGTAGGCGGTCTATTTGAGCGCTTTGCCGTATTCCGGTCCCGGCTCTCGGTCAGCCAGCGTTGGGAAACGTACATTGAAAATGAATTTTAGCGACGTTCCAAACGAGAACACGCGGGACCGCCGGAGCGACATCGTCTTTTACCTTGCGGCCGTTGTCGTCGGGGCTGTGACCGGCGTGATTGGAACGGCTCTGCATCTCGGCGTCTACCGGATGTTGGAATGGCCGCACCTGCTACGGCAAAAATTCGAGCTTGAGGGTTTGCCCTATCTGCTTGCGACCGGCGCGATTGCCGCCTGCATGGTCGTTATCTCGGTTTGGCTGGTTCGCACCTTCGCGCCGGAAGCCGCCGGCTCCGGTGTTCAAGAGATCGAAGGAGCGATGGAGGGGGAACGCGAGATCCGCTGGCGTCGTATTTTGCCGGTAAAGTTTTTTGGTGGCTTTCTTTCGCTCGGTTCCGGACTTGTTGTCGGGCGCGAGGGTCCCACGATTCATATCGGCGCCGCCATATCTCGGGCATTTTCAGAGTGGCTGCGCTTTTCCGATCGTGATGGACGTGGCCTGATAGCTGCGGGCGGCGCTGCTGGACTTGCTGCGGCCTTCAGTGCGCCGCTTGGCGCTATTTTATTTGTTATCGAGGAAACCCGCCGGCAATTTCCATATTCTCTCAAAAGTTACACGGCCTTGATGCTGGCTTCTGTGACGAGCGGCATTGTTACCGAGGCCATCGCCGGCAGGCGCCCTTTCATGGCGCTGACAGTACCGGACGTGCCGCTGCTGTGGCTTCCTGCATTTGTGGTGCTTGGCTTTCTTCTTGGATTGCTCGGCGTTGTTTTCAATCACGCCTTGATCTGGTCACTCGATCTTAGCCGGATGGTCGGACGTCGCGTGTCCCATTACGTTTTGCCGGTGGCGATCGGCTTCGCCGTCGGTGTATTGTTGGTCGTTCGTCCCGGCGCGACGATGGGTGGTGAAAACCTTGCTGTCCATCTGATTGGCGAAAATTTGTCGCTTGCGGTCCTTGCGCTCATCGTTCTCATCCGCTTTGTCATGACAATGGCGAGTTATTCGACCGGAGCGCCGGGTGGTATTTTCGCGCCGATCCTCTCGCTCGCAACCGCAGCCGGCCTCCTGTACGGACATTTGCTATCGTCTGTCCTGCCTGTGCCTGCCGGCATCGGCGCTGCCTTCGCGGTGGCCGCAATGGGTGGATTGTTTTCGTCGACGGTCCGCGCTCCGTTGGTGGGAATTGTGCTAACGATAGAACTGACAGGGGCCTATTCCGATCTCATACCGACGATTCTGACCTGCCTGGTCGCCAACCTCATTGCCGATTGGTTCGGCGGCCGTCCTATCTACGAAGTGCTGCTTGAGCGCACCCTTGCGCCGGCCGATGCGAAGGTGGATGCCACGGCGACGTCAAGCGCAAGGGACGCGCCGCCGATCGGCGGCTGGGATGCCAGGTAGCGTGCACGCGTTCTGAAATCTCGATTGCAATTTGCGCGTAAGTTGAAAGGACCGGCGAGAGCTCTCTTCTGCATTCTGATAAGACTGGGAGCATCGTTTGAGGTTGACCATGAACAGACGAAAGATTGCGAGCTCCTCATGAAAGAATTGATCCATCTTTATGGCGGCTGGATCGTCTTCCTGCTCGTTTTCCTGGAATCGATCGGCTTGCCGCTGCCCGGAGAAGCGATCCTGGTGAGCGCGGCGATTTTCGCAGGGACAACGCAGAGCATGAGTATCTCGCTTGTCCTTCTCGCCGCTGTCCTCGGCGCCATATTCGGCAGCATTATCGGTTTCTGGATCGGCGATCGTTACGGCTATCCGATTCTGCTGCGCTACGGATCTTACGTCGGGCTGACAGAAACAAGAATAAAGATCGCCCAGTATCTGTTTCGGCGGCAGGGCAGGGTGGTCGTGCTCGTTGCCCGCTTTGTTGCCGTATTGCGGTCAATCGTCGGCTTCATCGCGGGGGCGAACCGGATGCCGTTTGGCAGCTTCATGGTCGCCAATACTGCAGGCGCCATTGTCTGGGCGCTGTTCTATGGGCTTGGGGCGTATTATCTCGGCAAGGGCATCGAGCAATTTGCCCGCCCGGTTGCGGCCGCCTTGGCCGTCTTCGGAGGCACTGCCGTGGTTCTCATGTTCCTCTACCTGCGGCGCAAAGAGCAGGAGTTTGCTGCGGCGGCGGAGCGGGAGATACCGGGGCCGCTGCAGGCGCAAAAATGACCAAAACTTGCGCGGCGGTGATGCCGCGCCGGGCGCCCGCTTCGGTGGCCCGACATTGCGGTAGACCGGCTGTCGCTCGCGGAGCAGATCCAGCAGCTTTAAAATTCGCCGTTGAATATCAGCAAAGCGTTAGCAGATACGGTAGTAAGTATTGAAATGGCGCTCGAAGATTGCAGCGCTTCTGCGGCCTTTTAAACGGGATTGGATCAGATGGTACTCGACCCGAAAGATCATGATACCTTGGTCGCTCACGCGGACGCTGTCACCGATCAAGAACGTGCGCACATGGCGGAAGCCATCGACCTGATGCGCAAGGCCGGTGTGATCGATAAAACCGGCGGCCCGTTTGGCGCCGTGATCGTTCTCAACAACAAGGTTTTGGCCACGTCAGGCAACAGCGTACTGCGCGACAACGACCCGTCGGCGCACGCTGAGGTCAATGCCATTCGGGCCGCGTGCAAGAAGGTTGGCTCGCCACACCTCACCGGCGCGACCTTGTTTTCGAGCTGCGAACCCTGTCCGATGTGCTACGCGACAGCCTATTGGGCTCGACTTGGGAAGATCTATTACGCAGCGGCTTGGACGGACTATGCCGACCTGTTCGACGACGCCAATATCAATCAGGATATGAAGAGCCTTTACCCGGACCGCACCGTGCGCGTCGCGCAGATCATGCGCGGCGACGCTCAAAAGGTTTGGGCTGAATATCGGGAAATGCCAAACCGCACCCGCTACTGATCAGCCCGCAAATCGCCAGCTATGGGGTGCTTGCGAGATTGAGCGGTCGAATTTGTGAGCCCCTGTCGTTCGGGCCCAAAGAGTGCGGGCTGCGGTTTCGAGCCAAGCGTATTGTCGTCCTACCAGAATGAAAAGCCGCGCCGCGACTTTCGGCTGTTCCGCGCCGTATCGTGCTCGCGTTGTTGCCGCCGATGCTCCTCAATCACTTCTGATCAGAAAGCCCCGACCGATGAATCGGCCGGGGCTTCTGTAAGTCACCGTCCGATGCGCAGGACGCTGGGGACGGACGCAAGGCCCTTCGGCCTCCACGCGGATAGTTAAATCGACGATAGCGGCTTTGTTCCCCGAATGCGGAGAATGCCCTCCCGCATCGGAACATGCAGCGTGGCCGTGCGCACGTGGCCGTATGTTCGTTGCAGGGGCCGGCAAAACGGGTGTCAATCTTGGTTTCCCTCGCCGGATCGGCGGCGCATTTACGCTTCACGTAGGATCGCCGATCAAACAAATTTTTGCGTTTGCGAAGAGCTTGGCAAAATTTCAACCGTTTGACGGCGGCTGGAACTTTCGATCGCGCAGCGAAGTTGCCTAAAAAATATTCCAGAGGGCATCATGGACGAAGGCATTCACGCAACAGTTCCTGAATCGAACCGTATTGACGCCATGGGGTGTCGCCTGGGGAGCGATCGCTGCTGGCGCAGTAGCGACAGCAGCACTCACGCTTGTGTTGGTTGCGTTTGGCGCCGGCTTGGGTCTGTCGGCGATTTCTCCGTGGGCCAACAGCGGCGTTTCGGTGACGACGTTCAAAGTCGGCACCGGTATTTATCTTTGCGTCGTCGCGGTGATGTCGTCGGCGATCGGCGGCTTTCTGGCGGCGCGGCTGCGCACCAGAGTCATGGGCCTGCACACGAACGAGGTATTTTTCCGCGATACGGCGCACGGCTTTCTAGCCTGGGCTTTTGCCACGATTGTCTGCGCCACCGCGCTGGCTTCGACCATGTCGTATCTGGCGAACGGCGCTCTGGGTGGCTTGAGCGCGGCAAGTGCTCAGTCGAGCGCTGCGGATCCGGCGCAGCTTTATGTCGATAAACTGTTCCGCCCGAGCGCCGCGCCAGGACAAGCTGCTGCCTCCGCGCACAATGATCATGAGGCGATGGCGGAAGTCGCGCGCCTGTGGAAAGCCGACTTTATGAGCAGCGCCGACCTTTCCTCCGCCGATCGCGCTTACGTCGCGCAATTGGTCGCCGCGCGTACGGGACTTAGTGCGGCGGACGCCCAAAAACGCGTCGATGAGGTCGTGGCTGAGGCCAAGACGGATGCCGATGGTGCGCGCCGCGCGGCCGCGCATCTTTCATTCTGGGTAACCGCCGCGCTGCTCTTCGGTGCCTTTGCGGCGAGCATTGCGGCCGCTGAAGGCGGCGTGCTGCGCGATGGCACCTGGAACGGACGCGTACTGACGCCTCGCGAGATTTAGGAGACACACATCATGGGTCGAGGTCTTTTGCTGTGGATGTTGGGTGTGCCTTTGCCGATCGTTATTCTGCTCGCCTTGTTCTGGCACTGAGGAGGCCGCGGCGGTTCCTGGAATGCCCCGTTGTAGCTCCGCATAACGGCCGCCCTTACGCCAGCGAAGTCAGCGGTCGTTGACGATCTGATGGAGCTTTTCGAGAAGAACGTGGAGCTGGTCTTTGTCGGCGGCAGGTTGGGAATTGGTTTGCAGCGTGATCAGCAAATTCTCCTTTTCGAACCACACGTACAATGTGCGATAGCCGAGGGTCTCACCCTGATAGAACCATTGGGGGCCGACCGATCCGAGAATGGATTTGCTGAGACCGAGTGAAAAGCCGCGGGGATCAGCCGGCGAGACGTCCGTGATCGGTTCGCCGGTCTTGGTCGAGACCAGCGCTCATCCATTCAGCCTGCTGGGTCGCCGGCACGACGCGTCCGGCAAATACGGCGCGCATCCAGCGATCGACGTCACGGGCGCTGGCGATCGCGCCGCCAGCGGCCTGAGCCCACGACGTGCTCGTCTCGCGGACATCGCGGCCCATGAGCCGCGCGTTCCAAGACACCTTGCAATTCGGCTGGTAATCCGCGCAGGCCGGATTGTCGAAGTAGCCGTGGGCTAAGCGATCGATGACCGAGGGCGGGTAGGCTCCGTTTTCATAAAAGGTGCTGTCGAGGCCGGTCGCGTCGATGACCATCTCGTGCACGAGGTCCCGAAATGTCCGGCCACTGGCTCGAGCCGCGATCATGCCGGCGAGAATGTAGTTGGTATTGGAATAGTGATAGCCCGTGCTGCAGGCAGGTCGTTTGCGCCGCCCGGATAGGCGATCTTGACCAATTCTTCGGCCGTAAACTCCCGCGTCGGATCGTCGATCCAGGCGCGAGAAATCGTCTCGGTCTCGGAATAGTTCGGTATGCCGCTTGTCATGTTGAGCAAGCGCCTGATCGTGACATCTTTCCATGCCGGGTATTGCGGGAGCCATTTGCCGAGCGGGTCGTCCAGTGACAGTTTGCCGGCAGCTTCCAGTTTGAGAATAACCGCAGCCGTGAAGGACTTCGACGTGCTGCCCATCTGGAAGAGCGTATTTTGTCGGACCGGTGGATCATCCGGACGCGCCCCAACCTTGCCGGCGAAGCCCTCAATGGCGGGACCGGGATCGCCGAAGCTCAGATACGCGGCGACGCCTGTTATCTTCTCCGGCGCCGCGCGCTCGGCGACCCATGTCTCTAATGCCGATTGAATCCGCGCCGTCAAGCCGCCGTCGGCGTGCACTGTGGCCGACATGATCAGCGATACGCCGACTACGAGAGCAGATGCACCAAACACTGCGCGAATTTTCATGCTGTTACCTTGTGGATGAATGATGCCGCATGGAACGTCTGTGATTGCATGGGGACTGTGAGGGGAGCCGTGCGGCGCCGCGCGCTACGATATCGTGAGCGAGCGCATGTTGAACGCGATGATCGGACGCAGGAAGCCTTTGAGAACGAGCGCATTGAGCGGCTCAAGGTCGACCATCCCCTCGACGGCCGAGCGCACCTTGTTGTCGAGCAGGATCTGCCCGTCTTTGGCTTCGCCGCACAGGCGTGCGGCGAGGTTCGGCACCACGCCGATCGCCGCATATTCGTGCCGGTCCTCAAAGCCGATCCGGCCGAGTGTTGCGTATCCGTGCGCGATGCCGATGCCGAAACCGAGATCGAAACCGTAGTTGCGCCATTTGGCGGTGAGGGCGTTCACCGCCGCGCGCATCTCTCCGGCCATGCGCACCGCCTGAACGCAGGAATCGGGGCAGGGCACCGGATCATTCAACAGCACCATGAGCCCGTCACCGGCAAAGTGCTCGATCGTTCCTGAAAACTTATGAATGATCGCACCGACGGTCTCGTGATATTCGCGCAGCGTGCTCATCACCTCTTCGGGGGCGGACGTTTCAGCAAACGCTGTAAACCCGCGCAGGTCGCAAAACACGACGGTGACTTCGCGCCGGTGGCTGTCGAGCAAGCGGTCGTCACCGGATGAGAGGATCAGTTCGGCGACCTGCGGCGGCAGGAATCGCTTCATGCGATCCATGCGTTCGATTTGCGTCAGCTGCTTCGCGACGCGTTCTTCGAGTGTCTGATTCCATTCGGCAAGGTCTGCGGCCTGCGCCCGGACCTGATCGGTCAGATCCTTCATCCGCAGCATCGATTTGACCCGGGCGACCAGCGCGTTCTGGTCGAGCGGCTTTGTCAAATACTCGTCCGCGCCGGCTTCGAGCCCCGCGACCACATCCTTACTGTCGGATTTGGCCGTCACCAGAACGACCGGCATGAACGGTAAATTGGGATCGGCTTTGAGCTGGCGGCAAGCCTCGATGCCGTCCATCTTCGGCATCATCACGTCAAGCAGGATCAGATCCGGGCGATGTTGTCGCGCCATCGCCAAAGCTTCTTCGCCGTCTTCCGCCTCGAACATCTCGTAGCCTTGCGGACCGAGGCGGGTGCGTAAAATGTCGCGATTGGTCTCGTTGTCATCGACAATGAGAATACGCGGAGGCTTATGCATGGACGGACTGACCGCAGTTACTTAATGCAAATGCTCTTTGATCTTCGCCAGGAGCTGCCGCGGGCTGTAGGGCTTGGTGATGTAATCGTCGCAACCGGCGGCGCGCGCTTTGTCTTCATCCCCACTGAGCGCGTATGACGTCACCACGATGACCGGAATAGTCTTGAGTGCCGGATTGGCCTTGATCTGCCGCGTGGCCTCATAGCCGTCGACGACCGGCATTTGAATGTCCATCAGAATGAGATCGGGGCGGTGAGTCTCAGCCGCCACAACGCCCTGCGCGCCATCTTCGGCCTCCACCAATTGAAAGCCGACATTGGTCAGAAGATCGCGCAGAATGCGACGGTTATCTTCCTGGTCTTCAACGACTAATATTCTCTTGCTCATGATAGTTTTA
Organism: uncultured Alphaproteobacteria bacterium; assembly: GCA_963737755.1. Taxonomy (GTDB): domain Bacteria; phylum Pseudomonadota; class Alphaproteobacteria; order Rhizobiales; family Xanthobacteraceae; genus BOG-931. The sequence continues at coordinate 560,004 of CAVTTZ010000033.1, read as the reverse complement.
TCCCAGCGTCGGTTTTGATCGGAAATTTTATGGTAAAGGTCGCGCCCTTGCCGAGTGTGGAATTGACCGTAATTTTCCCACCATGCATTTCGACGATCCGTTTGGAAATAGCGAGGCCCAGTCCGCTGCCGCCTTTCTGGCGTGTGGAGGTGTTGTCAACCTGCTGAAATTCCTCGAAAATCTTGGTCTGATGCGCAGGGTCGACGCCTGGGCCGCTGTCGCGTACCGCGACACTGAATGAGCCGTTGGCCTGCGAGACGGCGATGGCCACTTCGCCGACTTCGGTAAACTTGATGGCATTGCCGACGAGGTTGAGCAGCACCTGGGCAAGCCGCCGCTCGTCGCCATAGCCGGTCGGCAAGCCCTTCGGGATTTCGGTGGTGAGCGTCAAGTTCTTCCGCGAGGCCAAGGGCTCGACGGCGATATGGACACTCTGCACCAGTTCGGCGAGCGAGTAGTCGGTGAGCGAGAGGGTCAGTTGGCCGGCTTCGATTTTGGAGAGATCGAGCACGTCGTTGATCAACCCGAGCAAATGTTTGCCGTTGGCCTGGACGCGCTCCAGCACGCTGTTCATCTTGTCCGGCGCTTCGCCGTAAATGCCGTCGAGGATCAGTTCGGTATAGCCCAGGATGGCGTTCAGCGGCGTGCGCAATTCGTGGCTCATGTTGGCAAGGAATTGCGATTTGTGTTTGCTCGCCGCCTCGATCTGGTGACTCTTGTCTTCGATCTCATGAAACAGCCGCGCGTTCTGGATCGCCAGCACCGATTGCGCTGCGAAGGTTTTCATCAGATCGACCGTGTTGGGCGGAAATGCTCCGGGCGATCGGCGGCGCACCACCAGCATGCCGACGATGCCGCCGCTGTGCAGCAACGGAGCCGTGAGGCGCGCGCGGAAGCCGGCTCGCAAAATGATTTGATTGAGCGTCGACGACCCTTGCTCCTGCAAATCGGCAACCTGGATCAGCTCGCCGCGTGACAGGGAGGCGGCAAAATTGGGGTTATCGAGGCCGACGCGGCGCTGCCCCAGCGCGGCGATCAATTCTTCGTCCATGCCGTAGGTGGCGCGCAGGAAGAATTCCTGCTGCTGCGGATCGAAGACATAGATGGCGCCCGCGTCAGTGCTGGAGAGCTGCACCGCCTTGGTCACGATGGTTTCCAGAACAGTTTCGAGGTCGAGCGTTGAATTGACGGACTGCGACACCTCTCCAAGCGTTCTCAGTTCGCCGACCGAGCGCGACAGTTCGTTGGTCCGTTCGACGCAATTCGCCCAAAAGGCGTGCGTTCTCAATCGCAATGACGGATTGCCGCGCGAAGTTCTCCAGCAGATCGAGCTGCTTCTGACTGAACGCGCGGACCTCTTGTCGGCAAAGCGCGATGGCGCCGACGACGCGCTGTTCGTTGAGCATCGGAACAAGCAGCATGGTACGCGCGCCGCCGAGATCCGCCATTTCGGTGAGCGGCTGGAAGTGTCGCTTGTAGCTCGCCTCCGCGGTGATGTCGGTGATGTGGACCGCGTGTTTGGTTGCGGCCAGACGAGCCAGCGGCACGTCGGGCGGCTCCGGTCCGATGGCCTGGAGCTGTTCGGCCGACAACACGACGGGTTCTTGTTCGAGGCGCAATCGGTACGCTTCCGGCGCGCCGCGGCTTGCGGCGATGCGAAATCCGCCGCCGTCGCTCAGCAGGAAATTGCCGAACGTGGCGTCGCACAGGCGCATCGCCTTCTGCAACACCGCTTCGAAGACCGGCGTGAGATCGCCGGGCGAACTCGAAATAACCCGTAGCACTTCGGCAGTGGCGGTCTGGTGCTCAAGCAATTCCGTCAGGTCGTCGGTCCGATGCCGCAATTCGCGCAACAGGCGGGTATTCTCGATGGCGATGACGCCTTGGCTGGCGAAGTCTTCCAGGAGATCGATCTGCTTGTCGTCGAAGGCGCGCACATCCTTCCGATAGATCGCGATGGCGCCGATCACGGTGTCGTCCTTGAGCATCGGCACAATCAGCACGCTGCGCGCGCCGGCAGTTTCGACGAGATCAATCAGAGGTGAAAAACCGGCCAGATAGGCAGGCTCGGTCGTGATGTCCGCGATGTTGACCAACTGGCGTGTCGTGACCAACCGGCCGAGCGGCACGTCCGGATATTCGCGCGCAGTCGTCGCGAGATCGCTGTTGTCGCGGCTCCGCGGCAGGACCAATGCGTTGGTTTGCAGCATGGTCCGGTAGGCGTCCGGCGCGCCATGACTGGCGATGATGCGGAAGCCGGCGTCCTCGGCGAGCAACAGGTTGCCGAATTGCGCCTCGCACAGGCGCGTCGCGTTCTGCAGCACTGTGTCGAACACCGGCCCAAGGTCGCCAGGCGAACGCGAGATCACTTGCAGCACGTCCGAGGTGGCGGTTTGTTGTTCGAGCGACTCGGCAAGGTCGTCGGTACGCTGGCGCAGCTCGCGAAGCAGGCGCGCGTTTTCGATCGCGATCACCGCCTGCGCCGCGAAGTTCGCGACCATCTCGATCTGCTTGTCGGTAAAGGGCCGAACCTCCTGGCGATAGACCGTGATCGCGCCGAGCATCTCGTCGTCCTTGAGCATCGGCACGGCCAGATAAGTCCGCACGCCGCCAAGATCGACCGAGGCGACAAGCGATGGATTGGTGCGGTTGACATAGCCTGGCTGCTGCGCCGCATCGAGGACATGGACGATGGTCTTGGTTCGGACCATGCGGCCGATCAGACTTTCGGTGTCGGGACGAAACGGCGCCTTGCGGCGGAACTCGGCGAAGGCCGCCGGCGTGTTGTGGCTTGCGACGAGGCGCAGGGAATCGCCTTCCAGGCGATAAATGTTGCCGAATTTGGCGTCGCAGAGCGGACCCGCCTTGGCCAGTATGGTCTCGAACACCGGCTGCAAATCGCCCTGCGAGCTCGAGAGTGCGCGGAGCACCTCGGCGGTTGCGGTCTGCTGCTCCAGGGCTTCGCTGAGCTCTTGCGTGCGCTGCTCGACCTTGCGCTCGAGGTCGGCGTAGGAGCCTTCCAGCCGGCCCGCCATCTCGTTGAACTGATCGGCAAGCGCTTCGATCTCGTCGCCGGTTTTGATGGCGATGCGCTGACCAAGATCGCCATGGCCGATGCGCGCGGCGCCGGCGCTCAAGGCCTGGATCGGCACCACCATGCGGCCGGCGAGCGCCATGCCGGCGAGAAACGCCAGTAAGAGGGCGCCCAGCAGCACAAAGCAGCTACGCTGGATGGAGGTATAAAGGGGCGCCAACGCTTCGGCGGCGGGCGTCTCGACGAAGACGAACCAGCCGAGCGGTGGGACCTTGGCGTAAGAGGTCAATACTTTGCGGTGCGTTAGGTCTTCCGCCTCCCGCACTTGTTCAACCGGCGTCTCGCCGGATCTGCCGGGCCGCCGCACCTGCGGCAGACCGGACAAGTCGGTCTTGCGCAACACGAGGCTGGTGTCGGGATGCGCGATCAAATGCCCGGCGGCATCAACAACAAAAGCGCGCGCGAGGCCATCCACTTTGATTTTCGACAGCGCATCATTGATGAATTTCAAATTCACCTGCGCAATCGTGACGCCCATATCGCGCCGCGCGCCGGCAAGCGCGATCGTCATGTACGGCTCGGACTCGTTACGGAAATAGACCGGCCCGTAATAGACCTTGTGCGCCATGGCCTCGAAAAGGCCGGATCGCTGGAGATATCCGTGCCGCTGGCGATGCTGTCCAGGTCGATCCGCGAAACGCGCAATTGTTCGCGGCCGTTCGGGTCGGCTTCCACGATCTCGGTGACCGCCGGCACCTGCCGCAGCAGCCGCAGGGCGTCGAACCGGCGGTCTTCCAGCGTCGAGCTTGCCCACGGCAGTTGCGTCAGCCAACCAATGTCGCTTTCGATTTCGCGGATCGATTGACCGATCTGACTGGCGGCGGTCTCCGCTTGCCAACGCTGGATGTAGAGCAGCGAGTCCTTTTGGTCCAGATAACGGAACCAGATTTCGACGCTGCTGTTGACGGCGAGCGCAAAGCCGACGACGGCAATCAGCAGTCCGACATATTTGCGAAACAGCCGGCTGCGCATGATCGACGCCACCGTCATGGGTTCGGCAACGACTCCGGCTCGGCGCTGTTCGCGCCGCCATTGTCGCTCTCGGATGGTGCTCTCATGCGGTCATCAGATCGCGTTCGCAGACACATCAACAGCTTCATTCCATGACCTCATCGGCGCGCGCCAAGAGTTGCGGCGGGAATACTGATTCCGAGCGTCTTCGCCGTCTTGAGATTGATGACGAAGTTAAATTGTGTCGGCTGGGTGACGGGCAGGTCGCCAGGTTGGGCGCCATTAAGAATGAGCGCGGAATAGATGCCCGCCTGATGGTAGGCGTCCGGAATGTCTGGCCCGTAACTGATGAGACCACCGTCAAGTGGCATAGCCGCGATTATGATAGATCGTGGGCAGGCGATGCTCTGCGGCAAAGGCGATGATTTGCGTTCGCCGCGTATCGAAATAAGGATCCGAGGCGACGATGAGGGCATTGACGCGGGCGCTCATGAGCGCGGCGAAGCTTGCGTTCAGCTCCGCATCATTGCTTGCTTTGGCGACGAACAGCCGTCGCCCAACTTTCGCTGCGGCGGTTTCGAGATCTTGAAGCTGGCCCGCCGCGGGCGGGAAACTCGGATTGAGGATGGCGCCGAACAGCGTCGCCTCGGGCACGATTCGCGCAGGAGGCCGAGCCGCTTGGCCTCGATGTCATTACTTAAGATCACGCAGCCTGTGGCGTTGCGGCCCGGGCGATTGTAGCTGTCGACCAATCCGGCCTTGATCGGATCGCCGCCCATGACGAACACGATCGGGATGGTCGATGAAGCGGCCTTGGCCGCAAATGCCGACGCGTCGCCGCCGCCGGCCATCAGAACATTGACGTTCAGGCCGATCAGTTCAGCGGCCAGAGCCGGCAGCCGGCGGTAGTCGCCGTGCGCCCAGCGATACTCGATCGTGAGATTGCGACCCTCGGTCTGGCCGTTTTCCTCAAGACCTCGACGAAAAGCTGCAACTTCGCGCGCGGAATCTTCCGGCGACCGCGCACTCATGAAACCCAGAATGGGCGCTGCCGTCGGCTCCGCGCGCACAACGAATGTGGGCGCAACAGAGCAAGCCCGCCGCGCCGCCGAGGAGCACGATAAAATCGCGTCGCTTCATGAAAGCCCTCACCCCAGAGCCGTCAATCACATCGCCTTGGTTCCGGAGCATACTACGGACCTCGGGGGGAGGGGAGGTGCTGGCCGCCGGGCGCCAAAAGGGGGTTTTGGGCGTGAAAGGGCCGTTTGAGACCGCGTGGATGACGCGCTTAAGATCAGCCCAGCCGCCAGCCATTTGCCTGCGTGACTTCCTAAGTGTTCGGAGAATTTCGCCCGCCCTCGCCGCGCTGCGGTAAAGCCTGGCCACCTGCCACGCTCACTCCGGAACATGGCTGCTTCACCGCGATCGCTCCAAGAGCATCAGATGAGCAACGTCGGGAAAGCGACGTGCGGAAGCAAGTCGCAGCGCGACCAAAAATTTTTGATGGGCTCGCACCCTCAGCGTTCGATCCTGTCCCGTTTCCTCGCTTGACAGAGATTAGTTCTGCCGCCACGCTTCGTTGCAGATCGGGCATAAATCAATCTGAAGAAATAGATTGGCGGCGGCGGAGCCGGCCGTGAAAAATCAACAAGCCGCACAAGGAGGTAGACCAGCCCACGAAAAAAATCATCGCGTTGGAATGCCGATCTAACAACAATATCTTTAGGGAGGGAATCCATGCGAGCAGTAGCAGTTCTGGCCGCTGTTGCGGCCTTGTGCTTTGCCGGAATCTCGGCAAATGCGCAGACGGTGCCCGCGCAGCGGGACCAGGTTGCCTATCCGGGCGGCCACGTGCCCGGTGACCCGAAAGTAGCGCTCGTGAAAATCGCCGACGGCTTGCACGATCCGGTCGGCGTGGCGTCGGCGTTTGATGGCTCGGGCCGCATCTTCGTCGTTGAGCGTGTTGGAAAAGTACGCGTCGTGACGAAAGACGGTAAGCTGTTGGACAAGCCGTTTCTTGACCTGACCAAGATCAACCCGCTTGGCAACGACGTGCAGACCGGTTTCGTCGAGCAGGGTCTTTGGTCGGTTGCCTTCGACCCGGATTTCAAGAAGAACGGCTATTTTTACGTTCACTATTCTTCGCTCCCGTTCAACGGCGACGGCATTGTCCTGCGCGTCACCGTCGATCCTGCGAGCCCCGATGCGGTTTCCTCCGAGCAGGTCGTGAAGACCGGCAAAGTGGTCATGCTGATCCCGCAGCCCTACTACAATCACAACGGCGGCATGATCCAGTTCGGCCCCGACGGCTATCTCTACATCGCGCGCGGTGATGGCGGCTGGGAAGGCGATCCGCTCAATGCCGGCCAAGATCTTCACGTCTGGTGGGGTAAGCTTCTGCGCATCAACGTGCATGTGCCGGATGACACCATTCCTTATCTCGTTCCCAACGACAATCCGTTCAACGCCGCGCAGGCCAACCGGCTGATGTTCCTGTTCGGGGTGACCGAGGAGCAGTTCTCCAAGATCAAGATCGGCGCCAAGCCTGAGATCTGGGCGTACGGACTGCGCAATCCCTACCAATTCCACTTCGACAGGAAGACCGGCGATCTGTTCATTGCGGATGTCGGGCAGAACCATTGGGAAAACGTGTTTTGGCAGCCGCATTCCAGCAAGGGCGGCGAGAACTACGGATGGTCGATCAATTCCGGCGCCCATTGCTTCCCGACCATCGACGCCAACACGACCTGCCCGCAGGTCGGCGTTCTGCCGATCGCCAATTATCCGCACGAGACCAAGTATCCGGGCGCGCCGAAGGAGACCTGCGGGTTTCGGCTGCTCGGTGATCGGCCTCGGCGTTGCGCACGATGCCGGTCTGGACGGTGCTTATCTCGCCGGCGACTGGTGCTCGGGACGTCTCTGGGCCATGGCATGGGACAAGGGCGCGCAGAAGTGGCAGCTGCAGGAATTGGCGCAGACGCAGCTTCAGTTCACGTCCGGAAATATTCTGGAAGATGGGTCGGTCGTCGCCACCAACTGTTACTGCTTCTACACCGCCGATCAGGGACCGACGGCGAATCCGGCCGGCGCGCTATGGCGTGTCGTCGAAGCCGACAAGGTGCCGGCGGGCGCCGAAGTGGCGAAAACGATGAAGAAATAATCGCGATCGCCTTTGCGGAGTTTCAGGCGCGCCGGCTTGCCGGTGCGCCTGAAGAAGATCGTGCGCACCTCAATTTGCTCGCCCGAGTCGCGGAGCGAAAACAAGATTATGAAATCGCCGAATGTACTCCGACCGCGCCCATTCGCTGTGCTTGCGTGCCGCAATGGGTATCGGGGTCGCGCGTCATGCCGATGGCCAATTGCCCGTGGCCATCGTGCAGGCCGCCGGCGTGCCGCAATTCACCAGCCCGCTCGATGACAGTCCGCTCGAAATCAAGTCTCTGCCCGGCGAAAAAATGACCGACGCGGTGCAGAAATTCTACGACACGGGTGATGATCCCTACAAAAGCGATACGCAAGCACTGTCCGAAGGTAAGGAGTTCTACGATACGTATTGTCAGGCCTGCCACTTGCCAGACGGCAGCGGCCGCATCGGGCCGAGCCTGATCGGCGACGCGCATCGCTATCCGCGGGTGACCACCGACAAGGGGATGTTCGAAATCGTCTATGGGGGCGCTACCGGCGCCATGCAGCCGATGGGCAAGCGCCTGACACAAGATCAGATCCTTCGCATCATCGCTTACGTGCGTTCGCTGAAGAAATAAGTCCTCGAAGCCACATGCGCCCAACGATCGTCATCAATGTCGTCGGTCTGACGCCGCGGATGATCGGTCCGGACACGCCGGTGCTGCAACGCCTCGCGAGCGCCGGCGGTCTGCGGAAGCTGGAAACCGTCATTCCCGGCGGTAACCTGCACGGCGCAGACAACATTCCTGACAGGTGTTGTGCCGCGCGAGCACGGCATTGTCGGCAACGGCTGGTATTTTCGCGAGCTTGCCGAGGTCTTGTTCTGGCGCCAGTCCAATCGGTTGGTGACGGGCGAGCGGCTGTGGGATGCGGCCAAGCGGCGCGATCCGGCCTTTACCTGCGCGAATCTGTTCTGGTGGTACAATATGTATTCGACGGCCGACATCGGCGTGACGCCGCGGCCGATGTATCCCGCCGACGGCCGCAAGATACCCGATTGCTACACGGCGCCCGGCGGCCTGCGTGCGGAATTGACAGCGCGCTTGGGGCCGTTTCCGCTTTTCAGCTTTTGGGGACCGGCGACAAGCATCGTGTCCAGCGCCTGGATCACGCGCTGCGCGCTGCACGTTCGGCGCACGCGGACACCGACGCTGACGTTGGTGTATCTGCCGCATCTCGATTACGTGCTGCAGCGCGACGGCCCTGGCGGCGCAGCTCGAACGCGACCTGCGCGATGTCGATGCGTTGTGCGGCGAAATCGTCGATGACGCCCGGCGCGACGATGCGCGCGGTTATTGTCTTGTCTGAATACGGCATCACCCCGGTGCATCGACCGATCGACATCAATCGGGTGCTGCGCCGCGCCGGCCTGCTGGCGATCCGGGAAGAGCTTGGCCGCGAGCAACTCGACGCCGGCGCTTCTGCGGCCTTTGCTGTCGCCGATCACCAGGTCGCGCATGTCTATGTGAACGCCAAGGAGCGGTTGGCAGAGTCAAAGCGTTGCTGGAAGCCCTGCCGGGTGTTGAACGCGTCCTCGACGAAACGACGAAGCCGGCGCTCGGCATTGATCACGCACGCTCAGGCGAACTGGTGGCGTTGGCTCACGCGGACAGTTGGTTCACCTACTATTATTGGCTCGACGACGAGAAGGCGCCGGACTACGCGCGCACGGTCGATATCCACCGCAAGCCCGGTTACGATCCGGTGGAGCTGTTCCTCGATCCAGCGATCCGTGTTCCGCAACTCAGCATCGGTTGGCGGTTGGCAAAACGCGCGCTTGGCATGCGCACGCTGATGGACGTGATCCCGCTCGATGCCAATTTGGTCAAAGGCTCGCACGGTCGGATGACCGACGATGCTGCCGATGGTCCGCTTTTTATCAGTTCGGACCCGGCGCTGCTTCCGCCCGGACCCGTTGCCGCCACGCAAGTGAAGGAAATGATCATGCAACATGTCTTTGATGCGTCGGCCTGACTTGGCAATGTTTGACCCCGATGCTAGACTGATTGAAACAAAAATAACGACACGAAAAAACTAAGCGAGTAGGTGAGGAAGCCTGGTGGAGTGCTTATGCCCCACACTTTCTATGAGCATCTGCTTGGCAGACGCTCAGCGCAGGGCGGGATTGTCGGTGGCGGTTTGAGTTTAGGCACGGCATTGCGCCTTGGGCGCATCTCGAACTTGCCGACCGTATGGACCAACGTTGCCGCCGGGATCGTGCTCTCGGGTGCGCCGCTCAAGGCGTGGCCGGTGCTTCTGTTGATGTTGTCGCTGTCGTTTTTCTACACCGCCGGGCATGTTTCTCAACGATGCGTTCGACCGCGACTTCGACCGCCGCAGTCGCCCGCAGCGGCCGATACCGGCCGGCGATGTCGATACGGCGACGGTTTTCGCCGGCGGGTTCGCTCTCCTTGCGGTCGGGTTCGTTATTCTGGTTGTGGTCGGCTATGCGTCCGCGGACAGCGGCGGTTGGAAAGGTCCGGTCGCCGGAATTGTGTTGGCCGGCAGCGATCATCCTTTACGACGCTTGGCATAAAGCAAATCCGGTCGGCCCGGTTCTGATGGGACTTTGCCGTCTTCTTGTTTACGTCGTTGCCGGGCTTTCCGTTGCTGGACATCTCCCTCTCGGCTTGTTGGTCGCGGCCGTCGTTTGCCTTTGTTACCTCATCGGCCTCACCTATCTGGCGAAGCAGGAAGGCAGTCGCCGCGTTGACAAATCTCTGGCCGCTGCTGTTTCTTGTCGTGCCTTTTGTTTATGCCGTTCCCGTTTGTTGTTGCTCAGTCGGGCGCGGCGTTGATTCTGTTTTTGCTTCTGCTCGTGGCGGTGGGCGCCGCTCTTCTGCTTATTTTCCGTCCGCGCGGCGCCGATATTCCGCACGCCATCATGCTGCTCATCGCGGGTATCAGCCTGCTCGATGGACTGTTCATGGCCGGTTACGGCCAGCCGTTGCTCGCCGCCGCGGCCGTCGGATGCTTTCTCCTAGACTCTCGCGCTCCAGCGCTTTGTTCCAGGAACGTGACATGACATCACCGTTGCAGTTGTTACAGGCGTGGCTTCACCGGCAGTTGCCGGACGATGCCGCGGCATGGCTCGAAGGGCAGGCGACCGCCGTTCGCGGAGCGCAAACCGATCGCGGATTGTTCATGGCCATCAGCCTGGTTCATCGCCAGATCGGTAAGGCACGATCTTTCGCTGTCCGTCAGCAGACCTGAAAGCCGCAGAGGCCGCACGTCCGGGCTGGCGTCCGGCGGGTTGGAGCTTGGATCAGGCCGCGCGCATCTATCTCCTGCTCGCCGCCGAGGGCGACGCCCGATCGTTTTGCGCAGGAGGATCGAGCAGCTCTTTTCGACCGCGGATGTCGGTGAGTTGATCGCGTTCTACCGCGGCCTGCCGCTCTATCCCGAACAATCGCAGTACGTCGCGCGCGCCGGCGAGGGGCTGCGCACGAACATGAAGGCGGTGTTCGAGGCGGTCGCTCATCATAATCCCTATCCGGCCGAGCAGTTTGATGAACACCGCTGGAACCAGATGGTAGTCAAGGCGCTGTTCATCGGCAGCCCGCTTTATCCGATTCAAGGCTTGGAGCAGCGCTGGAATCCGGACCTGGCCCGCATGCTCTGCGATTACGCGCACGAGCGCTGGGCGGCCGGCAGGACGGTCAGTTACGAGCTGTGGCGAGGCGTTGGCCCGCACGCCGACCGCGCCGCCATCGACGACCTTGCTCGGGTTCTGGACAGCGGCGGTCCGGTCGAGCGGCGGGCGGCAGCGCTTGCGCTTGCGCAGAGCCCGCACCGCGAAGCCGCGGATATTCTCGGCCGTGACGCGAACTTGGCGGCGGCCGTCCGCGATGGCCAGATCAGTTGGGAGGCGCTTGCCGAACAAGCATGCGCCCATCAACTAAACCACGTTGGACCAACAGGGAGAACGCGTCATGACGATGTACATCGATCCCCATATCCACATGCTGGCGCGCACGACCGCGGACTATGAGGGGATGGCCGCCGCCGGCATTGTCGCGATCGTCGAGCCGGCGTTTTGGATCGGCCAGCCGCGGACGTCCGTCGGCAGCTACGTTGACTATCTGTCGACGCTGATCGGCTGGGAGCGCTTTCGCGCCGGCCAGTTCGGCATCCGCCACTACTGTTCCATCGGCCTCAACAGCAAGGAGGCCAACAACGAGCGGCTGGCCGAAGAGGTGATGGATATTCTGCCGCGTTTCCTCCTCAAGGAAGGCGTCGTCGCGGTGGGCGAGATCGGCTACGACGAGCAAACCCCGGCCGAAGACAAATACTTCCGCGCCCAGCTCGAGCTCGCGAAAGAGCTCGACATGCTGGTGCAGATCCACACGCCGCACCGCGACAAGAAGCGCGGCACCTCGCGCTCGATGGACGTTTGCGTCGAGCACAAGATGGCGCCGGACCGCGTGATTGTCGATCATAACAACGAGGAGACGGCGCAAGAGGTGCTCGACCGCGGCTTCTGGGCGGGTTTCACGATCTATCCGCACACCAAGATGGGCAACGAGCGGATGGTGGAAATCGTCCGCCACTACGGCTCCGAGCGCATCTTCATCAATTCGAGCGCCGACTGGGGAGTGTCCGATCCGCTCGCCGTTCCGAAAACCGCGGACCTTATGCGCGAGCGCGGCATCGCCGACGAGCACATCCGGCGCGTGACCTACGACAATCCCCTCAAAGCATTTTCAGCCGGCGGACAGATGAAGGAAGGCGATTGGCTGTCGCCGCCCGCCGTCGACCAGCGCACTTTGTTTGAAGGCAATTCGGTGCTGCGCGGCGGACAAGAGCCGCGCATCGAGCCGAAGCGCGGCGCCAAGGAGCGGATGCTTATCGAGTAAGCCCGGGGCGCGCGGACGAGCGCGCGCCCGGCGGCGATCAACGCATCCTTTTCGTCCTGGCTGAATGTTCGTTCGCTTCGGTTGGCGATGCCCAGCGCGCCGATCACGCGCGCGCCATCGAAGACCGGCACGACGATGGCTCCCTCCATACCGGTCGCTTTGGCGCCGGGGCGCACGTCGCCGCTGCCGTCCGTCTGAATGTTGCACGCGTCGACCGGTTGAGCGCGTTCAACGGCAAGTCCCGCCATGCCTTTGCCGATCGGAATCGTTTTGATCACTGCGAGCACGGGCGGCGGAAACTTCCGCTACGGCCTTCAAATGCAGAAGGCCGTCCTCTTCAAGAAGATGAAACGTTCCGGTTTCAGCGCCGAAGGCATTCACAATGCCACCCAGCGCCTCGGAAAGTTCGTCGGTGTGATCGATTGCCATCGCGATTTCCCTCCCTGTTATCTTTGGTGTCCTGGTCGATCTCCGCCCGCTTACCTTACGCCCATTCGCGCCAAGGCTGCATCCTTCCGAAACGCTCCACCGCGCCGAGCCCGCGGATGCGGGAATTGGGTGGCGTGCCGATTCAACGACTGTCCGCCTGGCGGAGGGTGACCATCGCGAAGCCGTGGTGTCGGAGTTTGACGTGAAAAAAGTAGAGCGGGTAGGGCGTGAGGCCGTAAGCCGACTGACCCGACGGTGACAGGGCTTGGAAGCGGCGCACGCGAACGAATGCCGCGGAGCACGGTCAATCGCCGCGTTGGGCTTTTGCTCGCAGCAGCAATCGGGCTTTCGCCAGCGCCGACGGATATTGGTCGACCAAAGCCGACAGAAAATCTTTGACCACCTCGCGGTCGCTCTTGGCGATGCCGCTGAACCAGATTTCGTTGACCGGATGGATGGTTTGAAAGAAACGGTTTAGCCGTGTGCGCGCTGCAGCGGACAACGAGACGGAAATCGCCCGGCTGTCCAACGGGTCTGCGCTCTTCACCGCCCAGCCTTTGTGCTCCAAAGACTTGACCGTCGCGGTCACGTTCGCGGCCGCGATGTGTATGCTGTCGGCGATCTCCTTGATCCTGACGCCGGCGGGGGAGCGATGCAGGCTGATCAGCACCGCGAGCTCTGCCGAGTTCAAGCCGAGAGACGCGGCGAAGGTCCTGCGGATGACCTGAAAGCGCCCCATGGCCGCGTACATCAGGGCCGTCAATTCGCGGATTTCAGCATCAACCGACTGGCGCTCTTCCTCTGCGACGCCCGGATGCTCGTTTTTTAAGCGCTTCCGCGCGTTACCAGGCACGCCCGCTCTCCCTGCTTCGTCCTAACCGCCTCGCCGACATACACGATTCCCCTTTCGACCCGCTGCCGCCCGTTTGGGCCACAGTCCGGCTTGACCACCTATATATTATAGCTATCGTATATTGCTAATTGGAGGTGAGCCATGATCGAACCCTATGTCGCGGTCTGCATTCAAAACGAAGTACGTGTTTGCTCGAAGCGATCGCAGGTCATGGCGAACGTCGAGCGCTGCACCGAGCTTATCGACCGCTGCGCGATGTTTTTTCAACGGCAATTCGGCGAGCGCGTCCGGCTGGTCGCGTTCGGCGAGTACCATCTTCAAGATTGGCGCGGCGTGACGGCACCGTGGTGGGAAGAGGAGTGCGATCCCATCGACGTCTGCCTGACGATCCCGGGCGACGAGACCGAGGTTCTCGCAAAAAAGGCCAAACAATACGGCATTTTCATCGCTGCGCACGCCCTGGAGATCGATCCGAATTTTCCGGGATATTTCTTCAATTGCGGCTTCATCATCAGCCCGGACGGCGAAATCATCTACAAGCGCCGCAAGACCGAGCATGCGGGCTTTCTGATGTATGCAAGCCCGCACGATGTTCTCGACAAATATTTGAAGCTCTATGGCGAAGGAAAATCCGTCGGCGAGACGATTTTCCCGGTCGTTGATACCGAGATCGGCAAGCTCGGCATGGCCATGTGCTACGAGATGATCGTCCCTGAACTGCATCGTCAGCTGACGGCCAACGGGGCGGAGGTGATCATTCGTCCGACCGCCGAGATGGACGTGTTTCAGTCGGAGCCGCGCAATATCTCGCTCGTACTCGATCGCGCTCGGGCCATTGAAAATGTGTGCCACTACGTGGTGCCGCATCTCGGCCCCGCGGTGTTCAAAGGGGCGCGCGACGAGTGGTCAGGCGCTTCGGTGATCGTCAATTATGATGGCGTGGTGCTTTCCGAAGCGCGCACCTCCGGCGAAACGTTGATCGGCGCGGTCATTGATGTTGAACGTCAACGCCGCGCCCGGGCCAACGGGGCGAACTATCTGGCGAAATCCGTTCCGGTCAACGGCGTGCGTGGCCTGCCGCTCTATCGCCCTGAAGTCTACGATTACTGGCAGAAGGGCTGTTATCCAGCGAATTTGTGGAAGGATCGTCCGCAGACCCGCCAGGAAAAGTGGGATCTGATCAAATCGCTCGGCGAATAGCCGACATGACGCCGACTGTCTCCAGATCACGAGGGTTTGCTATGACCAAAGCATCACGGGTTTCGCGTTTTCTTGCGTCGATCATGCTCGGCTCTTACATCGGTCTGTCGGCGTTTAACCCGCTTGCTGCCGAAGACAATCCAATCAAGATCGGATGGATCGGTGCACTCTCCGGCGTTCTGGCGCCGTACGGGCTGGAGAATAAACGCGGTGTCGAATTCGCGGTGGACGCGATCAATGCAGCAGGCGGCATCAACGGTCGCAAGCTCGATGTGATCTACGTCGATTCCAAGTTTGACGCTGCATTCGCGGTACAATCGGTGCAGCGCTTTGCGCTGCAGGACCAAGTCGCCGCGGTTCTGGGTGACATCTCCAGCGCTCTTACTGTCGCCGAGGTTCCGGTTACGGCGCGGGCGCAGATACCGCAACTCGCGAGCCTCGCGGGCACGCCGAAAATTACGGCCATGGGGAGCAAATTCATTTTCCGCCCCTATCCGTCGGTGCTCCTCACGTATGGGGCTCTTGGCAACTATGCGGTGGAAAAGCTCAAGCTGAAGAATTTTGCCACCATCGCCTACAATGACGAAGGCGGCCTGGCATCGATTCAGGCTTTCAGTTCCGCGGTCGACAAGTTGGGCGGAAAGGTTGTCGCTTCCGAAGTCGTCCCGGTCGACACCAAGGAATTCAAAGGCATTCTGGCGAAGCTGCGCGACGCCAATCCCGATGCTCTCGTGGTCGCCGCGGCGGCTCCGATTTCCGGCTTGATCGTGAAGCAGGTTCGGGAGATCGGTTGGAACGTTCAACTGCTTGGTCACGGCGGCTATCAGGCCGTCCAGGAGTTTCGTGACGTCGCCGGACCGGCCGGTGATGGAATGATCATCGCCACGACCTACGCACCCGGATACTATACGCACCCGGAGGCGGTGAAGTTCGTCAACGATTGGAAGGCGGCGCACGACGGCAAAGCGCCGCGCGACCTTGAAGCGCACGGATTCGATCAGGTGAATATGGTCGCCTGGGCAATCAAAAAAGGCGGCGCAGAGCCCATCAAAATTCGTGATGAGCTCAGTGGGCTCAAGAACTGGCCGGGTGCTGCCGGAATTTACACAATCCTCGAAAACGGCGACGTGAAGAAGGATGTGGTGATCCAGACCTGGAAAGACGGCGTGCTGACCCCTCTCGAGCTGTTCGCAGTGAAGTAGTCCGACCGCATGATCCGGCCTCGCCGCTGAGCATGGCGCAGTTGCTTCAACAAGCGATCGATGGGCTGACAATCGGCTCGATCTACGCGCTCGTTGCGCTCGGCTTCAGTCTGATCTTTCAGACCAGCGGCCTTCTCAACTTCGCCCATCCGCAGGTTCTGATGCTCGGCGGGTTGATTGGCTACACCCTTCTCACCAGGCTGAACTGGCCTTTCGCGGCCGTTCTGATCGCCACCGGCATTTGTTGCGGCGCCGTGGCGATCCTGATCGACGTGGCGCTGCTGGGGCCGATGAGGCGGCGCCGAGCGAGCGACAACAGTCTCATCGTCCTCACGATCGGCATCGGTATCATTCTGGTGTCGGCGGCCATGCTGCTGTGGGGGCCTTACTCGTTGCCATACCCTCAAAGTTCCCGCGCAGCCGCCGCTGCAAATGGCTGGCGTTGCACTTTCGTGGAAGAGCATCGTCATCTGGCTTGCGGTGCTGATGACATTGGCAGTGTTCCAGTACTTTCTTCGCCGCACGCGCCTTGGTTTGGCGATGCGCGCCGCTGCCGTGGATTCGGAAGCTGCGACATTGGTCGGTATTCCCATTCGCGCGACCGTGACCGCGAGCTTCGGCGTCAGCGGCGCGATGGCGGGCATGGCGGGCGTATTGATCGGGTCGATTTACTATGCGTCGTTCGAAATGGGAGCCACCGGCGTCAAAAGCGTGTGCGCGGCGGTCATCGGCGGCTTCGGCAACTTGCCGGGAGCCGTCGTGGGCGGATTGCTGCTCGGTCTTCTGGAATCGTTCACCGCCGTGAACCTCTCAGCCGAGTACACGGATATTTTGATCTACGGCATTCTGGTCGTGTTCTTGCTGGTCCGTCCTCAAGGGCTCTTTGGCGCCCGGCGCAGGAAGGTTTAGAGCGGTGCGGGGCGAGCGATACGTTTTTCTGATCGTGATCGTGTCGCTCGCGATTCTGCCGCTCGTCGTCAAGCAGCAGTTCATCATTCACCTGCTGTGCAATTTCTTTATTTTCGCAATTCTCGCCACCGGCTTGCAGCTTTTGGTCGGCTGCAGCGGCATTCTGTCTCTAGGTCATGCTGCATTCTTTGGAATCGGTGCCTACACGGCGGCAATCTTGTCGTCCAAACTGGACGCGCCGTTTCTGCTGGCGTTGGTCGCCGGCTGTGGCGCCGCGGCCGCTTGCGCCATCATTGTGTCGCCGATCCTGCGGCTGCGAGACGTCTATTTCGCGATCGCCTCGTTCGCCGTCGGCATCATTGCAGTGCAGGTCTTTGTCGATTGGAAAAGCCTGACCGGAGGCCACGACGGGCTGATCATGATCCCGTACGCGACGGCTATCGGCATAACCTTCGATACGCCCGGCAAGTTTTATTATCTGTCGCTGGTGTTTTTGATCGCGCAATGCGGCCTGTTCGTCGCCATCGTGCGCGGGCCTCTCGGCCGGGCGCTCTCGGCGATGCGGCAAAACGAGAACGGCGCGCTCAGCGTCGGGCTCAATCTGGCTGCGCTGAAAACGACCGTGTTGATCATTTCTGCGACCAGCGCCGGGCTCGCCGGAGGATTGTTCGCGCATTTCTACGGGTCGATCACGCCACAGACCTTTGGTTGGCAACAATCCATCACGTTGCTCACGATGGTCGTTGTCGGCGGCGGCACAAATATCTTCGGCGTCGTCATCGCAACGTTTCTGCTTTTGATTCTCCCGGAATATTTCCGCGCCATGGCGGAATACAGCGTGCTGCTTAACGGCGTCGTCCTCGTGGTTATCCTGTTGGCGCTACCGAACGGCATGACCGGCTTGTGGGAGGGGATCAGCCACCTGTTGCGTCGCGACAAGCTCGTGCCGCCGCGACCAGGGTCATCGTTCAAATGACAAGCGCGAAAACGGACCGAGGAATTGCTGGATGTTCGCGGGCTCACCAAGCGGTTCGGTGGCGTCACCGCCGTGGATGGCGTCAGCCTTCGCGTCAGTGAGGGTGAGATCTTTGGATTGATCGGCGCGAACGGCGCCGGAAAGACGACACTCTTCAATCTGATTACCGGATTTGTGCCCTCGTCGGCGGGGCGCGTCTTGCTCGACGGGTACGACATCTCTCGTGGCTCGCCGGTCCGCCGTACCCGTCTCGGTCTCGCCAGAACGTTCCAGGCGCCGCAGTTGTTCGGAGAAATGAGCGTCCGCGACAACCTTTTATCCGGGACCTACGCGGCGCAGTTACGGCCCAAGCCCTTCGGCCGCGGCACCTTTCGCTCCGTCGAGGACGCGGAGGCACGATACCGTTGGGCGTTGGAATTGCTTGATCTTGATCGACTCGAAGACACCCTCGCCGGCGACCTGCCGTACGGGATTGCGCGCAAGCTCGAGATCGGCCGCGCGCTCATGACCAATCCGCGCCTCCTCATGCTGGATGAACCGGCGGCAGGCCTGCTGCCGAGCGAAGCCGAGGCGTTGATCGGAATAATCCGCTCGATTCGTGATCGGGGTCATACGGTTTTGCTCATCGAGCACAACATGCGCGTCGTGATGGACACCTGCGCGACCATCGCGGTGCTCGAATTCGGCAAGCTTATTGCCACGGGCACGCCGGCGGAAATCAGCCGCAACCCCGAAGTCATGCGGGTTTATCTTGGGGACGTTGCGTGATGCTCAAACTCTCTAACGTCACCGCCGGATATGGACGGGGATTGGTGCTGCATGGAATTTCTTTGGAGGTGCCGCAGAACAGCATTTGCGCGTTGATCGGCGCCAACGGCGCGGGAAAAACAACGACACTGCGTTGCATCGTCGGCCTCTTGCGGCCAAGCGCCGGAGACATCGAGTTCGACGGACAGTCCACGCTGGGAGCACGGCCGGAGCAGCTTGTTCAGCAAGGCATTAGCCTCGTGCCGGAAGGACGCCGAATTTTCGAGGGGCTGACGGTGCTGGAGCACCTTAACGTCGGCGGCTTCAAATGCACGGATGCACGCGAACTTTCGTCGCGGCGGGACTGGGCTTTCAGTCTTTTTCCACGCCTGCAGGAAAAGCAGCGTCACATGGGCACGACGTTGAGCGGCGGCGAGCAGCAAATGCTGGCCATCGCGCGCAGTCTAATGTCCAAGCCGAAATTGCTATTGCTGGATGAGCCGTCCATGGGATTGGCGCCGCTCATTGTGAACCAGGTTTTCTCCATCCTGGACAAATTGCGGGATGCCGGGACCACGATTCTGATCGTCGAGCAAAATGCGCGCCGCACACTGAAGTTGGCCGATTTCGCCTATGTCATCGAGAACGGCAGTTTGGCGTTGCAGGGGGCCGGCCGGGATCTGCTCGCCGATGAGCGCGTGGCGACGACTTATCTCGGGCGTTAGAGGCCGCCCGCTGCGGGAGCCTGTCGGCAGCCCCGAGGCGATGCCGCGACATCGGCGCGCCCGAGTTGGCCGCGTGCTTACGTCGACGCAGTGTCAACGCGGTGCGCGATAGGTTTCCCCTGCGCATCCACCACCCGCTCGAAATGCTGGTCGCAGTCGAGACAGGTGAAGGTCTGCCGCTCCAATTGCAGGGCGTAGTCCGCAGGCGGCGAGCGCCGCGTGAGGAAGGTCAGATTGCCACAATGACACATGGCAGCTTATCGTCAGCGCCAAAGCGGCGCCGACTGAGCACATTTCTCGTCATGTGAGGTCCCCCGACCCGAATCGACATGATTAAGAAGGGGTAAATGTGTCGAGACAAAGGACGCGTGGTGGAGCGGCCGGGCCGTCGCGATCCTTCATCGCGCTAGGGCGCGCCGGCATCGAGGTCGCCGTATCGGCGGGACCTCTGACAACGCGGACGCTGGCAACCTCGATCGGCACCATCGCGGCCGGTGTCGATCCGGCGGGCTGCATCAATCTAACAAACAATGGCTCCCGGTGAGGGCATTGTTATCCGCTGTCCCAGACGGGATGGTGGTAAGCTCGCGCGGTCCGTCCCTGAGGGAGCACATCAATGAGCGCGAGGCTTTACCTGACGATTGCTGCCATTGTCGCGATCCTCTACGCGCTGGCGTTTCTGATCATCCCGGTGCAGGCGTCGCTGTTTTTCAGCGACTTCGCGGAAGCGCGCGCGGTTTTGTATCTGCGGTTTTGCGGCGCTGCCGTGCTGGCATGGGGCCTGATCGTATGGTTTGCGCGAGACTTTCAGGAGCGGCGCGCGGTCCGGGCCGTTCTCGTCGGCAGTGTCGTCGGCCTCGCCGTCAACATCATTATTACGGTCTTTGCCGCATGGGCGGGATGGCTCAATGCCAACGCCTGGGGCAGTGCGGTCGTGCTGATCTTGTTGCTGATTGGCGCGGCTTATCGGCTCGCGCAAGGCGGCCTGGACGCCTGAGGGCGGGCTGAATTCCCGCGGGCAGCCGGAAAGGCACCTTATGTGACCGGAATGACTTCCCCGCGGTCCGCAGGGCCGTATCAAAGCTCACGCTTTTGGCGCGGGAGGGGAAGACAATGGCTGGGTTCTTTGCCTACACAATCCGCACGATCTTCGCAGTGGTCGCTGATCCTTCTAGCGATCGCGGTGGTCGGTAAGGCGTTCGCTTATTCCCGCACGACCGTCGACGAGGCCCCGCTGACCTCTACGTCGGCGCAGCAGCCCTGTGCGGCCTTTGATGCCTGGTTTCTGGACCCGGCTTGCCACAGCAAGGGACATGCGAAGAAGGCGGCGCACGGCAAGCATCGGCAGGCTCACTCGCCATTCGCTGAACCCGGCGGCGCGACGACGG
This sequence comes from uncultured Alphaproteobacteria bacterium, assembly GCA_963737755.1. Taxonomy (GTDB): domain Bacteria; phylum Pseudomonadota; class Alphaproteobacteria; order Rhizobiales; family Xanthobacteraceae; genus BOG-931. The sequence goes on along the minus strand of CAVTTZ010000033.1, from coordinate 539,488 downwards.
CACGGCAATTTCCATTGCACGCAATTCGGATTGGATTGTAACCGCTGTTTTACCCTGGGCGACAGGAGCGGCGGCACCGTGTCGGCGGGCCGTCGCACTTTTGCGTTTCCAAGCCGCAGCCGTGTGCGCCCACCGTTGATCAGAACATAACAAGCACGCGCCAAGGCAAAATCAGGGCCATCGCGTCCATATTTTCATCAATTTTCGTCCACAAAAATTCCCTGTGGGACAAAAAACATAAGCGTAGGGGACGTCAGATGTTATTGCGTAATGGTATGCGGATGCTGTCCGCAGTTTTTGTTGTTGCGTGCCTGTCTCTGAGCAGTGCCGCGCAGATCCGAAGTGGCCAGTGTTTATGGCGGCTCGGATGGGCTTTGCGGAAGTCGGACAGCCAATGGCGAACACATGAATTGCGGAGCGATGACCGCCGCTCATCGCACCTTACCCTTCGGTACGCGGGTAACTGTTTGTCATCATGGCTGCGTGGTCGTGCGGATCAACGATCGCGGGCCTTTCGTGGCCGGACGGCATATCGATCTGACGCCGGCCGCGGCGCACGCGATTGGCCTCAATCAGACCGGTCAAGTTTCACTAAGCCACTAATTTACGCCCGGCGCGCATGTAACTCTGCAGGACCGTCTGCGATGACGGTCTCTACTGCCGTTTCTTGGTGACGCTGCGGCGCTCATCAGATTTCCTGCTGGGCGGCGGCAAATCATTGCGGCCGCGAAGAGGGCTCGTGGTTTGATGAATCTGACGCCTTTGCGTGATGCGCTGCCTATCGGAAGCTGACGACGATTTTCTGGCCCTGTCCATCGTGGCGCGCTGCGTGTTCCGCCGTGATGCAGCCAACAGAGATAGTCGCAATGCAATTCTCAGTAGGAAGATACCGCGCACGGGCGTCCGCGTGCGACAATTGTCGGTCGCATGATACGGCGAGACCCTGAGAGGCGTGCACTGACAGTTGAACCCGCGCTGGAAGTTATTTGCACTGCGGCGGTTTGTTTGTTTGTTCGCAGCCCGAATTGGCGGTTCCACGCCGGTATCATGATCGTGTCGCGATGCTCATGTCAGACAATTTGTATTGATTTTCGATTGCATTCACTAACCAGAGCAACTCTAGGCCCGCGAGTTGCAGCGGATCAAGAGGAATGCAATTGCCGCATTGCTCATCTGCATAACTCTCACGATAGGTTCCCGAACGGAACAAACAAATTGCGCGTTTTTGTCCACAAGCAATGGTGGATGAAGCCTTGTGGCTTCCGCATTGGTTGAAGCAAACTTCATTGGCGCGCTGCGCATTGAAGTCGGTCCGGCGACCAATGAACGGCGAGACACCGAGACGTGAAGAAAGCGAATTGGCCTGTCGCGAGGAGGCGTACGATGAAGTCGCTTATCGTTAAACGCTCGATCATGCTGTCTGGACACAAGACCAGTGTGAGTCTTGAAGACGCCTTCTGGCATAGCCTGATCGCTATTGCTAAAGCGCGGCGCAAGAAGCTGAGCGATCTCATCGCCAGCATCGACGAGGCGCGGGAGCACAGCAATCTTTCGTCTGCGATTTGGTTGTTTGTGCTTCAGCAATGCCAGAACGCGCGAGATCAGGCGCCGCACGATGGCCCATCAAATCCGCCCAAACGGCGGGCATACCTTCCGCTACTAGGACGCCCGAGTTTGGAGTACGCGCCTTAACCAAAGCGCCGGCGGCGGCCTAGGGCGTGGAAAGTCTCGCGTTCATGGCCGAGGACGTGGCCGCTCTCGCGATCGATCGTGTGACATTGCTTGCAGGCATCGCATTGGACGGAAGCTTGGGTATCCCGTCGCTCGGTGGTGCCCTTCACGAGATAACCGGTATTGGGACACTGAAAGAAAAAGAAGTTCATCGTTACCTCATGGGCCTGACCGCTGGCCGACCGGCCGCCGTGGCTTCGTTCACACAGGGAAAGCCATGTTGCAGGGCAATAAACGCGCACGGCATCGTGTGGTTCGCGTTTCAGTAATGCGGTATTTGCAGAGCTGATTTTGGTAGTGCGGGCGCTGTCTGCGAACGCGTTCAGAAATCGGAAAGCAAAATTTTGCAGATGCGAGGCCGCGAATCCGCATTGATGGCGTCGCTTTCCCCATCTCTGGCAGGCTCTGCCAAGCCGCTTGCCGTCGGTATCGCTCGAATTTGAGATTGTCGATTTTGGAATGGCGATAGACCATCGACCTCGCTGCCTGGTTGCCGACAGCCGCACAGACGGTTCGAGATGGATAAACTGAGAGACAGTGTTTGGACATGTTGCGCGCCTGGCGTCAAGCCTCGACAAGCTACTCCAGGCCGAACATGAAATCGGTCGATATCTGGAAAGCCCGGAGGCTTCTCTGACGGCTGAAGCAGCCATCGCCGCGAGGCTGCGCGCCCGGCGAAATTCCACGTTTTGGTCGACGATGAAGAGTTCCTTGAGCCGTCCTGGAGCGGAGCGGTAGCACCGGCTGGCGCCTCAACTCGCCATGCCTTGCAACCGTTCCGCGCGCTCCCCGCGCAAGCCGGACAGTGCTGACCGGCATCATTGACACGGGGGCGGGCGCAGGGTCTAGTGGCCGCGACTTTTCATGGCTCAGTTATTTCGAGGATCGCGCACGTGACACGCAGCAATGTCTTGTCCTTAGTCATCGGGGTGTTGCTGGTCGCCGTCGCCATCATGGGCTACGAGCTCTATCAGGACCGGAAGCAGCCCGAGGGCATGCGAATTGACCTTGGACCCAACGGCGTCAAAATCGAAAAGAAATAGCGCTCCAAGGTCCGGCGCACGGCGCAGCCGAATCTCGCCGACCCGGCTCATCTCAATTCACCAACACCTCAAGCTGCGTGAATGGCGTCGGAACGAAGCACATCGGTGAAGCTGGCGATCCGGTCGTGAATGACGCTGGTCTGAGCCGCAAGTTCCGAAGTCGAATGCCGGATCGCCGCTATCGCCTCGGCCGTCCGGCTTGTTACCGTCTCGATATCGCTGATCGAACGCCCGACATTGCCGACGCCCGCGGCGGCGGCGCTGACGCTCTGAGCGATCTCTTGCGTTGCCGCATTTTGTTGTTCGATCGCTGCGGCGATCCGCGTGGATAGCGTGCTCAATTCAACGATCGTCTGTGTAAATGCCGCGATGGCGCCCGCGGAGCGTTCCGTCGCAACCTGAATCTGCTCGGTTCTGTGGCTGATTACTTTCGTCGCTTTCGCAGTTTCCCCGGCGAGTGCTTTGACCTCCTGGGCGACGATCGCGAAGCTTTTTCCAGCGGCGCCCGCGCGTGCGGCCTCAATTGTCGCATTCAAGGATAGGAGATTTGTCTGCTCCGCAATCCCGTTTATGAGACCGACCATGTCGCCGATTTCGGATGCCGCGTTCGTTAGCTCGACTATCGTCAATTTCGCGTTGTCGGCGCGGCTGACCGCCTGATCCGTCAGTATCGAGGCTTGCGAGATGTTGTCGTCGATCTCCGAAATGGTGGCGGCCAACTCGTTGCCGGCCTGGGCAACGGCGGCGACTTTGGCGATGGTTTGTGCCGATGTCGACGTTGCCGATCCCGCTTGTTCCTTGGCCCGATCCGCCGATGTGGCGAGGTTGTCGGCGCTGATCTCGAGATCCTTGGCGGCCTCATTCAACAAGTCGATCGATTCGGACATTTGCAGTTTAAAGTCGCCGAGCAAGGCACGCAGTTTTATCGCCCGTTGATTGCTTTCGACCAAATCCTCTTCTTGGGTCCGACCGATGCGCTGGAGCTCGACGGCGGCGGTTTCGGCCGTGACGCGAGATTGGTCGGCCATTTGAAACGAGCGGCGAATGGTTTGCGCGATCAGCGCCAGCATCAGCAGTTCGGTCGCCACGAACGCGGCGTGAACAAGCACGCGGGCAAAGTCGCCTCCGCCCGGAAACACGGCGCTCGGCAGCAAATAGTTTAGGCCCAAATGCTCGACGCCGATCAACGCCGCGGCGAAAGCAAGGACGCGCCAGTCGCAGAACCCAAGCAGCATCGCCAGTACGACGAAGTAATAGAAGTGCATTTCGATCTGCCAAAGATGGCCGGTGAATACCTGCACCAGCAAAGACGCTTGAGCAATCAGGACTGTCGCGATGGCGAATGCGACGACCGTAATCGGCCTGCCGAAATACAAAAGAGCTGCGGGCGACAATGCCAAGGCGAGGGCCACGACCGTGTTGTCGATGAAATCTCTACCGAGTATGGCGGAAGCGCCGGCCAGTACGGCGACATTGACAAATGCCAGCGTCGTGAGGGCCTTGGCGACGACCCTTTGAAAGTTTTCCAGCTCGTTCATTGCTTTTCTGAGGTGTTGGCATTTCGTGAATTGAAGCAGCCGCCGAGCGCTTGCGGATCGACCACCAGCCATGCCGGGCCGCGCAGGACACGCTGCACGTAGTCAGGGCTTTGCGGGACGACGATGGCGATAAAGGAAAACGTGCCGAAACGGACAAAGAGCGATCCGGCACCGACCGCTTGAGTGAGCGTCGCCGTTGGCGTCGTCCAGGGCGGGTAGATGACCGCCACCGCGGCCATCGGATCTTTCGGCGCCGCGCCAATTCGCACGACTGCAAATAAGCTCGCGCCGCACAAAACAACCACGATGGTGACGTCGATAAGGCGGCTCCGGCGCGAGATCGGCATTTCAAATCTTGCAAATGAAACCACGGCCTCACTGGGAGCGCGAACATAGAGAGTTTGCTTAACAGAAAGCTTAATTTGGAGCACCACATCGCGCAAACATAGTTGTGAACGAAAGAGGCAATGAATACGTCCGCGTCGCGGCGAAAAAATCAGCAACTAAAGTATCATCTCGAGCAAATGAGTCTCGCAAATAGCGGATCGCCATCGTTCTTCGACTTACGGTAGAGGTATGAGAACGCTCCGGGTGAAATCGAACAAACAACAACCGATGGTCACTAAAGTACGGATGTTCGGCTTGGCAGACGTTTGACCGAGCGAATCAGTGAGTGTTGCTTAAAAAGTACGCTTCGATCGGACCTCTCTCCGGTTCAGCGGGGAGGACCAAGGATTTCCGATCGCCGCACGCATCAGTGCTGGTCGGCGCCGACAGAGGAAGATGCCATCATCGAAGCGCTGGCCGCACCCGCACGCGTTGCGATCAAGCGCGCGGGTAGAACTAAGTTTGCGTCGGAAGTCTGAGACGCGTACGGCGCGACTGTACTTAAGCCCTTCGGAAAGTCGTGTTTATGGCTCGGGCCGTCGCCAATACAACGCAAAGAGTTCGGAGATCGCAGCGCCCGAGCGCTGGCCAACGTTGAGCGGGACTGGACATCCCGGGCTTGACTTTTTCCTGCTGCAAGATCCGAATTGCAGCATGTCTCTTAAACGATGGTTCGCTCGCAGGGCGCGGGCTGCAGCGTACTACCTGCTTCAGCCGGTGATTGCCGCCGATCATTCACGAGATTTCTCGTGCGCATCTTCCTGAGCGGGAGACGGTCGTCAAAATCCCATCCAACGATGCGGCCGGCGTTTCTTTTCGCAAAACGACGAGGACGGCATCCTCTTGGAGATACTCCGCAGATTGCAGCTTGGTGAGAAAGGCTGTTTTGTTGAATTCGGCGTTGGTGCCGGCACCGAGTGCAACACGATCATTCTGCTGGCGCTCGGCTGGCGCGGAGCATGGATCGGTGACGAATTGCTGAGCTTCGATCTTCCCGAACAAAGCCGTCTTGCCTTCTCCAACACGTGGATCACCCGGGAGAACGCGGCGGAATTGGCGAAACGGACACTCGCGCGCCTGAAGGCGCTGCCGGCTGATGTCCGCGTTATCTCCGTCGATATCGACGGCAACGATGGTCCCGTTGTTCGAACGTTGTTGGCCAACGACTTTGCGCCCGACGTTTTCGTCGTCGAATACAACGCCAAGTTCCCGCCGCCGGTTGAATTCGAAATGCCGTACAACGCGCATTCGGTTTGGGCCGGCGGCGACCATCAAGGCGTCTCGTTGCAAGGTTGGGTGTCGATCTTGGCGCCGGCCGGATATAAGCTCATTGCCTGTAACGACAACGGGATCAATGCCTTCTTCGTAAAGGACAAGCATGCGCAGCAATTTTCCGACGTGCCCGCTGCGATCGAGGATATCTATCGTATCGGACACTATCGCGCTTATCCCCGTTCCGGACACGAAACGATGCCGGCGACAATTCGCGTCCTGGCTACGGATCAATCAGGAAGCGTTCTCGGAGCGCCGAATGAGCGATAGGAGCATGGTCCGCTTGGGTATCATTGCACCTTGGTCAGGACGGCGGTCATACTTACGTACGTCGCCGGCAAATTCGTTGCTCTCCTGTTGCCAACCGAAGGCTGCTATCGCCGCGCCGGCGCAATAGTTCAGAATTTCCATCAGCATGATTAAAGTCGAGGGACCGCAATGGATCGTATGGCTTTGACGAGCCTTTTCATCCTCGCTGCTGCAACGGCCGCGGCGGTCGCACAAGACGAGCCGGTCGACCAAGCGCCAAAACCGACTTTGACGGACGTGCAGCGACTTGCTGAGGCGATAGGGGGGGACAGTTCCAAGCTTGATGCCTATTGCAGGCTCGGCAGGCTTCATGATGAGACACAACAAGCGGTCGAGGATAACAATCTGAAAGCCGCCGATTCTTGGCTGCCAAGACCGACGCGCTCGAACAAAAACTTGGTCCTGAGTACGACAAGGTGATCGACGGCCTCGATCAGGTCGATCTCAATTCCCCGGAAGGCCAAGCTTTGGCCGACGTATTCAAGACGCTGCAAGAGAAGTGCAATTAGAGAAATCCGTTTGATAGGTTACGCCGTCCCGGGCATCATGGTGGTGAGGCATCGCATATCAGGGTCGTATAGCTTTCCACATCTCGAAGCCGGATGACGTGGCCGGAAAAATACTCGCTCGAACCCGCTTGACGTCGACGGGCTGGGCGGACGTCATTTCGATGTAGGGCAGTAGAATGCTTATCTGACCGGTCAGCCGCAGTGACTATCTTGCCGCGCGGCCGTGCGGGCTAGCAGAAAGCGTCGAATTGTGCGCTGAGAGCGATGTGGCGACCCGTTCCTGTTTAGACGCGACGTGCAAATTGAGAACGCCGGCGCGCTCGAAAAGTTGTCGCCAGCGTTCAAATGCATTTTTACGGGTGAACAAGGCATCCAGCATGTGTCTGGCTCGTTGGCCCATGGCGGTGACTGCGGCGCTGTCGCTTTGTAGCCTCCTCAACGCCATAGCAAGCTGCACCGCCTGACCTGGCGGGATCGCCATGCCGCATGCGTGATCAAAAACCAGCTGCGCAAGCTCGCCGCTTGGCGAAGACACGACGATTGCGGGCCTTCCCGCCGCTGCAACGCCATAAAATTTGCTGGGCACGATGAGGCCCTCGAGCTCGGCTCGAAGCGAGATCCAATGTATATCGGCGGCGCCGAGCGAATATCGCAAGACCGAACGGTCTTGATAAGGAAAAAAGCGGAACATTTGGCGAAGGCCAAGCGCGTCGACGCGGCGGCTTAGTTCGGCAACGAGGTGCCCGCCGCCGATGAACAGAAATATGAAGCCCGGATCCTCTCGCAAAAGTTCCGCTGTGGCCAAAATCGTGTCGATCTCGTGAGCGCGTCCAAGGTTTCCCGAATAGCCAATCACGAACTTATCTTCGAGGCCCCAAGCTTTTCGCAGCGGATTGTTGTCGTGACAGACCGGTAATATCTCCGCGTCATTGACCCAATTGGGAATGATCTGGACCGAGCGCGGGTCGACGCCGCGAGCGATCACCTGCGTTGCCATCAGCTCGCCGACGGTGACATTGATGAGTGCCATGTCCAGCGAGCGATCGCGCGCCCACATCAGGCACTTGCCGATCAGTCCTCGGCACAAGGGTACGTCGAGCCGGATTGCGATTTCCGGGTAGAGGTCCTGAATCCAGTTGATCAAGTGAGCTTTCCTGCGGCCTGCGGCCAGCATCGCGATGACCGCAATCAATGGCGGGTCCGTCGAAGCGACGATCACGTCACCTGGACGCGTGAGCTTGTTGAGCCGACGATATGTGGCCGCGTAAAATAAAATGTATTCCAAGCCGCGGCCGAGCAGCGATCCGCGACCAAGGCGCGACGTCTTGAGGCGATGAACGTGGACGCCACTCAGTCTGGCGTAGGGCGCAAGCGTTGCATGGGGGTCGTCATAGCGCTGCCGGCTGGTAATGACGTGGACGTCGAAGCCGGCGTTGCCGAGGTGAAAGGCGAGATCGCTCACAATTTGGCTTGTTGCCGAGTGATCCGGATAAAAATAGCGGTTCAGAATGATGAGGCGCGAGCGCAGCGGTCTTGGCATTGTTGGCTCGCCTAAGACATGGATGGTTCCAAAACCGGTGCATCGATATCGCGATCAGAGTGCCGCGCATAGAGTGCGCTTGCGGCAGCGATAGCCGGTTCGCACCGGCGTTCTCCCCTGATCATGAACGGCAATGTCATGATGAGGATCTGGAAGTCGACCGCGATTGACGCATGCCGCACATACCATTCGTCCAAGGCACGCTTCTCCAGCGCCGTCAATAATGTACCGCCGTGGATTTGTGCCCAACCGGTGATTTCCGGGCGAACAGAAAGACGGACCGCGGGACTAGGCGGCTGGTCCCGCGGTAGCAGAGGCCGCGGTCCGATGAGTGCCATGTCGCCAGAAATAACGTTCAGCAATTGGGGTAGTTCGTCGAGGCGCGTTTTTCTTAGGAAGTTTCCGAAGCGGGACACAATTGGCCTGCAAAGGTTGCGGCCTGGTATTTCCGGATCAGACAGCTCGGGCCAGTTGGTATCATCGGAGTGGATTTTTTGGGTGCGAAACTTTCGGATCAAAAAAGTGCGGCCGTTATGGCCAGTGCGCTCCTGCCGAAATAACACGGGAGCGCCGGCGTCGAGCAGCAGGACCGCACCGATCACCAAGCAAATGGGAAATATCAGGAAAAACAGGAGAATGGAGAAGAGGCTGTCCAAAACGGCCCTGCCAGACAAGTAGTCTTGCTGCTTCGCCTGCTGTCGGTCAGCCGAAGGGATGAACTCACGCCCGATGCCGTCGTCATCTTTCCGCGAAAAGGTGAGTGGGGGAGTGGGGCCAGCTCTATAGACTTCCGTCATGTCTGTTTGCGCGCCTTTCGCTGAACTTTGGCGAGGTTGCCGCATGCGCGCAGTGGCACAAAGGGTTGCGGCGAAACGCCGACGACGAAGCTCCGGTGCTGACAGAAGAGTTGGAAGCCGAGACAGCGATCATTTGGTCCCAGTGCTGTTGCGGTTCGTTTCTGCAAGCGGATTCCGGCACCGAGTGACTTTTATCTGTTCGCGAGATTATAGTAGTGTAATTGATTCTGCAACTAGCAGTTCGGGAGAGGCGTGGAGTTGTTTGAGGAACCGAGCGGTTTCATCAACAAAACCAAGTCGCCAGCGCCGAGAGCCTATGGGGAGTGCGAAGTGGTCTCGACCGTGAGCATCGCGCGAGCAACCACGGGCCACCTGCGAATCATTTTCAGATTGCTGTTGCGTCGCGCTTCGCTCAGTGCCGGTGCCAGGATGAAATCAACAGGCGTTCGATACTGTGGTCCGTTCGCTTGTGCGTTTTTACTTACACTGACGAGTTGCGGCGCGGATCTAAATCCCGGTCCCGGGAACGACCCCTTGCACACCGCTGGTGTGATTGCCGAACTGCCGCGACTTCAGGCAGGCGAAAAGATACGTGTAACTGTGTACGGCGAGGCGTCCCTAAGCGGAGATTATCAAATCGATCCCGAAGGCTTCATAACGCTTCCGTTGATGGGAACGGTCAAGGCCGCGGGCTATACTCGATCGGAATTGGAAATGGAATTGGCGAAGGACTTGAAGGGTGAGTATCTTCGAAATCCCAAAGTCACGGTCTCTGTTGTGGAATTTCGCCCACTTTACATTCTGGGTGAGGTCGAAAAGCCGGGCGCATATCCGTACAGCGTCGGTTTGGATCCCATGAGTGTGATTGCACTCGCCGGCGGCCCGACTTATCGGGCAAGTCGATCGACGATCCTTGTGCGGCATTCGGGCGAGAGCGCGATGCGGGAATACGCACAGAGCTCGATGATACCGATCATGCCGGGTGACATCATCAAGGTGCCGCAGCGGTACTTTTGACCGACGGCACCCTCATGTTTATTTGATGAAAAAGCGCGGCGCGGTATCCCTTTATTGGAATATTCAAAAAATGCCGGGCATGCCGCTTTGTCTCCATTATTTGTATACAAGAATCTGATAGTAATCGGTTTGGTTGCGCTCTCTTGGAGGGGGCGGTCGTTGACCGCACGCGAATGCGGCGAAGCGTGTTTTATCGGGGGAGAGGCTGGCTCGTTTTTCTTATTTGCTGTTCGCAAATGTGCGGTGGCTTCGCAAAGCGCGCAGACGCCCAAATCGCGGTGATTGGCGGGCTGAACGGCCCCGAGCTTTCTCCGCCTGCCATCTCGGTTCGACCGGAAAATCCGTTTCCGAGCGGGGCGGGACGCGATTATGCGGCGCTGCCTCTCTACGGTTGGCTGACCTATCCCACGCTCTTCGCCGGCGGTATATATGACAGCAACGTCAATCAAACGTCCGCCAGCACGCCGGCAGGAGGGGTGCGTTTGATTCCCAGCCTCCTCGCCGAATACAACGACGGCATCAAGAAAAGCACCTTGTACGGCATGGCCGACGCATCGATCTACCCGGGCACGAATGTCACCAGCGGCAACACCACAATCGCGCGCGGCGGCGCTATCCAAACCTACGAAGCCTTGAAAGATCTGGTCTTTCGCTTTCAGGGAGATTTCACGAGGCAAACCGATCTGTTCAGCACGCTCGGCGTTGATCACAGCGTGACGACGCTAAATCCGACGGGCGTGGGGCTGTCTCCCGTGGCAAATCCTCAGAGCTACGATCAATTCACTGGACTGGCGTCGGTGCAGAGGACGTTTCAGGGCGCCTTCATCACCGTGAGCGGATCGATCGTCGATATAAACTTCGATCCACTTGCCGGGAACCAGCAGTCGCCGAACGGCGAAGTTTATACGGCCGCCGCCAAGGGCGGTATTTGGATGTCGCCTTTCTTCTATCTCTCTACCAATATCTCGGTCGATGACCGGCGATATGCTCTCAGTTCGCTGGATTCTCGTGGCGTCCGTGCACTCGCTGGTATCGGGACGGACCAGATCGGATTGTTTCGCGGCGAAATTTACGGCGGCTACCAGATGGAACAATACGATGCGGAGACGTTGGGCAGAAGTCAGCACGCCGGAATTCGGCGGGGCGTTATATTACTACCCGACGCCGGCTCTCACCTTGAAGGCATCGGCCGACGAAACGATCGGCGTGTCGATACTCAACTCGACCCCGGGGGCGCCTTTCGGGACGGCGACCAAGGTGGTCACCGGGGTGTTGCAGGCAAGTTACGCACTCGATCCGGCTTGGTCGGCGAGCGGCCGCGGCGGCTACATCCGGACCGATTATGTCGACGACACCCGGATCGACGACGCATGGATGGTCGGATGCACGTTGACCTACAGCGTCTGGCAAAACTTCGGCTTGGCGTTCGACTATCAGTACACCCAGTTGATCTCAAACGCGCCGTTGCAAAGTTTCACGCGCTCGGTCGTCACCCTGGGCGGAACTTATCGGTATGAACGATGCGCTCTTACTCTCGACGATCAATAAGCCGTCTCATCTGCGGAACGATGTTTGTTCTTCCCGGGCTAAGCTTGTCGGTGCTTCCGGCGCGTCCTTCACACGCGCAGCCGATGACCGAATTGAGAGCATGCGTTGCCGCCCCGGAGCCGCGCGTCCGGGAGCTATTGAGGGCCTTTCCAGGCGGAGGTCCCGGACTTCGCGCGGGCGTTGCTCGCTTGCTTGAGACGGTTCCGTCGCTGTCGGCTGCTGTGGCGTCCGCCGCCGTTCACGCCAATCAACAGCAGAAAATTGCGATCGGCGCCGGCATGTTGGACGCCGCGGTGTTCTTCAACGGCTGCGGCACGGCGACGTGTTTGTTGCTCGAACGTGAGGTGCGTGTCGCGTTGACAAGGTGTACCGACAAGGATACCCAAGTTGGTGCTGTCGTTAGCGATTCTGCTGGTTTGTTGCAGACACTTTCGGGAGTTAATGTCGTCGGCGCCACGACCGGCGGATGTCGTCCAGTGGTGAAGTCAAAGTCAGCCGGGTTGTTGACGCGTCGCGCGCGTTTTTTCATCGAAGTGTTGTCGAGTTATCCTACGACGAAGTGGAACCGGGTGGAAAGCGCAGCAGAGCTTTCACCCGAAGTGCGGTAGCTTTCGCGAGGCGGCGTAGTCGCCAGATCGTGCATCGGCCGCGGCTCCTAAGTTAAGTGCTCCAGAAAAAATCATCGGGCTTCACCGCGAGCGCTTTGTCGAGAGCGCGCGCGAGCAACGCCGATAATGTTCGACGCATCATAATCTGCGCGTTTGTTGCCGGCCTCGCCTGGGTTCCTCTCCCGTACGGAAGCAACGGGCTTTCGGCTTGGGGGATCGACGCGATGTTGTTTCCCGGACTGGCGCTGGCTTATGACGGCTCGTATCTGCTCGAACGTCGACCGCTGCCGATTGGTGTGAAAAATCTGCTTGTTCCGGTCGCCCTTTTCGCCGCCGTCGTCGGCTGGATCTTGATACAAACGATCACACTGCCGACTGGGCTCGCCCACCCCATTTGGGCGCTGGCATCTGATGTCCTGAAGCGTTCGCTTCCCGGGAGCATCAGCGTCAATCGCGACTTGACGGTGTTAGCCTTGGTTCGGATGCTCACGGCTGCGAGCGTTTTTTGGCTTGCTGTTCAAATCGGCTCTGCACGCCGGAGTGCTGCGGCTCTGATAATATCGATAAGCGTCATAATTGCTTTGTATGCCGCTTGGGGAATTTTTGTTTGGGCGGAGCGAGGCGAGCTGGCACTTTCGGGGCCGACGTCGGCGGAATGGGTTTATTTGTCCGCGACCTTCGTTAACCGAAATTCGTTCGCGACTTACGCTGCAATCGGGGTCGTGATCGCCGTGGGTTGGTTTTGTCAGCCTTACGACAGTAGCGACAGCGCAAAAGATGTGCCGCCAACGAACGGGAGCTGGCCGTACGTTAAAACTCTCGAGAGCACAGGCTTCCCCATCGCGGCGGCCGGCCTAATCAGCTTGGCCGCGTTGCTCCTGACCGGCTCGCGGGGCGGAATCATCGCGACCGCCGTCGCGATCGCGGCAATGCTGCTTTTGCTAACCGGAGTCGACCGTCGTGCCCACGGCCAACGGCCGACGGCGTACAGAGCGGTGCTCCTGACCGTGCTGGCGGCCTTGAGCATTGGAAGTCTCTTTCTCTCGTCGCTAACAATGAGGGGAGTCTATGACTCCGATCGGCTTGCCGTTGATGCGATTACGTTGCGTTCAATCGCTGATGAGCCCGGCCAGGGATTCGGGTTCGGAACATTCGCTGATGTATTTCCGCTCTATCGGGACCGCTCGATCAGTGTTTCCGGCGTTTGGGACCAGGCTCACAACACCTATCTTGAGGCTTTACAGGGACTGGGGCTGTTCTTCGGCTCGGCTTTGATTGGCTGCATCATCATCCTCGTTGCCCTTTGTGCGCGCGCAGCGCGACAGCGGCCGCAGCAATGGTGTGTGGCAGGTGTCGCAGTGGGTGTTTCGGTTCTGATCGGAACACACGCTTTGGTGGATTTCAGCCTGCAAATTCAGGCCGTCACCTTGACGTTTGCGGCTCTCCTTGGGGCAGGCGTGGCCCAATCGGTGAGCGGCGCGGCGGAGTGACAATGTCGTCGCTTGTCGGGGCTGCTCCGCGGGGCCGGCCGGAGGTGAGCGGTCCCCAGCGGACCTTTGATCTAAGCGAGGTCATTAGCTTCCTATGGCGCCGGTGGAAGATGATTTGTGCGATATGCGCCGTGGTGATGCTGATCGCGATCGGCATTGTTGCCAGGCAAACGCCGCTCTACACGGCCACCGCGCAAATCCTGCTGGTGCCGCAAAAAGAAAAGGCGCCGGGACCCGAGGCGATCCTCACCGACGTGACGCTCGATTTTCAGGTGGTGGAAAGCGAGATCGCCATCATCCGTTCGACCATCTTTCTTAGACGGGTAGTTGAAAAAGAGCACTTGGTTGCAGATGCGGAATTTGGAACTGCGTCTGATCGAAGTGTCGGCGCGGAGCCCGCCGCCACAGGTACCGTTACCAAACCTGATGACAGCGCCGCGACGACGGAAATTCTTCGTTCTGCCGACGCACTGAAAGGTGCTTTGTCGGTTACCCGCCTCGGCATCGGCTATGTCCTCGCCATCTCGGTTATCGCGAAGGATCCGGCACGCGCAGCAAGGCTTGCGAATGCGGTCGGCGAAGCCTTTGTGGTGGACAAGCTCGAGACGCGCCTCGAGGCAGCGCAGAAAGCGTCGGCATGGCTGACCGATCGGTTGGCTGAACTGCGTGTCCAACTGCGCAAGTCGGAAGAGGAGATCACTCAGTTCCGCGCCGGCCATGGACTCTACGAAGGATCGACCAATGTCACGCTCAATCAGCAGGGCCTATCGGATCTCAACAAGCGTTTGGTCGAGGCACGGGCGGATGCTGCGCAAAAGCGCTCGCGTGCCGAGCTGCTTCGGGGCATTGAAAGCCGCGGTGGCAACGTCCAGAGCCTGCCCGATATTGCGAACGGCGGCGGTCTGCCCGCGCTTCGCCAGCAGGCGACCGCACTGTCGCAACAAGAGGCCGAGCTGTTAGCTCGCTACAATGCGACGCATCCGCAAGTCATTAATATTCGCGCGCAACGTCGCGACGTCGAGCGGGCGATCGCGCTCGAAGCGCAGCGGTTGGCGGCGAGCATCAAGAATGACTGCGATCTGGCTGAATCCCGCGTGCGTGCGCTCGAGCGGGCGCTGCAGGAAGCCACCGGGCAAACCAATGTCGACGACACGACGGAAATTCAGCTGCGCGAGCTGGAAAGGACGGCTGCAGTCAATAGAAGTCTGTACGAGGATTTTCTGCAACGCGCCAAGGTCACCGAAGAGCAATCGACGTTTCAAGCTCGTCAGGCGCGGGTGATAACGCCGGCAACGCCGCCCGGCGCGCCCAGCTATCCACGTAAGACGGCATACTTTGCGGCGGCGCTGTTTGTCGGACTGATGCTCGGCGCCGGAAGCGCCATCGCCAGAGAGTTGCTCAGCGGTGGCTTCATCACGCCCAAGCAAGTCGAGGATGTCCTTGGGCTTCCTCTTCTCAGCTCGGTCTGCCGCATGCGGGCCCGCGATCTGATGGTCGATGGGAAACCTGTCAGCATCGCAGCCTATCCTCGCGTGCGGCCATTGTCACGATATGCCGAGGCGATACGGAAGCTCAGAACCGGTATTCAAATGAGCGCTTTGGATCGCCCACCGAAGGTCGTACAGATTACATCGTCGCTGCCGGGTGAAGGAAAGACCACGATCGCGCTTTCGCTGGCTGCCTCGGCGGCCAGTTCCGGGCTGAAGGTGCTGTTGATCGACGCCGACCTTCGTCATCCGTCGGCTTCGCAAGCGTTTGGGCTGTTGGACGCAGCCGGCCTGGTCGACCTGCTGCAGGGCGACATGAATGTCCGGCAAGTTCTGAGCTTCAACAAGCAGGCGAATTATTGGATCCTGGCGGTTGGTGCAAAAACTGAAAAGCCGACCGACTTGTTGAGTTCCGAACGCATGCGGTCCTTGATTGCAAGCTGCCGCGAGACATTCGACTTCATTGTCGTCGATACGCCGCCGGTGGGTGCCGTCATCGATCCCGTTGTCGTCGGCCAGTTGAGTGACAAAACCATCGTTGTTGTGAAGTGGGCAGCGACCGGGCAGGAAATGGTCAGGCATTGTGTTCGCGAATTGTCGGGGTCATCGCAGCTCGCGGGCGTCGTGTTCAACCTCGTCAACGACAAAGAAGCAAAAAAGTACGGCAAACATGCAGCACCGTACTATTACAGTGCCCGTTATCGAGAAGCCTATTACCTCGAATAGCATGCCGGACCGGTCGGGGGATATTGCAGTGGCCTTGGCGGCTGTCATACGGGCGCTTTTTGTCGGCACGATTTGCTACGGCTGCATTATCCTCTGTTTTGTGAACGCCCGCACAGCCGTGCAGTCGGATCACCGTCAAGCCGAGACGCTGCGCGCCTGGCAACGCGTGGTCGGTGTCGCTGGCGCCGCTGCGACCGTGGCCGTCGCTAACTCCGTCCCGTCGATTGGCACCACGGCGGTGTCGGATCTCGGCGATGCGTTCGCCGTGTCTGGTGCGCAGCCATTGTCCGCCACGCGGTGGGCATCGCTTGCCGGCGAATGGCTTGCGAATGCAAAGCCGCTCGATGATGTCGCCGCTGCGATTGCAATGTCGGAGATGACGGGACCGAACGAGGTTCTCGCCATGGCGCAACGCGGAATCCTCGGCCTTCTGTTGTGGGACGTCATGAGCGACGATCAGCACGCGCGGACCGCTGCCGATCTCGCGGGCGCGATCCCCGCGCTCGCCAACGCTGACGACGTCACCAAGATGGCAAGCGCCATCGTGCAGAAAAAGTCTCGCGGAGTTCGTGATGAGATCGAACGGCAGTTGCGCGACCATGGGCTTTCCCAGACGAACCTGATGCGCGTCGGGCTCTCAGCGACGGCGGGTGCCGCCACGCCGCACTGAATATTATGTGTGCGATCGCCGGCGGTTTCAGTTACGGCAATGGAGGCACGCGGATTGACATGTCCGTGGTCTCGCGATTGACGTGGTCGCAAAGACGCCGCGGGCCAGACGGTGCATCTGTCTGGTCGGCGCGCGACGGGCGTCTCGCGTTGGGGCATCGGCGGCTTGCGATTGTCGATCTCAGCGCCAGTGCCGGGCAGCCGATGTCCGACGCGACCGGTAGATGGACGGTCACGCTCAATGGCGAAATCTACAATTACAAAACGTTGCGCGCGGAGCTCGAAGGTCGCGGGCATGTTTTTCGCTCCACCAGCGATACGGAAGTGCTGATCAACGTCATTGCCGCGTGGGGCGAGGCCGGGCTACCGAAGCTGAGAGGCATGTTCGCGTTTGCGCTGTGGGATGCCCTGAAGCAGGAACTGTGGCTGGCCCGAGATCCGTTCGGCATCAAGCCGCTGTACGCGGCGGAGCGCGATGGTGTCATGTGGTTCGCATCCAGTGCGCGGGCGTTGGCCGGATGCGCGCCGGTCGATACCCGCCGCGACTCGGCGGCGCTGGCCGGCTTTTACATCTGGGGGCATGTGCCGGAACCATTCTGCTGGTGGGCGGGCATTCGGATGTTTCCGCCGGGGCACGTCCAACGCATCAGATACGGACACGCCGATGCGCCGCGGCAATTCGCATCGCTCATGGCGTGTTATGCCGAGGACGCGCGGCCAGTTGATCCCGACGAGTTGAGGGAATTGGTCGAAACCTCAGTCAAATTGCACGTGAACGCGGATGTGCCGACCGGTGTTTTCCTCTCCGGCGGCGTCGATTCGAAGGTGATTGCAACGCTCGCCGCCCGGCAGCGAGCGGATATTCGCACCGTGACGCTCGCATTCCGAGACTATGAGGGCTTAAGCCTTGACGAGGCGCCATCCGCTGAGGCGGCTGCCAAACAGTTGCAAACTGAGCACCTCACCGCGCGGCTTGGCCGAGAAGAGTTCTCGGCGCTGATCGGAGACTTTTTCGACTGCATGGACCAGCCGAGTATCGACGGGCTCAACACCTATCTGGTGAGCCGCGCGGCGGCTCACAGCGGTCTGAAGGTGGCGCTGTCCGGGATCGGCGGCGATGAATTGTTCGCCGGATATCCGTCGTTCCGCCGGATACCGCATCTGTCGAGGCTGACGGGCCTGTGGCACAAGGTGCCGCTGCTAGCCCAAATCTTTCGGCTTGGCAGCCGTTTGCTGGTGCCGTTCGGGGTCTCCCCCAAACTCGCCGGCCTGCCGTGGCACGCGCGGGATGTTGCCAGCTTGTATCTCCTGTGCCGCGCGTTGCACCTGGAAGAGGACCTCGACGCGCTGATCGATGAGAAGCGACTAGCGGAGGGATTGGAGAGATTGTCGACGGCCTCGGCAATCGCGCGCTCCGTCGACACGCAGGGCCGGAGCGATACGACGGTGCAGGCCAAAATCTCCGCGATGGAGTGTATTTGGTATATGCGCAATCAGCTCTTGAGAGACGCTGATTGGGCCGGAATGGCACATGGCGTCGAGATCAGAGTGCCGTATCTCGACTTTCCGCTTTTCAAGCGTATCGCCGCTGCCTTCGGTTCGCCCAATCCACCGGGCAAGAAAGACTTGGCGGCCTGCGCAGAGCCGTTCTTGCATATTCGGGCAGAGCGAAGAAAAGTCGGTTTCACGACGCCGGTGCGATCGTGGATCACGCCTGAACCAGGCCATCAGGCGGCGAATTTGCGCGGCTGGGCCGCTGAAGTGCATCGACGCTTTCGCTTGCTGCCAAACGTGGGTGGCGCTTCGTTTTCAAAGCCGCAAGCGATGCCTGTGGACGGCTTGCAGTGCTGAAACCTTAGTGGCGGCATCGTTGAAGGTTCAAATGTTGCTGACCGACGCGTTTGGTAGCATCGGTGGCATAGCGAAGTTCAATCGCGATTTCCTCAGCGCTCTCGACGCCTGTCCGCTGGTGGAAAGCGTCCTGGCCTTGCCGCGGACCGCGTCGGACGACGTCGAGCACATTGTTCCCGAAACGATCGTGTACGATCGCAAAGCTCGTTGATCGCATGGACCGCAGTTGCAGGCGACCCTTTCGGACTACCTTCATACTCCTCGGACGAAGAGGCGACGGCTAATTGTGGAGCGTCCTCTCCAGTATGCCGGTGGAATGATCCGCGATGAGCTGGTTGAGCGATGTCTCATCCAATTGGCCCAGAACGTTGCTGAGCTTTTCGTGCTCATCGCAGTCCGGCGCGAAGTTGCGCCCGTAAATCTTACGCAGCGTACTGACCTGCGTATTACCGTGTTTCTTGCTGATCTCGCCGTTTTTGTCGCGGTGGCGATTCAATAACGCGCCTTCAGGCATGGTTTCCTCCATCTCGTCGTATGAGGAACCGGCCATGCTGACGATTGGTTCCGGGTCGGTCCATGCGCCGGCCCAATGTGCGCTGGGCGTATGCCGCGCGGCTCACAGTTCGAGGGTGCGGGTCTTCTGGGGCGCAAGCCTGTTGCCGGGAGCAGGCTTATTCGGAATCAGCGCTGTCGCTACCGCCGCGATCAGCGCGACGCACGCGAAGGCATAGAAATTCCACCTCGTGTCGACATTCATGCTCGCGATGTAACCGCCGAGCAGGGGACCGCACAGCGCGCCGAGGCGCGCAAAGCTCAAGGCCCATCCGGTACCGGACGCACGCGCGAACGGCGCGAGATAGTTGACCAGATAGCCGGTCACGATCAGCGAGGCCGACACCGTGCCGAAGCCCGCAATCGCGACCATCACATAATTGATCCAAATCGGTCCTTTGAACGTGAGCGCGACGATGCCGATGGCGCCCAGCAGATAAGCGAGCGTGGTCGTGATCCGAACGCCCAGCTTGTCCGCCCATTGTCCGAGCAGAATCCCACCGGCCGCCGAGGTGAAGCTGAAGACCGCCAGGAACAGCAGGCTGTCACCGAGATTATAGCCGCTCTTGCGCATGATCTGCGGCAGCCATTGGGCAATGCCGTAGACGAGAAGCAGCCCCATGAACAAGCTGATCCAGAAACAAATCGTCGCCCTGGCGTTGCGCCGGGCGAAGATTTCACCGAGCACCGCGCGCCAGCTCAAACTCTCGGACCTTGAGTCTTGGCGTTCACCGGGACCGCAACCAAAAGTCTCGCCGCCAGTTTCTGTGCCGCGCCGGCGCGGCCTTTGGCGACGAGGAATTCCAGCGATTCCGGCAACAGCCACAACATCAAAGGCACGAAGACCACCGGCGCCGCGCCAAGCAGCACGACGGGGCGCCAGCCATGGTCGGGCAACAGCGCGCGGCCGGCGAGGGCTGCAGCAAAAATGCCGACGGAATAGCCCGAATACATCAGGCCGTAATTGGAATTTTTGTTGCGCGCCGCGGCGTATTCGATCGTCAGTGCCGCGGCTGCCGGGATGATGCCGCCAAGCCCCAGGCCGGCGACAAAGCGGCTGATGCCGAACCATGTTGGTGTCGGCGACAACGCGGTCAAAGCCGTGCAGACCGCGAACAGCGTCAGGCACAACAAAAACATCGGCTTGCGGCCGTAGAGGTCGCTGACAGTCCCGCTCAGCAGGCCGCCGGCCAGCATGCCGAAAATCGTGACGCTGCCGAGCGCGCCCAATTCAATCGGCGTGAGCTTCCAGTTCGGATCGGTGGCGAGTGCAGGCAGGATCGCGCCGAGGACACCGACATCATAACCTTCAGAGGAGATACCGATCCAACACAGCACCAGCACCAAAATGCTGGTTTTCATCGGCACTTCGATCGGCGGCAAGGGCGGTCGACTAGCTTCGGCGGTCGGGTACACCTGGTCGGTCACTCATCGGTTCCTTCATCGTCGCCGCATTCATGCAACAACCCGGCCAGTTGGGTAGGGCAGGGATGGGACCAGGCCATGCAACCGCATGGTTCGCTGTCGGCAAGCTTGCTGATCGTCCGGCGCGATCAGTCGGCAGGGCCGAGCAGAACACCGCCGTCGATGACGATTTGCGATCCGGTGACATAGCTCGACGCCGGCGACGCGAGAAAGAGCGCCAGGCCTTGGATCTCGTCCGTGGAGGCGAGCCGACGCAGCGGCGCGAAGCGCGCAAAGGCGGCGACTGTTGCCGGATCGCGCATGTGGCCGCCGGCAATATTGGTGATGAAAGGCCCCGGCGCGATGGCGTTGACCAGGATATTGTACTTTGCCAATTCGAGCGCGGCCTGCCGCACCAAATGGGCAGCGCCTGCTTTGGCCGGCATGTAGGGCATGCCGACGATGGCTTCGCCACGGATCGCCGCCACCGACGTGGTGACGATGATGCGCCCGCCTTTCGGATTCTTTTTCATGTGCGGCACGGCGGCTTTGATGGTGCCGAACATCGCGGTGAGGTTTGTCTCCATGACCAGATCCCAGCGCTCGTCGGAGACGTTCTCGAACGCCCCATTGGGATTTCGCTCACCGTTCATGCCGAGAAAGCCGGGCGGTGAATCGATGCCCACATTGGCGAACACCACATCGAGCGCCCCATGGTGCGCGGCCGCCGCATCGATCGCGGCGCGCAATGCCGGCCGGTCGGTTACGTCCAGCGTCTGCGCGCGGACGTCGCCGCCGCGGCCGGCCAGCTCGCGGATCGCGACGTCGAGCGCGGCTGCGTCTTTATCCATCAAGGTCACGCGCGCGCCGTTGTCGGCCATGACTTCGGCGTAGGCGAGACCGATACCGCTCGCTGCGCCGGTCACGATCGTCGCAAGTCCACGCACGTCGAACAATTCCGCCGTTTTCATCGCTCTGGCTCCTCCCCTTAGCAGAACTGGCGGCCTTGAGATGGCCGCCTTGTACAAGTCTTGACACGCTTGGTTGCAGAAGACCAACATGACAGCGTTCGTCTCAAGACATAGACTGCCAAAGGCAGATGCGCGCGAGCGCCGTGGCGGCCGCGGTCAGCCGCTCTCAGGGCCGACAACAGACCGCACAGGCGTCCACGATGAACGCGGCATATTCATCAGTTCTCGTCCAGAATCTGAAAGTGACGCTGCTCGACCAAAAGCGCGGTGTCGCGCCGGCAAGCATGCTCGATTGCGCCGCCCACATGCTGCTCTGCTTCGATGAGCCTGAGGCGATGTATAGCGCTGCGTTGCGCTTCATGTTGGAGCGGTTCGGGGCCAGCCGGGTCGATTTTGGATTCGGCAGTCCGGATAAGCCGGTCTACATTCCAAGCGCCGTCGAATTGGTTCCCGATCTTGACATACCGGCCTTCGAGGGCGCGTTCCCCAACCAGATTTGGCCGGTGCAGCAGGTCTGGCAATCGCGCGGGCCGGTCTATCAGAGCCTCGAAACCTGTCCGGGCATTGAGAAATACTGGGACGGGCTTGGCTCAAAATCGAAACTGGCGCGCCGGTTGGAAGTGGACGACCAGATCTTCGGCCTTGTTTGCATCGATGATACCGACGCGGTGCGGGCTTGGGACGCGGCCGATCTCAGCTACTTCGATCAATTCATCACCGAATTTTTCAGCCCGATCGTCAGGGCACAGGTCCGGCTCGAAAAACCTTTAATCCTGGCCCAGCTTTCGGCCGCGGAGATGTCCGCGGTGCGGCTTTCGGCCGCCGGCTTGACCTATAAGGAAGTCGCGCAGCGGCTGGGCAAATCGCCGAACACCGTCGACAACCAGCTCCGCAGCGCCCGCGCCAAGCTGAAGGTGCGCAATCAGGTGGAATTGGCCCAAGCCTGCCTGAAGTGGCTCTAGCGCTGTACCGCCCAAAAGAGCGGTCGCGCTCCACTAGTGAATGTCCGCCATTTCTCCCGGCAGCTCGGAGCGCTACCATCGCTCGCAAAAGACGCACGGGAATCCGCCCATAGCGGCGGAACCGAGCGCGGCACGCGGGGAGGACGGGTTTGGCAGCCCACGATTACATTATCATCGGCGCAGGCTCGGCCGGGTGCGCGATCGCATCACGCTTGTCGGAAGACCCGTCCGTTAGTGTTTTGCTTCTGGAGGCCGGCGATCGCGACCACGATGAGCGGATCTTTATTCCGCACCGCGCCTGGGAGCTTTGGACCACCGGATTTGACTGGGGCTACACCACCGTACCGCAGCCCGCGGCGCTGAACCGCTCAGTCTACTGGCCGCGCGGCAAGGTGCTGGGCGGATCAAGCTGCCTCAACGCCATGATCTATGTCCGCGGCGCGCCGGCGGACTACAATCATTGGGCCTATCTGGGCAATGTCGGTTGGGACTACGAAAGCGTCCTGCCTTACTTCAAAAAGTCGGAAGATTATTACGGCGGCGCCTCGCGCTATCATGGGGTCGGCGGACCGCTGACGATTTCGCGCAACACCACGCCCAACCCGCTCACCGATGCCTTCATCGACGCGGCGGTCCGCGCCGGGCATCCGATCAATTATGACTTTTCCGGCCCGGAACTGGCCGGCGTCGGCTACACCGACACCACCACGCGCGACGGGCGTCGCTGCAGCGCGGCGGCCGCATTCCTGGCGCCGGCACACAACCGGCGTAATCTCACGGTCGAAACCGGAGCGCGCAGTCATCGGCTCTTGATCGAAGGCGGACGCTGCCGCGGCGTCATCTACGAACAGGGTGGCAAGCTCAACACTGCACGTGCGTCGACCGAGGTGATCGTCAGCGCCGGCGCCATCGGCTCGCCGCAGCTTCTTCTTCTCTCAGGCATCGGTCCGGCTGAGGATCTGAAAAAACTCGGTATCGCGCCGCAAGCCGACCTGCCGGGTGTCGGACAAAATCTTCACGATCACTTGCTCACGTTCGTCATCCACGAAGCCAGCCGCGAAATTCCGGCGCCGAAGAAGAACGTCCTCGAGGCGCATCTGTTTGCCAAGAGCGATCCGCGACTGCTGTCGCCCGATCATCAGCCGCTGTTCATGTGCAACGCACCGCCGTTGCCGACGCTGGAAATTCCCGCCAATTCCTATGCGATCGCACCCGGCATCATCCGCCCGGTCTCGCGCGGCGAGCTCAAGCTTACGGCAGCCGATCCGGCGGCGCCGCTACACATCGATCCGCGCTATCTCAGCGAGCCGGCCGATCTCAATACGCTGGTTCATTCGCTCGAAGTGTCGATCGAGATCATGGAGAGCGCCTCGTTCGCCAAGTGGCGCAAACGCTCCGTCTGGCCGCAGGCTAAGACCCGTGCCGACCGCGAGCAGTGGGTGCGGCAGACCTGCGAGACGTATCACCACCAGGCCGGCACCTGCAAAATGGGCATCGATGCGATGAGCGTCGTCGACCCGCAGCTCCGTGTCTATGGCGTCGAGGGACTGCGTGTCGCCGACGCCTCGATCATGCCGACGGTGGTCAGCGGCAACACCAACGGGCCGTCGATCATGATCGGCGAAAAGGCGGCCGATCTCATTCGCGCCCGCGAGGCGCGGGCAAGGGATGCGGCCTGAGATTTTCGACAGACGGCGACGACATCAGGAGCTAGGACAATGGACCAGTTTCATCTCATCATCGACGGCGCAAAGGTTGCGACCAAAGAGCATTTTGAAGTCCTCAATCCTTCAAGCGGCGCAGTCGCCGGCCGCGCTCCGGTCGCGACCGAGGCCGATCTCGATCGTGCCATCTCGGCGGCGGGAACCGCCTTCTCCAAATGGTCCAAGATGCCGGACGCCGAGCGCCGCGCGCTGTGCCATGCCGCCGGCAAGAAAATCGGCGAACACGCCGAAGAGCTGGCGCGGCTGCTGACCCAGGAGCAGGGCAAGCCGCTCAACGGCATGGGCTCGCGGTTCGAGCTCGGCGGCGTGCAGGCCTGGACGCACTACACCGCCGACATTCCGATGCCGGTCAAGGTGCTGCAGGACAATAACGAAGGCCGCATCGAGCTCTACCGCAAGCCGATCGGCGTCGTCGGCTCGATCACGCCGTGGAATTGGCCGCTGATCATCGCCACCTGGCACATCATTCCGGCCATCGCGGTCGGCAACACCGTGGTCAACAAGCCGTCGCCCTACACGCCGCTGTCGACCCTGCGCATGATCGAGATCATGAACGAGGTGCTGCCGCCGGGCGTGGTCAATTGCGTGACCGGCCCCGATACGCTCGGCGCGGCGCTTTCCTCGCATCCCGGCATCGGCAAGGTCGCGTTCACCGGCTCGGTGCGCACCGGCAAGAAGGTGATGGCGAGCGCTGCCGAAACCTTGAAGCGGCTGACGCTCGAGCTTGGCGGCAACGATGCCGGCATCGTGCTGGCGGACGCCGATCCGAAACAGATTGCCCAGGGTTTGTTCTGGGGCGCGTTCATCAACAACGGCCAGACCTGCGCGGCGCTCAAGCGGCTTTATGTCCACGACAGCATTTTCGATGCGGTGTGCAGCGAGGTCACCGCGTTCGCCAAGACCGTTCCGGTCGGCGACGGGCTCGATGAAGGCAGCATCCTCGGTCCGATCCAAAATCGCATGCAGTTCGACAAGGTCGCGCGCCTGACCGACGCGGCCAAGAAAGCCGGCGGCAGGATGCTGCTCGGCGGCAGCACGCCGGCCGAAGGGCTATTCTTTCCGGTGACGCTCATCGCCGATCTCGAAAACGGCAACCCGCTGGTCGACGAAGAGCAGTTCGGCCCGGTTCTGCCGATCATTCGCTACACCGAGGTCGACGAGGTGATCGCGCGCGCCAACGACAATCCGCACGGACTGGGCGGCTCTGTCTGGTCCAAGGACATTCAGAAGGCCAAGGACGTCGCGCTGCAGCTGCAATGCGGCACCGCCTGGATCAACAAGCACGGACCGATCCAGCCGAACGCGCCGTTCGGCGGCGTCAAAAGCTCCGGCTTCGGCGTTGAATTTGGCGAAGAGGGCTTGTTCGCCAATACCGACGTTCAGGTCGTGTGGTCCTGATCGCAATCGTGGCACATCGCGGGAGGTGACTTGGAAAGAGGAAAGTTGCGCCGCCGGACAATTTTTTGTGCGCGCGCAATAAAGAAGGCGGGCAGCGCGGCGGTATGATAGCGACGGTGCGCATTCATAACTGGCTCCGCCGTCGCGTTGTTTGGCTCTGGGAGGTGATTTGTTCGGGAAACGGACGTCGCGTCGATCGAGAACACTACCCGACAATGTCCAATCGCGCGTGGGCGTTTCCCGGATTTGTGATGGCGTGGAAATCGCGACAATCGGTCGACGTTGCGACGGCGCAATTTTGCTTTCGCTGGCGATCGCTTGATGTTATGGCCGCAAAGCTGCGGGAATTTGCTGGATAATCAATAAACCCGGGCATGAGTAAGGGGAGGAAGACGATGAAAGTACTGTGGATACTGACCGGCGCCATCATGGGCGTCGCGATGACGCTGGCAACGGCCAATGCGGCCAGCGCCGCCGAACCGAAATGCGGCCTGAACAACGGCAAGGCCGCGACCGGCCAACCGATCGAAATCGGCGCCGTGGTCGGCAAGACCGGGCCGGCCGATTTCAGCGGTTCGGCACAAGCCGCCGCCGCTTATTTCGCGTGCGTGAATGCGAACGGCGGCATCAACGGCCGTCCGATCCATTACAGCGTCGAGGACGACCAGTGGAATCCGGAAACCGCCGCGCAGGTGTCCGCGAAGCTTGTGAATGACACCAAAGTGGTCGGTCTCGTCGGCAATTCGAGCTTCGTCGAATGCGGCGCCAATGCGAAGTTCTATGAGGCGAACAGTGTGCTGGTGATCGCCGGCGTCGGCGTTCCCCGCGATTGCTTCCATTCGCGTAACATTGCGCCCACCAACGGCGGGCCGCGCATGAGCAACATCGGCGCTGCGCAATACGCGCACGACGATCTGAAAGTGAAGCGTCTGGTCTGCATCGGACCCAACATCCCGAATGTCGGCGATTGGTCGTGCGAAGGCGTCGCCGCCTACGGCAAGACGGTCGGCATGGAGGTCAAAACCATCCTGATCGATCCGGGTTCAATGGACGGCACCTCGGTGATCCTTGAGGCGATGGCGTTCAAGCCGGACGCGATCGACTTCAACACGCCGAAGGAAGTCGGCATGCCGCTCTACGCCGCTGCCGAACAGCAGGATCTGGGCGGCAAGGTCTACATCATCGCCCCGACCTCGCATTACGATGCCAGCGTGCCCAAGGCGATCGGGCCTTATTGGACCAAGGGCGGCCGCGTGTTCGTGCAGCTCGAACTCGAGCCGCTCGACAAGAAGGGCGGCGACATCGACAATTGGCACGCCATCCTGAACAAATACGGCAAGCCGACCGACCAGCGAAACACCTTCTCGCAAGCCGGCTATCTGGCGGCGGTTGCTGCCACCAACGCGCTGTTGAAACTCGATCCCGCCAAGATCGATCGCGCGTCGGTCACGGAAGCGTTCCGCAACATCAAGAACGTCAAGACCGATGTGTCGTGCAATCCCTGGTATTACGGCCCAGGCGATGAGCACAACGCGATCCACGCCGGCTCGGTCGCGGAGATCAAGGACGACGGCTTCGTCACCCGCAAGTCCTGCATCCAGGCGGTCGATCCCGATCTTGCCGGCATCTTGAAGATGGAAAAGGATCAGCACCTGGCGGACTAAGCAGAAGCTTTGTCCGCTTGAACGTCGATTGAGTCACCGGGGAAACAGCAAGTCCTAACGATGCCGAACCTCGGTCCTTTCATTGTATCGGGGCTCAGCACCGGCGCGGTTTATGTCCTCGCCGGTGTTGGGCTGGTCGTCCTCTACCGCGCCTCTGGCGTGCTCAATCTCGCGCAGGGCGCACTTGGTGCGCTGTGCGCGCTGCTGGCCTGGCAGATCGCCGACTCCGGCGGTCCGGCGTGGGTCGGCTGGATCGCCGGCGTCGTCGTCTCGACCGCGCTGGCCTTGTTCTACGGACGCGTCATCGCGCCTCGTCTCGCGCACAGCGATCCGATCATACGCGCGGTGGCGACGCTCGGCTTCGCACTGATCGTTCTCGGCTTCTGCGAATTCATTTGGGGCGAGTGGCCGCGCAGCCTGCGGCTGCCGACCGACACCATCGGCTTTGAGGTGATCGGCGTGCGCGTCACCGCGACGCGCGCGATTGCGTTCGGCCTCGGCGTCCTGGTGACCGCCGGCATGGGTGTCTTTCTCAATCGCACGCGGCTTGGCCTGTCGATGCGCGCGCTCGCCAACGACCGCGAGATCAGTGCGCTGATCGGCGTTCCGGTGTTGCGCGTCGACGCCTGGGCCTGGGCGATTTCGGGCGTCTTGTCAGGCGTCAGCGGCATCTTTTTGGCCAACATGGTGCGGCTGCAGGCGATCCCGCTGACTTACATGGTGGTTCCTGCGGTGGCGGCCGCAATCCTCGGGCGGCTGACATCGCTGTCCGCTGTGATTATCGGCGGTCTCGCCATCGGTGTGCTGGAAGCGATTGCGACGCCGTTTCCCGGCGTCTCCGCCGTACGCTCCGCGGCGCCGTTCGTCTTCGCCGTCGGTGCGCTGCTTTGGTACCAGCGTGGCGGGCTCATGCTCAGCCGCATCGACCAGTTCAGGTCGATCCCGGCCAGCTTTGAAGCCGTCGGCAGCTTGTGGAAGCAATTGCGGGTCGGCCTGCTGCTCGCCGTCGTGGTCGCGATTGCGCTGCCGGCGTTCGCCTCAGCGTATTGGCTCAAAGCGTCCACGTCAGTGGTGATCGTCGGGCTCTGCAGTCTCAGCGTGGCGCTGCTTTATGCCCAGCTCGGCATGGTCTCGCTCTGCCAATATGCGCTGTTCGGTGTCGGCGGCTGGGTCGCGCTGCGCCTGTTCCATGCCTTTCACCTGCCGTTCGAGCTCGACATCTTGGCGGCCGGCCTTGCGGCGTCGGTGTGCGGCGTGATTTTTGGGTTGCCCGCTTTGCGCATGCGCGGACTTTATTTCGCACTGATCACTTTGATGATCGCCGGCGCTTTCCAGATCATCATCAACGCCACGAGTTTCCCGGACGGCGGCCCCGGTTTGAGTGGCAAAGTCTATGCCGGCGCGCGGCAACTGATGCCGCATCCGCCGCTGGCGCCGACCGACGCGGCGTACTTTCGTTACGTCGTCGTTGTGGTCGCGATCGGCTTTGTGCTCACCATGCTGATCGAGCGCACGCGCGTCGGCCGTGCTTGGGCGCTGATCCGCCGCAGCGAGCCGGTCGCGGTCGCGATGGGCGTCAATCTCATCGCCTACAAGGTGATCGCCTTCGCCATCGCGGGCTTTCTGGCCGGTGTCGCGGGCGCGCTGATGGCCGGCAGCATCGGACAACTCGACGGCCGCGCATTCCCGGCCAGCGAGTCGATCATGTTGTTCGCGTTGACGGTGATCGGCGGCGCCTTCCACTGGTCTGGGCCGATCTTTGCCGGCTTGTTGCTGCGCGCCGTGCCGGGCCTGCTCACCGATTGGCACATCGACGGCAACCTCGCCATCATGGTGTTCGGCGCCGGCTTGCTGCATGCGCTCATCACGGCGCCGCAAGGCATCTCGGGGCAGGTGGTCGGTCTTGGCCGGTTGGTGAGCGCCAAGCTCTCGGCAATCTGGCCGCGCGCCATGGAGCGGAAACTGTGATCGAGATCCGCAATCTCACGGTCGCATTCGGGGGTGTTCGGGGCCTCAACGATCTGTCCGCCGATATCGGCGCCAATATCACGGGCCTCGTAGGACCGAACGGCGCTGGCAAGACGACCTTGCTCAACGCCATGAGCGGCTTCGTCAAATGCGCATCCGGCACCGTGATCGTCGACGGCGTCGATCTGTTGCGCATCGCCATCAATCGGCGCGCCGCATTCGGCGTGCGCCGCACCTTTCAGACCGAGCAGGTGGTGGAAAACCTCACGATCTGGAACAACGTCGCCGCCGCGCTCGACAACCTTCCGACCGGCGGCCGCCCGCGACGCGATCTCATCGCGGAAGCGCTCGACTATGTCGGCCTGGGCCAGCAGGCGGAGCGCATCGGCGCTGTGCTCAACGCCGCCGAACGGCGGCTGGTCGAGATTGCGCGGTGCATCGTCGCCAAGCCGCGTTTGGTGATGATGGACGAGCCAGGCGCCGGCTTGAGCCAAAACGAATCCGATCATCTGCGCCAGATCATCATCGGCATTCCGGGATTTTGCGGCGCGCAGGTTTTGTTGGTCGATCACGACGTCGATCTGATTTCGGCGACCTGTCAGGAAACCCTGGTGCTCGATTTCGGCAGCAAGATCGCCTTCGGGGGCACGGCCGACGTGCTGAAAGACCCGAAAGTGCGCGCCGCGTATCTGGGCACGATCGAGGACGTTGCGGCATGAGCGGCGGTCTGTCGGCAATCGGCGTCACGGTGGCGCGCGCCGGCAAGCCGGTCATCCACGGCGTCGATATCGACATCGCGCCCGGCAAGATCACCGCGTTGCTCGGCGCCAACGGCGCGGGCAAGAGTTCGCTGGTGTTGTCGATCGCCGGTGCCTTGCCGCTGACCGGCGGCAAGGTCGTGCTCGACGGCAAGCCCATCAACGGCTTGCGCCCGGAGAACGTTCGCCGCCTTGGCGTGGTCGCGGTGCCTGAGGGACATCGCGTGCTCGGCGAACTCACGGTCGAGGAAAATCTGCGCGTTGCCGGCACTGCGCTCAACACAACGCAACTCGACGCGGCGGTCGCGCGTGCGCTCGACACCTTTCCGGAGTTGAAGCCGCGCCTGGGGACGCGCGCCGGCGCCTTGTCCGGCGGCCAGCAACAAATGCTGGTTCTGGGCCAAGCGATCGTCAGCCAGCCGCGCTACATTCTGGCCGACGAGCTTTCATTTGGCCTCGCCCCTGTGATCGTGGCGCGGCTGGTGCCGGTGCTCGAAGGCTTTGCGGCCAACGGCATTGGTGTTCTTTTGATCGAGCAATTCACGCACATCGCGCTGCGCATCGCGCATCATGCGTATGTGATGGAGCGCGGCCGTATTTGTTTTTCCGGCGCGCCCGAGGCGCTTCTGAAAAATCCCGACATCCTGCACAGCGCGTATCTCGCCGGATAAAGGTGTGATCATGAGCGGACGCTTTGCCGGACGCGGCATTCTGGTAACGGGCGCCGGTTCCGGCATCGGCCGGGCGGCGGCTCAGCAGTTCGCCAAGGAAGGTGGCAGGGTTGTTGTTGTCGATCAGGACGAGCCCGAAGCGGAGGCGACTGCCGCGTCCATCCGCGAAGCCGGCGGCGAGGCGCTGGCGATCGCCGCCGACGTCAGCCGTGAAGCCGATTGCCGCGGCATGGTCGAGCGTACGCTCGCCGCCTTTGGCCGCCTCGATGTGGCGTTCAATAACGCCGGCATCGGCGCCAGCGGTTTTGCGGTCGCCGACGAAGAAGAGGTGGCCTGGAGCCGTGTGATCGACGTCAATCTCAAGGGCATCTTTCTCGGCATGAAGTATGAGATTCCCGCCATGGTGCGTGCCGGCGGCGGTGCCATCGTCAACACGGCTTCGGTGGCCGGGCTGGTCGGCGAGCGCGGCATCGGCGCTTATTCGGCGAGCAAGCACGGCGTGGTCGGGCTTACCCGCACGGCCGCGCTCGACTATATCGGGCAGGGCGTTCGCATCAACGCGGTCTGCCCGGGCGCCACGCGCACGCGCATTTTGGCGAACTGGTTTCAGGACCCCAAGGTCGAGGCCTTCATCCTGTCACGCCATCCGATCGGCAGGATCGCGGAGCCTGAAGAGATCGCTCGCGCCGTTTTGTTTCTCGCTTCAGACGATGCGTCCTACATCGTCGGCCAAGCGCTGGCGGTCGACGGCGGATTGACCGCGCAATAGCGCGTGTCAAACACACGCGCTTCCGGACCGGCGGCCGAACGGCCCTCCGCGAAATGCAGTGCCGCGATCCACCGCAGCATCAATCACTACTCGGGAAGCGCGAAGACCGAGAATGGTTTGGAGGGCCGCGCTTCGTTTGCAGGCCGATGCAGGTTGGGCTCGACCGTGGCAACGCTGGAGCCGAAGCGCAAGCTGTAGATCTGCAAGTTTTCCATGACGCGCTGCACGTAGTTGCGCGTCTCCGAAATCGGAATGCGCTCCACCCAGTCGACTTCATCGACATTGGGATCGCGCGGATCGCCGTGCTGCGCCACCCACTGACGCACCCGGCCGCGGCCCGGCATTGTAGCCCGCGAACGTCATCACGTACGAACCGGAATACTCCTTGAGCAAGGCGCTCAACTCGGCGGCGCCCATCTGCGTGTTGTAAACCGGATCGGAAACCAGACGCTTCCAGTCGTAGGATACGCCGAACCGCTTCGCGGTGTCCTTGCCGGCCTCCGGCGTGATCTGCATCAGGCCGACCGCCTTGGCGGGCGAGGTGTCGGCTTGGTTGAAGGCGCTTTCGGTCCGCACGATCGAGTAGACGACGCAATGATCGATCGGCGGCGCGATCGCCTTGTAGGACGGCACGCCGATCTCCGGGAACGCGTAGCGTTCCATCGGCAGACCGCGGGCCAGCGACGTTTTGCCGAGTGCCAGCATCGCTTGTGCATCGTGATGGCGCAGCGTGAGTTCACCGAGCGCGGTCAGGGTCGCGGTATCGGTGCTGCTCTCGGCAAAGTCGTTGATGAACGACAACACCATGTCGAATTCGCCGGTCGCGTACAGAATTTCCACGGCCCGCACCACGTCGTTGCGCGAGCCGCCCGCCGCCTGCTGCGGCGAAAGGACGGCGACCTGGTGGTAACCGAGCCGGGCGCGGGCGAGCTGGCCGTAATAGGCGGTCGGGTAGGCCGCGGCCGCCTGATATTGCGCGCGCATGTCGCCGAACTGATGCGCGGCCTCCGCAGCACGGCCGCGCCAGTAACCGGCACGCGCCAGCACGACCGGGTCGCCGGAGCCATCGTCGACATGGCTAAAGTGCGCGAATGCTGTTTGCGGATCGTTCAAATACCGCAAGGCGATCCAGCCGGCCATGAAGTGGTATTCGGGGCGGTAATAAGGATTGGCCGGAACCGCTGCCTCGCGCACGATGCGGTAGGCGGTCTGCGGGTCGCCGAGATCGAGCAGCTTACGGGCCAGCACGCGGCGCTCGCGCCACCACTCATCGGTGTCCTGCCGCTCCAGGCCCGTCAACGACGTCGCCGTCAGGAGCTGAGCGGCTGCGGTCGGATTGTCGTGCATTTGCAGCCAATGCAGGCGGCACAGCACGTAACCCAGATCGCCCCGCAGCTCCTCGGGAACGTCGCGGAGCAAAGCCTCGCCCTTTTTGGCGTTGGCCTCGGCGGCTTCACAAGCCTTGACGATGGCGACGCGACCGGGGCCAAGCCGCTTGGCGGCGCGCATCGCCGC
The DNA here is from genome assembly GCA_963737755.1 of uncultured Alphaproteobacteria bacterium. Lineage (GTDB taxonomy): Bacteria > Pseudomonadota > Alphaproteobacteria > Rhizobiales > Xanthobacteraceae > BOG-931. The sequence goes on along the minus strand of CAVTTZ010000033.1, from coordinate 506,610 downwards.
GCCGAAATCCTTGGCGCCGACGCGCCGGTCCATGCGTCCGACATCGTCTGCTGACGTGAGCAGATCGTTGAACTCGCTCGCCACGGCGCCTTCGAGTTCGGCGGACATTTCCGCGGACCACCACACGCCGCGCACTTCGCGCTCGGCGCCGGCGCGGTCACCAGCGTTCAGCAGCACCCGGGCCAGAGCGAGCCGGCCGACGGAACTGGTGGGTTGGCCGCCGATGAAGCGGCGCACCGTCGCCGCGTCGCGGCGCTCCCGCCACAACTGCACCTCCGCCCGCCGGCGCAGCACCTGGATGCCCGGCCAATCGGGATTGGCCTGGATGAAGGCCGCGTAGCTGTCGAAGCCCGCGGAGCTGTCGGAATCGTGCAGCACGACCCATTCGACCAGCTTCCGGCCGACCGGATCGTCGATCGTCCGTGCCAGCGCGCTTGCCTCACTGACCTTGTGCTTTCGTGCAAGATCGATGGCTTGTTTGATTGTTGCAAAACCGGGTTCTGCTGCCCCAGCCGCCCCCGGCGCCTGATCGTCCGCGTCGCGGCCCAACAGCACGCGCGGGCCGGTCGTTCCCTTGGCGTGCTTACTGTCGTGCGCCGATCCGTGCCCGTGATGCTTCGAGTCGGCGGTCTTTTGATGCTTTGATTCGGACGTCTGGTGCGGGTGATTCGGCTTCGACGCCTCTTTTGCACCTAGGGGGCCGGTGATCGCAGAAGCGAGCAACACCGTCCAGAAACCGCGTTGCCATCGATAAAAGGAGCGCGCGGCGAGGCCCCGAGCAACAACGACCGCGCTGCAGATCGATGACATGCTTGCCCCCCGTCCACCCAGGAATAGACGAATAATAGCGGCCGAACAGTGACCACGGCGAAAACGATGCCATGAACCCGCGCGAAGGGTCTTCCTCGCGCCGGGCCGAGACGGCCCGCAAATGCTCGCATGGCCGGAGACGGGTCCGCGAATTCAGTCCTTCTGGGCCGCAGAAATCCTAAAGGATGGGCGTTTTTTTGATCGCCAACAGAAGATTGGACGTATTGCGGCGCCATTGATAGCCGAGGCCGAAATCAATCGCCTTGCGGTCGTGCTGCCGAAACAGTTGCGCCAGCGATGTCTGGTACCGATTGCGGAACAACGGTATCGGCCCGACGTAGTTGCCGTACGGCTGCAAATCCCATTTCGCGGTGTCGAAATTTGCCAGCGGAATGCCGCTGTCGTCCTCCAGGACCAATGCGCTTTGCTTCAGCAGGAATTCGCGCAGATCGGAAAACTGGTCACGATGCAGGAGATACGACGCGCTTTTGACAAAGGCGTTGGTGTTGCCGAGCGTGCCGCAGAATTTCAGCAGCCCGCTCTTTCGTAAGCCACTGTTGGAAACGTCGCCGCCGAAATAATACAGCGTCTGCCGCGGATGGTTCTTGTCCGAAAATATGATGCGGACGCCGTGGACCTCATCGTGCGTATCACGCGAGGCGGGGGCGTCATGGGATGCCTGCGCAACGTCTGCGCTTTTGTGTTCCGCCCCCGGCTTCACATTGCCGTCCTGGTCGAGGACCACGGTCTCGGCCTCGCCGATGGTCTTGCCGGCGCGCGCGAGGAATACGTAGAGCAGCGGCACGGTTCCGAACACCGGCCCTTCGCTCAGTTGGCTTCGCATATCGTTGGTTTGAAAGAAGCTGAGATTGAGCACGGAGCTCAGCGAGCGTTCGGTGTTGTGGAGCGTGAAAGCCAGCGCTCCCGGATTGAGGTTTTCGAGCTTCGGGATTTCGCCGGCCGGCTCCAGGCCGCTCATCACATAGGTCGACGCATCGCCGAAGAAGGCGTTGGCGTAGAGAAAGTCCGGGCCGCTGAAAAAGTACAGCAGGGGCCGGTCCGACTGCGGAATGGACTTGGCTGCGAAAACATGGATTTTGTTGATCGAGTCGCGGTCCTTTTGCTCGAACACGCCGTCAAAGTGAGCCGCATGCCGTTGCCAGACCCCGCTCTTGGTCAAAGCAGTCAGGGGTGAGCCGGCTGAAGGGCGCATTCCGGCGAGGAAATGCGCGGTGTCGTCGGCGGTGGCGTCTTCAGCCGCGCCTGCCGTCGAGACACCCGTAGCCAGAAGCACAGCGGCAAATGCGCAGGCCAAGAACTTGGTCATGCAAATCCTCAAAATAAAGCTGACGGTCCGACGCGCCGCAATCGATGTCCCCGCAAATGTGGTCCAATTTGGGGCCATCAAGCGTTGCATGGCGCATTAAGCTTTGTGCCGCCCTTGATCCCTTGGGATGCCCGGCCGGCACGATAGCGTCAATGGATGAAGCGATGACAAACAAACCGAGGGCCGGAAGTGGCAAGACACCATCAGGCCGCGGTCAACAGAGCCTGCACCTTCGGCCAAGGATCGGGTGAGAGATTCTTGAACGGCGCCCAATCGGATTCCTGCATGCGGTCGAAGACGGCGGTCTTCAGCGAAGGTCGCTGGCGCATGCGCGCCCACCAATCGGCCACGGCGGGGTCGATTTTCCAAATTCCGGAAAGCCCGAGCAGTTCGAGGCGCAGGATGTAGGGAATGACCGCGCAATCAGCGTTGGTGAAGGCGTCGCCGGCCAGATAGGGCCCGTTCTTCAGGTCCTGGCTCATCCAGGAAATCAGCTTTTCATGCTGATGCAGGGCGTCGCGCACGAACTCGGAGTCCAGCCCGTGCTCGATGACGCTGCGCTTGTATTCGGCGCGGCGCTTGAGCGGCGCCTTGTTGATCTCCGCCAGCCATTGCTCCCGCGGCACCTTGAGAAAGCGCGGCCGGAACGCTGTCGCGAAGGTGATGATCGTGCAGGAATTGTGGACGTATTCGTCGATCAGCTTGTTGTACAGCCGGACCCGGTGGCGGGCGGCCGGCGTCTTCGGCATCAGCGGCGGGTCCGGAAAGGCGTCGTCGATGTAGTAAAGGATCAAGGACGATTCGGTGATGACCTTGCCGTCGTGCACCAGGGTCGGCACCACCCCGTTCGGATTGAGCTTCAGATAGTCCGGATCGTTCTGATCGCCCTGCAGGGTGAGCAAATGTTCGACGATATCGCGCTCTTTTTCCGCAAGCGCGATCCGCACCTTCTGCGCGCAGACCGAATTGATATTGTTGTAAAGTTCAAGCACCCGCGCCTCCGTCCCTCTGCATTCAAGCCTCTGTCAGGCCAGTATAGACGATTTGGGTGACGCGCGCGCAGCCTGTAAATCGTCGTCCGCAGCACGGCAGGCGCCCGGACGTGGAACCCTGCGGAGGCCCCCTGCATGTCCCGGAAAAGTGGAAACCGGTTTTCCGGAAAGGACATGCGATAATAAGTAGACCTAGTGCGGCTGCTCCAGGGCCTGCATGAAGTCGGCGCGCAGGTCTTCGTAGTCTTCGAGTCCCACCGAAAGGCGAATGAGTGCATCGGTGAAGCCATGGCGGGCGCGTTCGTCGGGGTCGTAGGTCGCGTGCGTCATGGTCGCCGGGTGCTGGATCAGGGTTTCGGCGTCGCCCAGGCTGACGGCGCGCGTTGCCAAGCGCACCCGGTCCATAAAGCTTTTGGCTGCGTTCAACCCGCCTTTGAGTTCGAGCGCGATCATTCCCCCCATCGCCCGCATTTGCGCACGCGCGAGCTGATTCTGCGGGTGGCTGTCCAAGCCCGGATAGTACACGCGGTCGACCGCGGGGTGCGCCTCGAAATCATGGGCAAGCCGCATCGCCGTGGCGGAGTGACGATCCATGCGCAGGTTGAGCGTTTTCAATCCGCGCAGGATCAGAAAAGCGTCGAATGCCGAAATGCAGGCGCCGTTCAGCTCCTTGATGCCGGCAAAACGCACTTGATCGATAATCTCTTTGCTCGAAATCACGGCGCCGGCGAGCAGGTCGCCGTGACCGCCGAGATATTTCGTGGCCGAATGGGTCACAATGTGCGCGCCCAATTCAAGCGGCCGCTGCAAATACGGCGTGCAATAGGTGTTGTCGACGATGAACAGCGCACCCGATGTGCGGCAGATGTCGGCGACCGCCGCGATATCGATAACACGCATGTTGGGGTTGGTCGGCGTCTCGGTGAAAACGATACGCGTCGTCGAGTTCAGGGCGATTTTGAGTTGCTTCGGATCCGTCAAATCGACGAACGTCACCGTGATGCCGAAACGGCTGAAGTGATGTGCGAACAAGCCGAACGTACAGCCATAGAGCATCTTGTCAGCGATGATTTCGTCGCCGCTCTGCAACACGGTCCAGATCACGGCGGTGAGGGCCCCAACCCCTGATGAGGTCGCGAGGGCAGCTTCGCCATGCTCGAGGGCGGCAAGCCGGCTCTCGAGGATCGCCACCGTGGGATTGCCAACGCGGCTGTAAATAAAGCCGTCGCTTTCTCCGGCGAAGCGGTTGGTCCCGGTGTCCGTTTTGTCGAACGCATAGGTCGAGGTCAGAAAGACCGGCGGGTTGAGCGAGCCTTTGTACTCAAGCGGGTCGTAACCGAAATGAATGGCGCGGGTCGCGAACCCAAGCTCGGCGAGTGATTTGGTCATGGCGGCTCCTTTACCGGCATTGTGAACAATTTTCTCGCCCAATGTTGCCAATTGTGCCAGTATTAGCACGATAATGTGCGCGAATTGATCAATATTGGCTTATGGAATGCCCATTCATGCCAAGTTGGCGCTTGACGCCGTAGACTTGAAGATCCTCGCCGAACTCCAGTCCGAGGCGCGGATTCCCAATATCGTGCTCGCCGATAAGGTCGGCCTATCGCCGTCACCGTGTTCACGGCGCGTGAAGATCTTGGAAGAAGCCGGCGTGATCGAGAGCTATCGGGCGATCATCGACCGCAATGCGCTTGGTCTGTCGGTGACGGTGTTCGCCAGCGTGCGGGTCGATGGGCATTCCCAGGAGAATGCCGACGTCTTCATCGCCGCCATCCGCGATATGCCGGAGGTTATCGCCTGCCACTTGGTGTCCGGGGACAGCGACTTCCTGCTGGAAGTCGTTGTCGCCGACATCGCGTCGTATGAGGCGACGGTTCTGCGCCGGCTGCTCAGCCTGCCGACTGTGCGGGATATCAGGTCGAGCTTTGCCATGCGCAGTTACAAGGCGAACGCACCGATTCCGATAAGGCTGCAGGCGCGCTCGTCCTGATGCAATGGCTGGACGCCGGTCGGCGCCGGGCAACCCGCCGCGGCGTCAAGCTTCGCAAGGTTCCGCCTCGACCCAGGGCACATCACGATTAGACTAAATCGCGATGTGCTCTAGATCTATTTATTATCGCATGTCCTTTTTCGGAAAACCGGTTTCCACTTTTCCGGGATATGCTCTAGTCGTTCTGATGATCGTGTTTCAGATCGCTCAGATGCGCACGCTTCTCGTCGCTGGCCGGACTAGCTTTGGCGGTCGACGGCTCCTGAGATGCGGGCGTGAATGAAGCGAATGTCGGTTCGCCGTGATGTCCGGCGTGCGGATCAACCACCACAAGACCATTCAGCGAGATCCGATGCACGCGCGTCAAACCGCCGCCTGAGTTCGCGTCATAGACGGTGACGGTGCCATCGCCGTGTACCGACCTGATCGCGGCGACGTGTCGTTCGCCCCACAGCAATGCCATGCCGGGGGCCGCCGCTGCGCGCGGAAATTTGTACCAGGTTTTGACCGCCCAGAGCGAGGGATCCGACAGGCCAAGCTCAAGTGCGGCGCCGCAACCGCAAAACAGCGTGCGCGGGCAGCCGACCGGATGGGCGACGATTTGATCTTGCGAACTGGCGATCGCACGAGAAGCCACGGCGGTGTGGGTGTAATTGTTGGCGCGATAAGTGTTGTGGACGCGATAGTTGTTGTTGGCGTGATAGGTGTTGAACGCGGCGGTATGTTGTACCGAAGAGAAATTGTGCTGAGCTGGATAATAGTGGTGGAAGCGGTTTGGAAGAGCGTTGGCGCTTGTCCCGACAATCAAGGAAACTGATGCAACAATACCAAACACAGGACGAGCAAGCATCGCTACTCCTACAAACAAGTTTCTGAGGAGCGAGCTTGTTGTCTGCCGCATGCGGCAAAAATGCGTATCAAATTTTCTGGAAAATGCCGCAAATGGGACTGTGGTTGCACGGGCGGCGGACTTGGCGGGCAATGCCCGAACAGCAAAAAGTCGCAGCGACGCATGGGTTAGCGCGGCCGATCAGCGCATTAACACTTGTGTCGCTCGTTCAGCCGCACGGAAGGGAATGTGCTTTGCGATATTTGCAATGCTGCCCCGCCGAATGTCCGCAAGCGATGGAACCGCTTGTGTCAGCTTGTGAACGCGGCGTCGGGAACTTTCGAGTTCCACTGGGAGCGCCACGTGAGAAGGGAACAAATAAGACCTGAGATGCGCGTGTCCAAAGACGCGCAGCTTTGTCACTCCGCCGGCGCAATTTCGTCCTGAAGCGACGCGGACGCCATTGTCTGAAACACGCCGTCGCGGCGGACCAGCGCGTGAAACAACGCCGCCGCCACGTGCATCAGGATCAGCGCGAAGAACGCGAAGGCGAGATAGAAGTGCGCATCCCACAGCAGCGCATGCAGTGCCTCGCTCTGCGGCACGATCGGCGGAAGGTGCACGCCGCCGAACAACACGACCGGATAGTCGCGCGGCCGACAACATGCCCCAACCGATCAGCGGCATGGCGATCATCAGCGCGTACAAGGCATAGTGCGAGCACTTCCGCCGCGAGCTTCATCGGCAACGGCAAGTCGGCCGGCAGCGCCGGCGCGCCGTAACGCAACCGCAGCGCCAAGCCGTATCAGCACCAGCACCAGAATTGCGATGCCAAGCGGCTTGTGAATCGCAACCAGCGTCAGATAGTTCGGCTTGACGCTCGACACCATGCCGACGCCGATGAACAGCATGGCGATGATGCAGACCGCCATCAGCCAGTGCAGCACCCGCTGCGACGCCGTAAAGCGTTGCAGATGCGCCGATCATGGCTTTGCTCCGGTTCCGGTCCGCGGATAATCCTTTGCCTCGGCGGTGCGCAGGTCGAACGACTTGGCGTAGGCCGACGAGCGCGCGGCGGGAAACGGATCATCCGAGGTGCGCATGCCGGACGGCAGGACGGTCGGATCGTAATTGATGTCGCGGCATGGGCCATCACGCTCGGGCTCGATCCGCTGCGCAATCAGTGTGCCGACTTCGATGGTCTTGCGATCCGCCGGCCAGGCCTTGCTTGGGTCTGCGGTCGGATCGCCCGGATTGGCGACCGTCACCACCATGGTCCAGCGTTGCGGCGCGGCGGCGACGCGTTGCGTAATGTCCTGTTCGAGGAAATCGGGTCCGCGTTTGGCCAGCTCTTCGGGCGCGACCGCGACGGGCTGCGCGGCCGGCAGCAGCGACCAGCGCACCACGTGTTCGGCGCCGGAGTTGTCGACAAACACGAAGCTGTTGATGCTGTTGAATTGCTCCTCGGCGTAGCTGCCGGTCCACGGCGCGCTTTTCGCCCAGCCGCCGAAAGTCGCGAACTCCGGATGTGCCGCGATGAAGGCCGGCATCGCGTTCGGCTCTTTGCTTCCCGATGCGCGCAACAGCTCGAAGAAGGCTTGCGGGGTCGCTACCGGAAAGAACGGCGCGTCGATCATGGCGCTGCGCCATTCCTGACCGTCCGGGGTCGCGATACGGATGCCCAGGCCGCGGACGCGCACGCTAGGGTCGGCGGCGTTGGCGTCCGCCGTCGCCAGATTGAAGCGTCCCACCACGGGATACTGCCCGGACGAAAACACGCCGGCGTGCGACAGAGCGGATCCGGCTCCATTGGCCTCAAAGAGGCCGGTGAAGCAAATGCCCTTCGCATGGTTGCGGCGGTGGCCGAGTGAAGGACCGGTCGGCGGCGCAAGGGCAGCGACCAGCTTGTCCGGCGTGAGCCGATGCGGCGAAAGCCATCCTGCCGTGTAGGCAAAGGCCCCGGCGCCGACGGCGACCACGACGCCGATCAGTGCCAGCGATAAAAGCACTGGCAGCCCGCGAGACGATGGCATTGGCACCTCACTGCTGTGATCTGATCAGTTCAACCACCGACCGAACGAAATTCAGCTCCGACGCGTACGTGAAGATAAGTGCGGGGTCCGAGGTGGGCAACGGTCGACCGGTTGCCTTCGTCCTCCCGTCCTTCAGGAGTGGAAATAGCCGCACGCTCCGCATAACCTGCATCCCTGAACACCGGCCGACTTATTCCCAAGGATGGAGACGCAGATGACTGACACGTTCGAACGCGACCGAGATGCGGAATTCTTCCGCGAGCGCGGCTTTGGTCTGCGCATAGGCTTCGGCAAAAAGCCGGCGCTGCTGGTCGTCGACATCGTCAAGGCATTCAGCGATCCGCAGCGCATGCTCGGCGCCGAATTGGGCCCGCAGATCGTGGCGACCAATCAGCTTTTGGACGTTGCCCATGACAAGAGCGTGCCGGTCATTTTCTCCACCGTTGCTTACGAGGACTCCAACTTCAAGGATGCCGGCGTATGGGCTTTGAAGCAGAAGGGCGTGGCCACGCTCGTGGCCGGCAGCGATGGGCCGGAGCTCGATCCGCGGCTGCATTACAAGAAGGGCGACGCCATCCTCACCAAGAAATACGCATCGTGCTTCTTCGGTACCGATCTGATTCCGCGATTGCTCGCCTTCGGCGTCGACACGCTGATCATCACCGGCTGCACGACGAGCGGCTGCGTGCGCGCGAGCGCGGTCGATTCCTGCCAGAACGGCTTCCGTCCGATGGTGGTGCGCGAAGCGGTCGGCGATCGTTCGCAATTGGCGCACGATCAAAGCCTGTTCGATCTCGACGCCAAATACGCCGACGTCGTCTCGGTTGACGAGACTGCGTCTTATCTGCGCGCGCTGTAGCGCGTTTCGTCGTCGAGCGCAGAAGAAGCTAAATGCTGGCTGCCGCTGCCCCTGCGGGCTGCGGCGCCGATGCAAGCATGTGAAGCAACACAAAACCCGTTAGGAGGAATCGATGACAAATCCAACCGAGCACGACCGCTTCGCCTATTCGCCGATCGTCGAGCGGCCGCCGCTGCGCTGGCCGAACGGCGCGCGCGTCGCGGTGTGGGTCATTCCCAATATCGAGCACTTTCTGTTTGATCGCCCGTCGACGTCGATCACCGCGGTGACGACGCAATTCGTGCCCGACGTTTTGAATTATGCCTGGCGCGATTACGGCACGCGGGTCGGCATCTGGCGCATGATGGACGTCATGGAGCGCTACGGCGTGAAAGGCACGGTGGCGCTCAATGCCGATGTTTGCGAGCGCTACCCGCAGATCATCGCCGCCGGCAACAAGCTCGGCTGGGAATGGATGGGCCACGGCAAGAACAACTCGAGCTTGCTGGCCAAGATCGGCGAGGACGAAGAGCGCGCCCTGATCGGCGGCGTCGTCAAGACCATCGCCAGCGGCACCGGCAAGGCGCCGCGCGGCTGGCTTGGCCCGGCGCTGACCGAAACTCACAACACGCTCGATCTTCTGGCCGAAGCCGGCATCGATTACATCGCCGACTGGGTCAACGACGAACAGCCCTATCCGGTGCGGGTGAAGAAGGGGACGATGACCTCGATTCCGTATTCGGTCGAGATCAACGACATCCCGGCATTCCTCGACGGCAAGCAGAGCGCCGAGACCTTCGGTCAGATGATCAAGGATCAGTTCGACGTGCTCTATGAGGACGGCAAGACGACCGGCCGGGTGATGTCGATCTGCCTGCACCCGTTCCTGATCGGCCACCCGTACCGCTCAAAATACTTCGACGACGCGCTCAAGCACATCACCTCACGGCAGGACGTATGGGTCACCCGCGGCGCCGACATCATCGACTGGTATCGTAGTCAGGCCGACGCCAAGTAGGCCCGGGGCCTGAGATGTCGCTCCGGCCCGATGTGGCCAGCGCAACGCGCCATGGGCAAAAACCGCGCCCATGGGGCTGAATTGTCCGTTCTATGCTATAATGAGTGAAGGAGAACATTTGGACGGCGTATGCTGCGGCTGGTGCGGCAGGCATGCGTCAATGGGATTTGGGGCAGAGCATTGATTCGCGCCACGCTGATCCGCGCGCTTGCTGTTTGGGCGGCCGTCGTCTGCGTGGCGGTGCCCCTGGCATGTCCTGCCGAAGAAGCAGCCGCTCCGGCCCTCCCCGAAAAGGCGACCCGGGAACTACCGGCGGCGCTGCTGGCGCTGCAACGGCAAAAGAACATGCCGAAGCATTCCCCGGTCATCCTGCGTATTTTTAAGGAAGAGGGCGAACTCGAGGTCTGGAAGCAGGATAAGACCGGCCATTTCGAGTTTCTGAAAACCTACCCGATCTGCCGCTGGTCCGGCGATCTCGGACCGAAGGTGCATGAGGGCGACCGCCAGACACCGGAAGGCTTCTACAATATCACGCCGTCGCTGATGAATCCGAACTCCAACTATTATCTGGCGATCAATACCGGCTTTCCCAACGTCTTCGACAAAGCCAATGGCCACGACGGCACCTTTCTGATGATCCACGGCGACTGCTCGTCGAGCGGTTGCTTCGCCATGACCGACGAGCAAATCGCCGAAATTTTCGGCCTGGCGCGCGACGCGCTCGCCGGCGGCCGGCCGTCATTTCAGGTGCAGGCCTTTCCGTTTCACATGACGCCCGCGAACCTGGCACGGCATCGTACCAGTCCGCACATGCCGTTCTGGAAGATGCTCAAGGTCGGCAACGATCATTTCGAGGCGACGCATCTGCAGCCCAAGGTGGATGTGTGCGGCCGCCGCTACGTCTTCGACGCGCAGGCGCCGCCGCACGCGACCACGGCGCCGGTGTTCGATCCGAACGCGCCGTGCCCGGCTTACGTCGTGAATGCGAAGATCGCGCAGGCCGCGCAAGCGAAACAGCGTGTCGACGACGCCGAATACCTGCGGTTGGTCAAGGACGATGTCCCGACCGCGCCGATTTACAGCGGCCTCGACGGCGGCATGAATCCGGCTTTCCGCGGGCGTTTTATGTGGAAGATCGTACCGCTGGCGATCGTTTTGCCGGCCGGAGCAGGAACCGACCTGCCCGATATGCCGCCCGTTCCGTGGACCGACAAGGACAGTTCGCTAGCCAACAAAATCTTCGGCGCATTGCCCGAAAAGAAGCCGGCTGCGAAGGCCCAAGTCGCTTCAACCGACGCGGCGTCGCGCAAACCCGCCGCCGATCCATCGATAACTGCGTCGACCATAAAGCACTGGTTTCCGAATTAGTCGCGGTGCTGCGGTGAAGCCGTGGCATCGATGCGTCGGCTCGTTGCGAAATCCTGCCGTTATAAATATTGCTCGATCGGCGTGTCGCCAACCGTCACATAGACCAGCGCGCCGTCCTGAAGCCGCGTGATCAGCTGATTGTTCTCGCTTGGATCGATGGTGATGCAGCCGTTGCTGCGTCCCAGCATGCCGCCGTTCTTGGCGCGAAAGCCCGCGGTCGTGTACCAGTTCGGATGGATGATCCATTTAAACGGCGGCGTGTGGTTGATGTAGCTGTTGTAGGACGCGACGCCGACGAGGCCGACGACGATCATGTCGCGATAGACGGTGCCGTCGTAGCGGTCGACGATCGTCTTGTAGTGATCCATCGATTCGGCATGCTCGGTCTTGAGCGGACCGAGCGGCACCATGTCCAGGTGCTTCTGAAAGTCCTTGAATTTGTCGGCCTTCACATTGGGCCCGTTGTCGCGCCCGTGCGCCGCGTAGTGGGCGGTGACTTTTCCCGACGTCAAATCGAAAATGTAGAGCCGTTTCTTGGTCGACGGCTGCGATATGTCGAACACCGCAAGCACGTCTTTCTTGGTGAAGACCGGCTGCCGCGCAATCTCGATGGCGCGCTGAACGGCCGCCATCGGGGCGCCGAGCGCCTTGGCCTGGGCCAGCAGAGGGTCGAGTTCGCCCGCGCGCGTCGGCGCAGATAGCCAGAGAGGCAAAGCGACCAGCGCCAGCAGGACCGCAATCAAATGCCGCATCATGTCTCCTGATGAGGCGATCTCATCGACATGATCATCGCCTGTCGCCGCGCTGTCAAATTCTGTCAGCGCGGACACGATCGTGCGTGTTCAACGATCAGGATTGCGGACGTCCGGCCACCCACGTGTCCAGGACGTCGATCGTCGACTCCGCGAACGCCACCATATCGGCCCGGAATCCCGGCCGAAGTTTGCCGAGCCGTTCGCCGAAGCCCAGCATTTCCGCCGGGTGGGTTGAGGCGAAGCGCAGCGCGTCGGTCAGCGGCACGCCGAGCAGTTGCACGCAATTGGCGACGGCGCCCGCCATGGTGAGGTAAGCGCCCGCCAATCGGCCGTCGGCGCGCGCACAGCGGTTGCCGTGGACGTAAATGGTTTCGCCGCCAAGCTGGAAGCACGAGCTTGCGCCGCCGACCGGCGGCATGGCGTCGGTGACCAGAATGGGCGCCGCGCGTCCACGCAACGCCAAGCGCAGCATGGCCGGGGCTACATGCACGCCGTCGGCGATCAAGCCGCACCACGCCGTCCCGGTCTCCAGCGCAGCCGCGACCGGTCCGGGCTCGCGGCTGTCGAGCGGCCGCATCGCATTGAACAAATGGGTGAAGCAGGTGACGCCGGCGGCCATTGCGTCTTGCGCCTGCGTGTAAGTCGCCATCGAGTGGCCAAGCGATACGCGCACGCCGGCAGCCGCGAGGGCTGCAATGAATGCGGCGGGCACGCATTCCGGCGCGAGCGTAACCAGCATAGCGCCGCGCCGTGGCGCGGTCAGCAGCGCGAGATCGCGCTCCGAGGGCGCACGCAACATGCAAGGGTCGTGGACGCCGGGTTTTTCGGGCGACAGAAACGGGCCTTCGAGGTGAATGCCGAGAATCGCAGGCTCGGTGCCGACAACGCTCTCGACTGCCGCGCAGGCCGCGGCCATTTTTTCAGCGCTGTCGCTGATCAGCGTCGGGAGAAGCGACGTCGTGCCGAATTTGCGATGCGCGGCGGCAATGGTGCGAATAGCCTCCGGCGTCGGTTCGTCGTTGAACAGAACGTCGCCGCCGCCATTGACCTGGATGTCGATAAATCCCGGCGCGAGCCATGCGTGCGCGGGTAAATCGATGCACTTGATCTCGCGGGGAAGGTCTGAACGCCGAACGACTGAAGTGATCGTATCGCCTTCGATCAATACCGCGCTTTCGGAGTGCAGCGTCACGCCGTCGAAAACGTGAGACGCGGCGACGGCGTGAACTGTGTCGCTCATCGCGTCCGCGTCACTTTTTGCAGATGACGCGGCCGGTCCACATTGACCCCGCGTCGCTCGGCGAGACGGGGCAGGAGCGCGTAGAAACTCTGGATCAAACAAATCGCATCGGCGTCGGCTTGTTCGGGCGGAAGCGTCGGCAGCTCTGTGTCAGCGTTGTCGGCGCCGGCCACGAGCAGGCGCGCTCCGGCGCGACGCAGATCGGCGGCCAGATCTGAAAATCCCATGGCCGAAGCATCGGTTGGCGTCAGCATCAGAACCGGCAAGCCGCTCCCGACCAGCGCAAACGGACCGTGGCGAAACTCGGCGCTGGAAAACGCCTCGGCGTGCACGGTGCAGGTCTCCTGCAATTTGAGCGCTGTTTCGCGCGCGATGGCGAGCGTCGGACCGCGCCCGATCGTCACCAGCGCGGTCGCAGCCGTCAGCGGCCCGAGCGCTTCACTCCAATCGACTTGCGCGGCCTGCGCCAGACGTTCCGGCAGGCGCTCGCACGCTTTTGCCATGCGCTCGTCGGCGCTCCACTGCGCGACCAGCCGCAGCGCGGCAGCGAGCGACGCAATAAAAGTCTTGGTCGCCGCGACGCTCAATTCCGGACCGGCGCTCATCGGCAGCACGAATTCGCAAGCTTGCGCCAACGGGCTGTTCGCATCGTTGACGATCGCCGCGGTCACCGCATCGGCGTTACGCGCGGCGGTGGCCATCTCGATCAGGTCGTCGCTCGATCCGGACTGGGAGATGGCGAGAAACAACTGATCTTTGAGCGCCAACTTCCGATGATAAACGCTGGCCACGTTCGGCGCCGCCGCTGCGACCGGAATGCCGAGATTGCGCTCGATCAAGTGCTTGGCGAAAGTTGCCGCGTGCGCGGAACTGCCACGCGCGCAGGTGACGACCACCTGTGGCTGGCGCCGTGCCAGCCGGGTAACGAGGCCGGCGAGAGGTTCGGCGAGTTCGCGCGCTTGCGCTGCCACGGCTGCCGGAGCTTCGGCTAGCTCCTTGGCCATCCCGCCGCTAGTGCGGTCCATGACGGCCGGCCGGGTTGATGTGGATGTCGTCGTCACGCGACGTCCGCCAGCGGCCGTGCAAGGGATCGCGCGAGATGAAGCGCGCCGGACAACGCGTCGCCGGCCGGCTCGACCAGATGCGATTTTGTTTGCTCGCTCAGCGCGGCGGCGAGAAACGGCGCGCAACCGCCGGCCAGAGCGAGCCGGGTCGCGCCGATGCTGATCAGCCGCTCGGCAAGCGCATCGATATGGCCTGCGGCGAGCCCGATCAATTCGCACGCAACGGGATCGTCGCGCGTTGCATGATCGAAGATATCCGGCGCCAGCGAGCCGAAGTCGCCGGGCGCGGCGGTGTGCGCCCAGCTCACGACCGCGTGAGGATCGTTGCCGAATTTTTCGCCGAGCGCTTGCAACAAAGATGTCGGAGCGATGCGGCCGTCGAGCGACCAAAGCAGTCGTCGAACCGCCTCGCAGCCAAGCCAGGCGCCGCTGCCCTCATCGGAAATCGGCATGCCCCAGCCGCCCACCCGATGGGGTTGTCCGCGGATCACGGCCCAACCGACGGTGCCGGTGCCGGCGATGATCACACCGCCGTCATGGTCGCCGTGGGCGCCCAGGCAGGCCGCGTGCGCGTCGGTGGTGATGATGGCGCGGAGAAACGGATGTGGGTAGGCCCGCGCCGCCGCCAAATGGACCGGCTCACTGGCACCCGCCAGGGCCAGGCACGCAACGGTTTGTCCGAGCGATGAACGCGGCAGTCCGGCTTGCGCGAGACACTGCGTCGTGGCGCTCAGAATTTCGGCAAAGCTTTGCGGCACGCCCAGCAACAGATTGGCCGCGCCGGTGGTTGCTTCACCCAGCACCTGGCCGGAAAAGGCACACAGCCGCGCGCGGCAACTCGTGCCGCCGCCGTCAACGCCAAGCAAGAGGACCTTCGTGTTCACGTTACGGTTTCACCTGTTGCGGCTTCACCTTGAGACGCGCATTCACCGTACGAGTTCACCTTAAGCCAGCTTTGTTCGCCGATAGGGATTTCTTCTTGCGCCGCTCGGCCATAAGAACCAATTACGGTCAAATTAGTTTGTCACATCTAGTCAGACACATTCTTGCTGGTTGTTAACTATGGATACTGAGCGAGCCAGTCCGCGCTACGTTGATATAGATCTTTGGGAGCCCAACGACATCCTGCAGGCGATGATCGAAGGGCAAATGTCCGCGGTCGCCGCTGTGCGCGCCGCACTGCCCGCGATCGAGCAGGCGGCGTTGGCGACGGAGGCGCGGCTGCGCGACGGCGGACGCCTTGTCTATGTCGGCGCCGGCACTTCTGGGCGGCTTGCTGTGCAAGACGGCGCCGAACTCATTCCCACCTTCAACTGGCCGAAAGACCGTTTGTTGCTGCTCATGGCCGGCGGCAAGGAAGCGCTGCTGCGCTCGGCGGAAAACGCCGAGGATGAAACGGGCCAGGCGATCGCTGCGATCCAGCAGCACAATATCCGCGCGACCGACGTCCTGATCGCAGTGGCGGCGAGCGGCACGACGCCGTTCACGCTGACGTGTATGCGCGAGGCAAAACGCCGCGGCGCTTACACGATCGGCATTGCCAACAATCGCGGCACGCCGATGCTGGAGGAAGCGGATTGTTCCATCTGGCTCGATACCGGGCCGGAACCGATCGCCGGCTCGACGCGGATGAAAGCCGGCACGGCGCAACGCGCGGCGCTGAATCTTCTTTCCTCGGCGGTCATGATCCGTCTCGGCCGCGTGCACGAAGGCCTCATGATCGATCTGCAGGCGATCAACGCCAAGCTTGAGCGGCGCAGCGAAAATATTCTCATTCGCCTGACGGGTCGTGCTCCGGAAGAAGTTCGCAAGGCACTCGCGCGCGCCAACGGCAGCGTGAAACTCGCCGTGCTTTTGCTGCACGGCTGCAGTGTCGATGAGGCGAACACCGCGCTCGATCGCGCAGGGGGCCGCTTGCGGACAGCGCTGCGTCACCTCGGTAGTCCGGCCAACACCACGGACGTGCTGACGATCGACGAGGAATTATCGACCGACGTGTAGACTGCGCCGGTAGCCCGGATGAGCGAAGCGACATCCGGGAACAAACCTTTGTGCTGGTCCTGCATGTCGCTTCGCTCATGCGGGCTACACCCTCAGTGAATCCCAGCGCACATAACTTGCCGCTTTTCCGGCAAGACACGGTCGATCATCCAAAATCAAGCTATTAAGATAGAGAATTGGCCGTTCGGTTTTCCGATCACGCTCCGAAGATTGACGAGGCACGTCATGCGCATTGAAGTCGTCGTCGACGTCAAGACCACGCTGGGCGAGGGGCCGCTCTGGGATGCCGAACAGGAGCGCCTGTATTGGCTCGATGTCTTCGACGGACGTGTGTTTCGTGCCACCGCCTCCGGCAACGAAATCCGCTGTTGGGACATGCCGCAAAAGGTCGGCGCCATGGCCCTGTGCAAGGACGGGCGTAGTGCCATCGTCGCTCTGGCGCGCGGCTTTCACCTTCTCGACTTCAAGAGCGGGGATGTTGCTTTCATTGTCGATCCCGAACCCGACAAGCTCACTAACCGTCTCAACGACGGCAAGGTCGACCGGCAGGGCCGTTTCTTCGCCGGCTCCATGGATACGCTGGAGGAGGGTCCAAACGGCGCGCTCTTTCGGCTCGATCCGGACTTTTCTCTGCACACGATCGACGACGGCATCGTGGTTTCGAATGGCCCGTGCTGGAGCCCCGACGGCGCCACGTTTCATTTCGCCGATTCCTCGACCGGAAACATTTGGGCTTATGACTACGATCAAACGACCGGTGCGGCATCGCGGCGGCGCACCTTCGTCAGTGTCGACGGCTCGCGCGGCGGTGCGCCCGATGGCTCGACGATCGATGCCGAAGGCTATCTGTGGAACGCGCTGGTCTATGACGGGCGTATCGTGCGGTATGATCCAAACGGCCGGATCGATCGCATCATCGACATGCCGGTGAAGAAGATCACCAGTGTCATGTTCGGTGGACCGAAGCTGGATATTCTCTTTGTCACCTCGATGGCCAAGCCGCCGCTGCCGCGCTTTCCCGGCGATGGGCCACTCCGCGGCAGCTTGTTTGCGATCCACGATCTCGGCGTCAGAGGCTTGCCGGAACAACGCTTCGGCGCCTGAAGTTGCACCTATCGAGACCGCAAAAGATAATGACAACGAAGGAAACCCAGATGGCGCAGGCGAGCAAACCAAAAACCTACTCCGACGACGAGGTGCGGGCGCGGTTGCAGCGCGACCTGCCGCATTGGTCGCTCAAGGACGGCTTCATTCGCCGCAAATACAATACCGCCGGCTGGAAAGGCACGCTGATGGTGATCAACACCGTCGGCCATTTGGCCGAGGCCGCCTGGCATCATCCTGAGATTGCCGCTTCTTACCCTTGGGTCGAAGTCAGCCTGCAGAGCCACGACGCCAACGGCATCACCGACAGGGATTTCGCGCTGGCGAAGAAAATCGAAGAGGTGGTCCTGTGGCAACCCGCCAAGGAGGGTGTGCTCGAAGGCACGCCCCAAAGCGATGAGCGCTTCGCTTATATCAAGTACGACAAATGATCGGTCGGGGGCGTGCGGCGTTTCCAGCGAAGACGTAAAAAATAGATCTGAGCGGAAAGCCGGGACAGGCACCGATATCACCGCCACAAAATAGAGACGCCGGCGGATGGCTGACCATCCACCGGCGTGACTGATCGATATCGCTAATTTTCTTTTAGAACTCGGCTGGCAGGTAGCCGTTGATCTCAAGGCCGATGCAGATTTCAACAAGCGTCGGAGTGGTCCAGGCCATCGTGCTCTCCTCTCGTGATCATTCTGACTGTGCAAGCGGCGTAAAGCGGCATCCCAATGGATACGAGCTCCAGCCGTAGAAAAACTGCAGAAAGCTTAGCACACTTGCCGGAGTGATGAAAACGCTCCGATGAGGGAATGGTTCGTTCTCCACCCGACGCAAGTCGTGGCTGAGGATCCGAGAACAGCGAGGTCAGCTTCTGACATGTTCGAAATGTTCCCACCGACGCTTGCTCGGCTATGATGCTTGGTGCGAACGAGCAGTGCCGAATTACGCAAGACCGAAAATAAGGGAGCAACGCACGTGGCCGCGAAATCTGCAGGCGCCATCTATCCGGATCTTGAAGGTAAAACCGTGCTGGTCAGCGGCGGCGGCTCTGGGATCGGCGCAGCCATTGTCCGCGCCTTCGTTCGGCAAAAAGCCAAGGTCGGCTTCATCGACATTGCCGAGGCGCCGTCGCGGGCGCTTCTCGCCGATCTTGGCGGCGAGGCGGCTGGTGTGCACTTCGCCAAGGCCGATATTCGCGACGTTGCCGCGTTGACGGCAGCGATTGAGGCTCTAACCAAATCACTCGGCGCCGCCGACGTGCTGATCAACAACGCCGCCAACGACGAGCGTCACGCCACGCCCGATGTGACACCTGAGATGTTCGATGAGCGCATCGCGGTCAATCTGCGGCACGCGTTCTTCGCCGCGCAGGCGGTGTTGCCCGGAATGCAGGCCAAAGGTGGCGGCGCGATCGTCAATTTTTCCTCGATGTCGTGGATGGCCGGCATGGGCGGCATGGCGGTGTATACGGCTTCGAAATCCGGCATGATCGGACTGACGCGCTCGCTGGCGCGCGATTACGGCGCATGGAATATTCGCGTCAACGCCATTGCGCCCGGCTGGGTTCGGACCGAACGGCAACTCGCCAAATGGGTCACCCCTGAGAGCGATAAGCAGCGCCTCGAGGCGCAGTGCCTGAAACGTTGGGTCGAGCCGGAAGATATCGCGCGCTTCTGCGTCTTCCTCGCATCCGACGACGCCTCCGCCTGTACCGCGCAACATTATGTCGTTGATGCCGGTTGGGTCTGAGTTCGCAGCAACGATGTTCGTCGCCCGGCGGCGCTGGAGCATGTCCCGGAAAAGGGGAAACCGGTTTTCCGAAAAAGGACATGCGATAACAAGTAGATCGTAGAGCACATCGCGATTCAGCCTAATCGCGATGTGCTCTAGTCGGCAGCCAGTACAATGGATGTATTCGGCCGAGACGGCGCGATAGCGAATTCTCTTAAGTGGCCGGCAAAAGCTTCGGCGTCGTCGCCGTTGCGGGTCGCGCTTTCGTCGCTCCGTAAAAATCCCAGAGCTTTTCGTGCACGTAATAAACGACCGGCGCGATCGCCATGCTGAAGGCCGTGAGGCCCGCGGCGGCTGCAAGATCGCGGACGAAGAGAAAGTTCACGGCGAACTCGGATACGCCGGTCACGCCTTCATAGGTGACCGTTTTGGCCAGTGCCCGGCTCACCCGGATGCTGGCGAAACGCGTGTCGCCGTTGGGCTGCTGTGTCGTGGTGCCCGGTATCCGGACATGGACCGCGGCGTCGAGTGGATTGCCGTATCGCGCGGTGACCGGGCCGTAATAGTGCCAGACCGCCTCGTGGGCGAAATAGGCGATCGGGCCGGCCACCAGCGAGAGGCTTGAGAGGCTTGCGGCGGCGACAAACTCTCCGATCACGAAATAATTGGCCCCGAAGTCGACGGTCGTGACCATCGCCCGATAGGTTAATGTTTTGGCGACCGCCTGCCAGGTGTCGAAGGCCGCAGGATCATTGCCGTCCGCTGTTTCGGCCGCGTGGCTTGTGTCCGCCTTGTCCGTCGCCGATGCCGAGTGGCTACGCGATGCTGACGGCGCCGCCCGCCGCAGCCGGTCCCCCAGGCCATTCAGCTTGTCGTTCAGCCCGTTCAACACGTCGCGAGGCAACAGGCGTGGCGCCAGGATTGCGGCGCCGCCGATCAATAAGCCCGGAATGAGCGCCGCCTCGATAATGGCCGCACCCGCCACGACGGCGCCCAGCGTGGCCGCCGTCCCGACAACGCCCGGCGTCAGAACCGCCTCAGGATGCCATCCTCTCGCGTGCATGAAAGATGAGATCAAAGACGTTACTCCACCTTCTTCCGACGCGGCCGACCGGCAGCATCATGAATTGCCCCAGGCGACGCAAGGGCGCGAGAGTGCCGTTGACAAGTGACGGCGGGATGACCGCGGACGGGCCCGGCTCCCCACTTTGTCGTCTGTAGTCGAGGTCGGCATGATCACGTTTCGGCCGGCACGGGCAACGGATCGTTCCGGCCGAGGTCAAATATTTATTTACTAAATCGGTAAGCCTACGTTTTACGCCTTGCCGAGTAATAATACGGATGTTCTGGCGTCGCGCCGGATCGCTTGCTGCTATAGGCGCGTTTTGCAGTCCTGTTTTGTCTGATGAGTTGGTGAGCCGTGGTCGCACATTTTGACCGGATCTCCGTCGAGAACGATAGACTTCGCGCCGAGCTCGACCATCGCAGCGCCGTCACGCCCGCGATGCTGCACTCGATCGACGAGCGCGGGCTCCTGGTTGCGGTCAGCGACGCTTGGCTCGCCAAGATGGGATACGCACGCGACGAGGTCTTGGGGAGGCCTTCCGCCGATTTTCTGACCCCGGAATTGCGGGAGTACGCGATCAGGGACGTGCTGCCGAGGTTTTTTCGCACCGGCCGGGTCGAGAACGTCGAATACCAGATGACCTGCAAAGACGGCCGCGTT
This sequence comes from uncultured Alphaproteobacteria bacterium, assembly GCA_963737755.1. Taxonomy (GTDB): domain Bacteria; phylum Pseudomonadota; class Alphaproteobacteria; order Rhizobiales; family Xanthobacteraceae; genus BOG-931. Next base: position 485,790 of record CAVTTZ010000033.1, on the reverse strand, counting down.
CTCGATGTGCTGGTCTCTGCGGTCATGGTTGACGCGCCTGGCGGTTCGGGGCGTGCCTCGATTGCGGTTTTTACCGACATCACGGCGCTCAAGGACACCAAACGCCGCCTGCAAGAAAGCGAAGCCCGATACCGGAGCCTGGTCGAAGACCAGGCGGAACTGGTGTCGTTGGCTGCGACGGATGGCACTCTGTTGTTCGTCAATCACGCCTACGCATCGTTTTACGGCAAGCAGCCGGACGAAATCGTCGGAAAAAGCCTTTTCGAATTCGTCCCAGAGGACGCGCACGCGGCTTTAACGGTTCATCTGCGCGACGTTTGCAGCGCCGATCACGGAATCGTGAACGAAAACCAAGTGCTTCTGCCCAGCGGCAAGAGGCGCTGGATCGGCTGGACCAACCGGGCCCTCACCGACGCGGATGGGCGGGTGACGATCCATTCGGTGGGCCGCGATATCGACGCGCAAGTCACCGCCGAGCAGAAGGTGCAGGAAAGCGAGGCGCGCTACCGATTCTTGGCGGAGCATTCGGCGGACCTGATCCTGCTGACCGGGCACGACGGCAAGCGGCATTACGCTTCGCCGAGCTGTCGGGCGATGCTCGGTTATGAGCCCGAGGAGATGCTCGAGATCAACGCCAGGCATTCGATCCATGACGAAGATGTCGGCAAGGTTCTCGACGTCCTGGCGCGCGGCGACGTTGAAACGCCGTTGCCGTTTCGCATGAAGCACAAGGACGGCAGTTATGTTTGGGTCGAAGGTGTCGGCAAGGCCATCAATATTGACGGACAGCCGCACCGAAATCTGATCCTCATTCGCGATATCACCAAACGGGTCGCCGACGAACAGCGTCTCGTCGAAAGCGAGGCACGATATCGATTGCTGGCCGACAGCAGCACCGACATGGTGTTTCAGCTCGATCGTGAGCTCGTGCGCCGCTACGTGTCTCCGGCTTGTCGCGAGGTCCTCGGTTACGAGCCCGAAGAGATGTGCGGCGTCCGGCCGCTCAGCATGACGCATCCGGAGGATGTGCCACGGCTGGCGTTGGTCCTTCATTCGTTGCTCGCTGGCGCGGTGGAACGTTATTCGATCATCACACGAGTTCGGCATCGCGATGACCGCTGGATTTGGGTCGAGGCGCAATTGCGCGTGGTGATCGATCCGGCGACAGGCGAGCGTTCCGGCATCATCGGAACGCTGCGCGATATCTCCGCCCGCAAGGCGATCGAAGACGAAGCCGCCGACGCCAACCGTCAGCTCCGCGCGCTCGCGAGAGAGGATAGTCTCACCGGGCTCGCCAATCGCCGCGCCTTCGACGACGTCTTGCAGCGCGAGCATCGGCGCGCCCGGCGCGACAAGAAAAATCTTGCCTTGATTATGATCGACGTCGATTGGTTTAAAGCGTTCAACGACCGCTATGGTCATCCGGCTGGCGACGAGTGCCTGCGCAAGATCGCCAAAACCATTGCGGGCGAGTTGCGAAGGCCAGGCGATGTGGCGGCGCGCTTTGGCGGTGAGGAATTTGCCGCCCTCCTCAGTGATACCGATGAAGAGGCAGCAAAAAACGTGGCCGACCGCATTCGCCACAGCGTGCTCGCTTTGGCGATAAAGCACGATGTCAGCCCGCATGACATAGTGACGGTGAGCGCCGGTGTTGCCGCCATTGGCGAAATCAGGTCGGACGACGAGCCTGATCAGCTTCTGCAGAGCGCCGACAGGGCGTTGTATTGTGCCAAAAGCGGAGGCCGCAACACGGTCGCCGTTGCGTCGTTCGCGCCGTCGTCGCCGCTGCGTAATCCTTCCAACGCCGCGTGAGAGTACCATCACGTCGCACTGAATTTCAGATGTGCTGCGGCAGGCGATGCGCCCGATCGGATTCGATCCCCATTGGGGCAGGGGCCCAGCCTCTGGCGCAGACCGCGTAGCGTGGCTTTTTTGGGGCATGAGCCCGATTTTGATGCTGCTTTATGCCTCTAGTGCCGGGACGCGGCACGGGTTATCTCATTCTCCGCAACCTTTGCCGCGGTGAGGGCGTTGATCGCTGCAATCCGGAAATGCGGCGTCTGATGCTTGAGGCTGACGAAATCGGGTAACGTGTGGGGCACATGCAGTTTCTGCAAAATCTACGTCGCCGGCTCGAGCGGCTCGGTCCTTATCCGTCGCTGGTGGTCCTGGTGATACCGCTTGCGATCGTCGAGCCGTTCAAACTCGTTGCCGTACTGGTGGCTGGTGGCGGCCACTTTATGACCGGTATGTTCTTCCTGGTCCTCACCTACGTGGTCAGCCTGCTGCTGACGGAATGGCTGTTCGTCGCTCTCAAGCCCAAGCTTTTGATGCTGCCGTGGTTCGCGAAGTTGTGGCGGTTGTTCGTCGCGCTTCGCCGGCGCTGCATGCGCTGGCTGCGCAACTGCTGGACGCCGGCCGGAAAGTTTTTGTTTGGTCGTTAGTGTGGGCCGCAGTCCCCGAGGGGATCAAGCTATGCCGCAGCCGGAATAATCCGCACATGCATCTGCGCGCGCTCCGCTGGGGCGCGCTGGCTTCCGGAGGGCTAGAGCATGTCCCGGGAAAGGGAAACCGGTTTTCCGAAAAAGGACATGCGATAACAAGTAAATCTAGAGCACATCGCGATTCAGACTAACCGTGATGTGCTCCAGTGGGCTGGACGAGGACTAAATCCCGATGCCGGTCCAACGTCGCTCGAAAGCACATCACACTCCTGGAACGGATTCGTTCCAAGAACTCGCCGGATCCAAGATGTCGTCGGGAAATCAGCTCCGATAGCTTGACTTTCGCGCCATCGCTTCGACCAGTTCGACCAGCGATACGCGCAATTCCTTGTCAGAAATTTTGACGAAGGCTTCGGCGATGCGAAACGCCTGCGGGTCAAACGCTACCGATTTGGTCGCGAACGACGAGCGGCTGGTTTCGGAAGCGCCGGCGAAAAATTCGGAGATCGGTACGTCGAGTGCGGTAGCAACCAGATGCAGCCGGCTGGCGCCGACGCGGTTCTTGCCGTTCTCGTATTTCTGAATTTGCTGGAAAGTAACTCCAAGCGCTTTGCCAAGTTCGGCTTGGCTCATCTTACGTCGCTTGCGTAAAAGTCGAATCCGCGAACCAACCAACACGTCGACAGGATTTGGCCCCTTTGAGCGCATCTCACCCTCTGATTAGAGAATCACAATAGCTGTTTTTGTACCGGCTGCAATCTTTGCTCGCCTGGGCCGGCCTTGAGTACGGGGGGTAACCGATTGCTCCTTTGCCAAATAACTTTTTGTCACGTTCGCGAGCCTCGCGGCGGAGTTGCAGTGTTTTACAACCGAATCCATGGATTCGTTGTTTGGATGATACGATGCAGGACTTCAGTTGGATCAATCAGGAAAAGATTATTTGCTGCGTCGTCTTCGACTCATTTACCCACAGCTTTTTCCTAAAAGCGCTGATCGCGCAACTGCATCCAACCTTAACTTGTGTGCGTCGGAGAACAAACAACCGTGCGGCGACTGGCCTGACCGGTGCTGTGTTTTAGGGCTTATTTGCTCTGCTGCAAAGGTTCGCGGTGCGCGCGAGCAAAATTTCGGGCTAGTGGAACTTACCTAGTGGAAATCCACCCTTTTGTTCTCTTTGAAATACAAAGTCTGCCCCATCAGTCGCGTGCGATGATTTACGAGCGAGTTTCAGTTTTGATCGTGCCGCATCGGCGAAGCCGCCTTCAAATGCTGTGGTCAACCTTAATGAACGGCGCTCACTAACGCTAACTTGTTTGCCGCTACGGCGACGTCTCGCCACAAGTTTATCAGGCCCTCGTTAAACGCCTTGGGCGGATAACGAAATTTTGACCGTGCTCCTAATCGGCAGCAGGCTTTCACGCAAATCTAATTTCCGCTGCCGACACTCGCCGACTGCGATGCCCCTTGGAGCAAGTTGATCGATGCCAATGATCCGCGCGAACGGAACGGCGCTCTATTATGAGGATACCGGCGGGACCGGTGCGCCGGTGATTTTCAGCCACGGGCTGTTATGGGACACGAAGTTGTTCTCGCCGCAGATCGCAGTCCTGAAAGATCGATACCGTTGTATCGCGTACGACCATCGCGGGCAGGGCAGGAGCGCGGACGGCACGGGCCGCGCCATCAGCATGGAAACGTTGACCGAGGATGCGGCGGTCCTGATCGAGAAACTCGGCCTTGGACCGGTCCATTTTTGCGGCTTGAGCCTGGGAGGCATTGTCGCCATGCGGCTTGCCATCAGCCGCCCTGATCTCGTTCGCTCGCTTGTTCTCGTCAGCACAACCGCCGATGCCGAGCCCTACAAGCTGAAATATCAAGCGCTCAACGTCATCGCTCGCGTCGGCGGCCTTAAATCCATCAGCGCCATGGCGTTGCCTGCGCTTTACGGCAAGACCGCGCTCAAGGATCCGGCCCGCGCCGATGAACGCCGCGAGTGGAAGCAGCAGCTGGAAGCCAATCGCGACACCTTTTGGCGCGCGACGAACGGCGTGCTCGATCGCAAGAGCATCCACGACCAACTCGGCAAAATCGCGGCACCGACGCTTGTCGCCGTCGGCGACGAGGATACCAGCACCCCCAAAGCCATGGCGGATCGCATCGCCACCGCCATCGCGGGTGCCAAACTGATTGTCATTCCCAATGCCGGGCATGGCGCCACGCTGGAGCAGCCGGCCATCGTGACTGCCGCAATCGGCTCCTTTTTGGATGCACAAAAGAATACCGGTTCGCGCGGCGCAGCCGCCGCTTGATTTTTAAGCCGTAGGTGTTGCACGCCACCACGGCAACGCGAGCGAAAGCTGTCGGTCGGCCTCCGGCCGCGCGCCTTTTTTCAGCCTTGCAGTTATGCAGCTCTGATGCGGGATGACGCATGCCTTTTTGCGCGCGTCGTTGCTATTCACGCCAGCGCTTTCTGCGATCCTCCTCATCTTTGCCTTACCATTCTCGTGGGTTGCCTTAATAATAATCTTGATACTTGCGGTTGTGGGGCTAATTTTGCCGTTGGCTACACAGGAATACCAGTGATGTCAGAACGGTCGTTGCCTTACGTCATCCACAGCGACGAGGAATGCGAGCGCTTGGAAGCGCAGGCGCAACTCGCCAAAATCGAAGGCCATCTGCGGCATTTGCCTATGGCCGGCGTCGAGCGGGTCCTCGATGTCGGCTGCGGCTCCGGTTCGATGTCGCGGCTGATTGCGCGCTCCTTCCCGGCCGTGGAGGTGGTCGGCGTGGATTTGCGCGAGCAATACCTGGACTATGCCCGCGCTCGCGCCCGCGATGAAGGACTGGCGAATTTGAGTTTCCAGCGCGGCGACGTGTTCGCGCTGCCGTTCGCGGATGCAGGCTTCGACTTAGTGTGGAGCAAATATCTGTTGCAATGGCTGCGCGACCCCAAGGCCGCGCTGGCCGAATTCAAGCGGGTAACCTGCCCCGGGGGCCACGTCGTTTCCTGCGATTATGTCGGCTTTGTCGTCGATCATTGTCCGATCGACCCCGAGTTCGAGCGCACGCTGCGCGAGATCACAGGGCTTCTGGTCGACGTCAATATCGGGCGCAAGGTCGCGCCCTATATGATTGCGCTCGGATTTCACGACGTCGGGGTCGCGATCGAAACCGATACGTTGTTCACCGTGATCGGCCGGATCGAGGCCGGGCAGCGGCAGAATTTGCAGATCCAATTCCAGGCGATGCAGCCGCATCTGGTCAACATTCTCGGCTCCGAGGCGAAGGTGACCGAGCTGAAGGATCGCTTCATGGCGCACTACGACAATCCGGCGACCTGCAGTTACACGTCCTTGCACTTCACCTGCGGTCGCGTGTGAGGCGCGTCAGCGAATGAGTGTCCTTGGCGAGGCATCGCGGCGAAGACGCATTGTGCTTCGCCATCCGCAGTGATGTAATGAGGCTCGAGGGATATCCTCGCTGGGGCGCGACAAGGGCGTTGCACCCTTCCTGGCAGCGACGCCGGACCGCCGCGGACGAGCGGACCACGTCGCTATCCGTTTGGCACTCCATCATGTTGCGGAAAGGTCTGCCGCGGATTGCATCCGGGGTGTAGGCTTTTGTCCGCAAAGGCCCGGCACAAATGGACATGGCCCATGCAGCTCGAAGCGTATCGCATCAAGTCCGAACCTTATTATTTGCCGGTCGGCGCCGAAGTCGCGCTGTTTGAGGCTGCATACGCCAGCCGCCTGCCCGTGATGCTGAAAGGCCCGACCGGCTCCGGCAAGACCCGCTTCGTCGAGTACATGGCGTGGAAACTGGATCGGCCACTGATCACGGTTGCCGCCCACGAGGACATGACCGCCGCGGATCTTGCCGGCCGCTTTCTGCTCGCGCCCGAGGGAACGGTTTGGCACGATGGTCCGCTGACGCTCGCGGTCCGGCACGGCGCCATCTGCTATCTTGATGAGATCGTCGAAGCCCGCCAGGACACGACCGTGGTCATTCATCCGCTGACCGACGCCCGGCGCATGCTGCCGCTGGAAAAGAAGAATGAGCTGGTCACGGCGCATCCCGACTTCCAGCTCGTCATCTCCTACAATCCCGGCTATCAGAGCGCCGTCAAGGATCTGAAAGAATCGACCAAGCAGCGCTTCGTCGGTATCGATTTCGCCTATCCGGCGCCGGACGTCGAAGCCGATATCGTCTGCCGGGAATCCGGCGCCGACCGCAAGACTGCGCGGCGGCTTGTCGATATCGCGCTCCGCTCACGCAATTTGCGCGGACAGGGTTTGGAGGAGGGCGCGTCCACCCGGATGCTCATTCATGCCGGTCGTTTGGTCGCCGCCGGCGTTGGCCTGGAAGAGGCCTCGCAAGCCAGCATCGTCCTGCCGATCACCGACGATCTCGACATGCGCGAAGCGCTCACTGCAGCGATCGCCGCGTGTCTTTAGGGGCGTGATGATTTCGAACCAACCATATACGTCATGGCCGGCCTTGATCCGGCCATCCACGTCTACGTCTTACCCAATGAAGGCGTCGATGCCCGCGCCAAACACGGGCATGACGGCTCACGCGGTGTTCAAACAACAACCATGAGCCCACGAAGCCGCGCGCAGCTTCAGGTCATCGAAACCGCGCAGGACCGCGCGGTGACACGCCTGCACCACTTGATCCGCCACCGCGAGACGTTGCGCGGGCCGTTCCAGAATTATTGGGCGGCGCTTTCGGCCGGCGCCGAGGACGCGGCGCTCGAGCGCTGGTCGGAGGCCGCGCTTGGGCTTGCCTTCGTCAATGCGGGCCCTGATTGCCAGCTCACGTTCTGGCGGATCAGCAGCGAGCTTAAAGCGGAGCTTTCGCTCGGCGACCTCGCTGATTTCGCTCACGCGGCCGCCGATATTTGCCGCGGCGCCGGTGCGCAGGCGACGCTCGCCAGCATTCAGGCGTTGCCGGTCGCGCAGCGCCGCCTACCATCGACCGCCGACACCGCGATCTGGGCCCGCGGCTTGATCCGGCTTGCCCGCGAGGCGCCGGAATTGGTCGTCGCGGTGGCAAGCCGCACCGACATGATCCTGCAGGCCTGCGATGCCGCAGGCTTCGAGACTTTCATCGCCAGCGGGCTCAAACTAACTCGCGGCGATCGCGCTCGCCGCCGCGCCTTCTTCACGCTTGAAGACCGGCTTGGCCGGGCAAATGCTGGAGCAGGCCGCCGGCGCGCTCACCTTCTCCCGCAGCGAGCGGGTCCTGAAGGCTTATGCCACCGCGCTCTGGGGCCGGCCGCCGGTGCTGCGCAGCGCCGTGGCGCCGCCGGGTGGACACCTCCCGCGCCGGGTCAACATCACGGGCGGCGTGGTGCGTGTGCCGCCGGTGTTTCGCGGTGTACCCAGGGCGGCGCTGCCGCAATTGTTCCGCGCCTGCGTCGCGCACGCGACCGCGCATGTGGCCCTGACCCGCACGCGCTTTCCCGTGGGTTCGTTGAAGCCGCTGCAGATCGCATTGATCGGGCTGGTCGAAGACGCTCGCGTCGAAGCGTTGGCGATGCGTGATTTTCCAGGCCTGCGCCGGCTATGGGCGCCGTTTCACGTTGCCGAGCCGTCCGGCGTCATCACCGCACCGGCTCTGATGGCGCGGTTGGCGCGCGCTTTGTTTGATCCCGATTACGCCGATCCGGACGGTTTCGTGGACAAAGGCCGTACGCTGTTCGCGGCCGAGGCCGATCGCCTCGACGATGTGGGGCTCAGCCGCCGGATCGGCGGTCTCCTCGGCAACGATCTCGGCCAGATGCGCGTGCAGTTCAACGCCCGCACCTATGTGATCGAGCCGCTGTATCGTGACGACGGGCTCGGCTTGTGGGATTTCGGCGATCGCGCCGCGCCGCAGGATGAAGTCGTCGAGATGATGATCGAGGCCGCGCGGCTCGACCGGCGCGACGACGCCGACAATCCCGATCGCCGGCGCGAAGAGGCGGAGCCGTCGCCCGAAGCCGTCGGCCGTGCCCGCGAGCGCGCGCCTGACGAGCGTGGCCCGGTGATCGCGACCTATCCGGAATGGGATTGCGACGCGGGCGCCGAGCGGCCCAACTGGACCACGGTCCGCGCCGCTCCGCTCTGGACCGGCGACGCTGGCGCCATCGATGTTGCGCTCGATCAAATTCCGGCCTTGCGCTCACGCATTCGCCGCCTGGTGCGCGGCGCCAAGGTCGGCCGGCATGAGCGGTTGAAGCGGCGCACCGACGGGCCGGACCTGGATCTCGACGCGGCGCTCGATGCGGCCATCGCGCTGCGCGCCGCCGACTTGCCGGACGAGCGCATCTTTCGCAGCATGATGCGTCGCCGCCGCGATCTGGCGGTGACGATCCTGCTCGACGTCTCGGAATCGACCCGCGATCGGGTTGCAGCCTCCGGCGCCACCGTGCTCGATACCGAGAGGCTCGCGGTCGCCACGCTCGCCGAAGCCTTGGCGGCGCTCAACGACCCGTTCGCGCTGCGCGCCTTCGCCTCGGCCGGCCGCGAAGATGTGCGCGTCTTTTGCCTCAAGGATTTCGACGAGCCCTATGGCGCGCCAGTCAAGGCGCGGCTCGCGCATCTCGAGCCGCAATTATCGACGCGGCTGGGCACGGCTTTGCGCCACGCCGGCGCCGAGATCGCCGCGCTGCGCAGCCCCCGCAAGCTGATCCTGGTGCTGACCGACGGCGAACCTTCCGACATCGATGTGGTGGATCCACGCGATCTGGTGGAAGACGCCCGCCGCGCTGTGCTGGCGTTGCGCTCGCGCGGCATCGACGTCTTCGGCGTTACGCTCGATCCTTCGGGCGCAGGCTCCGGCGCTGCCGTGTTCGGGCGCAGCCAGCATATGCCGGTGCGCCGCCTCGAAGACCTGCCGCGCCGCCTCGCCGAACTGTATTTCCGCCTCGCGCGGCGGTGAGGTGAGTTGCCGTGCCATTTGCGCAGCGGCAGTGCGCGGGCGCTTTTCCCTTTCGTCACTGCCGGGCTTGACCCGGCAATTCATGGAGAATGGCGGCTTGCCGTTGCCGCTCTTTTTTGAGACGCCGCTCATCAGCGTGGACCACCGGGTCAAGCACGGTGGTGACGAAGAGAGAGCGGCAACCTGAAGGCTAATTCGTCATTGCGAGCGCCAGCGAAGCAATCCAGGCCGGCTTGCGCGGAGATCTGGATTGCTTCGTCGCTCCGCTCCTCGCAATGACGAAGGGCAAAGGCAATCGCGGCGTCAACGGATTACTTGCGCCGCCTCGCCGGCGGCACGCCGATCAGCGCCGCGAAGGCGACGGCGAACGCTGCCTCAAGGCCGCGCGCCAGTGCGCCCCCATTGGTCGCGAGCACACGGCCGCCGATACCGGCGTTGTTGGGCAACCTGGAAAATCCGCCGACACAGCCGCATGCGGCCAGCCGCGCCTCCAATTGCTCCGCATCACAGCGGTCGGCGCCGTGTCCAAGTACAAAGACGCTCCCAACCGCGCGATACGGACCGAGCGGCGACGACGGAGCAAACAACATTTTGCCCGTGATGGCGCCACGATCATTGAGTAACACGCGTCCGCCTCCATCGCGGACGACGACCGCATTGCTGTAGCGCGCGAAAGCGCCGCTGAAATCTTGCGCGCTGATACGCTCGGGGTCGTGATGCGCCAGCCCGTCGGTCAGGATGAGAGATCCGCTCTCCGCCACCGTGATCTCAGTCGTGCACGCGATTTCCGCGCCAGGAAAAAGCACTAGTGGATCGGGCGTGAACGCCAAAAAGGCATTATCGCCGACGTCCAGCCGCGTGTTTTGTTGAACCGGAAAGCGATGCGTCCGATGCACGATGGTCGCCGCCTGAGTGGTTACGTGCGCAGCGCTTTCAGCTTCCGCAGTGATCGACAGCGCGACGCGATCGCCGCGATAGAGGCCGCCGGCGGCCGATTGCAGATAAAGCGTGGCGAGATCCAGCGCGCGCCGGGTCGAGATAGAATGGACGCGTGGCGTGAAACGGGTAGGGGACGCGTTGATGCGTGAGCACCGTGCGGCCGCCGCCGTGACTGAAACGCAGCGACGCTTCGACGGTGCCAGCATCGGATTCGGGCTCGACCAGAGAACCGGAACGCGTGACGATGTCGAGCACGAGACCTCCGGTTCAGCGAAACAGAACGGCCTGGCTCATCGCATCCGCGACCGCCTCGACACCCACGCCAGTGCGCGCATTGGTGGCGATGAGCGGCCGGCCTTCGCGTACCGCGCCAGCCTCGCGCAGCATGGCATCGAGATCGACGCCGACGAACGGCGCCAGATCGATCTTGTTGATCGACCAGCAGGTCGCAGCGCAGCACGCCGGGACCGCGCTTGCGCGGAATGTCGTCGCCGCCGGCAACGTCGATGACGAAAATCCACCAGTCGACCAGGTCGAGCGAGAAGGTCGAGGCAAGATTGTCGCCGCCGGATTCGAAAATGATTAGCTCGACGCCGGCAAACTTGCGCTCGAGTTCGTCGCCGGCGGCGATGTTGAGCGTCGGGTCTTCGCGGATCACGGTGTGCGGGCAGGCGCCGGCCTCGACGGCGGCGACGCGCGCCGGGTCGATCAGGCCGGAACGGCGCAGCCGCTCGGCATCTTCCTTGGTGACGAGATCGTTGGTGACGACGGCGAGGTCGATGCCGCGGCCGGTCAGGATCGGGATCAAGCGTTCGATCAGCGCGGTCTTGCCGGAGCCGACCGGGCCGCCGATGCCGACGCGGGCGGCGCCGATGCCGGGTGCTTGACGGAGCGACGATAAGGCAGCGCGATCATGCATGGCCGTCACCGCAGCATGTAGCGCTGCGCCAGCGGCAGCACGCGCGCCGGCTCGCAGGTGGCGAGCTCGCCGTCGACGAAGACATCGAAGGTTTGCGGATCGACCCGGACGTTCGGGCAGTTGTCGTTCCACAGCATGTCGGCTTTGGTCAGCTTGCGGGTGCCGCGCGCCGGCAACAGCGCCTTCGACAAGCCAAGCTCAGCCTTGAGCCCGCGAGCGATCGCGAGCGGATGCACGAAGCACGCCGACAGAGCAGGCGCGGCGCGCCCGAACGCGCCCCATTGCGGCCGCATCAGGATCGGCTCGCAGGTCATCAGCGACGCGGCGGAATCGCCCATCGCGCCCCAGGCGATGAAGCCGCTCTTGATCACCAGTTCGGGCTTGATGCCGAAAAAGGCCGGGCGCCACACCACCACGTCCGCCATCTTGCCGTCTTCGAGCGAGCCGATGTGGTCGGCGATGCCGAACGTGCGCGCGGCGTTGATGGTGTATTTGGCGATGTAGCGGCGGATGCGCGCATTGTCGCCGAAGCCGGCGCGCTCCTCGGGCAAGGCGCCGCGCTGGTCCTTCATCTTCGAGGCAAGCTGCCAGGTGCGGCAGATCACTTCGTGGATGCGGCCCATGCCCTGGCTGTCGGAGCCGAGCATCGAGATCGCGCCGATGTCGTGCAGCACATCTTCGGCCGCGATGGTCTGCGCGCGGATGCGGCTTTCGGCGAACGCCACATCCTCCGGGATCGCCGGATTGAGATGATGGCACACCATCGTCATGTCGAGATGTTCGTCGAACGTGTTGACCGTGTACGGGATTGGTCGGATTGGTCGACGACGGCAGACAATTGGCGATGCCGGCGACGCGGATGATGTCGGGCGCATGGCCGCCGCCGGCGCCCTCGGTGTGATACATGTGGATCGCGCGGCCGCCGATGGCAGCGAGCGTGTCCTCCACGAAGCCGGATTCGTTGAGCGTGTCGGTGTGAAGCTGGACCTGAAAGTCGAGATCGTCGGCGACTTTCAGGCAGGCGTCGATGGTCGCCGGCATCGAGCCCCAGTCTTCGTGGATCTTCAGCCCGATGCAGCCGGTCTCCATCTGCTCGACGATCGACGCCGGCTTGTGCGAATTGCCGCGGCCGAGAAAGCCGAAATTGATCGGCCAATGTTCGGAGGCCTGCAGCATCTTGCCGACATTGAACGGCCCGCCGGAATCGATGCCGACGGTGATCGGCCCGAGCGAGCCGCCCAGCATGGTGGTGATGCCCGAGGCGATCGCGTGCTCGCACAGTCCGGCGGAGTCGAAGTGCACATGCACGTCGATGGCGCCCGGTGTGGCGATCATGCCTTCGCAGTCGCGCACCGTGGTGGCGCCGGAGACGATCAGACGCGGATCGACGCCGTCCATGATGGCCGGATTGCCGGCCTTGCCGAGCCCGACGATGCGGCCGTCCTTGATGCCGAGGTCGCCTTTGACGATGCCGATGACCGGATCGATCACCAGCACGTTGCACAGGAGAAAATCGAGCGCGCCTTCGGCGCTGGTCACGCCGGCGGCGAGCCCGATGCCGTCACGCAGCGTCTTGCCGCCGCCGTGCAGACATTCGTCGCCATAGACGGCGTGGTCTTTTTCGACGACGGCGACCAAAGATGTGTCGGCGAGGCGAACACCATCGCCGACCGTGGGGCCATAAAGCGCGGCGTAGTCTCTGCGAGCAATCGAAACCATGGCTGAACCTCACGCGCCTTTGAAGCCGGCGTCGCGCGCGCGCCGGAGCGCAGCCTCGCGCACCGCTGGGTCGGTGGCGCTGCCGTTGGTCAGCGCGTTGAGGCCGGACAATTCGCGCCGGCCGCCGAAGCCGACCAGCGCAACCTCTTTGCTCTGGCCTGGTTCGAAGCGCACGGCGGTACCGGCCGGGATGTCGAGCCGCATGCCGAATGACGTGGCGCGGTCGAAATCCAGCGCCTTGTTGACCTCGAAGAAGTGATAGTGCGAGCCGATCTGCACCGGACGATCGCCTGTGTTCGTTACCGTCACGGTCGCGCGCGGCCGGCCGGCCGAAAGCTCAATCTCGCCGTCAGCCGCGACGATGGCGCCGGGCTCGAGCGTGTCGGCCGGCGCGCCGTCGGCGGGCCGGATCGGCTCGTGCACGGTGACCAGCTTGGTGCCATCGGGAAAGACGCCTTCGACCTGCAGGATCGGCAGCATGGCGGCGACGCCCGGCATCACGTCGCCGGTGTTGAGGATGGTGGAGCCGAGCGACATCAGGTCGGCGACGCTCTTGCCTTCGCGCGCGCCTTCGAGAATCTCGTCGGTGATGATGGCGACCGCCTCGGGATGATTGAGCTTCAGTCCCTTGGCGCGGCGTTTGCGCGAAAGCTCGGCGGCGGTGAAAATCGTCAGGCGTTCGAGTTCGGTCGGCGTGAGCAGCATCGCAATCCTCTCAACTCGCGAACAGACGCAGATGCGCGCGGGCTTGTCGCGACGCCGCTGCATCGACCCAAGGTAAAAAGCTTTCGATCTGCGCGTTCGGCGACACCGGCGCCGACAGCTCGGCAATGGTCGGCAGCAGAGCCGTCAGCACGGCCTGCGCCTCGACCGCGCCGATGCGGCCGAGCCGAACCGCGGCCGCGATCAAGCCGGACGCCGTCGTATAGCCGGAGACGGACATCGCATCGTTCTCGCTTATGCCGTGCGCGCGCCAGAGAAAGCCCTGCACGACAGGCAGGTGGCCATGCAGCTTTTCGGCCGCGATCTGCGGCGCGGAATTCGCCGGCGCCCGGCGTGCCGAGGCGCGCGTGCGCCGCGAGCAGCGCGTTGCCGTTGCGTTTCGATCCGCTACGCAACGGTTCGGCCAATGTGGCAGCTTCGACCGCCTGATCGACCGCGGCGAGTTCTTCGAAGTCGTCGCCGGCGCGATGGGCGCGCGCAATCGCGACGCGATCGGAGGTCGCCCAGCGATGCTGCAAAATCATCGTGACCACGTTGTGCAGTCCGGCGCGGTCGAGCGGCGCATTCATCGCCGCGAGCCCTTCGATGCCGTTGGAGAACGCAAAGCTGCCGCTGGGAAACGCGGAGTCGGAATGCTGCAAGATCGTGAGCAATGCGCTCACAGCAAAATCTCGTCGGCCTCGGCGAGCGACGTCAGAACGCGCCGATCGCGGACCAGCGCACCCAGTCGTGCCAGATAATCGTCCATCGGCGCTTCCATGGCGACGAGCAGGGCTTCACCCGCGAACCGGACGCGCCAATGCAGATTGCCGGCGTGATAGCCGAGTTCGATCGCATCGGCGATGCCGCGCGGCTGCAGCCGCAGCCAGCGTTCCTGCGCCACCCGCACCACGACCGCATGGTCGGGCTCGAGCACGAGGACCGCGCCATCAAACAAATGCTGATCGCGCGGCAGCGCGATGGCGATTTCGGTGCCGCCTTGCGTCGTTGCGCGCAAGCGGTGACGGGCAACGTCGGCGACCGGCACCGTCAAAAGATCGACGGCGCCCTGATGTTCCAGTTCGTGAATTCGCTCGGCAAGCGCCGGGTCAAGGCGGCTGCCAAGCACCTGCTCGATCCGCAGCATCGACCGTTGTTCCTCAGGCTTTATGTTTCAGGTGCCCACGCCGCTTCGCCGACGTGGCGAAGCGGCGCGGTCTGGCGTCACGCGATCAGCGATGGGCGACCTTTTTGGATGGAATGCCCTCGATCGGGCATTCCTCGGTGCCGACGGTCGGCCGTGTGATGGCTTCGACCATCTCACGCGTACCTTCCGGATCGGTGATCCACTTCTTGTAGAAGTCGTACGGGCAGGCTGCCTCGCCGCGCACATCTTCACCGGAGTTGATCTTGCCGGTATAGCCGCGGTGCACCAGCTTGAAGAGGTGGTTCTGCGACTGCATGTTGCGGCGCGCGTCGCGAATGAGCGAGGTCGACAACGCGGCGTATTGAATGCCGTAGTCCTCTTCGCCGCATTCGCCGAGCGTGCGGCCGTCGAAGCCGACGATCGCCGAGTGGCCGAAGTAGGAATACACGCCGTCGAAGCCGGCTGCGTTGGCGACCGCGACGTAGACGTTGTTGGCCCAGGCCATCGCCTTGGCCATGATCACCTGCTGATCCTTGGCCGGATACATATAGCCCTGGCAGCGCACGATCAGTTCGGCGCCCTTCATGGCGCAATCGCGCCAGATCTCCGGATAGTTGCCGTCGTCGCAGATGATGAGGCTGACCTTGAGCCCCTTCGGTCCGTCCGACACGTAGGTGCAGTTGCCCGGATACCAGCCCTCGATCGGCACCCACGGCATGATCTTGCGGTATTTCTGCACGACCTCGCCGGAGTCGTTCATCAGGATCAGCGTGTTGTAGGGCGCCTTGTTGGGATGCTGCTCGTGGCGTTCGCCGGTGAGCGAGAACACGCCCCACACCTTCGCCTTGCGGCAGGCTTCGGCAAAGATCTCGGTTTCATCACCCGGCACCGTCGAGGCGGTCTCGTACATCTCTTTCGAGTCGTACATGATGCCGTGGGTCGAATATTCCGGGAAGATCACCAGATCGAGGCCCGGCAGGCCGAGCTTCATGCCGGTGATCATGTCGGCAATCTTCTTGGCGTTGTCGAGGACTTCGGCCTTGGTGTGCAGACGCGGCATCTTGTAGTTCACCACCGCGACGCCGACGGTGTCTTTGCTGCTCGAAATGTCGCCGTGCAACATGGATGTTCTCCTTGGTGTTTAGCTTCTGCTTCGATCCGGATGTTGCGCCCCATGGGGGACACGGCACCGGCAACACGCTCAAACCGCCATATGGCGGTGGACCAGATCGTCACTCAGTTCGCCGATGTCGCCCGCGGCGACGACGCTGCCTTTTTCCATGATGGCGAAGCGGCGTCCGGCGCGGCGGGCGAAGTCGACATTTTGCTCGACGAGCAACACGGTGAGATGCTCCACGCGGTTAAGGCGCAGGATCACCTCTTCGATCTCTTCGACGATGTTGGGCTGAATGCCCTCGGTCGGCTCGTCCAGCAAAAGAATCTTCGGCTCGGCAGCCAGCGCGCGGGCGATCGCGAGTTGTTGTTGCTGGCCGCCTGACAGTACGCCGCCGCGGCGATCGAGATTTTGGATTAGATAAGGAAACAGCTCGGGCACCAGGTTCGGAATGGTGCGCTTGCCGTCAGGGCGCGCGAAAGCGCCGAGCAGAATGTTCTCGCGGATGGTGAAATCGGGGATGATTTCGCGGCCTTGCGGCACATAGGCAAAGCCGCCGCGCGCGCGGCGGAACGTCGGTTCGCTGGCAATGTCGCGGTCGTCGTAGCGGATCGCGCCGTTGGTGCGATCCGTCAGCCCCATGATGGTCTTCAGCAGCGTGGTCTTGCCGGTGCCGTTGCGGCCCAGGATGGTCGTGATCTCGCCGGCCGGCACGTCGAGATTGACGCCGTGCAGCACGTGGCTGCGGCCGTAAAAGCTGTCGACATCGACGAGCTTGAGCATTAGCTGATCGCCCTCGATCCCAGATAAGCTTCTTTGACTTTCGGATTCCGCTCGATCTCGGTGACGCTGCCTTCAGCCAGAACTTGGCCGAGATGCATCACGGTGATGCGCTGCGCGATCTCGCGAACGAAAGCCATGTCGTGCTCGACCACCAGCAGTGTGTGCTTGCCCTTGAGCGCGTTGATGATCTGCGAGGTCTTGAGCGTTTCCGCCTGGGTCATGCCGGCGGTCGGTTCGTCGAGCAGCAGCACCTTGGCGTTTTGCACCATCAGGATGCCGAGCTCGAGCCACTGGGTTTGGCCGTGGCTGAGATTGGCAGCAATCGTTGTGGCCTCTTCGGTGAGACCGGTGAGTTCCAGCACTTCGTCGACGCGCTCTTCCCCGGCATGCGAAAAGCCGAAACCCAGATTGGCGAGCACGCGAGTGTCGCGGCTGCAACTCGCCACTTCGAGGTTGCGCCGAACGGTCAGATCCTTGAACACGCTCGGGATCTGAAACTTGCGGCCGACGCCGGCGCCGGCGATTTTGTGCTCTTCCAGATTGGTGATCTCGGTGTCGTAGAGGAAGACGCGGCCGCCGGTGCTCTTGGTTTTACCTGAGATCAAATCCATCAGCGTCGTCTTGCCGGCGCCGTTGGCGCCGAGCAGCACGCGCAATTCACCCTCGTCGATGATCATCGACACCGCATTCACGGCTTTGAAGCCGTCGAAGTCGACCGAAAGACCGTCAATCGTCAAAGCTGCGGCCATGCGTTTCCTTACTCCGCCGGCTGAATTTCGTTGGCCGTCTGTCCCGTCGCTGTTTTCAAGCGCGAGCCGTTGAGGCGGCTGAGGAAGCGGTCGACGATATCGTGGCCGAACCCCGCGATGCCGCGGGGCAGGTAGAGCACCACCAGCACGAAGATCAGGCCGATGATGGCCTTCCAAGCCTCGGCAAAACCTTTGGTCTCGCTCACCGTCGCAGTGAGCGTGTTGATAATGATCGCGCCGAGGCAGGCGCCGAGGATCGAGGCGCGGCCGCCGACCGCCGCCCACACCACCATGCTGATCGAGAAGCTCAGATCCATGAAGGTCGGCGAAGCGAACTCGGCGGCAATCACGTAGAGCATGCCGGCGAACGACGAGATGCCGGCCGAGACGGTGAAGAAGAACGTCTGGAAGCGGGGCACATCGAAGCCCAGATATCGCGCGCGGTTCTGGTCGTCGCGGATGGCCTGCAGGATCAAACCGGCGCGGGTTTCGATCAGCAGCCGCGACAATATCAGCACGACCGCAAGCGAGCCGGCGACCAGGTAATAGGTCGGCGTGACATACGGATCGAACTCGAAATCGAACACCTTGAACCAGCCGAGGTCGGTCAGCCCGTTGAAGCCGTTGGTCAGCGGCTGGGCGTCGATGATCAGCAATCGCACCAGGAGCACCAGCGCCAGCGTGATGATCGACACGAACACGCCGGCGATGCGCTTGCGGAACATGATAATGCCGAGCACCGCCGCGATGCAGACCGGCAGCACGATGCCCATGGCGACGCCGAACCACTGGTTCTGAAACGGTATCCAGAGGAACGAGGCTTTGTTGATGCAGCAGAGATCGGTCTGCGAGCCCGGCTCGGCGTTCCAGAGCATGAAGTCGGGCACCGGCTTGTCGGAACCCTGCTGCAAGCTGGTTTGGCTTGCGAGCTTCAGCGACATCGCGAGCATGTAGGCGCCGGCGCCGAAGAACAGGCCCTGGCCGAGATTGAGAACGCCGGCATAGCCCCACGACAGCGCGACGGCAATGCCAAGCATGCCGAATACGAGATACTTCGCGAGGCGATTGACCCAGAACGAATCCAGCACCAGGGGCGCCAGCATGATGACCGCGATGAACAGCGCGTAAGTGGCAATTTCGACGTGACGCTTGGTCATCAGCGTTCCTTGAACGAGAACAAGCCCTTCGGCTTGAGGACGATGATCAGGATCACCACGCCGAACACCACAGCGCGCGCGACGATATCGTTGCTGAGGAAAGCGACGATGCCGTTGATTTCACCGAGCATGCCGGCGGACAGCACCGATCCGAGCAGGCTGCCGACGCCGCCGACGACCACGACCAGAAAGCCGTCGACCACCATCGGCGTACCCATGTCGGGAAACACGGTCTTGAAGCCGGACATCATCACGCCGGCGACGCCGGCGAGCCCGGCGCCGAACGCGAAGGTCAGTGCATTGATGCGTTCCACATCGATGCCGCACGCGGCGGCCATCTGCCGGTTGCGAATGATGGCGCGGACCTGCGTGCCGATCGAGGTGCGGAACAACAAAAACCCGGTGATCAACGTGAAGACGATGGTCACCAGAATGATGAAAGCCCGATAGGCATTGATATCGACGCCACCGATCGAGATGGCGCCTTGCAGCGCTACCGGGATGGTGACGTTTTGCAGGCCGGGGCCGAGGCCGTCGATGTGAATGCCGAAGAAGGACAAGCCGAATTCAAGCCGCACGGCTTGTTGAATCAGAATGCCGATGCCCCAGGTCGCCAGCAGCGTATCGAGCATGCGCCCGTACAGGCGGCGGACGATGACGCGCTCGATCGCAAGCCCGATCAGGGCAGTGACGATGAAGGCCAGCGGAATGGCGATCAGGATTCCGGTGTGCAGCCAGAGGCCCGACATCACGGTCGTGTAGGCGCCGACCATCACCAGTTCGCCGTGGGCCATGTTGATCACGCCCATCACCCCGTAGGTGATGGCGAGACCCAACGCCACGAGCAGCAAAATCGAGCCGACGCTCAGGCCGATAAACAACGTATCGATCATGGCACCACCAATGCGGCCGCCGAAACGCTCGGCGGCCGCGTGCTTGTGACGAAGATCAGGTCTTTTTCAGCTTGGCGGTGTCGAGGCCCTTCGACGTGCAGAACAGATTGTCGTCGGTCTCGCCATAAGCGACGTAGGGCAGGGGCTTAATCGGCGCCTTGTACTCGTCGATGATCTTGCCCTGGCCGTTCGGCAGCCATTGCGCGATGCGCGGGGTGAGCCAGGTGTGCAGGTTTTCCGGCTCGATCTTGACGTGGCCGTTGGGCGCATCGAATTCCTGGCCCTTGACGGCATCGCGGATCGCGGTCGGGCGTGATGGCGCTCGCCTTCTCGACCGCCTGCTTCCAGAGGAAGACCTGGAAGTAGGACGATTCCAGCGCGTGGTGCGTCACCGCCTTCGGGTCTTTCACGAACTTCCGGTAGCGCTCGACGAACGCCTTGTTGATGTCGGTGTCGATCGCCTGGAAGTACGGGAACGAGGTGAAGCTTCCGGTCGCGTATTCGGCGCCCATGGCGGCGATCTCGATCTCCGAGGTCACCGTAGCGCAGATCGGCAGTTTGTCGTGGGTGAGACCCTGGTTCTTGAACTCGCGGTAGAAGGCGACGACCGAGTCGCCGACGACGTTCGAGAGCACCACGTCGCAGCCCGAGTTCTTGATCTTGTTGACCATCGAGCCCCACTCGGAATCGCCGAGCTCGAGATATTCGTCGGCGATCCACTCGCCGCCGCTCTTTTCGATCAGGATCTTGGAAACCTTGGCCATCTCGCGCGGATAGATGTAGTTCGATCCGACGATGAAGAATTTCTTCTTGTTGAGGTTCTTGATGATCCAGGGAATGAAGTTGGAGAGCTGCTGATTGGGAACGGCGCCCGTGTAGACGACGTTCTTCGAGCACTCGAAGCCTTCGTAATAGGTCGGATAGAAATACAGATTGTTGCGCTTCTCGAACACCGGCAGCACCGCCTTGCGGCTCGCCGAGGTGTAAGAGCCGAACACGGTCGGCACCTTGTCTTGAATGACGAGCTTTGAGGCCTTTTCGTTGTAGGTCTTCGGATCGGAGGCGCCATCCTCGATGATGGCTTCGATCTTCATGCCTTTGACGCCGCCCTTTTCGTTGATTTCCGCAATCGCCATGTTGGTGGCATCGGCGAGCGATTTTTCGATGATCGACAAGCCGCCGGTCAGCGAGAACAGAACGCCGACCTGAATGGTGTTGGCCGCCTTGGCCGAGCGCAAGAAGAATTCAGGTGTCGCCAGTGCGCCGGCAGCGCCCAAGGCCCCTGT
This sequence comes from uncultured Alphaproteobacteria bacterium, assembly GCA_963737755.1. Lineage (GTDB taxonomy): Bacteria > Pseudomonadota > Alphaproteobacteria > Rhizobiales > Xanthobacteraceae > BOG-931. The sequence continues at coordinate 465,014 of CAVTTZ010000033.1, read as the reverse complement.
TGTTTTGAGAAACTTTCGCCGATCTAACATCAAACTCTCCCCTGTTGACGTAGCGAACGCATCGAGTGAACACGCAAAATGTTTCCGCCCGGCGCGCCGGCGTCGCGCCAGTCGGTAAAATCCCCCTCCCACGCCGAAGACTAGCTTCGACCCGGTGTCATGAGACAAGCGGCGGATCTGGATCTCCGCCCCGTAACGCAAAAAAGCCCGCGAGGTCGAAAGACCTCCCGGGCTACCCAGCCTTGTCGAACCAACATCATTGGTGGTCGACGACGCGCCGCAACGATGTTGCCGGCACCGAAAAACTAAACACCTTTCGGACGCGAATGCAATAGCTCGTTGGCGTTGATAATGGCGATCGCCATGTCCTCCATGGTGATGCGCTTGCCCATGGCTTGCTGGCGTAACGCCTGGTAGGCGTCGTCCTCGCTGAGGCCCTGTTTTTCCATCAGAATGGACTTGGCTTTCTGAATTTTTTGAATGCCGGAAAGCTTGCGTTCGACTTTGCGCAGCCGCTTCGCTGTCTCGCGCCGCTCGCACCACAAGCTGCGCGCGATCATCAGATTGGTGAGGAGGCCGAACGGCCGGATCGGCCGCTCGATCACGGCGAATGCGCCGGATTCCAGGACGAGCTGCAGCGTCGAGGGGCTTTCATAGCCGACGATCGCCAACAGCGTAGGGCTTTGTTCGTCCTGATTGCGGAAGAGCTTGTGCAGGTCGTCGCGGCTTTCGTAGTCGATGGTGAGGAGCACCACGTCGGTCGTGGGCGCAAAGGCTTCCGGGATCGGCCACTGCGCTTCGACAGTGCAACCGATGCGGCGCAGGTGCTCGACCAGTTCGACGCCTTCATCGTCGGGCTGATGGATCACTTGGACGCGAAGACCGCGAAGATCCCGCAAGATCGGGAGAGCCACGACGTCCTCCGCTCAGGCGTGGATTTGCTGCGGACGGTCCGCCGACCAGTCGTCGAGGCTCATGACCACGCAATAGGGGTCAGGCTTCACCCGTACGCCCGGATTCCAGACGATCTGGAAATGTTTGCGCGCATCGAGTTTGGCGACCCGCGGCCACAGATAGGTGTGATTGTTGGTCGGGTCGACGCGGACGCGGCCCTGCGGTGCATCGAATTCGGCATCGCGCAGCGCCGGCAGCAGCCGCTCCGGATCGTCGGTGCCGGCCCGCGCCAGCGCCGCTGCGGCAAGATGGACTTGGAAATAGGCGGCTTCTGCCCCGGCGGTCACCGGCGCGTCCGGCCCATAACGCAGCTTGTAGGCGCTGATGAAACGCCGTGCCGCCGGCGTCGCCAGCGCCTCGAAGAAGGGCGCGGCCGTGATATGGCCCTCGGCCGCTTCTGCCGACATTTCGGCGATCTCGGCTTCGCTCGTGGTCAGGCTTGCGATCGGCATCTTGCTCGAATCGAAACCGGCGCGCCGATAGGCTTCGTAAAGCACCGCCGTCGACTGGCCGACGACGGTCGAGAACACCACGTCGGGCTTGAGCGTGCCGATCTTGCTGATCGCCTTTTCGAAGTCCTTGGCCTGGGCATTGAGCGGTACGTAAAGCTCGTCCAGGACCTTGCCCTTCGATTGTGTGATGAAATCGGCCATCACGCGATTGGATTCGTAGGGGTAGATGTAATTCGATCCGATCAGCAAAAAGCGGTTGCCGTAATGCTGCAGCAGATACTTGGCCAGTTGCAGGGAGTTTTGATTGGGCGCGGCGCCCGTATAGATGCAATGCAGCGAGTATTCGAAACCTTCGTAGAGCGTCGGATAAAACAACAAGCCGCGGAACGCCTCGACCATCGGCAGCACGGCTTTGCGGGTGCTGGACATGTAGCAACCGAAGATCAGCCGGACGCGGTCGGTGGTGAGAAGTTTTTCGGCGAGCGAGCGGAATTGCTTGGGATTGGAAGCCGGATCGTAGACGTTCGGCTCGATCAGCCGGCCCAGCACGCCGCCGGCTTTGTTGATCTCTTCGATGGCCAGCAAGGTGCCGTTGAGCTGCGATCGTTCGATCGCTGCCGTCACGCCGGTCTGCGAAAACAAAACGCCAACACGCCAACTCATTTCCTGATGTCCGTCATTTCTCATGCTTCCGTCATCTCGCAGGTTCCGTCACTGTGCAGCTGTGCTTGCGAAGATCGTGAAACCTCCATCTTTGGATCGGATCACGCTCGCAGCAAAAATCCAGTCGTCGCCCCATCGCAGTGATTTGGACGAAAAGCCTTGCTGAGACGCTTCCTCGCAACCACAGTTGCAGAGCTTCCGGGTTTCCGCAACTCTGCGAGGCCGAGGCGTGGCCCGCATGAGCGGAGAGATATGCGGAGAGTTGCGCAACTTTGTTCCCGGATGTCGCTTCGCTCATCCGGGCTACTTGTTGCTGCTTGGACAGCGCTTAGGCGTTGCTGACGACCACGCCGTGGCTTGCCGCGGCGGCAAAGAGCCATTCGCAAAAGCTTGCCGCAAAGCTCCGCGGCACGGCGAACTCGTAGGTCGGCACGCCGTCGAGCTGCCAGAGGTGCACGCTGATATGGCCGACTAGCGTCAGGGCCGTGTCGCCGGGACCGAACGCGCGCGGATCAAGATCGATCGGCAGGCCTTTTGCCAGCACTGCGCGCAAGCCAGTTCCGCCGATGCGGAACACACAGCGTCCGTCGGTCTGGTTGATGATCGCGGCAACGCCGGATAGCTCGTTGCGCAGCGTGGTCTCAAGCGCCGCGGCGCTTTGCGCCGAGGTCTTGGCGAGCCAGCGTCCCGGGCCGGCCCAGACAAAGCTCAAGCCATCGGTGCCTGGAGCGTTACTACTGTCTTCGGCATGTTGCGCGGTCGCGGGCAGGCGGAGCCCGAAACGATCTTGGACACGCGCCTGCAATTCGCTCGCTTTACCGTTGCGGACCAGCACGTAGGCGAGCGCCAAATCGTCGCGCAAGGCGACGGTGACGCCGGGCTCGCCGGCGTGATCGCCACGGTTTCCCGGCTGCAGCAGATGCTCGAGACCCGAGCGCGCATAGAGCGGAAAATCAGCCACGCAGCCGCTCTCCCTTTGGGTCGACGAATACCGGCGCGCAGAGTTCGACCTCGATGAAGCTGTCCCGCATGAAGTCGACCATCTCAACGGTCTCGCCGATCCGGCCGGCGCCGCCGACGATGAAGCCGAGCCCGATCCAGTGGCCGAGACTGGGCGAGTAGGCGACGGAGGTAACGATGCCCTGGTCGTTTTCGATCACCCGGGAGGCGCCCACCGGCAACAGATGCGAACCGGCATAAAGCCTTTTGCTCGTGTCGCGTGGACGCAACCCAACAAGCTTCGGGCGCTTGGGATCGTTGAGCCCCGGCCGGGTCGCCATCACGCGCCCGATGAAATCCTTTTTGCTGGACATCATCCGGCCGAGCCCGAGATCGTCGGCGGTGGTGCGGCCGTCGAGTTCGTTGCCGGCGACGTGGCCCTTCTCGATGCGCATGACGCCCAGCGCCTCGGTGCCATACGGAATGATGCCGAACGGTTCGCCCGCCCGCATCAGCGACCGCGCCAGCGCATCGCCATACCGTGCCGGCACGCCGATCTCGTACGCCAGTTCGCCCGAGAATGAGAGCCGGTAGAGCCGCGCCGGAATGCCGTCGCACACCGTCAGTTCGGCGACGCCCATATAGGGAAAATCGGCGTTGGCGATGCTGAAAGGCGGGTCGACCAGCCGGGCCAGCACATCGCGTGCGTGGGGGCCGGCGACGGAGAATTGCGCCCATTCGTCGGTCGCGGACGCAAACTGAACATCGAGTTCAGGCCACACCACCTGGTGGCACAAATCCATGTGCTGAAACACCCGCACCGCATTGGCCGTGGTCGTGGTCATGAAATAACGATCGTCGGCCAGCCGCGACGTCGTGCCATCGTCGAAGGCAATCCCGTCTTCGCGCAGCATCAATCCGTAGCGCGCGCGGCCGACCGCCACATTCGAAAAGGTGTTGATGTAGAGACGATCGAGAAACGCGCCGGCATCCGGGCCGTGCACCTCGATCTTGCCCAAGGTGGAAACGTCGCAGAACCCGACCGCCGAGCGCACCGTGCGGACTTCGCGCGACACCGTTTCGAGCCAATCCTTCTCGCCCGGGCGCGGAAAATACTGCGCGCGCAGCCAGGTGCCGCTTTCGACAAACACCGCCCCCTGTTGCTGGGCCCATTGGTGCGATGGCGTCAGCCGGAACGGCCGGAATTGCTTGCCGCGATGATGGCCGGCGAGCGCGCCGATCGCGATCGGGATTTGCGGCGGCCGGTAACTCGTGGTCCCGACAGCAGGGATCGCCTGGCTGGTCAGCGCCGCCATGATGGCGAGGCCGTTGACGTTCGAGAGCTTGCCCTGGTCGGTCGCCATGCCGAGCGTGGTGTAGCGTTTGAGATGCTCGACCGAGCGGAAGCCTTCGCGTTCGGCGAGCGCAACATCGTCGGCCGTAACATCGTTCTGGAAATCGACGAAGGCCTTGTGGCCATCGACGTGCCATTGGGCGGTGACAGCGAATGTCTCGTCGTCGACGCGCGGCAACGCTTCGCTGGATGCCGTAAAGCCTGCATCCTCCGCCGCCTTGCGGCCGGCTTCACTGCCTTCGGCGAGACAGTCCCGCAGCAGCATTCGGCCGTTCGCCGCGCCGACGACGGTGAGGCCGAGCGGGGTTTGTCCGGGCGCGAAGGCGGCAAGGTCGTCGCGCCAAACCGGGCGGCCGCCGTGATGGCAGGTCAGGCCGAGATCCGGATTCCAGCCGCCGGAGATCGCCAGCGTGTCGGCTGCGATCTGCTCACGGCCGCCGCGCCTGTCCACGGAAATGCCGTGCAGTCCGGCGCCGCCGCTCGTTCCGCCGACACGCGCGTCCGCGATGACCCGCACGTCGGACCATGGCGCCTTCAAGGCGGCAGGGATTTCGGGGCGGCTGTCGATGATCGCGGCGATCTCAATCCCGCGGGCGCGCAATGCCTTGGCGGTTCGCCAGCCGTCGTCGTTGTTGGTGTAAAGCGCGACGCGTTCGCCCGGGCGCACCGCGAAGCGATTCAGATAGCTGCGCACCGCGCCGGCCATCATGACGCCGGGCCGGTCGTTGTGCGGAAACACCATCGGCCGCTCGATGGCGCCGCTCGCCAGAATGGCGCGCTTGGCCATGATCCGCCACAGCCGCTGGCGCGGCTGGTGCGCGGCCGGTTGCGGCAGATGATCGGCGACCCGCTCGATTGCGCCATAGACGCCGCCGTCATAGACGCCGAATACGCAGGTGCGCGGCATCAAGCGCACCTGGGGTAGGCCGTTCAACTCTGCGACGATGGAGTCGGCCCAGATCGTGCCGGAGACACCGCCGATCTCGCGATCATCAGCCGACAGGCGTCCGCCCGTGATGAAATCCTGCTCGCAGACGATGACGCGCGCGCCCGAACGCGCCGCGACTTGAGCCGCCGCCAGTCCGGCGGCGCCGGCGCCGATAATCAGCACATCGCAGAACGCGTAGGCCTGTTCGTAGTGGTCGGGGTCGGGTTCCGCAGCGGCGCGGCCCAGACCGGCGGCTTTGCGGATGAAGGGCTCGTAGACGCGCTCCCAGAACGAGGCCGGCCACATGAAGGTCTTGTAGTAGAAACCGGCCGGAAGGAACGGCGAAAACAGCGAATTGACCGACAGCAGATCGAAGCGCAGCGACGGCCAGCGGTTCTGGCTCGCCGCCTCAAGCCCCTCGAACATTTCGGTCGTGGTCGCCCGTGTGTTCGGCTCGCGCCGCGCGCCGCTGCGCAATTCGACCAGCGCATTTGGCTCTTCGGGTCCTGCGGTCAAGATGCCACGCGGCCGGTGATATTTGAAACTGCGGCCGACCAGGCGAATGCCGTTCGCCAGCAGCGCCGAGGCCAACGTATCGCCGGCAAAGCCCTCGATGGCTTCGCCGTCGAACTGTCCCCGCACCGGTCGCGAGCGGTTGATCAAGCCGCCGGTGAGACGACGCGGTTGCGGCTTACCGGACATGGGGGCATTCGGCGCGCTCATGGCGTCGCCTTGTAGGAACGAACCGCGCCGATGGCGTGCGTGCGGGTGTCGCGCTCGACCGCGAGCCAAGCCTGGCATCCGGCGCCGTGGTACCAAAGCTCGCGATGCGCGCCCGCGGCGTTGTCGCGCATATAGACGTAGGACACGAAGCGCTCGACGGCGTCCGGCGCCTGCGGGTCGGGACGCTCCGGCGTGGCGTCACCGAGGTAACTGAATTCGCGCACGTCGCGCAGGCCGCAATGGGGGCAGGCGATCCGCATGGGCGCTCAGTGCAGGTTGGGTTGCGGGCCGGCGCCGCGTTCGTCGAGCACATGGCCCGTGGCGAAGCGGTCGAGGCGCATTGCAGTGGCGGTCGGATGCGGCTCGTCGCGCGCGATCAGGTGCGCGAAGCACCAGCCCGATCCTGGCGTCGCCTTGAAGCCGCCGTAGCACCAGCCGGCATTCAGATAAATGCCCTTGACGGGTGCGTGGTCGATGATCGGCGAGCCGTCCATCGACATGTCCACCACGCCGCCCCACGAGCGCAGGACGCGCAGCCGTCCGATCATCGGCATCAGCGCCATGCCGCCTTCGCAGACGTCTTCGACGGTCGGCAAATTGCCGCGCTGGGCGTAGGAGTTGTAGCCGTCGATGTCGCCGCCGAAGACCAGGCCGCCCTTGTCGCTCTGACTGATGTAGAAGTGCCCGGCGCCGAACGTGATGACGTGATCGACCAGCGGCTTGACGCCTTCGCTGACGAAGGCCTGCAGCACATGGCTTTCGATCGGCAACCGGAAGCCCGCCATGGCGGCAAGCCGCGAGCTGTTGCCGGCGACGACAACGCCGATCTTGTTGGCCCGTATGGCGCCGCGGGTCGTTTCCACGCCGACCGCGCGGCCATTCTCGACGGTGATCCCGGTCACTTCGCAATTCTGCACGATATCGACGCCGCGGTCGGACGCCGCGCGGGCGTAGCCCCACACCACGGCGTCATGGCGCGCGGTGCCGCCGCGCGACTGCATCAGGCCGCCATGGATCGGGAAGCGCGCATTGTCGTAATCCAGATAAGGCAGGAGGGCGCGAAGCCGTTCGCGGTTCAGCAACTCGCCGTCGGCGCCATGCAACCGCATGGCATTGCCGCGCCGGGCAAAGGCGTCGCGCTGCACGTCGGAGTGATAGATGTTGATGATGCCGCGCTGGCTGACCATCGCGTTGTAATTGAGGTCCTGCTCGAGGCCCTCCCACAGCTTCATCGACCATTCGTAGAAGCCTTCGTTGCCGGGGAGCATATAGTTCGAACGGATGATGGTGGTGTTGCGCCCGGCATTGCCGGAGCCGATCCAGTCCTTCTCCAGCACCGCGACATTGGTGATGCCGTGGACCTTGGCGAGATAATGCGCGGTGGCGAGGCCGTGACCGCCGCCGCCGATGATGATCACGTCATAGGACGCTTTCGGTGTCGCGTCGCGCCAAGTGGGGCGCCAATTCTTGTGGCCCCGCAGTGCGTTCCAGGCGAGCGTTAAACCCGAATAATGCATTCCGGCACACCAAGCGCTCAGCAGTCGAGCGTTGTTTGGCGCTCCCATTCGGTCAGATGACGGGAATAGGCGTTCCAGTCGTCGGTCTTCAGCTTGATGTAGGCCGCGATCGTCTTCTCTCCGAACGCGTCCTTCAGCACCGTCGACTTATCGAGCGCGCGCAGCGCATCGAGCAGGTTGAGCGGCAGCTTCTTGGCGCCTTTCGCCTTGTGGCCCTCGGTGTACATGTTGATGTCCAGCCGCTTGCCCGGGTCGCGCTTGTTGCGCATGCCGTCGAGCCCGGCGGCAAAACCGCCGCCGGCAGCAAATACGGATTGGCGGCGCCGTCGGCGAGCCGGAACTCGAAGCGCCCGGCATCCGGAATGCGGATCATGTGGGTCCGGTTGTTGCCGGTGAAAGTCACCGTATTGGGCGACCAGGTCGCGCCGGAGAGGGTCGGCGGGGCGTTGATGCGCTTGAACGAATTCACCACCGGATTGGTGATCGCGCAGAGCGCTTCGGCTGAATGCACGACGCCGCCGATGAATTGATAGGCCTCGGCCGACATGCCGAGATCGCCCTTGGGGTCGGCGAACACGTTGTGATCGCCCTTCCACAGCGAGGTGTGCACGTGGCAGCCGTTGCCGGTCAGGTTGGAGAACGGCTTCGGCATGAAGGTCGCGCGCAGGCCGTGCTTCTCGGCGATCGACTTCACCATGTACTTGAAGAAGGCGTGCTTGTCGGCGGTGCGCAGCGCGCTGTCGTACTCCCAGTTCATCTCGAACTGGCCGTTCGCATCCTCGTGGTCGTTCTGGTAGGGCTTCCAGCCCAGACTCACCATGGCGTCGCAGATTTCGGCGACCACGTCGTAGCGGCGCATCAGCGCCTGCTGATCGTAGCAGGGCTTGCTCTGGTGGTCGGCGGTGTCCGAGATCGCCGTGCCGTCGGGCGAGATCAAAAAGTATTCGCACTCGACGCCGGTCTTGAGGTCGAGGCCGGCGGCGTCCTCGTGCGCGAGCACCCGCTTGAGCACCTGCCGCGGATTCTGCTCGACCGGCTCGCCGCCCATGATCAGATCGCCGGTGACCCAGGCGACCTCGGGCTTCCACGGCAACTGGATCAGCGTGTCGAGCTCCGGCATGACCAGAATGTCCGGATCGGCCGGGGTCATGTCGAACCAGGTGGCGAAGCCGGCGAAGCCGGCGCCCGGCTTCGGCCACGTCATCGATCGCGCTCGCCGGCACGATCTTGGCGCGCATGGTGCCGAACAGATCGACGAACGAAATCAAGAAGTAACGAATATTCTTTGCCTTGGCGGTTTCGCTCCAGGACGCCATCACTGCCCCTCTCTTGGATCGCGGCGATGCCGCTTACTCGTGTTTGCTTCGTCCCGGAATCCAGTTCGTGCCGGCAAGCGGCACCCGTGCCATTGCGGCAGCCTCGATCGTGAGTGCCACCAGATCTTCAGGTTCGAGATTGTGCACGTGCGACTTGCCGCAGGCGCGCGCGATGTGTTTGCGCCTCGAGCGTCAACACCGACAAATAATTCGCGAGCTTGTGCCCGGCGATCACCGGATCGAGGCGGGCGGCAAGCGCCGGGTCTTGTGTGGTGATGCCGGCCGGATCGCGGCCTTCGTGCCAGTCGTCGTAGGCGCCGGCGGTGCTGCCGAGCGCGCGATACTCATTTTCCAGATGCGGATCGTTGTCGCCCAGCGCGATCAGCGCCGCGGTGCCGATCGACACGGCGTCGGCGCCGAGCGCCAGCGCTTTGGCGACGTCGGCGCCATTGCGGATGCCGCCGGAGACGATGAGCTGCACCTTGCGATGCAGTCCAAGCTCCTGCAGCGCTTCGCACCGCCGGCGGAATCGCCGCCAGGGTCGGGATGCCGACATTCTCGATGAACACTTCCTGGGTCGCAGCGGTGCCGCCCTGCATGCCGTCGAGAACGACGGCGTCGGCGCCGGATTTGACCGCCAAGCGTCGTGTCGTAGTAGGGCCGTGAAGCGCCGACCTTGACGTAGATCGGCTTCTCCCAATCGGTGATCTCGCGCAGCTCTTGGATCTTGATTTCGAGATCGTCGGGGCCGGTCCAGTCTGGATGCCGGCAGGCCGAACGCTGGTCGATGCCTTCCGGCAGGACGCGCATTTCGGCGACGCGCTTGGAGATTTTCTGCCCGAGCAGCATGCCGCCGCCGCCCGGCTTGGCGCCCTGGCCGACCACGACTTCGATGGCGTCGGCCTTGCGCAGATCGTCCGGATTCATGCCGTAGCGTGAGGGCAGCACCTGATAGACCAGAATGCTGGAATGGTGCCGCTCTTCAGGCGTCATGCCGCCGTCGCCGGTCGTGGTCGAGGTGCCCACCGCGCTGGCGCCGCGGCCGAGCGCTTCCTTGGCCTGAGCCGAGAGCGAGCCGAAGCTCATGCCCGCGATGGTGATCGGGATTTTCAGTTCGATCGGCTTCTTGGCAAAGCGCGTCCCGATGGTGACGTCGGTCGCGCATCGTTCCCGGTAGCCTTCGAGTGGATAGCGGCTCATCGAGGCGCCGAGAAACAACAAATCGTCGAAGTGCGGCAGCTTGCGCTTGGCGCCGGCGCCACGAATGTCATAGATGCCGGTCGCGGCAGCGCGGCGAATTTCGGCGATCGACGCGTCGTCGAAGGTTGCCGACTTGCGCGGCGGGGTATGGATCCAACGGTCCTGCGACGTCATCAGTATTGTCCGGCGTTATCGACGTGGAAGTGATAAAGCTTGCGGGCCGAGCCGTAGCGGCGGAATGCACCGACATCGACCGAGCCGTTGAGGCCTGCGGCGTCGAGAAGGCGGCGTAGCTCTTTTTTGTGCGCGTCTTCGAGCGGCTTCTCCACGCAGTCGGCGCCAAGGCTGTGCACCTTGCCGCGGACGTAAAGCTCCGCCTCGTAGATTGAATCGCCGAGCGCCTCGCCGGCGTCTTCCAGCACCACCAGATTGCCGGCTTGCGCCATGAACGCGGACAGATGCCCGACCGAGCCTTTCACGACGATATCAATGCCTTTCATCGAAATCCCGCAACGCGCCGAGGCGTTGCCGTCGATGACCAGAAGCCCGCCGATGCCGGTCGCACCCGCGGCCTGCGAGGCGTCGCCTTTCACCCAAACCTTGCCGGACATCATGTTTTCAGCAACGCCTTGGCCGGCATTGCCTTCGATGATCACGGTCGCGAGCTTGTTCATGCCGGCGCAGTAGTAGCCGACGTGGCCGTCGACTTCGACCAACACCGGTTGCTCGAGGCCGACCGCAATCGCATGCTGGCCGCGCGGGTTGAGCACGCGCCAGTGGGTTTCGTTACTGTCGGGAGCCAGTCGATGCAAACCGGTATTCAACTCACGCACCGAGCTTTGGGAGAGATCGAAACTCAGCATCAGTGCAATTCCCATCGATAAACAGTGCTTGGCGCTGGCTCCCACACTTTGGCGGAAGCGATCCCGGGCAGGTCGACCAGCGCGCGATATTCGGTGCCGAACGCCACCCAGCGATCAGTCTCGGCGACCACGGCCGGCTTGCAGGCAATCGGATCACGCAGTACGCCGAAGCCGCCTTCGGTACCAATGACGAAGGTGTAGAAGCCATCGAGCGCATCGAGGCAGGATTCCATCGCCTGCTGCAGCGAGGCACCGTCGTGCAATCTTGCGCTGATAAAGCCGGCCGCCACTTCCGTGTCGTTTTCAGTTTTGAACGACAGGCCTTTTTTGATCAGCTCGCGGCGCACCGCCGAGTGATTGGACAGCGAGCCATTATGCACCAGGCACTGATCGTCGCCGGTGGTGAAAGGGTGAGCGCCGTTGGTGGTCACGGCCGATTCCGTCGCCATCCTGGTATGGCCGATGGCGTGGGTGCCGCGCATGCCGCCGAGTCCGAACTGCCGCGAGACATCGTCCGGAAGCCCGACTTCTTTGAATATTTCCATGCGGCGGCCGGCGCCGACGATCGAAACCTCTGGGAAGGCGCTTAAAACGCCGCGCGCGAGCGCCGTCTGATCTGCCCGGAACTGCAACCACAACGTGCGTTCCATGCAGGCGATGAGCGACTGGGCCGCCGAATTCATCCTGCAGACGCTTCAAGAGCTTGTCGACATCAAATGTCGGGGGTAGCCGAAGTGTGAATTTCACATGCCCCGGAGTTTCGGCACCATAGACAGCGAAACCGGCCGAATCCGGTCCACGGTCGCTCAGCGGCGACAACATCCCGGCCAGCATGGAGCCAAGATCAGGTTCAAGTTTTGCATCTTTGAGAAATAGTCCGGCAATTCCACACATCGGGCACCTCAGTCTGAGGGCCTTAGTCGCACGGAAACGCAGGCGGCGTCAACTCGGAGGAAAATAACTTTCCTGTGGGGAAACTATATAGTTTTACCCGCTGCCCCTTAATCCCAAGCAGATTTGAATGGTGTCAAATTGGCCAAAGAACGACAACGAAAACAGGTGGCGGAGAAAACGGGCGCAACGCGGCCGGATCGTGTGATCAAAAGCGCGCCGCGCACATTCCGGCACAAGCGTTCCGATGAGGAGTTACGTACCGGTTCGCTGGCGCCGGCCGATCAAAGAACGCTGAGCATCGAGGAAGAAATCGGCGCGCAAGTGCGGAGCTTCCGCCGCTCGATGGATCTCACGGTGGCGCAACTCGGCATGAACGCCGGCATCAGCGCCGGCATGCTCTCGAAGATCGAGAACGGCACGATTTCGCCGTCGCTTTCGACCTTGTGTGCGTTGGCGAAAGCGCTCAACGTTTCGATGAGCAGCTTGTTCGCCGAGTCCGAAGAACGTCGCGACTGCTCGTTCGTCAAAGCCGGGCAGGGGCTGCGGATCGAGCGCCGCGGCACCAAATCCGGCCACCTCTATGATTTGCTGGGCCATTCGCTCGCCGGTGAGATCGGCGTCGAGCCGTTTCTGATCACGCTGAAGCGGGACGCGCAGCCCTACACCAACTTCCGCCACGGCGGCGTCGAGTTCATCTACATGCTCTCGGGCAAGGTCCGTTACCGGCATGCGGAGGGCACCTATCTGCTGGAGCCGGGCGACGCGCTGTTCTTTGACGCCGCGGCACGGCACGGACCGGAGGAGTTGATCGAGTCGCCGATGCAATATCTCTCGATCATCATTTATCCGCGGCGGTAGCGAGCGGCAGACTTCAACGCCCGTCGGGCGTGCGAATGCCGAACCAGGCGTCGCGCACTTGTTGATAGTGCACCGTCGGATCGTAGATGTTGACCGGCAGGTGCAGATCCTGCGCGGAGAGGCGCCCCACCGCCGAAACGAGACTGTAGGACGCGACGACGCGATCGTGCTGCGCGACGATCAAACTGACGCGCGCGTTGACCAGTGCCTGCTCGGCATTGAGCACGTCGAGCGTCGTGCGTTGACCGGCCAGCGCTTCATTCCGGACGCCTTCGAGCGCGCGCGAGGCGGCATCGTTTTGGCGGATGGCGGCCTGGACCTGCGCCTTCGCCGCCGCAAGCTGGCCCCAGGCCTGAACGACGTTGGCGCGCGCCTGGTCGCGAACCTGGTCGACGTTCAGCCGCTGCTGGCCTTCGTTCTCCTTGTTCAGACGGATGGCCGAATACTCCGCGCCGCCCTGATAGATCGGGACCGAGACATTGAGCGCCACCGTGCCGAGAACCAAGTTCGGCGTGAGGATATTCGAATACGCTTGTTGCGTAACGCTGCCCTGCAGCGCGACGGTCGGCCACAGCGCCGCCCTCCGCCAGTCTCGATTTGCAGTTGCGCGACGTCGACGCCGTAGAGCGCGGCGGTGACCGAGGGGTTCTCGGCGATGCCGACCGCGACCGCGGCGTTCAGTGTCGTCGGCGCCAGTCGGTCGACCGGCGACGCCGGCGCGAGACTGGCCGCCTCGATGCCGATGATGCGCCGATAATTGGCACGCGTGGTCATCAGCGTCGACTCGGCCGCATGCAAGGTGGCCTCGCCGGCGGCAAGTTGCGCTTCGGCCTGGGCGACGTCGGTCGTTGTCACCTGGCCGGCGTCGAAACGATTGTGCGTATCTTTGAGGGTGCGCTGCAGAACGCGGACATTGTTCTGCTGCACGTCGAGATTGGCGCTGTCGCGCGACACATCCATGTAGACGGTCGCAGCCGAAAGCAGGATGGACTCTTCCATCATGCGCAGCGTCTCGCGCGCGGCGGACACCTGGCTTTCGGCTTTGCGCACCTGATTGGCGGTGCGCTGGCCGTTGAACAATGTCTGCCCGGCATTGACGCCGACGGAACGTTGGGTGGTCGTGCCCTTGACGGTGTAGCCGAGGCCGGTTGGGAGAACAGGCGGGCACCGCCGGGAACACGCCGGTCTCGTTGGTATATTGTTCGCCGACCGAAGCGGTGGCGGAGAGGGTGGGGCGATAGCCGGAGAGCGCCTGCGACACGCCTTCGTCGTTTTGGCGAACGATGGCGCGCTGGGCATTGAGTTGCGGATTGCCCTGATAGGCGCGCGCCAGCGCCAACTCCATGGTCTCGGCGGCCGCCGCGTGGGGCCAAACCGCGAACAGCATTCCAACCGTGGCCAAGGCCGCGATCCGTACACATCCTATCCGCATCGCGATCGTACGCTGGAAAAGCGCTACCAACGACGATTGCGGCCGTATCCCAGCCCCAAGAACGCTCACTCTTCCGTCCCACTCACCCCCGGCCAACGCGGCCGGAAAACCTTAACGTGACGGGTATCCACCACACAAGGTTGGGACTGCGGCTATGCTCCGTCGTTCCGCTGGGCGGAGGCGCGGGTCAGCAGATGAAGTTCACGGATGCCGAGCGAAAGCGTGGCCAAAAGCAGCGGGAGGACGAAATAAAGAGCGCGAAACGTCAGCAAAGCGGCCAAAAGCTCTTCGCGCTGAAACTGCGGAAGTCCAAGCAGCATCGTGACTTCGATCACGCCGAGGCCGCCGGGCGCATGGCTGACAGTCCCAAGAAGCGTGGCTGTCAAGGAACGGGATCATCATGGTGATGAAGCCGACCTGCGGTTCCGGCGGCAGCACCGCATACATGGCCAGCGAAATCAGCGTCAGGTCGAGCGCGCCGATGGCAATCTGCACCAGCGTGAATCGAAACGTCGGCAGCGTGATGCGCCAGCCGGCGCGGCCGATCGAACGGCGGCGCGGCGCCAGCCACAACAGATAACAGAGGATCGCGAACAGCGCGCCCAAGCCGATCAAGCGGTTGGCCCATAGCGGCAGGCGGTCGAGAGCGGCGGCAGCTTCCGGCGCATAGGCGGCGGCGCCGCCCAGACAGAAACGCGTTGCCGAGCCAAAACGTGATGCTGGTGATGAAGGCGATCTTGGCGATGTCGAGGACGGTCAGGCCCCACGCCGAGTAGATGCGAAACCGGATGAGGCCGCCGGTGAGCACCGCCGCGCCGAGGCTATGGCCGATCGTGAAACTCGTGAAGCTCGCCAGCGCGGCGATCGTGTAGGGGACCTTGCCGCGGTCGATCGCGTGCAGCGCAAAATAATCGTAGAAGGTTAGCGTGATATAGCCGGCCACCACGAAAACGGCCGCGATGGTGATCTTCTCCGGCGACTGTGCCTTCAGCGTGGCGAGCACTTTGCCGAAGTCGGCATCCTGCAACAGCTTATAAAGGATAACGCCAGCGACGGCCAGCACTGCCGCACTAATGACCGCGCTGATCGTTCCGCGGCCAAGCTTTGATTTGACCTTCTGCCCGATAGCGCTTGTCACAGTTGGTTTTTGGTGAGGCGCGATAAAATTCAAGAACAACGCCCTCACACGCTTTGCGCCGGAAAGTCTCACCCGAGTGTAACAGCAATGTTACAACCGATGGCTATCACTGAGGCGCCGCCGACTGACCGTCACACGATTGAGATAAGAAGTCGCAATTGTTGTCGCAACCGAAGTCGGTAATAGCAAGGGGCGGTGTTTGGCCGCAAGCCCGATGAAAGTTCTTGTCGCCACGGATGCGTGGCACCCCCAGGTTAATGGTGTTGTGCGTACCTTGAACTCCTTGGCGCGTGCGTCGAATAAACTCGGTGTCACCATCGAATTCTTGACGCCGGACGGCTTTCCCGTCCTTTCAACTGCCGACCTATCCGGGCCTGCGGCTTGCTATCCCGAGCCGCCGCGGCATTGCCGAACGCATCGCGGCGGCGAAGCCGGACGCTATTCATTTGGCGACCGAGGGGCCGATCGGCTTTGCGGTGCGGTCCTATTGCCGCCGTCACGGCCGGCCGTTCACGACCAGTTATACGACGCGTTTCCCCGAATACATCTCCGCCCGATCGCCGATCCCGGAGAGTTTGATCTACCGGGTCTTGCGCTGGTTTCATGCCGGCGCGACCGTGACGATGGTGGCGACGCCGTCGCTGACCAAAGAACTCGGCGAGCGCGGGTTTGAACACATCGGCATGTGGACCCGCGGTGTCGACATCGATCTTTTCCGTCCCGATCGCGCTATCGAACTGGACTTTCCGCGTCCCATTTTCATGACCATGGGACGCGTCGCGGTCGAAAAGAACATCGAAGCTTTCTTGTCGCTCGATCTTCCCGGCACCAAAGTTGTCATCGGCTCGGGGCCGCAAGAGGCAAAGCTCAAGCGCGATTTTCCCAACGCCAAGTTTTTAGGTGCGTTGGAAAACGGCACGCTTGGCCGCCCATCTGGCCGCCGCCGATGTTTTTGTTTTTCCAAGCCGGACCGACACGTTCGGTATTGTTCAGCTTGAAGCGCTGGCCAGCGGGGTGCCGGTTGCGGCGTACCCGGTGACTGGCCCGATGGACGTGATCGGTGACCGGCCGGTCGGCGTTCTGGATGAAGATCTCGGCCGCGCTTGTCATCGAGGCTCTCAAGCTTTCGCGCGACGCCTGCCGGAGCTACGCGCTGGAATACTCCTGGGAACACAGCGCGAAGCAGTTCCTCGGCCACGTTCGTAAAGTGGCGAGCGGTAATCGTCGCGAATTTGAAAGCGCGATGACAGTCACGGAAACCGCGGCCGGATAAGCGGCTAGGGCGGCTTCTCTCAGCAGGGCGGTAACAAAAGGATCAGCTATGACCAGCCTTTCGAACGTGGACTTGGACAAACAGGGGGTCACCAAAGCTTATGACCGGTGGGCTCCGGTTTATGACCTGGTGTTTGGTGCCGTGTTCGAACGCGGTCGTGACGCCGCCATCGCCGCGGCTGAACGTGTTGGCGGGCGCATCCTGGAAGTCGGCGTCGGCACCGGCATTGCGCTGCCGCAATATTCGAAGGATTGCCGACTCTGCGGCATCGACATTTCCGAGCAGATGCTCCGCAAGGCGCAGGAGCGCGTCAGCGAATTTCGGCCTGACCAATGTCGAAGGCCTCTGGGTGATGGACGCCGAGCGTCTCACTTTCCCGGACAATTCATTCGACGTCGTGGTCGCTCAGTATGTCGTGACCACCGCGCCGAATCCGGAAGCTACGCTGGAAGAGTTCGCGCGGGTTCTCAAGCCGGGCGGCGAGATCATCCTGGTCAGCCGGGTGGGCGCCGAAGCCGGCCTGCGGCGCGCGCTCGAGCATTGGTTCGCGCCGGCGGCGCGCAAGCTCGGCTGGCGTACGGAGTTCTCTTTCGAACGTTATGCCAAATGGGCGCAGGCATCGCAGCACGGCATCCGTTTGATCGAGCGTCGTGCCATGCCGCCGCTGGGTCATTTCTCGCTCATCCGCTTCGCCAAAGAAGGCGGCGCTGAGCGCATTGACACGTCAGTGGGAACCGCGCGCGCCGCGTCCTAAAACGCGGTGCGCGTTCAAACTTGGAAACATTCTTTTCTTTTCTCATGTGGCGGCCATTCGTGTGTCATCTGGGATTCACGGAATCGCCATATCCAGAAGACGATGACCCATAACGGGGGATTTACGATGGACAGTTTCAGAGAAGCTTTGCGCATCCAGCGTTGGGATGATCATCGCTACTACCATCACAGCCGCATCAATCAGTCCTTGCATTTTGTCAGCGCGATCAGCTTTCTTTTTTCTTACGTGATGATCTTCAAGGACCCGGCCATTTCGGCGCTTGCCGGCTGGCTGGTGTCGATGACCACGCGTCAGGCCGGCCACTTTTTCTTCGAGCCGAAAGACCTACGACAACGTCAATCACGCCACCCACGAGCACAAAGAAGAGATCAAGGTCGGCTACAATCTCCGCCGCAAGGTGGTGTTGATGGCGATCTGGGCTTTGTCGCCGATGGTGCTTTATTTTGATCCGACGCTGTTCGGCATCTTCACGCCGGCTGCCGGCAAGATGGAGTTCATTCGTCAGGTCGCCGAGATGTGGCTGGTGATCGGCGTCGGCGGCGTGCTGTTCCGCACCGTGCACCTTTTCATCATCAAAGACGTGCAGACCGGATTGGTGTGGGCGACCAAGATCCTGACCGACCCCTTCCACGACATCAAATTGTACCACAAGGCGCCGTTGGCGCTGATGCGCGGCGAATTGATCGATCCGGGTATCGGCCACGAAGTGGCCGAGTGGGAAGACGAGGAAGAGGCCGAGCACGAAGAGCTGCCGCGGCTCACCTGAGTCTTCGTACGACGCTGAAGCACAAGGCAATCCAGCAGCACCGATGATCGGTCCTGGGTTGCCTTTTCTTTTTTGCACTTTGCAACGAGCCAAAGCCTTGCGACGCGCCCGTTCCGCGCCACACGTCTGCTCCGTATGATGACGCCGTATCACGCGCCGCGAAGGCTCGGCCTTGCCGAACCGAGGCGCTGCCTCACGAAATCGAAGTATCGCCTCGCAAAACCGGGGCCTTCTTCCCGCGACGAAAGGCCTTCAGGCAAAGAACCGCCGGGTGATGGTCTCTTTGAGAATGGCGCGTTTGATCGATTTGTTGGTCAGTTCCGGATTGTTCCACCACCAGCCGTCGCGCTGCATCGCCTTGGCGGCGGCGACGAACCGCTCGGCCACGGCCTGGAAATCCTCTTCGGTATAGTTGAGGCTGAAAATCAGCCGGCCGGTGCCGACCCAGCTCAGCGCCAAACCTTCGGCGCGCAGATAATATTGCAGCATCCAGTTGTAGCGCGACGGCCGCGTGTAGCAGACCGTCCAGATCGACGACAGGTTGGCGACTTCGACCGGCAAGTCCTCGGCACGCAGCCGCGCGTTAAGCTGTTGCGCCCGCTCGTTCCAGGTCTTGTCGAGGTCGCGGTAGATCGCCTGTGCGGCCGGAGTTTGCAGATAATGCAAAAACTCGTTCATCGCCCCCATGACGTAGGGGTGCGAATTGAACGAGCCGCGGGCGAAGCAGACATCGGCCGGGCGGTCGTCGCGATAACGCTTCATCAGTTCGTGACGGCCGCACACCACGCCGATCGGCAGGCCGCCGCCCAAGGTCTTGCCGTAGGTGACGATATCGGCGCGCACGCCGAAATATTCCTGCGCGCCGCCGCGGGCGACGCGAAAGCCGACAAACACCTCGTCGAAAATGAGCACGATGTTGCGCTCGGTGCAGACGGCGCGCAACTCTTTGAGCCAGGCGGCGTACGCGTCCTTGTCGAAATGCGCCCGGCGGCTGCTGTCGAGCAGCGCCGAGTCGCCCGGCGCCGAGCCGTTGGGATGCAGCGCCTGCAGCGGATTGACCAACACGCAGGCGATGTCGTGGCGGGTCCGCAAAACCCGCAGCGTGTTGGCGGACATTTCCTGCAGCGTGTAGGTTTCGTGCGCCGGCAGCGGATTGCCGATGCCCGGCTGCACATCGCCCCACCAGCCGTGATAGGCGCCGCAGAAGCGCACCAGATGCGAGCGCCGGGTGTGATAGCGCGCCAGCCGCACCGCCTGCATGACGGCTTCGGTGCCGGACATGTGGAACGAGACTTCGTCCTGGCCGGAGATCTCTTTCAGGAGTTTGACGTTCTCCAGGATCACCGGATGGTAGGGGCCGAGCACCGGACCCAGTCCGCGCACCCGTTCGCCGCCGCGCGTCGATCGCGTCCTTGTAGAAATCGTAGCCGAGAACATTCACGCCGTAAGCGCCGGTCAGATCGTAGAACCGATTGCCGTCGAGATCGGTGAGGGTCACGCCCTCGCTCGATTGCATGAAGGCGCCGGAGGGCAGGTGCTTGCGGGTATAGCGGCTGAACTGGAACGGCACCCGGTAGGCGCCGGTGAACTGCAGATCGGAAATGCTTTCCGCGGCTTCCGCGGTGCGCCGCACCGACTCGGCGAAGCGCGTCTTGTACAGCGCCGACAATTGCTCGAAGCCGGTGCGCCGGGATTGCGCGACCTCGGGCGGCGCGCCGTCGGCGCAGAAGAATCGCGCTTCATCGTATTCGTAGAACGGCACAAAGCCGGCCAGACGCCGGGCCATGCGCGAATGGCCGGCGAGCGAGCGGTGCTTGGCTTGCGAAAGCTCGAGCCGCCGGCGCAGCCGGAACAGCGATGCGGCCGCCGCCGCGCCGCCGACACCATACAGCGCCAGAGTTGTCGTCGCCCAAGCTGTCATGATTTTAGCCCCCAAGCCCTTTGCGTCCGAGCCTCAAGCCGTCGAGGCTCAGGCTTTCAGCGCTCGGGCCATCATTCACCAAGCCGTCATGCATCAGGCCGATGTGGCGCAAATCATTGCGGCTATGATCAAATCGCGGTTTACGCGCCGGAGTTGACAGTCCCATGACGGTCCGCACCCAGTTGCTCCGTGTCCTCCAGCAGGAGGACATCAACTTCCTGCTCACCAACCGGATTCCGCGCCGGCTCGCCACCCAATTCATCGGCTGGTTCAGCCGCATCGAGCAGCCGTTGGTGCGCGATATGTCCATCGGGCTATGGCGGCTGTTTTCGGACCTCGATTTGCGCGAGGCGAAGAAGACGCACTTTCGCAGCATGCACGACTGCTTCACGCGCGAGCTCAAGGACGGCGCCCGGCCGGTCGATCGCCGATCCCGATATCCTGGTCAGCCCCTGCGACGCCATCGTGGGCGCCTGCGGCACCATCGCGGGTACCGAGCTCTATCAGGCCAAGGGCTTTCCCTACACGCTGGAGGAACTGCTGGGGGACCGCGCGCTGGTCGAGGCGCACCGCAACGGCCGCTACGTGACGCTTGCGCCTGACATCGAGCATGTACCACCGCTTCCATGCACCGCACGACGGCCGCATCGAGCGCGTGATCTACATCTCCGGCGATACCTGGAACGTCAACCCGATCGCGCTGAAGCGGGTCGAGCGCCTGTTCTGCAAGAACGAGCGCGCCGTGGTCGCGACCAAGCTTGCGGCCAACGGACAGCCGGTGACGCTGGTCGCCGTGGCCGCCATTCTGGTTGCCAGCATCCGCATGCACTGTCTCGATGCTCCGCTGAACCTGAAGCATCAGGGGCCGAACGTGCTTGCCGTGCGATGCCGCGTTCCACAAAGGCGACGAACTCGGCTGGTTCGAGCACGGCTCGACCATCATCGTGTTTGCGCCGGAGGGTTTTTCGCTCTGCGACACCATCCGCGACGGCGCGCGAGTGCGCATGGGGGAGCCGCTGATGCGGCTCCCGTGATGTTTCGGCGCACGCTTGTTGGCGCGCCTAGCTCGCCGCCCGCTGCATCAGGTCGTTGTCGAGCTGGCTCGCACGGGCAAAGGCCGGCCGCGCGGTGAGGCGGCCCACATAGCGCTCGAACGCCGGGCGCTTGTCGATGGTGCCGAACATCATGCCAAAGTTCAGGTGCGAGCCGACATAAAGGTCGACGGCGGTGAAATTGTCGCCGGCCAGATAGTCGGCCTGCGATATGGCGGCTTCAAGCGTGTTGAGCGCGCGTTCGACATTGCCATAGCCCATCATGCGCTCGCGCTCGGCCGGCACCGCAAAGCCGAGCGCCTTGTTGCTGACCGCAGACTCGATCGGGCCCGACGTGAAGAACAGCCAGCGATAATAGGCGGCGCGATGACGGTCGCCCGGCGGCGGCGCGAGCTTCGCCTGCGGAAATGCGTCGGCCAGATAGGCGCAGATCGCGGCGCACTCGGTGACCACGGCTTCGCCGTGGGTGATCGCCGGCACTTTGCCCATCGGATTGATCGCCAGATAGGCCGGCGCCTTCATGGTGGTGGCGTAGTCGAGCACTTCCGTCCGGTACGGTTGCCCGACTTCCTCGAGCATCCAGCGCACCAGCCGGCCGCGCGATTGCGGATTGGTGTAGAAAACGAGTTCGTCAGCCATGCGATCCTCCCCGTCGAATAAGTCCGATTACGCAGCCACTATGGCCGCGGTGGGGCGGGGGCAGTGCCGAGATTGCGTCAATCGGCGGCGACCAAGTCGCGATACAGCTCGGTCGCGTCACGCGCCTGGCGTAATGCGGTCAGCACAGCCGGATCGCGAAGCTTGCGGGCGATGCAGGCGAGCGCGCCGAACTGCTTGCCCTCTTGCGTGTCCGGCAGCAGCAGGAGCGCGATCATATCGACCGGCTTGCCGTCCACGGCGTCGAAGTCGATCGACTTTTTGAGCCGCACGAGCATTCCGAACGGCGTGCGATTTGATGGATCCGCGCGTGCGGCAGCGCCACGCCGCCGCCCATTCCGGTCGAGCCGAGTTGCTCGCGCTTTTCCAGCTCGGTGAGGATCAGGTCCGGCGTCGAGATCGACGGCCGAAGCGGCGCGCCGCGCCAAATCTTCGAGCAGCTTTTGTTTGTCGGCAAATGCGGCGTCGACTGTTCACATCGCCCGCAGAGAGGATTTCCGAGACTTTCATGATTTCGGCGATGACAAATGATGGATTGAGAACGATTGCGTCGGCCCCCGATCAGTCGGGCGCGCGCAGCCGATAGCCGATGCCGGTTTCGGTGAGGATGTATTGCGGCCGCTCCGGATCCGCCTCGATCTTCTGCCGCAGCTGCCGCACATAGACCCGCAGATACTGGGCGTCAGTCAAATCGTCCCACAATTCGCCGAGCAGAAATTTGTGCGTCAGCACCTTGCCGGCATGCTGCACCAGGACGCGCAGCAGGTCGTATTCCTTCGGCGAAAGCTTCACCTCGCGATCGCCGATCTTGACGATGCGGCGCACCAGATCGACCGAGAGATCGCCGACCCGGAAAACCGGCCGCTCGCCGTGGGTTTGCAACTGATGCCGCAAGCGCCGCGCGCAGCCGCGCCAGCAATTCGTCCATGCCGAACGGCTTGGTGATGTAATCGTCGGCGCCGAGATCCAGCGCCTGAACTTTGCCGGCCTCGTCGCCGCGGCTGGACAGGACGACGATGGGAACGCTCTCGTTGCGGGCCCGTATGGTCTGCAACAGATCGAGCCCCTGGGTGTCGGGCAGGCCGAGATCGAGAATGATCAGATCGGGCGCTTCGCCCAGGAGGTCGAGCGCGGTCTCGGCCGTTCGGCGCTTCGATGATCTGATAGCCCTGCGCGGTCAGGCCCATGCGCAGCAGCTTGCGGATCGGCGGCTCATCATCGACCACCAGGACGCGGACCGGGGCGGCGCTCATGCGGCGGCATCCAATTTTTGTCGCTGCCGCGGGATCGGCAGGCTGATGGTGAAAGCGGCGCCGCTGCGGTCGGTGCGGTTGGCGGCCGTGATGGTGCCGTGCATCGCCTCGACAAAGCCGCGCGCAATGGCGAGCCCAAGCCCGGTGCCGGCGCGGACCTGGTCGGTCTTCTTGGCGCGGTAGAACTTATCGAAGATGATGTTCCAGATCGTCCGGCGGAATGCCGCTGCCTTCGTCGAGCACGCTGCAGAAAAACCGAATCCATCGTCTGCCAGCTCTGAATGCGGATGGTGGTTTCGCGCCGGTGCGTATTTGGCGGCGTTGTCGAGCAAATTGAACAGCGCCTGCTCGAACAGCACCGCGTCGAGTTCGAGCATCGGCAAGTCCGGCGCCAGTTCAAGCTCGACCCGGTGATGCGCCAGGATGCGGCCGGCGCGGCGCAGCGCGCTGCCGACGATCTCGCTGACATCGTGCAGAGCGACGTTCGGCGATACCGCGCCGGACTCGAGCTTGGTCATGTCGAGCAGATTGGCGATGAAGCGGTTGAGCCGCTCCGAACTCGTCGATGATTGTCGCCAGCAGATCCGCCCGCTCGGCGTCGGTCAGCTTGCCGCCGATATCGCGCAGCGCGCTGGCCGCGCCCAGCACGGCGGCAAGCGGCGTTTTCAGATCGTGCGAGATCGAGGTGAGCAGCGCCGAGCGCAGCCGCTCGGTTTCGGCGGTGCGCTCGACGCGATCCATGTCCTCGACCAGCCGCACGCGCTCGATCGCCAGCGCGCCCTGGTCCAGCAAAGCGTCCAGCAGACGGCGCTGGTCGGGGGTCAGCATCGGCCCCGGCTTGTCGCTGTCGATGCCCATGACGCCGACGGCGCCGCGCCCGGTATGCATCGGCAGGAACAGGCGCTTGGCGCCGGGCAGCGTATCGGAGCCGCGGCCGGCGGCGTGGTCGTTTTCCCAGGCCCATCGGGCGGCGGCGAGATCGGCCTCGTCGAGAATGTCCTCCGGCGGATAGCCGGCCTTGACCGCGATCGTGCCGTGCTCGGGCAGGAGCAACATGACGCGGACTTTCAGCAGCAGCGCGGTCTGATAGGCCGTCGCCCAAAGCACGTCGTCGAGCGTGCCGGCGCCGGCGAGCTTGCGGCTGAAGGAATAGAGAGATTCGGTGACGCGGGCGCGCTCGGTGGCAGCCTTCGCCTGGGTGCGGCCGCGCGCGGCGACGCTGGAGACGATGATCGCGACCAGCGTGAACAAGCCCGAACGCCACCACGTTGTTCGGATCGGTGATGGTCAGCGTGTAGATCGGCGGCAGGAAGAAAAAATTATAGGCCAGCGCCGATGCGATGCTGGCGAGCAGCGACGGCAACAGCCCGAGCCGCACCGCGATGGCGACGATCGCCGTCAGAAACACCAGATCGACATTGGCGTTGCCGACCCAGTTTCCGATCAATTCGGCGAAACCGAGTGCGCAGGCCACCGCAATCAGCGCGGCGACATACGGGCGGGGGGTGAACGGATCGTCCCGCTCGGCTGTGCGCAGCGACTTCTTCGGCACAGGATCGCCGGCAACCGTGATCGCCGGCAATGACATGCACGCTGATATTGCCGGAACGGCGCACGAGATCGTGCACGACCGAGCCGTGCACCATCTCGAACCAGCGCGAGCGCGCCGACTTGCCGATCACGATCTGCGTGACGTTGTTGCCTTGCGCATAGCGCATCACGTCTTCGGCAATGCCGCGGCCGCCGGCCGGCAATGTCATGGCTTCGCCGCCCAGCGCTTCGGCGAGACGCAGCGTGTCGGCAATGCGATCGCGCTCCTCCTCGCTGAGCTGCATCGCCCGCCGGCCCTCGACGTAGAGCGCCGTCCACGGCCCGTGCAGGCGGTCGGCCAGCCGCTTGGTGTAGCGGACAAGACCGGCGCAGCGCCGGTCCTCGCTGATGCAGACCAGGATGCGCTCGCCCGCGGCCCAGGGGCCGGGGATCGCGTGGGCCTGCATCTCGCTGAGCAATTGCTCGTCGACGCGCTCGGCCGTGCGGCGGAGCGCGAGTTCGCGCAACGCCGTGAGATTGGCGGGCGAGAAGAAATGCTCGAGCGCGCGCTCGGCTTGTTTGGGAACGTAGACCTTGCCCTCTCGCAAGCGCTGAATGAGATCGCCGGGCGTGAGGTCGACCAACTCGACCGCATCGGCGCGATCGAACGCCGCATCTGGAATCGTTTCGCGCACACGCACATGCGTGATCTGGGCGACGACGTCGTTGAGGCTTTCGATGTGTTGAATGTTGACGGTGGTGTAAACGTCGATGCCGCGGTTCATCAGCTCTTCGACGTCGAGATAGCGTTTCGGATGGCGGCTGCCTTCGGCGTTGGTATGGGCGAACTCGTCCACCAGGACGAGCTGCGGCCGCCGGGCGATGATGGCGTCGAGGTCCATTTCCTCGACCGTCTGCCCTTTATACTCGATGCGCCGGCGCGGAATGACTTCAAGCCCCGTCACCAGCGCTTCGGTGTCGCGGCGGCCGTGGGTTTCCACGACGCCGACGACGACGTCATAGCCGTCCTTCTTGCGCGCATGCGCCTGCTGCAGCATCTCGTACGTCTTGCCGACGCCGGGTGCGGCGCCGACAAAGATACGCAGCTTGCCGACGCGGCTTTCCTCGCGCCGCGCGGCTTCCAGCAGCGCCTCCGGCGACGGCCGTTGGTCGGATACGCGTCCGTGATCCGCCATCGTTCTTTTGATCTCTCGACTTTCTCGGCGTGCTTGCCGCGCTCACGTCGCCGGCAAACGGTCGAGCGCGAGGTTCAGCAACAATACATTGACTCGCGGCTCGCCTAAAATGCCGAGGAAGCGCTCTTCCGTGTGCTCGGCCGACGAGCTGTCGCACGCGATCTTCAGTCAAGTTCCGGGCCTTGGCAACACGCGGAACCTGGAAGTAGGCCGCTTGCGGCGAGATATCCGGATCGAGCCCGCTGGCCGAGGTGGTGACCAGATCGGCGGGAACCGGCGCCGACGGGTTTTCCTTCCGCAGCTTTTCAAGATCGGTCTGCACGCGATCAATCAGCGCCTTGTTGGAGGGGCCGAGATTCGAGCCGCCCGAATTGGCGGCGTTGTAGGGCGCCGGCACCGTCTTGCTGGCGTCGTTCGGGTCGGGCGCGGTCGTCGCCGACGGCCGGCCGTGGAAATATTTGTCGCTGGTGAATTCCTGGCCGATCAATGCCGAGCCCACAACCTTGCCGTCGCGCTCGATCAGGCTGCCTTGCGCCTGGTAGGGCATGACCTTGGCGATGCCGGTCATCGCCAGCGGATAGATCAGGCCGGTGATGATCGTGAGCGCGAGCAGCACCACGATGGCGGGACGAATTTCGCGCAACATGATTTAAATCTCCTCAGGCGAGGTGCAAGGCGGTGACGATGAGGTCGATCGCCTTGATGCCAACGAAGGGAATGACGACGCCGCCGAAGCCGTAGATCCACAGATTGCGGCGGAGCAGGGCGGCGGCGCCGATCGGGCGATAGCGCACGCCTTTGAGCGCCAGCGGAATGAGCGCGATGATGATCAGCGCGTTGAAAATGATGGCCGACAGGATGGCGCTCTCCGGCGTCGCCAAGCCCATGATGTTGAGCGTCTGCAATTGCGGATAGAAAGCAACAAACATCGCCGGAATGATCGCGAAATATTTGGCGACGTCGTTGGCGATCGAGAACGTGGTCAGCGCGCCGCGGGTCATCAGAAGCTGTTTGCCGATCTCGACGATCTCGATGAGCTTGGTCGGATTGGAATCGAGATCGACCATGTTGCCGGCTTCGCGCGCCGCCTGGGTGCCGGTGTTCATGGCGACGCCGACGTCGGCTTGGGCGAGGGCGGGCGCGTCGTTGGTGCCGTCGCCGCACATGGCGACGAGCTTGCCCTTGGCCTGCTCGTCGCGGATGAGCCGCAGCTTGTCCTCGGGCGTCGCCTGGGCGAGGAAATCGTCGACGCCGGCTTCGGCGGCGATCGCGGCGGCGGTCATCGGATTGTCGCCGGTGATCATGACGGTGCGGATGCCCATGCGGCGCAGTTCGGCGAAGCGCTCGCGGATGCCGCCCTTGACGATGTCCTTGAGGTGAACGAGGCCAAGCAGCCGTCCGTCCTTGGCGACCGCGAGCGGCGTGCCGCCGGATTTCGCGATCGAGTCGGCGATGCTGCGCACCTCATTCACGACCTCGGCGCTGAGCGTGGAGCGCAACGCCTGCACAGCGCTGCCGACGCGCACTGGCGCGACGGTGTCGTTCAGATAATTGATGATGGAATCGACGGCGCCTTTGCGCACCCAGGATAAGCCAACCTCGACGCCGCTCATGCGGGTCTGCGCGCTGAACGGAATGAAATTCGCCTGCAGCTCGGCAAGCTCGCGGCCGCGAATGCCGTATTTCTCCTTCGCCAGCACGACGATGGAGCGGCCTTCGGGCGTTTCGTCGGCGAGCGACGCCAACTGCGCCGCGTCGGCAAGCTCCTGTTCGCTGACGCCGCGCAGCGGCTTGAATTCGGTGGCCTGACGGTTGCCGAGCGTGATGGTGCCGGTCTTGTCGAGCAGGAGCGTATCGACGTCGCCGGCGGCCTCGACGGCGCGGCCCGACATCGCCAGCACATTGAAGCGCACCAGGCGGTCCATGCCGGCGATGCCGATCGCCGACAACAGCGCGCCGATCGTGGTCGGAATCAGCGTCACGAACAACGCCACCAGCACCACGATCGAGATCGTGCTGCCCGCATAAGCGACGTAGCTCGGAATGGTCGCGGTGGCGAACACAAAGATGATCGTCAGGCCGACCAGAAGGATGTCGAGCGCGATTTCGTTCGGCGTCTTTTGCCGCTCGGCGCCTTCGACCAGCCGGATCATGCGGTCCAGAAAGGTCGAGCCGGCCGCGGCCGTGATGCGCACGCGGATCCAGTCGGACAACACCTGCGTTCCGCCGGTCACGGCCGAGCGGTCGCCGCCCGAACTCGCGGATCACCGGCGCCGACTCGCCGGTGATCGCGGCCTCGTTGACCGAAGCCATGCCTTGGATCACTTCGCCGTCGGAGGGAATGATGTCGCCGGCCTCGACCAGAACGAGGTCGCCGACTTTCAGATTGGTGCTCGGCACCAGCCGGAAATTTTGCGAGTCGCCGTCGCCGCTGATCAGCTTCGCCTGGGTTTCGGTGCGTTGCCGCCGCAGCGTCTCGGCCTGCGCCTTGCCGCGGCCCTCGGCGATCGCTTCGGCGAAGTTGGCGAACAGCACCGTGAACCACAGCCACAGAATGATCTGAAACTCGAAGCCCGGATGCTGGCTGCCGGCGAAGAGGTCGCGAATGCCGATCACCGTGGTCAGCACGGTGACGACTTCGAGCACGAACATCACCGGGTTCTTCATCATCACCATCGGATTGAGCTTGACGAAAGCAGATCCGATGGCGGGCAGGACGATCTTCGGATCGAAGAGCGCCGATACGGGCCGGCTGTGGCGGAGTGTCGACGTTTCCATGGTGTTCGGTCCGGAATTAGTTGGCGGAAAACAGCGTGCCGGCGTTGATCGACAGCTGCTCGGCGATGCGGGCCGAGCGCCAGCGCCGGGAAGAAGGTGAGGCCGCCGATGATCAGGATCACGCCGACCAGCAGGCCGACGAACAGGCCGCCGGTGGTCGGGAAGGTGCCGGCCGACGGCGGCACGGTTTTCTTCACGACCAGCGAGCCGGCGATCGCCATGGTCGGGATGATCATCCAGAACCGGCCGACGAACATCGCCATGGCGCCGGTGAGATTGTAGAACACGGTGTTGGCGCTCAGTCCCGCGAACGCCGAGCCGTTGTTGGCGGTCTGCGAGGTGTAGGCGTAGAGCATCTCGGTGAAGCCGTGCGGCCCGGGATTGTTCATGCCGGCGACCGCCGACGGCACCAGCATCGCGACCGCCGTCCAGCCGAGATACATCAGCGGCAGGACCAGAATGGCGAGCATCGCCATCTTGACTTCCTTGGCCTCGATCTTCTTGCCGACATATTCCGGCGTGCGGCCGACCATCAGGCCGGCGACGAAGATCGTCACGATGACGAACAGCAGCATGCCGTACAGGCCGGCGCCGACGCCGCCGACGATGATCTCGCCGAGCTGCATGTTGATCAGCGGAATCATGCCGCCGAGCGCGGTGAAAGAATCGTGCATGGCGTTGACGGCGCCGCACGAGGCCGCGGTGGTGATGACGGCGAACAGCGCCGAGGCCACGATGCCGAAGCGGACTTCCTTGCCTTCCATGTTGCCGCCGGTGAGGCCGAGCGCGTTGAGCGCGTCGTTGCCATGAGCTTCGGCCCAATAGGTCGTCGAGGACACCGGCGAAGAACAGCACGCCCATGGCGGCCAGGATCGCCCAGCCTTGCCGCTGGTCGCCGACCATGCGGCCGAACACGTTGGTCAGCGCGGCGCCGAGCGCGAAGATCGAGATCATCTGCACGAAATTCGACAGCGCGGTCGGGTTCTCGAACGGGTGCGCGGCGTTGGCGTTGAAAAAGCCGCCGCCGTTGGTGCCGAGCATCTTGATCGCGACTTGCGAGGCGACCGGGCCGACCGCGATGGTCTGCTTGGCGCCTTCCAGCGTCGTCGCGTCGACGTACGGGCCGAGCGTCTGCGGGATCCCCTGCCAGATCAGGAACAGCGCGTAAGGCACGCAGATCGGCAGCAGGACGTAGAGGGTGCAGCGCGTGATATCGACCCAGAAATTGCCGACCGTGCGCACCGAGTGCCGCGCGAAGCCGCGGATCAGCGCGATCGCGAGGACGATGCCGGTTGCGGCCGACAAATAGTTCTGATGCGTCAGGCCCAGCATCTGCACGAGATACGACATCGTGCTTTCGCCGCCGTAGGCCTGCCAGTTGGTGTTGGTGATGAAGCTGACGGCGGTGTTGAACGACAGGTCCGGCGCGACCGCGGATTGTTCCGCCGGATTGAACGGCAGCAAAGCCTGAAAGCGCATCAGCACGTAGAGCAACAAAAAGCCGCCGACGTGAAACAGCAGCATGCCGATCGTGTAAGTGACGGCGTGCTGCTCGCTTTGCTCGTTGACGCCGGCAATTTTGTAGATCGCGATTTCGACCGGCCGCAGGATCGGCGACAGGAATG
This sequence comes from uncultured Alphaproteobacteria bacterium, assembly GCA_963737755.1. Taxonomy (GTDB): domain Bacteria; phylum Pseudomonadota; class Alphaproteobacteria; order Rhizobiales; family Xanthobacteraceae; genus BOG-931. Next base: position 434,957 of record CAVTTZ010000033.1, on the reverse strand, counting down.
TGCGCTCGCCGTTGAAGACCCGCGTCATGTAGGCGCCGAGCGGCGGCGTCAGCGCGACGACGATCAGGCAGAAAAGCAGGATTTGAATCCAGCCGATGACGGTCATGGCTGCCGTTCCCTCAGAAATGCTCGGGCTTGAGAAGCGCGTAGGTCAGATAAACAAGCAGGCCGAGCATGACGACGCCGGCGAGCGCATAGTCGAAGATCATGGCGTTCATCCTCAGAGCGCGTCGCAGGCGTAGACGTAGGCGATCGAGAGCGCGAAAAAGACCAGCCCGATGGCCAGGACGACAACGTCCATCATGGAATTGCTCCGAACAGATAGAAGCGCGCAAAGCCCGAAATTCTATAGTGACCGGCAGACGCCTGCGACGTTGGCGTGAGCCTTTGGCGGCAGTCAAAAAGAGCCGGAATTTTGCGCAATCATCGGCGCCAATAGGTGTCACGCCTTGCATAGGAATTCGAGACGACGCCGATCAGGAACGTATAGGAATCTTATAAAGGCAAGGCCGCGGGCCAGCGTCGACCGGGTCTCTATGCGGCTTTATGAGAACGCGGCTTGCTCCGTCTCGCATTCATACTTGTCCGGGCGCACATTTGTCGGCGCTGCACTCCAGAACAAAAGCAGCAGCCTGAACGGACCTGTGTTCCAGTTTCACGACCGGCAATTCCGATCAGGACAAAATATCGAAATGGAGATCAGCAATGATGCGCGACCAACAAGGCGAACCTCCCTCTTGGCTCAAGCCGCCCGTATTCGTGATGGGGCAGGACAAAAGGGGCAATTGGGTGGTGCAGGACCAGCAGGGGACGCGTGGCGGATTGTTTGTGAATTGCGAGGCGGCGCTTCGTTACCTGCGCGCCGAGAACGGATTTAAATCGCAAGCCGTGGTCATGGTGTCGAGCGCTATCGAGCTCGATATGAATCGCAGCGCCGGCGCGCGGATCGCGCGGCGAAGCTGCGCTGGACCTCTGCCAACTGGCGCCGGATCGCCTGACCCGCCATGTCCACTGATTTACCGGACGACACATGGCTGGACGACAGCTGTCGCATCTGTCGGGATATGCTCCGGCGCTACCGACGCCGTTCGACAGCGAAGGATCCATAGACCGCGCGGCGTTCGCGCGGCTGTGCGATCTGCAGATTGCTCATGGTGCGACCGCGCTGGTGGTGTGCGGCACGACGGGCGAGGCTTCGACATTGGTGCCGCAAGAGCACGTCGAGCTGGTGCGGATCGCGGTCTGCACAGTCGCGCGGACAAGTTCCGGTCATCGCCGGGGCCGGCGCCAACGCGACCGCGCACGCGATCGACCTTGCCCGCGACGCAGAAGCCGCCGGCGCCGACGCGATCTTGTCGGTCGTGCCGTACTACAACAAGCCGACGCAGGAGGGTCTTTATTGCCATTTCCGCGCCATCGCCGAGGCGACGGGGCTGCCCGTCATTCTCTACGACGTGCCGTCGCGAACCGCCTGCGGATTGGCCGATGAAACAATCGTGCGCCTGGCTGAATTGCCCGGCGTCGTCGGTCTCAAGGATGCGGCCGGCGACCTGGGGCGGCCGATGCGTCTGCGCGCGCTGCTCGGTACCGATTTCCGGCTGCTGTGCGGCGACGACGCGATCGCGTTAGCCTACATGGCGCAGGGCGGCGACGGCTGCATTTCGGTGACCTCGAATGTCGCGCCAGGCCTCTGTCGCGACATGTTCCTGGCGTGGCGGCAAGGACAGTGGGTCCGCGCCCAGCGGCTGGCCCGGGCTGCGGCGCCACTCACGGCGGCGCTGTTTCGGGAAAGCAATCCGGTTCCGGTCAAGCACGCGCTCGCGCTCCTCGGTCTTATGTCATCCGCGGTTCGCTTGCCGCTGGTGCCGCTCAGTGCTGAAGCGCGAACCGAACTTGGTGAAGCGCTGCTGCGGCTCTGCAACGAGCATGCGGAGTACCTGATCGGTGACATGCGCGACGGTGGTGAGGAAAAACGCGCGGTGACCGGCTAGCTTTGCTCGATCTCAGAAGCGCTGCGAGAGGCCGGTGTAGACTTGCAGCGCCGGCGTCGCTCGCGTGATGCCGAAGTTAGCGCCGACGTCGATTTGCGTGTTGGGCAGGATCAACCACTGCACCGCGGCGTCGGCGCTCATCAGCGTGACGCCTAGTCTGGGATCGGCGCTGTAGTCGGACCACAGTTCGACATAGGCCACGACGTTCTTGATCACCTCTTTGCTGAGGTTGACGTCCATGACGTAGTTGCCGTGGTGGCCGTTGTCGGCGATGTTCTTGAGCGCATCGATTTCCGGCACCAGCAGCAGCGTAAAGCTTTGCGGCAAGGTGATCGCGACCGGGCCGATCAACCCGCCTTCGACAGCACCGTTGCCGATACCGATCGGCGCCGACGGCGCTTTCACATAGGGGATCAGCGCTGCAGCGGTATCGCCGCCATCGTTACCCCACAGATTGATCTTTGAGCGCACGAAGGTGTCGCCAACGCCCCATTGCGTGCTGACCGGCCCGGTGCCGAAGGTGTGGACGCCGGCGAAGGGCGTGTTCACTTCCAGATCGACATTGTTGGTCAGACCGACTTTGAAGGTCGGGTTCGGGACCATCAACGTGTCGATACGCGTTCCTCCGGCAACCTGATGGGTGAAGTTGACCAAGTCGGTTTCATACTGGAAATGCCCGGCGTCGACCGTATAGGGCACGTTCGCCTTGGTCGGCCGGTCGGTATTGAAGGTCCGCATCTGATCCGGCGGGGTCGGGTAGAGCAGCCAGTACTGATTCTTGTCGGGCTTCGCCTTGTTCTTGTCAGGCTTCGCCTTGGCCTTCTTGATCTTGGTAATTTTTTTGACGACCGGCTGATCGTCGGCGGCCGCCGGGCTGTTCGCCATCCACAAGATGGCGATCATCGCCGTAGCGGCGATGGACGAAACAGCCCGCATAATGCCCCCGCGATTCCAAGAGTAAGCACCGCATCCCGCAGATCGCCGCGGCCACGTGCTCGCTGCTTGAGGCGAGCTGCGCGGGTCGGCTCGAGACGTGGAAAGAGTAGAAAATAAATAGCTCGGCATTTGCCAGTATTTTCGGCGCGTGCGTGCCAGTTTCGAGCGGGCTGTTGCGCGCTGGATACGCGTTTTTATACGATTTTTATTTCGCTCAGACGCCTGTCATCTGGAATTCATATGAGGTCGCGCGCAGATTCGGCGCTGTCGCAACGGTGAAGCGCCATGATGCATGTCTCGCCAACGCAATACGATCCATCACCGCTCACGGCAGCGACGCTGCCAAGCCGGCCTGACGCGTGCGTTCTGAACGGATCGATTCCGCTCTTCTTCATCGGTCGCAACAGAAACGGATTTTGGCTTGTGCGCGAAGCACACGGAGACATCGGCGGGATGTTCTTGCTGCGGCGCTCGGCGCTGCGCTTCGCGCACGATGCGAGCGCGCCGCACGGATGCGCGACCATGTTTCTGGTGAAGCCTTTCGCGCTCGATATCAGGGATTCCGGCAATCCGCTGGCGCGCTGGCTTGATGCGGCGCTCGGCGTCGTCAGCCGCTTCATTCCGGATCGGCCGCCGCGCATTCCGATCACCGACAGATATCGAAGGCGGGATTGGTTCTAGCCGTAGGGCGGCCCTGGCCATCGACGGCTTTGCCAGTTGCGGCCGGCGTGTTGCCATTTGGGCGCATGTGACGAAATCTGCGATTCGCCTCGGCGATCGCGTCTCGATTTGTCTGGTATCGACCCGTGCGCTTCGGCATAAACTCGCGCGACGATTCGTTCTCACAAAAGCAGCCATGACCCATTTCGACCTACGCGCTCCGCTCGCCGCGGATGGTGATCGTCCGGCTTTTGCGACCCTTCTGCGATTCTGGCTCGCAGGCTGGCAGCGCTTCTGCGCCTCGATGTCCGACCCGTATCGCCCCGAGCGACATTACATGCGCGGTCCCGGTCCGAAGTGGCACGCGAAACACCGCGGGCAGGTCGGCACGACTGCGTTCGGCGAACGCTGAAACCCCGCACTCAATCCGGCTGGTGGGGGAAAAAGATCTCGAACAATCCGTCGTAGCGTTTGACGACCGGCTTGGCTTCGCCCGTGCCCACGTCAAGGGTCTTTTCCGGCAACGGTGCGGTCCGGTTCCACCAGCCGCCGCCAAGCGCTGCAAACAGCGCGGCGGTGTCGGAGAGCCGGGCGGCGCGCGCCTGCACCACCTGAATGACCGCCTGCAGATAGGTCGTCTGCGCGGTGAGCAGCACCAGCACGTTGGCGTTGCCGCTCTGCATCTGCTGCCGCGCGAGATCGTAGCTGACCTTGGAGGCGCGTTCGAAGTCGCGCGCCGCCTTGAGCGCATCGGCGTCGTTCTGCAGGGCGCGCAGCGCGTCGGAGACGTTTTGCACGGCGCCGATCACGGTGCCCCGGTAGGCCCACGCGGTCGCGTTGTACGTATCCTTCGCCTCCTGCATCTGATGGAAGCCGCTGCCGCCGTCGAGCACGGTCTGCGTCGCGTTCGCCGCCGCCAGCCAGAACAGATTCTGCGGCGCCAGCAGGCCGGCCACCGCGGTATTGATGAAGCCGATATTGCCGCTGATCGTGAAGTTCGGCAGCAGGCTGGCGATGGCTGACGCCGATATCCGCGCTGGCCGCGCGCAATTGCTCTTCCGCGGCGCGAATGTCCGGCCGTTGCTGGATCAACTCCGAAGGCAGGCTGACCGGCAGGTCAGTCGGCAGATGCAGATCGGCAAGACGGAACGTCTCGACCGGCCCTTGATTGGGGAAGATGCCGGCCAGTGCGGCCAGCATATCGCGCTGCTGCGCCAGCGCCTTGCGCAGCGGCGGCAGCGTCGCCCGCGCCTGCGCCAATGAGGCTTCCTGCAAGGCCACGTCGCTGCGGTTGGCGTAGCCCGAATTGAGCTGGCGGCGCAGGATGTCGAGCATCTTGCTGTTGGCTTCGATCAACTCGTTGGTGGCTTCGATCTGCCCGCGCAGCGAGGCTTCGGTGATGGCCGCGACCACGACATTCGACGTCAGCGTCAGATAAGCCGCCTCCACCTGAAAGCGCTGATTGTCCTCTTGCGCCTTCAGCGCTTCGACCGTGCGGCGATTGAGACCCCAGACGTCGAATGTGTATGACACGCCGAGTTGCGCGGTGTAGAGCGAGAACGGGTTTGCGCCCGAATTCAGCACCGGTGTCTGCACGCCGGGTGTGAGCTGATTGTTCGGATTGAAGTTGGCGGTCACCAGCGGAAAGAACTTGCCCTCTTGCGAATACACCGCTTGCCGCGCCGCGCGCAGGTTGGCCATCGCAGTTTGCAGCGAGGGATTGTTGCTGACCGATTGCGACACCAGGGCGTTCAGCGCCGGTGATCGGAACAGTGCCCACCACTCTGCGGAAATGTCGCTTCCGACTCTGAAACGTTGGGCTTGGCCGTTCAGTGCATTGGTCGAAGACGTTTTCGGCCCTAGCGGTTCCTTGGTGTAGCCGGCGGCATCGGGGGCGGCGGGATGTAAAAAATCGGGTCCGACCGCGCAGCTTGTCAAAAGCAGCGCGGCAGCGAGAGCGGCAGCTCTCACACTGAATGTCTTGACCGAACCACCGGACATCTTTGACTTAAGAAGTATTGCCGCAGAATTCGACGACCTGCAGCCTACGCCTTATCCCCGCCACGCATTATCGACGACAGGGTGGTTGTTGGCTGTGCCCACCCTGCCACACTGTTGATGATTTAGCAGGGATTTGCACTGGTATCTTTCACAGTCGCGCGTGGCGGTATGTTTTTCAGGGTGTCGGCGCAAGCAGCCAAATTGTCATCCGCAGGAAATAGCGAAAGAGTAGCGGTGTGATAAACTTTAGTGAGTCGCGCAGCAGCTGTGATGAATTCTACCGTAGAGGCTGGTCATACGCTGAAGTTCTGTGATTAATGCCAGTAGACGGCGAAGTCGCATGGTGGCCATTTCGCTGCAATTCTGACGATTGCAAATGCGGTCAAACCGATGCTTCCCCGCATGATGAATGGCCGGCCGGCCATCCAGGTCGGCGCTCTCGTGGCCATCGCGGTCGCCGCGTTTGCCGCCTGGCATTTCGGTCCGAACTCTGGACCAGGTTCGCCTGCGCACGCTGCCGACGCGGCGCCGCCGCCGGCCGTCAATGCGGCTGCGCCGGCGGACAAGAACGTTGTCGAACTTTCGGAAACACAACTCGACTCCGTCAAAGTTGTGCCGCTCGAAGACCGTGAGTTCCCGGTCGAGAAACAAGCGATCGGCAGCATCGACTTCGACGAGGATATGGCGGTTCAGGTTTTTACGCCCTACCAGGGCCGCATCATCGGGCTGTTTGCCGCGTTGGGCGACGACGTGAAGAAAGGGCAGACCCTCTTCACGATCGACAGCCCGGATCTTCTGCAGGCGGAATCGACCCTGATCGCCGCGGCCGGCGTCCTCGAATTGACCACGCGCAATCTCGCGCGCCTCACCGATCTGCATAAGACGCTGGCGGTGTCGCAACGCGACGTCGACCAGGCGACATCCGATCATCAAACCGCCGAAGGCAATCTGCGCGCCGGCCGCGATGCGGTGCGGATCTTCGGCAAGACCGATGCCGACATCGACCGCATCATCGCCAACCGCAGCGCCGACCCGACCTTGGTTGTGCCGAGCCCGATCACCGGCCGCATTACGGCGCGGAATGCTGCGCCCGGATTGTTCGTGCAGCCCGGCAACGCGCCCGCGCCCTATACGGTGGCGGATACCGACCTCATGTGGATGCTGGCGCAGGTTCCCGAAGCCGACAGCCCCGCGTTTCGTGTCGGCCAACCGATGCAGGTGACGCTGAACGCCTTTCCGGGCCGCGTCTTTGACGGGAAAATCATCACCATCGGCCCGAGCGTCGACCCCAATACACGCCGGGTCTTCCTTCGTTCCGAGATCAAGGATCCGCAGCATTCGCTGCGCTCCGGGATGTTCGCGAATTTTGTCATCCGCGTCGGACCGCCGGTTCACTCCCCGGGCATTCCACCCGATGGCGTCGTGCGCGAAGGCGATGGCACCATGACCATATGGGTCACGGCGGATCGGCGCCGGTTCACGCGCCGCAACGTCAAGATCGGCACCTTGTCGGAAGGCTACCGACAAATTCTCGAAGGCGCACAGGCGGGCGAATTGGTCGCGACCGAAGGTGCGCTTTTCCTCAGCAACGCGCTCGCTACGGCGGGCGCGTCGGAATGAGAGACAGCTCGTGCTCAAAGGGGTGCTGCATTTCGGACTCACGCGGCGTCCGATTGTTCTATTGGCCCTGCTGGTCTTTGTCGGGGCCGGGTTGTTCGCGTTCAGCAACCTCAATATCGAGGCCTATCCGAATCCGGCGCCGGTCATCCTCGAGATCACCGCGCAGGCCAACGGCCTGTCCGCCGAGGAAATGGAGCGCTACTACACGATCCCCATGGAGGTCGGGCTCGCCACCACGCCGGGTGTCGACATCATCCGTTCGACCTCGTTTTACGGCCTGTCCTTTGTCCGCGTCACCTTCAATTACGGGGTCGATTATTATTTCGCGCTGACCCAGGCGGCGATCAGCCTGCAGCAGAACGTCAATCTGCCGGGCAACGCGGTTCCTTCGATCCAGGGCTCGAGTCTGGTCGGCGAGATCTATCGCTATCAGGTGGCAGGTCCGGACCATTTCGGCCTGACCAATCTGCGCACCATCGAAGACTGGATCGTGCAGCGCCGATTGTTGACGGTTCCGGGCGTCGTGCAGGTGAATACCTGGGGCGGCACTACCAAGGAGTTCGACGTCGAGGTCGATCTGCACAAGCTCGACGCCTATAACGTCACGCTGCCGCAGATCATTTCGGCGATCGGCAACGCCAATATCAATGTCGGCGGCCGCACGATCAGCTTTGGTCAGCAGTCGGTCAACATTCGTGGCGTCGGCTTGCTGGACGACGGCGGCAGCGAAGATCTCACGCAAGGCTATCACGTCGAAGACATTCAGAACGTCGTGTTGTCGCAAACCAACGGCGTGCCGGTGAAGGTCAAGGACGTGGCCGACGTTCGCGTCGGCTACATGCCGCGGCTGGGTAAGGCCGGCCGCGATCACCAGAACGACGTGGTTGCCGCCATCGTGGTGATGAACCGCACGCTGCACACCCACGACGTCGCGCCGCGGGTCAAGCACGAGATCGAGAAGATCAACAGCGACGGCTCGCTGCCGGCGGGCGTGAAGCTCGTGCCGTTTTACGACCGCACCATCCTGGTCACGGTGACGACCCGAACGGTGCTGCACAATCTGATCTTCGGCTGCATTCTGGTTTTCCTGATCCAGTGGATCTTTCTCGGAAATCTGCGCAGCGCCATCATCGTCGGCGTGAACATTCCGTTTGCGCTGTTCTTCAGCATCATCATTCTGGTGATGCGCGGCGAGGATGCGAACCTGCTGTCGATCGGCGCCGTCGATTTCGGCATCATCGTCGACTCCGCAGTCATCCTGGTCGAGAACGTCTTCCGCAATTTCCAGGGCGGCGCCGCCGATCGGCAGCGCGTCGTGCGCGAGCTTGCCGAAGGGCGATACGGCGACGACCCGACCCGCGAGGACAGCAGCGGCGTCTGGACCGACCGCTTGCGTATCATCTTTGCCAGCGCGTTGCAGGTCGACAAGGCGGTCTTCTTCTCGACCGCCGTTACGGTCGCCGCGTTCGTTCCGCTGTTCACCATGCAGGGCGTCGAGGGCCAGATTTTCAACCCGATGGCGCGGACCTACGGCTACGCGCTGTTCGGCGCGCTGCTCGCGACCTTCACGGTGACGCCGGTACTGTCGTCGCTGCTGCTGCCCGAACATATCGAGGAAACCGAAACGATCGTCGTGCGCGCGCTGCGGCGGGTCTATTCGCCGGTGTTGCGCTGGTCGTTCGACCACCGCGCCGTGATGGTGGCCATCGCCATCGCGTGCATCGCCTTATTCGGCCTTCTGATGTCGCGGCTGGGAACGGAATTTCTGCCGGCACTGGAAGAGGGCAATCTGTGGATTCGCGCCACCATGCCGCCGACCATCTCGCTTGAGGCCGGCATGCCGATCGTCAATCGGCTGCGCGAGATCATTCACGGTCATCCGGAAGTGATCACGGTGGTGTCGCAGCATGGCCGGCCCGATAACGGCAGCGACGCCTCCGGCTTCAACAATGCGGAATTCTTCGTGCCGCTAAAGCCGTTCGACGAATGGGCGCCGGGCATGACCAAAGAGAAGCTGGTCACCGAACTGCAGCATCAATTCGCCAACGAGTTCGCCGGGATCGGCTTCAATTTCTCGCAGTATATTCAAGACAACGTCGAGGAAGGGCTTTCCGGGGTCAAGGGCGCCAATTCGGTCAAGATCATCGGCCGCGATCTCGCCAAGCTGGAGCAGATCGGCAACCAGGTCATGAAAGAAATGGCCGGAATCGAGGGCGTTGCCGACCTCGGCATTTTCCCGGTGCTCGGGCAGCCAAATCTGAACGTGACGGTCAACCGCGAGCGGGCGGCGCGCTATGGGCTCAACGCGGGCGATATCACCACCGTCGTGCAGGCGGCGCTGGGTGGCACGCCCGCCACGACCTTGCTGGAGGCCGAACGGCAATTCAACGTGACCGTGCGGTTGGCCGCGCAATACCGCAATGCAGTCGACGACGTGCGTCATATCAAAGTGGGATATCAAACACCGGCAGGCACCAACGCCTATGTGCCGCTGAGCGAACTTGCCGACATTTCGCTCGATACCGGCGCCTCATATATTTACCATGAGCGGAACGAACGCTTCATCCCGATCAAGTTTAGCGTGCGCGGCCGTGACCTCGGCAGCACGGTGGCTGAGGCACAACAGCGCATCGCGCAGAATGTGAAGCTGCCGATCGGCTATCGCATCAGCTGGGCCGGAGAGTTCGAGGAACTCCAGCAGGCCAAGGCGCGTTTGGAAATCATCGTGCCGATCAGCTTGCTGATGATCTTGGTGCTGCTATACGGCCTGTTCAATTCGCTGCGCGACGCCCTGATGGCCCTGATCGGCATTCCGTTTTCGGCCGGCGGCGGCATCATGGCGCTGTATTTTTCCGGCCTTGATTTCAGCATCTCGGCGGCCGTCGGCTTCGTCTCGTTGTTTGGTGTTTCGGTGATGAACGGCATTCTGATCATGACCTATTACAACGAAGTCAGAGCCGCCGGCATGGGCTCGGCGGAAGCCATGTATCACGCTGCCGAGCAGCGGATGCGGCCGATGCTGATGACGGCGCTGTCGGCATGCATCGGTCTGTTGCCTGCCGCGGTGTCGACCGGCATCGGCAGTCAGGTGCAGCGGCCGCTCGCCACCGTTGTTGTTGGCGGCATGCTGATCGGGCCGCTGATCATGCTCGTCGTGGTACCGGCGGTGCAGACATTCTTCCTCCGCGGCGACCCTCCGGCGCTTCCGCCCGCCGCGCCGGCGAATGAAGCCAACGAAGCGCCAGCGTACGAGTAGGCCGATGCGCAGCTCAGCGCGAGTTGGAAGCAAGCTTCTTTCGCCGGTCGCCGCAATCCTGATGAGCGTGCTGACGATTGGCGCGGCCTATGCTGAGGAAGGATCGTCGAGCGCACACAGCGGCGGCAACGGGCCTGCCGCACCTGCGGCCAATAGCGATCATGCGTCCGCGAAAGGGTCGGGCGGCGACGGCGCCAAGGACAGCGCTAAGGATGGTGCGAAGTGACCCGCGCTCTTCGCCGGGCGGCGAAGTCAAAAGTCCGCAGAGCGGCTCCGCCGAGCGCAGCGAACCCGCTCGGGATGCCACGCCGTCCGCGCCAATCGGAAAAGACGGCGCCAACAGTGAGCCACAAGTCGAACCGCGTCGTTTGGACAAGAAAAATAAGCTCGGCGAAAGTCCGCTGCCGCGTGTGCCGGGCACACAAGGCCCTATGCGGCGACTGTCGCCGCTGCCGCAAGCGCCAAATCCAGTCCGCAATTCGATCGGCGTTGTTGTTCCCGCGCCCATCCACGTGGAGCCGCATGAGGCGCCGCATCTGCCAACCGTCGCTTCGCACCCGCCGGTGGTCGCATTGCCGCCTGGTCCTGGAAATGCAGGCGCGGGACTGAGCAAGCCGGGCCTGGCCAACCACCCGGCGATCAATCCAACTATAACGCCGCCGCCTGCAAACCGTGGCGCGATCACTGGCACTGGGCTGACGCGCCGGAACGTGGCGCCGCCACGCATTGGCGGACCGGCCAATTCTGTCGCCGGCATCAACGGAACGATTATGCGACCGAAGCACTGATTCGCGCCGTAGGCTTGACCTCTGCTGCTCGTGCGGCTTCTCGTCCCGCGACACTTGTGTCATGGGTGGCGTGAGCCGGCTTTAGCAAGCGCGGGCGAAAATCCGTGGTCAAGCTTCGCACAAATGCTCGTTTTAGGGGCACTTCTGAAGCAAAACGCCGCAGTGCAACAAAACAATTCCAACCGAAATTATTCTGAGGATATGGAAAAGAGCCGCATTTATATGGGCTCTATATTTTCAGTACTGAAAGGCTTATATTATTTCGAGGAATAGACGCTCGGCCTCGCAGCGCGAGAATGAAATTGAACCCCATGACCTCGATCGAAGGGGCCTCGATTACCCGGCAAGACGTTCCCCGCCCGGACCGCTCCACGCGCGCCCAGTTCTTCGGCAAGGTTTTTCGCGCCATATTTTTGGTCGGCATGATCGCCGTGACGCTGCGGGTGTCGCTCCCGCAGAGCGAGACGCTTTGGACGATCTATGATGAGCCCGGTGACGTCGTGCGCTTTGGCCTGGGCCTCGGCGTCTGCTTGTGGCTCGCGGTAAATTTGTTCAAAGTGCCCAAAGAGCACAATGCCTTTCAAACTTGGTTCTATTTCGGGCTGGCCGGTGTGCCGTTCGTTTTGATTTGCGCCGCTTTCTTGTGGTGGCACCATCTCCACATCTGGTGGCGTTATCTGCACGGCTGAATTGCGTTCCGCAAAGCTCATGTCGGTTCGCATTCTTTGTAAATTATTGCTGGCAAAACGATCCGGATGATTTGACGCTCCGCAAGTTCGGCGGTGTGTTGGCGCTGCGTCATCGTCACGAGCCGGCGATCAGCACCGCCCAGCCGAGCTTTAGCATGGGCGCTTGCACTCAGGCATCGTCTGATCGCGCGGCTATTTTTTAGATATTAAAAACCCGCTCACTCAATATCGATTTCCCCCGGGGTGCACTGCGAAAAATCACAGTGCCCGGTGCGGCATGCGGCGTCCACGCAATGGGGATGAGCCCGGCTGCCGGCGACAAGAAAATGGGGGTGGGTCAATGAAGCGATTGTTTCTACTTGGCGTGCCTCGCGCTGCTTGCGATCGCTGGCTGCGGTCGCGCGATGGCGGCGGACGCTTTTGGCGCGTGGACCAATGGCCTGCCGACCGCTTGGGTCGAAGGGCCGACCTGCGATCCTTACGTCGACTACAACTGCTCGCCCAGCAAGGCGGCATGATGGCGACCAAGTCGACACGTCAACGGTCCGTGCGATCCATACGTCAACTACAAATGTCTCGACACCTATCTGGGCGACAATCCGGTCGCCCGCTTCTACCGCTATTACGAGCTTGAATGGGGCAAGGGCGTCGCGCCGTCCGATCCTTCGGCGCCGCCCGGCCGGCGTTCCGATGCGGCGTGGCCCGCCACGCCGCAATCCAGCGCCGCCGATGCCGTTCACCGAATGGCCCTATGGCGGCACGGTGAATATCGGAACGACCCGGCCGAACTCGGTCGACTAGCCCGTTGATGGTGGCGATCGCCAACACCGGCGCCGGCCAGCTGATGAACGCCGCCCATATCCAGGTTTATGGCTGGGTCAACGGCGGCGGCAACCTCAGCACCAACTCAGTCAAGCCGGGCGGCAACGCGCCGGCCGCGTATGACTACACGCCCAATACGGTTCAACTCGATCAGGCCGTCGTCTATATCGAGCGGCTTCCCGACACGGTGCAACTCGATCACATCGATTGGGGCTTCCGTTTTTCGGCGCTGTATGGCGAGGACTATCGCTACACGACCTCCTACGGCCTGGCGAGCTATCAGCTTCTCAACCACAACCCGGTCAACGGCTACGATTTTCCGATGGTCTATGGGGACATCTACTTCCCCGTGCTGCAGGGCGTGAATGTCCGCGTCGGCCGCTTCATCTCCATCCCGGACATCGAAGCGCAGCTGGCGCCGAACAACTACACCTATGTGCACTCGCTGACCTACACGTTCGACAACTACACCAACACCGGCATTCAGGTGACGACGGCGTTGACCAAAAACTGGATCCTGCAGACCGGCGTCACCGTCGGCAGCGATACGGCGCTGTGGAATGTCGGCCAGACTGTGCCCAATCTTATGCCGGGCAATCCGATCTATCCGAATGCGACGCTTCCCAAGGATCCGGGCGCCGTGCCGTCCGCGACCCTGGGCTTGCGTTGGACCAGCGACGACGGCCGGGATGATCTCAATCTCGTCGCCGACGCCATCAACGGCGGCCAGTGGGGATACAACAATCTGCAATGGTTCGGCGGCACGTTTTATCACAAGTTCAACGACTACTGGCACATCGCGTTTGAGACCTACAACCTGCATCAAAACAATGTGCCGAACGCTCTCAATCCGGCGGCGGTGGCGATCGTTGCCGGCGGCGGCACGCCGTTCAGCCCGAACCTCATGCCGTTCAATGCGCCGAACCTTGCGCAATGCAACAATGCCGCCGGCGCTGACCTGCACGGCCTCGGCGCAGTCCTTCCTGACCTACGTCAACTACTCGCCGAACAAACTGAACAACTTCTCCCTGCGGCTGGAATGGTACGACGACATGGAAGGTCAGCGGACCGGCATCAAGACGCGCTATGTGGATATCGCGGGAAGCTGGCAGCACTGGCTTTCGCCGCAGATCGAGATGCGCCCGGAGATCGCCTACTACCGTTCGCTCGACGCGGACGCGTTCAATGGCAACGCCGCATGCCGGCATCGCGCCGAACAGAAACTATGCGGTGATCGGCGCCGCCGACTTGATCGTCCACTTCTGAGTTGGGGGTGTCGGGGACCAGCGACGCGAGCCGTGCGAAAGCGCGTGCTCGCGTCGCCAAGGTAGTGTAGAAACACAACTCGAGGTCGCCTCAAGATTTATCGGCGACGCTTCTCACGCCGCGAAAGCGCTGCAGGAGCGAGAGCGGCTCCTCGCACCTATATAGAATTTATATTTTTTGGTCGCCGCAACCGTCTCGATTTTCTATGGCGGCTTACGGAAGCTCAGACCAACAGCCGCCGACCGGGATAGGGGCGTAATTCAGCGTGGAGCAAAGCACGCAATGGCTAAGGTGCTGGTCATCGACGATGAGGCGCAGATCAGGCGCTTTTGCGCGCCGCCTACGAGCTTCAGGAATACACCGTGCTGGAGGCGGAGAATGCCGCGCGGCGCTCTCAAGATCGCGACCATGGGAGCGGTCGATCTGATCGTTCTCGATCTCAACTTGCCCGATCTGGAAGGCTCCGAGGTCCTCGAGCGGATCCGCTCGTGGTCCAACATTCCGGTGATCGTCGCTGTCGATCCAATCCAGCGAGCAGGAGAAAGTGCGTCTCTTGCGGCTCGGCGCCGACGATTACGTTGTCAAGCCGTTCGGAATTGCCGAGCTGTTGGCGCGCAGCGAGGCGGCGATGCGCAGGCATTTGCGCAGCACCAATCGGGAGCCGGTCGTGCGTGCCGGAGCGTTGTCGGTCGATTTGGTGGCACGCGCCGTCATGCTCGACGGCAAACGCGTGCAACTGACGCGCAAGGAATATGCCCTACTGCATGGACTTGCCACCCATGTCGGACTGGTCGTCACGCATCAGCAATTGATCCGCGACATCTGGGGAACGCATGCCGGCAACATTCAGTATCTGCGCATTCTGGTGCGCAAGTTGCGGCACAAGATCGAGGCGGATCCGGTGCAGCCGCTGCTGATCGTCAGCGAATCCGGCGTCGGCTATCGGCTTGATCAGGGCAGCCCGGAAGCGCCGCCGCAGTCCATCAACGCATCGCCGGATGCCTGCCGCGCCTGAGCATCATCGAACGGCGCTCAGGGCTCG
The DNA here is from genome assembly GCA_963737755.1 of uncultured Alphaproteobacteria bacterium. Classification (GTDB taxonomy): domain Bacteria; phylum Pseudomonadota; class Alphaproteobacteria; order Rhizobiales; family Xanthobacteraceae; genus BOG-931. The sequence goes on along the minus strand of CAVTTZ010000033.1, from coordinate 419,886 downwards.
ATCAATCGTCCGGTGCTGGCCTTGATCACCGCTTCGGTGCGCGTCGCGGCCCCGAGCTTGGCGCGCGCATTGTCGATATGGAAGTCGATGGTACGCTTGGTCAGCCCGATGATTTGGCCGATCTCGGCCGAGGTTTTGCCGCGCGCGACCCAGGTGAGGACTTCCACCTCGCGGTCGTTCAGTTCGACGGTTTTCGGCCATAGGCCGGTGCGCGCGACGCCGGCGAGCCGTGCCGCGATGATGGTTTCCAGCATGTCGAAGTCGATCGGCTTGGTGACGTAATCGTCGGCGCCCAACTGACGGCCTTTGAGCTCGTTGTCGCGGTCGCTCAGCGCGGTCAGGAAAACAAAGGGCATCTTGGCGAAGCGCGGCGCCAGTTCGATCAGCCGCTCGAGCAGTTCGAAACCGGACATCAGCGGCATGCTGATGTCCGATAGCACCAGGTCGGGCATGGATTTGAGGATTGCGGTCAAACCCTCGCGGCCGTCGTGCGCGATCGTCACCGCATAGCCGCGTTCGATCAACTCCTCGGCGATCAGCGCCGCGGTTTCGCGATCGTCTTCGATGCAAAGGATCTGTCTTTGGGTCTGCGTACTCAGCGTCTGCATATCCGGTCCAATTCGGCGAGGCGGCTGCGACAAATACCGGTCGTCCATCGGCCGGCCGTGCTGGTTCCAGCACGGCTCTTCTGCTATAGAGCCCATCGTCTAAAGCGTCTTCTCGGATGCGCCAAGTGGGGGCGGGCGTAGCCGCTGCACCGGTTCTCAATCCATGCGACAGCCGCAGTCGATCCGATTTCACCTCACCGCGGTGTTCCTGTTGTTCTTCCTGCTCGTTGTCGTGCTGGGCTTGTTCAGCATCTGGCGGCTGAGCAATTTCAACCGGCTGTCGGCGGACGTGGCCGAAATATGGCTACCCACGACGCGCGCACTCGGCGACCTCAATAATTTCACCTCGGACTTCCGCGCCCTCGAAGGTAGCGACCTGCTGTCGACCGATCCGTCCGAATTGGCGGCGACCGAACAGCAAATGGCGGAACTTGATCGCCTGATTACGGTCGCGGAACGAGATTTTGAACGGATCCGGCGTGATGTCGCGGGCAATGATCTCTACGGCTTGTTCAAGCGGCATTGGAACGAATATCGCGCGTTGGTCAATCAAAGCACCGCATTGTCGCGCGCCAATCACAAGGCGGATGCGTTGGTCATCTACAATGGCGCGTCGCGCACGGCTTACGATGCGGCGAGCGATGCGCTCGCGCAGTCTGACCGATTTGGCCGTCGCCAACGCGCGAGTGGCCCGCGATCGCCTCGGATTTGCGTATCGGCAGGCGCTTTGGCTGATCGGCATCGGGCATCGTGATCGCGGGCATTATGGTTGTGGCCGCGCTGATCTTTATCCGGCGTTCGATTTCGGCGCCGCTGCTGCAGCTTGCCGACAGGATGCGATTGCTCGCCGCGAACGATACGGGGATCGATATTCCGGAGATCGAACGGCGCGACGAGATCGGCAAGATGGCGCAGGCCACGGTGGTGTTTCGCAACAACGCCATCGAATTGATGCGCAGCCAGCACAAGCTGGCGCGGCAGGCCGCTTTGCTCGAGGAACAATTGGCGCAAGAGCAGCGGCTCGCGCTGGCGCAGCGCAATTTCGTGTCGATGGCGTCGCACGAATTCCGTACCCCGCTGACCATCATCGACGGCCATGCCCGGCGCTTGGAGAAAGCGCGCGAGGGCGCTCCGGCACGCGAGATCGGTGAGCGCGCCGGTAAAATTCGCGCCGCTGTGCTGCGGCTGACGCATTTGATCGATAACATGCTCAGTTCGGGACGCTTGGTGGACGGCGGTGCCGAGCTTTATTTCGAGTTGGTTGAGCTGGATTTGACGGCGTTGCTGCGCGAAGTGTGCCAACTGCATCGTGAGATGGCGCCGGCGGCGGACATCGTCCAGCGCTTTGACGACACGCCGATGCCGATTGTCGGCGATGCCAAGCTGCTGTTTCAGGTCTTCAGCAATCTCATCGCCAACGCCGTGAAGTATTCGCCGAACGGCGGCGCCATCGTGGTCGACGCGGCCGTGCGCAACAACGAAGTCATGGTGGCGGTTGCCGATCGCGGCATTGGTATTCCGAAGGCCGATCTTGGCCGGTTGTTCGAACGCTATTATCGGGGCGCCAATGTCTCCGGCATCGTCGGCACCGGCGTCGGGCTTTATCTGGTCAAGACCGCGTTGGATCTTCATAAGGGGCGAATCGATGTCGAGAGCGCAGAGGGCGAAGGATCGCGTTTTGTCGTCAGGCTGCCGACGGATCCCGTCCTGCCACGTCAACCGCGCGCGCTTCTCAAACCCCGCACTGCTCCAGACGCACCATCAATCGTAAGCTCTTCGGACAGCATGACATGAAAAATCTCGGAACGTCGCGTTATCTCGCCGGACACGTTCGTTCTTTTCAGTATGCTCGCTGCTGCCGCGCCTTGCACGGCTGCGCCGGCTACCGGTCAACAACCGGGCTCACCCGTCGTGCGTGCGGATTTTCAGCCGCCGCCGACATTGCCGCCGCGGTTTCGCAATCATTGCGCCATCGATAGCGCCAGTGGCCGGCCCTATTGCTCGGATCATTGCGGGTTCGAATACGAGTTCTACTATTGCGGCGAGCAATCGTACGGCTGCTGCAAAATCGGCTACGGCTATTGCGACGGGAGCGGCAAGGTTCGCTGTCACCCGTGAGCGATCGTTAAAATTTGAATGAAATTGCTAGGCGGACACTAAGCAACGGAGATCAAAGTCGTCGGCGGCGGTATATCCATGAGGGCGCGTCTCTTCCCCGTGGAAATGCCGAGAGAGGTCCTTGCTGCCGATGCGCTCCATTGTCGTTATTGCCGCAGTTGCGATTGCCGCCGCACTTTTGGCTCCTCGTTATCTGTCGAACCTGAGCCCCGCGTCCGCGCCTGCCAGCCCACAGCCGCAGTCGCCCGTGGCAGCGCAGCGTCCGGTCGCGGATACGCGCTCGCGATCGGTCGTCATTCCGCGCGACGAGCGCGGCCATTTTGACGTCGATGGGCGCGTCAATGGCCGCCGCGTCGGCTTCATGGTCGACACCGGCGCGACGGTCGTGGCGCTGACCGCCAGCGACGCCGCGCGGCTCGGCATTCATCCTTCGCGCAATGCTTTCGTGGCCGAAGTCAAAACCGCGAACGGAACCGTGCGTGCGGCTCCCGCCCAGCTCGACGTGGTCGCGATCGGCAATCTGGAACTCCGTGACGTCGCAGCCTTGGTGCTGCCGGACGGAGCCCTGAGCGACAATCTGCTCGGCCTGTCTTTCTTGTCGCGGCTGCGCCGCTTTGAGTACAGCGACGGCAAGCTCGTGCTCGAACAATAGACGCAGGTGTCAGGCGCTTCCTTGCGTTCTTTCACGCGCGGCGACTGACAACACATTAACCTTATTGAGGCGCTCTGGCTATTTGGTTGGGGCAACGAAAAATCAATGGCTTTGTTTTATCCAAAAACGAAAGTGAAGAGGCGCAATCTGACTCCGTGATGATGAGCGGCCGCCATAGTGAGTTCGGCCATCGCTATGACTGGTTCCTGGGGCCAGCGAATGGGAAGCGCTGATATGTTGCAAAATCTGCAAATGCACGCTCGATATTTGCGGAAAGTCGCTTCTGCGCTTCGGCGCTGCCCGGCGCGGGACAACCGCCGTCGAGTTCGCGCTGCTCGCGCCCGCCTTCATCGCGTTGCTGATTGCGGTGCTGGAGACCGCGGTCTTTTTGTTCGCGCAGGCGTCGCTGCAAACCGCGGCCGTACAGGCCGGCCGCCTGTTCATGACCGGGCAAGCGCAAAATCTGACGCAGGCCAATTTCAAGACCCAGGTTTGCCAAAACTATCTGCCGTCGGTGTTCAATTGCAATTCATTGATCGTCGTGGTGCAGACGTATTCGTCCTTTGCCAGCGCCAACACCGTCCGCTCCGTCTCTGTACAACAGCCAAGGCCAGGCGGTTTCGACCTGGGCCTACAGCCCCGGCAATCCGGGCCAGGTCATGGTGGTGCAATTGGTTTATCCATGGGCGGTGGTCAACGGGCCGCTCGGATTCGTGCTCGCCAACCTTCCAAACAACGCCGCCGAGATGATGGGCGTCAGTGCCTTTCGGGTGGAGCCGTACGGATCATGAAGCGCGTATCGAAATTTCTCTGCCGCCGGTTTGTCGCCTCGACCAGCGGCCTCGCCGCGATCGAGTTCGCGGTCATCATGCCGATCCTGCTGCTGCTGTTGCTCGGAACATTCGACGCCGGGCGTGCGATCTCGGTGTATATGAAAACCCGCTCGGCCACCTACACGCTGGCGGCGATCACCAACCAATACTCGCTGACCACGCCGATCCAGTCGACCGACATGCAAGCGATCACCGGCGCCACTGCCGCCGTGCTTTCGCCCTTTCCCAGCAGCGCGGCGACCGTCACCATCACGCAGATCAAGCAAACGTCGGCGACCCAGGCGGTCGTAAGCTGGAGCTATTCGATGAACGGCACAGCTTATGGTGCCGGTTCGACGCTGGTCGCGCATACCTTCCAGTCTTTCCAGCACCAAGCGCGTGCAGCGGCACAGTTACCCGTGTTATTTCATCTTCGCGGAAGTCAGTTACGTCTATACGCCCTCATTCGGGTATTTTGCCGTTGGCTCGCTGACCTTTTCGGATAATCTCTACACGACGCCGCGCAGCAGCAAGTGCATCCCCTACGTTCCGGTCACGGGCACGACCTGCTGAAGCGCCTGACGCTCCTGCGCTTGATTCCGGGAGGGTGGCCGATGTCGACCCGGTTGCTGGCGCTCCCGGCGTTTCCCAACCCAAGCCGCTTCTCACAAATATTGCGCACCACGTCTTGACGATGCGCGCGATCTGGTGCTGCGGCGGTTTGGTCGCATATCACGTCCACACAACGCGATGCCGCCGACTGCCATCTACATTCGGGTCCATTGCTGGTCGCCGCCGCTTTTCGTCGGCCCAGACCAACGACGCTTAGGTCGCAACGCATCTGAACCTGTTCATCGCCGCAGCGCGCTCGACTGGGTTCTGAGCGTACGGTCCTGCGGCCGACATGTCGGACTGTCTGCAATGGTCGTCAATGCCGCCAGCGCTTTAGCCCTCTTCTGACCGAGGGAACGAAAGGCCGGGTAGTCACAGTGCGTGACGCCGGGCCGATCGTCGTTCTTCTGACGAAGCCGCACTGACGATCACAGTCCCGGAAAGTGGAAACCGGTCCGAAAAAGGACATGCGATAACAAGCAGATAGAGCAGATCGCAATTCAGCCTCATTGGTCAGCGCTTAGTTCGAGACGTGCGCCGTGCTCACGGCCTGTTGGAACATCGCGAGCAACGCGTTCTGGATGTCGGTCGGCGTATTGGCGGTATAGAAGAAGTTCGTCGAAGCGCATGCCTGCAGGGCTGGCGGGATATTAGCGATGTTATTGTTGGCGTAACCGTCCTCGTTATTGGCGAAGCTCGAGTTCGCATTCTGGATCGTTTGATAGGGAATATAGAGAATCGCGATGGTGACGCCGCGATTTTTCATGCGTCGAGCAATAGTCAGTGCTGGTGACGCTGTTCGGCGGAACGACGGTCGCCGAATTGGCAGTAGGGCACGGCCCCGCTCGAGTGATAGTTCTGCGAGCTCCAGTTTCCGGCCCATTGTGTTTGATAGTCCTGCGAGCCGTCGGTGACGATGAACAAGAACGGCTGCGGCGCGGCCGACGTTCCGGTACCTACCGGGTTCGGAATAACGCTGCTGTTCATCGTATTCAGGGCGTTTTCGAAATGCGTGCCGCCGGATCCGAGAGTCGAATTCTGGCCGGTGTCGAGCAGGCTGGCGAGCTGCGTGGCAAAGCTGCTGATGGTGCCGCCCGTCAGGTTCGTGGTCAGGCCGACGGAGCACGACGACGAGTTGTTGGTGGTCGCATAGCAGAGGTTCTGAATGAACGGATAAAGCCCGACGCGGAACTGATTGGGGATGTTGTCCGCGGCTTCCGTAGTCGTGGCCTGCTGCAGCAGCGCGTTGACGGCGTAGCCGACGGCGTCAAGGCGCAATTGAATGCAGGACGTGGTGCCCGCGGTCGCGCAGGAGCTCACTTGGGTATTGTTCCAGTTCACCTTGTTGCCGCAATTGGACGTGGAGTTCGTTGTTGCCGTTTGCCGTGCAGCTGCTCGGCAGCGACGCCGGCGTCGTGCCCAGGCGCGAAATAATAAAGCCCTGGCAATATCCTCCTGACGACGGGTTTGTCGTCGTGCCCGTTTGCGGCCAATACCCTTGTCGCGTTTTGCGCGACAGCCGTTTTGCGCCGTGAAATGGCAAGCAAAGGTGCAGCCGCTCGGGTATTCGGTCACGTTATCGGGATTGACCGTCTGCAATCGGGTTTGTTCAGCGGCGGTCGAGGGCATGCCCATGGAAGCGGAAACGTCGAGCATCAAATAAAAATCGATGAACGACGGCAGCGTATAGCTCGACGTTGAGTTTCCGGAAACCGCGATCGTGGAATGGCCGATCATTCCGAGAAAGAAAGTCGGGACCGTGGCTGTGTAGCTGAGCGTAGCGTTGATCGTCGTGCCGGTTTTCGAGACGCTGGCAGTGCGGGTCGGGCTGTTGTAGCCGACATTCGCCGGAGCCGTGCTCAAATTCGAATCGAAGAAGTTTTGCGTATAGGTCTGGCCGTTGGCAACGGTGCCGTTCGCAGTCATCGCCTTGGCGGTCGCGACGACCGGCGAGTTGGCGGAGACAGCCGCGAGGGTGGCCGCGTCAGCTGCGGCCTGCAGCTTGGTCTTGATCATGGCCGCTGTGGAATAATCCACCACGCAACCGATGGCGGCGACGACCGGAATAGCCGAGATCGCGGAAATCACCGCGATATTTCCGCGGCGATCGGCCACGAAACCGGAGGTGATACGTTGCAGCAATGTTGCGACGTTTTTCGTTTTCAAGATGGTTTTGATCATGAAATCACCCGCACTGGATACTGCGCTTCTATGCTGAAATTGCTAGAAAACAGTTACACCAATCGTAGACGCTAAGGCGCTACGGCGGCCGATAGCGTTAACGGCTATTTGATTGGATCGCGTAAAATGCGGTGTATCGTCTGAACGTATCGACGAGCGCCATGTGTGTTGCCGCCGGAATGGTGCTCGCAAATCGCCGATGCAAGCGCGGCGTTACAAATATCCCGCACTCATTTCTTCGGCGAATTGCGCCGGCTCGCCGTGCCACGTGATGCGGCCATGGTCGAGCACGTAGACACGGTCGGAGTGGGGCAGGGCGAAGGTCACGTTCTGTTCGGCGAGCAGAAGCGTCAGCGAGTGCTCGCGCCGCAGCCGTTCGATCGCTTTGGAAAGCAGGCCAAGGATCACCGGCGCCAGTCCCAAGGTAGGCTCATCGAGCACCAGCAGCTTCGGCTGCATCATCAGCGCGCGGCCCAGCGCCAGCATTTGTTGCTCGCCGCCCGACAGGGTCCGGGCCGCTTGCGCGTGGCGCTGTTCGAGGATCGGGAAGAGATCGAACACCCAGGCGAGCTGGTTCGCGCGCAGCGCTGTTGCCGAGATGGCCGCCGCCGAGTTCGAGATTCTCCCGCACGCTCATGTGTCCGAACAACTCGCGTGTTTCCGGACAGTGCACCACGCCGGCCCGCGCGATGGCGGCCGCGGTGCGGTTTTTCAAATCCTGCCCGGCGAAGCGGATCGCGCCCTGATAAGGCACGAGACCGGAAATGGCGTTGAACAACGTGGTCTTGCCGGCGCCGTTGAGGCCGACGATGGAAACAAATTCGTCCTGCTGGACGCGCAGCGAAACGCGGTCGAGCGCGTTGGCTTTGCCGTAAAACACCGCGACGTCGTCGATGTCGAGCAATGTGTCGGCACGCGCGGCAGTCGCCGTTTTACGCTCGACGTCCTCGATCCTGCCGCCGATATAGACGCGGCGCACGGTTTCGTTCTGCATCACCGCATCGGCGCTGCCTTCGGCGATGCGCTCGCCGAGATACATGGCGATGACGCGGTCGGCGAGCGCCGCCACGCTCTTGACGCTGTGATCGACCAGCAGCACGGCGCGGCCTTCGTCGCGCAAGGTGCGGATCAGATCGGAAAAGACCTTGATCTCGGCCGCGGTCAGGCCGGCGAACGGTTCGTCGATCAGCACGACTTTCGGATCGCGCGCCACCGCCTTGGCCAATTCCATGCGGCGCAGATCGGCGAACGGCAGCGTCCAGGGATGGCGATGCAAAACATCGCCCAGTCCGACCTGCTCGGCGATGGTGCGGGCGCGCTCGGTCGCCGTGGCCGCGGTGGCGAGCCGCAGCAGCGAGTTGGGCAGTAGCGCGAGCTTGATATTTTCCAGCACCGTTTGCCGCTGCAGCGGCCGCGAATGCTGAAACACGATGCTGACGCCGGCGCGCGCGATGCGGTGCGCCGGCCAGCCCGCGATATCGATGCCGTCGAGCCGGATCGCGCCGGCGTTGGGGCGCACAAGCCCCATGATCAGCGACATCACCGTCGACTTGCCCGAACCGTTGGGTCCGATCAGTCCGACGATTTCACCGGCGCGCAGGTCGAAGCTCATATTCTTCACGGCAAGCACGCCGCCGAAGCGCTTGGCAAGCGCGCTGACCTGCAGGCGCACATCGCCGGTCATTCGCGTTCGCTCCGGTGCAACGCGTAGCCGAGCAAGCCGTCGGGGAAGAACAGGATCACCGCAAGCGCCACCGCAGATACCACGAAGGTGTTGAGCTGGCCGAGCGGCCGCAGAAACTCGTTGGCGACAATCAGGAACACCGCGCCCAAGGCGGCGCCCAGAATGGTGCGGCGGCCGCCCAGCACGGCGGCGATGATGATTTGCACGGCGATCGAGAGATCGATGACGGTGTTGATCGACGCGGTGCCCATGTAGAAGATCATCATCGCGCCGGCGGTGCCGGAGAACAGCGCGCTGACGCAGAACGCCGCGATCTTGTGCTTGGTGACGTTGAAGCCGAGCGCCGCCGCGCCGACCGCATCCTGTCCGCTGGCCTGCAGAATCAGTCCGACCGCCGAGCGCGACAGCCCGAACAGCATCACCGCGCACAGCACCAGGAAGGCCAGCGCGTACCAGTAATTCACGTTGGCATCGATCGAGAGCACGTCCGGCACGGTCATGCCGATTTCACCGCCGGTGATGCCGGCGAAGATGACGATGAAGTTCTGCAGCAGCAGCACCGCGACCAGCGTCACCAAGCCGAAATAGGGGCCGCGCAGGCGCAACGCCGGCACCGCCAGCAGGATGCCGCCGATAACGGCGGCGAACGCGCCGGCAACGACGCAGACCGGGATCGGCAGCCCGTAATTGGCGTTGAGAATGGCGGCCGTGTAGGCACCGAGACCGATCAGGAAGGTGGGGCCGAAATTGACCTCGCCGGCGAAGCCGAACAACAGGTCCCACGCCATGGCGAAGACGCCGAAGTAATACGCCGCGGTCAAAATGCCGAGCAGATAAGCCGACAGCCAGAACGGCAGCAGCGCGGCGATGACGACGACGGCGGCGGCGATCCAGAACAGACGCGAGCGCAGAATGCTCATCCGCGCCCTCCTAGCGCCGGCCCAGCAGGCCCTGCGGCCGCACATAGACGACCAGCACCAACAGAATGAGCGCCGGGATCGGCCGCAGCGTCGGCGCGATCAGATAGGCCGTCATCGTCTCCAGATAGCCCACCACGTAGGCGGCGATCAGCGAGCCCGACACGCTGCCGAGGCCGCCGAGAACCACGATCGAGAAGGCGCTGGCGGTGAGCTGCCCGGCATTGTTGGTGCCGACGCCGAGGAACGACGCCAGCAGCACGCCGGCGATGCCGGCGAGAACGCCGTAAATCGTCCAGACCATCAGATAAAGCTCGGTGAGCTCGATAGCCGAGCAGCGTCAGGCCGCGCGGATTGATCGAGGCGCCGAGCAGCGCCTTGCCGGTGCGGGTGCGGTTGACCAGCAGCCACAGCAGCCCGATGACCGCCCAGGCGATGACCGCGATCAGGATCTTGTTGATCGGCGTGCGCACGCCGAAAATGTCGACCACGCCGGCGATCAGCGGCCGCATGGTCACCGGGTTGTCGCTGAACAGGTAGGCCATGCCGACCTGGATCATGATGCCCCAGAGCAGCGTGCCGGTGAGCACGAAGATCTCGGTCTCTTCCGGCCGGATGGCGCGGGAACGCTGGATCGGCCGCACCACGATCGAAATAAGTCGCATAGGCGGTGATCAGGCCGGCCAGCACGCCGACCAGCGTGCCGGCATACGTGCCCAAGCCGAATTCGCCGGCGGCCGCCCAGCCGACAATCGCGGCCACCACCATGATGCCGCCGTGCGCGAGGTTCAGAACGCCGGAAACGCCGAACATCAGGGTGAAGCCGACGGCGGCGAGGCCGTAGAGCGAACTGATCGCGAATCCGTCGACCAGGATTTGGATTGCTCGCATCGTTCCCCGATCCCCATGCCGCTTCGAATGATCGACACGCGCGCCGCTGCCGTCAAGTGTCCGATTGGCGGCGGGTCGAGCCCGGCGGCGACAGTCTTTCGAGACAGTCGCCGGACTAACTCGGTGTTTTGACGAAAGACGGGAAGGTGATCTTGCCTTTGCACTTGTCGGTCGGCCAGATGCAAACCTGCTTGCCGTTCTGCCACTGCACCGCGATGGTCGTAACCAAGCCCGGGCCGTATTTCAGCGCGTGGGTGAACTGGTCGTCCTGGCCGTAGAACTGGACGCGGCCGATGGTGCCGACATGGTCGGTCGCTTCCAGCGCCGTCACCATCTTGTCCGGATCGGTCGAGCCGCGGCGCGCTCGATCGCCTCGGCGATGACGTGGACCATGTCGTAGGACGTGTAGCCGTCATAAGCCGGCGAGACGCCGAACTGCTTGATGTAGGCCTCGGCGAACGGGATGGTCGAGCGGCGATCAGCGCCACGCCGGGCGCGGCGGCGGTGGCGGTGATCACGCCCTCGGCCGCGCCGTTGGTGTCCTTCCAGAACGTGCTGGTCGTCGCCTGCGAGCTTTGGCCGACCATCGCGATCGGCACCTGCTGGTCGTGCCACTGCACCGTCGGCTGCACGCCGACATGGCTGATGCCGGTGATGATCACGTCCGGATGCTCGCCTTCGATCTGATGGAAGATCGGCGTGAAGTCGGTGGTGTCCGGATTGAAGCGGATATGGTCGAGCACCTTCAGGCCGGCCTTGCGGCAGGCATTCCAGGTAGCTGGCGTCGAGCGGCGTGGTCCAGGCGGCATCCTCGCTCATGATCACGGCGGTCTTCATGTGCATCGGACCGACCAGCATGTCGTGCGTGTAGTCGCAGATCGCCTGCGCGATGAAGGCGGACGTCAGCCAGCCGTGGAACGTGTATTTGTAAGTGGTCGTAGTCGTCGTGGACGTGCTTGGAGATCAGGTTGCTGGCCGCGCCGGGCGTGATGAACGGCATGTGCAGGCGCGCCGACCAGGGCTCGATCGCCAGCACGACCTCGCTGATGTAGCTGCCGATGACGGCCACCACCTTGTCCTGGTTCACGGCGCGCTGGAAGGCGCGCACCGCGTCGGCGGCCGAGGAGTGGTCGTCATAGGTGATGACCTCGATCTTGCGGCCGTTGACGCCGCCGTGCGCGTTGATGTCGTCGGCGGCCATGACTGGCCGCCTTGGTGATCGAGGCGCCCGCGACCGACGATTCCTCGCCGATGACGCCGATCTTGATCGGATCGGTCGATTGCGCGCAAACCGGGAGTGTCGAAAGCACCAGGCTGGCGCATCCGAAAAGCCACAAAGCCGCTCTGCCGGCGACGGTCCGCATGGTCGTCCTCCCTATCCGCGGTATCTTCAGGCGACCCGATGCCGGGTGCGTCCGCTGGTTGTGATGAGGTTACAGGAACATGTGACGGGTGACAAACGTGTTTGCCGAAAGCCTGTTCCGCGTACGCCCCGCTTTCGTAGCAAAGGACATTGTATTCCGGCCCGCATCCGTAAGTTAAGGCGCGCCGCGACAGTAGCGCAATGGCAGAGCAGGAGCCTTCCAAGCAAAATATAGCTCTCGACTTTACCTGGATATCAGGATGCTGCAGACCTCACCGACCGCCGTTGGTGAGGCGACGGTCGTCGTTGCGCCTACGGTTGGGCCAGTTCGGCTGCCGCCTTCCGATCTGCGTCTGCGCGAGAGAATTCGCCCCTGGCCTCGTATGCCTTGCTCCGCGCCCTGAGGGCGGCGATGTGCCGCGGATTCAATTCGATGGCATGACTGTAGTCGCGGATCGCGTTGTCAACTTCGCCATTGGCGCGGTACATCAGGCCACGAGAGTAGAAGAGGTCGGCAATTTTCGGCCCGATCTCAATTGCCTTCGCAAAATCAGCGATTGCACTTTTGTAGTCCCCTTTAGCAGCCAAAGCGCTGCCCCGACCAAAATAGGCGTTACCGTAGCGCGGTTCGATTTCAATCGCCTGACCGTAGTCCGAGACCGCCCTGTCCAGATCACCTTTCGCGCGATAAACCACTGCTCGATTGTAATAAGTTTTCGCATTCTTCGGTGCGATGCTAATCGCCTCGCTTAAGTCGGCAATGGCGAGATCGTTTTCACCTTTCGCCTTGTGCGCCAAGCCTCGACTGACGCGATAGTCGGCCTGATGCGGATCAAGACTGATCGCGCTATCAAGATCAGAAATGGCACGGTCCAAGTCACCGTTGGCTTGGAAGATAATGCCCCGATTTAGATAAGCCTCAGGTCGCGGATCGATTTCAATCGATTTGGTGAAATCCGCAACAGCCAGCTCCTTGTCACCCTTAGCTTGGTGGGCCGTACCGCGATCAATATAGGCGGGGACGTAACGCGAATTGATTTCTATCGCTGCACTGTAATCCGCAATCGCATGATCGAGATCACCCTTGCTTTGGCGGATCAGTCCACGATGCAGGAACACGTCGGCGCTTCGCGGATTCAGAACAATCGCCTTGTCGTAGTCGTCTATTGCGCTATCCAGTTCATTTTTTGCTCGGTGCATCAGGCCGCGATTGAAATAGGCATCACCGTTCTGTGGTGACAATTGGACGACGCGATTAAAGTCGGCGATGGCGAGGTCATAAGCGTGCTTGTCTTTGAAGATAATGCCGCGATTGAAATACGCTTCGGCAGATTGTGGATCGAGTTCAATCGCTCTGGCATAATCAGATAGCGCTCGCTCGACATCGTTCGAGGCGCGCAACACTCCGGCTCTGCTTAAGTATGCTCTGGCACTGTTCGGCGTTAGTTCGATTGCCTTGGTGAGATCGGCAAGCGCCTGCGCGACTTGATCGTCAGCACGAAAGGCCAAGCCCCGCCTCGTGTATGCATCCGTGTTTCGTGGGTTGATATCGATGGCTGCTGTAAAATCGGAAATAGCATGTTTCCGATCGCCCATTGACGCATAGATGTCACCTCGAAGTGAATAAGCGTTGGCGTCGTGGGGATCAATTGCGATTGATGCGCTCAAATCGGCAATCGCGGCGTTCTGGTTTCCTTGGTGATTACGGATTGCCGCTCGGTGCAAATAGACGGCGGCGTTTCGTGGACCCAATTCGATCGCCTTGTTGTAATCCAAAATTGCGTTTTCCGGATCGCCGTTGGCCGCAAGAATGTTCCCGCGGTTGAGGTATGCGCTCACGTTGTCCGGGTCCAGTTCGACCACCTTGCCGTAGTCGGCCAAGGCGTGATTCCGATCCTCCATCATCTGGTAAAGAACACCGCGTCCGAAATAAGCATCGGTAAATTGCGGGTTTAGCTCAATAGCTCTTGAATAGTCGGAGAGCGCCGCATTCCGATTTCCGCTGCGCAGCAAGGCGAGTGCGCGATTGTAGTGTGCGTCGGCGGACTGCGGATCGATCTCTATGACCTTACTGTAGTCCTCAATCGCGAGAGCATGGTCGCCTTTCAATTCGAGCACGTTGCCCCGACCCATATAAGCAACGGCGGAATGTTCATCTATTGCGATAGCTTTCCCGTAATCGAGCATGGCGCGGTCGTCGTCACCACTTTTTCGGAAAACAACAGCGCGGCGAAGATAAGCTTCGGCTTGCTTTGGTTTGATTTCGACTGCCTTGCCAAAGTCGGCGATTGCGCGTTCCTTGTCGCCCAAGCCCTGATACACAATTCCGCGCCGGACGTACGCTTCGGCTTGTGGATTGAGATCGATGGCTTTCGTAAAATCATTGAGAGCCAAGTCAAGTTTGTTGATGTCAGCGTAAACACATCCGCGCTCGAAATACGAAGCGGCATCAATAGGGTTAAGTTCTATAGCCCTCGAAAGATCGGCGATAGCCTCCTCACGGCGACCGTCAAGCCTCTCGATTGCGGCGCGACCACGGTATGCCTTGGTATCACTAGGGTTGATTTCAAGGGCTTTCGAATAATCCGCGACCGCACGATCATTCTCGCCGCTGCTTTGGTAAACGATACCTCGCGCCACATAGGCGTCCGCGTAGAGAGCGTTTGCCTCTATCGCCCTGGTATAATCCTCAATCGCTCGAGGGTTGTCGCCGTTCTGCCGATGAGCGCCGGCGCGAGCGTAGAACGCTATCGCACGATTGCCCGGCTTCTCTTCGGGTATTTGCAGGACTCTCGAGCAGGCCGAAATCGAAGCTGCAATGTCATTTGTCTGGATGCACTCATCCCAAGTCTTCCGATCGGCCCCGGCTGCTGCGGTGCTTGTTAGCGCCAACAGGAAAAGTGCCTTCGGTAGCGACCGCATGCCGTTCCCCAACTGCAGCTACTATTTCATCCTGTGGTGGCTATTTAGCGCGATTTTGAGTGAGCAACAACGTTCAACGAGCGTTCTCAACGAAATCCGCTGATCGCGGCGGGCCGGATAGCGCTCTATGCAAACCCCAGAACAAAAATGCCGGTGCGCCACTCGGCAATGGAGTGGGCCGAAGCCACCATTACACGTCGCGCATCGCACATGGTCTGACGGTCGGCGGCGCGTCGGGCTTCAAGCATGTGAGCGCCAAACTCTCGTGCGGGCGGCGTCACCATCGAACCGACTGCGCCAGCCGCGCCGTTCACGAGTTCTTTGCCTGGTTCAGAAACTCGAACGCCTTCGGATCGCACGGCCGTTTTTTCGGACAGGGCTTTTCGTCATGCAAGCACTGGCAGGGCGCTCGCGGGTGCCCTGCGAAGGGGGCGATTGGGCGTAACCATAGTCGACAATCACGTTGCTGTGGATCACGCGGACAAACCCATACCAGCGGGCTCGATAAGTGAAGAGGCCAGCGCGACGACACCAATATGGCGCCGCCGAATTATTCTTTTGGCTGTGCTTCTGGATGGCCTCCGCTCTCCGGGCCTGCGCCGGTTGCCGAACCCGTAGGGGCCGAACGAAGGTCAGGGGCAGGGTTTTCGGGCTGGTAAGGTTTCGGAGATGCCGGATTGGTCCGTTCGGTCGCAAGCTGATTGTTTGCGCCGGTGTTTAACTCGACAATGGCAGAGCCGGAGTGCGCGCGGTAGCCAAAAAGCAACAATGCCATGGCGACGATGGCTACCGCTAGAAATCCGAAGAGTTCTGCTCCAGCACCGTCAGGTTCAATGCCGCGTGACCGTTCGTTTCCGCCGAGCGCCGTCGCGGCAATGGCTCGATTGTGACGCGATCGAAGGAAGCTGAGAAAGAAACCCGCCGCAACTATTAAACCGGCTGCGAGCGTGAAAAACATCAACCAACTTATGGGGGCGTCGCCGCTCATGGTGCTATCCCTTTAACTTGCTTTGCTGAGTAAAAGGCAGCACGGGAGATAACGTTCCCGGGAATGAACCCCCAGGGAGCGCTGCGACCAAATGCCCGATAAAAACTGCGCCATTGATAGTTCCGGATGTGGCGCGGAAACCCTAAACGTTCGGCAGATAGCGTGAGCCTTCGCGTCCGAGAAACTCCAGCATGGCAAGAGCCGGCGGTAGCAATATCTTGTCCGCCCGCCGGATCGCGTGCCACTGGCGCATGACGGGCAACCCCACGACCTTGAGACTGACAAGCCGCCGCTGCTTCAATTCATGGGAGACGGTGTGCTGTGAAATGAACGCGATACCGAGGCCCGCGATGACTGCCTGCTTGATCGTCTCGTTGCTATCCATCTCCATGCCGATCTTCGCTTTCAGATTGGCTTTTTGAAAGAACTGCTCCATCAGCATGCGGGTGCCGGAGCCGACCTCGCGGGTGATGAAGGTCTCGTCGCCAAGATCAATGGCATTGAGCCTTCTCTTTGCCAGGCGATGGCCCGCGGCTGCGACGATTATGTGCGGGTGCTTGCCGAGCGGCCTCATCTCGACCTCGACGTCGGCCGGAGGCTGCCCCATCACCGCGATATCCAGATCGTAACCTCGCAAAGCGTCCCGGATGTCTTCGCGATTGCCGATCTTGAGTGTGACCTTGATTTTAGGAAACCGCTGAGAGAACCCGGCGATGGCAAACGGGGCAAAATATTTTGCCGTGCTGACGGCGCCGATCGATACGCGGCCGCTGCTGCGACCGGCGATCATATCGAGCGATTGTTCGCAATCGAGAAGAGCCGCTTCGATTCGATCCGTCAGACGCTGCAACTCGTGGCCCGCTTCGGTCAGCAAAAGGCCCTCGCCGGTGCGTTGGATGAGAGGCAAGCCCGCAATCTCCTGCAGATTGCGCAGTTGCAGCGTCACGGCTGGCTGCGTGACATGCAGGCGATTGGCCGCCCGTGTGAATGAGCCCGTATCCCGCACGGCGGCGAGGGCCCTGAGTTGCCGGATCGTCAGCCGCTTCGAAAAATGACTGGCCATCGCAAAGGCTCCATAAGAAAAGCTTTGGTCAGGCACAAGATAATAAAATTTCACTAACGGGGCAATTCGCGCTTGATGAGGACGTGGCACCTTCGATGGGCCAGGTCAAAGCCTCACAGAATAGAGGCCAGACGCGGGAGCGGCCGTGAGCGAACGTCCTCCGTTGCACGCCTGCCTGGCCGCGGTGGAGCAGTCTGGCCGCTACCGTACCGCAACTGTCGCCACGATCGAATCTCTGTCGCGCGCCGCAGTCGAGTTGTCGCGAAGCATAGCGGCAGGGCCACTCGTCGGCATCACCGGCAAGGACAGCGGTGTCAATCCCGACGGCGACCAACAAAAGGACGTCGACCTCGCGGCCGATCGCGTGATGCGAGCCGCCCTACGGAACGCGCCCGTAGCGGCCATTCTGTCGGAAGAAAGCGAACGGCTTGAAGAACTGGAGCGTGATGCGCCGCTTTGCGTCGCCATCGACCCGCTGGACGGTTCAAATAACCTTGCGAACAATATTTCGGTCGGCACCATCTTCTCGATCCGACCGCGGAGCCGCGACAGTATTTCGACGTTCTTCGAGCCGGGCAGCGTCCAATGCGCAGCGGGCTTTTTCATCTATGGACCGCAGACGATGCTGGTGCTCGCCCTCGACGAGCGTGTCGATTGTTTCATTCTTGACCAAGAAGCGCGCACGTTTGTCTTAAGCAAGCGCGGTGCTCAAATTCCACTCGATACGCCTGAGTTCGCGATCAACGCGTCCAACCGTCGCCACTGGAGCGGCGCTGTTCGCGGTTATATCGACGACTGCATTGCCGGCGAGACCGGTGAGTCCGGCAAGAACTTCAACATGCGCTGGATCGGTTCCCTGGTTGCGGAAGCTTACCGGATCCTGGTTCGCGGCGGTGTGTTCCTTTATCCGGCTGATGCACGGCCCGGTTATCGCGAAGGCCGTCTGCGTCTGGTCTATGAAGCCCATCCAATTGCGCTGATCATGGAATGGGCCGGAGGGGCGGCCAGCAGCGGGCGTGACCGCATTCTGGATCTTTCGGCGCGAGCACTGCATGAGCGCGTTCCCTTGATCATGGGATGCCGGCGCAGTGTGGACGAGATCGAGTTCCTCCATCGGGGCGCCGAACCATTGTTCGAAAGCGGTGATGCGCCGCTGTTCGCGCGCCGCGGCCTGTTTCGGTAGGCGGCGATCATGTCCCGGCGACATCCCATCATCTCGATTACCGGATCGTCGGGAGCCGGCACGACCTCGGTCAAAAAAACATTCGAAAACATCTTCCGGCGCGAGAACGTGAAAGCGGCATATATCGAGGGCGATGCCTTTCATCGCTACGATCGCGCCGAAATGCGCAAGATGATGGTCGAGGAGGCGCAACGGGGCAACAGGCACTTCAGCCACTTCAGTCCGGACACCAACCTTTTCGAAGAGCTGGAGAAGCTGTTTCGCGACTATGCCGAGTCGGGCACCGGGACAACGCGTCACTACGTCCACGACGAAGAAGAGCAAGGACTTTACGGCGCGCCACCAGGCACGTTCACACGCGTGGCAGTCATTGTCCAACGACTCTGACCTGCTGTTCTATGAGGGGCTGCATGGCGCCGTGGTGACGGACAAGGTGAACGTCGCGCAGCACGCCGATCTGAAAATCGGCGTCGTGCCGGTGATCAATCTGGAATGGATCCAGAAGCTGCATCGGGATCGGCTCGCGCGCGGTTACTCGACCGAGGCGGTGACCGACACGATCCTGCGTCGCATGCCCGACTATGTGAATTACATCTGTCCGCAGTTCACCGAAACCGACATCAACTTCCAGCGCGTGCCGACGGTCGACACCTCGAATCCCTTCATCGCGCGATGGATTCCAACGCCCGACGAATCGATGGTGGTGATCCGGTTGAGAAATCCGCGCGGGATCGATTTTCCCTACCTGCTGTCGATGATTCCCCACAGCTTCATGTCGCGCGCCAACTCTATTGTCATTCACGGCGCCAAGCTGGATCTCGCCATGCAGCTCATTCTGACTCCGTTGATCCTGCAGCTCATGGAACGCAAGAGGCGCACCGCATGAACGCGATCGCATCCGTGGCCACGGCCGCCGAGGTCGAACACGCCGATATGGCCAACGCGCTCCGCTTCCTCGCGATTGATGCCGTCGAGAAGGCGAAGTCGGGACATCCTGGAATGCCGATGGGCATGGCTGACGTCGCAACCGTCTTGTTCTCCCGCTTCCTGAAATTTGATTCCGCCGATCCAGTGTGGCCGGACCGCGATCGCTTCGTTCTGTCGGCCGGCCACGGATCAATGCTGCTTTACGCGTTGCTGCATCTGACGGGCTACAAAGGCATGACGCTCGATCAGCTCAAGGCGTTTCGGCAGTGGGGATCAAGAACGCCGGGACATCCGGAATATGGACACACGCCAGGGGTCGAGACCACGACGGGGCCGCTTGGGCAGGGCATAGCCACTGCGGTCGGTATGGCACTCGCGGAGCGGGCAATGAATGCCCGCTTTGGCGA
Organism: uncultured Alphaproteobacteria bacterium; assembly: GCA_963737755.1. GTDB lineage: Bacteria > Pseudomonadota > Alphaproteobacteria > Rhizobiales > Xanthobacteraceae > BOG-931. Next base: position 400,558 of record CAVTTZ010000033.1, on the reverse strand, counting down.
CGATCTGGTTGATCACTTCACCTATGTGATCGCAGGCGACGGCTGCCTGATGGAGGGAATAAGCCACGAGGCGATTTCGTTGGCGGGTCATCTGCGGCTTAATCGCCTGATCGTGCTGTTTGACGACAATCAGATATCGATTGACGGGCCCACGTCGTTATCGTGTTCGGATGACCCGCTATTGCGGCTCAAGGCTTCCGGCTGGTCGGTCTGCCGGATCGACGGCCACGATCCGGAGGCCATCGCGCGCGCGCTCGCGCAGGCGAGACGAAGCGATCGGCCGTCACTGATTGCTTGCCGCACGCTGATCGGCTTCGGCGCGCCCAACCGTCAGGGCAGTGAGAAGGCCCACGGCGCCCCGCTGGGTGCCGAGGAAGTCGAAAGAACGCGGGCGAATCTGAACTGGACGCAGCGGCCATTTGAAACGCCGGCGTCGGTCACGGCGCGATGGCGAGAGGTCGGGGCCCGTGGTCATGCCGAGCGTCAGGCATGGATCAAGCGCACCCGACGGCTCTGCGCTGCCGGCCGGTCGCCGTTCCACGACGCCTTGAACAAGAAATTGCCCCGTGGCTATGGCGAGAGCATGGCGCAGCTTCGCGCGCACTTTGCCGCTGAACGTCCGAAGCTCGCGACCCGGCAGGCATCACAGAAAGTGGTTGAAGTCATCGCCGACGTCCTGCCGAACGTCCTTGGCGGCTCGGCTGATCTGACAGACTCCAATCTGACGCGCGCCACAACACAGGTGCCGATCAGCGCCGATGCGATGGGCGGCAGCTACATCCATTACGGGGTTCGTGAGCACGGCATGGCGGCGGCGATGAATGGTATCGCGCTGCATGGAGGTTTCATTCCTTATGGCGGGACCTTCCTTGCCTTCGCCGATTATTGCCGCCCCGCGATCCGACTTGCGGCGTTGATGGGGATTCGGGTCATCCATGTCATGACCCATGACTTCAATCGGGCTCGGCGAGGACGGCCCAACGCACCAACCGGTCGAACATCTCGCGGCGCTGCGTGCGATTCCGAATCTTCTGGTTTTTCGTCCCGCTGACGCCGTTGAAACCGTCGAGGCGTGGGACTGCGCGTTACGCTCCGAGACTTCGCCGTCAGTCTTGTGCCTGTCGCGACAGGCGGTGCCGTCATTTCGGTCAGGTGATGAAGACACCAACCGCGTCGCTTTCGGCGCCTACGTCGTCAGCGAAGCGAGACGGCGACGCGACGTCACACTCATCGCCTCGGGTTCGGAAGTGTCGGTCGCGCTCGAAGCCGCGCGGCTTCTCGCCGAGGACGGCGTGGAGGCGGCTGTTGTGTCGGCCCCGTGCTTCGATCTGTTTCGTTCGCAGCCGCAGGACTATCGCGCGATGGTACTCGGCATGGCGCCGCGCGTCGGCATTGAAGCAGCGGTCGAAGGCGACTGGGCACGCTGGCTGGGCGACAGCGGCGAGTTCGTCGGCATGACCGGCTTTGGCGCTTCGGCACCCGCGGACGTGCTGTACCGCGAATTCGGCATCACGCCGCAAGCGGTGTTGCTGGCGGCCAGACGAGCAATCGAACGAACGACTCGATCCGCGGTGCGAGAGGGTTTGTCGCAGCACTAGCGGAAGCAGCGATCAGATCTGAAGGAGGATATCCATGAACGATCAATCGATCACGGTACGCGGCAAGGACAGGTACAAGTCCGGTGTCATGGAATACAAGCGCATGGGTTATTGGGAGCCGGACTACGAGCCCAAGGACACCGATGTCATTGCACTGTTCCGCGTCACCCCACAGGAAGGCGTCGATCCGACAGAGGCCTGCGCGGCCGTGGCCGGGGAATCGTCCACCGCGACCTGGACGGTGGTTTGGACCGACCGGTTGACGGCCTGCGAGAAATATCGGGCGAAATGCTACCGCGTCGATCCGGTACCGAACTCGCCCGGGAGCTTTTTTGCATACATCGCGTACGACCTTGATCTGTTTGAGCCCGGGTCGATCGCGAACCTCACGGCATCGATCATCGGGAACGTCTTTGGCTTCAAGCCGCTCAAGGCGCTTCGTCTGGAAGACATGCGATTGCCGATAGCCTACGTAAAAACCTTCCAGGGGCCGGCAACCGGAATCGTCGTCGAGCGGGAACGGCTTGACAAGTTCGGTCGTCCCTTGTTGGGAGCGACGGTGAAGCCGAAGCTCGGGCTATCGGGGCGAAACTACGGCCGCGTCGTCTACGAGGCGCTGAAAGGCGGCCTGGATTTCACCAAGGACGACGAGAACATCAACTCGCAGCCGTTCATGCATTGGCGCGAGCGCTATCTCTACTGCATGGAAGCGGTGAACCGGGCACAGGCCGCGACCGGCGAGATCAAGGGGACATATCTCAACGTCACTGCGGCGACGATGGAGGACATGTACGAGCGTGCCGAATTCGCACGCGAACTGGGTTCTGTGATCGTCATGATCGACTTGGTCATCGGCTATACGGCGATCCAGTCGATGGCGAAGTGGGCGCGCCGAAACGACATGGTCTTGCATCTGCACCGCGCCGGCCACTCGACATATACCCGGCAGCGCAATCATGGCGTCTCGTTCCGCGTCATCGCCAAATGGATGCGGCTTGCGGGTGTCGACCACATCCATGCCGGCACCGTGGTCGGCAAGCTCGAGGGCGATCCGAACACCACGCGCGGCTATTACGATATCTGTCGCGAAGAGTTTAATCCGACCCGGCTCGAACACGGCGTGTTCTTTGATCAGCATTGGGCAAGTCTCAACAAGCTGATGCCGGTGGCGTCGGGCGGCATCCATGCCGGCCAGATGCATCAGTTGCTTGATCTGCTTGGGGAAGATGTCGTGCTGCAGTTCGGCGGCGGCACCATCGGCCATCCCCGAGGCATTCAGGCCGGTGCGACCGCCAACCGCGTCGCGCTCGAGGCGATGATCCTCGCCCGCAACGAAGGCCGCGATTATGTGCACGAAGGCCCTGAGATCCTGGCCAAGGCCGCGCAGACATGCACGCCGCTGCGGGAGGCGCTCGATGTCTGGAAGGATGTCACGTTCAACTACGAATCCACCGACACACCGGATTTTGTCCCGACCGCAAGCGTTGCGGTTTGACGGAGAACGATCATGCGCATCACCCAAGGCTGCTTTTCTTTCCTGCCTGATCTGACCGACGATCAGATCACCGCCCAGGTGCAGTATTGTTTGGACAAGGGCTGGGCAGTGAACATCGAGTTCACCGACGACCCGCATCCCCGCAACACCTATTGGGACATGTGGGGACTGCCGATGTTCGACTTGCGCGACGCGGCCGGCATCATGCGGGAATTGGCCGATTGCCGTCGTGTCTATGGCGACCGTTACATCCGTATCTCCGGCTTTGATTCCAGCCCCGGCTGGGAGTTGGTGCGGCTGTCGTTTCTGGTCAACCGCCCAACCAACGAACCGGGCTTCCGTCTCGACCGTCTGGAATCCACGGGACGCAATATGCGATACGCGACCCACGCCTATGCGGCCGAGCGGCCTGAAGGCGAACGCTACCGCTGATCATGACCGCGCCGTCCGCCGACTCCGACAATGTTGAAGCGGCTCCCGTCGAGACGGTCGACCTGCGCAAAGAATTCGAGACTGTCGATATTGCCTTGGTTCTCGAACAACTCGATAGGGAATTGATCGGGCTGGCGCCGGTCAAGACCAGGCTGCACGAAATCGCCTCACTGCTTCTGATCGAACGCATCCGTCGCAAGATGGGGCTCGCCAGCACGTTTCCGACCCTTCACATGTCGTTCACCGGCAATCCCGGCACTGGCAAGACCACCGTTGCGCTGCGGATGGCGAGTATCCTGCACCGGCTGGGCTTCGTTCGTCGTGGCCACGTGATCAGTGTGACGCGCGACGACTTGGTTGGACAATATATCGGACACACCGCGCCGAAGACCAAAGAGATCCTCAAGAAGGCGATGGGGGGCGTTCTGTTCATCGACGAGGCCTATTATCTGTATCGGCCGGAGAACGAGCGCGACTACGGCCAGGAATTGATCGAAATTCTGCTTCAGGTTATGGAGTTGCAGCGCGAGGACCTCGTGGTGATCCTCGCCGGCTACGGCGACCGGATGGAAAAATTCTTCCAGAGCAATCCCGGCTTCCGTTCACGCATCGCCCATCACATCGATTTCCCGGATTATTCCGAAGCGGAATTGCTGGAGATCGCCGAGCGGATGCTGAGCGAACAGAATTATCGGTTCTCGCAGAGCGCGCGCGATGCTTTCGTGCGTTACATCGCGGTTCGCAAGACCCAGCCGTTGTTCTCCAATGCGCGATCGATCCGCAATGCCCTTGACCGCATCCGACTTCGCCAAGCCAAGCGGCTGGTTTCAGAGCTCGATCGCGTGCTGACCAGCACGGAGGTGACCGCGATCGAAGCCGCCGACGTGCTTGGCAGCCGGGTTTTTCGGGGCGCTGTGCCGGGCAAGGTTGAATGAGCGAAATGCCGTCGACGGCGGCCTTGCAGTTCGCGTGCGCGAAAGACGCCATCACGCACGCCCGTGCACTGATTTTTGATGTCGACGGTACCATGGCGGAGACCGAAGAGGTTCATCGCCAAGCTTTCAATGAGACATTCGCGCGGGTGGGCATTGATTGGTACTGGGATCGCGCGATCTACAAGGAACTCCTTTGGGTCACCGGCGGCAAGGAACGCATGCGCGCCTTCGATCGCACCCGCGCGCAAGGGGCAATGCTGTCGGAGGCGCAGGTGGCCGAATTGCATCGCCTGAAGACGGCGCGGTATGTCGAGCTTGTCGCCGGCGGCCATTGTCCGCTGCGTCCAGGCGTGAAGGCGCTCATGACGGGGGCGAAGCACCGCGGTCAGCGGCTTGCAATCGCGACGACGACGTCCCGCCCCAATATCGACGCGCTGCTCTCTGTTTCTCTGGGACAGGACTGGGGTGATCAATTCGATGCCATCGTCGCGGGCGACGAGGTTCCGCGCAAAAAGCCTGCGCCCGACGTTTTTCTCGAAGTGCTGGCGCGGTTGGGGCTGCCGGCGTCGGACTGCGTCGCGATCGAGGATTCCCACAACGGCCTCGTCGCTGCTTCCCGTGCCGGCATCCGCGTTCTCATCACTCGCAGCTTTTATTGCCGCGACCAGGATTTTTCCGAGGCGCTGCTGACGCTGGACGATCTGGGCGAACTTTCAGCAGTCTGAAATTTTAATTGCCGTCAGCGGACGTTGGCAGTCTCGCCGCGACATCCATTTGCGGTCGATGCGGGTTGACGAGAGCGTAAAGTATACATAACGTCAACTTAAGTTGACGCTCCTTCGTCGGCATCGAGGCCGCTGTGTCGGGTCAAAGCCTTCGGATCGGAACGCGCAGGAGCGCCATGGCATTGGCGCAGACCAACGAGATTGTGCGGCTGCTGCGCTGGAGCAGTCCGGATCTGAACGTCGAGATCGTTGAGTTCGCGACGCGGGGCGACCGCGACCAGGTCAGCAAGCTGCTGCGTCACGGCGGCAAGAGCGGGGCCTTTGTGACGGAAATCCGCACTGCCATGCATGACGGCGATCTTCAAGCGGCGATGCATTCGCTCAAGGATATTCCGGGAAACGAGGAGACGCCGGGTCTCATCATTGCGGCAGCTTTGCCGCGCGACCCGGCGAACGACTCGCTGGTGCTGCGCCGTGGAGTCTCGCTCGAAGAACTGCGCGCCTCGCACGGCAGAGGCTTCAAGATCGGAACCAATGCCGTGCGCCGGGCGGCGTATCTGCGACGGCTGTTTCCGAAAGCAGACATCATCCATTTTCGCGGCGCTGCCGACACACGGATCAGGAAGCTCGACAATGGCGAAAAGCAGCGTCTCGCCGCTGGTGGCGAGATCGGCCCCGCCGACGCGCTGGTGATGGCCAGATCGGGCCTGGAGCGCGTCGGGCTAGCCGCGCGTATCGCGTATGATTTTTCGATCGCGGAAATGCTTCCGGCCGCCGGCCAAGGAATCGTCGTCGTCGAATGCGTGGAACGCGATTGGCCGACGCGGGCGCTGTTGGCGCGTATCGATGATGCGCAGTCGCGCCTGAGTGCCGAGGCAGAGCGCGAAGTGCTCTGGATCCTGAACGGTCACTGCAACTCGCCGATCGCCGCGCATGCTTTGCTATCCGGCAACGAGATGACGTTGTCGGCGTCGGTGCTTGCCGAGGAGGGCGACGATCTCATCGAGGCTTCGCGAAGCGGTCCGGCAAACCGGCCGCGCGAACTTGGCCGTGCGGTCGGCCTTGAGCTGCTCGCCAAGGGCGCTGCCGAAATCATCGCCCGGACGAGGGTGGAGGCATCGTAGCGTCATGAAAACGGCCTTCCCATTTTCGGCCATCGTCGGTCAGGACGAGATGAAGCTCGCGCTCATGATCGCGGCGGTCGATCCAAAGGTTGGCGGCGTCCTTGCCTTCGGCGATCGCGGCTCCGGCAAATCGACCGCGGTGCGAGCGCTTGCGGCTTTGCTGCCGGTCATGCGCGCCGTCGCCGGCTGTCGGTATCAGTGCGATCCGGACAATGCCGATGCCTACTGTGACGACTGCCGCGCGCGCGCCAGGAAGGCAAAGCTGAAGTCCTGTCAGGTGGCGGTGCCGGTGGTCGATTTGCCGCTCGGCGCGACCGAGGACCGTGTGGTCGGCGCGCTCGATCTGGAACGCGCATTGACCCGCGGCGAGAAGACGTTCGAGCCTGGACTGTTGGCACGCGCCAATCGCGGCTTTCTCTATATCGACGAAGTGAATCTGCTTGAGGATCACTTGGTCGACCTTCTGCTCGACGTCGCGGCTTCCGGCGAAAACGTGGTCGAACGTGATGGCCTCAGCGTCCGGCATCCAGCAAAAATAGTGCTGGTGGGCACAGGCAACCCGGAGGAGGGCGAGTTGCGTCCGCAACTGCTTGATCGTTTCGGTCTCTCGGTTGACGTTAAGACGCCGGATGATCTGCCGTCCCGCATCGAAGTGATCAAGCGGCGAGACGCGTTCGAGACGGACTTCGCTGCATTTGTTGCCCGATGGGCCAAGGAGGAAGCAAAGGTTCGCAAGAAAATCGTTTCCGCGCGCGACCGGGTCGATGGGGTGAGGGTCGCGGACGAGATGCTCGCCAAGGCCGCGCAGCTTTGCACGGGCCTTGGGACCGATGGCCTCCGCGGCGAACTGACGCTCATGCGCGCGGCCCGCGCGGTTGCGGCGATCGAAGGGGAAAAATCGGTCAGTGCGGAGCATTTGCAGCGCGTTGCGCCGGCATCTCTCAGACACCGTCTCCGCCGCAATCCTTTGGATGATTCCGGATCGAGCGTTCGGATCGAACGCGCGCTGGCCGAGTGTTTTGCCGCATGAGAGCAGGCATTACAGTTTGGTCGGAAGCGATCGCGGCGGCTGCTCTTTTTGCGATCGATCCCACTGGAACTGGCGGAATCTGCGTTCGCGCTGGTGCCGGCGCGGTTCGCGATTCCTGGCTCGAGACTTTGCGGACCCTGTTGCCGACTTCCGTCCCAATCAGAAAGCTTCCACCGTCGATCTCGGACGGACGTCTGCTCGGCGGCATTGATCTTACGGCGACGTTGCAGGCCGGCCGGCCCGTTGTCGAGCGCGGGCTGCTGGCTGAAATCAACGGCGGCGTCCTCCTTGCGGTGATGGCAGAACGGCTGTCGGCGTCGACCGTCGCGCATCTGAATGCCGCATTGGATTTTCGCGAGCTTGTTGTCGAGCGTGATGGGCTGTCGCGCAAGAGTCAGACTTGCTTCGGCGTCGTCGCCTTTGATGAAGGTCTTGACGACGAATGCGCGCCCGCATCGCTGCGCGATCGTCTGGCGTTTCAAGTCGACCTTTGGCCTTTGTCTCGAAGCGACCTTGTCAAAGTTTCTTTGGACGCCGATGCGATTGGCGCGGCCCGTCTTCGCCTGCCGCACGTGACGATCTCGCCCCAAGCGGTCGTAGCGCTCTGTCAGGTGGCCGCCTCGCTGGGTGTTTGGTCGTTACGGGCTTCGATGCTGGCGGTCCGGGTGGCGAGGGCGGCGGCGGCGCTGGAAGAGTCCGGTTCGGTCGGCGAAGACAATATCGAGATTGCTGCCAAGCTGGTTCTCGCACCGCGCGCCACGATCTTGCCGGCACCGGCGGAGCCTGAGGCCGAGCAATCCTCGAAAGAAGAACCAGATGAGCTGGAGCAACAGCGTCCAGAGGATATGGAAATCCACGACATCGTCCTCGAGGCGGCGAAGGCAGCAATCCCACCCAATCTGCTGAAGCTGTTGCAGGAGGGCGGTTTGCGCCCACCCCGCAATACCAGCGCAGGCCGGCGAGGGCTTGCGAAGATCGGACGAAGGCGCGGTCGTCCGATCGGAACGTGTCGCGGAGAACTCACGTCGGGTGCCCGGTTGAACGTCCTGGAAACGCTCCGCGCTGCCGCGCCCTGGCAGAGACTGCGTCCACGAACAGAGAGCAAAAACGGACACAAGGGGGGGCGCGCGCGCCCGCGGCTATCGATCCGAAAGGACGACATCCGGATCACGCGGTTCAAGGAGACCAGCGCGACGTCGACGATCTTTGTGGTCGATGCCTCCGGCTCTTCGGCCCTGCAGCGGCTGGCCGAAGTCAAGGGCGCAGTCGAACTGCTGCTCGCCGATTGCTACGTGCGGCGCGACGAAGTCGCCTTGATCGCGTTTCGCGGAAAGACGGCTGAACTGATTCTGCCGCCAACCCGCTCGCTCACCCGGGCAAAGCGAAGCCTCGGCGGGCTCCCCGGCGGCGGTGGCACGCCGCTATCGGCCGCGATCATCGCGGCGACCACGCTAGCGCTCGCGGTTCGCGGCAAGGGCCACGCGCCCACAATTGTGTTGTTGACGGATGGTCGGGCCAACGTGAGCCGCGACGGCAGCGCCGGGCGGCCCGCAGCAGAAGCCGAAGCACACGAAGCCGCTCGCCAGTTGCGAGCGACCGGCATACCTGCGGTCGTCATCGACACCTCGCCGCGGCCACAGCCGCAGGCCGAGAGGATCGCTGCTGAAATGCGCGCACGCTATGTGGCGTTGCCGTATGCCGATGCAAGCCGCTTATCGCAGGCGGTGCAGGCGAGCATGGCAATGCGGTGATCAGACGCGGTAATCGCGGACACGCCGCAACATTCGTTCCACGTGCGCGATCGGTGTTTCCGGTTGGATGCCATGACCGAGGTTGAAGATCAGGCGGCCTTGGCCGTAGCTCGATAGTACCGCGTCGACGGCGCGGTCGAGCGCCTGGCCGCCGGCGATCAGCGCCAGCGGATCGAGATTGCCTTGCAGGGCGACGCGGCTCTGCACGCGGTCGCGGATCATTTGCGGTTCTGCGGTCCAATCGATGCTGACGGCATCGACACCGGATTTGTCGACGAAGTCAGGCAACAGCGCGCCCGCGCCGCGCGGAAACCCGATGATTTTCGCGTCGGGGATTCTTGCGCGCACGTCCGAGACGATACGCTTCGCCGGCTGGATCGACCATCGGCTGAACTCATGCGGCGGCAGGACCCCCGCCCAGGTGTCGAACAGTTGCACGGCGTCGGCGCCGGCTTCGAGTTGTGCGCACAGATAGTCGACACAAGCTTCGATCAGCACATCGATCAGCATCGCGAACGCCTTTGGCTCGCGGTAGGCGAAAAGACGCGCCGGCGCCTGATCGGAGGTGCCCTCGCCCGCGATCATGTAGGTCGCGACCGTCCAAGGCGCCCCGCAAAAACCGAGCAAGGCCACACTCGGATCCAACGCTCGGCTCACCAGCCGCAACGTCTCGCAGGCGGGCGCGAAAATCTCGGGGTCTGCCTTGCGGGGCAATGCCGCAATGTCTTCCACCCGATTGAGCGGGTCGAGTCGCGGGCCTTCGCCGGCTCGAAGCGCACCGACCGTCCCAGCGCATGAGGGACGACCAGAATGTCCGAAAACAGGATTGCGGCATCGAAGCCGAAACGCCGCACCGGCTGCAACGTGACTTCCGCAGCCAGGTCGGGCGTGAAGCACAAATTGAGGAAACCGCCGGCCTTGGCGCGAATTGCCCTGTATTCAGGCAGGTAGCGCCCCGCCTGCCGCATCATCCAAATCGGGGGCGGGCCTGGGTGCACACCCCTGATGACATCGAGCACAGGCTTTCCGGAACCCCGAATAGTCAACTTTCGTTTCCACGTTATACTGACAACCTGTATTGTCACTTCTCTGATATCCCAGCTCGGCCGTTTGGCCAAGAAGGCCTCGGCGGGCATCAAGCGAGAGCACGGTCGATGCTGCAGCTATCGTCCACCACCAGCGCCTGGAATGTCGCGCCGTTGCGGAAGCCGGTGATGCCGGCGCCGCTTCCCGGCAAATGGGTCGAGTTGTCCGACAAGCGCGCCGGTTGCGTCGCCGTGTACGGCGAGGGCGCAACACCGTCCGGCAGCGCTGATTGCCCGCTATTGCTGGTGCACAGCGTCAATGCGGCGGCTACCGCCTACGAAATGAAAACACTGTTCGAGCACTATCGAGGCAAGCGTCCGGTCTACGCCCTCGACCTGCCGGGCTTTGGGCTTTCGGACCGCAGCGACCGGAAATACACGCCGCGCTTGATGACGGACGCCATACACGCCGCCGTCCGCGAGATTCAATCGAACTCACGGCGATGCCGCCATCGACATCGTAGCGCTGTCGCTCGGTTGCGAGTTCGCGGCGCGTGCGGCGACAGAGACGCCGATGGCGTTCCGCAGCGTCGCATTGATCAGTCCTACCGGCTTCGATCGACGCTCCGCGCGCGCTGCGCAGCAAGGGGGGGCTAACGGCACGCGTGCGATGCCATGGCTGCACGGATTGCTGAGTGTTCCGCTGTGGAAGCAGGGCTTCTTCTCGGCGCTGACCTCGCGAGCCAGCATTCGGTTTTTCCTCCAAAAGACCTGGGGGGCGCGCAACATCGACGAGGGCTTGCTTGAGTATGATTATGTCACAACCCATCAACCCGGTGCCGAGAACGCGCCGTACTATTTCGTGTCGGGCTATTTGTTCAGCACGGATGCGATGAAGCTGTATCAAAGCCTTTCGATGCCGGTTTGGATGAGCCACGGCGTTCGCGGCGATTTCGTGGATTATGAGCGCAAGGATAGCGTGCTGCGTCTGCCGAACTGGACGGTCTCGGTGTTTCAGACCGGCGCCATGCCGCATCTTGAAATTCCGACTGAGTTCATCGCGCTGTACGAAGCGTTCTTGAGCCGCGTCACCGAGCAATAATCGTTTCTTGCGGCCGCGAATGACGATGACCGGTCCGGTCTCGCGGCTTGGGGCAACCGCACAATGGGCGCAAAGCTGTCCTGGAACACCGACGGCGCGGATTGGCCCAACCGCGAAGCAAGCCGCTTCGTCAGCGCAGCCGGATATCGCTGGCATGTGCAGGTCATGGGCTCGGGACCCGTCACGTTGCTCGCCCACGGCACCGGCGCCGCCACCCATTCATGGCGGGCGTTGATGCCCCTTCTGGCCAGGCACTTCACGCTGGTCGCACCAGATCTCCCGGGTCATGGATTTACCGAAACCCCACCGGATTCGCTGTTGACGCTCCCCCGCATGGCGCGCGATCTCGCCGCGCTTTGCAGAAAACTTGACGTGAAGCCGCAACTCGCAATCGGGCATTCCGCAGGCGCTGCGATCCTTGCGCGCATGTCGCTGGATCGATCAATCGAGCCGAAACTGATCGTCAGCCTCAACGGTGCTTTCCTGCCGTTCGATAGCGTGGCTTCGAGCCTACTGTCGCCGCTCGCCAAGGCTCTGGCGCTTAATCCGCTGGTACCGTGGTTCTTCGCTTGGCGCGGCAGCAAGCCGGCGGCAGTTCACCGGCTGATCGCCGGCACCGGGTCGTCGATCGACGCCGCAGGCGAGCGATTTTACCGCAAACTGGTTTCGAGCCCCGCGCATGTCGCGGCCGCGCTGGAGATGATGGCGAATTGGGATCTGCATCCGCTGATGCGCGACCTTCCGCGGCTGCAAGCTGATCTACTGCTGGTCGCAGCCACCAACGATCGTGCGATCCCACCCGCCATAGCGCGGCGCGTTCGCAAACTTCTGCCGCGGGCGAAGTTGGAGATTGTCGCCGACCACGGTCATCTCGCGCACGAGGAAGCCCCCGAGGCGATCGCGGAAATCATTGCGCGCGAAGCCATTACTGCCGAGGTGATCGCGCCGCAGCATAAAAATGTCAGTTTTGGTTGACGTTTTTTCTGGCCTAAGCGTCAATTAAGATTTACACTTACTCTATGCTTGACCGTTCGTCGCGCATGGTCGCGCGGCCATTCCGCGCCGACGATCGTCCGCATGCCGTGGTGATCGGCAGCGGATTCGGCGGTTTGGCCGCCGCGGTCCGCCTTGGCGCAAAGGGCTATCGCGTCACGATCGTCGAAAGGCTCGACGCGCCCGGAGGGCGTGCCTACGTCTATCGCCAGGACGGCTTCACTTTCGATGCCGGTCCAACAATCATCACCGCACCCTTTCTGTTCGAGGAGTTGTGGCAGCAATGCGGACGCCGGCTCGCCGATGACGTCACGCTGAAGCCGCTGTCGCCATTTTACCGGCTGCGCTTTGACGACGGCGCCGTGTTTGACTGCTCTGACGATGCTACGGCAATGCGTGAGCAGATTGCTCGTTTTTCGCCGCGGGATGTCGACGGCTACGAACGTTTCCTCAAGGCCAGCGAGGCAATCTTCAAGATCGGCTTCGAACAGCTCGGTGACGTGCCCTTCGACTCCTGGCGAGACATGGCGCGCATCGTGCCGGCGATGCTGCGCTTGCGAAGCTACCGCACGGTCTATGACTTCGTCGCGTCGTTCGTCCACGACGAGCGGCTTCGCGTCGTGCTCAGCTTTCACCCGCTTCTGATCGGCGGCAATCCGTTCACGACGACATCGATCTACTGCCTGATTGCGTTCCTGGAACGGCGCTGGGGCGTGCATTTCGTCATGGGCGGCACCGGCAAGCTCGTCGAGGGCCTCGTTCGTTTGATTGAAGGACAAGGCGGATCGCTTGTTTGCTCCTCCGAAGTGACCGAGATCCTTACGCGCAACGGCGTCGCGACCGGCGTGCGGCTTGCGAGCGGCGCAAGCCTGCAGGCCGATATCGTCGTGTCGAACGCCGATTCGGCCACGACCTACCGCAAGCTGCTGCCCGGCATCACGCGCAAGCGCTGGACTGATCAGCGTATCGAACGGGCCCGTTATTCGATGAGCTTGTTCGTGTGGTATTTCGGCACGCGGCGACGTTATGAGGACGTCGCACATCACACCATTTTGCTCGGCCCGCGTTATCGCGAGCTTCTCAAGGATATTTTTGAACGCAAGGTGCTGGCCGAGGATTTCAGCCTCTATCTGCACCGGCCGACCGCCACCGATCCTTCGTTGGCTCCGCCGGGGTGCGATGCCTTTTACGTCCTGTCGCCCGTTCCGCATCTGGAAAGCGGCATCGATTGGTCGGTGCAGGCCGAGCCCTATCGCCAGCGGATCGAACGGGCACTTGGTGAAATCATACTGCCGAACCTCGGCAGCGAGATCGTAACCTCGCGAATTCTGACGCCGCAGGACTTTCAGGACCGGCTTCTGTCCTATCGCGGGGCGGCCTTCGGGCTTGAGCCGATCCTGACCCAAAGCGCGTGGTTTCGCCCGCATAATCGCAGCGAAGAGGTCGAGCGGTTATTCCTTGTCGGCGCCGGAACCCATCCGGGCGCGGGCTTGCCTGGTGTGTTGTCATCGGCGCGGGTTCTCGATGAGATTTTGCCCGACGCGCAATCATTGGAGAGGATCGTATGAGCGCGGCTTCCGACTTCGCGGCCTGCAAGGAATTGCTGCGTAACGGCTCGCGAACGTTCTTTGCGGCGTCGCTGATATTGCCTTCCGCGGTCAGCAATCCTGCGATCGCGCTCTACGCATTTTGCCGGCTCGCCGACGACGCCGTCGATGTCGACGGCGGCCGTACGGATGCGGTGGAGCGGCTGAGAAGCCGTCTTGCGAAGGCGTATTCCGGTCGCCCCCTTGAATTGCCGGCTGATCGCGCCTTTGCGAACGTCGTCTCGCGCTTCTCCATTCCGATCGCTCTGCCGGAGGCCTTGCTCGAAGGGTTACGGTGGGACGCTGAAGGTCGTCAGTACGAAACGCTGGAGGATCTGCTGGCCTATGCGGTGCGCGTAGCCGGGGCGGTCGGAGCGATGATGTCGCTGTTGATGCGCCGTCGCGATCCCGCCGTGGTGGCCCGGGCCTGCGATCTCGGGATTGCGATGCAACTGACCAATATCGCCCGTGATGTCGGCGAGGACGCTCGAGCGGGGCGCCTCTATCTGCCGCTCTCGTGGATGCGCGATGCGGGGCTTGATCCTGACGCCTGGCTGGCCGATCCGCGCTATGACAAACGGATCGGCGAGGTTGTCGGTCGCCTACTGGAAGTCGCCGACGCTTTCTATGGCCGTTCCATCTCGGGCATCGGGGCGCTGCCGCCATCCTGTCGTCCCGGCATCCATGCGGCGCGTCTGATCTATGCGGAAATTGGTCGCGAGGTGGAACGTCAGCGCTATGACTCCGTCTCTCGTCGCGCCGTTGTCCGCACAGCGCGCAAGATGCGTTTGCTAGCCGATGCCTTGGTCACGTCGTTTGCGGTGCACGATGCCGTTGTCGATCATGGGGAGCCTGCCGCCCGCTTCCTAATCGAGGCGGTTGCGGCGACATCGCCGCCGGTCGGTGCCGCGTCGCGACCGCGAAGCAAGGGCATAACGGAAAGCGTGGTCTGGGTGCTCGATCTGTTCGAACGGCTCGAGCGCCGCGATCAATTGCTGAGAGGCGGGAATACGTCGTGAGAACGCGGCGGCGTGCCCGAGCGTGCGGCTGCCGGACAGTGAATCCAGTCCCCGTACGGCCACTACCAGCGCGGCATTCGGAACGGCAGCATTGCCTGCACGATGGGCATTCGGAAGCGATCGAGCGACAGACTCTCGTGCATGACGTCAGCGCTTTCGCCGTGCAGTTTGGCTGATAGCTGAGATCGCGCGTAAAACGGGGCGTCCTCAAGTGTTCTCTTCACGACGATCGGTTGTTGCGCATCACCACGCGCAATTCGAGCAATGCGCCAACCTGTCGGCGGCAAACCAGCGCGCGGCAGCGGTTGGCGATGGTGTGCGGCGCCTTGCCGGTCGTAATGCAGCGCGAGGCTCGTAGAGCCGTCCCCGCGCGCGACTGTATCGTAGGAAATCACCGTTCCCTCGCGCGTGCTGGCGCGCGACCATTGCCAGCTTGAAAAGTCACGCTCGAGCGGCGCATCGCCATGATTGATGTCGTAATAGCCGTCGCCGAGCCATCGCGTCGCGGGATGACGAAAATCCACTTGCACCCGCGCACAGGGGGCAATCGGGCGCCAACGGTGACATTCGGCTGCGTCGAGCGCAAAAGTTTCGCGCGTCAGCGCCGAAGGATAGATCCGCACCGTCCCCTGAAGGCGCGACGGCAACGGATTGGTGATTTCATCGATCCGAAAAGTGAGGGTCTCGCCGTTCCAGTCGACACTGCTTGGACCAATGACGAACTCATTTTCGCTCCGTCGGACAGCGCTCCGGCGGCGTTCGGTCATGGCCCAGCGTTTGCCGGCGTTGCTGTAGAGTGCGACGTTCAGCGCACAATGATCCAGCGGGTCGGCGCGGCCGAGCCGGCGCGCGAGTGCGTAGTAGGGGGAGAACACGCTGCCCACGAAGGCAATCAGCGTGATGCCGTGCTTGCCGTCGTCGCTCAGTGCATCGACATACCACCAAGCATAGCCGTCCTTGGCGACGATGCGGTCAAAGTTAGGTCCCCGATCAGGCTCGCGGCCGCCATCCATCCCGAGAGCGCTGCCATCGGGAGACCCGGTCCCGGATGCGCACTGCCGCCCGCGAGGTAAAGACCGGGAAGTTTCGTCCGCGCTCCCGGCCGCTTGAACGACGCCATCCAGCCGTGCGAGTTGCGGCCGTACAGCGCTCCCCCCGTGCCCGGAAACATGCGGTTGAAGTCCGTCGGCGTTGTGACCTCCGTCAGCTCCGCGTTCATCGCAATCGTGAGGCCGCATCGCTCGAGCGTTGCGAGGGTCCGCTTGGCGCATTCGTCGATCTCCGCTGCTGTGAATTGGTGACGGTCGCCGATGGCGGGCGCATTGGCGATCATGAAGAGGCGCTCTGGCTGTTCGGGCGCGACGGAGCCAATGTCGCGGTCCTGGGCGCAGATATAGACGGTCGGCTCCTGCGGCATTTGGCGACGGCCAAAAAGACTCTCGAACTCGCTGCGATAGTCGCGCGAGAAGAATACGGAGTGACGAAGCAGGGGAACGCCGCTCGGTGCGGCGAGACAGCTCCACGTCATTGCCGACAGCGAACGCGTCTTTTCGGGCGTGCACGGTACCGCCTGCGCAACGTCACGACCGAGAAGTCCGAGCGCCAGTGCAGCAACATCGGCCGTTGCGATTACGTTGCCTGCTTCGATCCGTTCGCCGTTGGCAAGCCTGACTCCGCTGGCGCGACCGGATTCGACGATGATGTTCGACACCCCGGCGCCATAGACGAAACGCACACCGTGCCGAACAGCGAGCTCGGACAACGCGCGCCGCGAGCCGGTACATTCCGCCGTCGACCAGCCAAACACCGGCGCTTTCGACATGCGCGACGAGCATCAGCGTGGCCGGCGCATCGAACGGTGACGAGCCGCAATAGGTGGCATAGCGGCCGAAGAGTTGCCGCAGGCGCGGATCGGTGAAGTAACTGCCCAGCGCCTTCCACATTGTCTGAAATGGCCGGATGGCGCTCAGATCGCGAAATCGGGAGCTGCGAACTAGCTTCGTCATGCTCGGCGCGGGCGAGCAGATGAAAGGTGCCCTGAGCACGTCGAAAATCTTCTTCGCATCGACGCTGAATGCTCTGAAACCTTCCGCCTCGGATCGCCCGGCGAACCAGCCGATGGCGTCCGCTGTCTGGTTCTCGTCGGCGAAGAGATCCAGTTGGCTGCCGTCGGCCCAGGCATGCCGCGCGAGCACGCTGAGGGGTTGAAGCCGAAGATGATCTTCCAGCCGCTCGCCAAGCGCGCCCAGGAGCGCATCGAAAACCCAGCGCATGGTGAAAACGGTCGGGCCGGAATCGATGCCGCGTCCGCCAAGTTCGATCTCCCGCATCTTGCCGCCGGGCCGATCGGATTGTTCGACGACGATCACGTCGAGACCGCGCGCCGCCAAAGCAAGCGCGGCGCTTAGTCCCGCAATTCCTGCACCGACGACAACAACCTGGCGGTCCTTCATCGGCGGCCCCAAACAAACTGCTTGCGGAATGAAAATATTTGTCTAGTTTAATTGACATGTCAATCGTCAATCGAAATTGACATTCGGGGCAGTGGAGGAGGCGGGCATGGATGTCACCACCCGGATTGAGCGAACCCTCATCAGAGCAATCGGTTCTGCCGAACCGTCAGGATGTCCGCCGCGGCTGGCGGCAGCCATGCGAAGCGCGGTATTCCCGAAAGGCGCGAGAGTCCGTCCGAGATTGTGCCATGCCGTGGCTAGCGCGTGCGGCGACGATGAGCCGGATGCCACCGACGCCGCGGGCGCCGCCATCGAGCTGCTGCATTGCGCCTCCCTGGTGCACGACGATCTTCCCTGCTTCGACAATTCGCCACTCCGCCGCGGGCGACCGTCAGTACACGCCGCGTTCGGCGAGTCGCTGGCCGTGCTTGCAGGCGATGCTTTGATTGTTCTCGCCTTTCAAACCTTGGCGCGCGCATCGTGCTCGCCGCTGCGACTAACAAAGTTGATCTCGACGGTTGGTGCGGCGGTCGGCGTGCCGCACGGAATCGTCGCCGGACAGGCTTGGGAGTGTGAAGATGAGATAGACCTCTCGCATTATCATCGCTCCAAAACCGGTGCGTTGTTTGCGGCGGCGACGATCTGCGGTGCAGCAGCGGCGGGCGTCGATAACGCAGACGCCTGGCGAGGGCTTGGTGAAAAAATCGGCGAGGCCTATCAGGTCGCCGATGACATCAGGGATGCGGCGAGCGACCAGGAAGAGGCCGGCAAGCCAGTCGGCAAGGATGCCGCGCTCGGTCGGCCCAGTGCGGTGATGCGTTACGGTCTCGTGGGCGCAATCTCGCACCTTCACGACCTTGTCGCCGACGGTATTGGTGCGATGCCCCCTTGCGCCAACGCGCATGAATTGCGTGCCCTGATGGAACAGGAAGCGAAACGCCTGGTGCCGAAACGTCTGGCGCAATTCGCTGCGTAGCCGTCGCGAGGCCGATCATGGCCGCCAGTCAGAAAATGCTACAGGCGAGCGGGTTCGCTGACCGCTGGCTCGGGATACGCGATTTCCTCCTGTCCAGCAGGCGTTTCCAGCGTGTGGCCGCGGCTTTTCCATTGACGCGGCCGATCGCGCGGCAGGCACGCGGGCGACCTGTTCGATCTCTGCGCCGGCTTCGTCTATTCGCAGATCCTGTTTGCGTGTGTGGGCTTGCGCTTATTTCCGCAATTGCAAGGAGGACCGCTGCCGGTATCGACGCTGGCGGCTCGCGCATCGGTTCCGGTCGATGCGATGCATACGCTTCTCAGCGCGGCAGCGTCGTTGCGCCTTTTGGAGCGTCGAAGCGGTGAGCGTTACGGCCTTGGTCCGCTCGGCGCCGCCGTCCTCGGCAATCCCGGCATCGCGGCGATGGTCGCACATCACGGGTTGCTCTATGCAGACCTTGCCGATCCCATCGCACTGCTGCGTGGCCAAGGCGGCGAGCGGTTGCTGTCGCGCTACTGGCCGTACGCGGGCGGTGCGGCGTCTTGCGAGCTGACGCGCGATGCTGTGGCACCCTACACCGCATTGATGTCGGCGTCGCAGCCGATGGTGGCCGAAATGG
This sequence comes from uncultured Alphaproteobacteria bacterium, assembly GCA_963737755.1. Lineage (GTDB taxonomy): Bacteria > Pseudomonadota > Alphaproteobacteria > Rhizobiales > Xanthobacteraceae > BOG-931. Next base: position 381,695 of record CAVTTZ010000033.1, on the reverse strand, counting down.
TTCTCGGCTCTTATCCGTTCGCGCGGCACCGCTGTTTGCTGGACGTCGGGGGCGGCGACGGCAGTTTCCTTGTTGCTGTCGGCCAACGCGTACCGAGGCTGGAGCTTAAACTGTTTGATCTGCCCGCCGTCGCCGGCATCGCACGCGACAAATTTGCGACTCAGCAGCTTGGTCATCGTGCGTCCGTCTCGGAAGGGAATTTTTTGACAGATCCGCTTCCGAAAGGATCCGATGTCGTTTCGTTGATCCGCGTCTTGCACGACCACGACGACGATGCCGTGATGAACCTGCTCGCGCGGGTCCGTGAGGTGATTCCAAACGATGGCGTGCTGGTGATCGGCGAGCCGCTATCGGGCCAGTCCGGTAGCGACTCGGTTAGTGCCTATTTCAGCCTCTATCTTCACGCCATGGGGAGCGGGTGCCCGCGCAGCTTTGCGGCGCTCGAAAAGCTCTTGAAACAATCCGGCTTCGGCGAGGTTCGCTGCCGGGCAACGCGCATCCCGCTGATTGCCAGCGTCATCGTCGCGCGGCCTGGACGTGCAAAAATGTAAATTTATATTGACACAAATAATAGTAAGGCTAAGCTTACAGTCTGAGGAACGCCCCGACGGGGATTGGGCCGATGGATGCGCTAGCCGTAGTACTGGAGAAGCCAAAGCAGCTCTCGTTGCAGCGGCTCCCGTTGTCCGAAACCGCGGACGACAATTGTTCGGTCGACATCGAGTGGACCGCGATCAGTACCGGCACCGAGCGGCTGATGTTCGAGGGGCGTATGCCCCCGTTTCCCGGAATGGGATATCCGCTGGTGCCGGGCTACGAAGCCGTCGGTCGCATTCGCGCATGCGGAGCGCATTCGGGTTTCAGAAACGGCGAGCGCGTTTTCGTGCCCGGCGCGGCCGGTTGCTTCGGCGAAGTCCGCAGCCTGTTTGGCGGCGCCGCTTCGCATCTCGTCGTGGCGACGAAGCGTATCGTCGCGTTCGACGAGGGGCTCGGCCAGGACGGCGTGCTGCTGGCGCTCGCTGCGACTGCCTATCATGCCATACGATTGACCGGCGACGTCAAGCCGGACTGCATCGTCGGCCACGGTGTGCTTGGACGCCTGCTCGCACGACTCACCATCGCTTTGGGTGGCGAGCCGCCGGTCGTCTGGGAGCGCCAGGCCGCTCGCGCCGCGGGTGCAGCCGGCTACGACGTTATCGATCCCGATACGAACACACGGCGCGACTATCGCGCCATCTTCGACGTCAGCGGCGACAGCTCGCTGCTCGATACCCTGATCGCTCATCTTGCGCCGGGCGGCGAGATCGTCCTCGCGGGCTTCTATAGCGCTCCGCTGAGTTTTGTCTTCCCGCCGGCTTTCATGCGGGAGGCGCGGATCCGGATCGCGGCCGAATGGCGCCATGAGGATCTGGTCGCGGTGCGCGATCTGGTCGATTTCGGAAAACTGTCGCTGAACGGCTTGGTGACTCATCGCGAGACCGCGAGTTCGGCTGTCGACGCCTACCACACCGCATTCAACGACCCATCCTGCCTGAAAATGGTCCTCGACTGGAGAGCCTGCGCATGAACGCCCAGCCAAAGCTCAGTGCGATGACGGAAAATCTACGCGCCGAGGCCGCCATAGAGCCTGAGCCGCCGGTCGCGGCACGCAGCGACCAAAAAGACGCAGATCATTGCGATCTACGGCAAGGGCGGCATCGGCAAGAGTTTTACGCTCGCCAACCTCTCCTACATGATGGCGCAGCAGGGCAAAAAAGTTCTCTTGATCGGCTGCGATCCAAAGAGCGACACCACGTCGCTTCTGTTCGGCGGCCGCGCGTGCCCGACGATTCTCGAAACGTCCTCGAAGAAGAAGCTCGCCGGCGACGACGTGAAGATCGGCGACGTCTGCTTCAAGCGCGATGGCGTCTTCGCCATGGAGCTCGGCGGTCCTGAAGTCGGCCGCGGCTGCGGCGGGCGCGGAATCATTCACGGTTTTGAGTTGCTCGAGAAGCTCGGCTTCCACGACTGGGGCTTCGACTACGTGTTGCTCGACTTTCTCGGCGACGTGGTGTGCGGCGGCTTCGGCCTGCCGATCGCGCGCGACATGTGTCAGAAGGTGATCATCGTCGGCTCCAACGACCTACAGTCGCTGTACGTCGCCAACAATGTTTGCTCGGCGGTCGAGTACTTTCGCAAGCTCGGCGGCAACGTTGGCGTGGCCGGCATCGTCATCAACAAGGATGACGGCAGCGGCGAAGCAAAAGCCTTCGCCGACGCCGTCGGCATTCCCGTGCTCTCGTCGATCCCTGCGGACGACGACATCCGCCGCAAGAGCGCGAGCTACCAGATTATCGGCAGGCCCGGCACGCCTTGGGCGCCGCTGTTCGAGAATCTTGCCAAAAACGTCGCCGAGGCGCCGCCGCAGCAGCCGCACACTCTGACCCACGACGGATTGCTCGCGCTGTTCAAGAGCTCCGATGTCGGCCGCGGCGTCGTCCTGGAGCAAGCGACGATGGAAGACATGTGCGGCGCGCTGGTTACAGCCAAGCCGTCGCTCGAAGTGATTTACGACAACGTTTGATGTGACGCCATGACTGACGGACGTGCACCAGACGAGACGCGGCCCACGGAGCATCCGTCCGGACACCTTGCGCCGGGGCAGGAAGTGGCCATCGCCGCATCGGTTAAGGCTGCCGACGGGCTTGGCTGTCATACCGGCAAAGTTGAACTGAAGGCGGCTGCCGCGGCGGCAGGCAAGAGCGAGACATTAACGCGCTATGCCGCGGACTATCCCATCGGCCCGCACGATCAACCGCAGAGCATGTGTCCCGCCTTCGGGTCGCTGCGGGTCGGACTGCGGATGCGGCGAACCGCAACGATCCTGTCGGGCTCCGCGTGCTGCGTCTACGGGCTGACTTTCACGTCGCATTTTTATGGAGCCCGTCGCAGCGTCGGCTACGTGCCGTTCAACTCCGAGACGCTGGTTACAGGCAAATTGTTCGAGGACATTCGCGAGGCCGTTTTCAAGATCGCCGATCCCGCGCAGTACGATTCGATCGTGGTCATCAATCTGTGCGTCCCGACCGCGTCGGGCGTGCCGTTGCAGATCCTGCCCAAGGACATCAACGGCGTTCGCATCATCGGCATCGATGTGCCGGGCTTCGGCGTGCCGACGCATGCGGAAGCCAAGGACGTGCTGGCGGCAGCGATGCTGAATTACGCGCGACGCGAGGCACATCAGGGGCCAGTGCAGGCGCCGCGCATCGCCCATGAACGGCCAACTGTGACGCTGCTCGGAGAAATGTTCCCGGCCGATCCCGTCGGGATCGGCATGTTGCTGGCGCCGCTTGGGTTGGATGCCGGTCCCGCGGTGCCGACGCGCGAATGGCGCGAACTGTATGGTGCGCTGGATTGTGCCGCGGTTGCGGCGATCCATCCATTCTACACAGCATCGATCCGCGAATTCGAGGCTGCCGGCCGCACGGTCGTCGGCTCGGCGCCGGTTGGTTGTGACGGCACGGAGGCTTGGCTGGAGTCGATCGGCACCGCTTGTGGAATCGCGCGCGGCGCCATTGATGCCGCGAAGAATGCGGCGCTGCCTGCGATCCGCGCGGCGCTCGCAAACACGCCGATCAGCGGCCGAATTACGTTGTCCGGTTACGAAGGCTCCGAACTTCTCGTCGGACGACTTCTGGTCGAGAGCGGCGCCGACCTGCGCTACGTCGGCACGGCTTGTCCGCGAACCCCGTGGTCAGATCCTGATCGCGAATGGCTCGAGGCGAAAGGCGTGCGGATTCAATATCGCGCCTCGCTCGAGCAGGACTTCGCCGCTCTGGAAGAGTTTTCGCCCGACCTTGCTATCGGCACCACGCCGGTCGTTCAGAAAGCGAAGACGCGGGCGATTCCTGCACTCTATTTCACAAACCTGATTTCGGCACGGCCGTTGTTCGGCGTCGCCGGCGCGGGTTCGCTGGCCCAGGTCGTCAATGCTGCGATTGCGGGCAAGGCACGCTTTGACACCATGCGCGAGTTCTTTGAAGGCGTTGGTGAAGGCGACACCGCCGGCATCTGGCAAGGCACGCCCAACGTAAGGCCTGATTTCCGCGAAAAGTACCGCAAGGCAGTAACCGCGCAGACCAAAAATCGAAAATCCGAGGAGATGGTCTGATGCTGGTCCTCGACCACGATCGCGCCGGCGGATATTGGGGCTCGGTTTATGCCTTCACGGCGATCAAGGGCCTGCAGGTCATTATCGACGGGCCGGTCGGTTGCGAAAATCTGCCGGTGACGTCCGTGCTCCATTATACGGACGCGCTGCCGCCGCACGAGCTGCCGATTGTCGTGACCGGCCTGGCCGAAGAGGAGCTCGGACAGAAGGGTACCGAGCAGGCGATGAAGCGCGCGCGTGCCGTGCTCGATCCGGATTTGCCTGCTGTCGTCGTCACCGGCTCGATCGCCGAGATGATCGGTGGCGGCGTTACGCCTGAGGGCAGCAACATCAAGCGCTTTCTGCCGCGAACCATCGATGAGGATCAGTGGCAAAGCGCCAACCGCGCCATGTCTTGGCTGTGGAGCGAGTTTGGCCTGCGCAAGATTCCAGAGCGCAAGCCTCGCCCAGAGGGCACCAAACCACGCGTCAATATCATCGGTCCGATCTACGGCACCTTCAACATGCCGTCCGATCTTGCCGAAATCAGGCGGCTGATCGAAGGCATTGGTGCCGAGATCAATATGGTGTTTCCGCTCGGCAGCCACCTTGCCGATGTCCCCAAGCTTGTGAATGCGGATGCCAACATCTGCATGTATCGCGAGTTCGGGCGCATGTTGTGCGAGGTTTTGGAGCGGCCGTATCTGCAAGCTCCGATCGGCTTGCACTCGACCACTGCATTTCTGCGTGCGCTTGGGGAAATTCTTGACGTTGACCCTGAACCTTTCATCGAGCGCGAAAAGCACACGACGATCAAACCGCTGTGGGATTTGTGGCGCTCGGTGACCCAGGATTTCTTTGGGACTGCGAGCTTCGGCGTCGTTGCCAACGAGACCTACGCGAGGGGCCTGCGCAATTTCCTCGAAACCGAGATGGGCTTGCCTTGCCATTTCGCCTTCTCGCGCACTGCCGGTGCAAAAACCGACAACGAAACGATCCGCAAGGCGGTGCATGAGCGAACGCCTTTGGTGCTGTTCGGCGGATACAACGAGCGCATGTACGCGTCCGAGGTCGGCGGCCGTGCGATCCACATTCCGGCGTCGTTTCCCGGCGCGGTGATCCGCCGTCACACCGGGACGCCGTTCATGGGTTACGGCGGGGCGACATACCTCGTCCAGGAAGTCTGCAACGCGCTGTTCGATGCGCTCTTTCACATACTTCCGCTCGCGACCAAACTCGATCAGGCAGAAGCAACGCCGTCGCGGATCCACGGCCAGTTCGCTGGGACGAAGACGCCAAGCTTGCGCTCGACCGCATCCTCGAAGCAGCAGCCGGTGCTGGTGCGCATCTCTGCCGCGAAGCGCTTGCGCGACGCCGCGGAGCGGGACGCGCGCCGGGCCGGGCAACGCAATGTCACGGCGGAGGCGCTGGCGAATGCGCGATCGGTGCTGCTCGAAGGGCAGGCCGCATGAGGACGAATCCGAGTTTGAAATGACAAGGAGGATGCTGATGTCGCTCTACGACCGAGTTGATCGTTACGTCTCGTCAAGACCGCCGTTCGAGTTTCTTCTCATTTACGTCGTCTGTTTCGCAGCCATTCTGCCTGCGACGGCAATCCGACGTCTAGGTCGCTTGATCAGGCACAGGCCGTCGTCCGGAGTTTCCATCTTCGGAGAAGCAAACAGCGCGGCGTCCATCTACGCAGCCTCATCTTTCATGGGGATGTGAGCGAGCGAATACGTGCGGTTCACCGCACGCATGGCCATGCCGGCAACGGGATGGCATTTCGACGCCGTCCTTGGTTGTCGGGGCGGCATTCGGCCGAAAGGCCAACACAGGAGGTACCACACATGGTGGACGGACCAAGTACGGGACGCTCTCTGTCGGGGCTGACCGAATTGGAAGCCAGGGAATTCCACAGCATCTTCATGACGAGCTTTGTGATCTTCACGGTGATTGCGATCATCGCGCACATTCTCGCCTGGATGTGGCGTCCCTGGTTGCCGGGCCCCGGTGGGTATAAGGCGGCGATGGATGGAGCAATCCACTACGTCAGCATCGTTAGCTCCTACCTCACATAAAGAAGGAGAAGACTATGTGGCGCTTATGGTTGTTGTTCGATCCGCGCAGGACGTTGATTGCCTTGTTCACGTTCCTGTTTGCGCTGGCATTGGTAATTCACTTTATCTTGCTCAGCACGAACCGGTTCAACTGGCTGGAAGGACCGCGTCCCGCAAAGACGTCGTCGATTTCCGAGCCGGCGACTCCGCTCAAGCTCGGCTAAGGGCTCATATCAAGATCGGGAGGCGGGCGAATTCGGCGACAGACCTGGTTCGCCCGACTCCCAATTCAAAAGAGAAATGAGGCTGCGTCGTCAGTACCGGAGGAATGACCGATGGCAATGCTCAGCTTTGAACGCAAATACCGCGTCCGCGGTGGTACACTGATTGGTGGCGACCTCTTCGACTTTTGGGTCGGTCCGTTTTTTGTTGGATTTTTCGGCGTCACGACGATTTTTTTCACCTTCATCGGTGTGTCGCTCATACTCTATGCAGCGTCGCTGGGTCCTACCTGGAACATCTGGCAAATCAGCATCAATCCGCCGGACGCCCAATATGGATTGTCTTTCGCGCCTTTGACCGAAGGCGGCTTCTGGCAGCTCATCACCGTGTGCGCGCTCGGCGCCTTCATATCCTGGGCGCTACGCGAGGTGGAGATCTGCCGAAAGCTCGCGATTGGCTACCACGTGCCGGTCGCGTTCGGCTTCGCGATCTTTGCGTATTTCACGCTTGAGGTCATCCGCCCGGTTCTGATGGGTTCGTGGAGCTACGGCTTTCCCTACGGGATCATGACGCACCTGGATTGGGTGTCGAACACCGGCTACCAATTCGGCAATTTCCACTACAACCCAGCGCATATGGTCGCGATCAGCTTTTTCTTCACGACCTGTTTCGCGCTCGCGCTGCACGGCTCATTGATCCTGTCCTCGACCAATCCTGGGCGTGGCGAGGAAGTGAAGTCGCCGGAGCACGAAAACACCCTGTATCGCGATCTGCTCGGTTATTCGATCGGGACGCTCGGGCATTCATCGTCTTGGTCTGTTCCTGGCGCTTTCGGCAGTCTTTTTCAGCGCTGTCTGCATCGTCATCAGCGGGCCAGCCTGGCTGCGGCCGGAAGGGGCGCCTTGGTCGGACTGGTGGGAGTGGTGGCGAAGCGTTCCGATCTGGTCGCCGCACGGATGATGGGAGGTAACGATGGCCGAATACCAAAATATTTTCACGCAAGTGCAGGTCCGCAGTGCGGTCTACCCCGGCATTCCAATACAGCCAGGCATCTGGGAGCGTATAGGCAAGGGCGGCCACAATTACTGGTTTGGAAAGCTGGGTGATTCTCAGGTCGGGCCGATCTATCTCGGCTTTCTCGGTTTGGCCTCTCTGATGTCAGGCTTTGTTGCGATCGAGATCATCGGTCTCAACATGCTGGCTTCGGTGAACTGGAGTCCTCTTGAATTTATCCGCCAGTTTCCGTGGCTGGCGCTGCAACCGCCCGCGCCGGAATACGGTCTGCAGATATTTCCGCCCTTGCAGGAAGGCGGCTGGTGGTTGATGGCAGGCTTTTTCCTGACAACGTCGATCTTGCTGTGGTGGGCCCGAACGTATCGTCGCGCCCGCGCATTGGGGCTGGGTACTCACGTCTCTTGGGCGTTCGCCGCGGCGATCTGGCTCTATCTCGTACTTGGATTCATCCGACCGATCTTCATGGGAAGCTGGAGTGAGGCGGTCCCGTTCGGAATCTTTCCGCATCTTGACTGGACCAACAATTTCTCGATCTCGCACGGCAATCTGTTTTACAATCCCTTCCACATGCTTTCGATTGCGTTTCTCTACGGCTCGGCGTTGTTGTTTGCCATGCATGGTGCGACCGTGCTTGCGATCAGTCGTTATGGCGGCGATCGCGAGATCGAGCAGATCGTCGATCGCGGAACCGCGTTCGAACGTGGTGCCTTATTTTGGCGCTGGACCATGGGGTTCAACGCGACTGCCGAATCCATCCATCGCTGGGCCTGGTGGTTTGCCGTGCTTTGCCCTTTGACCGGCGGCATTGGTATCCTACTGTCTGGAACGGTCGTCGATAACTGGTTCGATTGGGGGGTGAAACATGGATTGGCAATGCCCCGCTAGGCTACCGCAGCGCAACCGTCTGTTTGAAGAAACTGACGTCGCCGGGCCCTCGCGAGGCCCGGCAAGCCTGTCGGGAGCATTGAGGGAGCGGACGCGAGATCTGCACGCACAGGCAGAGCGATCCGGAATGATTGCCGATATCCTCGTCGGCCGGGCAACGCAGCGCGACTATGTTCTGCTTCTGCGCAACCTTCTCCCTGTGTATCAGGCATTAGAGCAGCAACTGTCGAGACACGCCGGTTCGTCGCTGCTCGCGCCGATTACACGTCACGAGCTCGCCCGCGCCAGCGCGATCGAGGCCGACCTGAACGCCCTTTCGCGCGAACCTTACGCAACACCCGTGCTGCCGGCGGCGGCCTATTACGTTCAGGCAATCGAGCAGGCGTCCGCCGGCGATGGCGCGCGGCTGATCGCGCACACCTATACGCGCTATCTCGGCGACCTTAGTGGTGGGCAGATCCTCAAGCGATTGCTCGCGCGTTCCTTGAGCCTGCCGGCTTCCGCATTGTCGTTCTACGAATTCCCGGCGATCGCCGACGTCGCGGCGTTTAAGTCGGACTATCGGGAGGCCATCGATCGCGCCGGCGAGGAAAGTGACGATTTCGATGGGATCGTTGAGGAGGGGGCGTTGGCGTTTGAGCTGAATATCGAACTTTCAACTGCACTCCAGGCCGACGCGATGCGTCGCGCCATCTAAGCGCAGGGCCGTCGAAATTAGCAGTCCAAGTGTGATGTGTGCCAGACCAGATGCTCAAGAATATCGAGCGTCCGACTGGTCGAACTGCGAATGCTATCGAGCATCTCCGGCATGCGGGTGATCTCGGCGCCGTGCGTCACCTCGAGCGCTGCGAGCTGAGCATTCTCGACCGCAGAGGCGGCGAGCTCCCGATAAAGCATGCTGGCGCTTAAATCGAGCCGTAAACTGGGGCGTTGTCCGCGGGCGATATCTTCCTGAAAACGCGTGCGCGCCACCTCGGCCGCTTTTCGATCGCTGAGGTCGGAAAAAATCAGGACAAAGCCGAGTACGCGATTGTGCGGACCGATGACAGGATCCGCTCGTACCATCAGTTCGCGCGGCTGCGATCCCTTACTGACGATCTGCAACTCGCCGCGCCAGCTCCGCCTGTTGACAAGGAGATCATCCAGATTCATCCGAAACTCGGCGGGTGAGGAAAAGTAGCTGCTGAGGTCCCGCAGATGCGGGAAATGAGGATGCGATGCGCGCAGCTGTTGTTCGAAAGCTTCATTCAACAGAAGAATGCGCCCTTCCACGTCGGCAATAATGACCGGTTGCTCAGAGCGTATCACCTGCCGGCTGATGGTCTCGAGCTGGTTCTGTACGATGACCATCCGAACCGCCCGAAATTGCAGCGCAACGTCGGCGACGGTCTCCCCGACCATACGCGCGGAGGAAATCTCGGCTGGCGTCCAAGGTTCGGACTTGCCTTCTACCTGTTGATGCCACTGTGCGAAGGAGCGTCGCGGGGATAGATCAGAAGGATCATCGCCGATGACCACGGCCTTCAGAGGATCGCCGCCCCAGGTTACGGTCGTGACACGCTCTGGCCGAAACCAGATCAGATATTCGCCGGGGCTTGATGAAAGCGGTGCTCCGATAAGGCCGCTGGCGACGGACCGGATGTCTATAAACGACGGCTCGTCGATTGTCAGCGAAGCGGTGATGAAATTTTCAAGCACCGAACTGGCTTTTTCTTTTCGCTTTCGATCGAGCCAGACGCCGATTTCGCGGATTCGTTGGGTCCCGGGCACGTCACCGGTTGCGGTGACGTGCCCTTCGAATAGCAGCGCGGCCCCCGAAGCGCCTAGCGGCTGCAGCAGTGATTGCGCGCCGTCGAACAGTGCGGTTTGCCAGTCGCCATCGCGCGATACAGCTTCGATCAATTTCTGCTCGAGCTTCCGAACCGTCAGTTCAGATTGGCTTTGCGAGAAGCTTTCAACGGCAGCAATACGGATCGCGCAGGCTTCGGCCAAAGCCTCGCAGACCGCACGCATGTCGAATGGCATGAAGCGGGGCTCGTAGTGATGGCAAGCGATCAATCCCCACAGCCGGTTACAGACCATGAGGGAACAAACCAGCGTGGCACCGACCCCCATGTTCTGCAGGTATTTCTGATGAATTGGCGACATGCTTCTGAGGCAGCTCAGCGACATATCAATATCCCGGCCGTTCAACGGCGACAGCCGCGGCTGCAGAGGCACCGGCGTGTAGTTGACATCGACCAGAAGCCGCACGCGATTGCGCTCGTAAAGCTTGCGCGCAATCTGCGGAATGTCTGACGCGGGATAGCGGTTGCCTAAAAACGCCTCCAGGTCCGGACGGCGCTGCTCGGAAAAAACTTCGCCATGGCCCTCGTCGTCGAACCGATAGACCATGACGCGGTCGTAGCCCGCGATCTCCTTGAAGATGGTTGCCGTTTCGTCGCAAAGGCTGCGCAGCGATGACGATGATGCGATGCGATGAAAAGCATCGTCTAGCACTGGCGTGGGATCAGCCGACAGTCCCACGGGTTCAAGCTCGATGATGAGGCCGCCATGCGACGGGCGATGGATCGTACAGTCAAAACGCCGCTGCGGGCTTCCGGAGTTGCAGCGCACCGTCATCGGCTTCGAATGCAACGGTCCGCTCAGATGCGGGAGTATCTGCAGAAGCAGATTGCCCTCGAGCTCAGATAAAGGTCGGCCGACAATGGGGCCGGTCCTTAAAACATCGGTGGCGTTGGCACTCGTCTGGATGATGACATAATCTGGCTCCTGCACGACGAGCAAAACGCCATGAGGCTGTATCGAGCCAGCGAGATGAATCTGCTCACGCTCGCAATCGGCGAGCGTGGCCTGCCCGAAGGCCGGCGATGTAAGAGGGACCGAATTCAACTACCCCCCCTTTACGTTTCCTCGCTGTCTTGTTCTTTTTCACCGATACTATACCGATCAAGTTTGGCGTAAAGGCTCTGTCGGCTCAACCCCAGGATTTCCGCCGTCGTCGTTCGGTTCCCGTCCGCAAGTTGCAATGCAGCACGAACATAATGCTGTTCGACCACCTCGACGGTGCTTTTGACTAATTTCCGCAGAGGCGTTTTGCCCACCGTCTCATTCATCGACGCCAGCGCGGCCCGCAGGCTGTCGGTTTCGGGGCTCGGCGAAAGGCGTCTCGCCACGTTCCGTAAAACCAGTACGATCCGCCGGTCGCCGCCTTGCTGGTAACCGGAGGCGGATATCTCGATTTCGGTCTCGGTGCCGAGCTCGCCCTGAGCGGTTGTCGAAAGCAGTCGCACGACGCCGTGCCGCTGAATGTTGGAAATGAGAACGCCCAGATCGGCGCCCGGCCGCGACAGCCAGCGACCCAAATTTTCGTCGATGACGGAGTCCGTCGAGCCGACTTCGACAAGCTCCGCAAATGCGCGATTGGCTTTTTTGATCGCGCCCTTCTCGTCAATGATGGCGATGGCGTCCGGAATCCGGTCCAGCAACCCCTCAAGGTCCTCGTTTGCCGGTGCAGTCACCCCGGTCGTTTGGCCGATCGCAGTCATCTGCAGAAGGAAGACCGGCGCCGACTTCGTGCGTCATCAGCGAACCGCGCAGTGTCCAAGGTTTCGCCTTTTCGCCAAGGTGGATAGCGATGACCGGCGCCTTGCCCTGGTCGCGGACCCGCCGCAGCATCAACTCGACAGGCTCGCGGTCTTTGATCGCGATCTCTTGGAGAAAGTCGCGGCCGATCAAGCCTTCCTTGCGTCGCCCGGATCCGGCCAGCGAAGCCGTCGCGGCTTTGTTGGCCTCGACAATACGAAGGTCGGCCACCTTTGCCAGCAATACCGCCTCGTTGGAATCTTCGATGACAAGGCGATACCGCGTCTCGATCTCGCGCAGTTTCCAGTAGTCGCGCTCAATGGTCTGCTGTGCGGAAATCAGGCGGGCCTGCAGTTCAGCGACCGCTTGCAGGTTCTTACCGATCGCGAGCATGCCGGCGCGGCCACCGAGCAGAACGGTGGTGAACTCCATCGGCAATTCGAGACCGCTCGGGAACTTCTGGGTAATTTGGCGGAACGCCGAGATGCCCGTGCGCAGCGTATCCTGCATGATGCGCTGGATTTTTTCCCCAGAGGTGCCGACGACGTCCTCCCAAGGGCGGCCGAGCCAGTCGTCGACATTTTCCCGGGACATGGAAGAGGACAGCGTGGCTTCGCGAATGACGCCGGCCATGTCGAGAAGCAATGTCAAGTCGGGTTGGGGGGCATTGGGTTCCGACATCGCTCTCATCCAGGTTCGTTCTGCATTGTTCACTATCGTTCACGCCCGCGCGGCCAATTCAGGCCGCTGTGGTTGACGGCAGACACGGTGAACGATCGTTGACACATTGAAAAACGGCCCAATGTGTCGTTAGTCCATGCATGCACACGAGTGTCAAGTGAAATTTACGGGCATGGACGGTGTCTCGTGGAATCAAGCTCCTTTATTGCGGTTTTGGCAAGGCCGTTGACGGAGTTTGGAACAATTGCAGGTTTCAAGACTCAACTATATGACAAGAGATATTGACAGTTTGCTATGTTAAGTAAATATAACGACGTGGCTAAATACAGGGAGTGAAACGTGATTTCGAGAAAAGCGGTCCTCTCCGCGGCAATCGTGATTCCGGTATTTGCGCTCATTCCCTTGCGCTTTGGCCTTGCGGCGGGCGAGGGGGCGGGAGGTGATGCAGCCAAAGGCGAACAAATCTTCAAGCAATGCATGACCTGCCACCGGATCGGACCGGACGCGAAGAATTTGGTGGGGCCGGTTCTGACGGGTGTCATTGGTCGGCAGTCCGGAACGGCACCCGGCTTTGCCTATTCCAGCCTGAACAAGAATGCAGGAGAAAATGGCCTGGTCTGGAGCGAAGATTTGATCTTCCAATATTTGCCGGATCCCAATGCGTTCCTGAAAAAATTCTTGGCTGACAAGGGCAAGGAAGATCTTGCGACCGGCACGACCAAGATGACCTTCAAGCTCGCGAACGAGCAGCAGCGCAAGGACGTCATCGCTTACGTCAAGACTTTCTCACCGGACAAGAAGTAGGCGGTCGATTTATCGCCAGCGCTGCCTGAGATCGGCTATGTTGGCGATGCCCGCGAATGCGAGACAAGCCGCGGGCCACGGCCACGCGTAACCGGAGAGCGAGAAGCGCAGCGCGAGCAAGAGCAGCGCGCCGGCCGCGAGAATCGGGATCAATTGCGCCGGTGCGATGCCGCGGTGTTTCATGCGCCAATACGCCGTGATTGCCACAACCTCGACGGCCACGATCGCCAGAACCAAATCGACGGTGTGAACGCCGTAAAAGAAATTGGTCATCAGCGCGCCTGTCTTGCGTTAGAGCATGTCCCGGAAAAGTGGAAAGCCGGTTTTCTGAAAAAAGGACATGCGATAAAAAGTAGATCTAGAGCTACATCGCGATTTAGCCTAATCGTGATGTGCTCTAGGTCACCCGGGCAAGCCCGGTGAGATGGACGATGTTCTTGAAGAAAATTCGGACATGGGACAGAGGCCTGGCGCGGACCAGCGCCTTATTCATGTAAGCGTCCCAGGTGAGTTGTTGCACGTCACGGTCGCGGCAGATCGCCACGAAGCGCTCGCGGCGGCTGTCGTTAGTGTACCAATAGCGCTGCATGAGTCCCAAAATCCAGAAGACCCCGCCATGCAAGCGCATGAAGCGCTTTCGTGCGCGTGACAGTTCGCGAGCATCGCCCGTGCGCAAGAATTGATGAACCGCGTCGGCCACGATGCGGCCGCACGCCATCGCGTAATAGATGCCTTCGCCCGACGCCGGCGCAACCACGCCCGCGGCGTCGCCTGCGAGCACGACATCTCTTCCGTTGTCCCAGCGCTTGAGCGGCTCGAGCGGGATCGGCGCTCCCTCGCGCCGCAAAGTGGCTGCCGCGTCGAAACCGAGCGTCTGCCGCAGTTCGCCGACCGAACCGCGCAGCGAAAAGCCTTTGCTCGCGCTCCCGGTGCCGATGCTGGTGGTCAGCCCGTGCGGAAAAATCCAGCTGTAGAAATCCGGCGACAGCTTGCCGCGATAGATCACGTCGCAGCGTTCGCCGTGGAAGGAGTTGTGATCTTTGGGCGACTGGATGATCTCGTGATAGGCGAAGACGTATCTCATGCTTTCCGCACCCGGAACGCATTGGCGCGCGACTGCCGATCTTGCCCCGTCTGCGCCGATCACGACGCGGGCGCGAACCGAGGCGGATTGTAAGTCGCCTTTCGCGTCGCGCGATGCGTAGGTCAGCAACGCTACGCCGTCGCCGTCTCGCGCGAATTCCCGGAAAGTACCGACTGCACGTTCGGCGCCGGAGCGCGCGGCACGCGCGCGCAACCACTCATCAAAGACGTCGCGATCCACCATGCCGACAAACCCCCCTTCGATCGGCATGTCGACGTACTTGTCGGTCGGTGACACCATCCGGGCCGACGAAATGCGGGCCACGAGTAACGCGTCGGGAATTTCGAACTCGGCGATCAATCGCGGTGGGATCGCGCCGCCGCAAGGCTTGATTCGGCCGGCGCGATCAAGGAGCAGCACATGATATCCCAGGCGCGCAAGGTCATTTGCCACGGTCGCTCCCGCCGGCCCGCCTCCAATCACCGCTGCGTCGAAAATATGTGCCTGCTTCATGTCATGCCCCCTGGTTGACGGGCAAGGGCAGCGACCGATCCACTTGATTTTGGACCGCTGGTGCCTCTATCCGGAACGCCAGACAAGCCGCGTAAAGGAAAAGTGCCGCTTCTGCTGCAAAGACCACCGCATAGGAGAGGGACGGCGAAAACAGAACGTGTCGCGCGCCATCGCTGACGAGCGTTCCCAGAAACCCGCCAACGCCAAATGAGATCGCCTGCGAAGCGCCCCACAGTCCCATCCGCGTGCCCTCACGATCGCGATGGCCGGCGCCCACCAAACTCATCATCGCGCCGATCGCGGCGATCGCGTAGACACCGTTGGTGATGCCAAGTGATAATACGGACAGGCGCAAAGGCCAGGCCGGCCCGATCAGCGCAGCAAGGACGAGGCCGAACAAAGCCAGCGCTGACGCAACGCAGCCGCCAACGATCCAAGGCGTTGTTCGTGTCCGCCATGACGGCAGAATGGCGTTGATGACCGGAACCAAGACCATGCCGATCAATGCGCCAGCGTGCTGGACGCCGGAAAGCTGTGTCGTCGCGCCCGGCGTCATCCCGAAGACGGTACCAGCAAACGGCTCCAATATCAGATCCTGGCCGCTATAGGCCAACATCGAAATGAAAATGAAAATCGCAAAGCGCCGCGCCTTCGGTTCGGCCCAGACGTCCATCAGTTCTTGAGCGAATGACCTAGGACGGGTCATCGTTCTTCCGGCTTCAGGTCGAAAGCTCTCGCCTTCGATGTTCCAAACGCCGATTGTCGCCAGGACCATCGCAATTGCGGAAACGGCGGTTGAAACGACGATCAACCGCGCGCCCGAGTACGGATCGAGCGCATGACCCGCTGCGATGGTGGTCACGATGAAACCTGAGATCATCATGATCCACGCGATCGAAGCCGCAGCGCCTTTGCGCGACGGGTCGGTCCGCGTGGCAAGCAGCACCAGAAGCGACGTTCCCGCCGCGCCGACGCCTAGGCCGATCATGACGAAGGCGACGACCGCAACAACGATGCCGCCGAGGACGTACGTGGCCATCAGCGCGGTGGCGACGGCGGCGAGAATGCCGCCCGCGGCGAGAATCGCCATCCCGCCAAGGATCCAGGGCGTACGACGACCGCCCAAGTCAGAACCGTAGCCGAGCCGGGGTCGAAATACCTGCATGGCGTAATGAAGGCCGACCAGCAACCCAGGCAGCATGGCGGGCAGCGCGAGTTCGACGACCATGATCCGATTCAAGGTCGACGTTGTCAGCACGACGATCGCGCCGAGCGCGGTTTGCACCAGACCCAGTCGAACGATTCCGAGCCACGACAGCGGTTGCCGGGGTTTTTGCGTCATGCCGCAAAACTCCTGACCGCAAACGCTGCAACCAGCATGCCGAGCACGTACAGACTAACGCCGGTCGCGTTGTACCAGGGCGCACGTTCGCGCGGACTTTCCAGCATTCGTCGCATCAACACGATTTGGCCGCCGAGCATGGCGGCAACGATCGCGCCGTGAAATGGCAATCGCCACACGAACAGCATCACAATGACGATCAATTGCGCCGCCGCCATGGTGACGCAGGCGAGCCACGCGGCGCGATGTGGTCCAAGTTGGGCCGGCAAAGAGCCGATGCCCATCTTGCGATCACCCTCAAGGGACTTGAAGTCGTTGAGCGTCATGATTCCATGCGCGCCCGCGCTGTACAGCAAAGCGACGAGCACGATGTGCCATGAAGGAGCGCCATCGATCATGATTGCGGCCGCGGTAAACCACGGCAGACCCTCGTAGCAGAGGCCGACGGCACTGTTGCCCAGCCAGCCGTTCTGCTTGAGCCGGATTGGCGGTGCGCTGTAAGCCCACGCGAGGATTAGTCCGAAGACAGAAGCACCAAATGCCCAAACGCCAAGCTGAGAAGCAACCGCGAGCGACAATCCGGTCCAGAAAATTGCAATGTAAAGTCCCCAGCGGCCGGGTATCCGACCGGAAGGGATTGGCCGATCAGGTTCGTTGATCGCATCGACGTGTCGGTCGAACCAGTCATTCACTGCCTGGCTGGTCGCACAAACAAGGGGCCCGGCAAGGAGGACGCCGGCAATGAGCGTGGGCCAACGTCCCGCTGAGCTTTCTCCCGACGAGACAGCGCCGCAAATAAAAGCCCACATCGGCGGAAACCAAGTGATTGGTTTCAACAACTCCAGGACGGCCAGCGGCGAGCGCCATGCTGCAGAAGAGGTGGACGAAATTTCGGACATGGCGGATTACTCCACGCTGTTCTCATTGAATTCACCGACATTGGCGAGCCCGAAACGACGTAACTTGACGTAAAGACTTTGACGGCTGAGGCCGAGCACTTCGGCTGCCGTCGCGCGATTGTCGCCGGTGAGTTCCAGTGCGGTCTCGATGCACATGCGTTCAATGACGTCAGTCGACTCGCGCACGATCTCCCTCAGCGGTAGCCGTCCGATCAATTCCGAGAGTTGTTCGCGGGATCTTGGGATTTCGGGATGAGGCCCGAAATCGGTGCCGATGCGCCGGCCGACATTGCGTATGACGAATCCCAGCTTTGGGTCGTCCTCACCGCTTAAGGCAACGGCTGAAATTTCGACATCGACCGGCGAGCCATGCTCGCCTCGAACGATGCTCGAGAACAGTTTGAGCGATCGATGCTGGCGCAGGTTGGAGAGCAGGATGCCGAAGTCGACACTCGATTTTCCGATCCAGCGGTCGATATTCTCGCCGTGAACGCGTTTTTCGCTGTCGATCTGGGCCAGTTGCAGGAAGGCGGCGTTCGCGCGGAGCAGCCGGCCGTCGCGATCGGTCAGTACGAACCCATCTGGCGCTTCCTCGACGAACTGAAGCATTTGGGTAGGCAAGTCTGTTCGCGTCGGGAGCGCCGCGGGCGCCCGGTCGGCCGGGATAAACCGTAGCAGAAAGAACGCCGATGCTTCTTGGCGGAAGAAAATTCCATCAATGAAAAACTCTTGTCCACTTTCGATCCGGAGCTTTACGTTTTCGATCCGCCCCTGCGTACGGATTGCGAAAGAAATCGACTGGGCCGCTGCGGCATCTTCGATCAACAACGCGTCCGGGAACAGTTTTCCGATCAGTTGCGTCGGGCTTCCACCGAGCAGCACGGTGGCTGCCGGGTTGGCTTCAACGACCCGGTGGGTTGCGGCATCGACGATCAGCACCGGCTCCGAGTACATCTGAAATAGAAGCCGGTAGCGCGTTTCCATGTTGCGCGTCTTCGCGTAGTCGCGCTCGATCGCGATCTGCGCCTCGATCAATTTTTGCTGCAACACCGCGGCCGCACGAACGTCGCGGCCGATGGCCACGAAGCGCTTCTGCTTTCGAATCACGACGGCGGAATAGAGGATCGGGATGTCGGGGCCGCGCGTGGCCGGATAGCGGACCTCACGCCATCGCGAAACTTTGTGCGTGGCGGCTTCTTGCAACAATTGGTCAATTTTCGTCAGACTTTCCTCGGCGACCGTCGCCTGCCAGGGCCGGCCGATCCAACGATCGCTGTTCTTCAGTTCGAGCGGCAGATCTGCCCGCTGGAACGCGGCATCGTGGATCGTCCCCTCGTCGTCAATCGCAAGCGCGATGTCCGATGCGGCGGCAACCAGGGTGGCCGCGACGTCCGCCTCGAGATCGCCTAGCGATTCTTTCGGGGTTCTGAAAGCCTTCACGAACGAACTCACCCTCCAAAAAGTAGGAGCCCTCTGTGGGCAGGTTTCGTCCCGGCGCGTCGTTTACAAGATCAAGTCATCGTCGGTCGGCTAGCAGATTGACGACATTCTGGGCTTGCAGCGTTTCTTGGCTGAAATCGGAGACGACGGCGTCGCCACCGACCAAAAGGACAAGTTCAGGCCGTTCGGTGAAGGCAGGGCCGCAGACCATGATGCCGATTTTTCGATTGGCGGATTCGCGCCGGATCTGGCGGATATTCGCGGCAAGATCGTCCAGTTTCTTGTCGCTGCTGGCAAAGAATTCGACCACGTCAAACCATTGGGTTCGGATGGTCTCGATGAAGGCGGCGCTTGCCGAGTCCGGCTCGATCCAGGTGTTCCAACCGTCACGCCGGAAAAATTCCCCAGCGAGTACCAGGCCGAACATCATGTATCCGATATCGTGCTTTTCACCCGGAGCCGGCGTTAGGAGCGCGTGCAGCCCCGCCGATTTGAGCGCCGCATCGGCGCAAAAAGCAGGACTGAAATCGCGCAGCAACTGCTGCATGCGCCAGAGTGCAAGAGTGACCTCGGCAAAATCCCACTCATCGTCCATCCAGAGATGGCGCAGATGCCGCGCGGTCGGAACCAGCAGTTCGAGATAGATCGTCTCAAGTGGCACGCCGCGGTCACGATAGGTTTGAACCACTTCGATCGCGCGATGGCTTTCCGGCCCCAATACACATCCGGCGAAGCTCGCGACCTCGGCGGCCACGCCGATCGGAACGCTCGGTAGTCTGGCCTCGCGCACCGTATTGGCGTGAGCCATCACCAGGCGGGGGATGATCTCGACCTCAACCGTCCGGCTGAGATGGGACAAGGTCGTTCCGCGTAAACGCAAGGACGAGCGTTGACGCGGGAAACCGGTCTCAAAGTCCGTTCGGCCGAGCCGAAGCTCGTATCCGGCTGGCGGAGGGGCGGTTTCACTGAGTTCGGACATCGAATGCCTCCCTAAGCATTTGAACGAAAGCCCGCCGTATCGTCAAGTATAATTGACGTCAATTATGATTGACAGTGTACGGTTGGAGGTCTAGCCTCTCTTGCATCGGGCTGCTCACACTTCCCGGGATTGGCGAGATGCAACGGCTCAGCTTGGTTGGGTCTAAAACGGCTGAAAATGATGTGCAGGTGCCCCGCGTCCCGAGGCCATCGCACTACCAGCATGGGCAGTTGTCAAGTAGTCTTTACACTTTTTGTGATGCAACATTCACACCATACGTCGGAAGATCCCCTGAGCTGAGCTCGGAGTACGAGGCGTCGGACCGAACAAAAGCCGGGACCGGGCGGCAGCCGCTTTACTCGCCCGAGGAGAAGCGCCGGCGTGACGCGACACCTTGGACGCTGGTGCAGGGTATCCTGGCTCCTCTGCAGTTCTTCGCCTTTGCGGCCAGCCTCGCGCTGGTTCTGCATTATCTGGCGACCGGTCACGGGCTCAAGCTCGCGATCTATTCGGTCGTGATCAAAACGCTGCTGCTCTACACGATCATGGTCACCGGCTCGATCTGGGAACACGCCGTGTTCGGCCGTTATCTGTTCGCGCGCGCCTTCTTCTGGGAAGACGTTTTCAGCATTCTCGTGCTGGCGCTGCACACCGCGTATCTGGTCGCAATCCTGCTTGATATCGGCAGTCCGCGACAGCTGATGATGTTGGTACTGGCGGCGTATGCATCTTACGTGATCAATGCCACCCAGTTCCTGCTCAAGCTGCGTGCCGCGCGTCTGCAGGACGCGACGACACGTCGGCCGGCTCATTCCATCGCCGGGTGCTGCCAATGAACGCGCGCCCGCAGCCATGTTCAGCCGCTGACAATGTCCTGCGCGAACGCGGTCAACGCGAAGTGTTTTGCGGCCTCACTGGCATTGTCTGGTTACATCGCAAGATCCAAGACGCCTTCTTTTTGGTCGTAGGGTCGCGCACCTGCGCGCACCTGATTCAGTCGGCGGCCGGCGTGATGATCTTTGCCGAGCCTCGATTCGCGACTGCGATCATGGAAGAGCGCGATCTCGCAGGCCTTGTCGATGCCAATGACGAACTCGATCGCATCGTCGCTCAATTGCTGTCGCGCCGTCCCGATATCAAGCTCCTCTTTCTCGTCGGATCGTGCCCTTCGGAAGTGATCAAGCTCGATCTGTCGCGCGCAGCCGTGCGGCTGTCGGAGAAATTCTGGCCGACCGTTCGCGTACTCAATTATTCCGGCAGCGGAATCGAGACCACCTTCACCGAGGGCGAGGACGCCTGCCTGGCCGCGCTCGTGCCGATCTTGCCCGCGGCCGACACGAATTCGCGGTCGTCCCTCTTGATCGTCGGCGTCCTCGCGGATGTTGTGGAGGATCAGTTTCGGCGTCTCTTCGCCGACTTGGGTATCGCTGACGTCTCGTTCCTGCCGCCGCGGCGTTCGTCCGAGCTGCCGGCCGTTGGTTCGAATACGCATTTTCTTCTGGCGCAACCATTCCTGAGGGAAACCGCACGGGCGCTGGAGCAGCGCGGCTGTCGGCGAATAGCGGCTCCATTTCCCTTGGGAGGCGAGGGCACGGCGCTGTGGCTACAGGCAGCCGCCGAACAATTCGGTATCGATGAGGCGCGTTGCCATGCGGTGATCGCGCCGTTGCGTGACCGCGCTGCCCGCGCAATCGCGCGCTATCGGCCACAACTCGCCGGCAAGCGCATCTTTTTGTTCCCGGATTCGCAAATCGAGATACCGCTGGCGCGCTTTCTGGCGCGCGAAGTCGGCATGGATTTGATTGAGGTCGGCACGCCTTATCTGCATCGCGATCACATCGCGAGCGAGCTCGCGCTATTGCCACAGTCCGTCCGGCTCAGCGAAGGGCAAGACGTCGACCGTCAGTTGGACCGCTGTCGCGACGCGCGTCCCGATCTCGTCGTGTGCGGACTTGGTCTCGCCAATCCACTGGAGGCCGAAGGCATTGCGACGAAATGGTCGATCGAACTGATTTTCACGCCCATTCAGGGTTTTGAACAGGCCGGCGATCTCGCCGAACTGTTTGCGCGCCCGCTGGTGCGTCGAGCGAGACTGGTGGCCTAGATGCAGCTCACCGTCTGGACATATGAAGGTCCTCCCCATTTCGGCGCAATCCGCATCGCGACCGCCATGAAGGGCGTGCACTTTGTGCTGCACGCGCCGCAGGGCGACACTTACGCCGATCTGCTTTTCACCATGATCGAGCGGCGCGATCGCCGTCCGCCTGTGACCTACACGACGTTCCAGGCGCGAGATCTGGGTGGCGACACCGCTCAGCTTCTGCAAACGGCGATAGGTGATGCGTATGCGCGCTTCATGCCAGAAGCGATGTTGGTCGCGGCGTCCTGCACGGCGGAGCTGATTCAGGACGACCCGGGCGGTCTGGCGCGGGCGCTGCAGCTTCCCATCCCGGTCGTGCCGCTGGATCTGCCCTCATATCAGCGCAAGGAAAATTGGGGAGCGTCCGAGACGTTCCTTTGTCTTGTGCGCGCGCTCGCCAAACCTTGCGGCTCCGCTCCCCATGAAGCAGCACAACGCAAGGCGCGCCCCGTCTGCAATCTGCTTGGTCCGACGGCGCTCGGGTTTCGCCACCGTGACGACCTCGCGGAAGTAACTCGGCTCGTCATGGACCTGGGGATCGATATTGGCGTGGTCGCGCCCTGGAATGCGACGCCCGCGGACATCGCCCGGCTCCCTGCGGCCGATTTCAACATTGTGCTTTATCCCGAAGTCGCGCTGACGACAGCGCAATGGCTGCAGCGAAATTTCGGCCAGCCATTCACCAAGACCGTGCCGATCGGCGTCTCGGCGACGCGGCAATTCATCCAAGAGGTGTCGCAGCTCGCGGGCATCGATCCGGCAAGCGCCATTGAGCGTGCCGAAGGGCATTCGTCCTGGTACGCGCGCTCGGTCGACTCGACCTATCTGACCGACAAGCGCGTCTTCATCTTCGGCGACGCCACCCACGCCATCGCGGCTGCGCGCTTCGCGTCGAACGAATTGGGCTTCCGTGTTGTCGGCCTTGGCACCTACAGCCGGGAATTTGCGCGCGATGTGCGTGAAGCTGCCGCGCTGTACGGCATCGAGGCTCTTATCACCGAAGACTATTTGGAAGTCGAAGCGAAGGTGAGCGAGCTGCAGCCCGAGCTCGTGCTCGGCACGCAGATGGAGCGCCACATCGCCAAGCGTCTCGGCATTCCCTGCGCGGTCATCTCGGCGCCGACCCATGTCCAGGATTTTCCGGCACGGTACTCTCCGCAGATGGGATACGAAGGTGCCAACGTGTTGTTCGACACCTGGGTTCATCCGCTGATGATGGGTCTCGAAGAGCATTTGCTCGGCATGTTTCGAGAAGACATCGAATTCAACGACACCGCGCCGTCTCATCTCGGCGGCAAGCCGATTGTCGTTGCGGAAACGCCACAAGTCGCACCGGCAAATCCGGCACGCGACATTCCGGCGGCCGTTGCGGCCACATGGTCGGCCGAGGCGGAACAGGAGCTTCACAAAATTCCGTTCTTCGTGCGCGGCAAGGCACGCCGCAACACCGAGCGCTTCGCGCAGGAGCGCAGCGTTGGCCTGATCACACTCGAGACCTTGTACGATGCCAAAGCGCATTTCGGTCGCTGACAGGACACCCGTTCGCGTCGTCATCGTGACGATGGACAGCCATCTGGCGTCGGCAGCTTCGCGCGCGCGCGCGATGCTGTGCACCGAGTTGCCGGGGCTCGATCTCGCGATCCACGCGGCGGACGAATGGACCTGCAATCCGGCCGCACTTCAACATTGTCTCGATGATATCGCGCGGGGCGATATCATCGTAGCGACCATGCTGTTCCTGGATGAGCACATCCGGGCGGTCATGCCGGCGCTCGCCGCGCGCCGCGACCAGTGCGACGCCATGATCGGCTGCCTCTCAGCCGGCGAGGTGGTGCGGCTGACCCGCCTTGGTCGGCTCACGATGTCTGGCTCCAGCGGTGGAATGCTTGCGCTGCTGAAGCGTTTGCGCGGCAGCCGATCCGGAGAGTCCAGCGGCTCGGGTCAGATGAAGATGCTGCGGCAGATGCCGCGGTTGCTGCGTTTCATTCCCGGCACGGCGCAGGACTTGCGCGCTTACTTTCTCACGCTGCAATACTGGCTGGCGGGCTCGGAGCAGAATTTCGCAAATCTCGTCCGCTTTCTTGTCGGCCGCTACGCCAATGGCCCGCGCGCGGTTCTTCGCAAAAACCTTCAGGCCGCGGAGCCGGTCGAGTACCCCGAACTCGGTCTCTATCACCATCGCCTGGCCGGGAAGATCGTTACCGAACTCGATGAGCTTCCGACAATTCGCCGGGCGACCGGCCGCGTCGGCGTGCTGCTCATGCGCTCCTATCTGCTGGCTGGCAATGCGGCTCATTATGATGGGGTGCTGGAGGCGCTGGAGGCGAAGGGCCTGAACGTCGTGCCCGCCTTTGCGTGTGGTCTCAATTCGCGGCCTGCTATCGCGAAATACTTCATGAAAGACGGGGTTGCCACGGTCGACGCCGTCGTTTCATTGACCGGCTTCTCGCTCGTCGGCGGCCCCGCCTACAACGACGTACGCGCCGCCGAGGTAACGCTGGCGAAGCTCGACGTTCCCTACATCGCTGCGCATCCCCTTGAATTTCAGACTGTGGAGCAATGGCAGCGGGACGCGCGCGGCCTGACGCCGGTCGAAGCCACCATGATGGTGGCGATCCCGGAGCTCGACGGAGCGATCGCGCCGATGACGTTCGGCGGCCGGTCCTCCATGGTCGATGCGGGTCGCGACATGGCGGTGATGCCGGAGCGTGCCGCGATGCTCGCGGCGCGCATTGCCAAGCTGGTGACGTTGCGCAGGAGTGCACGGGCCGAGCGACGGCTTGCGGTGGTGCTGTTCAACTTTCCGCCCAATGGCGGCAGCGCCGGCACGGCCGCCTACCTGTCGGTGTTCGAGTCGCTGCACAACACGATGAAGTCGCTCAAGGCGTCCGGCTACACGGTCGATGTGCCGGCGACCGTCGACGATCTTCGCGCCCGCGTGCTGAAGGGCAACGCGGCGCGGTTCGGGACGGACGCCAATGTGGCGGCCCGCATATCCGTCGACAATTATGTGCGCCGGGAATGCTGGCTCGCCGAGATCGAAAAGCAATGGGGAGCGGCACCGGGACGTCATCAGACCGATGGCGGAAATATCCTGGTGCTCGGCCAGCAGTTCGGCAACGTATTTGTCGGTTTACAGCCCGCCTTCGGATACGAAGGCGATCCGATGCGGCTGTTGTTCGAGCACGGCTTTGCACCGACGCATGCCTTCGCCGCGTTCTACCGCTGGATCCGCGAAGATTTCAGTGCTCACGCGGTGCTCCATTTCGGGACTCACGGCGCGCTCGAATTCATGCCCGGCAAGCAAGTGGGCCTTTCCGGCGCGTGCTGGCCCGATCGGCTGATCGGTGATCTGCCCAATTTCTATCTCTACGCGTCCAACAATCCGTCAGAAGGTGCGCTCGCCAAACGCCGCGCCGCGGCCACGCTGATCAGCTATTTGACGCCATCGATCGCTCGGGCCGGTCTCTACAAGGGCCTCGCCGATCTGAAGGCTTCGCTCGACACCTGGCGCTCGATGTCGCCAGGCGTGAGCGAAGGCGATCGCGCCGATGCATTGACCCTGATCCAGGCGCAGGCTGCTGCAGTCGATCTGGTCACGGCAGAGCCGGTTTGGAGCATTGGCGATGCTGTGCGCATCGAGGCGCTCAACAAAGCCGTTCTTGAACTCGAATACGCGCTGATCCCGCACGGCCTGCATGTGATTGGAGCGCCGCCCGGAGCGGCCGAGCGCGCGGAATTGCTTGATGCCGCCGGAATTACCGAGGCGGAGCGGCGTGGATCACTCGACGCGCTGCTCGCGAAGGATTACGAGATCCCCGCCCTCGTACACGCGCTCGACGGCGGCTACATCCGGCCTGTCCCGGGCGGTGACTTGTTGCGGAATACTGATGTCCTGCCGACGGGGCGGAATCTCCACGGCTTCGATCCTTTCCGCATCCCGAGCGCATTCGCGATCCAGGATGGTGCGCGGCAGGCCGAGCGTCTGCTCGCCCGCCACGTCGAAGAAACCAACGCTTTGCCGGAAGCGGTGGCGCTGGTGTTGTGGGGCACCGACAATCTCAAGACCGAAGGCGCGCCAATCGCGCAAGCGCTGTGGCTGCTTGGCGCCGAACCGCGCCATGACAGCTATGGGCGGCTTGCCGGTGCGCAATTGATCTCCCTCGAACGGCTCGGTCGCCCCCGCATCGATGTCGTCATGACCCTGTCGGGAATATTCCGCGATCTGATGCCGCTGCAAACCAGATTACTGGCAGAAGCCGCTTTGCTCGCGGCCAAGGCGGACGAGCCGGTCGAACAGAATTTCGTCCGCAAACATGCGCTCGATTACCAGGCGACGCATGGCGGCGATCTGGAGAGTGCCGCGCTGCGCGTGTTCGGCAATGCTGAGGGTGCCTACGGCGCCAATGTCAACCACCTGATCGATTGCGGAGCCTGGATCGACGAACAGGAACTCGCCGAGGCCTATACCCGCCGCAAAGGGTTTGCGTACGGCATCGATGGACGGCCCGTTCGACACGACACGTTGCTTGCTCACGTCCTCGCTGGTGTCGATGCGGCTTATCAGAATATCGACTCCGTCGAACTCGGCGTGACCACGGTCGATCACTATTTCGATACGCTGGGCGGCATCAGCCGCGCCGTCAAACGTGCCCGCGGCGAGGCGGTTCAAGTCTATATCGGCGACCAGACGCGAAGCGAGGGCACTGTCCGCACCTTGTCCGAGCAAGTCGCTCTGGAAACGCGGACGCGCGTACTTAATCCGAAATGGTACGAGGCCTTGCTCGCCCACGGCTACGAGGGCGTGCGCCAGATTGAATCGCACGTCACCAATACCGTCGGCTGGTCAGCGACCACCGGGCAGGTCGCGCCTTGGGTCTATCAGCAAATCACCACCACCTACGTGCTCGATGAGGCCATGCGCGAGCGTCTCGCCGCGTTGAACCCCGCGGCATCGGCCAAGATCGCCAATCGGCTGATCGAGGCGCATGAGCGACATTACTGGTCGCCGGACCAAGCCATGCTCGAAACGCTTCGCAAGGCGGGTGAGCAATTCGAAGACCGTCTTGAAGGCATTGGAGTCGCCGCATGAACATTCCGATCCGACAGCCAGCCGCCACAGCTCAGACCTATCGCCCGGACGGCGCCGGTAGCGTCCAGGTGAAGATGGATCCAAATCTGGTCATCGGCGCCGCGAAGGTGTTCTCGGTCTACGGCAAGGGCGGCATTGGCAAGAGCACGACATCCTCCAATCTGTCGGTGGCATTCTCCAAGCTCGGCAAACGGGTGCTGCAGATCGGTTGCGATCCCAAGCATAACTCGACGTTCACGCTGACCAAGCGGCTGGTGCCGACCGTCATCGACATCCTCGAGCAAGTGAATTTCCATGCTGAGGAACTGCGACCCGACGACTTTGTCTACCCCGGTTACAACGGCGTGATGTGCGTGGAAGCCGGCGGCCCGCCGGCCGGCACCGGTTGTGGCGGTTATGTCGTCGGGCAGACGGTCAAACTTTTGAAAGAGCATCATCTGCTCGACGACACCGATATCGTCATTTTCGACGTGCTCGGCGATGTCGTTTGCGGTGGGTTCGCGTCGCCGTTGCAACATGCCGACCGCGCGCTCATCGTCGCCGCCAACGATTTTGACTCGATCTTCGCGATGAACCGGATCGTGGCCGCGATCCAGGCAAAGTCGCGCAACTATCCGGTGCGGCTCGGCGGCGTCATCGTCAATCGCAGCTCCGGCACCGACCAGGTCGACAAATTCAACGAGAAAACCGGTCTAAAGACGATCGCTCATTTCCCGGACCTCGATGTGATCCGCAAGAGCCGGTTGAAGAAGTCAACGCTCTTCGAGATGGAGCCGTCGCCGGAAGTGAACGCCGTGCAAGACGAATACCTGCGGCTTGCGGCGTCGCTGTTGGCGGGCGCCGAGCCGGTGAACGCTGTTCCGCTGAAAGACCGCGAAATCTTCGATCTGTTGGGGTTCGACTGATGACCACTGCGCATTATCTTGAGCGGCGAGGCGAACTGGAAACCTATTTCGACCGCACGGCTGTCGCCGCCTGGACGCGGTTGACGTCAGACGCACCGGTCGGCCGCATTCGCGCCACGGTGCGGGCCGGACGCGATGAGATGCGCAATACGTTGTTGTCCTGGCTGCCGCAGGATTTGCGCGGCGCACGGCTGCTCGACGCAGGTTGCGGCACGGGCGCGTTGTCGATCGATGCGGCGCGGCGTGGCGCGCGTGTTGTTGCTGTCGATATCTCCCCGACCTTGATCCAAATCGCGAGCGCCCGGCTTCCGCCCGACATCAGCCGCGGCGCAATCCAGTTCGCCGCCGGCGACATGCTCGATCCGACCTTGGGCAAATTCGATTTCGTCGTTGCCATGGATTCGGTCATTCACTACCGCTCAACGGATGTCGTTCGGATCTTCGCCGGCCTTGCGACGCGAGCGCGTCATTCGTTGCTGGTGACATTCGCGCCGAGAACTGCGGCGTTGACACTGATGCATGCGGTTGGACGCGCCTTTCCGCGCCAGAACCGTGCGCCCGCCATCGAACCGATCGCCGAGCGAAATCTGAAGCAACTCATCGCCGATCATCCTGATCTCGAAGAATGGTCGTTCGGTCGCAGCCGTCGCGTCGCCAGCAGTTTCTATAAGTCACACGCTCTGGAACTGACACGCCGATGACCAGGCTCGCTCCGTCAATTGCTCAGAGCTGGATGCGATTGGGATCGCGCTTTCTCCCGTTTGCGGACGCGGCGACGACGGAGCTTCCCTTGCCGCGCCTGATGCGGCTGTCCTTGTTCCAGGTGTCGGTCGGCATTTCCGTCGTACTGCTGAACGGCACGCTCAACCGAGTCATGATCGTCGAGCTTGGGGTGCCGAGTTGGCTGGTGGCGCTGATGGTCGCGTTGCCGCTCGTCTTCGCGCCGTTCCGCGTTCTGATCGGCTTTCGATCGGATAACCACCGCTCCGTGCTCGGTTGGCGCCGGGTGCCCTACATCTGGATGGGGACGCTGCTGCAATTCGGCGGGCTGGCGATCATGCCCTTTGCCCTGCTGCTATTATCGGGCGATGCGCCCGGGCAGGTCATCGCCGGCCGTATCGGCGCGGCGCTTGCATTTTTGTTGGTCGGCGCCGGGCTTCATACCACGCAAACCGCCGGGCTTTCGCTCGCGACCGACATTGCGCCGGCGCAAACGCGGCCGCGTGTGGTCGCGTTCCTTTACGTCATGTTGATGCTCGGCATGATGGCGAGCGCGCTTTCCTTCGGTGCGCTGCTCGGCAGTTTCAGCGAGATGCGGCTGATCCAGGTCGTGCAAGGCGCAGCGCTGACGCAAATGATCTTGAATATCATCGCACTCTGGAAACAAGAGGCGCGCGATCCGTCACGGACGTCCGCCACGCGCGAGCGCCCCGTATTTCGTGACTCCTGGCGCAAATTCCAGAAAGCCGGCGGGTCGATCCGCGTTCTTCTTGCGGTGGGTCTCGGCACCGCAGGCTTCACCATGCAGGACATCTTGCTTGAACCCTATGGGGCCGAGATCCTCCATCTGACGGTCGGTGAAACGACCGCGCTTACCGCATTGTTCGCGGCCGGCGCTTTGACTGGATTTGCGATCTCGGCGCGCCGCCTCGGCGGCGGATCCGATCCGTACCGGATCGCGGCTCTCGGCGCACTCGTCGGCCTGGCAGCATTCTCTGCTGTTATTTTCTCGGCGCCATTAATGTCACCGCTGCTATTCAGGATCGGCACGACACTGATCGGCTTCGGCGGCGGTCTGTTCGCGGTGGGTACCCTGACGGCCGCAATGGCCTTGGCGCAGGACGGTGAAAGCGGTCTCGCGCTCGGCACATGGGGCGCCGTTCAAGCGACAGCCGCCGGCGCGGCCATCGCGGGCGGCGGCGCCATTCGCGACGTGATGTCGGCGCTTGCAACGAAGGGCCATCTTGGCGTGGCGCTCGCCAATCCGGTGACCGGCTACAGCATCGTTTATCACATCGAGATCGCGCTCTTGTTCGCGACGCTCGCCGTGATCGGACCGCTGGTTCGGTCGCGACATCCGGCGGAACAACACAGACTGAAGTTCGGTATCGCGGAGTTTCCGGGCTAGCCCATTCGGGAGGACGTCATGCACTCAGACCTCACCGGTTATATCGACGTGGCACAGGTCACCCTGTACGCGTTCTGGATATTTTTCGCTGGCCTTGTCTTCTATCTCAGACGCGAAGACAAGCGCGAGGGTTATCCGCTGCAGTACGAGGATGCCGGCCGCCACAGCGGAGTCGGTTTCCCGGCGTTTCCGGGGACGAAGAAATATCTGCTGCGACGTGGACAAGTTGCGACATTGCCGAATTGGAAGAACGATCGGCGCGATGCGCCGGTGACGCCGATGGCGCCTTGGCCCGGATCGCCGTACGTCCCCACGGGAAACCCCATGCTCGATGGCGTCGGTCCGGCTTCGTACGCCGACCGCGAGGATGTTCCCGAACTGACGATGGACGACATTCCGGCGATCGTGCCGCTGCGGGCCGACGCCACCATCACGCTTGAGCCGCGCGACCCTGATCCACGCGGCATGCCGGTGATCGGCGCCGACGGCGACACGGGCGGTACGATTTGCGACGTGTGGGTCGATCGCGCGGAAATGCTCATCCGTTATCTCGAGGTCGAGGTTGCCGGTGCAGCCGGGCGGCGCGTGCTGCTCCCGATGACGATGGTGCGCATCAAAAAGCGCTGGAGGCAGAGTTATGTCCTGGTGCAATCGATCCTCGGCAGCCAATTCGCCGACGCGCCGGTGTTGGCGAATGCCGACCAAGTCACCAAGCGCGAAGAGGACCGGATCGTCGGCTATTTCGGTGGCGGCAACTTGTACGCCACGCCGGCGCGTCAGGAGCCATTGCTGTGAGCACCTGGATCGGGTCGTTCGAAAAGCTTGATCTTGCGAAAGGCGAGCGTTTGCTCTGGCAGGGCAGGCCCAAGGTTCGGGCGTTGGCGGTTCGCGTGTTTCATGTCCGCCTCGTGTTTGCATACTTCGCGCTCTTGTTCGCGGCACGCGTCGCCGTCGGCGCGTTCGAGCATCAGCCCTGGTCGGAATCCGTTGCCGTCGCCGGTCGCTTGGCGGTGCCGCTCGCCGTCGTCGTGGTACTGCTCGGCGGGCTGGCAGTGCTTTACAGCCGGACCACCCGCTACAGCGTGACCGACCGCCGCGTGCTCGTGCAATTCGGCGCCGTGCTGCCGATGACTTTCAACATTCCCTTCCGGCAGATCGCGAGCGCCGGGGTGAAGGAATACGCCGACGGCAGTGGCGATATTCCCCTCGCGGTGATTGGCGAGCAACGGCTGAAGTTTCTTTTGCTGTGGCCGCATGTGCGCCCATGGCGGCTCAAACACGTCGAACCGATGATCCGCGGCGTGCCGCAAGTGCGCGAGGTCGCGAACTTACTCGCAGGGGCGCTGACTGCGGCGTCGCCGCGAGCGCCTGAGCCTGCGGTTGTCGCGATGCCGATGCCGCGGTCGGCGAAGCCGCCGCGCGCTGTCGCGACCGCTGCGTAGGGAGGAGACGATGAGCGAAGCTGTTGCTCAAAGAATGGTGCCGCGTGGCGCGTTGCTGGGAGCGGCTGCGCTGATCGGATTTTCACTTGTTGCGGCAGCCCTTGGCCGCGTCACCGGTGTCGGCACCGTTCGAGCGGATTACGCAACAACGGTGCAAAGCGCGTCGTTTCGCTTCGAGGACCGCAGCGATGGCGGCATTTCGGTGATTGCGCCGGAGAGTGACGCCACCATCGGTGTCGTGCCGGCCGGCACCGACGGCTTCGTCCGTACCGTACTGCGCAGTCTCGCCTTCGACCGTCAGCGTCACGGCGTCGGCGCGGGCCCGGCCTTTGTGATCGCCAAATGGTCGGACGGGCATACCACGATCGATGATCCCGCGACCGGCCGACGTGTCGATCTCGCGGCGTTCGGTGCCGCCAACATGCAGGCCTTCGAGCATGTGGTCGCCCTGCGGAGGGATAAGCCATGAACCAACAAACACGATCGCGGCCCCGCCGGTTCGATATCGGCTGCACGATCGAGGTCGAGCAGACCAGCGAAAGCCTACATGCCCACGCCATCCTCGACGACGACGTCGAGATACAGCCGGGCGACGAGGTCACCATCCACGGTGCGCCGATCAGGATCGCCTTCGGTTCCTCGGTTCGGCTGCGTCGCACGGCGACAGTCGTCCGTGCCGGCGCGCTGAAGCGCTTGATGGCGCAGGTCGCTGGCTATCTCGAACTCACTGAACTCTATGAAGTCAGTTTTTCGGACGGGAGGGCAGCATGATCGCGATCGAAGGCGGAACCCGCACGTCGTCGAGTACCGACCTCGCGCGCGAGGACACGATTCTCAGTCCGCGCTTTTACACCACCGATTTCGCTGCGATGGACCGGCTCAATGTTGATCTGGTCCGCCGCGAATGGGATGCCGTCATTTCCGATCTGCGCGCGGATTTCAACCGCAAGCACTTCGTCAAGACGACGGAGTTCGCGAGAGATCTCAACGACCTGCCTGACGACCTGCGCAAGGAATTCACGGATTTTCTGGTGAGCTCCCTGACCGCCGAGTTCTCCGGCTGCGTGCTTTATGCGGAAATCAAGAAGCAGATCCGCAATCCGGATATCCGCGAGCTGTTCACGTATATGAGCCGCGACGAAGCGCGCCATGCCGGCTTCATCAACGAAATTCTGAAGGATCACGGTATCGGCGTCGATCTCGGCTTTCTGACCAAGGTGAAAAAATATACCTACTTCAAGCCGAAATTCATTTTCTACGCGACGTATCTTTCGGAGAAAATCGGGTATGCGCGCTACATCACCATTTACCGCCAGATGGAGCGCAATCCGGACCGGCAATTCCACCCGATCTTCCGGTGGTTCGAGCGTTGGTGCAACGACGAGTTTCGGCACGGCGAAGCCTTCGCGCTGTTGATGCGCGCCGATCCCGGACTGCTGAAAGGTTACAACAAGCTCTGGATCAAGTTCTTTCTGCTCGCAGTGTTCGCGACCATGTATGTGCGCGATCACATGCGGCCGGCATTCCACGCGGCGCTCGGCATGAACCCGACCGATTACGACATGCGAGTTTTTCGGATTACCTCCGAAATCTCGCGCCAGGTCTTCCCGGTCGTGCTCGATATCGACGATCCGCGCTTCCTTTCTGGGCTCGAACGACTGCGCAAGGTCGCCGAACGGATCGCTGACGCCAAGGCACAGGGTGGGATTGCCGGCCGGCTCAAACGCGTTGTTCTGCCGCTCGGTGCCGCCGCGGCGTTCATGAGGCTGTTCGTGTTGCCGGCGAAGAAAAACGAGCTACCGCACGAAATCAGGCTTCAACCGGCCTGGTGATGGGAGCCTGTCATGTCTGCGATCGCGATCGCAATTCCCTACGTCTTGTTCGTCTGGTGGTTTTCGACTGGCACGGTTTTGTTTTTGGTCGGCTCGTCCGCGCGGCATGATCGGCTGCTGAAAATCGGAGCGGCGGTTCTGTTCGTGACGTCGCTCGCCGGCGTCGCCGTGAGCAGTCAGCTCGCCAGTGGGGCAGGCGCCTATTGCGTATTTACCTGCGCCATCCTGCTCTGGGGCGCGGTCGAGACATCGTTGCTGGCAGGCTGGATCACCGGCCCGCGGCCGGAATGCTGCCCGCCTGGATGCACCATCACCGATCGGATCTGGTTCGCCCTCCAAGCAATTGCCTTTCACGAACTCGCTTTGGTCGCCACCGCAGGCCTGGTCTTCGCCGTGACCGTCGGTGCTGCCAATCAGCTCGGCTGGTGGACCTTCGCCGCGTTGCTAATCTTGCGGCAGAGCGCCAAGCTCAACCTGTTTCTCGGCGTGCGCACGCTCAACGACGAGCTCTTGCCAGCCCAAGTGAGCTTTCTCCAGAGTTATTTCGCGCGGAAGCCGATGAATGCGCTTTTACCGCTGTCGTTGACGCTCTCAACGGCGGCGGCAGTTTTCCTCGCGGTCGCAGCGATCGGCGCTGCATCGCATTTCCAGGCGCTGGCTTACGCACTGCTGGCGACGCTTGTCGCGCTCGGCGCGCTCGAGCACGTTTTCATGGTGTTGCCCATCCCCGTGGTCAACCTTTGGCGCTGGAGCGTGCGTTCGCCAGCCACAACGCGGACACGTGCATCGGGGCCGGCAGCGAAGCCGGTTCTTTCCATCGTCTCTTCGGCCGGGACGGAAGCTCCTTCGTCGCCGAAGAGTGCAGCCTCGGCGGCGCGACGGCGGCTGGAGGAGCAATTCCGTTCAGCCTATCGGGAACGCCAGGCAGCTGCAGGCGCCGCCGATTTGCGCGCGGCCTCTTCGGCATCGCCACGACAAGCTCAATCCACTTCGATCAAATGACAGACGGGAGAGCATCATGAACTACGAAGACTATTTTCGCCGCCAACTTGATGGTCTCCGCCGCGAGGGGCGCTATCGGGTGTTCGCTGATCTTGAGCGCAAGGTCGGCGCGTTTCCCAAGGCGACCCATCACGCCCCGTCCGGGCAAAGCGAGGTCACCATATGGTGCTCGAACGACTATCTCGGCATGGGCCAGCACCCGAAGGTGCTTGCCGCCATGCATGAGGCACTTGACCGCTGCGGAGCAGGGGCGGGCGGCACCCGCAACATCGCCGGAACCAATCATTATCACGTCCTGCTGGAGGCGGAGCTCGCGGACCTTCACGGCAAGCAGGCGGCGCTGCTGTTCAATTCCGGTTACGTCTCCAACTGGACCACGCTGAGTACGCTGGCTTCGCGCATGCCCGGCTGCGTCATCCTGTCGGACGAGTTGAATCACGCGTCAATGATCGAGGGCATGAAGCATAGCCGCTGCGAAACGCGCGTCTTCCGCCATAACGATGTCGCCGACTTGAAACGAAAGCTTTCCGACCTTGATGCGCACGCGCCCAAGCTCATCGCATTCGAGTCGGTCTACTCGATGGATGGCGACATTGCTCCGATCGCCGACATCTGCGACGTCGCCGACGAGAGTGGCGCGATGACGTATCTGGACGAAGTCCATGCCGTCGGCCTCTATGGACCGCGCGGCGGCGGTATATCCGACCGGGAAGGGCTGAGCGACCGTCTCACCATCATCGAGGGAACGCTGGCCAAGGCCTTCGGCGTGATCGGCGGCTATGTCACCGGCTCGCACACCATTTGTGACTTTGTCCGCAGCTTTGCGTCGGGCTTCATTTTCTCAAGCGCTTTGCCGCCGGCGGTCGCGGCCGGAGCCTTGACCAGCATTCGCCATCTGAAAGCGAGCGCCTACGAGCGGGAGCGGCATCAGGACCGCGTTGCCAACTTGCGCCGGCGGCTTGACGAGGCCCGCGTGCAACATCTCGACAATCCGAGCCACATCGTTCCGGTGATGGTGCGCGATCCGGTGCTTTGCAAGCAGATCAGCGACGTCCTGCTGGATCGTTACGGCATTTACGTGCAGCCGATCAACTATCCGACCGTGGCGCGCGGAACCGAGCGTCTTCGCATCACGCCGTCGCCGCACCATTCGGATGACGACATCGAGGCTTTGGTGACGGCTCTGTCCGACATATGGGCGGAGATGGGCCTGGCTCAGGCAGCCTGATCACGCAGTCCGAGGTCCAGTCTGGTGCGACCGAACTGCTGAGCCGTCTGCCGCACGTGGTTCGGCAAACTGCATGATCTGCTCTGCCCCGAACAGGCAGCGTAGCACAAAATTGCGGGTTCGATGCCGTCGGCGATGAGTTGGCTTGATGCGTCGTTTGATGAAATTTCTGCACACGATTGGCGCCATCGGCCTCATGGGTGCGATGGCCTGTCTCATCGTGCTGCTGGGATTCGTTCCGCAGCCAAGTTCGCTTACGGAATACGCGCTGACCACAGCTGCGCTGAGTGGGGTCGTGACATGGGTATTCTTTCCATCGCTCGCGCTGACCTTAATTGCCGGATTGCTGGCGATTGCCCTCAATCCCGCCTATCACAGCGCCGGTTGGGCCTGGGCCAAGCTCGCAACAGGCATTGTAATTTTCGAATGGGGATTTACGGCTATCCTGGGTCCCATCCAGGAGGAAGCGGAACTTGAGCGCCCGCGCCCTGACCGAGGGCAGCAGCGCCGCGGCGTTGGCGCCATCACTGACGTCCGTGCGCAACTCACTTTGGGTGTTGCTGGTGGTGGCTGCAGCAAATGTTGTGCTGGGCGTATGGCGGCCGCGGCTGACGAGGCTTCCTGATTGATCCGTTTTCCTAAGTCACTTGCAATGTTCTCACGCGCGTGAGGCCGGTATCAATGCTGGGTGAACTTCGCGAGCATACCCGCCGCGGGGTCATGAATTGACGACGCGTCACCGGTCCGACTTCTCCGGAAACCGTTTGAGAATGCAGATCAATGAAATCGGAAGGCCAAGGCTTCCGGGGCGATGGATCGAGGGCGTGGCGCCTCTGCCCCTTTTTTCGGCCGGCTCATCGCCCTCGGGCGTGAGCGTGGTGCGTGCTAGATCTCTGCAAAGCGGTGACTAACTCCGTAGCGCGTCTCGCTCCGGCGAGCGACCTTGGATCGCCGCCCCTATTGCTGCTTCGGGCTTGACCACCAAGATCTGATACTCTGAACTTCGTGCGCTACAATTGCCGAGTGGCAATACGGGCCCCTTCAGAGAGTGACTGTAGCTTGGCCCACGCGATTCCGGGTACGACCGGTGTGTAAGCGGCAAAAGTGGCGAATCCGCAGTCTGTTCCGGCAATGACGTTCTCTGGCCCGACCAGCTTGGCAAACCTCAAGATGCGCTGTGCGACCAGGTCGGGGTGCTCGATATAATTTGTCGACGAGTTGATGACGCCCGGGATAAGGACTTTGCCTTGAGGCAACTTGACCGTCTCGAAAGTCGTCCATTCGTGCTCATGACGCGGATTGGCCGCCTCGAACGATATGGCGCCTACCTTAGCATCTAGTATTGGTACGATGATGTCGCCCAGCGGCACATCATGATGGTGTGGTCCTTCGTAATTGCCCCAGCACAAATGAAGCCGGATCCGGTCGGGGGGAATGTCCGCAACCGCTCGATTAATCGCAGCGACATGAATTTCAACCACCTTCGCAAATTCTGCCGTTGTGTTACTGGCGAAGCGGGTATGACGACCAACGGCGAGATCGGGGCAATCGAGTTGCAGAATGAACCCAGCCTCATGGATAGCATCATATTCCGTCTTCATCACGTCGGCCAATGCTTCGAGATACCTCTCGTGGCTGGAATAATGTTTGTTCTCTAGGAACAGCGCGATGACGCCTGGCGATGCGGTCGTCATGAATGCGTCGCGTGGCGGCTTTTCCGCCATTGCGGTTTTGAGGCGACTTATGTCTTTGTTCGTAGCCTCGCGATCTTTCCAGTTCACGGGGCCATCGCACGCCGGCGTTTTCAGCGTAATCACACCCTGGGCCTCAGTCACAAAGCGCTCCGCGTATTCGGGAAAGTCTCCAAAGTCAGCCATGGGGGGAAACGAGCCCGCGCCATTGAAACCAGTCAGCCTATCCTTGACATAGGTTACGTAACCTATTTTGCTCATCTCACCGTCATTGATGATGTCGACACCAGAGTCTATCTGCTTCTGAACAATCTCGCTCGTAGCGGCTGCCGTCGCCGCTTCAAGCCGTGCAACATCAAATGGCTCGCCATCATCCTTTGTTTTTAGCAGATCGAGGAGAGCCTTGGGTCGTGGCAAACTTCCAGCATGCGTCGTAAGAAATCGGTCAGTGGTCGTTCGCATATTTTCCTCCCTGCCTCTTGAGCGCAATCGCATCGACATGCCGGTTCGCTCGGCTTATGAAAGCATTCTAAACCAAATTGCCGAACCTGTCGCGAGATGCGCTCGTGTGCGCATCGGCTCACACCCGCTATCGCGGCGCCGAGCGTCAGAAGGCGGAGGCCAACTTTATTGCTTCGCTGCCTGCGTCTGGCGCGACGGTTGGTAGAAGGCGCGTGGGCTGAGGCGGCGCCCTTCTCGGTTTGACAAGCGTTGCGCTACATGATCCGGCGCGGCTGTGAACCACAAACGACATTCAGCGGCGTGTTGCTCCAACGACCGTCCTCACTGTCGAGTCAAAGCTGCTGGGCTGCCGTGCCGCTCTACCTCAGGACAGGCAAGCATTTGTCGCGACGGAGTATGGAAATAGGGGTTTGTTTCAAGCAGGCTCCGTACGCTGCCTTTCAGGATACGCTGGTCGACACGTCTGCGACCGACCTGGCTGGTGCTTGGCATTGCGCCAGCCGAGGGCATCTCGCTTCAATTCGAAGTCAAGCGTCGAGGTCCTGCAATGGACCTCGCGGCGGTAAGAATGAATTTTCAGTACGATGATGGTTTCAAAAGGAGACGAACGTTGGCTATGAGACGCTGCTGCATGACGTGATGATCGGAGCCGATGCTAGAAATAAGTGACGCTTCGTCCCTTGAGTTTTCCTGAAACCGTCGCTGTCAGCTCGTCGTGGTGCAAGCGACCGGCGATGGAGTTGGTCCTAGCCGACGCAGAACGGCCCGCGCTTCGTCGTCACTTTTGCCGGAAATCCGGGTTTGCCCTGAAGACACGAATTGCGGCAACCCGTCGGTCCCTCGCGGCGGATTTTGAAGCTGTTTAAGCGGGGCCACTAGCCGTGGCCTCAACAGTCCATTCGGCACAAGCTATACTGCGCGCGTCGCACCGAGTCGCTCAATGAGCCCGCAAATAAATCTCCGCACCATCATCCTTGTCGCTGGCAGCTTCGCCGCTCTACTGTGGTTTCTCAGTGGCCTGTTTTGGGCAGTAAGTGCTGGCGTAGAGATACGAAATAACATGGATGCTTTCATTGGCGACTTACAGCGTGCCGGCTATTGGAATAGCTGGGCGGCATTGACTGCCTTTGCCGCGGCGGTAGCGAGTGGCGTCGTCGCAGCTTGTGAGATTATCCGCGCTCTCTGCGATTAAGTCGGTTCCTGAGACTTCCGAACGCCGGCCACAACCGAGTCCAAGAACTGCTGCCACACACCTTGGCGAATGGGCTACACCGGGCAGGGCACGGGAGCAATCGGGTACTTACGAAACAGAACGACGGCGCGTTAGGCCCCGCCGTTGTTGATTAGATTGAGCGTGTTTGTTTGATATCCGGAGCGCTAGTCGATCAAAATTGACGCAATCGGTCGGCCAGCTTGCGCGCCAGTGCGCCCGCAATGTTTAGTCTTCGGCTTTCTGCAGATATTCGATCAAGTCAATTGTCGAGCGGTACAGTGCGGCCCAAGTGTTCTGCGGATAAGTCTTGTTACTGAACCTATATCTTAGTGACACATCCGGCTCTATTAGAATGCTTACCGAGCTGGGCATGCGATTGCCCATCAAGTCAGCGCTATCTGAGTCAAGAATTAGCTGTCGTCCAATTTTATTGCGATAGCCTTTGCAGACAAAGATTTCGTCATCCTTTCCAAGCGACCGTACTTTCGTAAAACAATCTTCCGTCACCTCCGTTAGGTCGGAGCTATCGTTGAGTTTCTCGACTTCTTGTTCGGGCGGCGACTTCCCGTGGGGGCCTGGCGCGTACTCAAGGATGATAAGTTCAGGCAACGGGTGAGGCCACGCTTGCTGCATAGTCGAAGGCTTTTTATCAACTCGCGTTACCTTGATACTGATTTCATCGGCCGTTATTGGCTCGTCTGAGGGCTTACTCCACGTTCGCGCTCCGCTGGGCTGACTGCGGTCCCTGAGTGTGAGCCAAATTCCGCCCTCAGCCCACCAAGACTTTGGAATGTAAAAATTGTAGACGCCGAAGTGAACAAGTTGATTGGCATCGCTTGAACGCGCTGGGGGAGGGAGCATTGTAAATAAGACCAGCATTCCCGCAGCTATGAACTTGCGCATGGCCTCGTCCACTTCTCGTTGAAAGTCTTAAATGCAACGTAGGTGCGAAGGAACGGTTTACGCGGGGAGGCGGGAGAACGCGAAATCCGCGCCTTGAAGCTGGATGTGTATGGTGTATTTTCGGGAGGTTAGAAGACAAAGATAAGTCCTTGCGCCACCGACCAAATCCCGATAAAGAAATGCTCGCAGGCTTTGTCGGAAACAAGCAATATCAAGGACTTGCGGGTGTAGCTCAATGGTAGAGCAGAAGCCTTCCAAGCTTATGACGAGGGTTCGATTCCCTTCACCCGCTCCACTCTTTTGAACCTTCAGGCTATCAAAAACCATTAGAGTGTTCGCTGCAGAGTGTTTCGCGGCGACTTCCGTTCGATCGTCGAATTCGAGGCATGGCGCATGCAGTATCGGGCGCGGTCGGGGTCTTAGTGCGCGTCTGCTAGCGAACTTATTCCTGTGGAAGGCCTTGAATGCTTTGGTTGCTGTTCCGCGCCAGACGTGGAAAAAGGCGCGCATGGCAAAGGCAAGAAAAGCAAAACCGAGCCCGAAAAGTCGCGTCGCTGCTCAACCTTCCCACACGTGGAAGGTGACCAGGCGTGATGGGCAGATACTGTCAGTCAGCGCTGACGATTTGAGCGTGGTGGATGGCGAACTTGTATTCGCGATGCGACATGTCCCAGTGCGGATCATCGCGGCGGATACCTATACCGATGTGGAAATAGTAGCCACTGACGAACTCGTGCAAGTGTTTCCAGAGCAAAAAACTCGCTGATAAAAATTACGCTCGCTTCGAACTCTGACTTGAGCGGCCGATAGCGCTCTCTCGCCAGCCGCTGAATTTGAGCCCGTGGCAACACGATTGACCGCGGAACAACGTGAAGAGCGTAAAGCCCGGCGGGAAGCGTCGAAGCACCATGGAACGATGCGCGGGCGCGTAAAGGGACGCTGAGACTGCCAGGTTTTCGTCTGCCGCGCTCGGTGCTGGCCGGCTCGGATCAGGCGTGCGAGCGCGCTACGAACCGCTCCAGGAGAAATGCGCCGATCAGTGCCAACGCGCCGTCCGCGCTCTCCAGCTGGCCGATATTCCCGGTGAAGCCGTGCGGCATGCCGTCCCAGATATCGACATGGACGTCAACTCCGGCCGCTGCCGCTTTCTGCGCCCACCGAAGCAAGTTCGTCCAACAAGACTTCCGCATCGCCGACGTGAACGCGAACCGGCGGCAGCCCTGAAAGATCTCCAAACAGCGGCGAAGCCACAGGATCATCCGGGGCATGACCGGCGAGGTAGGCGTCGACAAGGCCCTGCACTTGCTCTTTGACGAAGATCGGATCGGCATCCCCGCGGCTCGCCCAGCTCTCGCCGCTCAAAGTGAGGTCGGTCACCGGCGAAAGGACCACGGCGCCAGCGATGCGCTCCCGTTGCGCGGGCGAGCTTCCTGCCAGCGTCACCAAAGCGAGGTTGCCGCCGGCAGAGTCGCCGGTCAAAGCAATGGTGGCGTCGCCTTCGAGCATCCCGGCGAGGCAGGCAGCGGCGTCGATGGTCGCGCTCGGAAAAGGGTGCTCTGGCGCGAGTCGATAGTCCGGGATGAACGCGTTTGCATTTGCGCCGCGAGCCATGTGACCGACCAGCGACCGGAACGCTTCGGCCTTACCCCAGTTGAACCAACCGCCATGCAGATGAAGGATTGCGCGGTCCGCCGGGGCGCCCGCCGGCTCGCACCACCATCCGGCGATCCCGCCGACGCGGCCCGCCCGATAGCTGACGCCTGCCGGAACAGCAGTATGCCGGATGATGTCGTCGAATGTGGGTCGCGCTTCAATGCCGCGGAGCTTCCCTTTGGAAGGCCCCGTCATCTCGCGGAATTTGGCGATGACGGATCGATCGCGATCAGAAAAATCGTGTCGCGTGCAAAACGCGCTTGAAGAGGACGGCGTGTGCATGTGCGGCTCCGAGAGAGAACACGGTTGCTTCACGAGATTGACGAGAGGCCGCCATCGACGTGAAGGTTGACGCCGGTCATGTATCCCGCGAGCGGGCTCGGCGACAGCGGGGAGTGCAGAACATGCAATGGCTCTTCGACTTTTTCCACCGAACGTTCCGTAAGCGGGTGACATCAAGCGATCTTCCGCCACCGCTGCCGACATTCGGCTGGAACCATTCGAGCGAGTGGACCGAGGAAGATGAAATCCGCTGGGAAATCAGCCACTACGACGATGCGGACTAGCCGGAGCACATCTTCCAGGGGCCTTGACGAGGTCCGTGAATCGCAGCCCGATATCCGGTCGCAGGTGACTGATCTGTCGACGAACCGGTTGGTTCCAAGGACAAGCGGCGTGGCTCAGGCGCATCGCATTCTGGCTATGGCGGTGATCGGCAAAACAGTGGCTTGAAGAATCAAAGGCGGGCGGTCCATATCCGCGGCCCGGTTCGGCTATACTCTCGCATTCCCGATGAGGTGCTCCTTTGGCGGCTTCCATACAGGCGCGGATTTCCGCAGAGCTCGGAGTCAAGGAGCAGCAGGTGCAGGCGGCCGTCGAGCTGCTCGACGGCGGTGCGACCGTTCCGTTCATCGCCCGCTATCGCAAGGAAGCCACCGGATCGCTGGACGATGCGCAGCTGCGCACGCTCGAGGAGCGGCTGCGGTATCTGCGTGAGCTCGATGACCGGCGCAAGGTCATCCTCGATTCCATGCGCGAGCAGGGCAAGCTCGACGACAAGCTCGAGGCGGCGATCATGGCGGCCGACAGCAAGAGCCGGCTCGAGGATATCTATCTGCCGTTACAAGCCCAAGCGCCGCACCAAGGCCGAGATCGCCAAGGAAGCGGGCTTGGAGCCGCTCGCCGACCTGTTGCTTGACGCAGCCGCAGAACGAGCCCGCGGCCAGTGCGGCAGCGTTTGTTTCGGCCGACAAGAAGGTCGCCGATGCGGCGGCAGCCCTCGATGGTGCGCGTGCGATTCTCGTCGAGCGGTTCGCCGAGAATGCCGACCTGATCGGTGCGCTGCGCGAGGAGTTGTGGGCGCATGGCCGCCTCACGTCCGCGGTGCGCGACGGCAAGCAGGAAGCGGGCGCGAAATTCAAGGACTACTTCGAATTTTCGGAAGCGCTTGAACAAGATGCCGTCGCATCGTGTGCTGGCGTTGTTTCGCGGCGAACGGGAGGAGATGCTCGACCTCACCGTCGAGCCGGACGGTCCGGCGACGCGGCCTCGCGGTCAGCGCTTACGAGCTGCGCATCATGCAGACCTACGGCATCGCCGATCGCGGCCGTCCGGGCGACAAATGGCTGGTCGACACCGCGCGCTGGGCCTGGCGCACGAAGATCTTCGTAACGCTGTCGATCGATCTGCGGGTGCGCCTATGGGGTGCGGCCGAGGAGGAAGCCGTGCACGTCTTTGCCTCCAACCTCCGCGATCTTCTGCTCGCGGCGCCGGCGGGCCCGCGGCCGACGCTCGGGCTTGATCCCGGATACCGGACCGGCGTGAAAGTCGCCGTGGTCGATGCCACCGGCAAGGTCGTCGCCACCAGCACGATCTATCCGCACGAGCCGCAGCGGCGCTGGGACGAAGCGCTTGCCGTGCTCATGAAACTCGTGCGCGAGCACAAGGTGGAGCTGATCGCCATCGGCAACGGCACCGCCTCGCGCGAGACCGACAAGCTTGCCATCGAGCTGGTGAAAAAGGCCTGCCGATCTCAAGCTGCACAAGGTTGTCGTGTCGGAAGCGGGCGCGTCGGTCTATTCCGCCTCGGCCTATGCGTCGGAAGAACTGCCCGGTCTCGACGTAACCCTGCGCGGCGCGGTTTCGATCGCGCGCCGCTTGCAGGATCCGCTGGCCGAGCTGGTGAAGATCGATCCCAAATCGATCGGCGTCGGCCAGTACCAGCACGACCTCAGTGAATTCAAGCTGTCGCGATCGCTCGATGCGGTGGTCGAGGATTGCGTCAACGGCGTCGGCGTGGACCTGAACACCGCCTCGCCGCCGCTGCTGGCGCGCGTCTCCGGCATCGGCCCGGGCTGGCGCAGAGCATCGTGGCGTATCGCGACGCGCACGGCTCGTTCCGCTCGCGCAAGGCGCTGAAGGAGGTGCCGCGGCTCGGCCCCAAGGCGTTCGAGCAATGCGCCGGCTTCCTGCGGATTTCCGGCGGCGACGATCCGCTCGACGCGTCCGGCGGTGCATCCGGAATCCTATCCGGTGGTGCGCCGGATCATCGCAAGCCACCAAGAGCGACATTCGCGGTTCTGATCGGCAACGCGCCGGTGCTGCGCGCGCTGCAAGCCGCAGCGTTCGTCGACGACAAGTTCGGCCTGCCCACCGTGACCGACATCCTGCGCGAGCTGGAAAAGCCGGGACGCGATCCGCGGCCGGCGTTCAAGACGGCGGAGTTCAAGGACGGCGTCGAGACGCTCAACGACCTGCGAGCCCGGCATGGTGCTCGAGGGCGCCGTGACGAACGTCGCGGCGTTCGGCGCGTTCGTCGATATCGGCGTGCACCAGGACGGCCTCGTGCATGTCTCCGCGATGTCGAAGACGTTCGTGAAAGATCCCCGCAGCGTGGTGAAGCCGGGCGATATCGTGCGCGTGAAGGTGCTGGAAGTCGACAAGCCGCGCAAGCGCATCAGCCTGACGCTTCGGCTCGACGACGAAGTCGGCAGTCAGCCGTCGCGTGCTTCCGGAACCGAGCGCGTTGCCGCCAAGCGCGACAGTTGCCAATGGCCCCAGCCGCAACGCCGGTCCTTCGGATGGCGCGTTGGCGGACGCCTTGCGGCGTGCGGGTCTCAGCAGGCAATAGGGAAGATCGATACTCTTCTCGAGCGATCAAAGCGCCGCGCCAGCGGCTGCCTTCAGTGCGTATAGATTTTCCGCAAGGTGTCGGTCTTGCCGTCGCGCAGCCAGATGATGTTGGCGATGCGCCAGTCATTCCTTGCCTTGGCCAGATCCAGCTTGACCGTCGCGGGTTTGTCGAAGTTGGTGAATTTGACGGTTGCTTGGGCCTTGCCGGGCGCGGCGTCATCGACCGCGATATCGAAATTGGAAATGTCCCAATCCTGGCCGTCGACGAACGGGTCGAAGTCGAGCAATCCGACTTCACCGCGCTTGGCGGCGGCCTTCTGGTCCTTCACCATCAACGCCGCCAGCGAAGGTTCGAACACGCGGCGGATCGCGCGCTCGTCGCCGAGCGGGCGGCCTTTGGAATTTTTGCCCTTATAGGCGGCGTAGATGTCGGTCACGAAGGCGAGGGCGGAGG
Source organism: uncultured Alphaproteobacteria bacterium (assembly GCA_963737755.1). Lineage (GTDB taxonomy): Bacteria > Pseudomonadota > Alphaproteobacteria > Rhizobiales > Xanthobacteraceae > BOG-931. The sequence goes on along the minus strand of CAVTTZ010000033.1, from coordinate 336,781 downwards.
CGTCCTCGGCCATGGCCCACTGTGTCGGCGTAAGTATTGACGGGACGGCGCAGAGAGCGGCGGCAAGAACGATCATGCGTCGTGTCGGCATGCGGACCCCGCGTGGTGATGCACGTTCCGATCATTGGCAATGCCGCGAAAATTCCGCAAGAGCTGATGCCCGAGTGTGCCCTTTGCCCCACTACGCCCTGCGCAGCGGGCCGCGTTACTCTTTTGAAGGCCTCCGAGGGCCGTGGTTGGGGACTGCGGCGCGCGTCACCGGCGCAGTCGCAGCACGGGCGCGTTCAAGCTGACCAAAGAGTGCGGAGTTTTCCGGCCCCCTCGCGGCGCTCACCCCGCACTCCGCTTCGCCGACCCCCGCCGGCGCTCGAGCGTCACCTCGGACGATGGCCAAACCCATTGGAACTGTAGACGGATCGCGTTGGTTGGAGGTTTGTGGAGAGAAAAATTGTGACCGTGATTTTGACAGTCGAGGACGAATTTCTGATCAGCGAGCTCTTGAGTCACGTACTCTCGAGCGCAGGCTATGAAGTGCTGTCCGCAGCAAACGCTGACGAAGCCGTTGCGATACTCGAGGAGCGCAGCGACATTCGAGTGGTGATCACCGACGTCAATATGCCTGGCTCGATGGACGGCCTGAAGCTGGCGACGGCGATCAAAGGGCGCTGGCCACCCATCGAGATCATCATCACGACGGGGATGGGAAAACCACAAGCCAAACTCATGCCCGAAGGAAGCGTGTTTTTGCCAAAGCCTCACACGCCGGCAACTGTTCTGGCAGCGGTGAACCACGTTGGGCTATAGTACTGTTAATCCTGACCAACCAGCAAAGCCCAGTTTCTTGATGTGGATAAATGGCTGACGGTGATTTTCAAACAGAGATCGCAGCTGTCACGGCCATCGCGGCGGTACCAACGATCCTCAATGTCGTGTGTCGGGTTACTGGGATGGGTTTTGCTGCGATTGCGCGCGTTACCGATCAGCGCTGGGTGTGCCTGGCGGTCAACGACGAAATCAGCTTCGGACTTAAACCCGGCGGGGAACTCAAGGTCGACACCACAATCTGCAACGAGGTCCGCCAAAATCGTGCGGCGACGATTATCGACCATGTCGCCGAAGATGAGGATTTCAAGCGGCATCCCACCCCGGCCATGTATGGTTTTCAAAGCTACATCTCAGTTCCCATTTTTCTAAAGAACGGCAGCTTCTTCGGCACCCTGTGTGCAATTGACCCTAAGCCGGCCAAGCTGAAAAACCCGGCCGTAATCGGGATGTTCGAACTATTCGCCGAACTGATCGCCTTTCACCTCGACGCCGGCCGGCAACTCGCCGAAGCCCAAGCAAGTCTGTTGGATGCACACGCGGTGGGAGAACTGCGCGATCAATTTATTGCGGTTCTCGGCCACGACTTACGTAACCCCCTGGGCTCGATGGCGGCGGGAACTCAGCTGTTGCGTGGCACTCCGCTCAGTGAGAAGGCACAGTCCATCCTCGCGATGATGGACAAGAGCATTTTACGCATGACCGGGCTTATTACTAACGTTTTGGATTTTGCCCGCGGCCGGCTGGGCGGCGGTATCATTGTTCACCCTTCTGCGGAGGCGCTAGCGCCGGTTCTCCAACAGGTCATCGACGAGCTACAATCCATCCATCGCGAGCATCGGATCGTCGCGAATATCGACTTGGCTCATCCCGTTGTTGCCGATGCGCCGCGGATCGGTCAACTTTTCTCAAACCTGCTCGCCAATGCCTTGGACCACAGTTTCGCTGGCGAGCCGGTGCGGGTCACGGCCCGAACATCCGGCGAGAGCTTTGAGCTGGTGGTCTGCAACAAGGGCGAACCAATACCATCTCTCGCAATGGATCGGTTGTTTCAACCATTCGCAAGAGGGGATGTTCGACCAAATCAGCAGGGCCTGGGACTCGGCTTATACATCGCATCGGAGATAGCACGCGCCCATCGCGGTACGATCAGCGTAACCTCATCCGTCGAGGAGACAGCCTTTACTTTTACAATGCCATCGCGTGCGATTGCGACCAGCGGAAGCGACCTCCACTACGTCGCGAGCGCGAATATCCAAGCGCTGCAAGACGGTGCGCCGAAGCTCCGTGGCTCCGCTGCGCGCAGACTAAGCGGTAGCCCACTTTTCCGACATGCCCTTGTACGTGGCGATAGCCTTATCGCACTCTTCCTGCGCAGAAACCCGTTCTGCGGGCTGACGCGCCCGGCTCAACGCCAGATGTGCCGCGACCACGCCGCGCAACGCTTCTTGCCACGCGCGAAACGAAGGCTCGTCTTCGAACTCGGACATGGCGCCTCGTCGGCCGGGATCACATCAGATCCTCGTCACATATTGTGCTGCATCATCTCCTGCTTTTTCATCATCTGTTGCTTCCGCATCATCATCATCTTTTGTTTCTTGGTCATCGGCTTGTGGGTCATCGTGCTTGACCCCATAGAGTTGCCATTCATCCCATTCATGTCTTGGGCGACAACGGCGGTGCTGCCGGCAAACAGAACAAGACCCACAACAGTAACGATGGTCGTCGATCGCATCTTAGTCTCCTGGTCGAGGTATGAGATGACGGTCCTTGTGAATGACAAAGCGGAGGATGACGTTTCGCGTTCCGCGTGAGAAGAGCTGAAATTATTATTCCGACGCGAAACTATCGGGGCGGCTGTCCGTACGCTGCCTGTATCGTCCGGAATCGCGCTAAGTCGGAGAGACTCGCAATTCCGCTCACAACAAAACGTGATTGAGAAACTAAACGCTTGCGTCTTCCGTACCTGACGTATGACCAAGCTCGCTGCTGAGCTAGGTCGCGCCGACGCCGGCAGCGGATTGACCGATGCCCGTGGTGCAAGGGAGCAAACACAATGACCAAGATCAAACTGCTGGCCGCTGCGGCGATCCTAACAACGCTCGTCGGAACCGCATTTGCTGAAAATCCCATGGTCGGCGGAGCCGCCATGTATCCCAACAAAAACATTGTTCAGAACGCGCTGAACTCGAAGGATCACACCACGCTGGTGGCCGCGGTGAAGGCCGGTGGTCTCGTCGATACGCTGGAGGGCAAAGGACCTTTCACAGTGTTTGCGCCGACAAACGAGGCTTTCGCGGCACTGCCGGCCGGAACGGTCGACACGCTTCTGAAGCCCGAGAATAAAAAAATGCTCGACAAGATCCTGACGTACCACGTCGTGCCAGGGAAGCTGGATTCAGCGATGCTGGACCAGGACATCAAGAAGGGCGGCGGAAAAGCCGAACTGAAAACGGTGGAGGGCGGTACGCTCACCGTTTCGGGCAGCGGCAAGGACCTCATGATCATGGACGAAAAAGGTGGATCTGCGAAGGTCACGATCGCCGACGTTATGCAGAGCAACGGCGTCATCCTCGTCGTCGACAAGGTTTTGATGCCCAACTAATCGCCTTCAATCGCCCTCTGGAGCAGCCAACTCGTGTCGGCTCGCTGCCCCTCGCTCCCCGCGAGCCGAACGCTCGAGGGCTCCGACGATCTCGCGATGGTCGGGGCTCTCTTGCTGCGACGCCTCAGTTCCGCAGCCTTCTGGAAATTTCGCAGCCGCCGATCATTGCGGAAAAGGGACGACTGCGACCCAACGCGCGACGATCAAAGCCAGGAAGTACGCCACCTTTCCACGCCTTGATGATCGATGGCGGTTGAAGGGTTCGCTTGCTTGCCGCACGCTTTCTGCGGCTAAACGGCACTAAGGGAGCAAAATAGCTTTTCGCGCGTTTTCCACCCAGGCGCGGATCGATCGCGCAACCGTCAAATAAGGTGGAATGACATGAGCGTTAAAGGCGAACTCAAAGAGGCTGCCGGCTTCGTCAAGGAAGAACTCAACGAGCACGGCAAATCGCCGGAGAGCCAACGCAGGGCGCAGGAAGGCCGCGACTTGCGGAATGAAGGCAGGGTGGAGGACGGCAAGGCTCCAAAGACCTCCAAGCCCGGAACGGGCCATCCCGAGAAATAACTGATTATCGCAGTCAATTAGGCTCGGCGTGTCTCAGCGCCGGGCCTTTTTTGCGCAGCCGCTCTGGACGACGACGATCCGTGCAATCCCACTCGCACCGGCGGTCTCACTGGGCGGTCTCACTGGGCGGTCTCACTGGGCGGTTTTTCTTTATCAAAAGGCATAGCCATGAGTAAGCAACCAACTCAGGACAAACCGGAAGTCTCGCCTTCGACTTCTGATCCAAAACCGCAGCCAACCAAGCCAGAAATCCCCGCCGACAAGGATACGCCGCAAAAGGACACGCCAATCAAGGCGTCATAGGGTCTTCACGCTGGCGTTAAAAGCCGCCATCCGCCGTTCTTCGAGCGGCGTAGCTCCGCCTGCTCGGAAGCAGAATACGAACGCAATCGCGAACGTTCAGGGTACATCCGTCAGAGTGGGTCGCGACTTGGCGTTCAGAATGACGTCGATAACGAGGACGCGGCCATTGCCTAGTCGCCTGGACCGGTTTAGGTATTCGCGCGCCTAGGAGTGTAGCTCAACTGGCTAGAGCACCGGTCTCCAAAACCGGGGGTTGGGGGTTCGAAGTCCCTCCACTCCTGCCAGCGCGATCAAGGGCTTGGCTAGATCCGCTTCTGAGTGCACCGCTGACGGCAGCCTCGAATCTCATTGGCGATTGTCAACGACTGGTTCGGCGTAGGGTGCCGGTTGGCGCCAACATTCGCTTGCTCAATTGGCTCGGCGCCGCGTCGCAGGTCACGCGGGCGCGCGCCCGTGCGGGCGGTTGGACATTATACGCGTGTCCGGCTGCCTTACTTCGAGAGTGTCCGTCAGATCGAAGCGAGCTCGAGTTTGTAAGCTTCCGCCGCGTGCATGGCCCCGAACTACTGCGTGACGTGGGCGGTGCCGGCGGCTTGCTGGAACATCTGGATCAGCGCGTTCTGAATGTCGCTTGGCGAATTGGCGGTGAAGAAGAAATTGTTCGACGCGCAGTTTTGCAGGGCCGGCGCGATGTTAGCGATGTTGTTGTTGGCGTAGCCGTCTTCATTGTTCGCGAATGTCGGATTGGCATTCAGGATCGTCTGATAGGGAATGTATAAGATGGCGATGGTCACGCCGCGATTTTTGAGCGTTGCACAATAATCCGTGGCTGTGACGCTGTTGGGCATGATCACGGTAGCCGAATTTGAAAACGGTACGGCTCCGGTCGAACCCCAGTTTTGCGAACTCCACGACTGATTCCACTGCGTCTGATAATCCTGCGATCCGTCGGTGATGATGAACAAATAGGGCATCGGGTTGGCCGACGTTCCCGTGCCGGCCGGATTGGGTATCACGGACCTGTTCATCGTATTGAGCGCATTTTCGAAATGCGTTCCGCCCGAGCCGAGCGTGGAGTTTTGGCCGGTGTCGAGCAAGGTCGCGAGCTGCGTGGCAAAGTTGTTGATGGTGCTGCCGGTCAGGCTCGTGGTCAGGCCGACCGAGCATGACGATGAGCTGCTGGGATTGGCGTAGCAGAGATTTTGGATGAATGGAAAAAGCCCGACGCGGTATTGATTGGTGATCCCGGTTTGCGCTTCGGTATTGTTGGCTGTCGTCAACAGCGCATTGATCGCGTAGCCGACCGCGTCGAGGCGCAATTGGATGCAGGATGTCGTGCCCGCGCTTGGACAGGAGCTCACCTGCGGATTCGTCCAGTTGACCTTGTTGCCGTTGACCGGATTTGTTGTGCCGTTCGTGAACGAAGTTGGCGACGTTCCCAGCCGCGAAATGATGAAGCCTTGGCAGTAGCCACCCAAGAGCGGATTGGTCGGCGTCAGAATGAGCGGGATCGGGCCCTGACGTCGCTTGCGGACACGCTCCGGCCGCCGTGAAATGGCACGCGAACGTGCAGCCGGTCGGATAGGCGCCATAGTTGTCGGGATTGACGGCTTGCAGCCGTGCTTGCTCGGCGCTTGTCGACGGCATTCCCATGGATGCCGAAACGTCCAGCATCAGATAGAAGTCGATGTAGGACGGAAGCCCGTAGACCGACGTCGAATTGCCGGTCAGCGTGATGGTCGGCTGGCCGATGATGCTCAGGAACATCGTCGGGACCGTTGCCGAGAATGACGCTGTGGCGGTGATCGAATTGCCGCTCTTTGAGGCGGTCCCGGATCGCGTGAGACCGCTATAGCCGGTGTTGGCGGGTGCAGCGCTCAGGTTCGAATCAAAGAAGTTCTGAATATAGGTAGCGCCGTTCGAGACGGTGCCGGCGCCCGTCATCGCCTTGGCCGCGGCGACAACCGGCGAGTTTGAGGATACCGCTGCAAGCGTCGCCGCGTCGGCGGCCGCCTGCAATTTGGTCTTGATCATGGTCGCCATCGAATAGTCGACCACGCATCCGATGGCGGTGATGATCGGAAGGGCGCTCAGCGCCATCGTCACCGCGACGTTGCCGCTTGTATTGCCGTGCCAGTGGACCGCTTTCGCACGCAGTCGCGAACCTAGACGGCATAATCTAGAAATTGAAGCGAGCATGTTGATGCTCGCAATAAGGGAAAATTACTCACTGTCGGTTGTCCAACATAGTTTATTTTGAGTGGAATGCGTCTTATTCGCCCGGTGTCCCGCCGCGTTACGGTCCCCAGGCTGCCCACGTGATCGTGATATCAGCCGGCGGAAACCGTCACCCAACCGTCACAGCCCGCGCTTTATCCAGAGCAGGCAAGGGGCCCCTCCTATCCCAAGGCCTTTTGTCCCCAAGGCGAGCTCCGTTCACGCGGGGCTCGCCTGTCTCGTTGAAGGGGTGAGCACGTCACCATCAACTGGTGAGGACTGGCGGGGCGCTACCGGCCGGCCGCTCCATGCAATTTGGTGAAAGCGCGCGGCAGAATCTCGAGGGTCGCGTCAGGCACGCACACTGATTCTATTGAATTCAGCAGCCCGGCACATCCACATCCATGCGGTCGCCAGGGGGTGCAGCGACCAAGCCGTCCGGCTTCAAAACAGGAAGGCGAGGGCCGCGGTCAGAGCAACACCCAGGCCCAAAACAGCCACAGGCACGGGGTCATAAGGAGGCTTCTTAAACATCCTGGTCAGTCCGTTTACTCCCACCCGTCGTAGCAAGTAGCCGCGGAACAAAAAGTTCCTGCGGGCCGGTAACCGTCCATTAACCAAAACAGCGCAGCTTAGGGTCCGACTGGCCACCGGGTGGCTTGGCCCACCGGGCGCCATGGGAGTTGACCCTGGGAGCGGACTGCGATGGGCGTCGAAAGCCTCACTTACACTGATCTTGCTGATCGGCTGGGCACCACCCAGGAGGCCGCCAGGTCGCTCGTGCGCCGTCTTCGATTGCCGCGCCACGCCGGCAACGACGGCAAGACGCGGGTCAACGTCGATCTCTCCGACATCCAGTACAAGCGGCTGCCGACCCGGGCGCCGGCCGGTCATCGGGCGGATATCGACGCTTTGAATGCGCGGATCGAGATGTTGCAGGCTGAGCTTGCGCGCCTCGAAGTGGAGAATAGCTGCATTCAGGCCAACGCCGTCGGTCACCGGGCGGACTTCGAACGCGAGCGCGACCGCGCCGACACCATCATGTCCGAGGCGCTCCGCTTGACCAAGGTCGCCATGTCGGCGCGCGAAAACGCGGCCCGCCTCGAAGGCGAACTCGCGGCGCAGCATTCGCGCACATGGTGGAAGCGGCTGGCTGGATAACGGGCGCCTTCGGACGCACCGACTGACTTCTGCACCGGTTCAGGCGACCGGCTCGCGCAGCAAATACGTCCGCGCTTGACGATTTCGGCGCCGGGCAGTAGGAAGCATGTCTATCGCCAGCGGCCCGGTGACGGACTTCCGCGGCGAACATTCCCCAAAAAAGGACGGCTGTGTTGCTCTCCTCCTGAAAAGCGGGTGGGGAGTACTTATTTCCAGCGGCCAAACAGCGACTGTTGCACATGGCGAAGATCGATCCGTTCAAGTTCCTGCAGGAAGTCCGGGCCGAGGGTGAAAAGGTCACCTGGCCCACGCGCAAGGAAACGACCCTCATGACCGTGATGGTGTTCGTGATGGTTTTCTTTGCGTCGATTTTCTTCCTGGCGGCAGATCAGATCATGCGGCTCGGCGTCAGCCTTCTGCTTGGCATCAACACTTAAAGGCGGCCATAGCCGATCTGGATGAACAACATGACCAGCCGGTGGTACGCGGTTCACGCATATTCGAATTTCGAAAATAAGGTCGCGGAATTGATCCGCGAGCAGGCCAAGCAGCGCGGGCTCTCCGAACTGTTCGAAGAGATCCTGGTGCCGAAGGAAAAGGTCGTGGAAGTCCGGCGTGGCCGCAAGGTCGACGCCGAGCGCAAGTTCTTCCCCGGCTACGTCCTGGTCAAAATGGAATTGACCGACGAGGCCTATCACCTGATCAAGAACACCCCGAAGGTCACCGGCTTTCTCGGCTCCGACAACAAGCCGATGCCGCTGTCCAACGCCGAGGCCGATCGCATCATCCATCAGGTGCAAGAGGGCATCGAGCGGCCGAAGCCGTCGGTGTCGTTCGAAGTCGGCGAGCAGGTGCGGGTGTCGGACGGGCCGTTCGCCTCGTTCAACGGCACGGTCGAGGAAGTCGACGAGGCCCGCTCGCGGGTCAAAGTGGCGGTGTCGATTTTCGGCCGCGCCACGCCGGTCGAACTGGAATTCGCCCAGGTGGAGAAGCTTTGATCGTCATCGCCGGACTTGTTCCGGCGATCCCGATCCAGTAAGCACAGTGCCCATCTAAGCGAGATGCCCGGGTCAAGCCCGGGCATGACCGCGTTGAGTGCGTAAGGTCGAGTGCGTAAGTAAGTGAAGCCACGTGGGAGGTGAGGCGGTCGCCAGCCGTCGAGATCCGCACCACTAACAGGAGTAGCGAATGGCGAAGAAAATCACTGGCTATGTCAAACTGCAGGTACCGGCCGGGGCGGCCAATCCGTCGCCGCCGATCGGTCCCGCGCTTGGCCAGCGCGGCCTCAACATCATGGAGTTCTGCAAGGCGTTCAACGCCCAGACCCAGAAGCTCGAGAAGGGCACGCCGATCCCGGTGACCATCACGGTCTATGCGGATCGCTCGTTCTCCTTCGAGACGCGGACGCCGCCGATGTCGCACTTCCTCAAGAAGGCGGCCAATCTGCAGAGCGGCTCGAAGGCGCCAGGCCGCGACGTGGCCGGTTCGGTGACCAAGGCGCAGGTGCGCGAGATCGCCGAGCAGAAGATGAAGGATCTGAACTGCGACACCATCGAGGCGGCCATGCGCATGGTCGAAGGCTCCGCCCGATCCATGGGTCTGGAGGTGAAGGCATGAGCGGGCTCGGAAAACGCACCAACAAGATCCGCGAAGGTGTTGATCGCGAGAAGCTTTATCCGCTCACCGAAGCCGTGAAGATGGTCAAGGAACGGGCCAAGGCGAAGTTCGACGAGACCATCGAAGTGGCGATGAATCTCGGCATCGATCCGCGTCACGCCGACCAGATGGTGCGCGGCGTCGTCAACCTGCCGAACGGCTCCGGCCGCTCGATGCGGGTCGCGGTGTTCGCGCGCGGCGTCAAGGCTGACGAAGCCAAGGCCGCCGGTGCCGACGTTGTCGGTGCCGAAGACTTGGTCGGAGAAGGTGCAGGGCGGTGCGATCGACTTCGACCGCGTGGTCGCCACCCCCGATCTGATGCCGCTGGTCGGCCGTCTCGGCAAGGTGTTGGGCCCGCGCGGCCTGATGCCGAATCCGAAGGTCGGCACGGTGACCATGGACGTCACCACCGCCGTGAAGGGCGCCAAAGGCGGCTCGGTCGAATTCCGCGCCGAGAAGGCCGGCATCGTGCAGGCCGGCGTCGGCAAGGCTTCGTTCAGCGAAGACAAGCTGATCGAGAACATCAAGGCGTTCGCCGACGCGGTGCAGAAGTCGCGGCCGGGCGGCGCCAAGGGCAACTTCATCAACCGCGTTGCGATCTCCTCGACCATGGGACCGGGCGTCAAGATCGAGCCGGCGACCTTGTTCGCCGGCGCCGAGCAGGCGCGCTAAATTCGGCCCACGGGGCTGTAACGATCGAGAGCGCGCCATGTTCGGCGCGCTCTTTTGTTTTGTGGTCAGTTGTTTGCGGTCAGTTCAGGATCGTCGTCAGTGCCGCCCCTTCGTCGTGAACCGTGATGGCCAGAACATCGGCGCCCTCGCTCGGGCTCGGATTCTCGAAAAACGCGTGGGTGGTTCCGAAGGGCTCGTAGAATGTCTCGCCGGCGTGGTAGTCGGCCACGGGCAAGCCGGCGTGCTCCGAACGCACCATGCCTTTGATCACATACGCGGTGACATCGCCGCCATGGACATGCGGCGGCGACAGCGCCATCGGCGGCATATGCACGAGCTGCACCGTCACGTACTTGCCGCGGGCGGCGACCGACGGTTCGGATTGCAGCGTCGTGACCACCGAGCGCGGACGCGGCGCTGCGGCTTCGCCGCCGGCCGTACTGCATACGATCCACGGAAGCCGGCCCGCCTGCACGGCCAGTTCAGTCATGGGCTTCGCGGCCAACCAAAGCGCGGTGGCCATGGCAAAGGCCGTGAACAGCCAGAGCTGCGATGGCCGTCCTGCGATCAGCGCCGTCATGACACGGCCGCCGCGGCCGAATTGGCGATCGGTGGCGGCGTGAATTGATAAGCCGCGCCCAACCTGTTCCAGGCATTGATCGCCATGACGGCCGATGTCAGCAAGGCGAGTTCACGATCGGAAAAGGCTCGCGCTGGCGTCGGCGTAAACCTCGTCGGAAATGCCTTGCTGGCTGATCAGCGTCAGCGCTTCGGCCCAAGCGAGCGCCGCCCGCTCGCGCGCGTCAAAACCTTTCGCGCCGCGCCAAGCCGCCACGGTGTGCAGCTTTTCGGCTGCGACACCGAGGCGCGACGCCGCGTTCACATGCCAGGCCACGCAGAACGAGCAGGCGTTGATTTGTGACACGCGAAGCTTCACCAGCTCAAGCAGGCTTTTGTCTAAACCGTCTTTGGCGGCGGCGTGCGAGAGATCTAACAACGCGGCATTGGCGTCGGGGGCGAGGTTTTTGAAGCCTTCCCATTCGAGCCGTGCCGGATGAGCGCTAACCATTTTGGTATTCCTCACTGTCGAGGGTTGTTATCAGGAGGCTGATAACATATCAGTGTGCTGATGAATAGATCGAAACCGCACAGCAGCGTTGCTGTCCCCGTCGAGATCCCCGCGCCCGGCGAAGGCAAACGCGGCGAGGCGGGCTATCTGTCATATCTGCTGAGGCAGGCCGCGGGCGCCGTTCGGTTGCGGCTGGAGCGGTCGCTGGTGGACCTCGACGTCACGCCGCCGCAATTTCTTGTGCTGACCATGCTCGACAGTTATCCGGGCGCCTCCGGCGCGGATGTCGCGCGGCTGACGCTGCTCACGCCGCAGACGGTGCATGGCATCATCGGCAACCTTGAACGCGCCGAGCTTATTGCCCGCTCGCCGCATCCGGTTCACGGCCGTGTGCAGGTGATCGCGCTCACCAAGGCCGGTCGCGCGTTGTTGTCGCGCTGCAAGGAGCGGGCGCTGCAAGCGGATGCGGCGGTGAAGGCCGGACTCTCGGCTGAGGAGGAAGCCGCCATCCGCCGGTGGCTGATCCAACTGGCAAAACCGGCGGATTAGGCCGCGGCCTGCGCGCAATGTCTGGGCAAAACGCGCGCCAAAGCTCTTGGCAAACCAACCGGAAGCCGCTAAATAGACAGCGAAGGGCGTGCTGGCGCGTTTGTCAGCGCGCTCTTTTATGTTCAGCAAAACCCGACAAAAGAGGCCGCCTTTAGCATCGATCCTGCATGGATTTATCTAAGGGTTGGAAGAGTTTGGCGAGTTTTATGGACGTATCCTGTCCGAGACTGCCGGCGCCGGCAACGGCTTAATTCGAGCTTCCACAAGAAGCCCCGAGCCAGCATAGACGGGTGAAGGACACGGGCCGGGCTCCTAGAGCCTGTTGCCTTTCGGTTCTGATCTCGATGGTCCGGCCGCGCGCAAGCGTAAGCCGGAGGGCAGGGTGTTAAACGTCGTCCTGCCCGTGATCTGCCGGTGTGCTCACCGGCAAATTGAGGCGGGACGGCCGGCATCAACCTGGCGGCATCCGCAAAGATCGGACCGCCAACCGGAGAGAGCTGGTGGATCGCGCGGCAAAAAGCGAGCTCGTCGAGTTGCTTGGTGAGGTCTTCAAGGCCACCAAGGTCGTCGTCGTTGCTCATTACTCCGGCCTGACGGTCGCCCAGATGCAGAATCTGCGCAGGCAGATGAAGCAAGCTGGCGCGAGCGTGAAGGTCGCGAAAAACCGCCTCGCCAAAATCGCTCTTGAGGGCACCGACGTCGCTTCGATCGCTCCCCTGCTGAAGGGGCCGGCGGTCATCGCCTATTCGGGCGATCCGATAGCGGCGCCGAAAGTGGCCGTCGATTTCGCCAAGACGAATGAGCAATTCGTCATTCTTGGCGGTGCGATGGGCACGACCACGCTGGACCTGAACGGCGTCAAGGCGCTCGCCGCCCTGCCGTCGCTCGATGAACTGCGTGCGAAAATCGTCGGTCTGCTCGTGGCCCCCGCAACCAAGATCGCGCAGGTGGTGAATGCCCCTGCGGCCAAGGTCGCGCGCGTCGTGCAGGCTTACGCCTCAAAGAGCGAAGAAGGCGCGGCTGCATAAGCTGCCTCAATTTGAAGATTAGAACCGAAGGACAAACACATGGCTGACCTGCAGAAAATCGTCGACGACCTTTCCAGCCTGACGGTGCTGGAAGCGGCCGAGCTCGCCAAGTTGCTCGAAGAGAAGTGGGGCGTTTCGGCCGCTGCCGCGGTTGCGGTCGCGGCTGGCCCCGCCGGCGCGGCGCGCTGCTCCGGTGGAAGAAAAGACCGAGTTCACGGTCGTTCTGGCCGCTGCCGGCGACAAGAAGATCGAAGTCATTAAGGAAGTCCGCGCTATCACCGGTCTCGGCCTCAAGGAAGCCAAGGACTTGGTCGAAGGCGCTCCGAAGACCGTCAAGGACGGCGTCAACAAGGACGACGCCGCCAAGCTCAAGGCGCAGCTTGAAAAAGTCGGCGCCAAGGTTGAGCTTAAGTAAGCAGTACTTACTTAAGCGGGACGCCCGGACGGCAAGCGGAGCAAGTCCGGGCTCTCCTCGAGTGTCGCGTTGAATGGCCGGGTTCGCACCCGGCCATGATGAGGCGGAGAGCAATAAGAGCCCCCGGAAAAGCGCAGGCGATCCGGAGGCTTCGCGCGTCTGAGCGGTGGAAAACGGTGATTTCGGCATTATGTTGCCGGAATCATCGTGATTACAGCCGGGTGGCGAGCGTAAGGAACTGGGTTCGGCGGGCTTTGCCGAATCGGGACATAAGGTGGTTCGACGCCTGTCCCGATGGTCGCGATGGATTGCGGCCTTCTGGAGAGTTGTCTTGATCGCCTCGGATAACCTCGGACCGCTTGGGCCGGGGCGGCGGCTCGAATCCAGTGATTTGAGCCCAGCGAATCGATTGAGCGAGAGGACATATGGCGCAGACGTTTATCGGTCGGAAGCGCGTTCGGAAGTTTTTCGGAAAAATCGAGGAAGTCGCGGAGATGCCGAACCTCATTGAGGTTCAGAAGGCGTCCTACGACCAATTCCTGCTGGTGCAGGAACCGGAGGGCGGCCGGCCAAACGAGGGCCTGCAGGCCGTGTTCAAGTCGGTGTTCCCGATTTCCGACTTTTCCAACGTCTCGATGCTCGAATTCGTCAAGTACGAGTTCGAGGCGCCGAAGTATGACGTCGACGAGTGCCGCCAGCGCGGCATGACCTATGCGGCGCCGCTGAAGGTCACGTTGCGCCTGATCGTGTTCGATATCGACGAAGAGACCGGCGCCAAGTCGGTCAAGGACATCAAAGAGCAAGATGTCTACATGGGCGATATCCCGCTCATGACCAATAACGGCACCTTCGTGGTCAACGGCACCGAGCGGGTCATCGTCTCGCAGATGCACCGTTCGCCCGGCGTGTTCTTCGATCACGACAAGGGCAAGACCCATTCGTCCGGCAAGCTTCTGTTCGCCGCGCGCATCATTCCGTATCGCGGCTCCTGGCTCGACATCGAATTCGACGCCAAGGACATCGTCCATGCGCGTATCGACCGCCGGCGCAAAATTCCGGTGACGTCGCTGCTCTATGCGCTCGGCATGAGCGGCGAGGAGATCCTCAACACCTTCTACAAGCAGATCCCGTACAAGCGCATCAAGGAGGGCTGGCGCGTACCCTTCGACGCCACCCGGCTGCGCGGCTACAAGGCGATCAACGACCTGATCGACGCCGATTCCGGCAAGGTGGTGCTCGAGGCCGGCAAGAAGCTCACGGTGCGCCAGGCTCGGCAGCTCGCCGAGAAGGGCCTCAAGGCGCTGCGCCTGACCGAGGAAGAGCTGATCGGCCATTATGTCGCCGAAGACCTCGTCAATCCCAAGACCGGCGAGATCTATGTCGAAGCCGGTGAGGAGATCACCGAGAAGACGCTGAAGACGCTGAACGATGCCGGCTACAAGGAGCTGCCGCTCCTCAACATCGATCACGTCAATGTCGGCGCCTACATCCGCAACACGCTAGTGGTGGACAAGAACATGACGCGTGAGGACGCGCTGTTCGACATCTATCGCGTGATGCGTCCGGGTGAGCCGCCGACGCTCGACACCGCGCAGGCGATGTTCAACTCGCTGTTCTTCGATCCGGAGCGTTACGACCTGTCCGCGGTCGGCCGGGTGAAGATGAACATGCGGCTCGACCTCACCGTCGAGGACACGATCCGCATCCTGCGCAAGGACGACATTCTCTCGGTCATCAAGACCCTGGTCGAATCTGCGCGACGGCAAGGGCGACATCGACGACATCGACCATCTCGGCAATCGCCGGGTGCGGTCGGTCGGCGAGCTGATGGAAAATCAGTATCGCATCGGCCTGCTGCGCATGGAGCGCGCCATCAAGGAGCGCATGTCGTCGGTCGACATCGACACCGTGATGCCGCAGGACCTGATCAACGCCAAACCGGCGGCGGCGGCGGTGCGCGAGTTCTTCGGCTCGTCGCAGCTTTCGCAGTTCATGGACCAGACCAATCCGCTGTCGGAAATCACCCACAAGCGTCGTCTGTCGGCGCTTGGACCGGGCGGCCTGACGCGCGAACGCGCCGGCTTCGAGGTGCGCGACGTGCACCCGACGCATTACGGCCGCATCTGCCCGATTGAGACGCCGGAAGGCCCGAATATCGGCCTGATCAACTCGCTCGCGACCTACGCGCGGGTGAACAAATATGGCTTCGTCGAAACGCCGTACCGCAAGGTGAAGGACGGCCGGGTTACCGAAGAAGTGCACTATCTCTCGGCGATGGAGGAGGGGCGTTATTCCGTCGCCCAGGCCAACGCGCCGATCGATGCCAAGGGCCATTTCACCGAAGAGCTGATCGTTTGCCGCGATGGCGGCAATCGTGACGTCGTGCCGCTGCCGCCCGACAAGGTCGACTATATGGACGTGTCGCCGAAGCAACTCGTTTCGGTGGCGGCGGCGCTCATTCCGTTCCTTGAGAACGACGACGCCAATCGCGCACTGATGGGCTCCAACATGCAACGGCAGGCGGTGCCGCTGGTGCATGCGGAAGCGCCGTTCGTGGGCACCGGGATGGAAGGCGTCGTGGCGCGTGACTTCAGGCGCCGCCATCGCGGCCCGCCGCACCGGCGTGGTCGACCAGGTGGACGCCACCCGTATCGTCATCCGCGCGACCGACGAACCGGATCCGACCAAGCCGGGCGTCGACATCTACCGGCTGATGAAGTTCCAGCGCTCGAACCAGAACACCTGCATCAACCAGCGTCCGCTGGTGAAGGTGGGCGATCAGGTGAAGAAGGGCGATATCATCGCCGACGGCCCGTCGACCGAGCTCGGTGAGCTCGCGCTCGGCCGGAACGTGCTGGTCGCGTTCATGCCGTGGAATGGCTACAACTTCGAAGACTCGATCCTGCTGTCCGAACGCATCGTCAAAGACGACGTGTTCACCTCCATTCACATCGAAGAATTCGAAGTGATGGCGCGCGACACCAAGCTCGGTCCCGAGGAAATCACCCGCGATATTCCGAACGTCTCGGAAGAGACGCTGAAGAATCTCGACGAGGCCGGCATCGTCTATATCGGCGCGGAAGTGCGCGCCGGCGACATCCTGGTCGGCAAGATCACGCCGAAGGGCGAGAGCCCGATGACGCCGGAGGAGAAGCTCCTGCGCGCCATCTTCGGCGAGAAGGCTTCCGACGTGCGCGACACCTCGCTCCGGGTGCCGCCCGGCGTGCAGGGCACGGTCGTCGAAGTGCGGGTGTTCAATCGCCACGGCGTCGACAAGGACGAGCGTGCGTTGGCGATCGAGCGCGAGGAGATTGAACGCCTCGCCAAGGACCGCGACGACGAGCAGGCGATCCTCGACCGCAACGTCTACGGCCGTCTGGCGGAGCTTCTCGATGGCCGGCAGGGTGTTGCCGGACCAAAGGGCTTCAAGAAAGACACCAAGATCACCCGCCAGGTCCTCGACGAGTATCCGCGCTCGCAATGGTGGATGTTTGCTTCGCCCAACGACAAGATCATGGCGGAGATCGAGGCGATCCGGAAGCAGTACGACGAGTCGAAGAAGCGGCTTGAACAGCGCTTCCTCGACAAGGTCGAAAAGCTGCAGCGGGGCGACGAGTTGCCGCCCGGCGTGATGAAGATGGTCAAAGTCTTCGTCGCGGTGAAGCGCAAGATCCAGCCGGGCGACAAGATGGCCGGCCGCCACGGCAACAAGGGTGTGGTGTCCAAGATCGTGCCGCTCGAGGATATGCCGTTCCTCGCCGACGGCACCGCGGTCGATATCGTGCTCAATCCGCTCGGTGTGCCGAGCCGCATGAATGTCGGTCAGATTCTGGAGACCCATCTGGGCTGGGCCTGCGCCGGCCTCGGCCTCAAGATCGGCCAGGCGGTCGATCTCTACAACAGCAAGAAGGACCCGAAGCCGCTCAAGGAGCTGCTGCGCAAGGTCTATGGCGAGGAAGAGACGATCAAGTCGCTCGACGAGACGGGCTTGATCGAGCTCGGCACCAACCTGCGCCGTGGCGTGCCAATCGCAACGCCGGTGTTCGACGGCGCCAAAGAGGCCGACATCGAGCACATGCTCGATATGGCCGGCGTCGATCACTCCGGCCAGGTGACGCTCTTCGACGGGCGCACCGGCGACACCTTCGACCGTAAAGTCACGGTCGGGCACATCTACATGCTGAAGCTGCATCACCTGGTGGACGACAAGATCCACGCCCGGTCGATCGGCCCGTACAGCCTCGTGACCCAGCAGCCGCTGGGCGGCAAGGCCCAGTTCGGCGGCCAGCGCTTCGGCGAAATGGAGGTGTGGGCGCTCGAAGCCTACGGTGCCGCCTATACGCTGCAGGAGATGCTGACGGTGAAGTCGGACGACGTCGCCGGCCGCACCAAGGTGTACGAGGCGATCGTGCGCGGCGACGACACGTTCGAGGCCGGTATTCCGGAATCGTTCAACGTGTTGGTCAAGGAGATGCGCTCGCTCGGCCTCAACGTCGACCTGCACAACTCCAAGCAACAGCGCGGCGAGGGCGGCCTGCCCGAGGCGGCCGAGTAAACGCCGCACGCAAGCGTCATTGCCGGGCCTGCTGGCGCCGGCATTCCATGCGGCGACGCCGCGATATGGATGCCCGGGTCAAGTCCGGGCATGACGAGCCAAAGAGATTGAGACGGTAAAAACGACAGCGGCCGACACGGTCGGCAAGCGGAGAAGACGATGAACCAAGAGATTATGAATCTTTTCAGCCCGCAGGCGCCGGCTCAGGTCTTCGATCAGATCAGGATTTCGATCGCCAGCCCGGAAAAGATTCTGTCCTGGTCGTACGGCGAGATCAAAAAGCCGGAGACCATCAACTACCGGACCTTCAAGCCGGAACGTGACGGCTTGTTCTGCGCGCGGATCTTCGGCCCGATCAAGGACTACGAGTGCTTGTGCGGAAAGTACAAGCGCATGAAGTACAAGGGCATCATCTGCGAAAAGTGTTCGGTCGAGGTGACGCTGTCGCGCGTGCGGCGCGAGCGCATGGGCCATATCGAGCTCGCCGCACCGGTGGCGCACATCTGGTTCCTCAAGTCGCTGCCTTCGCGCATCGGCTTGCTGCTCGACATGACCCTGAAGGATCTCGAGCGCATCCTCTATTTCGAATATTACGTCGTGCTCGAGCCGGGTCTGACGCCGCTCAAGGACCGTCAGCTCCTGGGCGAAGAAGAGTACATGAAGGCGCAGGACGAGTTCGGCCCTGACAGCTTCACCGCCATGATCGGCGCGGAAGCGATCCGCGAGATGCTCAAGGCGCTCGATCTGGAAAAGATGGCCGCCGACATCCGTCAGGAGATCATCGAAACGACGTCGGAGCTGAAGCCGAAAAAACTTGCCAAGCGGCTCAAGCTGATCGAAGCGTTCGTCCAGTCCGGCAACCGCCCGGAATGGATGATCCTCACCCATGTGCCGGTGATCCCGCCGGATCTGCGGCCGCTGGTGCCGCTCGATGGCGGCCGCTTCGCCACCTCCGACCTCAATGATCTCTATCGTCGCGTCATCAACCGTAACAACCGCCTCAAGCGGCTGATCGAGCTGCGGGCGCCGGACATCATCATCCGCAACGAAAAGCGGATGCTGCAGGAAGCCGTCGACGCGCTGTTCGACAACGGCCGCCGCGGCCGCGTCATCACCGGCGCCAACAAGCGGCCGCTGAAGTCGCTCGCCGACATGCTCAAGGGCAAGCAGGGCCGCTTCCGGCAGAACCTGCTCGGCAAGCGCGTCGACTATTCGGGCCGTTCGGTGATCGTGGTCGGTCCCGAGCTCAAGCTGCATCAGTGCGGCCTGCCGAAGAAGATGGCGCTCGAATTGTTCAAGCCGTTCATCTACTCGCGGCTTGACGCCAAGGGCCTGTCGACCACGGTGAAGCAGGCCAAGAAGCTGGTGGAGAAAGAGAAGCCGGAGGTTTGGGATATCCTCGACGAGGTGATCCGCGAGCATCCGGTGCTGCTCAACCGCGCGCCGACGTTGCACCGCCTCGGCATTCAGGCGTTCGAGCCGGTCCTCATCGAGGGCAAGGCGATTCAGCTTCATCCGCTGGTTTGCGCCGCGTTCAACGCCGACTTCGACGGCGACCAGATGGCCGTGCATATCCCGCTGTCGCTTGAAGCGCAGCTCGAAGCGCGCGTGCTGATGATGTCGACCAACAACATCCTGCATCCGGCCAACGGCTCGCCGATCATCGTGCCGTCGCAGGACATCGTGCTCGGTCTCTATTATCTCTCGCTGCTCGCGGACAACGGGCCCGGGCAGTGGAAGCTCGAGCTTCATTCCCAGAAGGACATCGAGGCCGATCCGAAGAAGACCAACATCGTTCAGGGCTTCTATCGCAATCTGAGCGAAGTCGAGCACGCGCTGCACGAAAAGGCCGTCGCGCTGCACAGCAAGATCAAGTACCGCTACGAGGGCGTCGACGACGAAGGCAATCGCTACCGCAAATGGTACGAGACCACGCCGGGCCGCGCCATCCTCGGTGAGGTGCTGCCGAAGCAGCCGAAGATTTCGTTCGAACTCGTCAACAAGCTGATGACGAAGCGCGAAATCTCCAACATGATCGATACCGTCTATCGCCACTGCGGACAGAAAGAGACGGTCATCTTCTGCGACCGCGTGATGGCGCTCGGCTTTCACCATGCGTTCAA
This sequence comes from uncultured Alphaproteobacteria bacterium, assembly GCA_963737755.1. Classification (GTDB taxonomy): domain Bacteria; phylum Pseudomonadota; class Alphaproteobacteria; order Rhizobiales; family Xanthobacteraceae; genus BOG-931. Next base: position 317,039 of record CAVTTZ010000033.1, on the reverse strand, counting down.
GGCCGGCATCTCGTTCGGCAAGGACGACATGGTCGTGCCGCACACCAAGCGGAAGATCGTCGAGGATACCCGTGAGCAGGTCAAAGACTTCGAGCAGCAATACAATGACGGCCTGATCACCCAGGGCGAAAAGTACAACAAGGTGGTCGACGCCTGGTCGAAGTGCACCGAGAAGATTGCCGAAGCGATGATGAAGGAAATCTCGACGGCCCGTCCGGTCGAGAAGGGCAAGGAGTCCCAGGTCAACTCGATCTACATGATGGCGCACTCCGGCGCGCGTGGTTCGCCGGCGCAGATGCGCCAGCTTGCCGGCATGCGCGGCCTCATGGCCAAGCCGTCGGGTGAAATCATCGAGACGCCGATCATCTCGAACTTCAAAGAAGGCCTCTCGGTGCTCGAGTACTTCAACTCGACCCACGGCGCCCGTAAGGGTCTTGCTGACACCGCGCTGAAGACGGCGAACTCGGGTTATCTGACCCGGCGTCTCGTCGACGTGGCGCAGGACTGCATCATCACCGAAGTGGATTGCGGTACGACCCGCGGCATCAAGGTGCGGGCGATCATCGACGCCGGCACCGTGGTGGCGTCGCTGGCGACCCGCATTCTCGGCCGCACCACGGCCGCGGACGTGCGCGATCCGAACAGCAACGAGATCGTGGTGCCGAACGCCACCCTCCTGGGCGAGCCGGATGTCGAGAAGATCGTCACCGCCGGCGTTCAGGAAGTCCGCATTCGTTCGGTCCTGACCTGCGACACCCAGCCGGGTGTTTGCGGCATGTGCTACGGGCGCGATCTGGCCCGCGGCACCCCGGTCAATATGGGCGAGGCGGTGGGCGTCATCGCCGCCCAGTCGATCGGCGAGCCGGGCACGCAGCTCACCATGCGCACGTTCCACATCGGCGGCGCGGCGCAGATCTCCGAGCAGTCGTTCGTCGAGTCGAATTTCGAAGGCACCGTGAAGATCAAAAATCTGAACGTGGCCCGCAATTCGGACGGCGAGCTCATTGCGATGAGCCGCAACCTGATCGTCGCGGTGCTCGATCCGGACGGCACCGAGCGGGCCGTGCACCGCATTCCGTATGGCGCGCGTCTGAAGATCAACGACGCTGACCATATCAAGCGCGGCCAGCGCATCGCCGAGTGGGATCCGTACACCCGGCCGATCATGACCGAAGTGGAAGGCTCGATCGGCTTCGAGGATCTGGTCGAAGGTCAGTCGATGACCGAGACGCTCGACGAGTCGACCGGCATCGCCAAGCGCGTCGTGATCGATTGGCGTTCGGGCTCCGCCCGCGGCCAGCAGGACCTGCGTCCGGCGCTGGTGATCAAGGGCAAGGACGGCAAGATCCTCAAGCTCGCACGTGGCGGTGATGCCCGCTACATGCTGGCGGTCGACGCCATCATCTCGGTCGATCCCGACGCGAAGATGAAGGCGGGCGACGTGATCGCGCGTATCCCGACCGAGAGCGCCAAGACCCGCGACATCACCGGCGGTCTGCCGCGTGTTGCCGAGTTGTTCGAGGCCCGGCGTCCGAAGGAATCGGCGGTCATCGCCGAGACTTCCGGAACGATCCGCTTCGGCCGCGACTACAAGAACAAGCGGCGCATCACTATCGAGCCGACCGACAAGAGTGAGGAGCCGAGGGAATATCTCGTTCCCAAGGGCAAGCACATCCACTTGCAGGACGGCGACGTCATCGAGAAGGGCGACTTCATCGTCGAAGGTCACCCGGCTCCGCACGACATCCTGGCGATCAAAGGCGTCGAGGAGCTCGCAGGCTACCTCGTCAACGAGATCCAGGACGTCTACCGGCTGCAGGGCGTCGGCATCAACGACAAGCACATCGAGGTGATCGTTCGCCAGATGTTGCAGAAGGTTGAGATCGAGGACTCCGGCGAGACCGACCTGATCCAAGGCGAGCAGGTCGACAAGGTCGAGATGGACGAGGTCAACGCCCGTGCCGTGGCCGAAGGCAAGAAGCCGGCGGTCGGCCATCCGGTGTTGCTCGGCATCACCAAGGCTTCGCTGCAGACGCGTTCGTTCATCTCCGCGGCTTCGTTCCAGGAGACGACGCGCGTGCTCACCGAGGCCGCGGTCGGCGGCAAGGCCGACACGCTCGACGGCCTCAAGGAGAACGTCATCGTCGGCCGCCTGATCCCGGCCGGCACCGGCGCGATGATGAACCGGCTGCGCGAAGTCGCACTCAAGCGCGACCAGCTCATTCTCGCCGAGCGCGAGAAGGAAGCGGCGGCCAAGGCGGCTGCGGCGCCAGCCGAGCCGGCTGCTCTGCCGGCAGCCGAGTAAATCTCGGCCGCTTCAAGAACGACGGAAAGGCCGCCTTCGGGCGGCCTTTTTTGCTTTTGCGGATCAGCCGACCGCGAGAATCGCCGGCGACGAGCATTGTTCCGGCGCCTTCATATCGTCGTTGAAGACGAATAAACCGGCATGGCGGGTAGTTTTTCGGCACGATGGAAGTAGTCATGAGCCTTGTGCTGGTGACCGGCGGATCCGGCTTTATCGGCAGCCATTGCATCGCGCAGCTCTTGGCCGCGGGCCATCAGGTGCGCACCACGGTGCGCAGCCTCGATCGCGAGGCGGACGTGCGCGCCATGCTCAGGCAAGCGGGTGTCGAGCCGGGCGAGCGCCTGTCGTTGTTCGCGGCCGATCTCACCCGTGACGCCGGCTGGCGTGAAGCCGCCGCGGGCTGCGACTACGTTCTGCACGTGGCGTCGCCGCTGCCGCCCCATGTGCCCAAAGACGAAGACGAATTGATCGTGCCGGCGCGCGACGGCACGCTGCGGGTGTTGCGTGCGGCGCGGGACGCCGGCGTCAAGCGCGTGGTTCTAACGTCCTCGTTCGCCGCGATCGGCCATGCGCAAAGCCCCCGGCAAAAGCCGTTCGACGAGAGCGATTGGACCGACGTCAACGCCCGCGGCGTTCGTGCCGTACGCGAAATCGAAGACCTTGGCCGAGCGCGCGGCCTGGGATTTCATCGCCCGCGAGGGTGGGGCGCTCGAGCTTGCCGTCGTCAATCCGGTGATGGTGTTTGGTCCGGTTCTCGGTGCGGATTATTCGGCCCCGATCCTGCTGGTGAAGCGGCTCATGGACGGCGCGGTGCCGGGATGCCCGCGGCTCTATTTCGGCGCCGTCGACGTGCGCGACGTCGCCGACCTGCACCTGCGGGCCATGATCGAACCTGCCGCCAAGGGCGAGCGCTTCCTCGCAACCGCCGGCGATTTCATGTCGATTCGCCAGATGGCGCAGGTTCTGAAAGACCGGCTCGGAATGGCCGCCAGGCGCGTGCCGACGCGCGAAGTGCCCAACTGGCTGGTGCATCTGGCCGCGGTCTTCGATTCCTCAGCGCGACACATTTTGCCGGAGCTCGGCAAGTTCAAGAACGGCAGCAGCGAGAAGGCGAGGCGGCTTTTGTCGTGGGCGCCGCGTCCGCGCGAGGACGCCGTTGCGGCTACGGCCGAAAGCCTCCTCAACTTGGCTTACTCAAGGACAGCGCAAAGAAAGCTGCGTAAGCTGATGCGGCGCTTGTGGTAGCCCGCATGAGCGAAGCGACATGCGGGGATGTTCTTCCCGGATATCGCTATGCTCATCCGGGCTACGGGCCGGGACTGGGGAGAGGAATGCCGGAAGAAATCAACGTCATCAGCGGCGGCGCCATGCGCCGCTTCCTGGCCGAAGCCTTGCCGCTGTTCGAAGCCGAGAGCGGCCACAAGGTCTCGGTCCAGTTCGGCGTGACGCGCGACATGAAGGCCGCGATCGAGGCGGGGGCCGCGTTCGACCTTGCCTTGCTGCCGCGCTCGGCGATCGATGCACTGGTGGAGGGCAACAAGATCGCGGCCGGCTCGGTGACCGACATGGTGCGGTCGCTGGTCGGCGTGATGGTACGGACGGGCGCCGCGGAGCCCGATATCGGCAGCGTCGAAGCCTTTAAAACCGCGCTGCGCCAAGCGCGCGCCATTTCTTACAGCAAGGGGCCGAGCGGCCTCTACGTGGCGGAGTTGTTGCAGCGTCTGGGGCTGACCGAAGAGATGAAGGATAAGACCGTGTTCGCCATCGGGCGGCCCGTGGGCGAGGTCATCGCCTCAGGCGAAGCCGAGATCGGCATGCAGCAAATCATCGAGAATCAGCCGGTCAAAGGCGCCCATCTGGTCGGCCCTTTGCCCCAGGCCCTCATCAATTATGTGATGTATTCGGCCGGTTTCGCGCCAGCGGCCGCGCGCGCCCCAGGCGAAGCGCTGGTGCGGTTTCTCGCTTCGCCCGAGGCAATTCGCATCATTCGCGCCAAAGGCATGGAGCCTGCGTGACCCGCCAGGAAGGCAAAAAACGCTTGCGGCATCGCACTTTCGTGACCATATCGGCTTGACTTCACACTGTATGGCCGATAAAAACCGCGCACTTTACGGCAGGCGGTGAGCTTCGCCAGTCGGAACGGCATGCCGGGTCTACCATAAGCCATTGAAAGTGCGAACTTTCTGGTTTTTCGGATCGGGCGCGACGCCTCGACCAAGGAAGCTCAAACGCTGCCGCTGACTACGAAAAGTCAGACTGACTGAAGCGCAAGATCGCAGGCGATAGGCCGTGCGGTCCTCTGCGAGTTTATAGCGCCCTTCCGCTTTCGAAAGCGGATGGCGCGCTGTCGTTTGCGTGGACGTATTCGCGCGCTGCGGGGCGTTTGCCTCACGGAATTCAAGCCCAGGGACGCAAGTCCGGACGGCGAAAGGGCGCAAGCCCAGTCTTGAGCGACAAGGGCGCAAGCCCGTTTTGGAGCGAAAGGGCGAAAGCCCGTTCTTGGAGCAGGTAACGAATGCCGACGGTCAATCAGCTCATTCGCAAGCCGCGCGTTGTGCAGCATGCGAAGAAGAAAGTGCCGGCCCTGCAGCAAAGCCCGCAGAAGCGCGGCGTCTGCACGCGCGTCTATACGACGACGCCGAAGAAGCCGAACTCGGCGCTGCGCAAGGTCGCCAAGGTGCGCTTGACCAACGGCTTCGAGGTCATCGGCTACATCCCGGGCGAAGGCCATAACCTGCAAGAGCACTCGGTGGTGATGATCCGCGGCGGCCGCGTGAAGGATCTGCCGGGCGTGCGCTACCACATCCTGCGCGGTGTGCTCGATACCCAAGGCGTGAAGAACCGCAAGCAGCGCCGGTCGAAGTACGGCGCCAAGCGTCCGAAATAAGGAAGACACCGATGTCCCGCCGTCACAGCGCCGACAAACGCGAAATCCTGCCGGACCCGAAGTTCGGCAATGTCGTGGTCACGAAGTTCATGAACTCGGTCATGCATGCCGGCAAGAAGTCGGTCGCCGAGGGTATCGTCTATGGCGCGCTCGACATGATCGAGGGCAAGACCCGGGCGAATCCGATCGGCGTGTTCGAGCAGGCGCTCGACAATGTGATGCCGTCGATCGAGGTGCGGTCTCGCCGCGTCGGCGGCGCCACGTATCAGGTGCCGGTCGAAGTGCGGACGTCGCGCCGTCAGGCGCTCGGCATTCGCTGGATCATCACGGCGGCACGCGAACGTAACGAAAAGACGATGACGGAGCGGCTCTCCGCCGAGTTGCTCGACGCTTCGAACAACCGCGGGAACGCCGTCAAGAAGCGCGAAGACACGCACCGGATGGCGGAAGCCAACCGCGCATTCTCGCACTATCGCTGGTAACGCTGACGACAGCGAAGGAATTTCCCATGCCCCGTACACACGCGATCGAGGACTACCGTAACTTCGGCATCATGGCGCACATCGATGCCGGCAAGACCACGACGACCGAGCGCGTCCTCTATTACACCGGCAAGAGCCACAAGATTGGTGAGGTGCACGAAGGCGCCGCCACCATGGATTGGATGGAGCAGGAGCAGGAACGCGGCATCACCATTACGTCGGCCGCGACCACCGCTCTGTGGAACGGCAAGCGCCTCAACATCATCGATACGCCCGGCCACGTCGACTTCACCATCGAGGTGGAGCGTTCGCTGCGCGTGCTCGACGGCGCGGTATGCGTGCTCGATTCCAACCAGGGCGTGGAGCCGCAAACCGAGACGGTTTGGCGCCAGGGCGACCGCTACAACGTTCCGCGCATCGTCTTCTGCAACAAGATGGACAAGATCGGCGCTGATTTTTATCAGTGCCTGAAGGATATCGTCGATCGCCTCGGCGCCAAGCCGGTTGCAATTCAGCTGCCGATCGGCTCCGAGAATAACTTCAAAGGTCTGGTCGATCTCGTCCGCATGGTCGGCGTCGTATGGGACGAAGAGACGCTCGGCGCGAAGTATCACGACATCGAAATCCCGGCTGATCTTGCCGAGCAGGCGAAGGAATATCGCGAGAAGCTCGTCGAGGCCGCCGTCGAGCTCGATGACAACGCCATGGCCGCTTATCTTGATGGCAAGGAGCCTGACGTCGCCACGCTGAAGCGGCTCATCCGCAAGGCGACCATCGAGGGCCATTTCTTCCCGGTGTTGTGCGGCTCGGCGTTCAAAAATAAAGGCGTGCAGCCGCTGCTCGACGCCGTGGTCGACTATCTGCCGTCGCCGGTTGACGTGCCGGCGGTAAAGGGCATCGACCCGAAGGGCGAAGAGGTTGAGCGCAAGCCGCTCGACACCGAGCCGATGTCGCTTCTCGCTTTCAAGATCATGGACGATCCGTTCGTCGGCACCATCACGTTCTGCCGTATTTACTCGGGCCGGCTCGAGAGCGGCACCGGCGTGATGAACTCGACGAAGGAGCGCAAGGAGCGTGTCGGCCGCATGCTGTTGATGCATGCGAACAACCGTGAGGACATCAAAGAGGCTTATGCGGGCGATATCGTTGCGCTGGCGGGCCTGAAGGATGTGCGCACCGGCGACACGCTGTGCGATCCGCAAAAGGCTGTGATTCTGGAAAAGATGGAATTTCCCGATCCGGTCATCGAGATCGCGATCGAGCCGAAGTCGAAGGCCGACCAGGAAAAGCTGGGCGTCGCTTTGGCCAAGCTCGTGGCCGAGGATCCGTCGTTCCGCGTGCACACCGATCAGGAATCCGGCCAGACCATCATCAAGGGCATGGGCGAGCTCCACCTCGACATCAAGGTGGATATCCTCAAGCGCACCTATAAGGTCGAAGCCAATATCGGCGCGCCGCAGGTTGCTTATCGCGAAAAGCTGACCCGCCCGGCGACCGTGACCTACACCCACAAGAAGCAGACCGGCGGTTCGGGCCAGTATGCTGAAGTCAAGATCGTGGCCGAGCCGCTGCCCCCGGGCGGCGAGAACTTCGTGTTCGAAAACGAGATCGTCGGTGGCGCCGTGCCGAAGGAATTCGTGCCCGGCGTTGAGAAGGGCTTGGAATCGGTGCTCGGGTCCGGCGTGCTCGCCGGCTTCCCGGTGGTCGATCTGAAAGTGTCGCTGGTCGACGGCAAGTTCCACGAAGTGGACTCGTCGGCGCTCGCCTTCGAAATCGCTTCCCGCATGGCTTTGCGCGAAGCGCTGCAGAAGGGTGGCGCGGTTCTGCTCGAGCCGGTCATGAAGGTCGAGGTGGTCACGCCGGAAGACTATACCGGCTCGGTCATCGGCGATCTGAATTCACGGCGCGGTCAGATCCAGGGCCAGGACATGCGCGGCAACGCCAACGTCATCACTGCGATGGTGCCGCTCGCGAACATGTTTTCTTACGTCAACAACTTGCGCTCCATGAGTCAGGGGCGCGCCACGTTCACCATGCAGTTCGACCACTACGCAGAAGTACCGAAAGCGATCGCTGAAGAGGTTCAGGCGAAGTTCGCCTGATCGTTGTCGCGAGATTTAGAGAACGGAGAGCCTCATGGCCAAAGAAAAATTCAACCGCAACAAGCCGCATTGCAACATCGGCACGATTGGGCACGTCGACCACGGCAAGACGTCTCTGACCGCGGCGATCACCAAGGTCTTGGCTGAAAAGGGCCAGGCCCACTACACCGCCTACGATCAGATCGACAAGGCGCCGGAAGAGAAGGCGCGCGGCATCACGATCGCCACCGCGCACGTCGAGTATGAGACCGACAAGCGCCACTACGCCCATGTCGACTGCCCCGGCCACGCCGACTATGTGAAGAACATGATCACCGGCGCGGCGCAGATGGACGGCGCCATTCTGGTGGTGAGCGCGGCCGACGGCCCGATGCCGCAGACCCGCGAGCACATTCTGCTCGCCCGCCAGGTCGGCGTGCCGGCGCTGGTCGTGTTCCTTAACAAGGTCGACATGGTCGACGATCCGGAGTTGCTCGAGCTCGTCGAGCTCGAAGTCCGCGAGCTGCTGTCCAAGTACAACTTCCCCGGCGACAAGATCCCGATCGTCAAGGGCTCGGCGCTGATGGCGCTCGAGGACAAGGATCCGAAGCTCGGCAAGGAAGCGATCCTCGAACTGATGAAGCACGTCGACGAATACATCCCGCAGCCGGAGCGGCCGAAGGATCAGCCGTTCCTGATGCCGGTCGAAGACGTGTTCTCGATCTCGGGTCGCGGCACCGTCTGCACCGGCCGTATCGAGCGCGGCATCATCAAGGTCGGCGAGGAAGTCGAGATCGTCGGCATCAAGGCGACCACCAAGACCACGGTCACCGGCGTCGAGATGTTCCGCAAGCTGCTCGATCAGGGCGAAGCCGGCGACAACGTCGGTTGCCTCCTGCGCGGCACCAAGCGTGAAGACATCGAGCGCGGCCAGGTGCTGTGCAAGCCGGGTTCGGTGAAGCCGCACACCAAGTTCAAGGCCGAGGCCTACATCCTCACCAAGGAAGAGGGTGGCCGCCACACGCCGTTCTTCACCAACTACCGGCCGCAATTCTACTTCCGCACCACCGACGTGACCGGTGTGGTGACGCTGCCGGAAGGCACCGAGATGGTCATGCCGGGCGACAACATCGCCATGGAAGTGACGCTGATCGTGCCGATCGCCATGGAAGAGAAGCTCCGCTTCGCCATTCGCGAAGGCGGCCGCACCGTCGGCGCCGGCGTGGTGGCGAGCATCATCGAGTAAAGACGACTGTCTCGTCGTGGCCGGGCTCGTCCCGGCCACGACGATCTAAAATCGCAGCGGTGCAGAGGGACTAGGGATTGCTGGGGTACAGGCGAGCGGAGCGATGCCGTTCTGCAAGCGCCATGTCCGGCAGTGATCGGTGAAAGAGACGAAAATGAACGGCCAGAACATACGCATCCGGCTCAAGGCGTTCGATCACCGCATCCTCGATGCGTCGACGCGCGAGATCGTCAATACCGCCAAGCGCACCGGCGCGCAGGTGCGCGGACCGATTCCGCTGCCGACGCGGATCGAGAAATTCACCGTCAACCGCTCGCCGCACGTCGACAAGAAGAGCCGTGAGCAGTTCGAGATGCGTACGCACAAACGCTTGCTCGATATCGTCGATCCGACCCCGCAGACGGTGGACGCGCTGATGAAGCTCGACCTTGCCGCCGGTGTCGACGTCGAGATCAAGCTCTAAGGCACGAAGGGGATTTGCAAATGCGTTCCGGAGTGCTGGCACAGAAAGTCGGGATGACCCGCCTCTTCACCGAGGCCGGCGAGCACGTGCCGGTGACGGTGCTGCGGCTCGGCAATTGTCAGGTCGTCGCCCACCGCACCAAAGAGCAGAATGGCTATGTGGCGCTGCAGCTCGGCTCCGGCGTCCGCAAGGTTCAGCGCACGACCAAGGCTGACCGCGGCAATTTCGCGATCGCCAAGGTCGAGCCCAAGCGCAAGCTCGCCGAATTCCGCGTCGATGCCGATGCGGTCATTCCGGTCGGCGCCGAGATCACCGCGGATCATTTCCTCGTCGGCCAATATGTCGACGTCACCGGCACCTCGACCGGTAAGGGCTGGGCCGGCGGCATGAAGCGCTGGAATTTCGGCGGTCTGCGCGCCACCCACGGCGTTTCCGTCTCGCACCGCTCGATCGGTTCGACCGGCGGCCGCCAGGATCCCGGCAAGACCTTCAAGAACAAAAAGATGTCCGGCCATCTCGGTGTCGACCGGGTGACCACGCTCAATCTGAAAGTCGTGCAGACCGACGTCGAGCGCGGCCTCATTCTGGTCGAGGGCGCGGTGCCGGGAGTCAAAGGCGGCTGGATCACCGTGCGCGACGCCGTGAAGAAGAAGCTGCCGGCCGGCGTGCCGAAGCCCGGCAAGTTCAAGCTCGCCGAGACGGCGGGCGCGGCGCCTGCTGCTGCGGAAGCGCCGGCGACCGAAGGCCAGGAGGGGGCGTGATATGGAACTGAAAGTCACCTCTCTCGACGGCAAGGAGTCCGGCTCGGTCACGCTGTCCGACGCCATTTTCGGGCTCGAGCCGCGCGCCGACATCATCCATCGCTGCATCATTTGGCAGTTGGCCAAGCGGCGCGCCGGTACGCACGCGGTGCAGAACCGCGCCGACGTCCACCGCACCGGCAAGAAGATGTATCGGCAGAAGGGCACCGGCGGCGCTCGCCACGGCTCGATGCGGGTCAATCTGTTCCGCGGCGGCGGCCGTTCGTTCGGTCCGCATCCGCGCAGCCACGAGATCGGCTTGCCGAAGAAGATGCGGACGCTGGCGCTGCGGCACGCGCTGTCGGCCAAGGCCAAAGACGACGGCATCGTCGTGATCGACGTTCTCGATCTCAAGGAAGCCAAGACCAAGGCGCTGCGCGGCCATTTCGAGAAGCTCGGCCTCTCGAATGCGCTGATCATCGACGGCGCCGAAGTCAATGCGAGCGTGCGCACGGCCGCCCGCAACATTCCGAACGTCGACGTGCTGCCGATCGCCGGCATCAACGTCTACGACATCCTGCGCCGGCACAAACTGGTGCTGACGCGCGCTGCGGTCGATGCCTTGGAGGCACGATTCAAATGAGCACCCAGGATCCGCGCCACTACGACGTCATTCTCTCGCCGGTCATCACCGAGAAGGCGACGAATGCGTCCGAGTTCAACAAGGTCATCTTCAAGGTCGCTCCGCATGCGACCAAGCCGCAGATCAAGGCCGCGGTCGAGAAGCTGTTCGACGTGAAGGTCAAAAGCGTCAACACGCTGCACCGGCGCGGCAAGTGGAAGGCGTTCAAGGGCCGCTTCGGCCAGCAATCGGACACCAAGCGCGCCATCGTGACCCTCGAAGAGGGTCAAAAGATCGACGTGACGACGGGGCTGTGAGGAGCGCGCGATGGCATTAAAGACTTACAATCCCGTCACGCCCGGCCAGCGCCAATTGGTGTTGGTTGATCGCTCCGGTCTTTACACCGGCGCGCCCGTGAAGGCCCTGACCGAGGGCAAGCATCGCACCGGCGGTCGCAACAATTCCGGCTCGATCACCAGCCGCTATCGTGGCGGCGGCCACAAGAAGGCCTACCGGCAGATCGACTTCAAGCGGCGCAAGTTTGATGCGCCCGCCAAGGTCGAGCGGCTGGAGTACGATCCGAACCGCACCGCGTTCATCGCCCTCATCAAGTATGAAGACGGCGAACTCGCCTACATCCTGGCGCCGCAGCGGCTCGCGGCCGGCGACACGGTGGTGGCGGGCGAATATGTCGACGTGAAGCCCGGCAATGCCATGCCGTTGGGCAACATTCCGGTCGGCACGATCGTGCACAATATCGAGCTCAAGATCGGCAAGGGCGGCCAGATCGCGCGCTCGGCCGGCACCTATGCTCAGCTCGTCGGTCGCGACGGCGCCTACGTGGTGCTGCGGCTCAATTCCGGCGAACAGCGCCTGGTCCATGGCCGCTGCCTGGCGACGGTCGGCGCGGTGTCGAATCCGGACAACATGAACATCTCGATCGGCAAGGCCGGTCGTACCCGCTGGATGGGCCGCCGCGGTCACGTTCGCGGCGAGGTGATGAACCCGGTCGATCATCCGCTCGGCGGACGCACGCGTGGCGGCCGTCATCCGGTGACGCCGTGGGGCAAGCCGACCAAGGGCATGAAGACCCGCAAGAACAAGAGCACCGCCAAGTTCATCATGGCCAGCCGCCACGTGCGGAAGAAGAAATAAGATCGATAGGAACAAACATGACGCGTTCGGTCTGGAAGGGTCCGTTTGTCGACGGCTATCTGCTGAAAAAGGCGGATACTGCGCGTTCGTCCGGACGCCATGAGATGATCCGCATCTGGTCGCGCCGCTCGACCATTCTGCCGCAATTCGTCGGACTGACGTTCGGCGTCTACAACGGCCAGAAGCACGTCCCGGTGATCGTCAACGAGGAAATGGTCGGCCACAAGTTCGGCGAGTTTGCGCCGACCCGGCAGTTCTACGGCCATTCGTCCGACCGTAAGGCGAAGCGCTCGGGCGGCGACGGCGCCAAGGGCTGAGGAGAGCTTCGATGAGCAAAAAAAAGCACGAGCGTGCGCTCTCCGACACCGAAGCGAAGGCGATCAGCCGCAATTTGCGGGTGAGCCCGCAGAAGCTGAACCTGTTGGCGCAGCTCATCCGCGGCAAGAAGGTCGCGGCGGCGCTCGCCGATCTTGAATTCTCGCGCAAGCGCATCGCGCGCGATGTGCGCAAGTGTCTGGAATTGGCGATCGCGAATGCGGAAAACAATCACGACCTCGATGTCGACGATCTCGTGGTCGTGCAGGCGCATGTCGGCAAGGGCCTGGTGATGAAGCGGCACGCGCCGCGCGCCCGTGGCCGGGTCGGAAAGATTTTCAAGCCGTTCTCGCACATCACGATCGTGGTGCGCGAGGTCGAAGCGCAGCAGCAGGCGTAAGGCGGAACGGCGCAGGAGAGCACTATGGGTCAGAAGGTCAATCCGGTCGGGCTTCGCCTCGGCATCAATCGCACCTGGGATTCGCGCTGGTATGCCGGCAAGACGAGCTACGGCACGCTGCTGCACGAGGACATGAAGATCCGCAAGGTGCTGATGAAGGAGCTCAAGCAGGCCGCGGTATCGAAGATCGTGATCGAGCGCCCGCACAAGAAGTGCCGCGTCACCATCCACTCGGCGCGTCCGGGCGTTGTGATCGGCAAGAAGGGCGCCGACATTGAAAAGCTGCGCCGCGCCGTGGCCAAGCTCACCGACAGCGATGTCGTGATCAACATCGTGGAAATCCGCAAACCCGAGCTCGATGCACAGCTGGTTGCTGAATCGATCGCGCAGCAGCTCGAGCGCCGGGTGGCGTTCCGCCGCGCCATGAAGCGCGCCGTGCAGTCGGCAATGCGGCTCGGCGCCGGCGGCATCCGCATCAATTGCTCCGGCCGTCTCGGCGGCGCCGAAATCGCGCGCATGGAATGGTATCGCGAAGGGCGGGTGCCGTTGCACACCCTGCGCGCCGACGTCGATTACGGCGTTGCCACCGCGTTCACGACCTACGGCACCTGCGGGGTCAAGGTCTGGATCTTCAAGGGCGAGATCCTGGAGCACGATCCGATGGCGCAGGACAAGCGCATGGCCGAGGGCGATACCGGTCGGCCGCGTCGAGATGCGGCCTAAGAGCAACAACAAAAGGTCCTGAGAAAAGGCTTCTGCCATGCTGCAACCGAAGCGAACCAAATTCCGCAAAGCCCACAAGGGCCGCATCCACGGGATCGCGACCAGTGGCGCCACCTTGGCGTTCGGCCAGTTCGGGCTGAAGGCGATGGAGCCGGAGCGGATCACGGCGCGCCAGATCGAAGCCGCGCGCCGCGCGCTCACGCGCAACATGAAGCGCGCCGGCCGAGTCTGGATCCGGGTGTTCCCGGATGTGCCGGTGTCGAAGAAGCCCGCCGAAGTGCGCATGGGCTCGGGCAAGGGCGCGCCGGAATTGTGGGTGGCGCGGATCAAGCCTGGCCGCATCCTGTTTGAGATCGACGGCGTTCCGGTGGCGGTGGCCAAAGAGTCGCTGACGCTCGCGGCCGCCAAGCTGCCAATCAAGACTCGCTTCGTCGAGCGCATCAGCGAATAGGCAAGACGATGAAAGCAGCCGACATCAAGACCATGACCGTCGATCAGCTCGACGACGAGGTGCTCAAGCTGAAGAAGGAGCAGTTCAACCTGCGCTTCCAGCGGGCCACCGGTCAGCTGGAAAATACGTCGCGGGTGCGCGAAGTGCGCCGCGACATCGCGCGGCTCAAGACCGTCGCGCGGCAGAAGCGTGCGCCCAAAGCGGCAGCGAAGAGCTAAAGAGGATTAGAAATGCCCAAGCGCAGCCTGCAAGGCGTCGTGGTCAGCGACAAACAGAGCAAGACGGTGGTGGTGCGTGTGGAACGCCGCTTCACCCATCCGCTGTTCAAGAAGACCGTGCGCCGGTCGAAGAAGTATTACGCTCACGACGAGAACAACGAGTTCAAGGTGGGCGATACCGTGTGGATCGAAGAGCACCGGCCGATTTCCCGGCTCAAGCGCTGGGCGGTGGTGCGCGGTGAGAAGAGAAAAGCGTCGTAAGCGCGGCGCCAAAACAGGAATAAAGTGGGGTAGCCCATGATTTAGATGCAATCCAATCTCGACGTGGCGGACAATTCCGGCGCGCGCCGCGTCATGTGCATCAAGGTGCTGGGCGGCTCCAAGCGCAAGTACGCCACCATAGGCGACGTTATTGTCGTTTCGGTGAAGGAAGCGATTCCGCGCGGCCGCGTGAAAAAAGGCGACGTGATGAAGGCGGTGATCGTGCGCATCGCCAAGGACATCAAGCGCGCCGACGGCTCGGTGATCCGCTTCGACCGCAATGCGGCGGTGCTGATCAATACCCAGATGGAGCCGGTCGGCACCCGTATCTTCGGACCGGTTCCGCGCGAACTGCGCGCCAAGAACCACATGAAGATCATCTCGCTCGCGCCAGAGGTGCTGTAATGGCGGCCAAAATCAAAAAAGGCGACACGGTGATCGTGATCGCCGGACGCGACAAGGGTCGCACCGGCGAGGTGGTCGAAGTGCGCCGCGACGTCGATCGCGCGTTGGTGCGCGGCGTCAACATGGTCAAGCGGCATCAGCGGCAGGATGCGAGCCACGAGGGCGGCATCATTTCCAAGGAAGCGCCGATCCATTTGTCCAACATCGCGCTGAGCGATCCGAAGGACAAAAAGCCGACCCGCGTTGGTTTCAAGATCATTGGTAAGGGCGACGATCGCAAGAAGGTGCGGGTCGCCAAACGTTCGGGAGCAGAGATCGATGGCTGACAAGAAAGAAGACAAGGCCAAGAAGCCGGCCAAGGGCGCCCCCGGCGCTGAGCAGGCGGCAAAGCCGGCCAAAACTCCGAAGCCGGCGCAGGCCGGCAAAGGCGACAAGGCAGCGAAGGCGGGCGGCGAGCAGGCTGCCGGCGAGAAAGTTGCGCGCGAGCCGGAGCCGCGCGTTCCGGCGCGGTTGCGGGTCGAGTTCGATCAGAAGATCCGCGCTCAGCTCGGCGAGCAGTTCGGCTATAAGAACCCGATGCAGATCCCCGGCCTCGACAAGGTCGTGATCAATATGGGTATCGGCGAAGGCGTGGCGGACCGCAAAAAGGTCGATGCGGCCGCGGCCGATCTGGCGTTGATCTCCGGTCAGAAGGCGATCATCACCAAGGCGCGCAAGTCGATCGCGACCTACAAGCTGCGCGACGGCCAGGCGATCGGCTGCAAGGTCACGCTGCGCAAGGCGCGCATGTATGAGTTTCTCGACCGGCTGATCAACATAGCGCTGCCGCGGGTACGCGATTTCCGCGGCCTCAATCCGAAGAGCTTCGATGGCCGCGGCAATTACTCGCTCGGCATCAAAGAGCACATCGTGTTCCCGGAGATCGACTACGACAAGACGTCGGAGTCCTGGGGCATGGACATCACCGTTTGCACCACGGCGCGCACCGATGACGAGGCGCGGGCGCTGTTGAAGGCATTCAATTTTCCGTTCCGGCAGTGAGGCGGCAAGGGCCTCAAACGCGGAGCAGATAGGAGAACTAGATGGCGAAGAAGAGTTCCATCGAGAAGAACAACCGGCGGCGCCGGATGGCGAAGAAATTCTCGGGCCGGCGCGCGCGCTTGAAAGAGATCGTGCAGGACAAGGAGAGGCCGGTCGAAGAGCGCTTCGCCGCGTCGCTCAAGCTCGCCGAATTGCCGCGCAATTCTTCGGCCACGCGCATCCGCAACCGTTGCGAAGTGACGGGCCGGCCGCGCGCGTTCTATCGCAAGCACAAACTGTCGCGCATCGCGCTGCGGGAGCTCGGCTCGAAGGGGCTGATCCCGGGCCTGGTGAAGTCGAGCTGGTAAGGAGGATCGCACGATGTCGATGAACGATCCGCTCGGCGATTTGCTGACCCGCATCCGCAATGCGCAGATGCGCAACAAGAGCAAGGTTTCGAGCCCGGGCTCGAAGCTGCGCGAAAGCGTGCTCGAAGTGCTCAAGAGCGAAGGCTATATCCGCGGCTATTCCGTCACCGAGCGCGAAGGCCGGGCCGAGCTCGATATCGAGCTGAAATATTACGAAGGCGAGCCGGTGATCCGCGAGATCGCGCGGGTTTCCAAGCCGGGCCGCCGCGTCTATACGTCTGTCAAGAATCTGCCACGCATCAATAACGGCCTTGGCGTCGCGATCGTTTCGACGCCGAAGGGTGTCATGGCCGATCATGCCGCGCGCGACGCTAATGTCGGCGGCGAAATCCTCTGCACGGTGTTCTAAGCGGATCGGCGAGGAAAGAAGAGAAACGGAACGCAGTCATGTCCCGCATCGGTAAAAGGCCAGTCGCGGTTCCTTCGGGGATCACCGCCAACGTCACTGGTCAGACGGTCAAGGTGAAGGGCCCGAAGGGCGCGCTTGAGATCAAGCTGCACGACGACGTGTTGGTGAAGCTCGAGGAAGGCCGGATCAAGATCGATCCGCGCAACGAGAGCAAGCGCGCGCGCTCGCAGTGGGGCACCTCGCGTACGCTCGTCGCCAACCTGATCGCCGGCGTCTCCAAGGGCTTCGAGCAACGCCTCGAGATCAACGGCGTCGGTTATCGTGCCGCGGTGCAGGGCAAGAACCTGCAGCTCGCGCTCGGCTACAGCCACGACGTGGTCTATCCGATCCCGGAAGGCATCACGATTGCGACGCCCAAGCCGGTCGAAATCGTGATCAGCGGCATCGACCGCCAGAAGGTCGGACAGGTCGCTGCCGAGATCCGTGAATTCCGTCCGCCGGAGCCCTACAAGGGCAAAGGCGTCAAGTACGCAAACGAACGCATCTTCCGCAAGGAAGGCAAGAAGAAGTAACGGAGCCGCCGATGACCAAGCTCAAAGACAGAATCGAGCGGCGCAGGGGACGCGTGCGCGGGGCGCTGCGGCAGGCCGCAGGCGATCGCAAGCGGCTGTCCGTGTTTCGCTCCTCGAAGCACATCTATGCGCAACTCATCGACGACGGCGCGAGCGCGACGCTCGTCTCCGCTTCGTCGCTGGAGAAGGATGCGCTGGGCGAGCTCAAGACCGGCGCCAGCGTCGCGGCCGCGAAGGCCGTGGGCAAGCTGCTGGCCGAGCGCGCGCAGCAAAAAGGTATCAAGGACGTGATCTTCGATCGCGGCAGCTACATGTATCACGGCCGCGTCAAGGCGTTGGCCGATGCAGCGCGCGAAGCCGGACTCAATTTCTGAGGATACGATGACGATGATTGGCAACTATTCGGCGGATCAACATGGCACGTGAACCACGCGAGCGGCGGCAGCGGGACGAAGAGCGCGATAGCGAATTCGTCGACAAGCTCGTCCACATCAATCGCGTCGCCAAGGTGGTGAAGGGCGGCCGGCGCTTCGGCTTTGCCGCGCTTGTCGTCGTCGGCGATCAAAAGGGCCGGGTCGGTTTCGGCCACGGCAAGGCGCGCGAAGTGCCGGAGGCGATCCGCAAGGCGACCGATGCGGCCAAGCGCGGTCTCACCCGCGTTCCGCTGCGCGAGGGCCGCACGCTGCATCACGACGTCGCCGGACGCCACGGCGCCGGCAAGGTGTTTCTGCGCGCCGCTCCGCCCGGCACCGGCATCATCGCCGGCGGCCCGATGCGCGCGGTGTTCGAGACGCTCGGCATGCAGGACGTGGTGGCAAAATCGCTCGGCACGTCGAACCCGTACAACGTGGTGCGGGCGACCTTCGACGCGCTCAAGCATCAGGACTCGCCGCGCACCGTGGCCGCGCGCCGCAACGTCAAGGTGTCGGCGCTGCAAGCCCGTCGCCGCGATGTCGACGCCGAACAGCCGGCCGATTGAGAAGGCGGGAACAGGCTATGAATAACGCGACTGAGAACAAGCAGAGCGTGAAGACCCTGAAGGTCAGGCAGATCAGCAGCGCGATGCGCCGGGATCACACCCAGCGCGAGACGCTGATCGGTCTGAAGCTCAACAAGATCGGCCGCGTGTCGGAACTGGTCGACACGCCCGCTACGCGCGGCATGATCGCGAAGGTCGCGCATCTGGTCGAGGTGGTGAAGTAACGATGGTCGTCATGCCCGGCCGGGAGCCGGGCATCCAGGTCCGATGCGCGCGGCGCCATCGGCGACGGCGGTGGCCAGGACAAACCGGGTGACCAGCCTGGTCATGACGAAGCAGAGAGCAGGGACTGACGACGATGAAACTTCATGAGATCAGTGGCCGGCCCGGCTCGCGCAAGAACGGAAAGCGCATCGGTCGCGGCATCGGCTCGGGCAAGGGCAAGACCGGCGGCCGCGGCGGCAAGGGCCAGACCGCGCGTTCGGGCGTGCGCATCAAAGGCTTCGAGGGCGGCCAGATGCCGCTGCATCGCCGCCTGCCGAAGCGCGGCTTTCGCAACACCTCATTCGCGCTCAAGCTCAACGAGATCAATCTCGGCCGGCTGCAGACCGCGATCGATGCCGGCAAGCTTGATACCGCCGCCAAGATCGATGTCGCGGCGCTGGTCAAGGCGCGCGTTCTGCGTCGGGCCAAGGACGGCGTGCGGCTCCTCGGCAGCGGCGAATTGAAGGCGAAAATCACGATTTCGGTCCACGGGGCCTCGAAGTCGGCGGTGGCCGCGGTGGAGAAGGCGGGCGGTTCGGTTGAAATCCTCGCCCCCCGCCCGGAGGCGAGTGAAGCCGCCGCCTGAGCATACGGCCGCGCCGGGCTTGTGCCGGAGGTTTATCACTTCTACCTGTCAAAGGGCACGGGGCGCGGGCGGCCGACAGCAGCCCGTTTGCGGCGCGTAAGAAGGGGGCTCGGAGCAGGTTATGGTTTCTGCAGCGGAACAACTCGCAGCCAATCTCAATTTCAGCTCGCTCGCCAAAGCCGAGGAACTCAAGAAGCGCATCTGGTTCACCCTCGGCGCGCTGCTGGTTTATCGGCTCGGCACCTACATCCCGCTGCCCGGCATCGATCCGAACGCCTGGAACAACATCTTCAACTCCCAGTCCGGCGGCATTCTGGGGATGTTCAACATGTTCGCTGGCGGTGGCATTCACCGCATGGCGATCTTCGCGCTGAACATCATGCCGTACATCTCGGCCTCGATCATCGTTCAGTTGATGACGACGGTGTCGCCGACGCTCGAAGCCCTCAAGAAAGAGGGCGAGCAGGGGCGCAAGACGATCAATCAGTACACCCGGTATCTCACAGTGATCCTGGCGGCGTTCCAGGCCTACGGCATCGCCGTCGGGCTTGAAGGCGCGAGCAACGTGGTCACCGACCCCGGCATGTTCTTCCGCCTCTCCACCGTCATCACGCTCACCGGCGGCACCATGTTCCTGATGTGGCTGGGCGAGCAGATCACCCAGCGCGGCATCGGCAACGGCACCTCGCTGATCATCATGGCGGGCATCGTCGCGCAACTGCCGTCGGCGATCGCCGGCACGCTCGAATTGGGGCGGCAGGGCGCGCTCTCGACCGGCCTCATCCTCGTTGTGATGATAATGGTCGTCGCCGTTATCGCCTTCATCGTGTTCATGGAGCGGGCGCAGCGCCGGCTTCTGATCCAGTATCCGAAGCGCCAGGTCGGCAACCGCATGTTCGAAGGGCAGACCTCGCATCTGCCGTTGAAGCTCAACACCTCCGGCGTCATTCCGCCGATCTTTGCCTCGTCGCTGTTGTTGCTGCCGACGACGGTCGCCAACTTCACCTCGGGGCAGGGGCCGGAATGGCTCACGGCCATCACCACCCAGCTGGCGCACGGGCGGCCGCTGTTTCTGGCGCTGTACGTGGCGCTGATCGTGTTCTTCGCCTTTTTCTATACGGCGATCGTGTTCAATCCGACCGAGACGGCCGACAACCTCAAGAAGCACGGCGGCTTCATTCCCGGCATCCGGCCTGGTGAGCGTACGGCCGAGTACATCGACTATGTGCTCTCCCGCATCACCGTGATTGGGGCGGCCTACCTGGCCGTGGTCTGCCTGTTTCCGGAGATGCTGATCTCCTACGCCTCGGTTCCATTCTACTTCGGCGGCACTTCGCTTTTGATCGTGGTTAGCGTTACAATGGACACGGTTGCGCAGGTGCAGGGATACCTGCTCGCGCACCAGTACGAAGGTTTGATAAAAAGATCAAAATTGAGGGGACGCCGTCGATGAGATTGATTCTGCTGGGTCCGCCTGGGGCGGGCAAAGGGACTCAGGCCCAGCACCTCGTCGCCAAGTACGGGATCGTTCAACTCTCCACCGGTGATATGTTGCGGGCCGCGGTCAAGGCCGCTTCGCCGCTTGGCCGCAAGGTCGAGGGCATCATGGCCAGCGGCGCCTTGTGCCCGGACGAGGTGGTGGTTGGCATCGTCGAGGAGCGCATCGCCGAGCCGGACGCCAGCAAAGGCTTCATCCTGGACGGCTTTCCGCGCACGGTGCCGCAGGCCGAAGCGCTCGACCACATGCTCGCGCAACATGGCATTGGGCTCGACGCCGTGATCGAGTTGCGGGTCGACGAGGAAGCGCTGCTCCGGCGCATCGAGAACCGCGTGGCGGAGATGCAGAAGCGCGGCGAAGCGCTGCGGCCGGACGACAATCCGGACATCCTACACCGGCGCCTCGTCGCCTACCGCGAGCAGACCGCGCCGCTGATCACGTATTACCGCGACCACGGCACGCTGCGCACGATCGACGGCATGGCGCCCATCGCGGACGTTGCCGCCGCTCTGGACAAGGTGCTTGCGGCCGTTGGCACCCGGCGGGAGGTCGCCTAGCAGGCAGCACCCTCGGGCCATGACGGCCGCCAAAGCCAGGCAGCGTCCGGAAAAAGAACCGCCTCTCTGAAAGGGGGGCGCTGCTAGGAAGAAAGTCCACGCTGTTCAGCGCCGGTTGTTGCCGGCCCGCGGTGCCGACTGGAGGATCGCCTCAAGTCGGCAATGGAACCTCGAAAAGGGCCAAAGCCGAAACCCAGAGGGCGATGCCGGTAATCAAATTGTCGACGAAATCCACAGCCGGGTTGACGAAGGCGCGCGGAGTCCATTAATACGTGTCAAATATCCGGTCGGAGATTGAGCAGCGATGCCAAGCCGCAGCGGCAGGCATACGCTGGCTTTTTACGTTTGTGGCCTTCTCAGGTGACAATCGAATCGGTCGAAACGGCCGGGCGGCTGCGGGAAACCCCGCGCCGGTTGCATAAAGGAGCGAACTGACGTGGCCCGTATCGCTGGCGTCAATATCCCCACCAACAAGCGCGTGGTGGTCGGGTTGCAATACATCCATGGCATTGGCCTCGCCAAAGCCAAGGAAATTATGGACAAAGTGTCGATACCCGAGACCCGTCGGGTCTCGCAATTGACGGACCAGGAGGTCCTGCAGCTCCGCGAGGTGATCGACCGCGACTATATCGTCGAGGGCGATTTGCGGCGCGAAGTCGCAATGAATATCAAACGGCTCATGGATCTTGGCTGCTATCGCGGGTTGCGTCACCGTCGCGGCCTGCCGGTTCGTGGGCAGCGGACGCACACCAACGCGCGCACCCGCAAGGGACCGGCCAAGCCGATCGCCGGCAAAAAGAAATAACGCGGTCAGATTGACAGAATGTGACGGCAGCCGGCACGGCCGGTACCGCTCCGAAAGGGTTCAGAATGGGTAAGGAAGCCACGCGCGTCCGCCGCCGCGAACGCAAGAATATCGCCTCCGGCGTCGCGCATGTGAATGCATCGTTCAATAATACGATGATCACCATAACCGATGTCCAAGGCAACACCATTGCCTGGTCTTCGGCCGGCACCATGGGTTTCAAGGGTTCGCGCAAGTCGACCCCTTATGCGGCGCAGGTTGCGGCTGAAGATGTCGCCAAGAAGGCCCAGGAACACGGGATGCGAACGCTGGAAGTCGAAGTGGCGGGCCCTGGCTCCGGCCGCGAATTGGCTCTGCGCTCGCTGCAGTCGTCCGGGTTTACGATCACTTCGATCCGCGACGTGACGCCCATCCCGCATAACGGCTGCCGGCCGCGCAAGCGGCGGCGCGTATAGGACACCCGCGATGGACATTGAGCAGATGCCGCCGCTCGAAGACGAACATGGCACTGATTTTGGCCCCACGGAGCGGAGTGGGCCGCGCGAAGCGTACGCGCCGCGCAAGGCGATGGGTGATAACGTGACGATCCAAAAAAATTGGCAGGAATTGATCAGGCCGGGCAAGCTCCAAGTCAGCGCCGGCTTCGATCCGCGGCGCGTGGCGACGGTGGTGGCCGAGCCGCTCGAGCGCGGATTCGGCGTGACGCTGGGTAACGCGCTGCGGCGAATTTTGTTGTCGTCGCTGCAGGGTGCCGCGGTGCAGTCCGTGCACATCGACGGCGTGCTGCACGAATTCTCCTCGATCGCCGGTGTGCGCGAGGATGTCACCGACATCGTGCTCAACATCAAAGACATCGCCATCAAGATGCAGGGCGAAGGCCCCAAGCGCATGGTGGTGAAGAAGCAGGGTCCCGGCACCGTCACCGCCAACGACATTCAGACCGTCGGCGATATCGTCGTGCTCAATCCGGACCTGGTGCTCTGCACCCTCGACGAGGGCGCCGAGATCCGCATGGAATTCACCGTCAACACCGGCAAGGGCTATGTGGCGGCCGAGCGCAACCGTCCGGAAGACGCGCCGATCGGACTGATCCCGGTCGACAGCCTTTACTCGCCGGTGCGCAAGGTCTCCTACAAGGTCGAAAATACCCGCGAGGGCCAGATCCTCGACTACGACAAGCTCACCCTGACGATCGAGACCAACGGCGCCGTCAGCCCGGAAGACTCGCTCGCCTATGCGGCGCGCATCCTCCAGGACCAGCTCAACGTCTTCGTCAATTTCGAAGAGCCCAAGCGCGAAACCGCGCAGGAGGCCATCCCGGACCTCGCGTTCAATCCGGCCTTCCTCAAGAAGGTGGACGAACTCGAGCTCTCGGTGCGCTCGGCGAATTGCTTGAAGAACGACAACATCGTTTATATCGGCGACCTCGTTCAGAAGACCGAGGCCGAGATGTTGCGGACGCCGAATTTCGGCCGCAAGTCGCTCAACGAGATCAAGGAAGTGCTGGTGCAGATGGGTCTGCATCTGGGCATGGAAGTGCCCGGCTGGCCGCCGGAGAATATCGAAGAGCTGGCCAAGCGCTTCGAGGACCATTACTGACACGCGGCGCCGTCATGGCCGGGCGATGGGTGCGAGCGTCGTTTTCGTAGTCCAGGTCCCGGCCAACGTCTTCGGACGAGGCGACGGGTGGATGCTCGGCACGGGCCGGGCATGACCAAAGGAAATGCAGGAGCTCGATCGTGCGTCACGCTAAGACCCACCGCAAGTTCAACCGGCGTTCGGACCATCGCCGTTCGATGCTGGCCAATCTTGCCGCCTCGCTGATCAAGCACGAGCAGATCACCACGACGCTGCCGAAGGCGAAGGATCTGCGCCCGGTCGTCGAGAAGCTGGTCACGCTCGGTAAGCGCGGCGACTTGCACGCGCGCCGGCAAGCGATCTCCCAGATGCGCGACCTCGCCATGGTCAAGAAGCTCTTCGAGGTCATCGGTCCGCGGTACAAGGAGCGCAACGGCGGCTACTTGCGCGTGATGAAGGCCGGTTTCCGCTACGGCGATTCCGCGCCCGTCGCCGTGATCGAGTTTGTTGATCGCGACGTCGAAGCCAAGGGCAAGGATTCCGGTCCGGTGCAGGTGCGCGCCGAAGAAACCGCTCCGGCCGCTGCGTAATCAGGCCGCCGGTCCCGCAACGCGATGACCGGCACGTTGCGTGCTTTCTGAATGCCGGCGTTCGCCGGCATGCGCGGATAATCGCCGCCTTCTAAAGGCCCGAGTACGCGCCTATATATCGCGGCATTGATCTGGGGTCTTTCCATGCCGCTTGCGCGTCTGTCTCTCGCTGCTGTCGCTGCGCTCTCTCTTTCCGCCGCCTCACTTGCAATCGCCTGGGCCGAAGACGCGCGCCAGGTGCCGACGTCGGCAGCGCAGATCCAGTTGTCTTACGCGCCGGTGGTCAAGCGCGTGGCGCCCGCGGTGGTCAACGTCTATGCCGCGCGCGTGGTCGAGAACCGCAATCCCTTCATCAACGACCCGCTGTTCCGGCAATTCTTCGGCGCGGTGCCGCGCGAGCAGGTGCTGCGGTCGCTCGGCTCCGGCGTGCTGGTCGATCCGTCGGGTCTCGTGGTCACCAACTATCATGTGATCGAGGGCGCCAGCGAAGTGAAAGTCGCGCTCTCCGACAAACGCGAGTTTGACGCTGAGATCGTGCTCAAGGATGAGCACAGCGATCTCAGCGTGCTGCGTCTCAAAAACGCGACTGAAACGTTTCCGGTCCTCGATTTCGCCAATTCCGACGATCTGCAGGTCGGCGACGTGGTGCTGGCGATCGGTGATCCGTTCGGCGTCGGCCAGACCGTGACCCACGGCATCGTCTCGGCGCTGGCGCGCACCCAGGTCGGGATCAGCGATTATCAGTTCTTCATCCAGACCGATGCCGCGATCAACCCGGGCAATTCCGGCGGCGCGCTGGTCGATGTCAGCGGCCGACTGGTCGGCATCAACACCGCGATCTATTCGCGCTCGGGCGGCTCGCAGGGCATCGGTTTTGCGATTCCGGCCAACATGGTGCGGGTGGTGGTGGCCTCGGCCAAAGGCGGCAGCGCTGCGGTGAAACGCCCCTGGCTCGGCGCCCGGCTGCAAGAGGTGACGCCGGAGATTGCCGACAGCCTCGGGCTCAAGCGCCCGAGCGGCGCCTTGGTGGCGAACGTCAACGCCGACGGTCCGGCGGCGCACGCCGGGGTCAAGACCGGCGACGTGATCGTCAGCATCGACGGCACCGTCATCGACGATCCGAACTCGTTCGATTATCGCTTTGCCACCAAAGCGCTCGGCGGCAATGCGAAAGTGTCGCTGCTGCGGCAGGGCCGCGAGGTGGTCGTCAGTATCGGTCTGCAACTCGCGCCCGATCAGCCGCGCGAGGAAGTCGAGATCCGCGCGCGTTCGCCTTTCCTCGGTGTCCGCGTGGCCAATCTGTCGCCGGCGCTGGCCGATGAGCTGCGCCTGGACACGCAGGCGCAAGGCGTGGTCATCGTCGACGTTGCCGAAGGTTCGGCCGCGCAGTCGATCGGCTTCAAAAAGGGCGACATCGTCGTCTCGGTGAACAACCAGAAAATCGAGAAGTCGGCCGACCTTGATCGCGTCACCCGCGCCGGCGGCCGGCAATGGCGGGTCACGATCAGCCGCGGCGGCCAGAACATCTCCGTCGTGGTCAGCGGGTGAGTGCGTAAGCGCTCTCACTTGGTTGTGGACGGCTCGTCCGGCCATTCCGATAGATGGGGCAGGGACTGGTCGGTACGATCGGGATGCCCGATATAAGGCGGGCATGACCTCGCGCCCGAAAACAAATACGCCGACCCTGTTCGCCGCCGCCGGGCTGGAAAGCGCGGCGCCGCGGCCGCTTGCCGATAAGCTCCGTCCGGCGCGGCTGGCCGACGTTGTCGGCCAGGATCATCTGCTCGGGCCCGACGGCATTCTGACGCGCATGCTGGAGGCGCGCTCGCTCGGCTCGCTGATCTTCTGGGGGCCGCCCGGTACCGGCAAGACCACCGTGGCGCGGCTCTTGGCGCAAGAGACCGACCTGCATTTCGAGCAAATCTCCGCGATCTTTTCCGGCGTCGCCGATCTGAAAAAGGTGTTCGATACCGCACGCGCGCGGCGCGAGACCGGGCAGGGGACACTGCTGTTCGTCGACGAGATTCACCGCTTCAACCGCGCCCAGCAGGATTCGTTTTTGCCGGTGGTCGAGGACGGCACCATCGTGCTGGTCGGCGCCACCACGGAGAATCCGTCCTTTGAACTGAATGCGCCGCTGCTGTCGCGCGCCCGCGTTCTGGTGTTCCGGTCGATCAACCCGGCGGCAATCGAGAGGCTGTTGCAGCGCGCCGAAGCGATCGAGGAAAAGCCGCTGCCGCTCGATGACGAGGCGCGCGCGTCGCTCGTCCGCATGGCCGATGGCGATGGCCGCGCCTCCCTGACATTGGCCGAAGAGGTCTGGCGCGCCGCCCGCGCCGGCGAGGTGTTCGACGTCGCCGGCCTGCAGGACGTGGTGCAACGCCGCGCCCCGATCTACGACAAGAAGCAGGACGGCCACTACAATCTGATCAGCGCGTTGCACAAATCGGTGCGCGGCTCCGACCCCGATGCGGCGCTCTACTATCTCGCCCGCATGCTCGATGCCGGCGAAGACCCGCTTTATCTCGCGCGCCGCATCGTGCGCATGGCGGTGGAGGACATCGGCCTTGCCGATCCGCAGGCCTTGGTCGTCACCAACGCCGCGAAAGACGCCTACGATTTTCTCGGTTCACCGGAGGGCGAACTGGCGCTGGCGGAGGCTGTGCTTTATGTAGCCACCGCGCCGAAATCAAACGCGGCCTACATGGCGTTCGGCGCCGCCAAGCGGGTGGCGAAAGAAGCAGGCTCGTTGTTGCCACCCAAACACATCCTCAATGCGCCGACCAAGCTGATGAAAGGCGAGGGCTACGGCGCCGGCTACGCCTACGATCACGACAGCGAAGACGCGTTCTCGGGACAAGATTATTTCCCGGAGGCGCTTGGCCGTCAGCAATTCTATGATCCACCCGAGCGCGGCTTCGAGCGGGAGATCAGAAAGCGGCTCGATTATTGGGCCAAGCTGCGCCGCGAACGGAGTGGACAATGAGAGGCTCGCGCGGTCCCCGCCAACCAGGCGGCGGCAAGCAGAGTGCCGGGCCGCGGCACCAGCGCGGTGACCGTTCTGCCCGGCCTCACGGGACAGGCGGAAAACGGCCGCCGAAGGGGGGCGGTCGATCCAATCGGCAGTCGTCTGCCTGGTCGCCTTCAAAGCAATCGAAATCGGACAAGCCGGCGTCGGCCAGCCGAACCTCCTTCGCGGCACGCTCGCGACGCTCATCGCAGAATGACGGGGAGCGCGAGGGCGCCGCGCCGCAGCACCGCAAGGCTTCTTTCCATCACCCTGAAGCGCGAGCGAAAACGCGCTTCGAAGGACGACGGCCCGAGCGCCCCGGCCGCGAGTTCGTTCGAAGACCGCCCCCGGCGTTTCGAAGACGCGCCCGAACGCGATGATGACCGCCCGCCCCGGGAAGACGGGGAGCGAGGCCGACCTGCGTCACGGCCCCGCAAGGGGGGCTTCCGTCACGCCGAGGCGGCTACGAAGCGGCCGGCGAGAGGCGAAGGCGGAGGCCGCTCATCCTTCAAGCCGCGCGCCCGGCGTTTCGACGATGCGTCCGAATGGCCGCCTCGCGAAAACGGCGAACAAGAGAGACGGCCGCCGCAACGCTCCGAGAGGCGCTCCGGTCATCCCCAGACTGGCGCCAAGCGTTTCTCTAAGGGCGCGGGCCAAGGCCGTTCCTCCTTCAAGCCGCGGACTCAGCGGTTCGGGGATGCGTCTGAGCGGGATTACGATCGGCCGCCTCGAGATGATGGCGATCGTGAGAGAACAGCGCCGCGGAATCGCGGCGGAGGTTTCCGTCACCCTGAGGCGCGAGCGCAGCGAGCCTCGAAGGGCGACGGCCGACCAAGCCGGCAGTCGCCCACCTGGTCTTCTTCAAAACAATCGAAATCGGACCAGCCGATTTCGGTTGGCCGTGCATCCTTCGAGGCGCGCCAGAGGCGCGCACCTCAGGATGACGGTGAACAGAGGAGGGTCGCCGCGACGAGCGCTGATGACCGGCTGGACCGCGATGCCTCTGCCGAAGCCGCAACGCCGAGCGCACCGACCACCGTGCAGAACGTCCCGGTCAGCGGCGACGAAGTCCGGCATGCGGGTCGATCGCTTCCTGGAGTCGCGCTTTCCGGGCCTGAGCTTCTCCCATATCCAGCGCGTCATCCGCAAAGGCGAGGTCCGGGTCAACGGCAAGCGCACCGAGCCGAAGAACCGGCTGGAGGTGGGACAGACCGTGCGCATCCCGCCGCTGCGGCTCGACCAGCCCAAGCCGCGGGCGGCCGGGGACGAAGCCGACGAAAAAACCCGCGCCTTCCTGGCGTCGATCACGCTTTACGAAGACGCCGACGTCATGGTGCTCAACAAGCCGATGGGGCTTGCGGTGCAGGGCGGCTCCGGCACCACGCGGCATCTCGACGGCATGCTGGAAGTCTTGCGCGATGCGCACGGCCAGCGGCCGCGGCTGGTGCACCGTCTCGACAAGGACACCGCCGGCTGCCTCCTGGTCGCCAAGACGCGCTTTGCGGCCGCCGCCCTGGCCAAGACTTTCCGTTCGCGCTCGGCGCGCAAGATCTATTGGGCGCTGGTCGCCAGCGTTCCAAAGGTGCAGCAGGGCCGGATCTCGACTTATCTGGTCAAGGAGGAGCGCGAGGACAAGTCGTACATGCGTATCGCCCGCCACGGCGAAGAGGGCGCCAGCCATGCGGTGACCTATTACGCGGTGGTTGAAACGTCGGGGCCGCTGTTGTCCTGGCTCTCGCTCAAGCCGGTCACCGGCCGTACGCACCAACTGCGCGCCCACATGGCGCACATCAATCACCCGATCGTCGGCGATCCGAAATACTTCTCGCGGGAGAATTGGGAATTGCCGGGGGGCATGCAGAACAAATTGCATCTGCTCGCGCGCCGTATCGCCGTGCCGCATCCACGCGGCGGCGTGGTCGATGCCACGGCACCGTTGCCGCCGCACATGCAGCAATCGTGGAATTTGCTCGGCTTCGACGCCACCCGCTACGACCCGATCGTCGAAGCGCCGGAAGAGTAATCTTCTCCGCTTATACCCGGATGTCGCTTCGCTCATCCGGGCTACGCGCGACCCGCTTAATCGTCAATTGCGAGCGTAGCGAAGCAAATCCAGTGGGCGGCGAGGCCTGGATTGCTTCGTCGCTTTGCTCCTCGCAATGACGAGAGCGAGCGTGACTGTCGAGGCCTATCGCAAACCGGCGTTGAATTTTTCCAGCGTAGCGGAGCCGGGGCACAGCTCCTTTTCGCTCAGCGTGTTTAGCGGCGTGTCCACGGTGTTGAGATGGCCGTGCAGGTCCTGCGCCTCGGGCGCCACGTAGAGCAGCCCGGTGACGATCTGGCCCTTGGCCGCGTGTTGCTGCAGGAAATTCATCGCCGCCGCGCGGTCGTGCACGTCGTAGTCGGAATCGAGTTTGCGCAGCGCGAGGGTCGAGCCGTCGTGCTGCATCACCAGTTCGACACTGCCGGGCTCGTAATCGACGTTGATCGGCGTGCGGCCGGTGATGAAATCGAGCCGGTTCACGGCTTCGTTGTGCTCGCGCACATAATCGAAGCTCTTGGTCGAGCCGGCATGATTGTTGAACGCGACGCAGGGTGAGATCACGTCGATGAAAGCGGCGCCGTGGTGCTCGATGGCGGCCTTGATCAGCGGCGTGAGTTGCTTCTTGTCGCCGGAGAACGAGCGGGCGACGAAGGTGGCGCCGATCTGCAGCGCGATGGCGACGAGGTCGATGGCGGCGTCGGTGTTGACCACGCCGCGCTTCGACTTCGAACCGAAATCGGCGGTGGCGGAAAACTGGCCCTTGGTCAGGCCGTAAACGCCGTTGTTCTCGACGATATAGACCATGTCCACGCCGCGCCGGATGGCATGGGCGAACTGGCCGAAGCCGATCGAGGCGGAATCGCCGTCGCCGGAGACGCCGAGATAGATCAGATCGCGGTTGGCCAGATTGGCGCCGGTCAGCACCGACGGCATGCGGCCGTGCACCGAATTGAAGCCGTGCGAGTTGCCGAGGAAATAGGTCGGCGTCTTCGACGAGCAGCCGATGCCGGAGAGCTTTGCAACCCGGTGCGGGGCGATCGAAAGCTCGTAGCACGCTTCGATAATCGCGCCGGAGATCGAGTCGTGTCCGCAGCCGGCGCACAGCGTCGACACCGCGCCCTCGTAGTCGCGGTGGGTGAAGCCGAGCTCGTTCTTCGGCAGATCGGGGTGGTGGAATTTCGGCTTGGTGACGTAGGTCATGGGTTGGTCCGCATTCCTCAACCTTGTCCCGGGCAGAACCGGGACCTTTTCAGTCCGCAACGATCCCGGATCAGCGGCGCACCACCATAGCGCGCGCGAGACGCGCGTAAACGCGCTTTTGGTGGCGCACTGCGTCCGGAAAACGCCACTCTCATCACGACACCACCTTGCGCAGCGGCGTGATTTTAAGCGCGTCGAGATGATCGCCGATCGCACGGGCGATAAAGCGCGCGGTGATCGGCGAGCCGTCATAGTGCAGGATCGGCACCAGCCGCACCGGATCGATGTTGCATTCGTTGACCACCAGCGAGCGAAGCTGGCCGTCGCGGTTTTGCTCGACCACGAAGACGAAATCGTGTTCGCCGATGAAGCTCGTCACGCTCGAGTGAAATGGAAAAGCGCGCACCCGCATCCGGTCGACGGCGTGGCCTCTTTCTTCCAGAAGATCGATGGCCTCGTCCATCGCCGGCGCGGTCGAGCCGAAATAGATCACGCCGTATTTGGTCGGCTTCTCGGCGTGAGCCTCGAGCGGCCGCGGCACCAGATCTTTCGCGGTCTCGAACTTGCGCAGCAGCCGCTGCATGTTGTCGGCGTAGGCCGCGCCTTCCTCGGTGTAGCGCGCATAGCGGTCACGCGAGGTGCCGCGGGTGAAGAACGAACCTTTGGTCGGATGCGTGCCCGGATAGGTGCGGTAGGGAATGCCGTCGCCATCGACATCGAGATAGCGGCCGAAATCCTTGCCGGCTTCAAGCGCCGCCGCAGTCGTCACCTTGCCGCGGTCGTACTTGTGGCTGTCGTCCCACGCCAACGGACGGCACAGGCGATGATTCATGCCGATATCGAGATCGAGCATGACGAAGATTGGAGTTTGCAGACGATCAGCCAGATCGAAGGCAACGGCGCCGAAGTCGAACGCCTCGGCCGGGTCTTCCGGAAACAGCAGTACGTGCTTGGTGTCGCCGTGCGAGGCATAGGCGCAGGAGAGAATGTCGGTCTGCTGGGTGCGGGTCGGCATGCCGGTCGACGGGCCGGCGCGCTGCACGTCGAAGATCACCGCCGGAATTTCGGCGAAATAGGCCAATCCCAAAAACTCCTGCATCAGCGAAATGCCGGGGCCGGATGTGGCCGTGAAAGCGCGGGCGCCGTTCCAGGCGGCGCCGATCACCATGCCGATCGAGGACAACTCATCCTCGGCCTGGACGATGGCGAATTTGTTCTTCTTGGTCGCGGTGTCGACCCGCATGCGCTGGCAGTGGCGCGTGAACGCTTCGGCGAGCGAGGAGGAGGGCGTGATCGGATACCAGGCGCAAACCGTAGCGCCGCCATAGACCGCGCCGAGTGCGGCCGCCGAATTGCCTTCGATGAAGATGCGATCGCCGACCTTGTTGCTGCGCTTCAACCGCAGCCCGATCGGATGCTCGACATTCAACATCACCCAGTCGCGGCCGAGATGCAGCGCGTGCTTGTTGGCGTCGAACAGCTTTTCCTTGCCCTTGAACTGCTCGCCGATGAGTTTTTCGATCTCGGCGACGTCCATGTCGAGCAGCGCCGAAAGCGCACCCACATAGATGATGTTCTTGAACAGCTGGCGCTGGCGCGGATCCTTGTATTCGCGATTGCAGATCGCGGTCAGCGGCACGCCGATGACGGTGATGTCGTCACGGAATTTCGATTGCGGCATCGGCTTGGTGGAATCGTAGAGCAGATAACCGCCCGGCTCGATGCTGGCGACATCCTTGTCCCAGGTCTGCGGGTTCATCGCCACCATCAGGTCGGTGCCGCCGCGGGCGCCGAGATGGCCGTCTTCGCAAATGCGCACCTCATACCAGGTCGGCAGGCCCTGAATGTTGGACGGGAAAATGTTGCGCGGCGCGCACGGAATGCCCATGCGCAAAATGCAACGCGCAAACATTTCGTTGGCGCTGGCCGAGCCCGATCCGTTGACGTTGGCGAACCGTACGACGAAGTCGTTTACGCTCTCGAGTGGCATGTCTGGTCCGCGTGAGTTATCGTGATCAGGTATTTCTGCATGTCCCAGGCACCAGTGGGACAGCGTTCAGCGCACAGCCCGCAATGCAAACACACATCCTCATCCTTGACCATGACACGGCCGGTTTTGAGGTTGTTGCCGATGTAAAGGTCTTGCGTCAGGTTTTTGGCCGGCGCTTCGAGCCGCGTGCGTAAATCCGCCTCGTCGCCGTTCGGCGTGAAGGTAATGCAGTCCATCGGGCAGATGTCGACGCAGGCGTCGCACTCGATGCAGAGCTGACCGGTGAACACGGTCTGCACATCGCAATTCAGGCAGCGCTCGGCTTCCTTGAGTGCGAGGTCAACGTCGTAGCCGAGTTCGACTTCGGTCTTGATGTCGCGCAGCGCCACCACCTTCTCACGATGCGGCACCCGATAGCGCTTATCGAGCGTGATCTCGTTGTCGTAGCTCCACTCGTGGATGCCCATCTTCTGGCCGGTGATGGTCATCTGCGGCGCCGGCCGCTCGCTGACGTTTTCACCGCGGCAGAACAAGTCGATCGAGATTGCCGCTTCGTGGCCGTGCGCCACGGCCCAAATGATGTTCTTTGGTCCGAACGCCGCGTCGCCGCCGAAAAAGATCTTTGGATTGGTCGATGCCATCGTCTTTTCGTCGACCTTGGGCATGTCCCACTTGTCGAACTCGATGCCGCAGTCGCGTTCGATCCAGGGAAACGCATTCTCCTGACCGACCGCGACCAGCACGTCGTCGCACGGGATATGCTCATCCGGTTCGCCGGTCGGAACCAGGTTGCGGCGGCCCTTGGGGTCGCGCACCGCCTTCACCTTCTCGAACAGCACGCCGGTGAGCTTGCCGTTGTCGTGGGTGAATTCCTTCGGCACCAGATAATTGAGGATCGGAATGTCCTCGTGCATGGCGTCTTCCTTCTCCCAGGGAGACGCCTTCATCTCTTCGAAGCCCGAGCGGACGACCACTTTCACATCCTCGCCGCCGAGCCGGCGCGACGAGCGGCAGCAATCCATGGCGGTATTGCCGCCGCCGAGCACGATCACGCGCTTGCCGATGCTGTCGATGTGGCCGAAGGAGACGCTGGAGAGCCAGTCGATGCCGATATGGATGTTCTTGGCCGCTTCCTTGCGGCCCGGAATGTCGAGATCGCGGCCGCGCGGGGCGCCGCAGCCGACGAACACGGCGTCAAAATCTTCCGCCAGCAGCGCCTTCATGCTGTCGATGCGCCGGCCGCCGACAAACGAGACGCCGAGATCGAGGATGTAGCCGCATTCCTCGTCGATCACACTTTCCGGCAGACGGAATTTCGGAATTTGTGTCCGCATCATGCCGCCGGACTTTGGATCCTGATCGAACACGACGCACTCATAGCCGAGCGGCGCGAGATCGCGCGCGACCGTGAGCGAGGCAGGGCCGCCGCCGATCAGCGCGATGCGCTTGCCGTTTTTCTGTTCCGGAGCGCTCGGCAGGCGCTCGTGAATATCTTCCTTGAAGTCGGCGGCGACACGCTTGAGCCGGCAGATCGCGACCGGCTCTTTTTCGACGCGTCCGCGCCGGCAGGCCGGCTCGCAGGGCCGATCGCAGGTACGGCCGAGCACACCCGGAAAAACATTCGATTCCCAGTTGACCATGTAGGCGTCGCCGTAGCGACCCGCCGCGATCAAACGAATGTATTCGGGAACCGGCGTGTGCGCCGGGCAAGCCCACTGACAATCGACGACTTTATGGAAATAGTCCGGAACCGAAATGTCGGTTGGTTTCATTTCGTCCTCTTGCCCGCAGCTTTGCCGTCATTTGTCCGACGACTTCGTCCTTTGCTGCGCGGATCGGCGTTACCGGTGTTTTACGCTCCCGTTTGGCCAAGCCGGGGTCGGATACTAGTCGAGTAATATCCGGATTTCCACCGCTGCTGTGGCTCTTATAGCAAGCTTTCAGCGTCACCGCGTCCACGATGATCATGCTACTGCAATGCAAAACCGCATTGCATCAAATTACCGATTGTTGCAAACGAAACCATGGCGGTTTGGGAAATCTAAAATACTGAATATATTAGGAATTGCATCTCAACTGTTCGGCGGTTGCGATGCAACAAGAACGCTCCGTCGAGCAATATTTTTGCAATGAGCTTAGGACCGCATGCGCGAAATCTTCGAAAATGCCGCACCGGACAATCCGATGGAAGCTGCGCGCCGCGGAGCACGGCCGATTTTGCGCAAGCGATTCTACGAGCATGCGTCGACGGCGCCGGAAGGCGATCTGTTTGCGGTGCGCCTCGATGACAAGCCGGTGCGTACGCCGGCCGGCCGCCTTCTCGCCGCACCGACGCTGGCCTTGGCGCAAGCGCTGGCCGCCGAATGGGATGCGCAGCGCGAGATCATCGATCCGGCCAAGATGCCGCTGACCCGGCTGGCGAATTCGATCATCGACGGCGTCGGCGAACGTCCGGCTCCGGTCGCTGAAGAAATCGCCCGCTATCTGGCATCCGACCTTGTTTGTTATCGCGCGGACGCGCCGCGCGGTTTGGTCGAGCGTCAGGCTCAACAATGGGATCCGATCGTCGGCTGGGCGCGCGATACGCTCGGCGCGCGTTTTCTGCTCGCCGAAGGCGTCATGCACGTGGCGCAGCCGGAGCCCACGCTCGCCGCCGCCGCGACCGCGATCCCGAGCGATCCCTGGAAGCTCGGCGCGTTGCATTCGGTGACGACGCTCACCGGTTCGGCGCTGCTGGCGCTCGCATTGGCGCAAGGCCGCATCACCGCCGACGAAGCCTGGGCGGCCGCGCACGTCGACGAAGACTGGAACATGGAGCAATGGGGCCGCGACGAACTCGCACTCGAGCGCCGTGCCTATCGTTACGCCGAGCACCAGGCGGCGGCGACGGTGCTGCGGAATTTGTAGATCGAGCTGAGAGGGGTGGCGCAGCCGCCAAATCCTCGGACCATCCGGACCATACGTACGCGCGCCCGTAGGGTGGGCAAAGGCGCTTCAGCGCCGTGCCCACGCGCAACGCTCTCGGTGACAAAAGCCTGTGTCGGCTGCGCTTCGCTCCCCGACCAAATAAACGTCCTATCCGTTACCGAACACTGAGCCCGGGCTTGCCGGCGACACGGGCGTCTCCGGCGTGGTGGGCATGGTGTAGGGGCTCGATGGATTAAGGATCGGTGCCTGGTTGGATGGCACGCTGTTCAGCAACGGAGCGCCCCGTTCATGTCCTGCATGGCCGCCCATAAATCCCGGGTTGCCGCCGCGCGGAGCCGCGAGGGCGCTTGTTCCCAACATACCCGTCAAGAGAAGCGCGGCGATCATGGCGATGGGAGCGGCGTTTGTTAGAAGGGTTCGTGCGAGAATGGCCGGGCTTTGATCTGCTGAAGTTCCATTTCATTGGCTTGACTCCATCCGCCCACCCAGCCGCGCGACGGTCGTTCTCTGGCACGTAGGGAGAGGGGCCGCGGATGCCACTAAATTATAATTTAGCGGCTCGTAGGGTGGGCAAAGGCGCGCCAGCGCCGTGCCCACGCGGTCGGGTTCGCCGACAAAAGCTCCGCGTGGGCTTCGCTTCGTTCCACCCACCCTACGAAGTTACGAAGCGTCGCTTGGCCGCTACTGCACCAAATGCTGGAACAGCCGTTGCGCATCCTCGCTGTTGATCTTGCCGGCGATCAACGCCCACAGGATGCCTGCCGCAGCCGCGAACACCAAAGGGATTTTCCAGGTGGGCCATCGCGCCGATGACGTTGCGACCGGCGGCATTGTTGATGACGGTCCGGTCGAAGGCGTTGTTGTTGACGACGGTGTTGTTGAAGGCGGTGGCATTGCGGGCGGTGCTGCCGGCGGCTGAGACGAGGGAGCCGTCGCCGGTTTCAGTTCATGCGGGCCGGAGGCTGTGGTGTTCGCCTGTTCGTGTTCGTCTTCGCCGCCGGACTCCAAAGCACGCGCGCATGCGCGGCCAGTCCATCAGCGGTGTGGTGTCGACCTTGCGGCCGGGTGCGATGTCGTGGTGCGCCACGACTTCGCTGATCGGATATTCCCAACCGAGTGCCGTGATGAGCTGCGCGACAGCGCGGAGCTGTGCCTCGGTGTAGGGCATCCAGCAGCCATCGCCGTGCGCCGGTGTGCGTCTGCGCACAATGCTGTAGTCGCGGCCAAAGCTCTCGCCGAACCAGGCCGTGGCCTTTTCGGGCGTGCCGGAAAGCTTGCCCGGATTGGCGATCTCGATGCCGATGGAAAAGGCGTTGCATCCGGAGCGCCCGCGCCATTGCGATTGTCCGGCGTGCCAGGCGACGCGATCGAAGGACACGAGCTGGATGATGCTGCCGTCGCGCTCGATTACGACATGAGCGGAAGCTTTGGCTTTTGGATCGCGCAACCACGTGACCGCGCTGCCCTTGTTGAGCCGCCCCGCGGTGTCGTGCAGCACGATCAGCGTCGGCTCAAGCCGGCCGCCCTGGTTCGGCGTCGACAGAAAGGGCACAGCCTTCCCGTCGATCAGCAGCCGTCCGTTGACAATCTCGAACATACCCGGCCGTCGCTCCGGCCGCTCAACTTGTCAACGGAACTCTCGGCGCGGCGAAAAGCATCATGAACGCCCGGGTGCGCCGAACCTCGCAAACTTAGAAAAAACGGATGCAAATCACTCTCTTGGGCAGGACGATTTGGTTGCCGCGCGAACGCGGCGCACCTCCGCGACTAATTGCACAGATTCTCCGCGGCCAGCGCCTTGACCAAGGTGGCGGCGCTTTTGTCGTCCGCAAGTGCTGCGCACATTCCGCGTGCAAGGTTCCGTGCTTCGTCGCGCTTGCCTTGCTCCGATAGAAAAACTGCGAGCGTGCCTCGAAACACAAGCTCCGCGCGCGCGCCGAGCACGGCGATATGCGCAGTCGCTTTTGCCGACGCCAGTCGCAGTTCGCGTTCCGCGCCGGCACTGTCATTCGCTGCCGCAAGGGCTTGGCCAAGATAGAAGTGCGACCGCGGATCGTTTGGATATTTTTGCACAAGAGCGGTGGCACGCTCTGTTATCTCAGCCTGCGTCCGTGGAATTTCAGCTTGAGGGATGAGGGCGACATCGTGTTGCGAATAGCTGATCGTAACCATGCCGACGCTCACGACAAACAAAAGGCCGCCGACGATCGCGATCGTAGCCGCAAGACGTCGCAGTTGCGGAATGCGTACCGCCTCCGGCCAGAATTTCAGCAGCGGCAGCGCCACGGCGGCGCCGGCGATCGCTCCGCCGAAATGCGCTCCATAGTCGATATGAAGGACCGAACCCGTGGAAAACAGCGGCAGCAGCGATGGAACGAGCACGCGCAGCGAATTGAATTGCAACGCGTGGCGTTGCGACGTTCCGGCCGTCAAGCGAAAGCTGCTGATGAACAGCGCTGCAAACAATCCCATCAGGGCGCCGGACGCGCCCACCGAAATCACGTTAGGCGATGCCATCGCCAGCGACATAGCGATCCGCCAAGCGCGCCGATAACAAAGAAGGCGAAGAACCAGAGCCGCCCGACGAGGCGCTCGAGCAGCCAGCCGCCGAGCACCAACGCGATGCTATTGCCGACAATGTGGGCGACGCCGCCGTGGAGGAGCGGTGCGGTGAAAAGCCGATACCACTCGCCGGACAACACGGCCGGGCGGCTTAGGCCGCCAAGGGCGAATAAGGTCGCAAGGCTCGGGTCCAGGCCGCGGCCGGGCGTTACGGCAAATATGTTCTCGATCGCAAAAACGCCGATGAGGACTGCCAACAGCGTGAAGGTGACCCACGGAAGCCGAAAGTCAGCCAAGCCGATGATCGCCTCGTGCGGCGCATTTGCTGATGCGGGAGGCAATTCATGGGCAGCGAGCGCCTGCGCACGCGCAGTATTAAGTTCTGCGGCCAGGGCATCGATCGGCATGTGGAAGTGATCCGGTATGGCGAAGGACTTCGCGCGCAGCACGCGCTTGCTGGCATTGGTTCCGGCGAGCTTCGCCGAAGCCAGGTTTGTGCGCCGGAATGTTCTGATGGCGAAAGGCTCGAGGCTGTCCCAATTGGCCCACTTGGCGCCCAAGCTGCTTTCAAGCCTGACGCCTTGCGCTGTGGCCGTCAGGCGCGGCAAACCGCGCACGGCGTTGACCAAGAAAACAATGCCGGCCGGTATGCCGAGCAAGCTGATCAAGGCGATGAAGGCGCGCGGCTCCGGCATCGTGCCGCCTGAAAGCCATTGCAGAATGCCTTTCAGGAAAAACAATCCGATGCACCCGACGGCGATGCAAATGAACGCAAGACGCCACTGCGACGCGCGTCTTGCGTTATAGACCAAGCTTTGCGGCTCAGCGCGGCCATCGCCTTTGCCGTCCGACAGACGATAGGCTTGCTCGCCGGCGATGAAGTTGAGGGTCGAGCGCGTCTCAATGACATTCGGCGGTCGAGGGATCTTCTCTCCGCGCGGATCATCGCGTCCCGCCAATGAAGCCTGCTGCCGCGCCGTTTCTTCTTGCATTGCCGCCCTTACCCACATCCCGCCACTTAAGGTAGCAATTCGATGTCGGGACGCCAACCCGGCAAGGACGATGGGACAGCGCAAAGCCGCCTGCGTTACGCACGACTGGCGAGATTGTTGAAGCGAGAAGTGAACACAGCAAGCTGCGGCGGACGGCTCAGCCGCCGGTCACGCTCATATGCCGCGCCAGCGCCGGGCGCTGGTGGCGGCGGTCGATGATGAAGTCGTGGCCCTTGGGCTTGCGCGCGATCGCTTCTTCGATGGCGGCGTGCAGGAGCTCGTTGCTTTCGGATGCGCGCAGCGGCTTGCGCAGGTCGGCGGCGTCTTCCTGGCCCGAGGCACATGTAGAGCGTGCCGGTGCAGGTGACGCGCACGCGGTTGCAGGACTTCGCAGAAATTATGGGTCAGGGGCGTGATGAAGCCGAGCCGGCCGCCGGTCTCGGCGACGCGCACATAGCGCGCCGGGCCGCCGGTCTGATAGTCGAGCGGCTTGAGCGAAAAGCGTTCGGCGAGCCGCGCGCGCACCAGCGACAGCGGCAGATATTGGTCGAGACGGCCTTCGCCGATTTCGCCGAGCGGCATCACCTCGATCAAGGTCAAATCCATGCCGCGGCCGTGCGCCCATTGCATCAGCGCGGGGATTTCGTCTTCGTTCACGTCGCGTAGCGCCACGGTGTTGATCTTGACCTTCAGGCCAGCGGCTTGCGCGGCATCGATGCCGGCGAGGACGTTATCGAGATCGCCCCAGCGGGTGATGGTGCGGAATTTGTCCGGGTCGAGCGTGTCGAGCGA
This sequence comes from uncultured Alphaproteobacteria bacterium, assembly GCA_963737755.1. Lineage (GTDB taxonomy): Bacteria > Pseudomonadota > Alphaproteobacteria > Rhizobiales > Xanthobacteraceae > BOG-931. Next base: position 277,541 of record CAVTTZ010000033.1, on the reverse strand, counting down.
GACGTTGATCCGGCGCACGCCGTGCGCGGCGAGTTCGGCGGCATGCTTGGCGAGCTGCGAGCCGTTGGTGGTGAGCGTCAGCTCTTCGAGCGCGCCGGAGTCCAGATGCCGCGACAGTGACGCGAACAAGGTCATGATCCCGCGGCGCACCAACGGCTCGCCGCCGGTCAGGCGCAGCTTGCGCACGCCGCGCGCAATGAAGGCCGAACAGAGCCGGTCGAGTTCTTCCAGCGTCAGCAGGTCGGCCTTGGGCAGAAACGACATGTGCTCCGCCATGCAATACACACAGCGGAAATCGCAGCGGTCCGTCACCGAAACGCGCAGATAGGAGATTTCGCGGCCGAACGGGTCGACCAACGCGCGCGCAGATCTACCCAGGCCGCCGGCCTGGAGATCAAATGCTTGCGCGCTCTTCACGTCCACGCTGTCCATCGGCAGGCGTTTCCATGATCCGTTTGAGCCCTTCCGGTTAAACCGGGCGCCGGAGCAATCTCCGCCGTCAGTCGGTGCCGGGCAGGCTCGCGGCCCCATATGGACCGACATGGGCTTCATAAAAGCCTATGTAATCAATATTGTTGCCCGATAAAGGACTGACCGTCCATCACATTCTTCACAGGCCCGAGAGCCGCGATGGCGGCTCCAAGTTCCGTGATAGGCGCTGATCACCCGGTCGGGATGAAGCGTGGCGATCGGAACGTCCGTGTAGCCGAAATCGACCGCGATCACCGGAACATTGGCGGCGCGGGCGGTGCGGATATCAGTGATCGAGTCGCCCGACCATGATGGCGCGCGTGGGCTCGCCGCCCGCCTGCAGCACGGTGGCGCTGGAAAATGCGGGGATCGGGCTTTTGCACCGCAAACGTATCCTGGCCGCAGATCGTGGCGAAGCGGCCGCTGAGCCCCAAGGTGTCGAGGAGGCGTTTGGACAGCCATTCAAGCTTGTTGGTGCAGACCGCCAGGCGATGGCCCGCTTGCGCCAGCGCATCCAGCGCCGGCTCAAGCCCCGGAAACGGCCGGGAGCGGTCGGCGATGTGCTCGGCATAATGCGCGACGAACGGCCCGTAGAGGGCATCCACGTCAGCGGTCGCGGCGCTGCGGCCTTCCAGGATCAAAGCTTTCTCGATCATGCCGCGGGCGCCACCGCCGATCAGCGGGCCGGGCCTCGTCGTACGGCACCATGGGAAGCCCATGCCGGGAGAGCGTAAAGTTGAGCGTATCGATCAGGTCGGGGGCCGTGTCGATCAGCGTGCCGTCGAGGTCGAATACGATGGTCAGCATGGTGTTTTGCTAGCGGGCGAAGACGAAAGGCGCAAGAAATCTTCACTTTCTCCGCGCGAAAGGGTGGAGGAAAGGCGCTGGCGCATTCCCCTGGCTGACGTTTTGCCCTACATCCCCGGCATGGACGTTGATGCCCTCAAGCGCGCTGCCTCGGCCCGCGCCCTCGATTTCGTGCTGCCAGGTATGCGTCTTGGGCTCGGTACCGGGTCGACCGCCAGGCATTTTGTCGATCTGCTCGGCGAGCGTGTGGCGGCGGGCCTCGACGTGATCGCCGTTCCGACCTCGGAAGCCACACGCGACCAGGCCCAGCGGCTCGGCATCAAGCTGATCACGCTCGAGGAGATGCCGGCGCTCGATCTTACGGTCGACGGCGCCGACGAGGTCGCGCCGGACCTGACGCTGATCAAGGGCGGCGGCGGTGCCTTGCTGCGTGAGAAGATCGTGGCCACCGCGTCGGCGCGCATGATCGTCATCGTCGACGAATCCAAATACGTGCCGGTGCTCGGCAATTTTCCTCTGCCGATCGAGATCGCGCCGTTTGGCGCATCGGCCACGCACCGCGCCGTCGACGCGGCGATCGCTGCGGCTGGTTGCTCAGGGCCGGCGAGCTTGCGTCAGACAAAGAATGAGCAAACCTTCGTGACCGACGGTGGACATTGGATTTTAGATGCCCACTTGCGAGTTATTCCTGATCCGCGCGAGCTCGCGGTGCGGCTGAGCGCGGTGCCGGGCGTCATGGAGCACGGCTTGTTCATCGGCAATGCGCAGACTGTTATTCTCGCGGCGGCCGGTGGGGTTCGTCTCGTCGAGCGGCGTTGATCGCGACCTGAACACGGAGTGCCGCAGCCACCATGTCTGAACTAGCTATGTCCCAGCCCGCCTCATCGGATTTCGACGTCGACTATTTCGTCATAGGCGGCGGTTCCGGGGGCGTTCGCTCCGCGCGCATGGCCGCCCAGAGCGGCGCGCGGGTGATGCTGGCCGAGGAATATCGGGTCGGCGGCACCTGCGTCATTCGCGGCTGCGTGCCCAAGAAGCTTCTGGTCTACGCCTCGCGCTTCCGCGCCGAATTCGAGGATGCGGCAGGTTATGGCTGGACGGTGCCGCAATGGTCGTTTGATTGGCCGACCCTGATCGCCAACAAAGATAAAGAAATCGGACGTCTCGAGGCCGCCTACACCAAGACGCTGGAAAATGCCCGCGTCACCATCGTCAAAAGCCGCGCCGTCGTGGTCGATCCGCATACCGTCGAGCTTGCCGACGGCCGGCGTGTGCGCGCGGCTTATATTTTGGTCGCCGTCGGCGGCACGCCGAGCTACGGCGATCCGATCCCCGGCATCGAGCATGCGATTTCCTCGAACGAAGCCTTTCATCTGCAACGAACTGCCGCGGCACGTGCTGATCCAGGGCGGCGGCTATATCGCGCTGGAATTCGCCGGGATCTTTGCCGGTCTCGGCTCCGAGGTGACGGTGGTCTACCGCGGCGACAATATCTTGCGCGGCTTTGACGACGATGTGCGTTCGCATGTGCGCATGAACATGGAACGCCACGGCATCAAGGTCATCACCAGCTGCAAGGTGGATGCGATCGACCAAGCTTGATGATGAGCGCTTCTCGGTGAACCTCTCGCACGGCTTTCATCACACCGCCGACTGCGTGATGTTCGCCACCGGCCGCGTGCCCAATGTCGGCCAAGCTCGGCCTTGAGAAAGCGGGCGTCGAGGTCGCCAAGAGCGGCCACATCGTTGTCGACGAATACATGCGCACCAGCACGCCGTCGATCTTCGCCATCGGCGATGTCACCAACCGCATCAACCTCACGCCGGTCGCGATCCGGGAAGGCGCCGCCGTTGCGGCCACGCTGTTCGGCGGCAATCCCACCCGGGTCGATCACCGGGACATTCCGACGGCGGTGTTTTCCGATCCGGAGGTCGGCGTGGTCGGGCTGACCGAAGCCGAGGCGCGGGCGCGCTTTGCGGTGACCGACATCTATCGTGCCATGTTCAGGCCGATGAAGGCTACCCTGTCGGGCCGCGACACGACGGTGCTGCTCAAGCTCGTGGTTGACGGCACCACTGACCGGGTCGTTGGCTGCCATATCGTCGGCGAGGCGGCGGCGGAAATGATCCAGCTAGCCGCCATCGCGGTGAAAATGGGCGCCACCAAGGCCGATTTCGACGCCACCGTGGCGCTGCATCCGACCGTCGCCGAGGAGCTCGTCACCCTGCGGACAAAGAGCGCAAGCTATGTCCGCGAAGCCGCGGAATAGCCGGCGCTTTTTGGCTCTGTCGCGCTGCGCGCCCGTTGTGTATATATCCCCCGTCATCCCGGCCGAGCCGCATAGCGGCAAGTGAGCCGGAATCCGAAACCACCGGTCGTGACCATGGATTCGAGGGCTCGCGGGCTTGTCGCCCGCGCCCAGAATGACGTTTTGGAGATCACGATGTCGACGCTCGCAAATTCCCGGAAATGGAGCCCGGATTCCTGGCGGCACCAGCCCATCGTGCAGGTGCCCGACTATCCCGACGCCAAGGCGCTGGCCGACGTCGAGGCGCAGCTTGCGAGCTTTCCGCCGCTGGTTTTTGCAGGTGAGGCACGCAACCTCAAACGCGCCTTGGCGCAGGTTGCCGCCGGCCAGGCTTTCCTCCTCCAGGGCGGCGATTGCGCCGAGAGCTTCGGCGAGCATGGCGCCAACAACATCCGCGATTTCTTCCGCCTGTTCCTGCAGATGGCGGTGGTGCTGACCTATGCGGCGGCGTCGCCGGTGGTCAAAGTCGGCCGCATCGCCGGGCAATTCGCAAAGCCGCGTTCGTCGCCGATGGAAAAGCGCGACGGCGTCGAATTGCCGTCCTACCGGGGCGACATCATCAACGGCAACGACTTCACGCCGGAAGCGCGCGTGCCCGATCCGCGCCGCCAGCTCGAAGCCTATCGGCAGTCGGCGGCGACGCTCAATCTGCTGCGCGCGTTCGCGACCGGCGGCTACGCCAATCTTGTCGAACGCGCATCAGTGGATGCTGTCGTTCGTCAACGACAGTCCGCAATCGAAGCGCTACCGGGAGCTTGCCGATCACCTGACCGCGGCGCTCGATTTCATCCGCGCCTGCGGGGTCGATCCGGAAGTGCATCCGGAGATGCGCACCACGGATTTCTTCACCAGCCACGAGGCGTTGTTGCTCGGCTACGAGCAGGCGTTCACGCGGGTCGATTCCACCACCGGCGACTGGTACTGCACCAGCGGCCACATGCTGTGGATCGGCGACCGCACCCGCCAGCCGGACCACGCGCATATCGAGTTCTGCCGTGGCGTCAAAAATCCGCTCGGCCTGAAAACCGGGCCGACGCAAAAGCCCGACGAGCTTCTCAAGCTCATCGACATTCTCGATCCCGACAACGAGCCCGGGCGTCTGACGCTGATCTGCCGGATGGGCGCCGAGAAGGTCGGCGAGCATTTGCCGCGTCTCGTCCGCGCCGTGAAGCGCGAGGGCCGCAACGTGGTGTGGTCGTGCGACCCGATGCACGGCAACACCATCACCTCGGTCACCGGCTACAAGACGCGGCCGTTCGATCAGATCCTCAAAGAGGTGCGGACGTTCTTCCAGGTGCATGCAGCCGAAGGCACGCATGCGGGCGGCGTGCATCTGGAAATGACCGGCCAGAACGTCACCGAATGCACCGGCGGCGCGCGCGCCATCAGCGACGAGGATTTGAACGACCGCTATCACACGGTCTGCGATCCGCGGCTCAATGCCGAGCAGTCGCTCGATCTGGCGTTCCTGCTCGCCGATCTCCTGAAGTCGGAGCGTCAAACCAAGGTCAAGCCGGCCGCGGCCGTGGCGGGGATGTAATCTTCACCTCTCCCTGCCGGCCGGGGAGAGGGAAGCTTGTCGAACCTCGCTGTCGGGCCGTCGCTCTCGCAACGACCACCCAAAATCGCTAAATCATGACCATGAATAGCCGTCCTGCCGATCGCCTCGCCATTGCGGTAGCGCAGCTCAACCCGATTGTCGGCGACGTCGCCGGCAATCTGGAGAAGGCGCGCAAAACCCGCGCCGAGGCTGCGCGCGGCGGGGCCGACATCGTCGCTTTCTCCGAGCTGTTCATCGCCGGCTATCCACCGGAGGATTTGGTGCTCAAGCCGGCGTTTCAGGCCGCCTGCCGCGGAGCGATTGAAGCGCTAGCCAGCGAAACCGCGGACGGCGGACCGGCGCTGCTGATCGGCACGCCGTGGGTGGAGGATGGCAGGCTCTATAACGCCTACGCGCTGCTCGACGGCGGCCGCATCGAGACGATCCGCTACAAGGTCAATCTGCCGAATTACGGCGTGTTCGACGAGAAGCGCGTGTTCGCTGCCGGGCCGGTGCCGGGGCCGGTGAGCTTCCGCGGCGTGCGGCTTGGCCTGCCGATCTGCGAAGACACCTGGACCGACTGGGGCGACTACGAGAACGTGGTCGAATGCCTGGCCGAGACCGGCGCCGAACTCATCGTCGTGCCGAATGGCTCGCCCTATTGGCGTGACAAGGCAGACGTACGGCTCAATGTCACCGTGGCGCGCGTGACCGAGGCGGGACTGCCGCTTCTCTACGTCAACCAGGTCGGCGGCCAGGATGAGCTTGTCTTCGACGGCGCGTCGTTTGCGCTTAACGCCGATCGCTCGATCGCCTTTCAGCTCCCCGCATTCCAGGAAGCCGTGTTGGTGACGCACTGGTCGCGCACGGAGCAGGGCTGGCGTTGTGCTGACGGTCCGATGGCGCAGCCTGATGCACTGGATCAGGCCGACTACAACGCCTGCATGCTGGGCTTGCGCGACTATGTCGACAAGAACCGTTTTCGCGGTGTCGTGATCGGCCTTTCAGGTGGCGTGGATTCCGCTCTGTGCGCGGCGCTCGCGGTCGACGCCATCGGGGCTGAGCGCGTGCGCTGCGTGATGCTGCCGTATCGGTACACGTCGCAGGAATCGCTCGACGACGCCAAGGCGATCGCGCAAGCGCTCGGTGTGCACTACGACATGGTGCCGATCGAAAGCGCGGTGCAGGGGCTCGAGGCGGCGCTCTCCGGTATTTTTGGCGATGCCAAGCGCGACGTCACCGAGGAAAATTTGCAGGCGCGCGCGCGCGGCGTCATCCTGATGGCGATCTCCAACAAATTCGGTTTGATGGTGGTGACCACCGGCAACAAGTCGGAAATGTCGGTCGGTTACGCCACGCTCTATGGCGACATGAACGGCGGCTTCAATCCGATCAAAGATCTCTACAAGACCGAAGTCTATCGTCTCTCCCACCTGCGCAATCGCTGGAAGCCCGACGATGCGCTCGGCCCCGCCGGCCGGGTCATTGTGGAAAACGTGCTGACGCGCGCGCCGAGCGCCGAGCTGCGCGACAACCAGACCGATCAGGACACGCTGCCGCCTTACGACATGCTCGATCAGATCCTTGAGCGCATGGTCGAGCGCGAAGAGCCGCTCGCCACCATCATCGCCGCCGGTTTCCCGCGCGAAACCGTGACCAAGATCGAGCGCATGCTCTATCTCGCCGAATACAAACGCCGGCAGGCAGCGCCGGGCGTGAAAGTCACGTTGAAGAATTTCGGCCGCGACCGGCGCTATCCGATCACGTCGCGATTCAACGATCCCGGCACGGAGCTGCCGGCAGCCGCGCCGCGCCGAGCAAGAAAGCGGCTCGCGCGAAGGCCGGCGCTGCGGATTTCTAAAACGCGTGATCCGTCATCCTGAGGTGGCCGCGAAGCGGCCCTCGAAGGATGTCACGGCCAGCCCGAAATCAGCCGATTTCGGAGTTATTGAATGTCCAAGTCAGCAACAGCGGACTTGTGATGCCGTCGCCCTTCGAGGCTCGCTACGCTCGCGCCTCAGGGTGACGGAACAGAAGCTTTAGCAAAAACCACGAACGCTTGTTAATGCGCCGACACGAACGGCGGCCCGACGGTGCGCACGGCGCCCTTGGGCGTCGCGTCGGTGCTCGGGTCAGCCGCGGCCGCTTGTCCGCTCGGCGTCGGTGCGGCCGGTGCTGCTGCCGTTACCGCGCCCGGCTTGCCCTTGGTCCCCTTCGGAGCCGGCGGTTGCGATAGCGCTTTGGCGTTTTGGTCGGTGACGACGATGTCGCCGCTTTCCAGCGTCGAGGCGTCGTCGGCGCCTTTCAGCGCATCGGCCCAGCTTTGTCCGGGTTTCCGGCATGAGCAGGCGGCATTGAATGACTTGCGATATTGGAAGGCGGCCGGCAGCGCCGTGTAGGACTGGCCAGCCAGCGACACCGCCTGGTTGATGTCTTCGCCGGGATTTCGATAGGTGTAAAGCTGCGCGTCGGTCGCCGGGCATTCGCGCTGGCAGGTGCGCTGATCATCAGCAAAGCGGCTCTGCACCGTCGAATAGGACACCGGGAAATAATAGCCGTCGCAGGAGCGCACGCACACGGTCCGGAACGTGCCGGCGGGCGCGCCGTCGCCGCTCGGATTGATGATACGGGCAGCGCCACCGAACAGGGTATCGAGGAAGCCGCTTGGGCCCTCGGCGGCGGCGGCGCGGTATTGCTGCCCGCAATTGTTCTGCGCGAGTTCACCGATCAATTGCCGGCGCTGGCCTTCCTGATTGTAGTTGTTGCCGCTCTTGATGCGTTCGAGATCGCTCATGGTGCGATCGAGCGTGTCGCGCAGTTGTTGGATCTGCGCATTGAGCGGCTGGCATTCCGGCGCCTGGCCGGTGAATAGCGAGAAAAATCCGCTCTCGCAGCCACGCCGTTTGGCCTGCGTCTGCAACCGGTCGAGTTCGCCCTGTTGCTTGCCGGCGGCTTCTTCGTACCGCCTGATCTGATCGGCGCGAGCCGGATCGGCGCCGCCGCGGTCGATCATGGCGAGTTGCCCCTCGAGCCGCACGCACATCGGGTTCGATGGCGGAGGCTGTTCGGCGGCGCCGGGCGGCGGCGCGGCTCCGGGCGGGCCAACCGGTGCCGGCGGAATGGGCGACTGCGCCAGGGCGGGATCTGCGAGCAAACCGGCGGCGAGAAGGCCGAGACCAAGCGCAAGGCCGAGATTGCGGCCGAGAACCGAACCTGGACTGCGGTTTGGACCGCGCAGGCGCTTGATCATTCTGTCGTCCCGACTGTTCCCCAGGCGTTGCCGCCTGGAGCGATGCAATGGTGAGTAATGGTGACTAAAGTGTGAAGTATGGCTGCCGCGCCGGGCCGGCCGCTGCGGATTACTCCGCGTCCGGCTGGTTTTCCGGCCGCGCCCGATCGAAGGCCGGCAGCGCCAGGCAGGCCGCCTCGATGGCGTTGATTTTCGGGAATTTGTCGAGCGGAACCTTCAGCCGGCGCGCATTGTAGATCTGCGGTATCAGGCACAGGTCGGCGGTCGTCACCGCGCTGCCGCAGCTATACGGCCCAGGGGTCGCCAAAGCCTCGTACGCCTCGAACCCCTCCAGCACCCAATGATGATACCAGGCGTCGATGGCGTTCTGCTCCTGGTTCATCTCGCGCTTCAGATAGCGCAGCGGTCCGACATTGTTGAGCGGGTGGATATCGCAAGCGACGATCTGCGCCAGGCCGCGCGTCTGCGCGCGTGCGATCGGATCCTTCGGCATCAGCGCCGGCTCGGGATGGGTCTCATCCAGATAGTCGATGATGGCGAGCGATTGAATCAACAAATCGCCTGACGGCGTCGCCAGCACCGGGACGCGCATCTGCGGATTGATCGCGCGAAACTCCGGCTTCCTGTTATGGCCGCCGTCCCGCACCAGATGGATCGGGATATTCTCGTAGGCGATGCCCTTGAGATTGAGCGCGATGCGGACCCGATAAGCGGCCGACGAGCGGTAGTACGAATAAAGCTTCATGCGTGATCCTGGAATGAATCGTCATCGTCCGCGAGACCGACTTCGGCGGCGAGTTCCGCGGAGCGGGCGGTCAATTGTTTGAGCGCGCGATCGAACGCCTCGCGGTCGCTCGGCGACAGGATGTCGGTCAGGCGGCTGGCAAATTCAAGCGCGTGCGGAGCGACTTCCTCATACATGGCGCGGCCGGCATCGGTCAGCGACAGAAACGCCTCGCGCATGTCGTCGCGGTTGGCACGCCGTGCCACGAGCCGCCGCTTTTCCAGAAGCGCGACCGCGCGCGATACCTTGGTCTTGTGCATGTGGGTGTGGGCGCCGATCGCTTTTGCGGTCATCACCTCGTGCTGCCCGAGCGTGACCACCACCCGCCATTCCGGCACCCCGATGCCGTAGCGCCGGGCATAAACCCGCGACAACGCCTGCGAGACCAGGCTCGACACGACGTTGAGCTGATAGGGCAGAAACTGCTCAAGTTTCAGCGGCGCCTCGTCGCCGAGCTTGAGCCCGCCCGCGTCCGCTTCGGCTCTGATCTCGTCGTCCGTCGCTTGTTGACCGGTCATGTGTCGTTCCGGGGCATGGCTCTTGGCGCCGCTTGTTCGCGACGGCCGGCCCCCCTTATTGCCCCGTTGTGGCGGCGACCATGACCGAAGTCGGTGGGCAGTGCAACGGCCACGGCCTTGCCCGCGGCGGGCGCTTTGTCTACCTGAAGAAGGCCTTCTTTACCTGGACGCAGGGTGCCGCCGCACAAGCCGGGAGCAAATCACGATGAGCGCTGGGTTCGCCTCCACGACCGATCTGGCCGACAAAACCATCTCCTTCGACACCATCGGGCCTGACCTCTACGCCTTCACCGCCGAGGGCGATCCGAATTCCGGCATCATCGTCGGCGACGACGGTGTGATGGTGATTGACGCGCAGGCGACGCCGGTCATGGCCCGGCAGGTGATCGAGCGGGTCAAGAAGGTCACCGACAAGCCGATCAAATATGTGCTGCTGACCCATTACCATGCCGTGCGCGTGCTCGGCGCCTCGGCCTATCAGGGCGCGGAGATTCTCGGCCTCCGCCGGCACCCGCGATCTGATCGTCGAGCGCGGCAAGGCCGACATGGATTCCGAGATCGGGCGTTTCCCGCGGCTGTTTCGGGCGGTGGAGAGCATTCCGGGCCTGACCTGGCCGACTGTCACCTTTCCGGACCAGGTCTCGGTCTGGCTGGGCAAACGCGAAGTGCGGATCATGCACATCGGCCGCGGCCACACGGCCGGCGATGTGGTGGCCTACGTGCCGGATGCGAACGTGGTGTTTTCCGGCGATCTCGTCGAATACCACTCGGCCTGCTATTGCGGCGACGCGCATTTTACCGACTGGCCGGCGACACTCGACCGACTGGCCGAATTTTCGGCGGCCGCGTTGGTGCCGGGGCGCGGCGCCGCGCTGAAGACTGCCAAGCAGGTCGCCGAAGGCATCGCACTGACCGAGGATTTCCTCACCACACTCTATGGCAGCGTCGCCGACAGCGCCGCCAAGGGCCGCAGCCTCAAAGAGGCATTCGACGAAGCGCGCCGGGTGATGGACCCGAAATTCGCAAGCTTCGCGATCTACGAGCACTGCATGCCGTTCAATGTGTCGCGCGCCTACGACGAGGCCAAGGGCATCGAACATCCGGTGATCTGGACGGCGGAACGCGATCGCGCCATGTGGTCGGCGCTGCGCGGGTAGCGTATTTGTAGGGTGGGCATTGCGCCCGCTCAGCTAGCGCGCGTGGGCAAAATCAAAGACGCGCAATGCCCACGCGGTGAGATCAGAGACATGATTTTGCCCACCCTACGGATCGTCGCATGAACAACACTCGCAAATCCGTCTACCACTACGCCTATCGCCGTTCTTCTGATCAGGATGCGGTCGCGCGGCGGCCGGTCGTCGTTGTCGGCGCCGGACCGGTCGGGCTGGCAACCGCGATCGATCTGGCGCAACGCGCCGTCCCGGTAGTGCTGATCGACGATGCCGACCGCATCGGCGAAGGCTCGCGCGGCATTTGTTGGTCGAAGCGCACGCTGGAGATTCTCGACCGGCTCGGCGTCGGCGAGCGCCTGGTGGCGCAGGGCGTCACCTGGAAGCTCGGCAAGGTCTTTGTCGGCGATGATTTGCTCTACGCGTTCGATCTGCTGCCGGAGGAGGGTCACAAGATGCCCGCCTTCATCAACCTCCAGCAATTCTATCTGGAAAAGGCGCTGGTCGATCGCGCGCTCGAGCTGAAGAACCTCGACCTGCGCTGGAAGAACAAGCTCGTCGGCCTCGAACAGCGCAATGACGGCGTGCGCCTGACCATCGACACGCCGGACGGACCCTATCAGCTCGACGCCGACTGGCTCATCGCCGCCGACGGCGCGCGCTCGAGCGCGCGGCGGCTGCTCGGCCTCGACTTCGCCGGCGTCACCTTCGAGGACAAATTTCTCATCGCCGATGTTCACATGGCGGCCGATATTCCGACCGAGCGCCGCTTCTGGTTCGCGCCGACATTTCATGCCGGCCAATCGGCCTTGATGCATCGCCAGCCGGACGACATCTGGCGCGTCGATCTGCAGCTTGGACCGGATGCCGATCCGGTCGCCGAGCAGGCGCCGGACCGCGTGCGCGCCCGGCTCGACAAGGTGCTCAGGGGCCACGACTACGAACTCGAATGGGTCTCGGTCTACACCTTCAACTGTCGCCGGCTTGATCGCTTCGTCCACGGCCGCACCATCTTCATCGGCGATGCCGCGCATCAGGTCTCGCCGTTCGGCGCGCGCGGCGCCAATTCGGGCATTCAGGACGCGGAGAATCTCGCCTGGAAGCTTGCCGCCGTGCTGAAGGGCGAGGGTGGTGCCGCGCTGATCGAGAGCTACGACACCGAGCGCATTCAGGCGGCCGATGAGAATATCGGCCACTCGACCCGCTCGACCGATTTCATGTCGCCGCACACCGCCGCCGAGCGGCGCTTGCGCGATGCCGTGCTGTCGCTCGCGCCGCAAGCGGAATTCGCGCGCCGCATGGTGAACTCGGGCCGGCTGTCGCTGCCGGCGGTTTACGACACGCCGCTGTCGACGCCTGACGCTGGCGCCATTCGCGGGCAGCGCCAAACTCGGCGCGCCATTGCCGGACGCGCCGCTGCGCCGTGCGGACGGAGGATCGACGCATCTTCTCGACAATGTGCGTGGAGAGTTCGCCGTCATTCACATGAAGAACGGCGCCGCAACGAACGGGCACAAGCCTGCAGCGATCGATGGCATCGCGCTCACCGTCATCGGCGACGATTTGTTGGACGACGAAGGCAAGTTCACGCAACGTTTCGACGCCACGCCCGGTGCGACTTATTTGGTCCGTCCCGACCAACATTTATGTGCGCGTTGGCGCAGCTTCGATGCGGCTGCGATCGCGCAGGCGCGCGACCGCGCACTGCAGAGGTCGTGATGGCAAAACTGATCGCCGCCTCGCAATTTGCCGATCCCGACGCCGCCTATCGGGCGCTGGTCGAGGCGCGGCGCAGCCTGTCGGAAGCGGACGCAGCCGAACTCGATAGCAAGCTCGTTCTCATCCTCGCCAACCATATCGGCGATATCGACGTGCTGCGCGAAGCCATCGCCCTGGCGAAGGGGCGTTGAGCTTTTCCCGGACGCAGTGCAGCGTGCAACGCGTGCACCGCAGATCCGGGATCGTTCCAAGCTCAGAGTATGCGAAGGTCCCGGTTCAGCAGCGCAGCATTTCATGCCGCGCTGCGCCCGGGACATGCGCTTGTTCTGCAGGGGATGGAAACGTGATTTAGCGCACGCACTCGATGGCGACGAAGCCGTCACAATGAGCGCCGTGGCAGGCGCCGGGGCCGCTCGAAGGGACCGCACCCGTAACGTCGTCGTGCGCGACTTTTCGGTACGACACGGCCTGACCGTATTGGTGGGAGCGGCAATAGGAATTGGCGGCCGCTTCGCCGCAGGGCGCGCCGGACGCGAGGCAGCGGTCGATGCCGTAGCCGTCGTCGTTGTTGGCGATAACGAAAATGCGCTTATCCGCATGAGCAGCGCCGGCGCCAAACAAAAGGGCCGCGCCCAGAGCAGCCGCGATCAAGGAACGCATGGATCCCCCAAGCCGGAGCAAAGCTCCAGAAGCAGCGCTGCAATGAAGGCGAAAGGTAGAGCGGTCAAGTTAAGAGTACGTTAACCGACCGGAACCGACGCGGATTGTGCGGCACTGTGATTGATTCGCATCGAAACCGCAAAACCGCCGTTGTGCCGCCGCAACGCGCGGCTTCGTTTCGAACTCGCCGCGCCCAATCCGTTATCCTGAGGTGGCCGCGAAGCAGCCCTCGAAGGATGCACGGCCCGGGCCGTCGCCCTTCGAGGCTCGCTTCGCTCGCGCCTCAGGGTGACGGAAGAACGCTTCGATTCTCGACAACCTGCTTAGACTTGGCGGCGCGCCAAATTGGCAACGATTGCGCGCTAAAAGCTTGACGTTATGACTCACCCTCGACCATTGTGCGCGCCATGTTCGGCCAAATTCTCTCCTGCGGCATTATTTGCCACGAGATTATTCGCTAGCGGCAAACGCTGGCTGCGGCCGTCTTTTCTCCTCTTCGAGATTTTGGACACGCCCGGCCAGCAGGCCAAGGGTGCGTCAACGCGCGATTTGATAGGACCGATTGAGTGCAATGATGGAACTCAAGCTTTACGATACGCTCACGCGCGAGAAGCGGGTTTTTCAGCCGCTCGATCCGGCCAATGTGCGCATGTATGTGTGCGGGCCGACGGTCTACGACTACGCCCATATCGGCAATGCGCGGCCGGTGATCGTCTTCGACGTGCTGTTTCGGCTGCTGCGCCATCTCTACGGCGACAAGCACGTCACCTACGTGCGCAACATCACCGACGTCGACGACAAGATCAACGCGCGCGCCGCCGAGGAATATCCGGACCTGCCGCTGAACGAAGCGATCCGCAAGGTCACCGAAAAAACCGACAAGCAATTCCACGAGGACGTAGCGGCGCTCGGCTGCCTGCCGCCGACGGTCGAGCCGCGCGCCACCGAGCACATCGCCGAGATGCGCACGTTGATCGAGCGCCTGATCAAATCCGGCAACGCCTATGTGGGCGACGATCACGTGCTGTTCAGCGTGCCGTCGATGCCCGACTACGGCCGGCTGTCGAAGCGGCCGCTCGACGAGATGATCGCCGGCGCCCGGGTCGAAGTCGCGCCTTACAAGAAAGACGCCGCAGGATTTCGTTCTCTGGAAGCCCTCGAAGCCGGGCGAGCCGGCCTGGCCGTCGCCCGCCGGCATCGCGGCGCCGGGCCGCCCGGGCTGGCACATCGAGTGCTCGGCGATGTCGTGGAAATATCTCGGCGAAGTTTTTGACATCCACGGCGGCGGCATTGATCTCGTCTTCCCGCACCACGAAAACGAGATCGCGCAATCGCGTTGCAGCTTCCACACGCCGGTGATGGCGAATTTCTGGATGCACAACGGCTTCCTGCAGGTCGAAGGCGAGAAGATGTCGAAGTCGCTCGGCAACTTCGTGACGATTTATCAGGCTTTGCAGCAGCAATCGAGCGATCCGCGCTGGGGTGAGGTTTTGCGGCTCAACATGCTGAGAACGCACTATCGGCAGCCGATCGATTGGACGAACGACGGCTTGAATGAATCGGTGATGACTTACGCCAACTTCAGGCGCGCGGTGATCAATGCCGATAGGGCGAAAGGCAAAGCCTTCGCCGGGTTGTTCTAGAGGCGTTGTCCGATGATCTGAACACGCCGGCAGCGTTTCGCGGAACTGCACCGCCTCGGGCATCTTGCATCGACCGTGTCAAGTCGAGGCGGCCGCTGAGTTGGTTGGTTCGCTGCTGTTGCTTGGATTTGATAAAGCGGTCGATCACGTCAAGCGCCGGTGACAGTTGGCAAAGACGTTACGAAAGCATTCGAAGAGGTCAGTGCGCGCGAAAAGGGTCTCGATCCAGTCGCCATCGACGCGCGCGTGGCCGAGCGGATTGCCGCGCGCAAGGCCAAGGACTTCAAGGCATCCGACCGCATCCGCGACGAACTCGCCCAGATGGGCGTCGTGCTCAAGGACAGCAAAGACGGCACCACCTGGGAGATCGCGCGATGAC
Source organism: uncultured Alphaproteobacteria bacterium (assembly GCA_963737755.1). Lineage (GTDB taxonomy): Bacteria > Pseudomonadota > Alphaproteobacteria > Rhizobiales > Xanthobacteraceae > BOG-931. Next base: position 262,292 of record CAVTTZ010000033.1, on the reverse strand, counting down.
TTCTCCGCCGTCATGGCCGGGCTTGTCCCGGCCATCCACGACTTTCGGCGTGGCACTGGCGCAAAGACGTGGATGCCCGCGACGAGCGCGAGCAGGAGGGCGTCGTTGGCGTGAAGGACATTCGGCAATGACCACCAACCCGCAAACCCAGCTCGCGATGCGCCCGATGCTGCCGACCGACACCCCGCTGCTTGCGGAAATCTTCCGCGCCAGCATCGAGGAATTGACCGCCGACGATTACAGCGAAGCGCAGCAGGAAGCCTGGGCCTCAAGCGCGGACGATGAAGAAGCGTTTGGCGCGCGGCTTGCGGGCGAACTCACGCTCGTCGCCACCCATGCCGGTGCCGCGGTCGGCTTTGCGGTGCTCGCCGACAACACCCGCATCGACATGCTCTATGTGCATCCGGCCGCGGCCGGGCAGGGCGCCGCCGCGATGCTGTGCGATGCGCTGGAAAGGCTCGCCGCGGCACGCGGCAGCAAAGAGCTCACCGTCGATGCCAGCGACACCGCGCGCGGCTTTTTCGAGCGTCGCGGCTTTGTCGCCAAGACCCGCAACACGGTCACGCTCGGCGACGAATGGCTCGCCAACACCACCATGGTCAAGGCGCTCGCCGCGCCGCCCGGGAGGCTGCAATGAAACGCGACGATGTGCCGTTTCAGCGCCACTGGCTCTATTACCTGATCTTGAAATACGCGGTGATCGCGGCTGCGGCCGTCATCGCGCTTTACTCGGTCTATCGGCTCTATTTGGGTTGAAGAAACACCAGGATCTGAAAACATGGCCCGCCAAACATTCCTCGGCATGCGCACCCATCATCTGGCAATTGCGCTGATCGCGATCCTGGTCGCGGTGGCGCTGGCGTCCAATTACTATCTCTGGTGAGCTCGATGTCTCGCGAGCGGCTTTATTTGTTCGACACCACGCTGCGCGACGGCGCGCAGACGAATGGCGTCGACTTCACGCTCGCCGACAAGGTCGCGATCGCGCGCATGCTCGACGAACTCGGCGTCGACTATGTGGAAGCCGGCTATCCGGGCGCCAACCCGACCGACACCAGCTTCTTCGCCGAGAAGCGGCCGTCGCGGGCAAAGATCACCGCCTTCGGCATGACCCGGCGGCCGGGCCGCTCGGCCTCGAACGATCCCGGCCTGGCGGCGGTGCTGGAGGCGCAAGCCGACGCCATCTGCTTTGTCGCAAAATCCTCCGACTATCATGTCCGCGTCGCACTGGAGACCACCGAGGAAGAGAACATCGCCTCGATCCGCGACAGCGTGCGCGCCGCCAAAGCGAAGGGTCGCGAAGTGCTGCTCGACTGCGAGCATTTCTTCGACGGCTACAAGTCCAATCCGGCATATGCAATTGCCTGCGCCAAGGCGGCGTATGACGAAGGCGCGCGCTGGGTGGTGCTCTGCGACACCAACGGCGGTACGCTGCCGCATGAGGTCGAACAGATCGTCGGCGACGTCTGCAATCACGTTCCCGGCGATCATGTCGGCATCCACGCCCACAACGACACCGAGCAGGCGGTAGCGAACTCATTCGCGGCCGTGCGGGCCGGCGCGCGGCAGATCCAGGGCACGCTCAACGGGCTCGGCGAGCGCTGCGGCAACGCCAATTTGATTTCCATCATTCCGACCCTGAAGTTGAAGCCCGAATACGCGCAACAATTCGAGATCGGCGTGTCCGACGCGGCGCTCGGCCACATCGCCCGCATTTCGCATGGCCTCGACGACATGCTCAATCGCGCCGCTGATCGTCACGCGCCCTATGTGGGCGAGAGCGCGTTTGCCACCAAGGCCGGCATTCACGCCTCCGCCATCGTCAAGGATCCGGCGACATACGAGCACGTCGCGCCGGAGCAGGTCGGCAACAAGCGCAAGCTTCTGGTGTCCGACCAGTCCGGGCGTTCAAATTTGCTCGCCGAGCTCGATCGCATCGGCTTTGCGGTCGACAAGAACGATCCGCGCCTGTCGCGGCTGCTCGACGAAGTGAAAGAGCGCGAAGCGGCTGGGTATGCCTACGAGGCGGCCGATGCCTCGTTCGAGCTTCTAGCGCGGCGGCTGCTCGGCAAGGTGCCGCGCTATTTCGACGTAGAAAAGTTCGACGTCACCGTCGAACAGCGCATCAGTGCGAAAGGCGAACGCGTCACCGTCAGCATGGCGGTGGTGAAGGTAAAAGTCGGCGACGAGGTGCTGATGTCGGCCGCCGAAGGCAACGGTCCGGTCAATGCGCTCGATCTCGCGCTGCGTAAGGATTTGGGCCAATACCAGAGCTTCATCACCGGGCTTGAGCTCACCGATTATCGCGTGCGTATCCTCAACGCCGGCACCGAGGCGGTCACGCGGGTTTTGATCGAAAGCGAAGACGAGACGCGGCGACCATTGGACGACGGTCGGCGTGTCGTCCAACATCATCGATGCGTCGTTCCAGGCGCTGATGGATTCGATCGTCTACAAGCTGATCAAATCCGGCGCGCCGGCCTGATTTTTTGCTCCGCCTTACCTTAACCCTCCCCCGTGTGGGAGGGCAGGGTGGGGGTCGGGAGGGGAAATTCGCAGCGATGAGGGATGTGAGCGCCTGTCCGCTTTGGCGGATCGCCTCCCGACCCCCACCCCAACCCCTCCCCACAAGGGGAGGGGCTATGCCTTCACGAGGCGGAGGGGCTTTGCCGAGGGGCCTTGCCTCACGAGTTCAGATTCTTCGCCAAATCCTCGGCCGCCTTGCGCTTGTCGGCGATCTCGATCTGCAACGCCTTTTCGGCGGCGGCGATCTCGGTGAGGCGATCCTCTTCCTTGCGCAACGCGTCGACATAGCGCCGGCCGAGGTCCGAGCCTTGGCCGACCGCCGCGAGGTTTTGACGGATCCGGGCCTGGTCGTCGGCGATCCGCTTCGTCTCCGCCACCAGTTCGGCGCGCCGCGCGGTCGCGCCGTTGAGGTCGCCGACCAGCCCGGCAAGTTTCAAGATCGCGTCCTTGAGCGCCGGGCTTGTGTTCTCGATGCCCATAATCATCGTCAGCACCCGCTCCGGCGCCAGCGTCGACAGCGAGATGCTTTGAGATTCGGTGCGCTCGAGCGTGAGTGTCGCTTTGGTGGTGCGGCCGCGCGGCGCCGTCACCTTGTAGCGAAAGCGCGTCGGGGTTTCCTCCACATCCTTGGTGTCGCCGATCGGCTTCCAGCCGTCACCGCGCGCCTCCTCGATGACGACCTCGCGATCTTCGTCGGCCGGCGGCGTGATCTCATAATCGAGAGGCTGTACGGAGCGCACCGAGAGTGTGAGCACGCCGTTGACCACTTTGCCGACCTGCGTCTGCTTGGGCCCGCGATCTTCGCGCCGGATGTTGGTCTTGCTGTCGAGTGCGAAGGTGATGAACTTGGCGTCGCCCTTGGGCGTCAGCGGCAGTTGCGCGTCGCCGGCAAAGTTGGCCGTGCCATCGCTGCCGGTATCGAATGCGGTAATCAGGCCGGGTGGCAGCGCGCTGTCGCCGTCATTGCGCAAGCGCACGGCGGCGAGCGGGTGCTGCGCATTGGTGGCCGGTTGATAGAGCCACGTCCGCGTCGCGGAAATATTGCGGTCGACAAACGGCACCATCATGCTTGAGCCTGATGCCAGCGATAGTCTTGCTCGGAAACCGGAACAGCACCTGGGTCGACGCCTCTTCCGACTCGGCGGCATTGGCCGCATAGCCGATCGCCTCGGCCGGCATCGCGGCCGCGGCGACCGGGACGGGAGCCGGTGCGGGGAGCGCACGCAACGCCGCGGACTGCTTTGCCATGGATGGCCGGCTGGGCATCGCTTCCTGCATCGGCACCGCGACGTCCGCGTCATCCTTCTTCGGCACGAGCCGCGTCGAGGCCGCCACCGGAATTTCCGGCCGGTCGATATAGAACGCCGTGTACAGCGGCTGCTTCAGCGCCACCGGATTGCCGGAGACCAGCGAAAAATCCACGTCTTGCCAGTCGCTGCCGGTCAAATTCTCCACCACGGCCCAGCCCTGCAGGCGCGCGGCAGCACCGCCGTCCTTCGGCAACACCAGCCGATACGCCGCCTTCCACACCGGCGCGGCGACGACGTAACTGAAACCAACCGGCCGGTTGCCTTGGCCGAGGAGATCAATGGTGATCGCGCGCCGATCCTTGGCGCGGTTTTGCGACAGCCCCGAGAGCGCGCGCGACACCTGCGCGTTGGTCTGCGGATCAACAAAGCGCAGTGCCGATACCTCTTCGAGCACCGCCTGCACCAAGCCTTTGTCGGTGAGCAAGGTCAGCCGATGCCGCGTGATTTCGCCGCCGTCGTTGGGCAGCCGGGTTTTTTCGTCCTCGACCCGAAACACCCGACCACGGGCTTTCACCTGACCGTCGATTTCAATTTCCGAGCCGACCAGCGCGTTGAGCAGACTGGCCGGCGAGTTGATGGCGTCGGGCCCGAACGGCAGATCGCGAAACAACTCCTGCAGCGGCGCCTTGCCGGGCAAGGTCACGGGACCGAGCGCGCCTTCGCGGTCGAACACGGTGAGGCTTTTGAGAATGTCGTCGACCTGGTCGAGCCGCACCGAAAGCTCGAGCTTGTCGCCCGCCGCCGCAGTGCCCGCGTGAGTGAATTGCGCGAGCCCCGACGTTGAAACGACCACGCGCTGCAGCGGCAACTCGCTTGCCGATGCGGCCACCGTGTAGGAAACGAAAGCAGCGCTTGCCATCAACAAGCGCGCGAACAATCGTATGCGTCCGCGAGATCCGCGCCCGGACCTCGTCGCCGATGTCGTGCCTTGCATGAAAACCTCCCGATGCGGCCGTGCCGCGCCCACGCTGGGCCGCAGATCATGATTGAGATTACGGTGGGTTCGTGACGCATTGCCGACCTCGCCGCGTCGCCGGCGGGGCGGAAACGCGCCGCCTGAGGCAGGATCATTTCCGCGCGAAAAACCTTCACGCGCTCGGAGTTCACAATCGCGACGGCTGCGTTAGAATCGCATGCGATTGCGGGCTGCGAATTCCGGGGTGGGCTGCCCCGGCGTGATTAAGGGGGCTTTCATGATCGATCACGTCTCGGTCGCGGTCAGCGATCTGATAAACGGCGAGCGTTTTTATGCGGCCGTGCTGACGCCGCTTGGTCTCAGCAAACTCAGGGAATGGCCCGGCGGCACAATCGGCTTCGGCAAAAAATATCCTGAATTCTGGATCAACAAACGTGAAGACATGGGGCGGGTGGACGAGGGCAGCGGCGTGCACATTTGTCTGCGCGCCCCCGATACCGCAGCGGTCGATGCGTTCTTTGCTGCGGCACTCAAAGCCGGTGGTGCAGCCGACGGCGCGCCCGGGCTGCGCCCGCATTATCACGAAACCTACTACGCGGCGTTCGTGCGCGATCCGGATGGCAACCGCATCGAAGCGGTGACGTTTGTGCGGCCGCGGGCGGAGTAGCTGTCATTCCGGGGCGTGTTGGACACGTATCCCGGGCGCAGCGCAGCACACTGTGCTGCGTGCTGACCCGGGATCGTTAAACGCTCGGCGTTTGGATGATCCCGGATCAGCAGTGCAACACTTCGCGCTTGCACTGCGTCCGGGAATGACGCGGACGAGTGAAACGAGACTCACAGCCGCTCGAGCGGCACCGCCATGGTCTTTTCCGCTTCGCTGATTTCGCGCGCGGCGTCCTGCAGCTTGGGCAGAATGTCGGCGACGCGATCGGCCACCAGCAAATCGACGCCGCGCGCCGCCGGCGGCACCAACCCGAGCTTGCGCATATGCGTGAGCAGCAAGCAGAGCGGATCCCAGAAGCCGTTGATGTTGGCGATCAGGATCGGCTTCTTGTGGCGGCCGAGCTGCGCCCAGGTCATTTGTTCGACCAACTCTTCGAGCGTGCCGATGCCGCCGGGCAGGGCGACGAACGCGTCGGCGCGATCGAACATCGTGCGTTTGCGCTCGTGCATGTCGCGGGTGACGATCTGCTCCTGCGCGAGCTTCCGCGGCCGCTCCTTGGCGGTGAGAAATTCCGGAATGACCCCGGTAGCTTCGCCGCCATGCTCCATGACGGCGGCGGCGACGGCCCCCATCAGGCCGATGGAACCGCCGCCCCATACGAGGCGAATGCTGTTTTGGGCAAGGACTTTGCCGAAATCGCGGGCAGCGTCCACAAAGGCGGGGTCGGTTCCGGGACTTGATCCGCAATAAACGCAGATCGCATTGATTTTGCTCATAGATACCTACTTGTCGAAAGCACACATGTGGCGGGGATTGGCGCCCCGCGCAAGCCACTGCCGCTAGTAGAGCAAGCGCCGTGCCGATGCGGAAGTGGGGAAAAATCTCTATATCACTGGGAGGTAGCAGGTTGATCCATGCCGGCCGCAAGCGACCCGGGAGAAACCAGCTCTCGGACGTGATTAGCGCCGCGGAGCAAGTTTTCCCGCGCCGATCGCCCGCGCGTAGAACATCCGTCTCCGCGTCACCATATTGCGCTTTGTAATGAACCCATTTGCGACCGCTCCCATTCGCCATGACCGCAACGTAAAGGCCGATGGCTGGTCGCTGTTCGGCACGCTGTTCAATCTGTGGCCGTATATTTGGCCGTCCGACCGCGCCGATTTGAAGGCGCGGGTGTTGTTCGCGACCGCCTTGGTGTTCGCTGCCAAGCTCGCGACCGTCACGGTGCCGTTCACCTTTAAATGGGCGACCGATGCGCTTGCCGGCCACGGCACGGCGCCGGTTGGCGCCAACGATTGGCTCGCTTGGGCGATCGCGACGCCGGTGACGATGACGCTAGCCTATGGAGGCGTGCGCATCGTGATGGGCGTGCTCACGCAGTGGCGCGACGGCATTTTCGCCAAGGTGGCGATGAATGCGGTGCGGCGGCTCGCGATCCTGACCTTCGATCACATGCATCTCCTGTCGCTGCGCTTTCATCTGGAACGCAAGACCGGCGGACTGACGCGCGTGCTCGAGCGCGGCCGCAACGGCATCGAGACCATCGTGCGGATGCTGCTGCTGCAGTTGCTGCCGACCATCGTCGAGGTGACGCTGGTCAGTGCCGTGCTGCTGCTCCACTTCGACTGGCGCTACCTGATCGTGGTGTTGCTCACCGTCGCGCTCTATGTCGGTTTTACTTTCTACGCCACCGAATGGCGCATCGGCATCCGTCGCTCGATGAACGAAAGCGACACCGACGCCAACGCCAAGGCGATCGATTCCTTGCTCAACTACGAGACGGTCAAATACTTCTCTGCGGAAGAGCGCGAAGCGCAGCGCTATGACCGCTCGATGGAACGCTACGAGGTGGCGAGCGTCAAAGCCTACACCTCGCTCGCCGTGCTCAATGCCGGCCAGGCGATCATCTTCAGCATCGGGCTTTCGGCCGCGATGGTGCTGTGTGCCTATGGCGTCCGCAGTGGCACCAATACGGTCGGCGATTTCGTCATGATCAACGCCATGATGATTCAGCTTTATCAGCCGCTGAATTTCATGGGTTTGGTCTATCGCGAGATCAAGCAGGCGGTGATCGACATCGAGATCATGTTCGCGATCCTGTCGCGCAAGCCGGAGATCGAGGACAAGCCCGCGGCGCCGGCGCTCAAGGTGCAGGCGGGCGCGATCCGTTTTGATAATGTTTCGTTCGCCTATGAGCCGGAACGGCCGATCCTCAAAGGCTTGAGCTTCGAAGTCGGCGCCGGGCGCACCGTCGCCATCGTGGGGCCATCGGGCGCGGGAAAATCGACGATCTCGCGGCTCTTGTTCCGCTTCTACGATGTGTCCGGCGGCCGCATCGTCATCGACGGCCAGGATATTCGCGACGTGGCGCAAACTTCGCTGCGCACCGCGATCGGCATGGTTCCGCAGGACACCGTGCTGTTCAACGACACCATCCGCTACAACATCCGCTACGGTCGCTGGGACGCGACCGACGCGGAGGTCGAAGAGGCCGCAAGGCTGGCGCAGATCGACGCGTTCATCCGCGTCGCGCCCAAAGGTTACGAGACCGAAGTCGGCGAGCGCGGGCTGAAACTCTCCGGCGGCGAGAAGCAGCGCGTCGCCATCGCCCGCACGATCCTGAAAGGGCCGCCGATCCTGGTGCTCGACGAAGCCACCTCGGCGCTCGACAGCCACACCGAGCGCGACATTCAAGATGCGCTCGACCGGGTCTCGCGCAATCGCACGACACTGGTGATCGCGCACCGGCTTTCAACGATTGTCGGCGCCGACGAGATTTTGGTGCTCGACCAGGGCGTCATTGTCGAGCGCGGCCGGCACAGCCAGTTGCTGGCGCGCGGCGGCCTTTATGCCAGCATGTGGAACCGCCAGCGCGAGGCCGAATTCGCCCGGGAGATTTTGGCCGACGCCGATGAGGCACCGCCCGCACCGGCACACGATCCACCGCCGTCGCCGCAGCCGGAGGACAGGGAAGCGGAGTTGTTGCGGGCGGAGGACGCCGCGGAGTAATCGATACCCTCTTCCCAGAGGGGCGAGGACGGCTCTGCCGAAGCGCGGCCTCGGATATGATACACAGCCTCGCCATTCCGGGCCCCCCGCGTTGCTCGGCTCCGAATGACGATTGGAGTTTTCAAGACCGCCATGTCCATCATCAACTCAGTTCGCTCGCAATTGTCACCGATCCACCCGGAGGGTTATCCGTTTGTCGGCGGCTTTGCGCTGGTGTCACTCATCCTGCTGTGGCTGTGGCCGCCACTTGGTTGGCTTGCCGTGGTGGCGACGCTGTGGTGCGCGTATTTCTTCCGCGATCCGCAGCGGGTGACGCCGAGGCGTGACGGCGTCCTGGTTTCGCCGGCGGACGGCACCGTCAGCCGCGTCGTCGAGACCGTGCCGCCGCAGGAGCTCGGGCTCGGCGCCTTTCCGCTGGTCCGTGTTTCGATCTTCATGAGCGTTTTCAATTGCCATGTGAACCGCAGCCCGCTCGCGGGCCGGATCGAGCGCATCGTCTATCGCAAGGGCGCCTTCCTCAGCGCCGATCTCGACAAGGCGAGCGAAAGCAACGAGCGCAACATGTTCGTGATCGCGACGCCGGGCGGCACCCGCATCGGCGTCATTCAGATCGCCGGTCTGGTGGCGCGGCGCATCGTGCCGTTCGTGCGCGAAAGCGAGATCGTGGCCGCGGGTCAGCGCATCGGCATGATCCGCTTCGGCTCACGCCTCGATGTTTTTCTGCCGCCGGGCGTGCAGGCCCTCGTGGGCGAGGGACAAACCGCCATCGCGGGAGAGACCATCATCGCCGACCTGAAGGCGACCGAGTCGGGCCGCGCTTTCAGCGTCAGTTAACGTCATCGCAGCAGCGCGCCGTAATCTGCCGCCGGATCGCCGCATTGCGGGCCGATGGCGATGGCGAGCGCGCCTCCCAACGGCTATAGTGGGCCTCATGGCAATTGGTCAGTCCCCCTTCGGCGGTCGGCGCCTGCCGCCGCGGCAGTTCCGCCGGATCCCGCTGCGCTTGTTGGCGCCGAACCTCGTCACCTTGCTCGCACTGTGCGCCGGGCTCACCGGCATCCGCATGGCGTTCGAGAATCGTTACGGGCTGGCGCTTGCCGCCATCGTGTTTGCCGCGGTCTTGGACGGCATCGACGGCCGGCTGGCGCGGCTGTTGAAGGGAACGTCGAAGTTCGGTGCCGAACTCGACAGCCTCTCCGACTTCGTCAATTTCGGCGTGGCGCCGGCGCTCATACTTTATTTCTGGGGCCTGCACGATTTGAAATCGGCGGGCTGGATCGCCGGTCTGGCATTTGCCATTTGCGCCGCGCTTCGGCTGGCGCGCTTCAATGTGATGAGTGAGGATCCCAACCGGCCGGCTTGGGCCGCCAACTTCTTTGTCGGGATACCGGCGCCGGCCGGCGCCATCATCGTGCTGTTGCCGATCTATGCGGCCTTTCTCGGGCTGCCGCGGTCGCCGTTTCTGACCTGGCTGACCCTGGCCTATACGCTGTTGATCGCCGGGCTGATGGTGTCGTGGCTGCCGGTGTTTTCCGGCAAGCGCGTCGGTACGCGGGTGCCGCCGCAAATGGTCGGCCCGGTCATTATTCTGCTGGTGCTGTTCGTCGCGCTCTTGATCGCCTATCCGTGGATCATCCTCACCATCGGTACGCTCTGCTATCTGGCGAGCCTGCCGTTGGGTTGGCTGTCGTATCGCGGCTATGAGGAACGGGCGCGCGAGGGCCGGGGGGAAACGCCGAATTCCACTTCGCTCCCGGGCGGCGGACGCATACAATTCACCGACGACGAGGAACGCCCGTCGCGCCTCAATTGAAACTGCATCGCGGATACACAAGGTTCCGATGCGATGGACTCGCCGCACATTGGTCGTCTCGACACTGGCGTCGCTTGCGGCGCCCGGCATTTTGCGGCTGGCGCGTGCCGATACGCCGCCGCTGACGCTTAAGCTCCATCACGCCTTCTCCGCGGTTTCGCCCGCGCACGACAAGTTCCTGGCGCCCTGGGCCCGCAAGGTGGAGGCGGATTCGGGTGGCCGCATTCGCATCGATATTTTTCCGTCGATGCAGCTTGGCGGCGCGCCGGCGCAGCTTTTCGATCAGGCGCGGGATGGCGTTGCCGATATCGTCTGGGCCATGCCGGGCGAGTCACCGGGGCGGTTTCCCAAATGCGACATGTTCGAACTGCCCTTTGTGTTGTCGCGCCGGGCGCTGGTCAACTCGAAGGCGATCGAGGATTTTGCCGCGGCGGAGCTGCGGGACGAATTCAGCGAAGTGCGCCCGCTCGGTTTCTCTTGCCGCGATCGCGGCGTGCTGCACACGCCGCGTCCGATCAAGTCGATCGCCGATCTCAAGGGTCTGCGCCTGCATGTGACGAACCGGTTGGCCGGCGAATCTCTGCGCGCGCTCGGCGCTCAAAGCGTCAGCGCGCCGGCGCTGCAGGTCGCGGCGGCGTTGAGCGCGCATGCGATCGACGGCTGTCTCGATCCCTGGGACGCCGTGCCGGGGTTGCGGCTCTCGGAAAATCTCAAGAACCACACCGATTTCGCCGAGCGGGCGCTGAGCGCCACGACCTTCGTGCTGGCGATGAACAAGCAGTCTTATGAGCGTCTGCCGCGCGAGCTGAAAACCGTCATCGACGACAATTCGGGCTACGCCGTCGCGAGCCTGGCGGGTGCGATGTGGGACATCGAAGCCAAAGCCGTCGCCGGCACGGTACGCGACCGCGGCGATCTCGTCGTGGTGATGAGCGCGGAGGAGACCGCGCCGTGGCGCAAGGCGACCGAACCGGTCATCGCCGCCTGGCAAAAGCAAATGAAGGAGCGAAAGCTCGACGGCGGCAAGCTTCTCGCCGGTATCGAGGCGTTGCTGACAAAGTATGCTGCAGAGCCGGAGCCCGACGCACCGCAGCCCGCGCGCCCGGCGGAGGGGGAAGCCGCGGCCGAACCGCAACAGCCCCAAGCTACAGGGCAGATAAAGCCCCAAGAATTCACAAGGCCCAAGGCGGATGCTCCCAGCGCCGAGGCTGCGGTGCAGCCGGCGCCGTCGCTGCGGCCATCCTCGGCGCCTGCGCCTGCGCCGCCCGCCGCGCCGCCGGCACCAGCGCTCCGGCCTTCCTCAATGCCGGCGCCCACGGTGTCGGCCACGCCGCCCGCACCGGTGCTGAAGCCTACGCCTGCGCCGGTCGCGACGCCGCGAGAGCTCGATATTCCGCTGTGAGCGTGCTCAGCGTTACGCCGGCAACGGATACCCTGGCATCAGATCGTAAGGCCGCGCCCAGCCCGGCAACGCCTTGATGCGCTCCATCCAGGCGCCGACGTTTTTGTATTGGGTGGCGATGTTGAAGCCGAATTCGTCGGGCGGATAGAACAGGTAACTCGTCAGCGACACGTCCGCGACGGTCGGCGCGGCGCCCAACAGATACGGGCTCTCCGACAATCGCTTGTCCACAATGGCCAGCGCGCTGAACGCGCGGCCCTTGAGGAATTCCATGATCACCGGGTCGCCGAGCGGTTTTGCGAAGTTGCGCAGAAATCGATAGGGCCCGAGATGGCCGCCGACCTTTTGATTGTCGAACACGATCCAGCGCAACGCCTCGAGCCGATCGTCGTCACTGCCGGGCAGGAATTTTCCCGAGCGCTCAGCGAGATATTCAAGGATCACGGCAGATTGGGTGAGCTTCCGATCGCCGTGAACGAGGACCGGCGCCTCGCCCATTTCGTTGACCGACGAGCGGTAGTCGACCGTGCGGGTTTCGCCGTTGAAGAAATCGACAAAGATCGGCTCCCAATCGGCGCCGATGAGATTGAGCATCAAGGCCGCCCGATAGGCGTTGCCGGATTGGGCGAAACAGTAAAGCTGATATTCAGGCATTGACTCTTCCAAGTTCTGCGTCGCGCGGCGCGACTAAACTGTGACACCGCGAGTTCACGATCGTTTTTGCGGCCGTCGTCGATGAGGCTCGCATCATCTCTGTTCTGATGTTTCAATTTGCATGGCGGCCTCTTGGATGCGCTCTCGAACATAGGCACTGAGATCTTTCCAGTCGCACGATCCGGGCAGGCTTTCTCTCGTTATCAGAAGTCCTCGCCGCGAAGCGAAGGTGGTTGCTCGTCGTAGGAAAAGCCACATGCCTTGTTCAAATTCGACGACTGCCTCAAAGGTCGACCACCGTCGAATTGCGCCCGCCGACCGCTCTGCAAACCACAGGTGCGATTTTCGAACTTCAAGCAGAAATTCGTTGCCTCCAAAAAACTCGCGATAATACGCTGTTGCCTGCGCTTTTGTCCGGCGGATGAGAATGCGACCAGAGATTGAGATTGCAGCAAACGTGGCCAGGAAGGTCATGACGCCCACGATTGCATTCCCACCAAGACGTTCGGTCGCGTTGAATAATCTGTCAACTAGAATGGCGACTAGATAGGGGATCCCCAGCGCCACCCCCCAGTAGAGCGCGTATTTCAGGATGAACGCAAAAACGTATCTGGGGGCCCGCTCCCACCGCCGCATTTTTCTCTTGGGAGACGCACGTTCGGCGACATTCGCTGCTTGAAGGGCATCGAAGCTAACGACAAATCGATACGCAAGGTCCGGCGGTGTTTCCCCCCACTCTAGACGCAGGTGCTTGTGCACGTCGTGCGGCTGCGGGATGGGAACGTCTTGCTGGCCGTGATCGGTCTCTTTTGTCATCGCGATGCGGGTGCACTAGATTGTTCAGTGCCCGTTCCTTGCTCCCGTTTCGTCGTCCCGGATGTGTCAGCGCGAAAGCGTGAGTGCTCCACCGCCGGCCTGATGGCCCTCGAAGCGGCCGCCGCCAAACGGCAACTCCGCCAGCACGTCGCTCTTGTGGTCGCGGATGATCAGCGCGCCGTGCTCGAAAGTCCATTTGCGGCTCATGAAGAAGTTGCCCGGACAGCCGCCCTCGGGCGCAATCGTGCCTTGGGGAGCGCCGGGATTGTGGGCGAAGGTCATGAAGCAGGCGCCGCCACCGGCCGCGGACAGCCGCCAGCGGCCGGCCACATCGATTGGCGGCGGTTGCGGCGGCGGGGGAGGCGGTGGCGCGGCGACTTCGGGCGGCGGCGCGTCATGATTGGCGCAACCCGCAACGGCTGAGATTGCCAGCACCACCACGGCTGCTGCGGCGATCCGAACCGTCGATGCCGACCTCTTCCTCAATCCCGACATAGACTCCGACATGGCCGGCTCAACACCCCAACGCTCCCGCTCGCGACCGCGCGGGAAAAATCCCAAAGCGGCGCCCCACTTGCGCCAATATTCTTAACCGAAATTAACCCGACCCGTGTCGAGAGAGGCGCGCCATGATGACGCGATTGCCTATGATTGTTCAAGCGATTGGTGGAGGTCGTCTGGCCATCGCCTTGTTTGCCCTCAGCCTCGTGGCTTCCGCCGGAATCGCCCATGCGGAGGAGGCGGCCGGTGCGGCTTCCCCGGTCGAGGAATTCTCCCAGCAGCTCGAGGCCTTCCAAAAGACCGTGCCCGACCTGAACAAGTCGATTCAGGACAGTGCCGGCACTATCGACAGCGTCACCGACGTGCAGAAGGCGCGCGCCGAGATCGAGCGCCTCAAGGAGAATGTATCGACCCTGCTCGGTGCGGTGTCGGACAACGGTCCGGTGTCGCAGCTCGGCGCCAAGGCGCTCGATCACATCCACAACAAGCTCAAGACGCTGGCGCAGGATAGCCGCTTCAAGCCCGAGGAGCGGCAATTCCTGATCGAGCAATGGAAGCGGCTCGAGGTGCAGACCGAGGGCGCGACCAAGGAGCTCGACGATGCCCGCGCGCAATTCGTCGGCCTTCTGCACACGCTGCAGGACAATGAGGATTTCATCAGCGAACTGATCGAGATCCGTCAGGCCGAGCGGGCGCTGCAGGTCATCCGCCAGCTCACGCACGACATTCGCGATGCTTCGAACCAGCTCAACACGCTGATCGGTGGCATCAAGCCGCCGGGAACGTGAGCATGACGTCCGGGGCAGGGAGCGATCGTCCGGATCGAGCATGCGCCAGCACAAGGCGTGGGTGCCGTTCGTCTCGCGCACCGCCGTCTGTTCGGGCTTGCGGTCAGTGTCCTGATCGTCGGCGCGCGCGATCGCGGCCTGCCGGCCCAACGGCGATGTCGGCTACGTGGAGATCAAGACAGTCCCGGCGGCGCCGATCACGCTGACGGCGCTCTATATCGACTCAACGCGACTGGCGCCGATCCGGAAGGGCAGCACGATCCTGCGGGAGCCGACCGGCACGTTCAAGCTGCAAGCCGACGTCACGTCCGGTGCGCTGGCGCCACTCTGCGAGATCCAGATTCAGCGCAACCGCATCACCACGGTGACGGTGTCGACCCTGGAACGCCCGCCGCGCTGCCAATGCCGCAGCGGCGGCACCGACACAGCGCATGTTTGCGTGAGTTGAGGCATCCGTCACTCCGGGAGCCACGCTGACGCTTAGTCCTGGAATGACGGTTTTAGCGAGTCAGCGACGGGTTGATCACTTCATCGTCGGAATAACGAACTCGGCGCCTTCCTTGACGCCGGAGGGCCAGCGCGCGGTCACCGTCTTGGTCTTGGTGTAGAAGCGCACCGAATCCGGGCCGTGCTGGTTGAGGTCGCCGAAGCCCGAGCGTTTCCAGCCGCCGAAGGTGTAGTAGGCGAGCGGCACCGGAATGGCGAAATTCACGCCCACCATGCCGACTTGGACGCGGCTGACGAAGTCGCGCGCGGCGTCGCCGTCGCGGGTGAAGATGGCGACGCCGTTGCCGTATTCGTGTTCCGACGGCAGCCGCACCGCTTCCTCGTAATCCTTGGCGCGCACCACCGACAGCACCGGTCCAAAAATCTCTTCCTTGTAGATGCGCATGTCGGGCGTGACGTGATCAAACAAACAGCCGCCCATGAAATTGCCGCGCTCGTAGCCTTGCAGCTTGAAGTCGCGGCCGTCGACCAAGAGCTTGGCGCCTTCCTGGACGCCGAGGTCGACATAGCCCTTCACCTTGTCCAGATGCGCGCGGGTGATCACCGGGCCGTAATCGGCCTGCGTGTCGGTCGACGGTCCGATCTTGAGGCTTTCGACCCGCGGCACGAGCTTCTTGAGCAGCATGTCGGCGGTCTTTTCGCCGACCGGTACCGCGACCGACACCGCCATGCAGCGCTCGCCGGCCGAGCCGTAGCCGGCGCCGATCAGCGCGTCGACCGCCTGATCCATGTCGGCATCCGGCATCACGATCATGTGGTTCTTGGCGCCGCCGAAACATTGCGCGCGTTTGTTGTTGGCGCAGGCGGTGGCATAGACATATTCGGCGATCGCCGAGGAGCCGACGAAGCCCACGGCCTGGATGCGCGGATCGGTCAGCAGCGTATCGACCGATTCCTTGTCGCCGTTGACCACATTGAGCACGCCTGCCGGCAATCCGGCTTCCATCAGCAATGCGGCAAGCCGCATCGGCACCGAGGGATTGCGCTCCGACGGCTTGAGAATGAACGCATTGCCGCAGGCGAGCGCCGGCGCGAACTTCCACATCGGAATCATCGCCGGGAAATTGAACGGGGTGATGCCGGCGACCACGCCGAGCGGCTGGCGCATGGAATAAAGATCGATGCCGGGGCCGGCGCCTTCGGTGTATTCGCCCTTGAGCAGATGCGGAATGCCGCAGGCGAACTCGACCACTTCGAGGCCGCGCTGAATGTCACCCTTGGCGTCCGCGAAGGTCTTGCCGTGCTCGGACGAAAGCAGGCGCGCGAGATCGTCGTATTCCTTCTGCACCAGATCGAGGAAGCGCATCATCACCCGCGCGCGGCGCTGCGGATTGGTGGCGGCCCAGCCGCGCTGCGCGGCTTCGGCGTTGGCGATGGCGTGCTTCGACTTCCGCGCGTTTGGCCAAAGCCACCTTGGCCTGCACCTCGCCGGTATTGGGATTGAAGACGTCGCCGAAACGCCCCGATCCACCCGCCACCTCCTTGCCGCCGACGAAGTGTCCGATCTCACGCATGTCGTTTCTCCTGGAGAACGTTTGGGCGGCAATGCGGGCCGCCAAGGTCGCGCCATTGTGCAGGTTTTGGCACGCCGGTCACGGGGGGCGCTACGTCCGGATGATGGATCGTACAGTCTCGATCGGCATCAGCATAACGCGCTCGCCGAGCGGCGAACGAACGAAGCCATGGCGCTCATAGAAAGCGGCTGCCTTCTCGTCAATTGCGTGGGCTACAACGCCGCGCACCCCCGCGATTTGTGATGCCGCCAGGCACCGCCGCAATGCATCCGCCAACAAGGCCGATCCGAGGCCGCGTCCTTGCCATTCTGCGTCCACCGCGAGGCGCCCAATCAATAATAGCGGGACTTGCTCGGGCATTCCGCGCCGTACTTTTGCGGACGGAAGCGCATTGCGCTGCGCCATTGCGGCGGAGATTGAAAAGTAAGCCACCACACGATCTGGCTCGGTCACCGGACAGATCACATATGTCCGCGCTGACAGGCCTTCGATATGATGCGCCCGTTCCCGCAGCCACAGATCCAGAGAAGAGTGCAGGCCGGTCGAGAACCGTGACACATCGTGCTTCGCCGCCAGGGGTTCGGGAGCGCGGAGTTCCGGCAAACTCCTCAGGCTTGCCATGGCGGCTTACGGCGCAATCTGCTGCGGGCTTTGGCGGAGACCTTGGGCGGAGCGTCGAGCAGTGCCAGGAAACGCGCGTGTGCGGCGTCGTCAAGGAAGAATGTGCGCTGGTCGAGCAGTGTATCTTCCGCCTGCCGGCGAGCACTTTCCAGCATGAACTCCGAAAGCTTCTGGCCGCGCAGAGCAGCCGCGCGATTGAGAACCGCTTTCGCTTCGGCTGAAGCGCGGATCTGGATCACATCGTCTTTGCGGCGGGTTGAGGCTGGCATGCGCAGATCTCGAAAACGAACCTGGATCAAGATATTGATATTGTATTGACATTGTCAATACACGAAGGGCTGTAGGATCGCGCCGCTTGGCGCACGACTATAGGTAACGCTCCCTTAAGCGGCATGAAGGTACCGTGGCGCGCCTCAGAATGAGCGCAGCGCGCACGGGCGGGGGTTGGCAATGGACATTTCCACGGGCCTCGGCCTACTCGCCGGGGCGATCGTCGTTCTGACCATGATCTTCATGGGCGGCGATCTGCGGATGTTTATCAGCGATCACGCCATGATCATCATCTTTGGCGGATCGTTTGCCGCTACGCTGATCCGTTTCCCGTTGTCGTCGATGTTTCACGGCTTGCCGCTCGGCGCCAAATTTGCCTTCACCATGCGGCGCATGACCCAGCGCGAGCTGGTCGATGAAATCGCCGGCCTCGCCGAGATCGCGCGCAAGCAGGGGCCGATCGGTCTCGAGAAGGTCGAGATCGAGGACCCGTTTCTGGCCAAGGGCATTCGCTTCGTCGCCGACGGCTATGACGCCGAATTCATTCGCGACAATCTCGAGCGCGACCGCGACAACTTCCTCACCCATCTGGATGAGGGCCAAAAGATCTATCGCGCGATCGGCGACTGCGCGCCGGCCTTCGGCATGATCGGCACGCTGATCGGCATGGTGCAGATGTTCGCCAACATGACCGATCCGTCCAAGCTCGGCCCGTTCATGGCGACCGCGCTGTTGGCGACGCTTTACGGCGCGGTGCTCGCCAACATCATCTGTCTGCCGATCGCCGACAAACTGCACGGCAAGCTGGTCGACGAGGAGGTCAACCGCACCTTGATCATCGACGGCGTTCTGATGATCCGCGAATCGAAGAGCCCGACCTTGGTGCGCGAAATGCTGGTCGCGTATCTGCCCGAGAAGCAACGCTCGGAAGAGCCGGAGCCGGTGGCGGCCTGATGCGCCGCTTCGGACCCGGGCTGGGAGTGTAGCTCATGGCCAAGCGTAAGCAGGCGCACGCCGGTGGTCACGGCTGGTTCGTCACCTTCGCCGACCTGATGGGTCTGCTGGTGAGCTTCTTCGTCATGCTGGTGGCGTTTTCCAACCAGGACCAGAAAAAGCTGCAGATCGTTGCCGGCTCGATGCGCGATGCGTTCGGCGTGCAGACCAACGTGCGCTACTCCGGCGTCATCGAGGTCGACGGACTGCCGACCCGCCCGAAGCTCAAGAACGCGGCACATATCGATCCCGAGGAAGCTTCGGCGACGCCGACCACCGACGAGCAGGACCACAAGCGCGAACACGGCGCTCACCGCAAGAACGACCAGGCTTTCGCGCTGGCGGCGGCCTCGCTTCGCCAGGCGCTGCAGGACATGCCGGAGCTCACCGAAGCGTCCAAGAACATCGTGATCGAGGAGACCAAGGAAGGGCTGAATATCAACCTGGTCGATCAGGAGGGCCGCTCGATGTTCCCGGAGGGCTCCAAGGAGCCCTACGAGCGCACCCGCCGCATCATCGAGAAGCTCGCCGGGCCGCTGCGGGCGCAGCCCTACCGGGTCGCCATCACGGGCCACACCTCGGCATCGAAGGTGCCGCCGAAGTCGGATTACGGTCCCTGGGAACTGTCGGCGGATCGGGCCAATGCGGTCCGGCAGATCCTCGAGGAGGACGGCCTGCCGCAAGAGCGCTTCTATGCCATCTCCGGCAAGGCAGATACCGATCCGATGTTTCCCGAAGACCCCTATATCGCCGCCAATCGCCGGGTGACCATCACGCTCATGCACGAGCCGCCGCCGGTTCCGCCTGACCTGCAGCCCTGATGCAGGCCTCTTTTGCGAGCTGCCGACGGCTATCTCTCAGTGATATTATTGTATTTGCAGCCAATGCTTGTGTGAGATGCCGGTCATTGGGCCTGCGTTTTTCACCGAAGACGTCAGCGTAAGTCTTTGATAAAAATCTTTGATCCAAGTCCTAACAGCGTTATTTCTTGATCGTCGACAATGACGTCATGTGGATCATGACTCCTCGGCGTTGAGGGTGTATAGGCGCGGCCTGCATCTAATTCCTCGATGCGCCATTCAGGAGCAGGCAGGTCCTGTCCCGCGTTCCATGACGGAAACCGCAACCGCTCCCATCGGGAGCGACGTGCCGGCTGGCAGCCACGCCGACGCTCGCTCCCGTGCCGGACTGTGGGGACTTACGGTCGGCAGTATCGGCGTCGTTTATGGCGACATCGGCACGAGTCCGCTTTACGCACTGCGCGAAGCCGTGGTCGCCGCCTCGGGGCCGGAGCGTGGGGAATTGACCCGCGCCGCAACGCTCGGCGTGGTCTCGCTGATCCTTTGGGCGTTGATCGTCGTCGTCACGCTCAAATATGTGCTGCTGCTGTTGCGCGCCGACAACAACGGCGAGGGCGGCACGCTCACCCTGATGGCGCTGGCGTCGCGCGCGGTGGGGCGGGTCGGCAAGGCCGCCGCGACCGTGGCGCTGCTCGGTATCATCAGCGCGGCGTTGTTCTATGGCGACGCCGTGATCACGCCGGCTCTGTCGGTGCTCTCCGCGGTCGAAGGTATCGACGTCGCGACGCCGGCGTTTCACGAATTCGTGGTGCCGCTGACGGTCGTCATCCTGCTCGTTCTGTTCGCCTTCCAGTCGTACGGCACCGCCCGCGTCGCGGCGCTGTTCGGCCCGATTATGATGATCTGGTTCGTCTGCATCGCCATTCCGGGCGTCATGCGCATCGCCGCCGACCCCGATGTGCTCTGGGCGCTCAATCCCTTTTACGGCCTCGATTTTCTTGCGCACCACGGCATCATCGGCCTGGTCACGCTCGGCGCCGTGTTTCTCGCCGTGACCGGGGCCGAGGCGCTTTATGCCGATCTCGGCCATTTTGGCCGTCTGCCGATCCAGTTCGCCTGGTTCGGCCTCGTGCTGCCGGCGCTGGCGCTCAATTATCTCGGGCAGGGCGCGCTGGTGTACCAGCACCCCGAAGCTGTCGCCAATCCGTTCTTTCTGCTTTATCCCGACTGGGCGCGCATCCCCATGGTGGTGCTGGCGACGATCGCCACCGTCATCGCCAGCCAGGCGGTGATTACCGGCGCTTATTCGTTGACCAGCCAGGCGATCCAGCTTGGCCTCTTGCCGCGCTTCGAGATCCGGCACACCTCGGCGCATCAAGCCGGCCAGATCTACATGCCGCGAGTCAACGGCTTGCTCCTGGTCGGCGTGCTGTTGCTGGTGGCGTTGTTCCGCTCCTCAAGTGCGCTGGCGTCGGCCTATGGAATCGCCGTCACCGGCACCATGGTGGTGACCGGCATGATGGCCTTCATCGTGCTCTGGCGGATCCGGCTATGGTCGGTGGTGGCGGCGGCAGCGCTGATCTTGCCGTTCCTGGTCATCGACCTGACGTTCCTGTCGGCGAACCTGCTGAAGGTCATCGAAGGCGGCTGGGTGCCGCTGGCGCTGGGCGGCGTCATCATGCTGGTGATGTACACGTGGCGGCGCGGCTCGCGGCTGTTGTTTGAAAAGACCCGCCGGCAGGAGACGCCGCTCGACGATCTGGTGCGCATGCTGGAGCGCAAGCCGCCGCAACGGGTGCCGGGAACGGCGGTGTTTCTCACCAGCGATCCGAAAAGCGCACCGACCGCGCTGATGCATAGTCTCAAGCACTATCGCGTGCTGCACGAGAAAAACATCATCCTCTCGGTGGAGACCACGCACACCCCGCGCGTCGATCAGGCCAAGCGCGTTCACATCGAGTCGGTCGGCAACACCTTCTCGCGCGTGGTCCTGCGTTTCGGCTACATGGAGACCCCGAACATCCCGAAGGCGCTCGGCGTCGCGCGCAAGCTCGGGCTGCAGTTCGACATCATGTCGACCTCGTTTTTCTTGTCGCGCCGCGCCTTGCGGCCGGCGCCGCGTTCGGGCATGCCGCGATGGCAGGATCGTCTGTTCATCACGCTGGCGCGCTCCGCTAACGATGCTACCGACTATTTCCAGATACCGACCGACCGCGTCGTCGAGGTCGGCACTCAGGTCACCATTTAGGGTGTCCGCAACCGTGTTCGCGGACGCCCGGGGCTGTGCCGCGAAAAGCGGCTTGATTCCACGGGCCGCGCACGAAAATCTAGCGGCTGCGAGGCGCGCACGAGGAGGATAGGCAATGTCGGACCACCCGGGTGACGGGGCCAAAGTTCGTGATCTGACGGTTGAAGAGGTCGCGCGCGGGCTCAAAGAGGGGCGCGTGGTGCTGGTCGACGTGCGCGAGCCGAACGAGACCGAGGTTGAACGCTTCCCGGGAGCTGTGCTGGTGCCGCTTTCCGCCTTCGATCCGGCTACGATCCCTGCGCCGCCCGGCAGCGAAGTGGTGTTTGCCTGCCGCTCCGGCCGCCGCTCGGTGACCGCCTCGTTGGCCGCGCAGGAGCAAGGCTTCGACTATGATGCTCATCTGGCCGGCGGCATTCTCGCATGGAAAGCGGCCGGGCAGCCGACGGAGACATAGGCCCAAGCAGCGCAATGACGCCCGACCACGCTCCGCTCATTCCCGCGAAGGCGGGAATCCAGCGCTGGGTCCCCGCTTTCGCGGGGACGAGCGGGTTGGGCTTCGCCGTCGCGCTCGCGTTGTTCTGCGGGCTTGCATCCGCCCCGGCGGCCGAACGCGTGGTCAACTTCTACAATTGGTCGGATTATATCGCCCCGAAGGTCCTGGAAGACTTCACCAAGGAGACCGGCATCAAGGTGCGTTACGACACCTTCGATTCCAACGACACGCTTGAAGCAAAACTGCTCGCCGGTAATTCCGGTTACGACGTGGTCGTGCCGACGGCTTACTTTCTCGCCCGTCAGATCGAAGCCGGCATCTTTCTCAAGCTCGACAAAGCGAAGCTGCCGAACCTGGTCAATGCCTGGCCGGAAATCACCGATCGTCTGGCGCGTTACGACCCCGGCAACCGCTACGCGGTCAATTACATGTGGGGGACGACCGGCATCGGCTACAACGTGAAAGCCGCGCGCAAAATCCTCGGCGCCGATGTCCCGGCCGGCGACTTGCTCAGTAGCTGGAATGATGTGTTCGACCCGCCGCGCCTCGCCAAGTTCGCCGGCTGCGGCGTGCATATGCTCGATTCCTCCGACGACATCCTGTCGGCGGCGTTGCATGATCTGAAGCTCGATCCGAACTCAAGCGATCCGGCAGATCTGCAGAAGGCCGCGGATCTGTTGAGCAAGATCCGCCCTTATGTGCGCAAGTTTCACTCTTCCGAATATCTGAACGCACTGGCCACCGGGGAGATCTGCCTGGCGGTCGGCTTCTCGGGCGACATCAAGCAGGCACAAAAGCGCGCCGCCGAAGCCAAAAGCGATGTCGAGATCGGTTATTCGATCCCCAAGGAAGGCGCGCAATTGTGGTTCGACGTCTTCGCCATCCCAAAAGACGCGCCCGATGTGGACGAGGCGCACGCATTGATCAATTATCTGCTCAGGCCCGAAGTCGCGGCCGCCAACACGAATTTCATTTCCTATGCGAACGGCAATCTGGCGAGCCAGAAATTCATCAACAAATCGATCCTCGACGATCCCACGATCTATCCGGATGCGGCCGTGATGGCGACGCTCTACACCATCTCAGCGCATGACCAGAAAACCCAGCGCCTGATCAACCGGCTGTGGACCCGGATCAAGACGGGGCGATGAGGTTCGTCACATTCCTAGGCGTTCCCCTTCGGTGAAATATTCCAACGCTCGGGACTGCGCGTTTCGATCTAAAATCCCTGTGCAGCCGTGTCCGCCAGGTGGTCCAGGATATGCCCCCAGCCTTTGGTGTGACCTTCATGAATGGCCGATGTCGGCAGGCGCTCATGGGTCAGCACGAGATCGGTCTCATCGCCGCGCGGCGTAAGTTCAACCGTGACCAGCGTGTTCACATTGTTGGTCAACGGGCCGATCCAGGTGAACACAAGCTTGCGCGGCCGGTCGATTTCCACATAGGTGCCGGCCACTTCACGGCTTGCTTCCGCCGACGACATGATGAGGCTGAAGGCGCCGCCGGGGCGGAGATCAGAACGCGCCTCGCAATCGACCACGCCTGGAAAAGGGCTCATCCACCGAACCATCAGATCGGGTTTGGTCCACAGATCGAAGATCTGCTCCGCCGTGGCGCCGACACGTCGGCGAATCTGCAGTATCGGGCCCGTGGTGTTACCGCGATCCATGCTTGCGACCCTTCGACCGCGGTTTTTGGTCGTTATTGATCTCGTCGAGCAGCCGCTCCATGGCGTCCAACCGTGCCTCCCAATAGCGGCGCATCCGCAAGATCCAGCCATCGATCTCGTCCAGCGAATGGGCATTGATGGAGAGAATGTGGTCGCGCCCGTTCTTGCGTCGCTCGACCACGCCGCTCGTTTCCAGCACGCGGATGTGTTTGGACACGGCGTTCAAGGACATCCGGAACGGTTCGGCCACTTCGGTCACGCGCGCTTCGCTGCGTGACAACCGCTCGATAATCGCCCGCCGCGTCGGATCGGCTAGAGCGGCGAACACCGCGTCGAGGCGCGCGGTTCGTGAAGCGGCGGCCTGCTTCCGGGCTTCGATCTCAATCATCGTGCTCTGTCAATTCAATCATGGCGTTCAGCGCGCTTTGTTCCCGCTTCAAGTTATTCAACTCGAAGGTTGACAATTGTCAAGCCGACGCTTTATTCAACCGTATGGTTGAATGTTATTCCGTCATCAGGGAGAGTTCGATGCCAAATAAGCCACTTGTTGCGGCGGCCGCCGCAGCGCTCGCACTTCTGTCGGTCGCCGTCGCGCCGGCGCGAGCCGAAACGGTCAAGAACATCGTCCTCGTCCACGGGGCCTTTGCCGACGGTTCAGGGTGGCGGCACGTCGTCGATATCCTGGAAAAGGACGGCTATGCGGTCAGCGTAGTGCAAGAGCCGCTCACATCTCTTGCCGACGACGTCGCGGCGACCAAGCGTGTGCTGGAGCAACAACAGGGGCCGACGCTCTTGGTCGGCCATAGTTATGGCGGCGTGGTCATCACCGAAGCGGGCAATGCACCGAATGTCGCCGGCCTCGTCTATGTCGCCGCTTTCATTCCCGACAAGGGCGAGAGCGCCGTGAGCCTGCTCGGGCAGGCGGCGCCCGCCAACAACGATATGCGCGCCACCAAGGACGATTTTCTGTACATCGAGCCGGCCGCCTTTCCGGCCGATTTCGCCGCCGATCTGCCGCCAGCCGAGGCAAACTTCATGGCCCATTCCCAGGCGATGCTGGCCAAGGCCGCCGGCGGTGCTCCTGTGACGACGGCTGCCTGGCATCAAAAGAAGAGCTGGGCGCTGATCGCCGCTCGCGACCACAATATCAATCCCGATCTCGAGCGCACCATGGCCAAGCGCGCCGGCAGCGAAACCATCGAGGTTCCGGCGAGCCACGCGGTATACGTTTCCAAGCCGGAGGAGGTGGCGCGTTTGATTGAACGCGCCGCAAAGGCATCCGCCCAGTAAAATTCAAACGAATTGAGGGCACATCCTGATTCCCCCTTAATCAAGGTGTGCTCTCTGTTGGCGATAAATCCTGCGGCGCTGACAACAAGCGCCTTTGGGCGTATAAACTTGAAGAGCGCCGACTTCGCTGCACGTGTTTGGTGGCAGGGTGGTCGCGGAAATTAGGTCCGGAGCGGAACCGCCGGCTTGTCTGGGCGGTTCACTCCGAAACGAACGCCGGGACGTTCGCAAACGCTCCCGGGCGGAGCCGACAATGGGGAGAATGACGCCGATCGGCGCGCGGCCTTTGCTGCGGCGCCGCACGGTCTTGCAGGCTGGGCTGGCGTGGACAGCGGCCGCCGTAGCTGCGCCGTTTCCCATCCGTGCCCGTGCCGAGACGCCGATCAAGATCGGCATGGTGGAGCCGCTGACTGGCGTTTATGCGGCGCTTGCCGCGTCCGAGGTGGCCGGCGCGCGTTTCGCCATCGACGAGATCAACCAAAAAGGCGGCATACTCGGACGTCCGGTCGAATTGCTGCTCGCCGATTCCGCCAAC
The DNA here is from genome assembly GCA_963737755.1 of uncultured Alphaproteobacteria bacterium. Lineage (GTDB taxonomy): Bacteria > Pseudomonadota > Alphaproteobacteria > Rhizobiales > Xanthobacteraceae > BOG-931. The sequence continues at coordinate 236,950 of CAVTTZ010000033.1, read as the reverse complement.
GACATCACCGCCGGTGTACAAAAGACCCGCGAATTGATCGATCGCGACCAAGCCGATTTCATCACCGGCAACGTCAATTCGGCGGTGGCGCTGGCGATGACCCGGGTGACCGCGGACCGGCACAAGCTGCATATCGTCACCGGCGGCCATATCGACGACATCACCGGCAGTCGCTGTAGCTGGAACGTATTCCGGATCTGCAAAACCACGACGATGGAGGCCGACGCCATCGCCGACACGCTGATCCGCAAATTCGGCCCCAAATGGTATTTCCTCACCCCCGACTACGTTTATGGGCGCGCGCTGCAGGCGTCGTTCGAGCGCAAGCTCAAGGGCTATGACGGCACCTGGGCGGGCAGCGTTCTGCCGCTCGGCACAGTGGATTATTCGCGCGCGCTCAACGATGCGGCGACCTTTCAGCCGCAGGTCCTCATCGACTTGATGGCGGGTGACGATCAAACAAACAGCCTGCGGCAGATCGTGAGCTTCGGATTGACCGAAGACATGGCTGTCGGCGGCGCTTTGTTCGAGCTTGAGAGCATCCTCAGGGTGCCGGACGTGGCGCGGATCGGCTGGTGGACGATGGAATGGTGGTGGAACCAACCGAAGGTCCCGGGGGTGAAAGGCTTCGACGACGCGATGCGCAGCCGCACCGGCAAGGCGGCAAGCGCGCGCAACTGGTTCGGCTATGCCGCGGTGCGCACCTTGGCGCAGATCGCGAACCAGGAAAAGACGCTCGACGCCGTCAAACTCGCCGGTGCATTGCAGAACTACAAGCTGCCGGGCGACATCGCGCTCGATCCCAATGGCGCGCTGTTTCGCGATCGCGACCACGAACTGATGAGCACGATTTTTGTCGGCGAAGTGCATCCGCCACGTGATGATCCGTTCGACGTGTTCACCGTTCGCGAGGCGATACCTGGCGAGCAGGCCGCGACTCCGCTGGCAGCGAGCGCGTGCCGGCTCGCCTTTCCGAGCTGATCGATTTATTCAACGAGACATTGATGGGCCGTCATGGCCGGACTTGTTCCGGCCATCCACGTCCTTGTCCGGCCGATGGGCAAAGACGTGAATGCCCGCGACCAGCGTGGGCACGACGGGTTCGCGATCGTCATTGCGAGGAGCGTAGCGACGAAGCAATCCAGCGTTTGCGCGAGGAACTGGATTGCTTCGCTGTCGCTCGCAATGACGAACGGCGCGCGGACTACGACAATTGGGCCGGCGGGGCGGGGCGGATCTGCACCTTGCGGCCGTCGGTCATGTCGACCGGCGGATTGAGGATCACCTGATCGTTTTCCTTGACCCCGGCATTCACCTCAACCGACGTGCCGAAGTCGCGCACGACGTTGACGTGACGAATGTGGGCGACGCCGTCCTCCACCACCGCCACGCTGAGCCCTTCGCGATTGAAGATGATCGCTTCCGAGGGGACGATCAGCGACGGCGTCTTGCGCGGGATTTTCAGCTCGACGTTGCAATAAACTCCCGGCTGCAGTTCGCGGGCCGGATTGGGCACGTCGATCTCGGTCAGAAGGGTGCGCGTGCCGGGCTGCAATGCGTCGGCGATGCGGGTCACCTTGCCGGGAAAATCCCGGCCGGGCATTTCCGGCACGCGGATCACGGCCTCGACTCCGGGCACGACCCCGAAGGCTTCGTCCTGCGGAACGTAGATCTGGATGCGCAGCGTATCGCTCTGCATCACCGTGAAGAGAAACGTGCCGCTTGTCGCATCCGCCGACACCAGCGCGCCGATATCGACATTGCGCTGCGTGACGACGCCGTTAAACGGCGCCACCACGCTCTGATAGGCCTTTTGCTGATTGAGCACGCGCAGTTGCGCGGTCTGGGCTTCGATATTCGCTTGCGCCACCGACACGGCAGCGGCGCGCGATTGCAGCGTCAGACGGTCGGTGTCGCCCTGCTGCGGCGTCACCCAGCCTTTCTGCACCAGCGGATTGTCGCGGTCCCAGGTGACCTGGGCGAGGTCGCGCTGCGCGATCGCCTGTTTCAGCGAGGCCTGCAGTTGTGCCAGCGTGCCTTCCGCCTGGGCGATCTGATGGTCGAGCTCAGGCGCGGTGATTTCCACCAGCAAATCTCCGGCTTTCACCATGCTGCCGATATCGACGTTGCGCTTGGAAATATAGCCGCTGGCCCGCGCGTAAATATTGGCCTGGGCATAGGCCTCGGTGGTGCCGGGCCAGTTCACCGACATGGTGGCGCCGCTGGAGCGCACCGGCGCGATGCGCACGCTCGGCACGAAATCACGATGCTGATCCGCCGTCTCCATCACCTGCGCGTTCAGGCTGTGATGCCGGTAAAAGCCGAGGCCGAGCGCGGCGAGGAGCAGCAGCAGTACGGCAATGCCCAAAATCCGTCGGCCGGCGTGCGACGGCTTTTTGCCCGGCAACGCCTTCGGCGTTTCAGCCGGCGGCAATAGCGGCGTTTCGACCGGAGTGTCCGGCGTCGGGGGGCGCTCGGCCTTATTCATGCCAGTTCCTCTTCGAATACGCCGTGCGCCGGCTTGCCGTCGTTGCTCTTACGCAGCACTGCGAACAGATAGGGCACCACCAGCAGCGTCGTCGGCGTTGCAAATAACAGGCCGCCGATCACCGCGCGCGCCAGCGCCGCATTCTGTTCTTCGCCGGCGCCGCCGATCGCCATCGGGATCATGCCGACGATCATTGCCGCGGCTGTCATCAGCACCGGCCGAATTCGGGTGCGGCCGGCGGCAATCGCCGCATCGAACGCCGAGTGTCCGGCAAGTTGCTGCTCGCGCGCAAACGTCACGAGCAGAATGGAATTCGCAGAGGCGACGCCGATGGCCATGATGGCGCCCATCAGCGACGGAACGCTCAGTGTCGTCCCGGTAATATACAGCATCGTGACAATGCCGCAAAACGTCGCCGGCAGCGCCAGGATGACCACGAACGGGTCGCCCCAGTTCTGATAATTCACCACCATCAGCAAATAGACGAACACCGCCGCGAACAGGATGCCGATCGCGAGATCGCGGAACGCGGAGTTCATGCTGTCGATCTGGCCGATCACCTCGATGCGATTGCCGGGCGACAATTGCGGTTGAAACTCAGCCACGATCTTTTGGATGTCGCCGGAGATGCTGCCGAGATCGCGGCCGTCGGCGTTGGCGTAAACCTCGTAGACCGGCTGGATGTTGGCCTGGTTGGCGTTGGTCGGAACGCTGTCGCGTTTGAGCGTGGCGACGTTGCTCAGCAATCCCGGCACCGGATTCCGGCTTTGCACGGCGGTGAATTTTGTAACCGGCGTGTTTTTCAGATCATTCAGCGACGCTACTTTGTATTCGGGCGTCTGCACGGTGATGTAGTAGGGCGTGCCGTTGGCGGGGTCGGTCCAGAAATTGGGCGACACCTGTTCCGACGAGCTCAGGCTGGTATTGAGGTTGAGGGCGATGTCGTTCACCGTCAGGCCGAATTGCGCGGCGCGCGCTCGGTCGATCTGGGCGAAGAATTCCGGAGCGTTGACCTCCTGCTGCAAATGCGCGTCGGCGACGCCGGGGATCGCCGCGATCCGGCGCTGCAGTTCCTTGGCGACCCGGAGATTTTTGGTCCGGTCATAGCCGACGGTGCGGACGTTGATTTGCGCCGGGATGCCGAAGTTCAGGATTTGCGTGACCATGTCGGCGGCCTGGAAATAGAACACGCATTCCGGAAATGCGGCCGGCAGCACCTTGCGCAGCTTGCTGATGTAGGTGTTGGTCGGCGCGTGATCTTCTTTCAGGGAGACCAGCACGACGCCGTCATTGAGGCCGGTCGCGGTGCCGTCGCCGAAGGCGAAATTGTAGGAGCGGGCCGGCAAGCCGATATTGTCGACGATCAAGTCGCGCTCGTCTGCGGGAATGATTTCCCGGATCTTGTCCTCGACCTGCTGGAAAATCGCCTCGGTCTTCTCGATGCGAGTTCCCGCCGGCGCCCGCACGTGCAACTGAATCTGGCCGCCGTCGATGATCGGGAAGAAGTCGCGGCCGACGAACACGAACAGCACGCCGCCGAGCGCGAGCACCAGCACGGCGGCGATCGGGACGATCAGCCGGCGCGTCAGCAGCGTGTGCAGGATTTCCGAATAGGCCGCACGCATGCTCTCGAAGCCGCGCTCGAAGCGGGCATGCATGCGCGCAAACCAGCCATTGCCGGCTTCTTCGCCGTGTTTCTCGCCGCGCAGCAGCAATCCGATGGTGATCGGGGTCAGCGTTCGCGAAAAGCCGTAGGACGCCAGCATCGCGAACACCACCGCCATGCCGAGCGGGGTGAACAGATATTTCGCCGGGCCGTGCAGGAACACGACCGAGACGAACACGCAGCTGATGGCGAGCGTCGACACCAGGGTCGGCACGGCGATTTCGGCGGCGCCGTGCAGGGTCGCGTACGGCAGCGGGTGGTGTTCCTCGGTGAGCAGCCGGTGAGTGTTCTCGATGGTGACGGTGAAATCGTCGACCAGAATGCCGATGGCGAGCGCAAGTCCGCCCAGCGTCATCGTGTTGATGGTGTCGCCGAGGAAATAAAGAACGATGAGCGAGGACAGGATCGCGAGCGGGATCGAGATCATGACCACGATGGTCGAGCGCCACGACCCGAGGAACAAAAGGATCATCAGCGCGGTCAGACCGGCCGCGATCGCGCCTTCACGCAACAGCCCGGTGATCGAGGCTTTGACGAATACCGATTGATCGAACAGCTCCTTGATCTGCATGCCGGGCGGCGCCGCCTTGCGCGAGATCTCGAGTGCGCGCTTGACCGCATTGACCACCGCCAGCGTCGAGGCGTTGCCGTTCTTGATGATGCTCAGCAGCACCGAGCGCCGGCCGTCGGTGCGCACGATATTCTGCTGGACCGCATTGCCGTCATGCACCTGGCCGACGTCCTTGATGAACACGGTCTGGCCGTTGACGTATTTCACCGGGATGTCGTTGAGCTCGTCGATCTTGGTCGGCGTTGCATTGGTGCGCACGGTGAACTGGGTGTCGCCGATCTTGGCCTGGCCGGAGGGCAGGGTCAGATTCTGGGCGTTCACCGCATTGACCACGTCGAGCGGGGTCAGGCCTTTGGCCTGCAGCTTGAGCGGGTCGATATCGACCATGATCTGCCGGTACTTGCCGCCGGCCGGCGTCGGCAGGGTGACGCCGTGGATTGGCGCCAGCTGCTGGCGCAGACGGTAGATGCCGTAATCGTAGAGTTGCTGTTCGTTCAGCGTGTCGGAGGACAGGCCGATCTGCAGCACCGGAACGCTCGAGGCGTTGTATTGCACCACGATCGGGGCCTGAATGCCCGCCGGCATCAGGGCGCGGATCGAGTTGGTGCCGGCGACGATCTGGGCGATCGCCAGGTCGAGATTAACGTCGGGCTGAAAGAAGACCTTCTGAACCGAGATGCCGTTGAGCGTTTGGGCTTCAATATCCTGAATGCCGTTCACGCTCGATGACAGCGAGTATTGGCTGTAGGTCGTGACCCGCTGTTCCATCTCCGGCGTGCTGAGGCCGGTGTATTGCCAGATGACCGTGACGACCGGGATATTAATTTCAGGAAAGATGTCGGTGGGCATCGTGCCGATCGCGACCGATCCCAGAAACATGACCAGAGCAGCCACCACGTAGAAGGTGTGGGGGAATTTCAGAGCAAACCGGACTATGCCCATGGTTAAATCTGCCGAACAGCTCCCGATCTAAAGGCGCAAAAATACTCCCTACGTCGCCTTGGGAGTCCTCCAAAGTGGTGCGGCAATACCCAGTCGGCAAGTCCGGCCGTTAACGCCTCATCGCATGATCGTTGGCGATTTTTTCTTGCACAAGTCTTCTAACGGACAGTTGTATTGCGACTACGCTCGTTGCGGAAAGCCTGGTCGCCCAGTCTGTAAAGACCCAGAGTGGCTTGCGCTGCCGCAACGTGACCTCTGGGAAGGCAGCAGCGCGTGCGCCTCATGAGGCCAAATATAATGTACCCGCGATCGATCACAGTGGTTTTAGCAAATAACACTTAAGTGATCGGTAAAAAAATTAGCTCCACAAGCATCGGTTTAGCATCTGTAAAAGCAGGTCTTGACGTAAATTTGGGCAAATTGTTTCGCCCCCTCGTGGCCACGACTTCTCTTCGCTCAAGCTCCGATAGTCCTTCGCTAATCGGTCCCGGTCCGGGATTTACAGTCATTATTCATTCACCCATAGTTTGAGCCGACGGCGCAACACTGCACAGGACAAGCGCCGCGCTTGGGAGGAGATATGCGTACAACGCGAAGCTGGCTCGCGGCTGGGGTGGTGGCCGTTTGCTGCGTGGGGCCGGCGCTGATCGGATCGGCCGCGACCGCGGCGGATGCGGTCAAAATCGGGTTTGTCGGCACGTTCAGTGGTCCGGCGGCGGCGATCGGCAACGATATGCGCGACGGGTTCAATCTCGCCCTCGAACAACTCGGCCGCCGAATGGCCGGCAAGCCGATCGAGGTCGTGTTCGAGGATGACACCCAGAAGCCGGAAATCGGCAAGCAGAAGACCGACAAGCTCATCGAATCCGACCATGTCGACTTCCTCACCGGCTACGGCTTCTCCAACGTCCTGCTGGCGTCGCTGCTGCCGGCGGTGAATGCGAAGACATTCATCATCAGCGCCAATGCGGGGCCGTCGCAGATCGCCGGCGAACAATGCTCGCCGTACTTCTTCTCGGTGTCCTGGCAGGGCGACCAGGCGGCGCAGGCGACCGGCGAATACTTGAACCGCAAGGGCATCAAGACGCTCTACCTGATCGATCCGAATTACGCCGCCGGCCGGGACGTCGCCGCCGGCGTGAAGGCCAATTTCAAGGGTGACGTGGTGGGCGAGGAATACACCGCCTGGCCGGGCCAACTCGATTTCTCCGCCGAACTCACCAAGGCCCGCGCCGCCAAGCCGGACGCGATCTTTGCGTTCTATCCAGGGGCGGCGGGCGCGCAATTCCTGACCCAATACGCGCAATCCGGCCTCAAGGGGCAAATCCCGCTCTACACCGCCTTCATGCTCGACGCGTTGTCATTGCCGAAGATCGGCGATCTTGCACTCGGCATTGCCACCGCGGGCCATTGGGCGATCGACCTGCCGAACGCCGCCAACGAAAAGTTCGTCTCAGGCTTCCGCGCCGCCTACAAGCGTGACCCGTCGTTCTATGCGGCGCAAGGCTACGACGCGGCGAACTTCATCAACAGCGCAGTCGTCGGCGTCAACGGCAACTTAGCCGACAAGGATGCTTTGCGGGCGGCAATGGAAAAGGCCGATTACGCCTCGGTGCGCGGGCCCTATCACTACGGCAACAATCACTTTCCGATTCAGGATTTCTACCTGCAGGAGGTGGTGAAGAAGCCGGACGGCAGTTTCGAAATCAAAACTGTCGACACGATCTTCAAGGCCCATCAGGACCGCTATCACGACAAGTGTCCGATGAAGTGATGGTGCGAGCCTCAATGGGCGTCATTCCGGATTGCCGCGCAACGGCAGGTCCGGAATCCATAACCCCAAGTCAAGCAGAATAAGCGCCGATTTCGATTGTCGAAGTCTGTGGATATGGATTCCGGGCTCCTTACTGCGCTCGGCCGCGGAATGACGCCGATCGTCGCTATCGAAGCCTGCTCGGCATGGCGACAAAAATCGAGTATTGATTTGCGCATCATTCGCTGTCGTCGTGAACGGACGGCGACGTTGCCCGCGAGCAGTATCGGAGCGATCATGACCAGATGCGCAGTTTTCGCGCTGGCGATTTTTGCCGCGATGTGTTGTGGCACGCCGGCGCCGGCGCAGACGGCGCTCACCGAAAGTCCGATCACGCCGGGCTTTTGGTCGTTCCCGCGCAAGCGGGTGCCGGCGTCCGACATCGCCGCGACGTGCCGTGCCCATCTGGAGATTCATTTTGCCGATGGCCACTTCATTGCGCTGCGCATGCAGAAGCGCGACATGGGGCTTTATCAGCGTGAAGTCGAGGCCATCGGCCATTGTGTTTTCGATCAAAGCAAACAAGCTGATGTCTGCGAGATCAAAAACTTTCACGCCGAAGGATCGATTCTCGCGGGTGTATTGACGATCAAATACACGCTCGATCCTAAAAGTGCTGATGTAAAGAGTGCGGCGAAGCCGGACGTCAAAGGCGGACAAGATCCGGATGGCAAAAAGATCGCGAAAATCGTGGTGGCGCCGAAGATGATCACCAATTCTCCGGTCGATAACGCGCCTTACGATGCGTTCCCGGTGCGGTGCCCGGATGACACCGTGTGGAAGATCTTGAACGAGACCGTTCCGCCCAAATAACACGAAGTGTTAAGCAACACTTGTAACCCGCCAATAATCAATTCGTGGCAACGTGGCGACTGGCGGACGTGAGCAGCCTGCGAGTCCTTCGGGCCGGCCGCCGTGTAGCGTGGCGTGATGAAAATCCTTGTGTGCGCAAGCCTGGTATTGGCGACATTGACCGTGGCGGTCGTCACCGCCACAAGCGTGGCGCATGCGCATTGTCTCAGCCGCGGCTGCCGATATTTCTTTGTTCCGACCGTGCGCAATCAGTGGGGCTATGGCGGACTGGTGCAGACCTGGGGCCTCGGCGGTCCCGCGGACGCACCCTGGGTCGGCGGCGGCATCGTCGGCGTCACGCCCTACGGACCCAATCCGTACGATCACGTGAAGCCGAACGGCTGGTGATCGTCGCCGCCGCGCGGTTACGCGGCGAACAAATCTTCTCCTAAAAAATCACCGCCAGCGGCGATGCAGCCAGAGCCATTGCTCCGGCGTTTCGCGCACCCAGCGCTCGACCACGGACGTGATCGCCTGCATGGTGCCGGTGATGTCGATCTCGCCGTCGGCTTCGCGCGGCGGCTCGATCGCTTCGGTGATCTCGGCCACGAAGCTGTTGCCGTCGGGATTGCGAATGACGCGCAGGCCGTGGATCGGGCAGCCGGTCTGGCGCGCCAATTGCGCGATCAGCGGGTTGGCCTTGCAGCGGCGGCCGAAGAAAATCACGTCGACGCCTTTGGTGTAATGCTGGTCGACGAGCGCGCCGACATGCGCGCCCGACTGCGCAAAGCGCGCCATCTGGATCGGCGCCGCGAGGCCGTTCGGGATCAAGTGGCCCATCAGCGGCTCGCGCATCTTGACGATCATGTCGCTGACCGACGTGATGTTCGGCCGCCGGTAGAGAATGGCCGCGTTGGTGCCGAGCGTCTTGGCGACCACCGCGGGCAATTCCCAATTGGCGAGATGCGCGGCGAAGCCGATGATCGGATAGCCGGCCGCCAGCCATGGTGTCGTAGCGGATTTTTGTTTCGAGCGTGTAGGTGACCACGTCGGGCGTCTGCCGGCCGAAATCGGCGATGCAGAATTCGTCGAGGTGCGCGAACTCGACCGCGATGCGCCCGAGATTGTCCCACACGCCGGCGAGGATTTTTTCGATCTCGTCTTCGGATTTCTGCGGGAAGGCGGCGCGCAAATTCTCGCGGCCGATTTTATGCTCCGGCAGCAGCGGTCCGATCCGGCGCATCAGCGCGCCGGCCGCATTGGCGCTGCGCCGGCGATCAAGGCGTTTGATTGCGCCCAGGAAGCCGGCGACGATTGCGCCGATGATCGAGTCGAGAAAAAGCTGACCGCGGGTCCGCTTCGCCATTAGACTACGCCGATGTTCAGAGACGATCCTGGCGATGCCTTCGCTCCGCTCATCCCCGCGAAAGCGGGGATCCAGTGTCGTGCTCCAGCCCATGGATTCCCGCTTTCGCGGGAATGAGCGGGGATTTGCATTAATTTGATCGGGACGCGCGCGAAGAGATCGGTCGAGCTGGTCGTCATCCTTGGCTCAACCATCAAAACAAGACAATGATCTTGCCGAACACCTGGCGGCTTTCGAGCCGGGCGAGGCCGCGATCGAATTCGGCCAGCGGCACTTCAGTGTCGATCACCGGCAGTAGACCCGCAGCCATCTTGTCGAGGCTCTCGCGGATGTTGCGCATCGAGGCGCCGAACGATCCGAAGATGCGATACTGCTGCAGATAGAGCTGGAACAGATTGACGGTGGTCGATTGACCGGAGGTCGACCCGCAGGTGACCAGCCGGCCGCCGCGCTTCAGGCAAAGCAGCGAGCCGTTGAAGGTGTCCGGCCCGACATGCTCGAAGGCGACATCGACGCCTTTCTTGCCGGTCAGCTTGCGCACCAAGGTTTCGAACCGGTCGGTACGGTAATTGATGACGTGATCAGCGCCGAGCTCTTTGGCCTTTGCGACTTTCTCATCGTCGCCCACGGTGGTGAACACCGTGCAGCCGATCGCCTTGGCCATCTTGATCGCGGCGGTGCCGATGCCGGAACCGCCGGCCTGCACCAGGATGCTCTCGCCGGGCTCGAGCTTGGCGTTGTCGAACAGCATGTGCTGCACGGTCGAAAATGCGATCGGGGCGCAGGCGGCGTCGCGGAAGCGCAAACCCGCGGGCACGGGGATGACGAGGCGCGCCGGCATGTTGAGCAAGTCGCGGGCAAAACCGTCGACATGGAAGCCCATGACGCCGGCGACATTTTCACACAAATTATCGCGGCCCTCGCGGCAGGCCTTGCAGGTCCCGCATGTGAGCCCGCCGTAGGCGACCACCGGATCACCGACGCGAAAGCCCGAAACGCCATCACCGATCGCGGCGATCTCGCCGGCGGCTTCGACGCCGACGACCAGCGGCATCTTGCGCTTGGCAAACGCCATGCCGCGCCAGCCCCAGACGTCAAGATGATTGAGACCGATCGCCTTGATGCGGATCTGCACTTCGCCCGCGACCGGGGGAGGAGGCGCCGGCACTTCGAGCAGCTCGATCTTGCGATCGGCGACCAATGTCAGCGCGCGCATTGTGCCGGCAGACACGACGGTTTGCGGTTCGATCAAGCTCACGCCGGCTCCAACGCGACGACGAGGCACATATTCTGGCCGCCGAAGCCGAACGAGTTGGAAATGGCGCGATTGACCTTGGCGTCGCGCGCCACGTTGGGCACGACGTCGAGATGGATCGTCGGATCCGGAATGGCGTGATTGATGGTCGGCGGCAGGCGCTGACTCTGCAGCGTCATCAGCGTGAACGCCGCTTCGACGGCGCCGGCGGCGGTCAGCGTGTGCCCGATCATCGATTTGTTTGATGAGATCGGAATGCCCCGGATGCGCTCGCCGAACACAGCGGAGACGCCGAGATGCTCCATCTTGTCGTTCTCGGGCGTCGAGGTGCCGTGCGCGTTGATGTAGTCGATGTCCTCGGGCCCAACGCCGGCGTCGGCCAGCGCGCGCTGCATCGTGGCGATGATCGGCTTGCCGTCGGGGCTGGTCCGGGTGCGATGAAACGAGTCCGACTTCTCGCCGTAGCCTTCGAGAATGCCGAGCACCCGTGCGCCGCGGGCGCGGGCATGCGCGAGGCTTTCCAGCACCAGAGCGGCGGCGCCTTCGGCCAGCACGAAGCCGTCGCGATTTTTCGAGAACGGTTTTGAGGCGCGGTCCGGCGGATCGTTTTGCGTCGACAGCGCCGAGAGCAGCGAGAAGCGCACCAGCGATTCTTGTGTGATCGAAGCGTCGGCGCCGATCGCCAAAGCGGCCTCGCACTCGCCGCGGCGGATCGCTTCCACGCCGAGTTGGATCGCGGTCGCACCGGACGCGCACGCGGTGTTCAGCGACACCGGCGAGCCTTCGGTGCCGAAATGATCGGCGATGTCCTCGCCGATGATGGCGAATTTGAAAGGCTTGTAGGTGTTGCCGTAGTCGTGGGCGACGCGCAGCAGGTCGGGATAGACGGTATCGCCGTTCGCCGCCGCCATCTCGGCCATCCTCATCCGCTCGGGCCATTCGATCTCGAGCGGCGGCGGCGCGAGAAACAGCGGTCCGGGGAAACGGCCCTTCGAGCCGATGCCGGACTGGGCGACGGCTTCTTCACCGGCGAGCAGTGCAACGCGCTCGGACAGTTCGGCCGGCGACATGCCTTCCTGATAAACCGCGTCGACCGTGCCCGCGATGGTGGTGCGCAACCCGTCGATGGGGAAGCGCGAGACGCGGCGAATGCCGGAGACGCCGCCGGTGAGCTTCGCCCAATTGTCGGCCACGCCGACGCCGAGCGAGGTGACCACGCCGATGCCGGTCACCGCGACGATTGGGCGGCCCTTCTTGTCGTGTGTTGCGCTCGTCATGAGGTTCCCCTTCTGCTCGGTCCAAGCATGATCCCAAACCCGGAGGCCGGAACCATACTCCGCCAAACACTCACTTCACGCGTTCAACCAGCGCCAAACCCTCGCCGCGCCAATTGCCGACTCCGGTCACGACCACCTGCGACAGGTCCGGCGGACTGTCTCCGAAATCCCCCGTGCCCGTCGGTGCGAACAGCTTGCCATGCTCCACAGCCGCGCAGGCGATTCCGATGTTGGCGATGAACTGAGCCTCGACGCCATGACCGATATACGTACCGGTGTTGCGAACCGGAAGGCCGATCTCCTTGAGCGCGACCTGCTCGGCTGCTGTCGCAGGCTCGAGCCCGGCCGCGCCGGAGATCACCGCGGCGTGGGAGCGATCAACCTTGTCGGCGATCGCCGACCATTCCTTGCGCAAGGTCGCCTCGATCTCGCCGGGCTGGCGGCGATTGCGATTGGCGCGCACGGCGGAGAGGCGCCCGTGCGGGCGCGCTCCGCGCGCTTGCGCATGCTCGCGGCTCTCCAGCACCAGGAAGGCGCCCATATTGCCCAACGCGATGCCGCCCTGTGGGCCGCGATCCCAGACCGGCGCGAAACGATCCCGCAGCGTGCTGCCGGATTGCTCGAAGATCAGCAGCACGTCCCAGCGGGTGGCATTGTAGGAGCCGCCGACCAGCGTCAATTCGCTCTGCCCGGCGGCGATTCGCGCCTGAGCGATGCGCACCGCATCGACGCCGGCCGATTCTTCGCCGAGGAATGTGCGCGACGAGCCGACGACGCCATGCACGATGGCGATATTGCCGGCGAGCAGGTTGGGAAGCTGCGCCAGGAACAGGGTGGGGCGCAGATCGCTCATCAATCGTTCGTTGAGGAACGGCCCGCGCTCGGTCACCTTGCGCATGCCGGTGAGAATGCCGCTGTCGGCCGAAAGGTCGCGCTCGCCGCCGGCCGCCGCGACGATCATGTCGGTGTTGTCGAGAAGCTCCGGCTTTCCGGTCAACCCCGCATCGGCAAGAGCGAGACCGGCCGCGTAGACGCCGATCCGCTGCCACAGCTCCATCTGGCGCTGATCGCTCTTTTTCGGGATCTGCGAGTCGAAATTCACCGGGACATGCGGATGCACGATGTAGGGCGCGAAGGTCTTGTCGTCGTACGGCGGCGCGTCACCGCGTTCGAGATGACCCCACGCTGCCTCGAGGCCTTCGCCCAGACTGGTGATCAGGCCGACGCCGGTGATCCAAACCTCACGCCCGTCACTCACGCGCCGGGCTCCTTGCTGAGCTCGCTAACAGCCTCGGCGAACAATTCCCGTCCCGGCATTTCGATGCGCTCCGCTACGCCCAGCATGGCCCGCCGGAAGTCGTCGTTCGGAACAGGCGCCAGGCGGAAGGTAAGCTGGGCTTCGCAAATCGTGCGGCCCTTTCGCTTGCCCTTGGCTTCGCCGACATTGAAGCCGGAGCCCTCGTGAATGATCTTGCCGTCGAATTCGAGCTCTTCGCCGGGAAGCACGGGGCTGCGGAATTTGGCTTCCTTGACGGCGATCAGGAATGGCATCGCCGCAAAGCGGTTGATGGCGATGGTCAGCCATCCGCAGGCCTGGGCCATGCATTCGATCTGCAGCACGCCCGGCATCAGCGCGTAGCCAGGAAAGTGGCCTTCGAAAATCGGGCTCTCGGTGGGCACATGGCAGACTGATCGGATGGTGCGCTCACCGACATCGAGCGCGGCGACGCGGTCGATCATCTGAAAATATTCGAAACGCATGCGGTGGCGTCCTTCAGAACACGATCCCGGAACCCAGAAGACGGCGTCCGGACACGATCATGCTCCAATGTAGCATCGGGACCGTGATCCGATTCAACGGGATCGGGTTACGCGGTCTGGGCGCCTTTCGCCGCGATCAGCTTGTCGATCTGCTCGCTCAGATTCTTGCAGCACGAAGTACTGCTCGGTCGTCGCCTTGCCGTCGTTGACCTCCTGCGTCCACTGCTCGAGCGGCAGCTTGATGCCGAAGGTCTTGTCGATGGCGAAAGCGATATCGAGGAAATCGAGGCTGTCGATTTCGAGATCGTTGATCGCGTGGCTTTCCGGCTTGATGTTATCGCGCGGAATGTCGCAGGTTTCAGCAATGATATCAGCGACTTTATCAAACGTGGCAGACATCGGGCGTGCTCATCCCCTTGCAGCATGAATGGCGCCGCCAAGGCGGGCAGCGCCGTACAAGCCCGAACGCTGCGGGCCCCTCAGGTCATGGTGCCCGTATAGCGAAGGAAGCCGGCAAGTTCAACGCCGCGTTAACCGGCGGCGTTTTGGCCGATTTTCATGGCTTGACGCTTCGGCCAATGTCGGCTTGGGAGCGCCGTGGCTCGAATTGCGCCACCGGCGCGTTGACGACGAAGGTCCATTGGCGATTGCGGAGATATTTTATGCTTGAGCGCATGCATCGAAGACATGGCCGTTCCGTTCGGGCCGGAGTTTCCGGCATGGCCGTTTTGGGGGCTGTGCTGTTTTTCGGCGGCGCCGCCCAGGCGGATGGCTTCGATGTCGGACCGATGCACATCGGCGACGTATGGGCGCGCACCACGCCCAAGGGTGCAAGTTCCGCCGCCGCGTATCTGACGGTGACCAACGGCGGCACGACGCCGGATCGGATGAGCTGCGTCAGCGCGGACGCCGCCGGGCAATGCCAGATCCATACCATGAGCATGGAAAACGGCGTGATGAAGATGCGTCCGGTCGAAGGCGGCGTGGAGATCAGGCCGGGCGAAAGCGTGACGCTCAAGCCGGGCGCCGATCATTTGATGCTGACACAGCTCAAGCATCCGCTCGAGACCGGCAGCAGCATTCAGGCGACGCTGCAATTCGAAAAAGCCGGCACCGTGAAAGTTGACGTGCCAGTGCTGGCGATGGGCGCCGCAGCGCCTGGAACGGGCGCCGGTAGCGGCTCCATGATGATGCAAGGCCACGACCACATGATGATGCAGCCGGGCAAGTAGTGAACCTTGGATTTCCCGGGCGCGCTGCAACACGCAGTGTTGCGGCGCTGACCCGGGCTCGGTGCAGACGCAGCGCCTGTTTTCGTCCGCTCGTCCCCGCGCAGGCGGGGACCCCGTGCTGGATTCCCGCTTTCGCGGGAATGAGCGGTCAAGCTCACTTCGCGGAAGGCTCTGCGAACGGCAACACTTCACCTTCCGGCAGCGGCATGCGGAAGACGTTCAGCGTCATCGAGATCAACACGTAATAGCCGAGGATACCGGTAAGTTCGACCATGCCGGCGTCGCCGAGCAATTTGTGCACCCGCGCATAGGTGGCGTTGCTGACGCGCCGCGTGCCGTAAAGCTCTTTGACGAAAGCGTAGATCGCCATCTCGTCGCGCGGTGCCGATTTCGGCGCGCGGCCCGCTTTCAGGTCGCGGATCGTCGCTTCTTTCACGCCGTTCTCGGCGGCAATCTTCGCATGCACATACCACTCATACTGGGCTTTCCAGAACTGGCCGGTGCAGAGAATCGCGAACTCGGAAAGCCGCGGCGGTATGCTGGTGTTGAGGCGCACATGGCCGCCGAGTTTTTGCGCCAGCGCCCCGTAAGCGGGCGCGTGCAGAAACACCGCAAAGGGTCCTTCATTGGTGAAGGTGCCGCGTGGGCCGGATTTGATGGCATTGACGAGCGACTGCTGATCGGCCGTCAGGTCGTCGAGTGCGAGCGGCGGCAGCCGCGACGGCGGCTGTTTGGCCTGCGCCTTCGACCGGGCGGGCGCGTCGTTGTGTTGTTTGTTTAGCTTCGTTTTGCGTCTTGTTTTGTTTTTTGGCCATGATGATGGTTCTCTGCGAGTGGTAAAAAGCGCGCGGGGAAGCATGCCTAGAGCATGATCCGGAAAAGTGGAAGCCGGTTTTCCGAATACCAATCACTCGCCCTGTCTGGATGAACAATCATGACACATGCGGTCAAAGCGCTGTTCTTCGATGTCTTCGGCACGCTGGTCGACTGGCGCACGTCGATTGCGCGCGAGGCGAAGGCGTTGCTCGAGCCGCGCGGCCACGCCCTCGACTGGCTCGCTTTCGCCGACGCCTGGCGCGGCGAATATCAGGGCGCGATGGAGGAGGTGCGGGCCGGCCGCATTGCCTTCTGCAAGCTCGATGTGCTGCACCGGCGCAATCTCGATCTCATCCTGCCGCGCTTTGGGCTTGCCGCGCTCGCCGAGGAGGATCGCCGCGCCTTGAACTTGGCTTGGCATCGTCTCGACGCTTGGCCGGACGTGCCGGAGGCCTGCGCCGTCTCAAAAGCACGCTTCTGGCTGGCGCCGGTGTCCAACGGCAACATTTCGCTGATGGTCGATCTGGCGCGGCGCAACGATTTTCCGTGGGACGCGATTCTCGGCGCCGAAATCGCCGGCGACTACAAGCCCAAGCCGCGCGTCTATCTCGCCGCCGCGGAAGCGTTCGATCTGACGCCCGGCGAATGCATGATGGTGGCGGCGCATTCCGACGACCTTGCCGCCGCCGCCGCAGCAGGTTTGCGCACCGCGCACATCGCCCGGCCGGACGAAAAAGGAAAGGGCCGCGGGGAGGCGGCGCCCAGTGTGGGCACCGACTTCGCGGCCAAGGATCTTGGGGACTTAAGTAGGGGACTAGGACTCTGACTAGGGACTGAAACTAAACACGGGGATCGGGGACGCTACAAACCTTACTGGTGATCGAAACGCTGTGACCGGGTCGTGATCCGCACCGCGGCGCGCTGCATCTGAGCCTCAAAGAACCGGTCGGTGATGCGACCAAGGTATCCGACAGCGGCAAGGACGGCGATCATCTGAGGCTCCCTGAGTTGGTGTGAACCGGTGTCCAATCGTTGATTTAACGTTAACGGCGCTCTTGGTGTTCCGAAGTGACCGGCATCACAGATCTGCATTATCGGGATAACGGCTTGAAATCCTGCCGTCATTCCGGGGCGCGCGCCAGCGCGGAGCCGGAATCCATAACCACAGACCGTGCCGATGAGTGCCTGCGCGTCACCGCCAAACCTGGGGTTATGGATTCCGGGACTCGGCCTTGCGGCCGCCCCGGAATGACGGGCGCGATCAACACTGAGGGGCTAAGGCCAGCCCCTTACAGCGCGGGATAGTCGGTGTAGCCCTTCTCGCCGCCGCCGTAGAAGGTGGCGCGATCGGGCGGATTGAGCGCCGCGCCGCGGCGGAAGCGCTCCGGCAGGTCCGGATTGGCGATGAACAGTGCCGCGAAGGAAACAAGGTCGACGGTGCCGTCGCGCAGCGCCGCATTGGCGCGGGCGAGGTCGTAGCCCTTGTTGCCCATGAGCGTGCCGCTGCCAGACGCGGCGAAAGAACTTGATATCCGGCATCTCGCCGGCGGCGACGGGATCGTTCGGCAGCGGCTCGACGATGTGCAGGTAGGCAAGGCCGAAGCGCTTGAGCTCGCCCACCGCCAGCCCGAAGGTCGCTGCCGGGTTGCTGTCGGCAATGTCGTTGAACGGATTGGTCGGTGCAAGTCGCACGCCGACGCGGTCGCCGCCCCATTCGCCAACCAGAACTTCGGTCGCCTCGATCAGGAATCGCGCGCGATTGATCGCGCTGCCGCCATAACGGTCAGTGCGCTGATTGGTCTTGTCGCGCAGAAATTGATCGATCAGGTAGCCGTTGGCGCCGTGCAGTTCGACGCCATCGAAGCCGGCCTGTTTGGCGGCGACCGCGGCGTGGCGATAATCGTCCATGACGCGGGCGATTTCGTGCGTCTCGAGCGCGCGCGGCATGACGAAGGGCTGCATGCCTTGGGCTGTCATCGTCTGGCCCGGCGGCTGCAGGGCCGAGGGCGCCGACCGGCGCGCGCGCCGCCCGGCTGCAGCGAGGGATGCGAGATCCGGCCGACATGCCAGAGCTGCGCGTAGATCCGCCCGCCGGCCGCATGCACGGCGTCGTTGGTGCGCTTCCAGCCTTCGACCTGTTCCGGGCTGAAGATGCCGGGCGTGGCCGGATAGCCTTGGCCTTCCTGCGAGATCTGGGTGCCTTCGGTGATGATCAGGCCGGCGCTGGCGCGCTGCGCATAATAGGTGGCCGAGAGCGGGCCGGGGACTTCGCCCGCAACGGCGCGATTGCGCGTCATCGGCGCCATCACGATCCGATTGGGCAGGTCGAGCGGGCCGAGCTTGTAGGGCGAAAAGAGGTCGAGCTTGTCGGTGTTTTGGGTCATGGCGCGTTGAATGGGGTGAGGTTTTTTTGGGGATGACGCCTTTGAAGATGGCGCGTGACAGTCGTGCGGCATTCTTAATTCACCGCGGGCTTCTTGGCGAGGGCCGGCAGCGCGGCTCGGGCGGTTCGGTCGGGAAGCAATCAAAGGTTGGGCGCCGCTCCATTCGCAGCGATGAGGTGAGATGAAATTTCGGCGTCGCTCGGCATCGCTGAAAATGATCCCGCGTGGGCTCACCACAGCTTAACCGATTGTGACCTATGGTCAGAGATGACGGGACGGGCCAGTCGCGTGCTGTGATCGGCGCTCTCCCAAATCGACGGATGTCCATGCGTCGCCCCAAACAACGCGCAAAACGGCGAAGCGGCAGATCGGAAGGCATGCGCCGGATCGCGGCGGTCGCCGCCGTGTTGGCCATGCTGACGGCAGGCGTGTTTGCCGCAAGGGAAACGGTCGTTCAGTTCGCGTCACCAGCGCCGCCGGTCGCGAAGCCAAGCGATGACGAAATCTACACCGGCGCGATTTTGTTCGTGCCGGATGACGGCAAGACCTGTCGCCGCTTTCTGTTCGACAACCGCACCGGACGGCTAAGCTACAACGGCCTCGTCGATTGCGAGAGCGCGTATTCTCAGAACCGCAACCCGACACCGGCGCAAATGTCGATCGCGCGTACGCAGGCAATCAGCGAGACCTTCCGGCATCACGGGCAGTGAGCTTCAGAAATTCTTACGGCGTTGCGTTTGCTCTCGGCGCTTCGACCCGAAATCCGCCGACGCTATCGAGCGTGATGCGACCGTCGGCAACGGCGCTCGCCCAGCGCGCGGTCGCCGGAATGCCGCCAAATGAAAAGAAGTGCGGGACGACGTCGGCGATGCCGGCCTCCGCGAGCGCGCGGATCAGATCGTCGGGCGTTGTCAGCGCAAACATCTGCCGCACCAGGCCGGAACGCCGCGCCAGGCCTTGCGCGGACGCGCGCACGCCGCAGCGGCTCGCGTAGCGCATCAGCGAGGTGAGGCTGGTCGGACCGGCAAGGCCGACGCGCACACGATGCTCGAAACCAAAACCGCGCACGCGCGCAACGAAGTCGAGGATCGCGTGAGCGTCGAAACAGAACTGCGTGATGATCTCGACCGCGACGCCCATCGCTTCGGCGGCGACGATTTTGTCGGCCAGCGCGCGGTTGAGTTCGTCTTGACCGACACGTGGATGGCCTTGCGGATAGCCGGCAATGCCGATGCTGCGCATGCCGCGCCGCCGCAGCACGCCGTTATCGATGACGTCGAGCGCGCGCCGGAATGGACCACACTCGGCCCGATCGCCGGCGATGACCAACAAGGTCTCGACGCCCGCGTCGGCATTGAGCCGCGCGAGGAATGTGTCGAGCGCTTCGGCGCTTGCGAAGTTGCGCACCGCGATGTGCGGCACCGGCTCAAGACCGGCGGCGCGAATCTGTATGGCGGCAGCAAGCGACTCGTCGGCCGGACGGTTCGGCACCGCGCTCAAATAAACCCGGGTGCCGCGCCGAAGCGCGCCGAGCGCCGCGATATCGGCGGCCGACGGCCGCGTCGCCTCGATGGAAAAGCCGGCCATCAGCGCGGTGATGCGAGCGACCGGACCCGTCGGCGCTTGTTCGTGAGCGGGGAGTGCGGAGCTCATTTTCATCCGCCTCCGCTCACGACATTCACGCGCGCCGGCGCGAAATCACGTAAGATTCGTCGAAGAACCACAATCCGCCGCGCTCGCGTAACACTTCGCGCGTCGCATCGATGTAGCGGCCGTCGGCGACGGCCGAACCGAGCCGGTCATCCTCGACTTGCGCCACGTAGATCGCCGCGTTCCACGCCGCGAACAATGTCGACGTGCCGATCGATTCCGAGATTTCCGACGGCAACGTGTGCATCACGTAGCGGAACAGCGAGCGATTATCCGCGTAGGCGTTGAAGTTGAGATCGCGGCCGGCGGCGCCGAGTTCGTGCTTGACCGCTTTGAGGATCTCGTGGCGGTCGTGCATGAATGGATTGTCGCCCGGCCAAACCTTTTGGATGATCTCCATGCCGGGATCGTGGCCGTGCGACTGGATGCCGATCAGACGGCCGCCGGGACCGAGCGCACGGGCGAGCGGGGCAACCACGCGCTTCGCCTTGAATTCGAGCGAGGCGCGGGCGCGATAAGGCTGCGAGGCGATGACCAGATCGTAGTTGGCAAGGGTGCCGCCGGGCTTTGGAATGATCGGATCAAGCAGAAAGCGGTGATCCTCGCGATAGAGCACCAGCACCACCGGACGCTCATACATGGGATTGCCGGTGCGCGGGCTGACGCCGGCTCGCCAGTTCTGCGCCAGGAACGGCTCCAGATCCATGATCTGCTGTTCGAAGCGATGCGCCGAATTGCCGGACAATGCGCTGCTCGTGCCAGACCATGCTGGAGGCGGCACTGAGCGATTTCACCGCCAGCCAGGGCGCGTCCGCGTAGGCCAGGTTGGTGAGCACCAAAACAGTCGACGGATGCTCGAAGAAGCGGTCCGACATCTTCTGCAAGGTCAGCCGCACGTCTTCGAGGCTGATTTCCTTGCCGACGATGTAGAACGGAATGTGGGTGAAGCGGTCGTGCATCGCGCGCATCACGCGGCTGAGCACGGAGCCGTCGCCGACACCGGCGTCGAACACGCGCAGCGCCGGCGGCCGCGGATGCAGATGCGTAAGCTCCTCGGAGACGCGGTGCGCGACTTCCCACTTCTCGCTGCAGGTATTGACGAACAGCAGATATTTCTGCCGGTTGTCGAAGAAGCGGAAATTGCGCTGTGGGTCGGGCTCGCTGGAGCCGGGAGCCGGTGGCACCGCCGGCGGCGGTGCGCCGAGCGATTGAGGTTGCGTGGCGCCAGCGGCGCTGATGGGTCGCGTTTCGCGGAATCGTTCAATCACGATCGGACGGGGCCCCTGTGGCGGATGAGCAGCCATGAATCCATGGATGCGATCGAGCGTGTCGGTGGTGATGCGGCCGCCATTGCGCAGCCGCGAGGCAAGTTTGCCGTCGTTGACGGCGCGCCGTCCGAACGTGGACTCAGCGAGGCCGGTCGAACGGCAATAGTCGGAGATTTCCTGAAGTAATTGCTGCGCGTTCATGGCGCCGCGTGTCCTTAGGTTTCCTCGACCCGTGCGGGTTTATTTCCGTGTCTGTTGCGCACGGTTTCCTGAGGGTTGAGCGAACCACCAGCGCTGCAAGGCATCAACCACAAAGTAGCCCACTCTTATATTGGGCAATATAATGGGCTAATTCCCACATTGAAGGGCGACGGTGGAAGGCATCCAGCGCGATGCCGGCCATTGACCGGTGCCCGCGAACGCGAAAAGAAGGGACATGCCCCGCCTTGCCGCCAATCTTGGTTGGCTGTTCGCCGAACGGCCCTTTCTGGAGCGCTTCGGTGCCGCCGCCGCTGCCGGTTTCGATGCCGTTGAATTGCTTGCGCCTTACGAGCACGCGGCTGCGGCTGTGCGCGCCGAGCTTCAGCGCTTTGGGCTGACGCAGCTTGGTATCAACGCGCCGTCCGGCCGGGACGGCGAGTCCGGGCTCGCCGCGCTGCCGGGTCGCGAGCCCGAGTGGCGGGAGACGTTTGCGCGGGCGCTCGACTATGCGGTCGCCATCGGCGCGCGTTCGGTGCATTGCCTCGCCGGTTGCGTCCCACCGGAAAAGCGGCCGGCCGCAGAGACCGTATTCGTCGGCAATCTGACCGCCGCGGCCGCCGAGGCCGCAAAGGCCGGTCTCATGCTCCTGATCGAGCCGCTGAATCTGCGCGACCGGCCGGATTATTTCCTCACCCGCGTCGAGCACGCTGCCGACGTCGTGCGCAAGGTCGGCGCGCCGAACCTGCGCATCCAGTTCGATTTCTATCATGTGCAGATCATGTCGGGCGATCTCACCCGCCGTTTCGAGGCGCATCTGCCGTCGATCGGCCACGTGCAGGTCGCTTCCGTCCCCGAGCGCAGGGAGCCCGACGAGGGCGAAGTGAACTATCCGCACATCCTCGCTGCGCTCGACCGGCTCGGCTATGCGGGCTTTGTCGGCTGCGAGTATCGACCGCGGGGGCGCACGGAAGACGGTCTCGTTTGGGCGCGGCCGTTCGGTGTGAAGCCGCACGCGTAGCGTACAAGTCGCTGTTGCAACCCCATATATTGATGTATCCTGCCGTTTTGGGGCGTACGGCCTTCAAGGGACAAGGCCATGTGGGGACGAAGAAGTAAGATCGCGGCTGCCGTCGCGCAGCCGTCGCCGCTGAAGGCGGCGATGCACGCTGCTCGCATTGAGGCTGCCGAGCGCACCAGCGTCGTGGTCGACATGCGCGACGCCGAGGTGGCGCGTCTCGAACTGCTCAACGAAGCGCTCAATCCGTTATTCGCCGAGATCCCATCCGAGGTCGATCTGTTCGATCGCGGCATCAGCCGTGGTGACACGCCGCGGCTCTGGATCGACGCCGTCGCCCATGTCGCCATGGGACGCGACAAGCGCATGTATCGGTTGTTGCACGACACCCGCGTCGGCCGCCGCGTGCTGGCGGAGTCGCACGAGATCAGCGAACTCGCAAACGCTGTGACGGACTATGTCGCGCGCCGCCTGATCGAGCGCGAGCGGGCGCTGGATGAAGACCCCGAATTTATCGCCCGCGTGCCGCATCCGAAATTGGCGCGTACCTTGCGCCGGCGACGACGTCGAGGCTGGGCGACATTCTTGCTCGGCTTCGTGCTCGGCGTACTCGCACTTCTATTCACCGCGTTGTTGGCGGCCGGGCAAGTCTGAAGCGCACGCATCTGCGGCGCAGGTGTAGGGCAGAAGAGTGTGCGTGAGGCGCGCTTGCGTCAGCGTGCTGGGAGCGCGCCTCTCGCTGCCTATTCCAGTTATTCGTCGTCCATATCGTCGAACGCCGAGTCTTCGGTTTCCTCATCTTCAATTGCCGCATCGATGACATCGATGACGGACTGCACGTGCAGCAGCTTCTCGTGCTCCTCGGCGCCGCTCGTGAGCTTTTCGATCATCGCGAAACGCGTTTCGACCATATGCGTGCGGGCCTTCTTGAGAACCTCGAGACGATTGTCAGCCATATCCAAATCTCCTTCGCCCAAAGCGGCGTGCGCCACCATATTGATCGTCGATGACAAACCGGTTGCGGTAACCACGGGGTCGATGGGCGAACGAAGTAAGGCGTGCTTGCGCGAAAGCGGCCTACAGCAACACCTGCCGTTCGACTTCGCCGATGCTGCCGTCGGCAGCGCGCTCGCGCGCGACCATTTCGCAGCGCCACGTATTGTCATGCGCGGCGATGTGAAACAGATGGTAGCCGCCGGCATTCTCCTGGTGATGTGCGGTGTGAGCTGAGGCTGATGGCGCACCGACCACGGGAATTTTTTTGTCCGGCCCGTCGAGCCAGGTGATCGCGCGGCGATGATCGTGGCCGTGCAGAACGAGATCGGCTCCGTGCGCCGCGAGCACCTGGCGAAAATCCGGGCCGTCGATCAGGCGGCGCAAATGGCGGTTCGGCGGGCTTTCGGGCGGATGATGAATGAGCACCACCCGGAACAGCGCGCGGGTTTGCGCCAGCGCTTGCGCAAACCGCGCGAGCTGCGGTTCGCCGAGACGGCCCGTCGCCATGAACGGGCCGGTCGGCAGCGCGGACGACAGCGCGATCAGCGCGATATTTTCGCGGCGGCGCACGAACGGAAAGGTGCCGCTCGGCGCGCCGTCGTCGCCGCGCATGTAATCGCCCCAGGCTTTTTCCGGGCCACGCAGCGCGGCCGGCACGTAGGCATCGTGATTGCCCGGAATGGCGGTGACGTCATGCGGCGGCCCGAGCGTCTCCAGGAAGGCGCGCGCGGCAGCGTATTCGATCGGCAGCGACAGGTTTGTCAGGTCGCCGGTGACCGCGATGTGGTCGGTCGCAATCGTCTTCAGGTCGCGCGTCACCGCGTCGAGCGTCTCGCGGCGATGGATGTATTTGCGGCCACGATGCCAGTTGATGTAGCCGAGCCCGCGCTTGCTGGCGAGCTGATAGACCCGCGGTTGCAGCGCCAAGTGTATGTCGGACAAATGCGCAAGAACGAACATGGATGGAGATCCGGAGAATTTGCGCTCCACCTATACCCAGTGAGCGCCAACAATTCACTTAATGGAGATGCCCGCTGCTGGGGGAGGCGGAGCCTTTCTCGCAATGCCTGCGCGTTCCGGGCGGCCGCTTGTGAGGAGCGGCTATGAGCTGCCGATCAGAATGCCGGCGGCAAAGACCAGTGCGCCGCCTAGCACCACCTGGAATGCGGCCTGCAGGAACGGGGTTTCCATATAGCGGGTGCGGATCCAGGAGATCGCCACAAGCTCCACCGCCACGACGACGAAGGCCAATGCGGTCGCGACGTAGAAGTGCGGGATCAGGTACGGCAGGGTGTGGCCCAATCCGCCGACCGTTGTCATCAGCCCGCAGACCGCGCCGCGGATCACCGGCGCACCGCGGCCGGTGAGCGAGCCGTCGTCGGATAAAGCTTCGGCAAAGCCCATCGAAATGCCGGCGCCGATCGAAGCCGCGAGGCCGACCAAAAAAGTTGCCCAGGTACTGTGCGTGGCGAAGGCTGCGGCAAACAGCGGCGCCAAGGTCGAGACCGATCCGTCCATCAGCCCGGCCAGTCCGGGCTGCACGTATTGCAGCACGAACATGCGGCGCGCGGTGTCGTCCTCGGCGGCGCGGGCTTTCGGGGCGATCCGCTGGTCGAGGTCGTGGGCGAGCTTTTCGTGGGTGTCTTCGGCGGCCGCAAGCCGCCTGAGCAGGTCGCGCACCGCGTCGTCATGAGCCGCTTCGGCAGCCTTGCGGTAGAAGCGGGCGGTCTCGAATTCCATTTCCTCGGCGAACCTGCGCACCGCCTCGAGACCGAGCGGGCGATTGAGCCAGATCGGCCGCCGCTTGACGAAGCCTTTGACATCATGGCGGCGGATCAGGGGAAGGAAGTCGCCGAACTTTCGGCGGTAGAGGTCGAGCAGCAGGTCATGGTGCTCGATCTCTTCCTGCGCCATCCGGTCATACATCGCCGCCGTTTCCGGATAAGAAGCGCGCAATCCGTCGGCGAACGAGCGGTAGATGCGATTGTCCTCGTCCTCGTTGCCAATCGCGAGGGCCAGGACTTCCCGCTCGTTCAAATCGGAAAAGCGTCTAGCAAGCATCGTTCGGATCCAACTTAGAATAATTCTAAATTATGCTTCCGATGCTGGCAATGGGGCTTTCACACGCGCTTGAGGATCGGACAATTGCAACTTGTACATCCGCGACACCGCAGTATTCGCGCCGCGCATTTAGGACAACCGTAACGGGAACGCGGCGACAGTCCGCCACGGCGGTTTCGCGCGATGGCGCCACAGGCCGCACGGAAAGGCGAACGGTGATGTTGCCCGCGGACTATGTTTTCGCTGCCGGCTTGGCGTTCGCGGTCGGTTGCAGCCTCTATTTCGCGCCGCGCATCAACCGGGATCGCGTCGCCATGCAATGGGGATTGGACGGCACGCCGAATTGGCACGCGCCGAAATGGGCGGCGGTTTGGGGCTTGGTGGCGTTTATGATTGTGTTGCGTGCGTTCATTTGGTTTGCCGCTACCTACACACCGCAACACGTTCACGGCGTCGCAGAGGGAATCGTCGGCATGTCGATCGGGATCCCCGCGGCGCATTTTTTTACATTGTGGATGGCGACGAAAGCGCGTTAAGGCAGCCAAGGCATAACCGGCCGGCGTTCGAAGTCACGGACTGCCTTTCGTCCAGCCTCTCAGAAGCGGCAATATGTCGAAGTCATTTCGAAACGTTTCGCCGCAGGTTCGAGCCTCTCATGCGGCGGCTCTTTCATTTTTATTGGCGCTTTGCGCGCGGTCTGACGCTCGGCGTGCGCGCCGTGGTCATCGATGGCACCGGGCGGGTATTCTTGGTCAAGCACAGCTATGTCGCCGGCTGGCACCTGCCGGGTGGCGGCGTCGAGGTGGGCGAGACGCTGATGGCGGCGCTCACCCGCGAACTGCGCGAGGAGGGCAATATCGAGCTCGGCGAACAGCCCGATTTCTTCGCCATCTATTTCAACAAGCGCGCCTCGCGGCGGGATCATGTCGCGCTCTATGTGGTGCGCGCCTTCCATCAGAGCGCGCCGCCGCAGCCGAACCACGAAATCATCGCGCACGGCTTTTTCGCCACCGACGCTCTGCCGGAAGATACGACGCGCGCCACCCGCGCGCGCATCGCCGAAGTGTTGGCCGGCCGAACGGCGGCGGAGCTTTGGTGATGCTCAGTGCTGCGTCGCCCGCCGCGCGCCATGCGCCTGGATGAATTGGTCGTGTGCGGATTCGGTCGCATCGTCGGCGGGGAACATGCACTCGAGCCGCAGCTCTTCCGCCGTGACCGTCTGCGGCGTCCCGACCGTCGTGATCATTGAGAAATAGTTCAGGGTCGACGCCGTCCTTGGCGAAGGTCAGCGGGATCATCGGCATGGCATCGGTCGGTGACGGCGCCCGCCATTCCGGCTTGACGCCGGGATATGCCGACAATTCCGCAAGCAGCGCTTTCGTTTTCTCGTCGATCACGCGCCCGAGCGCCTCGCGATGCACGCGCGCGAGCAATCCGCGCGCCGTGCTCGGCCAGTTGGCGACGAACGGGCGCATTCCCGCCGGATCGAACATCAGATGCAAAAGATTGCGCGGGCTGGGGCGCGCCGCCATGTCGATAAAACAATTGAACAAGCGCGGCGCGGCCTCATTGGTCATCAACACGTTCCAATGCCGGTCCATGACGATCGCCGGGAACGGCTCGTGCTGCTGCAGCATGCGGTGCAGCGCTTTGCTGATGTTGTTCATAATCGGCGTATCGAGGGTTTGGTTGGCATAAAGCGGCGCGTAGCCTGCGGCCATCAACAGCTCGTTGCGTTCGCGCAGCGGCACGTCGAGGGCCTGCGCGAGATCGAGCAACATTTGCCGGCTCGGAGTGCTGCGGCCGCTTTCGACAAAGCTGATATGTTTTTGCGAAACGCCGGCATCGAACGACAAATCCATTTGCGTCTTGCCGCGGATGTCCCGCCATTGACGGAGCAGCAAACCGGCCGGATTGACCGTGTCCTTGCTGTTATTGTCCGTCGTTTTCATGATCGACCGATCCTTTCGCTGCAGATCACCGGCTTCTCAATGCGCTCGCGGCAGCTACCTAGGGGCGCCTCGGATCAACAGGGAGATCCGAGGCGCCGATTAGTTGAAAAATTCTCCGCTCATTCCCGCGAAAGCGGGAATCCCGTCGGACCCGCAATCTTATTCGCATTCTGGGTCCCCGCCTTCGCGGGGACGAGCGGAGAAAGGGCTGCTCAGGGCGACGTGCTCAGCCGAACGCAACCGGCCCGACCGCGCCGACCCAGCGGCGCACCTTGGTGTTGTCCTTCTCGTCCATATAGAAGAAATGCGTCATTGTCGGATGAACGGTCGGTCGCGACCCGGTCGTCGGGCGTCATGTCGACGACACCGCAAAACACTTTGAGAAAGCCGGCATCCCAGTATTCGGTGACGTGATGCAGCGCGGTGAATCCGGTGTCGACAAAAGCTTTGAGATTGGCGCGGATCGCTTCACGGCCCTGCCAATCGGCGACGCCGAGATTGCAGACGGTTTCGTCCGTAAAGCAATCGAAGCCCTTGCCGAAGGTTTTGTCGTCGATCTCCTTCCACATGTCGAGAAGCCACTGCGGCGGTTCTGTCTTGGTGAATGTGGCTTGCATGGTGTCTCTCCTGAATATCTGAAGCTCAATGAGCTTTGTCTCACGTCCGCCGGCGCTTGTTTGCTCGTGCCGGGACTGGACGACTGCGGAAAATAGCCGGGCGTGGCGGTTCCTCAATTACATGCCAGGTAATAAGGGGCGGAAAGTTGCGATTGTCATTTTTGCGAAGGCGATCGCTCTGCACAAATCAGGTCCGAAAATCAGGTCATTGTCTGATTGAGGCGCGCAGGCTGCCTCCGGAATGACGCGGAGCCGTCACCTTTGCTGCGCGCGATCGTATTGCTGCACGCCTGAGTGGAAAGACATTGCTGCTTTGTCATCTGCTCTGCGTCATTTTGGTCGCATGGCGAGCGCGCGAGCAACCCGAGACGCGGTGCGTGCGTTGTTGTTTGCGAACGAGGTCGGCTGAACATGGCCGACCGAACATTGGAGTGTGCGATGCGAAGTAAAGCTCTTGCGCTGGCTGCAGCGATTGCACTCGGCACGGCGACGATGACGACCGGCGCCTTTGCGGCTCACGGCGGTGGAGGCGGCGGCCATGGTGGCGGCGGTGGCCACGGCGGTTTCGGCGGCGGTGGTCACATGGGTGGCGTCGGCCACTTCGGTGGCGGCTTCGCCGGCGCGCGTGGCGGCGGATTTGGCCCCGGTGTGGCGATGAATGGCGGCCACTTTCACGGCGGCGGTTGGGGTTATGGCGGCTTCCGCCGCGGGTTTGGTGGGTACGGCGGGCTATACGCCTACGCGCCAACCTACGGCTACTGCAATCCGTATGATCCGTACGCCTACACCTATGGTGCGTGTGACACCACTTATAGCTGGTAGCTAGCGCGCGCGATCCAAAACCCGCCGCGCTCGAGCTGGCGCGGCGGGTTTGTGTTTTTGTTTCAACCGAAACGCCCGCGATCGTGCGGCGTGCTGAAATCAAGCTCCGGCCCAATCGGCACGATACCGGTCGGATTGACGTTGCGATGGCTGCCGTAATAGTGCCGCTTGATGTGATCGAGGTTTACGGTGGCAGCGACGCCAGGCACCTGATAAAGCTCACGCAGATAATTCGACAGGTTCGGATAGTCGATGATCCGGCGCACATTGCACTTGAAGTGGCCGTAATACACCGCGTCGAAGCGAATGAGGGTGGTGAACAGCCGCCAATCAGCTTCCGTGATCTGCGATCCAACCAGATAACGCTGGCGCGATAACCGCTCTTCGAGCTGATCGAGCGTCGCGAACACGCCGTGCGCAGCCTCCTCGTATGCCGCCTGCGTGGTGGCGAAGCCCGAACGATAGACGCCGTTATTCACCGTCGCATAAACGAGGTCGTTGATCTGGTCGATCTCGGGACGAAGCGCGGCCGGATAATAGTCCGCGCGGACATCGGTGAACGCATCGAACGCGGCGTTGAGCATGCGGATGATTTCGGAGGATTCATTGTTGACGACCACGCCCTGCTTTTTGTCCCACAACACCGGCACACTGGCGCGGCCGCTGTAGCGCGGATCACCAAGCACGTAGATATCCGCGACGGTCGGCTGGCCGTTGACGGTGTCGAGCGTGGCGCCGGGTTCGGTGCCGAATTCCCAGCCTTTCTTGCCGAACAGGGGCACAGTTACGGAAACCGAGATCGCGTCTTCGAGCTTCTTCAGCGCGCGGAAGATCAGCGTGCGATGGGCCCACGGGCAGGCGAGCGACACATACAGATGATAGCGGCCGGGCTCGGCCGGAAAGCCGCCCTTGCCGGCCGGGCCGGGACTACCGTCGGGGGTGATGTAGTTGTGGAATGCGGTGGGCTTGCGGATGAATTGGCCCGCTTGCGTCCGCATGTCGGTATCCTGCCAGACGCCATCGGCGAGAAATCCCATCGCTATCTCCTAAATCTCAGCACGTGTTCCGCGCCCTCCATGTAGTCACGATCGCCGCGGGTGACAGAGCGTCGGTGATGTCAGACCAGCCGCCCGGCAGTTGTGCTGGACCCGGAGGGTCCCAAATGCTACGCGGCGGCGCCATGAACGATGTCTCCCTGACGATCCTTCCCGAGACCCAGACCGACGGGCCCGCCATCGAGCGGCTGCACGAGCGCACCTTTGGTCCCGGACGCTATGCCAAGACCGCTTACCGCTTGCGCGAGCAGGTGACGCACGCGCTCGATCTGTCGTTTATCGCTCGGGTCGGCAGCCTGCTGGTCGGCTCGGTGCGGTTGTCGCCGGTGCGCGTCGGCGAGACGAGGGCGCTCCTGCTTGGGCCGCTGACCGTTGAGCCGCCGTTTCGCGATCGCGGCGTCGGCCAGGCGTTGATCACGCGGGCGCTCGAAGAGGCGCGCGCCAAAGGCCACCGGCTGGTGATCCTGGTGGGTGACGAGCCGTATTACGTGAAATGCGGGTTCAAGAAGATCCCGCCCGGCAAGGTCTCCATGCCGGGGCCGGTCGATCCGGCGCGCCTTCTGGTCGCCGAGCTCACCGAAGGCGCCGCCGAAGGACTGACCGGCACGGTCAACGGCGAGTGGGATTAGACTTGGGTCTCTGGAATTAGACTTGGTCTCTGGAATTAGACTTGGGTCTCGTCATTATTCCGCTCGTCCCCGCGAAGGCGGGGACCCAGTCTCACGGCCGATCTGGATTCCCGCTTTCGCGGGAATGAGCGGAGATCAATGCGACTGAGGCGACATCCGCTGGCACTTCGTCATTCCGGATTGCCGCGTGGCGACAAGTCCAGAATCCATAACCACAGGTCACGCAGAACTTGCACCCGCGGCGGTTATGAATTCCGGGCTCGGCCTTTCGGGCCGCCCCGGATGACGGGTGAAAATTTACTTGCCCTCGCGCGCCCACGTTGCCGCAAGGCTGCCGACCAACAACAACAGCCCGAGGAAGCCGGCGAACACCGGCAGCACGCCGATGCCGCGGACGACGCTGGCGTCGCGCATTTTCAGCCCGAGCCAATCCTCGCCCTTGTAGGTGTCGCCGGAGCGGACTGGAAGAATGCGCGGGAAACTCAGACCGCTGCCGGTATCGAGCCGGCGCGAGTCGCCGCCGGTGGCATTGGCGATCGGCGCCACCACGTCCGGAGTCGAGGTCACCTCGGTAAATTCGCGCGGATTGAGCGGGCCGATATTGATCAGCGCGTTGAGCTTGCCGTCGCTGGCGCGCCACAGGCCGAGCTCGCTGGCGGTGACGCTCGCCTGCCAGGCGCCGGGCTCGGTGGCGTTGAGCTTGAGAATCTGCGTCTTGCCGGACGGTGACGTCAGGGTCACGTCCGCCACGGTTTCGGCCATGGTTTGCCGCCGCACCAGGAGCTGATGGCCGTTGACGCTGAGCCGCAGCGCTTCTTCTTCCAGCTCCGGTTCCTTCATCAGCCAGTGCGACAGCCGCCGCAGCAGATCGAGATGCGGCCCGCCGCCCTGAAAGCCGCGCGCCCACAGCCAAAGCTGGTCGGAGAGCAGCAGCGCGACGCGGCCTTCGCCCTCACGCGACAGCACCAGCAGCGGCTTGTTGTCCGGTCCCTGCATCACGGAGGTGCCGCTGGCGCTGTTGGTATCGACCAGCCGGAACCATTCGCTCCAACGTGGCGGATCGCTCGCCGAGCCCTCGAGATCGCGGGTCACCGGATGGCGCTTGCCGAGATCGGTCAGGCGGGCGTGGAACGCGCGTTCGGTGACGCTGCCGCTTGGCTCCGCCGGCAGGATGGCATTCAGCGGCGTGCGCCAAATGCTGGTCTGGGTCGCATAGTCGGGACCGGCGGCCACCAACACCGCGCCGCCGTTTCGGACGTAGCGGGTGATGTTGTCGAAATAGATCATCGGCAGCACGCCCTGCCGGGCGTAGCGGTCGAAGATGATGAGCTGAAATTCGCCGATCTTCTGCTGGAACAGTTCGCGAGTCGGAAAAGCAATCAGCGACAACTCATTGATCGGCGTGCCGTCCTGCTTTTCCGGCGGACGCAGAATGGTGAAATGCACCAAATCGACCGAGGCGTCGGACTTGAGCAGGTTGCGCCAGGTGCGCTCGCCCGCATTGGGCTCGCCGGACACCAGAAGCACGCGCAGCTTGTCGCGGACGCCGTCGATGGTGACGACGGCGCGGTTGTTGACCGTGGTCAGTTCGTCGGCGAGCGGTGCAGCCTCGATCTCGACGATGTTGGCGCCGCCGTGCGGGATCGGAATCTCGACATGCTGCGGCGTGCCGACCGGCACCGCGCGGGTCTCGACCAGATCGCCGTCGCGGCGCACCGTGACGGTCGCGCTGCGCTCGCGCGCGCCCTGGTCTTCGACCTGATAGGTGATGGTCTGCGATTGGCCGACGATGCCGAACCGCGGCGCCGCGATCAGGGCGACGCGGCGATCCCGCTCGTTCTTGTTGCCGGTGATCAGCGCATGCAGGGGCGCGGCGAAGCCGAGCGCGCCGGCGTCCGTCGGCACGTCGTGGACACGGCCGTCGGTGATCATGATGGCGCCGGCGATGCGGTCGGCCGGTACGTCCGCCAGCGATGCTCCGAGTGCGCTGAACAGCCGGGTGCCGTCGGTCTCGCCGTCTGATTGGCCGGCCTCGACGACGCGCACATCAAGCCCCGGGATGCGGCCGAGCCGTTCGACCACGGCCTTGCGGGCTTCTTCGGTCTGGCGTTCACGGTCGCCGAAATTCTGGCTCGGGCTTTTGTCGACCACCACCACCGCGACCG
This sequence comes from uncultured Alphaproteobacteria bacterium, assembly GCA_963737755.1. Taxonomy (GTDB): domain Bacteria; phylum Pseudomonadota; class Alphaproteobacteria; order Rhizobiales; family Xanthobacteraceae; genus BOG-931. Next base: position 204,156 of record CAVTTZ010000033.1, on the reverse strand, counting down.
AGCTGAGCGGATCGCGGTCTTCGCGGGTGAATGATGGATTGGCGAGTGCCAGGACGACCAGCGCAAGCCCGAGCGCGCGCATCAGCGCGCCGCGGGTGCGCGAAACGAACAGCAGCACCACCAGCACGGCGACCACGACGATGGCCGCCCAAAGTACAGGCGTACTGACAAGAGGCGCGAAGGCGAGACCGAAATTCACATCGCCTCCTACTGGCCGAGCCGTTCGAGCAGCGCCGGCACGTGCACCTGATCGGCTTTGTAGTTACCGGTCAGCGTGTACATCACGATGTTGACGCCGGCCCGGAAGGCGAGTTCGCGCTGGCGCGGCTCGCCCTCGACCATCGGCAAGCTCGGCTGTCCGTCCGGTTGCAGCGCCCAGGCGCCGGCGAAGTCGTTCGACGTGATGATGATCGACGACACGCCGTCGCCGCCGCGTGCGGGGCGCGGCGAGCCTTCGTCGTCGTTGCTTGCGGGCAGTGCCTCGACCCAGAGCTGGCCCGAATTGAAGCGGCCGGGAAAGTCGCGCAGCAGATAAAACGTCTTGGTCAGCACGTGATCGCGCGGCACCGGCTCGAGCTCGGGCAGGTCGAGCGACGAGAGGATTTGGCGCAGCTCGACCATACCGGGGCCGCGGGTCTCGCCACCGGCGCCCGGCGGCGACAACATCGCATCGCGGGTGTCGAACAGCACCGTGCCGCCTTGTTTCATGTAGGTGTCGATGCGCTTGAGCGTCTCCTGCGAGGGGCGCGGCGCGCCCGGCACGATCGGCCAGTAGATCAGCGGATAGAACGCGAGCTCATCGTGGGCGATATCGAGCCCGATCGGCTCGCCCGCTTCGAGCGCGGTGCGCTGCGCGAGAAAGAGCGTCAAGCCGCTCAGGCCCGACTTGCTGATCTGATCGACGTCGCGGTCGCCGGTGATGACGTAAGCCAGCTTGGTTTCCAGCGCCGAGCGCGGCACGTCGCGGCTTGACGACGATGCGGGTGGCGCGGTCGTGAGGGGGCGATCGCTGGTGGATCTCTGAATGAGTTGGTCCAGCACGCTGTCGGCGGCCCGCGCATGCGGCAGCGTCAGTCCCAGCGCTGCAACGAGGATGACCGCCGTGGTTGAAGCGCGCGAGAAGCGCGGCAGCAGCCGGGTCATGTTGCCGCCGAGCCAGAGTACGATCAACGTATCGAGCAAAAACAATGCAAGCGCTGCGATCAGGATCGGTCCGCGCAGATCCTGCGGTTCGGTCTTGCGGTAGATCTCGTGGCTCGCGTGCACAAGCGCTGAAAAATCGAGTGGTGTAAGCCGATCGCTTGCGGACAACGTGTTCACCGCCAAGAGGTTCTCCGGTGGGCCATAGAAGCCGGGCGGATGCTCCGCCGTGGCGCTTTCCGTATAGTCGGTCGGCACCGGTCGCGCCGTCGCCGGCGGCGCGGTGAAATTGCCGAAGCCGTCAAGCATGCGGGTCGGCGCGACGACGTCGTGCGTGGTCTTGGTTTTGGTTTTCTGATCGTCGGTGGTCTCGGCAGGCGCCGGCGTGCCGGCGAGGTTCACGATCCGCTTGAGCATGTCGACGAATGTGCCGGACAATGGCAGGTCCGACCAGCGGGTGTCGCCGGTGACGTGGAAGAGTACGATCAGGCCTTTGCCGCGCTTGGCCGCGGTCACCAGCGGCGTGCCGTCAGCAAGCGTCGCCCAGGTATTCTCCGAAAGCGCCGCGTCGGGTTCGGCCAAGACTTGGCGGCTGACGGTTACATCATTCGGCACGCTCATGCCGCTGAATGGGCTTTCGTGCGAGAATGCCGCCAGCGGCTGCGGCTTGTCCCAGCTCAAACTGCCGCCGAGGGTGCGGCCGCCGCGGCGCAGGCGGACCGGCACGAGGTCATCGTCGGATGCGGCGAGCCGCGGTCCGGCAAAGCGCACCAGCACGCCGCCGTCTTCGATCCACTGTTCGAGCCGCTCGCGCGCGTCGCCGGCGACGTTGCCGACATCGGCGAGCACGAGCATCGGCAGATGCTGATCGAGGAAATGATTGACGGCGTCGGCGGGGGACTCGCCCTGCGCGAGCCGGACATCCGCAAAGGGGCCGAGTGCGCGGCTGATATAATAGATCGACGACAAGAGCGGCTGCGAGGTATCGGCGGTCGCGCCGGAGATGATGCCCACGGTGCGGCGGCGCCAGCGCTTGTCGAGCAACTGCACGGCGCCGGAGGAGCGCTCGCCGGCGATTTCGATGCGCGCGATGTCGTTGCGGATTTCCAGCGGCAGATCGAATTTTGCTTCGGCCTCCTGATCGCCGGATGCAAACGCGAACGGCGCTTCGCCGAGCGGCAGGCCTTTCAGATCGAGCGCCCGCAGCGTGCCGCTCTCGGTATCGCCGGTGCTCGCGCGCAGCACCTTGACGGTGAGCGCACCGGCCGCATTGTCGGCGCCGGTCAGCGCATGAGCGCCGGCGACGCCGCCGGCCACGATGGTCATCGGCCGGGTATCAACCAGCGGCGCCAGGGCTTTGGCAAAATCGGCGCCGTGGCCGAGATCGACGCCGTCGGAGAGCCAGACCAGTTCGACATCGCGGGTAGCGTTGAGAAAGCGCGTGAGCGCCGGCAGCGCTTCGTTGCGGTCGACCGTATAGGCTTTCGGCTTGATCAATTGCAGGCGCACGCGCGCTGATGCGGCGGGCCCGAACGAAATGTCGCGCGTGCCTTCGGAGATCGGGATCAGCGCGACTGCCCGGCGATCGCTTTCGGCACGGGAAATAATATCGTCGGCCGTTCGCAGCCGCGCATCCCAGGTGGCAGCGGCGGCCCAGCCGTCATCGATCAGGATCGCGATCGGCGCACGCGATGTCGTTGCGGTGAGCGGCGGATTCCACAGCGGTCCGGCGGCGGCCATGATGACCAAAGCGGCGAGCGAGAGCCGCAACAGCGTCAACCACCAAGGTGTCCGCGCCGGGGTCTCTTCCTGCGGCGCAATGTCCATCAGCAGCCGCGTCGGCGGGAAGGCGACACGCCGCGGGCGCGGCGGGATCAGCCGCAGCAGCCACCACAGCGCCGGCAGTGTCAGGAGCCCGATCAGCACCAGCGGTTCGGCAAAGCCGAGCGGAAGGCCGATCATGCCGAAGCCCTCGCGTCGGCCGCGGCGGAGTGAGCGCCGGAATCGTTCAGGCCGGCGCCGATGCGCGCATGCAGGGCGAGCAGCAGTTCGCTTGCCGGGCGATCGGTGCGGTGAATGGTGAAGCTCCAGAGCACGCCGGTCGGTCTCGGCGCGGATTTCGGCGCGATGCCGCCGCACCCGGGCGTCGTAATCGGTGCGCCAGGTTTGGGCGCGGCCGGCGGTGATGCGGCCGCCGCCCTCCGGCTCGATAAATTCGACACGGCCCGAATACGGAAAGGTTTCTTCCGCCGGATCGACGATCTGCACCACATGGCCGCGTGCGCCGCCGCCGGAGAGCTGCGCGATGGTGCGGCGAATGTCGGCGATGTCGCTCCAGAGGTCGGACAAGACCACGACTTCGGACAGCGGCGAGGGCGCGAAGTGCGGCGGCAGGCTCGCGCGCTCGCCGCGATCATGCAGGATCGCCTGCGCCATCCGCTCGATCACGTTGCGGTTGCCGGTCGGCCGCATCAGTCCGGGAATTCCGACGCGCTCGCCGCCCTTGACCAGAATTTCGGCGAGCGCCAGCGCGACCACGAGCGTGCGATGCAGTTTGGTGTCCTGCGCCAGCGTCGAGGCAAACAGCATCGAAGGCGAGCGGTCGGGCCAGATCCAGATGGTGTGCGCGGCTTCCCATTCGAGTTCGCGCACATACAGATGATCGTCGCGCGCCGAGCGCCGCCAGTCGACCCGCGAAGCCGGCTCGCCGGAGACGAAGCGGCGATATTGCCAGAAATTCTCGCCGGGGCCGGCGCGGCGGCGGCCGTGCATGCCGTGAATGATGGTCGACGCGACCCGGCGCGCTTCCAGCATCAGCCGCGGCATGGTCGCCGCAAGCGTGCGTCCTTCGCCGACCGCACGCTGTATCGCCGGATTGTCGTGATCGGAGACGCGTCGTGTCTCGGACGCCATCCCTTATCCGATCCGCGCCTTCAGGCGGCCGATGACGGCCTCGACGGTTTCGCCTTCGGCGCGGGCCGCGAAGGTGAGCGCCATGCGGTGTTTAAGAACCGGCTCGGCGAGCGCGATCACGTCGTCGATCGACGGCGCGAGCCGGCGGTCGAGCAGGGCGCGAGCGCGCACCGCGAGCATCAGCGCCTGGCTGGCGCGCGGCGAGGGTCCCCAGGCGATCAGCTTGCCGATATCGCCGCTTTCAGGGCCGGGACGGGCCGAGCGCACCAGCGTCAGGATCGCCTCGACCACGGACTCGCCGACCGGCAGCCGCCGCACCAAACGCTGCGCCGCCATCAGATCGTCGGCGGTCATCGCCGCCTTGGCGTGCGTCTCTTCGGCGCCGGTGGTTTCGAACAGGATTTTGCGCTCGGCAGTCTTGTCCGGATAATCGACGTCGATTTCCATCAGAAAGCGGTCGAGCTGAGCTTCCGGCAACGGATAGGTGCCTTCCTGCTCGAGCGGGTTCTGGGTCGCGAGCACGTGGAAGGGACGCGGCAGGTCGTGTCGCGCGCCCGCGACGGTAACATGTTGCTCCTGCATGGCCTGCAGCAATGCCGACTGGGTGCGCGGGCTGGCGCGGTTGATCTCATCGGCCATCAGAAGCTGCGCGAACACCGGTCCGGAGAGGAAGCGGAAGCTGCGCTTGCCGGCCTGGCTCTCCTCCAGCACCTCGGTGCCGAGAATGTCCGACGGCATCAGGTCCGGCGTGAATTGGATGCGCCGCGCGTCGAGCCCGAGAACGATCCCCATGGTCTCGACCAGCTTGGTCTTGGCAAGGCCCGGCACGCCGAGCAGCAGGGCGTGGCCGCCGGACAGGATCGTGACCAGCGCCTGCTCGATCACCGTGTCCTGGCCGAAGATGACGGTTCCGATCGCAGCCTTTGCCGTCCTGACGTGGTCGGCGCTGGACTCGGCCGCGCGCACGATCATGTCTTCCAGCTTTTCAAGCCCGTCTCCGCTGACAGCGGACATCAGTCAACTCCTATCTTCTTCAACCTTCCAAATCTTCCAGGCTGAATCGCTAACGAATCTGATTCGGGCCGCGGGCACGATCAGAAGAGCCCGAGTGTGCACCACTATTTGGCGATGCAATATATGCACCACCACTAGAAACTGTCGGATTTTGCGATGATTCTTTCATTCGTCGGGCACACAACCTAAATGTCCTGCGGCGCAATCGCGGTGACGCGATCACGATACCGCGAGCGGCGCTGCCCCCGGACTTAATGTCCAAGGAGTCAGGTTCAAGACAAACCATGGCGAAGGCAGGGCAATTGGGTTTGGAAGCGATCACAGGCGCGCTAGCGAAGGCGTCCGGTGAAACCAAGGGGCCGCCACCGGTCGAGCTTTGGAATCCGCCGTTTTGTGGCGATCTCGACATGCGGATCGCCGCCGACGGCACATGGTATTATTTGCGGACGCCGATTGGGCGGCCGGCCCTGGTGCGGCTGTTCGCCTCTGTGCTCAAGCGCGAAGGCGACAAGTATTTCCTGGTCACGCCGGTCGAGAAGTGCGGCATCATCGTCGACGACGCGCCGTTCCTGGCGGTCGAGCTCAAGCTGGAACAGTCGCCGTCCGGGGCGGTGCTCAATTTCCGCACCAACGTGGATGACTGGGTGGTATGCGGAGCCGACCATGCGCTCCGCTTCGAGCCGGAAGTGGGTACCGGTGGCCTAAAACCTTACCTGCACGTGCGCCGCGATCTATGGGCGAAGGTGACGCGCGCACTGTTCTTCGATCTTGTCGAACTCGGTGAGGAGCGTGAGGTAGCCGGGCAGGCGATGTTCGGTGTCACCTCGCAGGGCGTGTTTTTTCCGATGGCGCCCGCCGAGCAGGTAAGGGAATTCGCGTGACCGACCAAAGCGCGCAACTGCAGCCGAGCGCGGCCGACGTTTTTTTTGATCGCGCCCGTGCGCGGCTGACATTGGAGGTGCCGCCGGCGCTCACCGATCCGATGGCCGAGGGCGCGCGCGGCGACCTCGATCTCAATCCGTCGATGTGGGAACGCGCCGGCGTCGCGGCGACCAAGCCGGCAGCAGTGCTCATTCCGGTGATCGATCGCGCCACGCCGACCGTCCTTTTCACGATCCGCACGCAAGCCCTCGCGCGCCACGCCGGGCAGGTGGCATTTCCGGGCGGCAAGATCGATCCCGAGGATGAGAGCCCGGTCGCGGCGGCCTTGCGCGAAGCGCGTGAAGAAGTCGGGCTGGCGCCGACCTTGATCGAGCCGCTCGGCTATCTGGATCTTTATTTGACCTTCTCGGGCTTTCGCATTTTGCCGACGCTGGCGCGGGTGCGCCCGGATTTTACGCTGACGCTCAATCCGGGCGAAGTCACCGAAACGTTCGAAGTGCCGCTCGACTTTTTGATGGCGACCGAAAATCACCAGCGGCACAGCCGCGAATGGAAGGGCATCCAACGCGAATATTACGCGGTGCCGTTCGGCGACCGTTACATCTGGGGCATCACTGCGGGCATCGTGCGCAATCTCTACGACCGGATTTACGGATGACGGTGCCGGCCGCCAGAACGCTCGATGCGCCTTGGCTGAGTGAGGGCCCGGCGGCCAAGCTGCTCGCGTTGCTCAATCGCGACGGCGAGGAAGCGCGGGCGGTTGGTGGCGCTGTGCGTGACGCGTTGCTTGGCCTTCCGACGAACGCAAACAGCCCGATAGACATGGCGACCACCGCGTTGCCGGCAGAGGTCGTGCGCCGCGTCGAGGCTGCCGGCAGCAAGGCCGTGCCGACTGGCATCGAGCACGGCACCGTCACGGCCATCATCGACGGTCAGCCGGTCGAGGTTACGACCTTGCGCCAGGACGTCGAAACCTTCGGCCGCAAGGCGCGCGTCGTTTTCGGCCGCGACTGGAAAGCCGACGCCGAGCGCCGCGACTTCACCATCAACGCGCTTTCCGTCGGTCCGGATCGCGTGGTGCACGATTATGTCGGCGGTCTCGCCGATATTGGAGGGCGCCGTGTGCGCTTCATCGGCGAGCCGCAGCGGCGGATCGAAGAAGACTATCTGCGCATCTTGCGTTTCTTCCGCTTCCACGCGCACTTCGGCACCGGCGCGCCTGATCCCGATGGTGTGAAGGCGTGCATCCGCGGCCGTGCGGGTTTGGAGATGCTCTCGCGCGAACGCGTGCGCACCGAGATGCTCAAGCTGCTTTCGGCCGCGCGCGCCACGCCGACGCTCGCGGTGATGGCGGAGAGTGGGCTTTTGGGCATGGTGCTGGGTGGCGTCGCTCATCTCGCGAGCTTCGAGAACATGCTCAAGCTCGAGGTCGCGCTGGACCAAAAAGCCGACGCGCTGCGCCGCCTCGGCGCGCTCGCCGTGTGGGTCGAGGAAGACGCCGAACGCCTCGGCGAGCGGCTGCGCCTCTCCAATGCCGAGTCCGAGCGGCTTTTGGCGCTGGAAGGCTGGTGGCGGATCGCGGACCCGTCCGATGCGAAGGCCGCGCGCGCGCTGCTTTACCGCCTCGGCGCGCAAGCGCTTTATCGATCGCGTGTTGGTCGCGTGGAGCCGCTCCGAAGCGGGCGCGGCCGATGCGACTTGGCATGAGACTTGCCACCTTGCCGCTGCGTTGGCCCGTGCCGGTGTTTCCGCTCAAGGCTGCAGATTTCATGAATCTCGGCCTCGCCGCGGGGCCGGCCCTTGGTGCCGCGCTTCGGGCCGCCGAGGCGGCCTGGATCGCCGCCGATTTCCCGGCCGATCGCGCGGCGCTCGACGCCATCGCCAAAGACGCGGTGGCGCGGGGCACCAATTAACTCTGCCGGCGAAGTGCCGGCCGCCGCGCCGCGGCTTCCCGGAACGTTCCGCGCCGCCGTCGGTTCACCTTCGCGTTCCTCGATTTGGAGGCTGATCACGGGAGGCGCCCAAATGAAAAAAACGTGCGAAATCATAGCGATCGCCGTGATCGCTGTCGGCGCATCGCAATTGGCTTCGGCGCAAACGTCGGATCCCGCTCCGCCGGCCGCGGAATGTCCGCAGGCAGCGGATCAGCGCTCGACCGCGCGCGACGACGTGCGGGCGAGGCTCGAAGGGAGCTGGATTTACCGATATTCAGATCGTCTCGGAATCGTTTCTGGTGCGGGCGATCGGGCCGGACGGCGATCCGGTCCTGATGGTTGTCCGTCCGCCCGGAATGCGGCCTGAGGCTCCAGATGACCCGGACGAATGGCCGCGCGTCGAGACCCGGTGATCCCGATGCGTTCGGCGATTTGCTGGAAGGCGCCGAGGAGGAAGCGGTAGCGCCGACCCCGCGCGAGAGCCACGTCGGCAAGTCATCGAAGCTGACGGATCGCGCGCCAACCGACAGCACGCAGCCGCCAGACATGAACCAAGGCAACGCCAAGTCGGGCATGATGACTGCCCCGCGGGAGACATTGGGCGCGTCGCCTCAGGGCGATTCCAATCCGACACTGGACCGGTCTGCAAGCGAGTCCGCCCGGATGCGTGACGAGGGTTTGCGCGAGAGCGCCGAGCAAATAATGCCTGGCCGTCCCGACGGCGTGCCGGCGGACGTAAAGAAGGGCGAGCAGCATGCGCTCAATCTCGACACGGCGCAGCGCGCCGAAATCTGGAAACAGCTTGGCGCTCAGCAGGCCACCAACCTGCCGGCCGGCTTCCATCCTCAGGTCGGCGCGACAGTGCCGGCGTCGCTGCAACTCAAATCGCTGCCCAACAGCGTCAGCAACGAGGTGCCGCAAGTCCAGCCCTACATCTACGCCATGGTGCAGAGTCAGCTTTTGATCGTCGATCCGGCGACCAAAAAGATCGTCAGCATCATCACGGAGTGAGTTCGAGCAAAGCGTGCGTTCCGGGCCAGCCGCGATCAGATACGGGCCGCTTCGACGTGCTCGACAAAGCTCGCCCGCAGGTCGGCGGGCGCGATGTCGCGAGTGATGAAGACGATGCGCGAGCGGCGATCGGCATCGGGCCAGGCTTCGAGCTGCACCGGTGGATGAAAGACGTGATGCACGCCGTGAATGGCGACCGGCGCATCCTCACCGATCAGATTGAGAATCCCCTTCACCCGCAGCAGGTCCGGCCCGGCACCTTGCCGCAGCCCTGCGAGCCAGGACGACAGGGCCTCCCAGGACAACGGTTCCTCGCTGATCAGGCAGCAACTTTGGATGCCGCCCGCATGGGCGTGTCCGGCGTGATCGTGCGCATGGCCGTTGTCATGGCCGTTGTGCGCGTGCCCATGTTCATCGTCTGACGGATCGCGGTAGGCGCTCTCGTTGATCCAGCGGCGCACATCCGGAGTCTTACGCGCGGGATCGAACAAGGCGGCGCCGAACAATGCGTCCGGCGCGATCTCGCCGTTTGACACGGCTTGCCGCGTGGCGCCGGGATTGAGCGCGATCAAAGACTGATCAAGCCGCGCGACGGTATCGGCGGCGGCGAGGTCGGTCTTGGTCAGCAGCAAACGATCGGCGAGGGCGACCTGTTTGACGGCTTCGGCGTGCTCGCCGATCTGCTGCGCGCCGTTGACGGCATCGACGGTGGTGACCACGGCGTCGAGCCGTACATAGTGGCTGACCAGCGGGTTGTTCAACAGAAGCTGGACGATCGGCGCCGGATCGGCGAGCCCGGTGGTTTCCACAAGAATGCGCGAGAAGGGCGGCACCTCGCCGCGGTCGCGCTTGATCAGCAGGTTGCGCAACGTCTCTTCCAGATCGCTCCGCAAGGTGCAGCACACGCAGCCGCTCGCCAGCACCGCAACCTCGCCGCTGATCGCTTCGACCAGCAGATGATCGAGCCCGACCTCGCCGAACTCGTTGATGATGACGGCGCTGTCGCCCATGCCGTCGTGGCGCAAAAGCTTGTTGAGCAGCGTGGTCTTGCCGCTGCCGAGGAAACCGGTGATCAGCGAAACCGGAAGTCGCGCAGCGGACTTATCCGCATCGAACAGCCCCACCGCCTGCCTCCCGTTTTCGGAAACGGAAATCTCGCGCGTCTGGCGCGCGTTTGTGTCTTGTTCCCGTCTCGCGGGCACATTACCATCATTTCCGCAACGAATGACAAATAGCCCGCTCGGAATCGAGCGAGGCCATTCACGGGGAGGAGTGCAACATGACCGACGGTCGTGAACGCGAGGCCGTGCCTGGATCGTTTTCAACATCATCTGAAAATCAACCGTCTGCAAATCCATCATCTGAAAAATCACCGCCGGCCGATCGTCGTGCCTTCCTGAAGGGCGCGGGCCTGGGTGCTGTCGCCGGGGCAAGCTACGGCAAGTTCGCCATGGCGCCGATCACACCGGCCGCGGCCGATCCGATCGCGGCGCCGAAGCTCAGCAACGAAAAATGGTGGCCGTCGAAATGGGGCGCGGACGATCAGGCCGGCGCCTCCAACCACATCACGCCCGAGAAGGTCCTGGAGACGGCGAAGTGGATCAAGGACGGCAAGATCTACAAGCTCGGCCACGATTACAAGTCGTCGATGCCGATGTTCGGCAAGCGCATCTTCGCTTTGCGCATCCCGGGCTCACCGACCGGCGGTCCGTTCGGCGACAATCGCCTGGTGTTTCACGATGAGTTCGTCACCACCGAGATCGGCCAGGTCGGCACCCAGTTCGACTTCCTCGGCCATATCGGCGTCGCCATGGGGGCGCCGGGCGACAAGGCCGAGATGCGGTTCTACAACGGCCATACGGTGGCGGATTTCGGCGACGCCTACGGCCTCAAGAAGCTCGGCGTCGAGCATTGCAAGCCGTTGTTCACCCGCGGCCATCTGATCGACATGGCGGGGCTGAAGGGCCACATGATGGAAGCCGGCGAAGAAATCAGTGTCGCCGACATCCGCGCGGCGCTGGCCAAGCAGAATATGAAGGAAGAGGACATCCGGCCTGGCGACGGGATCTTCTTCAATACCGGCTGGGGCACGCTTGTGGAAGAAGAACAACGACAAGTTCAACAGCGGCGAGCCCGGCATCGGTCTTGATGTCGCCAAGTGGGTGATCGAGAAGGATCTCTGCCTGACCGGCGCCGATACCTGGGCGGTCGAGGTCATCCCCAATCCCGACAAGTCGCTGGCGTTCGCGGTCCACATGACGCTGCAGACCAAGCACGGGATTCTCAATCACGAGAATCTGGTGTTCGACGATTTGATCGCCGACAAGAAATATCAGTTCGTCTACAGCTTCACGCCGGTGCCGATCGTCGGCGGCACGGGTTCGCCGGGCGTGCCGATCGGCATTACCTGAGGGATCTTACGCGTCATTGCGAGCGCAGCGAAGCAATCCGGGATGGCTTGCGCCAGAAGCCTGGATTGCTTCGTCGCTTCGATCCTCGCAATGACGAACTAGCCGTCGCGCCAGGCGCGGCCCGGAAGCCTACGACATCCGCTCCCGGAGCGAGCGCAGCCGGCGCCGCGTGCGCGGCGCGACCTCGGCGAGGTGAGGGCGCATCCGGGCCATCATGCCGCGCGGGCGCAACCGGTCGACTTGCATTTCGTTGCCGCGCCAAACGAAGTCGTCGCCCTGCAGGGCGGCGACGAACAGCACTGGCAACGACGCGTCGCGCAACAGACAAATCAGCGGATACCGCGCCGACACGTGCCAGCCGGCGGCAGCCGCCAATAGCGTTTCGGCCGCGTACCACAAGATCCCGAACAGCAGCACGGTCGGCAGGATCGGCAGACCGAGCGCTGGTGCCATCACGCCCAGCGCGATCATCGGCAGTACGCCGCCGGAGAGCGCCTCGGGCAGAAAATAAGCGAAGAAGCTGGCACGGCGCAGCCGCGCCCACCGCACTTGCCGGCGCCACACTTCGGCGGCGGTGCGATAACCAAGCGGTTGCGGAAACGGCCGGTCGACCAGTTGAACCTTGTAACCGGCGCCCCGCACCACCTTGGTGGCGGCTGCATCTTCGGCGACTTCGCGCGCGAGCGCCTCGATGCCGCCGGCGCGATCGAGATCCGCGCGCCGCCACAGCATCGTCTTGCCCTGCGCGAAGGCAAAGCCGCAGGCGTCGGCGATATACTGCCAGCGCGCCTGATAAGTATTGAGGAAGGCGCACTCAAGCTCGGCCCAAACGCTGTCCGGCTGCGAGCCGATCGGCGGCGAAGCGACCAGCCCGGTGTCGGTGCGCCAGCTGGCGAACAGGCGCTCGAGATAATCCGCCGGCATCAGAACATTCGAATCAGCAAGCACAATCCAGTCGTGGCGCGCTGCCCGCCAGCCCTTGAGCACATTGTTGAGCTTTGGATTGTTGTTCACCCGCTCATCGCCGATCAGCAGGCGCGCATCGGACGCGGGCGCTTCCGCCATCAGCGTTTCGATCAACGGGATGACGGGATCCGTCGCCGACGCAACGCAGAACAAGATCTCGTAACGCGGATAGCTGAGCCCGAATGTCGAGCGCAGTGTGTCCTCCGCAAAGTTGTCAATGCCGCAGACCGGGCGCACCAAGCTGACGGGCGGGAGGTCCACAATCGCGCACGCGCTGCGGTTGGGAGCGCGCCGCAACCGCAAGATGGCGACGGCGAGGCTTGCGGCATGAACGCCGGTCGTGGCGACGAGGAAAAATGCGGCGGTTAGAATCGGCGCGGTCATTTGCGAATCTTCTAACGCTGCCGCGTGACGTTGCTGTGAATGGGAGCTGGTTCGGACGTGCGATCATTAAGGTTGAGGGCGAAGAAAACGCCCATTTGGCGGGCGTTTTCAGCCGTTCGGGCGGGCCGCTACCGGCGTTAACATCTGGGTTGTCATCTTGCTGCAATGCGACGCACCTATACGCGTGACCAAGAGACGCAGATAGCAGATCAGCAAGAAATGGCGGATCAGCAACAGATGGCAGATCAGCAGCAGATCGCAACCAACAAGAGATCAAACATCGTGACGATCGAGCGCGGCACGCGTGTGTTCCGTACTCTCTTTATATCCGATGTTCATCTCGGCTCGCGCGGTTGCCAAGCCGACCGGCTTCTCGACTTCCTGCGCTATCACGACGCCGAGACGATCTATCTGGTCGGCGACATCGTCGACGGCTGGCAATTGCGCACCGGCTGGTACTGGCCACAGCCGCACAACGACGTGGTGCAGAAGCTGCTGCGCAAGGCGCGCAAGGGCGCCCGCCTGGTGTACCTGCCGGGCAACCACGACGAATTCCTGCGCGACTATTACGGCACCCATTTCGGCGGTATCGAGGTGGTCGAGAACGCCATCCATACCGGCGCCGATGGCCGCCGCTATCTGGTCGTGCATGGCGACGTGTTCGACATGGTGGTCAAACATGCGCGCTGGCTGGCGCTCCTGGGCGACACCGCTTACGAGCTCGCCATTCTGATCAACCGCTATTTCAACGCCATCCGCCGCCGGCTCGGCTTCTCCTATTGGTCGCTCTCGCAATGGGCGAAGCACAAAGTGAAGAACGCCGTGAACTATATCGGCGCCTTCGAGCAGACCTTGGCCGAAGAGGCGCAACGCCGTGAGGTCGATGGCGTGATCTGCGGCCACATCCACCACGCCGTGATGCACGACAATTTCGGCATCCGCTACATGAACTGCGGCGACTGGGTCGAAAGCTGCTCGGCGCTGGTCGAGCATGAAGACGGCCGCTTCGAGATCCTCACCTGGTTCGACACCGGTGCCGAGCAGGAGCCGGGCTCAGGCCCGCGCCTGGTCGACGACGACGAGGAAGAAACCGAAATCGCCGCCTGAGCGGTTGGAGATTCGGTCCCCCTGAATTATCCCTCCGCTCGTCCCCGCGAAGGCGGGGACCCAGGGGACGCGCTCAGATAATCGGCTTGGCCGAACTGGATTCCCGCTTTCGCGGGAATGAGCGGTGAGAGGGGATTAAGGTCGTTCGTCCGCTCAAACAGAATCCAATCAAACGCTGATTGCGGCATTCATGTCGCGGTTTGCGAGCGCGAAGAAATACTCACCGCCCGAAGATAAGCGTCGATGGGTGATCGTTGATATTCTTGATCGCCTTGTGCAACTCGGCGAGCGTGTGCCGGCCCTCGACCGCAAGGCCTTCGTATTCTTTCAGACCTGAATTGGAAAAGCGCACCAGTCCGGTCGAGATTTCGTCGGTGCGCTTGTCGAGATTGTCGGCGAGTTTGCGGATCGACGAGGCGGCTTCGCCGAGATCGCCCTTTTTGTCGCCGCTGCCGGTGAGGGTTTCGAGCCCGGCCATCACGGCGTCGAGCCGCTGCGAATTCTTGGCCAGCGCTGCCGTCACCGTCTCGACATTGTGCATCGAGGCGCGCATCGCTTGTTCGTTTTCCGACACCATGGTGTCGATGCGTCCGAGCATCGTGCGCGCGGCCTGGGTCAAGTCCGCGCCGGCGCTGGCGTCGGCGTAGATGGTCGGCAACCCCTCCGCATCCTTGGCGATCAGCGGCGCGTCGGGCGCTCCGCCGGTGAGCGAGACGTCGGCCTGGCCGGTCAGCCCTTGAAACGCCAGCGCTACTTTGGTGTCGCCGCGCACCGGCGTCGCGCGGTTGACCGCGATCATCGCGTTGATGCGGCGCGGATCGCGCGGATCGAGCGACAGCTTGGTGACTTCGCCGACCCGGATGCCGTCGAACAACACGGCGGCGCCGGGGCGAAGCCCGGACACCGAGCCGGAAAACACCAGGCGGTAGGTCGAGCGTTCGCTGCCGTCGCCGGCGTTCTGCACCCAAAAGACGAAGCCGAACACGGCGGCGATGACCGCGAGCGTGAACGCGCCGGTGATGATGTAGCTAGCCCTGGTTTCCATCGTCGTTCTCTTCGTTCAGTCTCGCGCGCCCCGCGTTGCTGCGTTCAGTGCCGCCTCAATGCTGCAAAACCTCGGCCGGCGGCCGCTGCACCTGCCGCCCGCGCTTGCCGCCGAAATAGGATCGAAGCCACGGATGTTTGGACGCCAGCATCGCCTCGATCGGTCCGGTCGCAATCACGCGGCCTTCGGACAGCACGGCAATGCGATCGCAGATGGCATGCAGGCTGTCGAGGTCGTGGGTCACCATGAAGACGCTGAGGCCGAGAGTTTGCTGCAGCGTACGGATCAGTTCGTCGAAGTCGGCGGCGCCGATCGGGTCGAGCCCGGAGGTCGGCTCGTCGAGAAAGACGATGTCGGGATCGAGCGCCAGCGCGCGGGCCAGCGCCACGCGCTTGATCATGCCGCCGGAGAGTTCGGACGGATATTTGCCGCGCACGTCGGCGCGCAGACCCACCATTTCGAGTTTGGCGAGCGCGATTTCGTCCATCAATCGCGGCGACAGGCGCAGATATTCCCGCATCGGGAATTGCACATTCTGCAGCGCGGTCAGCGAAGAGAACAGGGCGCCTTGCTGGAACAGCACGCCCCAGCGCTGCTCGATCGCGCGCCGCTGCCGGCCGTTGAGCGTGTCGAGGTCGCTGCCGAAAACTTCGACCGTGCCTTTTCGCTTCGGCAACAGCCCGATGATGGTGCGCATCAGCACCGACTTGCCGGCGCCCGAGCCGCCGACGAAACCGAGCACCTCGCCTTCGAACACATCGATGCTGGCGCCGTTGAGCACGGTGGCGGCGCCGAAGCCGACGACGAGATCGCGGACGCTGATCACCGGCGGGTTGTTGCTCATCGTCATATTCCGATACTGGCAAAGAACATCGCGAACAGCCCGTCGATGGCGATGATGAGGAAAATCGACTTGACCACCGAGGCGGTGGTCTTGAGCCCGAGCGACGCGGCACTGCCGTCCACTTCAAAGCCTTCGCTGCAGGCGACAAGCCCGATGATCAGCGCCATGAACGGCGCCTTGATCATGCCGACCGCGAAGGTCGGCAGCCAGATCGCCTCGTGCAGCCGCTCGAGAAAGACGGCCGGCGCCATGCCGCCATAGAGCCAGCAGACGATCCCGGCGCCGTAGAGCGCCGCCATCGAGCCGAGGAAAGTCAGCATCGGCACCGCCAGCACCAGCGCGATGATGCGCGGCAGCACCAGCACCTCGACCGGGTCGAGGCCCATGGTGCGCAGCGCGTCGATTTCCTCGCGCATTTTCATCGAGCCGATTTCGGCGGTGTAGGAGCTGCCGGAACGTCCGGCCACCATCACGCACACGATCAGCACGCCGACTTCGCGCAGCACCAGCACCGCGACCATGTCGACGACGTACATGTCGGCGCCGAAGGCGCGGAAGCGGAAGAGGCCCTGCTGCGCCAGAATGGCGCCGATCATGAAGGTGCTGACAGCATGATGATCGGCACCGCGCGCCAGCCGACCTTCTCCATATGATGCACGATCGAGGTGAACCGCAGCCGCCGCGGATGCGCGATGGTGCCGAGCGCAGCCAGCACCAGCGCCCCGAACATGTGCACGACCTGCAGCAACGATGCGGCGACTTCGGTCATGCCGCGGCCGACGGCATTCAAGCCGAGCAGGATGGGGTTGGGCGCTGCGCGCTCTTTGATCGGCGCCTGATTGGCGGTCTGCAACTCCGCCATCAGGGCGCGGTCGGTTTCCGACAGGCCGGTGATGCTGGCGGTCATGCCGCGCGTCACGAAAGACCGCTTCAGGCGTTCGATCAGCCAGGCGCCGAAGGTATCGAGGCGCTCAAGCCCGGCAAGATTGATGTCGACGGAGCGCGCGCGGGCGTGGCGGCGGGTGGCGCGCTCGATGACGCGTTCGAGTTCGGCGGCGCGCTCGACCGTCCAGGCGCCGGATATCGTGAGCGGCAACATGGTCGCCGTCGGCGGTGGCGGCGAGCGGAGCCACGCTCATGGGCTGCCGCCGGCTAAAAACGCGGCGGTTGCGCTCAAGACTTGAGCCGGCCGGCAAAGCACGGTCATAGTGCTCCTCGCATGGAGCTCTCCGTCCGAATCGAGCGCTGGCCGATTGCCGGCGCATTCGCGATCAGCCGCGGTCGCAAGACCGAAGCGGTTGTCGTGGTGGCCGAACTCAACGATGGGATTCACCGCGGCCGCGGCGAAGCCGTCCCCTACGCACGCTACGGCGAAACTCCGGACGGTATTGTGGCAGCGATCGAGGCCATGCGTCCGGCAGTGCGGCAGGGCCTCGACCGCGAAGCGCTTCAGACGGTGCTCGGCCCTGGTGCTGCCCGTAATGCACTCGATTGTGCTTACTGGGACGTTAACGCCCGGCAAAAGGGGCGCCGGGCTTACGAATTGGCTGGACTTGGCCCCCCCGAGCCGCGCACCACCGCCTATACGATCTCGCTCGATTCACCGGCCGCGATGGCGGCGGCAGCCGAACGTGCCGCCTGGCGGCCGCTCCTGAAGATCAAACTTGGCGGCGGTGACGACCGCGAGCGGATCACCGCGGTACGCCGCGCCGCGCCGCGTGCCGCGCTCATTGTCGATGCCAACGAGGGCTGGAACGCCGACAATGTTGCCGAAAACCTGGCCGCATGCGCCGATGCCGGCGTCACCCTGATCGAGCAGCCGATGCCGGAGGGGGCGGACGATGCGCTCGCGCGCGGGCCGCGCCCGATTCCGGTTTGCGCCGATGAAAGCGTCCACGACCGCGCCTCGCTCGACCGATTGGTCGGCAAATATGACGCCGTGAACGTCAAGCTCGACAAGGCCGGCGGCTTGACCGAGGCATTGGCGCTGGCTGCCGCCGCCGAGCAGAGGGGCTTTGCCGTCATGGTCGGCTGCATGGTGGCGACGTCGCTCGCCATGGCGCCGGCGCTTCTGGTCGCGCAGCGTGCGCAATTCGTCGACCTGGATGGACCGCTGCTGTTAACCGAAGACCGCGCCGACGGGCTGCAATACGAGGGCAGTCTGGTCCATCCGTCCACGCCGGTCCTGTGGGGATGAGAGCAGCGCGCGGTCATTCGCGGTGGATAACCCGGCCGCGATGCGTCCGTAGTGCCGCGCCGGACGATTATGGCGTCGGCGCCGTGCGTGAGTGTGTCTCCCAAAAAAGCATGATTTCAGAAACGTTTGCGTTCGGGCTTCGATCTGAAGCCTGAAGGCTTATTTCCTGATGGGAGCGGACTCAGATAAATGTTGGATACTGGCGGGATGACGAATCGTGGAAACGTCATTCAATCCTGATCGGTGAATGCATGTCGGGCGAGCCGTTGCCACTGCCGGAAATTTGGTCCGACCCGCGGGAAGGCGAAGTCGAACTTGCGCATACGGAGTTCGCCATTGGCCGCGGCAGTCGTGGTCTCATCGACACCGCGAGCGGCGGCGAGCAACATAAAGATCCGTCTGGTTTTGTCCGCGCGCCGGCACCCGCCGCGCCAGTGGTGCGCGGGCATTTGCCTGGTCCTGCGCCGGCGGCGTTGTCGAGGGAACTTGCAGATCTTGCGTCGATCGTCAGCGAGGCCGAGGCGCTGCTGCGGGCGCCGGGCATCTTGAAAAGCGATGTGCATTTCGCCGTCGAGCACATTCACGACGTCGCCATGGCGTTGCGCATGCGCGAAGTCGAGGAGGCGCTCTGCGATACGCTCGATAAGTCCGTGCGCGAGGTCGGCGATGCGCTCGTTCGGCATGAGGCCGCCGCCGGCGGTGCGGCAAGCGCGGCCGCATTGTTGCGCGATATCATCCGGCGCCTCGATAATCTGACGAATATCGCGTCGGGCCACAGCGCGGCCAGCATGAGATCGGTCGCGCAGCCGTCCGTCGCGGACGTGAATAGCGTCATCCAAATTTCGGAGCGTGATCTCACGGTACCTTCTGGCGACGCTACTGTCATCGAGATGACCACCAGCGATATCAGATGGCGTCGTCGGCACAAGCGACATGCTCGCTGTGGAGGCGATTGCCGATCCCAGCGCTATCGGTAATCCCGTGCCTCACGCCGAGGCAGCCAATGCCGCAGCGAGCGATGCGGCGCCGTTAAATGCGCACGAGACTGCAGCACCGATGTCCGCTGCAGAAGACGATGTCGCCGCAGCCCCGACGCGTCCCGATCAGCAACTGTCGCCTGGTCAAGAAACAAACATGCCGGTCGCAGCAAATTCGGGCCGCTCGGTGAACGGTCTGCTCGCCGTTCTTCACGGCTTAAGTGAAGAAGAGTTGATCGCGCTGTTCAGCTGAACGCGCGCTCCCTCCCGCGAACCAAAGTTCCATCGCCGCAATTCGTTACCATCAATAGTCGCGCATTTCGTCATATTTTGTTAGTTGAAAAGCTGGCTGCCAGTGGTGTGATTCTCGATGCGGCATGGAAGTTGCTTCGCGTAAGGCGTGGATCAACAAACCCATCGGTGCGGATCAACAAAGAGGCGCAGGCAAAAAACTTTCTCTCCAGGTCTGCCGGACCCTTTTGGGTTGGTCCGCGTAACACGATTATCTGGAGGTCACGATGCACAGACTCACCGGTCCGATGTTGGCGGGCGTAGCGTTGTGCACGAGTGCTTTGCTGTCGAACGATGTCGTTGCGCGTGATGACGGCCGTTACGCCAATGAGCCGCTGCATGCCTGGTTCGATCAACTGGCGAGCGGGAAGGGGCTGTGCTGTTCGTTCGCGGACGGTTTCAGCGTTCAAGACGTCGATTGGGACACACAGGAGGGACGCTATCGCGTGCGGCTGCACGGCGAATGGATTGCGGTTCCGGAAACGGCCCTGGTGACGGAACCAAACAAATTCGGACCCGCGGTGGTATGGCCCTACATGGATATCAACGGCGCCACGCAGATCCGCTGCTTTCTGCCCGGCGCCGGGGCATAGTTTTTGATCGTGCGACGACCCCAATCGTCATTGCCGGGCTTGACCCGGCAATCCATGCGGCGCTCGCGGTGCGTCGCCGTATTGTTTGCTTCTCGGGGCATCAGTATGGACCGCCGGGTCAAGCCAGGCGGTGACGAGGGGAGGGAAGGCGGCGATGAGCGAGGGCAAACAGTGCGTTAAGCCACCAGTTTTGAAAACATCTCCGGATCGACATTGCCGCCCGAAAGCACCGCAACCGCGGTCTTGCCGGTGACATCGACCTTGCGGGTCATCAGCGCGGCCAACGCGACCGCGCCGCCGGGCTCGACCACGAGCTTCAATTCCGAGAAGGCGAATGCGACGGCGGCTGCCACTTCGTCGTCGCTGGCAACGACGCCGGCGCCGACCAGCGATTGATTGATCGCGAACGTGAGCCGGCCCGGCGTGCGCGCCATCAGGGCGTCGCAGATCGTGCCGCTGACGCTGGCGTTTTGCTCGCGCCGGCCGCTGCGGAACGAGCGGGCGTGATCGTCAAAACCTTGCGGCTCGGCGGTGTAGAGCGCGGCGTGCGGCGCGCGCGCCCGCACCGCGAGCGCGATGCCGGCGGTGAGGCCGCCGCCGGACGCGGTGACGACGATGATGTCCGGCGTTAGCCCGCGCGCGGCGAGGTCTTCGACGATTTCGAGTCCGGCGGTGCCTTGGCCGGCGATGATTAACGCATCGTCGTAGGGCGGCACCAGCGTGGCGTTGCGCCGGGCCGCGATTTCGCCGGCGATGGCTTCGCGGTCGTCGCGCACGCGATCGTAAAGCACGACCTCGGCGCCGAGTGCGATGGTGCGTTCGCGTTTGGCGCGCGGCGCGTCGTGCGGCATCACGATCACGCAGGGCATGCCAAGCAGCAGCGCCGCAGCCGCCACGCCCTGGGCGTGGTTGCCGGACGAGTAGGCGACCACTCCGCCGCCGCGCTGCTCGGGCGGGATGCAGGCAAGCTTGTTGTAGGCGCCGCGGAATTTGAACGAGCCGGTGCGTTGCAGCGTCTCGGCTTTGAGAAAAACCCGGCCGCCGGTCATGGCGTCGAGCGCGGCCGAGGTCAAAAGCGGGGTGCGAAGCGCGATGCCGGAGAGCCGGCGCGCCGCCGCTTCGACGTCAGCAACGGTGGGTAAGGAAACCGTGGCTTCCATGCTCGGGAGGGTAATGCCGCAACTGCGTCACAGGCAAGCCGGTTTAGGGCTACGGCGGTAACTTCGGCCCCGCGCAGGCCAACGTGGCCCGCACGGTGTAGCCCGCATGAGCGGAGCGAGATGCGGGAGGTGTGCCGGCGGTGTTCCCGGATGTCGCGGCGCTCATCCGGGCTACTCGGTCCCGCTCATTCCCGCGAAGGCGGGAATCCAGTGGGGTGCGCTGGTGTATCGGCCCGTCCGCTGGGTCCCCGCTTTCGCGGGGACGAGCGTGATCGGGTCCAAGTACGTCTTTCAGTCCAGCCGCCCCGCCGCGTGCGCCAGCATGGTGTAGACCTTGCCGGTGTCCGAGATCAGGTAATTGCGCACCGCGGTGGCGCCGCGCTCGCCGCGTCCCGCATCGTCGATGAGCCGCTCGAACTCGTAGACATATTGGTCCACGGTCTGTCGGAACTCGCCATCGGCGCGATATTTGCGCCGGATTTCGTCGAATGCCTTCTGACCCTGCGCGGTATAGAGGCGACGGCTGAAGATGCCGCGTTCGCCGCGTCTATGGCGTTCCCACAGATCGACGGCCGCCTCCTGGTCGATCATGCGGGCGACGTCGACCGCAAGCAATTCAAGCGAGCCCGCATTCTCGCGTTGGGCGCGCTCGTCGCCGCGGCCTCCGGCCGGCGGCGCGATCGGCGGACTATCCTCGCGTGAGGCGCGGGTGAGCAGATCGCTGAGCCAGCCGCCGTCATTGTTGGCGCCGTTGCCGTTGCCGTTCCCGTTGCGGCCATTCGGTCCCTGCGGTGGCGCCTCGGGGCGGCGCGGCGCGCCGGTGATGCCGCCACGCGGCGCTGGCGGCGGCCCCATCATGTCGCGCGCAGGGGCTGGCCGCTGTTGCGGGCGAGTACCGCCGGTGTGCGCCGGCTCGGCCTCGCGACGCGCCGGTTCCGGGCGCATCGGTTCGGGCCGGGCCTGTTCGAGCCGCACCGTGTCGGTGCTGTCGAGCGTGCGTCCATGCCGGGCGACGATGCGGTTGAGCTCGGCCAGCGCTTCGATCTGGTCGACGATGACGCGGCGCATCTGCGCGGCGCTGTCGGCGGTCTCTTGCGGCAATTCGAAGATGCCGCGGCGCAGTTCACCGCGCGTCGACTCCAGCTCCTGCCGCATGTCTGCGGCCATTTGCTTGAGACCCTGCATGATCTCGACGAAACGCTCGGCGGATTCGTTGAGCAGGGAATGCGCTTGCCCGGCAGCTTCCTCATACAGCGTGTTCAGCGTCTCCGAGGTGCGCCGGCGTTCTTCTTCCGTGGTTACGCGCACGAGCTCATATTGCTGCTCGATGGTGTGCACGCTGGTGTTGCTGGTCTCTGCGATCATGCCGGCAATCTCGCGGGCACGCGAGGTCGCAGCATCGAGCAATTCGTCGAGCAGGCCGGAGAAGCGCGAGAGCCGCTGCGCGAAGTCGTCGGTCCGGGTGTCGAGGGTGGAGACCAAAGCCTCGATGGTCTGCCGCTTGCCGTCGATCAATTCCTCGCTGCGGCGGTTGCTCTTTTCCAGAAGCTCGACCGCTTCCGCCAGCGAACGCCCATGGACGTTGAATTGCGAGGCGAGCTCGCCCAGTTCGCTTAACGCCTTGGTGGTGATGGCATTGAACGAGCCGACATGCTGCTGCACCACATTGGCACTGCTGTCGCTCTTGAGCGTGAGGTCGTTCATCGCGGTCACGAACTCGGACACGCGCGTCACCATGGTGCGCTCGAGCGAGCTCATGTTCTCGTGGGCGCCGCTCAGTACCTCCTGCAGCAGGATATTGGCTTCGCGCAGCCGCTCGAACAGGGCGGTGGTGTCGGAGCGCAGCATGCCGTGCGTTTCCAGCATGTCGGCAATGGTTGCCGATGCCGTCTGCTTCAATTCCTCGATCGCGGTGCGATGCGCCGCATGCACGTCTTCGAGCGTGCGGGTGATCGTGGTTTTGGCCGCGTCGCTGACGCCTTGCGTGCCTTCCTGCAACTGCCCAAGTGAACGGGTCATCGCCGTCGTCGCGGTGAGGCTCGCGTCGTTGATCAGCCGTGCAATCTCTTCGCTGTTTTCGATCATCGTCTGGGTGAAGACAAAGCTTTTGGCTTCGATAGCCTTCACCGCCTGATCGGTGATGCGGCCGACTTCGCCGGCGAGTTCCTGTCCCTTGCCCGAGATCGCTGTCAACAGGCCGTTCGATCTTTCGTCGAGCAACTGCGTCATGTCGCCGACGCGCTGTGTCACCGCGTTGCTGAATTCGTCGGCTCTACCCGAAATGCTGCGCACGACCTCGGCGCTCATGCCGGTCAGCGTGACCTGTGCCTCGTTGGCGCTGCGGCTGATCGCGTCGCTTGCCGTGCCGGCCGTGCGGCCGATGAGTTCGCTGGCTTCCCCGGCACTGCGGCCAATGACGCCGCTCGCTTCACCAGCGCTACGGCCAATCACACCGCTTGCCTCGCCGGCGCTGCGGCTGAGGGCTTCGCTGGCTTCGGCAGCACTGCGGCCGACGGCTTCGCTCGCTTCGCCGGCACTGCGGCTGAGAGCTTCGCTGGCCTCGCCGGCGCTGCGGCTGAGGGCTTCGCTGACCGCCGAGGCGGTTCTGGCGAGCTGGTCGGTCGCTCCCGCCGTGGTCTTGCCGATGGCTTCGCCGGCACTGCCGGCCGCATTGGTGATCGTGGTGTTCAGGACGGCGGCGCTGCGGGTGAGGGCGGCATTCGCCTCCGCGGCACTGCGCGTCATCAGCTCGGCGACACTCTGCGTGGTTTTGCCGATCAACTCGTTGGCGGCAGCGGCGCTGCCGGCGATCGTGGTGCTCAGCGCGTTGGCGCTGCGGCTCAACGTTGCGGCTGCTTCGGCGGCGCCGCGCGTCAGCACGTCGGCGGCGATCTGGCTGGTCTTGGCCGCCGTCTCGTTGGCGGTGGCGGCGCTGCGAGTCATGAGCGCTGCCGCGCTCTCGGTTGCTTTGCTGAGCGCTTCGTTGATGGTGACGGCACCACGCGCGACGAGAGCGGCGGCGCCTTCGCCGGTCTTGCTCATCGCGTCGGTGGCCGCGGCCGCATTGCGGGCAATGATGGCGGCAGCACCGTCGCCGGTCTTGCCGATCGCCTCGTGGGCGGCGGCCGCATTGCGAGCGATGATGGCGGCAGCCCCGTCGCCGGTCTTGCCGATCGCCTCATGGGCGGCAGCCGCATTGCGGGCGATGATGGCGGCGGCGCCATCGCCGGTCTTGCCGATCGCATCGGTCGCGGTCGCGGAGCTGTGCGTGATCTTAGCAACGGCGCCTTCGCCGATTTTACCAATGACGTCGTTGGCGGCGGCGGCGCTCTTGGCGACCAGGTCAGCCGCGGTCTGCGTTGCTTTGCCGAGCAGTTCGCCGGCGGCGGCGGCGGTGACGGTGATGTTATTGCTGAGCGCTGCGGAACTGCGATTGAGCGACACGGTCGCTTCCGCCGTGCTGCGGTTGAGCGCATCGGTCGCGGCCGTGGCGTTGCGGCTGAGCGCTTCGGTGGCGGCCGCGCTCGCCGTCGTGGTCTTGCCGAGCGCTTCCACCGTACGGGTCGTGAGCAGGCCGAGCGATTGCTCGGCGTTGCCGGCCCTGCTGGTGATGGCTTCCGATAATTCTTCCATGCGGGCATTGAGGAGGTCGGCGGCAGCGCGGCTGCGGCCTTCGATCTGCTGGCTTACGGCTTCGGCGCGCCCGACCAAAAGATGCTCGAGATGGCCGATGCGGCCGTCGAGCGTGTTGGCTACTTTCAGCGCCTGTGCGCCCAGCACCTTGTCGATTTCGGCACCGCGCTGACCGATCGAACTCGGTGAGCTTGGCAGCACGTGCGTCGATGATGGTGGTGACGTCGGCGATGCGCTTGTCGACGGCGCCGACCACGTCGCGACCGCCTTCGCTCAAGGTCTTGGCGATATCCATCAGCCGGGCGGCGAGCGCTTCGGTGATGGTGGTGGTGCGGCTGTCGAGCGTTTGTTCGAAGCTGCCCAGCCGCTGGTCGAGATTGGTGCCGACTTCGGAAGCCTTCGCGGTCACCCGGGTGTCGAAATTATCGACGTAGCTGCGCATCAACTCGGAGACGTCCTGGGTGCGGGCGCCGAGGCGCTCGACCAGTTCCGAGCCGTAAGTCTTCACCGTGCGGTCGAACTCGGCGAGGTGACGGGTGATGAGCGTGCCGAGCGTCGAGGTTTCGCGAGCGATCTTTTCGCCGAGTTCGGAGCCGGATTGGCCGAACATCTGCTCGAACGAGACAAGCCGCGCGGCCAGAAGCTGCTGGACTTCATCGCCGTGGGAGGAGACGACCCCGGCGACCTGATCGGCGCTGGCCCGCAGCGTGTTGGTGACCTGGCCGGTTTGCGTTGGACAGCGTCTCGGCCACCTGTTCGGCGGTTTCGCGCACCGTGTCGGTCATCTTGGAGGTGCGCGCGATCAGCGTTTCGGCAATGCGGGTGCCGGCGGCCTCGAGCTTCTTGGCGACGTCGCCGCCGCGCAGGTTGAGGTCGAGGACGATCAACTCGCCGGACGCCTTCAGCGTCGCATTTGCTTCCTCGGCGTGGGTCGCGAACGTCTCAGCGAGCTGGCTCGATGTGTTGACGATGTTATCGGTGAGCTCCTGCGAGCGGCCGATCATGGTGTCGATCACCGACAGCGATTTTTCCGAGAATGTGTCGGTCACGCTGTCAAGCCGCGCCGACATCATGTCTTCGAGGCCGCGGGCGATCTCGGAGAATTCCTCGCTGATATGATCGGTCTTGAAATTGAGGCTGGTGGTGAGCTGATCGCTCGCGGTGGCGAGCGCGCGCGCCGTTTCTTCGCTGGCATTTTCCAGGCGCACGATCAGGTCTTCGCCGCGTACGCTCAGTTGCTGAATCATGTTGTCGCCGATCTGCCCGAGCGCGACCGTGATGTGCTCGCCTTTCTCGGCGAGCGAATGGGTGATGCGCTCGGCCGCCTCGTTGACCTGTTGGCCGACGAGATCGCTGATGGTCGACAGATCCTGTGTCAGATCGATGTGGACGTTGTTGATGGCGGAGCGCACCTGCTCGGCTTGCCCGACCAGCGTGTCGCGCTGATTGGCGAGATCCTGCAGCAGGCCGCGAATACGCACCTCATTGTCGCCGTAGGTGCGCTCGAGCGCGGCGACTTCGTTGCGCACCATGCCTTCGAGTTCGCTCGCGCGCGCCAGCGCGCGCTCGACGCCGTCGCCCATGGCCGCGACCTCGCGTCGGATCGCCTGTCCGACCGTGACGAACGAATTCACGCGCCACGCTTTCCGGCTCGGCGAGCCGCATGGCGACTTGCGCCATCGACTGCGCGATGAGCCGCAGTTCCTGTGAGCGCCACGCCATGTGAGCGACGCCGAAGAAGAAAATGATCGGCAGCAGGGCGGCGGTGCCGAGCCCGACGATGGTTGCCATCGGCGAGTGGCCAGGACCGAGCGCCGCGCTGACGTCGCCGAGGTACGCCCAGGACAGCGCCACGCAACCCACGATCCAGGCGGCCGAAAAAATCATCGCCACCAGATAGGAGGTTCGGGCAGGGCGATTCTGCAGCGCGCGCAGGACCTGGCCGATCGATTGCTGGTCGTCATTGGCAGGATGGGCGCGCGGGCCGCCGACCGGACTGCCGACGTCTTCCGGCTCGAACCGATGCTGGCGGTCGAGCGTCGAGCCGTCGCGCCACTCGTGATGCGGATGATGCTCGGCGAACTCCTCGGCCTGACCGCCCGGCAGATCGTTGCCGTCATCCCGCACCTTCAAAGCCTCTTGAATCGCCGAGAGCGCCGCCTCGGTCGGATCCACGATCTTCTTCGGATTGTTGGCCATGTCGGTTGTCGCCTCGCGAATTACGCCGGACTAGGGCGGCCGAGCAAAACCCGGCCGCACCAACGAGCGCGCGTTGACCCTTTAAGTACCCATCCGCATGAGGACTTCCCCCGCCCTCACGTCCTACTGCCAGAGACCATTCTAGTGGTCTGGCGGAATGAAGAAAACCGGATTGGTAACCATCCTTTAATCATCGTTAACGCTTTAACGACTTGGTTACCATGTCCGTAATTTTTTCGATCGGCCAGAGGGATGCGCCACTCTGTGGCCAAGAATGCGGCCGGTCTTTGTCACCTTGAGGGCAACTGTGCACGAGCCGGCAGTGGTCACACAGCTTTAGCTGTGGGTGACCGGTGGAAAACTCGGCATTGCGCAATTTCGCGTAACCCAGCGTTACCCAGGCCGCGGAAAATGGCGCCGCGATGCCTTTGAATCGAGCGGTGGATTTACTGCCTTTTCGCGCAGCGCGCGGCATGGTCGCGTCACTGGGAGGGGCAGACCATGTCCGGGGAGCAGGCCATGACCCGATCGAGCGCACGAAGCTTGCCGGCGCGTGAGCAGTCGGCAACCAGCATCGACCAGGTTCATCTTGAGCGGATGACGCTCGGTGACCGCAGCCTTGAGCGCGAGGTATTGGAACTCTTCGCTCGCCAGACCGCGATGACGCTGGAGCGGATCGCCGGTTCCGGTCCGGCCTGTGCCGCCGCGGCTGCGCACACGCTTAAAGGCTCGGCGCGCGGCATCGGCGCTTGGCGGGTGGCGGAAGCGGCCGAGCGATTGGAACAGGCGGCGGCCGGCGCCGGTGACGAAGCCGCGATGCTTTCGGCGCTTGCGGATCTTGAGGCGGCGAGCCTCGAGGCGCGGTTGGCGATCGGCGTGCGCTTGAGTGAAGGCCACAATGCCTCGGCGTTAAGCCGCGGCCGGGAATACTGATTTCTCGGTTGCCGGCGACGGGCGTCTTGCCATCCAACAACGCACTGGCGCTGTGCGGCGCGAGCCGATAGAACACGGCCGGTAGCCGGTGCGACGTTCCTCTACGCGGGCCGGCGGCAGGTTTCTCTTTCAACCAACGTCCCCAGCAGCCGCCACCCATCATGGCCAAAATCACTTTCATAGACTTCGAGGGCACCTCCCGCTCGGTCGAAGGCGAAGTCGGCTCGACCGTCATGGAGACGGCGATCCAACATGGCGTGCCAGGGATCGAGGCGGAATGCGGCGGCGCCTGCGCCTGCTCGACCTGCCACGTCTATATCGACGACGCCTGGCGCGAGACCGTCGGCGAGCCGACGCCGATGGAAGAGGACATGCTCGACTTCGCCTACGGGGTGCAGCCGAATTCTCGCCTGTCGTGCCAAATCAAGGTGACCGAAGCCATGGACGGCCTGGTGTTGCGCACGCCGGAGCGGCAGGCCTAGCGCTTGCCCGGTGACGGCGAACGCGACGCGTTCGGTAGAAGCAGTCCTTCGCGCCAAGCCGGTTCCGTAGAACCATTTGCCCCGGACGCCTTCGCGCGTGGTTGTTTCGGCTAATCGCACTTGCCGGCAAGCTCAGCCGCCGCCTCCGGAACGGAGCCGCGGCCACCGGGGCCGCGCTATGCGTCCTCTTCCATCGCGTCCGGATGTGCTTTAGAGACTCGCAACCCTCATCACCGCATCAGTCGCATCCCTAAGGACGAGCACGGATAGGTTATGGTCGAAGCAATCAAAACAGACGTTGTCATTGTCGGCGCCGGCCCGATCGGCTTGTTTGCTGTCTTCGAGCTTGGCTTGCTCGACATGAAAACGCACCTCATCGACATTCTCGACAAGATCGGCGGCCAATGCGCCGAGCTATATCCGGAAAAGCCGATCTACGACATTCCGGGTATTCCGGTGACCAGCGCGCAAGGCCTGGTCGACTCGTTGATGGAGCAGATCAAGCCGTTCAATCCGCAATTCCATCTCACCGAGATGGTCGAGAAGGTGGAAAAGATCGGCGACCCGTTGTTCCGCGTCACCACCGATCAGGGCACGGTGTTCGAGTGCAAGGTCGTGGTGATCGCCGCCGGCGGCGGCTCGTTCCAACCAAAGAAGCCGCCGATTCCGGGCGTCGAGCCCTATGAGGGCAAGTCGCTGCATTATGCCGTGCGCAAGATGGAGAATTTCCGCGACAAGCGCATTCTGATCGTCGGCGGCGGCGATAGCGCGCTCGACTGGACTCTCAATCTCGCGCCGCTCGCCAGCCATTTGACGCTGGTGCATCGGCGCAACGAATTCCGCGCCGCGCCCGACAGCGTCAACAAGATGATGGCGCTGGTGGCCGAGGGTAAGATCGATCTGCTGCTCGGCCAGGTCACGCAGCTTCAGGGCGATGACGGGCAGATCAGCCACGCGATCGTCAAAGGTAACGACGGCTCGGTGCACAACCTTGCGGTCGACGCGCTGCTGCCGTTCTTCGGCCTGACCATGAAGCTTGGCCCGGTCTCCAATTGGGGTTTTGAACTCAAGAACAATGAGTTCATTCCGGTCGAGACCGCGGCGTTCGAAACCAGCGTGCCAGGCATTTTCGCCATCGGCGACATCAATTGGTATCCGGGCAAGCTGAAGCTGATCCTGTCCGGCTTCCACGAAGGCGCGCTGATGGCGCAGAAGGCGCACCACTACGTCTATCCGGACAAGCGCCTGGTGTTCCAGTACACGACGTCGTCGACCAACTTGCAGAAGAAGCTCGGCGTAGCGCCGCAGGCCGCGCAACCGGCTTGATAGCAGTGCGGTCTGCGTCGATCTGAATCCCTGCGCTTATCGTGGCACACAGCGTGCGGTTCCCTCTCGCCAGCGGGCAGAGGGTGGGGTGAGGGGGCTCCGACTCCGAGCCAAAACTGAGAGTCAGAGCCCCCTCATCCTGGCCTTCTCCCCGCCGGGGAGAAGGCACACAGGTCGGCCGCCCGGCGTTTTAGTTCATTGAATTAATCCTGGCTGGCGACGCTTGTGATCGACCAGAATCCCAGCCGTGCGCTACGATGCTCGGCGTAACGACTCCCTCTCCCCGGCGGGGAGACGGTGGGGTGAGGGGGCTCCGACTCCGAGCCAAAACTGAGAGTCAGAGCCCCCTCATCCTGTCCTTTTCCCCGCCGGGGAGAAGGCACGCAGCTCGGCTGCGCGGCGGTTTCGTGCGTCGTTTTTTGTTCATCAGTGTTTGTTTTACGCGAGGTTAAGTAGCGAGCCAGTACACAATCTGCACAGCGAGGGGCCAGCATGCCAAATGCGATTGCCACCACCTGTTGTGTCGCCGGCGGCGGGCCCGCCGGCGTGATGCTTGGGTTCCTGCTGGCGCGCGCCGGCGTCAAAGTCGTGGTGCTGGAAAAGCATGCCGACTTCTTCCGCGATTTTCGCGGCGATACCATTCATCCTTCAACCCTGGAACTGATGTTCGAGCTCGGGTTTCTCGATCAGTTCCTGCAGCTCCCGCATAACAAGGTCGAGCGCATGACCGCGCTGATCGGCGCCGAACGGGTGTCGGCGGTCGACCTCACGCACTTGCCGACACACTGCAAATACATCGCGCTGATGCCGCAATGGGATTTTCTGAATTTCATCGCGGCGCAAGGCAAGCGCTATCCGACCTTCGACTTGCACATGAATACCGAGGCGACTGATCTGATCGAGGAGGGCGGCCGTGTTGTCGGTGTGATTGCGAAGGGCCCTGGCGGCGACGTGTCGATCCGCGCCGACCTTGTGGTCGGTTGCGATGGTCGTCATTCGATCGTGCGCGAGAAGGCCGGTCTCAAGAGCGACGACTACGGCGCGCCGATGGACGTGCTGTGGTTCCGTCTTACGCGCAAGGACAGCGACGATGACGAGACCTTCGGCCATTTCGAAGCCGGGGCGTTGATGGTCATGCTCAATCGCGGCGATTACTGGCAATGCGCCTACGTGATCCCGAAAGGCGGCATCGAGAAGGTGAAGGCCGAAGGGCTCGATGCTTTCCGCAAGCGGGTTTTGTTCATGTCGCCGTTTCTCGGCGACCGCGTCGACGAACTGAAAAGCTTCGACGACGTCAAGCTGCTCACCGTCACCGTCGACCGGCTGCGGCAATGGTGGCGGCCGGGCTTGCTCTGTATCGGCGATGCGGCGCACGCGATGTCGCCGATCGGCGGCGTCGGCGTCAACATGGCGGTCCAGGACGCGGTGGCCGCTGCCAACCGGCTGGCGGCGCCGCTCAAGGCCGGCACCGCAAGCGACGCCGATCTGCGCGCCATCGAGGCGCGGCGCACCTTTCCGATGCGCTTCACGCAGGGTTTGCAGCTCACCATCCAGAACCGGATCATCAGCCCGACGCTCGTCAGCACGCAGCGGCCAAAGCCGCCGCTGCTGTTCAAGCTGATCGGCGCGGTGCCGCTGCTGCAGCGCATCCCTGGCCGCCTGCTTGCGGTCGGCGTACGGCCCGAGCACATCCACACGCCCGACATGCTCGCCAGGGCGTAGCGGCATTCGAAGGCTTGGCGATGTTCGAGGGCCTTGCGATGGTCCAAGGCCTTGCGATGGTCCAAGGCCTTGCGATGCTCCAAGGCCTTGCGATATTCACGATCTGTCCTCCGAACGCCCTGGAAAGCGGCCTGCTGGTGCGGCGGCTGGGGCTTGACTGCGCGGCCCGTGCTCGCCATTTCGGGCATTGAATTCGAGCCCGAATTCGCTCCAACAAATCAGAGCATGATGCCGGAAAGTGGAAGCCGGCTTTGCGAAAAGATCATGCTCCACCAGAGACGCTAATCGCCGGGGATGCCGCATGACTATGACTGAGGAAAACCGATCGGAAAGCCGCCCATTCGAGGCCGATGTCGCCAAGCTTCTGCAACTGATGGTGCATTCGGTCTATTCCGAGAAATCGGTATTCCTGCGCGAGCTGATCTCGAATGCGGCCGATGCCTGCGAGCGGCTGCGCTATGAGGCCATCGCCACGCCTGCGCTTCTTGGCGACGATCCGAAGCCGCGCATCACCATCACGGTCGATGGCGAACAGCGGACGCTCACCATCGAGGACAACGGCATCGGCATGAGCCGCGAGGAGATGATCGAGGCGCTCGGCACCATCGCGCGCTCCGGCACCAAGGCGTTTATCGATCGGCTCGAGGCTGCCAAGAGCGAAGACGAGACGGCGCTGATCGGCCGCTTTGGCGTCGGTTTCTATTCGGCCTTTATGGTGGCTGAGCGGGTCGAGGTGTTTTCGCGCCGCGCCGGCAGCGAGGCGGCCAATGTTTGGTCGTCGGACGGCAAGGGCTCGTTCGCGGTTGCGGCCGCTGACGCGGCTTACGCGCCGCTGCGCGGCTCCCGCGTCGTGCTGCACCTTCTGGACGATGCCAAAACCTACACCGAGCGCTCGACCATCGAGCGGCTGGTGCGGGCGCAATCCGGCCACGTTCCGGTGCCGATCTCGATTGTCGAGAAGCCGGGCGCCGAAGTTGCCGAGATCACCGACGGCGCCGCGCTCTGGGCCAAGCCGAAATCGTCGATCACGCCTGCCGAATACACTGATTTCTATCGCAGCATCGCCGGCCAGTTCGACGAACCGGTGCTGACCATCCATTTCCACGCCGAAGGCCGGCACGATTACACGTCGTTGTTCTTCGTGCCCGGCGCGCGGCCGTTCGATTTGTTTGATCCTGACCGCAAGGGCCGGGTTAAGCTTTACGTCAAGCGGGTCTTCATCACCGACGACGCCGACATTCTGCCGCGCTATCTGCGTTTCGTGCGCGGGCTCGTCGACAGCGCCGATCTGCCGCTCAACGTGTCGCGCGAAAAGATTCAGGAAAGCCCGCTGCTCGCCGCGATCCGCAAGGGCGCCACCAGCCGGGTTCTTTCAGAGCTGGAGCGGCTCGCCGACAAGGAGCCGGAGACCTACAAAAAGGTCTGGGAGATGTTCGGCGTCGTCCTCAAGGAGGGCGTGTACGAGGATTTCGAGCGCCGCGATGCGCTGCTGGCGCTGACGCGTTTCAAGACCACGGTCGGCGGCGACGAGTGGCGCGGCCTCAAGGATTATGTGGCGGCGCTCAAGCCCAATCAGACCGCGATCTACTATCTGGCCGGTGACGACATCGAGCGGCTGAAATCGTCGCCGCATCTCGAAGGGTTCCGTGCCCGCGGCATCGAGGTGCTGCTGCTCTCCGATCCGGTCGAACTCGTTCTGGGTGATGTCGGCAAGCGCGTTCGACGGCAAGCCGCTCAAATCGGTGACGCAGGGTGCGACGGATCTCGCCGATATTCCGCTGGCCGATGCGGAAAGCACGCCACCGCCGGATCTGAAGGATGAAGTCAAACAGTTCCTGGTGTTCATGCAGGGCACGCTCGGCGATGCGGTGGCCGAAGTGCGCGCCTCGGAGCGACTGACCGATAGCGCTGTTTGTTTGGTGGCCTCCGAGGTGGGACCGGACCGGGCGTTGGAGAAGATGCTGGCGGGCGCCGGGCGGTTGGGCGCGGCCTCGAAGCCGATCCTCGAAGTCAATCCGCGGCATCAGTTGGTCGTGGCGCTGGCGGGTTTGGGCGGCGAGCAGACCCGCCTGAAGGAAGATGCCGTGCATTTGTTGCTCGACGAGGCGCGCGTGCTCGAAGGCGATCGCCCCGCCGACCCGCGCTCGTTCTCCGAGCGGCTCGCGCGCGTGCTGGAAAAGAGCGTGGGAAAGAGCTGAGGCAGTCGTTCCGGGGAGGGCGGATTTCGTCATTCCGGAGCGCTTGACGTCATTCCGGGGCGGCCGAAGGCCGAGCCCGGTTCTGCTCGACCTGTGGTTATGGATTCCGGACTTGCCGCTCGCGCGGCAATCCGGAATGACGAGTTGTTTATGATCGTCATGCCCGGCCTTGTGCCGGGCATCCACGTCTTGGGTCACGCGCGCTAAGTCGTAGATGGCCGGGACAAGCCCGGCCATGACGGGCGCTGTGGTTATGGATACGGGCCTTTTCCCGGACGCAGTGCAGTGTGAAACGCTGCACTGTTGATCCGGGACCGTCGCAAATGCAGAGTTTCCGAAGATCCCGGGTCTGCGACGCATCACTTTGTGCTGCGTCGCGCGTGGGATACTTGCTAGCTCAATGAAAATCCCGGCTCTTGAGCAGCAGTTGCGTATCGATTGGGTGCTGGCCGCCGGAGAATTTCGGCGCGAACAGATCGCCGCCTTCGCGTAGCCACGGCAACTCAGCCGACAGATCGACAAAGCGTTCCGCCACCACATGGATGACGAGACCGGCACGCTGCAGGCGGCCGCGCACCGCGAGAAAGCGCCCGCTCATGACGATGCGGCGGTTGCGCTCGAACGCCTGCGGCCAGACGATGATGTTGGCGATGTCGGTCTCATCTTCGAGCGTCATGAAGATCACGCCCTTCGCTGTGCCCGGCCGCTGCCGCACCAGCACCAGCCCGGCGACAGTCACGCGCATATCCTGTCGCAAATTCTCGCTGCGCAGTGCGGCGTTTTGCACGGCGCCGAGTGCAGTGAGCCGCTCGCGGAAGAAGCGCACCGGGTGATCCTTCAGCGACAAGCCGGTGGTGACGTAATCCTCCACCACATGCTCGGTCAGCGGCATCGCGGGCAGCGCCACCGCCGGCTCGGGGAATAAGGCGTCGTCCAGATGGGGGGTCAGCAGCGGCAAGGCTTCTTTTCCGTCACCCGGAGGTGCCTCTTTTCCGTCATCCTGAGGTGCGAGCGCAGCGAGCCTCGAAGGGCCCAGGCGCTCGGGCCGCTCATCCTTCGAGGGCCGATATAGCGCGTCGACGCGCGTAACCGCGCTAAGGGCGGCCGCCTCAGGATGGCGATTCGAGGCTGTTGTTGGTTGGATGCCAATAACGTCGAGCCGGCGCGCGATCCACAGCGCGGCGCGGCGATCCAGTCCCATCGATCGGAACGCATCGGCTTCCGCCAGCCGCTCGATGCTAAAACGCGACAGGCCCGAGGCGGCAGCCAGCCGCTCGATCGACGCAAAGCCGTTGCCGCGCACCGCAACGAGCTTCTTCAATTCGTCTTCGCTGAGGCCGTGAACGAGGCGAAAACCCAGGCGCACGGCGTGATTGCCCAGCACGTCCGCGTGTTCTGAAGGCGGTGCGGGCGGAATCGGAGACACCGCCTCCAGGGTGCAATCCCAATCGCTGATATTGACGTCGACCGGGCGGACTTCGACGCCGTGGGCGCGGGCATCGCGCACGAGCTGCGCCGGCTGGTAAAAACCCATCGGCTGGCTGTTGAGGATGGCGGCGCAGAACACGTCCGGATAGCGGCATTTGATCCAAGCCGAGGCATAGACCAGAAGCGCGAAGCTGGCGGCGTGGCTTTCGGGAAAGCCGTATTCGCCAAATCCCTCGATCTGGCTGAAGCAGTTTTCGGCGAACGCGGGGTCATAACCGCGCCTGGTCATGCCGCCGATGAACTTGTCGCGGAACAGATGCACGTTGCCATTGTGGCGGAAGGTCGCCATGGCGCGGCGCAGGCCGTCGGCCTCGTCGGGCGTGAACTGCGCCGCCGTGATCGCGATCTGCATCGCCTGTTCCTGAAACAGCGGCACGCCGAGCGTGCGCTTGAGCACGTCTTTCAGCTCGTCGCGATCGCCCTCCCATGGGTGCGGCGACGGGTAGTTGGGCTCCTTGCCCAGTTTCAGTTCGTCGCGCCGGCGCAGATAGGGATGCACCATGTCGCCCTGGATCGGCCCCGGCCGCACGATCGCCACTTCGATGACGAGATCGTAGAAACATTCCGGCTTCAGGCGCGGCAGCATCGACATTTGCGCGCGGCTTTCGACCTGAAACACGCCGATCGAATCGGCGCGCGAAAGCATCTCGTAGACGGCGGGATCGTCCTGCGGCAGCGTCGCCAGCGAATAGCGCGTGCCGTAATGCTGCTGCAAGAGATCGAGCCCGCGGCGCAAACAGCTCAGCATGCCGAGCGCGAGCACGTCGACCTTCATCAGGCGAATCGTGTCGATATCGTCCTTGTCCCACTCGATGAAGGTGCGATCGTCCATGGCGGCATTGCCGATCGGCACGGTTTCGTCGAGCCGTTCGCGGGTCAGCACGAAGCCGCCGACATGCTGCGAGAGATGGCGCGGAAAGCCGATCAGCTGATCGGCGAGATGCACGGCCTGGCGGATCGCCGGATTGAACGGATCAAGCCCGGCTTGGCGCACATGGTCGTCGGGCAGACCGTCGCTATAGCCCCAGACGGTTTTCGCCAGCGCCGCGGTGACGTCTTCGGTCAGACCCATCGCCTTGCCGACTTCGCGGATGGCGCGGCGCGAGCGGTAATGCACGACGGTCGCGCAGATCGCGGCGCGGTCGCGGCCGTAACGCTCGTAGATGTATTGGATCACGTCCTCGCGCCGCTCGTGCTCGAAATCGACGTCGATGTCGGGCGGCTCGCCGCGATTCTCGGAAATGAAGCGCGCGAACAGAAGCTTTGTCTTTTCCGGATTGACCGAGGTGATGCCGAGGCAAAAGCACACCGCGCTGTTGGCCGCCGAGCCGCGGCCCTGGCAGAGGATTTCTTTCTCGCGCGTGCGCGCGTAATGCACGACATCATGCACGGTGAGGAAATAGCGCGCGTAGTTGAGCTTGGCGATCAGCTTGAGCTCATCCACGATTCGTTTTTCGACGTCTTCGGGAATGCCATCCGGATATGCGTCCTGCGGATAGCGCTCGCGGGCGCCCTCCCAGGTGAGATCTTCCAGATGCTGCTGGGCGGTCTTGCCGGGCGGCACCGGCTCGTCGGGATATTCGTAGTGAAGCTCGCCGAGCGAGAAGGTGCAGGCTTTGGCGATCGCGGCCGTGCGGGCGATGGCGTCGGGAAAGCGGGCGAACAGCCGCGCCATTTCGGCGGGGCTTTTCAGATGGCGTTCGGCATTGACGGAAAGCCGCAAGCCCGCTTCGGTGATGGTGCATTTCTCGCGCACGCAGGTGAGCACGTCGAGCAGCGGCCGGCGCTCCGGCACGTGATAGCGCACATCGTTGACTGCAATCGAGCGGCGCGCCGCTCTCTTCGCCGAGTTCGGCCAACAAACCGAGCCGGCGCGGTTCGTCGCCGCGATGATGATGAATGCCGGCCAGAAATGTGCGTTGCGGCGCGGCGCGGGCGAGTGTGATGAGGCGG
Organism: uncultured Alphaproteobacteria bacterium; assembly: GCA_963737755.1. Taxonomy (GTDB): domain Bacteria; phylum Pseudomonadota; class Alphaproteobacteria; order Rhizobiales; family Xanthobacteraceae; genus BOG-931. Next base: position 167,353 of record CAVTTZ010000033.1, on the reverse strand, counting down.
GTGGTGAATGTATCCATTTCCCGCTCGTCCCCGCGCAAGCGGGGACCCAGTTCTGGATTCCCGCTTTCGCGGGAATGAGCGGGGAGAGGGGGCGTGAACGGCGTTACGTTTCCCGGACGCGGTGCCGCTAGCGCGTTTACGCGCGTCTTCGACACACTTTGAAGCGGTGCGCCGCAGATCCGGGATCGTTGCAAACTCTGAGCCTCTGACGGTCCCGGGTCTGCAGCGCACCACTCCGCTTCGCTCCGTGCTGCACTGCGCCCGGGAAACAGATGCGCGCCGTCCATCATGGCCGAGCATGACGAGTCAGGAGAGTGATGATCTGCAAACACATCCTGCGGCGGAACGACAATCAGCATCTGGCCGTCGCTGGCGCCGAGAATGTCTTCGAATGTGAGATGGCATTCGCCCTTTGGAGCTTTCCGGTTTCCCGCAGTGAGCAGGCGGCAGAGCCGGCCGTAAGCTTGCCGATTGATCGGATAGGCGATCACCTCGAAACCGTCGATCGTGATCAGCCGGGTGCCGACCAAAAGTTTGATGGTGCGGTCCTTGGCCTCGTCATAGGCGCGCACCACGCCGGCGAACGAGTTGCGGTCGGCAATGCCGATGGCGATGTGGCCGAGCGTGTCGGCTGTTTCCACCATTTCCTGCGGATGCGAGGCGCCGCGCAGGAAGGAGAAGTTGGTGGTCACGGCAAGTTCGGCGTACGCGCTCATTTCCCTCCCCCCTTGTGGGGGAGGGCAGGGTGGGGGGGCGAGAGGTCGAGCACGATCGTAGACGCGTGCGTCAACCTCCGTTGCGCCAGTCTTCGCAAAGTGAAACCTCTCGACCCCCACCCCCAACCCCTCCCCACAAGGGGGAGGGGAGTACGCGCCTCTTCAAAAAGAGTGTGACGTGGATGCGCTATTGTTCTGATCAAACTCATGTGCCCGCAACTCGCTCACGCAAACAATCCATGGACGAACCAGCGCGCTGCTTGGGTTTCGCGCTCGTACAAACCTTCGCGGTAAAGCCAGAAGCGGTGACCGCCCGCATCCTCGACGAGGTAATAGTCGCGGGTCAGCGTCTTCCTTTGCTCGTGGGCGCTTGAATTCCCGCTGGCAGGATGCGCGGACGATTCAAGCCACCACCATTCGGCGCCGATGCGCTCGGGGCCTTGCGCGCCTGAGACTTCATAAATGACGCCGCGCCAGCGGAATCGCCGCGGCGGTCCGTCGGGGATGAGCGCCATCACTTCGGTCGGTTCGGCGCGTGGCAAAAGCACCAGCGGACGCGGTGTTTCATCGGGATCGGACCAGGCGGCGGCGCCGGGATCCGGGGAGGCGGCATCTTGCTCCCGACGAACCGCCAACGGGCTCCCCATTTGGCTTGCCGCGCGCGCCGGTTTCCCCTTTTCAGGCGGAGGCGAAAGGATAATTTCGGCGGTGATGGGCGTCAGCTTTTCGGCGCGTTCGGGAAGATGGCTGGCGACCGGCGCGAAGCCGCGCACGCTGGCCGACCCGAGCCGTTGCCGCAGCGTATCGACCAGAAGCGCGCAGGCTTCCGCGTTGTCGCCATGCTCGCCGGCGGCTTCGTCTGCGATCAATTCGTTTTGCTGCGCCGGCATGCGCTCGGCATGGGTGATCGCAACGCCGACGGCCTCGAAACCGAAGCCGGCATCGTCCGCCGCCGCCAGCGCCTCGAGTTTCAGATCGATCAGCCGCACGATGTGCGTCACGTCGCGGCTCGGGAGTGTCAGCGCGATATCGATCGTGGTGACGCCGCCGTCGACGCGATAAAGCGAGAGCCGCAAGCCGCGCGCGCCGACGCCATCGCGCATCAGCACCTGCGTCAAGGTCTGCAAGTGGCGGCGCGCCAGCGCCACGATGGCGTTCTGGGTGAAGATCGGCTCGAGCAGATAACGCAGCGTATGATAGACCGGCGGCGCCATGATCGGGATGAGCGGCTCTTCGCTGCGGCCGAGCGCCTGATCGATTCGCCGCAACAGCTCGGCCGGAAAGCGCGCGGCAAACGGCGCCCGCGGTTTGTCGAGCAGCGCGCCGACGGTTTTGAAGCCGAGCCGGCGCAGCGTCCGGCAGGTATCGGCCGACAGCCGCAAGGCTTCGACCGGCAGCGGCGCCAGCGCCTTCGCCTCCTGGCCAGAGGGGAGGATCACATAAGGCCGATGATCTTCACCCTCCCGCGCTTTGCGGAGCAAAAAAGAAGGATGAAACCGCGCCAGCGCCCAGGCCATGCCGGGCGTATCGGCGACTGCCAGCCGGGCCGGCAGGCCGAAATTCTCCGCCAAACGGCGCGACAGATCGGCGAGCAGCTTGTCTTCGCCGCCGAACAAATGCGCCGCCCCGGCGATATCCAGAAACAAACCGTCGGCGCCCTCGGCTTCGCTCCAAGGCGCGGCGGTCGGCGTGTAGCGCGTCGCCCATAATGCCAGACGGCGGAGCGCGACATCGTCGGCGGCGGTATCGACCGCGCGGGTTTGCAACGTCCCGGCTTTGGCGCGCGCATCCGCCAGCGGCTGGCCGAGCGCAAGGCCCGCGGCTTCGGCTGCTTCGTTCAGCGCAGCGATGCGCGGGCCGCCCGATCCGGTGATGGCAAGCACGAACGGCTCGCCCGCATCAACCGGCGTGTCGGAGGGATCGTTCGCGCTCGCCTGTTTCGCCTGCGCGATGAGAAACCGCAGAATCGGCCAGCGCGGCAGCCAGACTGAAACGATGCGCGACATGATCGTACTCCACCATCCATTCCCCGGTCCGTCCGTTGCGGCAGCGCTCGAGCGACAGCCGCCAGCGCGCGTGCGCGATCAAGCCGAAACGATCGCGCAGGGCAGGCGCCGCACCGATCCGCCAGCGCGTCGCCGCCGCACTCGAATTCCAGATGCTCGGCCTGCCGCAGCAGGAACAGCGGCAACCCGCAATCGGTGGCGGCGAGTTGCAGCCGTTGACTGTTTTTCAGATCGAGTTGGTCGATGAAGCCGGCGACGGCCGCGACCGCGCGCGTATGCAGCGCTTCTTCCATCGCCCACAAGGTGTCTTTGCGGTGCGCGGTTTCCGCCAGGATCAGCCGGTGTGGCGGCAGCCCCAGCGCGTTGAGTCCGTGACCATGCGGGCGGCCATAATCGCGCAGGCCGTAAGCGGGCAGGACGAGGAGGATCTTGCCCCTCCTCCCTTGTGGGGAAGGGTAGGGTGGGGGGGCGAGAGGTTGGGCGCGCCCGTAGACGGGTGCGCCAGTCTTTATCAAGAAAGACCTCCCCACCCCTGACCCCTCCCCACAAGGGGGAGGGGAAAAGAAGCGCGCCAACAGCGCCGTCAGGAATCCGAATGCTGCCGGGGTGGCGCCGGCCTCCGGCACGATCTCATGCAGGCCGCCGCAACCAAGCCCGCCTTGCGGCAAGTGGCGGTCGATGGCCGGAACGCCGAGCGGCAGCGCGCGGACCGCCCGCAAATTCTCCATTTTCGGCAATAAACGGCGTAATTCCTCCGCTACGGCGGCTCGGTTACGCAACACGGATTGGGCATTCGGTTGGGTCATCGGCGGCCTGAGTTCCAAGGCACGTTCTATAGAACAAAACGAGAACGATGCCAAGATGGTTTCAGGCCGAAGCTGTTACTTATCGATAATCTGGTTACCGATACGGGGCCCAAGGGCGCGCGCCTTAGAAAGCGCCGGAAAGGTTCCCAGAGGGTCCCAAGAGTAAGTCATGACCGAAGCCGAAATCCGCACCCTCGTCGTCGAACGCGAATTCACCCATGCACCGGAAAAGATCTGGCGCGCGCTCACGCAGGGGCCGCTGATCGAGGAGTGGCTTCTGAAAAACGATTTCCATCCGGCCGTCGGTCACCGCTTTTCGCTGCACCAGACGCCGATGCCGCAATGGGACGGCGTGATTGATTGCGAAGTGCTGGTGGTCGAGCCCAACAAGACGCTCGCCTACACCTGGAATGCGCTGGGGCTGAAATCCGTCGTCACCTTCACGCTGACGCCGACGCCGCGCGGCGCGCTGTTGCGCATGGAGCAATCGGGTTTCCGGCCCGGCGAGGAGCGCAATTACCAAGGCGCCAAATTCGGCTGGCAGAAGTTCCTCGGCAACCTGGAGCAAACCTTAATCCGAATAGATTGAACTCTACCGCTAGACGCCCACCCAATATGCCTCGATGACGGAACTATCGCACTGTGAAAATCTCACGAAGTTCAATTGACACAATTGCCGTTTCGATTGCCTCTATCAACCTCTCGCGTGATTGACGTGCGATCAATGGCGTGCTCGATGCCGCAAAAAACCAAATCCACAATGAAGGCCAAAGGCCCTGAGCCTCTCCTTCAAACTTGAAGTCAACCCACTTGCCGATGCAATCCAGCCTCCAATGATCTTCTCTTACATGAGATTTCACATTCTTGCCGATTGCATTGGCAAACGCACTATAAGACTGTGGCTCGATTTTATCATAGTGGATACTCGCAAATTGTATGTAGCCGCCCGCAACTTCACGACGGCGAACAGGAATGTTAGTGCGTTCCTGATGTGCACCTAGATCGCACCCTATTGTAAAAATAAGAGTTCCCTTCTTTGCCGCTTGGACCAACAAATTGCGTAGTGCCGGAGATTCGGCGGCCTCTGCAATTTCGCTTGCACGTTCAGGCTCCTTTCTGAGGTCGACGAAGCCCCGATTGCGTCGGATTTCATCGGTCACGGGCGGGTAGGGTGCAGTCATGCCCGTGGGATCGACTTCGAAAGTGAACTTAAATGTCATGGTTTAAAAATCGAACGTGGGCGATCGGGCAACCGAACTGACCTTTGCCCAAAGTCCGTGGGCGAGGTTATGCCGTGCCAGCAGGATCAACCAATACAAGCGCTGTCCCTGTTGACCTCGGAGCAGTTCCCAGTGCTTTGCTTGCGGAAGCCCGAGGGCCGCCACCTTATCACGCCAGTACTTCAGAATGGCGGCGCGAAATGCCACCTTGTTCATGTCGGTACTCACTTTGCTGCGCCAACCGGGAGCAAATTTTTCGAATTGCTCGTAGTCCTCCTTGGCGTAACGCGCCGCATTCCGTTGGAGATCGGACACGCTGACATGCGCTATCACATCAATATGTCTGAGCTTCGCCAGTTCTTCGAATAGGTCGAAGGATAAGGCAGCTAAATTATAAGGATCCAGAAAAGCAAGATGCAACCCGTGCGGATTTAAGCCCTTTATGATCTTTGGTATCGTCTCACTCGCAGACCCGACAAGAGGCTGAACAGGTGCGCTTAATCCCATCAACCGCTTGGTCGCCGCATCGAGAAGTTCTTCGTCGCCATCAGCAATGTTGATTGACGTGAAGCGTCCCGGCGATTGAAGCGCTCGTTTGAACACAGCGACAGGACTGCCATCAATGAATGTACTCGTGCCACGGATAAGCGAGCGGCCGGGCCCGCAAAACGGATCGATGTATGCAGCTCCCGCACCTAAATATTTCTTGCGGGCTCCGCCGGAGGCGTACGCATAGTCGGTAACGAGTTTGAGCTTTTCTTTGGCCCAGGAACCAACCTTTTCGGCAATCAACCCATCATCACCCTGCGTATATTCTTCTGGGTCCTTCTGAGGCATTCTCGCCGCCCCTCCCTCGCGAGACAGTCGTTATTTTTATTCGCAATGTACTATCGGGAAATTTACGCCAAAATTTACCATCCAGTTTGCCGCCGCCCTTGCCATTCTCGGGAGGGTCGACGGTGGCGGCTTGCTGTTCAGACAGTCCGTCCTCGACCACAACAGGATTGTTCTTGTAGGTGCCCCACTGCTTTAAGAATGGCGCTGCGCCGACGCGGCGACATTCGGTAATTGCGTCTCGCGCCCATTGCGGATTAGTGGGTCGAATGAGATCAGAGCGCACTCCGCTCTCGCCACCGATGATGACCCAATCGGGAGAGCGGTCATTAATGTCTAGTCGTCCAAGCGGACCGATGGCAGGCTCGTAGCTCACGAAATAAATCATGGCTGGCACTTCGAGAAGGAACGACGCTCGTTGCCTATAAGCAAATGCGTCTTCCGTCGTAGTCCCTAGCCAGACATTCGGATATCCGTCACCCCAGTCGACCGGAAGCATTTTACGGATATTTTGCGGTCGCTTCGTCAAGAGTTGCCAGTCCAATTGGTTGCATTCACGAATGAGACTGAACAAATCGGCGCGCCAAGCTGTATTGACTTGATTATCGAACACGTCGGCCAGAGACGCACAGAATACACGTTGCCGTCTTCCATGCTTGGCCTGAAAAAACTTTGCTTGGCTATTCCACGATCGGGCGGTGCGCCAATAGGATTCAGTTGTACGTCGACGTGGATGGTTGCCCCACTTAACTTGTCCACTCCGCTTGGCCCATTTCTCCGCGTAGCAAAAGTCACACGCTGATGGCGCACCCTTGGCTCGAGCCACTTTCGTGCAGCCAACCCAAGGGTTGAAAGTCAAATCGGTCCATTCAATTTTTGATAGGCTACCCATACATGCTGCCCTTCCTGCCAGAGGCACAATCGTTCCCTCATCGGCAGAATAGCAATAATTTACTAAAAGAACGAAAAGAGAACAACTGCTTTGTTGTGTCAATTCCCGGCTTGGAATGCTTCTTTTTTGAACAGGCCTGACGTCCGCGACGATTGTGCTAAGCGAATGATGACGGGCAGGGTGATGCAGCGAGGATAAGTCATGCCGGAAGTCGACAAAGAAGGAGAACGCTACTTCGCCGATCGGCCGCAGGCCACGGCGGGCTTTTTCCTCAAAGGCTCGCACCAGCTCGACTGGGGCATGAAGAACCGGCTGGCGCGGGTGTTTTCACCCGAGAGTGGCCGCACCGTGATGCTGGCGATCGACCACGGCTACTTTCAGGGTCCGACCACGGGCCTGGAGCGCATCGATCTTTCGATCCTGCCGCTGTTGCCGTCCTGCGACGCGCTGTTCTGCACGCGCGGCATTTTGCGCGCGGTCGTGCCGGCGGAATCGCACAAAGCCGATGGTGCTGCGCGCCAGCGGCGGCCCGAGCATCCTGCGCGAGGAATTGTCCGACGAGCAGATCGCCATGGACATGGACGACGCGGTGCGGCTCAACGCCGCCGGCGTCGGCATCCAGGTTTTTATCGGCGGCGAACACGAGACGCGCTCGGTGCACAATATGACGCGGCTGGTCGATGCCGGCCTGCGCGTCGGCATCCCGGTCATGGGCGTCACCGCGGTCGGCAAGAACATGGTGCGCGACGCCAAATATTTCCGGCTGGCCTGCCGCATCATCGCCGAGCTCGGCGCCCAGTACGTGAAGACCTATTATGTCGAGCAGGGTTTTGAGACCATCACGGCCTCATGCCCGGTGCCGATCGTGATGGCCGGCGGCAAGAAGTTGCCCGAGCTTGACGCGCTCACCATGGCCTACAACGCCGTGCAGCAAGGCGCCGCCGGCGTCGACATGGGCCGCAACATTTTCCAGTCGGAAGCCCCTCAAGCGATGATCGCCGCGATCAACGCGGTGGTGCATAAGAATGCGAAGCCGAAAGAGGCGTACGCGTTGTTTTCGGAGTTGAAGGCGAGGAGATAAGCGCGGCGCAGGACATGGACACCGCTCATTCCCGCGAAGGCGGGAATCCAGGGGCGGGTGCAAAGAGCTGGGTCCCCGCCTTCGCGGGGACGAGCGGATGAAACGCCGAGGCCTTGTTCTCGTCGCGCGTACCAAACTAAGGCAGCGCCACCAGGATCGCGCCGCCGGCGACCAGCACGACGCCGAGCCAGTTCACGACCGAGAGCTTTTCGCCGAGCAGCGCGACACCGAGGATCGCCACCATGACGACGCTGAGCTTGTCGATCGGCGCCACTTGCGCGGCGTTGCCGAGCTTGAGCGCGCGGAAATAGCACAGCCACGACGCGCCGGTGCCGAGTCCGGACAGCACCAGGAACAAATATGTGCGGCCGGATATCTTGGCCGGATCCTGAAACTGCCCGGTCGCGAACACGATCAGCGCCAGAACGCAGATCACCACCAGCGTGCGGATCAGCGTCGCCAGATCGGAGTTCACATTCTCCACGCCGATCTTGGCGAAGATCGCGGTCAGCGCGGCGAACACCGCCGATAGCACCGCCCAAAATTGCCAAGGCGCCTGACTGAATTGCATAGCCAGTCCTTTCGTCATTCCGGGGCGCGCTGAAGGCGCGAGCCCGTGAATCCATAACCACAGGTCATGGATCAAATAGGTCAGCCGGCGTGGAAGGCGGAGCGATTTCCGCGAGAATCGGGGTTATGGATTCCGGACTTGCCGCGGCGCGGCAATCCGGAATGACAGCGTCGGGTGCGGGCGCGCGCCGCTCAGGCCTCGCCGTCAGCCTCTTCCCAGTCGCTCAGTTTGATGCGCGGCGCGGCCGAGCCGATCAAATACCAGGCGGCAAAGCCGGCCGCGACGGCACCGCCGAGCGCTGCCATGATCTGCATGATCCACGAAGCGCTGCCGACCTGGCTCTTCGGTTGCGGCTCGACGGCTTTAAAGAGATCCGCTTGCGCAACCTTGGCGGTATCGACGGCTGGCGCAGCGGTGACCGGCGCAGGTGCCGGTGGGCTGACGGGCGCGGCAGTATTGAGGGGCGTGGGCGCGACGGCGCTCGGTGGCGCCGCATCTTTCGGCGCTGCCGGGTTGGTCGCGGCCAAATTGTATAACGGCCCGTTCGCCGTCGGCGCCGGGGCGGGGGCCGGGGCGGCCATGCGCGGGCTTGGCGGCGGGCTGATGGAGTTGGCCGCCATATCGAGCTCGTTGGCTTCCTCGGGCGACCGCACCTGTACGGCCTGGCCGCCAACGACGACCTCGTTGGCGTTCGCCTGTGCGGGCGCCGATACCGGAGCTGGCGCTGGGGCCGGTTGCGGCAGCGGCGGAGGCGCCACGGCGGCAGCGGCTGCCCGCACGGCCGCGGTTTCGGCGCTCGCCACCGCCACCGGACGGTGGAAATGCCTGTGCTGCGCCATCTCGGTTTGCGGCGCATGCTTCCGGTGCAGGGAAATGTGCTGCGTCGTCTCGACCTTGGCCTCTGCCTTGAGCTCGCCTTTGGGCTCGCTCCTAGCGACCGATCGCGTCAGCGGTCTTGCTTCGGATTTGGCGGCTTTCTTGGCCGCCACCCGGGCGCGCGGCGTTGCCGCGGCACCACTGGAATACGCCTGCGGCACAAGCTGCAGCGGCTTGCCGACCGACTCGTATTGCGCATGAGCGCCGCCGGCCAAGAAGCCCGACGCGAGCAGGCCGCCCGTCACCATCATGGCGCCGGCGATGACGCGATTATTGGCCATGTGCGTCCCTCCGTTGCTCCTCCGCCGTGCGGACCATCGGGACCAGACCGGAATGACCTGAAGTGGGCGCAAATGCGGATTTTTTGGCGCAAACCCCAGACCAAATTCCGCCGTCCGTAACCCGCCGCGGGTCCCCGCCGCATGCAGAAAGATCGTCCTTAGCACGTCCTCGGCCGCGCGGGGGCGGAGCTTGTCAGCATGGTTTCTTGCCGCTTTATCCCGGTTCCGGCGAGTTGCGTGGCGGACACACAGGGCAATCTTTGCTTGCGGTTTCAGTGGGCTTTGGTCACACTTGTGACAAAGCAGGTGCTGCCGGGAATGATCTGACAAACGGTGTGACCGCTTGCAAACACGCTCGATGCAAACGCGCTCGGCGCCAGCGGGGCCGGTCAATATGACCCGTCCGCTGCTGGCGGACGCGCTGTTTCCCGACCAATCTTTGGTCTTCTCGTCACGTGATTTTGACGCGGTGCGGGCCGGCGTCGCGCGCATCTTCAAGCCGCATCTGTTGCGTCTGCATGGCGCCAGCGCCGACCTTGAGGCGCGGATGTATCATCTGCGTCAGGGCAATGCCTCGATCAATCGGCTGGAATACGGCGCCGAGGTCGAGATCGATCCCAACCGGCTCGATGACTTTTTCCTCGTGCAAATTCCCGTCGCCGGCCGCGCCTCGATCGCCTGCGGCAACCGTCGCTTCGAATCCAGCGCGCAAGCCGCTTCGCTGGTATCGCCGACCTTGCCGCTGCACATGCGCTGGCATACCGGCAATGCGCAGGTCTGCGTGCGCTTCGAGCGCCGCATGGTGGAGCAGCATTGCGCCGCCCATCTGGGACACGCGCTCGACGCGCCGCTGGAATTCGAGCCGGAACTGCGCCTCGATACGCCGTCCGGCCAATATTTTCTCCGCCTGGTTTGGTTCTTTGCCGAGGAACTGATGGCGGCGCGCCGGTTTGGCCATGAGGCGCGGCATCCGCTCGCCGACGAACGCGTCGCCGAACATTTTTCCGCGGCCTTGCTCAACGCGCTGATCTACGGGCAGCCGAGCAACATCAGCGCAGCGCTGGCCCAGACGCAGATTTCGCCGGCGCCGCATTTCGTTCGCCGTGCCGAAGATTTCATTCGCGGCCACTACGCCGAGACCTTGACCATCGAAACGCTTGCCCGCGCCGCCGGCGTTTCGGTGCGCACGCTGTTTTCAGGTTTTCGCGACTTTCGCCGGATCTCGCCGATGGCGTATCTGAAAACCGTGCGGCTCGAGAAGGCGCATGCCGCGCTGCAAAGCGGCGATGTCGACGTCACCCGGATCGCGTTCGATGCCGGCTTCTCGCATCTCGGCCGTTTCGCGCAAGCCTACCGCGCCCGCTTCGGCGAACTGCCGTCGGCGACCGCGCGGGTGAAGGGGCGGGGATCCAAATCCTAGTTGTCATTGCGAGGTTCGAAGGCGACGAAGCAAGCCAGGGATGCTTGCGTCGCGCGATGGATTGCTTCGCTTCGCTCGCAATGACGAAGCAATCGTATCCCGGGCGCAGGGCAGCGCGCAGCGAAGCGGAGCGATGCGCTGCAGAACCGGGATCGTTGGAAATGCCGAATTTGGTACGATCCCGGATCAGCGGCGCAGCGCTGGCTGCGCTGCACCGCGTCCGGGAAAAGCTATTCAGGCCGCCGCGATAAACTTCTCCGCTTCGCCCGGATCGGCGAGCCAGGGAAAGAACGTGCGCGGATCGTCGAAGCCGTTGGCGAACGCGGTCCCGACCTTGGGCTTATCCTGCGCGGCGACCAAAATGTTGATCACATGCGGCGGCGGCGGTTGCAGCATGGCGTTGGTCCAGCCGGTGACGAACTGTGCGTAGGCCCAGTAATCGTCGAAGGTCTGCTGCATCCAGGCGGCGTCGAACGGCTTGTTGCCGTTATCCAGAATGCGGTTGAGATAAATCCGCGCTGCCTTGGCGGCGTTGTTGGAGCCTTGCCCGGTGATCGGATCGTTGAGCACGACGGCGTCGGCCATGCCTAAAACCAGCGCGCCGGACGGCAGCTTCGCTACCGGCTTGCGCACGGTCGGCGGGAAGCGGCCGGAGAGAATGCCGTTGGGATCGGTCAGCTTGGCATCGCGGGAGCGCTCGTATTCCCAAGGGTAGAACTGCTTCAGGATCTCGAGGCTGTAGGCGAGATGCTGCTCCGGCGTTTTCGCCTCGCCCCAGCGATCCATCGGTCCGCCCGGAATGCCTTCGAACACCATGATCTCGCATGGTCCAGTCGTGGTCAGCGCCGGGAAGACGAAATATTCGCCGACCGTCGGCGCGATGTTGAAGGCGACACGGGTCGGGGCGTAGGGCGAAAGCCCGGTCACATAGGTCAGCGCGAGCGCGCGCTGCGGCTGGTCGAACGGCGAGCGTTCGGCGTCGCGTTCGAACAGCTTGACGATATCGCCCTTGCCGCCGGCGAGGATGACGAGATCGCTGCTGCGCGCATAGTCTTCCAGATCGGCGATACCGGCGTCGCGGATAATCAGCTCGCCGCCGCGCTCTTCGAACGTCTTCATCCAGCTTGGGATCTTGACGCGCTGATCGACAGCCTGGCCGGGCTTTTCGAGCGGGTAGGCCCAGGTGACCGCCTTGCCGCCGTCGGGCGCCCCAATGGTCACGCCGAGCGCATCGGTGTTCGGGCACTCTTTCTCCCAGAAATTCAGGCCGAGATCGCGCTCGGCCTGCAGCGCATCGTTGAACATGAACTGGCTCGACATCACCTTGCCGGTGGCGATGTCGTCCGGCGTCCGGTTGGTGACGACGCGGACCTGATAGCCGTTTTGCAGAAGGCCGAGGCCCAGTTGCAGGCCGGATTGGCCGGCGCCGACGATGGTGATGTTGCGCATTGTCGTTCCCCACACCAGGTTGTTTGTTTGCTCGTTGGTCAGCTCGTTCAGTCCATCAGCAACGGGATGGCTGGGTCGGCCCGCTCGGGACCCATCGCGGTGTAGCCGCCGTCGACGCGGATGTCGGTGCCGGTGATGAAGCTCGCATTGTCGGAGAGGAGGAACGCCACGGCCTCCGCGACTTCGCCGGGATTGCCGGTGCGGCCGAGCAGGTGGAACGGCTTCGCCACGCCGTCGGTCTTGGCGCGGTTGCCCTTGGTCAGCTCGACCATGATGTTGCTCCAGGTCCAGCCCGGAGAGACGGCGTTGACCCGAATGCCGTCGGGCGCGAGGTCCATCGCCTGGTTGCGGGTCAATTGCAGAATGGCGGCCTTCGACACCGGATAGACCCAGCGGCCGGTCTGCGCCACGCGCGATGAGATCGAGCCGAAATTGACGATGGCGCCTTTGTTCTTTTTCAGATGCGGCCGCGCCGCCTGCATCAGCATCACCGAGCCGACGACATTGACGTCGAAGGCCTTCAGCCAGTCGGCGCGCGTCGTCTCGGCGCCGTTGTCGAGATAGGTGCAGGCGACATTGACCAGATAATCAAGCCGCCCGGTTGCCTCGACGGCGGCCGCCACCAAAGCCGCGATGTCGGCATCGCTGGTCAGGTCGCAGCGGATGAAGCGCGCCTTCGCACCGAGCTTCTTGGCGGCGGCCTCGCCGTCGGCCACGTTGATGTCGGCGATCACCACATGACAGCCATAGCCGGCGAGCGTTTCGGCGACCGATTGTCCGATCAACGTCGCACCGCCGGCGACGATCGCGGTTTTGCCGTCCAGCCCTCGCATGCCGCAGCCTCACGTTTTGAACGAGGCATTGTCGGAAAGCCGGGCAGGGACCGCCTATCCGTTTTACGCGGCCGTTATCCGTTTCCTGCGGAAATGGATCTGCGGAGGTCGGGATGAAGGGTGTTGCCAGAGCGTATCTTCGGGGCTCAGTCGGCGGAAGTCGTTCCGTCATCCTGAGGCGCGAGCAGAGCGAGCCTCGAACGATGCACGGCCTGGGCCGACGTCCTTCGAGGGCCGCTTCGCGGCCACCTCAGGATGACGGAGCAGGGCGGCCGAGTGGCGGAAGGATCATATAACGGCAATCAAGGCAGCTACGCCAGTCGCGCGGCGCTCTGCGAAACGCGGTCCGCAACTGCGGAAACGCACGGCCAACGATCGCCTCGTTCGCTAAGTATGAAGCCGAAAATTCGGCAAAGCCGTGTTGCGTCACGGGACTGCCTGCTAAAATGAGGCCGTTCCCGCATTGGAGTCCGTCATGTGGTCTCGTCTGTTCGCGCTTGCTTTGCTTCTGCTGCCCGCCGTGGCGTTGGCCGATGTCGCCGAGGTCAAAGACAAGGTCGCGGCGCTTGCGCCCAACGGCATCGTGCTTGTGGTGGACCGCGACGGCAAAGAGCTGATCGCGCAGAATGTCGATAAGCCTTTCGTTCCGGCCTCGGTGACCAAGGTGGTCACGGCCTGGCTGGCGATGGCGGTGCTGGGCGGCGACTATCGCTTTGAGACCAAATTCTATCTCGACGCCAAGCGCGTGCTCTATGTGCGCGGCGGCGGCGATCCTTTCCTCATCTCCGAGGAATTGGCGACGCTTGCGACCGAACTCGTTGCCGCCGTTGGCAAGGAGCCGATCGCCGGCATCGTGCTCGATGCGAGCTACTATCCGGCCAATCTGCGCATTCCCGGCATCGAACAAACAAACAACTCGTACAACGCGCTGAACTCGGCGCTGGCGGTGAATTTCAACACCATCTCAGCCGTGCGCAAAGGCGATAAGATCACCCCGGCCGAGAAGCAGACGCCGCTCACGCCGGTCGCGATCGCCCAGTACAAGGCGCGCGGCCCGAAGGGGAACGGCCGCATCAGTCTGAGCGAGGATCTGCCCGTCAGCCTGCAATATGCCGGCGAGCTGATCGCGGCCTTCATCGAGCAGGCCGGCGGCAGCGTGAAGGGCAAGGTCTCGATCGGCAAGGTGCCCGAGGGCTTGAAGCCGGTTTACGTGCACCAGTCGCGCCCGCTGGCCAATATCCTGGCCGAGATGCTGAAGGCTTCCAACAACTACACCGCCAACCAGGTGTTTCTGGAAATCGGTGCGCACCGCTTCGGCGGCCCGGTCAGCCTCGATAAGTCACTCAAGGTCGCCAACGAGATGCTCGCGGCCCAGGGCCTCAGCAATGACATCCATATCGTCGAAGGCTCTGGCATCAGCCGCGACAACCGCTTCACCGCCCGCGGTCTCGCCAAGGTGCTGGAGCTGTTCGCGCCCAACGCCGATCTGCTGCACGGCCATGACGGTGGCCTCAACAAGACCGGCACCATGGACGGCGTCCGAACGCTCACGGGTTTCGCTGACACTGCAAGCCACGGCCGTGTGCGTTTCGTGATCGCGCTCACTCACAATGACGAAACGCCGGCCAAGACCGAGGGCAAGGAAGAGCCGCGCTACAAGGTGCTGCACACGATCGCGGCCGGGCTGTAGCGGCGCTATTTTGATATCCACACGCGCGTCATGGCCGGACTTGTTCCGGCCATCCACGTCTTCGCTTGTCGCAGAAGCGGCAGAGATGCCTGCGACAGCGGCGGAGCATTCCGCTCCATGTCAGTTCTTCGTCATGACCGGCTTGGGTGCGTCGAAGCCGACGATCTTGAAGGTCACGCGGCCCCACACGTCGATGCCGCAGATCGCGTTCTGGCACTCGACGGTGTCGTCGAACCAGGCCTGCAGTGCCACCGGGCCGAAGTCGTAGCCGACCAGCGCGCCGAGCGCGATCTGCGATTGATAGCCGCAGATCGCCGGCGTGCAGGGGACGCCGCCGCCGGGCCTGTCGGCCGTGGTCTGCGCTTCAAAATAACCGACCGGGCCGAACTGCCATTTGCCGACCCGGTACAAGCCGGTGAAGTCGCCGAACAACTCGTTGCCGGACACGAAGCCGTTGGCGGCGTTGCCGAGGAACGGCGCTCCCATGGTCACGCCGCGTGACGCGGTGTTGATGTCATAGCGGAAGTTGGCCGACAGGAACCAGGTCGGGTCGATGTAGGAGACCGCCCAGGCCGGCGCGAAGGTCCAATAGTCCGGGTTGAGGTTGAGATCCGAAAGCGAGCTGCGCCACTGCGACCCGATCGGCGCGATGATGTTGATGCCGATGGCGGTGAACCAGTTGTGGCCGAGCGTCCATGACAGCGTGAACGGATTGAAGGTGGTGTTGGCGAGTTCGGGCCCGTTGATGGCGCTGGTCGCGAACGGCGGATTGATGGACGACGTGCTCATCCCGAAATACTCACCCTGCACGATATTGGCCGCGTAGGTGCCGCCGAACAACGTCCAGCCGGGCACCCACAGCAGGCTTTGGCCGAAACCCGGTGCCGGATTGCTGGCGAATGCCGTGCTTTGGTTGCCTTTGCCGGGCGACGAGCCAGCGCCGGTGGCGTCGAACGCAACGCCGCCATAAAGCCCGGGCGGCGGCAGCGCACCGAGCGCCAGGCCCTGCGAGGCGCCGCGCAGATAATTGGTAAAATCGCCCGGCTCGACGGCGAAGCTCGCGTTGGTGGTCGCCGCCATCAGGAGCGCCGCGGCCGCGGCGCCCTGTGCAATATGTTTCAGCCCCAGGATCATGTACCCCTCCGTTTCACCCACGTTGCCGTGCAGTGAACTGTTGTGTGGTGATCTGAGAATTGTCCGCACGATGTGCCGGCTCGATGGACCCGCGCCGTGCGCTTTTGGTCCGAGCCGTCGACTCCAACTCGCTGACATGCGAGTGGATGTGTCATTCCCTGCGCCATGCGAATCGCAACTCTTCTTGGCGAAGCTAAGCGTGTGCGGGGGCATGTACAGTGTTTGTTGTCTGTCAGATATTTTTTAAATCGGCGTGTGTTGTACAAGTCACAAACAACACGTCTTTTCGCTGACATAAGATGCGCACGCGTGAAGCGCGGACGCGACGTTCAACAGCGCGCAATTTTTGTTTGATAGATGCGGTGTCGTTCTACCGACATCGATGCGAGCGCAGCCTACAGCGGTATTTGAATGCGCGGCGCGAAGTGCAGCCATGCCCGTGCGGCCGCGCAAGAAAGCGGTATTTTGTTAGTTTGATCTGTGGGCGAACTGTGAGGCGCGATCGCCCTGCAAGGAAAGAGGCCGCCGTCGCTGGAGTTTGCAGCGCCGTGGTTCATGGCGTTGTGTAGCAATGTGGGATGGCGTGGGCTTCGACGCTCGCGCGTTTTTGTTAGCCTTCTCTTCAAAAGCCTTTAGCGCCTAGCAGTATTTTCTCGACGTCCAATCACCCAAGCTCAGTGATTGCTTCCGGGAAGCGGTGCAGGCGCTCGGACGGACCATCCGCCTCGATCAGATAATTGTCGCAGACCCAGGAGTGCGCGTGGCCGCGGATATAGGTCGGATGCACCACGATGTTCATGTCCTGCGCGATCGCCATCGGCTCGTCGCTGCGAATGAGCGGCCGCTCGACCAAGTCGTAGCCCTGGCCGTGACAATGCAGGCGGCGCTCTTCGGGCCGGCCATTCTTGCGCATGAAGTCGTTGTAGGCGGCGAAGATGTCGGGGCAGGCGGCGCCGGGCTTGAGCAAGGCGAGATTGAATTTGCGCGCCTTGAGCGCGAAGGCGAATTCGTCTTTCAGTTCGGCCGAGGCTTTGCCGAGCACGCAGGTGCGGCCGAGTTCGGTATACATGCCGCCGGGACCGGAATCCTCGACCAGCAGCACGATCACGTCGCCATCCTGAATGACGCGGTTCTGATAATGGCGTTGTCCGAAGAACGCGGGCCGATCGGCCGGCATCGATGCGCAGAGATAAATGCCGTTCTCGCTGCCGTGACGCTGGCTGTAGCACTGCGCGATCGCAGCCACGTCACGGTCGCGCATACCGGGCTCGATGGCGTCGAACGCGGCCTGCATGGCGCCGTCCTGCATGGCGGCGGTGCGCCGGATCAAGGCGCGCTCCTCGGCGCTTTTGATCGACTTGATCCGATCGACCATGTCGGTGGCGTTGACGAAGCGCGTGTTGGAAAAGCGGCCTTTCTGCAGATAGTCCATCAGCGCGAACGACAGCGAAGCCGTGCCGACCAGCCCGATCGTGCCGCCGGCGTAGGGCGCCAGCGCCTTGGCGGCGAGCTCGGCATCATAAGCGACGGTGTAATCGCAGGAGGCGAAGCTCGGCGTGGTGAAAACCTTCTTCACGCCGCGATTGAGTCCGTCGGGATTGGTGGCCGGATCGGTCTCGCCGCCGAACGGTCCCATGCCGATCGTTGTCATCAGGTCGTCGCGCGGAAAGACGACCGTGAACGGATAGCCGTTGGTCGCCGGCAGGTCGGTGAAGTATTTGACCGTGCCGCCCATGTAGTCGTTGTTGTTCTGCATCAGCAGAACATCGATGTTTTCTCGCTCCATGGCGGCGCGGACGGCGGCCCAGCGGCGTTCGAGTTCGGTGGTGGAAATCGGCGTCTGCAGGCGTTCCGATAGCGTGGCCATGCCGTTTGGGTATCCTTGGTGTGCGCTTCCGCGTTGCTTGGGTTGCGCCTGTTCGCGAAGCGCCGCCAGTCCGGATATAACGTCTTCGGACGAGGGGAAGAAAGCCACCCTGAAAAGGACAGCCGGCGACTGCCGCAACGGGCCCGTGGCGGCGGTCGGAATCGGTTAAACTGGGGCCGACAACCGCGCAACCCGCATGGCCAGGAGCCGAAAATGCCGATCGATTGGGCAACAGTGAAATGGGACTTCGTCATTCTGATGGGCGTTTTCGCCTTCATTGCCGCCTTGCTTGGCAGCGTGATCTCTTTCCGCAACCGCTTCTGGGGCGCGGTCATCGCCGGGGTTCTGTTCGCCGCCGCCTTTGTCGGCTGGAACTACTACCCGCACCCGACGCTGCCGCTGCCGGTCATCTCCACCTATACGACGCCGGCCGGTTGACCTTTGCGGCGGCGGCGCTAAGCGTATTGCCCTCGCCCGGAGCATGTCCCGGAAAAGTGGAGACCGGTTTTCCGAAATAGGACATGCGACAAGATATGAATCCGGGGCACATTCCGATTCAACTTAATCGGGATGTGCTCTAGCTACCCCCCGGCAGGAACGGAGAAGTCATGAATAAGGTCTATGCCGACGCGCGCTCCGCGTTGGCCGGGCTCCTGAAGGACGGGATGTTGGTCATGGCCGGCGGTTTCGGCCTGTGCGGCATTCCTGAGACATTGATCCTGGCGATCCGCGATGCCGGCGTCAAAAACCTCACCGTCGTGTCCAACAATTGCGGCGTCGACGGCAAGGGGCTTGGCGTGTTGCTCGACACCCGCCAGATCAAGAAAATGGTCGCGTCCTATGTGGGCGAGAACAAAACCTTCGCGCAGCAATATCTGGCCAACGAACTCGAGATCGAGTTCAACCCGCAAGGCACGCTCGCCGAGCGCATCCGCGCCGGCGGCGCCGGCGTGCCGGCCTTCTTCACCCGCACCGGAGTGGGCACCCAGATCGCCGAAGGCAAGGACGTGCGCGAATTCGACGGCCAGCGCTATGTGATGGAGCGCGGCATCGTGGCTGATCTTTCGATCATCCATGCCCATACGGGCGATACCGAAGGCAACCTCGTGTATCGCAAGACCGCGCGCAACTTCAATCCGGTGATGGCGACCGCCGGCAAGGTCACGGTGGCCGAGGTCGAGCATCTGGTGAAGCCGGGCGAGATCAATCCCGACCACATCATGACGCCGGGCATCTATGTGCAGCGCATCGTTCACGTCCCGAACGCCGTGAAATATATTGAGCAGCGTACTGTCCGCAAACGCACGGCGCCGGCAACGCCCGCCGGAACAGGGGAGGAAGTCTGATGGCTTGGACCCGCGATCAAATGGCGGAACGCGCCGCCAAGGAGCTGGAGGACGGCTTCTACGTCAATCTCGGCATCGGCATTCCGACCCTGGTGTCGAACTACATTCCCGCACGGCATGAGCGTGCAGCTCCAGTCGGAGAACGGCATGCTCGGCACCGGCCCGTTCCCGTTCGAGGGCGACGAGGACCCGGACCTCATCAATGCCGGCAAACAGACCGTCACCGAGCTGCCGACCACGAGCTATTTCAGCTCGGCGGACTCGTTCGCCATGATCCGCGGCGGCCATATCGACATCGCCATCCTGGGCGCCATGCAGGTGGCCGAGAACGGCGACCTCGCCAACTGGATGATCCCCGGCAAGATGGTCAAGGGCATGGGCGGCGCCATGGACCTCGTCGGCGGTGTCAAGAAGGTGGTCGTGGTGATGGAGCATTCGGCCAAGAACGAGTCGAAGCTGCTCAAACACTGCACGCTGCCGCTGACCGGCGCCGGCGTGGTCGACATGGTGATCACCGATCTCGGCGTCTTCTCCATCGATCGTCACGGCGGCGGCATGACCTTGGTCGAGCTCGCGCCCGACGTGACGCTCGACGAGATCAAGACCAAGACCGAGGCGAGCTACAAGGTCGCCAATACGCTCGGGCACTGAGCGCGCGGCCGTTGCCACAAAACGTGCGTCACCACCGGGCTTGACCGGTGGTCCATGATGACGAGTGGCAAACGACATTCTGTCGGCGATTTCGATCGAATCCGCATGGATTGCCGGGTCAAGCCCGGCAATGACGAAATCGGGTGGGCTCACCACACCTTATTGAAACATCAAAACTCCAGCGCCGTCCGCACCCCGAGCACCAGCGCATTCGGAATGGGCGCCAGGCTCGTCGGGTTCGCAGGATTGGCGACGTTGGAGCCCGGGTGGAAAATGTATTGGATGTCCGGTTGGATCGCCCAGTCCTCGGCGATCTCGTACCGATAGGTCAGTTCGATCGCCGCTTCGTAGTCGCGGATCGGGATCGCCAATCCGGTCGCGGCTGCCAGTGCGCGGTCGTTGGCCGCGGCCGCAGGCGAAATGTGGCCGAAGGCGAATGCCAGTCCGACCACATCGTCCGGTCGCCAGGCTAACGATCCGCGGAAGGTCAGGCCGGCATCGACATAATGGTCGAATTCGCTGCGGTCGCTGAGCGCGGCGACGCCGCGGGTGAAAAAACCGAGCGCCCGGTTGGGGCTGCCGGGCATGCGCCACAGCGTTTGTTCGAACAGGCCATAGATAGCGGCGTCACCGCGGACTTGCGGTGGCATCACGTTGCTTTGCGTGAAGTCCTGCAGCGGAAACGTGCCGGCATTGTACCAGCCGCCAACCTTGATGACGCCCGGCAGGTCCGTAGGCGAGGTTGCAAGCCGCGGCCCTTCTTCGTCGGCGGCGGGCAAGCCGTTGCCTTCCTGGTTGGGGTTTTGCTGGGCGCCGATCAGCCGGGCGCCGCCATAGCCGAACACCGCCTCGACGATCATGAAGGGCGGATCGTTGACCCGAAAGGCGACCCCGTACTTGTCGGTCGAGATCGGGTTGTTGGAGCCCGGAGCCGGCTGGATCGCCGTCGAAGAGCGCGGCCCGCATCAGGAAACGGTCGTTGAACGTCACCTGCAGGCGGGCGCCAAGACCGGCTTCCGGATAGTTCGGACCGCCGCTCGGCAGGTTCTGGGTATTCAGCATCGGCCAGCCGAAAGTGCTGTTGATGAACAGGTCGGCGTTTTTGCTGACAATGAACTCCTGGGCGGCCGTGAATTGACCGAGACGCAGGCCGATCTTGTCGGTCAGGCTTTGCTCGAACCAGAGATTGAACAGGCGGACGGTCGGCGGCGCCTCGACATTGCTCACCAGCATCAGGTTGTCGAGATTGGTCGCGCTGTATTGATTGCCGAAGATGGTGTGCACGCTGGCGTGGACTTTCCCGCCCGACCAGCCGACGAGCTTCTGGAGATCGCCGTCCACGATGATGCCGAAGCGGCCGTCATAGCCGGCGCCTTGTTTCACACCACCTAACGGATTGTCGAAGCTGTCGCCGAAATAGCTGAACGTGAAGGTGAGCCCCTGCTTCTCCAGTTGGGTGCGCAGGCCGCCGACATCGGTGAGTTGGTGCAGATAGACCGGGAGCGACGGCGGTGTCGCCGACGGTGCGGCGCCGGCGTTGCTGCTATCTCCGGCCCGCGCCGTCGAAACGACACCCAGACATGACAATGCGACGACGGCTGCCAATGCCGCGGCGGACAGGCCGGTGCGAACATCCGATCTTGGCGAATTGGTCACGGTCGGCCCGCTCGTCCTCGCCCCCGCGGGACTTGATAGATATGCGGCAAAGTCGACGATGCTCCAACCTGGATTGCCGCCGCAACGACCGCTGAGCGGACCGGACTCGATCACCAATCCTAGCAGGGGTTTTTGAAAGTCCCGCGACCACCGGTTCCGGGATAACCGGTCAGTTGCCGGCGTCCAGGGTCCGCAGGGCAGTGCGGACCGCCTCGACCAGCGAGGCCATCGAAAACGGCTTTTGCAGCCAGCCCAGCGGCACCGCCTTTTCGGCCCGGGAGCGGATGCCCGGGTCGGCATGGGCGGTGGCGAAGATGCAGCGGATGCCTAGTGTTTTGAAAATCTCGATGGCCGCGTCGATGCCGTCGCGCGTTCCGGCGAGCCGAATGTCCATCACGCACAATGCCGGGCGTTTCGATGCAGCAAGGGCGATCGCCTCGCTGGCCGATGCGGCCACGCCGGCGATATCGAACCCGGCGTCGGTCAGCGCCGCTTCGATCTGGCTGGCGACGAGGAAATCGTCCTCGACAACCACGAGGCGCTCGGCGACGGCGCCGCGGGCCTCGTGCCTACCGCTTTCGGTATGGGCGAAAGCAATGCCGCGGTCGGGCGTGCGCATGGGTGAAGTTTGGGGATGCGACGGGCCCGCGCTGATTGTCTCCCGCATGATATCGATCAGGCGAAGCAGAGTGTGCAGCGGGTGGAGGGGCTTCGTGTCACCTCGAAGTGGCCCCGCAATTGCCCGGCCAGTCCCTGGACCAGCCCCAGACCCGACGACCGCCTGGCGACCAATTTTAGATCAAAGCCGGGGCCATCGTCTTCGACATACAACGTGAAGCGGTCTCCTTCCTGGCTCAGGCCGACCCGAATAATGCATTCGCCGTCGGCGTTGCCGCCGTATTTGGCCGCGTTGGTCAAAAGCTCGTTGAGGATCAGGGCCAGCGGCATGGCGGCGTCGTTGGACAATTCTCCCGACGCGGGCCCGCGCTCGATCCTGATCCCCGCCGGCAGCGTTTGTTGCGCGCTCTGACAAACCGCTTCGAGGAATTCGTCAGCCTGAAACGTCGTCGCGTCGGTGGTGGCGTAGAGCACGCGCTGCGCTGCGGCCATCGCGGTAATGCGCTTGCTGGCTTCGTCGAGGATCTCGGCGGCCTCGGCATTGTGGGTCTTCTTCGCCGCCGTGTAGAGCAGCGACTGCAGCATCTGCATATTGTTTTTGACGCGGTGGTTGAGCTCACGCAGCAGCATCCGCTGTTGCGTTTCAGCCTGGCGCCGTTCGCTGATATCGACCAGCATGTTGATGGCGCCGATGATCTGGCCGTGAATGTCGCGCAGCACGGTGGGGTAGGGGATGAACGGCACGCGCGTTCCGTCCGGGCGCTCGGCAATCACCTCCGCGTTGCGGATCGCGCGTCCTTCGCGGAGCGCGATCGCCATCGGATACTCTTCCTGGCGCAGCGGGGTGCCATCCGGCCAATAGAGCTTCCAGGTCACGCACCATTCATCGCTGCCGAGCGTCGGTGTGCGGCCGGCAAGCGCCACCGCGGCATCGTTGTAGTAGGTGACGCGGCCCTCGGCGTCGGTGGTGTAGATCGCCGCCGGAATGGACGAGAACAGTTCCTGCAGCCGGCGCTCGCTGTCGCGCAAGACATCGTCGGCCCGTTTGCGCTCGGTGATGTCGCGCGCGATCTTGGAGGCGCCGGTCACGCGGCCGTTCGCGTCGCGCATCGGCGACACCGTCAACGAGATATCGATCAGGCTGCCGTCCTTGCGCCGGCGCACCGTCTCGTAATGCTCGATCCGCTCGCCGCTGCGGATGCGCGCCAGGATGCCGGGCTCTTCGTCGAGACGCTCCTGCGGAATTAGGATGGTCACCGGCTGACCGATCACCTCGTCAGCCGTGTAGCCGAACACGCGCTCGGCGCCGCGATTCCACGTCTGGATAATTCCATCCAAGCTCTTGCTGATGATGGCGTCGTCCGACGATTCAACGATAGCTGCGAGGTGCTGGCCGAGAAATTCGGGAGAAGCCGCAAAGTCGGGAGATGCTCCAAGAGCGCTTGGCGCGCCGGAGCTTGCGCCCGGCCGCTGCGCTCGTCGGATCGAAAGCTCCTCGACAGTCATTCAACTTCCAATTGCATATGCCCTGTTTTCTACTGCGGTGGCGGGGTAAGCGCCGGGCGGCATCGCGCGGGGAGGATCGCATGCAAGCGCATGCATTGGTCCTCAGCGTGAACGCGGGGCGCCGCGAACGGTTCCATGGCGGGCGATTTCTCACCTTTCGTCCGCAATTGCTCCCCCTACGTCATCGCCGGGCTTGACCCGGCAATCCATGCGGAAGATCGGCAGGTGAGTACGAGGATGATCCGCGAGGTAGCATGGACCACCGGGTCAAGCCCGGTGGTGACGACCGGAGGGGCGGCATTCCTTGAAACGCCATCCTCGTCTAAGCCGTCTCTCCGGTTACGAAACGTGAACATACGCCCGACAACGAGACACGCGACATCCGCACCCTTTACCTTCGCGCCGAAGATGCCGAGAATGACGCAAGCGTGGGGAACGTCGTGCCCGAAGATACGATCCTCGAAACAGAGGACCTGACCAAGGAGTTTGCCGGCTTCGTCGCTGTGCGCGGGGTGAACCTGCGCGTGCGGCGCGGCAGCATTCATGCATTGATCGGGCCGAACGGCGCCGGCAAGACCACGTGCTTCAATCTCCTCACCAAATTCCTGGCGCCGACCCGCGGACGCATCGTGTTCGACTGGCCGCGACATCACGGCGCTCAAGCCCGCCGACGTGGCGCAGCTTGGCCTCGGGCGCTCGTTTCAGATTTCGGCGGTGTTTCCGCATCTCACCGTGCTGGAAAATGTGCGCATCGCGCTGCAGCGGCAACGCGGCACCTCGTTCGATTTCTGGCGCTCCAAACGCATCCTCAGCGCGCTCGATGACCGCGCACGCGCGCTGATCGACGATGTCGGCCTGTCGCCCTACGTCAATGCGCTGGCGGTGGAATTGCCCTATGGCCGCAAGCGCGCGCTCGAGATCGCCACCACGCTGGCGCTCGACCCGGACTTGATGCTGCTCGATGAGCCGATGGCCGGCATGGGCCGCGAGGACATCGCCCGCATCAGCGCGCTGATCAAAGCAGTCGGTGCCAAGCGCACGGTGCTGATGGTCGAGCACAATCTCAGCGTCGTCTCCGACCTGTGCGACTGCATCACCGTGCTGACCCGCGGGCAGGTGTTGGCCGAAGGCGATTACAAAACCGTATCGGCCAACGCAGCCGTGCGCGAAGCCTATCTGGGAACCGGACACGGCTGATAACGATGGCGGAAAACGACGCGCTGCTTGCGGTCAAGGATCTGGAAGCCTGGTACGGCGAGTCGCACATTTTGCACGGCGTCACATTCGACGTGCGTGAAGGCGAGGTGGTGACGCTGCTCGGCCGCAACGGCGTCGGCAAGACCACGACGCTCAAAGCCATCATGGGCATCATCGACAGCCGCACCGGCTCGGTGCGCTTCGAAGGTAAGGAACTGATCAAGCGCTCATCCGATGTCATCGCGCGCGCCGGGATCGCGTTCTGCCCGGAAGAGCGCGGTATTTTCTCGACCCTCGACGTCAAGGAAAACTTGCTGCTGCCGCTGCAGGTGCGTCCCGGCGGGCTGTCGCTCGATCGCATTTTCGAGTTGTTCCCGAACCTGCGCGAGCGGCTGTCGAGCCAGGGCACGAAGCTCTCCGGCGGCGAGCAGCAGATGCTGGCCATCGGCCGCATTCTGCGCACCGGCGCGCGGCTTCTGTTGCTCGACGAGCCCACCGAGGGGCTCGCTCCGGTCATCATTCAGCAGATCGGCCACACCATCGCGGCGCTCAAGGCACAGGGTTTTACGATCCTTTTGGTCGAACAAAATTTCCACTTCGCCGCCACCGTGGCGGACCGCTACTACGTCATGGAACACGGCCGGATCGTGGATCATTTCGCCGCGGCTGAACTAAAGGCGAATACCGAAAAGCTCCACGAGTATCTCGGAGTCTGATATCGGGAAGGGGGGAGACTTTGGTGCGCGTACGCGCGGCAGAAATGGCCGCGAAACCGAGGAGATCTGACATGGAACGTGCCGGCAAATTCACGCGCGCCGATGGCTGCGAACGTGCCTCCGCATTCGGGCAGGCCGGCTTGCTCGCGCTTTCGTTCGCTGCGTTGTTGTGCAGCGCGTCGGTCTCCCGCGCAGCGGACATCAACGTCAAGATCGGCGTCCTCAACGACATGTCGGGACTCTATTCCGACATCGGCGGCGCCGGCTCGGTTGCGGCCGCAAAGCTTGCGGTGGAGGATTTCAATCCGGCCGCTCACGGCATGAAAGTCGATGTGATCAGCGGCGACCATCAGAACAAGCCGGACGTCGGCGCCGGCCTGGCCCGGCAATGGTACGACGTCGATCATGTCGACGCGATCTTTGACGTGCCGACGTCGAGCGTGGCGCTCGCGGTCAGCGACGTCACCCGCGAAAAGAACAAAGTGTTTGTCGGCTCAGGCCCCGGCACCTCCGATCTGACCGGACCGCGCTGTTCGCCCAACACCATCCAGTGGACCTACGACACCTGGATGCTGGCCAACGGCACCGGCCGCGCCGTGGTCCAGACCGGCGGCAATACCTGGTTCTTCCTCACCGCCGATTATGCATTCGGCCAGGCGCTCGAGCGCGATACCAGCAAGGTCGTGACCGCCGCCGGCGGCAAGGTGGTCGGCAGCGTGCGCACGCCGCTCAACAACGCCGATTTCTCGTCCTTCCTGCTGCAGGCGCAAACCTCGAAGGCCAAAATCATCGGGCTCGCCAATGCGGGCGGCGACACCGTCAATGCGATCAAACAGGGCGCGGAATTCGGCATCACCGCCGGCGGCCAGCACTTCGCCGGTCTGCTCGTGTTCATCAACGATGTCGAGGCGGTCGGACTGAAAACCGCGCAGGGTTTGCTGCTCACCGAGACCTGGTATTGGGACATGACCGACGCCAACCGCGCTTTCACCAAGCGCTGGCAGGTGGCCTCCAACCGGCCCGGCAAATTTCCCAGCATGCTGCCCGCCGGCGTCTATTCGTCGGTCATCCATTATCTGAAGGCGGTCGACGCCCTCAAAAGCGCCAGCGACGGTCGCGCCGTCATTGCCAAGATGAAAGAGCTGCCGACCGACGATCCGCTGTTCGGCAAAGGCTCGGTGCGCATCGACGGCCGCAAGATGCACGACGCGTTTTTGTTCGAAGTGAAGAAGCCGGACGAATCGAAATATCCGGGCGACGACTACAAGCTGCGCGTGACCATTCCGGCCAACGAAGCGTTCCGGCCGCTCAAGGAAGGCGGCTGCCCGCTGGTCGGCGGCTGATGTCGTTTGTTTGACCGTGATCGAGGATGCGTAGGAGTAGACTGGCCGACCTCTCTCTGTGAGAGGGAGGCAGTTGGGGAAGGGGCATGTTCGAGATTTTCGGCATACCGTCACAGGCGTTGTTCGGGCAGCTTCTGCTCGGCCTGATCAACGGCTCGTTCTATGCGCTGCTCAGCCTTGGGCTTGCGGTCATTTTCGGCATGCTCAACATCATCAATTTCACCCATGGCGCGCAGTATATGATGGGCGCCTTCGCGGCTTATTTGCTGCTGCAGAATTTCGGCGTGAATTACTGGGCGGCGCTGGTGATCGCGCCGATCTTGGTCGGCATCACCGGCGTTCTGATCGAGCGGCTTTTCCTCCAGCATTTGCGCAAGCTCGATCCCCTGTATGGCCTTCTGCTCACGTTCGGTTTGGCGCTCATCATCGAAGGCTTGTTCCGCAACCAATGGGGTTCGTCGGGCTTGCCCTATGCGGCGCCCGACGCGCTTCGCGGCGTGGTCAATCTCGGCTTCATGTTCCTGCCGATTTATCGCGGCTGGGTGATCGCGCTGTCGCTTGTCGTATGTCTTGTGACCTGGTTTGCCATCGAGCGCACCCGGCTGGGCTCTTATTTGCGCGCCGCCACGGAAAATCCCACGCTGGTGCGCGCCTTCGGCATCAATGTGCCGCGCATGGTGATGCTGACCTACGGCTTTGGCGTCGGGCTCGCGGCGCTGGCCGGCGTGATGGCGGCGCCGATCTACAACGTCTCGCCGCAGATGGGATCCGATCTGATCATCGTCGTGTTCGCGGTGGTGGTGATCGGCGGCATGGGCTCGATCTTGGGCGCGATCCTCACCGGTTTTGCGCTCGGCATCATCGAGGGATTGACCAAGGTGTTCTATCCCGAGGCCTCCAACACCGTGATCTTCGTCATCATGGCGATCGTGTTGCTGATCAGGCCGGCCGGTCTGTTTGGACGGAGCGCCTGATGGAACGCGCACTGGAATCTCCGCTGCTGAAGCAAGACCGCGCCGGCGGCTGGAGCCTTGGCATCGCCTTCGTGGCCATGGTCGTCCTCTTCGTGGTCGGTCCGTTCGTGGTCTATCCGGTCTTCCTGATGAAGGCGCTGTGCTTCGCGTTGTTCGCCTGCGCGTTCAACCTGTTGATCGGCTATGTCGGGCTGGCCTCGTTCGGCCATGCGCTGTTCTTCGGCTGGGCGAGCTATGCCGCCGCCTATGCGGCGAAAGCCTGGGGCTGGCCGCCCGAGCTTGCGGTCATCGGCGGCACCGCGGTTGCGGCGGTCCTTGGCTTGATCGCCGGCGGCCTCGCCATTCGCCGCCAGGGCATCTACTTCGCCATGATCACGCTGGCGCTCGCCCAGATGATGTACTTTTTCGCGTTGCAGGCGAAGTTCACCGGCGGCGAGGACGGCATCCAGGGCGTGCCGCGCGGCCGCCTGTTCGGACTGTTCGACCTGTCGCACGAAATGAATATGTACGGTTTCGTGCTCGTGGTGTTTCTCGCCGCCTTCCTTCTGATCTACCGGATCATCAATTCGCCGTTTGGCGAGGTGCTCAAGGCAATCCGCGAGAACGAACAGCGCACCATTTCGCTCGGCTACAAGACCGAACGCTACAAGCTGGTCGCTTTCGTGCTGTCGGCCACCCTGGCGGGGCTGGCCGGCGCCATGAATTCGCTGGTCTTTCAACTCGCGTCGCTCACCGACGTGCACTGGACCATGTCGGGCGATGTGCTGCTGATGACCCTGCTGGGCGGCCTCGGTACCGTCTTTGGTCCCGTCGTCGGCGCCTTTATCGTCGTCGCCATGCAGAACTATCTGGCGCCGTTCGGCCAATGGGTTTTGGTGATCCAGGGATTCATTTTTGTCATCTGTGTGCTTTTATTCCGTCGTGGCGTCGTCGGCGAGCTGGCGCGTTTGATCCGCGTGCAGCTCTGAGTGGCTTTTTTGAAAAAATGCGACGGAACTGGTCGGGGCCGGGAAAAAACATCCAACAACATCCTGTTCCAAACAAAGAAACTGGTCATGACCCGGTCATCGTAGTGGTCAATGGATGACTGGTATTTTCCTAAAGACGTGCTGAATAGAATCAGTTTAGCTATTCGCCTGTGCAACAGGCGCATAGCAATGTGATTTGTTGCATCGCAAGCTGGCTTCCAAGAGACGGACGACGGCAAGCAAAAATCTAGGTTCCGGTGGGGGCGTGCATTGGCTCGATGGAGCGGTTGCTCGGGGACCCATCCGGGATGGCGATCGGCGATCTAGGCCGATTTTGATCTCATGTGTTTCGGTCGCTGCAGTCCTTCGTGCGCTCAGTTTCGCGCGTGCTCGATGAATCTGTCTTCGCGTTCAAGCGTCCCACGCAACATTTTTGAACCCTGACAAGCCGGGCACACGGTCGGTCCTTATCATGTCGGAACCGCAGTTTCGTCGGTACGATGACATCGCGCGAAAATGGCACGACCTGGCGGAGCGTCGCTGCGTCTATCTCGCCGAGATGCGGGATAGCGGGCGCTGGCGCCGCTACTACGATTGGGACGATATCGTTGAAGCCGTGCGCGAGGCGGCCGACGCGCGCGACATTTGGGCTCGGCTTGCCGGCCTGCCGGAAGGCGAAACCCCAAACCCTGTGGGCGGGACGGTCGCCAATGCGGACGGCAGGGGCGAGGTCGTGCTTTTCCGCCGAGCCGGCTAGTCTCGGCGCTCTGCGGTGACGCGCCAAATCGTGTTGCCGACATCATCGGCAATCAGCAGGGCTCCGGCGGAATCGAATGTGACACCGACCGGACGTCCATGCGCGACACCTTGTTGGTCCGCCGGCATGAAACCGGTGACGAAATCCTCCGGCTTGCCGTCCGGACGCCCGTCGCGGAACGGAACAAACACCACCTTGTAGCCGCTGAACGGCCGCCTGTTCCAGGAGCCATGTTCGCCGATGAAAACGCCGTCGCGGAAATGTTGCGGAAAGGCATCGCCGCCACTGAAGGTCAAGCCGAGCGCGGCCACGTGCGCACCGAGCGCGTAGTCCGGTGCGATCGCTGCGGCGACCAGATCGGGGCGCTGCGGCTTTACCCGCTGATCGATATTTTGGCCCCAATAGCTGTAGGGCCAACCGTAGAATCCGCCGTCCTTGATGCTGGTCAGGTAGTCGGGGACGAGGTCGTTGCCGAGCATGTCGCGTTCGTTGACGACCGTCCACAGCGTGTCGGTGCCGGGCGCGAAGGCCAGTCCGTTGGGATTGCGCAGGCCGGACGCGAAGACCCGCATGCCGGAGCCGTCGGGATTGAATTCAAGGATGTTGGCGCGATGAACTTCGTTGTCGATGCCATTCTCGCCGACATTGCTGCCGGAACCCGACCGTCACATAGAGCTTGGTGCCGGCGCGGTTGGCGATCAGGTTTCGCGTCCAGTGATTGTTGTAACCACCGGCTGGTAAATCGAGGATTTTCTCGCCCGGACCTTCAAGGTGCGTGTCGCCCTGGTGATAGGGGAAGCGCCAGACGCCGTCGGTATTGGCGACATAAAACGTGTCGCCGAGCAGCAGCATGCCGAACGGCTGGTTCAGGCCGGTGGCGAAATCGAAGCGCTGTTCGGCCGTGCCGTCCGGGCGCACGCCGCGCAACAGCGTGATGCGGTTGGCGCTGTTCTGGACAGATCCGGTGTTGCGCTGCAGCCAGACTTGCACCGTCTGTGTGATCGAGCGCTCGCGGCGCGGCACGGTGCTGGCCTCGGCCACCAGCACGTCGCCATTGGGCAAGACGTAGAGCCAGCGCGGATGATCGAGGCCTGACGCATAAGCGCTCACGCGGAAGCCGTCCGGTACGGTTGGATGCGCTCCGGCCGGCCACGGCCGCGCCTGCGAGAAATTGACCGTCGGAACGAAGCTTCGATCGGCTGACGGAAGTTTCAGACCGGTGCCGACCAGGTCGCCTCTGCCTGACGGTGCCTCGCGTCCGAAGATCAAGGTCAGACCAAGGGCGATTGCAACAAGAATTCCGGTCGCCAACACATAGCTGAGCACCCGCCACAAGCGGCGACGCGGTTTGGCAGGTCCGATGGTTGCGTCGCGGCTCATGGTTTTATGCTCATGGCTTGGACGTCAGAAAATAAAGAGCAGCCGGTGTTTGTACAACGTCGGGCGCGCGCGACGAAACGTCTGAGACTGACGCGGCGGCAGGGACAGTGTCGATCGGCGCGCCGCATCGATCGCAGCCGATGCAACATCGAGAGACTTCAGCGTACGCGATTGCCTGTGATCGATAATTGCGAATAGCGGCCGGCGCCGTCCTTGCTGAGATCGCCGGTCACCGGCTTCTTCCACTCCATGCCAACGATGGCGCCGCCGCGCGCCTCGGCAATCATGTTGTCGGCGATGACGGCCGCGCCGGCGCCCGGCGCTACGGAGACTGCGATGCCGAATTCGGCATGGCGGATCACGTTGCCGGTGATCGCGACATCGCGCAGATAGGGGCCGAAGCCCGCCGCGATGCCGGCATAAGGCGCATTCTCGATGACGTTGCCGGTCACGGCGGTGTCGGCTTCGATGCCGATGCCGATGCCGGCGCCGTCGTTGGGATCGGTGCCCGCCGGCCGCCGGTTGACGAGATTGCGGATCAGATTGCCTTGCACGACTGCGAGCCGGCCGCCTTTGTCGAAATTCGTCACCGAAACGCCGAGCGCGGCGCCGTCGACGACATTGTTGGCGATCACCGCGCCCTCGAAGCCGAATTCGGCATACAGCGCGACCTCGCCGAGGCCGTTGCAGGTGTTGCCGACGATCTGCAGATTGGAGGCGGCGTTGCCGCGCACGGCGGTGAAGGCGGCATTGCGGATGCGATTGCCGCGCACGATCACGTTGTCGGCGCGAAACACGTTGATGGCGTTGCCCCATTGGCCGGAGCCGCCGGCTTTGTTCATGACGCCGTCGATCCGATTGTCGACGATCAGCGTGCCGTCGTCGCCGGGCGCGCTGCGCCAGACCAGAATGCCGCCGTTGCCGGTCCCGCGAATGGTGTTGTCGGCAATCCTCAACCCGCGCGCGTCGATCGAGAAAATCGCCGCGTCGCCGCCGTTGATCGTGTTGCCTGAGACTTCGCCGTCGAGGAATTCCAGCGCCACGCCGTAGCGCCCGGAATTGACGATCTCGCAACCCGTGACGCGGACGGCGCGGCCCTGCGTCAGATGCAGAAGTCCGCGGCGGTCCGGCAGCGGAATGCCCGCGCCGTCGAGAACGATATCGGTGATGCGGATATGGTCGCCGCCGGTCGCCGACATCATCGACGGGCCGCCGTTCATGACGATGCGGGTTGCGCCGGCAACGCCACTAATCGCGGTGTAAGGCGGCAACTGCAAACCGCCGGCGCGATAAAAGCCCGGTGCCAGCCGCAACACCGCGCGCGCCGGCGCGGCTTGCTCGATGGCGCGTTGCAGGATCGACGATTGATCGTCGGCGGCGTTGGCGCGCAGTCCAAACGTCGCGGCATCGAGTTCTGCGCGGGGCCCCGTATCGCGCGGCGCGGCCGGGGCCTTGCTCGCGGCGCCGAGCGCTCCGGCGCCGGCCAAGGCGGCAAGCATGCGGCGGCGATTGATGGACATCGCGAAAGGCTCCTCGCGGCGGCGAAGCGAGCACCAAACGGCACAAGCGCGGACTGCCGCGCAGGCGACTATTTCATTGCTGCGTTAACGGCGGCTTGCGGCAACCAGCGCCACCAGAAGCATCTCGGCGGCGGCGACGAGCGGTGAAAAGCCGAGCCGTCGCCCGAGCGTACGCCGCTTGTACGGGTGCATGGCCACATGAGGAATATGGATGAACTGAACCAGCGTCGACGTTCCGCGCGCCTTCGCCAGTGCGCGCCAATAGACGTAATTGCACAAATAACGTCCGGCATCGCGCGACAGCCGCGCCGGGAAGCCGCTGGGTCGGACCGCTGCGCGCAGCAGCCAAAATCGCGCGCCCCCGCGCAGTGCTTCCGGTTCGCCGCGCTCGATTGTGCCGCGCGCCGGATGGTGGCCGGTCACATCCGGATACAGCAGCGACTGCGCATTGCGGGCGCGGGTCTCGATGCTCAGATAGCGCCGCCGCCCAGCAACGCCAAAAATCAAAATCAGATCAGGTTTTTCCGCAAAGAGTTTTGGTAGATCGCGGTCGACGGCGGCGTAGCTGGTGGCGAAGACGTGCGTGGTGCAAACCACATCGGCCAGCGCCGGTCGCCGCCGGCCCGCCAAGGCGCGGACCAAAGCGGTGCTGGGATTGAACGGCACGCCCGGAAATGCGCCGAAGCCGGCGATGACGACGCGCAAGGCTCAGTGCTCGAGCATCGCGGCGATTTCCTCGACCGCCGCATTGGCGGCAAGACGTCCGCCGGAGACTTCGGCTTCGATGCGGGGCATTGCGGCCTTGAGCCGTTTGTCGGCGCGCAATGGTGCAAACAAGCGCTCCTCAAGCATCGACCACATCCACTTTACTTGTTGTTCGCCGCGCCGCTTTGCCAGTTCGCCCGACGCCGTGAGCTTGTCGCGATGGTCGCGCACATGCTGCCACAGGCCAGCAATGCCGTCGCCGGTCAGCGCCGAGTAGGTGACGACCGGCGGCACCCAATTCGGCGACCGTGGCGTGAGGATATGCAGCGCCGCCCGATATTCGGCAGCGGCGGCGCGCGCCCGCACGACATTGTCGCCGTCGGCCTTGTTGACCGCGATCATGTCGGCGAGTTCGACAATGCCTTTCTTCAATCCCTGCAACTCGTCGCCGGCGCCCGGCAACATCAGCGCCAGAAAAAAATCGGTCATGTCGGCGACCGCGATCTCCGATTGGCCGACGCCGACGGTCTCGACCAAAATGACGTCGTAACCCGCCGCCTCGCAGAGCAGCATCGTTTCGCGCGTCTTGGCCGCGACGCCGCCGAGCGTGCCCGAAGCCGGGGAGGGGCGGATAAACGCATTCATGTCGATGGCGAGCCGCGCCATGCGGGTCTTGTCGGCCAGTATCGAGCCGCCGGTGCGCTGCGATGACGGATCGACCGCCAGCACCGCGATCTTGTGGCCCTCGGCCGTGAGCATGCTGCCGATCGCGTCGATGGACGTGGACTTGCCGACGCCGGGGGCGCCGGTGATGCCGACCCGGATGGCGTGACCGGTACTTTGGAGCAATTCTTGGGTAAGGGCGGCTGCGATCCGCCGGTGGTCGATGCGTTTGCTCTCGATCAGCGTAATCGCACGCGACAGGACGGTGCGGTCGCCAGCGCGGATGTCGTGGGCGATTTGGCTGACATCCGGGCTCGGAGGAGGCGCGGCCATAGTGTCTCTTCGGCGACAGGGCGGTTGGCGTCAAGCGGCCGTGTGCGATCGCGTTTACATTTTGCTAGCTCTCGCGCGATCTTGCCAGAATTCTCCGCCGAATGACCGCGAAGTTGTCGAATTGCAGTCGCATCACGCCCCGCGTGGGCGCGCCGCGAGCGCGGGGGAGCGCAACACATTCGTCAGCGAGGAGACGCGGATGAACTGGGACCTTATCCAGGTTAATTGGATGCAATTCAAAGCCGGTGTGCGGGGCAACTGGGTCAAGCTCACCGACGATGATGTCGCCAACATCGAGGGCCGCCGCGAAGAATTGGCCAAACGCCTGCAAGCGCATTACGGCTTCAGCAAGAATGAAGCGGAGCGCGAGATCGAGGCGTGGGTGAAAACGCAGCGTTACGCTGCGTAATTTGAGGGAGCCGGCTCGGCGGATCGCCGGGCCGGCTTTGCTTTTGCAAATATTCGCGCACGTGCGCCGCGGAATACCTGAAACCGAAAATTTAAGGCAATATTGCAAAAGCGCGCGCTGGAAATCCGAGTCCGTCGCGGACTTTCGGCCAACTCACCACAATGAGAGCGCCGGTTGGCGGCACTTTATCGAGATTGGCCATGACTTCGATCTGATAGTGGCCGCGTTGGAGAATGTACGTCTCGGAATCCATCTTGTCGGTCGTATCGGTGTCCATGCTTTCGTGCCCGGTCGCCGTCACACCGCGCTGTTCGTAAAGAAATTTGATCGTCTCGAACGCCCAAGCGGGAAACGGGCTGCGTTCGAAGCGTTTCGGATCGGCGTCCCAATCCTTGGACATATCGGTGCGCAACGCGACAAACGTGCCCCTCGGCACACGTCCATGCTTTTGTTCCCAAGCCTTGAGATCTTCGACCGTGAACGCGTGATTGGGATCCTTGGCCAGATAGGGCGTATCGTCGAGGACGATCAGCGGCAGGATCATCTCCTTGAGCGGAATCTTGTCCATCGTGATTCCGTTTTCCGCGAAGTGCGCCGGCGGGTCGACATGGGTGCCGTCTTGGCCGACCATTTCGTAATACGTCGCACGAAAACCGTCCTTGGGGATGGTGTAGGGCTCGTGTGTTTTTGGATCGACCGCCGGCGAGAATTTGGCCGGGCCGAAACCAGACCACACCGGTGTGTCGGGACCGAAGCTGTGCGTGAGATCGACGAAAGTCTTTGAAGCGATGGTGCGGTAGGCGCGTTCCAGATCGGTTTGCGACTGCGCCGCAGCGGGCAGGGCGGATAAAAGATACGCCGCCGTGATCGCGGCACCGGCGCAAACAAGAGGTCGAGAAGCCATGAGCTGTCTCCTGCACGGAAGCCTATGCTCGACGTGAGCCAACGTCGGAGCGTCGTGCAGGATTAACAAATCGGCGCGCTCAGCGCCAAAGTTGTTTGCTTGCCAGCGCAGCGCCTTGCGCCAGGGCCTCGAGCTTGGCCCAGGCCACCATCGGATGAACACGGCCGCCAAGCCCGCAATCGGTCGCGGCGATGACGTGCTCGCGGCCGACGCTTTTGGTGAAGCGCAGGATGCGCTGGGCGACGAGCTCCGGATGCTCGACCACGTTGGTGGCGTGGCTCACCACGCCGGGCAGAATGATCTTGCCGTCGGGAAGCTTGACGTCTTCCCACACCGTCCATTCGTGCTCGTGGCGGACATTGCCGGCCTCGAACGAATAGGCCTGCGCGTTGACCGCCAGCATCACGTCGACGATATCACGCATCGGGATATCGGTGGTGTGCGGCCCATGCCAGCTGCCCCAGCACAGATGAAAACGGATGCGGTCCTGCGGCAGTCCGCGGATCGCGTGGTTCAGGGCTTCGATCCGCACCATCGAGAATTTTTTGTAATCCTCAACCGAAGGCTCCGGGTTCACCATGTCCCAGTTCTCGGCGATAGCCGGATCGTCGAGTTGCAGGATCAATCCGGCGTCGACGATCGCCTTGTATTCCTCACGCATGGCCTCGCCGACCGCGTACATGAACTCTTCGTCGCTCTTGTAATAGACGTTGCGGAGCCGCGACGCGCTCGCCGGCGCCACCGAGGTCATGAAGCCTTCCTCGACGCCGGCCGCTTTCAGGGCGTTCTTGAAGTGGGCGATGTCGGCTTTGATTGCGTCGTGGCCTTTGTAGACAACCGGCCCGGTGCAGACCGGCCATTTGGCCATCGGCGGTCCGGTGTAAACGCCGCCGTCCGGATCCTGGTAGACCGACAGAAACTTGGTGCGATCGCGGCGGTCGGCAAAGCTCGTGAGCAGGACTTCGCCGGGCTTGGCGCGTTTTGGCGCGGCGTCGTGTAGGCCGGGACCGGCGAGATCGAGGCCGCCGAGCCGGTTGAAGCAATAGCTCCACCAGGCCCGGTAATTGACCTTGTGGCCCATCGACTTGCCGAACTCGCCGTCACCCGGAACGTCGATGCCGATGTCTTTTTGTTTGCGCACGACGTCGACGATGGCTTTTTGCAGCGTCTCCTGAAAAGCGCGCTCGTCGGTCGCGGCTTCGGATTCGCGATCCGCGTTGGCGGTGAGCAGATCGTCCGGCCGCGGCAAACTGCCGGCTTGGCTGGTGAGAATGTGGTCGCTGCTCATGCGCATGGGCGTTCTCGTGTGTTGCGCGTCATGCCGGAGCGCGAACGAACGTTCGCAAGCCCGCAATCCATGATCGCGAAAATAAGATGAGCCGAGTCCGGACCAAATTCGCACGGCCGCGGCGAATGAACTTCCAGGCTGTGGGCGCGCATTGCTCCGGGCCGAGCTTGTTCGCCCGGCGCCGGAGTAACGCGCGTTTCCGTCAGATGGCGTGGAACGGCTGCTCTTTGACTGAAGCCACCAGGCCGTGGAACACCTCGTTGACCGGCGCCCAGCTCGGCAGCTTCTTCATGTTGCCGAGCCAGCGCTGGACGTTCGGATAGGCGGACAGGTCGCAGCGGATGACTTCGCCGAGCGTCACCAGCGCGGCGCCGAAATAATCCGCGATCGTGATCTCGTTGCCGCACAGATATTGTTTGTTCGGTCCGATCCAGTAATCGTTGAGGATTTTCAGCCAGCGCTTGGCGTTCTGCTGACCGATCTCGATGGTCGCCGCCTGCGCTTCGTCGCTGCGCCGCTTCTGATTGGGGAAGAGCTGCGGATACGCCAGATTGTAGGCCCAGTCGCGATAGAAATTGGTGTTGAGCCAGTCCATCATCTCGTTGACCTTGGCCCGCTGCTTCAGGTCCTTCGGATAGGCCGGCGAGCCGATCTTGTCGGCGAGGTATTTCAGGATCGCCGAGCTTTCGGTGAGGCGCAGATCGCCGTCTTCGATCATCGGCACGAGATTGTTTGGATTGACCGCCGTATAAGCCGGCCCGTAGTGCTCGCCGGTGAACAGATCGACCGTCACCTCTTCGACCGGAATTTTGTTTTCTGCAATGAACAGCCGGATCGGCCGGCTCGTCATCGACACCGGATGCATATAGAGCTTCATGGCAATTTCCTCCCAAGAACGCGTTATGGTTGAGGCTTATAGACCATCTTTGCGACCGGCAGATAGGAACATCTTCGCGATCAAAGGGGTGTGATCTGCCCAACGCGGATGGGCAGCTTTGGGCAGCCGTTTGCGGTCGGCGACGCCGATGCGGCCGGCATTTGCGTTTGTTGAAAGTTTTGCAGACGGCTTAACGTGAGACCGGCGCGCTAGGCGTTGACCGCGACTGGCGCCGTCTCCCGTTGCGGGGTCTTTGTGCGGGTGCGGAAGAAGCTCAGGACACGGCGGGCCGTCTCCGGCTGCAGCCGATTGAAGCTCGCCAGCGCCTGATCGAGATCCTTGGCGGACATGCCGCGGTCGGCGGCGCGCAACAGCAGCAACGCTTTGGTGGTCGTCGCCGCCAAGCCTGCGACCTTGGCCAAAATCAGCACGATCTCCGCGCCGGGATCGAGCAGCGCCCGCTCGACCACGTCGATCGGAGTGTCGCACAGGATCGACAGCGCGATTGCGGTCTCTTCGAACTTGCGCTCGCGGGCATATTGCAGGACTTCGGCCTCGCCGATGCGGCGCAGCCGGTGAAGTTGTTCGACGGCCGCCTGCGCGGCGGCGAAGTCCGGCGACGCTTTGCGGGTCGTCTCGCGAATGCCCTTTGCCACCTCGCCGACCACGCCTTTGACCACGGCGCCCGACTGCGGATTTTCCGCGGTCAGGCGTGTCCGCACCGTTGCCGAGGCTTTTTCCAGCAACACCAAAAATTGGGCGCGCGGCAAATCACGGCGCTTGCCGACAAAGATGGCAAGATCGCCGTCCCAGGCCGAGCGGGTAACCAACGAGCGAAATCCGGCTTCGGAAAATTCGGCGCCGGCATTGTTGACGACCGAATGCACGACCTCGCGGTCGCCGCGTTCCACCAGGATGTCGGTTACGGCTGAGCTGAGCTGACGCCGTTGCGAAATCGCGAATAGATGTCGTTGGCTCTTGCGGCTGGCATTGTCCACCAACGCGGCATCGTCGAGCCGCTCCGAGTGCTGGAGCACGGATTGAGCGACATCGATATCGTCGTCGAAGGCAAGGATGCGGATGACGCCGGATGGCGCATTGGCGATCGGCGACAGCCGCTGCGCCAGGATGGCGCGCGCTTTCGCTTCGATGTCGGTCACGAGCCGCGCCATGACATCGTCGAACAGGCCGACCTGTTCTTCGGAATAGGATTCGGCCGCGCCGACGAACAGGTCGGTGATGCGGTTGAGGATCGCGACGCGACGATCGTCGCCGCTCACGGCGAGCGCGGCCTCCAGTTCGTCGATCAGCGGGAGAGTTCGAGCCATGGTATGCGCCATGTTAACGAGACCAACATGCCGCGAGAGGATGAAGAAAGGATTGAGGGCGCAAATGCCTGTGCTCTGCGGCACAGTCTCAGGTCGGATCACGCACCGGCGCGCCGAATGTTCCCATGCGGTTTTGTACTTCGCGAGGTACGCGGTACTCGCGCATGATCGCTCTTTGATCGCGCAGTCCGCAGGCTTCGCGCTGAACGATGAAGCACCACAGCGCGTTGCCGGCGTCCTGCAGCAGCCGCGCGCGTACCATGGTGCCGCCCGCGTGAGCCGCCGGCCGACCGTCTGGATCGGGTTCAAGTTTGTCGTGCGCTGAGAGCGCCGCAAGCGCCGCTTCGAGCGCGCGGCCCATCCGCCCCAGCGCGGCTGCCTGCTCCTGAGCGATTTCGTAATCCAGCACGTTCTCGCGCGCCTTGCCGGAATTCATGCGCGGTGGACGCACGGTCATGACGATGGTCCGGCGGACGACATGACGTGGCGGCTTGAGACGTGCGAGTGCCCGTTCATGACTCGACGCGCTGATAGTCCGTGAGGGTGATGCCGGCCGCTCCGTCGAGATCGCGCGGCGCGCCGGCCTGTAAACCGGACCGGATCAACACGTCCGCCGCCGTCGCGGTCGCGCCGACCGCGGAAAACACGGGTCGTCCGTCGGGAATTTCGGCCTGTGCCGCGCGGGTCAGATGGAACACGTCGTAAAGCGGCAGGAACAGGTCGAACACCGTGGTGCCGCCGATGATCGCGATCGGCCCGCGGCCGATGCTGAGTGCACCGATCGCATCCTCGAGGCTGGCGCCTGCGGGATTCCACAACATGGCCTTGGGCTGCGATGGATCCGGGGCAATGCCGGAAATGCGCCGGGTCACCAAAAGGCGTTTGCGGTTGCCGGCGCGCGGGCCGCCTTCGTGCGAGTGCCGGCCGTGGATCAGAACGGCGGCGCGGTCCATGGCGGTCTGGAGGAAATGCTGGTCGGCGTCATTGCGGATGCTATCCGGCATGTTGCCGGTGCCATCGGCGATCATGCCGTTGGCCGAGACGATGGCGTAACCTTCGATGGGGTGCGGTCCAATCATGCCGGGGACGATAGTGGGCGTGCGGGCACAAGTCATGCCGGTCGTGGACAACCGGCACAAGCCGGATCGGTTCATGCGCGTGCGTTGCGGCATGTCTCCGAAACGGCGGCTGGAGTGTCTGAGGCGTCGCGGAGTCTCTGGCCAGGGATTTGTGGAACCGGCGGACGCCTGAATAATTTGCATTATCGCCGCCAAGGGCCTATCAAATTCAAACGAAAGTTTGAAAAATAGGCCGGTTATGACTCGTCCTTCAGAAATCACCCGCGACCGCATCATCAAGGCGGCGGAGCGGCTTTTTGCCGAGCGCGGTTACGATGACACCAGCGTGCGGGCGATCGTCGCCAAGGCGCGGGTCAATCAGGCCGCCATCAATTACCATTTCTCCGGCAAGGACGGATTGTATCGCGAGGTGCTGCGGGCGGGATTTCACGCCCTGACCGAGCAGCAAATCGTCCATGCGGAAGAGATGCGCGCGATGCCGCGGGAGAAGGCGCTCGCCGAGTTCGTGCGCCATCAATTGCGCCCGCTGGTCGGCCGCGACGAACTCACCCGATATCTGCGCATCTTCAATTGGGAATCGGTGCGGCCGACGCCGGTGTACCGCAAGCTTCTGAGCGAAGAGGCGGCGCCATTCATGAATGTCGCCGTGGATCTGGTCCGTCGCTTCATCCCGAGCGCCGACGACAAGACCCTGAGGTTCGCCTCGATCTGGCTGATCGGGCAGTGCGTCGTCTTCGTGCGCAATCGCGAGCAACTCGCCAACGCACCGATTTCGCTGGTGTTTGACGACGAGGGCGCGCTCCAACGCCTGGCCGATTTGGTGTCTCATTGGGCGATTGCCGGCCTCGCCGCCCAGACAGCGTAAGCCGATTGCGTGCAATTCATCCTGGGGAAATCGTGAACTGCCGCAAAAATTCCTTGATCCGGGCCTGCGGCTGCCCATAACGGGTGTTTGAAATTCAATCAGCCGTTTGAAAAATCCGGGGCGCAGGGGAGAACGGGTGATGCGGTTCAAGTCGTTGCTGAAACGGTTGTTCGACAAGATCGTGCACGACGCGCTGCCCACGGCGCTGGCGAGTATCCTCGGTGGGCTTTTGTTGACCCATTTCCAGATTGGCCAGGCCCCGCAGTCGACCACGGTCCGGGTCACTCCGGCCTCGCCGGAAATGATGCAGCTCCTGCGCGACGAGCACGTCGCGATCGTCGATTACGTCAAGGACCAGGCCGCCAGCGAGAAGAACCGCGGCGTCGCCCAGCCGGACCCGCAGCCGGGCTTGGCCGAAGCGGCTGCTCCAGGCCCGGCGCAGATCGCTCGAGCGCTGCCCGTTGCGCGCCCGACGACGGTTATCGCCAGTGGCCACGCCGAAATCGACAGTGGTCCGCGGCAAGAATTCCGTTGCCGGCGCCTCGCAACTGGGGCAGCCGGTTGCGCCGGCCCAGTCGATCGACGTGCCGGCTCAGCCGACGGCGCGTGCCGACGATTCCCTGATGGCCAAGACCATCGGGATCAAGGATCGGGTGATATCCGCCACGCAGCATGCGGTGTCGGCGACTGTCGGCTTCATTCCGTCCTGGTTCGGCTCGGTCGGCGATCGGATTGGCGGCGAGGGCCCGTCGCCGCGTCCGCCTGCCGATCTCGTCAGCGCTTCGTGGACAATGTCAGGCGCGGCGGACCGATAGCGCCGAAAGCTGACGTCGGTTGCTAACGTCAGCAGCCGATTGCGAAACGGGGCGGTGAAGGCCGCTCCTCGATGACAGAACTGAGTTTGGGGCAGGTGGGGGCGCTATGTCTTTCGGAGGCGTTGATGCGTCACACCGGCAATTTCCATCCCGAATGGGGCTATCTCGCTCCCGCCCCTCAGTTTCTGCGGAGGCTGCGCTTGGTCGTGCTGGCCTCCGTGGTTGCGGCCACCGCGAGTGCTGCCGTCGTCGTCGCGTTGGTGCGTCAGCCAGCCGCCGAGGCTTCGGTGGCGACCCGCACCTTGGTGCCGCCGCCTGACGCGTCCCCCGCACCGCCAGCATTGGCGCTGATCGATTCGCCCGTCCACGCCGACCACATCGCTACTCCGGCGGTCGGGCACGTCTCCGGACTGACCCGCCAGGAAAGTACCCACATGGCTGCTGCTCACGAGTCCGCCATCGCAAATGCCGGGCGGATCGTTGCCGTCCCGCGGCAAGAGGCGGATCCGGTGGCGTCCGAAGCCGCCAAACCTGCCCGCAATCAGGCCCTCAGCTCGCTCGGCGCCTGAAATCGCGGCAGTCCCGGCCGTAGCCGCGGCGGCCAAGACGGCCGACGCTTCAAGAACATCGAACAAAACCATCCGCAATGCCCCGCCAGCAAAACCGAACGC
Source organism: uncultured Alphaproteobacteria bacterium (assembly GCA_963737755.1). Classification (GTDB taxonomy): domain Bacteria; phylum Pseudomonadota; class Alphaproteobacteria; order Rhizobiales; family Xanthobacteraceae; genus BOG-931. The sequence continues at coordinate 125,108 of CAVTTZ010000033.1, read as the reverse complement.
CCTCCGGGTCCGCATGGCTTCAGCGCAGCACCCCGGCAAACCGATTGCGCATCCGCCTTTGAATATGGACGCGCGTGAAGCCGCGCCGAATCGGGCTAAAACGGCGCGATATGATGATCCGCTCCTCACGAAGACCATGGACGTTACCAATCACGTCATCGCCGCGACCCAGCGTGCGGTGTCGACGATCGGCGTGGTCCCGTCCTGGATCGGATCGATCGGTAATCGTCTCGGCGGTTAGCGTTTTGGCGGTCGGCAGTAAATCCTCCGCTGCTGGCAAACCTTTAAGAGTCATCTTGTAGCTTCCCGGCACCACGCGGACGGCTGGGTTCGGCCGTCTTCGGGTGCGTGACATCACACGTCCACGTGATGCCACGCTGCTTTGTGATCGCGCGCACACACGCTGTGGGCGGTCGCGTCTAAAAGTCGACACGCGTCGTCAACCTTTCCTTTCGCATAGCGTGTGGTGCAGCTTGCTGGTGTTGATGATGCTCGCTAACGAGTTCGCGCCGAACGGGACTCGGCTTCGTCGTGTTCTTTGTTCTGGCCAGGGCTCTGACATTGGCGCAGGGGCGGCTGTCAGCCTCGGAGGTCTAGATGCGTCACGCCGGTAACTTCAATCCAGAATGGGGGTTCCTGGCTCCCGCTCCGACGTTTCTGCGAACAGCGCGCGGCTTAGTCGTTGCCGCGGTCATCGGCGGTGCGGCTGGTGCCGCGGTCGTCATTTCGCTGGCGGATCGGCCTGCCGCCGACACGTCGGTTGCGGCTCGCACCATGGTTTCGCCGACCGGACCTTCGGCGATCCGGCCGTTTGAAGCGGCATCGCTCGTCGGCGGCGCGCAGGCTGCTGTGCAAGCGCCGACGCCCTCGGCGCCGGTCCAACATTCCGATGTTTCAAGCGCGTCGCTGCCGGCAAATACGTCGGCATTCACGAATGCAGCATCTATCGGCGTAAGCGATCACGCCGGCGCCGCGGCCGCGTCGCGGCATGCGCCGATGACGACCGCGCTGGTCGATGCACCGAGGATCATGGCGCCTGAGACGCCTATTGCGCGCACGCCGATCGCTGAAAATGCGGCGGCGCCAACGCCAGAAGCCGCGGCCGTGCCGGCGTCTGCCGTCCGAACGCCGTATCGGCGAAGGGTGGTTGGACGCGCCATGCCGCGCTATGCAGCGCCTCGCTATGACGCACGACCCTACGCTTTGCTGCGCCAGTACGGCCAATATTGAGATCGCATCCACGCCCTCCATGGGCAGCGGCGGTGTAGGCGTGCCCTAGGACCCCGTGGGTGGCGTCCGCCTTCTTGGGTGGCATCCGCCTTCTAGAGCACATCACGATTAGGCTAAATCGCGATATGCCCTAGGCGGGTCTGCTCGTGAAAGGACCGAGAAAAACAAATCGCCGCGCACCCGAAGGTGGCGGCGCCAAAGGTCCGAACAACGAAAGCGATGACAACGATTTTTGTTATGCCATCGTCAACAAAACTATACTGCCGCCGGCTCGCGTCCGAACACCGGCGGCAGGTTTGGTCTCAAGCTGACGATTAGCTCAGAACCAGTGATAGCACCGGTGCCAAGCAACCGCCTTGTGCAGCTTGTACGAGGCGACGCCGAGCGTCGGCAGGCGATAATACCAATGATGATGCGAATGCCACCACAGGAAGTGACCATCCGGCGGAGCCATTGCGGTGTGGTCCCAAATCCGGCAATAGCCGCTCCGAAACTTGACGACGGCGTAGTCGGCATGAGCAGGAGCCGTGGCCGTGAAGACGAGCGCCAACGCGCCAACAGCAAAAGCTAGCTTCTTCATAAGTTCCCCCATGTTGCGCCTTTTGCCGCCGCCTCAACGGACAGGCTCCAGGCAGTTACCCACGACCTACGCCAGCAGCGGCTTCACTACTGGCGTCGTATCGCTTCGTGCTTCCTCAATTTTGCCCCGTCTCAACTCCGCAGCCAAAACCCAGCCGGTTCTGAACCACGACATTAAGGGCGTTGCCTCAGTATCAAGGACGGCATGTACCGTCGCTGAACGTCACCACCGCATAACGGCGCGCGCCTCATCGACAGACCCGCGTCGAATATGCCCGCCGCCTAAGAAAACCTTCACGAATCTGGCTCTCTTGTGCGACCCCACCAATTTCCGATAGACGGAACACGCATTTGAGGCAAGCCCGTACGGGCAGTGGCGCGCATTTTCTGTCTCGGAGATGCGCGCGGGACACGCGGAGGAAAAGATGCCGGAAATCGTTGTCTATATGCTGGAAGGCCGGACGATCGAGTCGAAGCGCGCGCTGGTCAAGGACATCACCGATGCGGTCGTCAAGAATATCGGCGCCCCGCCGGAAGCGGTGACCGTATCGCTTGTTGAAACGCCGAAAGCCGCCAAGGGTAAAGGCGGCGTTCTGTTCGCCGATATGCCGGCTCGTTCTTAGGTCCCTTGGTTGCTCTTGGCGTCGGCTGTAGTCGCTGCGCCGATACGCTGTCAGGTCATCGTCTTGCTCGAAACGCTGGTTGTCCATTCCGGGAATGCGCATCGCTTTCCGGGATGGCCGGCTGGCGTTATCGCTTTCGACGAGCGCCTCGCGCAGCCTTCGTCGCTCTCACGGTCGTGTGAACCTACGCTTAGTTTGTGGAACGCCTCGTGCGGTTGTGAATTGTGCGTGCATCGCACAATTTTCCTTGCTGCAATGCAGTAAAAGGTCGATAATCGGTCCCAAGGAAAAACGAAACGCGAGGGTGCGCCAAATGACTAACGTGTGGGAAACCAAGGATGGACGGCGCCGGGTCCGGCAGGAATTGCCCACGATCGAAGAGGCCGTCATTGCCGCTCAAGGCCTGACAGACGATCTCAAAGAACAAATGGAAATCGTTGCCTCCCTTATGGAAATCACGCCCGATGAGGCTCGGGGCGTCGTGCTCCGCATGGGCCAGCGCAAGGAAGTTAACCGCGTCACCGTCACGGGACGCATCGGCGCCCCGCGCGCGGTTGTGGTGGAGCGCCGCACGCCGCGTACCGTGGTCGTGCAGCGCCGCTCGATTGGCCGCTGATCGGCGGGTTGTCGCGGTCTAGAGCCAGCGACGTCCGCCGCCGGCGGGATCCTGAACCACCCCGCGGGCAACGAGCCGGTGCCAGATAAAGAGCACGACGACCGCGCCGACGACGGCTCCAATCAGGCCTGCGCCTTGGTCGATCCGATACCAGCCGATCGTCTGGCCGATGAAGGTGGCCAGGAAGGCCCCGACGATGCCGAGGATCGTCGTCAATATGAATCCCTGCGGATTGTTGGGACCGGGTGCTAGAAAGCGCGCGATGATGCCTGCAACAAAGCCGATGATGATAATCCAAAGAATGTTCATGGCGTCCTCCGTCGACTGCGGCAAACAATGCCATACTGCGGTGGCGGTTCCATAACGAAGACGCGCGGGGTTGGGGACAACTATCCCAAGGCGGCTCGATGTTCTGCGCCTGCCGTGCGGGACTTCGGGATGCGCGGCACTGGGGATAGAAGGTCTCGGCGATTATATGGTGTCGGCGCATGCAAACCCGCCCGGTCACGAATCCTGGCTCTGGAGCGTTCAGGATGAGCAAAACGCTGGTTAAGCCGCGCACGCAAACGCGCACCAAGACACAGCGTCCGCCGCTCTACAAAGTGATTCTGCTCAACGACGACTACACGCCGCGGGAGTTCGTCGTCCTCATCCTCAAAGCGGTTTTCCGCATGAATGAGGATCAGGCTTATCGGGTGATGATGACCGCGCATCAGAAAGGCGCTTGCGTGATCGCGGTTTACACGCGGGATGTCGCCGAGACCAAGGCAAAAGAAGCGACCGAGTTAGCGAAAGAAAAAGGCTATCCGCTGTTTTTCACGACCGAGCCGGAAGAGTAGCGCAGGGACGAGGATCGCTTACCTCCGGCCGACGAGGTCTCTGAAGATTATCCAGCGGACAATCATCCGGAGATGGCGGCGATCGCGGGAGCCGTCGGCCGGCGCCTTCCGAAAACCAAGGCCTTCCGAAAACCAAAGCCTTCCGAAGACCAAGGCCTTCCGAAAATCAAGGACCTGCTCTGCGGCCGGCGTTGTTGCATTCGCCGCCGTAGCGGGCCATTCGTGCCAAACGCCCAGTTTATGGGCAGAAAGCCGCTTTCCGGCGCGGTCGAATGTTGGGCCGTAGCGCAGGCAGCACAGGCGCGGATTTGCCCGCGAGCACAATCGAGACCATGACGCGCCAAATCAGGCCTGAAGACGCTCACAGCATCGCTCCCGAGATCGTCGCCGATCAGTCCGCGGCGCCGCGCTCTGAGGGCGAGGCGTTGGCGCCAGCGCCGGCTGTGTCGCCGCCGCTCGATCGGGCTGCCGTCCACACCATCATCGCCGGCATCATGCTGGCGATGTTCGTTTCCGCGCTGGAGCAGACCATCGTGGCGCCGGCGCTGCCGGCGATCGGCAAAAGCCTGAACAACATCGACGATCTGTCCTGGGTCGTGACCTCGTATCTGTTGGCCGCGACGGCAGCTACGCCGCTGTTCGGCAAGCTCACCGACATTCACGGCCGCCGCGCGATCATGCTGTTGGCGATCGGCATCTTCATCCTCGGCTCGCTTGCTTGCGCGCTGGCGCCGTCGATGTGGATTTTGATCGTCGCCCGCGGCGTCCAGGGTCTCGGCGGTGGCGGCCTTTTGCCGATCGCGCAAATCATCATTGCCGATCTCTTGAGCCCGCGCGAACGCCCGATCGCGCAGAGCTACACGTCCGTGGTGTTTTTGAGCGCGAGCGTTCTCGGTCCGGTGCTGGGCGGCCTTCTGACCGACCATCTGCATTGGTCTTTCATCTTCTGGATCAACGTGCCGCTGGGTGTGGTGGCGCTGGTGATGACCGGGCGTGCATTGCGCCAACTGCCGCGCAACGAACGGCCGCATAAGCTCGATATTCCCGGCATGACGCTGATGGTGGCGGCGTCGGTGGCATTGCTGCTGGCGCTCGATTGGGGCGGCACGCACTATCCGTGGCTGTCGTGGCAGATCTTCGCTCTTTTCGCCGGTTCGGTCGTCCTGTGGGCGTTGTTCGCACTCCGGCTGCTGACGGCGCGGGAGCCCTTTATTCCGCTGGCCGTGCTGCGCGGCCGGGTCACCGGCGCGATCACGTGCGCGGCCTTCTTTTCGATCGGCACCATCATCGGCGTGACCATCTTTGCTCCGCTCTATTGCCAGGTCGTGCTCGGCGTTTCCGCAAGCCTGTCAGGACTGGCGCTGATCGCGTTCATGGTCGGCATCTCGATCGGGGCGGTGGTCATGGGACGCTTGATCGTGCGCCTGACGCACTACATGCGCATTCCGATCATCGGGCTTCTGACCGCGATCGCGGCCCTCGTCATCCTGGCCGCTGAAACGACAGCGCTGTCGCTGTGGTCCTTTACGGTCTTGTTGGGCGTGCTCGGCATCGCCATCGGACCGATGTATCCGGGCGGCACGATCGTCATGCAGAATGGTGTGAAGCCGCACCAGCTTGGCATTGCGACCGGGGTCTTGAACTTCTTCCGTCTGCTCGGCGGGGCCATCGTGGTCGCGGTTTTCGGCGCCATCGTTCTGAGCAGCACCGGCGGCGTGATAACGTTGGAAAAGCTTCAGGCCGCTCACGTCGATTTTGCTCCGGCCTTTCGCATGGTGTTCATCGCCGGCGCGGTGTTCCTGGTGATCGCGCTCGGTTGCGTGATGGCGGTCGAGGAGCGGCCGCTGCACGGACCGCTCCGTTCGGCCGATCCAGGGGCCCCGTAAGGCGCGACTGCGCCCGGCTGTGGCAGGACGCCGCGCGTCGTTCAGGTCGCGTTCACTGGCAGGCGCTTAAAGCGTATTCCTGAACAAGCGAATGAACTTCGCTGTCAGTGGGTAGCGCGGCGTAGCAGGCGGGGGCCTATCCTGCGCGGCAAGGTTTGGAAGCAGTGCGAAGGCGCAAATTGTTTGACCGCGTTCTGAAGGACTGCATGGGCAAGTCGCTGTCCGGATCCCCCATGACGCTGCCTGCTGTGATGCTGCTGGCATTCGTGCTCGCGTTCACCGCGGCCGTTGCGCAGGAGACAGTGTCGACGACGCCGCAGCAACCGCCGTCGCAGCCTCCAGCCGTGCACACCCTCGATCCGGCCGCGCGGCTTTGCCTTAACCAGAAAGAGCGCCGGGCGTTGATCGAGAAGGGTGCCGTGCTGCATCTTGCCGCGGCGCTCCGCGCCGCGCGTCCGCGCGCGCCGGGCACCTTGGTACGGGCGCGATTGTGCCGTCGTGGCGAAGGCTTCGCCTACGTGCTGACAGTGCTCGATCATGATGGCAAAGTCACCCGCGTGATCGTCGATGCCGTCAAGGGCACGGTGGTCGGCGAGCGTTGAGCGGAGCGAAGCTTGCGCCTTCTTGTTGTTGAAGATGATCCTGATCTGAACCGGCAACTCGCCACGGCGCTGACCGACGCCGGCTATGTGGTCGACCGCGCCTTCGATGGCGAGGAAGGGCATTATCTCGGCGAGAGCGAGCCCTACGACGCCGTGATTCTCGACATCGGCCTGCCCAAGATGGACGGCATCTCGGTGCTGGAATCCTGGCGGCGGGCAGGGCGCGCGATGCCGGTGCTGATTCTCACCGCGCGCGACCGCTGGAGCGACAAGGTGCAAGGGTTCGATGCCGGTGCCGACGATTATGTCGCCAAGCCCTTCCATCTCGAAGAGGTGCTGGCGCGGGTGCGGGCGCTGTTGCGCCGATCCGCCGGTCACGCCAAGAGCGAATTCACCTGCGGCACCGTGCGCCTCGATACCCGCACCGGCCGGGTTTCGGTCGACGGCAATCCGGTCAAGCTCACATCGCACGAATATCGCCTGCTCTCCTATCTGATGCATCATGCCGGACGGGTGGTGTCGCGCACCGAACTGGTCGAGCATCTCTACGACCAGGATTTCGATCGCGACTCCAACACGATCGAGGTGTTTGTCGGCCGTATTCGCAAGAAGCTCGGCGTCGACGTCATTCAAACGGTGCGCGGTCTCGGTTATCTGCTGACACCGCCTGATGCGCGCTAACTCGCTCGCCTTTCGCCTGTTTCTTTGGGCGACCGGCCTGACGGTTGTGATCCTCATCGTCACCGGCGTGGCGCTATCCTCGATCTATCGCAACGCCGTCGAGCGCGCTTTCGACCGCCGGCTGGATGTTTATCTGCGGACGCTGGTTGCCGACGTCGCCTCGCCGGAAGAGGGCTCCGACAAGTTTCCGCAATCGATCGGCGAGCCGCTGTTCGAATTGCCGCTGTCGGGTTGGTACTGGCAGGTCACGCGTCTGGACACCGCGAAGCCCGAAATGCATTCGTCGCGCTCGCTATGGGATTCCAACCTGCCGCGCCTGCAGGATGCGGCCATCGATTCCGCCTCGGGCGGCTATCGCAAGGGCTATGCGCAAGGGCCCGACGATGTGCGGCTGCGGCTGGTCGAGCGCAACATCGATCTCGGCGATGACGGCCGCTACCTTATTCAGGTCGCCGGCGACGCCTCCGATATCGAAACCGAAATGACGAGTTTCGATCGCATCATCGGCGCGATCTTTACGGCGCTCGCGTTGGCGCTGCTGTTGACGACCGCGTTGCAGGTCCGCTTCGGCCTGTCGCCGCTCAAGCGCATTTCCGAAAGTCTCGCCGCGATCCGCTCCGGCCGTGCCGAGCGCCTCGAAGGCGAGTTCCCGGTCGAGATCGCTTCGCTGGCGCGCGAGACCAACGCGCTGATCGAGGCCAATCGCGAGATCGTCGAGCGCGCGCGCACCCATGTCGGCAATCTGGCTCACGCCTTGAAGACGCCGTTGTCGGTGATCGTCAACGAGGCGGCGGCGAGGCCCGCCGATCCGCTGGCCCAGAAGGTGCTCGAACAAACCGACATCATGCGCGACCAGGTGGCGCGCCAGCTCGAACGGGCGCGGCTGGCGGCGCGCTCGACCGTGGTCGGCACCTTGATCGACGTTGCGCCGATCGTCACCGCACTGGCCCGGACCATGGAAAAAATTCATCGCGATCGCGACGTCGCCATCGCGGTGGATGTGCCGCCGCAGGCGCGATTTCGCGGCGAGCAGCAGGACTTGGAGGAGATGGTCGGCAATCTCGTCGACAATGCCTGCAAATGGGCGCAGTCGCGCGTCGCGATCGAAGTCGTCGCTTCAGGCGTCGCGAGCGACGGCAAAAGCCGCGTTTGCATCACCGTCGACGACGACGGCCCGGGACTCTCGCCGACCGAGCGCGAGCAGGTGGCGCGCCGCGGCCGCAGGCTCGATGAGAGCAAGCCCGGGTCGGGGCTCGGGCTGTCCATTGTGGTTGAGCTTGCAAGCCTTTACGGCGGTGTCCTCACCCTCGGCACCGCGCCGATCGGCGGTCTGCGTGCAGAGCTCGCGCTGCCGGCCGGCTGAAGCAACCAGGCTACGTTGCTTTGGCATCGTTGGTGCGTTCGGGCAATGCCGAGACCAGCGCAATTACCGGTGGTTCCCGTAACGCCTTTTTAAGCGCCGAACGCCTAAGGATTGCGGGTTGCATTCCAAGATGCCGGTGGTGGCTCGCATGAGCGGCGGACAAGCCGTCGAACGGCTGCGCGACTATTTAAAGACGCTGAAGCCCGAGGCGCGCGCCATGCTCGTCGCCGAGCTCGAGCGCACCACGTCGCACGGCGATGAGGCGGCCGGCAACGAACTCATCTTGCAGGAGCTGCGCCGCACCATTCGGGTCGAGTCGCCGCCCGAAATCCGCATGGGCGCCGCCGCCCGCATGTTCTTTGCGCCGGTTGAGCCATTCCTCATCGACGATGCCGCCGATCACAAGCGCGCCGGGCGACTTGCCCGTATGTCGCTTGAGCCGATCTGGGGCTGGATCGCGCGCGATCTGATCCCGGCTGAAGCCAAAGCGCTCGGCGACGACATCGATCGCGCTTTGCTGGCCAACGATCGCGTCAAGGCCGAACAGCGGGTCCGCGCTCTGCATGATCGCGCCGTTCTTCGCATGCGCGATGCCATGGCGTCAGTGACCGGCGACGACAAGGCGCGCCGCCGGCTTGCCGTGCAAGTCGGCACGCCGCGCGCGCTCGATGATTTGGCGACGCTGATCGGCATTCTCGCCAACCGCGACCTGTTGGGCGACCTGGCGCGGCGTCTGCCCAACCATTTGCGCGTTTTCGAACGTGATCAGATCGAACTCGGTGAAATCGATACTGGAAGCGGCGATTGCGCAGAAAGCGCAGAACAGCGCCAACACCGTCAAAACCGACGTGTTCCTCTACGGCTTTGTGTTGATCATGGGCCGGCTCGCCGCGCCCTGGCAGCTCATTCGCATCGCCGCGCGTGCGGCCGAGACCGACGTCGCCGCACGCATCGCCGAGACGCCTTACGCGCGGACCGTCACCATTGTGCTCGGCGAGGTCGAGTGCATGGTCAGCGATCTGCGCGCCGAACTCAAAGCCCACCGGCCGGTGACGACGCTGCTCAAGGCCATCCATGATGCCGTGCGCGGCGTCCGCACGGAAATCGACCTGTCCGCCGATTCGCCTTGGAGCCGCCAACTGACGGCCATCCGCACCGAGGTTTCCGACGTTCTCAAGGCCGAAATCGAGGCGGCGCCGGGCCGGGTTCGCCGGCTGCTGCGCCCGCGCCCCGCCAAGGAGATCGTGCCGGGCTCGCAACTCGACGAGACCGACGTGAGCGACGCCGAAATGCTGGTCGAGTTCGTCGGCGCCTGCCGCAACTACGCCCACGAGCTTGCGGTCAATGAAATGACCATGCGGAGCTTCACCGAGTTGCAACACTATCTGGAAACCACGACCAAGGTCCTGCTCGACGCGCTGCGCCAGGCGGGCGATGCCGATCGCCTGTTCCGGCAATCGCAGATGGACGCCGCAATTCGCTTCTGCCGTTGCGTATTCGGCGCCGACTATGCCGGCCTCTTGGCGAAGGCCGCCGAAATCGCCGCCCAGGCCCCCGGTTTCGACCGCAAATCGGCGCGGGCCTGAGGGTGGTTCGCGGACGCCTCGTGCGCAATTGCCGCGCCCAGGGTCCCATTGCCGCCGTGTTAAGCCCGTGATGATGTAGCGCCGCGGCGCACAGGCGCGCCGTCCTGCGGCGGGCTTCCCGGACAGCTATATTGGTTTGGATCAATATGTTCCCGGCACTCCGCGGATTGAATGGTGGCCATGATTCTGTGGGTCATTTTTGCATTGATGACCGCCGCGGCGATTGGTGCCGTGGTCTGGCCGCTTGGGCGCGCGCCGCGGGTGTCTGCGGGCGGCGCCGACGTGGCGGTCTATAAAGACCAGCTTCGCGAAATCGATAGCGACCGCGCTAACGGCTTGATCGGGGATGCCGAGGCCGAAGCCGCGCGGGTCGAGATCTCCCGCCGGTTGTTGGCGGCGGCGGAGCCGTCAGTCACCGGCACTGGTCCGGATAGAGCCGCGCGCAAGCCGGAGCATCGCCGGGTCGCCGCGATTGTCGCTCTGATCGTTTTGGTCCTCGGTCCGCTCGGGCTCTACATCGTCCTTGGCTCGCCGAACATTCCTGGCGAGCCGGCTTTCGCGCGCGCCAAAACGCCTCAAGGCCACGAATTCGATCGCGAGCCTGGTCAGCCAGGTGGAGACGCATCTGGCCGCCAATCCCAACGACGGCGCTGGTTGGGAGGTGATCGCACCCGTCTACGCGCGGCTCGGCCGGTTCGACGATGCCGTGAAGGCGCGCCAGAAAGCGCTGACGCTGATCGGCGAAACGGCAACGCGCGAGGCCGATCTCGGCGAAGCCGAGACCGCCGCCGCAAAGGGCGTCGTCACCGCCGAAGCCAAGGCGGCGTTCGATCGGGCGATTGCGCGCGATCCGAAGGAAGCCAAGGCGCGCTATTTTCTCGGACTCGCTGCCGAGCAAGACGGCCGAAGCAGCGACGCCGCCACGATCTGGCGCACCATGCTCGCCGAGGCACCGCAGGGGGCGCCGTGGGTCGGCTTTGTGACCCAGTCGTTGGCGCGGGTCTCGGGCAGCCCGCTCGCGACCGGTGAGCCCAGCGCCGCCGCTGCCGCGTCCAACGCGGTCGCCGGTCCCAGCACCGCCGAAGTGTCGGCCGCCGCCGACATGAGCGACGACGCGCGGCGCGACATGATCCGCGGCATGGTCGCGCGCCTCGCCGAACGTCTGCATGGCAACGGCGCCGATATCGACGGATGGCTGCGGCTGGTGCGCGCCTACTCGGTGCTCGGCGACCGCGCCAAAGCGAAAGACACCGCCGCCGAAGCCAAGCGTGTCTTGAGCGAGCGGCCCGACGACGTCAGGCGCATCGACGATCTGGTCAAAGGCTTGGGGCTCGAAGGCTAGCATCACATCATGCGGGGACAATTACAGCCATGACGCGCAAGCGGCGACGCCTCGTTCTGATCGGCGGTGCGCTGTGCGTACTCGCGGTGGCGGTCGGGCTGATGCTCAACGCCTTTCGCAATTCGATCGTGTTCTTCAATTCGCCGAGTGACGTCGCTGAAAAGCACATCCCGGCCGGCACCCGGATCCGCATCGGCGGCCTCGTCAAAGCCGGCAGCGTGGTGCGCGGCGATGATCTGAAAATCCGTTTCGATGTGACCGACGGCAACCACGAGATTGTCGTTGCCTACCAGGGCATCGTGCCTGATCTGTTTCGCGAGGGCCAAGGCGTGGTCGCCGAGGGCGCGCTGAATGGCGGCGGCGTGTTCGACGCCGACACCATCCTCGCCAAGCACGACGAAACTTACATGCCGAAGGAAGTGGCGGACGCGCTGAAAAAGTCGGGCCACTGGAAGGACGCTTACGGACAGCGCGCCGCCATGCCGGTCGAGGGAGAGCGCAAGTGATCGCCGAACTCGGTCACTACGCGCTGATCCTCGCGCTTGGGCTGGCGCTGATCCAGGCCGTCATGCCGATCGTCGGCACCCGAACGGACGACCCGACCTTGATCAGCGTCGCGGTCCCGACCGCGCTCGCGCAATTCCTGTTCGTTGCGCTTGCTTTTGCCGCGCTGACGGCGTGCTACGTCACGTCCGATTTCTCGGTACTGAATGTCTACGAGAATTCGAACTCGGCGATGCCGCTGCTGTATCGCTTCACCAGCGTCTGGGGGAACCACGAAGGCTCCATGATGCTGTGGGTGTTTATCCTGGCGCTGTTCGGTGCGTTGGTGGCGGCTTTTGGTGGCAACTTGCCGGCGAAGCTGAAAGCCAATGCGCTCGCCGTGCAGGCCTGGATTGCGGCGGCGTTCGAGCTCTTCATTCTCACCACCTCGAATCCATTTCTGCGCATCATCGACGCGCCGTTCGAAGGCCGCGACCTCAATCCGGTCTTGCAGGATCCCGGGCTCGCCTTCCATCCGCCGCTTCTTTATCTCGGCTATGTCGGGTTCTCGATTTCGTTCTCGTTTGCCATCGCGGCTTTGCTCGAAGGCCGTCTCGACGCCGCATGGGCGCGATGGGTGCGACCGTGGGTGCTGGTTGCCTGGATGTGCCTGACGCTCGGCATCGCTGGTGGTTCGTACTGGGCTTATTACGAACTCGGCTGGGGCGGTTATTGGTTCTGGGATCCGGTCGAGAATGCCTCGCTGATGCCCTGGCTCGCCGGCACCGCGCTGCTGCATTCCGCCGTGGTGATGGAAAAGCGCGGCGCGCTGAAGGTGTGGACCATCCTGCTCGCGATCCTGGCCTTCTCGCTGTCGCTGATCGGTACCTTTCTGGTGCGATCGGGTGTGCTCACGTCGGTACACGCCTTCGCGACCGATCCGCGGCGCGGCATTTTCATTCTCGCGATTTTGATCGCCTTCATCGGTGGCGCGCTCGCGCTCTACGCGTGGCGCGCGCCGCTTCTGAAACAGGGCGGCTTGTTTGCGCCGATCTCGCGCGAAGGCGCGCTCGTTCTCAACAATCTGTTCCTGACCTGCGCCTGCGCGACCGTCTTTATCGGCACGCTGTATCCGCTGGCGCTCGAAGCGATGACGGGGGAAAAAATCTCGGTCGGGCCGCCGTTCTTCAACGCCACGTTCGGTCCACTGTTCGTGCCGCTGTTGCTGGTGATGCCGTTCGGGCCGCTGCTCGGCTGGAAGCGCGGCGATCTGCTCGGCGCCGCGCAGCGCCTGCTGGCGGCGGCCTTCGTCGCGGCGCTCGCGATCGCCGCAACGCTTGCCCTGCAGCAACGCGGGCCCGTGTTGGCGCCGTTCGGCGTCGGGCTGGCATTGTTCGTCATGGCCGGCGCGGTGATCGATTTGGCCGAGCGCACCATGATTTTGCGCATTCCGCTCGGCGCCGCGCTGCGGCGGGCCATCGGCTTGCCGCGGTCGGCGTGGGGCACCGCGTTCGCGCATTTCGGCATCGGCGTGACCTTGCTCGGCATTGTGGTCGTCACCGCCTGGGGCATGGAGAAGATCGCGGCGTTGCGGCCGGGCGACAGTGTCGACGTTGCGCACTACCGCTTGAGTCTCGACGGCATGTTCAACCGCACCGGTCCGAACTATCGCGAACTCGTCGCGCACTTCACGGTCCGCCGCACCAACGGCGATCTGCTCGGCTCGATGGAGCCGAGCCGCCGCACATTTCCGGCGCGCGGCATGGCGACCACCGAGGCTGCGTTGATGCGGCGGGGCGTGAGCCAGATTTATCTCTCGCTCGGCGATCCGGCGGGCGATGGCGCTGTTCCGATCCGGCTCTATTACAAGCCATTTGTGCTGCTGATCTGGCTCGGCGCGCTGATCATGTTCGTCGGCGGCGGCCTGTCGCTGTCGGACCGGCGCTTGCGCGTCGGCGCGCCGCGGCCGCGCGTCGCCAAAGCGCAGGCTTTGCAGGCGGCGGAGTGACGGCGATGTCGGCGCGCAGGCTACGCATACTGTTGTGCGCGCTGCTTGCCTCGCTGGTGCTCAACACAGCGCCGCTCCACGCGGTCGAGCCGAAGGAGATGCTCGCAGACCCCGCGCTCGAAGCGCGGGCGCGCAACCTCTCCAAAGAACTGCGCTGCATGGTTTGCCAGAATCAATCGATCGATGATTCGGAAGCGCCGCTGGCGCACGATCTGCGCGTGCTTGGTGCGCGAACGGCTGCAGTCCGGCGATAGCGATCAGCAGGTGCTGAATTTTTTGGTCGCGCGTTACGGTGAGTTCGTGTTGCTGCGCCCGCAATTCGCCTGGCACACCGCGGCCTTGTGGGGACTGCCGCCGGCTGCGCTTCTGCTCGGTATCATCGCGATTGCGCTCGTGGTGCGGCGCCGACGCGCCGCTCCCGCAATGACCGACAATCTCAGCGCTGCTGAAGAATCCCGCCTCAGCGAACTTCTGCACGACAACTGAAATTCTGCGCGATCGCCGACCGCATTACGTTTCGCGGCGTTCGCTTTTTCGCTGCGGCGCGCGGCGTCGGTTTCTACAAATAATCTCGACATTACCAACATTTAATCCCGCCGACAGAGCGCCGTAAGGCGGTCTATCCCACATTCGCAACCATACAAACGGGGCCTCGGGGAAAACCTCCGTCAGCTACGACGGGTAACGCTTTTGGAGAGAGGCTAATGAACGGTAATCTTCAACCCTCGCGTCGCGTTTTATCGGTGCGGCGATTTGGGCTTTTGGCGACGACGATCGCCGGTCTTGGTGCTGCGGCGTTTTTTGTCGCGCCGAGTGTCACGCCAAACGGCGCTTTGTTCGCCGGCCCGGCATACGCACAAAACCTTTCACAGGAAGCCCAGAAGCTCGGTCAGCGTCCGATGGGCTTCGCCGATATCGTCGCCAAGGTGAAGCCGGCGGTGATCTCGGTGCGCGTCAAGATCGATAAGCCGATCGGTCCGGCGATGAGCGAAGAGGACGGTGGGCAGTTCCCGCCCGGCTCGCCGATGGAGCGCTTCTTCCATCGCTTCGGCGGACCGAATGGTGGCAGCGGTGAGGGCGGCAATGGCGGCCATCACATGGTCACCGGCCAGGGTTCGGGCTTCTTCATCACCGCCGACGGCTATGCGGTGACCAACAATCACGTCGTGCAGGATGCCGAGAACGTGCAGGTCACGACCGACGACGGCAAGACCTATAGCGCCAAAGTCATCGGCACCGATCCGCGCACCGACCTCGCTCTGATCAAGGTCGAGGGCAAGGACTTCCCGTTCGTGAAACTCTCTGACGCCGCGCCGCGTATCGGTGACTGGGTGCTCGCGGTCGGCAATCCGTTCGGTCTCGGTGGCACTGTCACGGCCGGCATCGTCTCGGCCCGTGGCCGCGACATCGGCGCCGGTCCGTATGACGACTTCATCCAGATCGACGCGCCGGTGAACAAGGGCAATTCCGGTGGCCCGAGCTTCGACGTCGACGGCAACGTGATCGGCGTCAACACGGCGATCTTCTCGCCGTCCGGCGGTTCGGTCGGTATCGCGTTCGATATTCCGGCCGAGACGGTGAAGAGCGTCGTCGCCCAGTTGCGCGACAAGGGTAAGGTCACGCGCGGGTGGATCGGTGTGCAGATCCAGCCGGTGACTGCGGAGATCGCCGACAGCATGGGCCTGAAGAAGGCCAGCGGTGCGCTTGTCTCCGAACCGCAACCGAACAGCCCGGCGGCCAAGGCCGGCATCGCCAGCGGTGACGTGATCACCTCGGTCGACGGCAACCCGGTCAACGATGCCCGCGATCTCGCGCGCCGCATCGGCATGATGGCGCCCGACGCCTCGGTCAAGCTGACGGTGCTGCATGACGGTCAGGAAAAGACCGTGACAATGACGCTCGGCACGATGCCGAACGAAAAGGCGGCGGCCAATCAGGACACCCAGCATGCCACGCCCGATAACGACATGCCGAAGCTCGGGCTCACGCTCGCGCCAAGCAACAAGAGCGCGGAAGGTAACGGTGTAGTGGTGACGGCCGTCGATCCGAACGGCGTTGCCGCCGACCACGGCTTCCAAGTGGGTGATTTGATCCTGGATGTCGGCGGCAAGTCGGTCGCCAATCCTGGCGACGTGCGCAAGCAGCTTGCGGACGCCCGCAAGGAAGGCCGGCGCGCGCTTCTGTTCCGCGTGAAGTCGGGCGAGGGCACCCGGTTCGTGGCTCTGCCGCTCGGCAACGCTTGAGACGGAACCGCCTGAGGCGATCGTGGCCACCGGCCCCGTATCAGCCCCAGGCGGCTCCAGAGTAATGGGGCATCCGCTGGCATCCGTCGCCCCCGCTGGCGGGCGTTCCCTGGGGACGGGCTCACGGGTCCGTCCCCACCTAACACCGGCTCTTCCCCCGGCAATCGTCGCCCCTGCCGGGGTGGGGTGGTCGAGGGGGTGGCGAGCAGGTCTCGCCGCCCCCTCACTTTAACGAAGGAGGTACCGTGCAACACGATACCCACGATACGAATCCGCACGATATGATAAGTCGCGAAGCGGCCCAGCCTGGGCTTTCCTTTGATACTCAAACGCGACCATCGGCCATGCGCCTGCTGATCATCGAAGACGACCGCGACGCCGCCGACTACCTGGTCAAGGCCTTTCGCGAAGTCGGCCACATTGCCGATCGGGCAACCGATGGCGAAGAGGGCTTGGCGCTGGCGCTGGACGGCCAATACGATGTGCTGATCATCGACCGCATGTTACCGAAGCTCGACGGCCTGACGGTCATCGGTTCGCTGCGCGCCAAGTCGGTGGAGACGCCGGTTCTCATTCTCTCGGCGCTCGGCCAGGTCGACGACCGGGTGAAGGGCCTGCGGTCCGGCGGCGACGATTATCTGGCCAAGCCGTATTCCTTCGCCGAATTGCTGGCGCGCACGGAGGTGCTGGCACGGCGGCGCGGCAGCCGTGGCGAGGAGACGGTCTATCGGGTCGCCGATCTCGAACTCAACCGGCTCTCCCATCAAGTCGCCCGCGCCGGGCAGGACCTGCAACTCCAGCCGCGCGAATTCCGGCTGCTTGAATATTTGATGCGCCATGCCGGCCAGGTCGTCACCCGCACGATGCTTTTGGAAAACGTCTGGGACTATCACTTCGATCCGCAGACCAACGTGATCGACGTGCACATTTCCCGGCTGCGCTCCAAGATCGACAAGGGCTTCAACCCGCCGCTGCTGCACACCGTGCGCGGCGCCGGCTATATGATCCGCGACGAAGCGAAGTGATTTTTCCGACGCATTTCCGCGCAGGCGGAAATGTCCCAGTTGGAGCGCCGTCCCAGCTACATGTCTGCCGGGCGGGTCGAGCGCATGTTTGCTACTCTGCCGGCTCCGTTTCCTGCGCCGGCTCGATGATGGTGCCGGCTACGAGCAGGTCGGAAATTCGCTGCGCGGGTACGCCCCAATCGGACAGCGTCGCGCGCGTGTCTTGTCCCAACGCCTGCGGCGGCGTCGGGCGATCCCAGGGCGTCCGGCTGAAGCGCGGCGCAGGGCCTGGCTGCATGACGCCGTCGATTTCAACAAACGATTGGCGCGCGACATTGTGCGGATGATGCGGCGCCTCGGCCATGCTGAGCACCGGCGCAAAGCAGGCGTCGGTGCCTTCGAGAAGCTTGCACCATTCGTCGCGGCTGCGGGTCTTGAAAACCGCTTCGAGCTTGGCGCGCAGTTCCGGACCGTCGTCGGTGGTGTAGGGCAGGCCGAGCAATTCAAACAATTCGGCGCGGAATTTCAGCTCGATCGCGGCGATCGAAATATGACAGCCGTCGGCGCATTCGTAAGTGTCGTAAATCGCCGAGCCGGAATCGAGCAGATTGGTGCCGCGTTCAAGACGATGGAGGCCGGCCGCATGCAGGCCGTAGAACATGGTCATCAGCGATGCCGCGCCTTCGGTCATCGCCGCGTCGACAACCTGTCCCTTGCCCGAGCGTTGCGCTTCAATGAGCGCGCACGCCATGCCGAACGCGAGATAAAGCGCTCCGCCGCCGAAATCCGCGGCGAGGTTCAGCGGCGGCGTCGGCTTTTCGCCTTTGCGGCCG
Organism: uncultured Alphaproteobacteria bacterium; assembly: GCA_963737755.1. Lineage (GTDB taxonomy): Bacteria > Pseudomonadota > Alphaproteobacteria > Rhizobiales > Xanthobacteraceae > BOG-931. The sequence continues at coordinate 107,190 of CAVTTZ010000033.1, read as the reverse complement.
ATGGCATGCAGCGCGCCGGCGAGCGCCAGATAGTTGAGGTCATGGCCGGCGGCATCCGCCAGCGGACCGGTTTGGCCCCAGCCGGTCATGCGTCCGTAGACCAGGCGCGGATTGCGCGGCAGCGTGACGTCCGGGCCGAGGCCCAATCGCTCCATGGTGCCGGGACGGAACCCTTCGATCAGCCCGTCGGCCTTGTCGATGAGCTCGAGCGCGAGGGAGATGCCATCGGCTTGTTTCAGATCCACCGCAATCGAGGGCCGCGACCGTCCCAGCAAGCCGAACCGTTTCGGCAGGGCGATGCCAAGTCCGCTCGGGGTGACACGGTCCAGACGGATGACGTCGGCGCCAAGATCGGCAAACAGCATCGCGGCCATTGGGCCCGGGCCGATGCCGACAAATTCAACGATGCGAAGGCCGGCAAGTGGTCCCATAAGCAATTCTTCAACCTTTCCAATGGCCCTATGCTATCTAGAGCATGTCCCGGAAAAGTGGAAACCGGTTTTCCGAAACGGACATGCGTTTCAAATGAAGCTAGAACATATCCCGATGCCAATCGGGCTATGGTCTGGTCTGGCACGGGATCGCGCAGAGAGGAGTGCGCGCCCTGTTCCTTGTCAACAGGAAAAGCTTGGTTCCTCGCCGTGCCGGAGATCGTTCATGACATCGCTTGACGATGTTGCCAACAACGAGCCGCGCCTGCAGCCCGAGCGCGAGTAAGCGGTGGCGGCGCTGGGAAAGCTGCTGCGCACGACGGCGTTCCAGCTGACGCTCGTCTACCTTTTCATTTTTGTTGTGTTCGCGGCGTCGCTGCTCGGTTATTTCGCGCTCAACACGCGCCGGCTGATCAACGAGCAGATTACCCGCACGGTCACCGGCGAAACCACGCGGCTCCGTGATCAATTCAATCAAGCCGGCATTCGCGGGCTGGTGCTGTTCATCGACCTGCGTTCACGCCGCCCAGGCTCGAGCCTTTATCTGGTCACCACTCCGACCGGCGAGGGGCTTGCCGGCAATGTCGGCTCGCTCGAGCCCGGCGTGCTCGATCATCCGGGCTGGATGGAGACGTCGTATCGGCGCATCGAAGCCACCGACGACGTCGATCACCGCGCACTGGTGGAGGTCGTGCAGCTGCCCGGCGGTTTCCGCCTCCTGGTTGGGCGCGATCTGGAAGAGCGCGAACGCATTTACGGCATCATCGCCAATGCAGGCCGCTGGTCGTTTGCGCTGGTCGTCGTGCTCGGACTTGCCGGCGGCTTCTTTGTCAGCAGCCGGGTGCTCAAGCGCATCGATGCGATGACCGGCACCGCCAACACCATCATGGCGGGCGACCTGTCCGGACGGCTGCCGATCTCCGGCACCGGCGACGAGCTCGACCGGCTCGCCGACAATCTCAACGCCATGCTTGAGCGCATCGAGGCGCTGATGCACGGGCTCAAAGAGGTGTCCGACAATATCGCGCACGATCTGAAAACGCCGCTGACGCGCTTGCGCAATCGCAGCGAGCAGGCGTTGCGCTCCGCCCGCAGCGAAGGCGATTATCGCGCTGCGCTCGAATCCACCATCGTCGAGTCCGACGATCTGATCCGCACCTTCGACGCGCTGTTGATGATCGCGCGCGCCGAGTCCGGGCAGGCGCGCGACAACATGATCGATTTCGACGCCGCCCAGATCGCCCGTGATGTGTGCGAATTGTACGAACCGTTGGCGGAAGAGAAGGGTCTCTCCATCAAAGTCGAGGCGCCGCTCTCGGCACCGGTGCGCGGCAATCGCGAGCTGGTCAGCCAGGCGCTGGCGAACTTGCTCGACAACGCCATCAAATACGCCGGCCCGGAGGTCAGCAAGATCAACGGCTCCGCCGCCGAGATCGTGCTTGGCGCCGACGCCGACACGGATCGTATTTCGTTGTCGGTTTCTGATCACGGTCCCGGCATCCCGCAGGGCGAGCGCGGCCGCGTCGTCGAGCGGTTCGTGCGGCTCGAGCAGAGCCGTTCGCTGCCGGGCTCGGGCTTGGGATTAAGTCTTGCCGCGGCTGTCGCGCGTCTGCATGGGGGCGAGCTGAAATTGGAAGATAACCATCCGGGTCTGCGTACCATCTTGGCGCTGCCGCGCGCCGGTCCGGCGAGTGCGTGATGCGCCGGCCCGTTTCCGGTAAACGCAAGAAGCCTGGCAGCGAGCCGACCGCGCTGGCCGCGCGCATGACCGGAGCGCTGCCGCGCACGTCGCGGCAGGGCCGCACCGACGTTGCCGATTGGCTCTCGGGTGTTGCGCGCACGGCGCCCGGCAAGGCGCTGGCTGCGCTGGTTGCCGAACATGCGGCGTTGGCCAAAACGCTCGACGGCATCGCGATTGCGGCGCCTTATTTGTGGGAGCTCGCGCGGTCCGATCCGGCGCGTTTGCTGAGGCTGCTCGCAAACGATCCACAAAGCGAAATGGCCGCGCTTCTTGCCGGCATGCGGGACAGTGCCGCCAAGGCCAAGGACGCCGCCGCGCTCATGCGCGTGCTTCGCCGCCACAAAGCGGAGGCGGCGCTTCTCATTGCACTCGCCGATATCGGCGGGGTTTGGCCGGTCGCGCGCGTAACCGAGGCGCTGACCGAAGTTGCCGACGGTGCAGTCGCGGCCGCGGTGCGTCACCTTCTCGGCGAGGCAGCCCGGCAGGGCAAGCTCTCGCCGCGCGATGGCGAGGAGCCTGCGGCGGCCTCCGGCTACTTTGTCCTCGCCATGGGCAAGATGGGCGGCTACGAGCTGAATTTCTCGAGCGATATCGATCTCATCGTGTTGTTCGATTCCGCGGCCGGCGCGGGCGCGATCAACGCCGAGCCGATGCCGTTTTTTGTTCGCGTCACGCGCGAATTGGTGAAACTGCTCCAGGAGCGCACCGCCGACGGCTACGTATTCCGCATCGATCTGCGGCTGCGTCCCGATCCGGCTTCGACCCAGATCGCAATCGCGACCGACGCGGCGCTCGATTATTACGAAAGTCGCGGGCAAAGCTGGGAGCGCGCCGCGCTGATCAAGGCGCGACCGTGCGCTGGCGATCTTGCCGCTGCCGAGCGCTTCTTGCAGGACCTATCGCCGTTTATCTGGCGCAAATATCTCGACTACGCCGCCGTCGCCGACGTGCATGCGATGAAGCAGCAAATTCACGCGTATCGGGGTCACGGCGAGATCGCAGTCGAAGGTCACAACATCAAGCTCGGTCGCGGCGGTATCCGCGAAATCGAGTTCTTTGTGCAGACCCAGCAACTCATCGCCGGCGGACGTCATCCCGATCTGCGCGGCCGTCAAACCGTCGCCATGCTCCATGCGCTCGCCAAAGGCGGCTGGGTCGATGCGGACGCGCGCGACGAGCTGACCGCCGCCTACGACTTTCTCCGTCGGGTCGAACATCGCTTGCAGATGATGGCGGACGAGCAGACCCACACGCTGCCGTCGGATCGAGAAACCCTGGAGGCATTCGCGCACTTCCTCGGCTTCAAGAGCCGCGACGCCTTTGCCAAGATCCTGCTGGCGCATCTGCGCGCCGTCGAACGCCACTATGTCAAATTGTTCGAGGGTGCTTCGAGCCTGTTGGCGCAACAACAAAACTTGTCGTTCAGCTCTGACGACGGCGAGGTCCCGCGCGAGACGCTCGATCGGCTGGTGGAACTGGGCTTTCGCCAGCCGCGCGAGCTTGCCGCCGCGGTGCAGCGCTGGGAGCAGGGCACCTATATCGCGCTGCGCGGCGAGCAGGTGCGGGCGTTTCTGATCGAGCTTGTTGCCGTCATCGTCGATCAGTTCGCGCGATCGGAAAATCCCGACGCCGCCTTCGCGGCATTCGACAACTTTCTCGCCGGCTTGCGCCCGGGTAGCCGCCTGCTGCCATTGCTGCGGCAAAATCCCGAGCTTATTCGTTTTGTCGCGCTCATCGTCGGCGTGGCGCCGCGGCTCGCGGATATTCTCGCCCAGCATCCGCATGTGATCGATCCGCTGATCGATCCGACGTTTTTCGGCGCGCTGCCGGATGCAGCGCGGCTGGAGACGGAACTGGCGTATGTGCTCGACGCCGAGCGCGGCTACGAAGGCATGCTCGACGCCATCCGATTGTTTGGTCAGGAGCACATGTTCCTGATCGGCGCGCGCATCTTGTCCGCGTCGCTCTCGGCCGAGCGCGCCGGCGAGGAATTCGCCACGCTCGCCGATGTCTTGGTGCGCGCCCTGCATGCGCGCGTGGAAGGCGATTTTGCGCTCATCCACGGCCGCATCCGCGGCCAGCAAACCGCGATGGTCGCGCTCGGCAGGCTCGGTGCCCGCGAGATGACCGCGAGCTCCGATCTCGACCTCATCGTGATGTATGACTTCGACGCCGAAGATCCGAACTCGGACGGTCAGCGCCCGCTCTACGGCGGACAGTATTTTGCCCGGCTGACGCAACGCCTGATCAGCGCACTGACGGCGCGGACGAATTACGGGGTGTTGTACGAAGTCGACATGCGCCTGCGCCCATCGGGCCGCTCCGGCCCGCTCGCCACCCATATCGACAGCTTTGTCGATTATCAGAAAAGCCACGCCTGGACCTGGGAACACATGGCGCTGACGCGCGCGCGCGTCGTGTCGGCGCCGCCGGCGTTCAAGGCGCGGATCGAAGCGGCGATTTCCGAGGTGCTGCAGCGTCCGCGCGATCCCCGCACGGTCGCCGCCGACGTGGTGGAAATGCGCACCGCGATCGCCACCGAGAAGGGCGATACCGATCCGTGGGATTTCAAATATGTCGCCGGCGGCCTGATCGACATTGAATTCATCGCGCAATACTTGCAGCTCGCTTTCGCCCATTCCGAGCCCGAGATCGTCGATACGTCGACGGTGCGCGTGCTTGAGAAGGCGGCCCGGGCTGGCGTTCTGAAAGCCGAGGACGCCGACATTCTACGGTCGGCTGCGGCGCTGTTTCATAATCTCACGCAAATTCTGCGCTTGTGCCTGCCGGGCGCGCTCGATGCAAAAACCGCGAATGCCGGCGTGCTCGCGCAGCTCTCGCGTGCGGCGGACTTGCCGAATTTTCCGGCGCTGCAAGCGCACGTGTTCGAAACCCAGCGGCAAGTGCGGGCTTGCTTTGAGAGGATCTTGAGCAGCGGCGGTTAGCTGCGCGTTTTTGATCGCGGCGTCCACGTCGAGGGAGAGGTCCAGGGGATCTGGCGCATCACCGCTTCCCGTGATCGGTACGCGGTGATGTCAACGCGGTCGGTTCGCGTCTCCCTGAAGGCCGGCAACTAGCAATGGGCGGCGCGGCATTTGTCGACGGTTTTCTGGAGGCATTGTGCATATTGCACCCGCCCCAGGGCCGTTCCGCGTCTTTGATTGGCGGCCTCGAGATCGGACTTGGTTTTTTCGAGCCGAGCCCTGGCCTCCGGGGAGAGATTCGGGTTTTTGAGAGCGTTGTCGAGACCCGCAGTATTGGGGGCGGGACCGCTTGCCGGCGGCGGAAGATTTTTGCACTCGGTTTGACCGCTCGCGAGGCAAGCATCAAGTCCCGGGCCGCATTCAGCTTGTGGTCGCGTTTGGCAATCCTCGCGACCGGATTGGCATTGGGCCACCTGGAACGCGCGCGGCGGGCCATGCTGCACTTCAGCCGGGCCGGCGCTTTGCGCCGCCGTCTCAATCACCGCGACTTTAATGTTTGTTTCGCCAGCGTCAGCCGTAATCGCGGCTGCAACAAATAGGACGCAAACGGACGCATAAGCGATCAGCTTCAGTCGTGCGTTCATGATGATAGCCCCATGACCTGCGACGCGACACGAGCTTGCCGAGCCGCCTAGTCTTTTTGTCCGGCGAGATCGATCGGTCCACCGGCCTTGCGCCAGGCGCCGAAACCACCGGCGATATGAGCAACCGGACGAAGGCCCATGCGTTGCGCGGTTTGCGCGGCAAGCGCGGAACGCCAGCCGCCGCCGCAGAAGAATACGAAGCGCTTGTCTTCGGCAAAGGCCGGCTTGTGGTAGGGGCTCTCCGGATCGATCCAAAATTCCAGCATGCCGCGCGGACAGTGAAAGGCGCCGGGGATGCGGCCTTCGCGCTCCAGTTCGCGGGGATCGCGCAGATCGACAAATGTCACGTCATCATGGCCGTGCTGAGCCATCGCCTGTTCGACCGTCAGGGTCTCGATTTCGCGTTCGGCGGCGTCGACCAGCGCCCGAAATCCGGTGGTGATGTGTTGCGGCATGGTTTGGCCTCGTTTGATGTCACGGAGCGAGCCCCTGCGTAGCACGCCAGCCAAGCGCCCTGAAGCCGGGCCCGGACTAATCAGGGATCGGATCACGGCACGTCATCCGCTCGTCCCCGCGAAGGCAGGGACCCATCTCATTGCACTCGCCCCTGAATTCCCGCTTTCGCGGGAATGAGCGGGACCAGACTAGAGATGCGTGATTGGATGGTGAACTAAGCGGCGGCGACCATCGCGCGCGGGGAGGCCGGCATGCTGCCGCCGCCGCTGGATCCTTGCCACGGTGCCGCCGCGTCCTTGTGACCGGAGCGGTTGTCGGGATCGTTGCCGGGCGGGACGGCTATGGACTGCATCGGCAGGCGCACCACCACCATGGTTCCATTGCCCAGAACCGAACAGATACGCATCGTGCCGCCGTGCATTTCGATCAGCGACTTGGCGATGGCGAGGCCGAGCCCGGATCCCTGGTAGCGCTTGGTCAACTGGCTTTCCACCTGTTCGAACGGGCGGCCAAGCTTGTGCAGGGCGTCGCGCGGAATGCCGATGCCGTTGTCGGCGATGGCGATGGTCACCATGCCGCGGCGGGCGCGGCCACGCACGTTGATGGTGCCGTTTTCCGGCGTGAATTTCACCGCGTTGGACAACAAATTGAGCGCGATTTGCTTGAGCGCGCGGCGATCAGCGTGCAGCGCGATGCCGGGCGTGACGTCCGAGTTGAGCGTCAGTCCTTTTTCGCCGGCGCGGCCGCCGACCACCCGCAGGCTGTCGGCGAGGATCTCGTCGAGCCGCACGGTCTCGGGCTCGAAGTGCAGGCTGCCGGCCTCGATCTTCGACATGTCGAGAATGTCGTTGATGACGTCGAGCAGATATTGGCCGCTGGCGCGGATGTCGCGCGAGTATTCGGTGTATTTGCTCGCGCCGAGCGGGCCGAACATCGCGGTTTCCATGATCTCGGAGAAGCCGATGATCGCGTTCAGCGGGGTGCGCAACTCGTGGCTCATGTTGGCGAGGAATTTCGACTTCGCCTGGTTGGCGTCTTCGGCGCGGGTCTTTTCCTCGGCGTACTTTTCCGCCAGGTCGGCGAGCTCGTCGGTCTGCCGTTCGAGCGCCTGCTGCGAGTGGCGCAGATCGTTGATGGTGGCGATGCGGCGTTTCTCGCCGTCGAGCAGCTTTTGCTCGTGCTGTTTGATCTTGGTGATGTCGGTGCCGACCGACACGTAGCCGCCGTCCTTGGTGCGGCGCTCGCTGATGTGCATCCAGCGGCCGTCGTTGAGTTGCGCCTCGAAGGTGCGCGCGCCCTGCGGCTGACCGTCCTCGTTGATGTTGGAGGTACGCACGATCGGCCGCGTGCCGGCCGCGACCACTTTCTCATAAGCCGCACCGGCGACGACGGACGAGTTCGGGCAGGCGATGCAGTTCCTGAAAGATCGAGTTGCACAGCACCAGGCGATTGTCGGCGTCCCACAGAACGAAGGCTTCCGGAATGGTCTCGATGGCGTCGCGCAGCCGCAGATCGGCGGCGGTGGTGCGCTCCACCAGATGCTTCTGCTCGGAGACGTCGACAGCGATGCCGATCAGATGCGGCCCGGTTTCGTTTTCCTGACGCGCCAGCTCGCAGCGCACCCGCAGCCACAGCCAGCGGCCGTCGGCGTGCCGCATGCGGAACGCGTGATCGATCGATTGCACTTCGGCGTCGGCGAGTTGCCGGGCCAGGCCGTAGAGATCGATGTCGTCGGGATGGACCAGCGCATTGAGCTCGCCGAAGCTGAGCAGCTCATTGCGGGCCGGCAGGCCGAGCAGGTCGAACATCGAGCGTGACCAGAATACCCGGCCGTGCGCCAAGTCCCAATCCCACAAGCCGCAGCGGCCGCGGTTGAGCGCGGTGTCGATGCGGCCCCGCACGGTGTCATGGATGAGGTCGGCTTCGCGGGCGCGGGTGGCCTGCCAATGAAAGGCGAAGCCGAGGATGAGCACGACGAAGCTGGTCGTGGCCGACAGCGTAATGGTCAGCGCCGTGCTGGAGCGCCAGACGGCGAGCGCGTCGCTTGCGGTCTGCACGACGGCGACCGTGCCGAGCGGGTTGCGCAAGCCGCGGACCGTGGCCAGCGCGGCCGCGCCGTCGGGCAGCGTGATCTCAAGCGTGCCCGCGGCGGCGCCGAATGTCGTCAATGGCTGCGCGGGGCCGAGCAGATCGAGCAGTGGCCGGCCAAGCTTTTGGGCATCGTTGGGATAGCTCGCGACGATCGTGCCGTCGGCGTCGGCCACCAGAACCGAGCGATCGGCTGTCGCCGTCCAGGCCGGCATGACGCGTTCGAGCGCGGCGGAATTGCGGTTGGGATTCCCGCGTAAATCGCGACCGGTAATTTCAAGCGAGAGGGTTATCTGATCGGCCAAAGCTTCGATCGCCTGGCGTGCGTCGTGCATCGCTTGCCGGCGTTGTTCCAGCACCTCGACCACCGCGCCGACGCAGATCGTTATCAGAAAGGCGATGATGAGCGCCGGCACGGCGCGCCGCAACAGCGGCTCGGCGTGCAACAGACGGCTGTAGGCCGGCTTGGCGATGGACTTCGCCAAACCCTGGATGGAATCCGAACGCAAAGACGCACTCGCCGCTTCGGCGCGCGCCATGCCTACCTCCGTTTGGACTTGTTCCCCGTACCGCGATCGGAAGGAGGTGCCGTTCCATCACTCCCAAATCATTGACATATAGAATCGATGCGAATCGATTTGTCGAGAAGTCCTCAGTCAATATTTCTTTAACCTTTATCCAAAGGCTTTATATCGCGGGCAATACGCGAGCAAAAAACAAAACTCAGCGTTAAGAAACCCCTAATGCAGCGCCTGATAGCCGGTCTGATAACCGGCGACGAGCAGCTCGACCGCGATCAAAACGACGATGATGATTTCGAGCCGCAGCGAGCGGCGGGTGTCGATGATGTCGGTGAGCACTTCGGCGGTGTCGGCAATCACTGCGAGTTTGCGCGTCAACGTTTCGGTGCGCTCGCGCAACTCGTATTCGTCTTCCAGCCGCGCGTAGAGCCGGTCGAGATCGGGGCGGTCCCAGACCACGTCCGGCTTCTCGGTGACCGCCACGCGACCGGAGACGCGATGCTGCACGATCAGTGCGTTACCGATGATTTTGAGAATGGCGCTCCGCCCGGCGACCACCCGGCCGTGATCGGCGAGTTGGCGCGCGAACGGCTCGACCAGATCGAACACGCTCGCCACTTCGCGCTCGTCGCGCGCCAGCACGACGCTTTTCGACAGCGCATCGGCGATGACGATCAGATGTTCGGGCGTGAGGGCCTTCAGCGAGATCGGACCGCCGGGAAGAATTTGATCGTCCTTGTCGGGAACGATCTCGATCAGCGTCGCCTCTTCTTCGGACGGCGTGACCGGCCGCACCAGGCGCAGCCGCAGGCTGCGCACGAACTCATCTTCCTCGGCCGCGGTCAGCCCCATCAGCACCGCAACGCCATAGCGGAACAGCGTGACGAAGCCACCGTTGCCGTACTTGAAGGTCAGCGGCGCGTTCGACACGACGCCGTCATGTTCGAGATTGGCGGTGTCGATACGATCGCTGAGCAGCACCGCGCGGATGCGCCGCCGCGGCCTGGTGGCGGACGGAACAGGAGGTGCGGCGGGGGCGAGGGTGACGTCGGTCATGCACCCTTATATGTGGTTTCGGCACCGCTATTCATCAATGTTGCGGAGCAGCATCCTCCGCTGATTACCTCAAAGTGGACGAACTATGCGCCACGGCTTGGGGGGCGCAGGGCCGCGCGGCCGTCGTACGCAGACCGCGTACAGCGGTTGAACGCCGCGAAATAATCGTGCAGTGGCCGATGCTTACTTAGTTGTCGGCGAGCGTGCGCGCGACGATGTCGTGAACGTCGCGCGACAACGACGATGCGGCCGCGACGCGGCGCAACGCCGCTTCGGCTTGGGCGCGGCGTCGCTTTCTCGAGCGCGCGCCAGGAGCGGAATGCGCCCATCAGCCTCGCGGCGACCTGCGGATTCTTCGGATCGAGCTCCAGCACCACGTCGGCGATGAAATGATAGCCGGCGCCATCGAGCCGGTTGAACTGGGTGTGGTTGGCCTGCGCGAACGCGCCGATCAGCGCGCGCACCCGGTTCGGATTGGCCATGGAGAAGGACGGATGCGCCGTGAGCGTGCGCACGCGGTCGAGCGTCGTCGACTCCGGAATTGCCGCCTGCAGGGCCAGCCATTTGTCGATGATCAGCGGATCGTCGGCGTAGCGCGTGTAGAAATCGTCGAGCGCCTGGGCGCGTTCCGGCCGGTCATGCAGCGCCAGGATCTCGAGCGCGGCCATACGGTCGGTCATGTTGTCGGCGTCTTGATACTGCGCCAGCGCGAGATCGATGGCCTCTTGCTCGCCGGTTGCCGCCAGCAGAGAGAGGCAGACATTCTTCAGCGACCGCCGACCGGCGCCGTCGGCGTCCGGCCGGTAGGGGCCCGGCGTGATCATCTTGCGGTAGGTGGCCGCGAGCGTCGCGCCGAGCGCGTTGCCGATGGCCGCGCGCAAATGCTTGCGGGCAGCAAAGATCGCATCAGGGTCGACGTCGCGGCCGATTTCGCGCGCGACGTCCGGTTCGCTCGGCGGCGTCAGCGTCGAGCGCGATGAAGGCCGGCTCGAGCGCCGGATCGGCCAGGATCGCGCGCAGCGCCGCGATCAAACCATCGTCGCTGCGTGCGGCGCCATCGCTGCGCAGCGCCGCGACATTCGCGGTCAAGACCGACATTCGCCAGCGTTTGCACGGCCTGCCAGCGGTTGAACGGATCGCTGTCGTGCGCGGCAAGGAAACGCAGTTCGTCGCTGGTGATCGGCAACGCCAGCTTGACCGGCGCCGAGAAGCCGCGATTGACGGACGCGATCGGCGGTTCGGCGACGCCGGTGAACGTAAAGCTTTGGCTCGGCGTCGTCAGTTCCAGCACGCTGCGCGCAAGCGGAGCGCCCTCGAGGACGAGCGGCAGATCGTTGCCGTTCCGGCCGACGAGCCCGACCGCGATCGGAATGACCATCGGCTTTTTGTCGGGCTGTCCGGGTGTCGGCGGCACTGTTTGTTTGATGTCGAGCCGGTAGGTTTTGGCGTCGGCATCGTAATGCGGCGCCACCACCACGTCCGGCGTTCCGGCCTGGGTGTACCAGAGCATGAATTGCGAGAAATCGCGGCCGGAGACATCGGCAAAGCATTGCACGAACTGCTCGATGGTCGCCGCTTCGCCGTCATGCCGATCGAAATAAAGGTCCATGCCCTTGCGGAACAGTTCCGCGCCCGAGCAGGGCCTTGATCATGCGCACGACTTCGCCGCCTTTGTCGTAGACGGTGGTCGTGTAGAAGTTGTTGATCTCGTGATAAAGCTCGGGCCGCACCGGATGCGCCAGCGGACCGGCATCCTCGACGAACTGGTGCGAGCGCAGCGCGCGCACGTCGCTGATGCGCTCGACGGCGCGCGAGCGCATGTCGGCGGAGAATTCCTCGTCGCGGAAGACCGTCAGGCCTTCTTTCAGGCACAGCTGAAACCAGTCGCGGCAGGTGATGCGGTCGCCGGTCCAGTTGTGGAAATATTCGTGGGCGATCACCGCCTCGATATGGGCATAGTCGGTGTCGGTCGCGGTGGCCGGCGACGCCAGCACGTATTTGTCGTTGAAGATGTTGAGGCCCTTATTCTCCATCGCGCCCATGTTGAAGGCGGAGACGGCGACGATCATGAAAATATCGAGATCGTATTCGCGGCCGAACACCTCTTCGTCCCAGCGCATGGCGCGCTTGAGGCTGTCCATGGCGTAGTGCGCAGCGGTCTTCCTTGCCGGGCTCCACATAAATGTGCAGCGCGACCTCGCGGCCGGACATGGTGCGGAAGCTGTCGGCGACGCACGCCAATTCGCCGCCGACCAGCGCGAACAGATAACAGGGCTTCTTGAACGGATCGTGCCAGACGGCGAAATGCCGGTTGGTGCCGGGCACGTCGCCCTTGGCGACCAGATTGCCGTTGGACAGAAGGACCGGCGCTTCGGTTTTGTCGGCTTCGATGCGCGTGGTGTAGACCGCCATCACGTCGGGCCGGTCGAGGAAATAGGTGATGCGGCGGAAACCCTCGGCCTCGCATTGCGTGCAATAGGTGGCGCCGGCGCGGTAAAGCCCCATGAGCTGGGTATTGGCCGCCGGATCGATCGTCGGTCTCGATCTCGAGCGTGAAGGCGCGGTTCGGCGGTTGCGCGATGGTCAGCCGGTCCGGCGTCGCCAGGAACGCTTCGGTGGGCAGCGGCTTGCCGTCGAGCTTCAGCGAACGGAGCTTGAGCTCCTCGCCGTCGAGCACCAGCGGCGCCGGCGTTGCGGCGCCGTTCGGCTTTAGCCGCAGCTTGGAGCGGACCGTGGTCGCGGTCGGGTCGAGCGAGACGTCGAGTTCGACGGTCTCGATCAGCCAATCCGGGGGACGATAATCTTTGAGGCGAATGGGGCGGGGTTCTTCGGTGCGCATGATGGGTTGATGTAAAAGCTTTGAGCGCGAATTGAAAGCGGGCGATCGATGGCAGATGATCGCTTCTCGCATGCGCGGGCCGAAACTCTCGATATTGCAGCTGCAGGCTGCCTTCTGTGCCGATCAGATCTCGCGAAAACCCCGGCCGGGCCGGCGCCCACGTCGGGAATGCGGCATCGGAATTCACAGGAGATGGACGCGTGAACGTCCGTTTCACGGATCGCCAGTGCCGCCGATGAGCTCACGGGTATTTGGCAGGCTATTGCAGCGGCCCTGTCGGCCGGCGCAGGAACGTCAGCGAAGCGAAAGCGCCGATCCACGAGCCGACCGCCGCGAATGCGACATAGATCCAATTCTCGGTGTAATGGATCACCGCAAAGGACGACAGCAAATACCAGACGCTGCTCCAGCTCGCCGCCGACACACGTTGCCGCAACACCACGGCCGAGGTGAACATCACATAGACCGCGTCGGTCGCGGCTGTCGCCAGCACGACGCCGGCGGCGATCAGCGGATCGATGGTCGAAAAGATCATGCGGGTCCTCCTCGGCTCTTTGTGGACCACTCCGTGCCGGTGCGGCTGGCAGCGCCCGAATAATCATGACACAGCCGGCCTTAACGGCGCATTGTCCAGTTCGCGGGAGGTCGAGGGCTCGCGTTACCCGATATGGCTTTGGTGGTTTTGCAAATACCATTCGGCGATCTCCTCGCGCGTGGCGAACCAGACATCGTCGAATTGCCTCACATATTCCAGAAAGTCGCGCAGCGCGCGGATGCGAAACGGCTGGCCGATCACGTGCGGATGCAAGCCCACGTTCATGAAACGCCCGCTCGTCGCGCTCTCCTCGTAGAGCCAATCGAACTGCTCTTTGAACACCTTGAAGGCGCCATCGACGTCCATGCCCTGCCGCATGAAGATGGTGAAGTCATTGACTTCCGACGTGTAGGGGATCGACACCATCGGCTTGCCGGAGCGTGTTTTGACCAGATAAGGCTGGTCGTCGTTCAACAAGTCGGTGATGAACGACAAGCCTTCTTCGGCGATAATGTCGATGGTGTTCTGTGTCGAGCGCAGCGAGCTCGACAGCCAGCCTTTGGCCGGCTTGCCGCAAACCTCCTGATAGACGCGCAGCGTTTCCCGGATCACCTCGCGCTCCTTCGCCTCGTCGAACGCGAAGTCGGTCAGCAGGTCGGATTGCACATAATTGTGGGCGATGATTTCCCAACCGCGCTTGAGCGCCGCGTCGATCACGGCGCGCCGCTCGAGCCCCATCTTGGCGTTCATCGTGCAGGTCGCGGGGACGCCGGCGGCATCGAACACATCGAACATCCGCCACACGCCGACCCGCTGGCCGTATTCGCGCCAGGTGTAGTTTGGATTGTCATACACATTGCCGGGCAGGTCGCCGCCGACAATGCCGGGGCCGCCGGGATAATACGGCTTCGACGACTCTGCGCACCTTGTCCCAAAACTCGAAATTGATTGTCAGCATCAGCGCGAGGCGCTTGCCATTTGGCCAGCGCAGCGGTTTGCGATTTGGAAATGGCACGAAATCGTATTGCATTGAGGCTTTCCATTATGAAAGGCGCGACCCGGTGGATTGCGCTTTGATCAAAGTTTCAACGGACGTTTCTGGGGTGCAACAGGACGGCGGGCTACCAGCGCTTCGTAACGCGCGTCACGGCATGTAGGCACCGCCATTCACCCACAATGTCTGGCCGGTCATATAGATGCTCTGCGGACCCAGCAAAAACATCACCGGACCGACAATGTCCTCGGCAACCGCGATCCGACGCAGCGGGATCATGGCCTCGTAAGCCTCGATGTCGAGGGTCGAAGCGTTGCGCTCTTCCGAGCGTCCGGTGCCGCCGCGCAGGAACGCCGTGTCGACGGCGCCGGGGCCGACCGCGTTGGCGCGCACCTTCGGCGCGTGCTCGAGCGCCAGCGTCTTGGTCAGCGCGATCATGCCGGCCTTTGACGCCGCGTAGGGGCCGTAGTTCGGCCGGATAAAGGCGCCGAGGCCGGAAGCAATGTTGATCAGGCTCGGCACATTGCCGCGTTCCAGCAGCGCCATCGCGGCTTTGCAGACCAGGAATGTCGTGCGCAGGTTGCCGGTGATGGTGGTGTCGAACTCGGCCGCCGGGGTTTTCGCCAGCGGCCGCATCGCGATCAAAAATCCGGCCGCGTTGACAAAGCCGTCGAGCGCACCCCAGCGCTCGGCGACGATGCCGAAGGCGTCGGCGACAGATGCCTCGTCGCTGCCGTCGACAGCGATCGCCAGTGTTCCGGCCGGTGGCGGATGCCGGTCGAGCGAGGATTGCAAATCCATCACCGCGACCTGGTCGCCTTCATCGAGACAGGCCTTCACGAGGCTGCGGCCGATGCCGCCACAGCCACCCAGAATGCAAATACGCCGCATGCTCATGTCAAAGCCTCACTGGCACGGATCGGCGGGCCATTGATCGTACAAATTCCATTTCAGATCCTTGATTTCGATGACAAAGCCGGGAAGCATGGCGTCGCGATCGGCGGTGAAGCAAGTGTTGTCGCCGGTGACGCCGGTGAAGGTGATGCCTTTGAGACCGTCGCGGATTGCGGTGCGCTCCTGCGCCAGCTTGGCGGGATCGCCGGTCACGCCGACCTTTTCCATCACCTGCTTGAGCAGATAAACAAGATCGTAGGCCTGCGCGTCGGTGTGATGCGGGATTTTCTTTGACGTCAGCCCGCGCTTGGCGTTCTCTTCGCCGAATTTTTTGGTGAAGGCCCGGGTCGCGTCGTTGCGATCCCACCAGAAGCCGGCGACGATCAAGAGGCCGTCGGCATCGTGACCGAACAGATCGAGCGCATTGGGATCGGCGAAGATCTGCGAGCCGATGATCTGGCCCTGAAAGCCTTGGCGGCGCAGCTCCTTGATGACCTTGCCGGCGCTGTCCGGCGTTGCCGCCAGCGCCACCACGTCGGGCTTGCTCTCGAGCGCCTGCGAGACCTGCGGAGAAACGTCGAAGCTGTTGAGCTGAAACGCGATCGGGGTGCCGAAGCTGATATTGTTGGCCTTGAAGATCGCCGGATAGAATTTGGTGCCGGAAATGTTGGAGACGCGCTCGTCCGACACATAAATGATGGACGCCGAGTTCGACTTGATGTTTTTCTTGCGCAGCGTCTTGATCAGGCGGGTGAACTGGCGGCCTTCGTCGGCCGTCAGCCGCCACGCATAGCTGTAATTGGCGGTCAGGCCCGGCTGCGACGCGGCGTTCGGCATTTCGACAATGCCGATGCGCTCACCAACCGGAAATGCGACCGCAGCCTCTCCGGACGAAAACGGGCCGATGATCGCCAACGCCTGGTCGTCTTGCGCGAGTTTTTGCGTCCCGGTCGCGGCCTGGCGCGGATCGCTGCCGGTGTCGAATTTCACCACCCGGACTTTTTTGCCGGCGATACCGCCCTTGGCGTTGATCTCATCGACGGCGATGTCGACGGAGGTCTCGGTCGCCTCGCCGACGGTCTTGAGCACGCCGGATTTGACGGTATTCAGCCCGATGACAATCTCGTCGGCGGCAAGCGCTGCGGTAGGCGCCATCGCCGCAGCGATCGGGGCGAACGCAAAACTGATCGCAGTGAGCGCGATGCGTAGCTTACTCATGAACTCTCCTGTCTAGTGCGGCGCGCCAGCTTCCTGTCCCAAATAGGCATGGGCCAGCCGCTCGTCGCGCCGTAACGCTTCAGCCGATCCTTGCATCGTAATGCGCCCCAGTTCCAGAACGAGACCGCGATCGGCAATCTCCAAAGCCATTTGCGTATTTTGTTCGACCAGCAGAATGGCGATGCCGTCGCGGCGCAAACTTGCGATCAACTCGAACAGTTTTTCGACCAGAAGCGGCGAAAGCCCGAGCGAAGGCTCATCGAGCATCATGAGCTTTGGCTTCACCAGAAGCGCGCGCCCGATCGCCAGCATCTGTTGTTCGCCGCCGGACAGGACGCCGGCCGCCATGGCGCGACGCGCGGCCAGGTTGGGAAAGCGCTCGTAGATGGCCTCGATGTCGGCGGCCACATCGGCATCGGTGCGGCTATAGGCGCCCATCTGCAGATTTTCGTGCACCGTCAATTGCAAAACGATTTGGCGGCCCTCCGGCACCAGCGCGAGTCGCCGTCGCAGGCGCTGCGGCGGGCTCAGTCCCAAAATACCTTCGCCATCAAATCTGATGTCGCCACCCGAGGCCGGAATCAATCCTTGAATGGCGCGCAGCAGAGAGCTCTTGCCGGCGCCGTTGGCGCCGAGCACGGCGACGAGTTCGTCTGGCGCGACGCCGAGCGAAACGTCCTTGATCGCCTGGATGCGGCCGTAATGGACCTGCAGATTGTTGATCTCAAGAAGCAGGGGGCGCCTCCTGCATCGTGATCTTGCGGTTGCCCAGATACGCGGCGCGCACGGCGTCGTCCTTGGAAACGCCGCGCATGCTGCCGTCATAGATGACGCGGCCGAAATTCAGCACCACGGCACGCTCGCACAGTCCGTGCACGAAGGACATATCGTGCTCGACCACTAGAAGCGTCAATTCGTCCCACGCGACCGCTTTCAGGAACGCGGACAGCTCCGCGGTCTCGCGCGGATTGAGTCCCGCGGCCGGCTCGTCGAGCAGCAGCACGCGCGGACGGCTCATCAGTGCGCGAACCACCTCGATTTTCTTGCGGATGCCATAGGCGAGCGCAGACACATCCGCATCCGGATCGACGTCGATGCCGGCATCGCGCAGCGCCTGCTTCGGCGATATGTCGCCACCGGCCGTTGCGCTGCCAGGCCAGCGGCGCCAGCATGTCCCCCAAGCCACGCGCCAACGTGTGCTGGCCGAGCATGACGTTCTCGACGACCGAGAGATGCGGCATCAGGCGGATGTTCTGAAACGAGCGTGACAAGCCGGCACGCACCCGCAGCCGCGGCGGCAGCGGGTCGATCCGTTTCCCGTCCAACTGGATCGTGCCGGAGTTGACCGTGACAACACCGGAGATGAGATTGAACAGCGTGGTCTTGCCAGCGCCGTTCGGACCGATCAGCGCCAGGCGGGCGCCGACCGGCACGGTGAAGCTGACCCGATCGGCGACGGTGATGCCGCCGAACCGCCGGGTCACGTCCGCAAGCGCCAGCGCCGGATCGTCAGCCACCGGGCGTCTCCGTTGCCGGTAGCCGGGCGCGCCTGCGCCAGAATGCGAGGCGCTCGAGCAGATCGCGGGTGACGATGCCTTGCGGCCGCCAGACCATCATCAACACGATGACGACGCCGAACACTACGTAGCGCCAGGAGCCGCCGATCCGCATCAGCTCGGGCAGAACGGTGAAGAACGTGCTGCCGACCAAGGGCCCCCAGGCCGTCTGCGTGCCACCGATCAGGACGAACAGCAGCACATAAATCGACAGCATCGCATCGAAATACTGTGCTTCGACAAAGCCGAAATTATAGGCGTAGAGCGCGCCCGAGAAGCCGGCGAGCGCGCCGCCGATCGTGAATGCGACCACCTGAACCAGCCGAATGTTGATCCCGAGCACGATTGCGGCCGCCTCGTCATCGTGGATGGCGCGCATGGCGAGCCCGAAGCGGGTCGCCATCAGATAAACGATCAGGGCGACAACGCCGCATGCACTGGCGATCAGCGCCCACAAGTCGATGTGATCGGGAACGACGAAGCCGATGGCGCCGCCGAAAAACGTTGAGCGGAGCAGATAGCCCGACACCAGTTCGCCAAACGCAAACGTCGCCAGCACCAGATAAACGCCGCGCGTGCGCAGCACGGGAAATGCGATCAGAAAACTTGCGACGCCGGCGATCGCAGTCGCGGCGACGATGCTGAGCCACATCGGCCAGTTCGCCATCGTGGTCAGTGCACCGGCGGCGTACGCGCCGATGGCCTGGAAGCCGGCGCCGCCGAGATTGATTTGTCCGGTCGCCGCCGGGACGAAAATCGCGTACGCGAAAATCACGTTGATGCACAGAATGGCGAGAATGCCGGAAAGGTAGCCGCTCATGGACAGCCACCCGCGTTCAATCGGCGTCCGCCGCGCCCGATCATAGCTTGCCCTTGCCGGCGGCAGCGGTGCCGAACAGCCCGCGCGGCCAGATGACGATGAAGACCAGAAGCAGTCCCCATACCGCCATCTGCACGGAATCGCCGCCGAGCAGATAAATCACGAAGGTCTCGACCAGCCCGATCACCAGCCCGCCGGCAATGGCGCCCCAGATCGAGCCGATGCCGCCGATCACCATCGCGGCGATCGCCTTGTCGCCGACATTGCTGCCCATGAAAGCGGAGACATTGCCGTAATTGATCGTGAACAGCGCGCCGGCGACGCCTGCCAGCAGCCCGGTGAGGATGAAGACAACCGGCACGATGCGGTCGACTTCGACACCGAGGAGCGAGGCCGTGTCCGGATTTTCCGCGATGGTACGCAACGCGCGGCCGGTCGCGGTGTTTTTGACGATGAAACTCAACGCTGCGACCACGACGACGGCCAGCAGGAAGCTGACGAGTTGGGGAATCCCCAGGATCAAGCCGGCGAGGTGAATGTCGGACTTGAACGGCACCGGAAACCGCTGCGCCTCGGAGCCCAACGCGATCAAGACGAGATGCTGGAAGATCAGCAGAAAGCCGAGTGACGACACCAGCGGGATCGCATGCTCGGTGGCATCGCCATGACGCATTTTCAGATAGCGGAAGGTGAATCGCTCGACCAGCAGCGAAGCCGCTACTGCAATCACGACACCGCCGCACAACGCCAGGAGCCAAGCCCAGCCACCGGCGAATTTCACATAACCACCGGCAAGCAGCGCCCAGGCCACCATGCCGGTCAGCATGAACAAGGTCGGGATCGTGAAGTTGAGGAAATTCAGGATGCCGATGGTCATCGTGAAAGCAACGGCAACGATCATATAGATCGAGCCGAGCAACAGTCCGGAAACCGCCTGGCGGGCGATCGGATAAGTACCGTAGAACGCGGCTAAAATCACAAACGCCGCGATCAACACCAGCGCCGTCGCAGCCGCGCGCATCGTCACGTCGGATGAGCGGGACTGTGAGGCTGTCACGATTGCGGTCTCGCACTCTTTGCTTCAGCCAGACCGCGCAGCATCTCGGGTGCCGGCGTGCAAAGCGCGAATTCCTGCCATGAAGTAATTGCATCGGCGCGAAGCGCGCGCGTTTGCGCGCCGCCAGCCGTCGACGTTTTCTGATCGAAATGCGCAATGCGAACAGACAAAACTAAGTCGGCGTATCGCACCAAAGCATCCTTGGTCGAGAGAAACATCGTTGAGAGAAACATCGTTCCTCTTGCCGGTGAGACCGAAGCCGGTCATCTATGTGCGGAGAATTCATGATCACTGTCCCATTGGGTGTGTCAAGGAAGCCGATGTCGAAACAATCTGAGAAGCCGGTTCTTGTTGTTGGTGCCGGACCGGTCGGTCTGGTCGCGACCTCGTTGTTGGTTTCCGAGGGGATACCCGTTGTTCTTGTCGAAGCGTCCGCCGAATTGCCGCGCGACTTGCGTGCATCGACCTTTCATCCGCCGACGCTCGACATGCTGGAACGGTTCGGCGTCGTCGATGCGATGATCGAGCAGGGACTGATTTGCCCGACCTGGCAGTTTCGCGACCGACAAAACGGCGCGGTGGCGACCTTCGAGTTGTCGCGCCTGCTGCCCGACACTGAGCATCCGTACCGCCTGCAATGCGAGCAATGGCGCCTTGGCGAATTGCTTTACGCCCAGCTCACGACCAATCCGCTGGTGACAATCCGTTTGGGCACGACCGCCACCGCCGCGCGGCAGACCACCGATCACGTCGAACTCGACGTGACTATTGCGGACGGCGCCACGGAGACACTTGTTGGTTCGTTTCTGGTCGGCGCCGACGGGATCGGCAGCGTGGTCCGCAAGGCGATGAGCGTCGAATTCGACGGCATCACCATTCCGGAGCTGTTCCTGACCATCTCGACCACCTACGACTTCCGCAAGACGATGCCGGACCTCGCGAATATCGCGTACTTGTCCGATCCCAATGAATGGTACGTGCTGATCCGCACCAGCCGGGTCTGGCGTGCGCTGTTTCCGGTCCAGGCCGAACTCAGCGATGCCGACGTGACGTCGCCCGAGCGCGCCGAGCGGCTGCTGCAGGGCGCGGCGATGCGCGCTGAACCATACGAGGTCAGTCACCGCACCGCCTATCGGGTGCATGAGCGCGTGGCGTCGACTTACGTGCAGGGGCGCTTGCTGATCGCGGGCGATGCCGCCCACGTCAACAATCCGCTCGGCGGCATGGGCCTCAACGGCGGCATTCATGACGCCTTCAACCTCAGTCAGACGCTCACCGAGGTGCTTCGTGGCGCGCCGATCGAGACGCTCGGACGCTACAGCCGGCAACGCCGAAAGGTGGCGCTCGACGTCGTGCAGCAGACCACGCTGCGTAACCGGGCCATGCTCAATACCCGCGAGCCGGAAGCGCGGCAGGCCTATTACGACGACATGCGCCGCATCGCTGAGGATCCGGCGCTGCATCGCGATTACGTGATGCGCACGTCGATGATCCAATCGCTGCGCGACTGCGCGGCGATCGCGTGAGCTAGTCGATAAACGTTGGGCGGAAGCCATCGGGCTGATCACTGATGCGCATAGCGCCGGCACGCAAGTGTGCCGGCAGCAGTAAAAAGTCGTTGCCGGCACAGCGCTCGATGAGCGCGCGCCGGGTTGTTTGTGCGAGCGCCGGGTCGTGACAGAACCGGCTCGACCATTTGGGGCGGATAATCTGCGCGGGGCTGTGAACCGCGTCGCCGCAGAACAACAAACGCGTCGCGCCGGCGGTCATTTCGACACCGATCTGGCCCGGAGCGTGGCCGGGCAGGGCGACGATGCGGGCATTTTCGGCGATTTCATCGCCCTGGTCGGCCATGGTGGCAAGGCCGGCTTCGAGGATCGGAAGGACGCTGTCGCGGAAGCTGCCGTGATCGGCTTGTGGTGACAGCGCCGCCTGCTGGGTGCGAAAATTAGCCTCGCGCTCGCTCATGACATAGCGCGCGTTGGGAAAGGTCGGCACCCAGCGCCCTGACTCCAGAACAGTATTCCAGCCGACGTGATCGGCGTGCAGGTGGGTGCACATCACCACGTCGATATCGGCGGGCGTGCAGCCGGCGGCTGCGAGATTTTTGAGATAAGCGGTCGCCGCGCGTTGGTCCCAGTCGGGCCGTGCCGGGCGCGGCTTGTGTTCGCCGACGCAGGCGTCGATCAGAATTGTCCTGCCGCCGACGCGCACCAGATGGCTCTGGACGGCGAGCAGGATCTTGCCGTCGCCGAAATCGACATGCGCGCCGTCGAGCAGGGCAGCGTGCGGCGCAAGCGCCTCGATCGCCGCTTCGGGGAACAAAAAATCCAGCGGCAGCGCGAACGGATCGATGTCGACGATCCGATGGACGGTGATGCCGTCGACGATGAGCGGTGCCGCAGCGGCCATTGTCAGAATTCCGCCAGCAACCGGCCAAAGCCTTCGCGCTTGTCGGTGATGCCGTTGGTGCGTAGCGCATGCCAATAGGTCGCCGTGTTGATGGCGATCACCGGCTTGCCGAGCCAGGTTTCCGCCGCCGCCGCCAGCCGAACCATCGAAAGGTTGGTGCCGATCTGCACGATGGCGTCGACGTCGTCGCCGTCAAGCTCGATGAGCTTTTCCCGCAATGTCTCGGTTGTTTGTTCGGCAATCGCGATCCACGACGTGCAGCGCAGGCACACGTCGCGCACGACCTCAAAGCCCATGTCGGTGAAGTACCGGATGGCCTCGGTGTTCATCACCGGCCAGTAAGGCGACAGGATCGCGATGCGGCGCACATTGCCGTAGGCGCGCATCGCCGCCGTGCAGGAATGGCTGCCGATGCTGATCTTGACGCCGGAGGCATCCTCGACCTCTTTGACAAACGCATTGGCGCCTTTCTCGCCGTTGATAAAGGTCACGGCGGACATTCCCATCACCAAATAATCCGGCGCCGACGTCATGACGCTGCGCACCGCGTCGAGCACGTTGGCGGCAATGATTTCGGTGCCGGCGCGAAAGCTCTCGTTGCTGACCGCGTTGGCGTTGGGCGTGAAGATGCGGCTGTAGTGATTGGTCACCCCGATCGGGCGCATGTCGTCGAAATCGGGCTGGACGATCGTATTCGTCGACGGTCCCAACACTCCGAATTTGCGCCGCCAGCCGAGAACGTCGGTCATCTTCACTCACCTCGTTGCCTAATGATCGCGAGTAACAAAGCGTTTCGCGGATCTGAGCATGGCTGGACCGTCAGCAGCTTGACTCCGCAACGAGCCATTCCATAATCACCCACGATATAGGAATACCAATCTACATCGTGAGAATCGATTGGCTAGAGGGTGACCCTCAAGGGTGGCGAAAAACGAAGCAACGCTGGATGGAATTAGGGCGGTCGTAACCGGGGGAAGCCGCGGTCTCGGCCGCGCCGTTGCGCGGGCGCTGGCGCAGGCCGGCGCCAGCGTGATCGTCACCGGCCGCGATCGGTCGGCTCTTGACGAGACGGTGAAGCAGATCGCGGCCGACGGCGGCCGTGCGCACGCGGAACTTCTCGATATTCGCGACGAAGATCAGATCCGCGCGGCGGCGGCTTCGTTCGCGTCGACCCACGGCCCAATCGACGTAGTGTTCGCCAATGCGGGGATCAGCCTGGTCAAACCGGCGGTCGAGACGACGCCCGCCGAATTCCGCGACATCCTCGACGTCAATGTTCTCGGCACCTTCGCGGTCCTGCAGGCGTTCGGCCGGCAGATGCTCGAGCGTGGCCGGGGCAAGCTCATCACGGTGTCGTCGGACATCGGCATTCGCGGCAGCGCCGGATGGATCGCCTACGGGGCCAGCAAGGCCGCGGTGATTTCGATGACCAAGACGCTGGCCTGGGAATGGGCGCCGGCCGTCACCGTCAATTGCATCGCGCCCGGCGCCTTCGCCACCGACATCAACTCCCATCTGCTGGCGGTGCCGGAAATCATGGACGGTCTTAAGCAAGCGACGCCGCTGGGCCGGGTCGGCCAGGCGGACGAACTCGGGCCGCTCGCCGTTTTTATGGCCAGCCGCGGCTCTGATTTCATGACCGGGCAGGTGGTCAGCATCGACGGTGGGATTCAGCGTTCATGACCGCTGTGGCGCTGTCGGCTTCGGCAATTCGCAAAGCGTTTGGGCCGGTTCTCGCGCTCGATGGTGTCGGGCTTGAACTGCGCTCCGGTGAAATTCACGCCGTCATGGGCGAAAACGGCTCGGGCAAGTCGACGCTGCTCTCGATTCTGAGCGGCGTGCAGGCGCCGGACGCCGGCGACATAACCATCGGCGATGAAAAATTCGGCGCGCTGGACCCCCGGCTGGCGCACAAGTTGCGGGTCGCGCTGGTTCCGCAGGAGCCGCAACTCGCACCGGCGCTGACGGTCGCGGAAAATCTTTTCATGGGCCGCTTGCCGGGCCGTGGGCCGTTTCTGCAATGGCGGGACATCCACGCATCGGCGCAAAAGATCATCGATGGTCTTGGTTTTGATCTGGATGCCCGGGTCCAGGTGGCGAAATTGTCGACCGGGCGGCGGCAACTGGTGGAGCTTGCCAAGGCGTTGATCGAGGAGCCTGCCGTTCTGCTTCTCGACGAAGCCACAAGCTCGCTGGACGAGGCCGATGTGGCGACCTTGTTCAATCTGCTGCGCGGGCTCAAGGCCCGCGGCGTTGCGGTCGGCTTCGTGTCGCACCGCATGAAAGAGGTAATGACGCTCGCCGACCGGGTCACGGTGCTGCGCGACGGCCGCTTCATCGGCACGGTGCCGGCGGATGCGACCGACGAGCATCAGCTCGTCGCCATGATGGTCGGGCGCAACATCGATACGTTCTGGCACAAGGCACAGGTCGAGCGCGGGGCGCCGGTTCTGGAAATGCAAGCAGTGGACCGCGGGCCGTTGCGCGATATCTCGCTCTCCGTGCATGCCGGAGAGATCGTCGGGCTGGCCGGACTCGTCGGCAGTGGACGCAGCGCCATCATGCGCACGCTGATGGGCGTGAAGCCTGCGGAAGGCGGCTGTCATCACCATCGCCGGAAAGGCAACCGGCGTCGCCAATCCGCGCGCGGCGCATAAGCTCGGCCTCGCCTACGTGCCGGAAGACCGCAAGGCCGAGGCACTGATCATGCGCTGGCCGATCTATCGCAACGTGTCGCTGGCGGTGATGAACGATCGCTCGCCGCTCGGCATTCTGACCAGCGCCTTCGATGCGGATTCGCTGGCGCGCGGCGCCCGCGGCTTGGGGATCAAATCCACCGGCCCGCAGCAGGTGGTCGGGGAATTGTCCGGCGGCAACCAGCAAAAAGTCGTCGTTGCCCGTGAGCTGGCGACCGAGCCAACGGTGCTGTTGCTCGATGAGCCGACGCGCGGCGTGGATGTCGGCGCCAAGGAGGATATCTACAAGGAGATCGCCGAACTGGTGCGCGGCGGCATGGGGATCTTGATGGCCTCGTCCGAGCTTCCCGAACTGCTTGGGGTCTGTGACCGCATCTACGTTCTGTTTCGGGGCCGCATTGTCGCCGAGTTCAAGGCCAGCGAGGCGACCGAGGAGACGATCGTTTATTGGGCGTCCGGCGCGCACGAAATGAACGGCAATGCACCGGCCCTCCAGCCGGAGCTGTCATCGCTTTGACCCATACCTGGGCGCGGTCACGCGCGTCTCAGCAACAAACCGCTGCGCGATGATCGCGCGAAAGAGCAGGACATGAAGGCGCTCCTTCTTACCCAGATCGGACAGAAGCAGGAATTGATCGACGACCTCGACGTCGACCTTCCGGATGAGCACGAAGTTTTGCTGCGCACCTCGCGCTGTGGGCTTTGCCACAGCGATTTGCACTTTCGTGACGGTCTGTGGACCAACTTTCCGTTGCCGCTCGTGCTCGGACACGAATGCTCCGGCATTGTCGAAAAAGTCGGGTCGCAAGTCTCGTACTTGCGGCCGGGCGATCACGTCATCGGCTGTCTGACGCCGTTTTGCGGCGCCTGCGAATTTTGCCTCAGCGGCCGCATGAATATTTGCTCGGGGCAGGGGCTGCAGCGCGGTCCGGAGCGGCGCACGCGCCTGATGCGCCGCGGCAAGCCGGTGTCGCAATTCGTCAATCTCTCGGGCTTCGCCGAAATGATGCTGGTGCACGAGCACGCGCTGGTGAAGATCGATCGCGAGGTGCCGCTCGATATCGCGGCGCTCATGGGCTGCGCGGTGACGACCGGAATGGGCGCGGTGATCAACACCGCGCAGGTGCGTCCCGGGCAGACCGTGGCCATTGTCGGCTGCGGCGGCGTCGGGCTCAATATCATCCAGGGCGCGCGCATTTCGGGTGCCGCGCGCATCATCGCGATTGATCGCTCGAAGACCAAGGCGGAGGGGGCGCTTGCGTACGGCGCGTCCGACGCGGTGGTTGCCGACGGCGATGTTGTCAGCAAAGTCATCGAAATGACCGCAGGCGGCGTCGACCACGCCTTTGAGGCGGTCGGATTGAGCGCCACCGCGCAAGCGGCCTTCGACATGCTGCGGCCGGGCGGGACGGCGACCATCGTCGGCCTGCTGCCGCAAAACGAGAAGATCAGCATCAACTCGACGGCTTTGGTGTTCGACCGGCGGCTGCAAGGTTCGAGCATGGGCTCGAACCGCTTTCGGATCGACATCCCGCGCTATCTGGCGATGTATCGCGACGGCCGGCTCAAGCTCGACGACTTGGTGACCAAGCACGTCGCGCTGGACGAGGTGGACGATTCACTCGTGGCCTTGAGCACCGGCGACGGCATCAAGCGGACGATCGCGGTGATATCCTAAACGGCTGCCGGAACGCGTTTCGTCCGGCGCGAACGAGGCTCGGCCGGCCGCGGCGGTGGCGCGCCGTCGTCGACAACGCCCTGCTGCAGCAGAAACGAGATTTCCTCGGCGCCACGCCGCACTTCCGCGGTCAATTGTTGCCGCTTGCGCGCGTTGGTGCGGAAGATCGGCGCGGCGATCCCGAGCGCTGCGACCACCTGCTGATCGTCGCGGATCGCTGCCGAGACGCCCCAGATGCCGTCGTCGACTTCGCCGAAGCTTTCGGTAAAGCCTTGCTTGGCTACTTCCGCCAGCATCTTCGGGCTCAGGATTCGTGTGGTCTTGCGGTCGATCGTGCCGGCGAGCGACGCCAGATAGCGATTGCGTTCCTGCTCCGGGACGTAAGCGAGCAGGACGCGCGCCGCGGAGCCGCGATGCAGGCTCATCGGCTGGCCGCGTTCGAACTGCAAGCGCACCGCCTGGGTCGATTCCACCCGTTCGACGCAATAGACATAGTCGCGATGGCGGCGCGCGATCAGCACCGTTTCATCGGTGCGGTCGCGAATGCCGGTGATGATGGGAAGCGAGATGCGGTCGAGCGATGCCTCGCCTTGTTGGGCAGCGCGTGCCAGGGCGATGAAGCGCTTGGACAACCGGTAGCCGTTGAGATCATGCGTTTCGATCAGGCCGACTTCGCGCAGCAGCGCGATGTAGCGGTACATGGTCGACAGCGAGACATCCAAGGCCTCGCAGAGCTCGGCAACGGTCCAGAGCGGGCGTTGCGCGCTGAAACACAAAATAATGCCCAGGAGCTTTGCGGCGCTCGCGGCGCCTCTGACTTTGGTCGTTGGTGTTGCAGATTGTTTGCGACTTCGCGTCACATCATTCCCCAAACGTCATTCCGAGCATCGCCCCCGATCGCGGCTCTCGAGCAGCGATTGGCCGGACCTTAGCGCGCGCTGGGAAGAAATCAAAACCCGTTGCAGCTTTCGGCTGCGGACCGGGCGGACGAGCCTTCGGCAGGCCGGTAATTTGGGTCGAGAGGCGCTTGACTCCCGCTCCACGCGCTTCATACTCCCGCACATTGTGGGAGTGCCGGTCTCACAATGTAGTAATTTGGGAATGACGCTGCAGGGGCCGGCACAATGTTTTCATCGAACCTTGGAGAGCGCTCCAGAGGCACTGCGCCGCGAAACAGGCAACGGATCAGAGATTGCCGTTGGCGGCGAGGTGAGATCGGAAAGTCCTTGGGGGAGGCCGTCGGCGTCGTGTGTGGCTCGCGCGTGAGGATGATCGTAAATCTGATCGTCGCTCGATCATGCGCCGACGATCGCTGCGCGTTCGCCCATGAGTGCGCCGATGTCTAGTACGTCCGTCGCCGCCACTAAGGCTTCCGCAATGCCATCGGCACGTTCTCCCATGCGTGGCAATTTGCGGCGCTTTCTCGGCGTCGGTCTGGCGCTGCTGGTGTTGATCGCCGTCCTGTCGTTCACGCAGGAGAACTTCCTTCGCTACAACAACATCATGAATATTCTGCGCACCAACGCGGTGCTGTTTGTTGTCGCGGTCGGCCTGACCTTTGTCATCGTCAGCCAGGGGCTCGATCTTTCGCTTGGCTCCTTGGTGGCGCTCGGCGGCGTCTTGCTGGCTTTGATGCTGGCCAGGGGCGTGCCGGTGGAGTTGGCGATCATCTTTACCGTGCTGGGCTGCGCTATTCTCGGCGCGCTCATCAATGGCGGCCTGATCGCCTATGGCGGGTTCAATTTCTTTGTTGTGACACTCGCCACATTGCAGTTGTTCCGCGGCGCCGCTTTGGTGATCAGCAGCGGCAAGGCCGCTTCGACGGCGTCCTTCGATCTCGTGCAGTTTCTCGGCGATGGCCGTGTCGGCGCCGTCCCGGTGCCGGTCGCCATCGCCGCACTGGTCGGCGTCATCGGTTACGTCGTGATGCGGTGGACGCGCTTCGGACGCGCCGTTTACGCGGTGGGGGGCAACGAAACGGCGGCGCGGCTTGCCGGCGTCGATGTCCGCCGCATCCGCTTCGCGGTTTACACGATCTCGGCGCTTTGTGCCGGCGTCGGCGCGGTCTTGTTCACCGGCCGCCTGACCACGTCGCAGCCCATGAGCGGCGCCATGGGGCTCGAGCTTTCGGCCGCCGCGGCCGTGCTGCTCGGCGGCGCGAGCTTCTCCGGCGGTACCGGCAATATCGGCGGCACCGTCATCGGCGTCTTGTTTCTCGGTGTGCTCGCCAACGGCATCACGCTCACCGGCGTGCCGTCGTACTGGCAGGGCATCGCCACCGGTGCGGTGCTGATCTTCGCCATCGCGCTCGACCGGCTCCGCAATCGATGAAAGTCACTGCGCAATTTCTGAACGTGCTTCGTTACCAGAGGAGGATCCCCCGATGAAATTTGCACTTGCCAACTACTGCCGCTCGGCTGTCGCCGCAGTGGCACTCACTGCGGTCGCAGCCGCACCAGCCCTGGCTGCCGACAAAAAGACCGTCGGCATCGCCGGAGCGGTGTACGCGATCGAGGCCGCACGCGCCCAATATGAAGCGCTCGCCGCGGTTCTGATCGAGCGTGGCATCGCCGTCAAATACATCGACGCTCAGCAGGACATCAACAAACAGGTGGCCGCGGTCGACCAGTTCGTCGACGACAAGGTCGATGCGATCGTCATTCAGGTGATCGGCGATCCGAACGCGCTGCTGGGCGGCTTCAAGCGCGCCGAGAAGGCCGGCATCAAGGTCTTCTCGCTCGGCCCGACGCCGGGCTTCCCTGGCACGCTGGTCGAATATGACGACGGCGCCGACAATCTCGGCCGTGCCTCGGGCGAGTATATGTGCAAGGCGACCGGTGGCGAAGGCGAGGTCGCGATGATCGAGGCGATCGAAATTCCGGTGCTGCTGCCGCGCTGGAACGTGTTCCTCGAAACCATCAAAGCCAAGTGCCCGAAGCTGAAAGTGGTCGCGATTGAGCGCGCCATTCCGGACGACGCCGCCACGGCGCGGCCGATCGCCGAGGATTTGCTCACCCGCTTCCCGAACTTGAAGGCGATCTGGGCGATGGGTGATGGCCCCGCGCTCGGCGCCGGCCTGGCCGCGAAGGCTGCCGGCCGCAAGATCATCGTCACCGGCATCAACGGCGAAGTCGTCGGCATCGACGGCATCAAGCAGGGCGTCATCGACGCCAGCTGGGACATGCAGCCGACCGACATCGGTGCACGGCTCGGCGAAAAGATCGCCGACATCCTCCTGGGCAAGACGCCGGCGCCGACCAAGACCCAAGTGTTCAACATGGACGGTCAGAAGGAATGGAACAGCAAGAACGCCGGCGACTGGAAGCCCTACGACAAGCGCGTGAAGTATCCGGGCCTGCAGTAATCGCGCTGTTCGTTGCCGCTACAGCATGATCCAGAAAAGTGGAATCCGGTTTTCCGAAAAAGATCATGCTTCAACAAAGGGCTGCGCGAGGGAGCATCGTCTCCCGTCGCGCAGCCGGACGAACTAAGAGTTAACGTCAGTTCTTGATCGGCGATTATGTCGCCGCGCGGTGATGGGCTCACCAGTCTGAGCATCGTTGCCCTTCTTCTTCCCTCAATTCCGCAAGCGGCGACCATGCGGCTGTGATCGCGGTCGCGCAGCGGGCGAGCAACCTCATTCTCAGCCATACGGCGGACGCTACGTCCCCGGCCAAAAATCGAAGGAAGAGCGCGATGTATCCGAGCAAGCTGCTGATTAATGGAAAATGGGTCGACGGCGACCGCAGCATTGGGGTGATTGATCCCGCAACCGCCGAAGAGTTCGCGCGTTGCGGCGCCGCCTCTGCGGCGCAGCTCGATGCTGCCGTCGTAACCGCGCGCGCCGCGCAGCCCGGCTGGTGGCGCGCAGGCCTTGAGCATCGCCAGGCGTGTCTCAGCAAGATCGCCGATATTCTTGAAGCGGAAAGCGAAGCGCTGGCACGACTGATCGTCCTCGAGCAGGGAAAGACCCTCGCCGAAGCCCGCATCGAGATGATCGGCACGGTGGCGTACTTCCGCTACTACGCCGCGCAGTCGATCCCGGACGAAGTTTTGGAGTTCGAGCGAAGCGCGCCACGCGGTGGCGCAACGCCGGCCGCACGGCGTGGTGGCCGCGATCGTGCCGTGGAACTATCCGGTGATCTTGATGGTCGCGAAAGTGGCGCCGGCGCTGCTCGTCGGCAACGCCGTCGTGGTCAAGCCGGCGGCGACGACGCCGCTGTCGACGCTGCTGTTCGGCGAACTGGTCTACAAGGTGCTGCCGCCGGGCGTGCTCAACATCATCGTCGACGACAACGATCTTGGCGACGCGCTGACCTCGCACCCGGGCGTCGCGAAGATCTCGTTCACGGGTTCCACCGCGACCGGCCGCAGAGTGATGTCGAGCGCCGCCGCGACGCTCAAGCGCCTGACCTTGGAACTGGGCGGCAACGATCCGGCGCTGATCCTCGATGACGCTGATCCGGAGGCGATCGCGCCGACGATTTTTGGGCTCGCTTTCCCCAATGCCGGGCAGCTTTGCGTCGCCATCAAGCGGGTCTATGTGCCGGACGCGATGTACGACAAATTCTGCGGCGCCATCGCCGGTGTCGCGAAGCAGGCGGTGCTCGGCAGCGGGCTCGATCCGCAGACCACAATGGGGCCGCTCCAAAACCGCAAGCAGCATGAGCGCGTGCTCGGCCTGATCGAAGACAGCCGCTCGCAGGGCACGATCATCGCCGGCGGCAATCGCACCAATCGTCCCGGCTATTTTGTCGAGCCCACCATCGTGCGCGACATCAGCGAGGGCGCACGCCTGGTCGATGAGGAACAGTTCGGCCCGGTGCTGCCGGTTATTCGCGTCAAGGATGTCGATGATGCGGTCAAACGCGCGAACGCTTCGATCTATGGGCTCGGCGCCTCGGTCTGGACCGGGGATGCCAAGCGCGGGCTTGCGGTCGCCGATCAACTGGATGCCGGCATGGTCTGGATCAACAAACACTTCGACATGCTGCCGCATCTGCCGCTCTCCGGACATCGGCAATCGGGTCTTGGCGCCGAGTTCGGGACCGAAAGCCTGCGCGAGATGACCCAGCTTCGCGTCGTCAACGGGCCGGGCGTCGCCGCCTGATCGCGGTCTTCTGCAGATAACGAAAGCGATCGTGCGGCGCCTGCCGCACGCCTCAGCCGTGCGCGGCGTGTTGGACACAGGGAGGATAAGCGCATGTTGGCACCGGAGCTTGAGATCCGAAGCTTTATTGGTGAGGGCGCGGTCAAAGGCGGTGCGGGACCGGCACTGCCGGTGATCAATCCGGCCACCGAGACAGTCATCGCGGTCGTGCGCGAAGCCGGCGCCGACGAAGTCGATCTCGCGGTAGGCGCGGCGCGGGCTGCGTTTGACGACGGGCGCTGGCGGCGCAAAAGCGTCGCCGCGCGTCAAGAGGTGCTGCTGCGCCTGCGCGACCTGATCCTCAAGCACGCCGACGAACTGGCGCAGCTCGAATGCACCAATACCGGTTTGCCGCTCGCCCAGATCAAAGGTTTGATGCTGCCGAGGGCGGCGCAGAACTTCAGTTTCTTCTCGGAATATATCGGCCAGCGCGCCGAGCACCTTTACCGCCAGGAAACCGGCTTCCTCACCCTGATGACCCGCGAGGCGACCGGCGTCGCCGCGCTGATCAGTCCGTGGAATGCGCCGATCGCGCTGACCACGATGAAAATCGCCGGCTGCATCGCCTTCGGCAACAGTTGCGTGGTGAAGCCCTCCGAGCAGACACCGTCGCCGATCGCACGGTTGATGGAATTGATCCTCGAGGCCGGCGTGCCGCCGGGCGTGGTCAACATGGTCAACGGCGGCGGCGCCACGACCGGCCGTATGTTGGTGAGCCATCCGGGCGTCGACATGGTGAGTTTCACCGGCGGCACCGAAACCGGCCGCGCCATCATGGCGGCGGCCGCCGGTGGTCCGAAGCGGATCGCGATGGAGCTCGGCGGCAAGTCGGCCAACATCGTGTTCGCCGACGCGGATTTCGAGCGCGCGATCGACGGCAGCGTGCTGGCGATCTTTGCCGCTAACGGCGAGGCCTGCCTCGCCGGCTCGCGCATCCTGGTGCAGGAGGCGATCGCGCCGCGTTTCATCGAAGCTTTGGTGGCCCGCGCGCGCGCCATCCGCATCGGCGATCCGCTCGATCTCGCGACCGAGCTTGGTCCGCTCAGCATGGAGCGGCACATGCAGCGGGTGTTGTCCTATGTCGACACCGCGCGACAGGAGGGGGCAAAGATCCTGCACGGCGGCGGCCGCGCCAACGGTTTCGAGCGCGGGTTTTACATCGACCCGATCGTGGCGCTGGCGCCGTCGAACGAGGCGCGGATCTGCCAGGAGGAAATTTTCGGCCCGTTTGCCAGCGTGCTGACGTTTCGCGACGAGGACGAGGCCTATCGCATCGCCAATGCCTCGCGCTTCGGTCTCGCGGCCTATGTGTGGACCAAAGACCTTGATCGCGCGCTGCGCGCCAGTGCCGAAATCCGTGCCGGCACGGTGTGGATCAACACGCCTCTGGTCCGCGACCTGCGCTCTGCCTTCGGCGGCTACAAGGAGTCCGGCTTCGGCCGCGAAGGCGGCCGCGGCTGCGAGGAGTTTTATACCGAGGAGAAGTCCACCATCGTGGCGCTCGGCGCGACGCCGATCCGTCGGCTCGGGGCGACCCCGCGGTAATAGACGCGGCTCACGACGAGAGGGTCAGCGCCGCTCTTCGCGGACATGCGGTTCGCCAAGCGCGCCGGGTTGATCTGATGTGTCGCGCTTGCCGGTGCCGGCCCAAATCATCACCGCGATGGTCGCCAGGTAGGGCGTCATCAGCATTAGATATTTCGGCAGCGGCAGGCCGGCCGCGGCGGTTTGCGGCACCAGTGCTTCGATTGAACCAAACAACAAAGCTCCGGCCAGCGCCCGCCACGGCCGCCAGCGGGCAAAAATGATCAGCGCGTAGGCGATCCAGCCGCGGCCGCCGGATATGCCGGGAATCCAGATCTTGGTGGCGACCACCGACAGATACGCGCCCGCTAGCCCAATCAGGGCCGAGCCGATGACGACGGCGCCGATCCGGTACAGCGTCACGTTGACGCCGGCGGCGTCTGCGGCTTCCGGATTTTCGCCGACGGCGCGCAAGCGCAAGCCAACGACCGAGGCATACAGAAAGTGCGAGACGAGGAAGCAGATCGGCACCACCAGAAGGACCACCAGATCCTGGTTGGCGAAGATATGGCCGACCACCGGCAACTCGGATAGCGGCCACAAATTCAGCTTGGGCAGGCCGGGCACCACGCGATTGGTCCAGCCCGCAATGGTGCCGACCAGAAAGGTGAGTCCCTGACAGAAGAACACCATCGCCAGCCCGGCAATCACCTGGTTGACGCGCAGCACCACGGTGAGCAGCGCGAACAGCATGGAGAACAGGCCGGTGACGACCATCGCGGCCACCAGCGCCAGCAGCGGATTGTCAGTCACGCTCAGGCAAAAGGCGATGCCGGCAAGTGCGCCGATCAGCATCAAGCCTTCACCGGCCAGCGACAGCACGCCGGCGCGTTCGCTGATGATCAGGCCGAGCGCCGCCAGCGCATACGGCGTGGCGGTCCCCGGCGCGTTGGCGATCCAGTTGGTGAGAAATTCAAGCACGGTGTCAGCGGACCCAGTGAATACGGTGGCGCAGCATGAATTCCGAAGCGGCGACGCAAATGACGATCAGCGCCTGGATGAGCTGCACCATCGCGAATGGAATTTGATAGAAGACCTGCAGGCTTTGGCCGGTGATGAACAGCATCGCAACCAGGATGGCGACGATCGCCGCGGCCAGCGGATCGGTGCGGCCGAGGAACGCGATCAGAATGCCGGAAAAGCCGTAGCCTTCGAAAAAGCTTTGGGTCAGTCGCCCTTCCTGTCCGGAGCACACAGCGAAGCCGGCAATGCCGGACAGCGCGCCGGACAACAGCACCGCCATCAATGCGATGGCGTTGATCGGCACGCCCATGGCTTTCGCCATCCGCTCGTTGGCGTCGAGAAAATTCATGTAGAAGCCGGCGCGGCTGATGTGCACCACCCACCAGATCACCGCGGTCAGCACCGCAGCCAGCAAGAGTGCGCTGCTGTAGCCCGCGACCAGATCCGGAAGGCGCTCGTAGGGATGGAAGCCCGCGGAGTGCGGAAAGCCGTCATGCGGATCTTTCCACGGCCCGTAGACGAGCTGAAACAGGAAATACATGGCGATATAATTCATCAGCAGCGTCGAGATGATTTCGTTCACGGCGAAGCGCAGCTTCAGCATGAACGATATCCAGATCCACACCGCGCCGGCCGCGGCTGCCGCGCCGAGCATCAGTGGCAATCTCGCGGATTCAGGGCCGATCTCGAAGATGAAGATGCAAGTGGCGGCGATGCCGCCGCAGATCATCTGGCCTTCGATGCCGATATTCCAGAACCGCACCCGCAGGGCGACCGAGGCGCCGACGCCGACCAGAATGAGCGGCGCGGCCTGGAACAGCACCGCGCGGAAATTCTGTTCATCGAACAGCGTATTGACGATGAATTCCTGAAACAGGTTCGCGGCGGAGACGCCGGCAAAGATCAGGATGATGCCGGAAATCAATAAGCCGACCAGGGCGGCGCCGGTGAGGGTGAGGGCCTGCTGCCAGGCCGGCAGTTGCTGGCGAATTTCCAGATTGAGCCGACCGATGCGAAAGCGGCTATCAGGTGTCGCCGGCGTCGGGCCGATCGCGGCGGCGGCCGTGCCGGTTTGTTCGTTGAGATCAAGCATGGTCGATCATTGCCTTTCCGACGGCTTGCCGGTCGGCCGGCGCGGTAAATTCCGCAACGATCTTGCCGCGCGTCATGACGCCGACCCGGTCGGCGAGCCGCAACACCTCGTCGAGGTCTTCGCTGATCAACACGACGGCGGCGCCGGCGGCGCGCGCCGCGAGCAGCCGCGAATGCACCGCGGCGGTGGCGCGCACGTCGAGACCGCGGCTCGGACTGTGAGCGACGATGATGGTCGGCGAGCGGCTGAACTCGCGGGCGAGAACGAGCTTTTGCGCATTGCCGCCGGACAATAAGCCGGCGCGCTGGCGCAGCCGCCGGACGCCTTGCACATCGAATTCCTCGACGGCCGCGGCCGCGGCTTTGCGCATCGCGCCGCGGTTGGCGCGCGCCCACGAGCCGTAGCGGCCGGTGTGAATTTGTCCGATGGCGAAATTGTCGATGATCGGCAGCGTGCCGGCGATGGCGTAGGAATGCCGATCGGCCGGAATCGAGGCGACATGCAGGTCGCGATAATCGTCCTGCTGGGCGGCGACGAATTTGCCGTTGTCGGCGATTTCGATGGCGCCGGCGATCGGCGCGCGGATCCCCATAAAGGCTTCGGCGAGTTCGCTCTGGCCGTTGCCGCCGACGCCGGCGATGCCGTAGATCTCGCCGCCGCGCACCGAGAAGCTCAGGTCGGAGACCATGACGTGGCCGTCGGCGCGGGCGCAGTGCAGCTTGGCGACATTCAGCAGCAGCGGGCCGGGCTCGGCCGCTTCGCGCGCCGGCGAGGGGATCGAGGCGCCGACGATCAATGTCGTGAGATCGGCGGTGCTGACGGTTTGCGGATCGACGGTCGCGACAGTCTGGCCGGCGCGCATGATCGTGATCCGGTCTGCGAAAGTTTTCACATCGGACAGCTTGTGCGTGACCAGGATGACCGCGGCGCCGCGGCGCGCGATCTCGCGCGCGGTGGTGAGCAATCGCTCGGCCTCGGTGTCGGTCAGAACGGCGGTCGGCTCGTCGAGAATGAGAATGCGGGCGCCGGCAACCAGCACCTTGATGATCTCGACCCGCTGACGTTCGGCGATCGACAGGCTATCGACCTGACGGCGCGGATCGATTTCAAAGCCGAGCGCGTCGGCGTGCCGGCGAATTTCTTTTTCGATCTCTTGCAAGCCGGATTTGTAACGTGGGCGCGTGTTGGCCAGAAACACGTTCTCGGCGACCGTGAATGGTTTCACCAGCTTGAAATGCTGATGCACCATGCCGATGCGATGCGCCGCGGCATCGCTCGGGTTGGCGAGCCGCACCGGCGCGCCATCGAGCAGCATCTCGCCGGAATCGGCGGTGTAGAGGCCGGCGGCGACGTTCATCAGCGATGACTTGCCGGCGCCGTTCTCGCCCAGAAGGGCGTGCACCTCGCCGAGACTGGCGCTGAACTCGGCGTCCTTCAGCGCCTGCAGACCGTCGAAAGACTTCCTGATCTGATGCAGCTCGATCGCCGCGGTCATCGTTCGACGTTCTCTCACCAAAAATAAAGTGACGGCGGCGCCAGACGCGCCGCCGTCGTGAGCGAATTTACTGCGTGATGACGCCGGGCACGAACCAATCCATCTTCCACAGATCGGCGTCGCTGAGCACCTGGCCTTCGGCGACACGCTCCTTGCCGTCGCGGTCTTTCAGCGGACCGGCGAAGACGTGCTTGCCTTTGATGATGGCGTCGCGCTCGGCCATCACTTTTTCGACGACATCCTTCGGCACCGCGCTGTTGCAGCAGGCGATGTCGGTGCCGCCCTGGGCGATGCCGGCGAAAGCGCCGTACGGATTGGGCTTCCAGTTGCCGGCTTCGACCTTCTTGATTTCCGGGACGAAGAACTTGTCCCACACCCAGATCGACGAGCACAGCGTGGCCTTCGGCGCGAATTCGCGCAGGTCGCGATGGTGGCCGGTGGCATAAACGCCACGCTCCTGCGCGACGATCTGCGGGGTCGGGGTGTCGACGTGCTGGCCGATGACGTCGGCGCCGTTGTCGATCAGCGCGGTTGCGGCCGCGCGCTCCTTAACAGGATCGTTCCAGGCACCGGTATAGACCGCCGTGACGGTGGCGTTCGGATTCATCTTCTTGGCGCCGAGCTCGAAGCCGTTGATGGTCCAGTTCACCACGCCGAACGGATTGGCGGCGACGAAGCCGAGCTTGCCGGTCTTCGACATCGCGCCCGCGACCATGCCGCACAGATAATGTGTCTCGTAGGTACGGCCGTAGATCGATTTCAAGATTCGGCGCGTTGGTGTTGCCGCTGGTGTTCAGGAAGGCGATGTCGGGATGCTTTTCCGCCAGTTCCTTGAAGCCGGCCGAATGCCCGTAAGCGTTGCCGATGATGATGTTGTAGCCGCGCTGGATGAATTTTTCTCCCGCGGGGACGATGACCGACGTGTTCTCCGGGATCTTCTCGACGTAGGCGATTTGCTGATTGAGTTCTTTCTCCATGCGCTCGCGCGCTTCGTGCATCGCCTGGGTCCAGCCGCCGTCGTTCTTGGCGTCGAAATAAAGTATTGCAATCTTCGGTGGGCCTTTGAGGGTGAATCCATCGGGGGCTGCGACGGCAGCTACGCCGGACACGCCCATGGCCGCTGCCAAGCTCAACAACAAGGCTCTGCGCATTGCGAACTCTCCTGTATTTTCGCGGTTACCGCGGACTGCTTCGGGAGCGGGTCCACGAATTCAGAAATCTGCCGCTGCAGTTCCGGGCGCCGGCAGCAGTCGCGCCAGTGCAAGCAAGCCTCATGCCGCTGTGTGCGGCATCGGGCATTTAGCGCCGTGGCCTTCAGCGCCACGGACCACAATTGAACATCGCCTCGGTATCTTCGTAGGCGTCCCAAACGGCGATTTTCCCGTCGCGGACTTCGAACACCCAGCACCATTTCGAGGTGTATTCCTTGCCGGTCTTGCGGCAGGCGGCGGTTTCGTTGCCGGTGACCGCAACTTTGTTGCCGTCCACCACCCACAGGCGCTGAGTGTGGCTACGGATTTCCAGAACGCTCGGCATGACCTGAAAGTATTCGCGGATTTTTTCGGCACCGACCCAGCGTCCCGCCCACGGCAAAGCCGGCGTGCCGGGCATGTCGATGACCGAGTCCTCGGTGTGCAGGGCGAGAATGCCTGCGACATCGCCGGTCGCGAGGCAATTCAGGTAGCTTTTGACGACGTCTTCGGCTGTCGGAGTTGCCATCGCTCTGGCCTCTTTGAAACATGCGCCGGGCCACGCGGCGGCAACAGACCGCAAACGCGCCAGCATACAAAAGGCTACCAATCGCCCATTTGCAGCGGCAAATGCCGATTGGGTGGCGACTGATAACAGCGCAGCATGGATGAGGCGCGAAACCGCCCGCCGCGGCGGCGTTGGCCTGGATATTGCAGTCCGGGTAGGAATGCAGAATGTTAACACGGCACTAGGCGTGCACATCCAGATCCGCCACATCAAGGCGTTCCTGGCCGTCGCCGGCGAGCTGCACTTTGGTAAGGCAGCATCCCGACTAAACATTGCGCAGCCGGCGCTCAGCCGTACAATTCAGCATCTTGAGCAGATGCTTGGGGTCCAATTGCTTGAGCGGACCACGCGGAGCGTGCAACTCACAGAGGCGGGCCGCTCATTTTGTGAGCATGGGGCCAAAATCCTTCTGGAACTGAACCTCGCGGTGAAATGTGCCCAGCGCACGAGCGATGGCAATTCAGGCCGGCTGGCGGTCGGTTATGTTGATTTTGCCCTGGCCGGGCCGGTGTCCCATGTCTTCGGCAAGTTCAAGCGCAGCTACCCGAATGTCGAGATCGAGCTGATTCCGGAATCGCCTGAACGGCTGACCCAGCTTCTGATCGACCGGCAAATCGATTGCGGCTTTTTGCTCGGGCCGGTGCGCAACGCCAACCTCGATACCCGCTGCGTCCAGTCGGAGTTGCCGGTCGTGGTGATGCCGGTGTCGCACCGCCTCGCACTGCGCTCGAAGATCCGGCTCAAAGACCTTGCCGACGAAGCGTTTGTTCTGCCGACCCGCAATGGCTGGCAGCCGTTCTATCGGCGGTTTGAGAAACTGAGCGTCAAGTCGGGCTTCGTGCCCAACATCGTGCAGGAGGTGCAGCAGACCGAGGCGCTGCTGGCGATGGTGGCGGCCGAAATCGGCATCGCCATCTGCCCGGCTTCGGTCCGCACGTTTTCGCGCAGCGGCGTGGTGACTCAGCCGCTGGTCGGCACGCCGTTGCTGTTCGATTTTCATTTCGCCTGGCACAAGGACAGCGACTCGCCGCTGGTGAGCAATTTCGGCGCGCTGGTGAATCGCTTCGCGCGCGCGACCAAGCCGGTCGATCCGGCGCGCATCGCCAAGCTAACCCGCCTCGGTAATGTGAAGCAGCCCGAACTTGTCGACGAATACGCGCTGATCCGGTAGCACGATTGTCGTCGACGATATTTCCTCGATGATCAGCGGGCCGGCGACATCGAACTCCGCCGGCAGCAGATCGCGTTCGAACACGCGCGATTTGATCACGCCGTCGACGCCGAAATTGACATTGCGCTCGCCCTTGAGCGCGGCCTGCAATGAGCGGCCGCGATTGTCGATCGGCTGCAGACCGGCGCGCGGCGCCGACACGGTTGCGGTCAGCCGATAATTGACGAACTCGGCCGGCGTGCCCGGCAACTGGAATGTATACGCGCGCTCGTGCGCCTCGTGGAAATCCGCAAGAATGTCGTCGATGGTGCGGGCAAGGTCGACGCGCAGCGTCACCCAATGCTCTTGGCCATTGTAGCGCATGTCGACCAGATGCTCGAAGCCGATGGCGTGGGTCTGTAATTGTTGATCGGCTTGAAAATAGTTGGTCGCGTCGGTTTCCAGATCGGCGAACATGGCGCGCACGAAATCCATGGTCACGTCCTTGGCCGGGCGCAACGAGGTTTGCACGAAATCGCGGCGCGGTTCGGTGACCAGCATGCCCCAGGCCGAGCCGTAGCCCGGATAGCGCGGAATGATGACTTCGCGCACGCCGATCTCTTTGCCCAACGCTGCCGCATGCATCGGGCCGCCGCCGCCGAGCGCCACCATGACGAAGTTGCGCGGATCGTGGCCGCGCTGCACCGAGACGAGCTTCAGCGCATTGACCATCGCGGAATCGCCGACGCGCAACACCGCGACGGCAGCGTCTTCGATGCTGGTGCCGAGACGATCGGCGACCTTGGCCATCGCGCGACGGGCTTTTTCGACATTGAGCTTGATGCGGCCGCCGGCGAAATAATCCGGGTCGAGCACGCCGGTGAGAAGTTTCGCGTCGGTGATCGTCGGTTGTTCGCCGCCGCGATCGTAGCTCGCCGGGCCCGGATCGGCGCCGGCGCTTTGTGGGCCGACATGCAGCGAGCCGGCGTCGTCGACCGAGGCGATCGAACCCCCGCCGGTGCCGATTTCGACAATGTCGACCACCGGCACCTTGACCGGATAGCCGGGGCTGATGCGCGACCACTCGATCTTGTGGTCGGTCGTGACTTTTGATTGATAGCCCTCGATCACCGAGCACTTTGCCGTGGTGCCGCCGATGTCGAGGAAGATGACGTCCGGCTCCTCGCACATCTCACCGATGATGGCGGCGCCGTTGACGCCGGCCGAGGGGCCGGACTCCAACAAAGTGATCGGATGCTCCATCGCCCACTTGAAGCTGGTGGTGCCGCCGTTCGATTGCATCGCCAGGAACGGGCAGGAGAGGCCGTGAGCGTGCAGCCGTTCGTCGAGGCTGCCCAAATATGATTGCACGATCGGCTGCACATAGGCGTTGAGCACCGCGGTGTTGGCGCGTTCGTATTCGCGCCATTCGCGGGTCACCTCGTGCGAGGCCGTGACCGCGATTTCCGGCATGTGCTTGCGCAGATAGGCGGCGCATGCGCGCTCATGTTCGGGCGTGGCGTAGCTGTGCAGAAACAGGATCGCCACCGCCTGCACCTTTTCGGCGCGGCATTGCTCAACCACGGCGGCGAGATCGGTGGTGTTGAGCGGCTCGATGATGTTGCCGCGGGCGTCGACGCGCTCGCGCACTTCGAAGCGCAGGTGGCGCGGCACGAACGGTTCGGGCTTGCGGAAACGGAAATTATAGAGATCCGGCCGGTTGCCGCGGCCGATTTCCAGGACGTCGCGAAAGCCGGCGGTCGTCACCAGCGCGGTCTTGACGCCTTTGCGCTCGGTGATGGCGTTGATCACCGTGGTGCCACCGTGCACGAAGAAGCTGACCTTGTGTGGCTCGACCTTCGCCATCTCCAGCGTGCGCAGCACGCCTTCGGTCAGGTCGCGCGGCGTGGTCAGCGCCTTTTCGGCGCGCACTTCCTGGGTCTTGTCGTCGTAGTAGAACAGGTCGGTGAAAGTGCCACCAATGTCGATTGCCAGGCGTCCCATGAATCTCGACTGCGTTGTTTTGGATTTACTTGTTACCGCATGTCCTTTTCGGAAAACCGGTTTCCACTTTTCCGGGACATGCTCTAAGCACTGCGGAGACGGCGGGTCGCGGCCTCGTCGACCTGCAAATCGGCGCCGATCTCGACCCGGTAAACCGTGCGCGCGGTTTCGCGATCGATGTAACCGTCGCGGACGTCAGCGAGCACGGCTTGCGGGGTGCGTTCGGTTGGCTCGCCATAGCCGCCGCCGCCGCCGGTGATGACCCGCATCCGGTCGCCTTTCTTGAGCTTGGTGTAGGGAAAGCGCGCGCCCCGCACGGTCTTGCCTGCGGTGGTCAGTTCGATCGCGTTGGTCGTACCGCTGCCGCCGCCGGCGATGCCCCACGGCTTTTCCACCGAACGACCGAGGCTCGAATACGTAAAGGCGTCGTCGGTCAGGATCTCGTATTCGCGCACCGTGCCGAAGCCGCCGCGATAGCGTCCGGAGCCAACGCCGGCCTCGACATTCAGGCCGTATTGCGCGACGCGGATCGGGAATTTCGCTTCGAACAGTTCGATCGAATAATTGTAGGTGTCGCCGTCCGGGGTGGAGATCAAAGCATTGGTGCCGTCGCCGTCGTGCATCGCGCCCCAGCCGCCCATGTGCGGCTCGACCACGACGAACGGCTGGCCGGACGGATCCTTGCCGCCCAGATAGGTGCCGCAGAGACTCACATAGCTGCCGGCGCTCAGCCGTTCCGGTACGATCGACGCCAGCGCCTTCCAGATCAGTTCGGTGGCATAGGCCGTCACCTCGAAGTACCAGCCGGTGGCGGCGGGTTTCATGGCGGTGAAGATGGTGCCGTCCGGCGCCACGATGTTCATCGGGCGAAACCAGCCTTCATTCGATGGCGCCGCCGGGTCGACCATCGCCTTGAGGATCGTCTTGCAGGCCGATTGCAGCGCGCCGCGCGAGCAATTGACCGGGGCGTCGCGCTGCGGGCTCGATCCCGTGAAATCGAACGTGATCTCGTCGCCCGCAATCGTCACCGTGACGTGCACCGGGATCGGATCGGTGACGATGCCGTCGCCGTCGATGAGGTCGGTTGCTTTATAAGTGCCGTCGGGCAGGGCGGCGATCGCCTTGCGGCTTGCGGCTTCGCCGGTCGCGAGAATCCGGTTGAACGCGGCCTTGAGCGTCGCCTCGCCGTACGCGGTGCAGATTTCGCGAATGCGGATGTCGCCGATGCGGGCGGCGGCGAGTTCGGCATTCAGATCGCCGAGCGACATCGCCGGCAGCCGGACATTCTCGGCGATCAGTTCGAACAGATCATCCTGGCGGACGCCCTCGCGGAAGATGCGCAAGCCCGTGAGCCTGATGCCTTCCTGGAAGATCTCGTTGGCCTGCGGCGACAGCGTTCCCGCCACCATGCCGCCAAGCTCGGTCCAGTGCGCCATCGCGATCGCAAAGGCGATCAGCTCGCCCTCGAAGAACACCGGTTTGACGATGGCGACGTCGGCGGTGTGGGTATTGCCCTCGAACGGATCGTTGCTGATGAAGATGTCGCCCGGACGAATGGTGGCGCCATGCTTGCGTCGGATCGCCTGCACCTGGGCCGAAAAGGTTCCGGTGAAGACCGTGATGCCGTTGGTCTGCGAAATGAGCTGACCCTCGGCATCGCAAATGCCGCAGGCGAAATCGAGGATTTCGTAGATCACCGGGCTCATGCTGGCGCGGGCCAGCACCACGCCCATTTCCTCGGAGGTCGCGGCGAGCTTGCCGCGAATGATCTCGAGTTCGATGCTGCTGAGGCCGGAATCTGCTGAATTGGACGTTTGCTTCGTTGGCATTGCGTCGTCGTTGCGGCTGCGAACAGCCTGATTGCGAGTGAATCCGAGCGTAAACCAGGCGCCCCGGAAAATGCTTCCGCACGCCTGCCGAAGACGTGCCGAACCTTAGCGGCGGGCCCAGAAGGGGACAAATGCCGAATGCCGACGCATCCATGCCATGACGCCATCAATTGATTGGAATGGCGAGAGAATTTTTCATGCCGTCCGTGCATCAAGCCGGGCCCAACAGGTATTGGTCAGCCCCGCACCCGACCCTTTAGGCTCACGGCGCAGCAAACGCCGATATGCGGCGTTCTCTGGAGAGCAATAGACGGCGATGGACTTCGTGCCGGCCAAGGATAAGGCGGCGGCGCTCGAGTACCT
Organism: uncultured Alphaproteobacteria bacterium; assembly: GCA_963737755.1. Taxonomy (GTDB): domain Bacteria; phylum Pseudomonadota; class Alphaproteobacteria; order Rhizobiales; family Xanthobacteraceae; genus BOG-931. Next base: position 63,242 of record CAVTTZ010000033.1, on the reverse strand, counting down.
TGCGCAACATGGCGCGGCTGCCGCGGTGCTCGCCGGCGGCACCAATCTGATGCGCCAGATTGCCCTCGGCCTTCGGGCGCCGGCCCACATTCTTTACATCGGACACCTGCGGGAGCTCGCGTCTGTGAATCACAGTGGCAGTGGGCAAGGCGCGCAGATCGGCGCGCTGGTCACTCTTGCCGAATTGGCTCAGCCGGCGACGCTCGGCGGCCGCTATCAGGCGCTCTGCGAGGCAGCCGCCACCTGCGGCAGCGGGCAAATTCGCAATGTCGGCACCATCGGCGGCAACCTCTGCAATGCCGCCCAGCATGCAGACCTTGCTGCGCCGCTATTGCTCCACGATGCCGTTGTCACGCTGGAAAGCCGTCATAGCGGCGAACGAAAAATGCCCGCGGCGGCGTTCATGCAGGGAGAGGGCGCGACCGAACGGCTGCCCGACGAAGTGCTGACCGGGATCGCGCTTGCTCCGGTTCCGGCGCGGACCGCCGACACCTACATCAAGATCGGCCGTCGCGGCGCGATGGAGTTGGCGATTGTCGGCCTCGCGGTGCGTGTTACCGCTGCTGCTGCGGGCGATGCCTTGGACGACGTGCGCATCGCGGTCGGCGGCGTTGCGCCGACGGCGTTTCGCGCGACCGATGCTGAAGCGCTTCTTTCCGGCAAAACACCAACCGACGATCTGATCGGCGAGGCCGCGCACGCGCTGCTGCGGCAAGCCAAACCGCGGGACGATTTTCTCGCCACCGCGGCTTATCGCTCGACCGTGCTGCCCGGCATTCTTGCGCGCGCCCTGCAGGTTTGTGCCGCGCGCGCTCGCGCGGCGGCCTGATCCCATGGAAGCGCCGATGCCTGACAATTCCGTGGTGGTGAATGGCGGCGTCGAGCCGATGACGGTGGCGCCGCTGGAAACACTGCTCGATTGGTTGCGCGACCGGCTGTATTTGCGCGGCGCCAAGGACGGCTGCCGCGAAGGCGAATGCGGCGCCTGCACGGTGTTGGTCGACGGCAAGCCGGTCGTCTCGTGTCTTTATCCCGCGCAAGCCGTCGTCGGGCGCAAGGTCGAAACCATCGAGGGCTTGCGCGATGAACTGGCGGAGCGTCTGAAACAGGCGCTGGTGAATTTCGGTGCGATCCAGTGCGGCTTCTGCATCCCGGGCGTCGTCGTGACGCTGGTCGCGCTGCTGCGCGAATATCCCGCGCCGAGCGAGGCGCAAATTCGCGTCGCGTTGTCCGGTCACCTGTGCCGCTGCACCGGCTATGTCCACATGGTCGACGCCACGCTTTCGGTGGCGGCACCGGGCGAAGGGGCGGCCGCATGAGCGCGGTCGGCGCCAGCATTCCGCGCACCGACGGCATGGCCAAGGCCGGCGGCGAGGTTGTCTTCTCCATCGACTATGAGGAAGCCGGCACGCTGGTCGGCAAGATTTTGCGCGCGCCAATCGCGGCCGGCCGCATCGTGCGGCTCGATGTCAGCCGCGCCCGCGCCATGCCGGGCGTGCGCGCCGTCGTCACCGCCGCCGACGTGCCGCCGGTGCTCGCCGGCTGGATCATCCGCGATACGCCGATGTTTGCTTCGACGGTGGTGCGCTACATCGGCGAGCCGATCGCCGCAGTCGCCGCCGACACGCTCGATCAGGCGCTGCGTGCGCGCGACGCGATCGAACTCGAGATCGAGCCGATCAAGCCGGTCGGCACCATCGCGGCCGCGATCGCGCCCGGTGCGCCGCTGCTGCATCCCGATCTTCGATCCTATGCGCTGGCGATTGGCGAGGAGGCGAGCTACCCGCGTTACGGCAATATCGCCGCTGAATTGGCGACGCTCGGCGATCCGGCCGCAGTCGAAGCCGCGTTCGCGAACGCGGCCCATGTCATCACCGACGAGTTGACCACACAGCGCCAGTATCAAGGCTATCTCGAAACCAAGAACGCGCTCGGCATCTATCGCGGCGGCCGCTACATCGTCCATGGCGGCTCGCAATGGCCGTACAATGTGCGCACTCGTATCGGGCAGTTCTTCGATGTGCCGCCGTCGCGCGTGCGGGTGATCGGCCATCCGTATGGCGGCGGATTTGGCGGCAAGCTCGACTTTGCCGTCGAACCGCATGCGGTGGCGTTGTCGCGTGCCGCCGGCGGCCGGCCGGTCAAGATCGTCAACACCCGCACCGAGGACATCATCACGGCCTCGAGCCGTGAAGGCATCGTCACGCGCATCCGTTCTGCCGTCGCCGCCGACGGCACCATCCTGGCGCGCGACATGGAATGCTACATGGACAACGGCGCCTACACGGGCGAGATGGCGTTCCTGGCGTGCTTTCCATTCCACTTCTCGGCGATGAGCTACCGGGTCGGCGCGCTGCGCGCGGTCGGCCGTTTGGTCTACACCAACGCGCCGCCGACCGCGGCGATGCGCGGGGTCACCGCGGTGCCGCTCTATGTGGCGCTCGAGCTGCATATGGACCACATCGCGCGCGAGCTCGGCATCGACCGCAAGGACTATCGCCTGCGCCATCTGTTCCGCAGCGGCGACATGATGGTGAACGGCCAGACTTTGCACGAAGCCGATATTCTCCGGCAGCATTTCGACGCGGTCGAAAAGATCGCGCCCTGGATCGAGACGTCGCGCCGTCACGCCGCCAACAATCAAGCCGCGAGCGCGGTCGGATCAAACAAACTGACCGCGCCCAAGGCGCCACTGCGCGGCGTAGCCATCGCGCCTGCGGTGTGGCTGACCAATCCGTTGCCCGGCTCAGCCACCGTCAAGCTGCAGGAAGACGGTTCGGTCGTTGTCATCACCGGCGCCAACGACCCCGGCACCGGCTCGATGACCACAGGCGTCGCCCAGATCGTCGCCGACGAGCTCGGGCTGTCGCCGGATCGGGTTTTGGTGACCGATCCCGACACCGATTTCGGCGGCTTCGATGGCGGCGCGCAGGGCAGCCGCAACACGCCGGTCGCCGGCCGCGCAGCGCTCGATGCGGCGCGTGAAGTGCGCGAGAAAGTGCTGGAGGCCGCCGGCCAGCTGCTGCAAGCGCCGCCGGCCGATCTTGAACTCGTCGACGGCTTTGCGCAGGTCAAATCCAATCCCGGAAGGCGAACCTCGCTCGCCGATATCGGTGCCGCCACCACCTTCGCGGCCGGCACGATCCAGGGCACCGGCCGCGCCGTGCTGCCGCCGGTGCCGCACAATCCGAGTTGCGCCAGCGGCTTGTTGTTCGCCTATTTTGCTTCGCCGACCTACCACGTGCATTTCGCCGAGGTCGAAGTCGATCCGGTCACCGGCAACGTCAAGGTGCTGCGTTACGTGGTGGCGCAGGAGGTCGGCAAGGCCATCAATCCGATGAGCCTCAAGGGCCAGATCCAGGGCGGCGTGACGCAGGGCATTGGCTTTGCGCTCTACGAAAGTCTGCGGATCGAGGAATCCGGCAAGACGGTCGAAAACACCTTCAAGGCTTATCGGCTGCCGCTGGCGATCGACGTGCCGCGCGTCGAGGCGATTATTTCCGAACATCCCAGCACTGACGGCCCGTTCGGCGCCAAGGGTGCCGCCGAGCCGCCGATCTTGTTGCCGGCGGCGCTGATCGCCTGCGCGGTGAGCAATGCGATCGGCAAGCCGATCCAGAAAATTCCGATCACGCCGGAAGATGTTTTGGCCGCCCTGCACGGGCCCTAGCAAACAACATTTCACGTCACGGCGACCTCATTGATCGAGACGCCGGCGCAAGCACAGGACACGACGATGGCGAACAGTAAAAAACCGGTCGGCATTCTTCTGCTCGGCGATCTCGCGCCGGAAAAGATCGCCGAGGTCGCCCGCTCCGTTGAGGCCGCTGGCTTCGACGAGTTGTGGCTCGCCGAGGATTATTTTTTCTTCTCGGGCTTTGCCAGTGCGGCGATCGCGCTGCAGGCGACGAGCCGCATCAAGGTCGCGATCGGTGCCGTTTCCAATCGGGTCCGCCATCCGGCGGTGACCGCGATGGAAGCCGCGACCTTGGCGCGGGCCTTTCCGGGCCGGTTCGACAGCCTCGGCATCGGTCACGGCGTGCCGTTCTGGATGCGGCAGATGAAGCTTTATCCGAAATCGGTTCTGACCTCATTGCGCGAAGCCGTGACCGGCGTGAAGCGGCTCACCAAGGGCGAGATGCTGACCGAGGACGGCGACTATTACAGCTACGATCAGGTCAAGCTCGTGCATCCGGCGCCGGATCTGAAAGTCCTCACCGCGGTGGTGCAGGCGAAGTCGCTCGAACTCACGGCGAAGATTGCCGACGGGCTCATCCTGTCGGTGCTGGCCGGTCCGGACTATGTGCGCTACGTCGACAAGGAACTCGCCTTGCATTGGCCGGCCGATAGCCCGCCGGCTGGATTTCAGATCGTCACCTATGCGCTCGCCAGTGTCGATGCGGACAGCAAGATAGCCCGCCGCAAGGTGCGGGCATCGACCGCATTCTATCTGCACGCGATGGGGCCGACGCCGATGACTGGTGTCTACGGCGCCAACCAAAAAGTCGAAGAGATGATCAAGGCCGGCGGCGCGGCGGCGCTCGAAGAGGGCATTCCGGACTCCTGGCTCGACTGGCTCTCGGTGGTCGGCGATCCAGCCGAAGCTGCGGCGGCGATCAGCAAATTGTTCGACGCCGGTTCCACCTCGGTGGTGCTGTGCTTGCCGGCCGAAGGCTTGGACGAGCAACTCGGCTATATCGGCCGCGAAGTGCTGCCGCGTCTGTAAGCGATGCCCCGCCTGACGAGGGGCGATGATCAAGGTTGGCTATGGTCTCGTGAATAACGGGTGGGAACCGCGAAGCGCAATCATCGGGCAACATTTCATTGGAATTCTCCACGACGGGCAAAGGGCTTAGAATTGACGGTCGCCAGCGGGAGCGATTGTGTGCGACGCTGCGCCGACTCAATTCAGGGCTGACGCCGACAAGAGTGGAGTGAACAGTGAAATTCTCGATCATGTTCAGTTTCGTGAGCCCGCCTGAGGGGCCTATCAGCCACTTGAGTACGTTTCAGGAATTGGATCGGCTGCTGCCGCTGGCCGAGTTGTTGGGCTACGTGGGATTCCACACCACCGAGCATCACTTTCAGGACAATGGCTGGGCGCCGAGCCCGCTTTTGGTGCTCGCCAAGGCTGCCGGCCTGACCAAAAAAATGCGCCTTGCGACCAACATCCTGGTCTCGACATTGTATCAGCCGTTGCGGCTGCTCGAGGATTTGGTGACGCTCGACAATCTTTCTGAGGGACGCCTGACCTTGGGCACGTCGCCCGGCTACGTCTCCGAAGAGTTTTCGGCCTATGGCGTGGATTACGAGCGGCGCTTTGCGCTGCACGAGGAGATCATCGATTTCATCCAGCACGGCTGGGCCAATCCAGACGACATTGGCTTCTCGGGACGCTTCATCAAAGTGCCGTCGTGCCAGCTGATGCCGCGACCCATCCAGCCCAAGCTGCCGATCTGGTACGGCGTCTCAGGGCCAAAGCTGCTCGAGCGCGCGGCCAAGCGCCGCGTTTCAGTCACCGCATCGCCGCGCCATACATTGCCGGAGCTGAAGGACCAGTTCGCGCGTTACGACGAAATCTCGCATCGCCTCGGCTACAAACCGGAAGAGCGCCCGGTCATTCGCGAATGTTTTGTGGCGAAAACAACGCAGGAAGCGGAAGACATCGCGGGCCCCGGTGTGACCCATCTGTTCGGGCTGTACGGCAAAAAATCGGCTGAGGGCGAGCGAGCACTTCGCAACGATGCCGGCGAGCTGATATCCGATGCGAAGCAGGTTGATTTCCGCAATTTCTCATCCCGGTACGTCATTGGCGATCCCGATGTCGTCAAGGAAGGGATCGAGAAAATCATCAAAGAACTGTCTCCGTCGGAGATTAACTTGCGGATGCAGCTTCCCGGTATTTCAACGAGCGATTTCGAGAAATCGCTGCGCCTGTTCGCCACCGAGGTTATGCCGGCATTCCAGTGATGTCCTGCGCGTTGAGTTGGCGCGCCTTCGAGCATGATGTGATGCAAACCTTTGATGACCAAACAATGCGGTCCGAAGCGCGGGAGGACAACGCCATAAGGCCCGTCTGTTGTCCTCCGCACGGTGCGTCGGTAGCCTCAACGCGCGCCGCAAAACCTGGCGGCAGGGTTGGTGACGACCGGTGACCATCAAGCTCGGATACAAAGCCTCGGCCGAACAGTTTGGTCCCGGCGATATCGTCAGGTTCGGCTGCCTTGCCGAGGAACTCGGCTTCGATTCCGTTTTTCTCAGCGACCATTTTCAGCCGTGGCGGCACACGGGTGGCCATGCACCGTCATCGCTGGTGACGCTGGGAGCGCTCGCGGCCCGCACGTCGCGGGCGCTGCTCGGCACCAGCGTTCTGACGCCGACGTTCCGCTATCATCCCTCGATCGTCGCCCAGGCGTTCGCGACGCTCGGCTGCCTGGCGCCGGGCCGTGTGGTCCTGGGCATCGGGACCGGCGAGTTGCTCAACGAAATTCCGGCGTCCGGCGCGGTGTGGCCGGAATTCAAGGAGCGCTTCGGCCGTCTCAAGGAGGCGATCGAATTGATGCGGCTGTTGTGGACCGATGAGCGGGTCAATTACGGCGGCCAATTCTACAAGACCGAAAACGCCACGCTGTACGACCGGCCCGACCAGCCGATACCGATTTTCGTCGCCGCGCACGGCGCCGTGATGGCGAAGTTCGTCGGCCGCAATGCCGATGGCTTTATCTGTACGAGCGGCAAGGCTCCGGAGTTTTACAATGAGACTTTGTTGCCCAATCTCGCCCAAGGTCTCGGCGCGGCCGGGCGCTCCAGCGATGCGATCGCGCGCATGATCGAAATGAAGGTCTCGTTTGATCCCGACGCCGAGCGCGCCCGCGAAGATACCCGGTTCTGGGCCGCACTGGCGTTGTCCCAGGACGAGAAGATTTCCGTCGAAGATCCACTGGAGATGGAAAAGCTCGCAGACGCACTGCCGATCGAGCGCATCGCCTCGCGCTGGATCGTATCGAGCGATCCGCAGGAACAGGTCGAGCGCATACGGCCTTATGTGGCGATGGGATTCGATCACCTGGTGTTCCACGCGCCGGGCGGCGATCAGGAACGATTCTCTGCGGCTGTATGCCGCCGAAGTGCTGCCGCTGTTGCGGGCACAATTCGGCTGAGGAGTGACCGGCCCCGTGAACCGGCAGACCGCCATGTCTGAACCGCCGGCCGCGACCGAAACGGTCGCGGCGCAATTCGTCGCGCTCGCCGATGTGCCGTTGGTCAAGCCCGGCGACGATCTTGCAAGCCTCACCATCAAGGCGTTGGCGCGATCGGGTGAAACGCTGCGCGCCGGCGACGTGCTGGTGTTCGCACAGAAGATCGTGTCGAAGGCGCAGGGCCGCATCGTGCGCCTCGGCGATGTGGTGCCGTCGGCGCGCGCGCTGCAAGTCGCGGTCGGACGTCAACAAAGACCCGCGTCTGGTCGAATTGATCCTGAGTGAGGCGACCGAAGTGGTCCGGCATCGCCGCGACGTGCTGGTGGTGGCGCATCGGCTTGGTTTCGTCATGGCCAATGCGGGTATCGATTTTTCCAACGTCGAGCAAGGCGCCGACGACGACACGGCGTTACTCCTGCCCGTCGATCCCGACGGCACCTGCGCGGCGCTGCGCGAGACATTGTTGCAACGGACCGGCGTCGATGTCGGCGTCATCATCAATGACAGCCACGGCCGCGCGTTTCGCAACGGGACCGTCGGCGTCGCCATCGGCGCCAGCGGACTGCCGGCGATCGCCGACCTGCGCGGCAACAGCGATTTGTTCGGCCGCCCGCTGCGTAGCAGCCAAGTCGCGCTCGCCGACGAGATCGCGTCGGCGGCTTCGTTGCTGATGGGGCAGGCGGAAGAAGGCCGGCCGATCGTCCTCGCGCGCGGTGTTCCGGGCGCGCGCGGCGAAGGGGATGCGGCCGCATTGGTCCGTGACAAGACGATCGATATGTTTCGTTTGCCCGCGCCTGACGTCGCTGAGGTCTTGCGCACGAGGCGCTCGATCCGTCGGTATCTGGACCGGCCGGTGCCACGCGACGTTCTGGAAAATCTGCTTCACGCCGCGACGTGCGCACCGTCGGCGCACAACACGCAGCCGTGGCGCTTCGCGGTCCTGACCGAACGGGCCGGCAAGGAGCGCCTCGCATGCAGCATGGGTGCACGGCTGCACGCCGATCGCACCCGCGACGGCGATCCGCCCGAGGCGATCGCGCAAGACGTGGCGCGCTCCTTTGCCCGCATCACCGCTGCACCGGTCGTCGTCGTGATCTGCCTGACCACCGAGGATCTCGATACCTATCCGGATGGGCGCCGCAACGTCGCCGAACATCAGATGGCGGTGCAGGGCGTCGGCATGGCGATGCAAAACATGCAGCTTGCGGCGAGCGCTGCGGGCCTCGGCACGGCGGTGATGTGCGCGCCGTTGTTCTGTCCCGACACCGTGCGCGCCGCCTGCGATCTACCGGCAATCTGGGAACCGCAGGCGCTGATGACCATCGGGTACCCGGCCAACGACGGCAAGCCGTTTCGGCGGCGGCCGCTCGGCGATGTCGTCCGCTTTCTGGATGGCGCGTCATGATCCTTGCGCTCGCCGGTGGTGTCGGCGGCGCCAAGCTCGCGCATGGCCTGGGCATGCGTCTGCCACCCTCCGACCTGCTTGTGGCAGTGAATACCGGCGACGATTTTGTCCATCTCGGCCTGCACGTATCGCCGGACGTCGATACCGTCATGTACTGGCTGGCGGGGCGCAACGATCCGGTTCGCGGCTGGGGCCTCGCCGGCGAGAGCTGGAATTTTATGGGCGCGCTCGCGGAGATGGGCGGCCCGGCCTGGTTCAATCTCGGCGATCGCGATCTCGCCACCCATGTCGAACGCACGCGCCTGCTGGCGCAGGGCTCAAGCTTGTCGGAGGTAACGCAGCATCTCTGCGAACGGCTCGGCATCGCGCACCGCGTCGCGCCGATGAGCGACGAACCGCTGCGCACCATCGTCCACACCGACGAAGGGCGGCTCGAGTTTCAGCACTATTTCGTCCGGCGGCGGTGCGAGCCGCGCGTCATGCGCCTCGCGTTCGAGAGCGCGGATGGAGCGCCTGCGCCATCGCCGGCTTTCGACGCGGCGCTCGATGCGGCGGATCTTGAAGCGATCATCATCTGTCCATCCAATCCGTTCTTGAGCATCGCGCCGATTTTGGAAGTGCGGGGCGTCCGCGAGCGGATCACGCGTGGGCCGGCGCCGGTCATCGCGGTTTCGCCGATCGTGGCCGGCGACGCCATCAAGGGACCGGCCGCCAAGATCATGCGGGAACTCGGCCTCGAGGTTTCGGTCGTGGAAATTGCCCGCCACTATCGTGATCTGATCGACGGCCTGATCATCGATAGCCGCGATGCCGATGCCCAAACCGAAATTGAACGACTTGGTCTCGAGGTTTTGGCCGTCAACACGATCATGAAAACGCCCGAAGATCAGGCCGCGCTGGCGCAGGCGACGATCGATTTCGGCCGACGCCTTGCCGTGAAGGCGGCCGCATGAGGGCGGCGACGGGCCTGCCGAATGGCGAATATCAGGTCCGCGAGCGCGACGCGTTGACGCTCCCGGCCTTTGTTGCAAGTTACGTTGGTTGTCTGTGTTGAAGCAGTTCGGGAATGCTTCTGCCGGTCGCGTGTTGAATGATCGAGGTCCCGGAGCTTTGCGCATGCCCAGTGTCGAAGTCTTTCTGCCGAGCGCCGACGACGTGTCCAGCCGGTTGGCGGCACTGGAAGCGAGGCCGCTCGCCGCGCTGATGGAGGAGGCGGTCGCGCTGCGGCGATCGGGCCATGGCGACATCATTTCGTTCTCACCGAAGGTGTTTGTTCCAGTCACCCGGCTTTGCCGTGATGCCTGCGGCTACTGCACGTTCGCCAAATCGCCGCGCGCTGTTGCAAGCCCTTATTTGTCACCGAGCGAAATTCTCGCATTGGCGCGTCGCGGTGCCGAGATGGGTTGCACCGAGGCATTGTTCACGTTGGGCGATCGGCCGGAGCAGCGCTATCGCGTTGCCGCCGCGGCGCTGAAAGAACTCGGTCACGAGAGTACCGTCAGCTATCTGGCCGAGGTCGCGAGCCTCGTGCAGCGCGAGACTGGGCTGCTCGTGCACGTGAACGCCGGCATCATGGCCACGGACGAAATCGCGCTGATGCGCCAGGTCAGCGTCTCGCAAGGCATCATGCTTGAGACCAGCGCGGCGCGGCTCGGCCAAAAGGGTGGCCCGCATTTCGGCTGCGCCAGCAAAATTCCGTCGGTGCGCATCGACATGATCGCGCGCGCCGGCGAGCTTGCGGTGCCGTTCACGACCGGCATTCTGATCGGCATCGGCGAAACCCGCGCCGAGCGCATCGAGGCGCTGCTGATCATCAAGGCGCTGCACGAGCGATACGGCCACATCCAAGAAGTCATCGTGCAGAACTTTTTGGCCAAGCCCAAAACCGTCATGGCCGGCGTCGCGGCTCCGAGCTTCGAGGACCTGCTATGGACGGTGGCCGCCGCGCGGCACATTCTCGGTCCGCGCATGCACATTCAGGCACCGCCGAATTTGAGCTTCGCGCGCTTCGGCGAATTGCTCGCCGCCGGCATCGACGACTGGGGCGGCGTGTCGCCGTTGACGCCCGATCATGTCAATCCGGAAGCCCCATGGCCGGAAATCGTCGCGTTGCGCGCGGCGACCGAACGCTTCGGCTGTCATTTGGTCGAGCGGCTGCCGGTCTATCCGGACTATTGCGCGACCACGCGCGCTGGCTTGATCCCGCAGTGACGCCATACGCGCTGAAAGCCGCCGATGCGGAAGGCTGGGCGCGCGCTGATCGGTGGTCGCCGGGCATTGCCAATGCGGCGATGCGCAAGTTTCCGGCATGCGTCCCGTCATCGCTCGGCGACGTCGGACGCATTGTCGATCGGGCCCAGGCCGGCGAACGGCTGAGTGTCGAGGCCATCGCGCGGTTGTTTGCTGCGCGCGGCGACGAAACCGGCGAAGTGGTGCACGCGGCCGACACCCTGCGGCGCAAGGTCAGCGGCGAGACCGTGCGCTACGTCGTCAACCGCAACATCAACTATACCAACATCTGCGAATACAAATGCGCCTTCTGCGCCTTCTCCAAGGGCAAGACCGCCGACAATCTGCGCGGCAAGCCCTACAACCTCTCGCTCGATGAAGTCGCGCGCCGTGCCGCGGAAGCCTGGGAGCGCGGCGCCACCGAAGTCTGCATGCAGGGCGGCATCCATCCGTCGTTCGACGGCTCGACCTATCTCTCGCTGCTGCGCGCGGTGAAAGATGCCGTGCCGGGCATGCATGTCCACGCCTTCTCGCCGCTCGAGGTTTGGCACGGCGCGCACAGCGTCGGCGAGACGTTGCCGCGTTATCTGGAGCGGCTGCGCGACGCCGGTCTCGGCTCGCTGCCGGGCACCGCCGCCGAAATTCTCGACGACGACGTTCGCGCCATCCTGTGCCCCGACAAGCTGAACACCGCGCAATGGCTCGCGGTCGTCGAAGCTGCGCACCAGCGTCGGCCTGCGCACGACCGCCACCATCATGTTCGGCCATATGGAACAGCCGGCGGATTGGGCACGTCATTTGCTCCACGTCCGCGATCTGCAGGAACGCACCGGCGGCTTCACCGAATTCGTGCCGCTGCCCTTCGTTCACAGCGAGGCGCCGGCTTACTATCGCGGTCAGGCCCGCAAGGGGCCGACCTCGCGCGAAACCATCCTGATGCATGCGGTGAGCCGGCTGGTGCTGCATCCGCTCGTGCCCAACATCCAGACCTCGTGGGTCAAGCTCGGCGTCGAAGGCATCGGCGCTTGTCTGCAAGCCGGCGCCAACGATCTCGGCGGCACGCTGATGAACGAGAGCATTTCGCGTGCGGCCGGCGCGGAGCATGGTCAGGAAATGCCGCCGGACCAGATGGATCGTGTCATCACCGCGCTTGGGCGGCAGCCGCAGCAGCGCACCACGTTGTACCGATCGGTCGGCGCGGAACGCGAGGCGGCGTCTTATCAGGCTGCGCCGTTATTGCCGATGTCGTTTGATGCGCCTGCGACGCGGCGATCTGCGGAGGCCGATGCTGGGCAAACGCATGCGCGCTGAACCTGCCATCATCATTCCGTGCAAGGCGCTGGCATCCGGCAAGTCGCGGCTCGCACCGGTACTGTCGCGGGATGCGCGCGCGCGTCTCTGCGCGCGGCTCTTGCAGCAAACGCTCGATATCGCGACGGCGCTCGTTCCGCACGACAAGGTGTGGCTGGTGACATCGGACGCCGAGGCGCTGCGGTTCGCCGATGGCCGCGGCGTTTCGGTCGTTGCCGATCCAGATGGCGGGTTGAATGCGGCGCTCGAAGCTGCGCGTCGTGCTGTTTTCGATCGCGATGATCGGGTCGCGGGCATTGCTCGTTCTGCCGATCGATCTTCCGCGGCTTGATCCGGCGGCGCTTGCCGACGTGCTGGCCGGCGGAGCCGATGTCGCCATCGCGGGCGATCGCGCCAGGGCGGGCACCAACGTGCTGCATCTCTCGGGCGACTGCGGCGCGACACCTGCCGTTCAGTTACGGCGAGGGCAGTTTCCAGCGTCACTGCGATCTCGCGCGGCGCGCCGGTCATACACTGCGCATGTCGCCAATGATGCGCTCGCCTTCGATCTCGATGAGCCGCGCGATTGGCATGAGCTTCATGCGACCCGTCCGGTGCAGCGCCCCAACGCCGCCATGGCGGAATAAGGCGCGTCGGGCGCACTTTGGCGTCGCGGGAACGAAGGCCTATATAGACACACATTGGAACGTCATCGCGCCATTTGGCGCGCCGCGGAGTGGAGATCGGGATGAAGGCGATACGCGTTCACGAATTCGGCGGTCCTGAGAATCTCAAGCTTGAGGACATTGCGACGCCGAAGCCGTCGGCCGGCGAGGTGCTGGTGCGGATCCATGCCGCCGGGGTCAATCCCTACGACACCTACATGCGGGCCGGCACTTATGCGGTAAAGCCGTCGCTGCCTTACATTCCGGGATCCGATGGCGCCGGCACCGTCGAAGCGGTCGGGCAGGGCGTCAAGAAGGTGAAGCCGGGCGATCGCGTCTATACGGCGCGCACCATCACGGGGGCTTACGCCGAATATGCGCTGGCGCTGGAAGAACAAGTGCACCTCCTGCCGGCCAATATCGACTTCAAGCAGGGCGCCGGAATCTGGGTGCCTTACGGCACCGCCTATCATGCGCTGTTTCATGCGGCCAAAGCGCATGCCTCGCGAGACCGTGCTGGTGCATGGCGCGAGCGGCGGTGTCGGCATCGCGGCGGCGCAAATTGCGCGCGCTGCCGGCTTGACGGTTCTGGGAACCGCAGGCACGCCGAAAGGCCTCGAACTCGCCAAGCGCGAGGGCGCGCATCACGTTTTTGATCACCGCAAATCCGGTTATCTGGACGAGATCATGCAGGCGACGAACAATCGCGGCGTCGACGTCATTCTGGAAATGCTCGCCAACGTGAACCTCGCCAACGACACAAAGCTGTTGGCCAACAATGGCCGCGTCATCGTCATCGGCAATCGCGGTGACGTCACCATCAATCCGCGCGAGCTGATGGGGCGCCGCGCCTCGATCCGCGGGTTCACGCTCTGGAGCATCACGCCGGAGGAAGAGGCGGACATTCACGCCGGCATCTTTGCGGGTCTCGAAAACGGCACGCTGCGGCCGATCGTCGGCAAGGAATTGCCGCTCGCAGAAGCCGCGCGCGCGCACAAGGAAATTCTCGAGCCCGGCGCGGCCGGCAAGATGGTGCTTGTCTGCTGATCGAAAGATTGCGGCGGGAAGCGGCGGGTGGCCTTATCAGACTTGGCGGTTCAGACTTGGCGGATCAGCCGGCGACCGGCGTTTCGATCTTGCGGATATCGCACAGTGACGATCGCAAGCCGGTCGAGCCGCTGACCGGATCGGTCTTGTCGTCGGCGATCAGACGACCGTAATTCGCGCCGGTATCGCCGAACGCATCGAAGCCCGAAAGCCCCAGGGCCTCGTTCTCCTGCCACCAGCCATATTGGGCGCTGACCACGCGGGGATGCAGCGCGGCGTCGAATTTCGCCCGCATGCGCACGCTGGCTCTCGGCGTTCGGATCTCGACCCAGTCGCTGTCCTGGATTCCGCGCGCGCCGGCTGTTTCGGGATTCAGGCTCACCTCGGGATCGGCGACGCGGCGCCGCAGCGAAGGCACGCTGCGATGCTGGCTGTGACAATACTGCACGAGCTTGGCGGAGGTCAGCACCAGCGGAAACTCGTCGCTGCTCGTCCTGTAGGGCGACATCGCGGGCTCGACAAACACCGGCAAAGGATCCTGGCCGGCGTCACGAAAGACTTCTGAAAAGATCTCGACCTTGCCGGTGTGGGTTTTGAAGCCGGTTTTTCGATATTGGTAGTAGAGCGGATCACCCGGAACGCTCACGCCGCCGGGCTGCGCGCGCAAGTCGTCGAGCGTCAAATGCAGCGGCGCCAGGATGTGATTGAGACCGGCATCGACATCACCGTCCCAGAAAAGTTCGCCGAAGCCGAGCCGCTTGGCGAGTTCAAAAACGATGAAGGCATCGGATTGCGATTCGCCGGCGGATTCCGTGACCGCCTGGCGAAACTGTATGAGGTTCGACGCCGCCTGGCTGCCCTCGAAGCCGACGCGCAACGCTTCGCGCTCCCACGGCGTGTTCACCGGCAGGAAGATGTCGGCCATCGACGCCGTCGGCGTCATCATCACATCGCAATGAACAAAAAACTCCAGCTGCGATAATGCCTCGGCGCCGCGTTTGCTGTCCGCGTGATTGACCAAAAAATTGCGGCCGAAATTGAACAACCCGCGGATCGGATACGGATCGCCATCCTCGATGGCCTTGTAGAGCGCGTCCGACCCGATCCAGCCGCTGGTGCCCGGTCCCAAGGTCGAGCGTTTCAGCTCGATGCACTTGGCGCGCTGCTCGGCGGACAAAAGCTCGCCGCCCTTGATGTCGCGCACGGCGGGACGCGCAAATTCGACATTGCCTCCCGGCGCATCGAAGCTACCGGTCAGGGTCATCAACAGCGACATCGCCCGATCGGTCTGCGTCGCGTTGGTGTGCTGGCCGACGCCCGACCACCAGTAGTAACTGATGGGGCGCGGACGCATGTAAAAGCCGCGCCGTTTCCGTGACCTGCTGAGCTTCGACCCAGGTCAATTGCTCGACTTTTTCGGGCGGATAAGCGTCGCACAGATCGCGGTAGAGAGCGAACGCCGAGCGGCAACGGATTGTCTCGCCCGTGGCCAAAATCAGATCGACCGTGGCGTCCAGTTTCTTTTTGCAATCGCGTGCGTAAGTCCGCTGCGCGATCGCGTAGGCAACAAGCGCGTTTTGCTCGGTATCCCAGGCCAACAGATCGTCCGGCCGCGAACCTGCCCGGCGGCGCGGCGAGGTCGCCGGCGCGCAGGAAACGCTGCGTGTCGGCGCGGACCAGCAAAGGTCCATTGGTCCAATCGTGCAGGAAGTCGGCATCGAACCACGTCGTTGCGGATCATTTCTCGCGCGATGCCGAGCGCCAGCGCGCCATCGCTGCCGGGCCGCACGCGCAGCCATTGATCGGCGCGGCCGGCAAAACCGGCACGCCGCGGATCGACAACGATGATGCGCGCGCCGCGACGACGGGCGGCCGTGGTTGCTGTCGCATGATCGAGCCAGGTTGCGCTCGGATTATGGCCCCACAGCACGACGCAGCCGGCCTTCTCGAAATCCGGCGACGCGATTGCACGCCCGAACGTGAAAGCGTGGGCGTGATCTTTGTGCCAATTGCAGATCTCGGTGCCGTACGCGAGGTTCGGACTGCCGAACGCGTTGATGAAGCGCGAGATCCAATCGATGTTGTCGGAGATCGGCGTGCCGCTCGGCGTCGTCAGGCCGAAGGCGACGGCCTCAGGGCCGCCTTGCGCGCGAATGCGCTTGAGCGCGGTAGCGGTTTGTTCGAAGGCCTCGTCCCAGGAAATGCGTTCCCAGCCCGGATCGCGCGCGCCTTTTGGGTTCGTGCGTCGCAACGGATAAAGCTGGCGCTGCGGATTGTAGACGATTTCCGCGGCGGCTTTGCCTTTGATGCAGAGCGATTGGCCGGTCGGATGTTCCGGGAACGGCTCCTGACCGACAAAACGGCCGTCGCGCGTAACCAGGATGGACCCGCAACGCGATTTGCAGAGGGCGCAAAATCCGGGAGTTCTGCTTTCCGCCATGAGCTCTCGGAATAGCTAGCCAATGTGTGACTGTACAATGGGTAGCTTACGCGTTCGCGGCGTGCGCGTCTAATTGCTTCCGTGACTAAACATTGCGCAACGGAGCGATAACTTGCCTCCAATCTCGCCTGGACGCTTTGATTGATCCCGGCCGGGATCAACGTGGATTCGCCGGAAGATTGCGCTCAATTATCGGCGAGCCGTCTTTACCGCGAAACGATCCCGCGATTCCTGCTCAATCTCCCGCAGCGGATAGAAGGTCGGCGCCGGGCCGCTCCAATATCCCTGCAGCCAGAACAGAACCAGCTTCAGATACTCCGCTTCAGACTGGAAGGTCTCTTTTTGACGCCGTCCCATTTTGTTGTCTCCCGTGAGTGACCCCGCGGGAGAGATTCAGGCCCAGCCACTGAATGAAGGGGAAAAATGCATGGCAAAGGAAAGGTGAACCGGTGGGATGGTTTCGCGATTATTGCCAGCAAGAATTGGGTAATGATTCGGGCCGACTTACGCAAGCCGTCCCGTGCGATGTTCTGTTTCGTTGGACGCTGTCAAAAGCAGAGAAACGTGCGCATCAATCAAATGGCGCTCGTCAGATAAATACAAATAACGTTAGCCGGCGTGCCCGGCATCGAGCCAGTGTTCGTTAGACAGAGCCTGGGTCAGTTGCCGGAACGCCGCGCGCAAATCTCGGCTCTTGCGCGTGTTCATCGCTTCCGCCAGCAGGGCGCGGGCAAATGTCCATCGCGGCAGCCGGGCAAGTTCGCGCGGTACGCTGCGGTCAATAAACTTGATCGACCCTTCGACGGTCGCGAGCTCCAATCTTAGCCCGGGCGCCTTGACGCGGATGCTTTGCGGCAGGGCGAGTTGCTCGCCGTCACGCTTGGACGCAAACGGTTCGGTATCTGACCTATCCGCAACCATGGACATCTTTGTCATTGTTTCCATCCGTGCCCGCGCTGGTGCGAGCAATCGCTCTCTTCCGCAGACGCGTCCCTCGACACGCGGAGAACTACAACTGGACATCATTCCGTGGAGCTGAACGCGACGCCTGTTGAAGGAACTCGCAATTGGCACCCGGGTTCCTTCCGGCCCAAAGCGTCGACCAAACCTTGCGATGCCATCCGGCGGGTCCGGACGCAAACGTCATGCGTCCGGCGTTTCGACCGGAGCGTTGGGATCGGTGCTTCGCGGCCGCAGGGCTTGCCGCGCCATGCTGCATCGCGCAAAAGAACGCCCCAAGACTGTTTCATTCGAGCGCAGAGACCTGACGATGAAAGCGATCCGCATCCACGAATATGGCGCTCCGAGCGTCCTCAAATATGAAGACGCTCCGATGCCCGAAATCGGCGGGGATGGCGTGCTGATCAGGGTGCGCGCCGCGGGCGTCAATCCGATCGATTGGAAGATTTGCAAGGGCATGATGGCGGCGACGCGGACGTTGCAATTCCCTGCGGTCGTCGGAGCGGACGTTGCCGGGACAGTCGAACGCGTGGGCCATCTGGTCAGCCGCTTCAAGCCCGGCGACGCCGTGGTCGCGCGCGTCCAGGGAGCTTACGCCGAATACGCCGCGGCGAAGACCGACACGGTAGCGCCGGCGCCGAAAAGCATCCCGCTCGAGCATGCCGCCGGCCTGCCGATCGCGGCCGGAACGGCATGGACCTTGCTGTTTGATGCGGCGCAGGTGGTGCCCGGCCAAAGCGTGCTGATCCACGCCGGCGCCGGCGGCGTTGGCTCATTCGCCGTTCAGTTTGCCAAGCTCGCGGGGCTTCATGTCATTGCGACGTGTTCGGCGGCGAATGTCGCGCTCGTCAAATCGCTCGGCGCTGACCAAGTCATCGATTACCGGGCGTCCAATTTTGCCGACGAGGTGAGGAACGTCGATCTGGTTTTGGACAATGTCGGCGGCGAGACCCTGAAACAATCCTACGGCGTCGTTCGCAAAGGCGGACTGCTGCTGGCGATCGCGACGATGCCTGACGACGCTTTGGCCAAACAGCATGGCATCACCGCGCGGTTTGAGCGCAGCGCGGTCAACGGCATCAGATTGCAGGAGATCGGCGGTCTGATCGATATCGGCAAAGTCCGCGTGATCGTCGAGAAGGAGTTGCCGCTCGAGGAGGCGGCGCTGGCGCACGAATTGAGCGAGGCCGGTCGCGTCCGCGGGAAAATCATCCTGAATGTTTCGGGCGCCAGTTCATGAACTGGCGGCCGGCCGGTGCGGGTTCAGGAACGGCGCCACCACGAGCATGATCACGGCGACGACGACCAGGACCATGAATGCCGGGCCAAACCTGCCCTCGACATCGCGCAGATAGCCGAGAAGAAGCGGGCCCGCGGCGGCGACGAGGTAGCCGATCGTCAGCACGAACGCGTTCCAGGCGTTGGCTTCGTGCGTATCGGCGGTGTTGTCCAACGGCAGCGTCATACTCAATGTAAAGGCGCCGCCGAGGCCGATCGCGCAGCAGGCTACGGCGAGAAACGGGTAGGTCGTGGGCGTGAGCGCGATCGCGGCCAGCCCGATCGCTCCGAGCGCGGCGCACAGCGCGAGCCAGCCCCTGCGATCGTGCGAGCGGCTCAGCCATCCGAAGACAAAGGTGGCGCACATGAACACGCCGGTGAACGAGGCCAGTGCGAGCCCGGCGACCGCCGGTGACAGCCCGGCCTCCTGATACATCGGGACGGTCCAGGACAAGAGGCCGTAGAACAGGAAATTGATGCAGGCGAAGTAGGTGGCGATCAGCCATGCGGTCCGATTGCGCAGCGGCAGACGGTGCACCGGAGGCGGGCCCTCCGCCGTCGGGCGCTGGCGCCGCTCGGCAACGCTCACGAACAGCCAGCTTGCGACCGCAAAGACCCCCAAACCGGCCCACAAGCCTGCCGCCAGGCGCCATCCGCCCGAGGTTTGCGCCACCGGTCCAGTGACGGCCGCCGAGATGGTGCTTCCGAGCGAAAGCGAGGTTGCGTAGATGCCCATCATCATCGCGGCCCGGTCCGGAAAGCGCGCCTTGATGAAGCCGGCGACCAGCGCGCCGGTGACCGCAATTCCGGCGCCGACGCCGACGGTGCATGCCAGCAATTGCCAGGTCGAGGCGGCGAACGCGCGGGTCAGCGTGGAGCAGAACAGCAGCGCCAGCGCGCCGAGGACGACCGGGTCGCGTCCGAGGCGCCGAGCAAGCCAGGGCGTCGGCAGCGCCAGCGCTCCCATGAGCACGTCAGGAATGCTCACGAGCAACGATGCGGTCGCGTGCGACAGGTCGAACTCGTCGATAATGGCGGGCAGGATAGGGCCAACGGAAACGATTCCGGGACGGAGATTAAGGGCCACGAGCACAATGGCCGCGATCGCGACCGCAGCACTGGTCGCGTGCCGGGGTCGAAAACGATCGGCAGATGCGGCTGCCTCCATCGCTGAGCCTTCCTGCGCATACCCTGCGCTTCAACCGCTGAATCAGCGGGGGCCACAAGTTAGAAGCAAATCGCCAATGATTTCAAATCGCAGGGGTTACCCGGTCTTGAGAGCCGTGGACCATGCTGTAACCGAATTTTTCACCAGGCGCGGGCTAAAGACTTCGGGTTGTTTCTTCACGCTGGCGCGGTGCCTGCGGCCCTGGATTTTGGCGCCCGGACGGCAACGTGGAACTCGGTGCCTAACGGCCGTGCGCGTCGGCGTTGCTGTTTTTCTGCTCGGTCAGGGCAGGCGCGCATGCTGCGAATGCTCGGTCAACGAAAGGGACTGGATAGGATGCCGCGTCGCGGTCGGATCAGAGGCGCAGTCGCTACGCGGGTTCGGCGGGGTGCTGCCAGACGGAGCGACCGCGCGCAATGAGTTCGCCGCAGCCCCAAATACCCGGCACCGTGACCATCGTCACGCAAACGCGCGTGCGCGCGGCCCGTGAGGATGAGTTCGCCAAGTGGCAGCAGCAGATTGGCGCCGCCGCCTCGGCGTTTCCCGGCTTCATCGAGCAGACGCTGATGCCGCCCAATCCGCCGGCGCAGATCGACTGGGTCATTCTTCAGCGTTTCGCCAGCGTCGAAGCCGCGACGTCCTGGCTCAAATCGCAAGAGCGCCGGTCCCTCATCGCGCAGGCGCAGCCGATGCTGGTGGGTCAGGTCGATATCAATATCATGAAAGACGACGCCGCAGGGGTTCTGCCGTCGCCGGTGTCCGCGGTCATTGCCACGCGGCTGAAGCCGGGCGCCGAAGCCGCCTATCGGGCCTGGGAGCAAAAGATTGCGGCCGCCCAGTCCGCCGCAAAGGGCTTTCAGGGCTATCGATTCGAGCCGCCGATCCCGGGTGTGCAGGACAATTGGCTCGCGATCGTGCGGTTCGATTCGGAGGCCAATCTGCAAGCGTGGATGAATTCGCCGACGCGTTTGGCGCTGGTCAAAGAGGCGGAAGCGTTCACCGAGGAATTTCACGCCCGGATCGTGCGCACCGGCTTTGACCAATGGTTCAGAGTTGCGGACGGCGCGCCCAAGCCAGCAGCCTGGAAGATGAACATGCTGGTTCTGATGAATCTCTATCCGGTGGTCTTTGTGTTCGGCGCGCTGGTCGGCACTCCGTTTCTGACCGATAAGGGCGTGCCGTTCTGGCTCGCCTTGTTCATCGGCAATATCGTCAGCGTCACGCTGCTCAATTGGCTGGTGCCGTGGTCCTCCAGCTACCTTGGTTGGTGGCTCGCGCCGCGAGGGCCGTCGATCGCGCGGATCAATCTGATCGGTGTGGGCATCGTGGTCGCAATCTACGCCGTGTTCCTCCTGGCGTTCGCCTGGTATTCGAGCCTGCCGCTGCGGCACTGAGCAGGGAAGGTCTGCTCATCGTGGCCGACGCTTTTGGAGCATGCCGCCTATGGGCAAAGAATCTCGGACCCAATGGCTCGCCCATTTGGCTGCGGACAAGCGCTACGCGGCAATGCTGGGTCTGGGCTTTTCCTCGGGACTGCCGTTTTTGCTGGTCTATTCGACGCAATCCGCCTGGCTCTCGGAGGCCGGCGTTCCGATCCAAACGATCGGCCTCCTGAGCGAGCTGACGATCGCCTACAAGTTCAAATTTATCTGGTCGCCGTTTCTCGACAAATATGATCCGCCGTTGCTGGCGTCGCTGGTCGGGCGCCGGCGCGGTTGGATTATCGTTTCGCAGATCGCGGTCGCGCTGGCTTTGGCCGGCGTCGCCTTCGGCGATCCCGCACAGCGGATCGCCTGGACGGTGGCGTTCTCGCTCGCTCTCGGCTTCGCCGGCGCCACCCAGGATGTCACCATCGACGGCTGGCGCATCACGGCGGCGCCGCCCGGCAAGCAATCGCTGATGACCGCCTTTTCGGAAGCCGGCTATCGGGTCGGTACGCTCGCGGCGGGGGCCGGAGCACTCATCGCCGCCGATCACTATGGCTGGCGGGCGGCCTATTTGTGCATGGCCGTGCTGATGATCATCGGCGCCTTGTCGGCCGTCCTGGCGCCGGAGCCCGAATCCGATCTCGTGTCGCGCCGCGACCATGCCGGCCACATGACCACGATCATCGCGCCCATAAAGGAGTTGATCAAACGGCTCGGGCCGTGGGCCATCCCGGTCCTGCTGCTGATCGCCGGCTTCCGCATGCCGGGTTACTTGTCGAGCGCCATGTCGATGCCGCTGTTCAAGAGCCTGCACATTTCCGACACCGACATCGCCACGGTCACCAAACTGTTCGGCTTCTGGATTGCGATCGGCGGCACGTTTCTGGCGAGCTTTGTCGTGCGCATGGCCGGCCTGATACCGAGCTTGCTGATCGGGACGGTCGTGGGATCGGCATCGCACCTGAGCCTTGCCTGGCTGGCCGCGACCGGGCACGGCGAGTTGCTCCCGTTCGCCGTCGCGGTCAGCATCGAGGGCTTGGCGTACGCCTTCGCGCAGGTGGTGCTGATCACATACATGTCGTCGCTCGCCTCGAACGAGTTCGCGGCCAGTCAATACGCGCTGATGACGTCGCTGTGCGCACTGCCCGGAAGCCTGCTGGCAGGCACCTCGGGCTTCATCATCGAGCGCACCGGTTTCGAAGCTTTCTTCGTCGGCACATCGCTGATCGGCATTCCGGTCGCGCTGCTGGCTGTGTTCGTCTGGCGCTATCATCCGCCGCTGTCACAGGAGGGCGCGCGAGAGCCCGCTCCAGGATGACTCGATCGTGTGGATTGGGGCGCACCTCGCGGTCTTATTGCGTGCATGCAGTGGCTCGTATAACTGGTTCCATCGAGGACGGTGGGCTGAGCCGTGAGCGAACACCTGAAATTCTTCGAACCCGCTCCGGCGCGGATTTTTGAACAGAGTCCGTCCTATCCCTGGATGGTGGTCGGCACGGTCTGCATTGGCGCCTTCATCGGCCAAGTCGACGCCAGCATCGTCCAACTTGCTCTGCCGACGCTCGAAGACACCTTCGACGCGCCGCTCCATGCCGTGAGTTGGGTGGCCGTCGGCTATATGCTGGCTTTTGCGTCGGCGCTCCCGTTGTGCTCGCGCCTGGCCGCGATTGGCGGCCGTAAGTCCCTGTATCTTTGCGGCTTCGTCTTGTTCGGACTGTTTTCCGCTCTGTGCGCGCTCGCCACCGACCTGCCCAGCCTCATCGTGTTTCGCCTGCTGCAGGGTGCAAGCGGCGCGATGCTCGGCGCGAACAGCCTTGCGGTTCTGGTCGCGGCGTCAGGTCCGGCGCGAAGAGGGAAGGCCATCGGCATCATGGCAGCAGCGCAGGCGGTCGGATTGAGCCTCGGTCCGGTGCTCGGCGGCTTTCTGCTGTCTGAATTCGGCTGGCGTGCCATCTTTTGGGTCACCGTGCCGTTTGCGGTTCTCGGGGCCGTGCTCGGGTGGCTGATCGTTCCGCGAACAACCACCCTCGCCGAAGACCGCCGCTTCGATCTTACCGGCGCTGTTCTGGTGGTGCCCGCGCTGGTCGCCTTGATGTTGGCGATCACCGAAGCACAGGCCTGGGGCCTGTCGGCCCCGATTGTCATTGCGGCCGTCGCCGCGGTTGTTCTGCTGGCCGCCTTTGTCTGGAGGGAAGCCAATGCTCCGGCGCCGCTGATCGACATGAAGCTTTTTCGCAGCATTGCATTCTCAGCGGGTGCGGTCGGCGTTCTGGTCGCTTACGCGATGCTATACGGCATGCTGTTTACAATGTCGTTTGCGCTCATCCGCGGCTATCACCAGCTGTCCTTCACGGCAGGCTTGATCCTGACCGTCATCCCGCTCGCGCTCGGTGTCGTCGCGCCGTTCAGCGCCGCCGCGTCAGATAAGCATCCGGGCAGCGTCATGCTGGCAGGCTCGGCGTGTATGGCTGCCGCAACTCTTGTCTTGACGCGAATTCTGACCGGAGGTCCTGACACCATCTTGGGCGTCGCTATCGCACTCGCGGCCTTTGGCGTCGGCCTTGGATTCTACATCGCGCCGAACAACAACGTCACAATGGCTGCGGCCCCGGCGGCTCAATCGGCCGAGGCGGGAGGCTTGCTCAATCTGCTTCGCGTCCTAGGGAGCGGAATTGGTGTCGCTTCGGCCTCCATGGTCCTCGGCTTTGGACTTGGAGCGGCAGGCAGGCCGGCCCGCACGGCAGGCGTGCCAGATGCCGCCCTGTTCGCCGCGGTCAACGACACGCTGGTGATGCTCGTGGGTTTCGCAGCGCTTGCCGCGATCGTCGTTGTCATCGGCGTCCGCCGGGTCGCCCGCTAGAGCACGCCCCGGAAAAGTGGCAACCGGTTTTCCGAAAAAGGACATGCGATAACAAGTAGATCTAGAGCACATCGCGATTTAGCCTAATCGTGATGTGCTCTAGCGTGTCGATGCTCGCCTCGTGGCCAAGGCGGTGCAAGCCACATCGCGCGCGATTGCGCGCTCGGAGACGAGGTTGGGCGGGTGCCGCACCCATGACTACGCTCCGACGCTCATTGGACAGACCCGGATCGCCGCCCTATATGCGGCGAACCCATTTGCCACAAACGCGAGCCCGCCATGACTGACACAGCCGACTACACGCCGCCGGACGTTTGGGTCTGGGAGAAGGATGACAATCCGAAGTGGCGCTATGGCAATATCAATCGCCCGATCGCGGGCCCGACGCATGAGAAGGCGCTGCCGCGCGGCAAGCATCCGCTCCAGCTCTATTCGTTGGCGACGCCCAACGGCGTCAAGGTCACGGTCATGCTGGAGGAGTTGCTGGCCGCAGGCCACAAAGGCGCGGAGTATGATGCCTGGCTGATCCGGATCGGCGAGGGTGACCAGTTCGGCAGTGGATTTGTCGGCGTGAACCCGAATTCCAAAATCCCCGCGCTGATGGACTACAGCGAGCCGACGCCGCAACGGGTGTTCGAATCCGGGGCAATCCTGCTTTACCTCGCGGAAAAATTCGGCGCCTTCCTGCCGACGGATCGCGCCAAGCGCACGGAGACCCTGAACTGGCTGTTTTGGCAGATGGGCTCAACGCCGTATCTCGGCGGCGGCTTTGGGCATTTCTATGCCTATGCACCGGTGAAGATCAAATACGCCATCGATCGTTTTTCCATGGAAGTGAAACGTCAACTCGACGTCCTCGAGCGCCAACTGGCCGATCATCAATTCGTCGCCGGCGATGAATATACCATCGCCGACATGGCGATCTGGCCGTGGTACGGCAACGGCCTGATCAATGGCGCCTCCTATAACGACCCGCGCAAATTCCTGCAGGCGCACGAATACAAAAACGTGACGCGCTGGACCAAGGAAATCGGCGAACGTCCGGCCGTCAAGCGCGGCCGAATGGTCAATCGCACCTTCGGAGAGCCCGCAGAACAATTGCACGAGCGCCATGACGCCGGCGATTTCAAGACCAAAACGCAGGATAAGGTCGGCGCTAAAACTTGATCAACTCAACCGACGAGGCGATCGTCGGCTTGCGCGCTGACGCAGATGTCTCAGGCCGGCGGTGACCTTCATCCACGCTCGCCCGGTCGCTCTGCAATCCGCTGACGCCTATTCGGCGGCTGCGCGTTGGCCGATACCTTGAGCGATCCGATCGCCAATGGTCCGATCGATCTTGCGCCAGTAGTCGAACGCTCTGGCCAGCACAGGATCGCTCACACCTTTCTTGAGGTGACCGACGACATTCGCGACCAGCCTGTCGCGTGCGGCGTTGTCCATGACGTCGCGCACCAGGGTGCCGGGCTGACCGACGTCATCGTCATCTTTTCTTTTCGTGTAAGCCGAATGGACGAATTCTCCACTGGCCTCCCACACCTCGACCTGAGGATGCCGGATGGGATCGGCCTTCGGTCCGCCTTTGGAATTGGGCGCGTAGACCGGATCGGTGACATTCTGCACTCGCATCGCCCCGTCCTTGGTGTAGCTGTGCACCGGAACGTGGGGGCGATTGACCGGTATTTGTTTGTAATTCACGCCCATGCGCGCGCGATGCGCGTCGGCGTAGGAAAAGAGGCGCGCCAGTAACATTTTATCCGGGCTCGGACCGATGCCCGGAACCAGGTTGTTTGGTTCGAAGGCGGCTTGCTCGATCTCGGTGTGATAATCGGTCGGGTTGCGGTCGAGAGTCATCCGGCCGACTTCGATCAACGGATAGTCCTTATGCGGCCAAACCTTGGTCAGGTCGAAGGGATTGAAGCGATATGTCTTGGCGTCGTCGAACGGCATGATCTGCATATGCAAAGTCCAACTCGGATGGTCGGCGCGTTCGATCGCCTCATAGAGATCGCGAACGTGATAGTCGCCGTCGGCACCGGCCAAGTGGTCGGCGTCTTGCTGGGTCAGAAAGTCGATCCCCTGATCGGTCTTGAAGTGATATTTCACCCAGAACTTCTGGCCCTTGGCGTTGGCCCACAAGTAGGTGTGGCTGGAGTAGCCGTTCATGTGCCGCCAGGATTTGGGGATGCCGCGGTCGCCCATCAGCCACGTCACCTGATGGGCCGACTCAGGCGATAAGGTCCAAAAGTCCCATTGCATGTCATGGTCGCGCATATTGGTGTCGGCGCGGCGCTTCTGCGAGCGGATGAAGTGCTGGAATTTCATCGGATCGCGCACAAAGAACACGGGCGTGTTGTTCCCGACCATGTCGTAGTTGCCCTGACTGGTGTAGAACTTCAGCGCGAAGCCGCGGGGATCCCGCCACGTGTCGGGACTGCCGCGCTCGCCGGCGACGGTCGAAAAACGCACCAGCATGTCGGTCTTGGTGCCGGGCTGAAACACCGCCGCCTTGGTGTATTTGCTGACATCTTTAGTCACCTCGAAGCGCCCGAAGGCGCCGCCGCCCTTGGCATGGGGCTGACGTTCGGGAATCCGCTCCCGATTGAAGTTCGCCATCTGCTCGATCAGATAGTGGTCCTGCAGCAAGATCGGACCATCAGGCCCGACGGTGAGCGAGTATTCGTCGCTTGGGACCGGAATTCCGGCGTCGGTCGTTGTCGGTTTGGGTTCGTTACCAGCCATCGCGCGCCTCGGTTTGTTGGCGTTGCACGAACCCAATTCGCGGTGTTCGCGACACGTTCCAAATAAGATGTGAACGCATTGGGCGGGATCGAGTTCGTCACCTCCGCGGCGAGAGGAGGGTTGGCAGGACCGCTGCGTTCAATTGAACGCGCCACGCCGCGACGGCACGCGCGATGGCTTGGCGCAACGGATTGGGCGGTGAACTTAGTTTGACATCCGACGCTGTACGTGGATTGAAGTAGGAATATAAGCCGAACCATAGCGACTATCGCTACGCTTCGTTTCGGCCATCGCATCGCGGAAAGCGAGATTTCGCGCTCACCCTCGTTGCGTCGATTGTCTTTAGCGTTTCGAGGCGGTTTGATTATTGTCTGGAGTTATAGTGGGTGTGGAGCACCCGATGCACATTGTCGACTGGCTCAGAAGTCTCGGACTCGACCAGTACTCGCCCCAGTTTAGCGAGAACCACGTCACCTGGGATCTGTTGCCCACCCTCACAGCAAGCGATCTCACGGATCTGGGCATTAGCTCTGTGGGGCATCGACGTCGTTTGCTTGATGCAATTGCTACCTTGCCCGCAAAACATACCCCATCCAAGGAAACGATTCAGACGCCACCGCAATCCACGGAAGGCGAAGGTGAGCGGCGGCAGGTAACTGTGCTCTTCGCCGACCTCACTGGCTATACAGAGCTGAGCAGACAAATCGACGCCGAGGAGGTGGAGGCCATCCTCACTGCGTTCTTTGAAATCGCCGATGCTACAATCGTCGAGCATGGAGGGACGATCGACAAGCATATTGGTGACTGCGTGATGGCCATCTTTGGCGCCCCCGTAGCGCACGGCAATGATGCCGAACGTGCGGTTCTCGCAGCACTTCGCCTTCGTGATTGTGTGCCACTTCTCTGTAAGCGCCTCGGTTATGAGATCGGAGTGCACATGGGTATCGCGAGCGGCGAGGTCTTAGCTAGCAAAGTCGGGAGTACGAGTTATAGCGCATATACCGTGACCGGCGAGAGCGTAAATCTGGCCTCAAGACTTACTGATCGTGCACGCAAGGGAGAAATATTTCTTTCAGCGGCCGTGTATAACGAGCTGTGCGGTCGGCTGCATTGCGATGACTTAGGTCACATCGATCTGAAAGGGCTAGCATCGCCTGTCCAAGCGTGGCGGCTCTTGGCAACTCGCGACGTCTCGATTGAGAACCGAACATTCGTAGGACGAGCGATCGAGCTCGATCAATTCAAGGCTGCGACAGCAACCTGCCGCAAATTTCGCCGAGGCCAAGTTCTATATGTTCGCGGTGAGGCCGGTCTTGGGAAGACCCGCTTGGTCGAAGAATTTCAACGCATCGCTCGACAGGAGGGATTTGCTTGTCATAGCGGTCTGGTGCTCGATTTTGGGGCTGAGAGTGGTCGTGATGCCGTACCTGCGATCGTTCGCAGCATCATTCTGGATGGCAACCTTGATCAGCCGATCAGCTCCGAAAATATTGAGGCATTAGTCAGTGATGGAAAGGTCAGACCGGACCATGCCGTCTTTCTGTACGATCTGCTGAACATCGTGCCGGCGATCCATCTGCGTGCCCTTTCCCATGCCATGGATGCCGACGTACGGCGCGCGGGAACGTTGTCAGCTTTGAAAGAGGTCGTTTCTTCAGCAACCCGATCGAGCGCCTTGCTGGTCACCGTCGAGGACCTTCATTGGTCTAAAGAGTCACTTCTCACTCAGATTGAGGCGGTCGCCGATGTCGCACTGACTGTCCCTGATCCTCATCCTCACATCGCGCAACGATGGCGATCCAGCATCGCGCGGATGGCAATTACAAAGCCCAACCGTGACGATTGATCTGGCGCCATTGCATACGGAAGATTTATTGAGGCTGGCAAACAGGGTCTTTGAGCAATCAGGTCCTTTCGCCGTGAGTTGCGTTGAGCGAGCTGCTGGCAATCCATTATTTTTGGAGCAACTACTCAGGAATTCCAATCAGCACGCCGATGATGCGGTTCCCGACTCGGTTCAGAGCCTTGTGCAATCTCGCATGGACCGGCTTCAACCCGTGGACAAGAGAGCCCTGCAGGCTGCTTCGGTATTTGGGCAGCGCTTTTCGCTCGAAGGGCTGCAAGCATTGATCGGAGACGCAACCTTCACTCCCAAGCGGTTGATCGGACATGCTCTGTTGCGCCCCTTTGATGGAGGCCTTTGGTTTTGCCACGCGCTCATCCGGGACGCGGCTTACGCAACACTGCTTCGAACGCGGCGGCGAGAGTTGCATACGCGAGCTGCATCGTGGTTTGCGGAGCGCGATCCTGGTCTTTATGCTCAACACCTGGACCGTGCGGCCGATCCCAGGGCGCCTCTGGCATATCTCGCGGCAGCCCAAGGAGAGGCGGCGCACTATCGCTATGACCAGGCGATTGCATTGGTTCAGCGCGGCGTTCACTTGGCAAATAATGCGAATGATCGCGTTTCGTTGAACATCTATCTTGGCGAACTCCTGCACGACACGGGCAAGGTTTTCGACGCTCGCAGAGTCTACGAGCAGGCACTGACAGAGAGTGAAGACGATGCCGACCGTTGCCGTGCGTGGCTTGGCATTGCGGCCGCCAAGCGGATCACCGACGACATACCGGGCGCGTTAGCGGATATCGGGCGCGCTGAAGGAATTGCCGTCCGATTGTCTTTGGTACGTGAGGCTGCTCGGGCTCACCTGCTGCACGGCAATGTTCTGTTCCCTCGAGGCGAACTGGAAGGCTGTCTCCGCGAACATCGGCTTAGCTTCGATCATGCGCGGCGAGCAGGATCCGCAGAACTGGAAGCGGCCGCCCTGGGCGGCCTCGGCGATGCTGAATACGCGCGTGGCAGGATGCTTAGCGCGCGAGAACACTTTGGCGATTGCATCGCGCTGTCGCGGCGTCACGGCTTCGGCCGCATCGAGGTCGCAAATCTTCCGATGTTTGCGTTCACCCGTTTTTTCGCGGGGGAGACCCGTGCGGCGCTTGGAGATGCCCTTGCGGCGATCGAAATGGCAGCCAAAGTTGGACATCGCCGCGCGCAGGCGATCGCTCATCACGCAGCTTATAACGTTCGTCATTCGCTCGGCGAATACACGGCGGCACGGGCAAATGTCGACGCCGCGCTAAAACTGGCGAGGGAGTTGAAGGCCCGCCGGTTCGAGGCCGAGGCGCTGGCGTTCGGTGCTGAACTGGATCGACTTGACGGACGTCATGTTGATGCCCAGGCCGGCATAAGCGAAGCGCTTATGATCAGCGCAGAAACCGGGATGGCGTATTTTGGACCGATATATTACGGAATCCAGGCTTTGATCGAAAAGGACGAAGCGCGTCGCCGGACAGCATTGTCGGCCGGCGAGGCGCTGCTTTCCGGGAATACCCTATCGCATAATCACCTGCTGTTTCGCAGAGACGCCATCGAAGCTTCCATGTCGCTCGAGGACTGGGATGCAACGGAGCATCACGCGGCGGCGCTGGAACATTTTGCGCGGCCGCAGCCCCTACCATGGACCGCATTCATCGCCGCACGAGCACGCGCCTTCGCGTCTTACGGTCGGGGTTGCCGGGATGCAGAGCTTGATGAAGAGCTACACCGTCTGCGAAGTCGAAGGTCAGCGACTTGGGATTTACCTGCCTGGCATTGCACAGATCGTATCTCGCTGATTCTTCGTTGTCTCCCAGGTGACGCCGCTAGCCGCGCGTCCACCTTGCACCTAAGCACTCGAGACAACATTCGCGTCAGGGAAGCCCAGCAAATTTGTACGCAACGCCTGCGCGCAGATCACTGATCGGCGCTCTGTTGCCGCTGGACGCAACGTTCCCCGGCGAGCTGCCGGAGCCATCCGTAACCAAGTCTGCATAGCGATATTCGATGCGAACGAATGTGCTTTCAGTCACGGCGTACTCTACGCCGAAGCCTGCGGTCCAGCCTGTGGATCCGCCACCTTGATTGGTAAACGGCGCGCTCCCGAGGAGTGCGTACGATGTCAGAGGGTTGGCCCATGCCCATCCGGCTGTGCCGAACACCAGCAAGCGATCAAAAGCTAAGACCCAGCCGACCGCGGACCGAGGCGTAGTCCTTCACCGTTGTCGCAACCATGAAGGGCCCGCCTGGGAAGGCTGTGGACGCGCCGAGCGGCGCTTGGGTCTGATTATTGCCGGTCAGATTTGACCATTGCCAGTCGCCCTCGGCTCCGATGACCACTCTGCCGAGTTGATAATTCCCACCGACGAACATTCCAGCCAAGGGACCGTTTACATGGTAACCGGCGTTTGTGAGCTGCGTGCCCTGAGCGTCCGTCAGCGTCGTGTTCGCCGTTTCCCAGCCGAAGCCGCCGTCGCCGCCCCAGATAGATGCCGTTCCAGTCGTAGCTATTTCGTCCCGACGGCGATCCCTGGAACAGCGCCGGCACGTACGCACCGCTCGTAGATGACGGCGGAATGCCGGTTTGGCCGCCTTGCCCGAGCTTATAGTTCAGACCCATCTCGACAATGCTTACGGTGGTCGTTGACGTTGCCGTCAACTGCGAAAATGGGAGTGCGAGGCTGGCGGCCGCAAAGCCGGTGTTGCGATACTCAACAAAGACGTTCCAGTTTTGCGCAAAGGCGTAAGCGATGCCGCCGCCCGCGGTCCACCCCAAGAGCCCTTTGTTGGTCGCCTCGTCGGTGGCGGCAGTTGCGCCGTTGAGCGCGCCGGTCAACTGCGTGCGAACGAATTGGGCGTTGGACCAGGCAAAGCCGCCAGTGGCGTAGAGCAAGATATTGTCCGCCGCATAGCCGACACGTCCGCGTATCGTTTCGCTGTCGAAAACCGTCATCTGATTTGCGCTGCTGCCGGAGGCATCGGCGATCGTCGCCGTCTTGGTGCCCCCAGAGGACATGTCCGCCACGATGCCGAGGACAAGCCGCGAAGGCAGCATGTAGTCGTAGCCGAGTTGAAGGCCGCCGCCCCACTGTGACGCATCGGTTTCATAACCCGAGCGACCGCCGCTCACGGTGTCAAGGCTGGAGGTGTTGGTCTTCGACTGCGCGTTCTCGAGGAAAGCGCCGATATAGAAACCCGTCCAATCGTAATGGGGCGAGGGTGGCCGGTAGATCGGCAACGCGCGATCAAACTCGGCGGCCATTCGCGGAAGATCGATGGTGTCGATCGGGCCGGCGACCGTCAGCCGGAACGCCAGTGAGTCGAGAGGATGGATCGAATAATCCATGAAGCCGTTTTGACAGACGGCCGCCGGCGCCGTGGGCGTGCCGCTCGCCGGAAAGCACCTGGAGAACAACGCATCAGATTGCAGCAGCGCGCCGTAGGCGTAGCTGGCATTGTAGCTTGAGGAGTTCAGAAGGTTGAGCGCGTCAAGCTGCACGCGCCAGCCGTTTGCAAACTGATAGCCGACGCGGCCGTTGATCGTGTTAACCGGCGGCGACTGAAAGACGCCGTCCTCGGTCAGCGGGCGCGAGCTGATATAGCGCCAGCGCAAGGTGCTGAACCAGCCGGTGTGCTCGCCGAGCGTGATTCCTGCCGACGCCACCATCCAAGGCGATTCCGGGATGAGATTGCCGGGCGCATTACCGATCTGCGCCTGAGGAAAGCCGGCAAGCGAGTCGTAAAGGTTCTGCTGGGCGGTATCGGGCGCGATGAAGCGGGCACGGCTGAGCGCCAGATCGGCATCGAGGCGCAACCACGAAACCGGTTGATAGTTGTTGGTGATCTCGATGCCGGTACGCAGGCTGGGCGGCCCCGGCACCGTGGTGCCGGTATCGCCATCGAAAAACAGTTCGGAATTTTGCCGCAGGTAGAACAGACTGATCGAGCTATCGAGCCCGGGAACGATCTTGGTGCGAGCGCCAATTTCCGCCCCGGCCGAGCGGACGAGGAAAGGTGTACCGCCCAGCGGCGTGCTCGGATCGCCAGGCACTTCGGTCGTCACAACGCCGCGTGCGTCGTTGCTGTGATAGCCAAGACCGGCGCCGACGAAGAACTCGGTCTTGTTGAAGGGCCCGAACGTGGTCGTGAACTTCGGGCTTGCCAGCGTCGCGTTCGGATTGCCGGAGTTGGCGGGTTGGAGCATGGAGTTGACCGAGGCCGCGTAATAGTCGCCCCGCAAGCCAAGGGTCGTTCGCCACCAGTTGGTCCACTGCGTGGTGTTTTGAGCGTAGATGCCGGCGTTGCCTTCGTTGACATGGTCAAACAGCGTGTTCGACACAAGCGCGCGATGAAACGTATTGTTCAGGCCGACGTTGATGTCGTCGTCACGGGTTTGCACGCCCACCACCGTTTGGCTCGGCAGATTAAACATGCTGCTGTTGAACGTGCGCGAGACGGCGCCGCCGCCGTAGACACGATCGTCGGACTGATGAAATTGATCGCCGAGGGTGGGGTCGGCAGTAAACCAGGTGAAGTTGTTGAAGAGATTGAGCGTGTATTTGACGACATAAACGTTAGCTTTCCACATCCCGTAGTCATCGGAGCTTGCCAATCTCGTTGACAGCATGAAGCGGCTCGTGTCGCCGCCATCGGTGGGATCGATAGCCCCATACAGCCCAATTTGTCCGCTGGTGATGGCGCGCAGTGCGACCTGGTCGGTAGCATTCCAGTTGTTCGCATAGGCCATCGCTGTCGCGGAGAACCCATCCGTTGCGGTACCTTGGCTATAGCGGAAGAGGCCACTAAACTTGCGGAGGTCTTCGGCAGTGACCCACGGACCGTTCTCGGTGTTGAACTCACCCGCATAGAGCAGCGAGCCACCGCCGACTTTGGCCGAACCGAGGCTCAGAAGCCGCGTGTAGCCGTAGCTGCCTGCGGTCACTGATTGGATGTTGTGATCGACGCCGTCGCGCAACCCTATATTCAACGCACCGGCATTGTCGAAATCTCCGACGTCGGCGTAGTAGGGGCCCTTGCGCACTTCCAGGCCGCTGATCGTTTCGGGTATCAAGAAATTGAGGTCGGTGTAGCCTTGGCCATGAGCGTTGGTCGGCAGGTTAATCGGCACGTCGTCCCAGAAGGTCGCCATGTCGGTGCCGTGGTCAAGATTGTAACCACGAAGATAGTACTGATTGGCCTTGCCCGATCCCGAGTGTTGAACCACGGCCAGCCCAGGCGCTGCTTCCAGGATGTCGGCCGGCTCGGCGATCGGGCGGGTATTGAGCTCAGCGCCAGGAACGACGATCTGGCTTGCCATCTGCGGGACTACGGGTGCTCCGCCGGCAATGTTGGGGGCGCCGGTCTGATAAGGTGACGGCGGTCCTAACGACGGCACAGGCCGCGCTCCGGCAGGTGGTTTTGACGATGCGGCACCGCCTTGGCGCGCGAGAGCTCTTTGTTGTGGTTGCGTCACGGCGCGGGGAGCAGACACCGTGATGGCCGGAAGCTCCGTCGCATTCGACGGTGGTGATGCGGCACTCCCGGAAGTATCGCCCCCGCTTGCAGCAGGCGGACTTGCGGCCGCGGGCTTTTCGGGCGTCGGCGGAATTTGCGTTGGCGCAAGATCCGCTGGCGGCGTCTGCGCAGACGCACGAACACTCAGCGCCATACCGACGCATAACGCCACAACACACTGACGCGACGCCACTCTAGCCCCCAAGAGTTCGCGCGGCTTTTCTCCCGTCGAAGCGCTATGATGCGCGAGTCAGGGAGAGCCGCTTTCGCAATCCCGACTTGAGTAAGTCTATTGGCCAGTATGACGATGTCAATAAATCATCTTACTTGCGGCGAATGAGGCAGTAGCGATGCAGCGTGTCACGATAACCATCGACGAAGATCTCGCCGCCGAGTTGGAGCGCTATATGTCGGCGCACGGCTACGTCAATCGTTCGGAGGCTATCCGCGACCTGGCTCGGTCCGGCTTGCAACAGCACGCGACGCGGGCGGCCGAAGGGCGGCAATGTTTAGCCGCGCTAATTTACGTATACGACCATCATCAAAGAGAACTTCCCAAGCGCTTGACCCGTGACTTTCACGATCATCATGATCTCGCGCAAGCGACGTTGCATGTTCATCTCGACCACAATAGCTGCATGGAGGTAACGGTCCTAAAGGGGCCGGGTGAAAAATTGCAGGAGCTCGCGGACCACGTCATTGCCGAGCGTGGCGTAAGGCACGGACAAGTCGTCTACTTGCCTGAAATGTCGCATAACCACGAATTGGAACGTGATCACCAACATGTTCAACGCCGCAGCACGCGGAAGTAAAAAGAAACACCGCAGGAAGGCGATCAGGACTGCGTCGGATGTGTGATCCGGGCGCCGCAAAATCTGTAAGGGGCTTTTATTAGATCGCGATCTCGATATCCGCGGCGGTACGACTTTGACGGGTGTTTTTCGTGCGAGAGGCGCAATGTCCGCTTGCAGCGAGTGCTGGTTGGAAATATCCTTTGCCGAGGGAGTTTGGCACCAGATTTGCTTACCATTTGCGGGCGATTGGCGTCATGAGGCCACGCCGCTACCGATGGAAAGGTCGCCGATATGAGGACCTCGCCACAAACCCTAAGTCAGCTCTTCCGGCGCAAGATCGAGGCAGCGTCGGATTTCTCTTCCGCGCTTGATTGCTTGATGGAAATTTCAGGAGAACTTGGCTTTACCCAAGTTCTCTACGCTTACCTGCCGCGGCCGGCTCGCCTTCCCAATGGGGAGTGGCTTCCACTGAAGCTGAATGTGAGGAACTTTCCGTGCGATTGGGAGGCGGGGTGGCGACAATTCATGCGCGTCGACCCCTATTACCGTGCCTGCTTTGAGGGCACGATGCCGCTTGAGTGGACGGACATCCAGTCCCGCCCGGATCTGCTTCCGGAGCAAAAGGCGGCGTGCGACTACCTCAATGATTTCGGGTTGTCGCGTGGGATCACCGTACCCGTCCATCTTCCCGGCGGTCGGTTTGGCGTTGTGAGTGCGATCACCGACCGAACCAGCTCGAATTGGGAACACGTGCGTGAAATGGCGCGCGATCCGCTGTTATGGCTCACGCATGCGTTTACGCAGTTTGTGCTCGAGCGCGGGTGGGAAGAACAGATTGATACGATCCGATCTCCGGGCCTCACTCCGCGTGAGATTGAGTGCCTGTCTTGGGCATCTGAGGGCAAAACCGACGCCGACACCGCGATCATTATCGGTCGCTCCGTCGAGACCGTGCGAATGCATATGAAAAACGCCATCCGCAAGCTCGAGACCTGCAATCGTGCGCAAGCGATGGCCGCGGCGTCCCAGATGGGACTTATTCGGCCCGTGAGCAGAACCTGATCAAATCGCCAGATGGCGTGCAGCAGCTTCCGGATCACTTAGTTCATCCGGCTGCAATTCGCCGACCACGGCTCCTTTGTCCATGACGACGCAGCGGTCAGCAACGGCGCGGATCAGTTCGAGATTTTGCTCGACGATGAGCACCGTCAACCGCTCCTCATCGCGGAGCCTGCAAATAATACGGCCGATCTCTTGAACGATGTTCGGCTGAACGCCTTCCGATGGCTCGTCGAGCAAAATGATGTCGGGTCGCCCCGCCAAAATCCGCCCAATCGCAAGCTGTTGTTGTTCGCCGCCGCTCATCGATCCCGCTGATTGGCTGAGGCGTTTTTGCAGAATGGGAAAAAAGCCAAAGACGCGATCCAGATTGGCCTCGTCCGCCTCCCCAACGCCCACGCCGAGCGCGAGATTTTCCGCGACCGACATTCGGGCGAAGATTTCCCGTCCTTGCGGGACGTAGCCAATTCCGAGGCGTGACCGGTGCATCGAGTTCATGCCTGCCAAATCGATGCCGCGAAAGTGGATGGCGCCTGCCATCGATGGGATCTCGCCGATGATGGTTCTCATCAGCGTCGTTTTCCCAACGCCATTACGGCCGATCACGGCGAGAATCTCTCCGGTCGCAATTTCGAGCGAAACATTATTGACAATCTTGACCCGTCCATATCCGGACTGAACGCCGGAGAGGCGCAATTGCGGATCAAATGCGCCCATCAGACCGCTCCGAGGTAAATGCGGCGGACTTCCTCATTTGCGGCGATCTCGTCGAATTCTCCCTGCGCGAAAAGCCGGCCGTAGTGCAGGACGCTTGTCTTCGCGCGGAGGCTTCGGATGAACCCCATGTCATGCTCGATCACGATAATCGTCATTCCGGACGCGTTGAGATGGCGGATGAGATCCGCCGTCCGTGCCGTCTCATCGACCGACAGGCCCGCGGCGGGCTCATCAAGCAGCAAGAGATTTGGCTCGGCCGCTATCGAAAGGCCGATCGAAAGCGACTGCTGTTGTCCGTGCGAGAGTTGACGGACTGGAAGATCTTCTGTTCCCGCCAGGCCGACACGAGCCAAGACGGCGGCAGCCCGTTCGGAGATCTCAGCTTTCGGGTGATTCCGACGCAGCGGAACAAACAGATTTTGAAGGGTCGTCAGTTCGCCGAAGGCGCTGACATTCTGGAATTTCACCGAAAGACCACGCCGGGCACGACGGAAAGCGGGAAGCCGCGTTATATCCTCACCCTTATAGATGATATGTCCGGCCGTCGGCCTCTCAACGCCGATAAGTGTTTTGAAAAAGGTGCTCTTGCCGGCGCCGTTGGGGCCGACGACACAATGTATCTCGTTTTCTTCCACCGCAAGCGATAAGCCATTGAGCGCGCGCACGCCGCCGTAGACCTTATGGACGTCGCGAGCTTCAAGGATTACGCCACTCATTGGCGGATCCCGACACCGTCGAGCGCGGCGTGACCGACGGTCTTCTTTCCGCTCCAGCTCGCAAGCATGTTGCCGAGCCACGCTCCAATGGTCGCGATGATTCCTTCGGGGGCGACAAGCATTGCGCCGACCAGGATGAAACCGAGGACCAACAGCGAAATCTCACCCCACGTGGCGAGTTCAATTGAGATCCAGCTAAGCGCAAGCGTGGAGATCACCACAGAGGTCAGGTCTTTGCGTCCACCAACGGCGACCCAGATAACGACGAGAATATTTGGTCCGACGCTGAAGCCGTCCGGATGGATATAGGTGCCCCAAGCCGTGTAGAGCGCCCCCGCAAAGCCGGCGAGCGCTGCGGACAGCGTAAAGACACCAAGTTGGATCAGCCGCACGTCGTAGCCGAATGTCTCGGTTCGCCTTTCGTCTTCGCGCACGGCAACGAGCAAATAGCCGAAGCTCGAGTTAACAAGCCAGCGCAAGCCGAGATAAACGACGACCAACGTTGCAAAAACCACCCAGTAGAAGCTCGCACTTCGACCGTCCACTTCGATGCCGTAAGGTCCAAAACCGAAAGTGAGGTTTGGAATCGCGGGGTCGCTCGGTGTCGCCGGGCCAAGTCCATTCATGCCGCCAAGATACGCGCCTCCGATCGTGTAGCTAGGATCGGCAGTCTGCCGCATGAACAATCCGAGCAGCAGCGAGACCACCAGCGTTAGAATTGCAACGTAAACTCCTTTGAGCCGGCTGTAGAACATCATGGCTCCGACCGCGACCGCCAAGGCAGCCGGCGCCGCGATCGCGGCAATCATTGCACTTACGCTCTCGCCGGTGGCCTCTATCAGATTAATTCCGACGACCCCATAGGCGTAGCCTCCGACGCAGAAGAAGGCGGCCTGTCCGAGACTAAGAATTCCGGCAAAGCCCCAGATCAAGCACAAACTCAATGCCAATATCGCGGAGATGAAGAAATTGCTGGCGGTCAGCACCAAGTAGCGGGAGGCAACACAGGGAAGCAGGGCGAAAGCCACGAGCGCGATAAGCCAAGAGATCCAGAATGAGCGCGAATTTCCCAGCGTCTGGGGACCATTGAAGCTTGCGAGCAGCGCGCTGATGCGAGTCCGCATCGCGGTCACCGCGCCATTTTGCGGGATTGCCGCTTCTGAATGAAGTCGGAGATGCCGGAGGGCATCGTAAGCAGTCCAATTAGGGCTGCTGCCATGATCGAAACATATCCGACATATTGGTTGAACACGTTCGCCGCGATTGTCTCGACACCTGCAAGGTACAAGGAGGCATAGACCAGCCCGAGAATGGCGTTAGCACCGCCGCCCATGACCACGGTGATGAAAGCCATCGGGGTATAGGTCTGACCGAAAAAGGGCGATATCGCTGCGGTCTGGGCGAACATCCCGCCTGCAATGCCGCCGAGGCCCGCGCCAATCGCGAAAGTTTTAGTGTAGACGCCGGTTGTATCGACGCCAAGAGCTGCAGCCATGCGCGGGTTTTCCATGGCCGCACGCGCGGCAACTCCAAATCGCGTAAAACGGAAGAGGGCCCATGTCGCCGCGATGAGGCCAATCGCTGTCGCAAACATGACCATTCGATAGACACCGAAGGAGAAGTTGCCGACACTGAAACTGCCGAACGGCGTCGGCATGTTCATGACGGACGGTCCCAGCAACAGCAGTGTTCCCTGGCTGAGAATGAGGCTTATGCCCCAGCTCACCACAAGGGACGAGAGGAGCTGGTTGTAAAAGTGACGTATGACCAGCCGCTCCATAAGAATCCCGGCGAGCGCTGCGGCCAGTCCCGCTGCGACAATAGCAAGGGGCGCCGGCGCTCCGCCGTGAAAAGTCGCGGATGCGACGTAAGCCCCAATCATCATGAGCTCGCCGTGAGCCATGTTGATCACGCCCATCATGCCGTAAATCAGAATTAGCCCGGAGGCTGCCAAGCATCAAAAAAGCGATGTTGTCGAAGTACTGGTACACCCAACTGACAATTTGACCGGACCATTCCATTTTCAATTCCGACCGAGTGGAGACCTCTTGCGTCAAGCCGCGATGGCTCGACGCAAGAGCCATGCCAAAGACGTAATTACTTGGCGAAGTACTTCTTCCACTCCGGATTGTCTGGCGGCAGGAATTGCCTGTTAGGCGCCTTCTTTGTCATGTCGACGCCGATGGTCGCCAGAAATTGCGGCTCTGTCATGCCGAGGTCGGACACAAGCTTAAGCGAGTGGTCGTCGTTGACCTTGAAAAGATAGGTGTGCATCGCGGCATGGTGCTGCTTGCCGCGCATGATCCAAGGGCCCCCGGGCGCATCAGGAAGTGGGATATCGCTCTCGAGCGCAGCGATACGTCTTCTCGGTGTCGGTGGTGCCGGCCTTTTTCCAAGCCTCGGCCATCGCCTTCACGGCAACGTAGCCAAACGCCGCATGTTCGTTGACATAAGGCACGGTCGGGAACATCGCCCGGATTTTGCTGACGAACGCCTTGCTTGCATCGCCGGGAACGTCCTCGATGTAGGCTGGTGGCACGTACAGATTGGCCAGCGACGGAGGTGAGAAGCGCTTATGCTCATAACCGTCGGAGATCGTGACGTTCGACCAGACCGGCGTCTTCAGACCCGCCGCCTGGGCTTGGGGATAGAACTGTACCTGATCTGCACCGACCAAGCAGTGGACCTGGAAGTCGGGATTGACGGCCTTGATCTTGTCGATCGTGGCCTGCCATTGCGAGACGCCAAACGGGAAGTATTCTTCCATCTCGATTTTGCCGCCGGCGAGGCCTGCCGCGACGCGAACCCACTGGCCGATGGCTCGACAGAAATTATAGTCGGCGCCAATGAAGGTCATCTTCGGGCCGATTTTTTCGACCATATATTTGATTGCCGGCAACACCTGCTGCTCAGGCGTAGGTCCTGAGAAGAAGGAATAGTGATCGGCGATGCCGCCTTCACCTTGATTGTTGTGCCAGTAGATCGTCTTGTTGCGGACCACCTCCTTGCGAGCGGCTTCGCGCTCGGCGCCGGTGTAACCGGCCATCACAACATCGGCCTGGTTCTCGAAGACACATCGCTGTGCAAGCTCTTGGTAGCGCTTGATGTCGGACTGTCCGTCGTACGCCACGTGATCAATCATTTTTTTCTTGCCGTCGACTTCGATCCCGCCGGCATCGTTGATCTCCTTTACGGCCAGCTTGTATCCATAAGTCTTTGGCGTCGACATGATCGAGAAGTCGCCGGACAGGTCGTCGATGGTGCAGACTACGATTTTGTCCTTTGCCGCCATTGCTGGCGCGAAGAGCGCAGCAATCGCGAGCAGTGAGAGTGAGAGCAGAGACGACGCGACGTTGCGTCGGATTCGGGCTTTCATGAGAGCCGCCTTTCTGTTTCGGGACGCACGATGAAATGGCGCAAAACGCTAGCGGGCGGCCCGCCGGCCGGCACGCTACCAAAAAGGGGAGGTTGCCGCTTTTGCGGACTGGGCTTTCAATCAAGGCCCACGGTGCGACAGTTTCGCGGGTTTCCGACGCTCGCGAAGAATCCATTTTCATGGGAGGTCTTAGGTGAAGAAGTTGCTCGTCGTCTCGACGGCCATCGTCATGATGATGGCCCCTTCGCTAGCATTCGCGCACCCCGGTCCGGCGCACGCTCACGGCCTCACCGACGGCTTCTTGCACCCATTGACCGGCCTTGATCACGTTCTCGCCATGATCGCCGTTGGTCTGCTCGCAGCTCAGCTTGGCGGACGGGCACTGTGGATCACACCACTGAGCTTTATGGCCATGATGGCCGTCAGTGCTGGCCTGGGTGCTGCTCAGGTGACCGTACCGTTTGTGGAAGTTGGGATCGCATTGTCGATCACCACCCTTGGTGCGGTGCTTCTATTCGGTGTCGGTCTACCGACCGTGGCGGCCGCGGCGCTCGTCGGATTCTTCGCGATCTTTCATGGATACGCCCACGGCGCCGAGATCCCGTCGGCAGCGCGCGCGCTGAGCTACGGGGTGGGCTTCCTGATCGCGACCGCTCTTCTGCATCTCGCTGGCATCAGCTTGGGCATCTTCGCGCGGCAGGCGGCAATCACCCTGCGCCCGCGCTTATTTCGTCTTGCCGGCGGTATGTTCACGGTGGCCGGCATTGCCGCCCTGGTCGGCGTTGTCTGACGAGCGTTTGTCCCTGACCGACTGGAGCCCGTCCGACTTTTCCCACTTGCCGCACTAGGCGGCTCATCGTTCGAAGCAGGACAGAGACCATGCATCTCACACTTCGCGAAGAGGAACGCATTCAGATCTGGGCGGCCGCTGAAATGGCGCGCCGCCGCGTCGAAAAAGGACTGCGCCTCAACTATCCGGAGGCCGTCGCGCTGATTTGCGACGAAATTCTGGAACGAGCACGCGAAGGCGTCATCCCCATGCTGACGGATATGATGGAGTATGGCGCGACCATCTTGAAGCGTGAGCACGTGATGACTGGAGTTCCGGAAATGCTCACGATCTTGCAG
The DNA here is from genome assembly GCA_963737755.1 of uncultured Alphaproteobacteria bacterium. Taxonomy (GTDB): domain Bacteria; phylum Pseudomonadota; class Alphaproteobacteria; order Rhizobiales; family Xanthobacteraceae; genus BOG-931. The sequence continues at coordinate 21,352 of CAVTTZ010000033.1, read as the reverse complement.
GTCGAGGCGCTTTTCCAAGACGGTACGAAACTCGTGACGGTCATGAATCCGATCCGCGACTAGCGCATTTCACGTCTGTCATTTGAATTCTATTTGGAGAGCGCTATGGCAAACTGGACACGTCCCCCCTTACCCAAGTCCATCGTTCCCTCGGAGGCCTTCGAGGTCGGTGAGCCCGAGAAGTGTGGAGCGATCGACTTTGCGGCCGGCGAAATTGAAATCAATGCGGGCCGTCGTTCGATCGAACTTGTGTTGATCAACACTGGCGATCGGCCGGTGCAAATCGGCGCGCACTATCATTTGGCCGAGTGCAACAAGGCCATGGCTTTCGATCGTGAAGCTGCCTTTGGCATGCGGTTGGATATTCCAAGCGGGACAGCCGTTCGCTTCGAGCCGGGACAGAGCCGCAAGGTGCAACTGACGAGCTACGCGGGTCGCCAGGTGGCCTTTGGCATGAACAACATGACCAACGGCACGGTCCGCTCTGACATCATCAAGGATCTAACCATGCAAAAGCTCAAGGCCCATGGTTATTGCTTTGAGGGCGAGCGCTATAAGGCCAGAAAACGGCCCGATGACCGCTTTGCGAAGCCGGAAACGTCTTCGAAAACTCCGTCCAAGCCCTGAGAATATCAAGCGCAACCTCAGCCCGGAAGCACCCATGAGCATGAAAATCACCCGGCCGGATTATGCGGCGCAGTATGGCCCCACTACCGGCGACAAAATTCATCTCGCGGACACCGGTCTCGTCGCCGAGATCGAGCATGACTACACGACGTATGGTGATGAGCTCGTATTCGGCGGCGGCAAGACGATCCGCGACGGGATGGGGCAGGCGTCGAAATGGAAGGCCCGTGACGGCGCGCTCGATCTCGTGGTCACAAACGCGGTCATCATCGATCCCATTTCGGGAGTCGTGAAAGGTGATATCGGAATCAAGGACGGTATGATTGTCGGCGTGGGAAAATCCGGCAATCCGGATACCATGAACGTCACGCCCGGGCTCATCGTTTCGCCCAACACCGACATTCTTTCGGTCGAGGGAATGATCGTTACCCCGGGGTTCATCGATATTCATCCTCACTTCGACAGCGTGCAACAACTTTACGAATATCAGGCAGCGGGCTTCACGACCGTGATCGGCGGCGGCTCTGGTCCGAAGACCGTCGGCATCGAATGTCCCGGCGTCTTCAATCTGCATCGCATGCTCGAGGCGATGGCGGACATACCGCTGAATTTCGGAAATTTCGGCAAGGGGAATGCGGCTGTCAAAGGCTCACTGGAAGAGCAAGTCATCATCGGGGGAGCGACCGGTCTTAAGATTCATGAGGACTGGTCGTCGTCCCCTGCGTCGATAGAGACCTGTATGGATCTGGCGGACGAACTCGACTTTCAGGTCCAGGTCCACGCCGACACTCTGAATGAGACGGGCTATTATGAGGATACGCTGGCCGCGATTAACGGGCGCGTCATGCACATCTATCATGCCGAAGGCGCTGGTGGCGGCAATGCGCCTGATATCATGCGCTGCGTGATGGAGCCGAACTGCCTGCCAAGCTCGACCAATCCGACCAATCCGTTCTCGATCAACACCTACGATGAAGAGATCGACATGCTGATCACATGTCACAATCTCAACAAGGCCGTGCCGACCGACATGGCTTTCATCCAAGGCCGCGCCCGAGCGGAAACCATGCGTGCCGAAGACGTTTTGCACGACATGGGAGCGATCTCCATGATCGGATCGGACAGCCAGGGCGTCGGCCGCGCCGCGGAGAGCGCCCAGCGCTCCTTCCAACTGGCGGCAGTCAACAAGCAGCGTTTCGGGCAGCTGTCGGAGGACGGCCCGGGCAACGATAATTTCCGGATCAAACGCTACCTTGCTAAAGTCACGATAAATCCGGCGATCACGTTCGGCGTCGACAAATATGTCGGCTCGATCACGCCAGGCAAGCTCGCCGACCTCGTCTTCTGGCGGCCGAAATTTTTCATTGCCAAGCCGGAAGTGACGGTCAAGGGCGGCTTTATCAGCCACGGAGCCATGGGCGATCCGGCCGGTTCACTCATGACCTGTCAACCACTCAAATACCGTCCGCAATACGGCTCGTTCGGCGCCAATCCGGCCCGGCTAAGCTATTCGTTCGTGACGCAAGCGGCTCTCGATGCAGGCCTTGCGGGCCGGCTTCGCAGTCATCAGACGCTGATGCCCGTGCGCGGCACGCGTACGCTTTCCAAGCGTGACATGATCCACAACAACGCCATGCCGAACATCGAAATCGACCCCGAAACTTACAATGTCTATGTCGACGGCGAGCGCATTACGGTCAAGCCCGCAAAAACGTTGCCGCTGACGCAGCTATTCTACTTCAGATGATCCGATTGCTTCAGGTGTGCTGATGGCGGCCGTAATCACGAAGCTGGCGCCTCCGCTGAGCGAGGGGCTAAGCCCCAAGGTCATCGACGAGGTGACCCTCACCTCGGAAGAGCGGGCGAGCCCTCATTTCTCGGCGCTCAGTCGCGACGGCCGGCAGGTGCGGGTCTCTTTGCCGCGCGGATCCGAGTTGCAGGACGGTGACGTACTTGTAAGGGACGGGGATGTCGCCGTCGTTGTCCGAGCGGCAAAAGAGGAGCTTCTGTGGCTGACGCCAGGGCGCGATACGATTGCTTGGAGTGCGGCCTGCTATCAGCTCGGCAACCTGCATCGGCCGGCACGATTCCTGGAGGGGGGCGTGTTGACGCCGCATGACCCGATGGTCCGAAACATCCTGAACTCGCTCGACGTCGTCGTTGAACAAGTCTTCCGGCCGTTCATCGGACGGCGGTTCGGCGCGGCGGGCGCGCATCATCATCATGGTCACCACGATCACGATCATCATCACGCTGCCCACGATCATCATCGTCATGACAGCCATCATCATCATGGCCCCAGTCCGGCAACCAATGGACGGGGCTAGCGTGTCGGCCGACTTCAGGCCACGCGGTAACGGCGGTGATCCGCTGTTCGTCCTGTTGCAGCTGACGAACGCTTCATTTCCAACCGGTGCCTTTTCGCATTCTTTTGGCTTCGAGACCTGGATTTATGACGGTGCCGTCGGAGACGCCTGCGAGGCGGAGCGCCGCTGCCGTGCTTGGCTGCGCTACGGGATAGCAACCTGCGACGCGGTGGCGCTTGTGCAGGCCTATCGGGCCGCGCTCGACGGCGACGCCGAGCAGCTTGCATCCCTGGATCGGAGCCTTGGTGCGTTGAAGCTGGCGCGCGAAACACGCGACGCATCGATCATGACCGGCAAAGCGCTCCTCGCAGCATGTCGCGATATCTTCGATCTCGAGGGCATGCGGCATTACCGGATCATGATGGACGGCGGCCGCTGCGACGGACACCACGCGATCGTCTACGGCATCGCGGGGGCGGGCTTGGGGCTTGGCGAGGCCGAAACTGTCAGCACTTATCTCTGGAGCAGTTTCTCCAGTCTCGTCGCGGTGGCACAGCGCTTGGTTCCCCTTGGACAAGTGAACGCGCAACGGATTGTCACAGCCGTCGGACCGCTGCTCGACGAATGCGCGACGATCGCACGAACGCGCCCAAGCGACCGCATGAGTTCGGCGTATGCGGCGCTCGACGCAGCGGCTATGCGTCACGAGCGGCTACCGACGCGTCTCTGCATTTCTTGAGAGTGGCAATTGGAGCAGGCGAAGCAATGAGAAAACCCATCCGCATCGGCATCGGTGGCCCTGTCGGCTCGGGAAAAACGGCACTCCTGGTTCAGCTCTGCCAAGCGATGGGAAAGCGGCATTCGATTGCGGTCATCACCAACGACATCTTTACGCGCGAGGACGCGGATTTCGTGGTGCGCAGCGGAGCGATCGATCCCGAACGCGTCGTTGGCGTCGAGACTGGCGGGTGCCCGCACACCGCCATCCGCGAGGATGTCTCCATGAACATGGTCGCGGTTGAAGGCTTGGTTCAGCGGTTTCCAGATCTCGATGTCCTGTTCATCGAAAGTGGCGGGGATAATCTCGCCGCGACCTTCAGCCCGGAGCTAGTCGACAGTCATATCTATGTGATCGACGTTGGCGAGGGTGAAAAGATCCCGCGAAAGGGCGGCCCTGGCATCACCCGTTCGCCGTTGCTCATCATCAACAAGATCGACATTGCCGAGTATGTCGGGTCCGACCTTGGCGTGATGGATCGAGACGCCGCTCGCATGCGTCCGGGTAAGCCCTACATCTTCACGGATATGAAGCGCGGTGTCGGGCTGAACGACATCGTCTCTTGGATCGAGCGTGACGTGATGTTTGAGGATGCGGCCTGATGGACGTGGTGCTCCCCGATCCGGACTGGATCGTCGGCAAACATGCGCTGATGAATATTCACGCCCAGCGGCGGAACGGGCGGACCGAGATCGATCCGCGATCTTGGCGCATTCCCTACCAGTGGCAAGGCTGCCACTATCAGGATGCGGACGACCAGCCCTTCTTGCTGTTGATCAACAGCGGTGGTGGCTTTGTTGAAGGCGATGTCGCGGAGCTCCACGGGACGTTGGAGCCAGGTACTCGGGCGCTTATTACCACGACGGCCGCAAGCAAGTTCTACAAGTGTCCTGACGGGAAGACCTCGAAGGAACTTGTCAACCTAACTGTCGGTCGAGAAGCTTTGCTCGAATATTGGCCTGATGAAACGATCCCGTTTGCGTCCTCGCGGGTCGAGCGCTGCACGAGAATTCACCTTGACCCGACGTCGCGGTTATTCGCCACGGACGTGATTGCGGCGGGCCGCGTTCATTATAGGGATGGAGAGACTTTTGCCTTCGATCAACTTGTCTCCGAATTCGAAGTAACCGTGGCAGGGCGATCGATCGTCATGGATCGGCTTGTTTGCGAGACCCGCGAAGAAGTCGAGGCCCTCAGGCAACTCTGGGATGGAGCCACGAACTCGGCCCTCATCGCTATTCGCGCTCCAGGTCTTCCAGCTGATGTCGCTTGCGAAATCGAAACCGCCCTGCCGGGCCCCGGTGTCAAGTCGTCGGGCGCCACCCGGAAGGATGACGTGGTTCTGTGCCGCATACTCACAACGGAGGCTTGGGCCTGCCAGGAGGCGATTTTCAGAGCCTGGGCGGTCGTTAGGCCGATCATCGCGCACAAGCCCGCGCGTCTGATACGAAAGTGCTGAGAGGACCACGAGTTTGAAAAGCGCGGCCGCCTCCAAGCTTTTGGCAATCCGTCAGGCCGATGTCTGCCGCTTTCGGCGGGTATGCTGCCCGAGACATTTCCTCACGGCCGCCAGTTTGGCGTCCCACAACCGATATCCGCGTGCACATCCGCTTCGAGATATCGTAATTTAGCGATCCAATCACCGAGAGCAGTGTCCAGTGTTCGCTGTCGACGCCAATTCAGACCGGCCCGCGGCTGCACTTCGTGACATCGCAAACGGCAAAGCCCGCTCTGCTATTTCCACCGTGCCTTTCTGGTGGCGAGATGCTCATCCTGCGACCGGTTCGCAGGAACGGCCGCCGGCGCATGCCGATGTGCTTGTCGTGGGGGCGGGCTTCACCGGCCTGGCCGCAGCACTTGTGCTGGCGCGAGCCGGCCGGGACGTGGTCGTCGTCGATGCCAATGTGCCCGGTTATGGCGCCAGCACCCGCAACGGTGGACAAGTCGGCAGCGGCAACCAAAAATTTCGCGTGAAAACGCTGATCGGCATGGTCGGTGAGCGTAAGGCGGTGGCGTTGTTGCGCGAAGGCGTGGCGATGCTCGACGGCATTGAAGCGCTGATCAGGGACGAGAAAATCGATTGCGCGCTTCGATCGTTGCGGCCGATTTCGCGGCGCCATGCGACCGCAGCACTATGAGGCGATGGCGCGCGACATGGAGGATCTCAGGCGCTACGCGGGGGTCGATTCGTTTGTCGTGCCACGCGATGAGCAGGGCCGCGAGGTCGGGACTGACTTGTTTTATGGTGGCTCTGTTCTGCCGATGGATGCGAGCCTTCATCCCGGCGCCTATCATGCGGGTCTGATGGCGCGCGTGCTGGAAGCCGGAGGCCGCGTGTTCGGCAATGCGGCGGTGCGAGCGATAAATGCCGAACGCGAGGGCTTTAGCTTGAGGCTCAAGGATCGCACTATCCAGGCGCGCGATGTGCTTGTGGCGACCAACGGTTATACCGGCGGGGTCGGCAGCTATTTCCGTAAACGGATCGTTCCGGTCATCTCTGCGCAGATTGCGACCGCGCCGATCGAGCCGCGCCTTCTGAATTCGCTGCTGCCGAAGCGACGGGTTTATGGAAACACCAATCGTGTGTTCTTTTACTTTCGCTGCGCGCCCGGGGAGGATCGTTTGATTTGGGGTGGGCGCGCCGCTCATGTCGAGACCGCAACAAGCTCGGCCGCTTACGCGCATCTGGCGCGCGACCTGTTGCGGCTATTCCCGAGCCTCGGCGACGTGACGATGAGCCATGCGTGGAGCGGTACGATCGGCTATACCTTTGACGAGTTTCCTCATCTGGGGCGCAATCCGGCGGGGGTGTATTACGCCATGGGTTATTGCGGTACGGGTGTGTCGCGCGCTACGCATTTCGGTCGAAAGATTGCGTTGCAGATGCTCGGCAAGCCCGACGGCCGTTCTGCGTTCGACGATATCGCCTTTCCGAGCCATGTATTTCACGCCTTGGCGCGGCCCGCTGTGCCGGTCTACGAAGGCTGGTACCGTCTCCGCGACGCGACCGGATTTTGAGCCACGCTCGGCCGTCGTTGCTTCCTCTGTGCGCGCCGCGCACTTACCGCCATTGCTTTTCCTCGACCGTCCAGTGGCTGCCGGGGAGGCTTCCAGGCTTGAGGAAAGCGTTGACGACGTTGCCGAGCAATTGCGATGCGGAGTTCTTAAAGCCGTTCGCCGGCAGCGCCTGCCCGAAGGCGATGCTGCCCGTCGAAAAAACAGCCCCATCGTTCGGCGCCGTAAAAAAGGTCATGTCGGCGCGGATGCGGTAATCGATTGAGCCGGTCAGGCCTGCGTAAGCGTACAACAACTCTTCCGTCACCAGCACGTAGTTGTCGGAGTGTCCGCCGGAGGACGCGATGATTTTGGTGTGCGGCGGCGTGCCGAGGCTCAAGTCATAACGATCGAGTTCGACACCGGCGGCGGCGTTATAAGCGAGCCCTTTGTCGCCGATAATCTCACCGTCCAGGCCTTCCGTGATCCATGACACCGTGCGGTGCCAAGCGTCCGGCATTTTCCGATACGGCGCCGATGTTTCAAAGCCCTCGGCGATGAAGCCGACGCCGGTCAATTTCTGCGGCGCTCGGCCGCGATTGCGCCAGAGGCCGCTTTTTTCACCGGTGGTCTGCAGGTAGTGTTCGCCGGGTTTGGCGGCCCAGGCGCGCATGCCGGAATCGAGCTTGCGCACCTCCATGCATGCGGAATTTTCCGGATCGAAGCCGACGACCCAGTAATAGCCGTTGCCACCCATGTAGATGAGACGTCCGCCATCGGCGACGTAATCCTCCTGCGCGTCGAGCATGCGCTCCGAGACGTATTCCGGATGGGTACCGGTTATGACGCAGTGGTAGGGACGAAGCAGGTCGGCGCCGTCGCGATGCAGATCCTCGTCGGTGACGAAGTCGCAGTCGTAGCCCATGTGATCGATCCAGGCCACGATCGACAGATCGGCGGGAAATTGCCAGGTGATGTTCATGCTCGACATGCGGTACTTCGGTCGCATGTTGACGATCGGCCGCAGAGTATGAGGAGAAGCAGACGCCGGCATCGTCTTCATAATGATCGTAGGTCGACAGCCCGTATTCGCGGTGTTCGTAGGTCTCGACGTCGAGGTCGGTGACGACCGGCGGTTGGCCGGTCATAGGCTGTATGATTTGGGCGTCGAAGCTGAGCGCTTCGTTGGCGTACGCCAGATAGCTGGCCGTCGGCACGAGAAAACAAAGCTTGGCTGTGGGTTTCGCGGGCCGCACAACAAATACGATATATTCTTCGGCGATACCGGTTCCGGGACCGATCCGCAGCCGCATGGCATAGATGCCGCTCTTCAGATCGGCCGGAACGATCATGCTGTTGGTTGCTTCCCAGCCGCAATCGGTAACCGCGTCCGGATGAAATTCGATGCCGCCGAATTGCGACGGATCGATGCGAAAACAATCGTCCTTGCCATTCCAATTCCACCCGGTCATCGCGCGCACCGGATGATTGACGCCCCTTGCCGCGAGCTTATGCGGCCCGGTATCGATCACCTCATGCCCGACGCCGTTCGCGCTATAGCCTTGCGAGGTGTCCCAAAAGGCGAGGAGCCCATCCGGCGGCAGCGGTCCACCCTGCCGGAAACCGTCGAATTCGGTACGCGTCAAAGCACGTTGGCAGATTGCGGGCCGATCGATCTTTCCAGCATAAAGATCGGCGACGAAAGGCCCGCGCAGCGTGTGCTCGTCACGCGCCCCGGCTATCAAAAAAGGCACGTCAGGCTTGTTTTCGGGACGGAAGCGAAAGTTCTGCGCGACGTGGCTTGAAAAATCGTACGGGACGACTTTACCGACCAGTGAGTTGTAGCGGTTGAGCACGCCTTCCTGATAAAGCTCGGCGCGACCGGATTGCGGATCGTACGATACACCAACCAGGTACCAGACTTTCGGCAGCAGCGGCAGCTCGGAGGTGACGTAGTCGACGTCCGAGCCGTTGCCGACCCAAAATTCCAGATGTCCGGACGGATTGATGCCGAGCGCATATCCGGTATTGCGCCGCGTGTCCCAGCGTCCCAGGATCGTCTGCCGGACGCCCCGTTGCGGCATCGTCGGCCAGATGAACGCCGCCAGCGAAAAACTGCCTGAGACTGCAAGCGTGTTTGCAGGGTCGACGACGTTCAGAAAGCTGCCGAGTTGGGTGAACTGCTTTTTGACCGGCCAGCGTCCGTTGACGGGGCAGTCCAATTCGACCTCGATGTGACCGGGGCCGGCTTCATGCGTGTCGCCATGGACAAGCCGGACGAGCTGCGCGTCGGCCTCGTTCGCGCCGTCGCAATTGACATGGAACGAGATGTTGTCGCCAGGGCGAACTGAAATGCGGTTGGCGTACCCGAAGATCTTTTGTTGGGCCATCGCTAGTTCTCTGTCAGATCCCTGATATGGCGAAGAAAAGCCCCGTGGCGCGCCTCGCGGATACTCGAATAGCGTTCGTCGCTGACATAGCGCGGCGGCTGCCCGCGCCGGCCGGAAAAGCCGATCAACCGGAAACTGCCGTCGGCTTCCGCCTTCACCGCATACTGCTGGTTCAGCGCGCGGCGCTGGCACCACGCCAGAATTCGCGACAATGGCTCGCTGGCGTGGCCGATCTCGCTGGTCCGATGCTCCTCGATGACTTCGTCGGTCAGAACCGAACGCAGATACGCGCGCGTCATGCGGTCGAAATGACTGCGCACGAGGACATCCTTGTCACCTTGGTTTTCATCATCGGCGTATGCACGGGTTGTCATCAACTCTCCAACAGGTCATGGACGCGCCGCATGAATACCGCGTGGTAAGCTTCGTCCAACGAAGCGAAAATTACGATCGTCGACGAGTCGGGGCGAGACGCCACGTACCCCCGAGAAGGCGATGATTTTGAATGGTCCCGCGGGGCCCGCCCGGTGCAGGGCGTATTTGTCGTCCATCTTGGCACGACGGAAATAGAGAAGGACGCGCTCGAGCGCCTCGGAGTGTTGCCCGAGCGGCTGCCGTCGATGTTCTTCGATGATCTCCGGCGTGATCAAACCCTTCAGATAGTCGCGCTGCATCTTGTCGAAGCGACGAAAGTAGAGCAGGTCCTTGTCTTGAACTTCCGTGGCCTCTTCAGGCAGCGCTTCGTCGCCCTTTTCCGTTCGCGCGGATCGCCATTCGCCGCGCTTCTTCGCGCGCCAGGCATTGAACTGACGCCGGATTCCGAAATAGCCATTGTTGAGAAACAGGACGACGCCGAGCATCGCAACGCCGATGATCAAATAACGCCAGGGGCCAAGCTCCAGGAAAACGTCGCGTAGAAAGATCACAGCGAAGGTGCCGAGCACCGCGCCCTCGGCGCGGCCGATGCCGCCGATGGTGATCATCGCGAGCCCGAGCAAAACAGTCTGGAAATCGAAGATGGAGTAGGCGACGCCACGATACTGCGCGGCATAGAAACCACCGATGAATCCCAATGCCACCGAGGTAAGAACGAAGATGGTAATGCGCGCGCGCTTGTAGTCGACGCCGACGGCAGCCGCAAAAGCTTCGCGTTTTTCCGGGGCCATCCGCAGCACGCGGCCGAGCCGTTTGCCGTTGATGAAGCGGAACAGGAACAGCGCAGCGATCAGCAGGCCGAGCGAAGCGTAGTAGGCGACGACAGACTGCGTCAGCGGTGCCCAGCTTTGACTGATGAAAGAGTCGGCGCCATAAAGTCCGCCTGAAGCCGCGCCGAATTGTTTGGATGTGGTGAAGAAGACTCGAAAGAGCTCGTTGAGTCCAAGCGTCAGCAGCGCGTAATAGAAGCCGTCCAGGCGCAACGCGGGTATTGCGATCAAAATCCCAAAGCCGAGTCCGACACACGCTCCGATTGGAGGCAGTCCGTACCAGGGAATGCCGGCGCGGATCGACAGCAGTGAGGTGACGAAAGCCGCCGTTCCGACCACCGCGTAGGTGGCAAGGGAAAAAATCGATGCCGTGCCAATGATCAGTGTCCAGCAGACATTGATTGCGGCGAATATGCCGAACGTGGCGCCCGCCGTGAGCAAGACGTTAATCTGTCCTTGTGGGAAGAGCAGCGGGCCGGCCAACAGCAGAGCCAGGAACAGGACCCAGTAGATCGGCCGGCGATCGAGGATTTTCTTTTCGGGGATCGCGGTCTTGCGATTGTAAAGACCCGTGATGTTAAGAAGGTTGCGCCGCGTCGGCCACCACCGTGTGCGGTTCCAGATCCGGCTGCCGTGCGTTGACCAGATCACGAAATATTTGAGGCGCCCGACTGGGTAGGTCGGCACCTTGAATGCCGTGTTCTCGTCCCAGGTGCCGCGCGGATCGGGTACGCGGATTGATGGAGCTTCCACATTGCCGGTGGCCGTGCCCCAAACAGCCAGCGGATTTTTCCAGACGTATCGTTGGGCCGACGTTTGATCGGTCATGGATTATTGCTCACGAGCCTTATCCACCAAACCGGAAATGCCGCGGGGGCGCACGATCAGAACCAGGATGATGACAATGAACTGATTCATCAGCACGTATTGGCCGCCGAGAAATTTGTTGGTCAGCGCTTCGACCAAGCCGAGCAACACTGCGGCGATGACCGCGCCCTGGACAGAGCCGAGGCCGCCGCAGAGCGCGATGGATACGCCCTTGATGAGTGGCGTGAGGCCCGAGAAGGGCGCGATATAATAGGTCTGAGACAACAGCACGGACGCCAAACCCGCCATCGCGCCGGTGAGCGCCATGACATAGAGTCCAGTGCTCCGGATGCCGATCCCGACGATCGAGGCGGCATGCGGATTCATCATCATCGCCCGAATTTCGAGCCCGCGCCGGCTCGAGCGCATCCACAGAACCACTGCGATCAGCATGGCGATCGAGCACACCACGATGCCGATTTTGTCGGCGGTCAACGTGATGTCGAACAGCTTTACTTTCCAGCGACCGAACAGATCAGGCAACGATTTCGACGTCGGTCCGAAAATCATCAGGAAGAGCTGACTACCGATCAAGCTGATCGCCAGGGTGGCGATCATCCCGCGGCTCGTGAAGGCCGGCTTATCATGGAGCGGAATGAAGACGATGAGGCAGACGATGATGCCGGCAAGCGCCCCGGCAGACGATGCCCGTGCCGGCAATCAGATAAGGGTTGGTCGGCGTCTGCCCCGCCATCAGCCAAGCGGCGTACCCGGCGAAAGAGAAGATGAAGCCATAGGCGAGGTTCACCAGTCCGAGACTGGACCAGGTGATCGACACCGCAATCGCAATCAGGCCGTAGATCGCGGCGACCGTGATGGCGTTGATGATGATGAAGGCAATGTCCATTTCCGACCGCTCAATGGCTCCCTGTAAGTCGGAAGGAAGACGAAGCCTCGCCCTTCAGCTTGCCGGCGTGCATTCCGATAATGCGATCGACCTTGCCTTCGAGCAGCGCCACGTTCTGCTCGGCGATGAACATCGCGCTGTCCTGCAGCTTGATCGCAAGCAGGGCCTCCATGACCGCGATGCCGATTTTAGGCGCCAGCCCGAGCGTCGGCTCATCGGCAAGATAGAGCTTGGCGTCTGTCATAAGCCCGCGCCCGATCGAAACCATGCGCCTCTCGCCGCCCGAGAGACGCCCGACCGGAGTTTTCATGAGCTTGCGGAGCGGGTCGAAGATGTTGAGCACGCGCTCCTTGCGTTCCTTGCGCGTGCGCCAGGCCTGGGCCGTAAAAGCCCCGGAATCGAGATGCTCCTCGACCGTCAGTCCCTGAAAGATCTCGTCGCCTTGCGGCATGATGGCCAATCCCTGGCGGACGATCTGATGCGTGTAGCGCCCCGGTCCCTGGCTGCGGGTGCGGCCGATCTGCTTGCCGTTGAGCATGATCGAGCCGCGTTGCCATCCCGTCAGCCCGGCGATGGCGTAAAAGAGCGTCGTTTTGCCGTGACCATTGAGGCCAACGATGCCGACCCGCTCGCCCGAATGAATGACGAGATCGAGGTCGTGAATGACCCGCAGGGGGCCATAACCCGCCGATAGGCCCTCGATTTTCAGAATTTCGGTCATCAGCTAAGCATGCGTTTCGAAATAGGCCGCACGGACCGCGGGACTATCGATGATCTCGGCGAGTTCGCCGCGGGCAATGATTTCGCCGGCATCCATGACGATTACGCGGTCTGCGATCGACTCCAGAAGTTCGATACGGTGCTCAACGATGAGAACCGCAACGTTCATTTCCTTGGACAGCATCCGCAGGATCTGATCGATCTCATCGATTTCAGCATTGATGAGCCCGGCCGCGGGCTCATCCATCAGCAGTATCCTGGGTTGGCGCATCAGCAGACAGGCCATCAAGAGCTTGCGCCGTTCGAAGGTCTTCAGGCCGACCGCCGGCCGGTCGTAGGGGACCCGGAAGTGCACGAGATCGGCGCAGTACTCGGCGTCAAAACGCGTGAGCCATGGACGAAAGGCTTGCCGCGCCGCTTTCATGGTCTCGCCGACCGTGAGCTCCTCGGGCACGATCGGCGTTTGGTAGGTGCGCCCGATGCCAAGCCGGGCGCGCTGGAAGAGAGACAGGTTGTTGATGTTGCGACCTTCCAGCAAGACCTTGCCGCTTTTCGGGGCATAGCGCCCCGAAAGGATTTCCAGAAGGCTCGTCTTGCCAGCGCCATTCGGGCCGATGATCCCCAGCACTTCGCCCGGACGAAGCTCGAGGCTGATATTGCTCAGCACTTCGCGCCCGCCCAAATCCAGCGAGAGATTCTCGCAAGAGAAGAACGGCGTCTCTGGCATGCCTACAACCTTCTACTTACCACCAGGGGGCAGGGCGGAGCTTGGATTCCGCAATCTCATTTGGCCAAATGATCTTGTGATGCACATCTTGGACCTGCACATACAGCTGGCTCATCCCCTTTTCCAGTTCACTTGCCTGATTGCCGAAGCCGTTGTCGGGGAAATGCAGCGCTTCCTGGTACTCGTTGTTCATGTTCATCATGCCGCAGACGCCGCGATAGGGGTTCTCTCGAATCCATTTGCAATTGGCTTCGAAATCTTCCGGCTTTTTGGTCGCTTCCCATGAGCGCTTGAGATACTGCACGATGTCGTAACCGTTGCCGGTGTAGACCACGCCCATATTGCCGACGAATTTCGGAAAGCGCTTGAGATATTTCGCCCGAAAATCCTGCCCGGTCTTATCGCCATAGACACCGAGCACTGTGCTCCAACAAAAGCCCTCCGTTGCTGCGCCACCGAGTTCGAGGAATTCAGGCTGTGACGGCCCATATTGCAGGTAGACGAGTGCGCCGGCCACCGGGTCGGCCGAGAACTGCTTGCAGAAGGCGGCGTATTCGGCGGCCACCCAATGGTCGATCATGATGGCGCCGGCGTCGACTTCCTTCAGTTTTTGAATGACCGGACCCCAATCGTTGACCGGGTATTGAATATCGGTCACGGCCGCGAGTTCGAAATTGTATTTCGGAATGGCTTCGCGCGCCGCCTTGAGGATGGTCTGGCAATAGCCCACCTGCTCGGCGACGATATGGATCTTGCGGTTTTTAGGTTTCCAAACGCCGGTCTCCTCCATTTTCGTCAGCCACAACGGATAAGTCCATCCGTAGTTGACCTCGGAGGGATCCGTCTGCAGGACGTGGCTATATTTCTTTGGATCGGCTTTGTAGGCGAGCGTCGCAGTGCGCTGGGTATTGCCCTGCAAATACGGGCATTTGTATTTCGCGGACTCATCCATCGCAGGAATTGGCGCGAACAGGAAGGCGTTGGAGATGGCATGCACTTTTTTGTCGATGCAGGCGGCGATCGATTGACGGCAACTTTCTGGAGACAGCTTGTCGACGTCCGGGACAAACAACTCGATTTGGCGGCCAAGCACGCCGCCAGCCGCGTTGATTTCCTCGACTGCCAAGGTCGTGCCGTTCAGATGATCGGTATCGTCGGCGACGCCATACGGTGTGGAAAGCGACGAAGGAACGCCGATCAAGAGCTTGTCACTGCCGGCGGCAATGACAGCCGGCGCGGCAAGTCCTGCAGCAGCCGCCGCGGCGCTGCCAGCGGCGAGTTTAAGAGCCCTGCGCCGAGTCACAGGGCGTATCGTGGCGAACCGCATTTCTCTTTCGTCTCGCGTCATCTTGGCCTCTCTCGTTGTCGAGCGTGATCGCCCGCACGCGGTGCTGCCGCGCGTTCTGCATGCTCCATTTTGGTCCCGTCGGAACCCGAGTAGAGCAGAGCCCCAGCGCGGAATCAATCAATGGAAAAAATGTTTCTTCTTAGGAAATACGATCTGCGGCCGCGTCGCGCGCGATCCGGCCCGACGGTAGGGGCGAACTGCTCTGGTTTCCGGCAAGCATCCTGAATTTGCTCGTTTATTCGGCAGACATCAGCAAACGCCCAGCCGCCGCTGCCACTTGGAAAGCCGTGCGCAGCCGAAATTGCGCTGGCGGATAGGCGGGACTATCCACCGAAAATCGGCATAGTATTTGCTGAGCGTTGGCGGTTGACGGCGTCAACGTTGCGGCGTGTCAAACGGCGTTTGCTTGGATGCGTGACAAGCCAAAACTGAGGCAAGGCTTACCGCGATCGTGCGAAGCGGATTTCAGACGGCGGATTGCCCCAGCCGTTCGACCGGGCGTGAGCGGCTTTCAACAAAACGGATTGAGATTGCAATCGGGCTTGAGGTTCGCAGTTTGCGGAAATCAAGAAGTCTCACCATTGCCGCACTGAGCGCCGCCGCGGGTATCTCGACGGGCATGCTTTCGAAAGTCGAAAACGGTGCCATTTCGTCATCGATGGCAACTTTGTACGCTCTTGCGACGGCGTTGAGCGTGCCGATCAGTCGACTGTTGGCGCGGATCGATGATCTCGAGCATTTGTCAGATGGTGCGGAAAAATCTCGGCACGACCATTGTGCCGCCGCCGCGGACGCAACCGTGTCAACAAGATCTCGCGAACATATCCGGCGTTGCGCTGCCGTCGGCAGAGATCAAGACCGACCGACCCGTTGAACGCCAACCTCAAGTGCGAGCAACGTCTGGATGTCAACTATCACGAGCGCGCGGAAGTCGGGCTGTCTGCAAATTACGACGCGTCTATTGAAAGGCGCGGAAGCGCGCGCCGCCAATTGCGTCAAAATCGATTTGTCGATGTGGCGGTTGATCACGACGGCCGCGAGAGGATTCTCCTTCCGCTCAAGACCGCGCGTGACGATCCAGGCGTTGGCCGCTTCCGACCGGAGGTCTTGGCCTCGCGGCGGACGATCGCTCCCGCCTTCTTGATGGTGATTTGAGTAAGGAAGGCTTTGGAGCCATCTTTGCGCGTGCAGGTGCTCATCGGCCCGACCTTTTGCGTGGCACTCCTAGTCGGTGTAGTTGGTCGGTCCGATGGCCACAAATCCGGTACGGCTGGAACCCAAAAAGGACTGCAATGTCGTGCCGCAGGCGCGGAATTAGGTCAAAGTGAGCCGGGAGCGGCACATCGTCAGACAAGAGTATGGTGCGCAGAAGTGACCGTAAGTACGGGAAAATCTTCAGAAAGTCGGTCCCATCGCTTTTCCGTCGCTCCGATGATGGATAGGTGGCGCCAATTCCGAAATAGCACGCCTTGCCAATATGTTAAGACTGACGACTGAGGTAGGTGTCGTACTTGTTGTAGTACTCGCCACCGAGCGGGCTTTGCTCCTCCCTCCTAGGCCGTGTGGACGAATTGACAATTGAAGCTAGCTCGGGGATTCCCCGGGGGAATTAGGCACGGATCAGGGTCTCCGACTGAGTTGGAGATCAGAAGCCATGTCCACGCAGATGAGCGAGGAGGATTGGGAGCACACGTTGATGGTATTTCGGGCTTGCCTGCCGCGCCGCGGTCGCAAGGCGGTGGATGACCGCCGATTCCTGGAAGCCATGCATTTCTTCACGGTCGAGAACGTGCGCTGGCGTGCATTGCCGGAATTTGGGAACTGGAATACCGTCTGGAAGCGGTTCGAGCGCCTGAGCAAAGCCGGGGTGTTCGAGGCGTTTTTCGATGCGCTCGCGTCGATGAGCCCGTCGGCGCATTTGATCCAAATGTTCGATTTAACGATCGTCCGTGCGCATGTGTCGGCAGCGGGCGCAAAGGGGGCAAAACGGCAGGCCCTCGGTCGCTCGCGCGGCGGGTTCACGACGAAAATCCACGCAAAAGCAGATTGTCGCGGAAATCATCGGCTTTGATCTGACCGGTGGCGAAGCATCCGACGGGCGTCACTTCGAGACCCTGATGAATATCGGCCCGGATATTGCACCACGCGCAATTGTCGCGACAAAGGCTATGCCAGCAAGGCCAACCGCGCCGCCGCAAGAGCGCGCGGCATCGTCCCGGTCATCCCGCACAAGGCCAACGAGAAGAACAAGCCAGCCTTCTTCGCCAAGACCATATACAAGGGGCGCGGACGCATTGAGCAGGCATTTGGACGCCTGAAGCGGTTCAAGCGCGTCGCTCTGCGGTGCGAAAAGACGGCACAGAACTTCGCATCCATCGTCAGTTTCGCCGCTGGCCTATGCTTGATCAAATTCGTCCACACGGCCTAGGTAAAGCAAACATCATTGTGGCCAGCCGTGACTTTTGCCGGACCCGTTCGAAGCATAAGAATTCTAGTAAGCGATATCCGCCTAGCCGAAAAAAAGCGGAAATCGATAGCCAGCTCTCAATCGCCACGCGACCATTGTTGAACATCTGAAGCTACTACTGTTGCTACGGGTCGATTAGTCTACGGAGAGCGCTGGGATACCGCTAGATCTAGCTTCCGATAAAGGATATATCGGAAGTCATTAGCTGCGTTGGAGCACATTAAATTTGGAACTCATGGTCGGATTTTCCTTGGGCTTTCCGCCGCGACCGGATCGTATAACCGGTGCGATCCGAAAAGGTGAGTCACGAGGCGGTAGCGCCGCATTCGATCCGAGATCAAATGGAGTTGCGGGCTGTGGAACTCCCTGCGGTCACGCAGGACGACCAAGTCGATGCACTCGCACCGATTGGTCAGATGCTGGACCGAATGGGGAAGGTCACTGCGGCGTCGTCGATCGACGAAAAGATCCGGTTTATGAATGAGATGACGATGGACGAGGATTGGGTTCACACACAGCCGAGGCGGCCGGACCTGGATCGACGCACTTAGAACTCGTCCGTCGACGGTCACTCGCCCTGGCGAACGACCAATCTATCGCTTGAAATGCGGGCTCTGGATTGCAACGCTGATGGGCAATTCGAGGACCGCATGCCAGATTTCCCAGCATCGCATAAGCCGCTAACGGCCCACGAGCGTCGGGCGCGGACAATTGTCGATTTGCGAGATAAAGCAAATGCGGGTGCTGCCGAATTGTTGAGGCCCCACAAGGCCATCGGAACCGAAATCGCAAAGATCGCTGCTGGCGAGGCTCGTAGAAAAAGAGGTGCCGTCTGGTTGTTTGTCGCGGGAGCCTTCCTTTGGGCTATCGGCTGCTTCTTCGTTCTGGTCTATCTATTCTCTATGGCGTTCTGAGCTACCTGATCGCTCTTCAAAGCATTGATGTCCCGGTTCCGATCGCGTCGGCCTTGGCTCGTGAACGCGATGACGATGGATGAGATTTGGCTATACGCTCAGCCGAAGCGGGTCACAGATCGATCGGCGAATTTAAAAGCCGCGTGCAGCACCCGATGAGCAGTCGTAGCGCAAACGGCCTTCTCACGGCGCTTTGAACTTTGCTGAAAGCAGCAAGACCTTATCAAGCGGAGCAACGATCCCGCTGAGCGATATATGGCAGGACGCACAGTCTATCTGATAGCCTTCGAAGCCGTGGCACTCGAAATTGGAAGCAGCCTCGGCGCAGACAACACAATGGCCGCAGTTCGACATCGAGCTTCGCGTAGCCCCAAATCGTCCTGCTGTCTTTGGCTTCGAGGTGGCATAAGTCCAATTGTGGTCACGAATCAATGTCCTTAAGATATGAACGTCCTTGAGATATCTGATGCATGTCCGTGTTGCTGAGGCGGTACCAATGGGTGTCACGGATCGTCGCAAATCTTGTGGCTCCAGACCCACCCGCGTTAGCGAAATTCTATCAGCAGGCGTTTGGCTTGGACATTCCTCATGACATGGGCTGGATCACTTTCCTGGCGAGCGAGTCCCGGCAGAAGATAGAACTTCACACGGCTTCTCAGGGAGGCTCAGGCACTGAGTTGCCCGTGATTTCTATTGGCGTCGAGGACCTGGACGCAACCGAACGATCGGTCCGTGCGGCAGGAGGTGCGATCCTATACGGGCCGGTGAAGGAAGAGTGGGGCCTGAGGCGTTTCTATTTTCGCGATCCGGCGGGCAACCTCATCAATGTCGTAGATCACTAGGCCCGACAGCCTAGCGATCTTCGAATTATGGGCGCACGACTTAATTCCTAGGTGGACTGTCGAAATCTCACTGTTCAAAGAAGGACTGTTTGAACAGTTTGGGGACGCGAACCATGGGGAAACGCCAGCAAAAGCGATGGTACCAGTTAGCGACCAAACACTGTAAATTGAACAGTTGTCTTTGCATATGAGACCTTTCGCCGAGCGAAGAGCCAGTCCGCGCCAACGTCACGCCAATTGCAGTCAAGCTGGAAGACTTTAGAGCGGCATTCCATCTAAACAAAAACTGCTCGCTAAGGTAGAGACGGGTCTTCCGTCTCCCGCAATACATGTCGCGGGCTCAGATTGATGGTTTCTTTGGTTCATTTAACGGGGCGGTAGCGCATCTGGGGCTACGAAACGACGTGCCCAATCTGACCACACTATTAGCGATGGTGGTTTTCAGCCCAGCTATGGCCTGATGCTTGCTGATGCTGTCATGGTTGCAGCATAGGCAGCAGGTAGCACTCGGAATTTGGGGAGCGGGCTTCATTACTGCGTCGGCAGCGGCAGCGCTGATTATTGCCGGGCGAGGCGTCGTTCCCGACGTTTGGTCTATCGTCGTTGGCAATGCGGTGCTCGCGGTCGCATACGGAATACTTTGGTGCGGTGCGAGAGTTTTCGAAGGCAAAACCGTCTCAATTCCGCTCGCTCTGCTGGGCCTTTTAGTGTGGCTCGCGGCATGTTTGATCGCCCCGATCTACGCCCGACCTGAAGCACGGGCATTTGTCATCGCGGCAGTTGGTGTTTGCTACACGCTGCTCGCGGTCTTGGAGCTGCTGGCGAGGACGCGGGGATGGCGCCTGGCGTTGGCCCATCATGGCGTTACTCCTTGGGCACGCGGCCTCAATTCCAACCTACATTCCTATCGCCGGCGCCTTGAAGCATCCTGATCCTGCCGATGTCCATCTTATGACTTTCACAATCTTCGAAGCCGCCTTTGTCTCCATCTGCGGAGCGTACCTCCTAGGCGGACTAGTCAAAGATCGGCTTGCAGCAGTCTATTGGCGAGCCTCATTGGTCGATCCGTTGACCGGAGTGACGAACCGCCGCGGATTCTTTGAGTTTGGCGAACGCCTCTTAAGGCGCGTGCGGCTTGAGAGATTATCCGCCGCCGCAATCATGTTTGATCTCGATCGGTTCAAGCAAATTAACGATCAGTTTGGCCACGCGATCGGCGATGAGGTGCTTGTTGCCTTTTGCCGCCTGGCGAAGGACCAATTGCGTCCGAACGACCTTTTCGCCCGGATCGGCGGTGAAGAGTTCGTCACGTTCCTGCCGAATACAACATCGCGCGACGCGCTTGGCTCGCGGAAGCGGATTCGCGCCTCGATCGCAGCGGTTCCTCTCGCCATTCAGGAGCAGACTATTCGAGCGACCGTGAGTGTCGGCGTTGCGATGCTACATGAAGGGATGCCCGAGCTTGCCTCGCTTGTGCGAGAAGCCGACCAAGCTCTTTATCAGGCTAAGGCGAACGGTCGCGACCGTGTTGAGCAAACGTCAGCACCGCCACACCACACCACAAGCAATGGCTCCGTTCACGATACCATGCAAAGGCGACCAGCAGCCTAGTCTTCGGCACGCAACATTTGATAATCTCAGAAAATGGCGTGATCCCCCAATTCAATTGAGGCATCGCCAGCAATCAAGCGCGCATAAAAATTGAACAGCGTCTCTGTGCCAGTCGAAGGTGTCTTCGCGGCGTCGTAGCGTGATGTCGCCGGATCGAAAACGAGCATCGACTCCGTTGCATAGTGGCGTCCGATGCGGGCCAGTTCAGCTTTTCGCGCCAACACAGGATTGACGCGTCCGAGCAGACCTAGTCGCCCAAATTGTGGCATCGAGTAAGCGCACAGGGACATGTTGGAACCTTGGCTTGCGGTTCAAGATGCGAAACAAATGCTCGCCTTGTTGTCGTGGCGTGATGGCGTTGCCCGGACCACCGATTGGTAGGATGCGATTGTGGCGGCTCTTTTCGTCGAGGCACTCGGCGAGGTATCGGGCCAGGTCGTTGTCGCTGATGGGCTTGCAGGCCGTTATTGTGCCATCGCCAAAGACGAGAAACGGCTTGCCAGCTCTGACGCGATCAACTTGTCCCGACAGCGATTTGAAAAAGGCAGTGGGCCTGACGATGGAATAGGTCAGGCCTGATCCGATGAGTTCCTTCTCGAAGGCGAGCTTGGCTTGCTGAAAGGCCAGGAGGGGCTTTTGAACGCAAATCGCTGACAGCAGCACGAATTGCGTCACGCCCGTTTGGCGCGCTGCGTTCAGGGCACGCATG
>CAVTTZ010000032.1:0-3390 GCA_963737755.1 uncultured Alphaproteobacteria bacterium | reverse complement strand
GCGGAGCCGCGTATCGTCGGCGGCATCGCCAGTCGTGTCGGTCTTGTCGCCGACCTTGCGCAGCGGTGAATCCTGCGGGCTCATGAAGCCGTCCCGGGCCGGCCGGAACAGGTCGGAGGTCATGGTTTGGGCCGTGGCCGGTAAGTTATCCAAGGCAATCAGCGCAAGGCATGCCAATAGCGCGCGGAACGTCACTGCGCGCTTGCGGTGGCCCGTGGCTGGACCCGACATCACGATTTAAATACTCCAACGAATTCATATACTTGGTCGCCTGGTTCCAACACGGCGAACAGACCGCGTGGAAAACGTCGTTAACGGAGTTAAAACAATTATGGTTAATGAGCCGTTGAGAACCGGACCCCTCGTCGCCTCGCCGGTTTGGCCGTGCTAAGAAGGGTCCCGGGCAAGAAACGACGCCCCACCTCCCTGGAAGCAGATATGGCCAAGTCGAAACCGCTGATGGCAAAATCATCCGTGACCGATCACGCGAACGAAGCCGTCCAGTCGGCCCTGCGCACGCTCGATGCCGAGAGCGGCGGCGTCGGCGCGATCTCGGCCGCGCTCAAATCCGATCTAGGTACGTCCTTTGCCGCCGCGGTCGATCTCGTTCGCAACGCCAAGGGGCGGCTGATCGTGACGGGATTGGGCAAGTCGGGCCATATCGGCCGCAAGGTCGCGGCGACTTTCGCCTCCACCGGCACGCCGGCGTTTTTCGTCCATGCCGCCGAAGCCGGCCATGGCGATCTCGGCATGATCACCGCCGACGACGTCATCCTGGCGCTGTCGTGGTCGGGCGAACAGCCGGAGATGAAGACGCTCATCACCTATGCCAAGCGGTTTCGTATCGGGCTGATCGCGATGACCGCCGATGGCGCCTCCACGCTGAGCCAGGCGGCCGATGTCGCGCTGACGCTGCCGAAGGCGCGCGAGGCCTGTCCGCATAATCTCGCGCCCACCACCTCCTCGCTGATGCTGCTGGCACTGGGCGATGCGCTGGCGATCGCGCTTCTGGAAAGCCGCGGCTTTACTTCAGTCGATTTCAGCGTGCTGCATCCGGGCGGCAAGCTCGGCGCGATGCTGAAATATACCCGCGATCTCATGCATAGCGGCGACGCGGTGCCGCTGAAGCCGCAGGGTACAAGGATGTCCGACGCGCTGGTCGAGATGTCCTCGAAAGGTTTCGGCTGCGTGGGTATTATTGACGCGCGTGGCAAGATCGTCGGCATCGTCACCGACGGCGATCTGCGCCGTCACATGCGCCCGGACCTGATGACGGCGCTGGTCGACGACGTCATGACCAAGAATCCGAAGACGATCAGCCGCGACCTGCTCGCCAGCGAAGCGCTGGAAATTCTCAACTCATCCAAAATCACCGCTTTGATCGTGACCGACGCCGGCAAGCCGGTCGGCATTGTACATCTGCACGACATCCTGCGCGCGGGCGTGGTTTAGGCCACCTACCCTCACTCGTCATTGCGAGGAGCGAAAGCGACGAAGCAATCCATTCTTCCTTTACGCGAAGATGGATTGCTTCGCGGAGCCTGTCATCGGGCGCGCATTTGCGCGACCCGTTGGCTCGCAAAGACGATTAGCTCGGAAACCGCGCCGCGTTTTGCTCCAGCGGCAAATCGAGACCGTTCGCCAGATACGACACGGTGCGGTAGAAGCCGCAGAGCAGGATGACCTCAAAGATCTTCGCCTCATCGTAATGCGCAGACAGCGCCGCGAACTCCGCGGCGTTGAGCGTAGCCCGCAGATGCAGCGCATCGACCGCCGCGATCAGCGCCTGCTCGCCGGGCGACCAGCACGGCGCGGTGGCGCCCTCAAGCACGGTGGCGCGGATCTGTTCGGCGGTCAGTTCAGCGGCTTTCGCAAATATCGCGACATGCACGCCCCATTCGTATTCGCATCCGGTCAGTGCGCAGGTCCGGTCGATCACAATCTCGCGCTCCCGGAGCGAGAGCGGACCGGGGTCCAGCAGGCTGCCGGCGCGAAATTTTTCCCAGGCGCGGGCGTTGGACGCGACCACCCGAAACAGCGTCAAGGGCGGCGCGCCGCGCATGATGCGATCGAACTGTCCTTGAATTTCCGGTGCATAAGGCGGTTCCAGCCCGGCAATACGCGACATGGCCTACTCCCGTGCTACACTAAATGTAGCACTACGCTACATTATTTGTAGCAAGGCGCCAAGAGGCCAGTTCGAGGGAATTTCGATGCCGAAACCAGCCAAAACACCGACAAAACGTGCAGTACGCGGCTCGCGCACGGGCCGGCCGATCATGGTGCTGCTCGATCTGCTCGGGCGGCGCTGGAGCTTGCAAATCCTGTGGGAGCTTCGCGAGCAATCGCTGACCTCGCGCGCGTTGCGCACCGCCTGCGATGAAGCCTCCCCCACCGTGCTGCAAGCGCGTCTGTCGGACCTGCGGCAAGCCAGCCTGGTCGAACTCATCCCCGGCGACGGATATAGCCTGACGGCTCTCGGCCGGGAACTGCAGGAAAACTTTCTGCCGCTCTATCGCTTTGCCGAGCGATGGAGCCAGCGTAAACCGGTCTGAAACCTGGCGCGTTTTCAAGCCAACGGGTCGCGCGAATGCGCGCCCGATGACAGGCTCCGTGGATACCGGTTCGCGTGAAGAAAACGCCTCAAACAAAGATTAGAGCCCGGTTCTGATTCAATCAGAACCGATAGGGCTCTAAGCCGCCGCCACCGTCAGGCTCGCGCCGTCGGCCTGCACGATCTTGACCCGGCTGCCGGCCGGCACATCGGGACCGGCAACGCGCCAGATCGTATCGTCGATCCGCACCGTGCCGTTGCCGTCGATGATCGGCTTTTCCAGCGTGAACACCCGGCCGATCAACGCATCGGCGCGCTTGTTGAGAAACGGATTGCTCTTGCTGACGGCGCTGTTGCTGCGCGCGACGCGGCGCCACAACGGCACCGCTGCGGCCGCAAAAATCGCGAACATCAGGATCTGCAACTGCCAGGACGGATCGAACGCGAATGACGCCAGTCCGACCAGCAGTGCCGCGAGCCCGAACCAGAACAGGAAAATCCCTGGCGCCAGCAGTTCGAGCGCCATCAGGAGGACGCCGAAGATCAGCCAGTTCCAGGTGCCTAATGTCGAAAACATCTCACTCATGGTGTGACCGTCCCAGCTTGTAGCGATCTCGACAACAAAATCTCAGTGCGCCCCCTCTCCCCTTGTGGGAGAGGGTTGAGGGGTTCAGGTCCATCGACAGACCTTGACCCCTCACCCGAATTGCTTCGCAATTCGACCTCTCCCACAAGGGGAGAGGTGAAGAAAGACTATGCTAGCGGCGGCACTGGCGGAACGGGGCCTGTCGGCCGGGCGGGCGGCACCGGTGCGCGGCGCGCGGCCGCCTGCGCGG
>CAVTTZ010000031.1:0-14955 GCA_963737755.1 uncultured Alphaproteobacteria bacterium | reverse complement strand
GCGGATCGCACGGCGACAGCACCCGGAAATTCGGGATGGCGCTGGCGACCGCGACGTCTTCCATGGTGTGATGGGTGCCGCCAAGCGTCGAATAGATCACGCCCGCGCCCATGCCGACGACGGTGACCGGCAGATTCTGATAGCCGAGATCGTCGCGCACCATTTCGAATGGGCGATAGAGCGAGAAGGTCGCGATCGTGTAGGCGAACGGCTGGCAGCCCTTGAGCGCCAAACCGGCGCACATGCCGATCATCACCTGCTCGGCGACGCCGACATTGATGAAGCGTTCCGGCGCGTGCTTCTGAAAGTCCGCCATCGGGCCGGCCGGCGAAATGTCGGCGACCACGATATAGATCGACGGATCGGCGACCGCGCACTCGTACAGGGTTTTCGAAAACGTATTTCTCATTCGGCCGCCTCGTCGATCTCGCGGATGGCTTGTTCGTATTCGGCCTTGTTGGGCGAACGGTAATGCCACATCGGAACGTTTTCCATGTAGCTGACGCCGCGGCCTTTGGTGGTCTTGCAGTTCACCATCATCGGGCGATCGCCTTTGCGCGAAACCACCGCGTCATAGATGGCCAGCGAATTGTGGCCGTTGACCTCGACGCACTCCCAGCCGAAGGCCTGGAATTTGTCGACCACCGGATAGAAGCTCGGATGGGTCACATGGGTGAAGCCGAGGCTCTGCATGTCGTTGTTGTCGATGAAGGCGACGAGATTGCGCACCTTCAACGACGACGCCATCAGGGTCGCTTCCCAGGTCGAGCCTTCCTGAACTTCGCCGTCCGACAGCACGGTGTAGACATTGCCGACGCGGCCGCGCGACAGTTCCGCGTAGGCCATGCCGAGCGAAAGCGACAGTCCGTGGCCGAGCGAGCCCGTCGACGCTTCGATGCCGGGGATGCCGTAATCCGGATGCACGCCGAGCTTGCCGGTCGGCGTGCAATAGGCCGCCAGATCCGAGCGCTTGAGCACGCCGAGATCTTCCAGAATGACGGCCTGGATCATGTAGCCGTGGCCCTTCGACATCAGGAAGGTGTCGGGCGCGTCCTTGCCGACGACACCGCCATGCGCGCCGGGCCGCATCAGCCCGTAATAGATGCAGTCGACGATCTCGGTCGCCGAGAAGGCGCCGCCGACATGCAGGGCGGACACGCTTTGCGTCATTTCCAGGATGCGCTTTCGATGCTTCTTGCAGCGCGCGCGCGCTGCGCCGGCATCAAAAGCGTTGCTCAGCCTGGCTTGGTTGTTTGCTTGTTGTTCGGCGGCAAGCGCGGTCATTTGGCCTCCGTGTCTTCCGGCAGAATAAGCGTCCAGTAATAGTCGCCCTTATAGCCCGCTTCGTCGAAGATCGCTTTCCAGCCGGCGGGATAATCGTGCGTGTAGGCGGTCAGTACCCAGTCGAGAAAGAATTCCCGTTCTTCCTCGGAGCGGTAGCTGTCGACCTGCACATAGGCGCGCGAATTTTTGGTCACGCGCTCGATCTCGCGCAGCGCCTTGATCAGCTCCGGCCGCTTGAGATTGTGCAGCGTGTTCAAACAAATCACCGCGTCGAAACTGTGATCCGGGAACGGCAGCGCGTTGTTGATGTCGCCGACATGAATGCGGCCGACCACTTCCGGCTCGCAATGCACAGCGGCGTAGTGCGAAATGTCGACGCCGAAGGCTTCGAGCCCGGGCAGTGCCAGCATGAAATCCTTGACCAGAAAGCCCTTGGCGCAGCCGAGATCGAGCACGCGATCGCCGGGCTTCAGATTCCAGTGCGCGATCATGTCCTGCGCGATCGGCACCCAGCGGCCGTCATAACGATAGCCGCCGTAGCCGTATTCCCGCGCGCCGTCGAAATATTCAGCGCCGTATTGCCGTGAGATGCGAATATGCTCGTCGGTCTTCGCCGTGGCGCGCTTGGTGACGTTGCGCTTGCCGCGCGGCAATCGACGCAACAAATTGATTTCAGCCATCCGCCGCGACCCCCTGTATCGCAAGTTATCTAGCCGAAGCGGCGACGTGCCTGCAAGCACTGCATTGCCAAATACTTAGAGCGCCGAAATCGGCAAAAGCGGTGCCGCGACGGCGCTTGCCCTCGCGGGACGCGTGTGCTTAAAGGCGCGCATCAATCTGAAAATTTTCCGCGGCAAACGCGGGGCGAAACAATCGCACGGAAAGACGAGTCGCACGAGATGGGGCACGCTGCGGATTTCTTTGCTCAGGCGAGCACGATCGCTTCGCAACTTGATGACGCCAAGGTGGACAAGCTCGCGTCCGAGCTCGCCGACCTGCGCGCGCGCAAGGGGCGGTTGTTCGTGCTCGGCGTCGGCGGCAGCGCCGGCAATGCCAGTCATTCGGTGAATGATTTCCGCAAGCTGTGCGGCATCGAAGCGTATGCGCCGTGCGACAACGTCTCGGAATTGACCGCGCGCGCCAACGACGAAGGCTGGGACACGATCTTCACCGGCTATCTCGACGTCAGCCAGCGCCGATGCCGACGATGCATTGTTCATTTTTTCCGTGGGCGGCGGCGACGCCGAGCGCAACATCTCCCCCAACATCGTCAAGGCCGTCGACATGGCCAAGGCGCGCGGCATGAAGGTGTTCGGCGTGGTCGGACGCGACAGCGGCCATACCGCCAAGCATGGTGATACCGTCATCGTGGTTCCGGTGGTCGATCCGGCTTTGCGCACGCCGCATTCGGAGGCGTTCCAGGCGGTGGTCTGGCATTGCCTCGTCTCGCATCCGGTGCTGCAGAAAAACGCCACCAAATGGTGATGCGCGCCGTCTTCGCCGATCGCGATGGGGTGCTGTGCGCCAATATGATGCGCGACGGGCGCGCCGTAGCGCCGACGCGGCTCGAGGATTTTCAGTTGCTGCCGGGCGTCGAGGAATCGGTCCGGGAACTTAAATCGGCGGGCTATCTGGTGATCGTCGTGACCAATCAGCCGGACGTCGGTACCGGCCGCACGCCGCAGGCCACGGTCGAGGCCATGCACGACATCATCCGCACGCGGCTTGACGTCGACGACATCAAGGTGTGTTTCCACACCAACGCCGACAATTGCGCCTGCCGCAAGCCGAAAGCCGGCATGCTGCTGGAAGCCGCCGCCGAACGCGAAATCGATCTGCCGGCGAGCTACATCGTCGGCGACCGCTGGACCGATGTGGCGGCCGGCCGGGAGGCCGGTTGCGCGACGATTTTCGTGGATTACGGCTATGAGCCCGACACGCCGGCCAAGGCCGACCGGGTCGTTGCCTCATTTGCGGAAGCCGCTAGGGTTATCCTCGGCGCCCGCAATTAGGGTTGGCCCGGGGCCGGTTTGTGGGCTAGATAAAGTCCAAAGGGGGACACCGATGGGATCGCCGTCTGTCGACAAGTTGCGTGTGAAAATTTTTGCTGACGGGGCCGACCTCAAAGGCATGAAAGAGGCGGCGGCGCTGCCGCTGGTCAAGTGGCTTCACGACCAACCCGACCTTGATGCGGCAAGCCGGCGTGAGCGACTACAAGGCGCTTCGCGCTCGACGTGCTCAAGCTCATTCCCGACCGGCCGGTGTCGTTCGAGGTTTTCGCCGACGACTTCCCGACCATGGAAGCGCAGGGTCGCGAAATCGCCTCCTGGGGCGACAACGTCTATGTCAAAGTTCCCGTCACCAACACCAAGGGCGAATTTGCCGGGCCGCTGATGACGCGCTTGTCGGGCTCGGGCATCAAGCTCAACGTCACCGCGATCATGACCAACGCAGCAGGTCAAAGAGGTGGCGGCGGCGCTCGCCAAGGATGTGCCCGCGATCGTTTCGGTGTTCGCCGGCCGCATCGCCGACACCGGCCGCGATCCGGTGCCGCTGATGCGCGAAGCGGTGTCGCTGCTCAAGGACCGGCCGCAGGCCGAGCTTCTCTGGGCAAGCCCGCGCGAACTGCTCAACATCTTCCAGGCCGATGAAATCGGCTGCCATATCATCACCGTGACCGGCGACGTCATCCGCAAGCTGGCGCTGGTCGGCAAGGACCTCGACGGCTATTCGCTCGAGACGGTGGCGATGTTCTACAAGGACGCGCAGACGGCGGCCTTCACCATTCCGATCGGGTCGGAACGGGCGGCGTAACAATAAACAGCAGCTGCGATCGCCGTGCCGGCGTCGCGGTGGCTGACGGCTGGGGGCTCCATCCAAGCTGCAATCGACTTTGCATTCGTGAACTGCGAGCGGTGTTGAATGAATCCGAACAACATTAAGAACGTGCTGGTGACGGGCGGCGCCGGCTATGTCGGCCATGTGCTGACGCCGCGGCTGCTCGACGAGGGCTACAACGTCACCGTCTACGACAAGCTGTTCTTCGGCTGCCGGCTGCCGAACAGTCCGAACCTGCGGGTCGTGCAGGGCGACATCCGCGACACCGAGAAGCTGTCGCAGGCGCTCGAAGGCCAGGATGCGGTGCTGCATCTCGCCTGCATCTCCAACGACGCCAGCTTCGAGCTCGACGAGAAGCTGTCGGAGACCGATCAACTTCGATTGTTTCGAGCCGATGGTGCTGGCGGCGAAAAAGGCCGGCGTGAAGCGCTTCGTCTATTGCTCGTCGAGCTCGGTCTATGGCGTCAGCGACTCGCCCGACGTGACCGAGGAGCATCCGCTGGTGCCGCTGACGCTCTACAACAAGTTCAAGGGCATGTGCGAGCCGCTGCTGTGGAAGCACAAGTCCGACGATTTCACCGTCGCATCGTCATCCGCCCGGCGACGGTTTGCGGCTACAGCCCGCGCACGCGGCTCGACCTCTCGGTCAACATCCTGACCAATCACGCCGTCAACAAAGGCACCATCACCGTGTTCGGCGGCACCCAGATGCGGCCGAACCTGCACATCGAGGACATGGTCGACGCCTATGTGCTGATGCTCGAAGCGCCGCACGAGAAGGTGCACGGCGAGACCTTCAACATCGGCTTCCAGAACCATTCGATCGCCGACATCGCCAAGATCGTGAAGAAGGTGGTCGAGGAGGAAATGCCGGAACAAGGCGAGATCAAGATCGTCACCACGCCGTCGAACGACTTCCGCTCCTATCACGTCAATTCCGACAAGGTGGCGCGCGTGCTCGGCTTCAAGCCCAAGCGCACCATCGAGGACGCGGTGCGCGATCTGGCGCGCGCCTTCCGCAACCATATGCTGCCCGACAGCTTCGACGACGACTGGTATTACAACGTCCGCACGATGAAGAAGCTCGGGGCGAAATGAGCGCGGCGCGCAAGACCGCCGTCGTCACCGGCGGCGCCGGCTTCATCGGCAGCCACATGGTCGATCTGCTGGTCGACCGCGGCTACCGCGTGCGCATCATCGACAATCTGGTCGGCGGCCGCGAGGCCAATATCGCGCACCACGCCGGCAATGCCGACGTGGTGTTCGAGGACACCGACATCCGCGCCTATCAGCCGGGCGACGCGCTGTTCGACGGCGTCGATCACGTGTTCCATTTCGCCGGCATCGGCGACATCGTGCCGTCGATCGAGCGGCCGATGGAATACATGGCGGTCAACGTGCAGGGCACCGTGCACATGCTGGAATGCGCGCGCGCATGCCGGCGTGAAGAAATTCGTCTATGCCGCTTCGTCGTCCTGCTACGGGCTGGCGTCGACCCCGACGCGCGAAGATCATCCGCTCGCGCCGCAATATCCCTATGCGCTGAGCAAGTTGCAGGGCGAGCAGGCGGCGTTGCACTGGCACAAGGTCTATCAAGCTGCCGGTCAATGCGATCCGCATCTTCAACGCCTATGGCACGCGCTCGCGCACCTCCGGCGCCTATGGCGCGGTGTTCGGCGTCTTCCTGAAGCAGAAGCTTGCCGGCAAGCCGTTCACCGTGGTCGGCGACGGCACCCAGAGGCGCGACTTCCTCTACGTCACCGACGTGGCCGCGGCGTTCCTGGCTGGCGGCCGAGACGACGATCGTCCGGCAACATCTGGAATCTCGGCGCCGGCAATCCGCAATCGGTCAACCGCCTGGTCGAATTGCTCGGCGGCGACGTCGTCTACATCCCCAAGCGTCCGGGCGAGCCGGACTGCACCTTGGCCGACATCAGCAAGATCCGCAGCGAGCTGCGCTGGGAGCCGCAGGTCAGTTTCGAGCAGGGCGTCGGGCGCATGCTCGCCGCCATCGACTACTGGCGCGACGCGCCGCTGTGGACGCCCGACTTCGATCGCGCAGGCGACCGACCGTCTGGTTCAAGACCATGGCATCACCGCAGGCCACGACATGATGGACGACGCAAGCAAGAACCTTGTCAGCCACAAGATCAAGACGGCGCAGGAGATCGCGGCCGCCGTCGGTCCGCGGCCGCGCGAGAAGAAAGTCATCATGTGCCACGGCACGTTCGACGTCGTGCATCCCGGCCACGTCCGCCACCTGCTCTACGCCAAGAGCAAGGCCGACATCCTGGTCGCCAGCCTGACCGCCGACGCGCATATCACCAAGGCCAATTTCCGCCCGTTCGTGCCGCAGGAACTGCGCGCCTTCAATCTGGCCGCGCTCGAGGTGGTCGACTACGTCGTCATCGACAACGATCCGACGCCGATCAAGAACATCTCGATCATCCAGCCGGATTATTTCGCCAAGGGCTACGAATATACCCGCGACGGCCTGCATCCGCGCACCGCCGAGGAAAAAGCCGCCATCGAAGCCTATGGCGGCGAGATCATCTTCACGCCGGGCGACATCGTCTATTCGTCCTCGCACATCATCGAGACCGAGCCGCCGGCGATCGCCACCGAAAAGCTGATGGCGATCCTGGACGCCGAAGGCCTCGCCATGCAGCGACCTGCACAAGCGCCATCGATCAGCTCGAAGGCATCCGGGTGCATGTGGTCGGCGATACCATCGTCGACAGCTATACCCATTGCGCGCTGATCGGCGGCATGACCAAGACGCCGACCATGAGCGTGCGCTATGACAAGCGAGCTCGATTTCGTCGGCGGCGCCGGCATCGTCGCCAAGCATCTGCGTGCCGCGGGCGCCGACGTGTCGTTCTCGACCGTGCTCGGCGACGATGCGCTGGCCGAATTCGCGCTCAAGGATCTGGCCGCGGCCGGCGTCAAATGCATGCCGATCATCGACCGCACCCGGCCGACGACGCACAAGAACGCGATCATCGCCGGCGGCTACAATCTCCTCAAGATCGACACGCTGGACAACCGCTCGATCTCCGAGCGCATCCAGCACGACGCTGGCCCAGCAGGTCAGCGAAACGCCAACCGACATTGTGGTGTTCTCCGATTTCCGCCACGGCATCTTCAACCGCGACACCATCCCGCGCTTGACCGCTGCCATCCCCGAGGACGCCTTCCGCGTCGCCGACAGCCAGGTCGCCAGCCGCTGGG
Source organism: uncultured Alphaproteobacteria bacterium (assembly GCA_963737755.1). Classification (GTDB taxonomy): domain Bacteria; phylum Pseudomonadota; class Alphaproteobacteria; order Rhizobiales; family Xanthobacteraceae; genus BOG-931. The sequence goes on along the minus strand of CAVTTZ010000031.1, from coordinate 7,602 downwards.
GCAATATCCTGGAATTCAACGGCTTCGACCTGATCACGCCGAACGAGCGCGAGGCGCGCTTCGCGCTGGGCGACCAGGATTCGGTGGTGCGGCCGCTGGGCTCGAAGCTGTACCGGCAGGCGAAATGCAAGACGCTGATCCTCAAGCTCGGCGAGCGCGGCCTGATGACGTTCCGCGCGGTGCCGAAGAGCGACGAGGACGTGCGCGCCTTCTTCGCGATCGACAGTTTCGCCGAAAAAGTGGTCGACGCGGTCGGCTCCGGCGACGCGCTGCTGGCCTATGCTACGCTGGCGTTGTTCGCCACCAAGAACAGCGTCATCGCCTCGGTGCTCGGCTCGCTCGCCGCGGCCATCGAGTGCGAGCACGAGGGCAACGTGCCGGTCGCGCCGCAAGGACGTGCTCGACAAGCTCGACCGCTTCGAGCGGCTCATCCATTATCACTGAGCGACGTCGCATGACAATGCGTCATCGTGGTCGGGATACGGCGTCCAGGGCAAAAAGCGCCGGCGCGTCGCCGGCGCGGATTTCGTCGGCATCGTCGATCCGGTCGCGCCGGACGCGGATTGGCGCGAGATCACCGACGTGCCGCTCGATCGCTATGACGCCGCGCTGGTCTGCACGCCGGACGCGCCGAAGATCGAGATCCTCGATTATCTGCTCGCGCAACGGCAAACACGCGCTGGTCGAAAAGCCGCTGCATGCCGGCGAACGAAGCGCGAGCTGCGAAGCGCTGGAGCGCACGGCGCGGCGACCGGCGCGGTCTGCTACACCGCCTACAATCACCGCTTCGAGCCGCATTATGTGCGCATGCGCGACCTGATCGAGTCGGGCGAGCTCGGCAAGATCTATCGCTGCCGCATGTTCTACGGCAACGGCACGGCGCGGCTGGTGCGCGATTCCGCCTGGCGCGACCAAGGCGCCGGCGTGCTGCCCGACCTCGGCTCGCATCTGCTCGACACCGCGCGGTTCTGGTTCGGCGATATCGGCGACGATTTTCAGCTCGTATCGGTCAGCCGCTTCGAGAACCGCGCGCCCGACCATGTGGTGATTCGCGGCGCCAGTCGCGGCGGCCGCAGCTCGAGCTGGAGATGACGCTGCTGTCATTGGCGCAATCATTTCACCTGCGATATCTTGGCGGAAAACGGCACCGCGCATATCGAGTCGCTGTGCAAATGGGGCCCGACGACCTTCACCCATCGCACCCGGATCCTGCCGAGCGGCCGGCCGCCCGAAGCAGGCGATCACGCTGGTGCAGGACGATCCGACCTGGGCGCTGGAATACGACCATTTCAAAAAGCTCGTCGCCGATCGCGTTCCGACCGATCTCGGCAATGATCGCTGGCTGCAGCGCGTGCTCGGCCGCTTTCGGCCGAGGCGATAAATTGGAGTGCCACAGCGTGAGCACGCCGGTCGTCGGCTATGCGGGGATGACCCATCTGGGGCTGTGCTCGGCGGTCGCCGCCGCCAGCAAGGGCTTTGCCACGCCGCGCGATCGATCGCGATCCGGCGTTGGTCGCGCGCCTCGACGCCGGGCAATTGCCGGTGGTCGAGCCGGGCCTCGACGATCTTCTGCGCGCAGCACCGCGCCCGCATCCGCTTCTCCGCCGACGCCGCCGAGCTTGGCGCCTGCGACGTGATCTATGTCGCGCCCGACGTGCCAACCGACGATACCGGCAAAAGCAGCCTCGACGTGCTCGACGGATTGCTTGAATTCACGCCTCGCCAACACGCGGCCCGACGCCGTGGTGGTGGTTCTGAGCCAGGTGCCGCCGGGCTATACGCGCGCGCGCCAGCAGGCCGGGCGCTTGCTCTATTATCAAGTCGAGACGTTGATTTTCGGCCGCGCCGTCGAGCGCGCCACCGAGCCGGAGCGCTTCATCGTCGGCTGCCCAGATCCGGCAAAGCCGCTGCCGGCGGCGATGCAGACCTATCTGGAAAGCTTTGGCTGCCCGATCCTGCCGATGCGGCTGGAAAGCGCCGAGCTCTGCAAGATCGCCATCAATTGCTGCCTGGTGTCGTCGATCTCGGTCGCCAATACGCTGGCCGAATTGTGCGAAGGCATCGGCGCCAACTGGTCGGAGATCGTGCCGGCGCTCAAGCTCGACCGCCGCATCGGCGCTTACTCTTATCTCGCGCCCGGGCTCGGCATCGCCGGCGGCAATCTGGAGCGCGATCTCGCGACCGTGGTGCGGCTCTCGGACGGCATCGGCAGCGATGCCGGCGTGGTCAAAGCCTGGATCGCCAACAGCCGGCACCGCAAGGGCTGGGCGGCCAAGACCATCCGCAAGCGGTGCTGGACAAAAACCCCGACGCGACCGTTGCGGTGTGGGGGCTGGCCTACAAAGAAAATACCGCGTCGATCAAAAACTCGCCGTCGCTCGCCACCATCGCGGCTTTGCCTGACGCCAAGCTCGTGCTGCACGATCCGGTGGTGAATGCCTCGGCGGCGCAGCACGCCAAATCCGTTGCGGCGGCCGAGCCGCTCGATGCGCTCAAAGGCGCCGACGCGCTGATGATCCTGACGCCGTGGCCGCAATACCGCGCCGTTGCGCCGGCCGATATCGCCAAGGCGATGCGCGGCCGCGTCGTGCTCGACCCCTATGCGGTGCTCGATGCCGAGGCGGCGCGCGCCGCCGGATTGCAGCATTACACGCTCGGCCGCGCGCCGGCCGAGATCTAGGAACGATCCGATGCTGGAGCACGCCTACGCCCAACCGCAAAAGCCCGAGCGCGTGGTGGTGATCGGCAGCGGCGGCTTCGTCGGTGGCGCCATCGTGCGTCGGCTGGCCGAAGACGGCATCGCGCATCTGGCGCTCGGCCGCGCCGAACTTGATCTGCTGGCGGAAGGCGCCGGCGCCAAGCTCGCCGGCCTGTTGCGGCCGGGCGACGCCGTGGTCACGGCTTCCGCCATCGCGCCGTGCAAGAACACCGCGATGCTGCTCGACAATATGCGCATCGTGCAGACGCTGGTGCAGGGCTTGTCCGCCGTGCCGGTCGCGCACGTGGTCAATATCTCGTCCGACGCGATCTATGCGGACGGCCCGGTGCCGTTGACCGAGGAGACGCCGGCGGCGCCGACGTCGCTGCACGGCGTCATGCATCTGGCGCGCGAGATCGCGCTGCGCGCCGAAGTGCGCGCGCCGATCGCCATGCTGCGGCCGACCCTGATTTACGGCGCCGCCGATCCGCATAACGGCTATGGGCCGAACCGCTTCCGCCGGCTGGCGGCGGCCGGGCAGGAGATCGTGCTGTTCGGCGAGGGCGAGGAACGCCGCGACCATGTTGCGGTCGGCGACGTTGCCGACATCGCGGTGCGCGTGCTCAAGCACGGCAGCCACGGCGCGCTCAATATCGCCAGCGGCGAGGTGCATTCGTTCCGTGACGTTGCCGACATGACGGTGGCGCTGGCGGGCAGCAAGGCCGCGATCAAGCCGTCGCCGCGCAGCGGCCCGATGCCGCACAACGGCTATCGCCCGTTCGACGTCGCGGCCACCAAGGCCGCGTTTCCGGACTTCCATTACACGCCGCTGCGCGAGGGCTTGCGCCGTGCCGCCGAGGGGTAGAAATCGCTTGAACTCACGCGGCCGCTTCTTTAACTCGTCTGCTGCAGTTCCTGCCGTCCAGCGCCGTTCCGGCGCGCGATCCGAAAGGCTTCACGGAATGAAGACAGCGCTGGTCATCGGCGGCGGATTTGCCGGCTGCGCCGCGGCGCACCAGTTGCAGTTGCTCGGCGGCTGGGACGTGACGCTTATCGAACGCGCGCCGTTTCTGGGCGCCGGCGTACGCACGCGCTATTACGGCGGTCATCCTTATACGTTCGGCCCGCGGCACTTTCTGACGCCGTGGGAGCACATCTATCATTATCTGAACACCTACGTGCCGCTGCGGCGCTGTCAGGACCATCAGTTCCTGACCTATGTGGAACCGGACGAGCGCTTTTACAGCTATCCGATCCATGCCGACGACATCCGCGAAATGCCGGAAGCCAAACAGATTTCCGAAGAGCTTTCGGCGATCAACACCTCGGCGGTGCAGCGGCTGACGCCGGAGCAATTGGCGAAGCTGACGCGCACCGATCTGCGCAATCTCAACAACGCCTCGCTGGCCAAGAATTTCGAGGATTTCTGGATCTATTCCATCGGCAAGACGCTGTACGGCAAGTTCGTCGATCAATATTCGCGCAAGATGTGGATGCTCGACGACAACAAGACGATCGACGATTTCACCTGGTCGCCGAAGGGCGTGACCGTGAAAGAGGGCCCGCGCGCCGCCTGGGACACCGCGATCTCGGCCTATCCGATCGCCCATAACGGCTACGACGACTTTTTCAATATCGCCACGCGCGACGCCAACGTACATCTCTCCACCGAGATCGAGCGCTACGACATTCCGAAGCGCACGGTCTGGATCAAGGGCGAGAAGAAGACCTACGACATCATCATCAACACGGTGTCGCCGGATTTGTTGTTCGAAAAATGCCACGGCGAACTGCCCTATATCGGGCGCGACCTGCACGCCATCGTGCTGCCGGTCGAGTTCGCGCTGCCGAAGGACGTGTATTTTGTCTATTATGCCGGGGCGGAGAAATTCACCCGCGTCACCGAGTATAAGAAATTCACCCTGCACAAGGCGCCGACGACGCTGATCACGCTCGAAATTCCGAGCAAACAATCGAAATACTATCCGCTGCCGATCGAGTCGGAAAAGGCCAAGGCCAAGAAGTATCACGATATGATGCCGGACGGCGTGTTCTCGGTTGGCCGCGCCGGCAGCTATCTCTACAATGTCGACATCGACGACACGATCCGGCATGCCATGGAAGTTCGCGACAAACTCAAGAGCTGAACAAGGTTCGGTGAGGCACGATCATGAGTGACAAACACTATCCGCCCGCGCCCATCGAAGGGCAACTCGACGAGCCGTGGGTCGCTCTCGCCGACGGCAACGCGCTCAAAGCCTGGGGCCGCGATCAGGAGATCGCCTACAATCAGACCAACCGGCAGACCGAGAAGGCGCTGTTCTATCGCCGCACTTTCGATTTCCTCACCGACAACCGCGTGCACGGCGATTATCACGAATACGGCTGCCATCGCTGCCGCACCTTCCGCATGTGCTTGAGCGAGGCGCGCAAACACAATCTCGAAGACATGCAGTTCCACGCCTTCGATTCGTTCGAGGGTTTGCCGGAGCCGACCAGCGATACCTCGGTGGAGATCTGGAAGCGCGGCGCGCTCACCACCTCCGAGCAGACCTTCATGGATCATGTGAAGACGCACGGCATCTATGTCGATCGCGTCAAGACCATCAAGGGCTTCTATTCGGAAAGCCTGACGCCGGAGCTGCGCCGGCAGTATGTCGATTCCGGCGCGCAAGATCGCGCTGGTGAATATCGATTGCGATCTCTACGAGTCGGCGGTGCCGGTGTTCGATTTCATCGATCCGCTGTTGCAGGACGGCGCCGTCATTTATATCGACGACCTGTTCGCCGGCTATAAGGGCCATCCGCACAAGGGCGTCGCCAAGGCGTTCCTCGAGTGGCAGAAGCGCACGCGCTGGAAGCTCGTGCGCCATCTCGACATCGGCTGGTGGGGCCGCTCCTACATTGTGTATTTGGACAAAGAAGGCGTCGACGGTATTCTTTGATGAGAATATCCGCTCATTCCCGCGCAAGCGGGAATCCAGGGGCGGCGCGCAGTGAGCTGAGTCCCCGCCTTCGCGGGGACGAGCGGAGTGAGAGCTGAGTTGTTGAATCTCGGCATGGGGGAATGAGCGCATGAGACCCGAGAGTAAAGTTCTGGGACAAGATGCTCCCCGACCAGCCGGAGCACGCCAACCTCTACAAGGGCTCGGCGTTCATGCACGACCTGTTCGAGGTCGTGTGCCGGTCGAGCGGCATCCGCAATCCGCACGACGAATTCAAGCTCGAGCAAAGCGATCTGTTCACCGCCGAGGAAATGGCGTCAAACCCGATCGCCATGCGCTTCCTGCAATTCGTGATCCGGCTTGCCGGCGTTCGCCGCGTGCTCGAGATCGGCGCCTTCATCGGGCTCTCGACCATGTACTTCGCCAAGGCGGTGCCGGCCGACGGCGAGGTGGTGTCGATCGAGAAATTCGACAAGTTCGCCACCATCGCCAAGCGCAATTTCGAGCTCAACGGGCTGTCGTCCAAGATCAAGATGTTCGACGGCGACGCCTTCGAGGTCATCGACCGGTTGCCGAAGGATCAGCTGTTTGATCTCGTCTTCATCGACGGCAACAAAGAGCGCTACAAGGATTACGTGATCAAGACCGAGCCGCTGTTGGCGAAGAACGGCATCATGATCGTCGACGATTGTTTCTATCACGGCGACGTGCTCAACCCGCAGCCGTCCGACGCCAAGGGCGTCGGCACCAAGGCGTGCATGGATTATCTTGCCGGCTGCAATGACTGGCTGCGCATCGCATTGCCGCTGTCGAACGGCCTCTTCATGATGGTACGAAACGAAACTTGAATCCGTTACAGGGGAGATGCTTTAGGGGAGTATCAGCGGGATCAGGCTGAGGAATTTCGCGGAAATTAGCGCCGTTGGAACAACCGAGAGTCGGCAATCGCCTCTCACTATCATTCGATAGCGCCATGTCAGTAAGAAGAATTAAAAATCATCTCAAGTCGCTGGAAGCGGAGAGCATCCATATTTTGCGCGAGGTCGTCGCTCAGTTCGAGCGACCCGTTATGCTTTATTCGATCGGCAAAGATAGCTCGGTCATGCTGCACCTCGCTATAAAGGCCTTCTGGCCGTCGCGACCGCCATTTCCATTACTTCACATTGATACGACGTGGAAGTTCAAAGAGATGATCGCATTTCGCGATCGCCGCGTTGCTGAATTGGGGCTTAAACTCATCGTCCATACGAACCAAGATGGCCTTCGCGCCGGCGTAAGTCCCCTGACACATGGCTCTAACTTGTACACCGACGTCATGAAAACAGAGGCTCTTAAGCAGGCGCTTGAAAAGTACCGTTTCGATGCAGCGCTAGGTGGGGCTCGTCGCGACGAGGAAAAAAGCCGCGCAAAAGAACGGGTGTTTTCGTTCCGTACCAATGCGCATCGGTGGGATCCGCGTAATCAGCGGCCGGAATTGTGGCGGCTTTACAATGGTAAAATTCACGAGGGTGAAAGCATCCGTGCTTTTCCATTGTCGAATTGGACTGAATTGGACATATGGCAGTACATCGAAAGCGAAAACATACCGGTCGTTCCGCTCTATTTTGCAAAGTATCGTCCCGTCGTAGAGCGGAATGGTTCTCTCATCATGTTGGACGACGAGCGCCTTACGCTTTCACCGGACGAAACGGTCCAGCATCGAATGGTGCGATTCCGCACTCTTGGTTGTTATCCACTGACCGGCGGAGTTGAAAGTTCGTCCGAGACAGTCGGCGACGTGATACGCGAGACATTCGCTGCCACTACAAGTGAAAGGCGAAGTCGCCTCATCGACCACGATCAGCAGGCATCGATGGAGCGAAAGAAGCGCATGGGCTATTTTTGATGCGCGACTTCAGCTTTCAGGCTTCGTCGGGGTCTTCGAAAAATATTGAAGACGAAGGATCGTCATCAGAGATA
>CAVTTZ010000030.1:0-10096 GCA_963737755.1 uncultured Alphaproteobacteria bacterium | reverse complement strand
TGGAATAGATCCAGAAGTCCTCAAAATTCTTGGCAAGCGAAGCGTTGTTGAGATTGCGCAGATCGGTGCGCGTCAGTTTTGCCAATTGCTCCGGCGTCAGCCGCTGCACGGCGGACGTGTTGATCGCCGAAAGCTCATCGGAAATTTGCTTGGCTTCCGGCATTTCGCGGATGTCGTCGGCGTGGATCGGATAGCTGTAGAAGCGCTCGTCGGGCTCCACATAGGTCAGGAACTGGTGATCCTGACAGCGTCGCAGCGGCACGTAGGTGTTCAGATAATGATAGATGTGTTCCCACGGCGTCAGAAAGTGCCGCGGACCGAACGTGTAAGGATGGCCGCCGTAATAGCGCGTGCGCACGCCGGCGCCCAGAAACGGCGCGCGTTCGATAAGCGTGACGTCCCAGCCGCCAAGCAACTGCAACTGGTGCGCCGCCGCGCAGCCGGCAAATCCGCCGCCGATGACCAGCGCTGTCTTCATTCCGTTAAGCCTTTCGGATCGCGCGCCGGATGGGCGCTGGACGGCAGGATTTGCAGCAGACGAGTGAAGCAGCCGCGTGAGTCAAGCGATTTCTACCCCGCGGCGGCACGACGCAAGCCCTCGCGCAGCGGCATATAACGGAAGTCCGGAAACGCGGCCTTGGTGGCCGCGACGTCGAACGGGCGATAGCCGTTATGCGGCATCGGACCGGAGCGCGGTGACGGCCGAGTCAAGAAGCAGCCGCGTGTTAAGCGATTTCTACCCCGCGGCGGCACGACGCAAGCCCTGGCAGCGGCATATAACGGAAGTCCGGAAACGCGGCCTTGGTGGCCGCGACGTCGAACGGGCGATAGCCGTTATGCGGCATCGGACCGGAGCGCGGTGACGGCCTGATCGCCGACTTGCCGCCCGCCAGCGCCACCGTCATGTCGGCAACGTCGCGGAACGAGTGCACCTCGCCGCTGGCGATATTGAGCGCGCCGTGGCTGCCGTGCTGGAGCACGCGCACCGCGATCTCGGCGACGTCTCCGACCGCGACGTGGTCGCGGCGCTCCTCGCCCTCGCCGAACAGCACGATCTCCTGCCCAGCCGCCGCCAGCCGGCGGAAGCGGTTCGGCCCATAGCCATTATGCGGATCGGCGGCGCCGTAAATCAGGGTCGGCCGCAGCATGGCGATCGGCGCCCGCACTTCCGCGCGCAGCGCGATCTCGCGCGCCAGATGCATCACGCCGTGCAGCGAGGTCGGCGCCGCCGGCGTCTCTTCGGTGAGCGGCACCGGACCGTCGGCATAAATCGCGTCGGACGAGATGTTGACCACATGCGCGACCGGCACGGCGGACAATCCCTGCACCAGCGTCTGCACGATGCGCATATTGTCGAGCAGCATCGCGGTGTTCTTGCACGGCGCGATCGCGGACGCTGTGACCACGGCATCGCCGGGCCGCAACAGACCGGCGAGCTTGGCACCGGCGCCTTCGGCCAACAGATCCAGCTCGGCACGGCCCAGCGCCAGATGCACGATGCCGTTTTCGGCGAGACGGCGCACGATGGCGCCGCCGACAAAACCACCGCTGCCGATCACCACCACGCGCTCGGGCTTTTTGGGTTGGGCGTAGGCGTGCTCCAGCATCGATCAGCCCCTAATGCATAATTCGGAAAAGTGGAATCCGGTTTTCCGAAAAAGATCATGCTCAAACAAAAAACCAGAGCGGGATGCCGTTTCAACCATGACTCATCCCACTCTAGGTATCGGCCGGCGCGCGGCCGAGCGTGTAATGTTGCAGTCCGGCGGCGCGCGCCGCCTCGACATCGAGCACCGCATAGGGATCGAGCACCACGCGGCCACGCATCGCCGCGGCGATCGCGGCCGGAGCAACGGCGCGATATTGCGGCCACGGTGTCAAGATCATCAGGGCGTCGGCGCCTTTGAGCGCCTCGAGCGGCTCGGCCGCCGCAACAGATTTGGCGTGCTGCGCCGCTGAGGCATTCACCACCGGATCGTGCAGCACAAGCTTAGCGTCAGGCAAAGCCGCGATGGTGGCGAGCGACGGCGAGTTTTTGATCGACGCGGTATTTTCCTTGTAGGCGAGGCCCCACACCGCGACGGTGGCGTCCGGATTTTTGTCCAGAACCGCTCGCTGAATGGTTTTGGCGGCCCAGCCCTTACGGTGCCGACTGTTGGCGATCCAGGCTTTGACCACGCCGGCGTCGCTGCCGATGCCATCCGAGAGACGCACCACGGTCGCCAGATCGCGTTCCAGATTGCCGCCCGCAATGCCCAGTCCGGGCGTGAGATAAGAATACGCGCCGATGCGGCGGTCGAGTTTCAGCGCCGGCACAATCTCAGACCAGTTGGCGCCGATGCCCTCGCACAATTCAGCCAGCGTATTCGCGACCGAGATCGACGACACCAAACAGCAATTGATGGCGATCTTGCACAGCTCGGCGCTTTCCAGCCGCATCGGCAGGATCGGGCAGCCAAAGCTTTCCAGATAAGTCTGCATGGCTGACGGCAGCGGCTTTGAAGGATCCGGACAACCGACGATGAAGCGCTCCGGCTCGGTCGCGCGCTCGACGGCGCGGCCGAAGATCAACGTCTCGACTTGATAATACAGCAAGCGCCCGGCTTGCTGACGCGCGCGCGTATAACCCGGCGGCACCTGACTGAGAACCACGACCACCGCGTCTGGACGTGTGTTGGCTAGGGTGAATTCAAGCAGTCCGTCGAGCACATCGAGGCTGCTTTTGCCGGTGTCGTCGGTCGCAACGTCGGGCGCGACATAAATAACATCGCAGGCGCCAAGCTCGGCAGCATCGGCGGAGAAACGAATGCGTTCGCGGTGCTCGCGCAGAAGATCGTCGAGGCGCGGCTCGACCACGGGCAATTGCCCGGCATCGAGACGCGCGATCAAAGCCGGGTCGCGATCGACCGCGCGGGTGGCAAATCCCTTGCTCGCGGCGGCGACCGCCGAGCACAGCCCCAAATGGGTCATCCCCACATAACCGACGACCGGCGCGCTCACGCTGTGGGACCCCATTTTATGGCCTCGGCCGACAAACGGCCGAGCACGCGTTGCAGCCAACGATCATTGCCGAGATCGGTCGGAACGCGATCGGCGATGAGCTTCTTGAAGTGCGCGTATTCCAGTTCCCAGGTCGGATCGTCCTGAACGAGCGTGACCGCCTGTTCGGGCGGTCGACCGCTCGGCAAGATGCGGGTACGCTGCGTGAAGGTAGTGGGGCCCCATTTGCACAGCGACTTAATGTGCGCCGTGCCACTTTCCGCCAACACGTCACAGGTGAAGTGATTGCGAAAGGACAGCAGCGTCATTTCGAACTCGAGCTGCGGCCGCCCCGACGGCGCCGCGAACACCACGTGATCGGGCGCACGGTTTTCAAAGCGGCCGACCGATACGAGCTGAAAATCGTCGCCGATATCGCCGAACCAAAACCGCGCAGTGTCGAGCAGATGCGAGCCGAGATCGGGAAGCACGCCGGCGCCCTGATCGCGCCAGGCCGAATCGCGCACCAGCCGCGCCGTGCCGTTGCCGTAGAACATCCGGCAGCGATAGACCTTGCCGAGCACGCCCGACTTTATCAGGTCTCGCATCCGCACATAGTGCGGCTCGAAGCGATGATTGTAGGCGGTGTAGCAGACCGTGCCGGTGGACCGCGCCGTGCGCTCCAGCGCTTCCAGTTCGCCGTCGTTCGCGGCGTGCAGCGGCTTTTCCGCCAACGCGTGTTTGCCGTTGCGCAGCAGATAATCGAGGATCTCGATCTTCGGCGCGTCCGGCGTACACACCAGCGCGGCGTCGTAGCGATCGAGCGGCACGGCGGTGATCTCGCGCCAATCCGCATCCTGCGCCACCGGATCGACGACGCCGACATAATCCGCACCGGCGACGCGGCGGCGTTTTTTGCCCTGCACGCCGTATCCGATGACAATTACGCGCATTGTTGAAGCAGGATCCAATCTGATTCAATCGTCATTGCGAGCCGACGGATCCGACCCAAAGTATCGGTCCGATGGTAAACTCCACGACGCAATCCAAGGGCCGGAGCAAGAAACTGGATTGCTTAGTCGCCCGATTGGGGCTCCTCGCAATGACGGGTGGTTTGGTAGGCAGCCGCTCATTGGTAGTTCATGAACCGCTCGAAGCGGTAGAGCTTGTCGACCACATCCTTGCGGGTGACCGGCACGTTGCCCTCGTGCTCGCACTCTATGGCCGCGGCGAGCGAGCCGAGCACCGAGGCGATGACGCTGTTCTTGGTGGCGAACAACGCCAGCGAAGCGTAGGCGAGCAGCGCGTCGCCGGAACCGACCGCATCAATTACCCGCTCGGCGAAGCTGTCGATGGCGAAGAAGGCGCGCACGTCCTCATCGCTCTTCGGCACCGCGCGGAATGTCATCAGGCCGCGCTCGCCGAGCTTAAGCAGCAAGGTACCGCATTTCGCCTGCCGGTACAGTTCGAGCCCAAGCGGCCGCACCACCGAGTCCTGATCGCCGAGCGCAAAACGTGCCTCGCGCTCGTTCGGCGTGATCAGATCGAAGCCGTTGAATTCCAGAATATTACCCCAGCGGCTCGCGACCTGGCTGTCGGCGACCCGGAAGGCATTTTCAGGAATCGCATCGGTCATGCGCGGGATGGTGTCACGGTTGAAGATGCCGTGACGGAAATCCGAGAACACCAAAATATCGGTTGGCGTCTCGCTGACCTGCTGGGCGAGCGTGTGCTGGATGCGCTCGGAGATCGAGCGATTGTCCAGCGTGTCGATCTTGAGAAGATTGTAGCCGCCCGCGATGATCGCGTTCTTATGCGTGGTCGGCCGGGTGCGGTCGATGATCGGCATGCATTTGACGCCGGCCGCGGCCAGATCCTTGAGCGCGAATTCGGCCAGCGCATCGTTGCCGAGCACGGTCGAGAATGACACGTCGGCGCCTGCGGAACGCAGATGCTTGGCGACGATGCCGGCACCGCCGACAAAGTCGTGTCGCTTGTCATAGCGCACGCTCATGGTCGGCGTCTTGGTCATGCCGCCGATCAGCGCGCAATGGGTGTAGCTGTCGATGATGGTATCGCCGACCACATGCACCCGGATGCCTTCGAGCTGATCGATCGTCTTGTGCAGGTCCTGCATGGCGAGGCCTTCGGCGGCCAGGATCGCCATCAGCTTCTCGGTGGCGATCGCCGGCGGCTCGGTCTCGATGATGTGCGAGGACGAATAGACGATGTCGCCCGGCGTAAACAGAATCTCGCCGCCATACGCTTCCATGGCGGCTTTTTCCTCGGCGGTGCGCGGATGCAGACCGTCGCGGGTGTATTCGTAGCCCTTGGCGAAATAATCCGGCTTGATGATCGAGATGTTTTTGATCGGCGTCGGATCTTTGTCGATGACGACAAAATCAACAGCCTCGAGCGCGGCAAGATTGAACGCACGCAATTCCTGCGGCACGAACGGCCGGAAATTGGCTTTAGCAATATGCGCGTCGGCGGTTAGGCTCGCGACCAGAACGTCGCCCTTGCTCTTGGCGTAGAGCAGATGCCGCACGTGCCCCGGATGCACGATGTCAAACGTGCCGTGGCACATGATGACTTTCTTCTCACGCGGACGCGGGCCAACGGCAGCCGCGATCTCCTGCGCGGTCCTGATCTTGTGGCTGACAAGGCTCTTGCTTGCGTCGTCCATCATGTCGTGGCCTGCGGTGATGCCATAGTCTTGAACCAGACGGTGGTCGCTTGCGCGATCGAGTCGGGCGTCCACAGCGGCGCATCGCGCCAATAGTCGATAGCGGCGAGCACGCGCCCGACGCCCTCTTCGAAACTCACCTTCGGCGCCCAATGAAGTTCGCTGCGGATTTTGGTGATGTCCGCAAACGTGCAGTCGGGCTCGCCAGGGCGCTTGGGGATATAGACAACGTCGCCGCCCAGAAGTTCGACCAGGCGATTGACCGACTGAGGATTGCCGGCGCCGAGATTCCAGATGTTGCCGGACGACGCCGCGTCAGCCGCGGCCAGGAACGCGGCGGCCACGTCGGTGACGTAGAGGAAGTCGCGGCTCTGGCTGCCGTCGCCGATCACGGTGAACGGCTTGCCGGCAAGCTTCTGCTTGAGGAACACGCCGAACACCGCGCCGTATGCGCCCGACGTGCGCGAGCGCGTGCCGTAGGCGTTGAAGATGCGGATCGCATTGACCGGCAGCTTGTAGACCTTGAGCCAGTGCAACGCCGCCTGCTCGCCCTGCAGCTTGCTCAGCGCGTAAGGGTATTGCGGCGCCAGCGGATGATCTTCGCGCGTCGGGGTCGACGCCAGCCCGTAGCAGGACGACGACGCCGCATAGACGAATTTCTTGGTGCCGGCATGCCGCGCGCATTCCAGCATGTGCACCGTGCCCTGCACGTTGACCGCCATATAGTCGAGCGGCCGCTCGATCGAAGGCACGATGTCGCCGATGCCGGCGAAGTGGAACACATGATCGACGCCGTCAAACAACGCGTCGCCCGGCTGATAGGCGAGGATGTCTTTTTCCTCGAACACCACGTCGGCATTGCCGGCGTGGTGCGCGATGTTGGCCTCGCGGCCGCCGACCAGATTGTCGATGATGCGAACGCGGTAGCCGCGATCGACCAGGAGATCGACCATATGGCTGCCGATGAAGCCGGCGCCGCCGGTGACGACGGCGGTTTTACGCGCCGTGCTCATTTTGCCTCGAGCTTCTTCATCGTGCGGACGTTGTAATACCAGTCGTTGTCGAAGCTGTCGGGCAGCATGTGGTTGCGGAAGCCGCGCGCCAGATCGCGCACCGCATCCTCGATGGTGCGCTTCGGCTTGAAGCCGAGCACGCGCGCCACCTTGTCGGAATTGACGTGATAGGAGCGGAAATCGTTCGACGGCGTGGTGACGATCTTGATCTCGTCCTTGTCCGGCATTTCCTCTTCGACCACGCGCTTGACGATATTGGCGATGTCGCCGATCGAATGGTTCTGGAAGCCGATGTTGAAAGTCTCGCCGTGCACCTTCTCGTGCGGCGCCTCGAGCATCAGCACATAGGCGTCGACCATGTCTTCGATGTGCAGATTTGGCCGCATCTGGGTGCCGCCGAACACGGTGATCGTACCTTTGTTCACCGCGTGATTGGTCAAGATGTTGACCGAGAGGTCGAGCCGCGTGCGCGGGCTGTAGCCGCAGACCGTCGCCGGGCGGATCACGATCGACGTGAAGTCGTCGGACTTGTGCTTCCACAGCACCGGCTCGCACATGCCCTTGAACTTGTTGTAGAGCGTCAGCGGCACCAGCGGATGATCCTCGGTGACGTCGGGCGAGTTGCTGACGCCATAGACCGAGCTGGACGAGCAATAAACGAAGCGCTTCACGCCGGCCTTTTTCGCCGCCAGCACCATCGGTTCGAAGCAATCGAAGTTGATGGTCTCCGACAGCTTCTCGTCGAGCTCGAAGCTGGCGTCGTTGGAGATGCAGGCGAGGTGCAGCACCGCATCCTGGCCTTCCAACGCCTGCGAGAGTTTCTCGGTGTCGCGAATGTCGCCCTGCACGACCCGCAGGTTCGGACTGTTCGGCAGCCGGCAGCCGAAGAACAGATTGTCATAGACGGTGACGTTGTAGCCCTCGTTGAGGAGCCGCGGCGTCAACACATGGCCGACATAACCAGCGCCGCCCGTTACCAGTACGTTCTGAATATTGTTCGGATTCATTCAACACCGCTCGCCGTTCACGAATGCAAAGTCGATTGCAGCTTGGAAGAGCCCCCAGCCGCCAGCCACCGCGACCCCGGCAGGGCGGTCGCAGCTGCTGTTGTTGTTACGCCGCCCGTTCCGCGCCGATCGGAATGGTGAAGGCCGCCGTCTGCGCGTCCCGGTAGAACATCGCCACCGTCTCGAGCGAATAGCCGTCGAGGTCCTTGCCGACCAGCGCCAGCTTACGGATCACGTCGCCGGTCACGGTGATGATGTGGCAGCCGATTTCATCAGCTTGGAAGATGTTGAGCAATTCGCGCGGGCTGGCCCACAGCAGCTCGGCCTTGGGCCGATCCTTGAGCAGCGCCACGGCTTCGCGCATCAGCGGCACCGGATCGCGGCCGGTGTCGGCGATGCGGCCGGCGAACACCGAAACGATGGCGGGCACATCCTTTGCGAGCGCCGCCGCCACCTCTTTGACCTGCTGGTTGGTCATGATCGCGGTGACGTTGAGCTTGATGCCCGAGCCCGACAAACGCGTCATCAGCGGCCCGGCAAATTCGCCCTTGGTGTTGGTGACGGGAACTTTGACATAGACGTTGTCGCCCCAGGAGGCGATCTCGCGACCTTGCGCTTCCATGGTCGGGAAGTCGTCGGCGAAAACCTCGAATGACACCGGCCGGTCGGGAATGAGCTTGAGCACGTCGAGCGCGAAGCCCTTGTAGTCGCTCACGCCGGCTTGCCGCATCAAGGTCGGGTTGGTTGTGAAGCCACTGACCAGCGGCAGCGCGGCCGCCTCTTTCATGCCTTTGAGGTCGGCCCCGTCAGCAAAAATCTTCACACGCAACTTATCGACAGACGGCGATCCCATCGGTGTCCCCCTTTGGACTTTATCTAGCCCACAAACCGGCCCCGGGCCAACCCTAATTCCGGGCGCCGAGGATAACCCTAGCGGCTTCCGCAAATGAGGCAACGACCCGGTCGGCCTTGGCCGGCGTGTCGGGCTCAAAGCCGTAATCCACGAAAATCGTTGCGCAACCCGCCTCCCGCCCGGCCGCCACATCGGTCCAGCGGTCGCCGACGATATAGCTTGCCGGCAGATCGATTTCGCGTTCGGCGGCGGCTTCCAGCAGCATGCCGGCTTTCGGCTTGCGGCAAGCGCAATTGTCGGCGTTGGTGTGGAAACACACCTTGATGTCATCGACTTCAAGCCGCGTGCGGATGATGTCGTGCATGGCCTCGACCGTGGCCTGCGGCGTGCGGCCGGTACCCACGTCCGGCTGATTGGTCACGACGATCACCAGGTAGCCCGCCGATTTGAGTTCCCGCACCGATTCCTCGACGCCCGGCAGCAACCGAAAATCTTCAAGCCGTGTCGGCGCTACGGCACGCCCGTCACGCATCATATTGGCGCATAGCACCCCATCGCGATCGGCGAAGACGGCGCGCATCACCATTTGGTGGCGTTTTTCTGCAGGACCGGATGCGAGACGAGGCAATGCCAGACCACCGCCTGAAACGCCTCCGAATGCGGTGTGCGCAGAGCCGGATCGATCACCGGAACCACGATGACGGTATCACCATGCTTTGCGGTGTGGCCGCTGTCGCGTCCGACCACGCCAAACACCTTCATGCCGCGCGCCTTGGCCATGTCGACGGCCTTGACGATGTTGGGGGAGATGTTCCGCTCGGCGTCGCCGCCACCCACGGAAAAAATGAACAATGCATCGTCGGCATCGGCCTGGCTGACGTCGAGATAGCCGGTGAAGATCGTGTCCCAGCCTTCGTCGTTGGCGCGCGCGGTCAACTCCGAAACGTTGTCGCACGGCGCATACGCTTCGATGCCGCACAGCTTGCGGAAATCATTGACCGAATGACTGGCATTGCCGGCGCTGCCGCCGACGCCGAGCACGAACAACCGCCCCTTGCGCGCGCGCAGGTCGGCGAGCTCGGTCGCGAGCTTGTCCACCTTGGCGTCATCAAGCTGCGAAGCGATTGTGCTGGCCTGAGCAAAGAAATCCGCAGCGTGCCCCATATCGTGCAACTCGTCTTTCCGTGCGATTGGTTTCGCCCCGCGTTTGCCGCGGAAAATTTTCAGATTGATGCGCGCCTTTAAGCACACGTGTCCAGCGAGGGCAAGCACCGTCGCGGCGCCGCTTTTTCGTATTTCGGCGCTCTAAGTATTTGGCAATGCAGTGCTTGCAGGCACGTCGCCGCTTCGGCTAGATAACTTGCGATACAGGGGGTCGCAGCCGATGGCTGAAATCAATTTGTTGCGGCGCTTGCCGCGCGGCAAGCGCAACGTCACCAAGCGCGCCACGGCGAAGACCGACGAGCATATCCGAATCTCGCGGCAATACGGCGCTGAATATTTCGATGGGGCGCGGGAATACGGCTACGGCGGCTATCGTTACGACGGCCGCTGGGTA
>CAVTTZ010000029.1:0-387535 GCA_963737755.1 uncultured Alphaproteobacteria bacterium | reverse complement strand
GCGTGTTCACCGCCCGGCATGCCGGAATTCAATTTCGTCTTCGGCGGCCGCGAAAGCTGCGCCGGATCGCCCAACCGGTCATCGAAAATCGCGGAAACTCGGCCGCGATCTCGGTACGCTTGCGCTGGTCACCGTCATTGCCGAGGAGACCGACGCGCTCGCCATGGAAAAAACCCAGGCGATCATCGGCGGCGCCGACAAGGACGCGCTCGCCAATATCGCCCGCAGCGCCGCGATGGACAGCAATCCGGATGGCACCAGCAAGCATTTTCTCGACGGCCTGTCGGCGCCGATCGAGGAAGGCAACCTGGCCTTCATGGGCTTTCCCGGTTCTGCACGGCTCCTACGAGACCGTGGCGGAACTCATTGCCACCCTGGAGCGCGATACCGGGATCGGCGGCCTGCTCCTGACCTTCGTCGACTTTGTTCCCGACATCCGGCGCTTCGGCGAACACGTTTTGCCGCTTGTCCGCGAAAGGTATGCGGCGATCAACGCCGCCGCCTGAACCCGAACGCTCAGTTAAACGCACCCGGCAAGCCCCGGCGGGCCGGCGTGGCGTGTTTTTTGCACGCCTTGTACTGGACCTTTTGCGGGGGGTCGCCCTAAGCTTGCGGCTCCAGCGATAGCAGGCAGTGAGGCGAAACTGTCATGACCCGCTTTAGCGTTGCCGCAATAGCGCCGGAGGCGCGGAGCCTCCACTGGTCGCAATTCGTCTCGGGGATTTTCTTTCCCATGAGCGCGTCTTTCATCGCGCCCGAGCGCTTTCATGGCACCATCGAGAACTGGGAGCTCGGGCGCATTTCGTTGTCGCGATTTTGCTCGGGACCGGTTTGTTACGAGCGCGCGACATCGCACCTGCGCGGCCGTGCCAGCGACGACTTTCTGATCACCTTTGCCACCGGAGCCGACGCGCGCTTCATCCAGGGCGACTATAATCTTCATTGCCGCCAGAACGGCTTCTTCATCGAGCGCGGCGACCTGCCCTACCAATTTTCCCACGCCGACGACAACGAGCTCTGGGTTCTGAAAGTCCCGAGCCAAATGCTGAAAGGCCGGATCAGAGTTGTCGATCGCTATCTGGGTTACGCGCACGACGCCAGCCAAGGGCTTGGCGCGCTGTTCCTCGACACCGCGCGCGGTATTCCAGCGCGCACGGCACACCTCAATGCTGAAATCAAGGACAGCTTGGGCGGCTGTTTGCTCGATCTGCTCTGCTTGGCGATCGAGGATGATCCGCGCGCCGTCGGCAGCCGGATGAGTTCGGTGCGGTTGGCCCATCTTGCGCGCATCGAACGTTACGTTCGCAGGAACCTGGCGAAACAGTCGATGACGATCGAGGAGATCGCGCGCGCCAATGGCGTCTCCGTGCGCTACCTGCACGGCCTGTTCAAGGACAGCGGGACCTCAGTCAGTTGCTGGATCAGAACGCTCCGGCTCGAGGCGGCCTGCAACGATCTGCGGGCCGCACGCCATAACGAGACCATCGCGGAGATCGCCTATCGCTGGGGTTTCGGCGGCCAAGCCCAGTTCAGCAGGCAATTCAAAGCGCACTTCGGAACAACGCCGCGCGAGCTGCGCCTCCAGCCAAGGTGATCCCGGATTGCCCCGCGCCGAAATGGGCCAAACCCACTGGGCCCCGGATTGTGCTCACCGCTGATTTACCGTGATCGCACAGAGACCATTTGCGTCGGACCGGCCGCTTCCGTATTCCTGATGCCGGAAAATCCGCGAGCGGTCATTGGCCGGCTGTCCGCTCGTTTGTGTCCCTAAAACCCAAAGCCAGCGGGATTTGACCCTCAATGCTCGCGCGAACCGCACAAATCATCGATGGCGTCGCTGTCGCGGCCAAGATCCGCGGCGAGTGCCGGGGACGAATCGAGGCGCTGAAAGCAAAGGGCGTAACCCCGGGCCTTGCGGTGATCGTCGTCGGCCAGGACCCGGCATCGGCCGTTTATGTCCGCAACAAGATCCGGGCCTGCCAAGAGGTCGGCATCACGTCGTTCCGTTTCGACTTTGATGCATCGGCCTCCCCGTCGGCGGTGCTGGACCTGATCGCCGATCTGAACCAGCGCGACGATGTCCACGGCATTCTGGTGCAATTGCCGCTGCCGCCGCAGTTTTCGATTTTCGAGATTCTCCGCGCCATTTCGGTCGACAAGGATGTGGACGGCTTCCACCTCTACAATGTCGGCGGCCTCGTGGTCGGCGATACCGTGTTCCCGCCGTGCACGCCCTACGGCGTCGTGCAGTTGCTCGAGCATGAGCAGATCGCGATTGAGGGCCAGAACGTCGTTGTCGTCGGCGCCAGCAATATCGTCGGCAAGCCGCTGGCCCTGATGCTGATGCAAAAGGACGCGACGGTCTGCATCTGCCACGCCAAGACCCGCGACCTGGCGCAGTTCACGATTCTGGCCGACATTTTGGTGGTCGCCGCCGGCAAGCCGAACTTGATCGTGCCGCAAATGGTCAAGACCGGCGCCGTGGTGATCGACGTCGGCATCAACCGGCTGCCCAACGGCAAGCTTGTCGGCGACGTCGACTTCCAGGGTGTTTCGCAAAAGGCGTCGTACATTACGCCGGTGCCCGGCGGCGTCGGCCCGATGACCGTGACGATGTTGCTGTTCAACACCATCTCGTCGGCGGAGCGGCGCTTCCGACCGAACGCGGACTAAGCTGCCGGAAGGCGTTCTCGAAGGTATTCATGCGACCCTGAGCGAAACGTCCGGGGAGGTTCAATCCGTGTCGCCATTGCGGCAGGCGGCGAGAAAGAACGCCACGCTGCCGGCGACATGCGAATTGATCTGCGCGCGCAGCAGATCGACCTTCTCGCCGAACAAGGCCCGCACAATCAAGGGCAAAAAAACCAGATCGATAAAGAAGCGGGTCGTCATCGGCAGCCGCTCCGGCGCGAAAGCCGGTAACGTGGCAGCCGGCTCCAACTGGCTGGCTTCACGCAGCAGCCGCGCCACCGCCTCCTCACCGCGCTGGCGGGTCATCTGTTTGATGTTACTGGCCAACTCCGGAAAGCGCCGCGCCTCCGCGATGCCCAGGCGCATCAGATCGATGGTTTCGCCTTCCAGCGCCCATTGCAGGCGCCGGGTGGCGACGCTGACGAGCCGATCCTCGATCGTCCCGCCGGTCGGCGGCTGACTTTCGAAACGCGCGATATTGGCATCGACATCGCAGGTTACCACCGCCGCGAACAGCGCCTTCTTGTCGGGAAACCGCGCATAAATGGTGGGCTTGCCGGCGCATGCCAGACTTGCAATTTCGTCCATGCTGGCGCCCGCGAGCCCGCGCTCAAGAAAAACGCGGCGCGCCGCCTCCAGGATCCGAGCGTCCACCTCTCCCGAACGCTCACGCGGCGGCCGGCCGGTTCGCCCGGCACGACGCTCTTTGCAGCCTTTTTCGACCACGCCTTTGTCACCCATCGTGGAGCGTGTATGATCGTCCGGGGGCATTGTGTCGTCAGGGCAAATCTTTCGCTAGAGCAAGAGTTTCGCTAAAGCGATGTGCGGCGCAACAAGATAACAAGGCGCCGTTGTTAATGAAGTTGACTCAACCCGACCGGCCCCCTAGCTTGCCGCGCGGAAAACGAAACTCGATCGTTCTGTTTCTACCACAACCGGCCACAAAATCCTGGGAATTCCGGCATCGCACATGCCACGCGGTGCCGAGGCCGGCGAGAGTGCATGGGCGACATCTCTATGGGCGATACCCCTGCTGAAGTCGCGGACCGCAAGGACGCCCTCGCCGTTCTGATGCCAAAGGGCGCTCACGCCACCGATGCGCCCGTCATTTCGGTCGTGGTGCCGGTCTACAACGAGCAGGGCAACATCCGTCCGTTTCTCGCCCGCACCGTGCCGGTGCTGGAGCGGCTCGGCAGCTACGAAATCATCTTCGCGCTGGACCCGTCGCGGGACGCGACCGAACGCGTGATCCGCGAGGAGATCGCGCGCAACCCGAATATCGGCCTGATGGTGTTCAGCCGGCGCTTCGGCCAGCCGGCCGCGACCATGGCGGGCATCCTGAACTGCCGCGGCCAGTGGTGCGCGATCATCGACGTCGATCTGCAGGATCCGCCGGAAGTCATCGAGCAATTGTGGCACAAGGCGCAAGAAGGTTTTGACGTCGTCGCCGCCCGCCGCAGCAGCCGCGAGGGCGAAACCTGGGTGAAGCTGCTGGTCGCCCGCTACGGCTACCGCCTGATCAACCGTATCGCCGAAGTGCGGATTCCGCCCGATACCGGCGATTTCCGCGTCATCAGCCGACGCGTGATCGAGGAGTTGCGCGGGCTCAGCGAGAACCCACGGCTTCCTCAAGGGGCTGGTGCCGTTCGTCGGCTTCCCGCAGACGGAAGTACTCTACAAGCGCGACGCGCGCGCCGGCGGGACGAGCAAATACAATCGCTACATCGGCTCGATCACGCTGCAGGCCAACGGCATCTTCGGATTTTCCAACTTTCCGTTGCGCGTGATGATGTGGACCGGGTTCGCCATCGCGCTGCTCAGCGCACTCGCCATCCTGGTGGTGATTGCCCTCAAGATCATCCATGGCGACCAATATCCGATGGGCGTGCCCACCATTACGGTGCTGGTGCTGTTCATCGGCGGCGTGCAACTGACGGCAGTCGGTGTGCTTGGCGAATATATCGGGCGCATCTACGATGAAGTGCGCAGACGGCCGATGTACATCGTTCAACGCACCGTCAATGTCGCAGTGCGCGACACACGCGGGGTGCATGCGGGAGAACGGGTTGACGCCGGCTAGTTGCCGCCGTCACTGTCGGTCGTGGGGCGATGAGTAAAATCAATTGCGTACCGATGCGAACGAGCGCTTGGCCGACGCGGGGGTTGCCCGCGCTTTTTGATTCTGCGGTAGCGACGAACCGGCGCACGGCGATCATGCTGGCGCTGATCTCGTTGCTCGCCTTCCTGCCCGGCTTTTTTCAGATCCCGCCGATCGACCGCGACGAGCCGCGTTACGCGCAGGCTACCAAACAAATGATCGAAACGGGCGACTATGTCGATATCCGTTTCATCAACGAAGAGGCCAACGACAAGCCGGTCGGCATCTACTGGCTGCAAGCCGCCGCCGTGAAGACCGCCGAAGCGCTCGGCGTGCACGGTGCGCGCGGCAAAATATGGGTCTACCGGTTACCGTCGCTGCTCGGAGCGATCGGCGCCGTCCTCGGGACCTTCTGGTGCGCGCTCGCCTTTGTCGATAGACGCTACGCCGCGCTCGCCGCCCTGATGATGGCAGGCTCGACCCTGCTCGGCGTCGAAGCGCGGCTCGCCAAGACCGACGCCATGTTGCTGTTCACCGTCATCATGGCGATGGGAGCGATGGCGCGCGTCTATCTGGCGGCACGCACCGTTGAGGCCGAGCGGCCGAGCCTCGGACTTGTCGCGATCTTCTGGACCGCGTTGGCGGCCGGGGTGCTGATCAAGGGATTGCCGATCCTGATGATCACCGGGCTTACCGCGGTGACGCTCGCGATCGTCGATCGCTCGGCCCGCTGGTGGCTGGCCATGCGGCCGATCGCCGGCATTGTCTTGGCCGCGCTTCTCGTTCTGCCGTGGCTAGTCGCGATCTCGATGCGCACCGGCAACGACTTTGTCCTGGCGTCGGTGGGCCATGACACGCTGGGCAAGATCGTGAATTCGCAGCAGGGCCACGGCGCACCGCCGGGGTTTTATCTGGTCCTATTCTTTCTCACGTTCTTTCCGGCTGCATTCCTCGCCGGTTTGGCGGCACCCGAGGTGGTGCGGTCGGCGTGGCGACGTGAACCGGCGGTTTGCTTTCTGTTGGCCTGGCTGGTGCCGTCCTGGATCGTGTTCGAGTTGGCGGTGACCAAGTTGCCGCACTATGTGCTGCCGCTTTATCCGGCCATTGCCATTCTGATCGCCATCGTGGTCGAGAGGAACATGCTGTCGCAGCGCCGCTGGCTTTTGCTCGGCATGATGTGGTGGTTCGTCATTCCGCTCATCGCCAGCGTTGTGGTCGTCGGCGGCGCGATCGCTCTCGGCTACGGGCCGCTGCCGGCGGCTTGGCCGGTTCTCGCTGCGGCGGTCATTTGCGGCTTTCTGGCTTGGCGTGCGTACGCGCCCGGTAGCGCCCAACCTTCGATCGTGCTGGCGGCGGTCGCATCGATGCTGTTGTCGGCCGGAATCTATGCGCTGATTATCCCGCCGCTTGGCCAACTGTTTCCCAGCGCGGCAATGGCCGGAGTTTTGCGCCAGGCCAACTGCGCGCACCCGATTGCCGCCATCGCCGGCTACGAAGAGCCGAGCTTCATTTTCTTCGCCGGCAGCGAGACGGTATCGACCGACGGTGCCGGCGTGGCCGATTTTCTGCGCGGCGGCGGTTGCCGCTTCGGCTTTGTCGACGACCGCCAGGGCGCATCCTTCGCCGCCCGCGCGCAGGCGATCGGGCTTCACTACGATCGGGCGTCTGCCATCCCGGCGGTGAATCTCGGGCACTTCGGCCGGATCACGATCGACGTTTTCCGGACCAAAGAAGCGCCGTGACGGCGATGCCGGCGCATCGCGAGATGGACAACCAACCATGATTATCGTGCGCAGCCCGCTGCGGATCACGCTCGGCGGCGGCGGCACCGACCTGCCATCGTACTATCGGCATCACGAGGGATTGCTCGTCGCCGCCGCGATCGACCGCTATGTCTACATAACGATCCATCAGATGTTCCAGAGCGGACTCATTGTGAAATACTCGCAACTGGAAAAAGTCGAACGCCGCGAAGATCTGCGCCATCCGATCGTGCGCGAGGCGCTGACCCTCACCGGCATCAGCGACAAGATCGAGATCACGAGCCTCGCCGACATTCCGGCCGGCACCGGGCTGGGTTCGTCCGGCAGCTTCACCACCGCGTTGCTGCACGCGCTGCACGCGCACCGGAGAAATATCATCAGCGTGCAGGAGCTCGCCGAGCAGGCCTGCCACATCGAGATCGAGCGGCTCAACGAGCCGGTCGGCAAGCAAGACCCGTTCATCGCCGCTTATGGCGGCGTCACCTGCTTTCGCTTCAACAAAAACGACACCGTCGAGGTTTGGCCGGCGCCGATCGATTCCGAGACCATCACCAATCTCGAGGAAGGTCTGGCGATGTTTTTCACCGGCTCGGCACGCTCCGCATCGGCGATCTTGAAGGATCAAGACGACCGATCAAAAGCCATGGACACCTCCATGATGGACAATCTGCATTATGTGAAGGAGCTTGGTGCCCGCTCGCTCGACGCCCTGAAGGCCGGCGATCTGCATCGCTTCGGTACGCTGATGCATGAGCATTGGCTGAACAAGCGCAAACGCTCCGGCACCATTTCGAACCCGGAAATCGACGGCTGGTATGATCTTGCGATGCGCAACGGCGCGGTCGGCGGCAAGCTGATCGGCGCCGGCGGCGGCGGCTTTTTGTTGTTCTATACCGAAGACAAAAAGCGCCTGCGGCACGCCATGCACGGCGCGGGTCTGGAGGAAGTCCGCGTCCGTTTCGATTTCGAAGGCACCAAGACGCTCGTCCAATGACACAGATGCCGCCACTGGCGTTATTGGCGGGCGGGCTGGCGAAAAGGCTGCGACCGCTCAGCGAAAGCGTCGCCAAGGTGATGGTCGAGGTCGCCGGCGAGCCTTTCATCGCCCATCAGTTGCGCCTGTTGCGACGCGAGTCGATCACCCGCGTGGTTCTCTGCATCGGTCATCTCGGCCGGCAGGTCGAAGATTTCGTCGGCGACGGCAGCCGGTACGGCTTGGCCGTGGATTATTGCTACGACGGTCCGGTGCTGCTCGGCACTGGCGGCGCATTGCGGCGCGCACTCGGAAAACTCGGACCGGAATTTCTGGTGATGTACGGCGATAGCTGGCTCGATACGAGTTTCGCCCCTGCGGTCGAGGCGTTTCGCAACAGCGGCCAGTCGGCGCTCATGACCGTCTACCGCAATGCCGACCGCTGGGATCGCAGCAATGTTTGGTTCGAGGACGGCCGCATCCGCGTCTACGACAAAGAGCAACGCCTGCCGCAGATGCAGCACATCGACTGGGGCCTCAGCATCGTCAAAGCCGACGTGCTGGCCGCCGAGCCAGCCGACAAGCCTGTCGACTTGGCGGCGGTTTATTCCGCGCTCGCGCGCAACAACCGTCTCGCCGGCTACGAGATGACCAGCCGCTTCTACGAGATCGGTTCACCCGCAGGGTTGCGCGAGACCGACGAACTGCTGCGCAAGGATCGTTAGCGCTCGAGCCGGGCGACGATTTCTACGTGCGCCGTGTAACGGAACTGATCGACCGGCGTTACCTCGGCAAGGCGATAGCCTGCCGTCACCAATGCTGCCGCATCGCGTGCGAACGTGGCCGGATTGCACGAGACCGCCACGATCAACGGCACGGGGCTTGCGGCCAGTTCGCGCGACTGCGCTTCGGCGCCTTGCCGCGGCGGATCAAAGATCACGGCGTCGAAGCGCTTGAGTTCGTCAGCGCGGAGCGGACGACGAAACAGATCGCGCCGTTCGATGTCGATCGGCTTAAGGCCGGGGGTGGCCGCGCCACGCTTGAGCGCGGCGAGCGCGGCTTCATCGGCATCGGTCGCAAAGACCCGTGCGCGTTCGGCGAGACGCAAGGCAAACGGACCGACACCTGAAAACAAGTCGGCGACCTTGGTGGCGTCAGCACAAGCCGTAAGCGCGAGCTTCGCCAACATCGCCTCGCCGGCAGCCGTCGCCTGCAGGAAGGTGCCAGGCGGCAACGGCACGATCGCCTTGCCGATCCGCATGGTCGGCGGCCGCGACTGCGCGACCAACTCGCCATGCCGCGTCAGGCGCGCGAGACCGTGCTTGGCAGCGATACGGGCAAGCGCACTCACCAAGAGCGGTTCGAGCGGCCCCGAGCCGCGCACGTCGACATCGAGACCGGCGTCGGTCGCGGTCACCGCGATGTCGAGCGGTTTTTTGGTCGGCCCAAGCGCCTCCGCCAGCGCCCAGGCCATCGGGATCGCCCCGCTCAGACCCGGCGCCAGCACCGGGCAGCGATCGATGGCGACGATCCGGTGCGAGCGTGCGGCCGCAAAGCCGACTTCGAGCACGCCCTTGGCGCCACTGCGGGCATGGAAGACCGCGCGCCGGCGACCATCACCATGCGCATCCACAAGCTCGGCGACCGGCGGCTCGAGGCCGGCCTGTCGTAGTGCTTCGACGACCAGGCCGCGCTTCCACGACCGGTAATGCGCCTCATCCCAATGCTGGATGGCGCAACCGCCGCACACGCCGAAATGCGGACAGAACGGCGTAATGCGCGCTTCGCTGGCGCGTTCGATGCGCAGCAGCCGTCGCCGGTCGGGATGGCCGGCGACCTCGTCGACCTCGACCGTCTCGCCCGGCAGCGCGCCCGGCACAAAGATCGCGCCGTCGGACCCTGCCGCCAAACCATCACCGCGGTGGCCGACGCTGACGATGTCGAGCCGCTCAACCACGCTCGGCTCCGATGAGAAATTCGCGATTGCCGTCACCGCCGGCAATTGGCGACGGGATGACACCAGTCACGCGCCAGCCGGCCGCGCCCATGAAAGCCGCGATGTCGTCGCACACGGCCGCGTGGATAGCAGGATCGCGCACGATGCCCTTCTTGAGGACTGCGCGGGTCGCCTCGAATTGCGGCTTGATCAACGCGACCATCGTCGCGCGGGCGGGCAACAGCGCGCCGATCGCCGGCAGCACCAGTTTCAGCGAAATAAAGCTCACGTCGACCACGGCAAGATCCGGCGGTTCGGCCAATCGCTCCGGATCGAGCGTGCGGATGTCGGTTTGCTCCATGGAGGCGATCTCGACGTACGCGCCAAGGCGCGGATGAAGCTGCCCGGTGCCGACGTCGACGGCGTAAACACGCCGCGCACCGCGCAAAACCAACACTTCGGAAAAGCCGCCGGTCGAGGCGCCGACATCAAGACAGACCCGGCCGGCGACGTCGACGTTGAAGTGGTCAAGCGCTGCCGCGAGCTTGAGGCCGCCGCGCGAAACGTAAGGATGCTCGGGCGTCGCCTCAATTGCCGCGGTCGTCGCGATCGCATCCGATGCCTTGCGAACGAGCGTGCCGTCGGCACTGACCAAGCCGGCCGCGATCGCAGCCTGGGCTCGCGCCCGGCTTTCATAGAAGCCACGCGCCACCAGCAGGCGATCAGCGCGTTCGCGGGTGCTCATGGGACAGCTATACACCGGGTCCACGCCCGGCCTCGTGCCGAGCATCCATGTCTACTGGCTAGCCTTAAGTCTTACTGCGCCTAAAGACTGGAGTGGCATCCAAAAACGTGAATGGCCGGGACAAGCCCGGCCATCACGACATGTTCGCGATAAAGCGGATTGCGGCCTTACCGAACCAGCTTCACCACGTCGCCGCGCAGGTTCTGGCCCAGCGCCTCGAATGCCTTGGCGACGATGCCCTTGGCGTCGAGTCCGGCCGTGGCGTACATCGCGTTCGGTGAATCGTGGTCGATATAGCTATCGGGCAGCACCATCTGCCGCACTTTGATACCGCGATCGAGCACGCCCTGATCGGCGAGCGCCTGCAGCACGAACGACCCGAAGCCGCCGACCGAACCTTCTTCGATGGTCAGGAGCACTTCGTGCTCGCGCGCCAGCCGCAGCAGGAGCTCGACATCGAGCGGCTTGGCAAAGCGCGCGTCCGCGACCGTGGTCGAAAGGCCATGGGCGGTCAGTTCGTCAGCCGCCTTGAGACTCTCGCCGAGGCGGGTGCCGTAGGAGAAGATCGCGATCTTGGTGCCTTCACGGACGATGCGGCCTTTGCCGATCTCGAGCGGCTTGCCTTCATCCGGCATGACGATGCCGCGGCCTTCGCCGCGCGGATAGCGCAGCGCCGAGGGGCGGTCATCGATGGCGACCGCGGTCGCCACCATGTGCACCAGTTCGGCCTCGTCGGACGGCGCCATCAGCACGAAGTTCGGCAAGCAGCCCAGGAAGGCGACGTCGAACGAACCCGCATGGGTCGGACCGTCGGCGCCGACCAGGCCGGCACGGTCCATGGCGAAACGCACCGGCAGCTTCTGGATCGCCACGTCGTGGACGACCTGGTCATAACCACGCTGCAGGAAGGTCGAGTAAATGGTGGCGAACGGCTTGTAGCCCTCGGTGGCCAGACCAGCCGCGAAGGTCACGCCGTGCTGTTCGGCAATGCCGACGTCGAAGGTGCGCTCGGGAAATTCCTTCTGGAACATGTCGATGCCCGTGCCCGACGGCATGGCCGCCGTGATGGCAACGATTTTCGGGTCCTTGCGGGCTTCCTTGATCAGCGCTTCGCCATAAACTTTTTGATAGGCCGGAGCACCGGCCTTGGCCTTCTGCTGTGCGCCGGTCGCCACGTCGAACTTGACGACGCCGTGGTACTTGTCGGCGGACTTTTCGGCCGGCTCGTAGCCCTTGCCCTTTTGGGTCACGACGTGGACCAGGAACGGACCGTTGCCGGCGTCGCGCACGTTCTTCAGAACGGGCAGCAAGTGGTCGATGTTGTGGCCGTCGATCGGGCCGACATAGAAGAACCCGAGCTCGTCGAACAGCGTGCCGCCGGTGACGAGACCGCGGGCGTATTCCTCGATGGCGATCGCGCGCTTCTCCAGCATGCGGCTGGGCAAACGCTTGGCGATCTGACGCATATAGTGGCGCATGCCCCGATAGGCCGGACCAGAAACCCGGCGGGCCAGATAGGCCGACAGCGCGCCGACCGGCGGCGCGATCGACATGTCGTTGTCGTTGAGGACGACGATCAGGCGCGAATTCATGGCGCCGGCATTGTTCATCGCCTCGTAGGCCATGCCGGCCGACATCGCGCCGTCGCCGATCACCGCAATGACATTATTCTTTTTACCCTCGAGGTCGCGCGCGACCGCCATGCCCAGGCCGGCGGAGATCGAAGTCGAGGAATGCGCAGCGCCGAACGGATCGTATTCGCTCTCGGCCCGCTTGGTGAAGCCGGACAAGCCGCCGCCCTGGCGCAGCGTGCGGATGCGGTCGCGGCGGCCGGTGAGGATCTTGTGCGGATAGGCCTGATGCCCGACGTCCCAGATCAGCCGATCACTCGGCGTATCGAAAACATAATGCAGGGCGACCGTCAGCTCGATGACGCCCAAGCCTGCGCCAAGGTGACCACCGGTGACCGCGACAGCGTCGATCGTCTCACGCCGCAATTCGTCGGCAAGCTGCCGGAGCTGAGGCTCCTCGAGCTTGCGCAGATCGCTGGGCGTGTTGACCAGATCCAACAGCGGGGTCTTGGACTGAATGGTCACGCGAATACTCCTTCTTATCAGCCTCGTTGGCGCGGCGGCCTGATCGGCAAATAGCGGGATCGGCCCAGTTGGCTTAACCGACGCCTACGCACAAACGGCGAATTCTTACACCACATTTGGCCTAACGCGCAATTTAGCCGCGTTGCTGCCCGGAACGCGGCGAACGACTCCCACGTTGGAAAATTGGTGCCCATGTTGCACTATGCGGCGCATTTTGCCACCGTTGAAGGGCCATTAACTATGGTTCTAGAGTGTTCTGAGCGGAACTTCGGCGGAAATGCGCGCCGTGTGGCTCGAAAACGACACTGAACCAAAAATTTGATCTCCGTGGCGCTGGAAACATATCGCAAGAAACGAAAGTTCGATGTGACACCTGAGCCCC
This sequence comes from uncultured Alphaproteobacteria bacterium, assembly GCA_963737755.1. Classification (GTDB taxonomy): domain Bacteria; phylum Pseudomonadota; class Alphaproteobacteria; order Rhizobiales; family Xanthobacteraceae; genus BOG-931. The sequence goes on along the minus strand of CAVTTZ010000029.1, from coordinate 374,851 downwards.
GCGGACGCAAGGGGGCGGGAGGTGGATACCGCTATGTAATTCAGAAGCATGCCGCACGCCGCTTGCATTACGATCTGCGGTTGGAACTCGATGGCGTAATGAAGAGCTGGGCGGTCACGCGGGGGCCCAGCCTCGATCCGAGCGAAAAGCGGCTCGCCGTGCAGGTCGAAGATCATCCGGTTGAATACAACAGCTTCGAGGGCAGCATACCGGACGGTGAGTACGGCGGCGGGACCGTCATGATCTGGGATCGCGGAACCTGGTCGCCGGACGGCGATCCGCACAAAGCCTTCGCCAAAGGCCACCTGATCTTCGACCTCGACGGCGAGAAACTGCAGGGACGCTGGCATCTGGTGCGCATGCGCGCGCGTCAGGGCGACCGCCACGACAATTGGCTTCTGATCAAGGGCAAGGACGAAGACGCCCGTGGCTCGCGCGACCGCGACATCCTGGAGGAGCAGTCACGGTCGGTAGCGAGCGGCCGCTCGATCGAGGAAATCGCCGGCGGCAAGGGCAAGAAGCGGGTTTGGCATTCCAACCGGTCGAACGACGGCAAAGTCGGCGACAAGACGAAAAAGAAAAACGAGAATCAGGCGAGCTTCAAACAAAAGATCCAGCAGCTTGCCGCACGCGCCCGCGGCAAGCCGGAAAGCGCCGAAACGAAGACAACAAAAACGAAAATCGGGAAAACACATACGGCCGGATCGACAACAACCAAAGCCCGAGCAACGAGGGCCGGAACGGCGAAGATAAAACCGGCCGGAAAAACTGCCGGCCGAGAGACATCGACGCGCGCCGCCGAAGCGACGCCGGGTAAAGGTAACGCGCGCAAGAAAAACAAAGCCGCAGGTGCCGGCAAGAGCAAGCCACTGCCGGATTTCGTTCCGCTCAGCCTGGCGACTTTCTACGATGCAGCGCCCAACGGACCGGATTGGCTGCACGAGATCAAGCTCGACGGCTACCGCACCGAAGCGCGCCTTGAGGACGGCGATGTCCGGCTGTTGACACGCAAACAGCAGAACTGGACGCACCGCTTTGCGCCGATTGCCGAAGCGGTCGCCGCCCTGTCAGCCGAGACCGCCCTGCTCGACGGCGAAATCGTGGTCGAGGACGACACAAGGGATCAGCAGTTTCTCGTTGCTGCAGACCGATCTGAAAGACGGTCGCACCGATCGTTTTGTTTATTACGTGTTCGATCTGCTCTATCTCGACGGCCGCGATTTCACCGGCGAGCCGCTGACCGAGCGCAAGGCCGCATTGGCACGCTTGCTCGCCGGCCACGGCAAGAGCGACATCATTCGGTACACCGACGACGCCGGTGAATCCGGGCCCGCCATTCTCCGCCACGCCTGCGAGATGGGTCTTGAGGGCATTATATCGAAGCGGCGAAACGCACCCTACCGCTCGGGCCGCACCGACAATTTCATCAAGACCAAATGTCGGGGCGAGCAGGAATTCGTCGTCGCCGGCTACGTACCGGCGACTGCGCTGCCGCGCGCCATCGGCGCCCTCATCGTCGCGGTGCATGAAGACGGAGAGCTTCGCTATGCCGGCCGCGTCGGCACCGGCTATACCCAGAAAATGGCGCAGGACTTGTTCAAGCGCCTGTCGCCGCTGCGGGTCGACAAACGCCCGGTGGCGTTGCCGGCGGACGAACGGCGCAAGGACGTGGTTTGGGTCGAGCCCAAGCTCGTGATCGAGGCGGAGTTTGCCGGCATCACCCACGGGGGCGTGCTGCGGCAGGCGTCGTTCAAGGGTATCCGCGAGGACAAAGAGGCAAAGAACGTGGTCCGCGAAGTGCCGAAACCACGGCCGGCCGGCGCTGCGCGCCGTGAGGCTGCACCGACAGACACGCGCGTTCAGGAAAGCCCGGCGCGAACCGTGAGCGCGCGCACCACCCCTCGATACGAAAAGCAAAAACGCCGCCGGGGGTGCCCTTCACCTCACCCATCCGGACCGGGTCTACTGGCCGGACGTCGGCGTCACCAAAAAAGATCTGGCGGACTATTACGTGTCGGTCTGGGACTGGATTAAGCCGCACGTTCTCGGCCGCGCGCTGTCGCTGGTCCGCGCCCCCGAAGGCGTCGGCGGCGAGACCTTCTTTCAGAAGCACATCGCTGCGAACGTCAAATCGTCGCCACTGCGCCATGAGGTTGCGGGCAAGGATGGCGATGTGATCGCGGTGGAGACCGTCGACGATCTGGTGGCGATCGTGCAATCGGGCACGCTCGAGATTCACGTGCGCGGCTCGCGGCTCGATAGCCTGGAGACGTGCGACCGCATTGTTTTCGATCTCGATCCGGGCGAAGGCGTCGACCTGGCCGCAGATCGTCGCTGGCGCGCGTGAAATCCGCGACCGGCTCGCGGCGCAAAAGCTCGAAAGCTTCGTCAAGCTGTCCGGCGGCAAGGGCATTCACGTGGTGCTGCCGATTGCGGATACCGACTGGGAGACCGCCAAGACATTTTCCGGGCGCGTCGCCGCGCGCATGGCGGCGGACAGCCCGAAGCTCTATCTCGCCAAGATGACCAAGGCCTTGCGCAAGGGCCGCATCTTCATCGACTACTTCCGCAACTCGCGCGAGGCGACGTCGATTGCCCCCTACTCGACGCGCGCGCGCGCCGGCGCGCCGGTGTCCACGCCCCTGACCTGGGAGCGGCTGTCGCGCAGCGAAGGCGGCAACGATTTTTCCGTGCTCGATCTGAAAAAGCGTATCAAAAATGATGCCTGGGCCGAGATCGGCAAGGTGCGGCAGAAGTTGCTGGGTTAGTCCGTGTCCTGCAGAGCGTCAAAAAAATGAGGCGCGAAGATCGCTTCGCGCCTTTTCTTTTGCCGATGCGCACAGCCTACCCCGCAAGCCTGAAGCGCTCGACCTTCGGCTCGAATCGCGCGCGGAAGACTTCGGCGTCGAGCGGGTCTTCAAAGCAGTAACGCACGAACGCCGCATAATCGTCTTCAACATACATGTCGAAGTTGCCCACATGGATGAGCAGGAAATCCAAAATCGCGCTGTCGTCGGTCAGTTGCTGACGCGGCAGCACCACTTGATACGGGCATTCCTCATCGAGCTTACGCAGCCAAGCACTTCGTTTGTCCGGTTCCACAATCGCCTCCTTGACTCGGACGTAGGATTGTTCTCTTTTTGTTCCTGAAAGTCAAGATCAGTTCCGCAGTCTCGGTGTTGTTTTTTCCAAGCTGGAAGCGTGAAATTCGAGGCCGCGATGGCGATTGAAACGCTCGGTGAAGCCTTTTTGCAGGGTTGGCGCGTGACCGTTCGCTGCGCCTACGGTCGCTCCGAAGGCCCACGCTCCCAGTCGAACCGCGAATGCAATTATCGCCGGGAACTGGACATGGAAACGCTGGTCTGGACCCGAGGCCGGGCCTTCCCGCTGTCGCGGCTGGAAAGCCGGCTGCGCTGTCCGCGTTGCGGCTCGCGTTACATGGTCGTGCTTTACGAGCCGCCAAGCCGCGCGGCCACGCGATGATGACGGAAGCGCGCAGCAGCCGAACCGTCAGAAACAAACGCTATCCGCCACGAATGTCGCGACGCGCGCACGAATGGTCGGACATCCGACCGTCAAACAAATGTCCAGCTTCTCTCCTTTGTAGTGCGTGGGCCGCGACAATCCCAGAACGTGCATCGCTCGTGTTGATCCGCCCGCACGCGAACCACCATTCGCGCATGCGACGTTCAGCACGGGTTCAGGGAGCGCGAGCTAATTTCGCTCCGTTATGCTGGAGCCAATCGCTGGAGTATTTCATGCGCGTGATCGGAACATTAACAGCTTCGCTTCTGGTTTGTTGTTTGTTTGCTTTCTCTCCTGCGCGCGCACAAATCGATGTCGATGTCAGCGTCGACGTCGCGCCACCGCCATTGCCGGTCTACGATCAGCCGCCGATACCGGAGCCGGGTTACATTTGGACGCCCGGCTATTGGGCTTGGGACGACGCCACCGGCTATTATTGGGTACCGGGCACGTGGGTCATGCCGCCCGAGCCTGAATTGCTCTGGACGCCCGGCTATTGGGGCTGGGAAGACGGCAATTATCTGTTTCATACCGGCTATTGGGGGCCGCAAATCGGTTTCTACGGCGGCGTTCCCTATGGCTTCGGCTATACCGGCGTCGGCTACGAAGGCGGCTATTGGCGCGGCGGCGCTTTTTTCTACAACCGGTCCGTCAACAACATCGCCAACATGGCGATCAGCAACGTCTATAACAGGGCCGTTGTGATGAACAACAGGACCAACGTGAGCTACAACGGCGGCGCCGGCGGCATCGCGGCGCGGCCGACGCCGGAGCAGTTGGCCGCCGCCAATGGGCATCACATCGGCGCAACCGCGGCACAGACGCAGCACATGCAAATGGCGGCGAAGGATCCGGCGCTATCGCTGAACAACAATCACGGCCATCCGGCTATCGCAGCGACCGTCCACCCGGGCCAACTGAGCGGCGCGGGCGTTGTTGGTGCTCATCCGGGCGCGCCGGTTGCCGCGATCGCACCACAGGGCCACCATCTCGGCGGCGGCGGCGCGCCGGGAGGTGCGAAGTTCGCACCTGGCGCGGCGACCGTTCCGGGCAATCATGCGCTCCCCGGTGTGCAGCCGGGCGCTCCCGGTGCAAAAGTCGGAACCGGCAATGCTGTGACGCCTTCGGGCAATCATACGCTCCCGGGCGTATCCACCACACATGGCGGCAACCCCACAGGCGGCCCTCCGGTGGCGACGACGCATCCCGGCACCGAAATGCGGGAGATGCACAATGGCGCAGGTCCCGGAACTCCACCACCCCACACCGGCGTCGCGCCGACGACGGCGGTGCACCCACCGACCACGGCTGCGCATACGCCGGGCCCGGCACCCGCGATCGCCAAACCGACGCTACCGGCGCCGGCCGTCCATGCGGTGAAGCCACCACCCCCGCCGCCGGCGCACATCGCCGCACCGGCACCGCCGCATCCGGCTCCGCCGCCGCGGCCGGCGCCGAAACCGGCACCGCCCCCCAAGCCGAAATGTCAGCCCGGTCAACACTGCTGACGAGTGTCTACGAAATCCCCCGCTCCAGAGCGGGGGATTTTTTTCGCGCAGCAAACAAAAAACCGGGCAAAATTTGCAGAGCGCTGTCGGGCTGAGCGTCGCCCTTACGACTCGGACAGCCGCCGCCGGTTGGCGCGGACGCGGTTCTTGTAAACCGCGAGGGCCTTGCCGGCGATGACGTGATCCTTGCGACCCGTCATCATCGCGGCGCCGACCGCTACCTGCGCCTCGACGGCGGCAGCGATCTTCTCGACGACCATGCGGTTGAGCTCGGCTTGCCCACGCACATCGCCCGACGCAAGCCGCAGCATACGCAGTGCGATGACGTTTTGCGCTTCCCAACTGAGCTGGAACGCTCGCATGGAAAGGACGACCCAGGGATTGAGCATGCTGTCCGCCGCCTATTCCACGTCCAACGGCTCGGCACCGCTCGGATTGCCCGACGCATCGAGCGTGATTTTCTGCACCCGCGCTTCCGCCTGCCGCAGCAGATCCTCGCAGCGGCGCTTGAGCGCTTCGCCGCGCTCGTAGATCGCGACCAATTCTTCAAGCGGCACTTTGCCGTCTTCCAGCCGCCGGACGATCGATTCAAGCTCCTCGATCGCACGCTCGAACGAGAGCTCGGCGACACCGGCCTCGCTCGGATTATTGTTTTGTTGCGCCATCGCGGCTCCCCAGACTCAGATTGCCATTTTAGTGCGAACGCGACCAAGTGAAACGCGTTGTTTCCGCCGCTCGTCCCGCGACGGCGGGAACCCGAAACTGGATTCCCGCTGGCGTGGGAATAAAGGGAACGGACCATCCCCCATCCTCGCATCAACCTCGCATCAGCGTGGTGACGTGCGCAGCTGCCGAGTTCGCCAGCGCTTCCAGATCGTAACCGCCCTCCAGCAGCGAGACGACACGGCCGTCGGCAACGCGGTCGGCGACGTCCATGAGCTTTTGTGTTACCCAGATGAAATCCTCTTCGACCAAATTCAGATTGGCCAGCGGATCGCGCATATGCGCGTCGAAGCCCGCGGAAATGATCAAAAGCTCCGGGGCGAAATCGAGCAGGCGCGGCAGCAGGCGACTCTCGAACGCGGCGCGAAACGCCTCGCCGCCGTCGCCAGGACGCAACGGCGCATTGACCACCGTATCGTATTCGCCGGCTTCGATGACGGCGCCGGTGCCCGGGAAGAGCGGCATCTGATGGGTTGAACCGTACATCACCGTCTTGTCGTCCCAGAAGATCTCCTGCGAGCCGTTGCCGTGATGCACGTCGAAATCGATGATCGCGGCGCGCGCGATGCCGTAGCGCTTTTGCGCGTAACGGGCGGCAATCGCGGCATTGTCAAAGATGCAGAAGCCCATCGGTCGCGCGGTTTCGGCATGGTGACCGGGCGGCCGCGTGGCCACAAAGGCATTGGCGGCTTTTTTGCTGATCACCTCGTCGACCGCCAGCATGGCGCCGCCGACAGCGCGCAGAGCGGCATCGAACGTGCCCGGTGACAACGACGTATCGCCGTCGAGGTGCACGATGCCCTGCGTCGGCGTCGCCGCGCGGACCTCTTCGACGTAGTCCAGCGGATGACACAGTGCGACGACATCGAGCGGTGCCTTCGGCGCCTCGGCGCGGGCGAGCGACTGAAATTTCTCGAGCTCCAGCGCGTTCTCAATGGCGCGCAGCCGCTCGGGCCGTTCGGGATGGCCGGACGGCACCCGATGCTCGAGACAATCCGGATGGGTGATCAGCAATGTGGACATGAAACTTTCTACTCGGCCAGCACCGCGTCCGCGCCAAGAACGGCGCCGCCGCCCTCGATCACCGTGCGCTCGAGCGCGCCGGCCTGCACGGCGATGTTTTCAGCAAAGAAACGTGCCAACGCAACGCGCGAGCCGGTCTCGTCGTTCAATCGCAGCGCTGCCAGCGCCTGCTGCGCGAGAAGACAGCCACCGGCGGCGATCGAGAACAACCGCAGATACGGTGTCGCGCCGGCCAGGGCCTGATTGACGTCTTTGTCCAGCGTGGTCAGCATCCACTGGGTTGCGCGCTGCAGGCTGTCGAGCGCCTCGCCGAGCCGCACGCCGGACCAGCCGAGCGACGGATCGTTGGTGGCGTTGACCGCGTCGACGATGCCGCGCAGCTCGTCCAGATAGGTCGCGACCACGGCGCCGCCGCCGAGCGGCAGCTTGCGGGTGACAAGATCGATCGCCTGAATGCCGTTGGTGCCTTCGTAGATGGCGGCGATGCGCGCATCGCGATAGAGCTGCGCCGCGCCGGTCTCCTCGATGAAACCCATGCCGCCATGGACTTGCACGCCGAGCGAGGCGACCTCAATGCCGATGTCGCTGGAGAAAGCTTTGGCGAGCGGCGTCAGCAGCGAAGCGCGCGCATGCGCCGCCTCGCGCACGGTCTTGTCGGTGCTGCGTTCGGCGCGATCGAGCGCGAGCGCGGTGGCGTAGCAAATGCCGCGCGCCGCCTGGGTCAGCGCCCGCATGGTGATCAGCATGCGCTTAACATCCGGATGCGCGATGATCGGCGCCGATTCCTTTCCGGACATTCCAGGCACGCGACCCTGCTTGCGTTCACGCGCATACGCGATGGCATGCTGGGTCGCACGCTCGGCAATGCCGACGCCTTGCAGGCCGACGGCGAGCCGCGCGCGATTCATCATCGTGAACATGCAGGCCATGCCGGCATTTTCTTCGCCGATCAGAAAACCGGTGGCGCCGCCGTGGTCGCCGAGCACCATGGTGCAGGTCGGCGAACCGTGGATGCCGAGCTTGTGTTCGATCGAGTGCGCACGCACGTCGTTGCGCTCGCCCGGCGTGCCGTCGGCATTGAGCAAAAACTTCGGCACCAGAAACAGCGAGATGCCGCGCGTGCCGGGCGGCGCATCAGGCAGCCGCGCCAGCACGAAATGAATGATGTTGTCGGTGAGATCGTGCTCGCCGTAGGTGATGAAAATTTTCTGCCCGGTGATCCGATAGGTGCCGTCGGGCGCGCGTTCGGCGCGGGTGCGCAGCGCGCCGACATCCGAGCCGGCCTGCGGCTCGGTGAGCTGCATCGTGCCCATCCATTCGCCGGTCACGAGCTTTTCCAGATAGGTGCGCTTGAGCGTATCGCTGCCGTGCGCATCGAGTGCATCGACCGCGCCCATGGTCAGCAACGGACCGACGCCGAACGCCATGCAGGCGCCGTTCCACATCTCGGTGCAGGCCGCATTGACGATCTGCGGCAGCCCCTGCCCGCCCCATTGGTCCGACGAAGCGAGCCCGTTCCAGCCGCCTTTGCGCCAGGCGTCGTAAGCACCCTTCCAACCAGGCGCCGTGGTGACGACGCCGTCCTTGATGGATACACCGACGCGATCGCCGGTGCGGTCGAGCGGCGCCAGCACTTCGGCGGCCATCCGGCCGGCTTCGACCAGCACGGCCTCGACATCATCGATGGAAAGGTCGCCGAGAAAGCCTTCTTCCAGGGCCGGGAGCAGCGAAGCCCCGTGTTTGAGGGCGAAGCTCATGTCGGCGAGGGGCGCTTGGTAGGTCACAGGCGATCTCCGCTCGAGAATGCAGGGAAATCGGGCGCCGGCAGTACCGTGCGCACGCGCTGCATAAAGTCGTCATGTCATTATATGGCGTACCCGAAGCGAAAACAGCGTCAGTTTAAGCCAGCATTGCCTGCATAACGCGACGGTGCGCCATTCGCCATCACGATTGCGGCCGCGGCGCCGCTGCGGCGGCCGCGACCGCCGGCGGTGTGGTCGGAACCCGCGGCGCCAGGTACGCGTGCAGCGCCGCGACGACCTGGGCACCCTCGCCGACCGCGGCCGCAACCCGCTTGGTCGAGCCGGCGCGGATATCGCCGATGGCATAAACGCCGCGGCGGCTGGTCTCGAGCGAGCGGCGATTGACGCCGCCACCGGCGTCGGCGCCGGTCAGCACAAAGCCCTTTGGATCGAGCGCCACGCCCGCCCCGTTGAGCCAGGTGGTGTTCGGATCGGCGCCGATGAACAGGAACAAATGTCGGACCGCCCGACGAACTCTTTCGCCAGTCTGGGTGTGTCGGCAATACACGGCCGAGAGAGCACCGTCGGCGCCTTCGACGCCGCACACCTCGGTCTGGGTGAGCACTTCGACATTGTCGAGGCCACCAATCCGGTCGACCAGATAGCGCGACATGGTTTCGGCGAGATCGCCGCGCCGCACCAGCACCCAGACCTTCGCGACATGCTCGGCCAGGAACACGATCGGCCTGGCCCGCCGAATTGCCGCCGCCGACCAGGATGACTTCCTGATCAGCGCACAGCCGCGCCTCGATGCGCGAGGCCCAATAGTGAATGCTGACAGTCTCGTACATATCGAGTTTTTCAACCGCGAGCCGCCGATAGCTCACGCCGCTGGCGATCACGACCGAACGCGCCGTCACCTGCTCACCGCTCGACAGCCGCAACACAAACCGCTCGGGGCTTTTTTCGCTCGGCGGCTCGAAGCTGATCACCTCGTTCGGAATCGCGGTCTCGACGCCGAATTTGTGCGCCTGGTTATAGGCGCGTGCCATCAGTGCCATGCCGCTGATGCCGGTGGGAAAGCCGAGATAATTTTCGATGCGCGACGAGGCGCCGGCCTGGCCCCCGAACGATCGGCAATCCAGGACCAAAACCGAGAGCCCCTCCGATGCTGCATAAACCGAGGTGGCGAGGCCGGCGGGACCGGCGCCCACGACCGCGATGTCATAAACCTTCTTCGAATCGATGGGGCCGACCAGCCCGATGCAGCGCGCCAGTTCGTCTTCGCTCGGATTGCGCAGCATCTCGCCACCCGGACAGATCACGATCGGCAATTCTCCCGGATCGACGTGGAAGCGGTCGACCAGCGCCTTGGCCTCCGGATCGGTTTCCGGATCGAGCCGCATGCGTGGCGTGCCGTTGCGGGCGAGAAAGCCCTCGAGCCGCAGCACGTCGGGATTTTCCGAGCGCCCGACGATCACCGGGCCGCCGATGCCCTCGTTGAGCATTTGGGTTCGGCGCAGGATCAGCGCCCGCATCAGCCGTTCGCCAAGCTCGGCTTCGGCCACCAGCAGCGCCCGCATGCGGTCGGGCGAAAAGATCAGCGCCTCGACCGGCTCGCCCGCAATCGCATCGCCGAACGACGGCCGGCCGGCAAGCTGCGCCAACTCGCCGAGAAACGAACCCGGGCCGAAGGCAAAAAAGTGCTGGCGATCGCCGTAGGCGTCGTAGCGGTAGACGTCGATCTGCCCGCGCAGCACGATGCCGAGGCCGACACCGACTTCGCCGGCCTTCGCCAACATCTCACCGGCCGCAAAATGGCGGACTTCTCCGAAACGCCGGGCGCGTTCGATATCGGTTGCATCGAGGTGCGGCAGGATCTGGTCGCGGCGCGTTTCGAGGATCGAGGAGTGGGCGTAGGTCATGCGGACACCTTCACAAACGCACAGGCCGCGGTTTACCGGGCGGCGAACTTACGGTTTTCGCCACGGTCCGGCTACCCGGACGCCGCCGGAGACCCAATTGCCCACACACATTGATCGGCGCAGATGACGCCGCTATGGTGCCGCCGCCGGCCGAAGGGTCCGCAGGGCCGGACCGGCAAATCCGACGGCACAATGGGGCGTAGCCAAGTGGTAAGGCAGCGGATTTTGATTCCGCCATTCCCTGGTTCGAATCCAGGCGCCCCAGCCAGTTAAAAGCCGTTACGCCGCAATGGCTTCAGTCAGTTTCCGGAGCTTCACCAGAAACGTTATTCTTAGGTGCTTTCCGCTCGCCATTCTGAATATGTGTTCTCTCGGCGTTCGCGAGGTGGAAGGCGTAGCGCTTCCTATTGTTTCGAAGCGGGCGGGCGCAATGATCCGACGGCAGGTGCTACCGCCGTGTGATCATCCAATTGCTGAACTTGGCTGATTGCAAAATCGCCTCCGCCCTCATGATAAGCGACGGTTTTTTCAAAAATCGGGCCATCTAAGCCTCTCGACAGTCCATGCTGAGAGATCAACAGTGCCGCGCTTAGAAGAAGCTTCGAAATTCGTTTCACGCTCCGCATGAGCAATCGGAGTTCCACGAGACTTGCGACTGATCAATTGGCCGAGCCTTGCCGAAAAGGCCGACTCTAGCGCTTGGCTACCGGCGGAGTTGCCGATGTGTTTTTTCGCGGCTTGCGCTCGGTTCCTGGCCGGCCCGCCCGTCCTGCCTGCCGCCGCGAGCCGGAGGCCCCGCCGCGCCGACCGCGCCATAGCGGCTGAGAAACGGCTAACTACTGTGAGACATATGAAAAGGGTCGGGACGGGCCGGTTTGGGCGACCCGTCCCGTGAAATTCCGAAGCGGGGGCGACTAATCCGCATTGGAATCTCGGGTTGATCTTGAGCCGTCGCGGATCGAGTTGGCTACTGTGAGATGTCACAGTCGGAGTCGTGACTTCCGCTTTTGACCCGGAACAGACAGCGACGGCACCGCGGTTAATTTGTTACCCCCCGGGACCGTCCCTCATGATGTAGCCCATCAGGTCGCCCACGTTGTGCTCCAAATTTCGGATGACGTCCTTGACCACGTCTCCAATCGAGATCACGCCCACGACGTTGCCCTCATCCATCACTGGTAGATGGCGAAAGCCGCGCGCAGCCATCATTGCCATGCAGCCTTCCAATTGGTCGTCCGGCTTGACCGTCACCGGGTCGCCCGTCATCACTCGGCCCACCGGGGTCTGCTTTGCGTCGAGCCCGGCCAGCAGCACTTTTATGGCGCAGTCACCCTGGGTCACGATTCCGACCAGAACGTCGTCGTCGATGACCAGCACCGACCGGACCCTGTTGTCGCGCATCTGGCGCAACGCTTCGACGACCATGTCGCCGGAACGAACACGGATCAGGGTGCCACTCTTCCGGGCCAAAGCATCTTTGACTGTGTTCATCGAGTATCCCCTCGTCGGCCTGTCTTAGTCCGCCTCATGGTACCCATTGAGCCGGCTTGTTCGGGATCAACCAATAATCTAGCTCATGTCGCCACTATCAATCGAGGGGGCTGGGCGCCGGAACTCACTGGACTGATCGCCGCCAGCGACACCGCGCCGATCCTTCGGTCGCGCGCCGGGCGCGACTTTGTTCGGCGACGCCGCGCACCTCTCCGCGCCTGATGGTGAAGGCGCCAATCTTGCCATGTACGGCGGCGCCGAGCTCGGCAAACTGCTGGCACAGCACCCCGACGACACCGAAGCGGCTCTCGCTGCGTACAAGCAAGCCATGTTCCAACCCAGCGCCGAAGTCGCCGCCACTGCCATCAGATGCTCGCGAGCGACGACGCCACGCTTCGCATGGTCAGCATGATGGCCGGCGCTTGAGGTATCGGCTGCGAACTGAAAAAGCGCATGTGGTGCATCGGCAATTCAATACATCGAATGAGCAGCCGAAACGGGCATCTCAACCGCGGCTTCGGCGATCACATGATGTCGCCGGTAACCTCTGAAAGCTCGATGCCGGTGTATTTGATGACGAACGCCGGATCGGCCGGGGGACGATCGGCATCAAAATCTTTTCGCCTGTGTCCGCTCGCGTCCATCTGAAAATAAGAGCCAAGCCGCGCCGCCCATTTTACGGCCGCGCTGCCGGCGGCCACGCGTTCGGCGGAGAACGCCGCGGTGGCGTCGTCGATGCGGTCATGGCGTGCAAGCGCATCGGCGAGGCTGGCCGCATCATCTGCGGCCTTGGAGACACCGGCTCCGCAATGGGGCCTGGCGACAAAAGCCGCATCGCCGATGAGGGCTATGCGTCCCTGCCCGATGCAAGAGCTCTCGAGATCGTAGATCGCCTGAACGAACATCCCCTCCATGGACTCGATCACACGCGAAAAAATCGTCGGAAAGAGAACGCGTGCATCGCTCTTCATCGCCGCAACAAGCTCGGGCCGGACCAGTGACGGCGGAATGCCCGTGGCGTGATGAATCCCATCCACGCCGGTGAACATGTCGCGCAAGGCGGCGCCGGGCGAAACCGGCCGATACCACATGATGTTGAAGCGCCGTTGTCCGACCTCAACGCTGCCGTTGTGGCCGGCGACCGGATAGCCGATCAGTTCTTCGCCCGCCGGAAAGCTGAAATTGAGTGCCGAAAAACAGGCGTCAACGAATTCCGGCGACGCGTGGCGCTCCTCGAGCATTCCACGCCAGGCGATGTAGCCCACGTATTGTGGCTGAACGTCCGGATAAAGCGCCCCGCGAACCGTTGAGCGCATACCGTCGGCGCCGACAATGAGATCCGCCTCGAGCGTCCTTCCGTCGTCGAGCGTCACTGCTGCACGATCGTCGTCTTGTTGGACGGCAACGACGTTGCAGCCGCCATGATAATGGGCCGCCGGATATTGCTCGAGCAGCAGTCTGTAAAGCAGCGCCCATGACGTCGCGTATTGCTCGTAGGCATGGGTCGCAAAAGCCGCGCCCGCGCGATCGTAGGCAACCCGTTTGACGACATGGATGCCGATGTCGGGACGGACGACAACCCCGGCCCGGCGCAGCGCCGCGAGCAAGGAGCGTTGCGGGACAATGCCGGCGCCGCGCGCTTCCAGGGCTTGTTTGCTGCGCTCCAGGACCCGAACCGACCAGCCTGCGCGCGCGAGCATGTTGCCGGCCAGCAGGCCGCCCATCGATCCACCGACGATAATCGCGCTTTTCATCGTTTCGCCGACCCGCCTTATCGGAATCCAACAGGACGAGGCTATCGCTTCCGCGTCGCCCCGTCAGCACGCGAAACGACATTTCAGGGCCGCGATTGAAGAGTTGCGCGATGTTGCGCGCTCCAGCGATCGACCCGCGGTCGCAACGGTCTCGCAGAATTGATGGCCGTATCAGCTCGCCTTCGGCCGCTTGCGCATCAAGGCTGCGCGTTCGCAGGTCGCGACGACCTCGCCGTTTTGATTGACCATCTCGTGGAAGAACGTGACGATGCCTTCATTCGGGCGCGACTTGCTCTCGCGCTTGGATCGCACCGTGGTGCGGGCCTTAACCGAGTCGCCCTGGAATAGCGGCTTTGGAAAGCGCACATCGGTCATGCCGAGGTTCGCCAGCGTCGTGCCGAACGTCGTGTCATTGACCGACATCCCGACCATCAGGCCGAGCGTGAACAAACTGTTGACCAGCGGCTTGCCCCACTCGGTCTTTGCCGCGTAATGCGCGTCGATGTGCAGCGGCTGCGTATTCATCGTCAGAAGCGAGAACCAATGATTATCGGTCTCGGTGATGGTGCGCGACCACTCATGATTGAACACCATGCCATCCTTGAATTCCTCGAACCAAAGACCCGCCATATTTTTCTCTCCTCTCCGGATTTGATTTTAAAAAATTCGTCTCGCTGCCGCGGCGCGTCAAGCGATCGGGGCATGTCGGGCGGACGCGGCAGCCGCACAGATCGCCATCAAGGGATCTGTGGCGCGGATGCCACGGCGTCACGCCATGCCTTCAGGAGATCGGTGCCGGGTTTTCCCCTGCCGTCCAGACCGGCAGCCCAATCGTGACTGACATCCTCGAAAATCGTTCGCAGCGCGGCCTCGTCTTGCGGGCCGAACTGAATGAAGGTCATGCCGTTGCCTTTGGCCTTGTCGATTGCCGCCTCTTCGGCCTTGCCGAATTTTTCGCAGCTTTCTTTGGTGATGCGCTCGCCCTCCTCGGCCAGCACTTTCTGCACCGACTCCGGCAAAGTCCGCCACTTCGCGGCGCTGATCGAATAGGTGATGACTGCGGAGGATAGCGGTTGGTTGAGCGTGCCGCTTTTCATTTTGCCCAGCACATCATAAGAGGCCGCGCTCTGATAGCCCATCAGCGCTCCGTCGAGCGTGCCGCGCGACAGCGATTCATAAATCTCCGGCGCCGACATCCTGACCGGTACGGCTTTGATGCGGCGGACGAACAGATCGAGGGCGCCGCCGACGCTTCGGAGCTTCAGACCGGCGAGGTCGTCGATCGAGTTGACCGGCTTCTTGGTGGCGAGAAGAAACTGATAGGTCGGCAACAGGAACGCGACCAGCGGCCTGATGCCGTTCGGCGCATATTCTTTCTCCGCCAGGATCTTTTTGTCCCGCGTCAAAGCCCAATACGCCGCCGTGCCTTCGCAGGCGTTGCGCGCACTACCGGGCAGTTCAGCAACCGCCGACAACGGCATCTTGTCGGAGGTGTAGGACGGCACGATGTAGGCAATGTCCGCCACGCCGGCTTGCGTCAGCCTCAGCAAATCGCTGGCCTTGCCGAGTTGCTCGGCCGGGAAATGCGAGATCGACACCGCGCCGTTGGTGCGTTTCTCGACTGCCTCAATGAACGGCTTGGTGATGACCTGATGGATGACGTGACCGACCGGCAGGCTATCCGCCAGACGCAGGGTGATCTTGTCGTCGGCCAGCGCCGCGTTCCAGACCGCCGATAAGGCGATCACCGCTGCAGCCATCACCTTCATTTTTCCGACCAACGTCATGCCATTCTCCCTACCGCGTCCAACTCCATCCGAGCTGCGGTGCGTGCGCGTCTTTGCGCCTGTTCGCCGCTCTGGGAAGAAAAATTTATCCGACCCGCCGCGTCGCGCTTGAGGCTCGCCTCCGATGCCGCGTCACGGCTTCCCGCTTTGCGCGGCGGCCGCAAGCACCTCTTCGGTATGCTCGCCGATGGTCGGCGCATGCCGGCGCACCGCCATGGGCGTCGCCGAAAAGGAAATCGGCAATCCGGCCTGCACGATGGCCCCTTCCGAGGGGTGATCGACCTTGCGCCAGAAGCCGATCGCTTCGAGGTGCGGATCGTCCAGCAAGTCGTCCAGCGAGTTCACGGGCGCAAACGGGATGTCGGCGTCTTGCAACAGTGCGATCCACGCTGCAGTGCTTTTCTGCTTCAACGCGATGTCGATGATCTCGTAGAGCTGGCCAAAACGGCGGCTGCGCGCCGCCTGGGTGCGATAGCGCTCGTCGTGCGCCAGTTCGGGCGCGCCGATGATCGCGAAGAAACGCTTCCACTGCCCATCGGTGTAGGGAACGACGCCGATGTATCCGTCGGTTGTTTGAAATGGCCGCCGGAACTCGTTGAGCAGGCGCGAATAGCCGGTCGGTCCCTCGGGCGGAACAAAAGTCTTCCCGGCCAAATGCTCGACGGCCAAAAACGAAACCATGCATTCGAACATCGGCACTTCGACAGCTTGCCCTTTGCCGGTGCGCTCGCGTGCGAATAATGCGGCCGTCACGGCTTGGGCGACATAGAGCGCGAGCACCTTGTCGGCGACGACGGATTTGACATAACACGGCGGCTCATTGCCGGCACTGCCTTGCAGCCACGCCAATCCGGATGCGGCTTGAATCGTGTCGTCGACGGCGGCGCGGCCGGCGTAAGGCCCCTTTTCGGAATAGCCATAGCAACCGCAGTAAATCAGCTTGGGATATTTTTGGGTGAGGGTCTCGGCATCGAGGCCCAGGCGGCTCATCGCCGGCGCCCGCATGTTGGAAATGAAAACGTCCGCGGTCGCGATCAGTGTGTGTAAATTTTCAAGTCCGCCCGACGCCTTCAAATCCAGAACGACGCTGCGTTTGTTGCGATTGAGATTCAGATGCGGATGCCCCATGCCGTGATGACGTTGCGGCATCACATGCCGGAACACGTCGCCCGCCGCCGCCTCGACTTTGATGACATCGGCGCCCATGTCGGCGAGCAGCTGCGTCGCCATCGGTCCCATGCCGACGCTGGTCAGATCAACGATCGTTACCCCGTCGAGGGCTCCGCTCATCGCTTCCATTCTCCATTCGCTCAGCCCATCACGCCCCGGCTTTCGCTACCGAGATCGCCGCGTCTTTTCAAGGGACTGCGATCACGCGCGCGCGTGGGAGAGCGTCTCATCGAGGGTTGGGGGCTTGCGGCCGAGGATCATGTCCGCCCCCTTGGCGCCGATCATCAGCGCCGAGGCGCCGGTATTGCCCGAAACGACCGCCGGCATGATTGAGCAATCGATCACCCGCAGCCCATCCATACCGATAACGCGTAGCTGCTCATCGACGACAGCCGTCGCGTCGCTCGCGGCGCCCATCCGGCAGGTGCAGGAGAGATGATAAGCCGTCGATCCGTTTTGCCGGGCGAAGTCCAGCAACTCATCATCGGTGGCGGCGGCCGGTCCCGGAGCGATCTCGGCTTCGATGTAGGGCGCCAGTTGCGGCGCTGCGAAAATGCGCCGGATCAGCCGGATGGAATCGATCGCGACCAGGCGATCTTTCTCGGCCTCCAGATAGTTTGGCTGAATGATGGGATCGTCCAACGGATTCGCACTGCGCGCACGCACAAAGCCGCGGCTTTCCGGGCGCTCCTGATAAAAGCCGAGCGTCAGCCCGGGAAAATCGTCGAGCAGTCCCGGGATGCCCTTCATGTAGCTTCCCGGCGTGAACATCATCTGGATGTCGGGCATGTCCAGTTCTTCGCGCGACTTCCAGAAGCCGTAAGCGATCGAGGGCGACACTGCGAGCGCACTCGGACGGCCGAGACTCCAGCGCATGATCTCGCGCATCAGTTTGAGGCCCTTGGTCCCCTCGTTGAGGGTTCCGACGCCTTTGACCCGCGCGACCATGCGGGTCGCATAATGATCCTGCAGGTTTTCGCCGACACCCTTGCGATCGAGCACGATAGGAACGCCGATCTGCTGCAGCAGCGCCGCCGGTCCGACGCCGGAAATCTGCAGCAGCTTTGGGGTGTTGGCGGCGCCGCTCGACAGGATCACCTCGCGTCGCGCCGTGATTTTGCGCGCGGCGCCGTTGCCGCCCGGCAGATAACTGACGCCGACCGCACGCCGGCCTTCGAACAGAACCGCCTTGACGTGCGCGTCAGTCAGCACCCGAACATTGCGGCGCTTCTTCGCATCGCGCAGGAAGGCGGTCGCGGCACTGACGCGCCAGCCTTTATGAATTTTGCGCTGATAGTATCCGACGCCCGCCTGTGAAACGCCGTTGTAATCGTTGTTGGTGGGGACGCCCAAGCCGCCGGCCGCTTCAATGAAGGCGTCGCACAGCGGATGCCTCCAATCGCAATCGGTCACGGCCAATTTGCCGCTGCGCCCGTGATAGCCGTCCTCTCCGCCCGAGATACGCCGCTCGTCGCGGATGAAATACGGCAGCACGGACTCATACGACCAACCGCGCGCACCCATCTGCGCCCAGCTGTCGAAATCGAGCGGCAGTCCGCGGGTGTAGTTCAAGCCGTTGATGGCGCTCGATCCGCCGAGCGTGCGCCCCTGCGTGGTCGGGATGCGGCGGCCGCCCGAGCCCACGCTGGGCTCGGTCTTGAACTGCCATGTGTATTTCGGATTGAACAATATCTTGATGAAGCCGGCGGGGATGTGAAGAAGAAGGTTGTTGTCCGGCGGCCCTGCTTCGAGAACACAGACCGTGTAGCGGCCGTCTTCGCTCAAGCGATCGGCCAAGACGCATCCGGCCGACCCTGCGCCCACGACGATATAGTCGAAGGCTTCGCTCGCTTCCCGCTCCCCGGCCATCTTTCCAACCCTTGCGATACGGCCCGCTATGCGTTCGGGGCGCGTTTCAACGTCCAAGCCAGTCGAAGGCGCGCCGGCGAATGATAGTTGAGCGCGACCATGGGTATGCTGCCATCGCTGAGGCGATAAACTCGGCGGATCAGGATAGCCAGATTGAGCCCGTCAAAGTTCATCGCCTTGCAGGCCTGAACCGGTATCGAAGTTGCCTCGAGCGATTGATCGACGTGGTCGATGCGAACGCCGTACAGGCTCTCGATAAATGAATAGACCGTTCCAGGCTGCCGGCCGACTTTCACCGCGGCCCCGCTGTATTCCGAGAAAATGTACATCTCGGTCCAACACAGCGGCACCGGATCTTGATTGGCGTAGCGAAATCCTTCGATGCGCAACCAGCGCGTTCCCACCGGAGAGGACAAGCGTGCTGCGAGGTCGGCATCGGCGATCACGACGCTGGTCTTGTCGATTTCGTATTTCGCCTCGGTCGCATATTGCAGCAGTTCGGCGACGTCGCTGACCGAGTAGGTGTAGAGCGGACCGCTCGGCTTTGTGATCCGGGTCGGGGCGCCCTGCCGGGACTCGACAAAACCTTCGTCCCGCAGCGCGCGCAAGGCTTCCCGGATCGTATGCCGGCTGACGGCGAAGCGGTCGCACAGTTCGCTCTCCGACGGCAGGACGTCGCCGGCCTTCAGCGTGTCGTTGCCGATCTCCTTGCGCAACTCCTCCACGATTTGTTGATATCGCGGCGGCGTCAGTTGACGCGAAACCCGCCGACGGCCGGTCGCCGGGCCAATCGGCTTCTCAGTTTGCGCTGTCTTGGAAGACCGGTCCATCCGACGCACGTCTCTCCGCTTACCAACGTCGTCCTTCGACGATTTCGATCAACGGGCCGCGAAAGTGTCCGCGGCCCGCCGTTCAGGTGCGCAACACGAACGGATCTTGAGCAACCGTGCTGAGTTCGCACCAGATGCTCTTGGTCTGCAGGTATTGGTTGATCGATTCGATGCCGTTGTTGCGGCCGGTGCCGCTGCTGCGATAGCCGCCGAACGGCGAGTTGAAGGCCAAAGCCCGATAGGTGTTGATCCACACGGTGCCTGCCTGCAGGGCACGCGCCATCGAATGGGCGCGGCGAATGTCGTTGGTCCAGATGCCGGCCGCGAGCCCGAACTCCGTATCGTTGGCCAACTCCAGGACCTGCTCGTCGCTGTCGAAGCGCGTAACAGCGAGAACGGGACCGAAGACCTCCTGTTTGATGATGGGATTGTCCTTCTCGGCCTTGTGAATGATCGTCGGCTCGAAAAACAGCCCTTTCGGCCACTGCTCGACCGAAGCCCTTCGTCCGCCCGCCAGCACTTCGGCGCCGTGCTCGACCGCACGTCCGACCATGCTCTCGTCCTTGCTCAATTGCGCTTGCGTGGCGACCGGGCCCATCTGCGTTTCGGCCGACAGCGGATCGCCGAGCTTGATCTGTTTCGAGCGCGCGATCAAACGATCGACCAGCTTGTCGTAGACCGAGGCATGAATGTAGGCGCGGCTGCCGGCAACGCAGGTCTGCCCCGCGGCGGCGAAAATGCCGGCGAGAACGCCGATTTCCGCCAGATCGAGATCGGCGTCGCCGAAAACGATGTTCGGGCTTTTGCCGCCCAGCTCCAGGGTGCTGGTGATCAGCCGCCGGCCCGCGCGGGCGGCGATTTCGCGCCCGGCGCCGACGCTGCCCACGAACGATACTTTGCGCACCAGCGGATGATCGATCAGCGCCTCGCCGGTCTCGCGCAGACCGGTGACCACGTTGATGACACCCTCCGGAATTCCGGCTTCGACCGCGAGCTGCGCGATCTCGATGGCCGACGCCGACGTCACTTCCGACGGCTTCAGCACGATCGTGTTGCCGGCCGCGAGCGCCGGAGCCGCCGCCATGATGTTGAGGAATGTCGGCGAGTTCCACGCCGTGATCACTGCGATGACACCCAGCGGCTCGCGCAGCGTGTAGTTGAGAACGCTCTGGCGCGCGAGCGGAATGACCGAGCCTTCGATCTTGTCGGCAAGTCCGCCGAAATAGCGCAGCCAGTCTTCCGCGATCGTCGCCTGCAGACGCATTTCCGCCAGCAGCTTGCCGTTCTGCGTCGACTCGATGGTGCCGATGTGCAGCGCTTTGCTGGCGATCTTCTCGCCCCATGCGGTCAATCGCTTGCCGCGCTCGGTCGGCGACAGCTTCGACCATGCGCCGGTAAACGCCGCATGCGCGCTGCGCACGGCCGCATCGACGTCGGCCGCGGTCGAGAGCGCGAAATCGCCCCAATGCGACCCAGACGTCGGATTCGTCGAGGCGAACGTCGCGCCTTCGGTTGCACCGATCTGCTTGCCGTTGACGAAATTGCCGTAGCTTTTTGGCGGCTGGATATGAACCGACATGTGCATTTCCCTCCCGACTTTGGTTTTGCTCATTTGGACCACCGAGCCCTACGGCTCGCAACGCGCGAGCGTGGATCGGTCGAAATCCATGAAGGCTTCCGCCATGGGGCGGCCTCCGCCTCATCAAATAACTTATACGGACAAGCCTTCTTTTGTCGATAGGTTGGAAGAACCGATAATAAAGGCAGCGCACGCGACTTGCCGAAGTAATAGGCATTACTGGCATGACAACGAGGTCCGCCACCGCCGCTGCTCAGCGTCCCGATATTCACTTGACCGGATAAGTTTGCTCTGCTCTCATATAAAAAACTCGCGGAGGAAAACAGATGCACGGCTGGGCAGTGGTGCGTAGTGGGCAACCCCTCGAAGCGATCGAGGTGACCACGCCAGTGCCGACGGGTACGCAGGTTCTGCTCAAGACGACCTTCTGCGGCGTCTGCCACAGCGACCTCTATTTCCAGGACGGATATTACGACCTCGGCGGCGGCAAGAGACTGTCGCTGAAAGATCGCGGCGTGACGCTGCCGTTCGTTCCGGGACACGAAACGGTCGGCAAAGTCGTCGCCTTCGGTCCGGACGCGAAAGGCGTCGCCGTCGGCGATCATCGCCTGGTCTATCCGTGGGCGGGCTGCGGCCACTGCAAACGTTGCCTGTCGGGCAACGAGCATATGTGTTTGACCCCGCGAAGCCTCGGCGTTTTCAGAAACGGCGGTTACGGCGAATCACGTCATGGTCGACAAGCCCGAACACCTGATCGACTTCGGCAATATCGATCCCGCGCTGGCCGCGACCTATGCCTGCTCGGGCATCACGGCCTATTCGGCAGTGCGAAAACTCTCCGACGTCGAGCACGACAGCCCGGTCGTCGATCATCGGCTCGGGCGGATTGGGTCTCGCGGCCATCAGCATCCTCGTGGCGCTTGGCTATCAGCGCATTGTCGCGGTCGACGTCAGCGAACAAAAACTGCGAACCGCGCAGGAAGCCGGCGCCCACGCGGTCGTCAATGCGAACTCAAGCGATCTCCCGGCCGAGCTCACCAAGGCGGCAGGCCAACCCATCTACGGCGTGATCGATTTTGTCGCATCGTCCGACACCGCGAAGGCCGCCGTCGCGGTCCTGGCGCAAGGGCGGAAGCTACATCCCGGTCGGCCTCTATGGCGGCGACCTGACGCTGCCGCTGCCGACGATTCCGCTGCGCGCGCTGACGATCCGCGGCAGCTACACCGGCAGCCTGCGCGAGCTGCAAGAGCTCGTGGATCTGGCCAAGGCCGGGAAAGTTCGGGCGATGCCGGTCGAACGGGTATCGCACGACAATCCCAACACGGCGTTGGACCGCGTTCGCTCGGGCGACGTCAAAGGCCGCCTGGTGCTGGACGCAGATCTCCACGCTTGAAGACCGCGAGGCGCACTCCGATGAAATGGCGCATGTCTCTCGGCCAAGAGCAGATCGTCCTCATTCTCGCGGTCCTGCTGTTTGCGGCGTTCTCGATCCTGTTGCCGGGATTTTTCTACGGCGCAAAATCTGGTCACGCTGCTGCGCAGCGTCGCCGTGCTCGGCGTGCTCGGCATCGGCATGGTCGTCGTGGTCATCGGCCGCGGCATCGACCTGTCGATCGTGGCCAACATGGCGATTTCGGTCGCCTGGACATTCCAGCTCGCCAACGATCATGTTCCGCTGTCGTTGGCGATCGCGCTTGGACTCGGCTTCGCCGCCTTGATGAGCCTGATCTCGGGATTTTTGATCGCCTATGCCGAGATTCCGCCGTTGTTCACGACGCTGGCGATGGGGACCTTCATCTACGGTTTCGGCCGCGCCCACATGATCCTCGGCATCGACGTGGTGTATCTGCCGCGCGACATCGGCTGGGTCACAAGCATCGGCCAAGGCACGGTCTTTGGCGTGCCGAGCGCAGTCATTCTCGCGATCGCGATTGCGCTCGCAGCGTTCCTGTTCCTTCGCTACACCAAGCTCGGCCGCTTTATCTATGCGATGGGCGACAATTATGCGGCCGCGCGCATCGGCGGCATGCCGGTGCGCGCCCGTGCTGGTGTTCCAATATCTGCTGGCCGGGCGTGATCGCCTACATCGCCGGCATGATCACGGCGACCGCGGCGTCGGCCATGAACACCCGCATCGTCAACTCGAACCTCGTCTACGACATCATCCTCGTCGTCGTTCTGGGCGGCGTCGGTTTGAGCGGCGGCAAGGGCGGCGTTCGCAACGTCCTGGTCGGCACGCTTGCTGATCGGCATTCTGCTGAACGGCATGACGATCATGGACATCCAGTACACCGTTCAGAATCTGATCAAGAGCTCGATTCTGTTGATCGCCATCATCATCGACAGCGTCATGAACCCGCGCGACGAGCAGACCGCCCAGCAGGGCGACATCTAACCCGATCATCTAAGAAGTTTATCAGGGAGGAAACTACATGCGTATCTGGAAGACGACAGTTTCGACGGCGATCTTGGGCCTTGCCACCTTCGTGGCGTCCGCGCGCACGCGCAGGAATTGAACGATCCGTTCCGTGGCCCCGCGCTCGACTGCGATGAAGGGCAAGACGATCGCCTATCTGCCGATCTCGCTCGGATTCGACATGGCGCAAGCCTGGGGCGGCGTCGTCAAGCAGGAAGCCGATCGCTACGGCATGAAGTTCGTGAGCCAGGACCCGAACTGGAGCACGGACGCGATGGCGCAGGCGCTGACCAACATCATCGCGCAGAAGCCGGACGTCATCGTCACGCAAAACCCCGACCTGCAATCGCTCGCCCGGCTTCTCAAGCAGGCGAACGCCCAGGGCACCTACGTGATCCAGGTCAACATGCAGGGCGCCGTCCAGACCGACGCCTTCGTCGGCCCGGATCTGGTCGGCATCGGCCAGGACATGGCCAACATCGTCGTCGATCATTGCGGCAAGGACGGCAAGTCGAAGAAGATCGCGATCGTTCAGGGCGTGCTGACCGGCGGCGTCAGCTTCTTCGAGGTGCAGGGCGTGAAGAAAGTTCTCGCCGAGCATCCCGACATCCAGGTGGTCTCGAGCCAGGCGGCGGATTGGGACGCCAGCAAGGCGCGTTCGATCACCGAAACGGTTCTGCAGCAAAATCCGGACCTCTGCGCCGTCATCGACGTGTGGGACGGCCAGGCTCGCGGCACCGGTGCGGCGATCGAGCAAGCCGGCCTGAAGGGCAAGGTGATGCTGATCACCGCCGGCGGCGGTGCGCAGAGCATGTGCGACGCACTTTCCGACGGCACCTTCGACTACGCGATCAACTATAGCGGCGTCGGCATGGGCCGCGACATCGCCACGACCATCAAGATGCTGCTGCAGTCCAAGCCCAAGGCCGGCACGATCAAGTACATGGCCTATTCGCCGTACCGGATCATGACCAAGGCGGATGTCAAACAAGACACCTGCTGGAATCCGGACATCTACGCCAAGCTACTGAAGTAACAACTCCACCGCAGCACGTCGCGCCGGGAGCGCATTCGGGGGCGGGCACCGTGTCCCGCCCCTTCTCAAACTGGAGCGACGACCTTGGTTGTCATTACGGTAGACGACGATCATTCGAAGGGCGAAGGCGCCGCCGCAACGCGCGGCGGCAGCCAATCCCGGCAGCGCACGCTCCGGAACGTTGATTGAACGGTGGCGCTACCGCTTCATTCCCGACCACCTCATCGGCGAAATTCTCACCAAGAAGTGGATCGACAGCGCGATCCCCTTCACCGTCCTGATTGTCGTGCTGGGCGCGTTCTACATTCTGCTGCCGGCGATGTTCCAGCCGCAACGCTCTGGCCATCGCGGCCAGGCAGTTGGGCGAATTCGGCCTCGTGTGCCTGGCGATGATGGTGGTGGTCATCTCCGGCGGCATCGACCTGAGCGTCGGCTCGAACTTTGCGCTCGGCAACTTTCACGGCGCTTTATCTGCTCAATCTCGGCGGCTGGCCGCTCTGGGCCGCGATCCCGGCCGTGTTGGTGGTTTGCGGACTTGTCGGCCTCTTCAACGGCCTCTTGATCGGCTACCTGCGGCTGCGCGCCTTTCTGACGACGCTGGTGACGCTGATCATCGTGCGCGCCTTGGTCGACATCCTGCTGCTGCGCTACGCGCAGGCGATGTCGATGGGCTTTTTCGACGACGACACCTGGACTTCCTGGGCCTCGGCGATGTCTTCGGCGTCCCGACGAGCTTCATCGTGATGATCGTGATCTTCGCGATCGCGCACGTCATTTTCAGCCGCAGCGGGCCGGGCTGGCGCGCGATGGCGATCGGCGGCTCGCGCAAGTCGTCGTACAATATCGGCATCAACGTCAAACGGACGGTCTGCGCGACCTACGTCATTTCCGGCGTGCTGTGCGGCATGGCGAGCGTGCTCTACGCTGCGCGCCTCGGCGGCTCCGGCACCGACACCGGCGTCGGCCTGGAAATCTCGGTGCTGACCGCGGTCGTTCTCGGCGGCATCAGCCTCGGCGGCGGCCGCGGCACGGTCGTCGAAAGCCATGATCGGCGCCATCATCGTTCTGATGCTCACCAACGGCGTGATCCAGCTCGGCCTCAATGCCGGCTCCGGATCGATGGTGCTCGGCATCACGCTGATCTTCGCCGTGCTCGTCGACGTGAAATGGGTGAAGCACCGCGATAAGCTGCTGAACAAGGTCTACATGTCGCCGGCGCTGGTCGAGCTGCCGCGGCCGGCCACGACCGTGGAAAATTCAAGCTCGCCGTACGCCGCTCAACGACAAGCTCAAAAGCGTCGAGACTCATCGGCCTCGGGCAGGTCGAGGGGCCGGAAGACGTGCATCTTCGACAGCGACGACAATCTCTATTGCGGCAACCGGCAGGGCGACATCATCCGCTTCCGCGCGCCGAACTACGAAAAGGCCGAAGTTTTGGCGCATATCGGCGGCCATACCCTGGGCATGGCGCTCGACCCGGAACAGAACATCTTCGTCTGCGTCGGCGGCATGGGGCTCTACAAGGTGTCGCGCGCCGGCGAGGTCAGCAAGCGCGACCGACGAGACCAACCGATCGCGGTTCTCGATCATCGACGACTCCCGGCTGCGGCTCGCGGACGATCTCGACATCGCGCCGGACGGCCGCGTGTTCTTCAGCGAGGCGACCATCCGCTACGAGATGCACACCTGGCCGATGGACGCGCTGGAGAGCCGCGGCAACGGCCGCATCATCTGTTGGGATCCGAAGACCAACAAGACGCAGACCGTTCTGCGCGGCCTGGTGTTTCCGAACGGCATCTGCATCGAGCCGAACGGCCAATCGCTTCTGTTCGCCGAGAGCTGGGGCTGCCGGGTGAACCGCTATTGGTTCGACGGGCCCAAACGCGGCACGGTCGAGGTTCTGGTCAGCGATCTGCCCGGCTATCCGGACAACATCAATCGATCGTCCGACGGCAATTACTGGGTGGCGTTGCTCGGCATGCGCTCGCCGGCGCTCGATGTCGCGCTGCGCATGCCCGGCTTCCGCCGCCGCATGGCGCGGCGGCTCGCGCCCGACGAATGGCTCTATCCCAATCTCAACACCGGCTGCGTCGATCAAGATGGCGCCGGACGGCACGCGTGCTGGAATCGCTGTGGGACCTGGGCGCGAAGAACCATCCGATGATCACGTCGATGCGCGAGCACAAGGGCTGGCTCTATCTCGGCGGCATCTCCAACAACCGCATCGGCCGCTACCGGATTCCCGGCGCCGACCCGAACTGGAACGGCTTCCAGAGCTATTGGGGGAAGGCGCATGGATAACGTGTTCACGCGTTCGCTCGATCGCTTTCTCGGACGGGGCGACGCCTCGATCGCCATTCCGCCGATGGACGGCGCGCTCAAGCCGAACGGCGCCATCGACGAAGCCGAGCATCTGCTCAGCCGCAATCGGCCGGACAATCTCATCGTTACGTCGAACGGCGTGTTGTTCTCGTCGGATCGGGAACTGCTGCGCGCCGGCGCCGATTGGTCAAGCGTGACGTCCGATTGCTCGAATGCGAAGGCGAGATCCTCGCCACCGCGTCGGCCGCCGACGGCACCATCGCGATTTTCGATCAGGCGCGCGGCCTGTCGCTGCTGAACGCTCAAAGCGGTTCGAAGAGTCTATCTCGACCTGCCGCGCTTGCCGCGCGCCTCCGTGACCGCCGCGGCCTTCCGCGATCGCCAAGAGACTCATCGTCTGCGTCGGGTCGAGCAAGAACACCGCCGCGAACTGGCAGCGCGACTTGTTGGAGTCCGAGGCGGCCGGATCGGTGTGGTCGATCGACGTTCGCAGCGGCGACATGACGCCGCTCGCCGAAAAGCTGCGCTATCCGGCCGGATGCCTTGTCCTGGCCGACGGACGCAGCGCGCTGGTTTCCGAAAGCTGGACGAACCGGCTGCTGCGCTTCGACCTCGATGGCGCCAAGAAGCCCGTCGCCCGTCCTGACCGCCCTGCCCGGCTATCCGTCGCGGCTTGCGCCGCGCGCGCGTGGCGGCGCCTGGCTGTGCCTGTTCGCTCCGCGCAACCAGCTGGTCGAGTTCGTGCGCCGCGAGCCCGGCTATCGTCGCGCCATGATGGCGGAAGTGCCCGAAGGAATTCTGGATCGCGCCGTCGCTCGCCAGCGGCAAATCGTTCAGCGAGCCGATGCAAGGCGGCGCGCTCAAACAAATGGGTATCCTGAAACCCTGGGCACCGACGCGTTCTTACGGCCTGATCGTGGCGCTGAACGACGACCATACGCCGGTCGAGAGTTTCCACAGCCGCACCGGCGGCAAACGTCACGGCCTGACCAGCGTCGCCGAGTGGGGATCCAGACTCATCGTGGCCAGCAAGGGCGGCGACGAAATCCTTGCGATCGAGCTGTCGGGGCGCGGCAATGGAAGCTAGCAACATTCTCGAGCTGCGCAGCATCACCAAGGAATATCACGGCACGGCCGCGGTAAAGGACGTCGACTTTTCGCTGCGGCATGGCGAAATCCACGCCCTGCTCGGCGAAAACGGCGCCGGCAAATCGACGCTCACCAAGATGATCGCCGGCGCCGTGACGCCGACCAAGGGCGAGATCGTGATCGAGGGCAAGGCCGGTGCGCTTCGCCACGCCGGCGGAAGCGCTCGCAGCGGCATCGCCATGGTCTTTCAGGAGACCAGCCTGATCCCGACGCTGACGGTGGCGCAGAACCTCTATCTCGGGAAGGAAAGCCTGCTCAATCGCTTGCGCGGCATCTACATCTCGGCGCAGCAATTCTTTCAGTCGCTGAACTTCGACGTCGACCCGACCGCGATGGTCTCGTCGCTCGGCGCGGCGCAGCAAGCAGATGGTCGAAATCGCGCGCGCCGTGCACTTCAAGGCCCGCATCATCATCTTCGACGAACCGACCGCGACCGCTGACGCCCGAGGAAAAATCGTATTTCTTCGCGCTGTTGAAGCGGCTCAAGCTGCAGGGCGTTTCGGTCATCTTCATCTCGCACGCGCTCGAGGAGGCGCTCGATGTCTCCGACCGCATCACGGTCCTGCGCGACGGTCAGCATGTCATCACCGCCGACACCAAGGACATGGATCGCGACAAGATCATTCGCGCCATGGTCGGCCGCACGCCTGTCGGGCGACCTCTACGGCCACCGCGAGAGCGCGCGCCGCTATCGGCCGAAAGGTGTCTGTCGGTCGAGAACCTCACCATGGGCCGGATGGTGCGAAGCACGTCGTTCTCGATCTATGCCGGACAGATCACCGGCATCTTCGGCCTGGTCGGATCGGGCCGCACCGAGACGGCCAAGGTCGTCGCCGGCGTGCTCAAGCGCGATCTGTTTCACGGCGGCCGCATCGAGTTCGAAGGCCATCCGGTGCGTTTTCGCACCCCGCGCGAAGCGGTGAAACGCGGCATCGTCTATGTCACCGAAGACCGCAAGCTCGAGGGTTTTTTCGAGACCATGACGGTCGGCGAAAATATCTTCGTCAACATGCTGGGCTCCGACAAGAGCAACGTCCAGATCGTGCACCGAGGCGGACATCGTTGCGCTGGGCCGCAACTGGATCGATGCACTCAAGGTGCGCGCCAGCGGCGCCGACACGCACCGTCGTTGCGCTGTCGGGCGGCAATCAGCAAAAAGTCGTGGTCGCACGATCGCTGGTGCAGGAGCCCAAGCTGTCATATTCGATGAGCCGACCCGCGGCGTCGACGTCGGCGCCATCGCCGATCTCCATCAGATCATCAACGATCTCGCCGACAGCGGCATCGCCGTCGTGGTGATTTCGTCGTATCTGCCGGAAATTCTCAGTCTCTCGGATCGGATCCTCGTCACCCGGCAAGGCCGTGTGGTCGAGGAATTCTCCGCCGGCCAGGCCAACGAGGAGCGGATCATGTACGCGGCCGTGCATTGAGCGCGGTGCGCGACGGCGCCGCTTTTAGTTTCATGGCCGCGGTGAGGATCAGACCCACTCGGGAGCAGGAGTGAACCGCGCATGTCGCTGACGTCGATCAAGGCAAAGCGGCAGCGCCTGCAACGTTCGGAACTCGCGGTCCCGGCGACCTCGCCGCGGTTCTTCGACAAAGCGCGGCAAAGCGCGGCCGACTTTGTGTTTCTTGATCTCGAGGACGCCGTCGCCCCGGCAAAGAAGCGCGAAGCCCGCGAAAGCGCCATTATGGCCCTGAACGAGATCGATTGGGGCCGCAAGGTCATGGCCGTGCGGGTCAACGGCCTCGACACCGAATGGGGCGTTCGCGACATCATCGACGTCGTCACGCGCTGCCCTCGGCTCGACCTCGTCCTCGTTCCGAAAGTCGGCACTGCGCGCGATGTGCAGTTCGTCGACGCCTTGATCGGCGGGCTTGAGCACGAGACCCGGCGATCCGAACCGCTCGGCATCGAAGTTTTGATCGAGACGACGCTCGGGCTCGCTCATGTCGAAGAGATCGCCGCATCGTCCGATCGCCTCGAGGCCATGATCTTCGGCGTCGGCGACTATTCGATCGATCTGCAAACCTGCGGCGAGGTGATCGGCGCCTCCGATCCGCGCTACACGATGTTGACCGACCCCGACGCAGCGGGCATTCGCCACACCCATTGGAACGACCAGTGGCACTTCGCCTTGTCGCGGATCGCCAATGCCTGCCGCGCTTATAAACTCCGCGCCATCGATGGACCTTACGCCAATTTCGGCGATGCGGCCGGCTTCCGCGCATCGGCGGAACGCGCCGCCGCGCTCGGGTTCGAAGGCAAATGGGCGATCCATCCCTCGCAGATCGAAGCCGCCAATGACGTGTTTTCTCCTAGCGCCAAGCAATTGAGTTGGGCGCAGGACATTCTCTCCGCCATCACGTCGGCCAATGCCGGCGGCGACGGCGCCTTCGGCAAAGACGGCGTGCTGATCGACATGGCGGTCGCCAAGATCGCGCAAGCGGTCTGCGATCGTCACGCGTTGATTGCGCGCGCGGGCGGCAAGGCAAAAGGCGATCGCGATGCCGCCTGAAGCCTTGGCCGGCATCCGCGTTCTCGACATCGCCACCTTCATCGCGGCGCCGTTCTGCGGCACCGTGCTCGGCGATTTCGGCGCCGAGGTCATCAAGATCGAGTTGCCCGACGAGGGCGATCCACTGCGCCGTTTCGGTACGCCGACAGAATGTGGCGACACTTACGTTTGGCTCAGCGAAGCCCGCAACAAAAAGTCGGTGACGCTCGACTTGCGCGCCAAAGAAGGCGCGGCGTTGTTTCGCGAACTGGTGCGCCATTCCGATGTCGTGCTGGAGAATTTCCGGCCCGGCACGCTGGAAAAATGGGGCCTCGGCTTTGACGCGCTGAGCGCTGTCAACCCGAAGCTGATCATGCTGCGGGTCAGCGGCTACGGACAGGACGGCCCCAATCGCAACAAGCCGGGCTTTGCCCGCATCGCCCATGGCTTCAGCGGGCTCGCGCATCTGGCCGGAGAGCCCGGCCGTCCGCCGGTCATGCCGGGCTCGACCTCGCTGGCCGACTACATCTCCGGCCTGTGGGGCGCGATCGGCGTGCTGTTGGCTTTGCGCCACGCCGACGCAACCGGACAAGGCCAAGTCATCGATATCGGTCTTTACGAGTCTGTTTTCCGCCTGCTCGACGAGATCGCGCCCGTCTACGCCAAGACCGGCTTTGTGCGCGAGCGCATGGGCGCCGACACCGTCAACGTCGTTCCCCATAGTCATTATGAAACCGCGGACGGCCGCTGGGTCGCATTGGCCTGTTCGAGCGACAAGATGTTCGCCCGGCTCGCGGAGGCCATGGGGCGCCCCGATCTCGCCGGCGATGGCCCCTACGCCACCATGGCGGCCCGGCTGGCCCATCGCGACGACGTCAACGGTATCGTCGCCGCCTGGGTGCACACCATGACGCTGGAAGGCGTCCTCGACGCCTGCGACCACTATCAGGTGCCGTGCGGACCGATCTACGACATCAAAGACATTTTCGACGACCCCCATTATCGGGCGAGAGAAAATGTCATGGAGGTCGCCTCGCGCGCCGGATTGATCTCAATTCCGAGCGCCCTGCCCCGCATGTCGCGCACCCCACCGCGTTTCAAACACGCCGGCGTGGCGAAAGGCGATCACACCGACGAAATCCTGAGCACGCTGGCCGATGTGGATCCACGGACGCTGGCAAAGCTTCGCGCCACGAAAGTTATCTAAAACAGGTTCTGCCGCTTGCAGAGGGACGTACGGCCATGAAACGACAAATGAAGCTGATCGGCTTCCTGCAGGCGCAGAATTGCTCGAACTATCCGGCATCGTGGCGCCACCCGGATTCGCAGCCGAACTGGTTCTCCCGCGAGTATTACGAGGAAATCGGCCGCACGCTCGAGCGCGGCAAATTTCACCTCGCCTTCTTCGACGACCGTTTGGCGATCCCCGACCGCTACGGCAACGATGTCACCGCAACGCTGCGCCACGGCATCCGGGCCGGCAAGCTCGATCCCGTCGCCGTCGCGTTGACGATGGGACTGGCCACCCGCCATCTCGGCATTGGCGTCACGTATTCCACGACCTATTACGAGCCCTTCCACGTCGCGCGTTTGTTCGCCACCGTAGACTTGTTGTTGGGCGGCCGGGCGGCGTGGAACGTGGTCACGTCGCTCAACGATTCCGAGGCGGCCAATTTCGGCGCCGCCGCGCATCTGGGCCATGACCTGCGCTATGACCGCGCCGATGAGTTCATGGACGTCGTGCTGGGGCACTGGGGCACCTGGGACGATGACGCCATTGTGTTTGATCGGAACGGCGTTTTCGCCGATCCCGACAAGGTGCACAGCCTCAATCATTCGGGAAAGTTCTTCAAATCGCGCGGCCCCTTTACGGTGCCGCGCTCACCGCAGGGGCATCCGGTCATCATCCAGGCTGGACAGAGCGGCCGCGGCAAGGAATTCGCCTCGCGCTGGGGCGAGCTCATCTTTGTGATATTCCCCAACCTCACGGTCGCCAAGAAGCAATACGCGAGCTTCAAGCAATCACTCGCCGAGCAGGGACGCGATGCGAGCATCGCGCCCGCGGTCTATCCGGTGGTTGCCGAAACCCAGGCCGAGGCGGAGGACAAGTTCGCGCTGGTCGATCGCCTGGCACAGCCGATCAACTCGCTGGCGTTGTTATCGGAAGCCTTGAATTTCGACTTCGCCTCGAAGCCGATCGACGAGCCTTTCACGGCCGATGAACTACAATCCATCAGCGGCATCCAGGCGATCCGCGATCGTGTCATTCAGCTCAGCGGCAAGCCTAATCCCACGGTGCGCGATTTTGTGCATTTCAGCGGCCGCGGCACGTTGCGAGAGATGCCGACATTCGTCGGCTCGCCACAACGGGTCGCAGATCAACTCGAGGAGTGGTTCAGCGGCGGCGCCTGCGACGGCTTCGTCGTCGCCGCCACCCACGTGCCGGGCGCGTATGAAGATTTCGTGCGGCTCGTCGTACCTGAACTACAGCAGCGCGGCTTATTTCATCAGGATTACGAGGGGCCGACGTTGCGCGAAAATCTCGGGCTGGCTAAGCCGGCGCCGGCACGCCGATCTGGAACAGAGACCGAGATTCAATCTGCGGCCGGATAAGCAGCGCCGAAGCGCTTTCCGTTGAGGCGGATTTGCTCAGTACGAGCGCGCGCCTTCGCGGCCGCCCAGCGAAGCGCAGGCAAAGCACCATTGCCATGTTTGGTCGCGCGATTGCTGGCGTTCACCGACATACATGTTGCCACCGAATGCATCGTGCAGCCGCTCGATCCGAGCCTCGAGCGACACGATGATCGGGCAGATCATCACACCGACGAAAACCCGCAGCTTGGCGAGCCGCGCCAGAATTTGCGCCTTGTCCACCTCGGCGCCCATCGATGGCAACGGCGATGCCGCGTCGAAAACCTTGAGCGCAATAATGGCGACGGGCTTGCCATCTTCGTAGACGGCCAAATCGGCGCGAAAACCGGCCAGCACCGTGACGAGGTCTGGACTCAGCGGAAGTCCGAGATCGAGCACCATCGCGGTGTAGAGGCGCTCGACGTGGACGTGTTTGCCGAACTGCTCATGGAAGCGCAGCGCAACAAAGTTACGCAGAAAGCTTTCAGGAAGCTCGTTGTCGTGGCGGGGCTCAGCGACAGCCCGATAGCGCAAGACGGCCTCGGTGCCGAATTGGACGATAGCGCTTTCAAAGTCCAATGGACGCCCCCCGGCCTCATAACGCGAGTCATCAGGGAGCAATACTACACGCACCGCCGGCAGGCGATGGTCCTGTGATGTCCTTCGGCTTGACTGGAGCTCCGCCCGTGAGCCGTGTGGACCACGCGCCTCGGCTATCGCGTGACGCCGCGTTATCAGTGGGCGACCGCGCATCGACGCGGTCGCATACAATTATCTTCAAAAGCAATCACCGCCCAGCAAATAAGCTCGCGTCAGGCAACGCCGGCGGGCCGTTCAAATCCGTGCGAGAACAGCCGCGCGCCGGTCTCCATGAGCTTGCGGGTGCCATCGGCAAGATGCTTGCCGTCGTCCGCGAGCCGCTGGAAGTATTGCGTCGACCAGTCGTGGGATACCGCCACCGCATCCGGAAGCGTGCGCACGCTGCTTAGCCGAGATGCATATTCGGCAGCCAGATTGGCTTCCGACTGGATGCGATCAAGCCAATGCCGGTTCGCCTCCTGGATTTCCTCAAGCAATTCGGTCTGCATGTTGACAAACGTTTCCATGCGCTTTTTTCCGATTGCAGCAAACTCGCTGCGGTCGAAAGCAAATGGAAAGGCCTTCTCAGCGAATGAAAACGGATTGGCGGTGTGAGTATGGGTCTCGGTCATGTTGCGCCTCCACGAGTTACTTTCAGTGTAGTTGACGAATGTGACCCGGCAACAACGTCCCCTGATATCGGTCAAGTAGGCAGCCGGATGGACATCGTCAAACAACGGCTGATAAAGTTCGCGTATGTCGGAGATCGGACATGCCAATTGCAGCCTTGCGGGTAGAAGACTTCATGACACGCCGGGTGGTTACGGTTACGCCCGATACGGTTATTCTGGCCGCGGCCAGATTGATGTTGGACAATCACGTCAGCGGCCTGCCGGTGATTGACGGGTCCACGCACGTCGTCGGCGTCATTACCGAGACTGATCTGTTGCGCGAGGATGGCAAAAGCGCCGACGGCTCGCCGTGGCTAC
The DNA here is from genome assembly GCA_963737755.1 of uncultured Alphaproteobacteria bacterium. Classification (GTDB taxonomy): domain Bacteria; phylum Pseudomonadota; class Alphaproteobacteria; order Rhizobiales; family Xanthobacteraceae; genus BOG-931. The sequence continues at coordinate 340,304 of CAVTTZ010000029.1, read as the reverse complement.
AGATGGTGGCCGGAGCGCAAGGCCCGACCCGAGATCCGGCGCTGCTTGGTGCCCGTAAAGTCGCGGAGATCATGTCGCGCGAGCCGATCACTGTCGCGGCCGGCGCGCCGATCGCGCTGGCTTGTCACCTTTTGACGCAGCATCGCATCAAGCGGCTGCCGGTCATCGAGGACGACAAGCTGGTCGGCGTTGTCGGGCGCGCCGACCTGGTCCGTGCGCTGGCGCAGTCCGCCGAGAAAACTGGCCCCGCGCCGATTCGGGACGTCAGCGTTCAATCACGGTTCGCCGAACTCGAGCGCCAAGTCTGGCGCAACCGCGCGCGCGGCATGCGGCCGTTTTGAATTTTTTCCTGATAAAAGCGCAGCATTGCTGCATCAACAAATTCGCGTGATGAGGTTATTGCCATGAATGCCGGTCTTCCCAAAAACCCATCGTCTTTCACCTGGGGCGTTTCCACCGCGGCTTATCAGATCGAGGGCGCCGTCCATGAAGACGGCCGTGGTCCAAGCATCTGGGACATTTATTCCCATCTGCCCGGCAAGATCGCGAACGGCGATACCGGCGACGTTACCTGCGACCATTATCACCGTTACCCGGAAGACGTCGGGCTGATGCAGAAGCTCGGAATAGATGCCTACCGATTTTCTGTGGCGTGGCCGCGGATCATGCCGACCGGGCGTGGCGCCATCAACGAAGCCGGGCTCGCCTTCTACGACCGGCTGATCGACAAGGTCATCGCCGCCGGCATCGAGCCGTGGCTTTGCCTCTATCACTGGGACCTGCCGCAAGGCCTGCAGGAGGACGGCGGCTGGACCAACCGCGACTGCGCCAAATGGTTCGCGGATTACACCGATGTGGTTGCGCGCCGTTACGGCGACCGGGTGAAACGGTTCGCGACCTTCAACGAGCCGAGCGTGTTCACACTGTTCGGCTTCGCGCTGGGCGGTCAGGCGCCCGGCATCGTCGACCGCGCCATGCTGCTGCGCGCCATTCATCACGTGAATCTCGGCCACGGCGCCGCGATCGACATTCTCCGTGCGACCGTGGCCGGAGCCTCGCTCGGCGCGGTTCATAATTGCCAGCCTTGCCGGCCCGCGACCGACAAGCCGGAAGACAAGGCCGCCTCCGACATGCTCGATGCGTACTGGAACGGAGCCTTTCCGGATCCGCAATTGCGCGGCGTCTATCCGCCGCTGCTCGCCGACTTGATGGCCCCCTACGTGCAGGCCGACGATCTCAAGCGCATCTGCCGGCCGGTCGACTGGTTCGGGCTCAACCACTATTCGCCGCATTACGTGGTGGCGAGCGACGGCAATCCGCTGGGCTTGTGGTTCGGCTCGGCGCCTGAACTCGGTACCGCGATCCTCCATGGGCTGGCCGGTCGAGCCGGATGCGTTCCGTGAGATCCTCACCACCATGTACAAGCGCTACGGCTTGCCGATCTACGTGACCGAAAACGGCACCGCGCATGCCGACAAGCCGACGCCCGAAGGCGCCGTGCCCGACGCGCCGCGCATCGCTTATCTGAAGGCTTACACCGATGCGATGTTTGCCGCGGTCGCCGACGGCGTCGATGTGCGCGGCTATTTTGTTTGGTCGCTGCTCGACAATTTCGAATGGAGCTCCGGCTTGGCGCAGCGCTTCGGCTTGGTCTATATGGACTATCCGACGTTGCGTCGGCTGCCGAAGGAGTCGTTCCACTGGTACGCCGACTTGATCAAGACGCGGTCGGTTTCGACGGTCCCGACTGTTTGACCTGATCGAGCCCGATCAACAAAACCGCGACCCGATTGGCGGCCGAGCGCCAGTCCGACAGCCGCTGATAATTGTCGACCAGCCAGTTGAAGCCCACCTGCACGGTGACGAACGCGGCCGAGGCTTGCGTCAACTCGCCGAGCGTCATCGTGCCGGCAAGATATTTGGGAACGCACAGAAACCAGCCGAACACCGGCGCGAACAAAAGATCGGTCTGCGAAACGAAGGTCGTCCCCATCAATTGCCAGAGCAATTGACGCCAGCGCAGCAACACCTGAGCCAGCGCGTCCCAGACCGCGCGCTGTCGTTCGTCGTTTCCATCGCCGACCGCGTGGTTGGCCGATTCACGGACATCGTTGCCGGCCGCCAGAAATTCGGCCTCGCTTTGGCTTTGCTGCTGGATCACTTCCGGCAAGTGGCGGCCGATGATCAACATCAAGCCGGTGAACAGCACCGCATAGATGACCGCGCCGATGACCAGATAGCCCGGCACCGTCACGACCATTCCGCTCACCCTGACGGTCAGCGCGCCGCCGACAGACCAGAGCACGCTGGTAAAGACACACGCGGTCATCACCGAATTGACGAGCCCCAGCGTCAGATCGACCGGCGAATCCGTTGCCGATTTGGCGTCGTAGGAAATGCGATATTCGGCATTCTTGTATTCGCCCGACGCCGCCTCAAGCTGTCGGTAATTGTCGTTGGCGAGCCAGTCGCGCAGGATGCTGGTGGTGAGCCACTGCCGCCACTTGCGCTGCGTGGTCATGCGCGCCCAGACGGAAATGACCGACAAAGCGACGCTGACGATCGCCAACGGTATAAAGACCGTCACCTGGCCCCACAGCGTGTCGCCGTCACGCCGCGCCAGCGCGTTGAAGAAATCGCGATTCCAATAATTGAGGCGGTACTGGACGAAAAGCTGCGAGATCGCGATGGCGACCAGCCCGATGGTCAGCGGCCACGCCACCATCGCCGATGGGCCGCCCCAAAACCCCTTGGCGCTCGCCCAGAACCGGAGAAGCCGCGCGCGATCCGAATGATTGGCCTCTGCCATCGCCCCCCGCTGCGGCGCGTCCGTTATCAGCGCCAGGGCGGCGCCGATGCCGATTTCTTCAATCATCCCACGGCGATGCGGGCTTTGTCGAGCAAGCCGGACGAAGGAGAAATATTGGGCGGCCACCCTTTGAGCGTGACCCGTCACCCTGAGGTGGCCGCGCAGCGGCCCTCGAAGGGCGACGGCCCGGACCGGGCCGCTCATCCTTCGAGGCTCGCTTCGCTCGCGCCTCAGGATGACGGATCATCATGCCGTAGATAGAAGCCGCGCATGGCGGCTCCGAATTAAAAAACGCTCGCGCCCTAATGCATCGCCTCGATCGCCAGCGCGATGCCCTGGCCGCCGCCGATGCAGAGCGTGACGATGCCGCGCTTGAGACCGTCGCGGCGCATGGAGTGAATGAGCTTGGTGGCCAGCACCGCGCCGGTGGCGCCGATCGGATGGCCGTGCGCAACGGCACCGCCTTCGACATTGACGATATCGTCGGCGAAACCAAGTTCGCGCGCGACCACGATGGCGATGGCCGCAAACGCCTCGTTGATCTCCACGCGGTCGACCGAGGCCGCATCCCAGCCGGCGCGCGCCAGTGCTTGCCGCACCGCCGGCACCGGCCCAAGCCCGAACATGCCGGGCTCAACGGCGGCGATGCCGTAGGACGACCAGACGCGCATAAGGTGAAAGCCCCTGCTTCTCCGCCCAAGCACGCATCCGCCAAGCACCACAGCGGCGGCAGCGTCGTTCAGTCCCGGCGCATTGCCGGCGGTGATCGTGCCGTCGGGGCGGAAAGCGGGTTTCAGCTTGGCGAGGATCTCCATCGTGGTGTCGGGCCGATTGGCTTCATCCTTATCGAACGCCGACTGGCCCCTTCTTGCCCGGCACCTCGACGGCGACGATTTGCGACTTGAAATGACCGGCGGCTTGCGCGGCGGCGAAACGCTGTTGCGAGCGCAGCGCCCATTGATCCTGCGCCTCGCGGGTGACCTGATACTTCTCGACCAGGTCTTCGGTGTGCCAGCCGGAATGTTTGTCGGAGAATGCGTCGTTCAAGCCGTCACGCAGCATGCTGTCATAAAGCTGGCCGTCGCCCATGCGATAGCCCCAGCGCGCGCGCGGAATGAGATACGGTGCCTGATCCATGCTCTCCATGCCGCCGGCAGCGGCGACATCGATATTGCCGAGCAAAATCTCCTGCGCGGCCGACACGATGGCCTGCGCACCGGAGCCGCAGACGCGGTTGACCGTCATCGCCGGCGTCGTCACCGGCAGCCCGGCATCGACGCCGGCCTGACGGGCGGGGTTCATCTTCTCACCAGCCTGCACGACGTTGCCCATCACCACGGTTTGCACGTCGTCGGCGCGAATCCCGGCGCGCTCGACGGCGCCCTTGATCGCGACCGCACCAAGCGTCGGCGCGCGTCACATCCTTGAGGGCGCCGCCGAAGGCTCCGATTGCCGTACGGACCGGTTCGGCAAAAACGACTGAACGCGATGTCATGATTGAAACTCCTGGCTGAGCTCCGTGAGCGATCCGAGATGGAAGCCGAAATCGGGCACCCAACGCTTACCGCGGAATTAATTGCATATACAAATAACTAGGTGCAGCTGCACGTTTGTCAAGCCGCGGCCCCGCCTGTGCAAAAGGCGCGCAGTCCGCCGCCGGAGCGTGTAGATTGGCCGCGCCCGGGAGCTGGTACGCAGAGGAGAGATTATCGATGAGTGGACTCGGCGGATTGAACAAGACTCCCGACGGCGTGGTCATCGGGCTCGTTCAACTGCAATTGCCGACAATCGCCGCCAAGAGCGACCTTGCGGCACAGACGCAAAAGATCTGCGCGCATGGTGCAGAAGGCTCGCAAGGGCATGTCCACCATGGACCTGGTGGTGTTTCCCGAATATTCGCTGCACGGCCTGTCGATGGACACCAATCCGGATTTGATGTCGCGGCTCGACGGACCGGAAGTTGCGAGCTTCCGCCAAGCCTGCATCGACAATCGCATCTGGGGCTGTTTCTCCATCATGGAGTTCAATCCGGATGGCAACCCCTACAATTCCGGCCTGATCATCGACGACGAAGGCGAGATCAAGCTCTATTACCGCAAGATGCATCCCTGGGTGCCGGTCGAACCGTGGGAGCCGGGCAATCTCGGCATTCCGGTGTGCGACGGCCCCAACGGCAGCAAGGTGGCGCTGATCATCTGCCACGACGGCATGTTTCCCGAGATGGCGCGCGAGTGCGCCTACAAGGGCGCCAACATCATGCTGCGCACGGCGGGCTATACGGCGCCGATCCGCCACGCCTGGCAGATCAGCAATCAAAGCAACTCGTTCTCCAATCTGATGTACACCGCGAACGTCTGCATGGCCGGCACCGACGGCGTGTTCAATTCCATGGGCGAAGGCATGATCGTCAACTACGACGGCGTGCCGCTCGTCACCGGCAACGGCGCGCCCGACGAAATCATCACCGCCGAGGTGCGGCCGAAACTCGCCGACGAAGCGCGCCGGATCTGGGGCGTCGAGAACAACATTTATCAGTTCGGCCACCGCGGCTATGTGGCGGTGAAAGGCGGCGCGCAGGATTGTCCTTACACCTACATGCGCGATCTCGTGGACGGCAAATACCGGCTGCCCTGGGAGGACGAGGTGCAACGTCACCGACGGCTCAAGCTGCGGCTTCGCTATTCCGAACCGGACCTATCAGGGGTAGCGCCGGCCGCCTCAGCAGCCGTCATGGCCGGGCTTGTCCCGGCCATCCCGTTCAAAGATGCAGGGCCGTGCCAGCTTCATCGGGATGCCCGGCACAAGGCCGGGCATGACGAGCGTTGCGGGTTCTATCTGAAACAGATCGCACCTAATTGGCGCACAAATTCGGCACCGCGACCTTCTCGAACAAATGCGGCGAGGCGACCACGCTTGACGGATAAGCCGCCAGCGCGGCGCGAAACTCGGGATTGGTGAAAGCGGCGCGGAAATGCCCGACCAACTCCCAGACCGCGTAATTGAAGAACGCACAACTGCCGCCGATGCCGCGATGCAATTGCGTCGAGATATAGCCGGGCTGCTTTTTCATCCAATTGGCGTCGTGCTCCCAGGCGGCGAGCAAGCCGTCGACGTCTTCGGGCGCAACGGTGAAGATGTTGATCAGCACCGCGGGTGACGCGGTGGCGCCGAGCTGTTGTTGAATCGGCACACGTTCATCGAGCGGACGCAGACTGAGCATGGCATGTCTCCCTATTCGGCGTTGTCGCCATCGGTTCCATTTTCAAGACGTCGTCGAATGCTGCGCAGCGTCGCCACAGCGGCCGCCATCTTTCCGCGCCGTGAGATCAGCTCCAAGCTCGGCCGCCCATGCGGTCTGACGTTTCATGGCCGCGGCGAACGCGCTTTTTCCCGCGGCCGTGAGCACGACGAGCTTGGCGCGCTGGTGGTGCGGATTGGGCGCGAACCGCACCAGATCGTCGGCCTCCATCTCGTTTGCCAGGCGCTGCACCGCCTGCCGCGTGAGCCCCATGTTGCGCGCGATCTGAGCGACCGACAGTGGCGCCGGCGCCAGTGCGATCGCGCCAAGCACCTGCCAGCGCGCGCTGGTAAGGCCGAGGTCGGCCACGAGGGCGTCGCCGGACAGCAGCAGACGGCCGTTGAGCCGAAAGGTCTCGAGCACGAGGTCGGTAATGGCATCTTCGACCGTCATCGGCGCTTCCATTATGGTCGTATATTGTCATAATGACAATATGTTGTCAATATCCGTCGGCATCCCGGGGTGGAGCGCAGAGCGAAGCCCGGAATCCATGACATCGTGCCTGTCGGAATTGGCGACGCGCGGCCTTATCGCGATCCGATTGAACGCCGCCGCCGGCCGTCCATCTACAAATCAAGTGTGATCGTCAAAATAACGACTGGCTCAGCGAGCCCTACTCCGCCGCCTGGCGCGCCGCTGGCCGCACGCTCTGCAGGCCGTCGGCATCGGTCGCCGAAATGGTCGTGCGCACGATCAGCCGCGCCTCGTTCGGCGGCCACGGCCGGCCGCGATGCAGCGTGGCGCGATTGTCCCACATCACCACGTCGCCCTGCCTCCAAACGTGCGTGTAACTCAAGCCCGGCGCGGTCGCCGCCTCGGTGAGTTCGGCGAGCAGGTCTTGCGCCGCGCTCTCGTCCATGCCGTCGATGGCGTAAGCATGCGAAGCGACGTAAAGCGCACGCCGGCCGTTGGCCGGATTGGTCCACACCATGCGCCAGCATTGCGGCGGCAGCGCCGCGCGCTCGGTTGTGGCGACGATGTCGGGCGCGATCTTGCTGCGTGAATACGAATAGTCGTGCCAGGCGAACAAGTTTGCGACGCGGTCCTGCATCGCGGCATCGAGCCGATCGAAGGCAAGCCTGGTCGAGACATATTCGGTCTCGCCGCCATGACTGGGAATGATGCGCGCTGACAGCACCGAGGCGAGCGCCGGCACGCTCTTGAACGTCGAGTCGGCATGCCAAAGCTGGTTTGCCTTGTTGCGCAGCGCGACCCGCGAGTCGGCCGGTACGACTTTGCCGTCGGGACCGATGGTCGAGAGGATGACTAGATGGGTGCCGGCGCCCTGCGTCCCGGCTGGCGTTATTTCCAGCGGACCGAAGCGGCGCGAGAAAGCGATCTGCGATTCATCGCTGACTTCCTGATCGCGAAACACCAGCACCGAGTGTGCCTCGAACGCGCCGCGCGACCGCCTGATAAACGGCATCATCGTTGGCGACGTCGGCAAGCGTTACGCCGCGCAACTCGGCAGCGAAACCCGGACCTAACGGAACGACCTGCATGCGCACCTCCCGCTATTTTGAGGGAAGTCTCCCGCAGAAAGGCGCGAGCGGCAAGCAGGCGGTGGGCGCTTCTCTGGCGTCAATCATGATGACACGGTCGCCCGCCGGCGTAGCCCTACATCCGCTTGGCGACTTCCTCGAGCATCACTTCGGTGGCGCCGCCGCCGATATTCTGCACGCGCGCGTCACGCGACATGCGCTCGATCGTGCTCTCGCGCATGAAGCCCATGCCGCCGTGGAACTGCACGCAATTGTACATGACTTCGTTGACGAGTTCGCCGCAATAGGCCTTGACCATCGAGACTTCGCGGGTGGCATCGACGCCCTGCGTATCGAGCCAGGCGGCGTGATAAACAAGCTGCCGGCCGGCCTCGACTTTCGCCGCCAGCATCGCCAGCCGCTGGCGGATGGTTTCGCGCGTCCACAACGGCGCCACCGAAAGCCTTGCGGGTGCGCACATAATCCAGCGTGAGATCGAGCGCCGCTTGCGCCTCGCCCATCGCCATGGCGCCGATGGTGACGCGCTCGTTCTGAAAATTGCCCATGATGGCGTAGAAGCCGCGGCCTTCCTGGCCGAGCATATTTTCGGCCGGAATGCGGCACTCGTCGAAGTGCAGCTCGGCGGTATCGGACGAGCGCCAGCCGTGCTTGTCGAGCGTGCGGCTGACGGTGAAGCCGGGCGTGCCCTTCTCGACCAGGAACATGGTGATCGAGCGGCTCGGCGAGCCTTCCCGGTCGGTCTTTGCCGCCACGCAATAAATGCTGGCGTGCACGCCGTTGGTGATGAACATCTTGGCGCCGTTGAGGACGTAGCTATCGCCTTCGCGGCGCGCGAAGGTGCGGATGCTCTTCACGTCAGAACCGGCATCCGGCTCGGTGACGGCCACCGCGGTAATGACGTCGCCGGCGATGATGCCGGGCATCCATTTGTCCTTCTGCGCGTCGCTGCCGCCGCGGAAGACGTGGATCGAAGCCATGTCGGAATGAACCAGCGCGGTGATGGCGACGCCCGAGAATGTCGAGCGGCCGAGTTCTTCAGCCAACACCACGGTCGCCAGCGCATCCATCTCCGAGCCGCCGTATTGCGCCGGGTAGCGGATGCCGAAAAAGCCGAGGCTGCCCATGCGGCGCAGCACGTCGCGCGGCACGTAGCCCTGCTCTTCCCAGGCAAGCGCGTGCGGCTTGATTTCGGTCTCGACGAAACGGCGCACCTGCGCGCGCAGCATTTCGTGCTCCTCCGAAAAATACGGCGACCGGCGCGACGACGCATCGGGTTTGATGTCGGAGATCTGATTCATCGGGCTCTCCCTGTTCTTGTTCATTTTTAAGCCAGGCCGAGGCTTGCGCCAACCACCTCACCTCTCGGGCCCGGACAGGCTCAGCTCGCTCTCGGCGCGGAACACATTGCTGTAGAGGCTTGAGATCCACTGCCGGCCGCTGGAGGTAACATTAAGATAGCGGATCGCGGTCTGAATGTGCGGCGCGACGCTGTTATAGTAAAATTGCGGATAAAGATCGGTCAGGTCCGCCGGCGAGGCGTAGCCGAGCTGCTTGTTCATGCCAACTTCTTCGAACTCATAATAGAGTGCGTTGGCCTTGCGCAGATAATGCGGATCGCCGAGCTGGCCGATCAGATCGGCGGCGCGCACCAGCGAGCCCTCTTCGGCATCCTGCGCCTCGGGGTCGATCGCCGAGGGAAAGCGGGTGAATTCGATGGCGCGCGCCACGCGCGGCGCGTCGATGTAATCCATGTGCGCGAGGCGGTCGAGCACGAACAGCTTCGAGCGATCGACGTGGTGCGCCGTCAGCGCCGCGTCGGAAGCGCCGCGCGGCAGCTTCGCCTTGCCGCCGCGGCTGTCGATGACATAACCGTCGGCGCCATCGCCTGTCAGCAAACCGCGCACGTAGCCGATGTCATGCATCAGGCAGGCGACGAGCACATGCGCGTAGTCCGCGGCCGACGTCGGCATCAACAGCGAGCGGCCCTTCATGATGTCGTAGCCGACAAGCGTCACCAGCATGGTGTGCTCGACGGTATGATAAAGCGCGTCGCTGTTGCCGATACATTCCAGCGACAGCCGGGAGACCCACGAAATAAGCTCGGTCAAAGCCGCATCGGTCGAGCCGAAGCGGCGCTCCAGATGCGAAGACAGGAATGAGCCCAAGGCTTCGGCGGCCAATTCCGGAACGGTAATCATAAAGCCTCAAAATCGGTTACTAAGCACATGACGGCCGGGTTGGCGAAAGGGCGCGCGCCGCGAACTGCTTGAAATTTCAACCAAGTGAAGCCTACTCGGCGGCGACGTTCAAGCCCTTCAGCATCGCGTGCCAAAGTTCGCGCACCTGATCGTGGCGAAATTCGACGGCGGCGGCCACCTCTTTGCGCGCTTGAGCAAGCTGTGGTCCTTTCAGAAACAGAATTTGCGCCTGCATCAGACGCCCGCTTTCAAACTCGATCCGCCGCATTGCCAGCACGAACGGATCGGCCGCCGCGACATTTTCGGGCAGCAACGCCGCCGGACGAATACCGGCGTGAATGGCATGGCCGAGCGCCGCCATATCGACCAGCAGACCGTGGAAGTTGTCGGCCGCCCCCGGCATCGGCCGCGGCAGCCAGGCGGCTTCCCATTGCCATGAGAGCAACGGCAACTGCGCGTCGAAAGCCCATGACGTCGAATGCGCAAGCAGCGACAGGATTTCCATTTCGCGGCAGTATTGCGCGTGCAATTCGATGTGCCAGGGCTGATGCAACTGCATCGGCATGGTGGCGGCGAGACGGCGTGCCTGCGCACCGTGGGCGGACAGGAGAAAGGCCGCGACGCGGGTCTGCTGCAGCGCGGGAACGCCACCGGCCTCGTCAACCGGACCAAGCTGCGCGTTCATGACGCTGACGCCTCGCGCAATGGCGCGGATTCGGCCGCGTCCGCGGTCGGCAGCCGCACCGGGATCGAGCGCAGATGATCGAACCCGGCCGGAAACGGCGTGAGCTCGCCGCCGACGTCCTCGGGCGCGACCCAGATCGATTTTTTGCCGGCGAAACGCCCGGCCATCACGTCCTCGGCAAAGCGCGCCATCACGTACGCGGCGAGATCGGCGCGCTCGAGGGTGAAAGCATGATAGGCGCGCGGGATGATGACCAGTTCGCTGTTGGGGATGTGCTCACGCAGCGAATCCTGCAGCGGACGCGGCGTCAGAAAATCGAATTCGCCGGTCATCACCATGGTGGGCGCACGGATCGACGACAATTGCGATGTCAACGGCGCGAAATCCAGAAACGACTCCATGAGATTCTGCAGAGCATAGACGTCGTTGATCAACCAGCCGCGATAGGTGGCAAGCCCGATGATATCGGCCTTGGCCTCCAGCCAGGCGTTGGAAAAATTCATCGGAAACAGCAGGTCTTGCAAATAGCCCGTGCCGCCGAGGATCAAGGCGGTGCGCATGGCGGCGCCGAGCCGCATCAGTTGCGGCGGGATTTCGGCAAAGCTCGACATCGGCACCAGACCCGCAATGGCGTCCGGATGCTCGATGGCGTAACGGAGCGCAATCACGCCGCCGAAGCTGATGCCGCCGACAAAAATCGGCCGCGGCCCGAGCGAGGCAATCAACTCGGCGAGGACGTCGACCTGATCGTCCTGTTCGATGAACAGGCGCGGTTTATCGGACAGGCCCTGGCCGAGCATGTCATAGCTCGCGACCTGGAACCCACGCGCCACCAGCCCATCGCGAAACGGCAGCCACAGCTTCACGTACTGGGTGAGGCCGTTGACCAAAACGCAGACCGGCCCATCCTCCGGGCCGCTCAGTTCGTAATGGATCTTGCCCGACTTGCTCGCCAACCAGGGCATCTGCGTTCTCTAGGGCATGTCCCTGAAAGGGAGAAACCCTTTTCCCGACAAAGACATGCGACGGCACATTAATCCAGAGCGGACCCCAACCCCAGCCGGATCCGCTCTCAGAGGTCGCTGCCGGCCGCACACTACCCGGATTTGACCCGCTGGCTATAGGGCGACGCGCAAGCCTCCCCTTCGCCCCTATAATGTGGCAGCAAATGCTTCCATTTGCTTGCGCTGCTCGGGATTGGGCAACGGTCCCCGCATGGCGCCCGCATTGTCGGTCATGTGCGCCGGATTGGCGTCCCGGGGATGACGGCGGTGACGCGCGGATCGCTCAACAAATATTTAAGGAAGAACTGCCCCCACGTGACCGCGAACGGACGCGCCCAATCGGGAATCTCCTTGTCGCGGACGGCGCGAAGCAGGCGGGCGCGGCCGAACGGCAGCGCGGTCAGGACGGCAGCCCTCACCTCGGCCGCCGCCGGCAGGATCCGGTTTTCGGCTTCGCGATTATCGAGCGAATAGTCGACCTGCACGAAATCCGGCTTCTCGCGCAGCAACACGGCTTCGATCGCGCCGAAGTCCGCGCGCCGTGTCGAGGTGATGCCGATATAGCGGCATACGCCTTGTTGCTTCCACTCCTTGAACTGGCTGAGCGACTGCTGCGGATCGTGCACATTGTGAAACTGCAGGAGGTCGAATGACTCCATCTGCAAACGCGTTTGCGAACGCTTCAATTCGGCAACGTCAGGCGCCTCGAGTTTGGTGGCGATGAAGAGCTTGTCGCGGAGGCCTCCGGAAACGATGGCCGCGCCGAGTACAGCTTCCGCATCGCCATAGACCGACGAGGTGTCGACCAGGCGGCCGCCACCGGCAATCAGTGCACGCAGGACGGCCGACGCCTTCTCGCGGGTGGCGTCATCATTGCTGTCGAACACCATCGCGGTCCCGAGCCCGACGGCCGGCAGGCGCTCGCCGGTGCTCGGGATCGGGCGTGTCAGCAATTCGCCGGCCGCCGGCGCTGCGCTTTGCGGCGACGGCGGACCGCGACAGCAAGGCAGCACTGCCCGCAATGGCAAATGCGCGCCGGGTCAAACGGATGGTCATGCACGTTCTCCTGTGATCGCGCCCCGTTCGCTTGCGACACTGAAGTCCGCGTCGCCGAGACTATCTTCATCGCCGGTTGCAACTCCGGTCGTCCGATCCTGAAGCGTCGTTGTTCCATCCATCAACGTGGCGCGGCGCTCCTGAGCGCGGCCGAGCACAAGCGACAACACGAACCAGCCGGCAACGATGGGCCACGCGACGAGCGAGATCGCGCCGAGCTTGAAGCCAAGCGCTTGCAAACCGTCGAACACCCAAGCGTACAAGGCATCGGAGCCGCGGTAGATCACGACGTCGATCAGATTCTTGGCCTTATATTTCTCCTCACGCCCAAGCACCGTGAAGAATACCTGACGCGCCGGATTGGCGACGGCAAAATTCATCCAGCGCTGGGCGACCTGCACCGTCACGACGACGGCGAGCGTCGGCACGAAAAATAGCGCGGCAAAGCCGATTACATACACCGCCGGCAAAGCGCCGGCGGCGATGCCGGTGCCGAAACGCTTGAGCACTTGGCCGGTGATGAACAGCTGCGTCAGCCAGGCTGAGCAGATTCACCGCCAGATCGATGCTGGCGAAAAGCCGGGTCTGCGTATCGCGGTCATGGATGACGGCCGATACGATGTTGGCCTGTGCCAGATAGGCGATCGTGGCGCCGAAAGACAACAGACTGACCCAAAGAGCGACGCCGAGCAGATACGGCGAACGCACCAGTTCGAGAAAAGCCGCGAACGCGCTGCCACCGATGCGTTGCGGCTCGGCGTGCAGCGGGTTTGCCGTGCCGACATTGCACGGCAGCGGCGTGCTCGAGCCGCCAGACGCAGAACACCGCAAGTTCGAGAAGCACAGCAGCGGCGATGAGCAGATTGACCGAGCCCAGCGGCTTGGCGAGCTGGATCGTGATCAGCGGTCCCAACAGGCCGCCGAGCGTGCCGCCTGCGCCGATGAAGCCGAACAAACGCTTGCCCTGCTCGGCGCTGAAGAGGTCCGCCATGAACGACCAGAACACGGCGATCGCAAACAGCGAGAAGACGCTGAGCCAAACAAAGAAAACGCGCGCGACAATAACCGGCTCGGTGCCGAGCGTCAGAAGCAACCAGAACAGCAGCAGATTGGCGACGAAAAAATGATAGACCACAGGAATGAAACGTGCCCGCGGCAACCGTGCGACCAGGGCGCCGTAGAGCGGTTGCACGACGATCAGCGTGACGAAGGTCGCCGTGAACATCCACGGCAGATTTTTGACGCCGCCCGCGATGCCCATTTGGTCGCGCAATGGCCGCAGCACATAGTAGCCGGCGAGCAGAGCAAAGAAGTAGCCAAACGACCAAAGAGCCGCCGATCGCTCCGTGCGCGTCGCCGGCACCGCCCAGGAAAGACCGCGTTCAAGCGCGGCAGCGATAGTCGTCATGAGGTCTTTTCTTTCATCGCCGCCCCGCGATGCTACGACCCGAAGCTTGCAATGGCCCGGCGTTTCAGGGCTTCAGCGAGAGCTTCTGCTTCAATTCGGCGGCGCTGACCTCCTGGCCGTAGCCCGGTGCGCCACGCTGAAAGCGGGCGGCATCGGCGAGTTTTCCGACGACGACAGGATCGAAGCCGGCATCGCGGACCAGTGCGGCGGCCGTCTGCACGGCTTCAGGATCATCGCCGGCGATCGGTACCGCGAGCTTCGGATCCGGGCGGTTCGCCTGACTGGCGAAGACCTTGTAGTTGAGCGTGTTGAAGGCGCGCACCAGGCGCGCGCCGGGCAGATATTTCTGCGAAACGACGCCGATGCCCTCGTGCTCGACTTCACCCGCAATCGTGTCGCCGTCGCGGGTGCCCACCGCATTGCAGGCATCGAGCACGATCTTGCCTTTGAGCGCGGCGGCGTAGTCACGGCCGATCTGCGGCAACGCCGCATACGGCACCGCAATGAACAACACGTCGCTGAATGCGATGGCCTGATCGACGGTGCCGGCTTTTGCCAGATCGCCGAGCCCGGCCACCAGATCTTTCAGTTCGTCGGGATGGCGCGAGGAAAACAACACCGGATGCCCAGCCTTGACCCACAGGCCGCCGATGGTGCCGCCGATATGGCCCGAGCCGATAACGCCAACGCGCTGCTTTCCTTGCGCCGCGGCACGCCGCGACCCAAGCGCGGCGCCGGCGATGAATGCGGCGCCGGCTACAATGAGCGCGCGGCGTTGCGGATTGACGGCGTCACGATCAAACAATGTCCCGGACATCAAGGCCTCCTTGCACTGCGGCAATGCGGATCGAGCCTGTATGCTCCTTAACGAGAGCCGGGAAAGATCATTTCTCGGTGATCGGGGCTGGCGCCCAGGCCTTACCGAGACCTTACGAGCAAATGAACCGCCCTGAAAATTCAGATGACGTAGAGGCGATCGGGCAGTTCGTTGGACGATCCATCCGGTGGGGCATGCGCAGCAAGCACGGCAGAGCAGCGTTCTATGGCCACCGTGAAGCCGGCCGTGATGTCGCCGTCGCGCATATGGGCGACTAGCGCATCGATCGCAGCCTGCCATTCTGAATGCGGCACCTTCTGCGCGATGCCTTCATCGGCGAGGATACGCGCATAGTGCTCGGCCAGCGAAACAAAGATCAGAATACCGCAGCGATTTTTGGTATGGGCGACGCGGCGAACAACAAATTGTTCGATGGCGGCATGGTGGGCACGCGCGCGCTGTACGGCACGCGGCACAAGCAGGAGCCGCAGCCGCATCCAAGAAAAAATGACCGCCGCGACCAGAAAGACGACAAGTTGGGCGAGAAAAATCCGCTGCACGCTCCACGGCGTGAAATCGATCAACGGCCACGGCGTGATCAGCGCCAGCGCGCTGGCCCACAAGAGCGGAATGTGCGTATAGGCCGACGAGGCGTGCGCCAGCACGCATACGATCTGTCCGCTGGATTTTTGCTCCGCCTCGCGGATCGCAGCCGACACCGCCTCGTGCTGTTCCTTGCTGAAGCGCATCACCAGCTCTCCCGAGCGTTGCCTGTCCGCGGCTCGCCAAGGCCGACGTCCATCGTGATGTCGGCAAGCAAACCGCAAACGCACCCGACCTGCCCGCGAATCGGAGATGCGAGCAGACCCCGCAATGACGCAACAAGGGACAGTGAAGGTCGCATAAATCCTGAACTCAGCCTGATTGCTCTACTTTGGCGGCGATGACGATTGATCCCAGTCGGCTTCCAGCACTTCAATAATGGTATCGACGGCGCCGGCGACGCCGCCTGCGAAATCGCGACTCCGAAAGCGCGGCAGGACCGTCTCTCGAAGTATGCGCGCACAAAGATCGTCGGGCAGCTTATTTTCCAGGCCGTAGCCGACTTCGATTCGCACCTTGCGGTCATTTGGCGCGACCAGCAGGAGCACACCGTTGTTCTTGCCTGCCTGGCCAAGCCGCCAGCTTCGGAACAATTCGTTGGCGTACATCTCGATGCTGCTGTTCTGCAGCGTTGACACGGTCGCCACCACGAGTTGATCGGTGGAGCGGTCTTCAAGCTCTTTCGACTTCGCGCTGATGGCGTTTCGATCTGTTTCGCTCAGCAGGCTGGCCTGATCGACCACGCGGCCGCTGAGCGGCGGAAAATCCAAGGCGAACGCGGCGAGCGAAACGAGCGACAGCATTACGAGGCCGGCGACGCTTGCCCCGAGATAGCGCATCACCAGCTCCCCGAGGCGCCGCCGCCGCCGGACGAACCGCCGCCGCCGGAGAAGCCGCCGCCGTCGAAGCCTCCGCCGCCACCACCGAAACCGCCGCCGAAGCCACCGCCGTCACCCCAGCCACCGGGAAAAATGATCGGAGGGCTGCGGCCGCCCCGGCCCGGTGGCCGCCCGCCGCCGCCGGCGTTGCGGATCAAGTACCAGATGATGAAAATCATGATCAGAAAGAACAACAGCGGAAACAGCCCGTCGAAGCCGCTCGACGTGTCTTCCCGGCGAACATGGACCTTGGGCTGCCACTCGGCGCTGTCGCCGGACAGCACGCTGATGATGCCGTCGACGCCGCGTTCGATGCCGCCGGAAAAATCGCCTGATTTGAAACGCGGAATAATGGCGGTGTTGATAATCACCGACGACAAGGCGTCGGTCAGCGTGCCTTCAAGGCCGTAGCCCGGCTCGATGCGCACCTTGCGCTGGTTCGGGGCGACCAACAGGAGCACGCCGTTATTCTTTTTGGCCTCGCCCAGCTTCCAGAAACGGAACAGCTCATTGGCGTAAGTCTCGACGTCGCTATCTTGCAGCGATTTTACCGTGGCGACGACGAGCTGAATGCCGGATTTGTCTTCCAGAGTCTTCGATTTCGCTTCGATGTCGCTCTTGGCTTGCTCCGACATCACGCCGGCCTGATCGACCACGCGCCCGGTGAGCGCGGGGAAGTCGAGGGCGAAAGCGATCGAGGCGAACAGGCAAAGCAGAAGGGTGATGGAGAATAGAACGCTTCCCGGACGCAGTGCAGCGCGAAGCGTCGCACTGCAGATCCGGGATCGTTCGAAGCTCAGAGTTTGAGACGATCCCGCGTCAGCAGTGCAGCACGCCGCTGCGCGTCGCACCGCGCTGCGCCCGGGAAACGTGCAAAGGCTTCGCACGGATGCCTCGGCTTTTTTAGAACTTCACGGTGGGCGGCCGTTCCGAGCCTTCGGTCGCGGTGAATTCCGCCATCGGCTTGTTGCCGGCGAACGCCGTCTTCGCCCAGAGCAACGTCGGGAAGGTGCGCAGCGCCAGATTATAGGCCCGCACCGACTCGATATAGTCACGCCGTGCTACCGCGATGCGGTTCTCGGTGCCCTCGAGCTGCGACTGCAGCGCCAGGAAGTTGGCGTTGGATTTCAGATCCGGATAATTCTCGGTCACCGCCAGCAGCCGGCCGAGCGCCCCGCTGAGCTGGTTCTGCGCGTCCTGGAATTGTTTCAACTTTTCCGGATCGGTGAGCTGCGAGGCGTCGACCTTGACCTGGGTCGCCTTGGCGCGCGCCTCGACGACGGCGGTGAGAGTGCTCTTTTCCTGGTTCGCGTAACCCTTCACGGTCTCGACCAGATTGGGAATGAGATCGGCGCGGCGCTGATACTGGTTCTGCACGTCGCCCCAGCGCGCCTTGGCCTGTTCTTCCAAGGTCGGAATGGTGTTGTAGCCGCACCCCGAAACCGTGAACGCGATACCAAGGAGCGCCGCCAGGAGACCGATCCGAGCGACGGCAATCCGGTTCATGAACGTGGTCATGCTAGCTCCCGATCCTTGCCGCGCGCGTGCGGCGTGTGTGTTTACACTTCCACCCGCTCCGTACTGGCAATCTCGATACCGAAGCCGGACAGGCCTACATAGGTCATCTGCCGCGAAACGCTCAAAAGTCGGATCGAACTGACACCCAAATCCTTGAGAATTTGTGCACCGAGACCGACCTCGCGCCACTGCCGGCTGCGGGCCTCGCCGGAGGCGGTTTCCTCGGATTTCGGGATCGTCACTACCGGGACACCAGCGGCACCGTCGCGCAACATGACCAGCACGCCGCGGCCCTCGGCCTTGAAGCGCTCCAGCGTCTTGCGCACGGCCTTGGCGCCGCCGAACACGTCGAGGATCAGGTTGGCGCGGTGCAGCCGCGTCGGCACTTCGCGCCCGCCGCCGATATCGCCGTAGACGAAAGCGACATGATAGAAGGGGTCGAACTGCGTCAGATAGGCGTAGCCGGCGAGCATGCCGATTTCGAACTCGACCGGAAATTCGCCGACCCGCTCGATCAGCCGCTCGCGCGACTGCCGATAGGCGATCAGGTCGGCAATCGTCACCCGCGCCAGCTTATGGCGTTCGCCGAAGGCGGCGATCTGCGGACCGCGCATCACCGTGCCGTCGTCATTCATCAGTTCGCAGAGCACACCGACCGCCGGCACGCCGGCGAGCCGGCAGAGATCAACGCAAGCTTCCGTATGGCCGGAGCGCATCAGCACGCCGCCTTCCTTGGCGACGAGCGGAAAAACGTGCCCAGGCCGAACGAAATCGCCGGCGCCCATATTGCCGTTGGCGAGCGCCCGCACCGTGTTGGTCCGCTCCTCGGCAGAGATGCCGGTGGTGAGGCCGTGACGCGCATCGACCGAGACCGTAAATGCGGTGCCGAGCGGCGCATCATTGCGCGCCACCATCGGATCGAGATGCAGCCGCCGCGCATCTTCCGGCGCCAGCGGAGCGCAGACGATGCCCGAGGTGTGGCGAATAATGAACGCCATCTTCTCGGGCGTGCAGAGCGACGCGGCGACGAACAAGTCGCCTTCATTCTCCCGGTCGTCGTCGTCGGAGACGATGACGATGTCGCCACGCGCGAAGGCGGCGACGGCGGTTTGGATGCGTTGCTGGGCGGCGTCCATTCTTCTTGAAACCTTCTTCGCTCATTCCCGCGCACGCGGAAATTTAGTGTCGCTTTCGTCTCGTTTCCGCGCTCGCCCTCACGCCCCTTTGCGGGAACGAGCGGCTGAGCGCACTGCGTATGGTCATACCATCTTTGCGCGGTTGCAGGATCACCGAGGCAGTTGTGGGAACGGCCACACCGGCGGCTCGCCGACCTGGCCGCGATGGCGCAGATAATGATCCGCGATCACGCACGCCACCATGGCTTCGCCGACCGGGACCGCCCGAATGCCGACGCAGGGGTCGTGGCGGCCGGTGGTCTTGATCTCGGCATCGTGTCCGTAGCGATCGACGGTCGGCCGTGACTGCGGGATCGACGAGGTCGCCTTGACGGCAAAGCGCGCCACCACCGGCTGGCCGGTGGAAATGCCGCCCAAAATGCCGCCCGCATTGTTGGAAAGAAAAAGCGGCTTGCCGTCGTTGCCGGCCCGCATCACGTCGCCGTTGTCCTCGCCTGTAAGCTCAGCCGCGCCAAAGCCGGCACCGATCTCGACACCCTTGACCGCGTTGATGCTCATCAGTGCGGCGGCGAGATCCGCATCGAGCTTGCCGTAAAGCGGAGCGCCGAGACCGGGTGGCACCTCTTCGGCCACGATCTCCAGCACGGCGCCGACCGATGACCCATTCTTGCGCACGCCATCGAGATAGTCGGCGAAGAATGCCGCCTGCTTGGCGTCCGGGCAGAAGAAGGGATTGCGCGCGACTTCGTCCCAGTCCCAGCGCGCGCGATCGATCCGGTGTGGGCCCATCTGGATAAGGGCGCCGCGCACCCGCAGGCTCGGCACGATCTTGCGCGCAATGGCGCCGGCGGCGACCCGCATGGCGGTTTCCCGCGCCGACTGCCGTCCGCCGCCGCGGTAGTCACGCACGCCGTACTTTATGTCGTAGGTGTAGTCGGCGTGCCCGGGCCGGTACTTGTCTCTGATGTCCGCGTAATCCTTGCTGCGCTGATCGACATTCTCGATGACCAGCGCGATCGGCGTGCCGGTCGTGACCTGTTCGCCGGCGTCGTCCGCGAATACGCCGGACAGGATTTTGACGGTGTCCGGCTCCTGCCGCTGCGTGGTGAAACGCGACTGACCGGGACGCCGGCGATCAAGAAACGGCTGAATGTCCCGTTCGGACAGCGCAATGCGCGGCGGACAACCATCGACCACGCAGCCGATCGCAGGACCGTGGCTTTCGCCGAAGGTCGTCACTCGAAAAGATTGGCCGAACGTATTGAAAGACATGGTCGAACGGTGTGCTCAAATCGTGCTGCGTGGCTCTGCAGCCAGAGTACCGGCGTCGTCGTCTTGAAGTGTTTTATTCACGTTCTTTGATTAAGTGTGGCTTACGTTTCTCGATCACCTGCCATCCGCCCCGCTTCACCAAAGTCTTGCGAGATCGCTGTTCGCGAACCTTTGGCTGAGCGATGCGCGCGTTTGGTAGCCCGCGCTCCCCCTTCGGTCAAATGATGCGGGTGCTGCAAGCGCGCTTTCGTTCAGCGCCCATTCATCACGCTGAACGTAGATTAATGGGAAGCTGAATATCCGTTAAGCTACGGAAAAATAACAACTATTTCCATTTTTGTTGTTGCAGGAATTCACCTCCTGTGGCACTCATGATCCTCGGTAAGGGGGCTAAGGCCGAGGGAGCGGGAAACCACCCGTGAGCTTGAACTCAACCCTGCCGAGGACGGACGTCTCACAAAAGGAATCATGTCATGGCCACGACCTCAACGACGACCAAGCCGACCAAAGTCAAGAAGATGAAGAAGACCTCGTAACACGCGCTGACCTCGTATCGAGGTCGCGCAGTTACGGTCTTTGATTTCGCGAGGCGCTTTGAGCGGTGTTTCGTGACAGCGGCTGGAGCAATCCGGCCGCTGCTGTTTTATGGGACGCGTTGCTGAGCTGACAGGCCGAATGCTGAGCGGACACAATCTCCGCTCATTCCCGCGGAAGCGGGAATCCAGGAGCCTCGGCTCAAAGGACTGGGTCCCCGCCTTCGCGGGGACGAGCGGCTTCGGCAACTCGATCGGAGGCTCGCGTTAAGAGCCCGATGAGTCGCCCTGCTTCAGCCCACCGCAATATCCGGCGCGTCGGGGTGCTTCATGCCGACGATATGATAGCCGGCATCGACGTGGTGGATCTCGCCGGTCACGCTGCGCGACATATCGGAGAGAAGATAAACGGCGGCGTCGCCGACATCTTCGATGGTCACGTTGCGCCGGAGCGGCGCGTTGTATTCGTTCCAGCGGAAGATGTAGCGCAGGTCGCGGATGCCGGCGGCGGCCAGCGTCTTGATCGGACCGGACGAGATCGCGTTGACCCGGATATTCTTCACGCCGAGATCGGCAGCGAGATACCAGACAGAGGCCTCCAACGCCGCCTTGGCGACACCCATGACGTTGTAATGCGGCATCCACTTCTCGGCGCCGTAATAGGTGAGCGTAAGCAGTGACCCGCCGTTCGGCATCAGCTTCTCGGCGCGCTGCGCGATCGCGGTCAGCGAGTAGCAGCTGATCAACATCGTGTTCGTGAAGTTTTCGGCCGTGGTGTCGACATAACGGCCGTCGAGCTGATCCTTGTCGGAAAAAGCGATGGCGTGGACGAGGAAATCGAACGAGCCCCACGCCGATTCCACCTTCGCGAACACCGCGTCGATTGAAGCCGGGTCGGTCACATCGCAATGCCCGACCACGATACCGCCGACTTCCTGGGCCAGTGGCTCGACGCGCTTCTTCAGCGAGTCGCCCTGATAGGTGAATGCAAGCTCGGCGCCGTGCGCATGACAGGCTTTGGCAATACCCCAGGCCAGCGATCGCTGGTTGGCAACCCCAATGATCAGGCCGCGCTTTCCACGCATGAGGCCCGAGATTTCCGGCATTGTCTCCGACCCCGCTCAACCTTTTCTGGTGCCGGCATCCTATGGCATAGGGCCGGGAGAGCCTCAAGCAGGCCGGTTGTGGAACCGCAAAAGCCAAGGCTTAAGCGGACATTCGGCGGGTCGGGACCGGCGCGACTCGCGATCGCGATGCATCGCGCAGCAGGGCAAAACTCGGCGGCGCCAGCGCGAGCAGCACCCAACTCATCGGTCCGATGAGTTTCAGCCACGTCCAGGGAACTTCTTGCGCGATCATCGACAACCAAGCGGCGATCGACCAGACGATCATGATCCCGGTGACGATCTCCGCACCTTTTTGACGCCACGTCTCGGCAAGCAGGATGGTCATCAGCGGCACCGCGACCGTCACATATTGCGGACCTGCGGACGGGATCATCAGCGGCAACGTCGCTGCGAGGATGGAGCCCGCAACAAGCGTCGGATACCCGTCGGCCGGCTGCGGCGCTCGCATGGTCCAGAATCCGCCGCGCCCGATCAGCACGATCGCCGCTACCGCAAACGCGTTGAAGATGAACTGGATCGCCGAAGCCCATTGCGGCAGCGGCGTTGAATAGAACGCATCGCCGGCGGCGATCCGCGCCACAAGCGCTCCGATGCCGATATTCGAAAATGCGCCGGGCGACACCTGGCTGGCAATGTCGTGCGACATCGCCCCGCTGACGATACCGAGAAGATGCTCGGTGAACATGGAGCGATAGAGCTCGACCGCCTCCGACCAACCAACGCAGGCCACAGGCAGCGCGATCAGGAGCACCGCGCTCCACACGGCGCCCCAGAGCATAAACCGCCAATCGCGCCGCATCAGCGGAATGATCGCGAGCACGACCGGAAAGATCTTGATCGTGACTGCAAGCGAAAGCGCAAAGGCTGCCGCCGACGAGCGTTTCTCGGCGTAAAGCGAGAGGAACAAAACGATCAGCAGCAACAGTACCGGCGCCGGCTGTCCGCGCGCGAGCCCGTCACCGATAAAGGGCATCAGCGCCAACAAAGGTCCGATCACCAGCGCCCAATGGCGTTGCAAATACCCGGCTTTCGCCTCGATCGGCGCCATTCGCTCGACGGCCTTCGCCCAAATGTGCAAGGCCGCAAACAGACAGGCCACGTTGATCAGATACCAGGCCGCAACCGCTGCCGGAAATGGCAGCGCCCATCCGGGCTGCGGATAAGACGGCAGCGGATTGGCGAATAGCCCCATGAACAGCGCGAAGGTCGGCGGGTAATGGTAGGTCCAGCCGTGATGATCGGCGACCTGATAGAGCGGGTAGCCGGTCCAGATCGCCCAGCCGGCGCGGAAAAAAACCTGGACGTCGCCGTGCCCAAGCCAGACCGACTTGTTCACGACGATGGGTAGGAAACCGACGATCAGGATCGCGAGCGTGGCCAAAGCAAACCACTCGCGTCGTCCCGGCTGCGGGATCGCCTGCAGAGCCACCACTCACCCCTCAATCGGACAGCGGGGTACGATGGTAAGAGGCTGCGCGCAACCCCGGAATCGGGGCGTAGAATGAATCTAAATCAGGCAGAGTTCTGGGGCCGTGCGCGGATCGCGCGGGTGAAACTGGTCGGCGCTCTTCGGCGACCAGCGGGCTACATATCCTTGCGCGGATCGTAGGGGTTGTCGTCGCGCCACTTCTTCATCAGGGCCTCGAAATCCGCGTCGGTCTGCGGCGGCAGCATGATGCGGATAGTGGCGAACAGGTCGCCGCGGCCATCCTTGGCCGGATAGCCTTTGCCCTTCAGCCTGAAAGTTCGACCGCTGTTGGTGTTAGGCGGAATCGTGAGTTCGACCGGCCGGTCGAGCGTGGGCACCCTGACCTTGCCGCCGAGCGCGGCCTCGTAAAGCGTCACCGGCAAGTCGAGCCGGATGTCGGCGCCGTCAAGCGTGAAGGTCGGATGCGGCGCGATCGACACCGTGATCAAAAGATCGCCGGCGCCGTTCGGGCCGGCCGCCCCCTGCCCGCGCAGCCGGATTTGCTGACCGTCCGCGATCCCGGCCGGAATCTTGACCTCGACGTCCTTGCCGTTCGGCAGCCGCACCCGCTGGCTGGCGCCCTGTGCGGCATCGGGCAGCGAGAGGGTCAACGCCGCCGTGACATTGGCTCCCATGCCGCCGCCAAAATCCTCAGCTTCGAAACCGGCACCGCCGCCGCCCCGACGCGCATTGGCGCCAGCGAAAGCGTCGCGGAGGATATCTTCAAAGCCACCGAAACCGCCGGCACCGGCTCCGGCGCCGGCACGCCCGCGTCGTGCACCGCGCGCAAAGGCTTCGGGCCCGAATGAGAATGTCTCAAATTCGCTGTCGGGGGCAAAGCCGCCGGCGCCAAAACCACCGCCAGGGCGCGCGCCGGCATTGCCGCCAAAACCCTGGAAGCGCGGCTTGCCCTCGGCGTCGATCTCGCCGCGATCGAAGGCCTTGCGCTTGTCGTCTTCACCCAGAATCTCATAGGCCGCGTTGAGCTCAGAAAAGCGTCCCGCGGCTTTTGGATCGTCCTTGTTCGCGTCCGGATGCAGTTTTTTCGCAAGCTTGCGATACGCACTCTTGATGTCGCCAGCGCTCGCCTTGCGATCAACACCCAGCACCTCATAGGGATCACGCATTCCCCATGAACTCCGTTCGGTTTAGGGCCGGCCCCGCCGCCCGCTGTATTCGATTCGTTAATGTGGGACTTGAGGAACCGCGGCGCAATCCGCTGAAGCTGCGGCGATTGGGAGAATAACGGCCGTTTCAGCTCTGCTTGAACGGCCGCAGACTCCTGACCTCCCATTTGCCGTGCGCCGTGCGACAGGCTTCGCCCTGCATCCAGGCCTGTGCCGGCCCGTGCACGTAGCTCGCCAGAAAATCGCGGCACGTATAGGCGCCGTCGGTGTAGGAGGCGGCCAGCGGCGTGATATTGCCGCCCGCGCCAGTGTTGGGATTTTCCCAGGGGATGCTGGCGTCCTTGGCGCCGCGGCCAACGACGTCGACAGCGGCGGCACGCGCATAGGCCAGGTCGACTTCCGGGGGCGTGATCCCTTTCAGGGCAACCGCTTGCCGATTGGCGCCGCCGATCGAACCGGTCGGCTCCATGTCGGCGTCGGGCTTGGTCAAGCCGGCGTCGAGTTGATAGGCACAGCCGGCCGTCGATAAAGCGGCCAGCAATGCTGCAAAAGGTGCGAGGCGACGTGGACGCCGGCGTAGGCGCGAGGGCCCGGTTCCACTATATAGGGGCAGACGGCACTGAGGCCGACAGCCGACCTCCCGAACGCCGCACGCGAGCACTGTGAGCACCCCGACCAAATGACTGACGCAGCGCCCATAGAACACCGCGGTTCGTTAACAGGGGGTGACTTCACCGAAGCCGAAGAGCCGTTTCGGCTGTTCGCAGCCTGGTTTGCTGACGCCAAAAAGAGCGAGCCGAACAATCCGGACGCGATGACGCTTGCGACCGTCGATGCCGATGGTTTTCCCAACGCCCGCATGGTTTTGCTGAAGGGCTTCGACGAGCGCGGCTTCGTGTTCTACACGAACCTCGGCAGCGTCAAGGGCCGCGAGCTTGCAGAAGCGCCACGCGCGGCATTGACGCTCTACTGGAAAACGCTGCAGCGGCAGGTGCGGGTGCGCGGAACTATCGAGTCTGTCACCGCAGTCGAGGCCGATGCGTATTTTGCCTCGCGATCGCGCCTGTCGCAGATCGGCGCCTGGGCAAGCAAACAATCCACCGCGCTCGAAAGCCGCTTGGCCTTCGAGAAGGCGGTGGCGGTGCAGACCGCGAAGTTCGGCGTCGGAACCGTACCGCGGCCACCGCATTGGTCGGGTTTTCGCGTCGTCCCTTACGAGATCGAGTTCTGGCAGGAGCGGCCGTTTCGCCTGCACGACCGGGTCAGGTTCCGGCGCGAGCAGGCAGGCGGGCATTGGAGCAAGACGCGACTTTATCCTTGAGCCATGATCCTTGAGCGATGCGAAAACCGTCATGCGCGATGCAGCGAAGCAATCAGCGCGAAGAAAGTCTTGAACGCCACGTGCGTCGGAATGGAAAAATGAAATGGCACTGAGCAATCGTACGGGCCGCACGCTTCTCCTGACCGGCGCCAGCCGCGGCATCGGCCACGCCACCGTCAAACGTTTCTCCGCCGCCGGCTGGCGGGTGATCACCTGCTCGCGCCACGCCTTTCCAGAAAATTGCCCGTGGGAGGCCGGCCCCGAGGATCACATCCAGGTCGACCTCGCCGACACTGCGAACACCGGCGCGGCGATCGAAGAGATCAAACGGCGGCTGAACGGCGAATTGCACGCGCTGGTCAACAATGCGGCCATCTCACCGAAGGCTGAAGGCGGCAAGCGGCTCGACTCGATCGCGACATCGCAGAATGACTGGCATCGCGTTTTCCAGGTGAATTTCTTCGCGCCGATCATGCTGGCGCGCGGCCTGCTGCGACGAGCTCCAGGCGACGAAGGGCTCAGTGGTCAACGTCACCTCGATCGCCGGCTCGCGCGTGCATCCGTTCGCCGGCGCGGCCTATTCGACGTCGAAGGCGGCACTCGCCGCGCTCACCCGCGAGATGGCGCACGATTTCGGCGCCGTCGGCGTGCGGGTCAATGCCATCGCGCCGGGCGAAATCGATACCGTCGATGCTGTCGCCCGGCACCGAGAAGATCGTGGAAATGATCCCGATGCAGCGCCTCGGCACGCCCGACGAAGTGGCGAAGATCATTTATGTGCTGTGCACGGAGACGTCATCTTACGTAAACGGCGCCGAAATCCACATCAACGGCGGCCAGCACGTGTGAGGCATCGCAACTCGGAATGAGCGAAGACCACGATTATCTCACGGCCACGCCCTACATCGACAGCGACGATCCGGCGATCGTCGCGTTCGCGCGCGAGGCGCTCGGTGACGCTGAAGGCGATCAAGGCGCGAGCGCTTGCGCTCTACGGCGCAGTGCGCGACCAAGTCCAGTACGATCCCTACATCGATTTTTTCGATCCGGCCGAATTCCGCGCCAGCGACGTGTTGCGCGCCGGCAAAGGTTTTTGCGTCGGCAAGTCGGCGCTGCTCGCCGCCGTCGCGCGCGCCGCCGGCATTCCGGCGCGCCCCGGCTACGCCGACGTGCGCAATCACCTGACGTCGCGAGCGGCTCAAGGAGCAGGTCGGCGACGTCTTTATTTGGCATTCCTACACCGAGCTGAAGATCGACGGACAATGGGTGAAATGCACGCCGGCCTTCGACAAGGTTCTGTGCGAGCGCGCCAAGATCGCGCCGCTCGATTTCGATGGCGTCACTGACAGCCTGTTTCATCCGTTCGACCAAGCCGGCCGCCGCCACATGGAATATCTGAAAGATCGCGGCGCCTTCGCCGACGTACCGTTCGATACGATCCGCGCCGACTTCAAGGCATTCTATCCGAAGCTCGTTGCCGCCAGCGCGACCGCTGCGAGCTTCCGCGACGAAGTCACCACCTGATCTCCACCGCCTGGCGCGGCGTGTCCGCCGACCGTCATGATCACCAAGCTCGCCATTGCCGGCTATCGGTCGCTGCGCGACATCAGGCTCAGCCTTGGTCCGCTGAACGTCGTGACCGGCGCCAACGGCAGTGGCAAGTCGAGCCTCTATCGCGCCGTGCGGCTGCTGGCGGACATCGCGCAAGGCCGCATCATCCAGTCGCTCGCCGCCGAAGGCGGCTTGCACTCGACGCTCTGGGCCGGGCCGGAATCGTTTTCGCGGGCAATGAAGAAAGGCGAGCAGCCGGTACAGGGCCTCGTCCGCAAGGGGTCCGTAAGCCTGAAGCTCGGCTTTGCCGGGACCGACTATGGCTATGCGATCGATCTCGGCCTCGGCACCGCATCGCCCTTCCTTCTCGATCCGGAGATCAAGACCGAGAGCCAATGGACCGGCGAGGCGCTGACGCGCTCCAACGTCTTCGCGGCGCGCAACGGTCCGAGCGTCCGCATCCGTGACGACACCGGCGAATGGCGGCAGGTGCTGACGCAGCTCGCGCCGTTCGACAGCATGATGACCCATTGCAGCGATCCGCGTCGAGGCGCCCGAGTTGCTGATGCTGCGCGAGCGCATGCGCGACTGGCGCTTCTACGATCATTTCCGCACCGATCGCGATGCGCCGGCACGCCGGCCGCAGATCGGGACCTACACGCCTGTGCTCGGCGCCGACGGCGCCGACCTTCCCGCCGCGCATGGAAACCATTCGGGCCATCGGCAATCCGCGCGAGCTGACAGCGGCGATCAGCGACGCTTTTCCGGGCGCGACGATCGAAATCGGCGGCAGCGACGGCTATTTTGAATTGCAGATGCGCCAGCACGGCTTGTTGCGGCCGCTGAAGGCCGCCGAGCTTTCCGACGGCACGCTGCGCTATCTGCTGCTGATCGCGGCGCTGTTGTCGCCGCGGCCGCCGGATCTGATGATCCTCAACGAGCCGGAGACGAGCCTGCATCCGGACCTGTTGCCGCCACTGGCGCGGCTGATCGCGCAAGCGGCGCAACGCACGCAGATCCTGGTCGTCTCCCATGCCGCGCCGCTGGTGTCGGCGCTGGAGACAATTCCGCAAGCGCGGCGGATCGGCCTGGAGAAGCAGTTGGGCGAAACGCTCGTGGACCCTGACGAGCGTCCGTCCTGGACCTGGCCGACGCGATAATCGCGTTGGAATTCCGACGCGGTTCAGGCGTGCAAAAAATCCACCGTCGCGGTCTCCTCGAGCACCGCCTGCGGAATGCCATGCTGGGCCGAGCGCTTGCGCTCCTCGGCGCTCTGACTCGCTTGCAGATAAGCGCCGAGATGACGCGCCCGCTCGATGATGCGGTTGTTCTCCGGCAGGCGTTCGTTTTCGTAACGGCGCAGTGCGGCCTCAACATCGTCGCCCGCTTCGCCAAGCGCGCGCGCCAGTGATGCCGCATCGTCGGCGGCTTTCGACACGCCCGCCGCCACGTGCGGACGCGCCACAAACGCGGCGTCGCCGATCAGCGCAACCCGGCCGAAGCAAAGCTGCGGGCTCGCGAGATCGTAGATCGGCTGCAACAACGGCTCGTCGATGAGATCGACCAGCGCGCGGCATTGCGGCGCCAGATAGCTCATTCGCGGCGGCCCGCATGCCGGCGATCGCCTCGTGGCGAATGAGCGGCGGCGGAATTGAAATCGCATGCAAGGTGCCGTTCGCATCGGTGAGCAGCCAGGGCAGTTCCGTCGCCGCGTCCGCCGGCCGATACCAGATAATATTGTACCGGCGCCGCCCCGGTCGCAGATCGTTGTCCGGGCCGGTCACCGGATAGCCGAGAAATTGCTCGCCGGGCGGCAAGCAAAAGGTCATCCCATCACGCAGACCAGGGTCGAGGCGCATCCTCGGCCAGGATGGCGCGCCAGGCGATGTAGCCGGCGTAAAGCGGCGCCACGTCCGGCAGACATGGCTGCCGCACCGACGAGCGCAATCCGTCCGCACCGATCAGCACCTCGCCCTCCGCTGTACTGCCGTCGGTGAAACGGGCGACGACGCCGCGTTCCGATCTGCGCGAACGACGCGAGTTCCCGGCCGCGATGATAATGGGCGGACGGAAAGCCATCGCGCAGCAGCCGGTAAACGCGCTCCCACGCCGCCAGGATTTGCGGACAATCCCCCGTCAGCGTCACGTAGCCATCGCGGTCGAGCAACTGCCGGCGCTCGACCGGAACACCGAGATCGCTGGTATCGAGCCCGAGCCCATGCAGATGCGCGATCAGCGACGGCTGCACCACGATGCCGGCGCCGCGGCCGGCAAGCTCGCCGGCCACCCGCTCGTAGATTTCAGCCTCCCAGCCATGCCGTCGCAACATCAGTGCGGCCAAAAGTCCACTCATCGAGCCGCCGATTACGAGCGCGCGCCTTTGCGCCATGCCGACACCTTGTTAATTTGACTGTAGGATTTGCCAATGGCTGGAACCGTTCGGTATTCTGCCTAAAATCCCTGGAGGAAAGCTATGGCCTTGACGATGTTGGACAAGACGAGCGATCGCGCCGACATTTCCGCGTGGCCGCCGGCCATTGCGGCAGAGTTCGAGCGCGAGGCGGCGCAGCCCAATCCGTGTGTCGGCACCGAGCTCTTATCCGAAACCGATCGCACGCGGGTATGGATCATCCGTCTTCAGCCGGGCGAACGGGTCGGCTTTCATCGTCACGTGCTCGACTATTTCTGGACCTGCGTGACCGGTGGCCGCGGCCGTCAGCATGTTAACGACGGCAAGACGGTCGAATATAGCTACCGGCCGGGCGAGACGCGGCATGAGAGCTATGCGGCCGGCGAATTCAAGGTTCACGACTTGGAAAATATCGGCGATAAAGAAATGATCTTTATGACGGTCGAATTCCTCGACAGCGCCAACAAGCCGATGGCGCTTCCAGCGCGGGTGCGGCCGGCCGCCTGACGAATCCGCCTAATTTTCATGCATGTGTCTTCCGGACGAGCCTCACCGGCCGCCCGGAGCGAAAGTGGCGCCCGGGGCGCGCAAGGCTGGGGATGGTCTTTTCATACGATCTGCTGATCAATGCGATCATTTCCGGAATCCTGATTGGCGCATTCTATGCGGCGGTGACCGCGGGCGTATCGCTGTCGTTCGGCATTCTCGACATCGTCAACATCGCGCATCCGTCTTTCATCATTCTCGGCTCCTACATCGCCTACATGGTCAACGCTGCCTTCGGATTGGACCCGATCCTGGTCAGCATCCTGGCGACGCCGTTGTTCTATTTGCTCGGCGCCGGCATCTATCAGGTCTATTACCTGGCGTTCGAGAAACGCGGCCAGGAATCGCTGCGCGGGCTCGCCTTCTTCTTCGGTCTTTTGTTCATCACCGAAGTGCTGCTGGTGCTCTATTTCGGCGTCGACTATCGCTACGTCGAGGCGCGCGTATATCGGCCCGAGCTGGCATCTCGGCTTTGTCGACATTCCGCTGCGCATCCTGGTGCCGTGCGTCGTCTCGCTGATCATGATCGCTGTGCTGCAGCTCGTGCTCAGCCGCACCTTCATCGGCCGCGCCATCATGGCGGTGGCGCAGGATCAGTTCGCGCTCAAGCTGATGGCGGTCGATCCGGTCCGCATCAAGCGCATCGCCTTCGGCATTTCGATCGCCACTGCTTCGCTGGCCGGCGCGTTCCTGATCGTCATTCAGCCGATCGAGCCGTCGGTCGGCCGCGAATATATCGGCCGCGTGTTCGCGATCTGCGTGCTCGGCGGCATGGGCAGCCTGCCGGGCACCGTCATCGCCGCCATGCTGGTCGGCATCGTCGAGAGCCTGACCTCGACCTTTTACGGCCCCTCCTGGGCGCCCGCAGTCTCGTTCGGATTTCTGTTGTTGACGCTGGCGGTGCGGCCGGCCGGCCTGCTAGGACGCTGATCGTGCGCTCGAGTCTCTTTCTTGTCAT
This sequence comes from uncultured Alphaproteobacteria bacterium, assembly GCA_963737755.1. GTDB lineage: Bacteria > Pseudomonadota > Alphaproteobacteria > Rhizobiales > Xanthobacteraceae > BOG-931. Next base: position 309,079 of record CAVTTZ010000029.1, on the reverse strand, counting down.
TTGTCTGGTCGTCGGCGCCGCGATCTTCGGCATCGCGCTCGCGCTCAACAACGACTATTATTTCTTCGCCGGCTACGTCGTGCTGCAATATGTCGTGCTGGCGACCGCCTGGAACATCCTCGGCGGCTATTGCGGCTACGTGAATTTCGGCTCGGCGGCGTTCTTCGCCCTGGGCGCCTACTCGACCGTCGCGATCCACAAGCTTTACCCGCTGCCGATTCCGCTGTTGGTCGCCGCCGGCGGCATCGTGTCCGGCGTCGTCGGGCTCGGCATGGGTTATCTGACGCTGCGGCTGCGCGGCGCCTTCTTCGCCATCGCCACGCTGGCGCTTGCGGTCGTGCTGCAGACCCTGATCGTGAACTGGGATTTCGTCGGCGGCTCGCGCGGCGCCTATATCGTGCGTCCGGAGTCGATCGAGCCGTTCGGCAGCTATATCAAGTATCTGTTCCTGATCATGTTGCTGCTGGCGATCGCCGCCATCGTGATCGCCCGCGTCATCGAGCGCTCGCGGCTCGGCTACGGCTTTGCCACCATCCGCGACGACGAGCTCGCAGCCGAAGCCTCCGGCGTGCCGACACTGCGGCTGAAGCTGATCGCCACCACGATCTCGGGCGCCCTGATGGGGATGGCCGGGGCGCCGTTTCCCTATTATATCGGCTATCTGCAACCGTCCTCGGCGTTCGGGCTCGATTATGCGGTCAATTCCATCGCCATGCCGCTGATCGGCGGCACCACCAGCTGGGTCGGCCCGCTGATCGGCGCTATCCTGCTCGGCACGCTGCAGCAAGTCGCCACGGTGACGATTTCGTCGGCGGTCAATCTGTTGATCGTCGGTCTTCTGCTGGTGGGCTTTGTGATCGTCGCGCCCAATGGCATCATCGGGCTCGTACAAAAATACATCCGGCATCGCCCGGTCGACCAGGTCGGCCGCCACAAGGTCGAAGCCGACGCCAGCGGACACGTTCCATGAGTTCGACTCAATGAGTTCAACGTCGATGAGTTCATCAACCACCGCCGCCAATCCCGTCGCCCCGGACGCAGCCGGAAACGTGCTGCTCTCGATCGACAATCTCAGCAAGCGCTTCGGCGGCTTCGTTGCGCTCGACGGCATCTCGCTGTCGGTGAAATCGGGCGAGCGCCTGGGACTTATCGGCCCTAACGGCTCCGGCAAGAGCACGCTGGTCAATTGCATCTGCGGCGCGCTGCAGAACGAAGGCGGCACGGTCACCTTCGACGGCCAGCGCGTCAACGGCATGACTGCGCACCAGCGCACCCGGCGCGGCCTGTCGCGCACGTTCCAATTGCCGCGGCCTTTCGCCAGCCTGACGCTCGCCGACAATATGCGGGTGCCGCTGCTCTACACGGTGGCGGCGCGCGGGACGGTTCACGGCGCCGGCGCCATCGAGGCGCGCTGCCTCGAGCTGCTGAACGAGGTCGGTCTCGCCGACAAGGCGCACCGGCTGCCGCGCGAACTCACCCAGGTCGAGATGCGCAAGCTCGAGCTGGCGCGCACCATGGCGTCCGAGCCGAAGCTTTTGATCGCCGACGAATCCATGGCCGGCCTCACCCATTCGGAGGTCGAGGAGATTTTGGCGCTGCTGATGCGGCTCAACGCCCAGGGCGTCACCATCATTCTGATCGAGCACATCATGAGCGCGGTGATGAGCTTCTCGCAGCGGCTTGTCGTGCTGGTCTCCGGACGCAAGATGGCCGACGGCGAACCGAACGCGGTGATGCGCGATCCGGAAGTAGAGAGAGCCTACATTGGCCAGTAGCTTAACCATCGGGAATATCCACGCCGCCTATGGCGCGGTGCGGGTGATCGAAGACGTCTCGGTCGCGATCGGCGGCGGCGAAACCGTGGTGCTGCTCGGCACCAACGGCAACGGCAAGTCGACCTTGATGAAATGCATCATGGGCATGGTGCGCCCAAGCGAAGGCTCGATCGTCGCCGAAATCGACGGCGTGCATCATGATCTGGTCGGCCGTACCACCGAAGAAATTGTCGATCTCGGCATCGCGCTGGTGCCGGAAGGCCGCCGGCTGTTTCCCAAACTCACGGTCGAGGAAAACCTGCTGCTCGGCGCTTTCCGCCCGACCGCCCGCCGCGCGCTGACGGACAATCTTGCAATTTGCTTCGAGACTTTTCCGCGGCTCGCCGAACGCCGCACCCAGCTCGCCGGCTCGATGAGCGGCGGCGAACAACAAATGCTGGCGCTTGGCCGCGCCATGATGCTGGCGCCGAAGATCCTGCTGGTCGACGAGCCGTCGGTCGGGCTTGCGCCGATTTTGGTCAGCCGCATGATCGACGCCATCGCGGAGATGAAGCAGCGCTATAATCTCACCGTCCTGATGGCCGAGCAGAACTTCACCCAGGCGATCCGCATCGCCGACCGCGGCTACGTGATCGTGCACGGCAAGATCGCCTTCGAGGGCAACTCGACCGAAGCGCTCAACAACAACGACCTGATCAAGAAGTTTTATCTGGGACTGTGAACAGCGCCACACCGGCAACACCACGAACCATGCGGGCGCGAGGCTCCAAAGGGCGCGCCGCAACCGGCTTGCTGCTGGCGCTCTCGACATTCGCTACGGTCTCGGCGTTCTTCGCTATCAGCATGGTCGAACCGCACCTCATGTCGTCAGCCACGGCCGCACCGGCCCCGCTCACCAAGCCGCAGGCCGATGCGCTCGAGGCCTACAACACCACGGTCGCTCAATTTAAAGCGGTCCTGAACGAGCGCCGCGCGCAAATCGATGCCGGCCAGCCGCTGCCCAATTTGCCCGGACAGGCGCTCTATCTGGCGCGCATCGCCATGATGAGCGCCTACAAGGACCTCACCGACGTGTTGCCGGCGAAAACCGGCCGGCCCAACAAGTTCGGCATTCCGCCGCAATATTTCGACGCCGACAACGAGCCGCTGATCGACGCTTATGTGGGCCTGTTCGCCATCATGCAAGCGCCGCCGGCGGACGCGCAAAACTCCGCCACGCCGTTTCGCGACGTCGCCGAACTGTCCACCGCCATCGCCCGCGCCAAGGGCCTCGATCCTGTGAACGCAGAGATTGCCGGCCGCATCGGGGTCGGCATTTTCTTCGCCGAGACCAACGGCAATCAGAACATCGGCAACGCCCGCTCCAACAAATACAAGGGCAGTTTCCAGACCGGCGTCTCGGAAGACCAGATCGGACAAAAGAAATGGGCGGCGATCAGCGGCGCCATCGCGGCGTTCGATCCGGCAATTGATCGCCCGCGATGACGCCGAAGAAGCCCGCGCCCGCAAGATCGACCATCGCTTCAATCACTGGACCGCCGTGCGCGACGGCCTGATGAACGCCCACGCCGTGCTGTTTCCGCAAATCCCGGCGATCGTGCAAACCCTGCCCGACCCGATCGACCAGATGAAGCTGTTCGAGCTGATTCAGATTATTCCGGGTCCGACCAAGGCCGCTTTGCGCTCCGGCAATTTGCTCGACACGGTCGTCTCCGATCCGACCATCATGGGCTATCTGCGCAACAACAGCGTCTTCACCTTCGGCCACGCCGATCGCGCGCGAACATCGGCGACGTTCCGCGAAATCCTCGACGCCATGTGGCTCTTCAACGAGAAATTCGAACGCGCCCTGGCAAAGTTCGAAGAGACAAGGGCCGCGCAGAAAAACTAACCGCGCGACCGCCGAGGCGACGCAACGCCGGCTTCACGAAACAATATCGTCAGTGCCCGCTTGACGCGGCTAGCGGAAGCGGTGTCTCGACGAAACCCGGCGCAACCGGGCAAAAACCCAATTCAATCGCAGGTGATTGGGCTTTAAAGTGTTGCGTGGCACTGTGCCGAGCGGCGGCATCGTGGAACGGTTCGCTGAATGACACTTCGGTTGCGACAAACTCCTGTGCTTTTGTTCAGCGGTTTTTGGCTTGTCGCCGCGATGCTGCTGTGGAGTTCGGACGCGCTCACGCTGCGCGAAAATCTCCGCGAGTTGATCTTCGACCAGGTTTTCTTTTTTCCGGCACCGCCACCGTCCGCACCATCGCAAGTCGTGGTCGTCGATATCGACCGCGACAGTCTGGCCCGTTACGGACCGTGGCCGTGGCGCCGCACCTTGTTGGCGGACCTCGTGCGCCGGATCGCTCAGGCCAAACCGAAGGTCATCGGTCTCGACGTGTTGTTGTCTGACAAGGACCGGTTCTCGTCCGAAGAAATCCTGCGCAACATCGGTCCGCCGGCCGACAACGATGCGCTCAACGCGCTCAAGCAAAAATTGCCGGACGGCGATGCGGTGCTTGCCGCGGCGCTCAGAGACGCACCGGCCGTTCTGGGCTTTGTGCTGGAACCGGCTGCGGGCGTCGCACCGCCGGCCGCGCCTTTTCTGGCGCGCGGGCCCATCCACACGCCGGACATCTGGCGGGCGGGCGGCGCAGTGACGCCGCTGCCGACGATCGCGGCGAGCGCACGCGGTTTCGGCGCCATCGCGCTCGCCGCCGACGCCGACGGCGTCGTGCGCCGCCTCCCCTTGCTGGTCGTTACCGCGGATCAGGTGCGGCCTGGATTCGCAGCCGAGGTCCTGCGCGTCGGTTTCGACGCGTCGTCGTACATTGTCGATACGGCCCCCTCGCGTCTGCACATCGGCCCGCTTACTGCGCCGCTCGACGCCGACGCGGCGCTGCGCATCGCGCCGGAAAATATGGCCGCATGGACCGATCGCACAATTCCGGCCTGGCAGATCCTCGCGGGCGGCGAACGAGCGAACGACATCGCGACGCGGCTTGCCGGCCGCATCGTGCTCATCGGCAGCGGCGCACCGGAGGTCGGCGGGCTGCGCGAGACGCCGGTATCGGCGACGACGCCGTCGGTGCAAATTCAAGCCGATGGAATTGCGACGCTGCTGAGCGGCCACATCGCGCGGCGCCCGCAATGGGTGGGCACGTTGGAGATCATTGCCGCTGCTGCGCTTTGTCTGGCTGCGATCGCGCTCGCTCTATTTTGCCGTCCGGTTGCGGCGACGATCGGCATCGGCCTGCTGTGCCTTGGCTTGGATCGGCCTCACCATCGGGGCCTTTTCGTTGCAACGGCTTCTGATCGATGTCGGCGGGCCGCCGATCGTTGCGATCATCGTGTTCGCTGCAAGTGCGCTCGGCGGCTATGCCCAGAATGAACGCCGCGAACGTGCGCTGCGTCGGCGCTTCGAGCAGCATTTGGCTCCCGACGTCGTCAAGCGTTTGATCGACATGCCTGGGGAGCTTCGCCTGGATGGAGAAAGCCGATTGATCACGGCGATGTTCACCGACATCGAAGGCTTCACGGGCTTGACCGAGCGAAACGATCCCAACGAGGTGCTGCAGTTGCTCAACGGCTACCTGGCAACCGTGACCGACATTGTGATTGCTCACGGCGGAATGGTCGACAAGCTGATGGGTGATGGCGTCTTTGCCTTGTTCAACGTGCCGCTCGATTTGCCGGCCCATGCGCAGCGCGCCGTCACCGCCGCGCAGGCCATCATCGTCGCAACCGAAGATTACCGCGGCACGGCGCTGGCGAAGAAACTCGGGCTGGGACGCACGCGCATCGGCGTCGAATCCGGGACGGCGCTCGTCGGTGACGTCGGCGGTGGCAACAAACTCGAATTCACCGCACTGGGGAATGTCGTGAACACCGCCTCTCGGCTCCAGACTCTCAATAAGGAATTCGACACCGCAATTTGCATCGGACCTGTCGCCGCCGCGATGCTGCCTGGCGGTACCGTCCAACACCTTGCCGCCGTCCGGTTGCGCGGCACCAGCGCCGACGTCGATGTTTTCACGGTCGGCGCGAGCGCGCCGCCGGCGGCGTAGGTCAACGCGGCCGAGCAACCGTTTTCACTCGACCGACCGCAGCGCTGCGGTGATCCGTCCCGGCCCCCAGCGCCGCGGCTCGCTCGGTGCGTCGCCCGGATTGGCGATATTGGTACCGAGCCCGGGCCTGACTGTAACGGTACGTCCGGCGCTGGTCACCGAAACAACACCTTGAGCGACAAACACGCCGAACACGTCGTTGCTCGGGCCGGCGAAAAACCGCGTTCCGCGCACCGCGAGCAGGCCGAACGGCGAGCGCACCTGGATGTTGTCGGGTTTGCCGCTGTTGTGGTCGAACAACATCGGACCTTGTTCAAGATCGAAGGTGCCGCCGGCATCGATCACAAAACTGTCGATGCGAAATTTGGCCAGCGCGCCGAGCTTCACGTAGGTCACTTTGCCGAGATGCATGGTGACGGCCGAATTGACCGCCGTCTCGACCTGATCGCCGACAAAAAGCTCGGCCGTCGGCTGCAGGACACGCCGCGGCTTGGGGCCCTCGGCGAAGGCCTCGCCACGCATCGCTTCGATGGTTCCCGCAGCCGCCCCTTCGGCATCTGACGCGGACACGGAGGCCATCAAAACCGCCGGCGCCGCGAGCAGCAGGCCACGCCTGGTCAGGGGAGCAATGAGCCGATCCATGACTTATCCGCCGATGGCAATACTCGATAGTACTCTAAATAAGAGAGCGAAGCTCAACCGATAGGCCATCAAAAATCTTTACGTGACAGGCAGGGGGCCCGCGCGCTTTTTCGGCTTCGCCATAGACGCACCTCGGCATCTCGCCGGCGAGGCAAGTCTGTCTTCAGTCATTTTCAGATTCAGAGGGGATATCTCGGGCAGGTCGGTTTCCGTGTCTGCCCGTAAGCACCGGTCTGCAGCCGGACCAGAAACGGGGCGCGGTCTCCCCGCCGCAGCAGCGCAGTGACCTGATCTGCTTCAGCCGCTCATTCGACCGCGCCCGCACGCGGCTCGAGCAGCCTTCAACACAGTCAAACGGCTAACAAAAGTCTATCGTCCGCCGTGCGCGCCGGACTGAAACACCACAGGCTGGCTAAACAACAACCCGTCGTCGGCGACCAGCGGCGGCGGCGCCGGCACCGGATCGGCGCGCTGCAGCATGTCGAGCGCCGCATCGTCGAAGGCGGCGTCGCCGGATCCCTTGACGATGTGCTTCGATATGACGTGGCCGACGCGGTCGAGTTCGAAACTGACCACCACCTCGGCCCGCGGCGTCTTGCGATCGCCGGGATAGCGCTTGAATTTGTTGAAATGCGCGGCCAGCTCCTTTTGCCAGGTCGCGCGTTCACGCCGCGCGCTTTCGGCGGTGCCGGGCGATGGCGCGATCGACTGGGTGGCGTCCGGTGCGTCCTGCAGCGAAGGCGTAGCCGTCGCTTCGGCGGCGACCGACGGGCTCGAGGCCTGTGTCTGCACCGTCGGCACCTTCGGATCGTCTTCCTTCGGCTTCTGATTGTCGTTCGGCGAGACGACGCGGTCGGGATCTTCGGTTTCGGTTACCTGTGCCTTCGGGAGATCGCTCTGCTCGACCACCGCTTTCTGCTCGACCTGCGCGGGCGACGGCGCCGCCGCGTCGGTGTCCGGGCCTACCGGCAGGTCGGTCTGCTCGACGTGTGGCGCCGCAAGTTCGACGCCGATCTCGATCGCGGGCGCGCCGAGGTCCGACTCCTGCTCCGCCTGGCGCGACACGAACGCGAGGCTGACCCCGCCGGCGTGCAATGCGACCGCGATAAAAGCGGCGGCGGCCCAGAATGCCGGAGACAAATGCCGAGGTTTATAATGCTCTGACATGCTGAGCTTTCAAGGCGATGTGCTGGCGGGCGCCGCGGCGTCGGGCACACCTTCGAGCGCGACCAGGGCGATGCGGCCATAGCCGCCGGCACGCAGGCGTTCCAGCACGTCCATCAGTTCGCCATAGGGCACGGCACGGTCGGCGCGCAGGAAGATCCGGCGCTCCTTGCCCTCGCCTGCCATCCGATCCAAGGCACCAACCAGATCGACGCGCTTGACCGGAATCTCACCGATGGCGAGCGCCAGGTCGGGCTTGATGGTGACGTAGGTGGGCTTATCGGGTTTCTTCTGCGGCACCGCCGTCGATGTCGGCAAATCAACCGGCAGATCGACGGTCGACAGCGGCGCAGCAATCATGAAGATGATCAGAAGCACCAGCATCACATCGATGAAGGGCGTGACGTTGATGTCATGCGCTTCGCCGAATTCATCGTCGTCGTCGCCATCGAGATCGCCGAGGACAGCCGCCGCCATCGCCTACTCCGCTGCGCGCGGCATCACCCGATCGCGCGTTCGGTCGAGATCGCGCGACAACAGCCGGCCCACGGCCCCGGAACCGCGGCCGACATATTCCAGGTAAGCTTTGGTCGCGCGCGAAAAGTGGTTGTAGATGATCACCGCCGGAATTGCCGCGATCAGGCCGATCGCCGTCGCCAGCAGCGCCTCGGCGATGCCGGGCGCCACCACGGCGAGGTTTGTGGTCTGCGCTTTAGAAATGCCGATGAAGCTGTTCATGATGCCCCAGACGGTGCCGAACAGTCCGACGAACGGCGAGGTCGCGCCGATGGTGGCAAGGATCGCCATGCCGGAGCGCATGGACCGCGCTTCGGCGCGCGAGATCTCAGTAAAGCGCGACGCGCTACGTTCCTTGATGCCGGCATCGCTCGCTCTGTCGCCGGAGAGATGAATTTCGTGCAAAGCGGCACGCACCAGCGCGGTCAGCGCTGTGGGCCTGCCTTGAAGTGCTTTCTGCGCCTCCGCCAGTGTACGCGCTTCGGCGACGCGGGCGAGCGCACGGCGAAGCCGCGTTTGCGCGTGCGAAAGCTGCAAAGTCTTGCCGAAGAAGATGGTCCAGGTCACGAGCGAGGCGAACGCCAAGCTCACCATCACGACCTTGACCACGATGTCGGCGTTGAGAAACATCGTCCACGGCGACAGATCGTGCGGCTGCCGAGCGGCTGATGCGGCCGGCGGGCTTTCACCGAGTTGGTGAACGGCCGGTGGTTCAGGTGCCGGCGGCGCGGGCTCCGCCGCAGCCGGCGGCGTCGGTGCCGTTGCTGGCATGTTCGCTGCGGGCACGTTCGCTGCCGGTGCGCTCACCACCGGCGGTGTCCGCTCTGGCGCGGCCGGCCGCGCCGGTGCGGCGACCGGCGCACTCGCGGCCGGTGGCGCCGGCGTTGCCGAATTCGTCTGTGCCGGCGATCGCGCCGCCGGCACTACAAACAATGCGGAGAGCAATATCGCCGCGGAGCACCGATGCCAGGATTTCATACTTCAGCCCAGCAGCGAATGAGGTTGTGATAGACGCCCGTCAGCTTGACCAGCTCGGGGTCATCACGCCCCACCCGCCCCACGAGTCCCTGAATTGCACTGTCCAGATCGAAGATCAGGCTGCGCGCATGACCGTCGCGGATCATGCTTTGCAGCCAGAAGAATGAAGCCACCCGCACGCCGCGCGTCACCGGCGTGACCGCGTGCAAGCTGCTCGCCGGATAGAGCACGAGGTGCCCGGCCGGCAGTTTAACCTGATGCGAGCCGTAATAGTCTTCGACGATCAGCTCGCCGCCGTCATATTCGTCCGGTTCGGAGAGAAACAGCGTCACCGAAAGATCGGAGCGGATCCGTGTACCGCTCAGAGGATCGCCGCGCACCGCGTTGTCAACGTGAATGCCGAAATGCTTCCCCTCGCCATAGCGATTGAACAACGGCGGGAAAATCTGCTTCGGAATTGCCGCGGAAACGAACAGCGGATTGGCGACAATCGCCTTGATGACGGTTTGTCCGAGCTGCCGCGCCAGATCGCCGTTCGGCGGCAGCTGCTCGTTCTTTTTAACCATGGCCGACTGCGCGCCGGCGGTCGAACGCCCGTCTTCCCAATCGGCGGCATCCATAACCGCGCGAAAGTCCGCAACTTCCGCCTTGCTCAATACGTCGGGCACACAGATCAACATCGCGTCTGCTTACACATCGAGCGCGCCGAAGGGCAACGCTTTTCCGCACATTTAAATTAGAATCGCTCTTATGTTTGGGGCTTTGCGCATCAACGCAGAGGGCCTTGCGACGCCCAAACGGAGTTGAGAGCGCGCTGCAATCGACCCTTGGAGACGATCCAAGTCGTCGTTCACAAGTGCGAGATGGCGGATCTCACCGAAATGCAGGACCGGCGCGATATCATCGACGTGGATTGCAATCACGTCGGGGGACGATATCGCGCCGGCACTCGGGTACCTCGCCGGAGCGACAGCACGCCGCAGGCAGCAGTTACCACACGTTGAATTTGTAGTTCAGGCCGACCGTTATCATCTGAATGGTGCGGTCGGTGGAGTTGACCACGTCGCCGGCATAACGCGTACGCGGCGCGCTCGGCACCGTGAAGCTTTGACTGGACAAGCCGATGAAGTCGTACTCGGCGCGTACCGACCAGTTGCCCGCGAAGGCCCACTCGAGACCCGCGCCGGCTGTCCAGCCGTTGCTGGTTGAGCCGATCGGAAGGCCGACGGTGTTGCCGACATTCGTCAGCGAGCCGTTTGACCCGCCGACCCAAGCTTCGCCGAACTTTCCGTAGGCCAGCAAGCGATCCCACGCAAAGCCGACCTTGCCGGTCGCCATCGTGATCCAGCGATTGTTGATCGTTCCGGTCGCGATTCCGAGAGCGCCCGCGCCGATGTTCAGATTTTGCGCCGTGAAGTTGGTCTTCATGTTCGACATCCAGTCGAACATTGCTTCTGCGCCGATGACGAGACCGCTTTGGAACTCGTAGTTCGCCCCAACCTGGCCACCGCCGAGGAACGAGGTGGTCGTGGTCGACGAAAACTGGGTCTGGTTACTTGTCAGGCGGCGGCAGCCGCGTGTCCTTGAATGAAGCCGTGCCGTTCACGCCACCGAAGTTGCCGCCGACGTAAAGGCCGGTCCAGCTATAGCCCGGCACCACGGGCGCCTTCAGTGGCATCAGTCGGCAGATCGGCCGCCCAGGCCGATCCCCCGAGAACGTTTAAAATCGCGAGTAGTGCTACGCGTTTCACAAACATCGTCCGCCCCTTTGACCCGAATCTCATTTTCCATTCCGGCGAAGTCGGCCGTTGCTGCGACTTTCAAAGCTCGCGACCGCAACGGCCGAACTCCGAACCGGCTCTAAAATCTTGCCGTCAACATGCCGCCGACTACACGCCCCGGCGCGACCAACACGAACGGTGCTGCGCTTTGATAAAAGGCGTCGTAGTAAAGCGTGTTGAAGATGTTGTTGACGAAGATTTTCCACTCGTAGTTTTTGAGGAAATAGCCCTCGACGAACGCATCGAAGCGCCAATAGTCAGGCAACACGGTGCCGTTATTGGCGGCCAGCAGCGTGCCGCCATACATCTTCGAGCGATACGTCGCCTGCGCGCCGACTTCGAGATCTTTTCTCACCTCGTACTTGGCCAGCAGGTTGAACGACTGGTTGGCGATGAAGGCGAGCGGCAAGCCGACGTTGGACGGCATCGCCGAGGCATCGACGCGGTTGTTCATGATCACGACGCCGCCGAAGATGCTGAGCTTGTCGAGAATCTTGCCTTCAGCGCCGATATCGATGCCCTGCACATGGTAGGCCGCGTTGGCCTGGACCTGATGCCGGCATTGGCGATGCCCGCCGGAACGACTTCGCGGGCATTGGTGACGTCGGTGCGGAACAGCGCGCCGGTGGCGAGCAAGTGGCGATTGAAGAATTCCCATTTGGTGCCGACTTCGATCGACTTGGCTTGCACCGGCGCGAAGATCTGATTGACCGTCGAACCAATCTGCAAACCGCCGTAGTTGGCAGAGGTGCCGTCGAGTTCCGAACCGACCGGATTGGATGCAGTTCCGTAGGCGGCGTAAACACTCGCATTCGGCAGCGGCTTCGCCAACAAGCCGAGATTGTAGTTCACCATGTTGGAGGTGGCCGAGATGGTCGGAGAACCGTTCTTACTGGCGCTGATGTTATAATTGTCGAACCGCAGCCCCGCCGTGACGAAGACCACATCGCGCCAGTTTGCGGTCTCGAGTGCCCACACGCTCTTGCTGTCGACCGGGATCACGGTTGGGTTTCCGGTCGTTGTCGGGTTTGTCGAGAACGGCAGGTTGTTCGGAGGGTTAAGCACTGACGCCAAAAACGAGCCGTTGGCAAAATTCCGCTACCGGGGTTGCCGTTGATCCCTTCCGAGGTCAGCCCCGTATAGGTGTCAATGCTCACCCGTTCACCGGAGACTTCCGCGCCGGTAACAAGAGTGCTGAGCACCGGACCGGTGTTGAACTTGAGCGTGCTGAGAAACTGATCGGCCAGAACGTCGGTAGTCTGATAGCGGCTCTGGGGATTAAGACAGACCAACCAGGCCGCGGGATTGGGATTGGTGAAGGAACTGACCCCACTACGGCCGACCGTGGAATTACACGAGGTGGGGGCGTGGAGGTGCCCTGCTCCGGAATCGTCCCGATGTAGCTCAGTATCGAATGCTCGTCGCGGAACTTGTTGGTGAAACACCAAAGCGTCGCTGACGCGGTATTCGTTGGTGATGGTACCGATGTCCTGCGTCGCCAACTGGAAGTCGCGATTGACGAAGCCGTAATAGGTATCGCGCGGCACGCCCACCGAAGTGACCGGCGCGCCGGCGACGTTGTTGTAGGGGACGCCGAAATCCGGCAACCCGCTCAGATCGGTATGAATGTAGTTGACCCATGTGGTGAAATCGTTCGTGGGCGTCCACTTCACCGCCGCCAAGCCGCCCCAGCGATTGTCGGTGGTGTAGTTGCGCTCGGAGACATCCGCGTTCTGCCACATGCCGTCCATGCGGATCGCAAGGGTCGGCGTGATGATCTGGTTGACGTCGAAGGTGACGCGCTTGGTGGCGTCGCTCGCGAACTTGGTGTCGGCGTTGTAGAAGTTGGCAAGATCGCTGGCCTGCTTGGTGACGAAGTTGATGGCGCCACCGGCGGTGCCTCGGCCATCGACCGTCGCCGACGGCCCCTTGAGAATCTCGATCTGCTCGGTGAAGAAATTCTCGCGGATGCTGACGGCCGGATCGCGAATGCCGTCGACGAAGACGTCGTTACGGGCATCGAAACCGCGGATGAAAAAGCGGTCGCCGAAGGCGTTGCCGCCTTCGCCGGTGCCGATGGTGATGCCCGGCGTGGTGCGCAGAGCATCCTTGAGCGTCGTCGCATCCTTGTCGCGCAACACCTCCTGCGTCAGCACGGTGACGCTGCGCGGCGTGTTGACAATCGGCTCGGGAAATTTCGACGACGCCAGCCGGTCGGCCTTATAGGGCGCCGCCGGATCGGCGTACGGATCTGCCTGCGCGACTTGTTTCTTGACCTCGGCTTCCGCCTGCCGCCTTGGCGGCCGCTGCGGCGGCCAACGCGTTCTGGCGCGCGATGCGGCGCAACGCATTGCGGGCCCGCGTGTGTTCCGGCGACGGCTTTGGCGCCGGCGGTTTCGGCCGCGCCACCGGTGCATCGACCGTCACCGGCGGCAGCGGTTTTTCCTGTGCCTCGGCGGCGCCGATGGCCGCCACCGCAATCAGACAGCCGACGGTGACTTTCTGTGTCGGATTTTCGAAGATTCCGTCAAAACCAAGACGCACGCGTGCCGACTCTGGCAGGGCACGCAACGTGCCCGGCCGCAATACGCAACCATTCATAACAACGCCCCCGCTTCTTACGCGCCGATTTCCCAAACCCCTTCGGCGCGCTAGCGAGATGACGTTAACGAGAATTAACTTTTAGAATCAAACCAACATCCAGTATTCATCGTCAAAATGAATTAGAAATACTAGAAACAACAGTATTACAATTTCGAATTTTTCTAATAACAACTCTAAACTACAGCCTAGACTATTTCGAAATTGGCTCGTAAGTCGCCACCACGATGGCCGAATTTCCGCCCCAATTTCGCCCGATCAAATTCCGCAGTGACGCCTCAGCATATGAAGCCGCCATGCATCGGTCGCAGGGCAGCTATTCGTCCGTGCTGGGCGGTTTCATCAAAGAAAACAGTTCGTCGACTGTTTGGATCGCCACCGAGCGCACGCGATCGGTATCCAGCGCCCCGCCAATTCTGACTTGGCGGACGACGGCGTGTATCTCATCGCGGAAGTCGGTCAGAAACCGCAACGGGTCCTTGGAATCGTTTGCAACGCGCGCGATCAGGCCGGTGATCAAGATCTGACACGCGATCATTCGTCCGTTGAGTTCTTCCACGCAACTCTCCTGCTTTTTTCTCGTGAGCGCCGGCTTGAACGACAGCACAAAAACCTAGGGCGCACCCCGTCCCACTGAAACGAGATGCGCCCTAGTAGCAAGCCGGCAGAAGTGAAAACAACCGGCGTGGTTTAGGCGACCGCCGCGCGAGCGCGTTCACCGTCTGCTTCACGTCGAAGCCTTCGAACTTCGGATGCTCGAGATAGAGCGGCCCGGTCGTCTCGTTGCCGGCGCGTGCATGCGCGGCGCGAAACGCCTCCGATTTGGTCCAGTCTTCGAACGCCGCCTTGCTCTGCCAGATCGTGTGCGAGGCGTAGAGCGTGTGGTCCTCGGCCTCCGGCCCCTTGAGCAGATGAAACTCGACGAAGCCGGGCACGCGGTCGAGATGCGTTTCGCGCGAGAGCCAGACCTTCTCGAACGCCTCCTCGGACCCGCGCTTCACCCGAAACCGATTCATCGCGATGAACATCGTCTTCTCTCCTGGTGGCCAAGATGGCGATCGGCTATCGCCCTCCATGCCGCAGCGAATGGTGAGCCAGCCTCTGCGGTGATGCCTGGTACGGTACGACATCACCGGCCGCCGTGCTGCCGCACATGTATTTCGTCCAACCGACTTTGAGCAAGCTCCCTGCCGAGCCGGCCTAAGGCGGATCGCTGAGCCGGCACAGACGATCGCCAGCCGGACGCCGCAACGCGTTTGCGATATCGCGACGACGATCAGCGAAGCGCCGACGCCGGCGCGTTATTCCTCTTGCCGCAAAGCGATGAGTGTGGCCAGACGGTTCAGCATGCCATGAGCTTTTCGCCGCAGTGTCTGGTGCTTTGCCGGCTCGGCATTTACTCTATCCCGACGTGCTGAGGAACGGAGCGGAATGCAAGCCCGGACGCGGACCATATGGCTGGTGCGGCTCGCCATGGCTGCGTCGTTGCTCGCTCCAATTGTGCTCTTCGCCTTCGCCGCCTGGAACAGCCTGCGTACGACCGAGGCGCTGACCGACGAGCGGCTCGCGCGCACGCTCGATGTCGAGAACGAGGAGGCCCAGCGCACCTTTCAACTCGTCGGCGTGGCGTTGAACGGCGTCAAAGACCTGATCGCCGGCATGTCGGCCGATGATATCCGCCGCGACGAACCGCGCCTGCATGCGCTGCTGAAGAAACTCGATGCCCAGGTTCCGCTGATCCAATCGATCTGGATATTCGACAAGGACGGGACGGCACTGGTGTCCTCGTGGGACGCAGTCCCGTCCGACCTTGAGCAACGCCGATCGCGATTTCTTTCGCGCCCATCTCCAAGGCGATGTCGGCACCTATTACGGCCAGATCTACAATTCGCGTTTCGGCGGCCAGCCTTATTTCTCGGTGAGCCAGCGGCTGGTTCATGACGGCGCGTTCATGGGCGTGCTGGAAATCTCCGTGCTGCCGAGCAATTTTTTCCATTTCTTCGCCACCCTGGCCTACGCGGAGGGTCAGCAATTTTCGCTGATCCGCGATGATGGCCTGTTCCTGGCGCGCTACCCGGCTGCGCCGCAGGGCGCGCACGACCCGGCTCGATGAACACTCCGGGTTCCGCCGCACCATTGCGCTCACGCCGGCCGGCGGCTTTTTCACCACGGTTTCACCGATCGATCATATCGAGCGCCGCTTTGCCGCGCGCCGCCTCGACGGCACGCCGCTTTACGTAACCACCGGCTTCGCCACCGGGACGACCCGGCACGAATGGCTGTCGGGAATGGGCGTGCACCTCATCTACGGCGTTCCGGTCACGCTGATCCTGTTCTTCAGCTTGTTCGCGGTGCTGCTGCGGACGCAGCGGCTTTACGCCGAAATCAACCGCCGCTCCGCCGCCGAGGAGGCGCTGCGCCAATCGCAAAAACTCGACGCGATCGGTCATTTGACCGGCGGCGTCGCGCACGACTTCAACAACCTACTGACGATCATCATCGGCAATCATCGAAGCCGCGCAGCGTCAACTGGAAAGCTGGACCGATGGTGCGCAGATCAAGACTGTCACGGCGTCTGGAAAACGCCATGCACGGCGCGCAACGCGCGGCGACCTTGACCAAGCGGCTGCTCGCCTTCTCGCGTCAGCAGCCGCTCAACCCGGCGGTGCTCGACGTCAATCGCGTGCTCAACGGCCTGTCGGACTTCCTGCGGCGTGCGCTTGGCGAGGACGTGTCGCTGGAGATCGTCGGTAGCGGCGGCGTCTGGCCGGTCGAGGCCGATGCCGCCGAGCTGGAAGGCGCCATTCTCAACCTTGCGGTCAATGCCCGCGACGCCATGCCGGAAGGCGGCAAACTGACCATCGAGGCCAGCAACTCCTATCTCGACGAAAGCTATTGTCGGCAGAATGTCGACGTGAAGCCCGGCCAATACGTGCAGATCTCGGTCACCGACACCGGCTCCGGCATGCCCAAGGAGGTGGTCGAGCGCGCCTTCGAGCCGTTCTTCACGACCAAACAATCGGGCCAGGGCACCGGCCTCGGGCTGAGCCAGGTGTACGGCTTCGTCAAACAATCCGGCGGGCATGTTAAAATCTACAGCGAGGCCGGCGAAGGCACCACGGTCAAAGTCTATTTGCCGCGCTTCCGCGGCGAAGCTTCGGCGGCCGAAGTCGCCGCCGCCGCGCCGGCGCGGCGGCCGCGCCGGCGAACGCGTCCTCGTGGTCGAGGACGACGCCGACGTCCGCACCTACGTGGTCGAAACACTGGTATCGCTCGGCTACGACGTCCTCGAAGCCGGCGGCGCCGAAGGGGCGCTGCGACTGATCGACCAGCGTACAGACATTCAATTGCTGCTGACCGACGTGGTGATGCCCGGGATGAACGGGCGGAAGCTTGCCGAAGAAGCGAGACGGCGTCGACCTGATCTGAAAATCCTCTACATGACGGGCTATTCGCGCAACGCCATCGTGCACCAGGGCCGGCTCGATCCGGGCGTCGATCTGGTGCAAAAGCCGGTCACCAGCGAGCAACTCGCGCGCGCCGTGCGCAAGGCCTTCGACGCCTAGCTGGGCGGGATCGCATCACACGCGTCATTGCGAGCGCAGCCAAGCAATCCAGTGGCTTGGCGAAGGCTGGATTGCTTCGTCGCTGCGCTCCTCGCAATGACGAAGGAGCCCGCCGGCCTGTCCGGAACCAAACCGGCGTCTTGCCGTTAGCGCCCGGACCCACAAACTTTGCGCCGGTATGACCCCTCCGACCGCAGGATCGAGGCGGGCCAATGTCGCCCTCGACGCCGTCAATTTCTTCCTGGCCGATGTCCGCGACGGCCTCGGACCGTATCTGGCGATCTATCTGCTGACGGTCCAGAAATGGGACGAGGCGAGCATCGGCGTCGTGATGTCGATCGCCACCGCGGCCGGCATCGTCGCCCAGACGCCGGCCGGCGGGCTGATCGACGCCACGCGGGCCAAGCGTGCCGTCATGGCAGTCGCCGCGATCGCGGTTGCGGCCGCGTCGCTGTTGCTGCCACTGTTTTCCGGCTTCATCCCGGTCGCTGCCTCGCAGGCAGCAGCGCATGCTGCCGCCGCCGTCTTTGGACCAGGACTCGCAGCGGTCTCGCTCGGACTGTTCGGCCACGCCGCCTTCACCCGGCGGATCGGCCGCAATGAATCGTTCAATCACGCCGGCAACGCCTTCGCCTCCGTCGCCGCGGGCACGACCGCTTATTTTTGGGGACCGAGCGTCGTGTTTTATCTGCTCGCCGCGATGTCGGTTGCGAGCGTGCTTGGCATCCTGACCATCCCGGGACGCGACATCGACAACGCGCTGGCCCGCGGCCTCGATGACAGGATCGGCGAGCAGCGCTCTGCCAGTCCGAACGCCGAAACGCCGAGCGGGCTAGCGCGTGCTGTTCGCCTGCCGGCCTTTGCTGATCTTCGCCGGCGCGGTGGTTCTGTTTCATCTCGCCAATGCGGCGATGCTGCCCCTGGTCGGGCAGAAGCTCGCGTTGCGCGATAATCATCTCGGCACGAGCTTGATGGCCGCCTGCATCGTCGCCGCGCAAGTCGTGATGGTGCCGATGGCGATGCTGGTCGGCGCCCGCGCCGATCGCTGGGGGCGAAAGCCGCTGTTTCTTGCCGGGTTTCTTATTTTGCCGCTGCGCGGTTGTCTCTATACGCTATCTGATAATCCGTTCTGGTTGTTGGCCGTGCAGGCGCTCGACGGCATCGGCGCCGGACTGTTCGGCGCCTTGTTTCCGATCATCGTCGCCGACCTGATGCGCGGCACCGGCCGCTACAATGTGGCGCAGGGTGCGATCCTGACCGCGCAAGGAATTGGGGCGGCACTCTCGACCACACTTGCGGGCCTCGTTGTCGTCCATGCCGGCTACAGCGCCGCCTTCCTGACGCTCGCTGCAGTGGCGCTTGCCGGCGCGGTGTTGTTTTTCCTTCGGGATGCCGGAGACGAAACCGCAAACCGCGGAAGAGCCGAGAAGCCCTGGAGATCAAAACCGGGCGGAGCCGCAACCTGTTGCATAAGTTCGCTCCGCAGCCGATGAGACCGTCAGGGACATTCCAACCGGAAAGTGCAGGTCACGGCGTTACGTAAAGTTCCTCACCGCGGACGTTCAAAACGCGCGCCATGGTCGCTCCTCGACCGCGCCAAAAGGTTACGAGTTGATCGGCTCGGACTTTTACCCATTTGGGGCTGATTTCGTCGGCTTCCACTCGATGTAGGACTTCCGTGCGTCCGTGCTCGCCGGTGCGGACGACCTCAATAATAAATTTCATTGAGAAAATAGCCCCTCATATTGCAAGACAAGCGTTCCGAGGCGAAATTCGTTCCGAAAAAAGGCGCCCGAGCGGCAATGGAACTTTATGTGGCCGGTCTCGTTATCGTCCCGGCAGGGCATGTCCATATCCGGCCGCGCAATGACGGGCGCATGAAGGCCTCAGGCTTCCTGGGGCTTTTTTGACGCGCCCTATAGTCCCGCGCCAACGCGGCCGGGCTTTGCGTAAAGGGTTTGTTTTAAACGGCTTGGTGTAAACGGCTTGGTTTGCGACGCTGCAATAGGATGTCTGATCGCGACGTCCTCGCGAATTGAGTAGCTGGAGATTGACGATGGCTGCGAACGAAACGGCGACCTTGGCCGCGCTGGTCGGCGAAAACGAACAGCAGATCATGCCGGAATGGATTGAGCTGCAAAAGCAATCCGGCGCCCTGCAGACCGGTCGCATAACCGAAGCAGAGCTGTCGGCGCAGTCCAGCGAGTTTCTGCACCTGCTGCGTCGCGGGCTGACGAACGGCGGCACCCAGGTCGCCAGTTCCGCCTACGACGCGGTGCGCGAATTTCTCGGCAATCTTTCCCGCTCACGCGCGCTGCAAGGATTTTCACCGAGCGAGACTGCGACCTTCGTCTTCTCGCTGAAGCAGCCGCTGTTCAAGACGCTCAATCGCGACAAGTCCATTACGCCGACGGACCTCGCGAAGGCCACCTGGACCATCACCATCCTGCTCGATGAACTGGGCCTGTTCACCTTCGAGCAATACCAGAAGAGCCGCGAAGAAGTCATCCTTCGCCAGCAGCGCGAAATCACCGAGTTGTCGACGCCGGTGGTCAAGCTCTGGGACGGCGTGCTCGCGCTGCCGATTATCGGCACGCTCGACAGCGAGCGTACGCAGGTGGTGATGGAGAACCTGCTGCAGCACATTGTCGACGAGGGTGCCGAGATCGCGATCATCGACATTACCGGCGTGCCGACGGTCGACACGCTCACCGCGCAGCATCTCTTGAAAACCGTATCGGCGGCGCGCCTGATGGGCGCCGACTGCATCATCAGCGGCATCCGGCCGCAGATCGCCCAGACGATCGTTCACCTCGGTGTCGAGCTCAACGTCATCTCGAAAGCGACCCTCGCCGATGCGTTCGCGGTGGCGCTGCGGCGCACCAACCGCACGGTCGACGAAAATCAAGTCGGCGAAGCCGGATGAGCGCAAGGCCGCGCCTGGCGCCGACAGGGGCGAGTGACGATGGACCGTATTCCGATCCTCAAGCTCGGCAATGCGCTGCTGGTCACCATCCAGGTCGACATGCACGATCGGCTCGCGACCGCGCTTGAAGAAGACCTCACCACCAAGATCGTCTCGCATCGGCGCCAAGGGCGTGCTGATCGACATCTCGGCGCTGGAAATCGTCGACAGCTTCATCGGCCGAATGCTCGACAACATCGCTGCGGTATCGCGCATCCTCGATGCCGACACGGTCGTGGTCGGCATGCGGCCCGCCGTCGCCATCACGCTGGTCGAGCTTGGCCTTTCGCTATCGGGCGTCAAGACGGCGCTCAACGTCGAACGCGGCATGGCGCTGATCCAAAGTCGTCTGGAGGAGTTTGATGCCGACGACGAGGACTGACCGCCTCGACATCCGTTCGTCGGACGACGTTGTGAGAGTGCGGCAACAGACGCGAACGATGGCGGTCGCGGCCGGGCTGAGCCTGGTCGACCAGACCAAGATCATCACCGCGGCGAGCGAGCTCGCCCGCAACACGCTGGATTACGGCGGCGGCGGCGAGGTACGCCTGGAGGTGTTCGAGGAGACCGGCCGCCGCGGCGTGCGCATCGTTTTCGAAGATCGCGGCCCCGGCATTGCCGATATCGAACAGGCGATGCGCGACGGCTTCACCTCCGGCTCGGGCCTCGGCCTCGGACTGGGCGGCGCCAAGCGCCTGTCGAACGAATTCAAGATCGAATCCGCTCCGGGCTCCGGCACCAAAATCACCATTGCGCGCTGGAAGGCATGACCCTCTCGATTGCCATCAAAGACCAAAGCCAGATCGCCGAGGCGCGGCGGGAGGCCGCCGCCATCGCGCAGCGCAACGGCTTCAAAGAAGACGACAGCGGCCGCGTTGCTTTGATCGCAACCGAACTGGCGAGCAACCTGATCAAACACGGCCGCGGCGGCGAACTCCTGATCGGCACTTTTGAGGACAACGAAGGCAGCGGGATCGAGCTTCTGGCGATCGACCAGGGCCCCGGCATCGGCAATGTCGAGCAATGCCTGCGCGACGGCTATTCCAGCGCCGGCACCGCGGGCAACGGCCTTGGCGCCGTTATCCGGCAATCGCAGCTCGTCGATATCGCCTCATGGCCCGGCCTCGGCACCGGCGTGCTGGCGCGGATTCAACCGGAGACGCCCAGCCCGCAACGCTATCTATCACGCACCGGATGGGGCGCCGTCTCGGTCGCCATGCCGGGGCAGGATGTCTGCGGCGATTCCTGGAGCGTCGCCGCCAATGGCGCGACCACGTATTTCGTCGCCGACGGACTGGGGCACGGACAGGAGGCCGCCGATGCTTCCGTCGAGGCGGTGCGGTTGTTTCATCGCTTCAACGGCCACCGCGTGCCGACGCTTTTGGATTACGTGCACGGCGGCTTGCGGTCGACGCGCGGCGCCGCGGTGTCGATCGCGCGGTTCGATCCGGGAACGCGGCAGGGTCACATTCTCCGGTGTCGGCAACGTCGCCGGCGCGCTCGCCGCGAACGGAACGCTGCAGCGAATGGTGAGCATGCCGGGAACGGCCGGACACAACGCCCGCAAAATCCAGAGCTTCGACTATCCCGTTCGAAAAAGGCCTCATCGTACTGGCCTCGGACGGCATCGGGACCAGTTGGAACTTCGGCCGCTATCCGGGCATTCAGTCGGTGCATCCGGCGCTGATCGCCGCCATTCTCTACCGTGATTTCGGCCGCAAGCGCGACGATGCCACCGTGTTGGTCGGCAAGTGGGTGCCTTCTTCGGGTGAAGCCGCCGGATCGGGTCCGACATGACTTGGCTTCATCAACATGACTTGGCCCATCAGAACATGACTTGGCCCATCATAACGCTGCCGATCGAGAGCGAGGGCGATGTCGTCGCGGTGCGGCAGCGCGCCCGCCGCGTTGCCGAGTTGCTTGGCTTCGAGCGTCAGGAACAGACCCGCATCGCCACCGCGGTCTCGGAAATTGCGCGCAACGCCTTCGGCTATGCGGGCGGCGGCCGCGCCGAATTCGCCATCGAGCCGGCCGACCCGCAGATCTTCGCCATCCGCATCAGCGACAAAGGCAAGGGCATTCCCAACCTGCAGGAGATTTTGGATGGCCAGTATCGATCGCAGAACGGGATGGGGCTCGGACTGACCGGCGCGCGGCGGCTGATGGATCGTTTTCGCATCGAGACCGCGCCCGGCAAGGGAACGGTGGTCGAGCTCGAGCAGATCATCCCCAAACGCGCGGGCCAGGTCTCACGAAAAAAGCTCTCCGATGTGGCCGCCGCGCTGAAGCGCGACAGCGCCGCCGACCCGCTGCAAGCGCTGCGCGACCAGAACCGCGAGCTGTTGCAAAGCCTCGAAGAGATTCGCCGGCGCGACGAAGAGAGCAAGCAGCTCAATCAGGAGCTCGGCGACACCAACCGCGGCGTCGTCGCGCTCTATGCCGAACTTGATGAACGCGCCGAGCAATTGCGCAAGGCGAGCGAACTGAAATCGCGCTTTCTCTCTCACATGAGCCACGAGTTCCGGACGCCGCTGAATTCGGTGCTGGCGCTGTCACGACTTCTGCTCGATCGCATCGATGGCGAGCTGACCGAGCGAGCAGGAACGGCAGATCGGCTACATCCGGCGTTCGGCCGAAAGCCTTCTTGAGCTGGTGAACGACCTGCTCGATCTTGTCCAAGGTCGAGGCCGGCAAGGTCGACGTAAAGCCCACCCGCTTCACCGTGCCGGCGCTGTTCGGGGCGCTGCGCGGCGCGTTGCGGCCCCTGCTCTCGACCGCGCGCCGTCGAACTGACGTTCGACGCCGGCGATGACCTGCCGGAAATGCTCACCGATGAAGCGAAGGTCGCGCAGATCCTGCGCAACCTGATTTCCAACGCGCTGAAATTCACCGAGAAGGGCGAGGTCCGCGTCACCGCACGTTACGAGCCCGATAAGCAGCTCGTCGTCTTCAGCGTGCGCGATACCGGCATCGGCATCGCCGCCAAGGACCTTGAGAGTATCTTCGAAGAATTCTCCCAGGTCGATTCGGCATTGCAACGCAAGGTCAAGGGCACCGGCCTCGGCCTGCCGTTGTCACGTTCGCTTGCCGAGTTGCTCGGCGGAACCATCCAGGCCGAGAGCGTGCCGGGCCAGGGTTCGGTTTTCACGCTGACGATTCCAGCCAGATTTGGCGGCGAAGCCGCCGCCCCCGAGATGTCGTCCGGCCAGACGCGAAAGCGGGTGCTGATCATCGACGACGATGAGACCTTCCGTTATGTGCTCAAGCAGATCATTCGCAACGAGCCGCGTTATGAGGTCCTCGAAGCGAGCGATGGCGGCGAGGGCTTGCGGCAAGCGCGCAGCACCCATCCGGATGTGATCGTGCTCGATCTGCAGATGCCGAATGTCGACGGCTTCACGGTGCTGCAGGAACTCAACGCCGACGAACGCACCAGCGTCATACCACTGATCGTATCGACGTCGCTCGCCATCGACGCCGAGCTCAAGGCCAAATTGCCGCTCGGCACGCGCGTCATCTCAAAGAACCTGATCTCGCGCGAGAATGTATCGCTGTTCCTTCGCGATGCCACCAGCTTCCGAACTGCTGCGTCATGAGCGACGAAACCATCCTCAATGTCGACGACCAGGAGGCGCAGCGCTACGTCAAGCGGCGCGATCTCGAAGCCGGTGGCTTTTCCGTCATCGACGCGACAACCGGCGCCGAAGCGCTGCGGCTGATCGAACAGATCAAACCGGCGGTCGTGCTTCTCGACGTACAGCTTCCGGACATCAGCGGCTACGATGTCTGCACCTACATAAAAGGCAAGTGGCCCGAAGTCATGGTGCTGATGACGTCGGCGACGTTCACGGAGTCGGACCGGCGCACCCAGGGTCTCGATTCCGGCGCCGATTCTTATTTGGTTCAACCGGCGGAGCCGCTCGAGCTGGCCGCAGCGGTCAACGCGATGTTGCGGATCCGCCGCTCCGAAGACGCGTTGCGTGGGATAAATCTGACTCTGGGCGCCCAGGTCAAGGAGCGGGGCGACGCGCTGTCGCGCGCGGTCAACGCGCTCAAGTCGAGCGCCGATCGGATGCGGACGCTGCTGCAGGCGACCTATATCTTTCAAGGGTACATGACGCCCGGAGGGCACGGTGCTCGATACCAACCGCGCTTCGCTCG
Organism: uncultured Alphaproteobacteria bacterium; assembly: GCA_963737755.1. Lineage (GTDB taxonomy): Bacteria > Pseudomonadota > Alphaproteobacteria > Rhizobiales > Xanthobacteraceae > BOG-931. The sequence continues at coordinate 284,875 of CAVTTZ010000029.1, read as the reverse complement.
ATGGCGTCAGAGCCAAAATCGAAGACGTCGTCGGCCAGCCCGTTCTGGCAATCGCCGTGGTTTACCGCAACACCCGGGATGCCGGAAACGATGCGCAATGCGGTCGCCAGAGCGGCCGCGGGCGAAACCAGCCAGCATTCGATCGCTTGTCAACCTGCCGGACGGAGAACGCAGCTTCGACGTCGCCTTGCGGCCGGTGAAGAACGATGCCGGCGTCGTGATCGGCATCGTCTCGGAAGCGGTGGAGACGACGCAGCGTCTCAAAGCCGAAGCGGCGTTGCGGCAGTCGATGAAGATGGAAGCGATCGGCCAGCTCACCGGCGGTCTCGCCCATGACTTCAACAACCTTTTGACCGCCGTCGTCGGCAATCTCGATCTCATTCGTCATCGCAGCGTCGAAGCCAACGTCCGCAAATGGGCCGAAAACGCCTTCAAGGCCGCCGAGCGCGGATCGAAGCTGACGTCGCAACTCTTGGCGTTCTCGCGAACGCAAAAGCTCGATACCGCTGCGGTCGATCTGAACGGCCTGATTTTCGGAATGAAAGAGCTGCTCGCCCAATCTCTCGGCCCGTCGCATTCGACCAATTTCGAGCTGTCGCCCGGTCTGCCCGCCGTACTCGCCAACGCCAACCAGCTTGAGCTCGCTATTCTCAATCTTTCCTTGAATTCGCGCGACGCCATGCCGGACGGCGGCAGGCTGACGATCTCGACCGCGCGGTCTTCGACCGATGCCCGGTACGTGACGCTGACCGTGGCCGATACCGGCACCGGAATGCCGGCCGATGTCGTCGCCCGCGCCTTCGATCCGTTCTTCACCACCAAGCCCACCGGCAAAGGCACCGGGCTCGGGCTCTCGCAGGTTTACGGGATTGTCCGGCAGGCCGGCGGCGAAGTGAGCATCGACAGCAGGCTTGGCCACGGCACCAAAGTGATCCTGCGCTTGTCCGTCGCCTCGCAGGAGATCGTGACTGAAAACGAGGGCAGTAAGGCGACCGCTCGGGCGAAGAAGAACGAAAAGCTGCTGGTGGTGGACGATGACAGCGATGTTCGCGATATCGTCAGCCGCGTGCTCGCCGAGCTTGGCTACGATGTGCGCGACGTCGGCAGCGGCGAAGAAGCGCTCGGCGTGTTGACCGATTTCGATCCCGACTTGCTGGTCGTCGATTTTGCCATGCCGAACATGAACGGCGCCGAGATCGTGGCAGCGGCGCGCGCGCGAAAAGCCGAATTGAAAATCTTGTTTCTCAGCGGCTACGCCGATACCGCAGTGCTCGAAGCGGCCGTCGGACGCGCGCCGTTATTGCACAAGCCGTTCCGGCCCGCCGAGCTCGCCGCCGCCGTGCGCACCGCGCTCGAATTCGGAGCAGGACCGCGCGGCGCGCCTCATTTGAAGACGACCTTCGCGCTCATGAGCTCGTGCTCTTAAAATCTTGCAGCAATGATCTTGATCCAATCGCACGCGACTGAAGCCGTCTACGTCATCGCTGCACTCGCGACCGCCGGCGTCGTGCTACGGCCTTTCAATATCGCCGAAGCAATCTGGGCCGTAGTTGGCGCCGCCGCGCTGGTGGCGCTCGGGCTGATTTCCATTCCGGATGTGCTCACGGGCGTCGGCAAAGGCGGCGACGTTTATCTCTTTCTGTTCGGCATGATGCTTCTGTCCGAGATCGCACGCACGGAGGGTTTGTTTGATTGGCTGGCCGCCTTGGCGGCCCGCCATGCCGCGGGATCGTCGCGCCGGCTGTTCCTGCTGACCTACGGGGTTGGCGCCGTGGTCACCATTTTTCTTTCGAATGACGCCACCGCGGTGGTGTTGACGCCCGCGGTCGCGGCAGCGGCGCGGGCCGCCAAGGCGCCAAAACCCCTGCCCTATTTGCTGATCTGCGCCTTCATCGCCAACGCGGCGTCGTTCGTTTTGCCGATTTCGAACCCCGCCAATCTGGTCATCTATGGCAGCCGCATGCCGCCGCTTCCGCAATGGCTTGCGGCCTATCTCGTGCCCTCGGCCGTGGCGATCGTGGTCACGTATTTGCTACTGCGTTTCACGCAGCGCCGCGCGCTGGAGCAAGACCTCGGCAAAGAGGTGCCGCTACCGGCGCTGACCGCAGCCGGCAAGATGGCAGCGGTCGGAATCGTCGCCACCGCTGTTGTCCTGCTCGCGTCCTCAGCCCTCGATATTTCGCTTGGGCTGCCGACCGCGATCGCAGGCGCGCTCACCGCTATCGTGGTGCTGATCCGCGAACGGAAATCGCCGTGGCATTTGGTCAAGGACATTTCCTGGGGCGTACTGCCGCTGGTCGCCGGCTTGTTTGTGTTGGTCGAGGCGCTGGACAAGACCGGCCTGATCGAGAGCATCGCGGCCTTGCTGCGCGACGGAGCCGAACATGCCGCGCTGCTCACCGCCGCTTTGTCGGGCATCGCGATCGCGCTGGCGAGCAACCTGATCAACAATCTGCCGGCCGGCCTGATTGCGGCCAGCGCCGTTCACGCCGCGCAGTCGAGCGAGTATGTTACGCGCGCGATCCTGATCGGTGTCGATCTCGGCCCCAATCTGTCGGTGACCGGATCCCTTGCCACGATCCTTTGGCTGGCTGCCCTGCGCCGCGAAGGGCTCGTGGTCGGATTCGGCGCGTTCCTGAAAATCGGCTTGGTGGTGATGCCGCCGGCTCTCATTCTCGCCATCGCATCGGCGTTGCTGATGCCGTGACGGCCAATCGTCGCGGCCGAGAGACGCGTTGGGCGCAAGGCCCGTCACCGCGCGGGCTGCTGGCGCACCACGCCTGTCCCACTTATGGTGGCGCAGGTGCGGCCAGCCGCATGTGGATGATGTCAGAGGACAGATCGTGACCGGTCAAAACCGCGGCAATGACGCATTGAGCTTCGCAACCATCGGCGAATTGACCGCGGCGCTGGCCGCCAAAAAGATTTCAGCGCTCGAACTGATGGACCACTTCATCGCCCGGATCGAGGCGCTCGACGGCAAGCTCAACGCCGTCGTGGTGCGGTGCTTCGACGACGCCCGCGTCGCCGCCAAGGCCGCCGACGCGGCGCTGTGCACGTGGCGACAACCGGCCGCTGCTCGGCGTTCCGATCGTGATCAAGGAATCGTTCGATGTCGCCGGCCTGCCGACCACCTGGGGCGTGCCGGCGCTGAAGGATTTCGTTCCCGCCGAAGACGCGCTGATGGTCGCCCGCGTCAGGGCCGCCGGCGCGATCATCCTGGGCAAGACCAACGTGCCCTACGTGCTCGGCGATTGGCAGAGTTTCAACGAGATCTACGGCACGACCAACAATCCCTGGGATCTCGGCCGCACGCCCGGCGGTTCGTCGGGCGGATCGGCGGCGGCGCTCGCCGCCGGCTTCGCGCCGCTGTCGCTCGGCTCCGACATCGGCGGCTCGCTGCGCGTGCCCGCGCATTATTGCGGCGTCTACGCGCACAAGCCGACGCTCAATCTCATCCCGCCGCGCGGTCATCGCCTGCCGGGCACAGTGCAGCGCATCAGCGATCTTGCCGTGGTCGGGCCGATGGCCCGCAACGCGGCCGATCTCGAACTTGTTCTCGATCTCACGTCCGATCCCGACGAGAGGCTAGCTGGTATCGGATACCGGCTCGCGCTGCCGAAGGCGCGCCACACGGCGCTGAAGGATTTTCGCGTGCTCGTGTTCAACGAGCATCCGCTGCTGCCGACCGCCGCAAGCGTACGCGACGCGGTCGATCGCCTTGCCGAGCAGCTGGTCAAGGCCGGCGTCAATGTGGCGCGCTCGAGCCCGTTGCTGCCCGATCTCGCCAAATCGGCGCACCTATACATGCGGCTCCTGATGGCGGCGCTGTCGGAACGCTGGCCGGACGATATCTACGAGCATGCTAAAGCCACCGCGGCTGCACTTCCTCCCGACGATGACAGTCTTTCGGCCGAGCGTTGGCGTGGCGCGGCCCTCACCCATCGCGAATGGGCAAGCGCCGACATGGGGCGGATCAGCGCTGCAGCAGCAATGGGCGAAGCTGTTTTGCGAATTCGACGTGGTGGTGTGCCCGTCGATCTCGACGCCGGCCTTTCTTCACGATCATACGCCGGTGCCGGACCGCAAGCTCGAGATCGACGGCCAGGATTGCTCGTTCTTCGATCAACTGGTCTGGCCGGAGATCGCGACCACACCGGGACTGCCAGCGACCGCCGCCCCGATCGGACTCAGCGCAGACGGTCTGCCGATCGGCGTGCAGATCGTCGGCCCTTATCTGGAAGACCGCACGCCGCTGGCTTTTGCCGCTTTAATCGAGCGCGAGTTCGGCGGCTTCATGGTGCCGCCGGGCTACGGCGACTTGAAGCGCGCGGCAAACGCCGAGTCCGAATATCATGTCCAGCAAACTTTCCGCCGGCGCGCCGACAAAGGCGTTCCGGGCACGTGATCCAAACTACGCCGACGCGCATCAGATCCATGTTTCGCGAACGCAGGGTTTTCTGCGCCATGTCGATGTCCGGATCGAGGACCTCGCGCCCGGCCGCTGCGTGCTCGTCGCTGATTTCCGCGCCGAGCTTGCGCAGCAAAACGGCTATTTCCACGGCGGGCTGATCGGCACTCTCGCGGATGCGGCCGGCGCCTGCGCGGCCAGCACGTTGATCGAAGACCGGCAATATGTGCTGACCGCCGAATACAAGGTCAATTTCCTGGCGCCCGCCAAAGCGGCGCAGCTCAAGGCCGTGGGCGAAGTCGCCCGCGCCGGCCGCACGCTGACGGTTTCGGAGGTTCACCTTTACGGCGTCGACGGCGACCGGCGCGGAAGAGCTTTGCGCAATCGCGATCGTGACCCTGGCGACGCTCGAGCGCGAAGCGCGGCCGCTGCGAAGGATTGACGCTGCGTTGTTTGGCTAGCGGAAGCTCCGCGGGCTTGCGCTTCAGAACTCGACGCTGCTTCTCGCTGCACCGGGAATCAATCACTTCACCGGAAAATTGAAATACGTACCCGGAAACGGCTCGTGCGCGAGCGTAAAATGCCACCATTCCTTGTCGTAGGGGCGAAAGCCGCGGCGGCGCATGGCGGTGGCGAGCAGCGCGCGGTTCTCCTTGGCGGCGGCGCTGATATTCGGCGCAGCGGGCCACGAACGCGGGCTGAAGAAATCGAACGGCGTGCCCATGTCGAGTTCCTGGCCGTCGGCGTGCGCCACCGTCAGATCGATGGTCGAGCCGCGCGAATGGCCCGAGTGCGATGAGATGTAGCCGTCGCGAAACAGCGTGCGCTTGTCGACGTCGGGATAAAATTCGCGCTTGCCGAGCGTGTCGTTGAGGTCGTGCGCCCAGCGCACGAAATTCGCCACCGCGCGCGTCGGCCGATAGCAGTCGAACACCTTGAGCTTCAAGTCGCGGGCCGCGAGATCGTCGGCGACCTGCGCCAACGCGTCCGCCGCCTGTTTGGTCAAAAAGCAGCGCGGCGCCTCATAGCCCGTCGATCGGTCGGCCGACGAAATTGTGCGCGCTCGGCATAGCGCGCTTCCACGATCAGGCCGGGCACCACCGTCCGCGGCATTGACGAAGCTCGCCGGACGATCTTGCGCGCGACGGCCGCGCCGGAGAGTGAACCGATCAGCATGGCGACTAATGCACAGCGAAGAGAATATTGCGATAATGCGCGCGTCGCTGCGCACGCCGGCCGCTTTCGTCCATGCTCGATCGCTATTCGGCCGCATGCGCACAATGATTGACCTCGACGGTCACATGCGACAGTCCGCCGAGATCGGCAAGTCGCTGCTTATAGGCGATCGGCTCCTGCGGCGCATCGGAAACCACCGACATGATCACAGCCGCGTGGCCGGGGCCGACCTGCCACAGATGCAGATCGGCCAGCCGGTCACCACCGGTCTCGATGCGCTCGCGAATGCGCTGTGCCAGCGCCGGATCGGGCACCGTATCGAGCAGGACCGCTGCCGCTCGAACGGACCAGGCCGACCGACCAGGACAAGATCACCACAACACCGACCAGACCGACCAGCGGATCAATGAAGTTCAGGCCCAACGCCCAGGCCGACCGACAGGCCGCCGATCGTCAACACCGAGGTGAGCGCGTCGGCCAGCACGTGGAGATAAGCCGCCCGGTAATTTGAATCCGCGCTGCACATCGTGACCGTGCGCATGACCGCGGCGTGTCGTCGTGTGCGTGTCCATCGTGGCCGTGATGAGAATGATGCGTGATGATCGTGCCCGGCATGACCGTGCCCAGCATGTGCGTGTCCGGCATGATCATGGCTCTCGCGCAGCAACCACGCGCTGGCGAGGTTCACGCACAGGCCGAGCGCCGCGATCGGGATAGCCTCCCGGAACGCGATCGGCGACCGGATGCAGGAGCCGCAGCACCGATTCGTAGCCGATGCCGAGCCGCGATCATCGCGAGGATGATGGCGCTGCCGAAGGCCGCCAGTTCGCCGAACTTGCCGGTGCCGAGCGAAAACCGCGAATCGCCGACATGGCGGCGGGCGAACAGGTAGGCGAAGCCCGGCGACGGCCAGCGCCAGCACATGGGTGCCCATGTGCCAGCCGTCGGCGATCAGTGCGATCGAGCCGAACACCGTGCCGCCGACGATTTCCACGATCATCATCGCGGCGGTCAGCGCCACCACGCTCCAGGTGCGCCGCGCGCGCTCGTCGTGGCGGGCGCCGAGAAAACTATGCTCATGAGCCCAATGGCTTAGGGAATGCGAATGCATCGCGCTGCCTCACCGTTATCGCCTTGCAACTCGCGGCCTTCACGCCGCTGCGAACCCACCCGGGTAAACGCCAGACCCAGGTCCAAGATCAAGAGGCCGTTCGGTCGCTGGCGCCCGCGCGTCCTTGAATACCGCAAAATGCCGGGAAATTAACCAGCCGGTAACCATACACCCGGCAGATTTTGCCCAGAGAGGTAAGTCCGTAGTCCGTTTCCACCGCACCTTCGGGAGCAGCCTTTGGACGCGAGCGCGGCGACCCTTCCCTTCCTCCGTGCCGGCGGCCCGACACCCGCCGAGCACAGTTTTGCAAACACGTGACCGCGCTCGGCGCGCGCAAGCAGACGACGGCATGACCGACGTGGCAACATCGGCCGATCGCGGCACCAGAGCGTTGGCGTTCCCCCGCCTCGCCGATCTTGGATCGCTGCTCAAGCGCAGCGACATCGGCCTTGCTGTCGGCGTGATGGCTATTCTGGTCATCCTGATCCTGCCGCTGCCGTCGCTGTTGCTCGATTTCGCCCTCGCCATCTCGATCACCTTTTCGGTGTTGATCCTGATGACGTCGCTATTCATTCAGGCGCCGCTGGAATTCTCCGCCTTCCCGACCGTGCTTCTGATCGCGACCATGCTGCGGCTCGCGCTCAACCTCGCCTCGACCCGCCTCATCCTGTCGCGCGGCCACGAAGGCACCGATGCCGCCGGTCACGTGATCCAGGCCTTTGGCAATTTCGTCATGGGCGGCAATTTCATCATCGGCATCATCGTTTTCACCATCCTGGTGATCGTCAATTTCGTCGTCATCACCAAGGGCTCCGGCCGCATCGCTGAAGTCGCCGCGCGCTTTCACCTCGATTCGATGCCCGGCAAACAAATGGCGATCGACGCCGATCTCTCGGCCGGCCTGGTCGACGAAAAGGAAGCGCGGCGGCGACGCAAGAATCTGGAAGACGAATCCGGCTTCTTCGGCGCCATGGACGGCGCCTCGAAATTCGTCCGCGGCGATGCCATCGCCGGTCTGCTGGTTCTGATGATCAACGTCATCGGCGGCATGGTGATCGGCATCATGCAGCAAGGCTTGAGCTTTTCCGAAGCCGGCCACGCCTACACGCTGCTGTCGGTCGGCGACGGTTTGGTCACCCAGGTGCCGGCGCTGATCGTCTCGATCGCCGCCGGCCTTCTGGTTTCCAAGGCCGGCGTCTCCGGCGCCGCCGACAAGGCGTTGCTGAACCAATTCTCCGGCTACCCAAAGGCGCTCGGCATGTCGGCGGCGGTGATGCTGGTCATGGCGCTGTTGCCCGGCATCCCGATGATTCCGTTTCTCGCGCTCGGCGGCGGGACGGCGGCGCTCGCCTACGTGGTCGACCGCCGCCGCAAGAAGGCCATCGCCGCCGACGCGCAAAAGCCCGACGCCGAAAAAGCCGCGCCGCCGGAAGAGCCGATGTCGGCGACGCTGAAGATGGACGATCTGAAAATCGAACTCGGCTACGCGCTGTTGCCGCTGGTCAACGCCAGCGGCAACGGCGACCGCCTCACCGAACAGATCAAGGCGCTCCGCCGGTCGCTGGCGGCGGAGATGGGCTTCGTGATGCCCTCAGTCCGTATCCTCGACAATGTCCAGCTCGACGCCAACAGCTACGTCATCAAGATCAAAGAGGTGGACTCCGGCAGCGGCAAGGTTTGGTACGGCCAGTTCATGGTGATGGACCCGACCGGCCGGCAGGTGGCACTGCCGGGCGTGCACACGACCGAACCGACGTTTGGATTGCCCGCGACCTGGATCGAAGCCTCGCTCAAGGAGGAAGCGTCGGTCAGGGGCTACACCGTGGTCGACTCGGCGACGGTGCTCGCCACGCATCTGACCGAATTGATCAAAGCCAACATGTCCGAGCTCCTCTCCTACGGCGAGGTGCAGAAATTGCTCAAGGAATTGCCGAAGGAGCAGAGCGAGCTGATCAAGGACATCGTGCCGTCGCTGATTACCATTTCCGGGATTCAGCGCGTGCTGCAGATTCTTTTGGCGGAGCGGGTGTCGATCCGCGATCTCTCGACCATCCTGGAAGGCATCGCCGACGGGCTTGCCTCAAGCCGCAACCCGACGATGCTTGCCGAGCATGTGCGCGGCCGGCTCGCGCGCCAGCTTTGCGCCCAACACACCAGCCACGCCGGTTATCTGCCGATCATTCCCCTGACCGCGCGATGGGAGCAGGCCTTTGCCGAATCCATCGTCGGCCAGGGCGACGACCGCAACCTTGCCATGCAGCCGTCCAAGCTGACCGAGTTCATCAATCTGGTGCGCGACAAGTTCGAGCAGGCGGCACGCGAAGGCGAGGCGCCGGTGCTGGTGACCTCGGCCGCGATCCGGCCGTTCGTGCGCGGCATCGTCGAGCGGTTCCGGGCGCAAACCAGCGTGCTGGCACAGTCTGAAATTCATCCGCGCGCACGATTGAAGACCGTCGGCAGCATCTGACAACGGCCGCCGTCGGCGCCGCTCGCGATGCGTTCGTTATTTGCTGCGGCGGAATAGGCGATCACAAACAAGTGCAAAACACATCGCGATTCAGCCTCATCGGGATGGGTTTCAGTTGTTGATCGCGACGGCGCATCTCTCTTGCTTCATGACCTGCCGGTCGGAACCACCGTCGTCTTCACTCGTTCTCACAAGCGTTCAAGCTTCGGTGATGCGGTCTTTTCCACCCCGAACGACTGTGTAAATCAGCGTTAATGTGCGCTTAATCACAGTTTCTACCCGAGCGCCGCGCTACGACGGCTGAAACGGGAGGTTGCCATGAACCACTCGATGTACAGCGCGGACCGCCGCACGCATCTGAAGGTTATCGTTGTCGGCCTGTTGTGTGCGACCGTCGTCGCCGCGGTCGGCATTTTCGCCAATGTCCATGATCTGGATCTCGGCACTGCCCCGCTGGTGATGAAGGCGGGCCAGCCGACCACCGTCAGCGGCAAGCTGCCGGCGATCCGATAGGCGTTGACCTGATAAAGTCAGCCAAGCGGACGTAGCGGCCGGCACGGTTCCAAACCACCAATCATGGATCAGCGTGGCCGGGGCAATTCCCGGCCATAGCTTTTTGGCTGCCTTCAGCGATCAAGTCTTCGGCGCAGGCGGCGGTGCTGCCGGCAGCGAGTTCGACCGCCTTGCCTGTGAACAGCACGGGGCCGGTCGGGGCGCCGCTCGGCGAGCCGCCGGCCGGCTCGAGCGATACGGCGAAGCTCGCGGAGCGGAGCGCATCGAGATCAATATTCGCCGGCAACGGGCGTTGCGTAAACTCGTCATTGCCGACGACACCAAGCGAGCGCGGCGGCGACGAACGGCCGTTCACCAGCCAAAGCTCATAGCTGCGGCCGTTTTCCTGTCCGGCGGAAACGCGGCGGACCACGACGGTGCGTTGTTGGGTGTCAACCGTCAGCAGAAAGGCCGGCGCGATCGGCGCCTGCTGCAACACGGCGACCAGCCGGTCGACCGGACCACGCTCCGGCGGTTCGGTCTGCGCCACGAGATCACCGCCGGTGCCGCGCAGTTTCGCCGGGATCAGGTTGGGCGCGACTTTCGATACAGCGATATAGGCCGCCAGCAGCGCCGCAATCGCGCCGAGGCCGGCCGTGAAGCCGCGCCAGCGTCCAACGCGTTTTCTCAAGGCAACAATTTCGGCGCCCTGCTCCGCAACCTCGCGCCTGGCGGAAAGGGGCGGCGGGAAATGGCTGCCAAGGCGATCTCCGGGGTCGCTCGCCAATTCGCTGCCGAAGTCGTGGGCGCCAAAGTCATGCGCCGGAGCTTCGGCATGCTCTTCGGCCGCCGCCTCTTCGTGCGTCGCTGCTTCGTGCAGTCCTTCGGTTTCGGCGAACAGAAGATCGGGCGCGGTCTCGGGGCTTTCCGCCGATTCGAGTTCGTGCACGCCTTCGGTCTCGGCAACGGCCTCGGGTTCAAGTTCAGGCGGGCTCTCGATGCCGATGTCGCTCTTGATCTTTTCCCAAACCGCGGGCGGCGGTTCGACCGCCTCGACCATGACGTTGAGCTCGCCGAGGCGCCGCTCCCACTGCTTCACGGCAGCGTCGAATTCCGGATCGAACGACCGCAGGGCCTCGGCGTGTTCGCGCTCCTCGCCGGACAACGTGCCGAGCACGTATTCCGCGGCGAGCGTCTCCTGGTCTTCCTCAAACATCCTCGCCAAGCTCCTTCGTCAGTTTCCCATGCAGCCGCGGATCTCAAGCAGGCTGCGACGCAACCACGTCTTGATCGTGTTCACGGGAATATCGAGCTTCCTTGCCAGTTGGTCCCGGCTCCAGCCGCTGTAATAAGCCAAGAGCACGATGCGTTGCTTTTCCGGATCGAGCTTGCCAAGACAGGCCAACAAGCGCTTGAGCTCCTCGGTCATCTCGCGTCGCGCCAGCGGCGGCGGCGTATCGGCGGCGATGCTGAGCGCTTCCGGCTCGTCCTCGATCGAAAGCTCGCTCTTCTTGCGCACGATATCGATCGCCCGATTGCGCGCGATCGCCACCATCCAGGTGATCGGGCTGGCGATGGTGGCGTCGAACGTAGTCGCCGTGTTCCACACCTTGAGGTAGGTCTCCTGCATCACTTCTTCGGCAAGTTCCGGTCTGCCCAAGATACGGATCAGGACGCCATAGAGTTTCGCGCGGGTCGCGTCATAGAGCCGCTCGAATGCGGCGGCGTCGCCCGTGGCGACGTCCGCGAGCAGTCCAACCAGCTCGGTTTGCGTCAACATTGCTGCCCCCGGAATCGCCCTGAATTTCGCACTCCAGACCTCAAACTGTGTCCGGAGCCGGGCATCCCCCACCAACTCAAAGAGAACAACCATTATCGCCGGGGAGGCAGGCGTTCGTCGAGAGCCAATAACGCCATGCCGTCATGTTTGCTGGCCGCGCAGCGGGCACGCCCGGAATTCCGAAACTCCCGATGGCATGCCGAGCACGGACCAGGAGCCTGCAAGGGGACTTCTGACGCTTCGAAGGCAGCGCCGGGCTTCACCGTTACGCTAGGCGCTACGCACCCGCATCAGTCCGATCGAATCGAGTTCCGCCTGCTCGGCGGCACTCTCGGCCTCGCGCTCGCGCATTTGATCGCGTTCGTCCAAGAGCTCGACCTTTTTTAGCTCGTCGAAGGCCTCGCCGAGCGCCGTTTTGGCGTCATCGAGCTGCACACGCAGCTCATCGGCCGAACGCTTGAGATTCTCGCGGCGGGCAATCGCGGCCTTGGCGTAGGTCGGATAAGCGAAATGACCCGGGTCATGGATACCGGCGCGATCCTGCTCGACGCGGATTTCGCGTTCCAGGTCGCCCGCCATGCGGTCGAATTCGGCAATCATCATCTCGATTTGCGCAACCTTGCGCCGTTTCTCATCGACCTGAAATTTTTTCAGACGAATGAGCGTCTCACGGGACTTCATCGACTTTTACTCCCCGAAGGCGCGTGACCAAAGGCGCCGCCGCACGGTCCTTTTCGGCGCCACAGACCGTGAGTGTGCCGCGATAACGTTAGCGATCGGTTTCCGAGTTCGCCATTATTTGGGCCAAACGCTGATAACCGTCGGCTAAGCCCGTTGCTTCTTCCTTACCTTGGGCCAGGAAGTCCTCGAGCGGCTTGTGGAGGCGGATCGCCTCGTCGACCTCGGCGCTGGTGCCGGCGCGGTAGGCGCCGAGCCGAATCAGCTCTTCCATATCCGCATAGGTCGCCATCACCTGTCGGGCACGGCTCAAGACCGGCAGGTAGGCCGGGTCGGCGGCCCGCGGCATGGTGCGCGAAATCGACTTGAGGATGTTGATCGCCGGATAGCGCCCGCGCTCGGCGATGGCGCGCTCCATCACGATATGTCCGTCCAAAATGCCGCGCACCGCATCGGCGATCGGCTCATTATGATCGTCGCCGTCGACCAACACGGTGAAAATGCCCGTGATGGTGCCTTGATCCGGCCCGGGACCGGCCCGCTCCAGAAGCCGCGGCAATTCGGTAAAGACCGTCGGCGTATAGCCCTTGGCAGTCGGCGGCTCGCCGGCCGAAAGCCCGATCTCGCGCTGCGCCATGGCAAAGCGCGTCACCGAATCCATCAGCACCAGCACATCCTGGCCCTCGTCGCGGAAATATTCGGCGATCGCGAGCGTCTCATGCGCGGCCTGGCGCCGCATCAGCGCCGGCTCATCGGACGTCGAGACGACGACGACGGAGCGAGCCAGTCCGGCATCGCCCAAATCGTCCTGCAGAAATTCCTGCACCTCGCGGCCGCGTTCGCCGATCAGCCCGATCACGATGACGTCGGCGGCGACATTGCGCGCCAGCATCGACAACAGCACTGATTTGCCGACGCCGGAGCCGGCGAAGATTCCCATACGCTGGCCGCGGCAGCAGGTGAGAAACGTATTGAGCGCGCGCACGCCAAGATCGAGCGGGCCGCCGACGCGGCGGCGCGTGTGCGCGAGCGGCGGTGGGCTGCGAAACGGATAAGGCGAAGGCCCGTAAAGCAAAGGGCCTTTGCCATCGATCGGTTCGCCAAGTGCATTGACCACACGGCCGAGCCACGCCGCCGACGGCCGCACCGCTCCGGCGACCGATGTTACCAATGCGCGGCAGCCGCGGCGCACGCCTTCGAGCGGCGCGAACGGCATCAGCAACGCGTGCTGGCCTGAGAAGCCGATGACTTCGCTCGGAATATTGCTGCCGGGCGCCTCGATCACCACCCGCGCGCCGACCGACATCGCGTGCAATGGTCCGGCAACTTCGACCATGAGGCCGCGAACGCCGACAACGCGTCCATAAATCTCGACGCCGTCGAGTTCGTTGATCTGTTCGGCCAGCGCCTTCATGCCGCGACAGGCAACAGTGTTCGATCAGTTACTTCGAATGTGACGGTCTTAACCTTGTGTTTACCCGCGCCGTTAATCATTGCGCTGATCCTTGGAAAGGAAAGGTTCGCCAAACTGAAAGGTGGGGCGAAACTTCCAGAGTTGGTTAGCGCCTGAACTTAACCTGATTTGTGAGCGCCCGCGTGGCTCAAAAAACGACTTCAAGCAACATCTTAAGGCGATTCGTCCGGAATTTGCCCAGTCGATGCTTGCAAGTGGGAATTAGGTTTTGTTAACCATAGCGCGTTTACAGTCTCGAATCAGTACATCCCAAGGCGTTTTTCGCGGCCCGCCCTCACCGGCGCGCCAACCTTTGCCGCGCGGCGAGGAAGGGGACTGGCATGCGCGTATTGCTGATTGAAGACGATAGCGCCACGGCGCAATCGATCGAGTTGATGCTCAAATCAGAGAGCTTCAACGTCTATACGACCGATCTCGGCGAGGAAGGGATCGATCTCGGCAAGATCTACGACTACGACATCATCTTGCTCGACCTCAATCTGCCCGACATGTCGGGCTTCGAGGTTCTGCGCAGCTTGCGCGTGTCGAAGGTCAAGACGCCGATCCTGATTTTGACCGGTCTCGCCGGCATCGAAGACAAGGTGCGCGGTCTCGGCTTCGGCGCCGACGACTACATGACCAAGCCGTTCCACAAGGACGAGTTGGTGGCGCGCATCCACGCGATCGTGCGGCGCTCGAAGGGGCACGCGCAGTCGGTGATCCAGACCGGCGATCTGATCGTCAATCTCGACACCAAGACCGTCGAGGTCAACGCGTGCCCGCGTGCATCTGACCGGCAAGGAATACCAGATGCTGGAGCTGCTTTCGCTGCGCAAAGGCACCACGCTGACCAAGGAGATGTTCCTCAATCATCTCTACGGCGGCATGGACGAGCCGGAGCTGAAGATCATCGACGTCTTCATCTGCAAACTGCGCAAGAAGCTCGCCAACGCCTCGAGCGGCAAGAACTATATCGAGACGGTGTGGGGCCGCGGCTATGTGCTGCGCGAACCGAGCGCCGACGAAGCCAAAATCTCCGCCTGATCAGGCGGCACCGAAAAATCAAACCCCGGCCTCGCGGCCGGGGTTTTTTGTTTGGCGGATGGGCGTGAGGGATTTTGTTGGGCGAAGCCGGAAGGATTCCGCTGCGTCCAGGCCCGCTTCGCGTCGACACTCGCACTGTTGGTACCTTCGCCCGGTAACAAAGCCGGGCGAATCAGCGCCCACCGCCGACGGCAACCAGACGCGGAACCGCCCTCCCCGCGGCCACCATCTGCGGCCACGGCGAGCGCACATTCGGCACATAAACGCCACGCAAGTCCGGCAATGTGCGAAAACTCTCGGTCAGTCCGACCACGGTCTCGGCAGCGCCGAGAATCAGATAGCTGTCGGCGGCCGCAATCCGGCCGAGCCGATTGAGCACATTGATCTTGGTCGCCTGGTCGAAATAGATCAGCACGTTGCGGCAGAAGATCAGATCGAATGAGCCGAGCGCCGCAGAAATCCGACAACAGGTTGAACTGCCTGAACTTGACCATCGCGCGCAGCTCCGGCGCGATCTGCCACATGTCGCCCGTCTTGGTGAAATATTTGATCAGGAGCGCGATCGGCAGCCCGCGCTGCACCTCGAACTGGCTGTAAATCCCCGCTTCCGCCTTTTGCAGAACGCTGCCGGAGAGATCGGTGGCGACAATCTCGATGCGCCAGCCGTCGAGCACATCGCCAAGCTCGCGAAGCGCCATCGCCAGCGAATAAGGCTCCTGCCCAGTCGAGGCGGCCGCCGACCAGATGCGGATGTGGCGCGACGTCCGCCGTGCGGCGAGCAGCGACGGCAATATCGCGGTGCGAAAATTCTCGAACGGCGCCCGATCGCGGAAGAAAAACGTCTCGTTGGTGGTCATCGCCTCGACCACCGTCATCATCAGGGATTCGTCGCCACGACGCAGCGCCATGACCAGTTCGCCCAGGCCGGCGAAGCCTGCTTTGCGCGCGATCGGCAGCAAGCGGCTCTCGACCAGATACTGCTTGTCGGCCGACAGCACCAGGCCGGATCGCTCCTTGAGCGACTTGCGCAGAAAATCGTATTCAAGCGGTGTCACGCGCGGCCTCCCCCAAAAAGACGATTAACCTCGGCCGGGATCTGCCACAGCGGGAGCACCGCCGAGCATGATCCCGCCGACGCAACCGCGCGCGGCATCCCCCACACCACGCTGGTTTCTTCATCCTGCGCAATCACGCTGCCGCCGGCGGCGGCGATGTCGCCGGCGCCACGCGCGCCGTCGGAGCCCATCCCGGTCAGAATCAGCGCAAGACTTCCGGCGCCCCAGATCTCCGCGGCGGACGACAGCAACGCATCGATCGAGGGCCGGCAAAAATTAATCGGCGCATCATCGCCGAGCGCGATCGCAGGTCCAGCGGGCGTTCGCACCACCCGCATATGACGGCCGCCGGGCGCAACGTAGATGCCACCGGGAACAATCAGCTCTTCGTCGACGGCTTCGCGCACCGGGCGGCCGCTGACGCGCGTCAGGTGCTCCGCCAGCGCGGCCGTGAACGTCGGCGGCATGTGTTGCGTGATCAGGATCGGCGCGCGATCGACGGCGCTGTCGATCCCCGCGATCAGCGCGCTGAGCGCTTGCGGTCCGCCGGTGGAGGAGCCGATCAGCAACGCGCGCGGCCGTACCGGCGCGAAAGGCCGCAGCATGAAGGCGGGGCTTACCTCGGCGACGCCGCCCAGCCGCCGGGTCGCTGGCGTGATCGCACGCGGCGCCGCCGCGCCCCGGCGCTGGCGCAGCAGCAGGCTGCCGCGGCGACCGAGACTGCGGATTTTTTCCAGCAATTCGCGGCGGAAGTCAGCCGATAAGTCGGCATCGAGCGCTGCTTCGGGCTTCGAAATATAATCGGCGGCGCCGAGCGACAGCGCCCGCAAGCTGATCTCGGCCGCTGCGCCGCGTCAGCGTTGACGCCATGATGATCACGAGATCGCGCTTCTTTTTCAGAAGCTGCGGCAGCGCCGAGATGCCATCGAGCTCCGGCATGTCCACGTCGAGAACGACGACGTCGGGATTGCAGGACATAAAGCTGGTCGACCGCCTCGCGGCCGGTGCGCAGGCAGGCCGCGACCATCATGTCCTTTTCGTCGCCGATCCAGCGCGTCAGTTGCCGGCGCACCACGATGGCGTCGTCGACGATCATCACCTGGATCGGCTTTCTGACGACAGGCGTGGGGCGCGCTGCAGCGACGGCGGTCTTCATACGAAACGGACTCTCGATACGCGGACTTTCGGCAGACAACGAAGGTCGTTATGGAGCAGATTTCAGCACGCGGACGATCGCTTCGCGTGCGCGGCAATGCGGCGCGCGCCCACTGGCGCGCGTCGCCCGTCAGAGCAGGCCGACTTCCTGAAACTTTGCTTCGACAATGTCCTTGTCGAACGGCTTCATGATGTATTCATTCGCGCCGGCATGGAGCGCGCGCGCGATATGCGCGACATCGTTTTCGGTGGTGCAGAACACCACCTTCGGCCGGTCGCCGCCCGGCAGCCGGCGCAGCGCCCGCAGAAACTCGTAGCCGTCCATTTTCGGCATGTTCCAGTCGAGCAGGATCGCATCCGGAATCTGCGCCGGCAGGCCTCGACAGCTTCCTCGCCGTTCTCGGCTTCCGCGATCTGAAACTCGAGGCCCTCGAGAATTCGCCGTGCCACCTTGCGGATGACACTGGAGTCATCAACGATCAAGCACGTCTTCATTGTCTCCACTCCACGCTGGGCGGGCGCAGCCGCCGCGATGCACCGTTTTGTGCATATTCAAACGCCGCCAATGGCTCGGCCGCGCAGATCGAGAATCGCGGTCGACGTCGAGCACGACGAGCAGCTGATCGTCGAGCCGGTAAACGCCATCCGACAAGGCCGCCAGATTGGCGTCGAGATTGATCGGATTGGGCTCGCGCTCGACGTCGGGCAGGCTGAGCACCTCGCCGACCGCATCGACCAGAAGGCCGAACGACTCGCCCTTGGCCTCGATGCCGATCGCCATGGCGGACGCCCCGTTTTCGCGCCGGTCGGCCTCGATCCGCTGTCGCATGTCGATCGCGGTGACGATGCGGCCGCGCAAATTCAGCACGCCGGCGATCTCCGCCCCAGCCGAGCGGCACGCGCGTGATCCGCGACGGCTTGAACACGTCCTGCACGCGCGCGATCGGCAAGCCCGAACATTTGCCCGGCGACGGTGAACGTGACGAACTCGGTCGAGGCTGTATCGTCTTGCATCGACTGCTCGCAAACATCGTTTTCACGCCGCCTCGTGCAGGTCTTCGGTCTGCGCCTTGATCGCCGCGATCAATCCGGCGCGGTCGAACTTGGCGACGAAATCGTGGAAGCCGGCGCGGCGCCCGCGCTCGATCACATCGGACGAAACCATGGCGGACAGCGCGATCACCGGAATAGCCGCAGTCGCCGGATCGCTGCGCAGAGCGGCGGCCAATTCAAATCCGTCCATGTCGGGCATCTCGATATCGGTCACGACGACGTCGATCGGCGCCCGCGCCCGAATGGCAGCTAGCGCTTCGGCGGCCGACGCCATCGGCGTGACCTGATAGCCGGCCGCCTTGATCAGCGGCGCCAGCATGTCGCGGAAGAAAGCCGAATTGTCGACCAGCATGATCCGACGCGCCGCCGGCGACGGCCGCGCGTCGCGGCGGCGGAACCAGTCGGCGTAAACCTGCGGCAGGAAATGACCGATGTCGACGATTTCGGTCGCGCTGCCCTTGACCACCGCATAGCCGACAAGACCCGGGCGTTCGCTCGCAACCTCGATGTCGAGCCGCTGCTCGACGATGTCGATGATCTCGTCGACGATGAGACCCATGCGGCGGCCGCGATCGGCGAACACCAGGACCGGCACGGCACCGTCCTGCTTGAGCTTTCCGCCATCGATGCGCACCAGCGGCATCAATTGATCGCGATACTGGACCAGATACTGACCGTCGGAAGCCTCGATGCGACCGCAGTCGATCTCTTCCAGCCGGGCGACAAGCGAAAGCAGAACCGCCTTCGGTTGCTGCGAGCCGGCGCGAAACACCAAGAGCGGCGTCAGATCGTCCTCGGCGACGGCTTCCGCCTGATCGGCAACGATGTCTTCGCGCTGTGACCCGAGCGCGCCCGAGCGCCTGCGCCATGCCGTTCGGGTCGATGATCATGATCACCGTCCCGTCGCCGAGAATGGTCGTGCCGGAAAACACGGTGATGTGCCGAAGCCGCGACGACAGCGGCTTGATCACGATCTCTTCGGTGTGAAAGACGCCGTCGACGACGATGCCGAACGTCTGGCTGCCGACCTGGGCGACGACCACAAAACCTTTGTCGTCGGCGCTTGGTCCGAGCCGCAACAGCTCCTTGAGCTGGATCAGCGGCAACAGCTTGTTGCGCAGCCGCAGCACCGGCGTGTCCTTGATGCGCTCGATGTGATGCTCGCCGCCGTTGGAGGCCCGCACCAGTTCGAGGACGGAAAGCTGCGGTATGGCAAAGCGCTCGGCGCCGGCTTCGACGATGAGCGCGGAGACGATCGCCAGCGTCAGCGGAATTTTGATCGTGAACGTCGTGCCGGCACCGGGCGTCGATTTCAGATCGACGGTGCCGCCGATCTGCTCGATGTTGGCGCGCACCACATCCATGCCGACGCCGCGGCCGGATATGCTGGTGACCGTCGAGGCGGTCGAAAAACCCGGCGCGAAGATCAGATTGCCGATCTCGGCGTCCGACTTGCCGGCCATCTCGGCCTCGTCGACAAAACCCTGCTCGACCGCCTTGGCGCGGATGCGCGCCAGATCGAGCCCGCGGCCGTCGTCGGCGATCTCAATGATGATGTGGCCGCCCTGATGGCAGGCCGACAGGCGGATGGTGCCTTTGCGTGGTTTGCCGGCGGCGAGGCGCTCGGCCGGCGCCTCAATGCCGTGATCGGCGCAATTGCGCACCATGTGGGTGAACGGATCTTTGACCAGCTCGAGCACCTGGCGATCGAGCTCGGTTTCGGCGCCGTGCGTATCGAGCTCGATGTCCTTGCCGAGCTCGGCCGAAAGATCGCGGACGATCCGCGGCAGCTTCTGCCACGCATTGCCGATCGGCTGCATGCGCGTCTTCATCACGCCTTCCTGCAGCTCGGCGGTGACGTTCGACAGCCGCTGCAGCGGCACCTTGAAATCGGAATCCTCGTTGCGGCGGACGATTTCGAGCAGCTGGTTGCGGGTCAGCACCAACTCCGAAACCGTATTCATCAGATGGTCGAGGGTCTCCACCTGGACGCGGATGGACTGGCTTGAGAGCCGCTCGCCGCGCTCCTCCTCGACACGGTCTGGAGCAAGCCTTGTCGGCGCAGCTTTATCTTGCGAAGATGTTTCGCCAGCCGCCGCGTGCGGCGGCCGCTCATCAGCCACGCCCTCATCCGTCATCGTTGCCGCAAGCCGCGAGTTCGGCATCCAAAAACGCGCGCGGCAGGGTCGGATGCGCGGCGGCGAAGCGATTGAGTTCACCAATGAGATCGAGATCGTCGCCGGCCGGTTCGCTCTCCTTCGTCTCGATCGCTTCGAGAATGGATTTGATCCGGTCGATGGTGACGAGGACCAGCGTGACCGCCTCGCTCGTCACCGGAAGCCCGTCGCGAAATTTGCCCATCAGGCCTTCGGCGGCATGCGCCAGCGCGGCGAGCCGCGGCAGGTTGAGAAAGCCGCAGGTGCCCTTGATGGTGTGGACCAGCCGAAAAATGTTGCCGAGAATTTCGCCGTTGTTCGGCTCCTGCTCGAAACGCACGAGTTCCGCGTCAACGCGATCGAGACTCTCGTTGGTCTCGGTCAGGAACTCACGCAACAGGTCGTCCATCAAGGCGCCTCTTACTCGCGCATTTCCCAGCCTCTTCTGACGGCCGGACGCCGACGTGCGCCCATGCGGCCGCAGGGGCCGGGGCGCCGTCTGGTAGTGCGCTGAGTGTGTGGCGTAAGGGTTTAATTTCGGTTGCGGCGAAACGCGTACCACAACGCAAATTCGAAGGTTTTTGGCAACGAACCTGTTAACGGGCCGTTAGGGTAACGACGCCGTCCTCGGCGATCGCCGACAGCGCCAGACCGCAATCGGCGGCCAGCATGCTGGCGTAAGCCGGCTGGATCGCATGGGCGTCGACGCCGTGTGTCGAAGTCCCTGCCAAAAGCTCGGCAATCGTCGGATTGAGTTTGGCATTGAGGCCGGCGGCGACGACGACGAAGCCGTGGACGGGTTCATCGCCGGCCACCGCATCGATGGTCAGCGTGCCGCCGCGGGGAATGCATCCGGTCGCGATCAACAGCATGTTGAGCAGGAGCTTCACGCGGTTCTTGGCCAGCAACAGGCGCGGCAGATTCCAAGTCAGCGTGGTCTTGCCGTCCTCGATCAGGCCGCGCGCCGCTTTCTCGCCATCGCCGAGATCGATCTGGGCGCCGGCCGAGCCAGCCGCACCGAACGCCAACCGGCAGAATTGCAGCTTGGCCGACGCCTGATGGGCGCTCTTCTTGATCAGTTCGAGCGCGAAGGTCTTGGTCTCTTCGTCCTTGTCTTCCTCCATGACCTCAAGGCCGTTGACGATCGCACCGACCGGGCTGATCAAGTCATGGCACACGCGCGAGCACAGCAGCGCCGCGAGATCGAGCGCCCCGATCGCAAGAGGGCTGGACGCCGGGGCGGAATTGGCAGGCGTGGACTCGAGGCGCCGTGGAAGCGGGTGTTACAGAATTGGGAGTTGCGGAATTGGAAGGACCGGACATGGGACATCCCGCTCAGCTACGGTTGAGCCTGCTCACGTCTCACAGAGCGGACGATTCGGCAATCGGGCGACGCTTATCTATCTTAGCTCTATCTTGGCCCGTGCTGGATCAGATAAGGCCCGTTCGGGACGATCGGAATATTGCAAGGACATGTTTGTGGCGGATTTCGACCCCGAGGCTGGCGCCGAACTTTTGGACGACCTCACCGGCTCTCGGCGTTGCCGCCGCACAGGCGATCCTCCAGTGCCGCGCGCATGACATTCGCATCAAAGCCGACGGGTCGCCGGTGACGCCGGCGGACGAGGAGGCTGAAGCGATCATCCGCGACGGCCTTGCCCGGCTTGCTCCCACCCTGCCGCTGATCTCGGAAGAACAGCCGGAGCGAGACCGGCCGGCGGCCGGCACCACTTACTTCCTGGTCGACCCGCTCGACGGCACGCGCGAATTCATCGCCGGCCGCGACGAATATACGGTCAATATCGCTATGGTCGCCAACGGGACGCCGGTCGTGGGCGTCATCGTGGCACCGGCGCTCGGGCTGATTTGGCGCGGCGTGGTCGGGCGCGGCGCCGAGCGCCTCACCTTCTCTCCCGGGCACATCTCACAGCCGCAGCCGATCGAGACCCGCCCCCGCCCGGAGGGCGAATTGATCGTCGTGGTCAGCCGCTCCCATCTTGATGGAGCCACGCAGCGCTATCTCGACGCGTTGCCGCACACCGCCCGCATCGCCACCGGGTCGTCGATCAAATTCTGCCGGCTCGCCGAGGGAGCCGCCGACCATTATCCGCGGCTCGGTCCGACCCACGATTGGGATGTGGCGGCCGGCCACGCCATTCTGGTCGCGGCCGGGGGCAGCGTGGTCGGCAGCGACGACGAGGCGATCGCCTACGGCACGCCGGATCTGCTCATTCCGGCATTTTTCGCCTGGGCCGGTCCGGTCCCGACCGAGGGCGCGCTCAAGGACGGCTACTGAGGCACGTCACGGACTGAGCGTGTGCAGCACGACCGGCCACTTGCGCTCGGCCGCACCGGTCAGGTGCTCGGGATCGGCGGTGAATGCCTCGAGGCGGTGACTATTGTGGAACAGGAAAAGGTGGCCGTTCCTGATCAGCCAGACATCCGGCCGGCCGGCCACCGGGACACCGTGCGCGACGCCGACCGGATCGTAGCCGCCGAACCGCGGCATATAGACGTCGGGGCGCTTGGCGAAAGCCGCCCGATTGCCGACGTTACAGAAACGCCAGACCGCGCCGCCATAGCGCAATTCGAATTCCGGATCGCCTGGCACCGGTTTGCCGTCGGTGTAGAAGGCCACCGGATCATAGCCGCCGATAGCGAGACCGGTGTGGCGGTCGACGACGATCGTCTCGGTGATGCCATCGGCGGCCGCGCCCGGCCCGGGTCCCGCAAAAACCGCGCAAGGCGAGCGCGAAAACCACGATCGTGGCGTGCTTTTGCTTCCGTCGCCGCCGTGCTGTGGTCATAGTTTTGGCCAAGGATCGGCTGATTCGCGGCGCCCGAGAATAGTGTCGGCCAAAAATTAGCCGGGTGCCTGTGAGCAAGGGGTTAATCTGGGGACGCTCGAATGAATCTTGGCGCACGGTTTGTGCTGGTTACGTCGATGGTGGCCGGGGCGGCCATCTTCTGGGCCTTGCCGGGAAGCGGGCCGGTCCTGGCGCAAAATCCGGAGCCGCCGCCGGCATCCGTAGGACCGGTGGCGCCGCCGCCGCCGCAACCACCGCCTCCTGGCAATCAGTTTTCGTCTGGTGAAATCATCGACGCCGGGCACCACTTTTTCGGCGGTGTCTCGCGTGGCCTGGCGCAGCTGGTCGAAAAAGCCGGCAGTCAATGGGGCCAACCAAACGGCTATATTCTGGGCGAAGAAGCCGGTGGCGCTTTTATTGGCGGCCTGCGTTACGGCGACGGCACGCTCTACACCAAAAATGCTGGCGACGTCCGCGTCTACTGGCAGGGACCGTCGCTCGGCTTCGACGCTGGCGCCGACGGCGCCCGCACCATGATGCTGGTCTATAACCTGCCGCGCACCGAAGCTGTCTATGAGCGGTTCGGCGGCATTGCCGGCTCTGCCTATTTCGTCGGCGGCCTGGGCATGACCGCACTCACCGCCAGCGATATCGTGGTGGTGCCGATCCGCTCCGGCGTAGGACTGCGGCTCGGCGCCAATCTGGGCTATCTGAAATTTACCCGGCGCCCGACCTGGAACCCGTTCTGAACGCCACGCGGGTTTACGTCTAAAAGATCGTGCTCGTCACAGGTTTGTCGCCATCGCACTGTTTGTCTCTGTGGCGCGGCGAACGATCTCAGTTTAGTTTGGTAACGGCACGTGATATCAAGCCTCGCGCAAGCGTGGCGGAATAGCGGCCTGTTCGAGCCGCGTAGGCGGGGTCCAAAGAGTGGTGTCATGATCGAACCGGTCATGTATTTCGGGATCGGATTCCTTGTCGCGGCGCTGCTCGGATTGCTGTTCGTCCCCCTGGTCCATAATCGTGCAGTCCGGCTGACCATGCGGCGGCTGGAGGCGGCGACGCCGCTGTCGGTCGCTGAAATTCGCGCCGACAAGGACCAGCTGCGCGCCGAGTTCGCCATGTCGACGCGGCGGCTGGAAATGAGCGTCGAGCAGATGAAGGCGAAAACCACCGGCCAACTTGCCGAGCTCGGCAAGAAGACTGACGCCATCAATCAGCTCAAGAAAGAACTCGGTGAAAAGACTGCGGCTATGTTCGCCTTCGAGTCGCGCGAGCGAAGCTTGCGCGATCAGCTCCGCGCCACCGAGCAGGAATTCGAGATCAAGACGACCGCCTTGCACGAGGCCGAACGCGCCTTGTCCGACAAGCAGGCCGACCTCGCCAAGATCGTCGCAGAATTGGGCGAACGTTCGATCCTGGCCGACAGCCAGCGTGTCGAGCTCGCGGCGTTGCGCACCCAGATCGAGGCCATGAAGGTCAGCGTAGCGGACTATGACCGTTCGGTGCGCTCCACCGAAGAGCGGATGGCGCGCGAGCGTGCCGAGGCCGACGCCGCCGCCAAGCACGCGCACGACGAGCGCGGCCGGCTCGGTGACCTGGCGACGCGGGCGACCGCGCTCGAGCACCAGGTGTTGGCCCATAAGGCCGAGGCCGAAGTCACCAGCCGCCGGGTCCAGGATCTGGAGGAGCGGCTACGGGAACACAGCCGCCTGCTGGCCGAGCGCGACTTCCTGATCGCCCGGCTGCGCAGCGACCTCGAGGAGGCTGCCAAGCTTGAGAACGAGCTGCGCGCTCAGATCGAAGATAGCGGCGGCCGCAACAGCACCGCAGTCGACAAATTCCGCGCCGATATCGAGCAATTGGAGGCGCAACTCGCCGCCGCGATCGATGACCGCAATCAGGATGCAGCGCGAACTCGGCGCGATGAAACGCGATGCGGAAACCACCTGGGCGACCGAGCGGGTGGAAAACGCGCTGCTGCGCGAGCGCATCAACGATGTCGCCGCCGAAGTGGCCCGGCTGACCGCGGTGCTCGAGGGCCCGGGTTCGCAGATCGATACGATCCTGGCGCAAGCGGTTCCCGACCACGCTCAAGGCAGAGGCGTGCGGGTGCAAAACT
This sequence comes from uncultured Alphaproteobacteria bacterium, assembly GCA_963737755.1. Classification (GTDB taxonomy): domain Bacteria; phylum Pseudomonadota; class Alphaproteobacteria; order Rhizobiales; family Xanthobacteraceae; genus BOG-931. Next base: position 259,915 of record CAVTTZ010000029.1, on the reverse strand, counting down.
TCAACGGTGCGGCGGGCGAAAACGGCGCCAACGGCGTCGAAACACCAGACGACAACAAGGGCACGCTGGCCGACCGCATCCGCGCCCTGCAGACCACCGCGTCACGGGCGGCGTCTTAGCACCCCGGCCGAATTGGGAAGCCACTCAATCGATCGCCCCCTCATGCGGTCGCAGGCCTCACAACTTCGCCGGCACGGCAAAGCCAATCGACCATTCGCTTGACACCCCGCCAGCCGTTCCTTAAATCCGCGCGACTTGGGCTGTGCTATTGAGCCAGCCCATCGAACCGGGCAATCTGGATCCATAGATCCGGACCGGGCGCTTAGCTCAGCGGGAGAGCGTTCCCTTCACACGGGAGAGGTCGTAGGTTCAATCCCTACAGCGCCCACCACGAAGCCGTTGCAAATTCAGCTCTCTGAGAGAACCCAACGGGCGCTACCGGCTGCCGTTAATCCTGCTGCTAACATTTGCCGCTATGCGGAGCAGAACCGATTTCTTTTCCTGAAGCCGGGATTGCGAAACGGGCACATCAGATACCCGGCACCCGATGGAACTTGAGAGATGTCCCGGAAAAGTGGAAACCGGTTTTCCGAAAAAGGACATGCGATAACCGGTAGATCGAGAGCGCATCGCGATTCAGTCGAATCGTGATGTGCTCTAGGAGATGTCTCCGGGGCCTCCGACTGTAGGCAGGCAAGTTACGGCCGCTGCTGTTCATTGCCGAACACACGGTGGCCTCGCTCGCCGGCCGCCGCGGACGACACGTGATATGCCGGCAGTTGATGACAGGCATGTCGATTGCGCGCGCAAACCAAACGTGGTGCCGCCCGTTGCGGCGCTGTGGCAAAGCGATTGCCACAGAAGGATCGGCAACGGTGCACGTGATGTGTTGAGGCCTTCGCGCCCGCGACCTGTGCATGTGACGGATTGCGTGGCGTTCGTAGTGTCGCCTTCGCTCGCGCGATCAGCCCCCCTTTCTTAGGGATTGCGCAGGTCGCGCTTTCCATCTGAAGGTCACCACGCATCTCTTTCGTCAAACACGCGTCCCTTTCTTCAAACACAAGGGGCGCTATTGCGGTCGGGATCAATCAAATCGTGATTCCAGGACCTCGACCGATCGCGCAGGGGTTATCCTAATGACACTTGGTGTTGTCGTTGCCGTGAGTTTCCTGGCAGGCGCTAGCTTTGCCAGCGTCGCAATGTGTGCAATTGCCCGCTTCGTCGTCCAACAAGACGTCAAGATGATCGACGCACACAGAACGACCAGTCGTTTCGGGTAGCCCCCGGGAAGCGCCGCAAAGTCCGATATTCGACACACCAACGGCCAAGCTTCCGTTCCGTTCATTTGAGGACGAGCATTCCGTATGCGAGAATGTTAGAAGCTCGCTTGCGGCGCGTTGGGACGTATGGATCGTTGAGTGGATGCCGATGTCGATTAAGGAACCCGGCATTGAGGTCCTACCGTCAAATTGCCGTTTTCTCGGTCTCGACTATCGCCGGGGATACATGTCGGGGGTTTGAAATGGCTATTGTTATGCTGAGCGCGTTGGCCGGAGCACTCTGCGGCCTGTTTCGATGTCGTGTGATCATTATTATTCCTCTCACAGCCGCAATAGTGCTGGTTAGTGTGACGAACGGATTGGTTGTCCATACCGATACTTGGCTTGTCGTGACTGAGGCCATTGGATCTATCGCGGCGTTGCAAGCGACGTATGCGTCAATCGGTTTGGCGCTCCGCCGTCTTCGATCGCAACCAGATTTGCCGTTTATCCAGGCAACCATCGGGCGCGAACTTCGGGCTGAACTGGAAATCCCGCGCAATTTGCCACCGTATCTGTCAACGCTGGTTGCACGCCTGCAGGCCGCGTAATTTTCCTCCAGTCGCAATGGTCCGACGCGAGCAACCACGCGCTCTGCGAAATTCCCTCCGGCGATCGGAAAGTGCGCTTGGATGAGCGGTCGGCATTAGGCTGACGAGCGATTTATACCGGCGACCACGTTGCGTCGCGTCGGCAAGATCTTCGACGCTGATGTGCCGCGAGAATCGACCGGTCGATTACGATTGGCCACAATCTCGTTTTTCGTAGAAAAGCATCGCTCGAAACTTGCGGATGAGAATAGATTGATCCACGTGTCCGTATCGCGGTTCTCGAACCGAGAACAGACCGGCCAATACTCGCTGATCGCGAGCACGTCGAGGAAAAACATTGGGTGCCATTGGCGCGAAGCGTGACCTTAGCAAGGAACCGCTTATCGAAGAGGATGACGTTGTCAGAGCGAACGCTCAACAAAGCATCCCGCGGCAAAGCACGACTTCGACATCAGGCGGTCCGCGCGAAGGTGAGTTCTTATGCCTTCGCCAAGTCGCAGTCCCAGCGCACATCAGTCAATTTTCACAAATCACGCGACCAGGCCATTGAAACCATTCGGTCGCGTTGGGGCGCCACTATGCGCAACGCTTAATCGCCGCTGCTTAAGAAAATCGGCAGGCTTTTCCTGACCAACCTACCAAGACGGCGACATCAGTCATCGTCTGAGACCTGCGCCTTTCATAGAACCAGCAGGCTAAGGACGTATCCAAGAGCAGCTATCCAGAGCACGTTCGCTACGCCCGCGAATACCAAGCCTGCCATTGCACAAGCAGTGCCAAAGCGCGCCCGACGCGGGCGCAGCACCTCACCGTCAAGCGAAGACATGGCCTCCGATAGTGCGACGGACATCTGCAACTCCGTTGTACGCATCGCAGCAATCCAAAAGTGCAATGCAAAGCGATCCTTACGCTCGGCACCTCTCGCTGGCCAAGACACCTCCATCTTTCCTACAGTTTTAGGTTTTTATTGTGTCGAGCGCTGCGCAAAATTTATGTTGCATCGCTAACTTACGCTTTGGTTGGGTGGTCGAGCGGCGGGAGTGAACGCGTGGCATCGATCATCATTTCGACGTTGCGCGATCGAAGTTTGACGCGAGCTTTCTCTGTGTGTGCCGTTTGTTTGTGACGGGCTCGCATGCGGAAGATGATGCCGCGCGCTTGCGTTGCGGCCATTGGCCGTTGCGAGCGATAAAGGTGGCCACGTGCAATCGACACGCGTGCAATGTCGGGATACGACCTAAAGCCAACGCTTTTCACGCGGCCGCCTGAACTCGCTCACGCCATCCCAGCGGAACTCAAGCGCCCCCCCGCAAACCTGATTCCGCAGAGTGTTTTCTTTTGTTTGGCGGGCGGCAGGGGTTGAGGCGCCTGCTTGGTTAATCTGCGTTCAGAACCGTATAACACGCTACTTTACCTGGTGGACATAATTTTAATGGTAACGATCTTGGAACTCTCCTGATAGTCATAGAGGGCCACACGTCCGGTGAGCACCGCCGTCCCACTCCGTCGCGAAATATCGGGACGAGAGGATTGTCCTTCGCACGTTTCAATCGCTTTGATTGATGCGCTCTATAAGGACGCGGGCACCTTCTTAGTTGGCACGATTTTAGTCACAGCGCCGGCCTTCATTATTTACTGGAAGACGAGCGACCCGCTATTTCTCGCCTGCGCCTCAGCTATCGCGCTGGTCGCCGCGGTTCGCGGGTGTCTGATGTATGCATACGCTCGCATGCGCAACACCATCACGACCCTGGAAAATGCGAGCCACTGGGAAACACTTTATCTGGCGGGAGCGACCATTACGCACCTGCTGCTGGGCGCGTGGTGCTTTATAACTTTCGCTCGGTCGTCCGACCCGTTTGCCTATTTTTTCAGCTTCTCGGTAACGATCATCTACGCGGCCGGAATTTTCGGGCGGAATTTCGCCAATCCCCGATTTGTCTTCGTGCAGATTTTTTGCGTGCTAGTCCCCATGGTGGCCGCACTTGTCATCTACGGCAACTCCTATCATTGGATCTACGCACTCTTTCTGACGCTGTCTCTTCTCGGCATCAAACTCATGGCCGATCGACTGCGCCTGACGCTGTTCAACGCGACGACCGCCTCGCGTGATGTCGAATTGCTCGCGCACAGATTCGACGCGGCCTTGACCAACATGCCCAATGGACTGTGCATGTTGGACGATAACGGAAATATCGTGGTGTCCAATCAAAGGTTGTCCGAACTTATGGGGCTCGCGGACAGCAGCCTAATAGGGATGAGCCTGCGCTGCCTTTTTGCCCGAGTCACCGAAGCCGGACTGATTTCAGCAACGTCGGTGAAGGAAGTCCTCGAGCGCGTACAGGCCAAGTTTTCGGGAAGCACCAACAATCTGCTGGAACTGGAATTACATAGTGGCCGGGTCCTCGAAATAACGTTTCAACACATGGACAACGGCGGACTTGTGTTCCTTGTCGAGGATATCACCGCGAGAAAGGCTGCAGAGGCGGAGAAAGATCGATTGGCGCGTTTCGATTCCTTGACCGGACTACCCAATCGCGTTGTCCTTCATGACCGAATGGCTCACGCGCTGGGCGATTGTCGCCCCAATAAGATGTGCGCTGTGCATTTCATCGATCTCGATCAATTCAAGCAGATAAACGATACCTTGGGGCATACCCAGGGCGATATGCTTTTGGAGGCCGTTGCCAGACGGCTCCTCGAAGTCACCCGGGGCGCGGGAATAATTGCGAGGTTTGGCGGGGACGAGTTCGTAGTCTTGCAGACCCCGGTGTCCTCGCTTCGCCAAAGCGAGGACCTTGCCGATTGCATACTGAGCACGCTGGGGGGCACTTACGATCTCGGCGGGAACAAAGTTCTCGTCACGGCGAGTATCGGCATCGCGATCGCCGACGGCCCCATGGATACCGACCAATTCTTGAGAAACGCCGATATGGCGCTTTATCGGGCGAAGGCTGAAGGGCGAGGAACATGGCGCTGGTTCGAAGCAGGCATGGAAGTGCGCGCTCAAGCGCGGAGATCTCTGGAGTTTGATTTGCGGACCGCACTGCAAACCGGAGCACTCGATCTTCACTATCAACCGCTTTTCAACTTGAAAACGAGAGGCATCGCAACCTGTGAGGCATTGCTGAGATGGCCCCATCCTGTTCTCGGCATGGTTCCAACCGCAGACTTTATTCGGGTCGCCGAGGAGATGGGCATCATCGTTGAAATTGGCAAACAGGTCTTGCACAAGGCCTGCCTCGAGTGCCTGCGGTGGTCGAATGGAACGTCAGTGGCGGTAAACCTGTCGCCCATACAGTTCAGCCGTTCTGACGTTCCCGCACTCGTCCGAGATGCGCTTGCCGCAACGAAACTACCACCTAACCGGCTCGAGATTGAGATTACGGAGAGCACGCTCCTTCACGACACCACCAGAACGCTGCAGCAACTGAACGAGTTGGAGCGCATGGGCGTGAAACTCTCGTTGGACGACTTCGGCACCGCGTACTCGAGCTTGAGCTATCTGCACAATTTCCCGTTTCACAAGGTCAAGATCGATCAATCATTTCTGCGCGGCCTTGCCGACAACGAGCGAAAAGTTACCCTGCTGCGCGGCATAACGCGCTTGAGCGCCCAACTCGGGTTGCAGGTCGTCGTGGAAGGCGTTGAGACTGAAGAGCAGTTTCAGTTGCTGCTCGCTGACGAGAGCGTCGACGAAGTCCAGGGATACTTATTTTCCCGGCCGCTACCGTCGCGCGACATACGACAGCTTCTGCGAGTGTCCAGCGTCAAGCTCACGGCGCCCTGGTCTGCCGCTACCCACCAGCATGTCGCCTGAAGACTAAAGTCCTGCATTTACCATATTACCGGCCATTTCTTGTTATGGCATTAGTAATTTGTTAACCACGCGGAATGCAGCCGCAGCGACATGAGACTGCGTTATTGACCGAAAGCCCTGACGGTCAAGGCAGCTTTTCGGAACGTGTTTCGCAGCTAATCGACAAAATCGATTGTAGGATTGCGGACAGCAACAGTGCTCGGGAGGCGATCTTTCGCCTGCGATATAAAGCGTATATGCGCGAGGGAGCCGTCGCGCACAATACATCCGAGACTTTTACCGATCTGTACGACGAAAAGGGAAATGGCTTCCTGTTCGGCTTTTACATTGACGGCAAATTAGCGAGTTCGATCCGCGTACACATCGCTTCACGAGAACAGCCTGACTTTACTTCGTTCGAAGTTTTTTCCGATTATTTGGGTCCGGAGCTAGCAGCCGGAAAGCGTCTCGTTGATACGACCCGTTTCGTCACGGACGAAGCTTTTTCCCGGCACTATCGCGCATTACCGTACGTCACAATTCGCGTCGCGGGCATGGCGTGCGAGTACTTCGGAGCCGACCAACTCCTTGCCGCCGTGAGGAAGGAGCATCAAGCATTCTATAGACGCGTCTTTCACCATCAGGTCGTCTGCGAAGCCCGTCCCTACCCAGGCCTCATAAAACCGCTAAGTTTGATGACGGTCCACTTTCCAAGCTTTGTCGATGAGGTGCACCGAAGATACCCTTTCTTCCGTTCGACCTTCGCGGAACGCGAGGCTCTCTTTGGCCGCAAATCCCAATCGTTGCCTTCCACGCGTCCCCAGGAATCCAGATAGTTGAGGCGCCTGCTGATTGAAGAGCACAATTTTCATCAGATGAAATAAACTGACGCCAACTTAAGGCCGCTCAATTTACTGCTTCGGACTGTCCTTGGGAGCACCCAGTTCTATCGTGAAGCCACCGGTCAAATTGGGCTCAGTCCTCGAGTTTACTTTGACCTTTATCGTTCGCATGAAGGACAGACCGCTCGGATAGCGCTCTAGGACTTCCAATAGAGCGTCCGCAGGAAGCGCACGGCAACCGACCGTCGTCGCCTCTTGCGGATCTGAGGCCAGCAGACTTGCTACAAGCGCTACCGCCAAAGCATCGCGACTCGCGCACAAGGGCTGATTAGATGAAGAGCCCGAATGGTTGATCGCGTTCGTCGTCTCCACCTCCGGAATTCTGGTTTCGGTTTTGTCTACAGCGCTCGGTTTCGTCGATTGGGGGACGTCGTCGACTTGTGATTTAATGTCGGGTTTTATCCCGAACCTTTTGAAGCACGCGAGCCGTTCGATCCGGTCGTCCAGTTGGCGACAGTGTGCAAGTTCCCTCTTGGTCGCGGCGCATGCGATTCCCGCCGTTGCAATATTTGCTACGACCAAGCCAATGCGGAAACTCACTCGCCAGTTGAACTGGAACAGATGCGTTGACGCAACTTGGACTACGGTCTTGCAACCGGCGACGAGGTGAACATCCCTACCCATCACGCGGAGTTCTCCCCTTGGCGACAAACTTGGCCGCCGTGCGTTGCTGCCTGACCGCCACGTGCTGTGGGTATCCCCACAACTCCGATCGCGCAGCGAATCCTGTTTGCAAAAACAAACGCCGGCGGCGCGAACTTCCACAGTAGTCGGCACGAAGCTGGCGCCCGCGCGTCGGCTCGGGTGATGTCAACCGTCGAGCCGCAACCGGCGTCATTCGACCCCCAGCATTTTTGATTTCAACCCATGGCATGAGGAACAGATTCGGGAGGCAACGTGAAATCGTCTCGATAAAACCGCGGCCGAGCCGCCTACGACAATGCTCGATACACTGACGCTCTCCCGATCTTGAGGGCTCTCGCGATCTGAGTGGGCCCCATGCCGTCCGTCTTCAGCTTGCGCACATGCTCGGCATCGATCGATACAGGCCGCCCCTTGTAGACGCCGGCTGCCTTGGCTTTGGCGATCCCCTCAAGCTGACGCTCGCGACGCGAATTGGTCTCGAACTCCGCGAAGACGCCGAGCATATCCAGGAAGAGCTTGTTACCCGTCGCACCGGTGTCGATCGGCTGGTCGGTCGCCCTCAGGCTTGCACCCTTGGCCTCAAGCGTGCGCACGATCTCCTCAAGGTCCCGGATGGAGCGAGCCAGGAGTTGAACGCGCGTAACCACTAGCACGTCACCTTCGCCGATGACATCGAGCACCGTGCGCAGCTCGATTTTGCCCTGTGTGCCCGCGCCGCTTTGCTTCTCGACGCGGATGACATCGCATCCCGCCGCACGGAGGATGGCTTCCTGGGTTGAAAGGTCCCGATCTGTGGTGGAGACCCGCGCGTAGCCAATGACGCTCATGGCCAGACCCTTTTGCTTGGCTCTAGGCCTAGGATATCGCGTCGTCTCAAAATATGAAAGCCAATCCTATTGAGACACGGCCGGCGTCCCGACCGGAATGCCACGCCAAGTAATCAGGCGTTCACAGGAAGGCGCCAACGCCGTCGGCGAGGAAAAATATTGCGACCGGCATGGCAAGTTCCATCAATGTCTCTATCGAGCCGAGCAACCCCTGGATATCGGATTGTGAACAGCATACGCGCGGCCCCACTCGACCCACTAGGCCCCTCGTACAAGACCTAAGCAGGGCGTGAGCGCAAGTCTGCCACAGCGCATGGCCATTGCGATTGACAGCCGGGCATCAACGTTAAGTGGCAAGCTTAATTATCCCCATGCGTCCTGGGATCGCTGGAATGTGCTCCCCATCACTTCACCGCGGCTGCAGCAACGCTAGACCTTCTGAAATAAAAACGGGGAGTGGTCATGACGGTTGCAGCTCAGAGGATTTGGCCTTCGGCCGCAGTGGGCTTAGCGGTCCTCGCAAACGCCGTATGGATTGCCGCGCTGGGTTACGGGTTTTCAATCCTATTCTTCTGATAAAGCTTGGGCGCCGATCAGTCTCAATCGAACACCTAAGCGCGGCGTTCTTCTTTGGTCGCGCGATGATTTGTTCGGTCGGCGGCCGTCGATGTTGGGTTGTAGCCCCGTAGCGCACCGCAACAGCAACCGTGCAGTGATTTAACGGTCGGAGGGCATTGCGCAAGTGGTGATGAAATAGAGCTTCATCGAACCCGGCCGGACGTCCTTTTTCCGACTTTTTCCTCGTTGAAAGCTCCTGGGCCAATCGCGGGACCAAAGGCGCTCCACTCGCGTTGGCCCACGCGGGCCCGCGCATTTGCTTTCGCAGCAAAACGGCCCGCAGTCGAAGGCCGTAAGCGGCATCTTGTTTCTTCGCCCCACCCTGGGCGGCTTCATTCAACCGCACGGCCGCGTCGCGAATGCAGTCCCCGACACCGATCAATCCCCAAGCCTGATCAGGATGACCGCTGACATCGTAGCCGTGGGCCATCGCGAAAGCAGTGGTCTGGGCTTTATAGAGAAGATCCAACAAGTTCGCTTCCTGGGAAGCGACGGCCTCACCATTCTTTTTAGTTGGACTGTATGTCACTACCCTATCCCCCAATCGTAGACCGGATAGTGAAGGACAGTGGTTACGATACTGTTGGCGACGTCTGACTCCACAACGGCGGGCGCCTCGTTTTGTTTTTTTGTTGAATGCCATCAGTCATTGTTTTTGTCCGCGCTTGCTACTTAAGCTTGACGCCATTTTTGCTCGCGACAGCTTCCACCCACGCTGCCGCCCCCATCGGCCGCGCAAATACCCCATCCCCAGATACCCTACGAGCGCCGCGTCTATCCAAAGAGACGAGACGGCTCCCTGGCGTATGTCTCGTCCCGCCATTTTTTGGACGGTGAAGCTCCATGGGGAACAGCGCCGCCGTGCATCGGCGCGAGCAAAGCGCATTGCTGATCCACGACGTGTTGGGTCCGCTCGGTTCAAGCGCCCTTCGAGATAACCGCCTTTAAGTCTCTGCTAATCATATTCGCATAGTCTCGAAAATTGGGACGGTGGTGAGCACGCATAGTTGCACCGCCCAGGCCCCGGCGCGCGGGTGTTGCGTAAGTACGCCGCGTCGGGGCTTCGTACTCCTCACATAACTTTCACAGCGATGTTTGCGCGGCCTCAGCCTGGCGTCGCGGCACTCAGTTCTTCCTCCGCTGTCGAGTTTTGTTGAGCTCGTCCTTTTTGCAACGCTCGGTCTTGCTCAAAAAGCCCACCGCCATCGGGACTGACGCGATTGCCACATGCGGCGCATGGATAACACTGGCATCGGTCAGATCTCATGAGGTTCGGGAGAGACCGAAACTGTCTGCTTGCATCCAGCGTGACCGGGGCCAGCCTTCCGAATGACCGAACTCCATGAATATGAAAAGTCGCCGAGCAGAAAGAATTCGTTTGCGAAAGACCTCCGATCGATCACTGCGTTATCACTGTGCGTTATGTGAAGGTCGAGCGAACACGAGCAAGATCTGCTCGGAGCATGTTTCACGGACTGTGAGCTTCTAGCGCAACGGCTGAATTCCCCGAGCGTCCCAACAAGAATCTGACACTGGCGCCCGCAATCGATTCGCCGGTATCCTAGAAGCGGCCGGATCCCTTCGCAATGAAGCGTACGCCGACAGGTATCTGATTTGCAGACCAGGATCCGAGGGTCGACGTATCAGGATCCGCCTGCCATCTATGAGAGCGCTCCCAACAAGTTGGAAGATGATCGCAACGACTCGCACCAAGCAGCGAAGTTGAATGGCTATCGCATGGCGCAACCAAACGTAGAGTTGCGCCCCGATGAGCGCTGACTTTGCAAGTGCGATCGCGGCCCAAGCAGAGATGCCTTGATCGCGCTCCCCGCCTTTGTGATTAACCAGGGCTAACAACATCGATTGCAATGTACATATGGCTCGATCATTCTTTCACGCAACGGCCAGGTGGCGGAGTGGCAACGTAGCGCCCTGCAAAGGCGTACACGCTGGGTTCAAATCCCAGCCCTGGCCTCCAAGCCGCGTCCGTCAGGGCAATAAATCCTGTGAGTTCCGAACAATATCACGTGACAATCGGCGATCGACGATAGTCCGGTTCCAGGCCTTGGTGGTGCTGCCACCCGCATTGTCGCACGACCGGCGTTTGAAGTGACGATCACGGCCTCGACATTCAATCAGAGGCCGACATTCCGATTTCGGTCGAGCATCCGTCATCCCGCGAGTGTGATTTTCGTCGAAAACAATCGCCCGACGGAACCGATCGAGGCGCTCGTCCGCAACGAGGCGGCAGTACATTTCGCGGCCAAGAATCCAGCCAAAGAATCCAGCCCGAGAGTTGAGCAAGATCATTTCGGCACCTTTCTTCGGGTCCGAAGATCGCCGTCGGCGACGCGACAACCATTTTCGGCAACCGGCGCAGCTCTTCGATAGGTCGATGTTCTTTGGCGCCTTCGCGTGGCCCTTTCGCCACACACCGAACTTTGCTGTGCCAGTGTGACAGGCATCACTTACGTTCGAAATCGCACAAAAGATGATCTCGACTCGGGCGATGTAGGACGACGATGGGGGATACGGTGAATCGCGACAGTTTCGGGGACGCGCTTGTGCTGAAACGTGCGGGAGCCTTTCGCCGACTCCTCATTCGCATTACGGACATAATCATAGCGGGTTTATGTCTCGCATCGTTGGCCCCGCTGTTAATTATCGTTGTCGTCCTCGTGAAGATCAGTTCACCCGGCCCCATTCTCGTCGGCCAGTGGCGCTTCGGGTATCGGAACCGTCCAGTCTTGGTTCACAGATTTAGGACAACCTTCGCTGTCGGAGAGAACGCGGGCAACCTGACATTTGTCGGCGCCGTTATGCGCCAAACCGGCATCGATGACCTGCCAATGTTGGAGGATGTTTTAAGCGGCCAGATGTCGATCTTTGGACCACCGCCGAGCGCCTATCCGAACACAGCGTTGAACTATCGTAAGCCTGGAATTGCTCGTTGGGCTGAAATGCTGAATTCCCAGCGCACTTCCGAATAGTCGCCAGCCGTCATCGGCACTGAAGTAACCGAGCGATGTGCGCTCGAAAACGCAATCGCAAGAATGCGCGGCACGTCGAGCGGCGCTGGTCAACCAGCACCTGATGATTTCCGCCGAGCCGACGGTCCGTAGACGACGTCGGCAATCCGTATTGGAGCTTTGGCGCCGGCGGTTCCCCTCGGAGCGCTGAGAAGCCGATCAAACGGGCATAAGCGTTGACTATTGCGGCGGCGGCGATGGACACATGTTCCACGGACAGGGTTTGTAGGCATTCGTCTCCTCAAACCACTCGGGATGTTGCTGCTCGACACTTTTTGCGGTGGGCGTTCGCGCAGGCGATGGCGCGCCGCCTTTCTGCGCAAACTCTTCCAATTCTTTCTGCTGGGCTTGCATTCGCAGGTTGCTGTGTCGCAATTGTTCGATCAAGCGGGCTTTCTCAAGATCCGCGTTCTCGCGTTTCGCGATCGCCAACTGCCCGCCTTCACCAACGGATGACGACGAATTGTCTCGGGCGGACGCCGCAATGAATAAGAACGGGAACACCAGGATTGAGATAATCAAAGTTCGCATGGACCGAATCTCCGACCAATGTTCTCCCGAGCTATTGAAGACGCCAAACATAAACAAGCATGACGAGATGCACGTGCAATCCGTGGAGAATTTAAGGCAGTTTAAGCGACAGGTTCCGAATTGACGGCGAGCCAATTCGCCCTAGCTCAATAATTTTTCGACGATTCCCGTATTATTTACAATTGCGCGGATCGGCGCAAATCGGCACTTATATTCTCCGACTAACGTTCTGCGGTGAGAAGCCATCGATAAGCAGAGCCGAATGTCGTCAATCATTCTTTCGCCGAGCAATGCGCAATACAACACAAATGGACCTTGGTCAGCTTACGCCGGTGCGTGGGGGGCGAGTTCGCTTACCTATGGAACGGATTACACGCAGTCCATCGAATTTAACAACACAGCGTTTCCAAATGGCGTGCTATTCTCTTGGTCTTTTCCGTTGTATGGCGGGCCGGATGGCGTGTGGTCCTATCCGTGCATTGTATACGGCTCGACGCCGGAGCTAACCAATTCCACCGTCCCGTCAACGCAGGTTGCTAATCTCAATCTATCGGTCACCTATTCCGCGGAACTTACCGCCAACAGCGGTCAACTCGACACGATCTTCGATATATGGCTGACGTCGAAGCCTTACGGCGACATGTCTACGGCGACATACGAACTCGAAATCATTCCCCAGACCGATTGGCATTACTCGGGTTACGCTTACACATTCTCAGACGCGTCTTTACAAAACGCGAGTGTGTACGTGAGTCCCAACTGGGGCGGCAATGCGTGGACCAATATCGTCGTCGAGCCGTCCAGCGAGATGCTGGCAGGCACCATCAGCATTTCCGACATTCTCAAAAATCTCATTTGGAATGGGGTTATCACCGGACAAGAATACTTGTCGGGCGTGGAGTTCGGGCCCGAGCCTGGATCAGGTTCAGGGACCTTGTACATTGATAGCATGAACTATCAATGGACCAGCACCGCGACCGTACGATTGGCAACTGGCGATAATTCCTTTCAAATAACTACCCCTGGCGGCAATAGCATCGTCGGAAATGGCGGTGTTGATACGGTTATTTATGATTCTTCGTACTCGCATTTTCAGATCAAGACCTTGGGATCGGAAACACTCATCACTGCAAATAATAACATATCCACTTTGGACTATTTGCAGGCGATAACATTCGTGAAATTTTCAGATGGCATCTACGATACGAGGTCTGGATCGTTTGCCACCGCGCGGCCTATTCAAATCGATACGGGCCCGCTTGGTTCAACGACCCTCACGGCGATTGGCGGCAATTTTTTCGTGTATGCGGCCGACGGCACGGCCGGCGCGGCCTTGAGCGTCAACGGCGCGCCCGTTGTTGCTGGCGCGTTGGGCGGCTGGACGCCGATTGGAGCGGTTCAGGTGGCGGGCGGCTACGAGGTGGCGTTCGCGCTTCCGGGCAGCAATCTCTTTACGATCTGGAATACCGACAGCAACGGCAACTACGTGTCCGACACCATCGGCGCGGTGGCGGGAACGAGCACAACGCTGGAGGCGGCCGAGACTACCTTCGGCCAGGATCTCAATGGCGATGGCTCGATCGGTCTCAGAGCAACCGTCATCGTTACCGACACAAGCACCTACGGTTCGGTCAGCCTTGCGTCCCTGGGCGCGACATATTCGCTGTTCGCCGCGGGGACGGGTTCCGGTCCGGTGTTGGCGGTCGCCGGCGTCGCTGTTACGGCCGCCCTGATGGGCGGCTGGACGCCGATCGGGGCGGTGCGGACGGCAAGCGGCTACGAGGTCGCATTCGACCTTCCGGGCAGCAATCTCTTTACGATCTGGAATACCAACAGCAGCGGCAATTACGTGTCCGACACGATCGGTGCGGTGACGGCAACGAGCGCGACGCTCGAGGCCGCTGAAACCACGTTCGGCCAGGATCTCAACGGCGACGGAACGATCGGTCTCAGAGCTAGCGTCATTGCGACCGACACCACCACCTACGGTTCGACCAGTCTTGCCGCGCTCGGCAGTACGTATTCGCTGTTCGCCGCGGGGACGGGTTCCGGTCCGGTGTTGGCGGTCGCCGGCGTCGCCGTTACGGCCGCCCTGATGGGCGGCTGGACGCCGATCGGAGCCGCGCGGACGGCCGGTGGCTACGAGGTCGCGTTCGACCTTCCGGGCAGCAATCTCTTCACGATCTGGAATACCGACAGCAACGGCAATTACGTGTCCGACACCATCGGCGCGGTGACGGGAACGAGCGCGGCGCTCGAGGCCGCTGAAACCGCGTTCGGCCAGGATCTCAACGGCGATGGAACGATCGGTCTCAGAGCGACCGTCATTGCGACCGACACCACCACCTACGGTTCGACCAGCCTCGTCTCGTTCGGCGCGAGCTATTCCCTGTTCGCCGCCGGCACAAGCTCCGGGCCCACCCTTGACGTGAACGGTGTCGCCGCCACCGCCGCGACGATGGGCGGCTGGACCGCGGTCGGAGCGATACGGACAGCAACCGGCTACGAGGTCGCGTTCGCGCTTCCGGGCCGCAATCTCTTTACGATCTGGAATACCGACAGCAACGGCCACTACGTCTCCGACACCGTCGGTGCGGTGTCAGGAACGAGTTCCGTGCTGACCGCCGCCGAAACACTGTTCCACCAGGACTTCAACGGCAACGGCGTCATCGGCTCCTCGGTCGCGTCGGCAAGCCAGAGCGCGGCTGCGGCATCGGCCACGATCGCGGCCGGCGGCACGCTTGAGGTCGCTGCCGCGGACACGGCGTCGGTTACCTTCGCAGCGTCGACCGGCTTGTTGATGCTCGACCAGCCATCGACGTTCAGCGGTGAGATCTATGGCTTCACCGGCGACGGCACGCTGGCGGGCTCCGATCAGATCGATCTCGTCGGCGTCAATTTCAACACGGTGTCCGACAGCTATTCCAACGGAGCACTCACCGTGACCGACGGCAACAACACCGCGGTCCTCAACTTCAACGGCGCGTATGTGCTCGGCAACTTCACCCTGGCCAGCGACGGCCACGGCGGCACCATCGTGTATGACCCGCCGGTGTCCAATTCCGCGCCGGCTGCGCCGGCCGCCGCGCCCGCAAACGCCGGCCATGATGTGTTCGGCTCACATGACATGTTCGGCTCGCATCCGGATTTCGCTCAACTCGCCGGCGATCAACACCTCGCCGGACAGCATGGCAACGATCACGCGGAGTTTGCCGGCGCCGCGGTCCTGCCCATGATGCACGCATTCTTCGACAATGCCGCGCAGGGCTATGCGGGCCAGAATCCCATGGCCTTCCACGACGCCGCGCTGACGCAGTCCCCACACGCGCACTTCCACAGCTAGCCACGGCCGCACCGTCCACGAACCACTCGCGAGCAAAACCTCACGATCCGTGCACGATCAATACCCAACTTCCGCCCGCACCGCCGACTGCAATGATCAGTGAATGCCGCGAGTTTATCAACGTTCTCGCGCGTGCTACAAGGCCATGACCTAGGTGCTGGTGGAGGGTAAATGTTACTCCTAGATCTCGATGGGGTCGTCGTATTCGAGGCCGAACCACCTTTTTTTCTCGCTCGAGAAATCATTTTGTTACATCAAAATCTCAAGGCCACGATCGAATCCCTGGAGATGCCGGTCGTTATTTTGACGCATCGCTCGCAGCGTGAAGCCAAGCATATTCTGGCCTGCATCGGCCTAAGCGTCCCTACCTCGATCGCCGCCGTAATGGCGGCGGAAGATCTTTTCTTAGCCGGTGTTCGCTATGCTCCGAAACGGATGTTTAACTCGTGGATTGCGCAAAGATTTGATCTTACCGGCGTTGGAGCGCCGGTTTTCAATCCGTCGTTCTCAGATCATTTTTATCGACGACCGAATTGATAATCTGCAGGATCTCCTGAGTGCAGGGCTTGGCTTGGCGATCCATGCCCCCTCCTACCTGACTAACGGCGGGCGCTCACTAATCACTTTCGATCTTGGTCAAGCAATTTCTGCAATCCGATGCTGGCAGCGTGGGGCTCTACCCGAAGCAATGGTACGGCTTCCACCCGAAGAGCTACGAATGGCAAGCTGGCGGCGCACAGGCATGTGCACGACTTCCAAAAAACGACACGCCTTTAATGCTGCGCGTCAGATCGCCAGGAACGTACGAGTTAGCTTACTGAGACGATCGCCGTGATCGTCCCCCTTGCGACGGCGAGTAAAGATTGTTTTTCAGCGCGACGCGCCTGCCAGGCGCGGGCATGATCTCGTAGGCCCTTATAAAACTGAAGCATTTCGCCAGGTCGCGCCCAGTCCGGCGCTTGCCTTGCGATAAAGCGTTGACGGCATAACAAGCAACTACGCTCAGGTCGGCCAACAACTTGCGAACCACCCGCGCCTCGGACGGTGGTCACCATTTGAGCATTCGTGTCGCAACGACGGGGGCGCTACTTTTGTCGGAAGCACTGAAACAATATCACTTGGTTTGACTCGGTTACACCAGCATCTGATTCCGGTAGACGAGGTTCCGCCCCACCTTTTCGGAACCAATGATTTGCTCGGATTTTTCAAGACTGGGACTCTGCGATTTTCACGCGTCCCTTCCAGAGATATCAAGCAATGGGCGCGCACGTTGCTTTGGCAAAAAGCATTTTCATGATAGCCTCGTGGCTGGAGTCGCCAGATCACAAGATCGCAGAATAGACGAACCAATGCAGTATGTTGCCGAACTCCAAGCCACGTCCGCGATCAACGCTCGCTCTGAAGTCGCAGTCGCATGACAGTGCTTGCGCAATGCTCACCATACCGGGCAGGACGCCCATCAGCGTCACGTTCACGACACTGGGGCAGGACCTCGGACTACCCGAAAGCCTTGATCCCTTCCTCGCTGCAGCTCTACCCGCTCTGCTCGGCGTCGAGACGAAAGTGACTGTTGAGGGTACGCTCACCCGCGCCATCGTGCGAAATCTAGTCGATGCAAGTGAAGGTTGGAGAAACTGGCGCGCTGATCGATACCACGCCCTGCAAATCCACGCGGCGCGCATCATCGATCCTCCACTGCCCACCTTTTCACGGCAAGCCACTTTCGCCTGGTCGGGAAGCTTAAGATCTACTCACACGCTCGTGCGTCATCTCGCCAACAAGAGTCGAAGGAGCGGCACAAATCGCTCGAATTGTGCACGTAATTGGCCTCAAAGGCGGCATGCAAAACATCTCCCCCGACACGATCGCTGCCGAAGTACGAAAGTATGCTGGTCAACTTGGCGCGCCCGCGGTTTGCATCACGACCAACGCATCTGAAATTGGTCTCGTCCAGGATGAGATCGGCCTTTTACCGGTGGTGGCGGCGGCGCTGCACCTTACTGCAACGGACCTGCGACTTGCGTTTCATGCCAGAAGTTGGCCCTTTTCGGCGCAACTTCGTTTCCCGCGGCCCGGCCCGGCGTTTCCCGACGTATTTTGCGGTTCTCAGATGCTGATACGTGCCGACGGCGGGACAACTACTCCAACGCAAATGGTGCGCGAGATCTTCGAACATGCGCCGTTTCTCTTGAACCAAGTGAATGGCTGTAACGAACGGCCTCGCTTTACGGTTCCGTGTGGCGTTTGTGTCGGCTGCATGATGACATCGCTTGCATTCGCTGCAGCAAACATCACTCACCCCATTTTGTCCCCGCCAACTCCTTTTGACATTAAAAGCTTGCCATGGAGCGATCCAATCGTTGCAGCGGAAGCGGCCGAAATGGCGTCGGATTGGTCGGCGCCGAGAGCGGACCTGCATGCAGCTCTGAGCCGACACGTTAGATTGGACCGCAAGGCTGCCACGCGCAAGGAACTGCAGCGCTGGTTCGCATCTGCCGCAGGTTTTGGACCCATCTGGCCTCGCTGATGGCACAGCCGGTTCATATTTGGTTTGAGGAAAGTCAAGAGCATGGCGACGTGGTCCGTCGTCTTGTCTGCGAAGGTCTCATAGGGGCTGAGCCGCGCATCGAGATGTGGTGGCGAATTCTAGGAGTATCGTCAATACCGACGCCGCCGGTTCTGGACTCGCTCATGGGCGGACCACTGCTTTGGGCGGCGATGTCAAACCAAGATATTGTTGTTCATGGCGCGGTCAGTTACGGCGGATTGTATAACCTGACTCAGCTTATCGAAATTCGTCATCGACTGTCGCCCGAACGCTATCCGCGCAGGATCGAAGTGCGAGCGGACACAATTCGAGACGTCGCGCGCGATGATCTCGAGCCATCGAGCGCGATCGCTGCATTGTCCGGTGGTTTGGACTCGACATTCACCGTTGTGCGTCACGGACTTGGCTTGGCCGGCGAAGCTACTATCCCGATCAAGGCGATCGTAATGATCCATGGGTTTGACGCCTCGCTCGATCGTGACGATCTATTCGATGCGATGCGACGCCGCGCCGAACCAACCTTGAACCTGCTCGACGTGCCTTTCTACGTCGTTCGCACGAACAGTAAACTGGATGGACGGACCTGGCCTCATTCAGCAATCCCCTTGACGGTATCTGCCCTTTCGCACTTTGGCCATTTGGCGCCCATTGCTCTTGTATCCTCCGGCGCACCATACGGAATCCCGCGGTTCGGCATTTCGCATCCTACTGCAGTGGAGGCGCTTGCCTCAGGCGACTGGTTTCGCGTGGTGACGGACGGGTCCGGATTCGGTCGCACCGAAAAGGTAGAGGCCTTAGCGAACTATGCTGCCGTGATCAGCGCTATCAAGGTTTGCTGGGAAGGAGATGACCCGAGCAAAAATTGCGGGCGGTGCGAAAAATGCGTGATGACCAGGCTCAATTTTTTGGCAGCAGGCATCCGCGACGCCCCCTGTTTCGATACGCCACTAACGCCGGATCTGATCGAAAACCTCCACATGGCAACGACAAATTCGGTCCGCGACCTGTTCCGAACGTGTTGGAACGAACTCGAGGCGCGAAACTGCCGTGGGCCGGAAGTCGAAATACTGCGGAGGCGCTTGAGCCGAGTTCCACCTGATGTTGCAGTTGCATACAAACGATATTTGCCGCAGTGGATCAAACCGCTCATCAAACGAGCCTTCATGCAACGCGATCGATAGGGGCAAGCACGCTGGTGACACCGGGCACGACAATCCTGCCGAAAAGCGAATGGAATGCGCTCGCGACGCATCTTCGGGACTTCGCTTCTCGCGCTCAAGATCTCTGCTACGTGCCCAATATGGGAAACGCCGGCGACGCACTGATAGCAAGCGGGACTTGGCAATTCTTCGACACTATTGGGTTACGGCCAAGAGTTGTTCACCCGCGGGCCGTATCGAAAGGGGCAAGTGTCATTTACGCGGGGGGCGGGAATCTCACGCCGTTCTACCAGCAATGCGCCGACTTCTTACGCCGATGCATAGCCATCGACGTGAAGGAGGTCATGGTGCTACCGCACACGATACGAGGACATGCAGCGGTTCTCGAACAGCTCGACGGGCGCTTCACACTCGTCTGTCGTGATCGGCCCAGTGTGGAATGGTGCACGGCCACGGCACCCGGCGCCAGAACGATGTTCAGCCATGATCTCGCGTTGATCTTGGACCCAAAAGCTCTGGAGTGTCGTTGCGCTGGTCTGGGTTCTTTTGCAGCCTTAATCGTCCGAGCCGGCAGAGCTCGACGTCTTCGCTCGTACCTGCGGTGGCGACGCTACGCAACGAGCGTGCGACCCATCAACCGCACCCTGAAGGTCTTTCGCAATGATATCGAAGCCATAGCCCGCCCCGACGGGGACCAACTTCAAGACATTTCAGCCGCTTACAACTCGGAATATCTTGATCGGTGGGAACACGACTTCGTCGCGAGGGATTTAATCAAGACGATACAACGAGCAGACGTTATCATCACCAATCGACTCCACATCGGGATTGCGGGAGCGCTGCTCAATAAGCGAGTGCGCTTGTATGATAACTGCTACGGAAAGATCCACGACGTTTATCAATCGTCGCTGATCGACTGCCCGCTGGTAAGCTTCCACGGCGTTTGAGAACTTTCCGCCGAAACGCCTCCTCCATCACGAGTGCCGCCCGCTCCAATGTTGGTGTGCACGCATGCCGCCATCACGCCGCACCAGGTCGCAGAGGGAACCAGAGGGTCCTTCCTGGCTTGCGCCCGATTCCAGCTTGGCGCGATGTCGCTCAGCGACACACACTGCTCGCGCAACTCGAATCAGCGGCAACAAGTTCCATCGGCCCCATGCGATCGCACTCAAAGTCCGCCGCGTGGGCAGCCCTCGGCATCCACAGTGTCTTAAAGACGACCTTCACGCCGGTTGTCGAAGCTCATCTGAAAGGCACCTCAGCCGCGGACACACACGCAACTGACGCCGCACTCACCGCATATCTGTTCAGAGCGACTGGCCGTGATTGAATTGCGCAGGAAGCCCGTCTAACATTCATTTCGGACCGCTAAAAAGACGCCAGGGATCTGCAATGAAGGCGCTGCTCAAGCAAATGTTTCCTCGTCAATGGATGTCGTACTCTCAGTGGCGGCGCGGATACGCCGAGCCGGAATTGCAATGGCTTCCCAAGGTCGTTCGGACTGGGGGAATCAGCATCGACGTCGGGGCCAACATCGGCGAGTATACAAGGCCTCTTTCGAAGATTTCGAGCCGCGTTCACGCATTCGAACCGTCTGACGAGCTAGCGACTCTACTGGCCCGCGTTGTTCCTTCCAACGTCACGGTTCACAACTTGGCTCTTTCGGACAGAAGTGGATTCGCCACTCTTAGGACGCCGATCGACAGCAAAAGAAAATCCTTCGGATTGGCATCCCTGGAATCCCTGCCGGGGCACCATCAGGTCCTCGGCGAGAAGGTTTCCGTTGCAAGGCTCGATGACATTGTCCAACGGGACGACATCGACTTTGTAAAAATTGACGTCGAAGGCCACGAAATGTCCGTATTGCATGGCGCAACAGCGTTGATTTCGCGCTGCCGACCGATATTTCTGGTTGAATCCGAGGAACGTCATAAGACGGGCGCGACGGTGGAGTTATTCAATTTTTTCGCGAGTCTTTCATATGTCGGGCGCTTCATCTGCGATAACGAAATTTGCGATCTGACGACATTCGACGTCAACCGCGATCAGAATTCCAGCAACCGCGATCGATATATCTACAATTTCTTTTTCTTTCCCAGCCAAGCCTTTGCGCGTCGATTATCCGATCGCTAATTCGCGATGCAAGCCACGTTGCGCTCACCGTAATATTCTTATTCCACATGCATGAACGTCAGAATTGCCGAACGCAGAGCACGCTGCCTTCTAACCAGGCGCGCCTGTTTCCCGAGCCGCTTGAATTCTCTGCCGGATCGCCCGCCCTGGCGGCCCCCACTCCTGGTTGGACGTCGCCCGCTCTGAAACGAAACGTTGACTGCCTTGAACGCCTCGGCGGCAAAGTGACAATCCCACCATGAGGCTCGACGTCAGCACTGTTGTCTTGGCCCAAATTGAGTTCGAAGCAAAGGTGCTTTCGAATATCAGAGCCGAAACAAAATAGATTCCGAAATTACAGTACTTGGGAAGGGCGCCGAACAAGAAAAAGAAAAATGTCACCAACAACGGAATTGTTACGATTAGACCGCCGACCAGAATAAAATTAACCCACGCAATTTCGACGGCTATCAAGCCAAAGCTGCTTTGCAGCGTATTCAGTTCCGTTTGAGATAATCCAAACCATAGCCCGGACGTGGAAATGGTCGTCAAAATTTCTGTGGCATAGTCTCGAGCTAGCGAGCTGCCGGAATTGTATTCAAATCGAAGCAGCATTTTGTCGAAATACCCGCCGCCCCAGAGCGCCAAGGCAAAACAAGCCAAAACAACCAACAAGGCCAATGCAAAAGCCAATCCGGCGGGACTCAAACGCCGCCGAGCCCACAAAGCGACGGAAAAATAGCAAAGATACAATCCAAGTATTATCGTCGTTGCCACCATGGACGAGCGACTTTGCGTCGGAAAAATTGCCAAATAGGATGCCAACGACAGGCCCAAACGAAACATCGCCGGCATCGAAAGGCGCATCGGCATCGAAACCAGGTTGCCGATGGAGTAAACTCCGAAGAGGAGCGCCGCATTCAGAGGATGGCCGAAAAAAGCGGACAACCGACCGAAGTTTCCGCCTTCCGATTGACCTCCGATCACTACCATCTCTTCCGGCGTCCGAATTACGGCCTGCACGTAGGGAGCCACGAAATCTTGATGCAGCACAAGCTCTGCAAAGATGGTGACAATATTGATCAAAAAAATCACGTCGACCAAAAGTCTGAAAAATTGGAACGGACGATCCGGCAAACACGTCAGGATTATTACAACCACGATCGCTGCGAAGAACGTGTCTACGAAGGGCGCGGCGGAAGCGTCTCCGAAAACGATAGCGTAGAACGCGGTGAAAAACACGGCCGCTACGAAGCACCAAATAGATCGGTCCGATGTCAGCCTGCGGACGAATAGTCGCCGAAAATTCGAATTCAGCGTGAATATCACCGGCAGGATCAGGCACAGCAAGTAGGTGGCGGGATGGAGCTTCTCAATTCCACTTCCGCCGCCAGCGTAGTGCCACCGAAGAATGACGAGAATTTGGGTCGAGAGCAAAAGATAAAGCGTGATTGCGAGCACCAGCAGGTAGTCTAGCCAGGGAACGAGAATTGTCCCGTACGATGGTCCTGCTGACCGGGATAGTGCATTGGATCGCCGCGGCAGCCGAGATCCGATAGCCGCATCGTGTATGTGGTAGCCTCTTGGCACAGATGCATTTCCCTCGTCTGAGCTGCATGCAAGTTTATTTCAGACGCCGTTCACGATCTTTCATGCTCCCGTGCGCCTGGAAGCAGTATCCTTCGTTGCAGATGGAGCTTGTCAGTGGTCACAAGCTGCCTGATCATAGGGGCCACGAAACGACACAGGCCCACTAGGATGTAGTCGCGGGGATTACCCGGCATGATTGACGCAGGTGATCCGGCTCTGCATAGACGCTCTAGCGCACGCTTTCGACCAGTCCGGTCACAGTTCCTTGAAAGCCGGCGCATGGCCGCTGTTAATGGCCTATGATAACATCGGCCAGTTCGTCAACGCCAGAGCCACCGGCGGGGCCCGCGCAACTGCGGTTGGGGTTCTCCGGTTGTCACCGAATAAACTCTCGTTATACGATCGGAAAATAGCGCGTTTCGCTTTAACTTCCCCGGCACCGGATGGCGGGCAAAGTGGCGCTCGACGATGACGCGATGTCCAGGCTTCACAGAGCGCTCTTTTGTATGGTGCAACGCCGTACTTTTCTGCTGGCTTCCGGAGCCGCTCTGCTTTTGCCGAGATGCCTCGCAGACGCAGATTCCTCCCACAGCCCGCGCGTTGGCGGCACAGAAGCGCCTGTCGTTATCGGCGTGTCTCCAACCACGGGATCGTCGACGGGGGGTACGGCCGTTACGGTCATAGGCTCCGGATTTTGTAAAGCTTCAACCGTTCATTTCAACGGGGCCGCGGCCAGCGATGTATCTGTCACTGACGACGGCTTGCTTACCTGCATTACTCCAGCGGGAAGCGCTGGAACCGCAAGCGTGACGATATCCGGTCAGTACGGCCATAGTTCTCCCAAAGCACTGTTCGCTTACAGCTCCCCGGAGCAAATCGCTTCCATCCCGTTCGGTTCTTTCAAACAACTCGGGGATGGCCAATTCAGCCGCAACGGCGATGGCAGCATCGGCTTCAGGGCCGGCTCTTCAACGATTCTCCAATCGTTCTACAATTTTGCAGTCAGCGACATATACGAATTCGCGATCGACGCATTTTCCACCATAGATGCCAAATATCCGGCCAATAGCATTGAGTTTATGATCGATTCCTTCTCCTGTCACGGGAATGGCGCTTCGGTCGCACCATCGTGGTGGTTACTCTTCGTCGACAATCCATCCCCCGCGCGGCCGTATATTTTTACAGCTCCAATAATGGCGGGCCCGCACTTCATAACCATTCGTCTTTGTACGTGCCGAGGTCCCAGCGAAATTCGAAACGGGATCCACATTGAGCGTTTGCGTATTGCTGTCACCGGCGTTGGTCTTCCTGACGAGCCAACACCTGCCACGCGCGATCCATTCCACTACCCGGGCAGTTCTTATTCGGTCTGGAATACGTCGATAGGCTCTCAGGCAATCTGGAGTGAAGAAAGCGCCCCCGACACCATCCAACTCAATAGGCTGGCGTCTACCATCAATGCCGGCTCCTATTCGACTAACGTCTATCAAGGCAAATCTGTAGATCCAATCGGTCGAATAACCTACGCCGACTTAACCGAGAACCCGATCGTCTCCGCGGCAACTGGTCGGCCGAGCGCACGCGTTTCCTTGCGGCTGCCACTCGGCATGACGCCCTCGCCTTCGGGGCCGGACGATAGCGGTATCGCCGTGGGAACAGCCGACAATCCGCGCTACTTCCACACTGGCTTCAGTGCCGTGGTCGACAAGCCGAATTTAGTAACCATTGGCCACGGCAAGCCCATCGATTGTTACAACCAGAATGTTATCGCAGCCGACCAATACATGATTGGAATCGGGATCATACGCTTTCGCGAAACAGTTATTGATGGTGTGATTGCGCATATGCTTCAGTGCGGGCTTTCAACAGATCGGATCCGCCCGCCTGATACGACTTGCACCAACTTGGCTTGGCCAAATCGTCAATGCGACTCTGATGGTCCGTTTGGCTTATTTGATGGACAGATCCAGTACGGCGCGACTTTCGGCATTCCATCGACTGTCGACGTGTTGGCTTTAGGTTTGAGTCCCGGTGGTCTGATGCTCGCGCGAGCCATGCAGGACTACGGTCTGATGCATAATATTTCATCGCCAAGTGAAAAGAATAGAATTATTTTGTACGCTGAGGGCGCCTTGGAGGCGACCCCGCAATTACTCGAGATGCGAGCGTCATTGCCGACGCTTGTTCCGCTTTTGCGGATTATGCGCAACCAAGCTCCGAATTCGATCCAAGGAGGAGGAACGAGGCGTCGCCCGCTACGGGCCGGACCTTTGCCGGATCTTCCGGCCATCGATTTTTCTGCAGGTTCGTGATCACGCGGCTCATCGCCGCGAATGGCTACCCACGATGACATGACATGCGAAGCTCAGCATTGAGGTGGGCGACAAAAGGCCCCATTTACGCTTTTCAGTGTGGCTCGGTTATCGCGCACCACGACCGCGGCACAATGCGCTTTGGGAATTGGCGGGAGATTGTATTTTGAAACTGTCCAACATGCTTCAGGGCATTGCTCTGTGTAGCGTCGTCACGGTATTTTACTTTGCCAGCGATCGACATGAACACCTCACGACAAACCTGCAAAATGCCGCGTTGGCCGCCGTCCCATCGAACACGTTTCGGCGCCCGCAATCACTGCCGGAAGACAATTCGAAAATCACGTCCCTGCGTTCCGACGCCGCCAGGGCCGGTCTCTACTTCGGGTCGATGCAGGAACTCGACAAATGCTTATTGGCGACTCCCCTGGGTACAAGATCTGGCAGGTTCGGAGTTTAATCTGATTGAGCCCGGCAATCAGCTAAAGTGGTGGGTTGTGCATCCCTCTCGCAGCACATTCAATTTTGCTCCTGCCGATGCGTTTGTCGAATATGCGATCGCCCATAATATGCGAGTGCGAGGCCACACTCTGTTGTGGGGCATGGGCAATCCGGACTGGCTCGGCAACTTTCCGGCGGCCTCCTACAAGCTTTTCTCCGGTCGGGAATTGGAGGAGATTTTAGTTCACCATATCCGGAATGTCATGGGTCACTATCGCGATAAATATCCTGGGATTGTCAGGTGGTGGGACGTCACCAACGAGGTGATGGGATGGAATAACAAGTTCAATACCGACGGTATTGAATGGACCAACATCGGAACCAATCCTGATCGGGCGGACTATCTTCGTGTCGCCTTTCGAACTGCGCGGGCCACTGATCCCGATGCCGTCTTGTGTATGAACGATTGGGGCAATGAAGGCAGCGTG
This sequence comes from uncultured Alphaproteobacteria bacterium, assembly GCA_963737755.1. Lineage (GTDB taxonomy): Bacteria > Pseudomonadota > Alphaproteobacteria > Rhizobiales > Xanthobacteraceae > BOG-931. The sequence continues at coordinate 233,700 of CAVTTZ010000029.1, read as the reverse complement.
CCTGATCGAACACAGAATTTAATTGATACGGTCAAACGTTTTCGGGCCGAAGGCATTCCGATCGACTGCGTCGGGATGGAAGGACATCTCGATTTGGATTCCGCTCCAAGCTACGCGCAGGTGTATCAGACGATGAGAGCTTACGCGGACATCGGAGTGCAAGTGCAAATCACGGAGTTTGACATTAAAGCCAAGCCATCCGCCGCCAACTGGAATCAGGCAGCAGCCGTAGCGTCCGCAATATTGGCGGCATGTCTAGATTCCTCGAACTGCACGGCATTCAACAATTGGGGCTTTACTCAGGCAATTTATCCAAATGGGCTCGATGGAAAATCGCTGGTTATGCTGCCTTGGGACGGCCGGGGGCAAGCAACGCCCGAGTACACTGCGATGAGAGAGACATTGAAGGGCAGCAGAAATGGTCGCACACCATAGTCGGACCAGGTCAGGTCGCTGAGCAGGCGCATCCGACCAACGCGGTTGCGGTCAACATCAGGCGCAGTTCAGGCCGGTCGAAAGCCGGAGGTCTGATCCGTCGGACCGGCAATCATCTTATTCCGCGACATCGCTGGATCGTCCAGGACGTTCGCTCAGAGCCGTTGACCAAATTTCGCGCTCCGGCGCCCTTCTGTGAAGACGGAAAAAACATCCTGGACAGCCCCTCGGCTTACGGCTCGTCGGCTTACGCCCCTTCGGCCCAAACCCGATTTGATTCCGCGCGCCGTTCGAGTACAATCACGCATTGCGTGCGCGGGGAGTACGGCGATGATCCGTCAGGATGCGTCTCTAGATGTATCGGTTCTCACCAAAGGTGGGGAGCTTGAGTACACGAATTCCTGCGACGCCCTGCTTCAAGCGGTTGAGGATTTGTTGGAGCTCCACAGCAAACTACATCCCGTGCAACATGAGACATTCAAGCCACCTCTATTGAGCGCGCTAAATGCCACGTTGGCGGCATTATATTTTAGCAACGGCTGGACAGAGGTCGACGTTTTGAAACTGATCAACGAGGATCGGCGCGAGGTGAGCGAGAAGCCGCTGTATCTACCGGGATGGGATGTTCCCAGTAGTCTCCGACCGTGATTGGTTCGGATGCAGCTTTTCGCAACGTTCATCTTGCCAAGCTTATATCGGCTTGCCCCGTCAGCCTCTGATTTTTGATCCGCGCGTCCTGTTGCGGCTACGAATTACGAAACGGGCGGCCATGCGAGGCGATCGTCGAACTCATTCCAAAAGACAGAACGCATTCGACCTGCCGGGATACAATTGACCGCGCTTCTGGACTAGGACTGAACTATCTTCACGCCATGGCAGACCCGCGGTGCATCAAACACGCGTCGTCAACATCGAGCGGGGTCCCGGCCGCGTTGCGTCGATGCTTCCACCTCGTTGTGTTTGCGATCCAGACATTGTGCGCGTCAGGCCGCTGGCTCGCCTCTGCCACCAATGTCTGGTGATGATGTAAATTTTCGACAAATCGCAATAGAGATTGAGCCGATTTGGACACGGCTCGCGGCTATTGTTGTCATCGGGCGCAGCAGCCAAATTCACGGATATGGGCACTCGCAGACCCTGGGCGTCATGGCTTGGCAGGGCTCGTAACGCAGGAGAGCAGCGTGGAAGTCGCGCTTATTCTGGTGGCATTAATATATAACGAGGTAGACAAGCCAGAACCGTTGAACCCCTTGTCGGTAGCTCACTTCGCCAACATGGACGACTGCGTTGCCGCGGCGAAAGGCGCACAAGTTCCTGCCGGCCCATTTCCTCCCGCAGCATTTCAGGCAGCGCAGTTCGTCTGCGTGCCGGTCAAGCAGCTAAAACCATAAAGCGTCAAAGCGGCCGAATAAGCGTGGACTTTTTGGTGTTCGCCTCGTTCACCGCTTTTTAGAAGCGGGCGGAGACCAAAGATGTAACTCGAAGATTATCCCGTCGCGCCCGTTCAGGACTGCTCGCTTTCTGCCGTTCGACGGATCACCTTTTTGAAGCGAATGACGAGACGCCGGCGCGGAACCACCGGCGACCCCGTCTGTGATCGCACACGTTTGGTCGGCGAGCACTGCTGCACGCCAGCGGGCTGACCAAAAGCCATTCGGCTCTTCTTATGCAGAAAGTAACCTCGCAAATTTTTGGGCGGTGTGAGCCGTTATTCAAATGGTCCGGCTGGGGGCGAAGCGGGCATGAGGCGATGCCGCGCCGCAAGATAATCTTTTCAGACCATGCCTGGGGCGTTGCGAATACCTCCTTGGCAAGCCCGCATTCTTGTTCGCAGGCAAGGACTTGGCTCCGCGGGCACGGCCCTCTCACGTTTTCGCAATGCAATAGACGCTATTTTGCCGCATTTGGGAACGTTAACTTAATGTGCGTTGGGGAACGCAGGATGATGAAGGCAGCGAAAGACCACGCCTTCATGCGGGGATACGTATGTGGATTGTCGCGCTTTGTTGCGCGTCGCTCGGCGTTTTGTTGAGCGTTCGCTTTAAGACATTCTGTCTGATACCGGGCAGCGCTTTTGTGGTTGGGCTCACCACCGTGTTCGGGCTTCTCGATGAATGGGGCGCGTTGGCACTGATATTGGTGACGATCGCGAACCTTATCGTCTTGCAGGTGGCGTACGGGATAGGAGGAATCGTCGTTCAGGTCGCCGGAATCAAGCCTGCGGAGCAACGGGCGCTTGAGCTTTAGCACATGAGCCCTGAACTCTGGTCGTCGGCTGTCAAGGCCGCATGCTGTTGCCGCTAAGTGCGAGCGCCTAGGGCGTAATTCGCGGCGACGTTCGAACCGTCAGCGATCAGTCAACGGCGCACGAAGCTGACTGGGGGCGGCGGACGTGTTGGCCGCGCCAAGCAAAACGCCTTGCGTCAGTTGGCTTTGCCTCAAGTGCACCACGCCCGACGAGGTGTGAAGGCCCGATAATTCTTGCCCGAACCTTCGTTACCTTCAACCTGCTGACTGACGGGCAAAAAGTCGGACGTTTGCGGCATTGGTGATCAACGCCAGCGGCCGCCAAACTCCGTCAGCGTGCCCCTTCCAACTGTGATCAATGCGATCAGCCCGCCACAAGTCCCTGCTCTGTTTGCGATATAAGCTTCTCGAACGATTTGGGAGGTCGGAGAGTATCGAATTTCGGGCGTGCTGGGGCCGTAATTTTGGCCTTTGGCGGCGATAGCGGTATAGGTAACAGAGCCCGCCCCCTCACGTGGGGATTTGGAAGCGTCATTCGATGAGCAGAAATTTCAACCACACTTCGCTAAGCGTCATATCAATTGTCGTGGCTTTGCTTATGGGTCCGATGGTTTTTGCGCAGAATGCGGAAAATGCAGCCGGAGCGCCACCTGACGCAAAGACGCCTGCCGCGAGAATTCGCGAGAGCCATCAAGACCTAACAAAAAGTCAGGCGCGAAAAACATCCAGTTCGCGGCGAAAGACCGAAGGCGAGACAATCGACTCGAAATCGTGACATCAGTCCGGAAGAACATGCGGCAATCCCGTATCATCCATGCCTAAGCGCTCGCGGCTGGAAAAACGGTCGTCTCATTTGTGCCGATCAGGGCACTGAGAGCTCATCTCGGGACAGCGGCCGAGAGACAGACGAGCTAGACCCTCGCCGGTAGCGTGTGTCGTCTCTTGGCGGGGAACTGTCCAATCGCGGCAGGCCCGCGGCGCAGCTCGTTGAATTTGATGCGAGGGAGATTTCGAGGGGCGAGGGTCTGACTGATCATTGCCGCACCGAGACGCCCCCGTGGCCACCCTACGACCCCTATCCTGACTTGGAACCGGTCAAAGAGGTCGCGATGCGGGATGCCAACTTCCAGAGCCATTGACGCGTCAATCGAGGCCAGCCGAATGGTCGCGGCCCCGCGAGTCGAGGTACCGGAAAACCTGTGAAGAGAACCAGGATCGGCGGGCGCGGGAAGGGAATTTTCCTATTCGCACCGGGGCCTTAGCGCGAGCGTGCGCTGCCGTGTCAAGGCTTTTGAATCTCGTCAAGAGGGGCAACGGGTACCAGTACGCGGGAGATAACCAGCCGAGTGGCCCAATAAGCGGCTTCATAGGCCGATCGAGCGCTAGGTTATCCGGTAGTGCTGCCGGAAAAATTTTTGCCTCATTTGGCATCGATAGTCTCACTGCGTTGGGGAACGCACTGTAGCAGGTAGACGGCTCGTCAGCCTGCAACCTGGGGGCGGCAAATGTTGATAATCGCGCTGTGCTGCGCGATGCTCGGCATTGCGTTGAGCGTTCGCTGTAAGGTATTTTTCATCATCCCCGCCAGCCTCCTCGCGGTAGCGGTCGCCGTCAGCTTTGGCATTCATCACGGTCAGAGCGCGCTTGCGATCGTATTGGCTGCGTCGGCAAACTTGGTTGCGCTACAAATGGGATATTTCTTCGGAGGGTTAGGCTTCCGGCGCCTGCGTATCAAGTCGTTGGAACGAACCCGGCGAGAGCTGCACCACAATCACTTCCGCTTCTGATCCGGGACCCGACGTAGCCCTCAGCCACATTGCGAGAGGCGCTCGTCAAATCGAGCCATCCGAGTGCATGGTTGCGTGACTTTTTGTTTCGCTCTTAACCCTCAAAACGCCAAGGCAGAATTGGGATCGCGCTCTCTGCCGTCACGAACGTCGTCTCCAGTTACGCAGGCGCGTGGAGCCGCCGCCTGACGCCGGCCTTTGCTCTGGAGCGCGCGGAGAGTGCTTCCTTAAAAAATCGGGCTGTTCGTGGAACGTTGGTCCGCTCTGGCTACACTCCGCATGTCATGACATTTAAAACGGCGAAACAGTCTCATTATTCGATTTGTCAGTCCGCTCTGGCCGGCCCTTCGGCGAGCGATCCAATCATTCTCAACTGGGGCATGTCCCTTCCATCTTTGTTCCAGATATCAAGAGAATGCCTGCTACGATTCGCCGAGCTCCGCCGGCTTGGCGATGCAAACCAGCGGCGTTGAAATTCTCGAAGAGACCGCGCCCCCTCCCCCTTTAAACCGCATCAATCAGTGAGCCTTTCGAATAACGGCCCATTCAAGATGGAAGATCATCGGGCGATGGTTCACGCGCACGCTATTCGGGAATAGCCGTCTGTTGATGACTTAATCAGGCGACGCAACGAACCTTCCCATCTTGCTTTGCGTCTCCGCAAAGACTTGGGAGGCTCTTGTGCTTCACGGCCATGATGATGCAAAATCAGACATCGAGAGATGACGTTTCGCTCGGAACTTCCCGATCGCGTCGAATTCATTCGTTGGCGAATACACAAATTACGCCGGCTCATTCGACAGGGAAGGCAGCAGTTCGCCTTCAAACTACCTGCGATCGTATGTTCGTTTTCGCGAGGCGTTCCGGACCATCTTGTGTATATTGCAATCGCCAGGGCTTGTCCTGTGCTGAATCCAGAAGCATGTTGGTCAGCTTTGGGAGGGTGACATGGCTCTTGACCCCGAGGTGCGCCGGGCCTTCGAAGCCGCCGGTGAGAGGGCTATAAGAGCCAGCTTGAACCGCAAACATCCTGTTGTCAGAGAGTGGTTACAGGAAAAGGAAGCGGCGAGAGCAAGGAAAATGCGTTTGAGTAGGAACATTGTCCGCTCCTCCGTTGCAGTCGTGTTTGTCGTTCTCGCGGCTGCCGTGTTGTTGCTGGCCAAGTCCGGCGATGTCGAGAACGCGCCCAACGTGACGGAGTCCGCCGAGGCGACACTGCCCTCCTTCCCGAACCCGGATTCCTCACATTGACCTGTCGGGGTCCGCGGATCCGGAAGAGCTGAAATCGAGTCCATCCCTCGAAGCGTCGGCGCTGGTGATGTTCCGCGTCGAAAAGATCGAGTATTGCGGACGGTGACCAGCACCTCAACCTGATAGAAACATCACGAGGCGCGGAAATCTATGGTAGCTGCCGGGGGCCGTCCCATCTGAGCAAATGCCGTTACAATGAACGCTGCACAGGATGCACGCGAGATCCACAGCAATTTTGGATGACGCGGAGCATTCGCTTGAGAGACTTTCTCATCCTGGCGCAAAAAAGCCAATGTTAGTGGCCCAAGTTAGCGTTCCGCGGATCGAACTCGGCAAAACATTCCGGCAGTTGCCGCGCCTGTCTTTGACAAGCAAGGCGCCACCCGCGCGCACTGATATACCGGCGAATCAAATCCCTCGAACCTCTGAAGCACCAAAAACAAGAAACGCCGTTTGACTTCGCTCACCAGATTGCGCGGACTGCTGACCGCTGCCCCGGCGTATGTTGATCGCAATCGAGAGTTCGCCGTCTCTGGGAGACGCATCGAGGCCGCGGTTCTTGGCAGGCTTGCCGCAACCGCCTTAGCGGCTTGTGTGCAGATAAGCCACAGAGGCTAAAAAAACATCGAGCGGTAATAAAATGCCTGTCGGGGGTAACGCGGTGGTGCTAGACGTCGGAAATTCGAATGGGGAAGGACATGGTCGTGAAAGCCCGCAACGCAATTCAAGCCCGCTGGCCCGTCGCCGCCGTAGGGCTGGCGCTGACCATTAATGGCATCTGGATCGTCGCGCTCGCCTATTGGATTTTGATGATTGTCTAAACAGATCGCAGCCTATTTTTGTAAGGCGGATGGGAGACATCCATGATGCGCTTTATCTTGAGCGCTCGGCCGCTTGTCGGCCTCTGTTCAGCCATTGCTGCCAACAAAATCTAGAGCATGTCCTTTTCGGAAAACCGGTTTCCACTTTTCCGGGACATGCTCTAGGCGCCTCAAGCGGTTGATGAGGCGGAAGCCAGCAGCGCAACAAAAAGCGAATGTGCGCAATCAGAAACGATTGGGCGGGGCCGAAGATGTCGCAAGCTTGATGATTGGCGCATCTCTGTCGAAATTTTTCTCCGCCGGCGCGCTCGGTCGCTTTGTTTGGACGTCGCAGCCCGGCATTAACATTTGAGCCTTCAGAGCACGCGAGACGTCGGCCGCGATCAGCGTTTGCATTCGTACCCGCTTTTGCGGAGCCTTTCAGCCAGCCGAATCGGTTGGATCTCGCAGAGCTTTTCGATCACCTTCCAAATTGTTGGAAGATGCCGGATTCGCGAACGCCGGCACAATCGCGCTTTTCACCAGACCTGTTGTCTTAAGCTCTCGCTAACGCTGATGCCCGACAATATCAAGTTGGGACAGCGAGGGGAAAATGTTTACGTATCGGTCGCTGGCAAGCCGGATCAAAGGGCTGCGCTATGCTGTTGGTCTGAACGATTTCAAGTTGGCGCAACGTCTGAGAATGACACTTGCACCCACATTGCGCCATCTTGATGAGCCAGTTCGCGACGAACTTGCACGGCTGATGGACGTCAGCGGCCTGTGGGTTCGTAACGTCGGCGACCGGCACAGGAATAAGCGCGAAATACAGAAGCTCGTTCGGGAAATCGTTCCTCAACTTAAGGGCCAATTGCGCCCCGAACACACGTCGCACGAAGGCTCAGCCCAATGACAGTGCGGTTCGATTTACAGGTTGGCGTGCGTTTGTTGGAACGTGCGCGACGGTGAGCGCTCGGTCGCTCAATAGCTGGCTCCAGATTGAGTGTTACCCAGCGGACTAATCCCGACTGAGAACAACAGATGGCGCTGCATCCCGCGACTTTGGCCAACTCAGGTAGGAGTGAGGCTGACCTCAACCCTAATTTGCACGACAGAGCATTCAGTCGACCCGCGATTGTCAAAGACCAAACACCGTTAGACCTACAGGCCGTGCGGTGCACCTGGCTTGCCACGAGCGTCGTTGCCGTGATGGTACGATCATCGCGCAATTCGGATCGTTTGGTGAAATAAATCCGTGTTTTGGCCTTAAATTCGGCACCTGAGCACGAAATAGAGCCTTCAGATCCAGGTGGGCGATTTCGGGATGCTTTGCCGTGTTGCGCTCAGAACGAGCTTGACAGTCCTGCTCCTTGCAGCAGGCATCACTTTTTTCATGATGAGTGATCTGAACGCGGAGTTTCAACCGATCGCGTTTTCAATTTCTTCGGGAAAAGGCTCGCGCGAAGGTCTTCCTGCCGCTCAGGCAATTGAGTCGCGCTTTATCGCGCTTTCCGCATCACAAAGCATCGCGCTGCGATTCCCCGAAAAATTGTCGATCAGCACACCAGCCGTGTTTTCGCCGCCGATCCGACAGGACGTAACGCCCGTGCGAGCTTCAGAGGCGCCCCCCGGACCGAAGCCGCTTGCCCGCCTTATGGATCTACCGGTCGTCGCCGCGCTTCCGCCGATCGGGCATTCTCGTTTCTGCCTGCGATATCCGGCGGACTGCAAAGTGCATGGTGTCGACTTCCGGCGCCGCAACTTCGAGCTAACAAAGGAACGGCTCGATCAGCTAAGGACTTTGAATCGTAACGTGAACAAAAGCATCCTCGCCGAAGTCACGCCCGGTGACGGCGCCAGAGAGGATTGGGTCGTCGCGCCGGCATCCGGCGATTGCAAGGATTATGCGATTACCAAACAGCATGAATTGCTCATGCACGGATGGCCGTCACGATCACTGCTGCTGGCAGAAGTTGTCCTCGCGTCTGGAGAGCATCATCTAATTCTTGTTGTCCGGGCGAAAAATGCAGATTTGGTGCTGGACAATCTGACCGACGACATCGTCTCGGTCTCGCGTTCCATCAACGACTATGGATGGCTGCGAATTCAATCCCCGCAAAATCCCCGACATTGGGTGCGCGTGGCAAGGCCGGAAATTCAACATACGGTGATGCTTTCTAACTAGCGCCGGCGTACAACCACGGCACCAAGCCGTTGAATGACCGCGCGTGTTCCGCGTGGGCGAGCACCAAGGCTCCCCGAAGACGCACCCGAACCGATTTTGGATATACGACCTCGCTAACTCGCCTGCGCAGCTATCAATTCGTTCCGACGAACCTTGCAGAGTGCCTCCCTACCCCCTCGTAATATTTTGCATATCCCCACACCCGGGTCCGCCTCGGGAGCCCGGATTTTTTCGATAAACCACTTCGCCTTGGTCACCCACCTTCTCGCCGAACGCATAACGGAAAGCGCTCGGAAGCACCTACAATGTTGGCGGAAGTAGCGGGCTCGTTGACACGAGCATGGGAATTGTCATTGCCGAACGTCAAATGGATACGGACCGACGACACACGGCCTTGCATGCGCCAAAGCGGAAAGCATAAGGCACATGGCTGTTGTTTCACAGGGTGGCGTTTGGACCGCGCAAAGACGAGCAAGCGGCAACGTCGGACGCAGATAGGACACAAAATGCATCGAACCATCCACGTCTGGATACTGTTCCTGATTTCGACGACCGCTTTTGTCTTTATTTCAGCTCGGTGGTTTGACGCACCCATAGCGCGATTTTTCGAGAAGATTATTCAGCGCGAGATCTTGCCGATTGATTTAGTCGATCGAATTCTGTCAATTCCGAGCATCGGGGCGATTTTATTTACAGGACTTGGTCTATCGGCAATCAGCGGCCGGCGGTTTTCCAGAATTGAAAAAATAATCGCGCTATGCGTCATCGTCACTTTGATCACAACGGTAGTCAAAGATCAGCTCAAATTTATTTTCGGGAGAAGTTGGCCGTCACTCCTCTTGCAACAAGACGTCTACGGATTTCATTTTTTTCAGTCTGGAAAGCTTTGGGAGTCTTTTCCATCGGGCCACGCCGCCGTAGCTGCTGCGTTGCTTTCCGTCGTTTGGACCTTCATGCCGAAATTACGCGCGGCGTGCACAATCGTCGTCTTTGCCGCGGATTTAGCGCTCGTCGTGCTCTACTTGCATTTTCTCAGCGATGTGGTGGCCGGCACTTTTGTTGGGGTGTCGGTGACACTTTTTACCGTCGCACCGTGGAAAGGGATCGAACCGGCCGTGAGCATGAGAAACGAGGCCGAATTCGACGTCTAGTGATCGCTGATCGATTCGCCTTCGGGCTCGTCGAAATTTGAGACACTTTCCCTTGGTGCCCGCCGCTGACTGGCCCGCACGTCAGCGTCGCCTCGCCGATAGATCGACCAAATCCTACGGGTTCGGAGAGCAGTTGTCAGGAGTGTTCGTGACCAGGCGAAGTCCGACTTGGCCGGCACCTCGCTCCGGCGAGGGATGGCGCACAAGGAACTGACAGTCCGGCGCAAAGCCCAGCGCTAATGCTTGTTTGGTGCAGGGCATGCAGCCTGTCGACGATGCCAGCGCGTTCACACTGAGCTCCGAAACGCGCGCCGGTTAGAGGTGCCGCCGTGGTCGCCAGGTTGCTATTTTCAACCCTTGAGCGAGCCCGACGTGAGATTATTTGCCCAAGGCAACTTTTCGCGTACTGTCAGTCCCAGAGTGTCAAAATCTTTTTTCATAGCGACTTCGCGAAGAAACTGCGTTCGTTCGCAGCGGGATCGGCGTTGGATTTCCTGCGCCGTGTTTATGGCTGCACTTGTTTTCGCGGGCGGCGTCGCTCATGGGGCTACAAGGAAAGAACTCGCTCATTGCCGCAGTCTACAGGAGCGCGCCGAGCGCCTCGATTGTTTCAAAGCACTCAGGGAAAAGGGAGAAGGCGACGCACGTGCGCCAGAGGCCGTTCAATTGCCAGCGCCGGACACGGCGGACGTCAGGAGTTCGAAAATCCCAAGTCCCGCACCATCGAACGAACCTACGACGACCTCGACAATCAAAAACCCCGACGCATTGCCCGGCCAGCCACTGTGCGTGGATCGCGATGCCCTGGCAGCAGTGCTGGTTGCGGGCCTTCTGACATCGAACGCCGTAGAGGCAACCACGATCGGATGTCAGTCGCTGCCCGGCGATGCCAAATTGGAAATTCTGGAACGCACCTCCAGCATCTTTTCCTTCATCCGAATAATAAAGATCAGGGCGAGGTCTGCGGCAAATCCGGGTCCGATCATCGGCTATACCGTCGAGATGGGACCAGCCAACGACGCAGTGGATTTTGTAACCCCGCGATGATTTGGAGCGATCGCTCGGTTTGCTTGCGACTGCCCGCCTGACGAGCGCGTTGAGATTTGCCGACACGGACAATACGACGCCCGCCGCGAGCTAGGTCTCGCATCTGACCGCCTCCAATCTACCGGCTTGCAGTTAAGTCCGCTAGCGAACGGGACGGAGCAAAAGCAGTGCGTAGGCGACGGGACATTCGACCTGCGGCCTTCGAAACCGTGCCGATCCTTTACCGTTTAGCAAGCTTGGAACGCAAATATGGAGGCTCAATCAGGCCGATCGGACGCGAAGGCCTTACGGATTGGGGCTTGGCGAGACAGTGTCGGATTTCACAGCCGCGGCGCCAAAGATCTGTTTGTTGAAGCTCAGACGCATTGGTGACGCCGAGAGCCAACCGGTGGCGACGCGACATCTGGCTAGAATACCAACCCTCGGCGAGGTCATTGAAATTGACGTAAACGAAGCATCTGTGCTCGCTCGTGTGTTTCGAGTTGACGCAGAAGTTGCCGAGGGAAAAGCAACCGTCGAAGCCGACGAACTGTCGAGTGGCTATGCGTGTGACGCTCTAAGCATGTTGGTGCAATTTAGCGCCGAAGAGAGCCAAGCAAATGTAGCCGTGCCTCCGTCGTCGCAGCCGCACCTGGCCTTTGACGCCACATTGGGCTTGGTACGGCAGAGTCATGCGCTGGCGCGACGTTTTTTAGATCGACCAAAGCCGGATCTCGCGACTGCATTGCGTTACATGAAGGCGGCGCGTCGCGCAGCTTGGCTGGCATTCCCCTACATCAAGGACGAGGAACTCAAGCGACGTGTCGTCGGCTATAAGCCTATGTCGGAGGAAGAATGGGAGCATCTTTGGCCATCGTCCCCTCCACGGAAATGATGCGGCGATAAAAGCAAACCATTGATGCGTTGATCGTCCCCGCGCCGAACCGAACTGCGCGACGAATAGCGCGCTTCTCATGGCTCTGTCCGAAAGGTTGCACAGCCTTATCGATCAACGTGAAGGTGGTGCGATCCGGAGAGCCGCAGCGCCCCGGAAGCAGCACCCCAAAATCTGGCGCGCAAGCCTCGCGGAGGTCGCCACGCCAAGCACTCTTTTTGCGTTTTACCATTATGCGCGATGGCGGCTCGCAACAGATTGCCAATCGGTCCCATGGGATTGCGAGCGCCAGAGCAATCGTTTCTCAGACCACAGCTCTTCGCGCCTATGCACGCTACGACGCCCCCATTCTGGCGCTCAGGCTTGCCAGTCGCTCCCCCAGAGCCTTCGATTTCTCAGCAGTGTTGCTCGATTGCTACAGACTAGCCAAGGCCTTCAGTTAGACTTTAGCCGGCTTCGGGGCGAGGAAAACATGAAACGATTGGCACTGCTTGTGGTTTTGAGTGCTTTCGTCGGACCGGCACTCGCGGCCGATCTGCCGCCTCCGATGGTGCCGCAGGCACCCAGCATGTACTATCCTATGGTCGCCGCGCCCCTCTTCAGTTGGACCGGCTTCTACATAGGCGGTAACGCTGGCGCTGGCTGGAACCGTGGCAGCGTGTCGGATACGGTGGGAACGGTATTTTCCTCGGCGAACAACAAATCGACGTTTCTTGGCGGTGGCCAGTTCGGCGCAAATTACCAATTCGGGCCCGCGGGATCGGGCGTTGTGGTCGGCGCTGAGGCCATGTTCGATTGGCTTTCGAACAATCAAAGCGTTATTACCGGTACGGGCGCCGCAGGCGCCACCACAGTGACACTCAACAATCGTTGGGTCACGACAGCGACCGGCAAACTCGGTTATGCGTGGGATCGCGTTCTACTTTACGGCAAGGGCGGTTTCGCTTGGGTCAGTAATGGGAATTCGACTTCGCTTGCCGGGGTATCACTTGATTTAACGAGTTGGGGATGGACGGGAGGGCTCGGCGTCGAGTGGGCTTTCGTCGGCAACTGGTCTGTACGCGCCGAATATGACTATATTGGCATTCAAAGTCAGACTTTCGGAGTGTCGTCCGTCCCGAACTACGCAATAACGACCAACAACCGCAGCATTCAGATGGTCACCGCGGGTATCAACTATAAGATATACGGTCTGGGAAGCCCGTGACGTCCTGACAATTCGTCGATTACACTTCGTTTTGTTGCTGCTGAGCTCCGACCTCATCGTAAGATCGAAATGGGCTTGAATTGTCGCGTATTCAGCGGCGGGTCGTCATGGCCCTCGCGCTGCGATCATCGACGCCCTTTCGGGAAAGCTGCAGACGGACGGTGCCGCGCGGTCAGAATGCGCGCTTGAGGCCGTCAACTTCCGGCGAAGTTTCATGCGGAGCGCATGGCGGACCAGTTGTCTTTGGTGCGCAGGTCGTGGCGGAATGGCGAACACACGATTGGCATGGGGGCGAGAATGATGCGATTTTCGATAGTTGTTTGTGCTGCCGTCTGCCTTAGCATGGTGACGCTTCCGGCCGCCGCACAAAAGGCTTATTCCAGAAGAGGTTACGGCTCTTGTTTTTGCGACTACGGCTATCCGGGGTTCGTGTGCGTTCCTGCCGTCTCTTGCTCCGACGAAGGTGGTCGTTGCCGAAAGCCCTGCCGGCGTCAACACGAGTAACGGCCAACACCTTCAGGCCGGAACGCTGAATCCGACCGGCCAATCGCGGCAATCCTAGCTGTGACTTGGCTGCTGCTGACTTGGCTGCTGCTGACTTGGCTGCTGCTGACTTGGCTGGATGAATGGTAGAAAATTATTGTTCACTTCGTTGCCGAACCACTCTGGCGTGAGGAATAACCAGGACTGCATTGGCAATCGCTCTAATCATCAATGCTCGAGCTATGCGCGCTTCGTGCTCGTCGGCGAAGCCCAAGGTGACAAGATTCCCACCCTTGTCGTCGCAAATTTTAAAGTCAGCAAATCCTCCTTCAGCAACATTGATTTGCACCGGGGTGAGCGAATATCTCATCAGGATCTCTTGCCGTGATGTTGCTGTGATTTCTGCACTCACGTTCCGAAAACGCTGCTCGGTCGGTGCTGCCTTGACTTACTAGGTGCGCCGAACGGCTCGTAAGTCGACGAAGCGTCCCCTTCCAGCCCAAAGCCCATTCAGCCTCGTATGAGTGAGAGCGCTCCGAACGAGGCCTGCCCTGCATAAACCGCCAATACCATTGCCGATTGGCTGCAATTCTTGTAGTCCCTTTTAGGGACTTGACCTCTAGGCGATGGGGAAGCCGTCATGAAGGTACTAAGCACGATTTTGGGGGCCTTGGCTGTCGCCGGCTTGACCGCGACGGCCGCGTCAGCGCAGGCCGTGGGCACGCAATCTTGGGTCCCTAACCTATCGGGAGTGTATCGATGCGTGAACCGTTGCGCAGGCCCAGGACTAGCTCGCATCGGTCAAATCGGGCGACGACTGGATCTCGTTAATGAAGCAGGCCAGCCCTCCGGAGGCTGGATTGATTGGTCGGGGCACTTCTGGGCGAACGCTTGGGGCCAGGGGGCTGTGTATTCGCCGGACGGCTTCACCATTCAGTTTAACGGCGGCACCGTTTGGGTCTTACTTCAGCCCACGCCAATTCCAGGCTCAAGGGATTAGCGCCATAGACGGTCCACGGTATTTCGAAGACCCCACACCGGGCCGCAGCGCCACAAAGTATCCGGCGGAACGTCGAGCAATCTGAGACCTGCCAACAGAATTAAAGCTTACGACATTCCGAGTAGATTGGAGCGCTGAGCGCGTCGGTGCGCTCCAGGCAATGCGCCTGGTCTGTTGCGCCACCGTCGACGGTGAAGTCATAGCCGACACTTTTAAGCACCAGAACGTAGCGACCCGCGGGAAGTGAAAGGTCGGCGGGATCCGAACGGATGACAACCATTTCCGGATTGTCGCCAAGCGGGGCGACTTTCATTGAATAAGAATTGTTGCGTATTACCCACGACTGCTCAACCTGCGATGTCTTTGCATTGCCACGTGAATTGAAACTCAACGCTCTAACGATTTGAGCCATGACGCGAACCGTGACACGGTCCGGAGCGTTGTTCATGAGATCGCGGCGGAATATGATGAACTGAACTTGACCCGCCGGCAAATGAGTTCGGCTGGGAGTCTGGATCGCCGCAGAAATTGCTACCCGAGGGTCGGGGACCCTGATTGACAATTGTTCAAGCTCCGCCAGCTTGCCGTTGACGACGGCATATGCACCGTATTCTTTCGGAACAAGAAGATCGTTGGGACGTGACGGGAGTTTTGCGACGCTACCGGAGACCAATGCCTTGTCGGGAGATGCCGAGCTTCGCTCTTTGCTCGAATCCGTTGCCGCACTGACAGGCGCCTCACGAGGCAAATCCTGACCGGCTCGCCTGATCAAGTGTCGGAAGTCAATGACCGCAAATAAAATCAAGCCGATGACCACGGCGCCGGCGATTTGAATATTTCGCCAAAAGTTGCGACCGCGTTTGGCGCCGAAAATGGACGGCAGCGGCAACGCCGATGGCCCCCCCGAGGGAAAAAGCAAAGATCGATCGTGGATCGCATCGGCACCAAAGGTGTTCGTCTTTGTGGCCGCCCGATCGTCTGAAGGCTTGGCACCCACACCACGTGAAGCGAGGAGATTGCCGCCGCGTCGCCCCGTCATATCTGGCAACGCGACAGGCGAGCTTGCCGGAAGCCCGTCGTACAAGAAATCAGCTTCGATCTGATCGATAGCCGCTTCAAGACGGCACATATGATCGTTGATCTCCGACCACGCCCCGTCGACGAAAAGCGGATAGAGATCGGTTCTAAGTTTTACCCGAGCATATTCGTAGATGAAAGTCCGGAGCTGAGCATGATCTCCGCTCAGGTCGGTCACCATCTGAGCCAAGGCAGAGTAATGATTGGCTTGCGCCTCCTCTTCCTCGATGCCCGTTCCGACCGTGGAGAGCCCGGTCGCGCCGGAGCTCCGAATAAGCGCATCTTTCGATTGCTGTGGTCTTCCCGAGAGCGGAAGCCGTTTAAACGGAGGTGTGGAACTCATCTCGCCACCGGGATAGCCGCACGCGCCCCAGAATTGAACCGCGGGCGCATATCTCGCGTTATTCTAATCCTTAAAGGTCCACTGGCAGGTCCTTTAAACGAGACTAAACGAGCCAGTGACGCAAATCCCGAATTGACCTCCAACCGTGTGCCTGTTTCCAAGACCCGCTGGTTGTCCACAACGGCTGCTTGCACTCACTGTCGCCCATTAGAGATGGGCGGCGGGCTATCCATTTGCTGGCAGTTCTTCTGCAGGGCAGCATACAGGTCCACGCCCGTCACATGCGTGCCCGGCTTGATGGTATCGCCCGCCTTAAGCGTGGCACTGGTCGTTCCGTGCTCGATCTTGATCGGCTTCACGACGTTCCAAGTCCCGTTTGGCAATTTCTGGAACGATCCACATGGCGCCTTACCGTTCTCCGCAGAGGCCGGCAGTATCCCGAACAACATCAATGACAGGAGCGCCACTGGCACAAGCTTATCGACCATTCTGCATGCCCATTTTTTCGGCCTTATGTTAAGGTTCAGCCCGCTAAACCGCAAGCCCAAGGTAGGATGTCGAGCACCACTTCCGGCTAGCGCGTAATGGGGTTGGGCGAGCTGTTTCCGGAGACTTTTCGGCAGAGCATTGATGCAGCAAGATTACTATTCCAGTTTGTTCAAGGTGGTCACGGCCTCGGCGCGCGACAATCCGCAATTGCGGAAACAGATTTATGGGCTCGCCCGAACCAAGCTACGACAGCAGCTCAATCGGAAGGACTACGGGGTCGCTCACGCCGACAGGGCGCGCCACATGTTAGCACTCGAGACCGCCATCGAGCAGATTGAAACCGACCTGACGTCAAATGGCGGCCACGCCGCGACCGACGGGAAGGTTTTTTCGACGCCTGCGGAGGCGGCAATCGAGATTCTGCCGCCCACATCACAACCGCTGCTTGGGTCGGACTTGGGAGACAATATCCCCCCTCTCCGTCCGAGGCGCCACCGAGCCCTGCGACAAATCTTGTTATCGATCGCGGCAATCATCGTGATTTGCGCCACCATCTATGCCGTACAGGACAAAATTGTGTTCGACCACGCGAGCCGCACCGAGCAGCCACTACAGCCAGTGTTCAATCCATCCGCCGATAGTTCGCCTCCCCGGATGGTGCTGCCGACAGCCTATGGCATCTATGCACGCGTTGACGACAAACTGGTCGAGCTCGAGCCATCGACGGCACGGGCCCCCGACCGCAGCGCCGGGTCGGATCTCGGGCCTGCAAGCCGGACGAAACTCGCGCAGGGCAAAGTTCAATTTATCGCCTTCAGGCGCGATCTCGCGAACAATGCGCCGGAAAAAGTAAAAGTGAATGGCGTTATCGCGGCCGTTGGAATGGGCGACACCGCTACCGGCTTATCGCAGGACGGCACTGCTGATGCCCCCAGTGAGCCGTCGAACATTCGAAGGATTTCCTACGACCTGAAGGTCGCGCCAGTCGAGGGGAATAATGCGATGATCATTATGCGAGCACCCGACGCTGATTTTTCATTTCCTGCAGGCAGCTACGTGCTAGTGCTGAAGGGCACAGGTTACAAGTTCAGCGTCGTTGAAACCGCGCGCCCATCCAGTCCGTGTGCCCTGCGAGGCAATGGACCCGGCGACTCCCTCAATAAACTTTGCGACGCACCATGACTGAACCTTTGACTACCCGGCGTCGATCCATCTCAGATTTATCCATCGTGGCAAACTCTACCGCCTGCCGCTCTCGATTGGTCGTAATATTCCCGAACGCATTCGGACCAAATGGGATCCAAGATACGAGCGCGATCCTCAACGCACGGACGACATTTCGCCGGATCCGAGGTACGATAAGAGTTCGGAAAGGATCTCGGGCAACAAATACGGCAGAGTGCCGACATCGAGTTTGCTGTCATTGAATATTGGACACGCACCCATGACCAACTCACCCCGCGCTATAACTGCCATGTCCCTATTTGCGCTTTCAATTCTCTTCTATCCAGAACTCCCCCGCAGCCGCCCTCAGCGCGGACCTCGCCAAAAAATGCCGCGACATGGCAATTAAGTCCCATCCGCCGCCGATCCCGCCTGGAGGCAAGGCCTATGCAGAGGCCGAACGCACCTTTTTTAGCGAATGCGTGTCTAAAAACGGCGATATGACTGTTCAACCTCCGAGCAGCCCCGATACGCCTGAGAAGAAATGACCCTGCGCGGGTCAAGCGTACGTTTGTTAGCCTGCGCAGAGCATCCAGTGACGCTTCGACCATCGAGACTTATCACCGGCCGGCGCTTGCTCTGATCGATTGCCCTAGCGATCGTAGCCGTTGGTTATTCGTTGGTTGGCATCAAGAGCATCTCGGTCGGATGCCATTTTTCGCCGACGATCTGCTCGCGCCAACGTGTCGGCACATCGACGATCACGCTCGCGACTGTCCGCCTGGAATTTTCAATAGATCTACCTTGCGCATCAGCATTGATTGCCCGGGGTTCGCCGAAACAGATCCGGCCTGAGGCGATCGATAAAGGGCGGGCCACTTCGTTGTCGTACCCCGCCAGAGATCGAAGCTACTATCGGCAGCAAATCGCCGTTAGATCGCGCTCACATTCAGTTCGAGAAATTCGAACTCTCGTCATGCGAGCCTCGCGGAAAGCTATTCGCGTCGCCTCTTCGGATACAAACCGCGGAGCACCAACGACGCAAAGCGCCATGACGCTTCCGGAGACTACAGATACATTCCGTCCTCACGACTACCTCATCAATCACTATTCCGCATTGTTGTGTCGTCGCTTAAAATCATTGTAGGCTCAAGAAGCCTGGATCATAAGATACTCGCCTGCGGCGGAAACTCAACTTTTGCAACCCATTTTAAGCATGCACCAGCAGACGACGAAAGCTGGGCTGTCTGATGTTTGAACGCGCGGTGTGCCTGCAACGATGGGGCCGCCTCGGGCTTGATGGCCGCGCCGTCGAACACGTCGGCAGCATGCTGCTTGAGGTTGAAAGGACTCTGTCTTACAGTTATCGAAATGGTCCTGCGAACCAAGCGGTCGGTGCCGGTGATGTTGCGATTTGAGGAGCTTGAACGAAACCCCATCAGTATCACACTTCGAGGCAAATATGGCGCGGCGCAACGTGATAAAAGAGGTGAAGTCGTCAGGGTCGTCGCCGAAAGACTGCGCAAAGGCGCGGTTAAGTTAACGTGCACATGTCCGGAATACGCACAAGCCCACTGGTGCCGCCATTGTTTGACGGTTTTTGCAGATCCCGATGTCTTTACGGATGCCGCGCACAGAGAAGCCTTCCAAAAAATCGTCAAGGGGACTTTGCTTGAGGCAACCGCGGACAAGCTGACAAAAGCTCTTGAAGTATTTTCAGTCGCGTACGGGGAAATGAGGACCTTTCTGCCGACAGCGATCGAGACCGAACAACTTGCGGCATTTTCAGCCTATGCCGGCGATGCAAGCCGTCACGCCGACGGTTTAGTTGAGGCGATCGCAGACTTCGTCAAGAGAGCATCAGCGGACATCAGCATTCGCGACAGCGATACCAATCGCGTTGGCGCTAATTTCCCCGAACTAAAGACAGCATTTGCAAAGATTCGAAAATCGTTGGCGGGGTTGATGACGGAGCCGCTTCTGAATCCCAAAAGACACTGACGCTCGCAGCGGCAACCGATGGCTGCGTGGTGTCGGCGGAAGCGCCGGGGATTTTGTGATCGATGCGGCGCGCCACGCGTCGTGCGGCAGTTCGGAAGGGAGCTGCAACCTGCTTTCGATCTGGCGGTAGAGCTGATGAAACCATTGCTCACGCCGTCTTGCTTGCTCGTGGACATGGCAAGTCCACTTCCCACACAACCAATCACTCGGCGGTTGTGTCATCCATAAAATCAACGAATAGGGCTTGCTGATAGCCGGGGAAGCTTGGAGTTTTCGACTTGCCTGGCTCCGCTTTGTCGAGGCCGCCAGCCCTCGCCTGGTTTTGCCTGAAAAAGCGCTGCATCAGGGGATGTCAAACGCCGGAATGTGAGACAACGAGGAGAGCTGCCCCGGCGCAGCTAGTGCCCGACAATCCAAAATTCGGTCCAGTGCAAGGTTTGCCGTCTGGCAACGCTTTGGGTCTCGGACTTTTCACCGTGCAATAGAACCTCGTTTCGCCCCAATTATGGAGCTTATCGAATAGCGTTGCGGAGTGCGGCAAACCCGGAGTCCGGGCAGCGATGCCCGCCTTTGCGCAACACCTGTTGACGATCGCGACCGACTGCGCGGCGGCTCTGCCTTGCTGGACGCTTGGCTAAGAATTCTCAATTTTCGATCCGCATTCGTGGCCGGACCCGACTGCCGTCATCAGGCCGCTTACCAACCGGCGGGCGGCAGCCCTTTCGCTTTGAAGAAAACATCTGAAATCCTGATTCTTGTGGATCGCTGCTTTTCGAACCGGACTCAAAACGAACTCTTGAGCTGGTTCAACGCTTTCCAAATGGCATCAGGTTGAATGCGGGGGCATCTATGAATGTGATTAAGAGAGTTGCGCGGCAGTTGTTGGGTGAGTCCTTGATCGGGAGCATCGATTACTATCGCTTCCCCGAAAACCGCGCGGCCTGGGGCGGTCCGTTCAATGGGCAATCAAATAGGACCAGAATTTTCGACGCGATTGTAGCTTCCATCCGGCCGACCGCGATTGTCGAGACTGGAACCTATCGCGGCACAACGACCGAATATATGGCATCCACAGGATTACCGGTTTACACGATCGAAGGTCATCCGCGAAACTACGGCTTTGCCCGGGCGCGATTACGACGGTTGCATAGCGTCAGAGTGTACCATGGAGACAGTCGCGTCGAACTTTCGCGTCTCTTAGATGGCCCGCTGAAACGTCTGATTGGCAACTCATTGTTCTTCTATCTCGACGCGCATTGGAATGAAGATCTGCCGCTCGCCGATGAGATCGAGATAATCTGCACCCGGTCGTCAAACTCCGTCATCATGATCGACGACTTTCAGGTGCCAAACGATGCCGGGTTCTGTTACGATGATTACGGCCCAGGAAAGGCATTGAACGCCGATTATATAGCGCCGCTCGTTCATGCGCATGATCTTGAAGTCTTCTACCCTTCAGTCTCATCGCAGGAAGAAACCGGCCGCCGACGCGGCTGCGCCATTCTTTCTAAGTCGTCTTTTCGGAGCGCGCTGGAGCGCATACCCTTATTACGTAAATCTGCGTGCGACGCTTGCCCTGAGTAACGCCTTCTACAACACAGATCGGGCTGCCGATTGTTCGCGGACGCGGTGAGCGTTCTGCAGCTGTTCGATACCCGCTGCGTCTTGGCTGAGCAGAAACCTTGATTACTCTGCGGCAAAATATGACCGCCGCGATCTCGATCAGACGCCAAGTGTTTGGGCCGTACCGACTCTAAATACAAAAACAGCCGCGGGAGCCTGCCTGCGGCGAGCGAGTTCCACTGAATTCATCACCGATCCGTGACTGGCCCTTAGCTTGGCTGCAGCAGGCTGCGTACCCGAAGGCTGCACCATTCCGCACGGATCATCGTCCGTGGCCGAAATAAGGCGCTCGTCCCGCGCATGATTGGGTCCGAAGCAGCGACGGCCGAGGGGCAACTGCAGAGAGGTCGATGGCCTGCTAGCTAGCTTGACCAGCCCGGATACAGTGGGAATTTTTGCGCGTCTTCTCGGTCAACCTTTCGCGCAGCTCCATATAAAGCGGAGCAGGCGACTCCTACGCCCGCGAAGAAGCTAACAACGCTTAAGATTCCGATTACCATCACTGCGCCCTCGCGCGACGCAAAAGTGCGCCGCCTACCCAAAAATGTTAGCGCCGGCGGATGCGTTTGTCTGCTCCCCAGTTTTAGGGAGAGCTTTGTGGCAAAGATGAGAACGAAGGCAGATGAGCACACATCGGAGAGTTTTTGATTCGCAGATAGCGACTTGGATTCCACGCTGCTTCTGAAGGCTTTCTCTAAAATCAATGATTGCGTGGGGATATTGGTCGCATGGTCGACAATGCTCGCCAGCGTATGTCGGGTATGGAACGCAAAATTGCGATCAGTCCGCAGCCACCTCATTCAGGACGCGCTCGGCGTCTCATTAAGACGACCGGCTAAAGATCATCCCGCAATGGTCGAACGACCGATTGGGATCGGACGTAAAGTATTCCACCAACGTGTAACCTCTGGCCGTCAAATGTGCGATGAATTTTTCTTTTGAGAAGCACCAGACCGGATAGGTCGCATGGTAGAACAGTTTCGGGTCTGGCCGTTGAACAAATGCGGCGTCGCTGGCGGTTGGGGAAACCAGCAACCGATCCAGGGCGATGATCGCAATGTCGGCACGCACAATCTGGTCCAAAAGCGCGTACGGCTCCGCAATATTTTGCAAGGAACCCGTAAAAAGAACCCCATCGCGCTGAGGCATCTCAGCCAATGCGCTGCCTATGCTGGAAAAGAATTTTAATTCGTCGGTCTGAAAATGCTCGCGCCCCAGTTTTGCGAACGCGTCCTGTTCAACGACACCCCAGTCAATAGGGATCTTGGTCAGATGACGCAGCAGTTTGCGGTTTTGAACATAATTACTGCCGAGGCCGCCGCCAAAATCGATGATACTGAGGAAGTTTTTCTGCCGGGAAAGTACCAATAGGAGAAAGGCCAATATTGTCGTCGAATAAATAATCCGCTCCCTGGGCAGCCCGTCCATTTTAAACTCGACAAGTCCATCCCTCACCTTCCGAGCCGTGTCGAGCGTCTTATCAATGATCGACTGATCGTCCCAGCCGTCTGCGACAGCTGCAGCCTCATCCCAGGAGCCGTAAGGCCCCTCGAACCCGAAGGCCGGCTTCGCATCAATCCGCGATGTGAACGTGCGCGCAGCCTGCCAAAGGAGTGGCGGCGTCAGCGACTTAACGACGTCTTTAGCGCTAGTCATGGGCCGGACTGCGCCAGTATCGGGCGGCCGATGTCAATACCTGTTAGGCCGGCCCGTTCGCGGCATTTCATTGCAAGCAGCCGCGTTTCAAGCAACGAATCGTTCGGCTGCTGAGCCGCATTTTTTACGCGAATGAAAATGGCGTGCTTGTGACGACATTGAATCCTTTGGTCATAAGCGGCGGCAGCGATGGGGCACCCATCGGCCACGGCGTGATAACAAGATGCCGGGATGACGCCAGAGAATGATTGACTGTGCCGTCGTACAAAAACGGAGTGACGCTCACGCATTTGCCACATCCATGGACGGGGAGGAGTTACGAACCTGAAGCTGCTGCTCGTTTATTGTTATCCTGCAACTCGCCTGAGCGCCGGGTACGGCCCGCGCACATCGACGCTTCCTTTTTCCAGACGATTCAATTCCTTCTCTCAAGGTCTAGCCTTACCCTTGTGCATACAGATCGGGCCTGCCGAAATACGACCATGCCGTGATTTCGGTCGCTTTTTTAACGTCCCGTCTCAATGGTAAAGCCGAATGTCAGATCTCGCCGCGACGGCGATGACACCTTGACTCTGACGATGCGCATTGCAGGAAAAACACTTGGGTAACGCTCCAAACGCATGACCTTGGCGTCGTCCGGAAGTGTCTGACATCCGTCCGTAGCAGCTTTGCTCTGGTTTGATGTCAGCAGGCCGGCGACGAGCATGGCGGCCAGCGAGTCGGGATCAATGCAGAGCGGCTGACCGCCTGGGCTCGGGTTCTCGATGAGCGACGTTGAAGTAGCGGGCTCTTCGGATCTCGATGACGATGTTGCTTCGCGAGCCTCTGTTGGAACTCCCTGTTCCGGTTTCGCCGCTTCGGCTTGCTCCTCTCGACGGCCCTTGAGTTGTGCCGATGGCGGCGGGGCGGCGAGTTGGCGGCTGCGATGGGGCGGTAGCCGGCACCGTGGCCGGAAATGCACTGACCGGCGGGAACACAGCTCCACCTGTTGGCACCAGCACGTCTGGGCCGGTCGGGTGCGATACACCGCGGCCGGTCTGAGGAGACGCCGCTCGTACCATCGGACCGTTGTGATCAACCTGCAGGGGGGAAGCCACAGCCGCTTGCGATGATGCGTCCTGTCGCTTTTGTACCGGGACGGCTTGCCCAGCCATCGCGGGCACGGAGGGCGTCGTCTGTGCGGCCGCGGGGCGCTCTTTACCCGCTGCCCTGACTTGGTCTGCGTTCGTCGCAACCGCCCGGTCAACTTTCGCGGCCGCGCCCGTCTTCGGTGTGTCGACCTGCCGTGCCGGATCGGGCGCGGCCGACTCCTTCTGCGCGGAAGGAGGCTGAGCTGCTTCGCCCGATCCAACCGCGATGGACTTCGCCGGGGTCGCCAGTTTGCCCTCTGGAGGTGAAGCTTGTTCGGTCCGCGCCGCCGACTCCGGCCCCGCTGGCACAGCCGGTGCCGCCAAGTCCTGTGTCGCTTTTGTGACCTGATGCTCTTTCGCTGTCACGCCCGGTTTCACGTGCTCAAGGGGATCTGCCGTTGGAACAGACCCTCGCGCCTTGGCCGAGCCGGACCGCCTTCCAGTTTCACCCTGCTCAGCCGGCACCCGTTGGGTGTCGCTCGCATTCGCGGCATCGGCACCTGGATTTGTCAATGTTGCCTGGCCCGGTGTATTTGCCGGAGTGCCGTTTTTCGCCTCGGGCGCCGCCGAATCTTCCCTTCTCGCATTCGCACTATGTTTCAGCGACTTAAAGCAACTTACCCGCTCCGCGGCTTTCTCCAGACCGCGGCAATGCGCGACCTCCGCTAGCGTTGCGGCGGCGCCGACAGTCGGCATCGCAGCAACGAGCACGAGGGCCGCCAGGGCGACCGCGCTCTCCAACGCGATGCAAGAACCGTAAGCCAACAAGCTGCCGCGGGTGATCGCGCGCGCGGATTTCCCTTGAAGGCGGCAATGCAACATCTGAACGTCCCTCTGTCGACGGACGAAAGCCCCAAACAGGGTCCATTATACCAAGCCGTTTCGCCGGACAAAGAGCACGACCCGAAACTGGAACCGCAGAAACCCGGAGATTTTCCGGAAATATGCCGCAGACCTGCATCGGCTGGAACAAGACTTGATGACGTCGATCACGGGTTCACGAAAGCGATTACGTCGAATGACATAAACCGACGCGTGCCCGCTCGATATCCAAGCAAAGCTCAGCGTTCCAAAATGCGGGCCCAGCGGCCCTGCCGAAGATCACGCGTGCTATTTTCGACGGTCTGGTCCGAACGGCGGCGTAGCGTCCACACACCGGAGCCGTTGTGATACTTACAAATCACTCATTCGATACGCAACGATCGACTTCGTCATTCCGCCGAGCATCTCTCGTCTGATTGTGGCGCCGGGAAAGAGCTGCTGAAATTGATTGATTGATAGAAGATTGACCGAATCAACCGCGCGCTCTGCTGCCTCCCATGTGGAGTAACGTCCCATCCATCCCAGGCGGAAACAGCGCGCGAGCATCACTCGCACATAGTCGCGGCAAAAATTGAAAAAACGGAAACAGAAAGTGCGGCTCGATCGGAAAATATCGATAGGGCGTTTGAACAAAATATCGCTTCCCTACTCTTTGGATTTCATTGGCCATTCGCCGCATGTCCTCAAAATCTCCGACATGCTCGATCACGGAATTCGAGTAGACGACATCGAACTCGTCATCGGCGAACTGATTCAGGTCGCGGGCGTCAGCTGTCACAGAGCGGATGTTCGCATAAGACGTCGGCGTAGGCTCGATATTGGCCAGCGTGATATGAACGGTCGGGTCGCCAGCAAAACCGATCGTCTGCCACACGACGTCTCTGCCACCGACGTCCAGAATTGACATCGGCCTGCCGATACCCTCAATAAGATCCGCGAACCATCGATTGCGCCGAAGCCGAAGCTTAGACGCAAGCGACGTGGACTTTTCGTTGTTCGCGATCCCAAAAAGCATCCGACTCGCGCTTAAATTACGGCAGCACGCTTGCCGGACGACCGCCATGACAATTTTCGAGATTTCAGCGACTAAAGCACCTAATCGTCATCAGAGCCGCTCCCTGAGCCTACAAGCTACCGCCGGGCGGAGCTACCTCAAGCGCGCTGTTGGGCGCCCCACTCCTGACTATGCATTGCAGGTTTCGGAAAAGACAACTCGTGAAAGAGAGCCCCGGGGAGGAGTCGCCCAGTCGCTCAAATTAAGCTTAACTATCGGATCTGACTCTGGCAATGTGTTCAACGGCGAGTTCCCTAGCCATTCACGACGCTTGCCAAATGGCCGATAGCAAATGCCTCGTCGTGTCCACTCACTTTCGGGTGACGTTTGCCAGTTGCCGTGTCCGAAAGCAACAAGTCCATTTTGAAAATTCGCGCGGTCGGCTACCATTGCAGGCACAACCAAGATTTTTTGGAGAAAATAGGCATCCATGTTTTCCGGCCGCGCCGAGCCCCGACAAAGCACTGGAGATCCTCGTCTGATGCCCACGCTGGTGCTGCATGTAACGCCGGGTGGTCTCGAACACGGCGGCGGAATTGGCCGGGTCATTTCGTACATGATTGACGCGTGGCGCGCTGAGGAGCGCCAAGCGGAAATGCGGGTGATCGACACCCGCGGACCGGGACATATTTTGCTTTCGCCTTGGTATTTCGCGCGTAGTCTCATTACAATTGCACTCGCAGCTCGTTCCCGACCGCTTCTTCATGTGCACTTTGCCGGCCGCGGCAGCACCATCCGAAAAATCATCTTGGTTCATTTCAGCCGCACGTTTTCGCTGCCTGTCGTATTGCACCTGCACGATTATGATTATCGAAGCTCATTGCAAAAATTTCCCGGCTTCGTGCAACAGGCAGTGCGGTCGATGTTTGCAATTCGCGAAGCGAACCGTTGTTTTGGGACAGGGGGATTTTGACCTTGTTGTTGATACGATTGGCATAGATCCCACGGCCGTGACCATCGTGCCAAACGCCGTTCCCGCCCCGCCGCGACAGCCAACGAAAATTACGTCGACCGAGGCTGCGCACATTTTGTTTCTAGGCAATCCCAGCCGGCGCAAGGGTCTTCACGATTTGATTGCCGCGCTTGCCTCGTTCCGCTGCGGGCTCTCGACTGGCATCTAACTGTCGCCGGCGGCGGCAACGAGATAGACAGCTTTCGACAATTGGCAAAAGACTTTGATTTGTCCGATCGCATCAATTTCGCTGGCTGGCTTGATCGAACCAAAACCAACACGCTCTTGGCGTCCGCCGACATCGTCACTCTGCCATCTTATGCGGAGGGCATGGCGATGTCCGTGCTGGAAGCAATGTCGTACGGCCGCTGCATTGTCTGCACGCCCGTTGGCAGCCTGAAATACGTCGTGCAGAACGAGGTTACTGGCCTTCTCGTGGAGCCGGGCAACGTTGAACAATTGTCAGCGGCGATATCGCGTGCTATTTCTAATCCAAAACTTCGAACGAGCCTTGGTGCGCGCGCGGCCGAGCATGTTTGCCGCACGATTCGATGCCGCCCGTTTCCCTGCTCAACTCCAGGAGATTTATGAAGCGGCGTACTCTGATGGCCGTTAGGTCCGTTGCTTGAACCCCGCGCTGTGCGGAATTAACTCTTGCTCGCCGAGCTAGACGCATCGTTTCTCGACGGCTCTCAGCACGACGGGTCAGCCCTCGTTCGACTCCGAGAAATTGGCGAGCGATGCGCCTAGTCCATTTTTTGAGCTCACAATTCGAGCACCGTAGGCGCTACGTGCCCCGCCTCGGATGGAGGATAAAGTATCATGCCCCCAGACATCTCGGTCGTCATTCCGACATGTCGAAGACCGGCTGAACTCGCAGAAGCAATCAGCAGTGTTCTAGTTGAGAAAAACCTCTCGCTTGAGGTCATTGTCGTCGACGATACGGCAGAACAATCCGCGCGTCCCGATGATTGCCGAATTTTCAGACCCGCGCATCCGCTACGAAGTCAACCCGAAGCCGAGCGGCGGCTGGGTCTCTGCTGTGCGGAACTACGGCGCTTCGTTTGTTCGCGCACCGCTCGTGCATTTTCTAGACGATGACGATCGGGTCCCGCTTGGCCATTATGCCGCGGCGAAATCCGCATTCGCGATGCATCCCGACGTCGGCGTCATATTTGGACGCGTATCGCCATTTGGCGATGATGACGCCAGTTTGCAAAAAGAAAGGGCCTTTTTCTCCAGCGCGGCACGACGCGCCGTTTATTGCTGGACATTTCGGAAAGCGATGGGCCTTTTCGACGAGCCTGTATTTCAGCGAAACACTGTTTGTGTGCGGCGCGGCGATGATCCGCAAAAATTGCTTCGACGCAATCGGCGGTTTTGACCCATCTTTGAAGGTGGCTGAAGACGTCGAACTCTATGCGCGAGCGATCGCGCGGTATGGCGCAAAATTCATTGATCGCGATGCCTTGAATTACCGGATTTGGAATTCATCCTTAATGCATACACCGACTATTCATCCGACGCTGGTTCGCGATAACTACCGGAGGATACACGCCCGATATCGCAAAGACCACGGATCGGTCGACTACGTGGCGCGAAAAGCCTTTACCCGCATTTTTTCACGGCTGGTTTGATGTTGATCGTCGAAAAGTTAACGTCACCGTCGGACCTTTCGACAATCCGAGATGAGTGGGCCTCTCTCGATCGAACAATCGTGCCACGCACGCCCTTCACGGGACCGACATGGTACGAGACATGGTGGAAATGGTTTCGCCGGGCTTCGATACTATCTCGCGACGAGTTTCTCGTTTACACCTTGCGAAATTCGAACGGAGCGCTCGTTGGCGTGGCCCCAATGATGCGCACGAGTCGCCCGATCCTTCGGACCGTTACAATTGCGCGAAGTGCAGTTCTTCGGCGCTGATAGAAATGTGACAGAACTGCGAGGTCCCGTTTGCAGGGCGGAAGATCAGCCGGAAGTACTGGGTGCGCTGACTGCACACTTCAACCGTCGCGACCAAGATTGGAATTGGATACGCTGGCACGGTATCCGACGTGACAAGCTGGACAGCATGGAGACGCTGTCGGAAGCCTCGCGTTTTCGCTGGACTCGCTCCCTGCCCGATTACATTCTTGAATTGCCGCCCGCATGGCCGACATTCGAAAAGGCGCTGACAAGTAGAGTGCGCAAAAAAGTGCGAAGTTGCTACCGGCTTTTGGAGCGCGACGGCCACGTCGTTGATTTTCGCGTCATCAGTGAACCAAAAGTCCTGGCTTCGGCCCTTGATACTTTTTACGTCCTCCATGGCGCACGAGCAAAAATACGACACTCCGACGTATTCGGAAATCTCACGGCGCGGTCTTTCCTCAGTGAATATGTCGAGCATTGCAGCGGCCCGCGACGAGTTAAGATTTTTCCAGATAGCGATTGAAGATGTTGTGGTGGCGACCAGAATTGGCTTTCAATTTGGTTCCGAGCTGTATCTCTACCACGCAGGAAATGATCCGGCATGGGACGCCTACAGCATCATGACGACATTGCT
Organism: uncultured Alphaproteobacteria bacterium; assembly: GCA_963737755.1. GTDB lineage: Bacteria > Pseudomonadota > Alphaproteobacteria > Rhizobiales > Xanthobacteraceae > BOG-931. The sequence goes on along the minus strand of CAVTTZ010000029.1, from coordinate 204,376 downwards.
CGCAGAAATAATAAAATGGGCCATTGACGCCAAGGTAACAACGCTGAACCTATCGACCGGCATGGACCGCTCGAAAACCCGCTGGAAGCCGATCGAGGTCGTATATAGCGACGGCGTTCAAGTCGCTCCAGGACTTGCCAGTCACGCGCTCTGGCACATTTACGACACTTTGCGCGAACAAGTCTATTCCGGCAAACCGATGCGCCGCCTTACCGGGACTTCGCAAGAGCCCCGATCCCGCGCTGCGAGAATCAGCAGACCGAGGCCGCAGAAGCAGACTGAAAGGCTTATACCCGTTATGCGTAGCCTCTTTCCATATGACAATCTGCTCGGCGAGCGCGCGCGTCTTGTTTCATCTGGCCGTCGATTTCAGGACCGATTGGCTCGGTGAAAAATCGTCCGGCAGGTTTTGACTACCTGCAGAATCATATTGGCACTTGCGATCGTGGGGGATCACGCCATCATTGCCTGCTCCGGAGAACAAGCGCAGCGCGACCTTTTCACTGGCCCGACAAGACCCCTGCTTGCCATTTTAGTGCCGATGTTCTTTGCGCTTTCCGGCTTTCTTGTTGCAAGCAGTCTCTTGCGCAATCGAAATCTGATTACTTTTGCCGGCCTCCGAGTTCTGAGGATTGTGCCTGCCCTAGCCGTCGACACGCTGTTTTGCGCACTGATAATCGGGGTTTTACTGACGAGCGTGCCGCTGCGTGATTATTTTAGCTCACGCGAATTCATGAAATATTTTCTGAATATTGTTGGCGACATTCACTACACGCTTCCGGGCCTGTTCTCGAACAACCCCAGTAATGTCGTCAACGCGCAGCTTTGGACGATACCGTTCGAGTTAAAATGTTACGTCGCACTGACCGTCATGGCTTTGATCGGTCTTCATAGACGTCGACTGCTTTTTCTCGGCGCCACAACACTGATATTGCTATCGACAGTCCTGTACATAGCTTGGTATCCGGCTGAAATTAACGACGTCTGGCATCTGCTAATTCCGAGCTTCCTGTTTGGCGTTTGTATTTTCATCTATCGAGAGCAGCTGTCGTGGAATCCGTGGCTAATGGCGGCGTCGTTTGTTGCGTCGATCATTCTTCTCTATCAGACCAGCGCAATCATGACGTTTGCCGCGATACCCATCGCCTATGCAACGGTGTGGCTTGGCCTTCTCGACGGAAAACGGGATCCGATTATTCGATCCGGCGACTATTCCTATTCGATCTATCTGTACAGCTTTCCGATACAGCAGGCCGTGATAGCACTTACGCCCTTGGGTCGTTATTGGTTTGTCAATTTTATTTTCGCATTGCCCGTGACATTCGCCCTTGCGGCACTCTCCTGGCATTTCGTGGAAAAGCCCATGCAAGAGCGGCGGCATTACCTCTACAAATTTGAAGCTTGGTTTCGTGCCCGCCGCAACGCAGGTGGATATTCGAAATTAGAAGCGAGTCCGGTACCGCCCTCAGACGGTGCGGGTCTCCTGGGCTCGCACCGCACTGAAGTTACGATCAACCGTTAGGCCGACGACCATGGCGCGCTGGCGACTATTCGAACCCTCCCCGACGCTTTGGTTGACTCTCGAAAAGCTGGTGCAGCAGCTCCTGTGGCTCATATTGTTTTTGATCCTGGCGCCGATCCTTGGGCCGAAACCGTACGGGCTTTTCGCGATCGTGATGGCATTCATAGGCATTTGCGAAGTCTTGATCGTCGATGCCGCCGTCGAGGCCTTGGTTACGATACCCAACGCAACTCGGGAGCATTTCGGAACTGCGAACATCCTTACGATAATTCTTGCGATTGTCGCGGCTGCTGCCGCGGCCGGCGCGTCGTCCACTATAGCAACAATATTCGAGGCTCCTGAGTTGAGGCCTTTGTTCCAAGCCCTCGCTCCTTTGCCCATCATTTCGGCGTTCACCGTAAGCCCGATCGCAACGCTGCTGCGCGAGATGCAGTTGCGGGCGCTGGCGGTACGGTCAATTTTCGGCCTTCTAGTCGGCGGAGCGACTGCGATAGTGCTCGCGGTTTACGGCGCGGGAGTATGGGCTTTGGTTGGCCAAATACTCGCTCAACGCGCGGCTGAGGTCATTCTCCTGCGGCGCTCCGTCAGCACTCGAAATGGCTTTGGATGGTCCCGATCGCATTATCTGGAACTGCGCGGTTATGCGTTGAATGTTGGCGTCTCTAAGCTCATGGCTTGGTCTGGCGGACAAATTCCTCGTATTATTTTAGGGTTGGTATCTGGGCCCGGCCGACCTTGGATTGTTCACGCTGGCGGCACGCCTGGTAGAGTTTGTTACTCAGTATTCATCGTGCCGCAGGCTTGGGTCGCCCGCCTCTCGTTCGACAGCTAGCCGATGAACGAAGCCAACTGGCGCGCGCGTTCCGAATTGTGATACGCGAAATTGCGATCATCGCCTTTCCCGTTTGCGTTGGATTTGCCGCCGTAATACCTCTTTTAGTTGGTCGCTACCTAGATCACCGGTGGGCCCCCGGCAGCCTCGCCTGCCAAATCATGATATTTACCGGCATACCCCTGACCTTTAACTACTGCTTCACCGCCGCGGTATTAGCGGCTCGGCAGCCTCAATTGGATTCCGCCGTCGCGGTCATTACGAATATAGCTGCCGCCCTGGCAGTCCTGATTGCAGCGCCTTATGGGCTTTATGCTGCTTGCGGCGCGCTGTTCATACAACGCTTCGTTCTCATGCCTATTCCCCTGTACATTCTTCGCCGGTTTCTTGGGATGTCGCCAACGTCCATTGCAGTCGCCCAGTTGCCAATTCTGATAGCTGCCGGCGCGATGGGGGGGCTTGTTTTGCTATGCACCCCGACGACCATGCATTATTTCGGACCCACGGTCGCACCGATGATACTCATTGTCATCGGCGTTCTTGCCTATGTACCGTTAGCTCTATTGATGGCTCCAGACGCGGTCAAATCGCTATGGGGGCACGCCTTAGCGACCTTAAGTCTGAAATCAGAGCAATCTAACTCTGCAGCGCTATGCCCTTAGCCTCACCCACAATCGACCGATCTCGCGACAGAGGGTCACGTACCGCATGATGGCTCGTCGCCTTCCTGAGATCGCAACATTGGCGATTGCAACGCTGATTGCGGTTACGCCTGCCGTTTCGGCGGAATACTTTGTAAACGCCACCAAAGGCGCTGATGACGGCCGCGGCGATGCAACAGCACCATTTCGCACGCTCGCCAAGTCCACCTCGGTTTTAGCTCCGGGCGACACGCTTCACATTGCGGAAGGTCATTACACGGAACAGCTGCTTCTGGCACAATCCGGTACAGCTCAACAGGCAATCCGCGTTGTTGGCAGCGGCCGGCCTTTGATCGAAACCAGCGAGGATTTCAATTCTAATTTCGGGGAGCTACATCGAGGTCAGGGGATTGGAGGCTCACTCCACAGGCCTCGGCTCCGCCATCACGATCGGGAAGAGTAATCATCACGTGCGCGTCGCAAACAATATTGTTCGTGACTCCGGGTGCGGCGGCATAGCAACGATCCAAACTGACTACGTTACGATTGAGGAAAACAGAGTTTTCGGAAACTCCCGTCGCTCGCCATGGCAGTGCAGCGGCATTTCAATTTATCAACCTACAAACTCCGACCACGCGAGCGGCATCCACAACGCGATTCGCCGCAATATTGTTTATGATAATATGAACGTTTTCGTCGACGACAATATCAGTCGATCAGACGGCCGAACGACTGACGGCAACGGAATTATTATTGACGATTCTCGCCATACACAGGGCGGCGCATCCGCCGGACGCGTATGATGGATTGACCATTGTCGAGAACAATATCGTATTTGACAACGGAGGCCGCGGGGTCAATGTCTTTCTTAGCGATCACGCTCTCGTCAGAAATAATACGAGCTATCATAACCTGAAAGATACAAATCTCGCTTGGAGGCAAAATCAAGGGGAATTCACCTCGGCTTACGCAAGCGATGTAAAGTTTGTCAATAATATCGCTGTACCCCGCGACATCGACGGGCATGGCTTTGCCGCGCTGCAAACCAATTCGGAATGCCTGTGGGATTTCAATTTGATCCAGGGCGGGATTCAACCGCGGATCCACCCAGCAAAATTGCGGGACCCACAATAAATTTGAACGGCATAATGCCGGCTTCGTGCTTCCGTCCATCGACCCACGTGAAGCGGACTTTCATCTCCGTGGAGACAGTCCGGCGATTGGGGCTGGAGACGTCAGCGAAACGCCGAAAGACGATTTTTCCGGTTCGCCACGGCCTCAAAATGGGCCGACGGATCTTGGCGCGCTTCAGACAACCGTCGTAGATCGCTGAGTTCAGCGCGAAATGAAAAGTTCATGGCCTGAGCGAATCCGTGGATGGCGGAAGGGTCCGCGTACGAGGAACGAACCGAGGCTGCGACTTTTCTGCGACTGAGCCACTCGGCAAATCGTCAGGAAAAACCATAACGCGAATAATGTTTGTTGCTGTAATACTCGCCCCGATGAGCTTCGTAAAGATGCTGCTTGCTGAGATCTGCTTTATTTAAGACGGTACCAAGTAGATTTTCATAGACGTTCGGAGTTCCCGCCAAAGCCTTTTTCACCACGTCTATTTTGGTGTGCCCCCAAGCGATCACGCCAATATATGAATCCACAAGCTGCGATGTCGACCGCACGTCGACCACCGGCGCAAGCGGTGACAAGTCAACGATGATATATTCGTAGGACTGTCGCAGTTCTTCGAACAGTTTTCGCACGGCGCCGGACGCTAAAATCTCATTGGTGTGGGCTATATGAGGTTCAACGACCGCCGGCAGGAATGGAAGCCTGACCGCTGGATCGGACCACCAAAGAACATCTTCAAGCGAGCAGCGCCCCGAAATGACTTCGAGCAATCCCGCCTTGGCTGTTGGAGCGAGCATCCGAGTTAGGGAAGGGTTTCGAAGGTCGAGGTCAACCAGAATCGCTCGGCCACCGACTTGTGCTATCAACAAGGCCAACGCAGCAGCCAGGGTCGATTTACCTTCGTCAGGCAGCGCGGAGGTCAGACCTATCACGTTGCTGGGATCCGCGTTTCTATTGAGATCAATGGCTACCTTGATCTCCCTCATCGAACTCGGCAAAGCGAGTGAACGGCGAGTCCACACTTCGCCAGAAAGGTCGACGGTCGTGCGCGAAGGTGCGTGGGCTGAGCGACGGGACATCGGTCACTGGCTCAACCTGATTTGCGACGCCTTTCGTCGTTGACTGAGCTGCGCGACGCCTGTGCCTGCGTGCGGCTCTATTCAGAGACTTACCCTGGCCTTCGCGTTCGCTTTCGTAGGCCACGCTCTCCGTGGGCTTAGGAGGAACGGTCTGTTCAATTCGAAATTTATCCACCGGGAGCGCGGGTATCGTCCTCGGGGTGTCGACGTATGGAACTAGAGCAATGCAAGGGGTACGAAGTATCTTCTCCGCTTGCTCGGTCGTCCGGAAAACCCGGTCCCACAGATCCCTGATGACACCGACGATGAATCCAACGATCATCCCGATGCCTATCGACAGAAGCAAAACGACGAATGTTTTAGGGCTGCTCTTTTGCAGCGGACGCGAGGCCGGCGAGATCAAATGGGCTTCTGGAATAGGAAACGACTGCTGTTGAACCGAGTCAGTATATCGTTGCAAAAAATTCTCATAGAGTAGCCGGTAGGTCTTGGATTTACTTTCCAAGTCGCTGAGAATCACCTGCGCCTGATTGCTCTGCTCGGCCTGGCCGACGGCGGCGTCGTATTCCCGCTGCGCGGAGTTGCTACGCTGTTTGGCTATCTCAAAATCGCTCTTGTAGGTTTCCGCAACTCGCCGGAGCTCGTCGGCAATGGCGGCCCGCGTGTCGGCCATTTGCTTTCTCAAGCTGACGACGGCGAGATGAGTAGCTCCATATTTCGCCGACCACTCGGTCTCTTTACGAGACAGATCCAGGTATTGGCCACGCAATCTCGTAATGACATCGTTCTTCAAGGTGTCGGCGACGGTGCCATCGACGGCGCCCGACGTATCCTCGCTGAGAACCGCTTGGACGCGATCCAGCCTAGCCCGCGCTTCGGCAGCTTGCGTTCGCGCAATAATCAACTGGCTGTTTAACTCGGCCACTCTCTGACCGCTGGCCGACTTTCCGGCTGCGTCGATAAGCTTGTGTTCTCGCTGATAATCCACGACCGCCTGTTCGGCGGCAGAAGCTTGAGTGCGGAGTTCGCGCATACGGTCGTCGAGCCAGTTGCTCGCGACGAGCGTCGCTTTGTATTTCGCATCAAGTTGATCGACGATGTAAGATTCGACGATAGCGTTTGCGATCCGCGCGGCTTTTTCCGGGTCGTGCGACCGGAACCCGACCTCGATGACAAAAGAAAGCGTCTCTCGTTTGATCTCTAGCCGTGACTTGAAGATATCCAATGCAGCGCGCAATGCCATAAATTCGGTAGAGGGAGGCGCCGCCTCTTCAGTCTGTTTCGGCAATTCCCAACCGAAACGGTCGCGCAAAAATTCACGAATATTTGCTGTAGCGGTTCGATAGCGCTGGCTAACCCAACCGAAGGAAGAATTAGGGCGAACGAATTCCGGATCATCTGCGAGCCGCAACTTGTTGATAACAGCCAAGGCGACATTGTCAGATTTCAGGACGATCAACTGGCTTTCAACCGCGGCCGTATCGAGCGTAACTTCGGACGTCGCCGGCTTGTCCTGCAAAAATGATGACTTTCGGGCATCGATCAACATCGTCGCAACCGCTGTGTAACTCGGTTGCGCAACCAGCAGGTAGGCTGTCCCCAGCCCAAGCGCGAGAAGAACCGTTATGAAAATGACGCGCCGCTGCTGGCGCCAGAAGTGCACAAACGATTCGAGAAGATCCGCCGGCGAAGGGAATTCCGTCACGGACCGACGTTCTTGGGGAGCGCTTTGTATGTTGTGTTGCAACATTTCTTTCGCAACGACCGAACCTAAGCGTTATCGGACATTAGTCAATTCATTTTCCGCACAGCACCATCGAGCTCGATGGCAAGCCTAAACGGATCCTTGCGCAACGCCACCGTCTATCGAGAATGAAGCGGCGAACTACCTCAGAAATGGAACTCAGCGGCCTGCGGTTTCTTCCAGCCGATATTCTCCCGATTTTAAGCGCGCCAGAAAATCGGCATACATCTGTCGCAACCCTTCGTTCAGCTGGATCTTCGCGTGCCAACCGAGTGCGTTGATCCGCGAAACGTCCAGTAGTTTGCGAGGAGCGCCGTCCGGCCGCGAGCTATCGAAGACGATATTTCCGGAGAAGCCAACCAAGTCGGCGATGATTCTCGCAAAATCACCAATGGTAATGTCGTGGCCGGTGCCGACATTTATGAACGGCAGGTCAGAATAGTGCTCCATCAAAAAGAGACAGGCGTCCGCGAGATCGTCAACAGCCAAGAACTCACGTCTCGGTGAACCGGTGCCCCAAACAGTCGCAGTCGCGCGCTGCGAACCCGCAGCTTCATGGAACCGCCGCAATAATGCGGCGGGAACGTGGCTGTTTTCCGGATGGTAATTGTCGCCGGGACCGTACAGGTTCGTTGGCATCGCGGATATGAAGTCCGACCCGTATTGCAACCGGTAAGCCTCACACAACTTTATGCCGGCGATTTTTGCGACCGCGTACCATTGATTGGTAGGTTCGAGTGGACCGCTCAGCAGCATGTCCTCTTTCATCGGCTGGCTGGCCATTTTCGGATAGATGCATGATGAGCCCAGGTACAGCAGCTTCTCAACTTCATATTTGTGCGCCGCCGATATTACGCTTTTGGCAATTGCAAGATTATCCGCGATGAAATCGACGGGCATTGTTCGGTTCGCCTGAATGCCACCGACTTTGCCTGCCGCCAGAAAGACGGCATGAGGCTTGGTTTTTTGCAGGAAGCGACCAACTTGGTCTTCGGAGCGCAGATCGCATTGCGTTTTGGTGGCAACGACGGTTTCGCAATCCGCCTGCATCAAGCGACGCACGATCGCCGAGCCGACCATGCCTTTGTGCCCCGCGACGAATACGCGTTTGCCTCGCAGATCGTACACCTTTTGCAATCCGTCCATCGACAAACCCCGCCGTAGTTGCCACTTACCTGCAAAACGTCATCGATCGCGTCCAGGCCATTTGAAATAGACACTCAGTGATCAATGCTCTCGCGGAGGCCGCTACGGCGCAAATCGCGAAGGTCGGCCTCAACCATCTCCGCCACGAGCTGGTCGAAAGGCACTTTGTGATGCCAGCCCAGCTTAGCCCTCGCCTTCGAAGCGTCGCCGAGCAACGTCTGCACTTCGGTTGGACGGAAATATCGCGGGTCGATCGCCACGAGAGTGTCACCACTTCGACAGTCGACACCGACTTCTTCCAATCCTTCACCTTTCCACGCTAACGTTCGCCCCACAAACGCAAAGGCCTTTTCAACAAATTCTCTCACTGAGTGGGATTCTCCCGTGGCCAGGACGTAGTCATCCGGAACGGGTTGTTGCAAGATGCGCCACATCGCTTCCACATAGTCGCGTGCATGCCCCCAATCGCGGCTTGCGTCCAGGTTGCCGAGGTAAAGTCGATCTTGCAATCCAAGCTCGATCGCGGCGACCGCACGAGTGATCTTGCGTGTTACAAAGGTTTCGCCGCGCGTCGGCCCCTCATGATTGAACAAGATCCCGTTCGATGCATGCATGTTGTAGGCTTCGCGATAATTGACCGTAATCCAGTACGCGTAGAGCTTGGCGGCCGCATAGGGCGAGCGCGGGTAGAAGGGCGTCGTCTCTCGCTGTGGCGTTTCCTGAACAAGGCCAAACAGCTCGGAGGTGGACGCCTGATAGAATCTGACACGATCCGAAAGTTGCAAAATCCGGATTGCCTCGAGCAAACGCAGCGTTCCAAGCGCGTCCGCATTGGCGGTATATTCGGGCGTTTCGAACGAGACGTGGACGTGACTTTGCGCCGCAAGATTGTAGATCTCTGTCGGCTGAACTTCCTGCACCACGCGTATCAAGTTGGTCGAATCGGTCATGTCGCCGTAATGCATTGAGAATCGCACGTCCGCATCATGAGGATCCTGGTACAGATGGTCGACGCGCGGAGTGTTGAAAGATGAAGATCTCCGTTTGAGACCGTGCACCTTGTATCCCTTGCTTAAAAGCAATTCGGCCAAGTATGCACCATCTTGACCCGTTACTCCGGTGATTAACGCCACACCTGCCATGGCCCTCTCACTTTCAATTTCCGCCGCATCTCCGGCATTTTCATTTCCCTAACAGGCCGCGTCGTCATTTTGCAAAGAAAATCAAGCAATTCGGCCTGTTTACCACCGATCAAAACCCTTAAAATACCTATTTCATTTCACCAAAATTTTAATAAGATGCGTTCTGGCTCAGAATCGGTGGAAAAACCAATATGGGGAGCGGTCTTAATAACGCGCGGCAACCTGTAGGTTCGGTCGGCTTCGATCTCGCGTCCGCGCGGACCGAACGACTGAGCACGATAGTTCTTGGAATTTTCATCACGGAGTTTCTAAGCGTTCTTTTCCTGGCCGCACTCACAATACGAATTTACTATTGGCTTGCTTTGCAAGCCGAGGCTCCTCCATTTCTATATATCCCGGCCTCCATCGTGCTCGCGTCGTTGTTTATTTTGACGACCCTGAGTTTTCGCCACTACGTGAAAATTCCGACGCAACGAAAGCTCCGATACATCACGGTCGGCGTCGGTGCCGTCAGTCTGAGCTTCTCGATCTTTCTGTCTTTGCTGTTCCTCCTCAAGATTGCCGACTCCTATTCACGCGGAACTTTCTTTTTCCAACTCATCGTCATCGGAACCGCGATCGCCACGATCCGCGCGCTCACACATGACAAGTTGCGCACCGCCATCGCCAACAACAAGCTGGAGGCACGCCGTGTCGTCCTCCTTGGTCGAGAGGCGGACTGTGCCGCGATCGCGACTAAATTTGCGGAGTCGGGCCTCCGCATTCAAGCCACAATACCGTTTCCTCCCCTGGAAGCTTCCAGTGACGGCAATGTCGATCTAGAGCCCGCCCTTTTGCGCCAAATTGCTCGACGATGCCGCCCATTGTGTGCTGACGAGATCCTGGTGCTGGCGACAGAAAAGGACATCCCGAGTGTCGAGCGGCTTGCGGGCGCCCTCTCTGAGTTGCCTACCCCGCTGCACATCATGCCGATCGGCTTGAAGGAGATCCTAGCTGCCGCGAATTTCTCCGAACTTGGAGTCATTCCCACTTTTCAACTATCGCAGCCACCGCTTTCGCTTTTTGACGGCTATCTGAAGCGCGCCTTCGATGTGATAGGAGCGTCGATAGGACTGATAACTCTGCTTCCACTCCTGGTTACGGTCGCGATAATTATCACGCTTGAACTGCGGGAGTCGCCGATATTCCGTCAGCTTCGACACGGCTTCAACAACGATCCTATACGCGTGTTCAAGTTTCGAACGATGAAAGTGGTAGAAGACGGCAATAACTTTACGCAGGCCGTTCGCAATGACGCTCGTATCACCAGATTTGGCAGCGTTCTGCGAAAGACAAATATTGATGAACTCCCTCAGCTGGTGAATGTTTTATTGGGCGAAATGTCGCTGGTGGGACCGCGCCCTCATCCGATTTCGCTGAATGAGCGATTTGAGGAAAAGCTGTCGCCGCTGTTCCGTCGTCACAATGTAAAGCCCGGGCTCACAGGATGGGCCCAGGTGAACGGATGTCGCGGCGAGACGGATACTCTCGAAAAAATGCAGAAACGCCTGGAATACGACTTGTACTACATCGATCATTGGTCATTCTTTTTCGATCTGCAAATTATCGGGATGACCTTTCTTTCGAAAGAGGCGTATTCCAACGCCTATTGACGCTCTGACAGGCACTAACGCTCTGACAGGCGCGGACGCTCGCGCATAAATTTCACGAACGGAGCAATCATGTCAGCGTCGGATCTAGGCGCCTTCGGCATGATTTCGGTGGTAATTCCAACCTTACGCCGACCACAATTATTATTGCGAGCCATCGAAAGCGTGCTGGCTCAATCGTTCTCCGATTTTGAACTAATCGTCATAGTTGACGGGCCTGATGAGGAAACCGTCAAGTTGACTTCCTCGGTGACCGACAAGCGCTTTCGTTTTATTCAGAACCAGAGATCCCTCGGCAGCGCCGAGGCTCGAAACGTCGGGATAAAGGCCTCGCGCGGCGACTGGATCGCGTTCCTCGACGACGACGATGAATGGGCCCCGGACAAGCTGTCGTCGCAGTTGGGGGCTATCGCCCCCGCACGCGAGAACGTCATCGTTTCGTGCCTGAGTATCGTCGTGACGCCCTTGCGGCGCTACATTTGGCCTCATCGCATATACGACAATCGCATCTCAATCGACGAATACCTGTTCGATCGACGCTCCTGGTTCCGCGGTGATGTCATGTTGCAGTGCTCCTCGTTGCTGATGTCGAGGCCACTGGCTACTTCTCTGCTGTTTCGCGACCCGCACGACGACTGGGATTTGCTTTTGCGTGCGGTCAACGACCGGGGCGCCGAGATTGTGACCTTGGATAAACCCCTGGTTATTCATTACACAGAAGACAATCGGAGCTCTCTCGGGGCGAGTTTCGATTGGAGAACTTCGTTAGATTGGGCGGACCAGAGACGGTCGCTCATGACATCTCGCGCATACGCCGGGTTTTTGCTGACGATTATCGCACCACAAGCTGCCAAGATCAGGGACGGTGCGGCGTTTTGGAAGCTGATTTATCAAGCGTGTACCCGTGGATCTCCGCGCCTGATTCACGTGATCCTTTACCTTGCAATCTGGATCGTCCCGATGAATTGACGCCAAAAGATTCGAAGTTTTCTATTTCGACGCACGTCCTAGATAAAGTCGCCGTGAAAACGGAATAAGCATCATGGCGGAAGGCCGTCAGACTGGTCTTAAGCAGCCCGACGGCCTCGCCGTTCTGGTGCCTTGTGGAAGGCTGCGGAGCAACATCGGCCAATCAAATGACGACGCAAGATATTTCTTGGTGCGTTATTATTGGCGAGCATGATGCACAGTATCTTTTCGCTCCCGGACTGGATAGCGTTTTCCACGCGCCGGTAAAATCATCGTCGATAACCGACACAACACGATTTGGCGCAGATCCATTTGCCGCGCTGGAACCTCAAACCGCCGCCCGCCGAAGCTCCATGCCCGAAGCCGCAAACCTTCGGTGCTGCAGAACGAACTGTAGTCACACGATCCTCAGGACGAACAACCACCCGTAGGCCTGAGCAGCAACCAGCGCTACAGCAACCATAAGCGCCAGCATCTTCTGTTGCCGTTTTCGGCGCGCCCATTGTTCCGCGGGCGAAGGTCCATTTCGGGTGCTATTCAACCTGCCGCTGGAAGACACACGGCTCGAGCAGGCGTTTTGCGCTGTCGACGTTACCATGGAATTTCTCCCTCTTCCCACTTTCGTTATTGTCTAGCGCTGGAAGCAGGCAAAGGGTGTGACTAGGAACACAGTTGTGTCATAACGCATCAGCCACTTAGTGCATTAGCCGCTTAGGCGGAGATGCGCTGCCGTTCGATTTTTAGATCTTCTATCCCTCGTCGCCGTCTTCAATCCAGCCAGCGTGTCTAATTTCGTCCATGTCCGATTCGTTGGTAACGCGATACTTCTGATCTGAAACCGGAAAGCGAAATCCCCCACTACCTCGGGTCATAATGGCGTGGCTATCTGGGAGCCGCCATCCAGCCGGAGATGACGACTAGGTTCGAGTGGTGGGTGCGACGCTGCGCAAAGGCATTGCGGATCTTTGTGAATAGCGCCGTGCGGATCGAACCTGCCACCTGCGGCCGGATCATCAGCCACCACAGTTAGGCTTGAACTTGGCCATCAAACCTGCCGGCGTCTCATCCGCAATCCGTCGCAGAAAAGACGCCACGGTGCCAGCGGCAACCGCGAGAACGTCGTCATCGCGCCACGGCCCTCACGTCTTCGCCCTCGCATCCCCGCTGTTCCTGACTTCGTGCTGGGCGCAGATGAACACGAGCATCAAATTCATTCCGACAAATGGCTTTCAAACTGTTGTCCCGTAATACAGTATCGATTTTGACTTGACCTTTTCCATTCATCTGCAAAACTTTGTGCTGACTGTGGGCTCGATGCCCGACATCTCGCCGCGGGCAACCTTACTTGGTTTGACGCAATAGCGGTCATGCCGCACCACCGGATGAAGGAGGTGCCTTGCGATGTCAGAGCTACAGGGTCTGTACCCTTGGCAGGTCGTCAGCCGATTTATGGGTGTCAATCTTAGTTCTAGGCTGAAAGGCTCCGATTGGATCGACACCGACCTCATTGCGGCCGAAACCAAGAAAATCATTGCGGAATTCAATTTGGTCGCCCATGGCCGATACCATGACGGCGGCTGGAGTGCGATTGGATTGATTTCACATGAAGGCAATCCCGATCAATTGAAAAGCCTGCCCGGCAATTATGTTAAAACTCCAGTTCTGGCACCCGCGCCCTATCTCGAAAGCGTCATCGACAGTTTTCAATGCGAGAAGCAGCGCGTTCGGCTTATGGCACTGCAGCCGGGCAAGAATATTTATTGGCACTACGACTTTCACGAATTGATCGATACCGAGTTCAATGCTCGGCTCCACATCCCAATCATCACGAATCCGGGTGTTCAAGTTCAGATTTGCCATGAAGATCAAGTTTGGCGACCCGGCGAGCTTTGGTACGCGGATTTTTCCTTTCCGCATCGCCTTTGTAACCGGGGGCAAGCGGAGCGGATCCATTTGGTCTTGGACTTGAAGGTGAATGACTATGTCACTTCTCTGTTTCCCACTTCATTTTTGAAGCAAAAGGACCGGAGACTTCGCGCCCGACGGTGGTGTCAAAATGCGTTTGATCGTGCTGAGCACAAACATGGCAACGTGGCCGCCGAGATTGACGTCTACCAAGCGTGGCAAACCAGTCTTCGAGGCGTAGCCAAGAAAATTGTCCGAGGGTTCCCGGATGCCGTAGCCGGTCGGCCAGGAACGCGGCCTCTGCCACCTGCGTGAAGGGATGCCGTCTCTCTGACGAGAGCAGGCCACGGGCGACCTCATCACGCTGCCTCGCATTGATTTCCAGATCGCTTGATCGAAAAAGACGCTTTTTGGCACGTACAAGCCGCGATTACGATGGCGGCAAGGAGATGTCCCACCATTTGAATATGAGCGCATTCAGGGCCCTCCGCGTGGACCGATGAATTGGCCACAATGAGCCTACAAGCTTGTCTGCCTCATCTGGCACGAACATCGTTAATCCGCTCCACGAATACGGCGTGAGCTCGCCGAACCAAATGTCGAGGTCCGTCTCGTACAGGTCGACGCGCATGTGGTCGAAACCTTTTGCCAGCCTTTCGGCAATCTCAATCATTTCTGCCAAGCGCTTGGGCTTCGAAAATAACTCTGCTTGATTTGGAGACCGCAAATGCCAGTTCAGCGGCTGCCACTCTTTGCTGTGAAAAGCGCCGTGATGGGGCCCCTGGGCATCTCTGTACGTCGTCTGCACAAAGCGCACCGCGCCGTCAAACACGAATAATCTGTGCTCGATTGGTGCTTTGCCATCCGTGCACAAGAGCATTCGCTCCACCAAGAGGCGGCGCGGCACGTGAATGTAGCCAGGTTCACTGTTTTCAGTTCCGTAGCAAGTCTCGAGCCACGTTCCAAATGTGTCGCGAACCAACTCGGCGTCGACGCTCTGCCTGTCCTTCACCAGCAGAATATGGCCACTGGCATGCGTGCTCTTTACAACGTAGGGCGGAGCTATCGCATCCAGAGGAACGGCCGCCGGATCAGCGCCACTCCAAAGCAACGGCACGAGAATATCGGAATTCACACGGCTCGCGACGAAATCGCGGACCGCGAGTTTATCAGTAATGACGGCATAGATGGGATTGAGATCGAACAGCTTTCGCCATTGCATCTTGTCCGTGTAGCGTTTGGGCCGCAACAAACGCAGTCGGCGACCGCCATGCGCCTGGAAATAGGCGAACTGAACCCGCCGAACAACGGCCGCCCACTGAATGACGCGTGCGAGATTGAAAACATCAAAAGTGGTCCCTGCTGATGAAGGGCGAGTACCGGCGTACTTGGTTTTCAAAGTGCACTTGAGCGATCGTGCCGCAAATTTTAGAACCATCGGGTGATCAGCCTGGCCCTGTCGGCTCCCTTCTGAACAAGGTTCCGACGGCCGTCGCGTCTGATTGCGCAAATCAAATCGAGACTTGCTGACGTCACTTGGGCGGCACTTTTAAGGGCTGGCTTAAAACTGACAGAGCGCCGAACACCGTCCTGCGCCTCTAGGGACACGACTGACATGACCTCGGAATAGATCAGCCAAGGCCTGGAGTTGAATTGACAAACGTCTGCTCGGTTATTTCTCTTATGACCTCGTGGAATTCTGCTTCCTCGAGCTTATTTCTTCCTGGCGGGGCTAGAGATGCGCGCTCGACCTGAGGGTGAAGTCCCGCGCTTTTCAACGGATCGCATGGGTTATTCGCAAAAAGCTCCAATCGAACTTGGACGCTCGCCTCTGTGTGCAAGTGGAACTCAAAGATGCGTTGTTCGTCGTTCTAACTCCCGGAGGAAACACGCATGACACTACTCTCTCCGTCCACCCTGGTGGCTGGCTTCGCTATTGCGTGTGCTTCCGCTGCGCATGCCATTGCGATCAACGTGGCGGCTGCGAAAGACGTGGCGGCTGCGAAGAGGTCGGCTGCGAAAGACGTGGCGGCCTCTACAACGCCCCCTCAGCCGGCGCGACGGCGGCGGTGGCGTGGGCACACGAAATGCTACCAGGAATTCGCGACCGGCGCGTACCGCTACCACTGGTTCTCACTATGACGGCGAGTTTACGACGCACCCTTGCCAGATCGGCCAGCGCAATCCGCTGCTCGATTGGCACCCCGACTTGCGATCGTGCGGCGTTTCGATGACCAAGCCTTTTGACAGGCCAAGCCAATGTGGTAGTAGCACCGAGGCGGGCGGGGCCGACGGAGTGTCGCGCTCATGACGATATTTGGATTGCACCCACCCATCGATTGGATTGTTGCTGCGGTTGCGGCATTGGCGGTGCTGGCTGTGGTGCTGACGTCGTTGGTCGCGACACGCCGGAACTTGGCCGATCTTCGGAAAGACCTGGAAGTCCTCTCCGCGCAGGTGCACGAACTCCATCGCATCGAAGGGATGCGTTTCCTCAAAGGCCTTCGATCCGATTTAGACAGCCAGCATGATCGGCAAGTTGCAGCACCGCCTTTGGCTCCTTCCGCAGGACTGACATCGCCGGTCGCCGAAACCGATCGCCAGCCGTGATCGATGAGAATGCAGCGACGCGTGCGTTCCCCGGTAAGGGCTGCAGCTATACTTTGCCCTACTGTTCTGGCTCTTCCCACCTGACGTGCCCCAGATCGGCCTCGACGGCGGATTTGGCGGCTTCGTAATCCGGATAGGCATTGAGGCTGCGACGCTGAGCGTAGGTGTGCTTGTGCGTATGCAGAAGATGGCCATCATCCTCGAAAGCGATAATCTCGGTTTCTGTCTCCAAAATCAGCTCGCTCATTGCCTTGGCTTGCCCCTCATCTGTCTCTCCCCTGCCGACAAATATCGCACGGAACGTCTGCTGCAAAGCTCCCAGGCCAACCTGCGCGGAACAGTCGGCTTCAAGGAAATTTTCGCGAAGGGTGGCACGTGGCGCCGGGCCGCGTGTAAGCTGCCGCAACTGAGCCCCAGAATTGGAAACCTTACCGTCGTCATCGGGCGGACCGCTCGCCGTTCTTTCTCGTTCGGCTTGGTGGGCGGGCTATTCGGCGAGGCTTTGAGGCGAGCCGGACCGCTTTCGTAAGAGCCGCGGAAATGCCCCGCTCGTGTTGACTGAGGTCCGACCTTGGGCCTTGGCGGAGATCACTCTAACGCCAAATTCCCCCATCGCTTCTCGCCCGTCGTCGATCCGGCGTGAACGCCTCCGGCAAGACGACCAGGCTTTTATTCCTATTGTGTGTTACCGCGAGCGAGGCTTGGGAAACGCGCGCGACTTGCTACATCAAGGGTGAGTTGGTCCGGGAGGGACCGATCGAGAGGCTCCCCATGCGAATCCTGACAATCGTTCTCGGAACCGGGCTCGCGTTCGCCGTGACGTTCGATGGCGCGCTGGCTCAGAACACTCTGTTGCTTGGTCGCGGCCAGCCGCCGAGACAGACTACCGCGCCCCTGCAGGGCTACCCCTACTACGCGCCCCGGCCGTCGGGGCAGTTCATGGCGCCAGCGCAAGCCCAGGCGTATCGGATGCCGAATGGCCGTTACAAGGTCATCACACCCCGTCCTCTCATGGGCCAGTAGCGGGGCCGAAAGAGCCGCCGGAATGGACCGCCGGCCAAAGGCAGGGCTCTGGCGAGGCATTGTCCGGGGCGCAAAACAGCTCGGGCGGGCTTTCCCCACTGACGGGGGTGTTGCCCGCGCCATCCATCGCGAGCGCGTACGGTTTGCGGTGGCGCGCGCCGAACTGGAAGGCGCCCCGATAACCGGGCCCTGAAAGCACGCGACAGGCGGGCAACCCGGGGTGCGCTTTTGGAGGCATGGGCATCCGCCGCACCTCCCATACGCGAAGGCCGGCGGCCCGCAGGCATGGCGATGGCAGACATGGAAGCGACGGCCTGGATCTGACGGTCTTCGCGCCTACGACATCCGACCATAACGAGCTCTTTCGGCTCGCTCATCTGGTGACCGCCGACGGCAGATAACAGTTCGCCTCGTCGTCGCCAGTTCTCGGACTACCGATGAATTTTCGTTCTTGACCGCGCTCCCACGACGGCTGCGGAGAATGGCTCGAGCAATGACCGAAAACAACATGCCCAGCGCGACGAAACGCAAGATGATGTCAAGACCCCGCCTCAAGACCGTATCCGGCCCGATCAGAGCAGCATGCAAGCGGCGTATCCGAGCGCCGCGATCAAGACGCCATTTACGCCGACCGCGGGCCCAACGGCCGTCAGCGACCAAATCCTTCGGATGGCAGCGACTGCTCTCATGACGGTGTCCCCTCTGTTCGAAGGAGCTACCGTCCGCATCGCATCCGGTATGTGACGCAGAACACATTTCGCGCCGCCGACGACTTTGCCGAAAGCACGACCAAATCATGCGAAATCGGCAGGATTGTCTCCCCCGTCGACAGCAATATCGGTTATTTGGAAAGCCAGATCTTGGTCAGCGGGAATATCTTCGCCCGGTTTAGCGTGCTCGGAAGGAGACGCGCTTAAACGCATCCATCCATCGAACAGAATTTCCACAGGATCATGTTACGGATCATCATGACCGCGCAAGCCGGACGTACCAGCGGCCATCTCCATCTTCAAGAATTCGGAGACAACCTGCCTCAACCAAATCGTAGACGACACCGTATGCTAAGCCGACGACGTCAGCTTCTCGCTCTGTCAGCAGCCCGTCTTTGCTGAGGACAGCAAACGCGCCAGGTTGCGCTTCAAAAATTCCAAGATTTCAATGGCGCCAGCTTCACAGGAATGCCCTTATCCATTGTCTTGCTCTCCGCGATCAGCGGCTGTTCTGCGGCTGCGCTGTCGCGAAAATGATCAAGGTGACCCTGAAGCGACACTTGGGCATCAAGCTCCATCTCTGGAGTCCAAACCAGCGCAGCCTCTCGGGCCCAAATCCACAATGCGCGCTCACGCGTCACCTCGTCGATATTCGCAGAGCTTTGTTCGGCGTCGTAGACGCGGGCGAGGCTGTAAAGGCAGGTTCCATAGTCCTCAGGGGTCAGAACAAAAGGTATCCGCAGCTGGATGGTGTCGTCATCCGCTATCGCGATTGCCTCGTTTCGGTTCTCGATCCAATGCAATTGCAAGCTGCTCGGACGAGCGACTATGGTTTCTCTCATTTCAGTGACGAGGCGCTCGACGTGTTGGCGCATCTTATTGACCGTTATCATTGCTATTTCCCCATTGAGCAATGGTCTTGGCTGACACCAGTCGCTCTGTGCGATATCTGACGCTGGCACCCCGATCTGCCGCCGCTTGAGAACTTCGTTCGAAGCCCAATGCGGGCATGCCACCAGCAAACCTCAACGCTATTGGCCGCGGCTCGTTCCCGCGGCCCTGGTGTAGATCAGGCCGAAGATTGGCTCTGGCAGCTCAGGTTGAGGGTTGCGATCCGCTGCTCTCCGCTGAAAGCGCGATGCAACACACACACGCACACAGTGACGGCCACCGGCAGGTGCACTTTAAATCCTCGAGCCGCGATGCAACTTGGGGCACCGCAAATATCGCTTCCCCAATGCGGGCTTGGCTCGTGTTTAAAGTATCGACTGAATTGATGCTCGGCCCAGCAGCCGCCTAAACAGCTGAGCGGGTCTAGCGATGATGACGGCCGGTCAGAAGACGAACACGTAGATCCCGTATGCGAGTGCGACGACCCACACGCCGTTAATCGCAAGTGCCAGCCCAACAGCGGCTTTCGGCCAGATCCTATGGACGGTATTGAATGAGCTGGCGACCATGAGGCTACCTCCACTTGCTGTTTCCGTTTAGCTCAGCTGACGCTGCGGCGAAGTGACGAGAAACACATCCCCGCAAGCACTTCACGCGGCGAGGAAATTAAGCTCGCCGATTAAGATTGATGTGCGTCCGCGCCCACTGACGATGGCCGCGAGACGTTGGCGGTGCGTCCGCACGGCAGCGTTTTGCCCCAGGGTCTCAAGGCGCGGGCTGGGGCCCCCTCATCCTCCCGAGCAAAGGGTGAGGTCTCGCGCCGGACCGGTGCGCCGACAGGTCGACAGTCATTTCTCGCAAGAATGAAACGACCGATGGGAGGCACAGAGATTCAAGGCCGAATGCGGGCGCCCGAAAGCGGTCAGGGCCCACGCATCGGTGACGCAGCTTTCTTCTTAACTCCTGGAGAGAAGCCACGCCGATCCCAGCTGGCTCATCGGGACATGCGACCGCCCACGGGCACAGCGCGGCCACTCCGCAACAATCAAAGAGTGACTTGACGGATTGTCGGATCGACGAAAAAGCGACACGGCTTTCGCCATCCAGATATCGCGAATGGTGAACGACACGTTCAGGATTAAGCTTGCGGCTTAAGGTTGACGCGCATCGTCACTCGCGTTTTCCACCTGATTGTGAAACCTTCGAAGGTGACTTTCCGGCCGGGTAGCTTAAGTGGAAGAGCAGCGACTTCGTATGTCGTAAGGTTGAGAGTTCGATCCTCTCGCTCGGCCTCCAATTCCAAGATCCCGTCGAACACCGACCTCCACGAGGTCCGCGTTTAGCCGCGCGAAATCGAACGACAGTCCTAACAAGTGCTTTCGCTCAGCCGACGTCCTTGTCGTCACTTATCCATTTTCCGAGACCGCTAGAGCATGTCCCGGAAAAGGGGAAACCGGTTTTCCGAAAAAGGACATGCGATAACAAATAGATCTTGAGCACATCGCGATTCAGCCTAATCGTGATGTGCTCTGGGCAAAGGGCCGGCGATCAACCGAACTCGCTGCTCGCCTCCGCCGTTGCACTCCCAGCCACGTCATGCAGCAGCCTTCTTATTTCCAGACCGCAACTGAAGCTCAGGACATTGAATAGGACCCACTCCATTGTTTGATTCTGCGCGAGCGTGGATTCTGTGGCGCCTGAAATAATTGTGCCTAAGAAAAACACCAAAGAAATCATCCCAAGGCTATACACCCCACCCATCAAACAACGGATGCTTCGCCAAAATGAGATGGCGACGAAGGTAACCACCGTTCCTAGCCCGACGAAACCCAGCTCAAGGGTGATTTCAAGCCAAGCATTGTGAGCGTGAGGGACTGCCCAGCCGACATATTCCGAAACCGCTGTCGCAATGGGCTCGTTGGGTAGCCAAATTGCCGAATATCCCCACCCGAGCAGCGGCTTTTCCGAGATCAGATTCACCACCAGAGCCCATAGCTCGGTCCGCCCCGTTAATGTGGCGTCGCGTCCCAGCAAGGTCCACATGACATCCGGGTCGACCCAATAAATGCCGCCAACGGTCACTGTGAAAGTAAACGCTACTGCCAGACCAACACCCAAATACTGCCGGGTATAGAGCAGCATCACAAGGAGCGCCGCATCCGACCAAATAAATCGACGACAAGATAATCGCGGTACTGGACCGAGAAAGCACGAGAAGCATCCAACAAGCGCAAAGCAGAAGCGCATGCCAGACCCACCTGTCTCGGCAACTAATCAAAAGATAGAGTTCCACGAGTATGCCAACGGCCATCGTATGGCCAAGCACATTCTTGTGCGCGAATGCTCCGCGCCATGCTCCGGCAAGATTATCAAATTGCACCGATGCCGGATGGACAGCGTTGTCAGGAAATATGAGCACAAAGAAAAACGAACCGATGACTGAGATTGCGATACTCGTCGATATAATCCTGGCGATATCCGGAAACTCGAAACGCTCAACGAGATAAAACGCCGTCAGCATAGTCGATAGGTAATTGATACTGCGGCGGATAGTAACATCCGGATGAATAGACCAAACTGTCGAAACAAAAATCAATAACAGCAAAGCCACGGCCGCCGCGTTGTCGTGCATAAGCAGCGTGATGCGCCGGAAGCGGAGCAGACACAAAGGCGCGAGCAACAGAATATTGAAGGCTATCGCAATCGTATTGAAGACATTGGCTTGAGAATCGGCGGCACTCGCATCCGTCACCAAGCTGCTCAAAGCTGGGGACGAGACAAATGCGCCTTGTTGCGCCAAGACCGCGAAGATGGCCACGTACCAGTAGAACCGGTCAATTTGAGTGTTTTCGCCCGGGGAATTCACGATGTCATCTTCGTTGAGGCTTGTATTACGTCATCTATTCAAGCCAAACCGACCTTCACGACGGTATCTTTACCGCGATCTCAACTCTTCGACACGTTGAGCAGACCGGGCGGAATTGTGCACCCATGCTTAGCGATTAAAAAAAGGAAACGCGGAATTCCCACCAAGTAGCGCTTGCCAAGGCGCCGCGGCTCGCTCATGAGGCGGAAGCACCAACCGAGACCCGCTCGTTGCATCCAGCGCGGAGGCTGTCGTTTGAGTTTGGCGTGAAAATCGAACGCCGCACCGACACCCATCAAGATGCTATTGGGAAGATGGGGGCCGTGAGCTTGCATCCACAATTCTTGCTTAGGCGTGCCTAAACCCACCCAAACGATATCCGCGCCGGAGCTACGGATTCTCGCGACGTCGTCGAGGCTGACTGTTTGCGCAGGCGGAAGAACGGGCGGAGAATAGCTTCCACAAATTTTCAGATTCGGAAATTGACGGGTGAGCTCAACGACAAGCTTCTCAAGTACCCGTTCCGTACTACCGAACAAGAAATGCTTGAGATCCGTGTTCTCCGATATTTGGCAGAGTTCCAGCATAAAGTCTGGTCCGTAGACACGGCCCACATCTTTGAAGCCGTTCAGATGAGCGAGCCACACTAACGGCATCCCGTCTGGGGCAATCAGTGCTGCATTTCGATGAGCGCTCAACAGTTGCGGGTCGTCCTGAGCTCCGACAACCCCATTCATGTCGCGAAAGATGAAATAGCCGCCCTCCCCTGCATGATGGCGGCGCTCCACCTCAGCACACGCCATTTGCATGTTCACCAGGCTCACCGGCACCCTTGCGACCTCAAAACGATCAATGGCTACCATGACATGCAGACTGTCCAAAATGTCCCGAGGTTCATAGGCTACGGCATGCGACGAAAGTCAATAAAGCTGAAGCGACGGCGCTATTGCGTCGCACGAACTGGAGTGGTCCTTCGAGCGACGCAGTGCCGGGGGAGCTTCCCATCAAGCGCAGCCGAATGCTCCCGAATTTAACTTACGAGCACGGCGGCAGCGGCGCTGAACGGAACGGCATCCGACCTCTGTTTACGATGCATCTCCCACTCGGCACAATATTTTCGAAGTCAAATCCGCGAGATGTGGTCCTTAAAATACCGGATGGTGCGGCCCAGACCTTGTTCCAGTTCGGTCGTCGGAGACCATCCTAGATCTTGCTTCGCGAGCGAAATATCGGGCTGGCGTTGTCGAGGGTCATCGCTTGGAAGCGGCCTGTGAATGATCTTGCTTGCCGAACCCGTGAGCTTGATCACCAGCTCCGCGAGTTCCAATATCGTGAACTCGCGCGGATTTCCAATGTTAACAGGCCCGATAAAGGTATCCGGAGTATTCATCGCCAAGAGCATCGCCTCGATTAGATCATCGACGTAGCAGAAGCTCCGTGTTTGCTGCCCCTCGCCGTAAATAGTGATGTCCTCACCCTTCAGTGCCTGCACAATGAAATTTGACACGACTCTGCCGTCATTCGGGTGCATTCGAGGACCGTAGGTATTGAAGATCCGAACAACCTTAATTCGTACTTGGTGTTGTCGCCAATAATCGAAGAATAACGTCTCGGCACAGCGCTTTCCCTCGTCGTAACAAGAGCGAACGCCGACAGGGTTAACGCGCCCCCAGTAGCTCTCCACCTGCGGATGAATCTCCGGATCGCCATAGACCTCGGAAGTCGACGCCTGAAGGATTTTGGCCCTTACACGCTTCGCCAAGCCCAGCATATTGATGGCCCCATGGACGCTGGTTTTGGTGGTCTGTACTGGATCGAACTGGTAATGAATAGGCGAGGCGGGACACGCGAGATTGAAGATTTTGTCGACTTCGACATACAAAGGAAATGTCACGTCGTGACGCAATAGCTCAAAGTGCGGATGCGTCATCAGATGAGCGACGTTATTTTTGTTTCCCGTAAAAAAATTGTCCGCGCAAAGCACGTCATGCCCTTGGGCGATCAGCCGTTCACAAAGATGGGAGCCTAGAAAGCCTGCGCCACCAGTGACAAGAATTCTCTCCAACCTGCCCTCCACTTCCGTGCCTAAGAATTGCAAGAATATTGCAGTCTATGATGAATCGCCAGATCTGCGCATCGCGCGAATGGATACCCGCGAAGACGGCGGTGCCACATCCGATAACACGTATCAGGGTGGAAGGTTATATTAAACTAAAACAAGGCTACCAACGATGCTCACGACTGGCGCCGTCGGTGCTCACTGACCGAGGATCCCTTCATCCGGCCAACGCCTCCCGCATCGCGTCGTCTATCGCCCAGCATATAGCGAATGCACCATCCGGCCGCGGGGTAGAAAATCACGCTCGGCAATACGCCGACGGCCGCATCCAAGCCGTCGCGCAAACCTATGTGAGAAATCCGATAGACCATCAACAATATGCCATAAAACGCCAGAGACCAGCCTGCCCAGTAGGCAATCTTTCCAAGGCGGACGACCAAAGCGCTCGGCTTCTTCAAACGAAATTTACGCAAAGCAAGAATTGCGGAATTTATAATGACAGCCGCCAAGACGCCGGCAATCAAACCGGATGATAGGCTGTTGATGGCAATGCCGTTATGAACGCCGTATGACAAGCACGTCAGCGAGACCAAAACGAATAGGAAGTTTGCTCTGATCAATGAAATAGCAACATAGGCAACGTCCGGCGGCCCTTCCGCCAGCCATCGCTTTGTCTCTTTCACGATCAAGCGATCGTTGGAAAGTCGGCTCATCTCCTCGCGGCCAGCTCGGCTTGAGCCAATTAAAGAAAGCAACCAAACGAACCACCACCATTTTGGGCCACGCCTTTGGGGTCCAGCGTCATCGCTATCCCTATCGCTGGTTTGAGCGGCGCGAGACGGCGGCAGCGATACAGGGTCGTTCCAGAGCTCCGGCACATCGTTTGCGCGCTTCCAGCCCGTGAACGTGGGGCACCACACCAACGCCTCACGCGGATCCGCCATTGTCAAAAGCGTCGCCTTGAGCTGCAGCAGACTGAACGGTCCGATATGTCCACTATTGTCAGCGTAATACCAGACATCCGACGCAGAGCTCGGTTTCTGACGTGAAGCCTCGACGCGTTCAGAATTACCATGCACAACGGCTGCCCCGGCTCGATGATTGGGTAGTGATGTATAACACTCGCTGCCTCAGTTCGAGCGTACGCCTGCTGCGGGATCACTTGGGCAATCGGCTTGCGCCGCTTTGGAACCCCGCGGGTAATTGATCCTCACAATGCCAACCGTTGCGATCCCAGTCAGGCGCCTACCACGATGTGCGGCCGGCCGCTTTGCAAGTCGTGAAGGAGCACCTTGAGCACCGCCTCACACTGGTGGGTACGGAGAACTTCATCTACTGCTTTAAACGACTCCCAGCCCAAATGCTACCCGGGCCGCACGCGCGTGCCTTGTCATGCCGCCCCGCCCCATTTCGGCGTTGGCATCGTTCGCCCCAAACGACGTAATGCCTCTGTTACGAACAGCACGGCGAAAAGCGCCGCACAGCGAGAATAGCGTAGCCACATACGACGAGGATCTCCCGCCAGCCGCCATGCCCATTCCAGGTTCATTTTTTGAAGCGCCGGGGGGCATCGCACCTGAGCGCCAGCTAGAAAATCGAGCCCAGCACCGATCGGGAGAAATGCGATCCCGACGGTTTCATCAATTGCGCGCAAAGCAAACAACTCTTGTAGCGGCGCGCCCAGAGCCAAAAAGCACAAGCGTGCACCAGAGTTTCTAATCAGGTCGACGGCTCTGTCGGCATCCACGGATCTAACCGAGAATCCTTGCGCCGGCGCATAGACGCCGGCGATCTCAAGACCGGGATTGGAAGCCGCGAGTTGGCGAGCCGTCTTGCTGAGAACTGCAAATGTACTTCCCATCAGAAATATTGGCAGCCGATGCCGAGCAGCCGCGGCGCACGTCGGCTCTATGAGGTCGGAGCCCGTTGTTCGCTCAAGTTCGCACCCCTTGAGACGACTTAGCGCAACGATCGGAAAGCCATCGGCTGTAATGATCCTCGCCCGCTCGTAAGCTTTTCGCAATTCGCCGCGCGTTCGCAACTTCACGAGGTGATCGAGATTCAACGTACAAACGAGAAACGATGCCGGATGCTTCAAGTGTTGGATGATCGACCCGATTGCATCGGTTGGATTGCGAACATTGATGGGTTGACCATCGATTTCAACGAGGATCGGAGGATCCGGGCTTCGCAAGGGCAGGTCGATTGCGCCTTGCGGCTCGACAGCAGGAGTTGAGCTCATGCCGGTGGTTGCAAAATTACGTGGCACAGTTACCGACTCCCCGCGCTCGGCTTGAAGCTAGGCTCGACAGAAACGACGTCACCTTACCGCGATCCATTTCCGCAATCGAATTCCAACGAACAATATTTGCCTTCGCGGCCGACACGTACTTAACGGGCCAAGAAGGCATGGTTAAGACGTCCGCGATATCCTTTGCTGCTTGCTCCGGTTCTTGAGGTTGTATAAAAATTCCAGATTTCCCAAGCACTTCCCTGAATACGCGTTGGTCGGGCGCGATGACGGGGATGCCGGAATACTGGACCTCGATGAGGGGTAGACATAGACCTTCGTCGTGAGACGTGCATAGCATAACGTCTGACGCCGATATAATCGAACGCACAGCCGCGTCATCCATATATCCGTGTAAAGTGACATTTGGCCTGTCGGCCAGATAACGGACGTCCGGACCCCAGCCGAAACGGCCGATGATATGCAGTTCGACCTCGACCTGAAGTCTGCGCGCAAGCGCCTCACAAATTAGCACAGCCTGCCGAAAATTTTTGCGTGGTTCCACGGTTCCAATTGCAACAACACGCAACTTGCTGGGCCGTGCAGGTCGTGCAAGACGACCATCCTCAGTCAGACCGAAGACATTGCGAACGTAGGGTCGATAGGTGAGGATTTGCGCATCCGGTCTGCAAAAGAGCTCCAGCTCGCGACTGGTGCTCTCCGAATTTGTCAGAAAATATCTAAAGCTCCTCACTGCCAGTTTAAACAGGGGAGCCATATAGTACTTTCCGACACTGTTCAGATCGCCTCGCCGCGTTAAGAGAAACATGTCATGGACGAAAAGAACGCAACCAGCGCGACGACTCGCAAAATAGGGCGCCGGCGGAAATCCTGGAAAGACATATACCGCTCGGGGGTTCCGGACAGCGTGCAGCGGAAGTTGAACCGTTTGAGCAAAGACAACGGATGGTCGATGTGGCGAAAGAGCCCTCAGCGGCTTCACTTTTAACGGCGACAGTACGTCACTGTTGAATTGCTCGACCGTGATACGTTCGATACCGCTCGCGCGCCGTCCAACATGGGTATAGTCCACGTTGATAGTGGACTCGTTCACAACTTTTGGCTCGTTGTCATCCATCAGAATTTCTCGCCGAGATGCAGATCGGCCCTGCCCTTATCTTTTAACATCCGGCGAATGTCGACCTGCGAAAAAACTCGCTTGAACATACGGCAGCTTAGCGGCTTTGCGCGGCGTCGGACGGGCGGGTTGCTTTACGTCCCGCACTGACGCGCTTCGGAAACCACCTTCATTGAGGCCCGGACACCTGAATTTGCTACATTCGGCGCGAAATACCTATCGTAGGCTGTATTCAACTTCTTCAATCCATATCCGCACAACTACCGCGAAGTATTGCCGGCTCCAAGTCGGACCTTTCCGCCCTCAACAAGTCACAAGCCAAGCGCAGAGTATTGCTGGGTGTCCCGACGAATTGCTCCCTTGGAGCTACCAGCTCCGCGTTCAGGGACAAGGATTCTATGCGCGATTGAGTGAACTCCCCGGCTTCCGGAGAGACCGCACTCGCTTGAAGAGGTCAGCGTGGTTCCGAAAAAAACACTTCGCTTCATGACTAAATACGCTTGCTCAGACCCAGCGGGTTTTAGCGACATGCTGAGACGCCGCACCGTCGAGCAGTTTTCCGCAAAGCGTTCTGGAATCGCGCAGACGACATTCGCGGATGTCAAATATGAGATCGACCTTTCGTTGCATAAATTAACTACAAAATATCTGCACCACACGCATGAGATGTTTCTCGAGCGCGTCTTCAACAAATTTCTTGTGCCAGGCAGCACGTTCATCGACATCGGCGCAAACTGCGGATACTGGTCCGCGTATGCACTCGCAAAAGTACGTCAGACGGGTCAAGTGCACGCCTTCGAGCCTGTCACTCAGTACCATTTCTTTTTGCAACGGATTGCCGACCTTAATCCAGCTTTCAAGTTGGTCGCCAACAACGTTGCCTGCGGGAGCCGAAACGAGCAACGCACCATGGCCATGGTGCTGCCGCAATCAGATAATTTTGACAATCAAGATACGAATATCGGATCGAGCTCCTTGTTCTCCGGGTTTCTTTCCCACGCCGAGGCCCTTACGCAAACCGCGGAAGTCGAAGTAATCACATTAGACGAATACCTCCGTGCAAATTCGATCGACGTGGACGGCATCGGCTTAATCAAAATCGACGTCGAGGGATTTGAGGAATACGTCCTGGACGGCATGTCGTCCGTCCTATCAAACAAGGGCCGCAAGATTCCAATTCTCTGCGAAATACTGACCGACCTCACTCGCGAATATCCTCTCGACGGCAGGAATATTATCTCCCGACTTGAGCAATGCGGTTACCGTTGTTTGGACGCTCTGACGTTTAGACCGATTGACAGGAATAGGCTTGGCTTTGAAGAGAATATAATTTGCGTGTAGGTTCCGGCAACGAGCCCGCCACTATACGTCCCCGGCAATCGCCTTCGACGGTGCCGGGTCATCACGCAGAAACGTGAACCACCAATGGATTAAGTCGTGAAAGCGGCGCCGCAGTTCCGGTCAACGGCCACGGCAGCAATATTTGAAAGCAGATCCGACAAAATCTCGGTCCGTCAATTCTGCAGCTGCTCAGGCCAGGGAGGAACCCGCTCGAAACGTGGCAAGTCCGTTGCGGCGCCGGTTGATACGGCGGCAGCGGATTTGGGCCGTCTCAGGAACCGCTGACGCAGCCAATCGATCAACGGCTTTTCCAGCCAAATGTAAATGACGTGAGCGACCGCTAGAGCCGCGACAAAAGCGACAACCCCAGGAACGACCGGCGGCACATACGAAAGGTGGAAAAACTTCCACACCTTGCCGACCAGCGAGATAACGAGGTTGTGGACCAAATAAAGACTGTACGAGCTTGCGCCCAGCGCAATCAGCCACTTCGGCACTCGCATGCCAGATCGCTCCCAAGACAATCCAGCTGCCAGGATCATGGCGCATGGCAGTCCCCACAATGCCAATCGCCGCCAATCATCGGGCGGCGCAGAAATTCCGAGGACAACTGCGCTTCCGATGACCAGCAGAATCGATAGCGGCAACGGCAAGGCTTTGTCTTTCAGGAATACGAGACCGATTACAACGCCAAACAAAAATTCAATGAGCAGAGGCCTGACGGCCACGGTAGCCGGAGGTGGAATAGGCAAGCCGGAGAGACCAACCAAAATACCCGTTGCAAAAATCAGTGCCGCAACAAAGAGAAAATAACGCCTCGGCCAATTGAGAAGTATAGCGAAGATGACGTAAAAATACGCTTCAAAGCAAAGCGTCCATCCAACAGAAACCACTGTGGTAATGTCGCCGTTTGAGGTTCTAGACAAGAGGAACCCATACGACAGGATCACGTTTAGCCAATCAAACCGCAGATTGGGAAACAGCTGAGGGACGAACCATAGCCCGGCCGCCACGAGAGTTGTTACGAGCCAGTAAAGCGGCGCAATTCGAATGAGCCTCCGCAGAAGAAACGTGCGAGAAGCATGCAATGCTTGAAAATCTCCAGCATGCGCGTACGTCATCACGAAGCCGCTGATGCAAAAAAACAAATCAACTCCCGCAGCGCCGCTCTCCCAAACGACGAACGAATAGCCGGCATTGTTAACGAGCATAAATAAGGTGTGATGAACCACCACAGCGCCGGCGGCAACAGCACGCAATGCCTCAACGCTTTTGAGAGATGTTCTACGTCCAGCCATTCGATTTAATTATCAGCTGCATCGTTGGGGATCGACTGGTTTACGGAAGATTTGTGAGAGGCGGCGCGCATTCGCAACGCGGAACCGTTCACGCACGACGGGGGACACTAACCAGCCCTCCTGCAAATTTTGATCTCGGCTTGTCCGGAAAGCATGAAAGGGCAATGGACCCTAATGCCGCTATCGATCTCGCCCGCAATGTAGCGATACCCAATGTTCCTGCCGGTTACCGCCACATCGTCGTCGATGTGTTGCTCGTTTTCGCAGCTTTCAGGATAGACGGGAGAGAACCATTGGGCAACCTCATACCTGGATGAGGGCGAGACCAATGGCCCTTATAAACCGTTCAAAAGCCTTGGGCAATTGCCACTCCACCGAGGTTGCGCCGAATCGCGTTCGGTGAGTTCACGCGCATATCCCGATGCAGGACCTACGCGGGGCTGGCTGTCACCTGATGATAACGGCGGACCTGGAGATGCGCCATTCGTCCGCTTACGTTAACGCAGGGGTCAACCAGGAATAGATCGGCGGGAGACCGGAATTGTAAGGTGCACGCGGCGGCGCCGATGTGAAATCGTATGCGCGGCGAATAACCTTTCACGCCGTACCACTGCCAGTCTGCAAAGTTCTGCCACGCCGTCCACTTGTCGTATTCCATGTTGTGGCCCCGCACCGTATCCCGCATTCCGACCCGGTCCGTAGTCCACAAGCCGATCGCGTCGGGTACGCCGAGGGCGTGATAGACCTGCTTGGCGCAGTTAAATCCCTGGGCTAGCTTCAGTTGATCGAGATTGGCATCCTCATCGTTGTTCAGGCTCAAGAACAAGCGCGGCGCAATCAACATCGCAATGATGTCGTAAGGCAACTTGGTCACCGCCGCACCGTTAAAATCGGCAAAGCGCTTATTGTGCCAACCCGGGGCACCGCCGTAGACGATATTGTGATTGATAAGTGCGCCGGGGGGCGCCGTCTTTATCTTCGAGCCACGCCAGGGCTCAAGTACGCAGCCCCCCATGCAGTCCAGAGTGAGCGCGATTCGCTCGTCGAGCGCACCCGCAAGTCCCGCGGCGTGACCACCCCTACTCAGCCCGCTAATGCTGATCTTTGTTGGATCAACGGCGGCAAACGTCGTCAGCACATCGACGACGCGCGACATCCCCCAGGCCCACGCCCGCAAGGTCCCCCAGTCGTATCTGCCGTCTCCAACTCCATAGGGGTATGAATTGATCGCCGGATAATTCGTGAACACGGTCTGGTCGTCTGCGGCATCGTAGGCAAAATCGTCACGATTCATCTCGCCGACGATATATTTTTTTCCATTGAGCCCGTTGACCAACCGTTCGATGTTGGTCATTCCAATCGCGATGCTGCTCTCACCGACAGCGGCGTCGAGGTTAGCCCAGCCCAACTCTGACGACATCAACACCGGCAACGGCGCGGAATTCCCCGCCGGTTGATACAGGTTGAAGTGAAAAGTAACGCTGTGCTGCGGACCGGTCGTGCAGGTGAATTCACTTTTGACGATACCGGCGACCGCAGTCGTGTCTTTCCGGCTAACGATCTTTATCGCCGTATCAACGTCCGGGGCGAAACCATAGCAACATGCCTGTACGATTTCTCGAAGCTCAGCGCGGCGCACTTGCCAGTCGGCCTTGGTTCTGCACCGCAGGCCGTCATTGAGCATGAAAGGATCCGGAACGTTCGCTCCCAGGTCAGGCAAATCTGCAGCCGACGTCACTCCAGCGGCATTGGTTCGACGAAGCAAGTCGTTTGCCAACGCGGCCCTTTGGTGCGGTGCTGCGCACAATGGCAGAATTGCCGCTGCGCCGCTCAAAAATATTAGATCGCGTCGACGCAATCGGCCACTCCGTTTCTCGAACTTGTTACTCCAGCGTCACCGCTCTCATCGGCGGGTGACGCCGTGCATTTTATGTACTAACGCAAATTTGCGTCATGACTAAACGCAAGCATTCGGCGGCGGAAGCCGGCCCGCGCGGCCGACGTCGCCGTTTGCATTCACTCGTAGGCTGGATATGGCAATTTGCGGGCCGGACGAGACGGAACCTGGCCATTGCAGGCACCTCGACGCCACGGCCTTGGGAGAACGATCCGCACCGACTATGCATCGGCTGAACATTGGCTCAATATTATTTTCTTCGCCACCTTCATCGCCCTGCGATTCGCCAGGAAGATTTGGCGATCAGCTCCACGACGCAACAGCAAATTCTTTAGGATCGACATGATGTCATGGGCCCGAGAAAGCTCTTTCGGTTCGCGACGGTTCCAACTGTAATCCAGCAGAATATTTGACAATGCCGTCCCCTCACAAACCCGGATCAGATAATCCAACGAGAGACGCTCCTTTGCAATCAAGTGCGTAAGCTTAAGCTCAGGAAATATGCCGATGCCCAGGCCGGCGGCGTTGGCGACGTATGAGATCTCCAAATCCTCCCCGCTAAAAAGCATATCACCTTTTCGCCCCGTAATACGGACCCGGGATTGTTTGGAGTAATCGCGATAGGCTTTCGCAACGCTCGCACGCACGCAGAGGCCGGCCCCCCAGGGAGTGGCCTCGGGGCACGGCAGGAAATTGGTCCAATGCTTCTTTTGCACGCTTCGAAGAGCCAGATAAGAAAGGAGAGGCTCAACGCTCTGATCCGGCCTTGTCTCGAATTCTGGAATGATCTCGGCACTGCCCCAAACACCCAGAAATGGATGATCACGCCCTATCTTGATCGCTTCTCGTATATAGTCCGGACTTAGAATGTTATCATCGTCGACAAAAATCAAAAGATCCGACAATGCCTCTTCGATGCCTCTCCGGCGAGCCGCAGCCAAGCCAATTTCCGTCTCAACGACGTGCCGAGCGCGCGGATGCCAAGACAAATCCCAGCTCGAGGCTAGTGGAGAGAGCGACCGATTATCTACGAGTATCAACTCCCAGCAATCTTTCGGTAAAGACTGGGCTTGGAGAGCCGAGAGCACGCGCTTCAAATAATCCAAACGCGGGTTGTGTGAGCAGATGATCAGTGATGCCTCGATTGATGCAGACCCCATGCAAGAATACTCGCCGTCATAGAGGGATTAGGTGCAGATAAATACACACGCAGGTTTCACCCGTTAACAATTGCAAATTGACGTTACTGAAAATGCCCGCCCATATTCGGATCGTTTTCAAATCACGCCGCCTAATCGGAACGCGTAGAGCGTCCACTGGCACCGGCAACGTCGTCACCACTGGGTCAATGCGCTTATACGCCTCTTCCACGCTCCCTGGCCGAGCCAGCAATCGTGGCCTCCGACCTCCCACGAGAATGATTAGACGGGACTTTGCGTAGACGTCGGGCACCGGGAACGACGATGCGAGACGATCCGATTACTTGCCAATTATTTCAGCGTCAGCTATCCGATTCAAGGCGCACTCAGCTATCCCGTGGAAACTCCGTCGCCTTATATCGCAAATTAGGTGCGCGAAATGGAGAAAAGAGAGCGGCGGCACGCCCTGTGACTGCCCCAATCACTGATTACAAAAGTTACCACCCTCAGCGATTGCAACGCATGCACATAAAAGTGGCGCAATGGGATATGGGTGGCACGACAACGGGATCTAGGTGCCACGATGGGACCGAACCTCTCGAGACGATCTTAGGTCCTGCAAGCGCCTGCCACGGCAACGGCACTCCCAAGCGAAAACGGCCTGAAATGAAGTCCCGCCCCTTGCTGTTTCGACCTCGCCACCTGCTTTATCTTGCGCGCCGCGAGATCCTGCGGATGTCGCCGCCGCTGCCCAGACGAGTTGGTCGCCGAACCTTCGTGGTTTTCGATCCATCCCTCCTCGCGTTTCATGGACATCATCTTGAATTCGCGCAATTGATCAAGGAAGAGCTTCAATCCGACTTCGATGTCCGGTTCTATTGCAACTTGCGGGCACCGCTGAAGATCGTTCGTTCGCTGCCAGCGAGGCCCGTTTGTGACGTCGGCCTCTATCCCGTGGTTGAAGATTTCGATGACGCTTACCGAAGTAACACGGCTTTGACGGTTCGTGCCTTGAACAGGATCGACGCCGACGATCTCAATGGCGATACGATTTTGTTGGTTCATACCCTGACCTTGTATCAGTTAGGGGGACTGTCACGTTGGCTGACAACCCTTCGCGACGGTCGGCGCCCGTCGCTGTGCATACAGTTCCAGTTTCCGCTCGAATTTTTGCTACCGGCCGAGCCATCCGTTCGCACGCGCGCGATCTCCTTGGCCAAAGACGCCGCACGCGCACTCGCTGCAACAGGCAGAGTGCGTTTTGCCTCAAACTCAGAGTTACTTGCAGATCGCATTTCGAAACAACTTGGCGTGCCCTGCGCCGTTCTGCCCCTGCCGGTGCGCTGGCCCAAGCGTCAGCACACGCCTTCACCCGTAAGCGGCGTTGTCTTCGGCTTTTTTGGCGGGCTTCGGCCGGAGAAGGGCTCGACCATCATCGCACAGACCGTTCCTGCGTTCGCAGCGCGCTACCCCGACACCAAATTCATAATACACGCCCCCCCGTCTGGATCAGATTTCTCTGCTTCCGCCGCTTTGGCGCACGTTCCGAGGGTAGAATTACTCCGACAAACCTTCGTGGAAAAGCACGATTATTTCGAGCAATTTGCTCGAGCCAACTGCATATTGCTGCCATACGATTCCGTTCAATATGAGCACCGCACGTCAGGAATTTTGATCGAAGCGGTCGGACTCGGGCGGCCGGTCATCACAACTAAAGACAGCTGGTTGCAAGCTGAAGCCGAGCGACGCGGTGGCAAGGTATTCGCTATGAATGAATTTTCCTCAGACGCACTTTTCGAAAGCCTACAAGTGGCGCGCGAATATCTCCGCACACAACAGGCCACTCCTTCTCTCAAGCGAGATGTAATAGACGGATGCTCGGCTGCTGCATTCTGCTCTGCGATTGTTCAACTTGCAGACCGGCCGCTCAATCAAACAACTGATGGGCCATTCCGACGTCCCGATAGAGCTAATGCCAACTAATGCGAAGCGTTATTGTCGTGGCTCGAAATACAGACGTCGCAATTGGCTTGGCCAAGACCTTCCGTCGGCTGACCATCTTATGCAGCCGACAAGGCGTTCACGCGTCATAGCAGTTTGGTGTCGACTGCCCTGCGGTTTCGTTCAACCGCAGGCGACAGCGGCATCAGACCGCGTGAATGCGGGGTCGGAAAGCCGACCTTGAGCACAGATTTCGGATTAATGCTATATCGATTTTATCCGTGACATACGGCTTCTGAATGCGCAGACGAGTTGTCGTTTTGAAAACACAAAAAAAGACTTTGCAGTCGCGAGGTTACCATATACCAGAAAAGCCTCGGACAAGGCTGGTAACCAACCCTACGAATCGCAGCGCCGATGACTGAAGTTAATATCTGCGCTTTGCGATTTTTTCCCCGCTACGAACTAGCAATGGGGCCAGGAACGCGCGCCTAGCGGTCGAAAAACCCGTTCTGCGACGAGGGACGCTTCTGGCGCGATAGTCGTTGGGTATGCTTATTTTCCCAGCGGATTCCTTCGTATTCCAAGCGACGGTACAGAGTTAACGAGGCGATAATGGACGACGAGATTGTCATCGAGGCAGGCCGTGCGGAATTGCACTATTGGCTTGACCTCTGGCGGTATCGTGAGCTTTTTCGCGTACTCGCTTGGCGCGACCTTTCGGTCCGATACAAGCAAACAGTGATCGGCGTACTGTGGGCGCTTATTCGCCCCTTTCTTACCATGGTTATTTTTACAATCATTTTTGGCCGCATTGCCAAGCTGCCGGCGGACGGCAACGCTCCTTATGCCCTGATGGTTTTCGCTGGTCTTTTGCCCTGGACGTTCTTTTCAACCGGTCTCAGCGAGGCCTCGAACAGCCTGATCAACAACGACAAGCTAATCAGCAAAGTGTATTTTCCACGACTTATAGTACCCGTTGCGACCGTGGCTGTGGCATTCGTCGATTTCCTTATCAGCTTTTGCATTTTGCTTGGCTTGATGGCCTGGTACCGTTACCTCCCAGACTGGCGAATTGTTTTCTTGCCAATATTTACGCTCATGGCCTTTCTCGTCAGCGTCGGCCCTTCGCTCTGGCTCAGCGCTCTCAACGTGAAATATCGTGACTTTCGGTACATCATTCCATTTGTCGTCCAGCTTGGCCTTTATGTCTCTCCCGTGGGATTTAGCTCGAATGTCGTGCCCGCGGAATGGCAGCTTGTTTACTCCCTTAATCCGATGGTTGGGGTCATTGATGGGTTCCGGTGGTGCATTATTGGTGGTGGAGGCGCATTATATCTTCCAGGCTTGCTTGTCAGTGTCATCGTCGCTGCGTTCTTCGTCTGGTTCGGGATGCGTCAGTTCCGTAGGACCGAGCGAAGTTTTGCAGACCTAATTTGACGGCGAGATTGAATGAGCAAGCGAATTATCGTCGCAGAAGGCCTGTCCAAGAGCTACTTGCTGGGACACGCCGCAGGAAACGATAGTTGGTACCAATACACGGCGCTTCGGGACGTGATCAGTCGCGAGGCGCGAAGTTTTGCCCGCAAAGCCGTTGATATGGCCCGCGGGCGCCAAATCGTCCAAGGGGATAAAATCGAAGAGTTTTGGGCGCTCAAGGACGTGACATTCGAAGTCAATGAGGGTGAGATACTCGGCATCATTGGCAAGAACGGCGCGGGCAAGAGCACATTACTGAAGCTTTTGAGCCGCATAACCGAGCCAACCGAGGGACGTGCCGTGCTCCGTGGGCGGGTCGCCAGCCTGCTCGAAGTCGGGACTGGATTTCATCCCGAGCTCACAGGACGTGAGAATATTTTTCTCAACGGCGCCGTCTTGGGCATGAGGCAACGCGAGATCCGGAGCAAATTCGACGAAATTGTTGCCTTCGCCGAAGTCGAGAAGTTCCTGGACACGCCGGTCAAGCATTATTCGTCCGGTATGTACGTCCGGCTGGCGTTCGCGGTGGCAGCCCACCTCGAGCCGGAGATCCTCGTCTTCGACGAGGTTCTCGCCGTCGGCGATTTGGAGTTTCAGAAAAAATGCCTTGGAAAAATGTCGCAAGTCGCACGCAGCGGCCGAACGATACTCTTTGTCAGCCACAATCACGCGGCGATTTGCAGCTTGTGCAGCCACGGCATTATCCTGCGTAACGGACATGCTTCCGAGAAATTTGACGTCGAGACCGCTCTCGAGAGCTACACCTCAGATCGCGACCCATCCATCGACTATACTTGGACGCGTCCATACACGACTGCAAAACCTGCCGTGCATTTTGTTTCAATCAATGCAGCGCTTGATGGCAAGCAGCCGAACCTCGTCCTGAATTGCGAGGCCATCATCGAATTGCAACCCGATGGACCTCCGGTTTTTCTTTCCGTTGATTTCGTCGACCGGAGCTACGCTACCGTCATGCAAGCGGAGCCGATCGCCGAGCCCTTTATCGGCGGATCTGCCGGGACTTACAAAGTGGACATCAACATCTGGCTGCCGCCGCTTGTCCCTGGACTCTATACGCTCGATTTCTGGCTCGGCCGTCATAATACGGAAGGGATCGATTTCGTAAGAGGCGCCGTCTGCATCGAGATAACCGAAAGCCCGAATCCGGTACGGACATTTCCATACTCCCCGGCTCATGGGTCGATAGCTCCGGTTTCAACGGCGACATCGACGAAAGTCGAGACATAGCGGCAAGTTTGCCTGCCATGGGCGCCAATTCATCGGGACTGGCGAAATGGCCTGCTCTGCGCCACAAACTTCAACCTGCTGAGGCGCGCGGACAATGGCGCTCTTAAAAAGTCGGCGGCAGAACCTGAGGCGAAAGCGATGAGCCTCCGCATGGGATTCGTTATTCTCTCGCACTTGCAACTGGACGTGCTTCTACGACTGACCGCAGCGCTGCGGCGCACCTACGGCAAAGTCCCTGTTGTTGTCCATCATGATTTCCACCAGGCGAATGGAGACGTCAGCGCGTTTGACGCAAATGTCAAATTCGTCAGACCTCCGATTAAGACAAAGTGGGCCGATATCAGCGTCGTTCATGCAACGCTTTTGGCATTGCGGGAATTATACGCGAGCAACGATCCTGATTGGTTCACGCTTCTTAGCGCGACCGACTTCCCGATCATGCCTGGGCCAAAGGTCATGAAAGAGCTCGAAGAGAATCCATTCGATCTGTACATGGATTACCAGCTTGCAGAACGGAACCCCGCTCCGTCAAAGACCGGCAGAACGCGCATTGGCAGTTCGGAGCCGCAGTGGCGGCGCAATGCCTACGATCGTTACGTCGCGAAGACCATCATGGTCCCACCGCTGTTCGTTAAAGAAGCCAACCGCCGGCCATTTATAATTCGCAAAAACTTTTTGCTCCGCGCGTTTTCACCCTATTCGCCGAAATGGAAATGTTATGCGGGCGACCATTGGTTTACCGGAAACCGCCAGGTCGCGCGTATATTGTTATCTGACACACCTAAAAGCCGCCAAACAATCAAACACCTTGATGGTCGATTTTGCCCAGAAGAATCCTATTATCAGACGATACTGGCCAACAGATCAGATTTGAGGATTTGTCCTGATAACAAAAGATATACGGATTGGGCTGGACAAGATAAACATCCGAGAACACTCGAAGTCGACGACCTCGATCGCATGTGGGAATCCCGGTGTTATTTTGCACGAAAATTTTCGACGTCGCGGCCTTCGAGCGTTCTTGACGCGATCGAACGTGCCGTAGGTACAATTTGACATTGCAGCAAGCGTTAGCGCGGGTTCCCGGGAACCGGTCGGCCGGTGAAAATTCGGTCTGAAAATGGCAAGCTCCATTTTCGGCTAGAGCATGTCCCGGAAAAGTGGAAACCGGTTTTCCGAAAAAGGACATGCGATAGCAAGTAGATCTGGAGCACCTCGCGATTCAGCCTCATCGTGATGTGCTCTAGACGTAGCCGCCAAACCGCTGCGCCATCGCGTCGCAAGCATCCATTAAACTGGTTATGGTCTGATGCGCGGGCGCGCCTCTGTTGCAGCTTTGCACAACGTTACAGTTCTCGCACGTGGGGATGCATTGGGCATTGGGCGAGTTCTACCGCCAGGCGCGTCGTATGGCGACAAAGTCATCGAGGCTCTGGAGAAGAGCTCGGGCATAGTCGCCCCAGGTAGCCGCATGACGCCCGCGCTCATTTCCATTGCTGATTAACCGGGACCTTGTCTCGGGATTTTGCAAGGCCAATATCTGCCGTGCGAGCTCATGCTCATCATGCGGAGCGAATAGTAACGCGCAGTTTCCCAGCTGTTCCTCGGAGCCGGGCACAGCTGACGCTACGACGGGGCAGCCAAGGGCAAATGCCTCAAGCGGGGGTAAATTGTCTGGCCCGAAGAAGGTCGCGTAGGCCAGACAGAATGCTCCCTTATAGAGATCTATCAAGTCTTCTTGATCCACGAATTCAACGATCTTGCAAACTTCCTCAAGGCCGAGACGAATCGCGTACTGTCGAATGTATTCTCGATTTCCTTTGTCCGAGCCGACAAAGACGACACCCAAGTCCCAGCCGGTTCTATCGCAAATCAGTTTGCAAGCTTCGAGCACTACGGCGTGATTTTTGTGAGCCCAAAACTGAGCTGGATACAATACGTACTCCTTTGGAACCTCAAGGCGCCGAAGGACATCCGAGCGGATAGGGCGTTCCGCTGCGCCGATCGCGAATGATGGCGTTGGAAATTGCAAAATCCTGGTCTTGTGTGGAGGAACTTGGAAATAGGCCTCAAGTTCACGCTGCCCGGTTTTCGTTCCCGTGTAGATGATCGACGCGCGGCCAATTAAAAGCGCAAAGTGCTGTTGCCGCCAAATCCATGTGGTTCGATCGCCGACCTCCGGGAAACAGGGCCAGTGACGATGAGCCAAATCCCAGATTACGACCCCGTAAGGAAGATCGTGTTTGGCGGTCTCAAACGGAGAAAGCTGCAGGATAAATTGAATTTCCTCTTGACGGTAGACCGCTGCATCGTTTCCGCGCGGTACATTCCATCGCAAAATGGGAGACACCAATTGACCCAACCTGGGACGTTTCTCAAATACACGTCCTAACCAGTTCAAGCTTCGTCGCTCTCGATGCCCTAGATCAATCGAGCGAATGCCCGGGAAACGTTGAACCAATGCATCGCAACCCCGATGAAACAGCACGAACTCGTGGTTGCTTTCGGCCGCAAGACGCCCCAACGCGCCAAGGACCTCCACAATGTAGTTGTATTCCCCCCCGGCAGTCGGCTGTGTGTGCCCAACAAGCAACCCAACCCTCAAAGGCCACTCCCACGTTTGAAAATTCCGAGATTGCTACCTGCACCGAACCATCGCGCCAGATTGGATTGGCAGGCCTGTGAAATGAGCAGACCATCATTACAGTTCTTATGTTCAGCTATCACCGCGCCCACACCAGCCAAATGACAGCCACCTCCACGACGGACTAGACCCGCTTGGCGCGGGCGACCGCGTATCCGAGCCACGAATCAAGACTCAGCGGCTGCCCGCTCAACCATTGACCAACTTCGATAAGCTCGAAACCGGCCCAATCGGCCAAAAGCTCGATTTCGGGAATGAAGAGATAACGCAACGTATGCACCTCTTGCGCTTCCTCGGTATGACCAGTCGCATCGTCCGCGATGACAAGCTTGTAATTCACCTCCACCACGTTCCGAGCTGCGTCCAACACGGGGTCGGCTCGCCTATCGATCGTTATGCCGTCCGCAGCGACGCGCTTGACGCGCACCGTTGGCCGATCGCTGAGCACGGCGGGACCGTACCAAAAATCGAAGATGAACAAGCCATCATCCCGCAGAGCATGTCGTGCCGACCGGAATAAACCCGCTAAAGCCCGATTACTAGTCTGATAGCAAATCACGTGGAAAAGCGCCGCCACGACATCGTGCCGACTTTCGCTCAGATACTGAGAAGCATCCGCTTGCACGATTTGCAATCGCGCTTGTTCCGCTGGAGCCATTTTGCGCGCCCGCATACGGGCCAACTCGATCATCTGAGGACTTATCTCAACGCCCTCAACTGTGTAACCGCGTTGCGCAAATTCAGCGGCATGACGAGCCGTTCCGCAACCGAGGTCGAGAATGGATCGCGCGTCAGTCAGGTGCCGCTGGATCAGATGTTCGACGAAATTTACTTCAATCGTGTAGTCCTTATCGTGATATAAACGATCATAATAACTGGCATAATCAGCAAAGGCCGTCATTCCAGGATTTCCTTCAACGCCGCAGCACTGGCATCGACTTCAGCCATCGTTGTCCCAACGCCACTCGGCAAATAGAAACCGCGACGTGCAATTCGCTCCGCGTTTGGACAATGTTCGTGATCAAAATAGCCGAGTTGTTGCAGCACAGGCTGCTGGTGCATCGGCCAGAAAAAGTGACGTGAGTCTACACCCTTTTCTCGCAAAAGGGCGATTGCCCTTCTCGCGTCGAACGGCACACTGTCGCGGAGCACCACGCCAAATACCCAATAAATGTTCTCAGCATAGGAAGTGCTTTCGACAGGTAGCTGCAGGTCTACGTGGCCGCGAAGATGCTCTTGGTATCGTCGACCAATCTCCAGCTTCTTCTGCAGGAAGCCCGATATGCGCTCGAACTGCGCAACGCCGACTGCCGCTTGCAGGTTGCTCATGCGCAAATTCCAACCTAGCTCCTCATGGATAAATCGTCTTTCAGGATCAAAGCATAAGTTGCGCAGTTGACGGCACCGATCAGCGAGTTCGGAACTATTGGTAACGACCATACCTCCTTCGCCCGTGGTGACATGTTTATTTGGATAAAAACTGACGGTCGCGATATCGCCGATCGATCCAACCGGGCGGCCATTATAGGTTTGCCCGTGTTGCTCGGCGGCATCTTCTATGACGAACAAGCCGTGCTCGCGCGCGATTTGCAGGACCGGATCCATGTCCACGGGCAGGCCGTAGATGTGAACGACCATAATAGCTCTCGTCCGGCTATTGATCTTCGACGCAAGAAGGGTCGGATCGAGGTTCCACGTATCCGGCGTGCAATCGACCACAACCGGCACGGCGCCAGCGCGCACCACCGCCGCGGCACAAGAAATAATTGTGAATGACGGAATGATGACTTCGGCGCCTTCTGAAATTTTCAGTGCGCCGAGCGCCAGATCAATCGCCGCACTGCCATTGCACACGGCAACACCGTGTTTGCAGCCCATGAATTCGGAAAACCTCGCCTCCAACAACTTGACAAATGGGCCTTCGGATGAAATCCAGCCGGTCTCGATGCATTGGGCAAGATACTTTTTCTCGTTGCCGTCCAAAAGAGGACGATTTACAGGGATCATGCTCGCTGTTCTCTAGGTATCTGTTGCGTTTTCATCTTCGCCTTCTCGAAGAATTATCGTGTTCGCCCAAATCTGCCGCCGAACGCCCTACGCATGTGAGGCGGCCCCAACATAGACTTTCATCTTCATCTTTTTACTTTAACGGTTGCATGTCTCGCATCTCCCTTAATCCGCCCCGACCGGGTCACCAATTCGGTAACTGTCACCTGGCCGAAACGACAGGGTCCGAACGCCTGTGGATGGCGCCTGGTCGACCGACCAAAGTGCGTCCCAAAGCATGGGGGGAGATGAACGGAATACCCTCGAACGGTTGCGCATTTGTCGGGCACCGTACTAGGGTACGCCGCGCGTTCAAGCGCAGCAAGTCGACATTAGGGTACGCTCGGGACTCCAGCATAGTTGAGAGGCACCTGTGATCGAAGAAGTAATCATTGATGGTCGCCTGTCTGCGATAATCGTTAGGGCTG
Source organism: uncultured Alphaproteobacteria bacterium (assembly GCA_963737755.1). Taxonomy (GTDB): domain Bacteria; phylum Pseudomonadota; class Alphaproteobacteria; order Rhizobiales; family Xanthobacteraceae; genus BOG-931. The sequence goes on along the minus strand of CAVTTZ010000029.1, from coordinate 161,634 downwards.
CATACGATGAAAGAGGGATTCATTTTTTTACCAACGGCAGCATGTCACAGGAACTCGCCGCGATGTCGTACGATGCGGGGAAGGTGATCCGAGCACACTCGCATCGGCAGGCGCGACGCGAAGTATTCTACACCCAGGAGACCCTGTTCATTCGAAGAGGAAAGTTGCGCGTTGACTTTTACACGTCAGAGCAAAACTACAGATGCAGCCGGATTCTGCAGTCCGGCGACGTTATTCTCCTCATTACAGGCGGACATGGGTTCGAAGTGCTTGAGGACTTGAATATGGTAGAGGTGAAACAAGGTCCCTATGAAGGTGAGGCAGATAAGATACCCATTCCGTCGTCTTGCCTGCCGAGCCAACTTAATTTCGACTGAAAAAATCGAAAACCTTTGCTGATGACGAGCCGCTGGATCAGCGTGCGGATAAGCGGCCGTCGATAACGAATGGATTGAGCATCGCTCGCTGAGTGGCTGAGTGTATGAAACTGCGGGTGGCCACAATTCACGAAAGTCCGCGACCCATTTCTCCTCGGAGCAACGCTTGCATTCGCGCGCCAGACCATTCTCGAGCTGACGTGCAAACATCTCACGATCGTCCGCATTTGGACGACGCAGTCTAACGGCGCAGCGAGAGCGGACGTATGGCGTTCTTCTTCATTTCTTCCTCCTTGTTCCGCAATGATTATCGCTATCCTCTCATCCTGGCACTGCTGGCGAAAGGCCATTCAGTTTATCATCTCCGCGTCGGTAGACAAAACATTTTGACCGCGTCGGCGAGCGAGCGCGAGCAGTTCAAGGGCATTCTCGGCTTTGTTCGATTGATCGCACATGTCCGCCGAGAACTTAAAGGTATCGATCAGCAAATCGTCATCATCGATTCGGCCGGCGTTTTTCTGCCATTCAGAATTCTGGCGCTACGAGCTGCATTTCGCGGTCTTTGGTGTTTGGATATCTACGATAATCTATTATACGATCTTCGCGGCTTTCGCCGCCTGCTGCGCTCCTGCGCTCTCTCGCTTCTTGCTTCACTGTCGCCGATAAAGCTCGTGCTGTCTGCCGAAACCCTACGCCTTTTCCCGACGGCTTATCATCTTGACAATGCTGCACACACCCACCGCGTCGAACGCGATGAGGCCGCCTTCAGGCATTTGGTATGTCTCTTTTCGATCGATCGTCGATTTGACTTCACTTTCATGACCGAAGTTGCCGCGCTGGCGCCCGATTTGCAGATCTACCTCTATGGGCGACTTGCGTCCGCCGATCCGGCGGTCCGACGACAGTTCGAGCAGCTCCAAAACTCCTTCTCGAATATCGTCTTTCGCGGCGAATACCGCTTCGAAGATGTTGATGCCATTTTGCGGCCGTTTGCTATTGGAATTACGCCTTACATAACCGAAGATCCGCTGACCGATTTCATCAATCCGGACAAGTACTACCTTTTTCTGAACAGCGGGATGGAGGTTATCTCCACGAATGTGCCGCAAGCCAAGCGTATGCAGCAATCCTTATACGTCGTCAGATCCGCGAGTGAAACGATCGCCCTCATATCTCAACTGCAGACAAACCGAGCTGCCAGGAAAAATGCCGTTCCCGGGCGCGAATATAGCTGGCAAGATCGCGCCGATGACCTTGTGCAGATCGTCCAGTCGCACAAGCGACGTCGGTACTCGGCGCCTGGTGGCAATGGTGTGTCGCGATGACGTCGATATTTATTCCGTCCGATAAGCAACGGCCGGCCCGCAGACAGGCGCACACCGTCGGCAAATCGATCTTGTTCGCTTGTACGCCAGGTGCACAAGCGAACTTTAGTTTCACAAGCTCATCTCATGTGGCGCCTGCGGTTTTACACCGCGAACCGAAGCTGTAAATGTCTGTAGAATGTCCGTAGTATTTTTTCATCAAAACGAGGTAGCGGCAGCGCAAGGGGGCATCGAACGATACCTTGCCACCTTGATAAACCAAGCCGAGACCGGCTGCTTGTTGGTTACCGAGACCGTCGCGGAAGATTTTGCGACACCAGCTTCGCGCCTGCGTGTTCCGCTCCCGCTAGCGTCTTTTGCTCCGAAATGGGTGAGCTTCGTTCTCGGCGTAGCGCTTGCGTCTCGCAGGATAGCGCGAGAGATCAAGCGCAGGGGGCCCTGTACGTTGGAATTCAGCCGCCCGCATTATGTTTTGATTGCATGGATGTTTAAAGGAGCGAAGGTTTTCACCATACACGGCACCGGGCCGCCGCGTTCCGAACGGACCAACTATTGGGTTCACTACATCGCCTGTTTGCTGCTGCCCTGGGCGGCGGACCTGGTTCAAATCGTTGGCCGTGATAATCGCGGATTGCCACGGTCTGTCGCCACGCGTATGGCGACGCGCATCCACTATATCGATGCTTGGTTTGATGATGTCTTCGACGTAACTCCCTTCCGCGACGCGGCCGGTCCGCTACGTGTCTTCTTTGCCGGGCGGCTGGCGCCGATGAAAAATCCCGAATTGCTGTTTCGTATCATCGAGGCGGCCAACCAGCGGTTCGGCCATCGAATTGAATTTCGGTATTTCGGCGCCGATGAACACAGGATTCCACCAGATTTATTGGGGCATGGGTTTCGCAGCTTCGGCCTTTTGAATGCGGCCCAACTGGCGACGGAAATCGGGAAATGTCACGTCGGCATCCTCTGCTCTGGCTACGGAGAAGGTTCTCCCTTCATCGTCGTTGAGACTTTGGCTTGTGGACGGGCTTTTATATTGCCTCCGCTACCCGGTCTTCTTCAGGCATATCAAGACACCCGCGGTGTCGCATTTGCCCGTGCCTATACGGTGGATGCCTACATTGATTGCCTGCTGCAAATGGAGTCGGCAATCAAAGACGGCCTGCGCGCCGAGGAAATTGCGAATGGCGTCGCTCACCGCAGCTCGAAAGAAGCCGCGCGCCGCATACTTCAGAGTCTCGAGGCTATTCGTCGTTAGCACTAGCGCGAGATTGCCGATCTAAGGCAATATGGCGCGGCATCCTGACGTGCGTGAGTTTCCAGCGGAGCCGAAATGGCACCACGAAAGACTATCCTGATCAACCATTTGCTGGAGCCACCGAATCGCGTCACCGGGATCTCACGATATTTGTTCGCGCTTTTGCCGGAGTTGTCCAAACGCGGCGCCTTCGATTATGTCCTGTTAACAACGTGGGATAAACGGGACCTTCCCAGTGACGTGGTCAGCGCCTCGGCCCGCATCGTAACTTCGCGCTACTATAATTCCACGCCGCACAACGTCCTTGCCCAATTGGTCACGCTGCCGGCGCTCGTTCGTCAGACGAACGCCGCATTAGAGTTCAATTGCAATCCACTGGGCTGCTTTTTGCCCGCTTGGCCTCGCGTCATTACGCTGCACGATATGTACTTTAACGTCCTCCCGGAGAAGTATCCCCGCAGGCACCGGCTGTGGTGGCAAGCGCTTTTCCCAACGACTTTGGCATCATCTTCGCATGCGATTTGTGTGTCTGAGAATACGCGAAACGATCTACGGCGCTTCTATCCGCGTCTCAGCTCGAAGGCTACGGTAATTCACGAAGCGGGCACCTTGCGGCCGCAAGGGTGCTCCGCATCGGACCCAAGATTGGAAATGCCGTACGCGCTTTATGTCGGGAATATTTCACCCAATAAAGGTCCGGAGATTCTCATTCGCGGCCTGGAATCGCTTCAAGCCGACGGTCGCAATTTTCGCGTTTATCACGTCGGTGGTGATGACGCAGGCCTTCTCGCTCGCGCTATCGCCGCGTCGCCACGCAAAGTTTCGGTGCAAAGCCTGGGCCGCCTGACGGATGCTGAACTTGCGGCCGCCTACGCACACGCAACCTGCTTGATCGTAACATCTACCTACGAGGGGTTTTGTCTCCCTGTTTTAGAGGCACAATCGTTCGGACAGCCGGTAGTATGTTCAGATCTTGCGGTACTTCGGGAGGTTGCCGGCGCTGGCGCTATCTACTTCGCTCCTGGTGATTTCTCAGGTCTAGCCGTGGGCCTCAAGAAAGTATTCGACGACTTCAAACTTCGCGAAAACCTTTCAAGGGCGGCTCAAGAAAATGCGAGCCGCTTTTCCTGGGCAACGACAGCCGTTCAGGTCGAGGCCCTGTTTGCCAAGTATAGCAGGGGCTGAGAGCTTTATCATTTGTCTCAGACAACCTCGCCAGCGAGCGAGCGCCCGCCGGGCCCGACAAGCTAGGGGCATGCAATTTCTACGGCGACTTTGCGGAACTCGTGGGGGTATCGGCAATATGCAAGAGTACGGTCCATTGTCATGTAACCGATCCGATTGATCAGCGCGTGCCTAAGTCGCCTCCAATGGACGTGAGGCCCCTTGAGATGCGCGAGTGCGACCGTGTGGACCCATTGGCTGAAGAACGGAAATTGACTATGTGGGCGCTACACGCAGAATCGGTGAGATCCATGCCATCATCAGCAAATACGAAATACCCTGCCGATCGCCGCGGAGGTACGCGATCGGCCGGAGGCCGAGATTTTCTGATATCGCCTGGTGCGTTCGCCGTGGTCGGTTTGATTTGCTGGCTTGGTCACACTCCAGCCGCTGGCCAGGACGCTCCCTCACCTTTTGACGCGCCCTCGCGCCCTACGATTGGCAGGTCGATGCCTTCTGCGGCGACGCCGAGATTCGACCCGCGCGGGCAGACCGACATTTTGCGACATCGGGACTTCGCCGGAAAACCATGCTTGACCCTGTCGGGCACGGCGCGTCCACATTTGATCGACCGGAAGCTCTTCGATCACGTCATCATCGCTTCAAATGCCTGCCCGCAGCGTATTGTCATCCGAGTTTGCTACTATCGAACGGACAATTGCATCCCGATGGAGGTACCAGGGCGGGAGCGAAAAGAGGCCATTCTCGGAACGCTGCCCTCCACGCAGCAATTTGGCTTTGAGTTTCGCGAGAAGTTTTAGATGTCGGTCTCGTACCGGGATTTGGAACAATTGACCCGCCCCCAATGCTGATGCATCGAGCCACGTAGCAAACCGTGCGGTTAACGAACGATCTCGAACGCCCTAGCGTATGCCAACCCGGCAGACCGCTGTCATACGAATGTAACGTATTCGACAAAGCACGGGTGGGCTTGTACGTCAATTTCCCGTCGATGGCGCCTGAATAAACTGAATCCGGCAGTAATTGCAATGGAGCGATCAAGCACAAATGGGTGTAATTAGTCCTGTTTTGCGAAAATTTTATTGAAAAATGCGTTAAATACGAGCATTCTATCTTGCGCGAACGTGGGAATTCAAACCCGGTTCCCGGCAGGATTGAGTGATGAGTGAGCGAGCCGCGTCCAAGTCGCTGACGGCCCTCTATTCGAGCGAGCGGGCGCGCGGCTTATTGGCATTTCGCTCGATCGGGCCGATTGCACTGTGCGCCGACGTCATCATCATTGTCGGCACAAGCGTGCTAAGCGGCATGATCTATCATCTGATCGTGTTTTCCAATTTCGGAGCGATCGAGACTTTCCTCGGCGTCGGAGCGTTGGCGGCCGTCAACTTTTCCGCCATCATGGCTGCATTCGGGTCGTACAGGCCGGAGATGCTGAGTACGTCAGCATCCCAGATTCGCGACGCCAGCAAAGTGTGGCTTTTTGCCTTTTTCCTTTTGTCTACCGTGGCATTTTCCCTGAAGATCAGCGGCACGTACTCGCGCGGCGCCACATTAACGTTCTTTGCGGTGGCATGGTTCGTTATCGTCGGTTGGCGCTTGTTGGTCGCTCAGTATATTGAGCGATCTTTGGCCGCCGGCAGCTTTGCCGAACAAAAAACCATTCTGCTGGCCGACAACGGTCAACTCGACGGTCGCAACGTCGCGGCGGAACTTAAGCGCTACGGATATAACCCGGTGCGCACCTTCAGTGTCGCCAACAACAAAAAATCTCTTTCGGAGCGGACATCGCATTTCGATGGCCTAGCCCAGCAGATCCTCGAACTCAGTCGATCTCATAAGATCTCGTGCATTTTGCTGCTCATTTCATGGGAAGACCGGTCGGCAGTGGAAGATTTGTTGTCTTCCCTCGGCGTCGTCTCGCTTCCAATTTATCTCCTGCCGGACCGCAATGTAGCTCACTTTCTCGATAAACGGATTGTCAGCATCGGCGCCACATGGACTGCCGAGCTCAAACGCGCCCCACTAACGTCGGCCGAGCAGGCCGTTAAGCGTGCGATCGACGTCCTGATTGCATCGGTCGCCATAGCGCTGCTCGCACCGTCAATGGTCCTTCTGGCGTTGATGATCAAACTTGAGAGTTCCGGGCCGGTTTTATTTGTTCAGACCCGGAATGGTTTTAACGGACGGCCATTCAGGATCTACAAGTTTCGGACGATGTCCGTCCTGGAAGACGGTCCGGTTATCCGTCAGGTGACAAAAAACGATCCCCGCGTAACCACTTTGGGCCGATTGCTCCGTCGCGCTAACATTGATGAACTCCCTCAGCTATTCAACGTGCTTGCCGGTGACATGTCGCTTGTTGGGCCACGCCCACATGCCGCAGCGCATAATTCGGAATATCAGGAGATCATTGCCAATTACGCGTATCGCTATCACGTCAAGCCAGGACTGACCGGATGGGCGCAAGTTCATGGCTTACGCGGTGAAACGCTGAAAGTAGAGCTGATGGAACGTCGGGTACAATACGACCTTTGGTACATTAACAACTGGAGCCTTTGGCTCGATTTCAAGATATTGCTGCGTACAGGCGTTCTCGGGCTGCAATCTACCGCATACTGACCGACCGGACGGATTTTTGAAGATGCGGGCTAATGCCAAGGTCGGTTCGGCGTTGCCTCCACCCCCGGAATAACAAGGTCGGAGCCTTCGTCGTACAGCATTCTCGCGAATGTCTGGCGAGCATTAGGCGCTGCACTCTTAAGCTGCTCCGTCAGACGGATCTGGGTTTCGCGCGGCACGCTCGAAAAGATTGCCATGCTCTCGGCGAAAAGCCGTTCCGTCTCGACCAACCGAGTGAATTCCTTCAAGGCCTCGGACGCCAAATCCACAGGGAGCTGGTCGAATACCGCAAGCGCAAGCTTGCACCGCCAGAGCGCCATCCACCCTTCGTACGGAGCTAATGCGTACGACAGTCGCAAATAATCGCCATACTGTGGCTGGTAGCCATTCTTGCTGACTTCCAGCCAGAACAACGTCAACCACGCAAACGCGTCCGCTGGAGAACAAGCGAGTGCCTTGTGGACCGCTTGGTCAACTTGCTCGCGGACAGATCGGACCTGACTTTCATCCGAATTTGCGGCGGCCCGCTCCAGGGCCGCCAGATGCAGGACGACCGCATCGTGCGTACGCGCAGGATCGCAAAAAGACGTCTCGGCGCCGTCGGCGAGCACGGCTTGCCGCGCAAGCACGGGTAAAGGAAAAGTCTGCCCCTGGACAATTTGCGCGGCGATCCGATCGAGCGCCGCCCCGCGCCAGAAATATGGGAGCATCACGGCGCCCCAACCGATCGCGGCCAACGCCACAACACCAATCCAGATGCGCGTGGCAATTCTCGATACTTGCAGAAGGTTCGATGTTCTAGGAGGTATAGCCATATCGTTGATAGTTATCGTGATGGTAGTAGCTATCCCGCCCTTCGTAACGCCCTAAGGCTTTCAGGTCGACCTTGTTGAGAATAACGCCCAGCAGATGGTCATAAACATTTCGAGCCGAGCGCATCGAATCGTTGACGAAATCAATGCGGGTGTGCCCCCATTCGACCACGTAAAGGTAGCTGTCAACCAAGTTGGCGGCCGCTCTGACATCCACGATTGGACGCAGCGGTGCGAAATCAACGATGATGTAGTCATAGTGTTGTCGCAGGGCTTCAAAGAACTTTCGCATCGCGGCTGAAGCAATGATTTCGCTCGAGTGAGGAAAGCTGCCTCGAACCGACGCCGGCAAAAACATCAAATGCGTCACCGGGTCCATCCAAACTGCCTTCTCCAGGCTCGACTGCCCGCTAACCACTTCCAACAAGCCGGATTTTGCCTTCGACGACAATAGCCGCGACAAAGACGGATTGCGCAGATCGCAATCAATGAGCAACGTTCGTGCTCCCGATTGCGCCACGAGCCGAGCAAGAGCCGCGGCAATGCTCGTCTTGCCTTCGTTTGGAACCGTTGAAGTCAGGCCGACAATCCGACCGCCTGCGACCGCGGGGCTCAGGTCAATCGCGACCTTGATTGAGCGGATTGCCTCTGCGAAGGCAGAAAACGGAGCGTCTAAAATTGCCGCGTATAATCCCTCCGCCGCCCCGATCGTCTGATAGCCCGTCGCTAGCCGGCGCAGGTCCTGCTCTAGAGAACCTGTTTCAGCTCGATTTTGGCGCCCGTCCGAGCCTGCCGCGCCAGCGCTTTTTGCTTTCATGACCTGAGGCGAAACGGAAGGCACCAATGCGATACAGTCGGTTTGTAACGTCGCTTCTACTTGACCGGCCGTGCGAAAAACCCTGTCGGCGAAATCGCGCCAAGCTGCGACGCCGACCCCAAACGCCAAGCCAACAATTCCCGCGGCCACGACGATCATCATGGTTTTCGGGCTGCTTTTGCCAAGCGGCGGAGTCGCCGCCGAAATCACCCGCGCTTCCGTCATCGGAAATGATTGCTGCTGCACAAACTCCATATAGCGTTGCAGAAAATTGTCATAGAGGGCGCGATAGGTCTGGGCATTGCTTTCGAGTTCGCGCAGCGCCACCTGCGCTTCATTCGTGGCCTGCGACTGCGTCACGGCCCGATCGAGCTGAGTCTGCGTGCTCTCTTCGTGCTGTTTGCTGATCTCCAAATCACTCTTGTAGGTTTCGGCGATGCGCTGCAGCTCGTCCCTTATCGAATTTTGTATTTCGCGCATCTGATTGCGCACATTGATGACCGCAAGATGATTGGGACCGTACCGTGGCACCCAGTCGGCTTCTCTCCGCGCCAGCTCGAGATACTGCGAACGAAGCTTGATGATCACTTCGTTTTTCAACGAGTCGGCCACCGTTCCCGATACGGCCGCTTCCGGCGCGTTGCTCTGTAGCACCGATTGAACGCGATCGAACCGCGCCTTGGCCTCGGCGGTTTTCGACCGGGCCAGCACGAGTTCGCTGTTGAGCTCCGCTAACTGTTGTTCATTGATCGTTCTGCCGCCGGCATCGACCATGTCGTTCTTGTTCTTGAAGGCAACCACCGCACGCTCGGCCGTCGAAGCCTGCTCACGTAGCTCCCTCAGCCGAGCTTGCAACCAAGTGCCCGCTCGCCGCGCAGCTTCATACTTGGATTCCAGTTGATCATCGATATAAGCGTTAGCCACTTCGTTCGCGATCTGCGCGGCGCGGTCGGGGCTAAGCGAGCGATAACCGACCGAAATAACATAGCTCAGTCCGACCCGTTTGATTTCCAGGCGGCCCAGAAACGCCCCGACCGTGCTGCGCTTAATGGCATAATCCGAAGGGGTGTCATGCGAAGAAAACAAACCCGTCATTACGCCGAGCGCCGTTCCGATTAAACCCGCGCGCGGGCTTATGAATTCGGGATCGCGATCGAGATGAAGTTTGTTGATGACCGCAAGTGCCACAGTTTCCGATTTGAAGATCTCGACTTGACTGTCCACCATGCCGGCGTCCATGGGCATATCGCTGAACATCGACTGCTGCTGAAACAACTGCACCTTTTTGGTGTCGATCATCAGGCTTGCAGTCGCTTCATAGATCGGCGGCGTGGTGAAGGCGTATATAATGCCAAGCGCCGCAGCGATCGCGACTGCAATCGCGATTGCACGGTACTGGCGGCGCAGAAACGCCAAGACAAACTGCAGCGAATCGTTGAGCGCCGGCGATTCTGCAAACTGATCAAAGCTCCGAACCAACGGAGATTGTTCAGGCTGGAGCATGGGTCTCTGCCTTGCTGGATGTCACCTAAAAAAACGACCGGCGGCTGCGCGGACAGTTGATATAACGATTGTTATGCCGGCAAAGCCATTCGCCAGTGCCTTGAGTTGTTTCTTGCTGTCTACTGGCGAGGTCCAAGTAGGCTTGATTTGCCTCTTACTTGCTCTACGGGTAAGGCCTTCACCCTCGTCAACTGGTGTTACCGACTGGACGGGCTCACGTTGGTCCCGAAGCTCGACGCGCCGGCAGCGCTGAAATTCGGTGTCGGAAAACTATCGGGAATATTCCGTACGGACGTCGGCAGACTAAGCACAGGACTCGTAGCAAAGCCGGTCAGGCCCGTACTTCCGCCGGTCTGCGATTCGCCGCCTCCCCCGGCCCCGACGCCCGGACCCGTGGCCGCAAGTTTGATGTCTCCGCCGACCACTGCGCTGAAGGCGACGATCGCGTCAGTATTGCCGGCCTGAGCGACCTTGGACTGCAAGTCGGTCGCGAAAGCCTGGTCTTGAGCCACAGCCATCATGGCCACCTGGCCGAGACCTGTGCCAATTGCCGTAGCCTGATCCGGATTAGCGCGCTTCAGAAGCGCCAAAATGGGATCGATCGTGTTCGGATCGGAAGCCGCGAGATCCTTGATCCGCGAGATCAGCAGGCCGCCGCCGGTCGGATTTTGCGACAACAAATCTTCAGGATTGGCCAAGAATTGGCGAACACTCTCAGCAGGTAGCGCCTGCCGCGCGGTATAAACCGCCGAGAGCGCGAACGGAGCCGAAACGATTAGCGACCCGAAGACCGCCACCGCGCACAGCGCGCCACGAACCAGCTTACCGGCAAACATCCTCGATTCCTCCTGCATTTAGGCAAACCGTAACATGGTCCGTCACTACCGGGCTAGTGGCAAGGACGGCGTTGCAGCCCGGTTTACTGTCAATGATGAGAATTTGAACAGTCTTGCCAAAAGACCGCAAGCGACGACTGCCGGAGTGATTAATCACGCAGAATCTTGCAGCAACGCAGGTTGCGGAACCAAGCGATCCCGCGTCGAAAAGCTCTGAGCGGCCCCAGTCCCGATCAAAGAAAGGACTACGATCGCATAACCCGGGATTTGCAGGCTAAAATCAACGAACGAATGAAGAACAGCGATAGTAGCAACACCGAACGCCATAACCGGGAACATCTGGCGCCGCCTCCTCACGCGGATCCCGTGAAAAAGCAGGACAAAGATCGCTGCCCATGCAAGGACCACAATACCTGCGATTGGCAGGCCCATATCTGTGGCAATCTGTAGCAAGCTGTTATGCGCCATATCCCAAACTCCCCAGATCGTAACCGTCGGGCTCCTGTAAGCCGGGAACGCATTGGCGAACGTTCCTTGGCCGGTACCGAACAAGGGATGATCGGCAATCATGCGGAGGGCGGACTGATAAACCGACAAGCGCCCTTCATCGGACAACCCCTGCGCATCAAAACGTCCGTTCACGGACCCACCGACGAGCTGCAGAAGCAAGAGTGCGAATACACCGCCCCAGGCGAGGGTTGCGGCGATGCCGCTCCCGCGGGGCAATTTTCTCCAAAAGAAAAGAACGAAAACGAGGATTAGCGAGAGCAACGAAATCAGCACGGCCGCGCGAGAGCCGCTCATGAGGAGTGCCATGAGGCACAGGGCGGACTTGGCGATTAAGGTTCGTGAGGAACCTGAGAAGATTTGCCCGGGAAGCGCGCGCCAATCGATGGAACCTTCAGGCATGCGCCGGCGCGCCGCCTCCCAGAGCAAGAGCGAGCACACGACTGCAGACGATCCAAAGTAGGCCCCCGCAGTATTTCGGTTGATGAACGTGCCCGTCACCGAGTCCAGATAGGCGTCCTTATCGATCCATAGGATGTGAGTCGGGTCGAACAGATGAGATAGAATGCCGTAGGCTGCGTAAACCGCACCCGACCAGGCGACAACCAGGCAAAGCTGACGCGCACGTATCGGGTCATTCCCGACGAGAAAGCCGCAACATGCGGCGAGCACGCAGACGAGGGGGCGCCCGAGTTCGAGCCAGGGTTGGTTACGCGCGATTGAAACAAGTGGCACGAGCGGCTCATTTAGAGCTCTCTCCGCCTGTAGCCAAATAGGACTAGGGCTCGAGAACCTGAACCACGGGTGCTGCGCCAATTGTTCATGTAAAACAATCGCGTAGGCTGCCAACACGACCACGGCGATTGAACCGAAAGCCAGTTGGGCTTTCTCAAGTCGCGCTATCGGCGCGAACAACAGGCTTGCGCCCAACACAATACACCAGAAGGCGACGGCGGCTTGCTGGCTTGAACCAAACGGCAGCGGCGCAAAAGCTACCGCACGCGAACAATAGCCATGCGGCCAGTCGCGGCGGCCATTCCGTCCAATGACGCCCCGCTGACCGAAAGCCGGGGCTGCGGGAATTCCGTGCACGCTGCTTGTTCGACACGAATCGCCAACAAATAGTGGCGCGTTATCTCCACCAAGCATTTCACCTGTCGCGTCTCGACACGCAAAAATTGCGTACATACGTGGCGACAGGTGACTTACAGGGCGCTGTCGATACGCCACGTCTCGATATTTACGCCAGCGGCCGCAACATTGTTGGGAACGCTGATGAGTGCGTTAAGGAACGTAGTGAATTTCTGAATATCGACGGATTGTGCGTTTGCGGCGAAAATAACGTCCTTGTTGTGCAGTTGCACTCTGGTGGCCAGAAAATATCCGCCGGGATCAGCGAAGCTGACTGAATACACCACCGGAACCGTTGGCCCGTCCATTTTGGAACAATCTACGCCCAGCCTCTCCGCGAGTTCACGAGGCTCCCGGCGAAACATGAATACAGAGCCGGGGTCTGCTTGAAGATCGAGCAACCCGCCGGACGCAGCCACGCCCTCAGCCAAAGTCATGCGCCAAGCGGATGAGGCATTGCCCGCGCTGAATTGGAATTGCCCTTGCTGTCCGGAAGCCCCAAACGCCAGGAAAGTCTGGGGTTCTTTGTACAGATAGATGGTATCCCCGGGCCAAGCCCAAATGTTATTCCCAGGCTCGTAGAGCAACGCGCCAAAGGGCACGGTTGCCCTTCGATTTCCACGCTGAAGCGTTACCCAAGTGTCCTGGCCCTGATCGCGAAGACCGCCAGCGCGCGTAATGACGTCGAGCAGTCGTTCGCCAGCCGGTTGGGCGGGAATGCGGCCGGTCACCGATGTGATAAGATTGTTGACCTCGCCGACGACAGTGATGAGCGAGGTGTTTTGCGTGACAAGTGCCACAACAACTTGCGGCTCGATTGCGCGATTCTTGATCCGATCGACAATCGCCTTCTCGACCTCCGCGGGGGTTTTCCCCGCCGTCGGCACCAAGCCAGCATATGGTACGGAAATATAACCCTTGGTATCGACCGGCTGATTTGGCAATGTCACGAAGTTACCGGGTCGAACGCTTGCCTCGGCCGGTATGAAAAGACCACCTGCAGCGGCCTCGAAGATGCTGACACTAACAACGTCGCCGATACCGAACTTGATTTCGGGAGGCGGACGATGATCGCCAAAAATGCCGGTGAGCGTCGTTGACCCAAACTCCTCCAGGATCTGAACGACCTGCGGCGTAAGCGTCACGTAGCCATAAGGTGGCCCATGCCAAGTAGTTTGGGACCGCACGACAACAGCGTTTGGCCCGGCAGCGGGAAGTAGCAATGTATCGCAGCCAGCCGTCAACAAAGCTGCGCCGATGCCCAACCATGGAAAGAAACGCCCGAGTCCGAGCATGCTGTACCCCCCACTCAGGTAACGCTAGCACGGGGGGCCTGGGCCATCAACGCTTCCCCAAGACCGTTGCGTGTAGAAACGCAATCGCAGTGATGGTGTGACGGAAATGACACAAATCTACCGTTCTCGGCCTTTTTGGGGCAGGAAACTTGGCTGCGTGGCGCTGGGTTTTGCGCTTTTAAGCGCGCCTGCAGTTGGCGCGCCCGAAAATCGCGCCATGCCGAGCGGGTGGCGTCTTTTGCGCTCTGGCAATCCCGATGCCCCGATTATGTCCGCGAGCCGCACCGCCGACGCCACCCGCTCGGATCTGGATTTGGCTGGGCTCATCCTTCGCTGCAGCGATAAGGGGATTGAGACACTGATCGTCGTCGTCACGCCTTTTCCGCCGCGCACACGCCCCGTAGTGACGCTTACCGCGAACAACCGCGAATGGACCTTCGATGCGGAAGTCGTTACGCCCGGCACACAACTGCTACTGCCCATCGATGCGTCGATCCTGGCGAGCGGGCCCTCGCGCGCGGCGTCGGAACTGGGTGTGAAAATTTCGCTGCAGGAGCGACACTTCGGTGGGGTGATCCCCACCCAAGGGATCGGCCAGGCCCTTGCGTCACTAGCCGCCGTTTGCTCGCTATAATTGTATTCTGACTGACGCAAAATGGTATTAAGTTGCCATTAAAGCCTTCTGTTGCACCATGCGACAGGAGCTTCGACGTGGCACCACTTATACTATCTGCCCTACTTATCGGTGCCGCCTTCGGCATCAGGTTCAAGGTTTTGGTGCTTGTTCCGGCTGTCGCCGCAATTTGTGCTGGCATTCTGGTCGTCGGCTTGGCGCGCGGGTACAATACATTCACAATCGCCATGACGATCTTAGCTGTCACCAGCGGCCTTCAAATCGGTTATCTCAGCGGCACGCTGGGAGTGTTCGGGCGACAGGGGGCGAAGGCGACACGCTCGACGCCGCCGGCACGCGCCTTACCCCCACAACCTTAAAGGGCATAAGGCATTTCTGGAACGCCCGGTCGATTTACTGCACTGGATCTGCGCAGACCCAATAACGCGGATAGGCACGAACTGCCCCGTAAAAATAATGGGGCTCGGTCTGATCGTAGGTGCGTGGGTCGAAACCAATCCCATAGGTCGACCGCAACTCCCGGTGCGAATTGTAACTCACACGGAGACAACCGCACGGCCCGCACCACGCACCCGGGATCCGCTGGGGAGCCACACCGAGATCCGCGGCGTTCGTCGCCTGACTCCAGGTACCCAATACGGCTATGGCAACGACAGCCAGTCGCCGTGCAGACAGAGTCATTTTCGACATCACCCGGTTTCCCCTCTATCCAGGACGTTGCAAGCGCGCCCGCACCCGCAGCGGAGATTAGCCCATGTGCGTGAATCTTGCAATTCCGGATTGACTTTGTAGGACGATCGACACGTGCACGGCCTGCCGTCAATCGGCGTCATGCGTATTGACCTCTCTCATCATTTGTACGGCCGATGCACGTTGGATGAAATGCTTTCGGCTCGACCCGAAACGTCAATAGTTGGCAAATGGCCGAGTGCCCTGATTTGCGGAACATCGCTGATTTCGCTGCCGACAGCGCAATCGCTGCCGGGAGCGCAGAAGCTGCCAGGAAAGCTGCCAGGGAAATTGCAGCACTCGCCGCATGGCCTAGCGATTGTTGCACCAAGGTAACTTTCCGCTGCGGCGCCGTGTTTGATTGGTGTGCTGTGGGTGAATGGCGCGTCGCCGCCGGGATCATCCGCGTGAACTTCGACAGAGGAACACCGCTCTTGACCGTTACCTTTCTTTGATTGCCATGACTCTTCGTCCAGCGGCGACCGCCATCGGCAAGCGGAATGCATGGTGTTTGCCATAAGCTTCGCGATCACCTTGACCAGCCCGATGTTTTTTGAGGATGCGAAGCTCGGTGACGCTCGGCGCGTCATCGCGCCGAGCCGCACTGTGCGGTGTTGCCTTCAGAATTTGCCTCGCTGCTTGGATTCTGGACATCACGCGCGAGGCGACATTTACCGTTAGCGGCGGTCTATTGCGCCGTTCGGCCTCATGACCGTAAGGCGCCCTAGACTGGCATATTGGTGTTGTGCGGCTGGCGATGTCGGCTTTTGCTCATCGGCGTCGCAACAGCGGCCACTGCAATGCCCGCCGAGACGCTTACCATCGTGCTTAGTGAGCCGGTGTTGTGGTCGATGATAGCCGTTTCGGAACTCTTCATCGTTTCGTTCCACTCGGCGATGGGCGTCATGTTGCTTATGTCGGGCCTCGTGAACGCTGACCCGCGGGGGTATGAACTTGGCATCCGTCACGTCAGCGAAGGTCAGCTAGCGATCAGCCAAAGCAAAGCTGCACTTCGAAACTCCCGGCGAATTGCCGAGCTATTCGGATAGCATTGCTGTATGAACGGTGCCGGGCGCTCTTGCGCGCGCCCAAAACCTTGGGTTCTGCGGCATTTCCATGCGAACCCAACGGTACTGGCGGGAGGCCGCTATCGCAGAGAGGATTTGCGGATGTAGATTATCGAGTACCATATCGCCATCCTTCATCCTAACGATCAGGATGAGGTGATGCTCTCCCGTGGGCACCACGACCTCGGACAGCAGCAATGCCCGCGATGGCCAGCCCTGCCTAAGAAGTTCGTGACGTTTGGTGACCGCGTAATCGTTACAATCTCCGGCAGACGGCGAAATTAGCCATTGCTCGAATGCCCCATTGCCGGGAGTACTTGCTGCAATAATCTCGCGATTGATTCGGCGATTTACTTGGTTGAGCTCCTCGTGACGCCGGGCCGTGAACGCAATAAAACGGCGACGAAAGTCGATGCCTCGCACACGACAATCGTCTGGATACCTCAGACAAAATCGCGAATGTCCGATCGGCGGCAATACAGGATCGTAGAGCTCGATCTGTCCGAAAAGCCGCACCGATGCTTTGCTCGACCCGAAAAGTGTCGTCGCGGAGGGAGACAACCCCACGGCGGTGGCAATGATCGCCGTAGTGATCAGAAAATGCGCAAACAGACGCATGATTTTCGCCCCAACAACTACATTGGGGCTGTGCTACTAAACCGACCCTGCCACCCGGTTGGGATCGCAATCGCAAGTCAACTCAAAATGATCGCTCTCCCAGGACCGATTATTAACATACCGCTCTTGTATGCATAATTTACGAAAAGCACCGATGGCCATCGACGGAGACTGCGAATCGTGGCGCAGAAAGTGTTGACTAGGGGAGCCGAAGCCGCGAAGGCACGGCTGCCCGTCGGAACACGCGTCTACGCGGTTGGCGACGTCCATGGATGTGCTGATCTCTTATCCAAGGTCTTTGACCGTATCGACGCCGATCTCAAGTCGCGACCCGCCCGCAACGCAATCCAGGTGTTTCTCGGCGACTACATTGATCGCGGCTCGAAGTCGCGTGAGGTCATCGATCTTCTAATCAAGCGTCAGGAACGAAATTCCCTGGTTTTGCTCAAGGGCAACCATGAGGATTACGCCCTCAGATTCCTGGATGACCCGACCATCTTGTCGGCGTGGAGGAATATCGGCGGCCTGACGACGGTGTCTTCCTACGGAGTAAGACCGACGCGCTTTAACGATCCGAAATCACAACACGAACTTGCGGCCGCCTTCCGTCGTTCCATGCCTGATAGCCATCGTCGCTTCCTCCAAAGCCTGGCACTTTCATTTACGTGCGGAGACTTTTTCTTCGTGCATGCGGGTGTGCGACCAGGAATACCGTTGCACAAGCAATCACAGACCGACTTGCTTTGGATCCGCGACGATTTTCTTTTTCATGATGGCAGTTTCGAAAAGGTTGTCGTTCACGGCCACACCCCGTCCCGTGAGCCTGCGGTTCTTTCCAACCGAATCAACATCGACACCGGCGCATATGCTACCGGCCGTCTGACATGCCTCGTGCTGGAGGCCGACCATTTGGACTTTCTATGATCGGGATCGATAAGGCATCGCAACAGCGCCATCCGACCGACCTCTTGCCGCGCGTCGCGATTTCCGGATTTTTGCGGCTCCGCATATCTCCGGGGAATTAGCTGTCGCTGGCAAACTCGGCGCGAGCCGATTACACATTGATGATGCTTCTGCTGCCGCAGAGCGCCGCGCCGCAGGGCGTCCACTTCGGCCATTCTAATTGACGGATTTGCCGAGACCGCGGGCCGACGCGTCGTTCCCCCGACACGCCGCCTCAGGCGCGAGAAGAGCCTGCACGAATTAGGTTGTTAAAGACGCAGTCCAGTCCGGCTTCGCGACAACAAACACCCGCGTGCCCGCATTATAGCTCATTGAGCCGGTTCCTCGACAACGGGCGAGGCGATTTAAAAAAGCGAAAATTGGAGGCGCACGAAAAAAATCGTTACGCGTTCTTGCGAATGGCACCTTTGCCAAGCCACTCTCGCGAGGAGCCTTGGACACGCGTGGGCCTACCCACGCCCGAGTAGGCGAAACCTTGCTCGATCATATCTTCCGCCCGATAGATGTTTCGCAAATCAATCAGAACCGGCGTGGCCATGAGGTCACGTAAGCGAATCAAATCAAGTGCGCGAAACTGCTCCCACTCGGTCACGATCACGAGGGCATCTGCGTCCTGCGCGCAATCATAAGCGCTTTCGCAGTATGTCACGTTGGGCATCAGAGCCTTTGCTTGCTCCATTCCGGCGGGGTCGAACGCACGCACCCGCGCTCCCATGTCCTGAAGGGCGGAGATCAGCGTAATCGAAGGCGCGTCCCGCATATCGTCGGTGTTGGGTTTAAAGGTCAGACCAAGCACTGCGACGGATTTGCCGCGCAACACGCCGGAAAACATATTGGATACCTTCCGGGCCATCGCTCGCTTGCGATTATCATTCACCGCGGCGACTGCCTCCAGGATTCGCAATGAGATCTCGTTATCCTGGCCCGTCTTGATCAGAGCGCGCACGTCCTTGGGGAAGCATGATCCACCAAAACCTGGCCCGGCGTGCAAAAACTTGGTGCCTATACGGTTGTCGAGGCCAATACCGCGCGCGACGTCTTGAATATCAGCACCAACTTTCTCGCACAGGTCCGCGATCTCATTGATAAAAGTTATCTTCGTGGCCAGAAACGCGTTTGCGGCATATTTTATGAGTTCCGCGCTCCGCCGCGTCGTGTAAAATATCGGCACCGGATTGAGGCTGAGAGGCCGATAGATTTCAGCCAGAACTTTTTTGGCACGTTCATCATCGGTGCCGACTACGATTCGATCTGGAAATTTGAAATCACGGATGGCGGCGCCCTCTCGCAAGAACTCCGGGTTCGACGCCACCGCAACGTCCGCATCGGGACGTTCCTGGTAGATAATACGCTCAATCTCGTCGCCAGTACCCACCGGCACTGTCGACTTGGCGATAACGACCGTAAAGCCCTCGAGCGTCGAAGCGATCTCCCGCGCCGCGTCATAGACAAATGAAAGATCTGCGTGACCATCATCTCGTCGAGACGGCGTACCTACCGCGATGAAAACGGCGTCAGCCGACCTGACTGGTTCGCGAAGATCCGTTGAAAACGATAGACGCCCTTCCTTGACGCCTGAGGCTACAAGATCATGCAATCCGGGCTCGAAAAACGGGATCTCTCCGCGCTGCAGCGCGTGGAATTTGCTCGTGTCCCGATCAACGCACGTGACGTGGTGGCCGAAATCGGCAAAACAGGCTCCGGATACAAGACCTACATAACCGGCTCCGATCATTGCTATTCGCATGCGCCAATCCGCTTTCCAAAAGCCTCAAAAAGAATGCCAGAAGATACCATCCCGGGCGATACAGAGACACGATAGATACT
This sequence comes from uncultured Alphaproteobacteria bacterium, assembly GCA_963737755.1. Lineage (GTDB taxonomy): Bacteria > Pseudomonadota > Alphaproteobacteria > Rhizobiales > Xanthobacteraceae > BOG-931. Next base: position 142,131 of record CAVTTZ010000029.1, on the reverse strand, counting down.
TGCGTTAGTAAACGCCAGTCACGAACATCGCCCCCAGGCGTAACCTCGTCTCGATGCGGCGGGCCGCCGTTCTATCGCCGAAGTTCCCGCGATATCTGATCGCAGACGATTGCGCCGAAGAGATTGACATTCCTGTTACGCAGCCGCGCTGTCGGCGATCCAGTTGGAATCGAAGATACCAGCAGCTTTCGCCAAAAAGATGCTTGGCACGCGTTGAAACCGTGCGGCTGCCGAACAGCCACGGAGAGCACGCTCGGCAAAATCTCTCTCGGGAGGTCGAAAGTTTCCCGAACGGCAGCAAAAACTTTTTCGGTCGATTTTCCGTGATGCCGGCCACAGTTGCGTTCCGGCTTCGCCACGCATCACGAGAGGGATCATCTTCTCATGCATTCGCGACGATACACCTTCTGGCTCACGCTGTAGAACATCGACGATCGCCATATGCGACCACTTCCCACGGAGAGGGCCCACTGTCAAATGTCGGCTACAGTGAAAGGTCCATAAGTCGCAACACACTCTCTGCAAGTGCTATTTAAGCCTGAGACAACCGGGCTAATGACGAAGTAGAAGTGCCCCCCCCAGTACGCGACAAAGACGCACTCCTGCGTCCGCGCAGTACCCGCAACGCCGTCGCCTTGTTGTCAGACACAGGGCACAAACCGGCTGGCGTTATCATGATTGGTCCGCAGTTCGAACCGAAATCGGACTTGTCGAGATGAGAACGACGACGCGCACAATCAAAAGTGCGAGCGAGGCATTCGCTTCATCGGGTTCGCCACGTCAGCTTCAACCAGACGCCGCGCCAAAATTTTGCAGTTTGCAAATTCCAAAAAAATAATTGGCCTCGCTATGCCGGATTCAAAAGCAAGACAATTCAAGCGACTATGGCCCACCCGCCAGTTTTGGATTCAATGACAGCAAATTATCGAATTGCCATTTGCTCGATTTGATCCTTACGAACGACCATCCAAAGTCTTTGCCGCTCCCCGCTGCTCCGAATCATCATGGCGACCTCATCTGCACATGACGGCCTGGATTGTATCTCTTCGTTGTTAATTTCAAAAATACAACTCTTATTCGTCGCCAGTCCGACGCCTGCTGCGCTGCGGTAGATTTTAAATTACGACGGCAGCGTCACGCCAACAGGCTGCGGCTTCGAAATTCGCCTCGGAAAGCGCAGCGAGGATGGGCAGCCAGGACACCTTTAGCGCCCGGCTAGATCGGCGGGCACCGATTCTCGTTGCATTTTTGCAACGGATCGCATGGAACGTCCGGGAACCACATAAATGGGGGAAAGACAGCTATTTTCCAGAATTGCCATTGGTTAATTTGGAATTAGCGGCAAGGTCACAGTTGTTGAAGGGCGCGGCTTTGGCATTCCACGATATGTTGCGAGTGAGGATCCTCAAATCCCGACCGACGTCAAAGCTCCTGGCCGCCGGATCGGTAGCCAGTGCCATCATTTTGGCAACCGCATCGCATGCTCAGGATGCGACGTGGCTCCTGAACCCCGGGTCAAATGATTTTCAAACAGCCGCAAATTGGTCACCCGCAACTGTACCAACAGGCACTGCCACTTTCGGAGCGTCTAACACGACGTCGCTGACGTTCTCAGCAGACACCACAATTGGAACGTTGCAATTCAGTCCTGGTGCGCCGGCCTACTCCTTCGATGTCGCCACTCATCAGATCTTCTTCATCGGCGCGGGAATAACGAATAGCTCGGCAAATGCTCCAACGATAAACATAACTGGAAGCAATGTCTTTTTCGCGAATTCCAGCACAGCAGGAAATGCCACGATCAACGTCGACATGGCAACCGGTGGATTCCTGTCGTTTTCCAACAGCAGCTCGGCCGGTAACGCAACGATAACAACCAGCGGCGCCGGCGCCGGCGGCACGGTCTTCGCAGACTCGAGCACCGCGGGCAATGCCACAATCGTCACCAACAATGGCGCCACGGTGCAGTTCAACAATAACAGCACCGCCGGCAATGCCACCGTCATCACCAACAACGGCGGCGTCACCCTCTTCACGGCGACCGCGAGCGGTGGTCAAGCCCGTTTCATTACCAACGCTGGGGGCGCCGTTGATATCTCGCTGATAAGTTCTGCAGGGACTAGTATCGGATCGATCGAGGGTGCCGGCACTTATCATCTCGGCGGAAAACAACTCACTGTCGGGACAAACAATCTGAGTACGGTCGTCAGCGGCTCAATCGTTGATGGCGGCTTTAGTGGCGCCACTGGAGCTTCGCTGGTGAAGACCGGGACCGGCACGTTGACGTTGACCGGCGTCAACACCTATTCCGGTGCGACGACCGTCAACGCTGGCACCCTTGAAGTCGATGGCTCGCTTGCAAATACCAGCGGCGTGACGGTGAATGCCGGAGGCGTTCTGTCCGGTGTCGGTAGCGTAAATCCGGCGACGACCACCATAGCCAGCGGCGGCACGCTCGCGCCCGGCAGCGCCGCAAATCCAACCGGCAACCTTGCGATCGGCGGCAATCTCGCGTTCCAGTCTGGAGCAATCTATCTGGTGACGGTCACGCCGTCAGCTTCCGCCAGCACGAATGTTGCAGGCGCCGCCACCCTCAGCGGCGCGACCGTGAACGCAAGTTTTGCCGGAGGAAACTATCTCAGCAAACAGTACACGATCCTGACCGCGGCTGGGGGTCTCGGCGGCACCACCTTCGCCAATTTGATCAACACCGGCATGCCGGCGGGCGTGACTGACTCCCTGAGCTACAGCGGCGACAGTGTATTCTTGAACATCACCGCGTCGATAGATCTCTCGGGACTCTAATCAAAATCAGCGCAACGTCGCAAACGCCATCAACGGATTTTTTAACGCCGGCGGCGCACTGCCTCCAGCCTTCGCCAATCTTTTTGGATTAACCGGCGGGGCCCTCGGCACAACGTTGAGTCAACTCGACGGCGAAGCCGCAACGGGCGGCGAGCGCGCGGTGTTCCAGTTGACCAATGAGTTTCTGACGCTGATGCTCGATCCATTCGTCAGTGGCCGCGGCGATACCGCCGTCAACGGGTTGCCGCTTGGCTTTGCCCGCGAGGAGGGCGACGGTCTGCCACCCGATGTCGCGCTCGCCTATGCGTCGATCCTTACCAAAGCTCCGCCCCGCACCTTCGACCAGAAATGGACATCTTGGGGATCGGCCTATGGCGGGGCAAACAACGCCAACGGCGATGCTGCAGTCGGATCGACCAATGTCAGGACCAACACCTTCGGTTTCGCTGGCGGTATGGACTACCATCTCACGCGCGATACGATCCTGGGCTTTGCGCTCGCCGGCGCCGGCACAAACTGGGGTTTGGCAAATGCACTGGGTGGCGGGCGCAGCGACGCACTGCAAGCCGGCGCCTACGGCATCACTTGGTTGGGGCCGGCATACTTTGCGGGTGCGCTGTCGTTTTCGAATCACTGGCTGACCACGAACCGCTCGGCGCTGGGCGACGCATTGACGGCTAACTTCGTCGGCCAGGGTTATGGCGTTCGCTTTGAAAGCGGCTATCGGTACAAGCCGATTTCAGCCTTCGCAGTGACACCGTACGCCGCCGTTCAAGTTCAGGATTTCCACACTCCGGCTTATAGTGAGAGTGACACGACCGGCGGCGGTCTCGGGCTTTCGTACGCGTCGATGAACGCGACGGATACGCGCACTGAACTTGGCGCGCGCTTCGAAGACCCAGCGCTGCTGTTTACGAAACCGCTCGTTCTGTTTGGACGCCTCGCGTGGGCGCATGATTTTGTCAACAATCCGGCCCTGAGCGCGACGTTTCAGGCGCTGCCGGGTGGCGCGTTCACGGTCAACGGAGCGCCGATTCCGCAAAACTCCGCACTCACGACAGCCGGTGCTCAACTTTTCCTGACACCGCAATGGACCTTGCTCACCAAATTCGAAGGCGAATTTGCCGCGGGGTCGCAAACGTACGCGGGGACAGGCACACTCCGCTATTCGTGGTAGGCCGCAACGAGCAGCGCTGATACGCCTGCGGGCCACTTCTACCCAGCTATTCCCGGGCCGCCTTGTCGCTCGCCCCTCTGGTCTGGAGAGGTTTGGCGCGAAGCTTCCGCCGATTGCCGGATGACCCTGGCACCGTGTAGATCACGCCGCCGTCCGTGCGAAGCGCGGCCGCCGGAGGCTGCCGATTTTCCGGAGGATCAGAGACCGCCACAAGAGCTGCCGGCATTAAGATCTGTGATAGTCGTCCTCAATCCGCTCGATGTCGTCTTCACCGAGATAGCTGCCGGTCTGGACCTCAATGAGTTCAAGATCGATCTTGCCCGGATTTTCCAGCCTATGGTGCGAACCGAGCGGCACGTAGATGGATTTGTTTTCGTGCAGCATCCGCACCTTGTCGCCGATCGTCACACGAGCGGTGCCACGGACGACGACCCAATGCTCAGCGCGGTGATGATGCAATTGCAGCGAAAGTCGACCTCCCTGTTTCACCACGATGCGCTTGACTTGGTAGCGCTCACCGAGGTCGAGCGATTGATAAGAGCCCCACGGCCGATGTACTTTTAGGTGGCCCTCCGTAATCGCGGGCGCCACACCTTCAAGCTGAGCAACGACTTTCCGCAAACTGTCGGCATTCTCGCGGCGTGCGACCAGTACGGCGTCGTCTGTTGCCACCACCACTACATTCTCCAGCCCGAGCAACGCCACCAGTTGCTTTTCGCTGCTGACGAACGAACCACGCGTGTCAACAAAAACAGCATCGCCTTGCGCAAAGTTGCCGGCGTCATCGCGCTCGGAGATTTCCCAGACCGCTTGCCACGAGCCAACGTCAGACCAGCCGAACGAAACAGGCAGAACCGCAGCATGTCCGGTCCGTTCCATCAAGGCATAGTCGATCGATTTGGCCGTCGCTTGAGCGAACGCTGTCGGCTCGAGAGTAACGAATCCGATATCGGCTCCGGCTATTCTCACCGCCTCGGCAACTGCCGTGGCGCTTTCCGGCTCGAAACGTCGATATTCGTCAAGCATGGTCGCAGCGCGGAAGACGAAATTTCCTGAGTTCCAAAGATAGCCTTCCGCGACATACCTCGCGGCGGTTTCGGCATCGGGCTTTTCCACGAAGCGCTCGATGCGGAAAAGATCCCGCCCGATCGCAGCACCCGGCTTGATGTATCCATATTCGGTGGCCGGACGCGCAGGTCGTACACCGAACGTGACGATCCGATCCTGCCGCGCGGCCTCGCCGGCCAGAACGCACGCCTCAACGAAGGCAGCGGTATCGGACACGATATGGTCCGCGGCGAGTGCCACCACGACTGCATCGTCACCGCGCCGCAGTGCGTAAGTTGCACCGGCGGCGATTGCCGGGCCGGAATCACGACGGGCCGGCTCAAGAAGAATGTCCGCTTCGACTCCGACCGCCGCCAACTGCTCGGCGACCAGAAACCGATATTGCTCGTTGGTTATCACGATTGGTCGATCGAAGAGCGATTGATCGGAGACGCGACGAATAGTCTCTTGGAAAGTCGACAATTGGCCGAACAGAGACAAAAATTGCTTTGGTCTGTTCTTGCGCGACGCCGGCCAAAGACGCGTGCCGGCACCGCCACACATGATAAGAGGAATGATGAGGGATTGAGCCATCTTGCGATTTGCAAAACTCACCGGGCCGCGCGACCTAGGCCACACTTGAATTCGTTCCGGCGATCCACTCTCATAGCGTAAAATGCTTGTCAAATGCCACCACTGCGCTCGGTTAAGGAGCGGCAGATCGGTCCGCGGACAAGCGCTCATCGGCGTTGCCGAATCCCGATCCGATTGAGCCGCGCCAACGAGATACGAAAGCTAAAAATTTATTTCTCGGTCTAACACCACTTTCATGCGCCGCCGATAAACCGACGATGGTGGGAGGCGCAATGATCCGCGCAAAGCTCGACATCGCGGTTTGCAGCTTCGGACGCATGATCCGCGGGATCGGATTAGCGGCGTTGTCGCTACTCGCGACAAGTCCGGCTGCACAAGCCAATCAGTGCTTTACGAGTGGCCCGCGTTACAAATTGGAAGCCGATACGGTCGATTGGCAGATGACCGTCCACAATAGCGAAAATTGCATCCGCGGCGTGCGCTTCAGTTACGTTTATAATGCCAGTGTCAGTCTTGGATCGCCGCCCAAATCAGGCAACGTCACCATCGTTGGCCCGGGATTTTCATACACGGCTGACAACAATTTCCAGGGCGAAGATTCTTTCGTCGTTGTTGTGTCCGGTTCGAAGAGCAAAACGACCGGATATTCTAAAATACATGTCATCGTTTCCGTCGTCGGAAAATCGGACACTTCGAAACCTTCCTTCGCGCGTTTCGAGCCGCAATAGGCTCGGGTTGCGAAAAGGTTCGCCGACATAAGGCGCGAACCCGCACAAGCGTCAGTGCAAGCACGAAAGCGATCAAAAAAAGAAAGCGCGCGCGCCGACGCGATCAAACGTTTTTGTTCGACGAAAGCGGCGGGGTTTGATCCCCGCCGTTTTGCGCCCATTGCCGGAAGATTACTGGCCGCTGCTGCCGTTGCCGGACGAGCCCGAGTTCAACCCGTTGCCGGTAGAGTTGGCTCCACTTCCGTTGCTCATCCCAGCACTGCCCGATCCGCTGCCCGATCCCATGCCGGTGCTCCCGCTCGACGCGCCGCCGCTGCCCGCGCCTGAAGCACCACCGCCCGCAGCGCCACCACCTGCACCGCCGCCAGCGCCGGCGGCCCAGCTCGAGGTCGCCAAGCCCATGGCCAGCGCGACAGTGACTGCAAGAATGCCCGAACGTTTCATGCTGTTGTTCTCCGTGTTTTAGGAACGCGCTCGACGTTCGCCACGACAACGGAGCACCGGACTGCGTCGTTCCCCGCATTCGAAATTTGGCTTTGCGGCCGCGGCCGGACCCTCCGGGAACCAAAGGCGTCGCATGGATCGTTCAATCTCTCGTCGAATTTTTGCTCGCTTGTTCGAGTGGTCAACGCAGCTCCGTTCTTGTATCGTTCACTCACGGCGACGCTCGCGCGCGAGACCTTATTCCGAGCATCGCACCTCGTTGCCGGCGTTCGGTGTGCGGTCTTGCCTTGAAAATAAGCCGAGGTCCGCGCGGCACAGAAGCACATTATCCGTACGAATTGCGCCGTAGGGCGGTGACTGGTATTGCGCCGTGCGAACGTGGCTCACTTTCACAAGCGATTTTCGATCGTGGCAAAGCATCCCAAATTGGCGAAAGCCTCACGCAAGACTCCGGCCAAAACGTCCGCAACAACGGCAGCGAAGACTTCAACAACCAAAACCGCAGCCGCGACTTCGCCAAAGGCGCCGCCGCCGGAACTGGCGACAGTCCTCGACTTTTTGCGCTACGCCGTCACGCGTTTCGCCGCGGCGAAGCTCGCGTATGGACAAGGTACGTTTGATCCGATCGAGGAAGCCACGCTGTTGATCGCCGAAACGCTCGGCCTCCCGGTCAACAACATCGATCCGTTCTTGCCGGCGCGGCTGACGGCCGACGAATGCCAACGCATCTTCGCGTTGATTGAGAAGCGCATCCGGCTGCGGGTGCCGGCCGCTTATCTGGTAAACTGCGCCTATCTTCAGGACACGCGGTTCTACATCGACGAGCGCGTCATCGTTCCGCGCTCGTACCTTGCAGAATTGCTCTACGGCGAGCTCTTCCAAGGCGAGGCGCCGTTGATTGATCCCGATGCGGTGACCAACGTGCTGGAGCTTTGCACCGGATCCGGATGTCTGGCGGTTCTGGCCTGTGACATATTCCCAAACGCACGCGTCGATGCCATCGACATATCCGACGCAGCCCTGCAAGTGGCGGCGATCAACGTGTCGCAATACGATCTGGAAGATCGCATCACCTTGTTGAAGGGCGATCTCTTCGCACCGATCGGCGAGACGATGTACGACGTCATCCTCGCCAACCCGCCCTACGTGACGATCAAAGCCACAGCCGCGTTGCCGGCGGAATTTTCGCATGAGCCGCGTTTGGCGCACGAAGGCGGCGCCGACGGCATGGATGTCGTGCGCCGTATTCTCGCCGAAGCTGGCACGCACCTCAACGAAGACGGCGGCCTGTTGTGCGAGGTTGGCCGCGGCCGGGAGATTTTGGACCGGGACTATCCGGCCGACGCCTTTCTTTGGCTCGACACCGCGCGAAGTTCAGGCGAGGTGTTTTGGCTGCCGGCAAGCGCGCTGAACGTGTAGCGAAGGAAATTTCGCGCCGCCCCGCCTCGCCGTTTCGTGACGCCGCGCGTCACTTTTGTCATTTGCGCCGTCCACAGCCGGCAGCTACGTAACATTCCGGCAGCCAGGTAACATCATGGTCGAGTTGGAACGTCGGCCGACCCCTTGGGAGTATTCGACATGGCGCAGACCAAGCCCGCTTCGAAGCGCAGCCGCCGCAAGGCCATGCCGGTGCTGAGCGCGGCCGGATTGTCTCTGACGCTGGTCAGCGGCGCATCGGCGGCCGTGCCGTCGAGCGCAGAGATGACAACGCGCCACGCTTCCATGACACATGAGATCACGCTCGCCGAGGAAGACGTTTCCGGCGTCAGCCTCGCGACGTTCCGTGTCCACGACGCCAGTGCTGACGGCAAGAAGAGTGCCGGCGCGGCGGCGAGCGGCCTAAGATTTGCGATGGGCGCCGGCTGCGGCGGATGCGCAGGCTGTGGCGGTTGCGGCGGGTGCTGGACCGGTACCAACTACACGTCGTCGCTGATCGGCAATGGCGGTTATGGTCACGCCCACCCGGTCAGGCCGGTGCGAAAATACGCCCGGCCGGTCAAGCATCCGCAAGGCTGATCAGGCCGCAGCCGACCGCGGCAAAAACTTCAGCCGCGCAGCAGCCGATCGCTAGCGCAACGCCGCGGCCAGTTCGCGGGAGCCCGGCAACTTGATTTCCTTGTCCATGTGCGCGTCGGTCGCCGCGATCAGCCGGGTCACGACGTTGTTGCGTTGCGCCACCGGATTGTCGCGGTAACCGCCACGCTGAAAGAAGTTCGCGGTCGGCACCCGGTCGCGCCATTCGCGCGGCATGGTGATCATGTCGAAGCCGTTGCCGTCGCCGGTGAGATTCATCATCTCGAGTTCGGCGGCCGTGAGCGTCTCCGGAAATCCCTTGCGGCGCGCAAACACGACCGAATCCATCAGCTTCTGGGTCTGCAGATAAGGGCCGATATCGACATCAAGATTGAGCGCATGAATGGCGAGCCCCTTGCTGGTGCCGGCCAGCGCCTGGTGCTCGTTCCAGGCATCCGGAACGCTGCGGGCGACGCCGATCATCTTGCGCAGAATCGCAATCTTGTGTTGCAGCGCGGCTTTCTCGGGCTCCGGCAACGCCGCCGCCCGCGCCGACAGGGCCTGTACAAAATGCGGGCCGCTTTCAGCCACGACCTCCACCGAATTCGTCGCCAGCAATTGATTGTAGCCAAGCGCCGTGGTGATCGCGCGCGCCGACTTGTCGCGTTCGAGGCCGGCTTGCACGTCGTAGCCGCCGTTGCCGCCAGCTTCGAAGCTGTAGATCCGGACGATCTGCTCTGGGCGCAGCCCGGCGGCGAGCGCAACGTCCGCGTAGGCGCGCTTGAACTCGGCTTCGCTCTGCGGCGGCTGCGGCACGAATTTGAACTCGTCGCGGGCGGCAGCGAGGAAGTCGGCCGCGACCGGCACGGGCGGCCGGCTGGCTTTCGGCTTGTCCTCCGGCGGTTGCGACGGATCGACCGGCTTCGGCGGTCCGCTATAGACCGGCGGCTGGGTTAGCACATAATCCTCGAGCGCCAGCGCCTGCCCGCTGGCGCGCTTGGCGATCCGCTCACGGCGCTTTTGCGTGATGGCGGTCCAGTAGGCGTCCGCCTCGGCCGCGTAGGCGCCGTGCGCCTCCTCATATTCGGCGAGCGCGCGCTGATATTCGGCCATGGTCGCGGGCGTAGCCGGCATCGCCACCGCGGCCTGGCGCGTGTGCGCGGTTTGCGCAGCCGCCGGCGCGGCGACAAGCAGCGCCGCGAGCGCATAAGCAAAGCCGCGACCGTATCGAACGGCGATCACTGCATCCTCCGCATCTGCCACCCTGAAACACAATCGGCTTCTGGTTAGGAAATCATGAACGCACGCGGTCCGCAAGGCTCTGTGCAACGGCCTCTGCGCGAACAAACCTGGTGCGCTAACGCCGCCTGCCGCCGCCGCGGCCGCCACCACCACCGCCCCCACGGGGGCCCGTTGCGCGCGGCTGCGAAGTCGGATGCGGTTGACCACCGTGCGGCTGTGACGCGTTGCCCGGATTTCGCCCGGCGCCGTTTTGACCCGGCATTCCACCGCGATGCTCCGGCGCGTGACCCGGCGACCGGTTGCCCCCCGGTCGATTCGAACCACGGTTGCGCATGCGCTCGGTGGTCATGCGCTGGCCGATCGTGTGGCTGCTGCGCAGGCGCTGAAGGACGCCGCGGTCGCGGGCCGCCTCGCCGGGCGGAATTTGGAAAGGCACGGCGCGATAACCGCCCCCCGGACCACGCGCAATCGTAAAGGCGCTAGCGCTGCGGTTCAGAGTGCCGAGCCGGCCGCCCTGGCGGTCGAAGACCTCGATCTGGCCGACATGGCCGTCCGCGTCCGCATAGAGCTTGATCTTGGGTTCGGCCGTGGCGCCCCCGGCCCCGCCGACCGGCACCTCGACCACCCCGGTCGTGCCGCGAATTCCCAGTGTGGCGTTGGCGGCATTGATTTTCATGACGCCGGTCTTGGCGACCAGGCTGGCCACGAAGGCCGCCGTTCCGATCGCGACATTGAAGGTGGCGGCATTGCCGGTGCCGCCCTGCTGATACACGAAGGCGTCGACGACGATGCGCGTATCGGCCGACAGGCTGAACGTGGTCTGGTCGTCGAAGGTGATGCCGAGCGCCGAATTGGGGCCGGTCACCAGGGTGTCGTGCTCGAAGACCTGATCGCTGACGCGAAGCGGCGTCACCTTGCCGGGATTGCCGCGCGTCACCGTCGCGTTGCCCTGCACGGTCGCGACCTGGCCGACGCCGCCCGCTGCATCGGCTCCGGCGCCGGGAGCATCCTGCGCGCGCGCGGACAATGTCCAAAGCATCGCCCAAGGCGACGCACAGATGGCACCGAACGTCTTGATGAACTCGCGCCGTTTCAAATCGGCCTCGCGGGAATCGCGAAAAAACAGGAGAGAATAAAGGAATGAAGTCCTTGACGCACACCCGCTTCCCCCAAAACGGACGAACGCCAGCTCCGCAACCGCAGCAAGTCCCGGTTCAAAACCGCTTGTCTCGTCCGGAATCGGACTGTGGCGAGAGCCAGTGAAAGAGGCAGGGAAAAAGCGGCTATTTGTTGATCGTCGCCGCGCCGACGCTGCAGACCGCTTCATCCTGCGATCCGGTGCCGCCTGAGCAACCGATCGCGCCGATCAGTTTGCCGTCCTCGATCAGCGGGATGCCGCCGCGCGAGCCGACGACGTCGTCGAGGGTGGCGATGTAGGCTGTGCCCTTCTGCAAGGCGTCTTCGAACACCCGCGTCGGCCGGCGGAATTTGGCGGCGGCGCGCGCCTTATGTTCGGAGATGCTGATCGAGGCGAGTTGGGCGCCATCCATGCGAGCGAAAGCGACCAGACTGCCGCCGGAATCAACCACGGCGATGTTGAGCGGCCAGCCATGCTTGTTGGCCTCGGCGGCGGCCGCATGAATGGCGTCTTCGGCTTTTTGCAGCGCGATCGGCGCGCCGTAGGGCGTGTTGAACGGCATCTTATCCGGAATGACGTCGAGCGGATTTTGCGTGGACGACGTTGCCGGCTGCTGGGCGTCGGCGCCAGCGCCCGCAAGCAGACTTGCACCGATCAGGATCGCAGCTCCGACGTATTGATTGATATGACAATTCATTGAACCTCTCCGCAATCTGCCGCATTCCGCAACCGGTGGAGAGTGTAGCCGGGGAGTTGCCAGACGCGCCAGTCTGCGGCGGCGCGGAGCGGCGGCGCGCGCAGTGCGGCGCACCAATGCGAACGGCCTCGGCCCTGAGGGAGCGCGGGCCAAGGCCGTCCTCATGTCACAGGGTGTCCCATCAACCCCCACCCCGACACGTATTTCAAATTTTAGCGGATACGGGTTGATTGATCGTTACGTCGGCAATCAGCCGGCAAACGCTTTTTATGCTGCGCTGCAACGCCTGAGTCTGCCAATCAACACTTCCTTGATAACCAACACTATTGGAGCAATGGCCGCGCGCGCTTTGGCTCAATCAACGATCAAAAGCCACAGACGGCATACCATGATTGCAAAATTCGCACGCGCCGTCGCGCATCCGTAACGCGAGCTTGCGCATTATATTATGCTGTGATGCGATCGATCGGGCGCGCCGATAACAAAATAAGCGCTGAGGGCTTGGAGGCAACGCAATGACTGAGATTCCCCATCAAACACAGATCCCTGATCAGCTCCGAAGACACTCGGGAGCAGATCAACACGTCCGGCACAGGTTGGGGCATCGGCGTCCTGGTCGGGGTGGTTTTGTTGATGCTGCTGAGCTACGGCCTCGGCAACAACGCACGCTGGGGTGAAAGGGATCGCATCGCCCACATGATGCCGCCGATGGCGAGCTCGGACGACGGCCCGGCGACGCGAACCTGGCGGCCGAATACGCCTTGATCGCGGCCGCGACGGCGATCAGTGCGTGCCGGGGGCGCGCGACATATTCTTGGCCGCGAGCTCCTGCAGATAGTCGCTCCAGTAGCGTTCGCGTCTCTCACCGAGCTCGAACAAATAATCCCAACTGAAAATGCCGGTCGAATGCGTGTCGTCAAAGACGATGCGCACGGCGTAATTGCCGACCGGATGCAATTCCAGGATCGCCACGTCGCGCTTGCCGGCGACGGTGCGGCGCTCCGCCGGCGAATGCCCCTGCACTTCGGCGCTCGGACTGCGCACGCGCAAATATTCGGCCGGCAGCGCGAAGCTGGCGCCGTTATCGTATGACACGACCAGCGTCTTGCGATCCTTCTGCAGGCGCAGTTCGGTCGGCCAAGGAACGGTTGGGGGTGCGCTCATCAAACCTGCTCGCCCGCGTAACGCTTACTCGGCCGCCTGCGCAGCGCCGCCGTGCGCCTTCGACCAGGCCGACCGGGTCTTTCATGAAGCTTTCGACATCGTTCAGGCGGCCCTTGTCGTAACGGCCGCTTTTCTTGGCCGCATCCAGGACATCCCACCAGGTGGCGAGCGCGTGCAGCGTCACGCCGAGATCGCTGAAGACTTTCCGGCCTTCGGGAAAGATGTCGTAGAAAAACACCACGAAGCAATGCTCGATCTTGGCGTCGGCAGCGCGCAGCGCGTTGCAGAAATTGACCTTGCTGCGGCCGTCGGTGGTCATGTCTTCGACCAGCAGCACGCGCGACGCCGGGCTCCAGATGGCCCTCGATCTGGGCGTTGCGGCCGAAACCTTTCGGCTTCTTGCGCACGTATTGCATCGGCAGCATCAGACGCTCGGCCATCCAGGCGGCGAACGGAATGCCCGCGGTTTCGCCGCCGGCGACGCTATCGAATTGCTCGAAGCCGGCGTCGCGCGCCAGCGTTTCGGCGCCGAACTCGATCAGTTGCCGGCGCACGCGCGGAAACGAAATCAGCCGGCGGCAATCGGTGTAAACCGGGCTCGCCCAGCCGGAGGTGAAAATGAACGGCTTGTCGGTCATGAAGCGCACCGCTTCGACCTCGATCAGCATTTTGGCCGTCAGTTCGGCGACCACGGTCTTATCGGCGAAACCGCTCATATGTTGTCCCTCCATCTTGCCCCTCCCCCTGTGGGGAGGGGTGGGGTGGGGTCTGCGCCAACGTCGTCGTCCGCGCCCAACCTATCGCCCACGCCTTAATCCCCCGCAGACGGGAAAGGGTTATTCACGCCGCCACCTGCCACTCGATCGTCTCGCCGCCGCGATACAGCAGTGTGCGCTCGTCGGCGCCCGCGACTTTGACCTCGATCGGCGCCGTCCACGGCGCCTTTTCCAGAACGATCGTGTCCTCGTTCGGCGGCAGCCGGTAATGCCGCGGCCCATTGAGCGAGGTGAAGGCCTCGAGTTTGTCGAGCGCGCCTTCCTCTTCAAAAACCTTGGCGTAGGTAGCAAGCGCGACCGGCGCATTGAAGATGCCCGGAACTCCGCTGATGGCGACTTTGCGCGCGAACGGATGCGGCGCCGAGTCGGTGCCGAGGAAATAACACGCGTCACCCGAGGTCGCCGCCTTGCGCAGCGCGGCGCGATCGCTCGCGGTCTTGATCACTGGCATCGCATACATCATCGGCTTGATGCCGGCGCCGAGCCAATCGGTGCGGGTGAGATTGAGATGGTAGGGCGTGATCGTGCCGCCGACCTGCGGCGCCGCGCTTTTGACGAATTCGGCACCCTGCTGTCGACGACAGATGCTCCATGGTCATGCGCAGGCCGGGAAATTCCTTGACCCATTTCGACAGTCGCCGCTCGATGAACATCGCCTCGCGGTCGAAAATATCGATGTCGGGACCGACCTCCTCGCCGTGCATGAGAAACGTCATGCCGATCTTTTCCATGCGGGCAAGCACGCGGGTGATGTTGCGATAATCGGTGACGCCGGCGGCCGAGTTGGTCGTGGCGTTGGCCGGGTAGAGCTTGACGCCGAGGAAAACGCCGTCGCGAAAGCCGCGCTCGATATCGTCCGGATCGGTCTCGTCGGTGAGATAGCAGGTCATCAGCGGCGTAAAGCGCGACCCTTTCGGCAGCGCCGCCAGAACCCGCTCGCGATAGGCGATCCCCTCCTGGGTGGTGCGGATCGGCGGCACGAGGTTCGGCATCAGGATGGCGCGGCCGAAATGCTGCGCCGTATGGGGCAGAACGGCCTTGAGCATCTCGCCGTCGCGGACGTGGAGATGCCAGTCGTCGGGCCTGCGGATCGTGATGCGGGTGGTGGTCATCGGCGCATCACTAATGCCCGAAGGCGGCGGGGGCAATGCCGGGGGCGGCAAATTCACACCGCGCCGCTTGCCAACTTGCTGCGCCCGGCAGGGCTCGATCGCCGCCTGTTTGCGGACTAACTTTCCACGGAACGACCCGGCTTGGCGACGGCGGCGCGCGGAAAAGCGGCGGCGGTGGCAAGGAGCGCGATCGCGCAGCCAAGGAGCATGTCGACCACGCGCTCGAACAGAAGCGTCGCCATATCTTGCGAGCCGAACTCCGCCACGTCGTAGGCCAGCATGATCATCAGCGCGATCAGTGCCGTGTGCAGCCAGTAGCGGTTGGCGAGGTGATGCGGAATCAGCGGTGCCACCACCAGAACCACGGCGCAGATAAGCCATAGCGATTGCGATCCGACGATCGCCCAGGCCACCGCCACGCCCGCGAAGGTGCCGGCGACGCGTTCGACGATGCGCCGATAGCTCAGGCGTGCATCCGCCTGCATGACCACCAGCGTGGTAGCGACCACCCAGATGGTGTGGGTCGAAGCCAACGTCTGGCCGATCCATAATGCGGCCGTGGCCGCTGCCGCGAAAGCGATCGCGTAGCGAAGCCAGCCGGCACGCCCGCTTGGCGGCTGCAGCGGCGGCGCCGGCTGGCGCGGCAACGGGCCGGCAATCAGAAAATCGACGGTGCGCGCCACGGCAGCGAGCACAAGCACGCCGCCAAGATAAGCGGCTTGCGGAAGGCTAAACGTCACCGGCAAGGCCGCGGCGACCGTGAACGCCATCGCAGCGTGCCGGCCGGCGAGCGGAAGCATCCGGCCGGTCAAGGGCGCCAATCCCACCCCGAGCGTGATGGCCATGAAGGACAGCACCAGCGCCACCTCATGACTGCGTGCCACATAGCCCAAGACCGCGCCTGCCCCAATGCAGAGCGCATCCAACCCCAGAAACCGCAGCCGGCTGAGCAGAGAGCCCGGACTATCGGCAAAGCCGAAGGCCATCCCGGCCAGCACCGCCGGCAGGGCGATGTGCGCCTCCCCGCGTAGCGCGCCGACGAGCAGCGGGGTGCCGATATTGACCAGGAATTGCAGCCCGCGCCGCACATGACCCGAATCGATGCGGCCCGGATCCGCAAGGCTTCGCAGCCTTGCGCCGCCGTTCACTGGCGTGGGCGGATTGCTTGGTGTTTCGTCCATGGGCGCCAGCGTATCAGGAGCGGCGGCGAGACGCGCCCGGCCTGGCGCCGGCTCGCGCCAAGGTGCCGATCGCTAAGGGTTTCCTTCGGATTCCGCAAAATCGCTCCGTTAACGTGATCGAAGCGGGTTGGTGTTACGGTGACCAGAACCGGCATCCGGTGGTAAAATGTGAATTTGAGAAAAGGCCGCGTACGCGGTTCGTCGCGCGGATTGGAGAGGCGACCCATGACTGCGCAGCCTAAAGCCGCCGAGATCAAAGCAAGCCAGCCGATCGTCGGTGAGAAGATCGTCAACTTGGCCTTGCAAGGCGGCGGCAGCCACGGCGCCTTCACGTGGGGCGTGCTCGATCGGATTCTCGAAGACGACCGGATCGGCTTCGATGGCATCACGGCGACCAGCGCCGGCGGCGTCAATGCAGTGGTGCTTGCCGACGGGCTCGCGCTCAATGGCCGCGAGGGCGCCCGCGAACGGCTGCGGAATTTCTGGAAGAAGATGTCGGAGGTCGCCTCGACGAGCTTTATCGCGCCGTCGATCTTCGATCAGGTCAATCCGAATTTCGGCCTCGATCAAACCCCGAACTATGTGTTCATCGATACGCTGAGCCGCATCCTCTCGCCCTATCAGCTCAATCCATTCGATATCAATCCGCTGCGCGATCTGATCAACGCCGAGGTCAATTTCGACCGCGTCCGCAAGCAGAACGTGATCAAGCTGTTTCTGTCGGCCACCAATGTGCGCACCGGCAAGGTGAAGGTGTTTGCCCGCGAGGAATTGACCGTCGACCACGTGCTGGCTTCAGCCTGCCTGCCGTTCATGATGCGCGCGCCGGAAATCGACGGCGACGCCTACTGGGACGGCGGCTTCATGGGCAATCCGGCGATCTTCCCGGTCATCTACGGCTGCACCTCGCCCGACGTCATTCTGGTGCATCTGACGCCGACCGAGCGGCCCGAATTGCCGACCAACTCACGCTCGATCATCAACCGCATGCAGGAGATCAGCTTCAACTCGTCGCTGATGCGCGAAATGCGCGCCATCGCCTTCGTCACCCAGATGATCGACGAGGGCAAGATCACCGGCGGCAAGCGCATGTACATGCACTTGATCGAAGCCGAAGATCTGATCAGGGACCTTGCCGGCTCGAGCAAGATGAACGGCACCTGGAAATTCCTGATGCACCTGTTCGAGGTCGGCCGCGAGCACGCTGACAAGTGGCTGAACGAAAACTACGACTCGCTCGGCACCAAGGGCACGGTCGATCTGCAGGCGCGTTATCTCTGAGCAAAGACGGCTCGGAGCTTCAAATAAGATCGCCAATACACGATCGCGTCATGGCCGGGCTTGTCCCGGCCTTCCGCGTCTTTAGAGCACATCACGATTAGGCTGAATCGCGATGTGCTCTAGATCTACTTGTTATCGCATGTCCTTTTTCGGAAAACCGGTTTCCACTTTTCCGGGACATGCTCCAGGTGTCGCCAGATACGACCTTAGTTCACGCCCTTGCTGCGCTTCAGCTCGGCGCGGCGGGCGTGCAGGATCGGCTCGGTATAGCCGTTCGGCTGCTCGGCACCCTTGAACACAAGATCGCAAGCGGCCGCGAAAGCAATCGATCCGTCGAAATTCGGCGCCATCGGCAGGTAAGCCCGGTCGCCGGCATTCTGCTTGTCGACCACCACCGCCATGCGCTTGAGCGTATCCATGACCTGCTGCTCGGAGGTGATGCCGTGCTTGAGCCAGTTGGCGATGTGCTGGCTGGAAATTCGCAAGGTCGCGCGATCTTCCATCAGTCCGACATTGTTGATGTCCGGCACCTTCGAACAGCCGACACCCTGATCGATCCAGCGCACCACGTAGCCGAGAATGCCCTGGGCGTTGTTGTCGAGCTCCTGCTGCACTTCTTCCGGCGACCAATTGATGCCGCGCGCCACCGGCACGGTGAGAATGTCGTCGAGGCTTGCGCGCGGCCGCGACGCCAGCTCGTGCTGCCGACGAAAGACATTGATGTGATGGTAGTGCGTGGCGTGCAGCGTCGCCGCCGTGGGTGACGGCACCCAGGCGGTGTTGGCGCCGGCCGTAAGCTGGGCGTTTTTTTGCTCAAGCATCGCCGCCATCATGTCCGGCATCGCCCACATGCCCTTGCCGATCTGCGCGTGCCCGGGAAGGCCGCAGGCGAGCCCGATATCGACGTTGGAGTCTTCGTACGCCTTGAGCCAGGGCTGCGTGCGCATCTGGTTCTTGCGGATCATCGCGCCGGCTTCCATAGCGGTATGAATTTCGTCGCCGGTGCGATCGAGGAAGCCGGTGTTGATGAAGAACACCCGCGACTTGATGCGGCGGATGCATTCCTTGAGATTGACCGTGGTGCGCCGCTCTTCGTCCATCAGGCCGACCTTGATGGTGTGACGCGGCAGGCGGAGCATATCCTCGACGGCGTTGAACAGATCGTCGGTGAAAGCGACCTCGTCGGGTCCGTGCATCTTCGGCTTGACGATATAGATCGAGCCGGCGCGGCTGTTGCGCGGCGCGCCCGTGCCGCCGCGATCGTGCAGCGCGATCAGCGCCGTGATGGCGGCGTCGAGCACGCCTTCCGGCGCCGGCTTGCCGTCTCGATCGAGGACGCCTTCGTCGGTCATCAGATGCCCGACATTGCGGATCAGCATCAGGCTGCGGCCCGGCAGGGTCAGCGTGCCGCCATCCGGCGCGGTGAAGCTGCGATCGGCGGCGAGCCGCCGCGTCAGCGGCTTGCCGTCCTTCTGAAAGGTCTCGGCCAGCGTGCCGTTGTTGAGCCCGAGCCAATTGCGGTAGGCGGCGACCTTGTCGAACGGATCGACCGCGGCGATCGAGTCCTCCAAGTCCATGATGGTGGTGACCGCGGCTTCCAGAACCACGTCGGCGACACCGGCGGCATCGTCGCGGCCGACCGGATGAGCGCGATCGATCAGCACCTCGATGTGCAGGCCATTGTTGACCAGAAGAACCGCGCTCGGCGCATCGGCATCGCCGTGATAGCCGGCGAATTGCTTGAGATCTTTCAGGCCGACGCTCTTGCCGTCGGCGAGCGTGACCGCAAGCGCGCCGTCCTTCACCGTGTAGCCGCGCGCGTCGGCATGCGAACCGGACGCCAACGGAGCGGCTTCATCGAGAAAGCGTCGCGCCCAGGCGATCACGAGCTTGCCGCGGGCCGGATCGTAGCCTTTGGCCTGCGCACTTGCGTCGCGCGGTATGGCATCGGAGCCGTACAGCGCATCGTACAGCGAACCCCAGCGTGCATTGGCGGCATTGAGCGCGTAGCGCGCATTGCTCACTGGGACGACGAGCTGCGGACCCGCAATGGCGGCAATCTCATCGTCGACTTTCGCGGTGTCGACCTGAAACTCCGCGCCTTCCGGCACCAGATAACCGATCTCGGCGAGGAAGGCCTTTTGCGCGGCGACGTCGACGGGCTGGCCGCGGCGAGCGCGATACCAAGCATCGATCTGTGCCTGCAGTTCATCGCGGCGCGCCAGCAGCGCGCGATTGCGCGGCGCGAAGTCATGAATGATGCGGTCGAGCCCCTGCCAGAACGCAGCGGGCTCGATCCCGGTGCCTGGAATGGCTTCCTGCACGATGAAATCATGCAGGACTTTGGCGACCTTCAAGTTTCCAATCGAAATGCGTTCGAGTCCAGGCATGACACCTTCCCATATGGAGGACTGCTGGAGACCTACGCGGCGATCATCGCGCGGAGAGACGGTGCTTGTGCATGAAATGCCGCCCACAGTCTATGGGACGAACGGATGGGGGCAATGCCGTCGTCAGCGCAGTAACGCGCGTGTGTGCGAAAGCGTTTCACACCCGAACAACGCTGGAATGATGTGAGCTCTGACTTCGTCCGCGCCCCCACAAGGGAGTGACGCAAAAAACCGTCAGGCCGCGAGAGACGTCGGCGCGACGGGTGTAAGCACCGGGGCACGTTCGGCCGGCGTCAGCGACGGCGCCAATCCGTCACGCGCGCGATAGCGGATGAGCTTGCGGTACAGCCACCAGATCGCCGCAACGAGAACAACGCAGGCCCCGAGCGGCTCCGGTACGAAAAAGGCGCCCAAGGTCGCCAACGCCGCCGGCGACTTGATCTTTCGCAGCCTCTCCATTCCGCCTCGCCCAACATTCGTTAACGGAAGGTTAAACCTAACAAAGCGTGAAGGCCTGGGAAGGGGGTACCGCCGGTATGGTTAACAACGGGGCGGGCGAGCCCCCTGCTGCTTGCGGTGCGGCACGCGCAACCACCAGAAAAATCAATCTCCCCGACGCTATGTCCCCCCAAAAATCGAACGCTTTGGTAAGGACTTAAGCCTTGCCCCATCGACCCGCCGGGCACCACCCAATACCGCGTTTCTCCACAACCCGCGTAACGGTAACGCGCTTGACGGGTGCCTACGCCACGCCTCCATTTATGCGTGTGGCGTAAAAGCAGGACAACCCGATGGTAGGTAAAGAGCTACTTTCTGTCGCCGACTACGATGCAATCGAAGCGGCGGCGACGAGAGGACTTTCCTATCCGCAGATCCGGGCATTCGCACCGGCCGGATTTCTACAGGCCAACTTTCCGACACGTGTGCGCGATGAGGCTGAGCTGGTTCGCTATTGCGACATCATGCACGAGCTCGCGGATTTCGATTTTCTCTTCCGGCAACTGCGCTACTCCCGGCATGAAGCCGACCTCATCACCGCCGTCTCCAACGCCGTCGCGAGCCTTACGGAAAACCGCTTCCAGCGTCCGGTCAGGCCGCTGATGAACTTGCTTCCGCCAATCAACATCGTACGGGCCGTCGTTGCGCTGGCATCGCCTGACTCGACGATATTGGAGATTGGCCCCGGCTGCGGTCTGCTCGGCGCTTATTTGATCAAAAGCGGCTTTCGCTACCGCGCCATCGACAACACGCAGGCATTTTATCTCTGGCAGAATTGGTTGTTCAGCCATCTCGCCCACAATGAATTCACCGAATGGGCGACGACGGACAGCGCGCACGACACACGCGTCGAACACATTCCCTGGTGGCAATTCGCTGGAATGTTTCGCCAGCCGCCGCCGCTCGACATCGTCATCTGCGATGGCGCCATGGCCGAAATGGAGCATTTCGCCGTGTGGTACATCATCCGGCTCGCCGCGGCCGCGCTGCGCGGTTCCAAGATCGGCGCCTTCATCTATTCGAATATCGGCGACCCGCGGTTGTCGTCACTGGCGCACATCGAACAGATTTTCGCGCTTGCCGGCTTTCACAAACAGGTCTGCGGCGATTTAACGATTCAAACCGTCCAGCCCAAAACCTTGCCGGCCGAGTGGCCCGCCATCGGCGGCGCTGCCAAATTACGCGCCGTTGATTTCGTTCCGATGGAGCCGGCTGGTCTTCTCGATACCTACGATTTCTTCGCGTTCATGGGCATCAACAAATCAGCCGACGAATATCGCCGGCTGCGTCAGGGCGAGACTGCGGCCAATCTCCACGCGGCTGAGTAGGCCGCTAGAGCGCGCAGCGAAGCCTAGTAAGGCGGCGCCTTACGCTGCCGCTGCGCTTTTGCGGCGTCCACCCACCACGCAAGATCGTCGGCAAAGCGTGGGAACGAGCGCTCGATCGCTTGGCCGCCCTCCCCGATCGGCTCGCCTTCGGCCGATAAGCTCTGCCCGATAGGGCCGACGGCAATCGTGCTGGACACGACCACCATGCCCATCTCCGACAAAGTGCCGTGCCAGGCCGTCGCCGCCCGGGCACCGGACAAACGTCCGGCCGAGTAGCTGACGACCGCGGCCGGCCGCCAATACCATTCTTCCAGGAAATGATCGGTGAGGTTTTTCAGACCCGGCTGGATACCCCAATTGTATTCGCCGGTAACGAACACGAATCCATCGGCGCCGCGGATATCGCCGGCGAGTTTTTCCAGAACCGCCGGCGCCTCACCCTTCGGGTGTTCCTTGTACATCCGGTCGAGCATCGGGAGGTTGATCGCCTTGGCGTCGATCAACGCGACGTCCTCGCCGCGGCGTCGTAGCCGCTCGACCACAAAGTGAGCGAGCCGGATGCCCATGCGGTTGGAACGATAGGAGCCGTAAAAGACGAGGATACGGTTGCTCATACGGGACTCCGCTAACAGCCAAGCGAGACAGTCTCACGAGACGACGTAACAAACATTCATGACCTCCAACGCACCAGAAACGGGGTTTCTGAGCCGCTACGATTCGAGACAGGCCCTGAGACCAGCGACAATGCCAGAGCGGCAAGTCGTCAGGAAGCATTCCTTGAAAGCGTTCTTGGCACCCGCCCCAACTGAATAAAAAGCGACACAGGCCATGAACAACGGAGACCGGTCATCGGCCCGGGCGGCGAGATGGAGCTGAGTTCGCAGGCCACAAATAGCATGATCGATGCAACTTTTAGCGATCCGTTTCATAACATGGAAAGAGGTGCGCAATAAACCTATGCGTGCACAACCGAAAGGGGCGAACACGATGACTGAACTCGTTGGACGTTTTTTGAAGGACGATAGCGGCGCCACGGCTATCGAGTACGGCCTGATCGCGGCCGGCATCGCTGTCGTTATCATCGCGACCGTCAACACCATCGGCACCAAGATCAACACCTCATTCACCAGCATCTCCACGCAGCTGAAATAAGCGTTGATACGCTGCTCGAAACGCTCTCCGGGCGCGCGACGCGTTGCGCAACCTTTGCGCGCTCGTTATCGCACCGATCAAACAATGCCCGCGGTCTTACAACCGTTGGCTGCTTAGCCGGAATAGGCTTTTAGGTCCGACATTTTACTTTGCCCCGAGCAGTGGTTGTCCCCACGGCCGGGGCTTTTTGCTGTGGGAACAGTACGGCCGGCGGTGCGGCGTTCAGGTCAGAACAGCACGAGCCGTCATTGGCGCATGCGTCTCTCGCAACGGCTCAGAGCCGTGACCATTCGCGGAGTCCGGCCTGCCGCCGCGGCTCCCACATGCGAAATCCGCCAGTGAACGCGTTGGCATTCTCGCCGGCCCGGCATCCAGGCGGCAGCTCTTTGAGCTTGCTGACGTTGCCGCCGCCGATCACGACGTCGGTCGGCTCCAGCGCGGCCTGCAAGCGGGCAACCACGTCGGCGACGTGCTCCCGCCATTTCTTTTTGCCGAATTTGCGCAATCCGCGAGCGCCGACATAATCTTCGTAGGTGGCTTTCTTGTAAGGCAGATGGCCGAGCTCCATCGGCTCCAGAATGCCGTCGGCGATCAGCGTCGATCCCAAGCCGGTTCCCAGACCCAAGAACAGCATCTTGCCGCTGCGATAGCTGCCGAGCGCCTGCATGGCCGCATCGTTGATGAGTTTTGTCGGCCGTCCAAACGCTTCCTCAAAATCAAATCCCATCCAGCCGCCGCCGAGATTGCGCGGCTCCGCCACGGGCCGGTTGTGCAGAACGGGCCCCGGATAGCCGATCGATACCGCCTGATATTTCCAACCCTGCGCAAGCTTCTTGACGCCCGCAGCCATTTCATCCGCGGTCATTCCCGGACCGGACGCGAACTCGCGCTTTTCCTTTTTGCCGGTGGCGAGAATTTTGACATGCGTGCCGCCGACATCCACGGCCAGAACGGTCTTCATACGACGATCAGCTTTCGGCATCGACTTCACCAGCAATCGTTTTTGAAATCAGCGTGGCGGATTGGGCAGCGGTCCGGCGATCGGGGCGACCGCGCGGTGCTCCATCGAGAACACGTTGGCGTACAGATTGGCGACCCACTGCTTGCCTTCCTGCGTGATCCGCAGATAGCGCAAGGCGTCGCCGATCCACGGCCGCACGGTTCGCCAAAAGAAATCCGGATAGCTGTCGCGCAGATCCGCGACGCTCTTGTAGCCGAGCTTTTCGCTTGTCCCGGTTTCGCGGAATTCGTTGAACAAAGCCGGCTGCTTGCGCAGGTAGTTGATGTCGGCAAGCTGGCCGATCAGATCGGCCGCGCGCACCAAACCCGGAAAATCGTCGGTCGATTCGTGCGCCTCATCCTCGGGCACCGGAAAGCGCGTGTGCTCGATATTTTGTTGGATCTGAGCAATGTCGAGATCGATGAACGCCTTGCCGAAACGCTCGCGCACAAAAAGCTTGGAGCGGGCCACATGGTACGGCGTCAACGACGCATCGGTTGCGCCCTCCGGCACCGTGGCGGTCTCCCCCGCCAGGTTGATGACATAACGGCCATTGCCGTCGCCCTGGCAGATGCCGCGCACATAACCGATGTCGTGGCACAACAGCGAGACGATGAAATGCAGCCAGTCGCGCGGCGACACGCCGCCGAGGCTGATATGCCGGCCGCGCAGGATCTCCTGGCCCACGAGCGTGACCATGATGGTGTGGACGACGTCGTGATACGCCGCGTCGCTGGTGGCGATATTCTCCAGCGCCAACTGGGCCGTAAAGCCGATGACCCCCGGATATCCCGGCTCCAGGGTGCCGTACGTCCGGTCATACATCTCGCGAAGCTCGCGGATGAACGCCGCAATGACGATCTGCGTTGGATTGAACATCGGCCGATTATCGCACCCTTCGGTAAAGGGCGTTCTAAGGAGTGTCGGGTTTTTGACTTCGGCCAAGCCGCCGAATCTGCCCGCGGACCAACGTCTCAGTTCATTGTGGCTCGGCTCGGCAAGGCGCCCCGCCGACCAAAGATGGCAAGAGGCATAACGTAATCCGAAAATCCGCCGAAAATTTGGTTGCCGGACTTCATTCCCGTTAAGCCTTCTCGGCCGGCGTAGAGCGCGCGTCTCACCAAAAAAGGTGCGGCGCGCAATGATGTTTGACGGCCGCACAGAGGTCCCACAGCTCCCGGCGGCCTTGTGCCCCTTGCCGACAGACGTATTCGCGGCATCTGCCTGCTTCCAGCGACGTCGGCGAGACCGCCTCGGACTTTTTCGGAATTTCCTGCGGCACGAAGCGCCCCCAGCGAAATTCTTGATCGCGGCAAATGCCTATCCGCTGACGATGCGCGACGTCGGCGAGTCCACGCCTTGATCCAAAGCAAGCCGCAGTTCGGCATAGGCTTTTACGAGTGCCTCAAGTGTGAAGTTGCGATTGCGGCCGCTTGGATTTGGAAGAACCCATGCGGTCGTCGCGGCATATCCGGCCGGCAAGCGCCCCCAAGGGACATCCGTCGTTCCGGTCAAAACCGATATGGCGCGTTTTCCGAGAAAGGCGATCGAACGCGGCGCGTAGCGGCGCATCTTCAAGTCGAACTCGCGGCCGGCTTGTCTGAATTCCTCCGGCGCGACCTCGTCCGCGCTCTTGGTTGGCCGGCGCACCACGGCGGTGATGCCGCAGCGATAATCCAGCAGGCGACGCTCCTCTTCCGGCCGCAAACGCACATCGGTGAAGCCCGCGAGATGGAGCACAAGCCAGAAGCGGTTATTGGCATTGGAGAAGTTGTGGCCCGACGCCGCGGCGGTCGAAGCCGGATTGACGCCGCAGAAAACCACATCGAGGCCTTTCGCCAGAATGTCAGGCTCGTAGTGAATGAAACAAGCCCCCGATCAATTTTCGATTTGAATTCCCAAAGCTCGGCATCTCACGCATTGGCTGGGATCCACTTCCCTCCATCGAAGCGTTGGCCGCCTTGAACGAGCGGCAAAAAGATTCTTCCCTAGCGGTCAGATAATATGGCGATGGCCAGTCCGCTGGCCGCTTCGACACTGCGAGTTGATGCGGAGGCTCCATGAGCGGAGTTAAGCGCTCGGCGTCGCCACTCGACGCGCTCGTTGCCGACGCGACGCGTTCGCTGTCGACCTTTAGCGGCCTATGAATTGTCAGAGCTAAGTATTGGTCGGAGTGGCAGGATTTGAACCTGCGACCCCCTGCTCCCGAAAAATCCCGTCGACGCTAAAACCATTGATTTTGCTGCATTTTGCTGCTCGTTCCGTCGCTCAAAATGTCCCGTTTCGTTCCGTTGTTTCGTTGCGGGGAGGCTGCGGGGAGATTTTCTGTTCGCGCCTTTCGTTTGTCGGCCGGCCGCCTGGTTATCCCCTCGCCGCGGGCCGCTTCAGATGGTTCGGCGTGGTGGTGGCCATAAACCCGCTGCAGCGTGCTCGACAGTCATGCCGAGGAAGCCGGCGCATTCCCAAAGGTCCGTCGCCGCTTTGCATCTGCCAGGTCGCCGCAGTGTGGCGCAACTTCGCGTGACCTCGGGCATGCCGGCGTCGGCCGCGAGGTTGCGAAACGCCTTGTCGACCGCCTCGACCGGCTGGCCGTTAAACTCGACGCAATAGCGTTACCCGCGCCGTTCCCAGCGCCGCAGATGCGCGAGCAGCCGATCAGGCAGCGGCACAGCCGGCCGCTTTTTTCTTATTCTCGCACAAGCATGGCGGCCTAGTCTATGCCAGGCGCGGCGTTTGGATGGCTGGCGAGACGATGAACAAGCGCGGCGAGCTCGTCTCCGGTCGTATGGTGACGGTTCTCATGCACCGCGAGATCATCGCCCGCATGGGCGTGCCGCGGCCGAGCGAAAAACATTTCGTCGACCACGAGAACGGCGACAGCCTCGACAATCGCCGGATCAACGACGCTGGCCTGCAACAGCTGCAATGGCTGACGGCGCTCGAAAACAATCTGAAAAAGATTGCCAGGCCTGGCCGGCGCCAGGCACCGATCGGCGCCTCGAGCTCGGCGCCGGTCGGCGATATGCCGTATTAATTTTTGTCGTCGTCATCTTTTTTCGGCGGGCACGCTTTGATCGCCGGCGGCAGCGCAGCGCGCGCCGTGCCGGCCGGAAAGATCGAGTTAAAGGTCAGGTTTCGCCGGCAAGCCGAAACGCAAATTCGTCCGACGTGAGCCGGTCGGCGCGCATGTCGTCGGTAACCGCGATCTCGACCATGTGCTCGTCTAGCGCGCTGCCGAGCGTCGTGCGCACGGCATGCTTGCCGCCTTTGAAAGACACGAGGAAGCGCCACCCTGATTGCAGCGACTGCGCTTTGTCCATGACCGCAAACGTCAGGCCGTTCGCCATGCAGCGCAGCGCGAGGATTGACCCGGTATTGTTGCCCGTGATGGCAACAACCCTATCGCTGTCGCTGAAACGATCTTTTTCAACTTCCACAAACCATGTGCCGACCTGTTTGGGCGCGGCCTGCGCTGGCGCGACGATCGCGAGCGCGAGCGAGCTAGATTTTCCGGCGGTCATTGAGCAGCTTCTAACGGCCGTTTACGTGGCATCCTGGCGCCGTGGTACTCGCGGCGCCAGACGCGCAATCTGAAATGACCGAAAGAATATTGCAAGGCGGGGTTGCTGCCGTCCTTAATTGCCAGCGCGCGCCGATTGGCGACGCGATCGCGCCGGCGGCGCCTGCAGCAGCTTGGCGATGCCTTGGGGGTCGCGCTTGATCGTCGTCAGATAAGCGCGCATCGCGCCGGTCGGCTGGCAGCGGCGTTGCTCCCATTGCCGGATCTGCGACACGCTGAAGTGATAAGCGCTGGCGAAACCTTCCTGCGACAGGCCGAGCTTGTTGCGCAGGCCGAGCACATCGATTTCGGCCGGGACGTGGACGCGATAGGTGGCGGGATCTGCCTTGCCCTCTGCGATCGCGATCGCCTCCTTGAGGCCGGCCGCGATCTGGTCGAATGCTTTCTTGCTCATACTCTGGTTCCTCTCTTATTTCCGAAACGTGCAATCAGAACCTTGGTCAGGTCGGCCAGTCCGTTGCGCTCCTTTTTTGTCAGGTTGCCTTGGTTGCCTTTCGAGAAAACCGTCAACAGAAACACTGGAATGTCTTGGCCGCTGTAGAACCGTAATGATGCGATAACCGCCGCTCTTGCCCTTGCCGCAGCCGCCGGTCCCTTCCATCACCTCGCCGGCTTGCGGGAACATCGCAAGCTGGATGATCAGCGCCTCGACCTCGGCGTCGGTCATGCCGGCTGCGGCGGCAGCTTTGGTGAAAGAGGTTAACTCGACGACCGTGTGGGCAGCTAAGCGCGAGGGCTCAACGCGCGCCGTGGGGCGTGATCTTGGTGGCGATAGCAATCGTCTGGCCGATAACGCGATGCGCCTCTCGTGCTTTGTTTTCGTGAGCGAATTCGAAATGCACGAGCGGGGCGCCTCGGCTGTCGGCGATGCTAAAGCCGTAGCCATCGGTGCTCGGAGCGACGGCGTTGACGACGTAGTTCATGCAGAACTCCAATGTTTGCGGGTTTTCTCGAACGAAAGACCGCGGCCGCCGACTTTGGAGTCCGGTACGGCCAAGCGTCGCCAGAAAAACGCTCCGTGAGCGAGGCGACGCTAACCTCGTTGTTGGTGCGGAAGTTGGTGCGGATATTTTTTTGAGGCTGCCGCGGCTGGCGCTAAGTATTTGATTTTATTTGGTCGGAGTGGCAGGATTTGAACCTGCGACCCCCTGCTCCCGAAGCAGGTGCGCTACCAGGCTGCGCTACACTCCGACATTCAGGGCACGATCTGCGGAAACGCCTGACCCCGGACTTTCGTCCGAGGGCAAATACCCGGTTTTTCCGGAGAGATCGTGCTTCCAGCGGGAAGCAACGGCCGCGCTTATACAATCCGTCCCGCCGGGCTGCAAGCGTTACGGCCTTTTTCCTGCCCGGCGCATGATCGGGAACGTGCCCGACAGCAGAGCAGGTCCGCAGGCACGGGCGCCCAGTGGAAAAGATCGCGCAAGGCCAACGTGCTAGAACGAGCCGATCGGTTTTCGCCACCGCGAGGTTCGCCCCAATGACAGCCCCGCTCGTCACCCGCATCCTGCCGGCCGGCCCTGCGGCCGCTGCCGAGGCGGCGCGCGTGCTGGGCGCAGGCGGGCTCGTCGCCTTTCCGACCGAAACGGTTTACGGGCTCGGCGCCGACGCCACCAACGGCGCGGCGGTGGCACGCCTCTACGCCGCCAAGGGGCGCCCGGCCTTTAACCCGCTGATCGCCCACGTCACCGATCGGGCGGCGGCCGAAGCGTTGGCGCAGTTCGACGCCGATGCGGCCCGGCTCGCCGCCGCGCTGTGGCCGGGCCCGTTGACCCTCGTCCTCCCCAAGACGGCCGCCTGCCCGGTCGCCGACCTCGCCACCGCCGGGCTCGACAGCGTCGCGGTGCGCGTGCCCGACCACGCGGTGGCGCGCGACATCCTCAAGGCGTTCGGCAGGCCGGTGGTCGCCCCCTCCGCCAACCGCTCCGGCCACGTGTCGCCAACCACGGCGGCGCATGTGGCCGCCGACCTGAACGGGCGCATCGATTTGATTATCGATGGCGGCGCCACCCCGGTCGGGGTCGAATCCACCATCGTGGCCTGCCTGGACTCGCCCACTCTGTTGCGGCCCGGCGGGCTGCCGCGCGCGGCCATCGAACGCGTTCTCGGCAAAGCGCTTCTCGCCGCACCGGCTACGGCGATTGGCGACGACGAAGCGCCCCTGGCGCCCGGCATGCTTGCCTCGCACTATGCGCCGCACACGCCGATCCGGCTCGGTGCCGATCGGGTCGAGCCCGGCGAGGCTTTACTGGTGTTCGGGGACTCGCTGCCCGAGGGCGCCGCGCAGAGCAAAATGACGCTCAATCTCTCCGCTCGCGGCGATCTGATCGAAGCAGCCGCCAACCTGTTTTCGCATCTGCGCGCTCTCGACGCTGCGAGCGCAAGCATGATCGCCGTCATGACCATCCCTGAGGATGGCTTGGGCGAGGCCATCAACGACCGCCTCGCGCGCGCGGCGGCGGATCGCTCATCGTAACGCGCAACGTGCGCGATTTCGCCGGCACGGGTGCCATCGTATATGATCCGTGGGCCGACAAGCTTTGGGGCGACAAAGCCCACGCCATGGATGCGCCGTGATGCTCGATATGCCGGGAAAACCCAGATCAGACCAATCGGTGCCGGACCGCACCGTCGATCCGGCGCTGTTGGCGCGCTTTGCCGCCATCGTCGGCGATAAATACGCCATCACCGATCCGCAGCTGCAGGCGCCCTATGTGGTCGAGATGCGCGACCTGTTTCACGGCCACACCCCGTTGGTGCTGCGGCCCGGCTCGGTCGCCGAAGTCGCCGCGATCGCAAAGCTCGCCAACGAGACCGGCACCGCGATCGTGCCGCAGGGCGGCAACACCGGATTGGTCGGCGGCCAGACGCCGCTTCACAATGAGATCGTGCTGTCGCTGAACCGGCTCGATCGCATTCGCGAAATCGATGCCACCTCGAACACCATCACCTGCGAAGCCGGTGTCACTTTGGCCCGCGCCCGCGAAGCGGCCGCCGAAGTCGATCGTCTGTACCCGCAGCTCTTGCCGTCGGAAGGCACCTGCACCATCGGCGGCAATCTTTCGACCAACGCGGGCGGCACGGCGGCGCTCGCCCACGGCGTCGCCCGTTCGCATCTGCTCGGCATCGAAGTGGTGCTGGCCGACGGCCGCATCCTGCACGACCTCAACAAGCTGAAAAAAGACAACACCGGCTACGATCTGAAAAACCTGTTCGTCGGCGCCGAAGGCACGCTCGGCATCATTACCGCGGCGGTGCTGCGGCTCGTGCCACGGCCGCGTTCGGTTGAGACTGCATTCGTCGGCCTGCCCTCGCCCGAAGCCGCGCTGGCGCTGCTCAATATTGCTTCGGAGAGCGCCGGCGGCGGCCTGACCAGCTACGAACTGATGCCGCGCGCGGGGCTCGAGATCGTGCTGCGTTACACGCCCGACTGCCGCGATCCGCTCGACGCGCCGCATCCCTGGTACGTGCTGATCGAATTGTCCGCGCAGGCGCAAACCGGACTGCGCGACGTGCTGGAGAATATTCTCGAACGCGGCATCGAGCAGGGCTTGCTCGACGACGCCGTGGTCGCCGAAAGCTTGGAGCAGACCAAAGCGTTCTGGCGCATCCGCGAGAATTTCGGCGAGGCGCAGCGCCATGCCGGCGGCTCGATCAAGCACGACATCTCGGTGCCGGTCGCTGCGGTGCCCGCCTTCCTCGAGGAGGCGGCGGTCGCGGTCGAGGCCGCTGTGCCGGGCGCGCGTCCCCTGCCCTTCGGCCATCTCGGCGACGGCAACATCCACTACAACGTCACCCAGCCGGATGGCGCCGACAAGAAAGAGTATCTCACGCATTGGGACGCCATGAACGCCGGCGTTTACGCGGTGGTGAAAAAGTATGGCGGCTCGATCTCCGCCGAGCACGGCATCGGCGTGGTCAAGCGCCATCAGTTGCCGTCGGTGAAGGATCCGGTGGCGATCGACTTGATGCGCAGCCTGAAGACCCTGCTCGATCCCAAGGGCATTCTGAATCCCGGCAAAGTGCTCTAACATTCCACCGGCCAGCGCATGAACGCGCGGTTTTGAGAGGGGATGGGATGCGCTTCGGGGTCTTTTATGAATTGCAGTTGCCGCGGCCGTGGAATGAAGGCGATGAGCGCAACCTGTTTCATCAGGCGCTCGAGCAGGTCGCATTAGCCGACCGGCTTGGCTTCGATTATGCCTGGGAAGTCGAGCATCATTTCCTGGAAGAATATTCGCACTCGTCGGCGCCCGAGGTGTTTCTGGCCGCCGCAGCGGCCCGCACCAAATCCATCCGCCTCGGCCACGGCATCCGCCAGGTCGTTCCCAACTACAATCATCCGGTGCGCACCGCCGAGGGTTTGGCAACACTCGACATCATCTCCGACGGCCGGGTCGATTTCGGTTTCGGCGAGGGTGCGACGCGGCTCGAGCTTGGCGGCTTTCGCATTCCCGCCAAGGAGAAGCGCGCCATGGCGCTTGAGGCCGCCGAGCAAGTCGCCAACATGATGGTGCTGGCGCCCTATCCGGGTTTCGAGGGCAAGTATTTCAGCATGCCGTGCCGCAATGTCATTCCGAAGCCGGTGCAAAAACCGCATCCGCCGATCTGGATGGCGTGTACCAACCGCGACACCATCAAGATCGCGGCGCAGAACGGCGTCGGCGCGCTGGCCTTCTCGTTCCTCGACCGCGAAGAAGCGACGCGCTGGGCGGAGATCTATTACGGCATCATCAAATCCGACGCCTGCGTGCCGCTCGGCCATGCGGTGAATGCCAATCTGGCGATGGTGTCGAGCTTTTCGGTGCATCACGACCGCGCCGAAGCGGTCCGCCGCGGCCACGAGGGTTTTGAGTTCTTCGGCTATGCGCTCAACGCGCTGGTCGCGCAGGACTGCACGCCCGGCCGCACCAAGCTGTGGAGCAACTATATCGAGCAGCGCGGCAATCGGACCGCCGCCGTGATCGATACGCTCAAGCAGGTCGGGGCCACGTCGTCCGGCATCGGCACGCCAGAGGACATGCGCCAGCATCTGGAAACGTTTCAAGACAGCGGCGTCGATCAGGTGATCTTTCTGCAGCAGGCCGGACGCAATCGCCACGATCACATCTGCGAGTCGCTCGAACTGTTCGCTGCCGAGGTGATGCCGGCCTTCAAGGCGCAAGCGGCGGCGCGCGAAGCCCGCAAGGCCGAAGAGCTTGCGCCGTACATCGCCGCCGCACTCGAGCGCAAGGCGTGGATGAAGCCGCTCGCCGACGACGAGATTCCGGTCGTGAAAGCCTCGGTCGATCGCGCACAATTCGGGCGCGGCAGCGCCTAGCGGCTTTCTGCATGGTTTTGTCGTGGTCGGCCCATCGGCAAGCATTTCCGCTCATTGCCGCGAAGGCGGCAATCCAGAGGCTTGCGCGGGAACCTGGGTCCCCGCCTTCGCGGGGACGAGCGGTATTTGCACAGCTCCATTTTGGAATTCCAAGCGAACGCCGCGATCAAAACAACGACAGTTGCTTGTCCGCCTCTTCTTCAGGATCTGCGGGCGGATCGGCCGCGGCATCCGACCCATCTTCAGCCGCTTGTGGCGCCGGCGCGATCAAGTCCGGGGAGTCGTTGGTTGCGCGGTTGACTCCGGTAGAGACCGGGTACGCTTCCAGCAGCCCGTCGGGTGCGGGCACCATCAGCGTCGCCGCCATGGCAGCGTCATCCGAACTGCAGTCGAGCCACAGATTGAACGCATCCGGCGGCACGATCACCGGCATGCGGTCGTGAACGGGCATCAGCGTCCGGTTGGCCTGCGTGGTGACGATCGCTGCGGTATCGACCTCTTCGCCGTTCGGCCCGGTCCAGGTCTCCCACAATCCTCCGAACGCAATTGGACCGCCGGCCTTCGGCCGCACGAAAAACGGACGCCGCGGACGCGTGCCGCTCCATTCGTAAAAACCGTCGGCCGGAATCAGACAGCGCCGGCGTCGGATCGCGTTGCGGAACGCCGGCTTGTCCTGCACCGATTCGCCGCGTGCATTGACCAGCAGCGAGAACGTGCGCGGATCCTTGACCCAGGACGGCAGAAATCCCCAGCGGACCAGCATGAAGACCGGCTTGCCGGCATCGAGCCGCACCACCGGAATTGGCTGCGTCGGCGCCACGTTGTAGCGCGCCGGAAAATTCGGCCGCTCGGCGTAGCCGAACAAGGCCCTGATCGCATCGGCCGGCGAGGTTATGACGTAGCGTGCACACATTGGCTATAAGGCCTTCGGCTTCGATGCCCAGAGCATATCCCGGAAAGCGGAATCCGGTTTTCCGGAAAGGACATGCGATAAACGTCGAATCCAGAGCACATCGCGACCGTGATGTGCTCGAGCGGGTGCCGTGCCCGGATCATAGCCAAATGGGATCGGCCCTTGACCGACATAAGTCCAGATTCGCGGCGTTATCCCGCCCGACCTTACCTCGCGGTCAGTGCGGCTATTTTCCGCGCCGGGCGCGTGCTGATCGTGCGCCGAGCCACGCCGCCGCTTGGGATTTACACCCTGCCGGGCGGCGGCGTCGAACTCGGCGAGACGCTCGAGGAGGCGGTGGTCCGCGAAGTGCGCGAGGAAACCGCCCTTGTGATCGAGCCGCTGGCGCTTGCCGGCTATCGCGAGGTCATCCTGCGCGACGAGGCCGGCAAGATCGAACGCCATTTTGTCGTTCTGCCGTTTGCCGCGCGCTACCTTTCGGGTGACATCGCGCTCAACGCGGAACTCACCGAAGCGGAATGGCGGCTACCCGAGGAACTGTCCGGATTGCAAACGACCGCAGGACTTGCCGACATCGTCCTCGCCGCCGGCAAGCAGATCGCCGCGCAGTTGTGACTTGGCCGCAACCCGGCGCGCCCAACTTCGTTCTGCCGATCTGTCCTGACGATCTTGGAATGACGGACTTGGTACAGCGCGGTCTTGGCGTGACATTCGCGGCAGTCGTGATATTTGCCGCAATTGTGTTGGCTTCTCCGGCACGGCTGTGCCGCCCGCTCTGTTTTGGGCTTTGATCCGCTCCGATGCCGCGAATCTTGATCCTCCTTTGCCTTGTTCTGTCGCTTGCGGCCGTCGCGCCGGCGCACGGCCAAGGCTTTTGGGGCCAGGGTGGAGGCGGCGGCGGAGGTTTTTGGGGCCGCGGCTGGGGTGGCGATCAACAGCCGCAGCAGCGGCGTTTCTACCGGCCGCCGGCCAAGCCGGCCCAGCCGCAGGCTCCGGCGCAACAGGACGCACAGCCGCAGCCGCAAAACCGGCCGGCGCCCTACGACCACGATCTGCTGCGGCTCGCCGAAATTCTCGGCTCGCTGCACTTCCTGCGCGGCATCTGCGGCTCCGACGAGGGGCAGAAATGGCGCGATGAGGCGCAACTCCTCATCGACACCGAAGCGCCGGGCGGTGAACGCCACGAACAAATGATCGCCAGCTTCAATCGCGGCTATCGCGCCTTCCAGCAGAGTTACCGGACCTGCACGCCTGCCGCCGATTTCGCCATTCGCCGCTATCTGGTCGAAGGCGCGCGGATCGCCCGCGAAATCACGGCCCGTTACGCGAACTAAGCGGGCGGCCCGGCGCTTTCGCAAGGCTGCCATGCCGAACCGCACGATTTGGCCAATCGCGTTAACCCTTCTTCAAGGTTCGGCTTATGCCTCTCAGGCGGCGTGCTAATTTCCGCTCGTCAGGGGCGCCGCGGGCCGCGGCGATAAACAATACAATGACTGCAGCGTCGGAACTTTCGGCGGCTCATCAAGCCGTCGCCGATCACGAGCAGAAACAGCTTGCGCTCGGCTATTTGCAGGAAGCCTGGGTTCACGCCCAACACGATGGCATCGATGGGGACTGCCTGGCGCAAACCGCGCTGTTCCTCGCGCTTGCCGAGCTCGTCTCCACCTATGGGGAAGAGGCCACTGCGCGTTACGCCGAACGTCTGGTCACGCGTATCCACAACGGCGAATTCTCCGTCGAGATTTCGCGGCAGTAGCTTCAGCTATTGCGCCCACGCGATCGGGCGGCCTATCCGGCCATCGGGTTGGCCGCGACTTTCAAGCGCGGCTCGCCACGGTACGTCGGATAGACCGCGCGCAGTCCGCAGATGCCACACAAAATCCCTTCGATATCCGACGGATAGAAGGGCTTCCTGAGAAAGGCCACGCCCTGTGCGCGGGCCTTTTCGGGC
Source organism: uncultured Alphaproteobacteria bacterium (assembly GCA_963737755.1). Taxonomy (GTDB): domain Bacteria; phylum Pseudomonadota; class Alphaproteobacteria; order Rhizobiales; family Xanthobacteraceae; genus BOG-931. Next base: position 106,600 of record CAVTTZ010000029.1, on the reverse strand, counting down.
AAATCCGCGTCACGTGCCGACGTCATCAGGATGAAGGTCGGATAGCGCCGCGCCCGCCGCAATTCGGCGATCGCTTCCAGGCCGCTCAGGCCAGGCAGATTGTGGTCGAATAGGACGAAATCGAAGGCTTGCGCGCGTCCCAAGGCCAGCGCCTGCCCGCCCTGATCGGCCTCGGTCACGTCGAGCGGAAAGCGCGTTGCCGCCAACACCTTGCGCACAATGCTGCGCATGGTGGACGAATTGTCGACCAGCAGCAGGCGGCTTGGCAACCGCAACCGAATCGCGCCGGCGAGCAGACGGTTCGCCTCGTGAAAGTCCGCTGGCGTAACCGCCGACGCGTCGGTTCGAAATAGCGCGGAATCGCCGGACGCGGAGAGCGCGATCGTGAAAGGCGGCCGCGGCGCGGCGCGCGCGACCTTGGCCAAAAGCGCAACCGCCTCGTCGCCGAGCGCCGAATCAAAAAATGCCAGGTCCGCACCGGTGGAGAGCGATCGCACCGCGCTCGGCTCGCGATCATTCGGCGACAAAATCGATCGGCGTCTGGGCCTTGGCCGCAGCTTCGCGAAACGTTTCGCGAAGCTCGGCCGATGGCGAAACCACAATGATCCGGAGTGAGAGCGCGTCGTCGACCATCGGTTCACTCTCTGGAATCGCACCGTCGGTGCAGCGACATTCCGGTCCGTTTCGCCACGTGGCGTTGGTGCATCGCAAGCTTGGATTTTGCAACTGAAAAGCGAGCCTCAGGTGACGGCAACGCGCTTAAATCCCCATCACGTCATTATCGTTTCGGTGGTGTGAAGCATGTTCCAGCGGCATCGAACCAATTGCGGCGAAGCCCAGAAAACCGGCACCAGCGGCCGAAACAAAAAACGCGCTGTGATCGGCGATTGCGCCGTGCGCCGGTTCACGTCATCGTTGCGGGCGCGCACTGGAGCCCCTTGAGGGGAACCCGCTGGCATCTTAGCTTTGCCAAGCGACCGTGCTGATCGAGATAAAGGATTTCAACGTCGATGAAGGCCGCCTTACTTGCGGACCGCGGTGTGGTGAAGGTTGCGGGCGATGAAGCGCGGGCCTTTCTGCACGGGCTTGTCAGTGCCGATATGCTCGAGCTCAAGCCCGGCGCAGCACGTTTTTGCGCGTTGCTGACGCCGCAAGGGAAAATCATCGCTGATTTCTTCGCCACCGAAGCGCCGGCGCAAGACGGCGGCGGCTTTTTTCTCGACGTGCCGCGCGATCAGGTGAAAACGCTGGTCGGCAGGCTCAATCTCTACAAGCTGCGCTCGCGCGTGATGGTCGAGGATTTGTCCGAGATCCTCGGCGTGCTGGCGCTATGGGACGGCGACGGCTGAGACGCTTCTCCGGCCTTGCCTATCCGGATCCGCGTCTGCCGGCGCTGGGATACGCGGATCATGTTGCCACCACATCGCGCGGCCAAGCGTCGCGGCCGATCTCGATGCCACCCTGGTCGACGCCAGCGAATACGAAGCCCATCGGATTGCGCTCGGCATTCCGCGCGGCGGCGTGGATTTCGGCTACGGCGAAGCGTTTCCGCATGAAGCCGACATGGATCAGCTCGGCGGCGTCGATTTCGCCAAGGGCTGCTATGTCGGCCAGGAAGTCGTCTCGCGCATGCAGCATCGCGGCATCGGCGCGCACCCGCACGGTGGCCATGGCTACGACGGCGACGCCGCGCCGGAAACCGGCATGCGATCACCGCCGGTGAACGGCAAGTCGGCACCATGGGCTCGGCCGTCGGACGGTCGCGGGCTGGCGCTGCTGCGCCTCGACCGGGTCGCCGAAGCGCTCTCGCACGGCGAGACATTATTCGCCGGCAACGTTCCGGTGCGGCCGATCAAGCCCGACTGGGCGACGTTCGCCTTCGCGGACGGCGCCAATTCCGCAAGCACAAAGGCCGCGGAATGACCCTCGCCGCTGACGCCGCCCTGATCGCGCTGCCCCTGGCCGAAGGACGATGCGCTCTACATCGCCTATCACGATGAGGAATGGGGCGTTGCCCGAATACGACGACCGCGCGCTGTACGAGAAGCTCGTGCTCGACGGCTTTCAGGCCGGCCTGTCCTGGATCACCATCCTGCGCAAGCGCGACAATTTCCGCCGCGCCTTCGACGGTTTCGTGCCGGAAAAGATCGCGCGCTACACGCCGAAAAAGGTCGAGCGGCTGATGCAGGATGCCGGCATCGTGCGCAATCGCGCCAAAATCGAAGGCACCGTGCTCTCGGCGCGCGGCTGGCTCGAAGCGATGGAAAAAGGGCCGGGATTTTCGACGTTGCTGTGGGATTTCGTCGACGGCGTCCCGAAGGTCAACCGCTTCAAGACCATGCGGCAGGTCCCGGCGGAAACGCCGATCTCGCGCGCGATGTCGAAGGAACTGGCGGCAGCGCGGTTTCAAGTTCGTGCGGACCGACGATCGTCTATGCGTTCATGCAGGCGGTCGGCATGGTCAACGATCATCTGCTCACCTGCTCATCGCCATGAGGCGGTGCAGAAGCTCGCGCGGAAGGCTTAACCCGCTCGTCCCCGCGAAGGCGGGGACCCGATTCCCGCGCAAGCTTCTGGATTCCCGCCTTCGCGGGAATGAGCGGAGGTTCTACCCACTCGCCGCGCGGCGCCGCGCGAGACTGAAAAAGATCGCCGCCAGCAATGTCAGCGTGCCGATCACGGTGTAGTGCACCGACGAATTGGCGTCGATATAGGACGACGCGCTCGACGTCGCCTGCACCAGAGCCGCGCCGAGCAGCGTGCGACGAACGAGCCGCGTCCGCCGGTAACGCTCGCGCCGCCCAGCACCACCACCGTGATGCTCATCAGCGTATAGTCGGAGCCGGTCGTCGGCGAACCGATGCCGACCTGGCCGGCCAGCATCAACCCGCCGATGCCGGTCAACAAACCCGAAATCACGAAAGCGAGCCACGTCAGGCGCTGGCTGTCGATGCCGAGCCGATAGGCTCGCAAGCGGGCTTGAGCCGACCGCGCGGAAGCGTCGGCCGAAACCGGTGCGGAACAGAAGCCATTCGGCGACGACAACCATCACCAGCGTCAGCACCAGACCGGCGGGCAGAAAGCCGACACGGAAATGCGCGGCGTCGGAGATCGCGTCGTCGATCTGGCCGGCCGCGGTCGGACGCAACAACAACGACAGGCCCTGCAGACCGATGAAGGTCGCGATCGTCACCACGATCGCCGGCAGGCGCAGCGACGTGATCAACAGGCCCTGCAACAAGCCGAATAACGTCGTGAACTATCAGGATCGCGATCACGCCCGGCAGCAAGCGGACCAGTTTCGACACCGTCGGGCACGAGAAACGAGGCCAGCACGACGCAAAGCCCGGCAAGCGGCCCGATCGACAGGTCGATGGCGCCGACCAGCACGGTCGCAAGCTGCGCGCTCGAGAGGAACGCCAGGATGCTGAAAAACGACAGAATGCTCTTGATGCTGAACGCCGAGAGGAAATAGCCGTTCAACGCCTGCGTGCCGCCCAAGATGATCGACAGTCAGCACGGCGAGCACCAGGGCCGGAAAATGATCGCTGGCGATGAATTCGCGCCAGCGCCGCACCTGGCGCGCCGGCTGTCGCCTTGTCGGCGCGCGACACCGTGGCCGTGAGATTGGCCTCGGTGATGGCGGCGTCGGTGACGTCGGCGCCGGTCAATTCGCGCACGATGCGGCCACGGGCGAAGATCAGCACGCGATCGCAAAGACCCTCGAGCTCGATGCCGTCCGAGGACGAAACCAGCACCGCCAACCCCTGATCGGCGATGGCGCGCAGCCGCTGATAGATCTCGCTGCGCGCGCCGATATCGACGCCCTTGGTCGGCTCGTCGACCAGCAGCACGCTGGGCTTCGCCGATATCTCGCGGCCGAACAGCGCCTTTTGCTGATTGCCGCCGGACAGTTCGAACAATTTGGTCTCGGCCGACGGCGCGCGGATGCGCAAATCCTGGATGATCGCTTTGCTGCGATCGGCCTCGGTGGCGCGATCGACCATGCCGAAACGCGAAATCGAATCGAGAAAGCCGAGACTGAAATTCTCGCGCAGCGTCAGATTGAGGAAGACGCCTTCGGCATGACGATCGTCGGGAACGAAGCCGATGCCGGCGCGCGCGAAAGGCGCCCGGGCTGTCGCCGCGCGACCGCGGCGTCCTTGACGCGCACATCGCCGGCGGTGCGGCGGTCGATGCCGGCGGCGGCGCGGATGAATTCGCGCTGGCCCTCGCCCTCGATGCCGGCGAGGCCGACGATTTCGCCGGCATGCGCCGTCAGATCGACGTGATCGAAGCCGCGGCCGCTCAAACCTTTGACCGAGAACACCGCGCGCGCCCGACGCTCTTGGCCTTGGCGGGGAAAACCTGGCCGAGCGGACGGCCGGCGATCAGCGCCACGATCTCGCTCGCGTGATCGTCCTCGGCAGGCCGGCTGTCGATGATTTCGCCGTCGCGCATCACCGAAATGCGGTCGGCGAGTCTCGTCGACTTCGTGCAGCCGGTGCGAGACGTAGACGATGGCGACGCCGTCGCGCTTGAGTTCGCCGATGAGGTCGAACAGCTTGCGCACGTCGCCGGCCTGCAGCGGCTCGGTCGGCTCGTCGAGAAACAGCACCTTCGGCCGGGTGACGAGCGCGCGCGCGATCTCAACGATGTGGCGCTGCGCCAGCGACAATTCGGCGACGCGCCTGTTGACCGGCATGCGCAGTTCGTCGGTCGCGATCCGCGCCGATCAACCGCTCGGCTTCGGCGGCGCCGGCGGCGCCGACAAGCGAAGGCGCCGCAAGCTGGAGATTTTCCAGAACCGTCAGATCGGGCGCCAGCGCCGGATGCTGATACACGACCGACACGCCGGCTTCGCGCATCCGGCGCGGGTCGGGCGCGTCGACGTACTTGCCGTCGTAATAGATGGCGCCGGCATCGGCGCGCAACACGCCGGCGGCAACGCCGATCAGTGTCGATTTGCCGGCGCCGTTCTCGCCGACGATGGCTTGAACCTCGCCCGGGATAAATCAGGACGTCGACGCCTTTGAGCGCGTGCACCGGACCAAAGCTCTTGCGGATGTCCGCGAGCGTCATCACCGGCACGTGCGCGGTCGTCGCTACGATCGCCGTGCTCACGGCTCCTGCACGGCGACGTCATGCATAGCGGAGCCGCCGCGTTATTTCGGGAAGCGCCACGCCGCCGAGCACGATGAGCGCATCGGCCAGATCTTCCGCCGAGGTGCCGAAGCCAAGCGCCGTCACCAATTGCGCCAGATAGGTCAGAAAGAACGCGCCGATCACGGTGGCGACCACGCTGCCCTTGGTGAGGCCGCCGAGCGGATTGCCGCCGACCACGACCGCGGCGATGGTGCCGAGCAGATAAGGCAGCCCGCACAGCACCGTCGGCGACACCAGATAGCCGGACAGCATCAGCGCCGCGATGGCATAGAGGAGGCCCGCGAGCGTGTAGGTCATGACGCTGTAGGTATTCAGCGGCACGCCGACCACGTGCGCGGCCGCCGGATTGACGCTCACCGCGATGAAGCGCCGCCCGATGGTCGTGAAGGTCAAGACGAAGACCGTCACGCCGGCCACCAGAATCAGCAGCCAGACCAAGGTCGGCACGTAGAACAAACTCGCGGTGAAAAACTTCACCATCATCGGCGGCGACTGCACCGACGCGCCGGTCGAGACGAAGTAGGTAAGCCCGAACAGAATGGCGTTGACGCCGATCGTGGTGACCAGCGGCGGCACGTGCAACAGCGTCACGATCAAGCCGGTGATGGCGCCGATCAGCGCGCCGATCGCGAGCGCAGCGAAGATCCAGAAAATCACCACGCCGGTATCGGTGCTGCCGTCCGGCAGCTTGGTCACGACCACGGCGCAGAACGACATCACGCCGGCGGTGGAGAGATCGAGGCCGCGCTGCTGGATGACCAGATGCTGGCCGATCGAAGCGACCGCAAGGATCGCGAAATACGGCAGCGTCGAGAGGATCCCCGCGGTCGAGATCGTGCTCGGCGCGACGATGGCGCCGATCAGCACCAGGATGGCCGCGGCGATGAACGCCTTGGCCGCGCAGCGGCAATTCGCTCAGATCCATGCCTAATCGTGGGCATGCGCAGACGGCTCGTCCGTTCGTCCGCCATCCTGTGATCCGGTCCCCCGCCGCCGACAACGTGCCTCGCGCCTCCCCCATCGCTGGGAGAGGCGCGAATTTAGTCAGGCTCAAGCAACGAGTCTGACAAACCCGGCTTATTTGCCGAGCGCTTTTTTCTGTTGGTCGTTGGTCAACATCGAGCCTGGGATCGAGTCCATCGGCATCGACTTGTCGCACTTCAAAGCGAGCTTCGGATCCTTCGAGGTCGTGTCCTCGATGATCGGCAGCGTGATCAGGCTCGGCTCGTCATTGTCGATGCCCTGCGTCGCGGCCACCGCCTTGCGCAGCGCAAGCCGCACCATCCAGGTGTGCGCATCGATGGTCATGATTTTCATTTCCGGATGTTCGGCGGCGGCGCAGCTCACGTCCATCAAGGCCTGCCCCACATAGGCCGGGAGCGGCCTGCCGGCGGCGACGAAGGCGCGGATCGGACCGACGGTCTCGCTGTAGACGCCGTCGATCTGAGGATATTTGGCGATCAGCGCCGCGGTCTTCTGCTGCGCCACGGCCGGATCCCACATGGTCGGCACCGGCTCCTGCTCCAGCACCTTGATGCCCGGATACTTGGCGAACACCGGACGCCAGCCGTGCGTCTGCGCCTCGGTCATCGGATTGCCCGGCGTACCGCCGAACATGATGATGTTGCCCTTGCCGCCCAGCGTCTTCGCCAGCCATTCGGCCGCCTGTTCGCCGACTTCGGTCTGGCTCTCGGTGGCGCGATCGAGATAATCCTTGCCGATGGTGCCGGGGAATTTGTCACCGGTGTCGTAGGGCACCACCGCAACGCCGGCGCCGGTGGCCTCGCGCGTCGCCTTCAGAATCGCCGGACCGCCATCCAGGAAGGCGACGATCACGTCGTACTTCTGCGCGATCAGGCCTTCGATGTCGGCGATGTGTTTTTCCGGCTTGAACTCGGCGTCGGTGTAACGAACATCGGTGATGTTCTTGCACTTCGCAGCTTCGTCCTCGAATTCCGCGCGGGTAATATGGCGCCAGTAATTGCCGCCCCACCCGTCTGCCAATGCGACCTTGATCGGCTTGGTGCCGCAGAATTTGGCCATCGGCTGCAGATCAGCCACCGTGCCCTTCTTGTCCGGATAAAGTTTGACTTGTTTCATATCGACGGCATATCCGACCGTGGCCATGGCTGCCGCCAAAGCCAACGTCGATATGCCGACAGCTACACTGCGAGCTGACAGCATCCATTCCCTCCCTGGTGCATCTGTTTTTTTGATCCCGATCGATTCGAGCGACCGGTGATCCACAGATGATCTTTGTGCGTCGGAAGCATACTCCTTTTGCAGCCGCTGCCAAGCACTGTGACGTTGACAAGACCTTGCATCAATTAACAGCAAGGTTACCGTGGGACCGGGCCCTTCCGTCGTGGGCAGCGCTCTCGCGTATGTGCGCGCGACGCGCGTTCAACACGCGACATGCCAGAATCGCGGTGCCCACAACACAAGGGCACACGCGTGTAACCTTCGCATCGCTTGGCGCGACGTGGCGACGGCTAATCCCTTGCGCGTCGTAGCGACCGGCTGGCATAATCCCTACACACTGCGCGATTAGCTTCGCGGCTACCAAATCGGCGACTAACCAACTTAGCGCCGTATCAGAAATTCAAATGGGAGGAATTGATGCGCAAAAGCACCGAACACATTTTGACGACCCACACCGGCAGCCTGCCGCGCGGCGCCGAACTCAACGATCTGTTGATCGCCGACGAAGCCGGCGAGAAGGTCGATCAGGCCAAGCTGACCGAAAAGATCGAAAAGCGCGTCGCCTACGTGATGGAGAAGCAGCGCTGGGCCGGCGTCAGCGTCGCCAATGACGGCGAGCAAGGCCGCGTCGGCTTCCAGACCTATGTGCCCAAGCGCATGCATGGCTTCGGCGGCGAATTGAAGCGCCCGTTCGGCAAGGAATGGCTGGAAAATCCGCTCTATACCGAAAAATTCTCGCAGCGCATTCCCAAGACCGGCAAGGTGTTCGGCTGCCCGGAATGCGTCAGCGAGCTGAAATATCACGACAAGGAAGCCATCAAGACCGAGCTTGCGCGCTACAAGAAAGCGGCCGCGACCATCAAGCCGCCGTTCGAGGAAATGTTCTTCGCCGAGCCGTCGCCCGGCATCATCGCGACCACGATGCTGAACGCGCACTATTCGAGCTACGAGGCCTATCTGGACGCCATCGCGCGCGAGATGAACTACGAGTACAAGGCGGTGGTCGATGCCGGCCTGATCCTGCAGATCGACGCGCCCGACCTGGCGATGGAACGCGTGCTGCTGTTCCAGGACAAGAGCGAAGCCGAGTACGTCAAGATCGTCGAATTGCACATCGCCACCCTCAACAAGGCGCTGCACGACATCCCGCGCGATCGCGTGCGGCTGCATATTTGCTGGGGCAATTGGGAAGGCCCGCACATCTACGACATCGGCCTCGAGCCGCTGTTGCAGGCATTCTACCAAGCCAATGTCGGCGCGCTCAGCATCGAGTTCGCCAATGCACGCCGCCAGCACGAATATGCCGCGCTGAAGGTCCACAAATTCCCCGACAACATGATCCTCATTCCGGGCGTGATCGACTCCAAGATCAATCTGGTCGAGCATCCGGAAGTGGTGGCGCAGCGCATCGAGGCGGCGGTCGCCGCGGTCGGCGACCGCGAGCGCGTCATTGCCGGCGTCGATTGCGGCTTCGGCACCTTCGCGGGCTGGGAATGGGTCGCCGAGGACGTGGTGTGGCTCAAGCTCAAGACGCTGCGCGAGGGCGCCGACATCGCCACCAAGCGGCTGTGGGGCAAGAAGGCCGCGGCGTAAACACGCGCGACTTTCGCTTCCCGAAAGCGCCCTCCTCCCTCGGGAGGGGGGCTCAGTGTTGCGTGTTCGCCGCGCGATCCGCCAAGCAGATCGCCAAGCCAATTGCCAAGTGGCGGCAGAGAGTTACTTTCTGCCGCCATGAGCACGCAAACATCTGCCCCGCGCGCCTGGCAGCGCATGCTGTCGGGCCGGCGCCTCGATCTCCTTGACCCATCCGCGCTCGACATCGAGGTCGAGGATATCGCTCACGGCTTGGCCCGGGTGGCACGCTGGAACGGACAAACCGACGGCGCGCATATTTTCTCGGTGGCGCAGCATTCGCTTCTGGTCGAGGCGCTCGCCTACAAGCGCGCACCCGGATTGGATCACGGTCGCCGGCTCGCGGTGCTGCTGCACGACGCGCCCGAATATGTGATCGGCGACATGATCTCGCCGTTCAAAGCCGTGATCGGCGATGCCTATAAGATGGTCGAGCGCCGCATTCTGACGGCGATCCATCGGCGCTTCGGCCTGCCGCCGCAATCGCCGCCGGAGCTGGAAAAGCTGATCAAAACCGCCGACCATCAGGCGGCCTTCCTGGAAGCGACGCGGCTCGCCGGCTTCGAGATTGCCGAAGCGCGAAAGTTTTTCGGCCGGCCGCCACTGATCTCGACGACCCTTGAACGCGATTACCTCAAGCCCTGGCCGGCCGACGTCGCAGAAGCGCGCTTCCTCGAGCGCTTCGCGAAGCTTTTTGTCGAAGCCGCGGACGACCGCACGGGCGAATAGCGACCCGGCTCGCGCTTTTGTTCGTCGCGGACCTCCCCTAAAGTCCGGCACGTAACCACGCAGAGGGGGCCTGCGATGGACGATTTCTTTGTCATGCTGGTGCTCGCGGTGGTGGCGATCCCGGTGATTGCGATCGCGGCCCTCGTCGTGGCGCTTTCGCAACGCGGAGCCGTTCGTCGCCTGGAGCAACGCCTGCGCGCCCTCGAACTCGCGCGCGCACAAGAACCGCTGCCGCGAGGACCGACACAAGCGCCAGCAGCGACCGCACAGCAATCCCCCGCGAGCACACAACCACCGCCGCCACCGCCATCGACGCCGCTCGCTGAGCCGGCGGTCCAAGCGCAGGACGCCCCCGGGCCGGTTTCGGCCGCGCCGCCGCCGTTGCCGCCGCCGCCATCTGTTCCCCGCACCGGCACTGCAGCGGCTGCGCCAGCACGGGCCGCCGGTTTCGAGGAGCGGTTCGGCACCCGCTGGGTGGTTTGGGTCGGCGGCATTGCGCTGGCGCTCGGCGGCATCTTTTTGGTGCGTTACACGATCCAGCAAGGGCTGATCGGCCCGCATGTACGCATCGCGCTCGGCGCGCTATTGGCCGTCGCGTTGGTCGCGGCCGGCGAATGGTCCCGCCGCCGCGCGAGGCTTGCCGGCATCCCGAGCCTGCCGGTCGCCGACATTCCGAGCATCCTCACCGCCGCCGGCACGGTCGTGGCGTACGCGACGGTCTATGCCGCCTATGCGCTTTATCAGTTTTTGCCGCCCGGAGCGGCGTTCATTCTGCTCGGCATCGTGGCGCTATTGACGCTGGCGGCGGCTCTCCTGCACGGCCCGGCGCTGGCCGGCCTAGGTGTCGTCGGCGCGTTCGTGACACCGCTGCTGATTGCGTCCGACAAGCCGGATTATTGGTCGCTGTACATTTACATCGCCATTGTCACCGCCGCGGCTTTCGCACTGGCGCGCGCGCGCATGTGGCTGTGGCTCGCCGTGACTGCCATTGTGCTGAGCGCCCTCTGGACGCTGCCGGGCATCGAGACATCGCCGATCACTGCTGCGGGCGCCCATGTTTTCCATGCACTCGCAGGCTTCGTCCTCGCCGCGACTGCTCGTGGTGTGCGGATTTTTGTATGGCCCCCCGGCAAGGCCGGGCGAGATCGATTGGGTCTCGACGCTTTCGCTGTCTGTGTATTTGTTGATCGCGGCGTTGCTTGTCGTCGCGACCCGCGAAGACGGGGTCCCGCTCGCAGCTTTTGTCGTCCTCACCGCCGCGACAATCGCGATCGCCTTCCGCACGGACGCTGCGACCGGCGCCGTGCCGGTGGCAGCACTGCTTGCCTTCGCGGTGATGGCCGACTGGGCGGTGCCGCAAAGCCTCAACCATCTGATTGCACCGGCCGGGTCCCGCCGCGCCCGCGATCGCCGACCCGCAGCGTTATGATTACGGTTCGCATTTCTCGCTCGCCGCCATATGGGCCGCGTTGTTTGGCGTCACCGGTTTTCTGGCGCAGGGCCGTTCGGGGCGAGCGCCGGCGCCGATCCTGTGGGCGGCCTGCGCGGTCGCCGTACCGCTCGGCATGTTGATCGCGCTCTACTACCGCGTCGCCGGCGTCGATCCATCATTGCCGTTCGCCGGGCTCGCGCTGCTGCTGGCGGCCATCTTTGCGGTCGCGACCGAAACGCTGGGGCGACACACGCCGCGGCCGGGACTGCCGGCAGCGGGCGCGATCTTCGCGACCGGCACGCTGGCAGCGCTCGCTCTCGCGCTCACCTTCGCGCTGGAAAAAGGCTGGCTGACGATCGCACTGGCGCTGATGGCGCCGGCGGCAGCGTGGGTCAGCGAGAAACGGCCGCTGCCGGCGTTACGCTGGCTTGCGGCCGCCATGGTGATCGTCACGCTGGTGCGCATCGGCTACGAGCCGCGCATCGTCGGTGACGATCTCGGCAGAACGCCGATCTTCAACTGGCTGCTCTATGGCTACGGCGTTCCGGCGCTTGCCTTCTGGGCGGCCGGATGGCTGTTGCGGCGCCGTGCCGACGACGTGCCGGCGCGCATCGCCGATGCCGGCGCAATTTTGTTCACGGTGTTGCTCGTGATCTTGCAGATCCGCCATTACGTCACCGGCGGCAACGTCTATCGGCCGATCAACGGCTTCGTCGAAACCGCGCTCGATGTGAACGCCGGCCTGGCATTGACCATCGCCCTCGAACATATCCGCGGGCGCACGCGCAGTATCGTTCACAATGTGGGAGCGCTCGTCGTCGCCGCGCTGACGCTGTGCGCCATCGTGATCGATCTGATCATGGTGGCCGCGCCGCGCTTCGATCACCGCCCGGTCGGCGGCTTGTTCTTCAACACGATCCTGATCGCCTATGGCCTCCCCGCCGTGCTCGCCATCGTCCTCGCTTTGATCGCACGCACGACCCGGCCGCTGACGTATCGCGCCATCGCGGCCAGCACGGCCGTGATCCTCGCGTTGTTTTATTTGACGCTCGAGGTGCGGCGTTTCTTCCACGGCGCGATCCTCGCCGGTCCGACCGGTGACGCCGAGCAATATGCCTATTCGTCGGCGTGGCTCGTCTTCGGCATCGTCTTGCTCGCGGTCGGCTTCGTACTGCGCTCACAGCCCGCGCGCTTGCTCGCACTCGGCGTCATCATGCTGACCATCGCCAAGGTGTTCATCATCGATACCGCCAGCATTGCCGGCATCTATCGGGCCTTGTCGGTGATCGGGCTGGGCGTGGTGCTGCTCGGCATCGGCTTCCTGTATCAGCGCGTGCTGTTCCCGCGCGCAGCGAGCGCCGACCGATCCCCACCAAATGGCGAATAAGCCGGTCGAAACAACTTTCTAAGCGACCGCGACACGGCCTTGGCCCCTTCCAGCACCGGACCAAAGGTGTCACACTTGCGCCGCCTCATATCTCTATGAGGCTTCAGCAAACATCCACTGATTTAACAACTGTTTTGGTTCCATGATTCACGTTTGTTCTCTCGCCCGCCTGCACGCGACCGTCGAAGACACCGGTGCGCGCCACGTCATATCGCTGCTCGGCGACGAAGCGCCGATCGACCGGCCGAGCGTGATCGTCGAGGAGAACCATCTCTGGCTGCGGATGCACGATATCTCGTCGCCGCTCGACGGCTACATCCTGCCGGACGAGGAGCATGTCACCGGCCTGTTGAGCTTCGTGCAGCGCTGGGACCGGCGCGCGCCGATGGTCGTGCATTGCTATGCGGGCATCAGCCGCTCGACCGCGAGCGCCTTCACGGCCGTCTGCGCGCTCAATCCGCATCGCGATGAGGCCACCATCGCGCAAGCGATGCGGCTTGCGTCACCGACGGCGACGCCGAATATCCGCATTGTGTCGCTCGCCGACCAGCTTCTCGGCCGCAACGGCCGCATGGTCACCGCCATCGAAACGATCGGCCGCGGCGAGATGGCCGTGGAAGGCACCCCGTTCCGGCTCGACCTGGAATGACCGGATAGGCCAACGGCGCATGGCGAACAGGTGGGTTCGCCAGGCCCTTCGCGAGCCGCGTTGCTCTCTGCGAATTTTCAGTCCGCGATGGCCGGCCGCAATGTTGCGGCAGTCGGCGGCTCGGCGGGAGCGGCCTTCGCGGTCTCCGTGGCGGCCGGTTTTGGCGCCGGGCTCGCAGCCGCCTGTGCGGGCTGCGGCGGGCTCGGTTTTGCGGCTTCGACGGCGGCGGGCTGCGGCGCGCGAACCGGTTTGGCAATTTCGGCAGCGGCGGGCTGCTGTGCAGGCTTCGCCGCCGCCTCGACGGCCGAGCGCGGGCTGCGATGGCGTGGGCTGCGATGGCGTGGGCTGTGATGGCGCAGGCTTTACGGCCTCGATCGTCAATCCCGGCTGCAACCCCGGCTTGGCAATGTCGGCAGCCGCGGGCGGCGCCGGCGGTTGCGGCGGCGCCATCGGCGCCGACTGCACCGAAACCAGCGGCGCGGAAGGCGAAACGGTTGGCGGTGCCTGCGCGCCCGGAGGCGGCGGGACCCGGCTGGTCATACGGGTGTGCGGCTGATCGGGCGCGCGGCTGATCATCTCGGCGCGGGCATTGTGCTGGGCGAAATCGCAATACGCGAAGCCGAGGCCGGAAATCGATCCGCGAAAGCGCCGATAATCGATCTTCTCGACGCGAAAACACGGCGTCAGCATCATGCCCGACAGATGGGCGCACATCGACGAGCCTTCGACGCGCAGCGTTCCGGGCGGCAGGTTCGCGAACCGCATTTCGCCGCGACCGCCCGGCCGGATGGTGCCGATGACCGAGCCGTCGGCAAAGATGCGACCCATGCCGACGGTGCCGTCGAAGCACGTATAGGAGAACAGCTTGCCGGCCACGAAGGCTCTGGCCTGCTCGGGGTTGAGCTCCTCGGCTCCCGCTGCGGCCGCGCCCAACACGCACGCCCCGGCGATCACAGCAACGCGCACCAACATCGGCAACTCCACTCTCAACGCGAAGGCCATGCTAACAGCATTTCTTAACTGTCCCCTTACCATAAGGCCTCGACAGATATCGAAGATTGCTGCGGCTTTCATAGGCAAATTTCGCGGCCGGTTACCGAATTTTTACCACAATGCGGCCGCGGACCTCGCCGGCGAGGATGCGCGGAGCGGCGTCGATCACGTCGCCCAGTCCGATCTCGCTGGTCATGCTTTCGATCTTGCCGCGGTCGAGATCGGTCGCCAGCCGCCGCCAGGCTTCTTGCCGAAGCGGCAGTGGGCACATCACCGAATCGATGCCGACAAGCGATACACCGCGCAGGATGAACGGCGCCACCGTGGTCGGCAAGTCCATACCGCCGGCCAGCCCGCAGGCGGCGACGACGCCGCCATAGCGTGTCATGGAGAGCACATTCGCCAGGGTGGTCGAACCGACCGCATCGATACCGCCCGCCCAGCGCTCCTTGGCGAGCGCCCGCGGCGGGCCGGCCAAATCCTTGCGCTCGATCACCTCGGCCGCGCCCAAACCCTTGAGATAATCGGCCTCGGCCGACCGCCCGGTCGAGGCGATCACACGGTAGCCGAGCTTGGCCAGCAGCGCGACCGCGACCGAGCCGACCCCGCCCGCCGCGCCGGTGACGATGATGCTGCCACGCTCCGGCGTGATGCCGCCGCGCTCCAGCGCCATCACGCACAGCATCGCCGTATAACCGGCGGTGCCGATCGCCATCGCCTCGCGCGGACTCATGCTCGCCGGCAGCCGCACCAGCCAGTCGCCTTTTACGCGCGCTTTCTGCGCATAAGCGCCGAGATGGGTCTCGCCGAGGCCCCAGCCGTCGAGAATGACCTTGTCGCCCGGCTTCCAGGACGGATGCGAGGATTGCTCCACCGTGCCGGCGAAATCGACGCCGGCGATCATCGGAAAACGCCGCACCACCGGAGATTTGCCGGTGATGGCGAGCCCGTCCTTGTAGTTGAGGGTCGAATAATCGACCGCGACCGTCACGTCGCCGTCCATCAAATCTTTTTCGTCGAAATCGGTCAGCCGCACGGTTTGCCCGGCGTCCGTCTTGTCGACGACGACCGCTTTGAATGTCGCCATTGCCCCGTCCCGGTCAGGCCGGCAGCGGCGCCATCCGCGCGACCGGCTTCTCGACGATCGGCAGATTGATCAGCGCCGAGAGCACGCCGAACAGGATCGCCAACCACCAGACCGGATCGTATGAACCCGTGCGCTCGAACACAATGCCGCCGAGCCAGACGCCGAGAAAGCCGCCGACCTGGTGGCTGAAAAAGGTGACGCCCGAGAGCATCGCCAGCCAGCGCGTGCCGAACATCACCACGATGAGGCCGTTGGTGGGCGGCACCGTCGAGAGCCACATCAAACCCATCGACGC
Source organism: uncultured Alphaproteobacteria bacterium (assembly GCA_963737755.1). GTDB lineage: Bacteria > Pseudomonadota > Alphaproteobacteria > Rhizobiales > Xanthobacteraceae > BOG-931. The sequence continues at coordinate 91,028 of CAVTTZ010000029.1, read as the reverse complement.
GCCGAACGCGATGCAGCTGAATGCGCTGATCGGGAACATGATGAAGGCGAAGATCGCGGCGGCGCGGCCGAAATAGAGCAGCGACAGCAGGTAACGCTTGGGCATGCGCTCGCCGAGCCAACCGGCGCTGAGCGCGCCGACGATGTTGAACAGCCCGATCGCCGCCAGCGTCCAGCCGCCGACATCCGAAGAAAGCCCGCGATCGGCCAGATAAGCCGGCAAGTGCACGGTGATGAAGGCGAGCTGAAAGCCGCAGGTGAAAAAGCCGAGCATCAGCAGCACGAAGGAACGATGCCCGAAGGCTTCGCCGAGCGCTTGCGCGCATCGACTGCGAAGCGGATTCCGTCGCGCCTTCCGCGGCTCGCGGCGATGCGAGCGCCAACGCCGCCGGCAACACCGCAAGGATGACGACGCCGAAGGTGATCAGCGCGCTCTGCCAGCCGAGCATATCAATCAAAAACACCGCCAGCGGCGAGAACAAGAATTGGCCGAACGAGCCGGCCGCAGTGCCAAGACCGAAGGCGATCGACCGCCACTCCGCCGGCAGGATCTTGCCGAAGGCCGCAAGCACGATCGGAAAGGTCGTCCCGGAGAGACCGAAACCGACCAGCGCGCCAGCGGAGAGGTTGAGCATCGCCGCATCGGTCGCGTGCGCCATCAAGGTCAGGCCGAGCGCGTACACGATGGCGCCGGTGCAGAGGACGCGCCGGGCGCCAAACCGGTCGGCGATCGCGCCCGCAACGGGCTGCGCCGCGCCCCACAGCAGATTTTGCAGTGCCAGCGCCAAAGCAAAGACGTCGCGCCCCCAATGATTGGCGGTCGACATCGGCGTGAGAAAAAAGCCGAGCGCAGAGCGCGGTCCAAATGCCAGTGCGGCGATCAAACAGCCGCAAATGATCACGACAGCAGGCGTCCTCCACGTCGCAGCAGGTTGCGCAGCGGCAAGCAAGCCGGCAGGCGGTGTGGCGGACACGGCGGAGAACGACGGACGACGGTCTGACATGGCGGTTCCGGGGGCAAATCGCCCAAGCCGGAACATAGGCGTCTCACCCGGACCGCCCAACTGAATCTTTCTTGTCCGCAAGTGAGCGCATGGCAGCTACCCGCCTCCGCCGAAAGCTCAGAGCGGCGCGCTCGTGGCCTCAGGCTCCGGCGACGCCGATGCCTGCGGGGCCTTGGCGGCCGCAGCCTCGGGGCTTTTTTCGGAGGCCGGCGGCTCCTTGGCGCTGACCGGCTCGGAGGTGTCCGGAGCTTCGGCCGCCGGAGGCGCGGACTTCGCCGGGATCGGCACGCTGGCCCAGACCGGGCCTTCGGGAACATCGGTCCACGCCCGCGGCCGATAGAAGGTGTGGACCCCGAGCCGATACATCTTTTTCATTTCATGCACCCAGCTCGGATGCACCCAATAGGCGTGATAGTGCGTGGCGTGGCCGACTTCGCTGAGCCAGATCTTGCCGTCGAGCATGTCGCGGGAGATGCTCTTCGCCTGCTCCCACATATCGAGCTCATCGACCTTGTTTAAATCTTTGCCCTCGCACGCGAAGGTGAATTGGCAACGCAGATGCCGGTTGGCGTTCTGATAAACCACGCCGCAGACATTGTTTGGATAATAGCCGGAGAACACGCGGTTCATGATCACCTGCGCCACCGCCATCTGGCCGCGCTTCTCTTCACCGCGCGATTCGAAATAGACGGCGTCGGCGAGACACTTCTCCGCCTTGGCGCGTTCCCTGCCTTCGAGGCCAAGCCGTTCCGCCGGCGATCCCTGCGGTGCCGGATCGTCCTTGCCGGCGATGCTCTCGCCGCCGGGACCCGGATCGAGCGGCGCTTCGAGAGCGGATTGTTTGATCTCCGGATCAGGCGTGCGCGCGATCACGACTGGCGCGGCGCCGAGCGGCCACTGTTCCAGGCCGCCGCGCGCGCCCATGACGCCGCCGCCGAAAAAGATTTGCGCATTCCGCTCGGCCGGATCTTCACTCAGATAGGGCGGCGGAGAATCGTGCGCGGTTTCGCCTTCGGTACTTTCGGTCGATTCAGCCGATGACGGAATTTCCGGCGGCTTGTCGACCAGCAACGCATCGTCATCAGGCTCGGCGTCGTGCGCGCTCTCGCGCGGGACATCGCGCGTGGCATCGCGTTGCGGCGCGACGGCCGCCGGCGGCGAGACTGCCTGTGACATCATCGCTCGCCGACAGCCCTGGCGGCAGGTAGCCGAACGCATCGAGCGGCGGGGTAAGCCCATCATCGCGCTGCTCGGCGCTCTTCGGCCGCGGGCCAACGGTCGGCGAGACCGACGGTGGCGGGCGGCGAAGCCGGCTGCACGGCCGGTGCGATCGGCTGCAATTGCGGCACAGTCTCGGTTCCGCCCGAGGTCGAAGCCGGCAGCGGCGCCGCGGTGCGGTCGCCCTTGAGGCGGCGATTGACGCTCGGATACGCCACCTGCACCGGCGCATGCACCAGCGGCGAGCCGTTGTTGCCGATCCAGACTTTCACGTCGAGCGAACGCGGATCGAAATTGACCGTTTGGGCATCCATCGGCTCGGACACCGTGGTTCCGATCGGACGCGCGAAATTGAAAGTCGCAGCGTGAATGGTGCCGAACGGCGAGGCGATCAGATGATCGCGCCACCGCTCCGACACGCCGGGCTGGCGCGCCAGATAGGCGGCAAGATCCTGATAGCCGATCGATGTCGGCATCAGCGCGGCGCTGAGCGCACACAGCCAGAATGTAACGGAAAATGCGGCCAACGGCCGATCACGCAACGCCACCATCACCCACCACGCGCACGCGCGACACGCGTCGCTTCCCTCGCGACAAACAAACGCGCACGCAGTGGCGCGAATGCGACACGTTTTCATATTGTCGGGTTAACCTTGCGGAGGCGTTAACCGGGCACCGTTCGTGGTTTCGCACTGGGCGAGCGACGGTGACTAACGCGTTCCCGGCAGTTCAGCGGGATCTTGTCAGCAACGCATTGCCGTCGCTGGTGACTGTTTGTTTACCAAACAGCAAACATCAACACCGCCGTCATTCCGGGGCGCTCGCAGCGCGAGCCCGGAATCCATAACCCGCGCGCTCGCGGGTCATGTCGCCGAGATCGTTCTGCCGAGATCGTTCTGCAAAGTCAGCGAATATGAATTCCGGGCTCGCGACGTTGTCGCGCCCCGGAATGACGAAGACTTACGCGGTCGAGCTTGCGCCCTTGCCGAGCGCTGCCTGCGCGGCGGCAAGCCGCGCGATCGGCACCCGGAACGGCGAGCACGACACATAATCAAGCCCGATCTCGTTACAGAACGCGACCGAAGCCGGATCGCCACCGTGCTCGCCGCAAATGCCGAGCTTGATATTTCGACGCACCTTGCGGCCGCGCTCGGTGGCCATGCGCACCAATTCGCCGACGCCGTCGCGATCGATCGACACGAACGGGTCGTTGGGCAGAATACCCTTGGCGGTGTAGATGCCGAGGAAGCTTGCGGCATCGTCGCGGCTGATACCGAGCGTGGTCTGCGTCAGATCGTTGGTGCCGAACGAGAAGAATTCCGCGGTCTCGGCGATCTCGGCCGCTTTCAGCGCGGCGCGCGGCAACTCGATCATGGTGCCGACCTGATAGTCGATCGACGACTTGGTCTCGGCAGCGACGGTCGCGGCGGTCGCATCGATCCGTTCTTTGATCAGATCGAGCTCGGCCTTGGTGGCGACGAGCGGCACCATGATTTCGGGCGCCACCGGCTTGCCGCTGGCGCGCGCCACCTCGACCGCGGCCTCGAAAATCGCGCGTGCCTGCATCTCGGCAATTTCCGGATAGGCGATGGCGAGTCGGCAACCGCGGAAGCCGAGCATCGGATTGAACTCGTGCAGTTCGCGCGCGCGGTCGGCGAGCTTGCGCGGATCGGCGCCCATGGCCTGCGCGACTTCGGCGATTTCCGCTTCGGTGTGCGGCAAGAACTCATGCAGCGGCGGATCGAGCAGCCGGATCGTCACCGGCAGACCATCCATGATCGCGAACAGTTCGGCAAAGTCGGCGCGCTGCATCGGCAAGAGCTTCGCCAGCGCGGCGCGCCGCAATTTCTCGTCTTCGGCCAGGATCATCTCGCGCACAGCGCGGATGCGATCTTCTTCGAAGAACATGTGCTCGGTGCGGCATAGCCCGATGCCTTCGGCGCCGAATTTGACGGCGGCGCGCGCGTCGGTCGGCGTGTCGGCGTTGGCACGCACTTTCAGCTTGCGCACTTTGTCGGCCCACTGCATCAGCGCGCCGAATTCGCCGGCAAGCTCCGGCTCGCGCATCGCCACCTTGCCGGCCAGCACCTGCCCGGTGGCGCCGTCGATGGTGACGATGTCGCCCTTCTTCATGGTGACGCCGCCGGCCGTCATGGTCTGCGTCTTGTAGTCGACGCGCAGGCTGCCGGCGCCGGCCACGCAGGGCTTGCCCATGCCGCGCGCCACCACGGCCGCATGCGAGGTCATGCCGCCGCGGGTGGTGAGAATGCCTTCGGCCGCATGCATGCCGTGAATGTCCTCGGGCGAGGTTTCGACGCGCACCAGCACGACCTTGCGGCCCTGGCTCTTGAGAAGCTCCGCGTCTTCCGACGAGAACACGATCTCGCCGCAGGCCGCGCCGGGCGAAGCCGGCAAGCCGGTGGCGATGATCTTGCGCTCGGCATCAGGATCGATGGTCGGATGCAGCAACTGATCGAGCGAGGCCGGCTCGATGCGCGCCACCGCTTCTTCCTGCGTAATCAATTTTTCCTGCGCCAGCTCGACCGCGATCCGCAGCGCCGCCTTGGCGGTGCGTTTGCCGTTGCGGGTCTGCAGCATCCACAGCTTGCCCTGCTCGACCGTGAATTCCAGATCCTGCATGTCGCGGTAGTGCTTTTCCAGCACGCCGTGAATGCGCCGAAGCTCGGCGAACGCCTCCGGCATCGCGCTTTCCATCGACGGCTTGTCGGAGCCGGCCTCGCTGCGCGCCTCTTCGGTGATCTCCTGCGGCGTGCGAATGCCGGCGACGACGTCCTCGCCTTGCGCATTGATCAGAAATTCGCCGTAGAGCTTTTTCTCGCCGGTCGACGGATTGCGGGTGAACGCCACGCCGGTCGCCGAGGTGTCGCCCATGTTGCCGAACACCATCGCCTGCACGTTGACCGCCGTGCCCCAGCTTTCCGGAATGGCGTGCAGGCGCCGGTAGGTGATGGCGCGCTGGTTCATCCACGAACTGAACACCGCGCCGATGGCGCCCCACAATTGCGCGTGCGGATCCTGCGGGAACGGCCGGCCGCTTTCGTCTTCGACGCGGTCCTTGAAGGCGCCGACAATCTCTTCCCAGTCGCCGGCTTCCAGATCGGTGTCGAGCGTGTAGCCGTTGCGGTCTTTGTGCTCGTCGAGAATGTCTTCGAAGTGATGATGCTGGATGCCGAGCACCACGTCCGAATACATGGTGATGAAGCGCCGGTAGCTGTCATAGGCGAAACGCTTGTCGCCGGATTTCTGCGCCAGCGCCGCGACGGTGACGTCGTTGAGCCCGAGATTGAGCACCGTATCCATCATGCCCGGCATCGAGGCGCGCGCACCCGAGCGCACCGAGACCAGCAGCGGGTTTTCGCCATCGCCGAAGATCTTGCCGGTGATGCGGCCGACCTGGGCGAGCGCCGCCTCGACCTGCGGCTTCAAATCCTTCGGATAGGTTTTGTCGTTCTCGTAGAAAGCGGTGCAGACCTCGGTGGTGATGGTGAAGCCCGGCGGTACCGGGAGCCCGAGGTGCGCCATCTCGGCAAGGCCCGCGCCCTTGCCGCCCAAAAGGTTGCGCATGTTGGCGCGGCCTTCGGCCTTGCCGCCGCCGAAGGCATAAACCCACTGACCCTTCTTGCCGACTGATTTTGCTGCGGCTTTGCTGGCGAGCGGCCTTGTTCGTCACCGCAGACTTAGCGGCCTTTTTTCCCGGCATGGCTTTGATCAGTTTGGCTTTGGTCTGCTTGGCAACAGATTTTGCTGCGGACCTGGCGAAGGCTTTCGGGGCCGCTTTGGACGCCGCCTTGCGGGCAACCGCTGGCGCTCTCGCGCCGGCGTCGAGCATTCGCCTTGCCGGATTTCTTGAGCGCGGAGGTCTTGGAACGCGATTTCGCCATCGGACTAATCTGTTGTTACGGGACCTGAGAGGCGGGGGCGCCTTCTTAAGGCAGATGCAGGCAGCGAATGCAACGCCGACGCCATAACTCCGGTCGCGGCATATCGTTGCCGCCGACCATCGTCAGTGCCAGTTGAAGAAGTGGTGCACGCTGTTCAGCCCCATGATGCCGACGAAAATGAGGTAGATCGCGACGATGTAGTTCAGCAGTCGCGGGATGATCAAAATCAGGATGCCGGCCAGAAGCGCGACCAGCGGCGTGATGTGGGCAGCGGTGATGACCATGATCCGAACCTTTTGGTTGACCTATCGGGTGTTGAGCTATTCGGCTTGAGCGAATGAACGGGCTGAGGCCGGGCAAATCCCGGCAGCAGAGACAACGCGGAACGCGGCGCCCGGTTCTAGCAGGATTCGCAAATTTCGGAACCGTTTGTCCTTTTCGCCATCGCCCCACGGGCCTTCCAGGCTTCCGCTTCGTGCCGCGAACCTTTCCGCCTTTTCGTCCTGCCGCTCTCACTTCCGCTCGTCCCCGCGAAGGCGGGGACCCAGCTTCGGTGCATTCCGCCCTTGGATTCCCGCCTTCGCGGGAATGAGCGGTTGAAGAAGTGGATTCCCCACACGAGCGTCATGGCCGGGCTTGTCCCGGCTATCCCGGTCACAAATACGCAGGCCTGTGCCCGCCTAAGCGAGATGCCCGGCACATAGGCGAGCGAAGCGACGCCGTTCTTCGAACGGCTAAGGCCGGGCATGACGCTGCGACTACCCCTCGATCTTGGAAAAATCCGCGACCGCGCGCGTCGCCGCGCGGATTTCGTTGAGCAGCTTCAGCCGGTTCTCGCGCAACGCCTTGTCGTCGACATTGACGGTGACCTTGTCGAAGAACGCATCGACATGCGGCCGAAGCTTCGCCATCGCCAGCATCGCCGCGGCGAAATCTTCCGCCGCAACCGCGCGCTCGGCCTCGGACTTGGCGACGTCGATCGCGCCCGCCAGCGCCTTCTCTTCGTCTTGCTGATAGAGCGCCGGATCGGGCGTGCCGGTGTATTCGCGCTTGTCCTTTTTCTCTTCGATGCGGATGATATTGGCGGCGCGCTTGAAGCCGGCGAGCAGATTTTTCCCGTCTTCGGTGTCGAGAAATTTGCCCAGCGCCTCGACGCGGCGGACGACGAGCAGGAGATCGTCCTGGCCTTCGAGCGCGAACACGCCGTCGACCAGATCGTGGCGCGCACCTTGCTCGCGAAGTTGGACTTTCAGACGATCGGCGAAGAACGACAAGAGATCTGCGATTTCTGTGCCGTCATCACCGGGCTTGACCCGGTGATCCATCTTTTGTGATCTTGCGCGGACTGGGAGGCTCCATGGATTGCCGGGTCAAGCCCGGCAATGACGCCGCGGTGTTGTTTGAACGTGGCGACCAATCCGAGCCGAAGTTTGTTGTCCAGGATAAGCCGGATCACGCCCAGCGCCGCGCGCCGCAGCGCATACGGGTCTTTGCTCCCCGTCGGCTTCTCATCGATCGCCCAAAACCCGACCAGCGTGTCGATCTTGTCGGCGAGCGCCACCGCGATCGACACCGGATCGCCCGGCACCACATCGTCCGGCCCTTTCGGGCTGTAGTGATCCTCGATGGCGTGGGCGACGGCTTCGTCCTCGCCCTGCTGTTGCGCGTAGTATTTCCCCATCAAGCCTTGCAGCTCGGGGAATTCGCCGACCACTTCGGTGAGCAGATCGGCCTTGGCGCAGCCGCGCCGCGCGCTTGGCCTTTTCCACGTCGGCACCGACCCGCGGCGCGAATTCGCCCGCAAGCCGCTCGATGCGCGCGATGCGTTCCGCCTGGGTGCCGAGCTTCTCGTGGAAGACGATGTTTTCGAACTTCGGCAGCCGATCTTCGAGACGCGTTTTCAGATCGGTCTCGTAGAAGAATTTCGCATCCGAGAGCCGCGCACGAATGACGCGCTCGTTGCCGGCCACAATTGCGGCGCCGCCGTCGTCGGCCTCGATGTTGGAAACGAGGATGAATTTGTTGATCAGCTTGGCGTGGGCGCTATCGCGCAGCACGAAGCATTTCTGGTTGTTGCGGATGGTGGCGCGGATCACTTCTTCGGGAATATGCAGAAAACTCTCGTCGAACGAGCCCATCAGCACCACCGGCCATTCGACCAGGCCGGAGACTTCCGCCAACAGCGCATCGTCTTCAATGAGCTCAAGCCCCTGCGCGAACGCAAGCTGCTTGGCTTCGGTGAGAATGACATCGCGGCGGCGCTCGGCGTCCGGTACCACCTTGGCCTTATTGAGTTTGTGCAGATAATCGTCGAGCCGGCGCACGGTGAACGGCGCCGGCGCCATGAAGCGGTGGCCGCGCGTCTCGTTGCCGACCGTAACACCCTCGATCGTGAGCGGCACGATGTCGGGCTCCTCGGTCTCCGGCCCGAACGTGGCGACGATCGAATGCAGCGGCCGCACCCAGTTGAGTGCGCCAGGTTGTTTTGATTCCTCGCCCCAGCGCATCGATTTCGGCCAGGGAAACGTCTTGATCACCTGGCTCAAAATCTCGGCGATCACGTCGATGGCGGCGCGGCCCGGCTTCTCGATTACCGCGACATAAAAGTCGCCCTTCTTGTCCGGCTGCACCTTCGCTTCGCTGATCGACGCCAGCCCGGCGGCTTTGAGAAAGCCCGCGATCGCGTTCTCGGGCGCGCCGACGCGCGGGCCTTTTTTCTCCTCGCGGACGTCGGCCTGCCGGTTCGGCACGCCGTGCACCGCCAGCGCCAGCCGCCGCGGCGTCACGAAGGTTTTGGCGCCTTCATAAACAAGACCGGCATCGACCAACCGGTCAGTCACGGCCTTGCGCAAATCCTCCGCCGCCCGCGCCTGCATGCGCGCCGGAATTTCCTCGGAGAACAATTCAAACAAAAGATCAGGCATGGTGAGACAAGCCGCTTGTCATTTTGCTCACGCGCCGCGGCCGCCGCCTTCGGTGGCGAGCCAGGCTGCACCGCAGGCTTTGGCGAGTTCGCGCACCCGCAGGATGTAGCTTTGCCGTTCGGTCACCGAGATGACGCCGCGCGCGTCGAGCAGATTGAAAACGTGGCTGGCCTTGATGCATTGATCATAGGCCGGCAGCGCCATCAGATGACGGCCGCGATTGTCGCCGGCGTCATCGTCGCTCCAGCCGGCGTCGAGATATTTCTTGCAGGCGTCTTCGGCCATGCGGAATTGCGCGAACAGCATGTCGGTGTCGGCGTGTTCGAAATTGTGCCGCGAATATTCCTGCTCGGCCTGCAGAAACACATCGCCGTAAGTCACTTTCTCAGAACCGTCGCGGCCGTTGAAGTTGAGCGCATAGACGTTCTCGACGCCCTGCACATACATCGCCAGCCGCTCGAGGCCGTAGGTGAGTTCGCCCGCCACCGGCGCGCATTCGAACCCGGCGACCTGCTGGAAGTAGGTGAATTGCGACACTTCCATGCCGTCGCACCAGCATTCCCAGCCGAGCCCCCAGGCGCCGAGCGTCGGGCTTTCCCAATCGTCTTCGACAAAACGGATGTCGTGAATTTTCGGATCGATGCCGATCGCGTACAGCGATTTCAGATAAAGCTCCTGGAGGTCGTCGGGCGACGGCTTGAGGATCACCTGCATCTGATAATAGTGCTGCAGGCGGTTTGGATTTTCGCCGTAGCGGCCGTCTTTCGGACGGCGCGACGGCTGCACGTAAGCGGCGTTCCAGGACTTCGGCCCGAGCGCGCGCAGCGTGGTCGCCGGATGAAACGTGCCGGCGCCGACCTCCATGTCATACGGCTGCAAAATAACGCAGCCCCAGTCGGCCCAATAGCGCTGCAGCGCCAGGATCAGGCCCTGGAACGAGTGCGTCGGCCGCATGTACGGCGGCAAATCGGTGATCGCGTTCATCGGCACGTTGTTGGTGGAACGCCCGCCTGCGGTCAAGTCCGCATTCCGCGCATTCCCGCGCCGGCGGGAATCCAGAGCGGCGGTGCTGAAAAACTGGATCCCCGCCTTCGCGGGGATGAGCGGGGAAGGAGTTCGCGATCAGCCCGGCCGATATTCGCCGGTGCGCGGATCGGCCTTCAAGGTCGGCATGGTTTTGCGGTCGACCGGCTCGGCGCGGGCGCGCACCGTGTCGAGCTCGCTGTTGACCCGCCGCACTTCGCGCAGGCACCAGCGCAGAATAACCGCCGTTCCGACCAATCCGAAGGCGAACGCGAAGACCGGCATCGTCATCTCCGTACGCTGCCCATCCCGGCCACACTATGAGCCGAAGACGGAGGCCGCGCCAGAGCCCGGAGCCGCTACAGCCCGTAACGAGCCCACAGCGCACGCACTTCAAGCGCCGCAATCATGTCTTCCGCAAGGCCGGAGGACACCGCCCGCAGGCCCGGTCCCCAGCATGGCTTCGGTGCCGACCCCCAAGCGTCCGGCGGCCGAGGAACCCGCGCTCCGGCTGGATCACCGGCATGTGCACCTTCTTGCCGAAGCGCTCGCGCAGCACCGAGCGGATATCGCCGATCGCATCGACCAACCCGAAACCCAGCGCCTTGCCGCCGGTCCAATATTCGCCGGAGAACAGGCGTCTCTTCCGGACCGTTCAGCTTGCCGCCGCGCCGCGATTTCACCAGCGCGATGAAACCCTCGTGGATTTCGCGCTGCAGGCTCTTGAGCCGCTCCACATCGCCCGGATCCTCCGGCAGGAACGGATCGAGCATCGCCTTGTGCTCACCCGACGTATAGAGCCGGCGCTCGACGCCGATCTTGGCGATCAGCTTGTCGAAGCCGAACGTGCCGCCGACCACGCCGATCGAGCCGACGACAGAATTCGGATCGGCGATGATTTCATCGGCCGCGCAAGCGATCATGTAGCCGCCGGATGCCGCCGCATCCTCGACGAAGGCGATGACCTTGCGGTTGTTTTCGGTCGCGAGGTCGCGGATGCGGCGGAAGATCAGATGCGATTGCACCGGCGAACCGCCCGGCGAGTTGATGACCAACGCGACCGCCGCGGCATTGCGCACGGCGAACAGTTTCTCGAGCGAGCGCGCGATGCCGGCCATGCTCAAGCCCGGCCGCAGCGGCGCCGATATTCCGATCGCTCCGGAGAGCCGCAGCACCGGCACCACCGGCCGGTCGCGGCGAAAACGCTGTGGCACGAGCACGCGCAGCGCTGAGGCCGCGCGCGCGATGTGCCGCGTCGCGGCATTGCCGGTATCTGTTTCACTCATGGCACCCACATAGGGTGCAGAACGTTTCCGCTCAAGCGATTGATTGTTAATGCCCCGGTAATCGCCTGTTAACCCCGATTGCGTCTTACTCACCGCACGTCGGTATGGGGTACCGGGTGGACGGTCGATGAAAATTTATATCCTGCTCATGCTGATCAGCGTCATTGTCGGCGGCTCCTACCTGCCGCTGCGCCGGCGCCGCCAAGGCGGTGGCTGCGTCAGCGCCGGCGGAGTCGATCACCGTTCAGGCTTGACGGCCCACGCGCCGCCTCCAGCGCAATCGTCACGCCCGCGCTTCCTCACAAGAGCGAAACGAGCGGACCGCTCAGCGGATATCCGCCAAGCCAAGCGGTGAGCCCGCGCGCATGACGGCTTCGGCGGCTGGCGTCGGCCGTCCGTTACCGTCGGTCAATGTGAGACCCGGCAGAAGCACGAGCGGTGCGCGGCCCTCCTTCGCGGCGCGCACAATGACGCGGATCGCCGGCGCTTCCGGCTTGGGATAGATCGGCACGATGCCGATACCGCCGAAACCGTCCGCGAGCGAAGCCAGCACCGCATCGAGCCCATCGGCCCGCCAGATCAGCGTCAGAACGCCGGCCGGGCGCAGCAGATAAGCGGCAGCCTCAACCCATTGCCGCGCAGTCAAGTCCGTTCCCGCATGCGCCAGCCGGCGGCCGCGATCCGGTGACGGGTTATGCGCCGCGTTGAACGGCGGGTTCATCAGAACATGATCGGCCGAACCACCGGCAATGCCGGCCGTGGTGAATGCTTCCGCCGAAGCCGTGACATCGAGGCAAACGACGCGCGTGCGCTCATCCAGTCCGTTGCGCTCGGCGTTCTGTTGCGCCAATGCAGCCAGCGCCGGATCGATCTCGATCATGGTCAGCGCCAGCTCATCGACACGGCGCGCCACCGCAAGGCCGGCGGCGCCGACGCCGGCACCGAGTTCGATCAATCGTTCGCGCGGTTGCGCCGAACACGCGGCCGCCAGGAGGATCGCATCGTGACCGACCCGATGACCTTTGCGCGGTTGACACAGGACAAGCCGGCCGCCGAGCACCGCGTCTTCGGTCAGGTCAGCGACGTCACCGATCATCGAAGCGTGTCCCGAAAAAGTGCGAACGTTTTTTCGAGCAGGACATGCGGCAATTTATCAATCGTGAGCGCATCCGATTTCCCATAATCGGAATGTGTTCAAGAACGAAGTTCGCCGGCAAGGCCGGCTTCTTCCAGAAGCCGGCGCGCCGCGTCGAATTGCTCCTCGTCGACCAGGATACGGCGCGGGAAAATGCCGATGGAGCCTTCCATCACGCTCATGTTGCGGTCGAGCACCATGTGCTCGATCTGCGCGCCCTTGAGCAGCGCTTCGATCGCCGTGATCAGCACCGCGTCGTTGGTGCGCACAAGTTCACGCATGGTCAGCTCCGCCGCCGCTCTGCGCCCGGGCCGCGCAAAGCCAAATAAGAAAGAAGTTTCAGTTCGCGGCGGCCGCGCGTCACCGTATCGAGAATCAGCCCGACGGCGATGGACAAAAACGCCAGCACCATCAGGCCGGTCGACAAGATCGCGGTCGGGAAACGCGGCACCAGCCCCTCTTGCATGTAGGTGACGAAAATCGGGATGGCGAGACCGATCGACACGATCGCCAGCGCGATCCCGAAGGCGCCGAACAACGACAGCGGCTGCTCGGCGCGATAAAGCTTCAGGACGGTCCACAAAATCCGACAGCCGTCGCGCCAGGTCGACAGCTTCGAAGCCGAGCCGAGCGGACGCGAGTAATACGGCGTCGCCACCTCGCCGACCGGCAATTCCAGTTCGAGCGCATGCACGGTCAGCTCGGTTTCGATTTCGAACCCTCCGGTCAGCACCGGAAAGGATTTGACGAAGCGCCGCGAGAACACCCGGTACCCCGAGAGAATATCGCTGAACGAGCGGCCGAACATGTGGGCGACAAAGCCGGTCAGGATCCGGTTACCGGCCCGATGGCCGATCCGATAGGCCGCCTGCTCGCGCTCGACCCGCGCCGCCACCACCATGTCGAGACGCTCGCTCAGCAACTTGCCGACCATCGCGGGAGCGCTGGCGGCGTCATACGTGGCATCGCCATCCACCAGCACGTAGATGTCGGCCTCGACGTCGCTGAACATGCGGCGCACCACATGCCCTTTGCCCTGGTAGATCTCGCGGCGCACGACGGCGCCGGCGGCGCGGGCCGCCTCCACGGTCTTGTCGGTCGAGTTATTGTCGTAGACGTAGACCGTGGCGGCCGGCAGCGCGGCACGGAAATCGGCCACGACTTTGGCGACCGCCCGCTCCTCGTTGTAGCAGGGCACCAGGACCGCCACCCGCTGGTCCGGATCGATCACATTTTCGGCAATATCTTCGTCGCTTGACATCAGCACGCTTAGCCCCTTCTTGGCCCTTCCGAGATGCCTGAAGCACGATGAACGCCACCGGGACTAAACCAAGGGCCACCGCGCCTGCCTGCGACCCCTAGTAGACTTGCCGCCTCACCATACCGTTTCTATTGTCGCGCGTCCTACGAGGAGATTCCTGCGTGGCCGTCGTTGTCCCCTTTGAGAGCCGGGAAAAACCGTCGATCGAGCCGCTGGTCGATCTGGTCAGCGCCGACATGGAGCGCGTCAACAGCGCGATCCTGTCGCGCACCGGTTCCGAAGTGACGATGATTCCCGAGGTCGCCAACCACCTGATCAGTTCCGGCGGCAAAAGACTGCGGCCGATGCTGACCTTGGCGACCGCGCGGCTCACCGGCTATGCGGGTGACGGCCATATCAAGCTCGCGGCGGCGGTCGAGTTCATGCATACGGCGACGCTGCTGCACGACGACGTGGTCGATGAAAGCGAGCTGCGCCGCGGCCGGCTCGCCGCCCGCATGCTGTGGGGCAACGAGGCCAGCGTGCTGGTCGGCGATTTTCTGCTCGGCCAGGCATTCAAGATGATGGTCGAGGTCGGCAGTCTGAAATCGCTGGAGATTCTCTCATCCGCCGCCGCGGTGATTGCCGAGGGCGAAGTGATGCAGCTCGCGGTGGCGAAAAACACGGCGACCACCGAGGATGAGTATATCGCGGTGATCCGCGGCAAGACCGCCGAGTTGTTCGCGGCCGCCTGCGAGGTCGGGCCGGTGCTGTCGGCGCGGCAGAAAGCCGAGCAAGCGGCGTGCCGCTCCTTCGGCATGAATCTCGGCATCACCTTCCAATTGGTCGACGACGTGCTCGACTATGGGGGTGCGGCCGCAAAACTTGGCAAAAACGTCGGCGACGATTTTCGCGAGGGCAAGATCACGCTGCCGGTGGTGCTCGCCTTCCGCCGCGGCGGCGACGCCGAGCGCGAGTTCTGGCGGCGCACGCTCGAGCGAGGCGAAGCCACCGACGCCGATCTCGAACACGCGATCGGGCTGATGATCAAACACCGCGCGCTGGAAGACACCATCGGCCGGGCGCATCATTACGGCGCCATCGCGCGCGACGCGCTGGCCTTGTTTCCGGATTCAAAGATGAAGTCGGCGCTGGCCGAGACGGTCGATTTTTGTATCGCCCGCACGCATTAATTTAGGACGCTAATCGCCGGACTTCAGATGTCCGCTCATTCCCGCGAAAGCGGGAATCCAGTGCGGCCGTAAGGCTTGCGCGAACCTTCTGGGTCCCCGCATTCGCGGGGACGAGCGGAAAGTGGTGGTCGCGATTTCCCGCGCGGCATCAGCCACCGAACGTGGTCGCCTTCACCCACCATTTCGGCTGTGCTGCCGACAACGCCTGCTCGGCGGCCCGCGCTGCGCCGGCTGTGCCGAACAGTCCAAAGCATGTCGCGCCCGAGCCTGACATGCGCGCCAGCACACAGCCGGCGGTCTGGCGCAAGGCCGCCAAGACCTCAGCGATGACGGGCTGCAGCGCCATGGCGGGCGGCTCAAGGTCATTCGTTTGCGCGGATACGCGCTGAATCAGATCACGCGCACTCGTGAGCTTGCCGAGCGCCGTTTCATCGAGCGGCGCGGGCGCGTCCGGCGAAGCCTTCCAGCCGGCGAAGACCGCCTTGGTCGGCAGCGCCACGCCCGGATTGACCAGCACCGCCGGCAGCAAGGGCAGCGCCAGCGGCGGCGACAATCGCTCGCCGATGCCCCGCATGATGCGCGGGCGCGGATCAAGACAGACCGGCACGTCGGCGCCGGTGGCGCGGGCCGCCGCATAGAGATCCGGATCGTCGCGCGCGATACCGTTGGCGTCGGCAAGGAGGCGCAAGGCCGCCGCGGCGTCGGATGAGCCGCCGCCAAGGCCAGCCGCGACCGGCAATCGTTTGTCGAGATCGAAAGCGCCGAGCACGAGGTTCGGGCGTCGCGCCGCCAGCGCGCGCGCGGCCTTGTGCACCAGATTGTCGCCAGCCTCGCCGGCCGCGGCTGCGCTCGGGCCGCTCACCGCAAGCGCCAGATCGCCGCCGCGCGCAAACGTGAGGCGGTCGCCGAAATCGGCGAACACCACCAGACTTTCAAGCTCGTGATAGCCGTCAGGACGCCGCGCCAGAACACGCAGCGTCAAGTTCACTTTGGCTGGGGCGTGACCAGCCGGCGGCACCGGCGCAGGCAAAACTCAACTGCCTTGTTCAACGGCGTTGGCTCAACGGCCTTGGCTCAACCGCCGTCGCCGGCTTTCTTGCTCTTGGCCGCTTCGGCGGCCGACGAGGTATCCTCGGGCAGCCCGGATTTCAGCTTGGCCTCGATCTTCGGCAGATCCTCCGCCTCCGGCTTCAGGTCGCGGGCGTGGGTCCATTGGAAGCGCGCTTCGAGCACCCGGCCGACTCGCCAATACGCATCACCGAGATGGTCGTTGATGGTCGGATCGTCCGGCTTCAGTTCGACGGCGCGTTCCAGATCCTTCACGGCCTCATCGTAATTGCCGATACGGAAATTGGCCCAGCCGAGCGAGTCGACGATGTAGCCGTCATCCGGCCTTTGCTCGACGGCGCGGCGGATCATGTTCATGCCGTCGTCGAGCTTGACGCCCTGGTCGATCCACGAATAGCCGAGATAATTCAGAACCAGCGGCTGATCCGGATAAAGCTCCAGCGCCTTTTTCAGATCCGCCTCGGCCTTCGGCCATTGCTTGGAACGCTCGTAGCAAATGCCGCGGAAGTAAAAGATCACCCAGTTCGGCTTTTCCGGCGTCGGAATGTTGGCGAGCGCCTTGCTGTAGCCCTCGGCGCACTCGGCGAATTCCTTGCGGCCGCGCAAAATATTGGCAAGCGCCAGGATCGATTCATTGTCCTTCGGGTGATCGACGAGAAGCTTTTCAAGACGCGTCTTGGCCTCGTCGGTGCGCTCCAGCGCATCGAGATCGGACGCGATCTGGATCTCGGCGTTACGGTGCAGCGCCGACGATTGCGGGATCTTGTCGTAGATCTTGATCGCCAGGTCCGGCTTCTTGAGCGCCTCATACAGATCGGCGAGCGACAACAGCGCCATCTGATGATTGGGGTCGAGATACAGCGCCAGATGCAGATAGACCAGCGCGAGATCCTCGCCACCGCGGCGGCCGATCGAAGACCCGAGACCGTACAGCGCCTCGGCGGCGCCGGCTTGCGCAGAATCGACGAGCAACGGCAGCTTTTCGCCGGCGTTGATCTGCTTGACCTCTTCCTCGATCACCGGATGATTGGGAACGGTCTTGGCGAACTCGGCGTAGATCTTCAGCGCATCGTCCTTGCTGCCGTTGCGTGACAGAAAACGGCCGTAGGCCTGGACGTTGCGAACCGCCACGGCGTCGGCCTTGTAGGCCCGCTCGTAGCGCTTGGCGGCATCCTTCTTGTTGCCGGCGACGTCGAGAATCAGCGCCGCATGGACGTCCTTGAAAATCGAATACCAGTCCGGCCCCGAGAGGCGGTCGAGCGTGTCGATCGCCGAGTGGGTATCGCCGGCGCCTGCATAAGCCCAGGCGGTGAGCAGCGCGGCGGTCAAGTCGGTGACCGGACCGCGGATCGATTGCGCGAAATCCTGCCGGGCCAGTGTGTATTGCTTCTGCTTCAGCGCCCGCACGCCGAGCACGAGCCGCGCGATGCGGTCGTTGCGATCGACCTGCACCAGCCGGTCGGCGAGACGCGCGGCTTCGTCGATATCGCCCTCGGTCAGCACCGAAAGGAAGGTGCGGCTGAGCAGTTCCTGATTGCGCGGGTCCGACTTCAGAACATTGAGATAATAAGCGGCGGCGGTCGCCGAATCGCGCTCCGTGCCGGCGTGGCGGGCGGCCAGATAGCTGCCGGAAGCGGTCGCGTGGACCAGGTCCTGCGTCGACGGTGTTTCTGTGGCGAGCGCAGAATGCAGCCCGAACAGCATGGCGGCGCCGGCAATGGCGGCTTGCCGCAGCGGCAGCGAGTTGATCACGATATCTCCATCGGCAAATCTGGATCGTCCAGTGGCGAACGAGAATGTCGGCAAGCGGGAATCGACCCGTTGCATGCGTGGGCGAGAATGATACTTTTGCCATTCCCCTGCAAGAACATACGACTTAACGCCGCAAGGGAGGCGAAATCGCGGCAGCGTCAATGGTTTCGCCTGCCGCGCCCGAGCGCGACCTTTAATCGCGCTGCAGATTGAACCACAGGGTGCGGACTTTATCGTCGCTGTAGTTCCAGAGCCGGTGCGGCTTGCGCGAACTGTATGAAATCAGATCGCCGCGGCTCAGAGCATAAAGCGTACCGTCCACCTCGACGCTCAACGTACCTTCCAGAACAAAACCGTACTCATAGCCGTCGTGGGAAACCGGCTGCTCGGAATTTCCGGTATTGGGCTCATATTCGTTGATCGCGATCGAGACGCCGCGGACGCGGTCTTCGCGGACGATGCGCCGGATGACGTGATTGGCGCTTTCGACGATCTGCTGGTCGGCGACCCGCACGACGACGCCGGGATTCGCCAGCGGCCCGGGCGCGACCAGATCCGACATCGCGACTCCCAGGCAATTGGCGATCACGACCAGCGATCCGATCGACGGCGTGGCGCGGCCGCGCTCGACCAGACTGAGCATCGAGGGACTGAGATTGGCGGCATCAGCGAGCGATTGCAGCGTCATGCCCTGGGCCAAACGCGCCGAGCGAATGCGCTCACCGATCGCCGCGAGGATATCGGCGGTCGCCTGTGCGACCTCGTCCGCCGCCGGAAAGGTGCTTTGGATACTCACGCGTTTCTTCCTCGTTTCTTCGTGGGTGGCCCCCCGACGTGGCCAGGCCGGAAAACTGCGGCGCGCGCGTTTTTGGCTTCAGAAAGGGAGATTCATGCTCAAACTGTAGTCAGACGAATGGGTTGACTCTTTTTCGATCACGATTTTAATGTAATCAAAATCGATTGAATAGCAATCGTCGCCGTTTGTTCATAGGAAGCGCACACAAACACAAGCTCCGGGACACCGGAGACACCCGCGCGTAGGGCGAAGCTACGCGAAAGTGGAGGACGATATGCCGAATTTGTCATTGGCGAATTACTGGCATCCAATTGCGAAAAGCGCCGAGGTGACCGACCAGCCGAAAGCGTTCACGTTGCTGGGCGAGCGGCTTGTTGCTTTTCGTGACGCCGAAGGCGTCAGCGTCTTCAAAGATCTGTGCATTCATCGCGGCGCGGCGTTGTCGGGCGGCAAAATCGAAAACGGCCGACTGGTTTGTCCTTATCATGGATGGGCCTACGATCGCGACGGCGTTTGCGTCCATATTCCCTCGCTCCAGCCTGGTGCATCGATTCCGCCACGTGCCCGCGCCATTTCGCATGCGGCGCGTGAGGCCTACGGCCTGATTTGGGTGGCGTTGAGCGATCCCGTACAGCCGTTCCCCGAATGGCCGGAGGATGCCTGGGATCGGCCGGATTATCGCGTGCTGCTGGTCAACGATTATGTGTGGCGCACGTCGGCCGGCCGCGTCGTGGAAAACGCCATGGACTTCTCGCATTTCAACTTCGTCCATGTCGGCTACACCGAATTGGCCGACGGTCCGGTCATCAAACCCTATCAGGTCGAGACCACGCCGCGCGGGTTGCGCTACGCCTACGAGGACGGTCGGCTACGCCGCGATTACACGGTCGAATTTCCCTTCATCGTCCACGATCGCAAGAACGTTATCAATGTCGGTGGCGGGCGCAGCTGGTCCGACGGCGAGAATTCCAGCGTCGGCGACGTGACGCTGTTGAGCTTCATCGCTGCGCCGGTCGCGGTCGGCACGACCAAAATTTACGTCTTCACCGGACGCAACCACAGTCTCGATGTCGACGACAGCGAGTTCACCGGCGGCTTTGATACCATCATGGAGCAGGACCGCGTCATCGTCGAACAGCAGCGGCCCGAGCAAATACCGCTGGCCATCAAGGAAGAGCTGCATCTGGGATTTCCGGATGCCGCATCCGTCGCCTATCGGCGCCTGCTGCGCGGCCTTGATAACGCCGAAACCTTCCTGCCAGAACTCGCCTGACCGGGCAAAGCCTGTCGCCAGAAGGGGCAAGGCGCTCCGGTTAAATCATGGAAGACGGAAGAAGACGACAACCAAGGGGAAGTGCTGCAATGAAACAAAGCTCGATGAAAATTGCCCTCGGCCTCGCCGGCGGCATCATGGCGATGAGCCTCGTCGGCTCGCCATCGCACGGCGCCGACAAGCCGATCACGATCGGCCTGATCATGGAAGCGCGACCCGAAGTGGAGCCGTGGAGCCTCGCCTGGCACGACGCCGCCGAGGCGGTGAAGAAAAAAGACCCTTCGATCAAGGTCATCGAATCCTACGAGGCGTACGATTCGGCGCGCGCCGAGCCGGTGGCCCGGCAGATGCTCGATGCCGGCGCCAATGTGCTGTTGCTGTCGACGTTCGTGCTCAGCGACGTGGCCAAGACGCTGGCTCCCGAATTCAAGCAAGTGCCGATGGCGGTTGCCTCGTTCGGCGTGCTGATGCAGCCGAACCTGTCCTCAATGACCGCCAGCTACATGGAAATCGGTTACTCGAATTGCTGGCTGCTGACCAAGATGTCGAAGGATGGCCGCATCGGCGTCGTCGGCGCGCAGAAGGCGCCGTTCGAGACCGAGCAGATGGAAGGCTGCAAGCTCGGAGCCGAGGCCGCAAATCCGGCATCCAAGATCGTGCTGGTGAACACCAACAGCTTCACCGACACGCAAGCCAACCGCGAACAGGTGAAGGCGCTGCAGGATCAGGGCATCACCGAGATCAATCTGATTTCCGGCGTGGAAGACTCGGTCGGCGGCCTGCGCCTGTGCGAAAGCAGCAAGCTGCATTGCACGACCTGGGGTGGCGACGCGCGGCAATGGGCCGCCAAATCGACGGTGACCACCGCGGTGCTCGACTGGGATGTGGTCATCGACGACCTCATCAAGCAAGCCCGTACCGGCAACATCAAGGCGCAAGCCTTTGATCTCACCTACGGCAATGGCGGCCTGAAGGCTCCGGACTTTGGCTCCGACAGCGCCGTAAGCCCCGCGATACAGACCGAGTTCAAGAAAATGATCGCGGACCTGGCATCGGGCAAAATCACGCTGCCGCCCAGCAAAGTCCATCCGGGACTGCGCTAAGACGAAAATCAGAAACAGGACGACATCCCGATTCGACTTCGTCGGGATGTATTCTAATCTTCAGCGAAAGCGGGCCCGCACCCGGCCCGCTTTCGAACCTTTGCATGGAAGGTGCAATGCTTGCCCAAGGGCCCCGGCTGAGCCTGCGCGAAGTCACCAAAATGTTTGGTGACTTCACCGCCATTGATACCGTCGACATCGATCTCTATCGCGGCGAGATTCACGCCGTTGTCGGCGAGAACGGCGCCGGCAAATCGACGCTGATGCGCGTTCTCGCCGGCCAGATCGCCGCGACCGGCGGCACCATGATCCTCGACGAAACTCCTGTCGCCATCGACCGCGCGATGCCCGGCCAGCGCACCGCGGTCGGGTTTCTCGAACAGGAAGGCGGCCTCATTACCGAACTCACCGGCGCCGAGAACCTGATCCTCGCCGAGGCGCGCGGGGTGTTCTCGCATCGCGCCGCGGCGAGCGCACGGCTGAAGACACTGGCCAAACAATTCGGCGGCGCCATCGATCCAAATGTGCCGGTGCTGTCTTTGACGATGGGGCAGCGCCAGCGCCTCGAGATTCTCATCACGCTGGCGCGCGGCGCCGAGATTTTGATTCTCGATGAGCCCACGGCATCGCTCTCGGTCGAGGACGCCAAAACGCTCGCCCAGATCATGCGTGGCTTCGCTCAGAACGGCGGCTCGGTGTTTTACATCAGCCACAAGCTCAACGAAGTGAAAGAGATCGCCGATCGCATCACGGTCATGCGGCGCGGCAAGATCGTCGGCCGGCACAGCCGCCAAGGCCGTCACCGTTGAACAGCTCGCTACCGACATGGTCGGCGAGCTCGCGCAGCCCGGATCGTCGGCGCAGCAACGGCAGGATCCCGCCGACGAGTTGGTCGCGGTCGCACTCGGCACGCGCGAAGTCATCCACTTCGACGGCAGCGCCGCGGATGTCTGTACCCTGCGTGGCGTGTCGGTGACATCGAACTACAAGTCCGAAGCCAACCTATCGAACATCGACCTGACCATCCGCTCCGGCGAGATCGTCGGGATCGCCGGCGTGGTCGGCAGCGGCCAGACGGTTCTCGCCGAAACCCTGGCCGGCTTGATCGCCCCCGACAGCGGAACGGTGTGGCGCGCCGAGGGATCGATCGCCTATGTGCCGGAAAACCGTCATCGCGACGCGCTGGCGTTGCCGCTGAGCATCCGCGACAACCTGCTTGTGCATTCGCATAAGCAATCATCGTATTCACGCGGCATCTGGTTTCGCCACGAGGCAATCGCGCGCGGCACCACGGAGCTCTTGCAAAAAGCCCGCGTCGCCGGCGCGGTCAACGATGCGCCCGTCTCCAGCCTTTCGGGCGGCAATCAACAGAAGCTGGTGCTGGGACGCGAACTCGAGCAGATGCCGCGCCTTCTGATCGCGCACAATCCGTTCCGCGGCCTCGACGTGCGCGCGATCCACGATGTGCGCGACGCGATCTTCGCCGCCTGCAAATCCGGACTCGGCGTCGTCATGATCAGTTCCGATCTCGATGAAATCGTTCAGCTCGCGCACCGCATCGTCGTGCTGTTCGCCGGCCGGATCGCCGGCGAAGTCGACATCGCCAACGCAGAACCGGAAGCCATCGGCCGACTGATGGGCGGCATCGCGCATGACCGCATCAGTTAAAAAAGCCGCCGGCGCCGGCCCGCTCTATGCGGCCCTGATTTCGTGTTTTGCTCGCGCTGGCGCTGATCGTCGGGTTGTTCGAGACCGTCGGCGTCGATCCGCTCACCGCCGCCAACGTGATGTGGAAATCGACCTTCGGCTCGTTGCGGACATTCGGCGAAGGTTTGATCCGCGCCACGCCGCTGCTGATGATCTCGGCAACGTTGCTGCCGTCGCTCCGCGCCGGTCTCTACAATATCGGCGCGCCCGGCCAATTGGGCGCCGGAGCGCTGGCGACCACGCTGATCGCACTCGGGATGCCGTCCGCGCCAAGCTTCGTGGTGATTCCGCTGTGCGCGATCGCCGCCTTTCTGGCCGGCGCCCTGACCGCTTTCATTCCCGGCGTCTTGAAAGCGCGCTGGCGGGTGAACGAGATCGTCTCGACCTTGGCGATGAATTTCATCGTGGTCGCAATCCTCGGCTACTTGCTGAACGGCCCGTTGCAGAGCGATTTCGCCAACCTGCCGCAGTCGCCGTCGTTGCCGCACAACAGCGCGCTGCCGTTGCTCATTCCCGGTACCCGCGCGCACATTGGCTTGCTGGTCGCGCTCGCGTTCATTCCGGCGCTGCTCGCCATCGATCGGTCGCTGATCGGCTATCGGCTGCGGCTGTTCAGCGTCAACCCGACGCTGGCGAAGCGCGCCGGCGTCGATCCCAAGGCTTACATCGTCTGGCTGATGACGTTCGGCGGCGCCGGCGCGGGGCTGGCCGGGTGGATGCAGGTCGCGGCGATCGACCACCGCCTTTATCCGACCGTCGCCAGCCCGATCGGCTACGCGGGTCTGTTCGTCGCGCTGCTGGGCGCGCTGCACCCGCTGGGCTGCGTCATCGCCGCCTTCTTTCTCGGCGCGCTGCTCTATGGCGGCGCGGCGCTGCAGGTCGGCGCCGGCGTCTCGCCCGAGATCATTCAGGTCTTTCTCGGTCTGATTCTTTTCATCTACGCGTCGCGTCCCGGCGCGCGGCAATAGGTCGGGCTCGGCACCATGGAATTCATCGAGATCGTCGCCAACAGCAGCGTGCGCCTGATGGTGCCTCTTTTGCTCGCCGCGCTCGGCGAACTGATCTCCGAACGCGCCGGCGTGATGAATGTCGGTCTCGAAGGCATGATGACCGCGGGCGCCTTCTCGGCCTATGTGGCCGCCGTGTTTTTCGGATTTGACGTTCCGTCGGCGGTGCTGTTGGCGGCGGTCTGCGGGCTCGTTGCCGGATCGCTCATGGCGCTCGGCGCGGTCTGGATGCGCGGCAATGCGATCCTGGTCGGCTTCGCATTGTTCATTCTGATTCCGGGCCTGGCGAATTTTTTGTTTGTTCAAGCCAAATTGACCGCGGCGACGCCGCCGCTCGGCGCCATCAGCATTCCGGTGTTGTCGAAGATACCCGTCATCGGCGCGGCCTTGTTCTCACAAAACGTCTTTTATTATCTCGCGGTCGTGCTGACGGTGCTGGTGT
This sequence comes from uncultured Alphaproteobacteria bacterium, assembly GCA_963737755.1. GTDB lineage: Bacteria > Pseudomonadota > Alphaproteobacteria > Rhizobiales > Xanthobacteraceae > BOG-931. Next base: position 66,956 of record CAVTTZ010000029.1, on the reverse strand, counting down.
GGGCGATGTTCGCTTATACGCGCATCGGGCTGGTGCTCTCTGCCGTCGGCCACAATCCGGCGAAAGGCGAAGCGATCGGCATCTCGCCGCGCGGCGTGCAAACTTTCGCGCTTCTCGCCTGCGGCGCCTTCGCCGGATTGGGCGGGGCGGCGCTCTCGCTCGGCTCCGTCGGATCCTACGTGCCGAACATTATCGGCGGCCGCGGCTTCATCGTCATCGCCATCGTGATCCTGGGGCGATGGACCGTGTTGGGCGCCGCCGCCGGCGCTTTGCTGATGGGCGTACTCGATGCGCTCAAGCTCAATTTGCCGCAGATCTCCGACATTCCGATCCACCTGCTCGGCGGACTGCCATGGGTGGTCGTCATCCTGATGTTGATCGCAAGCGCGCGGATGCGTTCGAACGCACCCCGCACCTTGATCAACTGACGGACGTTCACCGGCAGCGGGCTGACCAACAATGAGCGCTGGCGTGGCGACTGCAGCCGCCACGCCAAATCCGATCACATATTCGGATAATTCGGTCCGCCGCCGCCTTCGGGCGGCACCCAGTTGATGTTCTGGTTCGGATCTTTGATGTCGCAGGTTTTGCAGTGGACGCAATTCTGCGCGTTGATCACGTAGCGCGGCTTGCCGGCGTCCTCGACCCACTCGTAAACCCCGGCCGGGCAATAGCGCGCCGATGGGCCGGCATAGACATCGTGCTCGGAGGATTTCTGCAAAGCCAGATCGCGCACCACGAGATGCGGCGGCTGATCCTCTTCGTGGTTGGTGTTGGACAGATAAACCGACGACAGGCGGTCGAAGGTGAGCTTGCCGTCGGGCTTCGGATAAGCGATGCGCCGGCATTGGGCCGCCGGCTTGAGCGCGGCGAAATCCGGCTTGCCGTGGCCAAGTGTGCCAATGAGCGAGAAGCCAAGCGTGTTGGTCCACATATCGACGCCGCCGAGCGTGACGCCCACCATGGTGCCGAGCTTCGACCAGAGCGGCTTGGCGTTACGCACCCGCCAGAGATCGTGCCCGATCGGCGACGAACGCCACGCCGCCTCGTAATCCAGCACCTCGTCATGCGCCCGCCCCGCCGCGAGCGCGGCCGCGACATTCTCCGCCGCCAGCATGCCGGACAGCATGGCGTTGTGGCTGCCCTTGATGCGCGGCACGTTCATGAAGCCGGCCGCGCAGCCGATCAGCGCGCCGCCCGGAAACACCAGCTTCGGCACCGATTGCCAGCCGCCTTCGGTCAGCGCGCGGGCGCCATAGCTGATGCGCTTGGCGCCCGCGAAGGTGGCGCGCACCAGCGGATGCGTCTTGAAGCGCTGAAACTCCTCGAACGGCGACAGGTACGGATTGGCGTAGCTGAGATGCACGACAAAGCCGACCGACACCAGGTTATCGCCGAAATGATAGAGGAACGATCCGCCGCCGACGCCGTCGGTGAGCGGCCAGCCCATGGTGTGCTGCACCAGGCCGCTGTGGAAGTTTTCCGGCGAAACCTGCCAGAGCTCTTTCAAGCCGATGCCGTACTTTTGCGGCTGGCGATCCTGCGCCAGGCCGAAGCGCGCAATCAGCATCTTCGACAAGCTGCCGCGCGCGCCTTCGGCGAGCAGCGTGTATTTGGCGCGCAACTCCATGCCGCGGGTGAAGCCGGATTTTTGCTGCCCGTCCTTGCCGATGCCCATGTCGCCGGTGGCGACGCCTGCGACCGCATCGTTCTCGAACAACAATTCGGCGGCGGCGAAACCCGGATAGATTTCGACGCCGAGCGCTTCCGCCTTCTGGCCGAGATAGCGGCAGACGTCGCCGAGCGAGACGATGAAGTTGCCGTGATTGCTCATCAGCGGCGGCATGGCGAAATTCGGAAGTCGCACGGCGCCGGACGGCCCGAGCACGTAAAAGCGATCGGAACTCACCGGCGTGCGCACCGGCGCTTCGTCGTTGCGCCAGTCCGGCAACAGTTGGTCGAGCCCGATCGGATCGATGACGGCGCCGGACAGAATATGCGCGCCGACCTCAGAACCCTTCTCGACCACCACGACCGACATATCCGGAGCGATCTGCTTGAGCCTGATCGCGGCGGCGAGCCCGGCGGGCCCGGCGCCGACCACCACGACGTCGAACTCCATCGCCTCGCGGGCGGGAAGGTCTGCTGCACTCATTGACTGCTCCGGATATGGACTGTTCCGCAATCACCACGAATGAGAATAATCCGCATCTGGTTCCCTCGCACAGTCGCACGGGATCGTCCATAACTGACGGCCATGGATAACTGACGGCTATGGATCCCTTGGACAGAAACGCGCGAGAACTGCTGGCGTTCTATCGCGACGCCGGCGTCGATGCGCTGCTCGGCGAGGAGCCGATCGACCGCTTTGCGGACGATCTGCCGTCGACGCCTTCCCCCAAGGCCGGACCTGATGGCGATGCTGGAACGTCGGACAATCGCGGCCGCCTGTTGCCGCCACGGGACGCGCCCCGCGCCCGATCGCCTGCAGCGGCCCGCCGCTCTCGCTGCCGGCGATGCAAGCGCACGCTCTGTGCTGGCGCCGCCCGCGCCGGAGGCCGCAGTGGTGTCGGCCCGCACCGCCGCCAAGAGCGCCGAAAGCCTGGATGCCTTGCGCGCGCTGCTCCAGACCTTCGACGGCTGCATGCTGCGCACGACCGCCACGCAGCTCGTGTTCGCCGACGGCAATCCGCAGGGGCGCGTCATGTTCGTCGGCGAAGCGCCGGGCCGCGACGAGGATATCGCCGGCGTGCCGTTCGTGGGCCGCTCCGGAAAGCTGCTCGATCTGATGATGCAGGCGATCGGGCTCGACCGCACGCAGGTCTACATCGCCAACATCGTGCCGTGGCGGCCGCCCGGCAATCGCACGCCGACCCCGCATGAGAGCGCGATCTGTCTGCCGTTCCTGATGCGCCAGATCGAGCTTGCCGATCCCGACATTCTGGTCTGCCTCGGCCAGCCCTCGACGCAGACGCTGCTCGGCACCCGGGAAGGCATCACCCGCACCCGCGGCCGCTGGTTCAAGTTCGACACCGGCCGCCGCGAGATCCGCGCGCTTGCCACCTATCACCCCGCGTTCCTGCTGCGCAGCCCGTTGCAGAAGCGGCTGGCCTGGCGGGATTTCCTCGCGCTGAAGAAAGCGCTCGCGGGCTGACCGCGCGCGCGACCCAGACCGCGGCGTCATGGCCGGGCTTGTCCCGGCCATCCCGCTTAGGCGGGCGCCGAGCCCTGATGATCGGGATGCGCGGGTCAAGCCCGCGCATGACGCCAGAGAGGGAAAGATGCTCCCAAGATATTAAGACGCTTCCGATTCACGCGCTTCAGCGCACCCTTGCTGAGAAGCCCGTATTGCGCCTTCCAGCAAACATTCAGTTCGTCATTGCGCCGGCCGCGGGGAAGCACCTTCGGCATCCTGCGGACGGATCACACCCCAGCCGATGAGCAACGGCGGAAGTCTGCCGCGCACCGGCCGCGCGAAGGCATGCGGCAATTCCGGCGTGAGGTCGGGAAATCGCTCCTGGATATCGGGCGGCGGCGCCGGATTGGTGTCCGGGCTTTGCCAGACGATGACGGCACCGTTCTTGCGAACCGCCTCGGCATTGATGCGCGATTGCGGCGACGGGTTGATCTCGAAATAGACTTGGGGCCGCGTTCGCGCGCCGATCGCCACGAGCTCGGCGATGTGTTGATCGCCGCCGACGATGGTGAGCGGCCGCCCGGTGCGGCGGGCAAAGCTTTCGGCGAAAAACTTGCCCATGGCACCCGCAGGCTGCGCGACTTTCAGTTCGGTGCCGACAGCCCAGGGCAGAACCAGGATCGCGATCGGCACCAGCACGGCAGGCGCCACCAACAGCCCGGCCCAGGCCATGCCAAGATGGCGCTGATGGTGAAGCTCGATGCGGTCGCCCGCGAATACGATCACGGCGAGACCGGAGAAAAGCAAAAGCGGCGCCGCGTCGACGATCGACACATGCAGGTTGGCGAGGACGACGACGACCGTCGTCAGCAGCACGGGACCGAAGGCAAACACTTTCACAAAATTGATCACCGGCGACGTCACCGGCCGCCGCACAATCGTGGGTGCCGGTGTTGCCGTAGAGGCCTGTGCGCGGCCACCCGAACGCCAGCGCAACAAGGACGATCAAACCCGCATGGGTGAGAACGAGCGCGCCGACGAGCTTGAACCAGGCCTCGGCGTTGCCGGCAGCAGCGCCGGCGAGGCGCAGGCGCTCGATCACCGGCTTGACGGCAAAGCCGGCGCGCATGAACAGCTCGAAATGCACGTAAAGCATTCCGGCGACCGCGGCCCAGGCGATCCATGCTTCGAAAGTTTGCGCGGCCGTGCGGCCGCGACGGCTCGCGATCGTGAACACGATCAGGACCGTGACGAAAATCAGCGCATAGGTCGTGGTGATCAAAAGACCCGCGGCCGCGGCCGCGAAGGCCAACCAATAGATCCGGCGCTTTTCCGTGACCGCGCGCCAATAGAACAACACGGTAGCCGCCCACAACGGCATGGCGAGGATCGCCGGCCCGAATTCCGGCGTCGGCACGCCGAACGTGAAGATGCCGATCATCAGCAGGATCGCCATCACCGCGTGGGTCGGACCGACCATCGCCCGGCCGAGCGCGAAGACACAGGAGAAGGCCACGACCACGCACGCCTGGGCCATCAGATAGATGCCGAACATTCCGGCGTTGCGGAACACCGTGTCGGCGAGCCAGTAGGCCAGCGGCGGGCCGACATCCGGTCGCAGCGGCAGGTCGTGCGCGACCGCGAGCAAATGGGCGAGATCGCCGGGCGGCGCCGAATACAACAGCGACGGCACCACGACCCACAGCAGCGCCTGCGCGAGAACCGCAAGCCAGAACACCAGCTGCGGACGCGCGCGCAATGCTTCGATGTAGAGCGGGACGTAAAACATCGAGATCTGGACGGAAGGACCGTTTGGTCACGAAATACGTTCGGCGGAAGCTTACTCCGAACCAAGCCTTTTCAGAAAAGGCGCATCCGGACTAAATCGCTTTCTCTGCGAAAGGCAACAACCGCGCTCGCCCGCGGGGCCGATGCTCACAACGGCAACGGCAAAACGGCGGCGCGTTCGGCGGCTTCACCGTCGCGAAGCGCGTGCGCGATGGCCACCGGCGAGAACGAGCGGCGGTGATGGATGGTCGGCCCGAGCCGGTCGAGTGCGGCAAAATGCTCGGGCACGCTGTAGCCCATGTGGCGTTCAAAGCCGTAACCCGGATGCGCGGCGCCGAGTTGCCGCATCAGCCGATCGCGGGTGACCTTGGCGACGATCGAGGCGGCGGCGATCGAGGCGACGAGACCATCGCCGCCGATCACCGCCTGGCAATCGCACCCCGAATCGATGCGGTCGCGGCCGTCGACAAACACAAGCTGCGGCTTGAGCGGCAGCGACGCGACCGCGCGCGCCAGCGCCCAGAGCGAGGCGCGCAGAATGTTGTCGCGGTCGATGCGCCACGGCGGCGCCAGCGCCACCGCCACCTGGGCGCGCGCGCAGATACGCTCATAGAGGATTTCGCGCCGTTCGGCCGTCAGCCGCTTCGAATCGTCGAGCCCGCGCGGCACATTGTCGGGATCGAGAATCACCGCAGCCGCAACGACCGGGCCGGCAAGCGGTCCCCGGCCGGCTTCGTCGCAGCCGGCGACCGGCCAGACGCCGCGCTTGAGCGCTGCGCGCTCGCGGCGAAAGGTCGGACGCAGGATCTCCTCGTCCAGCGGCAGGCGCGCGGCTTTGGCGGTGCGACTCATGCGGCCATGATGACCACGGCATGGCCGCAGCCGCAATGCGCACGCAAGCCGCGGTAGAATTGCGGGGATTAGCCGAACAAACTCAATTGTTCCGCGCTCGGCTGCGGCGAGCGGAAATGCTCGGTCGTGGTTCTGACGCTGGTGACGTTGAAGCCGAGGCGCTCGCACGCGACTTCGAACCTGCGGCCGATCATCCAGGCGATCGGGCCTTTGCCGGTCATGCGCGTGCCGAAGGTCGAGTCGTAATCCTTGCCGCCGCGCATATCGCGGATCAACTTGAACACATGCCGGTAGCGGTCGGGAAAATTCGCCACCAGCCACTCGCGGAACAGATCGCGCACTTCAAGCGGCAGGCGCAGCAGCACATAACCGGCATGACGCACGCCGGTTTCCGCCACCGCATCGAGGATGCGCTCGATCTCGGCATCGTTGAGAGCGGGGATCACGGGCGCCACAAGGGTAGAAGCCGGCACGCCGGCCTTGATCAATTGGTGCAAGGCTTCGAGCCGCCGCGGCGGCGTCGCGGCGCGCGGCTCCATGGTGCGGGCGAGCTTGGTGTCGAGCGTGGTCACCGAGATCGCCACCTTGACCAGGTCGCGCTTGGCCATGCGGGCGAGAATATCGAGATCGCGCAGCACCAACGCCGACTTGGTGACGATGCCGACCGGATGCCCGGCGTTGTCCAGCACCTCCAAAATGCGGCGCATGATCCGCTGGCGCCGCTCCAACGGCTGATAGGGATCGGTGTTGGTCCCGATGGCGATGACTTTCGGCACGTAACCGGGAGCCGACAATTCGCGCTCCAACAATTCCGGCGCGTTCGGCTTCATGAACAGCTTCGATTCGAAATCGAGGCCCGGCGACAAGCCCGAGATACGCATGCGTCGGCCGCGCAAAGCAATAGACGCAGCCATGCTCGCAGCCGCGATAAGGATTGATCGAGCGATCGAACGAGATATCCGGCGAGTCGTTGCGGGTGATGATCTTGCGGGTGGCATCGACCGTCACGGTCGTCTTGAACGGCGGCAGGTCTTCGATCTTCTCCCAGCCATCGTCGAAAGCGACCCGCGCCAGCGGCTCATAACGGCCCGACGCATTCGAGTGAGCGCCGCGGCCGCGGCGGCGCTCAGCCTCGACGGCGGGACCAGCCTCGCCCGCCGGCGCGGAGGGCAGCAGCGGTGCCGGCGGGCGTTTTAATGCGGACGATCGGGTCATGGCGATAAGGTAGCGCACCTATGGAACAAAACAAGAACAATTTGGCGTGAACCCAGCCATTGGAAAAACCGCGCGAGCGCCGTAAAGGTCGCGGCCAGAACTTCACGACCGGGCGCGATCGATAGCGAATGCTGAGTGTGATTATCGCGACCCGCGATTCCGAACGGCCGCTGGTGCGGACGCTCGCCGCCTTGGTGCCGGGGGCGACCGCGGGCCTGATTACCGAAGTGTTGGTCGCCGACGCGGGCTCGCGTGACGACACACCGGCAGTGGCCGATATCGCCGGCTGCAAGCTGCTCGCCTCCGACGATGCACTGGGACGCCGGTTGCGGGCGGCCGCCGAAGCAGCGCGGGCGCCCTGGCTCTTGTTTCTGCAGCCCGGCGTCGTCCTCGACACGCCGTGGATCGGCGAGATGCGGGGTTTTGTCGAACGCCCGGTGCGCGACTTCCAGGCCGGCGTCTTCCGCCGCGCGCGGCCCGGGCAATCGTCGCTGCGCGAGGCATTCGCGCTCTTGGCCGACGCTGTCGGCACGGCGCCCCGCCCCGAACAGGGCCTCGTTGTCTGGGCGGACTTTTATCGCCAGACCGGCGGACATTCCGAACGCGCGCAGGATCCCGAGGCGGATCTGCTGCGCCGCATCGGCCGGCGCCGGCTCGCGCGACTGTCCACGCGGGCGTTCCGGATCAATACTTGACTTAGTCAACTATCTGGTCGACGCTGCGAGCATGCCGAGTAAAAGCAGCCCAGGTCGAAAAAGCTCGCGCCGCGGACGTGCAAGCGTCGAAAGCGAAGGTCGCGTCGCGGAAAACGCCTCAAGCCGACGCAGAACGGAACGCGTCGCCGACAAACAAATCGCGGTCGAAGCGACGATCGCCGACGAGAGCATCGGACGCGTGCGGCGCTTCAATCGCTTTTACACGCGTCAGCTCGGCGTGCTGCGCAAGACTTATCTGGAAAGCCCTTACTCGCTCGGCGAAGCCCGCGTCCTGTACGAGATCGCCCAGGGCGGCACGCCGACCGCCAGCGATATCGGGCGCGCCCTCGATCTCGACGCCGGCTACCTGAGCCGGACGCTGCGCAATTTCGAGAAACGCGGCCTGATCGAACGCAAAGCGTCCGCCAGCGATGGCCGGCAAAGCCATTTGGCGCTATCGCCGCAAGGCCGCAAAACCTTCGCACCGCTCGAACGCCGCTCGCAGCGCGACGTCGGCGCGATGCTGGGCCGCCTCGCACCGGGCGATGCGGCCCGCCTGATCGCCGCCATGACCACAATCGAACAATTGTTGGACGGCGCTCCGCCTGAGGATACGACGCAGCCGCGCTACACCCTGCGCCAGCCGCGCCACGGCGATTTCGGCTGGATCGTCAAACGCCACGCCGAGCTGTATGCGCAGGAATACGGCTGGGGCGCGCCATTCGAAGGCGTATGCGCGCAGATCGTCGCCGATTTCATCAACACGTTCGACGATCGGCGCGAACGCTGCTGGATCGCCGACATCGACGGCGACAATGTCGGCTCGATCATGCTGGCGAAGGATTCGGAATCTGTTGCCCGCATCCGCCTGCTGCTGGTCGATCCGAAAGCGCGCGGGCTCGGGCTCGGCCGTCATCTGACAGACGAGTGCATCCGCTTCGCCCGCGCGGCCGGATACCGGAAGATGACGCTATGGACGCATGAGGTGCTGACCGCCGCGCGCCACATCTATCGCCAAGCCGGCTTCCAATTGATGCGCTCGGAGCAGCACGAGAGCTGGGGCCGACCGGTGGTGAGCGAGTACTGGGATTTGGATTTGTAAGTTTGGGGCGCCCTCGCAAAAGCATTTTGCCGACTTCGGAATAGCTTCTGGTAGCGCTGTGGTTATGGATTCCCGGCCCGCGGGTTTCACCCGCATCCCGGAATGAGGAGCGTTCGCTAAATGACGAAGGGTCGCTAAACCGTCGCGCCTTTCGCCTTGTCGCGCCGCAAATGTTCGTCGAGACGCGGCATGATTTCGACGAAATTGCAGGGGCCGAACCGATAGTCGAGCTGATGCAGCAAAATTTCGTCCCAGGCGTCGCGGCAGGCGCCGGGCGAACCGGGCAAACAAAAAATATAGGTGCCGTTGGCGACGCCGGCGGTGGCGCGCGATTGCACCGCCGAAGTGCCGATCTTCTGAAAACTGACGACCAGAAACAGCGCCGAAAACGCGTCCATCTTTTTCTCGAACAGCGGCTCGACGGCTTCGGGCGTGACATCGCGGCCCGTGAACCCGGTGCCCCCGGTGGTGATGATCACATCGACCACCGGATCGGCGATCCAGGCTTTGACCCGACCCCTAATCGCCTCGATGTCATCCGGCACGATGCTGCGTTCGGCGACCAAATGGCCGGCGGCGCCGATCCGCTGCACCAACAACGCGCCGGATTTGTCATCCTTGAGATTGCGCGTATCTGAAATGGTGAGCACCGCGATCTTGAGCGGCACGAATTGTTTGCTGTCGTCGATTCCAGGCATGTCGATAACCTAAAAAATTGTCGCCCTTTATTCCGTCAGGACAACGTTCATCAAGACGAGCCCTTCAGGATAAAGGAACAATCAGCTTAGGCTTCAAGACCCGGTGCTGCCAAGCCACCAACCGGCCGCGGCATGACTTTTCCAGGATCGGCACCGGATCGACGTCGGGGACACGACTTTCGCGGCTCGGCCCTTGAGCATGTCCCGGACAAGTGGAAACCGCTTTTCCGGGACATGCGATAACAGGTAAATCTAGAGTGCGTTGGCGCCGAACGTGTTGCAGGCGGAGATGTCGCCCTCTTTCAGCCCACGCATGAACCAGCGCTTGCGCTGCTCCGAAGTTCCATGAGTGAACGCGTCAGGCACCACGTAGCCTTGCGTTTCTTTCTGCAGACGGTCGTCGCCGATCGCGGACGCCGTCTGCAGCGCCTGATCGACATCGCCGGGGTCAAGGAAGTTGTGCTTGCGCTGGGTGTGGTTCGCCCAAATGCCGGCGAGGCAATCGGCCTGCAGCTCGACGCGCACCTGCAGCGCGTTTCGCTCCGCCTTGCTGTTGGAAGCTTCTTGCTCCTGACGCACGCGCGGCAGAATCCCGAGTTCGTCCTGCACGTGATGACCGACCTCATGCGCGATCACGTAGGCTTCTGAAAATTTGCAGGCATTGTTGTTGTCGCAGCCGCCGAATTTTCTCTGCAGGTCCTGGAAGAACGCGGTGTCGAGATAAATGCGTTGATCGGTCGGGCAATAGAACGGCCCCATGGCCGAGCGCGCCAGGCCGCAGCCGCCCTGCTCCGAACCCGAGAACAGCCGCAGCTTCGGCGGATGATAGGTGCGGCCGCTCGCCGAGAAGATATCCTTCCAGGTGTCTTCGGTACTGCCCAGGACCTCGGCGACGAACTTGCCGGTCGAGTCATTCGGCGTGCCGGTGGAGACCGGCGGTGCGCTGCTTTGTTGCGAAGTCGATCCGCCGGTGAGGATTTGCGCACCGTTGAGCAGCACGCTCGGGTCGATGCCGAAGTACCAGCTGATCAGACCGACAACGACGATCGTGCCGATACCGAGACCACCCGCGCCTCCGGGCAAGCCGCCACGCGACGCACTCGCTTCGCGATCGTCCTCGACATTGTCGCTGGGACGAAAATCATCGGTACGCATTTCTTATTCTCCCTGGCAAATCCATCGCCCGACGCGGCGTGTTTGCTGCTGCACCACGATCTTATCAAATATAACCGGATCATGGCCCACATCTGATGACGGCGCATGATCTTTTTTCCCGCGGGCTGCTTGCTCCGCTCCGATCAGATATTCCACGCCGATCACCGCCTCCGCGCTTCCATTTCAGTCGACCGAGCCACGCAATCATATAGGTGCTGCGCGCTTTGCTGAAACGCGCAGCCGCAACCGCGCACGCCGTTACCACCGGGGCCGGCTGGCCAACCCACCGACAAAGTCATCTGCAAGCCATCCGGGCGAGCAGAATTAACCAAATGTTTCCCGGCATTTATTGCCTACTCGAAAGTTGTTTTGATTAAGTCGTTTTTTACCTTGGGAGGGCATCATCGTTCTTGTCGGTTGTAGGTCCCGCGTCGCCGATCTCGCGTCGCCTGAGTTCAGAGTTCTGAGTCATGGTTGTGTCGCGTCTCGGGGCGTCCGTGAGGACGCCCCGTGTGACTCTTAAGGCCGCATCGTCGCCCAACATTCTGGTTGGCGATTGCGTTGCCGAAATGGCCAAGATGCCGGCCGCCTCGGTCGATCTCGTCTTTGCCGATCCGCCGTACAATTTGCAGCTCCAGGGCGATCTCAAACGTCCCGACGACTCGCGCGTCGACGCGGTCGACGACGATTGGGACAAGTTCTCGAGCTTTGCCGCCTACGATGCGTTCACGCACGCCTGGCTCACCGCCTGCCGCCGGGTGATGAAGCCGAATGCGACCTTGTGGGTGATCGGCTCCTATCACAACATCTTTCGCGTCGGGACGATCCTTCAGGATCTCGGATTTTGGATCTTGAACGATGTCGTATGGCGTAAGTCGAATCCGATGCCGAATTTCCGTGGCCGGCGCTTCACCAACGCGCACGAAACCATGATCTGGGCGGCGCGCGATTCCGCCAAGCGCAACTACACCTTCAATTACGAAGCGCTGAAAGCCGGCAACGACGACGTTCAGATGCGCTCCGACTGGCTGTTTCCGCTGTGCACCGGCGAAGAACGGCTCAAGGGCGACGACGGCAAGAAGCTGCACCCGACGCAAAAGCCCGAGGCGCTGCTGGCCCGCATCATTCTGGCCGCCTCGCGGCCGGACGATCTGGTGCTCGACCCGTTTTCCGGCACCGGCACCACCGGCGCCGTGGCGCGGCGGCTGCGCCGGCGCTTTATCGGCGTCGAACGTCAGCGCGAATACGCCGTGGCGGCCGAAGAGCGAATCGCTGCCGTCGAGCCGATGGCAGAGCCGACGCTCGCGTCCTTTGTGACTGCGCGCGAAGCGCCGCGGGTGCCGTTCTCGGCACTGCTCGAACGCGGCCTGGTGGCGCCGGGCATCCGCCTGGTCGACGCCAAGAAGCGCCATCAGGCGCTGGTGCGCGCCGACGGCGCGCTCGCCCTCGGTGAAGCCGTCGGCTCGATCCACCGCATCGGCGCGCTGGCGCAGGGCCTCGAAGCCTGCAACGGCTGGACCTTCTGGCACGTCGAGACGCCGCAAGGGCTGACCGTCATCGACGCGCTGCGCGCGCGGGTGCGCGCCGAGATGGGCGCCGCGTAACGCGGACCTCCCCGTAGCCCGGATGATCGCAAGCGACATCCGGGACCACCAGTTTAATCAAACGATTACATCCCGCATGTCGCTCCGCTCATGCGGGCTACGCGCCACGGGCGATGCGCTACGCGTCGAACGCGTGCGCCACCACTTTGCGCATCAGGCTCGGCAGCGCCTCGCCGGCGAGCTCAGAGATCTTCGCCCAGCGGGCACCGTCGGGCGCCGACGCTTCTGCAGCCACCTCCGCCACATAGACCGAAAGTTCGAGCGGAAAATGCGTGAACACGTGCCGCACGATTCCGGCGACACGCCGCCAGGCGACGCTGCCCTTTCCGCCGCGATGGTGTGAAGACAATAGCGGCGCGAAACTGAGCGCCTCGGCTTCATCGAAGTCCGCCGACCACGCGGTGGTCGGCACTTCGGTCATGCCACCCAGCAAACCCTTCGCCGGTCGCGATCGCACCAACACATAACCGTCGGCGCGCCGCACCACGAATGCAGCGCCACGGCGCAAAGCGCCTTCGCGTTTCGGCACCCGGCGCGGAAAGGTCTCCGCATCGCCGCGCGCAAAGGCGGCGCAGCTTTCGTTCCACGGACACAGCGCGCAGGCCGGCTTCTTCGGCGTGCAGATGCTCGCGCCGAGATCCATCATCGCCTGCGCGAAATCGCCGGGGCGTCGTTGCGGCGTGAGCGTGCGGGCGAGTTGCCGCAATCGCGGCTTGGCGGCGGGCAGCGGCTCTTCAACCGCAAACAGCCGCGCCACCACGCGCTCGATATTGCCGTCGACCGGGCTTGCCGGAATGTCGAATGCGATCGCAGCGACCGCGGCCGCGGTGTAGTCGCCGACGCCGGGCAGCGCGCGCAATCCATCCACATCGGACGGGAAAACGCCGCCATGGCGCTCGACCACGGCGCGCGCGCAGGCATGCAGGTTGCGGGCGCGCGCGTAATAGCCGAGCCCGGCCCAGGCCTTCAGCACGTCGTCGAGCGGCGCGGCGGCAAGCGCGCGCACATCGGGCCAGCGCGCGAGAAAGCGCGCGTAATACGGCACGACCGCCCGCACCGTGGTCTGCTGCAGCATGATCTCGGAGAGCCAGACCCGATAAGGATCGGTCCGCTCGCCTTTCGGTGCCCGCCACGGCAACGTGCGGCGGTGGCGATCGTACCAGGCGAGCAAGGCAGCCGAATCGACGACTGTCGGCGTTTTGTCCCCTGGGCTCGTGGAGGAAGCCTTTTTGCGCGCCAGCGTAGCTGCTACCTTCATCAGGCTTGGATGACAGTTCGCTTGACCATGAACAAGCCCAACCGCCTCGTCGGCCGCCCGTTGCGCGACTTGCTCGGCAAGGTCGTGGGCGATGCCTTTACCCGGCAGGGCTTTGCCTCGGCCGAACTGGTGACGCGCTGGCGCGAGATCGCCGGCACCGACATCGCCGCGATCAGCGAGCCGATCAAGATCCAGTGGCCGCGCGCTTCTCCCTCCTCTTCGTCCGCAGCAAGCGCTGAAGCATCGGGCTGGGGCCAGTCCTCGGGCACGCTGGTGCTGCGGGTCGAAGGCCCGGCGGCGATCGAAATCCAGCACTCTCGCCCAGGTCATCTGCGAGCGGGTCAATCGCTTCCTCGGCTGGCGCGCGATCGAGCGCATTGCCTACGGCAGGCGCCGCTGCGCCATGCGGGTCGCAAGCCGCGGCGCAAGGCCGACATGGCGGCGGCCGCGCGCAGTCGCCGCGAGCCTGCCGGAGGTCGCCGACGACGACCTGCGCTCGGCGCTGGCGCGGCTCGGCGCCGCGGTCAAACGGCCCTGAACGGCGAGAAGCTTCCGCGAATGGATAGCTCTTGTGCCCCAGCGCCTTACGGGGGCACGCGTAACCCGAATATCTGCCCGCTTGCTGGCCCTTGGCGGAACGGCGCGCCGGTGCCACATTCCGGCTGCACCCTGGGAAGCGGTCCGGAAAACTGGTAGCGATCTCCGGAAAGACAATCATGCTCCCGTCAGGCCATAAGCATCAGGAGTTTCCCGTGACGCTCACCCGTCGTCGCCTGTTTTCAGCCAGCACAGGCCTTGTGTTCGCCGGCACCGTGGGAGCTGCTTCTGCAGCCCTGGCATTACGCCAAAGCCGAGGGCAGCGAGCCGGATCCGGCCGACCTCGCCAAGGCCGGCCCGGACGGCGATGTCGTGCTGGGTTCCGAGAAGGCGCCGGTGACCATCATCGAATATGCCTCGATGACCTGCCCGCACTGCGCGCACTTCTCCGAGAACACCTTTCCCGAGCTCCAGAAGCGCTACATCGATACCGGCAAGGTGCGGTTCATCTTCCGCGAGTTTCCGCTCGATGCGCTCGCCGCCGCCGGCTTCATGCTGGCGCGCTGCGCCGGCAAGGACAAATTCATGCCGGTGATCGAGACTCTGTTCGCCAAGCAGCGCGACTGGATGGTGGAAAAGCCGATCGAGCCGCTGCGCGAGATCGCCAAGCAATTCGGCTTTACGCAGAAGACCTTCGACGAATGCCTGGCGAATCAGAAGGTGCTCGACGGCATTCAGGAAGTGCGCGATCGCGCCGCCGAAAAGCTTGGGGTGAATTCCACGCCGACATTTTTCATCAACGGCAAGAAGTTTGCCGGCGATCAGACCGATCGACGCCCTGGCGAAGGAAATCGACCCCTATCTCAAGGACGGATAAGGGCTTTTTCCGTCTTGCGGACGAATCCCGGCCGGTTCGGCCGGGATCTGCGGCGGCGCATTCGCGCGGAAAGTCTGGATAACGCCGCGGGGCTGTTGCGCTCTCAGGCCTGACTATTCATTCTCCGGGCCGATGCGGTACCCCTAGGGCTTGGGCCTCTAAGGCACGGGCTGCCCACAGTTTGTTTCGCCGCCGCAGCGGGCAAGATGGACACAACAGCGAATGAAGCTCACGCGTCTGCGTCTCATCGGATTCAAGTCCTTCGTTGAACCGACCGACTTCGAGATCGAACCCGGACTGACCGGCGTGGTCGGCCCGAACGGCTGCGGCAAATCCAATCTGGTGGAAGCCGTGCGCTGGGTCATGGGCGAAGCCTCGCACAAGGCCATGCGCGCCGCCGAGATGGACGACGTGATCTTCTCCGGCAACACCGGACGCCCGGCGCGCAATCACGCCGAAGTCAGCATGTTGATCGATAACGCCGACCACAAGGCGCCGGCGGCGTTCAACGAGAACGACTCGCTGGAAGTCTCGCGCCGGATCCTGCGCGAGCAGGGCTCGACCTTCCGGGTCAACGGCCGCGAGGTGCGCGCGCGCGACGTCAACGTGCTGTTCGCCGACGCCTCCACCGGCTCGCGCTCGCCGGCGCTGGTCCACCAAGGCCGCATCGGCGAGATCATTTCGGCGCGGCCCGAGCAGCGCCGCCGCCTGCTGGAAGAAGCCGCCGGCATTTCCGGACTGCATGTGCGCCGGCACGAGGCCGAGCTGCGGCTCAAGGCGGCCGAACAGAACCTGGCGCGCACCGAAGACGTCATCGGCCAGCTCGCCTCCCAGGTCGCCTCGCTCAAGACCCAGGCCCGCCAGGCGGTGCGTTATCGCAATATCTCGGGCCAGGTGCGGCGCACGGAAGCGCTGCTGCAGCATCTGCGCTGGACCGCGGCGAAGCTCGAAACCGCCGAAGCCGAGCGCACCAAGGACGAAGCGATCCGCATCGTCGCCGAGCGCACCAGCGAGCAGACCGTCGTCAGCACCCGGCAGACCGAAGTCGCCGCCGAGCTGCCGGCTTTGCGCGAGGCCGAAGCCCGCGCCGCCGCGGCTCTGCAGCGCCTGCTTGTCGCCCGCGATGCGCTCGAGCGCGAAGAGGCCTTGGCGAAGGAGCGCATCGCCGAGCTCGATCGCCGGCTCGCGCAATACGCCTCCGATCTGCAGCGCGAGCGCACGCTTGCGACCGATGCTGCCGTCGCCTTGGAGCGGCTCGACGCCGAGGAAGCAACCCTCAAGACCGAAGCGCAGGAGAGCGCCGCACAACTGAGCGGCGTCAACGATCGGCTGACCGCGGCGGAAACGGCGCTGGCGGCCTCGGAAAAAGGCTTCGCCGAATTGACTGGTGCGCTGGCCGATCTGTCGGCGCGGCGCAATCAGCTCCACGGCGCGGTGCAGAGTCATGCGCAGCGCGCGGCAAAGCTTGAGGCGGAGCTTGCCAATATCGAGGCCGGCCTTGCCGCGACGGGCGACGGCGCGCCTGATCTCGAGGCGCTCGCCGAAGTTTTGATGCAAGCGCAGATGACGCTCAGCGAAACCGAAGAAGCCGCGCGGGCGGCGGAAACCGCGCACTCGCAAGCGCGCGACGAGATCGACGCCGCGCGGGCACCGCTGGCCGCCGCCGAAAAGCGCGTGCAGCGCCTGGAAACCGAGGCCAAGACCATCAGCAAGCTGCTGGCGGTCGAGAGCAAGAATCTCTGGCCGCCGGTGATGGACGCGCTCAGCGTCGACGAAGGCTACGAAAAGGCGCTCGGCGCCGCGCTTGGCGACGAACTCGACGCGCCGGTCGATCCGTCGGCGCCGATGCGCTGGGCGGGCGCCGAAGTCGATGCGTCCGATCCGGTATTGCCGGAAGGCGCGCAGCCATTGTCGAACTTTGTGCGGGCGCCCGCGGAGCTCGCCCGGCGGCTGCAACAGATCGGCATCATCGATCGCGCCGACGGACCGCGGCTCGTCGGCCTGCTCAAGCCGGGCCAACGGCTGGTCTCGCGTGAAGGCGATTACTGGCGGTGGGACGGCTTTGCGGCGGCGGGGCATGCGCCGACCGGCGCGGCACGGCGGCTTGCCGAACGCGGCCGCCTCGCATCCATCGAAACCGAACTGAACACCGCGCGCGCCGAGATGGAAAACAACGTGCGCACGCTGGAGACAGCGGAAGCCACGCGCGCCGCCGCCGCCGCCGCCGAGATCAAGGCGCGCGCCCGCTGGCGCGAGGCCCAGCAACTTTCCGACGCGGCGCGCGAAAACCACGTCGCCGCCGAGCGCGAGATCGCCCGCAATGCGGCGCGCGTTTCCGCGCTGCAGGAAGCGCAGCAGCGCACCTGCGCCAGCCGCGATGAAGCAAGCGCGGCCCGCGCCGAAGCCGAGTCGGCGCTGGAGGCATTGCCGCCGGCCGGCGAGATCGAGGCCAAATTGGCGGAGGTCAAGGAGACCGTCGCCAACGATCGTGCGGCCCTGGCGGAGGTTCGCGTCGAAGCGCAGACGATCACCCGCAACGCCGAATTGGCCAATCGCCGCCTGCAGGCCATCGGCGGCGAACGCCACGAATGGACCGGGCGCAAGGACAAAGCCGCCGCGCAGATCGAGACCATCAGCGAGCGCACCGAAGCGGCGACGACGGAACGCGCCGAACTCGACCAGGCGCCGGAGCGCTTTGCCGCCCAGCGCCAGGCGCTGATCGGTGAAATCGAAACCGCGACGGCCGGCCGCCGCGCCGCCGCCGACCGGCTTGGCCGAAGGCGAAACCGCGCTCGCCGCCGCCGACAAGGCCGCGCGCGCCGCGCTCGAAGCCGTCGGCGAAGCCCGCACCGACGCCGCCCGCGCCGAAGAGCGCCGCGACAGCGCCGCGCGCCGCCTGTCCGATATCGAGCACGAAATTCGCGAATTGCTCGACGTCGAACCGGCCGCCGCCGCCGAAGTCGCCGAGCTGAAGCCCGAAGAAGCATTGCCCGAGATCGCCGAGGTCGAAGGCAAGCTCGAGCGCATCCGCCGCGAGCGCGAGCGGCTCGGCTCGGTCAATCTGCTGGCCGAGCAGGAGCTCACCGAAGTCGAAGGCCAGCACACCAAGCTGATCGCCGAACGCGACGATCTGGTCGAGGCGATCCGCCGGCTGCGCCAGGGCATTTCCAGCCTCAACGGCGAAGCGCGCGAACGTTTGCTCGCCTCCTTCGCCACCGTGAACACCAACTTCCAGAAGCTGTTCAGCCAGTTGTTCGGCGGCGGTACCGCCGAACTGCAACTGATCGAGAGCGATGATCCGCTCGAAGCCGGCCTGGAAATTTTGGCGAAGCCGCCCGGCAAGAAGCCGGCGACGCTGTCGCTTCTGTCCGGCGGCGAGCAGGCGCTGACCGCCATGGCGCTGATCTTCGCGGTGTTCCTCACCAACCCGGCGCCGATCTGCGTGCTCGACGAGGTCGACGCTCCGCTCGACGACTACAACGTGGAGCGTTTCTGCGACTTGCTCGACGAGATGACGCGCTCGACCGACACGCGCTTTGTCATCATCACCCACAATCCGATCACCATGGCGCGGATGAACCGCCTGTTCGGCGTGACCATGGCGGAGCGCGGCGTGTCGCAACTGGTCTCCGTCGACCTCGAAGGCGCGGTGAAGCTGCGCGAGGCGAGCTGAGCCGACGTAAACTCTGTCTTACGCGGCTTTCCGCGGCTTGGCTGTCGTCAACACCGGGATCGGGCGCGAGCGTAAGACCAATGCGTTCGCGCCAGCCCATTGACGATGGCGCTGAGTGCGCTGCGGATCGTCTCGTGCCGGAAACGCGGAAGGCGGACGCCGAAGCAGCTTTTGACCGCCGCACACAAAATTAGACCGGTTATACAAACGTCGCCACATCACGCCAGTACGGCGAATGCCGACGATGCGAAGACGGGATGCCGCACCGCGTCCCAATTGACGCCAATCAAACAATCAAAAATCAAACAAAATGAAAAACGGCGGCCGCAGAGGATCGGCCGCCGTTTCTCACACTACGCACGCAACGACAGGGAACGAACCGGCCTTAGGCGGGCCGGCAGGAGAACACCTAGTCCTTAGTACGGCGCTACGCCCTCGAACACGGTGCCGACGAGTGGGTCAGCCGGAGAGCGAACTCCCGCGGCATCGCCACGGAAGTGGTAGTATGCACCCTCGGAGCTCTGCACCTGTTGGTGAGCAACATGAGCGACGTGACGCACCGGCTGTTGCGCCGACGCAGCACCGGCGCCAACAATCAAAGCCGCAGCGGCAAGCACCGCACTGATCTTACGAGTCATTTCAATCTCCAATTCAACGCTGCCGGCCCTTTCGAGCGGCCGGACTGAACCGAAGCATTTTGAATTTGCCTTCGGCCTGACAGTGAATATGTGACAAGCGCGTTGTTTTGATATCCGGGGACTTTGTGAAAGCCCCATTCGACAGTGGTGAACAATCCGCTAATGGCCGCCCGATCTGTTTGCAATCTGCCCAGCGTCGCGTCTTGCTTTGCGTTTTCAGCAGACGTGACGAACGCAAAACGCGCAACAGAGGGTTTCGCCGCGGGCGGTAGAAGATGCGAGCCGAGGCGTGCGGAGCCATCGGCGTCGCAGCGCATCTTCCGGAGCTTGAAAACTATGCGCGGAACTCGATTTGCCGAGCTCAATGCCTTCGTGGCCGTCGCCGAACAGGCAAGCTTTACCAAGGCGGCGCGGCGGCTGGGTTTGTCCACTGCGACGCTGAGCCAAACCGTGCGCGCGCTCGAAGATCATCTCGGCGTCCGGCTTCTCAACCGCACCACCCGCAGCGTCGCGCCGACCGACGCCGGCGAGCGGCTGTTCGCTCAATTGCGCCCGTTGCTCGATGGCTTCGAGGACGCGATCGAGTCCGTCAATGCCTTTCGCGAAACGCCCGCCGGGCATCTGCGCCTCACCATGCCGCCGCCGGTGGCGCGCTTCGTGGTCGCGCCCGATGCTGGCGCGCTTCCTCGAGCGCTATCCGGAGATCGTGCTCGAGACCACGGTCGAATCCGGACTGACCGACATCGTCGCCGACCATTATGACGCCGGCTTTCGCCGCGGCAATCTGGTCGCGCGCGACATGATCGCGGTGCGGGTCACCAACGACCTGCATTATCGCGTTGTCGCCTCGCCCGATTACGTGGAGCGGCACGGCCTGCCGCAAACGCCGGACGATCTGCACGCGCACAATTGCGTACGCTATCGCCTGCCCGGCGGCGGATTCATTCCCTGGCTGTTCCTCGGTGACGGCAAGATGATCGAGTTCGACGTCAGCGGATCGCTGATCGTCATCAACGATCCCGAACTGGTGATCAATGCCGCGCTGCAGGGCGTCGGCGTCGCGTATCTCTACGAAGAATATGTGGCGCGGATGATTGCCGACGGCCGTCTGGTCAGTATCCTGGACAAATCGGTGCTGCCGGTGACCGAACGGCTTCTTTTTGTTTTACCCGAGCCGGCGGCAGAACTCGGCGGCTTTGCGCGCCCTGATCGACTTTCTCCGCAGCGAATTGCGTCAAAACGGCAGTAGCCGCCAGGGCCCACATTGTGGCGGCGCCGGAAACCTCATCCCCTCGGATTTGATCCAAGGGGAATAAGCCGTTCGGTTTGGTGGCGATCCAGCCGCGGCTCCGCCGGATCGCCTCTTCGCATTTGTCGGCGCGTTTCAGGATCAATCGTTGCCCAGCTTGAACAGGCGGCGCGCGTTGGTGCGGCCGATTTTCAGGCGGTCGTTCTCGCTGATCGGACAGGCGTCGAACCAATCGGCGGCGTGGTCGATATTCTCGAACGGCCAGTCGGTCGAGAACATGATGCGCTCGGCGCCGACTTCCAGCATGGCGTTGAGCAGCGCCGGCGTGTGGAAATTGCCCGACGTCGTGACATAGAAATTCTCGCGGAAATATTCGCGGATTTTCCTCTTCGCCGGATAGTTGAGCCGATCCGGGATCCAGGCATTGGCATTGTCGACGCGCCACAGCGCGAACGGCAGATTCTCGCCCATATGGCCGAGAATGATCTGCAGGCGCGGATGCGCGTCGAACAGGCCTGAGCCCATCAGCCGCAGCGCATGCACCGCGGTCTCCTGGCCGAACGCCCAGATCGGGCCCATCAGCCAGCCATGACCCTCATAGATCTTGGCATCGCGCGGCAGCGGATTGCGCGGATGCAGATAGAACGGCACATCGAGCTGCTCGGCCACGGCCCAGAACGGCCGGTATTGCGGCAGATCGTAATAGAGCGTCGTGTCGGCATCGCCGACCTGCGAGAAGCCGTTGACCAGCGCGCCGCGAAAGCCGAGCTCCTTGACGCAGCGCTCGAGCTCGCGCGCCGCGACGTCCGGATCCTGCATCGCCAGCGCGGCGAGCCCCTGGAAGCGATCCGGCCGCTTGGCCACCTGCTCGGCCAGATAATCGTTGGCCCGGCGCGCGATCTCGTGGGCCTGCTTGGTGTCGGGAATCGCCTGCACGGCCGGCGCATTGAGCGACAGCAGCATCATCTCGATGCCGTGCTCGTCCATGAGCTTCAATCGCCGTTCGTGCAGGTCGAGCACGCGGCTTTTCACTTCCTGCCAGACCCGATCGGGAAAGTAGCCGCGGGAATCGGCGAGCGTGTCCGGGATGGCGAAGTGTTCTTCGAGTGCGATCTTGCCTTGCATGCTCCCTCCAATGAACCGGCGCCGCGATCGGCACCGGCAAGTTAATCTTAACATTCTCTTACAGCGCTTCTTGCGCGCGAGAAAATCGGCTCCGCACGCGCTGGCATGGTTCTGGCCACCCTCTGGTCCAACGCCCCTGTCTTGTCCCATTCCGGGGCAGCGGCGAGGACAAACCGCGCAGATGAATACCCACCAGAACTACACGCTGGCGTCCCGGTCCGCAGACCAACCCGGCCTTGCGCGGCTGGGCGGTGCTGTCGCGCGGCACGTTCTCCGGCGTGATCTTTCTGACCGACGTGGCGCTGATCGTGGCGATGTCCTCCCTGACCGGCGTCGCCTACCACCTCGCCGCCTATGGCAAATCCGGCGACGTTCTGTCCTACGTCCAGGTCGGCGTTCTGGCGGCCAGCATCTTCGCGGTCATCCAATCTGTTCCGCCGCGAATATCGCCTGCCGAATTTCTTCTCGTTCAAGACCCATGGCCGGCGCACCATCCAGCTTTGGAACGTGACGCTGATCTGCCTGCTGATGATCGGCTTTCTGGCCCAGAAGAGCGTCGACTATTCGCGCGGCTGGATCGTTCTGTTCTATGTCGCGACGCTCGCCGCGCTGATCGTCGAGCGCTACGCCATCAGTGCGCGTCACCGCACTCGCGCGCGCCGACCGGCTGTGCTGTCGGCACAGCGAATCTTCCTGATCGGCACCGGCGCCAATGTCGGCGCCTTCGTCAACCGCTACGAGCCCTGGACGCTCGGCATCAACATCGTCGGCTGCCGCTTCCTCACGCCGGTCGTCGCCTCTGCGCCGGCCGAGGAACGCGACGCCATTCTCGATCGCGATCTCGCCGAAGCGACCGCAAGCGTCCGCAAGCTCGAGCCGGACGCGATTTTCGTGCTGATGCCGTGGTCGGCGACCGAGACCATCGATCGCTGCGCCGAAAGCTTTGCATCGCTGCCGGTGGAGATCCATCTCGGCCCCGAGCAGGTGCTGCACAAGTTCGAGCAAGCCCATCTTTCGACGCTCGGCCCGGTCGCCAGCCTGCAACTGACGCGGCGGCCGCTGACACGCCGCGAGATCATCGAGAAGCGCGTCTTCGATCTGATCGTCGCGGCCGGCGCTCTGATCGCGATAACGCCGCTGCTGATTGCGGTCGCCATCCTGATCAAGCTCGACAGCCCGGGCCCGATCTTCTTTGTGCAGCGGCGTTACGGCTTCAATCAGCAGCCGTTCCGCATCATCAAGTTCCGCACCATGTCGCACGCTCGACGATGGCGCGGTGATCCAGCAGGCGCGCCAGAACGATCCGCGGGTGACCCGGATCGGCGCCTGGCTGCGGCGCTTCAACATCGACGAGATCCCGCAGCTCTTCAACGTGCTCACCGGCGACATGTCGCTGGTCGGCCCGCGCCCGCACGCCCTGTCGCACGACCGCGAATACGAGCAGCGCATTTCGCGCTATGCGCGCCGGCACAATGTCAAACCCGGCATCACCGGCTGGGCGCAGATCAACGGCTATCGCGGCGAGACCGACACCGACGACAAGATGCGCAAGCGCGTCGAGTGCGACCTCTATTACATCGACAATTGGTCGCTCTGGCTCGACTTCAAGATCATGGTGCGCACGGTGCTGTCGCGCACCGCCTACCGCAACGCGTACTAGGCACCCCTCGTTTCCCGCAGCGGTCGCATCGCGAGCCCGCAGGCGCCATACCATGGACGGCTTTGCGACGAAGATCGCAAAGCTCTCGATCATTTCACCGGATGACGATTGTCTTAATGACGAATGTCTTAGCGGGCACGCGCGGCGGTGTTTTCCGTCGCTGCGCGACGCGGCCTGCGATCAGCCCGCCAGCACCGAGATGGCGTAAGCGGCGCCGACCGTGACCAGCGCGGTGGAGAGCCACAGCGCGCCGATCAGGAGCCACACCGGTTGCGGCTTGTGCATCGTCGGTGACGGCGGTTGCACCCAGGACTCCAGCTCCGGCTCCGCCCGGCGCAACGCCGCCGCGGCCCGTTCGATGGCCGCGATTTCGCGTTCGAGATCGTCGCGATCCGCTGCAGCCAACACGCCGAAATTGTCAGGCCTGGCAGGCGCACGCGGGCGCGGCTCAAGCGCCGCGGCATCGCGCATCGCGGCGTCAGCGGCCGCTGCGGCGACCGCATCGGGCGTGAGAAAATCGAACGGTAAATTCGGCATTTCGGGCACCTGTCCGTCGCCACCGTTTTATCCGAGACGACGCCCCCTCGCGATCTCCGATTCCGGGTAAACCTTAACAGCGGCAGGGATTTGTCTTACTTTGTGCGGAAAACCTGACGGTGCGGCGCCTGGTTGACGGAAAGGCGAAACTATTTGCCGCTATGCTTCAACGATTGCTGTTGATTTCTGCCAACTGACAAACCGCGCGTGCATCAGATCGCAAATATGGTGGATGCACGGCTACCAAATCGAAGCTGAGCCAGCCGGAGGATTTTGCCGATGGGTGCATCGACGCTGATCATTCTCGCCGTCATCGTTGTCTTGGTGCTCTGGGCGATCGGGATCTACAACGGCCTGGTCTCGATGCGGCAACGGGTCAACCAATCGTTCGCCGACATCGACGTGCAATTGCGCCAGCGCCACGATCTCGTCCCCAACCTGGTCGAGACCGTCAAAGGCTATGCCGCCCACGAGCGCGGCACGCTCGAGGAGGTCGTCAAAGCCCGTAACGCCGCCGTGGCGGCGCAAGGCACGACGCAGCAGGTGGCCGCGGAAACCCAGCTGAGCGGCGCGCTGCGCCAGCTCTTTGCCTTGTCGGAGGCTTATCCGGATCTGAAAGCCAACACCAACTTCCAGCAATTGCAAACCGAGCTGAGCGACATCGAAAACAAGATCGCCGCGTCACGCCGCTTCTTCAACAATGCCGTGCAGGAATACAACACCGGCATCCAGCGTTTCCCAGCCGCGTTGTTCGCCTCGTCCTTCGGCTTTGCGCCGAAGGAATTTTTCGATCTCGGCGAAGAGCGCAAGACGGTCGGCGAAGCCCCGCAGGTGAAGTTTTGATTCGCGTTCAGTGAAACGGATGCGGAGCAATAAGTTCCGCTCGTCCCCGCGGAGGCGGGGACCCAGTGCGGCCGGGGCCTCGACCGCGTTCTCGACTCGGATTCCCGCTTTCGCGGGAATGAGCGGAGATCTTCATGGCCGCCTATGGGCTCTACAGCCACATCCAGTCCAACCGGCGCCGCTCGATCGCGCTGCTGATCGGGCTGTTCTTTCTGATCTACGTCATGGTCTATGCCGGCGCGCTGGTGGCCGAGGGCCTGAGCCACAATGCGCCGCTCGATGTCCTCACCCGTCGCGCCTGGCACGATCTGATCGGTGCCGCGCCCTGGGCCACGATCGGCACCGCGCTGTGGGTGGTGATCGCCTATTTCTTCCATCAGAGCATGATCGACGCGGTGACCGGCGCTCGCGACGTCACCCGCCGCGATGCAGCCGCGGCTGTACAATCTTCTGGAAAATCTGTGCATCTCGCGCGGCATCACCATGCCGGCGCTTAAGATCATGGATAGCGACGCGCTCAACGCCTTCGCCACCGGCATGAATCAGAAGCAATACGCGATCACCGTCACCACAGGCCTGATCGGCCGGCTCGACGATGCCGAGATTGAAGCCGTGCTCGGCCACGAACTCACGCATATCCGCAATGGCGACGTGCGCATGATGGTGATTGCCGTCATCATCGCCGGCGTGGTGTCGTTCGTGGTCGAGCTGGTATTCCGGCTGTGGTTCTATAACGGCTTCAGCTTTCGCGGCTCGCGCTCCGACGACCGCCGCGGCGGCGGCGCCGGCGCTGCGATTTTGATCGCGATCGGCCTTCTGGTTCTCGCCTACGCGCTCTCCTTCGTCATTCGCCTGGCGCTGTCGCGCTCGCGCGAATACCTCGCCGACGCCGGTTCGGTGGAGCTGACCAAAAATCCCGACGCGATGATTTCGGCGCTGCGCAAGATCGAGGGCCGTGGCGAGCTTCCCAGCGCCACGTCGTCGGTGATGGAATTGTGCATCGACAACCCGCGGCAGGGTTTTGGCGAACTGTTCGATACCCATCCGTCGGTCGACAGCCGGGTCGCCGCGCTGGTCAAGTTCGCCGGCGGACACGACCCCGGCCCGATCGCGCTGCCGCCGCCTGGCGACGGAACCGGTAGCGAGAGCGAGAGCAGCGAAGCGCCGCCGCCCGGGCCTTGGTCGGAACCATCGGCGGACGGCCGGCAAGACTCTCCCGGCGGGATTACCCAAGCCGGCCCGTGGGGGCCGGTAGCCAGCGCGCCGAGCGGCGGAACCGGCCAGGGAGCCGCGGGGCCATCCGAGCCGCCGCCGCTGCCTCCGCCAGGTCCGTGGGACCCGCGCAGCCCGCGTTGACTTGTTCGCCCGCCCCGCTTCACTAGAGAGCGGCGTTGGCCGCGGGCGGTCAACAGCTCAAAGGGGCATCGGCACGACCACCCGCGCCATGGTGACATCGGCGCGAGCGGAGCTAAAAATGACCGCCATGATCGCTGCTTTCATCTGGGGCATCGCTGCGCTTGTTGCTTTGCTGCTGGCGCTCGTCCTGTTCACAGCCTGGACGGCGCGCACGGTGGAACAGCAAATACCGGCGCGCGGAAAATTCATCGAGATCGATGGTGCGCGGCTGCACTATCTGGACAAGGGTGACGGGCCGCCGCTGCTGCTCATTCACGGCCTCGCCGGCCAGATGTTCAACTTTACCCATTCGTTGCTCGGGCTGTTGGCGCACGATTTTCGCGTCATCATTTTGGATCGGCCCGGTAGCGGCTATTCGCTCCGACCGGACGATTCGTTGGCGTCGCTTTCGGCACAGGCCCGCGTGATCAGCCGCTTCTGCCAGGCACTGCGGCTCGAGCGGCCGGTGATCGTCGGGCATTCGCTCGGCGGCGCGATCGCACTCGCGCTGGCTCTCGATCATCCCGATCAGGTCGGCGCGCTGGCGCTGATCGCTCCGGTCACACATCCGCCCGCGCGCATTCCGCCGCCGTTCGACGGCCTTGCCATCGCCTCGCCGCTGCTGCGGCGCCTGATCGCGTGGACGATGGCGACACCCCTGGCAATCTTCAATCGCGACCGCGCACTGGACATGTTATTTGGTCCGCAACCCGTCCCGACCGATTTCGCCACCCGCGGCGGCGGACTGTTAAGCTTGCGACCGCGCGCGTTCGTCGGCGCCTCGACCGATCTGATGGCCGCCGAGCACGAGGTCGCCGCCATGCCGGCGCGCTACCGGTCGCTGACAATGCCGATCGGCGTCGTGTATGGCACGGAGGACCGCATCCTCGACCCGATGCTGCACGGCCAAGGGTTGGCGACCAAAATTCCCGGCACCGATCTCGAGCTGATCGAGGGCGGCGGGCATATGATATTGATTTCCTCGGCCGATCGCGTGGCAAATTTTATCGCTCGCCTCGCGCGCCGCGCTGCGTCGAGCGATGCGCCGCTGGCGCCGGTGGGATAGGATCGCCGAGGTTCGTTTGCTCAAGCGGACTGATGTTTGTTTGACGCAACCAGACCAAGGTCGACAACGCCGAGCGCCTGATAATGCCGGAGCGAACAATGACACCGGAGCATTTTGACGTCGTCATCGTCGGTAGCGGCCTTTCCGGTATCGACGCTGCGTATCATCTGCAGACGTCGTGCCCGCGCAAATCGTTCGTCATTCTTGAAGGCCGTGACGCCATCGGCGGCACCTGGGATTTGTTTCGCTATCCGGGCATCCGTTCCGATTCCGATATGTTCACCTTCGGCTATCCGTTCCGGCCGTGGCTATCGAATGCGGCCATTGCGGATGGCGCGTCGATCCGGGGCTACATTCGCGAGACCGCGGAAGCGTACGGCATCGACAGCAAGATTCGCTTTCGGCATCGTGTCATCAACGCATCCTGGTCTTCCACCGATGCGCTATGGACCATCGAGGTGGAGCGCGGCGAAGCGCGCGAGCCGATCCGCTTCACCTGCAATTTTTTGTTCGGCTGCACCGGCTATTACGACTACGCCGCCGGCTACACGCCCGACTTTCCGGGCATCGGAACATTTGCCGGCACGCTGGTGCATCCGCAGCATTGGCCCAAAGACCTCGACTATGCAGCGGCAAGCGCGTCGTGGTGATCGGCAGCGGCGCCACCGCGGTAACGATCATTCCGGTGATCGCCGAGAAGGCGACGCATGTCACCATGCTGCAGCGCTCGCCGACCTACATCGTGGCGCGGCCGACCAACGACAAGCTCGCCACCGCCTTGCGCCGTGTTCTGCCGACCCGCATGGCCTTCGCCATCGCGCGCTGGTTCTATGTGCTGTTCGGGCTGTTCTTCTACAATTTGTCGCGCCGCCGGCCGCGCGCCGTGAAGAAATGGATCATCGGCCAGGCCCGCGCCGAGCTCGGCGCCGACTACGACGTGCTGACGCATTTCAATCCGCGCTACAATCCCTGGGACCAGCGGCTCTGTTTGGCGCCGGACGGCGATTTCTTTCGCGCCATCAAATCCGGCAAGGCCGAGATCGTCACCGATACGATCGAAAGCTTCAGCGAACGCGGCATCCGCTTGCAGTCCGGCCGTGAACTCGCCGGCCGATATCATCGTGACCGCGACCGGCCTGAAGCTGCTTCTGCTCGGCGGCATTCTGATCAGCGTCGACGGCAAGCCGGTGACGTTCTCCGACACGATGAATTTCAAGGGCGTCATGTTCAGCGACGTCCCCAATCTGTTCGCGGCTTTCGGCTACACCAATGCGTCCTGGACGCTGAAATGCGACCTGACCTCGGCGTACGTGGCGCGGCTGATCAACCACATGGACCGGCGCGGCTACGCGGCCTGCACGCCGCGGCGCGATCCGGCGGTCGGATCCGAGCCGCTGATCGATTTCTCGTCCGGCTATATCCAGCGCGCGATCGACCAATTCCCGCGGCAGGGCGACAAGAAGCCGTGGCGGCTTTATCAGAACTACGTCCGCGATCTGCTCAGCTTGAAGTTCGGCGCCGTCAACGATCCGGCGCTGGAATTCGCACGGCGACGCGACAAGGCCCAGGCCGCTTAAAGACAAGCTGCCGCCGCGAGGCGGAGCTTGTGGGTCCCCGCCTTCGCGGGGACGAGCGGTTGATGTTGATGCACTATCCGCTCATTCCCGCGAAGGCGGGAATCCAGTGGCGTGCGCCGATGGTGCGGTCCAGCCGCTGCGAAAAAGAGCCGCGAAAAATAACGGAAAACAAATAACCGGGTCCCTTAGCGCAGCGCCTCAATGCCCCTCGAAGCTCACCAGCGTGCGCACCGGCACGCCGAGTTTGCGGATCTTCTCGGCGCCGCCGAGATCGGGCAGGTCGATGATGAAGCAGGCGGCCAGCACGTCGGCACCGATACCCTGCAGAAGCTTCACGGCCGCTTCGGCGGTGCCGCCGGTCGCAACCAGATCGTCGACCAGGATGACGCGCTCGCCCTGATGCACGGCGTCTTCGTGCATCTCCATTTCGTCGATGCCGTATTCGAGCGAATAGCCGATGGTGACGCGCTTGAACGGCAGCTTGCCCTTCTTGCGGATCGGAACGAAGCCGGCCGAAACCTGATGGGCGACGGCGCCGCCCAAGATGAAACCGCGCGCCTCGATGCCCGCGACCTTGTCGACCTTGCCGCCGGCCCACGGCTGCACCAGCGCGTCGACGGCGCGGCGAAACGCCCGCGCGTCACCGAGCAGCGTGGTGATGTCGCGAAACATGACCCCACGCTTGGGATAATCCGGAATATTGCGGATCGCGGCTCTGAGATCGTCGGCCAATTCGGAAACAGCGGTCGTCATGAGCATGAGCCCCAATCTGGTCTGCGGAGCCGCAGCAACGTGCAGCCCGGCGCACTGTGGCGAACCACGGCGGCCGGTGCAACCCGACCGCGGGCGCCGGCACTTGGATCGTTGGCCGCCAGAGCGTTAACCGGTGGAGCGCTGGCCGGGCGCAGAGCGCCCGGCGCTTGGCCGTTACGCCGTTTCCGGATGATGAACGTCGTGCCAAACCTTCTTCTTGGTGAAGTAGAGAAGGCCGGTGAGCACGATCAGGAATACGAAGACCTGAAAGCCGAGGCGCTTGCGCTGGTCGAGTTTCGGCTCGGCCGCCCACATCAGGAAGGCAGCGACATCCTTGGCGTACTGATCGACGGTCGTCGGCGTGCCGTCGGTGTATTCCACCTGCCCATCGCTGAGCGGCTTCGGCATCGAGATGGCGTGGCCGGGGAAATACTTGTTGTACTGCTTGCCCGGCGGCACGGCGGCACCGGCCGGCGGCGGATCCTCATAGCCGGTCAGGATGCCGTGAATGTAATCCGGGCCCTGCTCCTGGTATTGCGTGAACATGTTGACGATGAACCAGGGGAAGCCGACTTCGAAGCTGCGGGCTTTCGCCAGCACCGACATATCCGGCGGCACCGCGCCGCCATTGGCGTTGCGCGCGGCCTGGTCGTTCGGGAACGGCGGCGGGAAATAGTCTGCGAGCTTGCCCGGGCGCTGATACATCTCGCCCTGATCGTTCGGGCCGGCGGTGACCTGGAAGGTGCTGGCGATGGCCGCAGCCTGCGCCTCGGAGAATTGCGGACCGCCCGGATCGGCGAGATTGCGGAACGCCACGAGCTTCATGCTGTGGCAGTTCGAACAGACCTCGCGATAGATCTTGAAGCCGCGCTGAAGCTGACCGGGATCGTAGGTGCCGAAAGGCCCGTGGAACGACCAAGTCTGCGCCGGCGGATTTTCCACCTCTTGTGCGCAGGCCGGTTGCAGGGCGGCCGCCGACAGCGAAGCGGCGAGCGCGGCGGCAAGAGCGATGCTGCGATGCGGGTTCATAGGCAATCTCCTAAACCTTCGCGCCCGCGGTCGGCGCCGCGGCGCCGGCCGGCAGCACGGCTTCCGAGATCGAATTCGGCAGCGGCTTGGTCGTCTCGAACAAACCGAGCAACGGCAGGATGACGAGCAGGAAGATGAAATAATACGCGGTGAGAATCCGCGCCGCGATCACGTAGCCGCCTTCCGGCGGCTGCGAGCCCAGATAGCCGAGCCCGACCACCGCCAGGAAGAAGACGATGAGGAATTGCCGGTACAGCGGCCGGTAGTTCGCCGAGCGCACCCGCGAGGTATCGAGCCAGGGCAGGAAGGCCAGCAGCACGATCGAGGCGAGCAGCGCGATGACGCCCAGGAGCTTGCTCGGGATCGCGCGCAGGATCGCGTAGAACGGCAGGTAATACCATTCCGGCACGATGTGGGTCGGGGTCTGGCCCGGATTGGCCGGGATGTAGTTGTCCGAGTGGCCCAGATAGTTCGGGATGTAGAACACGAACCAGGCAAAGAACAAACAGAACACGCCGATGAAGAACGCGTCCTTCACGGTCGCGTAGGGCGTGAACGCCACCGAGTCCTTCTCGGACTTCGGCTCGACGCCGGTCGGGTTGTTCTGCCCGACCATGTGCAGCGCCCAGACGTGCAGCACGACCACGCCGACGATGACGAACGGCAACAGGTAATGCAGCGAGTAGAAGCGGTTCAGCGTCGGATTGCCGACCGCGTAGCCGCCCCACAGCCAGGTCACGATCGGGTCGCCGACACCGGGAATTGCCGAGAACAAATTGGTGATGACGGTCGCGGCCCAGAAGCTCATCTGGCCCCACGGCAGCACGTAGCCCATGAAGCCGGTGACCACCATCAGCAGGAACAGGATCACGCCGAGGATCCACAACACCTCGCGCGGCTCCTTGTAGGAGCCGTAATACATGCCGCGGATGATGTGGGCATAGACCGCAACGAAGAAGAACGCGGCGCCGTTGGCGTGCAGGTAGCGCAGCAGCCAGCCGTAATTCACGTCGCGCATGATCGACTCGACCGAATTGAAGGCGAGATCGACATGCGGCGTGTAATGCATCGCCAGCACGATGCCGGTGATCATCTGCGCGCCGAGCATGAACGTCAGGATGCCGCCGAACGTCCACCAATAATTCAGGTTGCGCGGCGTCGGGTAGACGATGAACGAGGAATAGACCAGACCCGCGATCGGCAGCCGCCGCTCCAGCCATTGCATGACGGGGTTCTGCGGCTTGTAGGTCGAATGTGCGGTCATGATCGAACCTTATGCGTTGGCGGGCTTAGGCTTCAGGCCGGCGGCAATAATGATGCCGGGCGAACCAGGCAGTGGCGCCAAAAAAGCGCGCGCGGCCGCATCCGTCCCAAAGGATCAAGACATCGCGCCGCGAAGGCTGCGCTGCGGAGATTGTGGCCACCCGTCACACCCTCTTCCGTCTTGCCGATCTCTCCATCCGCGCGCCGTGGACCGCCCCCAAAGAAGGTCCATCTGACCGCGAAAGGCCCGTCGCATCCGACCTGGGGGAGGTTAGAAGCGACGCAATCCGGCGGCGTTTTATTGGCACCCTTACCGCACGAGCGCAAGTGTGCCATCACGCTGTACGCACGAAGAACTCTCGGATCTGCATAGCGCGCCTGCCGGGCTCCGGATTCGCCCATGCGGGGGCGAAAATCAAGACCGAAATCGGCGCACATCGCCGCGCGAAGGACCTCGCATCCACCCCAGTCCCTCAGACGACCGCCGCCCATGCGCCTCGCCCTCTACCAGCCCGATATCCCACAGAATGCCGGAACTATTTTACGCCTGTGTGCCTGTTTCGGCATCGAGGCCCACATTGTCGGGCCGTCCGGGTTTCCCACGACCGACCGGACCTTCCGCCGCGCCGGCATGGATTATCTCGATGCCGTTACCATCGTACGGCACCGCTCCTGGGCCGATTTCGTCGACTGGCGCAGCCGGGCCGGATGCCGGCTGGTACTCTTCACCACCGCAGCGTCCGTCTCCTACCTCGACTTCCGCTACCGGCCCGACGACGTCCTGCTGTTCGGCCGCGAATTGGCCGGGGTCCCCGACGCGGTTCACGACGCCGCCGACGCGCGCCTGCGGATCCCGATTCGCGAGGACATGCGCTCGCTCAATGTCGCAGTGGCCGCCGCGATAGCGACCGGCGAAGCGCTGCGGCAGACCGGCGGGATGCCGGGTTGAGGACTTGGAAAAATCGTATATTTTGGTAATATACAAAAATGTTCGATCTCAGCCAGATAGTCGGTTTTGACTGGGACGAAGGCAATGCCGACAAGAGTGCGGAGAAGCACGAAGTCAGTCAAAAGGAAGCCGAGGAAATCTTTCTCGACCCTGGGCTTCTCGTCTTTGTGGACGAAAAGCACAGTGACGCTGAAACACGCTATCACGCCTATGGCCGAACAACCGCTGGCCGTCTGCTGCAGGCAAGCTTCACAACGCGGCAAAACGCGACTCTGGTCCGAGTTATTTCGGTCCGCCCATGAGTTGAAGGGAAAGAAGCCGTTATGACGAAGAAACTTAAGACCGTTCCGAAGTTTCACAGTGAAGCGGAAGAACGCGTGTTTTGGGAAACACACGATACCGCCGACTATTTCGACCTGAGCAAAGCCAAGCGCGTCCAGTTTCCCAATCTGAAATTGTCGACGACCGCGATCTCGCTTCGCCTGCCGCAAGGCCTCTTGGATCGCATCAAGGTCGCGGCCAACAAGCGCGACGTGCCGTATCAATCGCTGATCAAGGTGTGGCTGGCCGAAAAGCTCGACGCCGAATAACGGCAGAGCTTCTTAAGCCGTCACCACGCCCGGCCTGCCGCTCTCGACCGCGAAGGTTTTCAGCGTCGAGACATCGGCCTTCGGGTCATGCGCGTCGGAGACGGCCCGCATCTGCACCTGCATGTGCGAGCGCTCGAGATCGACGCAGAGATAGCCGCGCCTGCGGCTCTCGAAGAAATGCACGTGCGGATTGTCCGGCAGCGCCTGCGCGATGAGATCGTGCGGCGGCCCGTACGACGAGATCGAGGTGCCGACGAATTCGGTCGCCACCAGCGGCGACTTCTGCATCGTCGAAATCGAGCCGCAAGTCGTTGGCGAAGAACGAATGGATGTCGCCGCTGAACACCACCGGATTGGACGCCTGCGTGTCCTGGATGCGCTTGAGCAGGCGCGTGCGATTGGCCGGATAGCCGTCCCAATCGTCGGTCGAGAACGCGAAAGCGTCGTTTTGCTTGATGTGATACTGCGCCATCACGCACGTCCTGCGCGATCAGATTCCAGTGCGCCTTGGTGCGTGCGAGGCCTGAAGCCAGCCAGCCTCCTGCGCGAAGCCCATCATGCTGCGCCCGGCATCACGCCGCTCCGGGCAACTGGCGTCGGTTTCCAGATGCATGCCGCCCTTGTACGGCGGCGTGTAGCAGGCCTCGCGCGAGCGATATTGCCGCCCGTCGAGCATCGATATCTCGACCAGATCGCCGAGCCGGAAACGGTCATAAACCCGCATGATCGGCCCGTTCGGCAGCGACAGGATCGGCCGCACCGGCATGTGCTCGTAAAATGCCTGATAGGCCGCCGCGCGGCGCATCAGAAACAGTTGCGGATCGTCGAACCGCTCGGACCATTTGTCGGCATAATCGTTCGCCACCTCGTGATCGTCCCAGGTGACGAAGGCCGGCACTTCCGCATGCAGACGCTGCAGATCCGGATCGAGCCGATATTGCGCATAGCGGTTGCGATAGGTCGGCAGCGTCGCCGCTTCGATGCCGTCCGCGTGCCTGCGCACCGTCGGGCGCTTCTCTTCGATGGTTTCGTAGATGTAGTCGCCGAGAAACAGCACGAATTCCGGGTTCTCGTCGGTCAAGATGCCGATAGGCCGAGAAATAGCCGTGCTCGTAGTGGGCGCAGGAGACGAATCGCAAAGCGCAGCCGCTCCGGCGTGGCGTCCGCCGCCGGCAGCGTGGCGGCGCGGCCGATGCGGCTTGCGGCATCGCCGTTCGTGAAGCGATACCAATAGGGCCGGCCGGGCTCGAGCCCGCGCACATCGAGATGCACCGAATAGGCGAAAGCCTGCTCGGCGGTGGCCTCGCCGCGGCGCACGATGTCGTGCAGCGCCGGATCGGTGGCGATCTCGTAGCCGACCGTGACGTCGCCGCCGCGCATGCCACCCGGCATCTGCGGATCGGGCGACAACGGCTCCGGCGCGAGCCGCGTCCACAGCACAAAGCCATCCGGCCGCGCGGCACCTGAGGCAACGCCGAGGCTGAACGGATCGCCAGCGCGCCAGGACTGGGCAACGGCCGAGCGTAGAATGAAGCGGGGCGGCCACGAGGGCGAGCCCGGTGCCGCCGGCGGTTTGCAGAAGACGGCGGCGCGTCGGCCCGTTGTGATTCACAGTCATGGACGAAAAACGCCCTTACAATCCTGCGCGTCATCATCGCGCGGGATTGTGACAATCGCGAAAAAGATGACGCCCGGTCGCCAGTGTAATACATGACCAATCATGGACTTAAACCTAACCGAAGAGCGCAAGGCGCGGGCCCGGGCCTGGTTTGAAACGCTGCGCGACCGGATTGTCGCAGCCTTCGAGGCCATTGAGGACGCGCTGCCCGCCGGCGCGCCGCTCTCCGACCGGCCTGCCGGGCCGGTTCGTGCGCACGCCCTGGGATCGCACCGATCACTCCGGCAAGCCCGGCGGCGGCGGCGTGATGGCGGTGATGAAGGGCCGCGTGTTCGAAAAGGTCGGCGTCCATGTCTCGTCGGTGTTCGGCGAATTCGCGCCGGAATTCCGCAAGGACATTCCGGGCGCCGCCGACGATCCGCGCTTCTTCGCCAGCGGCATCTCGCTCATCGCCCATATGCAGAATCCGCATGTGCCGGCGGTGCACATGAACACCCGCTTCGTCGTCACGACCAAATCGTGGTTCGGCGGCGGCGCCGACCTGACGCCGGTCCTGTTGATCCGCCGCTCGCAGGAAGACCCCGACACGATCGCGTTTCACGCTGCATTCAAGGCGGCCTGCGACGCGCACGCGGCGGTGGCGCCCTATGAGAAGTTCAAAACCTGGTGCGACGAATATTTCTTTCTCAAGCATCGGGGCGAGGCGCGCGGCATCGGCGGCATCTTTTACGACTGGCTCAATACCGGCGATTTCGACGCCGATTTCGCCTTCACCCAGGACGTCGGCCGCGCCTTGTTGGCGGTCTATCCGGAGCTGGTGCGGCGAAACTTCGCCAGCCCCTTGGACCGAAGCCGAGCGCGAAGAGCAACTGGTGCGGCGCGGGCGCTATGTCGAGTTCAATCTGCTCTACGATCGCGGCACGATTTTCGGCTTGCGCACCGGCGGCAATGTGGAATCCATCTTGTCTTCGCTGCCACCGGTGGTGAAATGGCCGTAGATTGTCGCGTGTCCTTGTCGGAAATCCGGCCTTCCAATTTTCCGGGATACGCCGGCCGTTCTTGAAGTCGGGTCAATAAAGTCATGGATTTGGGAATTGCCGGCCGCAAGGCGATCGTGTGTGCGTCGAGCCGCGGGCTCGGCCGGGCCTGCGCCAAGGCGCTGGCGGAGGCGGGCTGCGAGGTCGTGATCAACGGCCGCGACCGCGAGCGGCTTATGGCCACCGCCGCCGAGCTTCAGCAGGACGACCGGCGCCAAGATCATCCCTGTCGTCGCCGACGTCGCCGCGCCGACGGCCAGAAGGCGCTGTTCGACGCCTGCCCGGAGCCGGACATTCTGGTCAACAACAACGGCGGGCCGCCGTTTCGCGACTTCCGCGAGCTCGACCGGCCAAAGCTCATCGACGGCGTCATCGCCAACATGGTCGTGGCGATCGAGCTGACGCAAAAAGTCGATCGATCCGATGATCGCCAAGAAATTCGGCCGGATCGTCAATATCACGTCAGGCTCGGTGAAGGCGCCGATCGCCGGCCTCGATCTGTCCTCGGGCGCGCGCGCCGGGTTGACGGCATTCTTCGCCGGCGTCGCCCGCAATGTCGCCGCCGCCAACGTCACCATCAATTTCCTCCTGCCCGGCGTGTTCGCGTACCGACCGGTTTCAGACCTATGTCGAGACCACGATGAAGAAGAAGAACATCAGCGCCGAGGCCGCGCTGGCCGAGCGGGTCGCCACGGTGCCGGCGCGGCGGATCGGCGACCCGGACGAATTCGGCGCCGCCTGCGCGTTTCTTTGCTCGGCGCACGCCGGCTATATCACCGGGCAAAATCTCTTGATTGACGGCGGCGCCTTTCCGGGCGCTTTCTAGAGCATGTCCCGGAAAAGTGGGCCCCGGTTTTCCGAAAAAGGACATGCGATAACGAGTAAATCTAGAGCATGTGATCCCGAAAATCAGGCCTTGAGTGGAAAAGGCCCGCGCCGGGCAATTGAATTTGTTTCATTAGCAGCAACAAAACCTCCCCTCGCCCCTTCCCCCAAGCGGCGGGGAGGTTCTAAAAAAACCGCGATAACGATCAAGGAGCCTCGCACATGAAACTCGTCCGCTTCGGCGCCCCAGGGCGCGAAAAACCCGGCATGCTTGATGCCGAGGGCCGCGTCCGCGACCTGTCCAAGGTCGTGCCCGATATCGCCGGCCCGGCTTTGTCGCCGAGCGGACTGACCAAGCTGCGCAAGATCAAGCCGGACAAGCTGCCGCTGGTGCGCGGCACGCCCGCGGCTCGGGCCGTGCGTCGGCGAGGTCGGCAATTTCATCGCCATCGGGCTGAACTACACGCGATCACGCCGCCGAGGCCGGCATGCCGATCCCGAAAGAGCCGATCATCTTCAACAAGGCGGCGAGCTCGATCTGCGGGCCGAACGACAACACCATGATCCCGAAGGGCTCGACCAAGCTCGATTACGAAGTCGAGCTCGGCATCGTGATCGGCACCCGGGCGCGCTACCTGGCCAAGAACAAGGCGATGGAGGTTGTGGCCGGCTATTGCCTGGCCAACGACGTCTCCGAGCGCAGCTTCCAGATCGAGCGCAGCGGCGGCCAATGGGGCAAGGGCAAAGGCTGCGAGACCTTCGGCCCGCTCGGCCCGTGGCTGGTCACCAAAGACGAAATCCGCGACCCGCAGCGGCTCGACATGTGGCTCACCGTCAACGACGACACCCGGCAGAAGGGCACGACGCACACCATGATCTTCGGGGTCGCGCATCTCGTCTGGTATTGCTCGCAGTTCTTCATTCTCGAGCCCGGCGACGTGATCATCACCGGCACCCCGCCGGGCGTCGGCATGGGCATCAAGCCGGAGCCGAAATTCCTCAAAGCCGGCGACACGGTGCGCCTCGGCATCGACGGGCTGGGCGAGCAGACGCAGAAGATCGTGAAGTTCAAGGCGTAATATTTTCTCTGCGCTCTGATCCGCGTCGTGGCCGGGCTTGTCCCGGCCATCCACGTCTATTTGAATGCGGCCATGGCGGGTGGCTGGTTTTATTTCATGACCAATCGGCGCAACGGCATCCTCTATGCTGGTGTTACGGCCGATCTCGCACGCCGCGCTCACGAGCATCGCGCCGGTCTGGTCGCTGGGTTCACAAAGCGCTACGGATTAAAGATCCTCGTCTACTGCGAGCAATACGACGACATCCGTCTGGCCATTCAGCGCGAAAAAACGATCAAACATTGGCCGCGAGCTTGGAAAGTTCGTCTGATCCACGCGGCGAACCCCGACTGGAACGATTTGTACAACTCGCTCATTTAGGCCGTCATGCCCGCGCTTGTCGCGGGCATCCACGTCTTTGGCGCCGCGAAACGCAAGTCGTGGATGGCCGGGACAAGCCCGGCCATGACGGCGGCTGGAAGTGCTGGCGTACGCCGGTGCGACCCAGAAAACACTTTACATGCGGCGAACATCGAGTGAAGTGTTTTTTGGCTCGCTCATTCGGGCGTCATGCCCGCGCTTGTCGCGGGCATCCACGTCTTTGGCGCCGCGAAACGCAAGTCGTGGATGGCCGGGACAAGCCCGGCCATGACGGCGGCTGGAAGTGCTGGCATACGCGTGGGCCCGCAGAAAACCTGTCCATGCGGCGAATACCGAGTGGACTGATTTTTTGGCTCGCTCATTCGGGCCGTCATGCCCGCGCTTGTCGCGGGCATCCACGTCTTTGGCGCCGCGACGCAGCAATCGTGGATGGCCGGGACAAGCCCGGCCATGACGGCGGCTGAAGTGCTGGCATGCGCGCCGGCGGGACTTGAAACCTGTCCATGCGGCGAACACCGAGTGGAGTGATTTTTTCGGCTCGCTCATTCGGGCCGTCATGCCCGCGCTTGTCGCGGGCATCCACGTCTTTGGCGCGCGAGATACAAGTCGTGGATGGCCGGGACAAGCCCGGCCATGACGGCGGGTTATTTGATCGCCTGCGGGTTGATCGGCGAGCCGGTGCCGCCGGTGATGATGAGCGGCGCGCCGCAGAAGAAAAATTCGTAGATGCCATCGGCGTCGCAGTCCTCCGCCAGCTCTTTGACGAAGAACATTTCGCCCATGGTCAGCCCCATGGCCGGAATCACCACCCAATGCCAGGGCTGGTTGACCTCGGTGGTCTCGTTCGGCCGCACCTCGACGCCCCAGGTGTCGGAGCAGATCGCGGCGATCTCCTTCTCCTGGCACCAATAGCAATTCTCGAACCGCACGCCCGGCGCCGGACCGCCCGCATAGGCGCCCCACGCGCCCTGCTGCAGACAGCGCTCCATCTGGCCGGTGCGCAGGATGACGAAATCGCCGCGCCGGATCTCGACGTTGGCTTCCTTGGCGCATTTGTCGAGTTCGTCGTTGGAGATGGCGTCGCCATCTTCCAGCCAGGGCACGCCGCGAAACCGCGCCACGTCGAGCAGCACGCCGCGGCCGACCATCTTGTTGCGGGTATGCTCGATGCCGAGCTTGGCGAGACCGTTGCTGTCGGCCTCGCGGGCGTCGAAGCCGTTGTACATTTTGTCTTCGTAGAAGATGTGCCCGAGCGCATCCCAATGCGTCGCCGCGTGCACCGGCATGTTGAACGCATCGTCGGCGTAGTGGATCGGCGGCGCTTTGTCCTGGCGACCGCCGACCGCATCAGTACCGGTGGCCAACATGGTGTGGATCGGATTCCAGCGGCCGCCGAAAACGCCGTTCTGCGGCCCGTTGTTGTCGAGCGGAATACCGAGCGCGAAAACCTTGCCGGTGCGGATCAAACCCGCCGCCCGTACGATGTCTTCCGGCAAGATGTGATTGAGGGTGCCGATCTGATCGTCCTTGCCCCAGCGCCCCCAGTTTTTAAGTTTCTCGGTGGCGTCCGCGATCGCCTTCCGGCCGACCGTGATGTTCATTCAGGCCCCCTTGTTCTGGCGCGCTCAGCTTCACACGCCTTTCGCGCGCTAAACCACACGGGGAAGATGTAAAATCGTTTTAGTCCCAACATTTCCGGCCGGCCGCTTCGTCGGAAGCATGCACATACCGTCGGACGCCGATCATCGGTCCGGCAAGCAACAAGCCCATAAGTGATTTAAGGGCGAAGAGATCCGGCATGCCCTTGGCGGCGGGAGATGACCCGGCTGGGCGTTTGATCCCGGTTCAATGTCCGCTGTCAGCGTTTCCCGGACGCGGTGCGGCGCGCCAGCGCTGCACCGCAGATCCGGGATCGTTACAGAGCTGAAGCTCATATGATCCCGGGTCTGCGGCGCATCACTTCGTGCTGCGCCGCGCCCGGGAAATGTTTGAACACTCAAGCGCCGCCCACCAGATCCAACGCGCGATGAAGACGCGCCTTAGGCGTCGGCGCCGGCGAGTTGCGGCACCGGAGCCTGCGTGTCGCCGGGCTTCTTCGCCTCGAGTGCAGACGCGACCGCATCCTCGACGCGCTCGAGCCAGATGAACTCCATCTCGTTGCGCGCGACGTCGGGGATGTCCTCATAGTCGCGGCGATTGCGCGCCGGCAACATCACCCGCCGGATGCCGGCCGAGTGCGCGGCCACGACCTTTTCCTTGATGCCGCCGACCGGCAGCACCAGGCCGCGCAGACTGATCTCGCCGGTCATGGCGGTATCGCTGCGGATGGTGCGGTCGGTCATCAGCGAGACCAGCGCCATGAACATCGCGACGCCGGCGCTCGGCCCATCCTTCGGGATCGCGCCCGCCGGAACGTGCACGTGGATATCGCTGTGCTCGAAGCGGCTCGCATCGATGCCGAGCGCGGCGGCGCGATTCTTGACGATGGAGAGCGCGGCCTGTGCGCTTTCCTTCATGACGTCGCCGAGTTGGCCGGTCAGAATGAGCCGCCCGCCGCCCGGAATGCGCGTCGCCTCGATGAAAAGGATATCGCCGCCGACCGGAGTCCAGGCGAGCCCGGTCGCCACGCCGGGCACGCTGGTGCGCATCGCCATCTCGCTCTCAAACCTGGGCGGTCCCAGGATCGCGGCGAGATCATCGCGCGCGATACGGATCGGGCCCGACGAGCCTTCGGCGATGCGCACGGCCGCATTCCGCAAGGTCTGGCCGATCTGGCGCTCGAGATTGCGCACGCCGGCCTCGCGCGTGTAGTTGGCGATGATGTCGCGCAACACGTCGTCGTCGATCTCGACCTGGCCTTCTTTCAGACCGTTCGCTTCCATCTGCCGGCGCAGCAAATAACGGTGCGCGATCTCGAGCTTCTCCGCGCCGGTGTAGCCGGCGAGGCTGATGATCTCCATGCGGTCGCGCAGCGGCCCCGGAATGGTGTCGAGCATGTTGGCGGTGGTGATGAACACCACCCGGCTCAAGTCGAACGGCACCGCCAGATAATTGTCGCGGAAGGTGTTGTTCTGTTCCGGGTCGAGCACCTCGAGCAAAGCCGCGCCCGGATCGCCCTGCACGCCGGCGCCGAGCTTGTCGATCTCGTCGAGCATCATCACGCAGTCGCGCGAGCCGGTCTTGCGGATCGCCTGGATGATGTTGCCCGGCAGTGCGCCGATATAGGTGCGGCGATGGCCGCGGATTTCGGCTTCGTCATGGACGCCGCCGAGCGACACGCGCACGAACTTCCGCCCCATGGCGCGCGCGATCGATTGGCCGAGCGAGGTCTTGCCGACGCCGGGCGGACCGACGAAGCACAGGATCGGCGCCTTGCCTTGCGGCGCCAGCTTGCGCACCGCGAGATACTCGATGATCCGCCGCTTGATCTTGTCGAGGTCGTAGTGATCCTGGTCGAGGATGCGGCGCGCCTCGGCGATGTCGATCGGCTTTTCCTCGGGCAGCTTCCAGGGCAGCTCGATCAACCAGTCCAGATAGGTACGCACCATGCCGTATTCGCCGGCCGCTTCCGGCATGCGTTGCAGCCGGCGCAATTCCTTGCGCGCCTGGTCCTCGACCTCCTTGGGCATGCCCGCATTGGTGATCGCCTTGTCGAGCTCGGCCATCTCGGCGGCCTTGCCCTCCTCGCCTTCACCGAGCTGACGCTGGATCGCGGCCATCTGCTCGCGCAACAGCACCTCGCGCTGACGCTCGTCGAGCGCGGTCTTGGTCTGACGACCGATCTCCTGCGACAGCCGCAGCACTTCGATGCGGTGCCCCAGCATCCGCGAGACCTTGTCGATCCGCGCGGTGACGTCGACGGTCTCGAGGATCTCCTGCTTCTCCTCGGGCTTCACGTCCATGTAGGCCACGGCCAGATCGGCGAGCGCCGACGGGCCCTCGATCGATTGGATCGCGGCCACCAATTCGGGCGGCGCCTGCGGCAGAAGCTGGATGGCTTCCAGCGTCTGTGCTTTCAGATTGACGAAGCGCGCCTCGATCTCGGAGCTGGTCGCCTCCGGCTCGGGGATTTGCAGCACGCGCGCGACGAAGAACGGCCAGCCGTTCAAATATTCAACGATCTGGAAACGCTGCTCGCCCTGGCAGACCAGATGATGCGCACCATCCGGCGTCGTGAGATAGCGCACGACATTGGCGAGCGTCCCCATGCGGTGCATGTCGAGCGGCGTCGGCTCCGACACCTCCGCATCCCGCTGCAACAAAATGCCGACCTGGCGCTGGTCGCGCACCGCCTGCTGGGCGGCCGCGATCGACTTCTGCCGGCCGAGCGTGATCGGCAGCACGAGGCCCGGAAACAGCACGGTGTTGCGCACCGGCACGATGATGAGCGCATCCGGCGGCAAGGGCGGCAACGTGGTCGCGCCCGATCCAGCCTGGTTCGATGACAACATTTCAGCTTCAGCCACGATGAGATCCTGCTTTCTGCAAGGTGATCACCAAACATCCATCGACGACGGCATGGCGTACGCCGCTGTAGCGGCCCGCCGGCAAGTGCAGTCGGCGATAAAAGCGGCCTTGCGGCAATTCCAGACGATGAATGACGGCAGTGCGGAGCGCCGGCGGATAGGTGCGGGCGCCGGCAATCACCAGGTCGCCGTCTTCGATGACGGCCTCGACGCTGTCGGCGTTGACGCCCGGCAGGGCGACCAGCACCAAGACTTCCAGTTCGGTCTCGAGAATATCGACCGGCGGCTCCCAAGCCGGCTGACGCGCCTTGCCGACGGCGGGTTTGAATAAATCGCGA
Source organism: uncultured Alphaproteobacteria bacterium (assembly GCA_963737755.1). Classification (GTDB taxonomy): domain Bacteria; phylum Pseudomonadota; class Alphaproteobacteria; order Rhizobiales; family Xanthobacteraceae; genus BOG-931. The sequence goes on along the minus strand of CAVTTZ010000029.1, from coordinate 23,969 downwards.
TGCATCCGCTCCGCGCGCGCGAGCATTTCGAGCGCTTCAGACCACATCCAATCGCGAGCCACGTCACGGGCCATGAGACACCCCCTCTTCAGCGTGTGACAAATGTGTGGCGTCGTTCACCGGTTTTCAACGCCATTCGGCATCGGTCATTGTCCGTTCGTGGCGGCACCTTACATCCCAGCAAGGCCGGGTGACGGAACCCTCCGCGGCACGGCCAGCTTGTTGCGTAGCGCGGAGCGGATCGCGGGCGGCGGCCACGGCGATCCGAGAATGAAACTTCGTGATCCCGGAGGTGCATATGGCACAAACACGCCCGGCTCAGCCCGTAAGGCCGACGATCCCGGCGCCTGAGAAAATCCCGCTCACGCTCACGGTCAACGGCGTCGACAGAAAGCTCGAACTGGCACCGTGGACCACTTTGCTGGACGCGCTGCGCGACCATCTCGATCTCACCGGCACCAAAAAGGGCTGCGACCACGGCCAGTGCGGCGCCTGCACGGTGCTGGTCGACGGCCGCCGGGTGAATTCCTGCCTGACGCTCGCCGTCATGAAGGACGGCGCCAAGGTCACCACCGTCGAGGGCCTGGCCAAGGACGGCGCGCTGCATCCGCTGCAGCAGGCCTTCATCGATCATGACGCGTTCCAGTGCGGCTATTGCACGCCCGGACAAATTTGCTCCGCCGCCGGCTTGATCGCCGAAGGCCACGCCAAGACGCCGGATGAAATTCGCGAATTGATGAGCGGCAATATCTGTCGCTGCGGCGCCTACCCCAACATCGTGGCGGCGATCCTCCAGGCGATGGAGCCATCATGATCAATTTTCAATATTCGCGGGCCAGCGACGTCGCCGACGCGGTGCGTCAGATCGCTGCCGAGCCGAAAGCGCGCTTCATCGCCGGCGGCACCAATCTGCTCGACCTGATGAAAGAGGACGTCGAGCGGCCGGCGCGGCTGATCGACATCACGCATCTGCCGCTCAAGACCGTGGAAGAAACTCCGGACGGCGGCTTGCGCATCGGCGCCTTGGTGCCGAATTCCGATGTCGCCTATCACCCGCTGGTGACGCAGCGCTATCCGGTGCTCGCCAGCGCGATCCTCGCCGGCGCGTCGGCGCAGTTGCGCAACATGGCCTCGACCGGCGGCAATCTGATGCAGCGCACGCGCTGCCCGTATTTCTACGACACCGCGACGCCGTGCAACAAACGCGCGCCCGGCAGCGGCTGTTCGGCCATCGCCGGCATCAATCGCATGCACGCCATCCTGGGCGCGAGCGATGCCTGCATCGCCGCGCACCCGTCCGACATGGGCGTGGCGCTGGCGGCGCTGGAAGCGACCGTGCATGTGACCGGCAGCAAAGGCGAGCGCAGCATCGCGTTCGGCGATTTCCACCGGCTGCCCGGCGCCAATCCGGAGCGCGACAACAATCTGGCTGCGGATGAGATCATCACCGCCATCACGCTCCCCGCAAAAGGCTTCGCCAGGCACTACACCTATCTGAAAATCCGCGACCGGCTGTCGTATGCGTTCGCGCTGGTGTCGGTCGCCGCCGCGCTCGAGCTTGACGGCGATACGATCAAAGAAGCGCGGCTGGCGCTGGGCAGCATCGCCCACAAGCCGTGGCGCGACCGCGGCGTGGAAGCCTCGCTGCAAGGGCAACGCGCGACCCGCGAGACGTTTACGCAAGCCGCCGAAGCCCTGCTGCGCGACGCCAAGGGCTACGCGCACAACACGTTCAAGATCGATCTCGCGCGCCGCGCCATCGTGCGCGCGCTGACGCAGGCCGCGCGCGGCACGCCGCAGTCGCAATCCAACAAAAAGATCCGGTGAGCCCCATGAGCTATATCGGCACCCCGACATCCCGCATCGATGGTCACGCCAAGGTGACCGGCGCCGCCAAATATGCCGGCGAACACAACGCCGAAGGCCTCGCCTACGCGGCCGTCGTCACCGCGACGATCGCCAGAGGCCGGATCGCCCGGATCGATACCAGCGAAGCGCTGGGGGTCGAAGGCGTGCTCGACATCCTCACTCACGAGAACCGGCCGCCGATGGCGAACGTCGGACAAGGCCTACAAGGACGACGTCGCTCCCGATCAGGGCAAGCCGTTGCGCCCGCTCTACGACGACACGATCCTGTTCGACCGCCAGCCGATCGCCTTGGTGCTGGCCGAGGATTGGGAGATCGCGCGCTTCGCCGCGTCGCTGGTGCGCGTGGAGTACCAGCCCGAGCCGTTCGCGACCGACATCTTCGCCGAGCGCGATAACGCCGTGACAATGAAAAAGCCCGAGCCGTCGCGCGGCCGTGCCGACAAGGCTTTCGCGGCCGCGCCGGTGCGCCACGAGGCCGAATATTTCATCCCCAACGAGCACCACAATCCGATGGAGCTGTACGCGTCGACCGCGGTCTGGGAGCGCGACGGCAAGCTCACCGTCTACGACAAGACGCAGGGCGTGCAGAACGTGCAGAAATATCTCTGCGGCGTGTTCGAGATGAAGCCCGACGATGTGCGCGTGCTCTCGCCCTATATGGGCGGCGGCTTCGGCTCGGGCCTGCGGCCGCAATATCAGGCGCTGCTGGCGGTGCTGGGAGCAAAAGCCCTGCAAGCGCCCGGTGCGGCTGGTGCTGACGCGCCATCAGATGTACGCGCTCGCCTATCGGCCGGCGAGCATCGAGCGGCTTGCGCTCGGCGCGCAGCCGGAGGCACGCTCGATGCGATCACGCACGAAGCCATCGCGGTCACCTCGCGCTACGAGGATTTTTCGCGCAACGACACCGGCTGGTCGGGCCTGCTCTACAAGAGCGACCACGCCAGTTATGAGCACAAGCTGGCGCGGCTCGATCTGCCGACACCGTCCGACATGCGGGCGCCGGGCGCGGCCACCGGCGTGCACGCGCTCGAATGCGCCATGGACGAGCTTGCGGTCGCGCTCAAGATCGATCCGCTGGAGCTGCGGCTGCGCTGCTATTCCGACCGCGACCAGCACGACGACATTCCCTACACCAGCAAGAGCCTGCGCGAATGCTACCGCCAGGGCGCCGAAGCATTTGGCTGGGACAAGCGCAATCCGGAGCCGCGCTCGATGCGCGACGGCACCGAGCTGGTCGGCTGGGGCATGGCCAGCGGCGTCTGGGAAGCGCTGCAGATGCCGACCGCCGCCCGCATCGTGCTCACCGCCAACGGCCATGCCGAGGTCGCGTGTTCATTCTCGGACATCGGCACCGGCACCTACACGATCGCCGCACAGGTGGCGGCCGATGCGCTCGGGCTGCCGCTCGACAGCATCACCGTGAAGCTCGGCGACTCGACGCTGCCGCAGGCGCCGGTCGAAGGCGGCTCATGGGGCGCCGCATCGGTCGCGCACGCCGTCGCCAAGACCGCCGGCGAGGTGCGGGATGAATTGCTGCGCGTCGCCAAGACCATGCCGCATTCGCCGCTTGCCGACGCCAAGCCGGACGGCGTCGCGCTGGTCGACGGCAGGCTGGTCGACGCCAAGGACCGCAGCCGCGGCGTGTCGATCGCCGACGTGATGCGTCACGCGCGCCTTGAGCGCATCACACGCGAAAGCAAGAACAGCTTCAAGAAAGACGATGCGCACGCCCGCAACACCCACTCGGCAGTGTTCGCGGAAGTGAAAGTCGACGAGGAGCTCGGCGTCATCCGGGTCACCCGCGTTGTCAGTGCGATCGCGGCCGGCCGCATTCTCAACACCAAGACCGGGCGCAGCCAGATCCTCGGCGGCGTGGTCTGGGGCATCGGCATGGCGCTGCATGAAGAGACGCTGATCGATCACGCCTTCGGCCGCATGATCAATGCCGACCTCGCCGGCTATCACGTGCCGGTGCATGCCGACGTCCACGACATCGACGTGATCTTCGTCGAGGAGCCGGACGAACTGATCAATCCGATGGGCATCAAGGGCATCGGCGAAATCGGCATCGTCGGCGTTTCCGCCGCCATCGCCAACGCGGTCTTTCACGCCACCGGCAAGCGCGTGCGCGATCTGCCGATCACGCTCGATAAGGTGATGTGAAGACGCGTTAGATAGCCCGCCCGGGTTACGCACAGACATTTCCCGGGCGCAACGCAGCACGAAGTGATGCGGTGCAGACCCGGGATCGTAACGAACGCAGAGCCTGTAACGATCCCGGATCGACGGTGCAGCGCTGTCGCGCTCCACCGCGTCCGGGAAACGCGGCCAGGAGCATGCCCGATCAAAACGGATACGGGTTCGGCTTGTCCTTGATGGTCATCCACTGCCACTGCGTGAACTCATCCCAGTTGGCCGGGCCGCCGATGCGGGTGCCGTTGCCGGATGCGCCCGAGCCGCCGAACGGAACGTGCGGCTCGTCGGCGACGGTTTGATCGTTGATATGGAGAAGCCCGGTGTTGAGCCGGTTGCCGACCGCGATGGCGCGGCCGACATCGGCCGAGAACACGCCGGCCGAGAGGCCGTATTCGTTGTGGTTGGCGAGCTCGACCGCTTCGTCGTCGCTGCCGACCGAGGTGATCGCCGCGACCGGGCCGAAAATCTCCTCCTCGAACGCGCGCATGCCGGGCTTCACGCCGGTCAGCACGGTCGGCTTGTAGAACGGCCCATCGAAGGTGCCGCCGGCTTCGAGCTTGGCGCCGGCCGCGACCGAGTCCTTCACGATGCCGTCGATGCGCGCGACCTGCGCCTTGTTGATCACCGGGCCGAGCGCGACCTGCCCGAGCGGATCGCCGACCGGCAGATGATTGGCCTTGGCGACCAGCTTCTCGGTCAACGCGGCGACGATCTTGTTCTGCGCCAGGATGCGGCCGGTGGTCATGCAGATCTGGCCCTGATGAAACCAGGCGCCGAACGCGATCGCCGAGGCCGCGGCATCGATGATCGGCGTCTTCCAGAACGATCACCGCGTTCTTGCCGCCGAGCTCGAGCTGCACCTTTTTCAGATGCTTGCCGGCGAGTTCGCCGATGCGGCGGCCGACATGGCTCGAGCCGGTGAACGACACCATCGCGATGTCCGGATCGGTGCACAACGCCTCGCCGGCTTCGGCGCCGCCGGGCAGAACGTGCAGCACGCCCTTCGGCAAGCCGGCTTCCTCGAACGCGCGGGCGATGATGAAGCCGCCGGTCATGACCGTGCGCGGATCGGGCTTGAGCACCACCGCGTTGCCGGTCGCAAGCGCCGGCCCAACCGCGCGCATCGACAGGATCAGCGGGAAGTTGAACGGCGAGATGATGCCGATGACGCCGCGCGGCATCCGCCGCGCCAGGCTGATGCGGCCCGGATTGGACGGCAGCACCAAACCCTGCGGCTCGGTGCACATCGCGGCGGCGCGATAAAGCCCTTCGGTCACCATGTGGATCTCGAAGCCGGCTTTGGCCGGGATGCCGCCGGTCTCGCGCGCGATCCAGGGGATCAGTTCTTCCTGATGATCTTCGAGCGCACGCGCGGCCTTGCGCAGGATGGCGGCGCGCTCCTCGTAGGGCGTTGCCGCCCAGCCGGGCTGCGCGGCGCGCGCTTCGGCCGCGGCCTTGCGCACATCGGCCGCGGTGGCGTTGCCGACGCTGGTGATCTTGTTGCCGGTCGCCGGCTCCAGCACGTCCAGCGAACCGCCGGCGGCGTCGCGCCATTCGGTGCCGAACACGCGGCCGCGCCAGGTATCTTCGATCAGAAATTTTCCTGCCGGTGCGTTCATTGTCGCTCCTCCCTCGGTATCGGGCCCTTGCCGTTGTTTCGCCGAAGGCGAATGGCGGCGGGCGCTTCGTGATATTTGTGAAAATATAACGCGCTTATGGCCGGGACATAGCCCGAGCGTCTCCACCCGACAAGCTCCGGCATCGCCGAAATCCAAGGAGCGCTCGACAAGCCTCCCGCAAAAATCCCGGGCGGACTTGCCGGCGCGCGTCTTCGTCCTTCTCGGCGAAGCGCGAGGCAGCAGACGGCGTCAGTTCAGGGTCGGGCGGCAGCGCTCCGCCGCGGGCTCTTCAGCGTTCTGCGTTTCCGCAGCGCGCAACAAATTCCAGCCGAGCGAGCGGCAGGCCTCGAACGGGATGCCGAAACAGACTTCAAAGCCGTCCGGCGTTTTCAAGGTGGCGATCAGGCAGTCCTGCCCCTGGGCGCTTTCGATCGCCCATTCGCCGAGCCCGAAGACGTAGCGCGCATCTTCGTCTCCGGTTCGCTGGCGCAGCGCGCTCGCCAGAAGTTGCGGCAACGTCATGACCAAAGACTCGGCCTGCTCGACCGGCATTTCCAGCCTGACGGCGGCGCCGGAGGAATCGACGAACTCGAGTCCGACCTCCTGACCGTCCGCCGCCACGCGGCATGTCGTCAGCTTCTCACTGCGAATTTTCACCATTGCCAAACCGCTTTTCACCCGCGCATTGACGCCACGCTATATCCGACGGAATATAACGCAGGGCACAGCGCGAAGTCCAAAGCCAAATTCGGCCCATCCGGCGGTCAGAAGGCGCCGCGGAAAGCCGCCACCAGGCGGCGGAACGTGCGCCGCAGGGCGAACGGACCCAGCGTTTCACGCGCCGCGCAAGGGTTGCGCAGCTCTTCGCGGCCGCGCAGCAGCGGATCCTGCATCTCCCGGTCGCTGAACGATTGCGCGCCGACCAGCCGCTCCGCGCATACAGTGGCGCGGCGGCGCTCCGGCGGCATCACGATCAGCGGATCGAGTTGCCAGACATAAGCGCTATGATCGAGCGAGGCCGCCACCGCATGGGTGCCGTCCGGGCTGAACGCCGCCGCCGCGACCTCGCCGGTCGGACCCGAAAGCATCGCCAGCACCGTCCCATTTCGGGCATCCCAGATGCGCGCGGTATGATCCGCCGACGCGGTGATAATGCGGGCGCCATCGGCGCTGAACGCCGCGCTGACGACCCGATCCGTATGCCCGGCGAGTATCGCCAGCAGCGTGCCGTGCGCCGCGTCCCAGATCCGCGCAGTGCCGTCGAACGAAGCTGTGACGATGCGCGTGTCGTCGGGGCTGAAGGCAGCGCCATTCACCCAATCGGCATGTCCGGCGAGTGTCGCGATCAGCGCGCCGGAATGTCCGTCCCAGACCCGTGCGGTGCGATCCGCCGATGCGGTGACCACACGCGAACCGTCGTGATTGAAAGCGGCGGCGATGACGCGATCGTTGTGTCCGCTCAGTGTGGCGAGCAGTTCGCCGTTCGTTGCTCGCCACAGCCGTGCCGTGTGATCAAAACTGGCGGTCACCACGCGCGCACCGTCGGAGCTGAAACTTGCGGCGTTCACCCAATCGGTGTGGCCTTTGAACGTGACCAGCGCGGCTCCGCTGCCGGCGTCCCACGATCGCGCGGTATGATCGAAGGACGCCGTGACGATGCGCGTTCCGTCAGGGCTGAAGGACGCGGTGACGACGCGTTCGCCGTGACCCGACAAGGTGTGCAGCAGCGCGCCGCTTTGCGCGTTCCAGATGCGCGCCGTCTGGTCGTCGGAGGCGGTGACGATCCTGCTGCCATCCGAGCTGAACGATACGTCGGCGACCGCATCGTCGTGGCGGAGCGGCGGAGCCGTGGGCGTACCGGTCGCAGCATCAAAGATCTGCGCGGTGTTGTCTTGCGACGCGGTCACGACGCGGGTGCCGTCGCGATTGAACTTTGCCACTGTAACGGCCTTCGTGTGGGCGGCGAAGACGGCAGCGGGTGCGTTTCTGTTCAGATCGAAGACGCGCGCCGTTTTGTCGAAGGACGCGGTCACGACCGCGTTGCCGTCCGGACTGAATGCGGCGTGAAAAACCGCGCCGGCGTGTCCGGGCAGCGTCGCCAGGGCAGCGCCGGTGGCGGCGTCCCACAAGCGCGCCGTCGAGTCCTGCGACGCGGTGACCACGCGCTTGCCGTCGGGGCTGAACAAGGCGGTCCACACCCAGCCGCCATGACCCATAAGGGTCGCGACCGCATCGCCGGTGCGCGCATCCCAGACGCGCGCGGTCTTGTCGAACGATGCCGTAGCGATACGGCTGCCGTCCGGACTGAAAACCGCGCTCACGACCGGCCCGTCATGGCCCAAGAGGGTCGCGAGCAGCGCACCGGTCGCCGCGTCCCAGACGCGCGCGCTGCGGTCTTCGGAGGCGGTCACGATGCGGCTGCCGTCCGGGCTGAATTGCGCGCTCCACATCCAGCCGCCGTGGCCGGCCAGCATGGCGATTTCGGCGCCGGTCTCGACCGACCAGATGCGCGCCGTGGTGTCGAATGAGGCCGTGGCCACGCGGGTGCCGTCCGGACTGAGCACGGCCGTGTTCACCGCGTCCGCATGTCCGGTGAATGTCATGAGCGGCTCGCCGGTGGCAGCGTTCCACAAGCGCGCGGTGTGGTCGTTCCCCGCCGTGATGATGCGCGTGCCGTCGGCACTGAAGGCCGCGCCGTTCACCCGGTCGGTGTGGCCGGTCAGCGTCGCCAGCAACGCGCCGGTCTTGGCATCCCAGACCCGCGCGGTCTTGTCCCAGGAGGCAGTGACGATCCGTGCGCCGTCCGGGCTGAAGGCGGCAGAATTCACCCAAGTTGTGTGCCCCGAAAGCGTGGCGGTGACCGCTCCGGTGCGCGCATTCCAGACGCGGGCCGTGCCGTCCCACGACGCGGTCAAGACACTGGCGCCGTCCGGACTGAACACGGCGTTGCTCACCAAGCCGGTGTGGCCGGTCAATGCCAGCCGAAACGTGCAGCCGCGCGCCGAAGCAAAGAACGACAAATCGTCCTGCAGCGGCCGCGACGGAACAGAAAAAGACGCCCCCTCGTCCGGCAAGCCGGCGACGACCAGGCGCAGCGCGCGATCGCAGGCGCCTTCAGCAAACGCAGCGCCCGCGGTGCCGCCGAACACGCGCGCTTCCCGCTCGGCCGCCTCGCGGGATTCGATCACCGCACCGGCAAACACGGCAATGGCGGCAGCAAAGACGACCGCCGCAACAACAATCAACGCCGCTGAGATTCTCGACGGTCGTCGGACAGCCGGCACCCCTTCGCGCACAGGCGCGGGCGCCGGCTCGGGTGCATCAGTCGCGCGTTCGGATTGCTCAGTGTCCATTCTCGCTCGCCGGCCCGCGCCCGGATTTCACCGGGGCGGGCCGGAAAAGCAAGAGCCCCTGACGGCGGCGAAACTACGCCGCCGCCTTGGCGAACAACCGCTTGGACGCAAGCGCCGCGCCTTCCGAGAGCGCCTTGAGTTTTGCCCAGGCGATCTGCGGGTGCACGCGCCCGCCCAAGCCGCAATCGGTCGAGGCGATGACGCTTTCGGGGCCGACGGCTTCGGCGAAGCGGCAGATGCGGTCGGCGACCAGTTCGGGATGCTCGATCAGGTTGGTCGAATGCGTGACCACGCCGGGCAGGATCTTCTTGCCGGCCGGCAGCTTCACCTCTTTCCAGATCTTCCATTCGTGCTCGTGGCGGGCGTTGGCGGCCTCGAACGAGTAATAGTCGGCATTCACCGCCAGCATCAGATCGACCAGGTGCTGCATCGGGATGTCGGTGGTGTGCGGGCCATGCCAGCTTCCCCAGCACAGATGGAAGCGGATTTTGTTCGACGGCAATCCCTTGATGGCGTGGTTGAGCGCATCGATCTGCATTCTGGTGTAGCGCCGATAGCCTTCGATGCTCGGCTCGTTTTTCTGCTGATCCCAGTTCTCGCCGATCGCCGGATCGTCGAGCTGAACGATGAAGCCGGCGTCGATGATCGCCTTGTATTCCTCGTGCATGGCGTCGGCGCAGGCGTACAACAGCTCCTCTTCGGTCTTGTAATGTTCGTTCGGCATGCGCGCGCAGCTCGACGGCGCGATCGCGTTCATCCAGGCGCCCTCGGTGCCGAGCCCGGCGGCCTTGAGACCGGCTTTCAGATTGGCGATGTCGCGCTGAATCAGCTCCTGACCCTTGTAGGTGATCGGCCCGCTCACCAGCGGACTGTGATTGGTCATGAACTGCTCCGGCAAACCGCAGCCCGATTGCGGGATCCATATAGGCATCGAGAAACTCAGCCATGTCGCGGCGTTCACCCCAATCGCCGACGACGAAATCTTTCGGCGCCATCGGGGTTTCGGTGTGCGCCGACAATTTGGTGAACCACAGCCCGGTATTGACCACCTCGACGCCGCCGAGGCGGCGGATCACATACGACCACCAGGAGCCGTAATCGTAGGCCCAGCCCATGGTGTGGGCGAGCTCGCCGTCGTTGATCAGATCGACGCCGACGTCTTTCTGCTTCTGCACGACCTCGGCGACGGCGCCCTTCAGCTCGGTCTCGTACGCGGCCTCATCGAACTTTTCGCCGAGCGTGCGCTTCTGGGCGACCTCGATGAACTTCGCGGGTCGCGGCAGGCTGCCGACATGGCTGGTCAGAATCCGATTGGACATTCACTTCCTCCCGATTTGTAAGACTTATTTTTTCCCGCCCGTCGACGAGACGCCGCGCGCGATGTTTAAAGTCTATCGGATAGTTCGCGGTCGGCAAGCACGCGCGGTGGATTTACGCGGCAATGAACCTCGCGCGTTCGTACAAGCCCGCGTGTGTTGGGCGGACGGGCAGTCGCCCAAACGCAATCGGGCGTGAGTGCCTACGCGTGCTTGCTTTACGCCGGCACGCGGCGGGCGCCGTGGACGCCGCTTGCCAGCGCGCGCACCAGATCGGCGACCGCGTCCGCGGTTCCGGGGGTCGGTTTGCCCTCGGTATCGAGATGCTTGCGCACGGTGTCGATCAAGGCCGAACCGACCACGACGCCGTCGGCGCGCTCGGCGAACACGCGGGCCTGCTCGGCCGTGCGCACGCCGAAGCCGACGCAGACCGGCAGCGCGCTGTGGCGCTTGATGCGCTCGACTGCGCTGGAAACCTTGCCGGCATCCGGCGCCGCCGAGCCGGTGATGCCGGTGATCGAGACGTAATAGACAAAGCCCGAGGTGTTCGCGAGCACCGCCGGCAATCTTTTGTCGTCGGTGGTCGGCGTCGCCAGCCGGATGAAGTTGAAGCCGGCCTTGAGCGCCGGCAGGCACAATTCGTTGTCTTCCTCGGGCGGCAGATCGACGACGATCAGGCCGTCGACGCCGGCCGCCTTGGCATCGACCAAAAACTGATCGACGCCGTAGATGTAGATCGGATTGTAATAGCCCATCAGCACGATCGGGGTCGCATCGTCGGTGCGGCGGAATTCGCGCACCAGCGACAGCGTGCGCTTCATCGTCTGCCCGCCCTTGAGCGCGCGCAATCCCGCGGCCTGGATCGCCGGACCGTCGGCCATCGGATCGGTGAACGGCATGCCGATCTCGATCAGATCGGCGCCGGCCGGCGGCAGCGCCTTCACGATCGCAAGCGACGTGTCGTAATCGGGATCGCCGGCCATGACGAAGGTCACCAGCGCGGCGCGGCCTTCTTCCTTGAGCGCCGCAAAGCGCCGATCGATGCGGGTCGTCATTGGGCTTCGCCCTGCAGATGCTCGGCCACGGTGGCGAGGTCCTTGTCGCCGCGGCCGGAGAGATTGACGACCATCAGGTGATCCTTCGGCTTTTTCGGCGCCAGCTCCAAAACCTTGGCGATGCGCGTGCGCCGGCTCGAGCGCCGGAATGATGCCTTCGAGCTTGGAGAGAAGCTGAAAGGCGTGCAGCGCTTCGTCGTCGGTCGCCGACAGGAAGGTGACGCGGCCCATATCGTTGAGCCAGGCATGCTCCGGGCCGATGCCCGGATAATCGAGGCCGGCGGAAATCGAATGCGCTTCGGTGATCTGGCCGTCGCTCGTCCATCAGCAGATAGGTGCGGTTGCCATGCAGCACGCCCGGACGCCCGCCGGCGATCGAGGCCGCGTGCATGCCGCTGTCGATGCCGTGACCGGCGGCCTCGACGCCGTAAATCTCGATGCCGCGATCGTCGAGAAACGGATGAAACAGACCCATCGCGTTCGAGCCGCCGCCGATGCAGGCGACCAGCGAATCCGGCAGCCGGCCTTCGGCCTCCTGCATCTGCTCGCGGGTCTCGCGGCCGATGATCGACTGAAAATCGCGCACCATCATCGGATACGGATGCGGACCCGCGATGGTGCCGATGCAGTAGAACGTCGAGCCCACATTGGTGACCCAATCGCGCAGCGCTTCGTTCATCGCGTCCTTGAGCGTCTTCGAGCCGGACTCGACCGGCACGACCTTGGCGCCGAGCATGTGCATGCGAAACACGTTCGGCTTCTGCCGCTCGACGTCGACCGCGCCCATATAGACGATGCATTCGAGACCGAAGCGCGCGCAGAGCGTCGCGGTGGCAACGCCGTGCATGCCGGCGCCGGTCTCGGCGATGATGCGCTTCTTGCCCATGCGTTGCGCCAGCAGAATCTGGCCGAGCACATTGTTGACCTTGTGCGCACCGGTGTGATTGAGCTCTTCGCGCTTCAAGATAAATTTTTGCGCCGCCGCCCGAAAGGCCGGAGGCCGTCTGTCTCAATGCGCGTCAGCCGCTCGGCGAAATACAGCGGCGACGGCCGGCCCACATAGTGGGTGAGATAGCCGTCCATCTCCTTCTTGAACTGCGGATCGGTCTTGGCCTTAGCGTAGGCGTTTTCCAGTTCCAGGATCAGCGGCATCAGCGTTTCGGCGACGAAACGGCCGCCATAATTGCCGAAATGGCCGCCCTCGTCCGGGCCGGTGCGGAAGGAATTTGGCTGTTGCACGGTCATGGATGACTCAAAACCTCACGCGACAAATGAGCGTGCGCGCGCCGCGCGGCACGAATGAAGTCTCTGATCTTGCCGATGTCTTTCACGCCGGGTGCACTTTCCACGCCGGAAGAAACATCCACCGCCTGCACGCGGGCGATCGACAAGGCTTCCTCGATATTGGTTGCGCTCAAGCCGCCGGACAGCATCACCGGAACGTCCGGCACTGTGCCGTTGAGCAGCGTCCAATCGAACGACTTGCCCAATCCGCCCGGTCTGGTCGCGTCGGCCGGCGCCTTGGCATCGAACAAGATCCAATCGGCGACCGGCGCGTAGTTTTTCACGCGGTCGAGGTCGCTCTTGGCCTGGATGCCGAGCGCTTTGACCACCGGCAGTCCAAAACGCTGCTTGAGCACAGACACCCGCTCCGGCGTTTCCTTGCCGTGAAGCTGCAGCAAATCCGGCCGCAACGATTCAACAATCGCGGCCAGCATCGCGTCATCGGCGTCGACCGTGAGCGCAACCTTCCGGGCGCGGCCGCGGACGTGCTCGCCCAGCGCGCGGGCCGTCTCAAACGACACATGACGCGGCGCCGGCGCAAAGAACACAAAGCCGACCATGTCGGCGCCTTCCCCGATGGCAACATCGAGGGTTTCGGGCGTCGACAGTCCGCAGATTTTGACGATCAGCGACATCGTCCGTTCCTAGAGCATGTCCCGGAAAAGTGGAAACCGGTTTCACAAAAAGGACATGCGGTGACAACTGGATCTAGAACATGATGCCCGGAAGGGGAAGCCGCAATTCCCGAAAGAATCACGCCCCATCAAGATGTTGCGGCAGCGAATGGATCGCTTTTGAAATGAGTTTCCGAGCGCCGAGGTGGCCGCGCGGCCGGCGCAGGTCGCCGGACGTCAGACCGGCGGCCGCAGCCGCAGCCGATCGGGTGGTGCGTTGGTCGTGCCGACGGGATTTTGGCTGGCCGCCATCGCCTCGTAGGCGGCGAGCTTGCTGCGCAGCGCCGCCGCGTCGCGATCGAGCCTTCGGGCCGTGGTCCGCCATCGGCCCTGGCCGGACCAGGAGGCCACGCCGCCGATGACGACGCCCAAGATCAACGCCGCCAACATGGGCAGGAACAGCCACGTCGCCATGGAATACATCGGCTTCGCCGGATCGAATGGATCGAACGAAATCGTCACGATCTGCCGGTTGGCGACCGCAAACGCGATGATGATGATGGCCAGCGGCACGAGGACGACGACCGCGACGATTCTGCGCAGCACTCTTCAGACCTCTGTTCGTTGCGTCCGCTCAGCGCGGGCGGAACCTGGAAAAAGCCCCGCTGTCGGGCGAACTGCCCAAGCCCCCGTCAGGCGCGGCCCGCCAGCCTGGTGAGGCCACCGGGCCGAAACGATGCGCCGGATCAGGAGACCTCGTCGAGCTGATTGAGCCGCTCGCGCATTTCCTTGCCGGTCTTGAAGAACGGCACGCATTTCTCATCGACCGACACGTGGGCGCCGGTCCGCGGATTGCGGCCGGTCCGGGCCGGGCGTTCCTTGACCGAGAACGCGCCGAAGCCGCGCAGTTCGACGCGATCGCCGCGCGCCATGGCGGCGACGATCTCGTCCAGGATCGCGTTGACGATCTTCTCGACGTCGCGCTGATAAAGATGAGGGTTTTGCGCGGAGATGCGCTGCACCAGTTCGGACTTGATCATCGCGAGCCCTGCACCGTGCCTTTATCGCCTCGCACCGCTTGCCTGCAGGTGCCCAGGACCCTCTCGGGTCATCCGCAATCCGATCGTTGCAAATACGGTTCGGTGTTTGCAACGATATGACGGAACCCGGGACACCGGCACTCCGCCCTATTCAGCAGGGTGCCAAAGCGCCAACAAACCGTCAAGATTAAGCCGCTCCACCGCCTGCATCGGCGCTCAGAGTCCTCGAAGTGGCGGGCCAGCGCGCCCATCCCGGCCGCGTCCAAAGCGCGCCGACAGTGGCGGCGTGCAGGAACGGCAGGTCGCGAAAGCGGTCGTGCAATTCGAAATCATGCACCGGCAGCTTGGCGTCGACCCTTTTCCTTGGCGAGCCAGGCGACGCCCGTCTGTTCGTCGCCGAGCTCGTCGACGAGCTTCAGGTCGATGCCCTGGTGGCCGGTAAAGACGCGGCCGTCGGCGACCTTCTGCAATTCCTCGTCGCTGAGGTGACGCCGGTTCTGCACCAAACTCTTGAACCAGGCGAACGGTGTCCTGGATCAGCGAGTCGATGGCGGCGCGGGCCTCCGGCGAGGTCGGCTCAAAACCGTTCGGGGACGCCTTCAGCGGCGACGATTTGATGGTCTCGACCTTGACGCCGATCTTGTTGAGAAGATCGCTGACATTCGGAAACTGGAACAGCACGCCGATCGAGCCGACGATCGAGGTCTGCTTGGCGATGATGTGGTCGCCGGCGATCGCGGTGATGTAGCCGCCCGATGCCGCAAGCCCGTCGACGACGATGACCAGCGGCTTCTTGGCCTTCAGCCGGGTCAGCGCATCGTAAAGCTGCTCGGATCCCGCCGTCGTCCCGCCGGGGCTGTCGATGTGCACGATGACCGCGCGCGCCGCCGATGATTGCGCCAGCTTCTCGAGCTGTTTCACCCGCTCCTCGTCGTCGCGGATCAAGCCCTTGATGTTGACCCGCGCGATATAGGAGCTCGCACCGCCGAAGTTCGCACGATGGCTCCACGCCGCAGCCACGCCGCCGATGGCGACAATAACCACCGCAATGGCGAGTACGCGCCAGAACGTGAGCTTGCGCCGCATGCGGCGGCGGTCGACGATCAGGTCGGCATCAAGCGACATCGGCGAGTCCTTTCACCTGTCTGCTCCCCCCTTGCGGGAAGAGGTGCGCACGCAAGCGTGCCGGCAGAACAAACGCTGCGGCGGCGGAGCAAACAAACCCCGCCACCGCAAATCCTGCCTCCCCCGCAACGCAGGAGAGGACATAAGACGTTAGTCCTTCGAGTCTTCTTCGCCCTTGCGCTTGAGCGCGGTGCCGAGAATGTCACCGAGCGTCGCGCCCGAGTCGGAAGAGCCGTATTGCGCGATCGCCTCTTTCTCCTCGGCGACTTCCAGAGCCTTGATCGAGACCTGGAGCTTGTGGGTGCGGCGATCGAACTGGATCACGCGCGCATCGACCTTTTCGCCGACAGCGAAACGTTCCGGACGCTGTTCGGACCGGTCGCGCGCCAATTCCGAGCGCTTGATGAAGGCCGAGTAGTCGGTGCCGGCGATCTTCACGTCGATGCCGCCTTCCTTCACGTCGAGCACTTCGCAGGTGACGACAACGCCCTTCTTGATGTCGCCGCCCTCGGCCGGAGCCGCATCCGCGCCGGCACCGGCGCCGCCGCTGCTCGCGGCAAGCTGCTTGATGCCGAGCGAAATGCGCTCTTTCTCGACGTCGACGTCGAGCACCTGGGCCTGCACCTTGTCGCCCTTCTTGTATTCCTCGATCACCTGCTCGCCCGGGCGCTTCCAGTCGAGGTCGGAGAGATGCACCATGCCGTCGACGTCGCCGTCGAGACCCAGGAACAGACCGAACTCGGTCTTGTTCTTGACCTCGCCTTCGACTTCCGAGCCGGGCGGATACTTCTCCAGGAACACTTCCCACGGATTGCGCATGGTCTGCTTCAATCCGAGCGAGATGCGGCGCTTCACCGGATCGACTTCGAGCACCTGCACCTCAACCTCTTGCGAGGTGGAGACGATCTTGCCCGGGTGCACGTTCTTCTTGGTCCACGACATTTCGGAAACGTGGATCAAGCCTTCGATGCCGGGCTCGAGTTCGACGAACGCGCCATAGTCGGTGATGTTGGTGACGCGGCCCTTGAAGCGGGCGCCGACCGGATACTTGGCCTCGATGCCCTGCCACGGATCGTCGAGCAGTTGCTTCATGCCGAGCGAGATGCGGTGGGTCTCGTGGTTGATCTTGATGATCTTGACCTTGACCTGCTGGCCGATGTTGAGGACCTCGGTCGGATGATTGACGCGCCGCCAGGCGATGTCGGTGACGTGCAACAGACCGTCGATGCCGCCGAGATCGACGAAGGCGCCGTAATCGGTGATGTTCTTCACCGCGCCGTCGATGACCTGGCCCTCTTCGAGATTCTGCACCAGTTCCTGGCGCTGCTCGGCGCGGGTCTCTTCCAGAACGGTGCGGCGCGACACGACGATGTTGCCGCGGCGGCGATCCATTTTCAGGATCTGGAAGGGCTGCGAATTGTTCATCAGCGGAGAGACGTCGCGGATCGGACGGATATCGACCTGCGAGCGCGGCAGGAAGGCGACGGCGCCGTCGAGATCGACGGTGAAGCCGCCCTTGACCTGATTGAAGATAACGCCGGTGACCTTTTCGTTGTTCTGGAACGCCTTCTCGAGCTTGCCCCAGCTTTCCTCCCGCCGCGCCTTATCGCGCGAGAGCACCGCTTCGCCGAGCGCATTTTCGACGCGCTCCAGATAAACCTCGACGGTATCGCCGACCTTGATCTCGTTGCCGCGACCAGGGCCCGCGAATTCGCGCAGCGCCACTCGGCCTTCGGTCTTCAGGCCGACGTCGATGACGGCCGTGTCCTTTTCGATCCCGACAACCGTCCCTTTGACGACGGAGCCTTCCTGCAGATTACCCCCGCCAAACGATTCCTCGATCATGCTGGCGAAGTCTTCGCGCGACGGCGCGGCGGTCGCTAGTTGAGCCATAAATACTCCGAGCCCCGTGATTGAAAATCATCCCGAACGCGCAGCAGCCGCCGGTCATGCCGGCGGTGGGGCCTTAAGCCATACGGTCAGGACAAAAGCTTGGTCCGGTGTGCCAGACGAAGGACGCGAACGGGCTTACCTCCAATGACGAAATCGCTATGATTAGCGCTTTCGGCCCGTTCGGACGGCTTCGATGATGTCGACGGCAGCCCGGAATGCCGCGTCTATACCCAAATGTGTGGTGTCGAGCAAGTGCGCGTCGGGCGCGGCCTTCAGGGGGGCGGCGGTGCGCCGGGAATCGCGTTCGTCCCGCCGCAACAGGTCGGCCAAGACCTCTTTTTCGTCGGCCGGCTCGCCGCGGGCCCGCATTTCGGCGGTCCGGCGGGCGGCGCGCACCTCCGGAGAGGCCACGACGAAGATCTTCACGTCGGCGCCGGGCGCAATGACGGTGCCGATATCGCGGCCGTCGAGCACGGACCCGGGCGGCGTCGTGGCGAAGGCGCGCTGGTAGTTCATCAGCGCCTGGCGGACCTCCGGAATCGCTGCCACGACCGACGCGGCTTCGGTGATCGCCGGCGCCTTCAGGGCGCTCTCGTCGAACTGGGTCGGATCGAGCGCGATCGCGGCCTCGATCGCCTTGTTGACATTGTCCGGCTGGTACCCGGCATCGATCACCGCCTTGGCCACCGCACGATAAATCAAGCCGGTGTCGAGATGGGGCAGTCCATAGATTGCCGCCACCTGCTTGGCGATGGTTCCCTTGCCCGAGGCTGCCGGGCCGTCTATAGCGATGATCATCGTCATTTATTTACATTCTTGCGGCTGGAAACTACGCATCAAGAATGACGTGCACGTCAAGGATGACAAGCGCATCACACCCGAGCCGCTCATCAATACCGAATGCACATTGATGGACGTATGCGCATTTTTGATAGACATATGCGACGTTGACGAAAGCCGCGCCGCATCGCGCTTCGGATCCGCCCTTGCGCATTGAATAGGTGATCCGCGGGTGATTTCGTTACAGCGAAGCCCTTGCCTGACGCGAGCGGCGTGATCAGGTTGAGGACTGCGGCTGGAACATGATCCCAAAAAACCTGCCTTGGGGCTTGACCCCAGCGATCATGCCCGAACAAAACGCTCGGCATAGGCGATGGTGATGCCGACGAGGAATTCCTTCCGATGAAGTTGTCGCGACGGCTGATGCAAAAACGCTGGGTCCAGACGACCCTGGGCGTGGCGGCGGCCGAATATCTGCGTCTGGTGTGGATGACAAGCCGCGTCCAGATGGAGCCAGCCGATCCGTTTCAGCTCTATGGGCACGAACAGCCGGTGATTCTTGCGATGTGGCATGGCCAGCATTTCCTGCTGCCGTTCCTGCGCAGCGGCTATCGCTTCAAGGTCTTGATCTCGCGCCATATCGACGGCGAGATCAACGCCATCGCCGCCGAATGGCTCGGCGTCGGCACGGTTCGGGGTTCGGGCGATCATGGCCGCCGCTATCACATCAAAGGCGGCGTCGGCGCCTTCAAAAGCATGATGGATGTGCTCGCCGAAGGCACCAACATGGCGCTGACCGCCGATGTGCCGAAAGTGTCGCGCGTCGCAGGCCTTGGCATCATCAAGCTCGCCAGCGCCACCGGCCGGCCGATCTTTCCGTTCGCGCTCGCCACCAGCCGGCGGGTCGAACTCAACAATTGGGACCGCTCGGCGGTCAATCTGCCGTTCAGCCGCGCCGCGGGCGTGGTGGGAGACATGATCCGCGTTCCCGCCGACGCAAGTCCCGAGGTTCTCGAACACGCGCGGAGCACGCTCGAACAAATCGCTGAATGCGGCAACCGAGCGCGCCTATGCGCTGGCCGACCGCACGGCCGGCGGCTGTTCGTGATACGGCCTCGCCGGAGCGGCTTGAGATTGAGCGGCGGGTATCGAATAATGGTATTATTGCCGATTGAGGCTTCAGGGTAAGCTAGTCGGGTGTCGCGCGGGCAAGCCCTGCGCCGGGAAGCAGGTTGGCGGGGAGTCCATTGGCAATCATCGACGACGTTCGTTCCATCATCGCAAAATCGCTGAACATTCCCGTCGAACAGCTCACGCCGGACAAGCGCCTCGACGAGATCGGCGCCGAGTCGCTCGACGTGATCGAGATCGTATTTGCCCTCGAGGAGAAATACGACATCGCCATTCCGTTGCAGGCCAACGACGCGACCCGTGTTTCCGCTTCCGGCAAGCCTGACGAGAAAAGCGCGGATGCACCCGCCGGCAACGAGCTGCCGTTCACCACAGTCGGCGACGTCGCCGAGATGGTCGAAAAACTGGTCGCGGCGAAAGCATCGAAATGAATCGCGTCGTCATCACGGGCATCGGAGTGGTCACTCCGATCGGCAGCACCCGTGACGCATTCTGGTCGGCGCTGGTCGAAGCCCGCTCCGGCATCAGCCCGATCACCATCATTCCGACCGAGCGGCTCAACAGCCGAATTGCCGCGCAGGTGCTGGATTTCAAGCCGAGCGATCATTTGGAGCCGAGGCGGGAAAGCCTGCTCGACCGTTTCGCGCAATTTGCCGTCGTCGCCGCGCGCTCGGCGTTGCGCGATTCGGGATTGGAATTGACCGAAGAGCTCGCGCTCGATGCCGCGACCATCATCGGCAATTCGACCGGCGGCATGAACACGCTCGACGATTCGTTCCTGCGGCTCTACGGACAAAACGGCACGCGCGCGCATCCGCTGTCGATTCCGCGGCTGATGTCGAACGCCGCCTGCAGCGCCGTGTCGATGGATCTCGGGCTGAAAGGGCCGACCTACACGATCGCGTCGGCGTGCTCATCCGGCACCCACGCGATCGGCCAGGCGTTTTCGATGGTGCGCTCCGGCCAGGCGCCGATCGCGCTGACCGGCGGCACCGAAGCCTGCCTCACCGTCGGCACCTTCAAGGGCTGGGAAGCCCTGCGGGTGCTCAGCTCCGATACCTGCCGGCCGTTTTCGCGCACCCGCTCCGGCCTCGTGCTCGGCGAAGGCGCCGCGATGTTCGTTCTGGAGACACGCGACAACGCGATCGCGCGCGGCGCCCCGATCTATGCCGAGATGCTCGGCTTCGGCATGAGCGCCGACGCCGGCGACATCACCGCCATCGATCCGAGCGGCGCGGCCCGCGCGATGCGCGGCGCGCTTGAAGGACGCCAAGCTCAATCCGGACGACGTCGATTACGTCAACGCCCACGGCACCGGCACCGCGCTCAACGACCGCGGCGAGACCGCCGCTTTGCACCTCGCCTTCGGCGACGCCGCAAAACATCTCGCGGTGTCGTCGAGCAAAGGCGTGCTCGGCCACAGCCTCGGCGCCGCCGGCGCCGTCGAGCTCGCCGCCACCGCGCTCGCGCTCCACCACCAAACGATTCCGCCGACGGCGAATTTCGAAGAAGCCGATCCGGATTGCGATCTCGATTACGTGCCGAACGTCGCCCGCAACGCGCCGATCAAGAACGCGATGTCGAGCTCGTTCGCGTTTGGCGGGCTGAACGCCGTGCTGGCGCTCGGGCGGGCGTAAGCGAGCCTCTCCGCAGTAGCCAGCAACTCGGCGACAGTAAATACTGCGGACTTATTCGCTTGCGGCAACGCTTGCGGCGTGTTTCACCTCAGGGAGAGCGTTGCTCTCGAGCGAAATCTTTCCCTTCGTCTTGCTGCCGATCAGTTTCGGGCTGGCACCCGAATTATCAAACAGCCAAGCGTCATCGGACTTCGCGCAAAAACCACGGCAGTTGTTCCAGCGATCGCGCCCGCCGCTGCACGATCTTGTCGGTCGGCACGTCATGGCCGCCCTTCGCAACCCGCAGGCGCACGCGTTCGATGTTGAGCTGTGCCGAATTCAGCAGAACGTAAATCAGGCGGATCGCAAATTTTCGCTTTTTGGCGGCCGACACCAAAGCGCGATATTTCGGAGTTGACAAAACCGTTTCAACGCCGACCGTCTGATGGGCGTCGATCGACGAATAGAGCCAGCGCTCGATCCGCTGCACCGCCTCCACGTTGGCAGGCACCAGATCCAGTCCTTCGATGTCACGAATACGCTTGGCCAACGCGTCGGGATTTATGATCCAGACCGAGCGGCCGAAATCCTCAATGTCGGCGTTGTCATAGGTGCTGGTTTTGCCGGACCCATTTGGACCGGCGACGATCCACAGCCGCGGCCCGTCACTCGTCGCCAGGGACACGATCCGGCGAACCGAACAGGCGCTTATTTTCCTTGCGTGCCTTGGCGACGTTGTCCTTGAAAACCTGCAACAAGTCGGCTCCGAACGTGGCCGCATTGGCATCAAGCACAGTGACCTGCGCAAATTTTCCCGACGCGTCCTTGAACCGCTTCTTGCTGACGCCGGTTTTCTTGTGGCGGACAGGCGTATCGACTGCCGTCTTTTTGTTTGCCGCTGCGCGCGCGCTTGCCATCGCAAGTCTCCTCGAACGGACAACAATATAGCAGCGTTGTCGGCGCTTACGCCACGTCGGCCCCGAGACCGCGCATCAGCGCGATGAAATCCGGGAAGCTCGTGGCGATGAAGCTGCCGTCGTCGATCGTCACCGGCTGTTCGCTCGCAAGCCCCATCACCAGCGCCGACATCGCCAGCCGATGATCCATGTGGGTGGCGACAACGCCGCCGCCGACGGCGCGCCCCTGCCCTACGACGATCAGATCGTCGCCGTCGATCTCGACCGTCGCGCCGTTGACGCGCAGCATGTCGGCGGTGCCGGCGAGCCGGTCCGACTCCTTCACGCGCAATTCCTTGAGGCCGCGCATCACGGTCGGTGCCTTCGGCGAAGCAGGCCGCCACCGCCAGGATCGGATATTCGTCGATCATCGCCGGCGCCCGCTCGGCCGGCACCTCGACGCCGCGCAGCGCGCCGCCGCGCACCCGCAGATCGGCAACATCCTCGCCGCCTTCGTTGCGCACATCGAGCCGCTCGATCGCCGCGCCCATCTCGACCAGCGTTTCGATCAGGCCGGCGCGCAGCGGATTGAGCATCACGCCTTCGAGAATGACCTCCGATCCAGGGCGTGATCGCCGCAGCGACCAGCGGAAAGGCCGCCGATGACGGATCGGCCGGAACCGCAATCGGCCGCGGCACGAGTTCAGGCTGGCCCGCAAGCGTGATGCGCCGGCCATGGGCGCCGTGCGGCGTCACCCGCACGTCGGCGCCGAAATGGCTGAGCATTTTCTCGGTATGGTCGCGAGTTGCTTCGGCCTCGATCACGACGGTTTCGCCCGGCGCTGCAAGCCCGGCCAGCAGCACCGCCGATTTGAGCTGCGCCGACGCGACCGGCGGCTCATAGACGATCGGGATCGGATCGCGCGCGCCGACCAGCGTCAGCGGCAGGCGGCCACCGTCCGAGTCGAGCGTCCGCGCGCCGATCCGCTCCAGCGGATCGAGCACGCGCCGCATCGGCCGCTTGCGCAGCGACGCATCACCGTCGAACCGCGCCGTGACCGGACAGCCTGCCACCGCGCCCAGCATCAACCGGGCGCCGGTACCGGAATTGCCGAAATCGAGCGCCGCCGCCGGCACCGCAAAGCCAGCGACCCCGACGCCGTGAACGCGCCAGGCTCCGATGCCGGTACGCTCAACCTGGGCGCCGAGCGCGCGGAGCGCCTTGCCGGTATTAAGAACGTCCTCGCCCTCGAGCAGACCGGAAATCCGCGTTTCGCCAACCGCCAGCGCGCCGAGAATCAGCGCGCGGTGGGAAATCGACTTGTCGCCCGGGACACGCACACGGCCTCGCAATGGGCCAGAACGGCGGGCGGTCAGGGGGCTTGGTTTGGCATGCATGAAAAGAACTCGCGCGCTGCTTTAGAGCATGATGCGAAAAAGGGAAAGCGGGCTGCGCGGCACGATCGAAAGAGCAGCCGGCAGCGGAACGTGCGCTGGGTGCGGCGGCCGTCCTCGTCAACCAATCGGCTGGCGATGGTTGCAATCCGCTATTGACAGGCGCTTCGCGACTAGCCAAGTGAAGCACCCAAATTGAAGGAATTCGGCCGTGGCCAAACCGGAACTTGGCACCAAGCGCGTTTGCCCCGAAACCGGGCGCAAATTCTACGACCTGAACAAGGACCCCGTGATCTCGCCGTATACCGGCAAGGTGGTCCCGGTCGAGGTGGTGACGTCGCGCTCGCGGCCCGATTCGGCTGCCGCGCAGCGTGCGGCGGCCGCAGCTCCCGCGCCGGAAGCGGCCGAGCCGGAGCAGCAGGAGGCCGAGACCGTTTCGCTGGAGGACGCCGACGCCGAGGCGCAGGGCGCCAAAGGGGCGGTGGAAACCTCCGAGCCGGATGTTGAAGAAGAGGTCGAGATGGACGATGAAAGCCTCGACGACGCGGCCTTCATCGAGGAACAGGAAGAAGAAGACGCCGATGTCACCGACATCATCGGCAGCGATATCGAGGACGAGGAGGAAGGTTAATCAGGAATCGGTAACTGATTATCGCTAATCGGAATGCCCGGACGTCGGGTGACTTCATTCCGGTGACCGATTATCCGCACTGAATTCTGTTAGGGGCCATAGCTCAGTTGGGAGAGCGCTTGAATGGCATTCAAGAGGTCGGCGGTTCGACTCCGC
>CAVTTZ010000028.1:0-103772 GCA_963737755.1 uncultured Alphaproteobacteria bacterium | reverse complement strand
ATTTGCTCGTGTATGGCTTGATTGCTCTCGGCGTGATGCTATGGAGCGGCATAAAGCTTGGACGCGTTGCATGGCTTCCAGCTCTCGCTCTCACGGTTTATGGAATTTTTGTCTTCGGTGGCGCCATTGATCGGTACGTGGCGTCTTTTTGGCCGATCCCGGCCAGGCTGCCAATCATCGCAGTGATTGCCGTTGGTGCGCTGCCCTACATGATTGCCGACAGTCTAATCGCCGAAGGAGGGCGCGCCGCCGTCTGGCGCGTACTCGTCGCCCGCAGCCTATTCATCGCTTCGTTGGGAGCAGCCGTCGCGCTCGATTTCAAGCGGCTGTTCTTTCTGTTGATCATTATTCCTGTGATCTTAGTTTTCTTCACAATTTTTGGAGTGATAGGCGGCTGGGTGGGTCGCAGAACAGGCTCGCCTTGCTCTGTCGGCATTGGCCTCGGCCTGCTTCTCGCATGGGCAATCGGCGTCACTTTTCCGATGTTCGCGGCAGGCTGAATCCTCGCGGCCAGAAATCCGTCGTTGGCTCCTTCCCGTTTCACAAATTGTTTGCGAAGGACATCCATTGTTCCGCTGCATTGATCGCCGGAGGCCACAAGTGATCCGCTGGCTGGCCGCGATGCAAAGCCTTTGCGATTTCGCAGATGGCCAAAAATGTATTGGCACGAGCCTCTTCAATCTCAAACGGCTGCTCAAGATCGCTTTGCATGAGAGCTGTTAGCTTATTTAAGATTGGCAATGATCGTTGGGCTGGCTCGCATTCGGCCGCCTTCAGAGCCTCGAATACTTTTGCAGCGCTCTCACGATCGCTCATGAATGTGGATAATAGCCTATCGTGCAGGTTTTGTAATTGCGGATTTTGCGCCTCCGTCGCTCCCCAAGCGGCACCCTAGAGTTGATTGGTGCCGGAAGTTGGCTAAGGTCGCCAACCCTGAAGTTTATCGCGGAAGGCGGACGCCGGGCGGGGCGCGACCGAGCGCGCCGCTGATCTAGCGCGAGGACGAAGGACATTGACGAAGTCATTGGTGCGTTTTTACCAGCCACTCGAACGCCAATTTACGCTTGTCGGAGGTGTCTTACTGCCCGACCTCGAGGCTGTCGGCAATCCACGGGCATCCATTGGGTGTAGTAAAGCTCGCGGTCCCGTCAATTTTCAAGACTCACTGCGTCTCAGCTATCTGCAATCGCTTTCACCGCGTGCTCGCCAGCGGTCGCAGTATAACAGGGCAATCCCGATCTCACGACATCTTGCGTCGCGGCAAACCGTGAGCCAACTGGTGGGAGCGGGCCACGAAAATGAAATATGCCTCCGTCGTGCGGGCTTAGGTATCTGCTGTTAAATCATTGGGTAATTTCGCGTGATAGCCATAACCAGACGAAAAACCGCAGATCTTAAACGTCCGAGTTCGCTCCCGGGCGTAGTCCCAAGAGCCTGCAGTGCTCCTTGCCGCGTTGCGAGTTATTGACGTCCAGCGCGCTGACGGCCTTTTTCCCTTGGATTGTGTTGCCGGTATCAACCGTTCCCGATGTTGTGTTGCGGCATCGCGGTGGTCTCGTTGAATTCTATCGGTCAGGGGATAACTGTTCAAAGAACACTCCAGGAATTTGAGGACGACACGCGACGTAGAAGCGCGGGTCGTGAACACTCCCGGCGAGCCTGTCATTTGATTGAAAGCATCCTTGCTTGCATCGCGTGCTGCAAAATCGGGATATGGATGGAATTTCATTGGGTCGCTTTCTAAAATTGGGCACTGGACTCAAATTCAATTTTTGAGGTATCGGCCTAAAGGCTGGTCCGGCTCAGTTGCCGAAGAAAGGAACCGTCATGGAACGTCGCATGTCGAGTATGACTCAAATGGAGATCGCCAAGATCATCGGCGAACGCAAGCCGGTAATCCTGCCGACGGGGGCCACCGAGGCGCATGGTCCGCACATGCCGACCGATACGGATACCCATCAAGCCGAATTCATTGCACTAAGACTGGCTGAGCGGATCGACGCTGTCGTAGCGCCGCCGGTTGCTTACGGAATTTCGAAAACCTTCGAGTTTTTTCCCGGAACAATCTCGCTATCAATACCCACGTATCAGACAATGATCTTCGAGATCGGCGCCGCCCTGATCCGACAGGGATTTCACCATTTAATTATCCTCAACGGCAATCGTCCCAGCGGCACAGCCAACGATCAAGTCGCCCGGCATCTGGTCGACGAGTTGGATAAGGAGTTCGATTTTATCGTTTCGGCGGTAAGCTATTGGGAGCCGGCTGCGGCAAACATTCACGCCATGCGCAAATCGGTACCCGGCGGCATGGGTCACGGTTGCGAACTGGAGACGGCTTTTCAGCTCGCAACGCGCCCAGAATTGGTGAAAATGAGCGAGCTTGCGGGAGCAAAATACGGCCCGGTCGGCTGGGATTTGGTAGCGCCGAGCAATCCGACGCGGACCTATATGCGCCGTCCGCGCCCAGCGGCTGGCCACGCCGCAATTTTTGGTGACCCCACAAAAGCCACCGCCTGAGGCCGGAAACGCCTTTATTGATGCCGCCGTCGACGGCTTAGTGGAGACGTTCAAGAACCTTCAAGGCTCGTATCAGGAACGTCGTTGAGCGGACGCGGCTTTGCGTCCCTTGACCGGGTCCGGCCGCCAGCCGAGATCCAATGACGCAAGATGCGCGGCGTGGAGCAAATGTTCGAGCAACTCGTCGCGCTTACGTTCGTTCTGCAGCAAGGTCTTTCTTCCGATGAAGCAAAGCGAGGCGATCACGCGGCCGGAAAAATCGCGTATCGGCGCCGCCATCGATCCTGTGAATGGCTGAACGTCGGCTAAGGTAATCGAATAGCCGCGCTGCCGGATATCTGCCAGATCCTGGCGCAACTCCTCAGCATCGACGATCGTCAGTTCGGTGAGACGTTCCAGCGGCCGGCGCAAATAATGCTCGACGAATTCGGGCGTCTCAAACGCAAGCAGCACTCGGCCCTTCGAACCGCAATGCAAGCGGGAAATGGTAACCGTACTGCGCTTTAGAGATTTCAGTCGCATAAGGCTGCGCTGAATAAATCGCTACTGCTTGGTCGCGTACGCGCTCCGCCAATTGCACAGCAATGCCCTCGATTTCCTCAGGCTTACGCAAATAGGGGATCGCCGCCCGCAGAACGCGATGGTTGGCCATATAAGTCGCGCCTGCAAACCACAGCGCCGGGCCAATCTCATAGCGTTTTGTTTCGGGATCACGGCGTAGAAATTCGGCTTTGGTGAGTTGGGTGATGATGCGGTGCACCGTCGCCCAAGGCAGCCCCATTTCCTGAGTTACGTCGACCACGCGCCCGGGTCGCACTGCCAAGTGCTCGATGATCGCCAGCGACCGCGACATGCCCCGCAAATCTTCCAATCCATTGCCGTTTTTCGCCGTTTTTCGTGCTGCTTGCGGGCCGAACGGAGCGTGCTTTGGCGGCGGGCGGCGGTGGGGATTTGTCGAGACATGGCACGCGTGCATGGTGAATTTCCTAACTGACTTTCGCACTGACGGCCACTCGACCCAATCATTGTACCCAAAAGCCGTTGCGGCCGCGCGAGTTGATTGACAGTACGTCCGTTATGTAGATATCGTATTCGGGTCGTGGATACACGCGTCATGTGAGGGCCGCTTGTAAATGAAGCCGCCGCTGTTTCGGTACGAGGCCCCACGGACCCTTCGGGACGCTGTCGCCATCCTCGCAAGCGATGCCGATGCGATGGTGCTGGCCGGTGGTCAAAGCCTTGTTCCCGCAATGAATTTTCGCGTCGCCGCGCCATCCCTTCTGGTCGACATCCAACATGTCGAAGGCCTAAAAGGCATCGCCATAGAGGGGAACGAGATCGTCATCAGAGCGATGACACGACACCGCGAGCTGGAGCTCGACTCCCGGGTGCGGCGGCTCAATCCGCTGATTGCTGAAACCATGCAGCACGTCGCTCACGTGCCGATTCGCAATCGCGGAACCGTGGTCGGCAGTCTTTGTCATGCCGACCCGTCCGCCGAAATGCCGTTGTTGTTTGTTCTTTTGGACGGCACCATAACCGCAATTGGCCCCGACGGTACCCGCGAGATCGCGGCTGCGGATTTTTTCCAATCCTTCCTCACTACGAGCCGTTGCCAAGATGAAATCGTCATCGAAGCGCGCCTTCCGGTCCTGCCCGATGGGTCGGGTTTTGCTTTTGACGAAGTAACGCGGCGACATGGCGATTACGCGCTCGTCGGTCTCGGCTGCGTCCTGTCGCTCAATGACGAGGGCCACGTGCACGACATACGGCTTGCGGCTTGCGGAATCTCCGATCGCCCGGTGCGCCTGAGGGCGGCCGAAGCGGCACTCGATGGCAAGCTTCTTGACAGCAGCGAACTTGCCGATTGCGGCGCGGGCATCGGTGGACGCAGTCACGCAAGCCGACGACATGAATACTTCGATGTCATACAGGCGGCGCGTGCTGAGCGGATTGATTCAGCGGCTCGTGCCCATTGCCGCCGCTCGCGCGCGTGCAGGATATCGGCAATGAAGCGCTCAGCAATTCGACCGTCAATTCCGGAACGTTCGGACGATCCGCGTCGTCGAAGTGTCGTTGACCGTCAATGGGCAGCCGTCAAACGCACGGTCAGTGTGCGCATGCTGCTCAGCGATTTTCTGCGGCATGAACTTGGCCTGACCGGCACGCATGTCGGCTGCGAGCATGGCGTATGCGGGTGCTGCACCGTCCATATCGACGGCAAGGCCGGCCGCTCCTGTCTCACGCTTGCGGTACAGGCCAATGGTTGCGCCATCCGCACCATCGAGGACGTCGCCGCCGAAGACGGCGCGCTGCATCCCGTTCAACAGGCATTCAAGGAATGCCACGCCTTGCAATGCGGCTTTTGCACGCCGGGCATGGTGATGAACGTGCTCAGCCGGTTCGAGGAGCGCGAGCCGCTCGACCTTTCGGAAGCCGGCATTCGCGACCTGCTCTCGGGCAACCTGTGCCGCTGCACTGGTTATATCAACATCATCGCGGCGGTGCGGCGCGCGGCCGAGTTGCTTGGCCGCGGCTGACGGACATCACCCATGTCGACACGCACATTCGGCGCTCGCGTTGAACGGAATATCGACCCGAAGCTGCTGCGCGGCGAAGGGGCTTTCGTCGACGACATCCCACTGAATAATCCGCTGCATGCGGCCTTTCTACGCAGTCCCGTGGCGCGCGCGCGGCATAAAAAAGATCGATGTTAGCGCTGCGCGAAACTATCCGGGCGTCGCCGCGGTTTATACGTGCAACGATATCGGCCCGCTCGACATGGCGATGCCGCTGCTTATTCCGCATCCGTCGATGAAGAATCCGAAGACGCAGCGGCCGTTGGCGCGCGGCGACGTGTATTATGTTGGCCAGACAATCGCCATGGTCGTCGCGGTTGACCGCTACACGGCTGAGGACGCGGCAGCACTGATCGAGGTCGAATACGAACACCTTGCGGTTGAGATGGACATGAAGCGCGCGCTCGTGGATGGCGCGCCGCTGGTTCATGCCGACGTTCCGAACAATCTCGCGGCGCATTTCATCCAAGTTTCTGGCGATCCGGATGCTGCTTTCGCGCGCGCCGAGCATTTCACCAAGATTGAGGTGCAAGTCGACCGTTCCACGGCGGCGCCGATGGAATGCCGCGCGGTGGCGGCGCGCTGGGACGCGGTATCCGGCGAACTAACAGTCTGGGACGGCACGCAAGCACCGATTTCGGTGCGCGGCGGCCTCGCGTCGATATTCAATCTGGACGAAGACAAGGTACGGGTAATCGCGCCCGATGTCGGCGGCGGCTTCGGCCAAAAGGTTCTGCTGTTCTATCCGGACGAATTGCTCGTCCCGATGGCGGCGATGGAGCTTGGTCGTCCGGTGAAATATATCGAGGACCGTCGCGAGAACTTCATCGGCTCCTCGCAGGAGCGCACGCAAATCCACACCATCGAGCTTGCGGCGCTCAAGACCGGCGAAGTCATCGGGCTGCGCGACAGCTTTCTGCATGATACCGGCGCGTTCATTCCCTACGGCATCGCGGTGGCGCAAGTCGCCTCCACATCGATCGCCGGCCCGTACCGCATTCCCAACATTTGGGTCGAATTCAAAGCGGTCTATACACCGACCGTGCAGGTGACGCCCTATCGTGGCTGCGGGCGCCCGCAGGCCTGCTTTGCAATCGAGCGGGCGATGGATCAGCTCGCAGAGGAGCTCGGCATCGATCGCTTCGAGATCCGCCGGCGCAATTTCATTTCTGAAAAGGAATTTCCGTACCCGCGTGATGGCCTGCTCTTCGCCGACGGACTGAAGGTGACGCTCGACAGCGGTCAATATGGCAGAGCGTTGGGCATGGCGGCCGAAGCGTTTGGCGGGCCGGATTTTCTATTCGGATCAGGAGAAAGCGCGCGCCGAAGGTAAATATCTTGGCTTGGGGCTTGCGTGCTACGTGGAGGGAACGGGGCTCGGCCCTTACGAAGGCGGCCACATCCGCATTCATCCGATCACCGGCAAAGTCTACGTCAATACCGGGCTTTCGGGCCAAGGTCAGGGCCACGACACCGTCTTTGCGCAAATCGTCGCGGATCAGGTCGGCGTCTCCCCGGCGGACGTGATCGTAGTCGAGGGCGACACCAAAGCGTTCGACTGGGGCGTTGCAACGTTTGCGAGCCGCGCCGCAGTGGTAAGCGGCAACGCCATCCACAAGGCGGCAGTGACTGACGCGGACAAAAAATTCTCGAAGCGGCCGCCAACATGCTGGAAGTCGACATGGATGACGTCGATCTGCACGATTCCGCTGCCTGGATCAAAGGCTCAAACCGTTTCGTGCCGCTCGCCGCCATCGCGACCGCGAGCAATCCGCTACGCTATGCGTTCAACGAGGCCGCGCAGGCGGCGACGCAGTTCGCGCCGGCGAGCAAACATGACGGACCTCCGCTGGCCGAAGGACAAGCGCCGGGCATCGAGGCCACCGAATATTACAGCCCGCCGGCGTCGACCTGGGCCTATGGCGTGCACGCCGCCATCATCGAAGTCGATCCGCAATTGTGCACGGTCAAGATCCGGAAATACGTGTGCATCCACGATTGCGGCAACATGATCAATCCGATGATCGTGGAAGGACAGGTGCATGGCGGTATTGCGCAGGGTATCGGCGGCGCGCTGTATGAGAAGCTCGAATATCAACCTGACGGCAATCTCGCTAACGCGAGCCTGATGGATTTCTTGGTGCCCTACGCGACGGAAATTCCGCCGGTTTCGATCCTACATCTGGAAACGCCTTCGCCGCTCAATCCGCTCGGAGTGAAGGGGGTTGGCGAAGCCGGTTGCATCGCGGTCGGCGCCGTCGTGGCGTCGGGCGTCGAAGATGCGCTGCGGCCGCTAGGGCAGATCAAGATACGCCATGTGCCGCTTACGCCGCGCATGATCAGCGAAGCGCTCGAGCAAGCGGGTGTCTAGACAGGCGATCGGCTCCAGTCGGGATCGTTGGCCATTGTCGGGATGCATCGGCTTGAAGCGTTTACCGTGAGTGCAACTCAATAGCCGGCGGCTCGAACCGTCGGCATAAGCCAGAGGGAGGCAGTGATGTTTGGTAAGTTAGCTCTCGTCGCAGGGACAGCGACCCTGCTTAGCAACCGGAGGAGCCTGGGCCGACGGATTTACGCTCAAGGCGCCGCCGAAAGTGGCTTTTCTGTACTTCAAAGCCAAGAATGACGGCGGCTGGACGCAGGCTTTCGAAGAAGCACGTCCGAAGATGGAAAAAGCGCTCGGAATGCAAATTCCGTTCGTGGAGAACATCGCCGAAGACGCCGCCCAGATAACGCCGCCGGCAGAGAAATTCATCCAGCGCGGCTACAACATCATCATCGGCACGGCCTTCGGATATTCCGATACGTTCAAGGAACTTGCCGCCAAGCATCCGGACGTCGCCTTTCTCAACGCTGCCGGCACGACCAACGGCCCGAACCTGCAGTCGTTTTATGGCCGCACCTACGAAAGCCAGTATCTGTGCGGCATGGTGGCCGGCGGCGTTTCCAAATCCGGCAAGCTCGGCTTCGTCGGGGCCAATCCGTTCGGCATCGTCAACTGGACCGTCAATGCTTACGAGCTGGGTGCTGAAAAGCTCAATCCCAAAGCAACCGTAACGGCAGTTTTCACCGGAGCCTGGAACGATCCGGTCAAAGAGCGTGCCGCTGCCGAGGCGCTTGCCGACGAGGGCATCGACGTCATCGGCCAGCACGTCGACACGCCGACCGTGCAGATCGTGGCGCAGGAGCGCAAGATCCACGGCACCGGCCACCATCGCGACCTGCGCGAATTCGCGCCGAAGGCGACGCTCTGCTCGTCCGCCTGGGTCTGGGACAAATATCTGATCGCCGAGATTAAGAAGATCGAAGCCGGCAACTGGGTGACCAGTCCGTACGGCGATTTCATTTCGATCAAAGACGGCGGTACCGATATCGCTTGCTGCAGCGCCGACGTACCCAAAGACGTCGTCGACAAGGTGATGGCCGCGCGCCAGGAGATCATCGACGGCAAGCTGCACGTCTATGCGGGACCGATCAAAGATCGTGACGGCAAGGAGCGGGTCGCCGCGGGTCAGGTCATCAGCGACGCCGATCTGTGGAAAATGGATTGGTTCGTTCCGGGCGTGATCACGCAGAAAAAATAAGCGAACCTCAAGCGTGGCGCGCGCCCGAGACCGCGCCGCGCTTTATTTGCCTGGAGTGCGGAAATGGTCGCGGCCCTTCGGCTCGTGGGAGTCAGGAAATCGTTTGGCGGGTTCGCCGCCCTCGATGACGCGGAGTTCGAGGCGGAAGCCGGCGAAGTCCATGCGCTGCTTGGGCGAGAACGGCGCCGGCAAGTCATCGCTGATGAACGTCGCGGCCGGCCTCTATGCGCCGGAGGCCGGACAGATCTTTCGTCAACGGCGAAGAAGTGGTGCTCAGCGGTCCGCGCGACGCCACCGCCTGTCGCATCGGCATGGTGCATCAGGAATTCAAGCTGGTGCGGCCGTTTACGGTGGTCGAGAACGTTCTTCTTGGCCAACTGGCGCGGCCGGTTCGCGTCCAGGCGTGCGCGAGATCGAACGGCAGATCCGAACGCAGGCCGCCATGCATCGGCTTCGATATCGATCCCAAAAGCCGCATCGACGAATTGTCGATCGCCGAACGCCAGCGCGTCGAGATCGTCAAAGTGCTGCTTGCCGGCGCGCGCATACTCATTCTCGACGAGCCGACCGCCGTGCTGACCGACGAAGAGGCGGTGCGCCTTCTCACTACCGTGCGGGCGCTCGCGGCCGGCGGGGCGGCTGTTATTCTCGTCACTCATAAGCTCGGCGAGGTCACCAGCATTCACCGACCGGGTGACGGTCATGCGCGGGGGACGGCCGTTGCGCACCTCAACTCGCGTGCGACCGACGCCGCTGAACTCACGCGGCTTGCGGTCGGCACTGCGGTCGCTTCGCCCCGCCGCGTCTCCTCGTCGCCGCCCGGCGCGCCGCGCATCACGATCAAAGATTTGCGGGCCGCGCGCTGCCGATGGACACCTCACCGTCAACGACGGCGAGCTTCCATGTGTGCGCCGGCGAGATCTACGGCATCGCCGGCGTCGGCGGTAATGGCCAGACGGAGCTTGTCGAAGCCCTCACGGGCGTCCGAACACCTCTTGGCGGCACGATTGAAATCGAGGGTGCGGGAAATGCTGCCGGCGCATCGCCGGAGCGCTTGCGCGATCTTGGCATCGCCTGCATTCCGGCCGACCGTTTCGGCTATGGGGTCGCCGGCGGCTTGTCGGTGGTCGACAATTTCTGTGTCGGCCATATCGGCAAAGGTGCCTATGGCTCATGGGTTCTCACCAACGGGGCGGCCATGCGCGAGCGCGACGACCGAGGCGGTCGGCGAATTCGACGTGCAGGGCGTGCGCACGCTGCGGCAACGCGCGGCGCAACTCTCTGGCGGCAACGCGCAAAAATTGATTATCGCCCGCGAATTCACCCGCAATCCGAAAGTCATCATTGCGCATAGCCCCAGCCGCGGCCTCGACGTTCGCGCCTGCGCGGCGGTGCAGGAGCGCCTGCTCAAAGCCCGCGCCGGCGGCGCCGCCATCTTGTTGATCAGCGACGACCTCGACGAGGTCCTCAATCTCTCCGATCGCATTGGCGTGATGACGCGCGGCCGCATTGCCGCTGAGTTTGCCGCACCGGCCGATCGTCAGGCCGTCGGCCGTGTCATGGTGCATCATGCTTAATACGACCGTCCCGGGCGCAGGCGCTACGGCAAGCAGCGCTGGACTCCCTGACAAAAGCCGGTGGTCATGGATGGCGGCTTGGAAGGCTCAATCTCGAGCTGCGGCAACAAATGTCGCCGTGGCTGCAGGCGCTGATCCTGGCCGGAGCACTGATCCTGGGGCTCGGCATTTCGGCGGCGCTTCTGATTGCCGCCGGTGTGCAGCCGTCCGCATTGTTCCAGGAATTCATTGTCGAGAATTTCAGCGATCCGGAAAACCTGCACTCCATCTTGTTTCAAGCTGCGCCGCTAATTTTCGTCGGCGTCGGCGCGGCGCTTGCGTTCCGCGTGCGCTTCTGGAATCTCGGTATTGAAGGCCAGATGATCTTCGGCGGCATCGCCGCCACCGCGGTGTCGTTCTACGACATCGGGCCGCCCGTGTTGCGATTGCCCTTGATGATGGTATTCGCAGCGCTCGCCGGCATGGCCTGGATCATCGTACCGCTGTGGCTGCGCGTGCGTTGGCGGGTCAACGAGATCATCGTCACGCTTTTGCTCAACTATGTGGCGCTGAATTTTCTGCTGCATCTCCTTTACGGCCCATGGCTCGACCCCAAGGATAATTTCCCGCATTCCCCGCAGTTCCGCGCATTCGAGCGGCTGCCCGAACTCGGCTTCGGCATCAGCAGTGCGCTGGTGCTGGCGCTGGTCTTCACCGCGCTGAGCGGCTGGCTCGTCATGTTCACGCGCTTCGGGTTCTACACGAAGTTCGTGCATGACAATGACCGCATGGCGCTCGCCGTCGGCGTGCCGATCGGGATTGTGACTTTTGGGTCGGCGCTGCTGTCGGGCGCACTGTCGGCGCTTGCCGGATTTGTTATCGCCGCAGCCCAGGAAGGTCGGCTCACCCAATCGTATTTCGAAGGCTATGGGTTTTCAGGAATCCTGATCGCCTTTCTGGCCCGCAACAATCCGATCGCCGCCATGGTGGTCGCCGTATTGGTGGCAGTCTTGTTCGTCTCCGGCCGCAGCCTTCAGGTTTTTTATCAGATCCCGTTTGCCATGGTTCAGCTGATCCAGGCGATCATCGTCATCAGCGTTGCAGCGTCCGAGTTTCTGATGCGTCATCGCTTGCACTGGGTGCGCTAGGCGGAGAATTTGATGCTGCATTTCACCGTCAATTGGTTGGCCGGAACGCCCAGCTTCGCAACCCCCTATGCGCTTGCCGCACTCGGTTTAATCATCAGCGAACGCGCCGGCGTGCTGTCGCTCGGCGCCGAGGGCTTCATGCTGGTCGGAGCGCTGGCTGGGGTCGCGACCTCGCTCGAGCTTGGCGGCTATCCGGGAATCGCCCTTTTGGCCGCAATGCTTGCCGCCGCCGTCGTGTCGCTTCTGTTCGCTTTTCTGGTGGTTTTCTTGCGGGTCAATCAGGTGATCGCCGGTCTCGCAGTGGTATTTTTCTGCCAGGGACTGACGAGCCTTGTCGGCACGCTTGGCGGCTGGACCAATCGGGCGATCACCGGCCTGCATCCGATCGCCATCTGGCCGCTTTCGGATATTCCGGTGATCGGCAAAATTCTCTTCACCCAGGACGTCGTGGTTTATCTGACGATTCCGATTTTCTTTTTGGTGAGCTACATGCTCACGCGCTCGATGCTCGGCTTGCGGTTGCGTTCGGTTGGCGAGAATCCGGAAGCGGCGGATGCCGCCGGGGTCAGCGTGTCGCTTTACCGGCTCGGCGCGGTCGTCGCCGGCTCGGCGCTGATCGGGCTTGCCGGCGGCTACCTATCGGTCGTCGACGTGAAGCTCTGGATTCCCAACATCAGCGGCGGCCGCGGCTGGATCGCGATCGCGCTCGTGATTTTTGCGCGCTGGCAGCCCTGGCGGGCTCTGTTCGGCGCGCTGTTGTTCGGCTGCATTGAGGCGCTCATCCCGCGCATCGCGGCTGCCGGGATTCAAGTTCCGCAATACTTCCTGCTGATGACGCCTTATCTGGCGACCATTGCGGTCATGGTCTGGGCGGCCGCGACCAAATTCGGACGCTCGAACGAGCCGGCCGCGCTTGGGCAGCCGCACATCCGTGAGGAGCGGCGTTAGACCACTACGCGCTGGAGTGAAAAGGCGAGGGGCCCAGTTGGCTCGATCACCCGCGAAAGCGCTCAACAATAACCAAAGGAAACACTTGCGGTCCAATAGCCTTTCCGTCCAATATGCATAATCTGGATATCATATCCATATAACGGATATAACGATGGGCCTGAGAATCGCGATCGACACCGGCGGCACCTTCACCGACATCGTCGCCATCGATGAAGACACGGGTGACATCACGGCCACCAAAACGCCGTCGACACCTGAAGATCCGAGCGTGGGCTTGGTCGAAGGCGTTCGCAAAGTCCTCAAGGCTGCCGGCGGAGAGCCCGGCGACGTCGATATGTTGCTGCACGGCTCGACCGTCGCAACCAATGCCGTGCTGGAGCACAAGTTCGACGGCTTGGGGCTTCTGGTCACAAAGGGCTTCCGCCATCTGATCGAAATTGCGCGCCAGTCGGTGCCGGACGGCTACGGCAATTCGTTTTTTTGGGTAAAGCCGCGCCGGCTGGTGCCGCTTCATCTCGTGCGCGAAGTGCCCGGTCGGATGCGCTTTGACGGCAGCGAACTCGAGTCGCTCGACGAGGAAGCGGTCCTCGACGCCGTCCAAGAGCTGGTTGAAGATGGTGTGCGGTGCGTCGCCGTCTGCCTGCTGCACGCTTACGCCAACGATGCCCACGAAAAGCGGGTCGGTGAGCTGATCGCCGAGCGCTTCCCGGATATCTTCGTCTCGCTGTCGTCCGTGGTGCTGCCTGAATACCGCGAATACGAGCGGGCGATGACGACGCTGATCGACGTGTTGGTGAAGCCCTATTGCCGAACTTATCTGCAGCGCGCCGCCGACAAGATCCGCGCTTCGTCCGGCAACATTCCGTTCCTGATCATGCAGTCGAACGGCGGCATCGTGAAGCATTCGACGGCCGGCGAACGGCCTGTGACGATGCTGTTGTCAGGTCCTGCCGCCGGCGTGCTTGGTTCGGTGCACACCGCGCAGCTCGCAGGCTATCGTGATATTCTGACCATCGATGTCGGTGGCACCTCGACCGATGTCTCCATCATCGAGAACCACCAGCCGCGCTATACCTCGACCTCGATGGTCGAGAGCTATCCGGTGAAGACCCCGATGCTCGACATCGTTACCGTCGGCTCGGGTGGCGGCTCAATCGTCTGGATCGATTCTTACGGTCAGCTCAAAGTTGGTCCGCAGAGCGCGGGCGCCAACCCGGGCCCAATCTGTTACGGCAAAGGCGGCACCAAACCGACTGTCACCGACGCAGCTGTCGCGCTCGGCCGGCTGCCGGCGACATTGGTCGGCGGCGAGATCGAACTCGATGCAGCCGCAGCGCGCCGGGCCTTCGTGGCGCTTGGTGAGCAACTGAGCCTGGATCCCGATGAACTCGCCGCCGGCGCGCTCGAAATCGCCGCCGCCAACCAAGTGTTCGGCATCCGTCAGGTGACCACAGTCCGCGGACGGGAGCCGGGCGACTATGCGATGATCGCGTTCGGTGGCGCGGGCGGCTTGTTCGCCACCGAAGTCGCCGATTTTCTCGGCATCGGCACGGTGATCTCACCGCCCGATCCGGGCAATTTGTGTGCCTTCGGCCTCCACGTCTGCGACGTCACGCGCGACTATATCCGCACGCTGGTGCGCAAGCAAAGCGCGGCCGATGCAAACGAAATTCTGACCGCCTGGGGTGAACTGGAGCGGCTCGGATACTCGGATATCGAGGCCGAGGGAATTACCAAGGACGAGATCGCGATCGAGTTTGTGGCCGACGTTCGTTATTTCGGTGAAGGTCATGAGGTCCACGTCGAGATTCCGCCGGGCCTGTCGGGACAGGCGATGCTGGATTTCATGTGGGATGAATTCCACAACGTGCACGACCGCACGTTCGGCTTCGACTATCGCGGCCAGCAGGACGTTGAGCTGGTCAATCTGCGGGTGCGCGCAGTCGGCCGGCTAGGTCGGCCGCAGATCAGGCCGAGCGAAGGCAGCCGCGTCGAAGCTGTGCCTTTCGGACAGCGCAAAGTGTTTTGGCGTGCGACCGGCTGGGTCGACGTGGCGCTGTACCGCCGTTCGGAGCTTGCGCTCGATCAGCGCATTGTCGGCCCGGCCATCGTCCAGGAATACGGCTCCACCATCGTGATGCCACCTGGCTGGTCGCTGCACACCGATCCCCATCGCAATCTCATTCTGGCGAGTGGACGCTGAGAGGAAACGCCATGCAACATTCCGCATCGCGCCGCGTACTCGGACCGATCGAACTTGAAGTCATCCACGGTACCATCCGGGCTGCGGAGCTGGAAATCGAGGCAGCCGTCGAGCGCACGTCGCGGTCGCCGATGATCCGCGATCAGCACGACTATCGGGTGGCGTTGTTTGACGCCAAGGGTCGCAAGCTCACGGGCCGTTCTTATTCGGCGATCGTCGAACCGGTATTTGAATATTTCGGCGCCGACGACATCCATCCGGGCGACGTCTTCTTCTGGAACGATCCCTACAATTCGAGCGGCGGCATCGGGCACGTCCCGGACCTCTGCACAACGGTGCCGATCTTCTATGGCGACCGACTGATCGGCTTCAGCCAGGTGTTCGGTCATCATGACGATGTCGGCGGTTCGGTGCCGGGGAGCCTGCCGGTTCACGCTACCGACAGCTGGATGGAAGGCCTGCTGGTCCCGCCGATCAAGCTCTATGAGCGGGGTAAGCGTAACGAAGCGGCCTTCCGCATTATCGTTCGCAATTCACGCCTGTCGGAGCATCTCAAAGGCGATCTCGACGCCGAGCAGGGCGCCGCGCGCCTCGGCTGCCGCCGCATTGAAGCGCTGGCGCAGCGCTACGGCGTGGAGACTCTTGAACAAGCGTTCGATCAGATCCTCGAAAACACGGCGGCGGTCTTTCGCCGCGAAATCCTGCCCAAGATTTAGGACGGCATCTATCACTTCGAAGATTATATCGAAGCCGACGGCGTCGATGAGCCGCGTCTGCATACGCTGCGACTCACCATGACCAAAACGCGCGACAAGATCCTGCTCGACTTCACCGGCACCGACCCCGAAGCCAAGGGTCCGATCAACTGGTCGCTGGACGAAGCCGACGGTCGCTACTTTCGGAAGTGGCTGGCGCCAACGCTCCGTTCGCTCGCGGCCACGCCCGAACGCGCCGCCGAGATCGACTCGAACGAAGGCGTGCTTGACGTCATCGATGTAAAGTTTCCGCCGAAGGGCAGCTTGATTACCCCGCATTTCGGCCGACCGACCGGCATGCGCTTCTTCTTGATGTTGCGCTCGCTCGGCGCATTCGCGGCCTGTCTGTCGAAGGCAACCGCCGGCGCCATGCCGGCCGATCACGAGACCATTCGGATCTGGGGCTTGTCCGGCGGCAAGACGCAAGACGATTTCTTCCTGTTCCGCGAAGTGCTCGGCGGCGGCGGCCCTGGCCGCCCATGGGCCGACGGCTCCGACGTCGTTCACGTCGTGCCGAACTCGCGCAACCTGCCAGCCGAATTTGCCGAAACACGCTATCCGGTTCTGGTCGAGCAGCTTGGCCTGAAGCAGGATTCCGGCGGTGCCGGCTATCGCCGCGGTGGTTTCGGCTACGACAAGCGCATTCGGACGCTGGATGCAGCGCGTTTGATCTCCAACGCCGATCGCTCGACGCTCGGTTGCTATGGTGTCAACGGCGGCAAGGCCGGCCAGCCTTACGCTGCCGCGGTGACGACGCCCGACGGTGAAACCACAAACTACCCGGGCATGACCGACACTGTGATTGTGCCACCCGGGTCGTCGGTTCGTATCGTCACCACCGGCGGCGGCGGCTGGGGAGATCCTCTGCTTCGCGAAGTCGACATGGTCGTCTATGACGTTCAATGCGGCATGGTTTCGCCCGAGAGCGCGATTGGGGACTATGGCGTCGTGCTTACGAAAGTCGGTCGAAAATGGCTGGCCGATCTCGCTAAGACGATGCAACACCGCCAGCATCTTGCGCAAATCAGGGGCAATGTAGCGATGTTCGACCGTGGCCACTATTTCGAAGAGCAAAAACGCTTGGGCCGTGTCCAATACCCAGCGGGTTGGACAGACCCCGACCTTGGGTGGTTCGCTAGCGGCACGCTCAAACAAGATGTAGCCTAAGTCCACTCCACGACTTGCTGAGTGATTTATCGGCACTCCTTTTGCTGAGTGCTCGAACATAAGTTAGTTGGCTTTCACAGAGGCGATTGGTCGGGGAGCAACCGCGTACATGCAGTCCGCAAGTACTGTCTGCGTCGCCACGCTCGTTGGGATAGCATTTGCGATCGGTACGCCCGTATTTCTCGTTAGTTGGCACGCACGAATACTCCGCGATCTGGCGCCTGAGGATAGGCTTCGGATCCGCAGCTGGAGGCGCCTTAAGAAGGCGAGATCTTCAACACAGCCCAGTCTCGTCGCGTCGTTAAAAATAAGCCTGCAACCGTTGCTTCGGTCAAAGTGATCGTCGAGGCTAAAGACGACGATTTTGTCTTTGGCACGAGAAGGGCACTTCGGCGCCTAGTCGATTTTTGCTGACGCCTTCACTCGGCGACAGCCTGATGCTCGAAAGCATTGCCGTCACGATCAGGGGCGTCAGCCTGCAGGGCGGTGTCGGCGGCATCATCCCGACCATCTCGCGCTCGATCTTTGTCACGATGCTGTGCAACGCGATACACCTTCAAAACTCGTCCGCCTCGTTACTTCCGATAATGAAGGTTATCGGAAGTGATGGTGGCGCGAGCGACCCTCGAAAGGTCTCGCTCCACACGAGGCGGGATTTTCGTCAGCGGGACGATCTGGGTGTGGAAAGCTGCGAAGTTATTTCATTCAAACAGAGAAAATAACGGGCAATCTAAAGGCTGGTTGAACGAGGCGAACGCCGGTTTGACAAATGAAAAGCCCCAGCCAAGTCTGACCAGGGCCTTCCAAATCTGTGGTGACACGGAATCAACCACACGTCGCCATTGTGAGGCCCGCTTGTTAGCCGGGGGGAAACCGTCAAGAGACACACGGGTTGGTCGATCGCTTGATGGCAGCGTATCACGCTCACCTCTCGATCGCCCTGATAGTGATGAGGACGAAGATGCGCACGGCTGAAGACACGAGGTTTGCAGATGTGCGTTCGCCATCGATAGCGACGATTGTTTCAGATAGCGTTTTGCCTCTCGCCTTCGCGATATCCTTCAGCGCGTTCCAGAACTGATCTTCTAAGCTGACGCTAGTCTTATGCCCCGCGAGGACGACGGAGCGCTTGACGATGGAGTGCATGACGGGCCGTATTATCTTCCGCCAAGCTGCCAAAGATCGCAACTTGAAGTGCAGGAAGGTGTGATACACCAAGGTAAGGCCCCGTCCGGCCTCAAAACGGAAAACCCCGGCCAGAGAGGACCGGGGCCAAGTTGGCAATGCTTCGCCAGCCTATTAGGGTGGAAGGCTCAGTGGGTGTCAACGGATGCGGTGACCACGCTGACTTCGCGCCCCCAAGTTCGCCTAATGGGGAAACTATCCGCATTGGACCAGTGGAATTGGCTGGAACCAGTCAAAGCACCCGCTATTATCGAGCATGTCTGTCGGTTTAACAGTCTTCGCCATAGCGATCATGACTTGTGCGATGAGCCTGGGTTACCTGGTTCACACATACGAACGCAATCGATCGATGGCCCTTTTGTTGATCAACTTGCTCGTCTTGGCGACGTTGATGGCCATCGTGTCGAAGATGCCATAGGCGGCGAGTTTCAGCA
Source organism: uncultured Alphaproteobacteria bacterium (assembly GCA_963737755.1). Lineage (GTDB taxonomy): Bacteria > Pseudomonadota > Alphaproteobacteria > Rhizobiales > Xanthobacteraceae > BOG-931. Next base: position 85,690 of record CAVTTZ010000028.1, on the reverse strand, counting down.
CACTTGGCACTATTTAGCCGCCGCACCGTGTTTGGACTGCGGTGCGACGGCCAATTCTCGACAAGGCTCGGAGCGGGGGCGGGGGCGCTGAGATGTTGCCTTGTCGGACTGATGATTTAGCCACCGTTTTCTGATCTGGACATTCCGGACCAACGCCTAGTGGGTGCCACTACGCGTCACACTGAATGGCCGCGTGAGGCACGACTTTGTCAGCGATCCCTGCAGCCGCGGACGTCTCGTAACGGTCATCACATTCCGCCATTGTTTTTGAGCCACAGGCCGCGGCTGCTACTTGCCAAGTGGATTTGTGGTCGGCGCGCGGCGTTGACGCCAAGGTCGTCCGCCCATCAGGCATAGCCGATGCGATCAGAAATCGGTCGGCGTCATCTGGAGAATGTCGCGATCGCTATAGAGAAAGAACGACTTCATCTTAACGCCGGCCAGCGTGCTAACGCCGACAGTGAAAGTCGAGATTAGAACTGCGCCCAGGAGTGCAGTGGTCAAAATCCTTGCCATGGTCTCCTCCCGTTTAACGGTTCAAACGCTAGGAGGATTCCGATTAGAGCTCTGTGACGGCAATCATTAAAGCCTGAGCTTTTTTGATCTCAATCCTATACTGGAGCCATTCAGCTCTGTGGGGGCCGTAGGGTAATCATGTTCGATGAATCATCGACACGGGCGGCTCGATCCTCGGTGCCGCGCGGCGTCTTCAGGATGAAGTCGCACTCGACGTCGAACTCAGGTGCACGCACGGTCTTTCAATGGCGAATCGGTACAGCGGTTTCGCGCTGCGGGGCTACGTATTGTCATGCTCGACACGGTTTCGCGCCCGCAGAGTTTCCGAGAGCGAGCGATCCTGGCTAACGATCCTCCCCATTGACGACATGCTTGCCGCCGCGATGCACCAGACGATGTGGGTGGCAGGCTCGGTCAGCCAGCTGGTTCGTTACACCGAGTTGGGCGTGCTGCCGGTGCGCTCGCCCGCCCGCAAATCGGCTATGCGCATGGAGTCCAAAATATAGGGAAGCTGGCTGAAAGGAGACCCCACTTTCCGCGTTGCGGCTGCACTGGTTGTCGCGGCCTTAGTGCTGCTGCCAAGCCAGATTTGCCTTATCTAATCGAAGTTTGGTTCGAACGCACAAATGTCCTTTCCGCTCAGTGGGACGTGGACGGTGAAATGCAGTCTGTTTCGTTTTCTCCGGGCAAATGGCAGGAGGAGAACGTGAAGCGATCGACACGGGCGGCATGAGTGCCATCCGCCGCAAAGTGGACCTGAAGACACCTCGCGCGACCGTCAGCAAACAGCCGCGCGATGGCATCCGCCAGCTTTCCACTTTCGCTGAGCGTTTGGCCCACCATCTTGCCGTGAACGTCGAATGCTCGCACGCCTAATGTTTGACAGCGAAGCTTCGTAGGCACTGTGCCGACAGGCGGAATTGACCAGACGCATCGCTCTGCCGCCAAATCCCGAATACGAAATTGCATAGTGGCGCTCCGATTCCGTTGTTCGGTCCACATGGACCAATCCAACGTCCGAAACCCACCCGATTCCCGGAGCCAGATCGACGGTTGGCGTTGTCTCCGATATCGTCGGTAAGTTGCCGCGCCGGGATAAGGCTCAGTGTGATGCGACATACGCGACGAAGGAGCACGCGATGGCCGAGGACCTGACCGATCTGGAAATCGCTGTACTGTGCGACTTGCTGCAAGGGCCCCACGTCAACCTCAAGGCGCACAAGCGCCATGTACTTGATCAACTCATGGGAAAAGGGCTTGTCGAACTCGCTGAAAGCGAAGTTCCGCGATATCAGCTCAGCCACAAAGCTCATCACATCTTGGCTGAGCGGGGCGTAGGTATCGGCGAGGGCTGAGTTCGGCGGCGTGTCGTGCCCGCCCGGCTGGTTTGCCCTCCAGGGATTACCTGCCGCGCGGCGGTGTTTGCCGTCCCAGGGTGCCAGGATGCGCGAGCGTTGGTCGACTGAAGATGTTGAAACTTGCGCGAGACCAATGGCTCTGGCGTCTAGCTTCTCGGGCCGCTGCATACGTTTATCGGCCGCTTAGCAACAAGCCATTGACGACCAGAGCGCATGCGGAAGTTAGGCAACTTACCGCGTCAGCGCTTACGCCGCTCAGGGACGAGACCACTCCAATCTCCCATTCGGGAATTTACGGAATAATCCAAATATCTCTCGAACTGCAGCCGTCTCAAGCGCCTGAAGTGTGTGATCTGAGGGCCGACACTCTTTGCGAGTGTTCCGCGATTCGACTCTCGGGCAAACTCACCTATGCTAAGGCATATATGTCAGCGCTGAATTTGGGCTGAACTCCGCTTTGACCCCTTGCCAGCATCGGGTGGCCGACCAGCCGCTGGCAAGCTTCGTCGAATATCGAGCTGGTTATATTGGCGATCCAAGCAGAGGGAGAGCGATCATGAGCGCGTTGGAAAAAGGTATCACGGCGAGCGGCACCGGCTTTGCTGGCAAGCAATGGAATATCCTCGGCCAAATCTACTATCCGAAAGCGATCTGCGACGATGCATTTGCGTTTGAGGCGAATTCGCTTCCGGGACAGTTCGTGCCTGTTCACATCCATCCGACCCAAGACGAATTTATTCTCGTTCAGGAAGGCATTCTCGATCTGAAGCTCGACGGAATTTGGGTGCAAGCCAAGGCGGGCGATTTGGTTCGGATGCCGCGCGGCATTCCTCACGGCTATTTCAACAAATCGGATAAGCCTGCCCGCGCTTTATTTTGGGTGTCTCCAACAGGAAAGCTGGAGGCCCTTTTTAGTAAGATCCATGGTCTAACAGACCCAGTCGAAGTCGTTGCGATCTCGGCGCAACACGAAGTTGAATTCCTCCCACCCGAAAGCAATTCTTAGGCGGCGCTCGCGAACCAAGCTCCACTTTTTCGGTGACCGCCTGTGACATGCGGTGCGATTAAGCTGCCACAGATGGCAGCGAACCGCTTTCGAAGCATGCATCAAATGGGGCCGGCGATCCATTTCTAATTTTGTTCACGATCCAATCTGCATGGTCGCTTGTCCTGCTCCTTTTGAAGGAGAGTATTCGGACCACGCTGGTCTTGCTTGATGAGCGCAAAGGTGCTTGATGCGGCCGATACTCGGCAAGTTACGTCCCGATGGTCGGCAAGCGCGCGCGCACCCGCGCAAGAATTGGCTAGTTTGTTCGCCGACCCCTCTCGTAGTTTAAGGCGATGTACTTGAGGGCGCTCGTCACGAGCGCCTCACGATCTTCGATACCCTGCTGGACCATTTCTATGATGCGCTTGGCGACTACTTCACGCATCGCTCGTGAATAAGCGGGCCTTGCTAGCCCACTGCCTGATTCTTGCAACTTTTCCCAAGTCTCGTCGAGTGCAGCCGCCATGACCCGGATCTTCTCCGGATCGAAAGCAGTTTCCCGAATAAGCCTTATAACCTCTGCCATATTCGTCCCCCTCCTAGTTAGGACGGGGAGCACAGCCTAGCGTGAAGGATCGATCCCCTTTTGCCAAGGGGACTTTCAGCTCCCAATCGCGGTCGATCTGAACCTATTCCATTAAGCCGTTCAAAAGCCGCGCGATTGGCACGAAATGAATCGCTATGCCGACCGCAATCGTCAATAACCAAACGACCGCTAACGCCGCCCAATTAAGGGCGTGTCCCCACGCGTACATGAAGTGCCCCGAACGCCCTCGGCGAGCAAACCCCTTTGCGCGCCTGTATCAACTCCCGACAATCATTTGTTAACAATAATAAAGGCAAAGACTGGGCAGAGGCGTGTCAAACTGAAGTTGCTGGTAGCGACCTGGAGCTTCGAAACGGGCGATGTTCAATCTGCCGGCGCATTGAATGGCGTTGCACTGTTGAGCTGCCCGCCCCAGCAGTCAAAGCTGGCCTGCGCGCGTTTTTTCAGAGCGCTAACGCCATCTGGCAGGAATTTTGAGACACGATTTCATACTATCGACGTGCCCGGGAGTGCGATCGGCGCCTCTGCTGTGAGGACGTTGCGAAGTTGTCTGGCACTCCAAACGATTTCGACGTTTCGCCGCGGGCCAGTTCGCAGCTGGTGGATCAAAGCCTCCCGGTGATAAACAAATACGCCCCACACCAAAAGACCGCGAACATGGTGACGGCCAGGCCGATGCCGAGCGCCGGTACTGTCAAAAGACAAGCGTACGTTAGGAGGAAAAGTCCGACAAGAGCCAGAATGATCTTTGCGCCGCCAAGCATCATTGGCCGGGTGCTACGATAGATTGGATGGGAATGGGGAAGCCCCAGCGCTGCGCATGAGGAAGCACGCAACTATCGCGCACTGGGGCCCCAGGGCGGTTTCCCCTTGAAACACCCACCGTCCCGATTCGCCAAAGTAGGTGTTTTTAGTTAGTGCCAGATTAAGCTTCGGCTCAATCGGCGAGCAACGGCACAATTTGCGTTGCAAACAGGACGGTCAAACCAGCAAATACCGCCAGCATGACGACTTCGTACATCTGCGCACGATTGATGATGCCAATCATGTTCTGTTTTCCCCGAAACGACAGACTTGATTCTCCATGCTCGATCCTGGCTGATTTTGATTGACGGGGGTTTAAGCAGGGGTCAGCGAGATCGGGCGAGTCGCCGCCGGCTCTGGCCTTGAAGGCTCTAGGCCGGTGCCGTGCCACCCTCGCAATTTCACTCGAGATGTAAGAAGCGCACGCTTTCTAAGACCCGCTGGAGCGCCGGCGTTGGCTAGTCCTTTGGCCTATACTGCGCTGCGGCACACGTGTGCATTGCGGAAAACGCGAAAAAGCCATTTTTCGTCACTGCAATGTTTGTGGGGACTGTGGCATAGGGGGCGAGTGCGATGGCGACAGTGATCGCAGGTATTTTTGTTGGGGCAATGTGTGGCCTGTTTCGTCTTCGCGTATTTGTTCTTGTACCCGTCAGTGCGATTCTTGCAGTGTGCAGTGTCGCCAGTGGCATCATCGCTCACGCTGATCTTTGGACAATTGTGATCGCCGTCCCGGTATCGCTTGGCGCGGTTCAACTGGCTTATGCGGCGGTGAGTTTGATGCTCAACTTTCTGCGTTTGAGAGCGGTCGTTCCAGAAATGCAGGCGGCAATTGGCCAAAGGCTTAGGGCTGAGCTTGAGGTGCCGCAAGCGCTGCCGCCTGAATTGTCAGCGCTTGTCGCGCGGTTGCCTTTGGTCGACGACGCGTTGCGCTCACCCTAAGTGGGCCTCTGTATTGATGAGTTCCGACAGGCGAGTGAACCCAGGCTTGCGGTCGTTCAACGCAATATCTGGATGGACACTTGGCGCGGGTCCAAACATCGACATTTCGCCGCGCAAAACGTTCCCAAGCATTGGCAGATCTTCGATGCCCGTTTGATGAAGTATGGTACCGACGAATGTCGGTAGATCTGCTTCTGCTCCGGTCGCGAAAGTCGTCCTAAATTTATGAATCAATATTCGCCGATTTCTGTATCCGTAGCGCCACTGGCGGACGAAAAATGGACCGGGAGAATTAATTTTCAAAGTGACGGCAACGAGAACTAACATTGGAGTCAGCAGCGCGAGGCATGAGCCAGCCATGACTATGTCGGCAATCCGAACATAGGCGCGCCGAAGACCCACTCGGCGTTTCGGCAAAACGCCGTCCGCAAAACTGCCGTCCCTCATGGCATCCCTCCGTCGCCCCATGAAAAATCAACGGTAGGCCACTGGATCATCTTAGGTCCGATTTCAAACGTAAGTGATGCCCGTCACACCCAGGCGGTACTTTCAGGCCATCAAACCTATTTCACATCGAATAGTTGTATTTCCTTGAGAGGATTTGCCTTTTGAACGCCCGCGGCTGTGCGGCCCAGATCGGCTTTTTATTGCTTACCACGGCTGTTTATCAGAACTAGGAAGCGGCGGTGGCGGGGAAGCACCGTCAACCTTACCGAACGACGGGACAGTCAGGTGTTGTTAGGTGATGGTCGAGGGGGCGGGGAGGGTCGTCCTCAACCAACGGCACGTCATTGGTCGACCAGGAACTGGATCGGCGCACGACCATAAACTATGCGACGCGCATATTGTGCACGTCTGGTCATTGTCACGGAACTGCCGAAACCCGCCGATGACTGATGAGTTGGAGGGCTCATCATCGTCTTTAGAGGCCTTGGCATGGAAACCTTCATTCCCGGAACCTCCTATATTTCAGTTTTACGCTTTAGCCGGTGCGTACCCCGCAAAGGGTGGCCGAATTCACTCAACGCCCTACGGATGGCGTTTCCGTTGCAGTCGGCACTGGCAATGGAGGCCGAGGCGGCTGTTCAACAAGCGACCTAGGCGGAGACGTCGTCGCCGGGGAGGGCGGCACGACAACCGGTTGATTTGGCGTGTCGGCGTGGACAGTTCTCGGGACTTTCTTTTGGTGCGACCCGCTTGCAGGCGTAGTCCGAGTAGCCGTCGGTGCCGCCTGACTTGGCGCCGGTTGATTCGGCGAAGATGCTTGTTCGGTAGGGGCTTGGATCGACGCAATGTCTCGCGTCAACTGTTCATCCCTGACGGAGAGTTGCTCGATATCACGCCGCATAACGGCGAGAGCGTTCACCAGAGCTGAGACTTGTTGTTTCAACTCAGTAACTTCATCGCCGTGTGCTGAGACCTGTGGGGCGTAGTCTGTTAGCCCGGTGCCCGTTTGTGGTGATGATCGTGCTTCGGGCCGCGCGGCGTTAAAACGAGACGTCAACCACGACGCTGATGTCTTGATCAGGTTTTCGGTTTGACTATCCGCATAGATCTTCCATGTCCCACCGACGACTAAAGCGATAAGGAGCGCGCCGACCGTGCTGAAAATCAGCTCTCTTCCACCAAATGAATGTTTGATCGCAGCGTCTGACCGTTTTTCGTTCTGGCTCGAAACAATCACGCGTACAGGCGGCGCTGCCTTGGAGTTTTCAACGGAAGGTGATGCGTGTTCCATGTTCGAACAACGCGGGGCTTCTGGCCCGGTAAGGCTTTTTGCCGTGTCGACCGCCTGCATTGCCGGCTTTGAGGGAAGACGCTGTTGAGCAATCCATTCTTCGATTGAACGGAATGTTTCCTCCCCATTCTCCGCTACGGACGTGAGACCTAAGTCGACCATCTATCGCCCCCCCTGCGTCCGATCATATGGCAGCGGCTGCCATTCCGACGACGAGGTAACGAGGACATTCAGCTGTGACTAAAGCAAGGCGAAGGAGGCGACGAGTTCCCGCAATCGAGTTCCGTTGAGACGCAACCTTCATTGGCGCTAAGCTGTATTTGGACCGATCGCTCCGATTACGATTTACGGCGTGGCACCCTCCAGTCGGTTCGCGGGGTGCTCAATCAGTTCAGCGGTCCGACTGCACGCAACAGGCGTAACCGTTCAGTGTGGACTGACGCTGCGCGAAATGCCTCCCGGTGAGCCGCCGGAGAATAATGGAGAGTTGAGAGCCGGCAAATTTTTCGGCGAAGTCACGGCAGTCGAGAGATTAGGTCCCGCGCCGCCCCCTCCAAACCCACCAATCCCGCCAGCGGTCTGGCCAGTGGGCGCTTCTCCGCCACCACCGGATCCTCCGCCCGGGCCGCCATTGGCCCCAATCGTTGAATTGCCGGTTACGGAGGCGAACGCGCTTTGAGCGTCGGCGAACGCAGAGTTGGTTACGGGCGCACCCAAGTCGGCAAAATTGACCAGCGGCTGATTTAGCGGCTTCGGTCCTTGCGTATTCCCATGCGAGTCGACCAACAGGACGGTGTTGGGCGTATCGAGTGTCACCACCTTGTTTGAGATAGTCGTGACGATAACTTTGCCCTTGTTCAATTGGATCTGCTCTTCGTTCGGCTTAATCACAACAATGAACTCGGTGCCGCGGACGCCAAGAGTGGCGAAGGGGGTACTAAGCGAATAATTATGCGACGGCAGGTGCCCGGTAATGAAACGGAACGCGCCTTCAACCGCTACAACGACAACGTTTCCTGATTTCGCGGCAGGGTCGTAAACGAATCTGTCGAGTCTGATCTCTGTTACTGGAGCAACGGTGAGATTGGTGTGATCTGCAAAGAGCAGTTGGGCCATTCCCGATGTGCCGGTTCGAACCAATTCATTGAGGTAAACTCCCGTTCCCTCCGAAATGTGGTGCGTGCCACGTTCGGTAACGCCGTCGACCTGGTTTTTTGTGGTGACCGCGCTGCCTATTTTGGGTTGCGCGGATACATTGAGTTCCCCAGCCTTCGGAGCCGCATGACCAGCGTTGACAATCGCTTCTTGGATATGATTGGCAAGGGCTTGATCAGTCTTCAGCGCCATCATTGCTGCTTGACCGAGGCCACTTCCGATTGCCGTTGCTTGATTTTCGGTTGCAGTTGCGAGCAAATCGACAACTGGTTTTAGTGTTGCGGGGTCCGAGGCGATTAGATCCCGAACCCTGGCTATCATGGTCGCGCCACCGACCGGGTATTGCCCCAGCAAGCTTGCCGGGTCCGAAAGGAATTGCTGAATGACTGGATTTCCCAATGCCTGCTGCGCCGAATACATCGCCGCGTCCGCCGGTATCCCCAACGCTACAAGGCAGGCCAGGCATTTCGCGGTGACACGGACGGCCGCGGCAAGGCGCATCGTAGTTTCCCTTCGTTCAGCCTAATCACCCTTTGAAATTGGGAATTCCGGCGCCTTCAAGGCTATCGCGCCACGCGGACCTCTAAAGCGAGCCCCAAACCGATCCTAAAAAGCTCCAGACCAGCTTTGTGAAAACCTTTTGCGGATCGAGGCCACGCCCACGCGCCAGCGTTGAGCATGCCAAGCAGTCAAGAGGGTGCAAGCATTTTTGGACGCAACCCGCTCCATGCGTGAGGACAACGCACGCGAAGCGGGCTTAAAGCTTGGCGCCTTTCGCGGCTTGTGCAGTCACGGTTGAGACGCTGCGAAATCGCGCAGGCGAGTTTGGATCGACCTGGGAAGGGTTCGATGGGATCACAGGATTGGCGCAAGGACGTACGGGGAAGATCTTTGGCTCGAGCCAAACAAAAGCTGAGCTAAATTTCCAATGCTTCCCGCGCTCGGATTGAACCGCGCCTCCCGCCGGCTGCGGCGCCGCGATCAATGCGTTAAATTCAAATATCGCTGTCATGCTACCGCACGGGTGTGGCGAAGCCGGGTTAGCTTGTAGGCCTCAGACGGTAGAGGCGCGCTTGCCCGATCTTATTTGGGTACCCATTGCAGCAGCAGTCGTGATCGCTCTTATGGCCGCAATCGTTTGGACTCTCGACGACTAGTCGCCATTGGCCTCAGTTCACGAAGACGGCTACTGTGCCACGAGCAAAATCACGATTGCTCCAGGAGTTGAGGCGGTGGCGCCCAGGAAAGGACTCCTTCGACCGCGAGCGTTGGGCAGCGTTTTGGATATCCGAGCCGGGCGCCCCTCACTGAAACTGAACGCCCACCTCGTTACGTTGCTGCCAAACAACCCTACACTCCCGGAAGTCAGAGGGCTGCCTGACCAGGTGCAATCTGAACCGGAGCGGCAGATCATGGACGTCGGCGATTTCCAGCTTTGCGCCGGTCTCTGAGGCGTTGACGAGTATGCAGTGCTCTAAAATGCCGCTGTCGTGCGTCTCGATCCAAGCGGTGACGTTCAATCGCTTGCGTGGCCAACGTCGCCAATCAAAAGCTAAATGTGACATGGCATCAGAATAACAAACCAGCACCCGTTACCAAATAAGCTGTAGAACAACCTGATGGACTGACTATCAAGTCCTTACTGTGCTACTGGAATGTTTGGACTGGATCAGCGATCACGTGAGCGAGTGAGCGCAAGCCTTATCGGGACAGCTACTCCTGGCCGCATTTACCCCGAGGAAAAGAGCGTCCGCAAGCCACCTTGGCCGCGCACCGTAAAATAACATAATTTATCTGTGTTTTATTTGTTGTTGGTTGCCGGCATGTGTGCAGCCACATGCCGACGAATCACGCTATATTTCAGCTTGGCGCGCTGAACACGTCGCCATTTCGGCAAGTCCCTTGAACTGACCCCGGCGGGCCCCTCCTGACCAAATCCGCCGGGGTTTTTTAAGGGATCGCTGGTCGGTAAGGTTGACGCCACCCTTCCTGCCGGGCCGCAATCAGTTTGCGAAAATTCGAAAGACGAAGGACGTTCGGCGGGATTGCTGGGTGATGGCAGACGAAGCCGGAAAGGTCGACCTTCAGAGCCAAATTGTGAGTTGCCCGAAGTGCGGGACGCGACTTACATCTCGTAAATTTACTAAGGCGCATTACGATAGCCGTGGCTTCGTAACCTGTAAGCTGTGCTGCGATCAGTGCGGCGCTTTCATGGTCGGGATCGTCGATCCATTCGACGGTACGTTGTCGGTCACCGCCGATTGATGGCTGATCCTGAGTCGTTTTTCAAAGTTGCCTCACGGCGCATTTGGCGGGTGCCGCGAATAGGCAACGTGTCTCGCCTTGGCTCCAGACCGTCGGCCGTATGAAGGCACTGGCATTAACTTGCGCGACCCAAAATTACCCTGCTTGATCCTCCTCTGGGCAGGTCGAAAGCAAGGTACCGCTTGGCAATGCACGGGAGGTGAGGGGTTCGTCTTTGCCATCGACGCGCCAATAAAGCTCAGCGAGCATCGCGCGTTGCGTTCTAGGAACCACTGTCTGTTCCAAGACCCGCAGTCTCTGCATTCCTCGTTTGCTGCTCCCCAACCGATTAACTAAGCAACAATCCGTGCGTAGGCTCGAATCTCGCTTTCCTTCCGCATGGCCAACTTCGCCCACTCTCGCGCCTTACGGAGCAGGTGCCTCCGTACCGCCCCATCGCGCGTTTCACGCGCGTACCATTTGCAATAACGGGCCTGAGCAAGGCATCCTTGGATGGTTGTAGGCATCATATCCTCCGACGAGTCGACCAGTTAACTGACCGGCCTCGTTGCGGTTGCATCCGACAACGCACGCTTTATTGAAATTTTTCTCCCAACATCGCGAGCCTAATGGCCGCAGCGCGATTATTTTCTGAACGGGGCGGGGTGCTACCGACCGCGGCGCACTTTGTGTCCCGATAGGGCCGCGTAGTTTGTTCGACCCATTGGGCCCACCTTTACTTTCTCGCACCCTCGAAAGCGCCTGCCTTCCTGTGGATCAAAGTATTTCAGACTGAAGAATTGCTCCGAGCTATGCTACGGCTTTGCGGATGCAAGACCCAGGCGCCGACAAAGAACTCGCCATGGAAGAAACGCTCGCCTCCATACGAGAAATAATGGCGGAGGGGCGAAACGCCGAACCGATCCCAGCGGCTAGCCATGCGCAGGCCTCCGGCGAAGAAGCGAATGCCGAGGGCGCTGGTTTATTGTCATCGAGAACGACTGCCGCGATCGGGTCAGCGCTCGACAAGTTGACTGTCAGCATACAGCAGCAAAAACCATCGTTAGAGGATGTCGTACGCGACGCGCTTCGTCCGGTGCTGAAATCTTGGCTTGATGAAAATCTACCCGAGTTGGTCGAACGAATCGTTCAGGCTGAGATCGAGCGGGTCATTCGTCGGCGTTGAATTGAGCCTATGCATAGTCGAGTGCCGAATGAGATAAACGAAATACGAAAGCCTCGGCCGGTGGTGGCCGAGGCTTTCGTTACTCAACGCCGCCCAATGCGCAGTACGCGGGGGGCGGGCCAGGAAAAACTCAGTCCCCAACCTAGCTCAACGCGTCAGCCTGAGATTTGTTCCGCAGCTCAAATTTTAAAATTTGGTCTTCGACAGTGTTCAGGCCCGCATCACGCAAACGATGCGGATCTCGCTCGCCCCTTTGGGCCGCCTCGAAAATAGCCTTCGCGACCAGTTCGCGCGTGACCGCGGGCTGGGGAGTGTGACCGACGAGCGCACACGCCATGTCGAACGCCCGCCCGAGCAACTGTGTTGCGTCAGGATCGAAGACGTTGTGTCGGATAAATCGTTCAATCGATGCCATAATGAACAGTACCTGACCAATCTGGGCGCGCTAATGTTCACAAAGCGGCATGAGCAGGCCGATTGTGCCGCAACGCTACCTCGATTGCGCGCGCTCCCTGTGCAGGTCCCCCAATCCATCGGCAGGGTGGAGTTGCGTGCAATGGATTGCCGCAACGGAAAGACATCCCGCGCAATTCGCGCCCTCAGCGTATCGCCGCCGCAGTTGGAAATGACCTGCTGCGTGGCGGCGACCTCGCGTGCGTACTGGCTAATGCCTGAGCGCGTAAACCAACAAGCGCGGAAGTAGTCGACTGATCGCTATTCCCAACAAAAACCCGCCGTTGAGCAGTGTTGCGGCGAGCGCAGCGAAGCCGACGTCGATGTCGACCCGGACAAACAGCACGGCTGCGACGGTTGCCGCCATAAATGACGCTCCCAAAATGAAGTCGATGCGGCTGGTCGCGCCAAGCACCAAGCCGGACACCGCCGAACCAATCAGCAAAACCATCATCGCATTCCCCCCTGTGGACAGCGGGGATTTCTCGAGGGAAATGTTGACGAAACTAAGAATGTCGGGGCCGTCTTTCCTGATCCTGTTCAGTGCAACGGATCCTCGATCTGAGTAATAAGCCATCTGGTTCAGTATCTTGCGCTGTCTCAACGGATCGTTCGCGGCCTCTCTCGTGCCTCCCTGAACGTGGCGTTCTGGGGGAGCCCGGGCGCGCGGACTCTCCGGTCGCAACCTTGATTTCTGCGCGAGGGCAGACCACTTCGGCGCCACCACTGTTCCAGTCTTCGCGTGGGATGTTCTGCGGCGCAATTCTATCCCCCCTAGTTTGGGGGGATGACCGAGCAGTGCGCGGGTGCAATTCTACCCCCGGATTACGTGCTGCAGGGGACGACACATGCAAATCAGACAGCCTGTCGTATCGCCCGGTGAGCGCACGGCGGCGTCGGCGCAACGCGATGCCGAACTATCAGCCTTCTCAAAGCGGGTGACGTGCAAGGTCGCCCGAAGCCAGCACGAGAGAGAGGCCATATTCAAACTGCGATACCAAACATTTTTGCGCAGTGGATTGATCGCGCCTAATTCCTTCGAACGTTACGTCGAACCGGCCGATCATGCTGCAAACGCCTACTTGGTGGGGCTATATATCGATCGCAAATTGGTCGGCTCGTTGCGTCTGCAGAAATGCACGTTCGCCACACCCGGTTTCCCGTCAGTTGAACTTTTCCCAGAATTGTTGCGTCCGCTTCTCCGAAACGGCAATTCTGTTGTTGAGATGAGCTGCGTTGCGACTGACGGAAATCTCGCCCGGCTCAATCCCTGGACGCCGTACGCCATCATCCGAGCTTGGATTGTTGCCGCTGAACACTTTGGCGCCGACCACATAGTGACAACGGCGAGACCTCAACATCAGCTGTTTTATCAACGAGTGCTCGACTGCGAGGTGTGCACGGAGCAACGGCCGCTGCCATATCATCTTTCATCGGTTGGTTTGGTAACTCTCAATTTTGCCGCTCAAGCCGAGCGCGTGTATGTGAAGCTTCCATATCTGCGATCGACGTCGTCCGAGAGGTCCCAACTATTTGAATTCCCGGCAGTTTCAGCATTGGCCCGCGAGGTCGACGCCTGATTGCAAGGCATGCTCGGGAAATCGCTTTCCAGCAAGACCGCTAGTTGCTAGGCTGTCGACCAAAGAACGATTGCTTGTAGTCGCATCGCCGGAAAATCGGCCAAGGCGCAGGTGGCGTCCGTCAATGAAAATCGTGACGCTGACCAGCGAAATTCCAAGCATAGCAAAAGGCAGCGTACTTGCGTGCCCGGGTTGCGATGCGGTCCTGGAATACGCTTGCCATGCTACGCCCGGCGTCGACGAGTGCGGCTTCGAAAGCTATCGCTTTCGGTGCGGCGCGTGTGGAGTGGTGGTTCTCGGCATCGTTGACCCCGCTGACCAAACTCTTCTTCTTACTGTCGCATCGTAACATTGCGCCGATCGGCGGCCCAGAACTCCGATTGCCGCGGCCGAGCAGCCGCACTGAATTGGCATCAGCCGGTTACTGCGAAGGCGAAGGCGCGATCATCCACGAGAACGCCTGCGTGCTTGGCTATAAGGGCATCGGCGCGGCGCGGCACTCCGCATAGCGCTAGTCGATCAGCGCATTAGCTGAAGATCGAAAATTCGAAGGCGCCGGTAAGTCGGTGCACTGATGCTGAAGCGGACCGCACGCAGCATTCGGTGACCGCCATCAGAAGAGTTCCTCACGCGCCGGGAATGTTAGTTAGCATCCAACAGGCCGTGTCGCGGCGACGGCATCCCCAACCCCCGATACCCCCACGGAGCGCGGATTGCAGAACCCTTTAAACTGAGGCGACAACTCTGACAGACCACGGGTGAGCAACTGCGCGTGCTTTTGTTTTTCAGACGCCAGTCTGATTTCGCGCAGGCTAACGATCAACGCCTGAAGCTCGCGGCGATATGGTGGAGCATGTCGCCAGTCTGCCGGCCATACATCCGCCATAGTACCGGTAATCGAACCAATAGGCGAAAATCAAACATACCCCGATCACAAATATTCCGCGCATTACCAAGCCCTCCAGGATGATCGACCGCATGCGCGAAGATGAAGCTACACGCAACTTCTTAGCGAACTATGTTGACTGTCGTTCTCTGTTCATTCCCTAATGAGCGATGAGCAAATCAACAGGCTGGTTTTACTGCACAGATAACCGAAGATTTGGTCCCGTAGCAGAGATTGAACTCCGTGGACTCCTCCGGAGCGGCGCGATCGCGGCTGATACGTTAGTTTGGCGTGACGGGTTCAACGATTGGACCAAAGTTCAATCAACTGAGCTGTCGTCTGATGCCAAACGTGCAATTTCACCCCTGATCCAAGGTTCCACTCCTGTGGCTGATGCGGACACCGCAGCACTAGGCGGTTCGATCGCACCTGGCGATGCGGCCTTCGAGCGGCTTGTTTCTGGACTTCCTGAAATCGCAACGACCATCGTCAATCTACCCGCCGCCAACAGGGAAACAGCCCTTCAGGCCGTCGAGCGCAGCTACTATGAGTTGGCGATCGGCTGGGGCTATCAGGAAATGCGCGCCAAAAGATGGACGAGCTTGGTTATGGTCGTGTTGCAGCGCGAAATCGAGGATCAGATGACGGCCACGGCTTAGTCATTCGCTACATTTGGCGTTCCAACGGCGACGCGTTGTATTGCGGATGAATTGGACCGAAGAAGTTTCTCGCCGCCGGCCATTGGGGTTGCTGTAGCCGCCATCGCGGCCTCGGCAGTGACCATCGCGTTGTCGGATGCACGCGGCCGAACCGATCAGACGCCGGCCGGGGCTATCGCGGCCAAATAAAAAATCGACCACGACCAGGAAGACCAAACCTACGACAAACGCGGCGATTGCCCCGGCAACGGTGCCTCGATAACGCCGGTCAGCCGCTGCATGAAAAACCCCGGCCAGCTTTGCGACTGACCGGGGCCTCCGCATGGCCCGATTTCTCGGCCTCCACCTCCCTTTCGGGAAGACGGGTAGCTTAGCAAAAATTCTACGAGTCGCGAATTGAATTCAGTCAAAGCGAGGCGGACGCGGGCCCGCCTGACCAAAAAACACGGTCAGTATGGGATATGCTGACCAGGGCTAGTTCGCTGTGTCCCATTTTGGCTCAACTATTCAGGCAGATTGCGCGGCGGGTGTGACGGCACTCATCAAGAACATCACTTGAGTTCGGCGGTCGTCGTGTCGGTGCCACGGTCGTATTTCAGTTCGACCTTGCTGACGTGACAAAGATCAACATCACGCCATACCACTCCGGGAAAGCCTGCGTTCGCCCACTCCAGCGCCAAAGGACGCTGGAGGTCAGAAAAACCGCAAGTAGGATCCGTAACCGAGCGAGTTAAAGTGTAGTGTCGTTGCGCTAAGCCGCAGATCGGTCGGCAACGAACTTCTTGTTGCAGCGACCATAAGGATCGCATTCGAGGATCGGCGGCGAAACCTCTATACGGTTGCGGCCGGCTTGTTTGGCGCGATAAAGCGCTTGGTCACCAGCACTCAGCAACGTCGTGAGATCGGGCACGGCGCCGCTCAACAACGCGACGCCCGCGCTGACCGTCGTGCGAATGGTGCTCTGCTCCATTGTATGAGAGGTCGCCTCGAACGCTGCACGGAGACATTCAGCAAGCCGTAGGGCGTCCCGCAGCGTAGTGTTCGGTATAAGCGCCGCAAATTCTTCGCCGCCAATCCGGGCGAAAAGATCATTGGGTCGCATTTGCGCCTCCGCCAATCGGCAGAACGCGATGAGAATGTCATCGCCGGCAGAGTGACCGTACCGATCATTTATGCCTTTGAAACGATCAAGGTCGAACGTGATCAGAGCAATTGGTTGATTGTCAAAGCGCGCTTGCGCCAAAAGTCGGTCGCCCCTCTCAAAAAAGCCGCGGCGGTTGGTAACGCCGGTCAGAGCATCAACGAGTGAAGCCCGTCGAAAGCCAGCTGCAATCCGATCCTTTACGAGGCTGCATAGCAAATACGCGCCGCTAATCGATACGAACGCAGCCTCAAAAATTGTGAAGGTCAATAAATCGATGTTGGTCGCGTCAGGATGCTTCCATGCACCGGCGATTGGCACGCGCAGCGGGATCAAAGCCGCGTGGACGAGCAGCAGCGTTATGACCGGCCAGCGCCAAGTACCATCGCCGCGTCCGAGCCAGAGCTCACGAACAGCGAGCAGCGTGTAGCAAATACCGATCAGCGCCATTGCGGAGGCTCGAAACTCCGGCGCTGCGTAGATAGGGCCGATGGTACTAGCGACGAGCCAAGCTAGGATGCCCACTGACGCCAATGGGATCGAAACCGCTTTTCCTTCGAATTTTCGTGCACCGGACCAAAGAATTCCGTACGTGGCAGCAAAAAGCGCGTTTCCGACGATGATCGACCAGAAATCAGGAATGATTCCACGGGCGACGACAATGAGCGCCGCAGCGGCCGACGCGGTGAAAAAGCCAAATCCCCAGATCGCCAGGGCTGACTGCCGCGGATGTTGAAGCCATGAAAGTAGGAGCAAACAACCGGCCAGCACCGGGGTGAACACAACCATCGCCGATAGCACGGTTAGATTGGGCATGGCGCTATCTACCAGATGGCCGACTATCGTCCGGTTAAATCAATCACAGAAACCTGGCCGTTTTGCCCAACGATCAACAACAAAAATAAATCTATGAGCGAGTTTGCGGCAATAACCACCTATGCGGGCATCAATTGCTTTGGTTCGGCTGATCGAACACACGGACCCATCCGTCTGGGCAGCAAATCGCGCGTTGAACGCAATGCCTTCGTTGCTGACCAATTGATTTTGCGCACTGCTGCAACCCGTCATACTGCTTCGTGACATTAGCGGCGTCAAAATATGAAGCGGGAATGCTGCGGCGAACGCAAGCACGCTTCAAATAGCCGCGCGAGGCTCGGTGGTTGGCCTCTTTCACAAACGTCACACCCAGTCGACCTTGGCATGGTCGGCGTTTGGGTTGCTCAATGGCGACATCCTCGCGTCGCTAAGTCGGTTATCCGGAAAGCGCCGGATCATTCTGCGCTAGAGCACATCACGATTAAGCTAAATCGCGATGTGCTCTAGTTCTAATTGTTATCGCATGTCCTTCTTCGGAAAACCGGTTTCCACTTTTCCGAGCCATGCTCTAGGCATTTGAACGTGAGGCTGAGGCGACGGCTTTGGCCGAAGGAGGGGATCGATCCGATGGAGACCGCATCGGCGTTGCCGGCGCGCTAGAGAAAAGAGTGCCCGCCGTCCACTGCGGATGGGTGACGAGCCGATGGCAAGGCGACGATGTGGAAAGCCGTGCAGGCCGATCACTTGGCAAGAGTCAGCGCTTGGGTGCGCGTTCGGAGAACTGCTTTTCTATCTCGCTGTGAATTTTGTTTAGCCACGCCTCGGTGCGCTCAGCCCGGTCGCGCTGAGCGTTTCGCTCATGTTCCAACTGAGCGATGCGATCGCGAGCAGCCTGTAGCTGCTGGGATAAACGCTGCGCAGTTTCCACGACTTGCCGACTGTTCTGGTCAGTCGCATGCA
The DNA here is from genome assembly GCA_963737755.1 of uncultured Alphaproteobacteria bacterium. Classification (GTDB taxonomy): domain Bacteria; phylum Pseudomonadota; class Alphaproteobacteria; order Rhizobiales; family Xanthobacteraceae; genus BOG-931. Next base: position 67,657 of record CAVTTZ010000028.1, on the reverse strand, counting down.
CTGCCTTGTCCAATAGATCCAGAATCGACTGGCCTGCCTTGTCGACAAATTCGATCTTCGAATCAGTGTCTTTGGTCATGCCAGCGCGTACCGCAGCGGCGTGTTGCCGGTAAGGCAACCCACCCGTACACGCGAATTAAAAAAGCCCAGGCCGGGGGTGACGTGTGGCTTCTTAATGGGAGGCTTGCGTCTCGCGTGTGCTTATTGACATCGGATGTCCCGCCGCGGTCAAGATAACTTGCGGTCATGAAGCCCCGATGATCTGACCGGGACATCTTCGAAGGTGAGCAAGGGGCGGCGCTTGGTAGGAAGCAGCAACAAAGGCGACTTAAAGCCGCGGCGATAAAATTCTCCGCGAACAGGTCGGTAAGCTTTCTCGTGGGCACGAGGCCGCGCGTCGGAATGGCGCCGGGATAACGCATTCCGAGGAATGAGACGAAACCGTTCGCTCTGTTTCGCTCCCTAACGTCCGTGCGAAGCGATTGCAAACTTGCTATTTTTTGGATTATCGGGAATGGCTGTGAAACGCCGGAGCGTCGGACTTAGAATCTGAGGGTCGGAAGTTCGAATCGCTCCGAGCGCGCCATGAACTTTCGCGATTTCAGCCAAGTCCGCCCGGATCGATGAAGATTGCCCGCTATGCTCTGGCCGATGTCCTTCCCACGTCTGCGTCGGCGAGCCCGCAGGATGAGCTTCCCGCTAAGGCAGCTTGCGGCTCTCGTCCTGGGCCTGATCCTGTTCGTCTATTTGGTTTTGGCGCTGGCTGAACTGGGCGGCGCTGCCGGCTGCCATTGGGCGTTTCCGCGCTGGTTCGGATGCGTATTGTATGTCCACGAAAGTCTGGGCGGAGGTTTGATCGCCGCGGTGGGAGCGCTCATTGCTGCTTGGATCGCCTGGAACGCCGTTCAGCATCAGCTCAATGCCGGCACGGAGCGGTTGGTCGCCGAGCGTAAGGAAGCTGAAGACCTTCTGACACATGATCTGACCGACAGCGCCGACGGCATGGCCGCGGCCTGGCGCCTGCTGATCGCCGTCCCCAACCCGCTGCCGGAGCCGGCCGCCTGGAAAGGCACGCGTCAGGCCACCGCATACATGGCCGAGCGCCTGAGCCGCGCCAGCCAGCTCGCGAACTATCAGGCGATGGCGGAAATCCTCGGCTGGGATCGCCGACGCAAGTACGCGTCTCTGATCAAGGGATTGGCAAGGCTGGCGCCGTTCAGCACGGCGGAGTCGATCAGCGATCCCGAAGTGGTGCTAGGCGTCATCCGCGAGCTTGCCGATCAGTTCGAAAATTGCCTGCCGCAGACGTCGAAGTATTTTACCGGTCTGTGGCGTCGTTCGCCCAAACCGATGAGTTTTGCGGATCGCGTCGAGCACATGGCAGAGTCGCAACCGTAACGCGACGAGTAACGAGATTGCGACAACTTCGCTTGCCGCGAGACCATGCTGTGCCGGACGGTCAAACCTTCCTGCGACGGCGTGTGCGCGCCGCGTGACGAATAAAGAACAGCCGCGGCAGATGCTGATGTCCGACCGCAGCTGCGATCTTCAAAAAGACAAGCGAACAAATGTTATTCGTCGATCAAAGCAGACCGCGGCTGGCCGGTCGCCTCCGAAGCCGGATGATCGTGCACGACGCCGGTCGCCGGCATCTGCAACACGGTAGCGCGCTGGCCGGGCGTCAGCCGTGTCAAAAGAACAGTCTGCCCGCCCGGGAAATTCAAGCGCGTCGTGGTGCACGTTCGGATCTTGCGTATTGATCTGGCGAAAGCGGGCGACGTTTTGGCCGACGCGCGCCTTACCAAACAAACTGAAGGCGCGATCATAGGTAACATTGTCTTCAAATGCGAGCTCGGTGCCGGGACGCAAGCACACGGCCGTTTCCGGATCGTTGACAGCAGCGAACCCGCGCGTGATCGAACGGGCGAAATCGGTGCTGACCAGCTTGTCACCGACCACGGCAGGACGCGAAGCGACGAGATGCAGGCTGTAGTCACACATGGAAGGTACTCCTTTCCAGCAAATCCCCCGTACCTATGGGTAGCTGCTAAGTTGAACCCTCCGGTGGTTCAATTGTTCCGATTGCCTCACGCCGGCGGGCGCCAATCGTAGAGCCAGTCGTATTGTTGCAGCAGACTGGCACCGCCGGATGCCCGCATGACGGTATCCCGCAGCCACGCGGCGGCACCCCCGAGGTGATAGATCGTGCCGTTGCGCGCGGCGCGGCGCTGCACCTTGCGGGTGCGACCCGCCGAATGGCTGTATATGTACGGAGCGCCCGCGCCGGATCGTCCGGGTTTTGCGCCAAACATTCGGCCACCACGGCCGCGTCCTCGATCGCCATGGCGGCGCCCTGCGCCAGGAAGGGAAACATCGGGTGCGCGGCATCGCCGAGCAGCGCCGCTGACCCTTGCGACCAGCGCCGGACGGGGCGGCGTTCATACAGCGCCCATTTCAGCCACGCTTCAGGCAGACCGACGAGCGCGCGCGCCGCGGGCGCCCAGGCCTCGGCGGCAAGCCGAGGCACAAGCTCGGCGCGGTCGGCCGGCTCGCTCCATCCCGGCTGGTGCCAGCGGTCGTTGCTGATGATGACGAGATTGATGAGGGCGCCGGCCTTGACGGGGTAGTGCACGAAATGCGCGTCGGACCCGAGCCACAAGTGAACCAGCGGCTGCGCGAAATTCCGGCGCAACCAGCCGTGCCGGCACCAGGCCGCGCCAGGCGACGCGCCCGGAAAAGCGCGGTGGCTGCGTGTGGCCGAGCCGCGTGCGCGCGCGCGACCATAGGCCGTCGGCGGCGATAAATGCCGCGCCATGCTCGTTCATCGCGCCGGTGCTGCTCTGCGTCAGCACCGAGATACCGTTGGGATGGTCGGTGAAATCTTCGGCGCGCACGCCGAGTTTAAGCGTGATACCGGACACTTGCGCGGCGGCCGTAACCAGCGCGCTCTGCAGGTCGCCGCGGTGGATCGTCCAGAACGGCGCGCCGTAACGCTCGACCGCTCCGGTAAACGGCATCTGCGCGATCTCGCGGCCGCTGGCGGCGCTCAAGACCCGCAGCTGCCGCAGGGGCGGTGACTGCCGGCCGGAGGCGATCGGCGAGCCCGAGATCAATCAGAATACGTGAGGCGTTGGGCGAAAGCTGAATTCCGGCGCCGGTTTCCTCAAGGCGCGCGGCCTGCTCCAAGACGCACGACCCGGAAACCGCTTACGCGCCAGCGCGAGCGCGGCCGTCAGTCCGCCAATTCCAGCCCCCGCGACAATGACGGTGCGCGGCGACGTCAGGACGGACCTCCTTGGCGAACGATCAGGCGGCGTCGTGCAGGGCGCACTCGGCGGGCCGCGCCGCGTTGGCGGCGAGCGACGGATCGTGGCGATAGAGCGTCGAGCAATACGGGCAGACGTATTCGTTGTCGCCGCCCATGTCGCAATAAACGTGCGGATGATCGAAAGGCGGCATCGCGCCGACGCACATGAATTCCCTGCGCGCCGATGTCGATGGCCGGCACGCCCAGGTCATTGTGAAAATGCGGAACGATCAGTCTGACATTTCCATATCCATGTTTAATCGGGCGGCACCATAGCGGCCAAAGGGGCGGATTCCTAGCGGTTCCAGCGGAGATCCGGGGGCCTCCCCGACGAGGACAATTGGGCGCTGAACGATTGAAATCCTCGCGCGAATGCTTGCTCGCGAACAATTCATTCTGAAAAAGCCGCAAATGGCTGCTATGTCATTAAACATGCGGAAAGCGAATGCGGTCGTCAGAGCCGTGAGCTTGATCGGCCGCCAGGTGCGCCAGCCTGGCTGCGCTCTGTTGTGCGCGCTGGTGCTCGGCTTCGCGGCAATTCCCGTGACCTGGAACGCGTTCGACCGGGCGCAGCAACTTGCCGGCCGACGATCCGGTCGTCAATGCCGACCGCGCGCTCGATGACGTCTTGAACCGCAGCGTCGCCGAGCGCGAAATTCGCACCGCACTCGCCGCCGGCGATCTCGACATGGCGCAGAGCTTTCTCGATCTGTCCGCCGACAGCGACGTGGCGGTCGATGCGCAGCTCGCCGAACAGGTGAAAAAAGCGCAGACCGATGCGGCGACGGCGACCCACACGGCCGGACGCTTCGTGAAGGGATTTTGGAGCGGCGAGCCTAACGATCTGGCGAGCCTGGCCGGCACCGCCGTGGGTGATCTTTTCGTCTTCGGCGATCTCCGCGACGCCGCGCGCGAGGGGACGCATTACCTCATGGGCCAACCGGCGGATCCCTGGATCCTGGGCCTTGCCGGCGTCGGTATCGCGGTCACGGCCGGCACCTACGTGTCGGCGGGTCTCGGCGCTCCGGAGCGTGTCGGTCTGACGCTCGCCAAGGTCGCGCGGCGCACCGGGCGTCTCAATCCGGTTCTTGCGGTGCGCATGGCGCGTGACGCCGTCAAGGTCGAGAAGGCCGGAGGCTTGGTCGATCTGGTCGGCGACGTTGGGCGGATCGAGACCAAGGCCGGTACGCAGACGGCGCTCGACAGTCTCAAGATCGCCGAAGAGCCGCGCGACGTGTCGCGGCTGGCGCGGCTCTCCGCCGTCAACGGCGGCAAGACCCGCGCGATCATCAAACTCCTGGGTCGCGGCGCCATCATGCTGGCGGTCAGCGCATTTGAGGTCGCCACCTGGATGCTGTGGGCGGCATTCATGCTGTTTGGGTTCGTCTCCTCGCTTAAAGCCGCGACGGAGCGGACGACGTGGCGCTATCTGCGCTGGCGCAAAGCGCGGCGGGTGCGCGCTGCCATGCTTTTGGCCGCGTAGGCGCGCTCGCAGCCGATTGTCGGATAGCTTTTTTCGTTCGGAGATTTCAGCTCAAGCTTAGCGTGCTGCGGGCGCTACCGAGAGACCGCGCACATTGTGGCGCTCGATGAGCCGCGCCACCAAACCTGACGCCTTCGCCTCTTCGACAAAATCGCGCAGGAACGCAGCGCCGGCCCGGTTCTTGAGCGGAGTGCCGATCGCTTGCTGGACCGCCATGAATTGACCGTCGAGGATGCGGGCGCCGGGCAATTTTTCCACGTCCGACAGAAGCCGCGGCCGCAGGCCTGCGAGTGCGTCGAGTTTGTCGCGTTCGAATTGCGCATATGAACTGTCGATCGTTTCCGATCGGACCAGTTCGGCATGTTTGATATTGCGATCGAGCCACAACCCGTAAGCGCTGCGCCCCATGACTGCGATGCGAACGCCGGCGGCATCGACGTCCGCCAACGTTTTCAGTTTCGAGCCAGCAGGCACCAAATAGGTCGCCTCGATCTCAACATAGGCGGCGCTGAACGTTATCGTTGCGGCGCGTTGCGGCTCCGCGCCAATGAGGCCGATATCCCAAACGCCCTTGTCGGCCATGTCGGCGAGTTCGCCCGGAGTCTTGAACGGCACATACTGCACCGGAACGCCCAAGCGATTGGCGACTTCGTGCGCGAGGTCAGGCGCGACGCCAACGGGAGCACCGGTCCAGTCTGTCTTCGTCACCAGCAAAAAATTCGATAGGTTGATGGCGGCGCGCAGGACTCCCGTCGGCGCCAGATCGGCGATGATGTCAGGTGACAAGGTATGCTCCGTGGTACTTTTTTATCCTGCAGGCAGGTGCTGCCGGTCAGATATCTCGGCAGTCCAAAATCTTATTGCTTGACCAGCGGGCAGGCGGGATTGGGCGGCCCGAACGCCTGCTCGCCCGGAATATGCGCGAGCACTTGATAATAATCCCACGGATATTTCGAGTCTTCCGGCTTTTTGACCTGCACGAGGATCAGGTCGTGCACCATCAGCCCGTCCTCGCGCAGCTTGCCGTTGCGGGCGAAGAAATCGTTGATCGGCTCTTCGCGCATCTTGGCGGTGACCTTCAGCGGATCGTCGGTGCCGGTCGCCTTCACGGCGTTCAGATAGCTCATGATCGACGAATAGACGCCGGCCTGCCACATCGACGGCATCTGGTTCATCTTGGCATAGAAGCGCTTCGACCAGGCGCGGGTCTCCTCGTCCATGTCCCAATAGAACGACGTGGTGAGCACGAGGCCCTGCGCGGCTTTCAGCCCGAGCGCATGAATGTCGGTGATCAGCACCAGAAGACCGGCCATCTGCTGGCCGCCTTGGAAAATGCCGAACTCGCCGCCGACCTTGATCGCAGTTGATGTTGTCGGGCGGACCCGAGGCGATGCCGATAATTTTCGCTTTCGATGATTGCGCCTGCAGAATGAACGAGGAAAGGTCGGGCGTGGCGAACGGATGTCGCACCGAGCCGACCACCTTGCCGCCGTTCTGCACCACCACCGCCGAGGCGTCGCGCTCGAGCGCGTGTCCGAAGGCGTAATCGGCGGTCAGGAAGAACCAGGTATTGCCGCCGCGCTTGGTGACTTCCTGCGCGGTGCCGACCGCGAGCGCGCGCGTGTCGAACACCCATTGCAGCGCATAAGGATTGCAGAATTTGCCGTGGAAGTCGGCGGTGCCGGTCGAATGGGCGATAAACAGCCGCTTGCGCTCGCCGGCGACGGTCTGCACCGCAAGCCCGACGGCCGAAACCGGCACGTCGACAATCAGATCGACATGGTCGCGGTCGTACCATTGCCGGGCGATGCCGGCGGCGATGTCGGGCTTGATCTGATGGTCGGCGGAAATGACCTCGATCGGCTTGCCCAGAACCGTGCCGCCGAAATCCTCGACCGCCATCTGCGCGGCCACGACCGAGCCCGGGCCGTCCGCGGCCGAGGAGGGGCCGGACATGTCGGTGAGGACGCCGATCTTCAATACGTCGTCGGAAATCTGTGCCCAGGCAGGTCCTGCGTCGCGGCCACCGAGAGTGCGGCAAGTGCCGCGAGCCACAAGCGTCGCATGTGTCTCCTCCCTGGGCGGCGCATGTCGCTCGCGCCGGCTTCTTTGTTTGCTGACCTGACAGTCCGGCGCGCGGAAGCGTGTTTGCCACGTCCGCGCCAGCGTTTGTAGCAAGCTTGTTTCTCGTAGTTCAAGGCCGTGCGTTACAAATTCGCGTTCCACGCCACCGGCACGAACGCATAGCCGGACGAGGCCTTGGCGACATGGCCGACGCCCGGGAAGCCGATATGCGTACCGGCGATCAGCAGCCGGTCGGTCGCCGCCATGTCCATCACCTTCTTGCGGGTCGCGACCGCCTGTGCCGGGTCGAGATCGTAGGCGATCGATCGCTCGGGTTCGGGAAATTGCAGCGCCGTGCTGTGCACGATGTCGGTCCAGAGCAACAATTGGTCGTTGCCGTTGGCGACGCGCACCATCGTGTGACCGACGGTGTGACCGGGCGCCGTCACGGCGGTGACGCCGGGAGCGAGCTCGGCGCCGTCCTTGAAGGTCTGCACGCGCTTGCCGTCGACGTAAGGCTTGAAGGCGGCGCGGCCGCTCTCGAACAGATCTTTGAAGAACGGCTTGCCTTCCGGCACCTTGGCGTCGCCTTCCAGCCACCAGGCAAACTCGTCGCCGTTGACATGCACGGTGGCGTTCGGAAACGCGATCTGCTTCTCGGTCGTCAAGCAGGCCGTTGCAATGATCCGGATGGATGTGGGTGATGACGACGGCGTCGATGTCGGCAGGATTGACGCCGGCGGCGGCCAGCGTCTTCGGCAGTTTGCCGGCGACGGGACCGATCGCGTTGGAATAGCCGGTGTCGACCAGGATGAGCTTGTCGCCGGTGTTGATCAGCCATTCGTTGAACGTGGTCGGTGCCGTGTCTTTGGACGCCACGAACGCGTTGTCCAACAATTTGGCAGCGCCGTCCGCGTCGCCGGAGAAAGTATTTCGTCGGCAATGCGCCGGAGCCGTCGTTGAGGACCGTGACTTCGATCGTGCCGATCTTCACGCGATAGATGCCGGGCGCTTGCGCGCCGGCCGGCGCTTCTTTGGCGGCAGCCGGTAACGCCGGCAGGAGCGCGGCGCCGGCAGCGGCGAGCCCGAAGGAACGTCGAGTGAATTCCATCTCAAACCTCCCCATGATGAATGCGTATCGCGCTCGACCTAGCGGGTTTGTGAGAACCCTTCGTGTCATGCGGTGACGTCGTGGCGCGTGTTTCTTTGAGAACGCTACGCAAGCCGGAGGTTGTGGTCAAGGCGAATGGAATTTGCCCGCGACACCCCGCGGTTTTGAGGCTCGCCGGCGCGAGCGCGAGACTAGTACGCTTCGCCCGGATGCATACAAGCGTGAACGTGATAAGGCTCGCAAGCGAGCCCCTTGCAGAATGCGCCGACGAAAGGCTGCAGTTGTTTGGCGAACGCGCGGCTCTGCGCATTGGCGGCAAACAAACGTTCCGCCGCCGCGGTGGCGTCGCGGCGCAGCTTCTTCTCATCGATGGTGGTCAGCCGGCCGTGATCGAGCACCATGCGGCCGCCGATCATGACGCTGTCGACCGCGGCGCCGTTTTCAGTGAACACGATCTGCGTTACCAGGTCATGGCACGGCACATAGTTGATGTGGCCGAGGTCGAGAAAGACAATATCGGCTTTGTGGCCCGGCGCGATCTCGCCGATTGCGCCGTCGAACCCCATTGCTCGATTGAAGCCCATGGCGCGGGCGCTGCCGGTGGTCGCCATGCGCAGCACGTCGTCGGCGCCGAGCCAGGCATCGAAATCCGGCGTCTGCACCCGCGAGATCAGCGCGGCGAGCCGCGTCGCTTCGAACATGTTGAGATGATCGGAGCTGTTGGCGGCATCGGTCGCGATGCCCGACATTGATGCCGCGATCGAGCATCGCGCGCAGATGCGCGAGGCCGGAGCCGAGCCGCATGTTGCTGAACGGCGCGTGCACGATGGACGCCCCGTTATCGGCAAGACGGCCGAAATCGTCGCTATCGAGCCAGATTGCGTGCGCGGCAGAAAAGTGCGGACCGAGCAGGCCGAGCGTTTCCAGATGCGCGGTCAGCGTCTTGCCGTATTTCCGTAAGCCGAGAACCGCCTGCGCCTTGCTCTCGGCGAGATGGGTTTGCAGCGGCAGACCGTAAGCGCGCGCCAGATCGCGGCAACGGATCAAGAAAGGCGTCGCTGCAATGGAGCGGAATGGTCGGTGCGATCGCCGGCCGGATCCAATCGCGATCGAACGGCCAGTCGGCGAAGATCTTCTCGACCGCATCCGCCGTCGCCTCATAAGGCGCGAGCGTGAAGGCGCGCACGTCGGTGCGCAGCGCTTCCGGCATCGCCTCGATCAGGCCCGGATAGGCCTGGTAGAGCGTCTTGTCCGCGAGCATCGGCGCGATCACCGCGCGCATGCCGGCATCCCGATAGGCCTGCCCCAACGCGGCCACGCCTTCGCGGCTCGGGATCGGGAATTCGAAGAACAGGTCGTAGCAGGCGGTGCAGCCTTTGCGGATCATCTCGACTGCGGCCAACAGGCCGTTGAGATATTTGTCCTCGACCGTGCGATGGCCGGTCATGCCGGGCATGCCATTGAGGAACACTTCGAGCGGCCAGCGGTCGCCGACCAACCCTTTCGCCAACGTGCCGTGGCCATGCACGTGGGCATTCACCAGCCCGGGCATCAGCGCGCGGTCGGAGGCGTCGATCAGCGCGGCGTCCGGCGGTGCTTCCAGTCCCGGCGGCCCGATCGACGCGATGGTGTCACCTTCGATCAGAATGTCGGTCGGCGCTGCGGCCCTGCGTTGTGGATCCACCAGGACACCGCCGCGGATGATCGAAAACGCATTGGTCATGAACTGTCCAAAAACCCGCGACCGTCGCACTCAGGCATCAATGTGCCCGCAAACGGCAGAGCACCGCGTCCCACGCGCGCGTGCACTGATCGCCACCGCAAGAGCCTTTGCGCAAAGCCGTGCGGATCGACTATATGCTGCCGCATGCCGCAATTCACGCATGGTGAAGTCGAGATCGCCTATCTCGACGAAGGGGAGGGCGAGCCGATCGTGCTCGTCCACGGGTTTGCTTCCAACAAGGAGGTGAACTGGGTCTATCCGGGCTGGGTCTCGGCGCTGACGCGCGCCGGCCGCCGGGTCATCGCGCTCGACAATCGCGGTCACGGCGCAGTCGAGCAAGCTGTACGATCCCGCCGCTTATCACAGCAGCCTCATGGCGGGCGACGTGCGGGCGCTGCTCGATCATCTCGGTATCGATCGCGCCGACGTCATGGGCTACTCGCTGGGGAGCCGGATCACGGCCATCCTTGCGGTCGAGCACGCGCAACGGGTGCGCGCAGCGATCCTCGGCGGCATCGGCATCCGGCTCGTGGATGGCCCGGGCCTGTCCGCGCAAGTGATCGCTGCGGCGCTCGAAGCGCCCGCGCGCGCCGACGTGACCGATCCGCGGGGCTACACTTTCCGTTCGTTCGCCGAGCAGACGCGCTCGGATCTGCGGGCGCTGGCCGCCTGCATCCGCGGCTCGCGGCAGACGCTGGCGCGCGACGAACTTGCCGGGGTCAGAGTTCCGCTCCTGGTCGCGGCCGGCGAGCAACGACGACATCGCAGGATCTCCGGAGGACCTCGCGGCGCTGGTGCCTGGCGCCCAGGCGCTGGTGATCCCGGGCCGCGACCACATGCTTGCCGTCGGCGATCGTGCATTCAAGGCCGGCGTGGTCGAGTTTCTGGCCCGACGCCCATGAAGAATGCTAATATCCGCCAATGGCTTACCGAGTTTGGTTCAGAGGTCGATATCGGTAAGTCCTTCGATTACTATGTTTGCCGGCCGGCTGGTTTCTCTGCCCACCCCAACCCATTTGTGCTAAAACGGACGCCGTCCTGGGGGACGGTCATGCCAGGATCAGGCGTTCCGGGAGTACAAGCGCATGGCGCAACATCAGCACGAAGCCGGTTATCGATAAGATTGATCCGGTCTGGGCCCGCGTCCGCCGCGAGGCCGAGGACATGGTTCGCAACGAGCCGGAACTGGCGTCGTTCATCTATTCGACAGTCCTGCACCACGACAGCCTCGAACGGGCCATCGTGTACCGGCTGTCTGATCGGCTCGACCACGCCGCGCTGTCCGGCGAATTGATCCGCCAGGCCTATGCGGGCGCGCTGGAGGATTCGCCGTCGATCAGCGAAAGCTTCCGCGCCGATATCGCCGCCATCATCGACCGCGATCCGGCGACCCATCGGCTGCTTGAGCCGGTCCTCTACTACAAGGGCTTTCACGCCATCCAGACCCATCGTCTGATGCACTGGCTGTGGCACAAGGGCCGCAAGGATTTTGCGCTCTACCTGCAAAGCCGCTGCTCGGCGGTGTTCCAATGCGACATCCATCCGGCGGCCAAGATCGGCCGCGGCATCTTTCTCGATCACGCCACCGGCCTCGTGGTCGGCGAGACCGCGGTGATCGAGGACGATGTGTCGATGCTGCACGACGTCACCCTCGGCGGCACCGGCAAGCAATGGGAAGATCGGCACCCGAAGATCCGCTACGGCGTGATGATCGGCGCCGGCGCCAAAATCCTCGGCAATATCGAGATCGGCCATTGCGCGCGCATCGCCGCCGGCTCGGTGGTGCTCAAACCGGTGCCGAATAACGTCACCGTCGCCGGCGTGCCCGCCCGCGTGGTGGGCGTCGCCGGCTGTCCCGAGCCCGCCCGTCTGATGGATCAGATGCTCTGACGGCGAGATTTGATCGCCGGCATCTCTGCGTGCTATCGGGTCGCGCGCTGAACGGTTTCAGCGGCAGGTAATCTCTTTCCGGAGACGGCTAATCCCGTTCGTCGGGGCTCATGCTCGAGGAGACGCGCGGTGGACGTACAAGAAGTCAAGAAACTCGACGCTTACCTCAAGAAGCTGTTCGGCAATGCGCGCATTCGCGTGGTGCCGCGTCCGAAGAAGGACGATTCCGCCGAAGTGTATGTCGGCGAGGAATTCGTTGGCGTGCTGTTCGTCGATGATGAAGACGACGAGCGCTCGTACAATTTCCAGATGGCCATCCTGGGCAGCGATCTGGAATAGCGCGATCCCGCCGGGTAACTCCAGATGCGCGCCACGCGCTATCGTTGCTCCGGCGCGTGGAGCTGAGCGCCACCAAGCGATCGAAGCCGGCCGCGGTGTTGCGCCATTCGTCGAGCCATTGGCGCGAGAAGCGCAGCGTGATCACGGCGGCATCGAGCGAGCGGTCCTGGGTGCAGGTGCCGGGCAGGCCCCGCATCGGCCGCGAGCAGAGCGCGTAGAACTGCTCCGGAGTTTCGGCGAAATAGACCAGGTCCTCGCCCTCATAGGGCGTACCGCTGCGGAACGGAGACGATCGCCAGGCCGTCAGGGCCGGCCGCGGCCTGCGTCTCGATGTAGCGCGGATAGATCGTGCGCAGCCGCGTGAGCGGCGGCAGAACGGCACCGAGAGCCGTAATGGTCACGAACAGCCGATCATTCGCGCTCGGCATCGGCGGCAGTTCGCCATCCTCGGTGGGCGGCAGCTTGATGTCGGCCAGCGCGTCCGGCGATGGCGGTGCCAGTGAAGGCCACAGAAACACCAGGTCCATGCGCTCGTGGGCGCCGGCAGTCTTTGCATTTTGGCGCGTGCGGCGCCGGCGGCACGTTGAAGAGGACGCCGGCCACGGTCACCGGCACGGCGGGCGCATCGAGCGATGCCTGAAATCTCGGCCAGGTCGGCCACAGCAGGTACGAGACGGACTGCGCCAAGCACGACCAAGATCGCCGCCCAGACCGCGAGCACCATCAGGACGTTGCGCGACTTCCACCGCGCGATCTTGGAACCCGCGACCGCTTGCGCTCTCATGCCGGATACGTTGCTACCGCGCGAATCAGCCTCCGCGCCAGTGGCCATCTCTCGCGATCATGGTGTGAAATTCCGGTATCCGCTCGAGCCAGTTGAAAAACTCGATGCTGAATTGATTCGCGCTGACCCCGTCGAGATGGCCGCCGCCGTCGATCGTGCTGTAGCCCCGCGAATTGGGTGAGAAATACGGTGTACCAAGCGCCGTGGCCAGTTCCTGGAGCCGCTGTGTGCAATTGAACTTGCCCGGTCCCACGGTCAGAATGGTCGAGCCGCCGAGTTGGTCGAGGAACGAACGGCCCGCACTGACCTCCTGTTGTTCAACCGGGCACGTGCCGCTGCCGTCCTCCTCGATTTTCGGCAACCCCGTCAGCAGCCGATATGGAAAGTTGTCGAGGTCCCAGTTTCCCGTCGTGCTTGATCTGTAGGCTTCCGGCGCTTCGGCGCCTAGCAGCATTTTGGCGCGCCATCGAATATTACGGACGCTGACGTCGTACCGGGCCATGAAGGCGGGTTTGGCGATTGTGTTTTGAACGAAGAAGCTTCTTCGCGCTTCGTCGGTATTGAAAAAGCTAGTCGAGAAATTGTTCGGCGGCCCCGGATAAAGATCGATGACCCAGAGCTGCGGGTGCAGGTTCCATTTGCGCTTCAGCATCAGCGAAAAGCCGCCGTCCATGACGCCCGCAAACGCCAAGTTGAACATCTTGATGTGATGCTTGGCGGCGAAGGCATCGAAGACGCGCCAGTCCAGGGCGAACAGTGCGCGCGAGGTGCCCAGGAACACGATATCGGCCTGGCGGAGATTGGCGATCGAGCCGCCGATGCCGTGATAAAAAATATCGGGATCCTGTATTTGCTGCTCGCCGAGGACGTAGCTGGCGTACCAGCTGCCGTCGCCCTTCATGGCGATCGAGCCGAAGTGATCCTGTCGGGGCGTGTAGGCGAAGGCGGCAAGCGCGAGACCGAAAACGATCAGAGTCGCAATCAGCACACACCCGATCCGGCGCGGCGTGTCGCGGCGTGGATCGCGCAAAACGGCTTTCAGGACCGACTGCATGGATACGGCTTTCCCCAGCCAAAACTACGATCAAAGGTCGTTCCTTGCCAAGGTAGCCAGCGTGATAGTTGAGGGCCGGAACGACTTGAGTTTCGCGAGCGGTTTCATGCGGATTTTGAGAGTCGAAGTTTTCACGGCCAGCGTGGCTGAGTTTCGCGTTAACTGTTTCTTAAGTATGCCGTGGCGCTCGAAGGAGCGCTCTGCCAGCTTGCCCCTGCAATGTGGGGGCAGCGTCTGATGATCGAAGCATGGCAGTCCGTCCTGTCGCCGGACCGGGTCGAAGTCTCTTTTCGCCGTCGCATTCGGTTTTGCGTTCGCGGGGCTATGCGCCAGCGGCTGCCGCGCCATCGCATTGCACCCGCCCCATCTGCGCATGCTGGAGGCAGGACCGATGCTGGGGCGCCTGGCCGCGGTGCCGCTGCTCATCTTCGCCGCACCGTACCTGATCATGCGCAGCACGCTGAGCGTCGGCACAATCGGGCGTCCGCGCGGCAACGTCGTGATGATTGCGACAGTGATCGCCGGCTTGTGGAGCCTGATGTCCGGAACTGCTCTCGTCATGGCGCTTCAAGCGCTGCTGAGCGTCTGATAGTCATCGGCACCGGCCGGGTTTCCGCTCCTTCCTGAACGTCCAGTGGAAGCTATTCCGGTCCTGGTTCCTCGCTCTCGCGGAAACGAGCGGACGACAAGCGTATGCGGATGACACATGATCTATGAGCTTGACGGACAGAGGCCCGAATTACCCGAACAAGGCCGCTACTGGATCGCGCCTGGCGCGGCGGTGATCGGCAAAGTCCGGCTGAAGAACGATTGCAGCGTCTGGTTCAACGCGGTGCTGCGCGGCGATAATGAGTGGATCGAGCTCGGCGATCGCTCGCAAATCCAGGACAACGCGACGCTCCACACCGACATGGGTTTCCCCATCACCATCGGACCGGAATGCGTCATCGGGCATAACGTGGTGCTGCATGGCTGCACCATCGGCGAGCGCGTGCTCATCGGCATGGGTGCGATCGTGCTCAATGGCGCGCGCATCGGCGCCGGCAGTTTGGTCGGAGCCGGCGCGCTGGTCACCGAGGGGAAAGAATTTCCGGAACGCTCGCTGATTGTCGGCTCGCCGGCGCGCGCGATCCGCACGCTCGATGACGCGGCGGTCGCCGCGATTGCCGCCGGAGCCGATATCTACGTCCGCAACTTCAAGCGCTTCGCCAAGGGCATGAAGCCGGTCGAATAAGCTCGACCGGCGCGCCTTGCTTGCGCTGCCTATTTACTTGGCTTCGGCGGTCTTGGCTCGGTCGGGGTCCTTGGCGCCGGCGACGCGCACCTTGTCGCCGGAGGCGACGCCATCCGGCGGGTTGACGACAACGTTGTCGTTGGCGGTCAGGCCGGTGCCGATTTCAACTTCCTTGCCGAGATCGCGCGCAATCGTCACCGGCTTGAGGCTGATGCGATTGTCGTTGCTGACCGTCGCAACCCGCAAGCCGCTCTGATCGAAGATCAGCGCGCTTGCCGGCACGCTGATGGCGATCGCCGGGTGGGGCAGGTGGAACGTGACGGTGGTGAAAGCGCCGGTCATCAGTTCAGCGCCGGGATTGTCGACGACGAGCTGAATGCGCGTCGTGCTCGTCGACACGTCGACCGACTGCGCAGTCGCTTCGACCGTCGCCGGGAAAGTCCGGCCCGGATATTCCGGAACCGAAATCTGCGCCTTGGTCCCGACCGGAACGCCCGGCACGTAGTTCTGCGGCACGTTGACGTAAACGCGCAGCTTGTTGATCTGCGACACCACGAACATCGGCGGGCCGCCGGCGCCGGCATTGATCAGCGCGCCGACGTCGGTCGCGCGCGCCGTGACCAGGCCGTCGAACGGCGCCGTGACGCGCTTATATTGCTCGAGCACCCGCAAGCGATCGAGATTGGCCTGCGCGGCGCGCACCAAGCCCTGCTTGTTGGAGGAATTGGCCGAACGCTGATCGAGGTCCTGCTGCGAAATCGCGTAGGTCGTGATCAGGTATTGGCCGCGCTTGAGAGTCGCGTCCGCGAGCACCGAGTTGGCTTTGGCGCTGGCGAGATTGGCCTCGGCCTGCATGATCTGCTGGTCGAGATCGGGGGCGTCGATGACCGCCAGGAGGTCGCCGTTCTTGACCGGCGTGCCGATGTCGACCTTCCAGTCCTTCACGTAGCCGCTGACGCGCGCATACATCTGCGCCTGCGTGTACGCCTCGAGGCGGCCGGGCAGGTCGAGCTTGGAGACGCGGTTCTTGGCTTCCGGCAGAGCCGTGGCGACGACCGGCACCGCCTGGTCCTCGGTCCATGCGCGCAATTTGGCATCGGCAACTTTGCGGGTCGTGACCCCGAACACGACGATCAGCACGGCGACTAGCAGGGTCGACAAGCCGGCGACATACAGTCCTCGTCGCGACACGGCAGCGGAAGCGGGCGGATTCGAATCAGGCTGCATTCGGTTCCCCTACCGGCAAGGCGATTTTCGCGCCGCGGCGTTGATGGATGATGCTGAAAACGACAGGCACGAAAACAAGTGTCGCGATGGTGGCGAAGCAGAGACCGCCGATCACGGCGCGGCCGAGCGGCGCATTCTGTTCGCCGCCTTCGCCCAGTCCGAGCGCCATCGGCAGCATGCCGATGATCATGGCGAGCGCAGTCATCAGCACCGGGCGCAGGCGGACGAAGCCGGCCTCGAGTGCGGCGGCCGTGGCGTCGCCGTGCTCCTCGAGCTTTTCCTTGGCAAAGCTGATGACCAGCACGCTGTTGGCGGTCGCCACGCCCATGCACATGATGGCGCCGGTGAGCGCCGGCACCGACAGCGTCGTGCCGGTGGCGAACAGGATCCACACGATGCCGGCCAAAGCCGCGGGCAATGCGGTGATGATCACGAACGGATCCGACCAGGACTGGAAGTTCACCACGATCAGGAGGTAGATCAGGACAATCGCGGCCAGCAGGCCGAAGATCAGGCCGGAGAAGGCGCTCTCCATCGTCTTGACCTGTCCGAGCAGAATGACCTGCGCGGATTTCGGCGCCTCCTTGGCGGTGCCGTCGACGATCTTTTGCACATCGGCCGCCACCGCGCCGAGGTCGCGGCCTTGCGGGGTGGCGTAGACCTGGACCATCGGCTGAATGTTGTATTCGGAAAATACCGCGGGCGTCACCGAACGCTTGATGTCGGCGATGCCGCCAAGCGTTTGCATCGGCACGCCCTGCGCCGTAATCGGTAGGCTCTGGAGCGCGTTGAGCGTATCGACCTGATACTGCGGCGTCTGCATCACGATCGAGTAATTCACGCCGTTTTCAGGATTGAGCCAAAACGTCGGCTGCACCTGGCTCGATCCGGCGAGATTGACCACCATGCTGTTGGTGACGTCGCGTTCGGTGATGCCGACATATTGCGCGCGGGTGCGGTCGACATTGACCTCGAAGCTCGGCGCGTTGAGCGATTGCTGAATGCGGACGTCGGTCAGGCCGGGAACGTGCCGCAACTGCCGCAGCAATTTGTCGGCGTAGGCGAAGTTACCTTTGACGTCGGGTCCGCGGATCTGAATTTCGATCGGAGCCGGGGCGCCGAAATTGAGGATCTGGCTGATGATGTCGGCCGGCAAGAACGAGAAAGTCGTGCCGGGAAATCGCACCGGCAATTCCTCGCGCAGGGAGCGGACAAATTCCTTGGTCGGCCGATGTTCTTCGCTCAGCTGAATTTGGATGTCGCCATCCTGGGTGCCGATCGTGCCCGTGTTGTTGTAGGTCATGTTAATTCCGCTGATCGGAAAACCGATATTGTCGACGATCGTCGACAATTGCTCAGCCGGAATGATCTCGCGCAGCGCCTTTTCGATCTCGGCAAATTGCGTCGCGGTCTGCTCGACGCGTGTGCCGACGCGGGCGCGGACATGCATCAGGATGCGCCCGTCATCGACTGACGGGAAGAAGTCGCGGCCGATGAAGGGCGCCAGCGCGAACGAGCCGACGATGAAGGCCAGAAAACCGGCCACGAACACCGTCCGATGTGCCAGCGCCATTCCCAAAAGCTCATGATAGGCGGCGCGGAAGCGTTCGAAACGGTTTTCGAAGCCGCGCTGGAAGCGTACCAGCGGGTTACGCGTCGGCGGCAGCGCATGCCCGTGCTCGCCATGCCCCTCATGCTTCTTCAGCAGATAGAGCGCCATCGTCGGCACCAAGGTGCGCGACAGGATGAACGACCAGATCATGGCGGAAATCACCGCCTCGGCCATCGGCACGAACAGGAAGCGCGGCACGCCGGCGAGGAAGAACATCGGCACGAACACGATACAGATGCAGAGCAGCGACACGAAGGCGGGCGTCACGATCTGCTCGGCGCCGTCGAGGATCGCCTGCTCGACTTCTTTGCCCTGCTCGAGATGCCAATTGATGTTTTCGATGGTCACCGTCGCTTCGTCGACCAGGATGCCGACCGCGAGCGCGAGACCGCCGAGCGTCATAATGTTGAGCGTCTCTCCGAGCGTCCACAGCGTCGCGATTGAGCCCAGCACTGACAGCGGAATCGAGGTGGCGATGATCAGCGTCGAGCGGAAGCTGCCGAGGAAGAGGAGAATCATCAGGCTGGTCAGCGCCGCGGCGATGATGCCTTCGCGAATGACGCCACCGATCGCCGCATTAATAAAGAATGATTGGTCGCCGAGTTGAGCGATGGTGAGGTTGTCGGGCAGCGTCCGCTTGATGTCGACCAGCTTGTGTTTGACGCCGTCGATGATGGCGAGCGTCGACACTGCGCCGTTTTTCAGCACCGACATCAACACTGATCGATTGCCTTCGACGTGCACGATGTTGGTTTGGGGCGGGTAGCCGTCGCGAACCGTGGCCACGTCATTGATATAAACCATCGCGCCGTTGACGGCCTTGATCGGCAATTGACCGAGTGCGGAGAGCTGCGACGGGGCGTTGTTCAGATTGATTGTGTATTCGTAGTTGCCGATCTTCTCGGTGCCGACCGGCGTGATCAGATTTTGTGCGGCCAGCGCGTTGGCGACGTCCTGGCCGGACAAGCCACGCGCTTGCATCGCTACCGGATCGATATC
Source organism: uncultured Alphaproteobacteria bacterium (assembly GCA_963737755.1). Taxonomy (GTDB): domain Bacteria; phylum Pseudomonadota; class Alphaproteobacteria; order Rhizobiales; family Xanthobacteraceae; genus BOG-931. The sequence continues at coordinate 48,830 of CAVTTZ010000028.1, read as the reverse complement.
GATCTGCATCTGCCGTTGCTTGCCGCCGTAGGGGTAGGGGATGGCGGCGCCCGGCACGACCACGAGCTGAGTGCGCAGGAAATTGATGCCGATGTCACCGAGCTGTTGCTCGGTCAGGCCCTTGCCCGACAACGCGAGCTGAATGATCGGCACCGTCGAGGCATTATAATTCAGGATGAGCGGCGGCAGCGTCCCGGGCGGCATCTGCCGCAACAGCGTTTGCGACACCGCGGTCACCTGCGCATTGGCGGTGCGGATGTCGGCGGTCGGCTGGAAGAAGATCTTGACGATGCCGATGCCCGTGTAGGACGTCGCCTCGATATGCTCGATATCGTTGACCGTCGTCGTCAGCGTGCGCTCGAATTGGGTGAGCATGCGTCCGGCGGTCTGATCCGGCGGCAAGCCGGTGTACTGCCAGATGGCCGCGATGACCGGAATCCGGATTTCGGGGAAGATGTCGATCGGCGTGCGCATCGCGGCCAGTGGCCCGATGATCAGAAGCAGAAGCGCAAGGACGACAAAAGTATATGGGCGCCGCAAAGCAATGCGGACCAGGGCAGTCATGAAACTTCGGCTCCCCAAACGGGACCACGGCCAATAACCGCGGACGTGGCGACGCATCACCCCCGGCAGTGGGGAACTTCTTCCCACTGTGCAGCGCAACATACCCTGCTTCGCGCCGGGCACAACTCACAAATACGTTGAAGTCCTGCGCGTACTTAGCATGGCAGGCGTGCGCTGTGGATGGTTAGCGGATGCTCAAGGTGAGTCGCCGGGCGGCGATCGCCCCACCGGGCGACCGAGCGGACCGTCGCTTGCCGGGCAAGGCCGACATGCCACCCGGACGCTCCGCAAGGTAGCCGTTGCCAGAACATTGGCAGTCACCGGCAGCGCACCTCAGGCGACGTGAGCCTCCGCCGGCGCGGCTTCCGACCCATTCTCGCGAATGAAATTCATCGCGTCCTCGGCCGGCATGGCACGGCCGTAGAGATAGCCTTGGCCCTGTTGGCAGCCCTCCTGCTCGAGAGCGACAGCCTGGGCCGCCTTTTCCACCCCTTCGGCCGTAACGGTCAGGCCGAGCCCACGGCCGAAGCCGAGAAGCGCGCGCACGAGCGCGTAGGCCTCGGGCTCCCGCTCCATGCTCTCGATGTAGCTGCGGTCGATCTTGATCTTGTCGATCTTGAAATTGCGCAGATGATAGATGCTCGAATAGCCGGTGCCGAAATCGTCGAGCGCGATACGCACGCCGGCGCCCCGCAAGGCCATGAGCGCTTCCTGGGCGCCTTCGAGATTGCGCACGATGGCCGAACTCGGTGAGCTCGATTTCGAGGCGGCGAGGGGACAGACCGGCCTCCGCAAGGATGCCAAGGATCCGCAGCCCCAAGGTGCGTTCCTTGAGTTGCGACGGCGAAATGTTGAACGACAGCGTCAGCGTGTCCGGCCATAAGGCGGCGTCGTGCGCGGCCTGCCGCAGCAGATGCTCGGTCAGTTCATTCATCAGGCCGCAACTCTCCGCCACCGGAATGAATCGCGTCGGACAAATCCAGCCGAGTGTCGGATGCTGCCAGCGCGCCAGCGCTTCAAATCCGGCGACGCGCTTGCTCGTCAGATCAATCAGCGGCTGATAGTAAGGGCACACCTCGCCTTTGGTGATGGCGCCGCGCAGGTCGCGCTCGATGCGATCGCGCTCCTGGGTTTGCGCGTCCATTTCGGCGTCGAAGAAGCGCGAGGCCGATTGCGGCTTCTCGTCCTTGGCGCGGTAAAGCGCCATATCGGCCCGGCGCAGGATCTCGACGTCATTCGGTCCGTCCTGCGGAAACAGCGCGATGCCGATCCCGACTCCCAGATGATGTTCGAGCCGTCCGGTGATGATCGGCTGGTCGATCTCCTTGACGATGCGCAGCGCGATGCTGTTGGCGTCTTCGGCGCCCGACAGTTCGCGGGCGAGAATGGCGAACTCGTCGCCGCCGAAACGCGCCACCAGGTCCTCCCGGCGCGCGGCGCTGCGCAGTCGCATGGCCACGTTGACAAGCACTTCGTCACCGATGCCATGGCCGTACAGATCATTGATGCGCTTGAAGGCGTTGAGGTCGAGAAGCAGCAGCGCATGGGCGCCGTGACTGTGCGGCGGCGCCGAGACGGCATCCTTCAGTTCGCGGTCAAAGCGGCGGCGGTTCGGCAATCCGGTGAGTGCATCCTGCATCGCAAGCGCGTGCGCGTGCTGCTCGGCGGCGACGCGCCTCGTGACTTCGCGCCGCTGCAGCCGGAGGAAGCGCCAGGACAGGGCCAGTAGCCCAAGGCAGAGCAGCGTCGCCAGCGCGAACGCCTCATCGGTTTCGATGACGTGGTGTTGTTCGGGCACGCCCGGCGGATTGGGGAATATGTCGTAGGCGTAAGCGATCAGCGTGGCGATGATCATCAGGGCAAGCAGTAGAACGCCGTCCCAGACGATGGTTCGATAGCGGCGCATTACGAGCCGCAGGATGGGTTGCAATTGCATAAAATTTCACTCGACAAACGCCGTAACAGCAGGCCCGTTCCAATAGCGAGCGGCCGATGAACAAAGGATTGCCGCGCCATCGGACGCTGCGGGAAAGCCAACGCATTTTGGTCTCCGCCATGCCGGCAGACGGAGATTAGGTGCCTTCCATCCCAGGCACACGCCGACGAAAAAGCCCCCCTCGCGCGAGGGGGGCTTCAATCAAGTCTCAGCTTGCTGGCAGACCACCCAAGGCTGCAACTGCGTCCCCGGAGCGCTGCGCTCCGGCTGTCGCGCCCTATCATACTTCCGCGGTCATGCCTCGTTTCGGCGACGGCAAATCGCGCGCCGCTGGCAGCGACATCGTCACATCTTCGCAACTGCTTCCGCGACGCATTTCTTGACCATCTTGTGCCGGGCGAACCATGACGTTTCGTTGTATTTCGCGTAGTGCTTCACCTGTGCCTTGCAGTCCGCGGTGGCCTTTTGCAATGCGGCTTTGTCTGGCGCCGTAGCAGCGGTTGCGACGATGGGTGCGTAGGCGACTGTGCAGGCGACAGCGACCGCGGCCATACTTCCGAGCAATTTTCTCATGGAATCATTTCCCCTCATATGATGCGCCCCGCTTGGACATAACGGAATGGAACCGTCGGGATCAAGCCATAAAACAACCCCGGCAGGGCCAGCGCCCAGTAAACAACCGGCCTGCACAGAGGTTGAAAGACCTCCCACCACGCGGTCTTGGCGCATCAAGTGGTGGCCCCCCGGCAATGTTTCGGCTTGCGGTGATCGCCAACAAACGTTCGCGGGTCAGGGAATATTTCCGTTTGTTGTTTTTAGTTCTGTCGCGTTCTTCGCCATTGAGCCGATCGAGAGGGGCGTGCTCAACCTGGATTGATCACACGTGGAAGTCGGTATCACGACACGCAAGACGCGCGGCGGGCCTTTTTTTGATACGCAGAAACCCTAATCAATCCGCCTCGACGCGATGCAGTGTCGCCAAAAAATAATGCAGATCAGAACTCCGATTTTGCATTTTGGAATATTTTTTTGATGTCATCACGTCGAAGCAAAAACTTTTGGAACATTGTTCATCGAATCATCTTATCGATGGCGGTCTGAGGACCGAGCATTTCGGAGAAGGTTCACAGGAAGAAATGAGAATCGCCCATCAACGGCGGATAACAAACGCGGAGTTCCTCGCCCGCTTCCCAATCGCGCCTGGGCCTGGGCGACCGCCGACAGGCCTTCGTCGGTGGTGTCGGAGGCAGGGACATCGAGTGTTGGTTGCCAGGGATATCATCGTTTCCGGTGTCCGCAATGGCAGCCGGTATGTGTTGTTTGTGCGACTTCCGGAAGTCTTGAGCGCGCGACACCATCAAATTGGAGCCTGAGCGCCAACGGCCTGAACGGCATGTCGCCGCGGCGGCGGTGTCACAAAGCATCTGTGCGAACAAAACCGCGGTTTGCGGTTTGGGTTGAACTGCAAAATCGGAAACAGCAATTCGCATCTGGTCGACCGGGCCGGTGCATGATCTGATCGCGGGCGACCTGGAGCATATCCGCACCGTGCCGGGTGCTCCCGTCAGAAGAGAATGCACCCGCGATGACGCGCTCGCCGGCGATCGCGCCGTGTTGCGCCGCCGAAAACGATGGACGCAACCGCAAAACGGCACGCCCTGCAAAACCGCCGCATCGACTGCCATCCTGATGTCTTACGGAGCGACCGCGTGACCACAGGATACCGTCGCGAAACGTAAGTCTTTGATCCGACTACCTGGCGACCCCTCCGTCATCTGATGAGTGCGAGCTTTCCGACCCTGACGAGTTGTCATGCGGACATCACTCACGCGGCGCACACGGGCCGTCCCCGATCGCGTACGTTCACACGAAATAGCGGGTGGGATCGCGCGATCAGACTTCCGGCAGAGTTGAAATCGCGTTATTCTGAAACCGCCGACGGGGTGGAATGCAGTCCATCAACAATGTCGGGCCATAAATAAAATTCTTGGAGGAACGGACCAATGACGACATCATTAGGCGCAGTTTCGCGACGCGTCATGCTCGGCGGAATTGCTGCTTCCGGAGCGATGCTGACGTTGCCGGGTGTGTCCCAGGCAAAAATGCCGATGGGGCAGCCGCAATCTCCCTATTTCCATCGCTTCAAGCTGGGCGACGCAGAATGCACCGTCGTATCCGACGGACAATTGCCGCTCGGCGATCCCAATGCGTCCTTTCTGAACATCAGCAAGGATGAGATCGCCAAGGAACTGCATGACAACTTCCTGCCCCCCAGCAACGCCGTGCTGGAGCAGAACATTCTGGTGGTCAATTTCGGCGATCGCGTCGTGCTGTTCGACACCGGCATGGGCACCGACGCGTTGTTCGGCGATAGCACCGGCAAGCTGATGGGCACGCTGAAGCAAGCCGGTATCGCACCCGCGGATGTCGATGCGGTTGTGATGAGCCACGCGCATATCGATCATTGCGGCGGACTGGTCGCGGACAATGGCAGCCTGAACTTTCCCAACGCGCAATACTTCATCGGCGAACCGGACTTCGCCTATTGGACCGACGATGCCAAGATCCCGGCCAAATATCCGGCGCGCCCGCACTTCCTCGCCCAGGCGCAGAAAAACTTGTTGCCCGTGAAGGACCGCACCCACTTCTACAAAGATAACGAAGAAATCCTCCCTGGCATCACCGTGCTGTCCGCACCGGGGCACACGGTCAGCCACTCGATCTTCATGATCAACTCGGGTGGCAAGCAGCTTTGCTACATTGGCGACCTGGCGCATCACCCGGTGCTGCTGCTCGAGCATCCGCGAACGCAGTTCGCCTTCGACACCGATGCGGCGCAGTCGGCGGAAAGCCGCGTGAAGATGCTCACCATGCTGGCGGCGAACCGGACGCCGCTGCTCGCGTATCACTTCGCATGGCCGGGCGTCGGTCACGTCGCCAAAGCCGGCGACGGCTTCCAGTATTTCCCGCTGCCGCTGCAGCAGGAGACCGTCGGATCGCTCTGACAGGCCTCATCGAGAGAGGAGCCGGGGCTCATTGCCCCGGCCATTTGACGAATGCCGTCTCGCGTCATGCGCTGACTTTGTAGCGAACGGGCGCATCTTTGCCGGCTCGTTTAGCTTCTGATGCTAATCGGCGCGATCAAGGTCGACTGAGCCTACGCGCAGGAGCCCGAGTTGGCGCCGGCCGAAGGCGCGACGCAGCATTAAATTGAACCTCCGGCTGTCGGAAGCCAGCGGCAGAGTCGCACGGGGCTGGATTGAGCTGGGTGCCGCACGCCGACACTGGCGTGCTCAATAATGTGATGAGCGATAACAGTATAAAGGCAGCCATCAACTTCATCATCACGTGCCTCAGAAGACCGCCGTCTTCGTTCCGCGACGAACCGACGTCGCGCAGCTCCCAGACCTCGTAAATATGCGCTCACCTAGAGGTAAAAAAGATGGGGGGCCGGCGCGCGCCCGGGCTAGATCGAAGATAGTGCTTTGAAATGCGCTATTTTACGTGTTGACGTAACGCCTTGCGGGTTGCCGCGCGGCTATTGCTTGTCGGCTTCATTCGTGTTTCTGGCGCCGGAGGCGAATACACTACAGGATTCGCTCCCGTCGCTCCGGATTATGCGGTGAGATGCCGCAACGGAGAGGCTCTGCCTGTTGCCATATACTTTCCGCGCCGATCCCCCAACGAGGTGAACCTCAATGCCTGAACATGTCACACTGCACATCGCGGCGCTTTGTGCTCTGCTCATCATCGGCGGCACGGCCGCTATCCTGGCGCGTTCAGAACGCGCTTACTCGGCGCGGCGGTAGGCGTAAGCACGCTCGGACTGACCGGCGATAACATTGACCCGTCTATCGACGCGTTGTTGCGCGTGATCTCGCTCAATGTTCTTGCGGGAAGTAGCCGCGCCGGTTTGCGCTTTTATTTTCTACGCCCTGATGATCTTCGTGATCGAAGGGTGTAACGTTGCACCAGTTTAGCCATCTGGTTCGCACGATTTTGATGCGCGGGGTCGCTCCCCATAGCGTCGTCAAAGGAGCTGCCAATCGCTAAGCGGAGAAACCGGGGGTCGCTCCCCCGGTTTCATCTCGTTCTTCAAGGGGGCGAAGCGCCCGATAATTCCCACGCGGATGAAGTTGCCTGGAGTGAAGGGCACACTGAGACGGGCGGCACGGTTTGCGTGGCGGCTCGAAATGAGCTTGCAATCTGGACGCGGAGCAGCTATGTTCGCTTCGTCGAGCTTCGGCCGGAACGATTTGGCCTCGCCGCGCCCTTAGCGTCGGACTGAACATTTTCCCAAATCTCGATTTGAACAGGCTGCTCGAGACAAGGGCGGTCGAATACACACGCGCATAAGCGCTTAATCTGAAGGAAGATGTCATGGCCGAAGGAACCGTAAAGTGGTTCAATAGCCAAAAGGGATTTGGCTTCATTCAACCGAGCGACGGTGGCAAGGACGTGTTCGTCCACATCAGCGCCGTCGAACGCGCAGGAATGCACGGGCTCGATGAGGGACAAAAGATCTCTTTTGAACTCGTCACCGATCGCAAGAGCGGCAAGACGTCCGCTGGAAATCTGCGCACCGTCGATTAGAAATCGAGCCTAAAAACTCCTTGACCACGGATGTACTGGCAAGGAGTTTTGGTTCGCGAGCCCCGCGTCTGTTCCAGACGGCGGGGTTTCGGTTTTTCTGGGCGCAACGCGTCTGTGCGCTCTGGGTCAGATTGCGATTGGCGCGCGATTTCGAGTGCCACAGCATTTGCACCGCTCTGCGATGATCGTAATCGTTCAGGTGCCGGACGCGCGCCCCGCGCGGCAGATGCCGGTTCGGCTTCCCGATTGATTGCATCTTCCCTTCGCTTTTAGCGTGTGAAGGACCTGATCGCGCAGATCCTCGACGACGTGGCCGTCAGCCGATCAAAAATCGGGTTGAGATCGGTGAGAAGCAAACGGGACAAGGTCCCCGGATTTTCTCCGACGTTGAAACGTCGTCTTTAGTTTTAGGCTGACGCCTAGAGCATGTCCCGGAAAAGTGGAAACCGGTTTTCCGAAAAGGACATGCGACAACAAGCAGATCGAGAGCCAGCCTAATCGTGATGTGCTCTAGCGACATGAGTTCGCGCGATCACCGAAGGAAGTCTGCGCTTCTCTGAGCTGAAAAAGGTGCGGCCAGCCCCTGGGGAAGGGCTGGCCGCGCGAACCCGGTCTGGGGACGGGGAGGGGTGGGGACGTGACCGGGGTCGCAAACTCCTATTTGTTTGTTCGCGGTTAGTGCGAAGCTGCCGTCGCCGGCGTGCCGCGCGGTTCGCCGAGCGACACCCACACATTCGGGTCGGTCTGCGATTGCCGTTTCACGAAGCGGTAGCCGGTCTCCGACCAGAGCAGGATCTGGTCGTTCTGATTGTCGAGAACGAATTCGCCGCGATCGGTCTTGACCGTCAGGATGGCGTGGCCGTCGCCGTGCTTGTCGCGCACCACGGTGATCAGCAGCGCCTCGCGCGGCCAGCCCGCCTGGATCAGCATCTTGCGCTTTTGCAGCACGTAGTCCTCGCAGTCGCCGTAACCGTCTTCCGGATAATTCCAGCGCTCCACCACGCCCCAATGCTCCATGTCGGTCATTGGCTTGACGCGCGTGTTGACGTAAAGGTTCACGCGCTCGAGATCCTTCCAGGTCTGGGTCGTGAGCATCACGTCGCGCGCTGACGTCGGCTTGGTCTTGCACTCCAACTCGTACGTGGCACAGAACTCGACCCAACCAATCGGCGACTTCGCGGTATCGCCGAGCGAAATGAACAACGCGCGCTCCTGAGCCTGGCCCATCGTCGACGTCGCAAGCGCGGCGAGTATGATCAACCCCCCGATGGCGCTGCGCGCAGCGACCTTTTTTGTACCCGACTTCATTTGACCCCGCTCCCTTATCGTTGGGGCCACATTTCCCACAAAGCTTTTGCGCCGCGGCTAAGCCGAATGTTTCAATTTGAAGCAATATCGGATCAACAACGAAGGGAAATCCGCGCGACTTTTCTTATTGATCGGCTAAAATTTTCGCGCCGCCGCTTTGACTAAAATTGTATTGATTGCGCGCAAGCCCTGCGGCACAGCGAGTTTTCGCACGCGCCGTTATAAACCACTTGCCGGCGAGGACCCGGCAATTCTGCTTTCGCCGGTAACAAGCCACCACCGCGACATTTTCAAAATCGCGCTTGGCGTTTACTCGCCGGTGACGCTCTTCTTGATCCGCTTACACCGAGCGCCGTACGAGCGGGGCGGGGACAATGTCTTCGTCGGCCGAGCCGATGCAGCGCAGCGTCCGCCGCTTGAGGCGAGATGCGAACCACCGCCACGGCAGGCCATCCCTTGGAGGACGCGCGCCGTTTGTGTTTGCCGCGAGCGGTCTCCCCCGTACCGCACTGCGGCGATGTCCGCGCTTGTCGGCAGGATTAAATCGAAGTTAAATCGCCACAACAGAACGAACCCGGACGCCGCAAGAGCGATCCGGCCGGAGGATGCAAAAAGGGGAGGATGACCCATGAAGGTCACCAGTTTCCATTTCATGCCGTATCGCGAGCTACCAGAGGATTTCCCGAAGGGATTGGATTCGGCGTGGGTGGATGCACCCTGGTGGGAATACGGCGACGCCAACAAGGTTAGCGATTTCTACAATTGGTCGATCGACGAACTGATGCTGGCGGCGCGGCTCGGCTTCGACGGCGTCGGCACCAACGAGCATCATCAAAATCCCTACGGGTTCATGTGCAATCCAAATCTGTTCGGCGCGATCCTGGCGAAGATGACGCGCGACGAAGGCTTGAACGATGTGGCGCTCGTTCAGCTTGGCGCTACGCTCGCCGCCACCTCGCCGCCGATCCGCATTGCCGAGGAGTATGCGGTGCTCGATTGCATCAGCGGCGGCCGCCTCGTTGCCGGCGTGCCGCTTGGGCTCGGCTGTGACGCCAATATCAGCTATGGCATTACGCCGATGGATCAGCGCGAGCGCTGGCGCGAGGCCATCGATCTGATGCTCAAGGCATGGACCGCGAAGGAATTCTTCGCCTGGAACGGCAAGCACTATCAGCTTCCGAAAGTGAATTTGTGGCCCCGGCCGGTGCAGGATCCGCATCCGCCGCTGTTGGTGCCGGGCGCCGCCAGCTCATCGACCTGGGATTATTGTCACGAGCGCAATCTGCCTTACGCGTATCTGAGCTATTTCGGCGGCAAGTCGGCCTACAATGTCATGGACCGGTTCTGGGAACGCGCGGTCGCCAAGGGCAGCGATGCCAATCCGTATCGGGCTTCGTTCCTGCAGCTCGTCGGCGTCGCCGAAACCGACCGCAAGGCGGAAGAGGAATACGCCAAGCACGTCGAATATTTCTACCACAAGCTTCTGCACCAGCCGACCTATCAGATCGCGCCGCCCGGCTATAGCGATTACAAGAGCCTGTTGAATGTGCTCAAGGCCGGCAAGGACCTTCTGCAATTCAGCGATCTGTCGATCGAACTGAAGCCGCTCAAGGCCAAGGACATGATCGCCAACGACTTCGTCGTCATCGGCAGTCCGGCGACGGTGCGCGCCAAGCTCGAAGCCATGGTCAAGCGGCTCAACGTTGGTCACCTGATGGTGGTGCTGCAATTCGGCTCCATGCCGCATCAGCTCGCCAACAAGAACATCGAACTATTCGGGCGCGAAGTGCTGCCGCACTTGCAGCAGATCTGGGAAGACCAGGAATTCGAAAACGCCTGGTGGCCGCAGAAGCTGCGTAACCGCCGGGTCAAACAGCGCGAGATGGCGATGGCCTGATCGGCTCGGCCGCAGCGTTCCTTCAACCCACACAAATTTCGCTTGGATGTGAATCATGGCTCAACCGGTCATCAAGACGATCCCGATCAAGCACTGCAACTTCGAGGCCAAGGTGAAAACCGCCGGCAATGGTCCGCCGCTGGTCTATCTGCATCCGGCGGCCGGCCCGGTCTGGGACGACTTCCTCGAGGGCCTTGCCGACCACTATACCGTCTATGCGCCGCATCATCCCGGCACCGGCGAAACGCAGCGCGAGTCCATTCATTCGGTCGACAGCCTCTGGGATCTGGTGCTGATCTACGAGGAGATCTTCAACGCGCTTGGTCTGCAAGGGGTGCCGGTGATCGGCACCTCATTCGGCGGCATGATGGCGTGCGAACTCGCCGCGCACCGGCCGGAGTTGATCAGCAAGATGGTGCTGCTGGATCCGATCGGCTTGTGGCGCGACGACGCGCCGGTCGCGCCCTATATGGTGATGTCGCCGGAGAAGCTGGTCGCGACGCTCTACAAGGATCTCAGCGCGGAGCCGGTCAAGAAAGTGCTGCAAATGCCCGAGGATCCCGACGCGGCGGCGACACTGATCGCCGACATCGTCTGGGCGCTGGGCGCCACCGGCAAATTCGTCTGGCCGATACCCGACAAAGGTTTGAAAAAGCGCATGCACCGCATCAGAGCCAAGGCGCTGATCGTTTGGGGCGAAGACGACGCGCTGGTGTCGTCGGTCTACGCCAACGAGTTTGCGGCGCGGATCGCGGACGCGCAGGTCGAGATCATCAAGGATTGCGGGCACGTGCCACAGGTGGAGCGGCTCGAAATCCTCAGGCCGCTGGTGACGAACTTTCTCGCCGCGTGAGGTGACGCGGCCGGGCGTTACTCTCCGGACCGATAGCGTCTTCGAGAAAATCCGGATGCTGCAGCCGGGTGAACTCGATGGCGAAGCCGTCTTCAAGATGGCGAACGACGCGGCCCGACACTTTGCCGAGCGTGACCAATGCGCCGATCGGCGGCCGCTGGTCGGTGGCGATGCCGGCGCCCGATTGCGATACGTCGATGATCCGGCAACTGACATTGAGGCCGTTGGGCAGGATCAGACGGGTGATCGGATTGCGCGGCACGAGACGGCCGTGGCGGCGATCTTCGGGCGAGTCGAGAAGGTGGCGGTTGGCGAGCCACGTCAGTTGGGCTGCAAGTTTGTCGCGCTTGCGCGTGCGTCGCCGAGATCGTCACCGCGAAGCCGCCCTGGAAGATCCGCGCGATGTGGCCTTCGAGACGGCCGAGGTGATCCACATAGGCGATGACGCGGTCGCCCGCTTCGCCCGCCACCGGCGCGATCAAGGCCATGCCGCCGGGCGACATATTCACAACCTGGCACGGGAATTCCCGGCGGTCCGGCAGCATGTAGCGGCCGAGAAGATCGACGCGGACACGCTGAAATCGTCGGCGCTCTTCGCCAAGCGCTCGCAATCGTTCTTTTGGGAGTGGCAATGCCATTTCGGCCCGTGAGGATTCTGGATCGGAACCCTAGGCGCGCTGTCTTAACGGCGGGTTATTCGCGGTTGCGCCACAAGTTTAGGCGGCGCTTGGGCCATCCTCGCTCGCTGCAGCCAGCGAACGTCCGCCTTCAAACACAACAAACCCAAGCCGGCCGCGCGGCCCCATCAAGCGCGGCAGCAGCCTGTTCTCGACCGTGGCGCCGACGTGGCGCCGGCCGCCCAGCGTTACCGGGCCGATCCGGCTTGTGCCGAGCCACGGCGGAATTTTCAGCGGCGCCAGGACGCCGATGGCGCGCGCGAATAGTCGGCCGTGCACGCTCAGCGGCAGCAGAAGAAGCTCGAGCTCCAACGCCTCGCCGTCCTCGTTCCGCGCCATGGCGCCGGCGACCGTGCCGGTGCATTCGTCGCGCAGGATCGAGAGCAGGCCCGCCATGGTCGCGCGGTTGGACAAAGCCCAGAAATCGAGGAACGGCTGCCTTTGATCTTCGCGGCCGAACAAGGCGCAGACGCGGGTTCCGGCCAAACGGACCGGGTGCCCGGCGCGCTGGTCGAGCGCCAGGATGAAGGCGTCGGCGAGCACGCCGCGAATGGCGCCGGGTTCGATGTCCGTGCGCTCCGGCGCCGGGCGGGCTCCCCGCTTTTCCTGCCAGTAAGCGTAAAGTTCGCGGCTGGCGGCGTGTTTCATGCAGCAGTCGCTCCCGCACCGCGCATCCTCGGCGCGTCATCCCTGTCCCTGATTGGGACACAGGCACCTAGGTGTGTGGGTGCCGATCGCGGCAGGGAGCAGACAGCGTGCCGCGGGTCGAGGCCGGCCGCAGTTACGAACGCGGCAACGTCCCGTTAAGCTTAACAAAAGGTTGAGATTGGCGGTCGGCCGCTTGCCGCCTAGGCTCTGCGCATCACCTTTCAATCGCTGCCGAGCGGCTCTTCGGCAGTGTCTCCATCAGGGAGGCGAGGGGATGTGACAGACGCTTCCGGCCCGATGCGACGAACACTCCGGATCGGCAGCGTTATGCACGGAACCACGCACAGTCGGCAAAAGGGAGGACGCGTGTCCTCCCTTTTGTCTTATTTGCGACAGCGCTGAAAAAACCGAGCTTGCCGTAGCGGCTGGCGCAGACTATGTCGGCGGGACCTCAGGTGCATCCCGTGACTTAGCGTTCAGAGCCGATGTTCAATGTGCCGCCGGCCGTCCTGGCGACGGTGGCCATTCTGGTACTGGTGCATGCGCTGCGCGTGCTGGTGCTGAGCGAAGCCGAGGATGTCCGCTTCCTCCTGACGTTCGCGTTCATCCCCGCGCGCTACGACGCCAATCTGGTCGCCGGCGGCTCGTTTCCCGGCGGCTTCGGCGCCGACCTATGGACCTTTTTCACTTACGCGTTCCTGCACGCCGACCTCGTTCATATTGGCCTCAATGTAGCGTGGCTGGTGCCGTTCGGCAGCGCCTTGGCGCGGCGTTTCGGCGCTTGGCGCTATGCCGCCTTTATGCTCGTCGTTGCCGCCGCCGGCGCCTTCACCCATCTGGCAACGCATCCTGGCGCGACTGGTGCCGATGATCGGCGCCTCGGCGGCGATTTCCGGCGCGATGGCCGCGGCTTTGCGTTTTGTCTTTCAGCACGGCGCGCCACTTGGGCTATGGCGTGCCGACAGTGACGACGCCGCCTATCGGATGCCGGCTTCGCCGCTGATGGCGACGCTGCGCAATCCGCGCTTTCTGTTTTTTCTCGCCACCTGGATCGGCCTGAATGCGCTGTTCGGCCTGGGCTCGCTTCCGCTCGGTCAGGGAGCAGGCCAGGAGGTCGCCTGGCAGGCGCATATCGGCGGCTTTATCGCCGGGCTGTTGCTGTTCAACATTTTCGATCCGGTGGCGCCGGAGCGGCCGGGATTTGATCCGCATCGCAGCCGGTGATGCCGGTGCGGGTTTTCTCTCGTCTGATCCGCTTTGGCGGAAATCCATCTGACAGATCTATCTAAAAGTCTCCGCTTCATTTGATGTTCAAATCCGTGTTGACCGACCCTCGCAACACGCGCTCGCCGTATTTATGTGCTCCACTTGCAGAGAGAGTCGGCGCTGGTTTTTGTTGGGCGATGCAGCGAGACTCGATGCTGCAGCGCAATGCGCGGCAGGCAGCCGAGGACGGATCTGAAAATAATTCAGTCCGCCGGTTTTTTTAGAAGTCCCGACGGAACTTCGTGACGACCATAAACATAGTCTTTAGCGGCCTTGTGGTCCGGATTGCGGACCGCAGCCGCGAAGGCAGGGAGGTTACGATGAACGTCGGTATCATTCTGGCGCATAAGGGTCGTGACATAGTGACGATCGATCCGGCGCAAAATCTTGACGCGGCGATCAAACTGCTTGCCGACCGGCACATCGGCGCGGCGCTTGTTTTGGGCGCCGACCGGCGTATTGCCGGAATCATCACCGAGCGGGACGTTGTCCGGGCTCTCGCCGAGCACGGCGTTTCCGCCCTCGACAAGCCGGTCAGCCAAACGATGACCCGCAAGGTCGAGACCTGCAACGAGAGCGAGAGTGTCGCCAGCATCATGGAGCGGATGACGGCCGGTAAGTTTCGCCACTTGCCGGTGATCGATCAGGGCAGGCTGGTCGGATTGGTTTCCATCGGCGACATCGTCAAGCACCGCGTCGATGAGATGGAGCGCGAGTTGGGCGCGATGCGCGACTACATCATGACTGCCTGACATCGTCCGTCTAACGCGGTGACTTTGCTTGTGCAGCAACCGGCTTTCGGTTGCTGCCTGCGGCGGATTTCAGTACCGGCTTTTGCAGCGACTTCGGCTTTCGCGCCGGCGTGCGGCTTTATTGGTTGGTTCGAGTTTCTTGATACGGCGCTGGCCGCCGCCGACATCCAAGCTTTATCGCGAAGGCGACTGCAGCGCGCAGCCCTGCTGGCACGTAAGCTGGTTCGATGTGCAGGCCGAAATACAGGCGACACCCGCCGATGCGTTGAAAACCGGAGCCGGACTGTTGCTTGGGCTAGGCGGTGCAACAGCCGCGACCGGCACCACGCAGCTGGTTTTGCAACTCGACGCCTGGGAATTGCACGTCATCATGCAGTTCGTCGTGGTGGAGGTCACCGGTGTGGAAAGTCCGGGGGTGCTCGGAGCGACGTTCTGTGTTCCCGCCGTAGGCGGCGGCGTCGGGGTCTGCGCCCGTGCCGCGCCGCACGTCGCTGCTGCGACTATGGCCAGAATGATTGCAAAGGTTCTCATACTTGCCTCGCCCGACTCTGCGTCTCGACAGCCATACTCCCAACCTCAAAAACTTGGTAGCCGACGAGCGGAAAATTTGCTGGCCGGACGTGCCGGTTACGTTTTATTGCGGTTCAGTGTTAGGCCTACGCCCGGCTTGCAACTCTGATGCGACGGCTGCTCAGCCGAGCGCGGCGATCGTATCGATGATTGGCTCCAGCGCCTTCTCGGTTGCAGCCCGGCCGGCCGCGATGGCCTCGGTCGCACGCTGAAAATCGAGCCAGCCGATATGCCCGATGTGCGGCGTGATGTGCACGTCCGGCGGGTCGCCGGCGAGCCGCATGCGGGTCAAGACGATCCTGCATGATGTTGAAAGCTTCCACCATCACGGTGGAAAATCCCGGCCGGGCAGCATCGGCGAACATTTCGCGCCGCAGCGCGCGCTCGGCGCCGAACATGCCGCGCAATCCCATGAAGGCGCGGCGCGGCGTGCCGGGCGGCAGTGCAGGCGGCTCGTCGTTCGGGTCCGAGCCATGACTCGCGATGGTCGCGCCGCGGGCGAAGCGGTCGGCATCGAGATTGACCGCAATGACCACGCGGGCGCCGAAAGCGCGCGCCGCGGTGACCGGCACCGGATTGACCAGCGCGCCGTCCATCAGCCAGCGTCCGCCGAGCCGCACCGGCGGAAAAATTCCGGGCAATGCGTAGGAGGCGCGCATCGCCAGCGCCAGCGAACCCGCGCGTCAGCCACATCTCGTGGCCGGTGCCGACCTCGGTCGCAATCGCCGCGAAGCGTATCGGCAGATCTTCGATCGCCGTCGAGCCCATCTCGTCGGCGAGTTGCCGTGCCAGCCGGCCGCCGCTGATCAGGCCGGATCCGCCGATGCGGACGTCGAGGTAGCTCATGATCGCGGCGCAAGCGTCAGCCCGCGCGCCCAGGTCTCCAATTCATCCATTTTGTTGTTGGCGTAGCAGCCGCCGACCAGCGCGCCGATCGAGGTGCCGACGACGATGTCCGGCTTGATGCCGTGCTCAAGCAGCGCGTGGATGACGCCGATATGGGCAAAGCCGCGCGCGGCGCCGCTGCCGAGAACAAGTCCGATCAGGGGGCGGGATGGTGCCGCTCCATGGAGCGGTTTGCTTCCGATGTCTACGACGGTCACCTAAGTCCTCAATTCTCGCCCAAGCCGGTAACCTATCAGCCTGTGCAACGCACAATGATGAGCCCAAACGCTCGGCGCAACAAGCCGTTAGGCATGGTGCCAAGGTATGGCGCCATAGCATAGCACTGAGGCTAAGCTGCCAAGCTTGTCTGGCCGACAAGGCTCGACCGCGGATGGCTGGTCGATGGCGGCAAGAAGCATCCGTGAGCCGATTATGCTCCCTGCAAGTTAGCGCTCTCTTTTTGTGCAGCGGTTCCGGGCGGCGCCATGCGCTTATGGTGAAAGAAGTCACCTGCCGGGAAGACGGAATGCACGCGCGGCTTGAAATTGCCGCGATTGCGACCGACAGACAATCCTATGGATGGGTGGGGTTTTGTCGAGGTTCGATCCTGGACCGCGGGCGCGGCCGTGTTGCTGCTCCTGCCCGCTATCAGTGTTGTTTTACGCCGCCGACAGGCCGTCGCGCAAACGCGGAACCTGATGCCTCCCGAACTGATGTCCCCGGTTCCCACGACGCCCGGAACGGGCGCCACGATTTCGCCCGACGCGACGCTGGTGCCGCCCCCACCGCCGACGCCGCCGTCACCGCCTCAGCCGGTGCCGATGGTCGCGCCCGGCCAGGTCGCGCTGGCGGTCGCTGCCCGCTACGGGCGCGACGCCCCGGCCATCAACGGTGGCGTGGTCTGGCGCGTTTATACCGCCAGGCCGGATACCGCCGGAGCCTATCGGCTGGTCAAGGAGGACCGGAGCGGCCTCGCCGACCTTCGTGCTGCCGCCGGGCAGCTATGTCGTGCATGCGAGCCTGGGGCTCGCCAGCGCCGACCAAGGCGGTGCAGTTGCGGACCGAGACCGTGCGCGAAGTCTTCGAGATTCCCGGCCGGCGCCATCCGCCTCGAGGGGCGCGTCGGCGACGTCCGCATCCCGAGCGGGCAGATCTGGTTCGACATTTTCGCCGGCAGCCAATTCAACACCGCGGAGCGCCGGCCGATCGCGCACAACGTTATGACCGGCGATGTCGTGTTGCTGCCCGAGGGCACCTACTACATCGTCTCCAACTACGGCGACGGAAATTCCGTGGTGCGTTCCGACGTGCGGGTGCAGGCCGCGAAATTGACCGACGTCGTCGTCAATCATCGCGCCGCGCTGATCACGCTTAAGCTCGTCAATGACTCGCAAGGCGAGGCGCTCGCCAACACCCAATGGACGGTGCTGACGCCCGGCGGCGACGTGATCAAGGAATCGATCGGCGCATTCCCGCGCGTCGTACTGGCCGAAGGCGACTACCACGTCATCGCCCGCAACGAGGGCAAGACCTTCCAGCGCGACTTCAAGGTCATTCCCGGCGTCGACGGCGAAGTCGAAGTCCTGGCGCGCTGAGTTTTTGTTTCACGAAACCGGCAGTGAAATCCTTGCCCGTCGGAAATTTCTCCGCTCATTCCCGCGAAATCGGGATCCGAGCGGCTTGCTCCGTCGTTGAGCGAGCCACTGGATCCTCGCTTTCGCGGGGATGAGCGGGTGAGCGCGTAGGGCGGGCAAAGGCGCGGAGCGCCGTTCCCACGCGTTCGGTGCTTGAAATCCGCGTGGGTTTCGCCTTGCTCAGCCCACCCTACAAGTGTTTACGCCGCTGCCTTCCGCGCCCGCGCCACATCCGGCGGCACGGCTTCCTGCGCCAATGCCGCCAGCGCCGCGTCGAGGCTCATCGACTGCTGGCCCTCTTTGCCCAGCCGGCGGATCGAGACCGTGCGCTCGGCGGCCTCCTTCTTGCCGACCACGAGCAGCACCGGCACCTTCGCCAGCGAGTGCTCGCGCACTTTGTAGTTGATCTTCTCGTTGCGCAGATCGCCTTCGACGCGCAGCCCCAGGCGCCGCGCCGCCGCGATCACCTCGCGGGCATAGTCGTCGGCGTCCGAGGTGATGGTGGCGATCACCGCCTGCAGCGGCGACAGCCACAGCGGCAGGTGCCCGGCATAGTGCTCGATCATGATGCCGGTGAAGCGTTCCAGCGAGCCGAACATCGCGCGGTGCAGCATCACCGGCGTCACCTTGTTGGAATGCTCGTCGATATAGAACGCGCCGAGCCGGCCCGGCATGTTGAGATCGACCTGCACGGTGCCGCATTGCCAGTCGCGGCCGATGGCGTCGCGCAGCACATATTCGAGCTTTGGCCCGTAGAAGGCGCCTTCGCCTTTGTTGAGCGTCCACGGCCGGCCGGACGCTTCCAGCGCCTGCAGCAGAGCCGCTTCGGCCTTGTCCCATACCGCGTCGTCGCCGATGCGCTTCTCCGGCCGGTCGGAGAATTTGATGCGCACGTCGTCGAAGCCGAAATCCTCGTAGATCGAGAGGATGAGATCGTTGACCGCCAGCACTTCCTGCGCGATCTGCTCCTCGGTGATGAAGACATGCGCGTCGTCCTGCGTAAACGCGCGCACGCGCATCAACCCGTGCAATGCGCCGGATGGCTCGAAGCGATGCACCTTGCCGAACTCGGCGACCTTGAACGGCAGGTCGCGATAAGATTTCAGCCCGTTCTTGAAAATCTGGATGTGGCCGGGGCAATTCATCGGCTTGATGACGAAAGTCCGTTCGTCTTCTTCGCGCGGCTGCACCAGAAACATGCCGTCGCGGAAGGTCGCCATGTGGCCGGACGCGACCCAGAGCGATGAATCGATGAGCTGCGGCGCGTTGACCTCCGCATAACCGGCGTCGCCCTGCCGGCGGCGGATGTAATTCTCCAGCGTCTGGAACAGCGTCCAGCCTTTCGGATGCCAGAACACCGAGCCGGGTGCTTCTTCCTGGAAATGGAACAGATCCATTTCGCGGCCGAGCTTGCGATGGTCGCGCTTTTCGGCTTCCTCGATCTGCTTGAGATACGCGTCGAGCTCGTCCTGCTTGGCGAACGCGGTGCCGTAGATGCGCGACAGCATCTCGCGATTGGAATCGCCGCGCCAATAGGCGCCCGCGACCTTCATCAGCTTGAAGGCGTTGCCGATCTTGCCGGTCGAGGTCATGTGCGGGCCGCGGCAGAGATCGAACCAGTCGCCCTGTTTGTAGATCTTGAGCTCCTGATCTTCCGGAATGGCGTCGATCAGTTCGATCTTGAACGCCTCGCCCTTGTCGCGAAATACCTTCTTGGCCTCGTCGCGCGACCAGACTTCCTTGGTGAATGGTTTGTCGCGCGCGATGATCTCGCGCATCTTTTTCTCGATGGCGTCGAAATCTTCGGGCGTGAACGGCTCGTTGCGGAAGAAGTCGTAATAGAAGCCGTTGTCGATCACCGGGCCGATGGTGACCTGCGTGCCGGGCCACAGGCTTTGCACCGCTTCGGCCAAGACGTGCGCGGTGTCGTGGCGAATGAGCTCGAGCGCGCGCGGATCCTCGCGGCTGAGGAACTCGATCTTGGCGTCATGCTCGATCGGATCGGCGAGGTCGGCGAGCTTGCCGTCCAGCGCCATCGCGACGGTGCGCTTGGCGAGCGACGGCGAAATGCCCTTGGCGATATCGAGGCCGGTGGTGTTTTGCGGATATTCGCGGCGCGCGCCGTCCGGAAAGGTCACAGCGATTTTGTGCGCGTCCGCCGACGAGGACGCAACCTGATGGTCGGTCATCCGAACCTCCTGTTGCTCACTCCTGCGAACGAGCGCAGGTAAGCGTGATGGGGCGTTATGTAACCCATGCGGCGGGCAAGGCAAGTCGGGCAAGGCAAGTCGGGCAAGGCAAGTCGGGCAAGGCAAGTCGGGTGAGGCAAGTCGGGTGAGGCGACGCCGCAAAGTTGAGGCGCCCGTCGTCCGTCTCGCTCGCCGCAGGCGCAACCTGACGCCTAACTGTGAACGGACTGTTGCGGCGAGGGGCTCTCCGTGGCCGCAGCATTGGTGCCGCGCCAGCGCGCGTAGCGCCAGGGCAGATACCAGCGTGCGGCGGGTGAAAGCCGGTCGGGGATGAAATCGAGGCCGGATGTGCCGAACGGCTGGCAGCGCAGCAGCCGCGCCAAGCGTCATCCAGCCGCCGGCCCACAGGCCGTAGCGGTCGATTGCTTCCTCGGCATAGTGCGAGCAGGTCGGCAGGTGCCGGCATTCGTAACCGATAAAGGGCGAGAGCGTGTAGCGGTAAAGCCTAATCAGGCCACGGCCGGCAAGCCGCGGGGCGCGGCGGGAAGCGTCGAGCAATGTGGCGCGTGGGTCCATTCGTCGTTCGCGTCGGCGCGGCTCGCGTGTCCATGTCGCTTTTTCAGCCCTCGCCTCTCGCGCCTCATGGATTGCCGTGGTCACGCCCGGCAATGACGAGCGGGAGATACATCGGCTATTCGGCTGCGGCCTTGGCTGCCCGTTTGGCCTCGATTTGGCCGATGGCATCGACCACCGCGTCGAAGGTCAGCAATGTCGAGGCGTGGCGAGCCTTGTAGTTGCGCACCGGCTCCAGCACGGCGATGTCGGCCCATTTCCCGTCGGCGGGTGGAGCGCCGTTCTCCTTGAGCATCTTGCGGACGCCTTCGCGCAGGGTGCGGAGTTCCTCGGCGTTCGAGCCGATGATATGGCTGGCCATGATCGAGGACGAAGCCTGTCCCAAGGCGCAGGCTTTCACCTCGTGGGCGAAATCCGTGACCGTGTCGCCGTCCATTTTCAGATCGATGGTGACGGTCGAGCCGCACAGCCGCGAGTGCGCGGTTGCGGACGCATCCGCTTCGGGCAGACGTCCGATCCGCGGAATCGTGCCGGCCAATTCGATGATGCGGCGGTTATAGACCTCGTCGAGCATTGCGAGACCACAAATAAGATACGGCCCTGTTGCCGGTCCAACCATATATAGGTACTGGCAGGCAGCGGCGAGAGAGTGCCGCCTTGGCCATTTTGGCCTCCACGCTTCGCCATTGAGTTGAGCAGCCATGTCCGACAACGTGTCATTCGCCGCGGCCGGCACCGCCTCCGACCTGGAGGAGGGGCTGATGCTGACCCCCAAATTCGACACCAACGGTTTGGTTACCTGCGTGGTCGCCGATGCGGATTCCGGCGAGATTTTGATGGTCGCGCACATGAATGCGGAGGCGCTGGCCCGCACCATCGCGAGCGGCGAGGCCTGGTATTTCAGCCGCTCGCGCGGCGCGCTGTGGAAAAAGGGCGAGACCTCCGGCCACACTCAAAAGGTCGTCGACATGCGGGTCGACTGCGATCAGGACGCGATCGTGATCAAGGTCGAGCAGCGTGGCGGCGCCTGTCACACCGGCCGCCGGTCGTGTTTTTACCGTGCGGTGAAACTCGGCGCGACCGGTCCCGCTACCCTCGAACTGTGCGAGGACCGCGTGTTCGATCCGAAGTCCGTTTACAAAGACGGCTAGCGGCACATTCCGCGTTTGGCATTCAACAACAACGCACCAAACAAAAACGCGGGAGGAGGATAGGCTGCGGCAGAAGCGCGACCAATACACAAGCACCTGAAATGGCCGGAACGGCCGCCGCAAGCCCCCCGTATCCCCAAACCGCCGCTTGACGCGCAACCACGTCGTATTGACGTGTTCCGCCTCTCTGTACGTGAGAGAGGGGCGATGGTCTGACGAACCTGCGCAGGTCCCCATGCGCATCGGGGTTGAAACTCGGCACTCAATGGGGCGACGGTGTGATCGCGGCTGGAAGATTCCGGGGCAGTCCCCACCATAATTTGCGGGCCCTGGACTTGTGGTCGCTTGAAGACTCAAGCGTCCGCGTCATCACGCCTTTTCAGGATTCTCTGGACGGCTAATTCTGCTTCGCGGCCGCCCGCTCCAGCAGTCGCTTGGCCCGGATCAGATGCGGTTGGTCGGCCATGACACCGTTGATGGCCAGCGTGCCGGCGCCCGGATTGGCCGCAAAGGCGTCGATGATGGTTTGCGCCTCCGCGAGGGCTGCCGGCGAGGGCGTGAAGACCTCGTTGATGATCGGGACCTGGGCTGGATGGATCGCCATTCTGGCGGTGAAGCCATCGCGGCGGCCAGCCTCGGAATCGGCGCGCAGTCCGGCGTCGTCACGAAAATCGATGTGCACGGTGTCGATGGCCGGCACCCGCGCCGCCGCCGCGCCGGCAATGCAGAGCGTGCGCGCCAGCCGGTACGGATCGAGATAGCGGCCGTCGGCACCGCGATTGGTTTCGCTGCCGATGTCGGCGGACAGATCCTCGGCGCCCCAGGTCAGCGCCGAAAGCCGTGCGCTCGAGCCCGCATAAGTGCCGGCAACAAACAGCGAAGCTGCTGTCTCGGTGGCGATGGCGATGATCCTGATATGACCGTCGGGCAGGCCGCTCTTTGCCTCGCGCACCGCGAGTTTGGCGTCGGCGTGGACGACGGACGGTCCGCCTTCGGCTTTCGGCAGCATGATGGCGTCGGGCCGCCCAGCCGCGATGGCGTCGAGGTCAGCGTCGGTCAAACCGCTTTGCAGGCTGTTGACGCGCACGATCAGATACGGCCGGCCTGCCGTGGCGTTTGCCTCCTTGAGGAACGCCAGCGCCGTGTCGCGCGCCGCTATCTTGTTTTCCGGCGCGACCGAGTCTTCAAGATCGATGACCAGCGCATCGGCGCCGCAGGTCATTCCCTTGGCGAATTTCTTCGGACTGTCGGCGGGCACGAAAAGCAGCGAACGCATGATTGGGTTTTCCTGGTAGGCCTATTTGGGGAGGCGAGATTCACGTTGCCGGCGGGCGTTCGTCAATAGGGTTGCGGGGCGTCGTGCCTATTTTCCGTTTCGCTGCGCCTGCGCATCCAGCCACGCTCCGATCTCCGCGAAGTCGGCGACGCCTTCGAGCGCGGTCGTGGTGCCGTCGGCGGCAATCAGGACCGTGCGCGGAATTTCGCCTTGCCAATGCGGATCGATCTCGTAGCGCAGGCGCTCGACGAACTCGTCGCTGAACATCCAGTTCTCGGCGCGTGCCGATAGGCCGCTTTCGGCCAGCATCGTCACAACGGCGGTCGGCGTATTGGGGACAAGATCGGCGTCGACGGTGACGAGATGCAGGTCGGGACGTTCGCTCAGGAACTTGCCCCATTGCGGCATTTCGGCCCGACAGGGGCCGCAGGTGACGCCCCAGAAATGCACGATCAATGGCTCGCCCGCATGCGCTTTGCGGATGTGTTGCCAGGAACCGCGCCCGAAGGCGTGGACGTCTTCGGTATTGGCGGCGGTCAGGGCGGGCAAAGCGATCAAGCCCAGCAGCAGCGCCAACGCGGATGAAAATCTCATTCCACGGTCTCCAGCGGCAGCAGGCGGTAACCTTCGGCGCGCGTGTGCCACGACAAATAGACGTTTGATCCGTTGCTGACCAAAAGCGGATGATCTGAAACATCGCTGGTCTGCGCGACGATCCTCGGCTCCGACCAGGTGCGTCCGTTATCCTTGGATTCCATCACCGGCACGGTCGTGTGCTCGCCGTCGAATTCCTTCCAGACGAGCCAGAGCGTTTTGTTGTCGGCAAACAAAAATGGCCGGGCGGGATTGCGCGCCGGATCGCCGATCGCAATCGGCTGCGAGAATGTTTGCCCGCCATCGGCCGATGCGGCGTAGAACAAGCCTTTGCGGGCACTGCCATTGGTGAACCACGCGACGTGATAGCTGCCGTCGGCCGCAATGGCGAGCGATGGTCCTTGATGCGGACACACGTCGGTCTTCCAATCGTCGACACTGACGCGCCGGATCGGCCCCGGTGTTTGCGGATCGGTGAAGGACACGACCGCATGGTCGCGTATTGTTTTGTCGAACACGTTGCGGAAAACGACGACCGGGCGGCCGGCGCCTGCGAAGGCCACGCCAATGCGGCAACACTCGCAGGTGTTGTCGAACGCGATGCGGCTTTCGGCAAAGGTCTCGCCATGATCACGCGACCAGGCAAAGGCCAATCCGGCGCCGACATATTTCTCGCCACGCTCTGCCGCCGGCACGCGATCGCGCTTGTCGAGCCAGGCGGCGAACAGAGAGCCGTCGGCATCGAGCGCCAGGTTTTGGAAGCGCTGGCTCTCGGCATTCGTGGTGATCGGCGTCGGCGGTGCGAAGCTGTGTCCAGCGTCGGTCGAGCGCGAATAAAAAACCTGTCCGTTGAATTTCTCATCCTTGAAGCGCGCGAACGCGACAAACACGCGGCCGTCGCGGTCGACGACGATATTGGGGCGCGAGTCCGGCCCCCAATCGAGATCGAGCGGCTCGGCGTTGACGGCGACCGGCGCCGAGAATGTACGGCCGAGATCGGAAGAATGCGCCACCGAGACCGAGCCGTGCGCCGCCCAAGCGATCCAGAGCGTCCCGTCCTTGGCGAACGTCGGCGTGACTTGGGTCGCGCAGGCAAGGCTGGCGTCGGTGCACTTCGGATCGCTTTCGGCGCCATGGTGGTGCGACATTTGCGCCATTGCCGCTGTGGCGACAAAAGAGCAGGCTGCCGCCGAGCGCAAGCGGAAGACCACACCTGCCGAACATGCGTTTCGCAGCCAGGCCCAGCGCAAATGGATTTCCGCATCGTCATCGTCCCTTTTGTATTTCAGGTAGCGATTGTGGACCCTTCCGTCATCAGCGGAAGGCGAATCTCACGCCTCCTGCCACGGCGCGCGGCTCGCCGGCATAGATCGAGCCCGTTCCGGTGACCGCGAGCACGCTGCCCGGATTTTGCGCGCCGGTCGTCGAGCTGAGGGTGTCAGTAACGTTGTTGGCGGAGGCAACATAGGTCGTATTGAAGATGTTGCGCACCTCGAAATACAGCATGGCCGACTTGAAGTAGGTCGAGGTCTCGAAGTCGACATTGTAGTGAACGTTGACGTTTACCAGTTCGTAGCCGGGGACTTTGACCAAATTGGCGTTGTCGATGAAATAGCCGTCCTTCCATTGGAACTGGACGAAGGCCCCCAATCCCTTATACGGGCCGACGGGCTGGTCGTAGCCGAGCCGCACCAACAGTTCGTTCGGAGAGACGCCGGGTATCAGGTTTCCATCGCGATTGAATCTGCGCGGTAAAAGCACCGGTGCTCAATTGCTCGATGTAGTTGGTGTACACCTCATTGAGATAGGTATAGGCGCCAAGGAGCCGCCAGCCTGCCAAGGGCTTCCAATCGGCGGCGATCTCGACGCCGCGATGCTCGGAAGCTGGAGCGTTGAAGGAGTAAAGCGCCAAGCCTGCGCCCGGCGACTGCGAGACGATCTCATTTTTGAAGAACTCGTAGAAGCCGGTAACGCTGAGGGTGAGGGTGTTGACCGGAGTCCAATCGGCTCCGAGGTCGTAGCCGACATTGGTTTGTGAGGTGAGCGCTGAGTTGTTGCCGACGAGTCCCTGGGGCGTTGTCGTCAATTGACCGATATTCGGCGTGCCGTAGCCGGTAGCGACGCGCGCGCGGAACTGCCAATCGGTGTTGGGGCGATAACGCAGGCCCGCTTCCTCAGCGTTGTTCAAATAATTCGTAAGGATGGGGGAAGCGGTGAGAACAGACGCGCCGCTCGGAAGAAACCTGAAGCTATTATTCACCGTCGTGATGTTGGTGTGCTCCATGTCGGCGCCGAGGACGGCTGTCCAATAATCGTTGAACTTGACTTCCTCGCGCACCCGTCCCCCGGCATTCTCTTGTTGTCCCGAGTTATAGTACGAGGATAAAGCGCCGAGCGTGGCGTTGCCGCCGGGCATGACGTTGTAGGTGTAGTTGCTCAGCGCCTCGATGTTGTAGAACAGCCCGGCGAAGTGCGTGAAGTCCATGCCCGCGATGGTATTTTTCCGGGTCACGTCGCTCATCGCGTTGAGGGATGGCGTGTTGCCGACCGCGCTCGTCGTTCCGGTTGGCTGGTTGATATTCTTGTCGTCAAACACGAGTTGCGTCCGCCAGGTCGTGTCGTTGTCGAAGTCGTGGTCCCAGCGCACGCCGACAATGTTACGATAGTCGTGGCGGCCGAAGCCGGCTTGTTGTGCAGTTTCCGGCACCGTCGGAGTTGTCATTCCGTTGGCGAAGAGCGATGCCGTGCCGCATCCCGGGGCAGCTCCCGCGGCGACGGTGCATCCCTTCTGGAACGGATTCTGCTGGAATTGGCTCAGCGACAGCCGCAGCGGCAACTGCGTGGCGACGTAATTGCTGATCACCTTGGTCGTGATCAGATCGTTGGGCGTGATCGCGTAGCTGCCCAGAAAGTTTATCACCGGCGTGTTGAAGGCGCTGTTGGCAATGAAGCCCTGGCCCATGACATCGCTGATGAATAACGAGTAGTCCAGCGGACCGGTCTTGCGGCCGATCGTCATGTAGTTGTTGAAATAGCCGAACGAGCCCATGTCGCTGCCGTACTCGAATCCGTTGACCTGCGCGCCGGTGCGGGTCCGGAAATTGAGTGCGCCGCCGGTGGCGTAATTGCCGAAATAGGCGGAGGAGGGACCGCGATAAACGTCGATGCTGCTGTAGGCGTGCGGATCGATCAGATCGCTGCGCGATAGGCCGTCCGGCTGGGTGACCGGAAAGCCATCCTCCAGAATGACGATATTGCGAATCCCGAAGCCGTTGCGGGCATTTGAACCCCGGATGGAGATGCCGACGTCACGCGGTCCATTGCCCTGCTTGATGTCGACGCCGGGACTATCCTGCAGGACACTGCCGATCGTAAAGGTCCGCCGGTCGTCGAATTGGTCGCGGTTGATCGCCGTCAATGTTTGACCGGGC
Organism: uncultured Alphaproteobacteria bacterium; assembly: GCA_963737755.1. Taxonomy (GTDB): domain Bacteria; phylum Pseudomonadota; class Alphaproteobacteria; order Rhizobiales; family Xanthobacteraceae; genus BOG-931. The sequence goes on along the minus strand of CAVTTZ010000028.1, from coordinate 22,033 downwards.
GCGTTGTTGATTCCGCCTGGCCCAGCAGACGTGTTCGGTCCCGGCGTTTTGCCGGCTCCGCCGGAAGCCACCGTCGGCGGCGTTCGGCCGGGGGCGGCGCGTCCTGGCGCAATGCGGCCGGCCCGCGCGAAGCCGGGACGCGCTGGTGCGCGTCGGCGTGGCGCCACCTTTTCAGTTGGAGCCGTAACCACGACCTCGGGCAGAGGCGTGATCTTTGGAGAGTCTTGCGTCAGTGCAACTGAAAGCGACGTGACGACAAAGAGCGACGCCAGCGCAAGCGCGCGCGTATCCATGTTGGCTCACCGTACAAATGCGAGAATGATGACGGCGGCCACAAACAGACGCAGCCGCCAGATTTCACGCAACGACGGGAGGACCCCTGGGATTGGCGATGACATAGCGGACAAGCCGCAGGACGCCAGGCTCGCGAACGAGCCACGGCACGATGACCACGGCCAGTGTCACGCGGTCGAAGAAGACTGGAACCGCTCCGATCACGGCATGATGCGCGCCGGCGAAGCAGAAGATGCAGTGTGTACAGCCGGAATGATCCGGCGTGCCGGCCGGCTGCTCCGCTGTGCCGGATCGGTCGTGGAGGCATAAGGCGTAGGCCGGCGCGTCGAGGCCCGAATTTGTGAGACCGATATTCGCCGGTATCGAGAAGCCGGCGACAGCGATCAGCAGGCTTTGTACGGCGATCGCATAGGCGACGACGACACTCAGGAGAGAGCGCCCAACACGCCTCTTTATGTCGCCGAATTCGCTCATCTCAGACCCCGTTAACCATCATGGGAGCCCCCGGATCAAGAGTCAAATAACTTGGCCGAATAACGTGGCCGAATAACTTGGCCAAATAACTTGGCCATGACGTTGCCGCCTCTTTGAGCTGCCGTCATTTCGGCCGCATCAGCATGAACACCGAGCGCCGGCATTCGCCGACAAGCTTATCGTGCTGGTTGTACATGCGATGATGAAACTCGACGATGCCGGCGCCGGGCCGCGATTTCGATTCGCGCTTGCCGATGATCTCGGTCGTGGCGTGCAGCGTGTCATTCTCGAACACCGGGTTGGGAAATTTTACCTCCGACATGCCGAGGTTGGCGATGGTGGTGCCGACGGTCAGGTCGCTCACCGCCATGCCGATCATCAAGCCGAGCGTGAACAACGAGTTCATCAGCGGCTGGCCCCACTCGGTCTCCTGTTCGCAGAACACCCGATCGATGTGCAGCGGTTGCGGGTTCAGCGTCATGTTGGAGAACAGCATGTTGTCCATTTGGGTGACGGTGCGGTGATAGCGGTGCTCGACCAATTCGCCGGGTGTGAAGTCCTCGAAATAGATCCCGCCGCGCTTGTGCCGCACTGCCGATTGGACCGTCATAGTTGCCTCCGTGATGGAACAATTAAGGTCTCATTTACCATGATCGTTAATTCTCCCTAACGCCCGAACATGAGTCCGGTGGGAGCCGGACAGGGGAGATCTCGATGCTGGTCAATTCCAGCAATTCCGCCATCTCTGCGGTGACCGGCGCCATCGAACAGGCGTCCCAGGCCACCGGCACGAGCTTCAAATACCTTCTGGCCACGGCGCAGGTCGAGTCCGGGCTCAATGCCCAGGCCGGAGCTGCGACGTCATCGGCGCGCGGATTGTTTCAGTTCATCGAGACCACCTGGCTTGCCACCATGAAGCAGGCCGGTTCGGCACTCGGCTTGGGCCGCTATGCCGACGCGATCACGCAGAACTCCTCGGGAAATTACGAGGTGCGCGATCCGGCCATGCGCAGCGAAATTCTCAAGCTGCGCAACGATCCCGCCGCCAATGCGATGATGGCCGGCGCTTTCACCAAGAGCAACGCATCGGCGCTGAGTGAGCGCCTCGGCCGTGAACCCAGCGAGGGCGAACTTTACATTGCCCACTTTCTCGGCGTTGGCGGCGGCGCCCGCTTAATCGAACTCGCCGCCAGCAACCCCAACGCCAAGGCAGCCGACTATTTTCCGGGTGCCGCACAGGCCAATCCATCGATCTTTTACGACCGCAGCACAGGCGCAGCCCGTACCCTTGCCCAGGTGCGCGATGTCGTGACCGCCCGCTATGACGTGGCGCGCGGCAGCACTCAGGACAGCGCTGCGGCTCCCACCGACTCCGCGGTCGCCGCGATCCCGATAGCCGATCCGAACACCACCTCAACATCTGCAGCCGCGGCCGTGCCGGACACCGCCGGCATCGCCAATGCCTTCGCCGCCGCAATCCCGGCGCGCAAGGCCGACGACACGCAAGTCTTTCACGGCCTGTTTTCCGACGATCACCGCACCGTGCCGCTCGCAGCCGTCATGGGAACGCTCTGGGCCACATCGAATGCGGCGGCGTCGAGCGGTGGCACCCCCGCATCAAACAAAAATGCCGACCGGATGCTCAATCTTTTCCGAGACCTACCGGCGACGAGCTCCTGAATGGCATCCACGGACACTGCTTTGAGACATGTCACGATGAACGAATTGTCGAACCAGCAATCTTCGGCCCGATTTGATCTTTCACCTCAGGCGGCATGAATCATGATCGTACGCGATTTCCTCGATTGGATCCGCACCGCACCGGCCGGCAGACGGGCCGAAGCCACGGCGGCGCTCGCCCGCGCTTATTTGCATTCCGACTTGTCGCAGGATGACATCGCCGCCGCCGAAGGCGCGATGCTGATGCTGCTCGACGACCCGTCGCCGCTCGTACGGCGCGCGCTCGCCGATGTGCTGGCAGCAAGCCCGAGTGCGCCGCCGACAGTCGTCCTGGCGCTCGCCGCAGACCAGCCGCAGATCGCCGCACCGGTGCTGGCGCTGTCGCCGTTGTTCGTCGACGCCGATCTGGTGGACGCGGTTGCGACCGGCAACGAGGATGTGCAGATCGCGATCGCCAGCCGCTCCGAGCTGCAGCGCCCGGTCGCCGCGGCTCTCGCCGAGGTCGGCACCGCCGAGGCTTGTCTCGTACTGGTCGAAAATCGCGCGGCCGAGATGGCCGATTTCTCGGTCGATCGCATTCTCGAACGCTTCGGTGACATTCCTGCCATTCGCGAGGCGCTGCTGGTGCGCGACGATCTCGCCGCATCGACCCGGCTCCGAATGGTGGCGCACGTGTCCGCAACGCTGGTTGACTTCGTCGCCGCCTGCCGCTGGCTCGATGCCGATCACGCGCGGCGCATTGCGCGCGAAGCGTGCGAGAAGGCGACCGTGACGGTAGCGGCCGAAGCGCCGGCCACGCAGATGCGTTCGCTGATCCGCCACTTGCGCGCCAGCGGTCAACTCACCGCCGGGCTGATCTTGCGCGCGCTGCTGTCGGGCAATGTCGTTCTCTTCGAAGAGGCATTGTCCGAGCTCACCGGCATGCCGATCCAGCGCGTGTCCAATCTGGTGTACGACGCCGGCAATGCCGGTCTGCGGGCATTGTTCGATCAGGCGAACTTGCCGCGCTCGACCTATCCGGCTTTCAAGGAAGCGATCGAGGCGATGCGCGAAGGCGGCTTCATGATCGAGCCGGGCGGCGCTGCGCGGCTCAAGCGGCGCATGATCGAGCGTGTCCTCACGCGCTGCGAGAGCGAACATATCAGCGAACTCGCGCCACTGCTGACGCTGCTGCGCCGCTTCGCCACCGAGGCAGCACGCGAAGAAGCGCGGCTGTTCTGCAACGACCTCGTCGAGGATTATGCCGGCGACGAAGAACACTACGAGGCGGCCTAAGGGCGCCTTACGGCGCTAGCGTCGGCGCGAAGATCGCTTCCAGATAATCCGGCCGCCCGGCGTTTTCCCGGCGCAGGAAGTCGTCGGTGACGTCGCGCAGGCGCCGGGTCAGGATGCCGGCGACCGAGGCGAGGTCGTCGCGCGCATGCTCGCGCGTGATGGCGCGCACCGCATCGACATGCTGCTCCACCAGAGTCAGCGGAATGCGGGCGATGTCGGGCGTGTGCTCGAGCAGCCGGCACAAACTGTTGGCGGCGCCGGCGACTGCCGGATAGCCGAAGGTGGGAGCTTCGCCCTTGATGTCATGGGCGGCGCGGAACAGTTCGCTGTGAGTCGCCTCGGTGAAGCCTTCCCGCAAGACCTTTTGCCGGGCCGCTTCCAGACGCTCGCATTCGGCGTTCATCCACGCAGCGAATTCGCTGGAGAGTTGCTCCAGCGCGGCCTCGGCCCGCGCCACCGGGTCGTCGTCCGTGGTCGCCACATGCGAGATAGCGAGGCGCAGTGGATGCGGCGGGGTGATGACTTCGTGGTCGGCGAACGTCGCCACCGATGGTGCATTGTCTTTGCGGGGGGCCATGCGTTTCTGCTCCCTGCCTTAGCTTAAAATCTTGTCGAGCAGGGGCGACTGGCTGATGACGTCCGCCTTGCCGCCCTTGCGTCGTTCCGGCCCGATATAACTCGCAGCGACATTGCGCCGCCGGTCCGGCCCAAAATAGGTCTTGGTCCTGATGAACGGGCGCGGATTGGCGATGAGGTTCAGAATGCGCTCGTACAGCGCCGTGGCCGAAATCGGCTTGGCGAGGAATTCGGTGATGCCGGCATCGCGGGCTTTCACCACGCGGTGCTTTTCCGAGTGGCCGGTCAACATGATGATCGGCACGTACGGATTGGCATTGGCGCCCGGCTGCCGGATCATTTGCACCAATTCCAGCCCGTCGAAGATCGGCATCACCCAATCGGTGATGATGATGTCCGGCCCATACTGGGTGAAGGCCTCAAGTCCCGCCGCGCCGTCTTCGGCCTCGTAGACTTCGCGGGTGCCAAAGCCGTGGAGCAGCGAGCGCATGATGCGCCGCATGTGCGTATTGTCGTCGATGACGAGAAAGCGCAGCCGATTGAAATTGATGCGGACCATAGGTGCCCCAAGCGGCGGGGATCGCAGCGCTGTTGCTCGCGTCGGGACGGTACTATCGTGCCGTTAAGCGGCGGTTAAGTATAAGCCCGCAATCGCGCGTTCGCAGCACGCTCAATAGCCGAATTGTTCGCGCAGGATGCGTTCATCGAGGCTGTGGCCCGGATCGAACAGCATGTGCATCGCGATGTTGTGGTCCATGCTGATCTCGACGGAATGGACGGAGCGCACTTCGTTATGATCGGCAACGGCGGCAACTGGGCGCTTCTGTGCGTCGCGCACCTCGACGGTGACACGCGCCCGGTCGGGCAGAAGCGCGCCGCGCCAACGCCGCGGCCGGAACGGGCTGATCGGGGTGAGTGCAAGCAGTGGCGCCCCGATCGGAATGATCGGCCCCTGCACCGAGAGATTATAAGCGGTCGAGCCGGCCGGGGTCGCCACCAACACGCCGTCGGCGGCGAGGTCGGCAAGCCGTTCCTGGCCGTCGACCAGAATGCGCAGATGCGCCACCTGATAGCTCTGCCGGAACAGCGAAACCTCGTTGATGGCGCGGTGACGGTGGACGCGTCCCTCGGCGTCGCGCGCCTTCATCAGCAAGGGATGGATGACATTGACTTCGGCCGCCTCCAGCCGTTCGGCCAAATCCTTGTCGGAATATTCGTTCATCAGAAAGCCGACGGTGCCGCGATGCATGCCATAGATCGGCTTTTTGGCGTTCATCAGCCGCTGCAGGGTGGACAGCATCAAGCCGTCGCCGCCCAGCGCGACCACGACATCGGCATCGTCCGGCTCGGCGTCGCCGTAGCGGCGGACCAGGAGGCGGCGCGCCTTTTGCGCCGACGGCGTATCGCTCGCCACAAAGGCGATGGTCCTGTAACGCGTGGCGGTGCGGCGCGGCATGGGATTGGGGCAGCGTCCTGACGCTATGAACAAACAGGCGGCGGCGCGGCGCCGCGGGAGGTCAGCATGGAACGCGCGGTCTTCGTCTACACAACGTACCCCTCGATTGTCGAGGCGGAGCAGGCCGGCCGCGCGTTGGTCGAGCGCCGGCTATGCGCCTGCGTCAACATCTATCCCGGAATGGTTTCGTATTATTGGTGGCAGGGTGCCGTCGAGCGCGGTGAGGAGGTGACGATGATCGTCAAAACCCGCGCCAGCTTGGCCGAAAAGGTGAGGGCGGCGGTCAAGGCAATGCACTCCTATACGACCCCGGCAATTCTGGTCGTCCCGCTGGAAAGCGTCGATCCCGATTACCACGCGTGGATTGAGGCGGAGACTGCTGAGGCGGACGTTTGAGCGTCGGCGAGGTTCTTCGCCAACAGATCGTGCAGCCTGTCGACGACGCCGACGAATGATCGCGAAATCAATGCCGTATGTCACAACGCGATTGATGTGAGCGGCAAAAGGGTCCGCGCCGCCTGACGGCGGTCGCGGTGGCACGGCAAACCATCCATCTGTCCTCCGACACCGGCACACTCCTGCGCCTGCTTTTACCACTTTTACGCGCCTAACCCTCTATGGTAGAATGGGTATGGAGGTACCGGATATGCTTGCAGCTACCTTAGAACGGCACGTTCGCGCGGCAGTGAACCGAGGGACATTCGCGGCGACGCCTTTCCCGTACCTGGTTGTGACCGATGTCTTGCCGCAAGCTTTCTACAGCGAGGTCGATGCCGCGTGGCCAGCGTTCGACGAGATGTCGAAGCCGAACCCGACCATCGGACGGCTGGATTTCACAGATCCGCACGTCGATGCCTGGATCCGCGTTGAGACCACGTCTCTCACGCCCGCGCAGATCGCTGCGTGGGTCACATTTCGCAAGCTGCTCGGGGAAGTATTTTTCGAAGAAGCCTTTCGGTACTTCAAACCGCACATGCTTGCGCTTGGGCGCGAATTGTTAGATCCGCCTGCAGTTCGTTTGTTAGGCAATGTCCGCCGGCTATTCGACAGGCCTGATCCAGACCTCTCGTTTTGGCGGGATGCGAGTGCGGCGGACTTTGTGGCGCGCGACCAATTCTTGACAACACGACGCGACCTTTCCGTGCTCGCACCGCATATCGATCCCCCGTATTTCCATTTTACGCAGCTCGTTTATTTCGCTGCAGACGCGGATCATGGTCATTTAGGAACGACGCTTTTCCGACAGAAAGGACGCGGGCGCGCACGGCTTCCGTCGGAAGTGTACGCCTACACCCAATATGCGAAGCAATACGGCATCAAATGCGCCCAGGCTGGGTCAGTGCCGTATCTGCCGAACACCGCTCTCATGTTTTTGAACGGTCTTCATTCTTGGCATGGTCAGCATCTGAACGAGCCGATGGAGAGGCGCACCTATAACTCGTTCTATACGTCGCACCCTGATCGCACGTCTAAGGCGCTCAGGCCGCAAGACATCGCGGTTCTGAGAGACCGGAAAGTGATTTAGCCAACAACGCTGCAGCGAACTCACCTGCCAGGCAGGCATCAAGGTGACGACCGTTGACGCAGGCGTTTAAGGATTGGCGGGTCGCCGGCGTCCATGTTACGGGCTCATGCACCCCCAACCGTCATTGCCGGCCTCGACCCGGGCAATCCATGGTGACTGTCCGCACGGAAGGCCTCGGCAATTGAGTCCGCTGACTCACGCGCTTGCACAACCGGAGACTCAGCATGGGCCGCCGGATCAAGCCCGACGGCTGACGCGGAGTTTTTGTCTGCGCATTGCGACGCCCAGTGACGCTTCGCAGCGTCGTCGATGCCGCCGCTCAATACGTCTTCGTACCGTCGATCACGTCCTTGAGCATCTGGTACGGCTTGCAGTCGGTGCCGCAGATCAGGCGCACCTTCTCGAGGTCGTCCTTGGCCTTGAGCACGTTGCCCTGCTCAGCCTGCCACATGCCGTAATAGGACCAGGTCACGGCGTGGTTGGGATCGGCGGCGAGCGCGCGCTCGTACCAAACTCTTGGCGTCGTCATAGCGGCCGAGCTTGCGGCTGGCGTAGCCGAGCAAGGTCGCCACGTCGGCGTTGTCGTCGTAGCCGAGCGTGTGCAGGGCGGTGATGCCGCCTTCGTAATCGGCCTTGTCGTAAATCAGCTTGTAGGCAGCGTGATAGCCGCTGAGGAAGTCTTCGGCCGAACTGCTTTTGTCCTTCTTTTCCTTCGACTGTTTGTCCTTTGATTTGTCCTGCTTGGTCGGCGGCGTCGGATTTTCTTCGCCGGCGGCGGCCGCGATCTGCGGCGCGACCAGAATGGCGGACAAGAGCAGAGCGGCGGACAGTGCGAGGGTCGGTTTCATGCGGCCTCTCCTGGATGTCGGTGGCGGTATTTTACACGGACGCAAAGCGTTGTCGCCCGTCGGCGGATCATTTCGAGCGAAAGTGATCAACGATAAAAAGATCGTGGCGCGGGAATAAATCGCCAGGGCGTCTTAAAGCGCACTTTTCAGAGCTTCGGTTGCCATTCGACCGGGACATGCTCGTAGCCGTCGACGGTTTTGATCAGGTGGCCGCAGGCCGGGAAGGGGAAGTGATAGCCGGTCACCAGCATGCGATCGGCGGCGGCGCGGTCGAACAGTTTTTTGCGCGTGGCGACGGCCGCACTGCCGTCGATGTCGAAGGCCGCCTGCCAATCGGGATGCCGCGCAAACACGGCTGGATGCTGCGCAGTATCGCCAAGCACCAGCAGCGACTGGTCGCCCGAATGGATGGCGAAAACCGTGTGGCCCGGGGTGTGGCCGGGCGCCGGCACCGTGACGATGCCGGACGCCACCTCCTTGCCGGGCGCGAACCGGGTGACATTGCGGGCGATATCGGAGAATACGCGGCGCTGGTTGCGGAAGGTGAGTTTCAGGTCGGACGCGGCGGCATTGAGATTGGCGTCATCCATCCAGAACCCCCATTCGGCCTCCGGCACCATGATCTCGGCGTTTGGGAAGATGAGCTCGTTGTCCTTGTCCTTGATGCCGTTGATATGGTCCGGGTGGAAATGGGAGATGACGATGAGGTCGATCGCTTTCGGGTCGATGCCGGCGGCCATCAGATTGGCACGCAGCACGCCGGCCGACGGAGCGATCTGACCGCCGGTGCCGGTGTCGATCAGCACGAGTTTCTGCCCGGTATTGACCACCAGCGTCGTGAACGGCGTCGTCAGTTTGTCGGGCGGCATGAACGCCGCCGCGAGTGCACGCTCGACCTCGCCGAACGGCGCATTGCGGATGAATGTGTCGCTGATCGGCCGGTACCAGATGCCGTCATAAAGAGCGGTCAGTTCGAAGCTGCCGATCCGATAGCGATAGATCCCGGGCGTTTGTTCATCGGTCAGCGGCGAGACTGCATGCGCGGGGACGAGCGGAAAAGCTGCCGCCGACATGGAGCCAGCAATGAGAGAACGGCGTGTGATTGGCTGCATGGGCTTCGTTGTGTGACTTGGGCTGGCGGTACTCAAGCGCAGTGAGAGCATCTCACTTCACATATCATCCGCAGGGCCACGCGGCCAAAGCAACACGCTGTTACCGTTGAAGTCCAAGCCGCCGACGCCGTGACGCCAGGCGCCGTTCAGCTCGAATGTCATCTGGCCGACATGGCGACGTCCTGCCAAACGATCAGCTTGATCGGCTTGTCTGAGGTTTTTCGTCCACTTCGTCAGATCGCGTTATGCGGCCCGTGACCATAAGCACGCGGGCAGACGGCCATCGTATTGCAAGCGCGGCCCGGGCGATTTGTTATGACAGACTGTGAAGCTGACGCTGGCTGTGCCGCCAGCAAGAGGAGCCGCATTGATATTTCGCAAGGCGCAATGGCGGTCGTTCGATAGACAATGCTTCCAAGGTAACGTGTTTGACGTCTAGCCGGGGTATAGTACCGCGCGGCGGCGGGTGATTTTCTGAAGCCTGGTCGCTGGCTGGACGCTGGTGCGTAGACGACGAATTTTTGATGTTCAACATTCGGGATTTATCGGCGTGAAGGCACGACATCGCTTCGCCGGTCTTTCGGTCCTCATCATCGCCGCGGGCGTTCTGGCCGGCTGTTCGCAGAGTATTTTTGACGCGCGTGGGCCGATCGGCGCCGCCAACACGCAAATTATGTTCAATGCGCTCGCCATCATGCTGGTGATCGTGGTGCCGACCATCATCGGCATCCTGGTTTTCGCCTGGTGGTTTCGCGAGTCCAATACGCGGGCGCGATTCCAGCCTGGTTTTGTCTATTCCGGCCGCATCGAGCTGATCGTTTGGGCGATCCCGCTGCTGGTCATTTTGTTCCTGGGCGGCGTCATCTGGATCGGCGCGCACGAGCTCGACCCGTTTGAGCCGATTGAATCGAAAGAGAAGCCGCTTGAGGTGCAAGTGGTTTCGCTCGATTGGAAGTGGCTGTTCATTTATCCCGACGCGGGCGTCGCCAGCGTCAACGAGCTCGTGATGCCGCCCAAGGTGCCGGTGCATTTCACGCTCACCTCTGCGAGCGTGATGAACATGTTCTTTGTGCCGCAACTCGGCAGCATGGTGGCGACCATGAACGGTATGGTCACCCAGCTTTGGCTGCAGGCCGACCAGATCGGCGATCTCTATGGCGAATTCGACCCAATTCAGCGGCGGCGGTTTTGCCGGCATGAAATTCAAAGTGCGCGTCGTGCCGCCCGATCAATTGCAGCAATGGATCGCGACCGCCAAGCAGAACGGCAAGGCGCTCGATCCGGCGGCTTACATTGCGCTGTCGCAGCCGAGCCAGAACGTTGCGCCCTACACCTACAGTTCGGTCACGCCGAACCTGTTCGACAACGTCGCGACACAAAAATTGCCACCGGGCCCGGGTCCGCAGGCGGAAAACGGTCAATCGACCATCCCACCGGCAGCAGGAGGTCACTAACGTGTTTGGCAAGCTCACCTGGGATTCAGTCCCCTGGAGCCAGCCGATCCCGCTTGTCGCCGGCGGGGTCGTCATCATCGCCGTGCTTGCCGTCATCCTGTGGGTGATCATCAAAGGCTATCTGCCGTATTTGTGGAACGAGTGGATCACCAGCGTCGACCACAAGCGCATTGGCGTCATGTATCTGCTGCTGGCGCTCTTGATGCTGCTGCGGGGCTTCATCGATGCGCTGATGATGCGTTCGCAACAGGCCTTGGCGTACCACGCCGAAGGCTATCTGCCGCCCGAGCATTTCGATCAGATCTTCTCGGCACATGGCACCATCATGATCTTCTTCGCCGCCATGCCGCTGGTGATCGGCTTGATGAACATCGTCGTGCCGCTGCAGCTCGGCGTTCGCGATGTGGCGTTTCCGACCTTGAACTCGACGAGCTTTTGGCTGACCGCGACCGGCGCGCTGCTGGTCAATCTCTCGCTGGTGGTCGGCGAGTTCGCCCGCACCGGCTGGCTGCCTTATCCGCCGCTCTCGGAGACGACATATCTGCCCGGGGTCGGCGTCGACTATTACCTGTGGTCGCTGCAGATATCCGGCGTCGGCACGCTGATGACCGGGATCAATTTCGTCACTACGATTCTGAAAGTGCGTGCGCCTGGCATGACCTATATGCGCATGCCGATGTTCTGCTGGACCGCGCTCGCTTCCAGCCTGCTGATCATTGCCGCTTTCCCGGTGCTGACGGCGACCTTGGCGATGCTCATCCTCGATCGTTACCTCGGCTTTCATTTCTTCACCAATGAAGCCGGCGGCAACATGATGATGTTCATCAACCTGATCTGGGCCTGGGGCCATCCGGAGGTTTACATTCTGGTGCTGCCGGCGTTCGGCATTTTCTCGGAAACGTTCTCGACCTTCTCGGGCAAGCCGCTGTTCGGCTACCGCTCGATGGTCGCGGCGACGCTGTTTATCTGCATCGTCTCCTTCACGGTGTGGCTGCATCACTTCTTCACGATGGGGGCGGGCGGCGACGTCAATGCCGTGTTCGGCATTGCCACCAGCATCATCGCGGTCGGCACCGGCGTGAAGGTCTATAACTGGATGTTCACGATGTACGGCGGCCGCATCCGCTTTGCGACGCCGATGCTCTGGTCGATGGGCTTCATCATCACCTTCATCATCGGCGGCGTGACCGGCGTCTTGCTGGCGGTGCCGCCGGTGGATTTCCAGCTCCACAACAGCCTGTTCCTGGTGGCGCACTTCCACAACGTCATCATCGGCGGCGTGCTGTTCGCCGGCTTCGCCGGCATCGTCTACTGGTTTCCGAAGGCGTTCGGTTTCCGGCTGCATGAGGGATGGGGCAAGGTCACGTTCTGGCTCAATCTGATCGGCTTCTACGTGACCTTCGTGCCGCTCTATATCGCCGGCCTGTTGGGCATGACGCGCCGGCTGCAGCACTACGAGGTCGATGCCTGGCACCCATGGGTGCTGATCGCCGGGCTCGGCGTATTTATCCTGGCGCTCGCCGCGGCCGCGCAGGTGATCCAGATCATCGTCAGCATTCGCCAGCGCGAGGCCTTGCGCGACCTGACCGGCGATCCGTGGGACGGCCGTTCGCTCGAATGGGCGACGTCGTCGCCGCCGCCCGCATTCAATTTCGCGGTGCTGCCGGATGTGCGCGGCGAGGAGCCTTATTGGGCGCTCAAGCAGCTCGCCATCGAGCGGCATGAATTGGGGCCGGAGCCCGAATACAAAGCGATCGAAGTCCCGCGCAACAGCCCGGTCGGCTTCATCACCGCCTTCTTTGCCACCATCACCGGCTTCGCGCTGATCTGGCACATCTGGTGGCTGGTCGCGGTCGGTGTGGCCGCAGCTTACGTGGTCTTTGTCTGGTTCGCCTGGCGCGACGTGACCGAATACGAAGTGCCGGCGGAGGAGGTGGCTCGGATCGATCGCGCCCGCCGCGCCTCCCGTCAGCAATGGCTTGTGGCCAACGCGCCGGCCGGGGGGGCGATATGAGCGCCAGCGACGCAGCCAGTGGCAGGTACGAGCGCGAGGTCGATCCGTATTTGCTCGGCCGTGGTGCTCCGCAGGGGCTCGGCCATGCTGCCGTGACCGGACGCGGCGCCGGCGGCCCGGCCTCGAAGACCGTCGTCGTCGCTTACGGCTTCTGGCTGTTTTTGCTCAGCGACATCGTGTTGTTCTCCTGCCTGTTCGCAGCGCATGCGGTGCTGCAGACGGCAACGGCCGGCGGTCCGTCGGGGCGCGATTTGTTCAACCCGACCAACATCGCCATCGAAACCGCCTGTCTGCTGCTGTCGAGCTTTACCTGCGGCATGTCGGCGGTGGCCTGCGGTGTGCGCAGCCATGTCTGGACACAAGTCGCGCTCCTGGCCACGGGCCTGCTCGGCGTGGCGTTCCTGGTGTTGGAAGCCTCCGATTTTGCCGAAATGGTGCGGCAGGGCGCTGGCCCGCAGCGCAGCGCCTTTCTGTCGTCATTCTTCGCCGTGGTCGGATGTCACGGCTTGCACGTCACCGCCGGCGTGTTGTGGCTCGGCACCATGATGGCGCAGATCTTTGTCAAAGGCTTTCGTGCCGACATCCTGCGCCGGATGCTGTGCTTCAATCTGTTCTGGCACGTGCTCGACATCATCTGGGTGGCGCTGTTCACCATCGTCTATCTGATAGGAGCGGGCCGATGAGCGAAAACCAGGACACCGGCGATGTCGCTGCGGGCTTTGCCGAGCCGCATGAATACACGGTCTGGCAGGATATTCAGGGCTACGTCTTCGGGCTTGTGCTGGCGACGCTGCTGACGGCGGCGTCGTTCTATACCGTCTACACCCAGCTGATTTGGGCGCCGGCCATTCCCATCGCGCTCGCCGTTTTGGCGGTGGCACAGATCGGCGTGCATCTGGTCTTCTTCCTGCATCTCACCACGTCGCCCGACAACACCAACAACGTGCTGGCGCTGGCGTTCGGCGTTTTGATTGTCGCGCTGATCATCGTCGGGTCGGTTTGGATCATGGGCCACCTCGGCGACCGCATGATGCCGACGATGCATCAGATGATGCAGATGCAGCGCTGAGCCGAGGCTCAGCGCTAGTCATAGCGCGAAGCGATTTATCGATTATCGCATGTCCCGGAAAACCGGATTCCACTTTTCCGGGAGATGCTCTAAGCGCACCAGCGGATCGCCGCGGCGGCCTGGTTCCAGCCGAGCCCCGAGCTGATCATCACGACGAGATCGCCGTTTTTGATCTTGCCGAGCTCAAGCGCATCGTCCAGCGCCATCGGGATGCAGGCCGAGCCGGTATAGCCCCATTTCTGCATGATGGTATGGCACTTCTCGAGCGGCACGTTGCAGCGCTCGGCCGCGATCGTGATCGTTTTTTTGCTGATCTGGGTGAAGATCAATTGATCCACCTGCTCGGCGGTGAAGCCGCACTCGGCCGACAGCCGCCGAAACAGGCGCGGCCAGTTGTCTTCGTTGACCGAAGCCGGGTAATTGCCGCTCTCGCGGCGCATCTGCGTGCGCCCGTTCTTGACGGCATCGATCGTCGCCGGCTCGAAGGTACCGCCGGCGGCGATGCCCCAGCCGAACGCATAAGCGCCGTCGGCCTGAAAGGCCGCGCCGATAAAGCCCTCGCGGTCGCCCGCTTCCATGACGGCGGCGCCGGCGCCGTCGCCCCACAGGAAGATGCCCGGGTCGTCCGGATCGCTGAGCCGGTGGATCATATCCACCCCGACCACCAGGATGGTCTTCAGCGCCCGATTGGTGGTGAGCAAGCCGGCCGCGATGGCGACCTGCGCCGGGAACGCTGCGCAGGCGCAGTCGACGTCGAATGTGCCGGCATTCTTAGCGCCGAGTTTATGCTGCAGAACGACCGCGGTGTTCGGCGCGATGTAGTCAGGCGACGTCGTGCCGAGAATGATCAGGTCGACATCGTCCGGCTTGCGTCCGGCGCGCTTGAGCGCTTCTGCGGAGGCCGCGAGCGCAAGATCCGATGTCACCCAGTCTTTCGGCGCATAAAAGCGCTGATTGATGCCGGTGCTGCCGGCCAGCCTTTCGATGGTCCCGGGCCGTCCGAGCGCGGCGAAACGCGCCGCCAGTTCGGCGTTGGGGACGACACGTTCCGGCAGATAACGGGCGGTCGAAACGATCTGTGCGATACGGGCCATGGGACAATGCTCAGAATGCAGGGTCGTCAACGGAGCGATGACGCTGTTGAACTTACGCTAAAAAGATTACGCAAAGGGACACAGAAGAAACTGTGACGTCTCTTATGTCGGGAGTCACGCGGTGGCTGGCGATCAGCAATAGTTGCTTCAATCTGAACAGTAAAAAAGCAAATTGTTTGGATGATTTGCCGGACGATTAACATGGTTTTTCGAGGAAGATAGCTAGATTTCGAATGACGCTCTATCACATCTCACGGATCGCTGGCGCTTCCTGCCCGATCTTGAAGATGGAGAGAAACGCTGTGACGAACCTCGCGAAATATCTCGTTGCCGGAACGCTCGCGCTTGGCGCGACGTTCGCTGCTGTCGGCGCCCAAGCTGCGGTCGCCTGCGGCCCGCATGGCTGCACGCATTATTATCCGCACCGCTCGCAATGGCCGGTCGGCGGCGCCCAGGCTGGCAAGTATTACAACACGGCTCCCTGGGGCTGCGCCATGGTCGGCGGTCAACGCACCTGCCACCACGGACGTGATTGGCGCTAACGCGACAACACGTTCGACTGCATCAAGCCCCGGTTCGCCGGGGCTTTTTGTTTTTGCGCGGCTACGCGTTGCCGCGACTTCCGCTCTTGGCGATCGGACGGCCCGGATGGCCGGTCAGCTTGCACACGCCTTCGGGTACGTCCATGAGCGGTATAAGCGGATCGCCGCGCAATACGGCCGGGGAGGCGAGGCGCATCCGACCCTTGAGTTCGCGTCGTGCGCAGTTGCCAGATTCCGCAAAGGTGTTAAAAGCCTCTGCCACAGCGACATTTGCACAGGTTCGCCGGGTTAGCTCAGCGGTAGAGCAGCGGTTTTGTAAACCGTTGGTCGGGGGTTCGATTCCCTCACCCGGCACCGGATCAAGCAAGTAAAATCAAAGACTTACAAGAAGGCGCGCTGAGACGCGTCATGTCGCGTGTCGCGCTGGGTACCACTTTGGGTACCACTTCGCGACTCGTTGCCTAGGGGCTTATCGTGCCGCGCCTGTCATCTTTTGGCCCGAACGTTGCATTTGCTTACAGCGCAGGCGGAGGGACCTGTCATGTCGAGTGTTGAACGATTTTCGCCAGACGCAGCATCATTCGATCAGGAGTCCACGCGGACGCTCGGATTGGCGTTCGATAAGGCGTGTGCGCTGCTGGGCCGTACTCCTCAGCCAACAGCCGTGCGCGAGGCCGTCGCGAAGTGCATCATCGAAGCTGCGAAGCAGGGCGAGCGTGATGTCAATCGTTTGCGCGACGCTGGTCTTGCCCCCGTGCGCCACTACGTCGTTGACGCCGCTGTGGCGAATAGGATTTCACAGCGAGTCTGAGCTCGCGCAACCGTCCCGCGATTGCGGTGTTATAGTATCGTTGATGAGTGGGTGATTGCTCGGCTGCCCTTTCACCGGCGATCATCGAACTTAAGGCCCCCACGAGGGGGCCTTTTTTCATGCAAGTTTTTTTCGTGGAGCCCGGAACTGATCCAGACTAACATGGTTAACAGAGACTACCGCCCCCCGCGTACTACGCATCTGGGCGGACAAGAGCGGAGTGCGCAGCAGTCGCCGGGGGATGGCGGGAATGCTTCGCGCTCCGCTTGTCATTAAATTCATCACGCGTTGAGCGCTAGCGAACACCGAGCCGGTAGCGCCAGCGGAGTTAAGGACGACAGCTACCAGTAGTAACTTCGCGCGCCGCTTCCTGCGCATTGGGCGGTGTAATTCAGTTTTCAGAGGCCTCGACCGGCTAGAGCGGTCGGGGCTTTTCTTTTCTCGAGCCTCGGCCAGAAAATTGAACGACCCCCGGGTTGGAGCCAGCGGGGGCCGTCACAATAAGGATCTCCGAGGACAACGGGGGGATGGACCTCGGAAGCGATCCTCACGGTCGGGTAACGCACCGTGTCTCAAATCGTTCGATTAAAGGATGGTTCGCCATCTTTCCATTTTGAACGCTACTTGTCCGTCGGCTCCGCAAGGCGCCTAAGGATCCCGAACACCTGTTGAGCCACGCCTCGACCCTTGTCGGTCAGAAACACCGCGGTTTTTGCGGGAGGCGAATCGATGCGCTTGATGACGACCAAGCCAAGTCCAGGAAGTCCGTGACGGCCCTTATCTCCGATGGCCTGGATTAAGCGCGTCATGACGAAGCGGTCGCAGGCGAGATCGTGCGCGTAAGCTCCGATCGGCTTCCCCTCATCGAGGGCCACGGTGAGGAAGGCGATCGCGTAAGAAAGAGGAAATGTGCGATTAAGGCTGTCAAAAACTTTAAGCGCCCAGAGGAGGGTCTGTGTGACCCTCTCGTCGCTGGGCGCTTTTAGATCGACGTCCGGCATTGAAAGGAGGAGAGGGCAATCTACGCCCTCTCCAACTTAGAGCTTACCAAAAACCGCCGCCACCGCCGTAGCCGAACTTGTAGTTCAAACCGGCAGTGACGAGTTGGATCGAGCGGCTGCTGGTGCCGATGCTGTCACCACTGAATGGCGTTCCAGGCGCAGTAACCGTGTAGTTCTGGTTTTGTAGGCCGATGTAGTCATACTCAGCCCGCGCCGACCAATTTCCCGCGAAGGCCCACTCGACACCGACGCCCGCAGTCCATCCCCCGAGGGTGCTGTTGCTAGACAAAGATGCCGGTATTGTAACGCCAGCCGTGGCGTAATCGACACGTTCGAATTGCTCTGGCCGACCCACGCCCAACCGCCCTTGCCATAGAGCATCACGCGGTCCCAAGCATAGCCGAGCTTGCCGGTTGCCGTCGTCAGCCAGCGATTATTGAATTGGGCTGTGCCGGTGCTGTGACGCCACCAGGAGCAGTCGCCGTGATCGTGTTGTTGGTATTCGGCGCCCAATCGAACATTGCCTCGGCACCAATGATTGCGCCGCCCATGAACTCGTAATTGAAGCCGACCTGGCCGCCGCCGAGGAAAGACGTTTGCGAGTTGCTTGAGTTGAAGGTGCTGCCAAAGGTGTCCGAATAAGACCCCTTCGAGAAGCCGGCGCCCAAGTTGCCGCCGATATAGAAGCCCGTCCAGTTATAGACCGGAGCCATCGGGATGTAGGCCGCGGGAGCACGCGGCGGTGGCGCCATCGGAGGCGGCAAGTCAGCGGCCATCGCTGCTGAGGTGAATCCCACCCACCAATGCGACAGATGCGAGGAGTGTGCGCTTCATTGTCCCGATACCCTTCATTACGTCCCACACGACGTTGTGCGGAGGTGTAACGCACAGGATCGAAAAACACTGTATCCCTGGCGCCACACCGCATTTGAAACGTGCGGCAAAATCGTGACTTAGATCGTTTTCAGAAAAATTAAGTCAATTTTATCAGTAGCTTAGTCCGGACAATGACCGTTGCAAGGGGGGCGCGCCACGGTGTCGCGGTGGTTAAGTAATCGTCACCACACAGCGTGCGCGGCGTCTTGCGACTCGTCAGAGGCTGATCCGGAGCGCAGACAAAAAAGATTTGCCAATGTTCTCTTTTCGTTCTTCAATGGGCCATGCCCGACCGCCGCGCATTTTCCCCTCCTTGGAATGTCGATGAAGCCCGCGAAAGCTTTTGCATTCGCGACGCCAGAGGACAGGCGTTGGCTTACGTCTACTTCGAGGATGAGAACGTCCGACGCATGTCGATGGGACGGCTGACGCGCGATGAAGCCCGACGCATCGCGATCAACATTGCAAAGCTGCCCGACCTGCTGAGGCGACCGCCGTGACGCTTATCGTGACCGTCAATTCCCCCGATACGATCTGGTTGCTCGCCGATCGTCGGCTCTCCCGCGAGGGCAGAATGCCGAAGGACGATGGCCGTAAGGTCATGCTTCTTGAAACGCGGGACGGGGGCGTCGCAATTCTAGGATACGCGGGCTTGGGGGCGACGGCACGAGGAACCGAGCCGTCAGACTGGATGAGTTCTGTACTGCGCGGCAGAAACGTTTCGCTCGAACAATCACTCAGTCTGATCACCGACGCTATGAAAAAGGAATTTCGTCGGCATATGCTTCAAGTGCCCGGTAAATACGTTCCGGCTCATAATATTGTTATTCCTGCTTTTCTCGGTGACGAACTGAAGCTTTACACCATCGACTTCATATTTCGTCCGAACACCTATGAGTTTCATTTCACACACTGGGAGATGGGTGCGCCTCCCTCTGCGAAGGGACGGCCCTGCCGGATAGGATTGATAGGATTGGCCGGTAGTGGCGCTGCCTGTCTTCTGCAGAATTGCCCGAACGGCTGGAAGCGACATCTGCTAAATTTAGTCAAAGCGCATAGGCGAGGTTTGATATCGTCGCGCGCGGTCGCTGGGTACCTTGCGGAGTTGAACCATGAAGTGCACCTTCGCGAAAAGTCCGTCGGACCGCGCTGTGTCGTTGTTTGGCGACATAGGAAGGCAAGCGCGCAACGGGATAGCGGAGCGAACGAGTTCTATGCCGATGGAAAGCGAGACCCCACTGGCGCGGTAATACTGCCCTCTATCGGAACTGGAATGGACTTGCGCGCAATGTTCGAGTTGATGAGTCCTTACGTATTTGGTGCACTCGCGGTGATCTGCCCCCTTTGAAGTGGTCCTCCCTGAAGTATGATTTTCGGACGGAGGATAAGATCAATGGCGAGGAAGAGGCATACGGCTGAAGAGATCGTCGCGAAGCTTCGGCAGGTCGATGTGCTGATGGCACAGGGCCGGCAGGTTGCGGACGCGGTCCGAGCGATAGGGGTGACGGAAGTAACGTACTATCGATGGCGAAACGAGTATGGCGGGCTGAAGGGCGACCAGGTTAAGCGGCTGAAAGAGCTGGAGACCGAGAACACCCGGCTTCGGCGAGCGGTGTCGGATCTGACGCTGGACAAGCTGATCCTGGCAGAGGCTGCAAAGGGAAACTTCTAAGCCCCTCCCGCCGCCGCGCGTGCGTCGATCATGTGATGACCGAGCTTGGCATCTCCGAGAGACGGGCGTGCCGGGCATTAGGTCAGCATCGATCGACGCAGCGCAAGATTCCAACGACACCTGATGACGAGGTAGCTTTGACTGCCGACATCATCGAGCTTGCCCGCCAGTATGGCCGCTACGGATATCGCCGGATTACGGCGTTGCTTCGCAGAGCCGGCTGGACGGTGAACAAGAAGCGTGTCGAGCGGATCTGGCGATGTGAGGGGCTGAAGGTCCCCGCCAAACAGCCTAAACGCGGGCGTCTCTGGCTCAACGACGGCTCGTGCGTCCGTCTGCGGCCAGAGCGGCCCAACCATGTCTGGTCCTACGACTTCGTCGCTGACCGCACCCACGATGGCAAAGCGTTCCGGATGCTGTGCATCATCGACGAGTTCACCCGTGAGAGCCTGGCCATCCGTGTTGCGCGGAAGCTTAAGGCGACCGATGTCATCGAAGCCCTGTGCGAGCTGTTCGTCTCGCGGGGCATCCCAACTCACATCCGTTCCGACAATGGCCCGGAGTTCGTCGCCGAGGCGCTTCGGGATTGGATCGCCACCGTCGGAGCCAAGACCGCTTACATCGAGCCGGGAAGTCCGTGGGAGAACGGCTATTGCGAGAGCTTCAACGGCAAGCTGCGCGACGAACTGCTCCGGTCTTAGGCAGCAAGTGCACCAAGATTCGGATTGCTCCTGTCCGGCTGAAGTCGGATGTTTGGCTCATGGCAGAACCGTTGATTATTCAATCGCTGAAAGACAAGCGCGGCGAGATCCATGGGCGGATCGCAGCCTATCAGGCGCAGATCGCGCAAGCGAAGCATGACCTGGCCCATATCAATGCGTCGATCCGGCTGTTTACCGATCCCGAGCATCAACGGGCGCGCTATATGGTCAGCCACGGCTTTTTCAAGAAGGGCGAGATCGCCGATATTTGTCTGCGCCATCTCGAGATCGATGGCGAGATGACCACACGGGAACTAGCAGAGCGGGTGATGATCGAGCGCAAGCTGGATGCGACGGACACGACGCTCAGAAACTCGGTTGTCTTCAAGGTCGTCCAAGCCCTACGTCATGCAGCCAGACGCAAGCTGGTTCGCATGGTCGAGAAGCGCAAAGGGATGTGCCACTGGATGGCCGGCGACGCCATTACGCTACGCTTCGTTGCCAATAGCCGGACCACGTCCGGCTGATTGGAGCGGCGAGCGCATCAAGGATCAATCGATCAGCCAGCACACCATTGCTCTCCCTGCCGTGGTCCTCGAGCCACGCGGCATGAGCGGAATAGGCGCTGAGATATTTGCCGCTCACCGCGTGATGCTGGCCGCGGATCATGCGGCGCAGACGGGAGAAATAGCTTTCGGCGAGATTGGTGTGGACGCCATTCTCGCTATAGGCCTCGGAATGATTGACCCGCTTGAGCTCAAAGCCGCTTGCCAACAAATCCCAATGGGCCACTTCGTCCGCCGACAGGATCGAACCTGGTTCCACCCGCGCATTCGCAAAATCAACGCCCTCAGCCTCGCGCAGGAAGCTCCGCGTCAGGGTGCGGCCGCCGCGCTGACGCAGCACAATCACGACCCTTCGCTTGCTGCTACGGTTCTTTAGAAGCCGGCGATCGACACGATCCTCCCTGGCGTTGGTGGGGCGGACATGACCACCAAAATAGGCGCCGTCGATCTCAACCTCGCCAGCAAGCCGTGCCTCGGCGGTCTCATGCGCCATAGCCTCGCGCAGCTTGTGCATCAAGACGAAGGCGGTCTTGTACTGGACATCGAGATCGCGGCTCAACTGCACCGCCGACAAGCCCTTCGAGGCGTTTACGAACAGACAGATCGCGCCGAGAAGATCAACGAAGGAGAGCTTGTGCGAGGCGAAGATCGTGCCGGAGGTGGCGCTGAACTGATATGGCACGCCGCGCATTTGAACCGACGGCGCGCCTTCAGATCATAGGACTCGAGGCAGCCGCATCTCGGGCAGACCGGCGATCCATTCGTCTCAGGCCAGCGTAAGGCGCAAAATCGCCGATAGGCTTTCTGCTCGCCGCCGGCATAAATCGCCCGCAGCGAAAGTGTACGTGCTGCCGCTGACAGCAGGAAATGCTGCGCCATTTGCTCTCGGCTCTCGAATCAATGTTCACTATATGTTCTATCTGCTAAAAAAGCAATTTGATCGTTCCACATCAGCGCTCTATGCTAACGAATTGGTGCGCTTGCTGCCTAAGA
>CAVTTZ010000027.1:0-179656 GCA_963737755.1 uncultured Alphaproteobacteria bacterium | reverse complement strand
GCCCCCATTGAAGTGGTCCGACTTGAAGTATGTCTTTGGCATCAAGGAGGACTAGCTTAATGGCGAAGAAGCGGTACACGGCTGAAGAGATTGTCGCGAAGTTGCGGCAGGTCGATGTTCTGGTGTCACAGGGGCAGAATGTTGCCGACGCGATCCGCCAGATCGGCGTGAGCGAGGTCACTTATTATCGGTGGCGGCAAGAGTACGGCGGGCTCAAGACCGAGCAGGTCAAGCGCCTGAAGGAGCTGGAGACGGAGAATGCCCGTCTGCGCCGGGCGGTCTCGGACCTGACGCTGGACAAGCTCATTCTGCGGGAGGCGGCCCGGGGAAACTTCTTCTCTATTCGGGGCGCATGATGCAAGCTCCTTTTTACAAATCCCCAGCGTCCGAGATCATCCTGCGAGGCTCTTGCTTCTCTTCGAGGTCAGCCTTTGCCGCCTCATGATGGGATCAGAAGGAACGGGCGGAGCCATCTAAGCCGCGCGGTCGTTGGAAGCGCCGCACGAGTTTCCTCGGTCTCACCCGATCCCGTCGTCCTCGCGGGACGCCTCCTCCACTGCGGAGGAAGTTGAACTAAATGCCTTCCGTCATCAGGCAGATGCCCCAGTCCAGCGGAAGTTCGTATTGTCCCGCCACATACGGTGAAGGACGATGGCGAGTTTGCGCGCGACTGCGACTATCGCCTTTTGCATTCCACGACGGCGGGCTACCGCGATGCCCCACGCCTTGAGTGGATTCCAGCGTCCTGGCCCGGTCAAAACGACGAGAGCGGCCTCGTAAAGGCTTGATCGCAGCATCACGTCGCCACACCGGGAGATCCTTCCTGTTCGGGAGATCTCCCCAGATTGATAAAGACGTGGGGTGAGGCCGTAATGGGCGCCCACACACTTTGATCTTGAGAACCTTGCAGGGTTATCGACGCACGTTCGGAAGGTCAGGGCTACGAGCGGTCCGACCCCAGGCGCCGACATCAATCGACGACAGATTGGGTCTGTTCGTACAAGTTCGAGCAGCATGCGGTGGAGTTTGGCAAATTGGATGCGCAGAACGGCGCGGGCCTCCAACAGCGGCCCGACGATTGCAGCGACCACGGGGTGATCAGCTCACGAGCGCACGGATGCGGTCATCGAACTTGGCCGCCCCAACAACACCGACCTTGAGCCCAAAATTACGAAGAGAGCCGCGTAAATCATTCTCAATATCGTAGATCTTCCGCTGGAGTAACTTACGGGAGGTCAACAAGAGGCGACGATGCTGGCTCGCCGGCGTCTTGACGTGCACCGCCTTGAATAGTCCGACGCGCATCATCTGGGCAATTCCGCGGGCGTCATTCCGGTCAGTCTTGTTGATCCGCGCGGAGAGGTTGCATGCATATGCCGCGTTTCGACACAGACCGCGGCAAGGCCCTTATCAACGAGGCCGGCGTAAATCCATTGCGACAACGGCCCTGCCTCCAGCCCGATACGATCGAGCGGCTGATCGAGCTCGCGCAGCCGTCCTGCGATCGCATCTGGCGAGCTTTCGACCGCGGTCTCGAGTAAAACCTGACCGTTCCCGTTCTACAACGCAGACGGCAGTCGTCTTCACCGATATATCCAGACCTGCATATAGAGACATGGCGCGCTCCTGGGATGTTGAAGATCCGGAGCTACAGTCTCACAGTGCTGTCGAAGAGCGAGACCGACCCCGAATACCCCATCTGAGCCCCTCCCGACGCCGCGCGTGCGTCGATCATGTGATGACCGAGCTTAGCATATCCGAGAGACGGGCGTGCCGGGCATTAGGTCAGCATCGATCGACGCAGCGGAAGATACCAACGGCACCTGGTGACGAGGTAGGTTTGACTGCCGACACCATCGAGTTTGCCCGCCAGTACGGCCGCTACGGATATCGCAGGATTACGGCGTTGCTTCGCAGAGCCGGCTGGCCGGTGAACAAAAAGCGTGTCGAGCGGATCTGGCGCAGTGAGGGGCTGAAGGTCCCCGCCAAACAGCCTAAACGCGGGCGTCTGTGGCTCAACGACGGCTCCTGCATCCGTCTGCGGCCCGAGCGGCCCAGGGCTGCTGGTCGACACCGCTCCGCGCGCCAGCTACCCACATACGCCAAGCGGACACGCAAGCAGCTCATCTCGGTTGCCCTGAAAAGACGCGCGGAGAGAAGAAGGGTCGCGGATTAGATTGCGAACTCACAAGGACACGGGGTTGGCTGAAAGCGATGCTCCCGGCCCGTCCTGATATGCGCTTGCAAGCAAAGGCGGATATCGGCCTACCGATAATCTCAGCAGGACCCGTGGAAATGAGCCAAAGCCGACGTGAGAGCTTTGGGCTCGTAAATTGACTGTTGCGAGGTTGATACACCGGATGCGCAACCGACGCTTCTCATATCTCTGCCTATTGCCTCGAAACGTCGTGGCTCGCTAAGATTTAATACGGAGGCGGGTGAGAGCCTCGGGGCTGATCGATACATCTGATGCGTGGCTACGCGACCCGACGTCACGTCGTGTCAAAGCGGCTTTGGCGGCCGCTTGTTAGCGTTTTTGTCGCTTACGCCGTCGCCATCCAAAGCATGATGATCGGGCTCGCTGGCTTTTCCATGCCGGCGGATGCCCGTCAGAGCGCTCCCGCCTTCGAGCTTTGCCTGCATGATACCGCGGGCGCGCCGACGTTACCGAACGACAAGCCTGAGTTTCCCGGTTGCACCCACTGCATCTTCTGCTTTGCTGGGGCACATCATGCGGTGATCGGCACCGCACCCGCCGTTTTTCGTCGCGTCATTGTCGGGATGATAGTCGGGCCGTCGCTTACCGATGCCTCCGGCCCTGGGCGGCTCACTCGCTACACGATCGCAATCCCCAGAGGCCCTCCGCCCAGCGCGTGACGGGCTCTTGCTGACCGCTCGGCTTATGCCGCAACGGTCCCAAGGCCAATTTTACTCGCCAAGGAAGCTGCACGCCAAGCGCGGGAAGCGCGGCGTATGCGGCGCGTCGAGGCACGAACATCACTCAGGCTGACGGGGACCTTATGTCCAAGCTATGCATATTAGCGCCCATAGCGGCGCATCGGGCCATATTGGCCACTTGCCTTATTACTATGTCGGTTCTCGCATGCGGCTCGCTGACTGCCAGAGCGGCCGATCTGGCGCTGAAGGCGCCGGAGGCGGCGCCTTATCAGTGGACGGGCTGTTATGTCGGACTTAATCGCCGGCGCCGGCAACAGCCGGAACGAACTTCACCTCATCGGTGGATCCCGGCACCCACTTGTTGGGCGGCGACCCGGCTGTGGTCGCAGCAAGCGGAGGCGGCGCGCCAACGCAATCGACCCGCTTGGCGGCGGCCAGGTCGGTTGCAACTGGCAAGCAAGACGCTGGTGGTCGGGACTGGAGGGTGATTTCGACTACTTTCACAGCAATCCCGGCTTTGGCAACAACACCAACACGCTCAGCGACGGCGTCACGCCTTTCACCATCTCGCAATCGCTGACCACGAATTATCTGGCGACCGTTCGCCCTCGGATCGGCATCGGGGCGGATCGCAACCTCGCTTACATTACGGGCGGCGTCGCCTTTACTCAGGTCAGCTACGCGGAGACCTACAGCGACGGCGCCGCGCCTCCAGGCGTTGGATCCGCCGCCGCTTCCAGAAATCTAGTGGGATGGACCGCCGGCGCGGGCTGGGAATACGCCCTCGCCGACCATTGGACTGTCAAAGCCGAATATCTGATCGCCGGCTTTCCCAAGACCAGCGCCCTTGGCGCGATCACTGACGCTGCCGGCGGCTCAAACCCGCTGAGCGGCTCCGCGATCTCACCATCCAGCTCATCCGGGCTGGGGTGAACCTCAAATTCTGACGCGCTTGAGACGATCATGCGCGCTTCAGCTTTCACATCGTCCTTCACCGCCCGTTGTCGCACGCGCCGGACCCCGGCCGCGACGCAACGCGCGCAGCAAAACGGTAACTCCATGTCGATCAATCCCAGCATCCAACCATCGCGGAAAAGCCGGCGGCTCTCCCGCCGACGCTTGCTGTGTCCCTCGCATTTGTCGCGACGTTACTTCTATCGTCCTTGACCATGGTCAGCTTGACCACAACACAGGCGCTCGCGTGCGCCTGCGGCTGCAGCGTCTTCGACGTAGGTGGCCTTGATCTTCCGCAAGAGCAGGATCATGGCGGTCGGGTTTTCTTCGAATTCTGGGGCAGCAACCAGACGCAGAACTATGTCGGAAGCTCCAGGGCGTCAGCCGCTCTCAACGACGACAAGAACCTCAACACCCAATGGTACAATGTCGGCTTCAGTTACAACTTCAACAGAGATTGGGGGGTTATGGTGCGAATACCCACCGCTAACCGCGATCTCACCACCGACCACCGACATTGCCTTCCCCGGGTCGCTCAATACTTTCAATAGCAAGATCGCTCGGCGACATCGAAATCATGGGCATGTACACTGGCTTCTTCAAGGACATGTCGACCGGCATCATCGTCGGCGTCAAGCTCCCGACCGGCACCTTCACCGCGCCCGGGATTGATCGCGACAATCAGATTGGAACCGGCAGCACCGACCTTCTGCTAGGCGCCTTCCATCGCGGCCTGATCACCGGCGACAATGCCTGGCAGTATTTTAGCCAAGTCATGTTGCGACGGCCGTTCCTCTACCAGTCCGCCGCCGATCCGCAGGGCTTCTTCGACGGCAATCCCGGCGTCGTGCAAACCTACATGCCCGGCTACCAGATCGATGGCTCGATCGGTATCGTCTACAATAACCTGTACCATGTGCTCGGTCTCGATAAGATCACGCCGATCGCGCAAGTGATCGTTTCGACCCGCAGCCACGATACAGGTACAGGCGCCGATCCGTACAACAGCGGCTTTGACCGCGTGATGCTGTCGCCGGGCGTCGAGTTCACCAAGGTGGTTGACGAGGCAAAACAACCGGGTGATCAAGCTGTACGGCGACATTGAATTCCCGATCTATTATCGAGCCAACGCGGCCAACAATGCCGGCACCGAAGGCCAGCTCGTAGCGCCCTACCTGATAAAGGTGGTCGGGAGCTATAATTTCTAGCTAACGCAAACAATGTCGGCGCGCTCGTAGCGCGCCGCTCACTGCGAAAACGAGATGTCAGTATCGCGGCGTCCAATAGTTGTAAATCCGAGGATGACGCCCGGGATACGCACACGATCTTCTGGTTCGGCAAGATGGCTGAGGATGATACGGCGGCAAATCGGTGTAACTGAAGCTTGGGAAGGTTTCGGCGCCGCCGCCCGCAAAGGCTGCGTCAACGCACGCGACCATTGCGAACAAAGAGACTACGACGATTTTCACCATGATTGTCTCTTCTTTTGTGAGACCTCGGGAGTTCGTCAACGACGAACATTGCGCGACCAATATAGGTACGAAGAGTTGTGACGACAGGAGCGACCGGCATGGTAATTTCAATCGGCTCAAATACTTTCTCGGCGCTCCAGCGGCGAGCATACGCTGGTCTGATGGGAATTCTCATCGGATTAACCGGGCCAGTAGCCCGTGCCACTCCGCAAATCGACGAGCCCGCCCCATCGCTCGTACTCAGCACGCTTGATGGAGGAACGTTCGATCTCGCCAAACTACGCGGTAAAGTGGTGATGGTCAGTTATTGGGCGACGTGGTGCGCGCCCTGCCGAAAGGAAATGCCGAAACTCGATGCCTTTTACAAAAAATATCAGTCGCAAGGCTTGGAGATCGTCGGCATCAGCATCGATTTCGATCGCGACTTGGAAAAGGCACGCAAGCTCGCCCACACAGTCGCCTACCCGATGGCGCTCGCGAAGGCGATCACCGACGACGGTTTCGGCATTCCGAAAGGCGTGCCGATCACCTGGATCATCGACACCGACGGCAACGTACGTGATCGCTTCATCGAGGTGCGCGACGAGTTGCTCAACGACATTGTCGTTCCGCTCTTACCGCACTGAGAAGCTTGGAGCTTAAGCGCATGCGCGCCCGAAGCCGTGTTCTGACAGCGCTGGCGATGGCTGTCGCGATAGTCATCGCGGCTGAACCTGCTGCGGCCGGCGCTTGGGTCACTGATGCCAAATCGGGTTGTCAGGTGTGGAATCCCAATCCCCAACTGGACGAGACGGTGACGTGGTCCGGATCATGTGCCAACGGCCGCGCAGACGGACGCGGCACGGCGCAATGGGTGAAGGGTGGGACAACAAGTGAAACCGACGAAGGCGAGTGGCGGGAAGGCCATCAAACCGGCAAGGGCACACAATCTTGGGCAACCGGACGCTATGACGGGGAATTGATGGACAGCGAGCCCAATGGTCACGGTGTTCTGACCATGCAGAAATTGCGCTACGAGGGCAACTTTCGCAACGGCAAGCCCAATGGCAACGGCACCCTGACAACCGGCGAAGAATCCGTGCAGGGCCTTTGGAAGGATGGATGCTTGCAAGGTGCGCGGAAAGCTTCGGTTGGCGTTCCTCTCTCTCTATGCCGATGACAGCTATGAGTATTCGTGCCGCAAATATCCGACGCATTTTAACTTAACGGAGGCGACGATGAGACAAATTTTGTGTGGCTGCATGGTCCTGATAGCGCTTTCGATTTCCAGTTTAACGAGCGCTCGATCTGAGATCGTAAAAGGCAAAAACTGCCACATGGAACAGCAATGCCGGTGGGAGAACTTCAAGAAAATATGCACGTATCTGAAGGTGTGTCGCTGACGAGAGGGTGACGTTGCGCCGTAGCGTTTGAGACATTCAGATTGATAGTTCAGTGCCAAGGGACAATCCAATGATGAGCATAAGTTGGCAGAACGCAGTACCAGCCTTTACAGCTGCCGCCGTGAGTTGCGTCCTAATCATCAGCAACAATACTCTGGCAGCCGACTACAATATTGGCCCAATTCACATATCCGACCCTTGGGCTCGAGCGACGCCAAAAGGCGCGTCGGCTGGCGCCACATATATGACAATTACAAACAATGGCAATGCGGCCGATCGCGTCAATTGCGAATCCAGCGACGTCAGCGCCAAATGCCATATTCATGCGATGACCATGAACGATGGTGTTATGAAAATGCATCCCGTGGAAGGCGGCCTAGAAATCAAGCCGGGGGAGACCGTGACCCTCAAGCCCTCAGACTTGCACGTCATGTTGATTGATTTGAAACACGCGCTGAAAAAGGGCGAGATGATCAAAGCAAATTTTCAGTTCGACAAAGCAGGAACCGTCAAGAGATAGTAGGTAAGCGTCCCGCCGACGTCCGGTCTTGACCCATCGCGACATCGTGTACTGCTGCCGGCACCCATTGAGTAAAGCGGGCGCAGCCTTCGTCAAGACAGGAATGCGCCATCCAATCTCGGTAAAGGCTTAGGGTTCGGACTCAATTAGTCTCCAAACGAACGGTCCGATGAGGCCTCCCTTCTCAGAGACTGGCGTGCCGGGCGGCGCTTCGGCGCTCGCGAGCCGATCAAGGTTTGCAATCAGGCGCGTGAGCAGCGCAAGGAGCAGCCCGGCCTCCTCATCGGTGAAGTCGCAGAGTGCCTCGTGATTACCTCGGAGTAAGGCAGCAACCGCTTCCGGCAGGCGCGCTTCTGCCGCCTCCGTCACTGTGATGCGGCTGCTACGCCAAATCGGTCGGGTCAGACGCGCGCTGAACCAGCCCGTTTCGCTCCATGCGAGCGAGCATCTGCGCCATCGGCGGCTGCTCGATCTTGGCGAAGTGGGCGCTTGCCCCGCCATCCTGAAGCTCGACCAGCACAGGTAATTATCCATGCGCTCTACCTCGGTCCTCAAGTTCAGAGCGAACGAAAGCAGTAGATTTGTCGGAATGCCCGCTGAGCCCCGTGTCGGAATGAAGCTTCGCGATGCGCCTAAGTCCTTGAAAAGATTGGTGGGCGCACAAGGACTTCGAACCTTGGACCCGCTGATTAAGAGTCAGCTGCTCTACCAACTGAGCTATGCGCCCCAACCATGCGGTCAGGTACTGCCACCATGAACACGCCGCGAAACGGCGCCGCGGCGACCGTTCACGTTACGGCCTAGCCTGATGAAGGACTCCGACCTCGCGTGGGGCGTATTTAGGGCATTGCGCCGGGAATTCCAAGCGAAGAAAATCGCCCAGAGATTCGCCATTTGCCCAGCGGGGAAATCCTCATGCGGGTGCCATTATTCATCATTTTTCTCGCAGCGGCGGTGCCAGGCGGCGCCGTGGCGCAGACCGCGACCGTCACCGAGCCGGCGGCGACCGTTTCGGGCGTCACCATCACCAATGCGGGCGCTTATGCGGGGCAATCGGTCAGCGCCCCGAGCCGGGCCGGCCAGTTGTCGCCGACCGGCACCATCGGCACTGCCTCCAACTGGCACTTCGTCTCGGACTCAACCGACATCGCCGGCGAGATCGGAAACCAATTCGGCATCGAGTTTCGCATCGACGGCAAGCCCGCCGGCGACGGCGTGACGTTGCACCTGGTGATCAATTTCCCCTCGCAGGGCATTCGCAATCCCAATACCGGCGACCTGTTGCACAAGACCAACATCGCCTTTCCCAACCTGAAAATCGGCGCGACGTGCCTGCTCGGCTACGGCTTCGACAGTGCCTGGGAAATCGTCCCGGGCGTGTGGACGGAGCAGATCTGGTACCAGGATCACATGTTGGCCGAGCGCTCGTTCACGGTGAGCGCGCCGAAATAACAAAGCCGCACTGCCCCCCGGGACGCCCCCCACGCGCGCAGTTTGCTGCACCTTTGATCGCCGACGAAGCCTTCGGCCACCTCGATGAAGTGACTGGCGCCGGCCGTTACGTCGCGCGGGCCGAGCCGCGAGTTACGTCGGGAGATTTTTACGACGCGATCGAAGGGCTGGATGGCGGTGCCGCGGACGACGCGTCAGATCATTGCCATGTGCCGAACGGAGATCTCCGTCATGGCCGGACTTGTTCCGGCCATCCACGACTTTGCCCCGTCGCCAAATAAGACGTGGATGCCCGCGACGAGCGCGGGCATGACGACGGCATTGATTACACGTTGGCCTCAGCCAACGTCGGTCGAGTGAATGCGGCGCTCGCCGACCGCGAGCGCTTCACCGGCACCGCGCAGGCGCCGCGCCACGAGCTTGTTGAGCGCGGCGAGATAGGCTTTCGCCGACGCCACGAGCGTATCCGGATCGGCGCCCTTGGCGGTGACGGTGCGGCCGTTCTCCGACAACCGCACGGAAACCTCGGCCTGTGCGTCGGTGCCTTCGGTGACCGCATGCACCTGGTAGAGCTCGAGCACCGCCTGGTGCGGCACCATCGCCTTGATGCAGTTGAAGGTGGCGTCGACCGGACCGTTGCCTTCGCACTCGGCGATCGCCGGCTTGCCGTCGATATCGACCTTCATGGTAGCGCGCTGCGGCCCGTGGGTGCCGGCGATGATCGACAGCGACACCAGCTTGATGTGATCCTGCGCGGTCGCGATCTCCTCGTCGACCAACGCCTCGAGGTCCTCGTCATAGACGTGCTTCTTGCGGTCCGCCAAAGCCTTGAAGCGCACGAAGGCATCCTCGAGCTGATTGGCGGCGAGCTGATAGCCGAGTTCTTCGAGCTTGTGCACGAAAGCATGCCGACCGGAATGCTTGCCCATGACCAAAGAGGTCTGCTTCACGCCGACATCCTCGGGCACCATGATCTCGTAGGTCTGCGTATGCTTGAGCATGCCGTCCTGATGGATGCCGCTCTCGTGCGCGAACGCATTCCGGCCGACGATGGCCTTGTTGTACTGGATCGGGAATGAGGTCACCGCGCCGACGAGCTTCGAAGCGCGGGTCAACATTTTGGCGTTGATGTCGGTCCAATACGGCAACACGTCGTTGCGCACCCGCATCGCCATCACGACTTCCTCGAGCGCCGCATTGCCGGCGCGCTCGCCGATGCCGTTGATGGTGCATTCGATCTGCCGCGCACCGGCGCTGACGCCGGCGAGCGAATTGGCCACCGCCATGCCGAGATCGTTGTGGCAATGCACCGAGAAGCGGGCGAGATCGGAATTCGGCACGCGCTCGCGCAACATTTTGATGAGCGCGAAATACTCTTCCGGCACCGAATAGCCGACGGTGTCCGGCACATTGATGGTGGTGGCGCCGGCTTTGATCGCAGCCTCGACACAACGGCAGAGAAAATCATGTTCGGTGCGGGTGCCGTCTTCGCTCGACCACTCGACGTCGTCGGTGTGGCTGCGCGCGCGCGTCACCTGCGCGATCACCATCTCGTAGACCTCGTGCGGCTCCTTCTGGAGCTTGTATTTCATGTGCACGGGCGAGGTGGAGAGGAAGGTGTGAATGCGCCGCCGCTTGGCCGGCTTGATGGCCTCGGCGCAACGATCGATATCCTTGAAGGCGGCGCGGGCAAGCCCACAGATCACGGCGTTCTTGGTGCGCTTGGCGATCTCGTTGACGGCGGCGAAGTCGCCGTCCGAGGCGATCGGAAAGCCGGCCTCGATCACGTCGACGCCCATTTCATCGAGCAACGCGGCGACTTCGAGTTTTTCCTCGTGCGTCATGGTGGCGCCGGGGCATTGCTCGCCGTCGCGCAAGGTGGTGTCGAAAATGATGACGCGATCTTTGTCCGACTTTGCCGGTTCGGTCGTGCCCGGCTGCGATGAGTTCTGGGTGGTCATAACGTCTGATCCTTATCGGCGGCGCCGGACCAACGGTTTGATGATCGTGTTGGTGGCGCTCAGTTCGGGGTCGCTTTGCGGTGGTTTGGCGTCCAACCCCTGAGTGCCCAGGCAAATGCCCAGCCGGCCCTCAGGGGGCGCTAAGGAGCAGCAGGCCGCCGAGGAGGCCGCCAAAAGCGCGCATGAGGGCAATGCGCCGGACGCGGCCTTGGCGGCCTGCCGGGTCCGTGTCACCGATCATGGCACTGATCTGGTGGCGCCTTGCCATCATCTTCCCTCGGGTCCACCATCGCGAGCCGCAGTAAAGACCGCGTAAACCCTCTATGGGACCGCCGCCCTTTTAGGGAATACCGGCCGCGCGCGCAAGTCCGTTTGCAGCGCTGGCAAGCGCCGCAAACCTCACGAGCGTAATCAACAAAAAGGGACAGGGAGACTGACCTATGATCGTGGAATTCGTGCAATTCGCATACCCGCCGGGCATGAGCCGGGACGAGATCGTCGACGACGCACGCACCACCATTCCGCGCTGGCGCGGCAACACGGAACTGTTCCGCAAGCATTATCTGGTCGGCGAAGATGGCACGGGCGGCGCGTTCTACATCTGGCCGTCGAAGGAGGCGGCGCAGCGCGGCCACAACGCCGAATGGTTCGCCAACATCAAGGCGCGCACTGGCGCGGTGCCGACCATTCGTTATTTCGATCTGACGATGATCGTCGACAATCAGGCTGGGACAGTGACCGAATTTCCGCCGAATGACGCCGCAGTGGCGGCAGAGTAATCGCACAGCGCCACAGCGTCATTTCGGGACCTCGCGAAGCGGGGGCCCGGAACCACAGGTCGATCAGGCTTGGATCCGAGTTAATTCACCGGAACTGGTGGTTATGGATTTCGGACTTGCCGCTGACGCGGCAATCCAGAATGACGATCACTCCACCCCGTAGTGGCGGTGGCACGAGGCGCAAATGCCGTCGAGCTTATCGCTGACCTCCGAGATCGTTTTGAGATCGTGCGCCTCGGCGGCGACGTAGGCGGTGTTGGCGGCCTCCGCGAGTTTCTGCGCATAGAAATCCCACTGCGCATCCAGCGCGCGCTCCGGAATCATCAAGGCGTTCGTCGCTTCGGCCAATGTCGCGGCGCCGCTGACAATGCGCTCCCAGTCTGCGTCGGTCTTGGGCGACAGGTCGTGCTCGCCCTTTTGATCGATGACGATGCCGTTGACGCTCCAAACAACGGTCGCGGCCGGCGTCAGTACGTGCTCCATGAAGGTCTTCATGTCGACAAAGGCGCGGAACGGCGGCTTGGCATCTTCACCGAGCGAAGGCGACAAGCCGGCGACGGCTGTGAAGAACAGGGCCGCGACTGAAACAATAAACGCGCGGTGCGCCATGGGCTCATCCGGGTTGCATGGTGAAGCCGATCCAGCGGCCGCACGCCACCACCGCCACCCACAACACGAGCGACAAGCCGCCGGCAAGCTTCGCCCGTAGCGGCAGCCGTGTGGCGCTATCCCACTTCGCCATGTCGCGGCGCGCCGATGAAATGAAACACCAGCATGTTCAGTCCGGCGACGCCAATCAGAATCATCTTGGCGATGAAAAAGCCATTGCCCAGATATTTGGTGGCGTTGGAAATGAACATCAGACCGCCGGATGCGACGGCGACGACGAATGCGATCCAGGTGAGCGGCAGGATTGCCCAGGTGACCCGGCTCACCGGCCAGCGAGTCGACGCAAGCCCGAGCAGGCGCAAATCCACGACCAGAATGGAACCGACCACCAGACAGATGGCCAGCACATGCACCGACTCAACGACCGGAAATAGCAAGTCGTTCTCGCGCACACTGTCCGCGAGGCCACTGTTTTCGAGATAGGCAATAAGATCGGCGAATGGATTCGTCATGTCTGGGTGTAGGCGATAAAGCGGCCGGCGAAGATGATGCCGCTCCAGGCGAGGATCGAGGCGACCGCCGCCATTCGCCCGACAAATCGGCGCGCGATATCTCGCTCCCAAAATCCCGGCGCCGTCAGCGACCATTGCAGCAACCCGGTAAGAACGAGCGCGAACGCGAGCAGCGCCATCTTGATGTAAAACGTGTCGTTGAGCAGCGAACGGCGCGGCTCGCCGATGATCAACAAGCTGCCGGTGAGCAGCAGGATGAGAACGACCGGCCAGATCCAGGGCAGAAACCGCCGCCCGACATCGGACAAAGGAACATCGCGCTGCGTCAGACGCCAGATTCGCAGATCGACCAGGACCGCCGAGGAAAACAGTGCGGCAACGCAGAGAATGTGGATGGTCTGCAGAGCCGGAATAATCCAGGTCGTCGTCTGGATCGTGTGACTGAGCGATGTCGCCGCCAGCCATTTGCTGAGATCGCTGAGAAGGGCGGCCTCGGTCATGCGGTCACTGATCGGACGGCTGCAGGCTGAAACTGAGTTCCTGACCGCTTTGCAGTTTCACCCGCAGCAAAAAGCCGCCCGGGTTGCCATCGCGCAGCGGTGCGTAATGGAAGGCCGCGTGATCACCCGGCTGCAGCGAGCGCTTGGTCCAGCCCGAGCGGGTCAGCACGCCGGGACTCGAGACTTCAAACGCAAAGGTTTGCGCGGGCTCGCTATCCTTGGCGTCCGCCTCCACCGTGAAGGTGATGTGCGGATTGGTCCAGTTCACCGTCTTGACGGTGCCTTCCATGTCGCGGGGATGCTCCATGTCGTAGGCGGCGCCGGAGTGGTGCGCGGCCGCGATGCCGCCGAAGCTCATGAGCAGCCTGCCGCAACGCAGTGCGATCTTTGGCGACACCATCGCGCTATCTCATCCTTGTTTCGTCGTGCCTATTTGGTGTTGACCGACCCATCCGGCCTTTGCGGATGCGAGACGAAGATGTCGTTGCCGTATTGATCCTTGCCGGGAACGAGATCTTCCTGTTCGCACTCGCCTTCGACAATCTCGTAGTGGCGATCCGGATAACGCTTGAAGATACGCGTGGTCTTCCAGGGCGCGCTGAGCACGTTGGGGGCTGTGACTTCCAGATCGTCATGCAGTTCGTTCGGCTTGGCGAGATACAGCCGCTCGACAATGTGCATATCGCCGTTGTTCGGAATGCCGACCGCTTCGCTGGTCGCGATATAGGCCTGCGGCACGATCGCGGTGGTGTCGACCACCAGCGTGTCGCCGGCCCAATGCCCGATCGAATAGCCGTGCAGCGTCAGGTCGGGGTCTTCCGGCGCGGCGCGGCCATCGGTGTAAATCCGCCGCATGCGGTTGCCGTCGACTTCGCCCAGAAAGGTGATCCGGCCGGGCGTGGTCAGCCACTCAAAGGCGTTATGCGAGATCAGCATCCAGCTCGGCATGCCGTGCGGCAGGCAATGGCTCAGCACCAGAAACGGCCGGCCGGCCTTTTCCTCGGCAGTCAAATGCTGGATCTGCGGGACGATTTCCGGCTTCCAGGGCGGAATGTTTTCGATTTCCTGGCGATGCTGATCCTTGACGTCCGGAATCCAAACCCCGTCGAAATCTGCGGGCGCGGCGGCCGCCGCAAGCAGCGAGGCGCCGCCGAACAGCGCCACGGCAAGACAAGAAACGACCGATTTGAGCAGGGCCATTTTCATGCAGGAGGCGTGCGCTTTTCCCGTCGCCAGCGGCACCTTACTCCGGTTTGCCGCTTCTGCGAAGCGGCAACCTTAGA
Organism: uncultured Alphaproteobacteria bacterium; assembly: GCA_963737755.1. GTDB lineage: Bacteria > Pseudomonadota > Alphaproteobacteria > Rhizobiales > Xanthobacteraceae > BOG-931. The sequence goes on along the minus strand of CAVTTZ010000027.1, from coordinate 165,334 downwards.
TGGTGCATGGCCCACGCATGGAAGCCATGCGCGTTGGTTCGCACGCTTGATGTCAGCGGAATGCCTCGCGGAATCGGTTACGACCAGGCCGCCGCCAGGTAGGCGTGAAGGAAAGGCGGCATGTCGATGTCTGTGTCGGCGATGCCACGGAGAATGCGGATCTCGGAAAATTCAGGCTCAGCTTCGCTCGCCAGATGCGCGACGATGCGCGCACGCAGATCTTCGGCGTTCTCACTTGCGGTGACACGCTTGATCAGCGCCAAGAAGCTTCCGTCGTGCACCAGCCGCCAACCCGGCTCCGCCTGCATGGTGTCGAGGTCGAGGCCGGTTTCCTCCAACAGCTCGCGGCGCGCGCTGGCGGCAAGATCGAGCTTGCCCGCATTCACGTCCTTTGGGTCCGGCGTTCCGCAAGGAAACAGCCATGTTCCAGCAATCGAGGTCGACGGCGCCATGCAGCCGATCAGGTAGGCGCCGTCAGCCGCCTGCACCGCGGCCGCAGCGAATACGTTGAACACGCCGGCATCCGGGCGGCCCCAATCCCGCCAGGCGAGAAAATCTGCATAGTCGGTCTCGAAGCTTGAACCCCGCAGCACGCCGCTCTCGATGGCGAAATGGTGCATCAAAAGCACCCGGCCATTCCACAAGGCCGGCAAGTCGCGCTGGCGCGCGGCAAAATGGTCGGCGATGTCATCGGCACGCGTGTGCGCGAATTCCCACCGCCACGGCGTGACGCTGATCTCCGCACGATCGAGCGCAACGATCTTTGGACCTTTACCCGACATTGCGCGGTATTAAGCACCGCTGCGCCGCACTGTCATCAGTGGCGATGGTTACCGGGTCGGATTTTCGAAACGTTGACCTGCTGCGATCGTCCGGCGGCAGCCCAGCCAAATGCCGGTGCGTGACATCGGATTTGGCGCTGAATCGGCAGAAATTTTTCCGAGGCAGGCGCCGGCCGCAGTGCGCGATGTCGGACCGCTGACACATCGGGCTCTGATTGCTGCACCGCGGTGCGCTTTTCACAATAACAACTCAGCCGCGCGGCAACTGAAAAATGCGCTAAGATCGCCACCATAAAAAACGTCATCAGGGAGGATTGCATGCGCCAATGGCTTGTTGCCTGGCTTGTCGCCGCGTTTGTTGGCGTCTCGTCTGCTGCCTTCGCTCAGCCCGCATTCGACGGCCGCGTCAAGGTCGGCATACTCAACGATCAATCAAGCCTCTATGCCGACGCCACCGGTCAAGGATCGGTCGTGGCTGCACAGATGGCGGCCCAGGACTACATGGAGGCGAATCCGAATTCGAAGCTGAAAATCGAAATTACCTTCGCGGATCATCAAAACAAACCGGACATCGGCGCCAACATCGCCCGGCAATGGTTCGAGCGCGAAGGCGTCGACATGATTCTCGACGTACCGAATTCGGCGGTAGCGCTGGCGGTCGCCGGTGTCGCACGGCAATTCAACAAAGTGACGATCAACGGCGCGGCCGGCAGCGCGCGGCTCACCGGCGACCTTTGCAGTCCAAACACCGTGCATTGGACTTTTGACAATTACGCGCTCGCCAACGGCACCGGCCGCGCCGTGGTGGCGACCGGCGGCGACACCTGGTTCTTCATCACCGCCGATTATGCCTTCGGCCACGATCTCGAGGCGCAAACCACGGCGGTCGTCAACCAGATGGGCGGCAAGGTTCTGGGCAGCGTGCGCGCGCCGCTCAATACGCCGGATTTCTCTTCCTATTTGGTGCAGGCGCAAAGCTCAAAGGCCAAGGTGATCGGGCTTGCCAACGCGGGCGGCGATACCATCAATTCGATCAAACAGGCGTCCGAGTTCGGCATCGTGAAAGGCGGCCAACGCTTGGTTGGCCTGCTGACGTTCATCACCGACATCAACTCGCTCGGACTTGAGGTCGCGCAGGGCCTGCAATTCACCTCGGCGTTCTACTGGGACATGAACGACAACACCCGCGCCTGGACCAAGCGCTTTGTCGCCCGCATGAACGGCCGACAGTATCCGACCATGAATCATGCCGGCAATTACGGCGGCATGCTGCACTATCTGAAAGCGGTCGATGCGGCACAGACGATCGACGGCGTAAAAGTGGTCGCCAAGATGAAAGAGCTGCCGACCATGGACGTGACCTTCGGCCCAGGCCGTGTTCGCGAAGACGGCCGCCATCTGCATCCGATGTATCTGTGGGAAGTGAAAAAGCCCGCGGAGAGCAAAGCACCGTGGGATTATTACAAGCTCGCCAAGACCATCCCGGCCGAGGAAGCCTGGCGCCCGCTCGATCAAGGCGGCTGCAGCTTCGTTGCGAAGAAGGAGTGAAGGCTACGAGAGCTTAAAACGTACGTCATGGCCGGACTTGTTCCGGCCATGCCGTCTTTGGCGGCGTCGAAGATCGTGGATGCCCGCGACAAGCGCGGGCATGACGAGGCGCAGATCAGCCAGTGCCCCGAGTGCAGCCCTCACCTCGTCATTGCCGGGCTGACCCGGCAATCCATGCGGCCTCTCTGCTTGCATCATGCCGTCTGTTGCTTCGGGCACGTCAGCATGCACCGGCAAGCCCGGTGGGGCGAGGGGGGACGCTGCGAGAACTGCCCCGCCCTCCCTGCAGACAACAAAGACGCGATCAGGCCTTCATCGCCGCCTTGACGGCATCGGCCGTGATCGGCAGCGAACGAACGCGGGCGCCGACCGCGTTGAAGATGGCGTTGCCGATCGCCGGCGCCACCACCGTCACTGCGGGCTCGCCGCAGCCCACCGCCGGCTCGCCGTTGCCGACGATGCTGATGTCGAGCTCCGGCACCTGGCTCAGCCGCATCGGCGTGTAGCCGTCGAAGTTGGTCTGCTCGATGCCGCCGTTCGCCATCGTCGCCTTTTCCAGCATCGCGATCGACGCGCCCCACAACGCCGAGCCCTCGATCTGGGCGCGCACGCCGTCGGGATTGACCACGGTGCCGACGTCCATGGCGACCGTGAGCTTCTTCAAGGTCACCTCGCCGCTCTTCGGATCGACCTTCACCTGGGCGACGCAGGCCGTCCAGGTCGGCGAGGTACGTTCCTGCGACGACACGCAGGCAATGCCGATGCCCTCGTTCTCCGCCGAGCTTCAGCGCCCCGTAGCCGGAACGGCCGACCGCGATGCGCAGCACGTTGGCGAGCCGCTTGGCGCCGCCGATATTTTGCGGCTTGTCGCCGCCCGCATTGGCGCCGGCGCCGTCGAGGAGTCTGAGCCGCATCTCGACCGGATCCTGACCGGTCGCATGCGCGATGTCGTCCATCGTGCTTTCGACCGCCCAGAAGGTCCAGCCGGGCGCGACCGAGCGAAGCTGGCCGGACGGCGTCGCATTCTGCGCCAGCTTGTTTTCGAAGTTGCGCACGGTGTGATTGGGGATCGTGTACCAATAATCGGCGCCGTTGACGGTGAAGCTGTCGTGCGGGCCCTTCTTGTCCACGGCCGGCGTCAGGAACGCCGGGATACCCCAGCGCGCGGTCGGCCAGGCGCCGATCACGTCGTGCTCCATGGCGATGGCATGGCCGTCGGCATCGAGCCCGACCTTGACTTTTTGGTAGGTCAGCGGCCGGGTGAAATCCATCTGCATGTCGTCTTCGCGCGCATAGATCAGCTTCACCGGCTTGCCGACGGCTTTCGCGGCCGCGACCGCCGGAACGGCCATGTCGGACTCCAGCCGGCGCCCGAAGCCGCCGCCCAGATAGTGCTGATGGATGACGACGTTCTTGGCATCGACACCGGCCACCGCAGCCGCGATCAGCGTGGTGCGGGTGTTGAACTGATTGCCGGTATAGATATGCCAGGTGCCGTTCTCTTCCATGCGCCAGCGCGTTCATCGGCTCGAGCGGCGCATGGATGTTGAGGCTGGTGAGGTATTCGCCCTCGATCACCTTGGCCGCCTTGTCCATCGCGCGCGGCGGAATCGCCGTCTTTGACGAAGAAAAAGCCCTCGGTGCCTTCTTTTTGCAGCCGCCGCGACTCGTCGATGATCGACTGATCGGAGACGTTTGCGTAAGGCCCCTTGTCCCAGTCGATCTTGAGCGCGGCCGCAGCTTCTTGGCGCCTTCGTAGGTCGACGCCACCGCGACCACCCAGCCGGACGTGGTGCCGGTCTTGTCGTCGACCACCACGGCCTTGACGAAGCCCGGAACCTTCTTGGCCTCGCTGTCGTCCACCGACTTCACCGTCGCGCCGATAGCGCACCGGCGGGATCGCGAGCTTGCCGTAGAGCATGCCCGGCACGCAGGCATCGATGCCGTATTTGCAGGTGCCGTTGGTCTTCGACGGAATGTCGAGCTGCGGCAGCGACTGGCCGATCTTGGTGTATTGATCCGGCGTCTTCAGCTTGATCGCTTTCAGCTCGTCCGGCGACCAGACTTTGTTGGCCTTTCCGCTCTGCACGATCTGCGCGAAGCTCAGGCTCTTCTTTGATTTCGCGTGATGGACGTGCGATTCGCGCGCGCGCAACTCGCTTTCGGGAACGCCCATCATCTCGGCGGCGGCCTTGATCAAGGTGAGGCGGCCGGCGGCGCCGGCGCGGCACATGGCGTCGAAGTTCATGCCGGTCGACCAGCTTCCGCCGGTCACCTGGGCGCCGAGCATCGGATCGTTGTATTTCGGATCGTTCGAAGCGAGCACGACGTTCATGTCTTTCCACGACGCCTCGAGCTCTTCGGCGACGAGTTGCGCCATGGTGCTGGCGATATGCTGGCCCATGTCGGCCTTGCCGACCGTGACCCACACCTTGCCGTCATTGCCGATGGCGACCCAAATGCTCGGCTCGGCATTGGCGGCCGGCGGCCGCGGCCAGCGATCTCGCCGATCTTCGGCGCCGCATAGCCGATGACCAGACCGGTGCGCGGCGGTGCCGACGATGAAGCTGCGCCGATCGATGTCGCGGCGCGGCGCTGATCTTTTCGTGCTTGGTCATGGCTTACACTCCCCGCATTTCGGCCGCCGCGCGCAGGATGGCGCGCTGGATTCGCACGTAGCTCATGCAGCGGCAGAGATTGCCGTCCATGTGCGCGACGACTTCGTCTTTGCTGGGATCGGTGTTCTTCGCGAGCAGCGACGCCGCCTGCATGATCTGCCCGGACTGGCAGTAGCCGCATTGCGGCACTTGCTCGGCGATCCACGCGCGCTGCAGCGGATGCTCGCCCTTGGGATCCAGACCTTCGATGGTGGTGATTTTTTTGCCGGCGGCCTGGGACACCGCGGTCTGGCAGGAGCGCACCGCCTCACCGTTGAGGTGGACGGTGCAGGCGCCGCACAGGCCAGCGCCGCAACCGAATTTCGTGCCGGTCATCTGCAAATGTTCGCGGATGACCCACAATAGCGGCGTGTCATTCGGTACATCGACCGAATGGTCATGCCCATTAATGGTGAGGGTGACCATACTTCCTCCGGGGCGGTCATTTTAAGGTCGTGGATCGCCGCCTCAGCTCCACGCCGTTGCCGTTTCTCGGCAGCCAGGATTCGCGCACCGCCATATGCGGTTACGACGCCCGGTTTTTTTGCTGCAGTGCCGGAGGTGCAGTGCAACACAAAGTCCTCCCGCGCACTCCAATGCACGCGATGCTAGCAAGTCGCCAGTTGTTAGCAAGACAAATTCTAAACTGCCGCGCGCCGGTATTTTTATTGTTGGCTCAACAGCAGGGACAGACTGTCCCGCTCTGCGGGTGGGCGGTTGTTGGAAGCGCCTGTGAATGTTTTCAGGAGAGTAAGCGCAGCGCTGTGATGCTTCGTCGTTGCGAGGAATGCAGCGACGAGGCAATCCAGCTTCCCGCGCAAGCCACTGGATTGCTTCGCTGCGCTCGCAATGACGACGGAGCGGTCACCGTCGGAGGAACAATCCGGAGCAAACACCCACTCGGCGTCACCACCGGGCTGGACCCGGTGGTCTATGCTGCCGTGAGGGAAAACAAACAATACGGCAGCGCACCGCAAGCCGCAGCGCCGCATGGATTGCCGGGTCAAGCCCGGCAATGACGACTGAGAGGGTCGAGCGTGTCGCGTCTTTCAGCGACACGCAAAGTCGATAAAGCCGAAAATCAATTCCGGCTGCGATCCACCAGCGCGCGCTGCTTGATCCACGGCATCATCTCGCGCAGCTTGGCGCCGACCTGCTCGATCGAGTGCTCGGCGAGCTTGGCGCGCGTCGCCTTGAACGAGGTCTGGTTGACCTTGTTCTCCAGCATCCAGTTGCGGGTGAAGCGGCCCGACTGAATATCGTCCAGCACGCGCTTCATCTCGGCCTTGGTCTCCGGCGTGATGATGCGCGGGCCGGAAACGTATTCGCCGTATTCGGCCGTGTTGGAGATCGAATAGTTCATGTTGGCGATGCCGCCTTCATAGATCAGGTCGACGATCAGCTTCACTTCGTGCAGGCACTCGAAATAGGCCATCTCGGGCGCGTAACCGGCCTCGCACAAGGTCTCGTAGCCGGCCTTGATCAGCTCGACCAGACCGCCGCACAGCACGGTCTGTTCGCCGAACAGATCGGTCTCGCATTCTTCCTTGAAGGTCGTCTCGATGATGCCGGCGCGGCCGCCGCCGATGGCCGACGCGTAAGACAGGCCGAGATCGTGGGCGTTGCCGGACGCATCCTTGTGGATGGCGATCAGACACGGCACGCCGGCGCCGCGCTCATATTCCGAGCGCACGGTGTGGCCGGGGCCCTTCGGCGCGACCATCAGCACGTCGAGATCGGGCGCGCGGCTCGATCAGATTGAAATGCACGTTGAGGCCGTGAGCGAACATCAGGGCCGCGCCCTGTTTCATGTTGGCGTGCAGATGATTGCTGTAGATGTCGCCCTGCAGCTCGTCGGGGGTGAGCATCATCATCACGTCGGCCCATTTGGCGGCCTCGGCGACTTCCATGACCTTGAACTTCTCGCCTTCGGCCTTCTTCACGCCCTGCGAGGTCTTGCGCAACGCCACCGCGACGTCCTTGACGCCGGAATCGCGCAGATTGAGCGCGTGAGCGTGGCCCTGGCTGCCATAGCCGACGACGGCGACCTTCTTGCCCTTGATCAAATTCAGGTCGGCGTCACGGTCGTAATAAACACGCATGGTCTTTCACCTCTACTTGGGCCCGGTCGGGGCCAGTCAATTGGCTGTGTGTTGCTCTGTGTTTTCCGTTGCTGCTTCTATGGCGTGAGCGGCGGCGGGACAAGCCCGACAGTCACGCCTGATTTCCCGGGTCGCCGACCGACGAGGACGACATCAAATTCGAGCAGCGCGGCAAGACGGCCCCGAACTTCCGAGAGCACTTCCGCGGGCGCGCGTTCGATAATTTCGAACATCCGATCTTGGCGTTCGATCGTTCGAATCTGATCCACCAACACGCTGCCCTGGATCTTCATTTCCGGCTGGCAGCGGCACGTTGAACGCCCATGGTTTTTCTCTGGAGGTGATCGGACAGACCACGCGCGCCGTGGAGACCGCTCGATGATATCCGCGCGAGGTCAAGACCAAGCCCGGACGACGGCCGCTTTGCTCGGTGCCCTTCACCGGATCAAACTCGATCCACGCAATATCGCCAATGTCAGGAAGCATCTTTGCGCGCTACCTTGCCGCTCAAAATATCATCCAGAGTTATTTCACCGCGCGAATAGCCATCTTCGATAATCTCGGCGCCGCGATCAGGTCCCCAATCAACCGTCTCCGGCGCTGTCTTCCGCACCGAGGCGGTCCATCTCAGCTAGCAGATCTTCCAATCGGTAACGCTTGATCGGCGGGACGAGCGCACGCGCGATCGCGTCCCTCGATGACGACATCGACCTCCGCGCCGGGCTTTAGACCAGCTGCGTCGACCGCCGCCTTCGGCAGGCGAAGTCCCAAGCTATTGCCCCATTTCGAAATTTTGACCTTCACGTCGAATCGTTCCTGCATTGGATATACAATGTATATCCACGACGACTGGTCGTCCAGCTGCCTCATGGCGACTGCGCCTTGCGAGCGCGATGCACGGCCGCTTGCCGTTGGCCTTGCAGATATTGTCGAACTGCTCGCGGGCGCGGGCGATTTTCGGCTGGTTGCGGATCGCCCAGGTGCCGAGCGCCGACACCGGATTGAGCAGGTCGCGGCCGAGCGCGGTCAGCGCATAATCCACCCGCGGCGGAATGGTGGGGTACACCGTGCGGGTGATCAGGCCGTCGCGTTCCAGGCCACGCAGCGTCAACGTCAGCATGCGCTGAGAGATGCCGCCGATAGCCCGGCGCAATTCGTTGAAGCGAAGCGGCCCGTTGCCGAGCCGGCTGACGACCAGGACCGACCATTTGTCGCCGATACGGGCGAGCACGTCGCTCACCGCCCGGCAGTCGGACGGCTGATGCACCTGATTGGATTTCATGACTGGGGCTCTCGCGTGGTGGATGCTCGGTCACCTCTTTAGCCTCAGTTATGGATTTATACTAGGGCGAATTTTTACCCGCCGCTCGTCCCGCGAGGGCAGGCCTTCGCGGGAATAAGCGGAAAACTTTTGCTACATCCCCTCCGGGCCGCGGCCGATGGCGACCGCGCCGGTGCGCGAAACCTCGACCAGCCCGAGCGGCAGCATCAGATTGATGAAGCTCTCGATCTTGTCGGACGCGCCGGTGATCTCGAACACGAAGCTTTCGTTGGTGGCGTCGATGACCCGGGCCCGGAAGGCATCGGCCAGCCGCAGCGCCTCCATGCGGTGTTCGCCCTTGCCGCGCACCTTGACCATGGCGAGTTCGCGCTGCAACGCCGGACCGGAGGTGGTGAGATCGACCACGCGATGCACCGGCACCAGCCGGTCGAGCTGGTTTTTGATCTGCTCGATCACCATCGAGGTGCCGCGCGTGACGATGGTGATGCGCGACAGATGCTTCTCGTGCTCGGTTTCCGAGACAGTGAGCGAGTCGATATTGTAGCCGCGCCCGGAGAACAGCCCGATGACGCGGGCGAGCACGCCCGGTTCATTGTCGACCAAGACGCAGAGCGTGCGGCTCTCGACCTGCTCGGCGGTGGTGTTGGCGGGATAGTGGGTGGTTGCTGCTGCGGTCGTGCTCACGTCGTCGGTCCTTGTCGTATCCAATCTCGCGACATCGCGAGCGTTGCGAAGCAACCCAGAACGGCATCAAGGCTGGATTGCTTCGTTGCTTCCGCGCCTCGCCATGACGAGGCTCGGGTCACCGTGCATCACACCATCACTTTGCCTTCCTCGGTGATGGCGTCCTCGATGCGGATCGACGCATCGCCGAGCAGCATTTCGTTGTGCGCGCGGCCGGACGGAATCATCGGGAAGCAGTTTTCGGCGGGATCGACCACGCAATCAAACAACACCGGCTTCTTGACGTCGATCATCTCGCGGATCTTGTCGTCGAGCTCGCCCGGATGCGTGCAGCGGATGCCGTGCGCGTGATAGGCCTCGGCGAGCTTGACGAAATCGGGCAGCGCTTCGGTATAGGAATGCGAATAGCGCTTGCCGTGCATCAATTCCTGCCACTGCCGCACCATGCCCATATACTGATTGTTCAAGATGAAGATCTTGATCGGCAGCTCGTGCTGCACCGCCGTCGAGATCTCCTGCATGTTCATCAGCACCGAGGCCTCGCCGGCGATGTCGACCACCAGCGAATTCGGATGCGCGAGCTGCACGCCGACCGCCGCCGGCAGGCCGTAGCCCATGGTGCCGAGCCCGCCCGAGGTCATCCAGCGGTTCGGCTCCTGGAAGTGATAGAATTGCGCGGCCCACATCTGATGCTGGCCGACCTCGGTGGTGATGTAGGTATCGCGATCCTTGGTCAGCTCGTAGAGCCGCTGAATGGCGTATTGCGGCTTGATGATCTCGTTCGAGTTGCGAAAGCTCAGCGAGTTCTTCTTGCGCCACGTCCCGATCTGCTCCCACCATGCGGCGAGCGCTTTTTTGTCGGGCGTGATCGCGCTGGCGCGCCACAGCCGCACCATGTCTTCGAGCACATGGGCGCAGTCGCCGACGATGCCGAGATCGACCTTGACGTTCTTGTTGATCGACGACGGATCGACATCGATGTGGATTTTCTTCGAGCCGGGCGCGAAGGCATCGAGCCGGCCGGTGATGCGGTCGTCGAAGCGCGCGCCGACCGCGATCATCAGATCGCAATCGTGCATCGACCAATTCGCCTCCCAGGTGCCGTGCATGCCGAGCATGCCGAGCCATTGTTTGTCGGCGGCCGGAAATGCGCCGAGCCCCATCAGGGTCGAGGTAATCGGAAAGCCGGTGAGCTTGACGAGTTCGCGCAGCAGGTCGGACGCCGCCCGGCCCGAATTGATCACGCCGCCGCCGGTATAGAACAGCGGCCGCTTGGCAGCCGCCATCATCTCGACCGCCTGCCGGATCTTGTCGAGATCGCCCTTCACCTTCGGCTGGTAGCCGCGGTGCTGGAATTCCTTCGGCTTGGCATAGGTGCCGGTAGCGAACTGGATATCCTTCGGAATATCCACCACGACCGGTCCCGGCCGACCGCTGGAGGCGATGTGAAACGCCTCATGCAGCGCGCGCGGCAGATCGGCGATGGTCTTCACCAGATAATTGTATTTGGTGCACGGCCGGGTGATGCCGACGGTATCGCATTCCTGAAAGGCGTCGTTGCCGATGAGGTGCGTCGGCACCTGCCCGGTGATCACCACCAGCGGAATCGAGTCGCACAGCGCATCCGTGAGGCCCGTCACGGCGTTGGTCGCGCCGGGTCCCGAGGTGACCAGAACAGTGCCGACCTTGCCGGTCGAGCGGGCATAGCCCTCGGCCGCATGCACGGCGCCCTGCTCATGGCGCACCAGGACGTGGCTGACTTTGTCTTGTTGAAACAAGGCGTCGTAGATCGGCAGCACCGCGCCGCCCGGATAGCCGAAAAGATGCTCGACGCCCTGATCGGCCAGTGCCTGGATCACCATTTCCGCGCCGGTCATTTCCGTCATGACTTGCTCCGCTTATCTTCTGCCGTTCATCGCACAGGAGATTGAGACACCAAAGTTTAGGCAATAAAAAAGGGGCTCAAGAGCCCCTGTTTTCCGCGCACCGCCGCATTCGTGGGTGGGATCATCCACCCCCGGCGATGCGCCTACCTACGAGAATCGAAACCATCAGACTGCGCACGATCCGTGCCTTTGCTGCCGCGCCACTGCGCGCTTCTAACCGTTTCGTGTTTATAAGCATTGTGGCAATCACGGTCAAGCCAAATACGGCCGCAATCCGGCGATCGGCGACTGCGGCCGGGTCAAACGCCCGTTTGAAATCGAAGTGACGCGGAGCCCCGCACAGGTCGGGAGAAGATGGCCGCCATGGCGCAGCCGCGATTTCGCGCCGGAGCCGCCAGCAAAACGCCGAAGCGAGCTGATTTCTTGACGCCGGCTTTCAGGGACGAGAGCGCGCCGTGGTTAACAGATGCGCGCTCCGGATTGTTGGTGAACCATGATCCTTTGGGACGAACGATGCGCCGCTCAAAAATCTGGCGGCGTCTAACCCACGCGGCCGCGTCTTTGGCAACCGGCGGCCGGCGCATGTCTGGCGCTCCTCGCGCTCGCCGCCGCTTCCGCGTTGCCGGCGGCCGCCGCGACGCCTGCCGGCGGGTCGCTGAGTTCGACCGACGCGATGCTAGATGGATCAACGCCTATCGGGCAAGCCCGAGCCCGACGCATTGCCGGTGCTGGCGCGCGGACTGAGCGCGATGCAGGCTTTCAAGGAGCCCGAAAGCTGCGGCGCCTATATCGGTTCATCAGCGGCGTGATCGGCGCCAATCCGGAGCGCGCCGACATGCTCATCGACAAGATGCTGGCCATCCCAAGCCTCTCAACCAGCCAAATCGCGCAACTGATCCTCGAGCGCCGCCAGCGCCTTGTCGGGCTTGACCCAGGCAAATTCCGGTAGTTGATTGCGAAACCAGGTTGCTTGCCGTTTGGTGTATTGGCGGGTGTCGCGCTTGGCGCCCTCGACGGCTTCCGCCAAATCGATTTCACCCCGAAAGTGACGAATGAGCCAGGGCACGCCGTGCGCCTTCATGGCGGGCAAATTCGGATCGAGTTCGCGCGCGGCGAGCGCCTGAACTTCTTCGGTCGCACCCGAGGCCATCATGTCGTCGAAACGCTGATCGACACGCTGCAGAAGCGCATCGCGATCCGGCGCCAGAAAAATCTTGGCGGCGCGCGCCGCATCGACGCTGGCGGCATTGCCTTCCTCATGCCAGGCGAGCAGCGAGCGTCCGGTCGCCAGCACCACCTCAAGCGCGCGCGTGATGCGGGCGCGATCTCCGGGCATCAACCGCGCTGCCGCCGCCGGGTCGCGTTGCATCAGCTCGGTGTGCAGCTTGTTGATGCCTTCGCTCTCGAGGCGGGCGCGCACATCCTCGCGGATCTCGTCAGGGATTGGCGGCACCGCCGAAAGCCCGCGGATCAGCGCGTTGAAATAAAGCCCGGTACCGCCAACCACGATCGCGGCGCGTCCATAACGCTTGGTCGCCTCGATCGTGGCGGCCGCTTCCTTGCGCCAGCGCCCGACCGAGTAATTCTCGGCCGCGTCAATCCGCCCGTAGAGCCGGTGCGGCACGAGCGCTTCTTCCTTGGCGCTCGGCCGCGCCGTAATGACGCGCAGGTCGCGGTAGACCTGCATGGAATCGGCATTGATGACGACACCGCGCAGCTTTTCGGCCAGCGCCAAGGCCAGTGCCGATTTGCCGCTGGCCGTCGGGCCGGCAATCAGGATGATTTCGGGTTCGCTCACGGCCTTGACGTACTGCGCTTTTCCACGAATTAAAACCTACCCAGACACCAAGAAGAGCATCCGCTTTGACCCTGATAAAGCCCTTTCGCGCGCTGCGGCCGGCGCCGGGACGTGCCGCCGACGTGCTCGCCCCGCCCTATGACGTGTTGTCGAGCGCCGAGGCGCGCGAGCGCGCGGCCGGCAAGCCCTGGAGCTTTCTGCACGTTTCCAAGGCCGAGATCGACCTTCCCGCGGCGACCGATCCGTACGACGCGACTGTTTATGCCAAGGCCGGCGAGAACTTGCAGCATATGGTCGACGCCGGCGTCCTTATGCGCGAGCCGAAGCCCTGTTATTACGCTTATCGGCTGACGTGGCAGGGGCATGTGGAGACCGGCTTTGCGGCGGTGGCTTCGGTCGCAGCCTATGCGAAAAACCGCATCCGCAAACATGAACTCACCACCGTTGCCAAGGAGGACGATCGCGTCCGCCAGATCGAAGCCGTGAAGGCGCAGACCGGTCCGGTCATGCTGGCCTATCCGACCGCGCCGCAGGTCGATGCGCTGTTGGCGCGCGCGACCACGGGCACGCCGGACGTGGACGTCACCGCCGACGATGCTGTGCGTCACCAGTTGTGGGTGATCGCTGATGACGCCGACATCGCCGCGCTCACCAGTGCCATCGATGCGCTGCCCGCACTCTACATCGCCGACGGCCATCATCGTTCGGCCGCGGCCGAACGGATCGCCAAGGCGCGCGGCAGTGATGGCTCGCACAGCTATTTCCTCGCGGTGCTGTTGCCGCAGAAGGAGATGACCATCCTCGACTACAATCGTGTGCTGCGCGATCTCAACGGCCACACCCCGGACGCGCTGCTCACCGAGATCGAAAAGCGCTATACGATTGCACCGAGCGATCACGAGGTGCGCCCGCAAAGCGCCAGCGAAGTCGGCATGGTGCTCGGTGGCCGCTGGTACCGGCTCACCTTGCGGCCGGAATTTCTGAAAAAGGCCGACGACCCGGTGGCGCGGCTGCCGGTGACGCTGCTGGCGCGCAACATCGTCGAGCCGATCTTCAACGTCACCGATCCGCGTCGCGACAAGCGCATCGACTTTGTCGGCGGCGGTCGTGGGCTCGGCGAACTCCAGCGGCTGGTTGCCTCCGGACAGGCCGCAGTCGCGTTCGCGCTCTACCCAACGCAAATGAGCGACCTGATGGCGGTGGCGGACGCCGACGAAATCATGCCGCCGAAGTCGACCTGGTTCGAGCCGAAACTCGCCGACGGCATGGTCAGTCACGTGCTGGATTGAAGATTCTATTTTTCTGCAACGCGGTGACTGAACAATCGTCACTACCCACACATCGTCACCACCGGGCTTGACCCGGTGGTCCATGCTGATGCGCGGCAACGGAGAAATCCGGGTAGACTTTGCGGCCTGGTCGCATGGATTGCCGGGTCGAGCCCGGCAATGACGATACGTTGGATTCATCGTCGATTTTGAAGCGCAAAAAGGTTCTGCATGATCCTGATCTCCGGCGGTCAATCGGGCGTTGACCGCGCCGCCCTCGACGCCGCCATCGCGCTCGGCATCGGTTACGGTGGCTGGTGCCCGCGAGGCGGATGGGCGGAAGATTTTCCGACGCCACCCGGATTGCTTGAGCGCTACCCGGAACTCAAGGAGACCCCGCTCGCCGAGCCGGCGCAGCGCACGGAATGGAATGTGCGCGACGCCGATGCTTGCCTGATCATCGTCGATGCCGGCGGCATCGATGTTTCAGCCGGCACCACGCTCGCTCGGGACCTTGCACACGGCTATCGCAAGCCAGTCTTTGTCGTGGATCTGAAGGCGCCGGATGGTCTCAAAGACGCTTCGCTGTGGCTGCGGGTTCAACAGGCGCGCCGCGGCGCCGATCTGAAGCTCGCGATCGGCGGCCCGCGCGAAAGCGAAGCTGCGGGTATTTACGCCAAGGCAAAAGAGTTTATCGCAGCGTTGCTCGGCGCAATTCAACAATGACGCTTGTGCGGTTTGCGGCACTTGTTACGCCGCCCGGACGCGGGCGACGAACGCGCCGGCGCCGTTGGTCAGCGCGGCGGCCTGGCGGCTCAATTCGGCCGCCGCAGCCAAGACCTGATCGGCGCCGCGGCCGGAGCGATCCACGAGATCGCTGACGCCGGCGATGCTGTCGGACACTTCGCCGGTGCGCGTCGCCGCGCCCTCGATGGTTTCGGCGATCTTGCGGGCGACGAAATTCTGCTGGTGCACCGCGTCGGAAATCGCGTTCGACATGTCCGAGACCTGCAGCATGGATTCCGCCATTGCGGTGTTGGCGCTCTGCACGATCTCGATGACCTGCGTGACCGACAGCGTCTTGTCCTTGATCTCGGCCAGCGCATTTGTCGTCTGCGCCGCCAGCGCCTTCACTTCCTGAGCGACCACCGCAAAGCCGCGGCCGGCTTCGCCGGCCCGATTGGCCTCGATCGCGGCATTGAGCGCGAGCAGGTTGGTTTGTCGCGCCACCGCGGTGATCAGCGTCGCCACCTTGTCGATGTCCTTCACCGTCGTGACCAGCGCCGCCGTATTGGCGACGGCACTGTCGGTGCAGCGCGTCGCCTCGTCGACGATGTTGGAGGCATTCATCACCTGCGCGCTGATATCCGCAATCGACGCCGACAATTGGTCGATCGCCGATGCCACCTGGGTCGCGCTTTCACTTGAACCCTCCGCGGCGGTCGCCGCAGCGCGGGCGTGACGATGCGATTCGTCGATCACCGTCGTCATGCCGCGGGCGAACGACTCGAGCTCGAACGCGGCGTGCCCGATCGAGGCGGCGATCGCCATGATCTCGCGCTCGAACGCATCGGCGACGGCTTCGAGCGCCGCGGATTTTTCTGCTTCGGCGCGGGTGCGCTCGGCGGAACGGGCCTGCGCGGTGTCGCGCAGCGCAATCGCGTTGTTGCGGAACACCGCCACGGCCTGCGCCATGGCGCCAATCTCGTCGTTGCGGTGCGCCCCTTTGACCGCAACGGTCAGATCGCCCGCCGCCATCTGGGTCATGTCCCGCGCCATGCGCTGCAGCGGCCGCGTGATCAAGAATCGCGTAAACAGGAATGCGGCGAGTAGCGCCAATGCGGTGCCGCCGGCCACGATGGCGACGGTCGTTCGAAATGTCAGCGCGCTGTGGGCTGCGACCTCCGCCTCGGTGGTGCGCGTCCGCGCACCCAGGATGTTGATCAGTCTGTCGACCTGACCGGTGACGTCGTCGCGCGCCGGATCGAACTTGAAATTCACCAGCAGCGCGGCTTGCTGGGTCTGGCCGGTTTTCACGCTGCGGGCGACCTCGGCTGCGATGTTGTGCGCGAGTTCGAGCTTGTCGAATAAAATGCGGACATCGTCGGCCGGCCGCCGGATAGGCCGCCAGCACATTGTTGAGCGCACGCAGCGCGGCGTTGTAGTGCCCTTCCATCTCTTCGACCGATTCTTTGGCGACATCGGGATCCGAGGCGGAGTAGGCTTTGTAGACGGCGACGCCGAACGATTCGATCGCCGCTTTGGCTTCGGCGAGCGCAAGGCGCGCCGGCGCCAAGTGCCAGGTGACCGTGGCGTTGAGACGATCAAGTTCGTCGAGGCGTTGCAGGCAGAACCAATTGGCGGCAATCGACAACAGGCCGAGCGCCGCGATCAACAACACGGCTTTGGCCGCGACCGGGAAATGCAGGAATGTCGAATTGCGCATGGCGGCCGGATGGCGTGATAGGTGTTTCTACGAAGCAAGTGTTCCCATCCGCTTAACGACGCAGTTGCGCTGGTGTAAGCTCATCGTCACAAATCTTCCAAAACTCACTCAAGCGGGCCGACAACGATGCGCCAATATCTCGATCTCATGGAGCGCGTACTCTCGGAAGGCGTGGAAAAGCATGATCGCACCGGCATCGGCACGCGCTCGACATTCGGGCATCAGCTCCGCTTCGATCTGAGCGCCGGCTTTCCGCTCGTCACCACCAAAAAGTTGCACGTCAAATCCATCATCTACGAACTGCTGTGGTTCCTGCGCGGCGACACCAACGTCAAATATCTCGACGATCACGGCGTCACCATCTGGGATGAATGGGCCGACGAGAACGGCGACCTCGGCCCGGTCTATGGCCGGCAATGGCGCGCATGGCCGACCGCCGGACGGCGGCACCGTCGATCAGATCGGCAATGTGCTGAACGAGATCCGCCGCAATCCGGATTCGCGCCGGCTGATCGTCACCGCCTGGAACCCCGGCGAGAACGAACGCATGGCGTTGTCGCCGTGCCACTGCCTGTTCCAGTTCTATGTCGCCGACGGCGCACTGTCCTGCCAGCTCTATCAGCGCTCGGCCGACGTGTTTCTCGGCGTGCCGTTCAACATCGCCTCTTACGCGCTGCTCACGCTGATGATGGCGCAGGTGACCAACCTGCGGCCCGGCACGTTCGTGCACTCGTTCGGCGACACGCATCTTTATCTCAATCATCTCGAACAGGCGCGGCTGCAGCTCACGCGCAGCCCGCGTCCGTTGCCGACACTGAAGCTCAATCCGGCGGTGAAAGACCTGTTCGCGTTCCGCTACGAGGATTTCGCCCTCGAAGGCTACGAGCCGCACCCGCACATCAAGGCCGCCGTGGCGGTGTGAGAATGCTGACGGAGCGAAGCCGCCTCACGACAACGCGTCGCAGATGACCATCACCATCATCGCCGCCATCGCCGAGAACGGCGTGATCGGCCGCGACAATGGGCTGCCGTGGCGGCTCAAGTCGGACATGGCGCATTTCCGCGCCGCCACCATGGGCAAGCCGGTGGTGATGGGGCGCAAGACCTATCTGTCCATCGGCAGGCCGCTTGCCGGGCCGCACGACCATCGTGGTGAGCCGCGACCGCGCCTTCGCGGCGCCCGGCATCGTGGCTGGCGCCAAGCCTGGAGGCGGCGCTGACGGTCGGCCGTGGCGATGCGCTTCGCCGTGGCGCGGAATGCGTCATTGTTGCTGGCGGGGCGGAGCTTTATGCCCAGGCGATGCCTCTGGCCGAGCGGCTCAACATTACCTATGTCCACCGCGCGGTCGATGGGGACGCGTATTTCCCGGCGATCGATCGCAGCGTCTGGCACGAGACGGCGCGCGAGGAACGCGCGGCCGCAGCGGGCGATGATTGTTCATTTTCTTTCGTTATCTACCAGCGTGCCGTGTCGTGACGGCGCGTTGTAACCGGCGGAACCCTCCCCTATAACCCACCGGAAACCTCAAGGCCGGCAAACGCCGGCGCAGGAGACAGATTGATGCCGTGGAGCAACCAAACCGGTGGCGGCGGTGGCCCGTGGGGCTCGGGATCGCGCGGCCCCTGGGGTTCGGGACCGCAGCCGTCAGGCGGCGGGTCGCGGCCGCCCGATCTGGAGGAATTCCTGCGGCGCAGCCAGGACCGGCTGCGCAACTTCATGCCGGGCAATCTCGGCGGCCGCGGCATCGGCGCTGATCGTGCTGGCGGCGATCGTCGCTGTGGGCCTTTTCCGGCTTCTATACGGTGAGCCCGGACGAGGTCGGCGTCGTGCTCCGGTTCGGCAAATTCGTCCCGCGCGAGGTGCAGCCGGGCCTGAATTACCACCTGCCCTATCCGATCGAGACGGTGCTGACGCCGCCGGCGCTGCGCGTCAATAAGACCGATGTCGGCATCCGCCCGGATCGGAGTACGGCCGCCGCGGCACGTCGCCGCGCGATCTGCCGGAAGAAAGCCTGATGCTGACCGGCGACGAGAACATCGTCGATGTCGAGTTCTCGGTGCTGTGGCAGATCAAGCCGGGCAGCGTCGGCGATTATCTGTTCAACGTGCAAAATCCCGAAGGCACCGTGAAGGCGGTGGCGGAAAGCGCCATGCGCGAGGTGATCGGCCGCCTGAACGTTCAGCTGCTGCTCACCGGCGGCTCGAACGTCAGCAGAACGGATCGACGCTCGCGGCGTATCGGGCCTGGTGCAGAATTTGATGCAGAAGACGCTCGATTCGCTACGAGCGCCGGCATCCTGGTACAGAACGTGCAGTCTGCACGGATCGATCCGCCGGACGAGGTCATCGATTCGTTCCTCGACGTGCAGGCGGCACGTTCCGATCTCGAGCGCGCGCAGAACGAGGCGCAGACCTACGCCAATCGCGTGGTGCCGGAAGCGCGCGGCCGCGCCGCCAAGGTCATGCAGGACGCCGAAGCCTATCGGGAGCAGACCGTCGCCGAAGCCAAGGGCGAAACCTCGCGCTTTCTGCAGATCTACGAGCAATACAAAAAAGCGCCGGCGGTGACCCGCGAGCGCATGTATCTGGAAACGATGGAACGCATCCTCAGCGATACCAACAAGACGATCATCGATACCGGCCGCGGCGGCCCGGGCGTTGTGCCCTACCTGCCGCTCACCGAGTTGCCGGCGGCGACCCGTAACGGCACGGCGCCCCGTGCCGGCGCTCCGCGACGGGAGGCAGCACAATGAGGGTCGGTCTCGCCGGCGGCGTCATCGCCGTCCTCCTCATCATCGCTGTTCATCCTCGGCTACGGCACCCTGTTCACCGTCAGCCAGACCCAGCAGGCGCTGGTGGTGCGGCTCGGCAAGCCGGTGCGCGTGATCACCGAGCCGGGCCTGAACGTGAAAATGCCGTTGATCGACAGCGTGATCTATATCGACAAGCGCATTCTCAACATCGAGACGCCGGCGCAGGAGGTCACGCTCTCGAGCGACAATTCCTCGGCCAATGCCAGCCTGGTCGGCGAGCAACTGATCGTCGACGCCTTCGCGCGCTACCGCATCATCGATCCGCTGAAATATTATCAGACCGTCGGCTCGTCCGGCGCCGACTCGCAACTGGCCATCCTGCTCAACTCGGCGCTGCGGCGCGTGCTCGGCGCGGCCACGTTGACCGACGTGGTGCGCGACAAGCGCGACGAACTGATGATCAGAATGCGCGACGAGATCGGCCGCGACGCCAAGCCGTACGGCATCGATGTGATCGACGTGCGCATCCGCCGCGCCGACCTGCCGCCGAAGAACAGCCAGGCGGTTTATCAGCGCATGCAAACCGAACGGCAGCGCGAGGCCGCCGAATTCCGCGCCCAGGGCAGCCAGAAGAGCCAGGAGATTCGCGCCAAGGCCGACCGCGACGTGACCGTGCTGTTGGCCGAGGCCAGCTCGAAAGCCGAGCAGGTGCGCGGCCAGGGCGACGGCGAACGCAACCGCATCTTCGCCGACGCCTATACGCGCGATCAGGACTTCTTCTCCTTTTATCGCTCGATGCAGGCCTACGATAAGAGCATGCAACGCGGCGATACGCGGCTGGTGCTGAAGCCCGACACCGATTTCTTCCGCTACTTCGCCAACCCGACGGGGCAGCCGGCGCCGGGGGCCGCGGCCAATCCTGCGTCGCCGGCGGCACCGCCTGCAGCGCCGAGCGCGCAATAGCGCGCTCCGATGTTCGATTTTCTGGCCGCGATCGGCCTGTTCTTTGCGATCGAAGGCATTCTGTTCGCGGCCTTCCCGCTTGGCGCCAAACGCGCCATGGCGACGGCGCTGGAAATGCCGGAAAGTCGCCTACGCGTGGTCGGCCTGGTGTCGGCGATCATCGGCGTCGCCATCGTCTGGCTGGTCCGGCATTAGGGCACGAGAGAGGGTGTGGCCAGGAAAGCCTGCCCGAGCGGCCGGCGCGTAAAATCCAAATTTCTGACAGGATGCTGTTGGGTACCCGACGATCGCCGCGCGAACTGGGCGGTACCGCTCCCGGATTTGGAACGGTTCCTCGGGCAGCCGATTGGGTTGGGAGACGGCTTCTGAAATAATCGGCTGCGGTCAAAACCTTCCGGCCGCTCAATTCAATAGAAAACAATCGCACACAAAGTGCTTAAGCCGACTGAAGGGATGCATCGAAACGTAAGTCGCTTTTCCGCCCCAATCGGGTTCCTAATTGCGCCCGCGCCGTAGCCCGGCCTTGCGTCCGCTTACGGACGGGCGCACCCTTTTAACGCGTGATCCTGCAAGGAGCACTGATCTCCAATGTCTTCCACGCCCCTGTCTCGCTTCATTCCGACCGGCTTGTTGATGGGCGCTCAGCGCGTCCGGCATGGCGCCGCCGCTGCCGCGCTCGCCGCCACGATCGTTGTGCTGCCGGCCTCGATGGCATCGGCGCGCGGACCAGAAAATATCGCCGACGTCGCCGAGCAGGTGATCGATGCGGTGGTGAACATCTCCACCTCGCAGAAAGTCGAAGCGCGCACGGGCAACATGCCCGATCTGCCGCCCGGCTCGCCGATGGAAGAGTTCTTTGAGGAGTTCTTCAAGAACCGGCGCGGTCCCGGCGGACCGGGTGGACAGGGCGGGCAGGGTGATGCCGAGCGCGCCCCGCGGCGGATCAATTCGCTGGGCTCCGGCTTCATCATCGATGCGTCCGGCCTGGTCGTGACCAACAATCACGTCATCGCCGACGCCGACGAGATCAATGTGATTCTCAACGACGGCACCAAGCTGCCGGCGGAACTGGTCGGCAAGGATTCAAAAAGCGATCTCGCGCTGCTCCGCGTCAAACCTGACCGGACGCTGAAGGCAGTGAAGTTCGGCGATTCCGACAAGTTGCGGCTCGGCGAATGGGTCGTCGCCATCGGCAACCCGTTCAGCCTCGGCGGTACCGTGACGGCCGGCATCGTGTCGGCGCGCAATCGCGACATCCATTCGGGACCGTACGACAACTACATCCAGACCGACGCCGCCATCAACCGCGGCAACTCCGGTGGACCGCTGTTCAATCTCAATGGCGACGTCGTGGGCGTGAACACCGCGATCATCTCGCCGTCCGGCGGCTCGATCGGCATCGGCTTCGCCGTGCCGTCGAACTCGGCCGTCGCGGTGATCGATCAGTTGCGCCAATTCGGCGAGACCCGCCGTGGCTGGCTCGGCGTGCGCATCCAGCAGGTCACCGACGACATCGCCGAAAGCCTCAACATCAAGCCGGCGCACGGCGCGCTGGTGGCAGGCGTCGACGACAAGGGGCCGGCCAAGCCGGGCGGCATCCAGGCCGGCGACGTGGTGATCAAGTTCGACGGCCACGACGTGAAGGAAATGCACGACTTGCCGCGCATCGTTGCCGACACGCCGGTCGGCAAGGAAGTCGATGTGGTGATCATCCGCAAGGGCAAGGAAGAAACCCATCAGGTAAAAATCGGCCGGCTCGAAGACGGCGAGAAGCAGGCGGCCAACACACCCGATAAGGATAGCGCGCAGCCGCCGAAGACCGCGGTGCAAAAGACGCTCGGTCTCGAACTGTCGAGCCTGTCCGAGGATCTGCGCAAGAAGTACAAGGTGCGGGAGAACGTCAAAGGCGTGATCATCACCGGCGTCGATGCCAACGTTGCCTCGGCGGCACCCGACAAGCGGCTGTCGCCGGGCGATGTCATCGTCGAAGTGCAATATCAAGGCGTCGGCAATCCGACCGACCTGCAAAGCCGGCTCGATCAGCTCAAGACCCAAGGCAAGAAAGTCGCGGTGCTGCTCGTGTCCAATCCGGACGGCGAGACCCGCTTCGTTGCCCTGAGCCTGCAATAGCAACGGCGTCGCGGCCCAACACGCAATGTTGGGCCGCAAGCCTGCCGCAGTTTGGCCGAGTGGGCCGCTCGCGACGCACTCCGATCAACGGAAATAATGATCTGAGAAGGTTTCGACCAAGGGCCGCCTGAAGCGGCCCTTTCTTATTGCCCCGCGACTTCGTGCTGGAAGTAGACGTCGACTTTCATGCCGTCCAGCAGCGGCCCCGGATCGGACAGTTCGATCAGCACGTCGGCAACGCTGAAGTCGCTGAGATTGCGCGAGCCCGGCGAGTTGATGCGGGCCGGCTGCACCAGCGGCGCAATCGAGACGACCTTGCCGGCGAATTCGCGATCGCGGAACGCATCGGCGCGAACCACGGCGGCGCCACCAACCTTGATCTTACCGACATCGCGTTCGTCGACTTCGGCGCGCACACGCAGACCGCTGAGGTCGCCAAGCAATATCAACGGCAGCACGGTGGTGGGCGATGCCAGTTCGCCGGCCTTGGCATTGACCTGGAGCACCGTGCTGGCGATCGGCGCGCGGACCGCGAGCTTTTGCAGTTCGGCATTGGCGCCGCGCAGGTCGCCGCGGGCGACATTGAGCGCACCCTCATTGGCGGTCGGTAACGGCGTATCTTGATCGTCGTCGAGCTTGCGCAATTGCGTGCGCCGCTGCCCCAGACGATCCTGTGCGCTGTTCAAGGCCGTGCGTGCGGTCGTGATATCGGCATCCGACCCGCCGCCGCTGCGCTTGGCTTTGACGGCAGCATCGAAAGTCTCTGTCGCCTGCACCACGGCGGCCTCGGCTTCGGCCACGCCGTCCTCGGCTTTGCGACGGTCGGCGCCCTTGCCGGCGCCTTGATCGTTGCGTGCGCGCTTGCGCATTTCGGCCTGCGCCTGCGCGGTCGCGACCCGCGAACGAGCGGACTCGTCGTCGAGGCGAATGAGCACTTCGTCCGCCATGACTTTGTCGCCGCTTTGGACCAGCACTTCACCGATCACACCGATCGCAGGCGATGCGATCTTGATCTCGCCCGAGCGCGGTTCGACAAGTCCCGGCGCGACCGCCTGCCAATTCCTATCATCAACGGGGGGCCTTTTCGGTGTGCTGGTGGGCTCAGCCAACGCCACGCCAACGATTACGCCAAAACACCAATCGCGACCGAAGATACCGCCCAAATTCTTGTGATCATTGTGCTGCCACTGACCTCTTTTCTACAATCGGCGGCGAGGCAGCGAGGACGCCCGCCTCTTCGCCCACAATGCGTCCGTCCTCGATGCGGATAACGCGACTGGCATACGGCAGCGTGCGGGGATCGTGGGTGACCACGAGCACGCCGTGCGACGGATCCGTGGCAAGCTCCGCGAGCATCGCCATGATTGAAGCTCCGTTCTCGCTATCGAGCGCCGCGGTCGGCTCGTCCGCCAAAATAACTGCGGCGTTGCCCACAAGCGCGCGCGCGATGGCCACGCGCTGCTGTTCTCCGCCGCTGAGTTCGCGCGGATACGCTTCGATCCGGTGAGCCAGACCGACGCGCGCCAGCGAATCCTTGCAGCGGCTGATCGCCTTCGCGGAATAGTCGCCGCGCACGTCCAGCGCCAAGCGGACATTGTCCAGGGCGGTGAGCGTGGGAAACAGATGATAGGACTGAAACACGAAACCGATATGCTCTCGGCGCAATTTGGCGAGTTGTTCGGGGCCGAGACCGGTGGTCGGGTTTCCACGGACCTCGATAACGCCTTCGCTGGGTGAAAGAATGCAGCCCAGAATGGACAGCAGCGTGGTCTTGCCGCTGCCGGATGGGCCCATCAGCAGCGCCATCTCGCCACTGCACAGTGTGACATCGACGCCCTTGAGCGCCCGCACCTTGCCGGCGCCCTCGCCCAGCACCTTGACGATGCCGCGGGCCTCCATAACCGGCTCGCTCATCGGCTGAACACCATCGCGGGATCCATGCGAACCACCTTGATGATCGATGAAAGCGCGGAAATGACACACATGACGATGGTGAGGACGAACAGGACGACGGTCAGAAGCGGCGTCATCAGCACCGGCAGCGCCGAGTCCGTGGTGCCGCCGACGATCAACAAACCGATGATGAAGGCGATGGCGAAACCCGCAAGCGCACTCAAGATGGCCTGCGTGACGATGACGATGTGGAGATAGGTACCGGAAGACCCGATCGCCCGCAGCGTGGCGAATTCGTAAAGGTGCTCCTTGGTGCTCGAATACAGCGTCTGCGCCACCACGACCGAACCGACCACCATGGCCAGCAGAGCGCCGGCGAACAGCGCGGCGCCGGCGCCGGTGCCGAACAGCCAGAACGAGCGGCTACGCTCGGCGAACTCAGCCGGGGTGAGAACTTCGGCCTTGGTGAGAACGGACTGCAGTTGGCTGCGAACCCGCTCGAGGTCGGCGTGGGGATCGAGGTGCACCAGCAGGTACGTCACCTTGGTGCCCGGCGTGCCCGTATAAGCGTGCGCCCGATCGAGCGTCGTGAAGATGAAAGGCGTCGTGGTGAAGGAGCGGATACCCTTGCTGATGGCGCGAACTTCGGCGCGGTGATCGCGCATCTCGGCCGCGCCGCCGATGCCAGTCACCCCCAATCGGTCCAGATAAGCGCTATCGACCGCGACCGAGTCCGGGATGGCGAGGGCGTCGAGACTTCCCTCGACCAAATTCCACGGCACCAGGCCGCCGCCGGCGCGCAGATTGGTCCCAACGACCAGAACCGGCGTCGCGCCGCCATCCTGCATGCGCCAGTGCGAGAAGCTGATCAGGATCGGCGCGACTTGCGCCACACCCTCGACCGACATCGCGCGGTAGCGATCGGCCTCCTCGAGCAGCGAGGGGTCCTCGAAGTTCTTGGTGCCTTGCGGGACGATCCAGAGGTCCGCAGGCGCATGGTCGATCATCAGGGTGACGGTGCGCGCGAAGCTGACGAACAAGCCCAATTGCACGGTCACCAGCACGATCGAGAACACGATCCCGACCACGGTCGCGGCAAAGCGGAGCTTGTCGTAAGCCAAATTGCGAGCGGCGAGCTTCAAAACCAAGGGCATGGACACCGCAATACCTTGCGACGGTAAAACAGACGCGAAAAAGAACGGTACCCCGCCACCCAGGACGCCCTGCCCCCCAAATGGGGATAGGGCCTTTTTTTGGCAACCTTTCGGGCTTATATTCCTCCTGCCGGCGCAAGCCGGATATGGCGATAAATGGCCGTCGAAATAAACCATTCGGACCCGGGGGCGGTACCCGGCGACTCCACCATATGGGGTCGAAATAGGATCGACGAGGGCGTAAAGGGCGTGCTTTTGCTCGGCATGGTTCCGCCGTTACCGGGCCATTCCATAGTTGCCAATGACAACTATGCTCCGGTTGCTCTGGCTGCGTAAGCAGTCCGAAAGACCGATTTAAAGTCCTAGCGTCTTAGCAGCGTTAGGCGGGGTTCGGAGGCACCTGGCAACAGAAGCCTCCACTTTCCACGCATGATTGGTCAATCATCGGCATGCAATCCGGGGACAGTGACCGGACAACAACCTCTCTGGACCCTCTGCGAATCGCGTCTTATCTATCGCTGACTGATCCGCTGGTAATCCGATTCGCGCATGGCCACCGACTACATCCGCTACGATATTCTGGCACAGACGGCCCTGCGCGGCGTTGTTCGCACCGTTCTGGCGGACGCGGCGAAGAAGGGCCTGCCGGGCGAGCACCACTTCAAGATCACCTTCAACACGACAGCGACAGGCGTGCGGCTTTCCGACCGCATGCGTGAGCGCTATCCGGCCGAGATGACCGTCGTCCTGCAGCATCAGTTCTGGGACCTGGTGGTGACCGAATACTCTTTCGAAGTCGGCTTGTCGTTCGGCGGGGTCCCGGAACGCGTGGCGGTGCCGTTCGAAGCGGTGACGGCCTTCTATGATCCAGCGGTGCCGTTCGGATTCCAGTTCGAAACCATCGACGGCGCTCCCGCGGCAGAGGGAGCCGACGAAACTGTGGCCGGCAAGGCCGAAAAAGCAGAGAAATCGCCGCCGGCCGTGCGCACCATCGCTGAGACGAAGAAGCCTGAGGGCCTCCCGGCGCCGTCCGAGGCCGAGGCCCCGCCCCACCCCGAAGGATCCGGCGGCGAGGTCGTGAGTCTGGATCGTTTCCGCAAAAAATAGCGGTGCGGCAGCGTCTTCGAGACGGTGGCGTCCAGCGGTTCTTCTATCCTCAAACTGCCCGGTCAAAACGATCGTCTGACGTAACGTCAAGCTGCGCCAGTCATGCTCCTTTGGTAAGCCTCCCCCACGACGCGCCAGCCGCAGCGAAATTTCAGTCGAATGGTATGCGTATAGTGGATGCAACAAGTGCCAGATGAGAAAAACGCCCCGATATCGGGCGGGCTGACGTAAGGTTATGGGCAGCACTCACGATTGTTCATCGTTAGTTTTGCTGCAGACTTACAAGACCCATCGGGCGAATATTAAAAGCAAATGCCCCAAGCATTGTCCGAATAACGCCTCGTCACGGCCAAGTAAGAACGAGGTTTCGATTTTACCTCAAGCAACCGTGTCTTGTGCGATTCAGCCACCATGGCCACCCTCTAGACTGCAACTTTAGCGTGATCGCGTTGAAAATCGCAGAGTAATCGCGTCAGCGCGTCGGCCAAGTCTTTACAGAGTTACCTCGGCCTTCACCGGCCACGCAGCATCTGGTCACCGTCGAGCTATGCATGGGCGACATATCCAATTACCGCATCGTACTCGAAACGCCGAAGATAAAGCGCAGCCAAAGCCAAGGTTGCAGCCGATCTGGCCGCCTCCAGGCGCGCAGCGATCGAAGGCGCGGCAACACAATCTCCGCGCGAACATGCCCGCAAAGCCTCGACCGAACCGGATCGAAATAGGAGACGGGCAATGAAATCACCGGTCGTCAAGCGCTCCATCGTCATCGGCGGGCACAAGACGAGTGTCAGTTTAGAAGAGGCCTTTTGGCGGGGACTGAAAGATATCGCCGTGACCCGGCACCTCACGCTTTCGGACCTTGTCGGCAGCATCGATACCGAGCGCAAGCACGGCAATCTGTCGTCAGCGATCCGTCTGTTCGTGCTTAGTCACTATCAGGTGCGCCCTAACGGCGAGAGCACAGCACGGCCAACTTCCGGGCGGGAGGTCGGCAGTGATGTCGGCGCACCGTCCGTTAGTTCTGCGAGCCGAATAGCGAATTCAGCAATGAACGGAGGCCGGGCATAGGCGCAGGCCGGACCGCACCGGTGGCCGTGCCGGTCTTGTCGGTCGTCCTGTCCGATTTATCCGAGGCCACAGCCGGGGGATTTACCGGCCTGGCGACCGGCGGAGGCACGACGCTCAACGGCGCGGCGGCTGGTGCCGGCGGATTTTCCGGTCGCAAGCGATCGAGTTGGTTCAAGCCTGGAGGCGGCGCCGCGCTTGCGTTGGCGTGATTGTTGATTTCCAGCGCCGTTCCTGGCGGAACGAACCGTATCGCCGGGGGCAGCGGACGCGCCAAATCGCCAACGACATCGGCGCGGCGATTGGCCTCCAGCGATTCCAGCCGCCGGATCTGCTGTTCGGCCGAGCGCCGGCCGAGCCATCCGAGCAACGCCGAGATATCGACTTTCCGTTCCGGGCTCGACAGCGGACCTTTGATCGTGACCGCCAGCGTCGGGCCCGGCTGGATCAGTGCATTCGCCGCCGGATTGGCTGTGAGCGTGACTTGAGCGTCGATCGCCGCGGTATTGAGATCGATCGAGCCGTCGAGCGCGAGCGGGGCGCCATCTTGCGTCGGCAATGCGGCGTTCGCGACGCGGACTTGCCCGCTTGCAATCGTGACCTCGGCGTCGGCTTTCGGCACCGCCAACCTGGCGCTGTCCATGGTGGCACCCACGGCGGTGCGGACCTTGGCCGCATCGATGGCGCCGGCATTCTGATCGGCGAGCCGCATGGCCGCATCGAAGGCTGCCGGACTGACGCCCACGATCTGGGCGCGGGTCAGCGAAACCGTTCCGTCACCGTGAAAGGCGCCGACGATTCCCTCCGGACTGAGTCCCTGGCTCTCGCCCTGCAGCTTTGCCGACAGCAAACCATCGATCATCGTGCTTCCGGCCAAGGTGGCTGCGCTTGCATCGGCGATTTCGACATGCCCGCGGGCAGCGAGAGATTGTGGATCATGCCGCAACACAAAGCCGCCGCTCAGGCTGCCGCCGGCAAGCTTGGCGTCAATGTCACGCAATTCGATTTCCGGTGCGCCAAAATGCACAACGCCCTTGAGCTCACGCGCGCTCCATGTGGGCGTCAGGCGCGCGCGATCAAATTTGAAGCCGACCGAGCCGCTCATCAGGCCGAACACACCATTGCCGACCGGCGCCCGCGAAAACAGCTTAGCCCCGCCGGGCGCCGCGCCCGGCAACCCGAACAGCAACGAGGACGCGGCGGCCACATCAAGGTCTTCACCGGAAACCTCACCCGCAACGGCAACCGGGTCTGCGACTTTCAGATCGAGCCGGCCGCGCAACGATGACTTGCCCGACTTCACCGTCAAATCGGTGACCGACAAATCCGGTCCGGCGACGCCGACGATGGCGTTGAGCGAGACCGGCGATGACAGAGCGCCGCCAGTCTGGCCGGTCATCGCGCGCTGCAACGGCCGCAAGTCGGTGGCGTTCGCCTTGAGCTGCAAGCTGCCGGTGGGTGCACCCTGGCCGCGCAGGTGCATGGCGCCATCGGCCACCGCGGAAAAACCGCCGGCGGAGGCGAGCGCGTTGACGCGGATCTCGCCGTTGAGCGGGCCGTTGGCGGTGACCGTCAATTGCCCCGGCAGTTGATCGACCGCCAACACGCGATCGAGTGCGAGCAAACGCACCAGGGCGCCGCCATCATCCGCATCGAGCCGGCTGCTGAGACGCAGCGTCGCGCTATCGGCCTGCGCCGGCGCACCCGTTGCTTCGCCGTTGAGGGTCAAGCGCATGGCACCGAGACTTCCGCCCATGGCGAGCTTGGCGACGCTGGCGGTCTTGCCGGCGCGTTCGATGGTCAGCGCGCCGTGCATCTTGGCCGGCGCCAAGCGGTCGGAGAAAGGCCGCACCGAGGCCGGCACTTCCGGCACATAGCGGCCCGCGATGGTGGCGAGACCGTCGAGGGAGGCGGCGCTGACATCGACCGTGATTTGACCGCGCGGCTGCGACGACAATTCGTCGATGCGGCCGCTCGCCTCGATCGCAGCGCCACCGAGATCGCCGATCGACAACCGGTCGAGATGAAGAACGCCGGTGTTGAGCGCCAGCCGCGCGTTGATCGAGCGCGCATCGATGCCGGCGAAGATCGCCTCCCCGACGTCAAGCGTGAGACTGACGGCGTGCGGAATATCGAAGCCGCCGTCGGATGCGGCGGCTTGCGCGAAAGCGCTGATCGCATCGATGTCGAGTTTTGCGGCGTGCAAGTCGGCGTCGAGCGCGGCCGGGCGGTTGCCGGCGGCAAGGCTGTAGGCAAGCCGGCCTTCGAGTTTTTCGCGGTCAAGCGCTGCCGCCAAATGGTCGAGCACGAACCGGTCGTGGGCGATGGTGATATCGCCGCGCGCTGTCAGTGTTTGCGGCGGTCCAGGTGTTTGATCGCTGCGGCCTTCGAGCCACGCCGCCAACACTTTCAGATCGACGGATTCGATGCTGGCGGGTCCGCCAAGCAAAAGGCCCTGCGCGGCGTCGCCGAGCCGGCCTGACAAATTCACCGTCGTGAAGCCGGGCGCACGGAAGGTGACGTCGTCGAGCGCCCAGCCGTTGTCGGCGTCGAAACGGACGCGGCCGTGCAACCCCTGGATCGCGGCGCCGCCGACCGTCACGGCTTCGACGGTCACGCCCACCCCCAACGGCAACGGCGGACGCACGCCGCCGATGAATTCTTCCAGCAGCGATTTGAGCATGATCAACGGCGGCCGATGCGTCAGATCCGGCGCCGCCAGCATGCGGTCGACATCCACTTGTCGCGCCGTGATGTCGCCGTCGAGCCGCGGATTCGCGCCAAGCTTCACATCGGCCTTGCCGCCGAACAGCACGGCCCGTTCCTCGGGGCCATATTGCAGAGCAAGGTCCTGCAACTTGAGCGCCGCCGGGGTCGCCTGCAGCTTGCCGGCAAGTTGCCAGGGATCGCTCATCACGCGCTGACCGCCCGAAAGCGTGGCGCCGACCGGGCGAGCGGCCGAAAAGGTGCCGTCGAATTGCGGGACGCCGCGCTGGAAACCAAGCAAGCCGTCGATTTCGATGTTCAGCGGACGATCGGCAGGATCGACGCCGAGCCGGACTTTGAGATTGCCGTCGTCGCCGGAGCGGCTGCCGGAGATACGAAAGCCGAAAGCCTCACCGCCAGCCACGAATGTGCCTTCGCCGCCGAACGGTCCGAGAAGCGAGCGCACGTCGCCGGTGAAGGACAGCTTCTCCAGTCCGAACCGTGTCGCGGAGCCGGCATCGACGAGGACGATCCGGCCATTTTCGACCGTAAGCCGCGAAGCCGCCAGCGCTTCCGTGGTGGACGTCGACGCAGGCACCGGCCAGTCGAGCGCGCCCGCGTTATCGACCCGCAGGCTGACTTGCGGCGCCACGATCCGCATTTCGGTCGCCCGCACCTCGCCGCGCACGAGCGGGCCAAGCCCAAGCTCGAGCTCCACCGCAGCGGCACGGATCTGCGGCTCCCGATTGGCGGCACCGACCGTCACATCCCGCAGCTTGAAATGCGGCGACGGCAGCAGCCGGGCGTCGATCGGCCCGTTAACATGTACCGAAAGCCCGGTGAGCCGGCTCGCCTGCTCCTCGAACGCCGCGCGGTACTGGCTCCAGTCGACGACGAGCGGAGCCACCAAGGCCGCAACAAGCGCCAAGATGACGGCAATGGCCACTCCGAGCAGCGTCGTCTGCACGGCAAAGCTTCCCTTGTGATCGCTAAAGGTTCCGCGCCCGCCCAGCCTCAAAACCTAGTACGGGCCTACCCGGAATGCACGCTTTCAGCCGCCGCAAATAGCGACATTTGCGGGCGATTATGTGTCGGGTTCCTGGCTCCGCGCGACTTCGCGCTGGCGCCGCATCGTGCCGGCAACGCCCGCGTCATCCGGAAGCGTTTCGGCGCGTCGTCTTGCAAGAGATCCTGTGGCACGGTTGCGCTGTTCGTTAACGCGAGGGAAGAGTGCCCGTAACCTGCATCGCGACCACGAAATCTCACCAAGAGGGCGCAAGCTGCACATGACGGGCCGCGATTCCACGACCGCTTCGCCTGCAGGCGCGTCCGGCGCGCCCACCAACACCATTGCGCTGAAGGTCGGCGCCGCGCTTCCGGATCCGCCGTTTGAATTCGTCGGGCCAAACGGCCCCGCGGGTTTCGATATCGCGCTGATGCAGCGCATCGCCGGCAAGCTCGGACTGGCGTGGCAGCTCGTGCGCTACGTGGGTGCCGACTTCAACGGCATTTTCGCCGGCCTCGAGTTCCGGAACCTACGACTGCATCGCATCCGGCACCACCATCACGCCCGGACGCGCGCAGCTCGCCGATTTTTGTTCGCCCTACGCGATATCCGGACAGTCGCTGGTGGTCGACACGACGCGGCATCCGCAGGTGCGCGGCATCGACGATCTTACCGGCCTGGTAATCGGCGTGCAGCACGGCAACACCAGCGAGCCGGTGGCGGAAAAACTTGTCGCCGAACAGCGCGCCGCGCGAGTCCGGGTCTATGCCTATCACGAGATCGAGCAAGCGCTCGACGATCTGTCCTCGGGCGGCTGCGATGCGTTCATGAAGCTTGCGCCGGTGACGGCGTGGCTGGTGCGCGACCGGCCGAAGCTGAAAGTCGTCCAGGCCGGCATCACCACCGAACAGCTCGGCGTCTGCGTGCGGACGGGAAACACCGCGTTGCGCGCAGCGATCGACAAGGCGCAAGCCGAACTTCTCGCCGACGGCACGCTTGCAGCCCTGGTCGCCGAATGGCTCGGCGCCGGCGCGCATTTGCCGAGCTGAGCGCGCAAACCAAAACTACAAACTGAAAATCTTGCCCGGGTTCATGATGTTGAGCGGGTCGAGCGCGGTCTTGATCGCCCGCATGGCATCGAGCGCCGGCGCGCCGTGTTCGGACAACAGATATTTCATCTTGCCCTGACCGATGCCGTGTTCGCCGGTGCAGGTGCCGTCCATCGCCAAGGCGCGTTCGGTGAGGCGTTCCAGGAAGGCGCGCACACGCGTCACCTCGTCGTCGTCGTTCATGTCGACCAAAATCCCGACGTGAAAATTGCCGTCGCCGACGTGGCCGACGATCGGCGCCAGCAATTTGCTCTCGGCGATATCGCGCTGTGTCGCGGTGAGACACTCGGCAAGCCGCGAAATCGGCACGCAGACGTCGGTCGCCAGCGGCTGGGTGTTCGGCCGCAAGCCGCGCTGCGCCCAATAGGCATCGTGTCGTGCCTGCCAGAGCCGCGAACGGTCCTCGGCTTTTGTTGCCCAATCGAACGGACCGCCGCCAAGCTCCTTGGCGATCTCGCCAAAAGCCTGCGACTGCTCGGCGACGCTGGCGTCGCTGCCGTGGAATTCCACAAACAGCATTGGCGTCTCGGGCAGGTTGAGCTTCGAATAAAGATTGCTGGCACGCACCTGCAACGGATCAAGCAGCTCGATCCGCGCCACGGGGATGCCGGCCTGAATGGTGAGGATGGTGGCGTTGCAGGCGGACTCGACCGACGGAAACGGGCAGACGCCGGACGAGATCGCTTCCGGAATGCCGGACAGCCGCAGCGTCAGTTCGGTGATGACGCCGAGCGTGCCTTCCGAGCCGACGATCAGGCGGGTGAGATCGTAGCCGGAGGCGGTCTTTTTCGCGCGCCGCGCCGTCGACATCACCTCGCCGTTGGCAAGCACGACTTTGAGCGACAGCACATTGTCTTTCATGGTGCCGTAACGCACCGCGTTGGTGCCGGACGCCCGCGTCGCCGCCATGCCGCCAAGCGACGCATCGGCGCCCGGATCGATCGGAAAGAACACGCCGCGATCGCGCAGATGCTCGTTGAGCTGTTTGCGCGTGATGCCGGGCTCGATCACGCAATCGAGGTCTTCGGCGTGGACCGCGAGCACGCGATTCATGTCGCGGAAATCGAGGCAGATGCCGCCAAGCGGCGCATTGACCTGACCTTCCAGCGAAGTACCGGCGCCGAACGCGATGACCGGCACGCGCTCGGCCGCGCACAACCGCACGATCTGCTGCACCTCTTCGGTCGATTGCGGGAACACCACCGCATCCGGCGGCTGGTTGCCGACCCAGGTGAGCGTGTTGCCGTGCTGCTCGCGCACCGCCTGCGAGGTCACCAGCCGATTGCCGACCAGCGCGGCGAGGTCGGCAATGACGCGCTCGACCGCGCTGTGGTCGCGGTTGAGTTCCTCCCAGGCGTCGATCAAGACCATCGCGATTGCTCTTTCCTGTTTTGCCGGAAGGTGGCCGCCCCGATCCCGCGGGTCAAGAGCGCCAGGCCGGTGAGCAGCCTGCCTTCACTGCAAGCCTTTTGATGATCCGAGGCGCGCGTTCCGCCCTTGCGCCGGATGCCGGTTTCATCACATGTGAGTCCCGAAACGCCGGCGCGCCGCGCGCAAATGATGAGACTTTGATGCTCGAACGTCCCGACACGGAGCCCGTTTTCGCCGCGCCCTTCGTCTCTTCGGTGATGAAGGTCGAGCCGGAATGGATCGATTATAACGGCCATCTCAACATGGCCTACTACAACGTGTTGTTCGATCGCGCGGTCGATGAAGTTTACGAGCTGATCGGCTGCGGCCTGCCCTATCTGCAGGAGTCCGGGCATTCCACGTTCACGGCCGAGGTGCACATCCGTTATCTGCGCGAACTGCATGTCGGCGCGCCGGTGCGCGTAAGCTTTCATCTGCTCGATTTCGACGCCAAGCGCATGCACTATGTCGAACAGCTTTTTCACGCCGACGAAGGTTGGCTCTCGGCCACGTCCGAGAACATGGTGCTCAACGTCAACATGGCGGCGAAGAAAGTGTCGCCGTTTCCCGATTTCGTCGCCGGGCGGCTGGCGAAGATGAAGGAAGCGCACGCACGCCTGCCGGTTCCGGACGGTGTCGGGCGGAAGATCGCCATGCCGGGGAAGTAGGACCTCGGTCTGACGCGGACACCCCGGCCGCCGCGTGCAATGCCCTTGCGCTGACCAAGACTACCGATTGCGGGCGTGCGGCTTCGGCCCCCCAGGAATGGCGGGGACAACCTCGTAAAAGCCGCATCGAGATGCCATGTTTGGCCTATGAGAATCACCAAGACGTCGCTCCGCTTCGCCGTCGCCGGTGAAATGCCGGGGTCAAGCCCGGCCATGACGCATGAGGGGGTGTTCCCGCGTCGTTTTTGGCTCCTGCTGCATTTGGTGAACTG
Source organism: uncultured Alphaproteobacteria bacterium (assembly GCA_963737755.1). Lineage (GTDB taxonomy): Bacteria > Pseudomonadota > Alphaproteobacteria > Rhizobiales > Xanthobacteraceae > BOG-931. Next base: position 130,642 of record CAVTTZ010000027.1, on the reverse strand, counting down.
ACCTTGGCCGACCCACTGCGACATACGTTCGATCCGACGCATTCCTCCGGACCCGCTCCCGGCGGCATTGCCGCGCGCGCCCGCGCCGCGGCTGCCGGTGCGCCGGCCTATCTGGCCGGACTGAATACGGAACAACGGCTCGCGGTGGAGTCGCTCGACGGCCCGGTGCTGGTGCTGGCCGGCGCCGGCACCGGCAAGACCCGCGTGCTCACGGTGCGCATCGCCCACATCCTCGCCACCGGCCGCGCCCGGCCGGGCGAAATTCTGGCGGTCACGTTCACCAACAAGGCCGCGCGGGAGATGAAGGGGCGCGTCGGCGAGATCGTCGGCCAGGTGGTCGAGGGCATGCCGTGGCTCGGCACCTTCCATTCGATCGGCGTAAAAATCCTGCGCCGGCATGCGGAGCTGGTCGGGCTCAAGCCCGACTTCACCATTTTGGATGTCGACGACCAGGTGCGGCTGCTCAAGCAGCTTCTTGCCGCCGAGAAGATCGACGAGAAACGTTGGCCGGGGCGCGTGCTCGCCTCGCTGATCGACGGCTGGAAGAATTGCGGCCTGACGCCCGATCAGGTGCCGGCCGGCGAGGCCGGCGTGTTCGCCAACGGCAAGGGGCTGAAGCTTTACCGCGCCTATCAGGAGCGGCTGAAGATTCTCAACGCCGCCGATTTCGGCGATCTGCTCTTGGAAAACATCCGGCTGTTCCGCGAGCAGCCGGAAGTGCTGCGGCAATATCAGGGGCGCTTCAAATTCATTCTGGTCGACGAGTATCAGGACACCAACGTCGCGCAGTATTTGTGGCTGCGGCTGTTGGCGCAAAGAGCGAGCAGCACGTCTCCCCACGCGCCGGATGAGGGCGCGCTCGCGCTGCCCGAGCGAGCGGAGAGGCCCCCTCACCCCGACCCTCTCCCCGCAAGCGGGGAGAGGGAGCAGCCGGGCAACAAAAACATCTGCTGCGTCGGCGATGACGATCAGTCGATCTATGGCTGGCGCGGTGCCGAGGTCGACAACATCCTGCGCTTCGAGCACGATTTTCCCGGCGCCACCGTGATCCGGCTGGAGCGAAACTACCGCTCGACCGGACATATTCTCGCCGCCGCCTCGCATCTGATCGCCCACAACGAAGGCCGGCTCGGCAAGACGCTGCGCACCGACGATGTCGACGGCGAGAAGGTGACGGTGACGGGCGCCTGGGACTCCGAAGAAGAAGCGCGCGGCATCGGCGAGGAGATCGAGCAGTTGCAGCGCGCGCAGCATGCGCTCAACCAGATCGCCATCCTGGTGCGGGCGTCGTTTCAGATGCGCGAGTTCGAAGACCGCTTCGTCACGCTCGGCCTGTCCTATCGGGTGATCGGCGGCCCGCGCTTCTACGAGCGCGCGGAAATCCGCGACGCGCTGGCCTATCTGCGCCTGATCAATTCGCCGGCCGACGATCTTGCCTTCGAGCGCATCGTCAACGTGCCGAAGCGCGGGCTCGGCGACGCCACCGTGCAGTTGCTGCACGACCACGCGCGCAAACGCCGAGTACCGCTCACCGAAGCCGCGCGCGCGGTGATCGAAACCGACGAGCTAAAACCAAAACCGCGCGGCGCGCTGCGCACGGTGCTGGAATCGTTCGATCGCTGGCGCAAGCAGCGCGACCACCTTCCGCACACCCAGCTTGCCGAGATCGTGCTTGACGAGTCCGGCTATACCGAGATGTGGCAGAAGGATCGCTCCGCCGACGCCGCCGGCCGGCTGGAGAACCTGAAAGAGCTCATCCGCTCGATGGACGAGTTCGAAAACCTGCAAGGTTTTCTCGAACACATCTCGCTGGTGATGGACAGGGAGAACAGCGCCGAGGCCGATGCGGTCAGCATCATGACCTTGCACGCCGCCAAGGGCTTGGAATTCGACACCGTGTTCCTGCCCGGCTGGGAGGAAGGCGTGTTTCCCAATCAGCGCGCGCTCGACGATCAAGGCCGCGCCGGCCTCGAAGAGGAACGCCGGCTCGCGCACGTCGGCCTGACCCGCGCGCGGCGGCGGGCAAAAATTTATTTCGCCACCAACCGGCGCATGCACGGGCTGTGGCAGACCAACATTCCGTCGCGATTTCTCGACGAACTGCCCGAGGGCAATGTGGAAGTCACCGAGGCGCAGGGCGGGTTCGGCGGCTATGGGGGCTACGGCGCCTCGCGGTTCGACGCCACCACCTCGTTTGGCTCGAGCTACAACACCCCCGGATGGCAGCGCGCCCAGGCCAAACGCAATCGCGGCGGCTTCTCTGAAGACGCCGATGATGATTACGAGCCCGACTACAGCGCCGAGCGCGAAGACCTGTCGCACCTTTCCCCTCAGGCCAGAGGGCGCGCCACGAACGGTGACTCCTTTGGTCAGGGGAGAGGCCGACCAAGCGAGACGCGATCCGGCGAATGGCGTTCGGGATCGGGCTCAAGCGCAAACACCCGCCGCCTGCCGCTCACCATCGAGGGCGAACTGGTGGCGAAATCGACCGGCACCATCTCGGCTTTCTCGGTCGGCGACCGGGTCTTCCATCAGAAATTCGGCAACGGCAACATCACCAACATCGACGGCAACAAGCTGACGATCTCATTTGATCGAGCCGGCGAGAAACGCGTGGTCGATTCGTTCGTCGAGCGGGTGTGATTAGCCGGATTATCGATATACTGGCCGTGAGGATGAGAGCATGTCTGGAACGCGGAAGGATCTGACAACCGATCTTGCCCCTGCGGACGAGCCCCTCGCCGCGGAATACGAGCGTGATTTCTATTCCTGGCTGATGGAGCAGGCTCGGCATCTTCGCGACGGGCGCTTCGAGGCGCTCGATTGCGATAATCTCGCCGAGGAGATCGAGTCATTGGGGCGCGAGCAGTTCAACAAACTCGTTAGTGCGCTGCGCGTACTGATGGCGCACATCCTCAAATGGGATCATCAGCCGGCGTTGCGCTCACGAAGCTGGATACTTTCGATTCAAGAACAGCGTATCGAGATCACCGACGTTCTGGATGACAATCCTGGCCTCAAGCCGCGGCTGACGGACGCCATCGCACGCGCCTACCGTCGTGCACGAATTGAGGCCGCAAAGGAAACTGGCCTGGAGGAAGACAAATTCCCGGCGGTTTGTCCTTACGCATTCGACGACATGATAACGCGCATCTTCAAGCGATAAACGTCTATCGTTTCCCTCCTCGTGAACGCAGCCTACTCTCCTCAACAAAAATCGATCGCGATCTACATCGACGCCGATGCGTGCCCGGTGAAGGCCGAGGTGTATCGCGTGGCCGAGCGGCATTTGCTCAAGGGCACGGCGCTGAAAGTGTTTGTCGTCAGCAACAGCCCGATTGCGGTGCCGCGCGATGACATGATCGAGCGTGTCGTGGTCGGTGCCGGCCTCGATGAAGCCGACAACTGGATTGCGGAGCGCGCTGTACGCGGCGATGTCGTGATCACCGCCGACGTGCCGCTGGCGAGTCGCTGCGTGAAGAATGGCGCCAGCGTCATCGCGCCGAACGGCAAGCCGTTCACGGCGGACTCGATGGGCATGACGTTGGCGACGCGCAATCTGATGGATTCGCTGCGCAGCGCCGGCGAGATCACGGGCGGACCAAAGCCGTTTGCGCCGCGCGATCGTTCGAATTTCCTCTCGGCGCTCGATCAGGCGCTGGTGCGGCTCAAGCGCGACGGGTTTGGGTAGTCAGGAAGCCAATTGTCCAGATAGGGAGTAAAACTCCGCTCGCCCCCGCGTAGGCGGGGGCCCGGGCTGGATTCCCGCTTTCGCGGGAATGAGCGGAAGATGCGCTGGATCGAGAGCCTAATCATCCGCGCTGTGCGTCTGCGATTGTCTGCGTGTCTTCGCTGGTCCGTTTGCGGAACTGTCTCCATCCTCGTTGCTTGAATCAAGAATAACGCGAGAAGCCTGCCATGATCCGCAAGCTTTCCTCCGGCAAATTCCGGCTCTATTCGCGCAAGAAAGATTTCGAAGACCGGACAGTGCCGCAATCTCGGCACCTTTGGTTCGCGCGCTGCCGCCGAGAAGCATGAGCGCGCGGTGCAGTATTTCAAGCGACATTGAAGACGCACGTTTCCCGGGCGCGGTGCGGCGCGAAGCGCTGCGCCGCTGACCCGGGATCGTCTCAAACTCCGAGTCCGCCAAGGTCCCGGCTCAGAGTGCGCAAAGGTCCCGGGTCTGCGGCGCATCACGGCGCGCAAGAGCGCTCTGTGCTGCGCCGCGCCCGGGACACGCCGCCGAGGCCGAAAGGCGAGCCAAAATGGCGTCCCCCACCTCTCCAAAATGTAATCGTCGCTAACAAATCCCGCCGCATTTCGCCCTAGGTTCCGCCTGCCTCATTCACCACAGTCCGGGGTGCGGGCTGCGGCACTCTTGATCTGAACCAAAAGCGCGCGACAGACTTGTGCACTGCAGGGCGCGCTGTCCCGCGCTTCGGCGCCGATCCCGGCGCGACATGTGTGGGTGTCTCATGCGTATCAGTTTCAGGCTTTCCGGCTCGCTGATTGGTGCGGCGCTGGCGGTTTCGTTTGCCGCCACCGCGCAGGCGGCGATCGCCATCAACATCGACAAAAGCACGCAGCGGATGACCGTCGCGGTCGACGGCGAGACCCGCTACGTCTGGCCGGTCTCAACCGGCCGGCCCGGCTACGACACGCCGAACGGCAGCTTCAAGATCAACCGCGTCGATGCCGACCATCAGTCGCAGGAATGGGACGGCGCGCCGATGCCCTACACCATGTTCTTCGACCTGCGCGGCCACGCCATCCACGGCTTTTCCGACGTGAAGCATCTCGGCATGCCGGTGTCGCACGGCTGCGTGCGGCTGGCGCCGGCCAACGCCGGAACGCTGTTCGCGCTGGTGCAGTCGCAGGGCATGAAGGAGGCCACGGTGGTGATCTCCGGCCAGGCACCGGCGCGCGGCGACGAGATGGTGCGGCGACGCTTGCCCGCCGAGCAGGTCGCGGTGCAGCCGCCGCAGGGAGCGCCTCCCGGCTATGAGACGTATCAGCCGGCGCCGCCGCAGCCTTATGATGCGCAGGGCTACGGGCAACGGCAGCAGTATTATTATCGCCAGGCCCAACCCGGCTACGCGCAGCCGCCGCAGGGCTATTACCAGCAGGCGCCGCAGCAGCCTTATTACGGCCAGCAGCAGCCCTACTATGCCCAGCAACAGCAGCCGTATTACGGGCAACAACAGCAATACTACGCCCAGCAGCCCGGCTATATTCCGCCGCAGCCGCCGCCGGTGTACCGCCCGTTCGGCCAATATTGAGACGCTGACGGTCGCGTCGGTATGCCCACGCTTATCGGGCGTACCAAACCGCAGCCGAGATCGTTCGCGCGCGATGGCCGGGACAAGCCCGGCCTCGACGAGACGCAGCGGTTACGCCGCCACCTTGTGCATCGCGGCGGCTTCGCGATGGCCGTGAATGGCGCGTACGGATTTCTCGATCGCCGTCCACAGACGTCCGACTTCGGCCGCCGCGGAAGAATCGGCGGCGAATTCCTTGGCGCCCTCGCCTTCGGCCAAAGCCAGTGAGAAATGCGCCCGCTGGGTAATCTGGCCACCCCAAACCGGGATGCGCAGCCCACGCAGAATTTCCCGAGCATACGTGACCATCGGCGCCTCGACGTCATCGCGGCGCGCCGGCGCGCCGTTGATGACCACCGCATAGGGCTTGCGCAGTTCGCGGGCGGTCGCGACCGTTTCCTTGACCGCGTCGAGATCGAACACGCCCGGCCGGCACGGCACCACCACCAGCGTGGCGGCGCGAAGTGCCTCGGTGACACTCGCCGCCATGGTCGGCGCGGTGTCGATGAACACCCATTCGATGCCGTCACGCTTGGCCGCCTTGATGATGTCGGCGACGCCGCGTTGCGTCGCTTTCAGCGGCAATTCGGCATCCTCACGCAGCTTGTGCCAGAGCGTGAGCGAGCCTTGCGGATCGGTGTCGATGAGCAAACACGGCCGCGAGGGTTTGTGGGCATAAGCGGCCAAATGCGCCGCCAGCGTGCTCTTGCCGGAACCACCCTTGCGGGAAGCAAAGACGATGACATTCATGCGAGCTTCTCTCCAAGCCAGGTTGCCTGTGCGCTAATGCCTCCCGATTCCAAGCCGCTGACGCTTGCGCAACGTTCTCGCGCGAGTTTCGGGAATCAGACGAATCATAACGAATTTCCGACGATCTGGTGACTTGTTTGTTAACGCTGTTGTTGTTGTCGGATGAAAAAGCCGAGTTTGTTGTCCGCGATCGGACGCCCGCAGGTATCCGAACACTTTCAGACGTATCTCACGACGCCACCGCCGGTGTGGACGACCCGGTGGCAAAGTCTGTGAATTCGGGCCGGAATATCGCGGGACAAAAGGGACGCTTATGCACACTGGCACGCTTTCGCCACATGTGATGAAAAGCGGGGATCAGGCGAGAAAGTGACAACAAGACAATGACTTCTGAAAGTGCTGCGGTTGCCTCTTCACTGGTGGCGAAGCTGGATACCGACCTCGCAACGGCTCATGCCGTCGCCGATCACATTGCGGAGCGTTTTGCGGTTGGGGATATCGCCGTCAGCCTTGCCGAGGCCGGTGGCGGCCGCTGGCAAGTGGCGATCCATTTTGGCAACGCCGACGAGCGAGAGCCGGTACGGGACGCGGTCGCCGCGGCGGCCGGCGCCGAGGCCGCAGCCACGCTGCAATTCGGCTCGGTCGAGGCGGCCGATTGGGTGCACCAAAGCCTTGCCGGATTGGCGCCAGTCGAGGCCGGCCGCTTCATCGTGCATGGCGCCCACGACCGCGCGCGCATTCCGCAAAATCGCATCGGGATCGAGATCGAAGCCGCGCTCGCCTTCGGCACCGGCCATCACGGCACGACGCGCGGCTGCCTGTTGGCGTTGGATGCGATCTGCAAGATGGAGAGGCGAAGCAGAAGCGTTTTCCGTCACCCTGAGGCGCGAGTGAAGCGAGCCTCGAAGGATGCACGGCCCGGGCCGGCGCCCTTCGAGGGCCGCGCAGAGCGCGGCCGCCTCAGGGTGACGGAAAACATGCGCATTCTGGATGTCGGCACCGGCTCCGGCGTGCTGGCCATCGCGGCGGCGCGCGGCGTTGCACACACCCGTGCTGGCGACCGACATCGATCCCTTCGCCGTGAAAACCGCGCGCGAGAACGCGCGGCTGAATCGCGCCGGCACTCTGCTGTCGGTCGTGCAGGCGGACGGCGTCGGCGCGCGGGCGATCCGCGCCCACGGGCCGTACGATCTGATCTTCGCCAATATCCTGCTCGGGCCGCTCAAGCGCATCGCCACACCGCTGCGGCAGCCTCTTGGCGCCGCGGCGGGCGCATCGTGCTGTCCGGCATTCTGCCGTCACAGGCCAATGCGGTGATCGATGCCTACCGGCCGCTGACGCTGCAACGCCGCCTCGATATCGACGGCTGGACCACCTTGGTGCTGGTGCGGGGGCGCCGCTATACAGCCGCTAGCCGGTGCGCCATGCGCACCGTTCCCTTGGCGTCCACGGCAAATTTCTATCGCCCCGGAATTGCCGTACTAACTTTTTGTTTGCACATGACCTTTGCAAAAGACCGAATTCCACTTTGCCGTCTCATGCTCTAGGTTGCCGCCCATGTTCGAAGCTCATTTCCAATCGTTCGACGACCGCACCGACGGCGGCGCGGCAGCGGATCGCGTCAAGGCGTTGCGGGCGGAATGTTTCGTGCGCGGCCTCGATGGCTTCATCGTGCCGCGCGCCGACCGCTTCCAGAACGAATACGTACCGCCGAGCGACGAGCGGCTGGCCTGGCTCACCGGCTTCAGCGGCTCGGCCGGCATGGCGATCGTGCTCGCTGACCGCGCGGTGCTGTTTGTCGACGGCCGCTATCAGGTACAGGTGCGCGACGAGATCGACGCCGCGGTGTTTGCCATCGAGCATCTGGTGGACAATCCGCCGCCGGCCTGGATCAAGGCCAATCTTCCCGCGGGCGCCAAGCTCGGCTATTCGCCCTGGCTGCATACCGTCGACGGCGCCGAGCGTTTCGCCAAGGCGTGCGCCGACGCCGGCGCTGCGCTGGTCGCGGTCGAAGACAATCCGATCGACGCGATCTGGACCGACCGACCGGAGCCGCCGCTCGGCCCGGTCGTCGCGCATGAGATGCGCTATGCCGGCGAAGAAGCCGCGGACAAGCTCGCCCGCATTCGCACCGAACTGGCGAAGACTGCAGCCGACACGCTGATCGTCTCCGACCCGCATGCGGTGTCGTGGATGTTCAACATTCGCGGCAGCGACGTGCCGCACACGCCGGTGGTGCTCGCCTTCGCCATCGTTCCCAAGGAAGGCCGGCCGGCGATCTTCGTCGACCTGCGTAAGCTCGGCAACGACATCCGCTCGCGCCTCGAAGAGGTCGCGGACGTGAAGCCGAATGCGGCTTTCGAGCGCGAACTGGCGAGCCTTGGTCGCGAGCACCGCGCCGTGCGGCTGGATCCGTCGACCTGTCCGGAGGCGATTGCGCGGCTGGTCACCGAGAATGGCGGCACCGTCACGCGCGGCGGCGATCCGATTGCGCCGATGAAAGCCGTGAAGAACGCCGTCGAGATCGAAGGCGCGCGGGCGGCGCAATTGCGCGACGGCATTGCGGTGACGCGTTTCCTGGCCTGGTTCGATCGCGCCGTGATCCGCGGCGAGCTGACGGAAATCGAGGCGGTCGAGGCGCTGGAGAGCTTCCGCCGCGATACCGGCTCGCTCAAGGATATTTCCTTCCCGACCATTTCGGGCGCCGGACCGAACGGCGCCATCGTGCATTATCGGGTGACGCGCGGCACCAACCGCCGCATCGGCATGAACGATCTGTTTCTGATCGATTCCGGCGGCCAGTATGAGGACGGCACCACCGACATCACCCGCACCGTTGCGGTCGGGCTGCCGAGCGCCGAGATGCGGCGCAATTTCACTTTGGTGCTCAAGGGCCATATCGCCATCGCGCAAGCCGTGTTCCCGGACGGCACCAGCGGTGCGCAACTCGATTCGTTCGCGCGGCAATTCCTGTGGCGTGCCGGGCTCGATTTCGATCACGGCACCGGCCACGGCGTCGGCAGCTATTTGTCGGTGCATGAAGGACCGGCGCGCATCGCGAAACTCGGCGCGGCGCCGCTCAAGCGCGGCATGATCGTCTCCAACGAGCCCGGCTATTACCGCACCGACGCCTACGGCATCCGTATCGAAAATCTGGTTCTGGTCGTCGAGGCACCGCCGGTGCCGGGTGCCGAAAGACCGCTCAACGCCTTCGAAACGCTGACGCTGGCGCCGATCGACGCGCGGCTGGTCGATCCCACCATGCTGACGGCCGACGAACGCGCCTGGTTTGACGCCTATCAGACACGGGTCCGGGAAACGCTGGCGCCGCATCTCGATACGACCGCGCGCGCCTGGCTGTTCGCTGCCACCATTCCGCCGACGCGCGGTTAGCAATTTCATTCGCGGCACGCAGGCGCATTCACGCCGCAGCGCAACAAATCGCACTGCAATATCAAACTAACAAAGTCAGATAGCGGACACGCGTGGAAAGGCGTTCTCGCCCCGGCATCTCCGCATTGTTTGTTCCTGACGCGCAACTCTGTTTCTTATTCCGCACAGTTCCTCGCGCCGGAACTTTTGGCCGACAAGCCGCGTTGCACGGCAGGTGTTGGATAGGAGCGAGGAAAACCATGCTTGGGACGATTCTGATTATCGTTCTGATTCTTTTGTTGATCGGCGCGTTGCCGACGTGGCCGTATTCCGGCGGCTGGGGTTACTACCCCGGTGGCGGACTTGGCCTGATCCTGATCATCGTGATCGTCTTGGTCTTGGTCGGGCGCATATAGCGGCGCTCAACATCTAGATGCGCTGACGTATGTTAAAGAGCAAACTCGCACAAGCAGAGCAGTCCGGTCGTCTTGCACGACCGGGCTGCTGCGGCGTTAGAAACATCAAATCACGGCTGGCCGACCAAGGTTCGGCTGGTTAACCGCGTCCATTCACCGAATGAGCTTGATCCACTCGTCCTCGGTGAGCACGGCCACGCCGTGCTTCTGCGCTTCAGTCAGCTTCGAGCCGGCGCCCGGACCTGCCACCACATAGTCGGTCTTTTTCGACACCGAGCCGGAGACCTTGGCGCCAAGCCGCTCGGCCGAGGCTTTGGCTTCATCGCGGGTCATTTGCTCGAGCGTCCCGGTGAAGACCACGGTTTTGCCCGCAACCACGGAATTCGCCCGCGGCTTCTCGGCATCCAGGATGGTGACTTCACGCGTCAGGCGCTCGACGATGTCGCGATTGTGCTTCTCGCCGAAATACGCTCGAACGGCCTGGATCACCGTATCGCCGATCTGATCGAGCGCATCCATCTCGGCGATCGCCTCCTCGTCCCCGTCCGCGACTTTCAGGCTGGCATCGTGAAAGGCCGCCCACGAGCCATAGCCGCGCGCCAGCGCCAGCGCCGTGGTCTCGCCAACATGACGGATGCCGAGCGCATAAATGAAACGATCGAGCCCGATCCGCCGCCGCGCCTCGATCGCGCCGAACAAATTGCGCACCGAGGTTTCACCGTAGCCTTCGTGTTGCTCGAGCCTGATCTCGCCATTGCGCTTCGGCAGCGTGAAAATATCCGCCGGCTCCTTGACCCAGCCTTGCTCGAAAAAGAATTCGACCTGCTTCTCGCCAAACCCATCGATGTCGAAGGCGCGGCGCGAGGCGAACAGTTTCAGGTGCTCGATCTTCTGGAACGGGCAAGCAAAATCGCCGGTGCAGCGGGCGCGGGCGCCCTCCTCGCCGGTGGCAGTTTCCTCGCGCAGCAAATCGGTGTGCAGCGGGCACGGGCACTTGGTCGGAAAATGATACGGCTTGGCGTCCGCGGGGCGCTTGTCGATGACGACATCGACAATCTGCGGAATGACATCGCCGGCGCGCTGCACGATCACGGTATCGCCGATGCGGAGGTCACGGCCGTCGCGCAGCACTTCGCCCTTGCCGCCGATGCCTTTGATGTAATCCTCGTTGTGCAGGGTGACATTCTGCACGATGACGCCGCCGACGCCGATCGGCTCGAGCTTGCCGACCGGCGTCATCGCGCCGGTACGGCCGACCTGAATGTCGATACCCTTGAGCACGGTGATGGCGCGCTCGGCCGGAAATTTGTGCGCGATGGCCCAACGCGGCGAGCGTGACACAAAGCCGAGCCGCTCCTGCCAGTCGAGCCGGTCGACCTTATAGACCACGCCGTCGATGTCGTAATCGAGGTGCGAGCGCTCCTGCTCGATGCCGTGATAAAATTTCAGGAGCTCCTCGACCGACCCGCACAGCCGCGCCAGCGGATTGGTCTTGAAGCCGCAATGCTCGAACCATTTGATCATGCCGGATTGCGTCGGCGCCGGCAGTTCGCTCATCTCGCCCCAGGCGTAAGCAAAAAAGCCGAGCGGCCGCGAGGCCGTGATCGCCGGATCCTTCTGCCGCAGCGAGCCGGCCGCCGAGTTGCGCGGATTGGCAAAAATCTGCCCGCCGCTCTCGGCCTGACGCTTGTTGAGCGCAAGAAACGCCTGCTTGGTCATGTAGACCTCGCCGCGCACTTCGCAGACCGAAGGAATGTTTGCGGCCCTTGAGCTGCTGCGGCACGTCCTCGAGCGTCTTGATGTTGGCGGTGACGTCTTCGCCTTCGGCGCCGTCACCCCGGGTCGCGCCGGTGACAAGCTTGCCGTCCTCGTAGCGCAGCGACATCGACAGGCCGTCGATCTTCGGCTCGGCCGAAAACACGACCTCTTCGGTCTCCGGCAAACGCAAGAAACGGCGGATGCGACCAACAAAATCGGCCACATCCTCTTCGGCAAAGGCATTGTCGAGCGACAGCATCGGGATCGCATGCCGTACCTTGGCAAAGCGCGCCGACGGCGCCGCGCCGACCCGCGCGCTCAGGGTGTCGCCGGTGGCGAACTGCGGAAAACGCGCTTCGATCGCGGCATAGCGACGGCGCAGTTCGTCATACTCGGCGTCGCTGACGGTAGGCGCGTCGTCCTGATAGTAGCGGCGATCATGGCCGGCGATTTCGTCGCCGAGCCGCGCATGCTCGGCCTTCGCCTGTCTTTCGGTCAGCGCTTCAACGGTCGCCGGTGATTTTTTCTTTGCTGCCATCATGTCAATCCGGCGTCGTTGCTTACGACCGCGGCTTAGTCCGCTCATCCAAAATGGATTGCAGTTTCCGCTTGACGGCCGGCGGCTGATCCGTCGCCAAAAACTCCGCGACGGTCATGCGCCTGACCAAATGCGCATACGGTTTTCCGGACAAGACCTGATCGAGCCTGACGTGTTCTTGCACCACGTAGTCCTGGTGATCGCACGCATCATTCACCAAGGTCCATTGGTTGCACGCGTTACTCTCGTCCGGACGCTCCCGAAATATGACGGTTTCCATCAACGAAATCCGAGACTGTTGGCGACGCGATCGTGATTCAGTCCTGCGACCGGGCGCCGATCTGGAATGAAGGGGCTGCGCACTACCCGGCGGCCCGGATCAACCGCTCGGCGGCGGCGCGGGCTTCGGCGGTGATCTCGGCGCCGGCGAGCATGCGGGCGATCTCCTCGCGGCGGCGCTCGGCCGCAAGCTCGGTGACCCGCGTGGCGACGCGCTTGCCCTTGGCGAGTGCATCCTTGGCGATCAGATAATGCCGGTCGGCGCGCGCCGCGACCTGCGGAGCGTGCGTGACCACGATGACCTGCACGTCGGACGACAAGCTGCGCCAGCCGCGCGCCGATGGCGTCGGCCGTGGCGCCGCCGACGCCGGTGTCGATCTCGTCGAAGATCAGCGTCGGCGCGGAGCCGCGGTCGGCCAGCACGACCTTGAGGGCGAGCAGAAAGCGCGCCAGTTCGCCGCCGGAGGCGACCTTCATCATCGGGCCCGGGCCGGGTGCCCGGATTGGTGCGCACCCAGAATTCGACGCGTTCGAGCCCTTCGGGCCCCTCGCCTTCGCTTTCGATCTGGGTGGTGAATTGCGCGCGATCGAGCTTGAGCGGCTTGAGCTCGGCATTGACGGCCTTGTCGAGCTTCAGCGCTGCGCGCTTACGCGCCGCCGAGAGCGCCTCCGCGGCCTGCCGATAGCGGGCGACGATCTCCTGCGCCTCTTTTTCCAGCGCGACGAGCCGCTCGGCGCCGGCATCGATCAACGCCAAGCCGGCTTCGTGGCGGCGGGCCAGCGCGGCGAGATCATCGACCGGCACATTATATTTGCGCGAGGCGGCGCGCAGTGCGAACAGCCGCTCCTCGATGCGTTCAAGCTCGTGCGGATCGTAGTCGGCGACCCGCAAGGCGTGTTCCAGATGGCTGCGCGCCTCGTCGAGCGCAGTGAGCGCCGCGTCGATCGCCTTCACCACCGGCTCGACCAATGCCGGGCGACTGCGCGGCGCGCCGTTCCAGCCGCCGCACCGCGGTGGCGAGCGGCGGCACCGGCGACTGCGGGCCGGAAACCGCTTCGAGTGTCGAGCGAAAATCCTCGGCGGATTTTTCCGCCTGCATCATTCCGGTGCGCCGCTGCGCAAGTGCGGTTTCCTCGCCGCTTTCCGGGCCGAGCTTGCCGAGTTCGTCGACCGCGTGACGCAGCCATTCGGCCTCGCGGCGGGCGCGCTCGACCTCGGCACGGTGCGCGGCCAGCGCCGTTTCGCGCGCGCGGCGCTCGTCCCACAGCGCGCGCACCTCGGCGGCGGCATCTTCGAGACCGCCGAACGCATCGAGCAGCGCCCGATGGGTCGCGGCTTCGACAAAGGCGCGGTCATCGTGCTGGCCGTGGATTTCCACCAGTGCGGAGCCGAGCGCGCGCAACACCTGCACGCTGACCGGCTGATCGTTGACGAAGGCGCGGGTGCGGCCGTCGGCGAATTGCACGCGGCGCACGATCAGCTCATCCTCGGCGGCCGGATCGGCGATCAGATCGTTGTCGGCCAGAAGCCGCCGCGCCGGATGGCCCTTGCCGAGATCGAAAGCGGCGATGACCTGGCCCTGCTCGGCGCCCTCGCGCACCAACGCCGCCTCGCCGCGGGCGCCGAGCGCCAGCGCGAACGCATCGAGCAGGATCGATTTGCCGGCGCCGGTCTCACCGGTGAGCGCGGCAAGGCCGGTGCCGAAATCGATGTCCAGACGATCGATCAGGACGATATCGCGAATGGATAATCGTGCGAGCATGATGGCTACAGACGATGGCGGCCGATGATACGCGGTCCGTCATGCCGGCACTGTGAACCCGGAGAGTCCGGAATGACGAATCCTAATTGCGGCCGGATACTAGCCCGCCTTGCGCTGAACGTCAGCGTCAGCGCGCCTTGCAAGGCGCGACTCATCCAGGAGTCCTTGTTCTCGGTCGGCTGGCCGCCGGCGGACGTCACCAGCCGGTAGGCGTCCTTGTACCAGGGGCTGTCGGGGAAATTGTGCCCGAGCAGAGCGGCCGCGGTCTGCGCCTCGTCCAGAATTCCCAACGCGATATAGGCTTCGGTCAGGCGCTCCAGCGCCTCCTCGACCTCGCGGGTCGTCTGGAAGTGGGTGACCACGACCTTGAAGCGGTTGATGGCGCCGGTGAAGTCGCGCTTCTTCATGTAGAAGCGGCCGACCTCCATTTCCTTGCCGGCGAGCTGGTCGCGCGCCATGTCGATCTTCTTCTTGGCGCTCAGCGCATATTCCGTGTCCGGATATTTGCGCACCACTTCTTCGAGCGCGCTGACCGCCTTGTCGGCGCGACCCTGGTCGTGATTGACGTCGAGAATCTGGTCGTAATAGGAGGCGCCGATCAGGTACTGCGCATAAGCCGTGTCCGAACTGCCCGGATGCAGCGTGACGTAGCGCTTGGCGGCGTTGATGCAGTCTTCGTATTTCTGCGCTTGATAATACGAGAACGCCGACATCAGCAGCGCCTTGCGGGCCCAATCCGAATAGGGATTCTGCCGGTCGACTTCGTCGAACTTCTTCGCCGCGCCCTCGTAATCCTGCTTGTTGTTCAGCAGGAACAGACCTTCGTTATAGAGCTTGTCGGCCGGATCTTCGGGAACGTAATCTTCTTCTTTGTTGAAGATGCCGCTGCAGCCGCCGACCGCCGCGCCCAGGCACAGGATCATCAGCAGCGCGGCCACAGCACGCGCCACGCCACCGGACCTCGCCGATCCTCGCCACATCCACATCATGCGCGCGCAAAAACCCCGTGCCCCGCCGACAAATTGCGCCCCCACCTGCTGCAATAACCGCACGGCGGGGAAGGATTTTTCGGCCCCAGCGCTAACTAGGCAGACAATCGGCCCGGATTAAGGCGCGAAAAAGTCAGGCAAATCAGGAAACTTCGGGACCATAAGCCGGCACGGCAAAGCCGGGCAGATCGGCGTGGCCACGCGGCCGGCGCGCCGGCTCTTCCAGCTCCGTGTAGGTCCAGGCCGACGGATCGTTCATCAGCGCGGAGACCACGGCGTGGTTCAGCTTGTGGCCGCCGCGAACCGAACGATAGGCACCGATCAGCGGCGCACCGGCGAGCGCCAAGTCGCCGAGGGCATCGACCGCCTTGTGGCGGACGAATTCGTCGGAGAAACGGATCCCGTCAGCGTTGAGAACGCGATCGTCGGCGATCACCACCGTATTCTCGAACGAAGCGCCGAGCGCGTAGCCGGCGTTCCAAAGCTTGGTGACGTCGCGCATGAAGCCGAAGGTGCGCGCCCGCGCAAGCTCGCGGCGGAACGCTTGCGGCTCGAGATCCAGCGCAATCTTCTGCCGGCCGATCAAACGATGATCGAAATCGATTTCGGTTTCGATGCGCAGGCCGCGTGCATGCGGCCGTATTTCGCCGACGCTGCCGTTGGCAGTGACCCGGACCGGCTTGAGCACTTTGATGTAGCGGCGACGCACGGCGGTCGTGACGATGCCGGCCTGGTCGATGGCCGCGACGAAAGTCCGCGGCGCTGCCGTCCATGATCGGAATTTCCGGCCCGTCGACTTCGACGATCGCGTTGTCGATGCCGAGGCCGTAGAGCGCGGCCAGAACGTGTTCGGTGGTGGAGATTGCCGGACCGGCTTTGTCGCCCAGCACGGTGGCGAACTCGGTGGCGGTGACCGAACGGAAATTCGCCGGAAGCTCGCGATCGGCTTCACCCTTGGCACCGCAGCGCACGAATACGATGCCGGTGTCGGCTTGTGCGGGATGCAACGTGACTGTCGCCGGATGCCCGGAATGCACGCCTATGCCGGTTACGGCTACGTGCTCGCGCAGGGTTGTCTGCCTGCCAGCTTGCATGCCCCGTGCCATGCCCTGCACCTCATCGCCAAGATTGCTTTCGCAATCGGGCTTACCCCATCCTGAGGAACGCGAAAGGCTTGTCCGGGTCGTCTGTCCGATTAACCGTCAGACCCCCGACAACGTACCCCCGACCCGATTCCCCGTCGCCAAATAAACCATACCGATGACATGATTCGTGGCCAACTCACGGTTTCTTACCAAGTGTTACCTTGTTCTAGCCGCACTGTTGTCGCCAATGCGCCAAACGCGGCTGGGGTTCCGCGCGGACAATCGTCGGATTGGTGCACCGCACTCGCAGGGCGACAACCGCGCCAACTGAATATTCCTAAACACAATCAGACCATTAGCTGATAATTTCCAAGCCGTGCCGCGCGCCGGCAGTCCGCCGCCTGCTTGGCGGCGGAGAGCTTGCGCGCGGTACGACTCAATTGGCCTGCCGGCGGAGGAAGGCCGGGATATCGAGCTGATCTTCCTCGCTGCGATTATGCACAGGCATCTGCCGGCCGTGCTGGTCCAGCCCTTGGGGGGCTGGACGCTTGGCATATTCGGACACCGGTTCCGATCGTGGCGCCTCTTGCCGGGGGACCGGACGGCTCAGCGGCCGGTCCGGCGCGGCTTGCGGCATCATCGGCTGGGCCGGCGGCATGGTCGGCATCGGCGCCACCGCCTTGGGCGGCGTCGGCACCGCATCGTCCTCGTCGTCGCGCCGGCCGAGGCCGACCGCGGCCAGCCGCTGCAACAGCGAGGTGCGGCGCTTTTCCGGATGTTCCTCCGGAATCTCACCGCGCCGGGCGCGAATCTCTTTCTGCGCCTGGACCGGCAGTTCGTCGATGCGCGGCATGCGCATGCCGCGCGGCGACACCCGCTCGGGCTGCGGCGGAATGAAGGCTTCCGGCTCGGGCGCCTCCGGCGCGGCGGGCTGGGACGCCGGATCCATGAACAAGGTCGGCTTCAGCCCCAACGGCCGGATGGTCACTTCCGGACCGGGCGTCTGCGGCATCAGGGCCGCGGCCATCGCCGCTTTGGCGGATTCGATCGAGTCATTCAGTACTGGCAGGCTGCTGCGGCGGCGGCGCCATCGGCGCCGGTTGCTGCGCGATCGGGGCGCGGTGCGGCTGTTCGTACCGGTCCTGCCGCGGGGCGTGCCGTTCGTTGTCGGTGCGCAGCCGCTGTGCGACCTCCGCGATCCGCGCCTCGGCCGCCGCGACCGGCAGCCGTTGCATGGCGGCATGATCGATGCCGGTCGCGACCACCGACACCCGGATGATGCCTTCCAGGCCTTCGTCGAAGGTGGCGCCGACAATGATGTTGGCGTCCTGGTCGACCTCTTCGCGGATGCGCGTGGCTGCCTCGTCGACCTCGTAGAGCGTGAGGTCGCGGCCGCCCGAGATGGAGATGAGGAGCCCCTTGGCGCCTTTCATCGAGGCATCGTCGATCAGCGGGTTGGAGATCGCAGCCTCGGCCGCGGCCATGGCCCGCTTCTCGCCCTCCGCCTCGCCGGTGCCCATCATCGCCTTGCCCATCTCGCGCATGACGGCGCGGACGTCGGCGAAGTCGAGGTTGATCAGCCCCTCTTTGACCATCAGGTCGGTGATGCAGGCGACGCCGGAATAGAGCACCTGGTCGGCCATCGCGAACGCGTCGGCAAACGTGGTCTTCTCATTCGCCACCCGGAACAGGTTCTGGTTGGGAATGATGAGCAGCGTGTCGACGCACTTCTGCAACTCGTTGATGCCGCCGTCGGCGATGCGCATGCGGCGCTGGCCTTCAAAATGGAACGGCTTGGTGACCACACCGACGGTGAGTATACCGGCGTCCTGCGCGGCGCGCGCGATCACAGGCGCAGCACCGGTGCCGGTACCGCCGCCCATGCCGGCGGTGACGAACACCATGTGGGCGCCGGACAGATGATCGCGGATTTCGTCGATCACCTCTTCGGCGGCGGCGCGGCCGACGTCCGGCTGCGAGCCGGCGCCGAGCCCCTCGGTGACCTGCACGCCCATCTGCACGATGCGCTCGGCCTTGGACATGGTGAGCGCTTGCGCGTCGGTATTGGCGACGACGAAATCGACGCCCTGCAGACCGGCGGTGATCATGTTGTTGACCGCATTGCCGCCGGCGCCACCGACACCGAACACAGTGATGCGCGGCTTCAGCTCACGGATGTCGGGAATTTTCAGATTGATTGTCATGATTGCTTCTTCCTTCCTGCGCGGACGCGTTCAGCGTCCGGCTCCGGCCGATCCGCCACTGGCCATGTTGATGTCAGTCGTAGCGCCGTGGTTGTTTGCTGTTTGGGCGCCATTAGAAACTCTCACGAAGCCACTGCCCGACACGAGCGAGGTACCCGCCGCCCGTGCCACTCCTGAGAAAACGCTTACTGCGTGTTTCGAAATATTCGAGGTGCGCCGCCTGCGGGTAGACCAGCAGTCCGGTCGCCACCGCGAACGCCGACCCTTTCGCCGCCTCCGGCAGGCCGCCGATGCCGAGCGGCCGGCCCAGACGCACCGGGCGTCCGAAGATGTGGGAAGCAAGCTCGGGCAGGCCGGTCATTTGGCTTGCCCCGCCGGTCAGGATGACACGGCCGCGCGCCTCGCCGGCGAACGACGACGCCTTGAGCCGGTCGCGCACCATTTCCAGGATTTCTTCAACCCGCGGCTTGATGATGTGAACAAGCGCGGACCGCGGCACGAATTGCGCGTGGTCGTGGTCATCCTCGCCGATCGCCGGCACGGTGATCATGTCGCGCTCGTCAGAGCCGCCGGCCATGACGCTGCCGTAGAAGGTCTTGATGCGCTCAGCGTCGGACACGCTTGCGTTCAGGCCGCGCGCCAAATCGAGCGTGACATTGTGGCCGCCGAGCGCGAACCCCTCCGAGTGAACAAAACGGCCGCCGTGAAACACCGCGATCGTCGTGGTGCCGGCGCCCATATCGACGACCGCGGCGCCGAGATCGCCTTCGTCGTCGGCAAGCACGGCGAGGCCGGCCACGTAGGGGCTCGCGACCATCGCCTCGATCGACAGGTGGCAGCGCTCGACCGCCAGCATCAGATTGCGTGCGGCGGTCACGTCCGTCGTCGCCACGTGCATGTCGACGCCGAAGCGCGAGCCAAGCATGCCGCGCGGATCGCGGATGCCGTTGCCGCCATCGATCGAATAGCCGATCGGCAGCGAATGCAGCACGGCGCGGCCTTCGCGCCATGAATGCCGATTGCCGGCAGCGAGGACGCGACCGATGTCGCTCTCCGTGATCGCCGAACCCTCGATGCTGACCTCGGCGGCAAACAGATCGCTGGCCAACCGTCCGGACGAGACCGACAGCACCACCGATTCGATTTCCACCTGACGCCATCCGCTCGGCGCAGTCGACGGCCTGTCGGATCGCTTCTTCGGCCTGGGCGAGATTGACCACGCCGCCGGCCTTGGTGCCGCGCGCGGCCGCGTGCCCGTAGCCGACGACCTCGACCGCATGGGTCCGCCGCGTCAGCACCTGCTGGCGCGCATGCGGGCGCAGCCGGGCGATCAGGCAGGCGATCTTGCTCGAGCCGACATCAAGCGCCGCGACGAGCGTGCTGCGGCGCGGCGGGATCGGCTTCATCTTCGGCGTCAGGCCGTAATGGAGGGAGCTCACGCGTCACCTCCTTTTTTCTTCTTCTTTTCTTTTTCCTTGAACGCCTCTTCACGCGCCTGCGCCACCGCATCCGACAGCCGCACGGTGACGCGATCAGACAAGCGCAGATCGACCGAGGTGATGTCGCGCGACAGAAGCTTCTTGTCGCGATCGAGCGCGACCAGTCGCTCCAGCGCCAGTTCGACGCCGGCTTCCGGCAGCCGCACGTCAAGCCCGTTGGTGAGCCGCAGATTCCAGCGCCGCTCGGCGACGAAGATCGCGGCGCGCGTTTGGTTGCGGATATCGGGGTAGCGATCGAGGATGGCGAGGAAATCGTGGCCCGCGCGCTCGGCGCCCTTGCCGACCAGGAGCGGCAAAGCGCGATAGCGATCCTGTATGGACGATTGCAGCACGGTGCCGTCGGTCGCGATCACGCTGATGTTGCCGTCCTTCTGCCAAAGCGCAAAAGCCTGCCGCTCTGTCACGCTGATCTGCAGGCGGTCCGGATAGAGCTTGAGCACCGCGGCATCGGCGATCCACGGATTGGCCATCAGCTGCGCGCGCGCCGCCTCGGCATCGAGGAACAGAAGCGACACATGTCCGGTCACGCCCGCCATGGCGAGAACGTCATCGCGGCTGACTTCTTTCTGGCCGGTCAGCGACACCGCGGCGATGCGGAAGCCGGCCGCATTCGCGGCTTGATCGCGCGCGTCCTTCAGCCAATCGATGACGGCCGGCACGTGGCCGCCCAGCATGGCGCCGTAGGCCGAGCGCCAGACCGAGAAACATGGTCACGCACACAATTCCGGCGCCGCGCGGCGGCGGGCCGCCGCGACAGGCGATCAAGCCACTGTCGGTAGGCGGCGACCCAGGCGAGCAGACCGCACGCGGTCAAGCCGACCGCGCAAGCGCTCAAAATCGAAGCGGATACGGCTACGCCGCCGTCCCACGCGCTCGCGACGCGGCGGCGCATGCAGAGGCGACTGAACACCTTCCGCTTCCGGTCCCCGTTGTGGCCTCGACCGCATCAGCGGTTGGTCGAGGCGTCCTCCACCATCCATTTCACCAGCTCGTCGAAGGTGATCCCCGCATAAGCAGCCAACTCGGGCACGAGCGATGTCTCGGTCATGCCCGGCTGCGTATTGATCTCAAGACAGACCAGCGTCCCCGATCCCCGATCGTCGTAGCGAAAGTCCGCGCGGCTGACGCCGCGGCAGCCAAGCGCTTCGTGGGCAGCCAAAGCGAGTTTGCGGACCTCCTGGTAAACATTTGGTAAAATTTGAGCGGGCAGGACGTGTCGGGAGCCGCCGGCGGCGTATTTCGCCTCGTAATCGTAGAAGCTGGTCGTGGGCACGATATCGATCACGTCGAGCGCCCGGTCGCCGATGACCGCGCAGGTCAGTTCCTTGCCGGCGATGTAGCGTTCGATCAGAATCTCTTCGCCGAATGCCCAATCGTCGCGATAAAGCTCCTGCGGCGGATGCGCGTGATCTTCGGTGACGATGAAGACGCCGACGCTCGAGCCCTCCGCCATCGGCTTGATGACGTAAGGCGGCTCCATCAGATGGCGCTTGGCCGCTTCCAGACGCGACGCCACGATGTCCTCCGCCACCGGAATACCAGCAGAGCGGAAAATCGCCTTGGCGTAGCCCTTATGCATCGCAACAGCCGACGCCATCACGCCGGAATGCGAGTAGGGAATGCCGAGAACTTCCAGACACGCCTTGCAGCGTGCCGTCCTCGCCCGGACGGCCGTGCAAGACATTGAGTGCGACGTCCGGATTGGCTTTGGTCAGCGCGGCCGCGACATCGCGCCCGACATCGATCGGGTAACCCGATAGCCGACGCGCGTAAGCGCATCGGCACATGCCTTTCCCGAGCGCAGCGAAACTTCACGCTCCGCCGACCACCCACCCATCAGTACGGCGACGTGTTTTGTCATGCCCAGCCAGAATTATTTCAGCGACCCGATCCGCTGATTCGCTGGGTCACCAATAGAATCCACAATTGTGGAAAGGTCGAGTTGTTTCCGGCAATCTTTGACGGCCGAGCGGCGACGAAAACCGGCTGCAAGCTTTCGTCGCTAACGCGGCGCATTGAACACGCTGAATTTAATTGAACGCGCTGACTTTAAATGACGATGCGCGCGGCGAGGCCGCAAGCAGAATCAATCCGGCCACGCTGTCCGTGAGATTGAATTCCTCACACGCGTCGAGCGCATCCTGCGCGGCTTCGCCAAGAGTGCGATCGGAAGCAAGCGCGAGCAGAAACACGGCGCCACCTGGCGGAAGAACGTGGACTGCGACCTCAAGATGCGGCCGCGCGATCAGCGCGTCCTCGCCGTGCCAATTCTCGATCGGCAACAACGCGCGCTCGCCGGAATTCATCGCCCAGATCGTGACGATCGGATGCGGCGAGCGAACGATCTCGACCGACGGATGCAAGACCACGCGCATGGAACTCATCGCCTCGGGCGCCAGCGTCGCGAAGGCGTCCGCGCCGACCGGCGTGGCATCCGCCGCGTGATAGGCGCGCGTGCGGGCAACCTCGATCCGCGCCACGTCGGCCAGGTAGGCGACTTCGCGCGCCGGCGCGAAAGTTTCGATGAAATCCGGAAACGCATCGCCGTAAAGGGCGAGCAGCGGCGAGCGCGGCGGATGCGCCAGCACGAACGCCCGCGCCATGGCATCAAAGAACTCCGTGCCGACGATCTTCACGGCCGCCGGAAAGCGTGCCGCAAGCGCCTTGACGAGCCCGGACACGACGTTGTTGCGATGAACCGCGAAGCGCCGCCGCTGACCGGCTTTGTCGGCGGCGCCGGGAGCTGTGCCAAGTTCCGCAGGCGGCGGCTGTTCAAGATCAAGAAGCGCTGCGGCGAAAGCGGATTGAAAAGACACAGTGCGCTCCGCTCAAGCCGCCGACGCGCACGGCATGTCGGCGCGCGCAGCAGAAAGATGACGCTCCGCTGCCTCCGCCTGCGCCCACAATACCGGCCAGGACGGTATATCGTTGTCCCATTCGATCAGCGTCGGCACCGGTCCGGTGCGAGCGAGAACTTCGGCATAAAGCGCCCAGACCGGATCGGCGACCGGCGATCCGTGCGCGTCGATCAAAAGCGGCGCGCCGGATTCGTCGGCGTCGTGATGATGGCCGCCGAGATGAATCTCCTGCACGCGATCGAGCGGGAAAGCATCCAAATAATCGCGAGGATGACGGCCGAGATTCGTGCACGACACGAAGACATTGTTGATGTCGAGCAGCAGTCCGCAGCCGGTCCGCTTTGCGATTTCCGCAAGGAACTCAGCTTCCGGTATCGTGCTCTCCGCAAGAGCAAGATAGCTGGATGGATTTTCCAGCAACATCGGACGGCCGAGTGCCGCCTGCACCGTGTCGATGTGTTCCGCCACGCGCGCCAACGTTTGCGGCGTGTAGGGCAACGGCAGCAGGTCGTTGAAGTAAACGCCGTCGTGCGACGACCAGGCCAGGTGTTCGGAAAAACTCGCGGGCGCGTAGCGGTCGCAGAGCGATTTCAGCCGTCCGAGATGCTCGCGATCAAGCGGCTGCATCGAACCGATCGATAGATCCGACGCCGTGAAGCGACAGCGGCATAGCGTTCGCGCAAGGCCGCGAGCTGCGCGTGCGGCTCACCACCGGCGCCCATGTAGTTTTCCGCGTGCACCTCGAAAAAGCCGACCGGCTGACTGGCTGCAAGAATGTCGCGAAAGTGCGCCGGCTTGAAGCCGACACCAGCGCTGCGCCGGCAGCATGCATGCATGCGACATGTCGCGGCTCCAGCGTCACCCCGAAACGGTGACGTACCCGGTTTCGGCCGTCAGGATTTCGCCGGTTCGAGCGAACCCGCGCCCGTGGGCGTCTTGACGGTTTCGCAGGTTCCTTTCGGAACGTATTTCCAGGCATTGCCCTGATAGTCATTGGCTGCGGTGCCGGCGCACGTCGTGCCCGGACCCGCGGCGCAATCGTTGCTGCCCTTCAGAGCGATACCGAAACACTTGTCCATCGTCGGTTGCGGCGGCTTCGGCGCCGCGGCGGCCGGCACCGCGACAAGAGCAAGCGCGGCCGCGACAGAACTCGCGATCGTCACTGCGGTTATGGCGTCCTTCGATTTCATGCTGCACCTTTCGCGAACAGACAACCTTTACGGAGGCGCGAAGCATTGGCCCGGCGCCGGTCCTCGTAGCAACGTTCTTATAGCAAAACAGCAAACCTATTTCGGTTACGCCCGTTGCGCCGGTCGAATCACAAGGGTGTTATGGGTGACAGGGTGCAAATAGTTTTGTTGCGATTTGCCTGAATGTCCGCCCTGCTGCCGCCATGCGCGCGCATCATAAGCCAAAAACAGGCGAGAGTTCATTTCACCTTCATTGCGTTCGTTGCCTGCCAGTCCTTGCCGGGCGGCGCCGCGATGAAGGCATCGCAGCGCGCCATCATGGCATGCGCCGGCACGTCGGCGGGCCGCAGCGCCAGCACCTGGCCGAAAAGCTTCCGGGCGCCGGCAAATTCCTGCGACCGGTAAGCGGCGAGACCGCGCTCATAAAGCGCGACCCAGGGCGGGAGCTCGGCTTCGCCGTCGACGTCCAAAAGTTCGTAGATCGCAAGTCCGCCGGCGCGGCCATAAACCATCAGGCGGTCGAGTTCGCGGACCCGGATGCGGTCGCCGGCGAAGCGGCGCGTTTCTTCGCCGATGATAATCTCGGTGCCGTACTCCTTGTTGGCGCCTTCCAGCCGGCTTGCCACGTTCACGGCATCGCCAATGACCGTGTAATTGAGCCGCACCTCCGAACCGATATTGCCGACCAGCATGTCGCCGGAATTGATGCCGATGCGCACCTTCAGGGGCCGCCCTGCGTCGTCGACGATGCCCGCGGCCCGGAGCGCCCGTTGGCAGGCGAGCGCCGCCCGGCAGGCATCGATGGCGTGATCGACATTGCCGGCGGGGGCGCCCCAAAATGCCATCACGGCATCGCCGATGAATTTGTCGATGGTGCCGCCGTGGCTGTTCACCTCGCCCGACATGGTGTCGAGATAGCCGGAGAGCAGCGGAAAGATTTGATCGCCAAGCCGCTCCGACAGTCCCGTAAATCCGGCGATGTCGGCGAACATCACCGTCAGGGTCCGGACCGCGCCACCGGGGCGCGGCTCGACGCCTTCGCGGAGCAGCATGCGGACCAGATCCGCGGGAATATATTTGCGGAACGCCGCCAGTCCGCCGGCCATGTCGGCGATCGCGTTCGACAGGTTGGCGAGTTCGACAATGCGCGAGGAATGTCGCCGCACCTGGCCGAGTTCGAAGCGCTCGACGTGCTTGAGCTCATCGACAACGGTGATCAGCGGCGCCGCAACCACGCGCCGCGCCAGCCAGGCCGAGAGGATGGCGGCAGCTATGACGAGAATGCCGACGCCGATCATGAGTTTTCGGATTGTCGCTTCAATCGGCCCCAAAAACTCAGCTTCCGGAATCACCGTCGCCAGCGTCCAGCCGGCGAAGGCGAGCGGCGTCATCGTCACCGCGTAAGCATTGCCGCCGGCAACGAACCGCACCCGGCGTCCGCTTTTGTCGTTGGCATCCGACATGTTCGCTTGTTTGATCGCGCCCTGCGCGATCGATAACAAGGGCTGGTCCGCGCGCTGCATGTTGGTTTCGTCGGCGTCGGGGTCGGGCGCGGCGACGACGGCGCCGTCGTGGCGGAGGATGAACGCGGCCCCCGATTTCCCGACCGACAGTTGGGAGAGAAACTGCGCCAGCCTGGTATTCTCGATGATGACCGCCAGAACACCCTGGCGCTTCTGATAAACATCGACCGGTCCCGCATAGGCGATGGACGGGCGAAGGCCGATCGGGTGGATGGTTACTTCGAACCAGTTCGGTTCGTTGTTTTTGATGCCGTCCTGGTACCACTGCTGTTTGGTGACATCGAAGTCGGTGTTTTCGAAGCGGCGCTTCTCGAACTCGATATCGCCGACCACCACCTTGTAGTTATCGATGCGAAGCTTGCGCACGCCGTCGACGCTGGCGATCTCCATCATCTCCAGGCCGAGATCGCCCAATTTATGCGCCGCGAAGAAGGTGTCGTCCGGCCAGCCGAACGCCACCCACGATATGGCGGGCTGCGCCTGCAGTTGCGAGAGAAAGACAAATTCGCGCTTATCCGCCTCGCGGGTCTGCAGCACATTCTGGACAAACAAGGTGCGGATGGCGGTGTGCGCCGCGCGTGCCTGGGTGGTGATGGTATCGAGCTCTTTTTCCACCGCGGAGACGATCTGCTCGTCGATCGTGGCCGCTAACGTGCGGCTGTTTTGTTCCGCCGTCCGCCACCACAACAGCGAAACACCGATCGCGCTGATGACGATCGAGGCGAGCACCAGGCTGGTCAGAGCGAGCCGAATTCCGATGCGCATGGGCTTCTCGGTTTCCCGCACGATGGACCGGCATCTTGAGCCGCACCGGTCGGCGGCGACAGATCGCGTGGCGTCGTTCAGCGCACCGAATGGGCTTCGCCACGCGGCAAGCCGATCCGCTTGATTTCCCAGGACAGTTCGACGCCGGATGTGTTTTTCACACGCTCGCGCACGGTTTCGCCCAGCGTCTCGATCTCGGCGGCCGTGGCGTTGCCGAGATTGATCAAAAAATTACAGTGCAACTCGGAAACCTGCGCATCGCCGATGCGCAAGCCCCGGCAGCCGGCGGCGTCGACCAGTTGCCAAGCCTTGTGGCCGGGTGGATTTTTGAATGTCGAACCGCCGGTGCGGCTCTTCACCGGCTGCGTGGCTTCGCGGCTTTCCGTGATCTTGTTCATCTCGGCCGCGATGGCCTCGGCATCGCCGGGCCGGCCGGCGAACAACGCCTGGGTGAAAATCACCTCGTCGGCGACGCCGCAGTGGCGATAAGTGAAATCCATCTCCGCATTGCTGTAGGTGCGGATATTGCCGGCGCGGTCGACGCCGCGCGCTTCGACCAAGACGTCTTTGGTCTCGCCCCCATAGGCGCCGCCATTCATGCGCAACGCGCCGCCGATGCTGCCCGGAATGCCGCGCAGGAACGACAGCCCCGCGATGCTCGCCTCCTGCGCCGCACGCGCCACTTTCACGTCCGGCACCGCGGTGCCGACGCGGACGGTGAGGCCATCGACATCGATCGCGCTAAAACCCCGTCCCAAACGGATGACAACGCCCTCAACGCCGCCGTCGCGGACGATCAGGTTGGAGCCGAGACCCACGGTGGTAACCGGAATATCCGGCGGCAGCGCACGGAGAAAGTAGGCGAGATCCGCTTCGTCCTCCGGCGTGAACAAAACCTGCGCCGGACCGCCGACGCGAAACCAAGTGAGGTCGGCCAGCGGCTGGTCCGGTAGCAACCGGCCGCGCAGCGCGGTCATCGTGGTCTTGAGGATGGTCGGAAGATCGCTTGGCATGCGCGAAGTGGTTTCCTGAAAGTCCGGCAGCCCCAATGGCTCAGCTACGCTCCGTTGGTCCGCGCGTCAGCCCATTGCCGCCAGTTCGGTCGGCAACGCATAAGCCCATTGGGTGATCGAGCCGGCGCCAAGACAGACCACATAGTCGCCCGACTGAGTCATGCCGGCGACCAGCGAAGCCAGTCGTTCGGGGCTCTCGAGCGCGACGACGTTACGATGACCGTGCGTGCGCAAACCCTGCACCAGCGCATCGCGATCGACGCCTTCGATCGGCGCTTCACCTGCCGGGTAAACGGGGGCAACGATCACCGCGTCCGCATCGTTGAAGCAGGTGCAGAACTGCTCGAACAACGCGGCCAGTCGCGTGTAGCGATGTGGCTGAACGACGGCGATGACCTGGCCTTTGGTGGATTCGCGCGCCGCCTTGAGCACGGCCGCGATCTCCACCGGATGATGCCCGTAATCATCGATGATGGTGACGCCGTTCCAGGTGCCGGTGCGGGTGAAGCGGCGGCGCACGCCGCCGAACTGCGCCAGCGCTTCCTTGATGCGATTGTCGTCGACGCCAAGCTCGTGCGCCACAGCGACAGCCGCTGTGGCGTTGAGCGCGTTATGGCGGCCGGGCATCGGCAGCGCGATCTTGGTGATCTCGCGTACGGTTTGGCTGTTGCGGTCGCGCACCATGACCGAGAACAGCGAGGTGCCACCGGCATGTGTCACGTCAAGCAGCCGCACGTCCGCTTGCGGATTTTCCCCGTAGGTGATGACGCGCCGGTCTTCGATGCGGCCGACCAGATTCTGCACCACCGGATGATCGATGCACATCACCGAAAAGCCGTAGAACGGCACGTTCTCGACAAAGGAGCGGAACGCGTCCTGGACGGATTCGAAGTTCTTGAAGTGATCGAGATGCTCGGGATCGATGTTGGTGACGATGGCGATGTCAGCCGGCAGCTTAAGAAAGGTGCCGTCGGATTCATCGGCTTCCACCACCATCCACTCGCCGGCGCCGAGCCGCGCGTTGGTGCCGTAAGCGTTGATGATGCCGCCGTTGATCACGGTCGGGTCGAAACCGGCACCGTCGAGCAGCGCCGCCACCATCGAGGTGGTGGTGGTCTTGCCGTGGGTGCCCGCGATGGCGACGCAGCTCTTCAGCCGCATCAGCTCGGCGAGCATCTCCGCGCGACGCACGACCGGCAACCGCTGGGCGCGCGCCGCCAGCAATTCCGGATTGTCGGGTTTGATCGCTGACGACACCACCAGCACCCGGGCATCGCCGAGATTGCCGGCCGCGTGGCCGATCATGATCTTGACGCCCTGCTCGCGCAAACGTTTGACGTTGGCGCCTTCGGCCTGGTCGGTGCCTTGCACGACATAGCCGAGATTGACCATCACTTCGGCAATGCCGCTCATGCCGATGCCGCCGATGCCGACAAAATGCACCGGACCGATGTCGCGCGGTAACTTCATGGGGACTCCTTGACCAGCGCCGGTCCGACATAGCGGGCGCGCGGGCGGATAAGTTGGCCGGTCGCGACCTGCTCGAGCGCGTGAGCGATCCAACCGATCGAGCGGGATAAGGCGAACATCACGAACGGCGCGTGCCGGGGCAAGGCATACGAATCCGCCACGGCGGCGAGCGCAAAATCGACATTGGGAGGCTCCCCGGTCAAGTCTTCGGCCGCCATCCGGACCGCGTCGACCAGGCCAGAAAGCCTGAACTGGCCCATGAGCGCAACCGCGCGCGGGTCCCCCTCCGGATAGAGCGGATGACCGAAAGCCGGCAGCGGCTCGCCGCGCTGCAGCCATTCCCGCACCGCCGCATCGGCGCCGACCCGGCGCGCAGCCTCGAATAAGGAGGACAGCGCCCGCGAGGCCCCGCCGTGCAGGGGGCCGGTCAAGGTTGCCAGACCGGCCAGCAGGCAGGCCGACAACGAGGCGCCCGGTGGAAGCGGCCACGCGGACCGC
This sequence comes from uncultured Alphaproteobacteria bacterium, assembly GCA_963737755.1. Taxonomy (GTDB): domain Bacteria; phylum Pseudomonadota; class Alphaproteobacteria; order Rhizobiales; family Xanthobacteraceae; genus BOG-931. The sequence continues at coordinate 101,354 of CAVTTZ010000027.1, read as the reverse complement.
GAAAGTCGAGGCGTTCAGCTCGTGGTCAGCGAGAAGGACGAGCGTTCTTCGCAAAATATCCTCTGCCCGCGGTTTGCGCCAAGCCATCGCCAGTCGCGTATGCACCGGCAAGTCTAAACGGCCGGTGACTGTCCCGAGCGAAGCCGACAAAAGCGTGTTGAACAGGGCTTCGGCTTCCGCCTTCAACACCGCCGGCGAGCGGCCGCGCGACGGCGGATCAAGCGCGGCCCGCTCCGCCACGGCGGACAGCAGCCGGGCGATCGGCACGACCGACCCCGCGTTCCCCGGGACCCGCGCGTCACCAAGACGCATTGCCGGGGCCTGCCACAAGTGCCCGGCGACCGCCTCGAGCGTGGCGTCCTCCGCCATCGCTACGGCATCCCGCCCGCGGTACCAGAGCCGGCCGTCGGCGATGGTGGAAATTTCAGACGTCAGGACCGGGTCGCCCCAGCCGATCGTCTGCGCCGCCACTGCCTCGGTCGGGCGGCGTCCGGAACGCCGCTCGCCCAAGCGGGCAATGTCGTTGCCGTTGTACAGGCTGCGGCGCAAATCGGCTGGGTCGGGCTTGGCGCGGATCCGGCCGCGGCTGACATTGGCGTAGAGCGTCTGGGCGCGGACGCCGAGAAATTTTAACGCCTGCTCGGCGGTCAGCCACTTCATGCCCGGGCTCGCCATAACGGCCTTCATATTGATTGATTGCATCAAGATTGACGTCAATCTTACGATGCATCAATTGAAGGAGCAAACAACGAAAGGCATGGCCATGACCAACCACGTCGCCTTGTTTGCAAGTGAGGCTCCGCCGCGCGCCAAAAGCACCAACTATCCGGCGCCGTTCGCCGCCCGCGTCGACGGCCGGCTCAAGCGCCCGCTCGGCGACCTCTTCGGTTTGCGCAATTTCGGCGTCAATCTGACCCGCTTGGCACCGGGTGCGGCGTCTTCGCTGCACCACCGGCATTCGCGGCAAGATGAGTTCATTTATATCGTCGAGGGCGAGGCCACGCTGTTTACCGACGACGGCGCAACGACGCTTCGGCCCGGCATGGTGATGGGCTTTCCGGCCGGCGGCACGGCCCATCATCTGGAAAATCGCGGCGAGCGCGATTGTGTTTTCTCGAAATCGGCGATCGCACGCCAGGCGACGAAGTGCGCTACCCGGCCGACGACATTCAGGCCGTGCTCGGGAAAGAAGGCCGCTGGCATTTTGCCCACAAGGACGGCACGCCGTATTAGGTGCGCGAGATTTGGACGTACATGACTTAACTGCGCAAAGCGCCGCCGGCGACTTTCAGAACCAAATCCGCCAGGCGATCGGCGGCATCGAGCCGGCCGAGAAATTTTGCGGCCGCCGCCATGGCGGCGAGCCGCTTCGGCGCTCCGGAGAGCACTGTGAGCTCATCGGCAAGGCGCCGCGGCGTGAATTCGGTCTGCGGCAGCCGGATCGCGGCATTGACGCCCGCGAGCACGCCCGCATTGGCGAACTGATCCTGATCGAGCGCGTGCGGCAGCGGCACCAAGATGGAGGGCCGCCCGATGGCCGCCAACTCGGCGACCGTGGAAGCGCCGGCGCGGCCGACGATCAGATGACTCGCCGCGATGCGCGCCGGCAGATCGGCAAAGAACGGCGCGGTTTCGGCCGTGACCGATAAGTTCGCGTAGGCATCGCGCACCCGCGGCAGATCTTCGTCGCGGGCCTGCTGCACGATGGAAAGCCGCGCCCGCACCGCCGGATCAAGCGCCGCGATCGCGTCGGGCACCACGTCGGCCATCACCCGCGCGCCCTGGCTGCCGCCGAACACCAGAAGCTGCAGCCGGTCGGTCAGTTGCGGAAAGGGCGTGGCGGCGGCGGCGACCACCGCCGGGCGCACCGGATTGCCGGTGAGCGTTGCCTTGGCGGCGAGCCGCGGCTGGTCGCGAAACATATCCGGAAAGGTCGTGGCGATGGCGGTCACGCGCGGCGCCAGCAGCCGGTTGGCGCGGCCGATGACGGCGTTGGCGTCATGGATCACGGTCGGCACGCCGCGCCATGTCGCGGCCAGGACCGGCGGCAGTGTCGGATAGCCGCCGAAGCCGATCACCGCTGCGGGCCGCAGCCGGCCGATCAGCGACCAAGCTTGCGCAAAACCCGTGGCCAGTGACGTCGCGGTCTGCGCCATGGCGACCGGATTGCGCGCGCGCAGCGTCGCGCTGGTGATCACATGCACGCTGGCGTCGTCGAAAGAGCCGCCGTAGCGCGCCGCGCGCTTGTCGGTCGCGAGATGCACCGAAAGGCCGCGCCGAATCAGCGCCGCCGCCAGCGCTTCGGCCGGAAACAAATGGCCGCCGGTCCCACCGGCCGCCACCAGCACGGGCGCGCTGCCGGCGAGCATCAGGCCGAACTCGCAGCCAGCACGGTGCCGCCGGACAGATGCGCCTGCGGCCGCTCGCGCGTCAGCGCGATCAGCATGCCCATGCCGTAGGCCAGCGAAATCAGCGACGAGCCGCCGTAGGAGATGAACGGCAGCGTCATTCCCTTGGCCGGCATCAGATGCAGGTTCACCGCCATGTTGATGGTCGATTGCAGTCCGAACAAGATCGCCAGCCCCGCCGCGGCGAAGCGGATGAAAGCATCCTCATTATGCATCGCCTTGATCAGTGCGCGAATGACAATGAAGGCGAACAAAGACACCAGAATAAGACAAAGCACGACGCCGAATTCCTCGCCCGCCACCGCGAACACGAAATCGGTGTGGCCTTCCGGCAGGATGCGCTTGATGGTTCCCTCGCCGGGACCCCGACCAAACCAGCCGCCGCGCACGAACGATTCCGTCGCGATATCGACGTTGAAGGTATCGCCGGAGGACGGATCGAGAAAGCGGTTGATGCGCTGGGCGACGTGCGGAACCGTGTAGAACGCGACCAAAAGCCCGAGGCTCGCGGTGGCGCCGAGACCGAGCACCCAGATGAAGCGCATGCCTGCCATATAGAACAATGCGCCCCAGACCAGTGTAATCAGCATGGTCTGGCCGAAATCCGGCTGCATCACCAGCAGGCTCACCACGACGAGCAGCAGCGTCAGCGCGACGGTGTTGGCCGGCATGTCGGGCCGCCGGCTTGATTCGCCGAACAGCCAGGCGATCAGAACCACGAAGGCGGGCTTGAGAAACTCGGACGGCTGAATGTTGACGCCGAAGATCACCAGCCACCGCTTTGCGCCCTTGATCTCGGCGCCGAAATGCGGCGTCACGGCAACCAGCACGAGGCTGACGATAAAGACGAGCAGCGCCAGCTTGCGGATATCGCGCGGCGACAGAACCGAAATTCCGATCAGCACCACGGAGGCCGGGGCGAGGAAAAACACCTGCCGGTTGACGAAATGAAACGGGTCGAGACCGATGCGCGCGGCAACCGGCGGGCTCGCGGCGAGGCAAAGGATGATACCGCCCAGCATCAGCGCGCCGAGTGCAGCGAGCGTGAGCCGATCGACCGTCCGCCACCATTCGCTCAAAGGCGTGGGCTGCGCGCGCGACGCCATGACGATGACCTTACGTCCCCGATGACCCTGCCGACAGCGCCTCAACGGCCGAAGCCCTCAGGGTTTGTCGTCCCTAGTCCTCGCACCCGGATGGTTTCCAGGTCCTTAAGGAGCACCGCGCACATCTCAATTTGAACAGCGCCGAGGCGCGTCGCGTTTACGCACCCGGTTTGGTGAGCCCGGGCAACGCCTGAACCAGCGCGCGGAAGGCGTCGCCGCGCACTTCGAAATTCCGATATTGGTCGAACGAGGCGCAGGCGGGCGACAGCAGCACGACCGGATGCGGTGCCTTCGACAGCGCCGCATCGCGGGCTGCCAGCGCCACCGCCTTGTCGAGCGTGCCGGCGATTTCGTGCGGGGCGGCGTCGCCCAACGTAGCCGCGAAGTCTTCCGCCGCTTCGCCGATCAGGTACGCCTTGCGGATGCGCGGAAAAAATTGCCGCAGCGATTCGATGCCGCCGGTCTTCGGCTTGCCGCCGGCGATCCAGAAAATATCGTCGAAGCACGCCAGCGCCTGCGCCGACGAATCCGCGTTGGTCGCTTTCGAATCATTGACGAACAGCGCTTGGCCGACGTGACCGACCTGCTCCATGCGGTGCGCCAATCCGGGAAACGAGCGCAAGCCGGCTTGAACGATCTCCGGCGACAAACCGAGCGCCAGCGCCGCGGCCGTGGCGCATGCGGCATTTTGGGCATTGTGCACGCCGCGCAGCGAGCCGATGCCGCTGAGATCGGCGATCATGCTCGACTTGCCCGCGATGGCGCGGACGATGCGCGGCCCATCGGCGTAAATTCCATCCGCGAGCGGACCACGCACCGAGATGCGCACGACCGGCTTGCCCGCTTGGGCGAGACGATCGGCAATGTCGCGGCACCATGCATCGTCAACGCCAACGATGGCGGTGCCGCCGGACGGCACGCCTGCCACCAGCCGCGCCTTCACGTCGGCGTAGTGCGCCATGCTGCCGTGGCGATCGAGATGATCTTCGCTGAGGTTGATCAGAATGCCGACCGTCGGATCGAGCGAAGGCGCAAGATCGATCTGATAGGACGAGCATTCGATGACGTGAACGCGCGTCGGCGCGATGTCTGCAGCCTGCGGCGGCTCGAGCGACAGAATGGCGGTGCCGATATTGCCGCCGAGTTGCGCATCCAGACCGGCCGAAGCCACGAGATGCGCGATCAGCGCCGTGGTTGTCGATTTGCCGTTGGTGCCGGTGATGGCGACGAACGGCGCGGTCGGCGCGAGCCGATGGCGTTCGCGGCAGAACAGCTCGATGTCGCCGATCACCGGGACGCCGGCTTGATGCGCCAGTTCGGCGCTCCAATGCGGTTTCGGATGCGTCAGCGGCACGCCGGGCGCGAGCACCAAAGCGGCGAGCTTGCTCCAGTCGAGGCCGCGCAGATCGGCGATCGGAATGCCGGCGGCTGCAGCTTTCTTGACGCTCTCGGCATTGTCGTCCGCCGCAACCACATCGGCACCGCCGGCCATCAACGCCTGCGCGCTAACCAGGCCGGAGCCGCCCAGGCCGAACACCGCGACCTTGCGGCCGGCAAAAGTCTCAATGGGAATCATGCGGAGCCGTCGCGTTCCCCTCCCCCTTGTGGGGAGGGGTTAGGGGTGGGGGTCGGGAGGCTGATCAGAGACGAGAACTCATAGAGCGAAGACTGGCGCACCCGTCGTCGTGCGTGCGCAACCTCCCGACCCCCTTCCCCACCATCCCCCACGAGGGGGGAGGGAGTGGAGAGCGACGTCGGCTCACTCAGCTTCATCGCCGAATTACCGCAGCTTCAGAGTCGACAGCCCGGCGAGCGCCAGCACGACGGCCACGATCCAGAAACGAATCACGATCTGCGGCTCGGTCCAGCCGAGCTGCTCGAAGTGATGATGGATCGGCGCCATGCGAAACACGCGCTTGCCGGTGAGCTTGAACGACACGACCTGAACGATGACCGAAACCGCTTCGAGCACGAACAAGCCGCCGATGACGGCGAGCACGATCTCATGTTTGGTAGCCACGGCCACCGCGCCGATCATGCCGCCGAGCGCCAGCGAACCGGTATCGCCCATGAAGATCGAAGCCGGCGGCGCGTTGAACCAAAGAAAGCCCAGGCCCGCGCCAAGCACCGCGCCCAGCAGCACCGCCAGTTCGCCGGTGCCGGCGACGTAATGGATCTGCAGATAATCGGCGAACACGGCGTTGCCGGACAGATAAGCGATCATGCCGAAGCTCGCAGCCGCGATCATCACCGGCACGATCGCGAGCCCATCGAGACCGTCGGTGAGATTCACCGCGTTGCCGGCGCCGACGATGATGAGGATGGCGAACAGCACATAGAACCAGCCCAGATTGAGCACCAGTTCCTTGAACAGCGGAAATACCAGCGAGGTGGAAAACGGCACGCGTCCGAGCTCGACGAAGGCGACGCAGGCCACGAGCGCAATGCCGCCCTCGATCGCAAGCCGCGGGAGACCGCCAAAACCCTTGTGGGTTTGTTTGGTGACTTTCAGATAGTCGTCGTAGAAGCCGACCATGCCGAAGCCGAGCGTCACCCACAGCACCACCCAGACGTAAGGGTTGCGCGGGTTGGCCCACAACAGGGTCGAGACCACCATGCCGGACAGGATCATCAGTCCGCCCATGGTGGGCGTGCCGGCCTTGGCGATGATGTGCGACTTCGGGCCGTCGGCGCGGATCGGCTGGCCCTTGCCCTGCAGCGCGCGCAGGCGGCCGATGATGGTCGGGCCGAACAGAAAGACGAACAACAGCGCGGTGATGACGGCGCCGCCGGTGCGGAAGGTGATGTAGCGAAAGACGTTGAGGACGGTGATCTTATCCGACAGATCGATCAGCCAATACAGCATCGCATCAACCTTGTGCGGACGCGCCTTGTAACGTGCCGTTACCCGACGCGCCGGTCTCCGACATAGCCTGACGCGTGGAGAGCCGCTGCAGCGCCTTGACGATGGGCCCCATGCGCGAACCCAGCGAACCCTTGACCATGACGGCATCGCCGGCACGGATCGCAGACAAGACCTGCGGCTCCAGCACGCTTGAGTCCTCTGCATAGCCGCCACGACGCCCGGCGGGAAGGGCCTCCCACAGGGCTTTCATCAACGGCCCCGCGCAGAACACCAGGTCGACCGAATTGGCCAGCACCGGCTCGGCAATACCGCGATGCAGGGTGCGGCCGCGCGGGCCGAGTTCCAGCATATCGCCGAGCACCGCAATGCGCCGGCCTTGCGGACCGATTTGCGTCTGGCCGAGCAGCGCGAGCGATGCCGCCATCGAAGCCGGATTGGCGTTGTAGCTTTCATCGATGACGAGCGCGGTGCCGCCCGGCAGTTCGACCTCGGCCCGCGTGCCGCGGCCCGACGCCGGCTGGAATTCCGCCAGCGCCAGCGCCGCGAGCGCAAGATCGGCGCCGGCCAGCACGGCCGCCGCCAGCACGGCGAGCGAATTGTCGACCAGATGCCGACCGGGCGCGCCGATCTTGTAGGTCAGCTCATGCCCGAGAATATCGGCCTGCACGGTCGAGCAATCCGGATGCAGCGCGCATTTGAGCAACCGCGCGTCGGCCTTGGCGTGTTCGCCGAACGAAACGACGCGAGCGACGTCCGCCTCTTTGGCGCGGCGCTTGAGATGCGCGAACTGCGCGATGTCGCGATTGATGATGGCGGCGCCGTCTTTTTCCAGCCCGAGAAAGATCTCGGCCTTGGCGTCGGCGATTTTGGTCAGCGTGCCGAAGAATTCCAGATGCACCGGCGCGATGGTGGTGATGATCGCGACATGCGGCCGCGCCAGCCGCGACAGCGGATCGATCTCGCCGGCATGGTTCATGCCCATTTCCAGAACCGCGTAGCGTGCGCTTGCCGGACAGCGCGCCAGCGACAGCGGCACGCCCCAATGATTGTTGTAGGAGGCGACCGACGCGTGGGTCTCGCCATCCTTCGACAAGGCAAGCCGCAAAGCTTCCTTGGTGCTGGTCTTGCCGACCGAGCCGGTGACGCCGATCACCTTGGCGTCGGTGCGCGCCCGCGCGGCGGCGGCAAGCGCGCGCAGGGCGTCGAGTACGTCCGCCACGATCAGCAGCGGCGCATCCTTCGGCATCTCGGCGCGACGCGCAGCGGCGACGACCGCGAGCCCGGCTTTCGCGGCGAGCGCCGCGGGAACGAATTCATGACCGTCGCGGCGATCCGCCAGAGCAAAGAACGCCTCGCCGTCGCCGACCGTACGGGTATCGATGGAAAGACCCGACACCGACTGCGGCAGCGTGCCTTGTCGCGCAGCACCCATGGCGGCGGCCATGTCGTTTATGGTCCACAGCGGCGCACTCATGCGACCAATTCCTTCAGTGCCGCGGCGACCGCCTCATGATCGCTGAACGGTATGATCCGGTCGCCGATGATTTGGCCGGTTTCATGGCCCTTGCCGGCGATCAACAGCACGTCGCCCGAGCGCAAATCGGCAATCGCCGAACGGATCGCCAGCGCTACGGTCGCCGATTTCGCGGGCGCCGGGCGCGGCGGCCAGGATGGCGGCGCGGATCGCGGCGGGTTCTTCGCTGCGCGGATTGTCATCGGTGACGATCACCCGGTCGGCTTTGGCGGCCGCGATCGCGCCCATCAGCGGACGCTTGCCGCGATCGCGATCGCCGCCGGCGCCGAAAACCACGACGAGCTTGCCGCTCGCGGCGGGGCGCAGCGCCTCGAGCGCTTTGGCGAGCGCGTCGGGCTTGTGCGCATAATCGATGAAGATCGGCGCGCCGTTGTTGATGCCGGCAAGTTCGAGCCGGCCCTTGGCGCCGATGAGATTTTCGAGCGCCGCGAATACCGCGGCCGGATCGCCGCCGGTGCCGATGACAAGCCCCGCGGCGACCAGCGCATTCTCGACCTGAAATTCGCCGACCAGCGGCAGGCGCACGTGAAATTCCTTCCCGGCATGACCGAGGCGCAACCGCTGGGCAAAACCATCCATCGCGGAATCGATGAGCGCGAATGCCGGTGCCACTGCGGCCGACGGTCAGAAGCCTCAAGCCGCGCGTCTTGGCGGCGGCGACCACAGCGTCGCTGTGTTCATGATCGACCGCAATGACCGCAGCGCCATCCGCCGCGACCAACTCTTCAAACAGCCGCAGCTTGGCGGCGAGATAAGCTTCGATGGTCGGGTGATAATCGAGATGATCGCGCGAGAGGTTGGTGAAGCCCGCGGCCGCGATGCGCACACCGTCGAGCCGATACTGATCGAGCCCGTGCGACGACGCCTCGAGCGCCAGGTGGGTGACGCCCTCGCCGGCGAGCGCATCGATCGAACGATGCAGCGCCACCGGATCCGGCGTCGTCAGCGACCCATACGTTTCGCCGCGCGGCGAGACGATGCCGACGGTGCCGATGCTGGCGGCGCTATAGCCGAGCGCCGTCCAGATCTGACGCGTGAAGGCGGCGACGGATGTCTTGCCGCTGGTGCCGGTCACCGCCGCGATGGTCTGCGGCTGGCGCGCAAAGAATTTTGCCGCGATCAATGCCAGCGCGCGCCGCGCATTGTGACTGCGCACGAAGGCGACGCCGGCCGGCAACGGCGTCGCCGGCGCCTGTTGCGCGAGAACCGCGATAAGCACCGGCGGCGAGCGCCGCCGCGACGAATTTCGAGCCGTCGGTTTTGCTGCCCTCGATGGCGACGAAGATGTCGCCCGGCTTGACCGCGCGCGAATCCGCGGTGACGCCCCTGATGTCGAGATCGGGCTTGCCGGTCTCGATGACAGCGTCCGCAGGCAGGATTGCGCCAAGCTTCAGGGTGGACATGCGGTGCCCGCCTTACCTGCTTTCCTTGATCGAGGCCAGTATCTGACGATCGGCGGGCGGCAGGTCCATACGGGGTTCGATTCCGAGGAGCGGCGCAATTCGCTTGATCACCGCTGCGCCGGTCGGAACCGCATTCCAACCCGACGTTTTGAAGCCATGCGTCTCCGGCGTCGGATGCGGCTCGTCGAGCATGATCAGCAGCACATACCGAGGCTTGTCGGCCGGCAGCACCGCCATGAAATCGGTCAGCACCTTGGCCTTGGAATAGCGGCCGAACACCACCTTGTCGGCGGTTCCGGTCTTGCCGCCGATGTAATAGCCGGGAACTTCAGCTTTTGACGCGGTGCCCTTCTCGACATTGAGCCGCATCAGATAGCGCATCATCTCCGAGGTCTCGGGCTTGATGACGCGCTTGCCGAGCGCGGCTGCTTCGGCCTCCGAGCGCTTGAGGAACGTCGGCGGAATGAGAATGCCGCCGTTGACGAGTGCGGCGACGCCCATCACCGCCTGCAGCGGCGCGACCGAAAGGCCGTGACCGAATGAAATGGTGATGGTGTTGAGCTCGCCCCAGCGTTTTGGCACGATCGGCTCGGCGCTTTCCGGCAATTCGGTGCGCAGCCGGTCAAGCTGGCCCATCTTTCTCAGGAACGCCTTGTGACCTTCGATGCCGACCGCCATGGCGATCCGGGCCGCGCCGATATTCGACGAATAGGTGAAGATCTCCGGCACCGAGAGCGCGCGCTGCATCGGCTCGAAATCGTGGATGTCGAACTTGCCGTAATGCAGCGGATTGTGCGCGTCGAACGACGATCGCAACGTCGCCTTGCCGTTGTCGAGCGCCATCGCGATGGTGAAGGCCTTGAACGTCGACCCCATTTCGAACACGCCGGTGGTCAGGCGGTTGATGCGGGTGGCGTCGAGCGCCTCATGCGGATTGTTGGGATCGTAATCCGGCACCGACACCAGCGACGACGATCTCGCCGGTGCGCACGTCGAGCACGACGCCGGCTGCGGCGATCGTCTGGAATTTGGCGCGGGCGGCGAGAAGCTCCTCACGCAACGCGTGCTGAACGCGCAGATCGACCGAAAGTTCGACCGGATTTTGCAAACGGTCGGTGGCGAGCCCCGCCATGTGCAAGGCCGCGAGACCGTGGCCGTCGAGCCACTTCTCCATGCCGGCAATGCCCTGGTTGTCGATATTGACGTGGCCCAGAACGTGCGACGATTCATTGCCGCTCGGATAATCGCGTTTGTTCTCCGGCAGGAAGCCGATGCCCGGCAGGCCTTGCCGATAGATCGCGCGCTGCTGCTCGGGCGTGATGTCGCGCTTGAGCCAGACAAAGCCGCGCTTCGACGAGAGCCGCTCGCGCAATTCATTGGCGTCGAGATCGGGCAGATCGGCGGTGAGGAGTTCTGCCGCTTCGTCCTTGTCGATCAGCCGGCGTGGTTCGGCATAAAGCGACGGCACGCGCACGTCGGTCGCCAGCACTTCGCCGTTGCGATCGAGAATATCGGGACGCGCGGTCGCGATGGCATCGCCGCCGGCGACGCGATGCGCGCTGCGGCTCTCGGAGGCGATGCCGAAGGCAACCAGCCGCGCCGCGATGATCAGATAAACGATCGCGAAGGCAAGGATCGCGAGCCCGACCCGTGCCCGCGCTTTGACGTTGCGATCGACCGTGGTGCCGTACAGAACCGCGCGCAAGGCGCGGCGGCGCCACGGCTCTGCCGGAGTCGCTGGCGCCAATTTTGGCGGCGGCGCAACGGCCGCCGGAGTTGCCGCGACCGGCGGCTCCGCGTCCTCGGGCACGAGTGGGAATGCTTCCGGCCCTACCGGCGCATCGGGGTTCTCGGGCACGAGCGAATGTGCGGCCAAGTCAGACGACAGGCTCTCGGCCGCTTCCGCGGGATGCATGTCCGTGGCTTCAGCGAGCGGCGGCGTATCGGCCTCTGTGATCATGGTCATCGCTCGAGCCGCCCGGACTTTGCTGCACGCTTCGCTGCGTCAATTTCGCTCGGAGACCCCGCAGCAGTCGCGGCGCCAGACGGCGTGGACGCAGGCGACCGGATACTCCCCGTCACGGGAGGCTGCGCCTGCGGCTCTTCGAGGTTCTCAATCACATCGCCAATCGGATCGGCACTGTCGGGCCTGACCAGTTGCGGCGGGCGATCCGGCAAACCGTTGAGCTTGTCGAATTGGGTCGGCGCGATCGGAACGAGGTGAAGATAGCGTTTGGTCAGCCCCTCGATGCGCGCCGGGTTTTCCAGTTCACCCCATTCGGCGCGCAGCGCCGCGATGCTGTCGCGCTCGCGGCGCACCTCGCTGCGGATCTTGGCCAGGCGCTCCGCCTGCACGGTCGAATTGTATTTGATGCGATACACGTAGGCTGCGGCGAGGATCAGCGCAGCGATCACCATGAGATTGAGCACGCGCAGAATCATGAGCGCCCTCGCATCACATCGGCGAGCGACGGCAGCCGCGATTCGTCGTCGCCCGATACCGCAAACGCCGGAGCGTCCGTGCGTTCCGCCGCGCGCAGCTTTGCCGAACGCGCGCGCGGATTGGCGGCTGTCTCCGCGTCGTCGGGAATTTGCGGCTTGCGGGTCAGCAGCCGAAAGCTCGGCGGCGCCGCCACGATCTCTGGCTGATGCCGCGATGTCGCGGGCGCGCGGCCGCGCTCGGCGAGGAAATTTTTGACGATGCGATCTTCCAGCGAATGAAAGGAAACGACGACCAGCCGGCCGCCCGGCTTGAGAACGCGTTCGGCGGCGGCGAGTCCGTCAGCGAGTTCAGCCAGTTCCTCGTTGACGAAAATGCGCAGCCCCTGAAAGGTGCGCGTCGCCGGATGGATGGCGCTGTCGCGCGCGTGCACCACACGGGCAACGATGTCGGCGAGCGCGCGTGTTGTTTCGAGTGTCTGTTCGCTACGCGCCCTGACGATGGCGCGCGCCACCGCCCGCGCATGCCGCTCCTCGCCGAGCGTCGCGATGATGATGGCAAGATCGCGCTCGGACGCGCGCGCGACCACATCGGCCGCAGTCGGACCGTCATGGCCCATGCGCATGTCGAGCGGGCCGTCGAGGCGAAATGAAAAGCCGCGCGCGGCCTGGTCAAGCTGCATCGACGAGACGCCAAGATCAAACACGATGCCGTCGACCGATGCTTCGGCGACGACCGATTGCAGGTCGCCGAAACGCTCCTCGACCAATTCCAGTCGGCCATCCGCCTGCGCGACCAGATCGGCGCCGCGCGCGATCGCGGTTTGATCGCGGTCAATGCCGATCACGCGCGCGCCGGCCGTTTGCAGGATCGCCCGCGTATAGCCGCCGGCCCCGAACGTGCCGTCGACATAGCGGCCGCCTTCGCGCACCGCGAGCCATTCGACAACGCGATCGACCAGAACCGGAATATGAGGAGCCGCGCCTGCGGCAGCGGGGCTGTCCTGGCCCGCGATCATGGCGATGCTCCGAATGCGCCTGCCGCCAATCGCACGCCGTATCCCACCCTGCGCTATGCCCCCCACGCCCGGCCTGACCATCGCGACGCTGTGCTGGACAGGATGGGCGTTCATCAGCCTGATCTCGTTGGGCCTGAGGGCGTCGCGCTCACGTCCCCGGGACCGCGCGAAAGGCTGATCCGATTAGTGACTGGTAAACTTAAGGAAGAGTTGAAAACGTTAGTGTTAAGGATTTATGCCCCGGACACGGGACAGGGACACGGGACTGGACGCGCGTACAGCGCCCCGGAACCAGCCGGCGGTCGCCCGTGCCGGGCTAAAATCTGCCCCGCGTCCCGCAAAAGCTGTTGCTAACGGGCCACGCCGCCCGATTTTTTCCACAATTTCGTTAACGCACAGCCCCAAAGTGACTTGTAGGGTGGGCTCCAGGTCCTAATCTCTAGCCAATGGTAGGCAGCGTGTTCCCGGCAGAATCCTGCGTCGTCGCCGATGTGCGGCCCTCGCCCAATCATGGCGAGCGGAGCGGCGGCATGCGCCCGGATATGATCGTGCTGCATTACACGGGCATGAGCGATCCAATGGTCGCGCTTGACCGCCTGTGCGGCGCCGGCAGTGAAGTGTCGGCGCACTACTTGGTCTTTGAAGACGGCCGTGTCGTGCAGATGGTGCCGGAAGGCCGCCGCGCCTGGCACGCCGGCGCGTCGAACTGGGCGGGCGAAACCGACATCAATTCGTGCTCCATCGGCATCGAGATCGCCAATCCGGGCCACGACTTCGGCTATCCGGATTTTCCGAGGCGCCAGATCGCAGCCGTGACCGCTTTGTGCCGCGGCATCCAGAAGCGCAATACCATCCGGCCCGAGCGTGTGTTGGCGCATTCCGACGTTGCGCCCGTCGCGCAAGGCAGATCCGGGCGAGAAATTCCCCTGGCGGACGCTGTGGGACTTCAGGGGTCGGCCATTGGGTCGTGCCGGCGCCGATCACGGAGGGCGGACCAATACTGACGCTCGGCGACCGCGGCGAAGCCGTTTCGTCGCTGCAAGACATGCTGCGGCAATACGGCTACGGCATCAGCGTCAACGGCCAATACGATTTCGCCACCCAGGACGTGGTGAAGGCGTTCCAGCGTCATTTCCGGCCGGCGCGTGTCGACGGCATCGGCGATGAATCGACCCGCGCGACGCTGAAGGAATCTGCTGGCGCATCGCGGACGGGTGCGCTCGATTGCCGCTCGCGCGCGCGACTTCGCCCGCCTGGCCTCTTGACGGCGCCGCGGCGCGCCCCCATCCCTCTCGCGGTCAGTCGGTCGGACGGCCGCTCCGGCGCTCTCCTTGGAGAGATGTCGGGGAGGAAAGTCCGGGCTCCATGGACAAGCGGTGCCGGATAACGTCCGGCGGGCGCGAGCTCAGGGAAAGTGCCACAGAGACCATACCGCCGCGGCGCGTTGCGTATGGCCGCGGTAAGGGTGAAAAGGTGCGGTAAGAGCGCACCGCGTCGGCGGCAACGCGGACGGCATGGCAAACCCCACCGGGAGCAAGACCGAATAGGGACGGCACGAGGCCATAGCGGGCAACCGCCACGGCATCAGGTCAATGTCTGGACCCGCCGTCCGGGTTGGTTGCTGGAGGCGCCGGGTAACCGGCGTCCAAGAGGAATGGCCGTCACGTCTGCGGGCTTGCCCGCAGGCCATCCAGAACCCGGCTTATAGACTGGCTGGCTCTGATCTAAGGGCGTCCGGCGGTACCTCCGTCGGGCGCCCGCCACGTTTTTTGTTTGGCGCCAAGCGTTCGACCAATCCCTGGCACGGACCTTGAAGCAAATATCGCGCGCCCGATGGAAATCGGCACCGGGAGAATTTTTTGCCGAGCCCGGACGAATGCGGCAATTATTTTCTCCAGGGTCGGCGCCGCAAGTGTTTCCTTCCAAAATGCGGCGATGCGATTGCCGTTGCCGGTAGGAAATTCTAACTCGATGGGGTACGAGACAATGAGAATGAATGACCTGTCGGAATGAGCGATCTGCCCACCGAGATTGCAGACTGGACGCATGAGCCCGCTGGCACGGCTGCCGGCGTTCTTTGCGCTCGCCGGCAAACGCGCGGTCGTTGCCGGCGGCGGGCAAGCTGCGGCCTGGAAAGCTGAGCTTCTGTCTGCCGCCGGCGCAGCGGTGGACGTCTTTGCGCCTCAGGTCAGCGAAGACATGCGCGCGCTTGCGACTGCGCCACCGCACGGCGCGATCGTCCTGCATGAGCGCGCGTGGGCCGCGGCCGATCTATCCGGCGCCGCCATCGCGGTCGCCGAATGCGACAACGATCACGAAGCGGCGCGCTTTGCCGCCGCGGCGCGCGCGGCCGGCGTGCCGGTCAATGTGATCGACCGGCCGGCGTTTTGCGATTTCTCGTTCGGCGCCATCGTCAACCGCTCGCCGCTGGTGATCGGCATTTCGACCGACGGTGCCGCGCCGGTATTCGGCCAGGCGATCCGCGCCAAGATTGAAGCGCTGATTCCGAAAGGCTTTGCGCGCTGGGCAGAAGCGGCGCGGAACTGGCGGCCGCGCGTGCAGGCGCTGGCGCTGTCGTTTCGCAGCCGGCGCAATCTCTGGGAGACATTCGCCGCGCGCGCCGTGGCCGCGCCCGACAGTGCGCCGACCGAATCCGATTTCGCCGCGCTGCTGACCGCGCAGGACGCGTCCGCTTCGGCGGGCTCGGTTATTCTCGTTGGTGCCGGTCCCGGCGATCCGGAATTGTTGACCTTGCGCGCGGTGCGCGCGCTGCAATCGGCTGACGTGATTTTGTTTGATCACCTGGTGTCGCCCGCGATCCTCGATTTCGCACGGCGCGAAGCCAAGAAGATGCTGGTCGGCAAAACCGGGCACGGCCCGTCGTGCAAGCAGGACGACATCAACGCGCTGATGGTTTCGCTGGCGAAAGCCGGCCGCCGCGTGGTGCGATTGAAAGGCGGCGACCCGATGATTTTCGGCCGCGCCGACGAAGAGATCGCCGCCTGCCGTGCCGCCGGCATCGATGTCGACGTCGTGCCGGGCATCACCACCGCGCAGGCCGCCGCGGGTCGGCTGAAGGTGTCGCTGACGCGCCGCAGCCAGGCGCGGCGCGTGCAGTACATCACCGGCCACGGCCGCGACGGCGAATTGCCGGACGACATCGAGTGGAGCAGCATCGCCGATTCGGCGGCGACGACCGTCGTCTACATGCCGGTCAAGACGCTGCCCGCTCTGGTGGCGAAAGCGTGCGCCGCGGGGCTTGATCCGACAACGCCGGCGGTCGCGATCGCATATGTCACCCGCGCCGAGGAGCGCACCATCGCGGCCGGCATTGCCGACCTTCCGGCCCTGCTGGCGGCCGAGGCAACGGGCGGTCCGGTGATCGTGATGATCGGCTCGGTGTTCGCAGATCGCGTGGCCGAGATGGCGCGCGGAACCACGCCGGTTACGGCTGCGCGGCAGGCGTGAGTCATCGCCGGCTTTAACGCTATCGGCTGAATGGCCGCGACGAAGAACCAAAACGGCGTAAGAACGCTTCTAATCTCCAACACATTGGGCGGCGAGTTCCGCGGCCGCGAAACAACATATTGCGGAACGGACCCTGGGCCGCCTATTTATTCCGCATGAACACGATGACCGCAGCTTCAACCGCGCCCTCGACCGAGAACCGCCACGCGCTGATCGACGTGGTGTTGAGCGACATCGAGAACGCCGCGCGCGATACCAACGCTTATACGTTCCGCCGTCCGGATGGCGGCAAGCTGCCGGGCTACAAAGCCGGCGCCCATATCGACATCCATCTGCCGAACGGACTGATCCGCCAATTCTCGCTGCTCAACCCGAGCGCGGATCCGGACAGCTACGTGGTCGGCATCAAGCTTGATGCCGCCAGCCGCGGCGGCTCGCGCTACATTTTCGACGAACTGAAAGTCGGCGACGCACTTCAGATCAGCGCCCCGCGCAACAATTTCCCACTGGTCGACGCCGAGCATATCGTGCTGTTCGCCGGCGGCATCGGCATCACGCCGATCTGGTGCATGGCGCAGGAGCTCACCGCGCAGAACCGCTCGTGGGAGCTTCACTACTCCTCCCGCTCGCGCGCCGACATGGCGTTTCTCGCGACCATCGAGAAGCACGGCACCGACCGCACGCATCTGCATTTCGACGACGAAGCGGACGGAAAATTTCTTGATCTCGCCGCGGCCATCGCCAAGGCACCGGAGAACGCGCACTTTTATTGCTGCGGTCCCAACCCGATGCTCACCGCTTTCGAAGCCGCCGCAGCGAGCCGGCCCAAGCACAACGTGCATGTGGAATATTTCACCCCGAAAGCCGAGGCGGCGACGTCCGGCGGCTTCTGGGTCGAGCTCGCCCGCTCCGGCGAGGAATATTACATCCCGGAGGGGAAGAAGATCCTGGAAGTGCTTTACGAAGCCGGCGTCGACGTCGACTATTCGTGCGAGCTCGGCATCTGCGGCGAGTGCCTGACCCGGGTCATCTCCGGCATCCCCGAGCATCGCGAACTCGGTGCTGAGCGAAGAAGAGCAGGCCGCCAACGACAAGGTCATGATCTGCTGCGCCGGCTGCAAGAGCGAGCGCCTGGTCCTCGACATGTAAAATGTCCAACGTCCGGCCCGTCCTCAACGGACCAGCGAGCCGCCAAAGCAGCCTCCGTCGGCGCGGCGACGCCAGATCGATCGCCAGGCATCCCAAAAACGGCTACCTCCCGTTGCTCAAAAGGCGCATTTACGCTAAGCCCGCGCGCAACCGCGCAAGCCTGAGGGACTGAAATGGCCGATCATGGTGAAGTCGAATACGCTACCGCTACGGGCAATGATTACGAGGCCCACGAGCAGACCTACCGCAACTTCATCACGTTGACGAAAAGCGTCCTCGCGGCCGTCATCATCATCGTGATCCTGATGGCTTATTTCCTGGTCTGAAACCGTCTCGCGCCTGTAGCCTGGGCGTAACGAGGCGGCCGGCGTTCTTGTAACCCACCGGTCCGACCCCGCGCCAAGCAGCCGTCGGAGGAACCATGAAAATCGCGGTTGCTGCAGAGGGCGATACGGGAGAGCCGCGCGTCGCCGCCACGCCCGAGACCATCAAGAAGATCATTGCGCTCGGAGCCGAAGTCGCCGTTGAGCCCGGTGCCGGGATCAAGTCCGGCGTCCTCGACGCGGATTATACCGCTGCCGGTGCGACGGTTTCGGCCGATGCCGTCAGCGGGGCTGACATCGTTCTCAAAGTGCGGCGGCCGCAAGCGGCGGAACTGGCGCGCTACAAGCGCGGCGCGATCGTCATCGGCATCATGGATCCTTACGGTCACGACGAGGCGCTGCGCGCCATGGCGGATGCCGGCGTCACCGCGTTTGCAATGGAGCTTCTGCCGCGCATTACCCGCGCGCAGGTCATGGACGTACTCTCGAGCCAGGCCAATCTTGCCGGCTACCGCGCGGTGATCGATGCCGCCGCCGAATACGGCCGGGCACTGCCGATGATGATGACTGCGGCCGGCACAGTGCCGGCGACAAAAGTGTTCGTCATGGGCGCTGGCGTTGCCGGCCTGCAGGCAATCGCGACGGCGCGGCGGCTCGGCGCCATCGTGACCGCAACCGATGTGCGGCCGGCCGCCAAAGAGCAGGTGGAGAGCCTCGGCGCCAAATTCATCGCCGTCGAGGATGAAGAATTCAAAGCCGCCGAAACCGCCGGCGGCTACGCCAAGGAAATGTCCAAGGAGTACCAGGCGAAGCAAGCGGCTTTGGTCGCCGAGCACGTCAAGAAACAGGACATCGTCATCACCACGGCCCTCATTCCCGGACGGCCGGCACCGCGGCTGATCTCCGGCGCGATGGTGGCCTCGATGCGTCCCGGCTCCGTCGTCGTCGATCTCGCGGTCGAGCGCGGCGGCAACGTGGAAGGCGCCAGGGCTGACGCGGTCGCCGAAACCGGCGGCGTCAAGATCGTCGGCTACACCAATGTGCCGGGCCGGCTCGCCGCGACGGCATCCAGCCTCTACGCCAAAAATCTCTTGGCCTTCCTCGATGTGCTGATCGATAAGAAGACCAAGGCGCTGGCGGTCAATTGGGACGACGATATCGTCAAGGCGACGGCGCTAACGCGCGACGGCGCGATCGTGCATCCGAATTTCAAGCCGAAGAGCGCGGCATAGTTCATTTCCCTTCCCCCCGGTGGGATGGGTTAGGGGTGGGGTCGAGAGGCGATGGATAAGCGTCAGCGCATCGCCTCCCACTCCCCGTCCCCACCCTCCCCCACAAGGGGGGCGGGAGACCACGGAAGGAGCCGACGATGGTGACCCTGTCAGTTCTCGCGCAACTCGACATCATCGCGACCGCGAGCGGCGGCGCCATTCAGGCGATTCCCGATACGGTCGATCCGTTCGTCTTCCGGCTATCGATCTTCGTGCTGGCGGTGTTTGTCGGCTATTACGTCGTTTGGTCGGTGACGCCGGCGCTGCATACGCCGCTGATGTCGGTGACCAACGCGATCTCGTCGGTGATCGTGGTCGGTGCGCTGCTCGCCGTCGGCGTTCGCCTCGTCGCCGACGATTCTGGACCGATCTGGGCGCGCGCCTTCGGCTTCGTGGCGCTGATCTTCGCCTCGGTGAATATTTTTGGCGGCTTTCTGGTCACCCAGCGCATGCTGGCGATGTTCCAGAAAAAGCCGAAGCGATAACGATGGGTTTGACATTCAACATCGTCATGCCCGGGCTTGACGGAAGAAGAGCGATAGGAGACCGCATCCGATGAGCGCTAACCTCGCCGCGGTGGCTTATCTGATCGCGGGCGTGCTGTTCATCATGGCGCTGCGCGGGCTTTCGCATCCCGACACCAGCCGCCGCGGCAACCTGCTTGCCATGATCGGCATGGCGATCGCGGTCGCCACCACGCTGGCGGCACACCCGCCGGCCGGCGGCGGCGCCTGGACGTTGGTGATTGTCGCGGTCGCGATCGGCGCCGTGCTCGGCGCCGTGATCGCGCGGCGCGTGCCGATGACCTCGATGCCCGAACTGGTCGCGGCGTTTCACTCGCTGGTCGGCCTCGCGGCCGTGTTGGTCGCCGCCGGCGCGCTCTACGCCCCGGCCGCGTTCGACATTGGTAGCGAGCATGGCGATTCACGGCCAGAGCCTGATCGAGATGTCGCTCGGCGTCGCCATCGGCGCCATCACCTTCACGGGCTCGATCATCGCTTTTCTGAAACTCTCCGGGCCGCATGAGCGGCAAGCCGATCCTGCTGCCGGCGCGGCATGCCATCAACATCGCGCTGGCGATCGCTCTGGTCCTGCTGATCATCTGGTTCTTCGAAGCGCAGCACTACACCGCGTTCTGGCTGATCGCGCTGGTCTCGTTCGCACTCGGCGTACTCATCATCGTCCCGATCGGCGGCGCCGACATGCCGGTCGTGATCTCGATGCTCAATTCCTATTCCGGCTGGGCGGCCGCCGGCATCGGCTTCACGCTCGGCAATTCGGCGCTGATCATCACCGGCGCGCTGGTCGGATCGTCGGGCGCGATCCTGTCCTACATCATGTGCCGGGGCATGAACCGCTCGTTCATCTCCGTCATCCTCGGCGGCTTCGGCGGCGAAGTCGCCGGCCCAAGCGGCGAGGCCGAGCATCGGCCGGTAAAGATCGGCTCCGCCGACGACGCCGCGTACCTTCTGAAGAACTCGTCCAAGGTCATCATCGTGCCGGGCTACGGCATGGCGGTGGCGCAGGCGCAGCACGCGCTGCGCGAGATGGCCGACAAGCTCAAGGCCCATGGGGTCGAGGTCAAATACGCCATTCATCCGGTGGCCGGCCGCATGCCGGGCCACATGAACGTGCTGCTCGCCGAAGCGAACGTGCCTTACGACGAAGTGTTCGAGCTTGAAGACATCAACTCGGAATTCGCCCAGGCCGACGTCGCCTACGTGATCGGCGCCAACGACGTCACCAATCCGGCGGCCGAAGATGACCCGACGTCGCCGATCTACGGCATGCCCGTGCTGCAGGTGTGGAAGGCCGGCACGGTGATGTTCAACAAACGATCGCTCGCCTCCGGCTACGCCGGCATCGACAATCCGCTGTTCTATCGCGACAACACCATGATGCTGCTCGGCGACGCCAAGAAGATGACGGAAGCGATCGTCAAAGCCGAATAGGCCGACCGATGGCCGCGGATGCGCACTCCTCCCACCAACCGGCCGCCGCTGCGCGCGCGGCGCTGGTCGGCGTCGCGTCAACCGCCGCCCAATAACTCCACCCGGACGCTGTTCCGCCTGATCGGCTCCCGGCGCTCGCCATCGCGGGCGTACTGATCTATCGCGGCTTCCAGGACCGCTTCACCCTGCCGGATTGCGATTCTTCGCGCGCCAAACAAACGCTGAGCGGCGTGATCGATCAGCTTAAGCTCGGGCCGTTGCGCGAGGACGCGATCAAGACGGTTTCCAGCGACAAGAAAAAAGTCGACTGCAATGTCGCGCTGCCGTCCGACGGCAACGTGACCAATATCGATTACACATTTTTCTGGCAGGGCAGCGCGGTCGAGATGCGCTACCGGATTTCGCGCCGGCCGACCGAAGATTTGCCGGCGCCCCCGCAACCCGAGATACCGAAACCACAGACACCGCAGAGGTAAGCCATGACGTGGTTGTCGTCCGCGGCCGGATTGGTGATCGCCTTGGGTCTGGCCATCATGACACCCGCAGCGCAGGCGCAGCCGGCGCCGCGTTTCAAGGCCGTGGCCTTCGACTATTTCGTTATCTTCGACGCCAACTCGATCGTTCCCGAGGTCGAAAAGGCCTTTCCGGGAAAGAGCGCCGAGTTCACCAAGCTCTGGCGCGCCAAGCAGTTCGAATATTGCTACTTGCGCACGATCACCGGCCGCTATGCCGATTTCTTCGCGGTGACCGAAGACGCGCTGGTCTATACGGCCGAAGCGATGCATCTGGAGTTGACCGCCGAAACGCGCCGGCAACTCCTCGATGCGTATTTGAATTTGAAGCTTTGGCCGGATGCGGCCGATGGCTTGCGGAAGCTCAAAGCCGCCGGCGTGCGGATCATCACCCTATCGGTTTTCAGCACCGCGATGCTGCGCGCCAATGCCGAGCATGCCGGCATTGCGGACTTGTTCGACGAACTGCTCAGCACCGAAGTGAACCAGACCTACAAGCCCGATCCGCGCGCCTACGCGCTCGGCATGGAGCGGCTGCATCTGAAAAAGGACGAGATCGCCTTCGCGGCCTTCGGTGCCTGGGACGCTTATGGTGCGAAGAGTTTTGGCTATCCGACCTTCTGGGTGAACCGTTTCAACGTTCCGGCCGAAGAGTTGGGGCTGAAAGCCGACGGCACATCCCGCGATTTTCAGGGGCTGTTGGATTTCGTCCTGGGAAAATGAGGCGGTCGGCTACCACCCGCTCCCAACCCAGATACCGCCCCGATTCAAATACCGCGAACCAGAACGCCAGCGACCAGAATAATCCAGGCGATCAGCAGGGTGAGGAAGCCGTTGATCGGGTGCAGCGGCGCAAAGTGGCCATACACCGCGAGCACCGCAATGATGGCGAGCACGAGCGAAATGATAAACGTCCACAATTTCGGCGGCGTCAAATAGAAGCGCCGGATCGGTCGCGTGTAAGGCATAAGAAGCTCCGAGCGTGATGTGGAATTAATGCAGCCCACCACGGCAAAGTTCCAGACATCGGAACGTCGATCGCGGCGAATAAATGTCCGGCAATGACGCGTCATGGGCATTGCGCAGAAATGGCAGATTGATAAAGCGCGCAAGACGGCGACCCGGGGGGCGCTTCGCTCCTATCGGGTCGGCGATGAGGCTGGATTAGCCGGTGTCATCTTTCAGATGTGCGACAAATTCCGTCCCGGTTGTTTGATCACACCGCCTTCGCCGATATTGCATCCGTAATCATCCCGCCTGCCTTCGGCACCGCTCTGAAACATGGCGTTCGTACCTCTTGGGCTGCCACGGCCCCGTCATGGCGCCGGCTGGTCAAAGGAGGCGTTCATGATCACCACGAACATCCAACCGTTACGGAAGCGCGTCGACGCGGCCGCCGACAAGGAGACGCTGTTAGCCGCGGTCGACGAACTCGCGCCGGAGCTTGCGAGTCGTGCCGAGGAGATTGAGCACAGCCGCCGTTTGCCGGCGGATATCGTCGACAGCCTTCGGCGTATCGGACTATTCCGAGCACTTGTGCCGCGCAGCCATGGCGGCTTCGCCATGAGCATCCCGGACGTGCTGCCGATGCTTGAGACATTGGCCAATGCCGACAGTTCGGTGGCGTGGGTGGCGATGATCGCCGTGACGTCACAGCTGTTTTGCAGCAGGCTGGCGCGGGCAACCTACGACAGCATCTATGCCGGCGGCGCCGACCCGATGGTGGTTGGGGTCGGCACGCCAGCAGGCCGCGCCGAGATGGTCGGTGGCGGCTATCGGGTCTCGGGACGCTGGCCGTTCGCCAGCGGCTGCCAGAATGCGCAGTGGATCGCCGCGCATTGCGTCGTCTGCGAGAACGATCAGCCGATAACGTCAGGCCAGGGCCCTGTGACCAAATTCGTCATCGTTCCGGCTGAGCAGTGGCACATCGAGGAGACATGGCGGGCCTCGGGCCTGACCGGCAGCGGCAGTCACCACGTGATCCTGAACAACGTCGACGTTGCCAATGCGTACGCCTTCGATGCGCTCCACGGACCCTCAAACATTCCGGGCTTGTTCGAGAGCGCTGCCGCGCCGTTCATTCCGACGATTCATTGCGCGGTCGCCGTCGGAATCGCGATGGGCGCCGTGGCCGATCTCGCGTCCCTGGCGGGCGCCGGCCGCCGCCAGCTTTTCGCCGGCACGGATCTGAAGGATTCCCCGGTCTTCCAGCATGAGTTCGGGCGGCTCGGCGCGGAGTTGCGGGCAGCCCGCGCACTGCTCGACGTTCAAGCCGAGCGCCAGTGGCGCCATGCCCAGACAGGTATGCTCGACGGCAAGGCCGATTTCGCCGAGAGCCTTCAAGGCAGTGCCTGGATTCATGCGGCCTGCACCGACGTGGTCAGCGGCTGCTATACGCTCGGCGGCGCAAGCGTGGTGATGAACACCTCGCCGCTGCAGCGGCGCCTGCGCGACATCCATGCGACCCGGCAGCACGTCTTTGCGCACGAGCGATTCTACGCCAATGCCGGTCAAGTCGCTCTCGGATTTGCGCCGAGCGATCCGCTCGCCAGCCACTGAAAACATCATCCGAAGCAGAACCAGCCTCGCGGGTGACGCCGGGCTGGTTCCGCGCAGTTCGTCGGCTGAGGCGTCGAGCGAAGTCTGTAAGTGCGCGCGCTGATCGTTAAGTGCGCGGCGCCCGGTAGGCCGCCAAGAAGACTTTCACCGCGATCGGCACAACGCGCGCGATCTGCTCTTCGCTCGGCTCGCGCACGAAGTTGAACACCATCGATTTGAATAGCATCGCCTGATAGGCTTCGATGAGTTGCGCGGCTGCGACCTCGCAATCCTCCACCACCAGAATGCCGGCTTCGACTTGCGCCTTGATGTAGGCGGCAAGTTTGGCGATGCCCCGGCCGGGACCCTGCTCGTAAAACCTCCGCCCCAGTTCGGGCATCCGCTCCGCGATCGCGATCACGATGCGGATCGCCGACGCCTTTTCGGGCCGGCAGAGAAAGCGGATGTAGGCAAAGCCCAGACGCGTCAGCACCGCCCCGACGTCGTGATCGTCGGCATCGAAGTCGAAGATACCTTCCGCCTGGGTCTCGCACTCCTGTTCGACGATAGCTTCGAACAGCTGCTCCTTGTCTTTGAAATAGACGTAGAGCGTGCCCTTGGAGACGCCGGCGGCGCGGGCGATGTCATTCATGCTGGCGGCGTCGAAACCCTGCGACAGGAAAATGGCGCGGGCCCCGCCAACGATCTGACGGCGCTTGGCGCTGTCGTCATCGGTGGTCGTTGCGGGACGGTCCAAGGTCGCTAACTCGCTCATATCCAAAGCCTTTTGTCAGACTGTCGGCGTGCGATTCCACCGGCAGGCGAAAATCGCGTGACAGCGATTCTACGCTTAAAATAAATTGACCGAACGGTTCGGTCAATATTGACTTGGTTCCGTTCCGTGGGATAATGACCGAACGGTTCGGTCACTTTGCTTCGGCGCCCCAAGGAGGGCCGCATGTATCGCAATCAAAACGGTGATAGCGGCCAGGCTGGCGATGTCGGTACGGCCTCAGATGGCAGCCAAGCTGCGGATCACAGCCAAGCTTCCGGTAGCAATCAAGCCGCTCACCAACACGCGCCAACAGAACACCAGCAAGCCGAGGCGAACGTTGCCGCCGCGGCCCCCTCAGCCGCCCCCACGAACGCCGGCACTGCAGCACGGCAGCGTCTCCCGCTCCGACGAAGCGCTCGGGCCGGCGCAAGCTGGTGCTCGCAGTCGTTGCGCTTCTCGCTGCCGGCGTCGGTGGTTGGTTCGGCTATCGCTATGTCACCCACGGCCGTTTTTTGGTCACCACCGACGACGCTTACGTGCAGGCCTACAACACCACATTGGCCGCCAAGGTCGCGGGCTATGTGGCGAGCGTGCCGGTGACCGAAAACACCTACGTGCATGCCGGCGACGTCATCGCCACCATCGACGACGGCGACTATCGCCTGGCGGTCGATACCGCGCGCGAGAAAGTCTCGACCCAGCAGGCGACCGTCGCCCGCATGGCGCATCAGATCGTCGCCCAGGAAGCCGCGGTCGAGCAGACCCGCACGCAACTTGTCTCCGCCCAGGCCGCCGAGCGGCGCATGGAGCTTGAGCTCAATCGGCAAAACGTGCTGGTCGCGCGCGACGCCTCGAGCAAGCAATTGCAGGAGCAGGCGCAGGCCAATCGCGACCAGGCGGTCGCGGCGGTGCAGGGTGCCAAAGCGGCGATCGATTCCGCCGTCGCCAATGTCGAGGTGCTCAAGGGGCAAAAGCAGGAAGCGATTTCGACGCTCAATGAGCTGAAGACCACGCTCGCCAAAGCCGAGCGCGATCTGTCCTTCACCGTCATTCACGCGCCGATCGACGGCGTCGTCGGCAATCGCGCCGTGCAGGTCGGCGACTATGTGCAGACCGGTCAGCGCCTCGCCAGCGTGGTGCCGCTCGAAGACATTTATGTCACCGCAAACTTCAAGGAGACGCAGGTGTCGCGGCTGCGGCTCGGGCAAACGGTCACGATCGCAGTCGACGCGCTGCCCGAGCATGCGATCGAGGGCACGGTGGAAAGCTTCGCGCCGGCATCCGGCGCGGTGTTCTCGCTGCTGCCGCCTGACAACGCCACCGGCAACTTCACCAAGATCGTGCAGCGCCTGCCGGTGCGCATCCAGGTGCCGCGCGACGTCGCGCGCGAAGGCTTGCTGCGCCCCGGCATGTCGGTGGTGGTGAGCGTGAACACCAAGTCGGGCGGATTCGCCGGGACCACCAAACCGCTGCAGACGATGAGCGCTTCGGCGCACTGATCCGCAAAGGTCGATCGGCGATGGCCAACGCTGCCACCATCACGGCCGGAACGGGGGCACCTTCAGGTGCCGCAGCGCGGCCGGCTACGCCTCCCAGCGAGCGCGTCGATCCGATGCGCATCGTCGCCTTCGTGGCGATGTGCTTCGGCATGTTCATGGCGTTTCTCGACATCCAGGTGGTGTCGGCGTCGCTGAACGAAATTCAAGCCGGCCTCGCGGCATCGGCAGACGAAGTCACCTGGGTGCAGACCTCGTATCTGATGGCCGAAGTGGTCGCGATCCCGCTTTCGGGATTCCTGTCGCGCGCGCTCGGCACCCGCATCATGTTTGCCGGCGCCGCCGCCGGCTTCACGGTCGCGAGCCTGATGTGCGGACTGACCTCGACCATGAACCAGATGATCATCTGGCGCGCGGTGCAGGGTTTTATCGGCGGCGGCATGGTGCCGACCGTGTTCGCCTCGGCCTACACGATCTTTCCGCGATCGAAGCAGCCGATCGTCACCCCGATCATCGGCCTCGTCGCCACGCTCGCGCCGACCATCGGGCCGACGGTCGGCGGCTACCTGACCGACCTGGCGTCGTGGCATTGGCTGTTCTTCATCAACATCGTGCCCGGCATCATGGTGACGATCGCCGCCATCACGCTGATTGATTTCGACGAGCCCAACCTGGCGCTGTTCGAGCGCTTCGACTGGATCGGCCTGATCTTCATGGCGCTGTTCCTGGGCGCGCTCGAATATGTGCTGGAAGATGGCCCGCGCTACGACTGGTTCGAAGACGAGACCGTCTTTATCGCTGGAGTCGTCTCCGCATGTTCGGCGGTCATTTTCTTCGCCCGCGTACTGACGGCACGGCAGCCGATCGTGGATCTGCGCGCCTTCAGCGATCGCAACTTCGCGGTCGGCAGCATGTTTTCGTTCGTGCTCGGCATCGGGCTTTACGGCCTGACGTATCTCTATCCGATCTATCTGGCGCAGATCCGCGGCTTCAACGCGCTGATGATCGGACAGACGCTATTCATTTCCGGCGCCACCATGTTTCTCACCGCGCCGTTGGTCGGCCGGCTGATGACCAAGGTCGATGCGCGCTGGATGCTGGCGTTCGGATTTGCCGTGGTGGCGCTGAGCAACTGGCAGATGACCTATCTGACCAAGGATTGGGAATTCTGGCAGCTGTTCGTGCCGCAATTGCTGCGCGGCTTCGGCATGATGTTCGCCATCGTGCCGATCACCAACATTTCGCTCGGCACGCTGCCGCCGGAACGGCTCAAGAACGCCTCTGGCTTGTTCAATCTGACCCGCAATCTCGGCGGCGCCGTTGGCCTTGCCGGCCTGAACACCGTGCTCGACAAGCGCATCGACCTGCATCTGGCGCGGCTGCACGATTCCATCACCTGGGCACGCCGCCCGGTCATGGAAGCGCTCACCGGCTTCGCCGCGCGCATGCCCGGCTCCAATGCCGATAACATGGCGCTCAAGGAGCTTTATCTGTTCGTGCGCCAGCAAGGCACCGTGATGGGCTTTGCCGACGTGTTTTTGATGCTGTGCCTGCTGTTCGGCGGCTTTGCTTGTTTGGTGTTCCTGCTGCGGCGGCCACCGATGGTCGGCGCGCCGGCGGATGCGCATTGATCGCGCGCGGCCTCGCCTGACGCTCACCGCTCATTCCCGCGAAAAGCGAAAGCGGGAATCCACCTCTGCATCTACGCGAGCCCATGGGTCCCCGCCTTCGCGGGGACGAGCGGAGTAATTAATAGCCAAACTCGTCATTGCGAGGAGCGTCAGCGACGAAGCAATCCAGCTTCCCGCACAAGCCAACTGGATTGCTTCGCTTCGCTCGCAATGACGAGTGGCGGCATCCTCATTGACGCCACAATCCGCACGTCACCGCGTGGCTTTCCCATATCCTCCAGCAGTCGGCGACTGAATAATAATCGCCTCCCCGGCCTCGAGCACGGTGGCGTCGCAGGCTTTCAGTTCCTCCACACGGCCGTCTTTCCGGCGCACCGCATTGCTGGCCGACCTGGCCATCCTGACCACCCGCAAGCCCGAACGGCGGCACGCGGCGGTGGCCGGACAGTATGGTGCAGTCCATGCGCTCCAGGAAACGAATGGTGCGGCTGATGCCGTCGCCGGCTTTCCATTCGCCGCGGCCGCCGGAGTCCTTGCGGATGTGGAAATCCTCCAGCAGCACCGGGTAGCGAAATTCCAGAACTTCCGGATCGGTGAGCCGGGTGTTGGTCATGTGCGTGTGGACGGCATCGGTGCCCGGAAAGCCGGGCCCTGCCGGCGAGCCCGAGCAAATCGTTTCGTAATACTGATAGCGCGCGTTGCCGAAATTCAGATTGTTCATGGTGCCTTGCGCCGCCGCCATGGCGCCGAGCGCACCGAGCAAACAATTGGTCACCTCCTGCGAGGTCTCCACATTGCCGGCGACGACGGCGGCAGGAAATTCCGGCGACAGCAGCGAGTTTTTGGGAACGACGATGCGGATCGGACGCAGGCAGCCGGCATTCATCGGAATGTCGTCGTCGACCATGACGCGGAAGACGTAGAGAACGGCGGCGCGGGTGACCGGTTCGGGCGCGTTGAAGTTGGTCGGCTGCTGCGCGCTGGTGCCGGTGAAGTCGACCGTTGCTTCGCGCTTTTTGCGATCGACCGTAATCCGGACCTTGATGACCGTGCCCTGATCCATCTCGGACGTGAACGACGAATCGTGCAGCCGGTCGATGACGCGGCGCACGCTTTCGGCAGCGTTGTCCTGCACGTGCCGCATGTAGGCGCGCACCACCGGCAAGGTAAAGTGCCGCACCATCTTGCGCAGTTCCTGCACGCCCTTCTCGTTGGCGGCGATCTGCGCCTTGAGGTCGGCGATATTCTGCACCGGATTGCGCGCCGGATATTCGCCGTCGGTCAGCAGCGCGACGATTTCCGTCTCGCGGAAACGGCCGCGGTCGACCAGCTTGAAATTGTCGATATAGACGCCCTCCTGGCCGATGGTCGTCGCGTTCGGCGACATCGAGCCCGGCGAGATGCCGCCGACATCGGCGTGGTGCCCGCGCGCGGCGACCCAAAACAAAATCTCATCCCGTGTTCCCGTCATCCTGAGGTGACCGCGCGTAGCGCGGGCCTCGAAGGATGAACGGCCCGGGCCGTCGCCCTTCGAGGCTCGCTTCGCTCGCGCCTCAGGGTGACGGTCAACAGAAGAGAACACCGGCGTGCAGACCGTGATATCCGGCAAATGTGTGCCGCCGTTATAGGGCGCGTTGATCGCGTAAACATCGCCGGGCCGGATCTTGCCCTTGTTCTCGCGGATGATGGTTTCGACCGCGCGATCCATCGAGCCGAGATGCACCGGCATGTGCGGCGCGTTCGCGACCAGCGAGCCGTTGCCGTCGAACACCGCGCAGGAGAAATCGAGCCGCTCTTTGATGTTGACCGAATAGGCGGTGTTCTGCAGTGCCACGCCCATCTGTTCGGCGATCGACATGAACAGATTGTTGAACACTTCCAGCATCACGGGATCGGCACGGGTGCCGATGGCGCGCAGGCGCTCGCGCTTTTTGATGCGCTTAAGCACCAGGTGATTTTTGGCCGTCAGTTCGGCCTGCCAACCGTCTTCTATGACAACGGTCTGGTGCGGCTCGATGATGATGGCGGGGCCCGCAAGCTTTTGGCCGGGCGCAAGCTGATCGCGTGTATAAACGCTGGCACGCCGCCATTTGCCTTCGGAGAAAAACCGCGTACGCCGCGCCGGCGCCGGCAGTTTCCGCCGCGTCACTTTTTGCGCCCGCTCGTTGTAACGCGCGCCGCCGCCGACCGCCTCGACCGAAACAGCCTCCAGCACCAGTGATTTCGTCCGGTCGATGAAGCCGAAGCGCGCCTTGTGCATGCGCTCGAAGGCGCTTTTGATTTTCTGCAACGAGGCAAGCATTTCCCCTCCCCCTTGTGGGGAGGGGCTAGGGATGGGGGTCGAGAGGCGGCGCGACGGCGCAGACTTGCGCGCAAGCACCCGTCTCGTTTTGCGCGCCGCCTCCCGCCCCCCCACCGCTCCCTCCCTCACAAGGGGGGAGGGAGGAGCGATCGTGCCGGCTTCCACAATCAACGCGGTGTCGGTGCCGGCATAGCGGATGTGTGCGCGCACATGCACTTTGATCTTTTCAGGACGCAACGCCCTGCCCGACGACTTCTTCCGCCGCGGCACCGGCCAGTTTCGCCGGCGACATCCTCAAGCGTCGCGCGCACCGTCTCATCAAACGGCGCCTCGACGGCTTGCTGGCGCACGCTGCGAATATCCGCCAGCCCCATGCCGTAAGCCGACAGCAGCGACGAGAACGGATGGATCAACACGCTGGTCATGCCGAGCGCGTCGGCAACCAGACACGCATGCTGGCCGCCGGCGCCGCCGAAACAATTGAGCGCATAGCGGGTGACGTCGTAGCCGCGCTGCACGGAAATTTTCTTGATCGCGTTGGCCATATTCTCGACCGCGATCTTGATGAAGCCGTCGGCGACCTGTTCGGGCGTGTGCTGATCGCCGGCATCCTTCGCGAGCGCCGCGAAGGCGGAGCGCACGGCCTCGGCGTCGAGCGGCTGGTTCTGCTGCGGCCCGAAAATCTTCGGGAAGAAATCCGGAATGAGTTTGCCGACCATCACATTGGCGTCGGTGACGGCGAGCGGCCCGCCGCGGCGGTAACATTTCGGTCCCGGATTGGCGCCGGCGGAATCCGGGCCGACGCGAAAGCGTGCGCCGTCGAAATGCAGGATCGAGCCGCCGCCGGCCGCCACCGTATGGATGAGCATCATGGGCGCACGCATGCGCACACCGGCGACTTCGGTCTCGAAGGTGCGCTCATATTCGCCGGCAAAGTGCGACACGTCCGTCGAGGTGCCGCCCATGTCGAAGCCGATCAGCCGGTCAAAACCGGCTTGGCGACCGGTCTCCGCCATGCCGACGACGCCGCCGGCCGGGCCGGACAGGATCGCGTCCTTGCCGCGAAACAAATCCGCCGCCGTGAGGCCGCCGGACGACATCATGAACATGAGTTTGTTATCGGCCGCTTCGCGTGAGGGCGCAGTTTCCTCCCCTCCCCCTTGTGGGGAGGGGCTAGGGGTGGGGGTGGGGGTCGGGAGGTCAGCACGCTGCGAAGATTGGCGCACCAGTCTACTTCGTTGCGCCGCCTCTCGACCCCCCTCCCTACCCGTCCCCACAAGGGGGGAGGATTTTTGTTCGATGAGGGAAGTAGCGCTGAGTGCTCCGGAAACTTGCGCGACGTAGCGGCCGAGAATTGGCGACAGATAGGCGTCGACCACGGTGGTGTCGCCGCGGCTAACGAGCTTGATCAGCGGCGACACGTCGTGGCTGACAGAGACTTGGGTAAAACCGGCCTCGCGGGCGAGCGTGGCGATCTGTTGTTCGTGGGCGCTGTAGCGATAGGCGTGCATCAGCACGATGGCGACGGCGCGCAGCCCATCACCTTTTGCGCGCGCAAGCTCGGCACGCACCGCGTCCGGATCCGGCGCGCACTCGACCGTGCCGTCGGCGCGAACGCGTTCGTCGATTTCGACCACGCGCTCATACAACATCTCGGGCTTGATGATGTGCTTGGCGAAAATGTTCGGCCGCGCCTGGTAGCCGATGCGCAACGCATCGCGAAAGCCCTTGGTGATGAGCAGAAGCGTGCGCTCGCCCTTGCGCTCAAGGAGCGCATTGGTGGCGACCGTCGTGCCCATCTTCACCGCGCCGATGCGGCCGGGCGGAATAGGCTCTTCCGCATCAACCCCAAGCAAATGGCGAATGCCGGCAACGGCGGCGTCCTGGTAGGCTTCGGGATTTTCCGACAGGAGTTTGTGAGTAACGAGATTGCCGTCGGGCCGTCGGCCGATCACATCGGTGAAGGTGCCACCGCGGTCGATCCAGAATTCCCACTTTTTCGGCATCGCATTCAGATCTCTGGCGGGTACCAAATCATGGCTGCCAGCGTCGATTCAACGTCAGCCACCCGGAATAAAGCAGACCCGTCAGACATCCGGCAAGAATGCACATGCAAGACAGCGGGACCAAAAGCCAAAAGCCCAAGCCAACGCGAATGTCACGCCCCAAGCGAAGGCATCGGCACTGGTGGAATACCAGCCCCAGACAACCGAAAGACAGCGGAGCAAAAAATATACAGGAACCGAAAGCAACCCGACACGGAACGGGGTCGATTTCATGCGGTAAATATCGACCCGGTGATCACTTATCCGCCGCCAACAAGTTCGCGATGGTCCGGATTTCGTTGCGCGCATATTTGGGCAGGCCGGCCGAAATCGAGTCGCCGGAGTTGAACGACGATTGCCCCATCAGCACGGATGCGGGCACGAGATTGCGCAGCACCGGCACCTTCTCGAAATCCTTCTTCTTGTCGAAAACACTCTCGGGAATGGCCAGCACCATATAGGCGGTGACCACGGTCTTGTTGGCGTCGGCCGGATTGGCCTGAAAGACCGCCAGCAGCTTGCCGAATTTCATGATCTGATTGACGTAGAAAATATTCTGCTCGAGCACGCCGGTAACCGGCGCATCGAGACCGGTCAGTTCCTTCAAGCCGGCCTGATCGGCATCGGCGGCCGCCAGCGCCGACATCTCGCCTTGGAAATCGAGGTGGTCGGAAACCTTCTTGGCCGAGTCGCGCAGCTTGTTGACCAGCATCACGCCGAGCGGAATCTTGCCTTCGAGCTTGTAGGTCGACTCGATGCAGATCAGCGGTGTGCGGCCGGTGCACCACTTGCGATCCGGATTGGCATTGCCGGTGCCCTGCGGATCGGTGAGCGGGGAAAGATCGGCCGCGGCGATCAGTTTGTGCTTGATCGCCGGATCGATCTTTTCCAGGAACGGCAGTGCGACATAATGCGAAAGGTCGATCGAGCCCGGCGCGCGATTGAGAATGAAGCGTGCCTGCGCGACATACATGTCGAGTTTTTCCACCACCGGAGCGGCCGGCGTGTCGCCATTCGACGCCTTGGTGATGGTCGGCTCGCTGTAGGCCGGAAACAGCGCCAGGAACTTCTTCTGCGCCGGAACGGTTTTGCTCCACTCCGCGAACGTCTGCATGGTCGCGATGCCGGACGCGTTCGGCGCGCCGTCACTGAAGGCGATCGCGCCGGATTTGATCGCCGCGATGTCCCAGTTCGGCGGTGAGCCGGCATCTTCGATGTGAAATTCTTCCGCGCGGGCGGCGGACAACATGCCGATCAAGGCGACGAACGCAACCGCGTGCCATTTCCACATTGCGTTACTTTCCGTTGATCCGCGCTTTTAGAACGGCCATCCGCTCCACGAGCCGCGACGATCCTGTTGTTGTTGTTGTTGGTATCCGCGGCGATCCTGCCGGCGATCATCCCAATTGTCCCAGAAGAAGCCGCGCGATTGTTGCTGTTGCTGGCCTTGCTGACGTTGCCCCCAGCCCCAGGCGCCCCAGCTCTGCTCCTGCTGCTCGCCCGGGTAGCCGCGCGGAGCATCGGCTTCGCCGCGTGCGATCAGCTGATATTGCGTGTCGGCGACTTTGCCATCCGGGCCGAGGCGGAAGTGCTCGATAAAGGTTTGGCTGGTGTTGTCGCCGTACTGGCCGTATTGGCGGGGAGCGCCGATACGGGTGCCGCCATAATAATCGATCGGAATATCCGCGAGATTGCGCTTGGCCTCCGGCGAAGGCCCAGCGAGCGGCGCCTTCGGCGCGATGCCCTGGGCCCAGACCGTCTGCAGGATCGGCTCGAAGATCGGCAGCGCCACCCGCGCGCCGGTCGCCGTCGAGCCGAGCGAACGACGCTTGCCGTCGCCGTTGTCGTAGCCAACCCACACCGCGATGGTGACGTCGTTGGTGAAGCCGATGAACCAGCCATCGACGCCGTCCTCGGTGGTTCCGGTCTTGCCGGCCACATAGGTTGAGAGCCCCCCGATCGCACGTGCGGTGCCGCGCGCCACCACGCCCTGCAACATGGTCTTGAGTTGATAAAAAGAGGCGCGGTCGGCCGCTCCGATGAAAGGCAGCGGCGTGTTCGGATACTGGAAGACGGTTTGACCGTTGGCCTCGATCGACTCGATGGCATGCGGCTTTGGCAGCGCGCCCTCGTTGGCGACCGCGGCGTAGAATGGCGCGATGTCGATCATGCGCGCCGGTTGCGCGCCAAGGATGAACGGATAGTAGCGGACGCACTCAGGATAGATCTTGGCCGCGACCGCCGTGGCACAGACTTGGTCGAGGCTCTTCTCGGGATCGGTGCTGATGCCGCCTTCGAGCAGGTGCGCGGTGACCAGATTGACGGAATTCTCCAAGCCGCGCCGCAGCGTCAACGCGCCGCCCATGCTGCCGTCGGCATTGCGAGGCGTCCAATAATATTCCTCGCGCTGCTGGCTGTTGTATTCGCGCGCGATGATGGCCGGGTTGGCGCCGACCGGCGCGAGCGTGATCTGATCGTCGGAGACCAGCGTGTTCGGCTGCAGGCCCGCTTGCAGCGCCGTGAGGTAGGTCAGCGGCTTCATCGCCGAGCCGGGCTGGCGCTGGGTTTGCGATGTCCGGTTCAACTGGCTCTGGAAATACGAGAAGCTTCCAGCCATCGCCAGAATGCGGCCGCTCTTGTTTTCCAGCACCAAGGCGGCGCCCTGCACGGTCGGGCGCACGCGCAGATCGGCGCGGCCGCCGGCGACGGTTTGTGCGGGCGCACCGTTCCGCTGCTTGGTGGTGACGGGTTTGGTTTCGGTCACCCGGACATAGACGACGTCGTAAAGGTTGAGGTTGCGCCGGACCTGCCCGCCGGCGCCGTTGAGCGCCATCACGCGGCCATCCCTGATGCCGACCCGGATCGTTCCGTCACCGCGCTTGCCGTTATTGCCCTTGTCGAGAATAACCGCCGGTTCCCAATGCACATCCGGCAGCGGCATTCGCGCCGCCTGCAGGGCTTGCTGCCACGCCGGCAACCCGCTCGCGGTCGCGGCCGCAGCGCCGCCGGCGCCAAGTTTTTGGATCGCGTCGCCGATATTGGTTTCCGGGGCGCGAAACTGAGCGCGGCCGTTGGACAGCTCGAAGCGCGCCAGCCCTTCCTGCAGCGCCGCTTCCGCCTCACGCTGCAAGGCCGCGTTGATGGTCGAATGCACGGTGTAGGAATCCGCCGTCAGGCTGGCGATCCCGTCGGACTTCGCCTCACGGCCGAGAAAATCGACGAAGTGCAGACCGGTGTCGCGCCGCCGCTGCTCGAAAGGGATCGGCTTGGGCGGCGCGGCGAGCGCCGCGTCCTTCTGCTCCGTCGTGATGACGCCGTCTTCCTGCATGCGGCCGAGCACATAGGCCAAGCGCTCCTTCGCACGATCCGGATGCCGATCCGGATTGAAGAAGCTCGGGCCCTTGAGCAAGCCTGCCAGCATCGCGCCCTCGCCGATGCTGAGGTCCTGCGCGGGTTTGCCGAAATAGGTGCGCGCCGCCATCTCGACGCCCCAGGCGCCGCGGCCCAGATAGGCGGAGTTCAGATACAGTTCGAGGATTTCCGGCTTGCTCAGGGTGTTTTCGACCCGAGAGGCCACGATCATTTCGCGGATCTTGCGCTCGTAACTGACGTCGTCGCCGACCAGCAGGTTCTTGACCACCTGCTGGGTGATGGTGGAACCGCCTTGCGGCCGGCCAGACCCGCCCAGATTGCCGATGAAGGCGCGAATGATGCCGCGCTCGTCGACGCCGTGATGCTGATAGAAGCGGCGATCCTCGGCGGCGATGAAGGCCTTCTGCACCGTCTCGGGTATCTTGGCGAGCGGAACCCAGACGCGGCGATTGCGCGGTTCGAAGACGTTGGCGAAGTTGCCGCCCTTGCCATCGAGCACGACGCTCATCGACGGCAGTTTGCGGCCCTTGAGGCGCGCCGGATCGGGCAGATCGGCCACCGCGTCATTGAAGAACTCGATCACCTGGCCGAGATCGACCACCGGATTGGCGACGTTCTCGTTCTTACAAAACTGGTGATAGGCGGTGTTCAGGTCGGCGAAATTGATGCCATGGAACGCTTTGATGTCGCCCGACACCGCCTTGGGATCGTTCAAGGCGGTGGAGATCAGGTCGTCCAGGTTGATCGAACTCGATGTCGAAGGCCTGCCGCATATGGGCACAGCCGTCGCGCAAAACCTGCACGACCTCGGCCCGGTCCTGAACCGGATCGAAATGGGTT
Organism: uncultured Alphaproteobacteria bacterium; assembly: GCA_963737755.1. Taxonomy (GTDB): domain Bacteria; phylum Pseudomonadota; class Alphaproteobacteria; order Rhizobiales; family Xanthobacteraceae; genus BOG-931. Next base: position 64,905 of record CAVTTZ010000027.1, on the reverse strand, counting down.
TTGACTGCCTGAGGGGCCGTGGTGACTTCACTCAGCGCCAGCGCAGTCGCGAAGATTTTGACGAGAATCATGTCCATGGCAGAGCGCGAGCACAGCCGAGTTTGAGGAACATCACAAGAGGGAAGAGGACTATAGCCATCCGATCCTTACAAAAAGACTTTTTGTGGGTCATTGGTTGTTACTATCCTTAGTCAAACTAAGGGTTTTTTCTCGCTCTCGGCATCACGGTGACGCAATTCCGTCATGCTCACGCCATCGGGCTGGCTGGTGGCTGCCGCGGCCATCTGGCGGCGCGCTTGACGCATGGCGGCCATGACTTTCACGAGGTCGCGGCGGAATCTTTGGCCGATTCATAAACCGGCGCCGGCGCGGGTGTCCTCGCCGGCCCCAACCCATCGAAATGGCCGCGCCGCTGCAGCCAGCCGAGCAGGACAAGCGCCGGCAGTCCGGCCAGCGCACAGATGACGAAGAACCAGACCCAGCCGGTCGCATGGGCAATGTAGCCGGCCCCGGCGGAAAGATATGTTCGGCCGACAGCCGCCAGCGCGGTCAGCAGCGCATATTGGGTCGCGGTATGCAGCGGATTGCGGCACAGCGCCGAGAGGTAAGCGACAAAGATCACTGTGCCGATGGCGCTGGTGAAATTCTCGGCAATGATCGCGAAGGTCAACCACCCGGCATTGAGTCCGACCACCGCCTGCCAGGAGAAGGCCAGATTCGCCAGCGACTGCAGAATGCCGCCGAGCAGCAAGCTTGCCGGCATCGAAAAAGCGCGCGCCACGAAGCCGCCGGCGAAACCGCCGATCAGCGTCGCCGCGAGGCCGACGCCCTTGATGATGGCGGCGTATTCGTTGCGCGAAAAGCCGAGATCGATCACGAACGGACCGGTCATCGCGCCCGACAGCGCATCGGTGAATTTGAACAGCACCACGAAGGCGAGCGCGACCCACGCCATGTCGCGCGACAGAAACTCGGAGAAGGCGCCGACCGCCGCATCGACAACGCGCCATGGCGCACTTTCCCGCGCATGGGACGCCTCGGCGGCCGCCGATTGTTCGGGTTCGGTCGCCATCACCGTGGTCGCGATGCCGATCACGACCAGCGCGGCCATCACGATATAGCCCGCGGTCCATGCGGCCTGATGGTCGAAACCGACGCCCTGGAAAGCGCTGACAATAAAAAGCGCGCCGGCCGTGGAGGCGAGCATGCCGATCCGATAGGCCGCGACATAGGACGCCATGCCGGCAGCCTGCTCGTTTTCGTCGAGGCTCTCGACCCGGAACGCATCGACGACGATGTCCTGCGTGGCCGAAGCGGTCGCAACCAGCAACGCGCCGACCGCCACCAGGAACGCGGACTGGGATGGATCGCACAGCGCCAGAAAAACGATGGCGGCGATCAACAGGACTTGCGAGAGCACCAGCCAGCCGCGACGACGCCCCAACAGGTGCGACAAGATCGGAACATCAAGCGCATCGATCAGCGGCGCCCACGCAAACTTGATCGTGTAGGGCGTACCGATGAGCGCGAACAGCCCGATGGTTCCAAGATTGACTCCGCTCTCGCGCATCCAGATCGCGAGCGTCGATCCGGACAGAGCCAGCGGCAGGCCGGACGAAAAGCCGAGAAACATGACGATCAGCACGCGCCGCTGCAGGTAAACGGCGAGCGTTTGCGCCAACGACGCGCGGCGCGGCGACTGCAGGGTCGAATCCATGCCAAAGCCCTAGCGGCTTTAACTGGGCGTTGCCACGGTTGATTGCAGCGCTCGAAGGCTGGACGACATCCGGGTCGCCATCCTAGCTTCTACGTTTCGCAGAAGAATTTGCGGAGTTCCCGACCATTAACGATGGCGGCAATGGATTTTTTCAGCACGGCCTTTGCACGCGGAGTACCGTGGCGACACGGACGACTACTCGCCGGCTTCGAGCCGGCGCACATTTCCCGGAAGGCCGTTGCCGTTGGCGGCGACGGGCCGCGCCGCCAATTCGGCGCCGAGTTCGACCTGCTGGATGCGCTCGCCGTGCGTCTCGATCTTGTCGATCGAGATGATGGACTGCCGGATGTCCTCGTTCGACTGGTTGAAATGCGTCTGCAGTTTGCGGACCCGATCGCCGAGCAAACCCACATCCTTGACCAGGCGGGCGACTTCGTCGCGAATCTGATCGGCCGCTTCGCGCATGCGGGCATCGCGCTGGATTTGCTGCATCACCTGGATCGCCAGCATCAGGATCGAGGGCGACACGACGACGACGCGCGCCCGGTAGGCCTTCTGCACCAGATCGTCGAAACCGTCGTGCAGTTCCGCGTAAATCGATTCCGAAGGAACGAACATGAACGCCATTTCCTGGGTCTCGCCCGGAATCAAATATTTCTGCGCGATGTCGGACGACGTGCTTGGCGACGTCGGCGCGCAACCGGGCTGCCGCGGCCTTGCGGGCATCGTCCGACTTGGGCGTCCCGGTACGCGGTGAAGGCTTCGAGCGGAAATTTCGCGTCGATCACCAGCGGACGCCGGTCCGGCAGAAACACGCAGCAGTCCGGCCGGGTCTTGTTACCCAGCGTATGCTGAAAGGCATAGGCGCCTTTCGGCAGGCCGTCCTGCACGATGGATTCCATCCGCCATTGGCCGAACGCGCCGCGCGTCTGCTTGTTGGCGAGCACGCCCTGCAGCGTCGTCACCTGACCGGCGAGATCGGTGATGTTCTTCTGCGCGCGGTCGATGACCGCGAGCCGCTCGGCGAGCTTCTGCAGGCTTTCGGACGTGCTCTGCTTGTTCTTCTCGAGCGAATTGCCGAGCCGGTGCGAGACCGAATTCGAGCCGCTCGTTGACCGTATGGGCGAGTTGCGACTGGCCTTTGGCCAGCATGCTGATCATGGCTTCGAGCCGCGCGGCCGCCTCGGCCTGGGCGCTGCTGAATTGCCGCCAGCGCCGGATCCTCTGCCGGCGCTTTCGCGCCGGGAGCGCAACAGCACGATCACCAAGACCGACAATCGCCGCGATGGCCATGAGCACCGGCGACCATGGCGACGACGAGGAAAGCTTCGGGCGACAAGCCGTCGATCGACAAACCCTCGATCGACCAACCTTTTGGCAGGACCTGGTTCATGCGCTGTTTCTATGTGATTTGCGGCAATCCTGCAGCCTGACTTAACACCAATGGCTGTTAAGAACAAATAAAGAACATACATAATCCGAATTGGCGGCCGTTGGCAATCGCGTCTGGCCGCATTGACCGCGCTTTAAGCACCGCTTACATCGCCGCTATGGCGTTGCGCGACATCCTAAAAATTCCGGACAAGCGGCTGCGGCTCGTTTCCGAGCCGGTGATGCGCATCGACGCCGGCGTCCGCGCGCTGGCCGACGACATGTTCGAGACCATGTACGACGCGCCCGGCATCGGGCTCGCGGCGATCCAGATCGGCGTCGCCAAGCGCGTCGTGGTGATGGACCTGTCGAAGAAGGACGAGGCGCAGGCGCCGCAGGTGTTCATCAATCCGGAGATCACCTGGCGGTCGGAGGAGATGTCGACCCACGAGGAAGGCTGCCTGTCGATCCCCGAATATTACGAAGAGGTCGAGCGGCCGCAGACGATCAAGGTCAAATATCTCGACCTCGACGGCAAGACGCACGAGATCGAGGCCGACGGCCTGCTCGCGACCTGCCTGCAGCACGAGATCGACCACATCAACGGCGTGCTGTTCATCGACCACATCTCCAAGCTCAAGCGCGACCGCGTCATCAAGAAATTCACCAAGGCGGCCAAAGCGGAAAAGGCAGAGAAACCGGCGAAGAAAGTGGAGGCGTAATTGCCGCTTCGCCTGGTGTTCATGGGCACGCCGGATTTCGCCGTGCCGACGCTGCTCGAGCTTGTCGGCGCCGGCCATGAGATCGCGGCGGTCTATACGCGCGCGCCGCAGCCCGCCGGGCGCGGCATGGAGCTGCGGCGAGAGCCCGGTGGCGCGCGAGGCGCGCAAGTTCGGACCTGCCGATCCTCACGCCAAAGACGCTGCGCACGGACTGAGGCCGCCGGCGCGATGCGCGCGCATCGGGGCCGATGCGGCTGTCGTCGTCGCCTACGGGCTGATCCTGCCGAAGCCGATCCTCGACGCGTTTCCGCTCGGCTGCTTCAACCTGCACGCCTCGCTGCTGCCGCGCTGGCGCGGCGCGGCGCCGATCCAGCGCGCCGTCATGGCCGGCGACCGCGAGACCGGCGTGATGGTGATGAAGATGGAAGAGGGCCTCGACACCGGGCCGATGGCCATGGCCGAGCGCGTCGCCATCGGGCCTGACGATGACCGCCGGCGACCTGCACGACCGGCTCGCGCAGCTCGGCGCCAACCTGATGGTGGTGCGCGATGGCGGCGCTGGAACGCGGCACGCTGCAGTTCACGCCGCAGCCGGAGGACGGCGTCACCTACGCGGACAAGATCGACAAGGCCGAAACCCGCATCGATTGGACTGCGCCTTGGCAGAAAGTCCACGACCATTGCCGCGGGCTGTCGCCGTTTCCGGGCGCCTGGTTCGAGCTCGCGGACGTGGGCCGGGTGAAGGTTCTGCGCACGACCAAAGGCGACGGCGACGCGGACAACCCGGCAGGTGCTCGACGAGCACTGACGATCGCCTGCGGCGAGGGCGCGGTGCGGCTCGTCGAGCTGCAGCGCGCCGGCGGCAGCCGATGCAGGCGGAGGATTTCTTGCGCGGCACGCCGGTCGCGCGCGGCTCTCTGCTGTACTGAGCGAGGCCAAGCGCCGATGCCGCGCTACAAGCTCACCATCGAATATGACGGCACGCCCTTCGTCGGCTGGCAGGTGCAGGACAACGGCCTCTCGGTGCAAGGCGTGCTGACCGCAGCGGTCGCGGCTTCGCGGGCGAGCGCGTCGTGGTCGGCGGCGCCGGCCGCACCGATGCCGGCGTGCACGCGCTCGGCCAGGTCGCGCATGTCGATCTCGCCAAAGACTGGCCGGCCGACACCGTGCGCGACGCGCTCAACGCCCATTTGCGTCCGCATCCGGTCGCGGTGCTGACGGCCGAACACGTGGCCGGACGATTTCGACGCGCGGTTCTCCGCGATCCGGCGCCACTACCTCTATCGCATCGTCAACCGTCGCGCCGATCTTGCGCTCGACGTTCTGCGCGCCTGGCGCGTGCCGCGGCCGCTCGATGTGGCGGCGATGCACGCGGCCGCGCAGCAGCTCATCGGCAAGCACGATTTCACGACCTTCCGCTCCACCGAATGCCAGGCCAAATCGCCGGTGAAAACGCTCGACCGGCTCGACGTGATACGCGACGGCGACGAGGTGAGTATCGTCACGACGGCGCGCTCGTTCCTGCACAATCAGGTGCGCTCGATGGTCGGCTCGCTGGTGCATGTCGGCGACGGCAAATGGAGCGCCGCCGATCTCGCCGCGGCGCTCGCCGCCCGCGACCGCGCCGCCTGCGGCCAGGTCGCGCCCGCCGCAGGGACTTTATCTGGTGCGGGTGGATTATTGATCGGGCGTTTTTGTTTCTGTAGCCCGCATGAGCGAAGCGATATGCGGAAGCAGCGTAAGGTCGTTCCCGGATATCGCTTCGCTCATCCGGGCTACTATTACTCAACGTCATGGCTGGACTTATCCCGGCCATCCACGTCTTCGGCGCCGGCGTAAAGTCGTGGATGCCCGGCACGAGGCCGGGCGTGACGGATCTGAGTAGAGCGCGGCGCGGATCTGGAAAAACGCGATTACGCGAAATACTTCTCGATCATGCGCCGATAGATCGCCGTCAGCGTGACGAGGTCGGCGACCGGGCGCGCATTCGTCGACCTGATGCATGGTCTGGCCGACCAGGCCGAATTCCAGCACCGGGCAATAGTCCTTGATGAAGCGCGCATCCGAGGTGCCGCCGGAGGTCGAGAGTTCCGGCGTGCGGCCGGTCACCTCGGCGATGGCGGCGACCGCAAGTTCGGTGAACGGCCCCGGCTTGGTGACGAACACATCGGCGTTCGACGGCTGCCAGTCGAAGGCAAAACGCATCGCGGCCTGCCGCGGCCGTTTCCGCGCGCTGCTCGATCAGCGTCTTGAGCGCGGTCTGGCTGTGGCAGTCGTTGAAGCGGATGTTGAAGCGCGCGCGCGCCTCGCCGGGAATGAGATTGACCGTCGGGTTGCCGACATCGACCGAGGTGAATTCCAGGTGCGACGGATCGAAATGATCGCTGCCCTGGTCGAGCGGCTCCGCCTGCAAGGCCGCGATCAGCGTGACAAGTCCGCGGATCGGATTGTCGGCGCGGTGCGGATAGGCCACGTGGCCCTGCCGGCCGGTGACGATCAGCGTGCCGTTGAGCGAGCCGCGGCGGCCGGCCTTGATGGTGTCGCCCAGCACTGCGACATTGCTCGGCTCGCCCAGAATGCAGTGATCGAACGTTTCGCCGCGCTCGGCCGCCCATTTCAGAAGCTTGATCGTGCCGTTGACCGCGACGCTCTCTTCGTCGCCGGTGATCAGCAACGAGAGCGAGCCTTTTTTCGGCTTGCCGCCGTTGGCGGCGAGATGATCGAGCGCGGCGGCAACGAAACAGGCGATGCCGCCTTTCATGTCGACCGCGCCGCGGCCGTAAAGCATGTCGCCGGCGACGTCGCCGCCGAACGGCGGATGACGCCATGCCGCTTCGTCGCCCGGCGGCACCACGTCGGTATGGCCGGCGAACACCAGATTCGGCTTTTCAGTGCCGATGCGGGCGTAGAGATTCTCGATCGGCGCCGTGCCGGGCTCGGTGAAGGTCGTGCGGTGCACGCGTAAATCCGGCTTGCGCGAGAATCTGTTGCAGATAGGCGAGCGCGCCGCCCTCGTCCGGCGTCACCGAGCGGACAGCGGATGAGATCGCGGGCGATGGCGACGGGATCGGCGGTCATGGGCGGCGTCTTGGGCTCAGCGCTCTTGGGCTCGCGTCTTCGTGTGGGCTTTGTGCTCATGGCCAAACAAATTCGAGCGAGATCGCCGCATCGCCGGCACGTGGCCGAAACGATCAATGCAGGGCCAGCGGATCGGGGCCGTATTGATTGGGACCGACGGTTCCGCGGCGGAAACCGAGCTCGACCAGGAGCGCGAGCAGAACACGCCATACGGCACCACGATCGCGAGCGACAACATGCTCGGCGTATCGTCGGTGCCGGCGAATCCGACCACGGTCAACAGATCGAGCAATGCACCGGCGCCGAAGAAAATGAACAACAACCAGATCGGCAGGTCGCGGTCGTGTGCGCGTTTGAGCGCGACGGCGAATTCAGGATAGGTGAAGGCGAGATCGACGATGGCGCTCAGCCGTTCGCCCTGGATTTGCTCAGCGATGAAGTAGAGAGACCACCTCGGCGACGAGCAGAACGATCGCGCCGATCCAGAACGTCTGGCGCCCGATGCGGCCGTGAAATCCATTGTAGAGATACGCCCAATCGATCGATCCCACAGCGCATCAATCCCGCAGCAACTCGTTGATGCTGGTCTTGGCGCGCGTTTTCTCGTCGACGCGCTTGACGATGACGGCGCAAGAGAGGCTCGGGCTCGGCCCGCCGTCGGCGCGCGGCTTGCCGGGCAGCGTGCCGGGCACGACGACCGCATAAGCCGGCACCTCGCCGCGAAAGACCTCGCCGCTGTCGCGGTCGACGATCTTGGTCGAGGCGCCGATGAAGACGCCCATCGACAGCACCGCGCCCTCGCGCACGATCGCGCCCTCGGCGACTTCGGAGCGCGCGCCGATGAAGCAATTGTCCTCGATGATCACCGGGCCGGCCTGCAGCGGCTCGAGCACGCCGCCGATGCCGGCGCCGCCGGAAATGTGGCAGTTCTTGCCGATCTGCGCGCAGGAGCCGACCGTCGCCCAGGTGTCGATCATGGTGCCCTTGTCGACATAGGCGCCGAGATTGACGAACGACGGCATCAGCACCACGCCGGGCGCGATGATAGGCGGAGCGGCGCACCACGCAGCCCGGCACCGCGCGGAAACCGGCGGCGCGAAAGCGCGCGTCGTCCCAGGCGTCGAATTTGGAGGCGACCTTGTCCCACCACACCGCCTGGCCGGGACCGCCCGGAATGACCGCCATGTCGTTGAGCCGAAACGACAGCAGCACCGCCTTCTTGAGCCATTGATTGACCCGCCAGGTGCCGTCGGCCGCCTTTTCGGCCACGCGCGCTGCGCCGCGATCGAGAAGATCGAGCGCATGGTCCACCGCCTCGCGCACCGCGCCTTTGGTGGCCGGGCCGATGTCGTCACGGCGTTCAAATGCGGCGTCGATGGTTTCGGCCAGCGTCTGACTGGGGGTTTTGGCGAGATCGGCTGCTGACATGAAGGAGGTCCCCTGCTTGCGCGGTTTTGTCGGGGCGCGCATGCGCGATGTCAAGCGCCGCGCGTCCCTGCGGCGCGCGTCAGCGCGTGAGCGTACCGGAGTATCAGCTCATGGGCCGCCGGTTATTTCGGCGGAAGCTGTGCCAGAATACCGTGCAGGAAGCCGTCCAGATCGTCGGTGACGTGGTCGACATGGGGCGCATCGCGGCCGGCGAGTTCCCATTCCTCGCGCAACACCTCGCGGCTGCCGATCGGCACCACCAGCACCGTCGTCATGCCGCGGGCATGCGGCACTTCGAGATTGCGGGCCAAATCCTCGAAGATCGCGGCGCGCGCCGGATCGACCCGGTGGCGGGCGAAGAAACGGTCGTAGACGACCGCGCGCGGCTTCGGCTCGAGCTCGGCCGCGGCGATGTCGAAAATGTCCTCGAAGCCGGACCTGACTTCGAGGCGCGCCATCACGGCCTCGGCATGCGCGCGCGTGCCGTTGGTGAGAATGAGCTTGCGGCCGGGCAATTGCGCGATCGCGGCGCCGAGCGCCGGATTGGGCGTGAGCGGCGAATAATCGATGTCGTGCACCATCTCGAGATATTCGTCCGGATTGAGACCGTGCTCCTCCATCAGGCCGCGCAAGCTCGTGCCGTAGCGCCGATAGAGATCCTTCTGCAGACGGAAGGCCTCGTCGTGGCTGAGCTTGAGAAAATTCGCGATGTAATCGCGGATGCGCACGTCGACCTGCTGCCACAGATTGACGTGATGCGGATAGAGCGTGTTGTCGAGATCAAACACCCAGGTTTCGACATCGGCGAAACCGCGAACGATGTCGCGCGCTGGTTCGGCGTCTTGTTTTTGCAGATGCATGGGCCCTGTGCGTTCGATCATGGTCGATTGACTCGGTGTTGCCACACTTCCTCGCAAGGAAGCCGGCGGCTCGTCGAATCGTCTTGTAGCAATCGGCGCGCCTGGAGCAAATGATGCGACGCGCGCTGCGGAAATCGATCCCGTTCATCCAGGCCGCACTGATCGGCACGCTGGCCGCCGCAGCCGTCGCCGGCGTGGCTTTTCTGATTTCCCATACCTGAAACGGAACTGCACCCGCGCGTGCATAGCCACGCCTGCGTTCGCGGCGCAGTCAGGAACTTTGCAATGCCGAGAGCCTGACGTTGCGTCAGTGCGTTTCCCGCCAGGTCGTCGCGGGCAGCAAACCTTTCAGCGCACCGTCGTGCAGACGTACCGGGTCGCGTTCGCCTTCCATCGCCAGCCGCAATACCGAGCGAGCAAGTTCGTCCGGGCGCACCGTCGAATTGCCGATGGCCTTGAGCGTCAGCCACGCTTCGTCGAAAGCCGTTTCCAGAACGACAAGCGTCAGCGGGTCGAACGAGGAATTGTGGAAACCGCGCATGCTACGCCCTCACACAACAGGACGATACGAATCCGAATGTTACGGAGTAGCTAACCATCGAGGTCAACTTAGCCGAGTTTGTGACGTCAACCGTGACCGCGCCATGACATTCGGCCGCTCCGGTCGCGCGTGATTGTCATTGACAAATTCGCAAGCCCCGGCGCCGCGCAGCAAGCTTCACTTCAGCAATTGGAACGCCACCAGGGCCGCAAGCATGATGGCGCTGCCGAGTCCCTGCAGCGGCGTGATCGTGTCGCCGAGCACCAATGCGCCGCCGACCATCGCGATCAGACGGTTCGAGATTCATGATCAGCGCGGTGCGGAACGGTCCGACCCGCATGGTCGAAACAAAAATGAACACGATCGCGACGGTGGTCGCCACGCTCATGCCGACCAGCGCCACCCAGCCGACACTGGTTTGCGGCGGATGCCACGTCTGCGTCGTTGCGGAGATCGCTGCAAAAATCGCAGCCTGCGCAATCACTGAATATAAGGTCGTCAGCCGCGCGTCGGCGCCGACCAGATAAGCGCGCGTGACGATGAGAACGCCGGTGCGGCAGGCAGCGGCGGCAAGCGCGAACGCAAGACCGGCGACCACCAGCCCTTCTGGATGCGCGCCGATCATGATCGCAAGTCCGACGAACGCAACCAGCGCGCAGGCGATGCCTTGCCAGCGCAGCCGCTCCAGGCCGGTGGCGGCGGCGACAATCCCGGTAAGCAGCGGATAGATGAAATACGTGAGCACGGCGGTGCCGACGTCGTTGAGATCGATCGCCTTGAACAGGCAATAAATCAGGACGCAGAACAGCACGCCGATGCCGACGGAGATCCAGCGCACCCGCGCATCCGCGGGCGCCGGCTTGTCGCCGAAGCGGACCCAGGCGGCCATGAAGGCCAAGCCGATCACGCCGCGAAACAACAGCATGGTCAGCACATCGCACTGCGCGGCCGTCACGAACTTGACCAGCACATCGGATGCGCCGAGCACGACGGCTGCGGCAATTCCTGGTGCCACAGCAGAGAAAATGCGGAGGGACAACAGAGGAGCACCCTAAGCGTATGGAGACCCCCCATACGTCGGCGGGCCGCAGACCGCAACCCTCGCAACCGAGGGGTCAGGCGCGTTTTTGCTCGGAGGCCGGCAATTGCGGCGTTCGCGGGCGCCGATCGACCAACGGCTTGAACACCGACAGCGCGCTCGCGAACGGTGCGAACAATTCGCCCCGAATGGTGTGCGCGTAGGGCCGATCGGGTTCGACGCCAAACTCGAGCTTCTCCGGCTCGGCGGCCGGCACATAGAGCGTTCCGAACATCCAGTCCCACAGCGCCAAGCAGCTGCCCAGATTCTTGTTGAAGTGCGCTGGATTGCGCGAATGGTGGATCTGATGGTGCGCCGGACTCATGAACAAATGGCCGAGCCAGCCGGTGAACGAGATCCAAAGCTGCGTGTGTTGCAGGTGCACATAGACGTAGATGAAGAACACCAGAATGATGTTGTTCTCCGACAGCACATACTGATGCGTCGCCTGTCCGAAAATGTAATCGCCGGAGCCGTTGGCGATGCCGATGAACAGCGCCAGGATGTTGAGGAACACGCACATATAGACCGGATGGACGCGAAAGTTCGTCAGCGGTGTCAGCACCGTCGCCGAATGATGCACCTTGTGGAACTCCCACAGGAACGGGATGCGGTGCGACAGATAATGATTGAGCCAGTAGCCGAGCTCGTAGGCCAGAAACACCATGACGGTGATGACGGCCCGATAGACGTAAGCCGGCAGCGCGGTCGGCTGTCGCGGCCCGAAAGCCGCCGTCAGCAGTTGCGCGACCGAATGGCTCACCACTTCGTAGGACAACAGCGCCCAGCCGAAGACCAGTCCGAAGACGAAGATGTTGAAATAGAAATAGCCGAGATCCGCCATGCTCGATTTGCTGGTGACGATGTGCCGCGGGAATAGCGCGCGCAGCATTACGCGGAAACGGAATCGCCGGCCTTTGCGATAGCGGCGGAGCGACAGGAAGGCGAACGCGACCAAAAAAGCGCCGGCAAGCGAGAACAACGAAATATGCGAACCAGGCGCAAGAAACGCCTTGCTGATCTGGCCGAAAAAATACGAAATGCCCGGCGAGAAATCCAAACCCGTCCTCCGTTTCCGCGAAACCATGACGCGTAGCGGGGATTGGTAAAGGTCGCGTTTTGCTTTTTGGTGGCAGATTGCTAGGCGGCATTAACTATGCGGCGGCTGTTCCATCTCGCTCAGTTCGGCCTCCGATATTTGACGAACGCGACGAGCACTGTCGCAAAGCCGCAACACGCATTCGGCGGTCGCCCTAAAGGTATCTTAAGGGGTGATGTGCGAGCCAGAGGCCCTCTTCTCGCGCATGCAGTCGACCCAACCAGGCATTGTTTGGAACGCCGAGGGGCCTTGATCATGAGTTGTACTGTCGCCGCGCTCGACCGTCAGGCGGTGAACACTCCGCAGACGGCTGCCGCTGCGCGCGTCAGCCCGGTTTCCGCCTCGGCTCTTTTTTTAACGATCAGTCTCGCGGTCATCGGCGTGGTGAGTTCGATCGCCACCCAATTCAATCTCGAATCGCTGCCGAACATCGTGGTGCTCGTTCTCATCATCGTGACGCTCGACGTCATCAGCCAGCGCGGGCCGCAAACCCGCATCGTGACGACCGCGCAAACCATCCTCTACGGCGTGCTTTATCTGACGACGACTTGCGTGTGCGGCATCCTGGCGGCCTATGCGCTGCAGCGCTTCGCGTTCCCGTTGCGGGATCACCTGCTGACCAGCGCGGACCTGAGCCTGGGCTTGAGCTGGCCCGATTATGCGCATTGGGTCGACCGCCATCCGGCCGTGCAGGCGGTTCTGAAATTTGCCTACAACACGATCTTTCCGCAGGTCGCGCTGCCGCTGGTGGTCCTGGCGTTCGCCAAACAGATAACGGAGATCCGGGTTTATCTGCTCGCGCTGGCGATCGCGTTTGTCGCGACCATCATCATTTCGGCGCTGCTGCCCGCGGCCGGCCCGGTGGTCTTTGTCGATCGCGGAAGCTTCGACATCCTGCGCTTCACCGGCGCAACGCCGTTCGATCATCTGATGCGGCTGCGCGAAGCGGGCCCGTTCGTCCTGACCGATCCGCCGGGCGGCATCGGCACGTTTCCGTCTTTCCACTCCACGATTGCGGTGATGACGCCGCTGACCTTGCGTCATCATCGGCGCATCTTCGCTGTGCTGCTGTTCCTGAACGCCGCCATGCTGGCCGGCACGGTGACCGAGGGCGCGCACTATTTCAGCGACGTGATCGCTGGCGTAGCCATGGCGTTTGCGGCCTACGCGCTGGCGACCTGGATCATCGGAATCGAAGATCGCTATCTCGGCGGCAGCAACACGCGCATGCGCGCTGCCGAACACGCGGCAGCGCCCGCGGCGTGATGGCGGCGCCCGGTGGCGCCGCTTTTTGACGACTTGGTTTTTCTAATTGTGGATCAGCGTACCGGCACCCAGCTCGGTAAAGAGCTCGAGCAGCACGGCATGCGGAACCTTGCCGTCGAGAATGACGACGCCCTCCACGCCACGCTCAAGCGCGTCGATGCAGGTCTCGACCTTCGGAATCATGCCGCCCGAAATGGTGCCGTCGGCAATCAGGCGGCGCGCATCGTCGACCGACAATTGCTTGATCAGCGACTTCGACTTGTCGAGCACGCCCGGCACGTCGGTCAGCAACAACAGCCGCTTGGCCTTGAGCGCGCCGGCGACGGCGCCCGCGAAGGTGTCGGCATTGACGTTGTAGGTGCCGCCGTCCACCGCCGCGCAGACCGGCGCCAGCACCGGAATGAGCTCGCGGCCGAGGATTTGGTTGAGCACCGTGACGTCCACCTTGTCGGGCTCGCCCACAAAGCCGAGATCGACCACGCGCTCGATGTGCGAACTCGGATCGATCACGGTGCGCCGCAGCTTGCGCGCCTGCACCATGTTGCCGTCCTTGCCGCACAGTCCGATCGCCTTGCCGCCGGCTTCGTTCATGTAGCCGACCATTTGTTTGTTGATCAGGCCGGCGAGCACCATCTCGACGATTTCTAGGGTCTTTTCGTCGGTGATGCGCAGCCCCGCCTCGTAATGCGACTGGACGCCGACGCGCTTGAGCATGGCCTCGATCTGCGGGCCGCCGCCGTGCACCACGATCGGATTGATCGCGGTCTGCTCGAGCAGGACGATGTCGCGGGCGAATTGGCGCGCCAGATGCTCGTCACCCATGGCATGGCCGCCGTATTTCACCACCACGACCTCTTCGTCGTAGCGCTGCATGTAGGGCAAGGCTTCGGACAGAACGCGGGCGACCTCGTGCTCGGAGACGCTCATGAAGACCACTTCGGTTGCGAGCCTTGGCTCGGTTGAGCCGCGGCTTGGGTTGCGGAGCTGGATGGGCGACGGAAGACGCCGCCTTGTAGCGGGCCGTGCCGCGCAGCGGAAGCACCCGGAGTGTGGGTCATGACCAATTTTCGCTCTCGGCCTTCGGCGAATTCCGGCTCTCAGCCGGCGCGGCCGAAACGGCTCGGTGAACGGCTGGGTCCGGTGCGCTCGTCGAGCAGCCGGGCCACGGCCGCACGCAACTCGGGCATGCCGGCGCCAGAGCGCGACGATGTCGTGATGATCCCGGGAAAAGCCGCGGGACGTTTGAGGAGCGCCGTCCGCGTGGCATCCAGGCACGCCGCCAAGTCGTCCGCACTGACCTGATCGCATTTGGTCAGAACGATCTGATGGCTGACGGCCGCCTTGCCGAGGGTGTCGAGAATGCCGTCGTCGGCGCTTTTGAGGCCGTGACGGGCGTCGATCAAGACATAGACGCGGCCAAGAACTGCGCGGCCCTGCAAGATAATCGTGGATCAGCCGCGTCCACGCCGACACCTTGCTCTTGGCGGCGGCGGCATAGCCGTAGCCCGGCAGATCCACCAGGACGAGCGGGCCGTCACCACGAAAGAAGATCAGTTCCTGGGTACGGCCCGGCGTATTCGAGGTTCTGGCCAGCGACCGCCGGCCAGTCAGCGCATTGATCAGGCTCGATTTGCCGACATTCGAGCGGCCCGCGAAGGCGATTTCCAAACCCTTGCCTTCGGGCAACGACGCCACGGAGCTTGCCGCCCACATGAAGCTCCATTCGCCGGCAAACAGCCGCCGGCCTGCTTCCATCTCGGCATCGGAGAAATCGTGTTCGTGGATCACGCGGAACCCAGGGCGCTTGTCTGAGTTCAGGGTTTACCGCATCCGGTCTGCGGACAAACCAAAAAAGGCGTCAAAAGCCGAAGCGGCGTCATCGAGCCGGCCGGAGTCTTGATGTGCTGGCGGCACGGAGGGACTTATGGACGATTGGTCGAGCGCCAAGCTCGGCGACGTAGCCAACCTGATCCTTGGCATGATCCTGTTCTTTTCGCCCTGGCTGTTCGGCCTTTCCGCCGGGGCGCCCTGGCACACAGCGTCGACCATCGGGATTTTCATCGCGGTGTCGTCTATTGCGGCTCTTGCGGCTTTCGCGATCTGGGAGGAATGGCTCAACCTGGTGGCTGGGCTCGCCTTGATCGTATCGCCCTGGTTGCTCGGCTTCCAGGACACGTCGGCGATGACGATCGACGCGGTGATCGGCGGGACCGTGACGGTGCTGGCGGCCGTTGGCGTGTGGTTTGCGGTAACTGCGACGCCACAGGTCCAGGCCAGTCTGCACCCCTCCAAGCTTTCGCCCCCGATCTGAAGGCGATAGCCCATATGAAACGGGGGACCATTCGGGTCCCCCAGTTGAAGTATCAGCAAGTTATTCGCGGCCGATCAGGCGACCGCGGCACCGCGCTCGTCCAATTGGACGACCACCGGCGGGTGGCCCGGATTGCGGGCACCGCTTTGATAGCGGGCCGCCGCGGCCACCGCAGAAATTCCAATCGCACCATAGGACCGGTCGAGCGCGATCTCCGCATCGGAGCACTTTCGCGGCTTACGCTGATGACTGGTCTTGGTCAGCGACCTGGTATCGACGTCTGACATTTTGAAACCCCGTTCCCTTGTCCATCGACGCCGCGTTGGTAGGCGTCGAGTACGGCGGAAGTTGGCGACAAACCGAACCGCGTCATGGCTTTTCCGCAGCCGCACATGGATGACGGCCACATGCGCGGAGCCTGGTAAATGGGGGGTTAACGGGTGCGACATTTCCGCAACAGTCGGGGACAGACTTAGCCCGAACCGCGCGGATTGCTGGCGTGATCGGGGCGGCTTCGCTAAGTCTTTGGCGGGGCAGATTCTACGGCTGGGTCGGGCAGGAGTGGGTAGGAAACTCATGGCCATGCGTGCGCTTGCTTTTGTGATGTTGGCCGCTGTTGCGCTCAGCGGCTGTATGCAGGACGTGGTGAGCTCGGGGACACTCGATCCGTCCTCCGACGCCAATTGGAAGCAGCGCGACAAAGACCTGATGTCGAACCTGCCGTATAACCAATCGTCAGTGTCAGAGACCTATCGCCGGCACCTTGTCGACTATCACCGTAAGGAAGCTCCCGGCACCATCGTGGTCGATAGCGACAACCGCTTCCTCTATTACGTGCTGCCGAAGGGCCAGGCGATCCGTTACGGCATCGCGGTCGGCGAAGAGGCGCAGGCTTGGAGCGGCGTCGCCAAGATCGGCCGCATGGAAGAATGGCCGGCGTGGCATCCGACCCCGGGCGAACAGGCGCGGCTTGGGCCGCTGCCCGAATACGTCACCGGCGGCCCGCACAATCCGATGGGCTCGCGCGGCATGTATCTCTATGCCAACGGCAGAGACACGCTTTACCGGATTCACGGTACCAACCAGCCGGAATACATCGGCAGTGCCGTTTCCTCCGGCTGCATCCGCATGACCAATGAGGATGCGATCGATCTCTATAACCATGTGAAGAGCGGCACCATGGTGATCGTGCTGGCACCGCACCAGAACGACGGCGTATTTGGCGCCCGCGTCGCGAGCGCCTGGGGGTCGAGCACGAACTGATCGTTCGGGCTCGATGGGGACTGAGGAAAATGGCGCCGACATCGGCGCCATTTTTTTATTCGCGGGCTTGGGATTTCAGCGCGATTTGATTCGGTCTTGGGACGGCTTCGCCCTGGGTATCCCTAGAGCACGTCACGATCAGGTTGAATCGCGATGTGCTCTAGATCTACCTGTCATCGCATGTCCTTTTTCGGAAAACCGGTTTCCACTTTTCCGGGACATTCTCTAGCCGCCCAGCGTCACGTGGACGATTTCCGGCGGCACACCGAAGCGGGCCGGAATGATGCTGGTGCCGAGGCCGCCTGAGACGATCAGATTGCGATCCTGCTCGACGACGTGCCCGTAGGCATAACGGCTGCCATATCGTGATGGCACCAAAGCGCGCCAAACGAGCGGCACACGGATTTGCCCGCCATGGGTATGACCCGCGAAGGTCAGCGCCACCCGCGACGGCACCTTGGGAAAAATGTCCGGTTCGTGCGCGAGCAGAATGACCGGGTCGTCGGTGGTGACCTGCGCCAGGGTGCCGGGCAAATCATCTTCGCCATGGAAGCGATGCGGACCGAGCCGATGTGCAAGCTGATCGCCGATGCCGGCGATCCACACTCGCTCCCCCTCCGGACCGATCAATACGGCCTGGTTCTCCAGGATGGGGATGCGTACGTCCCCGAGCGCACTGCGCACACCCGGAAGATCGTACCACCAATCGTGATTGCCGAGAATCGCCCAAACCCCGAGCGGCGCCCGCAAACGCCCCAGTTCGGCGCCCCAGATCGGATCCGGAATGCGTCGAACGGGAAACCGATACCGCGCGATGTAATCGCCCAGCAGGACGATGACGTCGGATTTCAGTCCGTTGGCGGTGTCGACGATCCGCTGGATATTCGCCAGCGGCATGTCCGGACCGCCGGCATGCAAATCGGCAATGACCGTGATCGAAAACTTGCGCCCGGCCGGCCAGCCGCGCGGCTGCAGCGTGTAAGGCGTGACCACCAGCCGCTGCGGTTCGATGGCTGCCGCATAGGCCGTGGTGCCCACCGCCGACAGGCCGACCAGCCCGGCGCCGCCGGCCAGCAGGCCGCGGCGCGTCAGTCGCGCCTTGCCGCCAGCCCCTTCCTTTTCTCCAACGAAAGCCAGGGTCATCCCGTGGGTTTTTGCCAATAACTCGTGAATGGAGGGTTCATGTGAACACGCAAACGCTGTGACGATTTGCCGTCTTTCAGGAAGGTTTTATGCGGCAGCGAGCCGCTCGCAGGTTACCCAGTCGAGGGTCTTGTCGAGGGCGCGCACCAGCCGGTCGAACAGCTCTTCGATCTCCGGCGCGTTGATGATGAGCGGCGGGCACAACGTCACCGTGTCGCCGATGACGGAGCGCACGATCAACCCTTCCGCCTCGGCAAACCGCACAGCCGCGGCGCCGACACCATGATGCGGGTTAAAGGCGCGCTTCGTGGTTTTGTCGGCCACCAGTTCAACACCGCCGATGAGTCCGAGCCCGCGGGCCTCACCGACAAGCGGATGGTCGCTGAGCGCCTTGAGACGAGCCTGGAATAGCGGCGCGCGGCGCGCCGCCTTTTCGATGATCCGGTCGCGGGTATAAATCTCGATTGTCTTGACGGCGACGGCGGCGGACACCGGATGACCGCCGTAAGTAAATCCGTGGCCGAACGAACCGAGCTTTTTGCTCTCGAGCAGCAGCGCCTCGTACATGACCTCGGGCATCATCACCGCACCGATCGGCAGATACGCCGACGACAGTGCCTTGGCGACCGATATGGCTTGCGGCTTGAAGCCGAGCTTCTCGCAGCCGAACATCGTGCCGAGCCGGCCGAAGCCGCAGATCACCTCGTCGCTGATGACGAACAAGTCGTGCCGCGCGCACACCGCCATGATCTTCTGAAAATAAGTTTTTGGCGGCACGATCACGCCGCCCGCGCCCATGACCGGCTCGGCGATGAAGGCCGCCACCGTGTCGGGTCCTTCCTGCACGATCAGCGCTTCCAGTTCGTCGGCGAGCCGAGAAGCGAATTCCTCTTCGCCCTCACCGTCGTGGGCGAAGCGATAATGATGCGGGCAACCGGCGTGCAAAAAGCCAGGCAGCGGCAGGTCGAAATCGCGATGATTGCCGGCAAGGCCGGTGAGCGAAGCTGCCACCGCGGTGACGCCGTGATACGCCTTCATCCGGCTGATGATCTTTTTCTTCTGCGGCTTGCCGCGCGCGTTGTTCAGATACCAGACGAGCTTGACTTGAGTATCGTTCGCTTCCGATCCGGAATTGCAGAAAAACACCTTTGAGATCGGCACCGGCGCGATTTCCTTGAGCTTCTCGGCAAGCTCGATCGCGGGGTCGTGACTCTTGCCGGTGAACAGATGCGCGAACGACAGCTTGCGCATCTGCTCGGCTGCGGTCTCGACCAATTCCTCGTTGCCGTAGCCAAGCGCCGTACACCAAAGCCCGGCCATGCCCTCAAGATAAGCCTTGCCGTTGGCATCGTAGACATAAACGCCCTGGGCGCGATCGATGATCAGCGGCCCGCTGTCGCGGAAGCTCGCAAGGTTAATGTAGGGATGGACCAACGTCTCGATATCGCGAACCGCAAGATTGCTGAGCGGTGACATGAAACGCCTTTGTCTGGAAAAAACAAACCGAAGCCGCGACCAATGCAGCGGTGATGTGGCGGCGATTTGCAGCCCTATTGTGGCCGCGGCCGCGATGCCGTACGCGGCGCAGCGCCGCATGACTGCGTCAACGCGGAGGACACTTGCCCGTCTCCGCCGGACGGCTTAATCACCCCGCATTAATGCGGGAGCCATTCTTTGTCCGAGACAGCGACCCTCGATAGCCTCGTTGCCAGCAAGGCGGCAAAAGATGGCTTTGTGCGCACCCGCTGGTGGTGGATCAGACACGCACCGGTCATCGTCGACGAGGGCCGGATCTACGGTCAAAGCGACCTGCCCTGCGACTGCAGCGACGCCGCGCGTGTTCGAGAGCCTCGCGACACTGCTGCCCCGCGATGCCGTCTGGCTCACCAGCAACCTGGTGCGGACCCATCAAACCGCGCAGGCCATCTTTGCCGGCGGCGCGTTCGCCGCGACGCCGGAATTGGTGCAGGACAAAGACTTCGCCGAACAGCATCTCGGCGACTGGCAAGGTCTCGACCGCCATACGTTTCTGATGAATCGCAGCCAGGAGCCGGACTCGTTCTGGTATTCGGAAGCGGATGAGCGCCCGCCCAACGGCGAAAGCTTTGTCGATCTCGTGAAGCGGGTGGGTACCGCGATCGAGCGCGCCAACAGAAAATATCAAGGCGGCAATATTGTTGCTGTCGCGCACGGCGGTACCATTCGGGCCGCCATCGCCATTGCGCTCGGCCTGCCGCCGCGCGGCGGCTTCGCCTTTCTGGTCGACAATTGCTCGCTGACCCGACTTGATCATTATCAGGGTGCCGAACGCAGCGGCTGGCGGGTGACCGCGATCAATCACCGCCCGTAATTGACCAAGCCGGTTTAGCGGCTGTTAGTCATAAATTCCCAGTTGCATCTTGCGGCCGCACGGATCTGTTCGCGCGTAAAGACGACCTTATATGCATGCGGGCTATCTCATGACGCGTTTATTTGAAGGGAGCCGGAAATGAAGCTCAGTGCACGCAATCAGCTCAAGGGCAAAATTGTCGACGTCGCCAAGGGCGCCACCACCTCGCATGTGCGGGTCGATCTCGGTCATGGCGTGATCGTCACCGCCTCGATCACCAACGAAGCCGTCACCGATCTCGGGCTGCAAAAGGGCGATGAAGCCTGGGCAGTGATCAAGGCTTCCGACGTGATGATCGGCAAATAGCCGACAGCGCGTCAGCCGCGGCCATATCTTCAAGAAATCTCGCGGCCGGTTGATCCGGCTGCATCGGCGTGGGCGTGTGCGTCATTACGCGTGCGTCACTGCGCGCGCGTTCTGTTGACGCGCAGTTGCGCGTCACGCATCGCGTTGGCCGTAAGCGGCCGCGGGCGCGGTAACGGCACCGGTTCCAGCGATGCCGCGGCCACCGCGGGTGCCGCCGTATCGGCTGGCGGTTCTTTTTGCTCCGCGATCGCGGCGCCGTCGCGCACATCCCACTGGCACATCTTGTAGCCGCCGCGGCGTTCCGCGAGATCGACGTGGATGTGCTCCTCGTGATGGCCATCGGATCCGGGGCCGAGCACAGTCGAGAAGCGGGCGCACGCCGACGTGCGAATGCCATCGCGCCAGTCTTTGGCGACATTGACGTCGGTGAGCCCGACCGTCTCACCGTTTGCGAGCTTGAAACCGCGCACGTCGAGCGCGTTGGCGCGGCCGTGCTCGCTCAACGTGGCACCGCGCACCCGATTGCGGCCGCGGCATTCATAGGAATCATAATTGTCCAGCCCACGCAGCGGCGAGCCGAGCTTGAGGACCGCGGGCACGATATCTTCCCGGACCCAGGCCGCCACCTGCTCGGCCATCGTGCAGCGCAACGTGGCGGGCGGTGCGATCGCAATCTTGGTCCGGTCCATCAGGACGATGCCGTCGAGCAGGACCGCGTCAACGGCACCGCATTCGCCCGGCCCGATCAGAATGGGCAGCGCCTTGAAAGTCGCGATCTTGGCAAGCCGGAGCTGACACGCCGTCGGCTTTGCCGGCGCGGCGCTGCTGGCTTCCGGAAACGAGGCGTAGGCCTCTTGTGGCGGCGCAAACTGCTCGGGAACGGCAGTCGGCAGCGGCGCTTGCGGTGCAGCACCGGAAATCTGCGGCCCCTTGTGCTGCGCATTGAGCCGCAACGGAGCCGTGTTGATTGGCTTGGGCGCGTCGGTCGATTTAGCCGTCTTATCCGCAGCCGTATTGGCCGTCTGGTTGGCAGATTTGGAACCGATGTCCTGCGCGAACGCACAGGCGCTGCTGGCGAGGAGCAAGGCGACGACGACGAAAGCCTTCACGCGATACTCCAGGCGTGACGCTGCAGCGGCATCCGCTTCGAAGATCCAATGATGTTTTAAGCTGCCTGCGCGCTTGCGCACAAGAGCAAGCACTGCACCGCTGCCATTCCAGCATTTTCATCGGCCCGCGAGCGGGCTAGATTGAAGCGGGCGCGCGTTCTGGCGCCGCTTGCGGCGCAACGAAGCAAGAACAAGAGATAACAAACAGCAGACTTCCAGGAGGAATTCCATGCTTGGGCTCATGCAGGATTGGCCGCTTCTGTGCCATCGCATCATCGATCACGCCGCGACCAACCACGGCGACCGCACCGTGGTCACACGCTCAATCGAAGGGCCGATCCATCACACCAACTATGCCGAGATCCGCGCCCGCGCGGTCCGGGTGGCGCAGCGATTAGACCGCGACGGCATCAAGCTCGGCGACCGCGTCGCCACGCTGGCCTGGAATACCTGGCGGCATCTGGAAAGCTGGTACGGCATTCTTGGCATCGGCGCCGTCTATCACACCATCAATCCGCGCTTGTTTCCCGAACAAATCGCCTGGATCATCAATCACGCCGAAGATCGGGTGATGATGACCGACCTCACCTTCGTGCCGCTGTTGGAGAAGCTCGCCGACCATCTGCCGAGCATCGAGCGCTACATCATTCTCACCGACGCCGCCCATATGCCGGCGACGTCGCTGCGCAACGCTGTGGCTTATGAGACCTGGCTCGCCGAGGCAGACGGTGATTTCACCTGGAAAATCTTCGACGAAAATACCGCCGCCGGCATGTGCTACACCTCCGGCACCACCGGCAATCCAAAGGGCGTGCTCTACTCGCATCGCTCGAACGTGCTGCACACCATGCTGTCGCTGCAGCCGGATGCCATCGGCATTTCGTCGCGCGATACCGTTTTGCCGATCGTGCCGATGTTTCACGCCAATTCCTGGGGTCTGGCTTTTTCCGCGCCGATGGCCGGCGCCGCCTTGGTGATGCCCGGCGCCAAGCTTGACGGCGCGTCGGTCTACGAACTCCTGACCGATTTCAAGGTCACCTGCACCGGCGCGGTGCCGACGGTCTGGTTGTTGTTGCTGCAGCATCTGGAAAAAACCGGCGGCAACCTGCCGGACCTGGAGCGCGTGGTGATCGGCGGTTCGGCATGCCCGCGCGCCATGATCAAGTCCTTCGAAGAAAATTACGGTGTCCAGGTCTTCCACGCCTGGGGCATGACCGAGATGAGCCCGCTCGGTACCGTCGGTTCGATCAAGCCGCAACTGGCGGATCTGAGCGGCGACGCGCTGTTGGATGTGAAACAGAAGCAGGGCTACACGCCATTCGGCGTCGAGATGAAAATCACCGACGACGCCGACAAGTCGATGCCCTGGGATGGCACGACCTTCGGCCGCATCAAGGTGCGAGGCTTCGCGGTGGCGCGCTCCTATTTCAAAGAAGATCACGACACCATCGACGACCAGGGGTTCTTTGATACCGGCGACGTCGGCACCATGGACCGCTACGGCTATATGCAGATCACCGACCGGTCCAAGGACGTGATCAAGTCCGGCGGCGAATGGATTTCCTCGATCGATCTGGAAAACCTCGCGGTCGGCCATCCGAAGGTTGCCGAAGCGGCCGTGATCGGCGTGCATCATCCCAAATGGGACGAGCGGCCGCTCTTGATCATCGTCCTCAAGGAAGGGCAGTCCGCCACCAAGGACGAGTTGCTCGGCTTCCTCAAGGGCAAGATCGCAAGCTGGTGGATGCCCGACGATGTCGTGTTCGTCGGTTCCATCCCACACACGGCGACCGGGAAAATCCAAAAGACCGCGCTGCGTGACCAGTTCAAGGATCACGTGCTGCCGACCGCGGTCGCGGCTGAATAGCTCCCAAGATTCGTGGGAGTGAAAGGGGTCACCGGCGCGGGCGGGTGGCCGCTCTTTACCCTTTCCCGCCAAAATCGGCCTCGGCAGACCAAAAATTTACCGAAACCTTAATGCAACCCGGAGGCAAGATTATTTGCCTTAACGCGCGGTTAAGCTGAAGATTTTGCAGCGAAAATTCCGATCACTCGATCGATGTAACATAGTATTGAATCGTAAAGTTCCCGATCGCGGCCTCGTGTTGGAACGATTTGTCCCCGTCTTAGCCGCATAATCTCCACAATATTGAGCGACCACGGCGTGCGGTTCGTAGTTGGGACCAACCGCAAGACCACGCCCATCAACAACTGAAAAGGTAGATCATGGCTTTGAAGAGCCTACATAAGCTTGCGTTCGTGTCTGCTATACTTGGTTCTACTGTTATTCTGCCGATGATCGCATCGGCTCAAGATGGTGTTGCTTCAGTTTATTCAGGTGAACGTACTGCAAATGGGGAATATGCCAGCTCCGGCGGTTTGACGGCGGCGCACAAGTCCCTTCCTTTTGGTACCCGGGTGCGGGTCACCAATCACCAGACCGGGCGTTCGGTCATCGTGCGCATCAATGATCGCGGGCCGTTCGTCCGCGGGCGCATCATCGACTTGACCCCTGCGGGCGCGCGCGCGCTCGGCATGGACGGCCTGGCTCACGTTTCCGTCGATGTCGTCGGCGGCGGCAAGAGCTAAGCCTAAAAGATCGCCGCAACTGTCGCGGTGCGAAACGGGGGGCCTCGGGCCTCCCGTTTTTTGTTGCGTACGGAGCGTGCAGGTTCACATTCGGGCAACCTTTGTGCGCCAAGCTCCAGGCCATTGCCTCGAGCGCGATCCACCGATGCCGCCGGCTGATTCAGTTCCCGAATTCGAAACCCGACGCTCCTTCTACAAGATCGACAATCGCGTCTGTTCCATTCTCGCGGACGTGTGGCCGATCATCGCGCCGACGATCGATCAGTCGATCGAGGAAGTCATTGACGGCGTCCTCGAGTTGCCGATCGGCAACCGCGTCGCCTCCCAGCGAGAATCGATCACCAAGCTCGAGCTTGCGCATTTCCAGGCGCTGCTGGGCGGTACCCTCGATCACCATTATGCCGAGTTGTGCCGGCGCACGGTCGAGCGCGAGGCCGAGATCGGACTCGACGCCCGCATTCGCAGTTCCGCCGGCAATACGGTTCTGCGCGGCGCGCTCGATGCGCTGGCCCGCGCGCACCGTTTCTCGTCCGGCAAGCTCGCCGAACGAGCCAAGGCCGTCTCGCAAGTCATTTCGTTCGATGTGGCGAATGCGATGACGCTGCATCGCCAAGCCGCGGAACGCGCGGCGCGTAAGCGCCGAGACGCCATAGACGCCGCCATCACCGAGTTCGACGGCGCCATCGGCGAAGTCATCGCAGCCATCAAGGAAACCTCGTCGACGCTATCGCTGACCGGTTCGACCTTGCGGCAGATCGCCGAAGACACCCTCAGCCGCATGGCGTCCGCCTCTTCGGCCTCGGCCGAAACGGCACGCCGGATGGACGCCACTGTCACGGCCACGGAGGAATTGTCCGGCTCGATCCAGGAAATCGGCCAGCAGGCCACCAATGGACTCGGCATGGCGCAGTCCGCGGTTGCCGACACGGAACGCACGCAGAGCGTTATCGGCACGCTGAATGACGCCGCCGAACGTATCGGCTCGGTGATCGGAACCATCTCGGCGATCGCCGCGCAGACCAATCTCCTGGCACTGAATGCCACGATCGAAGCGGCGCGCGCCGGCGAAGCCGGTAAGGGGTTTGCGGTCGTGGCCGCCGAGGTCAAGACGCTCGCCAACCAGACCTCGCGTGCCACCGGCGACATCTCCCAGCAGGTCGCCGCGATCCAGGACGCGACCAAGAGCTCGGTGGAGGAGATTTCCGCGATCGCGCGCACCATCGGCAAACTGACCACGGTCTCGACCAGCATCGCCTCGGCGGTGCAGCAGCAAAGCATGACCACCCGCAGCATCGCCGAAAGCATTCACAACGCGGCCGGCCACACCGCGCGCGCCTCGGTGGAAATCAATTCGGTGGACGAAGCCGTCAGCCGCGCCGGCACCGCCGTCGGCGAGATCACCAGCTGGACAGATCGCTTATCGACGCGCGCCAACGACCTCGAGGCCAAGGTCGCGACATTCTTCAACCGCGTGCGCGCCGCTTAAAGAGCAATTCGACACCACCGCATTCATTCTCCCGCCCGCTGCTGCTGCGGTATGATGGCCGATCGCCCACGGGAGACGAATTATGAGCCAGCCAGTTGTCCGCCAAATCGTTTTGGCCTCGCGCCCCAGCGGGCCGCCGAAGCCGGAGAATTTCCGCCTCGAGCAGGTCCCGATGCCGGCGCTGCCGCCCGGCGGCCTTTTGCTCAAGGTGCTCTATCTATCGCTCGACCCCTACATGCGCGGCCGCATGGACGATCGAAAGTCCTACGCCAGGTCGGTGGACATCGGCGAGCCGATCACCGGCGAAAGCGTGTGCGAGGTGATCGCGTCCGACCGCCAAGGCTATGCGCCCGGCGATATTGTTTTGGCGCATACCGGCTGGCGCACGCATGCGGCATGGGATGGTCCGGCGCTGCGCAAGCTCGATCCAAAGCTGGCGCCGATCACCACCGGTTTGGGCGTGCTCGGCATGCCGGGCTTTACCGCATATTCGGGGCTGCTGCTGCTCGGCAAGCCAAAATCCGGCGAGACCGTTGTGGTCGCGGCGGCGAGCGGGCCGGTGGGATCGCTGGTCGGGCAGCTTGCCAAAATGGCGGGAGCGCGCGCGGTCGGCATCGCCGGCGGCGCCGACAAATGCCGCTACGTCGTGGATGAGCTGGGATTCGATGCCTGCATCGACCACCGCGCCGCGGATTTCCCCGCCCAACTCGCCGCGATTTGTCCGAAAGGCATCGACGTCTATTTCGAAAATGTCGGCGGCGCGATCTGGCAGGCGGTGCTGCCGCTGCTCAATCTTTACGCCCGCGTGCCGGTCTGCGGGCTGATTTCGCAGTACAGCGCGACCAGCCTGGGTGATGGCCCCAATCTCTTGCCGGCGACAATGCGGGCGATCCTGACCAAGAGCCTGACGCTCCGCGGCTTCATCAACACCGAGTTCGTCGCCGACCATTATGCCGATTTTCTGAAGCTAGTATCGGCCGGTCTGAAAGACGGCCGCATTCGCCATCGCGAAGACATCACCGACGGCTTCGACAATGCCCCGGCGGCCTTCATGGGCCTGCTGCAAGGCAAGAATTTCGGCAAGGCCCTGGTGCGCGTCAGCGAATAGGCCGACCCGCCGAGTTGGCTGCCCTGCGCCTCTGCCGCGCAGAACGAGCAATCGTTCTGCGCATCCCGCCTAAACCGCGTGGACTTCACCGCCGCGTGGATGCGGCGGCCGCAGCGTTACTGATCGGTCGAGCCGGTATCGCCGTCAACGTCGGCTTCCGGATCGCTCGGCGGGCTGAGCGACGGCGACTCCGCGCGCGGCATTATCGCGTGCGGCTGGCCGCTGCTCTCGGTGTCGCGCCAGCGTCCCAAGCTTTCGGCAATCACCTTGACCGAAGCCGAAGCCGTTTCCGCCAAGTGGGCGTACCGCGCATTCATGCGGCGCACGCGCTCACCCTCGGATTGCAGGAAGTCGCGTGTCGTCTGCAGCTCCGCCATCAGCTTGTCGATATCGGCGATCGAGGCCGCTCCAGCCGTCAGCGAGTCTCCGCACGGCAGATCGCCGAGTTCGGCGGCAACCGACAGACGGTTACGGCGAACCAGCGCGCGGATGCCTCCCTTCAAGCGAGGCGGTCTCTGATTCCGTGAGCGCCGTGTTCGATTCGGCAAGTTCAGCAACACCCATAAGACGGTCCCCATTTTCACAAGTCGCCGGGAAGCCGCTAGGGTGGACCAACGCGGTAAACGCCACCTTAATTTCGGCCGCCGGCGACTGTCGGCGAGGTGACCCAGCGGCAGGAAAAAGGGAAGCCGGCCATTGGCTTGCGGTCGCAACGTGCTCGCAACTCCGGGAACCGATGGCTATATGTTCGTGAAGCAACAGAACCGGAACGCCCGACCGTGCCCCACACGCCTGTCACGATTCTGACCGGGTTTCTCGGCAGCGGTAAAACCACGCTGCTCAATCGCGCGCTGCGCGATCCGGCGATGGCCAATACGGCTGTGGTGATCAACGAGTTCGGCGAGATCGGGCTCGATCACGCGCTTGCCGCGCAGAGCGACGACACCATCATGGTGCTGGAAAATGGCTGCCTGTGCTGCACCGTGTTCGGCGATCTCGTCACCACCCTGAACAATCTTTATCACGCCCGCGAGGCCGGCGAAATTCCGCGGTTCGATCACGTGGTGATCGAGACGTCGGGACTTGCCGATCCGTCGCCGCTGATCCAGGCGTTTCTGTCCGATCCGGTGCTGGCCGGGCTCTATCGCATCGGTATCGTGGTGGCGACGGTGGATGCAGTGAATGGGCCGGGACGCTCGACAATCATGCCGAGTCGGTGCGCCAGGTGGCGCTGGCCGATCATATCCTCATCACCAAACTCGATCTGGTCGATCCCGCCCGCGTCGCCGAGACCGAGGCCGCGATCACCGCAAGGCTGCGCCGGCTCAATCCGGCGGCTGCGATTACGCGCATCGACGATCCGGGCTTCACCATCGGACTGCTTCGCGCCGAAGGGCTTGATCCGAACGACACCAAGGGCGACGCACGCGCCTGGCTCAACGCCGCCGCTTACGAAACCGCCGACGCGCATCATCACCATGCGCACGACGGCCACGATCATGATCACGAGGATTATGACCGTCACCATCTGCACGACCGCGACATCGCGTCATTCTGCTTCACCCGCGAGCAGCCGATCGCACGTGAAGCGTTGCGGCTTCTGCTCGACGCGCTGCAGCAAAATCTTGGGCCGAACCTTCTGCGCGTGAAGGGTATCGTCAACGTCGCCGAAGAGCCTGAAAAACCCGCGGTGATCCAGGGTGCGCAGCACCTCTTGCACAATCTCTCCTGGCTTGAGCGCTGGCCGGATGCCGACCACCGCAGCAAGATCGTTTTCATTACCCAAGGTTTCGACCGCGCCGAGGTCGAGGACATGATCGCGCTGCTCGACCGGGTGGCAACACGCACCGCCGCCGCGCGGGCGCGGGCGCAAAGCGCCGGCTGAAGCGCCGGAAATATCAATGCTCTCCTCGGATGTCAGCGCCGCTCGTCGTAGCTAGCTGCCGGCTTCCGGATTGACCAAAAGCATCCACTGCACGCCGAACTGATCCGTCAGCTTGCCGTAATACCCCCACGGCTGCATGCCGATCGGCGTCGTTATGGTGCCGCCTTTGGCTAGGCGATTGAACAGCCGATCGGTCTGTTCGCGGTCATCCATCGTGACGAAGTGCGCCGAGCCGCGCATCGGCTCGGCGTCGTGATTGTCCGACGCGTAAAACAGAACGCCGGGGCCTTCGAAACGCGCATGCATGATCTTGCCGCGCAACGCCGGCGCAGCATCGATATCGTAGCGCTTGATTTCCGTGACCTTGCCGAGTCCGCAGTGCGTATAGAACGCAAGCGCAGGTTCGCAGGCCGCGGTGAAGAACAGATAGTTGGCTAGCAGCATGGCTTCACGCTCCGGCAAATCTGAACGCCAATAAACCAAGACCGAACGCCAATAAACCAAGGCTTTGCGACAAACCCAAACAGTCACATAGTCCGCAAAGGCGGAAACGCGTAGGTGCCGAAACGGGCTCCGTCGAGGACAGCGCCGGACGGCGCTGAGCCGGCCAGCCCGGCGATGCGCCTCCCAGACCCGCACAAATTGACAAGCCGCAGCCTCTTTCGCCATTATCTTTGCCGAACTTCTGCCGACGTCAACAGCCGGGAAAACTCTTACAGGAGACGCTGATGACTGCAGGCTTGCTGCGGCATTTTTCGCGCGCGGCGCACGCGCTGGTCACGGGCGCTGCGATTGCGATGTTCGGATCCGGGGCATTTGCCGCTGACCCGATCAAGATCGGACAGGTCGCGGCGTTGTCCGGCGCTTCCGCCCAATCGGGCGAAGCGATCACGCGCGGACTGACGCTGGCGATCGACGAAATCAACGCCAAGGGCGGGCTGCTCGGCGGCCGCATGCTCGAACTGGTGCAGCGCGATGATGAATTGAGCCCGCCGAAGGGCTTGATCGCAGCGCGCGAGCTTGCCGCCGACAATGTCGCGGCGATCTTCGGTGGCATCGACACCCCGGTCTCGCTCGCGATCGTCCCGGTGCTCAACAAGGAAAAGCGCATCTATATGGGCGTCTGGGCCGCCGGCACCGCGATCACGCATAACAATGCCGATCCCAATTATGCGTTTCGCGTCTCCGCGGTCGACACGCTGGTCGACGTGAAGCTGTTGAAATTCGCGCATCAGAAATTCGGCGCCAAGAAAGTCGGCCTGATGCTGATCAACAATCCGTGGGGCCAGGGCAACGAAAAGGGCCTGCAGGCCGCCGCCAAGGCGGATCCCTCGGTCGAGATCGTCGGCGTCGAGAAATTCGAGAATGCCGACGTCGACATGGTGCCGCAGCTCACGCGTCTCAAAGACGCCGGCGCCGACAGCATCATCCTGGTGGTCAACGCACCGCCCGGCGCGCAGGTCATGAAATCGCGCGAGCGCATGGGCTGGACGGTGCCGGTGATCTCGCACTGGGGCATTTCCGGCGGCCGCTTTCCGGAGCTTGCCGGTCCGACCGCAGGCGACGCCGATTTCGTGCAGACCTATAGCTTCTTCGGCAAGCTAAGCCCGGCCGGCCAGCGTGTGCTGGCGGCGCTGCAGAAGAAATATCCGCAGGTCAAAGGTCCGGCGGATGTCTTCGCGCCGGTCGGCACCGCGAATGCGTACGACGCCATGCACATTCTGGCGCTCGCCATCACGCAGGCCGGCTCGACCGATCAGGATGCGATCCGCGCCGCGTTGGAGAATCTGAAAACCCCCTATGAGGGCCTGATCAAGACCTACAATCCGCCGTTCAGCCACGAGAGCCACGACGCGCTCGGTCCCGACGACTACATCATGGTGCACTACGAGGGCGACAACATCGTTCCGGTGAATTGAGCAATCGCGACGGCCGCGCCAGACGCTTCGACTGTAAAGGGCCGGGCTTTTAATGACCGAGTCCCTTCCGCTCGTCCCCGCGAAGGCGGGGACCCAGAACTGGATTCCCGCTTTCGCGGGAATGAGCGGAGGAAAACTCAAGCTTCGACGAACATTCCGCCATGCTGATTGCGACCGCGATCATTTCCGGGCTCGGCCTCGGCAGCATGTACGGATTGTTGGCGCTGGGTTTCCACGTCACCCACGCGGTATCGCGCACCGTGAATTTCGCGCAGGGCAGCACCATGATGCTCGGTGCGGTGCTGTGCTTCACGTTCTGGGTGACCTGGAAATGGCCGCTGCCGGTCGCGATTTTGATCGCGCTGGCCGGCTGCGCGCTGTGGGGCGTGATCGTCGAAGCCGTTGCGGTCCGACCGTTCGTCGTCCGCGGCTCCAATTCCTGGCTGATCGCCACGGTCGCACTCGGCATCGTGCTCGATAACGTGGTGCTGTTCACCTTCGGCAAGGATCCGCGCGGCATGCCGCCGGGCTTTCTCACCACCGGCGCGCTGACCATCGCGGGCGTCCGCGTGCAATATCTGCAAATCCTCATCCCGGTGATCGGCTTGCTGCTCGCCGCCGGATTGCAGGTGCTGTCCACCACCTCGCGGCATGGCAAGGCGTTGCTCGCCGTGGTGCAAAATCGTGACGCCGCGCGGCTGATGGGCATCCGCGTCGAGCGCGTGATCGAAGCCGCATTCGCACTGTCCGGATTGCTCGCCGGCATCGCCGGCATCCTGGTGGCGCCGCTGTTCACGATCTCGTCGACCATGGGGACGCTGTTCGGCATCAAGGCTTTCGCGGTGGCGATCCTCGGCGGCATCGAAAGCGCCTGGGGCGTCGTGCTCGCCGGGTTGATCTACGGCGTCGCCGAAGCGCTGATCACCGCGCTGCTCGGTTCGACCTACACGCAGATCGTCACCTTCGCGCTTGTCATCCTCGCGCTTGCGATCCGCCCCAACGGGCTGTTCGGCCGCGCGCAGTTGAGGAAAGTATGACAGCGCTGAAGGCGGCGGCCGCCGCCATCGCGATTGCGGCCGTGTGTTTTATGATTTCGCGCGGCAATAATTATCAGGTCTTCATCATCGTCACGGTGGGGCTGACCGCGATCGTCGGCATCGGGCTGAACGTGCTGCTCGGTCTCAGCGGCCAAATCTCGCTCGGCCATGTCGCCTTCTACGCCATCGGCGCCTACACGGTCGGCATCCTGACGACCAACTACGACTGGTCGTTCTGGCCGGCTTTGATCGTGAGCGGCGTCATCGCCGGATTGGCCGGCATGCTGCTGGCGATACCGGCCCTGAAAGTGCGCGGGCCTTATCTCGCCATGGTCACGATCGCGTTCGGCTTTGTGGTCGAGCAAGGCGCCGCCGAATGGCAGGGTTTGACCGGCGGCTGGAACGGCCTGTCCGGCATTCCTGGGCCAGATCGTCTTCGGCACTGAGATCGGTGAACGCGGCATTGCGTACCTGACTCTCGCACTTGTCGTCGTGGCGACGATTGCGTTCGCCTGGCTGAGCCGCAGCGTTTGGGGCCATGCCATGCGGGCAGTGCGGGATTCGGAGTCCGCCAGCGTTTCGATCGGACTCGATCCCGACGTTGGTGCGCACCGCGGCGTTCGGCATCTCGGCGGTGGCGGCCGGCGTCGCCGGCGGCGTCTATGCCTCGATCAGCAATTTCATCAGCCCGGAATCGTTTCCTTTCTTTCAGTCGATCTTGTTTCTGCTGGTGGTGATGTTGGGCGGCGCCGATCGCGTGCTCGGTCCGATCGTCGGCGCCCTGGTGGTGGTGCTGCTGCCGGAACTGCTGGCGACGCTCGGGCAATATCGGCTTCTGTTTGTCGGCGTGCTGATGCTCGCGGTGCTGCGGCTGGCGCCGACCGGCTTGGTTGGATTGGTCGCCGGCATCCTGCCGAGGAGAACGCCGCAAACGCTGGCGACAGAGCAAACCGACATCGCCCGTTTTCTCGCGTCCGGCGCGCGTGGCCAGGCCCTTGCCGTGCGCGATCTGTCGGTGAGTTTCGGCGGCGTGCATGCGGTGCGCAATCTTACCTTCGCAGCGGAGCCCGGGCGCGACTCACCAGCATCATCGGCCCCAACGGCGCCGGCAAAAGCTCGGCGCTGAATGTCATTTGCGGCTTCTATCAGCCGGACACCGGCACGGTACGGCTGGGCGACCGCATCGTCTCGGCGCTGCGCGCCTATCAAATTCCGCGCGCCGGCATCGCGCGCACCTACCAAACGAGCCAGCTTTTTCCGTCGATGTCGGTGATCGACAACGTCGCCATCGCGCTGCGACGCGGTCGGCTGGCGCCCGAATTTCTGTCCGGCCGCAAGCGCGCAAACGATGCCGAAATCGCCGAAAGCTTGCTCGCCTTTGTGGGCTACAGGGGCGCGCTGGAACAACAGGCCGACGCACTCGCGCATGTCGACAAGCGGCTCGTCGAAATCGCCCGCGCGCTCGCGGTGCGGCCGAGCGTGCTCGCACTCGATGAGCCCGCCGCCGGCCTGAATGCCGAAGATACCTCGGCGATCGGCGCGCTGCTGCGCAAGCTCGCGGGCGCGGGCATCACCGTGATCCTGGTCGAGCACGACATGGATCTGGTGATGGGCATCTCCAACCATGTGATCGTGCTCGATGCCGGCGCCAAGATCGCCGAGGGAACACCGGCGCAGGTGGCCGCCAACCCGGCCGTGCTGGAAGCTTACCTGGGCGCCGGCGAGCAAGCCCAGCGCAGCCGCAAACATCCCATCGCGACTGCCACGAAGCCGCTGCTGACCGTAAACGGACTCTCCGCCGGCTACGGCGCGGCGCCCGTAGTGCGGCAAGCTAATCTCGACATCGCCGAAGGCGAACTGGTGGCGGTGCTCGGTGCCAACGGCGCCGGCAAAAGCACGCTGATGCGTGCCTTGTCGGGCTTGCTCCGGCCGATCCATGGCGACGTGAGCTTCCTCGGCGACCGTATCGATCAAATCTCCGGCGACCGGATTGCCCGCCAGGGCTTGGTGCTGGTGCCGGAAGGCCGGCAGGTGTTTCCCGAACTATCGGTCACCGACAACCTGCGGCTCGGCGCTTATGCGCGCCGATCCGCGGATGAAGCCGCGCATGATCGAAAACCTGCTCGCACGCTTTCCTTCCCTGAAAGCGCGCGAGCATCAGCGCGCCGGGCTTTTGTCCGGCGGCGAGCAACAAATGCTGGCGATCGCGCGCGGCTTGATGGCCCGGCCGCAGGTGCTGATGCTCGACGAACCCTCGCTCGGGCTGGCGCCAAAACTTCTGGAAAATCTCTACGACCTTCTCGCCGAGCTGCGCGACGAAGGAACCACGATCCTCCTGGTCGACCAGATGGCGCAACTGGCGCTCTCGGTTGCGGACCGCGCCTACGTGCTACAGTCCGGCGCCTTCACGCACTCCGGTACCGCGCGCGAGGTCGCGCAGGACCCGGCGCTGGTGAAGGCTTATCTCGGCGGCCACGGGACGACATAATAATTCAGGGACAAGGGCGAGGAGACGATGGATCTCATTCTGAGAAACGCGCGCCGCGTGGGTGCCGAGCAGGAGCTGACCGATATCGGCATTGCCGGCGGCAAGATCGCGGCGATCGAGCCGAAACTCGCAGCCGACGGCGAAACCATCGATCTCGGCGGCCGGCTGGTCTCGCCTGGCTTTGTCGAGACCCACATCCATCTCGACAAATCCTGCATCCTCGACCGGGTGAAATCCGAAAAAGGCGATCTCACTGAAGCGATCGCCGAGGCCGCCAAGGCAAAGGCCGGCTTCACGCCTGAAGACGTGCAGGCCCGCGCCATCCGCACGCTGGAAAAAGCGATCCTGCAAGGCACCACCCACATGCGCACGCATCTGGAAGTCGATCCGGGCGTCGGCCTGCGCAGCCTCGAAGGCGTCCTGCCGCTGGTGAAGGACTATGCCTGGGCGATCGATCTGCAGATCTGCGTGTTTCCGCAGGAGGGCCTGCTCAACAATCCCGGCACCGACGAACTGATGGTCGAAGCGCTCGATCGCGGCTGCCGCGCCATCGGCGGCGCGCCCTATGTGGACTCCGATCCGCCCGGCCAGATCGACCGCATTTTCGAGCTGGCGCGCGAATACGACATCGACGTCGACCTGCATCTCGATTTCGGTGCGACCGCCGACGGCATGGACCTCGATCATGTCTGCAAGCGCACCGAGGAATATCAATACGGCGGCCGCGTCGCGATCGGCCATGTCACCAAGGCGGCGAGCCTGACGATGCCGGCCTTCGAGGCGGCGGCGAAGCGGCTCGCTGATGCCGGCGTCGCGCTGACCGTATTGCCGTCGACCGACCTATTCCTGATGGGCCGCGATCACAAACATGATCACAATATCGCCCGCGGCGTCGTGCCGGCGCACAAGTTGCTGCATCACGGCGTCAATTGCTCGCTGTCGAGCAACAACATCCTCAATCCGTTCACGCCGTTCGGCGACTGCTCGCAGGTCCGCATGGCCAACCTCTACGCCAACATCTGCCACGTCGGAAAACAGGCCGACATGCGCGAGTGTTTCAACATGGTGAGCGAGCGGCCGGCGCGGATGATGCGGCTCGCCGATTACGGATTGGCGGTCGGCAAGTCCGCCGATCTGGTCGTGCTCGATTCCCAGAGCCCCGAAATGGCCGTTGCCGAGCTCACGCCGGTGCTCTACGCCTTCAAACGCGGCCGCAAGACCGTGTCCCGCCAAGCCGCCACCCTGCACCGCCCGCAATGATTCGACGATCCCCTTAACGCCTTTTGCCGTCACAACGACGTCGCGCTCGACGGCGCTCCGGACGGCCCGCTGCGCGGCCTGACCTTCGCGGTCAAGGACGTGTTCGATATCGCCGGCCATCGCACCGGCAACGGCAATCCGGTCTGGCTCGAGACCCATCCGCCGGAGGCCCACACCGCGTCTGCGGTCGCGCGCTTGTTGGCGGCCGGCGGCCGCATGGTCGGCAAGACCCATACCGACGAACTGGCCTACAGCCTCAACGGCGAGAACGTGCATTACGGCACGCCGACCAATCCGCGCGCGCCGGGGCGCATTCCCGGTGGCTCGTCGAGCGGCTCGGCCGCAGCGGTCGCCGGCGGTCTGGTTGATTTTGCGCTAGGCACCGATTGCGGCGGCTCGGTGCGCTTGCCCGCGAGCTATTGCGGCATTTTCGGCATCCGCACGACGCACGGCCTGGTGCCGGCGGACGGCGTCGTCGATCTGGCCAAGAGCTTCGACACGGTAGGCTGGTTCGCGCGCGATGCCGCGACAATGCTGCGGGTCGGTGAAGTGCTGCTGCCGCAAACCGCGAACGGATTTGCGCCCAAGCGGCTTTTGATTGCCGAAGATGCGTTCGCCTTCGCCGGCGATGAGGTTGCGGGCGCACTCACCGGCGCTTTGAGCACGCTGAAAGCCGCGCTCCCCGATGCACCGCGCCGTTAACGTCTACACCGGAAATCCGGCGGCCTGGCCGGCGATCTTTCGCATCCTGCAAGGCAACGAAATCCGTCAGCGGCACAGCGCCTGGATCGATACCCATCAGCCGAAATTCGGGCCCGGCATCGCCGAGCGCTTCGCCTGGACCCGCACCATCGATCCGGCCGAAGTCGAGCGCATGCGGCCGCAACGAGAAGCGGTCGCCGCCCATATGGCCGCTCTGCTCGGCGAGGACGCCGTCCTGTGCGTACCGACCGCGCCCGGCATTGCGCCGAAACTCAACACACCGGCGCCGGAGCTCGAAGTCTTTCGCGCGCGCGCCTTCGGCCTGTTATCGATTGCCGGCCTTGCCCGCCTGCCGCAGGTTTCGCTGCCGCTCGGCACTTTGGATGATTGCCCGCTTGGTATTTCGCTGCTGGCACCGCGCGGCTGCGACTTGGGGCTGCTACAATGGCTCGGAAAGACGATCACCTAGCGGCCGCCGGCGCCGCCACGCACTAATCGAACGAGGATGCCGTCGATGCCCGGTACCGAAGACATGCACGACGAGAGCGACATCAGGTCTTTTCTCTCCGCCCTTGCGTTCATCCGGGAATTTTCGATCAATATTGTTTCGGTCCAGCCCGGCTCCGTGACGCTCGAACTGCCTTTCGCGGAGCGGTTTTCCGGGCCGCCAGACTCTTTTCCCAGCCTCGATGGTCGGTGCTGCCGGCGATGTTGCTGCAGTCGCCTCCTGCCTCACTCTGATGCCGAAGGGATGGGCGCTGGCGACCATCGATTTCACCGTCAAGATGACGGGTGTCGCCAAGGGCGAGGGACTACGCGCCAAGGGGCGCGTGCTGCAGGATGGCCGCACCAATTCGGTCGGCGCCGCCGACGTCTATATTCTATCGGACGGCACCGAGCGCTTGTGCGGAAGCGTGCTGGCGACGACCCGCAACTTCAAGATCAAGTAGAAAAGCCGCCAAGCCAGCCGCTCAGGTCGAGATCATCTTTTTCTCGATGCCGACGCCGGCCGCAAGCGCCCGCTCGTATTCGAGCGGAACCGTCGCCGAAATCCTGCAACGCGATGCCGGTCGAGTCGAACAGCGTGATTTCGTCGTCGGAGCGCCGGCCCGGCTTCTTGCCGGTGACGACTTCGCCGATCTCGCCTGCAATGTCCTGCTCGCGGATCAAGCCTTGCGACAGCGGCACGTTGATCTCGCCGTCGGTCCGGCACTGGCGGATGTCGTCGACGAAAATCCGCGCCCGCTGGACGATGCGCGGATCCAATTCCTGATCGCCGGCTTTATCCGCGCCGACCGCGGCGATGTGGGTGCCGGGCCCGATCCACTCGTCCTTGACCAAAGGCTCGCGCGCCGGCGTCACCGTGACCACCACGTCAGCACCGCGCACCACTTCGGCGAGATCGCGCGACGCGTGGATCGGAAAACCGTATTTCGGTCCCTGGTCTTTGACGAATTCGTCCAGCGTCGCCTGCGAGCGGCTCCAGAGACGGACTTCGTCCCAGGCAAAAACCGTGGCGCAGGTGGCGAGCGTTCCTTCCGCCATGTGACCGGCGCCGACGATCGCGAGTTTTTTCGAATTCTTCCGGGCCAGCCATTTCGCCGACACCGCGGCCGAGGCGCCGGTGCGCATCACCGTGTGATAGGAGCCGTCGCAGATCGCCAGCGGAAACCCGGTCTCCGGATGGGTGTAGATCAGGATCGAGAATACCGTCGGCAGATCAAACTTTTCCCGATTGCGTTCGCGGATCGACACCCATTTGCAGGCGGCCGCCTCCGGTTCTTCGATGTAGGACGGCATCGCCTCCCACTCACCTGGATATTTGTCGAGCACGATGTGGCCCTTCGGATCCATGTAGTAGCGGCCTTCGCCGTGCATCCGGTACGCCTGCTCGACGCAGCCGACATATTCGGCCGGTGTGACCAGGCCCATCATGTCGGTGCGGCTCAGTATGAGCGTCTTGCGATTTCGCCAGCTTTCCATTGTCATCCCCTGCTATCCCCCCTGCACTTGCCCCGGCGGCCCGTAAGGATACGACGGAGAACGCGACGGTGCTCAATTCTCCGCAACCCGTGACTGCTGCCCATTGCGGCCGATCGGTCGCGCTTTGCCGCAACATCGGCGAATTGGAACGGCATTGTCGGGCGATAGCCGGCGCCACCATTGTGGCGCGCGCTCGTTGAACCGGTGAGGTCGCCGACCGAGCGAAACTCGGCAAGCGCAAGGATACGATCATGCGCGCTGATTTCACCAGCGAGGCCTACTTTCGCAATCCGGCCGCGGAGATCGCGAAGCTTAGATCCGCCGGCCCGGTGATCGAAGTGCGATTCCCGATGATCGGCAAGGTTTGGACCACGACCACCCAGGATCTGGCCGATCGGGTCCTCAAGGACAGCGAGACTTTCACCATCCGCACCGGCGCGGGCGGCGTCACCGGGGTGCAATGGTGGATGCCGCGCATCATTCGGACGCTCACCCATCACATGCTGGCGATGGACGATCCGGATCACAGAAGGCTGCGCGACATCGTCGATGAGGCCTTTCGCCGGCGCGCCGTCCTCGGTATGGAGCCGCGCATTCTGGCACTCGCCGACGAACTCGCTGCCGGCTTGTTCACGGAAGGAAATCCTGCCGATCTGGTCGACCGCTATGCGCGCATGCTGCCGTTATCCGTCATATGCGAACTCCTGGGGCTGCCGGCCGCGGACCGGCCGATGTTCAACACCTGGGCGCTGAGCTTCACGCGCTTGCGCAGCACGCTGGGCTTGATCAGTCTCATTCCTAACTTTTTGGCGATGCGGCGCTATCTGGAAAAGCAGCTTGCGACGACCCGGAAAGACGGCGGCACCGGTCTTATTGCCGAACTGGTGCGCGTCGAACGAGAGGGCCGCCAGATCAGCAGCGACGAAATGGTCGCCATGGTCTTTCTGCTGTTATTCGCCGGCCATGAGACAACCACGCACCTGATCAGCGGCTCGGTCTATGAGCTTTTGCGCAATCCGGCGCTGCGCGACTGGCTGGAGGAAGACTGGAGTCGCGTCAGTATGGCGGTAGAGGAATTTTTGCGGTTCCTTTCGGTGGTGCAATTCACCAAGCCGCGGGTCGTTCGCAAGAACATCGAGCTCGGCGGCGTTGCCCTGCGCAAAGGCGACAAGATCATGCCGATGCTGGCCGCCGCCAATTTCGATCCGCAGGCCAATCCGCATCCCGAAACGCTTGATCTGACGCGAAAACCCAACCGGCACCTCGCCTTCGGCACCGGCATTCATTTCTGCCTCGGCCATCAGTTGGCGCGGCTGGAAGGCATCTGCGCGCTGCGGGCCTTGTTTGGGCGTTGGCCGAAGCTTGCACTCGCCGTGAACAATTCCGCGGTCAGATGGCGCCGCCGGCCCGGCCTCAAGGCGATCGAGCATTTGCCGGTCACGCACTAAACCGGTCACAGTCGCTCGCTAATCTCGATTATGACAGAGCAACGTCTCGTCCGATTGTTTCCAGTGATCGGTCAAAGCGACGCCGATGGCTGAAAAAAATATGTGGAAGACGGGGACGTTCTGCACGGCATGCAAATCAAATCGCCGCTGTAAGGGGCCTTTTTCG
Source organism: uncultured Alphaproteobacteria bacterium (assembly GCA_963737755.1). Lineage (GTDB taxonomy): Bacteria > Pseudomonadota > Alphaproteobacteria > Rhizobiales > Xanthobacteraceae > BOG-931. Next base: position 25,153 of record CAVTTZ010000027.1, on the reverse strand, counting down.
CTGAAAGCGCCGTAATCCAACCCTTGCGGCGCCATTGTTTGACGTGCGTTCTGGAGTCGAAGCTGCATACTGATTCGCACACGCTTCGGCGCTGCGGGTTTGAATATTTGTTGCGTTTATTTTTCGACGCAACACGCCTGCAAAGAAAGCGGCGTACCTTTATGCTGGCGCTGTTGCTGGAATGAGTCAGGAGGTATTGATCGCTCAATTATCCACAGGACGCCCATTGCGTCCTGGGTTCTTTCTCATTCAAATAACACAGTTGATGGTCAGTGGGGTTCAAGATGGGTAATCAGTCAAGTCGTGGCGCCGCGGGTGCGCCATTCGAGTTTGAGTCTGTGATCCAGTTTTCCCCGACCACGAAGGGGCCGGCAACAAACAAAGCCGATGAACTGGACAGCGCCGGTCGCAGCATTCTGGGTCTGCTGCATAAGGCGGCGGGTGTGGCCGAGGCGAACAGCCAGCACGCCCTCGATCTTGCACAAAAACTCTCGCAAGAACTGCGTACCGCGGAAGACCGCATCGCGCAGCTCGAGTCGGACGTGCGCTATTATCAAGAGCGGACCGACCGCGCCGAGCAATGGCTCCACAAGATCTTCACCGAGATCGAAGAGCGCTTCTTTCGACAGCAGCAACAGCAAGCTGATCAACGCCGCCCGGCTTATCCCCGCACTGGGCGTTGAGCCGCTGCTGCCGGGTAGCACGCACGCCTGATCGAAAGCATCCATCGGCCGAGGGCGGCGACGCTCTCGGTGTGATGGGTGTTGAGGTTTTGCCCAGAGCTAGAGCACATCACGATTTGGCTGAATTGCGATGTGCTCTAGATTTACTTGTTGTCGCCTGTCCTTTTTCGGAAAACCGGTTTCCACTTTTCCGGGACATGCTCTAGCCGACTGATCGTTCAATGAACCAGTTCGCGCGTTGGTCGGTCGCGCAACCAAGCCTCCCAACTGGGCAACGCTCGGATTGCACCTTGAGTTGCATTCTTGACGCATGCAACATCTTAGTCTAAGAACAAATCAAGAACTTAACTTGCGAGACAGCCGCTGGCACGCCGGGCGTTCATCCGCGCTCATTCCCAGGAGACGACAATGCATTCGCTCGATCAGACGCCCGACAAGCCACAGCCGTTCGGATTCAAGGTCAACTGGTTGGCGGTGAAGACATTAGACCCCCTGGCCGTGATCGAGGCGCTTGAACTCGAGGCGGCGACACCGGCGAACTGGGAGTTCGGCCTTGCGGCCGCCTATGGAGGCGACGGTAGGGTCTTCGTTTCACCGCAGCTCGGTGGCTGGGTTCTGGCCGTTAGTGGTTCACTGCCCTACCCGACCAATCAAGTTCAAGACGACAATGGGCGTAAGTTCGATGCGATGTTTGCGCATTTGATGGAGCGATTTGACGACGTTCAATTGTACGGCAGCCACCGTGTGGTCGATTTCGTCACTTGGGCGCGCGCCCAAAATGGCAAAGCGGTGCGCATTTTTTCCTGGACCGGCTGCGAGGGTGCGGTGCTGGAGAATATCGGCGAGCAGACCACCGAAGAAGCGACGTTGAAGATGGCCGACCTGAGCGGCCTATCAGCAGCCGACGCCGGTGAAGAAATTTTCAGGCTGGCGGGGGAGCAACAAGCCGAGCTGGATACGCTCGTCGCGACCGGACTCTCGCTGCGTGACGCATTGAAGACAGTTCGTGAGAACAGCGGCGAGGCATTCCCTGGTGAAACCGACGTGGTCAAACTCGCCGGACTTTGGAGTCTCGATCCATCAAGGTTGTCAGAGCAAGACCATCCAGCGAGTCTCGGACTGGTCGGCCGTCTGCCCCAAAGCTCGCAGTAGGCGAACCGAAGCCACGCCACCTTGGCGCTTTAAGGACAGCAGCAAGGGTGTGCCAATGCCAATGTAACGAAATGACGGACTCGAAGACATGCCACTCATGCCCCCGATCGTCGATTAGAGGCAGCCCTTGTTTTCATGAGCCGTTTCGCCCAAAGCGCGGTCGCGCCAAGCGAAGGCGTTAGAGAAACGTCGGTTCCGCCAGCTTGAAAAGCTGGAAGCCCAGAAACCCGATCCAGACCGCCGTGAGCATAAGCCCGATTGCGAGAGCCGCTCTTGGCCAAAAGCGCTGAAAGCGAGACGATCCCATCGCTCTCTCATCCAAGTTGTGGAGGCCGAGTGAGAGGATCGAACTCTCAGTCTGCGACAAACGAAGCCGCTGCTTTGCCACTAAGCTACCCGGCCCAAAGAATACACGCTAACATGGCAGCCAACGCGATCAGCAACCAGTCAAGAGATTGTTTGAAGTGAATCTAAAATTGGCTTCATAAAAATTTCATGCGGCCGACACGCTCTTTACACTTGAGCATTGACGTGACCGCAGACGCGGAGCCTTGACGATCCCTCGGGGTAACGAAGCTACAAGCGGCTCGGCCAACAGCGACGTGACAGCAACAATGTTGGCCGAGGCGAATTGCAGATTGCCAGGAGATCGCAGCTATCGCCGGCCGTGGTCTACGCCGCGCTCATGACATCCTCGAAAAATACCGTTTCGCCGACCAGTAAGCTGGCCGACGGCGCGATTGCCAAACTCAAGAGCTTCCTGAAACGATGTTGCAAAATGGGCTGCAAAAATGAGCCCTAGTCGTTGGAGCTAAGTAATGGCGCGCCCGAAGAGATTCGAACTCCTGACCCCCAGATTTGTAGTTTTTAGCTCCCGGTTCTGCTTGGTCCGCGTCGGGTAGCTACCACCAAGCATTATTCTTATAAGCCTTTGATTTATTGCAGCAAACTAACCAGTTTGCACCCTTTGCTAACCCTGACCCAAAGATTTTTTCTTCCTGCCAACGCCCCCTGTACCATGCGGGCGCCATGCAGAATAATTCAAGAGCTTAACGTTATGCCGCATGCAAAGCGCGTCCTTATCACCGACGCCAGCGTTGGCCGACTTGCGTTCGCCAGCAATGAAGCTGGATACGTCGTCCGCGATCGAGAGGTTCGCGGGTTCCTCATCAAAGTCGGTATGCGCCGCAAGACGTATCGATATGAAGGTGAGCAGCGCAACGGGAACCATCGCAAGGTCATTAGTCGGAAACTCGGCGAGTTTCCCCACACAAAGGCTGGCGACGCACGAGCGGCCGCACTTGGCATCATCGGCCAGCGTGCTCGCGGGGAAGCACTAACGTCTGTCACCTCAGACATTACGATGGCGCAGTCGTGGACACGCTATTTGGCCTACCTCAAGAGAGAAAATCGAAGCAGTCGCACTGTGGATGACTATCGTCAGAAATTCGAAAAGCATCTGACTCATTGGCATGAGACGCCACTTCGCAAAATTGCGCGCGCCGAGGTACTCGCATGGCATGGCAATAAAACAAAGGTCTCAGGTGGGTACGCCGCCAATGGTGCCGCTCGGCTCGGACATGCGCTCTTTGCGTATGCGCGGGACGAGCTAGAGGCTCCCGATATGCCCGGACGAAACCCATTTAGAGGCAAAGGTCTCCATAACGAGGAAAAACCACGAGAAACGGGGATGGGAACGCGCGAAATTCGCGCTTGGTTCGACGAACTACAACAGTTGCAGAATCCCATAATGCGTGAGTTTCATTGGATGAGCCTGCTGACGGGCCTGAGACGCAACGACCTCGCTACATTGAAATGGTGCGATGTAAGTGTCCTTGGATATTTCATGACGTTACGTGCACCCAAGGGAGGGACGAAACGCAGTTTCAAGTCGCCGCTCTCTCCAGCAATGGTCCGATGTCTTGCCCGCGCACGTATCGCCGGCCGCGTGTTATATGACCGGCAGTCGAGGGAGTGGGTCTTCCCCGCGTCCTCCCGGTCAGGGCATGTGGAAGAAATTAAGAGCTCGTCGTGGGTCGAGAGTGCGAAAGGTGACAGGCGGAAAATAGTGCGCCTCGCGAAGGTTGGGCACAGCCTTCGGCACAGTTACCGAACGCTCTGCGCGGCCGCAGGTCTGGACCGGCTGAGAACCAAACTCCTGATGAACCACCAAGTCAGCCGCGACGTAACTGACGCCTACCTCTCGACCCCCGCGCTGTTTGATCAACTGCGAGAGGCCCAGGGCCTCGTGTCTGAGCTTATTTTGCGCAGTGCGGGGCCCAGCGCCGACGGAAGGCTCGCGCGACGGTTGCGAGACGAGGTGGCGGTGGACCGAACACCTGCACAAGCCCGAAATTTATCACAACCGGCGCATTCCTGATCTCCAAGATGGAGGTGTGCTTCTGAGGTAACCGGGGGTTGACAGTGCCCCGCAAAATTTGTAAGTGGCGAGCAGACTTAAGGTACCTCGCGGCGTGATGCATAGGGGCCCTCCTTGAACGGCGGGTTCGATGGTGCGAAACCATCAGCAAGGTAAGTAGCAGCCAGAAGCTGCAACCCGGACATGGGTTCGGGCGAGTCGAAGCCAGGGCGGCATCGTGCCGTCCGTCATCAGCGCTTCGAGCTTGCCGCCATGCCCTCCCTCGACAGGACAAATGACGGCGAAGCCTCGTTTTGGGGATGTGCCTCATGCGTACCTCATCCGGTGACTTTGACAAACCGCCCGCCGATCTAGAACAGCTTGCTCGCCAGGTGGCGCTCACTGTTTGTCAGGAGTTTTACGCGAAGGACTTCGCCAAGCTTGGTGAACCTCGCACTTGGTTCGATTTGCAAGGCGCTGCGGTCTACCTCGCCGTTAGCGAACAGACGCTGAGTCGCTACGTGAAAGAACGTACGGCGCCCTCCAGCGTAAAAATTGGCAATGGCCGTCGCTTCCACAGAAGCGACTTAGACGCCTGGGTCCGAGCCGGCGGTGTTTTGGCATTTGAGACCGAGGGAACCTCCGCACCTCCGGAATAATGCGACGGAGTACGCTCGGCCGCCGCGCTCTAGAGGCGCCCTACCCGCGCACAGTTTACAGATGTCAGAGATAGTCCGATGGCCAGAACGATACTCTCTCGGCAGCCGAGCGTTATTGAACTGCAGCAACTAATGCAGCTGCTTTCCCACGCACTGGCAACATCATGTCCGGAGACTTGGTCTCTTCGTCGGCGATGACCTCTCAACAGAGAAGCTTGCCCAGGCTACCGTACAGGTGTTCTGGATGGTCCCCCAAATGGGGACCAAAGATCCCGCAGCCTGGCTTGCAAATCGCGCTGAATTGGACGCCAGGGTTCCAGTGCCGCCAAAACCCCGACCGAGATCGTAGGGCGGAGGGCCCTCTCTGTTGACGAGGCGACAACGCTGGCAGCAGTAGTATCGAAACACCTCACGCGGAACGGTTGAATTCGGCGAAAGACAGCCGCCTATTCGACCGCCCGAACGTGGGAGACATTAGATCAGGGGGTCAAATCGCTGCTGCCGAGGCCCGAGCTGATTTCGCCGCAGTTCCGTCGAAAGCCGACAGCGAAGTCGACGATCGGGACGGATCCGCGAAACCCTCCTATGGAATCGGCTCGCTTGACGCAAAATCTCAGGTCTGCGACGCCCTAAGCGAGCTGCAATCGCCCCCTGCGGCACCGGAACAAGACGAACCCTGTGACTCGAGCGAATTTGTCGATCAGCCTCTCGGCGGAGCGGCATCGGCATTCGCTATGGTCTCGACTGAGGCGCCGAAAGAAGAAGCTGCAGCCCTGGAAGCCAGGGTTCCGCGCAAAAAACGAACGGCCACAGTGTCGAGCTGGAAGTACAGAAGAGAGCGGCTGATGCGCAAAGTGCTAATTCCTTAGGATACATCCCAACCAAACAATGGCGGCGAGAAAAGTCGGCATTCATCCCAAGCCTCTAGCTGACTGGTTTAAGCGCAGCAGGGCGGGGGACGCTGCGTACGAGATCGCGTGGCACGGTTTCCGCTTACCTTTCCACGAACATGCCGCAGTGGCGATCGACGAGGCCTTTGATGAGCTGATTGTGGCCGCATGGGAGTGGACTTCCGAGCGATTGATTTTCAAGCTCGATCCCCAGCTTGTCGCTCGCGGTTTCGAAGGTACAGACGCCGACCTGCACGCTAAGAACGGACAGCCGATGATCGAGGCCATCTATCGCGTCAGGAACAACATCCGATTTTCATTGGAAAACGGGCTGCCAGAGAAGTGGGGAAAAAATGCACGAGCTTGACGCCGGGCGTCGAAGCAAGCGTCAGCACTCGGCAATGGCAGACGGTCAAAAAAAGCTTAGACGACGGTGAACAGCCTTCGACTCGAGCGCGAGAACCGGAAGAGCGCTATTACGGTTGAAATGCCCGAGGCGGGGACGGCCAGTTCCTACCGCGACAAAAATCCGCCATACGTTTGGAAGGTCATTTTGGTCTTATGTTTGGGTCGCCACCGGGACTACCAGGCGGCGGAATAATCGGCATTTTGCCAGAATCAGGGGTTGGCGCCCTGATTGCGGGGTCAACGTCCGGTGGGCAAATAACCCCCGCCGTATCGTCTAGCTTCTCCCCGAGCGGTTTGTTGTCGCGCTCCTGTGGTGAACAGGCCTTGTCATCCGCGGCGAACACGTTGCACGGCGAAAGCGTTGCGAACAACGCCATAGCGGCAAGCGTAGGAAGACGAATGTCGCCCGTTTGTGTCTTCCGCATCACATTGTCACTTTCCGGTTCTCACCCATGCTTGGTCTCGAACCTGAGAGGGCTGCAATGGCCATCTTAACATAAGCAACAGTGGCCCCAGGCGAGTCCCAATACTGAGCTTCAATCGGAAGCACTTTCAGCAAGCAGATATTCGGGTCATCGGGAGAACTCCACCATGCTTTGGCGGGAACATCCCAAAGCTCGCGAATTAGGTTGCGATCTGGCAAGACTTGCGCGTCGCCGCTGATCGACACATAATTCTGCGCGCTGGTATCAGAGAAGGCGAGACAGACTTTTCCGTACTTCCTGATATCTTCATCTTTGTGATGACGCGCGTCGGCGAGAAGATATACGGCATCGTCGTTCGGACGCACATAAGCGCGCATCGGGCGTGCCTGCAACTCGCGGCCATCCCATGACGCCAACATGCAGATCTCAATCTTTTTCATCAACTGCCAAACTCGCTCAGTATCGCTCATCTGTTCCTCTCGTCAGGCAACTAGAAGCACCAACACCGACAGACGCGCGGATGTTCCAGGTGACTACAGTTGATCTCACCAGCCGACGCCCTTAATCGTCGCGCGGTGCCTCACGTCACTTCCGACGCGACCTATCCTTCGAGCCTCCCCGGTTTCAGATGTTCAAGTCTTGCCGCCTCGATCGAATGAGTGTGAGCGTCGGTATCAGGCTCACTAGTACTATTGCGACAAACACCCACCATCCAAGGTGGAACGCGGCAACTCGCTCACTCAGCGAATTGGGCGAGCCAACAACGGTCACAAAAATTGCGACGCCGATGGCGAGTGATGCCTGCCTGAGCATGTTGATTACGCCCGAGCCGGTCGCAAACGCTGACGAGGGCAAAGCACCACCGCTCACGCCCATGAGGGTGGGATAGGTCAAGCCGACGCCAATCCCCGTCGGAATCATGCCGATGACCACAGCAAACGCCGCTTGGCTCTGGACCGATCGCAAGCGCATACCAAACCAGGCCAGCGGCAAATGAAAGGATTCCCGCTGAAATAACCACCGACGCGCCGAAGCGTTTGATCAATCTTCCTGCCAGCAACAAGGACGTGGTCGGAACCAGTAGAGGCCCGGGCGCAATGGCGAGTCCGGTTTGCAAGGCCGACCATTTCCACGCCGCCTGTTCCCACAAAGAAACAGACAACAACATTGCGCCAAACGCTGCCGAATAGGGAACCATGACTAACGAGGCGCCCGCAAACTGCCGAATGCGAAAAAGCGCCGGATCGACAAAAGGGTTGGTAGAATGGGTGCAGCGCCAGACGAATAATGCCAACAGGATCGCAGCAACAGCAACCGCGACATCAACGCCTGTCGAGGCCCACCCCCAATCGTTCACTTTCACAATCGCAAAGACAAGCGAGCCGATACCGCCTGTGACAAGAATCGCGTCCCAAGGATGGGGCTTTGGGGATTCGTGCCCGCTAACGCGCGGTAACTTCCACCACCCTATAAGCAACGCTGCGATGCCGATCGGAACGTTGACGAGGAAGATCCATCGCCAATTTAGCGTCACCAAGACGCCGCCGACTAAGGGACCGAGAGCTGCCCCGAAACCTCCGATGGCAGTCCAGGTTCTCACCGCTCCGCTGCGCTTCTCCGCGGGGAACACTGCGAGCAGAAGGCCCAACGATGTTGGCGTCATCAATGCCGCGCCAGCTGCCTGCACGATACGAAATGCCACCAGCGATCCCACGCTATTGGCTAGCGAGCAGGCCATTGACGCTGCGGTGAATAGGGCAACAGCTAAAAGGAAACTACGATCGCGTCTGAACCTCTCCGCTAACCGACCAAAAAATACTAACAGGGCGGCGTAAACGATCGCATAGGCGTTCAAAATCCACGAAAGGTCTTCGAGCGTGGAATCTTTGAAGTCCAGACCGATGTTTGGCAAAGCAACATTGACAATAAATAGATCGAGATTTGCCAGCACTATTCCGACACAAACGATCGCAAGCACAAAGTTCGGTGATGCTGTCGGCGCACGCGAAATGGTAGCGACACGTGGCTCTTGCACCTCCATTCCAGTTGGATGTGCAGCCTTCCTTGCAGACGATAATGGCTCCACTGTACTCACGTTGTTCTCTTTCATGACCCACTGCGCACGAAAAACCTTCTGAGCAAAGACTTCAGCAGGCAGGCTAAGCGTCGCCGCCGTCGGCCCTGACTGGCCAGTGATGAGCAATTTGCAGCAGTGTCGCGCGTAGCTTGGCCGCTTCATGAGTCCCAAAGAAGCTTTCAAAGCCTCCTTGCGCCGCAGTCCAAAGGGGTTGCGCGATGCCGAGGCGGGCTCTGCCTTTCTTTGTTAAACCGACACACCTGCGGCGGCCGTCAGATGATCGCGCTGTAGCGAAACAAGCTGATCCCGCTGCAAAGGCAGTAAATTTTGGCCGATTGTGGAGGGGTCCATTACAAGAGTTTCGGCAAGCTCTCGCATCGTAGGGGGACTGTTATTGCGACGCTCCAACTCGGTCAAAATCGCGAACTGTGTGGACTTAAGACCGGACGGCGCGAGAGCCGAATCGTAGAGCTGCGAAATTCGACGTGACGCTTTGCGCAACGCCGCGCAATTGCAGTTGCTTCTTACGGCCGGTTCGACGCTCACGGATAAACCATAGGCTTCGCCTCCTGACAGAATTACAGGGATATCCCACTATTCGCGAACCAGTCAATGGTTTGCTTGATGTCCCTATCGTCATCTTTTGAAAAGGCTCTCGCGATTTCAGCTTTCGCCGTGGACGGCGCGGGCCTCCACGAGGCCTTGCCGGCCGATCGTAATCGAATTGTGCTCGCGCGAGCTTACCGGCGCTTTGGCTCATGGCGGTTACGCGAGTATTATGCGCTCAAGCCCTGTTAGAAAGGCTTTCAGGATCGGCGAGGCGTTCGCTTTGCGATAGGCCGCGACCACGGTAATGGTCGGGGCCTCGCCCTTAAGCGGACGGCTAACGACCGACCACGGCAGGAAACTCTTGGCTGAGGCCGGTAGAAGAGCTACGCCGCGAGTCGATGCGACTAGCGAGATTGCCATCGCGTAGTTGTCGATTTCAAATGCCGGTGCGATCTTGATGCCGCAGCGCTCGAAATAGTCTGATATCACGGCACGCAGCACACGCGGCACCTTCGATATCCCGATGTAGGTCTCGCCAACGAGGTCATTCGGGTCGAAGGTCTTGCCTTGCGCCAGCTTGTGATCGCTCGGCAAAATTGCGAGTAGCGGCTCTTTCGCCACGACCTTGAACTGGATGTCGGGCATCTTTTCGGCGCGCATAAAAGCGACGTCGAGCTTGCCGTGCATAAGCTCTTCCGCCAGCGTCACCGAGTGGTCGCTAGAAACCCGGATTTCGATATTGGCGAGCTCGTCGCGGAGCAAGCCGGTAGCGCGTGGCAGCCACTCGACCTCCTGGCCGGTGGTAAAGCCCATCGCGAACACCTGTTTGTTCGGCTGTGCGACGCGGCGTGCAGCTTCTGTCGCGGCCGCTGCCTGCGTCAGTGCCAGACGCGCATGATCGAGAAAAGCGCGGCCCGCAGCCGTCAGCTCCACACCATGCACGCTACGAGTTAGCAGCGGCACGCCAACTTCATATTCGAGATCGCGGATTTGTCGGCTGAGGGACGGCTGCGCCGTGTGTAGCCGCTTTTCGGCAGCCACTGTCAGGCTGCCTTCCTCAGCGACAGCCACGAAATAGCGAAGATGGCGAAGCTCCATTCCATGCCTCGTAGGTATGACGGGGCATCCTACAAAGTCTTTTTAAACTGCGCTACTTCGCCCCAAATGGCTCTCAGCATGATCCAACGGGCGCCGACCATACCCCAAGGGAATGGCTGCGCGCGAGGGCAAAATGCACGCCTACCCCCTTTCAATCCCACCGCCGGCACAACCGTTTTGCGGAGTTTGACAGTGACAACACACACTCACCTGACCGCGCCAACTCAGTTCGTCGACGCTAATGGCGTTCGCTTCGCTTATCGGCGTTTCGGAAAGACAAGTGGCGTCCCGATCGTGATGAACACTCACTTCCGAGGCACGATGGATCATTGGGACCCTGTGATAACCGACGGGCTGGCCGAGCACCGCGAGGTGATCTTGTTCGACAACGCGGGTGTGGGCGCGAGTTCAGGCGAGGTACCGCCGACTTTCCCCGAAATGGCAACAGATGCGATCGGCTTCATTGAGGCACTCGGCGTCGGCAAGGCTGACGTCTTTGGGTATTCGATCGGCGGCAAGATTGCTCAAGAGATCGCTGTCCAAGCCCCCAACCTTGTCCGCAAGCTTGTCTTGGCAGGCACCGGGCCACGCGGCGCCGACACGGCCGACAGCAGATCGGGGGAGATATTTGGGGCGCACTACGACCCGCCTGAACATCTCTGGATCGCCGCACATTTTTCGTCATCTCCCGCCGGTCGCGCGGCCGGGCTCGCATATCTGGAACGCAAGCACCGCCGCCGGGACCGCAGTCCGGAGGTCACCGAAGCAGCCGCGGCGACCCAGCTAAAAGCGATCGCCATGTCTAATGAGAAGACTGATGGGATTTTGGACTACCTTGCCGGAATTTATCATCCAACGCTCGTTGTGCATGGCAGAAATGACCTGATCATCCCTACGATCAACGGCTTCACCCTGCAACAACACCTGCCTAACGCGCAGCTCATCATCTATCCGGATTCCAATCACGCTCCGTTCTATCAATATCCGGAGCTCTTCCTGGCCCACGCATCTCTATTCCTGGACGCATGACGCGGCATGATGCCGCCGCGTCACGGCACGCCCGATCCGCCTTCTTCACCTCAAATAGAGAAAATCGCCCATGACAAATTGCAGTGGAAAGACGGCGCTCGTCACCGGCGCCTCGCGTGGCATCGGCCGTGCCAGCGCCCTGGCGCTCGCAAAGCTCGGGGCCCAGGTGCTGGTGCATTATGGCACCGGCGCGAAGGAAGCCGACGCCGTTGTCGCTGAAATCCGCGGGATGGGTTGCCGCGCCGATGCGGTCGGCGCTGATCTCGGTGCGGCGGATGGACCTCACAAGCTCGCTCAACAAGTGCGCGCCATCGTCGGTGACCGTCTCGACATACTTGTTGCCAATGCCGGCGTTTCGAAAGCGGCCACCATCGAAGAGACTACGGTAAAGGATTTCGACCGTCTGTTTGCGGTCAACGTCCGTGCCCCATTCTTTTTGGTGCAGCAACTGCTCCCGATCCTGCATGAAGGCAGCTGCGTCGTGCTGCTCTCGTCGCTCGCCGCGCACGCATCGGTGGGCACCCTTTCGGCTTATGCCGCGACCAAAGGCGCGATCGACACGATGGTAAAGCATTTCGCGGCGGCGCTCGGCGGACGCGGCATCCGCGTCAACGCGATCGCGCCCGGCGTAGTCGCTACCGACATGTCATCCTTTGCCAAGACCGATGAAGGCCGCGACTTCATACTCGGCTTGCAGGCACTCAAGCGCATTGCACAGGCCGACGACATCGGGGACGCTGTCGCCTTCCTCGCCTCGCCAGATGCCCGTTGGATCTCCGGCGACACACTGCGCGTAGACGGCGGATCGAAACTCTAAGTTGACCGGCAATTTACCCAAAAAAGGAAATTCGTGATGCCAAAGAGACTGGAAGGCAAGACCGCGCTCGTCACCGGCGGTTCGCGCGGCATCGGAGCTGCGATCGCCAAACGCCTCGCTGCCGATGGCGCGCGCGTAGCAATCACCTTCGCCAAAGGCGCCGACGCAGCGGCTACTGTCGTGAAAACGATCCAAGAGGCTGGCGGAAAGGCGATCGCGATCCAGGCCGACGCAACCGATGCAGCGGCCGTCAGTGCCGCGATCCAGAAGATCGTGGCATCACTTGGCCGCATCGACGTGCTTGTCAACAATGCCGGCATTGCGATCCCGAAGAAGTTCGAGGATTCGACCCTGGATGAGCTCAATCGCGTCATCGACATCAATGTGCGCGGCGTCTTCGTCACCACGCACGCTGCATTGAAACACATGAACGATGGCGGCCGCATCGTCATGATGGGTTCCTGCGTTGGCGAGCGCATGCTGACGCCGGGCCTCGTTCCGTATTCGGCAACCAAAGGCGCCATGCGCATGTTCGCGCAGGGGTTATCGCGGGAGGTAGGCAATCGCGGGATTACCGTAAACAATATCCAACCAGGTCCGATCGATACCGACCTCAATCCGGCGACCGACGACTGGGCGGTGCCACAGAAAGCTGTCACGGCCCTCAACCGTTACGGTAATGTTGATGAAGTGGCGGCGTTGGTTTCATTCGTCGCCAGCTCTGAATCATCTTACATCACTGGCGCTAATCTCACTGTGGATGGCGGTACTAATGCCTAGCAGCTGCCGCAGCCAGGGAGTGAAACGCAGTGAATGAAAAGATCGATGATGCAGTGGTAGCGAAAACCAATCAGCTTTCGGCATGGATGAGATCGTATCATGACGACTTGACCGCCTGCTGAGACCCTCACGGGGGTGAGAGGCGTCGCATGACAAAATCGAAAAGGTACCTCGCGGCGTGGTGCATAGGGGCCCTCCTTAAACGGCGGGTTCGATGGTGCGAAACCATCAGCAAGGTAAGTAGCAGCCAGAAGCTGCAACCCGGACATGGGTTCGGGCGAGTCGAAGCCAGGGCGGCCTCGTGCCGTTCGTCATCAGCGCTTCGAACTTGCCGCCATGCCATTCCTCAACAGGACGAATGACGGCGAAGCCTCGTGTTGGGGGATGTGCCTCATGCGTACTTCATCCGGTGACTTTGACAAATCGGCCGCCGATCTAGAACAGCTTGCTCGCCAAGTGGCGCTCACCGTTTGCCAGGAGTTTTATGCGAAGGACTTCGCCAAGCTTGGTGAACCTCGCACTTGGTTCGATTTGCAAGGCGCTGCAGTCTACCTCGCTGTTAGCGAACAGACGCTAAGTCGCTACGTGAAGGAACATACAGCGCCTTCCAGCGTGAAGATTGGCAACGGCCGTCGCTTCCACAGAAGCGACTTGGATGCCTGGGTCCGAGCCGGCGGTGTGTTGGCATTTGAGACCGAGGACTCTTCCGCAGCAGCGCCGGAATAATGCGACGGAGCACACCTTCCGCGTTCGACCAGCGCGCTCAGGTAACCTCATTTTTGGAACCAGCCAGAATACTTTCGATAGTCTAGGCGAGTTCCTCTGCGCCGTGGCGCCGAGGCGGAGCGCTGCCGCTCGTTTGACGCTACATCGCTGCGACGGTATTCCAGCAGTTTATGTAGAAACCCTCGCATTGAATAGCGGATTTGGCGAAGGTGGAGTGCTGGAGAAAAACGTCAATGACAAAAAAAGTAGATTTCATCCGTCCCGATGACCGCAAGGCGAGCCTTATCGCCACGCGCAATCTGAAAATGGCTCGGTCTCCGCATGCATACGTTCGCGGAAATACAATCAAATTCTACGAATGGCTCAAAGCGGAAAAAAACGGATCGCTCCCTGAAGGGCCGCCGGTGTGGATCTGTGGCGACTGCCATACCGGAAACCTTGGCCCGGTAGCGAACTCCGCAGGACGAATTGAAATCCAAATACGGGACCTGGATCAGACTGTGATCGGAAATCCCGCCCATGACCTCATTCGCCTGGGCCTGTCGCTGGCGTCGACGGCGCGCGGTTCTGACTTGCCGGGAGTTACCACGGCCAAGATGCTTGAACAAATGATGGCCGGTTACGAGAAATCATTCGAGAGAGGGTTCAATGAAGAGGACGATATCGACGAGCCCAAGGCGATCCAACTCGTCTCCAAACAAGCGGCCTCGGCATCTTGGGAGACGTTGGCGAAGGAGCGGATCGAAGATGTTCGACCCACTCTCCCGCTAGGACGGCGATTTTGGCCTCTATCAAAGAACGAGACACAAGAGGTTGAAAAGCTTTTTGAGAGCGAGGAAATTCGCGGGCTGGCTACGATGCTTCGATCGAGAAAGGACAATGCGCGCGTGAAGTTGTTGGACGCCGCATACTGGATGAAGGGTTGCAGTTCGCTCGGTCGACTGCGCTACGCCGTCATTCTTAGGGTCGGAGGCGGCAAAGGCAAAAAATCGGATTTCTGCATGATGGACATCAAAGAAGCCGCACCGCCCGCAGCACCACGTTCCTCGCGCGCAAAGATTCCGTCAAATCCTGCAGAACGGGTGGTCGAAGGCGCCCGGCACCTTTCTCCCCACCTCGGTACACGGATGCGCGCATCCACATTGATGAACAAGCCGGTTTTTGTGCGCGAACTAATGCCGCAAGATCTTAAGATCGAGATTGAGCGATTAAGCCCGGACGAAGCCACAAAGACCGCATACTTTCTGTCTGCCGTAGTAGGTAAAGCGCATAGCAGACAGATGGATCGTGACGTCCGAGCGAAATGGCTGCAGGACCTTCAACGCAATCGCTCGAAGTCCTTAGACGCTCCGTCATGGCTTTGGACAAGCGTGGTGGACCTGCTGGCAGATCACGAGAAAGCCTACCTTGAACATTGCCGAAAGTTCGCCTTGGATAAGGACGGCATTCATGTCGCTCCCTCCAAAAATTGAAAGGGTGTGTCGGATTGCCCGAGGTATTTCGAGTGATCGAAGCCGGCCCACCGAGGCCTTGAAGCCTTAGAACTGATCCACCGAGGCAGGCACGACGTGGACCACGTGGAAACCCTTTTGCTTCAGTTCCTTCAATATTTCAGGTAACGCGTCAGCTGTCGCCCGGTGGATGTCGTGAAGCAACAAAACACCCTTGCCGCGGGCCTCAAGTCTACTCATCGCAAGCGCGACGATTTTCTTTGACGAGATTCCGCGATGCCAATCGTCGGCGTCGGTGTCTGGACTGAACCACACGAGATGACGAGCTGCGAGTTCGCCGTCAATGATGTCAGACCGCGCTAGGCCCGGAACCCGGAAGAAAGGCGCCACCTGTCGGTGATCACCGAGAGCAACGCCGACGTCGAGGATACCCTTATCGATCTGCCACTCCACAAGATCGGTAGATAATTTGCCAAACCGCAGCGGGTGGTCTTCGCTGTGAGTGCCTATGGTGTGACCTTCCGCAAACATCCGGCGGGCAGTAGCCGAATGGTTACGGGCCATCTCACCCACTAAGAAGAACGTCGCCTTCACGCACTGGGCAGCAAGGGTATCGAGGATCTGGTTGGAGTACCTGGGAGACGGGCCGTCGTCGAAGGTGAGTACGACTTCCTTATCTTCGAGCGGCAAAGCAAGGGCGTGAGCCATCGCGCCCACCTTGGGGAATTGAGCAGGGTCAATAGTGAGAACTCGGCTCGTTCCCAGGGCGTCCTTATTCCCCGAACAATCTTCCGCATGCGCAAGTGCGGCGGCCGCTGCAACAGCACCGAAAACTGCGATGAAAAGAAACACCGTTTTGTGCATGTGGAACCCTCGCCTTCCGGCAGTTGAAACCAGCCGATTTGGTATGAACGCCAAATGAACGTCGGACAGACTCGGCTCGCCTCGATTTGCCGCAGCAACCTTTGCGAATCAGTTGAGGCTGCCATTAAAATGCTGTGTTAACCCGTGAAAACTTGGTCCTGATGAGGCCCTACCCGTCAGGACCCTTTTTCACTGCTGGCTTTCTCTGGTGGCTCGACAAGCCTACCTGCAATCCTTCACCTAGCCCGCGACGCGTAACTCGATATGAGTGCGAACTGCACGGTGGTAAGGGACCATACTCGAGGGCAGAGCGCTCACCGCAGGCGCTCAAACAGCCGGCATCCCTGCGGCAGAAAAAATCATCGAAAAGCTGACGACATTTCGGATTAGTACTTAGCAGTCTGCTGTTATCGACGCTTTGGGGGCTATGAAAAAGCGAAAAAAGGGAAAAACCAAAGGGCCTTTCGTCCAGTATGGCGCGCTGCCCTTTCGAGAAAGTCGCTCAGGGTTCGAGGTACTCCTGGTTACCTCACGCGAAACGCGCAGATGGATAATACCGAAGGGGTGGCCTCAGCGCGGACGCCCGCCGCACCGCGCGGCCGAGAACGAAGCCTTCGAAGAAGCGGGCGTTGTTGGCAAAATCGGCAAAAAACCCATTGGCGCGTATTGGTACGATAAGAAGCTGGAATCGGGACCTACGGCGCGATGCAAAGTTCGCGTATTTCCTTTGCGTGTGACACGCCAGCTCAAAAAATGGCCGGAAAAGCGGCAACGACAGGCACGGTGGCATTCATCGGGGCAGGCTTTGCGCCGCGTACGTGAGACCCGCCTACGTCAAATCATTCGAGCATTTGTCAAGACGAAACGCTGAGCTGAGGTGCAAACCCAGGGCCCCTAATGTCTTCCTCCCAAGGTCGAAAAACAAACATACTCGGTTGGTTTCAAGCGCTGATGCCGCGCGAGGAGCGCTTTTTCGACCTTTTCGAGAGGCACGCGACAATTGTGGTGGCTGGAGCTAAGGCCCTGCAGGGCCTGCTCCGCGGCGGAGATGACATCACCTCTTATTGCGAGGAGATTTTTCGGCGCGAGGCTGAGGCGGATGAAGTCGCCCGAGAAGTGCTCCAAGCCGTCCGCCGCACTTTTATCACTCCGTTCGACCGGACTGACATCCAGGATCTGATAAACTCTATGGATGATGCCATCGATCAGATGAATAAAACGGCCAAGACGATTATCACTTTCGAAGTGCGGCACTTTGAGCCCTGCATGCAACAGATGACTGAAATCATCGTGCAGTCCTCGCAACTTGTCCTGGAGGCCGTGCCGTTGCTCAGTAGTATCGGCTCGAACGCAGGTCGCCTCAATACGCTGACCGCGAAACTCATCAACATCGAGGAAGAAGCGGACGAGGTCTATAACCGGGGCTTGAAATCGCTTTTCCTCTCCAGCCGCGGCGGTGATGCTATGAATTTCATCGTCGGTTCGCAGCTCTACGACCATCTTGAGAAGGTTGTGGATCGCTTTGAGGATGTTGCGAATGAGATTAATTCGCTCGTTGTTGATCAGCTTTGATACGGCAGATCGATCTTGAGTCTCGGTCTGCTCCCCCTGATTGCCCTCATAGCCGTCGCCCTCGCCTTTGACTTTCTCAATGGCTTGCACGACACCGCGAATTCAATTGCGACGCTCGTCTCCACGCGAATGTTACGCCCTCGCTACGCCGTCATGTGGGCTGCTTTCTTCAACTTTATCGCCTTCTTGGTCTTTGGCGTGCACGTCGCCCAAACGGTGGGCGTAGGGATAATCTCGACGGAGGTTATCGACCCCCAAGTCATCTTTGGAGCACTTCTTGGAGCCATCTTTTGGAACGTCATTACGTGGTGGGCTGGGATCCCCTCGAGCAGCTCGCACGCATTGATCGGAGGTCTTGTAGGCGCGGGCCTCGCAAAGGCGGGCGTGGACGCGATCGTCTGGAAGGGCCTGCTCACAACCGGCGCCTTTATCGTTCTCTCTCCGCTATTCGGCTTCTTTCTCGCTCTCCTTCTCGTCCTGATCGTCTCTTGGGTATTCGTTCGAGCTAATCCGCGATCGGCTGAGCCAGTTTTCCAATGGCTGCAATTTGTCGCCGCGTCGCTTATTTCCCTGGGCCACGGCGGCAACGATGCTCAAAAAACGATGGGCATCATAGCGGTGTTGCTTTTCTCACAGGGCTTACTTGGGAGCGAGTTTTACGTGCCCTTCTGGGTGGTAATTACTTGTCAGGCTGCGATTGCCCTTGGCACGCTGATTGGGGGCTGGCGCATCGTGAATACCGTTGGATCCAAGATCACGAGAATGACTCCGGTTCAGGGCTGTTGCGCATCTGCCGGCGGTGCAATTATGCTTTTTGTCGCGACCTATCTGGGTATCCCGGTATCCACTACGCACACGGTCACTGGCGCTATCATCGGTGTCGGCGCCGCCCGAAAGGCGTCTGCGGTTCGCTGGAATATTGCTGCTAACATTGTTGTAGCTTGGATCGTGACTATTCCAGCTTCGGCGATAGTGGCAGCGCTATGTTATTTCCTGGCGCGTCAGTTTTCACATTAAGCCACCCGGATCAGTTCCTGACATCAAGCCCGGGAGAGACAAGTTTGCTCGAGCCTCTATAGAACTTCCGTGAAGGCGACTTGTTTCAATGCGCCGATGACGGGCGACGAAGATCGACGCTGGCGACGCGTCTTTACTTCGACTTTTCTCGCGATGTCTATTGCTTTGGGTGCGCTCTCACCTAGTGCTGCATCGGACGCATGCGCCGTGGGTTCTCCCGTAGGCGATGTTTGTCTTTGCCAGCTTTCGGACCTCCATCCCACCCAATCTGCCGTAGGTATGATGGAAGTCGAAATCAGAGCAGAAAAGCTCAGAAGTGAAATGTGAAATCGCTCAACTCATGATTTTCGCGATTATTTAAAGAAGCACGATCGCGTCGAACCAGTGGTGATTGGACCGGGCGGATCATTTTACATAACCGACCATCATCATTTGGCTCGCGCTTTACAGGAAGCGGGCGCAACAACGACCTATTGCCGGATCTTGGCGAACGTGTCGACTTTGAATGATAAGGCATTTTGGCAATATATGGCTGACAACAATCAAGTCTATCTGCGCGATGCCCAGGGCGACGCTATTGAGCCGTCCGCGCTTCCCTCAAAAATTGCCGATCTCCGGGATGACCCATTTCGAAGCCTCGCCGGAGCCGTCGGGCAGGCGTGCGCCTTCGCGAAGCAGCCGGAGGGTTCGCTCTCAACAAACTTCCTTGAATTTTCTTGGGCCAACTACCTACGAGCAAATTGGGCGGAAACCGGAATCCCTACTGCCGACATCAATCAAAACTTCGATCGCGCAACACAAGCTGCAATCCAGCTTGCGATCAGGCGAGATGCGGCCACGCTTCCTGGATATACGGGTAGACAAACATGCCGTTGATCCTTGTTCATCAAGAACGCAGCTTTTATCGACGTCCAATGAGGCTGACTCGCCGAGAATATTGTGTGTCGGAGCAAGGTCTGGGAGATGATCGATTTTCAATTGGCACTTAGCACGCGCGGCTCCGCATGAAGCCCAAGACTTGGCGCGTCATCGGGTACGTACGCGACATTGCTATCATCCTCGGCATCGCCCTTGGGGCGCTATACCTGTCGTGGCATCCCGAGAAGTTCGATGCCTTCATGTATTGGCTTATCGGCTACCGTTACCGGCACTAGTCGATTATCTTAAGCAGTCTGGTTGCTCATGCAGAAAGGGGCGCAAGCCAAGCACCATAGGGATGATGACCGCGGCGGTCAGGGCCGCCGCTACGACCCCAAGATTTTTGTTGGAGTGATCCGCGATAGCGCCGTATGCGATTGGCGCCAACCCTCCAGCGCCAATAACGCCTGTGTAGAAAAGTGCAAAGGCTCGCCCTAAGTCGCCCTTCGGCGCCAGTTCTGGAACGGTGCCATAAAGTACCGAAGACGTGCCGTTGAGGACGATTCCTAGAAGCGGAAGGAGGACGAGCGTCTGGTCCAGCTGAAATATCAACGTCGCCAACATGAGCAATACTGTTGCTGCCTCCGTGGCGATCACGCTCCGAATGACTCCAAGACGCTCGCCGAGCCAACCGCAGCAGGCCTTGCCCAAGGCACCTCCAGCGAAAATCAGGGCCAGGCCGATACCAACCGTGCTCTCATGGCCACCCTTGGCGTGAAGCAGAAACGGCAAAAACAGAAGATACCCCATGCGCGTCGCGGTATCGCAGGCCTCTATGGCGAGGAGCAGGTTGAAACCGCGAGCATTCCTTCCATTCGTGCAGCTATCTTTTTGCGCGTGAGGGGAAAGAGATTGCTGGGGGATGAGCACGAGCAAACCTACAGCGACAACCAACCCGATCAACGCCATAAGTCCGATAAGTGGCCGCCAAGAAACGATAGGTAACAGCAGCGCGACGATTGCGGGAAAGGTCGCCTTTCCAAGGTCGCCGGCAAAATTGTAGATGCCCAACGGTCCCCGAGAGGCCTTCCCATAGGTATTTGTGACCAGAAGCGACGCGCGTGGATGTTGTAAGCTCGAACCGGCCCCAGCGAGAATTAAGCCAGAGCAGAGACCTAGAAACCCCAACGGCAGCGCCATGACGAGGTAGCCAGCCGCGGCAATGAATGTTGCTAATGCTAACACAATGCGTGGGCTGAGCGCGGCGGCGAGCCTGTCGACTGGAAGCTGCAAGCCACCCATGGTCCCATAGTAAAGCGCGCGGACGACCGCTAAGCCGGCATAGGACAAACCGAAGTCTACCTGCCAAATTGGCAGAAGCGCGTATAGCTGATCGGTATAGCCATCATGCAGGAGATGCGCCAGGCAGGCACCTGTCAGGTTTCGGCGTTTCGGCAGACAATCAGTTTCCTGTTGCTGTCGCATTGGACCTGCGACGATCGCCGTTCGCGTCATTCGGTTTCGTCTCCGTATGCCGAAACCTATGCTCGTGATCTTTTATCGACTAGACATGTTGTAATCACGGGTATCGTGCATTTTCCTCACGGGTCCGATGCATCGCCTTCCGCCACTCAATGCCCTGCGTGTATTCGAGGTTGCCGCCCGAACCGGCAGTTACGCCGATGCGGCGGCCGAACTCGGACTAACCCACGGTGCTGTCAGCCGGCAAATAGCGGCTCTTGAGGAATGGCTCGGCCAACGCCTCTTCGTACGTTCGGGCCGACGTATGACCGCAACGCCGACGGCACGGGCCTTCGCCGCCGAGGTCAGCCTGTCGTTCGACCGAATGATGGCCGCTGCGGAAACTTGCGGACGGCCTTCAGCGCGACACGTCGTCCGTGTCAGCGCTCCGACCACGTTCGCAATTCGCTGGCTGATACCGCGCCTTGAGCAGTTTCACTTCGATCGACCCCAGGTAGAGGTAACCGTTACAACAACAACGACTCTGCATGACGAACTGCGTGGCGGTTTCGATATCGCTATTCGACGAGGATCGGCGGAACGAGACGCTTGGCCTCAGTATCAAGCGATACCCTTCCTGCCGGAGGCAGATACGTTGATAGTGAGTCCGGTATTGCTTGAGCGTGCGCCCCTTCAAAGACCGGCCGATATTACGAACCATGTCCTATTAGCGAGTGAAACACGTCCGGGCGATTGGTCCGATTGGCTAGAGCGTGCCGGTCTGCCCCACCGCACCGAACAGCGGCGACGCGTGTTTGACCATTTCTTCGTCACCCTTCAGGCGGTGGTTGACGGATTTGGCATAGGGGTTGGACCATTGCCTGTCCTGCAAACCGATCTCGCGGCCGGGCGCCTCATTACGCCGTTTCCGAAAATTATCGTGCCGCGAAAGGGTTATGTTGCACTGACGCCTTTTGACGCTGACAAGACCTCGGTACTGAGGAACTTTATTGATTGGCTTGTAGCAGAAGGATCGAAGTGAATTCGATGCAATGGCTATCACCCTCTGCTCGCTTATCGGCGGTGAGCGTTCCCGAAATGATGTATCCGTTAGAAGCCAGCACCTTTACATTGCATCGAGGAGAGCATGATCATCGCGGCGGGTTACAATACTGACCTGATTGACGTTCGATAGGCTTTGCAGCTTCTCAGCAAAGACTTGAGTATCTTGGGAAGCCACCCGCGTTAAAATGATCGTCACTTCATCAACGCCTGCGGTCTCTCCCGGTTTGACGACAAGACGCTTGATCTGACCTGCACGAACTCCAAGCGTTCGTTTGACCAAATCGGGCGTCAATGATCCGTGTGCTGCCTCGACCACAAGACGACAACTTTGGTTGCGGTCGCGATACATCTGTTCCAGCGGCTTCACACCGGCGAGAATGGCGAGAATGACGGCGGTAGAAACGCCCGCTGCAAAATATAGACCGCCTCCTACAGCCAGCCCGATGGCCGCCACAGTCCAAATGCTCGCCGCGGTGGTTAGCCCTTTGACGATTTCACCGCGCGCCAGAATCGCACCGGCGCCGAGAAAGCCAATTCCGGAGACCACTTGTGCGGCTATACGGGATGGGTCAAGGACGACGTTTGGGCCGAGCACGGAGGCGAAACCGTAGGCCGAGACGATCATGAAAAGGCACGCCCCCACGCAGACAAGCATGTGGGTGCGGATGCCGGCGGCCCAAAGCAAGCGCTCTCGTTCGAAACCAATTAGGCTCCCAAGGATGGCAGCAACGAGCAAACGCAACAGTGTTTCGGCATATGGAAGCATGAAGTCCGCATAGCGGCTGGAGAAGACCTTTCGAACGAACTGGAAAGGTTGACATCGATGACCGCAAATCTCAACTCGTCTCGGAACGGACTTAACCGAACAAATTGACGCATCATTGGTAGCTTCTTTTCATGACTACCTTCGCCCCGCCTGCCGCCCGTGGGAGGTGTTTACCCAAGTCGGCTGAGCGATCTTGGTTCATGATCAAGCGCAGCAAGAAACCGATCCGCCCAATTTTGAATGTCGTTGTGTAAGAGCACCTCAAATAGTTCCGCATGCCGCTCGCGTCGCTCGGCGAGCGGCATTGACAAGGCTTGACCGATCGCCGCCGCAACGCTGTCGGGATCGTAAGGATTGACCAGAAGTGCCGATCGGCATTCGTGAGCCGCCCCAGCAAATCGCGAAAGAATGAGCACACCCGGATCGCTGGCATTCTGCGAAGCGACATATTCCTTCGCGACTAGGTTCATGCCGTCTCGGAGAGGGGTTACAAGCCCGACTCTAGCGGCGCGGTAAAGCCCGGCGAGCGTCGAGTGGCTGTACGTGCGGTTGACGTATCGGATCGGTGTCCAATCCGCCTCCCCAAATGAACCGTTTATGCGTCCCGCAGCAGATCCAATATCCTTTTCCATATCAGCATATTCTGGAATCTCAGTCCGGCTCTTCGGAGCGATTTGAAGGTAAGTGACTTTGTTCCGCCAATCGGATTGTGTCTTCAAAAACAGCTCGAACGCTGCAAGTCGATGGGCTATCCCTTTTGAGTAATCCAAGCGATCAACACCGATGATCATGGATCGGCCATTGAGGCTCTCGATCACCTGTTTAACGAAGGGAAGTTCCACCGAACGCTGGGCTAGTTTCAGCGAAATTCGCAGTTTCGATGCCGACTGGGAACACGCCGATCTGAAGCGTCCGATCGGCAAGAACAAAGTTAAAGTCACGACTGTGAAACCCGCATTCTCGCGTAAGATATCGGCTGAAATTGAAGGCGTCGTCGCCGGTCTGAAACCCCACGAGGTCGTAGTCGCAAAGTGCCGGAATAAGACGCTCGTGGTTTGGAAGCGCGGCAAGGATTTCTGGTGGGGGGCACGGGATGTGTAGGAAAAAGCCCATGCGGTTACGATGACCGAGTTTGCGTAATGCCCTGGCGAGTGGAATTAAGTGATAGTCGTGAACCCAGATAAGGTCATCCGGCTCCAAGATTTGGTGCAATTCGCGCGCGAAATGATCGTTGACGCGCAGAAAACCACTTAGATCGCGACGGGAAAACTCAGCCAGATCAATTCGATAATGAAGGATCGGCCAAAGAACGCGATTGGTAAAGCCGTTGTAGTATTCGCGGTGATCTTCTTTTGATA
Source organism: uncultured Alphaproteobacteria bacterium (assembly GCA_963737755.1). Lineage (GTDB taxonomy): Bacteria > Pseudomonadota > Alphaproteobacteria > Rhizobiales > Xanthobacteraceae > BOG-931. The sequence goes on along the minus strand of CAVTTZ010000027.1, from coordinate 1,089 downwards.
GATCCAGCGTGATGTAGGCAATACCATCGTGAGTCGCTCGGTGCGCAGAAATCTTGGTGGCGCTGCCAACCTTTCCACTCCAGCCAAACCATATTCCGGTTTTTTGCTTGAGTGCTGCATTGACGGCGACCTCAAGTCCGCCTGCGCGAGCTTTTCCGCCCTTTTCCGGTATTGCTACTCGGTTGGAGACGATTACGAGCTTTGCCAAAAGATTGTCTCTCCGCGGTTCCACTGACCAGATCGTTCCGGACTTAACGACTTTTCAGCCCGGTCTGTAGAACGCCGCCAATCGACGGCCCTTTTGATATCTTTTCAATATCTGTTCAGGCTCATGAGAAGAGCAGCAAGCCGTTAACTATTTCACTTGTTGCAGCTGTGTATCGCTCCAGCAGAAAGCTACACTGAACGAAGCGTACAGAGCTGGGCATCTACGGATGGGCCCACACCAACCTGCGCTTCTCCGAGCAAGGTGGTCCGAAAACGCGGTGGGTGCGCCGGAAACACCCGCAAACTATCGGAGACGATAATGATCCGCATCCGACCTTTTTGGCAAGGCCACCTGAATTTCTTGCTCGTTTCCTTTCCTGTCACGCTCTACACGAAATCAGTGGGCAACGTTTCGCGATTCAATCGATCAGGGTGGCGGCGACATAAGTACCCCCAAAGGGGCGTTCACGCTCCGCCCGACGATCATCCACACCATGATGCAATCGGCCGGAAGAGAGCCGTCACCAGTAGGGTTGGAATAGGACGACGCACTACTGGCATGGAAATTCAATCCTTCGTTTTAAGACACCAGGTTGATTATCGCGCATTTGAAAGCAACCTCGCGATAGTCACGACAAGCCCATTCGGCGATAAAATGGCGGCGATCATAAATCGAGCCGCTTACGACCTACATCTAGCTGCACTGGCTCACATGACTATCGAAGGGCGTTCGCGGCTGATCTTGTTGGCCCCAGGACGCCGTGGGTTCGTCGCGACCACGTTACGCCGCGGATACGAAATTAGACAGTCCAAAGCACTACGTGCCCAATACCTTCGTCGTGTTGCCGCCAAGGCACTCACACTTTGTGAAGAGGCTAAGCG
>CAVTTZ010000026.1:0-14279 GCA_963737755.1 uncultured Alphaproteobacteria bacterium | reverse complement strand
AGCAAGATCAACAAAGCGGCGTAACAAACAACAAGGGCTGGAAGAAACATGGCTGAGACATTCTCTGTCGCCGACAAAGTCGTCGTCATCACCGGTGCGGGTCAGGGCATCGGCCGCACGTTCGCCAAGTCGTTCGCCTCCGCGGGCGCGCGCGTCGTCATCGCCGAGCGCAATGCCGAGAAGGCGCGCGACGTCGAGCAGGAATCGCCGCCGGCAACGGCAAGGCACTCGTGGTTGAAACCGACGTTGCCGACGAGAACTCGGTCAACGCCATGGCGGCAACGATCGAAAAGGCCTTCGGCCGCGCCGACGTGCTGATCAACAACGCCGCCATTTTTTCGACCCTGGAGATGCGGCCGTTCGATCAGATCCCGCTGCCCGAATGGGAGCAGGTGCTGCGCGTCAACATCACCGGGCCGTTCCTGTGCGCGCGGGCGATGCTGCCGCTGATGCGGAAGAACAAATGGGGCCGCATCATCAACATGGCGTCCGGCGCCGTCACCATGGGGCGGCCAAATTATCTCACTACATCGCCTCGAAGGCGGCGCTCGCCGGCATGACGCATTCGATGGCGCGTAACTCGGACCCGACGGTATTACCGTCAATGCGATCTTGCCGGGCGCGACCTACACCGAGATCGCGCGCAAGACCGTGACGCCCGAACAGAAGCAGCGCATTGTCTCCATGCAGAGCATCCCGCGGCCGCAAGTGCCGGATGATTTGGTCGGAATCGTCATGTTTCTGGCCACGGATGCGGCGGCCTTCATCACCGGACAGGAGATGACGGTCGACGGCGGCGCCACCCATCCGTAAGCCGGATCAGCTCCCGGAAAAAATAACGGCATACCGCCGCGGCGCCCAGCGTCGCACTTTACCTGTAAACGGCAGTCGAATTGCCGCACGACGGTCGCAATTCGCCTTTAATCGGGGAGATGGATCCCCCGGTCATTGTGCGCGAAAGCCCAAACGGAGCCTGACGCGATGCGTTTTTCTCTCAGCGCCGCAACCATGGCCCTCGCCATCGCGATGGCCTTTGCGCCCGGCGCCGGAGCCGCGGAGGGCCAGTCGCAGACCGGGCTGCCGATTTGAAGCCGCCACCGATGGCACCGATCAAGCCGTATCAGTCCGTGGCCGTGACCTTGCCCAAGGAACTCAACGATCCAAGCTTCGTCGCCTTCCGCGGGCAATTGGGCGAGATCGCCGAGCGCAAGGACAAGGCCGCGCTCGGCAAGGTCGTGGTCGCCCAAGGCTTTTTCTGGATGCAGGACAAGGACGTCGCCGACAAAAAGAAATCGGGCCTCGACAATCTCGTCACCGCACTCGATCTCGACACCAAGGACGGCCCGGGCTGGCAATTTCTCAGCGGGTACGCCAACGAGAGCACCGGTGAACCGCTGCCGGACAAGCCGAACGTCGTGTGTGCGCCGGCGGAGCCCAATGTCGACGCCAAAGCCTTCCAGGCCCTGATCAACGCTACCAAGACCAGCCCACCGGAATGGGGCTATCCCATTCAAGATGGCGTCGAAGTCCACAGCGCCGATAAGTCGGATGCGCCGGTCATCGAGAAACTCGGCGTCGCGCTGGTGCGCGTGTTGGCCGACAACGTGCCGCCGGACGATCCGAACAAAGAAGCCTTTCTGCACATCGCCACGCCGTCCGGCAAAGCCGGCTACGTGCCGCTCGAGGCAATGTCGAGCCTTGGTACCGACCAGCTTTGCTACAGCAAAGATGGCGGCAACTGGAAGATCACCGGCTTTTTCGGCGGAGCAGCCCAATAACCGGGATCAATGGAGGGAGAATTGGCTATTGAAGCAACGGGTTTTCCCGACAAGAATAGTGCCACAAAGGCAGGATCGGGACGGACCATGGGCATTATCGGTTCCATCAGCGGGTGGCGGCGACGCGGCTTTGTCTGGCGCAAACTGATTGTCGGCAGCGTGCTGGCGCTGGGCGTTTTTCTGATCACGGTGCCGGCATCGACGCAGCCGCGGCCATTCATGCCGACCATCGAGGAGCCGCCGCCCGGCGTCTTCCACGGCAACACCAGCGACAATCTCGCCGACCAATACCAGCGGCAGGCGGTGTATTATCGCTCGCAGCATCCGGTCGGCACCATCATCGTCGAAACGCGCGAGCGGCATCTTTATCTGATCGAGAGTGAGACCCGCGCGCTGCGCTACGGCATCGGCGTCGGCCGGGAGGGCTTCACCTGGTCGGGGTTGCTGCAGATCACGCAGAAGCAGCAATGGCCGGATTGGCATCCGCCACCGGAAATGATCGAGCGTCAGCCCTATCTGCCGCGCTTCATGGCCGGCGGCCCGGGCAACCCGCTCGGCGCGCGCGCCATGCACCTCGGCAGCACGGTCTATCGCATCCACGGCACCAACGCCCCGGAGACGATCGGCCACGCGGTGTCGTCCGGCTGTTTCCGCCTGGTCAATGAAGACGTGATCGACCTGTACGACCGGGTTCCGGTCGGCACCCGCGTGATCGTGCGGCAGAACTAAACTGCGGCTTCGCGCATCAGCGGGGCATGAGCGTTGCCCCGCTGGCATACGATTCATCAGTGGTGTTCGACGACCCCACCGGGTTGGATGATTTGCGTACCGTGTCGGTCCGGCGCGAATTGCATCGGCACGTCAAGGCGATGACCGCAGCCGTCCAGCGTCCACGTCTCCTGCCAAGGCCGCGAGTCCTCGGCGGCAACAGGCCCAGGAGACGGCGGTTTCGTTAGTCCGAACCCATCAAACTTGGTGTTCGTGATCTCGATAGTCTCGCAATCCTTAGCCACCAGTTTGGCTCCGGCAAGCGCGTACATCACGGCGTCGCGTTGCAACGTCGTATCCGCGCGCGTGTCGCCTGGAAGCATAACCGTGTAGTTGATATTCTTACCGGGCTTCGCAGAAAAAACGATGTTGAGCGACGTATCGTTGCCGCAGCCGCTCACCGGAATGTGCATGCGCCATGCGCCCGTCTCGGGACCGCCATCGGCATCAAAAGAAATCGGATTCACGACCGTGACGGTCGATCCCTCGGATACCAAGCTGGGGCATTTGCGAAACACGACAGGCGGCACGTGCTGCAAGGCGTCGTTGACAAGATCATGCAGCAATTCCGATTGCAGGAATTGGTTAAGCTGGGTCTCGTCGACCTTTTCAGCCTGTGCATTCCACGATCCGAAAACGACGGCAAAAAACGCCACGCACAAGTGTGCCGCGAGCGCGCTTTTGAGGCCGTAATTTCGCCGCGATGAGAAGGCCCGCACAACCATCGATCAACCCGCATATAATCTTGGGTTGGGGTAGACTGTAACGGTTGTGTTCCCGTTAAAGATGCGTCGCAAATTGCAGCCTAACGGGTAACAGCGCCCGCTTCGGCTTCTGCGGCGGAAAAGCCGTCCCGACGCTCCGCCGCTACGGCTTTCCGGCCGCCGCGTCGGCGGTCGACTTCGCGGTTTGACCAAACAAGATGGCGCGCTCTTCCGCGGTGCGGACGCCGCCCGCATTGGGATTGATCTTCGGCGCCCATTCGTAGGCCTTCACCACCGCCGGCCGCGCCTTGATCGCCTCAAGCCAGCGCTTGAGATGTGGAAAGTCCTCGATGTTCTGGCCTTGCCGCTCCCAGGGCAAAACCCACGGGTAGCAGGCCATGTCGGCGATCGAATAATCGCCGCCCAGATAATCGCGATCGGCGAGCCTTTTGTTCATCACGCCGAACAGCCGGTTGACCTCGTTGCGGTAGCGATCCATCGCGTAGGGAATTTTCTCCGGCGCGTAGGCGCTGAAGTGATTGTTCTGCCCGGCCATCGGTCCAAGCCCGCCCATCTGCCAGAACAGCCACTGCAGCGCGTCGGTCCGCGTCCGCAAATCCTTGCCCGAGTCCTTGCCGATGAACTTGCCGGTCTTGTCGGCCAGATAGACCAGGATCGCGCCTGACTCGAAAACCGAAATCGGCTTGCCACCGCCGAGCGGCTCGTGGTCGACAATCGCTGGAATGCGGTTGTTCGGCGCGACCGCCAGAAAATCGGCTTTGAATTGCTCGCCTTTGCCGATGTTGATCGGGATGACGTTGTATTTGAGCCCGGCTTCCTCGAGAAAAATCGTGACCTTGTGACCGTTCGGCGTGGTCCAGTAGTAGAGATCGATCATGGTGAGCCTGCTGTGCGCTGGAAATAAAGCGCCGAAGACTAGCGCCTGATCGGCACCTCCCGGAAGTCAGCCACGGCGCATCCCTGACATTGCTCCGCGCGCCTTGTATGCGGCGAGCGACAGCCCAGATTGTACAATCCGGGGGCGACGTTCCGATCGCCTCAACTTTCCCGCATCACGACTTGCAGCATTGGCCAACGCCGCGGCGCCGCCGTGATAGTGTGCATCCCATTGCGAGCAAGGAGTTGAAGCGGACATGATCACTGAAATTGCACAGATCGACGTTAAACCCGGGATGGAAGCGGAATTCGAAGCCGCGGTGAAAAAGGCCGCGCCAATTTTCAAACGCTCCAAGGGTTGCCAGGGCATGGAGCTGCGGCGCTCCATCGAGAAGCCGAGCCGTTACCGCTTGCTGGTGAACTGGGCTACGCTCGAAGACCACACGGTCGCCTTCCGGAACTCGCCGGAGTTTCAGGAGTGGCGCGGTCTCGTCGGCCAGTTCTTTGCGTCACCGCCGGACGTCGAGCACGTGCAGCAGGTCGTGCACGGGTTTTAGCCGGCGCTCTACAAACTTGTGAAGCTCGAGGACCACCCAAAGCGGCTGGCTCTTCCTTCGACCGGCGCTCCGGCCCATATTGGCGGCATGGCAAAAGGCCCCGTGCGACCGAACGCGCCAAAAGGACGCGATCCGGCCAAGCATTCGAAAAAAGACCCGGCCAAGCCGACCCGCGCCAAGGCATCGCGGCCGGATTCGCCGCAGCTCGATCCGGCGCTGGCGGAACTGCTCAATCCCGGCATCGGGCGCGGTCGGGCCGGCGTCGGCTCGCAGACCGGCATCGAGCACGAGTCGCGCAAGGATCGCGATGCGCGCGGTGGCGCTACCTCCACCAGTCCTGCTCCCTCCGCGAGTGGTTCTCCCTCCCCCCTTGTGGGGGAGAGTGAGGAGGGGGGGCCGCAGGGGAAGTCTCCAACGTCGACGGGTGCACAACAGCCGTCCACGCATCCACGTCCCCTCCCGACCCCCACCCCTAACCCCTCCCCACAAGGGGGAGGGGAAGAGCGAGCGGATTCGCCGGCGTCCAAGCTTGAGCCACCGCCGGATAACTCGTTCGATCGCCGCGCGGATTTTTCCGGCGCGCATCGGGCGCGCGCGTCTGTCGCGCGCGGCTTCGGCGAGGCGCCGCAACAGAGTTATGTCGCCAAAACCCCCGTCTCTCCCGGCGAGATTGATCCCGATCTCGCCCGCGCGCTCGGGCTCGACGAGGATGACGCCAAAGACCAAGTCGACACATCGAGCGTGATCACGCCCGATATGGGTCCGGCACGCCTGCGCCAGCGCGCTTCGCGCGGCGAACTCGGCACCGTGGCCGGCCTAGCCAGCCAGGAATCGCTCGACAGGTTGCTGCGCGAAGGCCGTCCGGAATTCCGCCAGGACGACGGCGGCGGCAAGATCTGGGTGCCGCACCGTCCCGAGCGTCCGGAGAAAAGCGAAGGCGGCCGGCCGCTGGTGATCAAATCAGCTTTCGAGCCGAAGGGTGACCAGCCGCAAGCGATCGCCGACTTGGTGGAAGGCGCGCAACGCCACGACCGCACCCAGGTGCTGCTCGGCGTCACCGGCTCGGGCAAAACCTTCACCATGGCGAAGGTGATCGAGCAGACCCAGCGCCCGGCGCTGATCCTCGCCCCAAACAAGACGCTGGCGGCGCAGCTCTACGGCGAGTTCAGGAATTTCTTTCCCGACAACGCGGTCGAATATTTCGTCAGCTATTACGACTATTATCAGCCGGAAGCCTACATCCCGCGCACCGACACCTACATCGAAAAAGATTCATCGATCAACGAACAGATCGACCGCATGCGCCACTCCGCGACGCGTGCGTTGCTGGAGCGCGACGATGTCGTGATCGTCGCTTCGGTGTCCTGCATCTACGGTATCGGTTCGGTCGAGACTTATTCGGCGATGACGTTTTCGCTGAAGCAGGGCGAGCGGCTCGATCAGCGCGCGTTGCTCGCCGATCTGGTGGCGCTGCAATACAAGCGCACCGCCGGCGATTTTCATCGCGGCTCGTTCCGCGTGCGCGGCGATGCGATCGAGATTTTTCCGGCGCACTATGAGGATCGCGCCTGGCGCGTGTCGCTGTTTGGCGACGAGGTGGAATCGATCCACGAATTTGATCCGCTCACCGGCCAGAAGACCGACGAGCTGGAATTCGTGAAAATCTACGCCAACTCGCACTATGTGACGCCACGGCCGACGTTGCTGCAGGCGATGGCCGGCATCAAATTCGAGCTGCGCGAGCGGCTCGATCAACTTCACGCCGCCGGGCGCCTCCTGGAAGCGCAACGGCTCGAGCAGCGCACCCTCTACGATCTGGAAATGATGGAAGCGACCGGCGCCTGCGCGGGCATCGAGAACTATTCGCGCTATCTCACCGGACGGAAGCCGGGCGAGCCGCCGCCGACCTTGTTCGAATATGTGCCCGACAACGCGCTGGTATTCGTCGACGAAAGCCATGTCACCGTGCCGCAACTCGGCGGCATGTATCGGGGCGACTTCCGCCGCAAGGCGACGCTCGCCGAATATGGCTTCCGCCTGCCCTCGTGCATGGACAACCGGCCGCTGCGGTTCGAGGAATGGGACGCGATGCGACCGCAGACCGTCGGCGTGTCGGCCACGCCGGGCGGCTGGGAGCTCAACGAATCCGGCGGCGTGTTCACCGAGCAGGTGATCCGCCCGACCGGCCTGATCGATCCGCCGGTCGATATCCGTCCGGCGCGTACCCAGGTCGACGATCTGGTCGGCGAGGTGCGGCAGACCGCACAAAATGGCTATCGCAGTTTGATCACGGTGCTGACCAAGCGCATGGCTGAAGACCTCACCGAATATCTGCATGAGCAGGGCATTCGGGTGCGCTACATGCACTCCGATATCGACACCATCGAGCGCATCGAGATCATCCGCGATCTGCGGCTCGGCGCCTTCGATGCGCTGGTCGGCATCAATTTGTTGCGCGAGGGCTTGGACATTCCCGAATGCGCCCTGGTCGCCATTTTGGATGCCGACAAGGAAGGATTTTTGCGCAGCGAGACCAGCCTGGTGCAGACCATCGGGCGCGCCGCCCGCAATGTCGACGGGCGCGTCATCCTCTATGCCGACACCGTCACTGGCTCGATGGAGCGCGCGATGGCCGAGACCAATCGGCGCCGCGAGAAGCAGGAGGCCTACAACCTCGAGCACGGCATCACGCCGGAAAGCGTGCGCAAAGGCATCGCCGACATTCTCGACAGCGTATACGAGCGTGACCATGTGCTCGTTGCCACCGGCGCCGGCTCCGCTGGCGAATTCCAGGACGCCGCCACCATCGGGCACAATTTCGAGGCGGTGATTTCCGATCTGGAAACCCGCATGCGTGCCGCCGCCGCCGATCTTGATTTCGAAGAAGCCGCGCGGTTGCGGGACGAGATCAAGCGGCTGCGCGCCACCGAGCTCGCCGTCACTGACGACCCCACCGCCAAGGTCGTGCAACTTCATCCGCCGGGCGGGCGCGAGCGCAACAGAACCAAAGCGCACAAGCCCGATCTCGATGAAATGGGAATCGCGCTGTATCACGAAGTGAAGCCGGCGCGGTCCGGCGGCAAAGGCCCGCGCAAGCCGACGCTCGACGAGATGGGCCCGGGTGTGGAGTCGATCCCGGGAGGTCGCAGTGACGGCCCGCGTTCGACCCAAGGCCGCCCCGGCATGCGCGGCGGCTGGAAGCCCGCACGCAAGCGCTGAACTAAAAGCCCCTCCCCCTCGTGGGGAGGGGTTGGGGTGGGGGCGTCGCTTGTGCGCTCGTCATCGTCGATAACCTCCCCTCCCGACCCCCACCCTGCCCTCCCCACAAGGGGGAGGGTAACGGCGCAGAAGTCGCGGCAACGCCCGCGTTCGACGCTGGCCGTCCCAACATGCGCGGCGCGCCGGGAATGCCTGCGTAAGCGGTGATCAACATCTCACAGCAAAATGGCCGGGTCAGATCCGGCCATTTCGATTTCGCGGGTAACTAGTCCCTAAAAGTAGTGGCCGCGATTGGTGCCGTCATGGCGGCCCGATTTCATGCAGCAGGTCTTGAAATCTGCGACCTGACCCACAAGGACAGAGATCGTTGCGACCGAGCTTCTCAACAAGCTCGACGTCACCGTGCACAAAGCGGCTGCCGCGCTTCACATGAGTTTCGGATGGGAATGACTTCCGCCGCTTACGCGTGATCTCGAAAGCACGAAAAGTCTTCAAAATCGCGATGCTTACGCATGACGCACCTCCATCGAATTGGCGGCCGAGGCTGTTTCTCATCCGGCCCGGCGATTGCTATCAGGCGAAGGTCGCGCCCGCAAACGCCGAGCCGGCGTCAGCATGTCACGGCTTCATATCATCCGGTTCAAACCCAATGCCGCTGCGGCGCGTGCAGGCGCGCAGCCACGGCAGCACGCCGCTCGGGATTGGGAATTCCATCTTCTCGAGCTTCGGCGCATCGAATGTGACTGGCACGCCGTCGCCTAAGGCGTTTGCCAACTCCAATCCGTGTTGCGGGAAAATACCGATCTCGTCACTGCCCAACATGTGAGACGAGAAGTCGGTAAATGGCTTCTTGTCGATCGACAGCGTGGCGGCGACCGGCTTGCCCTCGGGCTGGTCCAGGCTCGAATCCTTCAGCATCATGGTCAAACCCTTGGCGCGGCTGACCATCAGGAAAGTGCCGACCACGCGCGCGCCGGCTCCGGAGCCGACCTGATAGTGCTGGCGAATGAAGCAGACGGCGATCTTGCCGTCGGTGCTGCGCAGTTCCGAGGCGTCCCAGCCGCTGATTTTCTGCCTGTCGTCGATGCCGGGCGGACCGGCAGAGCTGGGCGTCGCCGACGCAACGTCGGGTGAGCGCGGCCGCGGAGCCGGGATATCGCCGGTCTTCGGGTCGGCCGCGATGTCGAATTGTTTGGCGCACTGCTTGAGCCAGGCGAGCCCGTCGCCCGGCAGGTCGAGCGCTATGGCGCCGGTATCGATGCCCGCGCCATCCGAGCGCAATCGCAGCGTCGTCGCATTGTCCAACGCCGCGAGGACGCCGGCCGCATCTCCGGGATGAAAAGCCAATGTATCCGAGCGCACCGTAAAAGCACTCGCCGGAAATGACCGGTCGCCGATCTTCAGCTCGGCCTGATCGTCGAGAATGTGTTCGGAAGGCAGTTTGTCGTCGCTGATTGCGAACGCGAGTCCTGAAGCGCGCCCGATGGTCAGCGTCAGCACCGTGTCGATCCCCTCGCCCGCAGCGCCCCGCGCACGCTTGGCCGTCAGCTCACATTGCCGCACTTTCTTGTCAGGTCCGGCCTCCGGCAGGCCGGTCCAGGAATTGAAATGTACGGTCTTGCCCATGGCCGCCTTCTCGGGGACGGCAGCCGCAACGCAACCAATGTCAAGAAGTGAACCCAGAACTACGCCGATGATAAAGGCGCGAAACCAGCCATTCGCTGCGGCCATCGCCCATCCCACAATTTCTGTCATCTGTGTGAACTATAGGCAGCAGCGGGGATATCCGGAACTGCCCTGCCCAAAAATGGCGCTGGATCAATGGCGCCGTGAGTCATGGAGGACGCCGCAATGGACACCTTTGTTCCATATGGCGGGCTGCACGCTGCGGTGCTCGTGATTTGCGCGGTAGCGATCGCAACGCCCGCGGGCATTGGCCGAGTGCTCGATCCGAAGCGCGAGCCAATCCTGCGCGGCAGCCTCGTGGCGCTCGCTGTCATGTACTGGTTCGCCTACAATGTTTGGTGGAACTGGAATGGACTTGATCCTCGTACTGGCCTGCCGCTGCAGCTCTGCGACGTCAACGGACTTTTGGCGCCACTCGCGTTGCTGAGCGGCTGGCGCATTGCACGCGCGACCCTCTATTTTTGGACCGCCGCGCTGACCGTGCAGGCCTTCATTCAGCCGTCGCTGATCGCCGGTCCGGGTTCGCCGGTGTTCTGGGCGTTTTGGATCGCGCATAGTCTGATCGTCGCCTGTGCGATCTACGACCTCGTGGTTCTTGGCTATCGTCCGTCCTGGCCGGATCTCGGTCGCGCGCTGGTGCTGAGCGCCGCTTATATCGCAGTCGTGGTGCCGGTGAATTATTGGTTCGGCGCAAACTACGGCTTTGTCGGCAACCCGGCGGCGGTGGCGGACGTTCCACCGTTCATCCACGCACTCGGGCCATGGCCGCAACGCGCCGTCATCCTGGCCGCATTGGTGCCGCTCGGCTTTATCATCGTACTCGTGCCCTGGCTCCTTCTCGGCCTGCGGCGGAAACACGAGCTGCCTGTCATTGCCGAGGGTGCGCTTCGTTCGATCTGAAGCGCCCGGCTTTACTCGCGCCGATTTTCTTCACCGCTCCGCTTTGATCGGGGCTTTTCGGCGCGTTTCCGAAGCCGCGCGACTGGCCGACGCGCCATCATGCCAGCGGTGGAGACCCTGGAGCATGGCCCGGAAAAGTGGAAACCGGTTCTCCGAAAAAGGACATGCGATAACAAGAGGATCTGGAGCACATCGCGATTCAGCCTAATCGTGATGTGCTCTAGCGCGACAGCTTCTGCAATTCCGGGAACGGCGTGTAGGCGACCCCGGCGCAGGCTTCCTGCGGTTTCTCGACGAAATGATCGAACCGGCTCGCCATGAAGACCGCGGCAATATCCTTGACGCCGGCGTAACCGCCGCCGCGCTTCTTGGCGTTGAAGCGGAGACAGACGATATAGCGCGTCATGTTGTTGATGGACCTCAGCGCCGGCTCTGAGATCTCAGCATCGCGGATGCCGGTCGGGTCGTTGAGATAAGCGTGCATGGCGGCGACAATTTCGCGCCTGTAGTCGGTCGGCGGGGTGTTGAATTCGGAATTGGCGGCAGCCGGATCGGGTGCGCCGTTGTGGTGCGCGCAAGCCGCAAGACCGACGCCGAGGCCTAGTCCGACAGCAAGAATAATCGACCGCGGGCCCTGACCCTGCATCGACCGACGCCCCCAAGTCTCCAGCAAGCGTCCCCCAGCAAGCTTCGCGCAAGCCTTCCCAGCAGGCTTGCCACAGCAAGTCTCCGGACAGTCCTCGGTGCTTCGCCGATTTTTGCCGAGAGAATCGCCGCCCCGTGGCAATCCGGCCATGTTGTAGGAACTTCGCGTACGCTCCGCCAGTGTCATTTGTGGCAACGGGCGGTGTCCCCTTATGGCAGAAACCGCCTATATGAAGCTGCCGGTTCGACCATTTCGCAAAATTGGTGCTTAAGCGTGTTGTGGCACGACATTGCTCATCTGATCAGCGAGTACGGCTTGCTCGTCGTTGCCCTGGTCATCGGGCTGGAAAGCATCGGGCTGCCGTTTCCAGGCGAGTCCGTCCTGATCCTGGCGGGGATTTTTGCCGGAACCCGGCACGAGCTGAATATCGGCTGGGTGATCGTCGTCGCCGCCGTCGCGGCGATCGTGGGCCAGTTCATCGGTTATCTGCTTGGCCTCGAATTCGGCTACCGCCTGCTGCTGCGCTACGGGCCTTACGTGCGGGTAACCGAGGGCCGCATCAAGCTCGGCGAATATCTGTTCCTCCGGCACGGCAGCAAGATCGTGGTGGTTGCCCGGTTCGTCCCGCTGCTGCGCAGCCTCGCGGGCATCTTGGCCGGGGCAAACCGCATGCCCTGGCCGCAATTTTTGGCGGCCAACTGCGTCGGCGCGTTCGTTTGGGCCGGCGTGTTCGGATTTGCCGCCTACATGCTGGGACATCAGGTCGAGCGCGTCGCCGGCCCGGTGATGATCGTCATCGGCATCATAGCGCTCGTTGCGCTGGCGATCGGGGCCCGCTTCGTCAGCCGGCATGAGGCGCAACTCATCGTCGAGGCGGAACGCGCGCTGCCCGGGCCGTTGAAATAGCCCTTCATTCCTATCTAAGTTACAGCCCGAAAAGGCGATTTTGGCAGTCTTGCGGCCCCAATCGGGCAACGCCATATAGTTTTGTGTCGGGCGTGGCTTCGGGCGCCCGGTCGAATGAGGCGCCGCACGGGCCTCGCGCAAAGTCGCTGTCCAAGGGCTTTGAGATCATGTCCAGGGTTACGTCGCTTTCGAGTCCCTTTCTGCTGGGTTTCGATGAAATTGAACGTGTGCTTGACCGCGTCACGCGCGCGGCGGACGGTTACCCCCCGTACAATATCGAGCGCGTCCCTCGTGACGACGCCAATCCGGAGCGACTGCGCATCACGCTTGCGGTCGCGGGTTTTACGCGTGAGCAGCTTGACGTGACCCTGGAGGAGAACCAGTTGGTGATCCGCGGCCGGCAACAGGACGACAAGAGTTGGCAGTATCTGCATCGCGGCATTGCCGCTCGTCAGTTCCAGCGCAGCTTCGTATTGGCCGAGGGCATGGAGGTGCGCAGCGCCGACCTTAAGAATGGTTTGCTCTCAATCGATCTAATTCGCCCGCAGCCGGAACGAATTGTAAAGTCGATCTCGATCAAGGACTCGGACTAAAGGAAACCAACGGTGTTGTGTTGGGTTGTCGGAAGAAGGAGTTGACGGCCATGTCAGAATTGAGCCGCATTGAAATGAACGAAATAGAGATGTCCCCGGAAGCGCTGGCGCAACTTGGCGATGGCGAGATTGCCTATGTGAAGACGATCCGCTCCGAGGACGTGCACACGCTCTTTCCGCAAGTCCCGGAAATCGAGCCCGGTCTGCAACTGTTCGCGTTGCACGCGGCCGATGGTACGCCGATCATGCTGACCGACTCGCGCGAGGCCGCCATCGCCAATGCGGCGAGCCAGCAACTCGAAATGGTCAGTGTGCACTGAAGTTACCCGGCCACCGGGATTGTTGAAGTCAGAACGGGGCCGCAAGGCCCCGTTTTTCGTTTCGGGTCGGAATTCGCAATCGGCCTAAGCGGCACTCGCCGAGGGCATCGCCAGCACCGCATAGAGCGCTTCTGCGTCCTCACTTGCGCGCAGCTTGTGGGCTACGCTCGAATCCCGCAGCAGCCGCGCCACGCGCGCCAGCGCCTTCAGGTGATCGGCACCGGCGCCTTCCGGTGCCAGCAGCAGGAAAATCAGATCGACCGGCTGCCCGTCGAGCGCATCGAAATCGATGGCACGATCGAGCCGCGCGAACAGCCCGAACAGGCGCGCCAGATGAGGCATCTTGCCATGCGGTATGGCGATGCCATTGCCGACCGCGGTTGAGCCGAGCTTCTCGCGCTGCATCAACGTTTCGAAGATCGCGCGCTCGTTCTGGCCGGTCAGCACCGTTGCGCGCGCGGCGATCTCCTGCAACACCTGCTTCTTGTTGTTGACTTTGAGCGCCGGAAGGATCGCGTTCGGGGCAACCAGATCAATGAGCGGCATCGTAAGGACCTGAGACGGTGAATGCCTGGCAGGGCGTACGCGGTTCTGACTTGCGAGATACACGGTCGAAGCGATATTCGCAGGCAAGAGGCTTATCGACCGAATACCGACAGACCGGAGAATTGACTAGCAAGCCCCAATTGGCGAGCAAAGTAGAATGGTCGAGCAAGGTATAGTTGGCGAGCACGGCCAGACCTCGCGCTGACGTTTTGCATTGTCTTTCCCAAACGCAACCACGTTCGGGGACGCGCTCAAAGGCGGCGGACCATAGGGAGAGCGGACCACCGCGTCAATGGGCATCCGACAACCGCTGTTGAACCAGCGAGTTCCCGCCATCCCCGCCGAAACGACAGCCCCATCAGCCGGAAAAAATTGCTAGAGCACATCACGATTTGGCTGAATTGCGATGTGCTCTAGATCTACTTGTTATCGCATGTCCTTTTTCGGAAAACCGGTTTCCACTTTTCCGGGACATGCTCTAGATTCTGTGCGGCAGCGCAGTGCTTTTTTTTCGGCAAAACATTGATGCTCCGGCGAGCTGCAAGAAAGCCGGAAAGGATGACGTTTTAGCAACGCGCGCCTTAATATTTTAGCCGCGATGATCCTTCAATCGCCGATGATAACGGCGCAGCTGCTTCTCGACACGCAGCGCGGCCTGGTCGGCGCTCTCGTAAGCGTCGTGTGCGTTCGCCTCGGCCCGCAGCGTGGTTTTGGAATCGAGATGAACGGCGCATTCGGTATGGAAGCCCGAATCTTCGC
>CAVTTZ010000025.1:0-100394 GCA_963737755.1 uncultured Alphaproteobacteria bacterium | reverse complement strand
TTCGAACTCCTGACCCCCAGATTCGTAGTCTGGTGCTCTATCCAGCTGAGCTACGGGCGCTTTGCGCGGTGGCCGGGCAATGGGCCGGCATGTGGCGCGGGCCTCTAGCTATAGATTTCGGGCGTGCCTGGCAAGCGCGGCATGCCTATTCCGGGCTGGAAAGCGCTCCCCCGGGCGGCTTATGTATGAATGGCCGGCCAAGAGCCCGGACATCACGGAGCAGACGTCGTGTGGCGACCACCAGAACGCAAGCGGTTTGAGGCTTCTGCCGGCCAAATACCGACGGCAGAGCAAGCAGCCGGTTCGCGGCTCTTTTCGCCGGTCGCCATGGGTCCGGTTACGCTCGAGCAGCGCACCTGGGTCCCCGCCATGGTGCCGTGGCGGGCGACCGAGGACGGCTATGTGACCGACGACGTGATCGACTGGTACGCCCGGTTCGCCAAGGGCCGGCCCGGCGCCATCGTGGTCGAGGCGACCGGCATCCGCGACGTGCCGAGCGGACCGCTGCTGCGCATCGGCCATGACCGCTTCCTGCCCGGACTGAACCGCCTGGTCGAGGCGGTGCGGCAGGCGAGCGACGGGCACACCCGGCTGTTCATCCAGTTGATCGACTTCCTGGCCATTCGCCGCCGGCCGGATCCGAAGAAATTCTTCGAGCGCTTCCTGGCGATCACCGACCAGCATCGCGCGGCGCTGCCCGGCCTTGGCGGACGCCGACATTCGCGCCCGCCTGAGCGCCATGAACGAAACTGAGCTCGCTGCGGTGCTGACACCGGCCGAGATGGAAGCGCTGCGGTTCGGCTATCGCGAGCGGGTCACCGACATGGAGCTGCCGCACATTCGCGAACTGCCGCGGGTGCTGCCGGGTCTGTTTGCCGATGCGGCGGCGCGCGCCAAAGACGCCGGCTTCGACGGCGTCGAGCTGCACTACGCGCACGCCTACACGATGGCGTCGTTTCTCTCGCGCACCAACACACGCGACGACGGCTATGGCGGCACGCGCGAGAATCGCCTGCGGCTGCCGCTTGAAGTGTTCGCCGAGGTTCGCCGCCGCGTCGGCGCGGATTTCGCGGTCGGCTGCCGCTTTCTCGCCGACGAATGCATTCCAGGCGGCAGCGATGTGAGCGATGCGGCCGCCTTCGGCGCCGCGTTCGCGCGCGCCGGCATGGATTTTCTGTCGACCTCGCGCGGCGGCAAATTCGACGATGCCAAACAGCCGCCGGTCGGCGGCGCCGCTTATCCGTACACCGGGCCGAGCGGCTATGAATGCATGCCGCAGTATATTTCCGACGAGCGTGGGCCGTTCGGACGCAATGCCGAGCCGACCGCCACGGTGCGCAAAGCCGTGCGCGACGCCGGCGCCAGCGTGCCGGTCGTCTGCACCGGCGGCATCCACAATTTCGAGATGGCGGAAGACTATCTGGCGCGCGGCGTCTGCGACATCGTCGGCGCCGCGCGCCAATCGCTGGCCGATCCGGACTGGTTTCTCAAAACGCTGCTCGGCCGCGGCACCGATGTGCGGCTCTGCGAATACACCAACTATTGCGAAGGGCTCGATCAAAAACACAAGGCGGTCACCTGCCAGCTCTGGGACAAGCTGCCCGCAAGCGGCAACGATCGGCGCACACCGGACGGCAAGCGCCGGCTCACCGCACCGCCATGGCAGCCAGCCTGACTGTTTTTTGATCGCATGCGCGCTCAGCGTGTGAAGAACGCGAGTTGCCGCGTTGTCGTCGGTGGCGATTGAATGCGCTCAGCATTCTTTGATCGCAAACAACACGGCACGCCAGCTATGCGCGAGCTTAATGAAAATGCGGACGCAGCTTGAGCGGCGGCGCGATTCCCGCCAATGTACCCGACACAAAAACGAATGCAGGAGGAAACAAGATGGATGTGCGCAACCGTGCCGATCAATTGCGGCAAGCGACCAATCCGCTGTTCAACGATCGCAAACTGAAACTCGGCACCTTCTGCAGCAACTTGAGCGGCGGCGCCACCATGTCGACGATCGAAGGCACCTTGCAGGCCAAATGGCCGGATGCGGTGACGCTCGCGCGTATGGCCGACGAGATGGAATTCGAAGCCATCGTACCGGTCGGCCGTTGGAAGGGGTTTGGCGGCGCCACCAATTTCAACGGCGAAGGCTTTGAGTGCTTCACCTTCGCCGCGGCGATGAGCGCGCTCACCCAATATTCCGGCGTGTTCGCCACCTCGCACGTGCCGACCATGCATCCGGTGATGGCCGCCAAGCAGGCCGCCACCATCGATCACATCGGTGGCGGGCGCTTCACGCTCAACGTCGTGACGGGTTGGTATCGGCCGGAAATCGAGATGTTCGGCGCCGAGTTGATGGAGCACGACACGCGCTACGACATGGCGATCGAATGGATCGAGATCATCAAGCGCTTGTGGACCACCGAAGAGGAATTCGATTACGAGGGCAAATTTTATAACGTCAAACGCGCGCTGATCGCGCCGAAGCCGATCCAGAAGCCGTATCCGGCGATCATGTGCGCCGGCGCGTCCGCCAAGGGCCGTGAGTTTTCCGCGCGCTATGCCGACGTCAACTTCGTCAATCTCGATACCCACGATTTCGAAGGCATGAAGAAGCGCGTCGAAGCCTCGCGCAAAACGGCGTGGGACGAATGCAAGCGCGAGATCCAGGTCTGGACCAACGCCTATATCTTCCAGGCCGATACCGAAGCCGAAGCGCGCGCTTTTTACGATGAGACCGTGTTCAAGAAAGGCGACTGGGAAGGCGTGGAGAATCTGGTCAGCGTCATGGGGATCAACTCGCAATCGATCCCGCCAGCGGTGCTGCAAAATCTGAAAGAGCACTTCATCGCCGGCTGGGTCGGTTATCCGCTGATCGGCACCAAGGAGCAAGTCGTCGACGGATTAGCGACGCTGCAGCGCGCCGGCTTCGACGGCATCGTGCTGACCTGGCCACGCTATGTCGACGGCATGCGGCAATTCCAGACCGAGACGTTCCCGCTGGTGCAGCAAGCCGGGCTGCGCTGAAGTTCAGTTTGTAGCCCGGATGAGCGCAGCGATATCCGGGTCGGCGCTCGGGCTATTCGCGGCCCCGCATGTCGCTGCGCTCATGCGGGCTACGACGCCGACATCTACTTGTTATCGCATGTCCTTTTTCGGAAAACCGGTTTCCACGTTTCCGGGACATGCTCTAATAACGCGTGACCGCGAACGGCTTGAATTCCACGCACGCGCCTTGGCCGAATAACGTCCGTTCATAGCGCGGGTCGAGGCCCACGATTCCCGGCCGGTCTCCGCTGCGGCGGCAATCGTTGCAGAGATCGCCATACATGGTGAAAAGACCGCCGCCGATTTTCATGCTGTCGATTTTCACGATCGGGCCGCGCTCGCCAGGGGGCGCACCGACCGCTTCACGAACGGCGACCGTTTTTCCATCAACGACCATTCGACGCGATCGCTGGGCGCGATCGTAGCGGATCGCATAGTGATGCCATTCGCCCTGCCGGATCGCCGCATCGATCGGAATCAATTCGCTGAAGGCCGGATACGGATCGTCGGCGTTGGCGCCGAACGGCAGCCTCTCATAAAGCGGCACGATCCGGCTGCCGCTGACGAAAAAATCGAACACCATCCAGGTTTTCAGATCGATCGTATTGAGCGCGCCGCAGCCGAGCCGGACGTCGCCCGGATCGACGCCGTAAGGATTGTGCTCGGTGCCGAAGGTTTCGACCCGCATCGCAGTTGCGACGCCCAAGATGCCGCGCTCGCCGGGCGCAAATTCCCCGGTCGAGTAGATCAACGCCTTGACGTTGTCGTGGCCGTCGCGCCGGGTCAGCGTGAAGCGCTTCGCCTCGAGCGCCAATGTTCCTTGCGAACCGCCGCTGCAGGTCACGGTGGCGACCGGATCCCAAAGGCCCGGGATCGGCAGGTGCCGGTACCATTTATCGCCGGGCCAACTGCCCGGCCAGGTCGCCGGCGTTGCGAAGTCATCATAGATGACGGGTTGCGCCTCGCTTGCCGCAGCGTCCATCGCGTCTCCCCCTTCTGGGAGGCGCTTGTCCTCCCTTTTGGGAGAAGCTTGTCATCGCAGACACGTTGAAGCAATCGGCCCGGGAAGCGCAGTCAGCCCTGCGCACGAGCGCCGCGACGGGCGCTCAACTCCACGGCGCGATCCGGAATGGTGAGCCGCAAGGTCGCCCCGATGGTGCCTTCGACCAGGCGGATGTCGCCGCCATGGGCGCGCACCAGTTCGGCGGCGATGACGAGGCCGAGGCCCGTGCCGCCGGCGCGGGTCGAGCCCTGGAAGGCCTCGAACAGATGCGCCTGCGCCTTCTCGGAAAATCCTGGCCCGGTGTCGGAGACTTCGATGACGACAACCGCGCCCTCGCGCCGTCCGGTGATGCGAATCTGATCGCGCCCCTGGTCGCGTCCCGGATCGCCCGAAGCGCGGCTTTCCAAAGCCTGCGCGGCATTGCGGGTCAGGTTGAGAAGGATGCGGAAGAGTTGATCGTAGTCGGCTTCGACCACGAGGCCGCGCTCGACCGCGCTGATCCAGCGGATCGGTCCATCCTGACCGAGCCCCAGCGTCTCGTGCACCTCTTCGACCAGCGGCTCGAGCAGGATCGGCTTGCGATCCGGCGGCGGTTCCTGCAGGCGGCCGTAGGATAGCGTCGATTGGCAATACGCGATGGCGCGCTCGAGCGCGTGCACGAGCTTGGGTGCGAAGCGCTGCACGTTCGGATCCGGCAAGGTGAGCAGGCGGTCGGAGAAAAGCTGCGCCGAACCGAGCAGATTGCGCAGGTCGTGGTTGATCTTGGAGACCGCAAGCCCGAGCGCGGCCAGCCGGCTTTTCTGCTGCAGCATCGAGGCCAGCTCGGTCTGCATCGCGGCGAGTTCGCGTTCGGCGGTGCCGATCTCGTCGACCCGGCCGGACGGCGCGATGATGCGGTCGGGATCCTCGGGATCGGCGCGGAACGCCGTCATGTTGGCGGTGACGCGGCGCATCGGGCGCACGAACAGATAATGCAGCGCCAGGTACACCAGCACGCCGGTGATGCCCGAGATCAAGAGCGAGATCAGCAGCAGATCCACCGAATAGCGCAGCATGGCGTTGCGCAGCGGCTGCTCGTCGAGGATGATTTCGATGTAATCGCCGCCCATCGGGGCCGGCCCGACGACCCGCATCACGTTCTTCTTGGCGTTCAGCATCATCTTGAAGGCGTCGACGATCGAATCGAACGCATAGACACTGCGCATGTCGAAATCGTCGGCGATCGCCGGCGGCATTTCGCCGACCGCGAGCATGCGCCGTTGCGTGCCCATTTTCATCGCCACGGCGCGGGCGCCGATGCTGTCGAGAATCTGCTTGGCGAGCGTGTCCGGCACCATCCCGTTGGGCGCCGCATCGAGCACGAGAGCCGCCGTATAGGCGCTGGCCAAACGGTCGTTCAGCCACATCAAGCGGTAGAGGGCGATCGAGGGCACATAAATGAGCACTTCCGCGATCATCACGAACAGGATCGTGAAGACGAGGAGTTTTCCGGATAGCCCAAGGCGCGGCGCGCGGCGCGGCCGTGCCCGCGCGCCAGTCTCATCGCTCATTGGCTTGACCTTGTGCGCCAACGCCCGTGGCGCAACCACCCTATGATGCGACGCACGTCTCCCGGCGTCAAACCAGACTAGAAATAAGCGTTTCCCGGCTGTTTACCAGCACCGAATGGGATTTGTGGTGCCGCGATGCGACACCGCAACCCACGGATCGCGCGGAGCTTTTTGCGTCCCCGCCCTGTCACACAGATCCCGTAGCGTAGTACCGACCCATATCGAGCGCGCACTGAAGGCGGGCAGGCGGAAGCGTTCGACGAATCAGCCTCGGCGACCGCTATCAGGTGTTGCCAGCGGGGTTAATCAAGGCCGGTCACGCCCATCGCATTGACGAGGCGGGAGGGGTCCCGTATAAGCCGCGCCAATCGCGCGCCCGCAATCGAATGTGTGTCTGACCGACCGGAAGCGTGTCTGACCGACAAGCTGCGAAAGACGCGGGTCTTGCGCGCAGCGGAGAGAGTCCTGTGAAACGAACCTACCAGCCGAGCAAATTGGTGCGCAAGCGCCGGCATGGTTTTCGCGCTCGTATGGCGACCAAGGGCGGCCAGAAGGTCGTTGCGGCGCGGCGCTCGCGCGGCCGCAAGCGTCTCAGTGCGTGAGCAGGATCGCCGTTCTGCCATCGTCGAGCGTTTGAAGCGCCGGAGCGATTTTCGAGCCGCGGCTGATGGGCTGCGCGCGTCCGGCCGCACATTTGTGTTGCAGGCGCGGCAACGTGCGGCAGATGAAGCCATCCGGATCGGCTTTACGGTATCGCGTCAGGTCGGCAATGCAGTGGAGCGAAACCGCGTGCGCCGCCGTTTGCGCGAAATCGTCAGGCTTTCAGCGACAGTCGAGCCGGCCGCCCTACGCCCGGGCCACGATTATGTGCTGATCGGCCGCCGGGCCGCGTTGACGGCGCCGTTCGGCGAAATCATGCAAGATTTGGACAAGGCCCTGATCCGTGTTCACGCCGCCGACGCCAAAACGGCGAGCAAGGCGGCGAGCAAGACAAGTCATAAGGGAGCTGGTGGCGTGCACCGCGGCTCCTTACATGAGCCGGGTTCGCCCGTGAGCGCGCGGAAACGCGGCCCGGACCAAAAACCGCAAAATCGAAAACCGCAAACAAGCACCGACGTCCGTAAGAGCGCCGAATGATCGAGCACAAGAACACCATCCTCGCCATCGTGCTGTCGCTCATCGTGGTGGTCGGCTGGAACTTTTTCATCGCCAAGCCGCAGATGGAGCGGCAGCAGCACGAGGCGCAGCTCAAGCAGCAGGAACAGGCGCAGCTTCAGCCGCGCCAAGCTCAACCGGGCGGCGCGCCGACAGCACCGCAAACCGGTGCGCCGTCAGTGCCGGGCGGCCCCGTCGCTGCCGCGCAGCCGACCGCGCCCAATCGTGACGCGGTCGTCGCCGCATCGCCGCGCATTGCGATCCAGACGCCGACGCTCAGCGGCAGCATCGATCTGAAAGGCGCACGGATCGACAATCTCTCGCTCGAGCAATACCGCGAGACCGTCAATCCGAACTCGCCGGCGATCGTATTGTTCTCGCCCTCCGGAGCGCCGGACGCCTACTATGCCGAGTTCGGCTTTGTGCCGGCAGCCGGCGTCACCGAAAAAATGCCCGGTCCCGACACGCTCTGGACCCAGGAAGGCAACGGCACGCTGGCCGTCGACCATCCGGTGACGCTGGTTTACGACAATGGCAACGGCCTTCTCTTCCGCCGCACCATCGCGGTCGACGACCGTTATCTGTTCACCCTCAAGGACGAAGTGCAAAACAAGGGAACCAACGCGGTTACCCTGTTTCCTTACGCACTGATCTCGCGCCACGGCACGCCGCCGACGCAAGGCAATTATCTTCTGCACGAGGGCCTGATCGGCGTGATGGGCGATCAGGGTGAGCAGACCGAAACCTACAAGACGATCGCGGAGAAGAAGGAAATCCACTGGGACGTCACCAACGCCTGGATGGGTTTCACCGACAAATATTGGGCGGCGGCACTGTTGCCCGACACCGACGCCAAGGTGCGGGCGACCTTCTCATCGAATGAAGCCAACGGCCAGAAGACTTACCAGACCGACTACATGCTCGACCCGCGGACCGTGGCGCCGGGCGCAAGCACATCCGTGAATGCGCGGCTATTCGCCGGCGCCAAGGAGGTGTCGGTCGTCGGCATCAATTTCTGGTTCGCCTCCGCCGAGGGCTACAACTACACGCTCAATCTCAACAAGTTCGATCTGCTGATCGACTGGGGTCACTTCTATTTCCTCACCAAGCCGATGTTCTTGGCGCTGGACTACTTCTTTCATCTGGTCGGTAATTTCGGCATCGCCATTCTGATTGTCACCGTGCTGGTCAAGGCGCTGTTCTTTCCGCTCGCCAACAAATCTTACGCCTCGATGGCGAAGATGAAGGCGGTGCAGCCGGAAATGACCATGATCCGCGAGCGCTACGCGGACGACAAGCAGAAGCAGCAACAGGCGATGATGGAGCTGTACAAGAAGGAGAAGATCAATCCGATCGCCGGCTGCCTGCCGATCGCGATCCAAATTCCGGTCTTCTTCTCGCTGTACAAGGTGCTGTTCATCACCATCGAGATGCGCCATGCGCCGTTCTATGGCTGGATCAAGGACCTGTCGGCGCCGGATCCGACCAACATCTTCACGCTGTTCGGGCTGATCCCATTCGATCCCGGCACGCTGCCGCTGATCGGCGCCTACATGCATCTCGGCATTTGGGCCGCGATCATGGGCGTCACGATGTGGGTGCAGATGAAGCTCAACCCGCCGCCGCCGGATCCGGCGCAGCAGATGATCTTCAACTGGATGCCGCTGATCTTCACCTTCATGCTGGCGAGCTTCCCGGCCGGTCTGGTGATCTATTGGGCCTGGAACAACACGCTCTCTGTGCTGCAGCAGAGCGTCATCATGCACCGCAACGGCGCCAAGATCGAATTGTGGGACAACCTCAAGCGCACGTTCGCAAAGGTCAAGCCCAACCAGCCGGCGGAGTAGCGTCGCGGATACGGGCGTTTATTGCGAGCGCGCCGCGCGATTTGCTCTGTTCGACTGAGGCGCCTCTCCGTGAGCGTTTACCCTCTCCGCCGTCATGCGCGGGCTTGACCCGCGCATCCCGATCATCAGGCGCAGTGCCCGCCTAAGCGAGATGGCCGGGACAAGCCCGGTCATGACGACGCAAGTTGGTCTCGCAGGCTGCGAGAGTGCTTTCAATTATAGCGCCGCACACGCGTCATGGCCGGACTTGTTCCGGCCATCCACGTCTTTGTTTCGTCTCAAGCGCTTAAGACGTGGATGCCCGCGACAAGCGCGGGCATGACGGTGCTCAGAAACCAGACGCTTTTAAAAAACGTCGCAGCCGGGCAGGCCGCACGAAATGAGCTTGTGCGACGGGAAGTTGGTGATGATCTGGCAGCCGTCCTTGGTGACGACGACTTCTTCCTCGATGCGCGCGGCGCCGGAACCGTCCTCGGCGCCCTTCCAGGTTTCGAGCGCGAACACCATGCCTTCCTTCAGCGGCGTGTTCTGGCCGGTGTAGCGCTTGCTGATGATCGGCCGCTCCCACAGCGACAGGCCGACGCCGTGGCCGTATTGCAGCAGGAACGCCTCGGCCTCGTCGCGATAGCCGAATTCCTGCGCGTCCGGCCACACCTGCGCCACCTGGTCGGGCGTGATGCCGGGGCGGATCAGATCGATCGAGGCCGAAATCCACTTCGACGCGGTCTCGTAGGCGTCGATCTGATGTTTGTTCGGCTCGCCGCAGATGAAGGTGCGGTAGTAGCAGGTGCGATAGCCGTTGAACGAATGCATGATGTCGAGGAACACCATGTCGCCCGGCTGGATGATGCGGTCCGAGAAGGTGTGCGAGTGCGGCCGGCCGCGCTGGCCCGAGACCGAGTTGACGCATTCGACGCGCTCGGAGCCGAGACGAAACAGCCGATCGTTGGCAATGGCGACGAGTTCGTTCTCGCGAGTGCCGGGGCGGATGGCGCGGGCGATGTCGACATAGGTCGCGTCGACCATGGCGCAGGCCATTTTCAGAAGCTCGATCTCGTCCGCCGTTTTCACCTCGCGGGCGTCGAGCATGGCCTGCTGGCCGTCGACCACCTCGATGCCTTCCTTCTCCAGCGCGCGCAGCATCGGCAATTCCATCATGTCGATGCCGAGCGGCTCCTTGTCGATGCCGAGCTTCATCAACGTTTTCTTGATCTGCCTCGCGAAGTCGCCCTGAACGTTGAGCTGCGGCGGCAAGCCGCCCTGCATGGTGGAAATCGGCGCCGCGACGTTGTCGGCAATCCAGGGCGAAGAGATGCGCTTGGCCGGCGGCGCCGGATCCCACAGCAGCGGCTCGCCGACCACCGGGCACAGCGCATAGCGCATGAACTTGTCGCGCCCCCATTCGCCGAGATGCGTGCCGGTGATGTAGCGGATGTTGTCGAAGTTGAAGGCGAGCACGGCGCCGAGGCCGGCATGACGGATCGCTTCCTGCGCCCGCTTCACCCGCGTCTTGTGCAGGCGATCGTAATCGATGCCCTTCTCCCAATCCTTGGCCATCGTGCCCCAGGAGGCGGTGGCTTGCGGGCGGTTGTATTTCATCGGGTGTTCCTCATTATTTTTCGGTGCAATGCGGAATTTTTCGGCGCAGCGCGAAGCGTTTGCCGGGACCGGCAGAATTGACCAACACGCTTAGCCGAGACAATCCGCGGAGGCAAATAGCTGTCGCGCGAGCGGCGCGTGCCTCTTTGGCGCTGCGAGGAGCCGGAAATCCGGTTTCCACTTTGGCGCCTGATGCTCTAAAAAACTGGGCGATAAGGCAGGCCCGCCGAGTTGGGCCGGAAACAATCGGGCAGGACACACCAATGACAATTGCGGTAGTCGGGGCGACGGGCAATACCGGGCGCGCGGTGGTGAAGGAGCTTGCGCGGGCTGGGCGAGAACCCGGTCTGTGTTGTTCGCAATGCGGACAAGGCCCGCGACGTGCTGGGCGCGGATGCCAAGACAGCGCATCGCGGAATTGAACGACCGGCCGGCGCTGGAAAAGGCGCTCGCCGGCGTTGAAAGCGTCTTTGTGGTCACCGGGCCACAATCCCGGCATGGTCGAGCAACAGAACAACGTGCTCGATGCCGCGCTCGCGGCCGGCGTCAAATACCTGGTGCGGGTGGGCGGCGGGCGCGCGGTCGCGAAGGCGGATTCCGAATCGGTGGTGGGCCGCGGCCACGCCGCCATCGAACATCGCCTCAAGTCGAGCGACATCGGTTGGGTCATCCTGCGTCCCGGCCTGTTCATGCAGAACGTGCTGGGCCAGGCGGCATCGATCAAAAACGACAGCAAGATGGTGCTGCCCTTTGCGGCGGAGCTGCCGGTGGCGCTGATCGACGTGCGCGACACCGGCGCGGTCGGCGCCCGCATCCTGCTCGATCCGGCGCCGCATGTGGGCAAGACCTACGAGTTCACCGGCAAGCTCACGACCTACCGCGATCTCACCGCGCTGTTCTCGAGCGCGCTTGGCCGGCCGATCACCTATGTGGGGATCACGCCTGAGCAGGCCGAGCAAGGCATGAAATCGCGCGGCATGCCGGACTGGCTGATCGCACACATGGTGACCATCGCCAAAATCGGCGCAGGCCGGCGGCTTCTCGATCGAAGACACCAAGGTGATCGAGGATGTGGTCGGACGCGCGCCGATCACGACCAAACAATTCGTCGAGGATTTCAAGCCGGCGTTCGTTTAACGACGCGCATCGTTTGGATCTACCGGAAGTGCTTTGCCCGTCTGCCCCCTTCGCGTCATGCGCGGGCTTGTCCCGCGCATCCCGATCATCGAGGCTCAGTGCCCGTTCAAGCGGGATGGCCGGGACAAGCCCGGCCATGACGACACGATTAGCGCAGGCCTGTTCTCGTTGGAGAGTGATGCGGCGAAAATCTGGCTGGCTAGTTCTGAAAAACAACGCAAAAAAATAGAGCGCCGTTCGGCGCTCTATCGTTGTGATCTCGCCAGCGGCCTTACTGGCTTTGGCTCGGCGCCTTGATCAGATCGATCTGCTTCTCGCTCAACGCGCGAATGAATGTCGGCAGCGGGATGAACCCGACGGCGTCCAGATATTTCGGCGCATTGCCGCCCTCGGGAGCCATCGCCCAGAGCAGGAAGTTGCGAAGCGCGGCTGCGGTTTCGGGATCGTCCTGCCGCGCGGCGACGACGACATACTCGTAGTTGACCAGCGGGTAGGATTGCTCGCCGGGCGCGAACACCAAAGTGAGCCGCTGATCCGGCGGCGTGCGCGGATCGAGTTCCGAGGCACCCTTGCTGATCGTGTCGGCGGTCGGCAGAAGGAATTGCCCGCTCTGGTTCTTCAACGGCGCGGTACCAAGCGAAGCCTTGGCGATCGCGTCGCGGAAGCTGACGCCAACATAGCCGATCGAATACGGCGTCGCCGCGAGCGTTTGCACCATCCCTTCGTTGCCGCTGGCCGTCTTGCTGCCGGCGACGTCCGGCCAGGGAACGGTGGTGCCGTAGCCGACCCGGTACTCCCAGCTCTGCGTCGAAAAATCGAGAAATTGGGTGAAGACGAACGTATCGCCGGACGGCTCGGCGCGGCGGATCGGGATGATCGTCTGATGCGGCAATTGACACGCCGGGGTTCATCGCTGGCGATCGGCCGGCGCGTCCCATGTCGTGATCTTGCCGCTATAAATGCCGGCGAGCGTCGGGCCATCGAGCTTGATGCCCGCCTCATTCAGACCCGGAACATTGTAGTTGATGGTCTGCGCCCCGATGGCGACCGGAATGTTGAGGATGCCGCGGTTCTTTTGCACTTGCTCGTCGGACATGTAGGCGTCCGACGCGCCGATCCGCGCTTCTCCTGAAATCGCCGCGTCGATGCCTTTGCCCGAGCCGGTGGCGGCCGCGGTCATCGTGACCTTCGGCGCGAGGCCGCGCGTAATCGGGAATCCAGCGCTGGAACAGCGGATAGAGCAACGTAGAGCCGGTTTCGCTCAAGGTCACGTTGCCGGCAGCCTGCGCCGGAGCGATGCGGCAATGCGAACAGCGAAGAACGAGACCAGCGCCGCGACAAACAAATCTGCGCCGCAGCCGGCGCCGACGATGGTGATGTTTGTCATGCCGCCACCTTTTGGACCGGACTGTCTTGCGCTTTGTCGTCGGGGGCGCGGCCAATCTCGTCGAGATTAACGCCTGTCGTTTCGATGCGATAAATCCACGTCACCACGGCGCCGAGGATCGACGTGACGATCAGGCAGTAGAGCAGCGCACGCGTGCCGATCACATCGAGCAGGATCGGGAACAGGAAGGCGGTCGCGACCGCGCCGATCTTGGCAAAGGCCGCGGCAAACCCCGCTCCCATGCCGCGCACCTCGGTCGGGAACACTTCGCCGGCGAGCAGATAGGTCTGCGCGTTCGGGCCCATGTTGGTCATGAAGTTGAACAGCATGAAGCCGGCGAAGATCAGCGCGATCTTGGCCGATCCCGCCGGCGTCGATCGAAAAAGAGGCCAGCAACAAGCCCGCCGCGCAGCCGATGAAGCCGAAGATCTGCAGCCTGATGCGGCCGTATTTGTCGGCGAGCAGCACCGCGAAGATGATGCCGACGATCAGCAGCACGTTGATCAGCGCCGCGCCTTTGGCGGCCAGAATGCTGTCGGCGATCAGATCGCTGAGGCTGCGGACATGGTCGGAGCCGCCGCCCAGCGCCGCCGCCAGAATGACCGGCGTGAAGATGCCGATGCCGTAGGTGCCGAGATCCTGGAGGAACCACGGGACCGACGCGAAGATCGTGGCGCGCCGATTGCGGCTGTTGAACAACGACCATGAACGATGAGTTGCCGCGTCTCCTCGCCGTCGGCATCAGCGCCGTGGCGCACGAGCTTGATGTCGGTCGGATATTGCGGCGTCGCGCACCAAAAGCTTGGCGACCGACTGCCTCTGCCCGGTCGTGACGGCCACGCACCGCGAGCCAGTTGGCGCTTTCGACCACGAAGAAGCGGCCGATGGTCACCGCGATCGCCGGCACGAGCGCCGTGGCAAACATCCAGCGCCACGCCGACAGCTCCGGATGCAGCACGAGAACAAGACAGCCGACGCCGGTGCCGGCGAGCGCGCCGACTGCCTGGAAGCCGAAGGCGCCGAGCACCAGCCGGCCGCGACTGGAGCTCGGAATGTTCTCCGAAATGATCATGTGCGCGGTCGGATAGTCGCAGCCGAGCGCCAGACCGAGCCCGAACAAACAGATCGCCAGCGAGAGAAAATTGCTGCAGAGGATCAGCAGCGCCAGGAAGGCGCAGAAGATGATCATCTCCCAGATGAACATCGTCTTGCGGCCGAAATAGTCCGAGAGACCGCCGAGCAGCACGGCACCGAAGAGAATGCCCGCCAGACTTGCGGCACCGATGATGCCGTCTTCCGCCGGCGCGATGTGAAACTCGCGCGAGATCAGCGGCAACGCAACGCCGGTCATGAAGACCACGTAGCCTTCGAAGAATTTCCCGGCGGCGGCGAGCGACCAGATCCGCCACTGCATGCCGGTCATCGGCGCCGATTTCAGGCTGGTTCCATCGGACCAGGCCGGCAATTCGTCGATGTATTGCTGGACTGTTTTGTGGTTGGCTTTTTGCTCGGCCGACATTGATGCCGCCGATATAGGAACGGGCGGCGTCCGCGATATCATCCATCGCCGGAATACCCCTCTGTTTGCTCTGTCACAGTGCCGACAGTGATCCGTGACACGCCGCCCCTGCGTGAGGATCGAGAAAGGGGTGAACCGCCAGCACGCGCGCGACATTTAGCGCGAACATGTAACGCTGTGATGGCAGCACGCGCCGTATCATTGTCGTTAGCGGTTCTTCACCTGGGAGATGAGAACTGTCTTTAAAGTTTGCTGGCGCGCGCCTGATCCTGCGCCATCACCGCCCAGTCGTATTCGCCTTCGCCGTGTGCAACGGCGCCGACCAAACGATCCCGCCAGACGTTACCGCTGGGTAAAGGAACGCCGACCGCTTCGCCGGCGGCGAGCGCAAGGTTGGCGTCTTTCAGACCGTTCATGGCGCGCTGGCCGGCCGGCAGATATTTTTGCTCGACGATGATCTTGCCGTAAGCCTTGTAAGCCGGGCAATTGAACAAGCCGTCGGTGAGCACGCCGAAGAATACGTCGGGTGCGACGCCGTACTTTGCGCGCCAGCGAAAAACCCTCGCCGAGCGCTTCGATGGCGCAGCCGAGCACGAAATTGTTGGCGATCTTGATGACGGCGGCGCCGGCCGGCTCCTCGCCGGCATCGACAACACGCGGCGCGATGGCCGCGAACAACGGGCGGCAGCGGGCGGCAACGTCGGGCGGCCCACCCACGACCGTTCCGGCTTGGCCGGCGGCCACGACTTCGGGCCGACCGAGCATCGGCGAGGCAATCAGAAACTGGCCGGCGGCGGCGTGAATGTCCTTGAGCTTATTGATGGCGGCCACGCTGTGCGTGCCGGAGCAGATGTGAATGCCGCCTTTCGGCAGCGAGTTTTTGAGGCCGCCCGGCTGCTCGACGACCTCGAATACGCCGGCGTCGTCGGACACCATTGTGAAAACCGCATCGCCGAACTGCGCCGCCGCCTTGATGCTATCGACCGCCTTGGCGCCGGCATCGGTGAACGGCTTAAGCTTGGCCGGCGTGCGGTTGTAGACGCCGACCTCGTGGCCGCCCTGCGAGCAAACGCCCCACCATCGCGCCGCCCATGCGGCCGAGCCCGATAAATCCGACTTTCATTGCGTGTCTCCCGTTCTCCGCAACGTCGAATTGCAGGACCTTCTCCGCTCATTCCCGCGAAAGCGGGAATCCAGACTGGGTCCCCGCTTTCGCGGGGACGAGCGGATAACGGAGCCGCTCCTAGAGCACATCCCGATGAGATGGAACCAGGATGTGCTCTAGATTCATTTGTCGTCGCATGATCCTTTCCGGAAAACTGGCCTCCACTTTTCCGGGCCATGCTCTAAGGACCAAAGTGCTAGACGAGCTGGCTGCGCACCCAGTCGAGCTCGCGGCTGACATATTCGACGATGTCGCCGGTCTTGAGGCTGTCCGGGCAGCATGTCCCAGGTGTAGGTCTCGACTTCCAGATGCCGCGACAGCGGCCGTTGCTTGTGGAAGCGCAGAGCGTCCTCGATCGCGAATCGCGTGGTGCGGAACTGCCCGAGATCGTCGAGGAACACCGGCACGTGAATGTGCGTGCGCCATTCGCGCTTGCCGCCAGGATCCTTCTCGAACGCCGCGATGGCATCGTCGACATTGAGATAGCGGTTGATCTTGCCGTCGCGCATTTCCATCGTCTGCGTGAGATAGATGGTCTTGGCGTATTTCTTCAGCGTATCGACGGCGCCCTGCGTGACTTCCGGAACGTAAAGAGCCGCAGCTTCCTGCAACTTGAAGATCGGCACGCCGCCATCGACCAGCTTCTGCAGCGACTGGGTGATGTCCTCGTATTCGACCGCCTGATGGCAGATGTCGTAGACGATGCCGAGATGCCGGCGCAGCGCTTCATTGGCTTCGGCGATCGGCAACTGCGCGAGCTTGGCGAGCTTCTCGGCGGCCGCGCCCGCATAAAGGTGTTTGTTGAAATACTCGACGGTTTCGTCGGTGGTTTCGAGAAAACAGAACGGCTCCGGCTCGAGCGCCAGCCGCACCGTGCGTCCGGTCTTCGATTCGAGCGCGACCAGATGCGCAACGACGCGGATCACGTGATCGGTATAGCTGTCGACCACATCGCCGCCGGTGACCCGCGGCTTGAAGCCGAGCGGCGCCGACTGGATCGACGGCGCGACACCCTCGGGGCAGATATCGGCCAGGATGTTGGCGACGTTGATGGTGTATTGGGTGCGCTCTTCGCCGCGCCAATCCGGCTCGTAGACCTGCTCCTTCACCTTCTCGCCCTTGAAGTGGCCGTAGACGAAGGCGTTGGCGGTGTAGACGTACATGTCGTTGTCGGCGAGAAACTTCTTGAGTTTGTCGCGCTCGGTGGCGCTGGCGGCGAGCGTCTGCGCGGTGTTGGCCGACAGACGGATGCACACGCCGAACGCCTTGTTGCCGGCGAACCGGGCCTTCACCTTCGGCAGATAGGTGACCATCGAGTGATAGAGCGCCTCCCAATTGTCGGCGGGATGCACAAGCGTCGAGTAGGTGAGATGGCCGAGGCCGTTGCCGAGATCCATGTGTTTGACCTTTCATTTCTTGACCGCGTGTCCCGGGCGCAGCGCAGCATGAAACTGATGCGCTGCAGACCCGGGATCGTCGCGAACTGATGAACATCAGAATGCCCAGTTTGTTTACGACCCCGGATCAGCGGAGCACCGCTGTTCGCGCTGCACCGCGTCCGGGGAGCGTTGTTTGAATAGTCACCCCACCGTCTCGACTTTGCCGGAGGCGGCCGAGCGGATGATCGCTTCGGTCGCGGCGACGCCGTGGATCGCCTGATCGAGCGTGACCGGATAGGCCGGACCGCCGGCGGCCGCCTTGGCGAACGCCTCGATGGCCGCGCGCGAGACGTCGAGGCTCGCCGCCTCCCAAACCTTGGCCTCGCCCTTCACCGGCTGGAATTTGCAGGTGCCGAACAGCCGCGTGCGCCGCTCTTCCGACGAGGCGCCCGCGACATGCGTCAGACCTTCCATGCGCAGCCAGCCTTTCGAGCCGTAGACCTGAAAGCTGAAGCCCGGGCCGGTCGTGGTCATGGTGCCGAGATAGCCGGACGGGCCATCTTTCATGCGCAGCAAGATCGAGGTGGTGTCGTCGGCGTCGATCGGCGCGGCGCGGCGGAACGTCTGGGCGAAGGCGTGGTCGATCGGGCCGCACAGGTCGATCATGCCGTCGATGGCGTGCACGCCCATCGGCATCAAGCCGCCGAGCGGCGTCTCGTTCCTTGTCGGCGCGCCAATGCGACGGGATTGATGAACAGCACATTGGGAAACGTCATCGTGGCTTCGACATGCAGAATGGTGCCGAGTTCGCCGCTGCGGATCATGTCGCGCAGCTTGATCATTTCCGGGATGGAAGCGGCGGTTGTAGCCGACCGCTAGCGTCACGCCGGCCTTGCGCACGGCGGCGACGGCGTCTTCGGCCTCGCGCTTGGTGAGCGTGAACGGCTTCTCGCAGTAGACGTGCTTCTTGGCGGCGGCCGCCGCCATCACCTGCGTCGCATGCATGGAATGCGGCGTCGCCAGCACCACCGCGTCGACGCCGGCATGGTGCAGCATGTTGTCGTAGGTCTCGGTGAGGTGCAGGCCTTTCTGCTTGGCGAAGGCCTCGACCTCGGGCGTCACTCGTGCGCGTCGTGCCCGGCGACGAACGGATAACGTCGCTGTTCTCGGCCGACTCCACCAGTGTCTTGCCCCACCAGCCAAGTCCGACGATACCCGCTTTGATCATGCTTTCAGCTCCGCGACGCACTGTCTTCGAGAAAAACTGCGGCCGGTGTTGCTGCTCGCCGACGCTATTCGTTTGATTTGTCTATTTCGACCCAGTCATCTGGCCAATTCTCAGTGCGGCCAAGTCAGGACGGCAAGCGCCACGCACGCCAGCATCCAGAACACGCAATATTCGATGCCGCCGATCACCCAAATCCATTTTTTTGTCACCTTCCAGGTGGCGGCACCGGCGACGAACAAATGCAGCGCCGCAATCGCCGCCGCATAGGGCGTGTAGATGGCGAAGACCAGACGCGATGGTCAAAACCGTCTCGACCGCACCGGCGACATACATCCAGGTTGCCGGCGGATTGAACTTGGCGGCCTTGAAGAAACCCAACGTCGCCGGCTCGGTGAACTTGGCGACAATGTGCGGAATAAAGAACAGCCCGCAGATCAGGCGCAGGATGTTGACGCCGTCGGTAAGGTCGAAATTGTGCCAATAGCCGGACATGGATGTTCCCCCTGTTGTCGATGCTCTTATCAACTTTGCTTTTCGGAGTCAGCAGACCCGCAGCAAAACGCTCTATTTTTAAAGGAGACGGCCGGCCCACCGACCGCCGCGGCGACGGCCATCGAGCGTGGGCGACGATTCTACGAGCCCACTGCGCATGGCTGCGGTCGGATCTTGCTGCTGCGGGCCCGGTAACCCGCGCGTCTTGGAGCCCTACAGCACTTCGAACATCTGATAGATCGGCCCCTCGGGCAGTCGGTGGCCCATGCCGATGCTGATGATGTTGTTGAGCCAGCCGTATTTCTCCGACGACGTCTCGAACGTGGCGGAGATGCGCAAATAATAATCAGTGGCCTTGACCACCTCGCCGCGGGCGATGCGGTCGAGCACGTCCTTCGGCCCGTGGCGCAGGCCCGGATAGCTCATGCCGATGATGGCGTCGTCGTCGGTCTTGAGCACGATGCGCACATTCAGCAGCCAGGCGCCGTCGCCGGGCCGGACCGCCTGCCAGTCGCTGCCGCCCGGCAGCAACGTGCCGCGCAAGCGCTCGCCCTCGAAACGGCCGCCGGTGATGACGCCGACACGGCGGTCGACGCCCGGCGTCTTGCCGACATTGATGGCCGGCTGCACGTCCAGCAGCAGCGTGAAGATCGGCCGCACCTTCAGCTCAGTCATTTCCTTCGGCAGAATTTCCGATAACGGACGTGTGGTGGCCACCGGCTTTCCTCGCTTTTTTTCGCACCGACAATGTCGGATGCGTGATCCCAGAACAGGCGGCAAAATAGCCTACGGGGCTGTGGTGTCCAATGTCCGCTCGGGGGTTGGACTCCCGCGAGACGACCGGTCGATGGACGAACGAGCCGCACTTCAGCGCGCGTCATTCCACCATGATCATGTAATGCCGCGTCGCGGTGTGGCCGGTAGGATAGCTGATAGAGAGGCTGATCGTGTCGTCCCAAGATAGTCGTGGTTGGGTCGGTAAACGACCAGCGTTCCGTCGGACTTCGCCGTGTTGCAGGCGGCACGCGGATTATCGTTGGAAAAGAGGGTGAAGTCCTTGCCGTCCTCGATCGTGAGCGTGCCGTGCTCCGGCTGTTCGAGAACACGAACCGCGATCTGGCCGACCGGCGAACAATTCGGCTGGATGGAATATAAAAACGCGACGCGAAGCTTTTGCCCGGACGCGACCATCTCGGTGATTTCGTGCGGCATCGACTCCGCCTGTGGCGCGGCTGGCGTCTGTGACGTTGACGTCGTCGGCCAAGGCGTTCCCGGCCGCACCGCTGGCGCGTTCGGCAGGACCGTTTGGGCGCCAGGCCAGACCGACGGCGTACTTGGCGAATTGGTCGGCCAATTCGGCATCGATTGAGCGATGCGCGCTTCGGCGCACATCTTGCGCAGCTTCGCGTGCGCGGCCGAAAACCCATCCATACTCAACGTCGCATCGTCTTTTCGACCGAGTTCACGTCCGGGCACGACGATCGTCGACGCGTCGGCGACGGCGTCGAACGTGTTCATCGGCACCAGCGCCACACGCGTGTAAAGGGGGTTGGACTTGGCTGGGCCAAAACGAACGGATTTATCGGCGATACTGAGGGTCGACGGTTCTGACTGCGACGCAGGCTCACTTGCAAGAGGCTGGCGCCCAAACACCACGCCCATGTTTGCACCCAGCCCGCAGTTCATCGCCATCACGCCGTCAATGTAAGGATTTTTCTCACTGTCGGTGTGGACAAAAAACCTTTTGCGGATGACCGGCGCTGGTTTGTCGGCGAACTCCCAGACGGTCTCGCCGAATTCACGCCGATCGATGCCAAAGCGCACCATGTCGTCGCGCTGCAAGAGCTTTAGCGAATTGGCCGGCACGGCGGCCGCTGCGGCAAGCAGAGACTCCTCGGCGCCGACGTCGCGCAAAAAATAGCGGATGCGTCCATAAGCGATCCGTTTTTCCTCGGCTTCCGAGCGGCCCGGCATCATCATCCTGCTCGGATCGCGCGCCACGTCGTGAATGCCGACTTTTACCCAAGGTGGAACGCGGCGAACGGTGCCGGCCGCGACCAGATAAACGCATGCGGAATTGCACATCGCGACCGTGGAATTGATTTCGGCTTCGACAGCTTGGCCAGATTGTCCGGAGCGTTTCAGCGCCACGCAGGAGTCTTCGAGCGGCTTGTCGCGCTTGCAGCCGACCGGAACCGTACGGCCAACCGTGGTCGTCAATTTCTGTCGATGAATGTACCGGCCAAGTGCGATGGCGCCGTCCACCGAACCGCCGGGAGAATGGAAGAAGATCGGCGGCTGCCGGCCTTTCAACTTCGCCACTAACTGATGGAGCTTCTGCGCGGCTTTGAAGTCGACCTTGCCCTCGGCGGCAATCCACTCATTGCAGCCCGGGCCGCAGGCATTCGCTTCGCCGTGAGCCAGATAAAACTCGATCGGGACGGTCGCGGTCTCATCTCGGATCGTTGTCGGCGGGGTCGCCGGCCGTTCGGGCACGGTATCCGTCGGCGCAGCTGCTGCGCCGCAGGTCACGTGCGCCAACACAAACAGGAGGATCAGGACGAGGCGCGGAGCGGGCATGGCGGGATTCGCGGAGGACAGGCGGGCGACACCTTCTACCACAACTATGCGGCGAGGCCACACGGCAGCGGTCGGTGATGCATCACGCGGGACAAAGCGTCACCGGACGCCGGCCTGCCTCAGCTTCCGCGATACGTCCCATAAGCCCACGGTGTAACCGACAGCGGCACGTGATAGCGGCCCTCGGGCTCCGCCACGGCAAATCGGATCGGCACGATGCTGAGAAACGGCGGGTCGGCAAGCGGAACGCCCGCGCCGGCGAAATAGTCGCTGACCGCAAAGCGCAACTCATAGGTCGCAATCGGCACCGGCATGCCGGATAGGAGCGGCTGGTCGGTACGGCCGTCGGCGTTGGTGACAGCCCGCTTGATCAGGCGCGCGCCACCGCCCGCGCCCACCTCGCACAGTTCGATCCCAACGCCCGCCGCCGGATGGCCGCCATGGGTGTCGAGCACATGGGTCGACAGATGCCCGTGGACTTTGAGACGGTCAGCCGCGGTCACGCGTTGATCGAGCCGCAGCGCGGCGATACGAAAGATTTCAGCCAACGCGGTTTGTTGCTCGTCGGCCGCATCGTTATGCAGCCGCTTTTCGAATTGGCGCAGGATCGACTCTTTGCCGTGGCGGCGCACGCAGACAATGAACGGCATGCCGAACTTGCTGCGATAGGCATCGTTGAGCCGATGGAACGTGGCGAACTCATCTTCCGTCAGGCGATCCAATCCGGCCGCAGCCTGCTCCGCGGTCGAATTCGGCGGTGAGCGCGCCTTCGCGCGCGGCTTTGCCGGCGAGATCAGGATGGCCGTTGATCAGCGCCCGCTGGCGCGCATCGCCGGCGTTGCGCACCGCGTCGGTCATGGCCTGGTAGAGCGCGGCGATATTTGCGAATGGGCGCTTGGCGAAAGCTTCGTCCGCCACCCAGGGCGCAAGCTCCATCACCTCGCCGATCGCGGCCAGGAAGGTCGTGCGATCTGCGCTGTTGAGGGTCTCGAGCGAAATTGGATCCACCGAAAACCTCACCCGATCGTCCAAGCGGTGCGCGCCGAGCGCGTGGTGCTCGCGATACCAGTGGTGCGCGATGTCGAGCCGCGTCGCGACCCAGACCTTCTCGAAGCCGGCGATGTAGTCCAGGAAGCGGATGAGGCCAGCGGCGCGGCCGGGCCGTCCGGCAAGCCGGCAGTGCAGCCCGATCGACATCATTTTCGGTGCGCGCTCGCCTTCGGCGTAAAGCACATCGAAGCTGTCGCGCAGATAAGCAAAGAAGGCGTCGCCATTCTCAAAGCCCTGCGGATTGATGAAGCGCATGTCGTTGGCGTCGAGCGTGTAGGGGATGATCAGATGCGGTGGGCCATCACCGCCGCGCACCCAATAGGGCAGATCGTCGGCATAGGAATCGGACGAATACAGAAAGCCGCCGTCGGCGAGCACGAGCGGAAGCGTGTTTGCGGAGCTCCGTCCGGTGTACCAGCCGAATGGCCGCTCGCCCGTCGCCTCGGTGTGCAGCCGGATCGCTTCGCGCATGTGGGCGGCTTCGTCGTCGCGGCTGAAATCCTTGTAGTCGATCCACTTCAGGCCGTGCGAGGCGATCTCCCAGCCGGCTTCGCGCATGGCGGCGACGATCTCGGGATTGCGCGCCAGCGCGGTGGCCACGCCATAAACCGTGACCGGGAGATTGCGCGCCGTGAACAGCCGCCACAGCCGCCAGAAGCCGGCGCGCGAACCGTATTCGAACATCGACTCGATGTTCATGTGGCGCTGCCCGCGCCAGGGCTGGGCGCCGAGCACATCGGAGAGGAAGGCTTCCGACGCCGCATCGCCGTGCAGGACCGAATTCTCGCCGCCCTCCTCGAAATTCATGACGAATTGCAGCGCCACGCCGGGCACCGCCGGGCCAGCGCGGATCGGGCGGGTTGCGGCCATAGCCGGCGAGATCGCGCGGATAATCGTTCGGAGATGCCATATCGTTCGAAGATGCCATGGCGTTTGGTGCGAGAAGGGCCGGTCGCCGCACCATGGCAAGGCGCCGCTCCGCCTTCAAGAGCCGCAAGATTATTCCCTTGGGCCAAAGCCATGGCGCGCGATTGACCACGCTCGTTGATGCCGTCATTAAGGGCCGAACGCACAGGGAATGCGGCACGTGGCGGCAGCGGAGCATCCAGCATTCGGTGAGGCGATCTCGAACAAGCTCGCCGAATTGGCGGCGCTGAGCGACGAGCCCGGCCGGCTGACCCGGCTCTACCTGTCGCCGGCCCACCGCCGCGCCATCGATCTCGTCAGCTACTGGATGCGCGATGCCGGCATGTCGGTGCGGCTCGACCCACTGGCCAGCGTGGTCGGCCGCTACGAGGGGCAGGACGGCAGCACGCAAACCCTGCTGCTCGGCTCTCATATCGACAGCGTACGCAATGCCGGCCGCTTCGACGGGCCGCTTGGCGTTCTCACCGCTATCGAAGTCGTGAAGGCCGCCTTCCGGGCCGGCAAGCGCTACCCGTTCGCCATCGAGGTCATCGCTTTTGGCGACGAGGAAGGCGTGCGCTTTGCCACCACGCTCGGCGGCTCGCGCGCGCTGGCCGGCACCTTCGACGAAAAAGCGCTCGACGAGCTCGACGAGAACACGATTTCGCGGCGCGAGGCCTTGACCGCCTTCGGCTGCGATCCGTCGCGCGTGGCCGCGGAAAAGCGTTCACCCGACCGCACGCTCGGCTATGTCGAGGTCCATATCGAGCAAGGCCCGGTGCTGGAAGAAGAAGATCTGCCGCTCGGCGTCGTCACCGCGATCGACGGCGTGACCCGCGGCGACCATCGACGTCGACGGCGTCGCTGGCCATGCCGGCACCGTGCCGATGGCCATGCGGCACGACGCGCTGACCGCCGCCGCCGACATGCTGCTGGCGATCGAGGAGCGCGCGCGCCGGCAGCCCGGCCTGGTGGCGACCGTCGGCAAGCTCGAGGTGCCGCGCTCGGCGCCCAACACCATCCCGGGCCGCGTGCGCTTCTCGCTCGATGTCGCGCAGTCCGACCGACGCGGAGCGCCTCAAGGCGGTCGAGGATATCGAAATCACGATCGCCGCCATCGCGAACCGCCGCGGTGTCATGTAGCGGCTGTCGCCCGGCCATCAGGCGCCGGCGGCGCTTTGCGACCAAAAGCTCTCGGACCAGCTTGCGGCGGCTGCCGAAAGCTGCGGCACGGCGGCGCCCCGGATGGCGAGCGGCGCCGGCCACGACGCCATGGCGTTCGACAAGATCATCCCGTTCGCCATGCTGTTTGTCCGCTGCCGCGGCGGCATCAGCCACAACCCCGATGAATTTGCGTCGCCCGCCGATATCGACAGCGCCGCGCGTGTTCTTTCCGCTTTTCTGGATAGGATCATTCCATCATGACCAAACTTCGCATCACCGCAGGTCCCTACGAATTCGAAGCCCAGGCCGAGGAGCAGGCGCCGACCACGCTGGCCCGCTTCGTTACGCTATTGCCCTATCGGCAGCAGATCATCCACGTGCGCTGGAGCGGCGAAGGGCTGCTGGATCCCGCTCGGCGACTACGATTTCGGGCTGGCCTACGAGAACCACACCAGCCACCCGGCGCCGGGCGATATCATCCTCTACCCGGGCGGCATCAGCGAGACCGAGATCCTGCTGGCCTACGGCGCCGTCTCATTCTCCAGCAAGGTCGGCCAGCTCGCCGG
This sequence comes from uncultured Alphaproteobacteria bacterium, assembly GCA_963737755.1. Classification (GTDB taxonomy): domain Bacteria; phylum Pseudomonadota; class Alphaproteobacteria; order Rhizobiales; family Xanthobacteraceae; genus BOG-931. The sequence continues at coordinate 75,625 of CAVTTZ010000025.1, read as the reverse complement.
CAACCACTTCCTCACCATCACCAAAGGCCGCGAAAACCTCACCGCGCTCGGCAAGCTCTGCTCTGTGGGAAGGCGCGCAGGATATTTTGTTCGAGCTGAAGCGGTAGGGCTGACCGTGGATCGACTAAAAATCGCGGTATTTGAAGCGAGATCGACAGTGTGGCCGATCGACCAGCGCCTTTTCCGCCGCGGCGGGATACGCTACAACCGAGCCTGTCAAGACCGTGGACAACGGACATGGATTACCACGACGTCATCACCGATCGAGGACGGCAAGCGCGGGGGGCGCCCCTGCGTTTGCGGCTCGCGGATTTCCGTTGCCGATCGTCCTCGGTCTGGCTCGCCGCGGGTCTTTCGCACGAGCAAATACTCGCGGACTATCCTGAGTCTGACCGAAACCGACATCCGCAGCTGCCTGGCCTACGCGGCGGACCGCGAACGGCGTTCTGGTTACCGCCGCGAAATGAAGCTGCTGTTCGAATCAGAATTTGAGCTTCAAACTTTGCGAGCGACTTGCCAGAACTTTTCCGGATCCAATTCAGGTGCGTCTCGTTGGACCTTGCGGAAGGCATGCCGACCGCACGATCTGGGATTACGATCCGGACATAACGGCTTTGTGTTGGTTTCCCTCGACGTGGACTTTGCCGATCGAGCATACGCCGCTTGGCCCGCCCCGCAAAACGTCATTTGGCTTCGCTGCGGCAACCAGCCGACTGCGCGAATAGAAAAATTGCTACGGGATCATGCCGAAACGATCGGCGACTTTGAAAGCATATGAAGCGGCATGCCTGGAGATTTGACGCAGCAGAAGCTGAGCAAACGTGAGGACACGTCCGTTTGCTCGACATAGCCCAAGCCAGCGTGCGGTCAAGGAGCGTGCTGATGATGAGTGACAACGCCAGCCTGCGGATCGGGATCGACACCGGCGGCACCTTCACCGACATCGTTTGCGTCGACGGCAAATCCGGCGCCATGCGGGTGACCAAGGTGTCGTCGACGCCGTCGAATCCGGCGGTGGCGTTGGTGCGCGGCGTGCACGCCATCCTCAGCGAATGGGGTGCGAGCGTCGACGATCTCGCGGCGCTCGCGCACGGCACCACGGTCGCGACCAATGCACTGCTGCAGGGCGAGATCGCCGATCTCGGGCTCATCGTCACCGAAGGCTTCCGGCACATTCTGGAGATCGCGCGCCAGGCGGTGCCGGAAGGCTACGGCAATTCGTATTTCTGGGTGAAGCCCGACCGCATCGTGCCGCTGCGCTATGTGCGCGAAGTCGGCGGTCGGCTGAATTTCCTCGGCGAGGAATTGCGGCCGCTCGATGAAGAAAGCGTGCGCGCCGCCGCGCGCGCTTTCCGCGAAGCCGGCATTCGCGCGGTCGGCATTTGTTTGATCCACTCTTACGCCAATCCGGCGCACGAGCGCCGCGCCGCCGAGATCGTGCGAGCCGAATATCCGGATTGCACGCTGTCGCTGTCCTGCGACGTGCTGCCGGAATATCGCGAATACGAGCGCGCGGTGACGACGCTGGTCGACGCGTTCATCAAGCCGCACATGAGCCGCTATCTCGATCGCATCCGCGACGAGCTCGGCGACGCGCTGAACAAAAAGCCGTTTTTAGTGATGCAATCGAGCGGCGGCGTCGCAAGCCCCGACCAGGTGATGCGCAAGCCGATCACCACGGCGCTCTCGGGTCCCGCGGCGGGCGCGCTGGGCAGCGCGGTGATCGCCGAGGTCGCGGGCTTTCCGGACCTCGTGACGCTCGACGCCGGCGGCACCTCGACGGATCTTTGCCTGATCGAAGGCGCCAAGCCGAAAATCACCAATGGCGGGCGCGTCGGGCGTTTTCCGGTACGCATCCCGATGCTCGACATCAAGACCATCGGCACCGGCGGCGGCTCGATCGCCTGGATTTCGCGCGAGGGCAAACTGCGCGTCGGCCCGCGCAGCGCCGGCGCCGTGCCGGGACCGATGTGCTACCCGAACGGCGGCGACGAGCCGACCATCACCGACGCCAATCTGGTGCTCGGCCGACTGCCGCCGGCGCTGATCGGCGGCGGCATCAAGCTCGATGTTGCCCGTGCGCGCGACGGTCTCGCGTGCGCTGGCGGCAACGGCTGCCCGGCAATCTCGGCGCCGAGCAACTCGCCCACGGCATCATCGAAATCGCCAACTGGGATCAGGCCAACGCCATTCGGCAGATGACCATCCAGCGCGGCATCGATCCGGCGGACTTTCGCGCTCTTGTCGTTCGGCGGCTCCGGCCCGGCGCAATCCGCCGGCGGTGATGGAATTGATGGGCATGAAGACCACCATCGTGCCGCCCAATCCCGGCAACCTGTCCGCCTTCGGCCTGCTGGCGGTGGATTGGCGCACCGATCAAATGGTCACGCGGGTGATGCACGAGGATGCGATCGATCTCGACGCCGTCGCCACGATCTACAAGTCGCTCGAAGCCGCAAGGCACGCGCGGCGCTGGAGAAAGACGGCATCCCGGCGGAGAAGATCGCGCTGCTGCGCGAAGCCGACGTGCGCTATGCGGGACAATCGATGGAAGTGCGTGTGCCGGCGCCGGCCGGCGCGATCGATGCGCAGTTCGTGGCGGCTTTGGTCGACGCTTTCAACGCGGCGCATCTGAAAACCTTCGGCTACAATTATGCCGGACAACAGAAAATCGAAGTCGTCAATTTCTGCGTGTCAGCTTTCGGCCTGATCGACCGGCCGAGCATTCCGGCACTCGGTAAGACGGCCGCGGCGCCGCAGCCGACGCGTCGCGAGGTTTATTTTGACGGCCAGTTTCGCGACACGCCGGTTTTCGCGCGCGGCGCGCTGCCGGCTGGCTTCACGCTCAGGGACCGGCGATCGTCGAGGAGTTCGGCTCCACCACCGTGGTCTTTCCCGGCCAGAAGCTGACCGTCGATCCGCACGGCATTCTGATCATCCGCGCGGACCGGTTAGCAGAATTCTCAGCGGTTTTTTCCGTGATTGCGGCCGCTGACGTCTGAACTTCGCGAGCATCGCCCCTCGTGATTGACGCGACCGCGTCTGAGGGTCGATCACCAAGCGTAACGAAGCCCGATATCGCCCTGGGCGCCGTTGCGGATGTAGGCGCCGTCGAGGCCGAACTGATAGCCGGCCTGGGCGTAGAGGCTGGCGCGCGCATTGAGTTTCGCGGTGATGCCGCCGGCGAACTCGAGCCGCGTCGCCTGCTCGATCAGCGGCACTTGATCGATCCCGAACATCGTCGTCGCCTCGGCACCCCAATCGCGCCAAAGATTGGCGCTGGCGTAGGGTTGCCAGACCTGCCCGCTGTCGCTGACGACGGTCCATTGACCGCGCAGGCCCAGCCGGCCGGTCGAGCCTTCGGTTGAGCCGAGCCCAACCGCGCCCAAGCCGTCATTGCCGTCGCGGAACGCCACCTGTTGCCAGATGATTTGAGCCTGCGGCTCGAGCACAAATCGCGGTCCCAGCGGCAACGGAATCGGATAACCGCCTTCGAGCGAAGAGACGAAACCGGAGCCGTTGAGCGGCAGCGAAGCCAATGAGGCCATCGCATTGCCGTTGTAGTAGGTGCCCTGCACGACGGCGTCGACGTACCAGCCGCCTGGCCCGTAATGGGTCCAGTAGCCGCCGGCCGAATAGGCATTGAGGCCCACGGTGCCGGTGCGGGTTTGCGTATAGCCGGTGGCGGCCGCGTTGGTGACCAAGCCGTTCACGCTGATGTCGCTGTTGGCGAAAGCCACATACACGCCGGCGGCGTCGCGATGGCCCGGCAGCAGGCTGCCGCGCCACAGATCGACGCCGCCCTGAAAGCCGCCGGTCCAGCCGGTGGCCCGCGGATCGGCAAAAGCCTGGTAGCGATTGTCGATGCCTTGCCCGAAGAAGCGCGCCCAGTCCGAACGCACGACACCGGCGCTCTGGTCACCGCTGCTTGCAATCGTCAGCGTATCGCCGATGCGCTCATGCAGCGTGCCGAGAATTTGCAGACCCATTTGCCGGGCGATCGGCTGCACCACGCCGTAGGTGGCGAGTTCCGGCCCGAGGATCGGATAAAGGCCCGGCGGCAGGGTCGCGGGCGGCGGGTCCGTCGGCAGCACGGTCGACGAGGTCGGGCCATAACCCGGCAAATACGCAGGCGCACTCGTCGACGGCGTTCCTGGCACCAAAAATGTCGAGCGCAAGAACCAGTCATTGGGATTGCCGCCGCTGAGGCCGCCTTGAAACAAGCGATAGTCGAACATGCCGGCGCGCAGTTCGCCTGGGAGCGTGAAGGCGCCAGGCGCGGTGGTCGCGCCGTTGATCGCACTCACCACCGGGATGCCGTTCGCCAGCGTGGGCGCACCGGGACCGGTCGTGTTTTGGACATTCAGGATCGTCGTGCCGGTCGCCGTACCGCCGTCGATCACCAGCCGGTCGGACGGTGAAGCATCGGCGCCGAGAAACGTATTGAACACGATCTTGCCGCCGGCGCCCACATAGTTGGCGACAGTCAGTGTCGTGCCCGGACCGGTCCCATGGGTCAAAATCGTGCCGGCATTGTTGACGTTGCCGAACGTCTGATTGACCCCGGCCATGTCGAGCGCGGCGCCCGAACTGATCGACACCGCAGGCGTGGTGCCGAGCGTGCCGGTGAGGGTGAGCGTGCCGCTTTGCAACAGCGCGGACGTGAACGTGCCGCTGCCGGCCCAGGTCCAGGCGCTGCCCTGCATCATCAGGGTCTGAAAGTTCGTGAACGCATTCGCGGCGGTGCCGGTGCCTTGCAGCGTCACGGTGTTGTTGCCGGCGCCGCCATTGGCGATGCCCACGATGGTCGATCCGGTTTGCAGCACCAGCGAGTTGTTGCCGTTGCCCATCGTGATCGCGGTGCCGACATTGCTTTGGATGAGACCCGCATTGATGATCGTGGAATTGCCGTTGAGGGTGACGATGGCGGAGCCGCCTTGGCTGATGATCTGCCCGCCCGTGAGATTTTGAATCGTTGCCGTGAAGCTCGAGCCTGCGGTGTTGGAAAACACCGCATTGACGCTCGCGCCAGCCGCGATGATGGTGCCGGAATTGATCAATTGGTCGCCGTTGCCCTGCAGGTAGGCCGCGTTCGCGGTGCCGAGCCCGGTCGTGGAGAGGGTGCCGCTGTTGATGATCGTGCCGGTGCCGACGATCGATGTCGCCCGTGCGTTGACGCCGGAGGTCGATACCGTGCCGGTATTGATCAAAATCTTTGCCGGTCAGCCCAACCGCGACCGTGCTCCAGGGCGCGGTCATCCCGTAAGCGCTGCTGCCGCTGGTCGTGATCGTGCCGTTGTTGATGAGCGTGTTGTTGAGCCCACTGGCGGCCATGCCGTGATTGGAAGCGCCGGCGGTTGTGATCGTCGCGCCTGCAGCGTTGATCAGCGTGTTGCCGTTGAAGGTCGCCAGCATCGCCGCACCCGGATTGCTTCCGGTGCCGGCACTGCCGGTGAGCGACAACGAGCCGTTATTGGTGATGGCGCTGTTTTGATAAACGCTGAGCAGCGGGAACGGAACCACCACGCTGTGGGAACCGCTCACCGATGCGCCCGACAAGACGTTAATGCTGACACCGGTACTGCCGGTCGCCGCCACGACGGGCGTGGTGCTGCTGCCGGAGCACGTTACCGTGGTGTTGCTCGAGGGTGCGGTGTTGCTGCACTGCGCAGCCGCCGGCGAGGCAAAGGCTATCAGCAGCGCCAGAAACGCGCCCGCGGCCGCCGCGCTCCTTGCTATCGCTTTCACCGTATTCCCTCTCGTCTGAGGAACCGGATCAGCGGAAGTACGCGTTCACACTGTGAGGTAACCGAACAACTTCGCCGACGGTTTTTCTGCAGACGATTTTTGAGCAAAGCCAGCGACACTACATCAGCGGCCGTCGCCCAATCGAGCGCTAACGCGGCCTTATCCACAGCAGGGACGGCCGCAAGCGTACGAAGCGGCAGCATATCTGCCGCCGCCCCGCGCCAAGACTGTTTTGCATATCCGATTCGAACGAATTGGGGAAAGGCTTCAGAAGCCGAAAAGCTTTTCGCGCAACGCGTCTTCGTAGTGCTTCTTGGCGGTCTTCACCTTCTTGCGCAGCTCGTCTTCCTTAAAGCTCGCGCCTTCCCACTTGTCGACTTCGGCGACGGTGTGATTCACCGAGGCCAACGCCTCTTCTTCCTTGATCGAAGCGATCCATGCCTCGACAGCCGCTTTGTAGGTCGCCTGCATTTGATCAAGATCGAGATGTTCAGACATTGCCCAGCCTCCGCTTATTTGAGGGTCGGGAACTATACGGCTGGGAAATGTTGCACCTGTGTGACAGGCGCACGGCTGGCGGATTTTTGCGCCCGCAAACTAGGCCTTTTCGGCCGCGACGGCCTTGATCACCGCATCGGCGCGGCGAAAGCCCTCCGAGGCGATCGGAATGCCGGCATAGACGGCCGTGTGCAGCAAAATCTCGGCGATTTCCTCGGAGGTGACGCCGTTATTGAGCGCGCCGCGCACATGCACCTCGAATTCGTGCCAGCGCGCCATCGCGGCCAGCATACAGACGTTCAGCATGCTGCGGGTCTTGTGCGAGAGCCCGTCGCGCAGCCAGACATTGCCCCAGCACTGGGTCTGGGTGAATTCGATGAAATGCTGGGTGAATGGATTGGCCTGCTGCTTGCCGGCATCGACATAGGCGCCGCCAAGCACCTCGCGGCGGACCTTGGCGCCTTCGCGCGCTCGCTCAGAAATTGAATCCGGCAACGACATTGCAATCTCCATTCTGTGAACCGCGGTCCCGTAACGCCTGACCGGGGCACAGAACATAGCCAACGGCATCTACCGTGGGTATAAACTTCGGCTTTTCGCCGCGACCAGAGGCCTCCCGCGATGAACGTGCATGCCAAGGAATGGCCGTGGCCGACCGCGCCGGACCTGCCGCGCCGCGAGGTCGATCCGATCGTGCTGCAGATCGTCGAGGGCACGCTCAACTCCATCGAGGCCGAGATCGAATATGCCATCGAGCGCACCGCGCGCTCGCCGATGATCCGCGAGGCCCACGATTATCGGGTCGGGCTGTTCGACCGCTATTGCCGCAAGCTGACCGGCCGCTCCTATTCGGCGATGCCGAATGCGGTGGTGCGCGATTTCCCGCCGGACACCATGCAGCCCGGCGACGTGTTCCTGATGAACGACACCTATCTGACCGAAGGCTCGATCGGCCACCTGCCCGATCTGTGCAGCACGGTGCCGGTGTTCCATCAGGGCGATGTCGTCGCCTACATCCAGGCGTTCGGTCACCACGACGACATCGGCGGCCGGGTGCCGGGCTCGATGCCGGGCACGGCGACGACAGTGTTCGAGGAAGGCCTCGCCATCCCGCCGGTGAAATTCTACAGCGCCGGGCGTCCGCAACGATGCTGTCTTCACCATCATCAAACGCAACACCCGCGTACCCGAAACGCTCGCCGCCGACCTCGACAGCGAGGTGCAGGCTTGCCTGATGGGCGCGCAGCGGATGGCCGAATTGTTCGCGCGCTTCGGCCGCGAAACCGTCGAGGCCTGCTTCCAGGCGATCCTCGATACCTGCCGCGACACCTTCCGCCGCGAGTTGTTGCCGAAAATCGCCGACGGCGAATACCGCTGGGAAGACTATGTCGAGCATGACGGCGTCACCGATCCGAAGCTGCACAAGCTCGCGCTCAAGCTGATCAAAAAAGGCGATCGCATCACGCTGGATTTCACCGGCACCGATCCGCAATCGACCGGGCCGATCAACTGGCCGGCCGATTACGCCGGCGGCGGCTTTCTGATCAAATGGATCGCGCCGATCCTGCGCAACCTCGCCGACACGCCGGAGCGCGCCGCCGAAATCCACGTCAACGAAGGCGTGTGCGAAATCTTCGACGTGATCTTTCCGCCCAAGGGCACGCTGATCACGCCGCAATGGCCGGCAGCCACCAACGCGCGCTCGTTCGTGCTGCTGCGCTGCATCGGGCTGCTCGCCGGCGTCGTCGCGCAGGCGGCCAAAGGACTGATGCCGGCGGACCAGGAAACGATCCGCTACACCGGCTTTTACGGCACCGATCGCGACGGCAAGCCGTTCCTGTCGCGCGAAGTGCTGGGCGGCGGCTCCGGCGGCCGCTATTACGCCGACGGCAATGACGCCATCCACATCGTGCCGGACTCGCGCAACCAGCCGGCCGAATTCACCGAGACGCGCTTTCCCATCCTGGTCGAGAAGCTGGCGCTGCGCACCGATTCCGGCGGCGCCGGCAAGCGCCGCGGCGGGCTCGGCTACGACAAGCATTATCGGGCGCTGGTCGATTGCCGCACGATCGTCACCGCCGACCGGGTGCGGCTCGGCTGCTACGGCCTCAACGGCGGCCAGGCCGGCACGCCGTTCTGCGTCACCATCGACACACAGGGTTCGCCGCACGACCTCGGCGGCCTCGTTGACGGCGAGCCGTTGCTGGCCGGCCAAATCGTGCGGGTGGTGACGACCGGCGGCGGCGGCTGGGGCGATCCGCTCGAGCGCGAGCCCGAATGGGTGCAACGCGACGTCATCGAGGGCAAGGTGTCGCTCGCAGCCGCGCATGACGATTACGGCGTGGTGTTGCGCGAGGCCGACGGCAAAAATCCGTTGGTGGTCGACGAAGCCGCGACGACGGCGCTGCGCGAAAAGCGCAAAGCCGCGCGAAAAACCACGCCGGCGATGATCGACCGCGGCGCCGGATTCGAAAAAATGCAGCGCGGCGAGTTCAAGCCCTGGGTGCGCAAGCTAAGTGGACAGCTTCGACTCGGCACAGCATCAGCTCGTCATTGCGGGCTTGACCCGGCAATCCATGCTGCGGTGACTTGCGTCCTCCCTCTCCCCGCGCGCGGGGAGAGGGTTGGGGTGACGGGGGCCTCGACACATGCGCGGCGCAAAGGTGACGAAAACAGCCATTAGCCAGAAGACTGAGACGAGATTCCACACAGGCTGAACAGAAGCTTTGGCGCTACCTTCGCACTCGCTCGCTCGCCGGATTCAAATTCGTCCGTCAAGAACCGATCGGCCCCTACATCGTCGATTTTGTTTGTCGAGAGAAGCGACTGGTGATCGAGGTCGACGGTGGCCAGCACGCCGAGAGCAAGAGCGACGCGGCGCGAGACCAATGGCTCGAAGCACACCGCTATCGCGTTCTGCGCTTCTGGAATAACGAAGTCTTGGAGAATATCGAAGGCGTTTGGGAAACGATCGTCGCGGCAGCGTCTGCGGCAACGCCCCCTCACCCCGACCCTCTCCCCGCACGCGGGGAGAGGGAGGAGCCAGGCCGAATCGCCGAGTGATCCGGGCTCGTCTCGTCGTTAGAATCGCAGCGAATAAACAAACAAGGATCAAGCGTCATGGCCATTGAAGTCGCCAAGGTGGAATTGAAGACCGTGCAGGACGCCTCCGGCGTCGAGGCCTGCATCCGCGGCGGACAATTCAAGGCCGACGAGGTGATCGCCGTCATCGGCAAGACCGAGGGCAATGGCGGCGTCAACGATTTTACCCGCATCCTCGCCGACCAGGCGTTCCGCGCGGTGCTGAAAAAACACGGCAGCCGCTCCGAGGCCGAGATCGCGAAAATCCCGATGGTTTGGTCGGGCGGCTGCGACGGCGTCATTACTCCGCATGCGACGGTGTTCGCGCGCAACGCCAAGACCGGCCCGGCGAATCAGTCGCGCCTGGTGATCGGCACCGCCATGAGCGCCGAAATTTTCCCAGAGGATATCGGCCGACCCGCGATGGTCGAGAAGGTCGCCGAGGCTGTCCGCGCCGCCATGCGGGATGCCGGCATCACCGATCCGGCCGATGTGCATTACGTGCAGACCAAGACGCCGCTGCTCACGGTCGACTCGGTGATCGATGCGCACACGCGCCACAAGGAGGTGGCCTGCGAAGTGCACGATTCCATGGGCGTGTCGAACGGCACCACCGGCCTCGGCATCGCGGTCGCGCTTGGCGAAGTCAAAATGCCGAAGGCCGAGGAGATCTGCCGCAACCTCGATCTCTATTCGTCGGTCGCGTCGTGCTCGTCGGGCGTTGAGCTGACGCAGGCGCAGATCGTGCTGCTCGGCAACAAGGCCGGCGCCGGCGGCCGTTATCGCATCGGCCATTCGGTGATGAAGGACGCGCTCGATATCGACGGCATCTACGAGTTCGATCCGCAACGCCGGCCTTGAATTGCCGGATCGGCCGCGCGCGGAAGACCTCAAGGGCCGCCTGGTCAATTGCTTCATGAAGTGCGAGGCCGACCGCACCGGCAAGCTGCGCGGCCGCCGCCAGATCATGATGGACGATTCCGACGTGCCGTGGCACCGCCACGTCAAAGGCGCGGTCGGCGGTGTCGCCGCCGCCGCGATCGGCGACGCGGCGGTGTTCGTCTCGGTCGACGCCATGCACCAGGGTCCGCAGGGCGGTGGTCCGGTCATCGCCATCATCGATGCGGGGCAATAGCGGCACGAGGCTTGCTTGCGGTTACCCGTCATCCTGAGAGTGGCCGCGGATGCGGCCCTCGAAGGATGAATTGGCCAAGGCGCTCGGGCCGTCGCCCTTCGAGGCTCGCTGCGCTCGCGCCTCAGGGTGACGGAACCTGTTTCAATCGACGGTCGATCAAAGATGGTCCGATTTCTGCGAGTTGTTCAGAAATTCTTCGCCGGGGCGATTGTAGCCGCCTGCCTCAGCCCCATGCCAACCGTCGCCCGGGCCGCCGATAAGGTGAAAGTCGGCGTGTTTCCCGTCAGTTCGTCGCTGCCGTATTTCGTCGCCCGCGACCTCGGCTACTTCCAGGAACGCGATATCGACGCGGAAACCATCATCCTCATGGGCGGGCCACCGAATGTGGCGGCACTGATCACCGGCCAGATCGACGTTTCGGTCGTGCTGGTGACCCTGGAAGGGCTCAACGCCAATATCAAGAAGCCCGGCGTCGCCATGTACATCGCCATGAACGGGCAGAACGCTGTGCACCGGATGGAACAATTCGTGGTGCGCTCAGGCCTCGCCGACAAAGTCAAGACGCTCGCCGACTTCAAGGGTTTGAAGCTGATGTCGGCGCCCGGGCCGGCCAACCTCAACACCGCCAAGGGCGTTCTGGCCAAGGCCGGGCTCAAGGACGGCGATTACACCATCGACCAGCTCGATATGGGCCAGCACATCAACGCCATGAAGGCCGGCACCTTCGATGGCGGCTACACGCTCGAGCCGAATGCCAGCGTGATGAACCAGCTCGGCTTCGCCAAAACCGTCGAGGCCGGCGTGATCGCCAAATACATCCTCGGCGACCCGCACGCGGACCCGTTCGCGGCCGGCTGCGCTTTTTCGACGGATTTCATCACCAAGCGGCCGGACGTCGCCAAACGGTTCGCGGAAGCCTGGGCCAAGGCGCTCGAACTGATCCAGCGCGACCCGCAGGAAGCCCGCAAGCACTTGCTCAAGAACACGCTGACTCCGGAGAGCGTGGTCGATAGCGTGCCGATGCTCGGCTATGTCATGGTCAAGGACATGACGCCGAAGCAGATCGACGATCTGCAGGCGTTCGCCAATTTCGGCCACGACATCGGCGTCGTCCCCGAAAAGGTCGACGTGCGCAAATATCTGCAGGCGTTCTGAAATGATACGCGCTTCGTCATTGCGAGCGAAGCGAAGCAATCCAGCTGGCTCAGACGCTGGATTGCTTCGTCGCCGCTATCGAGGCTCCTCGCAATGACGCGCAACGTTAGCGCCAGTGCCTCGGCATGAACGTGCCTGCTGGCGAAGCACAGATGGCGGCTGATAGACCGACGGCGCAGGGCAACACAACGAACTCCGCCCACGTCACCATCCGGGGGCTGAGCAAGAGCTTCGACAAGACCGTCATCTACGACAAATTCGACCTCGATATTCCGCGCGGCGAATTAATCTCGGTGTTCGGCCCGAACGGCTGCGGCAAGAGCACGCTGATCAACATGATCGCCGGCCTGGTCCCGACCGACGCCGGACACATTTTGTTTGGTGGACGCAAGCTCGCGGATGTGAATTTCGGCTATGTCTTTCAGAACTACCGCGAGGCGCTGTTTCCCTGGATGCGCGCCTTCGACAACATCGCCTATCCGCTCAAGCTGAAAAACGTACCGCCGGCCGAGCGCCGCGCCCGCACCGAAGCGCTGGTCGCACATCTCGGCATCAAGCTCGATCTCAACCTTTATCCTTATCAGATGTCCGGCGGCCAGCAGCAGCTCGTATCCATCCTGCGCGCGCTCGTGGTCGAGCCCGAAATTCTGTTTCTTGATGAGCCGTTTTCAGCGCTCGACTACGAGATGACGCTGTTCATGCGCGAGCAATTGCAACGCATCTTTTTGCAGACCCGCACCACGACAATCCTGGTGTCGCACGATCTGGAAGAGGCGGTATTTCTTGCCGACCGCGTGCTCCTGCTTTCTCGGCATCCCGCACGGGTCGCCGCTTTCATGCCGGTCGCAGCGGCGCGCCCGCGTACCGATGCGACGCTGTCCGATCCGGATTTCGTGCGGACCAAGGCCGCGTGCCTGTCCATTTTCCAGCGCGAGGTGCGACGATGACGTCGCGCAAGGCCGAAGTGTTTTTGCCGGCGATCGGCGTTATCGGTCTGGTTGCGATCTGGTCCTTGGTGACCTGGCGGCAATGGGTCGATCCGGTGCTGCTGCCCTCCCCGATCGCGACCTTCTCGTCGCTTTGGCAAGGGATGAGTGGCCCGCTCGGCTTCGATTTCCTCAAGACCATTTATCGCACCGCGGCCTCGACCCTGATCGCCGCGGTCATCGCCATTCCGCTCGGCATCGTGCTCGGCTCGTCGGAGCGGCTTTATCGTTCGCTCGAATTCGTCATCGATTTTTTTCGCTCCACGCCGGCGTCGGCACTGTTCCCTCTGTTTCTGGTGCTGTTCGGCGTCGGCGACGAAACCAAGATCGCGGTTGCGGCCTTCGGCGCCGTTCTGGTGATCCTGTTCAACGTCGCCTACGGGGTGATGAATGCGCGCAAGACCCGGCTCCTGGCCGCCAAGGTGATGGGCGCCTCGCGCTGGCGTGTCCTGTTCGACGTGATGCTGTTTGAATTGCTACCGCAAACTTTCGTGGGCCTGCGCAACGGCGTGTCGCTGGCGCTGGTGATCATCGTGGTGGCCGAAATGTTCATCGGCTCGCAGGACGGCCTCGGCCACAGCGTGTTCGAAGCGCAGCAACTGTTCGACATGCCGCGTATGTATGCGGCGATTTTCGCCGCCGGCGCGCTCGGCTATGGACTCAATCTCTTGTTCCTGCTGATTGAGCGGCGTTTCGTCCACTGGTCCGGGAAATAAGCGTCCGCGACCCAAAAGCCGGGAACCAACGCATGAGCGACAAGACTTTGGTTCGCCACTCGGCACGCGAACTGGCGCGCCTCATCCGCACCGCGCGCCGTCAGTCCGATCGAGGTGCTCGACGCTCATTTGGCCGCGATCGCGGAGCTCAATCCAAAGCTCAATGCCGTCGTGACGCTGGCGGAAGACAACGCGCGCGAACATGCGCGCCGCGCCGAGGCGGCCGTCGTGCGCGGCGAGCCGCTCGGGCCACTCCACGGTCTGCCGCTCGGCATCAAGGATATAACCCAGACTGCCGGCATCCGCACCACGTATGCTTCGCCGCTTCTGAAAGACAACGTGCCGAGCGAAGACGACGAGGTGGTGCGGCGGCTCAAGGCCGCCGGCGCCATCGTGCTGGCCAAGACCAACACGCCGGAATTCGCCTGCGGCGCCAACACCAACAACGCGCTGTTCGGCCCGACGCGCAATCCGTGGAATCCGGCGCTCAGCCCGGCGGGCTCGTCCGGCGGCTCCGCGGTCGCCGTCGGCGACCGGCATGACCGCGCTGGCGCAGGGCACCGATTATGGCTGCTCGATCCGCATTCCGGCGGCGTTCTGCGGCATCGTCGGCATCCGCCCGACGCCCGGCCTGACACCGAGCTACCCAAAACCGCTGGCCTGGGATCCCGGTGAGGTCCATGGGCCGCTGGCGCGCGACGCCGAAGACGCAGCGCTGATGCTCGACGCCATCGTGGGCTTTAGCCGCATTTCGCCGATCTCGGTGGCGCCGCCCTGGCACAGCGCGCTGGCCGAGTTGCAGCAGCGCGAGGACATCAAGGGTCTGCGCATCGCCTATGTGTCCGACATTGCCGGCATCGGCGTCGACGCCGAGGTCGATGCGATCTGCACGCAAAGCGGCGGCCGCGCTCGAGCAAGCTCGGCGCGCATGTCGAGCACATCGCCTTCGACGCCAGCGCCGGCCGCGCGCCCTATCAGACCTGGCGCGGCTTTTGGATGGTTGGCCGGCAATACGAGCGGCTCGCGCAGATCGACTCGTTCGGGGCAAATCTGAAGGGCAATGTCGAGGCCGGGCTGAAGCTAACCGCGCCCGACTGGGCCGCCGCCGAGCAAACCCGCATGGCGCATGTACGAGGCCTTCCACAAGCTGTTCGAGCGCTACGACGTTTTGCTGACGCCGGCAGCGCCGGTGAAGCCTTATCCGGTCGAGATGAACTTCCCGGACCAGATCAACGGCCGCAGTTTTGAAAACTATATCGACTGGATCGCGCCGGCTTATCTGATCACGCTGGTGAGCCTGCCGGCGGCGACGGCTCCGGCAGGCCTGTCGCACGACGGCTTGCCGATCGGCATGCAGATCGTGGCGCCGCGTTTCGAAGAGCCGCTGATTTTGCGGGTGGCGCGCGTCATTCATCACGGCAGCGGTGTCGGTCGGCCGCCGCTGGCAGCGTGAGATCGCGCGGTGTTGGCGTTCAATGCGCAGATGGCCCGCTAATTCGTCATTGCCGGGCTTGACCCGGCAATCCATGCTGAGCCGCACGTCACCATGGACGCACCGGGTCAAGCCCGGTGGTGACGACGCAATAGAGTGATCGAGGCTGAGTGCAACGAAGCTGAGCGTAGCGAAGCACAAGGCTCACTGCTGATATTTCAATATGCCCAACGACACCGCACCTGCCCTCTGGATCAAAGATCCGCTCGCCATCCTGGCGGACGGCGCCGAGCGCGGTATTGTCGTAGCGGACGGCCGCATCGTCGAGCTGATAGCGGCCGGGCAAACGCCGCGCGCGCGAGAATTCACCACCTTCGATGCCAGCACCCACGTGGTTCTGCCGGGCCTGATCAACACGCATCATCACTTCTATCAGACGCTGACCCGCGCGGTGCCGGCTGCGCTGGACCGCGAATTGTTTCCCTGGCTGCGGGCGCTCTATCCGATCTGGGCCCGGCTCACGCCCGAGGCGGTCGAGCTTGCGACCACCCTGGCGATGGCCGAGTTGATGCTGTCGGGCTGCACGATGACCACCGACCACCACTATGTCTTTCCCCGGGGGATCGAAGACAGCGTCGATATTCAGGTCGCCGTCGCCAAACGGCTTGGCATGCGCGCGCTGCTGACCCGCGGCTCGATGAACCGTTCGCAGCGCGATGGCGGCTTGCCGCCCGACAGCGTGGTGCAGGATGAAGACACCATCCTGGCCGACAGCGAGCGGGTGGTGAACCGCTATCACGACCGGAGTGACGACGCGCTGATCCAGATCGCGCTCGCGCCATGCTCGCCGTTTTCGGTGACCACTGCACTGATGCGCGCGACCGCCTCGCTGGCGCAACGTCTCGGTGTCCGCCTGCACAC
This sequence comes from uncultured Alphaproteobacteria bacterium, assembly GCA_963737755.1. GTDB lineage: Bacteria > Pseudomonadota > Alphaproteobacteria > Rhizobiales > Xanthobacteraceae > BOG-931. The sequence goes on along the minus strand of CAVTTZ010000025.1, from coordinate 59,953 downwards.
GCATCTTGCCGAAACCGAGGATGAGAATCGCTACTGCCTCGAGCTGCACCAGTGCCGGCCGCTCGATTATCTGGAAGACTGCGGCTGGCTCGACGATCGCACCTGGCTGGCGCACGGCGTGCATTTCAACGCCGATGAGTTCAAACGGCTTGCCCGCGCCGGCACGGCGGTGACCCATTGTCCCTGCAGCAACCAGGTGCTGGCGTCGGGCACCTGTCCGGTGTGCGAAATGGAAGAGGCCGGCGTCGCCATCGGGCTCGGCGTCGACGGTTCGGCCTCGAACGACTCATCGAATCTCATGCAGGAAATCCGTGCCGCCTTTCTGCTGCAGCGCAGCCGCTACGGTATCGGCAAAGTCAGCCATCGCGACGCGCTGCGCTGGGCGACCAAGGGCTCCGCGGCTTGCGTCGGGCGGTCGGACGTCGGCGAAATCAGTGTCGGCATGCAGGCCGATCTGGCGTTCTTCAAGCTCGACGAATTACGGTTTTCCGGCAGTGGCGATCCGCTTGCCGCGCTTGTCCTCTGCGGCGCGCATCGCGCCGATCGGGTCATGGTCGGCGGACGCTGGGTCGTGGAGAATGGGCAGGTTCCCGGTCTCGACGTGACCGATCTGATCCGCCGTCACTCAGCCGCGGCGCGAAAATTGCTAGATTAGCCGTTAAGGAGACCATCGCGGATGCAAACCTACACCGTCGACATCGCCGGAGAACCGGTCACGCTGCCGATCGTGCCGATCAACCAGAAGCTCGCGATTTCGCTGCTGATGGTGATCGACATGGGCGTGCGCTTCGGCGAGCGCATCGGCAAGGGGCTGGCCGACCATTTGCGGCCGCTCAAGCCCGACATCATTGTTGGCGCAGCGACTCTCGGCATTCCGGTGGTGATCGAGGTGTCGCGCGCGCTCGGGCTCGACCAATACGTCATCGCGCAAAAGTCGCCGAAGATTTATTTGGGCGATGCGCTGGTCCAGGAGCTTGAGTCGGTCACCTCCGCCGGCAAGCAGCGCCTGATGCTCGACCGCCGTTCGGTACCGTTGCTGGCCGGCCGCCGGGTCGCAATCGTCGACGATGTCGTGGCGACCGGCTCGAGCCTTGCGGCAACGTTTGCGCTGGCGCGCGCGGCTGGCGCCGAAATCGTCGGTGGCGGCGTGATTTTGACCGAAGGGCATGAATGGAAGAAAAAGCTCGGCGACGATGCCCGCTTGATCCACGGCCTCGGCCACATCCCGCAATTCTCGCTCGCCGACGGCAAGGCCATGCCGATGCCGGAAACGCTGTAGGGCGACTGGCATCGCGTGTCGGCGCGGCGTAACCTGCGATCGACAAGGGGGAGACACCGATGAGCGATCTGCGCGATTTCATTGCCGGCATGCCGAAATGCGAGCTGCATGTCCATCTGGAAGGGACGCTTGAGCCGGAAATGAAATTTGCGCTGGCCAAGCGCAACGGCATGAGCCTTCCCTACAAGGACGTCGCCGAAATGCGCGCCGCGTACGACTTCCACGACCTGCCCTCGTTTCTCAAGATCTATTACGAGGGCATGCGGGTGCTGGTGCACGAGCCGGATTTTTACGACCTCACCTTCGCCTATCTGGCCAAGGCGCATGCGCAGAACGTGCGCTATGTCGAGATGTTCTTTGATCCGCAGCCCCATACCGGCCGCGGCGTGCCGTTCGACGTGGTGATCCGCGGCATTCGCCGGGCGCAGACCGACGCCGAGCGCATCCTCGGCATCAAGAGCCAGCTCATCATGTGCTTTCTGCGCGACTGGAGCGCCGAATTCGCCATGACCACGCTGGTGCAGGCGTTGCCGTATCGCGAATGGATCGTCGGCGTCGGACTCGATTCCGACGAAAAGAACAATCCGCCGCTGAAATTCCAGGACGTGTTCGCGCGCGCGCGCCGCGAAGGCTTCTTCCTCACCATGCATTGCGACGTCGACCAGCACAACACCACCGAGCATATCCGGCAGGTGCTCGAAGACATCGGCGTCGACCGCATCGACCACGGCGTCAATGTTTTGGACAGCACCGCACTGATCGACGAAGTGGCGAAGCGGCAACTGGCGCTGACCATCTGCCCGGTCTCCAACGCCTTCGTCACCAACGGCAGCAAGGCCAAGGAGATCAAGCGCATGCTCGATCTCGGCATCCGCGCCACCGTGCATTCCGACGATCCGGCCTATTTCCGCGGCTACATCAACGAGAACTTCGAATGCACGCAGAAAGAGGCGGAGCTCGGGCCGAAAGAGCTCGTTCAGCTCACCCGCAACGCGTTCGAAAGCACCTGGCTGCCGCGGGCGAGCAAAAATCAATATTTGGCCGAGTTGGACGCTTACGCGGGGAAGTAACCCTATGGCATGCCCCGGACGCGGTGCAGCGCGAAGCGATGCACCGCAGATCCGGGGTCTTAACGAACTCAGCACCTGAACTAAGTTTGCGATGATCCCGGATCTGCAGCACATCACTGCGTACTGCGCTGCGTCCGGGAAATGGGAGCGGAGATGGACCGATAGAGCCTCGGTTCTTCGTCTACATCCTCGCCAACAAGCCGCGTGGCGTCCTGTATGTCGGCGTTACAAACAATCTCTCCCGCCGTATTTGGGAACATCAAGCGAAAGTCGTGCCCGGTTTTACGCGCACCTATGGAGCTACGCGGCTGGTCTATTACGAACAGCACTCTTCAATCCTCGAGGCGCGCAGACGCGAGCACACCGTCAAAAGATGGCGCCGCGCCTGGAAATTCGCATTGATTGAAGAATTGAACACGGAATGGCGGGACTTGTCTGATCAACTCGTGCAGCTCTAAGGCACAATGTGCAATCCGACTGGACTGTGGGATTATCGCATTCCCCGGACGCGGTGCAGCGTGAAGCGATGCGCCGCAGATCCGGGGTCTTAGCGAACTCCGCACCCGACCTGGACCAGGAGTTTGCGAAGATCCCGGGTCTGCAGCGCATCACTTCGTGCTGCGCTGCGCCCGGGATACGCGGCATAGAACAAAAATGGCCGGGTCGAAACCCGGCCATTTCCGTTTTCAGATCCAGAGCAAACAGATCACTTGCCCGGGATCTTGTCGTCGATGCCTTTGACGTACCAGTTCATGCTGAGGATCTGGCCTGGATCGAGATGGTCGCCGCCCTTGCATTCGACCGTCTTGCCGTCCTGGTCCATGATCGGACACTTGAAGGGATGCAGCTTGCCGGAACGGATTGCCTCTTCCGTGTCCTGCGCCATCTTCTTCACGTCGTCAGGCATGTTGGTATAGGGCGCCATCACGACCATGCCGGAGTCGAGGCCGCCCCAGGTGTCCTCGGACTGCCATTTGCCGTCGAGCACATCCTTGGCGCGCTTGACGTAGTAGCCGCCCCAGTAATCGGTGTCGGCGGTGAGCTGGGCTTTCGGACCGAACTTGATCATGTCGGTCGATTCGCCGAACGAGTGCATGCCGCGCTGCTCGGCGATCTGCGTCGCCGCCGGCGAGTTGGTGTGCTGGGTGAGAATGTCGGCGCCCTGGTCGATCAGCGCCTTGGCGGCGTCGGCTTCCTTGCCCGGGTCGAACCAGGAATTCACCCAAACGATCTTCACCTTGATGTTGGGATTGATCGACTGCGCCCCGAGCATCGTCGCGTTGATGTTGGAGATGACCTCCGGTATCGGGAACGAGACGATGTAGCCGATGGTGCCGGTCTTCGACATCTTGGCGGCGATCTGGCCCTGGATGTAGCGGCCTTCATAGAAGCGCGCCGCGTAGGTGCTCATGTTCTTGGCGCGCTTGAAGCCGGTAGCGTGCTCGAAGAACACGTTCGGATATTTGTTGGCGACTTTCAGGGTCGCGTCCATGAAGCCGAACGACGTGGTGAAGATCAGCTTGTGGCCGGTGCGGGCAAGCTGTTCGATCGAACGCTCGGCGTCGGCGCCTTCCGGCACGTTTTCGAGATAGGTGGTCTCGACCTTGTCGCCGAGCTCCTTCTCCATCTGCTTGCGGCCGAGATCGTGCTGGTAGCTCCAGCCGAGATCGCCGATCGGGCCCACATAGATGAAGCCGATCTTGAGCTTGTCGGCCGCGTAAGCGTGGAACGACACGGCAGCAAGCCCAAAGGCCGCAGCCATTCCCACGATGTTCCATTTCTTCATGATCTCACTCCGGGTTAGCTGAGACGGAGGTTTCTGGCGTTTCCATCTCTTTTTTCAGTTTCTCCGCGGCGCACAACGCCCGCAGCACATTTCACACCGGCAGCACTGGATGAGGTTGAGTCATCCAGCCCTGCCCTTTCGCTCGTGCATGATCGCTTCCGAAAGCCGTACGCCGTTTTTCGGGATCATGGTCTAGAATTCATCCCGATGTGGAATTGGGATGAGCTCTAGATTCGTTCTGTCGCATGTCTTTTCGGAAAACCGGTTTCCACTTTTCCGGGACATGCTCTTAACGGTCGGGTACGAAGACCTGACCGAGTGACGCAGGCGCGGCGGACCCGGCGGTACCGCGCGTCCTGGAAATCAACACGAGAACGATGACCGTGGCAAGATAGGGCAGCGACGACATCAACTGCGACGGGATGCCCAAGCCGAAGGCCTGGGTATGAAGCTGCAGGATTGAGACCGCGCCGAACAGATAGGCGCCGGCCACCAGACGGCCCGGCCGCCACGAGGAAAACACCACCAGCGCCAGCGCGATCCAGCCGCGGCCGGCGGTCATGCCGGGGATGAAGAACGGCGTGTAGGCAAGCGGCAGGAAGGCGCCGCCAAGCCCCGCGCAAGCGCCACCGAACAGCACCGCCAGCATGCGGATGCGCAGCACCGGATAGCCGAGCGCGTGCGCGGAAGCATGGTTATCGCCGACCGCGCGCAGCACCAGGCCGGGACGGCTGCGGTAAAGAAACATCGAGATGGCGATAATCAGCGCCACCGAGACATAAACGAACGCATCCTCGCCGAACAGGATGCGGCCGATGAAGGGAATGTTTGTCAGGTAAGGCAAATAGAGCTGCGGCGCCGGTACGATCCGGGTGCCGACGAAGCCGGCGCCGATCAGGCCGGACAATCCGACGCCCAGGATCGTCAGCGCCAGGCCGGTCGCGACCTGATTGACCGCAAGCCCAAGCGTGAGAATGCCGAACACCGCCGCCATGGCGGCGCCGGCCAGAATACCGCAGAGCGCGCCGACAAGGATCGAACCGCTCAGATAGGCGCCGGCAAAGCCGCAGGCGGCGCCCATGATCATCATGCCCTCGGCGCCGAGATTGAGAACGCCCGAACGCTCGACCACCAGTTCGCCGGAGGCCGCCAGCAACAGCGGCGTCGACGCCGCGATGATCGACAGGATGATGGCTTCGATCAGATCGAAATGCTCAAGGAACGGCATGCGCCACCTTCCGGACGCTCCGCAGCAGGCGGATGCGGTAGACGATGAGCGAGTCGCAGGCGAGCACGTAGAACAGCAAAATCCCCTGAAACACCTTGGTGACGTCGAGCGGCACCTTCAGCGAGATCTGCGCGTTTTCGCCGCCGATGAAGGTCAGCGCCAGAAACAACCCGGCGATCAGAATGCCGATCGGATTGAGCCGCCCCAGGAAGGCGACGATGATGGCGGTGAAGCCCAAATTCGACGACACGCCGGGATCGAGATGCCCGATCGGCCCCGCCACTTCGATGATGCCGGCAAGCCCGGCCAGGGCGCCCGAGATCGCGAAGGTGAACAGCACCAGCCGATCGGCATTGAAGCCGGAGAAGCGCGCCGCGCGCGGCGCGGCGCCGACGACGCGGATTTCGAATCCCCGGATCGTGCGGCCGAGCAAAACCGCCGCCAGCATGACGACGATGAGCGTGAGGATGGATCCGAAATGCAAGCGGCCGGCGCCCTCGAACAGGGTCGGGATCGAGGCAACCGGATCGAACGCCGCGGTGGTCGGAAAGTTCAGCCCCTGCGGATCACGCCAGGGACCGCGCACCAGATAATCCATGCCGTAATTGGCGACATAGACCAGCATCAAGCTGGTGAGGATTTCGCTGGCGCCGAAATACACCCGGCAGAGCGCCGGGATGAGCGCATAGAGCGCGCCGCCGAGCGCGCCGAGGATCAGCATCGCCGGCAGCACCCAATGGCCGACATCGGTGCCGTTGGTGCGCACCGCGAGCCAGCTTCCGCACACCGCGCCGACGATGAACTGGCCTTCGGCGCCGATATTCCAGATGTTGGCGATGTAGCAGAGCGCCAGTCCCACCGCGATCATCACCAGCGGCGTCGCCTTGACGGCGATTTCCTGCAGCGAGAACGGGTCGGTCAGCGGCTCGATGAAATAAACATAGATCGCGCTGAGCGGATTCTTGCCCATGATCGCGAACAGGATCGCGAACGTGACGATCGTCAGCGCCACGGCGATCAACGGCGATGCGACGGCGATCGCCGTGGAGCGTTCGGGCCGGCGTTCAAGCACCAACTGCATGCGTGGCCTCTTGTTCGCCCTCATGCGCGGCGGGGTCGGCGCCGCCCATCAGCAAGCCGAGCCGCTCGCGCGTCACCTGCGCGGCGTCGAGCGGCGCCGACAGCTTGCCGTGAAACATCACCGCGATGCGGTCGGCGATTTCGGTCAGTTCGTCGAGATCTTGACTGATCACCAGCACGGCGGAGCCGCGGCCGGCGAGATCGACCAAGGCCTGACGGATGACTGCGGCAGCGCCGGCATCGACGCCCCAGGTCGGCTGGCTGACCACGAGGATGCCGGGATCGCGCAGGATTTCGCGGCCGACCACAAACTTTTGCAAATTGCCGCCGGACAGGCTCACCGCTTCGGGATCGCGCTTCGCCTTGCGGACATCGAAGCTTTTGGTGGTGAGGTCGACATAAGCCAGCATCGCCAGTTTGTTGATGAAGCCGCGCTTGACCATGCCGCTGGCGGCATGCCCGGTGAGCAGCGCGTTTTCGGAGAGCTTCATGCGCGGCGCGGTGCCGTGACCGAGGCGCTCTTCCGGCACGAAGGCCGCGCCCATGCGGCGGCGTTGATTGACGTTGAGGTAGCCGGCGGCCCGTCCGTCGAGCACGATCGCGCCGTCACTCGCCGCCAGCCGCTCGCCCGAGAGCGCCGCAAACAATTCGTCCTGGCCGTTACCGGCGACGCCGGCGACGCCGACAATCTCGCCGCCGCAGACTTCGAGCGTAATGTCTTTCAGGCGCGTGCCATGCGGATCATCCGGCTCCAGCGACAGCTTGTGGATGAGCAACCGCGGCATCGTGGCGGCAGGTTTCGCCGACGCTTTCACTTCGCCGATGTCGGCACCGACCATCATGCGCGCCAGCGACGCCGCGGTTTCCTGCCGCGGATTACAGGTCGCGACTTTCTTGCCGAGGCGCAAGATCGTCGCCGTGTCGCAGAGCCGTTTCACCTCTTCGAGCTTGTGGCTGATGTAAAGAATGGCGCGCCCTTCGCTCTTGAGCCGTTCGAGCACGATGAAAAGCTGATCGGCTTCCTGCGGCGTCAACACCGCGGTGGGCTCGTCGAGAATGAGCAGCTTCGGATTCTGCATCAGCGCGCGCACGATCTCGATGCGCTGGCGCTCGCCGACCGAGAGCCGCCAGACCTCGCGCTTGGGATCGAGCGGCAAACCATAAACCCGCGCGGTTTCGGCAAGCCGCGCGGAGATCGCGGCAAACGACTCGGTCGGCGGCAGGCCGAGCGCCACATTCTCGGCCACCGTCAGATTGTCGAACAGCGAGAAGTGCTGGAACACCATGCCGATGCCGAGCGCGCGCGCCGCGGACGGTCCGGACAGCACGACTTTTTGGCCCGCCCAGCGCAATTCGCCGCCGCTGGGCTGGATCAGGCCGTACATCATTTTCACGAGGGTCGATTTGCCCGCCCCGTTCTCCCCAAGGAGCGCGTGGATTTCAGCCGGAAACAAATCAAGGTCGATGCCATCGTTGGCGAGAAAATCGCCATAGCGTTTGCTAATCGAAACGGCACTCAGCAGCGACGCCGGCAAGGAAGAGTTCGCTTGTGAGGACCCATCAAGCATTGAGATCGCTGCGCACACTCGCAATTCGTAAGACTTCTCGCGGGCTTCGTTGCAAGGATCGTTCCATAATCGATCTCTCACGCCCGCGATGTTCGCACCATCATCCGACAAAATCGCCGCCGGCAAAAGCGGCCATGCACAGAAAGTTGCCCAAAACGGCGGCAGGGCGATAGGCTTGCACTTGCCGCGTTCGGTCTGTCATGCTCAAGACGCCGCGGTCGAACGAGGGAGCCCGATCGGGGGTCCACGTCAGGCGGGGCCAGGTTAGACGGCGCCAGATCAGGTGGAGCCAAATTGTGGAGCTAATACTCGCTGAATTGGCGAGCGCCGTCCTTCGCTGGCTGCACGTCATCGCCGGAATCGCGTGGATCGGCAGTTCGTTTTATTTCATCCATCTGGATCTGAGCCTGCGGCCGCGGCCCGGGCTGCCGGCCGGCGTCAAGGGCGACGAGTGGCAAGTCCACGGCGGCGGCTTTTACCACATGATGAAATATCTGGTGGCGCCGGCGCAGATGCCGGACCACCTGACCTGGTTCAAATGGGAAGCCTATACGACCTGGCTATCCGGCTTCGCGCTCCTGGTATTTGTCTACTATCTGGGCGCCGACCTCTATCTGATCGACAAGACGGTGCTCGATCTCACCGCCGTGCAAGCGGCGCTGATTGCGTTTTTCAGCTTGGCGGTGGCGTGGCTCGCCTATGAAGGCCTGTGCCGTTCGCCGCTGGGCAACCACGACGTGGCTTTGGCGCTCGTCGGCTTCGTTTTCCTGGTGGCGCTGACCTACGGTTTCACGCACGTGTTCAGCGGCCGCGGCGCTTTCACCCAAATCGGCGCGCTGATCGGTACCATCATGGTGGCGAACGTATTTGTCGTCATCATTCCGAACCAAAAGAAGTCGGTTGCCGCGATGCTGGCCGGCAAGACACCGGACCCGCGCTGGGGCGCGCTCGGCAAACAGCGATCGGTGCATAACAATTACCTGACGCTGCCGGTCGTCTTTCTGATGCTGAGCAATCACTATCCGCTGTTTTACGCGACGCGCTTCAACTGGCTGATTGTCGCCATCATGCTGGTGATCGGTCCGGTGATCCGGCACTTCTTCAATTCACGGCACGAGGGCAAGGGCAGCCCGTGGTGGACCTGGGGCGTAGCCGCCGCCGGCCTGGTCGCTGTCGCCTTGCTGTCCGCCGCGGGCCCGCGCACGGTGACCGTCGGCGCGCTGCCGCCGACACCTAAATTCGCCGATGTCAGCGCCATCGTGATGTCGCGTTGCGCCATGTGTCACGCCGCCGAGCCGGTCTGGGCCGGGCTTGCGGCGCCGCCGAAAGGCGTGTTGCTCGACACCGACGAACATATCCGTCTGCACGCGCCGCTGATCGCCGCCGCCGCGGTGTATTCGGACGCGATGCCGCCCGGCAATCTCACCGAAATAACACCCGACGAACGCCGCACGCTCGCGTCCTGGGTCGCCGCCGGCGCGCCGGCGGAGTGAGCAGGCCGGATTGTTGATCGAGCGTATCGACGCAACAATGGTCGCGTTTCCCGGGCGCGACGCAGCACGTAGCGAAGCGAAGTGTTGCGTTGCTGACCCGGGATCGTTACGGGCTGCAACGCTCTGAGTTTGCGAAGATCCCGGATCTGCGGCGCACCGCTGCGCGCTGCACCGCGTCCGGGATACGCTCCGAGTTTGAGAACGACCGAAGAGATGGGGAAGACGTGCGCGCGATCCGTGGCCGGCTGTTGAGTTTCTTGCGGGCGCCGAACGGCGTCGGCGATGCAAAGAGCTATCGCTATATCGACGACGGCACCGTGCTGGTGAAGAACGGAAAGATCGAGGCTGTCGAGCCGGCGGCGCAACTCGCGGCACAACTTTCGCCCGACGTCCCGGTCGAACATTTCCCCAATCACCTCATCATGCCGGGCTTCATCGACCCGCATATCCACTATCCGCAGACTCAGGTGATCGCCTCCTACGGCGCGCAGCTTTTGGAGTGGCTGGAGAAATACACCTTCGTCGAGGAGCAGAAATTCGCCGATCCGGCCCACGCCGCACGCAACGCCGAATTCTTTCTCGATGAACTGGCGCGCAACGGCACCACTACGGCGGTGGCTTATTGCAGCGCTCATCCGGGCTCGGCCGACGCCTTGTTTACCGCCGCGCACAAAAGAAATGCCGGCATGGTCGCCGGCAATGCGGTGATGAACCGCAACGGCCCGGCGCCGCTGCTGGAGGCGGCGCGCACCGGCATCGCCGACAGCCGCGAGCTGATCAAGCGCTGGCACGGCACTGGCCGACAACGCTTCGCGGTGACGCCGCGCTTCGCCATTACGTCCACCGACGAGCAACTAGCCGACCTCGGCGCGCTGCTGGCGGAGTTTCCCACCGTGCTGATGCAAACGCATCTCGCCGAGAACCGCGACGAGATCGCCACCGTCAAAACGCTTTTTCCGGACGATCCGAGCTATACCGCCGTTTACGAACGCGCCGGCCTGCTCGGCCCGCGCTCGTTGCTCGGCCATTGCATTCATCTCGGCAAAGACGAAATCGCGCTGCTGCGCGATAGCGGATCGGTCGCGGTTTTTTGCCCGACCTCGAATTTGTTCATCGGCAGCGGACTGTTCGACTATGACGGCCTTGCCGCTGCCGGCGTGCGCATCGCGCTGGCGACCGACGTGGGCGGCGGCACCTCGTATTCGATGCTGCGCACTGCCGCCGAAGCCTACAAGGTGATGCAGCTTCGCGGCCAGAACCTGCCGGCGCTCGCCGCCTTCGATCTGATGACCCGCGGCAATGCGGCAGCGCTCGGTCTTGAAAACGAAATCGGCAGCATCGCGCCCGGCGCATTCGCCGATCTCGTGGTGCTGGATGCGCACGCGACCCCCGCGATGGCGCACCGCATGGAGACGGCGCGCGATCTCGAGGCAGAGCTTTTTGTTTTGATGACGCTCGGCGACGACCGCGCGGTGCGGCAGACTTATATCGCCGGCGAGCCGGCGCTGTAGATCTACGCCGCCGCCTGCAGCAGCAGCGCCGTCAGTTCATCGGGCATTTCCATCTGCACGATGTGCGTGCACGGGAGCGTGTGCATGGTCCAGGCCGGATCGTCTTTCAGCTTCTCGTAAAACGGCGTGAAGGTCGTCGGCGCCGGAACGTTGCAATAGATATAACTCTTCTTCTTGATCCGATCGGCACCGCCTGTAAGCGCCAGCGGCTGGGTGAAGCAGGCGATCGGCATCGGCGTCGTGCGAGCATCGACGGCGGCCGCAATCTCGGGGCTGGCGCCGAAGATGGCGGCCGGCAGCGGCGCCAACGTGTATTCGCTGGCGAACGCCGGAGGCGGAGCGCCTTCCGGCACGAAGTTCACGAGCGCTTCACCGTGCTTCGGAACAAACGCATCAAGATACACCAGCGACGTGACGCGGTCGTGCAGCGCATCGGCAACGCCGGTGACCACCATGCCGCCATAAGAGTGGCCGACCAGAACGACGTCCGACAGGCTTTCTTCTTTGATGAGGTTGACCACATCCGCGATGTGGGTGTCGAGATTGATGGCCGGGTTCATCAGATGGATCCGCTCGCCCAGCCCGGTCAGCGTCGGCGCATAAGCTTCGTGCCCGGCGCGGCGCAAAGCTTGCGCGATCGGCCGCCAATACCAGCCACCGATCCAGGCGCCGTGAACCAGAACGAAATTTGCCATTCGGATATCCTCCGGAAACGTCTGCAAACGCCGGTCGCACCCACTGATCGTCGCTTGCGGCTATTATGCCAAAGCTTCCCACAAAGGCCAGTTTGCCGCTATGTCCCTGCCCATAACGTTTGCCCCAGTGCCGCAAGGACGATAGCGGCTTGACGACAAAGGAATGCGTTTTGACGATCTTCGTCTTCCGCCGCCAAATGACTGTTGAATTCGGCCACTGTGATCCCAACCGCATGGTTACACCGAGGCATTTGTTCGGTTACTTCGACAACGGCACCTGGTCGCTGTTCGAGGCCGCGCTGGCAACGCGGCGATACGACATCATGAACGCTTTGGCGATTTTGCCGCTGGTCGACGTGCGGTTCGCGTGCCGCAAGAACATTTGTTTCGGCGACGACATTGAGATCGCCTCGCGTGTCGCCGAATTCCGCCGCTCGAGCTTCGATGTCGAACATCACATCATGTGCGGCGGCGAAATCGTGGTCGCCGGCAGCGAGACGCGGGTATGGGCGGTGCGCAGCAAAAGCGATCCCGAGAAGATCAACGCACGCCCGATACCAGACGAAGTCATCGCGCGCTTCAGCTAGAAATTGCGACGGGTGGCGCCGTGGCGCGATGGGTGATCGACCGACGCTGACGGCGGCGCTGGCGTAACAGAAAATTAGCCAAGCGCGATCGTGCGGCACCTTGTCAGCGCGCAAACCAACACTCAACCAAGTTTGCTGAGTTTCTGCGCGTTCGCCGCAAAGCGCTCGGGCCCGCGGCGCACAGGCGCTCGATTTGTTAACAGGTCACGCGCCATAACAACCCTGGGGCGATTGGTCACTGGCAATGTACTCAAACATGAAAGCGACGATGCATCGGGCGGATGCAGACGTCTGCCACGCATAATCATGGATGGCGTCAATCTCCTCGATGCGTCGCTGTCGTGGGCCGAGTTCTGGGCCACGATGGCGTGCGGCGCCGTCGCGCTTGGCCTGATGATCGAATATCGGGCGGAACTGCAGAAGGCGCTCGAGAAGCGCGACTTCAAGCTTCTGCCGATTGGCGCGCTGCTGGTGACGCTGGGTGTCATCTGCGAATTCGCGTTTCAGATCCGCACATCGCTCCTGGTGGCCGAAGTTCGCAGCGTCGAGCAGCAGCACGTTGCCGCCGCCCACGAACGTGCCGCCAAGGCGGAAAAGGAGGCCGCCGAGGCTAAGCTCGCGTTGGCGCGAATCAATGCGCCGCGAAAATTCTCGCCCGAGCGCAAGGAGGCGTTGATCGCCCAGCTCAAAGGGCATGTCGGCAAAAGCTTCTGGGTGATGACTCAACGCTCGCCGACGTCGCGATTTGGCGAGCAGACCGATTTTGCCAAACAGCTCAACGAGGTCTTCACAGCGGCCGGCTGGCAGAAAAATCCACACTTCAATCGAAAAAATCCGGAAGATGAAATGCCGGAATTTACCGCCACCAGCGATCGAGGGTGTCTGCTGGAGGGCGCGCAACCGGAACTGCTCACATTCGTGCGCGACCAACTGACGACCGCCGACGTGAACTGCGATATGGTGGAAAATCCCGACTACGAAAAGGATTTTGTCTTCATCGAAATCGGGCTGAGATAACAGGCCGCGAGCCGCCGAACCCGGAGCTGTCGTCGCGTGAAAGAAGAGACCTTTGTGCCGCCGGCAAGCGCCTTCACGCGCAGTGTTCCGATCCGCTTCTCGCATTGCGATCCGGCCGGCATCGTCTACTTCCCGCACTACTTCAATATGTTCAACGGGCTGATCGAGGACTGGTACACGCAGGAGCTGGGCTACAATTACGCCGAAGCCCTGATGGGCAGCCAGATCGGCTTCCCCTTCGTTCACATCGAATGCGATTTCAAGATTCCGAGCCGCATGGGCGACGTGATCGATTTGACGCTGCTGGTTGAGCGCATTGGACGCTCGTCGCTTGGCATCGCCATCGTCTGCCACCGTGATGGCGTCGAGCGGTTACGCGCCCGCATGGTGACCGCAATGATGTCGATCGCGACCCGCAAGCCGGAATCGCTGCCACCGTCACTGCGCGAAGCGATTGAAGCCTATCGCGAGCGCACGGCACCCGCCGCCGAGCAACCGCCTGGATGAAGGCGGCGCTACGCCGAAACCGTCAGTTCGACCGTGCCGAGCCCCTTCACGTCGAAACGATACGCTGCCGACCGGTCAGGAAACTTGGTGGTGACCAGACTGCCCGTCATCACAATATCGCCGGCGCGCAAGCCTTCGCCCTCTTTGGCCAGATGACCGGCGAGCCATGCCACAGCGTGGAAGGGATGGCCAAGCACGTCGCCGCCCGATCCCCGATCGAGCGGCATGCCGTCGACCGAAATCAAGCCGCCGATCGTCGCCAATTCCGGCCAATCGGTTACGAACGCGCCCAGCACGATACCGCCGTTCCAGGCATTGTCGGCGATCAGCGACAGCACATCGAGGGCGCGATAGTCGGCGCGGCGATCGTCGACGATTTCGAGCGCCGGACAAACCGCTTCGACCGCGTCGGCAACTTCGGCAAGCGACGGCACGCCCTGCGGTACCAAATCGCGCTTGAGCCGCACCGCGATCTCGAACTCCAGACCCATGCGGCCATAAGCCGAGGCGCTCAGGCGAGCGCCCGAAGCATGGACGCGATCGGCGAGAACGACACCGGCGATCGGGCTGTCGATGCCGCACATCTCCTGCATGCGCTTGGACGTGAGGCCGATTTTGTAGCCGGCGACGCTGGAGCCACGCGCCTGCAATTGCTGCCGCACAAAATCGCGCTGCACCGCATAGGCCTCGGCGACATTCGCGATCCCGAAACTCCGTAGCAAAAGGCTGAAACGGCGCAGCATTGGCGTGCGCGGTCATCAGCATTTCGGCAGCTTCCGTCGCGCGCAATGTCATCGTGCGTTCATTCCGTTTTTGCCATCACGGCCAAACCTTGGCGCGGCCACCGCCTCCGCCACTTTCCGGCGGAGGGCGGGTTTGCTAGGCCTCGGTTTGCCAAGCCTCGGTTTGCCAAGCCTCGATTTGCTAAGCCTTGGTTTCCCTTGGCATTCTGCCCCAGGGAAAGCGCTTGCGCCACGCGCGGGAGACTAAAAAATGCCCGAGAACGACGCGCTGATCAAACGGCTGCCGAAGTGCGAGTTGCACATCCACATCGAAGGCAGCCTGGAGCCGGAACTGATGTTCGCGCTGGCGCGGCGAAACGGCGTCAAGCTGCGCTTCGAACTCGGTCGAGGCGGTGCGCCAAGCCTACCAGTTTCGCAATCTGCAGGACTTTCTCGACATCTATTATCAAGGCATGTCGGTGCTGCTCACCGAGCAGGATTTCTACGACCTGGCCTTCGCCTATCTGCAACGCGCGCATGCCGACAATGTCCGGCATGTGGAGATGTTTTTCGATCCGCAGGGCCACACTGCCCGCGGCGTGGCTTTCGATACCGTGATCGGCGGACTGTGGCGCGCCATCGGCGACGCCGAAGCGGCAATTCGGCATGCGCGCCAGCCTGATCATGTGCTTTCTGCGCCATCTCGACGAGGCCGATGCCGAGAAGACCTTGGATTCGGCGCTGGCGTTCCGCGACAAGATCGTCGGCGTCGGGCTCGATTCATCGGAAGCCGGCAACCCGCCGAGCAAGTTCAAGAACGTCTTTCGCCGCGCGCGCGACGCCGGCTTCTTCCTCACCGCCCATGCGGGCGAAGAAGGCCCCGCCGCCTACGTGTGGGAGGCGCTCGATCTGCTCGGCGTCGGTCGCGTCGATCACGGCAACCATTCGCTCGACGATGACGCCTCTGGTGGCACGGCTCGCGCGCGAGCGCATGGCGCTGACGGTCTGCCCGCTGTCGAACCTGCGGCTGCGCGTGGTGCAGGACCTCAAAGCGCATCCGCTGCGGCGGATGATGGACAAGGATCTTGTCGTCACGCTCAACTCCGACGATCCGGCTTATTTCGGCGGCTATGTGAACGACAACTACCGCGCCGTCTCCGATGCGCTGTCGCTCAACCGCGACGAAATCGCCGCCATCGTGCGCAACGGCTTTCATGCTTCGCTGATGAGCGAGGCGGAGAAGCAAACAGCGCTGGCCGAGGTCGAGCGGTGCTGGCTGAAGGGTGAGCCCCACATTCCGCTCGTCCCCGGCGAAGGCGGGGACCCAGTTTCGCGCACGGCGCCTGGATTCCCGCTTTCGCGGGAATGAGCGGAGAATTATCGTTTGGAAGCTGCCACCTACGCCGGCTGCATCGCCGGGCTGGGCTGCCGCGTCGAGACCTGCTCGCTGACGATCAGAAGCTGCGCCGCCAGCGCCGCCGCGATCACCGCCGGCTCCTTGCCTTTGATTTCGGCGATGCCGATCGGACAAACCAGCCGCTCCAGATCGCCTTCGGGCAGGCGCATCTGCCGCGCGAAGCTCAGGAAGCGGGCGCGCTTGGTCTCCGAGCCGATCAGGCCGACGAAATCGAAACTGCGCCGCCGCAGCGCCGCCACCGTGATGTCGAAATCGAGCGGATGCGAGTGCGTCATCACCACGATCGCGGCATCGCGCGGCGCCTCGGCCAATTCGTTGGCGACCGCATCGGTGCGCACGGTGACGACATTTTGCGGCACATATTGCGGAAACTGATCGGGACGGCCGTCGATCCAGCGCACTGCGAACGGCAGCGGCGCCAGCGCCAGCACGACCGCGCGCCCGACATGGCCGGCGCCGAACAACAAGCACCGGCATCGGCGATTCGCCGAAATGCTCCAGAAAGCCCTTGCCGTCGAAAGCGCGCGGGCCGTCGTCCGGCGATTGATCGGTATCGGCGATACGCCGCAGGACGCGGCCTTCGTCATCGATCCGGCTTTCGGCCACGAACGCCCCGGCTTTTTCCGCCTCTTCGAGCCGCCGCACCACCGGGATGTCGCGCTGATCGAAGGTCTCGGTGAGCGTCTTCACCGCGCCGCCGCAGCATTGGCCGAGGTTGGGCCCGAGCGGCCAATCGCGCAAAACCGCGGCGCCGCGGCCCGCGCCGAGCGCAGCGCGTGGAAGCGGCGATCGCCTCGTATTCGAGACGGCCGCCGCCGATCGTCCCGTAAAATCCGCCGTCGGGCTGCAGCACGATACGCGCGCCGGTTTCGCGCGGAACCGAGCCGGCGGCGCCGACGACGCTCAAGAGCCCGGCGTTGCCGTGCCGCTCGATCGTCTCCCGAATGCGGGCCCAAACCTTGGCCATCTGCCGTAGCTTCCGTCTACCTTGCCGCCGCGCCGGCTTTACTCTTATCAGATCGTACGCACCTACGCAGTTACAAGCGGCGCCAGCGCCGCCACGGCATCGACCGGACCAAGCGCCTTGAGGATCGCTTCCGGCGTCGCCGGCGCATCGAGCGCCACGCCGCGGCCCGGGGCAGGCCGCATGGATGGCGTCGGCGATCGCCGCGAATACCGCAATGCCCAGCATCAGCGGCGGCTCGCCGACCGCCTTGGAGCGATAAATCGTGGCCTCGCGGTTGGCGCCGTCGAACAGCGCCACGCGAAAATCCACCGGCACATCGGAGGCGACCGGAATCTTGTAGGTCGAGGGCGCGTGCGTCAGCAGCCGGCCCTTGTCGTCGTAGACCAGCTCTTCGGTGGTCAGCCAGCCCATGCCCTGGACGAAAGCGCCTTCGATCTGGCCGATATCGAGCGCCGGATTGATCGAGCGGCCGACGTCATGAAGGATATCGACCCGCCGCACCGTCATTTCGCCGGTGAGGATATCGATCGCCACTTCGCAGCAGGCCGCGCCGTAAGCGAAATAGAAGAACGGCCGGCCTTTGCCCTTGTCGCGATCCCAATGCAGCTTCGGCGTCTTGTAGAAGCCGGCCGCCGACAGATGCACGCGGGACGCATAGGCCTTTTTGGTCAACTCGCCGAACGGAACGCTCTCGTTGCCGATGAAGACGCGATCGTCGCGGAACGAGATCAGCTCTTCGGCGACGTTCCAGGTCTCGCTGGCAAATCGCGACAGCCGCGCCTTGATCTCGCGCGCCGCCTGCTGCACCGCCATGCCGTTGAGATCGGTGCCCGAGGAAGCCGCCGTCGCCGAGGTGTTCGGCACCTTGTCGGTCGAGGTCGCGGTGATGTGCACGCGCTCGAGCCCGATGCCGAATTCTTCCGCCGCGACCTGCGCGACTTTCTGAAACAGGCCCTGCCCCATTTCGGTGCCGCCGTGATTCAGATGCACCGAGCCGTCCTGATAGACGTGCACCAGCGCGCCGGCCTGATTGAGATGCGTCAGCGTGAACGAGATGCCGAACTTCACCGGCGTCAACGCGATGCCGCGCTTGAGGATCGGCGACCGCGCATTGAACTCGGCAATCTCCTTGCGCCGCCGCCGATACTCGGACGAGCGCTCGAGCTGCTCGATCAGCACCGGCGCGGTGTCGCAATCCTCGACGGTCTGGCCGTACGGCGTGAGATCGCGGCCGGGGCCGTAGAAATTGGCTTTGCGGATATCGAGCGGATCGCGGCCGAGACTCCAGGCGATGGCATCGATGACGCGCTCGATCGCCATCATGCCCTGCGGGCCGCCGAAGCCGCGGAAGGCGGTGTTCGACACCGTGTTGGTTTTGACCCGGCGCGTGTAGATCCGCGACTCCGGCAGGAAATACGCATTGTCGGAATGGAACATCGAGCGATCGACCACGCCGATGCTGCAATCGGCCGAACAGCCGCAGCGGGCGTCGAGATCGAGATCGAGGGCGCGAATGCGGCCCTCGTCGTCGTAACCGACCGAATAGGCGACGGCGAAATCGTGCCGCTTGCCGGTCATCGCCATGTCGGCATCGCGATCGAGCCGGAATTTGCAGGCGCGGCCGGTCATGCGCGCAGCGAGCGCGGCGAGCACCGCCCATTGTGTCGCTTGCGTTTCCTTGCCGCCGAAACCGCCGCCCATGCGGCGCACCCGGCAGGTGACAAACGAGTCCGGCACGCCGAGCACGCGCGCAGTCACATGCTGCACTTCGCTCGGATGCTGGGTCGATGAGTGGACCAGAACCGCGCCGTCCTCGCCCGGGATGGCGAGCGCGATCTGTCCTTCCAGATAAAAATGCTCCTGGCCGCCGACGTGAAATTGTCCGTCGCTGCGCAGCGGCGCCGCTGCAATCGCCGCAGCCGCATCGCCGTTGATGAAGGCGTAATCCGGCATCACGGTTTCGCCCGCGGTCCGGCCCTGCTCGACCGAGACGTTCGGAGCTTCCGCGTCGATATCCATCTTGGCGCGCAGCACGGCGCGGCGCGCCGCATCGCGCGAGGTCGCCGCCACCGCGAACACCGGCTGGTGATGAAAAGAATCGTGTCCTGCACCAGCACCGGCTCGTCGGCGCTGCCCGGCGAGACATCGTTCTTTCCCGGAATATCGGCCGCCGTCACCACGGCGACCACGCCCGGCGCGCTGCGCACCTCGGTCAGATCGAGCCCACGCAAGGTGCCGCGCGCCACCGGCGTCACGCCGACGGCGATATGCAGCGTGCCGATCGGCTCGGGAATATCGTCGATGTACTCGGCGCTGCCTTGCACATGCTTGGCGCCGCTGTCATGCGGCAGCGGCTTGTGCACATGGCGCAGCGGTGCTTCGATCACATCGCTATTCGGCGGCATGGGCGACCATCCGGCGATCGGCGACGCGCGTGACCTGCGGGCTCACGCCCGCGATTTCGGCAAGCGCCTTGATGACAAGATTGCGCGCGACGCGGCCCCGATAACCGGCGCTGGCGCGCAGATCGGTGAGCGGCGTGAAATCTGTTCCGATCGCATCGGCCGCCGCCTGCCATCCGTGCGTGTCAGCGAGCGAGAGGCCGCGCAATTTTTCTTCAACAGCTTTCGCACGCTTGGGAATACCGGCCATGCCACCGAAAGCGACGCGCGCATCGCCGATGCGGCCGCCATCGATTTTCAGACACAAAGCCGCCAGCACAGCAGATATATCTTCATCGGAGCGTTTGGTGATCTTGTAGGCGCGGAAGTGCCAGCCGGCGCCGATCTTCGGAATCAACAAGCGCCGGACATATTCGCCCGGCTTCCGGTCCTGTTTGCCGTATTCGAGAAAGAAGTTCTCCAACGGCAGTTGGCGCACATCGTCGCCGCGGCGCAATTCCACATCGGCGCCGAGCGCGATCAGCATTGGCGCCAAATCGCCGATCGGCGACGCATTGGCGATGCTGCCGCCGACGGTGCCGGCCGCGCGCACCTGCATGGAGCCGAAGCGGCGCACCACTTCGGCCACGTCTGGGTCGATCGCGCCGAGTGCGGGCGCGGCGCGCGCCAGCGACACGATGGCGCCGACAGAGAGGTTCGCCGCGCTGTCTTCGATCGCAGCCAGTTCGGTGACGCGGCCGATCTGAATGATCTTCGGCAGCGGATTCAAGCTTTTTGGTGATCCACAGACCGACATCGGTGGCGCCGGCCACGATGGTGGCATCCGGGTGCCGCATATAGAGCTGCGCGAATGACGGCTCGCTCGCCGGCGCAGCAAAGAACGACGTTTCGTCGCCGACAAACACGTCCGCTTTATCGTCAAGCGCGCGCACCGCCTGCAGCCGCGTTGTTGTTTCAAGCGCGAACTGATCGTCGGCGCCGGTCTTGCAGACATCGAGCGCCGAATCCACGATCGGCCGATAGCCGGTGCAACGGCAGAGGTTGCCGGCCAGCACATCGTTGATGGTGTCGCGATCGGTGCGGCCATCGCACGAATGATAATGCGCGAACAAACTCATCACGATGCCGGGCGTGCAGAAGCCGCACTGCGAGCCGTGCAGGCGCGCCATCGCGTCCTGAATCGGATGCAACGCGCCATCCTCGAGCGAGATCCTCGATGGTGATCAGTTCAGCGCCGTCGATCTGGCCGAGCAGCGTGATGCAGGAGTTCACCGATTCGTGCACCAGACGACCATTCCGCTCACGCGCCACCACAACAGCGCAAGCCCCGCAATCGCCCTCGGCGCAGCCTTCTTTGGTGCCGACGGCGCGCTCTTCCAGGCGCAGCCAATCCAGCAGCGTGGCGCGCGGCACAAACTGCTCGATGCGCACACGGCGGCCGCTTCTGATGAATTGCACGGCGTTTCGGGTCATCTCGTCTCGGGTCATGTCGTTTGTATCAACCCGCGAATCTCCGGCGCGTTTCCCGGCTCGACCAGCACAACAACATTTGCGCACAACCAATAAATGTAGGCAAGTTATGTGCCAGCGCCAGCGGCTGCGCCGTGTTCCCATAGGCGCGCACCGCTCCCATCGTACCCGGCAAAATCTTAAGATTGGAGGCTGCCATGCCCCCGCTTGATCACGAGACATTCCTGCGCCGCGCCTTTGCGGTGGCGCGGCGCGCCCACGGTCACGGCAACCATCCGTTCGGCGCCATCCTGGTCAGCCAGGCGGGCGACATTTTGCTCGAGGTCGAGAACGGTTATCTGCCGGACCGCGACATGACCGGCCACGCGGAGCGGCTTCTCGCCACGGCCGCCTCAAAGCAATTCGATCCAAAATTCCTGGCGGACTGCACGCTCTACACCTCGGCCGAGCCGTGCTGCATGTGCGCCGGCGCCGCCTATTGGGCCGGGATCGGGCGGGTGGTCTATGGCCTCTCCGAGCAGCGGCTCAAAGCCCTGACCGGCAATCACGCCGAAAACCCGACGCTCGATTTGCCCTGTCGCACCGTGTTCGCCGCCGGACAACGGCCGGTGGAGGTCATCGGGCCGATCCTGGAGGACGAGGCTGCCGCGATCCACGCCGGCGCATGGGATTGAGGCATCATCACCGGAACTCAAACGGACGCGATCGGCTCCCGCCGCACCTCAGCGCGCACCGCCCTGGTGTCGCGCACCGGCGACAAGCCGAACATCTGGCCATATTCGCGCGTGAACTGCGGCACGCTTTCGTAGCCGACCGCCAACGCCGCGCTGCTCGCGGTCGCTCCCTCCGAGAGCATCAGCCGTCGCGCTTCGATCAGGCGAAGTTGTTTCTGAAATTGCAGCGGCGAGAGTGACGTCACTGCGCGGAAGTGCTGATGGAATTTGAAAGAGGCACCATCTGAGAACTCAGGTCGGCGGCACGACACGCCGTCGGCTTAAAGCGCATCTTGTTTAGATTAAATCGACAGTGCCTATAATATTCGGGGAGCGTCCTCCCCTCTGTCGCGTCATGCGCGGGCTTGACCCGCGCATCCCGATCATGAAGGCTCAGTGCCCGGCTAAGCGGGATGGCCGCGACGTAGGCGAGCGCAGCGACGCCGTTCTTCGACCGGCTATGCCCGGCCATGACGACAGAACTAGCTAGAGGCGGGCCGCGATGACCTGTTCGGCCGCGCTGACGCCGGTGTGCCAGCCACCATGCGCGGTGGAGAAGTCGTGCACCGAGCAGGCTTCGCCGGCGAAGAACAAGCGGTTGTCGACGGGCGCCGCAAGCTTCGGCCGGTTGTCGGCGAAGCCCGGCAGTGCGCACGAGTAGGAGCCGAGCGAAAGCGGATCGACGCCCCAGCGGTGAATGCCGATCGGCTTGACGCGCGCCGCAAACGCGCTGCCAAAAAGGCCGACCAGTTCGGACACCGCGAAATCAAAGAAAGCCGCGTCGCCGCCGGCTTCCAGTTCGGCGGCAAAACGTCCGCCGAAATAACATTCGATCATCGGCCGGCTGAGCGGGCGGAATTGATAGATCGCCGTCGACGCTCGGTCGGTGTGACCGAACACGCGGGTGTCGTGGTCGAACTCCTCGGCGCGCTCCAGCGACAAAAATAATTTATCGGCAAGGCCGAGCGGCAAGCCGCGCGCGGCTTCGGTCTTTTCCGGCAATGCGGGCGTGAACAAAATTTGTTCGGCCGCAATCAGCGAAGTCGGTATCGTGACGATCACCTGATCGGCCGCAATGACTCCCTTGGCGGTCTCGATGCGCAGGCGCTGGCCGCGATGATCGATCGCGCGCACCGTGCAATCAAGCTCGGCCGGAAGATTCTCGCCGCAGGCGCTGATGAGCCCGCCATAACCCTTGTCCACGCGCCAGTTCACGCCGGTGTCGTGATAGCGGTCGAAATCCTTGGCTGACACCCGGTCCCATTCGGCGCCGGCGATATAGCTGCCGAGCGCATTGATCAGCCCGTTCCAGCGGCCATTTGGCTCGAGGAAATTCGAAGCCGGGACGTCGCCGTCGCTTTCCGCGGCCCCGTCCGCACGCGCATAGAACGCATGGATCGCCGATTGAAATTCCTCCTGTTCGGCCGACGGAAAACCAACGTCCATGGTGCGCCGCGCCCACGGCGGCCGCGACTTGTCGATTGCGGCGCCCTGCTCCTGCGCGATCTTCACCCACGGATTGCGATCGGCCGAGTGCAACCAGCCGCAGCCGAGATCGATCGCGAAGCCTGACGGCTCGGTGATCGTCCAGGCCCGGCCGCCAAGCCGCGGACGCGCCTCGACGATCAGGCAGTCGATCGCTGCTTCGTGCAGCCGGCGTGCGGCCGCAACGCCGGCGGCGCCGCCGCCCACGACGACGACATCGACTTCGCTACGCGGCATGAAGACCTCGCGCAATGATGGCGGACGCCCGCGGCACAGCCATGTGGCGCGCACGCGTCAGTTTAAAAACGGCCCAAACAAAGCATTCTCGCATAGGCGCCCAGCGGGATAACGGGTTGGCGGTTTACGCTATCGGTGCGAAATTGTCTCGCACGCCATCGTCTTGCACGTCATCGTCTTGCACGCCAAAAGACCGCGCCGGGTTCCGCAACCATCAGGCTGCCGCCGCCAACCCCGAAAAATCCCTTCTTGAACAATCAGCCACCAAACAGCGCCGCAGCGGCCGCGCCGACCAAACGCTCGTTCGCCGCGATGCGGCACCCGGGCTTTCGCGCTCAGTTCGTCACCTTCGTGTTCGCGATGATGGCCGACAATATCGAGCACGTCATCAGCTACTGGGTGATGTTTCAGAAATTCCATTCGCCGGCGCTCGCGGGGTTCGCCATCGTCTCGCACTGGCTGCCGTTCCTGTTGTTCTCCGTGGCCGCCGGCGCGCTGACCGACCGTTTCGATCCGCGCCGGATCATCCAATGCGGCATGGGGCTGTTCATTCTGGTCTCGCTCGGCTGGGGCTATTTCTTCATCACCGACACCCTGCAGATGTGGCAGGCCATGGTGCTTCTGGTGATCCACGGCTGCGCCGGCGTGCTGTGGTTCACGCCGGTCCAGGTGCTGCTTTACGATATCGTCGGCCCGGCCGATCTGATGAGCGCCGTTCGGCTCAATGCCACCGCGCGCTATCTCGGCGTGCTGGTCGGGCCCGCAGTGGGCGGATTCATATTGCTCGGGCTCGGACCCTCCTACGGCATTTTCCTCAACACGATTTTTTATCTGCCGATGGTGCTTTGGCTGGTGAGCGCGCCCTACGGGCCGCGCTTTCGCACCGGCGCGCCGCCGCCGCAACGCGCGGTGCGCGGCCTTGGCCGATATCACCCACACGATTCGCGCGATTCGCGGCCATTCGGTCATCGTCTCGATGACGATCCTGGCCGGCGCGGCGTCGTTCTTTGTCGGCAATGCCTACAGCTCGCAGATGCCGGGCTTTGCCGAAGATCTCGGCCACGGCGATCCGGGCCTGTCCTACAGCATGTTGCTCGCGGCCGATGCCAGCGGCGCGTTTCTCGCCGGCGTTCTGCTGGAAAGCGGCGGACTGTTGCCGCCGACGGCCGCGCACCGCGATCGTGCTCGCGATCCTGTGGTGCATCGCGCTGGCCGGCTTTTCGTTGTCGTGGAGCTATCCGCTCGCGATCGGCTTGTTGTTCGCGGCCGGGTTCTTCGAACTGTCGTTCAACACCATGGCGACCAGCCTGGTGCAGATCAACGCGCCGCTGGAAAACCGCGGGCGCGTCATCGGCCTGTTCGCGATGGCGAGTTTCGGGCTGCGCGCCTTCAGCGGCGTGTCGGTCGGTCTGTTGGGCAGCGTGATCGGCGTGCATTGGTCGCTGGCGGCATCGGCGCTGGCCATGCTGGCGACCGCAGTGGGGCTGCTGACGTTGCCGTAGCGCGGGCTTTCAGCTTTTCGCGCGGGCCAGAAAACTTTCCAGGCCGTTCGGCGCGCGGCCGAGCAGCCAAGCGCAAGGTGTTGGGATTTCCGATCAGGCCGTGCGCCGCGTAATAGCGAAACATGGCGGCGAGAGTCGCACGCTCATAGTCACCCATGCCGGCAGCGCGGACGCGCGCGTCCCATGCTGGCCAGCGATCACTTCTTCGGCACGGATCGTGCGACCCAGCGCTGCGCTGAGCGAAGATGCGACCTCGGTCTGGCTGAGCGGCGCTGTACCCACAAGCTCGTAGGTCGCGCCCTCATGGCCATCCTGCGTCAGCACGATCGCGGCGGCTTCGGCGACATCGTCCAGATCCACCAGGCTCAGCCGCGTCGCCGCCGGATAGGGAAATCTGAACGCGCCGTCGCGGACGATGCCATCCCACACGCCGAGAATGTTCTGCATGTAGGCGGTCGGCTGCAGCACGGTGAGATCGAAGCCCGACGCGAACAGCATCTCCTCGGTGCGCATCTTCTGCCAGTGATGCGGCATCGCCTCGATCTGCGGATGCAGCACCGAGTGATAGACAAAACGCTTCACGCCCTGCGCCCGCGCCGCAGCAGCGACCGCGCGTGCATAAGCGACCTCGTCGCGGCTGACATTCGGGCAGATGTGATAGATCGCTCGCGCACCGGCGGCGGCTTGCGCCAGCGCCTTGGCATCGTCGAAGCTGCCGAGGCTGATTTCGGCGGCGCCGAGCGCCCAGCAGCGACATCGGCATGATCGGGATTGCGGATGTAGGCCCGCACCTGCGCGCCCTTGGCCGCCAGCGCCTTCACCACGGCCTTGCCGGTCTTGCCGGCAGCGCCGGTGACCAGGATCATCGCGCCGTCACCGCACGCTTCAACGCAGCTTTCATCGCAATTTGGCCGTCAGCTCGAACAAACGGCCGGGACTGAGTGGGATTTCATTCAGCTCGACGTTTTTGTCCAGCAGCCCGAGCGCATCCTCGATCGCCTGCGCGAACAACGGCCCGACCGGGATGGCGCCGGCTTCGCCCGCGCCCTTGATGCCGAGCGGATTGAGCGGCGATTCCGTCACCGTGTGGGCGATCTCCATGTGCGGCACTTCGAGCGCTGTCGGCAGCAGATAATCGGCGAGCGAGGCGTTGAGCAATTGCCCGTCCTCATCGAACACGAGCTGCTCGTAGAAGGCATTGCCGATGCCTTGCGCCACGCCGCCGTGAATCTGGCCGGCGAGGATCAGCGGATTGATGACGGTGCCGCAATCGTGCACCACGACGTATTTGAGAACGTTGAGCGCAAAGGTCTGCGGATCGACCTCGACGATCATGGCGTGCACACCGCTCGCGGTGGCGCCGCCGGCCGGGCCGAAATACTGGGTCGATTCCAGTCCCGGCTCGGTGCCGGGTTTCACCGCGCCGCGCATCGGATTGGCCTTGACCGCCAACGCGCCGAGCTTGATGGCCTGGCCGGGCACGCCGACCACGCGGACTTCGCCGTCGGCGATTTCAAGATCGTCCTCGGCGCATTC
Source organism: uncultured Alphaproteobacteria bacterium (assembly GCA_963737755.1). Lineage (GTDB taxonomy): Bacteria > Pseudomonadota > Alphaproteobacteria > Rhizobiales > Xanthobacteraceae > BOG-931. The sequence continues at coordinate 33,681 of CAVTTZ010000025.1, read as the reverse complement.
GAAATGCTCGGCGGCGAGCTTGAGAATTTTCTGCCGCACCGCCTTGGCGGCTTCGTTCATGGCGTTGCCGGCAACGACCGCGCCGCGGCTCGCAAACGTGCCGGCGCCCCAGTAGAACTGATCGGTATCGCCGGTGACGATATCGACGTCGGTGACCTCGACGCCGAGCTGATCGGCCACGATCTGCGCGAACACGGTGAAGTGCCCCTGCCCCTGGGTGCCGATGCCGGTGGCGACGTTGACCTTGCCGTTGGCCTGCACCTGCACCTTGGCGCCCTCATAGGGACCGATGCCGGTGCCTTCCACATAGCAGGCGAGCGCCGACGCCGACATGGCGGCCCTCGGCGCGCAGCCGCGGCTGTTCCTCGGCGAGGAATTGTTTGTAGCCGATCATCTCGATCGCCTTGTCGAGGATCGGCTCGTAATTGCCGCTGTCGTAGGAGAGCGGCGCGAAATCCTGATAGATGATCTCGTTGTTGTACGGAAACGCATCCGGCGGGATCAGATTGAGCCGGCGGATTTCAGCGCGATCGATCTGCAACTCGTGCGCGGCGATGTCCAGCAGCCGCTCGATCACGAACACGCCGTGCTGGCGTCCGGCGCCGCGATACGGCGTGACGATCGGCTTGTTGGTGAAGATCGCGGTGAACGTGCTGTCGTAGTTCGGCACCACGTAGGGTCCGAGCAAGGTGCATTGCGAATTGATCGGCACCGTCAGGCCGTACGGATTGTAGGCGCCGGTGTCGTGCAGAAACACGTCCTTGATGCCGAGAATGCGGCCGTCGGCCGATAGCGCCATCTCGGCATCGTGGGTCTGGCCGCGCTCGTGCGTGGTGGCGAAGAAGTGCTCGAGCCGGTCCTCGATCCATTTGACCGGACGGTCGAGCTCGCATTGCCACCCAGGGGATCACCACCTCCTCGGGATAGAACAACATGATCTTCGGCCCAAAACCGCCGCCGACGAACGGCGCGATCACGCGCACCTGCCGCTCGCTCGAGGCCGAGCATGCCGGCGAGTCCGTTGCGCAGGAACACCGGCGCCTGCGTCGTGTCCCAGACCGTGAGCTGATTGGCGCGCGCATCCCAATTGGCGACGATGCCGCGGGTCTCCATCGGCGAGGATGCGCCGTGATCGTAGAGAAAGCGCCGCGCGATGACCCGATCCGCCTTGGCGCGCGCGGCCGCGTAGTCGCCGCGGTATTGCCGGACATGCGCGGCGACGTTGGCGCGCACGTCGTCATGAACGCTCGCCGCCGCGTCGCCCAGCGCTTTTTCCAGATCGACCACGGCCGGCAACGGCTCGATATCAACCTCGATATCACTCAGCGCATCCTCGGCCAGATAGCGGCTGTCCGCCAACACGACGGCAAGCGGCTCGCCGACATGGCGGATTTTGTCCTTGGCGAGCGGCACCTGGGTGCGCTGGTTGAAGATGGTGTCTTTGATCGGCGGCGGCGGCACCAGCAACGGGCCCGGCGCCCAATAGTCGCCGAGATCGGCGGCGGTGTAGACGGCGACGACGCCCTCGCGCGCGCAGCGCCGCCGACACGTCGATCGAGCGAATGCGGGCGTGCGCCACATTGCTGCGCAGGAATGCCGCATAGACCATGCCGGGAAGCTCGACGTCATCGACGAACAACGCCTGGCCGCGCAGCAGCCGCGCATCTTCGTTACGGCGAATGGGGGCGCCGAAAGCGCGCGTGGTCATGCGGACGATCCGCGCAGCCGCTGGGCAGCAAGCTGCATCGCCTCGACGATATGCTGATAGCCGGTGCAACGGCATAGATTGCCGGACAGCGCCTCGCGAATTTGCGCTTCGTCCGGGTCCGGCGTTTCCTCGAGGAACGCCTTCATGGTCATCAGAATGCCGGGCGTGCAATAGCCGCATTGCAAACCGTGGCAATCGCGCATCGATTCCTGCAGCGGATGAAGGCGATCCTGACTCGGCGCCAAGCCCTCGACAGTGGTGATGGTGCGGCCGTCGGTCTGCGCCGCGAACATCAAACAAGAACGAACCGCGGCGCCATCGACAATCACCGTGCAGGCACCGCACACGCCATGCTCGCAGCCGACGTGGGTGCCGGCAAGCAACAGATCGTGACGCAGAAAATCGCTCAGCAGCAAACGCGATTCAACGGTGCGCCGAAAGGCCGTGCCATTCACCGTCACGTTGATATCGTGGCGATCAGTGCTCACGGCGAGCCCGCCGGTTCGCAGTCGTCAGCGCGCGTGTCGTCAAGACACCAGCGATGTGACGCTGAAAATCCTTGCTGGCGTGAATGCTGCCGCCCGGATCGATGGCGCTTCTGCACGAGCGCGGCAGCTTCGCTGATTGCGCTTTCGCCGATCTGATTGCCGACCAGCGACTCGCTCGCCTCATCGGCAAACACCGGCCCGTCGCCGGCGTTGCACAAGCCGATGCGCGCTTCGAGGCATTGCCCCTGCGGATCGAGCCGCACCGTGCAGGCGACGCCGATGATGGCGAAATCGCCACGGCGCCGCGACATTTCCAGAAAGCAGGCGCCCGAATCCGCTGCCGCGACCGGCAGTTCGATTTCCGTCAGCATCTCATCAGGCTCGAGCGCGGTGGTCAGCGCACCAACAAAAAAATCGCGCGCCTCGATCCAGCGTTCGCCGCGCACCGACTGGACGTGCAGACGGCCGCCGAGCGTCAGCACGATCGCCGGCATCTCGGAGGCCGGATCGGCATGGGCGAGATTGCCGCCGATGGTGCCGCGATTGCGGATCTGCGGATGCGCGATCACCGGCAGCGCTTCGGCAATCAGCGGAAGTTTGACCTCCGTCATCGGATCGCGTTCGAGACTGCGATAACGCGTCAGCGCGCCGATGCGCAGAACGTCGCCGCCGTTGCGGACACCGGCGAGATCGGTCGAGCGGATTGATATCGATCAGCATGGCCGGCTGGGTCAGCCGGAAATTCATGGTCGGCACCAGGCTTTGCCCACCGGCCAGAAACCGCGCCTCGTCGCCATGCTCGGCCTTTAATGACAACGCCTGCTCTAACGAGCGGGCGGCAACATAGCGGAACGGCGCGGGTTTCATTTCAGCAAAATTACCCGGGACTGTGGTCTGGCCACGAATATGCGAAGCCCGGGGAAGCAAGTCAAAGCGTCGCGCGCTCCGCCCGCACCGCCGCCAGGACCTGCTCGGGTGTCAGCGGCTCGAAACCGGGCCGAAATTTTTCCCGGCCCAGACGATAAATGGCGCGATTGTACGGCACCGGCACGCCGTGCTCGTCGGCAAGCCGGACGATATACCCGGTGATCGAATTCGAGCTCGGTGTCGGCGGCGCCGCGCAGCACCACGTCCTGCGTCATGCTCGACATCCGCATACCCTCGACCCGGCGTTTGAACAGCGGCCGGGTCAGCCAGCCGGGCAACGCTGCGACCAGATGCAGGAGCCGGAAGCGCGGCATGCCGGCGATCGGGTGCTCGCGATAGCCGGCGGCGCGAATGACCCGTACGCCCTCCCACAGGGCTTGGGTGAGAAGCTCCTGATAGGCAGCGAGATTGGACAAAGGCCGGGCGCCGCGGCCGATCAGGGCGTCGAGCGCGTTGGTGAGATTGATCACGATCTTGCTGTGCACCGCATCCTGCAGGCGGTCGGTGATCTCGGTCGGGCAGCCGTGCTGCAAAATCGATTGCACCAGAGCAAGCTCGTTCTGCAACGTATTGTCCGGCGTACCGATCACCAGCGGGCCTTTGTGGCGATAACCGACCACGACCGGTTCGTCGCGCCGCGCGTTGTAGGCGACCACGCCGTAAATCACCCTGGAGAAAAACTGCGGCAGGATGCGCTGGTTGTCGATGCCGTTGGCGAGCGACACAATGATGGGCCGATCGCCGAGCGCGGCGCGCACCTGCCGTGCCACCTCGGCCAAACTGTAGTTCTTCACCGCCAGCACGACGACATCGACGTCGGCGACATCGCCCGGTCGATCGACCACGCCGACACGCACCGTGCGTCGCGTCGTCTCGGGTTCATCGAATGCGTAGGTGGTGATCCCGCTTTGCCGCAACGCCGCCTGGCTCGCGCCGTGGCCCATAACAAACACTGGCGGATAGGCCTCAGCGACCCAGGCCGCCACCGAGGCGCCGATCGCGCCCGGACCGATGAAGAGAATTTTCGGCTCGCTCACGCTCTATGCGCCCCGCCGCGACGAACAGCGCAGCATATCCGCGTTGCCGCTTTCTGCGCACCTGCGTTTCTGCTCATTTCCTTTAACGGGAATCGAATTCTCTCAATCTCCGGCCATGAAAGGAAAAGAAAGGAACGGAGAAATGCGGCAAGGCCATGCGAAAAACTGGGTTCTCAGCAGCGCAAATTTGCTGTTCTGTGCATGACAAATATGTGGAGGAGAACGGCGTGACCAAGGCCTTGGACAAGACCTACGACGGCATCATTATCGGCGCCGGCCATCATGGCCTGATCCTTGGCAGCTACCTGGCGAAAGCCGGCCTCAATGTGCTCTTGGTGGACCGGCGGCTGAAATACGGCGGCGGGCTGTGCACCGAGGAGGCAACGGTCCCGGGCTTCTACCACAATCTGCATTCCATTAATCATTTCCATATTTCTGAGACGCCCTGGTTCAAGGATCTCGGCCTCGAAGACCGGGTCACCTACATCACGCCGCGCTACGAATTCGGCCAGGCCCACAGCGACGGCACCGCGCTGGTGTTCGGACGCGATCGCGAAGAGACCATCGCCAACGTGGCGCGGTTCTCCAAAAAAGACGCCGAGACCTTCCGCGAATGGAATCGCCGTGCCGAAGAAGTCACCCGGGACATCCTGCTCCCCGAGCGCTATGCCGAGCCGTTGTCGCAAGCCGAACGCGAAGCGCTGCTGGAGAAAACCGCGGTCGGGCGCGATTTCCTTGCCGTCAGCCGCCGCCAGCCGCTCGACGTTGTGAATGAGCTGTTCGAGGACGATCACGTCAAGCTGCTGTTTCTGTTCAAGGTGTCGCTGTTCGGCACCTGGCTGACCGACACCATGTCGAAGACCAGCCCGATGGGCTCGGTGATCCGCGCGTTCGATCTGGAAACCGGCTATCAGCTTTGCCAAGGCGGCTCGTTCAATCTCGCCCGCGGCCTGATGGAGACCTTCATCGCCGCCGGCGGCACGTTTGCACCGCAAGTCGCCATCGACAAAATTTTGATCGAAGGCGGACGCGCGCAGCGGCATCGTGCTCGCCGACGGCAAGACCGTGCGCGCGCGGCAGTTCGTGGCCACTACGCTCGACGTGCATCAGACCTTCGAGAATCTGATCGGACGCGCGCAGCTGCCGCAAGCGTTCGCCGCCAAGCTCGACGGTTTTCAATACACCGGCTGGACGCTGTTCGGCCTGCATCTCGCCTTGAACGAGGCGCCGAAATTCTCTGCCGCAAAATTCGATCCGAACATCGACCGCACGCTGAAATGGAGCATCGGCGCCGAGACGATGGAGGATCTGTTCACGGCCTTCGAGGACGTCAAAGCCAACCGCGTGCCGCGCATCGTGCAATTCGGCTCCGGCCCGCTGAGCGTGCTCGATCCGACGCAGGCGCCGGCCGGCAAGCACACCACCTATTGCTGGCACGTGATGCCGCTTGAGCCCGATCTCGGCGGCCAGAGCTACGAGGACTTCAAGCGCGAATTCGCCGACAAGATCATCGACACCTTCGCGCGCTACTGCCCGAACCTGACCCGCGACAACATCATCGGGCAGTACGTCTACACCGCCAAGGAATACACCCAGGAACTGATCAACATGCGCAACGGCGACATCTTCATGGGCGCCTTCAACGCCGAGCAGGTGATGTACAATCACTTCGGCTACCGCACGCCGATCCCCAATCTCTACATGGCGGGTTCGGCCGGCCATCCGGGCGGCGCCATTTCGGGCGGCGCCGGATACATCACCGCCGGCATCATCGCCCGCGATCTCGGCGCCAAACTGTGGTGGAAGCCGGCCGAACGCGCTGTCGGCGCTCAGCAAGATCAGCAGAGCGGCGTAACAAACAACAAGAGGCTGGAAGAAACATGGCCGAGACATTTTCTGTCGCCGACAAAGTCGTCGTCATCACCGGTGCGGGTCAGGGCATCGGCCGCACGCTTCGCCAAGTCGTTCGCCTCCGCGGGCGCGCGCGTCGTCATCGCCGAGCGCAATGCCGAGAAGGCGCGCGACGTCGAGCAGGAAATCGCCGCCGGCAACGGCAAGGCGCTGGTGGTTGAAACCGACGTTGCCGACGAGAACTCGGTCAACGCCATGGCGGCAACGTCGAAAAGGCCTTCGGCCGCGCCGACGTGCTGATCAACAACGCCGCCATCTTTTCGACCCTGGAGATGCGGCCGTTCGATCAGATCCCGCTGCCGGAGTGGGAGCAGGTGCTGCGCGTCAACATCACCGGGCCGTTCCTGTGCGCGCGGGCGATGCTGCCGCTGATGCGCAAGAACAAATGGGGCCGCATCATCAACATGGCGTCCGGCGCCGTCACCTGGGGCGGCCAAATTATCTGCACTACATCGCCTCGAAGGCGGCGCTCGCCGGCATGACGCATTCGATGGCGCGCGAACTCGGACCCGACGGTATCACCGTCAATGCGATCTTGCCGGGCGCGACCTACACCGAAATCGCGCGCAAGACCGTGACGCCCGAGCAGAAGCAGCGCATCGTCGCCATGCAGAGCATCCCGCGGCCGCAAGTGCCGGATGATTTGGTCGGCATCGTCATGTTTCTGGCCACGGATGCGGCGGCCTTCATCACCGGCCAGGAGATGACGGTCGACGGCGGCGCCACCCATCCGTAAGCCGGATCGGTCCCCGGAAAAATAACGGCATACCGCCGCGGCGCCCAGCGTCGCACTTTACCTGCAAACGGCAGTAGAATCGCCGCACGACGGTCGCAATTCGCCTTTATCGGGGAGATGGATCCCCCGGTCATTGTGCGCCAAAGCCCAAACGGAGCCTGACGCGATGCGTTTTTCTCTCAGCGCCGCAACCATGGCCCTCGCCATCGCGATGGCCTTTGCGCCCGGCGCCGGAGCCGCGGAGGGCCAGTCGCAGACCGGGCTGCCGAACTTCAAGCCGCCACCGATGGCACCGATCAAGCCGTATCAGTCCGTGGCCGTGACCTTGCCCAAGGAACTCAACGATCCAAGCTTCGTCGCCTTCCGCAGGCAATTGGGCGAGATCGCCGAGCGCAAGGACAAGGCCGCGCTCGGCAAGGTCGTGGTCGCCCAAGGCTTCTTCTGGATGCAGGACAAGGACGTCGCCGACAAAAAGAAATCCGGCCTCGACAATCTCGTCACCGCACTCGATCTCGACGCCAAGGACGGCCCGGGCTGGCAATTTCTGAGCGGGTACGCCAACGAGAGCACCGGCGAGCCGCTGCCGGACAAGCCGAACGTCGTGTGTGCGCCGGCGGAGCCCAATGTCGACGCCAAAGCCTTCGAGGCGCTGATCAACGCTACCAAGACCAGCCGCCCGAATGGGGCTATCCCGATCCAGGATGGCGTCGAAGTCCGCAGCGCCGATAAGCCGGATGCGCCGGTCATCGAGAAACTCGGCGTCGCGCTGGTGCGCGTGTTGGCCGACAACGTGCCGCCGGACGATCCGAACAAAGAAGCCTTTCTGCACATCGCCACGCCGTCCGGCAAAGCCGGCTACGTGCCGCTCGAGGCGATGTCGAGCCTCGGCACCGACCAGCTTTGCTACAGCAAAGATGGCGGCGCTGGAAGATCACCGGCTTTTTCGGCGGAGCGGCCCAATAGCCGGGATCGATGGAGGCGAGAATTGGCTATTGAAGCGACGGGTTTCCCGACAAGAATAGTGCCAGAAGGCAAATCGGGGCGGACCATGGGTATCATCGGTTCCATCGAGCGGGTGGCGGCTGCGACGCGGCTTAGCTGCTGGCGCAAACTGCTTTGCGGCGCGTGCTTGGCTCTGAGCGTCTGCCTGATCACGGCAGTGCCGGCATCGACGCAGCCGCGGCCCTTTCATGCCGACCATCGAGGAGCCGCCGCCCGGCGTCTTCCACGGCAACACGAGCGACAATCTAGCCGATCAGTACCAGCGGCAGGCGGTGTATTACCGCTCGCAGCATCCGGTCGGCACGATCATCGTCGAAACGCGCGAGCGGCATCTTTATCTGATCGAGAGCGAAACCCGCGCGTTGCGCTATGGCATCGGCGTCGGCCGCGAAGGCTTCACCTGGTCGGGGTCTGCTGCAGATCACGCAAAAGCAACAATGGCCGGATTGGCATCCGCCACCGGAGATGATTGAGCGCCAACCCTATCTGCCGCGCTTCATGGCCGGTGGCCCGGGCAATCCGCTCGGCGCTCGCGCCATGCATCTGGGCAGCACGGTCTATCGCATCCACGGCACCAACGCGCCGGAAACCATCGGGCACGCCGTGTCGTCCGGCTGTTTCCGCCTGGTCAACGAGGATGTGATCGATCTGTACGACCGGGTTCCCGTCGGCACCCACGTGATCGTGCGGCAGAACTGAGGGAGCGCGCACGCGCTCCCGCTCGTCCCCGGCCAAGGCTGGGACCCAGTAGCCGGATACCCGCCGCCTTCGTGCGCAACGGGCGGAAACTCGGCGTTTATTGTTTCACGGCCGCCGCATCGGCGATCGACTTCGCCGTTTGCCCAAACAAAATGGCGCGTTCCTCGGCGGTGCGGATACCGCCCGCGCCCGGGTTGATTTTCGCCGTCCACTCGTAGGCTTTCACCACCGCAGGCCGCGCCTTGATCGCCTCAAGCCAGCGCTTGAGATGCGGGAAATCCTCGATGTTCTGGCCCTGCCGCTCCCAGGGCACGACCCACGGATACTCGCCATGTCGGCGATCGAATAGTCGCCGCCCAGATAATCGCGATCGGCAAGCCGCTTGTTCATTACGCCGAACAGGCGGTTGACCTCGTTGCGGTAACGATCGATGGCGTACGGGAATTTTCTCCGGCGCGTATGCGCTGAAATGATTGTTCTGTCCGGCCATCGGGCCGAGACCGCCCATCTGCCAGAACAGCCATTGCAGCACCGTCGTGCGGCGCGCGCAAATCCTTGCCGGCATGAACTTGCCGGTCTTCTCGGCGAGATAGAGCAGGATCGCGCCCGACTCGAAAATCGAGATCGGCTCGCCGCCGTCGGCCGGCGCATGATCGACGATCGCCGGAATGCGGTTGTTTGGCGCGATCGCCAGAAAGTCGGCCTTGAACTGCTCGCCTTTGCCGATGTTGATCGGGATGATGTTGTAATGGAGCCCGGCCTCCTCGAGAAAAATCGTGATCTTGTGGCCGTTCGGCGTGGTCCAGTAGTAAGATCGATCATGGCAAGCCCACTTTGTGCTGAAATGAAGAACAGGAGCATAGCGCCCGGCCGGCGCACCCAGGAAGTGGCTCGCGGCGCATTCCTCGCGCATCCCGTTCCGCGCAGCCTTGAATGCGGCAAGCGGCAGCCCAGATCTCGTGGTGTTGTTTGAGGAGACGAGCGCTCCAGACCCTCCGCCGCTTCTCTAACCGCCACCCGCCAGGATGGCACTGCACGCCGAAAAGTATCTTTGTTGGGCTTCGGCGCGCTGCGGCTTCGTGATAGTGTGCTGTGGCATTTGCAAGCACGGGTTGCTGCCAGTTGAAACCAGCATGATTACCGAAATTGCACAGATCGACGTTAAACCCGGGACGGAAGCGGAGTTCGAGGCCGCGGTACAGGCCGCCCCGATCTTCAAGCGCTCCAAGGGCTGTCACGGCATGGAGCTGCGGCGCTCGATCGAAAAGCCGAGCCGTTATCGTCTGTTGGTCAACTGGGAGACGCTCGAAGATCCACACGGTCGGTTTCCGCAGCTCGCCCGATTTCCAGGAATGGCGCAAGCTGGTCGGCCATTGTTTCGCCTCGCCGCCCGAGGTCGAGCACGTGCAGCAGGTCGTGCACGGGTTTTAGCGCGGCCACCGTGCACGGGCGCCGCGGCAGCCTTCCTTCGCCCGAGGCTCGGCCCATATTGGGTGCATGGCGAAAAGCCCCGACCGACCGCGCGCGCCGAAAGGGCGCGATCCGGCCAAGCATTCGAAAAAAGACCCGGCCAAGCCGACCCGCTCCAAGGCGGCGCGGCCGGACGCGCCGGTGCTCGATCCGACGTTGGCGGATTTGCTCAATCCCGGCGATCGGTCAAGGCCGCGCCGGCGTCGGCTCGCAGACCGGATCGAGCAAGATCCTCGCGAGGATCAGCGACGCGCGCGGCGGCGCCTTCCTCTCCGCGCAAAACGTCCCGCCCCCACCCCTACCCCTCCCCCAAGGGGGAAGGGAGCAAGGGGGAGCGGCCGAGCAAGCCTCCAGATCGAACAACCGCCCGACAATTCCTTCGACCGCCGCGCCGATTTTGCCAGCGCGCACCGCGCGCGCGCGTCGGTCGCGCGCGGCTTCGGCGAGGCGCCGCAGCAGGGCTATGTCGGCAAGACCCCGGTGCCGCCCGGCGAACTCGATCCCGACCTCGCCCGTGCGCTCGGCATCGACGAGGAGGAAGCCAAAGACCGAAGTCGATATCCGCAACGTCATTACGCCCGACATGGGTCCGGCGCGCTTGCGCCTAGCGCGGTCGCCGCGGCGACCTCGGCTCGGTGGCCGGCCTCGCCAGCCAGCAGTCGCTCGACCGGCTGCTGCGCGAAGGCCGGCCGGAATTCCGCCAGGACGACGGCGCCGGCAAAATCTGGGTGCCGCACCGGCCGGAGCGGCCGGAAAAAACCGAAGGCGGCCGGCAGCTGGTGATCAAATCCGATTTCGAGCCGAAGGGCGATCAGCCGCAGGCGATCGACGACCTGGTCGAAGGCGCGCAGCGCCACGACCGCACCCAGGTGCTGCTCGGCGTCACCGGCTCGGGCAAGACCTTCACGATGGCGAATGTGATCGAGGCAGACGCAGCGCCCGGCGCTGATCCTTGCGCCCAACAAGACGCTGGCGGCGCAGCTCTACGGCGAGTTCAAGAATTTCTTTCCCGACAACGCGGTCGAATATTTCGTCAGCTATTACGACTACTACCAGCCGGAAGCCTACATCCCGCGCACCGACACCTATATCGAGAAAGATTCCTCGATCAACGAACAGATCGACCGCATGCGCCACTCCGCGACGCGCGCGCTGCTCGAACGCGACGACGTCATCATCGTCGCCTCGGTGTCCTGCATTTACGGTATCGGCTCGGTCGAGACCTATTCGGCGATGACGTTTTCGATCAAGCAGGGCGAGCGGCTCGACCAGCGGCACTGCTCGCCGATCTGGTCGCGCTGCAATACAAGCGCAACGACGGCGATTTCTATCGCGGCACGTTCCGCGTGCGCGGCGACGCGATCGAGATTTTTCCGGCGCACTACGAGGACCGCGCCTGGCGCGTGTCGCTGTTCGGCGACGAAGTGGAATTCGATCCACGAATTCGATCCGCTCACCGGCCAGAAGACCGACGAACTGGAGTTCGTGAAAATCTACGCCAACTCGCACTATGTGACGCCGCGGCCGACGTTGCTGCAGGCGATCGCCGGCATCAAGCTCGAGCTGCGCGAGCGGCTCGATCAACTCCACGCCGCCGGCCGTCTGCTCGAAGCGCAGCGGCTGGAGCAGCGCACGCTCTACGATCTGGAAATGATGGAAGCGACCGGCGCCTGCGCCGGCATCGAGAACTATTCGCGCTATCTCACCGGGCGGAAGCCGGGCGAGCCGCCGCCGACGCTGTTCGAATACGTGCCCGACAATGCGCTAGTGTTTGTCGATGAGAGCCACGTCACCGTGCCGCAGCTCGGCGGCATGTATCGGGGCGACTTCCGCCGCAAGGCGACGCTCGCCGAATACGGCTTCCGCCTGCCGTCCTGCATGGACAACCGGCCGCTGCGCTTCGAGGAATGGGACGCGATGCGGCCGCAGACGGTCGGCGTGTCGGCCACGCCCGGGCCGTGGGAGCTCAACGAATCCGGCGGCGTCTTCACCGAGCAGGTGATCCGCCCGACCGGCCTGATCGATCCGCCGGTCGACATCCGCCCGGCGCGCACCCAGGTCGACGATCTGGTCGGCGAGGTGCGGCAGACCGCGCAAAAGGGCTATCGCAGCCTGATCACGGTGCTGACCAAGCGCATGGCCGAGGACCTGACCGAATATCTGCACGAGCAGGGCATTCGCGTGCGCTACATGCATTCCGATATCGACACGATCGAACGCATCGAGATCATCCGCGATCTGCGGCTCGGCGCCTTCGACGCGCTGGTCGGCATCAATCTGTTGCGCGAGGGTCTCGACATTCCCGAATGCGCGCTGGTCGCCATCCTCGACGCCGACAAGGAAGGCTTTCTGCGCAGCGAGACCAGCCTGGTGCAGACCATCGGCCGCGCCGCGCGCAATGTCGACGGCCGCGTCATTCTCTATGCCGACACCATCACCGGCTCGATGGAGCGCGCGATGGCCGAGACCAACCGCCGCCGCGAAAAGCAGCAGGCCTACAATGCCGAGCACGGCATCACGCCGGAGAGCGTGCGCAAGGGCATCGCCGACATTCTCGACAGCGTGTACGAGCGCGACCACGTGCTGATTGCCACCGGCGCCGGCGCGGCGGCGAGTTCGAGGATGCCGCCACCATCGGGCACAATTTCGAGGCGGTGATTTCCGATCTGGAAACCCGCATGCGCGCCGCCGCCGCCGATCTCGATTTCGAGGAAGCCGCGCGGCTGCGCGACGAGATCAAACGGCTGCGCGCCACCGAGCTCGCCGTGATCGACGATCCCACCGCCAAGATCGTGCAGCTTCATCCGCCGGGTGGGCGCGCCGCGCGCAGCGCGGACGGCGGGACTTAGCAAAGTGCACAAACCCGATCTCGACGAAATGGGCATCGCGCTCTATCACGAGGTGAAGCCGGCGCGCGCGGGCGGCAAGGCCCCGCGCAAGCCCACGCTCGACGAAATGGGTCCGGGCGTGGAGTCGATTCCCGGAAGCCAGGCGGGAGGCCAGCGACAGCATCAGCCGGCCCACGTTCGACACTAGGCCGACCGGGCATGCGCGGCGGCTGGAAGCCATCGCGCAAGCGCTGAGGGGGGGGGGGGATTGGTGCGTGTAGGCCCGATTTATGCGGATCTTTGACCTCCCGCTAGAACGGAGAGGGACGATCCGCGCCACCAGATCGGATGCGGGTCCGAACCCCTCCCGCGGGTGGTGGGGGGTCTCCTTCGGAGCGCGCCCCTCCGCTTTCAGGGGAAGGTGGCACGCATCGCCAAACTTCACCGCTTGATATCGTCCGGCTCAATCCGATACCGCTGCGTCGTGTACAAGCGCGCAGCCACGGCAAGATGCCACTCGGTACCGGAAATTCCATCTTCTCGAGCTTTGGCGCATCGAATGTGACCGGCACGCCGTCCCCCAAGGCGCTCGCCAGCTCCAATCCGTGTTGTGGAAAAATACCGATTTCATCCCTGCCGAGCCTGTGTGACGAGAATCGGTAAAAGGCTTCTTGTCGATCGACAGCGTGGCATCGACCGGCTTGCCCTCGGGCTGGTCCAGGCTCGAATCCTTGAGCATCATGGTCAAACCCTTGGCGCGACTGACCATCAGGAAACGTGCCGACCAAGCGCGCGCTGGCTCCAGAGCCGACCTGATAGTGCTGGCGAATGAAGCAGACGGCGATCTTGCCGTCGGTGCTGCGCAGCTCCGAGGCGTCCCAGCCGCTGATTTTCTGTCTGTCCTCGATGCCGGGCGGACCGGCCGAGCTAGACGTCGCCGGCGCGATTTCGGGTGAGCGCGGCCGCGGAGCCGGGATATCGCCGGCCTTCGGAGTCGGCCGCGATGTCGAATTGCTTGGCGCATTGTTTGAGCCAGGCGAGCCCCTCGCCCGGCAGATCGAGCGTCATGGCGCCGGTATCGATGCCGGCGCCATCCGAGCGCAATCGCAGCGTCGTGGCCTTGTCCAACGCCGCGAGGACGCCGGCCGCATCGCCGGGATGGAAAGCCAATGTGTCCGCGCGCACCGTAAAAGCGCTCGCCGGAAATGCCCGGTCGCCGATCTTGAGTTCGGCCTGATCGTCGAGAATGTGTTCAGAAGACAGTTTGTCGTCGCTGACTGCGAAAGCGAGGCCTGAACCGCGCCCGATCGTCAACGTCAGCACGGTGTCGATCCCCTCGCCCGCCGCGCCCCGCGCACGCTTGGCCGTCAGCTCACATTGCTGGACTTTCTTGTCAGGTCCGGCCTCCGGCAAGCCGGTCCAGGAATTCGAAATGTACGGTCTTGCCCATGGCCGCCTTTTCCGGGGCCGCGGCCGCAACGCAGCCAACGTCGAGAAGAGAACCCAGAACCACGCCAATCATAAAGGCGCGAAACCAGCCGATTTGCTGCGGCCATCGCCCATCCCACAATTTCTGTCATCTGTGTGAACTATAGGCAGCAGCGGGGATATCCGGAACTGCCCTGCCCGAAAATGGCGCTGGATCAATGGCGCCGTGGGTCATGGAGGACGCCGCAATGGACACCTTTGTTCCATATGGCGGGCTGCACGCTGTGGCGCTCGTGATTTGCGCGGCGGCGATCGCAACGCCTGCGGGCATTGGCCGGATGCTTGATCCAAAGCGCGAGCCGATCCTGCGCGGCAGCCTGGCGGCGGTCGCCGTCGTGTACTGGTTCGCCTACAATATTTGGTGGAACTGGCATGGACTTGATCCTCGCACTGGCCTGCCGCTGCAGCTCTGCGACGTCAACGGACTTTTGGCGCCACTCGCCTTGCTGAGCGGCTGGCGCATCGCGCGCGCGACCCTCTATTTTTGGACCGCCGCGCTGACGGTGCAGGCCTTCATTCAGCCATCGCTGACCGCCGGCCCGGGCTCGCCGGTGTTCTGGGCGTTTTGGACCGCGCATAGCCTGATTGCCGCCTGTGCGGTCTACGACATCGTGGTTCTCGGCTATCGTCCGTTCTGGCCGGATCTCGGACGCGCGCTGGTGCTGAGCGCCGCTTATATCGCAGTCGTGGTGCCGGTGAATTATTGGTTCGGCGCAAACTACGGCTTTCTCGGCAACCCGGCAGCGGTGACGGACGTTCCACCATTCATCCACGCGCTCGGGCCGTGGCCGCAACGCGCCGTCTTCTGGCCGCGTTGGTACCGCTCGGCTTTGTCATCGTACTTCTGCCCTGGCTCATTGTCGGCCCGCGGCGGAAACGCGAGTTGCCGGTCATTGGCGATACGAGGGTGCGCTTCACTCGATCTGAAGCGCCCGCTTTATTCGCGCCGCTTTTCTTCACCGCTCCGCTTTCATCGGGGCTTTCCGGCGGGCTTTCGAAGCCGCGCGACCGGCTGACGCGCCGTCAGCCAGCGGAGGAACCCTGAGCATGGCCCGGAAAAGTTGAATCCGGTTCTCCGCAAAAGGCCACGCGACAACAAGAGGATCTGCAGCACCTCGCGATTCAGCCAAATCGTGATGATCTCTACCGCGACAGCTTCTGCAATTCCGGGAACGGCGTGTAGGCGACGCCGGCGCAGGCTTCCTGCGGCTTTTCGACGAAATGGTCGAACCGGCTCGCCATGAATACCGCGGCAATATCCTTGACGCCGGCGTAACCGCCGCCGCGCTTCTTGGCGTTGAAGCGGAGACAGACGATATAGCGCGTCATGTTGTTGATGGACCTCAGCGCCGGCTCTGAGATCTCAGCATCGCGGATGCCGGTCGGGTCGTTGAAATAGGCGTGCATGGCGGCGAGAATTTCGCGCTTATAGTCGGTCGGCGGCGTGTTGAATTCGGAATTGGCGGCAGCCGGATCGGGCGCGCCGTTATGGTGCGCGCAAGCCGCAAGACCGACACCGAGGCCTAGTCCGACAGCAAGAATAATCGACCGCGGGCCCTGACCCTGCATCGACCGACGCCCCCAAGTCTCCAGCAAGCGTCCCCCAGCAAGCTTCGCGCAAGCCTTCCCAGCAGGCTTGCCACAGCAAGTCTCCGGACAGTCCTCGGTGCTTCGCCGATTTTTGCCGAGAGAATTGCCGCCCCGTGGCAATCCGGCCATGTTGTAGGAACTTCGCATACGCTCCGCCAGTGTCATTTGTGGCAGCGGGCGGTGTCCCCTTATGGCAGAAACCGCCTATATGAAGCTGCCGGTTCGACCATTTCGCAAAATTGGTGCTTAAGCGTGTTGTGGCACGACATTGCTCATCTGATCAGCGAGTACGGCTTGCTCGTGGTCGCCCTGGTCATCGGGCTGGAAAGCATCGGGCTGCCGTTTCCGGGCGAGTCCGTCCTGATCCTGGCGGGGATTTTTGCCGGAACCCGGCACGAGCTGAATATCGGCTGGGTGATCGTCGTCGCCGCCGTCGCGGCGATCGTGGGCCAGTTCATCGGTTATCTGATTGGCCTCGAATTCGGCTACCGCCTGCTGCTGCGCTATGGGCCTTACGTGCGGGTAACCGAGGGCCGCATCAAGCTCGGCGAATATCTGTTCCTCCGGCACGGCAGCAAGATCGTGGTCGTTGCCCGGTTCGTCCCGCTGCTGCGCAGCCTCGCGGGCATCCTGGCGGGGGCAAACCGCATGCCCTGGCCGCAATTTTTGGCGGCCAACTGCGTCGGCGCGTTCGTCTGGGCCGGCGTGTTCGGTTTCGCCGCCTACATGCTGGGACATCAGGTCGAGCGCGTCGCCGGCCCGGTGATGATCGTCATCGGCATCATCGCGCTCGTTGCGCTGGCGATCGGGGCCCGCTTCGTCAGCCGGCATGAGGCGCAACTCATCGTCGAGGCGGAACGCGCGCTGCCCGGGACCGCTGAAATAGCCCTTCATTCCTATCTAAGTCCCAGCCCGAAAAGGCGATTTTGGCAGTCTTGCGGCCCCAATCGGGCAACGCCATATAGTTTTGTGTCGGGCGTGGCTTCGGGCGCCCGGTCGAATGAGGCGCCGTACGGGCCTCGCGCAAAGTCGCTGTCAAAGGGCTTTGAGATCATGTCCAGGGTTTCGTCGCTTTCGAGTCCCTTTCTGCTGGGTTTCGATGAAATTGAACGTGTGCTTGACCGCGTCACGCGACGCGGCGGACGGTTACCCCCCGTACAATATCGAGCGCGTCCCTCGCGACGACGCCAATCCGGAGCGACTGCGCATCACGCTTGCGGTCGCGGGTTTTACGCGTGAGCAGCTTGACGTGACCCTGGAGGAGAACCAGTTGGTGATCCGCGGCCGGCAACAGGACGACAAGAGCCGGCAGTATCTGCATCGCGGCATTGCCGCCCGTCAGTTCCAGCGCAGCTTCGTATTGGCCGAGGGCATGGAGGTGCGCAGCGCCGACCTTAAGAATGGTTTGCTCTCAATCGATCTAATTCGCCCGCAGCCGGAACGAATCGTAAAGTCGATCTCGATCAAGGACTCGGACTAAAGGAAACCAACGGTGTTGTGTTGGGTTGTCGGAAGAAGGAGTTGACGGCCATGTCAGAATTGAGCCGCATTGAAATGAACGAAATAGAGATGTCCCCGGAAGCGCTGGCGCAACTTGGCGATGGGGAGATCGCCTATGTGAAGACGATCCGCTCCGAGGACGTGCACACGCTCTTTCCGCAAGTCCCGGAAATCGAGCCCGGCCTGCAACTGTTCGCGCTGCACGCGGCCGACGGTACGCCGATCATGCTGACCGACTCGCGCGAGGCCGCCATCGCCAATGCGGCGAGCCAGCAGCTCGAAATGGTCAGTGTGCACTGAAGGTACCCGGTCACCGGGATTGTTGAAGTCAGAACGGGGCCGCGAGGCCCCGTTTTTCGTTTTCGGGTCGGAATTCGCAATCGGCCTAAGCCGCGCTCGCCGAGGGCATCGCCAGCACCGCATAGAGCGCTTCGGCGTCCTCAGACGCGCGCAGCTTGTGGGCGACGCTCGAATCCCGCAGCAGCCGCGCCACGCGCGCCAGCGCCTTCAGGTGATCGGCACCGGCGCCTTCCGGCGCCAGCAGCAGGAAAATCAGATCGACCGGCTGGCCGTCGAGCGCCTCGAAATCGATGGCACGATCGAGCCGCGCGAACAGCCCGAACAGGCGCGCCAGATGAGGCATCTTGCCATGCGGTATGGCGATGCCGTTGCCGACCGCGGTTGAGCCGAGTTTCTCGCGCTGCATCAACGTTTCGAAGATCGCGCGCTCGTTCTGGCCGGTCAGCACCGCGGCGCGCGCGGCGATCTCCTGCAACACCTGCTTCTTGTTGTTGACTTTGAGCGCCGGAAGGATCGCGTTCGGGGCGACCAGATCAATGAGCGGCATCGTAGGGACCTGAGACGGTGAATGCCTGGCAGGATTTACGTGGTTCTGACTTGCGAGATACACGGTCGAAGCGATATTCGCAGGCCAGAGGCTTACCGACCGAATACCGACAGACCGGAGAATTGACGAGCAAGCCCCAATTGGCGAGCGAGGTAGAATGGGCGAGTAAGGTATAGTTGGCGAGCACGGCCAGACCTCGCGCTGACGTTTTGCATTGTCTTTCCCAAACGCAACCACGTTCGGGAACGCGCTCAAAGGCGGCGGACCATAGGGAGAGCGGACCACCGCGTCAATGGGCATCCGACAACCGCTGTTGAACCAGCGAGTTCCCGGCATCCCCGCCGAAACGACAGCCCCATGAGCCGGAAAATTGCTGAGCACATCACGATTAGCTAATCGCGATGTGCTCGGCTACCTGTATCGCATGTCCTTTTTCGGAAAACCGGTTTCCACTTTTCCGGGACATGCTCAATTCGTACGGCAGCGCAGTGCTTTTTTTCGGCAAACATTGATGCTCCGGCGAGCTGCAAGAAAGCCGGAAAGGATGACGTTTTAGCAACGCGCGCCTTAATATTTTAGCCGCGATGATCCTTCAACCGCCGATGATAACGGCGCAGCTGCTTCTCCACACGCAGCGCGGCCTGGTCGGCGCTCTCGTAAGCGTCGTGCGCGCTGGCCTCGGCCTGCAGCGTGGTTTTGGAATCGAGATGAACGGCGCATTCGGTGTGGAATCCCGAATCCTCGCGCGCCACCGTCACGTGCCCTGAATAACCGCCATCGAAATATTTGTTCATGGCTTCGCCGATGCGGCTGTTGATGCGCTCACGCAAAGCTTCACCGACGTCCAGATTTTTTCCCGAAATGCGAAACGACATGGCAACCTCCGCGGGCTTCGAAAGTCTTGTGGCGCACGTTAACACAACTGTCTTTATTGGACCTATGTATCGGTGCTGGCGACGTCAACGCGGTGCGACGCCTCAAGTTCAGCCGGGACAGCGCAGATCACGCGACCGGGACGGCCTGCTTTTCGCGGCGCCGTTGCACCGACGAAGGGATGCGCATCGCCTCGCGATATTTTGCGACCGTTCGCCGCGCGATGTCGATGCCGGATTCGCGAAGCTTGTCGACGATGGTGTCGTCGGACAAAACGTCGGCCGCGGTCTCGGCGTCGATCAGTTGTTTGATGCGATGCCGCACCGCCTCGGCCGAATGCGCCTCGCCGCCATGGGCCGCGGCGATCGCGGAGGTGAAGAAATATTTGAGCTCGAAGATGCCGCGGCTGGTCGCCATGTATTTGTTGGCGGTGACGCGCGACACCGTCGACTCGTGCATGCTGATCGCCTCGGCCACGGTTTTCAGATTCAGCGGCCGCAAATGCTCGACGCCGTGAGCGAAGAAGCCGTCCTGCTGGCGCACGATTTCGTTGGAGACCTTCAGGATCGTGCGGGCGCGCTGATCGAGCGCGCGCACCAGCCAGGTGGCGCTCTGCAAACATTCCGCGAGATAGGATTTGTCCGTGTCGCGCCGCGCCGTCGCCGACACTTCGGAATAGTAGCTCTGATTGACCAGCACTTTCGGCAGCGTGTCGGAATTGAGTTCGACGATCCAGCCACCGTCCGGTCCGGAGCGCACGAACACATCGGGCACGATCGGCTGCACCGTCGCCGAGCCGAAGGCGAGGCCGGGCTTCGGATTAAGCCGGCGGATTTCGCCGATCATATCGACCAGGTCCTCGTCGCCGACGCCGCAAACTTTCTTCAGCGCGGCGAAGTCGCGCTTGGCCAAGAGATCGAGACGCCCGATCAGGGCCGCCATCGCCGGATCGAACCGATCGTTCTCCTTGAGCTGCAGCGTCAAACATTCGGCGAGATTGCGCGCGCAGATGCCCGGCGGATCGAAGCTCTGCAGGATGACGAGGACGGCCTCGATTTCCTTGAGCCCGGTGCCGAGCCGCTCCGCCACGGTCTCGAGGTCGCCGGCGATATAGCCGGCCTCGTCGACCAGATCGATCAGATATCGGCCGATCATGCGCTGCACCGGATCGCTGACGGCGAGCGCCAGCTGCTCGCGCAACCAGTCGCCGAGCGTGATTTCCGCCGCCACGAAAGCCTCGAGACTGTATTCACCGTCATCGCGGCCGCCGGCGCCGACCGCGGCCCATTCCGAATAGGCGGCCGGCCCCTCGGCGGCGTGCTGGCGGTTCGGTTCGGCTTCGTCGGGAAATACGTCGTCGGTGCGCGCGTCGAGTGCGTCTCCGATCGCGCCGGCAAGCCGGTTCCGCGGCCGGTCTCCCACATCTCGCGCTCGGCCAGACGCCTCGCCATCCTGGCGCCGGCATGTCCGGTGCCTCGCGCGCGTCCGCGTCGCCCGGACCGCCCTCGTCGTCGGCGTTCCGATCCAGCAAGGGATTGCGCTCGAGTTCCGCCTCGACGTAGGCGACGAGATCCAGATTCGACAGCTGCAGCAGCTTGATCGCCTGCATAAGCTGCGGCGTCATCACCAGCGCTTGGCTCTGGCGGATCTGCAGTCGTTGCGTAAGGGCCATCCGGCGGGCTACTTGGTCCAATTCTTGCTTGGTAGCTTTTTACAGCAAGTCGGACGCCCTGTCGTCAACCGATTTCGAACAGGGTTACAGCTGGAACTGCTCGCCCAGATAGAGCCGCCGGACGTCGGGATTGTTGACGATTTCGGTGGTCCGGCCCTCCGTCAGAACCTCGCCCGAATAGATGATGTAGGCGCGATCGGTCAGTCCGAGCGTTTCGCGCACATTGTGGTCGGTGATCAGCACGCCGATGCCGCGATTGGTCAGATGGCGCACCAGCGCCTGAATGTCGCCGACCGCGATCGGATCGATGCCGGCGAACGGCTCGTCGAGCAGCATGTAGTTCGGCTGCGTCGCCAGCGCGCGCGCGATCTCGACGCGCCGGCGTTCGCCGCCGGACAGCGCGATCGAAGGCGTCTTGCGCAGCCGGGTGATGTTGAATTCCTCGAGCAGCTCGTCGAGACGCCGGTCACGCTGCTTGGCGCTCTTTTCCACCACTTCGAGCACGGCGCGGATATTTTGCTCGACATTGAGGCCGCGGAAGATCGAAGCCTCCTGCGGCAGATAGCCGATGCCCAGCCGCGCCCGCTGATACATCGGCAGCGCCGTGACGTTGTGACCGTCCAGCTCGATGCGCCCGTTGTCGGCGCGGATCAGGCCCGGTGATCATGTAAAACACCGTGGTCTTGCCGGCGCCGTTGGGACCGAGCAATCCGACCGCCTCGCCCTTGCGGACGTAGAGGCTCACGCCCTTGACCACCTTGCGGCCGACGAACGTTTTCTCCACGCCATGGACTGCGAGCACGCCCTTGCGATCGATGGGGGCGCCGCCGTTTCCGTCCTGGCGCCGCGGTCGTGGCGGCGCCGGATTTTCCGGCACCGGGCGGTTTCGCTGCTCGTCTCTCGGCCCATCCGGAGGCGGAGGACAACTCCGGGGGTCGTCTCTCGGCACGCCATCCGGAAGCGGCGGCCGGCTTCGCGAGTCGTCACGGGGCACACCGGCGGGAAGCGGCGGCCGGCTCCGCGGATCGCCTCGAAGTCCGATATCCGCAAACGACTGACGGCTTCGCGGATCGTCTTGCGAAACGCTGTCCGGGAACGACTGCCAGCCACGCGGGTCGTCGCCGAAATCGCCATCTGAAAACGATTGACGGCTTCGCGGATCGTCCTGCGGCACGCCGTTCGAGAACGGCTGCTGACTTCGCAGGTCGTCTTCCGCCTCGATTTCGGGCGGCGGCAAACGGTTTCGTGGATCGTCTCTCGGCACACTATCAGGGCGCCGCGAGCGGCTCGGTGTCGTGTCGGAAAGTGGCGGGCGCGTCGGCCCGTTCTCTGGAGGCCGCCGGGAGCGCGACGGCGCAGACGACGGTGGCTGCCGCTTGCTGCGGGGCTTGCGATCAGGCGTCGGCGCGCTCGCGATGTCGACATAGGTGTCGCTGATCTCCCCACCCATGCTGGGCAGGTCGATCGCTTCGGCGCCGGCAAGCGCCGGTCGTCGCGGCGCGCCGCTGCGACGGAAATATGAGAAAATATCGACCACGCCGGCCAGCCTTGAACCCTGAACCTTGCCTTAAACGCTGCGAACGCCCCTCCGCAGATGGGACTTTATCCGATTTGCCGCCGCAATGCTGCGACCGTGCGTCGCAAATTCGCCCCTCGGGACCCCATCCGGATTAAGCTTTGCGCGTGCCCTAACTTCTTCCGTCGCCGCAACGGTTGTCGCCGCATCTCCTTTCCGGGAAACCGGCCCGCATTCTCCTCGATCGCGCGCTAGTTCGGTCTCACCGGCACGACAGCCATGGTGTTGGCGGCCGGACCGCCTTTTGCATCCTTGCTCGGCAGGATCACGGCACGGACCCGACCCGGCGGCTTTGCGGGTGTGGTCCCGGTCTGACTGGCCTGCGCATCCGCGGTGGCATCGAAATGGGCGTTGCCGGAAACCGTATCGACCACGACCCGCTCGCCATGCAGCACATTCTTGCCCTGCGCTACCGTGACATTGTGGAGCAGCGTGATCGTCTTGGTCTTCAAATCGTAGACACCGAGCTCCCCGGTCGCGGTTTGATCCTTGGAGATCACCGTGACGCCGCCGCGCGCCTCGATCCGGCGAATGTCCTGCGAACGCCCCGGCATCCCCCCGGCCTGCTGCGGTTGCTGCTGTTGCGCCTGAGCTTGCTGTGCTGGAGGCTGCGCTGCGGCCTGCTGCGACTGTTGTTTTTGCTTTTTCTTGGCTTCGGCCGCAGCCGCCGTGCCAGGCTCGGGCCCATAGAACACGACCAGCTTCTGGCACTTGATCGTGGTATCGCCCTGCACGACCTGCACATCGCCCGCAAAGGTCGCCATCTTCTCCTTGTCGTGGACTTCGAGGGTCGCGGCGTCGATCTGGATCGGTTGATCCTGATTGTCGTTCAACATACTGGCCGGATTGCCGAGCTGCGGAGCGACCCCCGCCGGATGTGGGGCTTGCGCCATCGCAATCATGGGCGCCCCGAGTGCCAGCACAACGACAGCTAAGCGGATCGGCTTCATCGGTCGCCCGTCTGCGTTTGGATATGTTCTGGTTGGACGACCATTCTGACACCGTCGGTAAAACGGATCACATTGCCAGAATCCCGCACCTCCATTTTTTTGCCGTCGATCACGGCGCCGGTGAGCTTCACCCAGACGGGCTTGTCGGAAACAATCGTGCCGCTGTGCACGTCGACCGTCGCCTCACTCAAACGCGCTTCGTAACCGTTCGATGACGTCACGTGGATCGCGTCGACAAGCGTGAGCTGCTCCGTCTTCATGTCGTAGCCGCCGGAATTGGCCGTGAGATTGACCATGCTCTTGTCTTCGAGCTCAATTTTCGCGTGGATTTGGTTCAATGCCATCAGATCGGGCTTGGTAATGTCCTGCTCGGCTGAATTTGCCGTAAACTCATAAGGTCTGGAGTTGGCCGTATATCCGGTAAGGCGCGGCGCCTGCATCGTTACCTTGGTTCCCTTGATCACCAGCTTGCCGATCTCGCCGGGCAGCCGCAGGCCTCCAACCGTCGGCATGTAGTTGGCCCCGATCGTCGCCAACAGGGCCGCCGCCAACGCCGCTGGTACGCCAATCCGCAGCAATCGCACAAGACGACTGTGTCGCAGCGCTGCCCGATAGAGCTTTTCGGCATCGCCACGCCCGCCGGCGGGGATCGTCCGCCGGGCATTTTCGACAGGATAGGCAGTTGTCAGCGGCTTTCCCCTCAGACCGGCGCCCCAACCCGCCGGTACGGACAGCTTTTACGGCTCCGTCGGCACATTGTCGCCTCGAAATATGGCTTCGAACGGGCGAAACCGCAGATCCGATCGCACAATTGTGCCTGGCGCGCGAACAGTCGCGCCGGGTGTCGCAGGCCCTAGAGCACATCACGATCAGGCTGAATCGCGATGTGCTCTGGATCTATTTGTTATCGCATGTCCTTTTTCGGAAAACCGGTTTCCACTTTTCCGGGACGTGCTCTAACCGCTTGGCGCGCGCGATTTCGCGACCGATCGGCTTCGCATGCGCATCAGGAATGGGCGAAAATGTCGTCCTCGGCAAAACCGGCAAGATCAAGCCGGACGCGGTCGGGCAGAAAGCGAAAGCACGCGTCCGCCAGTTTGTCGCGGCCTTCGCGCGCCAGCATCGTGTCGAGCCGTTCCTTCAGCGCGTGGAGATAAAGCACATCGGCCGCCGCGTAAGAAATTTGCGCATCCGTCAGTTCGGTCGCGCCCCAGTCGGACGACTGTTGCTGTTTGGAAATTTCCTGTCCCAGCACCTCGCGCACCAGATCCTTGAGACCGTGCTTGTCGGTGTAGGTGCGCGACAGCCGCGACGCGATCTTGGTGCAATAGACCGGACCCGGCATGACGCCAAAGGCGCTGTACAGCATGGCCAGGTCGAAACGGGCAAAATGGAAAATCTTCAGCACGCCCGGGTCGGCGAGCAGCTTTTTCAGATTCGGCGCGTCGCTCGCGTGCAGCGGAATCTGCACCACGTCGGCGGAGCCGTCGCCGGGCGAAAGCTGCACCACGCACAACCGGTCGCGGCTGAGCGATAGCCCCATCGTCTCGGTGTCGATCGCCACCGCACCGGTATAACGCGAGAGATCAGGCAGGTCGCCGCGATGCAAACGTATGGTCATGATAAAAATGTGCCGTGGCCGGCGTGAGGTTGCGCTTGGGAAGAATGCTCGGCCTTTCGGGGTGTGAATATCGCAATGGCCGCAAGGCGTCAAAACCGAGTCATCGGCCCGGCTTGGATCTGCGGCCAACTTGGGGCTGAAGTCTGAGGTGAGTCCCGACCTGGCTCTGCGCAGATTCGGCTCTGTATAGACTCGGATCGAATCCGCCGCCCGATCGGGCTGGTATTCGCCGCCAGGGATTTGGATGCGATGTGACCCGGAGCTAACCTGACGGTTTGCGGCAACGCCCGATATGTTAACAGCGGCGAGACGTTAATTCATTTGATACAGCGCGACGCGTGGTCGTCTTCATCTGGCGCATTTTTTGATTCAAGCGTCGTGCGAATTTGTTTGATCGCCTGTCATTGGACACGCTGTCGCACCCTCGGGTCGCGGAACGAAGGCTGTCTCCGAACGTTCAGCCAAGGACTAACGATGCAGCATCATTCCGGGTGCCGCACTTAGCAAATGTCTCACCCCGTAACGCGAATTCCGAAGGGAGAAACGCATGCTCAAAACTTTGTTTGCAGCCGCCGCGATCGGCGCGCTGTCGTTGACGGCCTATTCCGCGCAAGACGCTTTTGCCGCGCAGGACATGGCCAAGGTCGCAAAGCGAAATACCGGCAAACTCGATGACCGTCACCGACTGGTACAAGCAGGATGTCTATGATCCGAACGACACCAAGATCGGCGAAGTCATGGACGTTCTGGTCGACAAATCCGGCATGGTCTCGACGCTGATCGTGGGCGTCGGCGGGTTCCTGGGCGCCGGCGAGAAGGATGTCGCGGTTCCGTTTCACGACGTCAGCGCGACCACCACCAAAACAACAAAGTCCGCTTGGTCATGAACGCCACCAAGGACAGCCTCAAGAACGCCCCCGGTTTCAAATACGACAGCAGCACGACGACGTGGGTGCCGGACCGCAACAGCAGCATGACGAAGTAATCGCCGTTCTGGCTGGTATGGACAAGGAGCCCGGCCGCGCCGGGCTCCTTGCGCGTTCAACAGTCCTATTCGTTCTCCGGCAATCCGCAGAGTTTCCGACTGAGCGCCTTGAGGCGCGCCCGCGCGTCGGCGTCATATGCCTGAGCGTCGGCTCGCGCCTCGCGCTGACCATTGAAAAACAGACCGGTCTTGCCGTCCATCTCCGGCGAAACGGCGAGCCTTCAAGATCGCCTCGGCTCCCTGCTCGACGGTGCTGATCGGCGTGGCGCCGGACAGACGCACCATGGTGGTGTTCATGTAGGTTGCCGGGTGCAACGCGTTGACGGTCACGCCCGAGGCTGAGAGTTCGCCCGCCAGGTCGACCGTGAACGCGAATCTGTGCCAGCTTGCTCTGACAATAGGCGCGCGACCCGCTGTAGTGGCGTGTCAGCATCACATCGTCGAAATCAATTGTTTGCTGTCCGATCGAAGCGACATTGACGATACGCGCGGGCGCGCTGCTCTTGATCACCGGCAGCAGCAAATGGGTCAGCAGGAAGCCGGCCAGATAATTGACGGCGAAACGCAACTCATAGCCGTCGACACTGATTTGCCGCCGCCCCAGCCCGCCGCCGGTGCCAAGTCCGGCATTGTTGATCAGCAGGTCGAGGCGCGCGGCTTTGTCGTGGATCGCACCGGCAAAGCCGCGCACCTCGGTAAGCGACGACAGATCGGCCGGGAGGAATTCGGCAACGCCGCCGGCGGCTTCGATCTCGGCGACGACCGCGCCGCCGCGCTCATGGTCGCGGCCGTGGACGAGGACGCGCCAGCCCTGCTCCGCGAGCCTTTTTGCCACGACGCGGCCGACCCCGTCGGTCGAGCCCGTCACCAGCGCTGTCTTCTCGTTTGCCTTCGTCATCGCCGCACCTCCGCACCGACAAATGTAGGTGCGTGGGTTTCGTTTGCCATTCCGTGGGAATTCGCTCGCCGGCGCGGGCTGGCGCAGATCCAGCATCGACCGGAAGATTGTTCATTGCTAGAAGGCCAAAGGCCGAAGCGTCACCAAACCGTCGCGCATCGCGTGCACATCAGCACTTTATGACAACCGCCAGCACGACAGTCGAAAGCACGCCGACATCGCCGCACGGGCGCTTGGGCACGCTCATGCTTGGCGCCTTGGGCGTGGTCTATGGCGATATCGGCACAAGCCCGCTTTACACGCTGAAGACCGCGCTCGATTGGGCCGGCGGCGCCACGACCGAGACGGTCGATCGGCATGCTGTCGCTCATCGTCTGGACGCTCCTGATCACCACCTCGATCAAATACGTCGCCGTGGTGATGCGGGCCGACAACGAGGGCGAAGGCGGCATCCTGGCGCTGATGTCGCTCCTGGGCATCAAGCACGGCGAGCGCGTCGTCGTGATCGCAATCGGGCTTTTGGGCGCCGCGCTACTCTATGGCGACGGCGCCATTACGCCGGCAATCTCGGTGCTCAGCGCGCTGGAAGGGTTGAAAACGCCGGTGCCGGCGATTGCGCCCTATATCGTCGCCTTGTCGGCGGTGATTCTGGTCGGGCTTTTTGCCTTGCAATCCCAGGGCAGCGACCGCATCGGCAAGCTGTTCGGCCCGATCATGACCGTATGGTTCCTCACCATCGGGGTGCTCGGACTGAGCGGAATCGTCCATCATCCGGGCGTGCTGATCGCGCTCGATCCGCGCTATGGCATCGCCTACCTGTTCGGCCACGGCTTGACCGGATTCCTGGTGCTCGGCGCGGTTTTTCTGTGCGCCACCGGCGCCGAAGCGCTTTACGCCGACATGGGGCATTTGGCGCCAAGCCGATCCGGGTCGCCTGGTATGGGCTGGTGCTGCCCTGCTTGGTGCTCAACTATGCCGGCCAGACCGCGCTCGTGGTCGGCGGCGAAGGCGGCGTCAATCCATTTTTCTCGCTGTGCCCGGCCGTCTTGCAAGTGCCGCTCGTGATCCTCGCAACGGTGGCCACGATCATCGCCAGCCAGGCGATCATCAGCGGCGCCTTTTCGATGACGCGGCAGGCTATCCAGCTCGGGCTATGCCCGCGGCTGCACATCGTGCAGACCTCGGACGCGGGCTACGGCCAGATCTATATCGGCTTCGTCAATTGGACGCTGATGATCCTGACGCTCGGCCTGACGCTCGGCTTTCGCTCATCCGACAATCTCGCCGCCGCCTTCGGCATCGCGGTGGCGACCACCATGTTGCTGACGTCGCTGTTGATGTTCCTGACGATGCGCGAAGTCTGGGGCTGGAGTCTGCCGATCAGTCTCGCGGTCGCCGGTGTGTTCGTCGTGGTCGATCTGGCGTTCGTCAGCGCCAACATGATGAAGGTGCTCGAAGGCGGCTGGTTTCCGCTCGTGGTCGCCGCGATCGTGTTCTTCTTGATGTCGACATGGTGGCGCGGCCGTCACGTGCTGCTGGGCGCGCTCGAGCGCGATACTTATCCGCTGTCCGATTTCATCCGCCAGGTGCACACCAAGACCCGCGTGCCGGGCACCGCCATTTACATGACCAGCCGGCTCGACATGGTGCCGGTGCCGCTCCTGCACAATCTCAAACACAACAAGGTGCTGCACGAGCGCATCGTGATTTTGCGCGTGGTGACCGAGAACGTGCCGCGGATCGCGCCCGAAGATCGCATTCAGACCAGCCCTTTGGGCGATAATTTCCACTCGGTGCGGGTGCGCTACGGCTTCATGGAGCACCCGGACATTCCGCAAGTCCTCGAAGACTGCCGCGCGCGGAAGCTCGACTTCAACATGATGGACACATCGTTTTTCGTCGGGCGCGTCACCATCGTGGCCAGCCGCCACTCCGGCTTCAACGCGTTCCGCCGGCAGGTCTTCGATTTCATGCACCGCAATGCGCAGCCTGCCACTGAGTTTTTCGGCATTCCGCCAAACCGCGTGATCGAACTCGGCGGTCAGGTGGAGATGTAACGGCCGCGCGACTCGCTTCGGTTATTTTTGCTCGAGACGCCAGGCGCCGTCCCAATTGTCCGCCGGCGGCGCTGCCGCAAGCGTATCGAGGCGCTTGAGCATCGTGCGGGTCGGCCCGTCCTCGGGCACAGCCGTCGAGCGCTGCCGTGAAGGCGGCGCGCGCATCCTCCCAGCGGCGATCGCGATAGGCGGCAAGCCCTTCCGCATAGCGCTTTTGCAACTCGACCTGATTGGCGGTCAGGCCGCCCTTGCGGCCGATGATTTCGTAAATCGGCCGGGCCTGGCTTTGCCCGACCAAAGCCACGCGATCGACCTCGCGCACCTCGATCGCGTCGCCGGCCGCCGCGGCCGTCGCCTCCGAGACCAGGATGTGGCTGCCATAGAGCTTGCTGGCGCCTTCCAGGCGCGAGGCCAAATTCACCGTCTCGCCCATCACCGTGTAGCTCATCAACACGTCGGAGCCGATGCTGCCGACCAGCGCTTCACCGGTGGCGATACCGATGCGGATGTCGAACGAGATCGGCACGTTGCGCAAACCGAGCAGCTCCGGCAATTCGGCGCGGAACGGCACGACCTGCGCCAGCATGTCGAGCGCAGCCAAGCTGGCCAGACGCGCCTGATCGGCGTCCGGCGTGAAGGGCGGTCCCCAATAGGCCATGATGGCGTCGCCGATATATTTGTCGATGATGCCGCCATGCTGGTGGATCGGCGCCGACATCATCGAGAAATACCGGTTCATCACCCGCACCAGACCCTGCGGCGTCATCTCTTCGCTGACGCCGACGAAGCCTTTGACGTCGCAGAACAGCACGGTCATGACGCGGCGCTGGCCTTCCGCCGCCAGAGCGGGTCCGGTGATCAGCCCTTCGACGATACGCGGATCGACGTAGCGCCCGAACGTCTCGCGGATGCGCTCTTTCAGACGCAATTGTTCGATCATGCGGTTGAAGGCAACCGTGAGATGGCCGATCTCGTCCTGTGAGGTGACCGCAAGCGTATGATCGAGCTCGCCGCGTTCGACCGCCCGAGCGCCCTCCAGCAGACGGCGGACCGGCTTGGTCAAACCGGAGCTGACCAGCACCGAAAACACCAGCCCGAGCGCAGCCGCAAGGCCAGTGAGCACCATCGCGGTGATGACCACGGTCTGCTGCTGGCGAATCGTCGTCCGCCGAATTCGGCCTGCAGCACCTTGACCATCTCGGTGCGCATGTCATCGAGCTGGCGGTTGAGATCGTCGCGCAGTTCGTCGACCCGCTGCAGCGATTCGGCGATCTCCTTGCGGTCGCCGGTATCGAGCAGCGGCAGCAAGCGCGCGACCTCCTCGTTGTATTGAACGAGGGTGCCGTCGACCACGTCGCCGAGTCGCGTATCGATGCGGACGAGCGCCTGCGCATCGTGGAAATCAGAACCTTTGCTGATCAGGCCATCGAGATGAGCACGCGCGGCCTTGGCCTCCCGATCGAAGACGACAGCGCTGTCCTCGAAGCGCTTGCGCGCGGCGGCATAGCGCACCGCATCCGGCGCCTGCTCCATCCGCTCGATCACCATGCGGCGGAGCGCCAAAGCACGCTCGAGCGAGTGCACATTGGCCCGCGCCAAAGCCGCGTAGGCCGGAACGTAGCTCCGGCTCAGCTCTTCCAGCCGGCCGGACACCTGCATGACCAGAACGAGCGAGATCAGCGCCGTGACCGTCATCAGCGCGATCAGAATCAACGCAATGCCGATGATTTTGCGCTTGATCGACAGGCGGATCATGGTGCGATCCTCGATGCGACGGTAGCAAACCAGTCGACGCGGCTTTTCTTAGCAAAAGCCCAACGGATCACACAAAAATTAAGAAAATGGTGCCCAGGAGAGTTGTGGCACATGTCCGGTGAATTCAGAGATTTATCCAAGGTGAGGGGCGAAATCTATCCATTGACCTGCAAAGGCAGATTACTGCCCTTCCCTCACCTCTGGTACAGCTGTGCCTTCTCGAACCGACTTCTTCCCCAACCTGTTAATGCCGCGCTGGCTTGTGGCAGACGCTAATACCGTGCCCCAGCCGGCACGGCGAGGGTCATCTGGACAACCAGTTGACCGAGGCGCGGGCCGGTAGCCGAGCAGCGCCCAAACTCACTACGGAGCTTCCCAAGGTCGCTGGCGGGCCTTCTATTCGGCACAGTCGGTCTTGGCCCGAAGACGCCGGGATTGAGTGAAGATCACCTGGATGTCGGCCTCGGGTGATTCAGTGCTAAGTTGATCGCCGAGGCTTCGAAGGACCAGACGGTAGACGATGTCGCAAGATGCCGTGGTGAGTAGAGATCTAGCTTCCTTACCGGTTGCCCGCTCCCTCGCGGCTGAACGCATGCGAGCGCATCGCAGCAGGCGCCAAGCGGGTCTTCGTTGCTTGACGATCGAGTTACGCGAAACAGAAGTCACCGAGCTAATTCGGAGGAAGCTGCTGGACCCTGGGGCGGCTAACGACCTTCGCGCTATCCGGAGTGCCATTCACCGGCACCTCGATGACACTCTAGGTGTGTGAGGTGATGTGTAACGGCACGTCATCTGGTCGCCAATATCTATTCGGCGGAAAATATAATAAATATCGTATTTTATGATCGTCTGACCCTGAAAACAAAGGATAATCGGATAGAAATACTCCTAAAGCCGGACGTTGCCGGCGTTGTGTTATCGCGGCGCGCGGAAGCGACCAATGCGCCACGAGGTCCTGCGCCGCATCGCTGAACTCACCGATGCAGGTTGTGGCTTGGGATCAAGGCGCTGGAGGATGTAGCCGACGATATTGGCAGGGTGAATGTTGTGGAGGGAGGAAGATGGTTGCCGGCCTTGTAAAGCGTGGCCGCGCCTACCGCTCCCTGATAACGGGCTGTTACGTCTAGGATTGGCTGGTCGTGTGATAAATGGAGGAAAGGCTATACGGAGGCGGTACCGGCGGCCGCACTAGGGGCCAGCCAGCAAAACAAGGCCCATCGAGTTCGCGGGCCGGCCCTAGTTTACCCAAATGCCCGCCAGTGAATCAAAGCCGCTCACGGGAACTCCCGGGTGCATATGGGGAATCCATTCACACGCAAAGGAATGCGATAGTCGAAACATGATGTCATTACCGGCGGAACTGGATCGCAACAACGTTGTCGATGTGGATCTCGGCAGCGCTGAGTTCAAAGCGAATGCGCACCGCCACATGGCGGAATGGGCGCGACGGCGCCCGTTCTACGTACTCGGCAATGGCCCGCCGCAGGTGGTGGTCGGGCGCTATGCCGATGTGCATCGGGTGTTTTCTGAGACCGAGATCTTCAAGTCAGAGATGCCGCGTGGTCCTGGCTGGGAGCAGTTCAATAAGATAATGTTTGCGCAATTCGTGACGCAGATGGACGGCGAGCAGCATGCCCGGTCCGCCGCCTGCTGATACCGGCATTCTCGTCGCGGCGGATCGAGCAACTTCAGGACAGCATCACCCGGATCGTTGACGGCATGCTCGACCGCATCGAGGCGAACGGCCCCGAGTTCGACGGCATGCAGGACTACGGGGCGCATCTCGTCGTCGATGCCTTGCTGGATGCCATGGTGAATATGGACCAGCGCCGCAAGGCGATCTTCGTCGCGTTCCACGATATCATCCCAGGCACCACCTACGTCAAGCCGGGCGAGTCGTGGTCCCCGGAACTGCGGCACGCCTTCGATCGCACCATGGAAGAAATCAGGGCCATTATCGAAGAGCGGCGGGTAAGCCCGCGCTCGGACTTCATCAGCGATCTCATCAACGCCCGCGATCAAGGCGATAAGCTCAATGACAGCGAGTTGTTCGACCAGATTTTTGGCATCTGCGGCGCCTCGCTGTCGGCAACGAGCCGTGCCGCCGGCGGCGCCCTCTACCTGCTCTACACGCACCCCGGGCAGTTGGATCAGTTGATCCGCAACCCGGCGCTCATTCCCGACGCGCTCGAGGAATGCTTTCGCCTCGCCAGTAATGGCTATTTCACCTTCCCGCGCATCGCCACTCGCGACACCGAGGTCGGAGGCACGCCCATCCTCAAGGGCATGGTGGTACGGCCGTCGCCGCTGGCCCCGAACTACGATCCTGATGTGTTTCCTGACCCGACGCGCTTCGACATTCATCGCAAGCCAAAGCGGATTCTATCCTTCGGTGCGGGCCCGCATCACTGCATCGGCAACATCCTCGGCCGCACTACCATCACCATCGCAATCCGTCGCCTGCTGGCGCGATTTCCCAAAGCGCATCTCATTGATCCGGGCTTTACTCCGGTCTATGGCGGGGCGGTCGGGGAATTGCGACTGCAAAGCCTACCGATGAAAACCCACTGAAGTAGGAGCCCGGTTGCGGCTTCGCGCCGTTCACGGCGCCTTATGAATTTGTCTGAGATAGGCTGACGGCGGCGCTTTCACGTCTGTCCGAGGATTCCAGGGCATGCCGCAACGAGATATCCACTTCAAGACAACCTTTGTGCGCTCCGACCCACAGCAGTTCGAGAAGCTCGGTCGTCTCCGGCAACTGGTCGAAGCGGGCAAAATCACTTCGCGTCGCTGAGGTCTAGCCACCGGAAAGGGCGGCAGACGCCCATAGTCCGCTGTACGCTGGTGGTACGAGAGGACGGCTGGTCATCCGATTCTTTGTACGGGATTTGGCAACAACGCACTGGTGCACGGATTAACCGACATGGCATGGCCGAGAAGATGCGCCGCGA
Organism: uncultured Alphaproteobacteria bacterium; assembly: GCA_963737755.1. Classification (GTDB taxonomy): domain Bacteria; phylum Pseudomonadota; class Alphaproteobacteria; order Rhizobiales; family Xanthobacteraceae; genus BOG-931. The sequence goes on along the minus strand of CAVTTZ010000025.1, from coordinate 112 downwards.
TCAAGCTTGACGAGCCTTCGTCTAGACCGCGATATTCGGCGACCCATGCGAGGTGGCAAGCTTTTCATAAGCCGGCTTTAAGACATCTTTTCCGTAGCGCCGTTCCAGCTTT
>CAVTTZ010000024.1:0-4074 GCA_963737755.1 uncultured Alphaproteobacteria bacterium | reverse complement strand
AGCAGGCGGAGCAAGGCGACTACGGTCATGATAGATCAGCAGAATTTCGAGGCTACGCGGCCCGTTTCCGCCGATCCGGCCGTGGCGTTGGCGGAGGCGCTCGGGCAACTGCCCAAAGCGCCCCCTGTAAAGACCCCCAGCATTGCCGCCAAAACCTCAGTCGAAGCCCTGGCCCGCGACATCGGTCTCACCCTTGGCGACCAGAATGAATTGACCATCCGCCGGATCAAGCGCGGCAAGAACTACTCTTTCGTGCGTGCCAACGGCACGCCGATCCGCCACGTCGGCACCCTCCGGCGCCTGAATTCGATGGCGGTGCCCCCGGCCTACCAGCAGGTGCGCTATTCGCCCGATCCGACCTCGCATCTGCAGGCCGTCGGCGTCGATGCGGCCGGCCGGCTGCAATACCGCTATCATGCCGATTGGGAGAAGGTCCGCGAACACCGCAAGGCGCATCGCCTCGCGCGGCTGGTCGCAGCGTTGCCGAAAATTCGCCGCAACGTGTCCATGCATCTGTCGGGCGACGAGCCGACCCGCGAATTCGCGCTGTCGGCGGTGATCGAGCTGATCGCGCGCACCGCGATCCGCCCCGGCAATGAATCCTATGCCCGTCTCAACGGCACCCGCGGCGCCACCACGCTGTTGAAGTCCAATGTCGTGCTGGAAGACGATACGCTGGTGCTGGCCTTCAAGGCCAAGGGCGGCAAGGCCGTGCGCAAGGAATGCGACGCCGCGAAACTTGTCCGCGCGATCGGGATTTTGCGCACTGTGCCGGGCAAGCGAATGTTCCAGTACCGCGATAATTCCGGCACCGTGCGCACGGTGTCCACCACCACCGTCAACGCCTTCCTGCGCGAGATCGCCGGCATCAAGATCTCGCTGAAGGATTTTCGCACCCTGATGGCGTCCGCCGTGGTGCTGGAATCGCTGTCGCGGATTTCGCCGGCGGCGAGCGCCCGCGGCCGCAAGAAGCAGGTGCTCGAAGCCGTTCGCGCCGCCGCGGACGAGCTGTCGAACACGCCGGCGATCTGCCGCAAGAGCTATGTCCACGATACCATCGTGACGGCGTTCGAAGACGGCATCCTCGAACGTTTCGCCGCGACCATGAAGGGCTATCGCTCGCAATCGAAGCGCGAGCAATTGCTGGCGCAGGTCGTATCGGCCGCAGCGGCGTAGGCGGCTTGCGGGTTTTCTGATTCGAATTTCAAAGAGCCATTTGATCGTCACGCCGGGCAGGATGCTCCGCATTGAGCCGGGAATGGACATGCAAATTCGTTCTCGCGACGCAATGCGCCCGGGTTTTTCAAAAAAATCGGTCCCTCAGAGTAAAGAGGGCGCAGGAAACGCCGGATGCCAGCTGCACCCGTAGCCGCGCGTGTAGTGTAGTAAGCACGCGCGTTAGTCACCACAGGTTCAGCCAATCATCCGGCGTTTCCTGCGCAATGGTTTTAACAGCTTCCTTCGTGCTCTCCCCGGCGACCGGGCTTTCTTGCCACCGTCGCCTACGGACTGAATCCGTAAACTTGACGCCAGCGTCGGGGCGTCAGGACCACACGACTTCGCCGTCCGTAGGCCGCGCTTTCGTCAAAGGCGCTGCCAACGTCCACCGCATCCCGCACCAACGTTCGTGACGACCGCGAAGCGCCCCTCTTTCGGGACGGGATGGCGTGGATTCTGCCTTTGATTTGGGGGTGCGATCAACTGCGTTGGCTGCGACAGATTAACACGACGGGCAAATCAGTTGGCCGGATAGGCACGCAAATGACTAATACACAAGTGCGAATGGCAACGGAGGCTTTAGGCGTTATCCGTCATTGCGAGGAGCGTTAGCGACGAAGCAATCCATCTTTGGTTCGCGTCAAGATTGATTGCTTCGCAGAGCCTGTCATCGGGCGCGCATTCGCGCGACCCGTTGGCTCGCAATAACGAGCCTCATATTCCCGCCGCCCGTCTTACAGACGATCTTCCATTCCTCGTCCGTCACCGGCTGCACCGATAGCCGCGAGTATTCATGAGCGCCATGTCGGTCAACCGCTTGTCGGCCCTGATCGCGGCCATCGTCACCGGGGTCTTCAGCGGCTTGTCGGCTTTGATATCGACGCAGACGAATTTTCCGGTCTTGTCGCTGGGGTCGGGATAGGCCTCCTTGATGATCTCGGCAATGCCGTCGGTCGAATCGACTAACCCATCATTCTCGTGGAATTCGCTGTCGAAACACCCAGACCATCCGACCGCTGCGCGCGCTGCGGATCATTTGCGGTGGCGTGCGCGTTCGACAGGAACACGACGTTCCTGCCGCCACGCTTGGCATCGTAAAGCGCGTCGTCAGCCCATTTAACAACAATCTCTGGCGCGACGTCTTCTTTCGCGAATGCGACGCCGAGGCTGATCGTTACCATGCCGGTCGAATCATCGGCCGGCCGGACTCCGGGATTGACGATGGCGAGCGCTTCCACCGAAGTGCGGATGCGTTCGGCGATCGTCCAGGCGAGGTCGGCCGAGGCGTTGACGAGAACGATAAAGAATTCCTCGCCGCCATGGCGAAACACGGCGTCTTCGCCCAGCCGCACCGATTTCTCGATGGCCTTTGCGACCCGTCTGATGCACTCGTCGCCAGCGGCATGGCCGGTAGCGTCGTTCAGTTGCTTGAACAAATCGATATCGGCCATGATGAACGCAATACGGGCTTTCGGGATCGTCGGGTCACGCCAGAGTCTCTCGACAAGGTCGGTCGCCGAGCGGCGATTGCCGAGTCCGGTGAGGGGGTCGTGGGTCGCCAGTATTTCCAGTTGATGATTGGCGCTTTTCAGCGCATCGCTGCGATACTGGTTGCGCAGCGACAACAGGAAAGCTTTTTGAGCGAGAATCGACTGGGTTTTCCGCGCGATCGTCGCCGCATAGATTCCCATCGCATAAAAGATCGTCGTCCCGAGCGCTTCCTCGAGGTCGATCGCGGGATTGAAGATTTCGAAGCCAAGAAAGATCATCGTGGAGCAGGCCATCAGGGCCAGGGTCCAGATATAGTCGACATTGAACACCACGATCGCGATCGTATCCACGTACAGGATGCAGGTGAGGAAGCGCTCATAGTCGCTCCCGCCGGCCGCGACGGCGAGGACGCCGTAAGCCAGCATAACGCTGGTCATCAACAGCATAAGTGAGAAGCCTTCGACAGCGGCGGTGCGGGGCTTCCGCCAGACCAGGTAGGCACAGGCATGCAGCGCCGGCACCAGCAGCCCGCTGATGGCGATGGTGAGCCGCAGCAAATCGGGAGCGAGCAGGAAGCTGATCGGCACGAAAGCCATGCTGATCAGCGCAACCCAGACCATCCATGCGCGCGCGATCTTGCTTCGCTGCGGCCAGTCCTTTTTGCGATAGACCCGCACCATCTCGGGAGAGAACCGGATGTCGCGCGTGCGTTGTGACAGCAGCCGCTCGGTCTCGGCTTCGAGAGCTGGTGTCATGGCCACGCTCCCCGCCTCGTCGAGCGGTGTCGGGCTCAGGCTGCGGGCACCCGATTTCTAAGACTTGTCCTCCGTCCGTCGCTCTGGCGGCAACGGTCCGAATAAGAGTTCTAATCGGTACGGTATCTTCCTTGTGGAAACGGGCTGGGGGTAATACGGCCCCTGCAGGATATGAGGTGCTATGATACCTACATCCCGCCCATCTTGCAGACGATCTTCCACTCCTCAGCCGTCACCGGCTGTACCGACAGCCGCGAATATTTCACCAGCGCCATATCGACCAATCGCTTGTCGGCCTTGATCGCGGCCATCGTCACCGGCGTCTTCAGGGGCTTGTCGGCTTTGATGTCGACGCAGACGAACTTGCCGGTCTTGTCGGTGGGATCGGTGTAGGCTTCCTTGATGATCTCGGCGATGCCGACGATCTCTTTTCCTTCATTCGAATGATAGAAAAAGGCGAGGTCGCCCTTCTTCATCTTCACGAGGTTCTGCCGCGCGGTGAAATCGCGCACGCCGGTCCAGGCCTCGCCCTTGGCGCCTTTCGCGATCCGCCGATCCCACGACCACGCGGAAGGTTCGGATTTCACCAGCCAGTACGCCATAATCACCC
>CAVTTZ010000023.1:0-64238 GCA_963737755.1 uncultured Alphaproteobacteria bacterium | reverse complement strand
AGGACTGTCGTCGCTGGCTGGTTGCAATCCCGCATCAAATAATTGCGGACAACAACGCATAATTCTACATAGTTACGTGGGTAGTACTCATTACCCTGAAGAGAGTCCATTTCGGGAGGGGAAGGGAATCAGCTCTCTTGAAAGTGCTAACGGCTTTCGTTGTCCTCATGGCGTTCATCCCATTTTCTGCGCTCGCGCGGGCGAAGTCCTTGTCAGTTTGTGCTGTTCGTCGAGCTTGAAGTCGACCCAGCACAATTGGACGCCTACCAAAGCTGCGATGAAAGAGGTGATCAACGCTTCCATCACGGACCGGTGTTGTTGGTTTGAATGCGGTGGCGGAAAAAGACGCGCCAGATCGTATCCGCTTTTTGGAAATCTACATCAACGTTGATGCTTTCAATCGCACTCGGAGACGCAACATGTTAAAAATTACATTGCCACGACCAAAGAAATGATCTGATCGCGCAAGCGGATTGAGGTCGTCCCGCTGATGTTGGCAACCAAATAGCCTTCGAGGGAATCGCCAAGCCCCGCTATTGTAGTGCCCTCGGACGAAACAGATGGATCCGCCGTTTGGAGGGCTTCAATATGGGAGATCGGCGTGTCAACAGCTCAAAGGCTGATGCCGATGACGCGACGCTGGGCTGCCATTCAGCCGGCGCCAGTCCGGTAGTGAACGATTCGACTTCTTCACCCGGCGCGGTATCGACATCGTATGTCAGTAGCGTCCCGCGAATTGCAGCGCCGCGTCCGGCGATCCGCCAGCTTTGAGCGATGCGTACCACGTCCGGCAAAAGAACCGCCGACCGGGCCCGGCTTGCTGCATGAGATCAAATTGCGAAACACGATTTTCACGCCCGGCTCTAATCTCAATTCGCCATTATCGTTTGGGTTTGCGAGGCATGGCTTCTCCATCACGGTTTGATTTCGACTCACAGGCCCGGGCCCGCCTTGCCGTCATCCGACAAGAAGGTGATGCCAGCCTTGGTCATCGCCTTGCGGACGCGCTCGATTGCGCGATGAGAACATCCAACATGTCCGCCGCCAGCAGGTTACGCTCGTCGATTGGAAATTCGACGGCCTTTCGCCGCCATTCCGCTGTGCGCGCCGCAGCTTCGCGCCAGGGCGCACCCTTACAACCCAGCTGCCGCATACCTATTATGTCTGTGGGCAATTAGGCCGGGAGAAACTGCTGTGTTGCGCCCTCGCTGGTTTATCGCGTTTTTGATGGTCGCCGCAGCTTTCGCGCTGATGATCGGTGATGCGCATGCACGCGCCGGTGGCGGTTTCTCGGCCGGGAGCCGCGGGATGCGAACATACTCGGCTCCCCCGAGCACGCCGACCGCGCCGAGTGCGGCGCCGCTGAGATTTCGATGACCCAAACCGGCGCGGCAGCGGGCAGGCTGGAATGCGGCAGGGTTTCTTGGCGGCGGATTTTCGGCGGCGGATTGTTGGGAGGGTTGGCTGCCGGATTCCTTGGCGCCGGCCTCTTGGCCTGTTGTTTGGGCAAGGATTTTTTGGTGGCATGGCGGGTTTCGCCTCGATTATCGGTCTGCTGATTCAAATAGCGCTGGTCGTGATCGTGGCTCGACTGATCTACGCTTGGTGGCAGCGACGCAATATGCCGGCCGCGGCGTACGCGGCGGCGCGTCCGGCGGCCGGGCCAGAGTTTTAGCGGTCTTGGTGGAATTGATGGGCGGCGGCATCATGATGCGGGAAGCCTAACGAAATGGGCGTTACCCCGATTGATACCCGGAAGAGGTCGATCACACTAAATGTCTGTTTCTATGAAGCTATTTAGATCTAGCACGTCGTTTGAAGTGAAGAAGCCGCCGGTATTGTCAAACCACCGCTTAACGCTCGAATTTAACGATGCGACAGGGCTCGCCTGCTTTCGCCGGCGGTTCGAAAGGCTCGCGGATAATCAGGCAATCAGACTTTGCGAGCGGCAGCATCATCGATGAGTCTTGAACCGGAAAAGGCGTGGCGATGAGGCCGTGTGGTCCGGGCGTCAGCGTCGCCCGCAGATAGTCAGCGCGCTCGTCGTTCTCGGGCAGATCGACACCGAGCTTGGCCGATTCGATCGGGTGAGTGAGATCGCTGCGGCCCACGAGCCGGCGAATCAGCGGGACCAAAAACAAAAAGCTGCAAACGACGGCCGACACCGGATTGCCGGGCACGCCGAGCACATGCATGTCGCCAAGGCGGCCATTCATCAGCGGACGTCCCGGGCGCAACGCCAGCCGCCAGAACGCGAGCGTCATGCCCTCGGTCGTGAAAGCTTTCTGCACCAGATCATAGTCGCCGACTGAGGCGCCGCCCGAGGTGACCAGAATGTCGGCGCCGATCTCTCGCGCGCGCTGCACCGCCGCGATGGTGTCGTCGAGGTTGTCGCCGACGATGCCGAAATCTTCCACTGTGGCGCCTTCGGCGCGCGCCAGCGCTCCGATGGCGTAATTGTTCGACGAGACGATCTGCCCGGGCGCCGGTTCGGTGCCGGCCGGCACCAGTTCGTCGCCGGTGGCGAACAGCACGACCTTCGGCCTGCGGTGCACCGGAACGAGCGGATGATTCATCCCCGCCGCCAGCGCGAGATCGCGGGCGGTGAGACGATGGCCCGTTGCGAACAGTTCTTGGCCGGCGGTGAAATCGAGACCGCGCGTGCGCACATGGCGGCCCTTCGGCGAGGCTTTTTCAACCTCGACGTGGTCGCCATCGCGCTTGGTCTGTTCCTGAATCACGATGGTGTCGGCGCCGGCGGGCACCACGCCGCCGGTGAAAATCCTTGCCGCTTCGCCGGCCGCGAGCGTCTGCGCAAATGGCCGCCCGGCCGCGACTTCGCCAATCACCTTCAGTCGCACAGGTGCGTTGGCGACATCGGCGGTGCGCACCGCATAGCCGTCCATCGCCGACACGTCCGCCGGCGGCTGCGTGCGCCGTGCGGTGAGCGGGCGGGCGAGCACAAGTCCCGCCGCGTCGGCCAGCGGCGCGTCCGCTGAGGGGAGGGGCGTTGCGTGTTCAAGAACGCGTTGCAGCGCATCGGCGACGGAGATGAGTGTGCGCACGTCTCACTCCTCGACGCGGAAGTGGCCGCTGCGGCCGCCGCTTTTCTCAAGAAGCCGAATGTTCTCGATGCGCATGCCGCGGTCGATGGCCTTGACCATGTCGTAGACCGTGAGGCAGGCGACCGAGACCGCGGTCAACGCTTCCATCTCTACGCCGGTCTTGCCGAAAACTTTCACCCGCGCTTGCACATCGATGCCCGGAAGCTTGGTGTTGGGCGTCAGAACCACTTCCACCGTGGAGAGAGCCAGCGGATGGCAGAGTGGAATAAGCTCGTGGGTGCGCTTCGCCGCCATGATGCCGGCGATGCGCGCGGTGCCGAGCACATCGCCCTTTTTGGCGTCGCCCTTGCGCACGATGTCGAGCGTCGCCTTTTGCATAATCACGCAACCGGCGGCCACCGCCTCACGTTCGGTTTCCGCCTTGGCCGAAACGTCGACCATGCGGGCTTCGCCTTTGGCGCCCAGATGGGTGAGTTTTTGTTTGGCGCGGGCCACGGATGATCACCGGGCCGCCGCTGCGCCCACGGCGCTGCGCGCCAAGAGCGTGCGCGTCGCCACAGCAACGTCGTCCTGGCGCATCAAGCTTTCGCCGACCAAAAAGGTCGCGATGCCGACGTCGGCAAGGCGCGCCAGATCCGCCGGCGTGAAGATGCCGCTCTCGCCGACGATGACGCGATCGGCCGGAACGCGTTGTGCCAGACGTTCTGATGTCGCCAGTGTGGTCTCGAAGGTGCGCAGGTTGCGGTTGTTGATGCCGATCAGGCGGGACTTGAGGCGTAGCGCACGCTCGAGCTCGGGCTCGTCATGAACTTCGACCAGCACGTCCATGCCGTGGGCAATTGCTGCGGCCTCCAGTTCGGCGGCGACGGCGTCGTCGAGCGCCGCCATGATGAGCAGGATGCAATCCGCTCCCGCGGCGCGCGCCTGCGTCACCTGATAGGGATCGTACATGAAATCCTTGCGCAGCACCGGCAGCGCGCAGGCCGCGCGCGCCGCACGCAGGTGATCCAGCGAGCCCTGAAACGACGGCGTATCGGTGAGCACCGAGAGACAGGTGGCGCCGCCGCGCGCATAGGCGGCCGCCAGCACCGGCGGATCGAAATCCGGCCGGATCAGTCCTTTCGAGGGGCTCGCTTTTTTGACCTCGGCGATCAGCGCGTACGCACCGGCGGCGAGCCGGCGCTCGATGGCAGCCAAAAAGCCGCGTGTCGCGCCGGCAGCCTTGGCCTCGCTTTCAAGAGCCGCGAGCGGTGTCTGTCGCTTGGCCGCGGCAATCTCTTCGCGCTTGTAGGCGCCGATCTTATCGAGAATGTCACTCATCGGAACTGACCACTGTGTTCGACACCTTGATCAAGCGCTCCAGCCGTCCTTCGGCCTCGCCGGAATCGACCGAATGCGCGGCGGCGTGCAGCCCGTCCTTCAGGTCTCGCGCCTTACCGGCGACCACCAAAGCGGCGGCTGCGTTCAACAACGCCACATCGCGAAACGCGGAGGGGTGGCCTTGGAGAACGCCGAGCACCGCCTTGGCGTTCGTTTCCGCGTCACCGCCACGCAGCGCCTCAGGCTTGACCTTGCGCAGGCCGAGATCCTCCGGGACGATCTCGAACGTCTTGATCTCGCCGTCCTCAAGAGCCGTCACGCTGGTCGAACCGGATGTGGTGATCTCGTCGAGCCCGTCGGAGCCGTGCACCACCCAGATTTTCTCGGCGCCGAGATTCTTCAAAACCAGCGCTAGCGGCTTGGTCCAATGGTTGGAGAACACGCCAATCATCTGCCGCTTCACGCCGGCCGGGTTGGAGAGGGGGCCGAGCAGATTGAAGATCGTGCGGGTGCCAAGCTCGACCCGGGTCGCCGCGACATTCTTCATCGCCGGATGATGCGCCGGTGCGAACATGAAGCCGATGCCGGCTTCGGCGATGCAGCGGCCGATGGCCTCGGGCGAGAGAGCGATGTTGACGCCGAGCGCAGTGAGCACGTCGGCGGCGCCGGAGCGCGAGGAGAGGGCGCGGTTGCCGTGCTTGGCGACCGGTACGCCGGCGCCGGCGACGATCAGCGCCGCGCAGGTCGAGATGTTGAACGAGCCGGAGGCGTCGCCGCCGGTGCCGACCACGTCGACTGCGTCAGGCGGTGCCGTCACGCGCAGCATTTTGGCGCGCATCACCGAGACTGCGCCGGTGATTTCGTCGACGGTCTCGCCACGCACGCGCAGCGCCATCAGCAGCGCGCCCATCTGCGAGGGTGTCGCTTCGCCCGACATCATCTGCTCGAACGCGCCCGCGGCTTCCTCGCGGGCAAGCGTAGCGCCGGTCGCGACCTTGGCGATCAGTCCCTTGAATGCGTCGGTCACGGTCAGGCTCTCAATTCGTGGCTGTGGGGCTTGGACGAAATGGCAGGTCTGGCGCCGCGACGCCCGATCGATTCATTCCATGACGCAGCAAGGTCGAGAAAGTTCTTCAGCATCAGATGACCGTGTTCGGAAGCAATGCTCTCGGGATGAAATTGCACGCCGTGCACCGGCCATCGCCGATGCGATAAGCCCATGATCAAGCCGTCTTCGGTCTCGGCGGTGACGGCGAGATCGTCCGGCAGGGCTGTGCGCTCGACGATCAGCGAATGATAGCGCGTGGCCTGAAAGGGTCCATTGATGCCGCGGAAGATCGTGGCGCCGGCATGCCGGATAGTCGCGAGCTTGCCATGAACCGGGGTCGGCGCCCGCACCACCTTGCCGCCGAAGGCGTGGCCGATCGCCTGGTGACCGAGGCAGACGCCGAGAATCGGTATGCTTCCCGACGCCGCTGCGATCAGGTCGAGGCAAATGCCAGCTTCGTTCGGCGTGCAGGGGCCGGGGGAGAGCACGATGGCGTCCGGATCGGCGGCAATAACGCTTTCGACCGTGATCTTGTCGTTGCGATGCACGCGTACGTCCGCGCCCAGGTCGCCGAGATAGTGGACCAGGTTGAAGGTAAAGCTGTCGTAATTGTCGATCAGGACGATCATGGGCCCGGCAGTGCTATGCTGCGGGGCTCTTAGCGCAAAATCCGCGGGGATTAAACCGCCGTCCTCGCGACCAGCAGGCCCCAGGTTACCGGACGTTGCCTTTGGTGCGGGCATCTGCGTGCCCACTTGGCAGACGATGCCGGGGGAGCTGGCCCTTCGCGGGCGTGGTCGGCTCAAATTTGGCGAGGCGCAGGTTCGCGCGCTTGAGGCTGGTCGAGCCGTCCCGGGCAATGAGCCGCACCTCTGCGCTCTCGCCAAAAGGATTGCGGGTGTCGCGCAGGCAGCTAGTTTCAAAATACGGCCAAGGATGCTCCGAGCAAGCGGCGCCCAGAAGGCGCGCGTCCGCGCGGTCGCTTTTGGAGCCCGGTACCGATCCACGCGCTTCCACCTCCGCCGAAATACTCAGCGCGGTGAAGAACGAGGCAGCAAGGATTCCCGCGGCGATGACCGCGTAAATGGCCTTCAGCATGACGCCTGATCCCTGCTGGAGGCGCCCGCATCTGATCGTCGGGTCGCACTTCCAGCACCTGCACTTTCATGCTTAACGGCGAGTCAATCTTTGATGGCCATCACATTTTGTGCGGTTTTCAACTGGGGCGTGAATGCACCGCAGCGGAAAGTCAGGCCGGAAAAGGCATGGCGAATCCGTGAGTCGGGGGGCGGCCAGAACGGACGGTTGCGGCAATGGCGGCACCGCGATTGTCTTGCGAAGACCCGAGTCGCGGGCTAGACCCGCCATATGCCGCATATTGCGCTTTTCGCTGGGTCATTCGATCCGATCACCAACGGCCATCTCGACGTGGTGCGTAGCGCCGTCAGGCTCGCGGACCGGCTGGTTCTGGCCGTCGGCATCCATCCTGGCAAGACGCCACTGTTCTCGGCCGAGGAGCGGCTCGGCATGCTGGAGGAGATTTGCCGCCCGCTCGGTCAGAGCTCCGGCTGCGAGATCGTCTGCACCACCTTCGCCGATCTGGTCGTCACGGCTGCGCAGCGTGTTGGCGCCACCATCCTGATCCGCGGTCTGCGCGACGCCGGCGATTTCGACTACGAGATGCAGATGGCCGGCATGAATGGCGTCATGGCTCCGATGGTCCAGACCGTGTTTCTGCCGGCTTCGCCGGAGGTTCGCCCGATCACCGCCACCTTGGTGCGCCAAATCGCCAGCATGGGCTCCGACGTATCCGCCTTCGTGCCGCCGCAAGTGGCCGCTCGCCTGAAGAAGAAATTCGCCAAAACCTGAACCGACAGCGCCTGAAAGCCTTCCCGGGAGGTCACATGATCCGCATTGCCTGCCTGCTGCTCGCCCTGAGCCTAGCCGCGCCCGCCTACAGCCAAGGGCTCGGCAATCCCGCCGCCCTGAAGGATCAGGCGCCGCCGGTCTATCGGGTAGACTTCGACACCACCAAAGGTCCGTTCACGGTCGAAGTGCATCGCGACTGGGCGCCCGATCGGCGCCGACCGCTTCTACAACCTGGTCAAGAACGGCTTTTACGACAACACCCGCTTCTTCCGGGTGATCGAAGGCTTCATGGTGCAGTTCGGCGTCAACGGCGATCCGAAGGTGGCTGCGGCGTGGAAGGGCGCTCGCCTCAAGGACGATCCGGTGAAGGTAAGCAACAAGCGCACGTTCATTACTTTTGCGACCGCCGGCCCCAATACCCGCACGACCCAGGTTTTCATCAGCTACGGCGACAACAGCAATCTCGACGGCCAAGGTTTTGCGCCGTTCGGGCAGGTTGTGTCGGGCATGAAAGTGGTGGATTCGCTCTATAGCGGCTATGGCGAGGGTGCCCCCGGCGGCCGTGGCCCCGATCAGAGCAAGGTCCAAGCCGAAGGCAACGCCTACCTCTCCAGCGCGTTTCCCAATCTCGACTATATCAAGAAGGCCACCATCGCGCCGTAGCGCGAAGGTGCAGTCGCTAACCCGAACCTGAAGGATTTTATCGTGGCAGCATCGAGTTCCACACTTCCGCCGAACGCCGATCCGGAGAACGCGCTGATCATCGAGACCACGCGCGGCAATGTCATTGTCGCGTTGCGCACCGATGTGGCGCCGTCGCACGCCGAACGGCTCAAGATGCTGGCGCGCGAAGGGTTCTACGATGACGTCCCGTTCCACCGCGTGATCGATGGCTTCATGGCGCAGACCGGGGATGGCGAAAACGGCAACGGCACCGGCGGTTCGAAGCATCCGGATCTCAAATCCGAATTCTCCGATGTGCCATACAAGCGTGGTACCGTCGGGATGGCGCGCACCAGCAATCCGCATTCGGCCAACAGCCAGTTCTTCATCATGTTCGATGAAGGATCGTTCCTCAACGGCCAGTACACGGTGGTCGGCGAGGTGGTGTCGGGCATGGATGTGGTCGACAAGCTCAAACGCGGCGAGCCGCCGTCAGATCCCGGACCGCATGGTGCGCGTTTCGGTCGCCGCCGACGCTGACCAGTGAGTTTCTGCCGCAGAGTGAAGTGTGTATGGGCCGGCTTGCGATCCTGATCGGCAGCGTCTTCCTGGCAGCCTTGGCGGCTGCCGGGGAGGCGCGTGCCCATGCCGCCGTTCCGCCGGCGCCCTTGATGGTCGCGGCCTCCGACGACACGTCGTCTGATGAACTCGTCTGACGAGCAACCCGCCAATGATGCGCAATCGGTCAATACGCTCCACGAGATGTTCGCCGCGATCCGGGAGTGTTGGGAGCCGCCGCCGGCGGACAAATCGCGGCCCGGCATGGAATACACCGTCATCTTCGCCTTCAAACGCAACGGCGAATTGCTGGCGCCGGCGCGCATGACCTATGCGACCCACGATGTTCCGGACGACGTACGCAAGAGCTATCGCGACGCGATTGATGCCACGCTCAAGCGCTGCACGCCGATGCACTTTACCTCGACCATGGCGGGCGCCATTGCGGGGCGTCCGATTGGGTTTCATTTCTTTGATGACCGCATTGTCCCCGATCACTTCAAGGGCAATGACAACTCCGGCAAATAGTGCGGAGCGTACACTCCATCGCCACGATGGCCGTCAACAAACAAAAACGAAATGGCCGCGGCGTGCCGGACTTGCGAATATGAAGCGCACACTGGCCGGCGATCGTTTTGACCGGGCGGCGGTCAGCGAAACCGACAGCCCCGTGCAGCACGATGCGTACTGATTTGTTTGATTTTATCTTGCCGGAGGATCGCATCGCGTTACGTCCGGCCGTTCCGCGGGAGAGCGCCCGGCTTTTGGTCGTGCGTCCCGGCGCGGCGCCGCAATTTGATGACCGCGCGGTCCGCGATCTGCCGCATCTGCTGCAGCCAGGCGATGCGGTTGTGGTCAACGATACCAAAGTCATTCCGGCTTTCTTGCGCGGCCGCCGCATCGGCCGCGGCGAGCGTGAGCCGGCGATCTCGGCCAATCTGATAAAGCGTCTTGATGGCTCGCGGTGGCGTGCCTTGGTCAGGCCGGCAAAGCGGCTCGAGGCGGGCGATATCGTTCGCTTCGGCGGCGAGGGCCGTGTTTGTTTTCTCGGTCAACTCGATGCCACGGTCGAGGACAAAGGGGAGGGCGGCGAAATCACCCTCGCGTTCGCCTTCCACGGCGCCGCCCTGGATCAGGCCCTGGCCGAGCGCGGTGAGGTGCCGCTGCCGCCCTACATCGCCGGCCGCCGCGCCGCCGACGAACAGGACCGCGCCGACTACCAGACCATGTTCGCGCGGGAGGAAGGCTCGGTTGCGGCGCCGACCGCGGGGCTGCACTTCACCGACGCGATCGTGCAGGCCTTGGCGGCGCGGGGCGTCGCCGTGCACAAGGTCACGCTCCATGTCGGCGCCGGCACGTTCCTACCGGTCAAGGCCGAGGATACCTCGGGCCACCGCATGCAATCCGAATGGGGCAGCGTCAGCGCCGAAACCGCGGCGGCTCTCAACGCGATTCGCGCAGCCGGCGGACGTATCCTCGCGGTTGGCTCGACCGCGCTGCGGCTTCTGGAAAGCGCTGTGGCCGCTGACGGCACGATCTCGGTGTTTTCCGGCGAAACCGCGCTGTTCATCACGCCCGGCTTTCGGTTTCGCGCCGCCGACCTGATGCTGACCAATTTTCACCTGCCGCGCTCGACCTTGTTCATGCTGGTGAGCGCTTTTTGTGGACTTGAGACGATGCAGCATGCTTATGCGCATGCGATCGCCAGCGGCTATCGATTTTATTCGTACGGCGACGCGTGTCTTTTGTTTCGTGCAGCGCAGTGAGCATGTCTGAACCTTTTTCCTTCCGCCTCGCCGCCACCGACGGCGCTGCGCGTACCGGCGCGGTCTCGACCGCCCACGGCGTGATCCATACGCCCGCCTTCATGCCGGTCGGCACCCAGGCTTCGGTCAAGGGCGTGCATCATGACGACGTGCGCGCGTCCGGCGCCGAGATCGTGCTCGGCAACACCTACCATCTGATGCTGCGGCCGTCGGCCGAGCGCATCGCAGCGCTTGGCGGCTTGCATACGTTCATGCGCTGGCCGCATCCGATCTTGACCGATTCCGGCGGCTTTCAGGTGATGTCGTTATCGCCGCTGCGGAAGATCACCGAGCAGGGCGTCACCTTCCGCTCGCATATCGATGGCGCGACCGTCGAATTGTCGCCCGAGCGTGCCGTGGAGGTGCAAAATCTGCTCGGCTCCGACATCGTCATGCAACTCGATGAATGCGTGCGGCTGCCGGCCGAGCGCGACGACATTGAGCGCGCCATGAAGCTGTCACTTCGCTGGGCCGAGCGCTGCAAGCGGGCTTTCGAAGGCGCGGCGTCCGGGCCGCGCCTTGTTCGGCATCGTCCAGGGCGGCGACGATCAGGACCTGCGAGCTCCAAAGTGCCCGCGCCTTGGTCGATATGGACTTCCAGGGCTACGCCATCGGCGGCCTCGCGGTCGGCGAGCCGCAGGAGGTGATGCTGAAAATCGTCGCAGAGACGGCGCCGGCGCTGCCGGCCGAGCGCCCGCGTTATCTGATGGGCGTCGGCACGCCGGACGACCTGTTGCAGTCGATTGCGCGCGGTGTCGATATGTTTGATTGCGTGATGCCGACCCGCAATGGCCGCCACGGCTTGGCGTTCACGCGCTTCGGGCCGATCAACATCAAGAACGCGCATCACGCCGAGGATCCGCGCCCGCTCGATCCGGAAAGCCGCTGTCCGGCGGCGCGGGATTTCTCCCGCGCCTATTTGCATCACCTGGTCCGCAGCGGCGAAGCGCTCGGCGGCACGCTGCTCTCGATTGTCAATCTCTACTACTATCAAGACCTGATGGTGGGAGCGCGATCCGCCATTGCGGCCGGCGGCTTCGCCGATTACGTCGCCGCCACCAAGGCGCAGTGGGCCGCCAAAGGCGACCGTCCTGCGACCTAGTTTTATTGCGCGCCCATGTCGAGCACCACGCGAAAGCGGGCGGCGCCGCTCATCATGCGGTCATAAGCGGCTTGGGCCTGCTCGAGTGGAAAGATCTCATTCATCGAGGTGACTGCGTTGAGCTCGCTGAACGCGAGCGTGTCTTCGGAATCCGCCCCCGTGCCGGAGTACCAGCCGCGCACCGAGGCGCTTTTGTTGATCAGGTTGATCGGATCGATCGTGACCGGACCAACGATGCCGATGAGCATCAGGGTGCCGTTCGGTCCGAGCCCGCCGGCGACGGCCTGCATGGCCTGCGCGCTGGTCACAGTGGCGAGGATAGTCTTGGCGCCGCCCATGGCCTGCAGCGCCTGGGCCGGGTCGGTCGCTGCGTTATCGATGAAATCGTGGGCGCCGAGAGACTTCGCCAAGCTTTCCTTGTCGCGGCCGCGGTTGATCGCAACGGTACGAAAGCCTTGGCGGGCCGCGTATTGGATGGCGAGATGGCCGAGGCCGCCGACGCCAAGGACGGCGACGACGTCGCCCGCGTTCGCTCCGGAATGCCGGAGCGCGTTGAACGTGGTAACGCCGGCACACAATAGCGGTGCGGATTCCACGGCGCTGAGCGCGGCCGGCACTCTGGCCAGGGACGACGCCAGCGCCAGCATGTGCGTGGCATAACCGCCGTCACGGGTGATGCCAGTGATGTTGGTCATGGTCTCGCAGGCAAAGGCGTTGTCGCGCCGGCAATTGCGGCAATAGCCGCAGGCGCCGCCGAACCAGCCGACCCCGACCCGGTCGCCGATTTTCCAGCCGTCGATATCAGGCCCCAAGGCCTCGATCACACCGATGACTTCATGGCCCGGGACGCGCGGATAGGTGATGCCCGGCACCGCTCCTTCGACGGTCACGGAGTCGCTGTGACAGACACCGCACGCGTGGACGCGGATGCGGACCTCGTGGCGCCCGGGTTCGGGCAAATCAAATTCGCGCATCAGAAATTTGCCGCGAGCTTCCGGAATGATCATTGCGCGCATCTTGGTCATGATGGGCCTCCATGGGGAAAACGAATTTGTTTAAGGTCAAACGAAAGAAAGTTGCAGCCAAGAAAAGAGACAGCCGTTGTTTTAACATCACTGCGCGGACGAACGGAGACATACGTTGAATATTTCAACAGCGTCGTGAACCCGGCGTTTCTTGACCGCAGCAAATGTGCAAGTGAGAAAACACGCGCATGCCTTCGGACGCGCGATGTACGCGAAGACGGGCTGTACACCCGCGCAAAAAAAGAACCCGCCGGCCGCATCACATGCGGGCACGGCGGGTCACTTCATCTTCGCACTTTCGACCAACGCTACAGCAGGCGCGAATACGCGAACTGACGCAACTTACGGGCTGTCCATTACGACGCGCGGCAGCCCCTCTGGTTTCCGCGCGGCCTGAAGACCACGCGGCGGACGCGACGCTACGCGCACAAAACACGACGCTACAAACGCGGCGCGTCGGGCACGACGGGGGACAGACGCGGAACCGACTGACACCATCCGGCCGACAAACCGGGAGGCACTAACGCGACCACAAGGGGATCGAGGTCACAAATTCGTGCGAGCACTCGTCGCACGCCCAGGCATGCCGGATACGACCTCGGAGATTAAAAGCGGATTCTTCGGCGATCAGCACGATGCTGCCGCAGCAGGGACATTTGGGACGGCCGTAATGGTAGGCGACGGCTTCTGGGGTAGTGCAGGTCAAACGTACGGTCATCGTCGATCCTCCGCGACGTTCCCACAGTCCCTCAACCTTTCCCGATGCGCCGTATGATGCGTGGCCTCTGTGGCGTTGCCACGACGCGATTATGAAACTCTGATGGCCTTCTGGAGCGATTTTGGTCGGAAGTGACAATGGCCGCGGCCGCATTTGCCTAAAAGGTCGCAGCGGTCATTCCATAAAAGACCGCGGCCATATTGGATAAAACTGTGAACGTGGTCGGCGCATGCAATGATTTCAGCAAAAGCGATTGCCGCTCTCCACGAACCGCTCGTTGTTGCAACGCAACACGGAACTCGGCACGAAGGCAAGCCGGCGTGCGGAGCATTTACTCCGCTGCGGCTTGCGCCAGAACGTGTTGTTGAAACCGTGGCATGACCTCTTCGGCCATGAGTTGCATCGATTGCCGCTCCCAGGCTTCGTTCGGCCCGAGCCAATCGACACCGGTCATCAACAGCGTGCCGAAAGGCCCGACTTCGTCGCGAAAAGCGATCAGCTTGTCGAGCATCGTTCTGGGCGAGCCATACAGGGTGCAGCCGTTGATGATCGCCTCGACGGTTGTGTCCTCGTCGGACATGTTCGGCTGCGGCTTCATGATCACCAGTTGGCCGACGCCGTGTAAAACAGTACGGACGTAATCAAACAAATAGTGGGTGGAAGCCTGTTCGCCAAAAACGCGATCATGAGCTTCCGCGTCGGTCGGCGCGACCAAGATATTGCGCGCCACGCGCCAGTTCTCGCCAGAAGCGCGCTTGCCGGCTTCCGCGCAGGCCTTGCTGTAGATCGCCCAGTGTGAAGCCACCGAATAGGTCGGCGTTATGTTCGCCGAGATAATGCCGCAATCGTTGAGCGCCGCCGTGCGCGCGCTTGAAGAATGCGGGCTCGCCAGGGAGATCACGATTGGCGGCCCACCTTTCTGAAAAGGCTTTGGCATGTAGCCGATGCCGAGCTCCGGAATGAACGTTTTCAGTTGCACGTTCCAGAACTCGCCGGCGATGTCGTAGGGCGGGTCCTGCGACCAGATCTGACGCATGATGCGGATGCCGTCGACGACCTTGCGGTTGCGCAGCGCGTGATCGGTTTGTCTGAACAACTCGAAATCTGAAAAAAGGCCGCCGGGTCCGACGCCGAGGATGAAGCGGCCGCCGCTCATGTGGTCGAACTGCGCAACCTCGGCGGCGACCACGACCGGATCGTGATGCGGCAGGCAAACCACGCCGGTGCCGAAGCGCAGATTGGTGGTGCGCGGCAGCAGCGATGCCATGAACATCATGGGCGAGGGGATCGGTTCGCTGGTCGCGGAAAAATGCTCGCCGAGCCATAATTCCTCAAAGCCGAGCTTATCGGCGAGCAGGGATTTTTCCGTATCCTCAGCCAGCGTTTCGGTGAACGAGCGCGCCGGCGGGTGCACCGGCATCATGAAAAATCCCAGCCGCATGATCCACCATGTGCGGCACTCGCGCGCCGCATCCCCCCTATGTTGTTGCTGCGGCTGATCTAAAGTTCCGCCGCGGTCTTTCTGGAACGGCACTCATGGCGCCGCTTCTTGATTCCATTGTGGGCCTGGCGCAATCTGCCGTCAAAGGGAGGAATACAACATGAGCCTAGCGGAATTGCGGCCTGGCGCCGCGTCGGGCGCTGTCCCGTCGGCTGAAGACCTGATTGGCCGGGCGCGGAAGCTCGCACCGAAACTGCGCGAACGCGCACTGAAAGCCGAGCGCGACCGCCAGATCCCGCGGGAATCGGTCGAAGAATTCATCGATGCCGGCCTCATTCACACCCTGCAGCCCAAGCGCTGGGGCGGCTATGAGCACGACCACGAGGTGGCTTTCGATATCGCCGTCGAGCTCGGCAAATCGACCTGCGGATCGTCCGCCTGGTGCTTGAATTATCTGGCCGACCACGCCTGCATGCTGGCGCTGTTCCCGGAAGAAGCTCAGCACGACGTCTGGAGCGACAACAAGGCCGCCTGCATTGCCACTTCCGCGGCGCCGACCGGGGCCGTCACCCTCGTGCCGGGCGGCTATCGGCTCGACGGCCGTTGGTCCTGGTGCTCGGGGCTGCGGCATTCGCAATGGATCATGATCGGCGGTCTGGTGTTTCGCCCCGGCGAAGATCATCCGGACATGCGGCTTTATCTGGTGCCGGTTTCCGAACTGAAAACCGACGACACCTGGTTCTGCGCCGGTCTGCGCGCCTCCGGCTCGATCACCTGTATTGCCGACAATGTGTTCGTGCCGGAGCACCGCAGCGTTTCATTCCAGACTTTGCGAGACGCCGAGTCGCCCGGTTCGAAGGTCAATCCAAATCCGATCTACCGCACGCCTTTCATTGCGGTGCATTCCTACGCGCTGCTGGGCCCGGCGCTGGGCCTTGCCCGCGGCGGTTATTCTGATTTCGTGCAATGGACGCGCGAGCGCTATTTGACGTACACGCAACTCAGCATCGCCCAGCACGTGCCGGTGCAGCTCAAGGTCGCGGAAATCGCCGCGCAGATCGACGCCGCCGAGCTTTTGGCGCGGCGGGCGCTCGCCACCGCACGCAGCGACTATACCGGCATGAACATGGAGACACGCACACTGCTGCGCCGCGATTTCACCTACGCGATGCGCATGCTGCGCGAGGCCATGAACTCGTTGATCAAGATCAGCGGTTCAAGCGGCCTGATGGACAACAACTCGGCGCAACGCTGCTGGCGCGACGTGCAGGCTATTTCCTCGCACGTCGTGATGAACTGGGACGTGCCGGCAGAAAACTACGGCCGCACCGAATTCGGGCTGCCGCTCAATCCGTCTTATCCGGTGTTCTAGTCTGGTTTCGTCGGCGGTTGCCGCTCCGCAACCGCCGCGATTTCCGCCAGCATCGCGGTCGAACGCGACGGCGCATTCACGATTTCTAGTCGCCGGCGATGCCTTTGACGATATCGATCGCGCGACGCAGCAGTGTCATCGAGGCTTCAGGCGTACGGAAGCCTGCGTGCGCCGTCAGCGTGACATTGTCCATCGCGGCCAGCGGATGATCGGGCCGCAGCGGCTCGTTATGAAAAACGTCGAGTCCGGCATGGCGCATATGGCCGTCGCGGAGTGCTTCCAGCATCGCCGCCTCATCGACCAGCGCGCCGCGCGCGGTATTGATGAGGATCGCGCCCGGCTTCATGCGTGCGATCTGCGCGGGTCCCAGGAAACCGCGGGTGTCATCGTTGAGCACGAGATGCAGCGAGATCACGTCGGCGCGCGCCAGTAATTCGTCGAGCGGCACTAGCGGCTCGTCAGCGAGCGGCGTGCGGTTGTAGGCGAGGACTTGCATGCCGAGCCCGCGGCCGATGCGCGCGACTTCGCGGCCGATGCCGCCGAGCCCGATGATGCCGAGCGTCTTACCGGAGAGCTGGGTGCCTTCGCGCGGCACCCAGGTGCCGGACGCGGATCTCGCGGTCCATGCGCGCCACATCGCGGCAGGCCGCGACCATCAGCGCGATGGCGTGTTCGGCGACGGCGGTGTCGCCATAGCCCTTGATGGTGTGCACGCGAATGCCGAGGCCGGCGAGCTCATCGATGTTCATGTAGCTCGCGGCGCCAGTGCCGAGGAACACCACGTGCTTGAGCGCCGTACAGCGTGCCGCGATCGCCGTCGGCAGATAGCTGTGATCGTCGATGCAGATCGCACAGCCGTCGAGCAAACGCGGCACTTCGTCGGGCGTAAAGGCTGTGCGATTGACGTCGATCGGCGGATCGTCGGCGCGCAGAACCTGCTGCCAAACGGGCGCCAATTGATCGTTGCAGTCGATGAACAGCGATTTCATTTTGTCGAATCCCAGTGCGCGAGCCGTCGCACGCGATTGTTTTTCTGAACTGCAGCCTATCGACGATTGAGGTGAGACGTTGGCACATTCGCCATCGTGAGGTCGAGCGCCCCCTTCACCCCGGAGCCTGTTCCGTGCCAACAATCGCGGACCAGAACAATGGAGACTTCGAGGGATGGACAAGAGACACCAGGGCAAGACGGTCGTGATTTCGGGCGCGGCTTCGGGCATCGGCCAGGCGACGGCAGTCCGGCTGGCGCAGGAGGGCGCGAACGTCATCGTTGCCGATCGCGCCAAGGCCGACGATACGCTGGCGCGGGTCAAGGCCGCGGGCGGCAGTGCCCGCGCCGTTCAGTGCGACATCAGCGATCCAGGCAGCGTCGCCAAGCTCAAGGCCGAGGTCGAAAAAGACGGCGGCAGTTGCGACATCCTCGTCAACAATGCCGGCATCTACCCAATGCAAAGTTTCGATGCGATCACCTTCGAGGACTGGCGGCGCGTCATCTCGGTCAATCTCGAATTCGATGTTTCTGATGGCCAAGGCGCTCACCGGCGGCATGCGCCAGCGCGGCTGGGGCCGCGTCATCAATCTGGCGTCCGACACCGTAAACCTCCTGGTGCCTGACTTTGTGCACTACATCACCAGCAAGGCCGGCGTGATCGGTTTCACCCGCTCGCTCGCGACCGAGCTCGGGCCGCAAGGCGTCACGGTCAACGCCATCGCGCCGGGACTGACACGAACGCCCGGCACGATGGGGCGCAATGAGGCCGGCGATCCGTCCCACGAGGCGCTGTTCCAGATGATCCTGAATATGCAGTCGATCAAGCGATCAGAGGAGGCCACCGATCTGGTCGGCGCCATCTCGTTCCTGGCCAGCGAAGACGGCGGTTTCATCACCGGCCAGACGCTTTACGTCAACGGCGGTCTGACCCGCACGACCTGACAGTCCGATCGCGAGCTGATTGTTTCGCGCGGGCAGGGCACAGCCGGACATCGACCGATTGTGCCTCTGCCGTTTTCCAAATCAGAATGGTTATCGATCCAAACAAAAAGCGGCCGCGGCGCCGTTGCGGAGCAAAAATGCAACGGTGGCGTGTCTGAATACCGTTTTTTGCTTGTTTGTGACAGATCCATGACTTTGACATAGACGCGATGTTCACGACTTGCGCGCAAATTCGGCATTGCCCGGATGATCTGAAACGCGACGATCACACCCATCCGCGGCATCCGCGGTTGGTGGCGTATGCATGTCCTTGCGTTTGCGTCCCGGAAGGGTGGATCGGGAAAGAGCACGTTAGCCGCACACCTTGCGCTTCACGCGCACAGGGCCAAGCAGCGTTGTCTGTTGATCGACGAAGACCCGCAAGCCTCGTTGACGCTATGGAACGGCTTGCGCGGCGACGAGGCGCTTCCGATCAAGACCATCAAACGCGAGCTGGACGACGTTTTGAAAAAAGCCAAACGGCGGGGCGTGGATTGGGTCTTTATTGATACACCCGCGAATGTCTCGGCGAGCGTTGTTGATGCGATCCGAGCCGCGCGGCTTGCGATCATACCGTGCCGTGCCGGGCTGCTCGACATTGACGCCGTACAGGAGACGATCGATTTCTGCCGCCGGCTGGACACGCCTTATGCGGTCGTTCTCAACGGGGCGCCGCCGCGGCGCGTCGGCGTGGAATCGCCGGTCGTGACGGCGGCGCGCGAGTGTTTGGCCGAGCTGAAGGTCCCGGTCTGGGGCGGCCAGGTGACCCACCGGGTGAGTTTTTCGCTCGCGGTCTCACGCGGCGAGGGCGTGCAGGAGCAGGATCTCGATCAGGGCTCCTGCGCGGAGATCGCGCGCCTGTGGCAGGCGATCGAGAAATCCGTGCAGGTGATCAAAGGCGCCCGCGAGCGCCCGGCGATGCATCGGGTGGCGGCTTAGCCGCGGCTCGCAACTCCCGTCCACGCTCATGCCGGCAAATCGCGATATTCGCTTAACGTCTCGTCATTGCGAACGAAGCGAAGCAATCCAGCGGCTTGGCTGAGCTGGATTGCTTCGTCGCTATCGCTTCTCGCAATGACGAATTTGTTGAGGCGCGCGCCTTACTTCTGAATCGCCTTTTCGTACGGATAGATCACATCGCCGCTTTTGAACTGCGGCGGATAGACGATCACTTCCGTCTTGGTGTCGCGGAAGTCGTCGATGGTGTTGCCCTTGATGTTCTGGAATTGGGCGGCGAGCGTGCGCTCCTCGGTCCACTCGCCGAGCGGCCCGAATTTGACGTCGCCGACGACGGTATGGAACGTGGCCTTGTGCATGTAGTCCGCGAGCACATCGTCATTGAGGCTCTTGGTCGCGGCGATCGCTTCGCCGAGCACCTGCAGGTCGGCATAAGCCCAAACCGGCATGTAGTAGCCGAGCGGATCGGTGCCGGCGGCGCCGGCGCGCTCCTGATATTTCTTCAGGAGGTCCAGCGAGCCGGGAAATTCCATCGATTTTACCGGCAGCCAGGTCTCAAAATTGACCACGCCATTCAGAAGCGGGCCGAGCTGGGTCTTGAAAGCCGTCGCCTGCAATCCGACCATGGCGCCGCCCCACATCTTCGGCTTGAAGCCGACTTCGTTGATCGTCTTGATCATGCCGACCGTGTCGAGCGGATAGGAGCAGATCACCACGAGGTCGGGATTGCGCGCCTGGATCGCACGCACGATCGGAGTGAAGTCGATCGTCGACGGCGGATAGCTCTTGTCGTAGACGATCTTGAAGCCGGCATCCTTGGCGTTTTCGCGCGCGCCTTCGCAGGCATTCTGTCCGAACTCGGCGTCCGCGTAAGCAAGCGCGATCGTCTCCGGCTTCGGATTTTGCTGCTCGGCGACCTTGAAGAAGCCGCGCGTGAAGGCCGGCTTCGGGGTCGGGCCGTTGGGGATCATCGCGAAGTATTTGTTGTACTTGAACTCGTCGTTGGTGCCGGTGCCGAACAGGCTGACAAACAACTTCTTGCGTGCCACCGCGATCGGCATCGCGGCGGCGACCTGGGTCGAGGCATAGCCGCTGACGATCAGATCGACCTTGTCGACGTCGAGCAGCTTCGAATAGATCGCCGGCACTTCCGCGGGCTTGCTCTGGTCGTCGTAATAAACAAGCTTCACCGGCCGTCCGAGCAGGCCGCCCTGCGCGTTGATGTCGGACTCCCACACCTGCATGGCGACGAGCGACATCTTGCCGTTGGCGGCGAGCGGGCCGGTCAACGACATGCCGAGACCGATCTTGATCGGCTCTTCCGCCGCTGCGGTGCCGGCCAGGCCCAAGAGCAGTGCTGCGGCCGCGGCGGCCGATTTCAGGCGATTTCGGTTCGGCAACTGGAATTCGGTACGCATAAAGTTCGCTCCCTCTGAAACGTGCGGCCTGGCGCCCCGCGGCTCGCCTTTACAACCATCGCTTTGCATAAAAGCGCGATTTTGGCCACCGATTCCGCCCGTGGCGGGACGGGAAATAAGTCTAATCCGGCGTCAGGTTTAACGCAGGGTGGGGTGCGCGTAGAAGGCATCCTACGCAGTGTGGGCAACCCGCAATTCCTCTCACCTCGTCACCACCGGGCTTGACCCGGTGGTCCATGCAGCCCCACGACGCACCATGGATTGCCGGGTCAAGCCCGGCAATGACGGAGGGTGAGGGGTGCGGAGGTGCTAGAAGCGCTCCTAATGTCCGGCCGACGAGGGCGCCTTCGGCGGCGCGACCTTCTGCATGAACGGCACCATCAGAAAGGCCAACGCGAAACAGATGGCGATCACCAGATAGGCATCAGCGAAAGTTTGCACCTGCGCCTCGCGATAGGTCAGCAGCCAAAGTTGCTTCAATGCCGCACCGTGGGCATGGGCCTGATCGCCCCAGGCCTGGGCGTAGCGCGCGGCGACGCCGTCAAGGAGGTGCATGGCCTGCGCGTTGGTGGCGTTCAAATGCTCGGCGATGCGCTGGAAGTGCAAATTAGTGCGGTCGTTGAGAATGGTGCCGCAGGCCGCGATGCCGATGGCGCCGCCGAGATTGCGCATCAGGTTGAACAGGCCGCTCGCCGATTTCAACCGCTCCGGCGGCAGCATGCCGAGCGTCAGCGTCACGATCGGCGCGACGCAGAATTGCTGGGCAAAACCCCGGAATGCGTGCGGCAGCAACAATTCTTCCCAGCCCCAGTCGTGGGTCAGCGGCGTGAACAACCACATGCCGATGCCGAAACAGGCGAGGCCGAACATCATCAGCCAGCGCAAGTCGACGCGATTGGCGAGCAGGCCGTAGAACGGCACCGCGATGAACTGGAAGATGCCCGCCGACAACAGCGCGGTGCCGATCTGCCAAGCATCGAGACCGCGCACGCGGCCGAGAAACAGCGGGGTCAGATAAACTGTGCCGAAAATCCCGACGCCGGTGACAAACGAAAACCAACAGCCCAGCGAAAAGTTGCGGATGGCGAGCGCACGCAGATCGACCACCGGCCGGCTGAACGTCAAGCTACGAATAATAAAGCCGACCCCGGCGATGCCGGAAATCCAAGCGCAGATCAAGATGGTGCGATCGCCGAACCAGTCCCAGCGCGGGCCTTCCTCCAGCACATACTCAAGGCAGCCGAGAAACAAAGCGAGCAGTACGATGCCGAGATAGTCGGCGCCGCGCAGCAGCGACAAATCCGGCTTGTCGATGCGCACCAGCATCGGGACCAGGATCGCCACCAGAATTCCTGGCACCACGTTGATGTAGAACAACCACTGCCACGACCATGCGTCGGTGATGAAGCCGCCGACCACCGGTCCCAAAGTCGGCGCCAGCGATGCCAAGCCGCCGACGATCGCGGCCGCGATCACGCGTTGCTGCCCGGTGAAGAAGACGAACGCACTGGTGAACACCATCGGGATCATCGAGCCGCCGAGAAAGCCCTGCAGCGCGCGGAACGCGATCATGGTTTCGATATCGGTCGCGGTCGCACACAACAGGCTCGCCAGGGTGAAGCCGGCGGCCGAGGCAGCAAACAGCCAGTGCGTGGAGAATACGCGACTGAGCCAGCCGGAAAGCGGGATCACCACGATCTCGGCGATCAGATAGGACGTTTGCACCCAGGCAATCTCGTCCTGGCTGGCCGAGAGGCCGCCGCCGATTTCCTTCAGCGACGCCGCCACGATCTGGATGTCCAGGTAGGCGATGAAAAACCCGACGCACATAACGCCGAGCGCCATCACCTTCGTGCTGGTCGGAAGCTGCGACGGTTGGACTTCCACCTGCGGAGCGAGTGCGGGCGGATGCGCCGTCACGCGATGCGACGATAGCCGGTGCGGGGAGGGTGAGCGTGCTCACTGCCGGGCCTCGCGCAGCGCGGTCGCATTCTGGCGTTCGTCGACGCGCGCCACGACCGAGAGGCCGGGCCGCAGCGTGCCGAGTTCTGCAGCACCGTCCTCGAGCACGATGCGCACCGGCACACGCTGCACGATCTTGGTGAAGTTGCCGGTCGCATTCTCCGGCGGGATCACGCTGAACTGCGCGCCGGTCGCGGGGGCGAGGCTTTCGATGCGGCCGCGGAAGGCGCGGCCCGGTATCACGTCGGCGGTGATCTCCACCTTTTGACCGACCGACATCTGCGCAAGCTGGCTCTCCTTGAAATTGGCGTCGACCCACAGCCCGTGCGCCGGCACGATCGAGAGAAGCTGCGTGCCGACGGTCGCGTAGGCACCGACCCGAGCGCTGCGGTTGCCGATCACGCCGTCGATCGGCGCGCGGATTTCCGTGTAGCTGAGATTGAGCGCGGCAAGATCGCGATCGGCCTTCGCCTGCGCCAGGGCGGCTTCGATCTGCCGGCGCTCGGTATCGATGACGTCAAGCTGATGCTGCGCCGCGCGCAACCCGGCCTGGGTTTTGTGTTCGGCAGCGGCCGCTTTCTTGTAATCGGCGTCCGCTTGCTCGAAGCGCTGCAGCGACGCGAAGCGCTCGTTGCTGAGCGTGCGGTAACGGTCGAGATCGTATTGGCTGCGCGTGGCTTCTGCGGTCGCCGCAGCGATTTCGGCACCGGCCTGATCAACCACGGCAGTTTGCAGCCGATGCGCGGCGTCGCGATTGGCCAGCGCGGCCTCCTGGGCGGCGACGGTGGCTTCGGCCCGCGCAAACTGCGCGCGATAGTCGCGATCGTCGAGCTTGACCAAAAGATCGCCGGCTTTGACCCGCTGATTGTCGGTGACCGCAATGGTGTCGATGAAGCCCGCGACCTTCGACGCCATGACGGTCACGTCGCCGCCCACATACGCGTCGTCGGTGCTCTCCATGAAGCGGCCGACCGTCCACCAGTTGTAGCCGTACCAAGCCCCGCCGGCGACCACGCCGAGCACGGCGGCAATCACGCCCAGCCGTTTTGCGCGCTGGCGTAGCGAAATTCGGCGCGGCGCACTGGTTATTTGTTCCGAGATTCCGACAACACCGTGCATGGCTCCCTCCAAAAAGTGTATATGCACCTAATTGCCGATGAAAGCCCCTGTTACCGGTAGGCGCTCCGTAGGGCCGAATGCTTCAGGAACTCACAGATTGATCGTCTGCGGCCAATTCACTCGCAACAACCGCGCGCAGCATGGTGCGAAGTTCAGCAGCGCGCTTTGGCCCAAACGTGCCTTCGAATTGGCTTTGCGCCTGGGCCCAGGCTTTGCTGCCGGCCTGCAGACGCTTTTCACCGGTCGGCGTGAGCCGAAGCTCTTTGGCGCGGCGGTCGGTGGCGACCGGCGCGACCTGAACAAGCCCGTCGCGCTCCAACGGCAGGATATTGCGGCCGAGCGTGGTGCGGTCCATGACCATGTCTTCGGCCAGCGCGTTAATGGTCAAAGGCCCGCGCCGCTTGAGCTTGGCCAAAATCGAAAACTGCGTGGTGCGGAGCCCGATCGGCGCCAGGAACCGGTCGTAGAACTGGGTGACGTGCCGGGCTGCGGAGCGCACTGCGAAGCAGTTGCAATCCTCGGCTTTGGGCAGGTAATCGGCATATCCTTTATCGGCGGCCATGTTACGCACCTATTCGGCAATCGTGTATATACACCTATTTACGAGCATATGCGCTTAATGTCAATCCGCGCACCGTAGATCAGGCGGCCGAGAAGGGATTGCGCGACCACATCCGCGCTGCCGACAACGGCCTCCCGACCGTATTTTGGCCTCGCGCTCGCCACCGCGAAAGTGTTTGTTGACCGGCGCGCCGTATAATGGGAACTATCAGGGCCTTCCCGGTTGTATGTTACCTCGCGATTCCCCTTTAGCAGAGCCCTGACAGACACTTGAGCCGGAGCAGACATGAGAAATCGATTCACGATGGCGCAATCCACCGTGGCGATTCGGCGATGGGGATCTTCCCCGACGATGGCCTTGTCCACGATCGCCTTGGCGGCCGCGCTTGCGGCGCTGACGGCGGTGCCCGCCGGCGCGGCCTCCAGTCAGGCACGCCCCTCGGCCCCGACTGAAGCCACCGCCCCGCGTGAGGCGGGTCAGCCGATCATGGCCATCGTGTCGATCAAAAGTCAGCAGGTAACCCTTTACGACGCCGACGGCTGGATTCTCCGGGCGCCCGTGTCGACCGGCATTACCGGACGCGAGACGCCGTCCGGTGTCTTCACCGTGGTGGAGAAGGACAAGGATCACCACTCCAACCTCTACGACGATGCGTCGATGCCGAACATGCAACGCCTGACCTGGTCGGGCATCGCGATGCATGCCGGCCCGCTGCCCGGACACGCGGCCTCGCATGGCTGCGTGCGGCTGCCTTACGATTTTGCCGAAAACATTTTCGACAAGACGCCGATGGGCATGCGCGTGATCATTTCGCCCAACGACGCCGAGCCGGTCGCTTTTACCGCTCCTGCGCTGTTGGCGCCGAACGCCGAGGCGATTGCCGCGGCGCCGGCGCGGGCCGATCAGCTGGCCGACGACGCGGTGAAGGCCACCAAGGAGGCCGAAGAGGCCAAGCGCGCTGCAGCTTTGGCAACGCGCGCAGCTTCGTCGGTCGCGGCTACGCTGCGCAAGATGGAACTGCTGAAGACGCGCGCCGAAGCCGAGCGCACGTACACGGAAAAAGTCGTCGCCGCCGCCGAGGCAAATCTGGCCAAGGCCGAGGACAACAAGCAGAAGGCTACGGCCAAGGTCGCGGATATCAGTTCGCAAATCGACGCGGCGAAGGTGGACAGCCCGGCGTCGCCTGATGACGCTGCGCCGGCGACCGGACGCCATGCGCCGGCGCTTGCTACGCCGGCCCGCAAGCTGCAAATGCTCAAAATGCATGCCGACGGTGAATTGGCCATGGCTGAGCGGGCGGTGGACGCCGCAAAAGCGACGCTGGCTCGGGCCGAGGACAGCAAGCAAAAGGCGACCGCCAAAGCCGCCGACCTGAGCACGCAATTCGACGCGGCCAAATCCGATCCGAAGTCGAAACTCGACGCGGCCGCTGCCGCCCAGGCCGCCGCAAAGGCCGCCGACGCCAAAAAGGTTGCGGCGATTGCTGCAGCCCGCGACGCCAAGCTTGCGCTCGAGCCGATTTCGCTCTTTGTCAGCCGCTCGACGCAGAAGCTTTATGTGCGGCGCGGATTTGAGGTCGGCTACGAGGTGCCGGTCACGATCCGCGATCCCGATAAGCCCCTCGGCACCCACGTGTTGACTGCGGTGGCATCGGCCAGCGGAGACTTCCGCTGGACTGCAGTCACCATTGATAACGGCGACAGCGCCAGAGACGCGTTCGACCGCATCACCTTTCCGAAGGAGGTGCTCGACCGCATCGGCCCCACCGCGTTGCCGCGGTCCTCGATCATCATTTCCGATGAACCAGCGAACCGCGAGCAGAACTACCGCACCGAGTTCGTCGTGGTGCTGAACAACCAGCCGCAGGGCGGGTTGGCGATGCGCAAGCGCAGCGATCCGGTCCGCGTCGCCAATCGCGGCTGGGGCGACTTTTTTGGCTGGGGGAATTCGGACAATACCTACACGCGCCAACGCGGCGGTCAGGCCTATTACCAGCGCCAATGGCAGTGGTGAGCGGCGGCAAGATTCCGGACCGCTTCTTTGCCAGCATGAGTGTGCGGGTCAGGCCCGCGCACAAGAACCGAGGCGGCCCCCGAACAGGGCCGCAGCGGATGGCAATTAGGCTTAGTTCAGACGCCAAACGCCGTAGGCGTGGCCGCTTTGCATCTGCGGCGCGATATAAGTCGGCTTGTGCTGGCCGATGGCGCCAAGCATCGCGATCCAGTTGAGGAGTTCGCCACCGACATTGCCGGCTTTGAGCATTTGATGTTCGGTCGCTTCGGTGATCAGCTTGTCGATCTGCTGCTCTTCCATGTGCTTGATGATCCGCCATGCCCAGTCGGGATCGGGCACGCCGTCGGTGCGGCCGGGCGCCATGCGCGGCCCGGCAACCTCGAGCGAAAAGCTGCCGCTGCCCATGACAACGACGCGCAGCGGCTCCGGCCACGCCGCAATGGCGCGGCCAACGGCTTGGCCGAGCGCGTAGCAACGCTGCGCCGACGGCAGCGGCGGCACATGTCCACTGATGAAGAACGGCACCACCGGCACATTCATCTCCGGGGTGAGAAAATGCAGCGGGACCGCGATCGAGTGGTCGACCGAGAAATGCTGCGTCAGCGCCGTGTCGAAGCCCGCAGCGATGCTAGCCGTGCGGATATGCGCGGCTAACCCCTCCGACGAGGGAATTTTGTAAACCGGCATTTCGCGCGGCTCGTCGTTGGGGCCGTTGAAAGCCTTGTCTACACCGACGGCAAAAATCGGCAAATTGTCGAGGAAGAAGGTGTTGAGGTGATCGGTGTCGAACATCACGATCACGTCGGGGCGGGCAGCGGCGAGTTGTTCCTTCTGGGCGGCGAACAGCTTGGCGGTTTCGCAATCCGGACCGTCGCGCTTGACGAAGAATGGGAAGACCGGCGTATGCGGCACACCGAATCCGGCGACGATATTGGCCATCTGCGTAGTCCTCTCTAAATTCCTTGGTGTTCGCCGACATTCCCGTGCGGTCTCATGCAACTTACCGCAGGTCATCGCGGCGGGGGAATGGCTTTCTCGATAAGGACTTGACTCTTGCGGCCGCTCACGGCCGGCATCATGGGCGACCTCGCTTCGATATTGGAACTGGCTTTCGGATGAGATCGCCCGCAAACAAAGCCTTGGCGGTGATCCGATTCGATTGGGTTGAATGGAAACGGCGACGCGTGAACGCGAGGACGATGAAATGACGGCGATGTCGAAGGGCTCGGCTTTCTGTTCCGCTGTGGTGGCGATTGCCTGTGCGAGTGGCATGGCGAAGGCGGAGACCTGGTCGTGCGAGCAAAAAGCCGCGAACAAAACCGTCGCGCAGGTTTGGACCGTGTCGGGTGATCGGCTGACGGTGCCAAATGACGAGAAGTCCTACCGGATCGTCAAAAACGATCAGCGTGTTCTGGTCGCCTTCCACAAGGATTGGGAATTCAAAATCGCCGGCGGCACGCCGTTCGTGTCTTACGTGATCATCGACAAGGCGACCGGCGGATTGTTCGACCTCAACGATTCGGTGCTGACGTCGCTGGGTGAGGAGTACAAGGACACGTCGACCCCGGACGTCGGCGTCGGGCATTGTACGCTGACGGAACCCTGACGGTCATGCGCCGCCCGGCCTCAAGGCCGCGTGTTCCGAATAGAATGGACAATACGAGTTCGACGTCAGGCGACCGGCTGGCCGATCTCGTCGACCTGCACGGCCCGCATGCGTTCATTGTAAATCCCGACATTGAGCCCGCAGACCTCATAGCGCGCGAGATAGCCCATGAGGAACCCATTGACGCCCATGCGGTAGAGCGCGCCGACGTCGCCCGCGATCAGAGCGCTACGCTCGACATCGGTGAGATCGAGTGGCGCCAGCGCTTTGGCCGGATCGGCCTTCATGGCGGCGCGGAAGGCGTGGTCGCGCAGCACCTCGCGGCACAAATAATTGACGGCGAAGATCGACATCACGCCTCCCGATAGCGCCGGCCGTCCATTGGCGGCCCGCATTGCGATTAAAGCTCCGTCGAACGACGTTATCCACACTTTTGCGCAGCCGGCTCTCGCCGTCGGCTTTATTCGCAAACTGCCCAAACTCGCAAGCCGCTGTCAAAGACAAATTCATGGTCGCGACCGACGCGCGCGGCCGCCACGCGGCCGTTCAATCCCGGACAGCGTTGTGACGCGTGTCACACGCGCCCCGGCGCCCCTGAACTTACAAAGGGACGTATCTCGCCCGGCGCACGCCGGACGGATTCGACAGTTGGGCATGAAACTTGGAACGCTACTTTGGGACCGACTCTTGGGACGGATGGCGCCGCGCTGCGCCCGGGGACGACAGCGAGCGTGAAGCAATTTTTTGTGGAAGGTGAGATCGAGGGCAAGCCTGGCGTGGTGCGCTGGTTTGTCATGCGGCCGGCGGACGGAGCGTTGCGCTGGTTCGACGAAGACTGCGTCCAGGAAATGCTCCTCTCCGAGGTCGCGACCGAGACATTCTCGCGCCTGGCGGTGAAAGAAGCGGCGGCGCCACTGCCCAGCATGCCGGCCGAGCCGCCGGCCTACAGAGCCACGCTCGAAGGCGGTACTGTCGTCGCGGGCTATCTGGTGAAGCGTTCCGCCGTGCGATAACGCAGGTGATCGACGGCGCCGGCGATCAGGTGCTGGACCAGATTGTAGAAAATGATCGGCAACATGACGAGCGGGTGATCCGCGAGCGTCGCCGCCGCGATCACCAAGCCGGTTCCATTGTTGTTCATTCCCATTCCAAAAATCAGCGCCGGTTCCTGCTCTCTGTTTGCCGAAACTGTTCGGGCAATCACATATCCGCCGCCAAATGACACTAAGCATAAAACCGTCGCGATCAGGAGCGTCACCAAAAGAAAATCGATGTCGGGCTCCTGAAATGCTGCGGGTAGCGATACTGCCGCGTTCACGTAGTTGAGCACCAGCAGCACGCCGATATTCACGAGCTTCAAATACGGCTTTGCGCCGTTGATGGCCTTCTCGCCGAGCAGGATCCGTGTGACGATTCCTAAGAGCGACGGCAGCAGAACAAACAGCGTGAGAAAGGCATCGGTGCCGTCGGTGGCAAGTTCCGTCAGATCCTCGGAATAGTCGCCGTTCGTGACCAGTGCGACCGAGCGCAGCACGAATGGCGTCGTGATCGGACTGAGAATGGTGGTGAGCAGCACCAAGCCGAGGCTGACTGTCATGTCGCCATTGGCGTTTTGCGACCAGGCAGTCGACGATCCGGCAATCGGCATTGCGGCGACGAGCGCCAAACCGAGCAGGATGTTCTGCGTCTCCTCCGGATTATGCCACATCCGCATCACCTGACTGACGATGAGGATGTACAGCAGCGGGATCAGAAAATTGCCGGCCACACCGGAGGTCAAGGCCACGCCGTTGCGCAGCCATGCACGTGCGGCCACAAGGCGGATGTTCATGCCGGCGTTCAACAAAAGCAGAGCGAGCAACAGTGTCGGCAGGGTAACCTGCGTGTGGGCGTGAAAGAAGTGTACCTCGCCGAACGAGACGTTTCGGATCCACAAGCCGAACGCGGGCAGGGCAGCGGCGATCGCATAGGATGCTAGGAGCAGCCAGATCAGGCGGTCGTGTGCAAAATGCGACAACCGCCCAACGGCAGTCTCCTGTCTTTCCATCATCTTCGTCCCCGCGTCCTCGCCGCCCCGTTTATCGACCCCCATGATCGACGCACGGTTATGACAGGGACCGTTCCTCTTGGCGACCCGTCGTTCGGCCCGTTGCGCAGGCGTGCCGCGCGGCCCTGCGAAACGACGGGGGGGGTCGACGTGCGTGAGCGGCGAGTAAAATCTGAGCAGGCGTTACAGCGCCGTTGGACGTGCCCTAACGCTTGGTGCCGGTCGGCGCGGGGGCGTTCGCAGGCAGGCACTCCCAATGCTGCTGCGCGTACAACGATCGCCCAGCGGCCGCGCAACTCTCAAAGTTGTCGAAATTGGCGATATGCGCGGTATGCGTGTCGCTCCCGGCGCCCGCGGCAGCGAAGGTCACGATCAAGACGAACGCCTTCACGATGGTGTCCCCCGCTGCATGCATGTACCGACGAGCGTTTTGTACTTGCTTTGGCAGAGACTTTGTCCGACTGCCCGAAGATTAGGTGAATGAAAGTAAGTTCCTTAAAGCATAATCAAGCGCCGCGGACTTTCGTCAACTCGATTCACCCTCTGGAAAGATGCCATGGATACATCCGGAAAGGCGTAACCCAGTGGAGTGTTTCCGATGAAAGACCTCGTCCAACGTTTCATGAAAGACGATAGCGGCGCCACCGCCATCGAATACGGCCTCATCGCCGCCGGTATCGCAGTCGTAATCATCGCGACTGTCAATACGCTGGGCACCAAGATCAATACGACCTTCACCAGCATCTCAACGCAGCTGAAGTAAGGTTTGCAAACCAGAGCTCTTCGCGGGCGCAACTCGATTTGACGCGCGTTCAGGTCACACGCCTAGCATGGCCCCGGCAGCTCTGACTGGGGCTTTTCATTTCGGTCGGCGTGCCCCGAGGCGCTTTCTCAGACTTAGCGCTGCCGTATCACGGAGTTGCGAAGAGGGCGCCCACAAGCGCCCTTTTCGATTTCTAAAAGCTTGAATTTTGGCGCCAAGCATAACGCCGTTCCGGTGCAAGGGCTTTTGGTCAGCGGAACGTTCGCCACCGTTAGCGACGTGCTTGATTTTGCGCGGCCTGTTCTGACCGCTGGATGCACCAACGCTTGATGCGGGCGTCCATTGCGCGCACGTGGTTGTCCATGGCTCGCTGCGTTGCACAGCAGGCGCGCCTCATGTCTCCGCTGTCCATTTTGATTGATTGTTGATGGCGCCCTCGTTGCACGCGGTTACGCTTCCGAAAGGTGGAGTCGCAACAACGCGGCGGAACGCCGGCAGCGAAAGCGTTTTTGTCAGAAGAAAATATCATGGCCAGAACAATTTTGGCGGAATCAGGAGAAGCCTGAGGGGAGCCATTTGGCGAGGCACAGATCAGACGTGTTTGAAAACGCCCATCGGAACTCTTTAATGTGAACTCAGCCGAGGTTTGTATTCCGGATCAACCGTGAGAGCGTGTTCGTGACATTGAACGCGGGCCGGGTCATCTGAAATTTGAAAAATGCGAATATTGGACCGCCACTTGCGCACCGTTTTTGTTTGAAACGCCTGATCACAAGATTTACGCAGGGCACCTGGTTTTTTGTGCATGCATCCCTTGCCATTTGTAAATGGTTCTGCCTATATGCGCTCCCTCTTCAAAATTAGGAGTTTATTTGATGGCCAAAAAGGCTTTGAAGCGCGCGTGGACGCCGGCAGAAATCAAAATGCTGAAGTCGCTGGCGAAGAAAAAGACGCATGCCGGACGCATCGCCAAGACCCTGAAGCGGACTGAAGGCGCAACACGCCAGAAGGCTTTCAGCATGGGTCTGTCGCTGGACTCCCGCTAACGCCCGTTGAGCGCTCGACGTCAGCAGGCGAGTTCGGAATTCAGCTTAAAAAATGCCCCAGTCAGCTAGCGCCGATTGGGGCATTTTTTGCCGGTACTATTTCGGCGCCGCAGCCGGAGCCGCGGCTGGATCAGTCGACGTTGCAGGCTTGGCTTTCTTGGTTTTCGTCTTGGACTTGGCTTTTTTCTTCGGCGCCGGCGTATCGGCGGCGGCCGGTGGCGTCTGATCGCTCTGTGCGTGAGCGTCTGACAGCGCCATCGTGGCTGCCGGTGCTGCTACGGCGGCGAGCGCCAGCCAAAACACTCGGCGGCGAGACAACAATTGCGATTTGATTGTATCAGTCATGACTTCCCCAACGGATCCGTTCACGGCGTGATTGTGCGCACTCGCTGTTTTGAATCAAGTCATTTCTAAAAAGTGCGATAGGAAACATACGGCGCGCCTTACCGGTATTTAATTTGACTGATCGCCGTAGTCGTCTTTGACATGAATCTGAGTCGCGCTTGTGCTCTGCTTGTCAGACCCAACTTCGGCCTTTTTGTCGGTCAGGGTTTTGTTCCTAAGGTCTAACAAAAAAGCCGCGCGACTCTGTTTCGGGGATAGGGACAGCCAAGGCTTGGCGAGATATTTGGCTCGCTACGGCCGCAAGTGAGCGATTCGCCTCTCAAGATGTTTCTGTTTTTTGGTTTTGTTTCACGGCGAGATGGGGTCCTCGTTTAGACTAGCTGCATAAGCGTTGGACGACTAAGATGGAGACCCTTAAACACTTGCATGCCAGCCGTGCGCTCCGTTCCGACCCAATCCCGCCAAGACTACCCATTGGCTGGAGTTCATTTGACGAGGGACGCGCCCTGTCTGGTTTATGGGTGTGGGGGAGGCGAATTGTTGAAGCGTGTCCGGTCAGAAATGGCAGACATGGTATGCCCCATCCGCTCGATCCAGATTGGAAATGGAAGAGCTTGACCAAGCGATCAGTTCGCGCGAGCCACGGTCGTTTCGGCCCCGAATATTGTGCAGCATCGCCACGGTAAACCGATTGCTCGATCGGTTCGGCTTTTCGGTACAGTACGCCGGCGGCAATGAGATCCTCATCAGGATCGGATCGGAGTGCGTGCGGCTGCAACGGCTGCATTGACGAGAGCGCTCGTGCGAATTTTGCGGCCGGGCTCATTGCTGGCCTGGATTTGGGTTTCGGCGACGGATGCCGGCAGTGATGACTGGGCTGTGTCCGGCTTCATCAAAGAAGGTCGACGAGCGCCCAAAAAGCCCGGGACTCGCGTCCCGGGCTTTTCGCCTCGCCCCCCAGAGAATATCAGCGCCCGAACCAGTTGAAGCGATAGACCAGCTCGGTCGAAACGAATTGGGTCGCCTTCTGCGAGTTGGCGGCTTTCGCCACGCCACCTGATCCGAATGCTGCCAAAGCCAACGCCGTCGCGACAAATGTGCGGGATTTCATTTCACCCTCTTCGAAATGGTTCAAGACGCTAACACGCGAGCTGCAAAATGACTGTGCTTTCGATGCAACCATGGGCAGAATAAAGCAGAAATGCGCGAGTAGGAATTTTGGACGTGGTCAAAGGCGGGTCCGCTGCTGGGTGCGCGGAAGAGGGCAGGGCGTCCGGCGACAATACGATATCGTCTGGCGACAAGCAGAGCGTTCAAACCCTGCTGTCGGCACTAGAACCGATTAGCGAATTGCGGGACCGCCCAATCCCTTTGGCATTCGTTTTGGTCTTCCTGGCCGTGACCCTGCGGGAGGGCCAAACGGTCGCAGACTACGCCAAAGAATTGAACATGACGCGCTTCGCGACGTTCAAGTACATTCAATCGCTCGGGGATCGCGGCCGTCATAACACGGCCGGACTCGGCCTGGTCACCGTGGAAAAGGGTCGCGAGCGAAGACCGCTGTGGTCTTGACCGACAAGGGGCGCGCGATCGCGGCGCGCATGCTTGAGAGGTTACGCGGCAGCGCGACAGACCGAAGGCAAACTGATTAGCTTGCCAGCGCCCGTTCGATCGACCGCGTTCTGCCATGCCGTGCAATACGGTGGCTCGTGTCACGCTTGCTGTGAACACACCGCGAACAAGGAACGCAGGCCGCGAGCCATTATAGCGGACGGTGAGGCAAGAAAAACAAAACCCCGGGCAGTCAATTACCCGGGGTCGGTCAAAGTTGTCGCCTCAGTGTGTAGGCTTCTGCAATCCAAGCGGCGTGGGGTGTCGGGGGTTGGGGATGCCGTCGCCGGGACAGGGCCTGTTGGGATTGTGAATAACACGCCCGGACCGCAAGGAATGTGATGGCGATCACCGAATGGCGAGCTTGGCGCGCTTCAGCCGGCGGCGCGGCCGTCGCACGTCGGACGGTATGCAGCCCTACGACCACGTCTAAGTTAATTCGCCGATCACCAATATCGCTTAAATCTATTGGCGAGCCCGCTGGGACTCGAACCCAGGACCCCATGATTAAAAGTCATGTGCTCTACCGACTGAGCTACGGGCTCGGCGCGCACTCCATACTGAAAAGCTTGGAGCATTTCCAGCCTTAAGGAAGGCTGTGGAACACGGGCTTCCCGTGCATGGTTTCCGGCTTGCCAGTTTTTGGCGAATCCGGCAGCCGGACTGTCGTTTCGAGAAGCTGCTTGCTACAATCGTTTATTCTGCCGGGACAACGCCAACAAAGGCCATTTTCAATGCCGATCGTCAATCGCGTTGCCGACCTGCACGCCGAAATTACGGGCTGGCGGCGGGACTTCCACGCTCATCCGGAACTGCAGTACGACGTCCACCGGACCGCGGCCGCGGTCGCCGAGAAGCTCAAGATCTTCGGCTGCGACGAAGTGGTCACCGGAATCGGCAGAACGGGCGTGGTCGGCGTGATCCGCGGTCGCAATCCTGGCGCCAAGGTCGTGGGCCTGCGCGCCGACATGGACGCGCTGCCGATCGAAGAGGCGACCGCGGTGCCCTATAAATCCACCGCGCCTGGCAAAATGCACGCCTGCGGCCATGACGGCCACACCGCCATGCTGTTGGGCGCCGCCAAGTACCTGGCCGATACCCGCAATTTCGCCGGCACGGCGGTGATGATTTTCCAGCCGGCCGAGGAAGGCGGCGCCGGCGCGCGGGCGATGCTGCGCGACGGGCTGCTCGAGCGGTTCGGCATCCAGGAGGTGTTCGGCATGCACAATTATCCGGGCATGCCGATCGGTGAATTCGCCATCCGATCCGGACCGCTGATGGCGTCGACCGATTCGGTGGTGATCCGGATCGAAGGCAAAGGCTCGCATGCCGCCTGGCCGCATTTCGGCATCGATCCGGTGTTGGTCGGCGCTCAGATCGTCAATGCGCTGCAGTCGATCGTGGCGCGCAACGTCGATCCGCTGGAATCGGCGGTGATCTCGATCTGCGTGTTCCAGGCCGGCCAGGCCGACAACGTCATTCCGCAAACCGCGACGCTTGCGCGGCACCGTGCGCACGCTGTCGCCGACGGTGCGCGAAATGGTCAAGACGCGGGTCCGCGACGTCGTCGAGGGCACGGCGAAGCTGTACGGCGCCAAGGCCGACTTGAGCTACAACACGGGTTATCCGGTGCTGGTCAACGACGAGGGCCGCACCGCGTTTGCGGCCGATGTCGCCGATGAGATCGCCGGCAAGGACAAAGTCAATCGCGATACGCCGCCGCTGATGGGCGCGGAGGACTTCGCCTACATGCTGGAAGAGCGACCGGGCGCGTTCATCTATGTCGGCAACGGCGACAGCGCCATGCTGCACCATCCGGCGTACGATTTTAACGACGACGCCATTCCGCTCGGCACCTCGTACTGGGTGCGGCTCGCCGAGCGGGCGCTGGCCGGGTAGCGCGCTGCGCCCTCGATGGCTCTCGCTAGACGGCTTCTTGTTGCGGCGATCAAGATACGCCGTGATCTCAAGACACGCCTTGGCTTCTGAAAGCGCCGAGAAGCGTGGGGACGCGTCGTTTTGGGGACGCTGGGCCCCGCCCGGTGATCAGCAAACGGCGAACAGCCCTAACTCTTCGCCCGGTCGGCAACCAGCATCGATTGCATGATCTGCTCGGAGATGTCGCGCACCGCGCCGGGCGAGTGCGACAGGAACAGCGTGTTGGTCTTGTCCATTTCGCCGATCGATTTGATCGTGTCGAAATACTGCGTGATCAGCACCAGCTGCATCACGTCCGAGGTCGAAGCGCCGGCGACCGACTTCTGAAACTGCTCGATCGAGCCCTGCAGGCCTTCGATGATGGCGCGGCGCTGGTTGGCGATGCCCTGGCCCTGCAGCGCCTTGCTCTCGGCTTCGGCTTCGGCCTTCTTGACCACCAGAATCTTCTCGGCCTCGCCGCGGGCGGTGGCGGCGACCTGCTCGCGCTGCGCGGCGTTGATGTCGTTCATCGCCGACTTTACCTTCGCGTCGGGCACGATGTCGGTGACCAGCACATTGACGATCTCGTAGCCGAAGCCGGCCATGTCGGCGTCGAGTTCCTGCTTCACCGCGGCGGCGATGCCGGACTGGCTGGCGAAGACCTCGTCCAGCGTCATGCCCGGCACGTGGCCGAGAATCACCTGCTCGACATAGGCCTGGATCTGCGCCATCGGATCGGAGAGCCTGTAAAAGGCGTCGTAGACCTTTTCGGGACGCACGCGGTTCTGGACCGAGATCGGGATGGTGACGAAGACGTTGTCCTTGGTCTTGGTCTCCATGGTCAGCGCGATCTGGTTGACGCGCAGGCTGACCCTGCCGGCGACCCGGTCGATGATCGGCCACTTCCAGTTCAGGCCGGGCTCGGCGACGCGCAGGAATTTGCCGAACCGGGTGATCACCGCGACCTGGGCGGTTTGCACGGTGAAGAAGCTGGACAGGCCGACAATGATGATGACGACGAGCACAGGCCAGAGGAAATACGCCATGCCGGTCTCCCAAACGCCGCGCCCGTGCGGCCGCTATGCTGGATTGTACGCTAAAACGCGGCGGGCGGATCAATGCCGTCCGGGATGCCACTGGGCAGTGACCGGCTGGCCATGATCGAGATTGGCGCCGACGCGGTGACCAGTCCGGGCGGTGACCACGGCGGTATGACAGTTTCTGCGAGCTGGTTTAGGAGAACGACGGAGTCGATGTCCGTCGTCCCGGCGTTGGTTCGAAACCGCGCTACTGCACGGTTTCGACGCTATTCTCAACCGGAAGAGTCTGCGGTTCAACGATCACGTCTGCGATGACCTTCGAACGTGGCAGGAACTCGAGAGAACGCGCCAGGCGTGCCTCGATCGCACCCCAATAGGCGAACGAGTTCAGCCGGCTGCCTTCGAGCAAGCTCATGGCCACCGCCGCCAGGAAGGGCAGGCTTTGGACCAGGAGCACGAATGCGAAGATGTTGATCTCGCGCACCTGCTTGACGTTGGTCATGATCAGCACGCAGCCGCCGAACAGAAGCAAAGCGCCGATGATCGCTTCCGAGAAGGCGGGGAAATCCGCACCCTTGCGGCTGTTGCCGCCTTTCGAGGTTCGCAGGAAAGGCAGGTGCATCTTGAACAACCCGATGCTCACTGCACGCGCCACGGTCCATTGCACCGACATGGCGGCACAGACCGCCCCTGCCATCTGCCCTGCGGTCGCCTTGACGCGAAGGCGATACAGCGAGGCGAAATGGGCAACCGACACCAGGAACGCGGCCAGGATCGGCACCGTCAAGATACGGTCCGGGACGGCGCCGAAATTGTGCAGCCCGCGCAAAAAGCTTGAGTTCACAATCCAGTCGGGGTTGATGCCGAGATAACTGAACGCGATGCCCCAATCGTCCATCGAATAGATGCCGTACACGACCAGCGGCACCCAGGCGATATTGAGCAGAGCCACGAGCACGCCGACGCTTTCGGCACCGAGCCAGTTGAGCCAGCCGAGGCCGTACTCGCGCTTCTGCTCGCGGGTCAGGCGCTCCGACCAGGGCAGCAGCGAGCGCCAATGCTTGCGCAGGATTTGCGAGCCGCCGAATGCCCAGCGATGGCGCTGGCGCTTGAACGCATCATAGGTGTCGGGCAACAGCCCATAGCCGTAGCGGCGATTGGTGTAGTGCGCGCGTCCAGCCATGCTCGAGCATAGTCAGGCCGAGATCGGAGTCCTCGACGATGGTGTCGCTCGACCAGTTGCCGGACGCCATCAGGGCCTCGCGGCGAATGAGGCACATGGTGCCATGCACGATGATGGCGTTGGCTTCGTTCCGCTGCACCATGCCGATGTCGAAGAAGCCGGCATATTCGGCGTTCATCGCGTAGTGCATCGGCGAACGATTGCCGTCGCGATGGTCCTGCGGCGATTGCACCAGGCCGACGCGCGCATCGACGAACAGCGGCACGAGATCCTTGAGCCAGTTCGGCTCGACCACATAGTCGGCGTCGATCAAGCCGATGATCTCGGCATCGGGCGCAGTGTGCTCGAGCGCGATGCGGAGCGCGCCGGCCTTATAGCCCGAGTGTTTTTCAAGTCGCAGGAACTTGAAGCGGTCACCCAGCGCCTTGCAGTGCGCTTCGACCGGCTCCCAGAATTTCGGATCGGGCGTGTTGTTGATGATCACCACGCATTCGAGATTGGGATAGTCGACCTTGGCGACCGCATCGAGCGTGGCGCACAGCATGTCCGGTGGCTCGCAGCAGGCCGGAACGTGGATCGACACTTTGGGCGCGTAGCCCTCCGGCGCGAGCGGCGGTGACGTGGCGAGCCGCCGCGGCGCTCGGCCGAAGGCGATGGCTGCGATCTCCTCGATCCGGGCCAGCGCGATCGCGACCAGTGGGACAACGAGAATGACACCGAGGCCGAGCGCGAAGGCGGCGCCCCAGACGAAATAGTGGCCGTTCCAGAACGCGACGATGGCCGCAAACCAGGCGCCGGCGACATTGGCCGCGATCGCAAGCGTCACCGCTTGCCGCAGCGTTGCGCCACTGATCGCCAGGATCGGCAGCGACAACAAAAGGCCAAGCAGCACGGCGAGGCCGGACGACTTGAAGTAGTCGGAAACCGTGATCGGGCCGGTCCAGGAAAATTTCGGATGTCCCGATGCGTCGAGCATGCCCCAATAGGGGCCGACGCCGCCTTCCACCGTCTTCCAGGGGCGATCCATGCCTTCGATGATGTTGTAGTCGATGCCGTAGGCCTCGCACGCGGGCAACAAAGTCGCGCAGGATGATGGCCTGCTCGATCCGGCCGGGATCAGCGCCTTGAAAGTTTGGTCCGGCGCTCGGCCAGCCGAACTCGGCGATGACGACATGCTTGCCGGGGTTGAGGCGGCGCAGCGTGTCGTACTTCTCGATCGTCCAGTCGACCGCGTGGGCCGCCGGCACACCGCCCCAATACGGCAGCACGTGCGCGGCGATGAAATCCACGGACGAGGCGAGCTTGAGGATATTCTTTGTAAGTGTTTTCGCTCTCGCCTGTGGTCACGGGGACCGGGCTCAATCGCTTCGCCTCGCGGATATATCCGATCAAATCGTCGGCGCTGATCTGCCTGGTCAGAACGGCTTCGTTGCCGACGTAGATGGCGTTGACATTGCCGTTGTGGCGCGCGAGTTCGAGGGCAGAGCGGATTTCCGCTTTATTGCGCTCTTTATCCTTGCCGATCCAGGCACCGACCGCGACCTTCAAGCCGAACTCGGCGGCAATTGGCGGCACAAATTCCGCGCCGCGCGTCGCCGAATACGTGCGGATCGACTTGGTGTATGGGGCGAGAGCTTTGAGATCGGCCCGTATGTCGGCCTTGATCTTCTCTTCCGGCGGAAGCGGTTCTTGTTCCGGATCGAGCGGTGGAGAGTAGGAAACGCTGGCCAATTGTCCCGAGAATTCGGGAGCGGTTTCTTTGGTCCGTAGCGAAACCCACAAGCCGGCATGCACGCACGCTACAAGCGCGAGCACGGCTGCGACGGTGCGCATTGAAAGTCTACCACGCGGGGCAAAGGTGACAGCAGCCGAACCCGTCCCCAAGGCTCGGCGAGAGTTGAAAAAGGCGTCACTTGAGCGGCGTTAAAAAATTAGGCGGCAGAGGTGGCAAATTCAAGACAAGCCGATGAGCCCCCAAAATCTTTTTGGTCGCAGCCCTTATTTTGGTCTAACGGCTTTTTCGGTTCCTTGACGCGCGTCCGAATAGCCGAATTCGGCGTGCTAGTTTTTGGCAGGAGCGTTTGTCGCAGGTGCTGCCGGTGCCGCGGCGGCAGCAGCCGGCGGCGGCGCCGGATTGGTTGGGTTGAGCCAACAGGCGGCGATGCGATCCTCAATTCCCTCGACTTTCGTATCGATGTTGTCGCTGTGCAGAAGGATGCAACGAAATGACGCCTGGATGTGCGCGCCGGGGCAGCCGAACCGGTCGTAAAGGTCCAGATGGCGGAAGGCCGTATCGAGATCGTCGTTTTTCAAAAGCGCAACCACGCGCCGCCCAAGTCTGACGCATTCGGGATTGCCGGCAGGCCCGTTAATTTCTTTCTGCGCCTCAGCATATTCCTCAACCGTTGGCCGGTCCTTTTGCGGTGCCTGACCACCGGGTTTATCCGAGGGTTTTGCGTCGTCCGCGAAAGCGAGCGGTGCAGGCGCGATGAGCGCAGAGGCGACAAGTAGCGCGGCGAGGGGAGCGCGAACGGCGGCAAGCAAGCTTGGGAACATGTTCAACTTGATCTGCTAAGGGTGTTGTGAGCTAACGAAAAAGGACGTTTCCTGGGCCATCCGATTGGGTCGGCATTAAGGCATCTTTCCGGATATCGCGGAGCATGCCAAGAGCAAGGCTGTCTTGTCCAGCAGGGAGCGCAGCGGGTGTCCGCAGCGCTTGGCATCGGGCAGTTCCAAGGTTAATGGCATGACTGTGTCCCGCGGCCCGAGTCTACCGACAATCCTTTCGGCCCTGATCTCGTTCGGGCTCACCGCGATCATCATTGTCGCGGCGTGGTGGTGGCTGGGTTCGCCGATGCCACTGCCGCCGTCGGTCTTGGCACCAGGCGAGAAACTGACCTGCGTCTCTTATGCGCCGTTCCGCGGTGCTCAGGATCCCCTGGTCGAGGGCACCCGGGTCAGCGCCGAGCAGATCGACGAAGATTTGGCGTTGCTGGCCAAATACACCAATTGCATCCGCACCTATTCGGTCGACGACGGCCGCGACGATGTGCTCAAGAGCGCCCGGCGCTATGGGCTCAAAGTGATGCACGGCGTGT
Source organism: uncultured Alphaproteobacteria bacterium (assembly GCA_963737755.1). Taxonomy (GTDB): domain Bacteria; phylum Pseudomonadota; class Alphaproteobacteria; order Rhizobiales; family Xanthobacteraceae; genus BOG-931. The sequence continues at coordinate 23,593 of CAVTTZ010000023.1, read as the reverse complement.
GGGTTTCCGGCGATCCGGAACGGACCCGGCGGCAGGTCGAGGCTTCGGTCGGCTATGCCAAGGATTACGCCGACGTCATCATCGCCATCGTGGTCGGCAATGAGGTTTTGCTGCGCGGCGAGATGACGGCGGCGAACCTGATTGCCGTCATTCGCGAGATCAAGGCGCAGGTGGCGATGCCGGTCACCTATGCGGACGTGTGGGAATTCTGGCTGCGCTATCCGGACGTGCAGAGTGCGGTCGACTTCGTCACCATCCATGTGCTGCCGTATTGGGAGGATTTCCCGATGCCGGCCTCGAAGGCGGCGGAGCATCTCGTTGCCATCCGCAACAAGGTGGCGGCGGCATTTCCGGGCAAAGAGATTGTGATCGGCGAATACGGTTGGCCGAGCGCCGGGCGCATGCGCGAGGACGCGCGGCCTTCGCGTTACGATCAGGCGCGCGCGATACTTGATGGGCTCGCAGCGGCGAAGACAGAAAATATCCGCGTCAACGTGATTGAGGCTTTCGACCAGCCCTGGAAGCGGGCGCTGGAAGGAGCCGTTGGCGGCTATTGGGGGATCATCGATCGGCCAACCGGCGAGCCGAAATTCAGCTTTACCGGTGGCTTTATCTCCAACCATCCGGATTGGCCGTTGCAGGCGCTGGCCGGAGTCATCATGGCGGCACTGATTTTCGCTGCAGCCATTGTTGGCGGCCGCGGCAAGGGATTTCCTGCTTACGTATGGGTGCAGATCGGCGCCCTTGCATTGGTCCCGGGCGTGCTGATCGGCTGGACAATCGAGACCGTTCTGGTCGAAAGCTTCAGTCCGGGAAGCTGGTTGCGCAACGCTCGCCTTCGCGGCGGTATCCGTACTGGCGCCTCTTGTCTGCGCAGCTGGCCTGGCCGCGGGACGCCGCGTACCGGCATTTGCTTCGCTGTTGGGTGGCCAACGGGCACGGAGCGATTTTCTCGATTGGGCGCTGGGCGGAATTTTGGTGGCCTTGATGCTGGTCGCTGTCGAAGCAGCGTTCGGGCTCGATTTCGATCCGCGCTATCGCGATATCCCGTTCGCGCCACTGACCGCGGCGGTGGTGCCGTTTCTCATCTTGCTTGTGGCCACACGGCGGCTGGATGGTATGCGCGCCGCGGGCCGAGAGCGTCGCCGGCGCGGCGGTCGCCCTGTCGGCCGCCTACATCCTGTTCAACGAAACATTGGCGAACTGGCAATCGGTGTGGTTCTGCGCGGGCTTGCTTGGGTTCGCGGCTATTCTGCTGTCGGCGCGGGACGCGCCAAGCTTAGAATAAGCACGCCGGCCGCCAGCGCCGACAGATCGGCATTGTGCAGGACGATGCCGAAGGCCGCGACTGCCAGCGCCAATGCGGCGAGAATGATCGACGGCCGCAGCAGATTGAGCAGGGCGATGGCCAGTGCCACCCCGCCGAAGACCTGGCGCGGGTAAAGCACGTTGGCCAGCCGGAAACTGTCGCACAGCCAAGTCGAGAGACCGGCCTGACAGGCGAGTGACGCCGTCGAATTCTCCATCACCATGTAGCGCAGATACATCGCCTCGCCGATGCATAGAAAGCCGATGATCAGGAGAATGTTGATCTGTCGTGCTGTCGGCGCAAACAGCGGGCGGGGAGTCGTTGTGGCATCGGTCATGGCCGTGACTATAGAGCATCAGGCAGGAGAGCGGAAAGCGGGAGCCAAAGCCCTGTCCCGCTCGCGACGCTACTGCGCCGCCAGGCGGCTGCCGTCGAACATCGTCGGCTGGCAGTTCAGCCGGAAGGGAATGACAAAATCGCAAAACTGCGAGGCTGTTTCGGCGTTGGCGTAAGGGCCGACGACGAGATGTAATTCGTTGCGGCCGGTGCGCGGATTTTGTTTGATGCTGACCACCGGTTGGACGCCGTCGAACAATTGCGGGTGAGCCGCGCGGAGCGAGGCCCACCGGTGATTCAACGATTTCATCGTGGGGCCGGTGCCCAGATCGACGCCATAAGGCTGTCCAACCGACGCCGTCGTCTCCGGCGTTGCGGTCTCGGCCCGGCTGGTCGCCGCGGGAGTTGCCTCAGCGGCCTCTGACGGTGGTGGAGACACTGTTTTGACCATCACGGCGACGTCAGCGAGCGTCATCGGCACCGGTGGCGCGCTGTCCGGCCAGGGCGGAGCTTGCTTGGCGATCTTGATGGCTTCGGTCTTGGCGATTTCGATCTGTTGTTTGGTGGTCCCGCCCATGTCGCGCATATCGCGCTCGAGCGTGTTCATTCGCGCGGCGAGGCGGTCGCGATCGTCGGCAAGGGTGCGCACGCCTTGCGCCAGTTGACGCGCGGCGGCTTCGGGATCGAATTGGCGGGCGGGGGGCGGTGCCGGCTGTCCACTGAGAGACGACAGCAAAGCCGATACCTTTTTGGCTGCGCTGTCATCCTGGCTGCTGAACACGGCGACGCCGAGCGCGGCTGCGGTGGCAAGCCCCCAGGTTGCATGACGCCAAAGGTTTTGCGCGGCCGGCCGCTTTGCCGCCACGCTGGTTGCGGTGGCCTTTTTGGCCGGCACGCCCTTTGTCGCCAGGCTCTTTGTCGCCATAGCTTTTGCGGCCGCGTTCTTCGGTGGCACGCCGCCAATCTGCGCACGGGTCAGCATCCGCTGCTCGCTCCGGTCCTTTTCCCAAGAATCAACGGGAAAATATCAGAATTCGGTGGGCCGAACGCCTTTTTCGCGCACGCTGGCACCGTGCGTTTATGCAACCGGAGGTGCACTCCCCTCGACGGATCGGAGGCGACGCCGGGGCGCTCGGCTGCAGCAATCAAATTTCGGTTAACTCCGTGCGTTTAGCCTTAAGTTCGGCGACGTCGGGCCGACATGCGTTAGCCGGAAACGGGACGGAGGATCAGCAAGTGCGGCGCAATTGGCTTTGCTTTTCGGCAGTCGCCCGCACGGAATTGTATTTTCGCTGCTCCGTTTCTGCACAATATCGTCTGGCGCGGCCGGATCGTGCCGAGTTCATTGGCGACCTGTCCTCGCCGTCCTAAACCCGACCGCCCTCAAACGACCCGACAGGACCAGATCGACCATGGCCGCCGCTCCAGAGCTGGCTGATACCACGACCAAACAGTCAGCGGCTTGCCGGAAGTCGGTGAACCTGGCGCTGCAAGGCGTCGGCAGCCATGGCGCGTTTACCTGGGGCGTGCTCGACCGGCTGCTGGAGGATGAGCGGCTTATGTTCGACGGCATCAGCGCAACCAGCGCCGGCGCCGTGAACGCGGTCGTGCTCGCGTCCGGCTTGGCCGCTGGCGGCCGTGAAGGCGCCAAGAGCGCGCTGGATAAGTACTGGCGCCGGCTGTCGGAAATGACATCCACAGGCATTTTCCAGCCGTCGCTGCTTGACCAGATATCGGGCAATTTCGGGCTCGATCTTTCGCCCGGGTTTATGTTCGTCGATGCGCTCAGCCACTTCTTTTCGCCGTACGAGCTCAATCCGATCAAATACAATCCGTTCAAGGATCTGCTCGACGAGGTCGTCGATTTCGAGCTGTTGCGCCAGCAGACGCTGACCAAGCTGTTTTTGTGCGCGACCAATGTGCGCAGCGGCAAGGTCAAGATCTTCACCTCCGACGAATTGCGGTCGGAGCACGTGGTCGCATCGTCGTGCCAGCCGATCATGATGCATGCGGTCGAAATCGACGGCGAGTTTTATTGGGACGGCGGCTTCATGGGGAATCCGGCGATATTCCCGGTCATCTACGCCTGCGAGGCGCGCGACATCGTCCTGGTCCATCTCACGCCGACGGAGCGGCCCGGAACGCCAATGACCGGCACGGCCATCTACAGCCGCATGCAGGAGGTCGCCTTCAACTCGTCATTGATGCGGGAGATGCGTGCCATCGCGTTTGTCACCGACTTGATCGACAGCGGCCGGATGGTCGACGGAAAACGCATGCTGATTCACGCGATCGACGGTGAAGACATCATCGCCACGCTGTCGAATTCGAGCAAGCTGAATGGCAATTGGGGCTTTCTGACCTATCTGCACAAAATCGGCCGCGAGCGCGCGGATCAGTGGCTGGAGGCGAACTTCGACCAACTCGGCGTCGAGACCACGGTCGACATGCGGGCGCGGTATCTATGATCGCAATGGCGATGACGGATGGGGCGGCCGTGTAGTCGTGGGCCCGATGGGGCCGTCGGGCGTGAACGCAACTGCGGGGTATGTGGGCGAATGATGAATCTGAACGACTGAAAACCACGGGCGCTTTGCCTCAAGGGTGGCCTCGGTTAATGAGAGCGCGCGGAGGCCATGGGAATGAACGCTCGGAGTTGTCTTGCGGTTGTACTTGCTGCCGGAGAGGGCACGCGCATGCGTTCGGCACTGCCGAAGGTGCTGCACGCGATCGCCGGCCGTTCACTGCTTTCGCATGTGCTGCGGACTGTCGCCGAAACAAAAGTAACGGCGGCGGCTGTCGTGGTCGGACCCAATCATGATGCTGTCGCGGCCGAGGCGAAGCGTGCACTGCCGGGTGCGCAGTGTTTCGTGCAGCACGAGCGCCGCGGCACCGCGCATGCTGTTCTGGCGGCGCGTCCTGCGCTTGAGCATAAGGTCGACGACGTTCTCATCCTTTATGGCGACACGCCGCTCATTCGCGCCGAGATATTGAACAAACTGCGCGCGCCGCTCGCGGCCGGCGCGGCCGTGGTCGTGCTCGGCTTTCGCCCGGCCGATCCGACGGGTTACGGACGCCTTGTGGTCGAGGGCGACAAGCTCGTGGCGATCCGCGAGGAGGCCGACGCCAGCGAATCTGAAAAAGCCATCCGCCTGTGCAACGGCGGCATCATGGCGCTGGCCGGCGCGCATGCGCTGACGATTCTCGATCGCATCGGCGACAACAACCGCAAGCGCGAATTTTATTTGACCGACGCGGTCGAGATCGCGCGCGCGATGAAGCTCGACGCGACCGTGGTCGAAGCCGAGGAGGATGACGTGCGCGGCATCAATACCAAAGCCCAGCTGGCCGAAGCGGAAGCCGTTCTGCAGCAGCGGCTGCGCAAGGCGGCGCTCGATGCGGGTGTCACCATGGTGGCGCCGGAGACGGTGTTTTTGGCGGCGGATACCGCGTTCGGCAAGGACGTGGTGATCGAGCCGTATGTGGTGTTCGGAGAGAAGGTAACGGTCGAGGACGGTGCCGTCATCCATGCTTTCTCGCATCTCGCCAACGCGCATGTCGGCAAGAAGTGTTCGGTCGGCCCGTTCGCGCGGCTGCGGCCGGGCACGCAACTCGGAGACGGGGCGCGGATCGGCAACTTCGTCGAGACCAAGGAAGCGACGATCGCGGCCGGCGCCAAGGTCAATCACCTGAGCTATATCGGCGATGCTTCGATCGGCGCGAACGCCAATATCGGAGCCGGCACCATCACCTGCAATTACGATGGCAATGCCAAGCACCGCACGACCATCGGCGAGGGCGCGTTCATCGGGTCCAACAGCGCGCTGGTGGCGCCGATCCAGGTCGGCGATGGCGCCTATGTGGGCTCCGGCTCGGTGATTACCGGCAACGTGCCGGCCGACGCACTGGCCCTGGGCCGCGCCCGGCAGGTGGTCAAGGAAAACTGGGCGGCGCGGCTGCGCTCGCTCAAGGGGCTGACGAAGAAAAAGGCATAAGCGCGCCGTCATTCCGGATTGCCGCGCGAGCGGCAACGTTCCGGAATCCATAATCACAATTCCCGCAGGACTGGCGCTGCCGGGGCTGTCATGCCAAGTTCAAAGCTTGCCGTAACGCTCCCGGATTGGGCCGGAAAATCGCTGCGAATTCGCTGCTGTAACGTGCCGCAACGTTTTTTTATTTTGTGTTTGTTACTATCTGCTCTTAACGGTTGATCAAGAACCGGCTCGAGGCCGGTCGGGGGAGCTGTCAGGCAGCATGTGCGGCATCATCGGAATCATCGGTCGCGAGCCGGTCGCGCCGCTCTTGGTCGATGCGCTCAAGCGTCTCGAATACCGCGGCTATGATTCTGCCGGCGTCGCCACGCTTGAGCAGGGCGTGCTGACGCGCCGGCGCGCCGAAGGCAAGCTGCGCAATCTGGAACAAAAACTCGCGCGCGATCCGCTCGAAGGCTCGATCGGCATCGGCCACACCCGCTGGGCGACGCACGGCCGGCCCAACGAGACCAACGCGCATCCGCATGCCACCGAGCGGCTGGCGGTGGTGCACAACGGCATCATCGAGAATTTCAGCGAGCTGCGCCGCGAGCTCGAAGCCAAAGGCGCGAAATTCACCACCGAGACCGACAGCGAAGTGATCGCGCATCTCGTCACCGACGAGATCAAACAAGGCCGCTCGCCGGTGGAGGCGGTCGATGCCTCGCTGCCGCGGTTGCGCGGCGCGTTCGCGCTGGCGTTTCTGTTCACCGGCGAAGACGATTTGTTGATCGGCGCCCGCAAGGGCTCGCCGCTGGCGATCGGCTTCGGCGACGACGCGATGTATATCGGCTCGGACGCGATCGCGCTGGCGCCCTTCACCGACACGGTGAGCTATCTGGAAGACGGCGACTGCGCCGTGATCCATCGCGACAGCGCCGAGATCCACGATGCCGCGGGCCATCGTCGTGCGCCGCGACGTGCTCAAGTCGCAAGCGTCGGTGATGCTGATCGACAAGGGCAACCACCGCCATTTCATGGCCAAGGAAATTCACGAGCAGCCGGAAGTCGTCGGCCATACGCTGGCGCATTATCTCGACATGGTGGCCGAACGCGTCGCGCTGCCGATGGAGCTGCCGTTCGATTTCCGCGCGCTCAAGCGCATCTCGATCGCCGCCTGCGGCACCGCCTTTTATGCCGGCATGGTCGCGCGGTATTGGTTCGAGCAGTTCGCGCATTTGCCGGTCGATGTCGATATCGCCTCGGAGTTTCGCTATCGCGATGCACCGCTCGATCCCGGCTCGCTTGTCGATCTTCGTCTCGCAGTCCGGCGAGACCGCCGACACGCTGGCGTCGCTGCGCTATGCGCGCGAAAACGGCCAGCACGTTCTCTCGGTCGTCAATGTGCCGACGCTCGACCATCGCGCGCGAGAGCGACATCGTCATGCCGACGCTCGCGGGTCCGGAAATCGGCGTCGCTTCGACCAAGGCTTTCACCTGCCAGCTCGCGGCGCTGGCTGCGCTTGCGATCGCGGCCGGCCGCGCGCGCGGCGTCCTTTCCGAGAGCGACGAGAAGCGGCTGGTGCGCGCGCTCATCGAAGTGCCGCGGCATATGACGGAGGTGCTGGCGCTCGAGCCGCAGATCGAGCAGCTCGCGCGCGATCAGCTCGCCAAGGCGCGCGACGTGCTTTATCTCGGCCGCGGCACGTCTTATCCGATCGCGCTGGAAGGCGCGCTCAAGCTCAAGGAAATCTCCTACATCCACGCCGAGGGTTACGCCGCCGGCGAGCTCAAGCACGGACCGATCGCGCTGATCGATGAAACCATGCCGGTGGTGGTGATCGCGCCGTACGACCGGGTGTTCGAGAAGACCGTCTCCAACATGCAGGAGGTCGCCGCGCGCGGCGGCCGGCTGATTCTCGTGACCGACGCCAAGGGCGCGGCCGCGGCCGAGGGCCAGGCGCTGGTGACGCTGACGTTGCCGACCATGCCGTCGGTGGTGGGACCGCTGGTCTATGCCGTGCCGGTGCAGCTGATCGCCTATCACACCGCCGTCGCCCTGGGCACGGACGTCGATCAGCCGCGCAATCTCGCCAAATCGGTGACGGTAGAGTAGGGCGGCGCTGCCGCCTTGCGCGCCAACGAGCAAGGCGCTGGCCCACTGTGCGCTTGATGCGAATAGCGCTATACATTCGCACAATGCGTCATATATCCGCGCTACGCTTGTGGCGCGAGACAACGAAAGCCACGATGGTGGCAGACGGCTGAATTCGATGATGAATAGCAACCAGGGCGGGAGCCTTCCCGCCGGCGCGGCCAGTTCGGCGGCCGCAAAGCCAGTCGCGGCCAAGTCCGGGCTTGCTAGTCGGCTGCGCAACTATTTCCTGACCGGGCTGGTCGTGGCCGGACCGGTCGCGGTCACCGCATGGCTGATCTGGTGGTTCGTCACCTGGGTCGACAATCTGGTGCGGCCGCTCATCCCGATGGCCTACCGGCCGGAGACCTATCTGCCGATCGCGCTTCCGGGCTTCGGGCTGATCATCGCGTTCGTCGCATTGACGCTGCTCGGCTTTCTCACCGCCAATCTGGTCGGCAGCAGCGTCGTCAGTTTCGGCGAGAGCGTTCTCAGCCGCATGCCGATCGTGCGGCCGATCTACCGCACCACCAAGCAGATCTTTCAGACGCTGTTCTCGGCCGGAGAGTCGAGCTTCCGCCGGGTCGGCCTTGTGGAATTTCCGTCGCCCGGCATGTGGTCGCTGGTCTTTCTCACGCAGCCGCCGAGCCCGCCGATCGCGGCGCATCTGCCGCAGACCGAGCATATTTCGGCGTTCCTGCCGTGTACGCCGAACCCGACCACCGGCTTTTTCTTCTACGTGCCGCGTGCCGATGTGATCGATCTCGACATTTCGGTCGAGCAGGCGATGTCGCTGCTGATCTCCGCCGGCATCATCCAGCCCGGCGTCGAAGACCCGCAGCACCGGCTTGGCGGCGCTGGCCGAAACGGCCCGCATCGCGCAGACGGCGCGCAAGGAAACGACCCCGGCCGAGTAATTCGCGCCGGGCTCCGATCATCCACATGGCCGACTTCCCGCATGGTCACGCCGCGGCCAGCGCGCGGATATGCTATAATCCGACCGGGCATTTGGCCTTGAACGGGGGAGATGACATGGGCTTCGGGCAGGCGATCTCGGCTGGATTTTCCAATTACGTGAATTTCCGCGATCGGGCATCACGATCGGAATATTGGTTCTGGATTCTGTTCATCGTCCTTGCTGACATCGTAACCAGCCTCATCGATGCGACGTTGGATATTCACTTCGTCACTGGCGTTTTCGGGCTCGTGACCATCGTTCCGAACATCTCGGTTGCGGTTCGGCGGCTGCATGACCTCGACCGTACCGGCTGGTGGCTTCTGATTGGCTTCATCCCGCTGGTCGGCTGGATCATTCTGCTGATCTGGTACTGCACCAGGGGTACGGCGGGACCGAATCGCTTCGGCCCAGACCCGCTCGGCCTGGGTGCCATGTCGGGCGCCCCGCGCACCATTTAATTGCTCGAGGATGGCCGCCGTCATTGCGAGAAGCGGAGCGACGAAGCGATTCAGCGTCCCGCGCAAGCTCTGGATTGCTTCGCTCGCTCGCAATGACGAGCGGCAACACCTTGTCGTCACCCGGCGCCGAGCAGGCGGATCGCTTCGTCGCGCGCGAACAGATAAAGAAGCTGGCGCAGCGCCTGGCCGCGCGGTGAGGATAGTTTCGGATCGCGGTTGAGCACGAGGGCGGCGTCTTCGCGCGCGGCCTTCAGCAACTGGCCGTGCGCCTCAAGCCGCGCGATGCGAAATCCAGGCAGTCCGCTTTGTCGCGTGCCGAGCACGTCGCCTTCGCCGCGCAGCCGCAAATCTTCCTCGGCGATACGAAAGCCGTCGTTGGTCTCGCGCAGGATCGCCAGCCGCGCTTTCGCGGTTTCGCCCAGCGGCCCCTTGTAGAGCAACAGACAAATCGATTGCGCGCTGCCGCGGCCGACGCGGCCGCGCAACTGATGCAGCTGCGCCAGGCCGAATCGTTCGGCATGCTCGATCACGATCACGCTTGCTTCGGGCACGTCGACGCCGACTTCGATCACCGTGGTGGCGACGAGAATCTGCGCCGCGCCTTCGGCGAAGCGCGCCATGGCGCGATCCTTGTCGGCCGAGCGCATCTGGCCGTGCACCAGTTCGACCGCGTCGCCGAAGCGTTTCCGCAATGTCTTGCAACGCTCCTCCGCGGCGGCGAGATCGCTGGTTTCCGATTCCTCGACCAGCGGGCAGACCCAATAGACCCGGCGGCCGTCGTCGAGCGCACGCGCGACCGCTTCCACGACCTCGTCGAGCCGCTCCAGCGGCAGCGCACGGGTATCGATCGGCAGCCGCCCGGCGGGCTTCTCGCGCAACTCGGAGACGTCCATGTCGCCGAAATAGGTGAGCACGAGCGTGCGCGGAATCGGCGTCGCGGTGAGGACCAGCAGATCGACCGCTTCGCCCTTGCGCGCCAACGCCAGCCGCTGATGCACGCCGAACCGATGCTGCTCGTCGACCACCGCCAGTGCCAGATCGCGGAACGCCACGTCGTCCTGAAACAGCGCGTGAGTGCCGACGATGAGATCGATGTCGCCGGCCGCGAGCTTTGTCAAAATCTCCGGCCGCTCGCGCCCGCGCTCGCGGCCGGTCAGGAGCGCGATGCGCAAGCCGATCTTGGCGGCGAGCGGTGCGATGGTGGCGAAATGTTGTCGCGCCAGAATTTCCGTCGGCGCCATGAAGGCGGCCTGCCGGCCGGCCTCGATCACGGTCGCGGCGGACAGCAGCGCCACCAGCGTCTTGCCGGAGCCGACATCGCCGTGAAGAAGCCGCAGCATGCGGTTCGGCTGCGCCAGGTCGGCGGCGATGTCGCTCACCGCGCGGTCCTGTGATGACGTGAGCTTGTAGGGCAGGGCGGCAACGATCTTGGCCCGCAAAAGTCCTTCGCTCGAACTGCCGCGGCCGGCGCGGCGGCGCATGTGGCCGCGCAAGCAGTGCGAGCGCGAGCTGGCCGGCGAGCAGCTCGTCATAAGCGAGCCGCGACCACGCCTTGCTCTGCGGTTCGAGATCCGCCGGTTCAGTCGGGCGGTGAACGTGACCGAGCGCCTGCGCGAAACTCGGAAAATCTTCTTGCGTGAGCCAGGCAGCGTCCTGCCACTCGGGCAGGTCCGGGATGCGATGCAGCGCCACGTCCAGCGCCTTGCGGAGCTGGCTCGCATGCAGCCCCTCGGTCATCGGGTAAACCGGATCGATCAGCGGCAGCGACGCAAAACCCTTGGCGTCGACGACCCGATCGGGATGCATCATCTGCAGATGACCGTCGTAGAAGGTCGCGACGCCAGAGACGTAGCGCAGCTCACCCTCCGGCAGCAGCTTTTCCAGATAATCCTTGCGGCCGTTGAAGTAGGAGATGGTGAGCGTGTTGGTGTCGTCGCTGGCCTCGATATTGTAAGGCATACGCGGCCGGTTCGGCGGCGGCGGCCGATGCTGGTCGATGGTGACCGCCACCGTCACGACCGTGTCGGGCTTGACATCCGACAGCTTCGGCTGACGACGCCGATCGACGAAACCGGTCGGCAGGTGGAACAACAGATCGATGATGCGCGGCGGCTCGCCCTCGCTGCGGCCCAGCAGCCGCCCGAAGACTTTTTCGAGTTTCGGCCCGATGCCTGGCAGGACCGACAAGGCCGCGAACAGTGGATTGAGCGAAGGCGGACGCATCCGATTCCTGTTCACTTAAGCCGTCGTCAGTAATGACCGTTGCCTTGCTGGCGCGCACCCCCTCTCCCCGCTGGGGAGAGGGGGAAGAGTGCACTCGCTCGCAACTCGTCGACAACTTCACGATCAAGGGCGGCTGACATCAGGGTCACGGCCCTCTATATAACGCCTCGCCCGGCCGCGTCCGGGCTTTTGGCGTTGGACCTGTGGGCACTTTTTTCGGCCCCCAAAGGTTCACGTCTGAACCGGGAATGGCACGATGACTGAGCGATCGAGCGGCGGATTGGATGAGCGGCGGCGCAAGTTGCTGTTCCGTGCCTGGCGGCGCGGGGTGCGCGAAATGGATCTGATCGTCGGCCGCTTTGCCGATGCGCATATCGACATTTTCGACGCGGCCGCCCTCGACGATTTCGAGCGGCTGATCGAGGCGCCCAATAGCGATCTTTACGCCTGGGTCATCGGCAGCGAACGTGCGCCGGCACCCTACGACACCGCGGTGCTCACGTCGCTGATCGCCTTTCACAGCCGCAGCCCGAAACGCGCCGCCGGGGAAAACTAAGTGACCACACACGTACGTAATCCGGCGCAGTCGCCGGCGGAACGGCTTTCGCCTGGGCGGCCACTGCAACTCGCCGGTGTCGCCGACGGCGCCGAAGGCCTCGTGCTCGCCGACCTGGCGCGGGCCGTGGCAGCCGCTGCCTCGCCGCCTGCAATCAGCCTTGCGGTGATCTGCCGTGACGGCTCGCGCATGGCCGCGCTGGCGCGCTCGCTCGCGTTTTTCGCGCCCGATGTCGAGGTCCTGGAATTCCCGGCCTGGGATTGCCTGCCGTATGACCGCGTCTCGCCGCATGCCGGCGTGGTGGCGGCGCGCATGACCACGCTGGCTCGCCTCGCCCGCATCAAGGGACGCGAACGCCCGGCGATCCTGCTGGTCACGGTGAATGCCATTCTGCAGCGCGTGCCGCCGCGCGAGATCCTGTCGCGGCAGGCGCTCGCCGCCGCGCCCGGCAATGTCATCGCCATGTCGGGGATCACCGAATGGCTCGAGCTCAACGGCTTCAACCGCGCCTCGACCGTGCGCGAGGCCGGCGAATACGCGATCCGCGGCGGCATCGTCGATCTGTTTGCACCCGGCATGGCCGAGCCCGTCCGCCTCGACTTTTTCGGCGACACGCTCGAATCGATCCGCGCCTTCGATCCGGAGACGCAGCGCACCACCGAGGAATTGCGCGCGCTCGAATCTTGTCCCGATGGCGGAGTTTCAGCTCACCACCGACACCATCCGGGCATTCCGCACCGGCTATGTGGCTGCCTTCGGGGTCGCCTCCCCCGACGACGCGCTCTATGCGGCCGTCAGCGAAGGGCGCCGTCCCGGCGGTATCGAGCATTGGCTGCCGCTGTTCCACAAGCAGATGGACACGCTGTTCGATTATCTCGAGCGCACGCCGCTTGCGATCGAGCCGCTGGCCGAAGAAGCCGCGCACGAGCGCATCGCGCAGATCGCCGATTACTACCAGGCGCGCAAGGACGCGATGGATCAGGCCGGGCAGTGGCGCGACCTACAAGCCGCTGCCGCCGGACCGGCTCTATCTCGCCGAGACCGAATGGCGCGCACGGCTCGACCGCACGGCGCTGGCGCGGCTGTCGCCATTCGCGGTCCCGGACGAGGCCAAGGACACGATCGATATCGGGGCGCACGCGGGCCACAACTTTTCCGCCGAGCGCAGCGAGCCGAACACCAATGTCTTCGACGCGGTGAAGACCCATGTCGAGGGTCTGCAGGCCGCCGGCAAGCGCGTCGTTATCGCGATGTGGAGCGGCGGCTCGCGCGAGCGCATGGAGCATGTGCTCGCCGAGCACGGCCTGTTGAACCTCGCCCATGTCGGTACTTGGCCGCAGGTGCAAGCGCTGGCGCGCCCGCAAGTGGCGCTTGCCGTACTCGGCCTCGATTCCGGATTCGTTACATCCGACGTCGCATTGATCACCGAGGAAGACATCCTCGGCGAGCGGCTCATACGTCCGCGCCGCGCCTCGAAGCGCGCGGAGAATTTCATCGCCGAGGTCACGAGCCTTTCGGCCGGCGATGTGGTCGTGCATGTCGATCACGGCATCGGCCGCTTCATCGGCTTGCGCGCCATCGAGGCCGCCGGCGCGCCGCACGACTGTCTCGAAATCCACTATGCAGGCGGCGACAAGCTGTTCCTGCCGGTGGAGAATATCGAGCTGCTGTCGCGCTACGGCTCGGAGGAGGCCGGCGTCGAGCTCGACCGGCTCGGCTCCGGCGCCTGGCAGGCGCGCAAGTCGCGGATGAAGAACCGCATCCGCGAGATCGCGGGTGAACTCATCAAGGTCGCCGCCGAGCGGCAATTGCGCGAGGCGCCGCGGCTTGTCGTCGAGCCCGGCATCTACGACGAATTCGCCGCGCGCTTTCCCTACGACGAGACCGACGACCAGCAGAATGCGATCAACGCAGTGCTGGAAGATCTTGGCTCCGGACGTCCGATGGACCGGCTGGTCTGCGGCGACGTCGGCTTCGGCAAGACCGAAGTGGCGTTGCGCGCCGCGTTTGTCGCCGCCATGAACGGCAAGCAGGTTGCCGTGGTGGTGCCGACCACCTTGCTGGCGCGCCAGCATTTCAAGACGTTTTCGACGCGCTTGCGCGACTATCCGATCAATGTCGCCCAGGCTTCACGGCTCGTCTCCGCCGCCGAGCTTGCCAAGACCAAAAAGGGCCTTACCGAAGGCAACGTGGACATCGTCGTCGGCACCCACGCGCTCCTCGGCAAGGGCATCAAGTTCAAGGACATCGGCCTGATCATCGTCGACGAGGAGCAGCATTTCGGCGTCTCCCACAAGGAGAAGCTCAAGCAACTGCGCTCCGAGGTGCATGTGCTGACGCTCACCGCCACGCCGATCCCGCGCACCTTGCAGCTTGCGCTGTCCGGCGTGCGCGAAATGTCGATCATCGCCACGCCGCCGGTCGATCGTCTGGCGGTGCGCACCTTCGTCTCGCCGTTCGATCCGATCGTGGTGCGCGAGGCGCTGCTGCGCGAGCGCTATCGCGGCGGCCAATGCTTCTTTGTCTGTCCGCGCATCGAGGACCTCGCCGAGTCAAAAGCCTTCCTCGACAAGACCGTGCCCGAGGTGCGCGTCGCCGTCGCTCATGGCCAGATGCCGCCGGCGGTGCTGGAAGACGTGATGACCGCGTTCTACGACGGCAAGTTCGACGTGCTGCTCTCGACCTCGATCGTCGAATCCGGCCTCGATATTCCGACCGCCAACACGCTGATCGTGCATCGCGCCGACATGTTCGGCCTGGCGCAGATCTATCAGCTCCGCGGCCGCGTCGGCCGTTCGAAGCTGCGCGCCTATGCGCTGCTCACCCTGCCGGCGAACCGCAAGATCACGCCGCAGGCCGAGCGCCGCCTCAAGGTGCTGCAATCGCTCGACACGCTCGGCGCCGGTTTTCAGCTCGCCTCGCACGATCTCGACATCCGCGGCGCCGGCAATCTTTTGGGCGACGAGCAGTCCGGCCACATCAAGGAAGTCGGTTTCGAACTCTACCAACAAATGCTCGAAGAGGCGATCGAGCAGCTTAAGGCCGGCATTGCCGAGCCGGTTGCCGACATCTGGTCGCCGCAGATCACGATCGGCACGCCGGTACTCATCCCGGAGGATTATGTCGCCGACCTGCCGGTGCGACTGGCGCTCTATCGCCGCCTGTCCGACATCGCGGATGATCGCGAGATCGAGGCCTTCGGCGCCGAAATGGTCGATCGCTTCGGCCCGCTGCCTGACGAGGTGAAATATCTGCTGCAGATCGTCGCCATCAAGGCGCTCTGCCGCCGCGCCAATGTCGAGCGCATCGAGGTCGGGCCGAAGGGCGTCGCTGCTCGCCTTCCGCGACAACAGCTTTGCCAATCCCGAGGGCTTGATCGGCTACATCAACAAACACGACGCCGGCGCCCGCGTGCGCCCCGACATGAAAGTCGTGTTCTTCGACGAGTGGGAGACCGCACCCGAACGCCTCAAAGGCGCCACCGGCATTTTGCGCACGCTGGTCCGCATCGCCGAGAAGGGCACCGCGAAGGCGGCGTGAGGTAAGCGTAGCCCGGATGAGCGCAGCGACATCCGGGTGAACCTAGCGGCCGACTGGTCCCGCATGTCGCTTCGCTCATGCGGGCTACGTTCTGCGAAAGATGTGAGGCCGCACCAGGTAACGCACACTTCGTCATTGCCGGGCTTGACCCGGCAATCCATGCTGACCGTCGGCATTGCCTGCAGAGCAGCGCTTCGCCAGCGAAAATTCAGCATGGACCACCGGGTCAAGCCCGGTGGCGACGCGGAGTGGGTGGCTCTGCCCAACTCGTTCATCCAAGCGACGTATTTCATTTGTTGAACGACCATAATCCTAAGCAAATCATCAAAGAACGTGATCGCTTTCGAGCTTAAGCGAGCATAAGCTGATCTCGTTTTACGCGCTCGCTGAAAAAGATCCAAGAGACCGAACAAGCGCAAGGCTTTTCGACGCGCAGCTTTCTGAGCTGGCGCGTCTGGGAGAGGGCTCATGAAGGCGCATATCGTTGGTGGAGGATTTGGCGGACTGGCGGCGGCCGCGCTGCTTATCCAGAATGCGAAGGTGCCCGGAGAGGACATCACGATCTATGAAGCGGACGAGACATTGGGCGGCGGCTTCTTTCTCGATGGCACTGCGGAGACGGGCTACAATCTGCCCGGATCGGTGTTCGACAAGGAGTTTCGCTGCACGTTCGCGTTGCTCAAGTCGGTCCCCTCGGCAAGCGATCCGTCTATTTCAGTCACCGATGAATTTCTGAAATTCAATACGGACGAACCCTATGATGATAGGGCGCATATCTTCGATCGGGATGGCGATATCGTGCATGGGCCGCGTTTCGGCCTGAGTATGAGTGACGGCCTCTGCCTGACGCGGGTGTTGTTAACTCCCGAAGCGATGCTGGACGGACGAAGTATCAAGGAGTTCTTTTCCGAGCGGTTTTTCTCGAGCGAATTCTGGCTTCTCTGGTCGACGATCATGGGCTCGCTGCCCGAGCACAGCGTGATCGAGTTTCGCCGCTATATGAATCGCTTCCTCTATCTGTTCGGGCACCTGTCCGACATGACGGGTGTGATGCGCACCCGCATCAATCAACACCAAGCGTTTATCGAGCCGCTGGTGGCGTGGCTGGCGCCCCATCGCGTGAACTTCGTCACCGGAGCCTTCGTGCAGGATCTCGGTTTTGCGGCGTCGCCGGACCGCCTGACCGTAGACCGGCTCGACTATATGCGTGGCGATAGCGCGACGTCGGTGCCGGTCGCGCCTGAGGATATCGTGCTCGTCACCACCGGATCGCAAGCTGCCGATCGTTCGGTTGGAGCGATGAATCAGGTGCCGCCTCCGCGGGCGACCGGCCGATCGTGGGCATTGTGGAAACGTCTCGCCGAAGGGCGTCCCGATTTCGGGAAACCGGATGCATTTTTCGGGGAGGCCAAGGTCCCGTTGTCGCGCTGGGTGACGTTTACGGTCACCGACACAGGGAAGGAATTCGTGTCGCGCATATCGTCCCTGACGCACAGCACGCCAGGGATCGGAGGACTTGTGACACTGCGGGACTCCTGCTGGAAGGTGTCGTTTTCCATTTTCCATCAGCCGGAGGTCATCTGCCAACCAAAGGGAACGACGGTCTGGTGGGGCTACGGCCTTTATCCCGAGAAGATTGGCAATTTCGTGCGCAAACGGATGGATGAATGTACTGGGGCGGAAATCTTGGAGGAGACGCTGCGCCATCTGCGCTTCGATGACCAACAACTGCAGTCGATCATGGCGTCATCGATGTCAGTGCCGTGCAACTTGCCTTACGTCAACAATATCTGGCTGCCGCGCAGTCAAGGCGACCGGCCGCCGCCGGTCCCGGCGAACGCGACAAATCTCGGGCTGATCGGCCAGTACGTCGAGGTGCCGCGCGAGATCGCCTTCACCATCGAATGCTCGGTGCGGTCGGCGTGGGAGGCGATCCACACTTTGCTCAAGCGCGGCCCGCCGCCGCCCGCCGTCTATCAGAGCCAGTTCGATCCCAAGGCGGTGTTTAACGCGCTCAAAGTGTTTCTCGGCTGATTTACGCGCACGCGTACGCGTACGCGCGCTTGCGCATCGCGCAAAGACGCGCGGCCAGTCAACTGCTGCTGCGCAGATGAGTTTGGCTACGCCCGCAGCCGCGTATGCCGTCCGGCGGTGCGTTCGATGGCGCTGGCGAGATATTCGGGCGACTGCGCGCCGGTGACGATGGTGCTGCCGCCGAAGATGAAGCAGGGCACGCCGTCGATGCCGGCTTCCTTGGCGGAATTGGCCTCGCCTTCGACGCGGTCGACGTCGGCATCGCTGGCGAGCAGCCGGCGCACCAGGTCGCCGTCCATGCCGCAATCGACCGCCGCTTGGATCAGCGTTTTCGAGTCGGTCAGGTCGGCGCCTTCGGTGAAATAAAGCTCCATCAGGCGTTGCTTCATGTTGCCCGGATCGGTAGCGCTCCGTGACCACAGGATCAGGCGATGGCAATCCAGCGTGTTGGGCTGGCGGCCGATCTTGTTGGAGGCGTAGGTCAGGCCCTCGAGGGCGGCCGCGGCCACGACGCGCTCGGCAATCACCGCATAGCGTTCGGCCGAACCGAATTTGGTCTCCAGATAGGTCTGCCGATCAATGCCTTCGCGCGGGATCCAGGGATTGAGGAAATACGGCCGCCAGTTGATCTCGACCGGGATGCTGGGGACCAGCGCCAACGCGTTTTCCAGTCGGCGTTTGCCGATGAAACACCAGGGGCAGACCACGTCGGATACGACGTCGACGCGTAGCGCAGTCGGCGCACCGGATGAATTGGGCATGACAGACCTCCGTGCGGTTGTTTCTTATATGCCGTGCTCGTGCGCCCGTCAGCAACCGCGTACCGTTATATGGGTGCGGAGCCTATCCGGGCGCAACGCCGCCCACGACGCGGGCGATCAAGGTATCGACATTGTCGGTCGGTTTCAGCGTTGCGAGCGTTACCGCGGTTTCGACCCCGTTCGGCCGCTCAGCCGCCAGCATGGCGTTCTTGAGCACCGCGGCGATCCGGCGGGTGACCACATGCGCGGCGCGCAGGTCGGTCTCGGTGAACACGGCGAAAATGGAATTGTCCGCCTCGCGGCAGGCGAAATCCACCTGCCGCATCAGCCGGGCCAGTAGGCGCGCCGCATCAAGACTGATCCGGCGGTCGCCGTTATCGAACGAGAAGCGCGCGATCGACAGCCCGACGCCGCGCTTTTCTGCATCGTCCACGGCGCGGTTGAGATCGCGCCAGAATACTTCGTTGGCGAGGAGCCCGGTGTGGGGATCGAGTGTGCCCTGGGCGTCGAGCGATTTGAGCATGCGGGTGAGGCGGTCACCGAAGGCATGGACCCGCACGAACGGCAGGAAGCGCGCGATCAGAAGATCCGGCCCTTCGGTAACACGATCGAGATTGGGCAATTGCTCGTAAAACTGCGCGGCCACGTCTGGCTGGCCGCCAAGCATGGCGATGGGAAGGTCGCGAAAGCCCGGATCCTCGGCGAGCGCCGTGAGCAGCGCTTCGACGATGCGCGGCGCGAAGCCGTCACCAATCACCAGCCCGTCGATGTCGCGGGTATTGAGCGCGCGCGCCGCGCTCTCGATGCTGAGCGCGCCGACCAGGCCGACGCATTCGCCGACGGCGACCGCGAGATCGGGGTAAGAACGGCCGCGGCCGGCGACCAGGACGGTTGCGTCTTCCAGCGGATCGGAATCCGGCAGATCCGGCACGCTCTCGCCGCAAGCGATCAGCGTTTCCACCCGGCGCAACACGGTATTGTGCAGCGTGCGAACACGCAGTGCAGCGCCGAGCCGTTGTACGATGCGGGATGGGGCGACGGTCGCGGAAATCGCCAGTACGTCGGGAAGCGGCGCCGTGCCGTCTTCCTGCGTCAGCGCGATTACCGGCGTAAAGGCACCGCTCTTTTCAAACAGGCACGCGTCGAGGGCCTGCGCGTAGTCTTTGGCCCGCGCTGGATCGCTGCAGGGCTCGGCCAGCACCAGACCTTCCGGCTCGACCGAGGCGAGTGCTGCGGCCGCGTCCGCCCAGCTGGTTTCGACCACCGGGAAGGCGCCAGCAGCTTGCAGCGCCTCCACGACATCCGGCGCCGAACGATCGGCAACGACGACAAACGGACCTTGCAGCGCCATGGCGGGAATTGCGCTTTGTTTGATGCAGTCTTCACGATGCCAAAGCGCCCTTAACGGGCCGTCAATGCGACCGGCTAGTCGGCAACAATTTGTTGGCACCTCAGGCCGCTTGATCGGCGAACGCCGCGACAATCAACGGGTTGATGCCGGCGTCTTCAAGTGCGGCGCGCATGCCAGCGGGATCGGCACATCGGCCGACCAGCCGTCGCCCGAGCAATGCATGGGGCAGCGGCAGGATCGTCGCGGCCGGATCGATGTCACCAATGATCTTGCGCAAGTCCTGCAACGCAAAGCGATAACCGCCGATGCCGAGCATTCCGGTTGGCGCACCGGTGACACCGACGGCGCGGCGGCCGCGGTCGAAGCGGCAAGGAAAGCCGGTGTCGACGATTCCGCGTTCGTCGCTTTTAAAGCAAGCGAGGTCGGACGCTTCACTGCCGGGCGGGAATGGGTACCGCGGCACCATGGCGCCACGTACGGCCAAGGTGCCGGGGTCGGCGCGGCTGATCTCGGCCACCGTCGTGCCGCCGGCCACGCCGCGCGGGACGAACAGCGGACCGAGCGGGATCGGGCTCGGCCTGCCGTCGGCGAGCCGGCGCGCCGGCACCAGCGCGACTTCGGAAAAAACGGCGACGTCGATGAGCGCGATGTGGCGCGCGCGCCAGATCGGGCTGGTGGCGAGCCGGTCCGGTGCCCGCCAAGCTGCGACCACCGCGGCCGGGGCGGCTTCGTCGAAAAAGCCCGCAGCGGCCAGCCGCCAAACGACCGGCCCGGGCAGAATCAGGGCGGCGCTGTTTTCCTCACGCATTTGCGTCGCGAGCGTCGGCGCATCGAACGGATGATGGAGTACGAGCGTGCCGCCGCACAGCAGCCACGGCACGAGCGCGAGAACTCATGCCCGAGAAGGACGATGGGTTGATGGCCGATTGGATGACGGCGTCCTGGGCGATGCCGCTTTCCAGCAGAACGGCAACGCCGCCCGCCAATAGCTCGGCATGACTGCGCGCAACCGGCACCAGGCCGCCTTCGCCGACGTCGAATGTAATCGCGGCCACATGGGCAGTGGCATTATCTCGGTGGACATCGTCCTCGGACGATATCGGTCGTGGGCTTTCGCTCGCGAGCAGATCAGAAAACGAGACAATTCCGTCCGACAAGTTCGCGCCGCAACCGCGCAACAACGGGAAGGCAAGCTAGGAGTGCAGTCATGGTCAGAAGAAATGGCAGCTTTGACCTGGACGAACTGCTTCATCCGGCTCGCGCTTACAAACATCCGCAGCAGGTTTTGCTCGATCCCGATCTGACCCAGAACGAGAAGCGAGCCGTCCTAGCAAGCTGGGCATCGGATGCCTGCGCTGTTGAAGCAGTTCCTGACTTGCGATCCGGGCCGCGCGGCCCGGTGCGCTTCGATGATATCATAGATGCGCTGCGAGAACTCGATCGGCAGAGCGCAGAGGCATTCGACCCAAAATATCGAAAGCTCGTTCGACGGGAGCGGGTGTTCTCAAAGCGCAATCCGGATCGTGGTGACCGGCGGCTGCAATAAGTCGGCCGGCTCCTCTAAGAGGTACCCGGTCCACTCTGATGATGCGGCCGGGGACCTCTCAACGTTTCACATGATCGTTTCCATTGCATCAAAACGCGAGCGGAGGTCGCGTCGTCGTGCTGTCGTCGAAGGAATGTCGCGAGTTTGCAGAGCACTGTTTAGGCTGGGCGAAGGCCGCGGGGACTACTGGCGAGCGGATTATTTTTTTGGACATGGCTCGGACTTGGTTCCAGGTGGCGGTTCTGATCGATCAGCAGGACAAGCGAAAGGATTTCTGATTTCACCGACACCTGATCTTGCGAGGAGCATCGCAATGAACATCGCCGAAATCCGGAAAGACGGGTGTCCCGCGCCCGATTTCTTGGCGACTGCCTAAAAATTCATCCGGCTCACTCGCTCGATCCCGATCCAGTGCCATTCTCCTTGAAAGCGCAGGAGGGCAGTCGCGTTCCCTTTACGGGCGGAGTCCGTTGTCGGGCTGACGACAGTCAATCCTCTTCGATCTCGCGCATTGCCTCAAGCAGCGTATCGATTGCTCTTCTCACCTTCGGCGGCGCTCTCTCCAATTTGAGAGCCGTCTTCATTGCCCAGGAACTCAGTTGCGAGGTCGTACCATCTATTTTGGAGTTCGCGCCCAGCAAGTCGTTCGGCGATATTTTGAGAGCTCGGCAGAGGTCAAGCATTCGGGTTGAGGCAACGGCATTCTGCCTCCCTCATACTTCTGGATCTGCTGGAACGTTACGCCAAGGGCTTTGCCGAGCTCAGTCTGTGACATCCCCAGCGTGGCCCGACGCAGGCGGATCATAGAACCGATTTTCTTGTCGATGAGAGTATCGCGGCGGCGCGGCTGATTATTCATAGCTCGGCCAGAAAGCTCAACCTTTCGGCGAAGTCAACATCAGCAGTCGTTTCGAGCGGCTCGGGCCTTCGGCGTCAGAGGCGTGCGTTCTTCCACACCGACCCCCGAAAAGGGGCCATATCAGAAAGATTCCCGATCGCTGCGGGTGAGGCGGCGAATGGCGCTGTCGTTAACCCATCTGACCGGTATCGATCAACAGTTTCGCTTCGAGCAAGACAAACATTTGCGGAGCAACTGCGTCCCGTGATGGAAGAGATTGCCGGACTTTCTACCCATAAGGCAGTCGCAGAGCGCAATCGGCGCCGGCATCAAGAGTGCGTGGGGTGGAGAGTGGCACCCAGAAACGGTGGCGCGGCTAAGGCGACGGTTGGCAAAAAAGCCCCTCGTGTGACGTTCACAACTATTGCCTGCGCAGAAATCAAAGAGCGACCCAGTAGACGACACGTTCTGACCCACTGAGAATTCTTGGTTACTGGCCGTAATTTTGCAAAAATACGGACAGTCGACATTAGGGCAGGGCGGAAAATAATGCCCAAGTCTAACCTCCGCCGGACTTCAGAATTACGGACAGTCGCGCTGCGCCGGCGGAGCAGCGCCGAAATGGGGCGTGGCCGCGAGCACCTGACCGAACGCGAGGTCGAGAGCTTTATGAAGGCGGCAAAGGGTAACCGCCACGGTCATCGCGACGCGACCTGATCTTGATCGGCCCCGTCGTTCTGCGGGTGTCAGTGTAATGGTCATGGTTGCACGCCTCCCTTGGAGGCGGACTGACTAAGCACACGCGACTTAGCCCCCGGCGACGCTTTTCTGCCCATCATGAACCTGCCGCCCGGCCTGTTTGTGTGCCGCGCATCACCGAGCGATGGCGACGGTGCCGTTAGGTAAGACCTTCGTGACTTGCGCTGATCAGCACGCGGTGCCCAGCGCGTCGACTGCGCCGATCGGACGCCGCTACCGTCGATGAAGAGTTTTGCCGGCCGCAGCAGTTTTGTCGCCGTGGGTGAAAGGCTCGAACCAAACGGCGGGGAAAGCTTTAATGAATTGATCGTTCAGCCGCTATTCAGCGTCGAAATGGAGAAATCTGGGTCACGCAATGGAGCTTTGATAATGCTTGCGATCGGTTGGCTGGCCGTCACTTGCGGCGTGCTGGCGACATGCTGGGCCGATGGGCGTTTTCTGTTCGCGACGGCGATCATCAGATTGCTGTCGGCGGGTGATCGCCGTCACATTTATCCAGCAAGACAAGTGAGATAAATGGTAGCGCAGTAGGCCCGACCCGGACGGCACCCATCCCCCGACACCCCGGCCGTCCGGATCGCAGAAGCCTACAAGCTGAGACAGAACTTGCAGAGACCCTGGGAACGTGGACTTCCTGGGGTTCTTTTTTGTGGCGATCAACGGCCTTTGCACAATTTTCGCCGTCCGTTGCCATTCGGCAACAGCACCCGTTGGCCGCTGCGTCACATAGCATGGCTAGCTTGGAATGGGTATGAAACTAATTCAGTCGTTCTCGTGCGCTCAGCACTCTGTAGACGCAGCGAGTCACTCACAGATAGG
>CAVTTZ010000022.1:0-84441 GCA_963737755.1 uncultured Alphaproteobacteria bacterium | reverse complement strand
CGCAAGGGGGGAGGGGGCGGGTGCCTCGCTTCTCCCGCAATCGCCTTAAAGCCGCCGCAGCCCCCGAAACTGCGGCGTCTCCTTCGGCTTCGCCGCTTCCAGCCGCGCTACCTCCTGCGCCGCCGCCCGCACCCGCCGTCGTTCCAAATGCCGCCGCACCGGCCAGGCCGTCAGATGCGTCGCGCACCAGCCCAGCAGAAACGCTACGCCGCCGACGATCCAGCCTTCGCGGCCGAGCGGCACGGCGGGCTCGAACGCCTGCAGCGTGCCGTCGGCCGCCTGCGCGTCATAGTCGCGGATCATCACCCACAGCCGCGCCATCGGTCCGGCGTCCTTCATCGCTTGCAGCGCGTCGCTGATTCGGGCGCGGCGGGCGATCTCGTCGCGCACCGCTTCGCCGCGCTCGCGCGCCAACGGATCTTTGTTGTCGATCAGCCGCGCGATCGCCGCTTCGACGCTCAGCGATTCGTTAGCCGCCTCGGTGGTGAAGGCGGCGATGGCGCGGGTCAATTCGTCGAGCGCGCCGCCGAGGCGCTGGCGGTATTGCTGCGAGAATTCGGGCCATTGCGTGCCGACGAGCGCAAACAGGATGCCGATGGCGACGGCGATACGTCTGGCGAACAAACCGATCCTCCCAGACCTTCCGCAACGTCGCGGCCATAGCACAGTTCAGCGACGCCGGCGTGGTTGACGCGCGGCCCCAGCGTGCCTCAATTCGCGCATGAGCGATAGCCGTCTTTCCCTGCGCGTGCCGGTTCTCGCGCAATGGCGCCCGCTGGCCGGGTTCGAGGGCTGGCGCGCAAACGACATGCTCGCTGACGCGCTGGCGGGGCTGACGCTCGCGGCCGTCGCCATCCCCGAGCAGATGGCGACGGCGCGGCTTGGCGGCTTCTCCGCTTCGCTCGGCCTGGTGGCGCTGGTGGCGGGTGCGATCGGCTTCGCCTTCGTCGGCGCCAATCGCCGAATGTCGGTCGGCGCCGATTCGACGATCACGCCGATCTTCGCTGGCGCGCTTGCGGCGCTGGCGGCCAGTAGCGCGGGCCTCGAGCCTGGCGCAGCAGCCTTGCTCGCGCTGCTCGTCGGCGTCGCGCTCTTCGGGGCGGGCGTGTTTCGGCTCGGCTTCGTCGCCGACCTGTTGTCGATCCCGGTCACCACAGGCTTTCTGGCCGGCGTCGCCGTGCATATTCTCGTCAGCCAGGCGCCCGTGCTGATGGGCGTCGCCCCGCCGCCGGGCTCCACGATCGACAAGCTTGTCGCGCTGTTCGGCGAGGCCGGCGCCGCCAATCCCGCGACGTTGTTGATCGGCTTTGGCGTGTTCGCGGCGATGCTCGTCGCCGAGCGGATTTCGGCGCGCATTCCCGGCGCTTTGCTCGCCATCGTCGTGGCGACGCTGCTTTCGGCCGCGCTCGGGTTGGAGGCCAAGGGCGTCGAGACGCTTGGCGTGCTGCCTTCGCAAGGCTTGAGCTTCGCGCTGCCGCACGCCTCGTTCGGCGAGATCTCGCGGCTTGTTCCGATTGCGCTGATCGTGACGCTCGTGGTGATGGTGCAGGGCGCCGCGACGACGCGCAGTTTTGTCTCCAACCCGGCGCGCGGGCCGGAAGTCGACATCGATTTCCTCGGCCTTGCCGCCGCCAATTTGCTGGCCGGGCTCGCCGGCGCCTTTCCCGTCAACGCCAGTCCGCCGCGCACCGCCATTGTCGTCGAGACCGGCGGCAAGAGCCAACTCGCCGGGCTGATCTCGGCCGCGCTGGCGTTGGCGCTCGCGACGCTCGGCGCCGGCTTGCTGGCGCACACCCCGCGCGCCGCGCTCGCCGGCGTGCTGCTGTTCGTCGCGCAACGCATCTTTCGTGTCGGCGCGATGGTCGACATTTTTCGCCGCAGCCTAGCCGAGTTCGCGCTGGTGGCGGCCACCATCGCCGCCATCGTCGTTCTCCCCATCGAGCAGGGCGTCGGCGTCGGCATCGCGCTGTCGCTGCTGCATGGCATCTGGACGGTGACGCGCGGCGGCCTCGTCGAGTTCCATTGCTTGCCGGACTCGACGATCTGGTGGCCGGCGAACGCGGCGAAGGAGGGCGCGCCGGTGCCGGGCGTCATGGTGGTGGCGCTGCAGGCGCCGCTATCGTTTCTGAACGCCTACGAATTCCAGGCGCAAATCCGCGCGCGGGCGCACGGGCGCGCCGGGCTGAGGCTCGTCGTGTTCGAGGCGCATGCGGTGGCCGAGATCGACTACACCGGCGCGAAGATTCTGGCCGACGTCGCGCGCGAATTTCAAGACTCCGGCGTCGCCTTCGCCATCGCCCGCATGGAGTCGCTGCGCGCGCAATCGAGTTTCAAGGCGAATGGTCTCGATGCGGTCATCCCGAGCGACCACATGTTCCACAGCGTCGACGAAGCGGTGCGGAGCTTGGCGCCGCCAGCGTAGCGCTGGGATGCGCGCAATCGGTTAGCGCAGTGCCGCGTGCCCCCACCACCGCGCTCTCGCGCGGTCCCCCTCCCCCGCTTCGCAGGGGAGGAGAAGTGCCTCTCCTTCGAGAGCAGTGAAACAACAAGCGGCGGTGCGCCTCTCCTCCCCCGCTTGCGGGGGAGGGGGACCATGCGAAGCATGGTGGAAGGGGTCTGACCGCGACGCTGGCGCCCGGTTTGTTTTACCTTCGCCGCAACAAATACGTATCCATCACCCAACCATTCCGCTCCCGCGCCGCGCGCCGCTTCTCTTCGATTTCCTCGCTCACCTCAGCCAGCTTCCCCGACACGAGCATCTCCGCATCGCCGCCGAGATTGGCTCCCCAAAAAATCTCCAGCCCTTCGGGCGCAATTTTCGCAAAAGCCTGCTCGCCGTCGAGCATCACCACGACGTTGTCTTGGCCTTCGGGAAAACCCTCGGCGAGCTTGCGTCCCGTCGTAATCAGCACCGGGCCGCCGATTCCGTTGAGTGCGATTCTGTGCTTCGCCGCGAGCGCCTGCGGCGCCGTGATCCCCGGAATCACCTCATAATCCAGGGCGAAGCCGTTCGCGCGGATGCGCTCAACGATCCGCAGCGTGCTGTCGTAAAGCGACGGATCGCCCCAGACGAGAATTCCGCCGCATTCGCCTTCGCGCAGCTCGGCCTCAAGCAGCCGCTCATAACTCGCGGCGATCTTCGCGTGCCATTCCTCCACCCGCTCGCGATAATCGGCCACCGCGGCGTCGCGCGTCGGCATCGGCACCGCGATCGTGCGATAGTCTTTCGTAATGTGGCGCTCGCAGAGCGCGCGTCGCGCCTCCGCCAGGTCCGCTTTCTCCTCTCCCTTCTCGGGAATAAAGAAAACGTCGACCCGGTTCATCGCCTTGATGGCCTGAACCGTCACATAATCCGGGTCGCCCGCGCCGATGCCGATGATCAGCAGCTTGCGCATGGACAGGCGCCGCTCAGGCGACGCGGAACGCCGGGCGCCGGTCGCCTTCGAGCCGTTGCTTGGTCGCGCTGCGATACCATGCGACAAACTGATTGACGCCGCTTTCGTGGTCGCTCGCGTAGGGGCCGGGCTGATAGACCGGCGAGCGGATGCCGATTTGGTTTTCTTCGACGACGCGGCGATCCTGGTCGTTGGTGGCGGCCCAGACCTCCGTCAGGATGGTGCGATCGTAGTCCTGGCCTTCCACAGCGTCGCGATGCACCAGCCACTTCGTGGTCACCGCCGTTTGCATCGGGCCGATCGGCATCACGCGGAAGCTGATGGCATGGTCGCCAAGCACGTGGTTCCAGGTCGTGGGGTAGTGGAACATCAACATCGAGCCGATCCGCGGCTCCACAACGTCGTCGCACAGCGGCCGGCTCACGGCGGCCTCGCCGGTCATGGTGTAGCTCACGGTGTCGCGCAGCAGCGGCACGCGGCAGGTGCGGTATTGGCCGCTCGGCGCGATCTTGAAGCGGCTCGGCAGACCCACGGCCTCGCAGCGCGCCCAATGCGCGGAAACTTCCGGGTCGTCTTCGGCGCCGTCGACGCCGGTGACGGTCGGTGATTCCGGGAAGACGCGGCAAAGTTCCGGATGGTTCGCGGCGCAGTGATAGCACTCGCGGTTGTTTTCCCAGACCAGCTTCCAGTTGCCGTTTTCGATGATGGTGCTTTCGTAGGCGACCTTGGCTTGGCTGAGCTTGTGCGGTGCGAGATACGCCCCCGCCTGCTGGCGATACGGCTCGAAATTCGGCGGCTCGGCGGCGACGCAGACGAAGATGTAGCCGCCGACGCTTTCGCAGGCGACGGACTTGAGATTGTAGAGCTCCTTGTTCAGCCCGGCGTCCATGTAGCGGGCGCGCGCCAGCTTGCCGGTGAGATCGTAGGTCCACTGGTGATAGGGGCAGATCAGCCGGCTCACCTTGCCCTTTTCATTCGGGCAGATGCGCGAGCCGCGATGGCGGCAGGAATTGTGGAAGGCGCGGATGCCGCCGTCGTTCGAACGCAAGATCAGGATCGGATAGTCGCCGACCTGCATGGTGAAATAATTGCCGGGCTCGGGAATCTCGCAGTCGTGGCCGGCGAAAAGCCACTCGGCGTAATGGATGTTCTCGAGGTCGAGGCGGTAGTAGTCGGCGTCCGTGTAAAAATTGCGCGTCAGCGCAAAACCGTCCCGCTGCGCCTCCAACTCTCTCAACATCGCATCATGCGTGGCTGAGCGAGGGTGCTGAAGCGTCGTCATTGCAAGGGTTCCGATTGGTAATCCCGCGGGGCGACCGGCGGGGAGGAGATTCCCGTTTCCCTGCGTCTCTTCACCCGAGATTGGCGCCCGTCAAGCGGCCTCGCGCGAGGCTGACGCCCTTGTCGCCATAAAATGAACTTAACCTTGCCCAAATTGAGCGCCGCGCATCGCGCTTCACGTAATTGAAGTCCCCGACGCCAAGTGTTAAATTTCTGTTAACTGGAGCGAAGCGTTGATGGAGCGTCCGATGCGTGCCTTTGGTTTGAAGACAATTGCTGCGGGATTTCTGGCCCTGATGATGGCGGTGCCCGCGATGACGGAATCCGCGAGCGCCTATGGCGGCCGCTGGGGCGGCGGTGGCGGTTGGGGCGGTGGCGGCTTTCACGGCGGCGGTCCATGCGGCCTGATGCCCTGCAACGGCGGCTGGCATGGCGGCGGCTGGGGCGGCGGCGGCGGCGGTTGGCACGGCGGTGGCTGGAATAACGGGTGGCACGGCGGCTGGGCCGGTGGCGGCTGGGGCTGGCGTCGGCCGGGCTGGAACGGCGGCTGGGGTTGGAACAATGGCTTCTGGCCGGGCGTCGGCATCGGCGTTGTCGGCGGCTCGCTGCTCGCCAACTCCTGGAACAACGGCTACTACAACAGCGGATACAACGACGCCGGCTATTACGATCAGGGCTACGTCGCTCCGGCCGTGAGCTGCGTCCGCACCCGCCGCGTGTTCGACCGCTGGGGCCGCTATCTCGGCTGGCAGCGCTTCAACGTGTGCTGAGGTCTGAAACGTTTCCTCTCCCCGCGCTTAGCGCGGGGAGAGAATTCGGTGAGTTAGAGCAGCCGCCTCACGCCTTATGGCTGGCGGGATCGCGCCAGGAATATTTCGGCTCGTAGCCGAGCATGCGCTTGGCCTTCTCGATGGCAATCAGCGACTCGTTCGGCTGCACGGCGCGCGACGGCTTCACGTTCGGGTAGACTTCTTTCAACAGCGCATTGTTGTCGCGACGCATGACCGAATCCGCATTGGCGATGCCGAAGACATGCGCGCCTTTCAGCGGCGCCTCCAGCGCGCGCCGCACCGCCTGCGCGCCATCGCGCGCGTCGATATAGGTCCACAGATTCCACTTCCGCGCCTTCGCGTCGGCGTCAAAACTGTCGAACTTGGCGTAGTCTTGCGGCTCCATCACGTTGGAGAAGCGCAGGCCGATGATTTTTGTCTCGGCATCCCAGCGGCAGAAATGCTCCGCCATTTCTTCGCCCAGCGCCTTCGACAGGGAATAGGCGGTCTCGGGCGACCGGATGGTTTCGTCGAGCGGCGCCTTGGTCGGATCCTTGTCGAAGGGAATGCCGAACACCGTCTCGCTCGAGGCCCACACCACGTTGCGAATTTTGAGCTGCCGCGCCGCCTCGAAGACGTTGTAGGTCGACACGGTGTTGACGCTGAACGTCACGTGATTGCTCGCCCAGCCGGGCGCCGGGATAGCGGCGAGATGCACGACGCCGGTCACGCCCTTCGAGCGCTCGTCGATCCCCGACAGCGCCGCCATCACCTGGCCGAAGTCGGTGACGTCGACGCGGCTGAAGCGTGGCGAATGGCCCTCGGGCGGCAGAGTGGAGTTGACGTTCACGACGTCGTAGCCGTGATCGAGCAGGTGCTTGAACACAACGCGCCCAAGCTTGCCGCTGCCGCCGGTGAGGATGATCATCAAACTGTCCCTTCGGTTTTCGCTCGTCGCCTGCGCACATCCCCTCCCCCCTTGCGGGGGAGGGCTAGGGAGGGGGGTCGCACTGCGCTTTCAATTTGAAACATCGCGTCAGGCGGCGTGCGTCGTCCCCATCTTCCGCGCCTCCGCGCTCAGCGTAAATCCATGCCCCGGCCGGTCGGACGCGTGCGCCCACCCGTCCTTGATCACCACGGGCTGTTCGACCAGATGGTTATAGTTGAGGAAGGAATATTCGAGCCACTCGACCTCGGGCAGCGCACAAGCGAGATGCACGCCGACTTCGAGGAACGTGTTGCCGAGCGAGAGCGGAATGCCGATCTCCGCCGCGAGCCTTCCGATCCACATCGTGTCGCCGATCTGGCCGTGCACGTTGAGAATGTCGACCGCGTCCGCCTCCATCAGCTTCCGCTTGCCCGTCGCGTCGAGATATTCGCCGGAGTTGATCATCGTCCACTTCGCGTTCTGCCTGAGAAGGCGCAGCCCGGCGAAATCGTCGCGCAAGATCGGGTCTTCCACCCACACCAGGGGAAAGCCGGCCTTTTCGATTCTGCCGAGTTTGACCAGCGCTTCTTTGCCGGTCCAGGCCTCGTTGGCGTCGATCATCACGCCCGCCTTGTCGCCCACCGCCTTGCGCAACAGCGCCAGACGATTGAGGTCGCGCTCGAGGTCGGGATGGCCGACCTTGATCTTGAAGGCGGGATAGCCGAGTTCGCGCGCGCGGCCGAAGAATTCCGAGAATTCGTGGTCCGTCATGTGGAAGTCGAGCCCGCTGGCGTAGGCGCGCACTTTTGAACGCTGTCCACCCAGCAGCTTGTACAGCGGCAGCCCCGCGTGCTTGGCGGCGAGATCCCACAACGCCATCTGCAGCGCGTCGCCGAACGGCAGCGAGGGCGAACGCCGGTTGCCGCCGCGCGGGCGCGTGACGCGATGCACCAAGCCCGCAGGCTCTTGCCCCTCAAGGCCCGGCCAGACCTCCTCGCGAAAAATGCGGACGATTTCGGCGATGTCGGGAAAGGGGTGAAACAGGCTGAGCGCAAAGCCGAGCCCGACCTGACCATCTTCGGTCTTGAGCTCCAGCGCGCAAATATGCTGCGTCGCGCTGCGCACCTGGCTGTCGCCAATGATGCGATCGCGCGGGAATTGCAGGCGCGCGATGCGGAAGTCGGCAAGTTTGGCTTTGGTCATCGGTGTCTCCTCCCCAGGCGGCGCCTCTCCATACGCCGAAACGCCTTGGCTGCAAGCGAGGGGGGCGGGGATCAATTCAATGCTGGAATTGGGCGGGGTAACGTCTTGGTGTGGACAACAGCCGCCGTTGCGACCGCTGCCCCATCGCGTGCTAGGAAGCACGTTCCGATACGCGGTCGCTAGCCGCGAGTAACCCTTCCCCCCTTGCGGGGGAAGGTGGCCCGAAGGGCCGGATGAGGGGTTGCTTCCGCAAGGCAGGGAGCTTGGTGTTGTCAACCCAAGTCGATGCCATGCGCTCTTAGCGGCGCTCATGGCGCCCAGTCGAACCGACCCCTCATCCGGCGCTTCGCGCCACCCCCGGGAAACGCGAATGCGTTTCCCTCGGTCCCGCAGGGGGAGAAGGGGTGCCGCGGCCGGCATTCGTGTTTGAAAACCAAGCGCCGCCGGCGCCAAGGGGAGAGAAAACTATGACAAAAGTCGTCATCATCGGCGGCAGCGGCCATGTCGGCACTTATCTCGTGCCGCGGCTCGTCAGCGCCGGCTTCGAGGTCACCAACGTCAGCCGGGGCGCCCGCGCGCCGTACACGCCGAACGGCGCGTGGAAGTCCGTGCGCGCCGTCACGCTCGACCGCGAGGCGCTGGAAAAAGCCGGCACGTTTGGCGCCGAGATCGTCAAGCTGAAGCCCGACATCGTCATCGACATGATCTGCTTCGAGCCGTCGAGCGCGCGGCATCTGGCCGAGGCGCTGCACGGCCATGTCCAGCATTTCCTGCACTGCGGCACGATCTGGGTGCACGGCCCGAGCGTCACCGTGCCGACAACCGAAATGGCGCCCCGCCGCCCATTTGGCGACTACGGCATCAAGAAAGCCGAAATCGAAGCCTATCTGCTCGACGCCGCGCGCCGCCTCGGCTTTCCCGCAACGATCGTCCATCCCGGCCATATCGTCGGCCCGGGCTGGGAGCCGCTCAATCCCGCCGGCAACTTCGATCCGAATGTGTTCAGCACGCTGGCCAAGGGCGAGGAACTGACGCTGCCGAATTTCGGGCTGGAGACGGTGCATCACGTCCACGCCGACGACGTCGCGCAAGTGTTCATGGCCGCCATCGCGCGCCGCAGCGCCGCGGTCGGCGAAGCCTTCCACGCGGTGTCGCCGGCGGCGATCACCCTGCGCGGCTATGCCGAGGCGGTCGCCCAATGGTTCGGCCGCGACGCCAAACTCGCCTACGCCCCCTGGCCGGAATGGAAGCGCACGCACAGCGAGCTGCAAGCCCAGCAGACGTTCGACCACATCGCCCACAGCCCCAATTGCACATCGCGAAAGCCGTCGACATGCTCGGCTTCATGCCGCGCTATTCCTCGCTCGAAGGCGTGCTCGAAGCGCTGGCGTGGCTGGTGGAGAAGGGGCGGATCGCGGCGGGCTAAAAGAGTGGGCCGCCCTTAAGAGGACGGCCCCAGTCCTGGAAGGTCGCGGCGCTGGGGGAACGCGCGATAGCCCTCTAACGCGGTAGGCGGGTCATTGTTCCCGCGGGCGCGTCAGTCCGCGCGAAAGATGCTCCGCGGCAAGGACACCGACGCGGCGAGCCCGCCCGGTTGCCAATCATAGGCCAGCGTTCCCTCGAGCTGCCGCACCACGGTCAGTTCGACCAGCTTGCTGCCAAAACCGGTCCGGCTAGGCTTCTCCGGCGCAGGGCCGCCGTGCTCGCTCCAATCGAAGTGCACGGTTTCGCCTTTGATCGCCCAACTGATGTCCACGCGTCCCTCAGCGCCGCCCAGCGCGCCATATTTGACGGCGTTGGTGGCAAGCTCGTTGAACACCAGCGCAATCGAGCTGGCGTTTTGTTCGTTGCACGCGAGCTGCGGCCCGCTGATGCGAATGCGCGCCTTCTCGGGGAGCGCTTCATGGTCGTGCGGCGTGGCCACGGCCGCGATGAGCTTTTGAAGATCGACCGCTTCGCTTGTCGCCGCCGCGTCGCGAAGCACCAACGAGTGGGCGCTTGCCAAGGCCCCGAGGCGCCCCACCAACGCGTTCGCCATCGCCTCCTTCGTCTCCGAGCCTTTCGCCGTCTGCCGGATCATGGCGTCGGTCAGGGCGAACAGGTTCTTCACGCGGTGGCTCATTTCATGGGTCAGCCGCTCTTGCGCCTCGAGCGCCTGCCGAAGCCGCGCCTCGTTGCGCTGCACGTGCAGGGCGATGCCGACAAACGTCGCGAGTTCGCCGGCGATCCGCGCGTGCTCGCCGGTGAAGTGCCCCTCGACGTCGGAGACCACCCACAACGTTCCCAGCGGCTCTTTGCCGCCAATGAACAGCGGCACGAGCAGCACTTCCGGCAGAACGACATTCTGCTCCGCGATCCAGGCGTAAGCCCGTTCGGAATAGCGCGTCAGGACCGGGGAGGCGCAATCGAGCGTGACGCCGCAGGGGCTATAGTTTCGCGGGGTGGTCGCGCCCTCGAACTTCGCCAGGGTACCGCAGAGGTAGCGCCACTGGAAAACGCCGGGCGCGTCGCCCTGATCGAACAGGCTAAGACCCGCCGAACAACCATCCAGCATGTCCATCGCCAGCTCAACGAAGCGCGGAAGAACGTCCTCTGGAGTGTCGAGCATCCGCGCGGCCAAGTCCTGCATGGCCTGCTTCTCGCGCTGGTAGTTCGCCGGTGTCGCCGGCCGCTTCCACATTTCGTCCGTAATGAATACCTCGTCGAACAAGGCATCCGGCACGGATCGCACCATTTCGGCTTCCGGCATTATTTTACGCTCACCGAGGAAAGGGCCGATGTCAGGGTATCGCTGGCGCGTAGAGGCGACAGCGTCTGCTTACTTGAAGGCGCCTGACCGTCCCTACCACAAGGGAAGAAACGAGTAACCAAGTTTTGCCGGCCCGGCATTTCCCAGCGTTTTCCGGCCGCGGAACCGGAACTCCCTGCCGCCTCCAGGGTTTGAGAGGCCAGAGCGCACTAAAGCTTGAAGGCGCCGGGGAGATTTAGGATGCGGTGTCTTCTCTTCCAGGGCGATCACGTCGTGAGCTTTGAAGATCTGCCGGGCGTGTCGGAGCGGGAGGCCGTGACGCAAGCCCGGGCCATTCTCTCCAGCGCGCCCGCCCATAGCTGCGACGGCTTTGAGCTGTGGGAGTTGGCGCGCCTTGTCCTGCGGCAAGAAAAATCGCAGAGCCTGCGTGTGCCGGCCCTCCGCTAGAGGGTTCCGCGATTTGATGGAATCGGATTTTGACGGACTGAGCGCTATCTGAATTGTTCGCCGTCTGTTGAAAGTCTCGCAGACCAGGCTATCCGCGACTCTGCCGTTGCGTCATCTTCGCTCCCACGGCGAATCAACGGGAAGCGTAGGCTTCGGCGCAACGCTTCGCTTGGCTGTGATAAACCCTTTGAGGCGCGCGATGCCGACCCACGCGGAAATGCAAGACGCCGCCGATCGCATCGTGGCGCTCGCCCTCGCGCTCGCGCAGTCCGGCGACTTCGCCGATTGCGCCGACATCGAAGCGCATCTCTCCTCCCAAGGCGAAGCCCGGGAGTATCTGACATCGCCGATCACCCGCGAGATCTTCGACCTGCTCTGCAAGCGTGCGCAAAGCGGGAGGCGCATGCCGCGCGTGCGGGTAGGGGCGTGGATCGCGACGCCGGATTTGTCGCGGAGTTAGAGTTGGGACGAGCGGAGGGTCATCCGAATCAGGCCCGTCATTGCGAGCCCGAGGGGAAACGCTTCGCGTTTCCCCCTGGTCAAACGTGGGCCGCCGGAGCGACGCGCCCTCAGAGTTGTGACCAACCGCCGTCGACCGGCAGTTCGGCGCCCGTCGTGTAGGTCGCGTCGAACGCGAGGAAGAGAACGGCCTTAGCGACTTCCTCCGACGTGCCCATGCGCTTCATCGGAGTCATGTCGCTCATCTGCTTGGCGACGCCGGCGGCCATCTCTTTATCAGGGAAAGACTTGCTGAGGATCGGCGTGTCGATGGGGCCGGGCGTCACCGCGTTGACGCGAATCCCCTTGGGAAGAAGCTCGGCGGCGAGCACGCGCGCGAACGATCGCAGCGCAGCCTTGGCGCCGCCGTATGCGGCCAGGCCAGGCATGCCCTTGACGTTTGCGATCGAGGTCGTGAGGACCACAGAGCCTCCCTGGTTGATCAGCGGCGCCAGTTTCTGCACCGCGAAAAACGGGCCCTTGGCGTTCAAGTTGAACATCTCGTCGTAGATCGCCTCGGTCGTGGCCTCGAGCGGCGCAAAGGCGCCAAACCCGGCGTTGACGAACAGCAGGTCGATGGCGCCAAACTCGGCCTTCACGCGAGCGGCGAGGACGTCGATGTCCGTCAACGAACGCGCGTCGCTCGAAACCACGATACCGCCCTTGGCAAGCTCTTTCTGCGCCGAGTCCACCCCAGCCTGCGAGCGGCCCGTGACCAGAACGCGCGCGCCCCCATCGAGCAGCATCTTCGCCGTCGCGAGCCCCATGCCGCTCGTGCCGCCGATGATGACGACCTTTTTGTCTTGAAAGCGTTCCATGTGGTTCTCCTTGCGACGCCAAAGGCGTCTCTATGTTTTTAAACTGTTTTGTTCAATAATTGGAAGAGGAGGCCGCGGTCAAGGGTGTTTCGGACGATCTATTTCCAAATACCACAGGACTCTGCGGGCGCCCCTTCAGGACGCCGCGCTCAAGGATGCCGGGCTCGACACGTCGACGCCGGAGACCTTGACGACCGCCTGCCACGCAGCTTCCTGGCTGGCGCGATCGGTGAGGTGAGGCTGGCGCTGCACCTCGATGGGGCCTGAGAACTTGCCCATAGCCGAGGCGAAGAATTGCCCTGAGACGTCGGTTCCGAACGCTGAGGCCTGGAGGTAGCGACGGGCCGCGGTCTCCGGCGTCTGATTCATGCCGGGAATGAGGTTCACGATCGGAATAAACAGATACTTCAACAACGGGCCGGCGTTTCGCACCACCTTCGTTGCGGTCGCCCCGCCGGGCGAGACAGCATACACGGCCATGCCTTGCGGGAGCCGGCGCGCCAGCGCCGCGACCCACCAAGCGACAATGAGCTTGGCGTCGGCATAGGTATTGTTGGGCACGTACTTCACATTCGGCCCGTTGCGGATCAGGGCTTCGATCGCGGCCGTCCGGTCTCCGCGGAAGTATTTGGCGGCCAAGGCTGGCGCATCGGTGGCGCTGAACATCGGCACGCCCCCACGGGCAGGTTCCGCTCCGGCGATGACAATCCGCGCGCCGGGGCTCAGCAGGTTGGCGCGGAGCAACCCCATTGTCAGTTGATGATGGCCGATCAGCGGAGCCTGAGTCTCCTCGACGCCCGACGCCGTGATCACGCGGGCCTTGCCTGGGACCAACCCGGCGTTGAGCAGGAGGAAATCTACCGACCGGCCTCGCTTGCTCAGCGCGTCGAGGGCGGACTGAACGCTGGTCGGCGCGTTCAGATCCAACGCCAAGGGCGTGAAGACCTGCGTCTTCGTCTCCGCCGCGAGCTGAGCGGCGGTTTCCGTGATCCCGGCCAGGCTGCGCCCGGTGACGATGATCTCGCGCCAGCCGTCGGCAGCGAGCAGCCGAGCCGCCGCATGACCCAGACCCGACGTCGCGCCGGTGACGAGTGCGATTGAACGTTCCATGGTCGTCTCTGCGGTGAAAGGGAAACGCCGTCATAAGGGCCGCGAGGCCCGTGCCGGCTTGCTAATTTCGAACTATTCCATTATATATTCGTAAGGCAGCCACGGTCAAGGAATTTAAAACCAAATGTTTCGAAATGACGTGAGGCCGCGTGGGCGCCCACGGAGCTTCGACGAGGGGCAAGCGCTGGAAGAGGCGACCCGCGTGTTCCGGTCGAAAGGCTACGACGGCGTGACGATCGACGATCTCGTCGCCGGCATGGGCGTGGGACGTCCAAGCCTTTATTCCGTCTTCGGGGACAAGCGTACGATCTTCTTGCGCGCCCTTAGGGCGTACGCCGAGGCCAAGGGGGCTGGCGCCGCGAAGGCGCTGTTCTCGCCGCCGACGGTTTGGGAGTCCATCGCCGGCTTCATGAAGCACGCCGTCGAGAGCGCCACCGCGGAGGGAACAGCTCCCGGGTGTCTTATGGTGTGCGTTGCGCCGCTCGTGGACGATGCCGAGGTCCGGCAGTTCCTGCAGGACGCCGTGGCCGCCGCCGTTGCGCTCGTGGAACGCCGTTTCTACGACGGGATCAGCGCCGGAGAATTGCCGTCTGACTTTCCCGTCGCCGCGCGCGCGAGCCAGGTTCTCGACCTGTCGCGCGGCCTGACGATGCGTGCGCAAATGGGCACGCCGCGCAAGACGCTGCTGAAAGACGCGGAGGAAGCGGCGGATTTGGTGCTCTGGCCGCGAAGTGGAGACGCGGCAGGCTCGCGGAGGCTGTCGCGGAGTTGATCCGAGGGAGCGCGTTGGAGGCGTGGAAACCGGCCTTTACGCTGGAAGGTCCATCGTCAACGCCCCCCGCCAAACGCGATGCGCGCAATGCGACGATCAGGAGCAGTTAGAAATGGCGAACGTCGCAATATTCTGGATGCAGCTGATTGTGAGCTGCGTCGTCTTCGCGATTCTCGCGGCGTGGTACGTTTGGCCGGCCCTCACCAAACTGCCGCTTAATTCCGCGCTCATTCCGCTTCTCTGGGTGCATGTGCCGCGCTATGTCGGAATGGCGCTCTTGGTGACGGGCATGGTCGACCCGAAACTGCCCACCGAGTTCCTCTCCGCTGCCGCTTACGGCGATCTTCTCGAAGCGGCGCTGGCGCTCACGGCCATCTTTGCCCTGCGGAGCGGCTGGCGCGGCGCCATTCCTCTGGTGTGGGTCGCCAACACCTGGGGATTCCTCGACCTGCTAAACGGCGTACGCGGCGTCTTGCAGTTGAACGTTCCGAGCTTCTATCTCGGCACGTTTTGGTACGTGTATACGTTTTACGCTCCCTTGGTCGTTGTTTCCCATGT
This sequence comes from uncultured Alphaproteobacteria bacterium, assembly GCA_963737755.1. Lineage (GTDB taxonomy): Bacteria > Pseudomonadota > Alphaproteobacteria > Rhizobiales > Xanthobacteraceae > BOG-931. Next base: position 69,912 of record CAVTTZ010000022.1, on the reverse strand, counting down.
GATGATCTTTGGGATTTTGCTGTCGTCTAGATCTTGGAAGACAGGGCCTCGGGTTGTAGAGCCGTGACACGCAACGCAATAGCGGCTTCACTTCCGCCGACGGCGCCTCTTGTCGTTACTCGGCTGGGCGAGGTTCGCGCCTAAGTGCTCGGAGCAGACTTAGCTTTGCGGGTGTCCTGCGGCTTATTGCCTTGGTTCTCACCACCAAAGGACGTGCCTGCGGCGTTCGGACGGCTCTGTTGTTCCGACTTCACTCTGCGCTCGCCCGTGGGGCCAGAGCCTTCCTCTTCGGCAGGAACGCTGCCCGATGGCGGCGCACCTTCGCGGCTCTGCTTGTCTTCCTTTGACGGCGCTCTCGATCCGGTTTTCTCGTACATGCTAAACTCCTTCATTGCGGGCGGCGCCGAGCGATCGCGCCTAACCGCTCTCGTTCGGATTCGCTTGCCCGGGACCCGTGTCATTTGGCTTGCCCTGGGTTGCCTTCCGATGTTTCTCCTCGGCTTCGTCAGCCGCTGAGCGAACGGGTGGGACGGCTCCCTTTTTGCCGTCCTTTTCCGATGCGTTAGCGTCGGGCTGTTTTGGCTCGTCCTGTTGGTGTTCGGTTCCGCCCATGGCGATTTCCTCGGAGTGTCTCAGGCGAACGACCCACAGCGAGAAGTAGTTCCTTCATTTGTCGTCCGTGCGCAGCGACGCCAGCGCGAAAAGTCGGTCGACGCGGACGCCGCCCGGTACCCGGCGGCGCAAATTTGGTTCCGATGGCGGCAGACGGCGCGCGCGCAATGTTCGCCCGCGCTCGCGAATTTGCCTTTAGCCGCTGCGAAGTGTGGGACCGAATGTGGTAGTGAAAAAACTCAGTTCCCCATGTGCAACCTCGACTCCCTCACCAAAGGCCCCCAAGCCATCCGCGAGCTGTCCCGCGCGATCCGCGACACCGTCGGCAACCTCCCGCCCATCCCCGGCGACTTCGCCGATTGCGCCGACATCGAAGCGCATCTGTGCGCTTGGCGAAGCGGGCGCGTATCTGACGTCGCCGGTCACGCGCGAGATTTTCGACCTGCTCTCCAAGCGGGCGCAGAGCGGGCGGCGGGTGGCGCGGGTGAAGATAGGGGATTGGGTGGCGACGCCGGATTTGTCGCGGAGTTAGGGGAGGGGACGCAATCTGGCGGGATTGGATTTTGACGAGCTGAGCGCCGTCCAAATAGCTGCCGTCATTGCGAGCGAAGCGAAGCAACTAGGGGTCGCACACAGGTGTTTGCAACTCATTTTAGCGGGGTATCCCTACGCAACGCGAGATGGCAGCTATGACGGCATTAGGGACAGTAAAACATCAAATCGTGCCGCCGCCCGAAGAAACCAGCGCGATAAAGGTATTACTCCGCCGCGCGCTCGATGAGAGCTCTTGCCGCCGCCTTAGTTCTCGTCTTCTTCGTCCAATCGATCGTCCTCCAGAAGGCTTAGTTGATCACCGTCATCGGCGTTCTTTCCGGGCGCTCTTCGCTCAGAGTTGCTTGGCTTAGGCAACTCGGTTTCTAAGAAACATGAGCTTTTCAGGACCTTGTCGAGAACGTCCTCCAATTCGGGTTCCATCGCAAGTGTCGCTTCCAGAACCCACAAAAGTTCCAAAAACTCGTCGCTCATACGCGCAGTCCAACGTTCGGGACGGATTTCATCGAGCGGCGAGGATTTCTTTCCCGCCCGCCTTTTCATGCGGTAGGCTAACCACGATTGTACGACCTTGAGCCCCGAAACCTCCAACTCCCAGACCTGAGGCGCGACAGGGCCGAAGCGGCCGTCGCCAATACAGACTTCGCAGCTAGCTGACACGTACTCGAAGGCTTCGGGATATTTCGTCGGACTGTCTGACACCCCCCGAACAACCTTGGCAGTGCCAGGTGGAATTTCGTCGCCGCGTCCCTCGCCCTGTAACCGTTCGGCGTAGGTATGCAGCCAAATCAACTTCCGGCCGAGTTTGACGGCCGCGGCGAAGGTGGCGCCGCTCTTAGTCAAGGGGACGCGTGGGCCAGGAGTTTCAAGCTCGTTCCAGAATCGACGAGTATAGGACTGCCCGCCGAGGACCGCATAGACGTATGCAGCAAGGTCCTCCGCCGTCGGTGTATCATCGTATACTTTTCCCAGCGCAACCAGAAGGCCGCCGGCAACATTCGGCTCCTTTCCAGCGGCGTCACGGTATAGGGGGATTATGTCCTTGCCACCTCGACCACAAAAGAAATCCAAGTCAGGAATGGCGGCCGATGCACCAATAGCGCTACCTATTCCCAAGTACTTTGTCGCAAGTGTTGCAAGGAAAATGTTGCTTTTGCTCGAGATATTTATGAGTTCCGGTCGCAATCTGTCCGCGAATCGATCATCGAGAATGGCGAAGTGACGATCAAACTGACGCCAGCTGTATCGACTCGGCGATGGAGCATCTTGAGGCATTAGTTCGGCAATGGAAGTAAGTTTGCTTCCGTCGGCCCCGTTGCCTTTGCGACTTATTTTTCGATCAGTTTCTTTGTATAGTTCTTGGCGAAGAGGTCCTTGCTTTGCCTTCAAAAGCTTCTGTAAGCGTTCACTCAGAAGTTCTTTAGTTTCACTTATCGCCCAATTTCGTTTGAATTGAACACCGCTATGCTGCCATGGAAATATGTTCGTCAGCTCAGGCCAAAAAGAGTAGGCCGCATTTGATCTAGGGTAAAACGGATCCATCCAATCGGAGGAGACTGACTCCCATGCCAGATCTTCAAGCTTTTCAATGGCCTCAAGCTGACGCAGTTTGGATTTGCGATCGTCCGCTTCGATGCGAACGTATTTCACCGTTGCAGGCTTTTCCGTGACTTGTTTCCCAGACCTAACGCCAAGCGTGATAGCTACAGGCGTTTGTATGTTGAAGACATTCGGGGTTTTTCTAGTACCAAGAAGATCGCCTCCTAGATTTATTACATAAATCTCATCAAATTCACGTCGCATATATTCCCGCATCCCAACAAAAGCAGGGCCACCGAGAAAGCTCGATGCAGTGATGAATGTAATAATCCCGCCGCCTTTCTGTTTCTCGAACAGTCGCCACAGCGCCCAACGCCAGAAATAGACGTAGTCGTTGTAGAGATTTTTCAGGTGGACACCCGCTCCTGCTTTCGTCGCCGGTTCGGTGAAGTCCTTGAAGATTGCGCGTTCACCTTGTTCTTCCTGCTTTGCGGCTCCCTTAACTTGGTCGCCGAACCTAACCCAGCCGCCTTTGCGTAGCGTTGTCGTATCCCCCTCCTCGATAGTCTGGCGGTTGTAGGGCGGATTGCCCAGGCAGACGAGTATATCGCCGCTCTGCTTTACCTTGCGCGCTGCCTCGTGTTCCCGCGTCAGCGCGCGATAGGTCAGCGTTAGCCCGCCCGGCGGCGCGGCGTTCGGGCTTTCCAGCGTGTCAGCGAGATAGATGTTTAGTCGCTTCGCAAGCTTCTCTTCGGGGTCGCCGGCTGCTTTAGTCGCATTCATCGCGCCTTCGAGGGCTTGAGTAAGTCGTAAATGTGCAACCGCGTAGGGCCCGACCAATATCTCGAGCCCATGCATGTTTTCGGCCATCTGTCGCGCTCGCGCAGGGACGGCACCTGCGCCAGAGCGAACGCGAACCTTCTCAAGTCCGTGCGCGACTGCTGCGACTGGATAAGTTCCAGTGCCCATGGCCGGATCGAGGAACACAACTCCTTCATCGGCGAAGCCCAGTTTCTTTCCGAAGCGCTTGTCCAGAAGTTCGCTTGCGAGACGCACTTGCAATTCCACGACTTCGCGTGGCGTATAGTATACGCCATAATTTTTGCGTAGCTTAGGGTCATACGCGGCCAGAAAATCTTCGTAGAAATATAGCCAGAGGTCCGGCTTTGATTTTAGGAAGTCGTGGGGATCAAGCGCTTCGAGCGAGCGCTGAAGCATCGCGAAGCCGACAGACAACTCTTTGCGTGCATCCGGCTGGCCGAGCAATTCCAGCGCGCGGGCCAGAAGACCGTTGTTCTTGTCGAGAGTTTTGGCCGCATCGCTGGGGTCAAGTCTTGTTGCTCCCGCGAGTCGGGCGAGCAACATCGCGTAGGTTACGGTCTGAGCGTACGCGTCTGCAAATTTTGCATTGTCCGCGTCCGGAAAGAAAAACTGCCTCCATTCGTTCGCGAGAAGCTCGATTGCGGATCCCGTGACTTCCAGTGCGCTCTCGACTTCTGATCGTAGAAAGCGTGTTAGCGGTGCGAGGTAGTTTGCGAGCCCGGTCGGGTTGTTTGGAACGGTGGGCTTCCACGTAAGAAAGTCTCGAAGCAGCCGACCGAGCGCGTCGGCATCGGCAGAAGTGGCCGCCAACTTTCCTTTTTCAGTTGGCTCATCGTGCAATCGCACTACGGGTTGCCCCGCAGGGCGTTCGCCGCTGCGGTACAGCGCCCATTCGCGTCCGTCGGTGTAGATGAGGTTTGGCAGGCCTCTAAGCCGCTCCCATTGCTTCTTGTTATGGTCGCCCTTTAGTTTAGGGGCATCGGCTCCAAGGCCGGGAGCCTTCAATTCGACATATCCGAAGATTAGCCCGGAGACGTAAATTGCAATGTCTGGTCGCACCTTGTGTTCAGACAAATGTGTTTCCGTACGTGTTTCAACGGATAAGCCAAAGCCGCTTCCGACGGATGTGATGAGAGCGGAAACGATGGGCTTGAGCTGGTCCTCTGGCGATGCTGACCCAGGAAGCGCAAATTTTGACTTCAGCGTCTCGGCGAACGATTGAAGAGCCTGAAACAACATGTTCCCCCCATTGTCCGACATGTGAAGCCTGCGAATCGCGTTGTGATCCACCTACGCGCATTTCATCGCATCTGTCCGCTCTCCAACTCACAAGTCAAACTCGTCATCCCAAGACTTCGCACGAAAGTAGGTTCTTCGAAGCTTACGGGGTTGACACCGGGAAGCTGCGGCCTGCCTGTTGTCGTTGCTATAATCTGCAACTAGGAATTACGGTTACGAACTACGGTGACGCGAGCGCATTTTCTCTTTTAAGCAGCTTCGCTGTCTTCAGCCCTGCTCGTCTTCGCCTTGCGCCCGCGTTTAGCCGGCGCGAGAGGCATACGGTGACAATTTAGTTCCTAAGGAGCCGCGCAAGAGCCGCTCGCAACCTCTTCGCCTCGCGTGCTATCGGCGCCCCCCAATGTGCAACCTCTACTCCCTCACCAAAGGCCCCCAAGCCATCCGCGAGCTGTCCCGCGCGATGCGCGACTCCGTCGGCAACCTGCCGCCGATCCCCAGCGTCTTCCCCGACTATGCCGCGCCCATCGTGCGCAACGGCAAGGATGGCGTTCGAGAGTTGGTGATGGCGCGGTGGGGCATGCCTTCGCCGGTGTTCGCGCTGAAGGGCAAGAAGTCCGACCCTGGCGTCACCAACGTGCGCAACGTCGCCTCACCGCACTGGCGGCGCTGGCTGGGGCTGGAGAGCCGGTGCGTCGTGCCGTTCTCAAGCTTCTCCGAGAATGAAGTGCTGCCGGACGGTTCGCACCCGCCCGTGTGGTTCGCGCTTGGCGAGGACAGGCCGCTGGCGTTCTTCCCCGGGATCTGGACGACCTGGACCTCGGTGCGGAAGGTCAAAGAGGGCGAGACGACCAACGACCTTTTCGCCTTTCTCACCTGCGAGCCCAACGCCGTCGTCGCGCCGATCCATCCGAAGGCGATGCCGGTGGTTTTGACGACCGCCGAAGAGATCGACGTATGGATGAATGCGCCGGCCGCCGAAGCCCTGGCGCTGCAGAAGCCGCTTGCTGCCGACAAGTTGCGGATCGTGGCGCGGGGGCAGCGCGCGGATGGTGTCGTTTAACGGCCGTCGCGCCGCAGGTTTGACGCTCGGAAACGAACGCCCCGCCGCGACACGTTCAGTTGAAAACAGATTGCTCGAAAAGCCGCTGAACGCTCAGCGAAATGGTGCCCAGGAAAGGACTCGAACCTTCACGGCTTGCACCGCTGGTACCTGAAACCAGTGCGTCTACCAATTCCGCCACCTGGGCCCGGGCGGGTCTTTACGGGGGCGGCTGGGCGGGTGTCAACGCTTGTCAGGGGCTTTCTCGAGGTCTGTGTGGGGAACGTTGCACGGGCTGCGTTGGGCGGGCCGCGGCGATCGAACCGGCGCTTCCTTTGGCAAGACCGTCGTTCGCCTGTCCGCGCGGCGGCCCCAGAGCCTGAAAAATAGCTATTTACATTTATCAGAAATTATGATACTATGTTCTTGAAAGCCAAATATCCTCTGCGCGCTGCGCAGAAAGACGTCGGAAAGAGGAGCGGAAAAAAGCATTCGGGAGGTAAGCGTTAAGCCTTTGAAATCGCTTGATCGACGACGCTTATTAAGTTCCGTTAAGCGCACAATAGCGCTTAATGACAGCCCCTAAGGCGCATCTCTGCGTCTCTAAGGGGGCCTTAAGTCGCAAGCGCCGCTTACGCGAAGCGGACGAAGGGAATCGATGCGTCTCGCGCGCGAAGCCGCGCGCCGCTAGACTTGCGGCCGACCATCCCCGCTCGGAGCGCCCGCCTTGTCCCCCACATCCATCCTCATCGAGACGCACGGCCCGGTCGGCCTTGTCAGGCTCAACCGGCCGCAGGCGCTCAATGCGCTGAACTCCGTGCTGGTGGACGAATTGAACGTCGCGCTCGAGGCATTCGATGCGGATGACGCCATCGGCGCCATCGTCATCACCGGCTCCGACAAGGCCTTCGCCGCCGGCGCCGACATCAAGGAGATGAAGGACAAGTCCTTCGCCGACGTCTTCCTCTCCGGCTTCATCAGCCGCTGGGACCGCGTCACGCGCACGCGAAAACCGATCATCGCCGCGGTGGCGGGTTTTGCGCTGGGCGGCGGCTGCGAGCTCGCCATGATGTGCGATTTCATCATCGCCGCCGACACCGCCAAATTCGGCCAGCCGGAGATCCGCCTCGGCGTCATCCCCGGCGCCGGCGGCACGCAGCGCCTCGCGCGCTTCGTCGGCAAGTCCAAGGCGATGGACATGGTGCTCACGGGGCGCATGATGGATGCCGTCGAGGCCGAGCGCTGCGGGCTGGTGTCGCGCGTGGTGGCCGCCGACGCGCTGGTTGACGAAGCGCTGAAAGCGGCGAGCGCGATCGCCGGCTTCGGCCGCGCGGCGGTGCTGTCGGCCAAGGACGCTGTCAACCGCGCCTTCGAGACGACGCCTCGCCGAGGGCGTCGCCTACGAGCGCCGCGCCTTCCACGCGCTGTTTTCCACCGAGGACCAGAAGGAGGGCATGGCGGCGTTCCTTGAGAAACGCCCGGCGACGTTCAGGAACCGCTAGGTCTCCGTCAGCACAGCGTCGCCGACGAAGAACTCTGGGTGCGCCTTCCGCGCCGGTTCGACGAAGCGCAGAATGCGGCGCAGATGCGTCTGCATCGCCGCCGCGGCGGCGTCGGCGTCATTGGCCTCGATCGCTTCCACGATCGCCTCGTGCTGCTCGAGCACGCCGGGCAGGGAATTCGATGCCGGCGAGCATGAGGTGGCGGAAGCGGTCCATATGCGCCTTGGCGCGGACCATTTCCGGCATGGGATTGGCAAAGCCCGCATGGGCGGCGATGGCGCGGTGGAAGTCCTTGTCGGAGGCGTAGAAGCGCGCGGCGTCGCCCGCCTCGACGAAGGTGCGCTGCACCGCAACGTCCGTGCGCAAGCGGCGCGCCAGCGTCTTGGCGCCGCCGCGATCCATCGCCCGGCGCAGCAGCGCCAGCTCCAGCGCCTCGCGCAGGAACTGCGATTTTTCGAGGTCGGCGAGGCGGAGGGGCGCGATCACGGTGCCGCTCTGGGGGAAGATGTCGACGAAGCCGAGCTCGGAAAGCCGCGCCAGCGCCTCCCGCACCGGGGTGCGGCTGAGGCCGAGTTCGGCCGCGAGCGCATTCTCCGACACCGGCTGCAGCGGCTTCAGGTCGAACGCCAGGATGCGCTCGCGGAGGAGCTCGTAGACCTGCCGCGACAGCGCCAAGTTCGGGCGGACGCGGGCGATGGGGGTGGGGGAGGCGAGGCTCATAGGCCGGACACCGTCAGCCCGGCCATGAAATGGCGGCGCAGGGCGAAGAACAGGGCGATGGAGGGCAGGCTGGCGATCAGCGCCGCGGTGAGCACCACATTGGGGCCGGTGGCGGCGTAGCTGCCTTGGAAGACTTGGAGCGAGTTCATGATCGAGCGCACTTCCGGCTGGTTGCCGAGCACGGTGGAGAACAGCAGGTCGTTCCAGATCCAGGTGAATTGCAGCAGAAAGATCGCCACCATCGGCCCGATCGCGTTGGGCAGCACGATGCGCAGGAACACGGTGAACTCGGAGGCGCCGTCCATGCGCGCCGCTTCGTCCATCTCGCGCGACAGGCCGCTCATGTAGTTCTTCATCACCAGCGTCGGAAAGGGCACGCAGATCGCGGTGTAAAACAGCAGCATGCCGAAATGGGTGTTGAGGAGATGCGTGCGGCCGTAAACGAAGAACAGCGGGATCAGATACATCTGGAAGGGAAACACGGTGCCCGCGAAAATGATCATGAAGAACGCGTTCTTGCCGCTGTAGTCGAGGCGCGTCAGGCCGTAGGCGGCCATCGCCGCTATGAACACGGCCAGACCCGCGCCGACCGCGCCGTAGAGCGCGGAATTGGTCATGCCGAAGGCCATCGTCGCTTCGCTCCACGCCGTCTCGGCGTTGAGCACGATCGGCCACAAGCCCTGCGGCGGCGCGAAGGGATCGGAGGCGGTGTATTCCTCCGTGGTTTTGAAGACGGTGACGAGGAGATAGTAGAACGGCGTCAGCCAGATCAGGCTCACCAGCGCCGAAACGGCGAGCGCAAACCAGGTGGAGCCCTTCGCCTGCCGCTCTCTGCGGGCGATGGCGTCGAGATCGAGCGTGTCGACAACGCTTGGCATGGCCGCCTACCTCAGCGACCGGTCGACGCGATGCTGCAGCCATGCCTGCAGCCACGTCACGCACAGCACGATGAAGCCGATGATGACGGCGGCGGCCGAACCGAACGACCAGCCGCCTTTCTGAAAGGCCTCGAAATACATGAAAATCGCTAGCGACAGCGTGCGCAGGCCGGGGTAGGCGGCGCCCATCACCCAGAGCAGGTCGAACACGGTGAAACCGGCGAGCACGCACAGGATGGTCGCCATCAGCAGCGTCGGCGTCAGCAGCGGCAACACGATGTAGCGAAAGGTCTGCGACGGCCGCGCGCCGTCGATGCGCGCCGCCTCGATCGGGTCCTTCGGGATGGCGTTCAGGCCGATCAGCAGCAGCACCATCACCAGGCCGACCGTCTGCCAGATGAAGGTGACGATGATCGCCGGCGTGACCGTCGCGCCGTCATACAGCCAGCCGATGTCGATCGGCCGCCCGAGCGCGAAAGTGGCGATGCGATTGACGACGCCATGCGGCGCATAGACGTAATACCAGATCACCGCGACCGCCGTCGGGGCGAGGATACGCGGCAGGAAGACTATGGCCTTGAACGTCTCCTCAAAGCGCACGCCGCGGAACAGCAGGGCGAGCGCAAGACCGATGAGGATCGGAAAAACCAGCGAGGCGACGACCCAGATCGCGGTGTTGGCGAGCGCGGCGTAGAAGTAAGGGCTGCCGCCCATGTCGGCGTAATTGCGCAGGCCGATGAAGTCGTTGATCCCGATGCCGGCGCCGGCGTTGCTCGACGGCTTGCCGCTCGGCGTGCTGATCTACCGGCATGACGCCGCGCGTGATGTGTTTCTCTATGCCAATCGTTATTTGCTCGCGCTAAGCGGCGATGAAAATCTCGAAGCGCTCGCCGCCCGCGGTGGATTGGACACGCTCCTGGCCGGGCCGGATCGCGCTTGCCGAGAACACCGCCCCGCGAGCGCTGTCGATCGTGAGTCGCGATGGTTTGCAGCATCCGATTGAGGCGCGGCTCCTGACAGTACCGTGGGATGGCGCTGCCGCGCTGGCGCTGATCGTGAGCAATGGCGACGCCGACGCCGAGGAACGCCGGCGCTCGCACGCGCTCTCACTGGAGACCGCGCGCGGCGAAATCCGTGAACTCAAGGCGCATGTCGAGGCTTTCAAAAAGACCGAAGCGGAGATGCGCGCGGCGACGCGCGAGGCCCAGAAGGCCGCGGCCGCGAAAGCCGAATTCGTCGCCAAGATCAGTCACGAGATCCGCACGCCGCTCAACGCCATGACCGGCTTCACCGAAGTCATCATGGGCGAGCGCTTCGGGCCGATCGGCAACGAGCGCTATCGCGAATACCTCAAGGATATCCATGCCGCCGGCCTGCATGTGGTGTCGCTGCTCAACGACTTGCTCGACCTTTCCAAGATCGAAAACGGTCAGCTCGATCTGTCGTTCGCCAATGTGAGCCTCAACGACCTGACGCAGCAATGCGTCGGCATCATGCAGCCACAGGCGAGCCGGGCGCGCATCATCATCCGCACCTCGCTGACGCCGGGATTGCCGCAGGTCGTGGCCGACGAGCGCTCGCTGCGGCAGATCGTGCTCAACCTGCTGTCGAATTCGATCAAATTCACCGGACCCGGCGGCCAGGTCATCGTCTCGACCGCGTTCGCGGACAACGGCGAGGCGATCTTGCGGGTGCGCGACACCGGCATGGGCATGAGCGAAAAGGATGTCGAAGCGGCGCTCGAGCCGTTCCGGCAAACCGCCACGGCGGGAAGCTGGGGCTCGGGCGGAACGGGGCTCGGCTTGCCGCTGACCAAGGCGCTCGCGGAAGCCAATCGGGCGCATTTCAGCATCAAGAGCGCACCGAACGCCGGCACCCTGATCGAAGTGGCGTTCCCGCCGACTCGCATCGCGCGGTGAGCGCGGCGAGTGCCGAACCGAAAGCATCGCGCGCCGTTATTTTAGATCAAATTTGGATGACGGGAGATCGCGTAATCTCCGCGCGCTCGTCCCGGTCGGTGATGGCAGAGCAGTGACGATGTCATCCGTCCGTTTGCGCGAAGGACGTAGCGCCGGCCGGAACGGTTCTTATCTAGCTCTGCGGCGATCATGGACGGAATCAGATGACGGCGCCTTTAGAAGTCGAGATCAAGCTTGAGCTACCGGCCGCGGCGCTGCGGCTGTTTCGCAAGCTGCCGATGATCCGCGCGTTGGAAGCGTCGGCCAAACGCTCCGCGCCGGTTTCGGTTTATTTCGACACCGACAAGCAAAAACTCCGGCAGCGTGGTTTAACGTTACGCGTGCGCCGCAGCGGCGAACGCTACACGCAGACCATCAAGGCGACTGGGCATTCTGGCATCCTGTCGCGCAGCGAGTGGGAAAGCGACATCGCCGACGGCCAGCCGGACGCGACGCTGGCGCGCGGCACCGCACTCGATGATGTGTTGACCGCCAAATCCTGGCGCAAGCTCAAGCCGCAGTTCGAAACGCGCGTGCGTCGCACGGTGTTTCCGCTTCGAGCGCGATGGCGCGGTGATCGAAATTTCGCTCGACGAGGGCACGATCGAAACCGGCGCCGCATCGCTGCGGCTTTGTGAAATCGAGCTTGAGCTGAAGAGCGGCGACAAGGCGCAGGTGTTCGAGGCGGCGCGCCTCATGGCGCGGGCGCTGCCGGTACAGCTTGGCCTGGCCAGCAAATCGGAGCGCGGCTACCGTCTGGTCGACGGCACGCAAGACGCGCCGACGAAGTTCGCCGGCGTGACGCTGGCCGCCGGGATGCCGGCGCGCGACGCCTTCCGATCGATCGGTTACGCGTGCTTGCAACAAATAGCCGACAACGAAACGCCCCTGCTCAGAGATGATGCCGAAGGCGTGCATCAAATGCGGGTCGGCTTGCGCCGGTTGCGTGCCGCGATTTCGCTGTTCGCTGCACTGCTGGACGATCCGCAAACCGAAACCATCAAGACCGAACTGAAATGGCTTACGGGTGAACTGGGGCCGGCGCGCGAACTGGAAGTGTTGCTCGCGCGCGTGGTCAAGCCGGTGCAGCGGCGCACGGCGGGATGGGACGCCGTTCCGAAATTGTCGCGGCAGTTTGCCCGCCAACGCACCGCCGCATTGATGCGCGCGCGCGAGGCAATCGAATCCGAGCGTTATCGGTTGTTGAAGATCGAGATCGCCGCGTGGCTGGAGCTTGGTGCCTGGGCAAATCCGCAGGACGATCTGGTGCGTGGCCGCGCCGAATTGCCGATCGAGACGTTCGCGGCCGAGCAATTGTCGCTGCGCCGCCGCAAGCTGCGCAAGCGGGCGAAATCATTCGCCGAGCTTGATGCGCGGCGGCGTCATAAGCTGCGCATCCAGGCCAAGAAACTGCGCTACGCCACCGATTTCTTCAGCGGCCTGTTTGCCGGCAGAGCCGCGAGCAAACGGCGCGCGAAATTCATCACGGCGCTCAAGGCTGTGCAGGATGGCCTCGGCGATCTCAACGACATTACCGTGCACGAAAGCATCATGACCGCCGCCGCAACAGGCCGCCGACGGACCGGCCGCAAAAAGGCATTCGCGGCCGGCGTACTGGCCGGGCGCGAGGATGCCCGCGTCGACTCCACGATGGCGGCGGCCGAGGCGGCACTGGTGCGCTTTGCCAAAGCCAGGCCGTATTGGGAATAGCGCGACGTCGTTTGTGCTCAACCCACCCGGATGACGATTTTGCCGAAATGCGCGCCTGCGGCCATGTGTTGATACGCGGCTTTCACGTCGTCGAAGCCGAACACGCGGTCGATCACCGGCTTGATCTTGTTGGCCGCGATGGCGGCGTTCATGGTCTCGAACGTTTGCATCGAGCCCAGCGAAATCCCCTGCACGTTGGCGCGCCTCGAGAATATGAGTCCGGGATTGAGCTCGCGGGCGCCGCCGCTCAAGCCGCCGATGATGCTGATCTTGCCGCCGAGCCGGATGGCGCCGAACGACACGCGTCAACGTGTTGGCGCCGCCGACCTCGAGCACCTGATCGACGCCGCGGCCATTGTTGAAAGCGATCGCGGCCTTGTCCCAGTCCGGCGTGGTCTTGTAGTTGATCCCGCAGGCAGCGCCGAGCGCCTTGGCACGCGCAAGCTTCTCGTCGCTCGATGAGGTGATGATCGCAACGATGCCGGTAGCGTGGGCGAATTGCAGCCCAAAGATGGAAACACCGCCGGTGCCTTGCAGCAGCACGGTTTGTCCGGCGCTCAACTTGGCATGATTGTACATCGCCTCCCACGCGGTCACCGCCGCGCATGGCAAGGTGGCGCCTTCTTCGAGGGAGAGATGCGCGGGAAGTTTCACCACGCCTTCTTCCTCGAGCACGACATATTCGGCCAGCATGCCGTCGATGCTGCCGCCGAGCGCCGAGGTATGCACATGCGGACCCGGTTCGCCGCCCGCCCAGCGCTGGAAGAAACAGCCGGCGACCTTGTCGCCAACTTGCACACGGCTAACGCCCGTTCCGATTTCCACGACTTCGCCGGCGCCGTCGGACAACGGGATGAGATTGTCGCGCACCGGCGCCCGATAGCCACCGGTGACAACGCCGAGATCGCGATAATTGAGCGAACAGGCAGCGACCTTCACCAATACCTGGCGATGCAGCGGTTTTGGTTCCGGCCGTTCGACGATGGTGAGCGTCTCGATGCCGGCGCCGGCTTTGGGCAATTGATAGGCGCGCATGCGTAGCCTCCGGTGTTTGCAATCGGCTTTTTAAGATCATGGTTCGTTGAAACGCGTCGGCGTCAACCCGGCACCGGCGTGACGCTGACGGCGACTTCGATGCGCTGCCCGCCGGAGCCGACGACGACGCCGTCCATCGGCGCCACATCGGTATAGTCGCGGCCGAGCGCGAGCACGACGTGTTCGTCGGAGGCGAGCATCGCGTTGGTGGGATCAAGTCCGATCCAGCCGCTCTGCGGGCCGCACCACACCAGAACCCAGGCATGCATGGCGTCGGCGCCCTGCAGGCGCGTCGCGTCGGTGCGCGGCGCCGAGCGCAGATAGCCGCTGACATAACCGGCCGGCAGGCCGAGGCCGCGCATTCCGGAAATCATAATGTGCGCGAAATCCTGGCAGACACCGCGCCGCAGCGCGAACGACATCGGCGGCGTCGTGGTGACGGTGGTGGCGCCGATCTCGTAGGTCATGTCGGTGTTGAGGCGATGCATCAGTTCGATGGCGCCGTCGAGAATCGGACGCCCGGGCGCAAAGCTTTCCCGCGCATAGTCGCGGATCTCGGGATCGAGCGCGACCCTGCGGCTGGCGAACACAAAATGCGCCGGCGAGGTCGGCCCGATGTCACTCGTGGCAAACGTTTCCTCGCGGATCGTTTCCCAGGCCGGCGTCGCAAGCGGATCGGGCGCGAGCAACGGATCGACGCTGACGCGTGCGGTCAGTTTCACCGTGAGGGTTGGATGCGGCGCTTCCACGTCGATCCAGGTCAAGCGGTTGCCGAAAAAATCAAAACCCTCGCGGCGGTGCTGCGGTTCGGGGCCGATCTGCAAAGCCGCCACGTGCACGCGCTGGCCATCGCGATTGATCGGCACTTGCCGCAGCACGTGGCGCGCATGCGCCACCGGCGATGCGTAGACGTAGGTGGTCGATTGGCGGACGTCGTAGATCACGCCAGCACCTCGCGGGTCGTCTCGGCGCGCTCGGTGTTGGCCAGATAGGCGGCCGAGATCGCATCTGAAAGTTTCATCAGCGCTTGTTCGGCATCCAGGATCATCGCTTCGTCGACCTCGGCGACGTCGATGGTGCGCAGCCGCGTGGCGAGCGCCGCCGCGATCTGCTGCACCGGCGACAGCCGACCGGCGGCACTGCGTCCCGGCAGTGCGGCGAGATGCGTCTCGATGCTGTCGAGCGCGAATGCCATCGAACGCGGATTGTTGGGATCGAGGAAGACCAGATCGATCACCGGCGCCGCCGCGGCCACCATGACGTAGCGCTGCCGATAGGTGATCTGGCTGTCGGCAAGCTCGAGCAGCAGATCGAGGCCGCCTTCGGCGCGTCGGTCAAGCGCGAAGCATCGCGTCAGCCGGCCGACCAGGATGGCGCGCTCGATGCGGCGGCCGAGTTCAAGGAAACGCCAGCCGGCAAGCCGCGTCATGTTTTCCTGCGCCAGTCCGGAGAACGAAGAGATGATACGCAACGCTGCTTCGACGCGCTCGGTGATGGCGCTGTCGTTCGCTCCCGACGCGAGCGGCATCGCAATGATGGTGGCGAGATCGTTGATGGCTCGCCAGGCGTCCGGTGAGAAACGATCGCGGATCACCGAGGCGGCGCCTCGCGCCGCGCTGGTCAGCGCCGGCAGTGCGCCCGGCGCTTCGATGCTGGTCAGCACCGCGCGCACCAGAAAGGCCGTTTGCGCGCCGCCGGTATCTTCCGGCACTGCGCCCCAAGATTCGAGCAGCGATCCCAAAGCTGTCAGCACCGGCTTCATGGTCTCGTCGGCTTCGGCGGCGCGATTGGTCGTCGCCCGCACCAGCCGCAATGTCACTTCGGCGCGCTCCACATAACGTCCGACCCAGAACAAATTGTCGGCGGCGCGGCTTGGCAACAAGCCGCTGGCGCGCTGCACTTCGATCCGTTCCGCGGCCGGCAGCAACGTGGTTTCGCCGACTGGGCCGCGCGCCAGCAGCCAGGCATCGGCGGTGGCGGCGCCACGCTCCAAGCTGACGGCACGGGTATCGGCGGTGTCGCCGATCCGGACAAAGCCGCCCGGCATCGTCCGCCAGCGGTCGCCGACCTTGGCGAGGAAAACCCGCAGCGTGAATGGCCGCGGCTGCAAACGCCCGTCGCGCCAGACCGGCATGCTCGACAGCGTTACGGCTTCCTGGGCGACGTAGTCGACGCCGCGAGTGCGGATCGCATGGATCAGCGCCTGCCGCTGTGCGTGATCAAGTTCCGCGCCCAGCACGGTGCCTTCGTTGCGTTCGTGGAGATGGGATTCGAATGCCGGCGCAATGACCAGTTCGTCGAGCTCCGCGATGATTTCTTCGCGAACGCTCGCCTCGCCGAGCCACCAGGTGGCGACATTCGGAATGGCCAAGTCGGTGCCGAGCACGCTGCGCGCCAGCGCCGGCAGGAAGGCCAGCATGGCGCGCGCCTCGACCAGGCCGGCACCGAGCGCGTTCGCCATGAACACCTTATCCTCGCGCACAGCCTGCAGAAGACCGGGTACGCCGAGGTGCGAGGCAGCGTTGAGTTCGAGCGGATCGGCGAAGTCGGCATCGATACGGCGCAGCAACACCTCGGTGCGCTGCAAGCCCGATACCGTGCGCACGAACACGCCGTCGTCGGTGACACTGAGATCCTCGCCTTCGACCAGGAGGAAGCCGAGATAGCGCGCCAGGTAAGCGTGCTCGAAATAGGTCTCGCTCATCGGTCCTGGCGTCAGCACGCAAATGTGCGCGTCGTCGTGACGGCCAAGCGAGGCAAGCTCGGCCTGGAAAGCTTGGAAGAACGGCGCCAGCCGCTCGGCGCGCGTGCCGCGATAGATGTCGGGAATGGCGCGCGACAGCGCCAGGCGATTCTCGATCGCATAGCCGGCGCCGGATGGCGCCTGCGCGCGGTCGCCCAGCACCCACCAGCGGCCGTCGGCGCCGCGCGCGACATCGACCGCATAGAACCGCAGATGCGCGCCGCCGGGCGGCTCGACGCCGACCAGCGGCCGCAGGAATTCCGGATTGCCGGCAATCACGGTCGCCGGCAGATGAGCATCGCGGGTGAGCTGCGACGGCCCGTAGGCGTCGGCCAGCACGGCTTCCAGCAAGGTCGCGCGCTGGATGAGACCGGCTTCCAACTCGCGCCATTCGGTCGGCTCGATGATCAGCGGCACATGGCTGAGCGGCCACGGCCGCTCGATGCCGGCGGCATCCTCATAGACGCGGTAGAACACGCCGGAGCTGCGCAGGTAGCGATCGGCGGCGGCGAAGCGGCGGTTGATCTCCTCAGGCCCGAGATCGGCCAGCATGCCGAGAAACGGCTGCCAGTGCGCGCGGACGTGGCCGTCCGCATCCATCATCTCGTCGAATATGCCGGGCAGCGGCCGGTAGGCGGCAACCAACGCGTCGAGGCTTGCGGTCTCGGCTTGGTCGGTCGATCTTCGAGCGGGGCGGCCATCGACGCGCGTTTTATTGGATCGCCCGCCGCAGGTCGAGGGTGGTCGGGTATTCGAGCGAGACCTCGAGCGATGGCACGTCGATTGGTCCGGCAGTGTGGCCGTGGTCCTGAAGCGCGCCCGGCGGCGTCCCTCGGCTTCGTAGGAATTGACCGGATAGGTGTCGTAGTTGCGGCCGCCCGGATGGGCGACGTGATAGACGCAGCCGCCGAGCGAGCGGCGATTCCAGGTGTCGACGATATCGAAGGTCAGCGGCGCCTGCACGGCGATGGTCGGGTGCAGGCCCGACGCCAGATTCCAGGCCTTGAAGCGCACGCCAGCGACGCATTCGCCGGAGCGGCCGGTGGATACCAGCGGCACCCGCGCGCCGTTGCAGGTCAGCACATGGCGGCCTTCGGTCATGCCGCTGACTTTCACCTGCAGGCGTTCGAGCGACGAATCGACCAGCCGCGCCGTGCCGCCCGCCATGTTTTCTTCGCCGAGCACATGCCAGGGTTCGATCGCCTGCCGCAATTCCAGTTGCACGCCGGCATGCTCGACGGTGCCGCACAGCGGAAAGCGGAATTGCCGTTGCGCCTCGAACCAGGCCGGATCGAAGGCGTAGCCGGCGCGAGTGAGGTCGTCCAAGACGTCGAGGAAATCATTCCAGACGAAGTGCTCGAGCATGTAGCGGTCGTGCAAAGCGGTGCCCCAGCGCACCGGCTTGCCGTCGAGCGGCGTGCGCCAGAAGCTCGCGACCAGCGCGCGCAGCAACAATTGCTGCGCCAAGCTCATGCGCGCATCGGGCGGCATTTCGAACGAGCGGAATTCGACCAGGCCGAGCCGGCCGGTCGGACCGTCGGGCGAAAACAATTTGTCGATGCAGATTTCGGCCCGATGGGTGTTGCCGGTGACGTCGACCAGGAGATTGCGGAACAGCCGGTCGACCAGCCAGGGCGGCGGCGCGCCGTCGCCGGATGCCGGCACTTTGCGCAGCGCGATTTCCAGCTCGTACAGCATGTCCTGGCGCGCTTCGTCGATGCGCGGCGCCTGACTGGTCGGGCCGATGAACAAACCGGAGAACAAATAAGACAGCGACGGATGGCGCTGCCAGTACAGCACCAGGCTCTTGAGCAGATCGGGCCGGCGCAGGAACGGGCTATCGGGCGGGCTGCTGCCGCCGAGCACGACATGATTGCCGCCGCCGGTGCCGCTGTGGCGGCCGTCGATCATGAATTTGTCGGTGCCGAGCCGCGTATGGTGCGCATCCTCGTAAACGCCCCGCGTGATGGCAACGGCATCGCGCCACGATGTGGCCGGATGCACATTCACTTCGATCACGCCTGGATCGGGCGTGACTTTGATCACGCACAGCCGCGGATCCGGCGGCGGTTCGTAGCCTTCCACATGCACCGGCATGTTGAGCTCCGCCGCCGTCGACTCGATGACGGCGAGAACCTCCAGATAGTCGGCGAGCGTTTCCACCGGCGGCATGAACACGCACAAGCGGCCGTCGCGCACCTCGACGACCAGCGCGGTGCGCACCGCAGATCCGATCGCGCCGGGCGTTGCTGCCGGCAAGGTTTGCATCACCAAAGTCTCGGGCGCGAGCGGTGGCGAGGCGCCGGCGCCCGCGGAGGTGCGCAACGCATAAGCGCCGATCGGATGGGTGAGACGCGGGTCCGGCAGGGGCTTTTGTTCGCCGAATGGATCGGCCGGAACGAGATGCGGATAGGCGGCTGGCGCAACGTGGGGCAGCGACTGCAGCGGCAGTCGAAAACCGATCGGCGAGTCGCCCGGCACGAGGAAAATCCGGCCGCGCCGCGTTTGCCACACTTCGCTCAGCCATCCGGGCTTTGCCTGCGCGATCCAGCGCTGCACCGGCAGCACGAATCCCGCGGGCTTGCTCAAATGGCTGTCGAACAACGCGAGGATGCGTGCGCGCTCGCGCGGATCGTCGATCGCCGGATTGCCCGGATCGATGTTGTCCGGGATCAAACCTTGTTTGACCATGCGGTCGGCCGGATCCTCGAACGCAGGCTGTACATAATCCGCCGCCAGTCCGAGACGCGCCGCGATCCCGTTGGCGAGATGGCGCGCATCCGCGGCGGTCGGCTCGAGCTGCGCCGCCTCGCGCGCGATCAAACTTTCGTCGCGCCAGATCGGCACGCCGTCGCGGCGCCAGTACAGCGCGAACGCCCAGCGCGGCAGCGGCTCGCCCGGATACCACTTGCCCTGGCCGTAATGCAGCAGCCCGCCCGGCGCGAAACGCTCGCGCAGCCGCCGGATCAGTTCGTCGGCGCGTTGCCGTTTGGTCGGGCCGACCGCAGCGGTATTCCATTCGGCGGACTGGTAATCGTCGACCGAGACGAACGTCGGCTCGCCCCCCATGGTGAGGCGGACGTCTTGTGCGCTGCAGATCGGCGTCGACTTTTTCGCCGAGCGCGTCGAGCGCGGTCCAGGCTTCTTCGGAAAACGGCTTGGTCACGCGCGGATGTTCGGCGATCCGCTTGACGCTCATGGCGAACGAGAATTCCACCTTCGCTCGGTTCGACCACGCCGCTGATCGGCGCCGCCGAGCGATAGTGCGGCGTCGCCGCCACCGGCAGATGGCCTTCGCCGCAGAGAAGACCCGAGGTCGGGTCGAGCCCGATCCAGCCGGCGCCGGGGATATACACTTCCGTCCAGGCGTGGAGGTCGGTGAAATCTTCCGTGGCGCCGGCTGCGCCTTCGAGCGGCTTGATGTCGGGCCGCAACTGAATGAGATAGCCGGAGACGAAGCGCGCCGGCAGACCGAGATGGCGCAGCAATTGCACCAACAGCCACGCGGTGTCGCGGCACGATCCGGCGCCGCTGCTTAATGTTTCTTCCGGGGTCTGTACGCCCGGCTCCATGCGGATCAAATAACGGATCATCCGCTGCAGGCGCTGATTGAGGTCGACCAGGAAATCGACGGTGTTGCGCTCGTCGCGCGGGATCGAGCGGATCAGTTCGGCGAGCAGCGGGCCGGCCGGCTCCGGGCTGAGAAAGGCCGCCAGGTCTTCGTTCAGCTCGGGGGGAAATGAAAACGGCCAGCGCTCGGCGCTTGGCTCGACAAAAAAGTCGAACGGATTGATCACCGCCATGTCGGCAGTCAGATCGACCGTGATGGTGAACTCTGTCGTCCGTTCCGGGAAAACGAAACGCGCCAGCCAATTGCCGTGCGGGTCCTGCTGCCAGTTCACGAAGTGCTGCGCCGGCGTCACCGTCAGCGAATAGCTGCGGATGCGCGTGCGGCAGTGCGGCGCCGGCCGCAGCCGGATCACCTGCGGCCCGAGCGCGATGGCGCGATCGTAGGTGTAGCGCGTTGCGTGATGAAGCCCGACCAGAATGGACATGCGGTTACGGCGTCCTCGAATTGGTCTAAATGCCACTATTTCCATGCAATTTCCGGGCCGCCGAAGCGACCCTGGAGTCGCCCCGGATAAGTCATGCCCGCAATCGACGACTCCCTCATGAAGCGCCCGGTCGACGTCTCGTGAAGAGAAGAAGATAGGCGATCGCGGTGATCCGACCAACGCGATGCGCAGATTAAGCGCCCGCCTGGACGACATGTGTTCGAACAGTTTTGGACGAAGCAATGCGCCGGTAATCCATACGGCTGAGGTGATCGAGCCTGGATGCCGATTAAACCCTTGCTGGAATTCGTAGCTGTCGGTCGAAGCTCGGACTGAAATAACAAAGAAACAAAACAGCCGACGATCCACAATTCCTGCTTTGTGTTTTCTCGCGGGCTGGAGTTTTTTCTGGAAGCAATTGGGGTGTCTGGTCAGGCAGCCGATGTCATCGCGACGGCGCGATTGATCCGCTCGGAGTTCAGGAGAAGCGCGCCGCGCGGGCCGATGCTTATTGCGGCCTGGCCGAAAACCGCGCACTGACCGACAGCCAGTCGTCGGCTTGATCGACCAGCATTCCGACGGGGTTCTGCACGCCGCCGCGTGGCATGAATTCATTACGCGTCAACGTCCGATTGCCGAAGGAGACGGCCGTTACGGCGATGATCAGCGCTACGCTGAGCCCCAACGTCGTGATCACTTCGATCGGCGCGGTGCGCCATCCCGCCAGGGTGCTTGGTTTTCGCGGCGAGGCGAAACCGGACGTGCCGGTTAGCTCTGCCATGGTCGTGGTCCTCGCGAATCAGGTTCCTTGGTCACAAGATCGCCGCGAATTGGGGCGCGCCCGTTGAAGAATAAGGGCGAATTGATGAGTTTTGGTTAATGGCTGGTTAACGTAAAAGTTGTCGGCGGCGAAATAACCGGGGTGTGGCGCCGCCAACACGTTTGCGCTTGTTATCCGACGGATTGCCGAGAGCTGGTGTTGAAGTCGGACGCTGGCGGCCGCACCGGGCCGTCACTATTGGGCAGCGATCAGGTCCACCGCATCGAACGTCATCGGCACATGACCCGGCTGCTCGGCGACCCGATCAAGCCAGGCGCGCACGGCCGGATACGGCGTCAGGTCGAAGTCGCACAGGTGCGCGAGGTGCGTGTAGGCATAAAGCGCGATGTCGGCAACGGTGTAGCGATCGCCGACGAAGAAATCCTGTTGCGCGACGTGTTTGTCCATCACGCCGAGCGCACGGTGGCCTTCTTCCATCCAGTCTTCGAACGCGTGCTGCTGCAAATCGCGTCCGCCCTTGATCAGCGTCAGCCAGAAATACGCCGCGCCAAGATTCGGCTCCAAGCTGTGTTGCTCGAAAAACATCCATTGCAGCGCCAGCGCCCGCTCGATCCGGTCCTCAGGCGCCAGCGGCGTGTTGACCGCCAGATACCAAAGGATGGCATTCGATTCGGCGAGATAGCGGCCCGGCCCCACCTCCAACAGCGGCACTTGCCCGCTCGGGTTTTTCTTCAGGAAATCGGGCGTGTGGCTTTCGCCCCTGAGAATATCGATTTCGATTTGGCGATACGGCACCTCGAGATGCGCCAAAGCGAGCCGCACCTTGTAGCTGTTTCCCGAGCTCTGCATCGAATAGAGTGTGTACATCGCTTGCCACAGTCCGCTGCTGAAATTCCCTGCTGTCGAAATAGTGACCGACTGCCGAAATTTCCAGAAAATAGACGTAAGTCTTGAACGCGGCGATGTCGTGGCCGGCGTGCACTGCGAACGCCGCACGCACATTAAAACTATTTCAGAAAAAAAGCCTCGGCCGGTACAAACCGCAGCATGTAGCGCGGCGTTTTGCAGCGCAATAAGAGAAAATCGTATCTCGGTTGCCGATCCCGCTCGACGGGAGACGGCGACGGCCCGTGTGCTCATGTTGCAAATGCAATCAAACTCTCAGGGCTAAACAACGCATCCGCGTCGTGGCGCCATCGGCGGCGCGAACCCGGCCTGCGGCGAATCAGTTTTGGCTTCAGCTTCGGCTTTCGACTTGGGCTTCGGTGGCGCAGACCTTAACGGAGAATTGAGCCCCGCAGCGCACCCCGGCCTTGCCTCTCGGGGCCCGGCGTTTTAGGAAACAGCGCTTCAACGGAGGATATGAGAATGGCCTTTCTTGCGGACCGCACCGCGCGCATCAAGCCGTCAGCCACCATCGCGGTGACCGATAAAGCGCGCGCGCTCAAAGCGGCGGGCCGCGATGTGATCGGCCTCGGCGCCGGTGAACCGGATTTCGACACGCCCGACAACATCAAAGAGGCGGCGATCCGGGCCATCCGCGAGGGCCGGGCGTCGAAATACACGGCCGTCGACGGCATTGCCGAATTGAAGGCCGCGGTCGCGCGCAAGTTCAAGCGCGAGAACGAGCTCACCTATAAGCCGTCGCAGATCATCATCGGCACCGGCGGCAAGCAGGTGCTGTTCAACGCGCTGCTGGCGACGCTCAACGCGGGCGACGAAGTGATCGTGCCGGCGCCCTACTGGGTCAGCTATCCGGAGATGGTGCTGCTCGCCGGCGGCGAACCGGTCGAAGTGGCGACCACGATGGAATTGGGCTTCAAGATGAAGGCCGAGGATCTCGAAAGGGCAATCACGCCGAAGACCAAATGGATCATCTTCAACTCGCCGTCGAATCCGACCGGCGCCGCCTACACCCGCGACGAGCTCAAGGCGGTCACCGATGTGCTCAAGCGTCATCCGCATGTGTGGGTGATGTCGGACGACATGTACGAGCACCTGGTCTACGACGATTTCAAATTCTACTCGCCGGCCCAGCTCGAGCCGTCGTTGTATGAGCGCACGCTCACCGTCAACGGCGTGTCGAAGGCGTATTGCATGACCGGGTGGCGTATCGGCTTTGCCGGCGGCCCGGAGTCGCTGGTCAAGGCGATGGCGATGATCCAGTCGCAATCGACCTCGAACCCGAGCGCGGTGGCGCAATGGGCCGCGGTCGAGGCGCTGGATGGTCCGCAGGATTTCATCGGCAAGCACAACAAGATCTTCAAGGAGCGGCGCGACCTCTGCGTCTCGATGCTCAACCAGGCCAACGGCATCCGCTGTCCGAAACCGGAAGGCGCGTTCTACGTCTATCCGTCGTGCAGCGGCACGATCGGCAAAACCGCGCCGAACGGCAAGAAGCTCGCGACCGACGAAGATTTCGTCACCGAGTTGTTGGAGGCCGAAGGCGTCGCCGTGGTGCAGGGCACGCCGTTTGGCTTCGGGCCGGCGTTTCGCATTTCCTACGCGACGGCGACCAGCGCGCTGGAAGATGCCTGCGGCCGCATCCAGCGGTTTTGCGGCAACTTGAAATAAAGACCGCCTTGGTGCGTCGGCAATGGCCGGCGCACCGACTCACCTTTGCCGGCACGCCGCGCCGAAAAACGGCTGAGACGCCGTATTTTTTCTCGCCTACAATCCGGTGTCCGCAAGCTTCGCTTGGGCGAAGCCGCGTGAGGGGGAGTTATCCGGATGTTTCGCACCGTTTTCGCCGCGGCGGCCGCCATGGCTGTCGGCTTGACGATGACGATGGCGCCAACAAAGGCACAGCCGAGGCGGGTCGAGCTTGGCACGCTGACCTGTTCGATGTCGTCCAGCATCGGCCTGATCGTCGGCTCGCAAAAGAACGTCAATTGCATTTTCCGCGGCCGGCCTGGTGAGCCCGAAGAGGCCTACACCGGCACCATGACCACCATCGGTCTGGATATCGGCGTCACCACCGGCGGTGTGATCGTGTGGACTGTTTTCGCCGACACCAACCGCATCGCCGGAATGCTGGCCGGCAAATATGCGGGTGCGACCGCGGAGATATCGGTTGCTGCGGGTCTCGGCGCCAACGTGCTGGTCGGCGGCTCGCACCGGACCGTGGCGCTGCAGCCATTGTCGCTGCAAGGCCAGGTGGGTCTCGATATCGCCGCCGGCATCGGCGAGCTCGATTTGCATCCGGCCGGATAAGTTCCGCGTAACCAACAAGCGCGCTGACGATACAGCCTTGCGAGAGGCGCGGATCGCGCCCCTTGACCAACACCGCTGCCGCCTGAAACGATAGCGGTGCGCCGCCCGCGCGCCAACGACGGCCGGCGCCGGGAGGCAGACATGGCGGCTAACGGTAATCACGCGACGCGTGCGGCCGGACCTCGCTGTATTGCGCTGGTCGGTCCCTTTCAAAGCGGCAAGACCACATTACTCGAGGCGATCCTCGCCCGCACCGGCGCCATTCCGCGCCAGGGCAGCGTCGAGGCCGGCAACACGGTCGGCGACAGCAGTGCCGAAGCGCGCCACCACCACATGAGTGTCGAGCTCACGGTCGCCACGACGACGTTCATGGGCGACAGCTATACCTTTCTGGACTGTCCCGGCTCGGTGGAATTCGTCCACGACATGCGGGCGGTGCTGCCGGCGGTCGACGCGGCCATCGTGGTCTGCGAAATGGACGAAAAGAAAATCCCGCAGCTTCAGCTCATCCTGCGTGAGCTCGAAGAACAAAAAATCCCGCACCTGCTGTTTCTGAATAAAATCGACAAGGCCAACGCGGCCGTCCATGACGTGCTCAATCTGCTGCAAAGCGCCTCCCGCACCAAACTCCTGCTGCGTCAGATCCCGACCTTCGCGAGCGACATCGTCACCGGCTTTGTCGATCTCGCGCTGGAGCGCGCCTTTGTCTACAAAGAACACGCCGCCTCGGAAGTCGTCGCGCTCGATGGCGCTGCTGCCGACAGTGAGAAGACCGCGCGTTTCTCCATGCTGGAAACGCTCGCCGATCACGATGACGAGTTGATGGAGCAATTGCTCGAAGATATTCAGCCGCCGCGCGACAAGGTGTTCGACGATCTTACGCGCGAATTGCGCGAAGGTTTGGTGTGCCCGGTGCTGATGGGCACCGCTATCCGGGCCAACGGCGTGCTGCGGCTTCTGAAAGCGGTGCGGCACGAGTCTCCTGGCATCGCCGAGACGGCGAAACGCCTCGGCGTAAAGTCTACAGGCACGGACGCCGTCGCTTATGTGCTCAAGACCGAGAACACCACGCACGGCGGCAAGATGTCGATCGTGCGGGTGCTTGCTGGTCAGGCGGGCGACGGCACCACGTTCGTGTCCGGTGGCGATGAAGCCGGCCGGGTGGCCGGCGTGTTCAAGCTCATCGGGCCGTCGACCGAGAAGCGTGGTCCCGCGGCGCTCGGCGAGACCGTCGCCTTCGCCAAGCTCGACAAGGCCAAGACCGGCGACACCTTGAGCGCGGGCAAACAAGCGCATGCGCCGGTGGCCAAGGTCGAGCCTTTCCCGCCGGTGCTGGCGATCGCGATCTCGGCGAAGGAGCGCAAGGATGACGTCAAGCTCGGCCAGGCGCTGAACAAGCTTGCCGAGGAAGATCCCTCGATCGTCATCGTGCACAATCCGGAGACCCACGAAGTGGTGTTGTGGGGCCAGGGCGAAATGCATCTGCGCGTCGCTACCGAGCGGCTCGCCGATCGTTACGGTGTTGCGCTCGAACGCCGCCAGCCGTCTGTTGGGTATCGCGAGACCATCCGCAAGGGCGTGGTGCAGCGCGGCCGGCACAAGAAACAATCCGGCGGCCACGGCCAGTTCGGCGACGTGGTGCTCGACATCAAGCCGATGCCGCGTGGCGCCGGATTTTCGTTCGAAGACAAGATCACCGGCGGTGTCGTGCCGCGCAACTACATTCCGTCGGTCGAGGAGGGCGTGGCCGACGGCCTCACGCATGGGCCGCTTGGCTTTCCGGTGGTCGACCTGCATGTGTCGCTGATCGACGGCTCGTACCATACGGTCGATTCATCCGACATGGCGTTTCGCACCGCCGGACGCATCGGCGTCGCCGAAGGGTTGCCGCAATGCCAGCCGGTTTTGCTTGAGCCGATTCATTTGGTCGAGATTGTTTGTCCGACCGAGGCAACGGCGAAAATCAACGCGCTGCTGTCGGGCCGTCGCGGACAAATTCTCGGCTTCGACACCCGGGACGGCTGGGATGGCTGGGATGTGGTGCGCGCCAAAATCCCGGAGGCGGAGATCGGCGATCTCATTGTCGAAATCCGTTCGGCGACTGCCGGCGCCGGTACCTTCACATTCCGGTTCGACCACATGGCCGAACTCACCGGCCGCACCGCCGATCAAATCGTCGCCGCGCGCCGCACGGCGGCTTGATTTTGCGTGTCGGCTGCTCGTCATTGCGAGGAGCGTAGCGACGAAGCAATCCAGCCTCCGCGCAAGCCGCCCTGGATTGCTTCGCTGACGCTCGCAATGACGCGTCTGTTTCTTCGTCACTTCGGTCACAAACTGCTCATCCATTACCATCGTCACCACCGGGCTTGACCCGGTGGTCCATGCTGACGTGGGTCGCGAAAAAAAACGGTGCCGAGACTCTGAGCCAGCGAACGCGCCGCATGGATTGCCGGGTCAAGCCCGGCAATGACGAAAAGTAGAAGGCCGCCACCTCACACCGTCTGCAGCCCCAACACCGCCGCCGTCTCGTCGCGCACTTTCTTGGTCAGCGCGGCGTCGTCGATCAGCGAATGCCCGTAAGACGGAATGATCTCTTCGAACTTGCTCTTCCAGCCGCCGGCCAGTTCCTTGCCGAAACACAGTTCGAGCACCTTGATCATGATCGCCGCCGCCGTCGACGCGCCCGGCGAGGCGCCGAGCAGTGCTACCAGCGAACGATCCTGCGCGGCGACGATTTCGGTGCCGAATTTCAAAATGCCGCCGTGCACCGGATCGCGCTTGATGATCTGCACCCGCATGCCGGCATGCTGCATGCGCCAGTCTTTCTGCTGCGCCTGCGGATAGTAGAACGTGAGCGTGGAAAAGCGCTCTTTCGGCGATTGCACGACCTGGTCGACCAAATACTCGTCGAGGCTGAAATTGTGCATGCCGACTTCCATCATCGGCCAGATATTGTCCGGCCGAATGGAGGCAAACAAATCGAACCACGAGCCGTTTTTGAGAAATTTCGTGGAGAAACCGGCATAGGGTCCAAACAAGATCGAATGGTCCTTGCCGATCACGCGGGTGTCGAGGTGCGGGACCGACATCGGCGGCGAACCAACATCGGCCATGCCGTAGACTTTCGCATGATGGCGTTTGTTGACCGCCGGATCGTCGCAGCGCAGCCAGATGCCACTGACCGGGAATCCCGCGTAGCCTTTCGATTCCGGAATTCCGGATTTTTGCAGGAGCGGCAGCGCGCCACCGCCACCACCAAGAAAGACGAATTTCGCCGTGACCGACGTTTGCGCATTGTTGGTATCGACGGCGTCGACCCGCCAGCGCCCGCCGTCGATCCGCCGCATGCCGTTGACGCGGCGCGAATAGTGGATGGCGAAACCGCTGAGCGTCTGCAAATAGCCGATCAGATTGCGGGTCAGCGCGCCGTAATTGACGTCGGCGCCGGTGATCATCCGGGTGGCGGCGACGGTATCGCGAGTCCGGCCGGCCTTCCATCACCAGCGGAATCCAGTCGCGCAGCGTCTGCTTGTCTTCGGTAAATTCCATGCCGCGATAGAGCTGATGCGCGGTCAAGGCCGCGTAGCGCTTTTTTAGAAAAGCCACGTGCGCGGCGCCATGGACGAAGCTCATGTGCGGCACCGCATGGATAAACAAATCCGGCGACGCCAGCGCCTTTTTGCGGAGCAGATAGCTCCAGAACTGGCGGGAGAGATCGAACTCGGTATTGACCTCCAGCGCCTTTGAGATGTCGACGCTGCCGTCGGGGCGCTGCGGCGTGTAGTTGAGCTCGCACAGCGCCGCGTGGCCGGTTCCGGCGTTATTCCAGGCGTCGGAGCTTTCCAGCGCCGCGCCCTCCAGTTTTTCGACGATCGTGATGCGCAGCGACGGCTCAAGCTCCTTGAGAAACACCGCCAAGGTGGCGCTCATGATGCCGGCACCCACCAGAACGATGTCCGTATCCGCGGCGGAAACTTGATTCATGGCTTGCTTCCTTTGGGGTAGGGCCGCCGCGGGAGGCGCGGCCGTTCGCCTTGATCTTTACGAAAGCGCGGTCTTGCCTTTGCGCATCCGGGTTTCAGCTATTGCCGGGGCCGAAACGGCACCGCGGCGTCCGCTCCGAGCACCACGTAAACCCGCCGCCAGGGTTGCTGGTCGACCAGTTTCCAGCGATGGCCGCCGCCGGCGGTGTCTTCGGCCAGCAAGATGTCGCCCGGCTTGAGCACAAAGTGCTGTCCGCCGCGCGTTTCGAAATCGAGCGTGCCGCTGAGCGTAATGACAAGCTGGCGCACCGGCGCGTCGTGCCAGTCAAGCGTGCCGCCCGAGGCGGTTTCCTGAAACGACACGGTGGTCACCGGCAATTTGCCGGTCAGCACGTCGCCGTGAGCGCCTTGCTCGAGATCGATAAGACCCTCGACAAAATGCGAGTTGTTGTCGTCGCCGGTCCAAAGACGCACGCAGCGGATCATCTTAAGCTCCTCATAAGGTTCGCAAACCGTTTCCAGAGCGGCCGGCGCCCGTTGCCGGCGACTCGTTTGCCGCAATGATTACTGAATGTTTTTGACAGTGCTGCGGTCCTGATCTGCCATTCCGGTGCCTGCCGATCTGAAAGTTTCGTCGATCTGCAATCACGAAAATATACGCTGGTAACAAAGAATAAGTTTAAGTCGGCTTTATTGTTGGCGCTTAGTCCGGCTGGAACCCGATTTTGTAGTCGCAGAAGTATCCAGAGACTGCCGCAGGCGCTGTTTGCTCCTGTCATCGGCGATCCGCTTAAAGGAGCAGAAAACATGGCGAAAACGGTAGCCGACCAGTTCGCGGAAACGCTCGCCGCCGCCGGCGTCAAGCGGATCTATGGCGTCGTCGGCGACAGCCTCAACGGCTTGACCGATTCGCTGCGCAAGCAGGGCAAGATCGCCTGGCTTCACACCCGGCACGAAGAGGTTGCCGCGTTCGCGGCCGGCGCAGAGGCGCATCTGACCGGCGAGCTGGCGGTGTGCGCCGGGAGTTGCGGGCCGGGCAATCTGCATTTGATCAACGGGCTTTTCGATTGTCACCGTTCCCGCGTCCCGGTGCTGGCGATTGCCGCGCAAATTCCGTCGCCCGAAATCGGCGGCGGGTTTTTTCAGGAAACGCATCCGCAATCGCTGTTCAAGGAATGCAGCCACTATTGCGAGCTGGTGTCCCAGGCCGATCAGTTGCCGCGCATCCTGGAAATCGCCATCCGCGAAGCCGTCGGCAAGCGCGGCGTCGCCGTGGTCGTGATGCCGGGCGACGTGGCGCTGCAGGCCGCCGCCGATGCGCCGCCGACCAAGATCGCCGGCCTGCTGCCGCCGCGCCCGGTGGTGACGCCGGCCGATGCCGAGCTCAAGAGCCTCGCCGCGTTGCTGAACGGCGACGACAACATCACCATCCTGTGCGGCTCCGGCTGCGAAGGCGCGCATGACGAGCTGCTGGCGCTGGGCAAAAAGCTCAAGGCGCCGATGGTGCACGCGTTGCGCGGCAAGGAGCATGTCGAGTGGGACAATCCCTACGACGTCGGCATGACCGGGCTGATCGGCTTTTCGTCCGGCTATTACGCGATGATCGATTGCGACATTCTGCTGATGCTCGGCACGGATTTTCCCTACCGGCAATTTTATCCGCGCGGCAGCGGCGTGCGCATCGCGCAGGTCGATATCCGGCCCGAGCAGATCGGCCGTCGCGCGCCGGTCGATCTCGGCGTCGTCGGCGACGTGAAAGCGACCATCGCGGCCTTGCTGCCGCTGCTCAAAGACAAGAGCGACGACGCGCATCTGGAGCAGGCGCGCCAGCATTATGTGAAGACCCGCAAGGCACTCGACGATCTGGCGTCCGGCACCGGCAAGCGCGTGGTGCACCCGCAGCAGGTCGCCAAGGCGATCAGCGACCAGGCGTCGGCGGATGCTGTTTTCACCTGCGACGTCGGCCTGCCGACGGTGTGGGCGGCGCGCTATCTGGCGCATGAACGGCAAGCGCCGCCTGATCGGCTCGTTCTGGCACGGCTCGATGGCCAACGCGATGGCGCAGGCGATCGGCGCGCAGGCCGCTTTCCCGGGCCGGCAAGTTATTTCGCTGTCCGGCGATGGCGGCTTCGCCATGCTGATGGGCGATCTCCTGAGCCTCACGCAGCTGAAACTGCCGGTGAAAGTCGTGGTGTTCAACAACGGCAAGCTCGGCTTCGTCGAGCTCGAGCAGATGTCGACCGGCTTTCTCACCACCGGCACCGAGCTTGAGAATCCGAACTTCGCCGCGATGGCTGAGGCCATCGGCATTCGCGGCATCCGCATCGAAAAGCCGGAGGACGTGGACGGTGCGGTCGCCGAGGCGTTTGCCCACGACGGGCCGGTGTTGATCGATGCCGTGGTAGCGCGCACCGAACTGGCGATGCCGCCCGCGATCACCGTCGAGATGGCCAAGGGC
The DNA here is from genome assembly GCA_963737755.1 of uncultured Alphaproteobacteria bacterium. GTDB lineage: Bacteria > Pseudomonadota > Alphaproteobacteria > Rhizobiales > Xanthobacteraceae > BOG-931. Next base: position 39,073 of record CAVTTZ010000022.1, on the reverse strand, counting down.
TTTTCGCTCTACATGGTGAAGGCCGTGTTCAGCGGACGAACCGACGAGATCCTCGACCTCGCGCACGGAAATCTTTGGCGTTAGTGCGTCGGACTTTTGAAATAACAACCGACGTTTCGCAGGGGCCATGCGCGAACAAATAGCCGCAACGGGATGCCGAACTGATCGCCGCGCATCCCGTTCGCCCAGGAGACCGTCATGGAGCTGACCGCATTATTGCTGTCGCGGCTGCAGTTCGCCTTCACGATCTCGTTTCACATCATCTTCCCGTCATTCTCCATCGGGCTGGCGGCGTGGCTGACCATTCTTGAAGCGCTCTACATCTGGCGACCGGCCGCCCGGCCTATCGGGTGGTGTTCGAGTTCTGGCTCAAGATTTTCGGCGTCGCGTTCGGCATGGGCGTGGTGTCCGGCATCGTCATGGCGTTCCAGTTCGGCACCAACTGGAGGTGCTGGCCCGGATGGTCGGCCCGATCCAGGGCGTGCTGCTGTCCTACGAAACCTTCACGGCGTTTTCCTCGAAGCGAGCTTCTTCGGCATCCTGCTGTTCGGCCGCTCGCGCGTGCCGCCCTGGTTCTATTTGTTCTCGACCGCGATGGTGGCGCTCGGCACCACGCTGTCGGCGTTCTGGATCATGGTCAACAACAGCTGGATGCAGGCGCCGGTCGGCTATGCGGTCGAGAACGGCGTGTTCGTCCCCACCGATTGGCTGGCGATCATCTTCAGCCCGGTGGTCTGGGTGCGCTTTCCGCACATGCTGCTCGCCGCCTATCTCACCGGCGCTTTCTGCGTCGCCGCGACCGGCGCCTGGTATCTGCTGCGCGGCACGTTCCCGGCCGAGGCGCACGTCATGCTGCGGATGGGTCTGTTTCTGGCCGCCGATTCTGGTGCCGGCGCAGATCTTCTTCGGCCATCTCACCGGCGACTATGTGCACGATTATCAGCCGGCCAAATTCGCGGCGATCGAAGCGCGCTGGCACGACGAGCAGCCGGCCAGCGAAGTGCTGATCGCCATCCCCGATACGACGACGCAGAGCAACCTTTTCGAGATCAGCATCCCGGTGCTCGGCAGCCTGATCGGCAGCATGAGCTTCAACTCCAAGGAAGTCGGCCTGACGGATTTCCCGCGCGGCGACCGGCCGCCGGTGCTGATCCCGTTCTTTGCGTTCCGCATCATGGTCGGCTGCGGGATGGTCATGCTCGCGCTCGCCTGGCTCGGATCGTATCTGAGCATCAGGGGGCGCCTGGAGCAAAGCCGCCTGCTGCTGTGGGCGATCTTCCTGAGCTTTCCGCTGCCGTTCATCGCCATCCTGACCGGCTGGTTCACCGCCGAAGTCGGACGGCAGCCCTGGACGGTCTATGGGGTCTTGCGCACCGCCGACGCGGTCACGCCGTTCCTGACGGCGCGCGCGGCGGCGATCTCGCTGATCGTCTTCTGCCTGGTCTACTCGCTCATCTTCGCCTTCGGCGCGCTCTACATTCACCGGCTGCTGCGCGATCGGCCCGGTCGGCCGGCTCGCCCAGCCCGCCGCCGGCGCCACGCCCAATCGTCCGATGTCGGTGGTCGATGCGCCGCTGCCGGCGGGCCCGAACCATCCAGCGGCGGGAGCTTAGCCATGCTGATGTTCTGGGTGTGCGTCCTGGCGATCAGCGTTCTGCTCTACGTGCTGCTCGACGGCTTCGATCTCGGCATCGGCATTCTGTTCGGCCTCACCCGCAGCGAAGCGAACAGGCGCGGCATGATGGCCGCGGTGGCGCCGATCTGGGACGGCAACGAAACCTGGCTGGTCGTCGCCGGCGTCGTGCTCTGGGGCGCGTTTCCGATCGTCTATGCGACGTTGTTCTCGGCGTTCTATCTGCCGCTGCTGCTGATGCTGGCCGGCTTGATCCTGCGCGGCGTCGCTTTCGAGTTTCGCTACAAGTCCGAGCGCATGCGCTCGGTCTGGGATGCGGGCTTTGCCGGCGGCTCGCTGGTCGGCCACGTTCATCCAGGGCCTGATGGTCGGCGCGCTGGTGGAAGGGCTGCCGATCGCCAACGGCCGCTATGTCGGGCGGCGAGTTCGGCTGGCTCAGCCCGTTCGCGGTGATGTGCGGCGTCGGCCTCTGCTTCGGCTATACGCTGCTCGGCGCCTGCTGGCTGGTGCGCAAGTGCGAGGGCGACGTGCGCGATCTCGCCTATCGGCTGATCCCGTATCTGGCGATCGGCCTCCTGATCTTTCTCGTCCTGGTGTTTGCTTATGCGCTGGCCGTCGATCTGCGCGTCATCGGCCGCTGGCTGGAGCGGCCCTATTTGTTCGTCTTCCCGGCGATCGGCGCCGTGGCGGCGATCGTGCTGGCCGTCAGCGTGCGGATGCGCCGCGATCAGCCTGCCGTTCTACATGGTCGCGCTGATGTTCACGGCCGCGTTCGGCACGCTCGCGATCTCGTTCTGGCCCTACATGATTCCGTTCTCGATCACGATCGAGCAGGCCGCGGCGCCGCATGCGAGCCTCGCCTTCATGTTCTGGGGCGAAGGCCTGTTCGTCTTCCCGCTGATGCTGGTCTACACCGCGATCAGCTACACCGTGTTCAGAGGCAAGATCGGGCCGGAGTCCGAGCACTACCATTAGGACGGCTCACGTCATCGCCGCAGCTGAGGAGACTTCCATGACCGACTTCCGCACCGAAACCGACAGCCTCGGCGAGGTTCGCGTTCCGGCCGACAAATTGTGGGGCGCGCAGACCCAACGGTCGCTGGAGCATTTCAGCATCGGCAAGGACCTGATTCCGCGCGAGATGATCACCGCCTACGCGGTGCTGAAAAAGGCCGTCGGCCAACGCCAATCACGCCGCCGGCCGGCTCGACGACAAGCGCCACGATCTGATCGTGAAGGTCTGCGACGAAATTCTCGCCGGCCAGCATCACGACATGTTCCCGCTGCACGTCTGGATGACCGGCAGCGGCACGCAATTCAACATGAACGTCAACGAGGTGATCTCGAACCGCTGCTGCCAGCTTGCCGGCACGCCGCTCGGCAGCAAGGCGCCGGTGCATCCGAACGATCACGTCAACATGTCGCAATCGTCGAACGACAGCTTTCCCTCGGCGATGTACATCGCCAGCGCGGTCGGCGTGAAAGAGCGGCTGCTGCCGGCCGTGAAGGCGCTGCACGATGCCGTCGCCGCCAAGGCCGCGTCCTGGGACGACATCGTCAAGATCGGCCGCACCCACATGCAGGACGCCACCCCGCTGACGCTCGGCCAGGAATGGTCCGGCTATGCGGGCATGCTGGCCGACGATCTCGACCGCGTCGATGACGCGCTCAAAGGTGTCTACCGGCTGGCGCTCGGCGGCACCGCGGTCGGCACCGGCATCAATGCGGAGCCAGGCTTCGCCGAAGCCGCGGCGGCGGAGATCGCCAAGCTGACCAACCTGCCGTTCATCACCGCGCCGAACAAATTCACCGTGCAGGGCGCCCACGACGCGCTGGTGCAACTGTCCGGCACGCTGCGCACGCTGGCGGTGTCGCTCTACAAGATCGCCAACGACATCCGGCTGATGTCGTGCGGCCCGCGCGCCGGCTTTGCCGAACTGATGATCCCGGAGAACGAGCCCGGCTCGTCGATCATGCCCGGCAAGGTCAATCCGACCCAGTGCGAGGCGCTCGCCATGATCGCCGTGCAGGTCATGGGCAACGATGTCGCCGTCGGCTTCGGCGGCGCCAGCGGCTATCTGGAAATGAACGTCTACAAGCCGCTGATGATCTTCAACATCACCCATTCGATCACGATCATGACCGACGGCTGCACCAACTTCCGCAAGTTCCTGGTCGAGGGCACCAAGCCGAATCTGAAAAAGATCAAGTCCGATGTCGATCGCTCGCTGATGCTGGTCACCGCGCTGGCTCCGGTCATCGGCTATGACAAGGCCTCGCAGATCGCCCATTACGCCATGGACCACGACCTCACGCTCAAGGAGGCGGCGTTGAAACTCGGCTTTGTGAACGAGGCCGAGTTCGATCGCGTCGTCGATCCGAGCAAGATGGTGAAGCCCTACGTGGCCACAGGCCATTAGGGTGCGATGTGTGACCGAATCGTCATGCCCGCACGTGTTGCGGGCATCCGCGTCTTATACTCAGCGATGAGACAAAAGGCGTGGATGGCCGGAACAAGTCCGGCCATGACGCGTGTGGGATTCCGTCGACGCGCGTCAAGCTCGAGACGAAGCACGATGAAAGTGGGTCAGTCGGTGGCGATCCTATGAACGCCAACGTTGCGGCTGCGAAGGACGCGGATGCGGCGGACAAGAACGCTGCCGACGTCGTCACGTTTTTATCCGCTACCACCCGATTGCTGTTCAGCAACGGCGAAACCACGCGTCGTTTGATTTTGGCCGTCGAACGCTTGGGCAAGGCGCTCGGCGTCGAGGTCGCTGTATCGGCGCGCTGGGGCGAGGTGATGTTGCGGATCGGCGATCCGGCCACGGCGCGGCTGCACTGGATCGGCGTGGCGCCGCTCGCCGTCGATATGGGCAAAGTGCGCGCGGCCAATGCGCTGATCGATCGGCTTTGCAACGGCGAGATCGGTTTGCAGGATGCCGCAGTGCAACTCGCGGCGATCCGGCAATCGCCACCGGTGTCGCTAATGCGTTTTGCCATCATGGCGGCCGCGGGTGCTGCAGCACTCGGCGTCATTTTTGGTGCCGGCCAATGGCTGACACTGAGCCTGATTGCGCTCGGCGCCGGCGCCGGCGCCGTGCTGCGGCGCTGGTTCGCGATGCTCGGTCACAATGCATTTGCGCAACCCTTTGGCGCCGCTCTGTTGGCCGGCGTCATCGGCGCCATCGCGGCCCGATTCCAGATCGTCTCGATGCCGCATCTGGTCGCGGTCTGTCCCTGCATGGTGCTGGTGCCCGGGCCGCATTTTCTCAACGGCGCCATCGATCTTGCGCGCGCCCGCATCGCGCTGGGCGCGTGCCGGATCGCCTATGCTTGTCTCACGACTCTCGTGATCAGCGTCGGCTTGTTGGCCGGCCTTTCGCTCGGCGACCTCAATCTGCCGGCTTCGTCTCCGGGCGGGGTGGTCCCACTCGGCTATGATGTGATCGCAGCGGGCGTTGCGGTCGCCGCTTACGGGACATTTTTCGCCATGCCATGGCGCATGCTGCCGATCCCGATCGCCATCGGCATGTTGGCGCACGCGTTGCGCTGGCTCGTGATCGTGCGGTGCGGCGGCAGCATAGAAACCGGCGCGCTTGTCGCCTGTTTTTTCGTCGGCTCCATCGTCACGCCGGTTGCCGACCGCTTGCGTATGCCATTTGCGGCTTTCGCTTTCACGTCGGTCGTATCGCTGATTCCCGGCGTTTATATCTTCCGCATGGCGAGCGGCTTGCTCAACCTGATCGCGCCGGGCCATGCGCCGTCGCCCGATATGCTGCTGGGCACGATGGTCGATGGCGTCACTGCGGTGTTGATCATTGTCGCCATGGGGTTCGGGCTGATCGTGCCCAAGCTCGTCATCGAATTTATCTTCCCGAAACTCACCGATCGGGAGCCCGCCGCCGAGGATTAGCGGCCGGCGCCGATCCGATGCTACGATGGGGCCTCGCTTGAATAACGTTCCCGCGAACTGGAGAAGGTAATGCCCGCCTATTGGATTGCGCGTTCAAAAGTGTTCGATATGGCCGAGTACAAAAAGTATGCCGATCAGATCCCCCCGATCCTGGCCAAATTTGGCGGAAAGGCTTTGGCGCGCGGCGGCAAATTTCAGATCCTGGAAGGCCCGGAAGATTTCCAGCGCTTCGTGGTGCTCGAATTCCCGACCTTCGCGCAGGGCGTCGCCTGCTTCAATTCCGAGGAATACCAGAACGCCGCCCAATTCCGCCGCAACGGCGGCGGCGTGGTCGAGATCGTGATGCTGGACGGGCTTGAGCCGGGGAAGTAGCGAACGCTCACTCCTGCGAAGTGCCGTAGCCCGCATGAGCGCAGCGACATGCGGGAGCAGCGCGGGCGTCGTTCCCGGATGTCGCTACGCTCATCCGGGCTACGCGTTTAAACGGGAAATGCGCTTCGATCTGGAACGGTTATTTTTACGCCGCGGCGCGCGGCTCGCCGCCGCCGGGCGGCGGCACCGGCATGCCGTCGGCGGCATATTCGTTGAGCTTGTTGCGCAGCGTGCGGATCGAGATGCCGAGCACGTTGGCGGCATGGGTGCGGTTGCCGAGGCAATGCTTGAGCGTCTCGAGAATGAGATCGCGCTCGACCTCGGCGACGGTACGGCCGACCAGCGCGCGCGATGCCTGCTCGGCGGCAAGCGCTGCATGCGCCACCGAGGACGCGCCGTATTGTTGCTGGTCGAGGCGGCCGCCGTCGGGCGCGATGATCGAATCCGCGCCGATCTCGATGCCGCTGGTCAGCAGCACCGCGCGATGGATGGTGTTTTCCAGTTCGCGCACGTTCCCCGGCCAAAGATTGACCGTCAGCGTGCGGCGGGCCTCCTGCGATAGCGGCCGCACCGGTACGCCGTTGGCCGCGGCGTATTTGCGGATGAAATATTGCGCCAGTTCGAGCACGTCGGCGGGACGCTCGCGCAGCGGCGGGATTTTCAGATTGACCACGTTGAGCCGGAACAGAAGATCCTCGCGGAAGGTGTTCTGCCGCACTGCGTCCGCCAGATTGCGGTTCGAGGTGGCGATGATGCGGATATCGACCGGCACCGGCCGCGCGCCGCCGACCCGGTCGATCACCCGCTCCTGGATCGCGCGCAACAGCTTGGCCTGCAGGCGCACGTCCATTTCGGAGATTTCGTCGAGCAGCAAGGTGCCGCCGTTGGCTTCCTCGAATTTGCCGATGCGTCGCGCGACCGCGCCGGTGAACGCGCCCTTCTCGTGACCGAACAGTTCGGATTCGAGCAGCGTTTCCGGGATGGCGGCGCAGTTGAGGCAGATGAATGGCTTCTTGGCTCGGTTCGAGCGCCCGTGCACATAGCGCGCCAGCACCTCCTTGCCGGTGCCCGACTCGCCGGTGATCAGCACCGATGCGTCGCTCGGCGCGATCTGCAGCGCCAGCTTGATCACCCGCGCCATCGCTTCGTCGCGATAGATCAGTCTCGCGGGTGTCGTCAGCGACGGCGGCCAGCACAGCGGCGATCAATTCCGGGTCCGGCGGCAGCGGGATGTATTCTTTGGCGCCGGCTTGAATGGCGGCGACCGCGGCGCGCGCGTCGGTCGCGGTGCCGCAGGCGACGATCGGCGCGTGGATGTGTTCGGCTTCCAATGCGCTCACCAGTTCGCGGATGGCGATGGCGACATCGACCATCAGCAGATCGGCGCCGCGCCCGGAGCGCAGCACCGCCAGCGCCTGGGCGATGTCGGTGGCGTGGGTGACCGTCGCGCCCTTGTCCATCGCGAGCTTGGTCGCGGTGGTGAGCTGGCCATTGAGCGTGCCAACGATCAGGAGCCGCATGTGTTTGTTCCTTTTTTAGTTTTCAGAGCATGTTCCGGAAGGTCGAAACCGGCCTTCCGAAAAGGACATGCGATAACCAATGAATCTCGGAGCCATCGCGTGCGCTCCGGCGCGCCATCACGCCCGCTCCGCCTTGATGATTTCCGTCATGGTCACGCCGAGCTTCTCTTCCACCAGCACGACTTCGCCGCGGGCGACCAGGCGGTTGTTGACGTAGATGTCGATCGCCTCGCCGACCTTGCGGTCGAGCTCCAGCACGGTGCCGGGGCCGATCTTGAGCAAATCGTTGATTTCCATCCGCGCCCGGCCGAGCACGGCCGAGACCTGCACCGGCACGTCGAACACGGCCTCGAGGTCGCCGGCGATCCGCGAGGTCGGCCCGTCCGGCTTCCAGCGCGCCGGCATGTCCGGTTGCGCCGCGCGATCCTCCAGATTGGGCAGCGGCACCTTGCCGTTCGTCACTCATCCGTGTTTCTCCATGCTTCCGGGCATGCTCTAGCTCGCGCCCGCCAAATTGCGGCGGGCGCTGATGTAGCGGGCGACCGCTTCGCCGATCGCGCGCGTCGGCGGCGCCGTTGTCGCGATTGACGCCGCCGTCGGCCCATTCGATCCGGCAGTCGCCGACCGCGATGTCGGGTTCGCCGAGCACGACCAGCCGGCCGCCGAAGCCGTGGGCGCGGGCGATTTCGTCGATCTTTTCGCGCGCGGCGGCGTACAGCCCATCGTTGACGCGCACGACGACGTGCGGGGCGGCCACAAGCTCGCGAAAGCAACCGCCGGCGAGCGCGGCAATTTCGGCGAGCGGCTCGCGCTCGATCAGACTCGGCCGCAAGCTTGCGCGCGACCGCGACGGCGACTTCGACCGCCTCGCATTCGAGCCGCGCCTCGATCGCCGCAGGGCGCCGGCGGCCTGGTCGATGCCCGGCGGCGATGCGCTCGAAGGTGGCGGCGATGCGGCGGCCGGTTTCGGCCTCGGCGTCGCGCTGCCCCTCGGCGTAGCCGCGCCGGTATGCGGCCGCTTCGGCCTCGGCGAGCTTGGCGCCATGTTCGGCAACCGTGACGGTCGGCTCGCGCGGGCTGCCGGCGGCGAAATCGGTGTCGAACAGAAATTTTGCCGGCGGCAGCCATCAGTAGATCAGCTCCTCTTCGCCGCGCGTCTTGGAGATGACGATCTCGCCCTTGGCGGCGAGGTCCTTGGCGAGATTGACCAGCAGCACCTGCGCCTCGTCGACATCGCGCAGCCGCACCGGCCCCATGGCGCCCATGTCGTCGTTCAGCATCTTGGCGGCGCGGGTCGACATGTTGGACATGAAGAATTGCCGCACCGGCTCGAGCGCGCCCTTGAGCGCCACCGCGAGCTTGTCCTTTTCGATCTGGCGCATGAGCGTCTGCGCCGAGCCCGGATCGAGCTTGATCAGATCGTCGAAGGTGAACATCAGCGTCTTGATGCGCTCGGCGCTCTCGCGGTTGTCCTCTTCCAGCGCGGTGAGGAAGCGCGTTTCCGTCTGCCGGTCGAAATTGTTGAAGATCTCCGCCATCACCTCATGCGCGTCGCGGCGCCGGGTCTGCGACAGATTCGACATGAATTCGGTGCGCAGCGTCAGCTCGACGCGCTCCAGCACTTCCTTCTGCACCGCCTCCATGCGCAGCATGCGGTTGACGACGTCGAGCGCCAAATCCTCGGGCAGGATGGCGAGCACGCGCGCGGCGTGTTCCGGCCGGATCTTGGAGAGCACGACCGCGACGGTCTGCGGATATTCGTTCTTGAGATAGTTCGCCAGCACCTCTTCCTGCACGTTGGAGAGCTTCTCCCACATGTTGCGGCCGGCGGGACCGCGGATCGTTTCCATGATCGCGCTCGACCCGCTCGGGCGGCAGGTATTGCTGCAGCAGGCGCTCGGTCGCCTCGTAGCTGCCCATCAGCGCGCCCGAGGCCGACATGCGGGTGACGAATTCCAGCAGCAGATTTTCGACCACCTCGCGCCTCGATCGGGCCGATGGCCGACATGGCGACGGAAAGCTCGCGCAGCTCGTCGTCGTCGAGCATGCGCCCAGATCTTGGCGCCATATTGTTCGCCGAGCGCCAGCATCAGCACGGCCGCGCGCTCGCGACCGGTGAGCTGGCGCATGCCCGCAGGCGACGGACGGGCCGCCATGTCGCCATGGCGCCGGCGAGATCGATCTGGGTGTCGGCGGGGTTCTTCTTGTCCGGGGCGGGCGGCATGGTTGTTCGATCAGCTGGCGGCGTCTCGGTCATCCATTGCCGGATGATGGAGACGGCTTCGCTCGGATTGCGTGTCGGCAAGCTCGCCGACCTTCTGCACCGATTGGGCGTGGACCTGGCCCTGGATCTGGGCGATGTCGATCTTCCTCGCGGTCTCGCTCGGCTCGGCCTTGATGCTTTCGACCGCGGCCAGCACCTCGGTCAGTTGGGAGTTGCCCGCCGGCAGCGCGGCGACGACCGGCGCATCCGGCGCCAGCATCCGCTTCACCAGCGGCCGCACCACCATCAACAGAACCACGAGGCCGAGCAGGCCCATCACGCCCAGCTCGATGGCGCGCATGATGTCGTCCTTGGTGAATTGCAAGCCGGCGAGCCAGCCGGTGGGCTCGGTGATCGGCGTCGCCGGGTTTCGGCAAAGCGCAGATTGACGACCTCGACCTGATCGCCGCGTTTCTGGTCGAAGCCGATGGCGGTGCGCACCAGCGCGGCGATCTGCTCGATCTCTTCCTTGCTGCGCGGCTCGTAAACGACGTCGCCGCGGTCGTTCTTGCCGTAGGCGCCGTCGACCAGCACCGCCACCGAGATGCGGTTGATGCGGCCGCCCTCGATCACTTCGGTCTTGGTGGTCTTCGAAATCTCGTAGTTGACGATCTCTTCCGATTTTCTGCTTTGGTCGCGCGGCGCCGCATTCGCGTCGGCGGGCGCGCCGCCGCCGCGCTGCTGGTTGGCGCCGGGGATTTCGTTGCCGACGGTCACCTGGTTGTCGCGGGTTTCGTTGTCCGGTCGACTTCCTCGCGGGTCTGGCTCGATCGCACCACGCGCCCTTCGGGATCGTACTTGTCCGAGGTCTCGGTGATGCGGTTGAAGTCGAAATCGGCGCTGACCTGGATGCGGGCCCGATCCGGGCCGACGACCGATGAGACGATGCGCTTCGACCTGCTCGCGCAACCGCTTTTCGAAAGAGACGCGGCGTTCGTCGGCGCTGATTTCGCCGAGATCGTCGCTGCCGCTGCCGTCGGCAAGAAGGCGCCCGCTCTCGTCGACGATCGACACCCGCTGCGGCTTGAGCCCGTTGACGGCGGAGGCGACCAGGTGGCGGATGGCGCGCACCTGCTGCTGCTCCAGCGTGCCGCGCACCTTGAGCACGATCGAAGCCGACGGCTCCACCTTGTCGCGCGAGAACAGCGGCCGCTCCGGCAGCACCAGGTGCACGCGCGCGGCGACGACGCGGTCGATCGCCCGGATGGTGCGCGCCAGTTCGCCTTCGAGCGCCCGCAGATTGTTGATGTTCTGAATGAAGCTCGTCGTGCCCAGCGCGTCGGATTTGTCGAAGATCTCGTAGCCGACGCCGCCGCCCTTGGGCAAACCTTCGCCGGCGAGCGACATGCGCAGCCGCGCCACGCGGTCCTTGGGCACCATAACGATGGCACCGTCGTTGCGCAGTTCGTAGCTGACGCTCTGCCGTTCCAGCTCTTTCACGATCGCCGACGAGTCCTCGTAGGACAGATCAGTGAACAGCGGCGTCATTTGCGGGCTGCTGACGCGCAGGATCAGGAAGGCGAAAAAGCCGACCAGCGCCAGCGTGACTGCGACCATGGCCGCGATCCGCGGCGCGCCCAGCGTCTTGACGAACTCGAGCAGACCTTGCACGGAATCTCTTGCCCCCGCGTGCGCAGCCCGTCGCGACGCACCCGGCGAGATTTGCCGGGATTACGCGTTATAAATTGTTGAGAATGTTGAGTTTATTGAACGGTACACCCAACGCTACACCCACAGAAATAAGTTAGGCAATAATTGCCGATCACGGTTACCAGAGTCTTAACTGGGAATTGGGAAGGCCGAGCGGGATATTGACTGGCGACCACCATCCATGGCAAGAGGCCGTGCTTTCGAGCGGCACCGGCTCAGCCAGCGGGACTCGACTTGAACGAGTTTACGCGTCGGGTCTCTTGATAGCGCTCCCCGAGATGGCCCCCGTTCCCCTGGGTCACGGGATCAGAGCTTAGGCTTAGCCTCCGCCGGGCTGGAATACGGTCACCGGCAAGGGTCACCCGCAAAACGGGAGACGGCGCTATGCCTAACCACACCATCGAACCACTTTTGCTTTCTACGGGCCGCGCGGCCAAATTCTTAGGCGTCGGCCGAAACAAAATCCTCCAACTGGTCCGCAATAAAAAGCTACCTTGCAAGATGATGGGCGGGCGCATACGCATCGCCGCTGCCGATCTGCGCGCGTTCGCCGACTCGCTGCCCGGCTACACGCCCGGAAGGGCGGTGCGATTAGGACGCTCGCCGGTACAGTTTGATAGCTAGGTGTGAGCTTTCATCAGGTTGTCCACCCGGTCCTGGCCGAGGAAGCTGGAGTTGCGAGGCTTCAGCGATTGTCGGGAGGACCGGATGAACGTGCACAAGAATGCCCGGCTCACGCCGCGCGGTCGAGAGCGGATTGTACGACAAGTTGAGAGCAGGCAGGCGCCGCAGGCCGTCGCCGAAGCCGCAGGCGTCTGCCCGCGGACCGTTCGGAAATGGGTTGACCGATATCGCCGCGAAGGATCAGCGGAATTGCAGGATCGCTCCTCCCGGCCGCATCGATTCCGCCAGCCGACGGCCCAGGCTGTTGTCGATGAGATCGAGCGGCTGCGCCGCCAGCGCTGGACCGGCAAGCAGATCGCCGCCGAGACCGGCGTCTCACCCGCTACCGTCAGCCGCGTTTTGCGTCGGCTTGGATTGAACAAGCTCAGTGCCCTGGAGCCGGCCGAACCGATCCGGCGCTATGAACGCGAGAAGGCAGGCGAGCTCATCCATCTCGATATCAAAAAGCTCGGTCGCATCGGCTCCGTAGGACACCGCATCACCGGACGATATCCCGGCGCTGTCAATCGTCACCACGGCATCGGCTGGGAGTTCGTACATGTCTGCATAGACGATGCCTCGCGGGTCGCGTTCGTGCAGGTGTTGGCGGATCAGCGCAAAGAGAGCGCTGTCGCCTTCCTGGAGGCCGCCGTCGGCTATTATGCCAAGCTAGGCGTCCGCATCGAACGCGTGATGACCGACAACGGCTCGTGCTACCGCTCAAAGAGCTTCCTGGCCGCCTGCAAACGCTTCGGTCTCCGCCAAATCTTCACCAAGCCCTATACCCCGAGAACCAATGGAAAGGCCGAGCGCTTTATCCAAACGGCGCTGCGCGAATGGGCCTACGCTCGCGCCTATGACAACTCTGATCAGCGATCGACCGAAATGCTCTACTGGCTCCATCGCTACAATTGGCATCGGCCACATGGTAGCTTGAAAGCCAACACACCCATCAGTCGCCTCGGTTTTCCAGAGAACAACCTGTTGAGGCTCCACAGCTAGCCCGCTACCTAACGTGTTAGTACTCCAGCGAGAGGGCGGCACGTGATCTCGCACGGCGGAGAACTCATTGTGACGTGCCGCGCGCGTTAACGGACGGGGAGCGGAGTTTGGAGTGCACGTGATCTGCCGTCCTTGAAAGCGAGGGGGCACAGGTTCGGTCCCTGTGCCGCCGCCGTCATTATTAATTGCGCACTTTTGGCCTTTCTTGACTAGCGATGAAAATGCCTGGAGTAGGCTAGTCCAGGAGCAGAGGGGAATTTCCGCACCGAGGCTTTCCGCTCTTTGTGCGCTCAAACAGCAAGCGCACCGCCACCACGGCTCGTAGCGAAACGCTATTCGTCGACAGCCGAACCGGCAGGCAAATCAGAAGCGCCTCTATCAACTTTTGCCGCCCATGCGTCACATGTTCCACTGCGGCTAGTCGTTGCCACCGGGCGTGCCTACAGCTCATTAAAAGGGCATTTCTTCATCAGTTTGGGGGAGCATCCATAGGCATATGCGCGAGAAGATGTTTCGCGACAATGAATTTCACGCCGCCGTGTTCATCGGCGGCATGGGCAGATCGTGGACGAATTTTTGCTGTTTCGAGAGCTGCAACCGCACGCAGTAACCGTGCCCGTCCTTTCCACAGGAGGCGCCGTCCTTGAATTGAGCACGCGAACGGACGCGGGCTTATCAGAAGACCTATCCAAAGACTTTGACTATGTTTCTCTGTTTCACCGTCATCTCAACATCGATAAACGCGAACTGCGTTTTGCGATGCTGATAGCGTGGCTGGAGGAGCAGGCCGGCCTATTAGAGGCGCAGGGTACGGCCGCCGTTCATCTCACGTATATGCGGGGGCATCACGGATGCGCTTCGAATGGGAAAGCTAGAACCTTTCCACGACGTTCTCAGACCTCGCCCAAAACAGCGGCCCCAGCTAGGCCGGGTCCGCCGAATGAAAAACCCAAGCCAGAGGGACCGGGGCTAGGTTAGCAGTGCTTCGCTCTTCTATTGAGGCGAAACGCTGGGCGGGGTCGACGGCTGCGACCGCTCCGTGGAAACTGCTCCGTTATCTCGCTTTGAATTTTATTCCATTCTCAGCACCGTCAGCCCGCTCGTGATGCTCTGCAAAGTTCGTGCTCGAACTGTGCGATACGATCGCGAGCAGGGCCAACCTGGTCTCCGATCAGCCGCACCTGATGGCAAAGCCACACGTGATCGTCGTCCATCACATCACCATCATTATCATCATCCACATGATGGCCCCGGACCCAAGGCGATGTGATTTGGAATAAGAAAGGCGGCTTTCGAGCCGCTTTCTGGCCGGCGGCGACCCCGACTTTTGACCATTTGAGCTGGGCGGAAATGCTACTTCCGTCATGCTGCCTCTTCAGCCGAGTTGGTAGGCAACGGCGCTTTGTATAAATCTCGCAGAAACATCGCTATCCGACGGCTGAGCGCGGCCGCGAGCAATTTTCGTTGAACCGGTGCACTGGTTTTCGAAGTCGCCGGCGTGCGCGGTGACCTTCAGACAGTCCTGTATGCGGCGTGCCCGTCGCCGATGATCGCGAAAGCCGCGGCTGCCTCGCCAAGCTTCCATTCGAAACTCCTGGTGGTACGGCCGCCCCACCCGGCAACGCACCCGTTGGGAACGCGGCCTCCCGTGCCGGCGTTAGTCTCGAAAGCGGTACGGGGATACTGATGATGAGATCAACGCCTAGTAAACCAACAGACGCCCCAGATAAGCAAAAGCAAACGTCGGACCGTCCGCGGATCTACGAAATTGTTGCCGTGACAGCCTTCGCAGCAGCGATCGTCCTGTATCTCGTCGTGATAGCCCCACTCGTGCATTGACTAACGTCGGTTCAGTTAGGTCGCATTTGAAATATTGGACTTACTGCCAATTCAGCCCGACGGCTTAGGCCAGGGCTATGATGAAGCGATTATTCTCGTCAAAGGAATTCCATCGGGTCTTCGAGTGGAGCCTGATCGCTTGCGGATTTGCTATGGCATTCGCCGTAATAATGGCGCGGGTCATCTAGCCACCCCGGCGCCTATGGCTGCCACACGAAGACAGCTGTGTGGTCATCGACGCTGAAAGTGAAGCGGATGGCGGGAATGCGTGGTGAGCGCCGGTCCGGCTCTTACCACAATGTCTGGGTGGGAATCCTAGGCCGATCGTTTAGCTATGTCTTGCTTCGGTACGCCGCCGGCGAGTGAGCTAAATATCCCCGCAGTCGGGCGTGCTGGATTTTTCGTGAAGACTGCGTGCCACTGGTCGTATCAATCGTGCAGTTCGCAGGCTGCCGCAAGATTTCCCATCATAAGGCGGCCCTCGCTGCAGAAAGTATTTATGTCGTCGCCGGATAGCTTCCTGAAGTCGCGGCTGGAAATGGAAACAGTCTGCCCCGCAATAAGATTGATTAGGGCCGATCGGAGCAAATCGACGCTGTCCGGGCTGATGAGGTCCGCCATTTCCATTGTTCCATTTTGCGATTGTTTTGCGACTGATTGAATACGCATAGGCGGAATTTGGTTTCCGGGACAATCTCAAAGCTATCCGTTCGGTTAAGGTAATCCTAAGCCGAAGCCAGAACTGCCTCGCCCTGTCCCTCCAAGGGAAGCGGCTCAGCCCCGGCCGATATGGAGGGTCTACTCAGAAAAGAACGCCTCAGCGCTCTCCTGGGCCGCCCAGCCTGCCCCGCAGTTTGTCTGATAGCGGAACGATTTCGCCGCTCTCGATATCAATCACATGACTGTCTTTGCATGCAGTACATTGGACCTCGATGGTGTCTGCAGCAGCCTCGATTTGCTCAACGGCAAGGTGCACGATGTACCCGGTACTCGGGCATCGGAATGTGAATTGTGCCACGACAAACTCGCTCCCCGACGGCGAGCATCGTTTCAGAGGGTGCTCGCTCTCTGTGAAAGCGTAGCCGCAGTCACGAGTGTCGCCACGGCTGTTGTTCGCGGAGCTGACCCGCGCACTTCGTCCTTGTTTATCCAACGAGAATCAAGATGCGCTGTCCTTACCGGTGCGTTGTTTAGTCTCGTGGCCGGAATTCCGATCTCGGCAGGATCTATACGTAGCGGGAACTCCCCTCGTGGGACCTCACACATTGGCAGATTTTCCCTGTGTTGCTCCGGTTAAGGGCACTCCTCGGGTTCGATTAGACATGAGCCTGCTGTAATGTGCGACCTACATTTCCGGTTACGTTTTAATGGGTTACAAGATTGGGATCATGTCCTCGGGACATGGAATAAGGCGGACGCCGTAGGACAGATTGGGGAGCACATAATGACGTACGGGGAGGAATTGGCAAAATGGAAGGCGGCGCAAGAATCCGAGCAGGAGCAACAAGCCGCGCAAGAGGCGCAGAGAATAGCTAGCATAGAACGGCGCACCTTAGAACTAGAGCGACACTTTGAGGCCCAAGAGGCCGCCTCCGTCGGCTTTGCCGTTACCGCGTCAGATGGGCAGATCATCCTTGACCACAATGTTTCTCGTCAGGAAATCCAAATTTCTATCGAGTCCGATAGCTACGCCTTGGTCGCGAGGCAACGCCTTGAGGGTTCGGTAGCGCCGCCCCTTCCGGATTCGGCAAGAACAGTTCAATCGATTGCTGAAATAGATCACTATGTCATGGGATTTCAGACGCCACGATGGATAGCGCCGTCCAATTCCCATGTGCCGCTGCGCGATAGCCGTTTCCTTGGCATCAAGTTGAAACTTCGGATTCATAGCTGCTTCAGTTGTTAGCCTTAAAGGTGAACAGATAAGCAAGCCTGCATCCACGCAGAGCCCAAAACGATCCAACCAGAGGTTCTTCACATGACAAGATTTGCTGGGGCGCTACTCGGGCTCGCAATTCTTACGGGAGTGGCTTCAGTCTCGGCGCCCGCATTCGCGTTGGGTGGCTGCGGGCTACGGCGCGTCTCGATATTGGCCGACGCCATTTTGGCGGGTGCGAACATGAACGCAAAGAATCTCATTGAGCTTTTTAAGGGGACGGCCCACGGGAAGTATGTTCACCTTGCAGCGCAAAGAGTTTGAGGCGCTGTTCCGCGATGTGGACCCAAAACAACAGGCGGAAACGATCGCGCGTTTGAACAACTGCACCTTGACTTTGGACGAGAACGGCGAACCCGCCACGTTCACAAGGGTACAATAGGCAGACTGCAACGCGCTTCGCCACGTCTGCGCCTTCAGACCCGCGTTGAGGCTCAGCCCCGTAACCACTGCCACCTCGTGAAACAAAATACTGATATTCACACGCAAAACATAACTCGTTTTATAATCACCTCCACCTCCCAGCCGAGAAGGCGCGTTAGTCTGCCGCGGCCGCGGCCGGCGCGTTCGCCGGGATGGGCGGCTTCAGCCGCCCTTTTCTTGTTTGCACCTGGCATATTGCGGGGCCTTTTTTGGTTCGTGACCGCAACGAGCGATTGTTTAGCAGAGTCGAAAAGACCTTTCGCGATTTCCGCGATAACCGAGGCCGCTTATCCTGCACACGTGAGTTCAAGTGCTCAGGTTACTCGGGCACGAGGGGCGAGCAAATGATGGAGAACGATATGACTAAGATCACCGCTATCGTCGCCGCAGCCGTTGTGTTGGCGTCTGCGGGTGTTGCGTCGGCGCAAACCAGCCGGCACGCTGGCGCTCAATGGCAAACCGATTCCTACTATAACCAGGATACGAGAAATCTGCGCTACGGGCACGCAAACGACCGCCAGTCTGATCCGTTGGCCGGGACGGTGTTTGACGGCGTTGCACCGTACTAACTCGCTGACGTGATCAATATCGCAGCCGCGCCCAGCGCGGCCGCGATATCTGTTGGGGTAGCAGGGACATCGCCACCCGCCAAAGTGAATTGTTCGAATAGCGCGAAATCACGGCCCACTGGCGTCGCCGTCGACACCAACCAATCCGGCCGCGGCCGGTCTGTGCGGTGTTTGCCACGCCAACGTCCATCAACTTCGAGCCGCCGCAGTCAGCCAGCCGCGCTCTTTTCACAAGTAGGCGTCTTCAGAAAAAAGAGCTTTGGTTGAACGTGAAGCGCTAACGGCGCTGCGCCGATCGATGACCTCAGTTCACGAGAAGTGGCGCCGCCGCCACGAACAAGATCATGATCGCTGCAAAGGCCACTATCGCGGTGGCCTCATAGAACGACGGCGTGCGGCTTGTATATCTGTTGGCAGCCTTAGCCGGCGCATCGGGGATCAGGAACACCATCTGACGGTCCTTCACTGTTTTGCTGAATTAACAACGGAGGGGGAGCGCCGTTCCTATGTGCGGTGCGATGGCTCGTGCAAATCTCCGTGTAGGCGTGTGGCAGCGCAGCGGAGTGAGGCAGTGGCGAGTCGGCATGCCAGCCTCCCGCCACCGCCGGTTCAACTGTTCAAAGTGCGTGTAATTTATGAACAGTCGGCGGCGCGAAAAAAAGACATTTCGGTTTTGTAGGAACGGCAGCGGCTATGCAACGTTCGGATTGCCATGAAGAAACGCGCAGCACCATCGATCCGCCATCAAGGCTGAGCTTGCGCATCGTGCAGCTCGAGTTCGGTAAGCAACTCGCGGGCCTGTTTGAGGTGCCGTGTGGATTCCCGCCAGAGCTAGGTTCTTTGTTGCTGCGGATCGACCAAGCTAATAAGGCCGAAGGCCCGCCACAGCCGCTCTGCAAGGTAGCCGAAGCATCAAATATCGTAAGCACGGGCTTTGCCGACGGTGTCCGCCACAACCGCTCCGCGGGCGCCAAGGGGTTATCTCGCGTTCGACCGTGAAATCGCGCACCGTCTGGTGCTCGATTTCGGAAGTTTAGTTCGGCCCCGAAAAGGATGACGATCGACGAGATCCACATCCACAACATCAAGCCGATGCCTGCGCCAAGTGAACCGTACGTGGCATCGTAGTTGGCGAAGTGGCTCAAATACCAAGAAAGCAGGATCGAAGCTGCGAGCCAAGCAATCGCCGCGACGACGCTTCCGACGGTGATCCACTGCCAGCGCGGCTTCCGCCGGCTTGGACCGAAGCGGTATAGCACCGCCAGTCCAAGGATTATCAGCACCACAAGGATCGGCCACCGCGATAGGTGGATGAGCAGATCCGTGACTGCATGAAGGCCAAGGAAACTCAGTGCAATCGGCATGACGACAACAGCGCTGACCGCAAGCAGAAGGGAAGCGATCGCTCCCAAGGTGAAACATAACGACACGAGATTTAGTTTGATAAATCCGCGCTTTTCTCGCTCCTCATAAACGACGTTGAGCGCGTCAAGAATGGCCTTCATTCCAGAATTTGCGCTCCTCCTAGCCCGGTGACAAAACCAAAGCCGAGCTTGGCATCCCCCTTTGCCGCCAAGCGGTCGACCTCGTCAGGTGCAGAATTGAACAAGCCGCCTGCCTCTGGCTCATTTAGTCCGTTTATATCATCGGGTGCAGCGCGCAGGTTTGCGACGCTTGCGAAGCGATTGGCAACACCGCCTGCTGCGTCATTGTTGGCAATTAATGCGAACCGCGAGGTGTTGCCTGCACCAACTGGTGGCGTATTTTTCGCTAAGATCAGCCAACGTTCCCCCGCTGTTGGCAGATCTGCCGGAGCTCGAGCCCCGGTCACGGACAGGGGACTGTGTGGATAGGCAATGTCGAGTTCGGTCATGGTGCTCGACATACGCCGTTGAACTTGTGCCACTATCGGCTTCAAACTCAAGATAGATTTCGTGCGCGGAGTAGCCACAATGCATTTATCTACTTCAGAACGGACGATGCAGACGCCCGAAAACCGCCGCGCAACTCCTGCCGGAAGACTGGCGATAAAAGATCGACAACAATAAGGGAAGCGTGCGTGTCGGTAGCGCCGACTAGGCCAACGCAGGTATAGCAACGATTAGTTTGCTCTCGTCGTGCCGCAAAGGTATCAATGAGGCGGCCCACATTAGGAAAAGCATGACCACAGACGATAAGAAAGCTTGTCCCGCGCCCAATAATGCCGTCGTCGGGAAAAAAGAGATCGCAGGGAAAAAAGACGACGGCCTGTCGAAGGGCAAGAACGCAGACCGATCCCAGGTAGAGAGCGGTGAGCAAGTTGCCAACTCGCCCTCAAGCTACAGTCGGGGCGAGGGCCAAAAGGCGGTCACGAAAGCATATAGGGATAACTGGAACGCTATATTCGCCGATAAGAAAAAGAAGAAGTGATAATGGGTCAATAGGCAGCGGTATATCGCCGGACCGGACCTAAAAGCAGACTTCATCCAAATGCCAAGCATCGCTGCGAAGGTTTCCGTTATCGCGCGATGAACAAGCCCTGTGGCTGGATCTGCCTAAGGGGATGTCCTCTATTCTGAGTTTTTCGTACTCGGCCATCGGCAGTGTAAAATAAATATTGCTCGTTGAGCCAAGGCGTTACTGGCATTAAGCCGGCCGCAGGACCGCTGACTTGGCAGTCGTACTTGACGAGTGCTAAAAGCGCGCCATTTACGAAGAACAGGCAAGCCGCGCACAGTCGCCCCACCGAAGCGACCGCGGTGGATCTTCGTCAGACATTTCAAACCATAACCGCAACTCCTAGGGAGATTGATATGAAGTTTCGGCCGCTTCACGACCGCGTAGTTGTTACGCGCATCGTCGCCGAGGATAAGTCCGCAGGCGGGATTATCATTCCGGATACCGCCAAAGAGAAACCCTCTGAGGGCGAGGTGATCGCCGTCGGCCCGGGAGGTCGCGACGAGACTGGGAAACTCATTCCCATTGATCTCAAGGTCGGCGACCGCGTGCTGTTTGGCAAATGGTCAGGCACAGAGGTTAAGCTTGATGGCGTCGAATATCTGATCATGAAAGAAAGCGACATCATGGGCGTCATCGACCAGACCGCCGTCCGAAAAAAGGCCGCCTAAGAGCTGCCTGACCAGACAAATTATGGAGAAGAAAAATGACTGCTAAAGACGTGAGATTCGGTGTTGATGCGCGCGACAGGATGTTGCGCGGCGTCGATATTCTCGCCAACGCGGTTCGAGTAACGCTCGGCCCCAAAGGCCGCAATGTCGTCCTAGACAAATCGTTCGGCGCGCCGCGTATGACCAAGGACGGTGTTACCGTCGCCAAGGAGATCGAACTCGAAGATAAGTTCGAAAATATGGGCGCGCAGATGGTGCGCGAGGTTGCGTCAAAGTCATCTGACTTCGCCGGTGACGGCACCACGACGGCGACAGTTTTAGCTCAAGCGATCGTGAGGGAAGGCGCGAAGGCCGTGGCTGCGGGTATGAACCCGATGGACCTTAAACGCGGCATCGATCTCGCGGTTGAAGCTGTGGTCGCGGACTTGAAGAAAAATTCAAAGGACGTCACCTCCAACGAAGAGATTGCTCAGGTCGGCACTATTTCTGCAAATGGTGATGTCGAGATCGGAAAATTTCTCGCCGATGCCATGAAGAGGGTCGGCAACGAGGGCGTGATCACAGTTGAAGAAGCCAAATCCCTCGAGACGGAACTCGACGTTGTCGAAGGTATGCAATTCGATCGCGGCTACATTTCTCCTTACTTCATCACCAACGCCGAAAAGATGCGCGTTGAGATGGAGGACGCCTACATCCTGATCTATGAGAAAAAACTTTCCGCCCTACAGGATTTGCTTCCGCTGCTGGAAGCAGTAGTGCAGACCTCGAAACCGCTGGTCATCGTAGCGGAAGACGTTGAAGGCGAGGCGCTCGCAACACTCGTCGTCAACAAGCTGCGCGGTGGTCTCAAGGTTGCTGCGATAAAAGCTCCAGGCTTCGGCGATCGTCGCAAGGCTATGCTCGAAGACATCGCTATCCTGACCGGCGGTCAGGCAATCAGCGAGGATCTTGGTATTAAGCTCGACAAAGTCACCGTGGACATGCTCGGGCGCGCCAAAAAGATCATGATTGAAAAAGAGAACACTACAATTGTCGGCGGCGCGGGCAAAAAGACCGCTATAGAAGCACGTATCTCTCAGATCAAAGTACAGATCGATGAGACGACTTCAGACTACGATAAAGAGAAGCTGCAAGAACGCCTCGCCAAATTAGCAGGCGGCGTCGCGGTGATCCGCGTCGGTGGCGCGACAGAGATCGAGGTAAAGGAGCGCAAGGACCGTGTTGATGACGCGATGCACGCAACCCGTGCGGCTGTCGAAGAGGGCGTCCTTCCGGGTGGTGGCGTCGCTCTGCTTCGCGCCGCCGACGGGCTAAGGCGCCTACGCACCCAAAACGACGACCAGAAGACCGGCGTCGACATTGTGCGTAAGGCGCTCTCTTGGCCGGCAAGACTGATAGCGATTAATGCAGGCGAAGACGGCTCCATCATTATCGGCAAGATCCTTGAGAAGGATCAATACGGCTTCGGCTTCGACGCCCAAAACGGCGAATACGTAAATCTCGTCAACAAGGGCATTATTGACCCGACTAAGGTTGTTCGAGCGGCCCTGCAGAACGCGGCGTCGATCGCCGGGCTTTTGATCACCACGGAAGCCATGGTGGCAGAAAGGCCAAAAGCGGACGAAGCGCCCGCTATGCCCGGCGGTGGCATGGGAGGGATGGGCGGTATGGGTTACTGAGCCGCCTTCGTCTGAAACGAGAGCCCGGCGGTTTTGTCGGGCTTTTTTCACGTGCACTCGCGGCATACAGTCTCTGCTCACCGCAGCGGACTAAAGGCCTGGGGATTGCATCGGGTTGTACGGGAAAACCGTTGCTCCGAGTCGTTAGCGGCATACGGAAGTGTTCTGGAGTTTGTTCTTGCGCGAACCGGACCTTTTCGACATGGCAGCCGGCATTACTCAGCGTATAAGCGATAGCCTGGGCTTTCGTTCCGATCGGAGATCGAACTGGACGGAAACGCCCTGACCGCGCTCATAGCAGACTCTTATCAGTCGTTTGGCTCAGGGTTGTATGCAACGGTCTTTCCGCCTCTTTATCGGACTATCGGTCGAGAGCCGGAAGTCCGCGAAGATGGAACCCATTTCAACGTAAACGAAACGATCGACGTGAGCGTATTCCAGCGGTGGCGCGTTGATCCAACCTACCGACCAGCTAATCTGCTCGAATGGGCGCAAGGAAAAAAGGTTGATCCGGGTCGTTTACAGACTTCTGTGCGGGCAAGACGATCCGGACGTGATCGTGGCGGACCCGTAGCTCGATCGCCATGCGTTATCACACCGAGCCCCTCTGAATCAGATCTGACAATCTACATATGCTCGCTGAGAGGTTACGCCGGTAGCTTAATCCCAGTCAGCTTAGACAGTTCATTCATAAGACGTTCTTGAAATATCGGCGTGGTCGCTTCTTCAGCGGGCTCATGCTGCCGCAAGTGATGCCAGTAACGTCCACTGATGAGTGCCGTCGGTTCGTCACTTATGGCCAGCCAGGTTTGCGTCCTCTGTCCTGTCTCGATGTCGACCGGGGCGTTGGCGCCGCCCATCTTCGTACGAGCCCAACCGGGATCCACCGCGTTGCTCAGAACGCCCGGCCAGCGTCGCGCCAATGCGACGACATGGAGCTTACTCTCCGAAGAGGCCTTCGCGGAATCCCAAGGCCTTTTCTTCCAGTCGAGGTCATTCAGCGATCCTTGCCCGATACGATGCAGGCCGCTGCTCAGATAGATCAATCTGGCTGGACGCTCGATCAGTGCTGTCAGTATGTAGGGTGCTAACGTATTTATCGCGAGGGTGACGGCGTGGCCTTCTTGTGTCGAGCCGCGGATTAGCTGCGTGTAGACGCCGGCATTGTGGATGATCGCATCCATGCGTCCAATCGCGTTCACCTGATCTGCGACACCTCTCGTCTCGGCGGCGCTCTGCAGATCGCCAATTACGACTCCTTCAGAGCGCGACGCGAGCTCTCCCAGCGTTGCGGCGCGATCAGGCGATCGCGCGTGCAGTACCACGCGGTGTCCCTGATCGAGGAGCGATAGCGCTGCAGCGCGGCCTCGCCCGTCCGCGCTGCCTGTGATGAAAATTATCGCCATGCGTCGCTCCGCCAGATGCTTAAAAAAGTACTATACAGCAATGGGTGTCTTCCAATGTTGCTCATCACTCACTTTCTCCAGTGATGCACGTTCTTGGCAATCGGAAGATTTCTGAACGGGCGACGGTGGTCGCCGCAATAGGCAAAGCGTGGACAACGCAGCGAGCTGGCGTGTCGAGGCTCGATGGACACCTCGACAGTCCAGTCATAAACTAGCATTTCGCTCTTCGTTCGCCGAAGTGTGCGACTATCTTAGGGCCGATATGGTCTCGGAACCGTTTCGCGCCCTGACCCGGCGTACTTTTCGACGAAAGATCTCAATCTCAAAGCGTAGGGATCCGCAGATGAAGTTCGGAATTGGGCAGGCGGTACGGCGCGTAGAAGATCAACGCTTCGTTACGGGAAAGGGAAGGTACGTCGACGATATCGTTCTGGCCAACATGTGCTTCGGCGTGAATGTGCTTTCCCCACATGCGCATGCGCGCATAAAAAGCGTTGATGTTTCCCAAGCAAAAGCGGCTCCCGGAGTGCTGTTGGTGCTGACGGGCGACGACGCTAAGCGCGATCAGCTCGGCGGGTTCACTTCGGCAATGATGCCGGAGGACCTGGGCGCGCCGAAGGGACACCGCATCTATCAGCAGCTTCTACAATCTGACAAAGCCCGTTTTGTAGGTGACCGCATCGCTTTCGTAGTTGCCGAGACGCTCGCGCAGGCGCGGGATGGCGCCGAACTGGTTGAGGTCGACTATGAGCCGTTGCCGGCAGTCGCATTGATCGAGGACGCCGCGAAGGATGACGCCCCGAAAGTGTGGGATGACAATCCGAATGGCAACGTCGCGTTTCAGCTGATGATCGGCGACCAGGCAGCGACAGACGCGGCCTTCGCGAAGGCGAAGCATCATGTGAAGCTGCGCGTCGAGAACAACCGGCTGGCGCCGGTCTCGATGGAGCCGCGGGTCGCGATCGGTGATTACAATATCGCCGAGGACAGCTACACGCTCTATACCTCATCGCAGAACCCGCACGGCGCGCGAACGGAAATGGCGCACATCTTTCACCTCGCCGAAAATCAGGTGCGAGTTGTATCGCCCGATGTCGGCGGCGGCTTCGGTCTGAAGGGCGGACCGTTTCCCGACGACGCGCTGGTGCTATGGGCGTCGAAGAAGCTTGGTCGCCCCGTGAAGTGGATTGCGACGCGATCCGAAGCAATGATGACCGATCACACCGGCCGCGACCTTGTTAGTTATGGAGAACTGGCACTCGACGAAAATGGAAAAATTCTCGCGATCCGTTCGCAATCGCTCTTCCAGGTCGGTGCGTATTTCGTCGGGCCAGGTATGGTGAGCGGTTTATTCTCGATGCGCTTTATCCCGGAAGCCTATGACGTGCAGACGATCCATCTTGTCTGCAAGGGCGTTTTCACCAATACGCCGCAAGCAGGTCCCTATCGCGGCGCCGGACGCCCGGAGGCCGCCTATTTCACTGAACGCATGATCGAGCACGCAGCAAAGCAGATCGGCATGGACGTGGCGGAAATCCGCCGCGTAAATCTAATCTCTCCAGACAAATTCCCCTACAACACGCCGACTTGGTACGTGTACGACTCCGGTGAGTTCGTCCGTCTTCTCGACAAGTGCGTCGATATGGTGGATTGGAAGGGCTACGCGAAGCGCAAAGCCGCTTCTGAAAAAGCCGGCAAGCTGCGCGGCCGATCAGTCTGCTATTACATCGAGTTTGGCGGCATATTCAACGACCGCATGGATATCCGCTTCGATCCCGGCGGCACCGTCACGGTGTTCGGAGGCACGCACTCTCACGGGCAGGGACACGCGACAGTGTTTGCACAGCTCGTTCACGAATTTCTCGGCGTACCCTTCGGCCAGATCCGTTACGTCCAAGGCGATACTGCGCAGGTGCAATTCGGACGCGGGACCTACGGAGCCCGCAGCGCGGTTGTGGGTGGTAGTGCACTCCGCCGAGCGGCCGACGCAATTATCGACAAGGGAAAGCTAATGGCTGCCGCCATGCTCGAGGCGGACGCGGGCGACATCGAGTTCAAGGAAGGCCACTTCACAGTCGCCGGAACCGATAAGGCGATCGCACTGGTTGATGTGGCAAAAGCGTCGTTTGCCCCTATGGGCCCGATGACACAATTCGGGATCGGGCTCGAAGGCTCCGGAAGTCACTCGCCCGAACCTCCGAGCCATCCGAATGGCGCACACGCCGTCGAGGTCGAGATTGATCCCGAGACCGGTGTGGTCTCTGTCGATCGCTACGTGATGGTCGACGACCTTGGACAGGTCCTTAATCCGATGATCGTCAACGGACAACAGCACGGCGGTGTTGCGCAAGGTATTGGGCAGGCGCTTTACGAGCACGCGGTTTACGATGCTTCGTCGGCGCAGCTCGTTACCGGCAGCTTTATGGATTACACGATGCCGCGCGCAGACATGGTGCCGAATTTCGAGATCGCGCTCGAGGAGGTGCCTTGCAAGACCAACCCGATCGGCGTCAAGGGCATTGGCGAATCCGGTACCATCGGAGCTCCGCCGGTTATCATCAACGCGATCATCGATGCGCTGGAGCCACTCGGCATCGACCGCATCGACATGCCGGCCACGCCAAACCGCGTATGGCAGGCAATTCAGAGCGCGAAGAAAGTCGCTTGACGACAATTGGTGGAATAAGACCTGTTTGCAGCGCGTTAAAAGCCTAAGACAGCTCTCGGCGAAATGAGGGGCCTACTATAGAGAGAGTCAACGGCGAGGTCGTCTTTGACCGAGCTACCCGCAGACCTTCAGCTTGAGCAAGTGGACCAGCAGCGGAAGTTGGCGATATTCAACACTCAAACAATGGGGCCGATCGAGCGCAGGCCGCGACAACCTCAGGCACAGCAGTGTAGGGCGCGCCAAGAGCTAGCCATCTCGTGTTACGCGGCATACCCGAGTAATGGCATCGCAGGCGATGTTCTTCCGAAGGGACAGACCTAGGTTTCGTAAAGCGAACGGGAGGCAAGCTATGGCGCGACACTTCACCGTGGCCCTTCTGGGCTTAGTCCTACTCTCGACCTTCACGGTCGGCGTCATCACATTAACTGGAATCAATAAGCTCGGTCTTCCTTCACGGCGAGCGTGACTTGCTACTTATGACGCCAACTGATTTTTGACCGCTACAACAACAGTGGGCCGCTGTTGACGGCTGCTTGAGTTGATTGCGTTAGCATGGAATGCATTATTCACGTTCGACCACGATCGCTTGCAACAGTGTCGCGAGCGTTTCAGGCGCGGTGATGTGTGGTGAGTGGCTGGCGTCAATCTCATAATATCGCCATCCGGCTCCGTTCCTGGCACGTTCGGCGAATGGCCTGAAGGGGTCTCCTGGTGAAACTCGTTTGCAGTAAATATAACTTCGCGGCATTGTGGCTTCCCCGTTGCTCAGGCGCAGAGGCATCTCAAAACATTTGAATGATTGCGGCAGCCGCCTTTCGGTAATCCATTTTACGTCTGCTTCAGATGTGTCGACTGGAGTTGGATTGGGGGGCAGCCGCCAGCCATCACCCGCTTTAACTCGCTCCACCATTTGCTGCCGCACGCGAGGAGGCACAAGATCGATTAGGGCTTCCCCATTTCTCGGTACGAAAGCATCAAGATAGATTAGATGCGCGATGCGATCTGGGGCGCGATCAGCAACACCCGTGGCGACCATTCCGCCGTAGCTGTGCCCAATCAGTAGCACATTCTGCAAATCTTCGTATTTGATAACGCCGAGAATGTCTTGGATGTGCGTCTCAAGATCATTCGACGGGCCCGCCAAATGCTCCCGTTCGCCCACGCCGGTATAGGTGGGTACGATCAGGCGGTTGCCAGCGCCCCTGATCAGCGGATGCATCTTTCTCCAAGCCCAACCCGCCGACCAAGCGCCGTGCGCAACTAAAAACGATTTAGCACTCATTTTGCTAATTGCTCGAGTCACAGCCGTTAGGGAGCTCAAACACGCTTGTTACCTGCCCTCGCATAATCTCTCCCGTTCATTATTGGGCTTCTCATTAACGATGGTTTCGCCTGCGGAGTGTAATTCCACTCCTCTATCCAGGAAAGGCTTTCTGGCTACGATGGGTGCAGCGATGCCACGCATCCGGGTACACAGGCGAAATGTGCCGCTGGATAGAACTTGCACGGTGTAGTCGAGCGCGCGATGCAGGCGGAGATCGAGTGGGCCACTCAGGGGGCTAGGGCACTTAGTAGAGCAATCCGTCGTGTCCCGGAGATCTCGCAAGCTCATTGCGACCAACACGGCAGCAAGGCTCGGGGTCCATGGGCGGCAGTGGTTCGCCTATAGGAAACCGCCTCTGCGGATCTTTCGAAATCATTGAGGATCTTTTGCACATCGCAAAGCGCTTTCGAGCTGTTCGACGTGGCCAGCTAGCAAGCGTCGGATATCTGAGAGATTTGTCTCAGTGAGTTCGAGAAGCGTCCGACTGATGGCCCGGCATTGTAATCGAACAATCATATTATCATGTCTACGGCCGAAAAACTGCAGTTGCGTGCGGAGGTTTTCGATATCTCCCTTGCGTGCTTCCACCGTCGTCACGGAGGAGCTGCGTCGATCGCTGCCTAATCGATCCGCTCTTCTTGCTTCAAGCGCGGCAAGTCCGTGGTAATGGCCCGCAATTTCGGCAAACCGCTCTTCGGCATTCCTGTCGGATGCCGTTCGGGCGCGTGCTTGATACCCCGCCGCACGGTCGCGCAACCTGCGTGCAGCCGCCCACGCGAGAAGCTCTTGCTTCGCACTCGATGGTGGGTCGACGAGTGCCGGGTCGATTGGACTCGCAGTCTTTGGATGCACGTACAGGTGCCCAATTCAGCGTTTGAGAGGCGGCTAACTTGCTCGAAACTCGAACATTTCGCAAGTCGACGGGAAGGTGCGTGAAATAACCTACGACTGAGGTTGGGCGCGAGGCCATTTTCAAAACACTCCAGCTTTTAGCGCGAGCCGCAAACTTGCCAGGTCAACGAAAACGTCATGCTAAAAGGGTCCGGCAACTGGAGCGCTTCATATGAATGTATTGATGCACAACGATCAGCCGTTAGAAAGATGGCGTGAAGGCTGATGACGCGGATGCGTATGTCGGCCCTGCTAGGCGGTCGGCAGATGTGTATCTTTGATCAATTCTGCGATCCGGCGCTTGGGGCACCCATCCACTGCCATGTTGTCGAGGAAGTTCTCGAAGTTATCGAGGGCAGCGCGGAAGTCTGTGTTGGGAAGGGGAGCGCGATCCTTAAGCCAAATCAGTCGGTGCTGGTGCCAGCCGGCGCGCCGCACAGCTTTCGCAACCTAGAGAACGCGACGTTGCATATTCGTGCCACGTTAGCCGCTCCTATCTTCGAAGCAGCTTATGGCGATAGCACGGAGACGTCGCGTCGTTGGATGCCGGTCACTTCGATCTCTGATAGATCGATACAATATCGTGACGTTTGCTCGTCGGATCTACGGGGAAAGAGGGTATGGTATATGTTGATTGCCGAGGACATTTAAATTCGACGGAGGGGCGCTAGTGGCTCTTCCCAGCGACCCGACCCTGAAGCTCGGCGGAAATCTTGTTGAGCCACTGTTCTGCCTGCTCAGATCGATCTCGATGTACTTGGACCTCAACTTCCAGCTCGGCGACCCGGCTCTCCAATTCAGCTTGCCTCGCCTCACTCGCGATCAGCCGGCGCGAAAGGTCCTTCGCGATGTCCACGGCGTACTGGCTACTGCCCTCGGCCATGGTTGCCGATCGCTGAAGCAAACTCAGGATACTTGCGCCGACGAGGTCGTCATTCTGATCGTGCTCGCTGAGGATTGGCTGCAGCGTAGCCTTGTTGTCTATCTCGTCAGGCACCGATATCTCCACGCAATGCGACAGGCTAACCAGCGGACCGAGCTTTTTCCGCTTTCGGCATTTTATTATCCCGCATAAAAATAAGCGGAGTGCGAAGCGTTCCCGCCATCCCTCGGCGCTCGCTACGCACTCCGCCTTACGCAACTCCGCCCAATGCGTAGTACGCTGGGGGCGGTCGAATTCAGCTAAGCTAATCTAATTCATATTAAGCGACCATCGGCTATTTTTGCCGGGATCCTTCGGCTGGAGCGACCGCCCTCTCGGAGCCCGGCATCTTCCGGTGAGACACAAACACAAACTCTAATCGGCGCCACTGTGAATAGTGGGGCTTGTCACATCATCTTTGTATTTGTGGGAATGCAGTAGGCGATCGTGGCTCTTCGGTAAGGCAGTTGGAGGGAGCAGACCATGGCTACGATTCTGAAATTCCCTGAATTTGACGCGGCCGTGCAGCGCGCTTCGCGAGAGGCACTTGATCTCGCTGTCAAAGAGGTAGGCGACGCAGGACAGCGACATGACGTGCGCCAGCGTATCGCGTTGCGCATACTGCGCGGCGCACGCCTTGGGGTGAGCGAAATTCGCGCCCTGCGCGACATCGGCCTGAGCCGTAGGCGACCCTTCTAAGTGTTCAGCAACTGACGCGGTCCCAGCTCGCACAAACCACAGAGCTAGTACCTGTCCGTTAATCAGCTGCGCGTACGCTCGATGAATGTTCGACAAAGACGAATTGCCGGCAATCGTTTTTGGCGTTGTCATCGCCGCGCTTTTCTTATTCGGCGCGGTCGGCGCTCCTCCAGACGGGATCTACACGGAACATCGCAACTATGGCGATACCCTCCAGCGTGCTGAGGACACCAAATAGCCAGAGCCGCCGATACGCATGAATCACCGTCGCTCAGACAGGACTGCGCTGCAGTATTTTGCACGTTCGCGATAATGTCGGCCTGCGTCAAAACTCGACGGCCTCGTCATCAGACGGGGCGTCATCATGGTCCAAAGTTTTCTCCGCGAGCCCCCTGAATTCGTCTGGAACAGACTGCCTTCTATTGATTATAGTGGACGCATACACGATGGACTCGCGCCCGAAGCGCTCTCGAATGGCGTCCATCGCGCGATCGGCTGACCAGCGTGCGATGCCCATTTGGGCGCCAGGCCGCCGCCGCTCGTCGGGAAGCCCCAGCGGAAGATCGAGCTGAATAAGCGGCCTCTTCCGTAAGTGAGAAACGGAGACGGCGAGAAGTGTAATGACCTTTTCGCTCGGGTGATCGGCCAGTGCCGTTCGAATTAGGTCGGTAGCAATTTCCGCGATGGTCACGGTAGCCGAAACCGGGGCGTCGAGCGTTACGGAGCGCGTGATCGCCTGCATATCGGCGAAGCGAAGGCGGGCGGTGATCGTCTGACCAGCGAGAGATTTTGATCGGAGACGTGATGCAACGCGATCAGCAAGCCTCAGCGTCGTGGGCACGATCACGCTTTCGATCGCGGGTTGGCGTCCGAGTGCAGACTGCGCGCCGGCGGATCGTGCGCGGCGCTGCGGGCGGATCTCCCGCGGATCGCGATTCAAGGCAAGCGCGTGCAGCTTTTCGCCCACGGCATGACCCAAAAGGTCCCCTAAGGAGCGGCCTGGTTCCTTCGCCAACTGTCCAATTGTGAAAATACCCCGCTCATTGAGTTTGGCCTCGGTCACCGGCCCGACGCCCCACACGAGCCCGACTGGCAAGTCTTTGAGAAATTCTTCCTCCATCACGGGATCGACTTCGAGCATGCCGTCCGGCTTCGCGACCTGTGAGGCGATTTTTGCGAGGTGCTTGGTGCGCGCAACGCCAATCGATATCGGCAAGCCAATTTCGGTTCGCACGCGATGCCGGACGCGCATTGCAATCTCGTTCGGCGTGCCAAACAAATGGGTACAGCCGACGACATCCGCAAAGGCCTCGTCGATCGAGATGCGCTCGACCAGCGGCGTAAAGTCGCCAAGGATGGCGATCGCGGCATCACCCATGCGCTGATATTCGGTAAAATGCCCGCTGACGAAAATGAGTTTCGGACACAGTTCGCGTGCTTTTCGTCCCGCCATTCCGCCTCTTACGCCGAACGCCCTGGCCTCGTATGACGCGGCAAGCACTACGCCGCCCCCGACTGCTATGGGTTTGCCACGCAGTGCGGGATCAAGCAGCTGCTCGACGGAGGCGTAGAAAGCGTCGAGGTCCGCGTGGAGGATGGTCGCCGCGAGAGCCATCGCATCACCCGAGATCGCGCTTCCGTGGCGAGCGCAGGTTGGGGAGGCCCTTGTTCCGCGGCCGCAGGTTCTTCAAGAGCGTTGCATTGCCGTCGCAAGCGTCAAGCCGCGTTGCAATCCCGACTTGGTGCGCCCTCTCGCTATCAAATGAGGCCAATGAAGGTTCGCCTTTCCGCTGCATGTGCAAACCGCAGAGTAAATGCTGTCGCGTCTGTCGAGGTCTAAAGCAGTAGCGAACCATGCCTCTTGGCAAGTCCATGTACATTTCCCGCTCGAACAAGCATTCATCGAGCCAAGCGAGCACTTCCATCGCGATCTCCTCAAAAGGAAGCGCGACTTGGTACGGTAAGGCTCCGATTGGATCTCGGAGATCGCAATCGCACTGATCGCATAATGAGAACATTTAGGGAACATTAGTCAAGCCGCTACCCCTTGTGGTCGGCGTTCGGCGTGCACCTATGAGTCTTGGGGATAGCTTGGGTCCAAGCGCGCTCCTCGTAAGAGAAGCGACTAGAACAACACGCGCTCGTTGCGCGTCCCTCATTTGAACGATAATAACGCTCAACTGTCGCTTAAGCTCTTACTGATCGCTATGATCGACCGTGCTGAACGATACGAACGCCGTGCGCAACAAGCTGAAGCCGCAGCGGCGAGGGTGGATAATCCACAGGTCGCTTGGGCCTATCTTGAGATAGCGGCTCGCTGGCGGCGGATGGCCGACGATCAACGGGCCTTAGATTTGGCGCTGGCCAATACGGACGTTCGACCTAACGATGGGCCGAGCGTTTGAAGCCATATTTTGCGTGGCCGCTAGTCCGGCAGCGGGAGCAGGATCTTGTATGGGCTATGCCCAACCGCCGCGCCTTCCCGCCGCCAAGTCACGGGCCTTTCCGCGGCTCTTGGTTCTTCTCGGTCGCTCAACGGATGCGCTTCCACTAAAGCACGAGGTCGCAGATATCATCAGATCAGTTGAGAGAACAAGCAGCGTCTAATCGTCCTTAGACTTGGCTACCTTGTTTATCAAAGATCATGACTTTCGATATGAAAGCTTTCGTGTCGCGGACGTGGATTAATCCACAGTATTTGGCGATGGCACTGAAATCTTCCTTCAGATAACTCCGATAGTAAGGCTCGTGATAGTTCTGTGGAAAATTTTCCAGTAGGCCATCGTAATCCGGCTCATCACCATGCTGCAGCGAATCGACGAGGACAAAACGCCCGCCAGGCTTAAGAACGCGTGCACATTCGTTGAATACGCTTCGACGTACTTTGGGCGGAAGTTCGTGGAACATGAATATGCTGGTAATAGCATCTACGCTGTTGTCTCGCATAGGCAGCTCTTCTGCCTTTGCGACAGCCAATTTGAGGTACGACCGTCGTCTCAAGTGCCTCCCAGCGTGCCTGATATAAGCGTCAGACATGTCAATTCCGATGATCGGCATTCGCGGCCAGACTTGTTTTACGGCCTCGAGGAAACGGCCTGTACCGCAGCCGATATCCAAGAGGCTCAATCGGCGTTGGTCGCGACCGGCGAACACCTCGTGGAGCGGCGGGATCGCCTGTCGCCTAATAGCATTTGCTGAACCATTAAAGAGCACCTCGACTTGGGTGTCGTACAATTCAGCGGAGTTGTCGGTCATCCAACCACCCGACTGATAATGAAAATTTTGTAGATAGTACCGAGGGCGCCTGCCACGAGTTGCGTCGTCTACAACTTCGCTATGTCCGGAGCGTTCACGACGTTGATAAACGTTGGGAAGGTCATCGAAAAATCGTTGCGATCGCCGGATCAAAGTTGGCAAAGACCCGTCACGATCGGCTGGAAGGGGATAAATGCCGGATTCTACGTTGGACAAATCCTGCAAAAACAGTTTTGCCATATCAGCGTAAATGCGCTTCCTGTCAGGCACCGGCTGGAGAATGCTGTAAATCACCTTTGGCCGATTCGCTTGCAGTTGCGCGGACACGAGACGCGAGTTCCCGAAGGACAAGGCTGTGTCCGATGTACCACCCAACTCTTGGAATCTGGGTAAGGCCGTATGCTGCGGCAGTGACGAGTCGGGACACTTCGGAAGGCATCGGACAACCCATCACAAATTGAGTTTTGACCGGCTCCTGGTCCAGACTGTTACATAGGGGCGGCGAACGTGCGCGGCCAGTAATCACTCGTTGCCGCCACTGCCTTTGCTATGGCAGTTGGCGGAATTGCGTTCGCGGAAAACCCCATGGTGGGCGGCGCTGCGATGTACCACAATAAAAACATCGTGCAAAACGCGATGAATTCAAAGGATCACGGGCGCGCGGACTTAGGCAACGTAAAGCCCATATGGGTAACCGGGGATCTGGCATTTGGCTCCTCAAGGCCAAATCCTTTGCAGGTACGATTTCGCGACCGGATCGTTGACCACTTCAGCGGCTTGCAGGGGGGATGGGAACTATCGCGGGAGACATATCAGACTGGCGTTCCGACAAAGCTATTTCCGCAGTAGCGTCAGCCCAACGCATGAGATGGATTTGTCGGAATGCGCGTTGTGTTGTTACTTATTTATGGCGCCTCTAAATCAGCGGGTCCAAGGTTCGACTCCTTCCAGGCCGCGTACGAATGCGTTTTTGCCTGATGGTCATGCGCGAACTTTGATCCCGCCAAAGCGCCTAAGCGGGAACCAAATCCGCTGTTCGACTACTTCTAAATGCGGAGCCACGGGCAGCGCGGCACCGCGTAAGGATACGGATTATGCCAGAACACAACCATTTCGGAATGTCCCGGCGGAACCTATTGCTGGGAACGGCCACGTCAGTGGCGTTTGCAACCGTCTCCAAAACAGCGTTGGCGCAGTCCAATGCGCTTGCGGGGCCGTTGCCGGAATTGGAAGCACCCGCAATGGCCAAGGTTTCGGTGCGGGTGAACGGGATCGCACACGATCTCGATGTCGATACCAGGACCACTCTGCTCGACGTCTTGCGCGAGCATCTCCACCTCACAGGCACCAAGAAGGGTTGCGACCACGGTCAGTGCGGCGCCTGCACCGTGATCGTCGATGGTCGGCGCATCAACGCCTGCCTCACGCTCGCGGTCATGCACCAAGACGACGACGTGACGACGATTGAGGGTCTGGGGACACCTGAGCATATGCATCCGATGCAAGTCGCGTTCGTCGAGCACGATGGGTATCAATGCGGCTACTGCACGCCGGGCCAAATCTGCTCTGCCGTCGCGGTGCTTGACGAGATCGAGGCCGGCATTCCGAGCCATGTTACCGAAGAC
This sequence comes from uncultured Alphaproteobacteria bacterium, assembly GCA_963737755.1. GTDB lineage: Bacteria > Pseudomonadota > Alphaproteobacteria > Rhizobiales > Xanthobacteraceae > BOG-931. The sequence continues at coordinate 3,711 of CAVTTZ010000022.1, read as the reverse complement.
CTCAACGCCCCTCCCCAATTTAGCAATGCCGAACTGCGCGAGCGCATGAGCGGCAACATTTGCCGTTGCGGCGCGTACTCAAACATCGCCGCAGCGGTGACCGAAGTTGCAGGGAGGCGCGCATGAAGCCCTTCACTTACGAGCGCGCAGCCTCTCCCGCTGAAGCGGCCGCTTCAGCGGCGCGCATCGAAGGCGCGAAGTTTGTTGCTGGCGGAACCAATCTGCTCGATCTGATGAAGCTGCAGATTGAGAGCCCGAAACATCTGATCGATGTCAACGGACTTTCTCTGAACAAGATCGAGCCCACCGCAGAGGGCGGACTTCGGATCGGCGCCCTTGTGCGCAACACCGACCTTGCCGCCGATAAGCGGGTGCGACGCGACTATGGGCTGCTGTCGCGCGCTTTGCTGGCCGGCGCGTCGGGACAGTTACGCAATAAGGCGACCACTGCCGGCAATCTGCTGCAGCGAACACGTTGTCCCTACTTCTACGACACCAATCAACCCTGCAACAAAAGACAGCCCGGCAGTGGTTGTGGGGCCCTTGATGGCATCAATCGCCAGCACGCGGTTATCGGCTCAAGCGATTCCTGCATCGCAACGAACCCAAGCGACATGGCAGTCGCCATGCGTGCGCTCGATGCTACGGTAGAGACCGTGCGTCCCGACGGAGCAACGCGCCGCATCCCGATTGCGGATTTCCACCGTCTTCCGGGCGATACACCCCATGTCGAGACGGCGCTCGCGCCAGGTGAACTCATCACGTCGGTCTCACTGCCAAAGCCGGTCGGTGGGACGCACATCTATCGCAAGGTTCGAGACCGCGCTTCGTATGCTTTCGCGCTGGTTTCGATCGGAGCCATCGCTCAGCGCGACGGGACCGGCCGCGTCGCGGTTGGCGGCATCGCCCACAAACCTTGGCGCGTGGAGGCCGCGGAGGCCGAGATGCCACGTGGCGCGAAGGCAGTTGCGAACCGGCTACTGGCTGGTGCGAAGCCGACCGAAGCAAACGCATTCAAGGTCACGCTGGTTGAGCGCACGCTTGCTGCCGTCCTCGCCGAGGCGAAAGGTTGAGCCATGAAATTCGACACTCCCGCCACAAGCAATCCGATCGACCAGCTCAAGATCATCGGACACGCGACGAACCGGATTGACGGCCCGCTCAAGACGACAGGCACGGCGACTTACGCCTACGAATGGCATGATGCCTTCTCGACACCCGCATACGGCTACGTCGTCGGCGCTGGCATCGCTAAGGGCCGTATCGCATCGATGGACCTCTCCCGCGCGAAAGCCGCCTCTGGGGTTATCAGCATCGTTACCGCCGATAACGCCGGCAAGCTCGGAAAGGGCAAATACAACGCAGCGAAGCTGCTCGGTGGGCCCGAGATCGATCATTATCATCAGGCCGTGGCCGTCGTGGTTGCGGAGAGCTTCGAGCAGGCGCGGTCAGCCGCGCAGCTTGTCAAGATCGATTACGACCGGGCACCAGGGGCGTTCGACCTCGCCGCAACTAAGGAAAGCGCCGGTAAGCCTTCCGAAAAGTCTCAGCAAGACACGTCCGTTGGCGACTTCTCCGGAGCCTTCGCCGCCGCGCCAGTGCAACTTGATGAGATCTACAGAACCCCGGACCATGCTCATGCGATGATGGAGCCGCACGCTTCGATCGCAGCCTGGGACGGCGAAAAGCTCACGCTCTGGACATCCAATCAAATGGTCGCCTGGACGGTGGCTGACATCGCGACGACTCTCGGTCTGCCGAAGGAAAACGTGCGCCTTTTATCGCCTTTCATCGGCGGCGGCTTCGGGTCAAAGCTCTTTTTGCGCAGCGATGCCGTTCTTGCTGCTCTCGCTGCCCGTGTCAGCGGCCGGCCGGTCAAGGTCACTCTGCAGCGTCCGCTGATCTTCAACAACACCACGCATCGGCCTGCGACGATTCAGCGGATTCGGATCGGCGCCAACCGTGACGGCAAGATCACCGCAATCGCCCACGAAAGCTGGTCCGGCAATGTGCCGAACGGCCGGCCGGAAGCGGCTGTTCAGCAAACACGCCTGCTGTATGCCGGTGAAAACCGGATGACGGCGCTGCGTTTGTCGATATTGAATCTGCCCGAAGGCAATGCGATGCGCGCGCCGGGCGAGGCGCCCGGCATGATGGCGTTGGAAATCGCCATGGATGAGATGGCGGAACATCTCAATCTCGATCCGGTGGAATTCCGCATCCGCAACGACACACAAGTCGACCCGGAGAACCCCCAAAGGCCTTTCTCACAACGCCAACTGGTCGAGTGCATGCGCGTCGGCGCGGAGCGTTTCGGCTGGGGCGCGCGGGATCCGCGACCTGGTCGGAAGCATGATGGCCGTTGGCTGTCGGCATGGGAATGGCGGCAGCTTTCCGCAATAATCTTCTGATGAAGTCGGGGGCGCGCGTGCGCCTCGATCGCCTCGGTATCGTGACCGTCGAAACCGACATGACCGATATCGGTACCGGCAGCTATACAATCATCGCTCAGACTGCGGCGGAGATGATGGGGTTGCCGCTCGCGAAAGTGGTGGTTCATCTTGGCGATTCGGCCTATCCGGTTTCTTCGGGATCTGGCGGCCAGTTCGGTGCCAATAACTCGACCTCAGGCGTCTATGCGGCGTGCGTCAAGCTTCGGGAAGCCGTCGCGCAGAAGCTCGGATTCAATTCGGCGGATGTCGAATTCACCGACGGGCAGGTGAGGTTGGGCAACCGCAGCGTTCCTATCGAGCAGGCGGCTTTGGACGGAGAGCTGGTTGCGGAGGATTTGATCGAATACGGCGACCTCGCCAAGACGCACCAGCAGTCAACGTTCGGTGCGCATTTCGTCGAACTCGGTGTCGATGTCGCCACGGCGGAGATCCGTGTCCGCAGGATGCTCGCAGTCTGTGCCGCCGGACGGATCCTAAATCCAAAGACGGCGCGCAGCCAGGTCATCGGTGCAATGACCATGGGCGTAGGCGCCGCTTTGATGGAAGAACTCGCGGTCGACAAACGCCGCGGCTTCTTCGTCAACCATGATCTTGCGGGGTACGAAGTCCCGGTTCACGCGGACATCCCGCATCAGGATACGATCTTCCTGGACGAGACAGATCCGATGTCATCGCCGATGAAGGCAAAGGGTATCGGCGAACTGGGGCTCTGCGGCGTCGCGGCAGCGGTCGCCAATGCGGTCTACAACGCCACAGGCGTTCGCGTGCGGGATTATCCCGTCACGCTCGATAAGCTGCTCGAACGTATGACCGGAAGGCCAGACGTATTTGATCAACGCAAAGTTCGGTCCGTTCACAATCTCTCCGTCGTCAATTGTCGCGCTGACAAAAAAACAAGGCGGGTACTTATTCGTGACAAGCGGAATTAGGGACCGCGATTGGCATCGTCATGGCGATTTAACCCCCTGGAGGCTGGTTTGGAGAGTTCGAAAGTTTAAGGAAATATCAAGGTGCAATCCACCTCGGTAAAATCGGTACTATAGAATCAAAAACTACGCCAGCGTGGAGTAGGGAGAGCAATGTAAAGAAACTTCTCGTCCGGCGACGTGTGGAAACCGAATAATCAGATGCAAATCACGAGGTATCCGTGATCGGTTATTGAAGATGCTGGGCGTGGCTTGCGGAGAGTAGCTTGGCGCAGCATGAATTGAAAATGCCCAAGAGAAGTGGTGACTCCGTGAGCGTGCCGCCACCTCCC
>CAVTTZ010000021.1:0-25707 GCA_963737755.1 uncultured Alphaproteobacteria bacterium | reverse complement strand
CGAGGTGACGTCGGCGCGCACAAAAATGGCCGGGCGCTGGCGCTCGCCGAGCCGCTCGGCGAGCGGGCTGCCATGGAGCACATCCGACACGACCACCTTGGCGCCGGCTTCCGCCAAGCCTTCGCAAAACGCGGCGCCGATGCCGCGGGCACCGCCGGTCACGATGGCGACTTTGTCCTGAGCCTGATCCATGCGGTCCTTCCCTAAAGCCAATGCCGATGTGATTAGCTCGCCGCCGGCGCAAAGACGGCGGCCACGGCTTGTTGTTGGTCTCGGCTACGGTAAGAGCTTAGCAAGCAGCAGGCGCCGGCAACACCCGGCGCCGCGAGAAAACGAGGCGAGCCGGATCCGACGACCCGGCCCGCGTTTCCGATCGCCTCACAAAGGCCGATGCATGCGGCCGAGCAGCCAGCCGATGCCAAGCGCAATGGCGGCGGCCTTATAGGGTTCGTTCTCGATCGTGTTGCGAATGGCTTTTTCGAACGAACCCGCGGTCTTGCGCCCGGCGTCGTTGGCGGTGTCAGCCACATCGGCGGCGCTTTCGCGGGCCTGGCCGTAAACGTCCTGGGCGGCGTCCGAGACCGCGCCGGCGACATTGCCGGCTTGCTTTTTGGCGTCGCCGAACGCGCGGTCGAAATCAGTCGGTCGGGGCGTGCTCTGTGCCATGGGATTCCTCTCCGTCGCAATCGCCGCAAATTGCGGCGATTGGAGGCTTTGTCGTTGGTCGTGCGCGATCCGTCCCACATGGGTTGATCACGCCGCTCGGCACGACAACGCGGAGTTCCCCGCTCCGTTCGATGGCCGCTATGCAAATTTTCCACTGCGGGCAGCAGCCGAATGGGCCGCGGCTAGGCCTTTCCGGCCACCGGCTTTTGCAGGGCCGATTTGGCCAGCATCACGTGGATGCCTTTGTGCAGATTGACCATCTGGGTGACGTGCATGTCGGCGGCGATGCTGCACAGCGAGTACGCATCGGCGGCAGACAAGCCGGTTGCGCGCTCGATCAGCACGATCATCTCCCGCAGCGCCGAGGCCGCCGCGACATCGAGATCGGGATCGAACGCCATGGTGATGACGTGCGTGGCCGTCTCCGCCCAGGGCCGGCGTGATGCCGGTGTTTTTGGCCAGCGTGACCCGCAGCGTGCCGGCGAGCGCTGTCTCGATCGCGGTGACGCAAACTTCGCCATCGCCCTGCAGTGCGTGGCCATCGCCGACCGACAGCAATCCACCCGGATTGAACACCGGCAAATGCACGATCGCGCCGGCGCCAAAATGCTTGTTGTCGATATTGCCGCCGAAGACCCGCGGAATGACCGACGTCGCCGGGCTCATCGCCGCCGGCGGCGCCACCCCGATGATCCCGAAAAACGGCGCCGCCTTCAGCTTCAATCCCCATGGCAACGTGACCATACCGGCGTCGCGATCGATTCCCGATGTGAATGCAGCGCGCATCCGGAAACTGCTCGGGCAACGTGCCCATGCCGGGCGCGAAGCGATTCCAGCCCCAGTCCTGCGCCAGCTCCATCGCCAGCACCTCGACGATCAGTTCGTCACCCGGCATCGCGCCGTCGACCGCAATCGGGCCGGTCATGAAATGCGGCCCCTCGCCCTTCGGCACCCTCGCCAGCACCTCGCGATGCTCCGGCAAGATGGTGAAGCCGAGCTCCGGCGGCGGCATCTGATCCGGATTGCCGGACAGTGTCGTGACCTCCACCACATCGCCCGACGCGATGGTGAGCACCGGCGCGATCGCCGCGTCGAACACGCCGCGATGCACCGTACCGACCGCCGCGCGCAGTGTGTGATGCGTGCTCATGTGATCCCTCTCCGCCGCTTCATGCGAGTATATTGTAGCGAATGCGATGCCGCTTCGCGCCCACGAAGGCACGAGGCGAGATGCAAGTCTCATGCAAGAGAGCGTCCGTCGAAGCTGCGTTTGCCAGGACGTCGCCAGCGCCAGGGCACCCTCGCCGTCACTGCCCGGTGGGTCGGCCCTCGATCTTCGGCAGGTTGGAGCCGGGAGTTTTCGACGAGCCCTGCGCGCGGTTGGCCAATTCGACGGTGAGTTGCTGCGCGCGGTCGGGGACATGAGCGCAAGCACCTCCGACATGGCGCGCGGGTTCATCATCGAGGCGACCTGCAGCAGCACGTCGACGTCGAGGCGATCAAAAATCTTCGCGGCGTCGCGCGGCTTCATGTTCTCGTACATGGTCACGAGGCCCTTGAAGCGCGCGGCCTCGGCTTCGTCCTTCTTCTGAACGGCGGTCGCAAGCTGCTGCTGGCCCTCTTTGACCTGCATGAGCTTCGATTTGACGCGCCTCTCGGCGTCGGCAATCAGGCCCTCGCGAATGTCGAGCTCGCGTGCGCGCTTTTCAAGCTCCTGCCGCCGTTGCTGCAAGCGCTCGAGAATCGCCCGCTCGGCCGCCGATGGCCTGGAGCTCGCATCGGCGACAACAACAACCTTACCGTTGGGCGACGGCGGCGGATCTTGCGCGCCGTTGCCAGAGCCTGCCTTTGCGTTCTCGGTCTTGGACGGCATCTCCGGCCTTGACCGGCTTCAGGCTCAGACGCGGCTTGAGCCTCGCCGGCATCCTTGCCGCCGGCGCCTTTGTCGCTGCTGCCCGCCGGCATCGCACCGGTCACGTCGGGATGCGGCCGGTCTCCGGACAGCGGCGCGATCGCCGGCAGCAGCGAAAAGTCGTCGCGCTCCCGCACCGGCGGTTTCGAGTCTGGAAAGTTGAACATCTGCTGCGCCCAGGACCGCTTGTTGTCGCCGCGCTTGTCATCCGCGCGCTTATCGTCGCCGCGTCTGCCGTCCGAGCGTTTGTCCGCGCGCCGCTCGTCCATGACGCGCAGACCGCTCGCGAGTTCGCATGGATGATTCGTCCCCGATCGCGACTGATCGCTATCGGTCGATGACGAGACGTGCCCCAGCACCAGATCGGCCGCCAACAGGACCAGCAAACACGCGCTGGCGACCATCGCGATCGGGATCAGACGCAGATCGCGAAAATATCCGATCATGCGGCGAGCCCGTGCACCTTGACGCGCAAACGCTCAGCGAAGGCCTGGGCCGCGGCGGCAACCGCTTGGGCGCCGCGCGGCGATTCCGCCGCCGGCTTTGGCGCGGTCTCCTCGCAGCCGCCCGCGGCTTGGACGGTGCGGCCGGCTTTGGTTTGACGACGGTCGGCGTGCCGCCGGCGACGACGATTCGCGTCAGCTCGGTCAAGCAACTCCTGGCCGGACGCGACGCTGCGATCGAGATCGGCGGTGAAGCGGTCGGCACTGCGCAGCCGCTCGCCCAGGCCGGTCTCGCATTCCTGCACCGTCAGCTTCAGGCCGGCGATCGCGCGCTCGGCGATCTCGGTCGCGGTGACCAGTTCGGAAATTGTCGCCCGCAGCGATTGCTCGTCGGCCTTGAGGAGCTTGAGGCGGCGGTTGAGGGTGACATGCAGTAAATCGATTGTCAGCGCGAGCAGAATCGCTACCAGCATTTCGACAATCACGCCAAAGCCGTTGTTCACTGTGCCTCCATCCGGTTGCCGACCCCGCCGGCAGTTTCGAACATCGCCAGTGTGGTATTGGGTTTGCGGAAAGGTTTGCCGACGCGCACCGCGACGCGATCGCCGACCCGGCCCATGCGGCCTTCGGTCAGCGTCACGTCGCCGCAGCGCACGATCACCGGCGCGTCCGATCTGCAGATCGAGCATCAGCGTGTCGCCGACATCGAGCTTCATGATCTGGCGCAGCGGCAGCGGCGCTTCGTACAGCACAGCGCTGACCGCCACCTCGGCCTGGCCGATCTCGGTCGCCAGATGGCCTTCCCAGGTCGGGTCGCGGCCGAATTTTTCGCCCATGAACATCTGCAACAGCACGTCGCGGATCGGTTCGATGGTTGCGTACGGCAACAGCATCTCGATGGTGCCGCCGCGATCTTCCATGTCGATGCGCAGCCGCACCAGGATTGCGGCGTTGGCCGGACGCGAGATCGCGGCAAAGCGCGGATTGGTCTCCAGCCGCTCGATGTTGAACTTCACCGGCGACAGCGGCTTGAACGCAAGCTCGGCGTCGGCGAGCACCACCTCGATCATGCGCTTGACCAGATTGGTCTCGATGGTCGTGTAGGGCCGGCCTTCGATGCGCACCGCGGTCTGGCCGCGGCGGCCGCCGAGCAGCACATCGATGATCGAATAGATCAGGCTCGAATTGATGGTGATCAGGCCGAAATTCTCCCACTCCTCGGCTTTGAACACGCCGAGAATCGCGGGCAGCGGAATCGAGTTGAGATAATCGCCGAAGCGAACCGACGTAATGCGATCGAGCGAGACTTCCACGTTGTCGGAGGTGAAATTGCGCAGCGACGTCGTCATCAGCCGGACCAGCCGGTCGAAGATGATCTCCAGCATCGGCAACCGCTCGTAGGAGACCATCGCCGAATCGATGATGGCGCGGATGCCGGAATTGTCGTTGAGCGCGACGTCGGCCAGCGAGAAGCCGAGCAGCGAATCGATTTCCTCCTGGCTCAGGATGCGTTCGGAGCCGCCTTTTGCGGCCTGACCGAAATGGCCGTCGTCGGCCATATTCGACCACTGTGCCGACATCGCTTCGGAGCCGGGACCGCTTCGCGTACCGATAGCGCCGCCTTTTGCTCGGCCTCGAGCGCCACGCCCCATTCGGCGGCGAGACTGTCTTGATCGATCTGTTCTTCGGCCATGTGTGATTAGGCTTTCATCCCGGGCAGAGGCTGGCGGGAAACAGGCGTCATTGGACCACGATTTCCTTGAACAGAACCGCATTGATGCGGCTCGGCGCGATGGCGGTGTTCACCCGCCGCGTCAGTTCTTCCTTGAGACGGTAGAGCCCCGCCGAGCCGTCGAGATCGGACGGCCGCAGTTCGCGCAGATAAGTCTGAAAGGCATCCATCAGGCGCGGCATCAGCGGTTAAATCTGCGCCGACATCGATTCGCTGGGCAATTCCAGCGTCACTTTTACTTTGAGATATTGGGTGCGCTCGGCGCCACCGCTGCCCGACGACAGGTTCACCAGCACGTCGGGCATGTCGAGGAAAGCGACCGACTTGGTCGGCGCCGCTTCGGCAACCGCCGCAACATCGGCTTTGCCGTGCCCGCCGCCGAAAAAGTAGTAACCACCGCCGCCGACCGCAGCCAGTCCGACGAGACCCGCAACCGACAGGATGATGATTTTGAGTGACAGCTTACGTTTGGCCGGAGCCACCTTGCCCTGCTGGGCCTCAGCTTCTCCGGTCTCGGATCGCGCGTCTTTTGTTTTGGCCATCGCCCCATTCCGCTCTGCTTGAGATGCGCAACCCGATCTGACGGAACGCAAAACAAACGCCGCGGGGCGCGTCTCTCGGCGCCGGAACATGACACCGTTGCGGGGGGACCCTAGGTGGGCAATGGTTAACGAAATCTTGCCGAGTTCCATTTGGGCGGAAAATTTTGCCGGGTGGTCGATTTTTAGTGGCTCTTTCTGCCTGCCGACACCCCGCGTGTTTCTAGTTAAAATACTGAAATTTATAGATATTTATCGTTGGCACGGCTCCTGCTGTGAGATCATTGCCGCGGGCTTGGGAGAGCTCACGGGGGTACGGCGGGTGGCGTCTGGGAAACGGCGCTCGTCGGTGCAGAAGGGGGAGCTTACCGATGCAAAATGCGCTGCTCGTCGGCTTGTCGCGACAAATGTCGCTCAGCCATCAGATGGATATCCTCGCCAACAACATCGCCAACATCGATACCACCGGCTTCAAGGCCGACACCCCGGTGTTCTCTGAATACCTGATGCCGGGCGCCAGCGACGGCGACTTCTCCGGCAAAGACAACCGCATCAGTTTCGTCCAGGAGTCCGGTACCTGGGTCGATTTCAGCCCCGGCACGATGCAGCGCACCGGCGATCCGCTCGACGTCGCCATCAACGGCAAGGGCTTCTTCGCGATACAGACGGCGCGCGGCCAGCGCTACACGCGCAATGGCGCCTTTGCGATCAACGCCCAGGGCCAGCTCGTCACCAGCGCCGGCGACATCGTGCTCGGCACCACCGGGCCGATCACCTTCGCGCCGACCGATCGCAACGTGATCATCAGCGGCAACGGCACCATCAGCACGCGCGACGGCAACACCACCGCAAGCATTCAACGCGGGCAGTTGCAGCTCGTCGACTTCGACAATCCGCAGCAGATGCAAAAAGACGGCGGCTCGCTGTTTCAAGCACCGCCCGAAGCCAATCAAAAGCAGGTCGCCCCCGGCACCGCGGTCGTGCAGGGCTCGATCGAAAAATCGAACGTCGAGCCGATCATGGAAATGACGCGGATGATCGCGATCACCCGCAGCTATTCCGACGTCGCCTCGATCCTGCAGCAACAGGGCGAGCTGCGCCGAAACTCGCTGAACCAGCTCGCGCAAGCGACCGGCACCTCGGGCTGACGGTGAGGATGTAGAGCATGCGTGCGCTTGATACTGCAGCGACCGGAATGGCGGCACAGGACCTCAAGGTCCAAGTGATCGCCGGCAACATCGCCAACATGGGAACCACCGGCTTCAAAAGCCAACGCGCCGAGTTTCAGGATCTGATTTACGAACACGTCCAGCGCATCGGCGCGCAGGCGTCGGAGAACGGCAACATCTTGCCGGTCGGCATCGAAATCGGCTCCGGCGTGAAAACCGTCGGTACGCCGCGGCTGATGACCCAGGGCTCGTTCGCTCAGACCGGCAACACCCTCGACGTCGCCATTCAGGGCTCCGGCTGGTTCAAGATCCTGATGCCGGACGGCACCTTCAGCTACACCCGCGACGGCTCGTTCCAGATGGACAACCAGGGCCGCATCGTGACGGCCGAAGGCAATCTGGTGCAGCCGACCATCACGATCCCGCCGAACTCCACCGGGCTGACCATCAATCAGCAAGGCCAGGTCTCGGTGACGTTGCCGGGCAGTACCTCGTCGACAATCCTCGGCCAATTCACCTTGACCACGTTCATCAACGATGCCGGCCTGCAGGCGAACGGCGACAATTTGTTCGTCGCAACGCCCGCCTCCGGCAATCCGCAGGACGGCACGCCCGGACTGAACGGCTCCGGTACGCTGCTGCAAGGCAGCCTCGAACAATCGAACGTCGAGGCCGTGACCGAAATCTCCAACCTGATCTCGGCGCAGCGCGCTTACGAAATGAATTCCAAGGTCATCACTGCGGCCGACCAGATGCTGCAGACCACAGCGCAACTTATGCGCTGAGAAGGATCGTCGCCATGACCCGCCCCGCGATACTCGTTCTCGCCCTCACCCTCGCCGGCTCCGTCGGCATCGTCACCGAACCTGCTGCTGCGCAAAACGCGGCGCCGGCGTTGCGTGCCAATGTCACCGTGAGCACCGACGTCGTGCACATCGGCGATCTGGTCGAAAACGCCGGAGCAGTTGCCGACATTGCGGTTTTTCGCTCGCCCGACCTCGGCACGCGTGGCGCGGTACCGACCGCGCGCGTGGTCGAAGCGATCCGGCCCTATCAGCTCATCGACATCGACACCCGCGGACTTTCCGAGGTTGTGGTGACCCGCGCCAGCCGCGCCATCACGATGCAGGAAATCTCCGGCCGCATCGCCAAGTCGCTGGAAGGCCGCTACGGCCTCGGCGACGCCCGCAACATCACGATCGAGTTCGATCGCGACGCGCGCACCCTCAATGTCGAGCCGAATGTCACCGAGGACTTGCAGGTCGTGTCCTTGAATTACAACAAACGCAGCGCGCGTTTCGAAGCGGTGATCGATCTGCCGTCAAGCGGCGCCCTGCATTGGCAGACAACGCGCTACAGCGGCACCGCCGTCGAGACGGTGGAGGCCGTGACGGTCGATCATCCGATCGAGCACGGTGAGCTGTTGAAACTCTCCGACTTGACTGTGGTGCGCCGGGCAAAGGGCGACGGCACGCTGATCAGCACCCCGCAGGCGGCCGTCGGACTTGCCGCGCGCCGACAATTGCTTCCCGGCCAGCCGCTGCACGACGGCGACTTGATGAAACCGGCGCTCGTGCAACGCAACGACGTCGTCACGATCTTCTACGAAGTGCCGGGCATCAGCTTGACGTTGCGCGGGCAAGCCCAGGACGCAGGCGGGCTCGGCGACACCATCAACGTGATCAACACCCAATCGAAGCGCGTGATGCAGGCGACGGTGACCGGCGCCGGCCGGGTCGCGGTCGCCGGCATGCCGGGCCGCGTGGTGGTCAACGCTCCGGCCGTCGTGGCGCCTGCGCCGGCCGCTTCTTCAGAAACGCCGGAAGCCGAGCCGAAAGTCGAGTAAACCTCGAAAGTGAGTATAGGTGATGTCGAAGTGCACGACGCGTAGCAAGCTCGCACGGTCACTGCTCGGATCGGTAGCCATGGCGTCACTGCTGGCCAATTGCGCCGCCATCGACCGGATCCGGCAGCTTGGCGAACCGGTGACGATGACACCAATCGAGAACCCGACCGCAAAGCCCGGCTACAAGCCGGTGCAGATGCCGATGCCCACGCCGCAACCCGCCGTCTACAGTCCCAATTCGCTGTGGCGCAACGGCTCGCGCGCGTTCTTCAACGATCAGCGCGCGCATCAGGTCGGCGACATTCTGACCGTGAAAGTCAACATCAACGACACGGCGCAGTTCAACGATCAAACGGCGCTGAACCGCACGTCCACTGAAGACACCGAGATCACCAACTTCATCGGCGCCAACACGATCAAGGGCGCGGCGCAGGCGGTGCTGCCCGGCTCGGTGCTCACGGCTTCCGGCAATTCGCAGATGACCGGTACCGGCCAGATCAACCGCTCGGATCAATTGATCACCAACGTGGCGGCGGTGGTGACGCAGCTTTTGCCGAACGGCAACATGGTGATCGAAGGCAAGCAGGAAATCCGTCTCAACACCGAGATTCGCGAACTAATCGTCGCCGGCGTGGTGCGTCCGGAAGACATCCAGAGCGACAACGCCATCGAGTTGCCGAAGGTCGCCGAAGCGCGGCTTGCCTACGGGGGGCGCGGCACACTCACCAACATTCAGACGGAGCGCTGGGGCCAACAAGTGGCCGATATCATCTTGCCGTTCTGAGCGCGCCCGCGCCCTAACTGCTGATCGCGTTTCATGAGCTCCCCGGGGTCGGTTGTTCCAGCGTCCGACCCTGTCTCGACGCGGCCTCCGGCATCTCCCCGCCGGGGGCCGCGCACGTTTTTGGAGCGCGATGTCCCGGATGAAACTCGACGCACGTATAGCGCAGCCGTCATGGCCGGACTTGTTCCGGCCATCCACGTCGTTGTTATATCGGGCGCCAAAGACGTGGATGCCCGCGACAAGCGCGGGCATGACGAGACCGTCGAGAGTAATCCGAGAAAGCGCCGGATGCTTCGTCGCTGTCGCTCCTGGCAATAACGCGGTTTGCAGAGCTGCGCTTTTCAGTTCACGCGGCTTTAGACTGTGATCCGAATGTTTGCGCGAGTTGCTCGCGCAGCAGCGTGATGGCGCCGCTCCAATCGCCGAAGTGTTGCTGACGGAACAACCGCGCGCTCGGATACCAAGGACTGTCGCCGCGCTCGCGCAGCCAGCGGAAATCGGCGGCGTACGGCGTGAGCAAGAATAGCGGCTTGCCGATAGCGCCGGTCAGATGCGCAACCGCGGTATCGACCGAGATCACCGCATCGAGGGCAGCGATTGCCGCAGCCGTGTCGGCGAAATCCCGAAATTCGCCGCCAATCTGCAAAATGTCATGGCGGGCTTCCAGCACTGCGCGATCGTCTTCGCGAATTTCGTGCTGCAGACTGATGAAAGTGATGCCGGCGATATCGAGCAACGGCAGCAATGCTTGGAAACTGAGCGAGCGATTGAGGTCGTTGTCGTGCGAGCGTTCGCCCGACCAGACCATTCCGATCAAGGGTCGCTGCCGCGGCAAGCGCGCTTGCCAGCGCTCAACATCCGCTTGCTGCTGAGCCAAGTAAGGACCATCCGCCGGGATTGTTTCGAGCGTCGTGCCGCAAGCCAGCGGCAAACTCAGCAGCGGACAATGGAAATCGTAATGCGGCAACGGCTCCCGGCGCGCGACGATGTTCGCCACGCCTTCCAAACTCGCCAGCAACCGTACGAGCGGCTGTTGGACCTCAAGCACCACGCTCGCTCCCCGCGCGGCCAGAAGCGGCACGTAACGGGCGAACTGAATGGTATCGCCGAGGCCCTGCTCGGCATGCAGCATGATCGTCTTGCCGCTGAGCGGCTCCTCGCCGCACCAAAGCGGCGCGCCATAGTCATGCCGTTGCGACGCAAGCCACCCCACATGCCAACGCGACTCGTAGGCGCGCCAGCCGGCGGCGAAATCGCCTAGGCTCAAACGCGCAACCGCCTCGACAAATCGCGCGTGGGCGAAATCCGGCTTGATCGCCAGCGCTTCCAGCGCGTCCTTCAACGCCTCGTGGGGCCGGTCGAGCCGCCGCAAGGCCGCCGCGCGGTTGGCGAGAAGCGGCGCGTTCTTCCCAGCCAGCGGGAGTGCACGATCATAGGCTGCAACGGCCTCTTCCAGTCGGTTGAGCCGCATCAAGGCGTTGCCGCGATTGCCGAGCGCGTCGGCATGATCGGGAGATCGTTGCAGCAGGTGATCGAAACAGGCCAGTGCCTCACTGGGCCGGCGCAAATCCAACAGCGCCACACCGCGGCCGTTGAGCAACTCCGCATCGTCGGGCGCAAGCCGCAGCCCCTGCTCGTAGCTAGTCAGTGCGCGGCCAAAATCCCGCAGCGCCAGGAAGACAAGGCCGAGGCCGGCGAACCCCTCCGCCCGGGAGAGATCGCACTGCAGCGCCTCCTGAAAGCGCGCCAGTGCGGTGTCGAGTTGCCCGCGGCGATAATGGACCTGACCAAGCCCATGCAGGGCGTCAAAACTGTTCGGCAGATGCGCGAGGTGTTCGCCGTAAAGTCTTTCGGCTTTGGCGAGATCGCCATTCTCGAGCAAGCGCCAGGCACGCCGCAGCAGCGGCGAAGATTTCGCGGTATCGATTTGCACAGTGCTCTTGCGCATGCGCCCACAATCCTCGTGAACGCATCGAACCACCGACGCGCCCTAAAACGGCGAGATTCTCGTTAAAGCAAGTTTTAAGGGGATTCGGCGCCGCAGGTCATTGCCGAAATGCCCTGTAAATCGCCTATCGCTCGGTTCTGCTGAGATTATCGAGGCGGCGCTGCAAGGCGGCGACGTCCTGCTCGAGCCGCGCGACCCGATCCATGAGTGCACGCTCGTTCTGACCACCGCCGTCCGCCTTTTGCCGGAAGGCATTCTCCGGCATCCAACTCACGCCGATCTGGTCGCCTTTGCGCCATTGGACTTGCGCGCGAAACTGCTCGTCCTTGTTAGGGAGATAAATCTCAAAGGCGTCCGGGACGGCGACGCTTTCCGGCACCTGCAGGCGGGCGCCCCGCTCCGTCATATCGCGCACGATGCAGTCGACGCTGGACAGACGGTTGTTGAAATAGATGCGACCCTTGATGAAGGTCTTGTGTCTGACCAGCTCGCGGCGCTCGATCATAGAAACGAGGCTTTCTCTTCGCTCATCCGGCGGCTCAATCGAGAACGCCCTGAACGCGCATAACGACTAGGGGTTGCGCTATCGTCCAACATAAAGCCCTGCTGGCGGTCTCCGCGGGCTTCCGCCATCCAAAGCGCCGAACGACGATAACGGCGGATGGTTTTTTAAAGGTTGAAGTTTCCAGCTTTGCCACTGACACAGGCAAAGTGACGCGGGTGTTTTTAGGACCGCTTTCCGCAAGTTCGTTCCTAAATACCGCCGATTTACGCTTTGTTGATCTCAATTCCTTACAGAACACTCGGGTGACGTCACGCTTGTTCTGGCTGGAAATTCCTTCGGTGAGTGGGCCATCAAACCAACGCGCGGTGTCCATGATCCCCTGCCCGCGCGCGGACGATCGCTTGCACGATCCTTCGCCACTGAATTGTCTTCCGTCGCGCAATCTTCGTGAAAGTCAAACAGACGCGCGCCGTTGCGCCGGATCGAGGCCCAGCCACCATGATTGACGCAATCATGATCGACAACGGCGCGGGCCAAAGCGAAGTACGTTTGGGCGATCCAGTGCCGTGGTTCGGCGCCATGATGCTTGACGGTGGATCTTTCAATCTCCAAGTCGCCGCCGGCCGCTGGATCGTGCTCGCCTTCCTGGGCCGCGCCGATCACGAAACGATCGACGCCGAACTCGATGCGCTGTTTCGTGACGTAACGTTCAACGAAGATCACGTCGTTTTCTGCGGCATCGTCAGTGGACCGCAGGGTGCGCTGGAACGATTTGCCCAGCGAACCCGCCAGGCCGTCGCGTTTGCGGCCGACCCCGATGGCTCGATCAGTCGCTCGTTCGGAGCCGACCGCCAGCCGCGACTCCTGGTCCTCGATCCGATGCTGCGGGCCATCGCCAACATCCCGTGCGAACAATCCGGCGCGCACATCAAGACGGTCTGCGAGCTGATCAAAAGCCTTCCGGATGTGGATGGCTCAGCGGGCGTGCCATTGATCGCTCCGGTTTTGGTCGTGCCGCGGGTGCTCGATTTTCCGCTCTGCGAGACTCTGATCCGGGTTTTTGATGAAGTCGGCGGCGAGGATTTCGGATTCTTGCTCGATGTCGACGGCAAGACCACGCGCCTGGTCGACCATCGGCTCAAACGCCGCAAGGATCTTGTCGTGGTGCACCCAGTGTTGCGCGAAGCCATGCGCAGCCAAGTGGTGCGCCGCCTGGTGCCGGCGATCGAACGCTTCTTTCAATACAAGGTGACGCGGCTCGATCGTTACATCGTGTCCTGCTACGACAGCGCCGTCGGCGGACACTTTCACCGGCATCGCGACAACGACAATGTCGGCGCGCAGCACCGGCGCTTTGCGCTCACCATCAATCTGAACAAGGACTACGAAGGCGGCGATCTGGTGTTCCCGGAATTCGGCCGCCGCTCCTATCGCGCGCCCATGGGCGGCGCCGTAGTGTTCTCCTGCGGCGCCCTGCATCAGGTGACGTCGGTAACGGCCGGCCGCCGCTACGCCTTCGTGGCGTTCCTGTATGGCGAGGAAGACGCGGCCTTGCGGGAAGCAAACAACGCCAAGCTACTCGGCGGTACCGCGCCCTACGTGCCGGGCTCGGATCTTCTTTTTCCTGAGCCCAACGCGCCCCTGCCGCCGGCTGAAGCGGGAAGCCGGGCGGAGGCGGTCAGCAAGGCAACGAGTACCGCGGCTGGCACCGAATGCGCTATGATGGAGCATGCTGAAGGTTTTTGCGCCACGTCTTGATATTCTGCCCGACCCACAGCGAATGCTTTGGTCGGAGCTCGCCAGCACGCCCGAGCACTTCATCCTCTACGGCGGCACTGCAATCGCCTTGCGCTTAGGCCACCGCCAGTCCGTGGATTTTGACTTTTTCTCTCCCGCGCATTTCGAACCTCAATTCCTTTTGCAAACGATCCCCTATTTGAAAGACGCCACGGTTCGCAAATCGGGGCCCAACGATCTCGCGGTCACCGTGGAGCGCACTGGACCGGTTCAGCTCAGTTTCTTTGGTAATTTCGATCTCGGACAGGTCGCAGAGCCTGAACTCGCGGAGGGCCCGCGGATCAAGGTCGCCTCATTGACCGACCTTGGCGGAATGAAAGTGGCCGTGGTGACCCAGCGGGCGGAGATAAAAGACTATATCGACATCGACGCGTTGCTAACAAAATCCGACACATCGCTAACCAAAATGTTGGCGGCGGCAGCGATAATCTATGGAGACCAATTCGCTCCGCTGCTGTCGCTAAAGGCTGTCGCTTATCATAATGATCCAAGCTTGGCGGGACTCCCTCGGGACGTCCGCGACCGGCTGAGTAAAGCCGTGCAAAATACCGATCCGGCAAAATTGCCCAAATTAGATGCCATCAAAACGCGCGGCGTACCGCAATGAAACCTTTGCCGCACAATCTCGACATCCTTGGCGTCGCGCCTCGGGTGATCTGGTTCGAACCACCCGAACAAGCGCTGGCGGACCCGGTCCGCTTTCTGGCCTATCTGATGACTTACGGCACTCTGGAGGATATCGAGGTGGTCCGGCGCTATCTCGATCTTGATGACTTTCGCGAAGCGCTTGACCATGCGCCACCCGGAATCATCGACCCGCGCTCCTGGGCATACTGGAATACGGTCTTTGGCCGCTATCCCGCACCGCCGATGCCACGGCGGATCATTTCCACGTAAGTCGGTGCCCCCGTAAGTCGGTGCCCCCGTAAGTCGGTGCCCACGTTAGCCGGTGTCAAATGACCGTGTCTCGCACGAGGCCACGCCAGCCCCGGCCAGCTTCTGCCACGCCGCCGCAAGATCTAAAAACGAACGCCCAGGCTATTCTTCGCGGTAGACGCGTTCACGCCGCTCGTGGCGTTCCTGAGCCTCGATCGACAAAGTGGCGATCGGGCGGGCTTCGAGCCGCTTCAGCGAAATCGGCTCCCCGGTCTCCTCGCAATAACCGTAGGTGCCGTCTTCGATCCGCTGCAGTGCAGCATCGATCTTGGTGATCAGCTTGCGCTGCCGATCGCGGGCTCGCAGTTCGATCGCCCGATCGGTCTCTGATGTGGCTCGGTCGGCCAAGTCGGGATGATTCTGATTGTCGTCCTGGAGATGCTGCAGCGTCTCCTTGGCCTCTTTCAGAATGTCTTCCCGCCAATCCAGCAGCTTGAGCCGGAAATATTCCCGCTGCCGCTCATTCATGAACGGCTCGCGGTCCGATGGGCGGTACAAACTATCGAAGGTCCGGATGCTCTTATCGTTTTTGTCCGGAGTAAAGTTTTTGTCCGGAGTATTGTCGGAGCGACCGTTCTTGCTCTTCACCGACTGCATGGACTTCTGTGTCCCCATACTTTTTGCGCGCGATTTTTTGCGCTACGTCCTCCCGGAAGGCGCGCCCATATAGCGCGGGTCTATGACGGTGACAATACGATGATGGGGAACCACCCCGACTCGGGGAACCGCTTGTGGGCAGCCAGGCCGTCAATCCGGCAGGCAGCAGCAGCAAAAAAACGCGGTTCAGCCCTAATTCACGCCAGCTTTTGCGAGTTCCACAGCCACCCGCAGCTCGATTTCAGCTAGCACCAGATCGAGCTTCTCGTCGCCGGAACCGTCTTTCAGGTCCGAGGCGACGGTTGTCAGGCGCAGCAGTGCCGTGGGATCGAGGGTTCCGGACAGCAGCGCCAGTTTGAGGGCGTCCAAGGCATCAAGGGCGCGCCGGCCGTGCTTAACCGCCCGGCGACGGCGCTCGGCCGGGTCTTCGATGCCCTGCAGGGCGATCAGGGCGTCGATCCCCCCCACAGTTCGAAGGCTGACCGCCGGGTTCGCGGTCTGCGACTCGCCGGTGTCAGACAGCGCAAAGCCACCCGACGCAGCCCCTCGCCGCGTTGCCGAGGACGCCGTTGCGACTGCCGTACCGTTGGGACCGTTGATCCGCATGACCGGAGGGTGGTCGCTTATAGTTAATGGGCGGTAAAACCTTGCCGGGAGCGCGGCAAGATTTGCCGACATTCGGACCGGCCAAGCGACCGGCAATGCTCTGCTAACAGGAAAAACATAATTTTTACAGAGACTTAAATCGGCCATCCGGCTTGGCACGCAACTCGCAATACCCAAACCGTCCGACCTCTTGGGGAGCAGGAGACGATGAGGGCGTTTTGGCCGGTGTTGGTTGCATTGGCACTCTTGGCGACCGCGGGATCAAACGCAGGCGCAGTTTCGCGCATCAAGGATTTGGCGAATGTCGAGGGCATTCGGCAGAACCAATTGATCGGCTATGGGCTCGTCGTCGGCCTCAATGGCACCGGCGATACGCTCAACAACACGCCCTTCACCAAGCAATCGCTGCAGGGCATGCTTGAACGCCTGGGCGTCAACATCCGGGGCCAGCAGATTCGCACCGGCAACGTGGCGGCGGTCATGGTCACCGCCAACATGCCGCCGTTCGCCACCCAAGGCACCCGTATCGACGTCACCGCCTCGGCGATGGGCGATTCCAAGAGCTTGCTCGGGGGCACCCTGCTGGTGACGCCGCTGCTGGGCGCCGACGGCAACGTCTATGCGGTGGCTCAAGGCTCGCTCGCCATTGGCGGCTTCGAGGCGCAGGGAGAAGCGGCAAAAATCACGCGTGGCGTGCCGACCGTCGGTCGGTTGACCAACGGAGCGATTATCGAGCGCGAGATCGAATTCTCGCTGGCGACACTCGGCAAGCTGCGGCTGGCACTGCGCAACGCCGACTTCACCACCGCCAAGCGGATCGCGATCGCGATCAACGACTATATGGGGACACCGGTGGCGGAGCCGCTCGACCCCTCCACCGTGCAACTGACGCTGCCGCCAAAGTTTCCGCAGAACCTGGTGGCGATGCTGACCGAGATCGAACAGCTTCAGATCGAGCCCGACGAGACCGCGCGGATCATCATCGATGAACGCTCCGGCGTGATCGTCATCGGCCGCGACGTGCGGGTCTCCACCGTTGCGGTGGCGCAGGGCAATCTGACCGTAAGCGTGTCCGAAGCGCGGCAGGTCAGTCAGCCCAATGCCTTCGCGCGCGGCAGCACAAGGGAGGTCGCGCGCACCCGGGTCGGCGTCACCGAGGACGGCAGAAGCCTCGCGGTGGTCGGCGAAGGCGTTTCCCTACAGCAGGTGGTGGACGGATTGAATGCACTCGGCATCGGACCGCGCGACATGATCACCATCCTGCAAGCCATCAAGGCCGCCGGCGCCATTCAAGCCGATATCGAGATGATGTGATGATCGCCGCGACCACATTTGCTCCCGGCAAAGAGCTTGCCGCGACCCAGACCTCCCAAGATCCCACCGCCGCGATCAAAGCCAAGGCGAAGGCGGCATCGCAGAAATTCGAGGCGATGTTCCTGAACTCGATGTTCCAGGAAATGTTCACGGGAGCGGACGGCGACGGGCCGATGGGCGGCAGCGGCGCGCTCAAGGTGTGGCGCTCATTCCTGACCGACGAATACGCCAAGACGTTCGCCAAAAACGGCGGGGTCGGCATCGCCACGCAGGTCTACGACCAATTGCTCAAGCATCAGGGAATACCGGCGTCATGACCACAATGAAAACCGCCGCGGAAGCGCAAGCCGCCGTCAGCCAGGTGGCGGAGGTAATCGACACGCTGCGGAGTGTGATCGAGCAGGAAACCGCGCTGGTCCATGCCGGCAAGGTGCGCGACGCGAGCGCGCTCGCGGCAAAAAAGAGCGAACTCACAAGCAGGCTTTATGTCGGCGGCGAACGCCTGAAGGCGAATTCAAGATATCTGGCGCAGGTCGCCCCCGCGCACGTCGCCGCCTTGCAAAAGCTTCAGGATGCCTTCCGCGCCGTGCTGCAGCGAAACATGATCGTGCTCGCCACCGCGCATGCCGTGTCCGAGGGCATCGTGCGCCGGCTCTCCGGCGATCTCGCCCGCAAGGCCGCGCCGAGCGTCTATGGCGCCACCGGCCGCGCCGTGACGCCACGGCCGCGCGACGGCAAGCCGCTGGCGGTGAGCAAGGTGCTCTGATGCGTAGGATGGGTTGAGCTCTGGCGAGACCCATCATACAGCCTCGCAGCCGGATGATAGGTTTCGCTTGCTCAACCCATCTTACTCAACCTCGTCATTGCGAGCGAAGCGAAGAAAACCAGAGGTTTGCGCCAGAATCTGGATTGCTTCGTCGCTACGCTCCTCGTAATGACGATGTGGACAAAATTGTTTCCCGTCATCCTGAGGGGCGAGCGCAGCGAGCCTCGAAGGATGCACGGCCGAGGCGCTCGGGCCGTTGCCCTTCGAGGGCCGCTCTGCGGCCGCCTCAGGGTGACGGGACCAGTTTCCAAATGACGGAAGCGTGGGTTGGATCGGTTGAGCTCGCGTGGAATTCATCAAATAACCGCGCCGTCCGATGATGGGTTTCGCTCTGCTCAACCTTCCCACACAATCTCGTCATTGCGAGCGTAGCGAAGCAATCCAGTTTGGCGCTGAACCGCTCACGACCGCTGCCGCGCCGATGCGCTAGAGCGCATCGGCGCTTGGTGGTGTCAGCTTCGCGGCGTGTGAGTTGTTGTTCTGCAGGCGACCGCGCTCAATTCCTGCCGCAAGCGAACGAGCGGCGTGTCCCAGTCGCCGATGGCCGGCTGCCGGTAGAGGCGCATGGTCGGATACCAGGGGCTGTCGGTGCGATCGAGCAGCCAGCGGAAGTCGGGCGCGAACGGCAGCAGCAGCGCCACGGCCTTGCCCATGGCGCCGGCGAGATGTGCGACCGACGTGTCGACGCTGATCAGCAAATCAAGCTGCGAAAGTACGGCCGCAGTGTCGGCCAAGTCCGCGCAGTCCGATCCGAGCTGAACAACCCCGGATGCACGCAGCAGCGCGCGCTCCGCTTCGCTGGTTTCTTTTTGCACGCTGACAAAGTCGAGGTCCGGGACCGTCAAAAGCGTCGCGAAACGCGCCAGCGCGATCGAGCGGTTGCGGTCATTCAAGTGGGTTGCGCTGCCAGCCCAGCAGATGCCGACGCGCAGCCGGCCGTTGGCGGGCACGCGGCCGCGCCATGTGGTCAGCCGCTCCTGCGGCGCGCGCAGGTAGGGAATGTTCGCCGGCACCGTGTCGAGATCGGTTTTAAAAGCGAGCGGCAGGCTCAGGAGCGGACAGTGATAATCGAGCGGCGGCAGCGGCTCGCCCTCGCCTGCCACCAGCGCGACACCCGGCACCGTCGCGACGAGCGCCTTCAGCGGCGACTGCACGCCAAGGACGACCCGGGCCCCCAGCGCCGCGACCAGCGGAACGTAGCGCATGAATTGAAGGGTATCGCCGAGCCCCTGCTCGGCGAGCAGCAAAATGGTCTTGTCCTCAAGCGGCTCATCGCCGCGCCAGAGCGGCGCGCCGGAAAAACGGCCCTGCCCGGCGCCGACGAATTTCTTCCAGCGCCATTCGTATTGCGGCCAGCCATCCTTGAAGTCGCCGAGCCGCAGACGCACCAGGCTTTGATTGTAGTGCGCTTCCGCGCGCTGCGGATCGATGGCAAGCACGGCTGAAAAGCTGTCGAGCGCGTCCTGATGACGATTGAGCGCCACCAAGGCCGTGCCGCTGTTGATATGCAGTTCGGCGATGCCGGGAGCGATGGCGAGCGCCCGCTGGTAATAGCCGAGCGCCTCTTCCGGGCGATTGAGCCACGTCAGCAGGCCACCGCATTCGTTCAGCGCCTCGACGTCGCCGGCATCCAGTGTCAGCACCACCGTGTAGGCGGCGAGTGCCTCCTCTGACCGGCGCAAACGCTTGAGCGCGCCGGCGCGGTTCTTGAGCGCAGCGAGATTGTTGGCGTTGGCGGCCAGCACTTCCTCAAAACAGGCCAGCGCTTGCTGGTGCCGCGTCAGCGCCGTGAGGATGAGGCCGCAATTGTTGAGGAGCTCCGCCGAATGCGGCGCCGCTTTGAGAAGTGCGCTGACAAGCTGCAAGGCCTCGACGTTGCGTCCCTGCTGATGGCAGATCAGACCCAGCAGATGCTGGGCGTCGAAGTGGCCGGGCTCGACAGCGAGAATGCCGCGCAGCATGCGCTCGGCGCCAACGAGTTGCCCACGCTCCCGCGACGCCAACGCCTGCTCGATCGGCCCCGCTATGCGGGTGGCCGAGGCAGCTTCGGCAGCGCTCATGGCCTACGCGCTCCGCGGCGGGCGACGCCAACCAATTCGTCGCGCAGCCGTTCGAGCGGCCCATCCCAGTTGCCGACGGCGTCCTGCCGGAAGATCCGCATGGTCGGATACCAGGGGCTGTCGGTGCGACCGAGCAGCCAGCGCCAGTCCGGCGAATAAGGGATCAGCAGCGCCACGCCTTTGCCCATGGCGCCGGCGAGATGGGCGACCGAGGTGTCGACCGCCACCACGAGATCGAGCATGGCGATGACGGCAGCGGTGTCGGTAAAGTCCGCAAACTCCTGGCCGAGCTGGCGGACGCCGTGCGCTTGCAGGAACGCCGCCTGGGCAGCGCTGACGTCTTTTTGGATGCTGACAAAGTCGAGGTTGTCGACGGTTAGCACGTCGGTCAAACGCTCGAGTGGCAGCGAACGATTGCGATCGTTCAGATGCGAGCTGTTGCCGGCCCAGCAAATGCCGACGCGCACGCGGCCGTCATCGGCAAAACGATCGCGCCAGTCGGCGAGCTCCTCTGTGAACGGCCGAATGTAGGGGATTTGAGAAGGAATGGTGCCGAGTTCGGTGCCGAATGCGCGCGGCAGATTGAGCAGCGGACAATAAAGATCGAAATCCGGGATGCACTTCACCGTCGGCGATAATCTGCGAAATGCCCGGCACGGTCGCGACCACGCCCTTGAGCGGCGGCTGCACGCCGACCACCACCCTCGCGCCGAGCTTGGCGACCAGCGGCGCGTAACGAATGAACTGGATCGTGTCGCCCAAGCCCTGCTCGTGCACCAGCAGGATGGTCTTGCCTGCGACGTCCGGTTCGCCGCGCCACAGCGGGCGAGAATATTCGCGGCCCTGAATTCTTTTTTCTTCCAGCGATGCTCGTATTGCTTCCAGCCGGCCTGGAAGTCGCCCAGGCAGAGGCGCGCCAGCGAAGCGTTGAAATTGGCGTCGACCTGCTCAGGATCGAGCTTCAGCGCCGCCTCGTAGCTGGCGATCGCATCTGGAAAGCGCGCGAGCTTCATCAGCGCGTTGCCGCGATTGACATGCGCGGCGACCACGTGCGGCTCGATGCCCAACGCCCGATCGACAGACGCCAGCGCCTCGTCGAAGCGGTCCATCTCGGCGAGCGCCACGCAGCGGTCGGTCAACGCTCCCGCCTGGTCTGGATCGAGCGCCAGCGCGCTGTCGTAACTTTGCAGCGCGTCAGCGAAGCGCTTGCCCTTGATGCAGGCGTTGCCCCGGTTGATCAGGGCGGCGACGTTATCGGGATCGCGCGCCAGCGCCTTGTCGAAGCTCTTCAGCGCTTCAGCGAAGCGATCGAGTTCGAGCAACACCGTGCCGCGGTTGATCTCGATGTCGAGACGATCCGGCGCAACCGCCAGCGCGGCATCGTAGCTCGCCAGCGCTTCTGCAAACCGCCGCAGCCGGCCGAGCACGACGCCGCGGGTGTTGTGAGCGTCGGCGTGCAGCGCGTCGATCGCCAGCACCCGGTCACAGGGATCGAGTGCGGCCTGGTGCGCGCCTAGCTCGGTGAGCGCATTGGCACGGTTGTGCAGCGCGCCGATGTCGTTAGGTGCGATCGCCAGCGCCGCATCGAAATGCGTCAGCGCCTCCGCATGCAGGCCAAGCGACACCAGTGTCAGCCCAAGATTGTTGTGCGCGTCCGCGCGCCGCGGCTCGATCGCCAGCGCTTCTTGATAGCTCGCGCCGGCTTCCTCGGGCTGGCCGAGCGCCCGCAAGGCGTTGCCGCGATTGTAGAGCGCGTCGACGGAGTGCGGCATGATCTTCAGCGCCGCGTCGCAGCTTTGCAGCGCTTCGTCGACCCGCTCCAGCGTCAGCAGCGCCACGCTGCGATTGCTGAGCACCTCGGCATTGGTCGGGGTCGATCGCAAGCGCTGCGTCATAAGCCGCGAGCGCGTCCTGCGGCCGTTCCACCGCCACCAGCGCGTTGCCTTTGCGGTTGAGCACCGCCGGATGGCGGGGCCGCAACGCCAGCGCCTTATCGTAGTGCGCGAGCGCCTCGTCATGCCGGCCCATGGCGGCCATCAAGGCGCCGCCTTGATGCAGAGCATCGATGTGGCTCGGCGCGTGCGCCAACACGCGCTCATAGCTGGTCAACGCCTCCACATTGCGGCCGAGATGCTTGAGCGCGTTGCCGCGGTTGTAATGCAGCGCGGCAGCATCGCCGGCCGTCATCGTCAACGCCTGATCGAAGCTTTCGAGCGCTTCCTGGTACCGCTTCAGAGCATCCAGAATGACGCCCAGATTGGTGAGCACATCGGCCGAGGCCGGCCGCACCTTCAGCGCAGCAGCCACCAGCCGAAGCGCTTCGGCCGAGCGGCCTTGCTGATGCTTGAGCACGCCGCCGAGGTGTAGCGCATCGAAATCGGCCGGATCTGCGCCGAGAATGGCATCGTAAATTTGTCCCGCCTCGTTCAACCGCCCCTGCTGATGCAGCACCAAAGCCTGTTGAACAAGAAGCGCCGCCGAAGCCCGCGGCGCAGTCGCATGCTGCTTCATGCCCCAATACCCAAGCGCGGCGGTATCGCCGTGATCGCTTGGGCAGCGTCGGCCAAGATGGTTAATCAACAGTAACGATGGAACCGGATACTCCGTATTAACGGTGCTCCGCTACGACTGTCGTGGGGCATCGTATTTCGTCGTGCGTAAGGCTGATCATGGTTTCGAGTATTTCGTTCTGGCAGCAGGACCAGAACTATTGGAATAAAGCGGCCGAAAGCAGCCAGCGGCAATCGCTGAACAGCGCGGTCATCAACAACCTGTTCGGCGCCTCGACCACGTTGTCGGCCGGCCTTGCCAGCATCGCCAACCAGACGGCCCTCTCCCGCGTCAATTCCCAGCTCTCGTCCGCCGTCCAGGACGCTTTGAATTCGCTCAATGGCGGATCGAGCAGCACGACCTCCGCGACGAGCAGCAGCTCATCATCGTCGTCAAGCAGCTCCAGCTCGTCGACCAGTTCAAGCGCGTCCGCCGCGCTCACTGCGCCGGCGACCGGCACCGGCACGGTGCCGCTGAGCACCAGCACGTCGCTGTTCACGCTGGGCATCCTGGCCAAAGGCACGATCTCAATCAACGACGGCAGCAACACAACGACCTACACGTCGACCAGCAGCGACACGGTCGGCGATCTGATCAATGCCATCAACAAGAACGCCTACGGTAACGCCGAGGTGACCGCCTCTTTGAGCGCCACCGGTAAGCTGACGATCACCGCCAACAATCGGACTGCGAGCATCCTGGTCGGCGGCGCCTACGCGGCCAATGTCGGCTTTGGCGCCAGCAACAATTCTTTTCAACCGACGACACCAACGGCGGCGACCGGTAGTGCTTCGAGCACGTCATCGTCGTCGTCCGGGGCCAGCAGCACAACGAGTTCTTCGGCAAGCTCGACGACATCGAGCACATCGACCGCAAAGACAAGTTCGGCGTCGAGCGCCGTCGGCTTGCTGAATTCCGCACTGGCCCTGCAGAGCGGCGGCACCGCCGAAATCCTGCTCGCCAGCAGCGGCTTGAGTGGCAGTCTGGTCAATCTCCTGGCCTGATCTCAGCGCTCGCCCATCCCAAAGGTTTTCAATCGAGTTGCAGTTGCTCGGCCTTTCGGACGCCTGCGCGATTGCGCTCTACGCAGCGGCGCTGGCGGCCTTGGCCGCGCCGGCGAACTGAGACGATAGATCACCGCGGAACGTCATCGGGCCGACGTGGCTCAGCGTGCTCTTGAGATCGGCCCAGATCTCGCCGCCCATGTCGGTCCAGCGCTTGCAGAAGGCAAAGTCCTCGCTGAGATAAGTCCCGTCCCTCGGCGATCATCGATTCAAACAGCGCAAAGCGCGTGCCGACGACGCCATCGTCGACCGAATGGTCGCGCTTGTATTGCAGCTCCGGATGGCGCGCGCACATGGCTTCCACCGCGCCGCGGCGGATCATCAGAAAACCGGTGCCGGCATAGCGCACCTTGATGAAGCCCGCCTTCTCGATCACCGCGTCGGGATTTTCGACCTCGAACACGTAGCGCAACGCCGCCGTCGCCGGTCGGGCGCGTCCGCTTCGATGCTGCGCTTCACCCGCTCCCAATCGATACGCTTGATCGGATAGACGGCCGCGCACATGTCGGCACCGCACTCGATCAGACGCACGATCTGTTCGGGTTCGAAGCCGATATCGGCGTCGACAAACAACAAATGGGTGGCGGTCTCGTCGGCAAGGAATTGCGACAACAGGCTGGCGCGCGCCCGCGTGATCAGCGCATCGCCGTCCTTGAACAGCACCTTGAGATTAATTCCGCTGAAGCGGCGGACCGCCTGCTGCAACTTGAACAGCGAGGCAGCATACGTGACGGACAACTGCCCGCCGAAGCACGGCGTCGCCACCACCAGATTGACCTCTTTGGAGGGCATGGCAGTCGACATGCGGCAATCCCCATTGGCTTGCGTCTCGCGGCGCCAAGTTTCACGCGATAGTTAAGCAATAGCGATACAAGGAGCAGTTTATGAGCGGCTTAATACGGTAATGAAATCACCTCTGGAAGCCGCGAAAATACCTGTGCCACGGCGTGTCGGGGACAGCAAAATGCCGGAGAAGTGGCATATCGCCCGCTGGCACCCCCGCGCCCGCGTAGGTAGATTTACGCGTCTTTAAACGAAATGCGCCAAACGTTTAGCAGGCCGGTCGGTCCGATCGGAACCTGCACTCGTCGGCACAGTATGTCCCGTCAGTGCTCGCCAGTACGGCCTGTAACCAGAAGGGTATGCGTATCATGTCATCCGATATTACCTTGAGCGCGGGCGTTCGCCAGAACCTGCTTTCGCTGCAGAACACCGCCGCCGACCTGACCACCACCCAAGAACATCTCTCCACCGGCAAGAAGGTCAACACCGCCTTCGACAACCCGACCAGCTATTTCCAGTCGCAGTCGTTGGACAATCGCGCCAGCGATCTGAGCAACCTGCTCGATCAAATCGGCCAGGCGCAGCAGACGCTCGACGCCGCGAATAACGGCCTCACCAGCCTGACCAGCCTGCTCCAGCAGGCGCTGTCGACCGCCCAGCAGGCACAGGCGGCCACCAACGACACCAACGGCGCGACCACCGGCACCGTCGATCTGACCGCCCAACACCGCTGCGGCCGGCAACCTTCTGATCTCCACCGGCGGCACGACCTACACGGTCTCGGTCGGCCGCCAGCGCCTCGCTGAGCTCGATCGAAGCTGCGATCAACGGCACCGCCGGCCTCGGTTCTTCGGGCGCCGTGAGCGCGACCGACGACGGCAGCGGCCACCTCGTGCTCGCCTCCAACAATCCGAACACCACCTTTACGGCGTCGGGCGCGGACCAAACGGCGTTTGGCCTCTCGGGCAGCGCGGTAACCGGCACCAGCACCACGCGCAGCACGCTCGAGACCAACTACAACTCGCTGCTGACCCAGATCGACCAGTTGGCCAGCGACGCCTCCTACAACGGCGTCAACCTGCTCAACGGCAACGATCTGACGGTCAACTTCAACGAGACCGGCACCAGCACGCTGACCATCAGCGGCGTGACCGACAACCACACCGGGCTCGGACTGACGAGTGTCGCGACCGGCGGGTTCCAGAACAACACGACGATCACGAGCGCCCGACACCGCGATCAACGCCGCGATCACCACCGTGCGTGCCCAGACCGAAACCTTCGGCACGAACTCCTCGACGATCTCGACGCGCCAGCAGTTCGAGACCAACATGATCAACACCCTGCAGACCGGCGCCAGCAACCTCGTGCTGGCCGACCAGAACCAGGAAAGCGCCAACTTGCTGACCCTGCAGACGCAGCAGCAGCTGGAAATCTCGGCGTTGTCGATCGCCAACCAGGCCAATCAGTCGGTGCTCAAGCTGTTCGGCTAAGCCCGACAGCGATACCGACGGCTCTTCGACGCGGCGGCGGGGCGAAAGCTCCGCCGCTTTTTTATCGGCCTGTCCCAGCGCTTAATCAGCCTCTTAGGGCAACATTAACTCTCCTCTCCAACCATGCGGCTGAGCCT
>CAVTTZ010000020.1:0-23276 GCA_963737755.1 uncultured Alphaproteobacteria bacterium | reverse complement strand
CGAGCTAAGACCGTTTAGACGAAGCGGGCGGCAGACGCCTCCTGGATCAGATACCTAAACCTGTGGACATAGAGAGGATTATCATGGACGACATCGAGAAGCGTATCAGAGATCGAGCATACAGAGCTCTGGGAGGAAGAAGGCCGACCTGAGGGGGCGTCAAGAGGCACATTGGCAGATGGCTCGCGAAATCGTTGCGATCGAGGACGATTTGAGTGACACGCTGAAGCCGGTCCCACCCTTGGGTGCCGGAGATCGCGCAGGGGAACCTGTCGACGAAGAAGCTGAGTTCGCGGGAGGCGGCGAGGTGCCGACTATTACGGATCAGGGGGAACAAGAATACCCGCCGTCCCCGAACGGGCGGGAAAACGAAGCTCCCGCGATTAACATTTGCTGCACGCTGCAAGCAATCAACCGCGCCAATCAAGCGCGCGTTTGGACTTCTTGCCTCAATCCCTTTACTTTGCCCACGCTCATTCATCCGCGGATTACGAGCTTCAAAAACAACGGCACGAAGAGACAGAACGGCCCTTCCATTCCGGGGCCGTTCTCTCTCCGCCGAGCATTCGGCCGAAGAGCTAGGCGTCTATTCGACGTCCTAGGCACCCGTCATTCGATGGCCGCGGGCATTCTCGCGACCGATAAAAGCGGCTGGGCGAGCTGGTCGAGCAATTGGGCTGCATTCTGCTCCTCGCCCAGAGAATTTGTCAGCAGTTGGACGAGCGCCGGCTGCCGAACTTGAAGCGCGAGATTGCGGGCCGTCGTGTAGGCCGCGATCTCGTAGTGTTCGACGCGTTGAGCGGCACCGATGAGAGCGAGATCAGCGACGTTCTCTTCCTTGCGTTTGCCTTCCCGGATGACCTCATCGCCTTCCTCGACCAAACCAGCCATCCCCTTGCACGGCTTGGCGCGCGCGGGAGCCTCAAGAAGGCGCATGCATTCGCCGAGACGCTCGGCCTGCGCCTCCGTTTCCTCCAGATGCGCTTCGAAAAGTTTTCGCAATTGCTCGGAGTGGGCGGCCTTGGCCATCTTGGGAAGTGCTTTGATTAGCTGCTTCTCGGCGTGCAAAATGTCGCGCAGTTGGTCGACGAGAAACCCCTGGATTGCTTCATCGCCCGACGTAGTGCTCTCCGCGTGAATGTTTCCGAGTTCGTCGAGCGCCCCTTCGCCGTTCGCAGCAATCGCGGGTGATTGAACTATTTCCAATCCGTTGCCCTCATTCCACGGACCGGTCGTGTCGATTTCCCCGTGATCGCCTTCGCCGGTGAAGTCATTGAAGTATTGATCGACCAGTTTAGGCGTCGGGGCGATCCGGCCGATGCTGAAAGGCGGCTTCCCCATGCTCTCAAGCGCCGCCGTAAACGCCCGCATATGTGTGATCTCCCGGGTCATCAGGAACTGCAGAGCGTCTTTGGTGCCGGCATCGCGGCAGAAATTGATGAGCCGCTCGTAGACGATCTTTGCGCGAGCCTCGGCCGCGATATTGCTGCGCAGATCGACGTCGAGTTCGCCGGTAATCTTGAGGTAATCGGCGGTCCACGCATTTCCCTGGAATTGAATAGATTGACGCCGCCGCCGCCTGCGATGGCGATCAAGGGATCGGCTTCGGCGTCCTCGCGAACCGACTTCAGCGGCTTGAGATGCATGCGCGCGAGCGTCCCGACGATTTCGAGATGGCTCAGTTCTTCGGTGCCGATGTCCATCAGGAGGTCCTTGCGCGCGGGATCCTCGCAGTTCAGGCCCTGGATGGAATATTGCATCGCCGCGGCAAGCTCGCCGTTGGCGCCGCCGAACTGCTCCAGCAGCATGTTGCCGAAGCGCGGATCGGGCTCGTCGACTCGAACGGTGTACATTAGCTTTTTGATGTGGTGATACATTAAATCTGCTCCTAGCTGTCCTCCAGGAACAGCCGCGTGCACTCGTTCGTTCCGCACATGGCGAAGTAATTGCGAGTGCAGACGCCCAGCTTGCGATCGTTGCTGGCCGATCTCCGAGCAAGGGCCGCAATTCTCGTTTAAATCCATTTCTGCAGAGCGGAGGTGGAGCGACCCAGCGAACGTTCGGCGTTTTATGTACCTGGCATCGGCTTTTAGAAACACCGCTCACGAGCCGATGCGCTTGCATCGAGCGTTGCCCGCATGCAGCGTTAATGCCAGCATACAAGTGGTTGCAACGCGATAAATCGCCACCATGGACGCACTACACTCATTACAGTCTGGCGATCAACCAAACCGAAGACACCTTCAACAAACAACCTCCTATGGTATTGAACGGGGTAATTGGCCTTCGCCAGTCCGCCGTTCTTGGGGGCTTCCCCGCGCGCGGCTGGCCAAGCGGCAACGGAGCTGGAAGTTCTGCGGGACGGAATAAAGATCTCTCGCGCACCCACACGGCATTAAGCGGCCAGCCTGCTCACGGCCCGCAATCGTGGTTTGCCGCCGGGCGGTTGGCGCGGATTACCATTTAGAGCCATCAGAGCTTCTAGTATTTCATCAATCGAGACGGGGCTTTCAAACCAATAGAAGCCCGCAAAGCAGAGCATGAAGCGACGGCGATGCATCGGATGCCCAGGAGGCGAGGATCGCGCGCCTTTCGGACAGACTGAGCTTTGGATCCGTGACCACGTCGTCAGGATGGTCGAACACCGTCTCGGGATGTTGAAGGGCGTGGTTGAAAATGTTGTCTTCGTAATAGATACCGCAAGCCTCAGCCGTCGGCCGTATAGGAGCCTCCATTAATCTATCTATGACGAATTGAAGGACGCCGCGCGTCAGGGGACGCGCGGCATTGGACAGGTTAATTTAGGCCGCCTTGACCGTTTCGATCTTCTGGACCGATGCCGTGGCCTGATCATTGATAGCGATCCTGCGCGGCTTCATCGCCTCGGGAATCTCCCGGATCAGCTCGACGGTCAGCAGGCCGTTATCGAGCGACGCACCCTTGACCTGCACGTAATCGGCAAGACTAAACTGGCGCCTGAAGGGCCGATACGAGATCCCGCGGTAGAGAAACTCGCGGTCCTCGCGGCTTTTCTTGGCGCCCTCAACCGT
Organism: uncultured Alphaproteobacteria bacterium; assembly: GCA_963737755.1. Lineage (GTDB taxonomy): Bacteria > Pseudomonadota > Alphaproteobacteria > Rhizobiales > Xanthobacteraceae > BOG-931. The sequence continues at coordinate 20,226 of CAVTTZ010000020.1, read as the reverse complement.
TGCGACATTTTGTTCGGCTGTGATGGCGATCTCGTCAGGGCTGAAGCCCGCGACCGCAAGCGAGATTTGGAAGCGGTTCTCTCCCGTCCGCTCGATATTGTACGGGGGGTAGGTGTCCTCGGCGCCCCCTGGGCGCCCTCGATAAGATCGAACAGGCGGTCGAAACCAACGGTCGAGCGCCAAAGGGGAGCAAAGTCGACTGTGCGCATAGCCAGATCCTCCAAAGAGCAAAATGGTTACGAGCGGCACCGAACACGCACGGTGCCCGTCCTCACGCGTCCGGACCCAAAGGCATCCGGACGGCCAGCTCACCGAGCTGACAATGAAAAATCTTGTTTTGACCAATTGAATTTCAAGAGGCGCCCCGAAAATTTTCCCCCGAACGAGGAGGTGTGGGAACGCGGGCAAACTCGGCGCCTACATGCAAGTGAGAGGTATTATACAAATGGTTATTCGACTTTAGATGGCACGTCGGGAACGCTCTGTATGTATCGAATGAAAGTCCTTCGGTCCTCGCCGATGATCGTAGGCTTCAGGGACAATGCGCATGCGGGCTCCCTGGCACGGCCATAACGCTCTTGCAGCCAGCGGACGAGAGCATACACGCTTGTCAGCTGCGCTCCGCAGGTTTTGTCGCTGAACCGTATTGCACGTTCAAGGCTGACGCCGAGCGCTAAACCAGCCAAGGACGTCCGTGAGCCAATGCGCTAACAAAATCAGGCGGGTTGTGACTAAAACGGCTCCCCCGGTCCAGATGGCATTTCTATATTTTGGAGCCAACAGCGTTGCGGCTGACGCGATCGCGCCGACGTGGAGAGCGTGGCCCGACGGAAACGCGTCCTTCGCCCTTGCCGGAAAGGGGTACCCCGCGGAGGTGTCCCGCGGATCGTCAAGCGATCCGGACGTTCTTGATCGATGAACGCCTTCATCACGTGGGGTAGGAAAGCCGACAGCTAGCGAGCAGGCAAGAAAATGGGTGCCAAGGCGCCTGTCCGTCCGGGCCTAATCCCCGGCTGTAAAGCCAGCCGACGGCAGCAAGCGCGAGAAGCGCGTGCTCGTCGGCCCCCCAAGTCAGCGACACCGGCGACACGTTCAGCGCGACGGTGGGTATGAGCAGCAACCTCGCGCGCAATTTCGACGTCGATACTCGGTCGGACGAACCGTCAGGGATAGCCATTTCCGGATGCCGCCAACTTCGAGTGAGGAGGAACTCATATTGTCACAAAAGGTTCATAGGGAGAAAGGGAGCCGAATGTGGACTACGCGCTGCGGTTCTTAGCGGGTGGACTAATCGTCTCCGCCTTCGCGATCTTGGGCGATCTGCTCCGCCCGAAAAGCTTCGCAGGGCTCTTCGGAGGCGCTCCCTCCGTGGCTCTCGCAACTCTGACGCTCGGCTTTCGTCGAGCAAACCTCCGAGCTTTATCGCGACCGAGGCCCGCTCGATGGTGTCTGGGCGCGATCGCCCTGCATGATTTTACTGTGTTCGCGACCTGCCAGCTGCTGGCGCGCTTTCGCACATCGGCCGTCGCGGCGACGCTCTCAGCCCTAGCCGTTTGGCTTTTCACAGCGTTCGGTCTTGAGCAACTCATCCTGCGGTGAGCAATGGTCGTTCGCTTCAAACTATCAGCGCTAAAAGAAGGCCGATGGTACCCGTTTGTGGTATCCGGTTTGGCCTGGGCAGCTTCGGGTCCGGTTGTCACAGGCATCATCGCGGACAGTAAAGGGGCTTCGATCGGCGGACTATTTCTTGCGTTTCCTGCCGTTCTCTGCGCGAGTGCAACCCTAGTCGAAGCTCACGAACGTCGCGAGAAGCGCCGGCACCGTCTAGAGCGGTCAGCGGCGCGGGACTGACGCCGCTGCACTCGAAGCCGCAGGAGCTGCAATCGGAAGTCTCGGACTGGTGAGCTTTGCTTTGGCAGTCTGGCTGCTGATACCTTACTTAGGCACTTTGGCATTGGGAATTGGTTCGATCGCGTGGTTGTTAGTTTCTGTTTCGTCTTGGCGCATGCGGCATATTTTTCGCGATGCAACTTCTCGGCTTAGCTCTATCCGTAAACATTTGTAGACGTAATGTTCCATCGAAAATCGAAAATGATGGATTTAGCCCTGAGCGAGCAGAACTTGCCTTGCGAGAATTCCAGTTCGATCTAATCATCTTATCTAATCGGTTTCGGCGGCGGGCAAAGGTGCGAAGCACCGCAATTGTACGCCCCGGCGCAAGGGCATTGGCTGGTTTCGGATCATATCCCGGTTTCTGCATGGATACCCCACAAGTACTCGGACACCCTGTTCATCCTCCACGAGGCGTAGGTGGTGCCAAAATACTTGGGCGCCTGAGAGAAAAGCTGTTTTGCTATGGAATGCAATAGAGGGTGGAAATCGTGGAAGAGGTGGGCAGACTTCCGGAGGTGTTTACGGCGCATTTCTTGTACGCACTGGCATTCTCGCAACTGGCGTGGTCGATATCAAACCAACCTTCGAGCCCATCGTCACCTGTTTTAGCGAAGTGATCGGGTATTATACGATCTGTGATGGGTACGAAGCGATAGACCGGAAGGTCGTTTGGCGGCGCTTAGGCGGCGCGCAAGGCCATACTGACTGAGGACATAGCGACTTGCCTGAGCCGTCTTCCGAACCGCCAGTGTTCTGCGCCACCCGCGTGATACCGCTTCTCCGCCATCAATCGCTCAATCGCTCTATTTGACCTGCCCGGGATGTTTTTGTGCCGTGGCTCGCAGTGTGGGCGCACATCGTCTGTCTGCGGGACCGGGGCGCGGTCGAAAAAAAAGCGAGAACAGTCCCCGAGCGAGGTCGGAGTTTCAAGTGTGTTATGACGCAGCTGAGAACTGCGGCTGACGTCATGATCGCCCTACTGTCCGGCATTGTCGCCGATGGCGCCGCAATATCGATAAAACGAGCGCGAACCGCCCGCTCGCCTCAATTTAAGGGTATATGGCGATGGTCCTTTGATCGCTCGGGCCGCCGCTGCGCCGGGAACCGAGCGCTCGAACGCCCGTTGTACAGATGCGAATGGCGGATGCGTCCCCATCGAAAAGGTAATGTAGAAATTGAGCGTAGGCAAGGAGGCGGCGGATGCCGCACGTATTCCATCCCTTTGCCGACACCGTCGCGCGTTTCATTTTGGTTGCCGCTCTGGTGCTACCGTTTGTCGCCATTGGCATCGGCTATTGGCTGAGCGCGTCGGAATACAGCACCGGTCGCACGCTGACGACCGACCAGCCGATCGCTTTCAGTCACCAGCATCATGTCGGCGGGCTTGGGTTGGATTGCCGGTACTGCCACAGCGGTGTGGAGACCTCACCCGTCGCCGGGCTGCCACCGACCCACACCTGCATGACCTGCCATTCCCAGCTCTACACACAGACCGCGATGCTGGCACCGGTGCGCGAAAGCCTGGCCAACAACGCGCCGATCCATTGGAACAAAGTGAACCGGCTGCCCGACTACGTGTATTTCGATCATTCCATCCATATCGCCAAGGGCGTTGCGTGCACCAACTGCCACGGCGACGTAAGTTCGATGCCGCTAATGCGTCAGGCGGCGCCGCTGACGATGGGATGGTGTCTTGACTGTCATCGCGACCCAACGCCGAACCTTTGTCCCGTCACCGACGTTTTCGATCCGAACTGGAAGCGGCCGAGCGATCCGTCGAAGCGCGATGCGTCATTCGTCCATCCCCAGGTCGATAACAAGCGCCTGACCGACTGCACGGTTTGCCACCGATGATCCAGCAATCCCCCGGCACAGATCCTGGTCATCGCGGTGGGCTCGATCGTCGTGCCGCCCTCAAACTGTTTGTCAGCGGCGCCGCCTTGGCGCTTGCGTCGTGTGGCAGACCTGCCCAACAAATCGTGCCGTATGTCGAGGTGCCTGCCGGCGAAGTGCCCGGCGTTCCGTCACGCTTTGCGACGGCGCTGCCTCTCGCCGGATACGGGCGCGGTGTTATTGCCACGTCGGTCGAGGGTCGGCCGATAAAAATTAACGGCAACCCCCGCCATCCGGCAAGCCTCGGCGCCACAGACGTCTTCGCCGAAGCCGCCGTGCTGTCGCTGTACGATCCAGACCGTTCGAAGGCACCCTACAGCGCCGGGCGGGTTCAGCCCTGGAGCGCGTTCGAGGCCGCATTGCTGCCACGCCTGAACGCCGCGAGAGCGCGCCAGGGCGAAGGACTAGCGCTCGTGACAGGCCGCATCACCTCGCCGACGCTACTCGGTCAGATCAACACGTTCCGGCAGACGTTCCCGCAGGCACAATGGTTTCGCTACGAGCCAGCGGACGACGACACGGCGAGCGCCGGCGCGAACCTGGCTTTCGGTCGCGCCGCGACCGTCATGCCGCGCTTCGCCGATGCGCGAGTTGCGCTGTTGTTGGATGCAGATCCGCTCGGCTTTGGACCGCAGCAGATCCGATCCAGCCGTGACATCACAACCGCGCGACGCTCGCGGCAGCCGGCTGACTCGTTGCGCCTGTATATGGCCGAGCCCGTCTACACGCTGACAGGCGCGCTCGCCGACCACCGCGTCGCGATACGGCCGGAGCTCATCAGAAACATTGCGATTGAGGTGGCGCGCACGCTCGGCGCCGATTTCGCTGCTGCCGAATTGCCCGCCGACATTGCCCACTTCGTGCGCGTGGCCGCCGCCGATCTCGCAGCCCGCAAGGGCGCTGCTGTCGTTCAAACCGGGCCGCGGCAAAGCGCCGAGGTGCACGCGCTGTGCCATTGGATCAATGCGCAGTTGTCCGCACCGCTCGACTGCATCGCGCCCGTTGATCCGGTCGAGACCGGGCATGGCGCTTCTTTGCGCACTCTGTCGGATGCCTTGCAGGCGAAAGGCGCCGATTGTCTGATCGTCATCGGCGCCAACCCGGCCTACGACACGCCGGGCGAACTGGCCATCGCAGAGCGCCTCGCGACGGTCCCGTTCTCGGTTCACCTCGGTGCTTATCGCGACGAGACCGGCACCCGCTGCACTTGGCATTTGCCGCAATCGGATACGCTGGAAACGTGGTCCGACACCCGCTCCATCGACGGCACCGCCAGCATCATCCAGCCGCTGATCCGGCCGCTCTACGACACCCGCACCGCGCACGATCTGCTCGCACTTCTGAACGGCACCCTGAGCGTTTCCGCCCATGATCTTGTGCGCGCGCGCTGGCGTACAAAAGGCACCTACAGCGAAGATTTCGATGATTGGTGGCGGCGATCGCTGCAGGACGGGCTGATCGCCGACAGTGCTTCGCCAAAACTGACGTTGCCGGCGGCAAAATTGCCGGAGATGACGCCGGCGCATGCCACGACTAGTTTCGTTCTGACGCTCGCGCCCGACGCGGCCGTCTTCGATGGCAGCGTCGCCAACAACGCGTGGCTGCAGGAATGTCCAAAACCGTTTAGCAAACAAGTCTGGGGTAACGCGCTTCATGTCGCCGAAGACGACGCGCGCAAACTCGGCCTGATCGACGGCGACCTGCTGCGCCTCGCATCAGGGGAGCGTGTTGTTGAAGCGCCAGTCTTCGTGCAGCCCGGTCAAGCTTCAGGCACAATCGCCGGCACCCTCGGCTACGGCCGTACTGCGGCCGGTACCATGGGTAGCCATATCGGCTTCGACCTCTACGCCATGCGGCAGCTGGATTCGCCATGGCTGCTCGATGATCTGACTGTCGGACGCGGCTCGGGCCGGCAAAACCTGCTGCGCACGCAACACTTTTTTACAATCGAGGGTGAGGCAGAAACGCTGCAGCCGCGCTTCGATCTTACCGAGCTGCTCAAGTCTGATCTCGGGCTCAGCAAGCCCGGCGCCGATCCGCCGACCCTCTACCCTGAGCACAGCTACGACACTTACGAATGGGCCATGGTAATCGATAACGCAGCGTGCATCGGCTGCAACGCCTGCGTCATCGCCTGTCAAGCTGAGAACAACATTCCGATCGTCGGTCCCGACGAGATCGCCGAGGGCCGCGACATGCATTGGCTCCGGGTCGACGAATATATCATTGACGGACGGCCGGGATTTTCGCCAGTGCCGTGCATGCAGTGCGAGCACGCGCCGTGCGAGCCGGTGTGTCCGGTGGCGGCCTCGGTGCATGACAGCGAAGGGCTCAACGCGCAGGTCTACAACCGCTGCGTTGGCACCCGCTTCTGCCAGTCGAATTGTCCCTACAAGGTTCGGCGCTTCAATTTCTTCGGATATGCCGACGGCCAGGAATACGGGAACTTCGGCAGCGAAATCGCCAAGGCGGTATTCAATCCTGACGTCAGTGTGCGCGGCCGCGGCGTCATGGAAAAGTGCACCTACTGCGTCCAGCGCATCAGCGGCGCGCGGCGCGCGGCCGAGAAGGACGGCCGATCGATCCGCGACGGCGAGGTGGTCACTGCCTGCCAAGCCGCCTGCCCAACGCGCGCAATCTCGTTCGGCAATCTGGCCGATCCACAAGCCGCGATCCACCCGCTGCGCGGTGCGCCGCAGAGTTACGCCTTGCTCGGCGAACTCGGCACGCGACCGCGCACCACTTACCTGGCGCGTTTGCATAACCACAACCCGGATTTTGGAAAGCCGCAGTCTTGAGCACTGTCGCCGTCGAGCGCGAAAACATTTTGGCTGATCCAGTCCGCTGGACCCTGCCAAGCGCGCGCACTTTGGCGACAGTTAACGGGCTCGTTACGGCGCCGCTTTACGAGCGCCAGCTCTGGTCGTGGCGCGCCTGGTGGATCGCTTTTGCGATCAGCCTCGTCCTCACCGCTGCATTTCTGCTCGCAGTTTTCCTGGTGCTTTGGCGCGGCATCGGCATCTGGGGCGTCAACACGACGGTGGTCTGGGGATTTGCCATCGCCAACTACGTTTGGTGGATCGGCATCGGTAACGCCGGCACGCTCATTTCAGCTATGCTGTTGCTGACGCGGCAAAAGTGGCGCGCATCGACCAACCGCTTCGCCGAGGCGATGACTCTGTTCGCCGCGAGCATCGCGGGCATTTTTCCGATCATTCATCTCGGGCGGCCGATGTATTTTTATTGGCTAACGCCCTACCCCAATACGATGGCGTTGTGGCCGCAATGGCGCAGCGCCCTTATTTGGGACTTCTGGGCGATCCTGAGTTATCTGATCTTCTCGATCCTGTTCTGGTATGTCGGGCTCATTCCCGACCTTGCCACCATGCGGGATAGCGCCCGCACCAAATGGCCAGCCTTGATTTACGGTGCGTTTGCGTTGGGATGGCGCGGTTCGGCGTCGCATTGGCGGGTCTACGAGACGCTGCACCTGGCCCTCGCCTGTCTCGGCGTGCCGCTGGTGGTGTCGCTGCACAGCGTCGTCGGCATGGATTTCGCCGCCAGCCTGATGCCGGGCTGGCAGGAAACGATCTTTCCGCCTTACTTCGTCGTCGGCGCGATGTATTCCGGTTTCGCCATGGTGGTTTGTTTGGCCGCGCTCGTACGCTGGGGCTTCCGCATGGAGAGCCTCATCACGCTCAAGCACTTCGACGTCATGGCCAAGATCATGCTGGCGGCGGCGATCATCATGGGCCTCTCCTACGCCAGCGAATGGTTCAGCGCCTGGTACGGCGGCGAGCACGCCGACCGCAGCCTCGTGGCTTTTGAGTTCACCGGCGCCTATGCGCCAATGTTCTGGGCGCTACTGCTCTGCAACGTCGTGATACCGCAGGCCTTTTGGCTCACGATCATTCGCCGCAACGTGGTCGCGGTGTTTGTGGTCGCCATCGCCGTCAACATCGGCATGTGGCTCGAGCGCATCCTGATTGTTTGGAACACGCTGTCGCACGATTACGCGGTGAGCATGTGGCGGCTGTTTCTGCCGACGGTTTGGGACTGGATCACCACCTTCGGCTCGCTCGGCCTGTTCGCGCTCATGTATCTGATTTTCGTGCGGCTCATTCCGGTCGTGTCGATGCACGAGGTTCGTAAGCTGGTCAGCGAGGAGGCCGCATGACCGCCTGGCTGCTGGCCGAGTTCGCCGATCAAGAACGCGTGGTCGACGCAGCACGCCGGGCGCCCGCGGCTCATTTACAACCCGTCGATGCCTTCACGCCGTATCCAGTCGAGGCCTTGGACGAGCTTATTGCCCTCCGCCCCAATCACGTACGGCTGGTGATGTTCGTCGCCGGCATGGCGATGGCCGCGTTGGCTTACGGCACGGAATATTATTCGGCGGTCATCGATTATCCCTACAACAGCGGCGGACGCCCGTTGGATGCGTGGCCGGCATTCATGCTGGTCCCGTTTGCGACCGGCATTCTGGCCGCTGCCGTTGCCGGCTTCGCCACCTTCCTGATCACCTGCGGATTGCCACGGCTGCATCACTCTTTGTTTGCGGTCGAAGGATTCGCGCGCGCCAGCCAAGACCGTTTCATTCTGGCGGTCGAGCGCCCGAGCGATGACCGGCTTCATCAATCGATCGATTTTCTCCGCGGCGCCGGCGCGACCGCGATCCGTGAAGTCAGATCCGAGGAGGATTTATGATCCTCCGATCCATCCTTTCACTGGCAACGGCTATAGGTTGCTGCTCGCTCGCCGCCTGCGATCTCAGCATGACGCAGCAGCGCAAGCTCCGCACTTACAGTCCGACCTCAATATGGTCCGCCGGTACCTCAGCCCGGCCGCTGCCTGCGGGCGTCGTCGCTCAAGGCGATGTCGAACGGGCCGAAATTGCGAAACATCCGCCTCCGGTCGATGCCGCGTTGCTGGTACGCGGCCAGCAGCGCTTCGGCATTTTCTGCGCACCCTGCCACGGTCTTGCCGGCGACGGCGACGGCGTCATCGTCGCGCACGGCTTTCCGAGCCCGCCGTCTTATTTCGAAGATCGCCTCGTCGCAGCGCCGGCCCAGCATTTCTACGACGTGATCACCAACGGCTACGGCGTCATGTTCTCGTATGCCGACCGCGTCGATCCACATGACCGCTGGGCGATTGCCGCCTACATCCGCGCGCTGCAATTGTCGCGGCGCGCGAAGGTCGCCGAGGTCCCCGATGCTGCGGAGCACGTCCGATGAACGCAGCACGCTTCCGCACCGCAGACCGGCACGCCGCAGCCATCGTGACCGCTATTGTAGCGGTTGCGTTGATTGTCCTGCTGGCTATCCTCAATCTGAAGGCCGCGGCCACCGGCTGGCTCATCGGCTTGGCGTTTTGGTCGCAGATCCTCATCGGCAGCCTGAGCCTCATGATGATCCATCGCCTGACCGGCGGGCGGTGGGGATTGCTGCTTGCGGCGTCGATTGAACCTGCCGCCGCCGCATTGCCGCTATTAATCGTGCTGGCGATCCCGCTGTTTCTTGCGCTGCCCACGCTATATCCGTGGCACCATCAGGCGGCCGCCATCAAGGCCGACGTCCTCTCCTCTTATTTGAACACGCCGGCCTTCATTCTACGGAGCCTTGTGGAGCTCGGCGGCTGGTCGGTCTTCGCAATTCTGTTGCTGCGAATGCGCGGCCGGATTGCCCAACTGTTCGCAGCGCTCGGCCTGGTTTTCAACGCGCTCGCCGCCTGCAGCATCGCCATCGACTGGTATCTGTCTCTCGAAGCACCGTTCACGTCCTCCTCGTTTGGCGCAACGATTGCCATTGCATCGCTTGTCGCAGCGCTGGCCTGGGCGGCTTTGGCCGCAGCTTTTCCGCCCGAAGAACCAGCGCTCGGTGATCTGGGCGGCCTGCTGCTCGCGACGCTGCTTGGCCTCACCTACATGAACTTCATGGCCGTGCTTGTGATCTGGTACGGCGATCTTCCCGCTGAATCGGTCTGGTTTGTCGAACGCGCGCAATTGCCGTGGCGGCTGTTTGCATGGGCGGCCTTCGTGCTCGCGTCGCTCGTGCCGATCCTCGCGCTGATGATGGCGAAAGTTCGCAGCGGACGTGGACCGCTGCGAGTCTTCGGCGGCGGCGTGCTTGCGGGCTTGGCCGCGTTCGACATTTATCTCATCGCGCCACCAGCGGGCACAGCCGCGGTCTTGCCCGCTGTCTTATCGATCCTCGCCATCGGATTGTTGTTGATCGGTCTGAATATAGGTCGCGCTCGGGAGATGGCAGATGCACGCTGACGACCACCTTCGCTACACGCCCGAGTCACCTTCCGTCAATTCCCGCATTGTGGTCATGGCAGCGATCGGTTCGCTGCTTTTGGTCGCGCTAGCGATCGGGCTGCTTTACGCGATCTACCAACACGCCGTGCCGATCAAAGATCTTCCGCAGCCGCAAACATTCGCGGCACCCCGGGTGACGACGTCGCAGGATGAGGTTGCCGAGCGCGAACGCCTTGCCTCGGAACAGCGGCAGCGTCTCGAAACTTGGCGGTGGGCAAACGCCGAGCACAATCTTGTGCAGATCCCGATCGACCGTGCCATGCAGGTGTTGGCACAACGCGGACAAGACGCTTGGGCGCCGCTATTGCCATCGTCGACGCCGGCGCTGTCGTCGCCGACCGCGGGCGCACAGCACGCTACGACACCTGACGCCCAACCGGAGCCGCATCGCACCCCGGAGCACCAGCCATAACTCGCACTTGGCGCACATTGGCCATCGCGGCTTCCGTTGGAGCGATGTTGCCGTTCGCCAATCCCGCCGCCATGGCAAATTTCACCAAGGCCGAGCTCAACGCAGTTGCTGCGCTGCCGCCACCGCAGGCGGCGTTGCCGCTCGGCCTCGTCCTGCGCGACGAGCAGCAGCGCCAGATCAGCATCGGCGACGCGTTGGCCGGCGTACCGGCCGTCGTGATCTTCGCCGATTACACCTGCCGCACGCTCTGCGGACCGATCGTCAGTTTCGCTGCCGACGCTCTCGACAAATCCGGTCTCAGACCGGGAGCCGACTACCGTCTTCTCGTCCTCGGTCTCAACCCCCGCGATGGCCCCGACGACGCGCGCGCCATGCGGACAAAGCATCTGGATGCCGACGATCCTGTCGGCCGGGCTACGAGCTTCCTCACGGCAGATGAGACAACGATCCATTCGGCCACCACGGCGCTCGGCCTGCGCTACGCCTACGATGCCCAGCACGATCAATACGCCCACCCCGCAGCCGTCTACATCCTTGACTCTGCCGGGCAAGTTCGCCGCCTGCTCTCTCCGCTGGGCCTCGACGGCAGCGATCTGCGGCTTGCCATCGTCGACGCCGGTCACGGCGCGGTCGGCACGTTCGCTGATCGCATTCATCTTCTTTGCTACGGCTACGATCCGGCGAAAGGCATCTACACCGAACGCATCACCACGATGCTCGCCTGTGCGGCGGCCGTGACCCTGTCGCTGCTGTTGACCGGCGTGTCGATCATGGTGCTGCGCGAACGGCGGAGGGGCGACGCCATGACCCTCGACCAATTCACCACCACGGCCTCCGACTACGCCGCAAGGGTCGACAACCTATTCTACATGCTCTCCGTGCTCTGCGGTCTCATCGTACTGCTCGTCACCGGGCTGATTATCGGATTCTTCGCGGTGTATTACCGCGGATCAAGCGCGTCGCGCGGCGCCGTCCCCGAACGCAAGACACGCGAGCTCGAGATCGGCTGGACCGTCGCCACGCTATTAGCGTTCCTGTTCTTTTTTTGGTGGGCCGCGTCCGATCAGCTCACCGCGCTCACGCCTCCGCCGGACGCCCTGGAGATTCACGTCGTCGCCAAGCAGTGGATGTGGCGCATTCAACACCCAAGCGGCGCCCGAGAGATCGATGAATTGCACGTGCCGTCGAACACAAACGTGCGGCTGGTGATGACATCGCAGGATGTCATTCACGATCTCTACCTGCCTGCGCTGCGAATCAAACAAGACATCCTGCCGGACCGCTACACCTACCTGTGGTTCAACGCCAACAAGACCGGCGTCTTTCATCTCACCTGCGCCGAATTCTGCGGCACCGATCATTCGCTGATGGCGGGACGTTTGGTCGTCACGGCGCCGGACGACTATGCGCGCTGGACCGCCGCGCAGCCGCAAGGCGACGACCTCGCCCATCAGGGCGAAGCATTGTTCCGCTCGCTCGGCTGCTCCGGTTGCCATACGCCGGGCTCGACCGTGCATGCCCCGGATCTCCACGGCATTTACGGGCAGTACGTGCAGGTTGCCGACGGCCGCACCGTGATCGCCGATGAAGCCTACCTGCGCGACTGTATCGTCCTGCCCGACAAGTATCGCGTCGCCGGCTTTCCACCGATCATGCCGAGCTTCGCCGGAACCGTGAGCGAAGGCCAGATTGTTGAGCTGATCGCTTACATCAAATCATTGAGCGGCGGCGACCGCGGGCAAAACGGAGCATCGCGATGACGGACGCGGCCCTGCCCTTTGTGCCTCCGCTGCGCGCCGGCAGCGAAAGCTATCTCGAAGATGGTCACACGCTAACGTCGTGGCTGACAACCACCGACCACAAGCGCATCGCCATTCTGTACGCGCTTTCGATCACGGTGTTTTTCTTTATCGGCGGCCTGGCCATCGCGCTGGTGCGCCTGGAGCTGATCAGCCCGACCGGATGGTTCCTGACCTCCGATCAATACAATCGGCTATTCACGCTGCACGGCATCATCATGGTGTGGTTCTTTTTGGTGCCATCGATTCCGGCCACCATGGGCAATTTCCTCTTGCCGATGATGATCGGCGCGCCGGACGTCGCCTTTCCGCGCCTCAATCTCTTGTCTTGGTACATCTACGTCATCGGCGCCGCATTCACGATCTATGTTCTTGTGTCCGGCGGCGTCGACACCGGCTGGACATTCTATCCGCCGTTCTCATCGGCCTATTCGCATTCCAACGTCATTGCCGCAGCTTTCGGCGTGTTCGTCGTCGGCTTTTCATCGATCGCCACCGGCGTCAATTTCATCGCCACTATTCACATGCTGCGCGTGCCCGGGCATGACCTGGTTGCGCCTGCCGCTATTCGTCTGGTCGATGTATGTCGTCAGCTTGGTGATGGTGCTGGCGACACCGGTCCTTGCCATGTCGCTCCTCTTGATCATGGCCGAGCGCTTTTTCGGCCTGCCGATCTTCGATGCGGCCTCGGGCGGCGATCCGGTGCTGTTTCAGCATCTGTTCTGGTTCTACAGCCATCCCGCCGTCTACATTATGATTTTGCCGGCGATGGGCGTTGTCTCCGAGGTGTTTGCCTGCTTCGCCAGGCGCCGCGTCTTCGGCTACGGCTTCATGGTGTTCTCGCTGCTGATGATCGGCGTGATCGGCTTCATGGTTTGGGGCCATCACATGTTCGTCGCCGGACAATCGCCGCTCGCCAATCTGGTGTTTTCGTTCCTGTCGTTCATCGTCGCGGTGCCGTCGGCGATCAAGGTGTTCAACTGGACGGCGACGCTCTATCGCGGTCATATCGGTTTCGAAGCGCCGATGATCTACGCGCTCGGCTTTCTCGGCCTCTTCACCATCGGCGGCCTGACCGGATTGTTTCTGGCGTCGGTGCCGATCGATGTCGCCACGACAGATACATACTTCGTCGTCGCGCACTTCCACACCATCATGGTCGGCGGCACGGTCTCGGCCTTCATGGCCGGCATTCATTATTGGTGGCCGAAAGTCACCGGCAAACTGTACAACGAGTTCTGGGCGCAGTTTGCCGCCATCACGATATTCCTCGGCTTCAACCTCACGTTCTTGCCGCAGTTCGTGATGGGCTGGCTCGGCATGCCGCGGCGCTATCACTATTATCCCGACGTCTTTCAGATCTGGCACGTCCTTTCCAGTGGCGGCGCTGTCATCCTTGCCGCCGCCTACATCATGCCGCTGCTCTACCTGACCTGGTCGCTCATCTGGGGAGCGAAGGCGCCGGACAATCCGTGGGAAGCGACCGGCCTGGAATGGCAAACACCGTCGCCGCCGCCGAAGCAGAATTTCCTGCGGCCGCCGCGCGTCACCGCCGACCCCTATGACTATCACGATTTCGGCCGCACTCAGCAAACCGGCTCCGAAGAACGTGCGCGATCGCAGGCGAAGCCATGACCCAGACAGCCGTCCGCGAGCCCTGGCCAAACCTGGCGTTGCAGCGCGAAGGCGTCAGCCTTGGCATGTGGACGTTTCTCGCAAGCGAAGCGTTGTTTTTTGCCGGCCTCTTCGTCAGCTATGCCGTGTACCGAAGCTTCAATCAGGAAGCCTTCGCGATCGCGAGCGCGCATACGCAAGTTCTCTACGGTGCGATCAACACGGCATTGTTGCTCACATCGAGCTTCACCATAACGGTCGCGCTGCGCGCAGCCAGCGCCGAGCTGCGATCGTTGACGCTTCTATGCCTCGCCATCACGGCCATGCTCGGACTGGCGTTTCTGGCATGCAAGGGTCTCGAGTATCGGGAAGATCTCAAAGAGCACCTGTTCCCTGGGCCGGATTTTCCGTTGTCGCCGCCGGCTACAAGGATCTTCTGGGGCCTCTATTGGGTTATCACCGTCGTCCACGCGATCCATCTGTCCGTCGGCATTGGCGCGGTTCTGATCATTCTCATCGCCTTCCAGAAGCGACTCATTCGGCCGCAGGGCGCCACCATGGAAGGCATGGCCCTGTACTGGCATTTCGTCGACTGCATTTGGATCGTGGTTTTCCCCCTCCTCTACCTCGGCGGCCGATCATGAGCAGCGGCCCAGCGATCTTCTCCCGCGAATCGCAGCGATCAGGCCCGACAGCGTGACGCCTGGCATCTGTGGAAAGGCCCCGGTATCGCCTGGGTCGCGCTGATCGCGTTGTTCGCTGCCAATCTGATCTGCGCCTACCTGCCGCTTGGTGGCGGCAACCTGGCTCTGAGCCTGGTGATCGCTGCGCTGATGGTGGCCGTGCTCAGCACTTTTCTCATGGGGCTGCGAAATTCTACGTCGCTGATCCGCCTCGTTGCTGGCGCTGGACTGTTTTGGACGAGCCTGATGTTCATCTTCACCTTTTGTGACTTCCTCTCTCGCCGCAATTGATCGACAGGTCCGATATGACCGGCAACAATGGAAGGCAAGGACGAGACCGCAAAAGCCAAGAGCCGGATCAGACGAAAACAAATCTCGGCGCGCGAAGTCGAAGACATCGAAGAGCGATCCGGCCCGCGAACGCCGGTAATCTACGAAGTCGTCAGCCGGATGGGCGAAGAGGAGATGGCGCGCCCGATCTTCTCGCTGTGGTGGTCCGGCGTCGCTGCCGGCATGTCGCTCAGCTTTTCCTTGCTGGCGCAGGCGATCCTGCACACGCACCTGCCGGACACGGCGTGGCGGCCGCTCGTTGCCGATTTCGGCTACACGGTCGGCTTCATCATGGTGATCATGTCGCGGCAGCAGCTCTTCACCGAGAACACGATCACGGCGGTCTTGCCGGTCATCGCCGCTCTCAACATCGCCAATCTGAACAAGATGGCGCGCCTCTGGGCCGTGGTGTTGCTCGCCAACTTCGCCGGCACGTTGTTCGCCGCGCTGTTCTCGACATTCACGCCTGTAATTTCGCCTGATTTGCTCCACGGCATGCTCGACATCAGCCGCCAAATCCTCGGTCACTCCTGGCCGGAGATGTTCTTTAAGGGTGTCGCCGCCGGATTTCTCATCGCCGCGCTCGTTTGGCTGATCCCCGGCGCGGAGAGCGCGCAGTTCTACGTGATCGTGCTGATGACCTACCTGATTTCTGTCGGCAATTTCGCGCATATTGTTGCCGGCAGCGTCGAGGCGTTCTTGCTTGTGCTCAACGGCGACCTATCCTGGCTGGCAATGATCACGGGATATTCTGGTGCCAGTGCTGGCCGGGAACATCGTCGGCGGCACCGCGCTGTTCACGCTCATCGCCTATGCGCAAGTCGTGAAGGAAATCTGAAGCACGCTATATTGCAACCGCGACCGGCCAGGTTCTCCCGCCAGTACGCTATCATGGTCGACGGCCCGACTGGGCAGCACGCCTGCACCCGGTGAGCTTTGGGAAGGTCGCGGGCTCTCGCTAGTTACAGCGTCGCGTCCGTTCCGCCAGCTTTGAACCCTGCCTGCCGCCTTCCGCAAAGGAACCGCCGACCGGCCCCGGTTGGATTCATTAGATCAAACACGATGGCTCCGGATTATAGCTTGCAACGACGCCGATAGGGTCCGGCTGTTCACTCGGAATGGCTATGACTTCACTGACCGCTACCCCTTAATCGTGGAAGCGGTCAGCCGCCTGCCGATTGTTGTGATCAAAGCAGCCTGGCGACCTTTGACCTGTTGCGCCGTCACGACTACGCTGCGGTCTGCTGCGCATTCGACGTGATCGGGATCGAGGGGTAGGGTTTGCGACGACAACCCCGTCGAGGAATGCAAGCAATACCTGGTCGATCTTCTACCGCTTCCTCACCACGGCATCGCAGTCAACGCGATATTCGATAGTGAAGGCACGATGATCTATCGGCACGCTTGCGCGCTCGGCTGCGAGGGCATCGTGTCGTAGCGCCTTGGCTCTTCCTATCGAACGGGCCGCACCGACCAGTGGATCAAGACCAAAATCCGCTATCGCCAGCAGTGAAGCGCGAACGGGATATCGACTGGGCGAAGCGGTGACAGTCGCAAGAACGGCGACCTACCTGCAACAGGCCGTTCGATTATTCACGCTTCGGCGCCATTGCTTGGATGCTCGCGGCGACCAGATGCCCCTTCACGCTGCTCGCGGCGCTCAGCCAAAACAGCGGCATTCAGCCACGTTTCAACCATCTGAAGAAATATGCGCTTTTCCTTATCGCTGCGCGCGGTTTTTGCCCAGTGCATGCACTCATCGGCAAACTCCCGATACTGCTTCGACGACATGACGCGACCTCCTTTCGCGTACTGACGTGAAGTTCTTCCGCGACAATTTGAGCGCGGCCCCGGTGGTGGTCAAGAGGGATTTGCCTTGAGCATTTTCATTCAGCCTCGACAGTTGTGATCCGTCTGGCGCGCTGAGAGAGAACAGGAAAGCCCTGCGCCACTGGGCGGGCTGGCGGAGGCCCCACAGGGGTGCGGGGGACAGGCGAGCGACTCCGCTGCACCTAATTCTGGCGATTGCGGCTTGACGTGGCAAACCGCTCCCGGCAAAGAGTAATCTGATGCCCTCCCTGAGTCAGGAAGGACTGTCTGGACATTGCGCTAAACTTGACCCTGGTTCGGCCGGGGTCCTCTTTTGTCCGACCTACCGCATCGGCGCGTCGAACATCGCTCTGACATGTCGCGGCCCGCATCGCGGACAGCGTAACCGTTGCTGTAACCTGTCGACGGGAATCGCGGCCGCGCGTGCAGACAAGGTCTCCACGTCGAGTTCACATCGATGCTTGCATTCCCTCGATGACCTTGACCCGGTCCGCCCATCCGGCCGCGCCGGCCCCCGCGTCATCGCGCGCCATCCTTGCTTGTGGGTTTCGCTGAGAGTTTCGTCATGAACAAAGATAGAACATGACCGCCGCTCGTCAAGCCGAAGTTGCAGTCAAATAAAAACCCGCTCTTGCGAGCGGGACTGGCGCACGCCGCGTGGGGTGTGCGGGGGATGAGGCCGCGGCGCTGTCAGCAAACAACACGCGCCGAGTCGATCGGTTCAAGATTCGCAAAAAAGCGCGGAGTGAGCCGCGTTCCTGCCATCCAACCGTCTGCCGATTCCCATTGGCTGACACGCGGACTTGTTGTATCAGGAACGCTAGAAAAAAGAGCAGCCAAAAGGCCGCCCGAGTCTAGGAAGGAACGTCCGCCGGATCAGAGACCGCGACAGGCGACCGCGATATAGCATCGTTTATCTGGCCCTGAACCGACATCAGCGCATAGCTGACACTGATTGCGGAGCGGAACTACACGCATGGTATCGTCCATCTACAGTGTCAGTGAAGTTCTGCTGACCAACGAGGGTTTCGCCTTCAAACTAATTGGCGTCGTCGGCAGACCCTTGATCAACTTCAGTTTTGGCACAAGATCGGAAGCGGAAGCAGCACGACAATCCATGTTGGAAGTCGTTTCCACCGTGATGGTCATCGAGCCAATATCGGCTAACTAAGACCGTAGCCGATGCCTGGGTTACGCCGCCCAGTCGTCCCCCTTCAGTGGTGCTTGACAACGTCAGTCTGATGGTTCTCGGCGGCTGACTTACCCTCGTGCATTGTAACGAAGGTGCTGTAGGCGATAATGCCAACGAGAGCTACGACCACCGTTCCGACTAGTAATTTCGCGTTTGTCATGTGTTCAGAACCGCGCTTGCCGCTCTCTGTTCCGTCCGGCCTCGAGTTGGAACTATGACATCGAGCGCGATTTTCTCTACGTGGCCGAAACTCCTGCGTAATGACCTCGAATTCATCGGCGTCAGACCCGCCGGCAGTATTCGGCGGAAGAGAAAATCCGCATCGTGCTGGAAGGGCTGCGCGGTGAGGAGAACATCTCCGAGCTTTGCCGCCGCCAAGGCATCGCCGCCTCGATGTATTACGGCTGGTCCAAGGAGTTCCTGGAGGCCGGCAAACGTCGATTGGCCGGCGATACGGCGCGCGCCGCAACCTCCGGCGAAGTGAAGGACCTTCGCCGTGAGACCTCCGCCTTGAAGGAGGTCGTGGCCGACCTCACCCTCGAGAACCGTCTGCTCAAAAAAAGCATGAACGGGGATGGGGAGGACGAGGCATGAGATATTCCGCGTCCGAGAAGGCCGAGATCATCAAGCTGGTCGAGCGGTCCCACCTGCCCGCCAAGCGTACACTGGACAAACTCGGCGTTCCGTGAGCCTAAGCCGCGACATTTAGCCAGGCAAATTTCTCTTCCACAACTTGCTGCGCATCTCCGTGACAAGGCCGCACGTACGGTCGCCGTCGGCTCGGTGCGCGGCGCCGCCAAGATGGTAGAGTTGCCCAAATCAGGTCGCGTGCCGTCCAGCATGACATCCGCAAAGTTCTTGCTCGGAGTGGCTGGCATTCGGCCTGCGAGCGATCCCGCACCTGTAAGTATCGGGCTGCTAGTTGCGGGCTATGTAATAAGGATCGTGGACCCGGATAGGCCTGGAACGAGTGTCGTCTCTGGCGGACGCACGAGCCGCCGGTCATCGACGTGACTCCAGAGCAGGATCGCTAGGACCGAATCGACAGCGCGGTAAGTGTCCGCCGACACACCTTGCAGGCCTGCGCTGTTTGATGGACGATCGCCGAAACGCCCCCAACTAACGGTGAATTGCAGGCGCGCATCATCGTCCTTGAGGCAATGGTCATGGCGGCGCTCGGGCTTGGCTGCTAGGCGATCGGCGAACCTCTCGGTCGAAATGATAATCGAGATGCTAAATAGCGTTAAATCCGCGATCGGTGCACGTCTCATTCAGGAAGGCGTCGCCCAAGACGGTATTGCGGAAGCCCAGCGCTATGTTGATGAAGTACTGTCGCAGTTTTCCGAGAGTTTATCCTCAAGCCGCGGGCCGCCGCTGTCCCCAGAATGAACCAGAAAATCCGATGAGCCGGGACACTTCGAATAACAAGCGTCAGGGATAACCGCATAGCCGCGCACACCCTGACGCCGGTCTCAAGAAAGCATCAGCAAACTCGGACGCCTGCAATCCACAAGCAGCAGCCGCCACATCCTCCGCAGCCACCGCTGCAACCACCACATCCGCCAACGCGGCATCCTCGGCAACCACCGCCGCCCCCGCAGCCACCGTGAGCCCCGCAGCCGTGGCCACCGCCACAACCGCCGCCGTGACCACCACAGCCACCACCATGGCCTCCACAGCCGCCGCCACCACCGCCATGGCCGCCGGCTGCGAACCTCACACCGGGATGAGCGCCCTCTTTGTCAAACGCATAGAATGTTGAAAGGCTGACGTCGGAGATTTCCTCCTCCGCAAGCAAAAGTCGCGGGCTGCTTGGCATATTGCTGGCCGAAGTGGTTGACGCCGAAGCCTTGCACGCACCGCAGATGCACGTCGCCAGCGATAAGGCCCCTGCAACGCCGAAGGCCTTAACCCCGCCCTTTCTCGATCCACTCTTCAATTTAGAAGTTCTTCGTTTGTCGCCCGACATAATCGTCTCCTGATGATCTACAACAAGTGATAGTCCACGGATTTATCGGGGATTCCAACCAGAAAGTCCGCGTGCTCCGCGCGGTGGAACCACAAAAAAATATGTTATTTAGATTGTCTAACCGCACTAGTGCCACCAACTGTTCTTGGAAACTGACAAAAGGCCACCAGGGTTGCGTGGATATGCGGAAACCCTCCGTCGTGTGAAGGCGCATCATGCGACCACGCAAGCGCAGCATCGTCGACGCCGCGCTGGTCGTGGCAAGCGCGACCGGCACTTTCTGTGTGGC
>CAVTTZ010000019.1:0-24612 GCA_963737755.1 uncultured Alphaproteobacteria bacterium | reverse complement strand
GGCGCCGATTGACACACGACATCATTGAAAAGGGTTTTGGCCCCAACATGATGCAATCCGACGTGCGCTTTTTGCACGAAAGGGAAGGTGTGCGATTGTCCCGCGAGGTCTTGAGCAAGACCGGCTGGTCGCAAGGCGTGATCGACGCTGTGGCGGAAATCATCGACGGCCACGATACCAGAGCGCAAGCCCACTCGTTGAACGATCGGCTCGTCCGCGATGCAGACAAGCTTTGGCGGTTCACCGTCACAGGGGTCGCCGTCGCCTGCGATTGGTTCAAGATGACACCGCACGCCTATGCCGCTCGCTTGGAAGACCAAGTGAATATGTTGGAGACGGAGGCCGGTCGCGGCATGGCTGCACGCGAACTTGCCCGTACCCGGGGTGAACTAATGTTGCACTTGATATGACCCGCGACCGCGCATGGGTATCTGTCTCGGCTGCCTCCTTTGCACGACTACGTCGGGCGCGGTGTTTGATCAAACCGATGGTGCGTTTACCAGCGTGGACGCCTTAACATGACCGGATATCTTACGTCAGACGATGTTCCGATATGGCTTCGCGCCAAGCCGTGGCTCGATGTTCGATCGAACGATGAACACACGCTCATTTCCTATCGTCTCGCCCAAGGGCTGCTCCGGCATCATCCCGAGGCGGACAGTCGGATCGTATTCCCATCCGTGCTGCTTCACGACGTCGGTTGGAAGATGTTCCCCGAAGAAAAACTCGCGCTCGCTGTCGGCCCGAACGCCAAATATCCCGAGTTGCAACGAGCTCATGAGATCGAAGGCGCGCGGATCGCCGGGGATATTCTTGCGGCGCTTTCCATTCGCGGGATCGACGGCGCCCGTGTGATCGAAATCATCGACGGCCATGACACGCGCAAGCAAGCGCTGTCGCTTGAAGACGCGTTGATGAAAGACGCCGACAAGTTGTGGCGATTTACCGGACACGGCGTTTCGACAATCGGCGGCTGGTTCGGCATGTCAGCACAAGAGACATGCGCCATGCTGGATGATTTCGTTTTGCCAACAATGCTGACGGATGCGGGACGGATCGCGGCCCAAGCGCTCATGGCCGAACAGTCCGCCCTTGCCTGGCTGCCACCTTTGCTGCAAATGCGCCAGGTCGCTCTATGAGCAAATTCGAACTTGAGGGTCGACGCGTGCTTGTGACCGGGGCCGCCGGGGGGCTCGGCCGTGCTTTCGCGGAGGCTTTCGCAGCTGCAGGCGCCCGGATCGTAAGCGCCGATATAAACCAAGAGGGCGTCGATCAAACCACGCGAATGATTACCGGCAATGGCGGCGAAGCCTATGGATGTCGCGTCGACGTGACTGATGGGTCCTCAGTTACCACCCTTGCGACGTTTGCCCGTGAAAAGCTGGGCGGCTTGGACTGTCTCGTCAATAACGCCGCGATCTATGCAGGCATCTCGCGTAAGGGTTTTGAAGCGATACCGGAAACCGAATGGGACCGGGTGATGAGCGTCAACGTCAAGGGCCCCTGGATGGCAACAAAGGCCCTCGTCCCTCTTATGCGTGAATCCGCACGTGGGGCGATCATTAACGTCTCATCCGCGACCGTCATGAGCGGCTCGCCGATGTGGTTGCACTACGTTTCATCGAAAGGCGCGATCATTGCAATGACGAGAGCGTTGTCGAGAGAACTCGGCGACGACAACATCACGGTCAACGCCCTGGCGCCCGGCTTTACTCTTACCGAAGCGAGCCTCGATATCATGGAGAACGCGGCAGAATACGGAGTTGGGCGCGGCGCAATCAAACGCGCGGCGGCTCCTCATGATATGGTCGGCGCCGCACTCTTCCTTGCGTCCGATCTTGCGGCATTTATGACCGGCCAAACCTTAATCGTCGACGGCGGGCGCCAATTCA
The DNA here is from genome assembly GCA_963737755.1 of uncultured Alphaproteobacteria bacterium. Classification (GTDB taxonomy): domain Bacteria; phylum Pseudomonadota; class Alphaproteobacteria; order Rhizobiales; family Xanthobacteraceae; genus BOG-931. Next base: position 22,720 of record CAVTTZ010000019.1, on the reverse strand, counting down.
TCTGACAGCGGCCGAAACCATGCCAAGCATAGTCTTTATCGAACGAAGCGGCGCGCGCCGAGAGGCATCCGCCGACATCGGCGAAAGTGCAATGAAAGTAGCACTGCGCAACGACGTCGACGGCGTCGTAGCCGAATGCGGCGGTTCCTGCATTTGCGCTACCTGCCATGTCTATGTCGCGCCGGAGTTTGAACAGGTTCTAACGCCGCCCGAGCCGATTGAACGAGACACTTTGGATCTTACGGCGCTAAGTGTCCGCCCGGCAAGCCGTCTGTCGTGCCAAATTAAAATCACGCGGGAACTTGATGGCCTCGTGCTGACGGTCGCCCCAAACAGTAGGACCTCTTAGGGTCTACGACAGACCACGAGTTTGTAATCCGCAAACTCACGCCAACGAACCGGAGCCGGAACATTTTGGGGTCGTCAGATCGCTTACACCCATCGATAAATGGCACCGGGGTCAGGCACTCCCAGACGTGGATGATCGCGGAGCGAGCGCTTCGCGTAGGCGGTCTCGTAGCGCCCGCGACGCTGCAATCAGGAACGCGAAGATCGACAATGTCGACGAAAGTCTCCGGGCGAACCACGAACACCATATTGAAGTCGTCGATCCCCGTCCCCCCGGTCCACTGCGCAAACGATCGGCCATAGGTGCGGGCGCCCAGCAGTAACCGGACCTACCCCGCCGATCGATAATTGCTCAGCGACTTCCCGCACTGTCCAGCGGCAACGGAGATCCATACGCGCGACCTTTCCAGCAGGGACTTTATGTCCTCTTACTTCATGCTTTGATTAAGCACCGATCAAGAAGATTTTTGACGCATAGAGGCCATTTCCGACAATAATATCGTTATTTGTCTCAGGTGTTTGACTCATCTGGTCGACTTTCATTACGTTGACATTTGCTCGATTGGTTGGTCGAGCCGCGGATTTGATGGAGCAGCTTGCGCCGCGTCAACAATGCTAAAGCGCCACGAGACGTTTCGTGGGCTCCGAAAGAATGGAGTATCGCCATGGCGTTTCGAGATCGTTTCTATCCCGATGAACTTGATTTCTCCTGTCGGCGCAGTTCGGCAGCGACTGGCTTCTGTTGTCGTCGCTGTCGCTGACGCTCCTGGTCCAAATAATTGGTCTTGGTGCGCCGTAAACAATCGGCGCAGGAGAATAGCATGTTCGACAATTACATCATCGAAGTCAGCCCACCTAGCTCGGCAATGACACTCCAAGCTGGCATCATTGTTCGCGACGGCGGAAGTTTCAGGTTCTATGAGGCTTCGCGGTTGTTCAACTCGCTCGAAGGACAGCGTTTTGACGGCCCCAACGCGGCCGAAAAAGCCGCTTTGCGACGAATTACCGATATCGCTGCCCGAAAACCCGCGGCGGTCTCAACGGCACTGGAAACGTGGAACAGAATCTGATGGGAAATCGCTTCCAAATAAAACATCCGCTGCGCTCGCTCTTCATCGCAGCGACTGCCCTCGCCGCCGCCCTTGCTGGGTCGACGCCTAGTTGGGCCGAGGCGCAGAAGGTCCGCATCGCGCATAGTTATATCGCGGCTATTCCAGCCGTGCTGCGCGAGAAGGGATTTCTCGAAAATGCTCTCAAGGGTCGCGACGTCGAAGTCCAATGGGTAACCGCGCTCGGCAGCAACAAAACCTTCGAATTCCTCCGCGGCGGCAGCCTGGACTTTGGATCATCCGGCGGCTCGGCGGCGCTCGTTGCCCGCGCTAATGGCAATCCGGTCCAGGCGCTGTCATTCCTTTCTCACGGCGAACTTATGGCGCTCGCAACTCTTCCCACCTCCGGCGTCAAGACGCCGGCAGATCTGAAGGGCAAAAAAGTCGCAGCGACCCCGGGGACCGAACCGTACTATCTGCTCCTGCGCGGCTTGGAGCAGTACGGACTGAGCGTCAGCGACATCAAGCTCGTGCCGCTGATCCATCCGGACGGACGCTTGGCACTCGAGAATGGTAATGTCGACGCCTGGGCCGGCCTCGATCCGGACTTGGCCAAAGTGGAAATCCAGCGCAACGCAGTCCGCTTCTATCGCAATCCAGACATTCTCTCCGGCAGCGTCTTGATCGCGCGAGAACAGTTCGTGAAGGACAATCCAGAGCTGACAACGATCGTGCTACGCGCGCACGAAGAAGCTCGCAAGTGGATCATCGATCACCCCGACGAGACCGTGGCGATCATATCGGCCGGCGCCAAGATCACGCCGGAGGAGGCAAAGCTCATGCTCGGGCGGCTCGACTTTACGCGCCCGGCCATCACCAAAGCTGACTACGACAAGATCGGCGCCTTCGGCGATCTCCTGAAGAAAGTTGGTGACGTTCCGAGTTCTGCAGACGTCAATGCGCTGCTCGAACAATTGCTCAACCCCGCGCCTTATGCGCATGCCGTCGGCGCGAAGGGCTAGGCCGTGATTTGGCCGCACGAAATCGTGGCCGACCCGTTATCGTTCGAGGATATGCCTGCGCGCAAGACAAGCCAAAACCGGCGGTGGCAGGTTAGTCCATCGTTTGCGTTGAAGCTGGTTCTGCCGCTTGCCATTTTGGTTCTATGGGAGGTGGTCGCGCGGACGGGTCTCGTCCCCGCTTATAATTTTCCACCGCCATCCGTGGTGCTGGAAACGCTCATAGAGCTTGCCCGCAGCGGCGCCATGTTCACGAATCTTTCGATCTCAGCTCTGCGTGTTCTGATCGGCTTTCTGATCGGAGCCGGTGTCGGCACACTGCTAGGCGCCCTTACCGGCTTCTCGGCGAAATGGCGTGACTTGCTCGACGGTACGGTACAGTCGTTACGAAGCGTACCGATCATCGCCTGGGTCCCGCTGTTTATTCTTTGGCTCGGGATCGACGAAGCCCCGAAGATCTGTCTCATCGCGATCGGCGCGTTTTTCCCGGTTTATCTCAACCTCTATACCGCCCTGCGTGGCGTTGACCGCAAGCTGATCGAGGTCGGGCAGGCAAACCGCATGACCGGCTGGCGGCTGGTTCGTCGGGTCATGTTGCCGAGCGCTCTTCCGGCTTATTTCGTTGGTTTACGCACCGGCTTGAGCCTGTCGTGGATGTTTGTCGCCGCAGCGGAGTTGCTGGGTGCCAGCAGCGGCATCGGATACATGCTGCTCGAAGCTCAAAGCCTGGGCCGACCGGCGGTCGTGATCGCCAGCATGATCCTGTTCGGCATCTGCGGAAAGGCGACCGATCTCCTCCTTGCTGTGGCATCCGCCCGCGTCCTGCATTGGCAGGACACCGTACAGGCCGAAGGTTAAAGCGCATGCTGCAAACCCACACGCTGCGCAGAAATTTCGACGCGTTCCGCGCCGTCGGTCCTCTCGATCTGCACATTGAGGATGAACGGGTCGTCGGCATTATTGGCCCGAGTGGCTGCGGCAAGTCCTCGTTGCTACGTCTGCTCGCCGGCCTCGACACGCCCACGGACGGCGCGATCAAGCTCGACGGACGCGAGATCACCGGTCCGCGCGAAGACATCGGCATCGTCTTTCAAGAACCAAGGCTCATGCCTTGGTTGTCCGTGGCCGACAATGTCGCATTTGGCCTGTGGCATTTGCCACGGCATGTGCGCGACGCAGCCGTCACCGCCGTACTCGAGCAGGTCGGATTAAGCGCGTTCGCCGACGCGTTGCCAAAACAACTTTCCGGCGGGATGGCGCAACGTGTCGGCATTGCGCGCGCGCTCGTCCTCAAGCCGCGACTTCTGCTCTTGGACGAGCCGTTCGGAGCGCTTGATCCGCTGATTCGGATGAAGATGCAGGATCATTTGCTGGATCTCGTGGGAGAAGACGTTCCGACGATTGTTCTCATTACTCACGATATCGAGGAAGCACTCGTCCTCAGCGACCGGATTATTGTGTTGCAAGGTCCGCCCGCGGTCGTCCGCCGGGATGTAGAGATTGCCCTGCCCTACCCGCGCCGGCGCGGCAGCGGCGCGTTTCAAGACCTCAAAGAAGCATTGCTGCAAGAACTCCTACCCCGCGTCGCAGCGTAGCACCCGATGCAGACGCCCTGCTCAACGAAAGGAACGCACAATGACCAACACCGCTGTTGTTTCCCGGCCTGCGGAAGATCGGCGCACGACCGCTGCCGATAATCTGCTGATCAACTGCGCCCACATCAAACAGGGCACTGAGGTCCTATTCGTCAACGAGAGTGGCCGCGACGCGGTTTCCCGGGACACCGTCACGTTCATCGAGAACCGGGCCCGTGCTCTCGGCGCGAGCGTGAGAACCATCTGGCTCGGAGCTGTGGCTGGTCCAGAGTCGATACCCGACCCGATCATCGAGGCGATCACAAAGGCAGACGTCTCGATTTTCAATCATACGCTCGGAGCGATGCTGCGCATTCGCCCCATTCCGGGCGGCGGCACCGGCATACTGAACTATGCAACCACCGACGCGATTCTTGAATCGGATTGGGTGCAGGTGCCGTATGAGCTGTGGCAGCACGTGGTAAGGTCTGTCGCCGGCGAGTTCGGCCGCGCGCACAAGTGGCGCATCACCTGTCCAAACGGCACAGATATCCACGGCGAAGTGCCGGAAACTGAGCGCGCCGCACCGGCCACAAGTACCGGCTTTGCGCTTCACACCTTCCCGATCGGCACGCACCGGCCCACCTCGGCGCTCACCGCCAACGGTAAAATCGCCATCCGCTGGCTGGTGAGTTCGCAGAACCACGATGTCGGCGAAGGTCTTCATCTTGACCGCTACGTAATCGGGCGCGTTCAGGACGGCCGCTTTGCCGATTTTGAGGGAGATAGCGAAGACACCGGACGGGTGAAGCGCTACCTCACCGAGATCGGTGAGCGCTATCGGCAGGATCCTTTCGTGGTCAATTCCTGGCACGGCGGGATCAATCCGCAGGCTTTTACGCCGCGCCGCGATGTCGACGATCTCGCGCACTGGCAGACGTTGGTTCACAATAATCCGCGATCGCTACATTTCCACGTGATCGGCGATGATGTGCCGGGTGAGTTATCGCTTCCCATCATCGACCATACCGTCGTCGTTGACGATCAGGTCTATTGGGACAAGGGCCGGTTCTCTTTGCTCGAACGTCCCGCAGCGCGTGATGCGGCGGCGAAATGGGACGTGGACGGTCGCGCCTTTCATCTGAATAACGCTATTGGCATCTGAAAATATTTAGACCGGTTTCGTCGCCAAGAAACCGGTCTATTTTTCACTGCATATTTCGACGCAGAAAACAGAGCAGGTTGACATGGCCGTCGCACAACAAGCCACAAATCGGTCTGCGGATAGCTGGGTTTTTGACCTGAGCGAGATTAGTTTCCTCGGCAAGAACTTGCGCCGCCCTGAATGTGTCTTGAGCACGGCAAGCGGCGATCTGTTCGTTGCGGCGCTCGGCCAAGGCGTGGTCCATATCAGCCCGCAAGGCGATCAACATCCCATCGGCGCCGTTCGCGCGGTCGAGGGAAAAGATTTTATCCCCAACGGGCTCACCTTGGAGCCCGATGGCTCCTTCCTGGTGACCAACATGGGAGAAGCCGGCGGTTTGTGGAAGTTGAACCGCAACGGCGCCATCGAGCCCGTCCTCCGCGAAGTTGATGGACAGGTTTTGAGCGCGACCAATTTCGTGCTGCGCGATTGGCAAGGCCGCTTGTGGCTGACGATCTCTACACGGCAATGGCCGATATCGCGGGCGTTCAGCCCATTGGCGCGGCCCGGTCACGGCGGACGGCTATCTCGTCGTTATAGACGAGCGCGGCGCGCGCATTGTCGCCGACAACCTGGCATTCGCCAACGAGGTCCGGCTCGATCCGAGCGGTCGAGAACTTTATGTCGTCGAGACCTATGCGCGCCGCATATCGAAGTTCGACGTCGACGATCACAGCAATCTAAGCAACCGCAGGAGCTGGACGGAATTCGGTCACGGCAGTTTCCCGGACGGCATCGCTTTCGACTCGGAAGGCTTCCTATGGGTCGCGAGCATGACCAGCAACCGACTGTTCCGTGTCGCCCCTGATGGCAAACAAACACTCTTGCTGGAAGACACCGAACCCGCCTACCTCGACGCGATCGAGCAGCGCCTGGAAGCTGGAACGCTACGTCGCGAAGACGTGCAGCAGGTGCAAAGCAAGCTCTTGAAGAATATTGCCAGCGTGACATTCGGCGGCCCCGACCTGCGGACTGTCTATTTGGGCTCGCTTGGCGGCGACAGTCTCGCGGTCCTGCGATCTCCCGTCGCCGGCGAACTACTGCCGCATTGGACGCCTCAATAAATGTCTGCGGATATGAAGTGCTCCTGAGCCGCAGCGATTCGAAGTCCTCATTGTCGGGGCCGGACCAACCGGCTTGGTCGCGGCCAATCTCCTGGGACAGGCCGGCATCCGTACGTTGCTGATCGAGCAGGCGGAAGGTTTGTCGGCAATCCCCAAAGCCCTGATGGTCGACGACGAGTTCTTCCGGCTGTTGCACAAACTCGGCCTCGGCGAAAAATTGGCAGACCACGGCGTCTATCCGGTCGCCTATGACTATTACTCGCCGCTCGGCCCGCGGGTCGGCCGCATCGCCGGCCGCATCACCGAACATGGCTTCCCGAGCCGGACAGCGACATTTCAGCCAGAGTTCGAGAGGATTCTGTTTGAGGGCTTGCGTCGTTTTCAGAGTGTCGAGACTGTATTCAGTCGAACATTGGAGTCGTTCGCCGATGACGGCGCCGGAGTCAGCGCCCTTCTCCGTGATGACGCCGGCCACGCATCGCATATCCACGCCGATTACCTTATTGCGGCCGATGGCTCGCACAGCCTGTGCCGAAAAGCACTCGTCGTTCCTTTCGACGAGCTTGCACCGGTCGAGATCCGGCATGTCGTTATCGACGTCGCCGACGACCCTAATCGCAGTAAAATTGCGGACCTCAAGCTCGGCTGGCGGCGCAACGCCAACAGCCTGCCGGCGCCAGGCGGCCGACGCCGCTACGAGTTTTCGTTGCGAGCCGACGAGGAGGTTGAGCAGGTCCTCTCAAGTGCTGCGCTCGATGGGTTTTTTCAGCAATTCTTCGGCGTCCCCTGTCCGCAGAATATCATCCGCAAAACGGTTTACGCCTTCCACTCGCGTCTCGCCCGGCAAATGAGCAAGGGACGTGTCTTTCTGGCCGGCGATGCCGCCCATATCATGCCGGTGATCGGCTCTCAGGGCATGAATAGCGGCGCGCGCGATGTGAACAATTGGCGTGGAAGCTCGCACTGGTCCTGCGCGCAGGCGCCGACCCGGCAATCCTTGAGTCGCTACGATGCCGAGCGGCGCCCGCAAGTCGAGAGCACGATCCGGGCCGTCACCACGGCCCTGCACCTGCAAAAGATCCCGCTCGATCCCAGCGATCGATCTTGCGCGACGTGACCGCGATGATGCTCAATCTCATTCCATGGTCGCCCGCTACGTGCGCGACATGCGCTACATCCCAAAGCCGTTTCTCGATCAAGGTCTGGTCGCGCCGCACACCAGAAATGGCGAAAGGAGCCTTGTGGGCCGATTGCTGCCGATGCCTCGAATTCGCGAGCGGCAAGGCGACACGCGATTGGACGACATTCTGGGGCCTGGTTTCGCCATCTGGGCATTGAATCCGCCAAGTTTCCGGCAGGTCTGCACGATGCCAATTTGGTCTGCACTGGGTGCCCGAGCGTCGACTGTCTGGAAGGGTCCGCACGCCTTGTCAAATGGCGGCGCGCGCGACTTACCGGCGTTTGGCATTGCCGACGACCGCTTCGACGAGGTGTTCGCTGCACATCACGGGCAATGGCTGATCGTGCGACCGGACCGTATTGTTGCCGCAGCCGTCGATATCGGTTCCTTTCAAGAGGTCACAAGATTCTTCGAGCGTCTCCTTGGCATTTCGCAGTTGGTTTCACAGGCAGCCGAATAGCATGTTGGCGGTGAGACTTCGCGCCGCGTCGCCGCTGCGTTCGATCCAGCGAAAAAGGCGGACTAATCGGATGGCAACAACGCTGACCGTTCGCCTGCGGAAGCGACGGTCGCAGAGCCGCATTGTTCGATGGACAAGTATGTGAGCTCCACATCAATTCGTGAGACATAGCCATGGAAGTCTTTTGGTACGTTTCGCCCGTCGACGGTCCTTACCCGTGGAAAACCGAGGGCCGCTACAAGGCGTCACTCAAAAATATCATTTCACTTGGCAAGACGATTGACCGGCACCCGTTCGCGGGCGCGCTGTTCGGAACATACGGGCACGACGTATGGACAACGGCAACGGCGCTAATCCCGCTGACCAGCAATATGCGCTTTCTGATTCCCATCTACCCCGGGATCACTTCGCCGCGGTTGCTGGCGCAGCAGGCCTTGACCTTCGACGAATATTCCGGCGGCCGACTTCTTTTCAACCTAGTCAACGGAACTGACACAGTCCTGACGCAGTACGGCGTGCACGCCCCGCACGACGAGCGCTATGAGCTTAGCGCCGAGTATTGGGACGCCTTCAAGAAGCTCTATAGCGGTGAAGCCGTGACCCATGACGGTCGCTACTTCAAGGTCAGCCGCAACCGCGAGATCGAAGGACCTACGTCGCTGCCGGTACCGCCAACACAGCATCCTCACCCGCCGCTTTGGGGCGCCGGCGCATCCTCGGCGGGCGTGCGTCACGCCGCCGAGATTGTCGAGACCTACCTCGCCTTTCTTAATCGACCTGATCGTTTGCAAAAGCAACTCGGCGAGGCACGATCGGCCGCAGCGCTGAAGGGGCGCGTGCTGCCAGCTGGTCTCGCTTTCTGGATCATCGTCCGTGAAACCGAACAAGAGGCCCAGGATCATCTCCGCTGGCTCCTGGAAACGACGGGGGCCGCATGGATCGCCAATCAAGTCGAAATTGATCTTAAGCGCACCTTCGGCAAGGACGCATCGCTCGCAACGCTGACAAGTGAGGATCCGCAACTGCAGCGCCGCATCGACGCGCTGCGCGTCGGCCGCATTCCGGAACATCGAAGACCTCAAGCTTGCGGACCACCTCTACACTGGTCCGACTCCGCCCTCGGCACTCGACGTCGTCGGCACCGGGCGAGGTACTTATCTGGTCGGCGATCCGCAGCAGATCGCGTCTGTTCTGAATGGCTTGCAGCGCACGCTCGGCGTGGAGGTGTTTATCATGCAGGCTTATCCGCTGGAGCAGGAAGCTGAACGGGTCGCGAAGCTTTTGCTTCCGCTCCTCCAGCTAGGCGGTTCGTCTGCGCAGCTCGATCGCCTCGCCAGCTAGCAGGGTAACTCAATGAATATCGTGGCTCCGCGCATAACGTGGTCAGTAACGGACAATCCAGCCGTTGAGGCGGCGCGCGGCCTTCGCTTTGGCGAAGCAGACGCTACCCCACTGCTTCTCGATCTATACAGACCAGCAGGCCAGAAAGGGCCGCCTGCCGATCGTTCTTTATCTGCACGGCGGTGGATGGCGGGTGGGTACACGCACCGACCGCGAAAACGTTCGGCATGATTCCGCTGGCGGAACGTGGCTTTATTGTTGCCAGCAGCGACTATCGTCTCAGCGGCGCCGCAAGCTTTCCCGCGCCCTTGAACGATGCCCGCCAAGCACTGCACTGGCTGCATGAGCGTGCCGGCAATTTTGGCGGGGACCGCGATCGGATCGCTGTTTCGGGCGGGTCGGCCGGGGCGCACCTTGCTGCGTTGCTTGCGCTGACCGGGCCAAACGATCTGGTCGGTCCGTCGGACGCTGAGTGCGCCGCGCGCGATGTCGCTGACAAGATCGGCGCCGTGATTTCGTGGTTTCCCGTAACGGATTTGATCGGTTGGGATACCGAAACACGCAACGCTCCACACCCACCGGCCGGATCGTTCGCCGCCGGCACCGCGGCAAGGAGCGGTTGGCCACCACCCGAACGCGCCGCAGCTTTGCTCGGCGTCAAGCACATCGAAGACGCGCCGGCCGATACATCAGGTCGGCCGACCCGCGGAGTTACATCGCAGCAGCAATTGAACGCGTCGAACGGAAAGGAAATGGGCATCGGGTCGCACCTTTCCTGATCTTACATGGCGACGCAGACAGTTCCGTCGGATTTCATCACGCCAAGATTGCTGCATGAAGCGCTCCGATCGGGTGGCGTGAGATCAACCTTGCTGACACTTGCGGATGCAGATCACGAGGATGCTGCTTTCGGGGCACCTGCGCCGTTGGGTGCTGTGGCCGCGTTCTTGCAGTCGAGCTTTTGATCCAGTCGCAGTCCTGGTGGACGGCGATATCCGGATGGCACGAAACGATGGAATATTCTGGCGTGGGCCGCGGGCGATGAGAACGCGCCGGCCGTCGCCGATCCAGGCGGCTAACCCTTGGCCGCCTCTTTATCCTGCGTCTTGGTTTCAAAATCGCCGGCGCCATGACGCTCGTGCAACTGACCGGAAGGGTCGCCAAATATGCGGTTCACCATCCGCCCCCGCTTAACGGCCGGGCGGTCGCCAATCGCGGCGGCCCAACGCTGAACGTGGTGGTAGTCTTCGACCTGCAAGAATTCGGCACCGCCGTAGAGCCAGCCTTTCACCAGACCGCCGAACCACGGCCAAATAGCGATATCGGCAATGGTGTATTCGCCACCGGTCACGAATTCGTTGGCTGCCAATTGCCTGTCGAGCACGTCGAGCAGGCGCTTCGTTTCCATCGTGAACCGATCGATAGCGTATTCGATCTTCGTCGGCGCATAGGCATAGAAATGGCCGAAGCCTCCACCGACATACGGCGTACTCCCCATTTGCCAGAACAGCCATGACAGGCACTCAGCACGCGCATCAGCCTCGACTGGCAGAAAGGCTCCAAATTTTTCAGCGAGATACAGCAAGATGGCGCCTGACTCGAAGACCCGGATCGGCTTCGGCCCAGTGTGATCTGCCAGCGCCGGGATCTTGGAATTCGGATTTATGCCGACGAACCCGCTACCAAACTGGTCGCCGTCGCCAATCTTGATCAGCCACGCATCGTACTCCGCCCCACGATGGCCTAGCGCAAGCAACTCCTCGAGTAAAATGGTTACTTTCTGGCCGTTCGGCGTCGCCAAGGAATAAAGCTGCAATGGGTGACTGCCGACCGGAAGCACCTTTTCGTGTGTAGCCCCCGAAATCGGGCGGTTGAGGCGGGTAACGGCACTACCGCCTTTCGCCTCGTCCCAAGTCCATACTTTTGGCGGCACATAAGCGGGTAAGTCGGTCATCTCTAAATCCCTGTCTTTGAGATAGGCAGCGGAACTGAACGGCCAATCAATCCGCCGATTAACCGGGCGGATGTCAGCCGGCACGGAAGGCTTCTAGTTGATCTCTGGAAAGCCAAGCTCGGCTGCTTCGCGCTCATGCTGAGCCAAGCGCTCATAGGCGTGGATATCGGGATCTGAAAGGTCGGCAATCGCCAGCACGTCGCGCACAGACAGACAGTGCGGGATCGTTCATGGCTTCATACAAGGCCTCGCGGAGCTCAGCAAATCCCGACCGCGTCGCTTCCATCGATGTGACGAAGGGCAGACATGGGCTGGACACGGTCTCGTCGAGGATCCGGAAACGCGCCGCAGCGGCATGATCGAACTTCTTGAACAACCCCCACGTCACACTGTCGATCGAACAAACATCGATCGCTCCGGTAGAGAGATAACGCAGGCTTCTTACATGCGCACCCGTCATGACGACGGAGGAAAAAAAGGACGGGCCGCCGGCAATTCGCGCCAGCGATAGTCGCGGCAGGTTCATGCCGGTATTCGACAACAAGCTGTTGCAGCCGAACACGCGTCCGCGCAAATCGCCGAGGCATTCGGCGGAATCATCGGCGCGGACCATGAAGAAAGCGCGATGGCGCGATCCTGCACATCCGGGCAACGCATAATGCGGCGTGGCAAGAATACGATACTGACGCCGGTCGTGCTTGAACAGCGGATAGCCGCACATCTGCGTAAAGAGAATGTCGGAGTTGTCGCCATCATAACGGCGCCACGTTGCGTGCCCGCAGCGGATTCTTGCAGTCTCGAAGCTTTGGCGCAAATCGCTTCGCAACGCAGCCAAGAATGCCGCGTTCGCCGCTTCCATCTCAGGAAGCGCATACATCGGCAGCGACATCGACTGTGTCAGATGAACGTTCATGCCTCAATATTAACCGCCAGGGGCGTCCGAGCAATATTCACTTTGCGGCGAGCGGGGCGCCCGATGTTGACTTCGCGACGCCGTCTTGGCCAAGCTCGGCGGATGAACCGGGATGAAATTGGGCGTCAAGAACCATCGCCGCGCAATCTCGCCGTAGCCGCGAAATACGAATCCGCCATTGTGCGCTCTGAATGTATTCGCGATTGTTTCTCCAAACCCGCGGGACCTTCCACCACGGCAGCGTCGGGAAAACGTGATGCACGACGTGGAGATTATTCCAAAGAAATAACAAGCCGAACACCCAATTTGACTCGACGACCGCCGTCCGGTCACTGGGCCGCTCGCCCCAACGATGTTCAGTGAAGCTACGCATCATGCCTAAAACCAGCCCCGGATAGACGAACTCCGCCAGATACTGCAGCGCGGACATGTCGAAGACCTCAGTCACGATCAGCAGGATCACGATGACCGCGATGAGGTGGCGGAGCCATATACCGAGATTGGCGGTATCGCCCGCAAGGATTTTGCCGACCTCTTTGATAAATAGCTGAGGCGTCCGCAGGATCGGTCCGATCAAAAGGCGCCCCAGGAAGGTCTGATTGACGATCAGCAACCCTCGTCGACAGGTCGCCGTAGTCTTCCCATTCCTCCTCCTCGTGGTAGTACGACTCCGTATCCTCCCCCGGATACGTGAGATGGCTATCGCGATGGTGTTGGGCGTGTGATCGGCGATACAGCTCGAAGGGAAACCAAATGCCGATCGGGGGCCAGACGAGCGCGTGTCGCAACCATCTCGGTATCCCCCGCATGCTATGAATGGCCTCGTGCTGCAACGAGAAATGCCATTGCACGACATAGCCGGCGAGTGGCGCCGTGACCCACCACGGAATGTGGCTGTGAGATGCAAGCAGCGCCAGCCAGCCCGTGTAGACCGCCACGGCAACGAGGAGCGTCGGCCCATCGTGCCGCTCGAACCACGATTCGGAATTTAAGTCACCGGCACACTCGCGCATAAGCCGGCGCGCGTCACTGGTCCGGCTGATGAAGTTTCCGCTCGTGAACCCAGCTTTGTCGATTTCGCGGTTGTCCGAGATGGGGCTTAGCGCACTCGACGACATAAGCACTCCGCTGCGGGCGCAGCCAATCAACCGCGAGCCACAGACTCCCGCCTTGACTTCACTGCCCTGAGTTGAGGCGTCGGAGGAAGTCCCTCTGCTCCGACGCAAAATGGACAGCGATCATGAGGCGGCGCACCAGTTCGGTCAATGAAATGGCTTTTTTATTACAGTTGACTGAGGAGAAATTTGCTCCCGAAATCATCTCAATATTAGTTTTTGTTTCGCGCGGATAAGGTTCCTCCGCAGAATGAATCGTTTGAAGAACAGCGATTTTTGGAATTAACAATCGACGTTAGCTGGACGACAATTTCGCAGACAATGCGCTTGCGATTTCTCCGGAATAAGGAAAACAAATGTCTCAGATTGTCGACGAGGTTCTCGCTGCCAACAAGAGATACGCGTCGAGCTTCGGCGCCAAGAAGGATTTGGCGCTCCCGCCTGCGCGGGGATTCGCTATCCTGACATGCATGGACGCGCGGCTAGATCCGGCACAATACGCCGGCCTAACCGAGGGCGACGCTCACGTCATTCGGAACGCCGGCGGCCGAGCGACGGACGACGCCATCCGCTCGCTCGTCATTTCCCACAAGCTGCTGGGAACGCGCGAATGGTTTATCGTTCATCACAGCAATTGCGGAATGGAGCTTTTCACCGACGAGATCATCGGCGATTTGCTGGCTGACAATCTGGAAACCGCAAAATTCGATGGCAAGGCTTGGTCCAACCCAAAACACGGCCATGGATCAGATGCGGGACACTTTTTGAAATGGCACACGATCAAGGATCAACCCGCAAGCGTCGTGCAGGACGTACGCCGAGTACGTGAACATCCGCTCGTACCCAAACACATTCCTATTTACGGGTACATCTATGACGTCCATTCCGGCGGCCTCGTCGAGGTAAAGGAAGCGACGGAAGCTGGGCGAACCCGCTAAGCGACAGTCAAGCGATTGCAGCCGTCCGCGCGCCTGCTGGCGGCATCGCATTGAAATAGGTTCCCTAAGCCTCGTGATGTGTAGCCTGTGCCAGCCTCTAAGGAGACTTCGATGAAAGACGCCACGCGGGAGGCGACGTTTGCGCACGATGAGCCCGGCGAAGTTGGAACTTCGCCGGCCACACATTGGAATCTCGAACTCGCTCGTATCTCAGCTTCGCTTCTCGCGCGAGGTGAGCCACAATATCCGGCCGAAAGGCAGTCTGCAGCAGTCGCCCTCGCGCGACGCGTTGGAAGAGATCATCAGGGGTGTTTCGGCTTCGTCTGTTCCCGACCCATTACGGGCAGTCCGAATTGGGGCGCGAGAACATCGACTATTTTGTCGGCTCGACGCTCAACCGCGCGCTCGTCGCGCTCGTGGAGCAAGTTCATCGCAGCCTGCTGTTCTCCGGTGACACTCGCAGTCATGAGGCAGTCCGCCAGAACGCTGCCGAGATCGTCAGTGGGTTTGCAGCTGAATTGCCTGCCATCCGCGGCCTCCTCGTCGGCGACGTCAGATCTGCATTTCGGGGCGATCCTGCGGCCAGCGAGCTTTACGAAATTCTGCTTGGCTATCCTGGTGTGACCGCGATCATCTATCAACGTTTGGCGCACTCGCTTTTTTTACGCGGCGCGCCTCTGGTCGCCCGTCTTATTTCCGGTATCGCGCACTCCAAGACCGGCATCGACATTCATCCGGGCGCCACGATCGGCGCGAGTTTCTTCATCGACCACGGCACCGGCGTCGTCATCGGCGAGACGGCGATCATCGGTCAGCGCGTTCGCATTTATCAGGCGGTGACGCTTGGAGCGCGGAACTTTCCGGCGGACGAGGACGGAACGCTCGTTAAAGGCCAGGCGCGCCATCCAATCGTCGAGGACGACGTCGTGATCTACGCCGGCGCAACTATTTTGGGTCGCGTCACCGTCGGCCGCAATTCCGTCATCGGCGGCAACGTCTGGCTCACGCACAGCATTCCGGCAGACAGCCGCATTTCTCAAGCCAACTACCGAGCGGAACACGGCGCGGAATAGGGGCGGAAGTAGATCTGGGAGCCGCGTGAGTCTGAGGGACTAGTCGCCCAAAACGGTCGTCCCTCACTTGCCCAACCCGCTTCGACCCCAAAGCAACGTCCTCCCGCGCGGATAGCTCTCGGGCAGGATGATGGACGTAATGAGCCAACAAATTAGCCACGCGGACGGCCGAGCACAGCCTTTTTAGTGGGATCCGCGGGCGGCGCGTGAAATTCACCAATGATGAGCTGATTGGCAGATCGAATAATTTCGACCCGAGCCCTCGACCTACAAGCTAGACCAGCGGAAACGCCGAGCGCGAAGTCCGCCTAACAATAATATGACGACGCAAATTCTGCCGCGGGTCCTTCCCAATCTGGCCCTCTCCGCGGTCGCGCCGCGCCCGAAAAAGCTCCAGTTAAACTCTGAAAATCGTGGATCAACAGTGTCAACGGTCACGAACAGTTATCAACAGTCGGCCGCCACTTCCCTACCGAATCGGATATTTTGCAGGCCGTTATCAACGCAATTCGACGTAGATAGAAACGATGCCAAGTGCCCATTTAAACTTCGCCACCGTCGAACAACTTGGCGTATGGATTGAGCGCCGGGAATGGTTAGATCAAACCGACGCGAACTCGAGTAGGTTTTGCGAAGTCGACATTGAATGAAATCCTCGAAAAGCACCGTCTCGGGGCTATTCAATTTTCGGCGGTTGTCGATGGCGATCGAGCTTTGATTGGGCATGCGTCGATCGATGACTACATTTTCGAGATAACGTGGAGCGTCCGGGCAGGCGTATTTTTAGTCGGCTCTCAGGGGAATTGTGAAGTACGTGGCCGATCGATTCAGGTGTTCCTTCCTGAAAAACTCGCAGATCTTAGTTGTTGATCGAGTGAACTTGTTCACTCGCCTACCCTTCCAGAGGGAGCGATCGGCTATCATCGCGTGGTGCGGCAAATACGGGTGAGCCGGCAACAAGCTGTGACGACATGGCCGTTTGCAGCCTTTCCGGGTGATGCTTTCAGAGACCAAATAGTGGATTTGCTTTTCCTCATAGCAGGAAGGCTCGATTTTCCAACAAACTCCGCCGACCTTTTCAATGTCGTCAGGGCGGCACCGCTACTTTCGGCCCTATCAAATACTGAGCTGGAAAGATTTATTTCGGTCAATTTCCCGCATTTTTGGTCATCATTGGAATGCCTTTGGGGGCAGAGCGCTGAAAAATCAGCGAAATACTTAGACCGCAAGCGAGAACGCCCTGTTGCTTACAGCCACAAACGGAAGGATAGGCTCTTTTACGACTGGCCGGCAATTGAAGACGACCTGCTGGTCGACCTGCTCCATCATGGTTTACCTCTCTCGCACGGTGCCCTAGCTAAGAGGGTTCAGGACCTGGTACTGAACGGGCAAGGCGGGCCCGCGAGAAGCGAGAACGACCGGCATTTTAAGAAATATTCTGGTTTCTACCCGGCGACAGCCGGCGCCAGAGGAAACTGGCCCCCGCCGAGCCGCAAAAGTACGGATGCGAAGGGTATGCGAAGTCCTGCGAATATGCGGAGACCTTAGGACCTGGATACCGAACTCCTGGGAATAGCGACCAATTCGCCGCTGATTTAGAGTATGCTGCTCAACCTAAGAGTGAAAAGCCAACCTCGGCTACGGTTGAAATCCCGCCACATGTCGTGCCCGATTGTCGCCAATGCCGCCAACGAACTCATAAACGATTGGTTTTACTGGATGGCGGAGAAAGAAGAACTCATCCTTTGCTTCCGCCCAAGCCATCGTCAGGGGACGCACTTACACCAAGTACCCCGAACCTGGCACCGACCTCGCGAAGATCTTCAACGCAACCAACAACGAAGACTAAGCGCTTTCGGCCCATTGCGTGGTTAGTCCGCATAGGCTGCTTTTACGAAACTTGTCAGGCTGTCGAAGTTCCAATCTGGATAGCGCTTTTTGAATTCAGTCGTTATCTTCTGGCCTGCAGTTTCAGCCGTATCGCCCTTTTGCTTCATTGCGACAGCGCGCTCTCGGATCTCGTCAAGAAAGGATCTTTCCTGCTCGATCAGCGATCCATCACCGATGGGGCTGTGATCAGGCAATACGTGAAAAGCGCCCAAGGTCGCCGCGGCGTCGACTGCGGCAATCCAACTCGCGGCGGTTCCGCCTTCGCCGTAAATATATGGGCCGACTTTGTTCTGCACGACGTCGCCCGAAATCAACGTCCTGTCCGGCTCCACAAATACCAGTTCATCTCCCGTCGTATGCGCAGCACCGAACCAGAGCAGCCGTGCTTTCACGCCACCACCGAGGTTCAATAGCGCATGTTCTCGATCGAATATGACATCCGGCGCCCGAAGTTGCTCACCGGCCAGGAGCGACTTCCAGAATTCCCTCCGGTCGGCAAACAGCCGGATCATTTCCTCGCCGTGCTGATCCATCTCGTCCTGCTGAGTACGGTTGCGGATCAGGATGGTATCGGACGGAAACCCAAGTACTCCGCCTGAGTGTTCTGGATGGAAATGGGTGGTGGTTAGAAAAAGGCGGTTGCCCGGAGCGAGATCTGTCGCGACCTTAGCAACTATCGCGCCGTTCTGGCGGCCTAATCCGGTATCCACAACAAGCGTCGCATTATCTCCCACAACAATCCCCGATATTCGGAAATCCGATGATCGCCCGAACATGTTCGGAGACCTTTGTCGTCGCTTCTGGGAGCATCTGATCTTGAAACGGAGGTGCACCTAAGGTCGGGCCGGCGAGGGCCGCAGCAATCAGCGAAACCACTGCAATTCCGGTGATGTATTCGTAATAGCGGAAGCGTATCAGTCGAATCAGAAGCATGCATGGACATGATGTTCGGACCTTTGAGCGATCACCGCTCGAACATAGCTTGACAGCGCTGTCCTGCAAAGAACGTCGGCCCAGGGACGACTGGCTGGAACGTTTCGGTCATTCCACGGCGAGTACTCCTGTCACGCTCGAACCCACCGCTAAACTAATCGCCTTTATCGCCTATGACAATGGAAAACTCGCTATGGTGTCGCTGAAGCAATTGGGGTGTAGGAGCGATCGACGCTGTCAAAGATCACGACCTGGGATTGCGGGATAACGCGTCTTGATCGTCACGGCGGCTGATTTCGCGTCGTCGAATGTGCGAAACGAATTTCTTCGTCTGACTATCGATTTGGAGAAGATATCGTTCGGTTACGGTATGTTGACGCGGGGGAGGTGGCGGCACGCTCACGGAGTCACTACTTCTCTTGGGCATTTTCAATTCATGCTGCGCCAAGCGACCCTCCGCAAGCTACGTACACTCTCAATAACCGATCACTGACACCTGTAATTCGCATCTGATTATTCGGTTTCCACACGTCGCCGGACGAGAAGTTTCTTTACATTGCTCTCCCTACTCCACGCTGGCGTAGTTTTTAATTCGATAGTACCGATTTTACCGAGGTGGATTGCACCTTGATATTTCCTTAAACTTTCGACAGCCGACGCATGAGGCGAAATCGCCATGACGATGCCAATCGCGGTCCCTAATTCCGCTTGTCACGAAATACTCCTGCCTGTTTTGTGTCAGCGCGACAATTGACGACGGGAGAATCGTAACGGGATGCCTAACTTTGTCGTTGATCAAATCGTCTGGCCTTCCGGCATCCGTTCAATGCAGCTTATCGAGCGTGACAGGATAATCCCTCACGCGAACACCTGTGGCGTTGTATACCGCGTTGGCGACCGCCGCCGCGACGCCGCAGAGCCCCAGTTCGCCGATACCTTTTGCCTTCATTGGTGATGACATCGGATCCGTCTCGTCCAGGAAAATCGTATCCTGATGCGGGATGTCCGCGTGGACCGGGACTTCGTATCCCGCAAGATCATGGTTGACGAAGAAGCCGCGGCGTTTGTCGACCGCAAGTTCTTCCATCAAAGCGGCGCCTACGCCCATGGTCATTGCGCCGATGACCTGGCTGCGCGCCGTCTTCGGATTCAGGATCCGCCCGGCGGCACAGACCGCAAGCATCCTGCGGACACGGATCTCCGCCGTGGCGACATCGACACCGAGTTCGACAAAGTGCGCACCGAACGTTGACTGCTGGTGCGTCTTGGCGAGGTCGCCGTATTCTATCAAATCCTCCGCAACCAGCTCTCCGTCCAAAGCTGCCTGCTCGATAGGGACGCTGCGGTTGCCCAACCTCACCTGCCCGTCGGCGAATTCGACATCAGCCGAATTGAATCCGAGCTTCTGCGCGACGGCCTCCCGAAGCTTGACGCACGCCGCATAGACGCCTGAGGTCGAGTTATTGGCACCGAACTGGCCGCCCGATCCCGAGGAAACCGGGAAGGCTGAATCGCCAAGATGAACCAAGACTTTCGCGAGCGGCAGCCCCATCATCTCCGCCGCAGTCTGAGCGATGATAGTATAGCTGCCGGTGCCGATATCGGTCATGTCGGTTTCGACGGTGACGATCCCGTGGCGATCGAGGCGCACGCGCGCCCCCGACTTCATCAGAAGATTATTGCGGAAAGCGGCTGCCATGCCCATGCCGACCAGCCAGCGGCCATCATGCTTCCGACCGGGTCGCGGATCCCGCGCGCTCCAGCCGAAACGCTCCGCGCCGACGCGCATGCACTCGACCAGCTGGCGCTGCGAGAATGGCCTTCCTGGGGTCTCCGGGTCGACCTGGGTATCGTTGCGGATGCGGAATTCAATGGGATCCATCCTCAATTTTTCCGCCATCTCATCCATCGCCGTCTCCAAGGCCATCATGCCGGGCGCCTCGCCTGGCGCGCGCATCGCATTGCCCTCCGGGAAATCCAATATCGACAAACGTAACGCCGTCATCCGGTTTTCCCCGGCATAGAGCAAGCGCGTTTGCTGAACAGCCGTTTCCGGCCCGCCGTTCGGCACATTGCCGGACCAGCTTTCGTGAGCGATTGCGGTGATCTTGCCATCCGGTTGGCGCCAATCCGAATCCGCTGGATGGTCGCAGGCCGATGCGTGGTGTTGTTGAAGATCAGCGGACGCTGCAGAGCGACCTTGACCGGCCGGCCGCTGACACGGGCAGCGAGAGCAGCGAGAACGGCATCGCTACGCAAAAAGAGCTTTGACCCGAAGCCGCCGCCGATGAAAGGCGATAAAAGGCGCACGTTTTCCTTCGGCAGACCGAGAGTCGTCGCGATGTCAGCCACCGTCCAGGCGACCATTTGATTGGATGTCCAGAGTGTGAGCTTTTCGCCGTCCCAGGCTGCGATCGAAGCGTGCGGCTCCATCATCGCATGAGCATGGTCCGGTGTTCTGTAGATCTCATCAAGTTGCACTGGCGCGGCGGCGAAGGCTCCGGAGAAGTCGCCAACGGACGTGTCTTGCTGAGACTTTTCGGAAGGCTTACCGGCGCTTTCCTTAGTTGCGGCGAGGTCGAACGCCCCTGGTGCTCGGTCGTAATCGATCTTGACAAGCTGCGCAGCTGACCGCGCCTGCTCGAAGCTCTCCGCAACCACGACGGCCACGGCCTGATGATAATGATCAATCTCGGGCCCACCCAGCAGCTTCGCTGCGTTGTACTTGCCCTTTCCGAGCTTGCCGGCGTTTTCGGCGGTAACGACGCTGATAACGCCGGAGGCGGCTTTCGCGCGGGAGGGGTCCATCGATGCGATACGCCCCTTGGCGATGCCGGCGCCGACGACGTAGCCATATGCAAGTGTCGAGAAGGCATCGTGCCATTCGTAGGCGTAGGTCGCCGTGCCTGTCGTCTTGAGCGGGCCGTCAATCCGGCTGGTCGCGTGTCGGATGATCTTGAGCTGGTCGATCAGATTGCTCGTGGCGGGAGTGTCAAATTTCATGGCTTAACCTTTCGCCTCGGCGAGGACGGCAGCAAGCGTGCGCTGAACCAGCGTGACCTTGAATGCGTTTGCTTCGGTCGGCTTCGCACCAGCCAGTAGCCGGTTCGCTACTGCTTTCGCGCCACGTGGCATCTCGGCCTCCGCGGCCTCCACGCGCCAAGGTTTGTCGGCGATGCCGCCAACCGCGACGCGGCCGGTGCAGTCGCGCTGAACGATGGCCCCGACCGAGACCAGCGCGAAAGCATACGACGCGCGGTCTTCAACCTTGCGATAGATGTGCGTACCACCGACCGGCTTTGGCAGTGAAACCGACGTGATGAGTTCACTGGGCGCGAGCGCGGTCTTCATGGGGTGTTTCGCCCGGAAGACGATGGAAATCCGCAATCGGGATGCGGCGCGTTGCTCCGTCAGGACGCACGTTCTCTACCGTAGCATCGAGCCCACGTATGGCGACTGCCATGTGGCTGCGGTTGCGTTGCAATGCAGGATCTGCTTGAGCCGATAACCGCGTGCTGGCGATCTGATGACATGAAGAGCCAATTAACCACTGCCGGGCTGTCTTTTGTTGCAGGGTTGATTGGTGTCGTAGAAGTAGGGACAACGTGTTCGCTGCAGCAGATTGCCGGCAGTGGTCGCCTTATTGCGCAACTGTCCCGACGCGCCGGCCAGCAAAGCGCGCGACAGCAGCCCATAGTCGCGTCGCACCCGCTTGTCGGCGGCAAGGTCGGTGTTGCGCACAAGGGCGCCGATACGAAGTCCGCCCTCCTCGGTATTCTGATCTACTCCGAGGCCCGAAACCGTTGACGTCGATGAGATGTCGCGGGGTTTCGATCTCAAGCTTCATCAGATCGAGGAGGTTGGTGCCCCCGGCGATGAATTTCGCGCGGCGTTCTTTCTGTTCGCGGTTTTTGGCTGCCGCTTCCTGGGGCGAGGTGACGCGTTTTGTAGGTGGTTTCTTTCATGGTTGCTTCCGGCCACCTCGGAGATCGCTTCGGCGATATTGGAGTAGGCGCCGCAAGCGGGAGACGTCGCCATGCGTGCGTTCGCGCAGTTGCGCCTCTTTCAGTTCAGGAGTAGTGGTCAGGTCGGGGCTGACATGGCTCGGAATTCCGGCCTCGATCTCGTCGAGGACCGCGACCGCCGAGCAGATCCGCCCGGGGGTGCAGTAGCCGCACTGATACCCGTCATGCTCGACGAATGCGGCTTGCATGGGGTGCATCTGCTCGGGCGTGGCGGGACCCTCGATCGTGGTCACGTCCTCGCCTTGGTGCATGACGGCGAGCGTGAGGCAGCCGTGATCCGCCGACCATCGATGATCACCGTGCAGGCGCCGCACTGACCGTGGTCGCATCCCTTTTTGGTCCCTGTGAGATGGAGATGCTCGCGCAAGACGTCGAGCAGAGTGGTCCTGGTATCGACATCGAGATCGTGTGCGACCCCGTTCACCCGCACCGAAACCTTAGCAATTGCGGGTGCTTCCAATTCCGGCAACGGCCCCGCAAGCGCATTTGACTGCGCCAACGCTGATTTGGAGACCGTTGCAAACGCCACGGACGTGGCCGTTCCCAGCAATAGGTTCCGCCGGGACATCCCGAAATGGTTGTGTTCTGGCATAATCCATATCCTTACGCGGTGCCGCGCTGCCCGTGGCTCCGCATTTAG
>CAVTTZ010000018.1:0-176314 GCA_963737755.1 uncultured Alphaproteobacteria bacterium | reverse complement strand
ATTTTTACCCGTGCGCTCCGTCAGGAAGGCGCGGGGCAGCGAGTCGCGGTGCCATGCGCCCGGAACGATCCCCCACTCCGCCGAGCCGTATGATCCGACGTGCGCTCAGATGTTTTGATTGACGTTAAACAGATGATCCGCCGCGCCGGCTTGCTTGAAAGAAGCTCTATCTTTGCTCGAGAAGCGATCGGCTTCCCGATAGTGCAGATCGCGCACGTGCTTCGGCACGAGCGACGTGAGCACCGACCAACCGGCTGACTTCCTCCGGGTGGGTCGAAATCATGAAATGCGCCGCGCCCTCGATTGATGCGAAAGCTGCCGCCGGGATGTGCTGGCTCAGCAGTTCGTTGGCGCGTTGCATCGCCGCAACGCTGTTGGCGCCATGGATCACCAGAGTGGGGACTTCGACACGCTGCAGCGCCGCTACGGCTAACGGAAACTGGTACGCGGTCGCCCAGTCGCGCACGTTCACGGCCGTGGTGGCGATGGCATAGTCACGGACCCGTTGCGGCCAGGAAGCGAACGTGCCGGGGCCACCGTAAAAGTCGATCATGATCGCGATGGCTTCGGGATTGCCGGCGTCGAATTCGGCGAAATAACGCTCCTTCATCCGGCGAAATGAAAGTTTGTGAATCTGCTCTCCGGTCTCCTCCAGCAGGCTGACGGCCGGCGCCTCCATGATGCAGAGGCTCGTCAAGGGGACGCGATCGCGCAACGCGACAGCAAGAGCGACCAGGCCGCCGAAGGAGTGCCCAACCAAATGAACCGGACCGCCGGCACGGCATACGACGTCCTCGATCAGCGAAACTTCATGCGCCATCCCGGGATCGTCGGCGGGGCGGCGCTCTTCAGTTTTGCCGTAGCCGAGAAGGCTTGTCGTCACGCAGCGAAACGTCCCATTCCACGCGGCGACGACTTGCCGCCATGCCGCGCCTGTGCTGCACGATCCGGGAACGAGCACGATGGTCGGGCCGGCTCCGTTGGCTTCGTAATCAAAGTTTTTGCTCATACGTCCTTGGCCTGAAATTTGTCTGCGAATTTTAAGCTTCGGCCGGCCGTGGAAGGCGCAACCCCGGCCTGCTAATCTCCGGCGACGCCACCTCGGCCGCGCCAGCCGGCGACGGCTTGGATATAGTGCAGAAATTTTTGCTCGGCTCTTGATTTGTCCTTGAGAGCCGCTTGCCAATTTCTTGAGACGCCCGCGGAAAAGATGGGGCTGACGTGCAGTTTCTATTCGCTGATCACATCCTCGATACCGATCGGCGTGAGCTGCGCCGCTCGTCGCAGGTTATCGCGGTAGAACCGCAGGTCTTCGACCTGCTTATCTATCTGCTGAGCGAACGCCAGCGGGTCGTCAGCAGGGACGATCTTATCGCTTCTGTTTGGGGAGGCCGGATCGTGTCGGAGTCGACCCTGACAAGCCGCATCAACGCGGCGCGCCGCGCCATCGGCGACAGCGGCAAGGAGCAAAAGCTCATCCGCACGTTTGCGCGCAAAGGTTTCCGTTTTGTCGGCGCCGTGCAGACGCTATCCCAATCGGGCGACGGCGCGGCCGCAACAGGCGACGGACCGACGAGCCGACATGCTGAAGCCGCCCGCGACGCGTCGGCGGACCGGCCGGCAATTGCCGTTCTTCCCTTCACCAATCTGAGCGAGGAGCCGGAGCAGGAGTATTTTTCCGACGGCATCAGCGAGGATATCATCACCGCGCTGTATCGGCTGCGCTGGTTCCACGTCATCGCCCGCAATTCGTCGTTCATCTACAAGCGGAGATCCACTCACCTCAGGCAGATCGGTGACGAATTGGGCGTGCGCTACGTGCTCGAAGGCAGCGTGCGCAAATCCGGCGATCGGGTGCGCCTCACCGCACAACTCAATGACGTCGCGACCGGCAGCCAGATCTGGGCGGAGCGTTACGACCGCGGCCTCGCCGACGTGTTCGCCGTCCAGGACGAGATCACCGACGCCATCGTCTCTTCGATCGAACCACAGCTTTACGCCGCGGAAAATTTCCGCGCCCGGCGCAAGACCCCTGACAGCATGGATGCCTGGGATCTGGTCATGCGGGCGCTCTCGCACTTTCTGGCGGGTGACGCGGCAGGACTATTTCGTCGCCGAGGCTCTGCTGGAAAAGGCGATCAGTTATCGATCCGAACTACGGACGGGCGCTCGGCGTGCTGGCCACGAGCTACATGTTCCAGAGCCCATATGGGTTGGATCGAGATGACCGCGGCGATGATTGTCGCCGAGCGATCGGCGCATGCCGCGATATGCGCCGACAGCGAAGATCCGTGGGCGCATCATGCGCTCGGTCATGTTTATCTTTTCGCCCGCAAATTCGACGACTCGCTTGCCGAGTTTGAACTGGCGCTGCGGCTCAATCCGAATTTCTCGCTGGCGCAAGGCTTCTACGGCCTATCCCTGGCTTATAGCGGGCGATGGGAGGAGGCCGCGTCAGCGGCTGGCCGCGCGCTGCGCCTCAGTCCACGCGACCCATTTTCGGCCATATACACCGGCGTTTCGGCTTATTCGCATTTTCTTGGAGGCGACTACGATCGCGCGATGCAGTTGGCGCGCGAGGCGGTGCGGGCGCGGAATGATTTCGTCGGCGCCTATCGGGTCCTGGTTGCGGCGGCCGGCATGGCAGGACACGCCGCAATCGCCGGTGCAGCGCTCAAGGAGCTTTGCCGCACGCAGCCGAATGTTTCGCTCGCCTGGATCGCGACGGAAATGCCGTTCAAGAAGGATGAGGATCGCGCCCATTATCTCGAAGGCTTCCGCCGGGCAGGGCTGCGATAGCGGCGAGATGCACGAAAAATAAAGCCAGACCAAAATTGCCGGTCGCGTGTCTTTATGCGGGTGCCGAGGTTCGCGTCCTTTTCGCGGCACCATGGCTCGCTGTTTTGCGCATTGCCTCGGCCGGAGGGTCTGGCCGAAAGCCGTTTCCGGCTCTCGGCGCCGGCCCCAGCTAATGCCGAAGGCCGCCGAATTTCCGGTCCGTGAGTGCCGTTGGGCAATCGCCTTCGGGTGCCGGTATGTCTTCGCCTTGGCTCCGATAGTCGCGGATCTTGTTGCGCAACGAGCGGATCGAGATGCCGAGCAGATCGGCCGCGCGGGTTCGGTTGCCGTGATGGAAGCGCAACGTTTGCAGAATGAATTCCCGTTCGATGTGCGCGAGCGAGTGGCCGACCAGTTGTTTGACGCACGCCCGCTCAACGGTGGAGAGCCCACAAGGTGTCCGCGTATCGATGGACGGCCCCTCCGGCAGGCGACGTTCAGTTCTGTAGCTTGGCATCAGCACCTCCAAATCCCCGAGAAGTGATGCCCCTGTCCCCGCATTGAGGGTCGTCCAACGTGGTTAACAAATGGTTAGCAACAGCCTACGTATTTCCACATAAATATCTGATTATATGGAACTTTTTGCAACTTCTGGTGCGCGTTTTCGGTCGGCGGCCCGACCTAAGCTTGGCTTCTCGTCGGAAGACCACGCATCGCCATCAAGCCGGTGAGGCCGCAAGCGCGATCGGCATGTCGACGAAAATCTTGTAGCTCTGCGACTTCGGCTTCGCCTTGTCGTCTTCGTTGAGATACTCGACCGAACTGCGCGCCAGATACGCCATCGGCAAAATCATCACGCGAATGAAGCGCGTCGGCGCCTCGCCGGCCTGTGCGAACACCGGCTCGGGACCGCTTTCGAACCAGGCGCCGCCCGGCCCGTACGATGTCGAGTGGCCCTTGGTGTCGATGCGGATGCCGCCGTGGAGCAGGCAGCGGATGCCGGGCCCCTGATGGCGGTGCAGATAGGCGCAGCCGCCAGGCGGAAAGGCGACGCTGTCGCCGCGCAGCAGCAACGGCGCCACTGCGGCATGGTATCGAGCCGCGCCGACAGTTTTTCGCGCGAGACGACGCCGGGGCTGCTCGGGCTTGGCGCCGCGGCGTCGGACAATTCCCAGCGCCAGAGTGTTGCGCCGGTTCCGTCCCGCCCGGAAGGTCGCGGCCTTCTCGCTGCCGAACGCTTCGTCATCGCGCAGGTCGAGATCGCCCACCGTGACGCCGCCGTGGACGACGTAGATCATGCGCGGCCGTGCCGGGAAGCGACAGTTCGGCTGCGTTCGCCAGCACATCTTCGTAAAGCCGCAGCATGGGGGCCATGAACATCTCCTGACCATTGGGCACGCTCTGCATTGTACGCAGAGTGAATGTGCATTCGCGCTATCGCAACAGCATTTACACCCGCTTGCGCGCCTTGCTAAACCGTCAGGCGCCTGCCCATAAGCTTTACCCCAAAAACAACAACGACGGGAAAGCGGCACCGATCCGGAGGAAAGACCATGCAGCGCACCGCGCCGCCATTCCGCGCTGACCATGTCGGCAGCCTGCTGCGGCCGCCGGCGCTGAAGGAAGCGCGCGCCCGGCATGAGCGCAATGAGATCAGCGGCGAGGCGTTGCGCGCGGTCGAAGACCGCGAGATCGAACGTGTGATCAAAAAGCAGGAGGACATCGGATTCAAGTTTGCCACCGACGGCGAGTTTCGCCGCACCTGGTGGCAATTCGATTTCTTTCGCGGCCTCGACGGCGTGTCCTTGTACATCTCCGATCACGGCATCCAGTTTCGCGGCGTGCAGACCAAGGCGCATGCGCTCAAGATCGGCGGCAAGATCGGATTTTCCGGCCATCCGATGCTGGAGCATTTCAAGTTTCTGAAAGCGCACACGCGCGTCGAGCCGAAAATGACCATTCCGGCGCCGAGCACGCTGCATTTCCGCCAGGGCCGCGCGGCGATCAGCAAGGAGTTTATCCGGATCTCGACGCTTTCTTTGACGATGTCGCCAAAGCCTACCGGGCGCGATCCGGGCCTTCTATGATGCCGGCTGCCGTTATCTGCAGCTCGACGACACCGCCTGGGCGATGGCCTGCGATCCGAGCGAGCGGGCGCATTCCAAGGAGCGCGGCGACGAGCCCGAAACGCTGCCGCAGCGTTATGCGCGCCTGACCAGCGCGGCGCTCGAAGACCGGCCGGCGGACATGACGATCACCATGCATTCCTGCCGCGGCAATTTCCGCTCCACCTTCATCGCCTCCGGGCGGCTACGAATTCGTCGCCGAGCAATTGCTCGGGCACACCGGGCTCGATGGCTATTTCCTCGAATACGACAGCGACCGCGCCGGCGGCTTCGAGCCGCTGCGTTACTTCCCCAAGGGCGAACAAGCAACTCGTGCTCGGCCTCGTCACCTCGAAAAGCGGCGCGCTTGAGAGCAAAGACGACATCATGCGCCGCATCGACGAGGCGTCGAAATACGTCGCCCTCGACCAGCTCTGCCTGTCGCCGCAATGCGGCTTTGCCTCGACCGAAGAAGGCAACGTCCTGTCCGAGGAAGAGCAATGGGCGAAGCTTCGCCTCGTCGTCGAGATCGCCGAGGACGTCTGGGGATAATCGGCTTCCTGCGTTCAGATCAGAATCCTCCCGGCAAACCGGGACAGCGAAACGACGGAGTGGGAAATGCCTTTGCGTTCCGTACCTCCTTTTCGGGCCGATCATGTCGGCAGTCTGCTGCGGCCGGCGCCGTTGAAAGAAGCCCGCGCGGCGCACGCGGCGCGGCAAGATTTCCGCCGAGGCCCTCACGGAGATTGAGGATCGCGAGATCGAGAAGGTGATCCGGCGCCAGGAGGAGGTCGGGCTCAAATCGATTACCGACGGCGAATTTCGCCGCGTGTCCTGGAACTACGATTTTCTCGAGCGGCTCGCCGGCGTCGAATCTTATGCGGGCGAGCGCAAGATCCAGTTCAGCGCGCAGGGCCCGCAGCCGCGCGCGATCCTGTTGCGCGTCATCGGCAAGCTTGGCGGCTACAAGCCGCATCCGATGATCGACCACTTTCAGTTCCTGAAAGCACACACCCGGCAAACCGCGAAGGTGACGATTCCGTCACCCTCGTCGCTGCACTTCCGCTATGGCCGCGATGCCGTGCCGGAGAGCATCTATCCGGTGATGGACGAATTTTATTACGATCTCGGCCAATCCTACGCCCAGGTCGTACGCGCATTCGCGGATGCCGGCTGCCGTTACCTGCAGCTTGACGAGGTCAACCTCGCCTATCTGTGCGACCCAACGTTGCGCGAACACATCAAAGCGCGCGGCGAGGATCCGGCGACGCTGCCCGAGGTCTATGCCGGCATGATCAATGCGGCGATTGCCGATATTCCGGCGACATGGCCATCACCATGCATTTGTGCCGCGGCAATTTCCGCTCCAGCTTCGTCGCTGCCGGCGGCTATGAGCCGGTCGCCGAGATCCTGTTCAACCAGATCAGGGTGCACGGCTATTTCATGGAATACGACAGCGAGCGCGCCGGCGGCTTCGAACCGCTGCGCTTTGCGCCCAAGGACAAGATGATCGTGCTCGGTCTCGTCACCAGCAAGTCCGGTGCGCTCGAGAGCCGGGACGATATCATGCGGCGGATCGAGGAGGCGGCGAAGCATGTCTCCATCGACCAGCTTTGTCTGTCGCCGCAATGCGGTTTCGCTTCGACCGAAGAAGGAAATGTTTTGTCCGAGGACGAGCAATGGGCGAAGCTGCGCATGATCGTCGAGATCGCCGACGAGGTGTGGGGCTAGCGGCCGGCAATGCGCCTCGCTGAACAGAAAAACAGGGAGTGAATAATGACTTTGCGCACCAAACCGCCGTTCCGCGCCGATCACGTCGGCAGCCTGTTGCGGCCGGCCGCATTGAAGACGGCGCGCGAGCGTCGCGCCAACGATGAAATCAGCACCGCCGCGCTGCGCGAAGTGGAAGATCGCGAAGTCGAGGCGGTCATCAAGAAGCAGGAGGCCGTCGGGCTGCAATCGATCACCGATGGCGAGTTTCGCCGTTCCTGGTGGCATCTCGATTTTCTTTGGGGTCTCGACGGCGTCGAACGCCATGTGATGAGCGACGGCGTTGCCTTCGCGGCCGTGACCACCCGCAACGAGGGCACGCGGGTCACCGGCAAGCTCGGCTTTTCCGGCCATCCGATGCTGGATCACTTCAAGTTTCTGAAGGCGCACACGCAGCGCACGCCGAAAATGACCATTCCGGCGCCGTCGGCGATCTACGGCCGTCCGATGCTGACGCCGATCGACAAGGCGACCTACCCGACGCTCGAAGCGTTCTTTGACGATCTCGGCCAGGCTTATCGCAAAGCGGTGCGCGCGTTCGCGGATGCGGGCTGTCGCTATCTGCAGATCGACGAAGTCTTCATCGCCATGCTGTGCGATCCGAAATATCGCCAGCAAATGAAAGATCGCGGCGACGATCCGGATTATCTCGCCATCGCCTACGCGGACCTGATCAACGCTGCGGTCTCCGATATCCCGGCCGACATGACCGTCACCATGCATCTGTGCCGCGGCAACTACAAATCGACTTTCATGGGGACCGGCGGCTACGATGCGATGCAGGAAATCCTGTTCGACCGCATCAAGGTGCACGGCTATTTCATGGAATACGATAGCGATCGCGCCGGCGGCTTCGAGCCGCTGAAGAAATTGCCGGCGGATCGTTTCGCGGTGCTCGGCCTGGTCACCACCAAAACCGGCACGCTCGAATCCAAGGACGCCATCAAGCGCCGCATCGACGAGGCGACGAAGTTCACGTCGCTCGACCGACTTTGTCTGTCGCCGCAATGCGGCTTCGCCTCGACCGAAGAAGGCAACACGCTCGCCGAAGACCAACAATGGGCGAAGCTGCGTATGATCGTCGAGCTTGCCGACGAGGTTTGGGGCTAGAGCATGTCCCGGAAAAGTGGAAACCGGTTTTCCGAAAAGGACATGCAATAACAAGCAGAGTCGGTTTGCTTTCGAGGGCGTAATGATTGTTTACGACAAGCTGATGGGGCTTACGATCGATCCGATCGTGCACGTCTACGACGCCAAGGACTGCATGCTGTATGCGCTTGGCGTCGGGCTTGGTCAGGATCCGACCAACGAAGACGAACTCGCCTTCGTGTACGAAAAGAATCTGAAAGTGTTGCCCACCATGGCGACGGTGATCGGCCATAGCCCGGCGCTTCCCGGGCAATCCCGACACCGGCATCGATTGGTTGATGGTGGTCAACGGCGAGCAGGGCTTTCGGCTGCATCGTCCGCTCAAAGGCGAGGACGCCGTCATCGGGCGCACTCGGATCGTGGAGGTGATCGACAAGGGACCCGGCAAAGGCGCGTTGCTTTTGCTTGAGCGCACGATCACCGAGAAGGGGACCGGCGAACTGATCGGCACCGTGACGCAGACGATCTTCTGCCGCGGCGATGGCGGCTTCGGTGGACCGCCGCGCGAGACGCCGGCACCGCATCCGATCCCGGCGCGCGCACCGGATGCGGTCTGCGACCTTGGCACCCGCACCGAGATGGCGCTGATCTACCGCTTGAGTGGCGACTATAATGCGCTGCACGCCGAGCCCGCGTTCGCCAAGGCAGCCGGGTTTCCACGCCCGATCCTGCATGGGCTCGGCACCTTCGGGGTGTCCGGTCATGCGCTTCTGAAAACCATATGCGGTTACGACCCGGCGCGACTGATTTCGTTCGGCTGCCGTTTCTCCGCTCCGGTTTTTCCCGGCGAGACCATCCGCACCGAGATGTGGCGCGACGGCGATGTGGTCAGCTTCCGCGCCCGCGTGGTGGAACGTGATGTCGTCGCCATCAACAACGGCCGCGCCGAGGTGCGCTCATGATTGTTGCGCGTCATGGCCGGCTTTGTTCCGGCCATCTCGATTTACGGGTCACAGCGTTCTAAACAGCAGGATGCTCGGCATGATGCGGGCAAAATCAGCATAGGACATCGATGACACACACGCCGCACAGCGAAACCGATCTCGAGCCGATTCGTGAAGCGGTGCGCGCCCTGTGCGCCGATTTCCCCGGTGAATATTGGCGGCAGCTCGATCGCGAGCGCGCCTATCCGGCTGCATTCGTGGCGGCGCTGACCAAAGCGGGCTTTCTCGCGGCGCTGATCCCCGAGCAATACGGCGGCAGCGGTCTGACCATGACGGCGGCGGCGGCCATCATGGAGGAGATCCAGTCCTCCGGCTGCAACGGCGCGCCCTGTCACGCCCAGATGTACACGATGGGGACGCTGCTGCGTCACGGCAGTCCGGCGCAGAAGGAGCGCTATCTGCCCGGCATCGCGCGCGGCGATTTGCGCCTGCAGGCGTTCGGTGTCACCGAGCCGACCTCGGGCACCGACACGCTCAGCCTGCGCACCACCGCGGTCCGCGACGGCGATCATTATGTGATCAACGGCCAGAAGATCTGGACCTCGCGGGCCGAGCATTCGGATCTGATGCTGCTGCTCGCCCGCACCACGCCGCGTGCCGAAGCGAAGTCGCGCACCGCCGGCCTTTCGGTGTTCATCGTCGACATGCGGACGGCGATCAACAACGGGCTCACCATCCGGCCGATCCGCACCATGATGAACCACGCCACCACCGAAGTGTTCTTCGAGAACATGCGGGTGCCGGCGGACAATCTGATCGGCAACGAAGGCGAGGGCTTTCGCTACATCCTCTCCGGCATGAATGCCGAGCGCATCCTGATCGCCGCCGAATGCATCGGCGACGCCAAATGGTTCATCGACAAGGCCGCCTCTTATGCGCGCGACCGCGTCGTGTTCGGCCGGCCGATCGGGCAGAACCAGGGCGTCCAGTTCCCGATCGCGCGCGCCTATATCGGCATGCGCGCCGCCGAACTGATGGTGCGCGAGGCGGCCGCACTTTACGAGGCCGGCAAGGATTGCGGCGCCGAGGCCAACATGGCCAAGCACCTCGCCGCCGAAGCCTCATGGGCGGCGGCCGATATGTGCGTGCAGACCCACGGCGGTTTTGGCTTCGCCGAAGAGTTCGACATCGAGCGCAAATTCCGCGAGACGCGGCTCTACACCGTGGCGCCGATCTCGACCAATCTCATTCTCTCCTACGTCGGCGAGCACGTCCTGGGCCTGCCGCGGTCTTATTGAGGTGGTGATGGCCCAGGAAAGTGGTTGTGCGGCATTGTGTGATGGAAATTGCGAAGCCGTAGCTCGATGATGGGGATCGCCGGGTCAAGCCCGGCGATGACGCGGAGGAAAATTGGCGAGCACCTCCTGTGACCGCCGCGGTTGCATTGACGCTGGCCAGGCGCGACTTTCGAGGCGGCCACAATCACAGGGGCGTCATGGCCGGGCTTGTCCCGGCCATCCCGATTGATGAAGCTCCACGCATGCGGCAATTCTACCTTTACATGCTCGCCAGCCGTCCGGGCGGCGCGTTGTATGTCGGGGTCACAAACGACCTCGTTCGCCGCGTGTGGGAACACAAAAACAAATTCGTGGCCGGGCACACAAAGACCTACAAGATCGATCGCTTGGTCTACTTCGAGATTCACCAGACGGCCTATCAGGCCATTCAGCGCGAGAAGAATATCAAGCACTGGCCGCGCGCCTGGAAGACGCGGTTGATCGCCCAGGACAATGATACGTGGCGGGATTTGTATGATGAAATTTCGAGGCCCTAGCTCCGGGATCGGGATCGCCGGGACAAGCCCGGCGATGACGCGGAGGGGTGATCGGCGAGCATGTCCTGGGACCGTTGCGGTGATATTGAGGTGGGAGAACACACTCATGCGTCATGGCCGGGCTTGTCCCGGCCATCCCGATTCAAGAAACTCAGGCATGTGACGCTAGATCGTCTAATAGCTCGATCAGCCGACACGATTTAGGAAAAGCACGATGAAATTTCGAGGCCGTAGCTCGGGGATCGGGATCGCCGGGACAAGCCCGGCGATGACGTGTGATGTGATTGATGAGGACCGAAATTTCCTGGTTGGGGGGAGCGCTCAGTGACATCGACTCTCCCGCTGTCCGACCTGCTCGTCGTCTCGCTTGAACAGGCCGTGGCGGCGCCGATGTGTACCACGAGGCTTGCCGATGCCGGCGCGCGTGTTCTCAAGATTGAACGGCCGGAGGGCGATTTTGCGCGCGGCTACGACACCCTCGTTCACGGCGAATGCAGCTATTTCGTCTGGCTCAATCGCGGCAAGGAATTGGTCGTGCTCGATCTCACGGTCGCAGCGGATCGCGCGCTCTTCCAGGCCATGCTCAAGCGCGCCGATATCTTCGTGCAAAATCTGAAACCCGGCGCGATCGACAAGCTCGGCTTCCCGATCGCGGAATTGCGCCGCGAATTTCCGCGGCTGATCTGCTGCAGCATTTCGGGCTTTGGCGAAACCGGCCCGTATGCAGCGCGCAAGGCCTACGACCTGTTGATCCAGGCGGAATCGGGCCTCGCCTCGATCACCGGCACCAGCGAGCCGGCGCGCGTCGGCGTCTCCGTGGTCGACATCACCACCGGCATGAATGCCTATCAGTCGATCCTCGAAGCGGTGATCGGGCGCGCACGCACTGGCGAAGGCGCCGAGCTGTCCGTTTCGATGTTCGACGCCATGGCCGATTGGATGGCGGTGCCGCTGTTGCAGCATGAGGGCGGCAAGCCGCCGCAACGCATCGGCCTCGCCCACACGTCGATTGCCCCTTACGGCGCTTTCAAGAGCCGCGATGGCGTCGATATCTTGATTTCCATCCAGAACGATCGCGAATGGCGCGTGCTCGCCAAAGAGGTTCTCGACGATCCGGTGCTGGCCGCCGATCCGAATTTTGCGACGAATGTCGAGCGTCTCAAGCGCCGGCCCGAAACCGACGGCAAAGTCGCGGCAAAGTTCGCCACGCTCGATGCGGCGCAGCTCTCACAAAAACTTGCCGCTGCCGATATCGCTTTCGCTCACGTCAATACGCCGGCTGAGCTCGCGCACCATCCGCATCTGCGCCGCATTACCATCGGCACGCCGAGTGGACCCGTCTCCTATCCGGCGCCTGCGGAATTGCATGCGTCAACGACGCGGCGTTACGGTGCGGTACCGGCGCTCGGCGAGCACACGGCGAGAGTGCGCGCGGAGTTCATGTCCTAGCGGTTTGTCCCGGCTGGGTCTGAGCGCGGGCCGTTTCGATCCCCGGAGCACGGCGTTCGCACTGTCGACAAGCCGGCGCGTATCCGGCGTGACGAAGAAACTGAGGGAGAAGGCGGGTCATGGACATCGGATTCATCGGGCTTGGCAACATGGGTGCGCATATGGCGCGCCGCCTGGTCGAGGCCGGCCACAACGTTGTCGTCTACGACACGCGCCAGGAAGCAATCGGCGATCTTGCGGCCCGCGGCGCGACCGCAGCGCGCTCGCCCGCGGAAGTCGCCGATGCCGCCGAAACCGTGATGGCCAGCCTGCCGACGCCGGACGTGGTGCTCGATGTCGCGACCGGCCCGCGCGGTGTCATCGCCGGCAAGCGGGTGCGCCGCTTCGTCGATCTCTCGACCACCGGCGCGGTGATGGCGCAACGCATTTTCGAGGCGCTGCGGGCGCGCGACATCGTGCAGATCGACAGCCCGGTGAGCGGCGGCGTTGGCGGCGCCGAGAAGGGTACGCTCGCCGTGATGGTGTCCGGGCCGAGCGCCGACGTCGCGGTCGTCGAGCCCATCCTCAAGGTGCTCGGCAAGATCTTTGTTCTCGGCGAGCGCCCGGGTCTCGGCCAAACCATGAAGCTCGTCAACAACGTGCTGTCGGCGACGGCGATGGCGGCGACCGCGGAAGCGATGGTCACCGGCGTCAAGGCCGGACTTGATCCGCGCCAGATGCTCGAGGTCATCAATGCCGGCACCGGGCGCAACACCGCGACCGAGGATAAATTCACCAAGGCGGTTTTGCCCGGTACGTTCGATCTCGGCTTCGCCGCGGCGCTGATGCACAAGGACGTCAAACTGTTTCTCGCCGAGCGTGAGGCGCTTGGTGTGCCGACCGATGTGATCCAAGCGGTCGAACGGCTTTTTCAGCTCACGTTCGACGAATGCGGAGCGGGAGCCGATCTTTCCGCCGTGGTGCTGCCGGTCGAAAAGCGTGCCGGCGTGAAGGTGCGGGCTTCGTAACGCTCTCGAAATTTCGATCATCGCGAAAGTGTCGGCGAGTTCGCTGAAAGGCTGTCTAAAATCCTTTGCAATTCACCGCCGTGAACAAAGTCGCACATGTGTGATGGCGGTCACTTCGCTACCCCGGGCCCCCCTGTAGGTTCCGATTAACAACTGACTTGGTTCGCCGCGCTGAGCCGCGCATCCCCCCGACCCCCCCGACGGCCGGTCGGCGAACACAAGGGGTGGTACTCGGTCCCCAACCCCCCACCCATGACCCCTGAGGGTCGACTAGGCCCGCCCGGCGATGCCGGGCGGGCTTTTTATTGCGGTATGTTGCTGCGCATGCTTTGGTGGAGGGAGCTGAGCCAAAGGGGGTTGTGGGCTTATGCTGAAACCATCCCGGCCGGGTCCGAGCCTGTTGTCAGGGCTACCCGGACACTTAGCGACGGATTTGTTTGCGGGAGCCAAGTCGGTAAGACTGAAGGCCGACGAAGTGCTTTTTCTGACCAGCGATCCGGGCGACGGATGCTACCGGATCGACGACGGCTTGCTGAAGGTCAGCATGATGTCGCGGCTGGGCACCGAGCGCATTCTGGCTTTCGTCGGTCCAGGCTCCATCGTCGGTGAGTTGTCGATGATCGACGGTCTGCCGCGGTCGGCTGCGGTGGTGGCGGTGCGCGATTCCGCGCTCAGCTTCCTGAGCCGCTCCGCGTTCGAGACCTTCGCCCAGCGGCGGCCGGAGATTTACAAATCGCTGGTGACGTTGCTGGCCACGCGGCTGCGTGAAACCGACACCACCATCGCGGCCGGAAGCTTTTTGCCGCTGAAAGGCCGGGTGGCCTCGACCTTGCTCGAACTCGCCGACCATTTCGGCCAGGATGTCGGCTCCGGCCGCGTCGTCATCCGGCAGAAAATCGGCCAGAGCGATATCGCCGCCATGGCTGGCATTGCGCGCGAAAATGTCAGCCGCATTCTTAACGATTGGAAGCGGCGCAAGCTGGTCAGCCGCCTGTCCGGCTATTATTGCCTTGAGAACAAGGCGCAGTTGGAGCACGAAGCGGAGCTCTAACGGGCGTCCGCCTCAGCCGCGCTGCCGATTGAAGTCTCGTATCGATGAATATTCCTAAGCTTGCCGACTTCCGCCGGGTCGTCGTGAAGGTCGGCTCTTCCTTGCTGGTAGATCGGCGCGCTGGACGGCTGCGCGAAAGCTGGCTTGCGTCACTCACCGCCGACCTCGCCGAAATTCATCGCGGCAAGCGCGACATTCTGGTGGTGTCCTCCGGCGCCATTGCGCTCGGCCGCGCCGTGCTCAAGCTGCCGTCCGGGCCGCTCAAGCTCGAAGATAGTCAGGCCGCTGCGGCAGTCGGGCAAATCGCATTGGCGCGGACCTGGAGCGAGGCGCTGTCGCGGCACGGCATTGTCGCCGGCCAGGTGCTGGTGACATTGGGCGACACC
Organism: uncultured Alphaproteobacteria bacterium; assembly: GCA_963737755.1. GTDB lineage: Bacteria > Pseudomonadota > Alphaproteobacteria > Rhizobiales > Xanthobacteraceae > BOG-931. Next base: position 161,901 of record CAVTTZ010000018.1, on the reverse strand, counting down.
GAAGAACGGCGGCGTTATCTGAATGCGCGCTCGACCGTCGACACGCTGCTGCAATGGCGCGCCTTGCCGGTGATCAATGAAAACGACACCGTCGCCACCAACGAAATCCGCTACGGCGATAACGACCGACTCGCAGCCCGCGTCGCCACCATGGTGAGCGCCGATCTGTTGGTGCTGTTGTCCGATGTCGATGGCCTCTACGACGCGCCGCCTGACAGCAATGCCGGTGCCCAACACATTCCGTGCGTGCCGCGGATCACGGCGGAGATCGAGGCGATGGCCGGCGCGGCCGGCTCGGAGCTGTCGCGCGGCGGCATGCAGACCAAGGTCGAAGCCGGTCGGATCGCCACCAATGCGGGTACCCACATGGTCATTGCCTCGGGCGTGGTCGAGCATCCGTTGCGGGCGATCGCCGAAGGTGCACGCTGCACCTGGTTTCTCACCCCGGCCAATCCAGTCACCGCGCGAAAAAGATGGATCGCCGGGGCGCTCGAGCCGAAAGGGACGCTGCTGATCGACGCCGGCGCGGTCGCGGCCCTGCGGCGCGGAAAGAGTTTGTTGCCGGCGGGCGTGGTCGGCATCGACGGCAGTTTTGCGCGCGGCGATGCGGTCGTTATTCGTGGCCCGGGCGGGATGGAAGTTGGTCGCGGCCTGGTCGCGTACGACATCGACGACGCGCTCAAAATCCGCGGACGTTCGTCAGCCGACATTTCATCGCTTCTCGGCTTTAGCGGCCGTGCCGAGATGGTGCATCGGGACGATCTGGCGGTCAGTCCGGAATAGGACCGGGGGAAGGCCGTCAATCGAGCGCGGCAGGTCTCCTAAGCGCAGCAGGTCTGCCAAGCGCTGAAGCTGCGCCAAAATATGAAGCCCCAGCCGCTTGTCGCGGCCGGGGCTCAACGCCGGGAGATTGAGGGTGAGGGGCTGGGGGGCTTCGCCCGGCGCTTACCCAATCAATGCGTGGCCCGTTAGCCAGTTCCTCGCCGTGCCGCAATTTTTTTACCGCGGCTTGGGGCGCGGCTTTGCGGTTCGGATTTCTTGGTATTCGCCCGCCGCCGCAAGGCCAGCACACGGGGTGCTGCGGGGCGAGACAGGTCGGCCGGAACGTTGATCCGGCGACCGCCAGGCAACACGATGTAACGGGCGATGACACGGAAATTGCCTTCGTCGCCGCCGAAGCCTTCGACAACATATGTGGCCCCAACCGGGAGCCGATCAGGTAAACCGCTATTGCATGTCGGTAAACTCATCGGAACTCTCCTGCACACCAACCAGGGCCTAATCGTCCCCGCGAGGCGGAGGTTCCGCGCTTTCTGTGACCGCTGCGCGAATAGCTGTGGAAGGATGTGGACAATCGCCGGGGCGCCGTTGGCCTCAAGCCGCCTCGCGGTGCCGCGCCGAACATGGTAGGAAACTGTCACGCAAGACGGATCAAGACCATGAATGCCCCGCTCAAAGCGGTCACCACGCCCGGCAGCCTCGAAGCAACGATGCTCGAGCTCGGCCGCAATGCCCGCGCCGCCGCGCACGTGCTGGCGCTCGCCCCGCCGGAACGCAAGAACCGCGCGCTGGCCGCCATGGCGGCGGCAATCCGCGGCTCGCAGACGGCGATCCTCGCAGCGAATGCTGAAGATGTCGCCGAAGCCAAGTCCGCCGGTGTTGCCGCGTCCTTTGTCGATCGGCTGACGCTCGACGCCAAACGGATCGAGGCCATGGCGGCCGGGATCGATGTGGTGCGTGAACTCGAGGATCCGGTCGGGACCGTGCTGGCATCCTGGACGCGGCCGAACGGCATGCGGATTGAACGCGTTCGGGTGCCGCTCGGCGTTGTCGGCGTGGTCTATGAAAGCCGGCCGAACGTCACCGCCGATGCCGGCGTATTGTGCCTCAAGGCCGGCAATGCCGTGATCCTGCGCGGCGGCTCCGACAGCTTCCATTCAGCGCGCGCCATTCACGCCGCTTTGGTCGAAGGCTTGGTGGCGGCCGATCTGCCGCCGGCTGCCATCTCGCTGGTGCCGACGCGTGAGCGCGCCGCTGTCGGGATGATGCTGGCCGGGCTTGGCGGCACCGTCGATGTCCTGGTGCCGCGCGGCGGCAAAAGCCTGGTCGAACGGGTTCAGACCGAAGCGCGCGTTCCGGTCTTCGCCCATCTTGAGGGCGTGTGTCACGTCTATGTGGACGCCGCCGCCAAGCTCGCCATGGCCAAGTCCATCGTGCTCAATGCCAAGATGCGCCGCACCAGTGTCTGTGGTGCCGCCGAGACCTTGCTGGTCGATCGCGCCGGCGCCGGCCAATTGCTTGCGCCGCTGGTCGCGATGCTGATCGACGCCGGTTGCGAAGTGCGCGGTGATGAGGCGGTGCGCGCGTCCGACGTGCGGGTGAAGCCGGCGAGCGAAGCCGATTGGAGCACCGAATATTCCGACGCCATCATTACGGTCGGCGTCGTCGATGGCGTCGATGAGGCGATCGCGCATGTCGAACGTTACGGTTCGCACCACACCGACGCGATCGTCACCGAGAATGAGGCGGCGGCGGAGAAATTCCTGCGCGAAGTGGATTCGGCGATCGTGCTGCACAATGCGTCGACGCAATTTGCCGACGGCGGCGAATTCGGCTTTGGTGGCGAGATCGGCATCGCCACCGGGCGCATGCACGCGCGCGGCCCGGTTGGTATCGAACAATTGACCAGTTTCAAATACCGTATCCGCGGCAACGGACAAACGCGGCCATAACATTCATGCTCCGCCGTCGCGTCGCGACCCAGCGGCGACAGGCGAGCATGCGGGGAGGGATTGTTTCAGACGGCCATGAATTGCGAGTTCCCGCTTCCGCGTGTATCCGAAACCGCAAGCACGCACCCACGCCGCCTCGTGCTCCCACCGCACGCGCCCGGCATGCGCATCGGTCTGTTTGGCGGCACCTTCGATCCGCCGCACGCGGCGCATCGCGGCGCCTGTTTGCTGGCGATGAAGCGCATCGGTCTCGATCGCGTCTGGTGGCTGGTGACGCCGGGCAATCCGCTCAAGGACACGCGTGGGCTTGCACCGCTCGAGACGCGCGTCGTCGCCGCGCGCACGCTCGCCGACGATCCGCGCATCGACGTCACCGATCTCGAGGCGAGGCTTGGCACGCCATACACCTATCAAACAGTGAGTTATTTGGTTAAGCGCTGCCCGCAAGTGCGTTTTGTTTGGATCATGGGCGCGGACAATCTGCGCAGCTTTCATCGCTGGCAGCGCTGGCGCGAGATCGCCAATCTCATACCCATTGCGGTGGTCGATCGCCTGGGTCCTAGTCTTTATGCGCCGGCCGGCATTGCGGGGCAGGCGTTGTCGTACGCGCGCCTGCCGGAGACGGCCGCGCGCACGCTGCCGGACCGCAAGCCGCCGTCCTGGATCTATCTGCACGGTCTGAAGTCGCCGCTCTCCTCGACGGCGTTGCGCGCGGCGCGGGGTCTGAACGACAGTTAGGTGTCGTCGGCGCAACAGATAGATGTCCCCGCCCTGGTGCGCGGGTTCCATCGCGTGTTCCGATCGTTTGGTAACGATCATATTCGCTGCTGTGACCAGCCCGGGATGCTGCCTCGACGACCTCATCAAACTATTGATTGTAATGCACTTTACGGTTCAGGACCGTGCGCCATGATGGGGCATGTTGCATGCCGAACAACAAATGCGTTGCGGCTGATTGGTCGCAAGAAGACAGCGCACAAGCAGTTGAAACTATTAACTGCCCGTGCCTATCTTAGTGTCGGTCCCGGATTCGATGCGGGGCCGAAAATGGAGCGAAAGGATAAGGACCCCTGTCCACACCTGTCACTCTTCGGGCCGATCGTCGCACGCCCGAGACGGTCTCCAGAATGCGTCCTGACGCCGAGGAGATCCTTCGTTTGGTTCTCGCCCGCCTCGACGATATGAAGGCGGAGGACACCCTCACCATCGATCTGCGTGATAAATCTTCAGTCGGCGACTTTATGGTCGTGTCGTCAGGCCGATCGCAACGCCATGTCGGCTCGGTCGCCGACAGGATCGTCGAAGATTTGCACAAGGCCGGCGTTGCCGCGCGGGTCGAGGGCGTTCCGCATTGCGATTGGGTTCTGATCGACGCGAGCGATGTGATCGTTCACGTCTTCCGTCCCGAAGTCCGGGCCTTCTACAATCTCGAAAAGATGTGGATGCCGGACCGGCCGGCGCAACGCGCGAGCTGATCCTTCTCGCTTGTTTCCGCTTTCGGCCGCTTCGTAATCGCGGTGGCGGACACAAACTTGCGAGCTGCATTTTCGGCGAACGCATCGGTCTGCGTTCGCAGGGGACAGCGCGTCCGAAAATGAACGGCTTTGCATCAAACGGCTTGGTATTGAACCGCTTGGCGTTAAACGGCTTGGCGTTGGCATTTCTGCCGGGCCCGCGTATCGGGCAGCTCAGCCGCGAGCCCATCTGTCGGCAGTCGGATCCATGCGTGTTGTGATCGCGGCGGTCGGCCGCCTCAAGCAAGGTCCCGAGCGCGACCTCGCCGCGTCTTATCGCAAGCGCGCCGAGGCCACCGGCCGATCCCTGGGCTTCCGTGACGTCGAGATTATCGAAATTCGCGAAAGCCGCGCCCAGGATACCGAGCGGCGCCGCATCGAGGAAGCGATCGCGATCGCCACGATCATTCCGGACGGAGCGGTCGTCGTTTGTCTCGATGAGCGTGGCGAGAACCTCGACAGCGCGGCGCTCGCCGGTCTGCTGCGCGAGTGGCGAGGCGAGGATCGCGGGGCGGTTTGCTTTGTTGTCGGCGGTGCCGATGGACTGGCGCCAAGCCTCGCTCGGGCGTGCCCAATTGCGGTTCGCTTTCGGCAAGGCGACCTGGCCGCATCAATTGGTGCGGATCATGTTGCTCGAACAGATTTACCGGGCCGCGACCATTCTGACCGGCCATCCGTACCATCGCGCGTAAAGCACGGCGTCTCCGCCTTTCTCGCGCCACGCGCTGGCTTGGCCCGCGCATCCCGATCGTCAGGTTCAGTGTCCGCCTGAGCGAGACGGTTGAGACCATTGGCGAGCGAAGCGACGCCGTTGTCCGAGCGGCGATGCCCGGGCCATGAAGGGAGACGACGGCGGTGTGGCTCCGCCAAACCTTGACAACGCGATTGCTAGATGTAAATGTTATTTACATTCACACTGCATGCAGGTGGCATCGTGGGTCTTATTTTCCTCATCCTCGGGCTCGTTTGGTGGTTTCCGGTCGGGCTGATCATTCTCGCTGCGTTTGTGTTGAGCCGCGTGATCGGGTGTTGGCACCGGCCACAGTTCGCCGGCGGATTCTCGTCCGGCCCTTGGCACGCTGCGAGAGGTTGGGACGCCGGAAGAGGACGGTGGGAGAGCCGGATGGCCGAGCGCGCGGAGCGCCGCTGCGGCCCAGCAAGCTCGCGGCGGCAATCTTCGACCGACAATCGTGCGTTCGATGAGTACCGTTCTGAAACGCTGCGCCGCCTTGAAGACGAGGAACGCGAATTCAAGGAATTTTTGCAGCGGCTGCGCGCCGCGAAGGATCGCTCGGAGTTAGATCAATTCCTCAACGAGCGCCGCAGCGCGCCTCGCCCGGATACTCCGGAGTCGCAAGCCTAAATTCAGCAAGCAATCGCCGCGTTGAAAAGCGGCACGTGGCGAACACGCTTCGTCACGTGCCGCTCGTTTTGCCGCCAACCGAAAGTGACACGATCAAATTGCGGCGCGTTATTTTGTCAGCTGCCGCAGCGCTCGGCCTTAATTGCTCTCAAATCTTCTTTCATGGTTTCCATTCACTGTTTCGTGACGGATACGGGCGCATTGCGTCTTATTCCGGACGCATGGCGACGGCTGTGTCCTGTCTTTTCGAGGTTGGCGCCTACCCTTGAACCACATGTTTCCCCGTCGCCTGCACTGCAGCGATCCGCGCTTGATGCTCGGCGCGGTTTTGGCGCTGGCGCTGCCGTGCGCGGGTGTGCTGGCGCAGACGCCGGTTGCGCCAACTCCGGCTGCTCCAACGGCGGCGCAAACGCCCGTCGCGGCTCCGCAGGGTGATGCCGAAACCGTCAAACAGCACGATCAGGAACTCGATGCGGTTCGCGCCGACGAGCGGGTGTCGGCGGAGACTCAAGCCAAGCTCCGGCGCGAGATCGAAACCATCGGCGAAAATCGCCGGGCGCTGAATCAGCAATTGATCGACACCGCCGCGCGCGTGCGCGACGTAGAAGCGAGCATTGAGGCGACGCGCGGACGACTCAAGCCGCTCGACACCCAGGAAGCCGCGTTGCGGAAATCGCTGGACCAGCGCCGTGGCGCCGTTATCGAAATTCTGGCGGCGCTGCAGCGCGCCGGACACCAGCCGCCGCCGGCGCTGCTGGTGCAGCCCGAAGATGCGCTGAAAGCGGTGCGCACCGCCATCACGCTTGCCGCCCTCGTTCCGGATATGCGCAGCCAAGCGGACGCGCTGTCCGACGATCTCAGCGATCTGCTCACCGTCCGCAAGGCGATCGTCGGCGAGAAGGAGCAGCTTGCGCACGACCTCGACGTGCTGGGGCGCGAGCAACTGCGCATGAACATTCTGGTCGAAGAGCGCCAGAAGAAGCAGACGGATACCGAGGAGGCGCTCGAAGCGGAGCGCACCCGCGCCACTGATCTCGCCCGCCAGGCCGATAACCTTAAGGACCTTATTGCGAAGCTCGAATCAGCGCTGACGCCGGCGGTGCGAAGCGCCCATGACCAGGCCCGTTCGATCGAAGAGGATGCCACGCGCCCGGCGCTCGCAGCGCTCAAGGATCCGGGGCGGCTTGCGCCTGCGGCGGCGTTTTCGGCCATGCGCGGCCGCCTGCGGTTGCCGGTTAACGGGGTAAAAGTTCGCGAATTCGGTGGGGCGGATGGCGTTGGTGGAACCCAAAAAGGGCAATCGATCACGGCCCGGCCGGGCGCCCAGATCACGTCACCCTGCGACGGTTGGGTCGTTTACGCTGGTCCATTTCGAAGCTATGGCCAACTCTTGATCCTGAATGCCGGTGGCGGCTATCATGTCCTATTAGCGGGCATGGAGCGAATCTCCGTTGATCTTGGCCAGTTTGTGTTGACTGGTGAACCCGTAGCAATAATGGGCAACGGATTGCAGGTATCCGCGGCCGGGGCGGCCAGGTCCAAGCAACCTGTACTTTATGTGGAGTTCCGCAAAGACGGGGCTCCCATCGATCCCAGCCCCTGGTGGGCAACAAACGAAGGCGAAAAGGTTCGCGGATGATGCGCAAAACTTCCCTTGTGTTCCTGGGTGCAGTCGCAGGCGCCGGGCTCACGCTGTTGGCAACGCAGCCCCACTCGATGCTGGTCGGATCGAGCGCCAAGGCGGCGTCCTCCGACACCTATCGGCAGCTCAACCTGTTCGGCGATGTGTTCGAGCGGGTGCGCGCCGACTACGTCGAGAAGCCGGACGACAGCAAGCTGGTCGAATCCGCGATCAACGGCATGCTCGCCGGCCTCGATCCGCACTCGAGCTACATGGACCCGAAGAGCTTCCGCGACATGCAGGTGCAGACCCGCGGCGAATTCGGCGGCCTCGGCATCGAAGTCACGATGGAAGACGGCCTGGTGAAGGTGGTCGCGCCGATCGACGATACGCCCGCCGCCAAGGCCGGCGTGATGGCCAACGACATCATCACCAAGCTCGACGACGAGCAGGTGCAGGGCCTGACGCTCAACCAGGCGGTCGAGAAGATGCGCGGCCCGGTGAACACCAAGATCAAGCTGACCATCATGCGCAAGGGTCAGGACAAGCCGATCGACGTCAACATCGTGCGCGATGTGATTCGGGTGAAGTCGGTGCGCTCGCACAACGAAGGCGATGACGTCGGCTATATCCGCATCACCCAGTTCAACGAGCAGACCACGGACGGCCTCAAGAAGGCGATCAGCGATCTGACCAGCCAGCTCGGCTCGGACAAGATCAAGGGCTTCGTCATCGATCTGCGCAACAATCCGGGCGGCCTGCTCGATCAGGCGATCTCGGTGTCGGATGCGTTCCTCGACAAGGGCGAGATCGTCTCCACCCGCGGCCGCAATGCCGAGGAGACGCAGCGCTTCAACGCCCGGCTCGGGCGACCTGACCAAGGGCAAGCCGGTCATCGTGTCTGATCAACGGCGGCTCGGCCTCGGCCTCGGAAATCGTCGCCGGCGCGCTGCAGGACCACAAGCGCGCGACGCTCGTCGGCACGCGCTCGTTCGGCAAGGGCTCGGTGCAGACCATCATTCCGCTGGGCGCCGGCAACGGCGCGCTGCGCTTGACCACGGCGCGCTACTTCACGCCGTCGGGCCGTTCGATCCAGGCCAAGGGCATCACGCCGGATATCGAAATCCTGCAGGAAGTGCCGGACGACCTGAAGGCCCGTACCGACACCAAGGGCGAGGCGTCGCTGCGCGGGCATCTCAAGGCCGAAGGCAACGAAGAGTCCGGCTCGCAGTCCTACGTGCCGCCGGATGAGAAGGACGATCGCGCGCTCAAGGAAGCGCTCGACCTTCTGCGCGGCACCATCACGGATGCGGCCTTCCCGCCGAATACCAAGACAGCCGTTCCGAACTAAGCTGACTTCGAAATTCTAACGTGAACGGGGCGGCGAGAGCCGCCCCGTTTTGATTTGGCGCACCCGAGCACCGCGATGTTGTTTGCGTCCCCGACACAAAGGCGCGCAGGCCTATTTGTTCGTCGTGATAAGCTGCAGACGCATGATTCGCCGGACAATCACGACTTGCCGCCGCCCGGCCCGCCGATCCGTTGAGGGATTTCGCCTCGATACGGCGGGGCCATTGGCGCGAGGTTTGGCGCATGACCGCGGATGATGATCTAAACGCGCCGCTCGGCCAGGACACCAATCGCCGGCGCGGGCTTTCCACAACGGTCGTCGCATCGATGCCGCGCGCTATCGCGGCCGCGTTGGCGCTGTTCGTCGGCGTCTTCGTGTTGTGGGCGATCATCGCGGAGAACCCCTATGGGGGCGAGCCGATCGCCGTGGTTGATGTGAGCCCGCATGCCGCAACGGCGCCCCGCGTGGTCGCCGGACCGGCCGCGCGTGAGCCGGCAACGCCCGATCCTGCACCGGCTGGGCCAAATCTGGCGCGCCGTGATGTGCCGGAAGGTCCCTTGACCATTCAGGTGCCGCCCGCGGCCGACGGTCCCGCCAAGGCGCCCAATGCCAAGACCATCACCATCATCGACGGCAAGACCGGCGAGCGTCAGGAGGTGCAGATACCAAGCAATCCTGCCGGAGCGGCGGCAGAGATCATTAGTCCGCCAAACGCGCCGAGCTCCGCCAACGCGGCGCCGGAAGCTTCGGCGGCGGAGGCTCAACCGAACGACCAGAAATTGTTCGAGACCACGCCGCAAGGGCCGATCCCGAAAATCGCCGCCAACGGCATGCGCCCGGCGGAAGCCTATGCGCAGCCGGTGAGGCCGATTGCGGGCAAGCCGGATGCGCCGCGTCTCGCGCTGGTCATCGGTGGCCTCGGCGTCAGCGCCAGCATCACCAACGACGCCATTGCAAAACTGCCCGGCGCGGTGACGCTCGCCTTCATGCCCTACAGCTACGACGTCGATCATCTCGCCGGGCGCGCGCGCCGGGCCGGGCATGAAATCCTGCTGCAGGCGCCGATGGAGCCGTTCAACTATCCGGACAACGATTCCGGGCCGCAGACGCTTCTGACCACGCTGTCGCCCGAGCAGAATATCGAGCGGCTCTATTGGCTGATGAGCCGCTTCCAGGGCTATGTCGGCATCATCGGCGCGATGGGCGCGCGCTTCACCGCGTCGGAACAGGCCTTCGCGCCGATCCTGCGCGAAACCGCCAAGCGCGGCTTGATCTTCGTCGACGACGGCTCCAATCCCCGCAGCGTTGCGGCCCGCGTCGCCGGCGGCGCCAACCTGCCGTTCGCCAAGGCCGATATGGTCGTCGACTCGGTTCCGACCGCGGCCGAGATCGATCATGCGCTGGGGCGGCTCGAAATGACCGCGCGCGAGCATGGCGTCGCGGTCGGCATCGCCTCGGCACTGCCGGTGTCGATCGAGCGGATCGCCAAATGGGCGAAGGCGGCGGAAAGCCGCGGCGTGGTAATCGTGCCGATCACCGCAGTGGCGTTGAAGAGCCAAGCAGAGCTGAGCCGCAAGGCCGAGGCCGCGCACAGGTTGGCAGCGCTCCTCCAATTCGCTACTGACTAGAGCACATCACGATCAGGTTAAATCGCGATGTGCTCTAGATCTACTTGTTATCGCATATCCTTTTTCGGAAAACCGGTTTCCACTTTTCCGGGACATGCTCTAGGCGCAACTCCTTGGCCCCTCATTCGCCGGCTCCCCATGCGATTTGAAGATCGTCCCTATCGGCCCTGCGCCGGTCTTTTGGTGCTCAATCACGCCGGCCGCGCCTTCATCGGCCGCCGCATCGACGGGCCCGAGCACACCGACGCCACGCATGTCTGGCAGCTGCCGCAAGGCGGCATCGATCCGGGCGAGGATCCGTGGCCGGCGGCGTTGCGCGAGTTGCGCGAAGAAACCAACATCACCTCGGTGGAGCGGCTCGGCGAAATCGCCGACTGGCTAAACTACGACATCCCGGCCGATGTCGCCGGCCATGCCTGGAGCGGCAAGTATCGCGGCCAGACGCAAAAATGGTTTGCGCTGCGCTTCATCGGCGACGAAAGCGAGATCAACATCACGCACGCCGCCCGGCGGCCATGCACCGGAATTCGTGGAATGGCGCTGGGAGGAATTACGCCGACTGCCGGACCTGGTGGTGCCGTTCAAGCGCCCGGTCTACGAACGGGTGGTCGCCGAATTTTCGAAATTCGCTTAGATCTATTGACCCGGCTGGCGTCAGGAGATTGCCGCCGCGGTCGCGGATACGGCGCCAACGAGAAGCGCCGGAAACACGCGCGAGCCTCTGTTTCAGTGCCCCGTCGCCGGCGACGCCGCACCGAGGGCGGCCTGCAGCGCCTTCAGCTGATCGAGATGGCGCGCGTGCTTGTCGCGCAGCGCCGGATCGGTGGCGTCAGCCACGTCTTCCTCGGCGTCTTTGATTTCGGCGGCGAGCGTTGCCATGTCGAAATCCGCGCGCGCCACGGCGCGGTCGGCCAGCACGGTGAGGCCGCCGGGACCGACTTCGGCAAAGCCGCCGGTCACCACCACGGGCTCGCGCGCGGAGCCGCGGAAGATGGTCACGATGCCGGGCCGCAAGCGTCGTCACCAGCGGCGCATGGCCGGCCAGGATGCCCATGTCGCCTTCGGCGCCAGGCAGGTCCACCTGATCGACCTCGCCGGAGAACAGCACGTTCTCGGGAGAAACAAACTCAAAATGCATCGCGGCCATCTGGATCCCCACGCGGCGAACGGCGAGTGGCTGGAAGCGAACAGGGCCGCAGCCCTATTCGCTATTGCGTTGTGTCTCTTAGGCTTCCTCGGCGAGCTTCTTGCCCTTCTCGACCGCTTCTTCGATGGTGCCGACCATGTAGAAAGCGGCTTCGGGCAGGTGATCGTATTTGCCTTCGACCAGGCCCTTGAAGCCCTTGATGGTGTCCTGCAGGTCGACGAGCTTGCCGGGCGAGCCGGTGAACACTTCGGCGACGTGGAACGGCTGCGACAGGAAGCGCTCGATCTTGCGGGCGCGCGCCACCGTCAGCTTGTCCTCTTCCGAGAGCTCGTCCATGCCCAGAATGGCGATGATGTCCTGCAGCGCCTTGTAGCGCTGCAGCACCTGCTGCACCTGGCGGGCGACGCCGTAATGCTCCTCGCCGACGATCAGCGGCGACAGCATGCGCGAGGTCGAGTTCGAGCGGATCCACCGCCGGATAAATGCCCTTGGCGGCGATGTCGCGCGACAGCACGGTGGTGGCGTCAAGATGCGCGAACGAGGTCGCGGGCGCCGGGTCGGTCAAGTCGTCGGCCGGCACGTAGATCGCCTGCACCGAGGTGACCGAGCCCTTGGTGGTGGTGGTGATGCGCTCCTGCAGCGCGCCCATGTCGGTCGCCAGCGTCGGCTGATAACCCACCGCCGAAGGAATACGGCCGAGCAGCGCCGACACTTCCGAGCCGGCCTGGGTGAAGCGGAAGATGTTGTCGACGAAGAACAGCACGTCCTGGCCCTGGTCGCGGAAATATTCGGCGACCGTCAGCCCGGTGAGGCCGACGCGGGCGCGGGCGCCCGGCGGCTCGTTCATCTGGCCGTACACCAGCGCGCATTTCGAGCCCGCCACCGAGCCTTCCTTCGGGTCCTTGTTGACCTTGGACTCGATCATTTCGTGATAAAGGTCGTTGCCCTCGCGGGTGCGCTCACCGACGCCGGCGAACACCGAATAGCCGCCGTGCGCCTTGGCGATGTTGTTGATCAGTTCCATGATCAGCACGGTCTTGCCGACGCCGGCGCCGCCGAACAGGCCGATCTTGCCGCCCTTGGAGTAGGGCGCCAGCAGATCGACGACCTTGATGCCGGTGACGAGAATCGCGGCTTCGGTCGACTGATCGGTGTAGGCCGGCGCGTCCTGATGGATCGCGCGCAGCGTTTCCTTCTCGACCGGGCCGGCTTCGTCGACCGGCTCGCCGATGACGTTGATGATGCGGCCGAGCAGGCCGGCGCCGACCGGCACCGAGATCGGTGCGCCGGTGTCGGTCACTTCCTGGCCGCGCACCAGACCTTCGCGGGTGTCCATGGCGATGGTGCGGACGGTGTTTTCGCCGAGCTGCTGGGCGACTTCGAGCACCAGGCGGTTGCCCTGGTTGGTGGTCTCGAGCGCGTTGAGAATCGCCGGCAGATCGCCGTCGAAATGCACGTCGACGACGGCGCCGATGACCTGGGTGATATGTCCGACATTCTGAGCCATGGTGAGTCCTCGTTACCGTCTTTAAGTTTGCTTACACCGCCTCGGCGCCGGAAATGATCTCGATCAGTTCCTTGGTGATCATCGCCTGGCGGGTGCGGTTATAGGTGAGCGTTTGTTTGCGGATCATCTCGCCGGCGTTGCGGGTGGCGTTGTCCATGGCGGACATTTGCGCGCCGTAGAACGAAGCCGAATTCTCCAGCAGCGCGCGGAACACCTGCACCGCGAGATTGCGCGGCAACAGATCGTGCAGGATGTCCTCGGCCTCGGGCTCGAACTCGTAGGCCGCGCCGCCCAGCGCCGAGGTCGCGGTGGTGTCGAACACCGGCGGAATCACCTGCTGCGCGGTCGGGATCTGCGCGATCACCGAGCGGAAGCGCGAGAAGAACAGCGTGCAGACGTCGAATTCGAAATTGTTGAAGCGGGCGATGATCTTTTCGGCGATGTCCTGCGCATGCGCGAAGCGTCAGCGTGCGGGCGCCGCGCAAGTCGACCATCTCGATGATCTGGCTGGCATAATTGGCGGCGAAGCTGGTCGTAGCCCTTGCGGCCGACGCAGAAGAATTTGACCTCTTTGCCTTCGCGCATCAGCGCGTTGGCGCGCTCGCGGGCAAGCCGCACGATGGCGGTGTTGAACGGACCGCACAGGCCGCGCTCGGCGGTGCAGACCAGAAGCAGATGCACATTGTCGTTGCCGGTGCCGCGCAGCAGCCGCGGCGCGGTGTCGGAGCCCGCCACCGACGCGGCGATGTTGCCGAGCACCTTGTCCATCTGCGAGGCATAAGGCCGGGCGGCTTCGGCGGCCGCCTGCGCGCGGCGCAACTTCGAAGCCGCGACCATCTGCATGGCCTTGGTGATTTTCTGCGTCGCCTTGGTGGCGGCGATGCGGTTGCGCAGGTCTTTGAGCGAGGCCATGGGTTTCGCTATCGACTTTCGGTGCGGTCTCTAATCGTTGCTCTTGTCGAATGCTCGGCCCCGTGCCGGGCATCCGCGTCTTGTCGCCGTTCCACGTCGAAGGCGTGGCTGGCCGGAACACGTCCGGCCATGACGGCGGTTTAGGCGAACGTCTTGGCGTAATTCTCGACCACGCTCTTGAGCTTGCCGGCGGTGGCATCGTCAAGATCGCGCGAGTCGCGGATGGTGTTGAGAATGTCGGCGTGCTGCGTGCGCAGCGTGCCGAGCAGACCGTCCTCGAACGCGCGCACCCGATTGAGCGGCAGCGGGTCGAGATAGCCGTTGACGCCGGCATAGATCACGCAGACCTGCTCTTCCATCTTCAGCGGCGAGAATTGCGGCTGCTTCAGGAGTTCGGTGAGCCGCGAGCCGCGGCTGAGCAGGCGCTGGGTGGTGGCGTCGAGATCGGAGCCGAACTGCGCGAACGCCGCCATTTCGCGGTATTGCGCGAGCTCGCCCTTGATGCGGCCGGCGACCTTCTTCATCGCCTTGGTCTGCGCCGAAGAGCCGACGCGCGACACCGACAGACCGACGTTCACGGCCGGCCGGATGCCCTGATAGAACAGGTCGGTCTCCAGGAAGATCTGGCCGTCGGTGATCGAAATCACGTTGGTCGGAATGTAGGCCGACACGTCGTTGGCCTGGGTCTCGATCACCGGCAGCGCGGTGAGCGAACCCGCCTTGTTGGCGTCGTTGAGCTTGGCGGCGCGCTCGAGCAGCCGCGAGTGCAGATAGAACACGTCGCCCGGATACGCTTCGCGGCCCGGCGGACGGCGCAGCAACAGCGACATCTGGCGATAGGCGACGGCCTGCTTGGAGAGGTCGTCATAGATGATCACGGCGTGCATGCCGTTATCGCGGAAATATTCGCCCATCGCGCAGCCGGCGAACGGCGCCAGGAACTGCATCGGCGCCGGATCGGAGGCGGTGGCGGCGACCACGATCGAATATTCGAGCGCGCCCTGCTCCTCCAGCACCTTCACGAACTGCGCCACCGTCGAACGCTTCTGCCCGACCGCCACATAGACGCAGTAGAGCTTGATCTTCTCGTCGTTCGAGGCGTTGAGCGGCTTCTGGTTGAGGATGGTGTCGAGCGCGATCGCGGTCTTGCCGGTCTGGCGGTCACCGATGATCAGCTCGCGCTGGCCGCGTCCGATCGGGATCAGCGCGTCGATCGCCTTCAGGCCGGTCGCCATCGGCTCATGCACCGACTTGCGCGGAATGATGCCGGGCGCCTTCACGTCCACGCGGGCGCGGTGGTCGGCCTGGATCGGGCCCTTGCCGTCGATCGGCTGGCCGAGCGCGTCGACCACGCGGCCGAGCAGACCCTTGCCGACCGGCACTTCGACGATGGCGCGGGTGCGCTTCACCGTCTGGCCTTCCTTGATCTCGCGGTCGGAGCCGAAAATCACGACGCCGACATTGTCGGTCTCGAGATTCAGCGCCATGCCTTTGACGCCCGATTCGAACTCGACCATCTCACCGGCCTGCACGTTGTCGAGGCCGTAGACGCGGGCAATGCCGTCGCCGACCGACAGCACCTGGCCGACTTCCGAAACCTCGGCCTCCTGGCCGAAATTCTTGATCTGCTCCTTGAGAATGGCGGAGATTTCGGCCGCGCGGATATCCATTATCGAGCCTCTTTCATCGCGTGCTTGATGGAATTGAGTTTGGTGCGCAGCGAGGAGTCGACCATGCGGCTGCCGAGCTTGACCACAAGCCCGCCGATGATCGCCGGATCGACCTTGATCTTGAGGTCGATCTCCTTGCCGCTGACCGCCTTGAGTGCATTGCGCAGGGCGGTGATGTGATCGTCCCGGATGGCCTCGGCCACCGTCACTTCGGCCGTGGTCTCGCCGCGGTGCTCGGCGACGAGATTGCGGAAGCCGCGTGCCATGTCCTGGACCGCGAACAGACGGCGGTTCCGGGTCACGAGCTTGAGGAACTGTGCCGCGAGCCCGCCGATGCCGGCGCGCTCGAGCACGCTCGAGAGCGCGGTCAATTGCTCGTCGGCGGAAAAGACTGGGCTGCGCACGAGTCGCGCCAGATCCGCGCTTTCGCCGATCAGCGCGTCGAAGCGCCCGAGATCGGCCAGCACGGCATCGATGCTATTGGCGTCCCGCGCCAAGTCGAACAGCGCGGTCGCGTAACGGCCGGCCACGCCGGACACAAAGTGTTCATCGCCTGCCAAGTGGGCCCTCTTTGGTCGCGTCGTCTCGAATTCTTTATGAGTTTCCGCCAGCCCGCGTCCAACAAATAACGGTCAGAACAAGCCTTTGGGATTAGAGCGGGACCAGGAAGCTTGGGGCTCCGGGGAGCGCCCCCGTGCGCCCCGCAAAAATCGCGGTTTTGCTAACATAGGGCGGAATGCGGTGCAACACGCTGAAAGGAAGGTTGTTGACCGAATGTCGCCGCGGCCGAAAGTGTTAAGACCGTCCGGCGGCGTGCTGGCGGATCACATCGAGAAAAACCTCGCCATATTGGCGCAGTTTTGCGGCGCCGACGCCGTGCACGGCGCCCATCTCGGCGACGCTCGCGGGCTTGCGGCGCGCCATGTCGATCAGGGTTTTGTCGGCAAACACCACATAGGCGGCGACCTGCTGTTCCTTGGCGAGCTCCGAACGCCGCCGCCGCAGGGCCTCGAACAGCGCCGCGTCGCCCTCCTCGCCGCCGGCAAGACGCCGCGGCGGCGGTCCGGGCCGCCTTGCGGGCCGGTTTTAATGTGTCCTGGCGCAAGGTGACTTTATCGACGCCCTTGAGCACCCGGCGGCCCGCCTCGGTCATCGACCAGGTGCCATAACCGGTAATGTCGAGCGCGACGATGCCGGCGCCGTGGAGCTGGCGAAAGATCGCGCGCCACTCCTGGCGGCCATATTCCTTGCCGACCCCGAAGGTGGGCAGCCGGTCGTGGCCGAATTTTCCGATCGCTTCGGTGGTTTCGCCGAGCAGCAGGTTGACGAGGTGCTCGGTGCCGAACCGCTCGCCGGTGCGGACCATGGCCGAGAGCGCCTTCTGGGCCGCGATGGTGCCGTCGATCACCGCCGCGCCGTCGCAGCAGAAATCGCAATTGCCGCAGGGCTCCGCGGTCTCGCCGAAATAGGCCAGCAGGGTCTGGCGCCGGCAGCGCGGCGATTCGCACAGCGAGATGAGCGCGTTGAGGCGTTGCCGGTCGACGCGCTTCTGCTCGTCGCTCGATTCGCTGTCGTCGATCTGCAATCGGCGCAGCCGCACGTCGCCCATGCCGTAGAGCGTCAGCGTATCGGCCGGCAGTCCGTCGCGGCCGGCGCGGCCGATCTCCTGATAATAGCTTTCGATATTGGCCGGCATGTCGGCATGCAGCACGAAGCGCACGTCCGGCTTGTCGATGCCCATGCCGAACGCCACCGTGGCGACCATCACCACGCCGTCCTCCTGCAGGAACGCATCCTGGTTGCGTGAGCGCAGCGCGCTGTCGAGGCCCGCATGATAGGGCAGCGCCGGAATGCCGCTGCCGGTGAGAAAATCAGCAAGCTCCTCGGTCTTGCGGCGGGAGGCGCAATAGACGATGCCGCTTTGGCCGCGCCGGTTCTTGAGAAAATCCGCGATCTGGGTGCGGCCGCCCGCCTTGGCGCGCATCGACAGCCGCAGGTTGGGGCGATCGAAGCCGTGAACAAACAACGCCGGCGGCTGGGCGAATAACTTGCCGAGGATATCGCTGCGGGTTGCGGCATCGGCCGTCGCCGTGAACGCCGCCGTCTGCACGCCGCCCAACTCCGCCTGCACGGTGCCGAGCGCCGCATATTCGGGCCGGAAGTCGTGGCCCCATTGCGAGATGCAATGCGCCTCATCGACCGCCAGCAGCGAAACCTTGGCGCGCTTGAGCAGCGCCAGCGTGTCGCTCTTGAGCAAGCGCTCGGGCGCCACGTAAACCAGACGCAATTCGTGGCGCGCGATGCGGTCGAGAATGGCGCGGTTCTCGGCCGGATCGTTGCTGGAATTCAGGCTCGCCGCCGCGATGCCGTTGGCAGACAATTGCGCCACCTGATTGCGCATCAGCGCGATCAGCGGCGATACCACCACGGTCAGCCCGTCGCGCACCAGCGCCGGAAGCTGGTAACATAATGACTTGCCGCTGCCGGTCGGCATGACCGCGAGCACATCGCGGCCTTCCAGAATTGCCGAAACGATGTCGGCCTGCCCGGGCCGGAATGCCGGAAAGCCAAAGATCGTCTGGAGCTGGGATTGCGCAGCGGCGAGATCGGACATGCTGGGTTGGTTTTTGCTGTTCGGCCGGTTCTATCTTTGTTCCGAAATGGCCGCAAGCAACCGTGGCCGCAAGCAAGGCCATGCGCGTGCCGGACAGCATCATCCGTTACGCAGGTGTGGTTTCTTGCAGTGCGCCGCCCGCTGATGCAGGGTGATTCTGGAAATCAGCCGCACGCATGCCTCCCTCCGAATCAAAAGCCGCCGCGATGCAGGGTAGCAACCTGCGCTTCTTCTGCCTGCTCTGGCTGGCCGGCCTGGCTATGCGCGAGACGCTGTTGGTGGTGCCGCCCATCATTCCGCAGATCCATGCGGATCTGGGGATGTCGGAAACCCAGATCGGGCTGTTGATCGGACTGCCACTGGCCTGTTTCGCCATTGCGGCCGTTCCGGGATCGCTGTTGATCGCGCGGGGCGGCGCCAAGCTCGCGGTGTTGCTCGGCATGGTGATCGCCGCCGTCGCCGGTGGCTTGCGGGGCGCCGCGGTTGACGTGTGGACGCTCTACGCGGCCGCGATCGCAACCGGCTTCGGCATCGCCATCATGCAACCCGGCATGCCCAAACTGTTGCAGGAATGGCTGCCCAACCGCATCGGGCTCGGCACCGTCGTCTACTCGAACGGCATGGTCATGGGCGCGGTGCTGCCGCCGGTGCTGACCATTCCGCTGATTCTGCCGCTGGTCGACAACTCCTGGCGCTACGTTTTTTTCGTCTGGGCGGTGCCGGCGCTGCTGATCCCGCTGGTGTTTGTTCTGTTCAGTCCGAAGACCACCCACGGCTCCGCGCATGCGTGGATCCGGAGCGGCGCGGGCGTTGTGGTGGCCGGATTGGAAAAATCCGCTGATCTGGCTGCTGGGCCTGACCTTCGGCTGCAACAACAGTCCGTTCTTCTCGGCCAATGCATTTCTCGGCGACTATTTGGCCAGTCAGGGTCAAAGCGATGTCCTCGGTCCGGCTCTGGCGTCACTCAACGGCGCACAATTTGTCGCCCTGGGACTTTTGTTCGTGGTGGCGCGTCATCTTCAGCTGCGCGCCTGGCCGTTTCTGGTGTTCGGCCCGGTCTTGTTCGCAGGCTTTCTCGGATTGATCATGCTGCATTCTCCGTTGGGCATCATCGTTTCCACCGGATTGATCGGGATGAGCACCGTCATGACCATGACGCCGATCCTGGCGTTGCCGCCGCTCCTGGCCGCGCCCGCCGACGTGGCGCGCACGGCCGCCGGCATGCTCACCATCAGCTATACCTGCGCGATCATCGTTCCGACGCTCTGCGGCGCGCTGTGGGATCTCAGCGGCAAGCCCTGGCTCGTGTTTGTGCCGCTGTGCGTGTGCGCCATCGGCCTGGCGGTGTTTGGTGCGATCGCGAGCCGGCGGCCGCCGGCCGCCGAGGCTGCTCGCAGCTAGATTTAGATTCTGCTTGTTTCGCTTTGGCGAAGTCTTTCCCCGCTCGTCCCCGCGAAGGCGGAGGACCCATTTTCTGAGAAGGCTGACGCAAGCCGCACTGGATTCCCGCCTTCGCGGGAATGAGCGGAAAGTAGCCCGGATAAGGAAGTAGCCCGGATGAGCGAAGCGACATCCGGGAACGAAATCGGTGTAACTCCCGCATGTCGCTGCGCTCATGCGGGCTACGTGGGCCCGCGCGTGTTGACGGCCGCGGCGCCGGCCGTCAGGAATGGCGCACAATGACAACGCGGCCGAAAAAAATCGCGCCGCGCCGGGAGGATCGAGCAGCCCATGCTGCCGACCGAACGCATCGCTTATTCCGCCATCACCGAACGGCCGCGCCTTACGCTGCCGGACGGCGCGCGCATGGTGGTGTGGGTGATCGTCAATGTCGAGGAATGGGATCCGCGCCAGCCAATGCCGCGCACGGTGCTGACGCCGCCGGCCGGCGGCTCGCCGATGCCCGACATCCCCAACTGGGCCTGGCACGAATACGGCAATCGCGTCGGCTTCTGGCGCTTTGTCGAGGTGTTCGACGCGCTGTCGATCCGCCCGGTGCTGGCGATCAACGGCTCGGCGCTCGCCGCCTATCCGGCGATCGTGCGGGCGGCGCGCGATCGCGGCTGGGAGTTCATGGGCCACGGCTTCACCCAGCGCAACATGCAGAAGGTCGAGGACGAGCGCGCCGACATCCGCAAAACCCGCGCGGTCATTGCCGAGGCCACGGGATCGCCGCCGCGCGGCTGGCTGGGCCCGGGTCTGACCGAGACCTGGGACACGCCGGACCTGCTGGTCGAGGAAGGCTACGATTATGTCGCCGACTGGGTGCTCGACGATCAGCCGGTCTGGCTCAAGACCAAAACCAAGCCGATCCTCAACGTGCCCTACACGCAGGAATGCAACGACGTCGCCATGATGCTGATCCAGCATCACAAGGCGTCGGAATACAGCGACCGGGCGCTCGACCAGTTTGAACAGATCTACGCCGATGCCGCCACGTCCGCGCGGATCATGGCGCTGGTCGTGCATCCCTACATCATGGGCGCACCGCACCGGCTCAAATATTTCCGCCGCGTGCTCGAAACGATGCAGCAAAAGAGCGACGTGAAATTCTGGACCGGCGCGCAGATCGCCGACTGGTTTTTCGCCGCCGGGCCGAAAGCGCCGTGACGCCCGGAGAGCCGCACCGAAGCTGCGGAGCGAGACGGCGCGGACGTTCAGGGCCGGCTGATGCTGGTCGGGCTTTGTTTGCTTTGGGGCGTCACCTGGCCGCTGATGAAGATCGCGCTGGTGGATATTCCGCCCTTGAGCATGCGCACGCTGACCGCGGGCCTCGGCGCGCTGACCTTGCTGATTATTTGTTTGGTCACGCGCCGTTCGCTCAATCTCCCGGCCCGCCTATGGGGCGCGGTGTTCGTGACCTCGCTCCTGAACATCGGAGCATTCAGCGTGCTCAGCGCCTATGCGCAGATGACCGCCGCGACCTCGCGGGTCACGATCCTGATCTACACCATGCCGATCTGGGCGGTGCTGATGGCGTGGTGGATGCTCGGCGAGCGGCCGACGTCGCGCCAGGGTTTTGCGGTGATGCTGTGCATCATCGGCCTCGCGGTGCTGATCTATCCGCTGGCCCTGCAGGGCGTGCCGTTGGGCCTGTTGCTGGCGCTGGCGTCGGGGGTGAGTTGGGCGGCCGGCACCGTTTACGTCAAATGGATGCGCATGACGCTCGATCCGCTGGTGTTCGCCTTCTGGCAGGTGGTGATGGCATTTCTGGTGATCGCCGCGAGTCTGTTTGTGGTCGATGGCCGGCTTGATCTCGATCACGCGCACACCGGTTCGCTGCTCGCCACCGCGTTTGCGGGCATCGTCGGCAGCGGCATCGCGTATGCGCTATGGTTTGCGATCGTGAAGCGGCTCTCGGCGGCGACTGCCTCGCTCGGCGCGCTCGGCAATCCGGCGGTCGGCGTCGTCGCCACCGTGCTGATGATCGGCGAACGGCCGACAACCACCGACATTGTCGGCTTCGCACTGATCCTTGCCGCTTCAGTCTGCGTGCTGTTGGCGCCGTCGGCGCGCGTTGCGGCGGTTACGAAGTGACCCGACGCCCCAGCTCGGCGATGCGCGCCACCATCAGGTTTTTCGGATCTTCGAGGCCGTCGATCACCGTGAAGTGGTTGCCGGGAGATTCGCTGTAGCGCGTTTCGGCCTGGCGCGGCCCCACACGTCGGTCATGCTGCGGCTCTGACGCTTGAACTCGGCCGATTTCCAGATCGCCGACCGTGGCGTCGAGCGCGCGACCTTGCGGGACCTGCCAGAACATCGGCGAAATCTCGCGCGCCGTCTGGTCGTCGAGCCTGAAATCCTGATTCATGCTGGTCTTGGTCAGCGGGGTGAGATCGAACACGCCGGAGATCGCATAGCCCACCGGCACCAGATCCTGCGGCACCTTCGGCCACAGCTTCTGCCAGTCGGTTGCCACCATGGCGGCGGTCAAATGTCCGCCGGCCGAATGGCCGCAGACCAGCATGCGGCGGTCGAAGCGTTGCCACAGCGAGGCGCAGGCGCGGCGGATCTGCTCGACGATGTCGGCGATGGTCACCACCGGGCAGAGATCATAGCCGACGATGCCGACCGCAAAGCCGCGCTCATTGAGACCGCGCGCCATGTGGCTGTGAAACGACGGGTCCATCGCCCGCCAATAGCCGCCGTGAATAAAGAGCGCCAGCGGTGCTTCCTCGCCTGCAGCCGGGAAGAACAGATCGACGAATTGCCGCTGTGTTTCGCCGTAGGAAAATCCGAGCTCGGCCTTGCCGGCCTTGAGCATGTCGGCGCGATAATTCTCCGCGCTGCGTGCCCAGCGGGTAAAAATCTCACCGCTGTCCGGAACGGTGATGCGGGGGCTATACTGGCTCTCAAGATCGTGGTCGGCCATCGGGTGCTCCAAACGGCAAAGTTCCCCTGCGGCGAAGGGGGTGCAAAGGGATATGACCGATAACACCCGACGATGCTACAAAATCTGCAACGCAGCCTCGCAGGTCGGCAGGGGAACTGCGCGGAACACCTCGCACGCTTAAGTTTCCGTTTCGTCAGGATCGAGCATGAAAGTCGGCGGCAAATCCACGCGTACTATCTGGCTCGAGCCGGATGGCTGGTCGGTCGGCGTGATCGATCAGACAGCGCTGCCGCATCGCCTCGCCACAGTACGGCTGACGACGCTCGCGGAAGCCGCGCATGCGATCCGCGCCATGGTGATTCGCGGCGCGCCGCTGATTGGCGCCACTGCCGCTTACGGCATGGCGCTGGCGCTGCGCGCTGATGCGTCCGACGAAGCGCTGGAGCGCGCTTACGCGATGCTGCTAGCGACGCGCCCGACCGCCATCAACCTCAAATGGGCGCTCGAAGAAATCATGGCGGTGGTCCGCAACCGGCCGCGTGCGGAGCGCGCCGCGGCTGCCTACCGGCGCGCTGCCGAGATTTGCGAGGAGGATGTCGTTATCAATACCGGCATCGGCCGCAGCGGTCTGCCGCTGCTCCAGGCGATCGCCGCGAGGAAGAAGCTGGGTGAACCCGTGAACGTGCTGACCCATTGCAATGCCGGCTGGCTTGCCACGGTCGATGTCGGGACCGCCACTGCGCCGATCTACATGGCGCACGACCAAGGCATCGCGGTTCACGTCTTCGCCGACGAGACCCGGCCGCGCAATCAGGGCGCCTCGCTGACTGCCTGGGAGCTTGGCCAGCATGGCGTGCCGCACACCCTGATCGCCGACAATACCGGCGGCCATCTCATGCAGCACGGCATGGTCGATATCGTCATCGTCGGCACCGACCGCGTCACCGCCAATGGTGATGTCTGCAACAAGATCGGCACCTACCTGAAAGCGCTGGCGGCGCACGACAATAAGGTGCCGTTTTACGTGGCGCTGCCGTCGCCGACCATCGACTTCACCGTCGCGGACGGACTCACTGAGATTCCTATCGAGCAGCGCGGCGCCGACGAGTTGGCGACCATGACCGGCCGCACCGCCGACGGCCGCATCGAGACCGTCCGCGTCGCGCCGGATGGTACGCCGGTTGCCAATTACGCCTTCGACGTCACGCCGGCGCGTCTGGTCACCGGGCTGATCACCGAGCGCGGCGTGCTTGCCGCAACGCGCGAGGCGTTGGCGCAGGCGTTTCCGGAGCGCGCCGGAGCGGCGAAAGGATAAGGTCGGACTCTGGCGCGTCATTGCGAGGCGCGAACGCGACGAAGCAATCCACTTTCCCGCGCCGGCAACTGGATTGCTTCGCTGCGCTCGCAATGACAGACTCATTGTAATGATGTTTGGGGGCGCGAGATGCGAGACAATGAGGCTCGGTTTTCCTCGGCGCTTCCACTGCCCGGAATTCTGACCATGACCGTCAATCTGCTGCCGGCGCCGCCGGTCGACGGACGGCAATCGGCGACAGCGCAGGCGATCGCGCGCGGCACTGCGCGGTATCTGCACGCGCTCGGCTATTGTGTCGTCAGCGAACTGCCGCTGCCGTCTGGACGTCGCGCTGATCTGGTGGCGCTCGGCGGCGATGGCGAGGTTCTGATCATCGAGATTAAATCGTCGATCGCCGATTTTCGCGCCGATCGAAAATGGATGGAATACCGCCTGCACTGCGACCGGCTGTTCTTCGCCACGGTGGCCGAGGTGCCGCGCGAAATCTTTCCGCAGGACGCTGGCTTGATCGTCGCCGACGCATTCGGAGCCGCGATCGTCTGCGAAGCTCCGGAGCATCGGCTGGTCGCGGCGCGACGCCGAAATGTGATGCTGCGCTTCGCCCATGCCGCCGCCTTGCGGCTGCAGGTGTTGGTCGATCCGCACGTCGCCGAAGGGGCGGAGTTTTAGGAAACGGTTTCAGGTTCAAACATTGGTTCCGTCACCCTGAGGCGCGAGCGACAGCGAGCCTCGAAAGGCGACGGCCCGGGCGGTGGCCGATTCATCCTTCAAGGGCCGCTAACGCGGCCGCCTCTGGATGACGGATCACATGCAGAGTGTCTGATCGACGGGGTTACGCTTCAACGCACCACAGCCGGAGTTGCACTGGTGCCGTAAAAGCCCCGCGCTTGCGCGAAGGAGGTCATGAAGCGTTTGACGCCGCTTTCGTCGAAGACGAACAGCGGCAGGAGGCTGCGGGCCAACGCCTTGTCTTCGGTCAGCGCCAGCCGGCGATTGTCGAGCACCAGCCATTTGTCGTCGACGCGCGCCGCGAGCACGGCATGGTCGATATTTTTCAACAAGTCGCGCACGATGACAAAGCGCACGTCGCTCTTGGCGACGCCGGCTTCGCGCAATGCCACGTATTTGGCGATGGCATAATCTTCACAATCGCCGCGCCCGCTGGCGAGCGTGGCGAGCGGCGCGCTCCAACGATCCATCACGCCCCATTGGGCGAGATCGCTGGTTGGCCGAATGGCGAGGTTGATGTCGCGATTGACCACGCCGACCCGGGCACGCCCATCATGGGCGCGGCCGTCGGCGATCACGTCGAGAAATTTCTTCGCCTCGGCGGGGCAGTGCGCGGCGTCGGTGCGGCAGCGCACCAGCGTTTCGTTTTCTGAACGCACATCGGCATTCAAGCCATTCCACTTGCCCAGGATGTCGCCGTCTTTCACCGGCTCCGCATCGAGTGCGAAAGGTTGCGTGTCCTTTTGCGGCTGCGCCGAGGGATGTTGTGGCTGGACAACGGGAGCTTGCTTCGGCTGCGGCTGCGACGGTGCCGCCAGCGTATCGGTCAGCGCCGAGAAGCGGCTGTCGAAGGTCGCGATCTCTTCGGCGGCGTTCGCCGGCGATTGCGCGAATGCACGATCGAGCAGAATCATACCCAACAAGGCGAGCAGCACGACAACGCCGTGCACGATACGGATCAGCATGTTAGACGCCCCTGACCGCGCGGACGTTGCGCGGTGAAGCGCTCGTCCGCCTCTTTCGATTTCAAGGATGCGAGTACCGCCGACGTGCCTGCCAACGCGTTAAAACCCGCATGGCGGTGCCGGAACTGTCCAAAACGTTGTGCAAAAAGTCTTACGCGCGGCGACCGAAATTTAATGTTCGATGAACTCAACGACCAGGACGATACTGCGTTCCGCGTTGGCGCAAAAGGTCCCGCGGATGAATAGCTGTCTTGCTCTTCCGCATGGTCGAACCCGCCAGGAAATCCCGGATGATCCGGACAAATGGCCGCCGGTTTTCCGAAAGCGGACGCTGCTCAAACTTGCAGCACGGCGATCCGATCAATTGGCCGGAAGCGGCTGCGTCACAAGGCCTCGTGCGGTCCTGTACACGTCTAACCTCTTGCGTTTAAATGGTGACAGTTCAAACTGTAACCAATCAAGTGATGTGGAGGAAACGATGCGCCGGATGCTGACGCGCTGCGGAGGGGTGCTTTTCGGCGCTTGCCTCGCATGGGGACTTGCAGCCGGCGCGGCTTCGGCCGAGGACAAGACCGTTGAGCTCAAGCTGTCGCATTGGCTGCCGCCGACGCATCCGTTGCAGAAGTCGATGGAGGATTGGGCGGCCGATGTCGAAAAGGCGTCCGGCGGAACCATCAAGTCCACGATTTTTCCGGCGCAGCAACTCGGCAAGGCGTTCGACCATTACGACATGGCGCGCGACGGCATCGCCGATTTCACCTACGTCAATCCCGGCTATCAACCCGGGCGCTTCCCGATCATTGCCGCCGGCGAATTGCCGTTTCTGGTCGGTGACGCGCATGGCGGCATTCGCGCCATCGATAGCTGGTACCGCAAATACGCGCCTGCCGAGATGAACGGCGTGAAGTATTGCTTCTCCTTCATCCTCGATCCGCTCACCTGGCATTCGAAGACCAAAAAGATCGTCGTGCCCGGTGACATCAAGGGCATGAAGATCCGGCCGTCGCAGTCGACCGTCGCCGCCTGGGTGACCT
Source organism: uncultured Alphaproteobacteria bacterium (assembly GCA_963737755.1). Lineage (GTDB taxonomy): Bacteria > Pseudomonadota > Alphaproteobacteria > Rhizobiales > Xanthobacteraceae > BOG-931. The sequence goes on along the minus strand of CAVTTZ010000018.1, from coordinate 135,466 downwards.
CGCTTGGTGGCACCAATGTGCAGGCGAGCGCTACCGAAGTCCGCGATGTGATGGAAAAGGGCGTCGCCACCGCGGTGAATTTCCCGTGGGCCTCGGTGCCGCTGCTCGGCGTCGACAAGGTGACCAAGTATCACCTGGAGGCGCCGCTCAACACCGTGATGTTTCAGTGGCTGATGAATCCGAAAGCCTATGCGGCGATGTCGCCGGCGCAGCAGAAGGTGATCGACGATCACTGCACCACCGAATGGGCGGCGCGCTTCGCCGATCCGTGGGCCGATTGGGAGCGTGCGGGACTCGAGAAGATCAGGGCGATGCCGGGCCACGAGGTCTACAAGATCACTGACGACCAGCTTGGCGAATGGAAAAAATCGGCCGAGCCGCTGCAGAAGAAATGGGCCGATGCGGTGCGCGGCACCGGCGGCGACCCCGACGCCATCTTCAACGAGCTGAAAGCCTCGCTCGCGCAATACAACGCGGCGTACTGATCCGAGGCCGGCCGCCGCATCGTCGCGTCAGACCGCAGGAGCGCACATGAGTGAGCCGGCCGATGGCGGAGCGGACGGCCTTGGCGGGCCGCCACCCGATCCGCGCGGTCCGATGAGCTGGCTCATCGATTTCATCGAACTGATCGCTGCAGCCTTCATCGGCATTGTCGCTTTGGATATCTTCATCTCGGTGATGCTGCGCTACTTCTTCAACGTTCAGATCCCGGATGCCTACGACTTCGGCCGGTTGCTGCTCGGCATTCTGATTTTCTGGGGCATCGCCGCCACGAGCTATCGCGGCACCCACATCACGGTCGACCTGCTCTACGCCAATGTGGGTCCGCGCTTTCAGCGCTTTATCGACGTATTCGCCACCCTGGTTCTGCTGTTCGTAGTCTCGGTGCAGACCTACACGCTCTATGACAAAGTCTGGACCACGCGCGCCGATCACGTGCTTACCTTCGACCTGCGCCTGCCGGTCTGGCCGTTCTTCCTGGTCGCTTGGCTCGGCGATATCTCGGCCGTGCTGCTGATCGCCATCCGTACCTATCGGCTGATCTTCCAGCCGCGGGCCTTCGGTTCGCAATATCAGATCAAGCCGGTCGAGTAGGCGCGATGAGCAGCAATGTCGTCGCGATCCTGGGATTTGTCTCGCTGTTCGTCCTGATGCTGTTGCGCGTGCCGGTCGGCATGGCGATGGGGCTCGTCGGCGTCTCCGGCTTTGCCTATCTGGTCAACGGCGATGCGGCGCTGAAGATCATCGGTCACACCTCGATGCGCACGGTGACCGACTACACCTTCGGCGTCATCCCGATGTTTTTGTTGATGGGCGCGTTCGTGACCAATTCCGGCATGAGCCGCGAATTGTTTCGCGCCGCCAATTCCTTCGTCGGCCATTTTCGCGGCGGGCTCGGCATCGCCACCATCGCGGCGTGCGCCGGCTTTGCGGCGATCTCGGGCTCTTCGGTCGCGACCGCGGCGACCTTCGCCACCGTCGCCTATCCGGAAATGCGCCGCTACAACTATCCGCAATCCTTCGCCACCGGCGTGATCGCCGCCGGCGGCACGCTCGGCGCCATGCTGCCGCCATCCACGGTGCTTGCCGTCTACGGCATCATCACCGAGCAGGATATCGGCAAGCTGTTCATTGCCGGCATCATTCCGGGCTTGCTCGCCGCCGCCATGGACATGATGACCGTCGTGGTCATCGGCCGCCTGCGGCCGGGCTTTCTCCCGGTCGCGCCGCGTCATTCGTGGAAAGAGCGGCTCATCGGCCTGCGCGACATCTGGGCGATGCTGCTGCTGTTCGTGTTCGTGATCGGCGGCCTCTATGGCGGCTTGTTCACGCCGACCGAGGCCGGCGGCGTCGGCGCCATCGGCGCCCTGATCATCGGCGTCGCACGCGGCAAGCTCGACCGCACCGCAAATCCGCCGCTCGCTGCTGCAGGCGGTGCGCACCGCGGCTGCGGTGCTCACCGTGCTGATCGGCGCGCTGTTGTTCGGCTATTTTCTCACCGTCACCCAGACGCCGCAGAAGGTCACCGGCTTTCTCACCGCGCTCGGGCTCGGCCGCTACGGCGTGCTGGCGCTGATCATGCTGATGTACATCGTGCTCGGCTGCCTGATGGATTCGCTGGCGATGATCATTCTCGACCATCCCGATCATCTTTCCGGTCATCACCCAGCTTGGCTTCGACCCGATCTGGTTCGGCGTCATCATCGTCATGACGGTCGAACTCGGCCTGATCCATCCGCCGGTCGGCATGAATGTGTTCGTGATCAAGAGCGTGGTGCAGGAAGTGTCGTTCTCGACGATTTTTCGCGGCGTGTTGCCGTTCATCATCACCGACCTGATCCGGCTGATCATCCTGATCGCGTTCCCGATCCTGGCGCTGTGGCTGCCGTCGCAGATGTGACGTTGTCCGGCCCGCATCGCGACGTGTCCGGCAAAGTGCAGAGACGCTGACTTATCCGCACCGCCGCACTCAGATGCCGTCATCGACCTTTCGGGACGCGTGGCGGGCCGCGGGTTTTGTTTTGTGGCTTCGCGTTGATGCCGGCGCTTGAGCGGCTCTTGACGTGATCGATGAAGGCCCGCAGCTTCGGCAGCACTTGGTGGCGGCTGGGATAGTAGAGAAACACGCCCGGCGCCATTGGCAGAAACGGGTCCAGCACGCGCACGAGTTTTCCCGTCGCCAGCGGTCCGGCGGCGACCGGCTGCGGCATTTGCGCGAGACCCATGCCCTCGACGGCCGCACCCAGCAGGGTGGGATAGTCATTGGCGATCAGCGGTCCTGAGACGACCACCTCGGTTGCCTTATTGCCGGCGACGAATGACCAGGGTGCGATCGATCCATTCGACTGACGCATGCGCAGACACGCGTGCTGACGCAGATCCTCGAGGCGTTCCGGTGGTTTTCTTCCCTGCAAGTATCGGGGACTGCCGACGACGGCGAGCCGGAACGGCGGCGTCAGCCGCACCGCCACCATGTCGGCGGCGATGAACTGGCCGAGGCGAATGCCGGCGTCAAAGCCTTCGGTCGCCAGATCGACAAGCTCGGCGCGTGCGGCGATCTCCACCTCGACATCCGGATAGGCCTCGCAGAAAGACGCAATCAGCGGCTCGAGAAGGATCGGCACCACCGCGCGCGGCACTGTGAGGCGCAGCAGTCCGGCCGGCCGCTGCCCGAGGTCGCGTGCGGCTTCGCTCGCAGCAATCAATTCCTCAAACGCGGGTTTTGCTCGCGCGAAAAATCGTTCACCGGCTTCGGTCAATCCGACACTGCGTGTCGTCCGGATGAAGAGCGCGGCGCCGACGCGGGCTTCGAGTGCGCGCACGCCCTGGCTGATCGCCGACGGCGTCACGCCCAAATCGGCGGCGGCTTGGCGGAAACTGCGGTGCTGCGCGACGCTCAGAAACACCTCCACGCCATCCAGCGCACCGCGTCTGACTGTGAAGTTCTGCTTCATGGTTCATCGACATTATCGCGAATAGCGCGCGGCCGAGAAGACGTTCTACGTCGGATCATATCGGCGTGGCGAAGACACCGGCTGCACGGGCCGGCCAATCTCCCGCACGGGCCGGCCGCGCCTTCTGGCTGCGGCGACCAGCGGCACGCGAAACACCGCTGATGTGATGGAGGTCCAAATGTCTCCGGCGACCATCTTCCAGATCCACCTCGTGCTTGGCTACGTCCCGTGGCTGTTGTGCTTCGGCGCGTATCTATGGCCCTGGCTCAAATCGGTCGACCAAGTTGACGCGCAGCGCGCCATTGCGACGCTGCACAGTTTCCGCTTCTTCGGGTTGGTCTTTCTGGTCCCGGGCGTCGTCGGCTCCGGCTTGCCGTCCGACTTCGCCACGTTTGCGGCCTACGGCGACTTCATGACCGGCGTGCTGGCCATGCTGGCGTTACTCACAACAAGAATACGACCGCTGTTTTGGTCATTTGTTGTCGCCTTCAACATCGCCGGCACACTCGACCTCCTGCTCAACTATTATCACGGCAACCAAATCGGCTTGCCGCAGCTGGCAGGCGAATTGGGCGCCACGTACGCGATTCCGGTTATCTACGTGCCGCTGTTGATGATCACCCACGGCGCGGCATTCTATTTGCTGCTGCGCCCCTTTGTGCAACGCAGCCCCGGTAGTCTCGTGTCGCAGACACACACCTGAATTCCGGGAGAGTCGCACCCGCGGCGACATTGCTCCGCCTTGTCAGTGGCAAAGCGATCCGCGAATTTCGCGCCCCGCACCGGCCGATCTTAAAGCGAAGCAAAAAGGGCCCCCGCTGAGACGGGGACCCTTTTCGGCGTCGCCGAGAAACTGAACGGTGAGAAGCGGAGCGGCTAGTTTCGTCCGCCACCGGCCAGCACCGCGCGCGTGGCGCGATCCGGGCCGAAGTCGTCGACGCTGTCGATCGCCAAGAGATCCGCGAGGCGCGTACGCGCCCGGTTCACGCGGCTCTTGATGGTACCGACCGCGCAGCCGCAGATCGTGGCCGCATCCTCGTAGGAGAAGCCCGAAGCACCCACCAGGATCAGCGCCTCACGCTGATCCGATGGCAACTTCGCCAGCGCGGTGCGGAATTCACCGAACTCCACCCGTCCGGTCTGCTCCGGATGCGACCGCAAGCTTTCGGCGTAGCGGCCGTCAGCGTCTTCCACCTCACGCCGCCGCTTGCGGTACTCCGAGCGGAAGAGATTCCGCAGGATCGTGAAGAGCCAAGCCGGCATGTTGGTGCCGGGCTGGAATGAATCGATGTGAGCCAGGGCGCGCAGCAATGTCTCCTGCACCAAATCGTCGGCGCGATCGATATTGCCGCACAGCGAGATGGCGAACGCGCGCAAACTCGGCACCGTCGCCAATACTTGGTCGCGTATGGCCGGGTCCAGTTTCATGCCGTTCCATCATCCTGTTCGCTGAGCCGCTGAACGAGGTCGGCGATATTTGAGGGTACGCCTTGGCGTACGACGTCGTCGTACATCGCTCGAAGTTGCTGGCCGATGCGTGCTTGCACCTCTCGGCCGAGCCTTACCTCGCCTTTACGGTGGGTGGTTGGCTTGCCCATGTCGTCCTGGGTCTCCGCCTTGTCCGAATCGGGTGCCGGCGGTTGAAGGTTCACTGTTTTTCCGCTCATTTTATCTCATGCCCCCATCGCCGCGTTTCCCGGTTTGTAATGGCACTATTCCCCGCTGGTGCAGGCTCAACGCGTGGTTTCCACGTTGGTTCCTGGGCCCGGAACTATTTTTGGAACTTTCCAGGAACTCTCCAGGGAGCCCGTTCAGCAGCTCCGGTGGAACTTTTTTGGGAACCCCACTTGGAACTTTCACGTCCGCATGGCGTTTTAGCGGACACGAGCCGAAGGGGAGGGTTATCCTTTGCCGACATCACAAGCCGTCGTTCAGCACTTACCGTTTCTGCGTCGCTATGCCCGTGCGCTCAGCGGCAACCAAGCCTCTGGTGACGCCTATGTGGCGGCCACGCTCGAATCCCTGATCGAGGACCCCAAGGCTCTGGAATCGCTGCCCAATCAACGGGTGGCGTTGTATCGCCTGTTCACCAAGATCTGGAATTCGGTGACCCTGAACGGCAAGGCCGATACGCCGACGGCGCCGCATTTGGCGCCCGAGCATCATCTCACGCAGATCACGCCCCGCCCGCGCCAGGCTTTCCTCCTGGTCGCCCTGGAGGGCTTTTCGGAGGACGAGGCGGCGCAGATTCTCGAGGTCGATCTGCCGACCCTGCGCGGCCTGGTCGAGGAATCCGGCCGCGAGCTTGCCGCCGAGATCGCCACCGACGTCCTCATCATCGAGGACGAGACATTCATCGCCATGGATATCGAGGCGCTGGTCGAGAGCCTCGGCCACCGCGTCATCGGCGTCGCCCGCACCCACAGCGAGGCGATTGCGCTGGCCCGCCAGAAGCGGCCTGGCCTCATCCTGGCCGACATCCAGCTCGCCGACGGCAGTTCGGGTCTCGACGCGGTGAACGAGCTGCTCGCCACGTTCGAAGTGCCGGTCATCTTCATCACCGCTTATCCGGAACGCTTCCTCACCGGGCAACGGCCCGAGCCGGCGTTCCTTATCGCCAAGCCGTTCCAGCTGGCGGTGGTCTCTGCCGTCGCCAGCCAGGCGCTGTTCTTCGGCCGCAAAGCGCGGCCGCGGGAGCGTCAGGCGACCGCGTAAAACTTCGCACCTTCTTATCGTTGTCTGATCGCATGGGCTGCCCGCGCCACACCGCGTGGCGGCCCATGCGCATTTCAACACCCGTTATGTCGATCTCTGAAGAGCCATTGACGGCGGGCTTGCATATTGGCGCAAAGCGCAGCGCAGCGATGGCTTGTATTTGAAGCGGCTCACAGCGGCGTCACGCCAACGCTGTTCGTCACGACGCCCGCACCAGCGCCTGAAAGCCCGAGTCACGCACAGTCAATGCGTTGGCAAACGCAGGCAAGAACCGGCCTCGTCTTGTTGCTATTCCGGCTGCGGATGAGCGATCCGTTTGCACCAGCACTTTCATTCCCGCCGGGTCCGCGACTTCGCCAATGGGCGACGTGCGCGAAACGATTTGCGGAGCGCGCGCAATGCTTCATGCTCAGTCGTGCAAGCGGGATCGCTCACCTGAAGCCAATGTCCCCGCCCCAAGGAGGAAGATATGCCCCACGCCGCTAACCTGCCGAGCGTCCGGGAAATTTGTGCCCTGGCCGATGAGTTCGGTATCGAAATGACGGACCAGCAGGCGCAATCCTATCAAGCCATGATGCAGGGGCCGATCGCCTCATATCGGCGTCTGGAAGAGCTTCCGGAATTTCGTCCTCCCGTGAAATATCCGCGCGACCCGGGCTACCGGCCGGCCGCAAAGGACAATCCGTTCAACGCCTGGTACTGGCGCTGTCATATCGAGGGCGCGGCGTCCGGCGCGCTAAAGGGCTACGACATCGGCATCAAGGATCCGATCTGCGTTGCCGGTGTGCCGCTGATCAACGGCTCGCGCATCCTCGAAGGCTTCATTCCGGATATCGACGCCACCGTCGTCACCCGCATCCTCGACGCCGGCGGCACCATCGTCGGCAAGACCAACACGGAAGATTGCAGCTTTTCCGGCGGCGGCCACACCTGCGTCGCCGGCCCGATGCGCAATCCGCACAAGCCGACGCACTCGCCTGGCGGCTCGTCGGGCGGCAGCGCCGCCGCCGTTGCGGCCGGCGACGTCAAGATGGCGCTCGGCGGCGATCAAGCCGGCTCCATCCGCATGCCGGCGTCACGCTGCGGTGTCGTCGGGCACAAGCCGACATTCGGTCTCGTTCCCTACACCGGCATCGTCATGATCGAGATGACATTGGATCATGTCGGCCCGATCTGTGACACGGTGGAAAACGCCGCGCGTCTGCTCTCTGTCGTCGCCGGCCCCGACCCGCTCGACCCGCGCCAGCGCGGTGTCATTCCAGACAATTATGTTCGCGACTATATGCCGGCGATCGGCCGCGACGTGAAAGGTCTGCGCGTCGGCCTGCTCAAGGAGGGCTTTGGCCAACCGGCCGGTCCGGGATTTCCGGGCAGCGACGAGATTGTCGATCGCAAATGCAAGGCCGCCGCCAAGGCGCTCGAAGCCAAGGGCGCCATCGTGACGGAAATTTCGGTGCCCATGCATCTCGACGGTCCGCATCTGTGGATGGGAATCGGTATCGAAGGCCCGGCGGAGTTCATGCTCAAGGGCAACAATGTCGGCACCAACTGGCGCGGCTTCTACAACACGCGGCTCCTCGACGCCGTCGGCCGCGGCTTCGACTCGCGCGGCCGCGATCTGCCGCCGCAAGCGATCCTGGTGTTGTTGCTCGGCGAATACATGCACCGCAAATATCACGGCCGCTATTACGCCAAGGCGCAGAATCTGCGGCATCTTCTCAACGACGCCTACGACACCGCGCTGCAAGAGTGTCGATGTGCTGGCGCTGCCGACGATCCCGTTCGTGACGCCGCCACTGGTCGCTCCCGATTGCTCGATCGAGGAAGGCATGGGCGCGGCGCTCGACATGCTCGGCAACACCTGTCCGTTCGACGTCACCGGCCATCCGGCGATTTCAGTGCCGTGTGGACTAGCCGACGATCTGCCGATCGGCCTCATGTTGGTCGGTCGCCAGTTCGACGATTTCACCGTGCTGCAAGCCGCCCACGCGCTCGAGACCGCGGGCGATTGGCAGAAGCGATAAGGCGCGCTTTACGCGCGTTGTTGATGTGAATTGTTGAAAGGGCAAGGGCGTCGACTTTAGTGCGCGCTTGCCGGCATCAACAAGCACTTGCCGGCATCAACAAATGCCCCACGCCTCCAAACGAATTAGGGCGCAGCCGATCGGTCCATCGGCTGCGCCCAAAGTGACCTGGCCAAGCACGGGGGGAGGGGGAAAGGATGGCCCGGTCGCCATAACAAGCCGCAGCCCTCCCGGTTAGTTCCGGCAATCGCGCCGCGACGGCTGCGCGTTCCGAAAAATATTTCGGAACATCCGAGCATGTTTCGGAAAATCTTCCGGAACCTTGTCGGTGTTTTTCAAAACAAACGCCTCATCAAATTACTAGGGCGTGTGCACTTTCTGTTCGGAAGCGGTATGCGCCTTGGCTCACGCAAGTGTGAGTTCGCGCATCACAAGCCGGTGAGGCCGCCTTGGAACTCCGCTGTCGTCAGCGTCGTTCTTTTCGCGGGCCACCCGTGAGGGTGCGTTGGGGAAGGGGATTGGAAAGCGTTGGAAAGCGGCGGAGGGCCCGATGGGGCAGATTTTGAGTGTGCGGACTGCGGCCATAGGATTTGCTGCCGTCGTGATGGGCTTCATCTCGTTCCCAACGCTTCCCAGCGCCAGCTTGTTTTCCCTGGTCTCCCCGGTGTCGGTGGACCGCACGTTCAAAGGCGATCGTTTGCCGCTGACCGCTCGGCTCGATAAGCCCCAAGTTCCGACGCAGCAGCTTCCCACGCAGCAGCTTCCCACGCAGACAGCGCCCACGCAGTCGATGGTGCCGACCCAGGCGGTACAGGCGCGCGTCCCGATCCCCGTCGGTTGCGATCGCGCCTTCAGCCCGATCTCCGCGCCGCGGCTGTCGAACATTTTTGGTCGCTGCTCGGTGTAATCGAAAATCCGCGTGACCGAAATCCGCGCAATTTTATCTAAAAGTGCCACTTTCCTACGCCCGAAATTTTACCCCCTGTGCGGCATAAGTGAAGCCAAGCGCGGGTCGGGGTTCTCCGCGCCATTCTTCGGTTCGGAGTTCGCAGATGTCGGGGGTCAACCTGCCGCGGCGCGTCGGCTCGCTGGTTGTTGGTGCAGCCTGCGTGACGCTGTTCGTTTCGTCGGCAAGCACGGCCGCATGGTCGCAGTCGCTGTTCGGTAATTTATTCGAGCGTGACCGGGCGCGGCTTGAACAATCCGCATCATACGATCAGACCCCATCCCAGCCGAATGTCGCACGCGGCGAGGACGACGGCGTTGCTCTGGAACTGCGACGCCAGATCGTGACCTATCCGGGCAGAGAGCCGGCCGGCACCATCATCGTCGATACGCCGCACACCTTTCTTTATTTCACGCTCGGTGGTGGCAAGGCCGTGCGCTACGGGATCGGCGTCGGTCGCAAAGGGTTCACCTGGTCGGGCGTCGAGCATGTCACGCGTAAATCCGAATGGCCTGATTGGACGCCGCCGCCGGAGATGATCGCCCGGCAGCCTTATCTGCCGCGCTGGGTCGGCGGCGGTCCGGGCAATCCGCTCGGCGCCCGCGCGCTTTATCTCGGCAGCTCGGATTATCGCATTCACGGCACCAACGATCCGACCTCGATCGGCACGCAAGTTTCCAGCGGCTGCATCCGCTTGCGCAATGCCGATGTCGTCGATCTCTATCAACGCGTGTCGGTGGGAACGAAAGTTGTTGTTCTGCGCGGTGACCCGCGCACGATCGCAGGCGATACGCCGGTCGATGCCGGGGTCGCTGTTGCACGCAGTGGTGCAGGCGCCACGACGACTCGCATTTTCGCGAGCGCCCCCGGCGCGAGCGCGTATGCGACCGACGGCTCGTGGTATCAAAATCCCAATTCGCGCACGCTTTACTGAGCGCGCCTAGCGCGCTGGAAAAGGGCGCGACGTCGATCTGAGATCAGCACAAAGATCAGCGGTCGGTGCTTGCGCTGACGCTCCTTGCCGCCTGGCTGGCGCTTCTTGTCGATTGTCGCCGTTGTGCTGGTCTGTTTTGCGCCCGGCGCGAACGGACAGCCGGGTACGGCGTTTTCAAGCATGAGCCAAAAAAATATTCGAGCGGGCTTCGACCCGTCCGGTCGAAAATTTTCCGACATATGCGCCGTCCAAGATGTCCCGGTCGCGGGATTCAAATGCACGGCCCTTGACCCAGGCCGGGATGAGGTCGAACTGTAAGCGCATGGAAGGGCCGGACCTCAAGAGCATGGCGGTTGCGCAGCCTGATGGAGCGCCGAGTCGGGCCGCCGCAGACTTTTTTCCCAACTTCGGCACGGTGCGGAGCGCGCTCGAGGCCGGGCGCATCGGCGTCTGGTCGTGGGATATCGCCACCAATCTGGTGACGTGGTCCAGCAACATGGAGGCGATCCACGGCCTGCCGCCCGGCAGTTTCGACAGCACCTATGCGTTCTTCGAGCACACCGTGCACGAAGGTGATCGCCCGCGGGTCATGCAAGCCATCCGGGATACCCTGGAGAGCGGCAAACCCTATTGGGTCAGGTATCGGGTAACGCCGCGGCCGCAGCGCGAGGATTGCTGGATCGAAGCCACCGGCGAACTGGTTTTCGAGCATGGCGTGGCGGTGCGCATGTTCGGCATCAGCCACGAAGTCACCGAGCGGATCCGCCTGCAGGAGGAACTGCGCAGCCGCGCCAAGCAGCAGGAAGCGCTGGCGCAACTCGGCGAGCGGGCGTTGACCGACACCGACATCGAACGGCTGCTCAATGATGTGGTGAGCACGGTGGCGCTCACGCTGCCGGTCGATTTCGTCAAAATACTGGAATTGATGCCGGGCGACACCGAGTTGCTGCTGCGCGCCGGCTTCGGCTGGAAGGACGGCTGCATCGGCTCGATCGTGATGTCGAAAGCGCGCGACGATTATGCGCGCTATATCCTCAGCGCCGCCGTCCCGGTCATCAGCCCCGAGTTCGCTGCCGAAACGCGCTTTCGCCATTCCGGAGTATCTGCATAGGCACGGTTGCACCAGCGGCATGAGCATCGTCATCGCCGGCCCGAATGGCCGCGCTTACGGTGTATTGGGTGTCTGCACGGGGCGCCGGCGCGATTTCAGCGCGCAGGATTTGTCGTTTCTTGCCGCCGTCTCCAATCTGGTCGCCGGCGTCATTCAGCGCCGCCAATTGGAGCAGCGCCACGAACTGATGATCCGCGAGCTTCGCCACCGCTCCGGCAATCTGTTTTCGCAATTGCTCGCGCTGTTCTCGCAGACCGCGCGCAACTCGCGCAGCATGGCCGAGCTCACGACCAACTATCAGGCGCGGGTCATGGCGCTCGCCAACGCGCATCGCCTGATCACCGAAGCCGGCTGGAAGTCGACCTCCCTCAACGAATTGCTGCGCTTGGTGTTGGGACCGTTTCTGGATCGCACCTCGTTCAGTGGCCCGCATGTCGATCTGGAGCCGGACCCGACTTTCAGCCTGAGCGCCGCGTTGCACGAATTGGCCTCGAATGCCGTCAAGCACGGCAGCCTGTCGACGTCCGCAAGGCCGGCTCGAATTGAACTGGTCGGTGGCGGCGACCAGCCGAGGAATGACGCTGACGTTCGACTGGGTCGAGCGCGACGGCCCGGTGGTGCGCCGGCCGCGCCGCACCGGTTTCGGCTCGCGCCTGATCGCCCTGGTGATCGAGCGGCAGATGAACGGCGAAGTCCAGGCGGCCTATCTGCGCGACGGCTTTTCCATCCGCATGATCGTACCGTTGACCCATGAGCGCTGGCCGACCCGCGCTGTCGACGCCGCGACCCAGTCGGAAAACGCATAAAGCGAGGGAACGGCGCCGCCCCCCACGCCGTTATCCAAATCTGTTGCGGGATTTGGAACGATTGGCCGACCATCGATCGACGCGATGCGCTGCATCGCAACCTGTCCGCGGCGCCGGCTGGAAGCGGCCGGTGGTCGAGCCCAGCAAGCTTTTTCAGCGCGCTTTCGCCCTCGCCCCCGTCTTGCTGTTGACGCTCGGGTCGGTCGCCTACGCGGCGGAGCCATCCACCTACGGTCGTGCCGAGGCGCTGTTTCTTGTTCAGATCGGTCTGCTGTTGCTGATCGGCCGCGGGCTTGGCGAGATCATGCAGAAGCTTGGACAGCCGGCCGTCATGGGTCAGCTGCTCGGCGGCCTGTTGCTTGGGCCGTCGGTGCTTGGCCTGTTCTGGCCCGAGCTTCAACACACATTCTTCCCGGCGACGCCCGAGCAGAAGAGCATGCTCGACGCCGTGTCGCAGCTCGGCGTCCTGATGCTGCTGCTCCTGACCGGCATGGAAACCGATCTCCGCCTCGTGCGCCGTGTCGGGCGCGCGGCGGTTACGGTTGCGGCCGCCGGCGTCGCGCTGCCTTTCATCTGCGGTCTGGCGCTTGGCGGCCTGCTGCCGGATTCCATCCTTCCCAATCCGCAGGCGCGCTTCGTCTCAGCGCTCTTCCTCGCCACGGCGCTCTCTATTTCCTCGATCAAGATCGTCGCCATGGTGGTGCGCGAGATGAACTTCATGCGCCGCGACATCGGCCAGATCATCGTCGCCTCCGCGATCCTCGAGGATTCGAGCGGCTGGATCATCATCGCCATGTCGTTCGGACTGGCCTCGTCGGGCACCGTCGACCTGCGCTCGGTCAGCATCGCGGTTTTGGGCACGTTGCTATTCTTGGGTGTCAGCCTCACCGTCGGCCGCCGCATCGTGTTCTGGCTGATCCGCTGGACCAACGATAATTTCGACAGCGAATATGCTGTCATCACCGTGATCATGCTGATCATGATCGCGATGGCGCTGATCACCTACGCGATCGGCGTGCAGACGGTGCTCGGCGCTTTTGTTGCCGGTGTCCTGGTCGGCAAATCGCCGATTCTGACCCGCCACATCGATCAGCAATTGCGTGGCCTGATTGCCGCGCTGTTCATGCCGGTTTTCTTCGGCCTGTCGGGATTGAGCGCCGATCTCACCATCCTCAAAGACCCGGCGCTTCTTCTGCTCGCCGTCGGCTTGATCGGTATTGCGAGCTTCGGCAAATTTGCCGGAGCGTTCGTGGGCGGCCGGCTCGGCCGGCTCTCCGGCAAGGAATCGCTGGCGCTCGCATGCGCCATGAATGCGCGCGGCGCCACCGAGGTGATCGTCGCGTCGATCGGCCTGTCCGCCGGCGTCTTCAGCCGCAATCTCTACACGCTCATTGTCGGCATGGCGGTGGTCACGACGCTGGCGATGCCGCCGATGTTGCGCTGGGCGCTGCGCCGGCTGCCGTTGAGTGACGCCGAGCGGCGGCGGCTGGAGCACGAAGATCTCGACGCCCGCGGCTTTGTCCCCAATCTCGAACGCCTGCTTCTGGTCGTCGACGATAGCCCCAATGCGACCTTCGCGTCGCGCGTCGCCGGCGCCATCGCGGGCTCGGGCGACAAGCCGACCACCATTATCGAGATCGGTCCCGGCAAATGGCGCGGCGGCTTTCTCGGCAGACGCAAGGACGAATCGCAGCGAAAAGTCCGCGAGGCTGCGGAGAGCACGGTCACGCTCGCGACGCATCCGAGCGAACAAACACGTGGTGCTGTGGAAGTCACCGCCCGCGGACGAAAGGCGAGTCCGGAGGACATCGCCGACGAGGCGCAGAAGGGCTACGACCTGTTGGTCGTGGGTCTTGCGCAAACGCGCGGCCCGCGCGGCGGCTTTGGTGAGGAAATTACCCGTATTGCCGCCGGTTTCGAGGGACCGCTCGCGGTCTCGATTGTCGGCGGCGGTCTGTCGCAGGGCAACGAACCGATCGGCAGAATTCTCATTCCGGTCAACGGGACCGATGTCTCCCGCCGCGCCGCCGAAGTCGGCTTTGCGTTGGCGCGCGCGAATGGATCAGGGGTGAGCGCGCTCTACGTGACGAGCGGCCGCGCCGACGGCGATCGCCGTGGCCGCATCCGCCGCGGTGCCGCCATGCGCCGTAACGAGGAGGCGGTGCTCAAGGATATCGCTGGGCTTGCCGATCGCTACGATGCGCGCGTGCGCACCGCGCTGCGTATCGACGTCGCGCCCGAGGATGCCATCCTCAAGGCGGCCGAGCGCGGTTATGATCTGATCATCATGGGTGTGACCCGGCGCCCGGGCGAGACCTTGTTCTACGGCAACACCGCCGCCGCGGTGCTCGAGCGCTGCGAGACCGCGATTTTGTTTGTGGCGAGCTGAAGCTTTGAGTCGGGCCTGTAGCCCGGATGAGCGCAGCGACATCCGAGACCTTTTTCTTGGCTAAGCATTCCCGCATGTCGCTCCGCTCATGCGGGCTACCAACCACAAAACCTCCGCTCATTCCCGCGAAGGCGGGAATCCATGGGCTTGCGCTAAACTGATATTGTAGAACTCGGTCCCCGCCTTCGCGGGGACGAGCGGCATGAAACTCGACTCGCGCAAAAGGAAACCAACGTCGCCCAATGGACCAAAGCAAAATCCTCGTCGGGCATGATGAGCTGTTCCACTTCATCTGCGCCGCGCTCGAACACAAAGGCGCGCGTCCCGAGGATGCCGCTGTCGTCGCCGAAGGTTTAGTCTGGGCGAATGTGCGCGGCGTCGACGGCCACGGCGTTTCGCGTTTGCCGTCGTATCTGCGGATGATCGAGCGTGGCGAGATCGATGTTTCAACAACGCCGGCGCTCGCGCAAGATCGCGCCGCCACCTTTGTGCTCGACGGCCGCCAGCGGGTTTGGTCCGGTGGCGATGATGCAGGCGATCGCGGCTTGCCGCCGAACGCGCCGCCAAGGCCGGCGTCTGTTTCGGCCTGGTGCGCGACACCACCCATACCGGCGCCATCGGCCGCTACGTGCAGTGGCTGGCGGAGCGCGGCTGTGCCGCCATGATCATGGGCGCAGGGCCTGCGTTTGTAGCGTATCACGGCGCGCGGGTGCCGAGCCTCGGTACCAGCCCGCTGGCGATTGCGGTGCCGAGCGGCGACGGGCCCGATCGTGCTCGACATGGCGACCAGCGCGATCTCCAACGGCACCATCCTGCAGGCCCGCGCCACCGGCGCCGCGCTGCCGCCGAACAGCGCGCTGACCGGCGAGGGCGAGCCGACCACGGATCCCAATCGCGCCGAAATCCTGTTGCCGCTCGGCGGTCCCAAAGGCTCAGGCCTTGGCTTCATGTTCGAGATGCTGGCAAGCGTGCTGGCCTCGGCGCCGCTCCAAACCCGTGCGCTGGGGCCGGAGCGGCGTAAATCGCTGTCGCAAAACGTCGCGATCCTCGCGGTCGATGTCGAAGCCTTCCGGCCGCTCGTTGATTTTACGGATGATGCCGACGCGCTCGCGGCCGTCATCAAAGCGCTGCCGCCGCAGCCCGGCGTCGACGAAATCCGTTTGCCGGGCGAGCGCGCCGCCCGCACCGAAGCCGTGCGGCGGAAATCTGGAATTCCGATTCCGGCGAAGCTTTGGCAGGAACTCCGCGTGATCGGCGAGGCGAATGACCTCCCGCTGCCTCGCGTTCTCGTCGCCTCCGCAGAGAAATGAAAATCTTGGCACGTCATTCCGGGGCGGCCGCAGGCCGAGCCCGGAATCCATAACCGCAGGCCTCTCAGGACTTTTCTCAGCGTTTCGTCCTGCGCCACTTGTGGTTATGGATTCCGGGCTCATGCTGCGCATGCCCCGGAATGACGCGCTGTGCGGAACAAAATAAGTCTCACGCCTCCGCGAGGCGCAGCCCAATCAGCCGATCGAGCGCCGCGTGATCGGCGAGCAAAGAGCCCGAAGCGCCCTGATAAACGATGCGGCCGCGTTCGAGCACGATGGCATTCTGTGTTAGCGTCAGTGCGATGTCGGCATGCTGCTCGACCAGAATGAACGCCATCGAGTCTTCACGCGCCATGCGCCCGATGGCGGCGGCGAGTTCTTCGACCACGATCGGCGCCAAGCCTTCCAGCGGCTCGTCGAGCAGCAACAGCGCCGGATTGGTCATCAGCGCGCGCGCGATCGCGAGCATTTGCTGCTCGCCGCCGGACAGCTGATTGCCGAGATTGCGCCGCCGCTCGCGCAGCCGCGGAAACAGATCGTACACCGCGGCGAGGTCCCAGCGGCCGGCGCGCGCGGCGACGTTGAGATTCTCCTCGACCGTCAGCGACGTGAAAATCTCGCGCTCCTGCGCCACCCAGCCGATGCCGGATAGCGCGCGGCGGTGCGGCGGCTGCCGCGTGATGTCCTGGCCGCGCCAGGCGATGCGGCCGCGCGACGACCTGGGTGTAGCCCATGATGGTCAGCATCAGCGTCGATTTGCCGACGCCGTTGCGGCCGAGCACGCGCGAGACTGCCGCGCTCCGCCAACGCGAAGCTGATGTCATCGAGCACGACGGCCGGCCCGTAGCCGGCGCGCAAACCCGCGAACGCGATCAGCGGCTCAGCCATGCGCCACCTTGCCCATGGAGCGGCCGAGATAGACCGCGCGCACTTGCGGATCGGACGCGATCTCGTGCGGCGTGCCTTCCACCAGCACCCTGCCGCCGACCAGCACGATCACCCGCGAGGCGAAGCGAAACACCAGCTCCATGTCGTGCTCGATGAACAGCACGGTGATGTCGCGCGACAGCCCGGCAATGGCCTCGAACAATTCGGCGCTGTCTTCGCGCGGCACGCCGGCGGCGGGTTCGTCGAGCAACAACACTTTCGGCCGCGCCGCCATGGCGAGCGCGATTTCCAGAAGCCGCTGCTGACCATACGCAAGCTCGCGGGTCGGGCGATGACAGACCGCGGTGAGCGAAAGCGCTGCCAGAATGTCGTAAGCCTCGTCGATCTCGTGCCGGTAGGCGCTGATCTTGCGCCAGAACGTACGCACTGCACGGGTCCGCTCGCAAACCGCCAGCGTCACCGACTCCAGTGCGGTGAGATGCGGGAACAGCGCATTGATCTGAAACGTTCGCACCAGGCCGCGCCGCACCCGCTGTTCCGGCGCCAGCGTGGTGATGTCGGCGCCGTCGAGCACGATGCGGCCGGCGCTGGGCCGCAGCATGCCGGTGATCAGATTGATCAACGTGGTCTTGCCGGCGCCGTTCGGGCCGATCAGCGCGTAGCGCGCGCCGGCCGGCAAATCGAGCGCGATGTCGGAGGCGACCACCAGCGAGCCGAAGCTCTTGCGCAGGCCGCTGACGGACAGGGCGATCTCGCTCACGGCGCTCTCCTGCGCGCGCGGCATCAGCCGCGACAGACCGCCGAGGATGCCTTTCGGCAGCACCATCACCACGGCGATCAAAATAAGCCCGATCCAGAAATACCAGAATTGCGGGTTGAGCCCGGAGAACTGATCGCGCGCGATCATGTAGATCGCAGCGCCGATCAGGCCGCCGTAGAGCCGGCCGGTGCCGCCCAGAATCAGCATCACCAGCACATCGGCGGAGCGTTGAAAGCCCAGGACTTCCAGCGAGACTGTTTCGGTCGTCTGCGTCAGCAGCGCGCCGGCGATGCCGGCGATCGCGGCTGCGATGGTGTAGATGGTGCGGATATGCTGACGGGTCGAAGCCCCGATGGCCGGCATGCGCAGCGCATTCTCGCGGATGCCGCGCAGCGCCAGCCCGAACGGCGAATGGATCAGGCGCCGCGCGAACAGAAAAATAACAAACAACACCGCCAGCGAATAGCTGTAGGCCGTGTAGCCATAAAGGTCGAAGCGGAAATGGCCGAAAATCGGCCAGGTATGGACGCCCTGCAGGCCATCGGAGCCGCCTGTGAGCCAACTGGCGCTGTTGGCAATCTCTTGCAGCAGCAGCGCGATGCCGAGCGTGAGCATGATCAACGCGAGGTGCCGGAAGCGCGCGATGATGAAGCTCGTCAGCATAGCCGAACACGCCGGCCGCGAGCCCGGCAATCACCAGGCCGGTCAGCGGCTCGCCATAGCCCCATTTGGATAGCAGTCCGGCCGTGTAGGCGCCGATGCCGAAAAAGGCCGCATGGCCGAGCGAAACAATGCCGCAGAAGCCGAGGATCAGATCGAGCGAGAGCGCGAACAACGCGGTGATCGCGATCTGTGCCGCCAGCACCAGATAAGACGGCACGAGGACGAACGGCAGCAGTGTCGCCAGCCAGAAAACGATTTCGGCCCAGTGCCAGCGGATTTGCGCCTGCAGATAGTCGCGTGGCGCGGCCGTGCGGCTTTCTTGCGTGCGCAATTTCTTCCGTGAATTGGCCGCTGTCCGAAGTCATGCGCTAGGCACGGCGTAGGTTCAACAACAACGTCATGCCCGCGCTTGTCGCGGGCATCCACGACTTAGCCGCCAGCGCAAAGCAAAGTCGTGGATGGCCGGAACAAGTCCGGCCATGACGGGCGTGGGTGATTGTAAGAGCAAATCACGTGCTAGCGCCTCCCGAACAGGCCGAGCGGCCGCCACATGAGGAGCACGATCATCACCAGATAGATCAACATCGAGCCAATGGCGGGCACATAATATTTGCCGGCCATGTCGCTGACGCCGAGCACCATGGCGGCGGCAAATGAGCCGGCGATCGAGCCCAGGCCGCCGACCGAGACCACGATCAGCACGTAGATCAAATACGTCAGCGCGAAGCTCGGGTCGAGCCCGACCATGGCGACCGCGAGCGCGCCGCCGAGACCCGCAAGCCCACTGCCGAGTGCGAACGTGATGGCGAACAGCATGTCGACATTGATGCCCAACCCGCGCGCCATGCGCTGGTTGTTGACCGCCGCGCGCACCTTTGCGCCGAAGCGCGTGGCTTCGATGCCGGCGATCAGGGCGATGGTGATCAGCAGCGCGACGGCGATCAGGAACAATCGGTAGGCCGCGAATGTCAGCCCGCCGAACGACGAACGAACCGCGCAGATACGGCGGCAATTGCAGCGGCTGCTGGTCAGTGCCGTAGATGTAGGCAGCGGCTGCGATCGAGACGAACACCACCCCGATGGTGAGCAGGCATTGTTCGAGATCACTGGCGCGGTAGAAGCGGCGGAAGAATATGCGCTCCAGGACGACGCTGGCGGCGGCGGCCACCACAAAGGCGGCCGGCAGCGTCGCCAGGAAAGGCCAGCCCTGCGCATTCATCAGCGTGACGGTGACATAGCCGCCCAGCATGGCGAAGCTGCAATGCGCCAGGTTGACGAAGTTCATCATGCCGAGCGTGACCGACAGGCCGACCGAGAGCAAAAACAGCAGCATCCCGTAAGCCAGCCCGTCGAACAGCACGCCGAACACTGGAGGCATGAGCGCAGAGCCTCAAACGTTATTGAACATCAAAAATTTCGTCATGACCGCGCTTTTCGCGGGCATCGACGTCTTAAGACGGAAGACTGGATGGCCGGAACAAGTCCGGCCATGACGGGAGTGCGTCGCGATGTCCAGCGAGCGTGCTTCAGTGCGTCATCCGCTCCTTGACCGGATCCTTGACGTTCTCGACCTTGTCGATCTCCACATTGACGATCTGATCGCCGACCTTCTCGACCTGGAAGATGTGCACGGTCTGGATGATGTCGCGGGTCTCGCGGATCGATGGTGATCGGGCCGCGCGGGCTTTCCCAGCTCATGCCCTTGGCGGCGTTGATCAAGGCCTCGCCGTCGGGATTGCCGTTGGTCTTTTTCAAGGCTTCGTAGATCAGCCGCATGCCGTCGTAGCCGCCGATCGAATAGATGTCCGGATTGCGGTGGAATTCCTCGTTATAGGCTTTGACGAATTCGTGATTGAGCGGCGAGTCGATGTTGGAATCGTAGTTGCTGACGGTGATGATGCCGAGCGCGATGTCGCCCATGCTCTTGCGCGCGCTTTCGAAGGCGAGCGAATCCTGTCCCATCACCTTGATCTTTGTCGGGTCGACGCCGCGCTCGGCCAGCGCCTTGCCGACGGCCGCCGGCTGCGCGCCGCCCGGAATCCAGACAAAGATCGCGTCCGGATTGGCATCCTTGGCGCGCTGCACGAAGGCGGAGAAATCCGGATTGCGCGACCGGGAAGCGCACCGCGCCGACGATGGTCCCGCCGGCTTCCTTGAGGCCGGTGTGGAAGGCGGCTTCGGCGTCGATACCGGGGCCGTAGTCGGAAACCATCGTGTAGGCGCTCTTCACGCCCTTCTTGGCCGCCCAGGTGCCGAGCGTCTGGTTGAGCTGCGGCGTCGTCGTCGAGGTGCGGGCGATGTAGGGCGACTTGGTGGTGATGATCGACGTGGCCGCATTCATCACCACCATGAACTTCTTTGCCTCGGCCGAAATGTCGGCCACCGCCAGCGCGTTCGGGGTCAGCGCAAAGCCGGCGAAAATGTCGGCGTGGTCGCGGACGATCAGTTCCTGCGCCAGCCGCTTGGCGAGATCCGGCGCCACGCCGCCGATGTCCTTGCGGATGAATTCGAGCTTCTTGCCGGCCACCATGTCGCCGTGCTGCTTCACGTAAAGCTTGATGCCGTTGTCGAGCTGAATGCCGGTGTCGGCGAACTGGCCCGAATAAGGGTTAATGATGCCGATCTTGATGGTGTCCGCAGCGAGCGCTGGGCCGCGCCGCCATGGCGAGCACCGCCAATCCCGCTAGCCCGCATAGAATTTTTTGCATCGCGTCCTCCCAGTTTTATCGTGCTCGGCACTGTTATGGCGCGTATCCTCCATCAGCTTTGCGGCGAGCGCAACGCGGCTCTTGCGCCGCCCGGCGGGCGCGTGGGCCGCGGCCCTTTCCAGCGCCGTAAAATCCGGCCACAACGGGCGTCTTCGGACCGCGACTTTTGGGACAGGCTTTTTGCGAGCAGGTTTTGGTATGAACCCGCAACCGAATCGACGCCGAGACCGTCGACCGCGACGAGGTCGCGCGCTTTTCCCGCTTGGCCGACACGTGGTGGGATCCGCATGGGCCGATGGCGGCCTTGCACAAGTTCAATCCGGTGCGCTTGGCCTATATCCGCGATCGCGCCGTTGAGCATTTCGGCCGCGATCCGGCGAAACTCGACAGCCTCGCCGGCTTGCGCATCCTCGATATCGGCTGCGGCGGCGGCATTCTGTGCGAGCCGCTGGCGCGGCTCGGCGCCGCGATGGTCGGCGCCGATCCTGCGGACAAAAACATCGCGGTCGCGCAAGCCCATGCCGTCGCGGCCGGCCTTGCCATCGATTATCGCGCCACGACGGCCGAGGCGCTCGCAGAAGCCGGCGAAAAATTCGACATCGTCCTTGCCATGGAGGTGGTCGAGCACGTCACCGATGTCGATGTGTTCATCGCGCAAGCGGCCGCGATGGTGAAACCGGGTGGGCTGATGTTCGTCGCCACGCTGAATCGCACGGCCAAGAGCTTCGCGCTCGCCATCGTGGGCGCCGAATATATTTTGCGCTGGCTGCCGCGCGGCACCCATCGGTGGGACAAGTTCGTCACGCCGGACGAACTCGAGCGCGCCATCGAGCAGGGCGGTTTGCGCATCATCGGCGAGACCGGCGTCATCTACAATCTGCTGGCCGATCGCTGGCAAACGTCGCGCGACACCGACGTCAACTACATGGTGGTCGCGGAGAAGCCTGCGTGATGCGGTGGCTTGGACGTGCGCACAGCGGGAGCGTGTTGTGGTCGGGCTTGTCCCGGCCGTCTCGCTTAGGCGGGCACTGATGCGCAGGTCAAGCCCGCGCATGACGCAAAGCGAGCGGAGGACGCGTCGCGAATTCAAAGCACTCCGAACTCTATCTGATCCAGACGTGCGCTAGTTAAACTCGTCCGGCAGCACCGGCAGCGGATGGAAGGCGACGCCTTCCTCGTGCAGTTCTTTGGCTTCCTCGGGCGTCGCTTCGCCGTAGATCGAGCGGTGCTCGGCCTCGCCGTAATGGATCTTGCGCGCCTGTTCGGGGAAGCCCTTGCCGACATAGTCGGCGTTCTTGACGATATGCTCGCGAAGCTCCTTGAGCTTGGTGCGCAGTTCGCGTTCCATCGGCGAGGTCATCGCCACCGATGTGGGCGGACCCGACGGCGCCGGGGTGGGCGCCGGCATCGTGGCGGCTGGCGCCTCGACGGCGGCAGGCTCGCTGCGGCCGAGCCGCGGCGCCATGATGGATTTTTCCACCTTGGTGGAGTTGCAGATCGGGCAGGCGATCAGCGAGCGCTTGACCTGTTTGTCGTAGGCGGCCGAGTTGGCGAACCAGCTCTCGAACCCGTGGCCCTTGGCGCACTGCAGGGTGTAGCGGATCATGACGGCGCTCGCACGGCGCGCAGGTGCGTCGGTTCCGCCATCGGCTCGATCACTTCAAAACGCCGGCCATGCTGCAGCGACGGGATGCGGCCGCGCGCAGCCGCGATTGCGGCCGGATCCACATCGGCAACGATGACTCCCGGCTCATCGCCGGCCTCGGCGAGCACCTTGCCCCACGGATCGACGACGAGCGAATGGCCGAACGTGGCGCGGCCGTTTTCGTGCATGCCGCCTTGCGCGGCGGCGAACACGAAGCAGCCGTTCTCGATCGCGCGCGCGCGCATCAGCACCTGCCAATGCGCCTCGCCGGTCGGTTTGGTGAAGGCCGCCGGGATCGCCAGGAACGACGCGCCGGCTTCCGCCAGCGCGCGGTAGAGCGCCGGAAAGCGCAGGTCGTAGCAGATCGTCATGCCGAGCCGCCCCCACGGCAGGTCGGCGACCACGGCCAGTTCGCCGGGGCGAAAATTGTTGCGATTCGCGATAGCTCTCGCCGTTCGCGAGATCGACGTCGAACATGTGGATCTTGTCGTAGCGCGCGACGATCTCGCCGGCCGGTTGATCAGGAACGAGCGGTTCACCGCCTTATCGGGCGAGGCTTTGATCGCAAGCGAACCGATATGCAAAAAGATCTCATGCTTGCGCGCAAGCTCGCGCATGGCGATCAGGGTCGGGTCGTTCTCTTCCTCGGTGATCGCGGCGAACAGCCGTTCGCGCTTGATCTCCATGATGTTGGTCATTTCCGGCGTGAGCACGTAATCGGCGCCCGCTTTGCGCGCCTGCTCGATCGAAGCCGCGGGCGGCGTCGAGATTGGCCGCGGGCTGAGCCCGGAGCGCATCTGCACCAGGCCGACCTTGAATACCGAATTCGCCGGCGCGCTCATGCCGGCCGCTCCTCACTGCTGCAACAGCGTATCGAGCTTGCCGGCATCCTCGAGCGCATAAAGCTCGTCGCAGCCGCCGACATGTCTGGCGCCGATGAAGATCTGCGGCAGCGTCGTTGCCGCCGCTGGGCGCGCTCGGTCATCTGCCGGCGCACGTCGGCGTTTCCCGTGACGTCGATCTCACGGAAGTCCACGCCTTTGCGGGAGAGCAGCTCCTTGGCGTGGTAGCAGTAGGAGCAAAATTTCCGCGTATAGATTTCGACAGGTGCCATCACGAACCGTTCAGTGCGAGCCGCGCAGTTTCACGACTTTGCTTAAGTTTATCAACTCTTTATATGGACGTTTGCCCGGGCTCGGCAACCCTGGCGAAGACCAGCACGTCGACGTTTCTGGCGCCTGCGCGCAGCAGCGCCTTGGCGCAGCCCTCGACGGTGGCGCCGGACGTGAGCACATCGTCGATCAACACCAGCCTGCGGCCCGACGACCTCGGCCTTGCCGTCGGGCGGAACCCGAAAGGCGCCCTGGATATTGGCGGCGCGTTGCGTGCGCGACAGCCCGACCTGCTGGGCGGTGGGTTTCACGCGCTTCAGCGCCCGCGCGGCAATCGGCACGCCGGTCTCCTTGGCGACGGCCGCGGCCAGGATCGCCGACTGGTTGAAGCGCCGCGCCCAATGCCGGCGCCAGTGCAGCGGCACCGGCACCAGCGCGTCGGCCTCGGCCAGAAGCTCGCGGCCGGCCTGGCCGAGCCAGCGGCCCATCATCGGCGCCAGATCGAGCCGGTCGCCGTATTTGAGCGCATGCACCAGGCCGCGCGATATCTCGTCGAAGCGCACGGCGGCGCGCGCCCGCTGATAGGCCGGCGGATCGGCGATCGCCTCCATGGAGAGAATGCCGGGGCCGGGATCGTAGACGAACGGAATGCCGAGCCGTTCGCAATACGGCCGGCTGATGAACGAGAGCTTCGACCAGCAGGCCGGGCACAGCCCTTCGCCCTCGACCGGCTCGCGGCAGACTCGCGCACATGTCGCGGCAAAGCCAGATCGAGCGCCGCGCGCAACACGGCGCGGGCGGTCTCGCCGGCGCGCCGGAGCCGCGGAAGTGCTGCCGCGGTGGCGCCTCTTTCCCCCATGCGGGAACGCTACCCTCCGGCACCGGCGTTGTGAAGCTGTGGCGTTTTGCGGAGCCCGTGTAAGACAGTCGTCTCCAAGGCTGAAGTCAGATAATGCCCGAATCTTTGACGCCTGAGCCGCAAGGCCCGCTGATTTTCGATCGCCCCCTGCTGCGGGCGCGCCGCAACCGCGCCGCCGTGGCAGGAGCGGAAACGTTTCTGCTCGATCGCGTCGCCACCGATCTCGCCGAACGTTTGGCCGCGGTGCTGCGGCAGTTTCGATCATGTGCTCGATCTCGGCACGCCGACCGATGCGGTGCGCAACGCGCTCGCCGGCGTGCCGTCGGTCGGTACTGTCGTGGCCGCCGACGCACAGTTTCCGCGCGCGCAGGCTGCGGCATCGGCGCTTTGTCGTCGCCGACGAGGAGGCGCTGCCGTTCGCGGCCGCGACGTTCGATCTCGTGGTCTCGGCGCTGTCGCTGCAATTCGTCAACGATCTGCCGGGCGTGCTGGTGCAAATCCGCCGCGTGCTCAAGCCCGACGGTTTGTTGCTCGCGGCGCTTGCCGGCGGCGATACGCTCACCGAGTTGCGCCAGTCGTTCGCCGCGGCGGAGAGCGAAATCGAAGGCGGCGTCTCGCCGCGGGTAGCGCCGTTTGCCGATGTCCGCGATCTCGGCGGGCTGTTGCAGCGCGCCGGATTTGCGCTGCCGGTCACCGATGTCGACCGGATCACGGTGCGTTACGATCACGCCTTCGCGCTGATGCACGACCTGCGCCGCATGGGCGCGACCAATGCGCTGATCGATCGCCGCCGCACGCCGCTGAAGCGCGCGACGCTGTTGCGCATGGCCGAGATTTACGCCGAACGCTTTGCCGATGCCGACGGCCGCCTGCGCGCTACGTTCGAGATCGTTTGGTTGTTAGGCTGGGCGCCGCATCCGAGCCAGCAACAGCCGCTCAGGCCAGGCTCGGCGCAAGCGCGGCTCGCCGATGCGCTCGGCACGCACGAGATATCGACGGGCGAGAAAGCGGGCGAGTGAGACTTTCCGCTCATTCCCGCGAAGGCGGGAATCCAGCGGCGGCGCTCCTGGGTCCCCGCCTTCGCGGGGACGAGCGCTCTGATGATTGTTTGCTCCGCGCTCTTCGCGAATGACCCGCGCGAGCGCATCACTTCAGCGCGTTGGCGACGGACACGTACAAATTTTTGACCGTCGTGCCGGCCGTCATCACCGATCCGGCAATGACGATGGAAACGCCGGACGCGATCGAGCGCGTATTCGATGGCGCTGGCGCCGCTTTCGTCGCGCAGGAAACGGTCGAGCAAGTTGCCGTCGGTGAATTTTGCATCCGCGAGTTCTGATTGCTTCCACATGGCGTCACCCTCGTCAGTCAGGGCGCTGCGGCACACGTGTGTGTCACGCCATGTGGATCACAGCAGCGCCGTCAGGTGCGGTATCAGCGGCTCGTCGGCGGCCGGCATCGGATAGTTGCGCAGATCGTTCGGCCGCACCCATTTGAGCGTCTGCGCTTCGCGCGGCTGCACGATTCCTTCCCAGCGCCGGCAGACATAAAGCGGCATCAACAAATGGAAATCGGGATAAAGGTGGCTCGCGAAAGTCAGCGGTGCGAGGCACTCTTCCTTAACGACGATTCCCAGTTCCTCATGCAGTTCGCGGATCAAACTTGTTTCCGGCCGCTCGCCCGGCTCGATCTTGCCGCCGGGAAATTCCCACAGCCCCGCCATCGCCTTTCCTTGGGACGCTGTGCCAGCAGCACCCGTCCGTCCGGATCAATCAACGCGCAGGCGGCAACAAGAACGAGTTTGACGCTCATCTGCGCTCACTCTGACGATGTTGCGGTAAAGGGACGCTTCACAGATGTGCCGACCGTGCACCCGACCTTCGCCGCAATGGTTAAACAATCGTCGCGGTGCGGCCAAGCGTTTTGCAGATAGCGTCACTGTAGGATGGGTTGAACGCAGGTGAAACCCATCAAGGGACACGAGGCCAGCCCCGGCGTCCCAGCGCGTCGCATCTTACGACCGATAGTCGCCGTTGATGGCGATATATTCTTTGGTGAGATCGCAGGTCAGCACCCGGTCGCGGCCCTTGCCGAGGCCGAGCGCGACTTTGAGCGCGATCTCGGGCTGCTTCATCGCCGCCGACACCGCCGCCTCGTCATAGCCCGGATCGCGCGCGCCTTTGTGGGCGACGCGGATGCCGTTGAACCAGATCGCCAGCCTGTCGCGGTCGGCGGGCTCGCCGGCCTTGCCGACGGCCATCACCACGCGGCCCCAATTGGCGTCCTCGCCGGCGATCGCGGTCTTGACCAGCGGCGAATTGGCGATCGACAGCGCGATCCGCCGCGCCGATTTCTTTGACGTCGCGCCCTCGACCACGATCTCGACCAGCTTGCGCGCGCCTTCGCCGTCGCGCGCCACCTGCTCGGACAGGTCGGCGAGCACGGCATTGAAGCCCTTGCGGAAGGCGGCAATGCGCGGATCGGACATCCGCGTGATCTTGGCGACGCCGCGCGCGGCCGCCGCGCCGGTGGCGAAGGCGAGCAGCGTATCCGAGGTCGAGGTGTCGCCGTCGATGGTCACGGCATTGAAGGTGTCCTCGACGCCTTCGCGCAACAACGTGCGCAGCACCGCGGGCGCGATCGGCGCATCGGTGAAGATGAACGACAGCATCGTGCCCATGTCGGGCGCGATCATGCCGGCGCCTTTGGCGATGCCGCAGATGGTCACCGCCGTGCGGTTCATGCCGACCATCGCGGCGGCGCCCTTCGGAAAAGTATCGGTGGTCATGATCGCGTGCGCAGCCGCCTGCCATTCGCCGGCCTTCGCGTCGGCGATCAGGCCGTCCATGACACCGGTGAATTTCGTCGCATCGAGCGGCTCGCCGATCACGCCGGTGGAGGCGAGAAACACGCTCGCCGGGCTTGCAGTCGACGGCTTGCGACGGCGATCTCGGCGGTGAGCTTGGTCGCCGCCTTGCCGGTTTTGCCCGTAAAGGCGTTGGCGTTGCCGGAATTGACCACGAGCGCGCGCGCGCGGCCGCCCTTGACCATCTCGCGGCACCAATCGACCGGCGCCGACGGGCATTTCGAGCGGGTGAAGACGCCGGCGACGGTGGTGCCCTCGTCGAACAGGGCGAGCAGCACGTCGGTGCGTCCCGGATAGCGGATGCCGGCGGCGGCGGTGGCGAGCCGGACACCCTCGACGGGCGGCATGTCGGGAAAAGATGCAGGCGCGAGCGGGGAGATGCTGGTGGACACGGGCGACACCCTCATGCGTCATGGCCGGGCTGGTCCCGGCCATCCACGATTTTGTTGAGCGCTAGCGTGTATAAAGACGCCAATGCCCGGCACAAGGCCGGGCATGACGATTATCTGCCGAACACGAAGAGATTATTTCTTCGCGGGCGCGGCCGGATTGAGCGACGCATCCGGCGCCGCCGGCTTGTCGAGGCGTTCGACGTTCGCCGACTTGCGCAGGTTCTCAACCATCTCCGCCTGGGCGCGATGGGCGACATAGTTCTCGATCTGCGGCTTGACCTGATCGAAGGTCGGCGTCGGCTTGGTTCGCTTGTCCTCGACCTTGATGATGTGCCAGCCGAACTGGGTCTTCACCGGATCGGACAGCTGACCCTTGTCGAGCTTGAACGCCACATCGGCGAATTCCGGCACCATCTGCTCTTTGGTGAAATAGCCGAGATCGCCGCCTTCCGCGGCACCCGGATCCTTCGACTTCTCTTTAGCGAGCGTGGCGAAATCGGCGCCGCCCTTGAGCTGAGCGAGGATCGCTTTGGCTTCCTCCTCGGTCGGCACCAGGATGTGGCGCGCGTGCACCTCTTCCTCGTTCTTCACCTGCTTGATGGCTTCCTCATAGACCTTGTGCTCGGCGTCGTCGGACAGTGCCGACTTGCCGGCGTCCTGCAACAGCGACTCCATCAGCAGCCGGTTGCGATCGAAGGCGAGCCGGCGCTTGACGTCCGGCCGATCGGCGATGTTCTGCTTCTCGGCGGCCTGCGACAGCACGATCACGTCGACCAGATAATTGATCAGGTAATCGCGCTTCTGCTCCGGCGGGATGGTCGGCATATTGCTGCCGATCTCTTCCTCGGCGAAAGCGAGGTCGCTCTGGCGGATGTCGACGCCGTTGACGCGCGCCACCACCGGATCGTCCTCGGCGTGCGCCACACTCGTTGCATAATGGCCCGACGTAAGCGGGGCGGCGACCGTCAACACGGCGGCGCAGGCGACCGCGGCCAGCGCGCGGACGACGAACGGGCGGAGAAAAGCCATGGAAACTGATCCTTTGGAACGTGACCGTTGGGTAAACGTGACTCTTCGGTAATATTGGAGCGCCGTGCAGCGGCGGCGCCGTTCGGCTGGCGCGGACACTCGCCGAATCATATCAGCTTGGCAATGGCAGAATTACGCGCGGTGCCGCCGATTTGAAGTTCCTGGACAGCTCAGCCGCGGGCCATGGTTGGCCCTTATACATTGAGAAACCCTCACATTGACAATAAAACTACCCCCTCCTATCTCTCCGCGAGGACCTTTGGCGCCCATTATATGTTGCCGGCGTCGCCTTGCAGAAGCCCAAATAGCCCTGCATTTTCCGCCGTTTGGACGCGCCGAAGCATGACCCCGAAAAGTCCCTACCGGTTTTCGGACAAGACCATGCTGGCGCGAAGAGCAAGAAGGTGGCGCGTGTGGCGCAATCTCCTGTTGGAAGGATGAAGTCGCGATGATCGGCGCAGTCGCTCGCAAGCTGTTCGGCTCCTCCAACGACCGGCGCGTCCGGACTTATCGGTCGCGGGTCGACGCCATCAACGCCCTGGAAAAGGACGTGCAGCAGCTGTCCGACGAGGCGCTGCGCGCACGCACCGCACAGTTCAAGAAGCAGCTCGCCGAGGGCGCCAGCCTCGACGATATTCTCGTCCCCGCTTTCGCCACCGTGCGCGAGGCCGGCAAGCGTGCGCTCGGCCAGCGCCATTTCGACGTTCAGCTCATCGGCGGCATGGTGCTGCACGAAGGCAAGATTTCCGAGATGAAAACCGGCGAAGGCAAGACCCTGGTCGCCACCTTGCCGGTTTATCTCAATGCCCTGACCGGCCGCGGTGTTCACGTCGTCACCGTCAACGACTACCTCGCCAGCCGCGACTCCGAATGGATGGGGCAGATCTACAAATTCCTCGGCCTCACGGTCGGCGTCATTGTGCATGGCCTCGACGATGTCGAGCGCAAAAAGCAATACGACTGCGACGTTACCTACGGCACCAACAACGAGCTCGGCTTCGACTATCTGCGCGACAACATGAAATACCGGGTCGAGGACATGGTGCAGCGCGGCCATGCCTACGCCATCGTCGACGAAGTCGACTCCATCTTGATCGACGAAGCGCGGACGCCGCTGATCATTTCCGGCCCGCTCGACGACCGCTCCGAGTTCTACAACACCATCGACGCTTACATCCCGACCCTCGACAAGGCCGACTATGAGGTCGACGAGAAGCAGCGCACGGTGACCTTGACCGAAGCCGGCATGGAAAAGATGGAGCAGGCGCTGCGCTCCGCGGGTCAGCTCAAGTCGGACTCGCTGTACGACGTCGAGAACGTTTCGGTCGTGCACCACGTCAATCAGGCGTTGCGCGCGCACAAGCTGTTCCAGCGCGACAAGGACTACATCGTCCGCAATGGCGAGGTCGTGATCATCGACGAGTTCACCGGCCGCATGATGCCGGGCCGGCGCTATTCGGAAGGTCTGCACCAGGCGCTCGAGGCCAAGGAGCGGCAGCCGATCCAGCCGGAAAACCAGACGCTGGCCTCGATCACGTTCCAGAACTATTTCCGCATGTACAAGAAACTCGCCGGCATGACCGGCACGGCCGCCACCGAGGCCGACGAGTTCATGGACATCTACAATCTCGAAGTGCTGGAAATCCCCACCAACCGCGAGATGGTGCGTATCGACGACGACGACGAGGTCTACCGCACCGCAGCCGAGAAATACCGCGCCATCCTGACCTTGATCGAAGACTGCAAGAAGCGCGGGCAACCGGTTCTGGTCGGCACCACCTCGATCGAAAAGTCGGAGCAGCTCGCCGAGATGCTGCGCCAGAACGGCTGGGAGCAGCACGACTTCTCGGATCCCAACGCCTTCGCGGCGCTGTATTCAGGCGACGCGGGCGCGTCGACGGCGAAAGTGTTCGCCATCCTGAACGCCCGCTATCACGAACAGGAAGCCTATATCGTCGCGCAGGCCGGCGTTCCGGGCGCCATCACCATCGCCACCAACATGGCCGGCCGCGGCACCGACATTCAGCTCGGCGGCAATCCGGAAATGCGCATCCGCCAGGAACTGGCTGACATTGAGGACTGGGGCGACGCGCGACAAGGATCCGCGCGCTGCCGAAATCCGCGCCCAGATCGCGCGGCTGAAGGAGCGGGCGCTCGCGGCCGGCGGCCTGTGCGTGCTCGGCACCGAACGTCACGAAAGCCGGCGCATCGACAATCAGTTGCGCGGCCGTTCCGGACGCCAGGGCGATCCGGGCCACTCGAAATTCTTTCTGTCGCTCGACGACGATCTGATGCGCATCTTCGGCACCGACAAGCTCGACGGCATGCTGACCAAGCTCGGTCTGAAGGAAAACGAAGCGATCATCCATCCCTGGATCAACAAGGCTCTGGAAAAGGCGCAGCAGAAAGTCGAGGCGCGCAACTTCGACATCCGCAAGAACATCCTCAAGTTCGACAACGTGATGAACGATCAGCGCAAGGTCATCTTCGACCAGCGCATCGAATGGATGCAGGACGCGGCCGCGGCCGAAGTGGTTGCCGACATGCGCCACAATGCCATCGACGATCTGGTCGCCAAGCATGTGCCGGAAAATGCCTATCCGGAGCAATGGGACGTCGCGGGTCTGAAGGAAGAGGTCAAGCGCGTGCTCGGCCTCGAACTGCCGGTCGACGAGTGGGCCAAGGAAGAAGGCATCGCCGACGAGGAATTGTTCAACCGCGTCGAGCGCCGCGCCGACGAGCACATGGCGGCGAAGGTCGCGCAATGGGGCGCCGACGTCATCCGCTATGTCGAGAAGTCGATTCTGCTGCAGACCCTCGACCATCTGTGGCGCGAGCATCTGGTGATGCTCGATCATTTGCGCCAGGTGGTCGGACTGCGCGGCTACGCGCCAGCGCGATCCGCTCAACGAATACAAGTCCGAAGCCTTCAATCTGTTCGAGACCATGAGCCAGCACCTGCGCGAGGCCGTGACCGCGCAGCTCATGCGCGTCGAGATCATGCCGCAGCCGGCCGAGTCGACCATGTCGTTGCCGCCGATGGAGGCGCACAAGATCGATCCGACCACCGGCGAAGACGAAATGGCGCTGGCGATGGCGGGCGCCGAGACGCTGGCGCGTCACGGCATCGGCGGCGTCAGCACCGCAGCGGCGCAAGCCGCACCGGCCGCTGATGCGGCGCCGGTCGAGCGCAATCCGAAGGATCCGACCACCTGGGGCAAGGTCGGCCGCAACGAGGTCTGCCCGTGCGGCTCCGGCAAGAAATTCAAGCACTGCCACGGACGCTACGCGTAGAGCCCGGTTTCGCCGTCACCCGGAGGCGACCGCACGGCGGCCGCTCGTGGGGTGATGGCGTTCCGGTCAGCCATTGTCGATGTGGGACTGTCAGGACTTCTGAAATCTGACACGCTGATTTCGGTCAGTCGCCGGTCCTTCGCGGGGCGCCACGCCGCGTCGAAGACGCGCGTGAACGCGCTGATCGCTCACACTTCAAGATGTTGGATAACGTGAGCGATTGAGCGTTAATGGCTTACTGCAGTCCGCCCCAGCGGCTGTCGAAGTTGCCGGCTCGGCATCGCCGGCTGGGCGCCGCCCATCGTCGCTGCGGTGGCATTCGCCTCGCGTTGTGGCGCCGGTGCGGGCGCCGGTTTCGCCGCCACCTGCTGCTGCGCTGGCGGCTGAGAGTCGCGGCTTGGTGTCGCTCTTGCGCAAGTCGAGCTTCGGCTTGGCCTCCGCCACGACTGGTCCGCTCGGCGTGCGACTTCGGTTTCGACGTCGTGCCGGTTGCTGCCGGCTCGGCGACAGCCGCCACCTGCTGTTGCGGCGCCTGCTGGCTGTTCGAACCACCAAGGAAGCCGCCGAAAATCTTGCTCGCCAAGGTCTGCCCGTTGTTGTCCGCCATCGCGACCGGCGGCGGCTGCGGCGGCAAGCCCTTCATGTCCGGCGGTGCGACCCGCGCGGGCGGAATGTGGCCGCCGACCTGCGCCAGGAACACGCGGTTCATTCCGCCGTCGAGACCGGAATGTACCGGCGCAACCGCTACGTTGGATCTGACCAGCGCGGCGTATTGCACCTCGTCGGCATGCGATTTTTCCAGCGCCGGGCCGGCGACTTCCGGATTGACCACAAAAGCCGGGCAGTGACCGGTGGCATTGAAGACGATCTGTCCGCCGCGCGGCTGCACGGCATCGAACACGTAATGCCGGTCGCAGACATCGACCTTCGGTTCGAGATGCGTCGCCTCGAAATGATCGTTGCCGATCTTGAGCATCTTCCAGAACGCCATATGCGAACTGGTGCGATGGCGCGCCAAATTCGCCGGCGTCATGCGGAACGGATAGGCCTGGATCTGAAACGACGGCTGGCCGCCGATGAACGATTCGCGCGCCAGCGAATAGATCTCGCCGATCTGCTCGTCGGTCATGGCGTAACAGCCGCGCGATGAACAGTCGCCGTGAATCATCACGAATGCGCCGTGGCGGTCGTTGGCGCGATCGTAGAGGTTGGGGAAGCCGATGTTGATGGCGAGATAATAATTGGAGTTCGGATTCATCAGGCCGGGCGTGATCGTATAGAAGCCCTCCGGAGCCTGACGGTCGCCCTCGTTGACCTTGGGGCCGAGATCGCCCGACCAGCGGCAGATCGGATAGACCTTGAGCATCTCGAAGCGGCCGCTGGTGTCCTGCTTCCAGACTTCGAGCTCGGATTCTTCCTTGAAGATGCGGAGCAGGACCGGAGATTCCTTCGGCATCTGCTTCTGGTCGAGCAGGTTCAGCATCTGCGGCGACAGCGCTTTGCTCGCCTTGGTCGGCAGCTCATAGCCGCCCTCTTCGCCGCTGAAGCACCCAGCAAGCGAGAGCGAACCGGCCACGACGACCGATAGCGTCAGCACACGCAGGAGGCTGGCGCGGATCAATGCTGTACTCCCCCGACGGCCAGACGGTCCCCGAAACCATCCCTCACCAATCGTTATCCTTACGAAGCGTTTTTCGCAAGCGAACCGGGGCGCAGGACATCAGGTGGATCACGCCGCCGGTCAATGATTGGTAAAGATTGCGATAAATTTGACCGATTCAACAGACGCTTACCGAACAAAGAGGGCGGGAATAGGGTCGACAAGGGCTCGGTCGCGCGAGCGCGCGCGTGCCGGGCGCGATGCCAGGGGCGCAATTTATGCTGGCGCTCAGCCCAGCGTCCGGCCAATGGCCATGAATTTCTCTTGCCGCATACGGACAATGGTCGCCGCGTCGAGTTCCTTGAACCCGGCGAGCGCGGCTTCGATCGCTTCTCCAGCGGCCGCAACGGTGGCGGGAGGATCGCGGTGGGCGCCGCCGGTCGGCTCCGGCACGACGGTGTCGACGACGCCGAGGCGGACCAGGTCCTGGGCAGTGATTTGCATGCTCGATGCGGCTTCCTGGGCCTTGGCGGTGTCCCGCCACAGGATCGATGCGGCGCCTTCGGGCGAAATCACGCTGTAGACCGCGTGCTCGAGCATGATCACCCGGTTGGCCGTGGCGATCGCAATGGCGCCGCCGGAGCCGCCCTCACCGATGATCATCGCCACGTTGGGAACGCCGATCCGCAGGCAGGCCTCGGTCGAGCGGGCGATGGCTTCGGCCTGGCCGCGTTCCTCGGCGCCGATGCCCGGATAGGCGCCGGCGGTATCGATCAGCGCCATCACCGGAATGCCGAAATGGTCGGCCATATCCATGAGCCGCGCAGCTTTGCGGTAGCCCTCGGGCCGCGCCATGCCGAAATTGTGCTTGAGCCTGGAATCGGTGTCGGAGCCTTTTTCCTGGCCGATGATGCAGACGCTCTCGCCGCGAAACCGACCGAAGCCGCCGATGATCGCGGCGTCCTCGCCAAAACTCCGGTCGCCCGCGAGCGGCACGAAATCGCTGATGAGCTGGGCGATGTAATCCAGGCAATGCGGCCGTTGCGGATGGCGCGCGACCTGGGTTTTTTGCCAGGGCGTCAGGCCGGCATAGAGCTCTTTGAGGGCCTGTCCGGCCTTGATCTCGATACGGTTGATTTCCTCGCCGATCGCGATGGCGTCGCCGCCCGCCTGCAGCGCACGCATTTCTTCCACTTTGGCCTCAAGCTCGGCCACCGGCTTTTCGAAATCGAGATAGGAGCGCATCACGCCAACAGGCCTTCAAAGCCAATAAACAAAGGTTACCGGACAATCCGGGCGCGGAAAGTCCTCCGACCATGTGGTCAAGTCAAGGAAAGTCGCCAGAACAATCGACGCTCACGCGTCCGCCAGCGGGTGCAAGTCGCGCACCAGGCTTTTCAGCCGCTCCTCCAGCACATGGGTATAGATCTGGGTCGTCGAAATATCGGCGTGGCCCAAAAGCGTCTGCACCACGCGAAGGTCGGCGCCATTATGCAGCAGATGACTGGCGAAGGCGTGACGCAGCACGTGCGGGCTCAGTTGTGCGCCGCGCAATCCGGCCGCGCCCGCCAGTGCCTTGAGCTCGCGGGCGAAATGCTGGCGGGTGAGGTGGCCGGAATCGCCAAACGACGGGAACAGCCATTTCGAGGCGGTCGTGCCGCCGGCTTCGGCGGCGAGCGCCAGATAGGCCGCCATGGCCCGCTTGGCCGCATCGTTGAGCGGCACCATGCGCTCCTTATTGCCCTTGCCGCGCACCACGATCACCCGCGCGTCGCGGCGGGCGGCCGAGACCGGCAGCGCCACCAGTTCGGAGACGCGCAGCCCGGTGGCGTAGAGGAGCTCGACCAGGCAGGCGAGCCGGGCGGCGCGCACCCGAACCATCAGCGTCGCCTCCGCGTCGCAGGCTCCCGCCGCCGCCAGCAGGCGATCGACCTCGCCGAGCGTCAGCGTCTTCGGCAGGCCGCGCGAACGCTTCGGTCCCTCGAGCACCGCGGCCGGATCGTCGCCCCGATGCCCTTCCGCGTAGAGAAACCGATAAAGCTGGCGGATCGCCGACAGGCGCCGCGCCACCGTCGCCGGCTGCATGCCGCGGGACGCAAGCTCGCCCAGATAGCCGCGGATGTCGTCGGTGGTCGCGGTCGCAACCGGGTGCCCGCCAGCAAGATGATTAGCGAAATCGTCGAGATCGCGCCCATAGGCATCGAGCGTGTTCTTGCCGGCGCCGCGCTCGGCCGCCAGCATGTCGAGAAAGAGCGAGATGAGCCGATCGTCGGTCGGCTTTCCGCCCTGCTTGGCGGATTTTTTCGGCGCGGCTTTACCCGCCATGGCGCGATGGCCTTTGTGTTAGGGCCGCTGCTACGGTCCTTGCCGGTCTTTGAAGAATTTGTCGGGCGGAATGGAGACCGTGATCTCGCGCGGCTTCGGCTCGACGAAATGCGCAAGCGCGTACACGCCCGCATAGATGGCCGCCGCCGCCACGGCGATTACGGTGAGAAAGCGTACCAGGCTCGGCATTGGGTTTCGTGTTCTGGTCTGGAATATCGCCGATGTTTGCGGCCTACGTCAGGTCCGCGCGCACCCTCGATACGAACGCGTCCTCATCGCGAATGCCGAGCTTCCGGAATCGGAGGCGTTCAGAATTCAGAGGCGTTCAGAATCAAGCGCGCTCCCTTGCAAATACACCACCGTTTGATCTTCCGCGCGTTCGTTTTTTTGTGGCAGCGCCGTTCCCTTTGGTGATGGCGGGCCGAAGCGGGTACAATCGTGTCCCCGCGTGCGCTCTGGAATGCGAGGCGCCCGGACTGGTTCTGCCGACCGTACCGATATAGAAGGCAGCCACAATCGGCAGTCGCGATCGTCGAGTTGGCCCTACATGATTGATGTTGCATTGCAAAATGATCCGGCCCCAGTGTTTTCCGCCGCTCCTGTCCTGGATGCCCTCGGGAACCGCTCGGTCGTGCTGGTCGGCATGATGGGGGTCGGCAAATCGTCGGTCGGCCGCCGGCTGGCCGCGCGGTTGTCGATCCCGTTCGGCGATGCCGATACCGAAATCGAGACCGCGGCCAAGATGACCGTCGCGGAGATTTTCGCCCGCCACGGCGAGGGCTATTTTCGCAGCGGCGAGGCCCGTGTGATCGCCCGCTTGCTGGAGAGCGGCCCGCAGGTCTTGGCGACCGGCGGCGGCGCTTTCATGAATGCCGACACCCGCGCGCTCATCCGGCAGAAGGGTGTGTCGGTGTGGCTGCGCGCCGATCTTGAGGTGCTATTGCGGCGGACCAGCAAGCGCCGCGGCGACCGGCCGCTGTTGCAGACCGCCGATCCCGGCGAAACGTTGCGTGCGCTCCTGGCCGAACGCGAGCCGACCTACGCGCTCGCAGACCTTACCGTGCAGTCCCGCGACGTGCCGCACGACGCCATCGTTGCCGACGTGATGACCGCGCTTGCCGCGTATCTGAACGTAACGGCGCCCACCGACCAGCAGGCATCCCCATGACCGCTCCGCTTCGCACCGATCCGGCGACCGTGCAGGTCGCGCTCGGCGACCGCAGTTACGATATCGTCATCGGCCGCGGGCTGGTCGAAACGCTCGGCGTCCGTATCGAAGCGCTGCGGCCGCGCGCCCGGGTTTTCATCGTCACCGACCGGAATATCGAGCTCAATCACCTCGATACGGTCGAAGAGATTCTCGCCGAGTCCGGCATCGCGGCGAGCCAGATCATCTTGCCGCCGGGTGAAGCCTCGAAAAGCTTTCGCACTTTCGAACAAGTTTGCGAGACCATCATTGCCGCCCGCATCGAACGCGGCGATCTCGTGATCGCGCTCGGCGGTGGCGTGATCGGCGATCTTGCCGGTTTCGCCGCCGCCGCCGTGCGACGTGGCATCGACTATGTCCAAGTGCCGACGACGCTGCTCGCTCAGGTCGATTCCTCGGTCGGCGGCAAGACCGCGATCAACTCGTCGCGCGGCAAGAATCTGATCGGCGCCTTCCATCAACCGATCCTCGTGGTCGCCGATACCGCACTGCTCGACACCCTGCCGGCCCGCGAGTTTCGCGCCGGCTATGCGGAGGTCGCCAAGTACGGCCTGTTGGGCGATGCCGCCTTCTTCGCCTGGCTCGAGGCCAACTGGCGCGATGTCTTCGGCGGCGGCAGCGGGGCGCGGGAGCACGCCATCGCGGTGAGTTGCCGCGCCAAGGCCGCCATCGTGGCGCGCGACGAGCGCGAAACCGGCGATCGGGCCTTACTCAATCTCGGCCATACATTCGGTCACGCCTTGGAAGCCGCTTGCGGATTTTCCGACCGGTTGCTGCACGGCGAGGCCGTCGCCGCCGGCATGGCGCTGGCCTTCGACTTCTCGGTCCGGCTCGGGCTTTTGCCGGCCGCCGAGGCGGCGCGGGCGATCCGGCATTTGGCCGAGGTCGGGCTGCCGACCAGGCCGCGGGATATTGCCGGCCTGCCTGATGTCGACGCCCTGATGGCGCTGATGGCGCAAGACAAGAAAGTGAAAAGAGGACAGCTTACATTCATCCTCGTGCGCGGAATCGGCGCGGCGTTTGTCGAACACGGTATCGACGCCGCGGAGGTGCGTGCGTTTTTGAGCGAGAAGCTTGCCGGATGAGCATTTACGATTGGGTGACCGTCGTCGCGGTCTTCGTCTGCCTTTTGATCTCGGCGTTTTACTCCGGCAGCGAGACAGCGCTGACCGCATCCTCGCGCGCCGCCATGCTGCGGCTGGAAAAGCACGGCAATATCGACGCCACCACCGTCAGCCGCCTGCTCGGACAGCGCGAGCGTTTTCTCGGCGCGGTGCTGCTCGCCAATAACGGCACCAACATTGCCGCCTCGACGCTCGCCACCGGTCTGCTGCTGAGCTTCTTCGGCCAGGCCGGCGTCATCTACGCCACCATCGTGATGACGGCGGCGATCTTCGTGCTCTGCGAAGTGCTGCCGAAGACCATCGCCTTCAACGCGCCGGATCGCCTTGCGCTCGTGGTGGCGCAGCCGATCGCCCGCACGGTCGCGGCGCTGTTGCCGCTGCTCAAGGCGGTCGAGTGGCTGGTGCGCATCATCTTGCGCGGGATCGGCATGCCGGTCGGCAGCATTCAATCGATCCTGTCGCCGCGCGAAGAATTGCGCGGCGCCGTCGATCTCCTGCATCACGCCGGCGTCGTGGAAAAGCTCGACCGCGACATGATGGGCGGCGTGCTCGATTTGCGCGAGCTCACTGTGTCGGACGTCATGGTTCACCGCACCAAGATGGTGACAATCGATGTCGGCGATCCGCCGCGCGAGATCGTCGACATGGTGCTCGGCGCCGCCGTCAGCCGGCTGCCGCTGTGGCGCGACACGCCCGACAACATTCTCGGCGTTCTGCACGTGAAGGATCTGCTGCGCGCGCTGCACGCGGCCGGCGGCGATGCCACCAAGATCGACATCGAGGCGCTGGCGCGGCCGCCCTGGTTCGTGCCCGATACGACGCCGCTCTATGAGCAGTTCAAGGCATTCCGCGATCGCAAGACCGCGTTCGCGCTGGTCGTCGACGAATACGGCGAAGTCGAAGGTTTGGTGACGATCAAGGATATCATCACCGAAATCGTCGGCGACGTCAGCGACGAGCACGAAATTTCCGTCGCCGGCGTGCGCATGTTGCCGGACGGTTCGGCCAATGTGGATGGCTCGGTGCCGATCCGCGATCTCAATCGCGCGATGGACTGGAATATCCCGGACGACGAAGCCACCACCATCGCAGGCGTGGTGATCCATGAAGCGCGCTCAATCCCCGAGCCCGGACAAAGCTTCACGTTCCACGGCTATCGTTTCCAGGTGCTGCGCAAGAACCGCAACCGCATCACCTCGCTGCGGGTTACACCGCTGACGCGCAAAGCGGTGACCGCCGCGAAGGCGGGCTAAAGGTTCGGCTCGCCAATTCACGCGGTAGGTTGTATTGTATAGCTCCGGTTGCAGCGACGGGGCTGAGCATGACTGCTGTTTTGCGATATCGGAATACAGCAGGGCGGTTCACGCGTCCGCAATGGTGGCGCTTTCAGATTTGGGCGATGTTGGGATTAATCGTCGTCGTCTTTGCC
Source organism: uncultured Alphaproteobacteria bacterium (assembly GCA_963737755.1). Classification (GTDB taxonomy): domain Bacteria; phylum Pseudomonadota; class Alphaproteobacteria; order Rhizobiales; family Xanthobacteraceae; genus BOG-931. The sequence continues at coordinate 95,875 of CAVTTZ010000018.1, read as the reverse complement.
GCCATCAATATCCGCCTTGACCATATGCGCGTCGGTCTTATCGCGGTCGCGGCAGCAGCTTTTCTACTGACCGTGGTCGTCGTTGCCATCAAGCGGCTGCACGATCGCAATAAGAGCGGGTGGTGGCTGGCGTTGCTGTACGGCGTGCCGATTCTGCTCAATGCTGGCGCCTACAGCGTTGCGTCGGACGGGGCGTTGTACCTTACTATTCCGGCTCTCATCATTAATTTGTGGGCACTGGTCGAGCTTGGATTTCTGCGCGGTTCACGCGGATCCAATCGGTTTGGCGAAGACCCGATCGGCGACGCCGAACTGCCGCCGGTCCTTTCTGCACCAAGCGGTGCGGATTAGGCGGCAGCGATTTAGCGTTTGCGTGACCTTGATCTCCGAGCGAAGCGCTAGTCTAGCCTCTGCTAAAAAGTCTCGCCCGGCGCCGCCGCGTGGATGGCGAGCGCGTGGATGCCGCCGGCAAGTTCGGCCGCCAGCGCCGCATTGATCATGCGATGGCGTTCGATCCGGCTCTTTCCCCGAAACGCGTCCGACACGATATAAACCCTGAAATGAGTTTCACCGCCTGGCTGGTGGCCGGCATGTCCGGCGTGCTGATGCGATTCATCCTCGACATCGAGGCTTGTCGGCGAGAAAGCGTTGCGCAACTTTTCCGTGATGAGATCGTGCGTATGCATGAAAGGTGGCTTAGCCAACACATGCGTATGCGGTCAATTGCAAACCATGTGCACTTTTGCCGCCTGTCAAGTCTTGAAGCTGCCATGCCGCCACCCGCATAATTGTAACGATGAGTAACGACTCGCCCCTCTTTGATCGTATCCGGGTCAAACCCGATCAGGATCGCCGGCAACGCGCCGAGCTTCCGGCCTGCGAATGGCCGCGCTGCAGCGCGCCCGCCACGCATCGCGCGCCGAAAGGCCGGGAGCACGCGGCGGAATATTGGCGCTTTTGCCTGAATCACGTGCGCGAATACAACAATTCGTATAATTTTTTTAAGGGTATGAGCGACGACGCGATTGCCAAATACCAGAAGGAAGACCTGACCGGGCACCGTCCGACCTGGAAGATGGGCTCGGTCGGTGGGCAATCCGGCGACGCCAAGCGGCCCCCGCGCGGGCGTCGCGGTTCCGGCTGGGCGTCGGACGACCAGTTCGGCCTATTCGATCGGGTGGCGCGTGGCGGTCAGGCCAAGCCGTCTCGCGAGGCCCGCAAGGTGCTCAACGCCCAGCGCCGCGCCCTCGACGTGCTCGGCCTTGAAGCCGACGCCGAACGCGCAGATATCAAGGCAAGGTTCAAGGTGTTGGTGAAGCGCCATCATCCCGACGCCAACGGCGGTGACCGGACGTCGGAAGATCGGCTGCGGGAGATCATTCAGGCCTATAATTACCTCAAGTCGGCTGGCTTCTGCTGAATCCACTGCCGAATTCCCCGTCTAGCCTCGGGGTGGCTTTCCCCGCCGCCTGCGCTTCTGCTAATTTACCGTGACATCCGACTGCCGGCGGGGGGCCAAATTGGCCTTCGACAACCCGGGGTCAGGGAGGTGTGATGACTCTCGCAACTGAAGAAGTGTCCGGTCTGCCGGATATGAAAGTCTCGGTCCGGCAGGTGTTCGGAATCGATTCCGATTTGGAAGTTCCGGCTTATTCCGAGCCGGATGAGCATGTTCCCGACATCGATTCGGATTACCGGTTCGACCGGCCGACGACGCTCGCCATCCTGGCGGGGTTCGCGCGCAACCGCCGCGTCATCGTCACCGGCTATCACGGCACCGGCAAGTCGACCCACATCGAGCAGGTCGCCGCGCGGCTCAACTGGCCCTGCGTGCGCGTCAATCTCGACAGCCATATCAGCCGCGTCGATCTGATCGGCAAGGATGCGATCGTGATCCGCGACGGCATGCAGGTCACCGAATTCCGCGACGGCATCCTGCCCTGGGCGCTGCAGCACAATGTCGCGATCTGCTTCGACGAATATGACGCCGGCCGCCCGGACGTGATGTTCGTGATCCAGCGCGTGCTGGAGTTGTCCGGCCGGCTGACGCTTCTCGACCAGAACAAGGTCATCAAGCCGCACCCGTCGTTCCGGCTGTTCGCCACCGCCAACACGGTCGGGCTTGGCGATACCTCCGGCCTCTATCACGGCACCCAGCAGATCAACCAGGGTCAGATGGACCGCTGGTCGATCGTCACCACGCTGAACTATCTGCCGCACGACAACGAGGTCGATATCGTGCTCGCCAAGGCGAAGCACTTTCGCGACCAGGAAGGACGCGACATCGTCTCCAAGATGGTGCGGGTCGCCGATCTCACCCGCAACGCCTTCATGAACGGCGATATCTCCACCGTCATGTCGCCCCGCACGGTGATCACCTGGGCGGAGAATGCCGAGATTTTCAACGATATCGGCTTCGCCTTCCGGCTGACCTTCGTCAACAAATGCGACGAACTGGAGCGGCCGCTGGTGGCGGAGTTCTATCAGCGCTGCTTCGGGCAGGAACTGCCGGAATCGGCGGTGAACGTGGCGCTGTCGTAGCGTTGCCGAGCGACAGCGCAGGCAGGGCTGATGCAGTTATTTGTCCCGGGCGCGACGCAGCACGTAGCGAAGCGCAGTGGTGCGTTGCAGACCCGGGATTCTCGCAGGCTCGGAGTTTTTAACGATCCCGGATTAGCGGCGCGTTGCCGTGGCGTGTCGACGACGCGCATAAAGGCATTAACGGCGCTGCACTCCATCCGAGAAAAGCGGCTCACGCCATGACCTCGAACGTCAAAGCCAAGACTCCACCGAAGGAAGCGCCGACCGAGCCGTTCAAGCGCGCGGTCGGCATCTGCCTGCGCGCCATTGCGGGCCGTAGCGACATCGAAGTCGGGTTTGCCGCCGAACGCCCAGGCATTGCCGCCAACAAGGCGCGGCTACCGGAGCCGGCGCGCCGGTTGACCGAGCGCGAAGCCGCGATCGTGCGCGGACATGCGGATTCGATCGCGCTGCGCCTCGCCTGTCACGATCCCGCGGTGCATCGCAAGCTCGTGCCCGGCGGCCAGCAGGCCCGCGCGGTGTTCGAGGCGGTCGAGCAGGCGCGCGTCGAAGCCATCGGCTCGCGCCGCATGGGTGGCGTGAAGACCAATCTGGCGGCGATGCTCGACGATCGCTTCCATCGCGGCAAATACGACGACGTCACCGATCGCGCCGACGCGCCGATCGAGGAAGCCGTCGCCATGCTGGTGCGCGAGCGCCTCACCGGCGAGCCGCCGCCGGCGACTGCGCGCAAGCTCGTGGAGCTTTGGCGTCCGGTTATCGAAGAACGTGCCGGCCGCAATCTCGATCGGCTCGAGCGCGTGCTCACCGATCAGCGCAAGTTCGGCGACGTGGTGCACGATCTGCTCGAATCCCTCGACATGGGCGAGGAACGCAGCAGCGACACCGACGAGGAAGAAGGCGACGAGGGCGACGAGCAAAGCAGCAGCGACGAATCCGGCAACGACGGCGAAACGTCGGAATCCGCCGAAAGCGAGCGCATGAGCTTGGAAGAGGCTGAAGCCTCGACCGAGGAAATGCCGGAAAGCGCCGCCGAAGCCGTCGATGCGCCGTCCGCCGATATGGCCGACGACACCGAGATGGGCGATTCCGAAATCCGCCGCCGAGCCGTGGCGGCCGCGGCATCCAATCGCAACGAGCCGCGCGGTCCGGACTACAAGCCCTTTACGGGAAAATTCGACGAAGTCGTTGGCGCCGAGGATTTGTGCGATCCCGAGGAGCTCGATCGGCTGCGCGGCTATCTCGACAAGCAGCTCTCGCACCTGCAGGGCGTGGTCGCGCGTCTCGCCAACCGGCTGCAGCGGCTGTTGCTGGCGCAGCAGAACCGCGCCTGGGAGTTCGATCTGGAAGAAGGCTTGCTCGATCCGGCGCGGCTGACCCGCGTCATCGTCGACCCGATGCATCCGCTCTCGTTCAAGCGCGAGAAGGACACCGACTTCCGCGACACCGTGGTCACGCTGCTGCTCGACAATTCCGGCTCGATGCGCGGTCGCCCGATCACGGTTGCGGCCACCTGCGCCGACATTCTGGCCCGTACGCTGGAACGCTGCGGCGTCAAGGTCGAAATTTTGGGCTTCACCACCCGCGCCTGGAAAGGCGGCCAGTCGCGCGAGAGCTGGCTCTCGCAGGGCAAGCCGGCAAATCCCGGACGCCTCAACGATCTGCGCCACATCGTCTACAAGGCGGCCGACGCGCCGTGGCGGCGCTCGCGCAAGAATCTCGGGCTGATGATGCGCGAAGGTTTGCTCAAGGAGAATATCGACGGCGAGGCGCTCGATTGGGCGCACAAGCGCCTGCTCGGTCGTCCCGAAAGCCGCAAGATCCTGATGATGATCTCAGACGGCGCGCCGGTCGATGACTCCACGCTCTCGGTCAATCCCGGCAATTATCTCGAGCGTCATCTGCGCTGGGTGATCGAGGATATCGAAACCCGCTCGCCGGTCGAATTGATCGCCATCGGCATCGGTCACGACGTCACCCGCTACTATCGGCGCGCCGTCACCATCGTGGATGCCGAAGAGCTCGGCGGCGCCATGACCGAAAAGCTCGCCGAATTGTTCATCGAGAAGGCGACCGAAGAACCCGCGCCGCGCCGCGGCGTGCGCCGCCGGCGGTTGGATTCGTAAGGCCGCAATAGCTGCTTGTCCCCGCGAAAACGGGAATTCAGAAACAGCAATGTCAATGTTGAAGTGCTGTACCCCGCCGTCGCGGGGACGCTGAGCGCGCTAACGCTTACGCCGCCTCGGCGCGCTTCTTCACGATCGCGCGCTTGATGTCGAGAGCGTTATCGGAGAGCTCGGCATCCTTGGCCGCCAGAAGGAACGCATCCAGCCCGCCGCGATGATCGACGCTCCGCAGCGCGTTCGCCGAAATGCGCATGCGCACCGAACGCCCGAGCAGATCGGACTGTAGCGTGACATTCAGCAGGTTGGGCAGAAAGCGCCGCTTGGTCTTGCGGTTCGAATGGCTCACTTTATGCCCGATCTGCCGGGTTTTACCGGTCAGCTCGCAACGCCGCGACATGGCCTTATTCCTCTAGAAACCTGGAGCTTAACTTTCGCGCGTCCGGCGCCAAGCGGCGGCCCTGGGGCGAAAAGGTTGCGGGACCTAATAGTGACCGGGCAGCAAAGCGTCAAGTCCGAGCCGCGGAGCGCCCGGCGCGTGGATCGAAGCCGTATGGGTCGAGACGATATGGACCGAAAGCGTAACGGTTGAGTATCGATCCGGAAACCGGGATGCGCCAGAGGATGCGCTTTTGGCCGCCGAAACACAGAAACGACGCATTCACCGACAAAACAGTCCGCCTCGACTGCGCTATCGCTCGCGGCAACAGGTCCGGCAATATTGCGTGCTCGGTGACCCTGCCGCATAGGGCCCTCGCGGTCATTAAGGAAGCGTTGGCGCCGTGAAGGTCCTTATCCAATGTCTGCGCCGGAGCGTGCACGCCGCTCGCCGCGTTGGCGCGGCTTTCGCCGGCACGATTATGCTTGCGGCGGTTGTGATCGCGTCGACGCTGGCGGCTGACGCCACGCACACGGTCGGCGCGCAAGGCCGCTTCGAAGCCGAATATAGCGCGACGCTCGCCGGGATCCCGATCGGCCGCGGCAACTGGGTCATCGAAATCTCCGACGATCAGTTCACCGCCACCGCCACCGGCGGCACCTTCGGTCTCATGCGCGTGTTCAGCGGCGGCCGCGGCACCAGCACCGCGCAGGGGCCGCTCAGTGGCGGCGCACCGACACCGCAAAGCTATGTCTCGACCATCACCAACGACAAGCGCGTCGACGATGTGCACATGGCATTTGCCGGCGGCAACGTGAAAGAGCTCAGCGTCGAACCGCCGCTCGGCCCGAGCCCGGACCGGATTCCGGTGAGCGATTCCGATCGGCATAACGTGCTCGATCCAATGACGGCGACGCTGGTTCATGTCGCCGGCAATGGTGATCCGGTGTCGCCGCAGGCGTGCGGTCGCAAGGCTGCGGTGTTTGACGGCCGCATGCGGTTCGACCTGCGCAGCGAGTTCAAGCGCATCGAGACGGTCAAGGCCGAGAAGGGCTATCAGGGGCCGGTCGTGGTTTGCGCGGTCTATTTCACGCCGGTCTCCGGCTACAATCCGGAACGCTACGCGATCCGCTACCTGGCTGCGTTGCGCGACGCTGAAGTATGGTTTGCTCCGATCGTCGGTACGCGGGTTCTGGTTCCTTATCGTTTCTCGTTGCCGACCCCGGTGGGCACGGGTGTTTTGCAGGCGACCGCATTCGTCTCGGTGCCAAAACCGCCGCATGCCGCGGCCGTCACGAAAACGCAGTGATCTGGAAGGATTGTGGTCGCGATGCTGGCGTCTGCATCCCCGATATCCACAGGAGCGCGTCCCTTGACTCTTCGCAGAAGTCGCGGAGTCGGCGGCGTTAACACTTTCGAACTGAAAATCGTGAGCGATCGAGCCGATGAACACCCGATTTGGTATTGTGGATGTGAAGCCGTGCCATATGTCGCAGTGAACGAAGCCGAACACGCCGCGAGTCGCCGATTCGGCCGCGATTTGTTCCAGACTCGTTCCACACTTTAAAAGCACGAGACTTTCGGGCGTGTTGTTGTGATACAGATGCGGCCCCCAACCTAGCGCTCCGCACCCAGCGGAGCGATCGAAAGGGGCCAGTTCGGGCCTTCAATGCCGATTTCCTTCTCACCTACACCTGATCGTAATGCGCGTGCTCGTGGCGCCGGCGTCACTGCCGTGCTCGGGCCGACCAACACCGGCAAGACCCATCTCGCCATCGAGCGGATGCTGGCGCATTCCTCCGGCATCATCGGCCTGCCGCTGCGGCTGCTGGCGCGCGAAGTCTACAACCGCTGCGTCGAGCGGGTCGGCGCCGACTCCGTCGCGCTGATCACCGGCGAAGAAAAGATCAAGCCGCCGAATCCGCGCTTCTGGGTCGCCACCGTCGAGGCCATGCCGCGCGATCTCGATGTCGCCTTCGTGGCCATCGACGAAATCCAGCTCGCCGCCGATTTCGACCGCGGCCACGTCTTCACCGACCGCATGCTGCATCGGCGCGGACGCGAGGAGACGCTGATCCTCGGCGCCGCCACCATGCGGCCCTTGGTCGAGCGCTTGCTGCCGGGCGTCAGCATCGTCAGCCGTCCGCGCTTGTCGCAGCTCACATTTTCCGGCGAGAAGAAATTGACGCGGCTGCCGCGGCGCTCCGCTATCGTCGCATTCTCGGCCGACGAAGTTTACGCGATCGCCGAACTGATCCGCCGCCAGCGCGGCGGCGCCGCGGTCGTGCTCGGGGCCTTGTCGCCGCGCACCCGCAATGCGCAGGTCGCGCTGTATCAGGCCGGCGATGTCGACTTTCTGGTCGCGACCGATGCGATCGGCATGGGTCTCAATCTCGACGTCGACCACGTCGCCTTCGCGGCCGATCGCAAATTCGACGGTTATCAGTTCCGCAAGCTCAATCCGTCCGAGCTCGCGCAGATCGCCGGCCGCGCCGGCCGCGCCACCCGCGACGGCACGTTCGGCACCACCGGCCGCTGCCCGCCGTTCGAGAGCGAACTCGTGCAGGCGCTCGAGTTCGCACACCTTCGAGCCGGTCAAGATCGTGCAGTGGCGCAACACCGATCTGGATTTTTCCTCGATCGGCGCTTTGCAGGCGACGCTCGCCACCGCACCGACCGAAGCCGCGCTGACGCGCGCGCCGGTCGCCGAAGATATTCTGGTGCTCGATCACGCCTCGCGCGACGACGAGTGTGCGCGACATGACGCGCAGCCGCGCCGACGTCGAGCGGCTCTGGGACGCGTGCCAGGTTCCCGATTATCGCAAGATCGCGCCGGCCACGCATGCCGAACTGGTGGTGACGCTCTACGCCCATCTCATTCGCGACAATGTCATTCCGACCGACTTTTTCGCCGCGCAAGTGGCGCAGGCCGACCTCACCGACGGCGACATCGACACCTTGTCGAACCGCATCGCCCATATCCGCACCTGGACGTTCGTGGCCAACCGGCCGGATTGGCTCGCCGACCCCGAGCATTGGCAGGGCGTCACCCGCGGCATCGAGGACAAATTGTCCGACGCGCTGCATGAGCGGCTGACCGAGCGCTTCATCGATCGCCGCACCAGCGTGCTGATGCGGCGCTTGCGCGAAAACGCGCAGCTCGAGCCGGAGATGAGCAAGACCGGCGAGGTGGTGGTCGAAGGCCACACCATCGGACGGCTCGACGGCTTCATGTTCGTGCCCGACAGCTCGTCGGGCGGGTCCGAAGCCAAGACGCTGCAGAACGCGGCGCAAAAGATTCTGGCCGAGCGAGATCGCCAAGCGCGCGACCCGCTTGGCGGAAGCGCCGGACGATCAGTTCGTGCTCGCCGCCGACGGCACGCTGCGCTGGACTGGCGCAGCGGTCGGCAAGCTCGTTGCCGGCGAAGAGGTTTTGCGCCCGCGCGTGCGCATCATCGCCGACGAGCATTTGTCCGGGGCGCCGCGCGAGGCGGTCGATGGGCGGCTCGATCGCTGGCTCAAATCGCACATCGAAAAGCTGCTCGGACCGCTGTTCGCACTGTCGGGCGCGGCCGACATTACCGGCATCGCGCGCGGGGTCGCTTTCCAGTTGGTCGAAGCGCTCGGCGTGCTGGAGCGGCAGCGGGTTGCCGAGGAAGTCAAAGGCCTCGAACAGCCGGAGCGCGCCACGCTGCGCAAATACGGCGTCCGATTCGGCGCCTATCACATCTATCTGCCGCTGCTGCTCAAGCCGGCGCCGCGCGCGCTGGCCGCTCAACTCTGGGCGCTGGCGCACGAAGGGCTGCAGAGCAAAGGGCTCGACGACCTGCTGCATCTTGCCGGCAGCGGCCGCACTTCGATCCCGGTCAATAAGGAAATCGACGCGGTGCTGTATCGCGCCGCCGGCTATCGGGTGTGCGGCGAGCGCGCGGTTCGGGTCGATATTCTCGAGCGGCTGGCGGATTTGATCCGGCCGGCGCTGGCCTGGCGCGAAGGCGCACCCGGCGCGAAGCCGCCCGGCGCCATCGTCGGCGGCGGCTTCACCGTGGTCAACACCATGACCTCGCTCACCGGCGCCTCGGGCGAGGATTTCGCCTCCATTCTGCGATCGCTCGGCTATCGCCTGGATCGGCGGCCGAAGCCGCCCGAGCCGGTCGAAGCTGCGCCGACGGCGGCTATCGAATCGCCGGATCATGCGCTCACGGCCGACGAAACGGCTGCCGGCGTCGAACCGTCGTCTGACGAGATTGCGCCCGATGCGGATGTTGCCGAGGTGGCCGCCGAGCCTTCGTCGGTGTCCGCAGAGGCCGAATCGGTACCGGCGGACGCCGTGCAGGCGCATGACGATGCGCAACCGGATGAAGATGTGACAGCGACGCCGGCTGTCGAGTCGGCCGCGATTGAAGCGTCCGAAGAACCTGCCGCCGCGGCGAAGGTCGAGGCGGCCGTTGAGCCGGCCACGGAGGACCGAGGTCGCGGCCGAGGCGGCCGCGCCGGAGCCGGCGTCGCGGCGGAAGCGGCGAGCCGGCATCCGAATTGCCGGCTGCGAAGTGCCGCCGGCCGAGGCGGCTGCGGCCGCCGAGCCCGAAATGATCGACGTCTGGCGGCCGGGTCGAGCAGAGGGCCGCTCACGGCCGCCGCGCAAGCAGCGCGATCAGGGCAGACATTTTGGCCGGCGCAATGCCAGGCCTGAAGGTAGCGCCCCTGCACCGGAAGGCGCCGCCGCGGCACCCGCGGAAGCCGCAACGCCGCCGGCGCCGAGCGCCGAGGAGGCCGCGCGCGGCGAACTCCGGCCAAGCCGAACGACATTCGCGCCATCGCCATCGCCGCCATGGCGGCGAGCAGCGGTTCGAGCGGCCGCGCCGCGATGGCGACCGGCCGCCGAACGCCGGTCGGCATGACCGCCAACACGAGCGGCAGCACGAGCGACAAGACCGGCAGGCCCGAACGCCGCGAGAAGGCGCCGGACCCGAATTCGCCCTTCGCCAAGCTGGCGGCCCTCAAAGCCCAGCTCGAGGCCAAGGAGCGCGGCTGACGCATGAGCCGCAAAGGCGGTGGCCGTTCCTCCGCCCAACCTGCGGCCGATGAGTCCGCCGGGGAGGCGGTCGCCGCGGCTGGCCGCCAGCGTATCGACCGCTGGCTCTGGCATGCGCGGCTGGTGCGCACGCGCTCCGATGCCGCCTCGCTGGCGGCCGCCGGCCATGTCCGGGTCAACGGCACCCGCATCGACGCGCCTGGCCGCATGGTGCGGCTTGGCGACGTCGTCACTGTCGCGCTCGATCGCGCGGTTCGTGTGCTGCGGGTGCGGGGATTCGCCGAACGCCGAGGCTCCGCGGGTCGGACATCAGGACCTTTACGAGGAACTTGCCGAAGGTCGATAGCCGCTGCCGGCGTTGGCATCTCCGCTGGCAAGGAACGCGGGAGCTTGCTAAATCGTCCGGCAAAGCGCCAAAACTTGCGTGCGCCGGGACCATGCGGTAGGAGCAGGACCCGCAAAAGCTTGCGTTCAGAGTGACCAGATGACCTATATCGTCAACGATAATTGCATTAAATGCAAATACATGGACTGCGTTGAGGTCTGCCCCGTGGATTGTTTCTACGAGGGCGAGAACATGCTGGTCATCCATCCGGACGAATGCATCGACTGCGGCGTCTGCGAGCCGGAATGCCCGGCCGAGGCGATCAAGCCCGATACCGAACCGGGCGTTGAGCAATGGCTCAAGGTCAACGCCGATTTCGCCAAGCAGTGGCCGAATATTACCGCCAAGAAGGAACCGCCGGCCGACTCCAAGGAATTCGAGGGCATGAGCGGAAAATTTGAAAAGTATTTTTCGCCAAATCCCGGAACGGGCGACTGACCTGGCTCGTTTTCGCTCTTGTCTGACCAGCCTTAACTCTTCCGGCCGATGCGACGCTTTTGTGCTGCCATAAGGCTTTGATTTTGGCCGAAAATGTGTTATAAAGGCGTTCCATAATGAAACACACCCCCGGTACGTTGCTCTCCCGGTCGGGGAGCTTGTCCTCCGGAGGGGTTTTCGAGGAATCGTCAGAAGAGGCGTGAGACCCACGCGAGAGCTGTGGCAGAGAAAACTCGTCGTCATCGTTCGAAGAAGAGCGCGGCCGGCATAAGCCGCAAGAAACGCAAACCTGCCTCCGGCGCGAGCCGAAGGCCAACTCAGCCCACGCGGACGACCCGCTCGCGGGTCGCTAGCGCGGCAAAAGCCGCCCCCAGGCGCAAGCCGGAGGCGGAAGGAGCAAGTTTGGGAATGACTACGAAGAAGACCACGCAACGGCAAGGCTTCAAGACGACCGAATTCATCGTGTATCCGGCCCACGGTGTGGGGCAGATCATGTCCATTGAGGAGCAGGAAGTCGCCGGTGCGCGGCTCGAGCTGTTCGTGATCAACTTCGTCAAAGACAAGATGACGTTGCGCGTTCCGACCTCCAAGATCGCGTCCGTTGGCATGCGCAAGCTTGCCGAGGCGCCGCTGGTCAAGCGCGCGCTCGAGACGCTCAAGGGCCGCGCGCGCGTGAAGCGCACCATGTGGTCGCGCCGGGCGCAGGAATACGAAGCCAAGATCAACTCGGGTGACATCGTCGCAATCGCCGAGGTCGTGCGTGATCTGTATCGCTCTGAATCGCAGCCGGAACAGTCGTACTCGGAGCGCCAACTCTACGAGGCGGCGCTCGATCGGCTGTCGCGGGAGGTGGCCGCCGTGCAGCGGCTGACCGAAACCGAGGCGATCAAGGAAATCGAAGCCGCCCTCGCCAAGGGGCCGCACCGTGGTCCGAAGCCCGCCGCTGAAGCGGCGGCCGCCGAAGACGACGCGGTGGTCGAAGAGGAAGCGGCGTAACCAGGCCGCCAAAACGACAAACTGTTTGTAAACGACAGCTTAGCGAAAAGGCCCGGATCTTCCGGGCCTTTTTGTTGCTTACGCCCCCAATGCGTACCGCCCGTCGACAAAACTCCACGTGTTAGTCATAAATTAAGCCTCATTTGAAAAGACATAGGCTGTGTCGGACTTGGTAAATCGGGGGGCATTCGAATGCGGCGTAAGCGGGCGTTGAAGCGCGGCCGATGGCTGTCACTCCTCGCTGCGGGCGTGGTCGGTTACGGTGTCGGTAACTGGCACGCGATCGCGCTGCGTACCGTCGAACTCACCGCCTCGCAGAACATTGCCCTGCGCTTTCCGGAGCCGGACGCTGATACCGCGCCGAATGACGCTGAGCCGCAAGCGGCTGCACGCGCGACCAACGCCATCGTTGTCGGCGACACCAGCGCTGCTCTGTTGAGCCCGTCGCCGATGATCGCCTCGGCCGTGCGCCAGGCGCACATTCTGCAGACCGCGACCTTGCAATCCGTCGCACCGCAAGCGTCGGCGCAGCCCGCGCCCGTGCACTCCGCACAGGCTCAGCCGGCAGCCGCGCCGCAAGCGCCGGCGGTCCATGTTGCCAGCATCGAAGGCGCGGCCCCGGCGGCGAACCCGGTGTTCGGTCCCCGCATGGCCGCGGCAGCGCCGATGCAGATGTTGCCGGTCGCCAGAGCCGAAGCCAAAACCGAGACCAAGATCGAGCCGAAGATCGTCGCGAAAGTCGACCCCGAGGCCAAAATGGCGATCAAGGTTGACGCCAAGGCGGATGCCAAAGCCGAGACCAAGGCTGAGCCGAAGACCGACGTCAAAGTGGCCGCCGTCGCGCCGAGAGAAGCGAAAAGCGCTGCCGCCGAGCCCCCGCGCCCGGTCAAGAAGACTTACGTGCTCAACGACGCGCAGATCGCTCAGATCCGCAGCCGCCTGCATCTGTCGCCCGATCAGGAACAGATGTGGCCGGCAGTGGAAGCGGCACTGCGCACCATCGCGTATTCGCGGTCGCACGGTCATCGCGGCGGCGCCACCAGCGCCGAAGTCGCCGCGCTCGATCCTTACGGTCCGGAAGTGCAGGGCCTCAAGTCGGCGGCCTTCCCGCTGGTCATGAGCTTCTCCGACGAGCAGCGCGGCGAAGTGCGCAGCATCGTCCACGTCATGGGGCTCGATCAGCTCGCTTCGCAGATGTAGCCGCGAAGGTCGTCAGTCTAGGTTGTCATGCCCGCGCCTGTCGCGGGCATCCACGTCTTGAGCCTTGCGCATAACAAAGACGTGGATGGCCGGAACAAGTCCGGCCATGACGGGCCCGCGGTTCAGGTTTTGCCGTTACGGCTTTGAGAGCATCCAAGCCCGCTTGCGCACCCATCGTCGCTGTGGCAAGGATCGCCCCGCTTTCACGCTGTTCGGCGCTTCGTTATTTCGGCGCCAGCGGGCCGACAATCCGGCCTCGAAGCATGCTGCCGTAGCTCAGTGGTAGAGCACTCCCTTGGTAAGGGAGAGGTCGTGAGTTCAATCCTCCCCGGCAGCACCACTCAAGCCCGTTGTATCTCCCATTGGGGAAATTGGGCGGGCGCTTCACACTCCCTCGCTTCTGTGCGTCAAACTCCCGAGAGCTTGGCAATTTTTTTCAATCGTCTTCGCCGTAAGTGTGGTGTTCGCGGTGATCGCGAATAGAGCATGTCCCGGAAAAGTGGAAACCGGTTTTCCGAAAAGGACATGCTCTGGAAACGTCGAATGGCCCGGTTTGGCCGCGGCCTGTGTGCGCGGTACTTTGCCGGCAAGTCGAAATTTGAAATCGACGATCTGATGAAAACGCAGATCCTGTGGATACCGTACGTCTTCAATAATTCCGCTAGCGAACAAATAATCTGTGTTTTGTCATCCTTGATGACGACCGTGACGGGGCGGTCACTCACGCTTCACATCGCAGAGACAATCGTCGCGCATAGACCGGCTCCCAGGCAACTTGATCGCGGCACATCGGCTGTGCGCGAAGGTTGACCGATGGAGTGCGGGCAATGTTTACCGGAATACCACAAGAGTATCTTCGCGGATCAACAAGCGACTTTATCGTTCGCGAGGGCGCGGATCTTCTCGGGCGTTGGAAAGATCACGCAGCGTGGTGGCAAGGGCGGCTCGATCACGGCGTCGATCCTTACGGTAAGTTCACGACCGGCCACATCACAACCGTTTGCAAGATGGGTACGCGGGACGGCAAACCTTTTGCGGGTGTGAATTTCGGCTCGCAAGAGTACCTGAATCTCGCCAGCCATCCTGCCGTGCACGCAGCCGCCAAGGCGGCGATCGACGAATTTGGGGTTCATAGCGCTGGCTCTGCGGCGTTGATGGGCAATACCGAGCGCTCGCGCGAGCTCGAAAGTCGGCTCGCGGCGTTCCTTGGTTATACCGATTGCACCGTGTTCCCGACCGGATGGGGAGCAGGATACGGCAGCATCAGGACTTTGGTCGGCCCCGACGACCATGTCGTCATCGATGTTCTCGCGCATGCCTGCTTGCAGGAGGGGGCGCGCAACGCCACGAAGAACGTCCACCTTTTCCCGCATTTATCCAACGAAGCCGTAGGCCGCCGCCTTGAGCGGATCCGCCGCGAATATCCCACGGCGGGAATCCTGGTCGTGACTGAAACGGTCTTCTCGATGGACAGCGACGTCCCCGATCTTCTGGGTTTGCGCAGCCTGTGCGACCTCTATAACGCCACGCTGTTCGTCGATGCCGCCCACGATCTGGGAGCGCTCGGCCCCACCGGCCGAGGACATTTGGAAAACCAGGGCGCGATAGGCTTGCCCGATATTGTTATGGGTTCGTTCTCAAAGACCTTCGCGTCCAACGGCGGCTTCGTGGCGTGCAACACGCGCGACCTGAAGACCGCATTCAGATTCAATTGCGGGCCGTTGACGTTCACCAATGCGCTTTCGGCGATGCAATGCGCGATCATTCTCAAATGTCTCGATATCGTCGAGTCTCAAGAAGGAGCCGACCTTCGCTCGAGGCTGATGGCCAATATTCTTCATATGCGAACCGGCATGCAAGCGGCCGGCTTCGAACTCCTCGGCCAGCCGAGTGCCATCGTGCCGGCCATCATCGGCGAGAGTTCGCTCAGTCGATTGACCACGCGCTACCTTTATGAGGCGGGCGCCGTCGTGAACCTGGTCGAATTCCCAGCCGTTTCGAAGAACACCTGCCGTTGGCGGCTGCAGGTCATGGCCCGTCATGGCAAGTCCGAGATCGACACGTTCCTGGAACTCGCCGCAAAGGCGAGGAAGAAAGCTTCAGCGCACCTCAATTCTATGACGCCGGCGAGAGAACCATCGCTTGTTTGAGGCGTAAGAACCGAGAGCGCGGTTCTGCTGCTGCGCGTCAAAGGCTGCAGGATCGATGTTCGCCGATCTTGCGAACGCGCTCGCAAAGATCGGTCCATGGCGATTCTAGTTTGATTGCTCCGGTCTTGCCGGAGCGCATCGCGCACCTCACGTCGCCGCCGCCGGCTCCTCGTTGACCAGGATGTACAGCGGCTGCGCGCTGCCGTTGCCATCGAGGTCGGCGTCAGTGAAGCCGTAGCTGTCGATCCACTTCCAGCCTTCCATCAGCTTAGGCAGCCGGGCACGGCCGTAGATGCGCGCATTGTTGAACAGAATTTTATCGCGCCCGGTCGGCACGGCCAGAAACAGCAATCCGCCGGGTTTGATCCGTTCTTTCATCTTCCGCATAGCTTTGAAATCGCCATCCGGGTCCAGCGGATCGCCGTACATCCCAAGCCCGTCATGCTCGAACGATGAGATCGAAAAGCCGACATCGAAGATCGGGCGATCGCGTTCCCACTCGTCGATGGTCATGAAGCGCATGCGGTTGGTGCGCAGCACGATGCGATTGTAGTCGATCGTGCAGGGATTGATGGCGCCGAACAGCAGGAACATGGCTTCGTACCATGGCGTCAGCGATCCCATGTTGACGACCGACTGTCCGCGGATCGGATATTTGCCGATCGCGTCGCAGAGCCATTGATCGAGCGAACCATAGACCGACCAGTGAATCATGCGCTCGTTTTCGGGACGCTGCAGATTGCCGCTGATCGTGCCGATGTAGGTCTCGATCTCCGCATCCGTGTAGATCAGCGGATGGTTGGCCGGATACGTGCCGTCGAGATAATTGTTCTCGATCAGAACCTGGCCGTCCATGGTGAACCGCGCCATCAAGTCGGACGGAATCTCTCGCGGCGGCGTAACGCACGGCTCCGGCGCACCAAACAGCTCTCGTTGCAGGGCCAGCATTTGCCACCGGTAGCGGTTGGCGGCGTAGCGGTAGAATTGCAGCTCGGCGTCACGCTTCCCGATCTCGTGATGATACTGGGCTTCCTTGGCTACGAAGCCGTTCGCGCGCGCTTCTAGCTCGCGTTCGCGCGTGCCGACATCCTGGTCGCGCGTTTGCAAAGTCGCCTCGTGCGTATCCAGGGTTTCCTTGCGGGCGTCCAAAGCCTGTTTGCGAAGCGTCAATGCCTCTTCGCGGACCTCGACCGCCTGTTCGCGTATGATGACGTTGCGTTCGCGAGTTTCGGACGTGCGTCGGCGCTCCTTAAGCGCACGGCGCTCCGACCTGGACAGAATACCCAACGGCGGCACAAGGCCGACCAGAGCGCGATTGAACTCTTCGAGTTTTGTAGCCAAGGCGTGTCCTCCCTCGCTTAACCATTTAAGGTATCAGGGATGACTTTGTCTCAACTAAAAAGAGTATTTTACACTAAAAAGGTGTGCTGTGGATTTTTTTCAACTCAAAATTGGATACAGGGTAATTATCAAACTGGTGGCGTAAAATAGCGCCATGACGACAGACATTACGCCCAACGACGTTGTAGATTTCTGGCGCGCCGCCGGCCCGGATCGATGGTTCACGCCCGATCCGGACTTCGATCACGCCATCCGATCGCGGTTCGTCGCGGTGCATGAGGCTGCGGCGGCCGGCAAACTCGCGACGTGGGAGAACACCCAAGACGGCGCCCTCGCAGTCGTGCTGCTTCTCGATCAGTTCCCGCGCAACATGTTTCGCGGCGAGGCACGCGCCTTTGCGACCGATGCATTGGCCCGTGCGGTGGCGGATCGCGCGCTCGCACGGGGACTTGATCAATCGGCCGATCCGGCGATGCGGTCGTTTTTCTATCTGCCGTTCATGCACTCCGAGACGCTCGCCGATCAGGAGCGCTGCGTGCAGCTTTACGATGCGATCAACGACACGGAGCAACTGCGCTACGCAATCGAGCATCGCGACGTGATTAAAGAATTCGGCCGGTTTCCCCACCGCAACACGGCGCTTGGCCGTGTGACGACGCCGGCCGAGCGCATGTTTCTGGACCAAGATGATGGGGACAGTTAAAGGCACGCGGCGCCGTTCGCGCACGCCTCAAACCGTTTTATTTGATCAGTTGCAGAGTTCGTTTGCGGCCGGAAATCCGCCGCACGCGGGGATGGACGACGTGTTGTTGGCGCCGGATCCGCCACTCCCGGACCCTGCGCTGGCCGATCCCGCGCCGCTGCCGGATGAACTGCTCGATCCGGTCGAGCCCGACCCGGCGCCGATCGTGCCGTAACCGTCCGTGTTCGGAGAGCCCGATGTGTTGCAGAATGTCGCGGTCATTTCCTGAATGCAAATTGTGCCGCCCGACTGCGTCGACGCGCTGCTCTGGCTGCTTGTGCCGGTTTGACCGCTCGTGGCGCTCGACTGACCGTTGACCGTTCCAATAATGCCATTCGTCGTGGTCGAGAGCCCGTTGGTGGTCGTGCTCTGCGCCGACGCACGTGGCGAAGCCGATGCGGCGAGAGCCAGGACCAGTGCGGGCATCACAAAAACTGTCTTCATTGCTGCAACTCGCTGTCAGTGCCGCGCTCTCTTCGGTACGGCAATGTCTCGCGCCCCTGTTGGTCTTGCGAACATCCCGGGTGGATATTCCGCGATGTCTTGCTAACGCTCGCGCTGCCCGTTTCGTTTGCGGCAACGGCGCGACGCACACCCGCTTTTTCAGCAGATCGATGCCACAAAGCCATCGGGTCATCCGGTCCCGCGATGACGAGAAATCACGGCCGCGTCTACAATCCGCAAAAAGTTCCGGCCCAATTGAATCGATTGCGATGGACCGCGCTGCGGAGGGCGGCGCGCGAATGCGAAGAACCGCATCGGGCTCGTTTCACCAGTGAGCTTTTTGGGCGTAAGGCGGCGATCGTTTACCTTGCCGTTTTCCGAGGCGGGCGGGCGGGGCCGTTGACGGGCAAACGTCCGCTCATCCGGGCAGCCGAAACGAGGCTATGAGTGCCGGCATAGCAGTCTTGCAGCCGCGCCGCCGTCAGCTCAACGGCTTGTAAATCCCAACAAAATGGCACCCATAGCGCCTGCCGGCGCGATTTGAGTTGGCGCAAGGCGGCGCGACGATTTCGCGCCGACAAACGCCCTCGACAAGTTCACTGGAACCACTCTAAATAAAACCTGTGGCGGGTTTGGATTGCCTCTCGAAACTTCGGGAACCCAATGAATTACAATAGTTATTTTACCAGCGCGCTGGACCGGCTGCATACCGAGCGCCGCTATCGGGTGTTCGCCGACCTCGAACGCGTCGCCGGACGCTTTCCGCACGCGCTCTGGCATTCCCCGGAAGGGCCGAAGAACGTCATCATCTGGTGCTCGAACGATTATCTCGGCATGGGTCAGCACCCGAAGGTGATCGGCGCCATGGTCGATACCGCCGCCCGCATGGGCACCGGTGCCGGCGGCACCCGCAATATCGCCGGCAACAACCATCCGCTGGTCGAGCTTGAGCGCGAGCTCGCCGACCTGCACGGCAAGGAAGCCGCGCTGGTCTTTACCTCCGGCTACGTCTCCAACCAGACCGGCATCGCGACGCTCGCGAAGCTGTTGCCGAATTGCCTGATCCTGTCGGATGCCCTCAACCACAATTCGATGATCGAGGGCGTGCGGCAGTCGAGCTGCGAGAAGCAGATTTTCCGCCACAACGATCTCGCCCATTTGGAAGAGTTGCTGGCGGCGGCCGATCCAGACCGGCCCAAGCTGGTCGTGTTCGAAAGTCTCTATTCCATGGACGGCGATGTCGCGCCGGTGCATGCGATCTGCGATCTCGCCGAGCGCTATAACGCCATGACCTATATCGACGAGGTCCACGCGGTCGGCATGTACGGCCCGCGCGGCGGCGGCATCAGCGATCGCGATAGCGCCGCGGCGCGTATCGACGTGATCGAAGGCACGCTCGCCAAGGCATTCGGTTGTCTCGGCGGCTATATCGCCGGCTCACGTGTGCTGATCGACGCGGTGCGCTCCTATGCGCCCGGCTTCATCTTCACCACCGCGCTGCCGCCGGCAGTGTGCGCGGCCGCGACCGCCGCGATCCGCCATCTGAAAACCTCGCATTGGGAGCGGGACCGCCATCAGGATCGCGCCGCCCGCACCAAGGCAGTGCTTGCCGCTGCGTCACTGCCGGTGATGAGCAGCCCGACCCACATCGTTCCGCTGTTCGTCGGCGATCCGGAACGCTGCAAGGAGGCGAGCGATCTGCTGCTTTCCGAGCACGGCATCTACATTCAGCCGATCAATTATCCGACCGTGCCGAAGGGGCTGGAGCGGCTGCGCATTACGCCGAGCCCGTATCACGACGACGCTCTGATCGACGCGCTTGCCGAAGCGTTGGTCGACGTTTGGCAGCGCCTGCGCCTGCCGTTCAACGAGCGCGTGCTCGCGGCGGAGTCGATCCGGCCGGGCCCTCCCCACTTCGTCATTGCGAGGAGCAAAGCGACGAAGCAATCCAGGCTTCGCCGCCCTCTGGACTGCTTCGCTTCGCTCGCAATGACGAGGCTTTGATCGTCGTCAGGGCTTATCCGTCCGCGCGATCCACTTCGCCCCGAGCGCGATCGCAAACGAGGTGACCACGAAGCGCGCCACGTGATGGGCGGCCACGAACACCGGGTCGAGATGCAAAGCGAGCGCCAGCACCATCATGGTGTCCTGTGCGCCCGGCGCAAACGCCACCGCGATGTTGGCGAACGGGAACGGAAAAAAGTACGCCACGATCAGCGCGAAAGATGTCGCGACCGTGAGTGACACCGCGAACGAGCCGAAGGCCGCGCCCAGATAGCTGGAGAGCAGGCGAAACGTCTGGTTGGCAAAGCGCGAGCCCACCATCGCGCCGAGCACCAGAACCGAGGTGGTGCCGATCCACCACGGCAACACCGCCTGCAGCAGCCCAAAGCCGTGCAGCAATCCCGATCCCACCATGGCGCCGAACAGCAGGCCTGCGGGAAATCGCAAGCGCCAGAAGATTACTGCGGTCGTGGAGGACACGGCCGCCAGTACCGCCAATTCCGCCAGCGAGGAGCCGCCGGGCGGCCCGCGCAGCACCGGCAGCGCCGGGGCGACCAGCCCGAACGCGGCGAGGCCGGCGGGAAGTCCGGTGGTCAGAAGCAAAACCCGCATGGTCTGCACGATCGCAATCGGCGGCAGGTTGGCGCCGAGCGCGGTCGACAGCGCGATGACCTGGGCCATCGAGCCGGGGCTTGCGCCCATCAACGCCGACAGCCGGTCCCAGCGATGTACTACGCGCAGATATGTCGCCGTGGCGACGATCATGGCCAGCGCCCCCACCATGACCAGCGCGATGCTACCCGGCCAAGCGGCAAAGCCTTTCACGGTCTGCGGGGTCACGACAGCGCCGAGAGATAGTCCGATCAGAATGTAGCAGACGCGCGCCAACATGGTCGGCACGATGACCGGACGTCCAAGCAACGCCGCGGTCGCCACCGCCAGCACCGAGCCCGAAATCAGCCCGGCCGGCAGGCCGAGCAGCGTGAACGTCGCGCCGCCGGCAAGCGCGATGATCAGGGTCTCGGCTGTCTGCGCGGACGTTCGGATGAAAGAGGTGCGAATGAAAGATGGCGGCAGCGGCATTGCGACCGCTCAATGCCCCTTGCCGCTCATTTCGTCAAATGAACCGAGGTGCATGGCCGCCGGCGATGGACGACGGCGCTAGGTACCCGTGCGTCGTATTTGTATCGGCCGCGCCAGCGTCCCGGCGCGCAGCACGATGCGCATCAGGTCGGCCGCGTTCTTGGCTGCGAGCTTGTCCATGATGCGCGCGCGATGCACTTCCACGGTGCGCTGTGAAATGCCCAGTGTGCGGCCGGCTTCTTTGTTGGAGGCGCCGCTTGCGATGCGTTCCAGCACGTCGCGCTCGCGGGCGGTCAAAAGCTCCTGACCGGGAAATCCCTTTGTCAGCAGATCGTCCTGCTGACGCTGCCGCCGCCAGGTATCGACGATGCCGCGGATGCGGATCGCCACTTCGCCGGGATCAAATGGCTTCTCGACAAAATCTTGCGCGCCGGCGCGCATTGCCTCGACCGCAGTCGGAATGTCATGGCGTCGCGACGTCATCAGCACCGGCGCCGGATAGTGTGCTGCGTCGAGCCGCTTCAACACATCAAGGCCGGAACTACCGGGCAGATAGGTGTCGATCACCACGCAATCGGGTGCGCGCAAGCGCGCGACATTGAGGAAAGACTCGCCTTCAACAAAATTGACGACGTTGAAACTCTCGTCGTTCAATGCCTTCGCCAGCGCGGTGTCGATCAAAGGGTCGTCGTCGACAATAAAGATTTCGCCCATGACCGCGCCGTTGATGTGTCAGTTCCCGAGGCAAAGCGAATCGTGTCCAAAACGCTAGCACCGTGCCGTCATTTGTTGAGGTAATGGTGGGCGGCATTCTAAAAATTCGTATTGCTCACACCACCAGAAGGCGTCGCGTGGATCGGCGCCGTCATTCTGTGGCCCGGGGCATGCCAGTGGATATCCGCGCACGGTACTATCCGGCTCCGGCTCGGCCTGTCGCGACAAGCTGTCGAGGCGGTCCAGCCGCGCGATCTGCAGCCGCATCGGATTATTTTGCGGTGCGGCGGACAGCCAAACGCGCGGGCTCGTCAAAGAGGCCTGCCCAACGCCCGCGCCTTTGCGTAAGCTGGAGGCCAAAATTTAAGGCTTGGCCTGCGGGGCGCGAAGCGCTTCCATGCTGGTTCGAAGCCGCTCGGAAACGCCATGCTGCAGGGTTGGATCATTGTCATCGTCGCGCTTGCCTACATCGGGTTTTTGTTCCTGGTGGCGAGCTACGGCGATCGCAGCCACCAGCGCGTCCGCGGCAGCCGCGCCCGGCATTTCATTTATCCGCTGTCGCTCGCCATCTATTGCACCTCATGGACGTTCTTCGGCTCGGTCGGGCGTAGCGGCGCGCACCGGGTTCGACTTTCTCACCATCTATATCGGCCCGGTGCTGATGGTCGGGCTCGCTTACCCGCTCATCATCCGCATCGTGCGGCTGGCCAAGGGCCAGAACATCACCTCGATCGCCGACTTCATCGCCGCGCGCTACGGCAAGAGCCAGGCGGTGGCCGCGACCGTGGCGCTGATCGCCATCGTCGGCACCATTCCCTACATCGCGCTGCAGCTCAAAGCGGTCTCCGCCTCGGTCGGCACGATCATGGCTGGCGTCTCGGCAACCACCGGCGCGGCGCAGCCGCTGATGGGCGATATCGCGCTGTTCGTGGCTTTGCTGATGGCGGCGTTCGCGGTGCTGTTCGGCACCCGCCATGTCGACGCCACCGAGCATCAGGACGGCCTGATGCTCGCGGTCGCGGCGGAATCGATCATCAAGCTTGTCGCGTTCCTGGCCGTCGGCATCTTCGTGACCTTCGTGATGTTTCCCGGCCCGCTGGCATTGTTCTCGCGTGCGCTCGAGGTGCCCAAGACCGCGGCGGTGCTTACCAATTTGCCGGCGGGCATCGAGCTTCTTGCGACCACGGTGTTGTCGCTGTTCGCGATCGTGCTGCTGCCGCGGCAGTTTCATGTCGCCGTGGTCGAGAACAGCAACGAATCCGAGATCCGCCGCGCCGCGCTGTTGTTCCCCGCTTATCTCGTGCTGATCAATTTGTTCGTCGTGCCGATCGCGATGGCGGGCCTGCTGACATTCCCGTTCGGTCTGACCGATGGCGACATGTTCGTGCTGGCGCTGCCGCTGCGCGCGCATTCCGCAATTGTTCACGCTGATCGCCTTCGTCGGCGGCCTGTCGGCGGCGACCGCGATGGTGATCGTCGAATTGGTTGCGCTGGCGATCATGGTGTCGAACGACATCGTGATGCCGCTGATGCTGAACCGCCGCGCGGTCGGGGCCGGCGAGCCGGACAATGCCGGCGCGCAGCTCCTGATGGTGCGCCGCCTCGCGATCTTCGCGATCCTGTTCCTGGCCTACATCTACTATCGCTCCGCCGGCCCGGCGCAGCTTGCGGCCATCGGCCTGCTGTCCTTCGCCGCCATCGCCAATTGGCGCCGGCCTTTTTCGGCGGACTGATCTGGCGCCGCGGCACGGCGCTGGGCGCCATCGCCGGCATGAGCGCCGGCATTCTGGTGTGGGCCTACACGCTGCTGCTGCCGAGCATTTCGGATACCGGCATGATCGGCGAACATATCCTCAGCGAAGGCCCCTTCGGCATCGCCTGGCTGCGTCCGCAGGCCTTGTTCGGCCTCGATCTGCCGCCGCTCGTGCACGGCGTGGTGCTCAGCCTGTTCGCCAACATCGCGCTGTTCATCGGTTGTTCGCTGGCGCGGCGACCGAGCGCGATCGAGCGCGTGCAGGCCGATGTGTTCGTGCCGTCGTCGCTGGCGCCGATGGCGCCGAGCTTCCGGCTGCGGCGCGCCTCGGTGACGGTCGAGGAATTGATCGCGACCGTCGCCCGCTATCTCGGCGAAGAGCCCACGCGTGAATCGTTCGCCGGCTTTGCCGCCTCGAAGCGCATCAGCCTCGAGCCGCAGGTCGAGGCCGACTTTCAGCTTCTGCAACACGGCGAATATCTGCTGGCGTCGGCGATCGGCGCGGCCTCGTCGCGGCTGGTGCTCTCGCTGTTGCTGCGCAAGCGCAACGTGTCCACCAAGGCGGCGCTCAAGCTGCTCGACGATGCCAACGCCGCGATTCACTACAACCGCGAAATTCTGCAGACCGCGCTCGATCACGTCCGCCAGGGCATCGCGGTGTTCGACAAGGAATTGGCGCTGGTCTGCTGGAATCGGCAATTCGGCGAATTATTTGATCTGCCGCACGCGCTGACCCGCATCGGCATCGCCGCTCGACGGCATTCTGCGCCACATCGCGCGGAATGGCAGCGGCGATCCTGCCGCCGACGGCAAGGATTTCGACGCGCAGGTCGCCGAGCGGCTGCGCCAATATCGATCCGAAGCCGAGCCGTTTCTGGAACGCTTCGCCGATCGGGGCCTGGTGATCGAAGTGCGTTCCGACCGCATGCCTGGCGGCGGCCTGGTCACCACCTTCACCGACATCACCCCGAGCGTGAAAGCCGCCGAGGCGCTGGAACGCGCCAACGCCACCCTGGAACGCCGCGTGCGCGAACGCACCGGCGAGCTCACCCGGCTCAACACCGAGCTCGAGCGCGCCAAGGCCGAGGCCGACGACGCCAATATTTCGAAGACCCGCTTCATCGCCGCCGCCAGCCACGACATCCTGCAGCCGCTCAACGCCGCGCGGCTCTACGTCACCAGCCTGACCGAGCGCCAGCGTGCCGGCCACAATTCCGATCTGGTGCGCAACATCGATGCCTCGCTCGAGGCGGTGGAAGAGATTTTCGCTGCGCTGCTGGAAATGTCGCGGCTCGATACCGGCGCCATGCAGCCGGAGATGAGCGATTTCCGCATCGACGAATTGCTGGCGCGTCTTGCCGTCGAGTTCGCACCGCTGGCCCGGGCCAAGGGATTGACGCTTACGTTCATGCCGTGCGGGCTCGCCGTGCGCTCCGATCGCCGCCTGCTGCGGCGGCTCCTGCAAAATCTGGTCTCGAACGCCATCAAATATACGCCCGAAGGCACCGTGCTGGTCGGCTGCCGCCGGCGCGGATCGCTGCTGCGCATCGACGTCTATGACAACGGCATCGGCATTCCGCACGCCAAGCGCCGCGCGGTGTTCAAGGAATTTCATCGGCTCGATCACGGCGCGCGCGTCGCCCGCGGCGTCGGGCTGGGGCTGTCGATTGTCGAACGCATCGGCCGCGTGCTGGAAGCCGACGTGACGCTGCAATCGACCTTCGGCAGCGGTTCGCGTTTTTCGGTCGCGGTGCCGCGAGCGGCGACGGTCGTTCCGGCGGCCGAGCCGGGTCGTCCGCCGCGTAAATCCGCGACCGGGCATCTTGTTGGCACCGTCGTCGTCTGCATCGACAACGAGCCCGCGATCCTCGACGGCATGCGCACGCTGCTCGGCGGTTGGGGCTGCCATGTCGTCACCGCCGAGAATCTCGATCATGCGCTAGGCGCGATCGAGAGCGGCGCGGTCGAGCCTGACGGTCTCTTGGTCGACTATCATCTCGACGCCGCCAACGGCATCGGCGCCATCAGCGAATTGCGCCGCCGTCACGGCCGCGATCTGCCGGCGATCCTGGTCACCGCCGACCGCTCCGCGCACGTGCGCGAAGAAGCCCGCGCCGCCGGCGTCCACATTCTCAACAAGCCGGTCAAGCCCGCGTCGCTGCGCGCTCTGCTGACGCAATGGCGCGTCCAGCGCGTCGCGGCGGAGTGATCGCGGATTTAGCGCTCGTCATTGCGAGCGCAGCGAAGCAATCCAGCGGCAGCGAAGCCTGGATTGCTTCGTCGCTTTGCTCCTCGCAATGACGAGATTCGGCGCGCTGCGCTTACGGGAACAACAAGCATGAAACCTGGCGTCACTCCTCGCGCCCGGCCTGCGCCCAGTGGCCGGCTTCGATCTTGCCGGCGGCGATCACCGCCTGGGTGCGGCTTTCGACGCCGAGCTTTTGCAGGATGGCCGAGACGTGCGCTTTCACTGTCGCTTCCGAGACGCCAAGCTCGTAGGCGATTTGTTTGTTGAGGAGGCCGCCCGAGAGCATCATCAGCACGCGGACCTGCTGCGGCGTCAGCGTCGCCAGCTTGGCGATCGTGGCCGTGGTCTCGGCGTCGGAAGGACGGGTGAGATCGACGTCCGGCGGCGTGAACACCTCGCCCTGCAGCACCCGCGCCACCGCCGCGCGCAGCGCCTCGATGCCGAGCGTCTTGGGAATAAAGCCGGACGCGCCGAACTCCATGCAGCGCCGGATCACCACCGGATCGTCGTTGGCCGAAACCACGACGATCGGCAGTCCTGGATATTGCGCGCGCAGATACATCAGGCCGGAAAAGCCGCGCACGCCCGGCATCGAGAGATCGAGCAGCACCAGATCGATATCGCCGCCGCGCTCGAGGACCTCGCCGACCTCTTCGAAGCTGCCGGCTTCGGCGATCGCGGCCCCGCTGAACAGTCCGCGAACCGCCTCGCGCAGCGCGCCGCGAAACAGCGGATGATCGTCGGCGATCAACAAACGGTGGGCATGCGTGTCGTTCAAAGCGGAAGCCTGCGCCAATCGTAACGCCGTATCCTAGTGCCGATCGTGAGGCCCGGTCCATCGGGCGTTTCCCGGACGCGATGCGGCGTGAAACGGCACATCGTGATCCG
Source organism: uncultured Alphaproteobacteria bacterium (assembly GCA_963737755.1). Classification (GTDB taxonomy): domain Bacteria; phylum Pseudomonadota; class Alphaproteobacteria; order Rhizobiales; family Xanthobacteraceae; genus BOG-931. The sequence goes on along the minus strand of CAVTTZ010000018.1, from coordinate 69,411 downwards.
ATCGTTGCATGCGCTGGGTCTGTGGCGATCCCGGGTCTGCAGCGCATCACTGCGTGCTGCGCTGCGCCCGGGAAATGTACCGAATGGCTAGCGGTCGGCCGCACGTCCCATAAACTGCAGCACCACCTCGCGCCGGTGCGGCCGGGCCCGGTGTTCGGCCACATAAATGCCCTGCCAGGTGCCGAGCGCCATGGTCCCGCTGGTCACCGGAATGTGCAGCGAAACGCCGTTGAGCATGGCTTTGACATGGGCCGGCATGTCGTCGGGCCCTTCGGCGTCATGGACCCAGCCGGCGTCGGCCGGCGCCAGCCGGTCGAGTGCGGTGACCAGATCGGTTTGCACATCCGGGTCGGCATTCTCCTGAATCACCAGCGACGCGGAAGTGTGGCGAATGAAGAGAAGCAGCGCGCCGTCGCGGGCGCCGATGCGTTCGAGAAAGCGCGCCGCCTCGCGCGTAATGTCGAAAAAGCCTGCGCCCGAGGTGGCGACATTCAAGCGCGCCGTCGCGACGGTCTCGACACGTGTGGTGTGAATGTCTGTCAGCTCAAGCCGCACGACGCCTGTCCCATGTCTCTGGCAGTGTGCATCCAAATTTCCGCTCATTCCCGCGGAAGCGGGAATCCAGGAGCGGGTACAAAGCGCTAAGTTGCCCGCCCGAACAAGCACGGGCGAAATATAAGAGCTGGGTGCAATTCGCGCGCGGCGTCTCAGCTCTTATTATTCAGCACCTGCTTTTGCGCGCGCGCGATCGCGGCAACGAAGCGGTGCCAGAGGTCGCCCGCATAGGCCACGGCGCGGTCGATTTCGGAATTGTCCGGCAAACGGATGACAATGTCGTTGTCGTGGGACCCCGAGCTCTCCGGCGTGGCGGCGCCGGTGCCCGGAAGGGCGAGGCCATGCGCCAGCATCTCTTTCTTCAAAGCCGCATTCTCGCCGCGCAGCCGCGCGATCTCGCCTTCGAGCACCGTGCGGTCGTCGGGCGCCGCCTGACAGGCCCAGCCGACAGCGCGCTGACTGCACACCGAAACCTGACCGGTTTGGGAGTCGAGCCGCAGAACGCCGTCCGCGACTTTGTTGAAACTGTAGCGTCCATGTTCGCTGTCGGGCGTCGCGTCATCGGCAAAGGCCGGCGCGGCGAACGCCACGCAGGCGAAGGCCGCTGCCGCGAGGGTCGTTTTCGCAGCGCTCGTCTTGATCCTGCTGATCTTGATCCTGCTGAGCATCAATTCTCTCCATGATGCCGCGCGGACCGCTGCGGCGATGCCGTAAGTAAGCCTGCGCCGCGGTTGCGCGGCGGCCGATTCGCGACCATGCAACGCCGTTATTGGGGCATCATTGGTACGCGATCGGCTTCGCGCCGCACAATCTTGTTGAGCCCGGCGCGGCGCGCTTGAAGATCTTCTGTTGTTTCAAGGTGTTAATACCAAAGTGGGTTTCTTGACTTAGGAAAACCCAGTCAGTATGGTCCGCGCGGCTTCTGGGGGCGGGTCCGTCTCGATTGCCGCAAGCCGCGGGTGTCGGACACATGAACGACGGCACGCGCGAAAACGGCGACCGTGACAAGGCACACACCGATGAAGCCGCCCTCTCCGCGAGACTCCAGCGTCTCGGCGAAGGTTTAGGCTCCGCACGCGGTCGTGTGGTTCCGCCTTCCGAAGGTGCTGGTGGAGATCGGGCGACGGCTGCATCGGGCTACGCCAGGGGCTTCCGGCTCTCGAGCGAACTCGTTGGAGGCGTGCTGGTCGGTGCCGGCATTGGCTGGCTTATCGACCGGTTGCTCGGTATCGCGCCCTGGGGGTTCATTGTATTTCTGTTGCTCGGCTTCGTCGCGGGCGTGCTCAATGTGATGCGCTCCGCCGGAGTCGTTTCCGGCCCCACTGTGGATGCCGGTCGGCCTCCGAATTCTGCTCCGCCGGTGGCGCAGAATAGAGAGGACGAGGACGACGACGATTGACTGACGATGATTGACTCCCGCGCCTCGCGCGCCGAATGACGATGGAACCATGACGGTCGATCCGATCCACCAATTCAAGATCAACAATCTGGCGCCCCTGTTCACGATCCGGGGCCACGAGATCGCGTTCACGAATTCAGCGCTGTACATGCTGATCATCGTTCTGTTGGTGTCGGCGCTGTTGATCGGCGGCACGGCCTCGCGGGCGCTGGTGCCGGGGCGGCTGCAGTCGATCGCCGAAATGAGTTACGAGTTCGTCGCCAATACGGTGCGCAGCTCGGCCGGCACCGAGGGCATGAAGTTCTTCCCGTTCGTGTTCACGCTGTTCATGTTCGTTCTGTTCGCCAACATGATCGGCCTGATCCCGTTCTCGTTCACGGTCACGAGCCAGCTCATCATCACCGCCACGCTGGCGCTGCTCGTGTTCTTCATCGTGGTGATCTACGGCTTCTGGCGGAACGGCTTTAAGTTCCTCAAGCTGTTCGTCCCCAGCGGCGTGCCGATCTACATCCTGCCGGCGATCGTGGTGATCGAGGTGCTGTCGTTCGTGTCGCGGCCGATCTCCCACAGCGTCCGTCTGTTCGCCAACATGCTGGCCGGCCACATCACGCTGCAGGTGTTCGCCGGCTTCATCATCATGCTCGCGGGCTTCGGCGTTGCCGGCTGGTTCGGCGCCGCCATCCCGCTGTTGCTGGTGATCATGCTCACCGCACTTGAATTTCTCGTGGCCTTCCTGCAGGCCTACGTCTTCGCCATTCTCACCTGCATCTATCTCAACGATGCGATCCACCCGGGCCATTGACGGCTCGGTACGCAAACCTCGAAAAGGAGTTCTTCTCATGGATCCGACCGCCGCGAAGTACATTGGAGCCGGTATCGCTTGCATCGGCATGGGCGGCGCCGGCGTCGGCGTGGGCACCATTTTCGGCAACTATCTGGCGGCTGCGATCCGCAATCCGTCGGCCGCGCAGGGCCAGTTCGGCAACCTGATTTTCGGCTTCGCCATCACCGAGGCGCTGGGCATCTTCTCGCTCCTCATCGCGCTGCTCCTCCTGTTCGGGCTCTGATCGCCGAATGGCCGAGACGACCGCTCATAGCGAAGCGCCGGGCGAGAGCCACGCGTTCCCGCCCTTCGAGTCGCAGCATTATCCGTCGCAGCTGTTCTGGCTGGCGCTGACGTTCATCCTGCTCTACGTGCTGATGTCGCGGATTGCCTTGCCGCGCATCGGCGCGATCCTGGCTGACCGCTCGAAGCGCATCTCCGACGATCTGGCGGCGGCGCAGCGTTTCAAGGAGCAGTCGGAAGCGGCCGACGCGGCGTATCAGAAGTCGCTCGCCGATGCGCGCAATCGCGCCCAGGCGATCGCCAACGAGACCCGCGAGAAGCAGGCCGCCGAAGCCGACGCCACCAACAAGAAGCTCGAGGCGCAGCTGCATGAAAAGCTGGCCGCGGCCGAGCAATCGATCGCGACGACCCGCAGCGCGGCCATGGGCAATGTCAGCAGCATCGCTGCGGATACGGCCTCGGCCATCGTCGAGCGTCTGCTCGGCACGGCGCCGGCGCAAGGCGACGTCAACGCTGCGGTGGCGGAAGTCTCCAAGCGATAGTCACGAACGTCGATAGACCCAAGGTTAGACCAGATTAGAGCCTAGATAGAGATCGCGCATGTTCGAAGCCGAAGCCTGGGTCGCGGTCGCGTTTGTCCTGTTTCTCTGCCTGCTCGTCTATGTGGGCGCGCACCGCACGGTGCTCGGCGGCATCGACGCCCGGCAGGCGCGCATCAAGGCCGAGCTCGACGAGGCGGTGCGGTTGCGCGAGGAGGCGAAAGCCGTGCTCGCCGAATACGAGCGCAAAAGCCGCGAAGCCGAGAACGAAGCCGTCGCCATCATCGCCAGCGCCAAGGCCGAGGCCGAGCGCCTTGCCGTCGAGGCCAAGGCCAAGATGGAAGACTTCGTGTCGCGCCGGACCAAATGGCCGAGACCAAAATCGCGCAGGCCGAAGCCCAGGCGTTGGCCGACGTCCGCGCCGCCGCCGCCGATACGGCGGTCGCCGCCGCCGAGAAAATCCTCGCCGTCGCCGCCAAGGGCAAAGTCGCCGAGGACCTCTTGGTCCGCGGCATCGACGATATCAAAAAGACGCTGAACTAAACGAAGCTCGCGCGGTTCAACGCGCTTTCGTTATTCGGCGCTGCCGCGGCAAGCTGCAGCATCCGGCATCCCCGTCGCAGTCTGGCATTCATGCGGGCAGCGATGCGCACAAACGCAGTGCGCCCATCAAACATAAATCGCTGCGCCGGCTGTGGCTGGCTTCCGGACGCGTCAGTAAGGCGCGTTTCTGGCGTGAAGCGTTTAATTCGCGTCGGGGTTCGGTTCGGCTTTCGGCTTCCGCTTGCCGTGCGGCTTGTTCGGCGGCGGTGCCTTTGGCGCCGGTTTTGATCGCGCTTCCGCCGAGACCGGATCGAAGCCGACATAGATGAGATATTCATCGAGCGTTGTGGCCGGGTGTCGGGATCGGGAAGGTCAGCCCTTCCTCCACATAGACGAACGGCGTGTTGCCGGTGCTGCCGAGATCGACCGGGACCACGACGAATTTGGTCGCGATCACGCTGCATGCCGGTCGGCGTCTCGTGCACGACGGCGAAACGCAACGGGATATCGGCCCGTCCCGGACTGCCGGCCGGCCCGAGCACGATCCGGCCCTCGACGCCAATCTTCGCGATCATGTTGCCGTCGGCCACCGAGCATTCGCGCGCGAAGCGCACGAAGCTGCCCTGATATTTCAGCGTCATCGCCGTCCGCTCGCCGGTCGGCCCGACGGTCAGGGTGGCGGCGCCGCGGCGCACTTCGACAGGCGGGCAATTCATATCGGGCGTCAGCCCGGTGGCGGCTTGCGCAACCTTGGGCGTGGGCGCGAATGGAATTGCTCATGGCGCGGCGAGCTGGCGGGTATCGGCCGTGCCGACATCCGGCGACGCTGCGCCGTGCGCGCCGACATGCCCGAACAGCCGCCGGCGAAAAGCGCAAGCCAAAGCGCCGGCACGCGAAGCGCGCGGCTGCAGATATTCCATCGGCTAGCGGAAACCGGCATTCCCCCCAAACTCATCGCAATGTCCCCCAGGCCTTTGGTATATCAAGGGAACCGTGGCCATCCCAAGGCGGCGAAGGACGCGGGTTACGGCGGCATGCCGCACCCATGCGTTACCTGCGGCTATCCCGCAACCGCCCGTACAGCAGGTGATCCTGCCAGATCCCGTTGATGCACAGATATTCGCGCGCATAGCCCTCGCGCACGAAGCCGGTATTTTCCAGGAGCCGGATCGAGGCGCCGTTGGTCGGGATGCAGGCCGCTTCCAGCCGGTGCAGCCGCAACGTGCTGAAGGCGAACGGGATCACCGCGCGCACCGCCGCGGTCATGTAGCCCTGCCGGGCATAAGGCTGCCCCATCCAATACCCAAGGCTGCCGGCCTGGGCGACGCCGCGGCGGACATTGGCCAGCGTCAGCCCGCCCACCATGCGTCCATCGTCGGCTGCGGAACATCAGAAAGGCGTAGCTCTGGTCGCTGCGCAGATCTTCGGCGTAGCGGCGGATGCGGCGGCGGAAGGCGCTGCGGCTTAGATCATCGGCCGGCCAGATCGGCTCCCAGGGCGTGAGAAAGTCGCGGCTGCGCTCGCGCAGGGCCGCCCATTCGGCGTGATCGGTCGCCTGCGGCGTGCGCAGGACCACGCCCTCGCCCACGACCGAGGGCAACGGATCGGTGAAGTTGATGGTGCGGAAAAACGCCATCGTGAATGCTCAGCGGCAAGCCATTCCTTCCGCCCATTCCCGCCCCCGAGCGGGCATAGATGCAGGCCGCCAAGCCATCGTTCGTCCCGTCATGCGGCCTGGCGGTTCAAAGTCTCCGCAATGGCGGCCGCGCTTTCAAGTCCTGATCCGAGGCCGAGCACCGCGATGGCGGGTTTGCCGCGGCCGGATCAGCGCGCGGCCGGCCGCGCGGGCGCTCTCCACCGTCACCGCCTCGATCTTGGCGACCACTTCGTCGAGCGGAATCGGCCGCCCGTAAGTGAGCATGTGATGCGCCAGTTGTGCGATTCGCTGGCCGGAGCCTTCCAGCGCCATCAACAGGCCGGCCTTCATCTGCGCCTTGGCGCGCGCGACTTCGGCCTCCGAAATGGTATCCGCGGTGTTGGCGATCTCGTCGACCACAAGCCGCATCAGTTCGGAGGTGTCGGCGGCGTCGGTGCCGGCATAAAGCCCGAACATGCCGACGTCCGCATAAGCGGAGTGGAACGAATAGATCGAGTAGCACAGGCCGCGCTTCTCGCGCGCCTCCTGAAACAGCCGCGACGACATGCCGCCGCCGAGCACGTTGTTGAACACCTGCAGGCTGTAGAGCGACGGATCGGTCTGCGGCACGCCGGACAGCGCCAGCGCGATATGCACCTGCTCGAGCTCGCGCTTTTCCACATGCGTGCCGCCGCCGAAACGCGCCGGCTCCGCCGCCGGATTCGACGGCCCGTTGAAGTTGGTGAAGCGCTTTTCCACCTCGGCGACGATGGCGTCGTGATCCACGGCGCCGGCGGCGGCGACCACCATGTCGGGGCCGCGATATTGGCGGCCGAGATAGTCGCGCAGCTGCGCGCCGTCGAACGAGCGCACGGTCTTGGGCGTGCCGAGGATCGAGCGGCCGAGCGGTTGATCCGGAAAGGCGACGACGTTGAGATGCTCGAACACCAGGTCGTCGGGCGTGTCGGCGACGGCGCCGATCTCCTGGACGATGACGTTCTGCTCGCGCACCATTTCCTCGCGGTCGAAGGCCGGCTCGGAGAGAATGTCGGCCAGGACGTCGACCGCCAGCGGCACGTCGGCCTTCAGCACGCGGGCGAAATAGGCGGTGTGCTCGACGCTGGTCGCGGCGTTGAGATCGCCGCCCACGGCCTCGATTTCCTCGGCGATCTGCCGCGCGGTCCGCCGCCGCGTGCCCTTGAACGCCATGTGCTCGAGGAAATGCGAGATGCCGTGCTCGTCGTGCTGTTCGTCGCGGCTGCCGGAATGGACCCAGACGCCGAGCGACGCGCTCTCCAGATGCGGCATCGTGTCGGTCACGACATGGATGCCGGATTTCAAGGTAGTCACCTTCACGCTCATGCTGCCGCTCCTTCGTGTGCGGCACGGCTCGTCGACAGGACGAAATGCTCGACCGCTGATTGATCGGCCGGCAGCGCGGTGATTCGCTGCGGCCGTTGATTGAGATCCGAAAGCCATTCGGGCAAAGCCGGGCGCGCGCCGGTTGCCGCCTCGACCGCGTCGGGAAATTTTGCCGGATGCGCGGTCGACAGCACCACCATCGGCACTGCCGGATCGCGCTGTTCCTTTTCGGCGACCGCGATGCCGACGGCGGTGTGCGGATCGACGAAATTGCCGGTCTCGCGCCGCGCGGTGCGCATCGTCGCCGATACTTCCTCTTCGCTGGCGCGGCCGGCGGAGAACTGTCGCGCGGATCTGCGCCAGCGCCGGCGCCGACAGGGTGAAGCGCCGCGATTGCGCCAGCGATCCCATCAGCGCGCGCACCGCCGACGGCATCGCGGTCATAGGCGTCGAACAACAGCCGCTCGAAATTCGATGAGACCTGGATATCCATCGACGGCGATGACGTCGCCACCACGTCGCGCAGTTCGTAGCTGCCGGTCGCGAGCGTGCGCGCCAGGATGTCGTTGACGTTGGTGGCGATGACCAGCCGGTCGATCGGCAGCCCGAGCCGTTGCGCCGCATAGCCGGCATAAATGTCGCCGAAATTGCCGGTCGGCACCGTGAATGCGACTTTGCGCTGCGGCGCGCCGAGCGACACCGCGGCGGTGAAATAATAGACCGTCTGCGCCACGATCCGCGCCCAGTTGATCGAATTGACGCCGGACAGGCGGACGCGGTCGCGGAAGGCCGCGTGATTGAACATGCCTTTCACGATCGCCTGGCAGTCGTCGAAGGTGCCGTCGATGGCGAGCGCGTGCACATTGTCGGCGGCCGCCGTCGTCATCATCCGCTGCTGCACGTCGGAGACGCGGCCTTGCGGGAACAGTACGACGAGGTCGACCTGGCTGCGGTCGCCGAACGCTTCGACCGCGGCGCCGCCGGTGTCGCCGGAGGTCGCGACCACGATGGTGCGGCGTTCGCCGCGCGCGGCCAGCGCATGATCCATCAGCCGCGCCAGGAGCTGCATCGCCACGTCCTTGAAGGCGAGCGTCGGGCCGTGAAAAAGCTCGAGCGCGAAGGTGTTGGCGTCGAGCTGGCTGAGCGGGGCCACCGCCGGTGCCGGAAGGTGCCGTAGGCTTCGCGCACCATGCGGGCGAGGTCGGCCTCCGCAATGGCGTCGCCGGTAAACAGCCTGATGACCTCGAACGCCACCTCGGCATAGGGACGGCCGGCGAAGCCCGCGATGGCGGCGCGGTCAAGCTTCGGCCAAGCCTCCGGCACATAGAGACCGCCGTCGCGGGCGAGGCCGGCGAGCATGACTTCGGCGAAATCCAGGCCGGCGGTTTCCCCGCGCGTGGAGACGTGACGCAAGCGACAACCTCAAACTCCCGGCGCCGCGCGCCGAGAAGTAAGCTATTGATTTTCCAGGATATTCGTTTCGAGCCGCCGATCGGCCGTTCGTCCCGGACACACTGTGACACTTATAGAAGAGCCGCTCCTTCCACAAGGAAGGCGCACCCTGACGCAGCCCATCATGTGGTGGGAGGCGCCGGGAGCCGCCAGCCATTTACCGGCTGCCGATTTGGCCGGTTCCGCGCGCGCTGGCTGCGTTTACGGCTTAGCGCCGCGCCAATATGCCCGCGCCCAGACAGCCACGATGACGATCAAAACCAGCGCCAGCCCGTACCAGGTGACCACGTACTGCAAATGTTCGTTGCGCAGCCGCACCTCGAGCTTGCCAGGCTGCGGGTAGCCTCCCGGCGGCACCGGCGTTTCCTGCTCGACATAAAAGGGAGCAACGTCCGGAACCGCTTGGCAGCCGCGATCACCGTCGGGTCGCGCACGAACCAAAGGTTATGCGCCGGCTCGCTATGCGGTGTGAACCAGGAGGTCGGGTCCGGCCAGCGCAGCACGCCCGTGATGGCGACGGGACCGGCCAGGTGCCCGCCGGGGCGCCTGGTGGGATCCGCCAGGTTTTGCGGCACGAAACCCCGGTTGACCATGAGGACGCGGCCGTCGGGCAGGCGCGCCGGGGTGAACACCCAATCGCCCGGGCCGGAGACGTCCGGCCGGAACGCGGAGGCGGCGGCGTAGACCAGCGCTTCCTTGCTGTCATCGAACGTCGCCGTGAAAGCGACGCGGCGATATTCGGCATCGTCGCGGTCGAGCGTGGCCCAGGTTGCGGGCGCGGGCAGCGGTTCCGGCGGCGCGGCGAGGCGCTCGTTCAGCGTCGCGATCAGCGCCTCTTTCCAGGCCTTGCGCTGCAATTGCCAGGTGCCGAGCGCGACCAGCACGGCGAACACGATCGCCGCCGGGACGAGAAGGCGGACAAGGGGCCATAAGCGGCGCGGGCGTTGCGTGTCAGTGTCGCGGCCCGCGGCGGGAGACGGCGCGCTCAAGGCTTTCGCCCGGTCAGCCGTCCCTCGGCGGCCTTGTGGTGGTACTGCAGCGCGATCATCAGGCCCTTCATCGACCGCAGCGGCCCGAGCGTCACGATCAGAATCAGCGGCAGCCACAAGGCGGCGTGCACCCAATAGGGCGGCCGGTATTTGACCTCGGTCACCAGCGCCGCGCCGACCACGACAAAGCCGGCAAAGAGGATGATGAACACCGCCGGGCCCATCGCCCGCATCGGCGAAGTCATAATCGAGGCCGCATGCCGCGCAACGCGGCCGCAGCGTGACGAAACCCTCGAACAGCTTGCCTTTGCCGCAGCGCGGGCATTCGCAGGCGAGCCCGGCGAGAGCCGCGGCGGAAAGCGTCTGGATTGGCTGTTCGCTCATGCTGGCGATGTCGCAATCCGCCGGTGACGGCGCAAGCGGGATGCAGCTCTTTGGACCCGGCCCAGGATTCCGCGCTTCCGCGGGAATGGGCAGCGGGGAGAAGCTATGTCCGCTGTCCCGCGAAGGCCGGGTACGCCGCATTGCGGCCGACGGCCGATTCCGCAGCGTTGAACGTGATCGCGATAGCGTTCATTACTCCGGCACGCCGCCCGAACCCCACACATAGATGCAGGCGAACAGGAACAGCCACACCACGTCGACGAAGTGCCAGTACCAGGCGGCGAACTCGAAGCCGAGATGCTGGGTCGGCTTGAACTGGCCGGCGAGCGCACGGGCCAGGCAGACGATCAGGAAGATCGTGCCGATGATGACGTGGGCGCCGTGGAAGCCGGTCGCCATGAAGAAGGTGGCGCCGTAGATGTTGCCCGAATAGTGGAACGCCGCGTGGGCGTATTCGAACGCCTGCACGCAGGTGAAGGTCATGCCGAGCAGGATGGTGAGCACGAGGCCCCAGACCAGGCCCTTGCGGTCGTTCTCCAGCAGCGAATGGTGCGCCCAGGTCACGGTGGTGCCCGAGGTGAGCAGGATCAGCGTGTTGAGCAGCGGCAGGTGCCAGGGATCGAAGGTCTTGATGTCCTTCGGCGGCCACACGCCGCCGACGAAAGCGGTGCGGGCGAACTCCTTGACCTCGTTGGGAAACAGCGCCACGTCGAAATAGGCCCAGAACCAGGCGACGAAGAACATCACCTCCGAGGCGATGAACAGGATCATGCCGTAGCGATGCGAGATCTGCACCACGCGGGTGTGATCGTGCTCGACTTCGGCTTCGTGGATCACGTCGCGCCACCAGCCGATCATGGTGTAGAGCACGCCGATGGCGCCGATGCCGAACACCAGCGGCGCCCAGACGACGATGTGGTGCATCCACAGGATCGCCCCGAAGGCCGTGACGAAGGCCGAGAGCGCGCCGATCGCCGGCCACGGGCTGGGTTTCACCAGGTGATAGTCGTGGTGCGGTTTCGCGTGCGCTACGTCAGCCATCATTCTCTTCTCCGCTTGACGCGACCGCTCCTGCGGACGCGCCCCATTCGCCTCACTCTAGAGCATGATCCCGAAAAGCTGAAACCGGCTTTCGGTAACGATCGTGCCCCTCTCGATGCCTTGTCCGAGCTCGGGACCGCAGTCCCGGTTCGGATCGTCAGATGCGTCCGGATTTCGGCGGCGCGGTCTCCGCGGCTGCCTGGTCCGGAACGCGTATCGGATAGAACGTGTAGGACAGCGTGATCAGCTTGACGCCGTCCAGCTCGGAATTCTCGGCGAGCTTGGGGTCGACATAGAAGACGACCGCCATCTCGCGCTTTTCTCCCGGCTTCATCGTCTGTTCGGTGAAGCAGAAGCAGTTGATCTTGGTGAAGTAGGCGCCGGTGATCGTGGGGCTGACGTTGTAGCCCGCCTGTCCGGCGGTGACGCGGGCGGCCTCGTTGGTGACCGTATAATAGACGGTGACCACCTCGCCGAGCTTCACGTCGATGGTGCGCCGCTCCGGCTCGAACTTCCACGGCAGTCCGGGCGCGACGTTGGAATCGAAGCGCACCGTGACGGTGCGGTCGGACATCTGCCGCCGGCGCCGCCGTCGCGATCTGCGGCGTGCCGCCGTAGCCGGTGGTGCGGCAGAACCAGGAATAGAACGGCACCGCGGCGAACGACAGCCCCGACCATCACGGCAACCAGCCCGCCGCACAGGAACGCGACCAGGAGATCGCGGCGCGGAGGACGTGGAGCGGCTGGGTTCGGGCGTGGTCATGCGCTGTTATCGCTCGGCGCTCACAGCGGGCGATGCAGGACGCCCGGCCCTTTCACCAGCGTCACGATGTAGAACAGGATCACCAGCAGGCCGAGCGACACCGCAATGGCGATCGAGCGCGCGCGGCGGGCGCGCAACTGCCGCTCGGTGAGCCTGATGCCGGGCTCCGGCTTGTTGTCCTCGTCCATGGCCATCCCTCGTTGTCATGCGGCGATGTGGCCGAACAGCGGGCCGGCAAAGCGGTCGACCAGCAGCATGGCGAACAACAGGAACAGATAGAGGATCGAAAAGCCGAACATCTGCTTGCAGGCGGCGTGCGCCGGCTGCGGCTCGCCGGCCGCCGCGGCGTCTGCGATGGCCGGCGTGCGATCGCGATAGATCCGCACCGCCAGCGCCACCATGCCGGCGCCGCCGGCAATCGCCACGATCCCGTACAGCGCGCCCGGCATAGCCGAGCAGCCACGGCGAGGCGCCGAGCGGCGCCAGCAGCAGCGAATACAGCAGGATCTGGCGGCGGGTCTCGGCTTCGCCCGCCACCACCGGCAGCATCGGAACGCCGGCGCGCGCATAGTCCTGCGCGCGATAGAGCGCCAGCGCCCAGAAATGCGGCGGCGTCCAGAAGAAGATGATGAGAAACAGCAGGATCGGCTCGAGCGCGAGCCCGCCGGTCACCGCTGCCCAGCCGATCATCGGCGGCAGCGCGCCGGCGGCGCCGCCGATCACGATGTTCTGCGGCGTCGGGCGCTTCAGCCACATCGTGTAGATCAGGACGTAGAAGCCGATGGTGCAGGCCAGCAGCGCGCCGGCGACCACATTGACCAGAAGCCCGAGCACCACGACGGCGAAGCCGGCGAGCGTCACCCCGAAGGCCAGCGCCTCGCCCGGCGCGACGCGGCCGGCCGGTACCGGCCGGTTTTGCGTCCGCGCCATGCGGGCGTCGATGTCGGCGTCGTACCACATGTTGAGCGCGCCGGCGGCGCCGGCGCCGACCGCGATGCAGATCAGCGCGGTCGCCGCGATCACCGGGTGCAGGTGCCCCGGCGCGATCATCAGTCCGACAAATGCCGTGAACACCACGAGCGACATCACTCGTGGCTTCATCAGCGCGATGTAATCGCCGACGCCCGCGATGCTGGGCTCGGCGTGCGACAGCGTTACGCTCATCGGATCAGCGGCAGCGTCTCAAATTGATGGAACGGCGGCGGCGAAGACAGCGTCCATTCCAGCGTGGTCGCGCCCGGGCCCCACGGATTGGCCGGCGCCGGCACCTTGCGGACGAAGGCCTGGATCACGCCGAAGATGAACACCAGCACGGCGAAGCCGGAGATGTACGAGCCGATCGAGGAGACGAAGTTCCAGTCGGCGAACGCATCCGGATAGTCGGCGATGCGGCGCGGCATGCCGGCGAGGCCGAGGAAGTGCTGCGGGAAGAACACCAGGTTGACGCCGATGAAGGTGAGCCAGAAGTGCAGCTTGCCGACGGCCTCGTTGTACATGTAGCCGGACATCTTCGGGAACCAGTAATACCAGCCGGCGAAGATGGCGAACACGGCGCCGAGCGACAGCACGTAGTGGAAGTGCGCGACGACGTAATAGGTGTCCTGCAGCACGCGGTCGACGCCGGCATTGGCCAGCACGACGCCGGTGACGCCGCCGAGCGGTGAACAGGAAGATGAAGCCGATCGCCCACAGCATCGGCGTCTTGAACTCGATCGAGCCGCCCCACATCGTGGCGATCCAGGAGAAGATCTTCACGCCGGTCGGCACCGCGATCACCATCGTGGCGGCGATGAAATAGGCCTGCACGCTCGCCGACATGCCGACCGTGTACATGTGGTGCGCCCACACGACGAAGCCGATGCCGCCGATCGCCACCATGGCGTAGGCCATGCCGAGATAGCCGAACACCGGCTTGCGCGAGAAGGTCGCGACGATCTGGCTGATCATGCCGAAGCCGGGCAGGATCAGGATGTAGACTTCCGGGTGGCCGAAGAACCAGAACAGATGCTGGAACAGGATCGGATCGCCGCCGCCATGCGGGTCGAAGAAGGTGGTGCCGAAGTTGCGGTCGGTCAGCAGCATGGTGATGGCGCCGGCGAGCACCGGCAGCGACAACAGCAGCAGGAACACCGTCACCAGCACCGACCATACGAACAGCGGCATCTTGTGCAGCGTCATGCCGGGGGCGCGCATGTTGAAGATCGTGGTGATGAAGTTGATGGCGCCGAGGATCGAGGATGCGCCGGCCAGATGCAGCGACAGGATGACGAAGTCCATCGCCGGGCCGGGATGGCCGTAGGTCGAGAGCGGCGCGTAGATGGTCCAGCCGGTGCCGGCGCCGTTGGCGCCCGGCTCGCCCTCGAAGAACAGCGAGGCGATCAAGAGCGCGAACGAGGCCGGCAGCAGCCAGAACGAGATGTTGTTCATGCGCGGGAACGCCATGTCGGGCGCTCCGATCATCAGCGGCACCATCCAGTTGCCGAAGCCGCCGATCATCGCCGGCATGACCATGAAGAAGATCATGATCAGGCCGTGGGCGGTGACCACCACGTCGAACAGATGGGTCTCGTGGAAGATCTGCAGGCCCGGAAACATCAGCTCGGCGCGGATCAGGATCGACATGATGCCGCCGATCACGCCGGCGATCAGCGCAAACACCAGGTACATCGTGCCGATGTCCTTGTGGTTGGTCGAATAAACGAAGCGGCGCCAGCCGTGCGGGATGGCGTGCCCGTTATCGTCGCCGTGTGCCGCGTGTACCATCGTATCCATTGTCGGTTCCTGCGTTAGCGAGTGTTCTTATCGCCGAAGCTTATCGGCCCATCATGTCAGCGTGCTGTCGCGCCGGCGGACGCGAAAGCGTTCGGCGAAGCCGGGCTCAGGCCCGCGTTCTTCTTTTCCTGCTCCACCCAGGCGGCGAATTCGGTGTCGTTCACCACCCGGATCGTGATCGGCATGAAGGCGTGGTCCTTGCCGCACAGTTCCGAGCATTGGCCGTGGAAGCGGCCTTCGCGGGTGGCCTTGAACCAGGTGTCGTTGAGGCGGCCCGGCACGGCGTCGATCTTGATGCCGAAGGACGGCATCGCGAACGAGTGGATCACGTCGGCGCCGGTGACCAGCACGTGCACCACCTTGTTGACCGGAACCACCATCTCGTTGTCGACGGTCAGAAGCCGCGGCTGGCCGGGCTTGAGGTCCTTGTCTTCGACCAGCAGCGAGTCGAATTCGAAGTTGCCGTTGTCGGGATAATTGTAGCTCCAGTACCACTGCTTGCCGGTGGCCTTCACGGTCAGGTCCGCTTTCGGCGGATCGAGCTCGCACGAACAGCAGGCGGAACGATGGAACCGCGATCGCACACCAGGATGATCACCGGGACGATGGTCCAGATCACCTCGATCAGCGCGTTGTGGGTGGTCCGCGACGGGGTCGGATTGGCCCGGGCGTTGAAGCGGACCATGACGATCACCAGCAGCGCCAGCACGAAAACCGTGACGAGCGGTGATGATACACGAGCAGGATGTTATGAAACGTTGTGGATTTCCTGCCATCACCGGCGATGCGGCATCCTGGAGCCCGAGCGCCCAAGGCGTCGGCTCGCCCGGTGTCGGCCAGCGCGCTCGCCGCGCTCGCAAGCAAGGCCCCGATTGTCACCGCATATGTGCTCAAGCGTGAGAACACCGGCATCTGCATCACTGCTCCTGTTCCCTGAAGCCACACGGCCATGGGCTCCAGACCTTCTCCGGTTTTGCGCCTGTCCTTGCCGGAAAATCGGGTCCCACTTTTCCGGGACATGCGCGAGATCTAATCCTTGTCACGACTGCCGTATGGGGCTCCAGAACCGACGCTAGCGCGACAGACCTGACGCGACCTGCTGCCATTGTGGTTTTGGGCACGGATCGGTCCTTGGCAGGCTTGACGGGATGGGGGAATCCCAGCCCCTCAAACCACAAATCCGGCGCTGCCGCAATGCACTCATCGCTGGACCGACGCGACGTTTTGCACATCTGTTTTGGTTTCACCAGGCGACTAGTCTCTGGTCCCTTGCGCGGCCATAATCGGTTGGTTGTGATCCGGCCTTGACACAGTAATCTCGCCGTGGTGGCAGGCTCGCCCGGCGAAAAGCCTGCGTGACGGCGATTCGCGCCGTGAAATCCGTGCCGCCGGTATCGTCCGGCCGCCGTTTAGGGAAACGATCATGAGAGCTTTTGATGCCGCACGGAGGCTGCGTCCCCTGGCGGTGGTGCTCGGCACCGGCGCCTTTCTGGCGCTGGCGGCAATGATTTTCGCCGACCCTGCGCTGGCGCAGGGCGCCGTGCGCTCCGTGCATGGCGATTGGCAGATCCGCTGCGACACGCCGCCCGGCGCGCAGAGCGAGCAATGCGCGCTGATGCAAAGCGTGACCGCTGAAGACCGGCCCAATGTGGGTCTCACCGTCATCGTCCTGAAAACCGCCGACCAGAAAAGCCGGCTGATGCGCGTGGTAGCGCCGCTCGGCGTGTTGCTGCCGTCAGGGCTCGGCTTGAAGATCGACAATAACGATGTCGGCCGGGCCGGCTTCGTGCGCTGCCTGTCCAGCGGTTGCGTCGCCGAGGTGGTGATGGAAGACAAGCTGATCGAGCAGATGCGCACCGGCCAGACCTCGACCTTCATCATCTTCCAGACGCCCGAAGAGGGCATCGGCTTTCCGATGAGCCTGAAAGGTTTCGGCGAAGGCTTCGACAAGCTGCCGTGACGGCGGCGTGTCTGGCGCCGGGCCTGACGCTGCAGCGGAGGGGGCCGCCCGCGTCTCGGCTTCAATTGCTGCGGTTCGTCACTATCTTTAGCGTCGCCACCGCTTCAAGCCCGGCAGGCCAGGAGGGATACCAACATGGATACCGACACCAAGCACTATCCGGTAACCCACACCGACGCCGAATGGCGCAAGCTGCTGACGCCCGAGCAATACCGTGTGATGCGCGGCCACGGCACCGAGGCGCCGGGCAGTTGCGCACTCAATTATGAGAAACGCGCCGGCACCTTCTTCTGCGTCGGCTGCCAGCAGGCATTGTTCGCCTCCAAGCGCAAATTCGAGAGCGGCACCGGCTGGCCGAGCTTCAACGATCCGGAGCCGGGCGCGGTCGAAACCTCGTCCGACAACAGCTACGGCATGACCCGCACCGAGGTGCATTGCAGCCGCTGCGGCAGCCATCTTGGGCATGTGTTCGAAGACGGCCCGCCGCCGACACACCTGCGCTATTGCATCAACGGCGTGGCGATGGATTTTAAGCCGGATTGATTTTCTTCGCCTCGCCGCACGCGGGGAGAGGGAGTGCGAAGGCGCGTAGCCCGGATGAGCGCAGCGATATCCGGGACGGCGTTCCCGCATTTTTGCGCCGGCCGATCCCGTCGCTCAAATACGCGCCGCTCACATAGCCGCACCATAAGCCCAAAAGCCGGCCAGCAGGATGCCGAAGACAATGCTCTCGCACTGCCGCTGCGTCATTTCGTCATTGCGCGCGCGGAGACGCAATCCAGCTCTGCACCCGCAGCATCCGGGCAACGCCGTCGCGGTCAGTTATTCGGTATGATGATGTTGCAAAAAAGTGTTTTCGTTTTCTCCGAGCGAGCAAACAAATGAAATGCGCGCGCCGGATGCCGCGGGTTCGCGAAGCGGCACATGCAAAATTTACCAAAGACTGACGCGCAGTTGAGCCGTTTCGTCCGCGAAAGAATTAACCGGCTTGTGTAGGCTGGCGGGGACGCCGAAATAACAATCGGTCCTGCGTTGCTTTTGGCTGCCATCGGACGTCGTCGTGATTGAAACCTGGCCGTGATCGAAAAACTCAACGTCGAGCTTTCGGATTCTATTGCCGCCGAGATCGCGGTTGTTGATGGCGCGGGCACGATCGTGCACTCGAATCGCAGGTGGCATGAGACCGCGAAGATCGGCGGTCTCTCGGCGAGGCCGGCTGGCTGGAACTATATTGCGGAATGTGAGGCTGCGGCGGAACGCGGCTGCAGCGAGGTCGATCCGATTCTCGCCGGACTGCGTTCTGTGCTCAATCGCGAGCGATCGTATTTCGTCCACAGCTACGGCTGTCCGTTCAACGGCATGTACCATTGGTATCAGGTGCAGATTTCCGAATTCGAACTCGGCGGCAGACTTTACGCGGTGCTGATGCACATCGATGTGTCTGCGCTGCAGCGAGACGCACTGACCGGTCTTGCCAACCGCGCCATGTTCGATGCCCAGCTGGATTTCGCTTTATCCCTGGCGCGCGATACTGAACGGCAGACCGGCGTCGTCATCATCGACATCAACAGCATGAAGCTGGTCAACGATCAGTACGGTCATCGCGTCGGCGACGAAGCCTTGCTGGCCATCGCGTCGGAGGTGAAAAAGGTCGGCGGCCGCGATTGTTTGGCGGCGCGGATCGGTGGCGATGAATTCGGCATCGTGCTTTCAGCCGGCTGCGGTGCCCTGACGGCGCCGCGTCTGCGCGCCAATCTCAAGTCCGAGATTATTTGTTCGATCAGCGCCGAAGGCCGGCCGGTCTTCGTATCGGCCAGCGTCGGCGCTGCCTTCTATCCACAAGACGGCACGACCGCGGCCGAGCTTCTCGCATCGGCCGATGGGGCGATGTACGCACAGAAATGGAAGCAGTCGATCGCCTAGTGATGGGAGCGTGCGTTACGCCTCGCCGATCTCGCGCAAAATCTCTTCAGTATGCTCGCCAAGGCGCGGCGACGGATGCTCGGCCGCCATCGGTGCACCATCGAGCGTGATCGGCGTGCGCACGCCGGGAATTTTTCCGTCCGCGGCGGCCGCGCTCGGCCGTTCGATCTTCATGCCGCGCGCCACGACCTGCGGGTCGGAAAACACCTGATCCAGATCGTTGATCGGGCCGGCCGGCACGCCGACTGCTTCGAGCTTTTCGAGCAGTACGTCGCGCGGCAGCCGTGCGGTCAGTCCGCACAGGTGGCCGACAAGCTCGGCGCGGTTCGCCAGCCGCGATTTGTTGTCGATGTATTTGTCCTGCTTGGCCAGTTCGGGTTCGCCCAGCACGGCGCACAATTTGCCGAACTGCCCGTCGTTGCCGGAGGCGATGATGATGTGGCCGTCGGCCACCGGAAACACCTGATAGGGCGTGATGTTGGGATGCGCGTTGCCCATCCGGCGCGGCACCTTGCCGGAGACCAGATAATTGAGCGCCTGGTTGGAGAGAACGCCGACGGTGGTGTCGACCAACGCGGTATCGACATAGCCGCCCTTGCCGGTCTTCTCCCGCTGCGCCAGCGCCGCCAGGATGCCGACCGCCGAATAGACGCCGGTGAAGATGTCCGACACCGGTACGCCGGCGCGGGTCGGCTCGCCGTCGGGCGTGCCGGTCAAATCCATCATGCCGGCCATGCCCTGCGCCATCAGGTCGTAACCGGGCCGCTGGGCATAAGGTCCGGTCTGGCCGAAGCCGGTGACCGAGCAATAGATCAGCCGCGGGTTGTCGGGCGCCAGGCTCTTGTAGTCGAGGCCGAATTTGGCGAGCCCGCCGACCTTGAAGTTCTCGATCAGCATGTCGGAGCGGGCGGCCAACTTGCGCACGATCCGGCGGCCTTCTTCGCTCTCGAAGTCGACCTCGATCGAGCGCTTGCCGCGGTTGGTGGCATGGAAATAGGCGGCGCCGAGATGGTTGCCGTCAGCGCCTGCGACGAAGGGCGGGCCCCAGCCGCGGGTGTCGTCGCCGGCGCCCTTGCGCTCGACCTTGATGACGTCGGCGCCGAGATCGGCCAGGATCTGCCCGGCCCAGGGGCCGGCCAGGATGCGGGCCAGTTCCAACACGCGCAGACCGGCCAATGGACCCGGCATGAACAACTCCCTCGTTGCATGATCTCGACCGCACAGGGCAGGGTCGGAAAGGGCGATATAGCATGCGCCGCATCCGCGTCGAGGGCGGTGGCGGACTGGCCGGGCCCTTGCTCGAGCTTCGGCACGGCCGCGGCCTCGGATTTGCAGGTGAATTTGCAAGTCAGTTTGCCGGTCTCAGGCCGGTGTCAAAGCCAAATAACCCCTAGGGAGAAGCCGGCCGCGCGGGTTAGGCTTTAGCCAACTTGTCATCTTTCCGGGCGATCATTAGCTAATTTTGGCTGAGGGGCAGACAGTTCGATGGTGGCGGTGAATACCTCGTTCTTTAGCGAGATGCTGCAGAGCATCGCCGACCGCAGCCGCGCCCTGATCTCGGGCCGCACCTCGGCGCGCGGCCGCTCCGAGGGCATCCTCGAGCTCTCCGAAGCGCTGTTGTCGGGACGCGGCGAAGCCTCCGGCGTGGCGCTCGCCAACGAAATTCTCGACGATTATGCCGGCCTGACCACCGGGCCGCGCATCGCCTTTTTCGAGACCCTGGCCAAGACGTTCGGCCACGATCCGGCGCGCATCGATGCGGCGCTCGCCGCTTGGCAGGCGGCGCCGACCGCCGATACCGCCGCCGAACTGCATCGCGGCAGCGAGCCGCGCCGGCTGGAATTGTTCCGCCGGCTCAACCTCGCTCCCGGCGGCACCGCGGCGTTGGTGCGGATGCGCGAGCAGTTGCTCGACGCGTTGGACCACCGCAACGATCTCGGCGTCGTCGACAAGGATTTCGTCCACCTGTTCTCGTCGTGGTTCAACCGCGGCTTCCTGGTGCTGCGCCGTATCGACTGGTCGACGCCCGCCGCGATCCTGGAAAAGATCATCCGCTACGAGGCGGTGCATGAAATTCGCGATTGGGAGGATTTGCGCCGCCGCGTCGATCCGCCCGACCGCCGCTGCTACGCCTTTTTCCATCCGGCCTTGGTCGATGAGCCGCTGATCTTTGTCGAGGTGGCGCTGACCCGCGAAATTCCGGGCGCGATCGCGCCCGATCCTGTCCGACAAGCGCGAGGCGGTCGAGCCGCAGCGCGCCACCACGGCGGTGTTTTACTCGATCACCAATTGCCAGCGCGGCTTGTCCGGCGTGACCTTCGGCCATTTCCTGATCAAGCAGGTGGTCGAGGAGGTCAGCCGCGAGCTGCCGCGCATCTCGCATTTCGTCACGCTGTCGCCGGCGCCGAATTTCGCCGCTTGGCTCAATCGCGAGCGGGTCAACGCGGCCTCGATCGCGCTTGACGAGGATGATCGCGAAACGCTTGCGGCACTGGCGCAGCCGGATTGGTGGCGCAATGCGGAGACCGCCGCCGCCGTGCGCGAGCCGTTCCTGCGCGCTGCCGCCTGGTATTACATGCGCGCCCGCAACACCCGCGGCCTGCCGGCCGATTCTGTAGCGCGTTTCCATCTCGGCAACGGCGCCCGCCTCGAGCGGCTCGATTGGCTCGGCGACACCTCGAACCGCGCCATGGCGCAGTCGTTCGGCCTGATGGTCAATTACCTCTACGATCTCGACTACATCGAGCAGAACCACGAGGCCTACGCGCAGCAGCACACCATCGTGGCCGCGAGCTCGGTGAGCCGCCTGGTGCGCGCACCGATGCGCGAAGTGGTGCCGATTTCGGGGTAGTAATCACGTCCGCTCGTCCCCGCGAAGGCGGGGACCCAGCAGGGCCGTGCGGAATCTTCGTGTGAAACAGGCTCGGATTCCCGCTTCCGCGGGAATGCAGCGGATAAAACAAATGCCCGACCTTCTCGGCATCCTGGAAACGTCGCTCTACGTCGACACGTTCGAACGCGCCTGCCCGTTCTACGAACAGGTGCTCGGGCTCAACAGCATCTATCGCGATGCGCGGCTGTGCGCCTACGACGTCGCCGGCCGCGGTGTGTTGCTGCTGTTCCTGCGCGGCGCTTCGCTCGAGGCTTCGCAGCTGCCCGGCGGCACCATCCCGCCGCACGACGGCCACGGCCCGATCCACATGGCGTTTTCCATCGCGGCCGATGCGCTTGCGGCTTGGGAAGCGCGCTTTGCCGAGGCGGGCGTGGCGATCGACAGCCGGGTCAAATGGCCACGCGGCGGCGAAAGCATTTATTTCCGCGATCCCGACGGCCACGTGCTCGAGTTGGCAACGCCGGGTTTGTGGCCGGGGTATTGAGGGTTTTTTCGCGCGTCATTGCGAGGAGCGTGGCGACGAAGCAATCCAGTCGGCGCGCGGGAAAGCTGGATTGCTTCGCTGGCGCTCGCAATGACGAGTGTTTACGACTTCCCATACACCGGCACGATCGCTCCGCGGGTGACGCGGTTTTCCGGCGATGCCAGAAACACGATCGTGGCCGCCACTTCTTCGACCTTCGGCCAGAGGCTGAAATCGGCCTTCGGCATGCCGGCGCGGTTGGTCGGCGTGTCCATGATCGACGGCGCCACCGCGTTGACCAGAATGCCGTCCTTGGCGACTTCTTCGCCCAAAGCTGCGGTGAGCGCCGCGACCGCCGCCTTGCTGGCCGCATAAGCCACCATGCCGGCGCCACTGCGCCATTCAAGCGCCGGCCGGGCCGCGACATTGACGATGCGGCCGCCATCATGAGTCATCGCGCCGATCGCGGCGCGGCAGCACAACAGGCAGGTCATCAAATTCATATCGATCTGCGTGCGCAAGGTCGCGACATCGGCTTCGCGCAGCGGGCCGGCAGCAAAGCCGCCGGCGAGATGGATCGAGGCCCAAAGCGGAGCGATTGGTTGGTAGAGTCGATCGATCGCCGCCGCGTCGGCGAGATTGCCGGTGACGGTGAGTTTCACCTGCTTGTGGTCGCGCAACGCAAAGCGCTGTGCTTCCGCTTCGTCGCGGCAAGGTACGTGGCAGATCGCGCCTTGCGCCGATCAGAGCTTCGACCACGGCCGTGCCGAGAGCACCCGGCGCCACCCGTGACGACAACATGACGATCATGAAAATTCATCGGTGTTAGCCTTCCTGAATGCGTGGAAGCTCTCTTCAGCAGAGCTTGGCTTTCGCCGAAGCAGCGGCGGCCATGGGTGGAGCAGAGCAACGCAAAGCGAGACTCTTGATCCATTCCATGATTGTACGACGTCATTATACGACATTGATTGTACGCGATGGGCTTGCAGTGTCATCCTGCGTCCGGAAACAGTTGAGTCCCGAGTGCCGGGCCAAACACGATGGCCGATTTCGATCTCGCGATCATAGGCGGCGGCATCAATGGCGCGGGCATCGCGCGCGATGCGGCCGGACGCGGACTGAAGGTTCTGCTGGTCGAACAGGGCGATCTCGCTTCCGGCACTCTCGCAGGCTTCGTCGAAACTGATCCACGGCGGCTTGCGCTATCTGGAATATGGCGCGCTGCGGCTGGTGCGCGCGGCGCTGCGCGAGCGCGAGATCTTGCTGCGCATGGCGCCGCATCTGATCCGGCCGTTGCGCTTCGTGCTGCCGCTTGATTCGCGGCGTCGCTCGCCGACGCTGCTGCGGCTCGGCCTTTTCATCTACGACCTGATTGGCCGCCGCGAGATCTTGCCGCCGACCCGCAGCGTCGACCTTGACGGTCGATGCGACCGGCCTGCCGCTGCGCCGGCATTTTCACCGCGGCTATGAATATTCCGACTGTTTTGCCGACGATGCGCGGCTGGTCGTGCTCAACGCCGTCGATGCCGCCGAGCGCGGCGCCGACATCCGCACCCGAACCCGCTGTGTGCGCGCCGAACGCGGTGATAGCTGGCGGCTCGTGCTCAATGCGCGCGGCGTGCGCGAAGTCGTGACCGCGCGGGTTCTGGTCAATGCCGCCGGCGCCTGGGTGGATGCTGTCGCCGAATTGGTGCTGCGGCAAAAGCCATCGGGCCGCGTGCGGCTCGACAAGGCCAGCCACATCGTGGTGCCGCGGCTCTATGACCACGACCGCGCCTATGCCTTGCCCATGCCCGACGGCCGCGTCGTCTTCACGATACCGTTTCAGCGCGATTTCACCCTGATCGGCACGACCGAGCAGAGTTTCATCGGCGATCCGGCGGCCGTCGTGCCGAGCGAAGCCGAGATCGCTTATCTCTGCGAGGTGGTCAGCACCTATTTCCGCGCCACCATCGTCACCGCCGACGTGGTGTGGGCTTATGCGGGCGTGCGCGCGCTCTACGACGATCGCGCCGGCAAGCCGCAGAACATCGGCCGCGACTATACGGCTCGTGCTCGACAAGCGCTTCGGCGTCGCTCCGCTGCTGACGGTGTATGGCGGCAAGCTGACGACCTTTCGGCGTCTGGCCGAAGACGCGCTTGCGCGGCTCGCACCTTTCTTTCCGCCGTCAGCGGCATGGACCGCGCAGAGTACTTTGCCGGGCGGCGATATCGCCCACGACGGCGTGGCAGCGCTCGTGGCGCGCACGCAAGCACGATGGCCGTTTCTGCGTCGGGAGCATGCGGAACGGTTGGTCGGCGCCTATGGCACGCGGGTCGAGCAAATCTTGCAATCGGCGCAGCGGCCGGAGGATCTCGGCGTCTGGCTCGGCGCCGACCTGACCGCAGCCGAAGTGCATTATTTGATGGCCAAGGAAGGCCGCGCAGACCGCCGATGACGTGCTGTGGCGCCGCTCAAAGCTGGGCTTGCGGCTGACGCCGACCGAGCGCGCCGACGTGGAACGGTTTATGACCAGCCATGGCAGCGCGTCGCATCCGCCAATCCGACGTGTGCAGCGTTAAGGCGGCGCTTACCATGTGGCGCTGACGCAAGCGAAACCGCGCCTTTACTAACCCACGAGCCAGCCGTTGCCTGTCGGGGCCGTCGCGCCGCAAGGTGATCGGCCATGCGCCCAGAACCGCCGACGTCGGGAAAGCTGTCGAAGAAGGACCTGGTGAATCGCATCCAGGCACTCAGTGTGCTGGTGGTCGACGACAATCAATACATGCGCAAGACTGTCCGCAATCTCCTGGTCAATTGCGGCGTCAAGGATATCTACGAAGCCGGCGACGGCATCACGGCGCTCGATACGTTGCGCACAGTCGGGGCCGATGTGGTGATCCTCGATTGGGAGATGCCGCTGCTCAACGGTGCCGAGTTCGTCCGCATCGTGCGTTCGCCCGGCGTCTTTCCAATGCCGGATGTGCCGATCATCATGCTCAGCGGCTATGGCGAGCGCTGGCGGGTGCTGGAGGCGGCGCGGCTCGGCGTCAACGAATATCTGGTCAAGCCGGTGTCGGCCAAGGCGATCTACGACCGGCTGATCTCGATCACGCTGCAGCCGCGGCCGATCGTACAGCGCGGCGATTATTACGGTCCGGAGCCGCGCAATCTCGCATCAGAAGGGGTCGAGACTCTCGAACAGGGGCCGTCGCTGGTCCCGGATGTTGCGAACTGATTTGGCCGGACGTATTCCCACCTGATCTCAGAGACAAAAAAGCGCACAACGAAATCGTGCACAGCTTGGCGTCCGGCATTTGCGGTCCGGTTAATTTGCGTTAAACATTCGGCGAGAATTCCAACCCCGCATCGGAGTGTGGACAGATCGCCGGCTCGAAACGAGATTTTGCGCCGTGGACCGATCCCAGTTTGCGTCCGCTGCTGCGCATCCAGACATTGACCAAGCGCTTCGGCCGTCAGGCCGTTGTCGATCAGCTTTCGCTCGACATTTATGAGGGCGAGTTTTTCGCGCTGCTCGGGCCTTCGGGCTGCGGCAAGACCACATTGCTGCGGCTGATCGCAGGTTTTGAGCGGCCGGATGCCGGGCATGTGTTGCTCGATGGCGTCGACCTGGCGCCGGTGCCGGCGTATCGGCGGCCGGTCAACATGATGTTTCAGAGCTACGCGCTGTTCCCGCATCTTTCGGTCGAGGCCAACATCGCCTTCGGTCTGAAACAGGACGGCTTGAGCCGGCGCGAGATCGCCACCCGCGTCGCCGATATTCTCGCCATGGTCAGGCTCGAAGGCTTGGGCCGCCGCAAGCCGGATCAATTATCCGGCGGGCAGCGTCAGCGCGTCGCGCTGGCGCGCTCGTTGGTCAAGCGTCCACGCGTTCTGCTGCTCGACGAGCCGATGGCGGCGCTCGACAAGAAATTGTGCGACGAGATGCAGTTCGAGTTGATGTCGCTGCAGCGAACGCTCAACACCACCTTCGTCATCGTCACCCACGACCAGAGCGTCGCCATGACGGTCGCCGACCGCATCGCCGTGATGGATCGTGGACGCATTGCGCAGGTCGCGCCAGCGGCCGAGATCTACGAGCGGCCGCGCTCGCGCTGGGTGGCGGATTTTGTCGGCGACGTGAATCTGTTTCCGGGCCGGCTCGGCGACGACCGGCTCAGCGTCGAGGGCACGCCGGCCGGCAATCTCCGCGTCGGCGCCAAGCCGGAGGCTGAGCCGGGTGCGGTGGTCTGGCTGGCCGTGCGACCGGAGAAGATCCGCATCAGCCGCGAAGCGCCGGTGCCGGAGCCCGTCAACTGCACGTCGGGCACCGTCGCCGATATCGGCTATCTGGGCGGCATGTCGGTCTACAAGTTGCGTATCCGCGACGGATCGATGGTGCGTGCGGCCGTCGCCAATACGGGTGAGGCCGCGCCGGTCGGTCTCGATGAGCACGTCTGGCTGAGCTTCGCGCCCGAAGCCGGGACCGTGCTGACGTATTGAGAGCATGATCCCGAGAGTCCAAACGGTCGTCGGATAAGATGAATAAGGGCAAGCGACCAAGCTCCGGATGGCAGCGCTTCGCGCTCGGGCTGCCGTATGTCTGGCTGCTGGCGTTTTTTCTGCTGCCGTTTTTGATCGTTCTGAAGATCAGCTTTTCACAGACGGTGATTGCGCAGCCGCCCTATACGCCGACGCTCGATCTGATGGCGGGCTGGCCGGGTCTGAAGGCTTTCTTTGCTGCGCTCTCGGCCGACAATTACCGGCTGCTTTGGTCCGATCCGCTGTATGTGCTGTCCTATGTGAAAAGCGTCGAGATCGCCGCGTTCTCGACCCTGATCCTGCTTTTGATCGGCTATCCGATTGCCTACGCCATCGCGCGGTCGCCACGCCGCTGGCAGCCGGTCCTGGTGCTGCTGGTGGTGCTGCCGTTCTGGACCTCGCTGCTGATCCGCATCTATGCGTGGATGAACATCCTGCAGCGCGAAGGACCGCTCAACGATGTCCTGATGGCGCTGCATCTGGTCAGCGAGCCGCCGGCCTGGCTGTCGACCGACACCGCGATCTTCATCGGCGTGGTCTATTCCTATCTGCCCTTCATGGTGCTGCCGCTCTATGCGGTGCTGGAAAAATTCGACGAGACGCTGATCGAGGCCGCGGCCGATCTCGGCTGCCCGCGCTGGAAAATCTTCTGGCAGGTGACGTTGCCGCTGTCGTCCTCCGGCATGCTGGCCGGCGTGCTGCTGTGTTTTATTCCCATCGTCGGCGAATTCGTCATTCCGGATCTGCTCGGCGGCTCGGAATCGCCGATGATCGGGCAGACCATCTGGATGGAGTTCTTCAGCAATCGCGATTGGCCGGTCGCGTCCGCGGTTGCGGTCGTGCTGGTCTGCCTGCTGGTCACGCCGATCATCTTTTATCAGCATCAGGCGATGCGCGCGGTTGAGCGGGACTGACGATGCGCAAGCTCTCCGGCGTCAACATCACGGCTCTCATTGTCGGCATGGCCTTTCTCTATCTGCCGATCGCCGTGCTGGTGATCTATTCGTTCAATGCCTCGCGCCTGGTGGCGGTGTGGGGTGGCTGGTCGACGCAGTGGTACACCGAGCTTCTCAACGACGAGGCGTTGATCGAGGCCGCGATGGTCAGCCTGCGGGTGGCGCTCACGTCCGCCACCATCGCGACCATCCTGGGAACGTTGGCGGCGCTGGCGCTGGCGCGGTTCGGCCGTTTTCGCGGCCGCTTGCCTTTCTCGGCGATGATCTACGCGCCCTTGGTGATGCCGGAAGTGATCACGGGCCTGTCGCTGCTGCTGTTGTTCGTGACCATCGCGGTCGACCGCGGCTTCTGGACGGTCACGATCGCGCACACCACGATGGCGATGTGCTTCGTCGCCGTCATCGTTCAATCGCGACTGGCGGATTTCGACAACAGTCTGGAAGAGGCAGCGGCCGATCTTGGCGCATCGCCCTCGCGAACCTTCCTGTCGATCACGTTGCCGCTGATCGTGCCGGCGGTCATTGCAGCCTGGATGCTGGCGTTTGCGCTGTCGCTCGACGATCTGGTAATCGCGAGCTTCACCACCGGCCCGGGTACGACGACGCTGCCGATCCGGATCTATTCCGAAGTGCGGCTTGGCGTGAAACCGGAAATGAACGCGGTGTGCAGCATCATGGTCGCGGTGGTCGGTGTCGCCGTGATCGTCGCGTCGCTGCTGGCCAAGCTCACCGGATCGCGCGCCGCCGCCGCGCGCATCTGAAAAGATTTAGTCCGCTGACTTCGGCGTTGCCGGGGCGGTTGTTGTTGCCCCGGTGGGATTGGCCAAAAGCTTGTCGATGACCGCGCGCACCGCGGCGCCGGCGCTGCGGGTCTTGGCCGCCGATTCGAGAAGTGGCGCCGCCGCGCCCGACCGGCGCAGCAGGCTCTGCGCATCCGGCAGCATGATCGGGTCGTCCCACGGGCCCTGGACGACAAACGGCAGGTCGAATTCGTTGGCGGTTTCATTCGACGCCAAGGTCGCTACGCCTTTGAGGTCGAGGTCGCGCGCCGGCACCGAGACCTGGCCGCCGACCGAAAGCCGCACCGTCGGCCCGGTCAGATGCATGTCGTCGACCGACACCTGGCCCTGATCGATCTTGAGCGTCAGCGCCAGTTGATCGTACGGCGTCCGCCCGCTGCGGAAATCGCCGTTGCCGGACAGCGGCCGGCGCTCGAGCCGGCGCAGCAACTGCTCGACATTGATGCCGGCGATGGCGCCGTCATGGGCGATCAAGCTGGCGGTGCCGCTCAGCGTGTTGGTTACCGCCAGAACCGAAGGGCCGGAGCCTTCGATATTGAGCGAGACATTGCCGCGGCCTTCCAAGCGGCGCAGCCCGAACACCTGGCCGAGGCAGGCTTCGAGATCGACGTCGATGAAGGCGACGCGCGTCGTCACCGCAACTTCGCCGTTGGCGCTGGCGAGACCCACCGAGCCCTTGGCGGTGCCGCCGAACGCCTCCGATTCACCGATCGTGACATCGAGCTTGCCGCTGCGCAGGTTGGCGGCCACGGCGGTACGGCCCAATTGGGCGCTCGCGACTTTGACGCTGCGCGCCGAGATGCGCAGGTCGAGATCGGAATCGGCCAGGCCGCTCAGCGTGATCGGCAGTTGATCCCAGTTACGCTCGTTGGCGGCGAGAAGATGAATGCCGGACACGTAGGGCGTGACATCGAGCGTGTCGGCGGCGAGCGTGCCCTGCACCGTACGCCGATCGGTCGAGAGCGTGATCACGCCTTCCGCGGTGTTGCCGTCGAGCTCGACATTGACGTTCGAGAGCGACACGGCGCCGCCCGAAATGCTGCTGTGGCCCTTCATCGCGAAGTGGCCGAAGCCGCCGAACGGCAGCCGCCGTGCGTCGGTCCAATGCAGCGCGTCGCGCAGCGACGGCGTTTCGATGCTGAGCGTGCCGTCGATCTTGAGCGACGGCTGCCCGCTTATGGCGCCGTCGAAGGCCGCCTTCACGGGCGCGCCGGAGAGCCGCACCTTGATGCCCGAACGGTCGCCGTTCAGTGCGGAGAGGAAATCGCCAAGCGTAAAGCTCGTCTCGATCGGCTCGTCGTGCCAGACGAAACGTCCGCTGGCGCCGAAGCTGCGCGAGATCGACGGCCAGGCGAGTTGAAAATCCACGCCCTCAAGCCGTTCGGCGGAGTCGTCCGCCGACCTTGTGGATGACGACGGTGCCATCCTGGATGGCGATTTCCGAGAACGAGGCAGCGCGCTCCGGATCGGGCTGCAGCGCGTGTGCCAGCGCTCCGATCAGCCCCGACCAGTTGGAATGGCCGCCCGGCAGAAAGCTCACCGTGATGGTCGGCCGCACCAGGGTGACGCCGGCGATCTCGATGCGGCCGGCCAGCAGCGGGAAATAGCGCAGCCGCGCGGTCAGCTCGTCGGCGACCAGGCCGGGGTCGCCGTTATGGTCTTCGCCAAGCAACACGTTGTGGAACGTCACCGTTCCGGAGGGAAACAGCGACACCGACATGTCGCCGCGCAGGACCGGATTGAGCCCGGTCACCGCGTGGATTTCCTTGGCGACGGCGTCGCGCACCGTGGAGGCCGGCACCAGGAACGACAAGCGCGACGAGGCTGATCATCACAGCCCCGATCACGGCACCAACGGCAATCGCAAGACGTTTCAAGCCCGTAGCCGCGGTCACGTGATGCGTTCCAACGTTCGCTTGCGCCGATCGAATGCCTGGATGGGCGGGTAAGTCGTTAAGATGCCCGGCCTCTGTGTCGCTTTCGTGGCCGTTCTCGCCGTGCAACCGCCCAAAGGGTTGCTGCAAAACAATAAACTCGTCGCAGGCCAGCCGTCGGCCCACGCGCGAAGGTGCGGCAGGGGAGTACCACGCGGGCGCATGCGGACAGGCGAGCCGCGCCGGCGAGAATGCTCACCGGGCCAGTGTCCGGCGCAGCATCTCGGCCTGGGCGACCTCGGAGATCATCTTCTTGACGATGGCTTCGCCGAACGAATTGAAGCCCTGTGCGGCCAGCACGAACGCGCCCGGACCGCCGATCACGTTCTCGCGGTAATAGTTCTCCAGCCCGCCCGCCGGATTGGTGTGGTCGGGATTCCAGGCCAAGCGGGGTTTCGCTCAGGATCACCAGTCCGTTGATGGTGACGTCGTGCGCCAAGACCTCGTCGCGCGCCTGCGCGACATCGCGGCCGGCGTTGTTGGTGCCGTCGCCGGAGACATCGATGGTGCGTCGCGCCGATCGAAACGGCGCGCGCGCCAGCTGCGCCATCGAGAATTCCAGCGCGGCGCTGATCGAGGTGCGGTCGGCGAAAGAGCGCGGCGCTTCCAGCAGCCGGTCGGCAAAGCTCTTGGCCGATTCGGCGCCGCTGATCGGGGTCCAATCGACCACCAGCCGTTGCGACGTCAGTCCGGACCATTCCACGAAGCTCAAGCCGATGCGTCCGGTGCGGCCCGATTTGATTGCTTCCAGCACCCGCGGATCGGAAATCGCGGTGGCGTAGCCTTCGCGTTGCAGCTGGAATTTTTCGCTGTCGATGCTGCGTGACACGTCGGCTGCCAGCACCAGCAGCAGATCGACATCTTCGGCCGCCGCTTTAGTGGCGGGGAGTGCGGCTGCGCCAGCCAAGATCAGAAGCAAAAGCGCCCTGATCAAACGCATGATCGTACCTCACAGTCACGCTCCAGCGACCGCGTGGATCGCCGCGCGTATGCGCTGATACGTGCCGCAGCGGCAGATATTGGTGATTGCTGCGTCGATATCCGCATCAGTCGGCTTGGGGTTCCGCTTGAGCAGAGCCACCACGGCCATCATCATGCCGCTCTGACAATAGCCGCATTGTGGCACGTCGAAATCGATCCAGGCTTGCTGCACCGGATGCAGGCTGCCCTCGGGCGCCAGCGACTCGATCGTGGTCACATGGCGTCCGTTCAGGCTGCCGACCGGCACCTGGCAGGAGCGCGTCGCGGTCCCGTCGATATGCACCGTGCAGGCGCCGCACTGCGCGATCCCGCAGCCGTATTTCGTGCCGGTCAGCCCGATGGTATCGCGCAGCACCCAGAGCAGCGGAGTGTCCGGCTCGACATCGACCTCGTGCGACTTTCCGTTGATGGAAAGCGTTATCATGCGTTAACCCCTCCGCCGGCCAAGTCGCACCAACGTTGCGCGCCGGCGCCATGGTTAACGCAATCTAACCCTTTGCAATGTGAAAGCAAAATCCAAAATGCGGGTGAGCGACTTTGCGCTCTGACGGGCAGGGTGCGCGACGGCTACGCCGGCGTCCTAAGCCTGCCTGTACGCGTAGGGCACATCTTCGTGGACGCCGGCCAAGCTTTGCACCGCCTCATGGGTCGGTGCCATGTGGCAGACCGGGTCGACCGCCCGGGCATCGCCGCTCAGCAAAAATGCCTGACAACGGCAGCCGCCGAAATCGATGTCGCGGCGGGCGCAGCTTCGACACGGCTCTTTCATCCAGTCGGTGCCCCGAAAGGCATTGAAGGCCGGCGAATGGGCCCAGATGTCGGCGAGCGCATGCTCGCGCACCGACCAGAATTCGAGGCCCGGAATCGATTCGGCCGCGTGGCACGGCAGCACCTTGCCGCTCGGTGTCACGTTGAGCGAGCGCCGGCCCCATCCGCCGACGCAAGGCTTCGGCAGCCGCGCGTGGTAATCCGGCACGACCGCATCGATGACGATCTCGCCGCGATGCTGGCGCCGCAGCTCCTCGACCGTCGCGGCGCGCCTGTTTGACCTGCTCCGCGGTCGGCATCAGGGCGGAGCGGTTCTTCAGGGCCCAGCCGTAATATTGCGCGTGCGCGATCTCGACGCGGCTGGCGCCCAACGACAGTGCCAGTTCGACCATTGCGGGGAGGTGATCGATGTTGGCGCGATGCATGACCGCATTGACGGTCAGCGGGATCTTGAGACCGACCACCTCGGCCGCCAGCGCGCGTTTGCGCGCAAAGGCGCCCTGATAGCCGGCGATGTGATCGGCGCTCGCTTCTTCGCTGTCCTGGATGGAGATTTGCACATGATCGAGGCCGATGTCGGCGAGCTTGCGCAGCGTCGCCGCCGTGATGCCGACGGCCGATGTGATCAGATTGGTGTAAAGGCCGGCATCATGGGCGGCGGCGGTGATCTCGACCAGGTCGCGTCGCGCGCCGGGCTCGCCACCTGAAAGATGAACCTGCAGGACGCCGAGGCCGGCGGCTTCGCGAAACACCCGCGCCCACGTTTGCGTGTCGAGTTCGCCGGCGCGGGGTTCCAGCGCCAGCGGGTTCGAGCAGTAAGGACAACCGAGCGGACAACGGTGCGTCAACTCGGCCAACAGGCCGAGCGGTTTGTGCAACGGTACGCTTGCTCCCGTCATCTTTTGCTCGCGTCAAGCTCTACACAGTTTCGGCCGGGCTATTCCGGCCATCCGTCTTTGTCTGTTTCACATCTTTGTCTGTTTCATATCGCTTTCCCGAGCGACGTATGCAATGCGCATTGTCGGCACAAGGTGAAAGCGGCGCTGGAGCACATCACGATTAGGCTAATCGCGATGTGCTCTAATCTGTGTTATCGCATGTCCTTTTTCGAAAAACCGGTTTCCACTTTTCCGGGACATGCTCTAAAGCTCCAACAAACGTTTGTCCGCCAAGCCGCGCAGCATCGTGGTGACGTCGGCCAGAATGCGTTCGCGCGGCGCTTTGTAGGCCGTAGCCAAATCATCGACGATGGCTGCGAACGTCGCCTCGCCGGTGCATCGTTTGAGCACCTCGGCCGAAACCGCATCGGCCTTGAACACGCGCTCCGGCGCCAACAGCACCCATCCGCCCTGCGCCTCGTTGTGCACGAGGCGGACGCCGCGCGGCAGCCGCGGCCGAGAATCCGGTGCGATCGCGGACGGCTGATCGTTCATGAACGCACACTCCCTGGTGTCTTGTCAGTTGCGTCAACCCGAAGCTTGCTGGACATCGCGGCTGCGACCTCTGCCGGGGTTCAAGCTTCAGGAACAAAAGCGCCGGGCGGGATCTGCTTTGGTGCAACGTACGCATAATAGAGCGCGTCCAGCATCGCCCACAACACGGCGCATTTGAATTCGAGCGCGGCCAGCACCTGCGCCTGCGTCGCCGCCGTGCGCGCGTGCTGTTTGACATAGTCGAGGGCGAAACTGCGAGTCGCGCTCGGCTTGCGGCGGCCGCTGCGAAAAATAAGCCAGCGTTTCGGCGGTGACGAAATCGTAGTTCTTCAACATGCCTTCCATGCGCTCGCCGATGATGACCGGCGAAAACAGTTCCGTCAGCGAAGACGCGATCGCCTCCAGCAAGGTCTTCTCGCGCACGAAATGCACATAGGCATCGACCGCAAACCGCGTCGCCGGCAACAGGCCGCGCAGCGAGGTTACATATTCCCGGTCGAGGCCAAGCCCATCGGTGAGCTTGAGCCAGCGCGCGATGCCGCCTTCGCCATCGTGGTCGCCGTCATGATCGACCAGGCGGCTGCGCCACGCGCGGCGCGTCGCCTGATCATCGCAACGCGCGATCAGGCTCGCGTCCTTGATCGGGATCATCGCCTGATAATAGTAGCGATTGAGCGCCCAGGCTTGCACCTGCGCCTTGGTGCAAGCGCCGCCATGCAGCAGTTTGTGGAACGGGTGCAGGCGATGATAACGCCGCGCGCCGATGTCGCGCAGGCTCGCCTCGAGTTCTTCGGCGGACAATATCTTCACAGCACGATCTCCATGCCGTCGAGCGCCACCTCGAATCCGGCGGCTTCGACCTTGCGGCGCTGCGGCGAGCCTTCGATCAGGATCGGATTGGTGTTGTTGATGTGGGTCAAAATCCTCCGTCCGCCGAGGCCGGCGAGCGCCGCGAGCGTTCCGTCAGCGTCCGTCGACCGGCATGTGCCCCATCCGGCGGCCGGTCTTTTCGCCGGTGCCGGTCGCGATCATCTCGTCGTCGGTGAATAGCGTGGCGTCGAACAGGATTACGTCGGCACCGGCCAGTCGTTGACGCAACGCCGGCGGCACGGCGGCGGCGCCCGGCACATAGGCGAGGCGGCGCGTGCCGTCGCTGATCTCGACGCCGACATTGGCGCCGGTTTCGGCGGCGAGCGCCGGCGCGTCGCCTTCAAGATAAAGCGCAACCTTCCCGGGAACGGCGAACAGCTCCGCTTCAAGGCCGCCGGGCAAGGGAAAGCGGGTCCCGAGCGCGATGGTCTGCCGGCGGACCAGATCCAGCGGCCAGAACCCCGAAGATCGGATTGGCCTGGACCGCCGCCAGCGTGTCGGCTGTTGCCAGCACGGTAAAACCCTGCCGCTCGCGCAAGGTCAGCAGACCCGCCACTTGGTCGACCTCGGCGCCGGTCAGAACGACGGCGGCGATCGGGCTGTCGCGCAGGCCGCTCCGCGGCTGCAAACGCGGCGTTGCCAAGAGCTGGGCGCGGAGGTCAGGCGCGGCGTTGAGCAGGATCCACTGCTCGCCATCGCCGGAAACCGCCAGACTCGCCTGGGTTCGCGGCTTGACCCGCGTGTCACCCGCCCAAGCGAGCTGACACACGGGGCACCGGCAATTCCATTGCGGAAAGCCGCCCCCGGCCGCAGCACCGAGTACGATGGCGGTCAGATTCCCCATTCACAGGAATGGCGGAGAGCGAAGCGTGCCGATTAGAACTCGGCCGGCAGATAGCCGTTGATTTCGAGGCCGATGCAGATTTCGACGAGTGTCGGGGTGGTCCAGGCCATGGTCGGTTTCCTCGGTGCGAGTGCGTTTGGATCGCGGAGGCTCGGAGCACGCCCGAGTTGAGCAGCGCCGCCGATGCACGCCTGAAGATAAGGCCAAAGGCGAACGCGCGGCAAGAGCTAATCGGCAGGCTTTCATCACCTTTCGCGGAGGTGGCCGGTGCTGGTCGCGCTTTAAGTCCGATGCGCGACCTTCCCGGGCCGCCGCACGTGATCTTGCTGCACTGCGATTGCGATGCAGCGCGATCTTGTTAGGGGCGTGCAACGCATCGTCGATCGGCTCCAGCTTGCGACTCTTTGGCACTCGCCGGACGGCGGTATTTGCGCCGCCGGATCGGCATGCGCTCTTTTCAGCGGCGCACAACCCGGTCAATCTGATGCAACGCCACGGTAGCGTGACGGCGGGGCGAAAAAACAAAGCGTTCGTATAGGGAGGAAGGCGCATGTCGATTCGCGTGGTGCGCACTGGCGGCGGACTTGCCGCGGCGCTGTTGGCCTTGTAGCTTTATTGCGGCGCCGGCCGTGGCCGAGAACGATGCTCCGATCACGATCGGTCTGGCGATGTCGGTCACGGGTCCGCTCGCGCCCAACGGCAAGCAGGCTTTGGCCGGCGCCAGGATCTGGGAAGATGAAACCAACGCCAAGGGCGGTCTGCTCGGCCGCAAGGTCAAGCTCATCACCTACGACGATCAGTCGATCCCGGCCAACGTTCCCGGCATCTACACCAAGCTTCTTGATGTCGATAAAGTCGATCTCGTGGTCAGCGGCTATGCGACCAACATGGTGGCGCCGGCGATGCCCGTCGTCATGCAGAAGGGCAAGACGTTCGTTGCCCTGTTCGGGCTCGATGTGAACAGCGAATTTCACTACCCCAAATACTTTTCCATGCTGCCGACCGGGCCCGACACCAAAGCCGCATACACCGAAGGCTTCTTTCAGGTGCGCGTTGCAGCAGAACCCGAAGCCGACGACGCTTGCGATCGCTTCCGAAGACGCCGAGTTCGCCCGCAATGCCTGCACCGGCGCGCGCGAGAACGCCAAAAGGTTCGGCGTCAATATCGTTTACGACAAGTCGTTTCCGCCCGGCACGACGGATTTTTCGCCGATCGTCCGCGCGTTGCAGGCGGCCAATGCCGATCTTGTCATTGTCTGCTCCTATCCGCTGAGCTCCGTCGGCATCGGTGCAATCCGCCAACGAGCTGAATTTCACGCCGAAAATGTTCGGCGGCGCCATGGTCGGCCTGCAGGCGACCGCGTTCAAGGAGCGGCTCAAGTCGAAGATGAACGGCATCGTCAATTACGAGACCTGGGTGCCGTCGGAAAAACTGATGACGCCCGCGGCGGCGGCGTTCTTCAAGACCTATCAGGAGCGCGCCAAAGCCGAAGGCGTCGATCCGCTCGGCTATTATCTGGGCGGTTGGGGCTACGCCTATTTCCAGGTTCTCGGCGACGCGATCGTCGGCGCCAACAGCATCAACGACGACAAGCTCGCCGACTATCTGCGCACCCACGAGTTCAAGACCATCATGGGCGACGTGAAATTCGGCAAGAACGGCGAGTGGACCAAATCCGGCATGATGCAGGTGCAGTATCACGGCATTCCGGAGGATGCGAACCTCGATACCTGGCGGGGCATG
This sequence comes from uncultured Alphaproteobacteria bacterium, assembly GCA_963737755.1. Lineage (GTDB taxonomy): Bacteria > Pseudomonadota > Alphaproteobacteria > Rhizobiales > Xanthobacteraceae > BOG-931. The sequence continues at coordinate 32,819 of CAVTTZ010000018.1, read as the reverse complement.
GGCTATCAGACCGTGCTGACGCCGCCGGATCTGAAAACCGGCGATGTGATCTATCCCTACGCGAAGGCGAAGTAGCGCACCTCGCGAAGCGCACTCTCTGCGCTTTGTCGAAATCGTCATGCCCGCGCTCGTCGCGGGCATCCACGTCTTGTTCGAGTGCCGCGCATAAGACGTAGATGGCCGGGACAAGCCCGGCCATGACGGTCGTGCGTGCGGAGACTCGCGTTCTACGAAACCTACGTCGCGCTCCAGCGCCTTGCGATCCCATTGGGCCAGATCGGCCGCGGCCGCGTAGGTCTCCTGCAGGAACGACAGCAGCAACGCATCCGGATCGCGCGCCGCGCGCACCGCGTCGTAGGGCAGGATGAATTGCCCGATCCCCTTGTCGTAAAACGCTTCGCTCATGGAGAGGCGCGCGTCGCCATAACCCTGCGGCTCCGGATACGCGTAGACATAGAAAGCGGCGCGGCCGTAGCCGCCATTGCCGGGCCAGAAGCCGCAGCTTGAAACTTCGTGCGAATAGGCCTCGGCCATCACCCAGCCGGCGACGTTGGGGACGACGCTCGTCGGCGGCGGTGCGGTGCGGCCGGAGAAGCGCGTGACCGCAAGATCGAAGCTGCCCCAGAAGAAATGCACCGGGCTGACTTTGCCGATGAAGCGGGCGCGAAATTCCGTCATCAGCCGCGCCGAGCGCACCAGCGCCTGATGAAAGCGCGTCGCGTATTCGGCATCGTATTGCGCGTGGGTGCGATCCTGTTCGAACGGCAGCGCGTTCGCGATCTCGCTCGGCATGGTCCAGATATGGACGTCGATGCCGAGTCGCCGCAGCCGCTCCATGAAGCCGGCATAAAAGTCCGCGACCGACATCGGCGCGAGCTCCATGCTTTCGAGCGGCCGTCGCTGGTGGCGATCTGCAAGCTCGTGGCCGATCAGATCGAAAACGATATCGAACGTGCCGCCCGGATAAGGATTGCCGGCGCGACCAGGCCGCGCGAGCCGACCTGAAACGTGACGTTCCACCAATGATTGATCAGCGGCGTGAGCTTGAGCCGCACCTTGCCGGCGATCTGCGTCCAAAGGTGCAGCGTTTCGCAGGTCTCGGTCCAGGCCGCGAACGGCAGGTCCGGCCAAAGCTGTTTTGTCAGACATGAGTGGCGATCTCCTCAGTCGACGCGATGCAGGTCACGGTCTTGACCGCGTCTAGGCCGTGACGGAAAATTGACGCCCAGATGTCGAGCCGGAGGCCAACGTCAGCCGAGTCTGGCACGCGCTTGCCCGGCTGCGCTACGCGCCGTTGGCACTCGCTCTCTGCCGTCGCTCACGCCGCAGCCCGCATCTCAGCGTCAGGTCGCGCGCAGCAACGGCAGCGGATCGTCGAACGACAACGTCGATTTTGCCTGGCAGCCGATGGTCCAGCGCGTCCATGCCGATAAGCGGCTCGCCGGCTTCGCGGGCGGCCGCGAAATCCTTCCATGGCCGGCACCAGCGCAACGCCGGCTTTCACGCGGGTCGGCGCCGGCCGCGGCGAGCCGGTCAGGTCGGCATAAACCAGTGCCGGAATGTTGACGCCGGCGAGCGGCGCCCGCATGATGCCAGAGCGAAAAGCGCGGATTGATTTCCAGAAGCTTGAGCTTGCCCTGCATGTCGCGCTTGAAGTCGAGCTTGGCGACGCCGGTCAGTCCGAGCCGCTCGACGATGTTGCGGCCGTGGCTCGCGCACATCGGCGGTCTCGGTGATTTCGAGCGCCGTCGTGTGGCCGAAGCGCAGCGGGTAGGTGCGGATCTTGCGGCCGGTAAATTCGCCGGCGATCCGCCCGCGGGCATCGACGTAGCAATGATAGCTCTCGATTCTGGCTTCCGACCCGTGCACGAATTCCTGCGCCAGAAGCGGCAGGCCGAGTGCGATGCAGCTGCGGCCAGAGCGCCAGCAGCGCGTCGGGATTTTCGGCCAACAACGCCTTGTGCCGGCCGAAGCTGTCGTTCCAGCGATCGAGCCGGGTCAGCGGCTTGATGATCAGCGGAAAGCGCAATCCGAGCTGTGCCGGTTCGATGGTGTTCGGGTCGAAGCGGCGCGTCGGCGGAACCGGGAGACCGTGCCGCTCCGCAAGTGTTTGGAAGCGTGCCTTGTCGAGGAGATCTTCAATCAGATTTGTTTCGGCGGCGACGAAACGGAACGCCTTGGCCAGGCGCTCGCGATGGCGCGAGATCAAAAGCGTTTGCGCGTCCTCCTGATAGAACAGCACCGGCGGCTCCGGCTGCGCGGCGCCGAACGCGAGAAGGCGATCGACGAGCCTTTCGCTGCCGTCGCCATAGTCGTCCCAGACGAGGCGTGCGCCGGCATAGCGCGAATACAGCGAAGGCACGCCCGGGCGGCTGACCACGGCGCAGGGGATCCGCGCCAGCGCCAGCGGCCGAGCAGATCCATGTCGCCCATGACGCAAGCTTGCGCTGTTGGCGCGGAACGCGAAGCGGTGCGGCTCGCATCGCGTTCAGTTCGCGCGTTGCCCGACAGCGTTGCCGACGGCGCTGCGCCCGCGCGAGGCGATGCTCCACAACAGCGGCGTCTGTTTGATCAGCCGCATGCTCCGCCGCTGCGCGCTTGAAAACGTTCGCGCCGGCAGGCCGCGCCATGTGATCGTCGCCGCATAGTCGTAAAGCTTCAGAACGGTGTCGCACCAATCGCGCTTGTAGGGCTCGTCGCCGATGGTGAAGTCGAACGATCTGACGCCGCGCTTGATGGCGTAAGCCAAAAGCTCGCGCAAATGCAGCGCGCCCGGTCCGTAATGCGCGACCTCGCCGTCCACATAGCTGGCGAGCAGATGATAATAGCAACCGCCGAACACGATGCCGAAATTGGTCGCGGCGCAAATCTCTCCGATCTCCGTCCGGCTGATGTGCACGAGATGGCGCATCTTCGGATTGCTGGCGAGATCGAGGAAAAATTCGCGATGTCCCGGCGGTGCGAAAAGATCGGCTACGCCCTTGCGGGCGAAGGCGCGGCTTTTTTGCTCCATCAGGATTTCGAGCGTGCGGGCGGCGTCGGTCGTGTCAGTCGCGGTGATGAAGCGGATGTCGCCGAATTGCGACATATGCCGCAGCTTCGCGCGGTCGCGCCGGCGCGTCGCCGATGAGCGTCTTGTCCGATAGAATTCATCCCAGTCCGCGCCCAGGTGCGCCAGATGCGCATTGCTGCGGTTGGGCGCGACGGCAAGATCCACAAACGGATTGGCCTGGGCGCCGATCGTCCCGGGCATCTTTTCGAATTCGATCCAGTCATGCCGCAGCAGCGGCTCGCACTGCATCTGCACTTGCAGGTCGCGCCATGCCGCGAGGAAATCTGCTCGGTGTCGCGCGCGCGGAAAAATCCGGGCGAGCAGTGGCGCGTTGTAATCGGAAAGCTCCTGCGCGAGCCAGCACAGCCGCCGCGCCAAATGTCCGCGCATCAAACACAGCGGCAGAATGAAAGCGATGTCGCCCGCGGCAAAACGCGCGACCGCGATCACCGGACGAACGCCGTGGCGTTCGCCGACATGCCTTTGCCAAGTCGCGAGCCAGTCAAAGGTCTGGAAGACGGTGCAGTCGGCGTTACGCTCGAACAGCCGCCATTCGGCCTCGACCGCCGCGAGCTCGCTGAAAATCTGGATGGAAAGCTGTGGCGCTTGGCCGCCCATCCGCTCGCCCGCGGCGCTCTGCGCGGCGTGATGCGCGCTCGCCGGCGCGGCCACGTCTGGGAACGCCGTCAAGGTCGTCGCGCGCGTCACGGCACTCACTCGAGAGGATTGTCCGTCCATCCGATGGTGGTTGAATACGGCACAATAGCTCAAGTTTGCTCGCTAACGTCGGCGACGTGTCGTTAAGGTAAAAGTTCGTTCGCCGGGGCCACGCCGGTCACCCGCGGACCTCGTAATTACCCACGCTCGCGTGACCAGCAGCACTGGCCGACGCCAAAGTCGCGGCGCCGATGCCGTCGTCGTGCAAGATCAAAATCAAACCGCGCGTCGCGGTTTACGCTCGGCGTGATCGCTTTCGTGGGCCAGATGCAACAGACGCACACCGCGCTTGTCCATCATGGCGTCATCGGAATGGCGCGGTCTGGCAAGGCCATGCAGCCACTCCTCATCCTTCCCCGCCAGTGGTTTTAACTCCAATCCCAACGCCTCGCGGCGACGCCACTGCACCGCGGCCTTGTAGTGGCGTTCCTGACGCTTGAAGCAGACGCTGAGGACGAACTCCGCCGGCACCTCGCCGGATCTGTCGAGCGCGAGTTTCGCGCCCGATTTAGAGATGTTCAAAACGACGCCGCGCAGACGATAGCGTCCGCCGAACGCCAACCGCGCGGGCATGGAGGCGCGCAAACGCTCATCGCTGCGACGTTCGATCGTCATCACCCAATCCTCCCACCAAGTATGTCCGCGCGAAACAGCACCGCGTACAGAAGCCCTTTGCGCTTGCGTCAGGCGTTCGCGGGGCGCGCGCCGGACCGTTCCGGGACCCACCCAAAACCTTGCTGGTTAACGAGAGGCAGTGGCAATTCAGGCCAGGACGTAAACGCAGGCTGGGCCGACTGACAGGGTTAAAAGTAAGTTACCGAAGACGCACCGGTCGCTCCGATCTTTGCACACGTCATTCTCTTCCGCGGAGCCCTGTTCTGTTACTTCCGGCTTCCACGCGTATGCCCATCGGTTCGGTGACAGGCGACGCACAACAAAAAGTTTTCGGTGGAGAATTCGCGACGGGGCCGCTGGATTTTAATCCGCTGTCGGCCGTGACCGACTCAGTCGTCGCTATTTTTCGATAAAACGTCGTAGTCGCCGGACAGTCTGACTCAAGCGCGGCGATCGCATGATGATGGCCATTTTCCCGCCCACGCTTCGATACAAAAGCCGGTGATGTTTGTCACACATTCGGCAAAAAAACTGTGCTAATTTTTTTCAATTCTTCTTTAGCAGGCGTTTCGTTGCAAGCGGTTTCGTTTCGGGCAGGCAAAAAGGCCTGCGCGTTTTTTAGATCTATTCGGTGTTGCCCAACTCAAGAGTTCTCGTACGTGAGCGCTCGCTACATTTTTGTTGCGGGGCGGCGCCTCATGTTGATGGCAACGTCAAGTGAGTTCGAATGAATTTCTCAAACGCAAAAACTGCGGGGAGGGGAATCATGGGAGTCATTGACACCAACGACAATACGACAGCACGCATCGACCTTTTGAAGGCTAGAGGGGTCGTCGCGGTTGGCCGTTACTATTCGTCAAGTGCGTGGAAGAGGTTGACGAAACCGGAAGCGGAAGCCTTGAGCGGGGCGGGTATTAAGGTCTTCACGGTTTTTGAAAATGGCGGCGATCCCGCCCTTTCGGTACAGCAAGGTATCCACGATGCCCAGATCGCCCTGCAGCAAGCCACGCAAGTAGCACAGCCTCTCGGTAGCGCTATCTACTTCGCGATGGAGCACCTGCCCAACGGCTACGAAGCCTCACATCTGCCTGGCATCGCAAATTATTTTAGCGGCCTCCAACAAGTCCTCAACGGGAAGTACAAGCTCGGCGTCTATAGCGATGGTGTTGTTTGCGACGCCCTTCTTTCCAGTGGCGCATGCGCCTACGCTTGGCTCAGCGCTTCTACGTCGTTTGCAGGCTCGAAAGATTTCGATCGCAGCGGAAAATGGGCGCTTGCCCAGCGCAGAGTCGATCTCGATTGGTCTGGCCTGAGCGTCGATACCAATGACGCAAAGCCTGATTTCGGCGCCTTCCTCGTGAGCGCCCCGCCGCGCGCCGCCGTTGCCATGGCTGTAGACGTGTCGAGCGTCCCTCCGACAGGCTGGACCCTTCTGGTGCGAAGGCTCCGCACCGAGAAACGGGACAGCAAATCTTTTGCCCGCACGGTCGGACAGTATCAGGTCTACGTCGATGGCGCGCCGGTTGCGAACCTTCACGGTATGACTGTCGAGCGGGAGGGCCCCGGTGATAATGGCGCCATCGGCAAGGCCGAGCACAGATGCATAGAGGCCGGGGCCTATCCGTTGCGTGGCCACGACACTGAAAATTACAGCACGGTGGATTTCGAAACAGATGGGGATCATCCGCGGCCGGCGCTCGAAGTCGGTGATACCGATGAACGGGTCGGGATCCTGGTTCACCCGGCTTCTGGATATGGGAGCACGATCGGTTGCATCAATCTCGCCAACTCGCTTGCCGGTCCGGATTCAGACTTTGATCTTTTAGACAGCACGGCGCGGGTCGTTGCCATTATAAACGATCTGAAGAGCCGTCGCGGAAGTTTGCCGAGTAACGGGTTGATCGGTGATTGCCGTCTCGTCGTCACCGATCCTCCCATAGATCAGATTGGACGACAGTCCTTGCGTTTGGGATCGCGGGGACCGCTGGTTAAGGCTTGGCAGGCTTTCCTCGTCGACCAGGGGTTCAATTTTAGCGGGGGCGATGCGGACGGCAAATTCAGCACCGGCACGAGCCAAGGCACTATCGCTTTTCAGAACGCGCACGGTTTGGTCGGCGACGGCACGGTCGGTCCCCGGACAATGTCCACCGCGATACAACTTGGCTTCGGGGTGACGTCGCCGGTTGCGGTCGCGGCGCGGGCACTTGCGTTCAACGCAGGCGCTGCAGCGCCTGCGGTCATGCTCATCCTACGTGGTATTGCCGGCCATTTTGCCGGTAAAGATTGGCCGAAAGGCGCGCTCGATGAACCGTGCGCGCTTGAATACGCAAAGCGCAGGGGTTACGTCGGACGCGTGCTCGACATCTCAGGCGAGGCCTACGGAAATAGTCCGCAGACATCCATGGCGCTTCAGGCCATTCGATCCGATCATGCGATCAGGGCAATCTACGGATTTTCCGGAGGCGGCTACAATGCGCGCCATGTGCTCGACGCGTTGACGTCCGACGAGAAGCAGCGCTTCCGCCTCGTCGTGATACTCGGTGCGCCGGGCAATCCGGTTGAGGCTTATCAAGGGCCGTGGGAAACGGTTTACCGCCCAGATCCCGGCCACATGGACGGACCCAGCGCGCTCCTCGGCAGTTTTGTGGCGAACCAGGCTGCGGTTTTGGCGCCATCGTGACCGAGCAAGAAAGCCGATACGCTTGAAGTCGGTTCGGGCGCATTGCGCTTGTGCCCAAATCGAGATTTTCGCTCCGTTCAAGCCATTGATTGTTTGGTACAGCTGGGTGGACTCGAACCACCGACCTCCTGATCCACAGTAAGTTTCGAGGATCCGCCACGCGCCGACGGCGGCCGACATCTAATGTCGCGGACCCCATCATTAGCATTGTGAAGCGAGATTTTCTGTGAGAACTTCTGACTTCGGTCGACACCGACCGACAGGCGCCGTCATCCGGTGGGGTCCGCAAGGGGTCCGGGGATCCGCGTGCGGACCCGGAAAAGCACATGAAGCTCACGGAACGGAAGGTCGAGCAACTTTCGCCTGAACCCGGCCGGAAGGACCGGCTCGTTTTCGATGATGCACAGCGGGGTCTAGGCGTTCGGGTCACTGCCACCGGCGGCCGCACTTACCTGTGCCAATACACGATCCATGGTCACAAATGGCGCGTGCCGTTGGGCGCCTGTTCGGCGGTGTCCCTCGCGAAGGCGCGGGAGGCCGCCGCAGCTATCATGGGCGACGTTGCCAAGGGGCGTAACCCGGCCGCCGAGCGCAAGGCCGCCGCGGCAGCCGAGCGGGCGCGGCGGGCGCGCAACCAGCTTACACTGCGGGTTTTGATCGAGGATTGGAGGAGCGTTCACCTTGTTGGCCGGCGCCCGCGCTACGCCGCTGAGGCTGTGCGCGCACTGCATCACGCTTTCGCTGACCACCTCGACGATCCCGCCGAGGATTTGGATCGAGCGGCCGTCGTACGTACCTTGGATGCGTTGACACGGCGCCGAAAGCGCAAGGATGGCCTGGTGCTGGAAAGACCAGGGGCGCTGCCATGACGGGCCGTACCGCCGCGTATGGGAGAGCTACTTTTGCCTGGGCGCTAAAACGCGGCTCCGTGAGCGCCAATCCGTTTCTTGCTTTGCCTGTCGACAAGAGCGTCGCCGCGCGTGATCGTGTGTTGAGCGACGCCGAGATCGCGGAGATTTGGCGCGCCGCTGGCAATGTGGGATCGCCCTACGGCACGATAATTCGTCTGCTCATCATCACTGGCCAGCGCCGTGGGGAAGTGGCCGGGATGGGCTGGAGCGAGCTTTCGGATGATTTGATGACCTGGACTATGCCAGGGGATCGCACAAAAAACGGCGTCCCCCACGTGGTGCCCCTCAGTGCGACGGCACGCGATTTTGTTAGATCGTTGCTCCCTGACCGCGCGGATGCGGCTATTCGAACTGTAAGTGATTACCGCATTAACGGGGCGCTGGTCCTGCCCGGCGCCCTTGCGACGGCGTTCGCAGGTTGGTCGAAAGCCAAGCGCGCGCTTGACAAGGCAATCACGGGCGCTCGCGCCAAGGCCGCTGAGGCATGCGGCAACAGTCCCGCGCCCCTTGTGCCCTGGAGCGTGCACGATCTACGCCGCACCGTCGCCACGGGCTTACAGCGGCTCGGCGTGCGGCTCGAAGTCACGGAGGCAGTTTTGAACCACATCAGCGGCAGCCGTGGTGGTATTGCCGGAGTGTATCAGCGGCACGATTGGGCGTCCGAGAAGCGCGCAGCGCTCGATGTCTGGGCGACTCACGTTCGTTCAGTCGTTGAAGGAAATATTGAGGGTACTAACGTGGTGATGATGCCTCGCACCGCCTGACGGATGTTAAGGCGCCAATACGCGATGCGAGTTTCGTACCAAGCCACAACGCGAAGTGGTTGGGCCCATCACTATATTAGACTAAATGAAAGCCGGCTTTGGCCCCGAGACCAAAGCAGGATTCCTGATTCGGTTTGGATTGGCGTTTGAGTGATGGTAGCGGTCTATCGGTGCGCCGCTTTCCAGCACTGCCCAAGAGTTCCAGTGAGCATCGCCGTATTTTTCCATATCGTCGACGAGCCGCGCCAATTCGGCAATTTCTTTTGATTGACGAGGCCGCGCCGGTTTCGTGTTTTCAGCAACGTGACGGCGCGCCTCTTCTTTCGTGAGCGCATCCACCATTTTGTGGACTCTATGAGCACGCCCTTTTGAATCGATCACGCGGAGATTGACTGTTCGCGCAATGCGATATTCAGCAAACAATTCGAGTTGCATGCTTGTCGCGCGACCGGACCGCAGACTGCAAATATCATTCGCCAACTCAATCAGGCCGATTTGCAAAATATCTGCTGTCTCGGCCCTGATCGCATTCGGATGATCCCGCGTGAGGATCGCGACTAATTCCAGCGTATACAGGTTGGCCCGATGTCGATTGCGCTGGCGGCGAGATTGCGCACGCCGGCGAGCGTATCGATCGCCTTCCGCGCGTCATTCGGCTCGGTCGGCCGCCCGTCCATCTGGGTGAAGGGCCCATCAGTCTCGGTTAAGAGCCGATCCATGGGCAGTTCGGCGACAAGCGTACGGCCGCGATCCGAGCGCATCATCTCTGCGTTGATCGAGAAATAGCAGCCGAGGGTCGCCGCGCGCCGGGCCTCCGCCTTGGTGCCCGTGAACCAGTGCAACGCGACGACGCCTCGGTCTCGAGTAAGATGGCGTTCGATCATGTCAGGCACAATCCGTACGCTGCGGACGCTATGGACCGTTAGGATCTTGCCTCCGGCGTCCGCACATCGTTCAAGGATTGTGCGGAACACCTGCTTCTGAACATCGAGCGATTTGTAAAACCGAGGGCTGGCGTCGATGCCGACCTCGCCGATATAGCGCGTCTCCGACAGATGATGTTCCCATAGTGCCAATTCCCCCCAATTGCTTTGGCGATTGCTTCACGAGTGGCTGTCGGCTGGACAGTGCGACCGACAAGAGCTCACGCCGCGTCGAATGCCGATCCGAGAACTTGCGCGGTGTGCGGGTCGAATGCTCCGGACAGTGTTGTAAAACGAGCTATGCCTGACATCGTCGCCTCACGTAGGCATCTTGAGGAGGACGGCTGCGCAGAGGCGCGGAATGTCCAGTTCTCCGGCCGCCGCAAGATCGAGCATTCGGTGAGCCATAACCTCCCGATTGAGCAATGGCCGTACGCTGTCCGGAAGCGACGCGAGGGCTTTGTCGAAGGCGTTGCTCACGATGATCATCGTACTGGTATTTCACCGATCAAATGGTCGAATGAACTGAAGGATCCGGCCCCATGATCGGGCATATTGCGTCTATTTCGAGGATGAGAAGGGTCGACGCGTCGTGATGGGCCGGATGACTAAAGACGCGCCGCGGCGTACGCTGCGAACATCGCGGAACTGCTTCCTTTACTGCGGCACTAACCAAGCACGGAATTCGGGATACGCGCGTTTCAGAATTGCGAAGTACCGCACATCGGTGTTGCTGACGTTGGCCCGTGCCTTTGTGAGACGCATCGACCGTTCAGGCGTCTGATATGCGATCACCTCGCCAAGAGCTTGTTCGAATTCGTCGTAGGCCGATTGGTCCCGCATACTGAGAATGTAGGCATCGCGGGCACAAATGGAAAGCTCTGAGTTGGGAAAAGGCGTTAACTGCGTCGGAAGTCCGCCGGAGCAAACGCAAGAAGGACGATTGCGGCGACCAATCCCATGACTGTAACGATGATGGCGATCGTCACGTTGTCATTCCGATGCTCCTGCAGACTGGCCGCGGCGGCCTCAGTAAGTTAGGATGGCGAGCTTTTACGGCGACGCTCCAGGTCATCCATACGCCTCTCGACTGCAATCAGTCGTTCGCCTACTTCCTTCAGATCATCGATTATCAATCGTAACCGAACGGCCTTTCCTTCGGCGCTATCTTCGTCTGCCAGCCTAGTAACTTCGGCTATCAGCCGCGCGATGACTGGCATTGATGTTTCCTCGTTAGAACGTGTCGCCCCTGCGCGAAAGTATCGGCGTAACAGTCGCGCCTAGTGCATGTTTGCTGGACGCGGTGCATTTTCGAGTGCCGCTAATCGCGCCTCGATTGCCTCAATCGCTGTAACCACAGTCGTTATGGCGGTTCTGATGACTGCGCGTGCTTCCTCGTTCTCAATGAGCCCCAAGTCTTCCAGCTTGGATAGCGACGCCAAAACGTCATCCAAGTCACGCAGTATGGGTGCGCGCACCATCGCTGAGCGCTCCAGTTTTGCCGTTCAGGCGGGAGCACTCTTGGTCTCTCAGCCATCGACGCCCGGATCGGGTCGTTGCCGATAGTTCACAAGCCATGCGCCCTCGTCGGATGAATAACAAGTTTTAGTTGTTCGATTGAACCTGCAATTCTGCAAAAACCCCGGCCGGCACTGGATCTGACCGGGGCTAAGTTTGCATTGTACTGTGCCCTGATGGGGCTGGTATTCAGGCCGCCGGATCGGTGGTGTCACAAAAGCTTTCTGGAATGATTTAAACCACACACGCTTCGCCGGTACATCCGCGGTCAGAGCGCTACATGGCCAAAGCACTATTCGAAGCAGCGAACCAAATCGCCTCTGCTAATACAGCGCCGATGGCGACGGACCTATCGCCGGCGTAAGCGATCTCTCCTTGGGTGTTCGATTAAGCTAAAAAGGCCGGTGCAGGCGACCAAGCAGCCAACCGACGCCGAGGGCGACTAAGGCGCTGGTATAGGGCTGTGTTTCGATCGTGCGGCGCAGGACTTTCTCGAAACTACTCGCCGCATCCGCCGCCTGTCCATAAACGTCCTGCACAGTCCCGGCCGCTTGGTTGGCCAGGCCTTCAACCTGAGTTTGCGCGTTGCCCGTGGCCTTGCCCCAGCCCTCCTGGAGCTTACCCCCTAAGTTACGCGCGGTACCTTCTATGCGGTTCTCATCCATCGCCTTTTACTCCGTTTGACCGTCAATCTGTCGCAGTCAGACAAGGTTCCGTGATTCCTAGCGACGGGATAGCCGTCGCTTGTTTGAATTCACGTGCTTGCTATAAACCGCGAGCGCCTTACCGGCGACGACATGGTCTTTATGGCCTTGCATGAAAGCTGTCGTCGCCGCGAGCTGAGCTTCGCCGGCTGCCACCATTTTCTTCACTCACCATACGACTGGCCTCTGCGTCCGCACGAGCGCCACCTGCAGCCATGCGCATCAGACGCAGAGCAATGACGTTTTGCGCCTCAAATCCGAGTTTCCAGGCCTTAATGCTGAACGATATCCACGGACCTAGCATTGCGGGTACCTTCTGTTATCTGCAGTAATCGGCTTAAGCTCCGGAGAAAACGTGCCCGTTTACTTGCGCAGGCGGCGCGGCCCATACGGTCAGTCGCATTTCTCGCTGACACTCATCGCAGCGGTAAATGCGGATTGCCGCATCGCTCCCATGTGGAAGAGCCTCAATGGCTGCAACGCTCATTTCGCTGCCACACTGGCAAGCCGGGCTTTCCGTACAGCCGGGTTCTAAAAGTCGTTCAAACATGTCTTTGTTCCTTTTGCTGCCGTGCAGGGGTGTCAGATTTGGCGGATGAGGCGGCCATGTCCGATCAATAAAAAAGCCCGGCAATGACCGGGCTTTTCCTCGCGAGTGCCAGCGAAGAATTACTTCTGCTGTTCAGACGGCTTGTCGGCCGGCTTCGGCTGATTGGTCTGATCTTGTCGCGGATTGGCGGGAGTATTTGGCTTCTGCTCGTTCGAAGAACTTTGAGTATTTGTCATAGTAATTCCTTTCATTATACGTGTAAAATATTTCTCAGGTACCTGTAAGAACTGGGGATCGAATAACTTAATACAATAGCGGGGTGAAAATTTCTATTATGGGTGTCTTTTCGATATTTAAACCTGCTAAGGAACTTAAACTCGCGCGCGAAGCTCGGCGAACTCCTTCGGGCCCAATGGCGAAGCTCGCATTGGACGCAAGCGACATCGGGGATATCGACAGCAGCGCGCCCGAAGACGCACTCTTCACACCGTCGTTTGCTACAGAGATTGCCAGTGCGGGCGCCGTTCTGGGGACGCCGGCCACCGAATTGTCTGGAGGTATGCGAATGTTGGGCCAACGTTCGCAGGGCTACCTGGACGGCGAATTGGCGTCATTTTCTTATCGGCCGCTAGAAACAGCGGTTGGATCTCGGTGATGGTGATTGCGCTAATCTTACGAGCCGTATTCTATTTTCACTGATAATTCCGCCATCCACCGCCAAGCCGGCGATATCCGCGCGAAATCGGAGGTGAGGACGTCAAAGGTGAGCGTCCAGTATCCGATGACGCGCGCGCATTGATCGCGCCAAAATGCCAAGTTTCAACAAAAGCTCTTCGGAATGATTTCATTCGCATACAGTGCGACTACGCCATCCCACCATCCGTTTTGATAATCGTCACCCTGCTCTTCGATCGCTGCTAACTCACCTTCGTCAAACACTTCATCACGCATCTTGGCGTAGAGAGCGTCGTGTTTGTCGAGCATTTCATCAGATGCATTTTCCGGAACCTGAAGGCTCCAGTAGTCTATGACGATGTCAAGATCGTTCAGGCTTCGGCCACTCTCGGCCCATGCATATCCAACCTGATATCCGAGCCGCGCTGCGCCGTGTTTTCATTGCCATACCGATTTTCCCCAAAGGGTTGAGGCGTGCACGGGTCCGCCAAACGAAGGGCTCCGGCCAGCATGGGTCTGACCAAGGCTGAAGTCTTGATGCTTACTATGAAAGACCTATTCAGGTTGAAGGACCGGTTGATTTGAGCGAATGCTGTCAAGTGCGCGATTTTGAATATGGAGGAAGAAGACGGGCCGCACTTTTACATGAATACGTGACATCGTACCAAATGACGAAAATACTCATCGCCCAAAGTGCGCCGCAGAAAAGAACGAACATTTTTTTGATCCATGCCCGGCCTTGGGCCGCAGAGCTTACGAAGAGGCCATGGCCACACATCCGGCGCTTTAATTGAATATACGTCAAGCGAGGCGACCGCCGGTCGGCCTCGCCTGATTGCGTCAATGGCGCATAGCCATCACGGCTTCAGTTGCACTACCGACGTTTTTGCGTTTGCCCGGAATGCGATGCAGCTGTCATGGCCGTCGGCGGAGTAGAAGAGCGCCAAACAGTACGAAATTCTACGTGCATTGAAGGAATGGTTCACCGTGTCGCATAGGTCAGCAAAAGCAAACGCCGGCGAGCTCGAGGCTGCCGACGTCCTGAGTTTAGAAATGATGAATAAACCATGCGCCCTGAGCAAACGAATAGCGAGCCCTTTATTTTGAAGCGTGCGCGGGAAAGGTCTGGAGGTTATTTCTCTATCACCCTCCGGGCGCAGACCAACAACCGATCGGCACGTTGGGTGGTATCTGACGTAGTATGGGAAATTGTCATCATTTTCCACCGCTAGGCGTTTTCGTGAACCGTCGTCCGGGCGAAATAACTCCCGTAAGAACCTTGTGCTTCTGATCTACGCAGTGATGAGATAGAACAACGGTGAGTAGACGTTTACACGCGAGCTACCACTGAAAAGCGAAAAATAAAGCGATTTCTTCGCGTCTTGAGCGTGACAAGATCGCGGTCGAGCACGCTGCCGAATAATTTGGTAGCTAGCGTCGTCGGAAGGCCATCTCGGCACCTTCATGCCGCCTGCGCAATGATGATATCCCCAGATTGTCGTGAGCACTGCCTTTGAGCGTGTCACCTAGCCTTCGACTATCGCATGCCCGCCGATAGACCAAACGGTGACAAGTCAGGCGGTCCTGCTGTGATCAGCGGGGCGGATTTCGAGAAGATTCTCTCCTGTTCATTTTGCGGCAAGGGCCAGTACGAGGTACGCAAGCTGGTAGCCGGTCCGACAGTCTTCATTTGCGACGAGTGCGTAGGATTGTGCGCCAACCTCGTTAGGGAAGAAGAAAAGCCCTCAGCTGTAAGTGCAGCCGGGGTTGTGCCGTCGCCAAAAGATATTTTTGAGGCTTTGGATGAATATGTCATCGGCCAGAAGCATGCTAAGAAAGTGCTCTCGGTCGCTGTTCACAACCACTACAAGCGATTGAAACATCGATCCGCGAGTGGTGACGTAGAACTTTCAAAATCGAACATCTTGCTCATCGGGCCAACCGGCTCGGGAAAAACGCTGCTCGCTCAGACGTTGGCTCGACTCCTCGACGTGCCGTTCGCTATGGCGGATGCCACCGCGCTAACGGAAGCCGGTTACGTCGGCGAGGATGTGGAAAACATCATCCTGAGTTTGCTGCAAGCCGCAGATTTTAATGTGGAGAGGGCTCAGCAGGGTATCGTTTATATTGACGAGATCGACAAGATATCGCGTAGGTCTGATAATCCTTCACTTACTCGGGACGTTTCGGGCGAAGGCGTACAGCAAGCGCTCCTGAAAATCGTCGAAGGCACCATCGCTTCCGTTTCACCCCAGGGCGGCCGCAAACATCCGCACGCGGAGGTCTTGCAGATCGATACAACACATATCCTTTTCATCTGCGGCGGCGCTTTTACTGGGCTTGAGAAGATCATCTCAGCCCGCAACCGGCCCGGCTCAATAGGCTTCGACGCTGAACTCGTGGCGCCGGAGGATCGCAAACAGGGTGAGATCTTTCGCGAGGTCCAGCCCGGAGATCTGTTGAAATTTGGACTGATCCCCGAATTCGTTGGCCGACTTGCGGTCATGGCGACACTGGAGGACCTCGATGAGGCCTCACTTAGACGGATCCTGACTGAGCCGAAAAACGCCTTAGTAAAGCAATATCAGCGGCTATTTGCGATGGAAGGCGTGGAGCTTAGCTTGCAAGAGGATGCGCTCCGCGCCGTCGTGCGCTTGGCTATCGCCCGCCGGACCGGCGCTCGAGGATTGCGCTCAATTATGGAGGCGCTGCTCCTCGACACAATGTTCGAACTGCCGAGCCTGGAGGGCGTCGAGAAGGTAGTGTTTTCCCGCCAGGCTGTGGACGGCGCTGCGAAACCACTGTTCAGCTATCGGGCCCGCGGCATCCAAGTAGTTCCAGGTGGGAAACAGGGTTAGCGAGCAAGCTCACTCCGGCTAGGGCACATGTATGCTAAAGCGCGAGACATTTACGATTGCTGATATCTACGTGCCGGTGAAGCGGCGCGTGGCCCTCGAGCAGCGACGGGTGGACGAACTCGCTACAAGTATGCTCGACAGCGGCCAGACAACCCCGATCCTTGTGCGCGCTGACGGAACGCGATTTGTATTGATCGAGGGTTTGCATCGACTCGAGGCCGCAAGAGCGCTCGGCGAGAAAACTATTGTTGGGTTTCGTGTCGAGGCGCGGAAGCATTAAGGGTTTCGCGTTGAATGAAATTATCTCAAGCCGAACCTGGACGTGAGAAAGTGTTCGCGGGTCGGGGGAGAGAGGCACTCCCGTGGCGACCAACTGCAGCGGCCGAAGCTTCCGCTCCGGGTGTACGACAAAGGCCTGCCCGCCAAGTCGCAGCCCCTGCATCACTTAATCGACGTGCTCGTTGCGACCGGGTCCCTTCTCGTCGCGTTTTTTTCATCGCGCGAAAATATCCCACGTCCGGGGGCAGTATCAGCAGCGCTCTCCGTCAAAATAAAACTCCTTTGGTCGATTATCATCCGTCTGTCTTGCCGACGGCAACATGCTTGAGTTCGCGAAATGTAATAAGCCGGCGCGCTGCCTCGTCCCACAATACGAGGCGCACGCATGCAAAGCTCTGAACCAGGCCTAGTCGACCGATATTGGCCAGATCGCAATAATCATGAAGAGCGGTCGGCAATCGATAAAATGGAATTCGACTACATAGGTGATGAACGTGGTGAACGCCTATATTGGCTGTGAACCAGGCAAGCACCGACGGCAGATCGTAGTGGGAGCTTCCGTAAAGCGCAGCCTGATCGAAGCTCCAATCGTGATCGTCCGACCATATCGTATCTTCGAATTGGTGCTGAACAAAAAACAGCCACATACCGACTGCGCCAGCGGCGAAGGCAATTGGCAGGTGTACGAGCAGAAACGGCCCCACGCCGATCCACCAGATCGCTGAAATCGCGGCCAAAGCGATGGCAGCGTTGGTACCCATAGTGCTAATCCAAGGCGCGGATCCGCTTCGCATTAAGCCCCACGGCAATCGATAGCGTAAAGCGAACAGATAGATAGGACCGACGCCGAACAAAACAGCCGGATGGCGATAAAGGCGATACAAGATCTGTCGATAACGCGAAAGCGCGAGGTATTCGCGAACCGTAAGCGTGTCGATATCGCCGATGCCGCGACGACCAAGATTGCCCGATGTCGCGTGATGAATCCCATGGGTGCGTCGCCAGAATCCGTACGGCGTTAGCGTCAAAACGCCAATAATCCGGCCGACCCAGTCATTCATCAAGCGTTGTCGAAAGAATGCGCCGTGTCCGCAGTCGTGCTGAATCATAAATAGGCGAACAAGAAAGGCGGACGCCGAGATAGCTGGCAACAAATAAATTCCGTATCCGAAACGAAGCGCAAAACACGCCAGCAGCCAAAGCGAGATGAAAGGTCCAATTGTAACTACAATTTCAAAGACACTACGCCCATGATTGGGTTTCCGCAGTCGCGCCAAGCCGTGGGCCAAGTCGTCCATATCGGCCTGTGTCTGAGGCATGTTCGCAGCGGGGTTTGCATTCAAGCCGTGCTCCTTTCGACAACGACGTAAAGCTGTTGGGCGTGTCATCACCTGTAGAATTTTATGGTGATTTCAGGGGGAATTTTTCCGAGTGCGTTGTGGATCTCCTCAGTGGCATTCGCCAGTCGATTCGTATCGATGTTTATACCAACCCCGCAGCCATGACATTGCATTGGCATGCCATCCTTCAATCGCCCAATACCCTGTTCGAGGTCGTGTCCGCAATTTGGGCACTGAAACTTTACGACGTGGGCATCGACGTCTGCCATCTACTCTACTTTCTTCACGGCCTGCGCTTCGACGACGGGGTATCGTCCGCGGCGCTTTGCGATAAAACGACCACCTGGGGTCGCTCTCGTGAGTTGGCGCCCAATTAGTCACGCGCCGAACGGGCAAGCTAAAAGAGCGCTACCTGCGTTCGCCCGAACCATTTTTGTTTGCTGGTAACGCGTACCTTACAGCGTGTTACCCGCTGCGTCCACTCGAATAGTGGACCGGAACGGTCGATCAAGGCTTGTCGTGGTCTTATGAGATTTCGCGTCTTTGTCTGGTAAAGGTGCGTTGCGCTCTTATATCTGGTGAGTGCAAAGAATATCTAAGGGGAAATTTGCAATGGCCGAGTTCGACTACGGCGCCTTGGCGGAATTATATCCAAGTCGGGCACACTCACGCCAGCGTGGGTCATTCGGCTACAAACGGTTTGCGAACGCTGCTCAAGCGCTTCGCTTCGCCGTGGAGGACATGCCGCGCAGATCTCTCGTTGGGGCGTTTCTTGAAGTGAATGAGCAAAGGTATGGGGGCGATGACATCTGTCGCTTATATCAGAGCTTGGATTACCCACTAGCGCGCCGCAAAGCTAATGACCGATGAGATAATGACGCAACGGTCACCTACGTCCTCCTCACGCTGTCAGTCGCCAGCACAGCCGTAAGATCATTGCGGCATTCGCCGAATACCGAACAGGGTGCCCCTCCTTGAGGCGATAGCCCACGCCATATAGTGTTTCAATTGTGTCGAAGCCGTCGTCGCATTCTTTGAAGTTTTTGCGTAATCGCTTGACATGACTGTCGATGGTGCGATCTCGTAAGCAGCGTCCATCTAGGCATCTCGGCTTTTAACGACCCCTGGACGGCTCACCAGCGCTTGCAAAATAAGAAACTCGGTGCTGTGAGGGCCACTGGCAAATCTTTCCAGGTGCAGGTGTGGCGCTCAGAGTCCATGCGTAGCTGTCCGCGTTCCAACACCTCGTTAATCACCTTCGTTGGCGCTGTGGTGTCCCTGGGTCTAGCTCGACGCAAAGCCGCCTTGACCCGCTCGACCAGGAGTCGTTGCGAAAATGGCTTACGGATGAATTCGTCGGCGCCCATCTTGAGTCCGAACAATTCGTCGATCTCTTCGTCCTTCGAGGTTATAAATATCACCGGAAGATCGGATTTTTGGCGCAACCTGCGCAGTGTCTCCATTCCATCCATCCGAGGCATTTTTATATCGAGGATGGCTAGATCAGGAACGGTAATCTTGAAGCCGTCTAGTGCAGAGATGCCATCAGTGTACGTGGCTACGCGGATAGCCTTCGGCTTCCAAAACGATCGACACTGACGTGAGAATATTCTGATCGTCATCGACAAGAGCAATCGTTGGCATCTTCAGCCTCCTGGCCAAATGGGCAAAACCCTACTCCTTGGATGGCCAGGCGGGGCGGAAGTGTGGCTGAATTAGGCTAAGTAGGGAGTAGTCGGCTCACGGTTCGTCTTGTGAATGAAATTGTCAAACCGACGCCCGGCTCAATGCCGAAGGCCAAAGCCGCGGCTGTGACTCATAAACTCCGTCCGCAAGGCGGCAAAAAAATGTATTATATCTTGGTCGATGTCGGCGAAATCCGTGCCAAAATCGTCGTCGGCCGCAGGATTAGAGATTAGCCCATAGGTCGCGGATTCCGGATGTGCTCGCGCCCAGGCGACAACTTTACAAACGTCAAGTCGACCTTGTGCATCAGCCAAAGCCGCACATTCGTCGTTAAAGCGATCCGCTAAACCAGCGTTCTTGAGATCGTCATTGTCCATGTCGGACATGCCTGCCCCTTTCATCCCGGCGCAGTCATATTGCT
Organism: uncultured Alphaproteobacteria bacterium; assembly: GCA_963737755.1. Lineage (GTDB taxonomy): Bacteria > Pseudomonadota > Alphaproteobacteria > Rhizobiales > Xanthobacteraceae > BOG-931. The sequence continues at coordinate 13,126 of CAVTTZ010000018.1, read as the reverse complement.
GTCAGGTCATTTTCGCTCGCTGCCCGTTCGTGACCTTCAGCCTGATGCTTAACACGGTATTGAAGCTCGCCATCCCTCTCGGGCATCCGCTGAGTGACCTGATAAGAACCGGCAGTAGCGCCCAATAGCCGCCCGACCCTAAGGTACACAGACTGACCGACACTAAATTTGTACTCTTTCATGAAGGCAATCTCACATTGGCTGGTCGGTCGATGGGTTCTTATGGTCGGAAGTCTCGGACGCCCAAAAGGTTCCTTCCCAATGGCCTGACGGCGATGGTTTATGCCCGGAGGGGACGGCGATCCAGCGACAAGCACAGATCATCTTAAATGGAAAAAGACGCTTTTAGAATAGGGAGGAGTTGCCGGTCGTCCTCTTGGTATTGCTGGCCATCGTTGTTCACTCATATTTTCCCTAGCGACGCTCGTCGCGGGGAGCCAAAACGCAACGCGGGTTTTAAATCCTTGCCAAAGCAACGAAGGCCAACAGGCATCGGAATGCATTGAGGCAGCTTATCATTTTGAAAGTACGCATTATGTCTTGTGTGGCAACCATAAGAGAAGTTGCTTCAAAGGGAGGTTTCATGGAGACCGACAACGACATCCTGGCCGCCGCCGCCATCATCTCGGGGTTTATCAGCAAAGGTGATCCTCAGCCGAATACGACGCTAGACAATGCGCGTGTCGCCACGATGGTCGTCAGTCTAGCTAGGGCCATCGGACATCAGCGAAATCAACGGACGCAAAGAGGCGTTCCGGCTTGATGGGCGGCCTTTCTATGGCGCGGACCGTACGGACGTTTCGAATCTAAACCGATGGCACGCCTCGTTACGATGGAGACTCCGTCGTCGTGGAACGACTTCGGCCGGTCCAGATCGCAAAAAACGGCGATATCAGACGACTGAAGGTCACTCAAACGGCAAGGGAAGTTTCGTAGTATGGCACAAAGGATTTTAAAACCGCAGCTTGTTTCGCGCGAGTATAAGGATGGTCGCGGGTGGTACGTGGAGGCGACGAGCGAAAGCCAGGCGCCGCAAAATGTCGGCGATTTCGCCTCAGAATCCGAAGCCAAGGATTGGATTGAACGAAAATCGACAGCCTATTTCAAAGCGCGCTGTAGCTGACTTCCTGAGTGCTTAGCGAACGGCCGCCACCCTAACCTTTTGTCGGCTGGTGACCTCTTCGTTGCATACTGCCAATGGTACGTCCCGTGCTTTCACTCACGTCGCTAAGGCCGCGCGCCGAATATCTCTTCTTGCTTAGGCGTAAAGTCGGCATGCCTCCTTTCGACTCGCTTTGGCTGCAGCGAGCCTTGGCGGGATCACATGGGACGATTAGTCCTGAGTTCATGGTGTAGAGTTGCCACGGCATATCATATGCCGGCGATGCCATTCAAAAATCGGTGCAGAGAGTTTGCCCTTGAGCACCGCCAGGTGACGATGATGTCCGTAGTGAATGAATGAGGAAAAATTGCCGATCCATCTTGCAGAGCATAAAGAGAAACCCACTTATATTTTGTGAAAAAAGGTTCTCGGCATCTGTTTCCTTTTGGAACCGTTTCTAGGGTCAATGCCGTCGGGTGTCGTCGACGCCGCTCTAATGGCGCGCTCAGGCTTGTTGCAACCATTGAGGAGGAGGGTAGGCTGTTGCCTGATCGGAGGTCGAAGTGTCTGTGACCTATTATGTTGCGTTACCGTTCGTTCGAACGGAAGAGGGTGTCGCACCGGGCGAGGGGCAGGAAATGCCGAATGAGGGCAGCGCGATCCGACGCGCGGAGGCGATGTCGCGCGATGCTGCCTACGCTGGCGCGCTAGCCTTCAAACGCTCGGGCGATCCGGTAATGGGTAGTTTTAGTGACGCCGTCGTGTTGAAAACGTTCGGAGAAGTGCCGGACAGGTTGGATGAGGTTTGAGGGATTGCTGCGGCTCCGCTGATATCTGGAGCAGCGGTGATTTTTGCACACGATCGCGGCAAATTTGTTCTTCGCAGACAGCGGGCATCGGCACCGACGGTTGTCTAAATCAAAATACCATGGGCGACCCTCAGTTCACATCGCACGTCAATGCGCACTACGTCCGCGGTGTGCGGTTATTCGGATTGATGTCCGCTGATTAGGCATCGCTGTCACCCTGGTATATGCTGCCGTGCGAAGGAGCCAAAAATGATAGGACGTGCGCTAACGGCCGCGGCAATTGCTGGGGCGATATTCGTTTGCGGCGTCGCCGCTTATGCGGATACCGATGTATTGTTGCAAGCCGTCGGCTTCGCTGTCACTGGAAACGATGATGCATTCGTCAGCGTCATTGGCAATAGAACGAACTGTGTGTTCGCAATCAAAAACGAAATCTACCACCTAAACAACGTTCATACTGATCGGCTTAAAGTCGTACGATTGGGTCCAGAAATTACTTTCACACTGCACGGCAGTGACGTAGTTTTTGAGGAGACCATCGAGCCGCAACGATTAGACTCTGAAATTGCGAAACAGGTTTGCGAGACTGATCCCGATATATGCAAATCGCAGCACAACATCTCGACCCAACACGAACTGCATTTGCCGACGGCCGAGTTGGAGCGCGTGAAGAGGGCTTGGGAGTACATCTATAGCCACGGCTGCGCAGGTGCGACGAGTCCTTTCTGAACGCGAGCAATCACCTCTTTAAAAGTCAGTGGATGCTGTTTTTTTGCAGAGGCTAATCGGACCGTTGGCGCTCTACCATGGTTCGAGCGCCGGCGAAGCGACTATTGGACGATTTACTAGCGCCAAACGTATTCAATGGGTTCAGCACCGCGGCCGCCGCTACTCGCAGACCTGAGCAAGTTCTCTTGCAAGAGCAAGAATTTGGTTCTTGGCTGCTTGCTCTCTGTCTGTAATTGATCGCCTGTCCGGAGGGCCTTCGGTTGCCACGCTGACCCTGCCTGACACCTCCCCGCGCGCGGACGAAAATGTGAACGTGAACGATCCGCGAGCGTCGGCTTCTAGACGGATTGTGTTCAAAGCTGTCTACTCCTGGTTCATTCGCTCGGGCGAACGAGTTGTGGGTGTGTGCTATGACTTGGACCGCCGTTGGCTCCGCGCTGCTCGTGCGGTGTCGTCTTGCTCGTCAAAAACAGTCATCCCGAACCACGCATCAAATGCGTTCTCTGGGGCGTTTTCGGCACTCTCAGTTAATTAAAGGCAATCCGGGCATTTGCCCTTTACTCGTTTGCCTTGTCGAGAAGGCGGGATATCAAGCGTAACCTGAGAGGAATGGCAGCGATAACACCCTCTCGAAGCTCTCGTTTCTCACAATCATCATCAAGCGAGGGTCATCGTGTCCGCCGGTTTTCCTCAAACTTTGGTCCTCGAGAGAGCGTAATCGAGAGCCGCGGTCTCGTCGAGCAACGCCGCACCGCGGCCGTCACGGTCTTCGCGTTCAAGGCGTCGGATATTGAAGAAATATCGAGGAATTGCCTGCTGCGGCTCGCTCGGAAAACTCGGCTGAACAATTCATGGCTTCACCTTTCCGATCGTACGGCCACAACGGCCGGCCGCACAGTCCAGCGGTAGCGCGGGCTGCACAAGCTAGATCTTGGTCACGGTGCCAACCGATGGCTCGATGCTGCCAGCAGCGCGAACGAAAATCTCGGTACTTTCTCGTTTTAGCGACAGCTCCTAGGCGCACTATGTGCGCTCAGCGCAACTAACTTCATGCCGCGGCGATCAAAGCGCAAGATGATAAGAAGAATTTTGAGAGTGCGCTCAAGCAGGCATTTGAGGATGAGGACGCCCTCAGCGACTTATCTGGCTTGAAATCGGAAGAACGGTACAAGTTTTCACTCGCTTTGAGCCAGCCACGCCGTCAACTGGCACTCAGTCAGTGGCGGAAATGGCGCACGGCCGCGTTATTGGTCGTCTATTACGGTCTGGCGTCGCCGGCGCGGGCCGCAAACTCCAATCCAGACTAACGCTCGGCCGATCGTTAGAGCACAAGATCTCCCGTCGCTCACAAAGTTTCCGATCGTCAGTGCCCCATAGCCTAGTCCCTTGGCTCGCGGAGGCTTTGCGGTTCCTAGCCAATGGCAAAAGCATTTTTTTGCTGTGGGAACGATGCGCAGTAGGGGGTCGTTCGTTTAATGGCAATGATGCCAAATAAGGAACATAAAATGAAGCGCATCGGAACGGCAGCTCTCGCCGTGGGAATAACTTTGGCCCTGGCGACTGTCGCAGGGGCGCAGACGGGACGGGATACGCCGCAAAGTGGAACGGGCATGGATTCAAAGACTCCATGAGCCAGAAGGGCGGCTCCATGAACAAGGGCAACATGCAGAACGACAACATGCAAAAGAACAATATGCAGAACGACAGCATGCAGAAAGGCAATATGGAGAAGGGTTCATCGGGAACGATGAGCAAGTAAGCCTTTCGGTGTCCAAGTTTGCGAATGGGAGAGGCCCGTCAGGAAGGCGGGTCTTTCAATGAAAACCGATCGAAAGCGAAATCTTCAATTTAGTGCTTAAAGAGCTATCTCGGCGGGGTGTTCGAACTGTCGAAAGTCTCGCGACAAAGACGGGGAGGGCGAAGTCGACCACGGTCGAGTATCGTCCGCTTGATGATCAATCGCCATACACATGCGGGTGGTGCGAGAATGGTGCAGCCAACGCTCCCTGCTGGCGTTCCTTCAAGGAGTTTGACCTCGGCTGGAAACGGACTTCGAGGGTGAGCGGCTGTGTTTGCTCAAGCGCTGAATGCCGCGTAAGTATTTATGCACGATGACGTCGCGAACGTCCGAGACCGAACGGACTGGCGAACGGCATCGACCGAAACATCGGACAACAACTAGCCTTTTGTAGTTACCGGAAGTTAGTTTACCTGGCGCGGGGCTCGTCCATTTCAGAAAAGCCTGCGTGCCTCTGGTCGGATCTTTTCGTTTTATTCGTATCGCAAAGGCCAAAAACGGAGCACCGGGTGGCTTTTTCTGTGCAACTTGCACAAATGTGGAGAAGAGCATGGCCGATGGGGACGAGCCGATCGGACTAGAGCATGTGGTTGCTGGACTTGAAGATCTGATCAAGACAGCGGATCCTGCAAAGCGCGAGCAAGTTGCAAGACTGCTCGATGCTTATCGTATCGACTATCCTGAAGAAGTCGAATGGGCGTTGGGAGCGCAATCCCCGAAGCTTTTATATTTTCTTTTTTTAACGATCATTGGAGCGTGTCAGCCCGATTATCCCGACCGTCCCAAGCTAAAGTTGGTACGCGAAGCAAATGCCACCTAGAACGATGATGCGTAGCCAAGCCGTCACGATGATGGGCGCCATTAAACTGTGGGAAGTGATGCCATCCTCGACAGCCAGCGCCGCCAAAGTACGAAATGGGCCAAACTTCGATCGCTACGGATCAATATGCCGGTCATCGATCGCCGTCTGTAACTCTTGTCGAGATCACTCCGGCTGCCCCGCGACCTTGTAAATAGCACTAGCGGGGATTTTCTGCGTCATGGTCCAGCGCCTCCTGCAGGTCACGAGGATCAATGCTCACCATCTCGATCGAACCTGCGTGGAGTGACTCCGCCGGCACAAAGATCATTGTCGCGACGCGGTGATAAATCGGAAATGACAATTCTTGGATCAACTCTTCGTCGGTCGTGACCCGATATTCACCAGCGGGCAATTCTCGATCGACCCCCTTCAGCAAGAACGGCCGCGCGAAATTCACAGTTTTGTTGTTTGTCCGTATGGTCATGGATGTGAAATCCCTGGTCGAAGGTGGCTTTCCGGCGCTCGTCGACGACCTCCGCAGGATCTTTAGGTCGTACGCTGAGTGTTGAAATCCTCGACCTGGAGGGAATTAGTCAGATTCTCATTATTCATTGGTGTTCCTCTGCTCGCAGGCCCGCGGCCACGATCGCATGCGCATCGAACCCGCGGATGCGAATGGCATTCGCAATGCAAGCCGAGGGCATTTTTAAGATTATGACTTTTAGATTGTAGCGCGTCAGCGGCTAATACCAAAGGCGCCTGTAGAGAAACAGCGATTTCGGCAGGCCGCCGTTTGATGGGCAAATCTCTGGCACGCTTTCGCTTTTGTCTGCCAGTACAACCGTAGCTGTGGTGCCGCGACCAAAAGCACAAGGATACGTCTACAATTTAAATCACAGAAATAGACGGCGTCTCTCGATTAAAACAAGTTTGACACTCTGTTCGGCCACTATTGAGGTTGCTTTCTTCAGCAGCCGCGATTTGTCGGCCAACATGAGAAATCCGAATGAAAGACGCGCATAATACGGCAGCGGAACATCACGAGTCCGCTGCAAAGTCCCATCGCGCTGCTGCCGAAGCGCATGGCAAAAATGACCATGCGAAGGGTAAAGAGCACGCCACCCAAGCTCAGCATCACGCGCAGAATGCGAATGATCATTCGAAGACTGCGAATAGCAAAAGCGCTCAACAGAAATAAAAGACTTCCATCGGGACGCACGCGTTTATATCAGCGGCCCGATGGAAACTGAAAAGGTTACGGTTTTAGACGACGATCAAAACGTGGTCGCACGCGGCATAGCCGGCTCGGTTCCACACCCGTGGGGTTATCAATGGCGTCAACGGATCTTCCACTGGAAGCCAAATCGGCCGCCTGGCTAGAGGCCGAAGCGTTGCGTGTATGCCACGGGTCGACGCACCTCCACCACCTGAAGCGGATCAAGATCGAGCCGTTGGTTGGTCCTGGACGAGGCTGGCAGGTTGCGGGTTTTGAGCCAGAGCTAGTGTTTGACGGTTTGGCATGGCGACAGGCTATGAAGCTTATCAGCCAATTGCGTAGCAACTACACGCTTGCACGTATCAAGGCTTGACCAATTCCCTTCCTACCAATTTCCCTGGTCGGAAGAGCGAGATAACGACCTCCTTTCGTCGACAACCATCGCCATGGTCGCAACGGTGAGCCGATTAGCGGCCGGCATTTCACAAAATTTACGGAAGTTAAAGCCGAGCGCAAGCTCACTTCAAGACGTCGTTAAAGCGGCAGAGCCGTGCAAACACGCGAACCGTTGATCGAGAGGCGTCCAACCCAATCAATCACTAACGATGCCAAGTCTGCTCAGTGCCAAGCCCAACGACAATTGCATTTCAGCAAGGGTTTCTCTTTCCATTCGCACTATCTCCAAGTCAGCATCTTGGCTCACAAGCAGGCGTATGAATTGGCTTTGAGTATGTATTTTGGCGCGTTGGGCGGCGACATATAGCTGCCCCCTCGAGGTCGCTTCTTGGTCGACGATCATACCGGCTGAACTAACTCAAACCTGTTCCGTTCCCTCGCTTTGGCCATGTCACTCGGTATGTCCTGTTGTCTCGGAGCCAAAACCGAACACTTTCGTTCCTCTCGTCGCGGGATAGTCTCATCGCGTTTTTCGTCTTTAGCTTTAGAATTTTTCAGGCTGCAACCTTTGGGCGCTTCGCTTGTTGCCCTGCAGTCGTCTCACACAATCGGAAGATAAATGCCCACATCCCCCAGCGGAAAACTACGTCTTAATGAGTATCAGGCCGCAGTACGATCCGCAGCCAAAGACCTCGACATGCTCATTCGTGACCAAAATGTCGAAAGATATCGAGGATTGATCCGCAACACGCCTGATCAGAGGCAAAAACATCAGCTTGCACTTTTGATCCGCGAAGAGATGCGAACGCAGAGTATTGCCTAGCTGATCAACCCATTGCGCGCTAAGCTTGGGTCTCGGCAGACGCACTCCACACAGCCACTACGCGGTCTCGGTCGGCGTCTCCTAGTGCTCGGTGCCTCTTCATTCCCAGTCACAGCGCGATCCGGAGCATTCTCGGGACTGGGTGACATCCGCAGATAGTTGCCACAGTGCTCAACCAGGTTCGCAATACCGCACGCTGTATAGGTGACTGCCGCATGAGACTTATGGCCCTCAGTTTGACAGACATCCGCCTACTTAAAGAACTGAAGGCCGCAGGCGAGACTGGCCGCACGATACGCGCGTACAGTACGCGCCTCTCTCTGGATCATCTTGCGGAGCACGGTTACGTGGTGGCTCGTTCTACGGGCCTAGAGTTGGTTCACTATCGAATTACAAAGCGCGGCCATGACGTTATCCAAGATGACACATGATCGGGGCGTCACCGGAACGGAGAGGCTCTCAAGCACAGCTTTGAGGCTCACCACAAGCATTATTCCATCGAACCATATGAGGAACGGCGCGGCAGGTGGCGTTGCGCCGTTAGTTCCGGTTCGGCATTGCATTGCCCCTTGCTCCCGCGGCTTTCCTTTCGCCGCCGGCGCCTTTTTATTTCTCGCAGCCGATCTCTGGGACAGTGATCCAAATATCCAGGGCGGATCCGAACCTCACGGGGAACGGCCTGGCAACTTTCGCGGCCGAATAGGGCTTACCTCTACGGACTCGAGGCAACGTCGATGGCTAAGAACTTGGACGATCCAACAAAAAGCGAAGACCATTTTGGAAGGCACAACGCCGCTAGAAACAGCGGCTGGACTTCGGTGATGGGCATAGTGGTGATTGCGGTGATCTTGGGAGCCGTATTCTATTTTCACTGATGATATCGCCATTCGCCGCCGAGCCAGCGACATTGGAGTGAAAACGTCAAAGGTGGGCGTCCAGTATTCGATGACGCGCGCTGCGCAGATCGCTACGCTCCTGCTCTTTGGCCAACTGCTCGAGCAGAGTTTTCACGTTGACTGAGGCTACGTCAATCTTTCGGACCTCAAAAGCAGCGCCGTGCGTGCCCATTTGGTAACTCGCTCTTTCGAGCGCCCATTTTTTCTCGTTCACTAGCGGCTCCTACAGGGGATAAAAGAAAAGCTCTCACTTTCGACCGGAGCCTTTTCAGTTTGGCGCCGCCAGATGCGTTGTACCTGGGGGAGGGTATGAAGACACAAGGGTTTGCGGGATCCGAAGGTTCCTAAAGTTTCTCGGGAAATCAAATAAATCATCGAAGACGCTTCGAGATGACCGATTACCCCGCGCTCTCCTCCGCCGTTGGCCGTCGAGACGAACTGGAGAGCTTTTGCATGCGGGACACCAATCGGCAGGCCCGAGCGTACGTCTACTTCGAGGGACCAGCCCAGCCAGCGTGATGTGATGGGGCAGTTGACCAAGGACGAGGGCGCGGCCCATCGCGGTGTACATCGCGAAGCTGCCGGATTTGCTGCAGCGGCCACAATGTTAATTGGAATAGATGCGATGCGCGCTGCTTGCCTCCGTGTGGCGGTCGCTCAGGTGGCCAACCTCCTGCGGCCGTCACAGGCTCCGGCTGTCTCCAAGCGATTGCTGGAGCCGCCTTACTCCGCGACGTCTGATTGTGACGCTCTTTCAGATGGGATACGGCAACAAAATCACCGGCAACTGCTTGGGGCCGCTCTCCTCCTGGATCCAACCGGTGCCTTCCGTGATGATGAGGACTTGCCCCGCGGAATGAGTGTGCCAAGCCGACCGCGCGCCTGGAGCGCCATCTCCGGAATGGTCACGGCAAGAACGTCGACTGGATGCCGAGAGGTATCGTGGGAGCGCTGATGCATGGCGAGGTCAAAGGAGCCCTTGGTCGGCTAGCGCGAGGTGAAGCCCGGCGATGTGATCTGGACGCCGCCTGGCGTCAAACACTGGCACGGAGCGACAGCGACTAACAGCATGAGCCATATCCGAATAAGTAGCCCGTATCCAAATGTCTGCCCAAACACTCTATCAAAGAGCGTATAGCGCCGCTCCTATCAGCGGCCCCGTCAATGTCCCCATACCGCCGGAAACAACAACGAAAATGATATAAGCCGACCAGAACACGGTAAAAGCTGATGCCGGAGTAATAACAGTCGCAGCAAAGATGACCTTTCTATGTTTTGGATCTATGGCGAGCGCAGTCATCGTCGGCCGATTGGGTGGAAGTCTTTCTGCGATCTGGTAGCTCGATGGAACCATGTTGGCTGGGCGGAAGAGCAGGGGCAGATCAGGGCCGGTAACGGGCCGTTTCTCGAAAGGCGCATGCGGGAGCGCCAGAGCTACATGAGCCGCAGGCAATTCCCGACCCGTGGCGACAAGGCTGTCAGGGCTCAGTCAATCCGCGGCAGGATGGAGTTGGACGGGCTTTACGTCCCGACGCACGCTCACTGGTATCCGGCGTTCCTGAGCGAACTGCTGAACTTCCCCGCCGGCAAGCACGACGACCAGGTCGGTGCTCTGGGTCTGATTGGTCAGATACTCGACGTGATGGGGAAAGGCACGGCACTGGCTCCCGCCGATCAGAAACCTAGGTTCATGAATGAGATGACGATGGATGAGATTTGGATGCATGGCCAGCCGAAGCGGCCCGACGCCGATCGGCGAATCTAAAGACAGAGCCGGTCGTGCGCCCTATCCGTTGTGCGCGCCAACTTGGGGGAACTTCGCTTCGATTTCCGAGTAGATCCGATGCAACCATTCCTCGGCTCGATCGACCCGATCTTGATAGTGCTTGAGATCAGCTTCCAAATTTTCGATGCGATTTTGCGCAGCGGTGAGCTGCCGCGAAAGGACCTGCGCGCTCTCAGAGGCGGCGCGAGATCTTGACTCTACAAGGCCTGCAGCTTGTTGGAGCATGTTCATCACCTTATCACCAGCCGCATTCAATTGATCTTTATCGTCGGCGTCCCAAAATATTCGCCATTGCCCGTCCTATGCTTTCCCATGGTGGGCCCTGGTTTGATCATTCGGCGCTAGGATCGATGGTTGCGTAAAATAGTTGCGAGGTTGTTAAGGATTACCTTTCGCGAAACTGGCCCTGGCAGCTTGGACCTACGGCGGCTCACCGGCTGTCGTATGATTGTTGCGTTGCAGGGGTAGAGCCCACCGCAGTTCAGTTGAGCAATTACTCATGCGCTTGTAAGTCTTGGAGTGATCCGATGCCGTCAGCTGATCATCGGAGCCGGGACGAGCGCCGCCGTGGGCTCGCTCGAACGAAACGACGTCTGACTCCTCAGCGAATTGACTGCGCATCGCATCACCCTCCTGCGGATAGGCAAATCTCACTCCCATGCTGAGGGCAGCCGATTCTGAAATCGGGGCTCCACAGTCATTTGTCTGACCGTGTGGCGCCATTGCAACATCAACGGTCGCTTTTTGTTGATTGTCTTCCTAAAAGCAAAATGCCAAACAGGAAATAATTCCACGGCGCATAGAAGAAATGCACGAAGGCGGTCGCATAGATCGGCGAGAGGAACGCCGCCACCATCTAGAGCAGATGTTCGGCCCTCGGCAGATTTGGGTGGGCGTGTTGCCGTGCAAGGCGCTCGTCGCCTTCTCAGGAACGGCGGAGGATGGCGGCAAATCATACACTGAGCTCGGCATGAACGGTTTTTCGGAGGGCCAGACGGCCAAGACATTCGAGCTGCCGGAAAGCCGCTTTCTCATCGTCGCCAACAAATTCCAGACCGGCTTCGATCAACCGCTGCTTCACACAATGTATGTCGACAAGAAGCTGGGCGGGGTCAACGCGGTGCAGACCCTATCCCGGCTCAACCGCACGCATCCCCAAAAGAACGGGACGCTGGTGCTCGATTTCGCCAACGAGGCGGACACGATCAAGGCGGCTTTCGAGCCATATTATGAGACCACGCTGCTCTCCGAAGCGACCGATCCCAATCTGCTTTACGAGATTCAAACCCGGCTAGCCGCCTTCCCTGTTTACGTGGAGGCTGATATCAACGCTTTCGCACGGGTCTATTTCGATGCCAAGGCGACGCAAGATCAGCTCTACGCGGCCCTCGCCCCTATTGTTGACCGCTTCAATGGCGTTTCCAAAGAAGAGCAACACGAATTCCGCGGGCAACTGAACGATTATGTCCGGCTCTACGCCTTTCTGGCCCAGGTGCTGACCTTTGCGGATGTTGATCTGGAAAAGCTCTACGTGTTCGCGCGGCACTTGCGTCGTCTCCTGCCGGCCGACCCTGTCGAGCTGTCGCGCGAGGTGCAGCAAAATATCGACATGGAATCTTACCGGATTCAGCAGACCTCTAGCGGCAGGATTGCGCTCGATCGCAAGGCAGGCATCCTCGATCCCCAGAGCGCCAAGGGCAGGTATGCTTTGCCGCCAGAGGAGCTAGAGGCGCTATCGCGGATCATTGCCGAGCTGAACGAGCGCTTTGGGCTCAATCTTAGCCCTGAGCACCGGGTGACGCTCAGCCAGATGATGGAGAAGCTAGACGGCGATCCCGCGCTTGATGCCGCCGCCCGTGTCAACACGCGCGATATTGTGCGCCTCACCTTCGACCATAAGGTCGAGGCCGTCATCCAGGAGATCGTCGATACGAACTTTAATCTCTACAAGCGGATCACCGACGACCGCAGTTTTGGCGACACACTCAAGAATTTCTTGTTCGATCAGTATCTGCGGGGCCACCGCAACGCCGCCGAGCTGATCAAGCGGGGCGAGTCAAAAACCCTTGAATTCAAATCTACACTGCGCTGGAGCCTCAAGGAAAATCGCAAGGACGACAAAGGCGTCACCCATGCGGTATTGAAGACCATAGGCCGAGCGGAGCCGGTCATCCGAAATCGTGTCGCAGCTCCCCCTGATTTCCGCCGTGAAATCAATAGACAAAACCCCATTTACTCCACCATCCGAAAATAATCGATTTCGGATACTGGCGATGCCAGACTTCCTTGGGAGGAGTCACGAATGAAACGAGCAGCGCTCTACGTCCGGGTCAGCACCGACCGACAGACGGTTGAAAATCAAACCGCGCGTCTTACTCAAATCGCCGAAGCCAGAGGATGGCAGATCGTTCAGACATTCAGCGACGCCGGAGTGAGCGGCGCTAAATGATGCCGGCGGAGTTCACGCATCTCACGACCGCTCAGAGGGTGCGTAGCGGGTGTGCTGTTCTCGGCCCTACGGACGTGCAGGATCGCCGTTTTGAATCGCCCGCCCCACCGCTGGTCCACCACTTCAGCCGCTCTCAGGCCATGCCTGTGGGCCAGGAGCACCATCAGGACGTATCTCGAGTGCCGATTGGCGGAGTCAACGATGCTTGCGCGACCAGAAAAATGGGGTACGATGCCTATGCCGACGCGAGGATCTCGGCCTTGAGGCGGGCTACAGTTGAGTTGCTTAGTCGTGTTCGTGTCGGAGCGTGGTGCGCCAGT
>CAVTTZ010000017.1:0-34232 GCA_963737755.1 uncultured Alphaproteobacteria bacterium | reverse complement strand
CCCAACCGAGAGGACCGGAAAATGCAGCTCCCCGTGGTGTATGACGATTGGGAAGGCGGCGCATGGGATCGATCCGACGGCCGCCGTTTTGTCCGGCACATCCCCACCGGCTGTGTTTTCAAAGTGGGCTTTACCAGCGACGGCGTGGAGGCCGATCTGCGCGAGGGTTCCGCGACGCCCGACCTGTTCGAAATGGCGAGGGGGTATTTCCTGGTCTTCGGCTATTTCCGTCCTGAACTGCAACCGCCAGGATCGATGATCGGGCTGCTGGACGATGACGAAGCGGCAGAACGCTGAGACAGTCATTGCGGGCGCCATTCTCGCCACCGTCACGCTGACGGGAGCGGCACGCGCCGGAAACCTCGACTATGACCAGGATGAGAAATGTTGAGCCGCATGCCGGGCGTGGTTATGCGGGGCCTGGTGCCAAGCGCGAGATGTCCGGATAGAGGCCGCCCGTGGCGCGGCGTGTTCGGCATGTATGCCGAAATCGATAAACCTATGCCACCCGCGCCATGCGAAGCCGCGCTATAGCCCTTGAGCATGAGCGCACACGGTTGGAGAAAACCCGGACCATAGGGGCGGCAGCGGGATCGTCTCGACCGATTGATACGGAAAGCCTCCCTCGCCGAAGAGGGCATGGTCATACGAACCAAGATCAGAAATTATGGCGATTGGCTGAATCCCATTCGCCGGGAACGCGGGCCGCGCAGATGATCAGCACGATGCATCGGGGAAGCCGGTTTCACCGATGTTATCAATGGCCGCCGAAACGGCGGCGTTGATCGTCCCTCCTTCCGCCTCCGCCTCCCAAATCTCGGCCGCGCCATCTATCGGGCTATGACCCAGAAAGACGGTATAACCCGAAAAGTCGTCGTATTGCTCAAGCCGTAGCGCCCATCCATCGGGCAGGGGCCGCACCACCCGCGCCGTCAGCCGCCCAAGGACGGCGAGGGGATCGCGCGGCAATCGCGCGTATTCCGCCGGTGCCCGCGCCGCGAGAAACCGCAGCGCGTCGCCAATGGCCTCGATATCGGGATCGTTCATTCGCTCCGCTCCGGTCGCCGCGAGATTTGGCATCTGCATAGCTTGGGCGTGCCCCGTCTGCGCTACGCCGGCGCCAGCCTAGGGCCAGTTTAGCTTTAGCGGCGGATACCCCAGCCGCATGACGATATAGGCGAGCGCCGCACAGCTTAAGGCGACGATCGCCGCGTGCATTGGACGATCATAGGTCGGGATCATGGCGACGATACCGATAATGCCCGCGAGGGTGCCGGGAAATTCGCGGAACCGGCTTAACGGCAGTGCCGCCTTTTTCCAGTCCCCGAAATCATGCGGCTGGCCATCCACGCAAGCGAGCGGATCGACGAGGTGCCGCTCGATTGGCACGCCGCATCGGGCACAGTGCGGGGTCATGTTCTGTTCGTCCCAGGCTGGTTGCTGCGCGCGAGCGTGACCGAACCGGCGTTGCGCCGGATGCCACAGGCCGAAGTAGCGCACCTTGTGGAAGCCGCGCGACCGACCACTCGATACCGCGTGCCAGCGTATCAACGCATTAACACAGCATGAGTGACCAGGCGGGCGTGTCCCCGGCTCCGCTGCGCTACGCCGCGGCCAGGCTCTACTCGGCCGCCGAAGTGAGCGGCCTCCCCGTGCCCCGCGCCGAACCGGGCCGCGGTCACGGCCAGGTGGTGACGATCCTTCACGCGCTATTCCCGCCTGCCGGCGTTTAGCCGGCTGCCGCCGGCCGCTGCTTAGGGGCCAGCCCCTCGGCGCGCGTCAAGCAACTTCCACCCATAACGCAAGAAAACCGCCGGCCGCCAAGCAGTGGCGGAGGCGGCAATTTTCCTGCGTTCCGGGTCCCTGCGAAGCCGCCTGACGCTTGCACACCCCGGTCTCGCCGACGGGCAGAGGTGCAGCAGCAGCTGCACCTCGCAACCAAGAAGGAAAGGAAATCCCATGACACAGACAGCAGAACATACGCCGGGGCCGTGGACGGTCGAACCGCTGCAATGGGATCACGGCGCATCCCTCGCGATAGTCGCGGACAATGGCGCGATCATCTGCACCATCGCGCCGCTAAACGAAGACGACGAGCCGGATATGTATAACGCCGTGCGCGGGCCGCACGACGAGGCGAACGCCCGCCTGATCGCCACCGCGCCGAATATGGAAAGCTTCATCGCCACGATCGCGCGCATGACGCAGGACGGCGAGGAACGGGCAGGGGAGACCAAGCCGTTCGTCATGGAAAATGACGATGCCGTTGCGACGCTCAATCGACTGATCGAACACGCCCGCGAAATCCTCAAGCCGACCGAATGACGACGACCGGGGCCGTGCGCAAGCGCGGCCCCTTTTCTTTTCAGCCACCATCAACCCACACAGGAGATTTCAGCCATGACCGCAGACAACACCATCATTCAGGCCGATTGCACCGAAGCCATGACCGGGCTTGCCGCCGCATCGGTTGATTTCGTGCTCACCGATCCGCCTTACCTCGTCGATTATCGCGGCCGTGACGGCCGCAGCGTGGCGAACGACGACAACGCCCGCTGGCTGCGCCCGGCTTTCTCGCAAATCTATCGCGTGCTCAAACCGGCGTCGTTCTGCGTCAGCTTCTATGCATGGAACAGGGTTCACCTGTTCATGGCGGCATGGCGCGATGCCGGGTTCCGCCCGGTTGGTCACATCGTCTTTCGCAAACGCTATGCGTCATCCGCGCGCTTTCTGCGCTACGAGCATGAAGTCGCCTACTTGCTGGCAAAAGGCGACGTGCAGCCGCCCGCGCATCCCATCCCCGATGTGATCGAGTTTCGCTACACCGGCAACAAGCTGCACCCGACGCAGAAGCCGACCGCCGCGCTCGCGCCGCTGATTTCTGTTTTCTGCCCGCCGGGCGGCGTCGTGCTCGATCCGTTTGCCGGTTCCGGCTCGACACTCGCAGCCGCCAAGCAACTCGGACGCCGCTTCATCGGCTTCGAGATCGACGCGCAGCACCACCGCACGGCGACCGCGCGCCTCGCGGAGATGAAGGCGGCAGCGTGACGCCCCCCCGTGTTTCTCAACATCAACCCACACAGGAGATTTCAGCCATGACCAACTACACAGCGACATTTCTACACCGAAGCCGATTGGGCCGGACCGAGTATCAAGCCGCCACGCCCGCGCAAGCGTTGCAGCGCGCCCGCGAGATCGAAGCCGACCAGCTCGAAATCCTCGATTTCCAGCGTTACGATCCGCTTCCGGCGCCGGCGTCGAACATATCGAAATCATCCGCGCTTCCGGACGGCCAGCCGGTCGCCCAATGGAAGAGCGAAGACCTCATTCTTCGGCTGGCGGCCTCCGATGTGCTCGACGCGCTTGAGGTTCAGACCGGCGCAGCACAGGCCGTCATCGACGCATGGGCCAAGGGAGACCTCGCCGGAGCCGTGCGCACGCTGGACGGCTCCATGTCTGCGGCACGCGCCGCAATCGGCAAGGCGAAGGGCGCATAGAAACACGGGCGGGGGCATCGGCTCCGGCGGCAACGCCGGGGCCGGTGATCGCGCGGGAAGCGGAAACCGCGCCGGGGTCGTCCGGCGCGCTTGACCATCATCCCGGCCGCTGTGCGGCGTTATGCAGGGCAGGGGGCGTCGCGAAAGTCCAGGCAACTCAGGAAAAATCCCCGATGCTGCATATATTGATATCAAAACGAACCATGCTACACATCTGCCGTCTTCACAGCAGCGATCTAATAAAAAGTGCATCTCCCTCACAGTTGTCGGCCCTTTTTTTATTCCTAGCGGACGTTTTTGACTTTCCTGTGCGATATTGCAATATTATCAATTAATTTACCGAACAACGGGTATGGCCACGATGATACTCTGGGGCGTCAAGATCGATAGAGAGATGGTAGTGCTGCTCTCGCTATTCTGTTTCTTTTCGGTCCTCCTGCTGTGGTTCGCCGTATGGGCGATATCTTCGGAGGAAAAAGAGCGCAGTGAAGAGGATCAGAAGAACTGGTCCGGTGGAATGTAGCCAGTGAGCACAGGCCGCCAAAAGAGCGTGAACAACCACAAAATAAAAACCGGCCCCCATGAGCGAATTAGCCCTTTATACCATCGTAATCCCGATTTCTATATTGGTCATAGTCGTCGTCTTCATTCTTTCCGCCCGGGAGGAGCGCAGGCTGGGGCAAATGACGCCCGAAGAACGCTATGAAGATTGGTTAAATCAGCAGTAGTGGTGACGTCTAGCAGGGATTGATCGCGGGCTTCCGCAAGTTCTCGACCTCGACTGTCTACCCTCAAATAAAGGGAAAAATAATTCCTAAAATTATACACTATGTCTGGGTTGGGCCGGCGCCGATCAACGCCGAAGCGACGCGTCTAATTGCCGGATGGCGAGAAAAGTTGCCCGATTACAAGATGATGGAATGGAATAATGAGACGATAGATTTTAAGCATCGATTTTTACAGGAGGCGTTTGCCGTAGGCGCCTGGAATTGAGTTTCAGACTATCAGCGAATGACGGCCCTGCAGCAATTCGGCGGCATATACCTGGACACCGATGTCGAGGTGATGAGAAGTTTCGATCCTCTCTTGAATGACTTCGTGTTTTGTGGGATTTCAAAGGGCGGATATCGAGACCGATCTGGTCAATGGCGCGGTTCTCGGGTGCGAAAAGGGCAATCCGTTTGTTCGAGACCTAAGAGCTTATTTCGATGAGAATTTGAATGGCACCCATGAACTCGACTCATTCACCGGCCCCGGACTCATCACTAAATTGCTGCGAGAGAAGGGGCTTCAACGCTATTCCGATGAACCTTTGACTATCGACAATGTTACTATTTACCCAACCCGGTTTTTTTATCCTTACCACTGGGAGGAAACCTTCTCCACCGACTGCATAACGCAAGATACCTTCGCGGTGCATCACTGGGACCATGCCTGGGGCAAATTGCCAAAAGGCCAAATAAAAAGGAAAATCCTTAAAAGATTCAATCGCGGACTTGCTCGCGTCGCGCCGAAGGCTGCGTTTTCGCGAGCGTTACGCAATGCCAGACGCGCCAGACTTCTAGCCGCCATGGCAGCTGCGCCGGGCAACGCAAGCTGGATCGAAGACATCCGAAGAACGCGATGAGATTGTCAGTGGCGACTTTGGCCGACGCGGACAGGCGGTATTTTTATTCGCTCGACGGCATCCGGGGACTAGCTGCGGCTCTTGTCGTCTTGCGGCACACACCATCATTTTTTGGGCCGATAAGTTTTCAGGAAAGTTATCTGGCGGTCGATATATTCTTTGTCCTGAGCGGAGTGGTGCTCGCAAATGCATATGAGCGCCGCTTACAGTCCAACCTTTCGGTTGGCCGGTTTATGTGGGTTCGGATTGCACGCCTTTACCCGCTTTATATTCTTGGAACCGGGATCACGGTTTTAGCCGTCCTACTAGGCATAAGTGACGACGAGATAAAATACGATCATTTAAAGACACTCATATTGCTCGCCGTCTTCATGCTTCCCAATCTCGCGCGCATCGGTGGCAGCGACGTTTTCTACCCATTGAATAATCCGGCGTGGTCGCTGTTTTACGAGCTCATCGCAAACGCGGCTTACGCGAAGCTTTCGCGATTGCCGACCACCAATGCGCTAATCCTGATCATGCTCGCATCGGCAATCGCCTTGGCCGTATGCCTCTATGTAGCCGACGCCCACAACATGGACATGGGCTACTTTCCACGAAAGCTTCCGGTTGGTCTGTTCCGCGTAGGTTACTCGTTTTCTGCTGGCGTCTATTGTTTCCGGCTATTTTCCGCGCGGCCCCGCGGCCTTCTAAATGCCGGTTGGCGCGCCTCGGCGGCGGTGACTGGCGTGCTGTGCATCGTCGCGATCATTCTCATGTCGTCGCCAACACCCAGCGTCCGGCCCTACTTTGATTTTTTCTGCGTGACTGCCCTCTTTCCCCTTCTGACCTATGCTGCGCTCTTCGTTGAACCTGGCGGGATGACCGCACGCATTTGCAAGGTGATGGGGCTTGTCTCATATGCCTTGTATACGCTTCATGCACCCGTGGGCTTTTTGGTTCAGGGTTTGGCAAAGGCCAAGCTCAACCTCGCCGTAGAGAACTACGCCCCGGAAATCGGGATCGCTTTTTTGGTCCTGCTCATGGCCGTGTGTTGGGTTATCGACCTGATATATGATGGGCCGTTTCGGCGGCTGTTGCAGAGGATCGGGGATGTTCGTCGTTACCGAGGCTGACGCCGCTGCGATCCGTGATGTGTTTCATCAGGAGGGAGAGCTGTCGGCCGCCATCGAGTTGCGCCGCCGGTTTCCAGGGATCACCGACAACGTGAAGGCGCGAGCATGCGCCCGCACTATCGCCGGCTGGACGCCGCTGCTGGAGCAGCCCCGCCCGGTGACACGGCTGCGCCCCCGCAAGGACAGCTAGCGTGGCTTTCGGCGGCCGGCAGCGGCATCTGATTAGATGCTTTGCAGCTCGGCCAGAAATTCCGGCATCGCGTCCGATATCCGGTTGCAGGCTAAATCGAACACGCCGAGAGCGCTGAGCAGCGCGTTGACGACTGCGTCCTTCGTCCCTTCGGCCGGACGTAGACCACGGCTAAAGTGCGCCTTGAATTTCGGTTTATCGATTTCGGCATACATGCCGAACACGCCGCGCCAGTTGGGGTGCGCAATCTCGCTCAGCATGTCGTAGCTCCTGCGAACACCCGGCATCTTTTTGTCCATCCGGTCAATACAACTCAGAATCTGCAGGGCTTGGGGCATATCCGGCCACAGCCGGGAACCAACCAACATGCGCATAAGGGTGTCGTTTAACTGCTGTGGCGACAGCTTTTGCCGTTCGTCGAGCACTTCCATTAGGCTCCACGCGAGCGCTGCGCTTTCGACCGTCGCCCGCGAGAGAAGCGCGGCAGCGGCGAGATCGTCCCGTTCCAGCGCATCGCAAGCCGTGCGCGCCAACTCTTCCGTCCGCCACATCAGCGCCGCGCGCGTGCAAAGCAGTTGGAAGGGGGCTTTCTCCCGAACGCCCAGCGCGGCGACATCGACCGACTGCGGCAGGCTATCCCGCAGAGCGTCCGCCCGTTTCCGAGCTTCCGTTATGTTGTCGTCAGCCATGTTACCGCCCTCATGGGGCGCCGGATGGACGTGACCCCTGCCCTTGATTTTAATATTGATAACAGATTTTATCAATAGTAAGATAGCCGCCAACCGGGAGGGCCAATGTGGCAGCTGGAAGTCATGAAGGCCGACAAGAAATTGGTTGAGGCTGGCCGGTTCAAAAGCGTGACCGCCGCTGCGGGGCGCATCCGCGAGCTTGAAGACTATCCCGCCATGAGTGTGATCTTCCGCATCTACGTCGATCCCGATCACGGCACCGACGAGAAATCTTTCGGGCATCTGGAGCACAAAGGCCATCGCGCGACCTACGTCGTCAAACGTCATCCGGCGAGCTGACGTCGATGACCGACGATCAGCTCCCATCCGAAATCACGCCCGCCCGTGCTTCTCGACTTCTAACCGCCGCCGAGTTTCACCGCCTGGCCGACGTGCCGCCCGAGGTCGAGTGGTTCGCCAATCTGAGCAACCCGAGCACGCGGCGCTCCTATGAAAACGCGATCCGCGATTTCATGCGTTTCACCGGCATCGTCCGTCCGGCGGAATTCCGCACGGTGACGCGCGCGCACATCATCGCCTGGCGCGATGAGCTGACGCATCGCGGTCTTGGCGGCAGCACGATCCGGCACCGGCTCGCCTCGCTCGCCTCGCTGTTCGAATATCTCTGCGAGAAAAACGCGGTCACCCACAATCCGGTCAAAGGCGTCGAGCGGCCGAGGACGGAAAGCGGCGAAGGCAAGACGCCGGCGATCGGCGATCACCAGGCGCGCGAGCTGCTGGCCGCGCCGCAGGAAGACACCATCAAGAGCAAGCGCGATCGCGCGATCCTCTCCACGCTGCTGTTCCACGCGCTGCGCCGCGAGGAACTGTGCAAGCTCAGGGTGAAGGATTTTCAGCACGCGCGAAAAGGCGTGCCGCATCTCAAGGTCTCCGGCAAGGGCGGCAAGACGCGGTATCTGCCGCTGCATCCCGGCACCCACGCGCTCATCCACGATTACCTCGACGCCGCCGGCCACGCCGCCGACGAGGCCGGCGCGCTGTTCCGGCCGATCCGCAACAACCGCACCGGCCGGCTTGAACGGGCGATCACCGCGGACGGCGTTTACAAGCTGGTGCGGCACTATTCGGCGTTGCTCGGGTTCGAGATCGGCGCCCACGCGCTGCGCGCGACGGCCGCCACCAACGCGCTCGACCACCAGGCCGACATCGCCAAGGTGCAGGAATGGCTCGGCCACGCCAACATCGCCACCACGCGCATCTACGATCACCGGAAAACGCGGCCGGAGGACAGTCCGACTTTTAAAGTCGCGTATTGAAATTTGACGAGCCGACCGACCCTCGTATCGACGCTAGGCGACAAACCAATCAGCCGCCGGTGTCGCCTTCATTTTTCGCCTTGTTTCAGGTCAGCGCTATCCCCACTTCGGGCCGACTGTTACCTCAGAAACAACCAATTACATTCATGTCGCAACCCAAGCCCACGTCATTTGTCAGCACCGGCCGGGACAGCCCGATAACCAACTGTGCGGTGCCAATCATAGGACACATGGACGGTAAGTCCCAACTGTTGGGCAATGGGGTGATAGTCGGCCAGCATATGGCGATCATGGCGAGGCATGTATTTGACGGCCTCATCAGCCATTTCTTTCAGACAGATCTTGAGACCCTTATGCGAACTAGGAAAAGGCAGTTCGAAAGATTCTGTCTCGAAGCCCTCCAGGTCGTAAATTCGGGGAAGGAATTGTGGAGGTGGAGAATCACAAACTTCTACTGGCTGAATTCATCGACGTGATGTTTGTGCAGTTCGAGCCGACGACGGAGCGGCAGCGGAATCATATATTCAACCGACCGGTGATAAGAATATCGCCGCCTGCCGTTGGGGAGAAGATTTCCGCGTTCGGGTTTTGCTGTCACAAGATTGAATATTGGGAGGGTGGACCGGCTGTTTTCGGTGATGGATATACGTCGACCGGCAACGTCACCGACGTTTACCAAGAAAAGAGGGATGACTCCCGACTAAATTTCCCTTGCTTCGAAACGGACGCACGATTTGACGGAGGTATGAGCGGCGGCCCAGTGTTCGACTCTATGGGACGACTATGCGGCATAATTTCCGATAGCCTGAAGCCAGCCGAAGACAATCCCGACGGCCGGTATATTTCCCATGTATCTACCTTGTGGCCCATGCTGAGTATTCCCGTTTCCCATGATAGAGCGGGTCTCCCTCCTGACGAGGTGCCCCGCGTTTTGGATTTGGCGCGGGACGGATTGATCCTTTGTGAGGGGTGGGAAAGAGTAAGGTTCAGCTATGATGGCAACGGCGATTTGTCCAAGCTTGAACTATGGTGACGCCCTGGTGCGACCGCAGCAAACTATTTTTAACCATTCGCATGCTACGGTCCGAAGCATGAGCGTCGCCAACTAGCCCCCAGGCAGAAGCCAATGATCCGTCGAGACTATCGCCGCCGGTGTCGCAGACGCCACGAGGGAATCGCAGCAAAGCCACGCGCCGCCGAAGCGACGGGCCAACCTCCAGCTCAACCGAAGGCAGACAGCAGCGAAGATCAATCGGCCGTCGCAGGCGCACCAGCGGAAGCTTAGCGGCCGAGCAGCAAAATCCGCATATTCGGCCCGTCGGCATGCCATTCCGGCCGCAAGGGACTTTGCGCGGCCGCCGCCATCATGATCGCGTCGGGAATTTTGTAGCAGCTTCCGGTCCAGAGCCGCTGGCCGCCGGCGAGGTGGCCCTCGACACCGGCGAGCCTGAATTCCACCGGGCGCTGCAACTCCAGCTCCTTCGTCCACAGATGGCGCTCGGGATACCAGGCATCGATGACGCGCACGTCATTGATGGTCAGGCCCGCAAGACCAAGCTCCCGGTTCATGCGGCCGACGATGCCGCGCTCCATTAAACTTGATACACAAGGAAGTGTGCGAGGCGGATTACAACGCCACGGGTATGATGCGGTAGAAACGGCGGGCGTCCCGGGGCTTCACGTAAATTGCCGATGCGAAAAAAGGGGCGGAGTCTGGCGCAGATAACCTCCACGGGAATGCCTGCCGAGACATCATCGCAGCGGTTGTCGTCGGTCGTGACGCCTACACACAGCGTCTGCCTGAACCGAATTAGGCCACACACAGATTGGCATAAATGGTCCGATCACAGAGTGAAAACAAAACACTAACCCATATCCAAGAATCGCCGCCTACATTCCTTGCGGCCTGCTTCGTGGCGAAAATCCAAATGTAAGACCATTTGATGCTTGCTTCGACGATCGCGTGTCCCTTACGTATCACGGCATCATCCCAAGGATCATGACGATGGATATGATGGCTAACGCTGGCGAGATCAGCACAACAGCCCTGCCCGTTCGATTTAAGACCATGACTATCACGCCTGAATTGGCTTCCGATTGGCTCCAAAAAGCTGACACCCTTCACCGGGCAAATCCACGTTCGGTCGTGAACTATACGCGGGCGATGGAAATTGGGGCGTGGAAACTTAATGGCGATCCAATCATCTTCTCCGATATCGACAGGCTCCTCGACGGACATGCGCGACTGAAAGCTTGCGTCAAGGCACGTAAGCCGTTTTCAACATTGGTGGTTTGGGATGTCCGAAGCGACGGCTTTGATACGATTGACTCTGTTCGAAAGAGAACGCTCGGAGATATTCTGCACATTCGGCAAGAACCGAACGGACGGCGGCTTGCGGCAGCACTCATGATCATCTGGCGCTACCAGAATTCCGACCTGCTGGCACAACAAAAGAAATATCCATCTACTGGGGATCTGCTGGGAATCCTTGATGCGAATCCCAGCATCAGGGAAGTGAGCATCAAAATTGCCGCCGATGCGGCACCTATCCTGCCGCTCAGTATCGGCACGGCGCTCCATCACCTGTTTTCACGTGTGAGTTTTGAGAAGGCTAATGAATTTTTCCAACAGTTCATCGATGGCGATAACAAATCGCCGGCCCGCATACTTTATTCCGCTTTTTACGAGATGGCTCAGAAAAGTGGAAGTCGCCTGCAACCAATGATGCTGGCGCTTTCGATCAAGGCGTGGAATGCCTTTTATGAGGACAAGCAGCTTCATTTTGTCCGGTATGTGCAGGATAAGGAAAAGTTCCCCGATATATCGGGGCTTGATACGAGTAGCTTGATCGAGGCTACAGAACGGGCTTCGGCGGATGACGCTGTCCCTGCCGAAGCGTCGATTGGCGCGAATGAAGATCAGGGTAGTCTCTCGATCGAGATACGCGTGGTTACGCCTGAATTTGCAGCCGATCTGCTTAAGCGAAATGATGGCAATAGGCTGGTCGCGGACGGTGTTGTCGCGAAATACAAGCGCGATATGATCGCGCGAAAATGGCTCCTCAACGGACAGACGATCAAGATTGGGAAAACCGGGCGCCTCCTTGACGGGCAGCACCGTTGTCATGCCGGCGTTCAGAGCGGGATCGAATTTCCGGCCATCATCGTGCGGAATGTTGATGAGGATGTGTTCGACACATTCGATCTTGGCGGCCGGCGCAGCTTCAGCGATGTGTTGGCGCAGCGTAAGGAGAAAAATACGGCAGCCTTGGCAGCGGCCCTGAGATGGATCTGGCTCCATGATGGTAAAAAGATTTTTGACCGTGCGACCGCACCAACCAACGCGGAACTGGACGAGATGCTAAATCTACACCGGAGTATTCGGGAGAGCGTCAAGCTCGCCAATCGACTGCGCATTGTGATCGCGCCAGGCATGGGTGTTGCCCTCCATCACCTGTTTTCAATTAAAGATGCGGAGACCGCTGAGGAATTTATCGAACGCCTCTGTGACGGGCAGAATCTCAACAAGGACATGCCCGTGTGGCATTTGAGAGATCGACTTCTAGCAGATCGTGCTTCGCGCAAAGTGCAGATATCCGACGGTGAGCGATGGGTGCTGTCGATCAAGACCTGGAATGCCGTTCGGCTGGGCAAGAAGATCACCACGCTCTCCTGGCGTGGGAAGGGGCCAAGCCGTGAATCCATTCCCGAGATCGCTTGAGGAGCGTTGACGGTGCGCAAAAGCAAAAAAGATTTGTCAGTCACTGTGCGCTTTAGTCACGAACTAAAGACCGGCATCAAGCGCCTGTCGGAGGACATGAATTTGGATCAGTCCGAACTTTTACGCCGCGTCGTTTATGAGGCGCTTTGCCGGGCTAAGCGGGGGGAGTTGGTGGATGATCTCAAGACCATACAATGCTAGCGGAAAGGTAGCTCACTACCACAGCAGTCCAATGGGCCAATGTCCACTTAGCGGCCGAGCAGCAGAAGCCGCATATTCGGCCCATCGGCATGCCATTCCGGCCGCAAGGGGCTTTCCGCGGCCGCCGCGGTCATGATCGCGTCGGGGATCTTGTAGCAGCTTCCGGTCCAGAGCCGCTGGCCGCCGGCGAGGTGGCCGGCGATGCCCTCGAACCTGAATTCCACCGGACGATTTAGCTCCAGCTCTTTCGTCCATAAATGACGCTCGGGATACCAGGCATCCACCACACGCACGTCATTGACGGTCAGGCCCGCAAGACCAAGCTCCCGGTTCATGCGGCCGATGATGCTGCGCTCCATCGCATTCAGGGCCGGATGATCGTAGGCGCGGACGAGCCGCGCCTCGTCATGACAGCGGTCGTAGGACAGAAGCAGCTTGCTGCCAACCGGCAACGCGTTGCCGAACCAGGTCAGCGTGCGAGCGACGCCATCCTGCAACGTCTCCCCTGCCCCGAGCACAATGTTGCTGATCGACGAGCCGACGAAGAAGGCCAGCGTCGGCTCGGTCAGCGCCGGCATCGCCGCGAGGAAATCCACCGCCAAAGGCGTGAGCCTGGCGCGCGGCAACCAGCGGCCGGCCACTTCGGCCGTCGCGGCCGGGAACGCGTCGCAGAGATCGATGCTGATTAATTCGCGCAATCCGGGCATGCGCGCCAGCACCGGCAGCAGCTTGCGCACAAACGCCTCGCGCGAACCGGCGCCGATATCGGTCGCGGTCGCGAGCCGGCCGGCGCGCGCGGCCAGCTCTTCGGCGTTGAGGGCGAAGAGACCGCATTCCTCGTTGAACACGTGATAGAGGGGATTGTCCTTGACGAACGCGCCCCAGCTTTCGTCATAAGCCCAACGTCCGGCATGCCCGCCGCGTTTGAGCGTGAGCAGATCGATCGCGTCCCGGCGAAACGCGTCGCGCTGACTGGCGATCGGATCGATGAACGTCATGGATTAGCTCTTGCGGCGCGGCGGCGTCTTGCAGTGTTGCCAGATAAAATCGAATTGCTTGCGCACCGCATGCGCCATTGCCGGCGCTTCGATAACGATGATGTCGGCATCGTCCTTGCTGAAATTAATCAGCGCCAGCTTGTGATTGTAAACATACAGCGGCGACGGATCGAACTGCGCGCGCGTCATCCATCGATAAGAAATATAGCTGTTGTAAGCAAAATTCGCGTCGCCATCGCGCAGGATGCAGCGCATCGAGATTTTATCGCCCAGCGCCTTCATGCGCTCGGAGTGTTGCGAGCCGGAAGATTTATAGTGCTCATCGAAAAGATTTTCATCGACGCCGGTGACGCAGAGTTCGCCGCCCTGCATCACGGTCGCGTAGACATCATCGAGAAACTCGGCCAGGGCGCGCGGGCCACGAAAGCGCCGGATGCATTCCTCGCGCAGCGTGACGCCGCGCTCGCCGATGAATTCCACCCCGCGCGCATCGAGCACAGCGCGCACCGCATCCACGGTCGCCGCATGCGGCGTGATGCGGCCCGCTTCCCAATCGGCAATCGTGTCGCGCGAGACCTTTGCCAGCTCGGACAGCTGCACAGCGGTCAGATCAACCAAGTTGCGGGCGGCCTTTAATTGGGAAGGACTTATCCTCATACGGTAATCCTCTACATAAAGTGGAGTAATTATCCTATTTATGCGGACAAATGTCAATATAGTAACAATTCATTAAGGAATTGCATGTAGAAACGACGGCATAAGACGCCCTATGCCGGTGGCATAAGGAGATTTCAACTCTAGATTTACTCAGGAGAGACATATGACCACGAGCCATAATATTTTGAATTTTGTCGAAGCTGCGATCGCGGAAGCGCAAAAATCCCGGCTACCGGCCGCCGCAACCCGGCACGTGATGAAGCACGTCGCCGGCATGCTCTGTGTCGCTGCCGGGCCGGCGCACGCGCCGGCGTCGTCGCCGAATTGGGGCGAGCGCCGCCTGGCCCCGAACGAGGTCGATGCACTGAGCGCCCTGATTGCCTATCAGGCGAACAACACCGAGACTCTCGGAGTATTTCGTCCACTACACGGTAACACGCTTCTTCGGCGTCGAAGAGCTGGGTCAGCTTAAGGCGTGGAACTATGACGCGGCGGTGCGTTACCTGGTCGATTTTCCGGCCGAGGACGGGGCGAACAGACAAGCCGCGTGATGCCGATCGGAATCGCGGCGGGGGGCGAAGCGAAAATTGCGGCTTGCTCCCGGCGCTCCGCCGCCGCGCGAACTGGCGCGTCGCTCCGCTTGGTCGCGGCGCCGCAGATTTTCGTTCGCCCCCCGCCGGCACCACAGTTTCATTCTACTACCGAAAATTCCCTTGGAGAGCGCGAGAGGCGAGTGCCTTGGTCGCATGACGCGCCGTCGCCGTCGCGAGCGACGACAGGCAACGCTTTCAACATTCTGTCATGAATTCCTCGACGCGAATCAGAGGTTGCTGCATCCTGTCCGACGGCGCGGGCGATTCGCCCGAGTCGTGTCAACAACCATCTGGCGGAGAAACCAAGCCCCAGACACACAAAACCCGCCACAAGGGCGGGCTGAATGTCCGGTCTGAGCGACCGGGAATCTCGTGTTCTCGCAAAACCGAGCTTCCCAAAACTTCGGCCCCCCGTCAAGCGAAAACGTCGTTTTCGCCAACGGGCGGCTTTGTGCCGATTTCCGGCCCCTCTCTGCGGGCGGGTTGCTGTGCAACCCCCACGGAGAACCCATGTCCGAACGCTCGCTATTGATGCTCCCGCTTGCCAATTTCATGCCCCCCCTGCCCGGCCTGGCCGGTCTGGCGGGCAGCTACAAGACCTATGCGCCCTCGCCGGTCTGGCGTGACAGCACGACCGACGAGGTGAAATTTCAACGCATGCCGAAGAAGGTCGCGGTGAAGCTGTATCACCGGGCGCGCGACTTCGAGCGGCGAACGCGCGAACCCGGAAAGCAGGACGGGGCGCTCGGCCGCAACGGCCTCGCCGTGCTGCATGCGTTGATCTTCGATTTTCTCAACTACGCCAGCGGGCGGCTCGAACCGAGTTACGAGGCCATCGCCCGCAAAGCCTGCATCAGCGTCCGCAGCGTTGCTCGCGGCCTGCAGGATCTGAAACGGACGGGCGTTATCAATTGGCTGCGCCGATGCACCGCGACGTTCAAGGACGGGCGCTGCATACTCGATCAGGACACGAACGCTTATGCGATCCTCCCCTGCTCGCAGTGGCGCGGCTACAGCGAGCCGCCCGAAGCGCCGCCGCCGGCATCCGGCACCTGGGGCGATCACCCGTGCGGCATGCGCGAGGCCCTCACCGAAGCCGTGACCGAATTGCGCTACGGCGGCAGCACGGAGGCAGTCATTCGGCAGCTTGAGAATGACAGCACCGACGAGCTTGCAGCGGCGCTGGCACGGCTTGGCCGGGGCATGCTGGGGAACAAAACCTAGGTTTTCCCGATATGCCAGATAGGCAAAGAACCCTCTCTCAACTTCAATTCTAAAACTCACCACATGAATTAACCGCACCAACAGACAAGACACGCGGAATCGCGCAAGAGCGCGATACCCTTTGTTGTGCCCGCTACCGCGGGCCTTCCCTACTCCAAAGGTCTCGGGTAATTTCGACATCCCAATGAAACACGGGCGGGGCTATGGGAGAGGACAGCGCACAGACAGGTCACGCCGAAGCACAAGCGATGCTCGACGCCTTCGCGAGCGTCGGAGCCATTCGCTTTAACGTCACCTGGACAACACGCGCCGGCGAAAAGAGATGGTATAAGCGCAGCGTCAGCATGGCCGATCTTGCCGACCGCATGCCCGCGATGCTCGACACCACGGCCAAGCAGGAGATCAACGTCATCGTGCGGCCGTATGGTGGCCCCAACGTCACCTTCATCCAGCTCGACGACATCAAGGCCGATAATCTCCCCCGCCTCGCCCCCGCCGTGTTTCTCATCCTCGAAACCTCCCCGGCCAACTTTCAGGCATGGGTCGCGATACCGGAGGCCGAGGACAAGGACTTCATGCGCCGTTTACGCCAGGGCACCGGCGCCGATCCGACTGCCAGCGGCGCCACACGCGTCGCCGGCAGCCTCAACTTCAAGGACAAATACGCGCCCGATTTTCCGCGCGTCGCCATCCACCAGGTGAACACCGGCCGCATGACCAATGTCGCCGAGCTGGACCAGCTCGGGCTTGTTGCCCCGCCGGAGGCGGCGCAGCCGCTGCGCATCACCCCTGCCCCGGCTCGAATAACCAGCACCGGCGGCCGGAAATGGCCGAGCTATGCCCGTTGCTTGGACGGCGCACCGCTCAACAGCGAGGAAACCGGCCCCGATATCAGCCGGGCCGATTTCGTGTTCTGCATGACTGCGATTACCTGGGGATGGAGCGTCGACGAGACGACCGAGCGGCTGATGGAGGAAAGCACCAAGGCGCAGGCGAACGGTGAACGCTACGCCAGCCTCACCGCCCGCAATGCCGCCCTCGCCGTGGACCGCCGGCGCGATCAACCGCGGCAACACCGGGTGGCGGCACCCGAGCGCGGCTGACGAATGAAAAGCTCGATCCGCGTGATATTTCCCAATGGAATCAACTGATAAACGGGATGGTAAGCAAAACGTTTGCTTATCAGACAGAATTGTATTACAATGTTTGCATTGTTTGACATATGGAGGTCAGCATGTCCAAATCCATCACTCTCGCCGCACGCATCGATGCCGATCTTGACGCTGAATTAAAGCGTCTGGCGACCGCCACGGGACGCTCGAAATCTTGGCTCATCAACGAGGCCCTGCGTTCCTACGTTGCCAACGAGCAGCAGTTTCTCGCCGCCGTTGAAGAGGGAAAGCAGGCTTTGAGAGACGGCCGCGTTATCGACCATCAAACGGTCGTCACCGCGTTTGAACGGCTTGTCGCACCGGGTCCATGACCCGGCTGCGATGGACACAGCCAGCCAACGACGATTTTCTTGGTATCGTGGAGTGGCTCAAGGCGAGGAATCCTGCCTCCGCGACCCTCGTGGGGCGGCGTATCCTCGATGATATCGAGCTACTGGTGAATTTTCCCGGCTTGGGAAAGCCAGGCCGCTCGCCGGACACCCGCGAGCTAGGGGTCGGCAGCTTCCCCTATTTGATCGTTTATACCGTCGAGCACGATACGCCAGGCTCCGAACGGCCGCAGGCCGTTGTCATCCTGCGTGTGCTGCACGGGGCGATGCTCTGGCCGCCCGAAGGTCAGTAGTAACCAAACTCCCAAGGCGCATGACCCGGGTGCACCAGTGCACTTGTGCACAAATGCACTGGTGCATTCCTGCTAAAGTGCAGGTTTGCTCAAGGGCGCTTGTGCAATTGACCACATTCCCCGAATCAGTGCATTTTTGCCATTCTGCCATTGTGCACAAATGCCTGAAGACGTTTTGTGCAGTTTGGGTAAAATGCAACGGTGCATTTGTGCACCAGTGCACTGAGCAAAAAGGATCATGTGCACATGGGCACAAAAGTCGTCGCCGTCAGCGTCAACCGGGGTGGAACCGGCAAAACCATGATCACGCGCAGTCTAGCGACCGCTGCGGCCGCCGCGGGACTGACCGTGCTCATCCTCGACATGGACACCCAGCAGAATTCGACCAACTGGCGGAAGCGGCGGCCGAAGGAGCTCACCCTGCCGCTGGTGCAGTTCACGACCGAAAACGACCTCGAAGAGACCCTGCAACGGGCGCGGGCAGCCGAGTGCGACCTGGTCGTGATCGACACCCCGCCCGGCCGTAGCACGGAAGCCGCCGCCGCCGTTGAAGCGGCCGACCTGGTGCTTGTCCCCTGCACCCCGGAAGTCGAATCCTTCGAAGGGTTACCGCGAACCGCGCGGCTGGCAAAATCGAATGGCACGCCCGCCGTGGTGGTCCCGAATATGGTGAACCCCACCAGCCTTAGCGAAGATCAGGCCATTCGCGGCGTAGCAGAGGCGCACGGCTTGAAGTCGGTCCCGGTGACGTTCCACCGCTTCAACGTGCATCGGGAGGGGAGCTTGCGTGGACAGACGGCACGGGAAATCCAGCCCGACAGCAAAGCAGCAGCCGAGATCGACGGTTTGTGGAACTGGATTTGTGCCGAATTGCAGTTGACCACAAATGCAATTGTGCACAAGGTAGCGTGATGAGCAAACCCCCGAACAAAGCTGTCGATTTCCTCCGAGCGATGCAGACATTCGGAGCCGGCTGAAGAACCGATCCCAGCCGCGCCACGGGCTGCGGCAGCCGCGGTGCAGGAGATCCCGAGGAAGAAGGCGGCAGCCAAGCCGCCACCACGTGCCGGATTGAAGCATTTCGGCGGCTATCTTGACGACGAAACCCTGGAGAAGATTGCTGTTCTCCGCGTGCGGCTCAAGAAGGACAACTCCGAACTCATCAAGCTCGCCATCGACGACCTGCACCGCAAGCACAATGCCAAACGCGCTTTTGGTGATGCCTGATCGGAGGGACGCGACAGCCGGCCTTGGATCAGCTGCCCGATTTGTCTTCCCGACGAAGCATAAGCGGGTGGCTTGCTCAGTAACTTTACGCCTCTCCTTCGAAGAAACCGCCACTGTAGCTTCGATTAATGGCGAGGCGTAAAATAGTCCGCGTCTAATGCGTTCAAGCCCTCAAAACAGACAGACGGCGTTTCGCAAAGGAGCGAAGACGCCGTTGCTGTTTTGACCGCGAGGGCAGGGGGATGAACGCGACGCAGCCGATTTTAGCCAGACGCCATCGAAGCCACCATTCCGGCGGTTTCACAACTCGAAGGAGAACATTATGAGCAAGCCATCCCACACCGCTTACGTCGTGACGAAGCCCGAAGAGGGCAGCAACCGCAAGCCCGTCTGGTATCCGGTCGCCGCGATCTGGCCGCACAAAAACGGCAACGGCTTCGACATCGACATACCGCCGGGCGTCACCTTGTCAGGCCGCATCGTCTGCATGGAGCGGAAGGACGAGCAAAACGCCGCCGAAGAAGCCGCATAGCCGCCAGGAAGGCCCCGTCGGCGCAAGCCGGCGGGGTTTTCCAGCTCCGGCAGGAGAGCGTTAACGCTTTCTCTTTTCGGTTGGCGGGTCAGCGGGAATAGTTGATCCAGGCGGCAGGACAATGATCGTGGTCCTGCTTGCGGGCGGCGGTGGGCTGCTGCTGCTGAACGTTAGCGCGAACGGAAGCAGCAAAACGACCGGGGCGAGGCGCATGGTGCTGAATCCTTCCGATTGTGCAAAGAGAGCGTTTAAACGCTCTCTTTCGCTTCGACCTCGGCTTCCGAGCTCTCATCGGATTCCGGTGGCAGATCGACGGTCATCGCACCATGCTTCGGACACAGCGGCGGGCCGAGATCACGCACCCATTTGGCAGCGACACGCACGGTATAGCCGCAACCTTCGCCGCTGCATTCCGCCTTGAGCATTCGGGCGCGCTGTTTCTTCGGGCGATCCAGGGCAACGGAAACGGCAGTCAGCGGCGTTTGATCGATATGCAGGCTGGCATGGGGCAGGGGGCCGAGCGTTGCAGCAACTTCGGTCAGACGATTTTGCAGCAGGACGCTCGGTTGAGTTTTTCGCATCGGGCCTTGCAATCCGATCTTGAGAGCCGCGGCCTTGAACAACCTGCCATGACCGGAATCCGGAGGAATGGTGGTGTGAATAAGCTCCTTCACCAGCACGCCCAGCACTTCGATCGGCTCGGCAAGATCGGCGCGCAGGAAGATTTCGTAGGCGCCGTCGTCGGAAGAAGACGAATGCCAGCACTCGCCGACACGTTTGCTCTTGCGTCCGGTGGAGGTGAACGCAATGGCAAAACGGATATTGTCGGGCAGCGGATAACCAACGCTGGCGAAGTATGGGCGTAATTCGGAAGCAGCGGCGCGGAGCCAGCTTTCGCGAAAATCGTGGTGATTGACCGGCGCTTTCACGGCTTGCTCCTCCCGATGTTGCCGCAGGGTAATGGTAGCAGCGGAGAGTGCGGTCGTCACACATTGCCCCCGCCCGTGTTTCCGCGCCTGGTGAAGTAGGGGGCGAGCGGCACGTTTTAGCGAATCAGCGCGACGATTTGGCTGGCGGCGAATTTGGTGAATCGGGTAGCTTGCGGCGGCGACCGGAGACCTGGTGCCGGATGGTTTTTGCTGAGAAACGCTGGCTTGCAAGCCATAACATGTTAAACGCTTCGCGCCTGCGGCGCGACCGCCAGGGGCGGACGCGTTTCCCATGTTGGCTTGGCAAGGGAGGCGCTTCGCCCTCCCGTTGCATCCCTTCCGAGCAGGGGCTTTCGCGCCCCGTGCACCCACGACGAAGGGCGTTCCTGCCCCTCGACCCTGACCATGGCCATGGAGGCCAACCGTGCGCCGGTTGGATGCGCGGCAACGGCGTATCCCGTTGCATCGATAATCAGGGAGCCTTGCCCCCCGATACCCCCGCGTCAGGGCAATTCGCGCCCCGACACCAGCGAGCCGGGCGGCTGTCGCCCCGGCACCCCGACGCAAGGCAGGAGATGCATCCCCGCCCTGGACCCACCCCGCCACCATGACGGCATCGCCGGAACCTCGCCCCGAACCCACAGCGGCGGCGGAGGCCCCGGCGGTGATCTATTTGCCCGATCTCTCACAGCCGGCAGCGCAGCCGCAGCCACAGCGCATGCCTGGACGGCGGGCTCGGGTTCCCGATCCACGCACCGACTTCGTCGCTGTGCGCTGCACCCCTGCGGAATATGCCACCATCACCGCGGCCGCCGCACAGAGGGGTCTCACCGTCGGCGCCTATCTGCGCGCCCTTGGCACCGGCTCGGCCGGCGTGCGCGCCCGGCGCAGCGCGCCTGCCGATCATGCGGTGCTGGTCGCGTTGCTGGCGGAGCTGGGCAAGATCGGCTCCAACCACAACCAGCTTGCGCACGCCTTCAACGCGATCGGCGAGGTGCCAGACGATGCGAGATGGCATAGCCAGGACCAGGCCATTCAGGAGATGCGGCGCGGATTGTTGAAGGCTCTCGGGCATGGTGATTAAGGGCAGCACCCGAGGCGGCCCGTCCGCCCTCGCCAAGCACCTGAAAAACAGCACCGAGAACGAGCGCGTCACGTTGATCGGCATTCACGGCCTGGCCGCCCGCGATCTCGACGGCGCCTTGATCGAAATGGACGCCCTCGGGGCCGGGCTGAAAACCCAGCGCACCCTCTATCACGCCTCGATCAATGTCGGCCCCAAGGACCGCATGACGGAAGAGCAGTGGCAGATTTCGAGCGCGGCGCTGCGGGAGAAACTCGACCTGGCCGGCCAGCCCTATGTCGAGATCGAGCATCAGAAACACGGGCGGGTGCATCGGCACTTTGTCATCTCGCGCACCGATGTCGAACACATGCGGGCGATCCGCGCCGATCATAATTACCGCAAGCATGAGGAAGTGGCGCGCGCGCTCGAACGGCAGTTCGGACACGAGAAGGTGCAGGGCGCGCATGTCGATCGCAAGGGCGAGAAGCGGCCCGACCGGACGCCGAGCTATGCCGAGATGCAGCAGGCCAAGCGCACCGGCCTCGATCCGAAACAGGCCAAGGCATTCGTCACCGGGCTATGGCAAGGAGCCGACAGCGGCAAGGCGTTCGCCGCGGCGCTCGACAATCACGGCTGGATGCTGGCGAAGGGCGACCGGCGGGACTTCGTGCTGATCGATCCGCATGGCGAAACGCATAGCCTCACCCGCCGCGTCGACGCCAAGGCGGCGGAGGTGAAAGCGCGGATCGCCGATCTCGACCGCGCGCAGCTGCCGAGCGTGGACGACGCCAGGGTCCGGCAGCTGGCGCGCGAAGCCGCCCGCGAAGCCCGGCAGGAGCATGACCTGGCCGCCGCGCGCGCCATGCATGAGGCGCAGCAGGCGGCGAAGGGCCGAATAGACGACACGCGGGCGGTGTTCACGGCGGCGGCCGACCGGACCACCGAACCGGGCTCATTCGATCGCGATGCCGCAAACCGGGAGTGGGAAGCGAAGCTGGCCGAAGCGGCTATCCATGCCGAGGCTCAGAAGGACCGCCAGCAGCACGGCGACAGCGCCGGGAGGGAAACACAAGCCGGGGCAGGGGAGCCGTCAGGCGGCCCGGAAAAGCAGCCCAGGGCGGAAGATATACGCCCGCTCGGCAAGACGGCGGGTGAAATCCGTGCGGCCTGGGCACTGAGCCGCAGCGCGGAGCAGCTGGAGGAAGCGCTTGCGGCGAACGGCCTCAGCCTTGCCACGGTCAGCGCCGAGGAAGCGCGGCAGAGCGAACGCACGGCGGCATTCGCCAAGGAAGTCGGCAACTTCGACCGGGTGTTGAAGGAAAACGAAATCGTCGCGGTGAACCAATACGGCGACGTGTTCCGGTTCGATCAGCGCACCACCGGCGACAGGGCGCCGGATATCGAGGCCCGATTTCCGCAAATCGATCGCGCCGGCCTCTTGAGCGTGACCGACGCCAGTGAGGTGATGCAGGAGGCCGCGCGCGCGGCCTGGCGCGACGAACGGCGGGCAGAGCGGGAGAAGGAACGCCCGGCGACCGTCATCGAGACGGTGATCGCCGAGGCCCTCGCCAGCACCATGACTGGCACCGACTTCGCCGCGGCGCTCGATAAGGCCGGGCTTACCATCACGCGTGACGGGCGGGGGCATCGGCTTCGGCGGCAACGCCGGGGCCGGTGATCGCGCGGGAAGCGGAAACCGCGCCGGGGTCGTCCGGCGCGCTTGACCATCGTTCCGGCCGCTGCGCGGCGCTCGGGCGAAGCGAAAATTGCGGCTTGCTCCCTACGCTCCGCCGCCGTGTTAACCGGCGCGGCGTTCCGCTTCGTCGCGGTGCCGCAGATTTTCATTCGCCAGTTTTCCACCAGTAAACTGCCACTACTAGCAGGTATTTCTTGGGTTGATTTTATTGACACGATGTCTAATCTGCCTACGTCTATGCGAAAGGGCAATAATGCCTCAAACAATAGTAGCTAAGCAGAAGCCCATCGGCCCAGGTCCTGAATTAGTGCTTATCGGGTCATGCGACTTCAACAGTGCAGACGGGCGGCGCACGGCGAAGTTCTGCGAGATTCTTGCGCGCTATTTTTTCGTCCGATTAATGCCGCTCGAAGTGGAATGGCGCGCATACCCTTGCATCGAGCTGCCGTCGGGGCAGCTCGTTGAAACCTGCAAGCATTGCAAGAATATGAAGGTGTCGATGTTGGTGGCGCCGCTATGGAACGCGTTCCACCCGGATAACTTCTTTATCGTTCCGAACATCGGCTTCCGCTACGCGTATTTCGCTTGGCACTCGGACCAGCTGCCGGGCCGGACCGTCAGAATTCTCGACGATGGGTTTGAGACAATCCTTGTGCCGAGCCGATACATGGAGAAGGTGCTGCGGGAGAGCGGGGTCTGCAAGCCACCAATAGAAGTTGTGCCGCTGGCGCTCGACATCGAAGGCTATTTGTCTCAACCCCTAAAGGCCGGGATACGGCACACAATCACATTCGCGACCGTAACCTCGCTGAATCCGCGCAAAGGGGATGACCGGCTGATGGAGGCGTTCGCCCTGGAGTTCAGCAATGCGTCGGCGGCGAGGTTAAGGATCTATGCGGCAGGAGCAGAAGAGCAGGACATCGCCGCGATCACCCGGCAGATCAAGGCGTTGAGAAGCTCGACAATAGAACTGATCACGGGCCCCCCCGAGGACGACGAGCCGAAGATCGCGTTTCTGCAGGAAGCGGACATATTCGTGACGGCTGCGGGCGGGGAGGGGTATAGCCGGGAACCTTTGGAGGCGATGGCGCTAGGCAAGACAGTAGTGGTGGTGGATGCTGGGGCGCATGCGGAGCTGCCCGATCTTGCCGGGGTGTTCAAGGCGGCTGCTGGTATCAAGCTTCCGGTGCGATACCCGGAAATTAGTAATCTGGCGTTCGGGCAGGCTGCGATAGCGGACATGGACGATCTGCGCCTGAAGCTGCGGCTGGCGCAGGAGTTTGTGCAGTCTGGCCGGGCGGAAGCGACGGCGTTCGAGCGGCGGGTTCAGGCCGCCGAGAGCAGCAGCCGTGCGCTGGGCGAGCGTTACGCCGAGCTGATCTACCCGGACCTGGATGCGGGCAAGAAAATCAACCCGCCCACACCAGAAAAGATCGAGAAGGCCAAGACCATCGAACACTACACCGGCCGCCACTTCGCTGGGATCGCCAAGCCGTATAAGAAAATCATCCCCGCTACCGATGGCGGGATTTTCTCCGTCATCAATAATTTCATGAGTCAGATGGTGTGGGATCTAAGGCGGAACCGCATTCTCCAGGTGTTGCCAGACTGGCGCTGGAGACATGCGAAAGCTCACAGAGGCCGCCCGCCCACTGGCTTTTGCTACGCGCGTCCGAAAGACGGCAACGTCTGGCTGAAGATCTTCCAGCCGCTCTACGGACTTGACGCCGAGGAGATGAACGATGAGAAACTCCTTTACGCCAATGCATTACCCGTGATTTATCACTTCAATTTAGATCGCGAACCGCTTTTCACGGATGTTTGGGCGTATGCGCTCTATAAATCGAGTTGGTTTCCGTCATGGCGCAAGCTTTATCACGAGTATTTCTCGAACTACATATCGCTGATTCCGGAATACCAGGCGGAGATCGATCAGTTCAGGCAGGCCAACAAAGGCTGCTTCATGATCGGCGCGCACATCCGCCACCCAGGGCATATCGGAGAGCAGCCATTCAGGACTATAGCCGGAAGCCAGCACTATATCGACGCCATCTATCACCAATTGGCCGTGCGCGGGCTGACGAAGGAAAACTGGCGCGTCTTTCTGGCGACCGACCAAGA
The DNA here is from genome assembly GCA_963737755.1 of uncultured Alphaproteobacteria bacterium. GTDB lineage: Bacteria > Pseudomonadota > Alphaproteobacteria > Rhizobiales > Xanthobacteraceae > BOG-931. The sequence goes on along the minus strand of CAVTTZ010000017.1, from coordinate 9,039 downwards.
GCGGGTCGTAACCCGGTTCAAGCAGGAATTCGGTGATCGCGTGGTCTACTTTAAGGACGTCCTGCGCACCAGCGTCGAACGAGATACGAAATTCGATCAGATCACCTCTTATGCGGAAAAAATCAAAGCGGGCCACCAGGCTAACCAGACCATGACAGTTGACCCCAACGCACGCTCACCGCGCATCGGCTGGGAAGTAGTCCGCGATTGTCTGGGAATGGCGAGCTGCGACCTGCTTTTACACGTAGTCAGCAACTTGGCGACGGCCGCATCCTATATAAACCCCGATCTTGAAATGGTATTTGTCGAAAGCCATCATTCGCTACCTCGACTTCGGGTCGTCGCCAGTTCTTAGCTTGTTTACCATCTGCTTGAGCTTATCGATCTCCGCCTGCTGCTCCTGCATCGCCTCTATGAGCACAGCCGTCAGCTGAGGGTATTTCACGCCTTCAATCTGTCCGTGCTCATAGGTGACGAAAAGTGGATCTACCTTTTCCACGTCCTCAGCAATGAGGCCAAAATCCTGTTCATCACGGTCCTTCCATTTGAAGGTTACCGGCCGCATTGCCATGACTTCCTTCAAACCGAACGTCGCGCTTTTTACCTTTTCCTTGTAGCGGCCGGCAGACGAACAGACGGAAAGGACGTTGCCGTTCTTGCACACAGTCGTCGCGCTTGCCGAGGCAAAGCTATCGATTTGCACTTCGCCGTTCACTTCAAGCGCCTGCGCAGGGCTTGACGTCCCGATGCCGACCTTTCCCCCTGCAGTAATGACCATCGACGTGCCGGTGGTTAAGTCATCCAGTGTTCCACTGCCCGTTTGCGTCTTAATCACTAGATTTCCAGACCGGGTGCTGATTATCAGGCCACCCGTAGCATCACCGGAGGTCGAGTTATTCTTGAACCCTCTAATCCAACCAAATGTTGAATAGTCACCCCCTGCATCGTCGTATCCGTTAAAGGTAATCCCTCCGCCGACATATTGCGCAAAGCTCCGATTGTCGTTAACAGCAAGACTCCCACTACTCCAGACATCCCCTCCTGCGGTTGTCGTGTTGTCGAGATTGGTTCCTGCTTCGACCTGGAGCTCTGCCGCAGGAAATCCCGACACGGCTGTGGTGCCTATGCCGACATTGCCTTGCACGATCAATCCGTTCGTCGGAGCAGTGTTCACCCCGGCGTAGCCGCTGCCGATTGCCACTCCGCCAGAAAAATCGCCGGAGTTGGCTTGCGCCGAGGCGGAAGTGAGGAGCAGAACAGCGAGGAGGGAGGCAGGGAGCTGTGTTCTCATAGCTATGTCCCCGATAATCCGTAGAGGTGAAAATTGCCGGTGATGGTGCCGCTTGTCGGGTCGAAGAGTTTTATGTTGTTGATCGCTGTCGTCCCGCTGTTGTAGCCGGAACCGTTGATGTCGAAGCCGGTTGTCAAATCGTTGTTGACCAGAACATGCCAGGAGATGTTGAAATTGCTGCTTGCCGAAGGGTTCGAGAATATTATCTCTCCATGACTCACATAGGTCGATGTCGAGCCTGAGCCACGCGAAAGGGTGACGTCGAAAGCGTTATCAGAGACGCTCCCAAACGGCGTTAGGGTGGGCGACGCCGTCAAAGGGATGTAATAGCCAGCCCATGAATATCCCGTAGAAATATAAGAACTGCCGTTGTTCGTGGACAGCGACATTGAAACGTCGCCATCATCGCTCGTGTAAAATCCGTCATACTCGATCACATACTTATTGTAAGTGCTGGTGATATAGGTCGAGTTAAAAACAACGGACGAGGCGGCGCTTGCGTTGACCGTGGCGAGCAGTTTCATGCCAGAGCCGCCGGCGACTGCCGTCTGCACGAAAGCGTCCGTTGCGACATCGGTTGAGCTGTCACCGCTCGACTGCGTTGTCGCAGTCGTGCCATTGGCGAGCGTGAGCGCCGTGGAATTGACGAAGGCGTCGGTCGCAATCTTGGTCGAGCTATCGCCCGCGCTTTGCGTGACCGCCGTGCTGCCGTTGCCGAGGGTAGCCGCGCCCGTAACCGAGAGAGTTCCGGTGACGCCCAGATTGTAGGGCACGGAGATATTGCCGCCGGTGCCGATTATCAAATACGATCCGGTGCCGGCTAATCCGATATGAAAGTCCCCGACCGCTTCGCCGGCGACGTTGGCCGATCCGGCCGTCCCGACATACCAGTCCTGACCCCCGGTCGAGGTGTTGTTGAGGAAAAGGTTCGTGCTGTCGGTGCTCGACGATGAAAGCCGTTCCGTCGAGCTGGTGGTTGAGCCCAAAACATCCAGCGTATAGGCCGGGGCCGTCGTGCCGATACCAACATTGCCGGTCGATGACACATAAAGGCTGGACGACGCATGAGCAGGAAGCGTCAGCACAAGTGCGACGAGCGCGGGCAGTATTTTTTTCATGTTGAGAGCCGGCGCCGAAAGAGAGGTGCACTACAGACCCTCTCGATTTAAACATAAAAAAGTTAACAAGAAGCAAACTTAGCGGTGGACTGCGCCGAGGGGGCGTGGCGGGCAGGTCGGGGCGCTTGTCGGCCGCGGTGCGCGTCGCCATGCTATCGGGATGTTCGTCGTCACCGAGGCCGATGCCGCCGCGATCCGTGATGTGTTTCATCAGGAGGGAGAGCTGTCGGCCGCCATCGAGTTGCGCCGACGGTTCCCAGGGATCACCGATAACGCGAAGGCGCGAGCATGCGCCCGAACTATCGCCGGGTGGACACCGCTGCCAGAGCAGCCGCGCCCGGTAACACGGCTGCGCCCCCGCAAGGACAGCTAGCGTGACTTTCGGCTGCCGGCGGCATCCTCCATACCCCGTTGCCTTTCTGGAGGAGCTGCGCGCACGAACTCGGCTCACCACGCTGATCGGCCGGAAGATCCCGCTGGCGGGCGCCGGACAACACATGAAGGGCTGCTGCCCGTTCCACGGCGAAAAGCAACCGTCCTTCTTTGTTTATGACGACGCTTTCCATTGCTTCGGCTGCGGCGCGCACGGTGACGCGATCTGCTTTGTCATGCAGGCCGAGGGAGTCGATTTCTCCGAAGCCGTCGAGACCACGGCGTAATGTGCTGTTTGATTGCCCAATGGGAACGCGCTCGTGTAGCCACAAAAATAGTCACATGTCTCGTTTGGAGGGCAGGCCGCCACCAAGTTGCACGCGTAATGATTTGCATCGATCACGCCCACCCCAGGCGGCGTGTACACCATAGCCAGTTGATTGTCATCGGGGCTAGGCAGCGTGCCGTTTTCTATCAGCGTCGTTAGCGTATTGGTGATGGTATCGCTTTGAACGGCACCACCATTGCCCGACTGCCCGGCGAGTGTGACCGACCCCGGCAAGCGCACCCGCGCCGATGCTGTGGTTTTGCGTGCTGAACTCGGCGAGTCCGGCCATGCGTGGCGCTTGCAGCGCGTAGCGCATGAACCGGTCGAGTGTGTCGCGGTTTTGGACACCGGCGTCCAGGAACGTGGTCACCGTCGGCCGTTCAACGACGCGACCGCCAGCGAAAAGTGCGCGTTGGGGTTGCTGCTGATTGAGTGCGATGCTGGTCATTTCGAAATTCTACGTCCGTGTCGTCGAAGATGGTTTGGTTCAAAGGACCGCGGCTGTGTACCCGCATGGAAAGTTGGTCCATGACAGCAAAGCGCGCCGGGTAGAGCCGACGGTATTCCTGGCCCCAGCTGCTGCTGACCACCGCCTGATAAACAGACCATGATTCGGCAAAATCTTCCCAAGCGTTGGTCTTGGCATAACTGGAGACGGGTTCGGGGTCGAGCGCGGTCGCGCTGTCCCACGCGGTGTGATCGCTATTGGCAAACATATTGAATTCGACGACGTGCCCAGTTTCGTGCGCTAAAGCGCCGGAGCCAAAATCTACCGAGTTGTCGCCGTTGCCGTTGTACATGCGAATGATCTGACTTCCAGAATCAGGCCCAAGCCCCGTCGGAATAGTCGCGCATCTCCACGGTGACCCAACTAAGCGCATCAACCACGTCGTCGGGCTCCAGAACGAGCCAATTCGCCAGAGTATCCAAGCGCACGATACCCATCGACGCCAAAGGATCGGCATTTTGTGGATAGGTCGCATGGAAGGTGCGATTGCGAGCGCTGAATGTGTACGCCTGGCGAGCGCCATCGGGTGTCATGAACTTGGGCGACACGCCTACGGTAAACGGCTGGTTGTGGTAGGTGAACGTGTAGTTTCAGATCCCTGTGCGGGGATGGCCAACGGCGCTATCGATGTTGGGATCCGGATAGGTGCCATCGGGGATCACCCGCATAAATGGCAGGGTAGCTGCCATCGCTGAACATCTGCCTGATGCTCGCGGCATCGCCCTGGTTGGCATCAAACATGTCCGATAAGCTCAAGCGCGCCGCAGGCGAAATGCCCGGCACATTGCCACCCAAGACGCGTGTGTAGCGTGAGAAACCTCGTCGGCGGCCAAGCCGGGGGTCGACGCCAACCGGTCGAGCAATGTGTCGTCGGAGCGTCCCCAGCCCGACGTTTCAAAACTTGCAAAGTCGGTCTTCGCGCGCATCAACGCTGCGGCGACGTCGGGACGGCCCTGGTGCACGAACGCGGGTGCCACGGTGTCGTCGGCGATGGTCGAGCGCACCCTGTCCATGCTTGGCACAACCCAACTGGTGTTGCGACCCGAGCCTACCAAGGCTTGCGTAAGCAACGTTTCAGTTGCGGTCCAAGCGCAGGATTGGTTGAAGGGCAGCGACGCAAGATACACATCCAATACGGCGATTGCGTGCGCTTTGTCCTCGTCATCGACGTGCGTCGCCGCCCGCACGGCGTTATACAGCGCGCTTTGTTGTGCCACTTCGGTGACATCACCTGGAAGGCTGTCACCAACACCGGCGGAGCTGCTTGCAGCACAGGGCAGACCGTCCCATTGGGTACAGGGCAAAAATAGGCCGACCCGGTGCAGACGCTGGCCGCCAGAGGGCCTGGAGCACCCCCGAAGTGCGGCTGCGGTGCCAGCGCGGGCGTTGGCGCGGGCGCGAAAAACGCGTCGCCCCGGGCTGCCTGCGCACGCGTGGATGCATGCAAAAACAGCAGGCCCCCCACAAGTACTTGGTCCCAGCGCGGTCGCCGTGCCGCATGAACCGTCGATCGTCGAACGTGGAACATGGTCCAGCTCCTCATGAGAGTCGCCAGGTCCATAGCCTTGCCGGGGCGCGCTTGTCAATCAAGAGACACGGCTGGTCAAGCGTGCCGCGTTTGAAGCATGCTACCAAACATGAAACGTTGCTTTGTGGCCCTCGCGTTGCCTGATACCACCGCTATCGCCCTCTCCCATCTGCAGACCCATTTGCAGTCAAGGCTGCACCCCGATGCTCGTCCACGCTGGTCACCGCGCGCCAATCTTCACCTGACCCTGAAGTTTTTCGGGCCTCTAGACGAAACCAAGCTGACCCCTCTCACAAGCGCCCTTGCACGCGTCGCCGCAGTACACGCGCCAGTCGACGCCGAGGTGGCAGGCATTGGCGTCTTCGGAGGGGCGCGACCAACGTCCATTTTCACAAATGTAGGGCGGGGCCGAGCCGCCGAAATCGTGGCGTTGATGGAAGCAGTAGAGCACGCGGTGGCCGATAATGCGCCTTGCCCCGGCGCACCCAAGCCGCGTGCCACACGTGACCCTGGCCCGCCTCTCCCGTCGCGGTTTCCTCGATCCGCACGACCCTTGGGTGACGCAACAAAACAAAGCGGTTTACGGGCCGCTGGAAGGCGCTGGCATGGTGCTGTTTGAGAGCGTTCTCAGCTCGCAGGGGTCACGCTATATTCCGCTGACAAAAATGGCCTTTGGGGAGATGAGCGCACTGAAGTAGGTCATGCGCTTTGTTGCTTCCATGCTTCATCCAGCAATCGCTCCAGCTCAGACATCAGGTAAAACGGCAACGACAACACACCACGCTGCAGTCCCAGAGCTTGCTGAGAAACACGCACACCGATGGGCGTTTTCTTCTCGGTCATAAATTGCTGCAACGAACGCAGGCGACCGGTGCTGCCGGCCTTTACTTCAAGCCCAATGACCTGTCCGCGCGCGCTCGCAACATAGTCCACTTCGGCCCCACTGCTTTTTTTGTCACGCTCCCAAAAGTGCAATCGACGGTCATCGTAGCAACCGGCGTTGGCCAGGATTTCTTGTCCAACGAATTGCTCGGCAAGCGCGCCGGCATTGATTTGCAAAAAATCCTTTTCGAGAAGATCGCGGGGATCGATTTGCAGGGCCTGTTGCAGCAAGCCAATATCAAGCCAGAGGAGCTTAAAAATGGAATCCTTTGCTTGTGCTTCGAGCGGCAATCCTGAGGCGGCGGTGGCATGTATGACGTGAACGAGTCCTGCCCAGTTTAGTTGATCAAGAGCAACGCGCAGGTCACGTGAGCGAATTTCAGGATCAACTTTAGCGAACTTAAAATGCTCGCCCACAAGGGCCGGAGCACGCTCAAACATGCGTTGTAAATTCGTTAATTCCTTGCGGCGGCGCGCGTATTTGCCAAAATCGCTACGATAGGTTTGCAGCAACCCTGCTTGCACCTGCTGCGCGTCGCGATACGACCTTCGCGCCCGAAAGGCTTCCACAACAGCGGGCATGCCACCGGTAAAAAAATAATGCCGAACAAAACTGAGAGCCCGGCCGTGCACAACGTCGTCGCAAGGCTGATGCAGGGTGACCGACCGCACAACATCTATGAGCCTCTCTTCACCCATGGCATCGAGGAACTCGACAAATGATAACGGGCGCAAGTACATGAATTGGACGCGCCCAACAGGAAACGCTAAGTCGGCTTCGCGTAGTAAAAACTCCAGCAAAGAGCCAGCGGCGATCACGTGTAGCTCAGGCAGTTTCTCCTTGAAGTAGCGTAGGGCTGTAATCGCCGGGGGACATGCCTGAATTTCATCGAGAAAAAGTAAAGTTTGGCCAGCGCGAATCGGTTGGTTGAGTAGCGTCTCTAGGCGGGCCACAATTTGCATCGGGTCCAGACTGCTGAAGCAGCGCGTCAATTCGGGTTGATACTCAAAATTGGCGATTGCAATGTTGCCGAAGTTTTGCCGCCCGAATTCCTCTACAGCGAAGCTCTTGCCTACTTGCCTTGGGCCCCGCAGAAGAAGTGGCACGCGCAGCGGCGAGTCCTTCCAGTTGACAAGTTCGGCGGCGATGGTGCGCTTCATGGCCCAATAGTATCCCACCTTTGGCCAAAAAATCAGGGCATTTTTAGCACGGATATGGCTATGATTCAGCCTTTTTATGCCAGGACTGGGGCTAAAATCGCAAGGCTGTGCTCCGCGTGGCCTCGCCCGAGGGGTGTCAACGGGCTCAGTTCTTGGCACGTCGCTCGGCTTCTAGGTCGGTAAACAACGAACCGTCGTAGACCTTGAGAAGCTTATCGTGGCTGATGCGTCCGTCGCGGCCTACGAGGTAGTAAAGGATGCCAAACTCCAGCACTGTGGCGGTCTGGCCGAAGAGGTCGAACACGTTGCGCTGGGCCCGCGTGCGTTCGAGGAACTCGCGTACCGACCAGCAGCCGTCACCGTCTTTGTCGTAACGCGCAAAGAACGTATCGAAGGCGGCGTCGTCGAAGTCGCCATTTTCGTTGTAAAGCCGGGTATCGCTGCCGTGCATGGCGCGTTGAATGCGCGCCACGTCGATGTTCATGGTGGGCAACCAGCCCCGCGCCGTTGGCCAACCCATGTTGGTACCGTTGATCACCACCGCTGCCGCGGCAGACACCGCCACGTTGCAGCCGATGGCGCGACAGCCGTCATAGGTTTCTTTGGGCGTGATGATGCCATCGCCATTGCGATCAAAAAACGCCACATGGCGTTGCAGCGGCGTCTGCTTGCCCACTGCATTGCGGGGGTTCGACTCGAAGGTGTCCTGCACTGTATGAGTGGCCAATGTGCCGTCTGCGTTGAGAACCTGAGCACCGATGTCGCCGCGCGCGTGCGTCGGGTCGATGATGGGGGATGGATGAACTGCTCGGTTTGCTGTCATGATAAGGTCTCCTGAAGGTGACGGCTAACGTATGACACATCGGCGCGCATGCAAGGGCCCGCCGCACCCGCCTGTCATCATGATTGCCGGGCCAGGCGCCTTGAAGACCACCATGAGGTTATTCGCAGGCATAGCGACGGTGGCATGGTGCATCAGCCCCGCAGCCTGGGCACATAACGTGACGTCCCCAAGATCACGCACGCCCCACGCGGCGTCTTGGGCACGCAAAGCGGCATCAAAGGCGATGTTGCTGGGCGCGGTGTCAACGCCCTGGCGGTAAAAAGGCCCGTACATAGTAAGTATCCCGCCTGGCTGTAGCACCGAAGCCGACCCCTGCATCAAGCCGACACAAGCCGCCCAGGGCGCGATGTGTACCATGTTGATACACAGTACCATGGCCACCGGCGGCGCGTTCCAAGGCACCTGCGCTGCATCCAAGGACAATACCGCGGCAACGTTGGTAACGTTACTATGGCGCTGCCAGCTCTCAATGCTACGACGCGCCACCGGGTCGACATCGCTCAACACGAAAGTCAACTGCGGCCATGTCTGCGCAAACAAGCAGCCATGCTCGCCACTGCCACTGGCAACCTCCAGCACCGTGCCGGAGGAAGGCATGAGCGGGTGCAGCGCCGCCACGATAGCGGCCACGTTGCGGGCAGCCGCGGGGGCGTTCAGACGATTGTCAACGGTCATGCGGGCGATACGACGTTGGTGCGGATCTTCAAAACAAGCCGTTGCGGTTGATATGTGTATTTAAAGACGCGATAGCCGTCGTGCTTTTTCCATGTTGGTGCCTTATAAACTATCCAATCATCAAGGGCTGCAGAGATGACAGTCGTCCCGTTGCGCGCAGATTCTTCCACGACAGCCCGATAGGCTTCCCAAAGCTGCTGATACTTGGCCCTTCCAGAGCAAAACTCCAGCCCTCCAAGATGAGCCAGGGATAACTCTCGCGGCGGTTCGCCGCGATGATCAACCTCAAACTGGAGCCAACGACCGCCAATTTCTGCCGCAGTTTCGCCGTT
>CAVTTZ010000016.1:0-286767 GCA_963737755.1 uncultured Alphaproteobacteria bacterium | reverse complement strand
CCAAGCTGACAAATTTTTCGAAGTAACGCGCAAGGTGCTTTCGGGTTTCTTCGAAAAATTCTAATTGGATTCAAATGTTGTCGATATTCGCCATGGACGTCCGGAGCGAGACGAACCGCGGCATACGGCCCGTCACACGCCATTGCAAACTCTGCTGCGGAGGCCGTTTCTTTTTGCCCTATTCCTTGTCGTTTCCATTTATATATAGCTCAAACTTGCTGAGTTCCCTATGCCAGGAAGGTCGTCAGCCCCGCGATTTATATTGTTGCCGTTTTTCCGAAAACACCATTTTAGTGAAACGAACCAAAACATAAAAGAGGAAGATCAAAATGACACTTTAATTCTTGACACTAAGCATTATGGGTCATACTATTGCGGCATCAACAGGCTCGACCGGGAAACCCGTGCCCGCATCCTTGATCTCCTCTGCGAAGGCCGTCGATCCGCGCAGTCACTCGGCTGACCGACCAGCGAGGACACTGTCACTAAGCTCGTCGTGAACGCTGGCCACGCCTGCACGGCTTACCAAGACCGCGTACTGCGGAACCTGACCAGCAAGCGTATCCAGGTCGATGAAATCTGGAATTTCGTCTACGCAGCGAACGACAACGTGAAGGAAGCCAAGGCGGCGCCGGCCGATGCCGGCGACGTGTGGACGTGGACGGCGCTGGATGCAGACACAAAGCTTTTGGTGAGTTGGCTTGTCGCAGATCGCAAGGTGCAATCCGCGATGCTTTTATGGACGATCTAAAAGAGCGCATCACCAATCAGTCAACTCACCAGCGACGGTCATCGTCCTTATTTTAGTAGCCGTGGATAGCATCTTTGGCGACGACGTCGATTATCGCGATGTTGCAAAAAATTATGGTGCAGATCCGCAAGGCGGAGCGCGTTACAGTCCGGCAAAGTGCATTGGCGCGCAGAAGCGGGAAATCATCAGTTCTCCTGATCCTCGCCACAACAGTACATACTTCATCGAGCGCAGAACCTCACGATGCGGATGCACATGCGCCGCTTCACCCGCCTGACCAACGGCTTCTCAAAGAAGGTCGAGAACCACGCCTACGCGGTCGCGCTGCACGCGATGTCTACAACTTCGTCCGCATCCATAAGACGCTTCGTGTCTCCCCCGCGATGGCCGCTGGCGTGACTGATCGGCTTTGGGAAATGGTGGATATCGTCGATGTAATCGACGCGTTCGAAGCGAAGCGTAAACGCGAGAGCCGAAAGTTATTTTTGACGTTGCGCGCTTGGCATCGGAGAAGGTTTTATGTCGCCGCTCGTTTCCGGGGAGCGAACCAGAAAGAGGATTACCGAGACTTGCCCCCACCGAAGGAGAAGCGCAGCGCTGGATAAGAAACGTATCAATCGTATGGCTATATAGTCACGCGCGCGATGAACACAAACCTAGAGAAAATAGCTCAGGCCTCGGCCCATGCGATCACGCGAACAGGTGCCGCCCATAAGATCGACAACCAACGAGATCGGACCGCCACTGTTAAGTTGGACACGGTCCCCTAATCTCAACCCCGGTCGCGCTGATCGTGAAAATCACCAACGGGACTAATCAGCGATAGCTTCTTGGATTCAAAACGGGCTTTCACAGGTTGCATTTTCTATACATCTCTCGTATTTGGTTATGTTGATAAAACGCGTCGTAAGGGAGAGACAATGACTTTCAAACGGGGAGACGTCGTGCGATTGAAGTCTGGGGGGCCTGCCATGACGGTCGAGCACGTCGGCGCGGGCCTGGACAACACGCGAATGGTGGATTGTGTATGGTTTCAAGGAACTCAGACCGTTAGAGGTAACTTCGCAGCGGACGCCCTGGCACTCGACAATTAACCGTACCGGCCACGATTGAAACGACCCACTGCCTTTCCTTAGACTCTAGAACATTAAGCGAACTATGTTCGCTCTATGTTCTTGGTCACGGAGGCTGTTATGGTTCGCGCAGTTGCAGAGGAAGCTTTGGCGCTCGCATCCGTCTCTTTGTTTCTGGGGATGGTCGCGGTTTGGGTCCAGGTCCTGGGGGTCGTCTAAGGTCTTTGGGCTGTTTCCGCGCTTGGCGTCGCTTGGGGCGCAACGTTGTGGGCCATGTACGCCCGCGGACGGGCGGTGAACCCTGGCCTGGGCAGGGCGCCGCCCGGCGGGATCAGCGGCAGGGTGCTGTGACAAACATCCTGTGTGCAGCGGTGACGGCGCCCTCCGCGGCAATGGACGAGCGTGTGTCCGGTCTCGCATCTTCCGGGTTCGCCGAATCGGTCAGCGCGAGTATTGAGCCTCATGTCCGCAGCAACACCCGGCTTCGTGCACCTGCACGTGCATTCGTCCTATTCGCTGCTCGAGGGCGCGCTGACCATTGCGCGCCTGGCCGAGCTCGCCAAGAAAGACCGCCAGCCGGCGCTGGCGCTGACCGACACCGACAACATGTTCGGCGCGCTGGAATTCTCCGAGAAGATGGCCGCGCGCCGGCATCCAGCCGATCGTCGGCTGCGCGCTGGCGATCGATTTCGGCGATCAGGATCAGCGCGGGCCGGCCGCCATGGCGGGCTTTCCGCGCATCGTGCTTCTGGCCGCGCGCGAGGACGGCTACCGCAGCCTGATGCGGCTGTGCTCGCGCGCCTATCTGGACACCGAGCAATCGGAGCAGCCGCACATCAAGCGCGACTGGCTCGACGGCGAAGCCGACGGGCTGATCGCGCTCAGCGGCGGCCCGAACGGGCCGCTCGACGCGGCGATCGGCGCCGGGCAGGGCGCGCTGGCGCAGTCGCGCTGCGAGGAATTGCAGCGCCTGTTCGGCGACCGCCTCTACATCGAGTTGCAGCGTCACGGCATGGCCGCCGAGCGCGTCGCCGAGCCGGCGCTGATCGAGCTCGCCTATGCGCGCGGCCTGCCGCTGGTCGCGACCAACGAGCCGTTCTTCGCCGTCGCGCGACGATTACGAGGCGCACGACGCGCTGCTGTGCATCGCCGAAGGCCGGCTGCTTGCCGAACAGCGACCGCCGCCAGCTCACGCCCGAGCACCGCTTCAAGACCCGCGCCGAAATGGCGGCGCTGTTCGCCGATCTGCCCGAGGCGCTGGCGGCGACCGTCGAGATCGCCGAACGCTGCGCCTTCCGGCCGCGCACGCAAGGGGCCGATCCTGCCGCGCTTCTCGACCGTGCAGGCGTTGACGCGCAGGCTGCGGCGATTGCACGGGAGTCGCCGACGGCAAGCCTGCCGTGCCGAACGAAGCCGAGCAGTTGCGCAGGCGGCGCGCGCCGGCCTCGAGCGCCGCCTGGCGCGGCATCCGCTCGCGCCCGGCCATACGCCGAGGACTATCACGACCGGCTGGCCTTCGAGCTCGGCGTCATCGAGAAGATGAAATATCCCGGCTACTTTCTGATCGTCGCCGACTTCATCCAGTGGGCCAAGGAGCAGGGCATTCCGGTCGGGCCGGGCCGCGGCTCGGGCGCCGGCTCGCTGGTCGCCTATGCGCTCACCATCACCGATCTCGATCCGATCCGCTTCGGGCTGCTGTTCGAGCGCTTCCTCAATCCCGAACGCGTGTCGATGCCCGACTTCGACGTCGACTTCTGCCAGGACCGCCGCGACGAGGTGATCCGCTATGTGCAGGAGAGATACGGCCGCGACCAGGTCGCGCAGATCATCACCTTCGGCACCCTGCAGGCGCGCGGCGTGCTGCGCGATGTCGGCCGCGTGCTGCAGATGCCCTACGGCCAGGTCGACAAGCTCTGCAAGCTCGTGCCGCAGAATCCGGCCAACCCGGTCACGCTCAAGCAGGCCATCGACGACGAGCCGCAGCTGCAGGCCGAGCGCGACCGCGATCCGGTGACGCGCCGCGCCTTCGACATCGCGCAGAAGCTCGAAGGGCTGACGCGCCACGCCTCGACGCACGCCGCCGGCATCGTCATCGGCGACCGGCCGCTGACCGAACTGGTGCCGCTCTACCGCGATCCGAAATCGCTGATGCCGGTGACCCAGTTCAACATGAAATGGGTCGAGCCGGCCGGGCCTGGTGAAGTTCGACTTCCTCGGCCTGAACACGCTCACCGTGCTCGAACTTGCGGTCAAGCTGGTGAAGCGGCGCGGCATCGACATCGATCTCGCCAGCCTGCCGCTCGACGACGCCAAATCCTACGAGATGCTGGCGCGCGGCGACACGGTCGGCGTGTTCCAGGTGGAAAGCGCGGGCATGCGCCGCGCGCTGATCGACATGCGGCCCGACCGCTTCGAGGACATCATCGCGCTGGTCGCGCTCTATCGGCCGGGCCCGATGGCGAACATCCCGACCTATTGCGCGCGCAAGCACGGCAACGAGCAGCCGGACTACATCCATCCGAAGCTCGAGCCGATCCTGCGCGAGACCTACGGCGTCATCGTCTATCAGGAACAGGTGATGCAGGCCGCGCAGGTGCTGTCGGGCTATTCGCTCGGCGAAGCCGATCTGCTGCGCCGCGCCATGGGCAAAAAGATCCGCAGCGAAATGCAGGCGCAGCGCGACCGCTTCGTCTCCGGCGCGGTGGCGCAGGCGGTCGACCGCGGGCAGGCCGAGGCGATCTTCGAATTGCTCGAGCGCTTCGCCGATTACGGCTTCAACAAGAGCCATGCCGCCGCTTACGCGCTGGTCGCCTATCAGACCGCCTACATGAAGGCGAACTATCCGGTCGAGTTCATGGCGGCGTCGATGACGCTCGACGATGGGCAACACCGACAAGCTCGCGGAATTCCGCGCCGAGGCCGAGCGGCTTCGCATCAAGGTCGAGCCGCCGTCGATCAACCGCTCGGGCGTCGAATTCGACGTCGAGGGCAACACCATTCATCTACGCGCTCGCCGCGCTGCGCGGCGTCGGCCGCCAGGCGGTCGAGAGCATCGTCGCCGCGCGCGACGAGCCGTCCGTTCCGCGACCTTGCCGACTTCGCCCATCGCATCAATCCGCGCGCCGTCAACAAGCGCGTGCTGGAAAGCCTGATCGCGGCCGGCGCGTTCGACGTGATCGAGCAAAACCGGGCGCGGACGCTTGCCGCCGCCGATACGATCGCTCGCGACCGCGCAGCGCACGCACGAGGACGCGGCGATCGGCCAGTCGGAACTGTTCGGCGGCGCTGCCAGCGCCGACGCCGATCGTGCTGCCGGCGATCGACAATTGGCTGCCGGCCGAGCGGCTGCAACGCGAATACGACGCCGTCGGCTTCTTCCTGACCGGCCATCCGCTCGACGATTATGCCGCCGCGCTCAAGCGGCTGCGCGTGCAGTCCTGGGTGGAATTCTGCCGCGCGGTGAAAGCCGGCGCGGGCGCCGGCCGCGTCGCCGGCACGGTGGTGTCGCGCACCGAGCGGCGCACCAAGACCGGCAACAAGATGGGCATCATCGGGCTGTCCGATCCGACCGGCCACTACGAGGCGGTGCTGTTCGCCGAAGGGCTTGGCGCAGTATCGCGACCTGCTCGAACCCGGCACCGCGGTGCTGCTGTTCCTCACCGCCGAAGTGCAGGGCGACGAAGTGCGCGCGCGCATCCAGTCGGTCGAGCCGCTCGATCAGGCGGCGGCGAAGATGCAGAAGGGTTTGCGCGTGTTCCTGCGCGACGAGGCGCCGCTCGAAAGCGTGGCGAAGCGGCTTGAGCCGATCATCGTTGGCGCCGCCCGCGCCGGCGCCGACCATGGCGACGGCGAAGTCTCGATGGTGCTGATGCTGCGCGACGGCAACGAGGTCGAGGTCAAGCTGCCGGGCCGCTTCAAGGTCTCGCCGCAGATCGCCGGCGCCATCAAGGCGGTGACCGGCGTGGTCACGGTCGAGGCGCTGTAGCCTTATGCCGCTCGTCCCCGCGACAGGCGGGGACCCAGTTGCTGGATTTCCCGCTTTCGCGGGAATGAGCGGGGAAAGTAACCTCCGGCGCGTGATTTGAAATTTTCGGCTCGAGCCGCTATGTCAGCCACGGCGCGCCGTGAGCGCACTCGCAAAAATCCTTCCAACACATCGATAGTTCAGGCGGCCGCACCATGCTTCGGATCGAGAATCTCGTTTTTGACGCCTGGGGCCGGCGCTTTTTCGATTCCGCGAATGTCACGATTCCGACCAGGAACCAAGGTCGGCCTGGTTGGCCGCAACGGCATCGGCAAATCGACCTTGTTCAAGCTCATCCTCGGTGAATACGTGCCGCTCGGGGGCGAGATCTTGTTCCCGAAAACCGCGCGCATCGGCTCGGTCGATCAGGAGCATCCGGCGACGCCCGTCACCTTGATTGACACCATCCTCGCCGCCGACACGAGGCGCGAGTCGCTCAACGCGGCGCTTGAGACCGCGGAACCCGAGGACATGGCCGAGATCTATGCCGAGCTCAATGCCATCGACGCCGACCGCGCGCCGTCGCGCGCCGCGGAAATCCTGTCCGGTCTCGGTTTTGCCAACGCCGATCTTGAGCGCCCGATGGCGGAGTTCTCCGGCGGCTGGCGCATGCGCGTTGCGCTCGCCGCAGCTTTGTTCGCCGAGCCGGATTTGCTGCTGCTCGACGAACCGACCAACTACCTCGATCTCGAAGGCGCGCTCTGGCTCGAAGCGCGGCTGAAGAAATATCCGCACACCGCGCTGATCGTCAGCCATGATCGCGAGCTTCTGAACAATTCGGTCGATGCCATTCTGCATCTGAGCCAAGGCAAGCTCGAGCTCTATACTGGCGGCTACAATCAATTCGAAACGCGGCGTGCGGAAAAGACCCGGCTGCAGGCCGCCACCAAGGTCAAACAAGATCCGGAGCGCGCGCATCTGCAGCGCTTCATCGACCGCTTCCGCGCCAAGGCCAGCAAGGCGACGCAGGCACAGTCGCGCATCAAGCGGCTCGCCAAGCTCGAACCGATCGCCGAAATCCTGGAGGAGCGCGTCGCACCGTTCACGTTGCCGTCGCCGCCGCGACCGCTGGCCCCGCCGCTGCTTCAGCTCGAGAGCGCAGCCGTCGGCTATGACGGCAAGGCGATCTTGCGCAATCTCAATCTGCGACTCGATGTCGACGACCGCATCGGGCTGCTCGGCGTCAACGGCGCCGGCAAATCCACCTTCGCCAAGATGATCGCCGGCGCGCTGCCCTTGCAGTCGGGCGAGATGAAGCGCGAGCAGCGCCTCAAAGTCGGCTGGTTTCATCAGCATCAGATCGAAGCGCTCGATCCCGCCGATACGCCGCTCGACATTTTGCGGCGCGAGCGCCCGGACGACAGCGAACCGTCGCGCCGCTCGCGGCTCGCGCAATTCGGATTGTCATTCGACAAACAGGAGACCACGGTCGCAAACCTGTCCGGTGGCGAGCGCGCGCGGCTGTTGCTCAATCTCGTGGCGATGAGCGCGCCGCATCTTCTGATCCTCGACGAGCCGACCAACCATTTGGACATCGACAGCCGCCGCGCTTTGCTCGATGCGCTCAACGACTACGAAGGCGCGGTCATCCTCATCACCCACGATCGCTCGCTGATCGAGCTGGTCGCCGACCGGCTGTGGCTGACCGCCGACGGCCGGGTCAAACCGTTCGCCGGCGATATGGAGGATTACGCGAAATTCGTCATCGAACGGGCGCGGCTTGGCGCAGCGCCGACGCAGACCGATGCCGGCCGCAGCGAAGCCGGAGAAGGCGGAGAGGAGGACGCAGCGTCCTTCGATGCATCCGCCGCCGCGCGGCTTGCGGCCAAGAAGGCCGCCAAAAAGCGCCGTCGTCGCGGGCTCTGAGAGCTTTACGCTCACCGCAATCGTTTCAGATTGAATTGATTGGGCAACGTTGACGTTATGCCTGAGCGCAAGGTCGGCGCCTCTTTTGCCTGGCGTTCCGGCGGCTTAAATGTGCGGTGAGCGGCTCAACAGCGCCACGGGGCTTCAGCTTGACCGGCAATCGATCGTCGCAACTCGCGCAGGAAACCGACGCAATTCTGCAGCGGCTTGGTGTTGACGCGAGGCTCTATGCGGGCGGCGCTCGCGCCGTGCGCTCTCCGCTGACCGGCGAGCGCATTGCAGGCGTGCACGATGCCGATACCGGCCTGATTGAGAAAACGATCGCAACCGCCGTGACGGCGTTTCGTGCCTGGCGTCTGGTGCCGGCGCCGCGCCGCGGCGAACTCGTTCGTCTGCTCGGCGAGCGAATTGCGCGCCAACAAGGACGCTCTCGGCCGTCTGGTCACGCTCGAAGCCGGCAAGATCCTCGCCGAAGGCCGCGGCGAAGTGCAGGAGATGATCGACATCTGCGATTTCGCCGTCGGTCTCTCGCGCCAGCTTTACGGCCTGACCATCGCCAGCGAGCGTCCCGGCGCATCGCATGATGGAGCACATGGCATCCGCTCGGCCCGATCGGCGTCATCACCGCGTTCAACTTTCCGGTCGCGGTTTGGGCGTGGAATGCGGCGCTGGCGCTGGTGTGCGGCGATCCGGTGATCTGGAAGCCGTCGGAGAAGACGCCGCTGACCGCGCTGGCCGTGCAGGCGCTGTTCGCGCGCGCCGCGCAAGAAATTCGGCGACGCGCCCGCAAGGGCTCTCGCGGTCTTGATCGGCGAGCGCGACAGCTGCCGAAGCGCTGGTCGACGACGCGCGCATCCCGCTGGTCTCGCGCCACCGGATCGACCGCGATGGGACGCGAGCTGGCACCAGTCGTGGCGCAGCGTTTCGGCCCGCGCGATTCTGGAGCTTGGCGGCAACAACGCCGCCATCGTGTGCCCGTCGGCCGATCTCGAACTGGCGCTCGCGCGCGATCGCGTTCTCGGCCGTCGGCACTGCCGGGCAGCGCTGCACCACGCTTGCGGCGGTTGTTCGTGCATCGAGATATCTACGAGCCGCTGATCAAAAGGCTGCGGCAGGTCTACGCGTCCGCGCCGATCGGCAATCCGCTGGACGACGTTTCTGTCCTGGTCGGTCCGCTGATCGACGAGGCAGCCTTCGTCGCCATGCAGAAGACCTTGGCGGAGCTGCGTGCTGCGGGCGCCCACATTGCCGGCGGCGAGCGCTGGGGCGCTGACGTTTATCCGAGCGCTTTTTACGTGCGGCCGGCTTTGGTCGAGATGGAAAGCCAGACCGGAGCGATGGCGCGGGAGACCTTCGCGCCACTCCTTTACGTCGTGCCGTTCGACGATTTCGACCAGGCGCTGGCGATGCACAATGGCGTGCCGCAGGGGCTCGCCTCCTCGATCTTCTCCAACGACATGCGCGAGATCGAACAATTCCTCTCGGCGGACGGTTCGGATTGCGGCATCGCCAACGTCAATATCGGCCCGTCCGGCGCCGAGATCGGTGGCGCCTTCGGCGGCGAGAAGGAAACCGGGGGAGGGCGCGAAGCCGGTTCCGACGTTTGGAAGAGCTACATGCGCCGGGTCACCAGCACCGTCAATTACGGCCGCGATCTTCCGCTCGCCCAGGGTATCCGCTTCGATATCGATTGAGCGCAATCCAATCGCCCTGGTCCGGGAGGCGTTAATGTTTTCCGGCTCAGTCCGGCTGGCGTCCTTAACCTCGGGCTGGGCCAGCCAAAACGTTCATGTTGCGTTTGGTGACGATTTCCCTATATAACCCGCCAACTTCACACGCGGACCCTGGCTTTAAGCCGTCCGGTGCTCAGCCCCGACGAAGTTCCAAGGGACTTAGGTTCCAAGGACTTCCGGAGGCTAGGGCTCATCGGTCCGCGGCGGATCAACCGGAGAATGACTATGTCGCTGCCCGACTACAGCATGCGTCAGCTTTTGGAAGCTGGCGTTCACTTCGGCCATCAGGCCCATCGTTGGAATCCGAAGATGGCTCAGTACATCTTCGGCACCCGCAACAACATTCACATCGTCGATCTGACGCAGACCGTGCCGATGCTGCACCGCGCTCTGCAGGCGGTCAGCGACACGGTCGCCAATGGCGGCCGCGTCCTGTTCGTCGGCACCAAGCGTCAGGCGCAGGACGCCATCGCTGATGCGGCGAAGAAGTCGGCGCAATACTACGTCAATTCGCGCTGGCTCGGCGGCACGCTGACCAATTGGAAGACCGTGTCGAACTCGATCAAGCGTCTGCGCGCGCTCGACGAGATGCTGTCCTCGAACGAGGCGCAGGGCTACACCAAGAAAGAGCGGCTGACGCTGCAGCGCGAGCGTGACAAGCTCGACCGCGCGCTTGGCGGCATCAAAGACATGGGCGGACTTCCCGACCTGGTGTTCGTCATCGACACCAACAAGGAAGACATCGCGATCAAGGAAGCGCGGCGGCTCAACGTGCCGGTCGCCGCCGTGGTCGACACCAACTGCGACCCGGACGGCATCACCTACGTCATTCCGGGCAACGACGATGCCAGCCGCGCCATCACGCTGTACTGCGATCTGTTGGCCAAGGCGGTGATCGACGGCATTTCGCGCGGCCAGGGCGAGCGTATCGATGTCGGCGCGTTGGCCGAGCCGTTGCCCGAAGAGGTGCCGGCGGAAAGCGACAAGCTCGGCTACCAGCCGCTGTCGGGCCCGCGTGGCGTCGCCGACGATCTCAAGAAGTTTCCGGGCGTATCGCCGGCGATCGAAAAGCAGCTCAACGATCTCGGCATTTTCCACGCTTGGCAGATCGCCGAACTGTCGCCGGTCGCGGCCCACAATATCGGCGAAGAAGTCGGGCTCCCGGGCCGCGTTGAAGCTTGGATCGCGCGCGCCAAAGAGCAGGTTGCGACCGAGGCCGAGTAACGTCGCGTTGATCCTCGGCACGTATCGTGCGGCCGGGGATCCATCGTCACAAATCCATAGTCACGCGCGTGAATTCTCTCCGGCGCGTGACTATTTACGTCGCTGCGATGGCCGCGATTGGGCGCTGCCGCTCGGCGTAACCCCGGAAAGATTTATGAAATAAGGTCCTGTGCGATCAGGACCTGCGCGATTAAGGACCGAAGACAATGGCGAACATCACCGCAGGCATGGTGAAGGACCTCCGCGAGAAAACCGGCGCGGGCATGATGGATTGCAAGGCGGCGCTGAACGAGACCAGCGGCGATCTCGAAGGTGCGGTCGATTGGCTGCGCAAGAAGGGTTTGGCCAAGGCCGCCAAGAAGGCCGGCCGCGTCGCGGCCGAAGGTCTGATCGGCATCGCCATCAAGGGCACCAAGGGCGTTGTGGTCGAAGTCAATTCGGAAACCGACTTCGTCGCCCGCAACGACCTGTTCCAGGGCCTGGTTAAGATGATCGCCGACGTGGCGCTCGATACCGGCGCGAACGTGGACAAGATCCTCGCCGCCAAGATCGGCGACATCACCACCGCCGATGCGATCAACGACACCATTGCCAAGATCGGCGAGAACATGTCGCTGCGCCGGGCCGCCGAGCTGACGGTCAGCCAGGGCGTGGTCGCGAGCTATGTCCATAGCTCGGTGACCGATGGGCTCGGCCGCATCGGCGTTCTGATTGCGCTCGAATTCGACCGGGAAGGCCGACGAGCTCAAGGCGTTCGGCCGGCTTCTGGCGATGCATGTGGCCGCAGCCAATCCGCTGGCCATCGATCCCGCCGGGATCGATCCGGCCGCCATCGAGCGCGAAAAAGGCGTGATCGCCGCCAAGGCGGAGGGCAAGCCGCCGAACGTGGTGGAAAAGATCATCGAGTTCGGCCTGAAGACTTTCTACAAGGAAGTCTGCCTGCTCGAGCAGGGCTACGCCATCGAAGAAGGCAAGAAGCCCGTCGCGCAGGCGATCAAGGAGGCCGAAGGCAAGGTCGGCGGTCCGATCAAGGTCACTGGCTTCGTGCGCTTCGCGCTCGGCGAGGGCATCGAGAAAACCGATGACGACTTCGGCGGCGAAGTTGCGGCGCTCGCCGGCGCTCGCTAAGCGTAGCGGGTTTGCGGCGGGTCGCGCTGAGCGGGACCCGCCGGACTGCACGATGGTCAGGCGGATTCGCCGCTGACTTAATCCTACGGGGCCGGACGATCCTCGATGGCAAAGCTGAATTATCGGCGGGTGATCGTCAAACTCTCCGGCGAAGCATTGAGCGGGCCGGAGAAGTTCGGCATTCATCAGCCGACCATCGACGGCTTTGCCGCCGATCTGGTGGCGGCCCACAGCATGGGCATCGGGCTCGGCGTCGTCGTCGGCGGCGGTAACATTCTCCGCGGCGCGACCATATCCCAAGATGGCCTGTCGCGGCCGACAGCCGACGCCATGGGCATGCTGGCGACCGTCATGAACGCGCTGGTGCTCGAGACCGCGATCGAACGCGCCGGCGTCGGCGCCCGCACCATGTCGGCGCTGGCGATGCCGCAGGTCTGCGAAACCTACGAACGGCGCCGGGCGCTGCGCCATCTCGAGGACAATCGGATCATCGTCTTTGCCGGCGGTACCGGTAATCCTTATTTTACCACCGATACGACCGCGGTCTTGCGCGCGGCCGAGATGGAATGCGAGGCAGTTCTCAAGGCGACCGACGTCGACGGCGTCTATACCGCGGACCCCAAGCGCGATCCGAGCGCCAAGCGCTATGAGCACCTCGACCACCAGGAGGCGCTCGACCGCAACCTTAAAATCATGGATGCGACGGCGTTCGCGCTTGCCCGGGAGAACCGTATGCCTATCATCGTTTTTTCGATCCGGGAGCGCGGTGCGATCGAAACCGTTCTGCGCGGCCAAGGTCACTTCACCACGGTCGGCTAAAGGCGCGAAGCACCACAAAGCGCGACCGTCCGGATCGCGGAGGACACCATGGCACCAGCGACATTCGACATGAATGATCTCAAGCGCCGCATGCAGGGCGCGATCGCTTCGCTCAAGACCGAGCTCGGCGGGTTGCGCACCGGCCGCGCTTCTTCGGCGCTGCTCGACCATGTGCAGGTCGAAGCCTATGGCAACCACATGCCGCTTAATCAGTTGGCCACCATCAGCGTGCCGGAGCCGCGGCTCCTGAGCGTGCAGGTGTGGGACCGCTCGATGGTTCATCCGGTCGAGAAGGCGATCTCCAGCGCCAATCTCGGACTGACGCCGGCCACCGAAGGGCAGGTGATCAAGCTGCGCATTCCGGAATTGAACGAAGAGCGCCGGCGCGATCTCGTCAAGGTGGCGCACAAATATACGGAAGCGGCGCGGGTCGCCGTCCGTCATGTCCGGCGCGACGGCCTCGATTTGCTCAAGAAGATGGAAAAGGATCACCAGATCAGCGAGGACGATCACGAGCGCCAATCCGGCGACATTCAGAAAGCGACCGACGCGACCATCGCGGACGTCGACAAGCTGCTTGCCGCCAAGGAAAAGGAGATCATGACGGTTTGAGCGACGCGGCGCGATCAAGAAGCGGCGCTGAGGCGCTCCCGCGCGGGGGCGACTCCTGTGATGTGCCGCGACATGTCGCCATCATCATGGATGGCAACGGGCGCTGGGCCGCGGCCCGCGGCTTGCCGCGCCTTGAGGGGCATCGGCGCGGCGTCGAAGCCTTGCGCCGCACTGTGCGCGCCGCCGGCGATCTCGGCATTTCGTATATGACGATCTTTTCCTTCAGCTCGGAGAACTGGGCGCGTCCGCCCTCGGAAATCACCGACCTGATGGGGCTGTTGCGCCGCTTCATTCGCAAGGACCTCGCCGAGCTGCACAAAAGCAACGTGCGCGTCCGCATCATCGGCGATCGCAGCGATCTCGATCGCGACATTTGCCTGCTGCTGCAGGAGGCCGAAGATCTGACCCGCAACAATGACGGCCTGACTCTGGTCGTTGCCTTCAATTACGGCGGCCGTCAGGAGATCGCGCTGGCCGCGCGCCAGCTCGCGATCGATGTCGCCGAAGGCCGGCTGTCGGCGAGCGACATCACCCCCGAACGTCTCGGCTGGCCACTTGCATGCACCCGACATTCCCGATCCGGACGTGATCATCCGCACCAGCGGCGAGCAGCGGCTGTCGAACTTTCTGCTGTGGCAGGCCGCCTACAGTGAGCTCGTTTTCGTGCCGATCAATTGGCCGGATTTCGATCGCGCCACGCTCGAGGGCGCCATCGAGGAATACCGCCGCCGTGAGCGCCGCTTCGGCGGGTTGGTTGCCGGCGCCGGATCGTGACATCGTCGCAGCCGTCGGACCGCGCGCCGGCAAGCTCCGCGCGCGCCAGTAACTTGACGCTGCGCGTCGTGTCGGCCGCGGTGCTCGCGCCGATCACGCTGGCGATCGTCTATCTGGGCGGCTGGGTCTTTTATGCGCTGTGCGCCGCCGCTGCCGCCGGCATTCTCTGGGAATGGGTGTCGCTCGCTTCGCATCGTGCCGATGCGCGGGTTTTGGCGCCGGGATGGCTCGGCGCTCTTGGCCGGACTCGCTGCTGATCGGGCTCGGCTGGCACGCGGCGCCCTGGGCTGCGTGATGGCAATCGCTGCGATTGTCGCTGGCTTTGTGGTTGCCGGCGTTGCCGCCAGTCGGCGGATGAAAAGTTTGCGCCGCTCTGGGCCGCCGGCGGCGTGGTTTATGCCGGGAGCCATGCTGATCGCGCCCGCGCTGCTGCGCGGCGATCCGCAATGGGGCCTGACGGCGATCTTCTTCCTGCTCGCAAATGTTTGGACCACCGATATAGTGGCGTTCTTCTGCGGCCGGGCGGTTGGCGGTCCGTTGCTGTGGCCGAGGGTCAGTCCGAAAAAGACCTGGTCGGGCGCCATCGGCGGTCTTGCCGGGGGGATTGCGATCAGCGTCGCGGTCGCTTATGCGAGTGGGGTCGGCAAGCTGGGGATCGTTGGCGTAATGGCGTGCGTTTTATCGGTCCTGGCGCAAGCCGGTGACTTGCTGGAATCCTCGGTCAAGCGACGTTTCGGCGCAAAGGATGCAAGCCGGCTGATCCCCGGCCATGGCGGGCTGATGGACCGCCTCGACGGCTTCCTGATTGCCGCCCTTGCCGCGGTCCTGATCGGCATAATTCATGAAGGTGTGGCCGCTCCGGCACGCGGCTTACTGGTATGGTAGCGTTGATGCAAAATACGAAGCCGCTGGCACGCGCAGATGTTTCGCAGGCGGATAGGGCGCCGGTCGCCGCATCGGCACCGCGCACCGTGACGCTCCTGGGCGCGACCGGTTCGATCGGTTCCAGTACGGTCGACTCTGTTGCGCCAAGATCCGGAGCTGTATCGGGTCGAAGCCGTCACCGCGAACCGCAACGTGGCTGCGCTTGGCCAAACTGGCGCGCGATCTCGGCGCGCGCTTTGCCGCCGTCGCTGATCCGGATCTGTACGACGACCTCAAGACCGAGCTGTCCGGTTCCGGCATCGAAGCCGGCGCCGGCGCCGAGGCTATCGTCGAAGCGGCGCAACGTCCGGCTGATTGGGTGATGGCCGCGATCACCGGCGCCACCAGCCTGCGGCCGACATTGGCCGCGGCCGAGCGCGGCGCCCATGTGGCGCTCGCCAATAAGGAGTGTCTGGTCTGTGCCGGCGCGCTGTTCATGCGGAGCGCCGCGGCGGCCGGGGCCACCGTGCTGCCGGTCGATTCCGAGCACAATGCCATTTTCCAGTCGTTGGGCGCCGGCCGGATGGAGGACGTGCGCCGAATCGTGCTGACCGCGTCCGGCGGTCCGTTCCGTACCTGGTCGATCGAAGACATCAGAAAGTCACGGTCGAGCAGGCGCTCAAGCATCCCACCTGGACGATGGGACCGAAGATCACGATCAATTCGGCGACCCTCATGAACAAGGGTCTCGAGCTGATCGAGGCGCATCATCTTTTCGCGTTGGGGCCGGAGGCGCTGGACGTCGTGGTCCATCCGCAATCCGTCATTCACGGCATGGTCGAATATCGCGACGGTTCGGTGGTGGCCCAGCTCGGCTCCCCGGATATGCGCATTCCGATCGCGCATTGTCTGGCTTGGCCGGTGCGCATGGGGACGCCGGCGGCGCGGCTCGACCTTGCCCGCATTGGCACGCTCACCTTCGAAGAGCCGGATATGACGCGCTTTCCCGCCTTGGCGCTGGCCCGGCGTGCGCTCGCCGCCGGCGAGGGGGCGCCGACCGTGCTGAATGCGGCAAACGAGATTGCGGTGCGCGAGTTTATCGATCGGCGCCTCGGTTTCGCCGGAATTCCGGCGCTGGTCGAGGCCACGCTCGAAGCCGCCGAGCGCGAAGGTGCCATGGCGGAGCCGCAATCCGTCGACGACGCGATCGCCGTTGACCATAATGCAAGAAGACTGGCTGCCGACCTCTTGCCCGAAATTGCCGCAATGGCATCCTAGGGTTAGCGCGGGTCGGGTAACGTGGGTTGGGGTGACGAGCGCATGGGAACGTATGTTTTGGCGCATCTGAACGCGCTCGGTGGTGGTCTTTTGGGCTACCTGATTCCATTTCTGTTCGTTCTCAGCTTGGTCGTGTTCGTGCACGAATTGGGGCATTTTCTTGTCGCCCGCTGGTGCGGCGTCCGCGTTCTGGTGTTTTCGATCGGCTTCGGCCCGGAGTTGATAGGCTTCAATGACCGCTACGGAACCCGCTGGAAGATTTCCGCGGTTCCGCTCGGTGGCTTTGTCAAATTTTTTGGCGATGAGAACGCAGCTAGCGTTCCCGACAATGAGCGGCTCGCCGGTATGGACGCCGCGGAGCGCGCCGATACCTTCATGTTCCAGCCGGTGGCGAAGCGCGCGGCCATCGTGGTCGCCGGCCCGCTGGCCAATTTCCTTCTGGCGATCGTCATTTTCGCCGGCGTGTTCATGTTCTACGGCAAGCAGACCATGAGCGCGCGGGTCGATGAAGTTGTTCCCGGCAGCGTCGCCGCGAAGGCGGGCTTTCAGCCGGGCGATCTTGATCGTCGCGATCGACGGCCGCGCCATCGGCGATTTCGCCCAGATGCAGCGCGTCGTCAGCGAGAGCCCGGGCGAAGACCTTCGGGTTACCGTTGAGCGCGGCGGATCGCAGGTCAGCCTCAACGCAACGCCGGCTTTAGAAGAGCGTAAGGACATTCTGGGTAATGTTGTGCGCGTCGGAATCCTCGGCATCAAGCGTGCCCCGGGCGCCGACGACATCAAGTATCAGCCAGTGTCACCGCCGCGTGCGCTGTGGATGGGCGTCGAAGAGTCATTCAATATCGTCGACCAGACCTTCAAGTACATTGGCGGCGTGATTACGGGCCGTCGGTCGACCGACCAGTTGAGCGGTCCCATCGGCATCGCGCGCGCTGTCGGCCAAGCTGCGAATATCAGCTCTGCTGGTTCTGGTCAACATCACGGGGGCGATCTCGGTCTCGATCGGGTTGCTCAACCTGTTCCCGATCCCGCTGCTCGACGGCGGTCATCTTCTGTATCTACGTGATCGAGGGCGCGCGCGGCCGGCCATTGTCGGAACGGGCGCAGGAAATGGGGTTCCGCATCGGGCTCGCTATCGTCCTGATGCTGATGATATTTGCGACGTTCAACGACATCGTTCATCTCACCTCGTCGTAACGCCGCTGGGGAGCGGGAGCGTTGCGGCAAGATCCGGTGGAAGTGAGCGCCAACAAGGGGCTAAGAGGGGGTGTCACCGAACTGAGACGGAAGCTGAAGGAGACTGCGATTAACCCGCCCTGGGGGGCGGCTGCGTGTGGGGAATAAGGGCGCTTAGCGCATGACAATGTGTGTGCGGGTGACACGAGGGCTGGTTGGGGCCGGCTTACTCCTCGAGTTTGATTTTGTGCGGCGTCGCGTCATCCATTGTCGCGTCCGCGCCTGCGTTGGCGCAGGCTGATCCCCAAGTCGTGGTCGAGGGTAATCGGCGCGTCGAGGCCGATACGATCCGCTCGTATTTCAAGGTCGGCCCGGGCGAACGGCTCGATGCCGCCAAGGTCGATACCGCGCTGAAGGCGCTCTACGCGTCCGGCTTGTTCCAGGATATTCGCATTTCGCAAGCCGGCGGGCGCCTGATCGTCACCGTCGTCGAGGCGGGCGTGATCGACCGGCTTGCCTTCGAGGGCAACAGCAAGCTCAAGGACGAGCAGCTCCAAGGCGAAATCCAGTCAAAACCGCGCGGCACCTTGTCGAAGGCGATGGTGCAGGCCGACGTCACGCGCATCATCGAGGTCTATCACCGCAACGGCCGCTTCGACGTTGTCGTGGTGCCCAAGATCATCGAGCGGCCGAACAATCGTGTCGACCTCGTTTTCGAAATCAAGGAAGGCGAAAAGACCGGCGTCAAATCCATCGTCTTCGTCGGCAACCACGCCTACTCGGACTATCGGCTCAAGGAGGTGATCAAGACCTCGACCTCCAACTTCCTGAGCTTTCTGCAAACCACCGACGTCTACGATACCGATCGCATCGAGGCGGACCGCGACCTGATCCGGCGGTTTTATTTGACCCACGGCTATGCCGACGTGCAGGTCGTGTCGGCGACCGGCGAGTACGATCCCGCGATCAAGGGCTTCATCATCACCTTCACGATCGAGGAAGGCGCCCTTTATCATTTCGGCAATGTCGAGGTGCAGTCCAACGTCCGCGCCGTCGATTCTTCGGCTCGCTACGGCCGGTTTTGCGCATGCATCGCGGCGACATTTATAACGGCGACGCGGTCGAGCGCAGCGTCGAGGACGTCACCGTCGAGATCACCAAGCACGGCTATCCGTTCGCCACGGTACGGCCGCGCGGCGATCGCGACCCCCAGGCGCATTTGATCAACGTGTCCTTCGTGGTCGACGAGGGCGTGCGCGCCTATATCGAGCGCATCAACATTCGCGGCAACACGCGTACGCGTGACTACGTGGTCCGCCGCGAGTTCGATATCTCCGAAGGCGACCCCTACAATCGCGCCCTGGTCGATCGCGCCGAGCGGCGCATCAAGAACCTCGGCTTCTTCAAGACCGTGAAGATCACCAATGAGCCCGGCTCGGCGCCGGACCGCGTGGTGATCAATGTCGACGTCGAAGAGCAATCGACCGGCGACTTCTCGGTCATGGGCGGCTATTCGACCGCCGACGGCTTCATGGGGCAGGTTTCGGTCTCGGAACGCAACCTCATGGGTACCGGCCGCTACGCCAAAGCCTCGGGCACTCTTGGACAATATATTCGCGGCATCGAGCTGAATTTCGTCGAGCCCTACCTGCTCGACCACGCGGCTTTCGGGCGGCATCGATCTGTTCGCGCGCGAGACCTTGTCCAGTCCCTATCTTTCGTACGGCAGCTCGAACTACGGAACCAATTTGAAGACCGGCGTGCCGCTGCGTGAAGATCTCGCGTTGCAGTGCGCTATTCGATCTACTGGAGCGAGATCAATCTGGTTTCGAGCCTGAACGACTGTAACAACATCACGTCCGAATTTTGCGGCAACAATGGCACGTATCCGACGCTCAACGCCGCCACGGCGGCAGCGGCGGCCGGCGTCTCGGCGCTGGCCTATCCGATCTATCCCGTCGCGGTGAATGGCGGCGGCCAGTCGAACTGCTGCGATGCAGGCGCCTCTTCTCGGCGCTGCCGGGTGCACTTCTCGGCGTGTCCTCGCTGGCGGTCCGCGAAGAAGCGTCGGCCGGCGGCTATCTCACCTCGCTTGCTGGTTACGGCCTGACCTACAATACGCTGGATAACAACAAGCGCCCGACCAGCGGCATGCTTCTGAGCTTCGGCCAGGACATTGCGGGTCTCGGCGGCGACGCCAAATATCTCCGCACCGTCGTGGATTTCCGCAGCTACTACGAGTTCGTTTCGGACCTCGTCGGCATCCTGCATCTGCAGGGCGGCGACATGTACGGCCTTAGCAGCGGGCCCGAACGGCGAGCAGCAGCTATGTGCGCATGCTCGACGACTTCAAGATGGGTCCCAACCTGGTGCGCGGCTTCCAACCTGCCGGTATCGGACCGCGCGACATCACCCCCGGCACCTCGAACGACGCGCTCGGCGGCACCTATTACTGGGGCGCCAGCATGGAAGTGCAATATCCGTTCTACTTCCTGCCCGAAGGATGCCGGCTTCCGCGGCGCTGTGTTCGTCGATTCCGGTGCGGAGTGGGGCTATAAAGGCGAGACCTCGTGGCCCGGCGAACGGCGAAATCAACGGCATGATCACGACCAACACCGGACAAAGTTCCATTATCTGCCAGTGCGGCATGCAAGTTGCCGATACGCCGACGCCGCGCGTATCGGTCGGCGCCAGCTTGATCTGGGACTCGCCATTCGGTCCGCTGCGTTTCGATTTCGCTTATCCGATCTTGAAGCAGTCCTACGACCGTCTGCAGTGGTTCCAGTTCGGCGGTGGTACGCGATTCTGATCACAGCCTCGCGCTCTCGTGCCGGGGCCAAAACGCATGCCGGATTTCTTCCCCAACCAGACCACGAGCTGACGATCGAAGAGATCGTCACGCTCACCGGCGCCAAGCCGCGGCCGGACACGCCGCTCGATCGGCGCATCCACGACATCGCGCCGCTCGATCGCGCCCGGCCGAGCGACATCACGTTTCTCGACAATCAGAAATTTCTCGACGCGCTGGCGACGACGCGCGCCGGCGTCTGCCTCGTGTCGCCGCGTTTTGCCGCGCAGGCGCCGCAAACGCTCGCCGTTCTGATCACGCCGGAGCCGTATCGCGCTTTCGTCGCCGTCGCGCGCGCGCTGTTTCCCGCGGCGCTGCGGCCGTCCTCGCTGTTCGATACCACCGGCCGCTCCGCCGATGCGCGCATCCATCCTCCGCCCGGCTCGAAGCGGGCGTCATCGTCGATCCGCTGGCGGTCATCGGACCCGAGGCCGAAATCGGCGCCGGTACGCTGATCGGCCCCGCCGCCGTGATCGGCCCGGGCGTCGCGATCGGCCGCGACTGCGCGATCGGCGCCGGTGCCACGATCGTGCATGCGCTGATCGGCGATCGCGTGATCATCCATCCGGGCGCGCGCATCGGGCAGGATGGCTTCGGCTATCTGCCGTCGCCGCGCGGGCATCAGAAAATCCCGCAGACCCGTCGGGTCATCATTCAGGATGACGTCGAGATCGGCGCCAACACCACCATCGATCGTGGCTCGACCCGCGACACGGTCATCGGCGAGGGCACCAAGATCGACAATCTGGTGCAAATCGCGCACAACGTCAGCATCGGGCGCCACTGCCTGATCGCCGGGCAGACCGGCATTTCGGGCAGTTCGCAGGTTGGAGATTTTGTCATGATGGGCGGGCAGGTGGGCTTGGCCGATCACGTCAATGTCGGTACCGGCGCGATGCTTGGCGCCCAGAGCGGCTACATGGCCGACATTCCGCCCGGCAGCCGCTGGCTCGGCTCGCCGGCCATGCCGGCTCGCGAATTTCATGAAAAGCCACGCCGTTTTTCGCAAGCTTGCCCGCCGCGGCGGCAAGCCCGAAGGGGAAGAATGATGGACGGAGAAACCCTCGGCGCGGCCGACATTCATGAGATCCTGCGGCTGTTGCCGCATCGCTATCCGTTTCTTCTGATCGACCGCGTGATCGACATTCGCGGCGACGAGCACGGCATCGGCATCAAGAACGTGACGGCCAACGAGCCGCAATTCGTCGGACACTTTCCGCACGACCCGGTGATGCCGGGCGTCCTGATGATCGAGGGCATGGCGCAGACCGCCGGCGTTCTGGTGCAGCGGAACATGCCGCCGCCGGCGCCGGGCAAACGGCGCGTCGTATTTTTCCTCACCATCGACAAAGCGAAATTCCGCAAGCCGGCGCGCCCCGGCGACACGATCGCCTATCACGTCGACAAGCTCTCGCGGCGCCGGAGCATGTGGTGGTATCGCGCCGAGGCGAAAGTCGGCGACGTCGTCATCGCTGAGGCGGAAGTCGGCGCTTACCTGTCCGAGGAATAAAGATGGCGGCAATCGACGCGACGGCGCGTGTCGCTGATGGCGCGCGCATCGGCGACGACGTGGAAATCGGGCCGTATTGTCTGGTCGGTCCCGACGTCGAACTGAAAGACGGCGTGCGCCTTCATCTCTCACGTCAGCATCACCGGTGTCACCACGATCGGCGAGGGGACTTTGGTCTATCCCTTCGCTTCGCTCGGCACGCCGCCGCAATCGGTGCATTACCACGGCGAGCCGACCAAGCTGATGATCGGTCCGGGCTGCCAGATCCGTGAAAACGTGACCATGAATACCGGCACGGTCGGCGGTGGCGGCATCACGCGCGTTGGGGCGCGCTGCTTCTTCATGGTCTCATCACATGTCGCACATGATTGCGACGTCGGCGACGATGTAACATTCGCCAACAACGCGGTCATCGGCGGTCACGCCAGCATCGGCAACAATGTCTTTCTCGGCGGCAATTGCGCGGTCCATCAATTCTGCCGCATCGGCGAAGGCGTCATGCTCAGCGGATTGAGCGGCGCAGGCGACGGACATCGTTCCGTTCGGCTTTGCCTTTGGTACGCCGCTCGCGAAGCTGACTGGCCTCAATGTCGTCGGCCTGCGCCGGCGTGGCGCGTCGCGGTCCGATCTGCAACGGCTGCGGCTTGCTTATCGCGCGCTGTTCCGCGGGCACGGCGTGTTCGCCGACCGGATCGAGTCCGTGGCGATGGAATTTGCCGACGATCCATTTGTGCAAAAGGCGATCGCCTTCATCCGCGCCGGCGGCAAGCGTTCGCTGATGCACCCTCCAATCGCGAACACAGCACAAGACGGCGAAGCCGATGGTCTCTGATACGCCCAGCGCGGATTCTCAATCCGCGCCAGGCGGCGGACCGCTCGCTATTCTCTGCGGCGGCGGCAGTTTTCCAGGCGCCGTCGCCGAGGCGGTCAAGCAACGCGGTCGGCGGCCGGTGATGTTTCCGATCCGTGGCTGGGCCGATCCTGACGTCGTCGAGCGATACCCCCATCATTGGCTCGCCATCGGTCAAGCCGGCCGCTTCTTTCGCCTCGCCCGCACCGAAGGCTGCCGCGAGGCGGTGTTCATCGGCACGATGCTCCGGCCGGCGATCACGCAATTGCGCCCCGATTGGTACGCGCTGCGCTTGATGCCGCGGATTGCCGGCGTCTTTCGCGGCGGCGACGATCGGCTTCTGTCCGGCATCGCCGCGCTGTTTGAAGAAGGCGGTGTGCGCATCGTCGGCGTTGGCGAAGTCGCGCCGGACATTCTTGTCCCGCTGGGCAGGCTCGGAGGTCAGGAGCCCACGGAACGTGATCGCGCCGACATCGCGCTGGGGCTGAAGCTCATCGCGACGCTCGGCCCCTTCGACGTCGGCCAAGCAGTGGTGGTCGCCGACGGCCATGTCATTGCCGTCGAGGCCTCCGAGGGCACCGACAACATGCTGCTGCGGGTCGCCCAATTGCGCGGCGAGGGACGTCTGACCAAGCCGGTTGGTGTCGGCGTGCTCATCAAGGCGCCCAAGCCCGGACAGGATCGCCGTTTCGATTTGCCGGCGATCGGCCCGAGAACCATTGAAAACGTGGCGCGCGCCGGGCTCGGCGGTCTCGCGGTCGCTGCCGGCAGCGCAATTGTTGCCGAGCCCGAGAAGGTGAGCGCAGCGGTCGAGCGCGCCAAGATCTTTTTCATCGGCGTGTCCGAGGAGGCCAGCGCATGAACAGCGCGGTCAGCGCGACCGCTATCGATTTATTTGGTCGCCGCCGAGG
This sequence comes from uncultured Alphaproteobacteria bacterium, assembly GCA_963737755.1. GTDB lineage: Bacteria > Pseudomonadota > Alphaproteobacteria > Rhizobiales > Xanthobacteraceae > BOG-931. The sequence goes on along the minus strand of CAVTTZ010000016.1, from coordinate 263,326 downwards.
AATCCGGCGACGCGCTCGGCGCTGCGCTGGTGCGGTCGCTGCGTGCGGCCGCGGGCGGCGCGACGCTGTCACTTGCCGGAGTCGGCGGCCGCGCCATGGCGGCCGAGGGTGTCGTCAGCCCGTTTCTCAATCGACGACCTGGCGATCGTCGGCATCAGCGCCATTCCGGCGCGCTTGCGGTTGATCCTGCGGCGCATTCGCGAAACCGCGGAAGCCGTCATCACAGCGCGACCCGACGTTTTGGTGATCATCGACAGTCCCGATTTCACCCATCGCGTCGCTCGCCGCGTGCGGGCGCGGGCGCCGTCGATTCCGATCATCGATTACGTCTCGCCGTCGGTCTGGGCGTGGCGATCCGGCCGTGCCCGCGCCATGCGGGCTTATGTCGATTGCGTGCTTGCTATTTTGCCGTTCGAGCCGGCGGCGCACCGGCGGCTCGGCGGTCCGCCTTGCGTTTATGTGGGACATCCTCTGGTTGAGCGGCTTTCCGATCTGCGTCCCGGCCCGCGCGAAGCGGAGCGCCGGCGGTCGGCTTCGCCGCTGGTCCTGGTCTTGCCGGGCAGCCGCTCAAGCGAGATCCGGCTGTTGCTTGCGGTTTTCGGCCAAGCCGTCGCGCGCCTGCAGGCGCAAGTCGGTGGGATCGAATTTGTATTGCCGACCATGCCGCACCTTTTGCAGCGCGTCACCGCAGGGGTTGCGAACTGGGCGGTCAAGCCGCGCATCGTCACCGAACCTGCGGAAAAATGGGCGGCCTTTCGCTCCGCGCGCGCGGCGCTCGCCGCATCAGGCACCGTGACGCTCGAGCTGGCGCTCGCCGGCGTGCCGACGGTGGCGGCTTACCGAATCACATTCATAGAGGAAATTGTCGTGCGCGTCGCACAAATCAAGCAGAGGCTTTCGAGTGTCATTCTCGCCAATCTTGTGCTTGGTGAGAATATTGTGCCGGAGTTTCTGCAGCATGATTGTACCCCAGAGAGTCTTGCCAGCGCTCTTGCGCCGCTCTTGTCCGACACGCCGGACTGGCTGCGCCAGACCGAAGCCTTTGCCCGTCTCGACGGCATCATGGCGCTTGATACGCCGCCGAGCGTCGGCGCCGCGGCCGTGGTGCTTGGCGCCGCTCGAACCGGGCGCGTTTCTCTTGTTGATAACAACCCTAGGTAATTAACCCCTTTTTCGCTGTGACAAGGTATCATCATCCTTGCCAGCGATAAGAACGCGTGATCGGATTGACGGCGCGGTCCACGGGCAAATGACGAAGAAATCTAAAAAGCAGAAGTCCACAATCCGGGCCGCCATCACGGGTGTTTGCGGCTATGTGCCGCCAGACGTGCTCACCAATGCCGAGCTGTCGCGGATGGTGGACACCAGCGACGAGTGGATCCTCGAGCGCACCGGTATCAAAGAACGCCGTATTCTCAAGGGCAAAGGGCTCGGCACCTCGCACATGGGCGCCGAGGCGGTTCGCGGCCTGCTCGAAAAGACCGGCACCGCGCCCGGCGATATCGATCTTCTTATCTGTGCCACCACGACGCCGGACATGGTGTTTCCGTCGACCGCGAATTTGATCTGCGACATGGTCGATATCCGCAACATCGGCAGCTTCGACGTGCAGGCGGCCTGCTCGGGCTTCGTTTATGCGCTGACGATCGCGGCGCAATTCGTCGAAAGCGGCACCTTCCGGAAAGTCATTGTCGTCGGCGCCGACAAGATGACGTCGATCATCGATTACACGGATCGCAAGACGTGCGTCATTTTTGGTGACGGGGCTGGCGCTGTGTTGGTCGAGCCGCACCGAAAGTACGGCATCATCGACACGCTGATCTCGTCTGACGGCTCCGGCATGAAGCATCTGCACCAGAAAGCCGGCGGTAGCCGGATGCCGCCGACAGCGGAGACCGTGGCGAAGCGGCTGCACTATGTGCACCAGGAGGGCGCCGCGGTGTACAAATTCGCCATTGCCCGCATGGCCGACGTGGCGACCGAATTGATGCAACGCAATCGGCTGACCAAAGACACGCTCGACTGGTTGGTCCCGCACCAGGCCAACATGCGCATCATCGAAGCAACCGCCGAACGCGTTGGCTTGCCGCCCGAGCGGGTGATGGTGACCATTCAGAAATACGGCAACACCACAGCGGCGACGATTCCGCTCTGCCTCTGGGATTACGAGAACAAGCTCAAGGCCGGCGATCGACTCCTGATGGCGGCATTTGGCGGCGGCTTCACCTGGGGCGGCGTTTATCTGACCTGGGCCTATGACGGGCGCGGGCGCAGCGAAGGTGCCGCCGTGGAGAAGCGCGGGCGCAAGGGCATCCGCAAGGCATTGGCTGCCCGGCTCGCCACCATGGTCAAGGCGCCGGCGGCGCTTTTGGCAGCCTGGCCGGCTTCGCCTTTGTCCCGAACGGATTCCTGAGGCGAAGCCGTCGTCAGGTTCGCATCGCCGCGCCGTTTGAACGCGCTATAGTGGGCGATCGCCGGGAGACACGTCCATGCACGACACCACCGCGATGGCACCGCCGCAGGCGAAGCCCGCCGTCGCTTACAGCCGTGATCCGCGCTACGCGCAATTCCACCGGTATTATCCGAGCACGGACTATCTGCGGCGTCGCGCCCGCCATCACATTCCGCATTTCGCTTTCGAATATGCCGACGGCGGTTCGGGCAAGGACGATGCCGGCATCCGGCGCAATTGGGCGGCGCTCGACGCCATCGAACTGGTCCCGCGTTACGGCGTCATGCCATCTCTGCCGGCGTGCGATGTCGAACTGTTTGGCCGCCGCTACAACGCACCGGTCGGGATTGCGCCGATGGGCGGTCCGTCGATTATATGGCCGGGCGGCGATCTGCATCTGGCGCGCGCCGCGCAGCGCGCCGGCATTCCTTATGCGCTCTCCACCGCCGGTGGCGCGACCATCGAAGAGGTGGCGCGCGTCGCGCCCGACGTGTTCTGGTTTCAGCTTTACCGGTTGCCGGCCAACGATCACGCCGTCAGCCGCGATCTGGTGAAACGCGCCGAGGCCGTCGGATGTCAAACGCTGGTGCTGACGCTCGACGTGCCGGTGCGCACCACGCGGCCGCGCGAAGTGGCGACCGGGATCGCGGGCGCCTTCAACCTCAACCTCACCACGCTGGCGCATATCGCGCAGGCGCCCGGCTGGGCGGCGGCGATCCTCAAACACGGGATGCCGCGCTTTGCCAGCCTGCGCGGCTATGTGGGCGCTGACGCGTCGCTCAACGAGGTCATCGCGTTTGCACGCCGCGAGATCCAGGGCGCGTTCACCTGGGACGAGGTGCGGGCGTATCGCGATCGCTGGAAGGGTACGCTGATCGTCAAGGGCGTGTTGCATCCGCAGGATGCCGAGACCGCGGTCGCGCTCGGCGTCGACGGAATCATCGTGTCCAACCACGGTGGCCGCCAGGTCGAAGCCTTGCCGGCTCCGATCGATGTGCTTCCGGCTATCGCCCGGCAGGTCGGCACGCGCGCCACGGTGCTGATGGATTCCGGCGTCCGCAGCGGCAGCGACATTGTGCGCGCCTGCGCGCTCGGTGCTGCGGCAACGTTCGCCGGCAAGGCGTTTCTCTGGGGAATGGGGGCGCTCGGCGAGGATGGGCCCGGCTATGTCGCCGACCTGCTGATCGAAGAAACGCAAGCTGCGCTCGGCCAATTGGGGGCGCATGGTGCACACGCGGCACGTACGCTGACGATCCGCCATCCCGGCGCGTGGCGATTTTGATCGACTGATCGCCGCGCGGCTCCGTGGAATGTCACGCCGGCAAAATAACGATGGCCGGACTTTCATCCGGCCATCGAGTCGCTACGTCGTGTCTCTACGTCCACTCGCTTCGCCAGAACTTTGCTTTCAGTAGCGGGTCCGCATCGGCCGAACCTGGGCCAACGGCGCCGGAATGATGCGCTGCCACACGCTGCCATTGTCGAACTGCAGGGTCAGTCCGTCCGGCGAAAACACGGCGCCTTCGCCCCAGTTCTCCGCCCACAGATGACCGGGATAATCCACCCAGGCACGCGACGGCATGCCGCCTTCGTTGACCAAATTCATGTCCCAACCTTGCTGCGTGATGAAGGCAGAGCCTGGGCCCAGGCAATTTTCGACGCAGCGATACTGCCCGTTCAAATCCGCCCATTGGGCATGCGCAGGACCCGCGACGAATGCGCCAAGCGCTGCAGCAACGGCGACGACGCTGTATTTCATTGTTATCTCCCTCGAAAGCCGTCCGTGACTGCGGTTTAGTCGAACCGGCCTGGCGCGGATTTGACGGGCGTCACATTCTTGCGGCTTGGCGACGCGGACGTGCGCGCCGGGCACTGCAGTCAGTTCGCCGCGTTCAGGGCTTGTCCGGTGCGCCAAGGATATAACCTCGCTCATCCGGCCGTGAGCGGAGGCTTAATCTCAGGCATCAGAGGCGCTGCCGCGATCTCGCCGTCTGTGATGTAGTGATTGACGCGCGGGGCGTTGAGCCGCTGGTGCGGCTGATAGACATGGATGTCGCCGATCGCGCCGATGATCTTGAGCTCGGCCATGATGAAGTCGCGCTCCGTATTGGTGTCGGAGTCGGTTGCGTGGGTGATCTGAAAGGTCAGCCGCGTCAGCGAAAAGCCGGTGTCCTTGGTGCCGGCGCCGACCCAGAACAACTCGCCCTGATCAGTAGGGCGTCCATCGTCAAGCCAGAAACTGGGGTCGAGCCAGAAACTGGGCTGGCCGAGCATCTCTTCGGTGCGCCCGACGCTCAGCGCCCAAAAGCGCACGTGATGGCGCCGGCGCGGACTGTCGCCGATGGCTTTCTGGAAACCGAAATCCTGGCCGCGGCCATAGAGATACAGCGTGCTGAACGGCGCGGTCGGGTAGGGCGCGTTGAGCAGGAACGCGCGCACCATGTGCCATGAGCTCGCAAGCGTCAGCGGATCCGCCACCGTCCAGCCGGCGGCGGCGAAAGCCGCATGCAACTGCGCCCGCGTTCCCTTCAGCACCAAGTTCACCGGATCGCCCGGCAGACCGTCGGTGGTGATCGTGTAACGCGGCACGCGCTTGCGCTGCAGCACCTTCAGGCTCATGCGCACTGTGCGCGGCAAGACCCCATAGGCCGCGATCAGATAGGTGAGGGCAAACGCTACGATCCAGGGCAACCGGTTGTCGGCGGTGCGGAAGACGACGAAGACGATCAGCCAGACGCTGAACACGCCGAGCGCCAGCACCAGCGAACGCCGTATCCAACGATTGAGCAGTCTGATCATGGCGCTACTCTAGGCCATGGCGGGTTTCGGTACGCGCCCTGCTGCGACATGGGCGCGTCCGCTCTGTGTACTGCAGACTCAGCGGCCCTCGGCGATCAGCCGCACCGACACGTGCCTACTGGTCAATCTGCGCGCCCATCTGCGCGAGCGCGCGCTCATAGACCGTGGCGGCATTCCAGGCCTGGATGGCCGCGAAATTAGGCTCGCCCGGCTGATATCCCGCACCGGCCTGCCAGCCGTGGGCCTTCAGAAAGTTCGCCGTCGAGGCCAGCGCGTTGGCGGTGATCTCGAGATCGCCCCCAACGCCGTATTCGAGAATGTTCTTGGGCATGAATTGGGTCTGGCCGATCTCGCCATGCATCGAGCCGCGAGCTGTCGGCGACAGGACTCCCGCGATCGATCAGCGTCAAGCGCGGCGTAGAGCTGATCGGTGAAGTACGCCGAACGGCGGCAATCATACGCCAGCGTTGCGACGGACGACAAAGCGTGCTGGTTGCCGTGCACGTTGCCGAAGCCGGTCTCCATGCCCCAGATCGCGATCAGCGGTCCCGGCGGAACGCCATAGCGCTGCTGGATCTGCGCGAACATGGCGGCTTGCGAGACCTTGAGTTTGCGTCCGCGCGCTACGATGGTCGGAGCGCCGCGCTTGGCGAGAAACTGCTCGAGGGTCAGACCGAAGCTATGCTGCCCGCGATCGGCGCCGATCGTGGCGGTGGAATAGTTGGTGCTCATCAGAGCGTTGATGCCGTTGGCGGTGATGCCCCTGGCGCGCGCTTCATTGGCAAACTCGCTCTTCCAGGCGTCAAAGCCCGCTGCCGTATTGCCGCATTGTGCCGCCTGGGCTTCGCCGCCGGCTCCGGCCACAGCCAAGAGCGCCGCGAACGTGATTGCCTTCAAACCCCGGTATTTGGCCACTCGATACACCCCATGCGCGCTCCGCCGCCTCTGCGAGCGCTTGTTGCGTCGATCACAATTCCGGTTGCGGCTATCGTGGAAGCGGGTTCCCTGTCCGGGTCGGCAGAATCAAACGGAGGCGGCCGAAAGTCAAATTGCCCGCGCGGTCGGCGGCCTTTCCGACGACGGATTCGAGCGTGAGGGCAGATTTCGGCAAGCTGACGCCTCCGACAGCGACGGGAAGTCTCCGCCGGGACCAGTCGTCCGGGACTTAGGTCTTTCGATGTGCAGGCCGCCGCAGCGCGATCGTTGCGATTAGGTCCGCACATCCGCTGCGTGCGGCAGTGACGGCGCTCATCCTGTTTAAGTTGCGTATCATTACCATCCAGCCATATCGCCCGCGCCGAACTGATATGTGTTTCCAAGTGATGTTCATTTGATCAAGCGACTAGCCTCTGATTCACGCACGACAATTTTCCGCACTTCGAATTAATCCAATCTGCGTCTTTTCCAGTTTCGAAAAATTACAGAACATAGCCGTTGAACCAGCATTGCTCGCCGTTACGGAATTCCAGTCGGGAACTGAGTAATTTCGTGTGGGGCAGGGATGTTGTATCGGCGTGCCGTCGTGTTGCTTACGACGACGATTTTTGTTTCGGTGTTGAACGCAAGTCATCAGCAATCGATCGCGCAGACAGCGCCTCAGGCCGGCAGCGGAGCCCAGAGCGCGCCGGCGGCGCCGACGGAAAACGCGGCAGGGCAGTCGCTGCCGCCGGTCACCGTAGACGCGCCGGAACGCAAAGAGCGCCCAAAGACTGCGGCTGCGACGCCGGGCGAGGCGGCGGCGGTCATCAAAAACGCGCCAATCAAAAGCGTGCGGTTTCGCAAGCCGCGGCTGCGCGGTCGACCACGCCACCGCCCAACGTGAATTCCACGATGCAGGTGCCGCCTGCTTATGCGGGCGGCCAAGTGGCGACCGGCGGTCAGTTGGGCATGCTCGGCAACCGCAGCGTCATGGATACGCCGTTCAGCCAGATCAGCTATACCGCGAAGACGATTGCCGATCAGCAGGCCCGCGTCGTCACCGACGTGTTGGCCAACGATCCGTCGGTGCGCCTGGTCTGGAGCGACCAGAGCTACGGCGCTCCGATCGCCATTCGCGGTTTTATCGTCAGTCCCTGGGATTTCAGCTTCAACGGCCTTTACGGCGTCGTTCCTGGGTTTGCGATGAGCACGGACTTGATTGAGCGCATCGAAGTCCTGAACGGGCCAAGCGCATTGCTCAACGGACAGGCGCCGTTGGCGAGCGTGGGCGGCACGGTCAACATCGTGCCCAAGCGCGCGACCGACGATCCCATCACCCGATGGACCACGCTATACGCATCCAACTCGCAATTCGGCACCCAAGTCGATGTCGGGCGACGCTACGGTGACAACAAAGAATGGGGCGTGCGCTTCAACGGCACCTATCGGGACGGCAACCCGCCGACCGAGAACCAGTCGCAGCAACTCGGCGACGCGTCGCTTGGCTTGGACTACCGTGGTCAGCAGCTTCGGGTCTCGCTCGATATCGGCTACCAGGAGTCGCAGGTTCAGTCGCCGCTGCGGCCGACCTATTTGGCGACAGGTATTGCGGTTCCGAAAGCGCCGAGCGCCGACGCCAACTATTTCCAGCCTTGGACGTTTGCGCATGAGTCCGATTGGTATGGCGCGCTGCGCGGCGAATTTGACATTACGAAAGATTGGACCGCGTACGCGGCGGTCGGCGGACGGCAGGATCGCAGCTACCTCTTGGCGGGCTTTGCCACGATCACCAACGCGAACGGCAACCTCACGGAAGCGCCTTACAATTTCCCGGTTTTTCACGACGACGATGCGCAGGAAGTTGGTGTCCGCGGCACCTTCTCGACCGGGCCTGTCGACCATGCACTGGCGATCAACGCCAGCCGCCTCGACGATTGGTCCGGCAGCCAGTTTCCGGTCGTCGCGACGATCGCCTCGAACCTGTACAATCCCACGTTCATTCCGGAGCCGGCGATCAGGACGCTGAGTGCGCCGCTGACCAGCGAAATCCACCTCGACACCGTCGGCATCGCCGACACGGTGTCGATCTTCAACGAGCGCATTCAGGTCATCCTGGGCGGCCGTGAGCAGCAAGTCGCGTCGACCAGCTACAGTTCCACCACCGGCCTGCAGACGGCACAGTATCAGGCGAACGCGCTGACACCGGCCGTCGGAATGATCGTGAAGCCGCTCCAGAACGTCTCGCTATACGCGAACTATATCGAGGGATTGCAGCCCGGTACGACCGTTGGTGTCGGCTACGCAAACGCTGGCCAGGTCTTGGCGCCCTATGTGGCCAAGCAGATCGAGACCGGTGCCAAGGTGGACTGGGGCATCGTCATGACGACCGTTGCTCTGTTCCAGATCACCCAGCCGAGCGCCAGTGTCGACACCGCAACCAATACCTACACGAGCGGCGCGCTGCAGCGGAACCGCGGCATCGAACTGAACGCGGCTGGCAAAGTGATCGACAGCGTCCGCGTGCTCGGCGGCGTGAGCTTCATGCAAGGTACGCTCATCAGCACCCCGAATGGCACCTACAACGGCAACACGGCGCCGGGCGTGCCGAATGTGCAGCTTAACATCGGCGGCGAATGGGACACACCCTACGTGCATGGCTTGACGCTTTCGGGCCGCGCGATCTACACCAGCGCGCAATACTACGACAACGCCAACACCCAAGAAATTCCAAGTTGGGTCCGGTTCGATGTCGGGGCGCGTTACGCTTTGCTGGTGCAAGGCAAAAAGGTCACCCTTCGGGCCAACGTTCTCAATGTCGCCAACGCATCCTACTGGGCATCGGCAACACCGACCTATGGTCTATCTCTTGGCGCGCCACGCACCTACCTGCTGTCGGCGACGGTCGACTTCTAAGCCTCGCGCGATGTCAACGGGCGGATTGAACGCATGACGCTGCAAAAATGGCTTTGGCTGCACAAATGGTCGAGCCTCGTCTGTACGCTGTTTTTGCTGATCATCTGCGTCACCGGTCTCCCGCTCGTCTTCCGCGAGGAGATCAATGGCTGGCTGCAGCATCATCAATACGCCGACCTGCCGGCGAGCACGCCGACCGTCAGCATCGACCGTTTGACCAAGACCGGTCACGATCTGTTCCCCGGCCAAATCGTATCGTCGATTTTCATCGATGACGACGAGCCGCAGATCTATGTCTGGATGGCGCCATCCTGGGCCGCTTACAACGCCGACCGGCGGTCCGCGCATTTCATTCGTTTCGACGCGCGCACCGGCGAAGTCCTGGAGCAATCGGCACCGCTCAATCAGCGCCCGCCGACGTTCATCAACGTCATGTTGAGCTTGCACAAGGATCTGTTTGCCGACCTGGCCGGCGAATTATTTCTCGGCTTCATGGCGCTGGTCTTTATCGTCGCCATCGTCTCGGGCGTCGTCCTCTATGCGCCGTTCATGCGCAAGCTCGACTTCGGCACGGTGCGGACGCATCGCGCGCCGCGGCTCAAATGGCTCGATCTGCACAACCTTCTCGGCGTCGTGACGGTCGCTTGGGCGCTGGTGGTCGGGGCGACCGGATTGATGAACGAGCTCTCTACGCCGCTGTTCGATCTGTGGCGGCGCACCGAAGTGCCCGCGATGCTGGCGCCGTTTCACGGCAAGCCGCCGTTGCAGGAGAATGAGCTGACGTCCGTGCAGGCCGCAGTGTCGACGACCAAGGCAGCCTTGCCCGGCATGACGATCCGCAGCATCACATTTCCGGGCTCGCAGTTCGGCACGCCCTATCATTATTTGATCTGGACCAACGGCAACACGCCGCTGACGGCGCGGTTGTTCAATCCGGTTCTGGTCGACGCACGCACCGGCGAACTGACCGCAACGGTTCAGATGCCGTGGTATCTACGATTGCTTGAAATCTCGCGGCCGTTGCATTTCGGTGATTACGGCGGCATGCCATTGAAAATCATCTGGGCGCTCCTTGATCTGGTGACGATCGGTGTGCTCGGCAGCGGCCTCTATCTCTGGCTGGCGCGCCGCAGGGCACCGTTGGCGTCGGCGCTGGCGGATGCTGAAATGGTCGGGCAGCCGGCGCTGGCGGAACCCGCCGAATGATCGCGCGGCAGTTTCGGCATGTGTGGCGTTGGCCTATCGGTCTGGCAATTTTGATCCTGGCCGGATTGTTCTCGGCGCTTCTTGGACAGACGACCGCTTGGCAAGCGGTAGCATGGATCGCGCTCGCGATCCCGCTGCTGGTGATTGCCTTTTACGTCGCGAAGGCTGCCGCTCGATCTATTTGAGATCGGATTTGGTGCCGACGGATCAGCGCCGTCTCAGTTCAGCTTCGCCTGCACGAAGGCGCCGATGTTCGCGATGGCATCGCGGCCTTCCGGAATAATCCGCGCATAATGGTGCCAGACGTGCGGCATACGTGGCCATTCCTCGAGCTTCACGTCGCCGCCCGCGGCACGCAGCCTCTCGGCCATGCGCACCGCATCGTCGCGCAGAATCTCGTCGCTGCCGACCTGGATCAGCACCGGCGGCAGCCCTGAGGGATCACCGTAGAGCGGCGACGCGTAAGGATGGCGCGGATCGGCGCCGCCGAGATAATGCGCCGCGAACGTCGGCAAGTTGCGCACGTCCATCATCGGGTCGGCCTTGGCGTTGGTGCGCAGCGAGCGGCCGGTCAGCGCCAAATCGGTCCACGGCGAAATGGCGACTGCGGCGCGTGGCAGATCGTAGCCTTCGTCACGCATTTTATGCAGCGTCGCCAGAACCAGGCCGCCGCCGGCGGAGTTGCCGACGAAAACGATGCGCGACGGATCGATCCGGTTCGCCAGCCAGCGATAAACTGTGCCGGCGTCGTCGACGGCTGCCGGGAAGGGATGCTCGGGCGCCAGCCGATAATCGAAATAAAGCACGCTGGCGCCGGTCGCGGCGCTCAGCCGCCAGGTGAAGTCGCGCACCAGTGGTTCGGTCCCGAAGGCATAGCCGCCGCCGTGGAAGTAAAGGATGCAGCAGTCGGTGCGCGCGTTGCGCGCCAGCGTCTCGACGGCGTTGATCCCGTCGATATCGAACTGCGTCGTCTTGGTACCGGCGGGCCCCCGTGGCACCACCGGCTCGAGAAGCTTGAGCCGCCGCCGCGTCCGTTCCGGCGGCGCATGGTGCGCCTTGCGCGCCGTCTGCAAGGCTTTGACGGTTTTGAGCGACAGTCGCAGCAGTTCGGCGCGCACACTCATGAAAACCTCGCGGCGGAACGCCCGTGATCCACTCTGGAGTTCCCGCTCTGGCACTGCCGCATCGGACCGGCAGCGGGGGGCATGGAGCGGCGCGAAAGTTTCGCACCATTGAGGCGGCAATTCGTCGGCGGGCCGAATTCCGGTGGATTTGCCGAATTCCGGTAGATTTAAGGTGTCGGATTGCAGTCTGGCCTTGGCCGAATTCGATCGTTAAAAAAGACGCTACTTTCGCAACTAATCCACAACGGTTTTTCATGGTGGCCTTGGCCGCTCCCGCAACGGAAGCAACTGACGACCGGCTCGCCAAGCACAACGCGCTGGTGCTCGCCGCGGCCCAGGCGCTTGCCGGCGGCAACAACACGGTGATCGTGGCGACCGGCGGTATCGCCGGATCGATGCTCGCACCTGATCCGGCGCTGGCCACGTTGCCGATCAGCCTCATGGTGGTCGGCATCTGGGTCGGGACGCTGCCGATTGGTTTCCTCGCCGGCACCTTCGGCCGCCGTTTCGCGCTGCAGACCGGTTCGGTGTTCGGCGTCCTTTCCGGGGTCATCTCGTCGCTGGCGATGCTGCGGGGATCGTTTCTGCTTTTGCTCGTGGGAACGCTTTGCGGCGGGCTCTACGCCGCCGCGCATCAATCCTATCGCTTCGCCGCCACCGACACCGCGAGCACGCATTTCCGCGCCAAGGCGGTGTCATGGGTGTTGGCCGGCGGCATCCTTGCCGGCGTGATCGGGCCACAGCTCGTCATTTTCACCAAGGACGTTTGGCCGCCTTATCTGTTCGCCGGAACCTATCTGGCGCAATCGGCCTGTGCGCTGTTTGCCGGCGTTCTGCTGGCCTTCCTGAGAATTCCCAAAATGACGGCGGCGCGCAGCTTTGCCGGCGGCCGGCCGCTCGCCGAGATCGTGCGCGAGCCGCGCTTCATCGTCGCTGTGACCTGCGGGCTTGCCAGCTATTCGATGATGAATTTGGTGATGACTTCGGCGCCGCTCGCCATGGTGACGTGCCACTACTCGGTCGGCCAGGCGGCGCTCGGTATCCAATGGCATGTGATCGCCATGTATGGGCCGAGCTTCTTCACCGGAGCGTTGATCTTGCGCTTCGGGCTGCGGACCATGATGGCAACGGGCTTGTTGTTGATCGCCGCCGCCGCCGCCGTCGGCTATTCGGGCATCAGCTTGTGGAATTTCTGGGTGGCGCTGGTTCTGCTCGGTGTCGGCTGGAATTTCGCCTTCATCAGCGCCACCACCCTGGTCACCGAATGCCACGGCCCGCAAGAGCGCAACAAGGTGCAGGCGGTCAACGACTTTTTGATCTTCGGCTCGATGGCGATCGCTTCGCTCTCGTCCGGCGCGCTGCTGGCGCGCTACGGCTGGGCGACGGTGACCGAGCTGGTGTTTCCGGTGGTGCTGGTGGCGATCGTGCTCTTGGCCTGGGGGACATTCAGGCGCGAGCCCGAGCCGGTGTGACAATCGCGAAGCGGGGTGTGGGCTCATAAAGGCGGCGATGAAGACGCAACGTCAGAAGATGTCGGCCGGCGAACTCTATGACCCGATGGACCCCGAACTCGTCAAAGACCGGACGCGGGCTCGGGACTTATGTCAACTGCTGAACAATTCTGGCGAGGCGGAGCAGGAGAAGCGCCGAACGATTTTGACCGAGTTGTTCGGTCGTGGCGGCGATTCTGTGTGGATGCAGCCACCATTCTTCTGTGATTACGGCTTCAACATCGAACTCGGCGAACGCGTCTTCTTCAACTTCAACTGCGTGGTGCTGGACGTCTGCAGCGTGAAGATCGGCGCCTTCACATTGTTTGGACCGGCCGTTCAGATTCTGACGGCGATGCACCCCTGGAATGCGGCAGCGCGACGCAAGGAAGAGTTCGGCAAGCCCGTCGACATCGGATCGGACGTATGGGTCGGTGGCGGGGCGATAATCTTGCCCGGCGTCCGTATCGGCTCGCGGGCCGTGATCGGTGCAGGCAGCGTCGTGACTCGCGACATTCCCGACGGCATGTTTGCCGCGGGCAATCCCTGTCGCGTCGTTCGTGAAATTACGGACGACGATAGGCCGAGCGGCTAATCGGGTGCACGAAGCAACGTTTGCGAATTTTCCCGGAACACAAAGATGCCGCTGACGATCAGGAGCGCTGCCGCGGAAGACGAAGCCAATGTCGTGGAGCTGTGGCGCGCTTGCGATCTTGTTGTGAGCTACAATGACCCCGCCGCCGACTTTCAGTTCGCGCGGGCGGGTGCTTGCTCTGATGTGCTGATCGGCGAAGATGAGGCCGGTCGCATCTGCGGCAGCGTCATGGTGGGGCACGACGGTCATCGCGGCTGGCTCTACTATGTCGCTTCCGCTCCGCATTGCCGCGGCACCGGGGTCGGACAGCAAATGGTTCAGGCCGCCGAGCAGTGGCTTCGGCAAAGAGGGGTTGTCAAAGCGCAACTCCTGGTGCGTGAGACCAACACCAAAGTGGTCTCGTTCTACGAGAAGCTCGGGTACGATGCGATGCCGCGCGTTGTCATGGCCAAATGGCTGGATCAGCGGGGGTAGCGCGTTTTCGGCGTGCCATGTTGATCGCTTGGGCGCTGCTGCCGATGCCGCGACGAGCGGGCTTTAATGAATTCCGGTATAGTATCGCTACGGGGCCGCCGCTTGGGTGTTGTGGTTCCGTCCCGCTGAAGTACTCCACTTTCCTCTGATAATCCGGCAGGAAAACAATCGACATGGCCGAAGCAGTGACGCCAGCAGATTTGAAGATCCTCGGCGAGCTTGAGCGCAAGGTGCTGTGGCTGGCGAGCTGGACCATTCATCATGCCAACCATCTGCGCGACAGTGCCGACGGCCTGAAAGTCGGCGGCCACCAGGCTTCGTCGGCGTCGCTCGCCGCGATCATGACCGCGCTCTACTTTCACACCTTGCGGCCGCAGGATCGCGTCGCCGTGAAGCCCCATGCCGGGCCGAACTTCCACGCCATCCAGTATCTGTTGGGACGGCAGACCCGCGAGAGGCTCGAAGACTTCCGCGGCTACAAAGGCGCGCAATCTTATCCGTCGCGCACCAAGGACACCGACGAGGTCGATTTCTCGACCGGCTCGGTGGGGCTTGGCGTGGCGCAGACGCTGTTCTCCTCGCTGGTGCAGGATTATGTCCGCGCCCATGGCTGGGGTCTTGAGCGACCGGAAGGCCGCATGGTCGCGCTGCTCGGCGATGCCGAACTCGACGAAGGCAACATCTTCGAGGCGCTGCTCGAGGGTTGGAAGCAGGGCCTGCGCAATTGCTGGTGGATCGTCGACTACAACCGGCAAAGCCTCGACGCGGTGGTGCGCGAAGGTCTGTGGGAGCGCTACGAAAATCTGTTCCGCAATTTTGGCTGGGACGTCGTGGTGCTCAAATACGGCACGCTGCAGCAAGCCGCCTTCGCCGAGCCGGGCGGGGAGGTGCTGCGGCGCTGGATCGACCGCTGCCCGAACCAGCTTTACTCGGCGCTGGTGTTTCAGGGCGGCGCCGCCTGGCGCAAGCGTTTGAGCGACGAGATCGGCGATCAGGGGCCGGTGTCACGGCTGATCGATTCCCGCAGCGACGACGAACTTGCGCGCCTGATGGGCAATCTCGGCGGTCACGATCTGCCGGCCATCATCGAGGCGTTCGACGCTATCGATCACGACCGGCCGGTCTGCTTCATCGCCTACACGATCAAGGGCGCGGGCCTGCCGTTCGCCGGTCATAAGGACAATCACTCGGGCCTGATGACGCCGGCGCAGATGGAAACCTTCCGCACGGCGATGAACATTCGCCCGGGCCATGAATGGGACGCGTTCGAGGGCTTGGGCGAGCCCGAAAAGGTGCAAGATTTTCTGCGCCATGTGCCGTTTGCGGGCGGCGGCGAGCGCCGCTTGGTGGCTCCGCACATCGCCGTGCCCGACCAACTGTCGGTGACGATCCAGCCGAAGATGTCCACGCAGGTTGGGTTCGGTGCGCTGCTCAACGAGATCGGGCGCGAGCCGACCGACTTGGCCGCGCGCATCGTCACCACATCGCCCGACGTCACGGTGTCGACCAATCTCGGACCTTGGGTCAATCGCCGCCGCCTGTTCGCGCGTGAGGCCATGGCCGACACCTTCAAGGGCGAGCGCATTCCCTCGACCTTCACCTGGGAGTTCTCTCCGAGCGGCCAGCACATCGAGCTCGGCATCGCCGAGATGAATTTGTTCATTCTGTTGTCCGCGCTCGGGCTGTCGCACAGCATCAACGGCGAGCGGCTGTTGCCGATCGGCACGCTCTACGATCCCTTCATCGCGCGCGGCCTCGATGCGCTCAACTACGCGTGTTATCAGGACGCGCGTTTCATCCTGGTGGCGACGCCGTCGGGCATTACGCTGTCGCCGGAAGGCGGCGCGCATCAGTCGATCGCGCAGCCGTTGATCGGAATGGCGCAGGACGGGCTCGCCGCCTTCGAGCCGGCATTCGTCGATGAGCTTGCGGCCATTCTGGCGTTTGCGCTCGATTACATTCAGCGCGACGGCGAGGGCGAGCCGAGCGAGCGCAATTGGCTGCGCGACGAGACCGGCGGCTCGGTTTACTTGCGGCTCTCGACGCGTCCGATCGAGCAGATCTCGCGCCCGATGACGCCCGACGCTCAGCCAGGAAATCGTCGACGGTGCGTATTGGCTGCGCGAGCCGGGGCCCAATTGTCAGGTGGTGGTCGCCTATACGGGCGCGATCGCGCCGGAGGCGATCCAAGCCGTCGGCCTGATGGCGGAAGACCGGCGCGACGTCGGGCTGTTGGCAATCACCTCGGCCGACCGGCTCAATGCCGGCTGGACCGCGGCCTGCCGCGCCCGCGAGCGCGGTCGCGTCCATGCGCGCTCCCATATCGAACGGCTGCTGGCCGGGTTGCCGCCACATTGCGGCATCGTCAGCGTGCTCGACGGCCATCCGGCGACGCTGGCCTGGCTTGGCGCGGTCTACGGCCACAAGGTCCGGCCGCTCGGCGTCGAGCATTTCGGCCAGACCGGCTCGATCCCGGACCTCTACCGGCACTACGGCATCGACGCCAACGCCATTATCGCCGCCGCGCAGGCGATCGCGCCGGGCGGGCCGATCCGCTATCTCGGTGTGGCGTCGTAAGCCAAACCGGTTTCCACTTTCCGGGACATGCTCTAAATTCGCCGCTCAATCGCGAAGACGGAGAGTCATATGGACGACCGCACCGCGGATCTGCATGCGATCAGCAATGAAAATGCACTGCGTGGGCTTTATGGCACGCCCATGGAGTTGGCACTGCTCAAGCAACTCGACCGGCTTGATCCTCACTGCCGGAATTTCCTGGCCCACGCGCCGTTTTGCGTCATCGCCTCGACCCGGCCCGGGAAGGGGACCGACGTGAGCCCGCGCGGCGATGCACCCGGCTTCGCTCGCGTGCTCGACGACTACACCATCGCCATCCCGGATCGGCCCGGCAACAACCGCCTCGACACGATGTCGAACATCGTCGCCGACGCCGAAGTCGGGCTGTTGTTCTTTATTCCCGGCATCGACGAGACGCTGCGCATCAACGGCACGGCGCGCTTGTCGCATGAGCCGGAGCTGTTGGCGGACGCGGCGGTCAATGGGCGCGAACCGCGGCTCGTCATCCTGGTCACCGTGAAGGAGGCCTTCCTGCATTGCGGCAAGGCGCTGAAACGGTCAAAGCTCTGGCATGACGATTATCGGGTCGACAAAAAGAGCTTCCCGTCGCTCGGCCGCATGATCATCGAGCAGACCAAGCCGAGCAATGTCACCGTCGAGCAGGCCGATGAGGTGGTCGAAGACGGCTACCGCAACAATCTTTATTAGGTCGGTTTTGGATGATGCGTCGGGCGCCTTCGTGGCCCGACGCTGAGGGGGAAATTGAATGCGCCGCTCCGCATTGCTCTGTTCGGCTCTTGCGACTGCGATGATTGTTTGTTGGGCGGCGAATGCGGAGGCACGCGAGCGGCCGGCCTATTGCTATCCTCCAAGCGTCTCCATCGTGGCGCGTGGGACGGTCGTCGGCGGCAAGCTCTGCAACGGCGCGTGGGGCTGCCGGTGCGCGCACTGGTTCTGTCCGCAATGCTCCACATTGCCGACGGGTCCGCTGTCGTGCGAGTGGACCACCTGCGAGCCGCTCTCTCGCCCGTCCGCGCGGGCGCGGTGACGCCGCCGCCATCGGCAAAAACGACACACCCGTCGCCTTCTTAATCGCCGAAGGTTGTGGAGTGCAAGCCGCTCCACTGGATCACGCAACAAAATTGCGCGTATGGTCGTGTCGCCTCATCGCCAGCCGCGCTGCCACGACCATAAATCCAACGCAAAGATCGCATGATCTGCAGCTGCGCCTGATTGCGATCGCCGCTGCGCGCTCCCTCTTTAGAATTATAATCAGAATAATTGAATTCAACTAGTTTATTGGGATGTTATCGGCGCCCACGCTCTGTTTCCGCCTGTATCTGCTCGAACGCCGGGGGGCTCGTGTCGAACAGAACTGCAGTAGCGGGGGGAGCTCATGGCGCGCGTTGCGTCGCGTATTGTCGCGTTTTCTTCATCCACAAGTCTGATCTTTGCCGGTGCCGTCGTCGGTCTCGCGTTTGCCAACGGCGCGCGCGCGCAGGACGGCAGTGCGCCGGCCACCAACCCGGCGCCGGCGATCACTTCGGCGCCAGCGCCGGCCACAAGTCCAACGCCTGCGGCCAATCCGGCGCCGGCCTCGGGGGCACAACCATTGCAGCCGGTCGTCGTGCCGGCACCGTCCGAAGCGAAGCCGCGGCAAGCGAAACCGCAAGAGCAGCAACGCGGAGCCGGCAAAGCGTCGCGGACGGCATCGAACCGTGCGCCGCCGAAATGCAGCGAGCCGCGGCGGCGGCGGCCGCAAATACCGCGTCGGCCAGAGTCGACGCCGGCTTTGGCGGCAGCGACCGCGCCAACGCGCCGCAACAGGTGGTCACTGCCGACAAGACCGGGACGAAGCTCGAGGACATCCCGGCCAACGTGCAGATCATTCCGCGCGAGCTTCTGACGCAGCAAGGCGCTTACACGCTGAGCCAGGCGATCTCGAACGCGAGCGGCGTCAATGTCGGCGGCCAGGATTCGCTTGGCTATTTCGATCACTTCCTGATCCGCGGCCTCAATGCGCAGGTCTATCAGGACAACTTCTCGGATGGCGATCAACTCGGCGGACTCAATCACTCGCTCAACGGCGTGAAGCGTATTGAGATCATCGAAGGTCCGGGTTCTGCGCTGTTCGGCAGTGGGCCGCCCGGCGGCACCATCAACATCGTTCATTATCAGCCGCTGCCCGACTTCCACTGGGGAACCAGCTTGCAGGCCGGGTCGTTCGGCACGGTCACCAGCCAGGACTACGTCACGGGGCCAACGACGATCAAAGGCTTGAATTATCGCATCGACGCCACCGGCATCACCTCTGATGGCTACCGTGGCCTCGGCAACAACGACTTCGAAATCCGGCCGGACCTGATGTGGAACATCAACGACCACGTATTCGAGACGAGCCTCGACGCGCGGAAAATCCACCAGACACCGGATTCCTACGGGCTCATCTATCTCAACGGCTCGCCGATATCGAATGTGTCGGCGGCGGACGCGAAATATTCGACGCCGTTCGCGTTCGCGGATCAGACGTATATCCGGCCGACCATGACCGACAAATGGACCGTCACCGACTTCCTGACGATCAACAATCGCTTCGCCTATACGTATCGCGATATTGACGCCATGCGAAACGGCGACAGCACCAGAACCACCGTCTGTACCAATCCCGCGACCCAGAAGGATCCGGTCACCAACCGCCCATGCATCCTCGATCAGGTGATTGGGCGTCAGCTCCGCGAGCAGACCGATCGCGACAACACGCTCGATTATCAGTTCGAGCCGCTCTGGCAATTCAATACCGGACCGGTCGGTCATTCGCTGCTGACCGGTTTCGAGGCGGTGCGGCAGACGATGCAGACGCAGCGGCAGACCGCGGACCTGCCCAATATCGCCAACGTGTTCGACCCGATACCTCCGGAGCTCACCGCCTCCGGCCTGACCTTCAAGTGCGACGCGTCGCATTCCTGCGACAACGACAATCTATCGGCGACGTACTTGAGCGTTTATGCGACCGATCAGATGGATATCGGCGAACGGCTGAAGCTGCGCGCCGGTGTGCGGCAGGATTGGTGGAATACCGTGCTGGATCCTTTGGTCACGGTGCCGGGCGCCTTCAGCAACACCGGCCAGCCGATTATCGCGGGCGTCACCCAAAGCCGCAACGACGCGCCGGTAAGCTGGAACGTCGGCGCGCTGTACAAGCTGTTTCCCGGTGTGTCGCCCTATGCGGGCGTCTCCAAGAGCTTTCTGACGAACTTCAATTCTGAAAACGTGCAGAACGGAATCGGCGCACCTGAATCCGCCCTGCAATATGAAGCCGGCATCAAGTTCAACCTGTTCGCCGATCGGCTGGTGATCAACACCGCGTTCTTTGATGTCGCCCGCAACAACGTCGCGACGCCCGCCACGCTGAACGGCAACGAAGTGGTGCTGTTCGATGCGCAACGCACCATCGGCGCGGAAGCGTCCATTGATGCCGCGCCTCTGGAGCCGTGGCACATTCTCGCCAACGCAACCTTCCAAAACGCGGTCATCACCGACAATCCGCAAGGCATTGCGGCCGTCGGCAATCATCCGCAGGGCGTTCCGGCTTACCTCGCCAACCTTTGGACGACCTACAAGTTCTCCATCGCCAACGTTCCCGGTTTCATGGTCGGCGGCGGGGTGAACTACCAGAGTGTGACCTACAGCGACACGACGAACATCAACTCGATCCCGGCCTACGCGATCGGCAGCTTGTTGCTCGCCTATACGACCCCCAACTGGAGCCTGTCGCTGAACGTCAAGAACATCACCAACGAGCGTTACTTCGTCGCCGCCAATGCGGCCGGCGCTTATGTCGGCAATCCGCTCAGCGCCTACGTGACATTGCGGATCATGCAGTAGGGACGGGGGTACACCGGCGTTGGGCGTAACGCTGCAACGCGGACTTGGACGGAACCCAAACACGCGTCATGGCCGGACTTGTTCCGGCCATCCACGTCTTTACTTTCGCCGGCAAAGACGTGGATGCCCGCGACAAGCGCGGGCATGACGGCTCACTATAAGCCTCCAGCTTCAACGCACCTTGCGCTTGCCGAAGGTCGGCTGCACTTCCGGAATCGGCGGCATCTGCCAGGTGCCGGTGATCGGGATGCCGGTGTCGCGGTTGATGACCACGTCGATCACGGTCGGCATGTTGGAGCGGATCGCCTCGCGATAGGCGTCGCCGAACTGATCCGGATGCTCGATGCGGATGCCGCGGCCGCCCATGGCTTCCGTCATCTTGACGAAATCCGGATTCCACAATTGTCCGGTGCGCTCGTTGATGAAGCTGGTGCCGAGCTCGCGGCCGTCGTGATAGAAGCGCTGCAGGTCGCGAATGGTGCCGATCGCGTAATTGTTCTGCAGCACCCACACGGCGGGCAGATTGTATTCGACCGCGGTCGCGACCACATGCGGCATCATCATGAAACCGCCGTCGCCGCACAGCGTCACGCAGGGCGAATTCGGCCGCGCCAGCCGCGCGCCGAGCACGCCGGCGACGCCAAAACCCATGGCGGCGAAGCCGCCGGCGGTCAGGTGATTGCCGGGGACGCGCGGCTTCCAGTATTGCTCCGATCCAGACCTGGCAATTGCCGACGTCGTCGACCATCACGGTGTCGGGCGGCGAGATCCGGTTCATGTCGGCCATCATCCGGCGCGGCTCGATCGGCACTTCGCTCGAGCGCTCGAACGGCTCGCAGAAATTGCGCCAGTCCGTACGCCAGCCCTCGATCTCCTTTTGCCAGGCGCCGTTGTAGCCGCCGCGCAAACCTTTGGCGCGGGCGATGCGCGCCGCCTGGCCGAGAAACGCCTTGGCGTCGCCGACCATGCCGATCTCGACCGGGTAGTTGCGGCCGATCTCCTGCGGGTCGATGTCGACCTGGATCAGGCGGGTCGGCGGAATGTTGTAGACATAGCCCTGGAGCCACGAACCGGTGTGCAGATCGTTGAAGCGCGCGCCGATGGCGAGGATCACGTCGGCGTTGCGCACCGCCTCGGTCGCCGGATATTCGCCCCACACGCCGGCGACGCCGAGATGCAGCCGATGGTCGGCGGGCAGCACGCTCTTGCCCATGAACGACGTGTAAACCGGAATGTCGAGTTGCTCGGCGAGGGCTTTCAGTTCCTCGTAAGCGCGGGCCACACGCACGCCGCCGCCGGCAAGGATCAGCGGCCGCTGCGCGCTGGTCAGCAGGGTGAGCGCCTTCTCCACCGTCTCGTCCGCGACCGTGGTGCGCCAGTTCAGCGGCGAGCCGTGCACATTGGGCTCCGGCGTCGAGACCGCGGCCGTCCGCATATAGAGATCGTAGGGCATATCGAAATGCACCGGGCCCGGCCGTCCGGTGCGCATCAGCGAAAACGCATCGGGCAGGGCTTTGACCAGATCCTCGACCTTGCGGATGCGCCAGGATTTCTTTGTCACCGGCGCGAAGATCGACGACATGTCGCCGTTGTAGCGGTAGTCGTCCTGCAGCGCGCCGGTGTCGAACTGATTGGTCGGAACATTGCCGGTGATGACGAAGAAGGCCGATTGATCGTAGTAGGCGTTGGCGACCGAGATCATCAGGTTCATCGGCCCGGGCCCTGTGGACGCATAGACCGCGAGCGGCTGCCCGGTCAGGCGATAATAAACGTCGGCCATGAAGCCGGCGGACTGCTCGATACGCGGCGAGATGTGACGAATGCGGTCGGTCTGCTTGTAGAGGCCATCGAGCAGGCCGATGGCGCCGTGGCCCGCATAGCCGAGGATGTAGGGGACTTTCTCCTTGACGAGATATTCGGCGATGATGTCGGCGCCGCGGATCTCGTTGGCGCCGGTGTGATAAGCCGAACTCTGCGTGTTCGTCCCGTAGGACGAGGAGGACGGGGGCGGCGCACTCGGCGCCGATGTCGAACGGCCCAGATAGGTCGAAGCGCGCGCCGATCCAAACGATGTGCTCGACGACGTCGATCGTGACGATCCGTAGCTGTCGTACGAGCCGTTCCGGTCCGCCATAGCGTTCCTCCCGCTGTTTCCTCTGGCCGCCCGTTGTCGTCTGCACGAGCTTTGCGATCACTATAGCGCAAAAATATTTCGCCAGCGGAATGTGTTTCGTTGGTGCGGTGCAGCGTGAGAGTTCGGTTCGGTCAAAAACTTGCGCGGCGTCACGGCTCAAAGTCTTGAGGCCTGAACGCCAACCGGCATCTTTGATCGCTCGCAAAGGTTGTCGTGTTTTGCCTTTGCGGCCAACAGCTTCCAATCGACCTCAGGTTGATTTTGTCAAAAATGCGCCTATGATTTCTCGGGGCGTTTTTTTGCAATTCTTGATTTGGCGTCCGGTGCTACCAGCTTGAGGCTGCCGTTGCAGGTGGTTTCCGGCACGGCGATTTGCTGCCTGGCAGGTCGTTGCTCGCGGTTTGCTCGCTTTGAGAATCTACGTTCTGAAATGCGTTGTTCCCATGCCCGAACCTGCTTCTTCGCCACGAAGACCAAGGTTGTCCGCTCAAGACGTGGCCAACCACATTCTTAAAGTCCTGCCGGAAGATGGGACCCCTGTTCTCAACAGGGTGATACGGACGATGCTGGCGCGTGAATTTCGCCAACCGGTCGGGCCTGATCTCTACTTCGCCGCCCGCAATCTTTTGCTCGACAATGATCAAATAGGGCGATTGCGCGGGCAGGGTGGTCAGCTTTTCGCCTTATCGGATGAAGAAACGGCAGAGTCGTCTGCGGGCGAGAGGGAGCGCTGGGCCGAACGCGAATTGATGCGGCCGCTTGAAAATTATCTCAAAGACACCTTCCGAAAGGGCCTGGATTTACCCGATGACGGGCATTGGATCGTGCACGACACCTCGTCGCGGGGGCCCCAAGGAGGGGAATGGGCGCGACCGGACTATATCCTCGTCACCGCGATGCGCTTCAAATTGCTGCCGGGCTACCAGATCGACGTGCACAGCTTTGAGCTCAAGACCGAGACCGGCGGTACTGTGCAAGCCGTGCACGAGGCGCTGGCGCAGACTCGTTCCACGCATTTCGGACATTTGGTGTGGCATTTGCCTGAAGGATCGAGGGAAGAAGCTCGACTCGCCGAAATCACCAAACATTGCGGTCAACACGGCATTGGACTGATCCGCATGCGCGAGCCTGCGAGCGCGGAAAGCTACGACATCCTCGTTGATCCCGATCGCAAGACGACACCGCCGATTGCGATTGAAAGCTTCCTTGAGTCGCGACTGCTGCCGGAACAACGGGCCGACTTGGTTCGCTTCATCAACGGGGCGAGACGGTGAGCGGGAAAGTCATTGCCGTCGCCAACATGAAAGGTGGTGTCGGAAAAACGGCGACCGTGGTCGCGTTGGCCGAAGCTCTGGCGGCGGAGGGACATTCCATACTGGTCATTGATGCGGATGCGCAAGCGAACGCTTCGATTTGTCTCGCCGGCGACAAGGTGCTCGCATCCTTGATCTCGAACGGGCAGACGATTGACGCCTATTTGGATGATCTGTTGCTCGGAGGCAAACACCGCAATTTCTCGGACTGCATATACTATCAAGCCAGCAACGTATCTCACGGCGGCAATCCATTGGAGATTTCGCTGCTCGCATCCAGCTCGGAGTTGCGGTTTCTCGAGCGTAAGATCATTTTCAAGCTGACGAAGAAAAAGTTCGACCTCGATACGATCGTCGAGACGCTATTCGGGGTTATGCGGGATCAACTGGCCCGGACCAAACGGAAGTATGATTATGTCCTCATCGACTGCCCGCCGGGAATTTCGGCGTTGTGCGAGGCAAGCATACGTCTTGCCGACTTGGTGATTGTTCCCACCATTCCGGATTTTCTGTCGACTTACGGCCTCAAGGCATTTTGCAAGAATCTCTGGGCCGATGAATGGACCGAACGTGAGTGGCGTCCGAAGGCTCTGCCGCGCGTATTGGTGACACGCAAGCGCCGGGTCAGGGAGCACGACCGGACGATCGAGTTCCTAAAAAACGAAAGAAAGGTTTCTTCGCCGTCCTTTCGATCTTTCGAAACCGTCATACCCGAGGCCGTAGCCGTAGCGGAAGCTCTGGGCACGCGCGATCCTTTCCCAACATTCGTCAGAAAGTGGGGAGCTCTCATCGCGCCCATCAGCACGCTCGCTGCCGAAACCAGGGAGGCGCTGCATGGCGCTTGATATTGATGGCTTTGCCGTCTTGAGCCTGATCGGTAAGCACCCGTCTGTTTTTTCGGATATCCAGTTCGATATCAGCAAGCAGGCGCGGGTGCTGGCCGGAAAACAAATCAAGCTCATCGGCAATTTGCACAAGCTCCACGAGATATATCGCATTCTCGGGCCTGAGAATTTCAATTTGATCGTCGACGGGCTTGAGGTGTCCACCTTGTTGAAGCGGCTGGATAGGTCAAATCCGGACATAAAAGCGGGTGACGCACGATGGCAGCGCCAGCGTCTCATTGCCCTTGCTAACGGCTCAAGCGATCCGACACCGTTGGTCGAAAAAAGGCAGAGCACAAAAAAAAATCGGTCAGTCAAGCGGGTCGGGCATATGGCCACTGGCGCCAGAGCTTTGCCGGAGAAGGCGAGCCAAACCATATCGGTCGAGATGACGAAGGACGCATTGCCGAACGAACCCGAGGTCATCGACTACAGTTCAGCCGGTGCGAAGAGAGAGCGCTAGTCGGGCTCTCTCGTTTGCGGACCTGAAATGAAATCCGATTGCGATCTCAGATCGCGCGCGGAACGCGAACGATTTCCGCGCTCGGCATGGAAGCCATGTCTTGACTTCGGTAGCTCGGATCCCCGCCAACCAACCCGCGCAGTTCGGAGAGGCAGCCGCGCAGCGCCAAACGGACGCGAAGATCGGCAAGTGCGCGGCCTTCGATGGATTGCTCGAGTTCGCGGACGCTACTGATTGTTTGTTCCAGCACGATTCCGCTCCTGGCTTTCTAGAGATGTCTCTAGAGAGCCAGAAGTAGGACTGACATGATTAACGCAACGTTAAGGCCGCGGTTCGACCGGCGAAAAGCGTGCGCCGGCGGTGTTACGCTACTTTTGCGATGCCCTGATCGTGTTCGGGCACCGTTTGGTACTGCTGTTCGTGCGCCTGCTCCGCGCCAAATCCGGAAAGCTGGCTTTCCAGGTTCGATTCGGCGGCTGCTACTAAAGGGGCAGGGGTGTCGATCGCTTCAACCGGAATTGCCTCGAACGCAACGTGTAGCGAGTCGACATCGTGTTCGACGCTCGCCGGCGTCGCCTCGAATGTCGGTTGGACGTCGGCCGCGAACTCTGTGGGGACAATAATTTCGGCGCCATCTGGAGCGCTGGTCTCGCTTGCCGCAGTTTCGCCGGTCACGAGGGGCGGCGTGGTGTTGGCTTCCACGTCGCTCGGAGCCGCGGCTGCAGTCTCGGCCGCTACGGCCTCGGGTTGCGCGGCAGCTTGTTCCTCGACGTGAGCCTCGGCTGCAACGTCCGCAAAAACAGGCTCGGTCGGCGCAACGGCCGCGACGGTTGCGACCGGACGCGGTTTGATCTCATCCAATAGTCCGAGCACTCCGGAAATGTCGGTGATCGACTTCTCAACGGCCAACAGCGCGCGATATTCACGTGTCTCGTTCAAACGCGCGCGAACGCCCTCGCGGACGTCTTCCAGCGGCGAATGCAGTTCGCCGACATGGGAAATTTCGTCCATCGCCGTCTGGATGGCGAGGAAAGCACGATACTCTTTCACGGTGCGCAGATGCGTTTCGACTTCGTTCCGGATATTCGACAGCGATTTAAGCACTTCGGCCGATTGCATGGGTTCCTCCCGCCTGCAAATAAACACAATAACGCCACAAAGGTTATCAGGCAGGGCGCGCAAACGCTACCGATTACAATTAATGATTTGTTAATATCATGAACTCAGCGATTGGGAATGCGACTCAAGGTGGTGGATGTTGATTGTGTGTGTTTCGGCAACGATGCCGTCGGCCAGCGGAGGTGTTCCAGGTCACCAGGCTTTCTCCAGCGTTTGAGGTTTCCCCAGTCTTCGTGCAGGAGAGATTGCCGACCGGACGTTGACAGGCTAAGTGACTAATGCCGTTGGTTACTTGGCTGTTCGCCACCTGGCTCTAGGCTGCTTGGCTTTCGCGCTTCGACATCGCGACCGATGCGACATGCTCAAGCGGGGTGACACGGTTGTGTGGGACGTACGGCGTACAAAGAGTGATTGTTAAGAGTATCTGTAAAATCCAAACCAACGACCGAGCAGACAGCGCCAGTTTTTGGCAATGTCGGCACCGGTCCGTGCGGAACGGCGCTTTAAGGCGCGGGGACGCACGCGTCCTTATCCCTTCCGGGCCGGACTGGCTGCCGGCCTCCATCAACCGGGGTTCTTTCATGACGACCTTGTGGCTCATCGTTCTCTGCGGCGTTTTGGCGCTCATCTACGCCATTTGGGCCACGAGCTGCGGTACTGCGCGCCGATGCCGGCAACGCCGAATGCAGGAAATCGCCGCCGCCGTGCGCGAAGGCGCGCAGGCTTATCTGCGGCGGCAATACACCACCATCGCGATCGTCGGCGTGGTGATCTTCATCATCGTCGGCATCTTCCTCGGCTGGCTCGTCGCCGTCGGCTTCGCGGTCGGCGCCATCCTCTCCGGCGCCACCGGCTTCATCGGCATGAACGTATCGGTGCGCGCCAACGTGCGCACCGCGCAAGCCGCCACCAGCTCGCTGGCCGGCGGTCTTGAGCTCGCGTTCCGGGCCGGCGCCATCACCGGCCTGCTGGTCGCCGGTCTCGCGCTTCTTGGCGTGACGCTCTACTTCATGTTCCTCACCAGCGGGCTGCATCTCGCGCCGAACGACCGCACCGTGGTCGACGCCATGGTCGCGCTCGGCTTCGGCGCCTCGCTGATCTCGATCTTCGCCCGGTTAGGCGGCGGCATTTTCACCAAGGGCGCCGACGTCGGCGGCGATCTGGTCGGCAAGGTCGAGGCCGGTATCCCGGAAGACGATCCGCGCAACCCGGCCACCATCGCCGACAATGTCGGCGACAATGTCGGCGATTGCGCCGGCATGGCGGCGGACCTGTTCGAAACCTACGCGGTGACCACGGTCGCCACCATGGTGCTGGCCGCCATCTTCTTCAGCTCTTCGGCCGAAGCCGTCATCACGATGATGACTTTTCCGCTCGCCATCGGCGGCGTCTGCATCATCGCGTCGATCATCGGCACGTTCTTCGTGCGGCTCGGCGCCAGCCAGTCGATCATGGGCGCGCTCTACAAGGGCATGATCGCGACCGCGATACTCTCGTTGCTCGGCATCGCCGGCGTCACCCACTACCTGATCGGCTTCGGGCCGCTGCCGGGCGTCGGCTACTCCGGCGCCGACCTGTTCTATTGCGGCATCGCCGGTCTGGTCGTTACCGGCCTGATCATCTGGATCACCGAATACTACACCGGCACCAACTTCCGGCCGGTGCACTCGATCGCGCAGTCTTCGGTCACCGGCCACGGCACCAACGTGATCCAGGGCCTCGCGATTTCGCTGGAATCCACCGCGCTGCCCGCGATCGTCATCATCGCCGGCATCCTCGTCACCTATAATCTCGCCGGCCTGTTCGGCATCGCCATCGCGGTGACCACCATGCTGGCGCTGGCCGGCATCGTGGTTGCGCTCGATGCCTTCGGCCCGGTCACCGACAATGCCGGCGGCATTGCCGAAATGGCCGGCTTGCCGAAGGAAGTGCGCAAGTCGACCGACGCGCTCGACGCGGTCGGCAACACCACCAAGGCGGTGACCAAGGGCTATGCCATCGGCTCGGCCGGCCTCGGCGCGCTGGTGCTGTTCGCGGCCTACAGCCAGGACCTGAAGTTCTTCGTCGCCGGCGCCGACAAGCACCCGTACTTCCAGGGCGTCACGCCGGACTTCTCGCTGAGCAATCCGTACGTCGTGGCCGGGCTGCTCGTTCGGCGGCCTGCTGCCGTATCTGTTCGGCGCCATGGGCATGACCGCGGTCGGCCGCGCTGCGTCCTCGATCGTCGAGGAAGTGCGCCGGCAATTCCGCGAGAAGCCCGGCATCATGCAGGGCAAGGACAAGCCCGATTACGGCCGCGCGGTCGACATGCTCACCCGCGCCGCGATCAAGGAAATGATCGTGCCGTCCTTGCTGCCGGTGCTGTCGCCGATCGTCGGCTATTTCATCATCTACTTCGTCGCCGGCGGCGGCGCGCGGGCAAGTCGGCGGCGTTCTCGGCGCTCGGCGCGATGCTGCTCGGCGTCATCGTCACCGGCCTGTTCGTCGCCATCTCGATGACCTCGGGCGGCGGCGCCTGGGACAACGCCAAGAAGTACATCGAGGACGGCCATTACGGCGGCAAGGGCTCCGACGCCCACAAGGCGGCGGTCACCGGCGATACGGTCGGAGATCCCTACAAGGACACGGCCGGTCCGGCGGTAAACCCGATGATCAAGATCACCAACATCGTCGCGCTGTTGCTGCTGGCGGTGATGGCGCACTGAGTCGCGAATTTGCGCGCTCAAGCTGGAATCGAAAAGCTCCATGTCGCCGCCGAAGCGGGGACGTTTTGCGTTCAGGCGTAGGACAGCGTGTTCAGCGCAAGCGTCTGATTCCCGCTATCGGCTTCGCGGGATGAGCGGGATGGAAATCCGACAGACCGTTCGCGCGCCCGTTCGCTAACCATCAGAACGGCAGCGCGAAGTGGCTGTTCTGGAGGCTGGTGAACAGCGCCTTGATGAGGTTGCCGTCGGAGCCGGCGGTCGGCGTCGTGCGGCTGACGAAGTCGAAGATCTTGCCGTCCTTGATGCCGTAATTGGCGACCCGCTGGACGCGCCTGTCGCGGTCGAAATAGATCGCCACCACGCGCTGATCGGTGATGCTGGTCGGCATGAACGAGGCCGCCCGCGTCGCGCGTCTGCGAGATGTAATAAAAGGCCTCGCCCGAAACCGTGGCGACGGTGGAGGGGGTGCCCATCACGATCAGCACCTGCTCCTGCGAGGCGCCGAGCCGGATTTGCTCGAGCGCGCCTTCAGGCAACACGTAGCCGCGCTGAAATGTTTCGTCGAGGCAGCCGCCGAGCGGCAGCGCGAGCGCGAGCAATAGCGCGGCCTGCGCAGCCAGCCGCCGCCGTCCCTTATGCCCCCGATTACCCCACATCCCCGTATTCGACCTTGTGTCCCAACCCCGCTTGCCGTACGCCCGAAACCCGCAAATGGCAATTTGCCAATGGCGATGTCAGGGCTTAGCGAGATCCCCTCTGGCATTAACGAAGCGAGCTATCCCCATGATCCTAAGTGCATTTCGGCGCAGCGACCACAATCGTAATATTCAGGGTCTCTATGGCGCCATCGTGGCACAGGCTCGTTCGCCGGCTTTTTACATCCGATTATGGGGTTCCGGACAGCGTCGACGGCCGCTTCGAACTGATCGTTCTGCATCTCTTCCTGGTGCTGCGCCGGCTCGCCGATCGGGAGGCGATTGCTGCCGGCGGCCCTTCGCTCGGCCCCGGGCTCGGCCGTCGGCCAGCGACTGTTCGACGTGTTCTGCCGCGATCTCGACGACAATTTGCGGGAGATGGGGGTCGGCGATCTGGCGGTGCCGCGCCGGATGCGCGCGTTCGGCGAGGCCTTTTATGGCCGCCAAGCGGCCTATGCCGCAGCCCTCGATGCCGACGATCAGGATGCGCTTGAGAAGGCGCTGGCGCGCAATATCTTAGGGGAGGTGGAGGGTGGGGACCGCGCCGCGGCGCTCGCGCGTTATGTGCGTGCCACGGTTCGCCAATTCGGGGCGGAGTCCGAAGACGCCCTGGTCGGCGGCAAGGCCGCTTTTCCAAGTCCGGAGAGCTTCGTGCGGAGAATTCGTGAATGTCTGAACGAGAGAACTCGGCACCTTTGCCGTGGCGCGTGCCGGTGGCGCTCGATGACGTGCCTGAGGATGGCCAGCATTTCGATCTCGTCGCCGATGACGAGACTCGCGTTGCGGTGGCACAGTTGGCAGGCTTGCGCGACTTACCGCGCCTGCGGGCGAGTTTCGATATCAGCCGCCACGGCGGCAGCGGCTTGCGTGTCGCCGGGCGCGTTTCGGCTATCGCCGGCCAGACCTGCGTGGTCACGCTCGAACCGCTGGCCAACGAGGTCAGCGAGGAGATCGATCTGTTATTCGAGCCACCGCCCGAGGCCTCGCCGAAGGAGCCGGAAGCCGACGCGCCGGAGCCGACGGTGGGTAGCAATGCCGAGCCGTTGCTCGACGGAAAAGTCGATCTCGGTGCGCTCGCCACCGAATTCTTGATTCTCGGTCTCGATCCGTATCCGCGCAAGCCGGGAGCGGTTTTTGAGCCGCCGGCGGACGCCAGCGCCGACCCGGGACCGTTCGCCGCGCTTGGTGCGCTCAAGAAAGGCGGCGATGGCGCTTGATCGCAGTTGTGTCCCGGCGACGAACCGCTATTCTCCGGCCGCGTTTAGCACCCCCTCACTTCGGACATGGAGCATGATTCCGGAAACTGGACGAAGCTGTTCGGAAGGGATCATGCGCCGGCGGAAGAACTGGGTCCGCGATCCGGGCACGGCAAGTTGGATTACAGTCTAGGATTGCGGTCGGGAAATGTCGCAAACGGTTCGCATTGCGCTCGATGCAATGGGGGGAGACCATGGGCCAGCCGTGGTCGTTGCCGGCGCCGACTTGGCGTTGACACGCTGTCCCAACAGCACGTTCCTGTTGTTCGGCGATGCCAAGCAGGTCGAGCCGCTGCTCGCCAAGCATCCGGCTCTGGCCGCGGTGTCGAAACTCGTTCATGCCGACGTCGCGGTGCGCATGGAGGACAAGCCGAGCCAAGCGTTGCGCTCCGGCCGCCGCAAGTCGTCGATGTGGCTTGCGATCGATGCGGTCAAAAAGAAGGAGGCCGATACGGTTGTGTCGGCTGGCAATACCGGCGCGCTGATGGCGATGTCGAAATTCGAGCTTAAGATGCTTTCGGGCATCGAGCGGCCGGCGATCGCGGCGTTGTGGCCGACCTTGCGGGGTGAATCGATCGTCCTTGATTTGGGTGCATCGATCGGGGCGGATGCTGAGCATCTGGTCGATCTCGCGGTCATGGGAGCCGCCACCGCGCGCATTCTGCTCGGGCTCAAGCGCCCGACCGTGGGACTTCTCAATATCGGTGTGGAAGAAGTGAAGGGCTTAGAGGAAGTACGGGAAGCCGGCCGCATGCTGCGCGAGCGGCAAATGCCGGATCTGGATTATGTGGGGTTTGTCGAGGGTGACGATATCGGCTCCGGCAAAGTGGATGTGGTCGTCACCGAGGGGCTGGTCGGTAACATCGCGCTCAAGACCGCAGAAGGCACGGCGCGCCAGATCCGCGAACATTTGCGGGCGGCGATGCAAAGCACGCTCGCAAGCCGCGTCGGCTATCTGTTGGCGCGCTCCGGTTTTGCCAAGCTGCGCGACAAGCTCGATCCGCGCCGCTCCAATGGCGGCGTGTTGCTCGGCCTCAACGGCATCGTGATCAAAAGCCACGGCGGCACCGACGCCGAAGGTTTCGCCGCCGCCATCGAGGTCGGCTACGAGGTGGTGCGCGACGACCTGCTCGCCAAAATCACCGCGGCCCTTGAGCGGAGTGCGGGTGAAGCGCAGCAAGCGCTGATCGGAGCCGCTTCGTGACCACACGCCGTTCTGTTGTGCTTGGCTGCGGCAGCTATCTGCCGAACCAGGTCCTCACCAATGCCGATCTGGCCCGCAAGGTGGACACCACCGACGAGTGGATCGTCCAGCGCACGGGGATCCACGAGCGGCGCATCGCCGCGCCCGGCGAATTGACCTCGCACATGGCCGCGAACGCCGCCCGCGCCGCGCTCGCGCACGCTCATCTCGATGCGCAGGCCATCGACTTGATCGTGCTCGCCACCTCGACGCCGGACAACACCTTTCCGGCAAGCGCGGTTGCGGTCCAGAGCTGAACTCGGCATCACCCACGGCGCCGCCTTCGATCTGCAGGCCGTGTGCTCCGGCTTCGTCTATGCGCTCTCGACCGCTGACGCGCTGCTCAAATCCGGCGCGTTCAACCGCGCTTTGGTGATCGGCGCCGAGACGTTTTCGCGCCTGCTCGACTGGACCGACCGCACCACCTGCGTGCTGTTCGGCGATGGCGCCGGCGCCGTGGTGCTCGAGGCGCAGGATCAACCCGGCACCCACGACGATCGCGGGGTACTGACGGTGCGGCTGCGCTCCGACGGCCGCCACAAGTCGAAGCTCTATGTGGACGGCGGCCCGTCCTCGACCGGAACGGTCGGCCATTTGCGCATGGAAGGCCGCGAGGTGTTTCGCCACGCGGTGGCGATGATCACCGACGTGGTCGAGGACGCGTTCAAGGCGACCGGCTATGGGGTTACGGACATCGACTGGTTCGTGCCGCATCAGGCCAATAAGCGCATCATCGATGGCTCTGCGCATAAGCTCGGCATCGATCCGGCCAAGGTCGTCATCACGGTCGACCGGCATGGCAATACGTCGGCCGCCTCGATCCCGCTGGCGTTGGCCGATGCGACCGCCGACCGCCGCATCAAGCGCGGCGATCTCGTGTTGCTCGAGGCGATGGGCGGCGGCTTTACCTGGGGCGCGGCGCTGGTGCGCTGGTAAATGCGGCCCATTCAAGGCCGTTGACCGTTTGGAGAGAAGCTAATATCGTTGCAAATTCAAAACGATACGATGATCGATGGGCATCGATCGCCGAGAGGGGCTGGCGATGACGAGGAAGACGATCACGCGTGCTGATCTATGTGAGGCGGTCTATCAGAAAGTCGGTCTGTCGCGTACGGAATCAGCGACGTTGGTTGAGCTGGTTCTGAAAGAAATCACCGATTGTCTTGAACGCGGCGAAACCGTGAAGCTGTCGTCGTTCGGGTCGTTCGTGGTGCGCAAGAAGGGGCAGCGCATCGGGCGGAACCCGAAGACCGGCAAGGAAGTGCCGATCTCGCCGCGGCGCGTGATGGTGTTCAAGCCGTCGGCTATCCTCAAACAGCGTATCAACACCGAGTCGGATGGCAGCGGCGAGCCTGCCCTGGAGTAGCGCGCTGTCGTCACTGTGATCCGTAGAGTAGCTATCGGTGTCCAACAAGGATCGTACATTAACAAACATTTCGAGCGCGATGCCTGTGCGGCAAACAGCCTTCGCGTTCCGGAAGCGGGAGTAGGGCCCTGGAAAAGGCGCCGGACGCGTTCCGCACGATCAGTGAAGTGGCTGAGGAGATCGACGTGCCTCAGCACGTGCTGCGCTTTTGGGAAAGCCGGTTCACCCAGATCCGGCCGCTCAAGCGCGGCGGCGGCCGCCGCTATTATCGTCCCGACGATATCGATCTGCTGCGCGGCGTGCGGCATCTGCTGTACGGCGAAGGCTATACGATCCGCGGCGTTCAACGCATCCTGCGCGAGGAGGGGCTCTCCTTCGTACAAAACGTCTGGCGCGCCGGTGCCGCGCAGCCTTCAGATGAGCCTGAGGAAGAGGATGTCGCCGAGAGCGCGAATGCGCTCGACCGCGAGGGTGAGGACGACGCTGAAGCCGCCGGCGAAGATGAGGCTGAAGGCGAGGGCGACGACGAGGGCGAAGAAGACGAGACTGAAGACGTCGAGCCCGCAAAAGCCCCCAATCGCGCTCGCGAGCCGTCGTTCTTCCCTGGTCCGGCCCCGGCTGCTGCACGCAGTGACGACCGGCGCGAGCCTAACTTGATGCCACCGCCGGCCGCGGCGCCGCCGACGCGCGCTGCAGCCACCGGCCAAAGCCGGCCTGCGGCCGTCGACAGCCAAAGCCGGCAGAAACTTCAGGCCGCCCTTGACGAATTGGTCGCCTGTCGCGCGCTCATTCAGGCCGCACTTGCTGAAACGCTCGTGTTTGGCGATCGCACCGACGAAACCTTATAGGCCGGCGCTCCGAAACCGCTCCTAGAGCACATCACGATTAGGCTGAATTGCGATGTACTCTAGATCTACTTGTTACCGCATGTCCTTTTCGGGAAACCGGTTTCCACCTTTCCGGGACATGCCCTAAGATGCGACTGCGCTGGCCCTCAGTTGGGCGAATACTTGGCGGCCGTCTTCGGCACGATCTGATGCAAGTAAACCGGATCGAACTCGCCGAGTGATGCGAGCTTCGACCACGAGCGAACAAACAACGTTCCGGCCTTGTGATCGGCGGCCTTGCTGCGTCGCAGGGCCTGCAGGTGTCGGTTGACACTCACCAGCGACATCGCGAGCGTCTCGCCGAGTTGCGCTTGCGTCAATGGGAGCGGACATGCGTTGCCTTGAACGAGCCCGGCGAATTTGGCGCGATGGAATTGCTCGCAAAAGAAATGGGCGATGCGTGCAGCGCCGTGGCGGCTGCTGTTGTTGGTAATGCTTTCGCGAAAAATCGCCGCATCGATCAAGGTTTCGCGCCAAACCGCGAATCCGATTGTCGGCCGCTCGGCAAACAGCTTCATCAGCTGCTCGTGGGAAATGCCGCAAACAACCGCGTTCCCCATGGCGCAGACCGAATGATCCATCTGCTCCAGGAACATCCCCTGGGCATCCGGCCAGTCACCCGGATAATGAAGCGCGATGTATTGGCGGGCACCTGATCGCAGCGTGTGAAACCGCCCTAAAATTCCCTCGATGACGATCGCCGCGGCCTTCGGTTTGTCGCCCTGGCAGATGAAATCTTCGCCAGCCGACAGCTCTCTCATTTCGCACCGCAGACGGCGAACGGCGGCGACGTCGGCATCGTCGATAGGGGAATGGTATTTTAGCTTGCGCAGAAGAATGTCGCTCGGTGCCATGTCGGTAGCTTAACGGTTGTGATGTGCGGCCAATAGACCCCTGTCAATGCCACGACAACGGCTTGAGTTCTGTGTCAAATGATAAAACACTCGCCTCCGCCGGAGTTTACCATTGGGCCTGTAGAGGGGCTGATCCGTGCCACCTCGTATTGCATGCCGGGCGGAGATTGGTTGAATGCGAGCAGCCGCAACGCGACAAGAAGCGATGCCGCGATCCGGCGCCGGTTTTCAATACAGAGTCGTTGTTTTTTGAAAAATGATGAATTCCAGTACCATGGACCGGCGCCGTGAAGAGGGCTTTCCGTTCGGTGGGGGCAATATGGGCGCGCTCATCCGCGCGCTCGATTGGTCCCAAACCAGCTTGGGCCCGCTCGCCGATTGGCCTGCTCACCTGAAAGCCGTGGTCAATCTGATGCTTCCGGCCGAAGCACAGATCGTGGTGTTTTGGGGCCCTGATTTCGTCGCGTTGTATAACGATGCCTACGCACCGACGATCGGTGAAAAACATCCGCGCGCGCTCGGCCGGCCGGCGCAACAGAATTGGGAAGAACTCTGGGACGACCTTGAACCGCTGCTGCGGCGCGTTCTGGAGACCGGCGAAACGGTCCACGCCAAGGATCGCCCGTTCTACATCGAGCGGCACGGCTATCCGGAGAATGTTTATTTCGACATCTCCTACTCGCCGGTTCGGGACGAGGCCGGTGCCGTCGGCGGCGTGCTCTGCATCGTGAGCGAAACCACCGAGCGCATCAATGCGCAGCGGGAATTGGCCAGAACCGAGGAGCGTCTCAGTCAGGCGCTCAATGCCGCCGGAATGGTGGGCACGTTCGATTGGTATTTGCAGACCGACAAGGTCTATTCGGATGCACGCTTCGCGGAGTTGTTTGCAATCGATCCCGCCAGGGCAGCGGAAGGTGTGCCGTTCGCGGAATATGTTGCAGCGATCCACCCTGATGACGCGGAGCGAATTGCGACCGCGGTGAATAGCACGATCACCACTGGCGAAAGATACCGTCAGGAATACCGGGTCTGTCGCAAGGATGGCACCGTCCGCTGGGTCGAGGCGCGCGGCGAATGCCTTCGGGACAATCAAGGCAAGCCGGTTCGGTTTGTTGGTGTTGTGGTCGACGTCACGACGCAGAAGGAGGCGCAGGAGCATGAGCGCCTGCTGCTGCGCGAGACGAACCACCGCATGAAGAATTTGTTCGCGATGCTCCACGCCATGATCAGCCTGAGCGCCCGCTCGGCGCGAACACCAGGGGAACTCGCGCACTCTCTTCGCGGCCGGCTGGACGCGCTTTTACAGGCCAAGGATCTCATTCGCCCGGGAATCACGGGCGAAGAAGATGCCCATAGCGAGCGAACCACCGTCGCCGCCATCGTGCGAACGGTTTTGCAGCCCTACGACGACGGTTCGTCACATAAGTGCGTCGTCGTGGGCGGTCCCGATGTGCCAGTCGGGGCAAACGCGGTCACGAGCCTGGCTTTGGCGCTGCACGAGAGTGCGACCAACGCGGTTAAATACGGCGCGCTTTCGACGCCCGGCGGCTCAATTCGCGTGCGTTGGGAGGTCAGGGGCGATGACTTTCATCTCGTGTGGGAAGAAGCCGGCGGTCCCATCATCGCCGGCGAACCGCAATCCCGCGGCTTTGGCAGCGTTCTGACTGAACGCAGCATCGCCTCTCACCTGGGCGGAGCGATCGCATACGACTGGCAAAGAAGCGGCCTCAAGCTCCAGGTCACGATTCCGCTCGATCGTCTCAGCGATTGAGATGTTCGTCTGCTGGAGGGTGGCTTCTCAAACCGCCTCCAAAGGCAGAGCCGCCGGACTCAGTAAAGCAGCAACGACTTCCTGCCGCGATCAATGACGGACGGCGTTGCCGGCTTTTTGATGCTTGGCAAGACGCTGGGTTTGTACGCGCGCGCACCCATTGTTGCCGCAGACGGTTGTCACGGTCTCGATGGGCAATGCAGCGACGGCAGGGCGTACGGTCAGCGGCATTGCGGCGCCTGCCTGCGGCGCGGGGCAAAGAAACAAAATGGACGCGGTCGCAACCGCAGTTAGGAAAATCGCGCGCATCGACGCTCCCATGTGGTTTGGGCAGTCGCTGCCCAAATCGCTGTCGTTGCATCATTATACCGCAACTCTCCGCTGCGCCGCGTGCGCACGCTCTACTCAGCGTCGCCAAGCATCGCCCGGTTAGGGCCTGCACCACCACCTCTTACGGCCATCGGGATCGCCGCAACAAAAATTCCACCTCATAGCGGCTGATGCCGATATCCCGCAGCTCGCGGTTCGATAGCCGCGCCAGCGCCCGTCGTTGGCGCGCGCGCTCGGTCATGCTTCGCCAAGCGCGCATCTGACGCGCAGCAGACCACCGCTGCACGGGGTCCCGACAATATCGGAGGAGTATCTTTAGATAGCTCGCCAAGGACACGGGTTGGCGCGCGTGCGACCCGGTAGGGCGCGTTAGCCGCGCCAACGTCCCATGATCGCTTTGCAGGAAAGCCATGATTTCCACCACGTTTCTGCCCGCTCTCAACTTGATCCGGCCGCTGCTTTCCGACAAACGAGAAAATTTCCTGTGACGCTGAAGGACTTTCACGAACGCACACACGCAGAGGCTAAGCTCCGCTGGGCAACGGAACGCAGCGGGTGCGCCTGTCGCGGAGGCCCTTCGCCGCGTCTCTTGGTCTTTGCCAAGCGCTGCCGTAACCTGCTGCCCTTGCGCAAAGGATACGGAATGAGCTTCAAGCTTCCACCGCTGAGCTCCGTGCGCGTCTTCGAAGCGGCGGCCCGGCATGGGAGCTTCAAGAAGGCGGCCGAGGAACTCAACATCACCGCCAGCGCGGTCAGCCACGCGGTCCAGAATCTGGAAGACTGGCTCGGCGTTGCCTTGTTTCAGCGCGGTCGCGGCAAGCTCGGACTGACAGAGCCGGGTGCCGCCTACGCGACTGCAGTCGGCGACGCCTTGAAAGCGGTCGCCGAGGCGACGGCTCGGCTCCCGGGGCGCCGCTCGCAGGGGCGGCTGGCGATCAGCGCCGCGCCTGGTTTTGCCGGCCGATGGCTGATGCCGCGATTGTCGCGCTTCACGACGCACTACCCGGAGATCTGGGATCGATATCGAGACGTCGCTCAAACCGGTCGACCTGCCGATGGAAGGCATCGATGCCGCCATCCGGCTGGCGCCGCCGGCCCGCGCGACAACCTCCTGGACGCGGCTGATCGATAAATCGCTGGTGCCGGTTTGCGCGCCGGCCTTGTTGAAGAAACACGCGGGGCTGTCCGCCCTGGAACTGATCGCCCAGGCCGATCTCATCCACATGACCTCCATTTCCGGAGACTGGGACGAGTGGTTTCGCATTGTCGGCGTGGCACCGCCGGCCAACGTCCGCGCCGGATTGCGGGTGGATACGGTCAACATGGCGCTCGAAGCGGCCAGCCGGGGTCACGGCATTACGCTCGGGCGCACGCCGTTGTTCGATGCCGAGATCGAATCTGGCGAGCTCGTTTGTTTGTTCGACCAAAGCGTACCGAGCGGCTGGAGCTATTGGCTCGTGACCATGGATGCGGACTTTCAAAGCCAGGATGTGAAGAACTTCCGGGAATGGCTGCTGGAAGAGGTTGGCACCGGGGCGGTCCCCGGTAGCAAACAAAAGCCGCGGAACCGGCTTCGCCAGGCACGGGCCTGATCCCGGGCGTTGCGCTGCGCACGGCGGGACCGGACGACAGGGTCAGCGGTCAAGTTGAGCGAAATTCAGCGTGCCGTGAAAACATCGCGCGTGCCTTTGCGCGCTGTTTCGGGTCACCTCTATGCATGCCGAAGGTTCAATGCCAGACATCTCAGCGCTCTGAGCCAACAGCGGTCATCGCACAGGCGGAAGCCGCGCGCCGAAACGGTGGCGTGGGGGATGGTGAAGTCGTTGTCCTCTCGGAGCCTTTGACAGAGGCGCAGTGGAGGAGCTTGGGCAACTTTGTTCGTCGGACGAGCCGTGAGTCCTTACGTCTCCGATTTGGTCAGACGGTCGATTTCGCTGACGAGCGCACGATGAGGCGTTTCTTTGGCAATGCCGGCTACGGCGACGACATGCTCTGGATGCTGGAGGCGGATGGAGCGATTTGCGGTATTGTAAATCTGGTCCGCTTGTCGCCGAAGCATGCTGAGATCGCTCTGATCGTGCGGTCCGACCGCGCGCGGCAAGGCATTGGCGAGAGATTGTTGCGTGCGGCGCTGGCGCGCGCCGCAGAACGAGGCCTCGGCCGGCTCGAGGCGCTGGTTCTCTATGAAAACACGCCGATGCTGCGTTTGGCGCGCAAAGTGGGGTTCGAACCGCAGCGTTCTTCAGGTTTGACGGTTGCTATGGAGTTCGACCTCAGCCGCATCCGCCACCGTGAAGGCGTTCTTGCCGCAGGTGCCCTTCCAGTAACCGGCGCGACGGTGGCAGGCGTGCTCTAGCGCGCGGCTGGCGCAGGGGGCGACGGAGCGGAGCCAGCTAGATATTTTTGCTTATGTTTTGTTGATCGGCTGCGCGGAGGAGAACTGGCGCGTGCCCTTATGGCGGCTGTCGGCCGCCATGCGCTTCGATCACCGCGCCGGTGATGTAGCCCGCGCGGGCGGAGGCCAGAAACGCAATTGTCTCCGCGATGTCGACGGGCTTGCCCAATCTACCGATCGGTATGGCTTGCCGGGCCGCCTCGATCATGTCCGGGGTCAATTCGCTGCGGACGGCCGGCGTATCGGTCAGGCCAGGCGCTACCGTATTGACTGTGATGCCGAGCGGCGCGGCCTCGAGCGCAGCGCATCGCGTCAGTTGGATCACAGCCGCTTTTGCCGCCGAATAAGCCGGCCCAGTGGGATTATCGGCTGTGATGCCCGCCGCAGACGAGATGGTCACGATACGGCCGTCGACGACCGGTGTTTTGATTCGCCGCATCAGCATCGCGCGGATGCACAGAAACGGCCCGCGCGCATTGAGCGCCTCGGTGCGGATCCAGTTTTCGGCCGAGGTCTCGACGAAGCTCGGCCGGCGTCCGGGCGTCAGGAACGGCCCGCCGGCGACGCAGGCGAGGACCGCCACCGGCCCAAGTTGCGCTTCCACCGCATCAAACAGGGCCTCGACCGACAATTCGTCCACGACGTCGACCGCAAAGGCCGCATGGCCATCGCCCGCCAGCGTGCCGGCGACGCGGGCGGCGTCGGCGACATTGCGGTCGGCGAGCGCGATGGTGTGTCCGTCGCGGGCCAGCGCCCGTGCCGTCGCCTCACCAATGCCGCGCGCGGCGCCGGTGACGATAGCAACGCGTCCCATGGTTTCCCCCTTTTTGACCGCCGCGGCGCCGCAGGCTGGTGGCGTTTCATCGTGTTGTTGCGGCTTGATGATAGCTCCAACGCAATAGCCCGGCTGATCTGAAGCGACTACGCCTTACGCGCAATGGTGATTTGCACAAATAGAGGTGGACGAAATCAACAATAGGCTTGTCCGTGGACAAGGGGGACTATACTGGCCTCGGCCAGGGGAAGGGCTGATGGAGTACCGGCGGCAGGTGGCGATGCGATGTGATGGCGAGGATTTCGTCATCGCGCTTCAACCGGAAGACGAAATCGTCTTCCGCACCAAGGACGCCCGAGCGCTGCGCAATCTTTGCCGGCGGCTTCGTTGGCAGATTGCCATCGACACCACGCTGACCCTTGATGGATGGACGTGGCCCGCGGAAATCACCGGCGCGCCGCGCGTCAAGATCTGATCCGCACGATCTGAAAGCCGACAATTCTCTGGCGCATATCTCGTTGCGGAGTTTGGTCGGTATGCATCTGCTGCAACGCATATCTCCCGCAACGAACGTGGCATGCATTGTAGTAATGCGCTGAGCGCGCCAGCCGAGACACGTTTCAATGTCAGCGGATGACATTTGAATCCTGATGACAACTTTGGCGGGGCGTGTTGCATGGCAGCATTGCGGAGCAATCCGTTGCTGCAGCTGCTTTATGCTTCTAATCGTGCAGTTGTAAGCAGGTGAAACGAGTCAATATTGTAAAGTTGGAATGCCACGCATCTTGATCCGCTGCCGAACTTTCGGAAAGCCAGTACCCACGGGGCTTGTGACGGAAAAAATCAGGTTCGAGTCCCTGGGCGGAATGCAGTTCTCAATCATCTGTCCGACGTGCGGGAAAATCCATCGGTGGAAGAAGCGCGACGCCTGGATAGAAATAGCTGAGGGACAGGAGGTCGCAGAGGCTTCCGTCGAGTAAAAGCTCGCGATTTCGCGTTTTTTTCTTTCGATCGCCGACGTCGTTTATTTCTTTGTTGGCGACGTCCTGTGGCGCGATCTGGACGTGCGCGTCTTGTCGGGCTTTGCCCCGATGGGAATTATCAGAACACGCTCAATAAAACCGAACCAGAGCGCGCGTTGGACTGGTTTCAAACCGCGCGTGCACACGCGTTCGTGTTGTTTGGTGTCCGGTCATATTATTTTTGCAAGCCGATCGCGCGCCCGCGGCTTCGCTGAGCGCGGGGGCGCGGCAGGCAAGCACTACACTGTCGATCACGCAGCGTGCGCGTGATCCAAAAGGCGATCTACATACGTTTTGGCGTTGCCCAGCATGTCGTCGCGACTGCTTCCGTCGATCGCTTCGTGCGGTGCGGTAGCAGGGAACAGGCTCGGACATCCGGACGTGATGCCGCCCATCCATTTGTCACTGCCGCCTGGATCTCGCCAGAAAATAAAGAAACCGCGATATTCGATTTGCTCGTTTTGCATGCGGCATTTTGAACTGATTTTCCGGCGACGGACAACGCCGCTATACGCACGCCAGCAACGCGGGCCGTGCAGCTCACGACGAGGTGAAGGCGGTCGTTTGTTGTTGCTTAACTTTTGTTCTGAACGAGGGGCGCGCG
The DNA here is from genome assembly GCA_963737755.1 of uncultured Alphaproteobacteria bacterium. Lineage (GTDB taxonomy): Bacteria > Pseudomonadota > Alphaproteobacteria > Rhizobiales > Xanthobacteraceae > BOG-931. The sequence goes on along the minus strand of CAVTTZ010000016.1, from coordinate 221,077 downwards.
ACGCTTTCTACCGTCGATGAGGTTGCACGCGCAGTTGGCGCAATTGCGCCCGGAAACTTAAGCGCGGCGTACTGTTCTACTCTCGCAACCCGCTGGCCTTTGGGCCACGTGTCGGAACCAGACGACCGGCGCGGGCTTAACGAAATCGGAACAGGTCGTTTCAATTGCGGGATTTCTGCGTGATGGAGAAGCGGGTGGGGGCGCACCGAAGGGTTGGTTATGTTCAAAAGGATCGCGATGACTCTTTCGGCAGCGGGCTTGGTGATGCTGGCGATTGCGCTGGCGCCCGCAGTACCGACGGCGCTTGCCGTTGCTCCTCCGACGCAAGAGCCGATTTCGTCGCTTGCGGATCAATCGTGCGCGGCTTTCGAGACTTGGTTTCTCGATCCGGGTTGCAACAAAGCGCACGTCAGTAAGGCGTCGCGGAGCACGCATCACGCGGCGGGCCGTTAGTCAAACGCCAGACCGGACTGCGCGCTGACTTCAGTTCAAGGTGAAAGATGAGGGTGTATGCCGGGGCGGCCGTTCGCTGGCCGTCGCGACATCCTTCCTCGCTTGTTACCGACGAACTGAGGGACAAAGGTTGCATCACGTATCATGTCGCCGCCGACCTCGGTCAACACTCGCCCGAATGACCTGATTCGGTCAGAGCCGATGCGGGTCGGGTCTTCATTACCGCGAGTTAATTTGACCCCGGTGGGGCATTCGGTGTGAATAATACACGTGAGGCGCAAGCCTCACACCTAAGAAGCCCCGGCCATCCGTCGCCCCCGGCCGGGGCTTTTTTATTTGGCACGCCCAGTACGCGGGCGATTGCGCCGCTGACGGCAAACGGTCCTCTGACGAAAATCGTGCTTGGGTGCGACGATTGCTGCTCCGGCTTCGCCAGCAAAACACCTTGCGCGTCTTCGTTCCGCAGGCCAAAAATCGTCGATGAAGTTTCTCCCTCCTAGCCGGTACCTGCGGCTAGCCAAAGTTACATCTGCACGCTGGCAACGTCGGACGATTTTTCTCCTCGGCGGCATCGTGGTGGGAGCGGCGGCGGTCGCGCTCGCCTTGCTGGCCGATCGAGCTCAATTGGCCTTTGGGCTCCTCGTCGAGAAATTCCATTATGCGTCGCTGGTCGTTACGCCCGCTGGTTTTGTTTTATCGGCCTTTCTCACCAACCGTTATTTCCGAAACTCACAAGGTAGCGGCATTCCGCAGGCGATCGCCGCGCGCACTCTCACTGATCAGGCAGCGCGCGCACGTCTCGTCTCGATCCGCATTGCGATCGGCAAGATTCTCCTGACGTCCCTTGGGCTGCTGTGTGGAGCCTCGGTGGGCCGAGAAGGGCCGACCGTTCAAGTGGGTGCCTCGATCATGTTTGCGATCGGGCGCATGTCGCCGCGCCGTCAGCCAGGCCTCATTCTGGCTGGCGCCGCCGCCGGCGTTGCCGCCGCATTCAACACGCCGCTTGCCGGTATCGTCTTCGGAATTGAGGAGATGAGCCGCGCATTCGAAGTGCGCACCAGCGGCTTGATCATCGCCGCGGTGGTGGCGGCGGGCCTGACTTCGGTCGCGCTGGTCGGCAACTACACCTATTTCGGAACCAACGCCAGCATGCTGCAACACGGCTTCGATTGGCTCGCGGTGCCAGCTTGCGGCGTGGTCGGAGGCCTCCTGGGCGGCGCCTTCAGCCGTGCGGTTACCGTCATGGCGCGTGGCTTTCCGGGTGTTTTGGGACAAAGCATCAAAAACCATCCCCTGGCTTTTGCATTCGTTTGCGGCCTTGGCGTCGCCCTGTGCGGACTGGCATCAGGCAACACCGTGTTCGGCACTGGCTACGTGCAAGTGAAGGACGCGATCGAGAACGGTACGCCGCTGCCAGTCAGTTTTGGGCTGCTCAAATTAGCGGCCACCGCGCTGTCTACTGTGGCTGGTTTACCGGGCGGGATCTTCTCGCCTTCGCTGGCTGTTGGCGCCGGCCTCGGCGCCAACGTGGCGCACTTTTTTCCACATGCACCGATTGGCGCCATCATTCTTCTCGGGATGGTGTCTTACTTCGCGGGTGTCGCCCAGGCGCCTATCACCGCCTTTGTGATCGTGACCGAGATGACCGAGAATCACAACATGGTGCTGCCCGTCATGGTCGCATCTTTGATCGGTTACGCGACCTCGCGCTTAATTTGCCAGGAGGGAATCTACCACGCACTCGCGAAAGGTTTCGTGCAGCGGGAATTGGCACGCGCTGCAGCGACAACAGGCGCAGCGCCTCGTTGAGTTTTCAATTCCGAGATAAGAGGGGGTGGTGGTCGACCCGCGAGCCGCGTTGTGGGAAGCGTGAATTGGGATCCCGTCTACGATTTGCTGATCGGGGCGCGAAGATCTGAACGCCCGCGCCCACTCTCGAGACGCGATCACGGAACCCTCGCGTTGCCTACAGCCTTGTCCGTCAGGTCCGGAATTCCTGGAGCTAAAAACCCTGATCAATCTTCTGCTGGTCGTTGCGAGCCTTGCTCTCGGCTTTGTGGTCAGAGAGATGATTTCGCGCAGACGCCGGGCGAGCATTATCACGCCGGGATCCGCGCGTCTTCGAGCATGACGATTTGGGGCGCGTCATCATTATTCTGCGCTCCGATTTGAAACCGAGCGTCGACGCGCCCGTATCTATACGATGGAGCCCCGTGGTCTTTACGTCATCATCAGTGCGTGGCCGATGTTCGCCGTCGGCGTTGCTGTCCTTCTCAACGTCGCCTGGATCGCATTCCTTGGCTACGGACTGGTGATGTGGCTGCTATAGGGCCGCATCGTATTGCGGTCTCGTCCCCAAATCCGGATGCAGCAGAGCCCCCGGGGGCGGCGTTGCGGCCGGTCGTGGGTGAGCAAGGATTGAATCGGGCAGGGAGTTATTCAGGCATGCACACGGCGCTGCGGCTCACGCATGACTGACGATATCGACATCGCGATATGTACCCGACGCCAACCTACCTCTTAGTGCCCCAGATGCTTCCCATCATCGGCTTTCTGGGACGCGGAGCTTTTCTAAGTCTCTGATTTTGCTGGTCGGAGCGGCGGGATTCGAACCCGCGACCCCCAGTCCCCCAGACTGGTGCGCTAACCGGGCTGCGCTACGCTCCGACAGAGAAAACCCTTTGAATATTGGGTGTTTCTGCATGTACCGCGTTCGGTCGGAAATCGCAATAGTGGACAACAGAGGACGAAAAGTCGCGCGATAGGCGCATAAAGCCCCGAAAATTCTCGAAGTATGTTTCCTTTCTGTTCGCCAGCGCCACCGGCCTTTGCAGAGCCCCTTCTCCCATCGCCCAAAAGTTGCTTTTGGAACAGTTTCGCGTCACCGAATCATTTCATGGCGAAACGATGCCGACCGTAACCGAACAGTTCAGTGCGGCCATGACGCGCCGCGACCCACAGCGCGGGTACCGGAGGCGCCTTCTCTGGTCCATGGCTCGCGTTTGATCGAGATAAGCCGAGGGAGCTACCCTCGGCTTCTCCGCCTAGCGATTAGATGATGGCTTTCTTGACGCGCAATGGGGAGCGACCCCGTCCGTCAGATCGTGCGCACCAAATGGCTAAACTCAGTGGTCTTGCACTTTCCGAAATGGGGAGACCACGCTGAACAAACAAATCTCCCTTGTTTCTTCACACGCAGGGCGGGGCGACCGTCTCCTCCCTAGACTTTTAAGTTTTTCGGTCGCCCCTAACCCTGCGCAAGGCTGTTGATCGGTTAGTACCGGGTGATGTGGAAGTCACGTTAAAAGGGGGTCATGATTGGCGCTGGTCGCCGATGACGATCACTCAAGCGACCGCAGCTTAAAAACAACCAGCGTCGCTGAGGATCGCAATCCAGATGACTGCGAGAAGAACGATCCGTACCGAGGTTGTGATGCCGGTTTTCCACAAGGCGACACAGTATTGTCACACTGCCGAAACAGACCCTAAATTGGGCGAAGAAGACCATCACGCCCAAACCTACCTGAAATCCTTGTCCCAGCGGCCTAACCCACCGTTGGGACTTTTTTTATCGGTCGCGCGTTTTGGTGTGGTTATGACTGCCGACAATGCCACGAACGTTCGCGGGAAACCAAGCGTCTCGCTGCTGAAACCCAGGCCTTAGGGGCGCAAGTTGCTGTTCAAGATCGCCGACTAGTGGCAATTGATGCCCGCGCATCGGGCGACGAAGAAACCTGCGCCCATCTGTTCGTCGTGGGGAAACCAAAGGCGGTAGCGTTATCCTGATGCGATCGCAAATTCCAGTCTGCCAAACTTGTGCGCCAACCGGGGCTGCGCGATGCACCGATGAAGAAAGGCCTCGAAGTGACAGAACCTGGCTGCACTTACCGTCTGCTGCCACAAACTCGATAGCGGAACAAAAAATCGGGGCGGCAACGTTCGAGGCGCATTTGCTCCTGTGGGGTTTAACTTTCGCCGCCCAAAGGCTGGTATCCAAAAGGCTCGGCATGGCGTGCGTCGCCGCAGGTCGCTTGAAACATACCCGCGTCCCGCTTAACGGGGCCCGCGGCGACATCGTTGCCGATCTTTGGCGGATTGGCGCGCATCGCGTTTCGGACTGGACGCTCAATCAACGTCGACACCGCGATAGATGCGGTCATCACGATGGCCAGATAAATTGAAAAATCGAGCCACGTTGCGAGATGGAATCCAAGTCTCAACGGAGACATCTGACCCCACCAATACAAGATCGGCACGTGCAGAATATAAATACTGTAACTAGCCTGCCCTAAAACCAGCAGCGGGGTGGATGCCAGTATCGGATTGCTGCCGAGCGTCGTCAGCCCCAGGATCAACGCCGAGAACACCGGCGCGGTTATCGCCACGTCCGATAGCCACGGGTGGGTGTTCTTTAACGCGATGATAAACAGCAAGCCGATCGCAGCGCCCGCCGCCAAGCGGCGATCAAGCGGAAATCCGGCGAGATACAATCCGCCCAAGGCAACTCCCAGGGTGAATTGCGGCAGATTGAACAAAGGGAAATAGGCGCCAAAATCGTACGGCAGATAACGACGCAATGCCGAGATGCAAATGACTGCGCAATAAGACCCGATCAGCAGGCTGCGCGCACTCAATCTCCGGGCGGCGATCCAAACCAAAGGAAACAACGCGTAGAACGCCGCTTCATTCGAGAGCGACCACGCTGCTCCATTCCAACTCATCGCCGCCGAAGGCCACCACGCCTGCATCATGGTGATCACAAGCGCGCCGCTGCAAAGCGTGTTGGCTCCATGCCGTATTGAATGGAAGAAAAAGGGCGCCGCCAACAACAGTGCGATGTAATAGGCAGGACATATCCGCCCAACGCGCGCTGCGATGAACTGCCTCAGCGATACATTGAGGCCGTCGTCGCTTCCGTGCGCGTAGGTCAAGATGAACCCGGACAATAGGAAAAAGAATGCGACCGCTTCGTAGCCGAAGTTGGAAAACCCCAACAGCGCGTCGTTGTTTGGAACGTCATAGTGGAACAGCACAACCAACAAGGCTGCGAGAAAACGCGCGCTCGTCAGGGCCGGAAGCAGTGGGCGCGCAACCGTCACGGTCGATTTCGGTTGTTTTTGAACCACCTGCAAATTGGATGCGAGCCGAATGATTTGGTGACCGCGCGGTATCGCACCGCGTCAGTTGAGCTTCATCGGCGCCTGCGCCGAATGCGTGCGTTCAGTCCCGGCTTTGGTTTTCGGAACGGCCTGAACTGCAGCCCTCGGAGCTTCACCCCTGTTTACGCACATCGCCCCGACCACGTACGGCATCTTTTTGACGTTTTCGACCGCGGCTTCACAGTTGGGTTGGTCGTAGAAGTCCACGGTTGATAACGACGACGTCACCATCCCACCGCCGTTCGGTTGCCCGCCCACAAGGATCAGAAGGAGGATCCACATGCCGCCTCTCCCAAGTCGTTGTCGTCGGACTGATCTTGAGAGACTCAACCAAATCTGCAACTTTATTTTACATCTTTCCACTAAAAGTCGTTGCGTTGGCCGGTATGAATGTAGGGCTTTTTTGAGCGTCATTTTGCAGCGGGGCGAATTCAGTGAGTGCAATGATTGTCCGCGCGCGACTCTGCCGGTTCAGCTGTTCGATAGGCTGAGTGCGGTCGCCTTCGCTCCAAAGCGGGCCGCGCCACCCTTAGCCACTCCTTAAATTCTTGAGCGTAGCGTCGCTTCTCTCTCGCCGCATGCACGGAAAAGGAAACGACCAAATGAAGCGTCTCATGGCAGCAGTATTGATTGCGTGCTTTGCGGTTGGGACGGCGGCCGCGCAGTCCTGCGATAGTCAGGCGGTCAGCGCGAACGGTAAGGCGCTACATGGCGCCGCGAAAATGAGCTTCGTGCGCAAGTGCAAGCGTGATGCTTGCGGCAGCAAAGCCATGAGTGCCGAAGGCAAGCCCCTGCACGGTGCGGCCAAAAAAAGCTTCATGAACAAGTGCATGCGGACGGCTTAAAACGGCGTTCGGCCGACTTACGCCAGACAAAGCCCGTTGGGATCGCCCTGCGGCCGCAGCGGCCGCGCTTAACGCATATCTAAACCGCCACGCTCAGTGGCGAGTTGCGCCATCCCACACTGCGGCAACTTCGAGCCAGGCGCGCGCCATCTGCTCGAACGTTTCACGCTCGCTGTCAGATGTCGCCGTCCTGGCCCAGTCCAGGTGCTCGGCCGCAAACTCGCGGAATTTCGACGCTGACATCAGCGCTCCTGGTCATTTTCACCAATACTCTGCAACAGCGCACCGGTCCCGGGTGTGACGAACGTCACTGTGTGCAGGCATCATGATCCGGCTCGGAGATAGCGGCCTCTCGTGCGGCGTGACGTATCGGCGCAATGGCAACAGCGAGATGCTGATTCAGTCGTCGCCTAGGCCGCGATAGTCTGTTGCCGTACGTCCGTCGATTCGCCGCTTGAATGATCGCTGCGTCCCCACACCACGCGTTTCACGAACAAGCGTCCGAAGCGACAAGTGTTCCAACGGAGCGTTCCGGGCGTGAGATCAAACGCTCGAGGATGGGCTGGAGCATGCCAACAACGCGACCGCTGGGGCGGCAGTTCGGGTGGCTTTGGGCGGCCTACACGGTCAGCACGTTCGGCACCTGGGTCGCGTTCGACGCGCTCGCCGTGATCGCGATCCTCGTCCTGCATGCGGGGCCGACCGCAGTGTCTGTTCTGGCCGCTGTGGGACTGGCGGTTGGCGCGTCGCTTGCCGTGCCGCTCGGCCCATGGGTCGAGTTTCGGCGCAAGCGACCAGTGATGATCGCGATGGATTTGGTCCGCTTCGCCGCATTGGCCAGCGTCCCTGCCGCATTGGCGTTGGGCTGCCTCAGCTTTGCTCAGCTTCTCGCCGTGTCGGTGATCGTTGGCGCGGCCAACATCGTCTTCAGGGCGGCGAGTGGCGCATTCCTGAAAACGCTCGTGCCGGCGGCAGATCTGCTGAGCGCCAACAGTCGGTTCGAGTCCACGACCTGGACCGCCACCGCGCTCGGGCCGCCGCTGGGCGGAGCTGCGATCGGGCTCCTGGGCCCGGCGACGACGGTGGTTGCCGACGCAGTCAGCTACCTGTGCTCGGCGGCGGCAATCGCCATGATCGGGGTCCGCGAGCCGCAGCCGGTGCGAAACGGCGCAACGACGCTTCGCACCGGCGATGTGCTGGACGGCTGGCGTTATATCCTCGGCCACCCGACGCTTCGGCCGCTGTTTTTCAACACCATCCTGGTCGGCGGCTTGATCATGGCGACAGCGCCGTTGCTGGCCGTGCTCATGCTCGGCGAACTCGGATTCAAGCCCTGGCAATACGGCCTCGCGTTCGGCTTGCCTTGCATCGGCGGCCTCATCGGCGCGCGGCTGGCCGGTGGGCTCGTTGTCCGGTTTGGACGCCGCAGGGTCATGCTGGTCGCCGGCACGTTGCGCGCGTGTTGGTCGATCGGATTGGCCTTCGTCTGTTCTGGTAACGGCGGACTTGCGCTCGTCATCGCCGTGCAATTCGGCTTGGTTCTGTGCATGGGCGTGTTCAACCCGGTGCTGGCAACCTACCGGCTCGAGCAAACAGCGACGGATCGGGTTGCCCGTACGCTCGCGGCATGGTCGGTCACCAGCAGCGCCACCATTGCCGGCATGACCGCTCTGTGGGGCCTGCTGGCGTCGCTCACCGGTCCGCGCGTGGCGATTGCGATTGCCGGGCTTCTCATGCTGGCGACGCCGCTGCTGCTTCCCCGGAATAGCGAGGTGGCGGAACGTGGGGCAGAACCGACGCACGCCACGCCGCAACTTGCCCCGGCCGACGGCTGACTAGCCGGCCTGTGCTCCGGCAATTGTTGCGGGCGTGTGTAGCTTGGACTGCACTTTTGTTGCACGTGCCGCGCGCTTCGTACCGAGCAAAGAGAGCGCGGCAGAGCAAGTACGCGCAGACGGCTTTATTTGCCGAGATCGAACAGATCTGGCGAGCGGCGACGGAGGTCCCAAAACGTCATGAGAATCATCGGTTTGCGAAGGTATATCCGGCAAACCCGTTGGATCGTGGCCGCAGATTGTAGCGAGGATGACAATGATCTCTTCTGAAAGAGCATGCCTCCCGGGCGTTTCGGTGGCTGCGTTTATGACGCCGAAGCGGAGCTGAACAAAATCCCATGCCGTTGCGAATTTCGAAACTGAGACGTTATAGAGATGACGCGCTGGATACAGATCACGCGCTGCCCTCCCACAAGCGCGCAACCGGGCCCTCATTGTGAAGCGAATATTTGCCGCGACCATCAATTCTCTTCGGGCTATCGGCTTCGGTTTTAACAACGAGGCGGCGCTGCGCGAAGAAATGGTCGCGCTGGTCGGTGGCTTGATCTTGGCTATTTTCGTTGCTCCGACGCTGGCCTGGTATGTGGCGATGATCTCTTCATTGCTCGGGCTGCTTGCGGTCGAATTTCTCAACACGGCGATCGAGAAACTGTCCGACCACGTGACGCCGGAGCATCACATCGCCATCGGACGGATCAAAGATTACGGCTCGGCGGCGGTGTTCAGCATGATCTGCCTCGTCGGCCTGACGTGGCTCGCGGCGCTCGCCATTCGCTGCGGGTGGGTCTGAATTTTGCTGAAGCGGGTGAAGCGGAGGGTCGCGTCCCCGTGCTTGAACGGGTGCCGAACGCACGCGGCATAGGGCGGCCTGGCAAAAACCGCGAAAATGCCAGCAAAATCGGCCCTTTCGAATAACATCATTTTAAGGCTCCGGGCGTTAGCAGGTAAGTCTCCAGCGACATCGTGAGATCAGGACGAGCGTTGATCATGGCGTACACTTCAGCAAATGCCGGACAGGTTCCGCCGGCGCGGGGGCTCAGCTTCGATCGGGCGCGTGCGCAAGCTGTTCCCGTCGACGTCGAAGCTGACGTTCAACCCGCTGTTCCGCGTTACGGTGAACGCCTTCGACGCGATCCCGCGGCTCGTGTTTCCTGAGTTCCGCGACCTGCCGCCGAACCATCTGCGGATCCGCATCGGCGTCGGCAATCGCATCCTCAACAATCAGACGCACTTTCTGGTGCACGCGCGCGACTTTTGGATGTTCGTATTTTCCGAAGGCATCGCCACCATGCGCTCGGATATTTTGGACATCGGTGCCGGGTGCGGCCGTTGGGCGCATTGGCTGCGCGATTACAATTTCCGCGGCCGGCAATTCACCGGCACCTATGTGGGCATCGACATCGACGAAGAAGCGATCGCCTGGTGTCAAAAGAACTACGACGCAGAGCGTTTCCGCTTCCATATCTCGACCGACGCCAGCAAGTCCTACGCCCATGCGGGCGCGGGCGAGGGCGCCTACCGGATTCCGCTCGACGAAAATTCCTTCGATCTGGTGTTCTCCAACTCGTTGCTCACGCATCTGCTGGAGACGGAGCTCGAAAATTACCTGCGCGAATCCTATCGGCTGCTGCGTGCCGGTGGCGCGATGATGCATTCGCACTTCAACATCGACTATCCGCCGGCGAGCTATGGCAAGCGCCATACCTTCCAGCATCGCTTGGGCAATGCACTGATCGAGTCCGAGGCGCAGCCCGAGGCGGCGGTTGCCTATCACGCCGATTTTCTGTTCGGCTTGTGCCGCAAGATCGGCTTCTCTTCATGTGAGGTCGTGCATATGCCCGGCGGCGCCCAGCATCAACCGATTCTGCTCTGCCGGAAATAATCAGAAACATTCCCGCATCGAGCGAGCGCGAGACACAAGTGCGCGCGCTCATTTGCGAACAAGCGCCCTTTAGCCTCACGCGCTGACCGCCGTCTTGGCGTCTTGCGGCTTTATTTCTTCGCGTGCGGCGTGCCCAGGTACGGAAATTCCTTGAGCACGTCGGTGTGCGGCTTCAGCCCGCTGGGCGGGCATTCGTTCTTGGTCAGGAAGGCGAGGCGGTAATCGATCACGTCATCGGTGGAGACGCGGCCGTTCGGATATTTCGCCGGCTTCGACGGATCGAAGCTGAGCACGTCGGGGAGGGTGCGCTCGGTATCGATCGCGGTGATCAATTCCTCCCGCGTATAATCGCCGGTGTGTCCCATCAGGTGAATGAACTGCTCGAGCCAGCGCTTGCGGTCATTGACCGGCTCGGAGGCGTTGTATTCCTCCTTGGTGTCGTCGGTATTGAAAAAGCTGCTCACGCTCGGGTGCCCGGCGCGGTCGACGTGCAGGAGCTTGCCGTCGCGCCGTACGCTGCAGCGCCCCCAGATATGAATCTCCGGCTTGGGATCGAGCTCGCTGGTCGGGATTTCGATTGCGGTCGAAAACACATTGGCCTCGGTGTTGGAATCCACGCCGGTCCACGGCGACGTGCTGCCAAGATGCGGCTCGGTAAAATTGCGCTTGCCGCTGATGTCGAACAAATTCTTGATGCCGTCGAAGTCGAAAAAGAAAGCGTCGCTGCGGCTGCCGGCGAAGATCGTGTAAGGACCGGCGGTGACGATATTCGGCTTGGGTCCGAAAGAAACTTCGGCGTCGGATACGATCTTGGCGCCAACCGCTTCAGGCGAGCGCAACTCTTCGCCCTTGGCCAGGAACACGCTGTAGGTCTGCCGGCCGTTTTGCGGCTGCGAGAACACGAAGCTGAAGGCGATGTCGGTCAAATAATCGCCGTCGGTGTCGATATTGACGCGGTAGATTGCGTCCGGGTGCAGCGCGTCCGCATTGGGATTGGCATTGAGGATGATCACCGTCCGGTTTTTGTCGGTGGGCGACTGAAACGCATACAGGTCGCAAAGGTCGAGGCGCTGATCGCCGAGCGGAGGACCGAGGCTCAATCCGGTAAAATGGTTTGACATGACCGTCTCCTGTTCAAAACGAAGGTGTCAGGCTGAATTTTTGCGGTATTTCACGCACGGTATCACTGCGGCATTACAAGGACGTGTTGGGGTTGCGCGCGTCACTCATAAATCGCTGCCGCGCTCCGTTCAAAGTCACCTTCAGTTGATCTGGGGCACGTACGATCCCGAGTGTTGATGGGCGGAGCGTTGCCCGCGTACGGCTCGATTGCTGCGGTGGATAACGGAAGCAATGGCTCTCTTGCGATGGATTCGCCCGCTCGGGCCTCGTCCGATTGACAAAGCTTGAGGCGGCGGCCCGTGCGGGGCGTTGCCCAATAATAGCTTTTTTCAAAAATAGTTCACAAGCGTGCAGTACATCAGCTTGGGCTGGACGGAGCTTCGGGGTAAAGACGCGCGCTTTTGCTCGTCACGAAGGGCGGTGCGCTCTCCAATAATCCACAAAGGCCCGGCGGGCGGCGTGTGACGGCCGGACATCGCGGCGGTCCCGTTTTCTGCGCAGCTAAGATATTTGGCAACTAAGATATTGGCCCATCGCACGCAGTACGTTGTTGTCGCGTATCGCTGGTGTTGATTGGCGGCAGTCTGAGCAGCTTCGATCGATAACCAGATGATCCACTTCGGCGTGCTCCGTAAACTGCCACTCGGCGCGCTGGTCGTCGGCCTTTGCCTGGTGGCCTCTGCGCTTGCCGCCTTCGCGGAGTCGCGTCAGGTCGAGAGCTTCCGCGTCGCCGTCTACAACGTGCCGCCCTACGGCTATGTCGACACCGACGGCTCGATCGCCGGCGTCAGCGTGGATCTCTGGCGCAGAGTGGCCGAACAGATGGGGTGGCACTATCAGTTGGTTCCAGTCTCCGACATGGAATCGATCCTCAGCGGCCTCGAACACGGAGAGTTCGACGCGGCGATCGGCGCAATCACGATCACTCCGGAGCGGGCCGCGCGGGTCGATTTTTCCTATCCGGCCCATCGGTCCGGCGTCGCGATCGCCGTGAAGAAGGAAGCCGGGCCCATGTTCGCGCTCGTGTCCTACGGCTCAGCGGTTTCCGAGTTGGCGCCTTTGATTGTCATTACGCTTGCCATGCTGATCATCATCGGCGTGGCGATGTGGGCCGTCGAGCGGCGCGTGCGCCTTGAGGGGTCGGAGTCGGCGGTTGGCAATTTGCGGGATGGCCTTTACTGGGCGGTGGTCACCATGACCACCGTGGGGTATGGCGATAAGACGCCAAAGACGACGCTCGGTCGCACCGTTGCCGCCGCGTGGATGCTGAGCAGTCTCATATTGGTGTCTTTGTTGTCGACGGCTCTGGTGTCGCGGTTGACAGCGGATCGTGTCGAGACCCGTAGTTCCGTGGCCTCGATCGATCTGGCCGGGAAGAAGCTCGCAGCCGTCGCTCAATCGTCTGGAGCCGAGTATCTCGACCAACTCCACCTCCAGTACACGAAATTCAAAAATCTGCCGGACGCGCTCGATTCACTTGCCAAGGGTGAATCCGATGCGGTCATCAACAGCATCGGCGCGCTGCAGTATTCAGTCTCAACGCGCTACGCGAAATCCATCGAGATACCGCAGGGCCTGCTGGCGGCCGCCTATATGGCGATCGCGCTTCCGGAGCATAGTCCGATCAAGAAGTCCCTGGATCGCGCCTTGATCCGCGTCACCAACGGCGCCGAATGGCGCAGCCTCGAAGAAAAATATTTCAGCCGCTAGAGTGGCATCCGCCAGCGTATTCCGGCAGGCAGCGCCGCGAAGGCGTTGTCGGGCGTCCTAACAGCGGGCCTCCGCGGTGGTGACCGCGAACCGGAGCAGGTTGGCTGGTCCGAACGCCGTCGAAATGGCGACATCGGCGGCGTCGCGGCCGCGTCCGATGACGATCCGGCCGATCCGCGGCTGATTGTGCCTGGCATCCAAAGCGAACCAGGATCCGCCAAGGAACACCTCAAACCAGGCGCTGAAATCCATCGGGGCGGGATCGGGCGGAACACCGATGTCGCCCAAATAGCCGGTGCAGTAGCGGGCCGGGATATTCATGCAGCGACACAGCGTGATGGCGAGATGGGCGAAGTCCCGGCAAACGCCGATCCGCTCTTCATGTCCTTCGGACGCGGTTCGGTCATCGCGGGCATGATCATAGCCGAACCGGATGCGGTCATGAACGTATTGGCAAATGGCTTGCGCTCGCGCCCAGCCGCCCGGTATTTTTCCAAACAAGGCCCAGGCCTGATCAGCGAGCTTTTGCGTGTCGCAATACCGGCTGCCAAGCAAATATATCAGGGCGTCGTCCGGCAGCGCATCGATCGGCCATTGTTCGGCGTCGGGCATGACCGGATCCGGGTTGCCACCGTCGGCACAGATAAATCTGCTGCGAATTTCCAGCACACCGGTCGGTGCCACCAGGCGGGTGCAGATGTTATCAAAAGCATCGCGATAGCTGCGGGCCGGCGACTTTTGGTGAGATCTCGATCGTGTCGTCACTCAAAAGATCGAACCGCCGCGACGGATGGACATTGAGCATCAACAGCATCGGCACGTCCTGAGGACATTCGAATGCGATATCGAAACCGGCCCGAATCTTCAAAGAATCCAGCTCCAAACGAGTTTAGGGTTCAAGCTTGCATGCCTTCTTGGTTCCAGTTTGTCGACGCCGGAGGTGCTGAAAATTGCAGCAACAGCGATGCTTTAGCGCGCAGCCGCTGGTAATTTGAATAGACTGGGCGCGACGCGCTGGAGGTAGGGCAACGCTGATGACTGTTTTTACAGTCCACCACACCACGACTTACAGATACGCGCAGCCGGTGAAACTAGGGCCGCACCAATTGATGTTTCGGCCCCGCGACAGCTTCGACCAACGTTTGTTGGATTTTCAGCTCAAAGTGACGCCCGATCCGGTCGATGTCAGGTGGATTCATGACGTCTTCGGCAATTGCGTAACGCTGATCGATTTCAACGCGTCCTGCCGCAAGCTTGCGTTCGAGACGACGATCCGGCTGGACCACTCTCCCGGCAATACTCCCGACTTCCGCATCGCCGACTATGCGCGCACCCATCCCTTTCAATTATGCCGACGATGAGCTTCCGGACCTTTCCGCTTGTATGCGGCGCCATCACGAGGATGAGGGCGAACTCAACGCGTGGCTCGACAAATTCCTCACCAAACGTGAGAACCAGCCCACGGGCCAATTGCTGATGACCCTCAATCAGGCGATTGCGCAAAGCTTCTCTTACCAGCGGCGGAGTGCCCGAGGAACGCAAACCCCAGCCCAAACGCTCCGCAATCAGACAGGCACATGCCGAGACTTGGCATTGCTGATGATGGAAGCCGTCCGGTCGCTCGGGTTCGCGGCTCGGTTTGTTACCGGATATGTTTATGTCGCCGATCGGGACGGCCCGGCGAGGCTCGGCGGTGGCTCAACGCACGCTTGGTGCCAGATTTACGTGCCCGGCTCCGGTTGGATCGAGTTCGATCCGACCAATGGGATCGTCGGCAACCGCGACCTCATCAGAGTGGCGGTCACCCGGACTCCCGATCAAGCTGTTCCGCTGAGCGGGAGCTACTGGGGACGCGCGGACGATCAACGCGGCATGGAAGTCAGCGTAAACGTCAAAACGTCCGGCGAGCCTACTGGCGGCCGCCAACATGCCGCCGGCTCCGCGAAGGGGGCGAGAGCCAGGAAGCGGCCGCCGAAACACGACGCCACATAGCCTCGCGTTCGCAGGTCTGGGACAATGCCCAAAAGGACACGGCGCCGCGACATTGGTCAGGCGGCGGCGCTGGACACTCGCTGGTAAAGCTTCAGGTAAGCCGCCGCGGAGCGCGACCACTGGAATTCCTGGGCCATCGCGCCTGAGCGCATCACATTCATGCGCCGATAATCGGCAAACGCCCCGAAAGCGCGGCACACCGCGCCCATGAACAACTCGGTCGACGCATGCGGGAACAGGAAGCCGGTTTGGCCGTCCTTGATGGTTTCAGCCAAGCCGCCG
This sequence comes from uncultured Alphaproteobacteria bacterium, assembly GCA_963737755.1. Classification (GTDB taxonomy): domain Bacteria; phylum Pseudomonadota; class Alphaproteobacteria; order Rhizobiales; family Xanthobacteraceae; genus BOG-931. The sequence goes on along the minus strand of CAVTTZ010000016.1, from coordinate 205,797 downwards.
GTCCTGCGACCGATCGGAAGCGAGCCGAAGCGCTGCGCGTACATTTGGCTTAAGCCGCAGGGCTCGAAGCGGGACGGCAGCAAGGTAAAGTCGCTGCCCGCGAAGATGCGGCGCGCTTCTCCGTCCTCGAAGCCAATCGACACGGCGATCGACGTCGGATGTTTGGCTTGGACGTGGCGAAGCGCGTCCTCGATTTCAGGTTCGCCGCGGCCCAAAACCACGATTTGGCCGCCCGATTCCACGATCGTCTCGGCGAACTCGAGAACGAAATCGACGCCTTTCTGATGGACCAGCCGCGCGACCAGGCCGAAGAGCGGCCCGCGCGAGACCGCGAGGCCAAATCGCTTGCGCAGATGGCTCTTATTGGCGTGCTTTTTCTTCCAGTCGCCGGAGCGAATGGCGACGTGAGCTGCGCGCAGGTCTTGGAATTCCAGCTATCGTCGATGCCGTTGATGATGCCGCTCAATTCCGCATTCGCCGCGCGCTGGCGCAGCACGCCATCGAGGCCGCAGCCGAATTCCGGCAAGGTGATCTCGCGCGCGTAGGTTTCGCTCACGGTGGTGAGGTGCGTTGAGTAGAGCAAGGCCCGCCTTGAGAAAAGAGACTTTGCCGTAAAACTCCAAGTCCCTCGATATGGAATGAGCTCTCCGGCGCACCGATGCGGTACAAGCGTTCCGCGCTCGAATAATCCCTGGATAGGCCAGATTGTGGATGGTCAGGACGCTCGGAATTCGAACTCCGCTCCACGACAGATAGGCCGGCGTCAAAGCCGACTGCCAGTCATTGAGATGGAGGAGCTCCGCTTTCCAGGCTGGATCGACATGGCCGGCTGCGAGCGAAGCGGCAACGGAGGCTAACCGCGCAAACCGGATATCGTTATCGAGCCAATCGCGGCCGTGTTCATCGACGTAGGGATTTCCAGGTCGCTCATACAGCTCAGGACAGATCACCGCGTAGACGGGCAGTCCGTCTGTGGTTTCGCCAAGGCCGATGTCGCAGGCAGGCATCGCGGCCAGGGGCGGGCAATTTCCAACGATCTGCAGATTGCGAAGTCCGCGAACCACCTCGCTATACCCGGGGAGAAGGAGCCGGGTATCGCTCCAGGTTCGCAGGACGCGCGGCAGCGCGGCCGAGACCGCGGCGAGGCCGCCGGTCCTGACGAAGTCGTCGATCTCAGTGGTGACGAATAACAATCGCAACATGGAAATTTGCAATCTGGTCTGCAAATACTGCGATGCAATAATTCTCTCAAAAAGTTGCCTAAAGTCAAAGAGAAAAAGAATTTTGCGTCGCAAAAAGTTTGTTTTGTCGTCAGAAGTCCCTTGGCCGCACGGATGTCACCATCAGGGCGGCTGCTTAAGAGTCGGATTTCCGACAATCGCTGCCGGCTAGTGCGTCGGCGAGCGTAAATGGTTGTCCGATTAACCGTCTGCCAGGACCCGCATTCCGGCGATCAGCCGTGCGGGCGACTTCAGGTATTGCACTGAGCGGTGCGCCGTTGGCCCGACAAAGGCGTCCGCAGAGTTGCCCGGTGCGGGGCGGAGATCATTCTGAAATATATTGATTTCTTTTTGGTGAGCGGTCTGAAACGAACACGTGACATGCCGATCTTTCCGTCATGCGAGAGCGCTTCAAACAAAGCCGAAAGGTGAAAGGCGCCAGGCGATCCCATGATCGGTTCACGCATTTTTGACCGGCGAATAGGCAGCGCGTGCCCGGCATTTGACCTTGTGGCGGCTCCGCGGCGATGATTACCGGACAGGATAAAAATCTCTCAACCCGACCTGACCGGAGTTTTTCCTTATGTCCACTATTTCCATCGTCACCGGCGGCAGCCGCGGCCTCGGCCGGAATACTGCCCTGAGCATTGCGCGCCACGGCGGCGACGTGATCCTGACCTATCGCGCTGCGGCTGACGAAGCCCGCAGCGCGGTCGCCGAAATCGAGGCTTTGGGTCGCAAGGCCGTCGCGCTGCCGCTCAACGTCGCTGACATTTCCTCCTTCAAAGGCTTCGCCGGCGCCGTCCGCGATGCGCTGTCCAAGACCTGGGGCCGCGACACCTTCGACCACCTGGTGAACAATGCGGGAAACGGCGAACTCGGCAGCATCGCCGAGACCACGGAGGCGCAGTTCGATGCGCTGTTCAACACCCATGTCAAAGGCGTTTTCTTTCTGACGCAAGCGCTGCTGCCGCTCCTCGCCGATGGCGGCCGCATCGTCAATTTCTCGTCGGGCCTCACCCGCATCGCCCTGCCGGGCTTCGCTGCCTATTCGGCGGCCAAGGGCGCCATCGAAACGCTCACGCTCTATATGGCGAAGGAATTCGGCGAACGCGGCATCACCGCCAACTGCGTTGCGCCGGGCGCGATCGAGACAGACTTCCTCGGCGGCGCGGTTCGCGACACGCCTGAGTTCAATAAGCACATCGCCAGCATCACGGCGCTCGGCCGGGTTGGCGTTCCGGACGATGTCGGTCCGATGGTCGCGAGCCTTTTGGGCCCGGATAACCGCTGGGTCACGGCGCAGCGCATCGAAGTTTCCGGCGGCCAATCGATCTGATCGGCTGACATTTCTGAGCAAAGTCTTCTCCGCAATCGAGGAGGGTGGCCAAGCGCCCCCGGCCTGCTCGATCGGCGCCCCGGGACTGAAACGTCCCGGGCCTATGCGCGGCGTGATCGCCGCGGACGCCTCAAGCCGTGCGCATGCGCAAAGCGCCTTCCCGACGTCGCAAATTGATGCTGGCCGCGGTCAATCCCCACACCACGCCAAGAATGAGAAAGAAATGCCGCCAGTGGTCGGTGTCGACGATGAAGCCCTCCATGGCTTCACCGACGAAGGCCGCGTAGGCGGCGATCAGATAAATCTGCCACGGCGCCGCTACCAACGCGGCGCGAACGCCGATCGCGAGTGTCACGACCACCAAGGCGATGTAGGTGACGCCGCCGAGCCAGCCATAGACCAGAAACGATTGCATGTAGACGTCGTGCTGCTGGGTTCCGTAGACGCGGAAGAATTCGAACGGACCCAAACCGTTCGGGCTTTCGAGAATGACGCCGAGGGCCAGCCGCTGCTCCCAGAACCGGCCGCCGGGGCCGATGTCGTAGGGCTGGATCGCCTTGGCGCGCTCGAGAAACATGTCGTGCACTGAAGGGATCGAGATCAGCGCAACGACGAAAACAATCACGCCGACCACTGCCGTCAGACTGAGCAGAACGACACGCCGGCGCAGGCGCGGTTCGGGCGCAGCCGCGAGCAACAGCGCGACGGCCACGATTGCCGAAAAGGCGAAATGCGCCCAGGCGCCACGCGAGAAGCTCAGGAACAGCCCGCCGATCAGAAAGATCATGATGACGAAGCCGATCGGCCGCAGTCCGCGGGTCATGAATTCGATCAACAGGAGCAGCAAAGGAAAGATCAGGAACGGCCCGTAGACGTTCGGGTCTTTGAACGTGGCGCTGACGCGGTCGTTGGCGAGGAAAATGTCGGATCCGGAGGTCAGGTGGAAGAACCCGATATAGCCGGCCGCTGTTGCGATCAGGGCGGCGATGATGTAGCCGCGCCGCAGAATGAGCAGCCGCACCAGGTCGCCGTCGCAGAACAGACAGGCGAACATGACGGCAGCGATGACCAGATACGTCGAGGTCGCGACGTACTGCACCGTCTGTTTTTGGTCGAGCACCGGAATGACGGCAAACAGCGCGCCGACCAGCCAGATCGCAAGCAGGAGAACAAGCGGCACGATTTTGCGGTCGAAACGGACGCGGGCCGCGACGCAGGTCGCGAACAGAACGAGCATCAGGGCGTCGTGCGGCGAGGGCTCGATAAAGGCAATCGAGCTCGTTAGCAGCGCGACGAACAGGACGATGTTCAGGAGGCGTTGCGGCAGCGCGGCGGTGACAGCACCGTTTGCATGCCCCGCATAAGCCGCCGCAAGCGCGCGCCCGCTCAATACGCATTCTCCGTACGCAACAAGGCGAACGGCGTCCGCAGCAGAATGTACATGTCGAGCAGGATCGACCAGTTCTCGATGTAGTAGAGGTCGTGTTCGACGCGCTGCTGGATTTTTTCCTGACTGTTGGTCTCGCCGCGCCAACCGTGAATCTGCGCCCAGCCGGTGATGCCGGGCTTCACCCGATGACGGGCGAAATAGCCGTCGACGGCTTCGTCGTAGAGCCGGTTCGCGGCCTTGGCCTGCAAGGCGTGCGGGCGCGGCCCGACCAACGACAGATTGCCGGTGAAGACCACGTTGAAAAGCTGCGGCAGTTCGTCGAGGCTGGTCTTGCGGATGAAGCGGCCGACGCGGGTGACGCGCGGATCGTCCTGCGGTCACGAGCTTGCTGGCGTTGACGTCGGTTTGCTCTGCATACATCGAGCGGAACTTGTAGATCTCGATCAGCTCGTTGTTGAAGCCGTAGCGCTTTTGCCTGAAACAGCACCGGTCCGCGGCTGTCGAGCTTGATGGCGATGGCCACGGCCGCCATGACCGGAAGCACGGCGATCAGCGCCAGCGATCCGACGATTTTGTCGAACAGCCATTTCATCACCACGTCCCAGTCGGCGATCGGCTTGTCGAACACGTCGAGCACCGGCACGCTGCCGATGTAGGAATAGGAGCGCGGCCGGAAGCGCAGCTTGTTGGTGTGGGCGGACAGCCGGATATCGACCGGCAGCACCCACAGCTTCTTGAGCATCTGCAGGATGCGGTTCTCGGCCGAGATCGGCAGCGAGAAGATCACCAGATCGACGCGTGTGCGCGCGGGCGAATTCGACCAGATCGTCGACGGTGCCGAGTTTCGGTACGCCGCCGCAATTGGGCGGGCTGCGATCGTCGCTGCGATCGTCGAACGCGCCGATGACATGCACGTCGGAATCGCGCTGCGCGGCCAGCGAACGGATCAGCGTTTCGCCGTTATTGTCGCAGCCGACCACCACCGTGCGGCGGTCGAGCCGGCCTTCCTTGGTCCAGCGCCGGACCAGAAGAAACAATCCGCGCCGGAACGCGATCAGCGTGAACAATCCGATGACGTAAAACGCGCCGAGCCAGGCGCGCGAGAACTGATCGCCGGCCTTGGCGAAGAACGACACGCCGATGGCGATGAGAAAGACGACCGACCAAGCCGACGCGAGCCGCATATATTGCTTTTCGTGGCCGCGGAAGGCTTGCACCTGATAAATGTCGGCGATCTGAAACGCCATCATGGCCAGCGCCGCGATGCCGAAAATGGCGACGAAATAATACCAGGCGAAGCCGTAGGTGGGGACGACGTAAGCGGCATAGATGCCAAAGCCAACCGCGACGACCAGAGCCGCCTCGATCAGGCGCACCGTTCCGGCGAGCACAATCGGCGAATAAGCCGGCTCGTAGGGCTGCTGGGTGAAGATCTGCGCCGCCGCCGAAAGCTGGCGCGTCGGCGCGGCCTCGGTTTCGTTGCGCGGCATCGTCGACACGGCGGAGCGAACCTCCGCAGCGGTTTCAAAAATCGAATTGGGCTGGAGCGTCGACATCGGTTACGCTTTCACTGCCGCTGTGTTGCGCCCCAGCCGGGGCACCACAAGGCCTGCCGGCATCGGCACTCTGGTACCTGACAAGGGAAAAAATTTAGTTAGGCAAATTGAGCGAGTTTTCGCAGCGCGATCGCTTCGCGGTAGGCCGCAAGGCCGCCGTCGACCATGGCGGAGCGCGAGAATTCTTGTCGCACCCGCGCTTTGATCTGCTGGGCGACGCACGTCATCATCGCCGGATCGTCGAGCGCGGTGGTGATCGCCTCGATCAGCGCACCGATGTCGTCGGGCGCAATCAGATGTCCGCTCTGCGCGCCGAAGATCTCCGGAATGCCGCCGACCCGCGTCGAGACGATCGGTACCCCGGCGGCGGCCGCTTCCAAGACCACATAGGGCAGCGACTCGGCGCGCGAGGGGATGACCATCATGTGGCCCATCGCGAACGCTTCGCGGACCGGCTTGTAACCAACAAACCGCACCAGATCGGCCCACGCCGCACTGCTCGGCTTTGGCTTTCAGCATTCCCGCGTCCGGGCCTTCGCCCGCAATCGTGGCGCTGATCGGACGGCCGCGCTGATTGAGGATCCCAAGAGCCTCGATCAGCACATCGAAAGCCTTCACCGGCCGCAATTCGCCGACGCAGATGATATCGGTGGCGTCCGCGCGCGGCATGATCGGAACAAACTCCGCCTCGCTGACACCGTTGTGCACCACCCGCACGATTCCCGGCGGATGGCCGATCGCGGCCCGGAACAACGCCGCGATGTAACTGCTTTCGAACAGGAAAACGTCTGTACGCCACTTCAGGAGCCATTCGAGCGTGCGGTAGAAGCCGCCTGCAACCGTTCCTGGCCGGTAGACCAGCGAGCCGCCATGTGGCGTGTAGACGCGGATCGCCTGCGGCGCACTCAGAGTTAGCCGCGCCAGCGCCGCACCCTTGGCGCCGTGACCGTGCAGCACGTCGGGAGCGACTTGCCGGATCCAGTCGGGAGGCGCGCTGGGCGGCGATCAGGTCCGAAGGTCCGAGCTGACGGCTGATCGCGACGCGTTGCACGCCGAGCGCCAGATGCGGCGGCAAGCGCGGCCAGCGCCGCCTCGGCGCGCGCGCCGCCGGTTGTGGAATCGACGATCAGGCCGACGCGATGGCCGAGCGCGGCCTGGCCTTCAACCAGATCAACCACATGGCGGAACAGCCCGCCCAGTGGTGCGCGTAGAATGTGGAGAATATTCAGTGGCTTGGGCGCTGCGGTGTGCACGATACCGGCCGCTTCGACGTCGAGGACCAGCGCATCTGGCGCGGGCGACGCGCGGCGAACTTTCAGCGCAGCGGCTGGCCAGCCCTCTGCCATGTTGGGTCCTCTAAGGGTGCGGGATGTCCCGCACGCAATACCTTCCATTGGCGGTGGGTGGAGTTAAGAAAGCCCTCAATCGGACCAGAGGGTTGAGGGCATTTACGAAGGTTGATGAACGCGTTTTTCATTCCGTTTCGTGGCGTCCTTAACTGATTGGAAACCATAATCGATTGTTATCACCGTTGAATTTTTCGCCAATCGGTAGAGTCGCTTAGCGCAAGGTTCGGGAAGACGGATCGCGGTTTTCCGAAAAGGACCATGCGCAAAGCGAGGGTCAATCCATATCGCCCCATCGGGGCCTTTGATCGATTTTTCGAGGCCGGCCGATCTAGGAGCCGCGAATGAGTTTGGTGTCATCGTCATCCGGACCTTCGCTCCGCGGTCAACTCGTCGATGCGGACTTCGATCTGGCAAGCCTCGGCGCGACGCTCTGGCGCAAGCGCTACAGCATTTTGCGCCCGACCATCATTGTCGCGCTTCTGACCTTCGGCGTGGTGCTGATGATCCCGCCGCGATACCAGTCCGAGGCGCGGGTGTTGCTCGTCGGTCGCGACAACATCTATCTGCGTCCCGACGCCGACAAGGACATCATCGACCGCGGCGTGCCCGATCAGGAAGCGGTCACCAGCCAGGCGCAGCTCATTCTCTCGCGCGATCTTGCCGCCGAAGTCATCGCCAAACTCAAGCTCAATCGAGCTGCCGGAGTTCGATCCGGCGCTCGGCCACATCTCGCTAACGAAGCGGATCCTCGGCGCCATCGGCATCGTCAAGAATCCGCTGGCCATGACGCCCAGAAGAGCGCGTGCTGGAAGCCTATTACGACCGGCTTACGGTGTTCCCCGTCGAGAAGTCGCGGGTCATCGTCATCGATTTCCTCTCGGAAAATCCCGAACTTGCCGCGCGCGTCGCCAACGCCGTCGCCGACGCTTATTTGAAGCGTCAGCAGGAAGCCAAACAAGATCAGGCGCGCAGCGCCGGCGCCTGGCTGGAGAACGAGATCGAGAATCTGCGACGCAAGGTCGCCGACGCCGAGGCCAAGGTCGAAGCGTTTCCGCGCCAAATCCAACCTCCTCGTCGGCCCCAACAACACGACGCTGTCGGCGCAGCAACTCGGCGATCTCAATACCCAGCTCGCCACGGCGCGCGCGCAGAAAGCCGATGCGGAGGCCAAGTCCAAGCTCATCCGCGACATGCTCAGATCCGGTGAGTCCGATCGAATCCTCCGACGTGCTCAATTCCGAGCTGATCCGCCGGCTGTCCGAGCAACGCGTGACGCTGCGCGCGCAGCTTGCCGAGCAATCCTCGTCGCTGCTCGGCAATCACCCGCGCATCAAGGAATTGCGGGCGCAGATCAACGATCTCGAGCAGCAGATCCGGAAAGAGGCCGAGACCATCGCGCGCTCGTTCGAGAACGACGCCAAGCTTGCCGATGCGCGTGTCGCGGCGCAGTTGGTTACGTTCGACCAGTTCAAGAAGCAGGCGGAGGTCTCCAACGAGGATGATGTGCGCCTGCGCGCGCTCGAGCGCGACGCCAAATCGCAGCGCGATCTTCTGGAGTCCTATCTCGCCAAATACCGCGATGCGAGCGCCCGTGGCTCTTTGGATTCCGCGCCGCCCGACGCGCGCATTATCTCGCGCGCGACGCCGTCCAGCGTGCCGACCTATCCGAAAAAGCTGCCGACCGTGGCGATCGCTTCGCTCGCGACGTTCATGCTGATGTGCGGGTTGGTGGTCACCCGCGCCATGCTGCAAGCGCCAGACACCAAGTTGCCTGTCGGTACCACTGACGAGGAGGCGCCGGCGCGCGCGCAGCGTGGCACTCCTCCGACCGGAAGAGGACGGACGCTGCAGGACGCAGAGCCTGAGCCGTATCCGGAGATTGATCGCGACCTGCAGCAAGAGCTTCCATTTTCGCCGCCGATCGCGCCGGTGGCTCGCGGGTCGTGGCGTTCGCAGCCGGAGCCGCAGGTTGAGCCGATGCAGCAGCCGCAGCTACCGCAGGAACGCCCCGTGGCGCCGGCTGACCGGAGCTCGCTCACAGGCAGGTTGCGCGCGGCGTTTCAGCGCAAACCTGAGCCGACGGTCGAGTCCGCGTTGGCTGCAGCAACGCCGACAGTTGCCGCCTCGACGCTCGCAGTTTCCTCGCCACCGCGACAGTCACCCCCAGTGGCTCCCGAGATTATCGGCGTTCCGGTGAGTGCGATCGAGGATTTCGCTCACAATCTCCACGCCGCTGGCGTCGATGGCAGCCAGATTGCCGTCTTCGGCACGGCGCCGGCGCTCGATACCGACGGCGTTGCCATTCGCTTTGCACGCGCGCTTGCCCGCGATGCCCGTGTCGTCCTGGTTGCGCTCGGGGCGGGCGACGCCGCGGTCCGCGATATTTCCACCGATCCGGCCGCTCCCGGCCTTGCCTCGCTCGCCGCCGGCCAAGCGTCGTTTGCCGCTATCATCACCCGTGACGCGGCCTCGAACCTCAATTTGATCGCCGCAGGCCGCAACGCCAGCCGCGGTTCGCTCCTTGCCGCCCCCAGTGTGATGCACACGTTCGCGGCGCTCACGCAGGCTTACCCGCATCTCGTCATCAATGGCGGGGCGCTCGGCGGCCCTGGCACCGAGCGGGACATCGAGACGGTCGCCCGCGTCGCCACTCACGCGCTGCTTCTGGCCGAAACCGCCGCCGGCTTTGTCACCATGCAGGCGCGCGACAGCCTGCTGGCCGCCGGGTTCGACAATGTCACCGTCCTGGTCGCCGGCCGCGGCGGCCGTGGCGAAGGCCCCTCCGGCAGCCGTGCCTCGATGCCTGCGGCTGCCGCGTAGTCGCTGTCTGGACGTCCGCGACACAACCGCGCCAAAATCTCCGCAACTCTTTCTCCGTGAACGGGTCATACTGACGGCTCACGCATTCACGGGAGAAAGCCGATGCCGCTTGTCATTCCGCCGGCCGGAAAGCTCACAGACATCGCCCGCAAGATCGCCTATGCATCGGAAGGGGAAACGAGCGATTTTGCCGCCACCCGCCGCGGCCTGATGTTCGCGCCGCTCCTGGCCGCATTGCCGGCCGCGCTGGTGTCCGATCCGGCGCACGCCGTCGATCCGACGCAGACGCAGGTCACGCTGCCCGACCAGATGCAGTGGAAGCCCTGGAACGTGGATGGTCCGAAAGGCGCCATGGAGAGCGCGGCCGTGTTTGGCGCCATCGACAAGCCTGGACCCTACGCCATCCTGGTTCGCTGGCATCCCGGCTATATGAGCGCCCCGCACACCTATGTCACCGACCGCTTGTGCTTCGTCATCTCCGGCACCTGGTGGGTCAATTCGGGCGAGACTTTCGAGCCGGAAAACACCGTGCCGGTGCCCGCGGGTGGGTTCGTCCGCCGCGTCGCCCATACCCCGCACTATGATGGCGTCAAGCGCGACGGCAAGGAGCCTGCCGTTATCGGGATCATCGGCGTCGGTCCGATCGAGTTCAAACTCACCGATCCCGATAAGCCGCCGGTACGCGAAGTGTGAGGATGCAGGTTAGAGAGGGAGCGGGTGAGACGCGCGCTCAAAAAGCTTTCGGAAGGCCGGCCTGGCGTAGGATCGCATTTGCCGTGTGGCGGCGGGAATCCCGATCGGTACGGCGAAATTTCGCTTGGTCATCGGGCTGTGCCAGATTTCGTGACTGCCTTTGCCCTGGCGAACCAGAAAACAGGCGCGGCGCGCAGGAGCTCGCGCAGCGGCTTGTCAAACTGCGGAGCCATCTAGGCCGCGGCGGGTTCGGCTTCGCGGAGCGCGGTGATTTGCAGAAACAAATCCTTTGGATCGATCTCGGGATGATTGTCAGGCAGTAGATCGAGCGCCACGGCTGAGATCTTCGCCAGCAATTCGTCGAGTGTCGGAGCGTCTGCCGCGGCGGGAATATCGTCGCAATGTCCCGCCCAGACCGACGCTTCGTCGTCCCATGCGGCCGAAATTGTAAAAATCACCGGTCTCGCCATGCTCGATGCTCCGCTGCGCTAAAAATACGCCGCCAATTGCGGAATACAAGCAAACGCGGGCCATGCGCCGAGGCGGCGAAACCTCACGGCGGCTTCGAAGCCTGGCCGGGTGGCTTTTGTGGCTTCGGCCCTTCGCAGCCCGACGATCGGCGCAAAACATTGTCAACCAAGAGGAAGCTAGTCTCGCGTCTGTAAGGGCGCTGTTCGGACACACATGGTAGCGAACGGACTTCTTTGCCGGATCTTCGCAAATGCAGGGACGGCGGCAGTACAGTCATCATCATGGCCGGCTTGAAACAAACCATCATCCGCGGCGGCCTGGAGTCGCTTTATTTCTCGGGCGCCTACCGTGCGCTCAAGCCGTTAGTCGGTGGGGTCGGCGCCATTCTGACGCTGCACCATGTGCGGCCGCCGCGTCCTGACCGTTTTCAGCCGAACAGGCTCCTGGAAGTCACGCCGCGTTTCCTCACCCGCGTGGTCAAATTGCTGGCGCGCTCCGGCATCGATGTCGTTAGCCTTGACGAGATGCACCGCCGCCTGACCGAGGGCGATTACGGCCGGCGCTTTGTGTGTCTCACCTTCGACGATGGCTATCGCGACAATCTGGAATTTGCGTATCCGATCCTGCGCGACGCGGGCTTGCCGTTGGCCATTTATGTGCCCACGAGTTTTCCAGATCGTCTCGGCGAATTGTGGTGGCTGGTGCTCGAGGCCGTGATCGCCAAGCGCGATCGCATCGGGCTGGTCATTGACGGCGAGAACCGCAGCTTCGATTGCCGCACCGTTGCCGAGAAGCGGGCGCTTTACGACGAACTTTACTGGTGGCTGCGCGCGCGGCAGAGCGAGGCCGAGTTGCGTCTTCGTCGTCCGTGACCTGGCGCTGCGTTATCAGGTCGATGTCGCGGCTTTTTGCGAGGATCTCTGTATGACCTGGCAGGAGATCGCATTGCTCGCCCGCGATCCTCTGGTCACCATCGGCGCGCACACCGTGAACCATCTGGCGCTGGCAAAGCTTCCGGAGAAGACCGTGCGCTCGGAGATGGATTTAAGCCGCACCGTGATCGAGTCGGCGCTCGGCGCGCGGCCGGCGCATTTGTCTTACCCCTATGGCGATCCGGGCTCGGCAGCCGCGCGCGAATTTGCCATCGCGGCCGAACTCGGCTTCAAGACCGCAGTCACGACGCGACCGGGGGTTCTGTTCCGCGCCCACGCCAAGCATCTTACCGCGCTGCCGCGCATTTCGCTGAACGGCGAATACCAGCAACTCCGGTATGTGCGCGTGTTGTTGTCCGGTTCCGCCACCGCGATGTGGACCGGCTTTCGGCGGCCCAAGGCGGCGTAGCTTATCGTCATTGCGAACACCGGCGGGGCAATCCAGTGCGGCCAGCGAGCTGTGGATTGCTTCGTCGCTGGCGCTCCTCGCAATGACGACGAATTACACGCTGCGCGGCTTTCGGCTCATCCAGGTGACGATCGGAATGGCCGGCAGGCACCAGCCCATACCGGCAATCACGTAGTAGGCAACCGAAAGGATCGCGTTGTCGCGGATGGCCGGCATCTGGGCAAATGCCATGGCGACGAGCGCCCAGACAACGACCAGGATCAAGAGCGCGAAGGTGCCGATGAACTTACGCAGACGCAGAGGCATGAGAAACCAGAACCTATATTTCCGTCATCCCGAGATGGCCGCATCGCACCCTCGAAGGACGCGGCCGGGGTGCCCGTCCACCCCTCCGGGCGCGGCATTGCCGCGCACCTCAGGCTGACGGTCAACAAACGTTGCGAGGGCAGGGCGCAGCACTATATGGTCCGCGCGCTTGCGACAAGTGATCAATCGATGACCGGAACAGCCACCAGCAGCAGACAAACCGGCGCCGTGCGCCTGTGGCTTTATGCGGTCGCCGCCCTGGTGCTGGCGATGGTGCTGGTCGGCGGCGCGACGCGGCTGACCGAGTCCGGGCTCTCGATTACCGAATGGAAGCCGGTGATGGGGGTGGTTCCGCCGCTGTCGCAGCAGGCTTGGCAGAGCGAATTCGAAAAGTATCAGGCGATCCCGCAATACCGCGAGATCAATCGCGGCATGAGCCTCGAGGCCTTCAAGACGATTTATTGGTGGGAATGGACGCATCGGCTGCTCGGGCGCGTCATAGGGGCGGCATTTCTGTTGCCGTTTCTGTTCTTTCTCTGGCGCGGTTGGGTGGCGCCGCCGTTGCGGCCAAGACTGTGGTTCATCTTCGGGCTCGGCGCCCTGCAGGGCGCGGTCGGATGGTGGATGGTCGCCTCGGGTTTGGCCGAACGCGTCGAAGTCTCGCAGTATCGCCTGGCGACGCATCTGCTGCTCGCTTGCTTGATTTACGTCGCAATCATCTTCACGGCGCGGCGGATGGCTGCATCGCCCAACGCGCCTTCGTTTGCCTCGGTAGCGGACGCGCGGCGCGGTACGCGCATCCGAAGCGGCGCCATCGCCCTTGTTGTGTTGGTGTTGGCACAGATCTATCTCGGCGCGCTCGTGGCAGGCTTGCGCGCCGGCTACGCCTACAACACCTGGCCTCTGATCGACGGGGCACTCGTTCCGGACAGCGCGCGGCTGTTCTTCGATACGCCGCTGTGGCGTAATTTTTTCGAGAATGTTCTGACCGTGCAGTTCGATCATCGGATGCTGGCTTATGCGATCCTTGTGATCGCATTGCTCCACGCGGTTGACGCTGCACGGTTGAAGGACCGCCGCAGCCGATTGGGTGCGTTTGTTTTGTTCGCTGCTGTGATGTTGCAAGTGGCGCTTGGGATTGTCACGCTGGTGTTGGTGGTGCCGCTGCCGCTCGGACTTTTGCATCAGGCGGTGGCGATGCTGGTGCTCACGGTCGCGAGCGTCCACGCCGCTCAGATGGGACGGACGCGAGGCGTCGTTGAAGTCCTTCCGCCTGCGCGAGATCGGGTAAGCGTCATGGCCGCTCGATAATCAAGAGGGACCGCCGGTGAGAAAAAGCCGCCAGTGGCGATCCGTTCATTCCATCGTCGGGGCGACTGTTTGTTGAACCGGGAATGAATCTATCCCGCTCATTCCCGCGCAAGCGGGAACCCAGCGTGGTGCTCCGCTTGCGCACGAACGCGCGTGGCTAAGCAGCTAATCCGCCAGCGCCTGTTCCAGATCGGCGATGATGTCTTCCTTGTCCTCAATGCCGATAGAAAGCCGCACGACATCGGGGCCGGCACCTGCGGAAACCTTTTGGGCGTCGGTAAGCTGGCGGTGGGTCGTCGAGGCCGGATGAATGATCAGCGAACGCGTGTCGCCAATGTTGGCGAGATGCGAGAACAGCTGCACGTTGGACACGAGCTTGACGCCGGCCTCGTAGCCGCCGCGCAGGCCGAAGGTGAAGACTGCGCCAGCGCCGGCCGGGCAGTATTGTCTTCGCCAAATTATGATAGCGGTCGCCGGGCAATCCCGGATAGCTCACCCACGCGACCTTGGGATGCGCCGCAAGCCATGTGGCGACCGCGAGCGCGTTGTCGCAATGCGTGCGCATGCGTAGCGGCAGCGTTTCGATGCCGGTGAGAATTTGAAATGCATTGAACGGCGACAGCGCGGCGCCGATGTCGCGTAGCGCCAGCACGCGGCAGGCGATCGCGAAGGCGAAATTGCCAAAAGTCTCGTGCAAGACAATGCCGTGATATTCCGGCCGCGGCTCGGACAGCATCGGATAGCGTCCGGCGCGCGACCAGTTGAACGTGCCGGCATCGACGATCATGCCGCCGAGCGAGTTGCCATGGCCGCCGAGAAATTTGGTCAGCGAGTGAATGACGATGTCGGCACCGTGCTCGATCGGCTTGCACAGATAGGGCGTGGCCAGCGTATTATCGACGATGTAGGGCACGCCGGCGCGGCGCGCGATCTGCGCCACCGCCGCCATGTCGGTGATGACGCCGCCGGGATTGGCGATCGATTCCGGTGAAGATCGCCTTGGTCTTCGGCGAAACCGCCCGTTCGAACGAGGAAATGTCGTCCGGATCGGCCCAGACGACGTTCCAGCCGAAATTCTTGAACGCGTGCGTGAATTGATTGATCGAGCCGCCGTAGAGCTTGCGCGAGGCGACAAACTCGTCGCCCGGCTGCAGCAGGCAGTGAAACGTCGTCATCTGCGCGGCGTGGCCGGAGGCGGTCGCAAGCCCTGCGGTGCCGCCTTCGAGCGCGGAGACGCGTTCCTCCAGCACGGCCGTCGTCGGATTGCCGATGCGGGTGTAAATGTTGCCGAAGGTCGAGAGGCCGAACAGCGAAGCGGCGTGATCGACGTCTTCAAAAACGTAGGAGGTGGTCTGGTAGATCGGCGTGGCGCGTGCGCCGGTCGTCGGGTCCGGCTGCGCACCGGCGTGGATCGCAAGCGTGGCAAAACCCGGAATGCGTTCGGTCATGCGCCGTTCCTTTGCGTCGGTCCCGGAGAGGTGATGAGAGTGAGTGGGAGGTCATTCCTCGCGGACCGTTGATTTGGCTCAGATTTTCAGTGCTGTCGAGGCTATTTGCTTTCATTTTACGGCCGTTTTGTAGGCCAGCCATTCCGAGCGACGTAGGCCTCGCAGAATGGCGTAGCGTCATGCGATTTTGCCCGGTGGCGATGCCGATAAACGGGCCGACGTCAGGTTGACTTGGAAGGGTGGTCTCCATACATCCGGCATCGCTTCGGCGGCCGCTAATGTTCGACGCGTCGGCAATGAACTGTCGCCCTGCGATCGTTCACGCCTCGCTCATCGGCCTCGCCGCCGAAGCCCTCTCTGATGATCTTGATCGCATCGCGCCGTTCTCGTTCTGTGGGAAGCGCGCTCGGTACGGTCATATCCTCTTAACCTGATGGCGAGTTCATCGCGCGCCGTGCGAACCCGGGCGCTCGGCCGGCGTTTACGAGGGCGAACGATCCATCGGAGGACATTCAAATGGTCATGAAACGCTCGTATCTCGCCGCAGCGGCGATCGTGCTCGGCGGAATTCTCGGCGGTGCCGGTGTTGGCATTGCTGCCGAGACGGGAATGAAGACGATGCCGGACAGTTCAGTTCATGCGCCGCGGTATCGGCCGATCTATAACTACGTTCATCCGCGCCGTCATGAGTGTGCGCTGCCAAGCGGCCGGTGTGGTAATAATCACAGGATCGAGAACTGATCGGCGACTTTCAGCTATCAAGCTCGGGACGCTATTTAAAACGCGAGGCAATTTGGCTGCCTCGCGTTTTCGTTCAATGGTTTCCACTGTTATGTTTTGGACGAGGTCTTGGTTCTTGCATCGTCACGCTGCGAAAGACATCGTCGGCGGTCGCGATCCTCAAGGCTCGACGTATCCCCAAAAGAACGTCAGCTTGTCGCGAAGCTCCTTGGCATCGGTGGCGTGCTCGCGGAATTGCTTCGCCAATGCTTCCGCGGGCTCGAAGAACGTCGCCCCATGCAGGGCCAGTTCGCCGGCGCGGTCGGCGTCAATTTCATATTGGCGCGACGCCACCGTCAGCGCGTTCACGAGCGTGGTGCGCTCAGCGTCGGTGAATTTCATCGGCGTTTTGCTCATGTGTCTAAATCCTTTTGCGCGGGCAAACGGCCCGCGATAATGCGCGCGTTGATTTGAAAATATACGGCTTGGCTAACGTTTCGCCCAGTCGACTTCGCGTTCGCGGCTGGTCGCGGGGGCCAGCGGGTTTTTCATCCTGAGCCACTGATCGGTGCGGCCGGAGAAATAGCGCGATCCGCGCCGCTTGCTGACAATGCCCTCGTAGCCGAGCGCGCAGGCATGCTCGTAGAGGGCCGACCCATCACAGTCGTAGATCGCGCTCAGTGCGATGCCGTGATGTCGGGTCCGCAGCGTCTCGGCTGTAAGATCTTTGCGCTCCTCGAGAGGCTTGCGCCGCAGGTCGCTGCCGTTGAGCGCCAGAAGGTCGAAGGCGCATAACGTGGCGGCGTGGTCATGCGTGCGGTAGCGCAGCAGGTCAAACACCGACAGCCCGCTTTGATCGACGACGATGGCCTCGCCATCGACGATGCAGCTTTCGACCGGAAGCCGCGACATGGCGTCGACGATCAACGGATAGCGATCGGCGAAATCGTAACCGTTGCGAGTAATCAAATGCACGCTGCCGCCATCCTTCTGCGCCAGGATACGGAAACCGTCATGTTTGATTTCGTGCAGCCAGTCCGGTCCGCCCGGCGGCAGCAGCGCTTTCCGCGGCAGGCACGCTTCGATGCGAACCGTGCGGGGAACGCGCTGGCGATGTTCGCTATGCCCGACTGACATGCAACCGAAGCAATACGCGCCGCTTCCAGATCGAAATCTCCGAGCGATCGAGGGCAGGGCGCATGGTTTTTCCTCGCGGCTGTTGCCGCTTGGTCAGTGCGTGTTCATCACAAGAAGGCGGCACGGCTCCGAGATGCGTTCGCTGTTGGTTTTGAGGCAACTTGCGATGCGTTCGCGATCGGGAATGAATTGAGCGCACACGGTCAGCGCATCCATCATGCACGCTTTACGGCCTGCTTGTTCATCGTCGGCCTTGCTCGCGACCGGCGCGAGCGAAACGCAAAACAGCACAGACGCAAGCACAGCGACCTTTTTCATTGGCTACCCCTGACAAGTTACTCACGCGGAGCCCAGCGAGTTTGCTCAGCCAAAGTGAGTGCTATTAAACAGGAGAGAAATGAAAAAAGACTCTACAAAAGTTGCTCCCGCCTCTCAGGAACAAACATTACTTCTGATGCGGTAATAAGCGACGCGGTTCACGCGTCATCGTCGCGTTGCGAGCGTTCGCTGGCCGACGTAAGGCCGCCCGGAACCGAAGAGCGCGCGAGCGACAGGCGCTGAATGCCGCCAGTCCGCATTGCCTTTTTCGCGCTGATCGTGCGCGTGTTGACGCCCATCCAGGCGATCTCCGAGGAAAGGCGTCCGTATTCGATCTTCGGGCAACGATTCATCACCACCTTGATACCGTTGGCTTCAGCCAGCGCGGCGGCTTCGTCATTGCGAACGCCAAGTTGCATCCAAACGACTTGTGGCCGCGGCTCAAGCTTCAGCGCTTCCTGCACGATCCCCAGCGCATATTCCGACGGGCGGAAAATATCGACCATGTCGATCGGCTCGGGAATGTCGGCAAGCCGGGCATAGATGCGCTGACCGAGCAGCTCTTTGCCGACATGTCCGGGATTGACCGGGATCATGTGGAAGCCGTGTTCCAGCAGGTATTTGAAGGCGAAAAAGCTTGGTCGCACCTCGTTGATCGAAGCGCCGACCATCGCGATGGTCTTGGCGGTGTTGAGGATGCTGCGAATGTAGGTGTCTGGATAGGGGATGTCGTGGTTCATGGGGTCAAAGAGCCAGCGTCGAAACACGAGAGATAGAGATGCGGGGACCGAGAGCTTGAGACAACGGACGCGTCAGCGGTCTTCCCAATGCGGCGTGCGCTTTTCGATGAACGCCGTAATGCCTTCGCCGGCGTCGCGCGCCAGCATATTCTGGATCATGACTTCGCTGGCATAGTTGTAGGCCTCGTGGAGCGGCATCTCGCTCTGGCGATAGAAAGCTTCCTTGCCGAGCTTCACGGTCAGAGTGGACTTCGCCGCAATCGTTCTGGCCAGCGTCAGGGCTTCTTCACGTTCGCGGCCGGCTTCAGTCACGAAATTGATCAGACCGATACGGGCCGCGTGCTCCGCGGTGATCAACTCGCCGGTCAGCAGCATTTCCATGGCGTGCTTGCGGGACACATTGCGCGACAGCGCAACCATCGGGGTCGAGCAGAACAGGCCGATGTTGACGCCGGGGGTCCCGAATTTGGCGGCGGGCGAGGCGACCGCGAGATCGCAACTGGCGACAAGCTGGCAGCCGGCCGCAGTCGCTGTCGTCTCGACGGCGGCAATGACCGGCTGCGGCAGAGTGACGATCTGCTGCATCATCGTGCTGCACATCGCCATGATGTGTTTGAAATAAGCGCGTCCGCCGTCTTCGTCGCTACGCCGGGCGTTAAGCTCCTTGAGATTGTGGCCGGCTGAAAATGCCGGCCCGTTCGCGGCCAGAATGACCGCACGGACGCTTTCATCGTGCGCGATCGCCGTCAGCGCATCGCCGAGCGCTTCCAGCATTGCCTCCGACAGGCTGTTGACGGGTGTCCGGATCGTTTAGGGTGAGCAGCGCGACGCCTTCGATATCGTCGCGCAAAAGGATCAACCGCGACGGGGCGGCTTCGGCTGCGGCATTCGCGAGCGCGCTCATTGTTTCCTGTCCTCAAGCCTGGCATTCGGCGCGGATTGGCAAACCGGCATCGTGCATTGTATCCGAATCCTGAGGTGGGGAGCAGGGACGTGAAGGAAAAGGCAAAACTCACGGAGACCGAGATCGAGCATTTGCTCTCGGCGGAGTTTCCGCAAATGTTCAATCCGCAGGGCGGCTTTTCCATCGACGCGGTCTGGTTCCGCGGCTGCCGGGTCCGCAAGCGTTTCGACCCGCGCTCGCTGCGTCCCGGCGGCACCATCGCGGGGACCACCATGATGGCGCTGGCCGATCTGGGGCCCTACGTGGCGATCCATGCCAGCATTGGTTGGGCGCCGATGGCGGTGACCACCAATCTCTCCATCAATTTCCTTAAGCGTCCGCCGCAAAAGGATCTTTTGGCCGAGACCCGGCTGATCAAACTGGGCAAACGGCTCGCGGTGGCGGATATCGCCATCCACTCGGAGGGCGAGGACGACCTCGTCGCCCACGCGACCTCGACCTACTCGATTCCACCCAACCATCCAGTCTGATGGTGAAATAATACCTCCAGTACAGCCCATTGAAATAGTTTCGAAAACCGGGTTCGTTGGTGTTGACCACGGCGCCGACTGCGGTTAGACAAGCCGCCAACGCGCTGGCCGTTTAGTCGGCGCCATTCCATTCATGGATGCAAAGATGAAAACGTTTTCGGCCAAACCCGCCGAAGTCGATAAGAAGTGGGTCATGATCGATGCCGAGGGTCTCGTCGTCGGTCGGCTCGCCTCGCTCGTGGCGATGCGGCTGCGCGGCAAGCACAAGCCGAGCTACACGCCTCACGTCGATTGCGGCGACAACGTCATCGTCGTCAACGCGGCGAAGATCGTGCTCACCGGCCGCAAGGTCGAGCAGAAGATCTATTACAAGCACACCGGCTATATCGGCGGCATCAAGGAGCGTTCGGCCAAGGCGATCCTGGCCGGCCGCTTTCCCGAGCGCATCGTCGAGAAGGCGGTCGAGCGGATGCTGCCGCGCGGCCCGCTGGGTCGGCGCCAGCTCGCCAATCTGCGGGTCTATCCGCATGCCGAGCATCCGCACGCGGCGCAGCAGCCGGAGCAGGTCGATATCGCCGCGATGAACCGCAAGAACAAAAGGGTTGCCTGATGGCCGAGACTATTCAAACCCTGGGTGAGCTGTCCTCGCTCAAGCCCGACGGCGGCAGCCGAGCCGCCGAAATACGTCCAGAAGATCGACAAGCAAGGCCGCGCCTATGCGACCGGCAAGCGCAAGGACGCCGTCGCGCGCGTGTGGGTCAAGCTCGGCGCCGGCCAGATCGTCGTCAACGATCGGCCGGTGGAAACTTATTTTGCCCGCCCGGTGCTGCGCATGCTGATCCAGCAGCCGCTCGTCGCCGCCAACCGCCAGGGCCAATACGATGTCGTCTGCACCGTGTCCGGCGGTGGCCTTTCGGGCCAAGCTGGCGCGGTTCGTCACGGCCTCTCGAAGGCGCTGATGCGGCACGAGCCGGAACTGCGCGCCGTGCTCAAGCGCGGCGGGTTCCTCACCCGCGACTCGCGCGTGGTCGAGCGCAAGAAGTACGGCCGCGCCAAAGCCCGTCGTAGCTTCCAGTTCTCGAAGCGCTAACCGAAAACACAACATACTGAAGCGCAATCAAGCGCTTGGCGGAAACGCCAAGCGCTTTTCGTTTGTGCAGTTCCGGGCAGAAACTGCCTGGTGCGCAGAAGAGCGAAGTCGTCGATGGCGCATTATCAAGAATGCCAAGATCTATTCGACGATCGGGCGGTCACAATCTGGATGTGAAGCGAAGAACTTGTTCCGCTTCCTTGCCGCCAGCATTGAAGTCCTTCAACCCGTTGCCGAGTGCCATCCGACGACCAGGCTCGTATCTGTCTGCCAGGTCATCGCCAAGCATTGTGTTCATTGTGCCAATATCTTTTGCGCCGAATGACTGTGCGGGACGGCATCAGCCAACCAACTCACCCTTCTCATGGCGGCTACGAGAGCTTCTCTCGGCGATGAAAATACGGCTCCGGAGTAATACTGCATGGGCGTCCAATCGCCCCGGTCCTCCGCATCGCGCCTGAACTCTTCAAATCCACAAGTGCCATCTGGTCTTGTGAAAAGATCGACGCAACGATCATGATCGAAGTTTTCAATACTCGTAAGGACAAGCCAGGATTTGTCGATGCGCTGTGACACGTTCCCGCTTCCTAGGGGACTTTCATATACACCTTTGTGCGCCAGGGTCTTTCAATCCTTGACGAACATACTACAGGTAACGCCATTCTCGCTGGGATGGTCAGCAACACTTTTGGGTTGACCGTTGAAACCTGCAAATCCCTTAGTCGCGGTACAGAAATCAAAGGCAGCGCCATTGCCTGTCACCCGCCATCCGTACTTTGCGCATTCGGGCTGGTTCGCTATCCGATAGGTCTTTCCGCGCCATTGAAATGTGTGTCTCTGTTCATCGACCTTTGCCAAATGAGTTTCGTAATTGAGGTCGGCCACAATCTCACATGCATAAACTAGAGGTTCGGCGCGGACTTGTGTTGCCACCATGGAAGCAATAATCGTCGCGGATAAATACGTTTTCATCGCCGGCGCCTTATTGCTCAACGGTGACCGCATTATCGTTCTTGCGGTTGATGAGAACCTTTAAATCGCCGACAGGCTTTTGTTCGCCGCCATCGCCTATGCTGGCGGGGATGCGCAACAGCAATCCCTTTTTGTCATCATAAGAAGCATGCAGCTTATCGAACTCCAATGCGTAGTAGCCGCGATAGACGTCGTCGCTGTCGGAGTCCTTCGCTGCGGAAATTGCGAAACATTCAGCGCCCATGCCCACCAGCGGCGACACGAAAATCAAAAGATGCTCGGGCGCGGCTGCTGGCTCTTCGGTGGAAACGTGCGCAACCCTGATTTGACCGTTGGCGAAGCTCTTAACAGGGTCAACCAGGTTGCCGATGCTATCGAGGCTGGGCTTGCACTCGTGAACAATGCCGGGAGCCGCGAACGATGGTGTCGCGACACCGAGCCAAGCAGTGGCAGCGGCGAAGGTAATCCCAAAAGTTCTGGTCTGCCATGACATCTGCTCGCCTCCCAAATCCGCATCAATAATAACACGTCTCCATATTCTTGATGAGAAGACGTTGCCTCCGCCGTCCTATTTCTCCCGTGTCCAATCGATGACGCCACGGCCCATTCGCCCTGGATATTTGGGATGCTCTTGGAGTGAGGAGACGATTGCAAGTTTCTCGCCCGTGATCTTGAAATGGCGGGTCTGTTTCGTGCCAAGCCACGATGGATGCCAAGCCACATCCACATCAATAATCACGATATCAGCATCCTGTAAGTGATGCCGCCCAGTGTATGCCATCATCCCCTCAAATAGAGAATTGACCGGGTCGTCTGCCTTTCTTGCCTTGTCGCATAAAATCGCACCAAATCTATCGGCTGTGATGATCAGTGAGCCGCAACCATCGGCGTAGACCGGCACCCGTTGTCCATCCTCGAACTCGAAATTGAACGCCGTGAGCTTCCACGATCCAATCAGGCTGGCCACTCATATCTCCTTGCACTTTCGCGATGATAATGAATCTACCCTGTGACAACTTAGCACCGCACCTAGGTGTTTGTCGTTGTTGTCTCGCCATCCTTCGTTGTTAGCTTCGGTAGGTGAGTGGATACAATCACTGAGAGGCTGAACATGCTTACCGCTAACGAATGTCGATCGATGGCGAGCACCTGCACCAAGTGGGCTGCCGACAGTGAGGCAGCCGAGGCGCGTAAAGCGTTTCTGGCTCTTGCTAGGGATTGGCAATATGCGGCGATTGTCGCTGATCGATATGCGGAGAGTGAGCCGATAAGCGAACCGGTGTTGAGCTATCGAAGCTTGTCGGAAAGCTCCCGGTGCGGCGCGGCTTGATACTGGCGGTTCGCGGAATCGCGTTTCGGCGTGCCAGGTTTGCTAGCATCTCGCAGTCGCTGAGCGTCAACGACGCGATCTGATGATTGCTGCCGCGTCGTGTTACCGGGGCTGCTCTTCGAACCTACCGCGCTTCACGTCACTGAGGGCATCGAAAAAGCGACCCCACTTGGGGGTCGCTGAAGCGGGCGCAGGAGCGAAAGACACCTGCGATAATTGGTCGTCGCAACGGGCCGACTAAACTCTCAATTCCATCGTCCAAAAGGTTTCGACGGATTGGAAACAACACCGCGCCGAGTTGGCTGTGAGACTATTCAAGCGCCGGAAGACGCTGAGTCCCGTTGATCCCGGGACGGTTCATCGGACTTATGGGTGGCAAAGGCGTCCGCAAGGGGCATCGAGTCCAGCAATTGCTGGCTTTGCCGCATAAGCTCTTCCGAACGAGCCATAATCGCGTCGTTCGCCGGTGAGTGATGAATCCGACCGAACATTCGGGGTTGGTCTCCTGTACGCAGTACTAACCTTTGACCGCCCCAATCGTTGCAGCGACTTGTTTTCAACTTTATTAACGCGATGACACCGCCACCCTGGGCAGGTGCGCGCGTCACGAATGACAAAGCTGCTGGGCCACGACCATAAGGGCGTGTGTCCAATAGGTAGTCTTGCTATCATCAAATCCACCAAACCCAAGCGTCGAGTGAAGTAGCGCGGTTCCGTTCATCGACTTCATCCAATTCTGCGAGCAGTGCGTTTGAATGCCGTGAGGAAAGGGGACGATGACGAAGTCGCCCTTTGCTTCCTTGTCGATCGAAGAGAGCTCTTTTAGCACGTCAGCCACCGCTACAGCCTCAGCCAGAAACGGTTCACATTCCTTACTGTGCGCGTCCGAGCAGACGACGCGAGCATCGCTCAGTGTCGCGAGATGCCCGCGCCATTCCTGCGACCACGCCGGCTGAGAAAGCGAAAGAATAACGACTACGCAGGCAATCCGGGTATTCATAATGCGTCCTGTGAAAGAGTTATGATCGCATGTGCCCATAATAATACGTGACGCCTCTGTGAAGGAGTTTCTGATTCCCACTCTTCGATGGGCACGAGTGGGCTGATGGGGGCTGAAGGATGAATCACATCTGTGCAGCGTCTGGCTGCTCGACGGAAGGTTGGTCAAACAAAGGCTGAAGCACGTAAGGTGTAGCGAACGCGGGTTGAGAGCACGTTCGTGCCGGCATATTCGGATTGCGCCGAAACTCTCCAAACCGTCCGGAATTTTAATCCTGGTCGGTTTTGTTTTGGGGGGAGCCACGGTGGAACCCGCCATATCGATTTTGATGCGGTTTTTGGGCTTTTCCGCGATTTATTTTTCGACGCTTACGCGCGTTATTTTCCCGGCTTTTTTCCGCCAAGCTTTGGCAAAACCCGCAGCTCTAATCATACCGATCGCACACCGATGGCTGCTAAGCGTAAATGCGGATGCACGTCGGGAGTTGGTCTATGGGGAGCAATCTCTCCACAGCTCTGACATCGCTTGATGTCGGAACGCTGTTCTTTATTGCGATCTGTGTAACGTTGCTCCTCGGGGTCTTTTTGCTTCACGCTTGGCTGCAGGATGGCAGTCGCGCGTTGGGTTGGTGGAGCATCGCTTACCTGATCGGCGGCATGTCCGGGGCGCTGTGGCGATCGGGCAGTGTGATTGTGCCGGCACTGCCGGCGTCAACGTCGACCGCGTTGCTATTTGGCGCGGTCGGCATGATCTGGACCGGAGCGCGGTCGTTTCACGGCCGGCCGGCGCATTGGGCCGGCATGACCTTCGGTTCCGTGTTCTGGATTGCCGCGTCGTTTTTCCCCGGTTTTGCCGGATCGGCCGCGTCCCGCATGCTGGTGAGTGCCCTCATCGTCGCTGGCTATGGCACGCTGACGGCTGCCGAACTGGGACGCGAGCGTCGCAAATCGGTGATCCGCCGTTGGCCCGCCGCATTCGCGCCGCTGCTGCACGGGGCGATTTTCCTTTTTCCCGCAGCGGTCGCCGCGTTCTGTCGGGGAAACGCGGCGGGCCAGCACGCCGCGCGCGGTTGGATCGCGGTCTTTGCGATTGAGATACTGCTTTATGTGGTCGGAACGGCGTTGTTCATGATGAGCCTCGCCAAGGACAGCGCGGTGCATCGCTACAAAATGGCGGCCGCGACCGATCCGCTGACCGGGCTGTTGAATCGGCGCGGATTCTTTGAGACCGGAGCCGGGCTGATGGTAGCCTCGTGTCGCCGTCGCATGGCGCCGGTCAGCATCCTCGCCTTCGACCTTGATAAGTTCAAGTCTGTCAACGACACCTACGGCCATGCGGGTGGCGATGCGGTGCTGAAGCTCTTCGCCAAGGTTGCTCGCGACACCCTTCGCGCCACTGACATCGTCGGGCGTTTGGGCGGTGAGGAATTCGTTGCGTTATTGCCGAGCAAGGCTGCCGACGCCGCCATCGCGGCGGAGCGCGTGCGGGCCGCGCTGGCCGCGGCCAGTATCGTGCACGAAGGCCGGCGCATCGCGGTCACCGTGAGTATCGGGGTGGCGTCGGGACCGCCGACCGCGATGATCGAGTCACTGATCACGCGCGCCGACGAGGTGCTCTATCGCGCGAAACAGAATGGCCGCAATCGCGTGGAGATCGCCGACGACCTCGTGGAAGTGCCGGCGGCGACGGACGACACCGAGCGCGCCGTGCCGTCCTGGAAGCTGTGGCAAAAAGATTGGCTATGGCGAAAAGAAAAGGGCGCCGCAATCAGCGGCGCCCCGGAAAATTGCATCGCGTAGAAAACAGCGAGCGCTAGGCCGAATAGTACATGTCGAATTCGACCGGATGCGGCGTGTGCTCGAAGCGAATGACTTCGTTCATCTTCAGGTCGATGTAGGAGTTGATGAAGTCGTCGTCGAACACGCCACCGGCCTTGAGGAAGGTGCGGTCCTTGTCGAGCTCTTCGAGCGCCTGGCGCAGTGAACCGCAGACGGTCGGGATCTTCTTCAACTCCTTCGGCGGCAGATCGTAGAGATCCTTGTCGATGGCTTCGCCCGGGTCGAGCTTGTTCTTAACGCCGTCGAGGCCGGCCATCAGCATGGCGGCGAACGCCAGATACGGATTGGCGAGCGGATCGGGGAAACGAACCTCGACGCGCTTGGCTTTCGGGTTGGTCGTGTAGGGGATACGGCACGACGCCGAGCGGTTGCGCGCCGAGTAGGCGAGCAACACCGGCGCTTCGAAGCCCGGCACCAAGCGCTTGTACGAGTTGGTGGTCGGGTTGCTGAAGGCGTTGATCGCCTTGGCGTGCTTGATGATGCCGGCGATGTATTGCAGGCAGGTCTCCGAGAGGTCGGCGTATTTGTTGCCGGCGAACACCGGCTTGCCGCCCTTCCAGATCGACTGATGGCAGTGCATGCCCGAGCCGTTGTCGCCGTAGATCGGCTTCGGCATGAACGTTGCGGTCTTGCCGTAGACCTGGGCGACCTGCTGAATGCAGTACTTGTAGATGATCAGCCGGTCGGCCATGACGGTCATCGGCGCGAATTTCAGGCCGAGCTCGTGCTGCGCCGAGGCCACTTCGTGGTGATGCTTCTCGACGACGCAGCCCATGCGCGCCATCGCGGCCAGCATCTCCGAGCGCATGTCCTGCGCGGTGTCCTGCGGCGGCACCGGGAAGTAGCCCTTCTTCATGCCGATGTGGTGACCGAGATTGCCGCCCTCGTAGTCGGTGTCCGAATTGGTCGGCAATTCGACCGAGTTGAGCTTGAAGCCGGTGTTGTACGGATCGGCGCGATACTTCACGTCGTCGAACACGAAGAACTCGGCCTCGGGGCCGAAGAACACGGTGTCCCCGATGCCCATGGACTTGACCATGGCTTCGGCGCGCTTGGAGATGCCGCGCGGATCGCGGTTATAGGGCTCGCCGGTGGTCGGCTCGAGAACGTCGCAGATCAGCGACAGCGTGGTCTCGGCGAAGAAGGGATCGAGCACGGCCGACGTCGGATCCGGCATCAGGCACATGTCCGAACTCGTTGATCGCCTTCCAGCCTGCGATCGAGGAGCCATCAAACATCTGACCTTCGGCGAAGGTGTCCTCTTCGATCATCGAAACGTCGAAGGTTACGTGCTGCCATTTGCCACGCGGATCAGTGAACCGGAAATCGACGTACTTCACGTCGTTATCCTTGATCATTTTCATGACATTCTTCGGCGTCGTCATGGCCGGCGTACCCTTTCGTGCTGCTCTTGGTTGAATGCCTTCGGCGCTGGCGGCGTTGCGTCCCCGCTAAAACGAGATCGCAGTCCAACCAGCCAATTCAG
Organism: uncultured Alphaproteobacteria bacterium; assembly: GCA_963737755.1. GTDB lineage: Bacteria > Pseudomonadota > Alphaproteobacteria > Rhizobiales > Xanthobacteraceae > BOG-931. Next base: position 178,488 of record CAVTTZ010000016.1, on the reverse strand, counting down.
ATGGCGTCGATACCGGACTCCCCCGTCCGGATGCGGATGGCTTCTTCGACGGTTGAGACAAAAATCTTGCCGTCGCCGATACGCCCGGTTTGGGCTGCCCGGCGGATCGCGTCAATTGCCTTTTCGACCATATCATCGCCGAGAACAATCTCGATTTTCACCTTGGGAAGAAAATCGACCACATACTCGGCGCCACGATAGAGCTCCGTATGCCCCTTCTGGCGGCCAAATCCCTTCGCTTCCGTGACCGTGATGCCTTGCAGTCCGACTTCCTGCAGTGCCTCCTTCACCTCATCGAGCTTGAACGGCTTGATGATCGCCTCGATTTTCTTCATCGCGTTTTAGTCTCCCGGCTCCGATGGAGGGTCCGGCCCCCGCTGGAACCGAGCTTTCGTTAGCAGGTCCCGTGCCAAGGTCCAAAGTGCATGAAAAGGCACTAGATCAGGTCGAAACAGTGCAATCCGCAACCCATATCAGAGGTCCTCGGCGAGCCTTAGCCGTCAAACTAGGCAAGTTGCACATTATCGCGCCAAGTGGCGTTTGCGGCAAGCCGGCTTATGTCCATTACGGCTGTATCGCCAACGATTTCTGACCCATGATCGAGCTTCTCACCAACAGCGAAATGGCGGAGGCCGACCGGCGCACGATTGCGTCCGGCGTGCCCGGCATCCGGCTCATGGAGCGAGCCGGGGAGGCCGTGGCTGATGCGGTCCGGACGCGTTACCGGGCGGGCAGCCGAATCATCGTCGTCGCCGGACCGGGCAACAATGGCGGCGACGGCTTTGTGGCCGCGCGATTTCTGGCCGCGCGGGGCTATCGGGTTGAGGTCGCGCTCCTCGGCGAGATCGCACGGCTCAAGGGCGACGCCGCGCTCGCTGCCGCCGCGTGGTCGGGCCCGCTCGTGGAGGCGGCGCCCAGGGCACTCGAAGGTGCGGACGTGATCATTGACGCCTTGTTCGGCGCGGGCCTCGATCGTCCGGTCGAGGGGCTGCCGCGGGCGATGATCGAAGCCATGAACGCGCAATCGTCGCCGGTCATTGCCGTGGATCTTCCTAGCGGCATCAACGGCAGCTCGGGCGCCGTCTTGGGACTTGCCGTCGAGGCCACGCAATCCGTTACGTTCTTTCGCAAGAAACCGGGCCATGTGCTTCTGCCCGGAAGACTTTATTGCGGACCGGTCTCGGTTGCCGATATCGGTATTGCCGAAAGCGTGCTGACCGATCTCCGGCCCCAGGCTTTCGAAAACATCCCGGCGCTGTGGGCGGCGGATTTCCCGCGGCCGCAGGAAGCAGGGCACAAGTACGATCGCGGCCACGCGGTGATCGCTTCGGGGCCGTCCTGGTCGACCGGCGCGGCGCGACTAGCGGCGCGCGGGGCGCTGCGGGCCGGCGCTGGCCTTGTGACCATTGCGAGCCCCCGCGAGGCGCTTGCGGTGAACGCGGCGAGCAATCTCGCCATTATGGTTAGGCCGGTTGATGGTGCCGACGAACTCGCGCGGTTTCTCGACGACCGCCGTCTGAATGCCTTTGCGATTGGACCGGGCGCGGGCGTCGGTGAGGAGACCTGCGCCCTCGTGCTGGCTGCCTTGGCGGGTGAGCGTGCCGTCGTGCTCGATGCCGACGCGATCACGAGCTTCGGCAGCGATCCCGAGCGACTGGGGCGGGCGCTGATGGATCGGGGCAGGGCCGGCCGAGACACCGTCATGACCCCGCACGAGGGTGAATTCTCTCGTTTCTTCGGTGCGTTGGACAGTAAAACGGAAGCTGGCACGAAACTCGATCGAGCCCGTCTTGCCGCCGCGCTGACGGGGGCAATCGTTCTCCTCAAGGGCGCCGATACGGTGGTTGCGGCTGCCGACGGTCGCGCCGCCATCGCGGCCAACGCGCCGGCGTATTTGGCGACCGCCGGCGCCGGCGATGTCTTGACCGGCATGATAACGGGGCTGCTGGCGCAAGGCATGCCGGCCTTCGAGGCCGCCGCCGCAGCCGTGTGGCTTCACGGCGAGGCCGCGCGCACGTTCGGGCCGGGTCTCATCTCCGAAGATCTGCCGGAATGCCTGCCCAGGGTGTACCGGACCTTATTGGAGTGATTCCATCTTGCGGCCGGCCTATTCAATCCCCACACATCGCTGTGGTTGCTATTTTTCTTGTGGCTCCGCGGATTGCGCGTGATATAAGCCGCGCCGCTGGGCCGCCCTCCTGTCGCGGGCGTGGCGGAATTGGTAGACGCGCGGGATTTAGGTTCCCGTGACGAAAGTCGTGGGGGTTCGAGCCCCTCCGCCCGCACCAGCGGGACGGCGTTTTTTTCCAAAAAAGCGGCCGACGAACGTGCAATTAAGGGCCGTGAAGAGCAATGTCGATGCAAGTCACCGAAACTTCCGCAGCAGGTCTCAAGCGCGAATATCGCGTTGTCGTTCCAGCAACCGATCTTGAAGTCGAAGGTCAAAGAGCGGCTCGACGAGCTGAAGGGCCGCGTGCAGCTACGCGGCTTCCGGCCTGGCAAGGTGCCGGTCGAACATCTCAAACGCCTGTACGGCAAATCCGCCATGGCCGAGGTGATCGAAGCGACGGTTCGCGATGCGAATTCGAAGATCATCACCGACCACGGCTACCGGCTCGCGATCGAGCCTAAGGTGGTTCTGCCGACGGACGAAGGCGAGGTCGAGCGCGTTATCGACGGCAAGTCCGACCTCTCCTACACGGTCGAGATGGAGCTCGTTCCTTCCATAGCGCTCGCTGACTTCAAGAGCCTCAAGCTCACGCGGCTCACGACCGAGGTCAGCGACGAAGAGATCGACAAGGCGCTGCAGACCATCGCCGATCAGAACCGGCCGTTCGAAACCAAGAGCGAAGGCGCCGCCAACGGCGACCGCGTCACCATCAATTTCGAAGGCTCGCTCGAGAACGTGCCGTTCGAGGGCGGTACCGGCGAAGACGTGCCGCTCGTCATGGGCGCTGGTCAGTTCATTCCCGGCTTCGAGGAGAATCTCGTCGGGCTGAAAGCGGGCGAAAGCAAAACGTTCGACGTCAAATTTCCCGACGATTATCGCGCCACACATTTGGCCGGCAAGAACGCGACCTTCGCCGTAACGGTGAAAGCGGTCGAGGCTCCCGGCGTGGTGACCATCGACGACGAGTTCGCCAAGACGCTTGGCCTCGAATTGCTCGCCAAGCTCAAGGACGCCGTCAAAGACCGCATCGCGCGCGAGTACACGCAAGCGTCGCGGCAGAAGCTCAAGCGCGGATTGCTCGACCAACTCGACGAGCGCCATAAATTCGAACCGCCGCCCAGCCTGGTCGAACAGGAATTCGGCAGCGTGTGGTCGCAGGTCGAGGAAGATCTCAAGCGGCAGAGCCGCACGTTCGAGGATGAGGGCACGACCGAGGAGAAGGCGCGGGAGGAATACCGCGGCATCGCCGAGCGTCGCGTCCGTCTCGGCCTCGTCATTGCCGAAATCGGCGAGAAGAACAATATCAAGGTCACCGACGAGCAACTGCGCGCTGCGGTGATGGAACAGGTCCGCCAATATCCGGGTCAGGAACGGCAGATCTGGGACTATTACCAGAAGAACCCGAATGCGCTTGCCGCCTTGCGCGGGCCGTTGTTCGAAGACAAAGTAGTCGACTTCCTGGTCGAGCTCGCTGACGTGACGGATAAGCCGGTGTCGCGTGAAGAGCTGTTCAAGGAAGACGAAGAATAAGTGTGAGGGACTTCTGCGGCGTCACGCGCGGATTTTTGGCGACGCCTGAAATGGGCGACGCAAGTTTACATCGAGCTTAACCGCGTCTTGTCGCCGGAACTTCCGCACATATGTTGCGGAGTCCATGAGTGGTTCCTGACTTGAGACGGCAGTTTGCGGTTTCGACAACAGTGCCCGAACTCAAGCCAAATTGTGCAGTGAATATTAGGTCCCCTTAAGCCTTAGCAGGTGATGCATGCGCGACCCGAAGGACACCTACATGAACTACCTCGTCCCCATGGTGGTCGAGCAGACCAACCGGGGCGAGCGCGCCTACGACATCTATTCGCGCCTGTTGAAGGAGCGGATCATCTTCATCACCGGCCCGATCGAGGATGGCATGGCGTCGCTCGTGGTGGCGCAGCTCTTGTTCCTCGAGGCGGATAATCCGAAAAAAGAAGTCTCGATGTACATCAATTCGCCGGGCGGTATCGTCACGTCGGGCTTGGCGATCTACGACACGATGCAGTTCATCCGCCCCGCGGTTTCGACGCTCTGCACCGGGCAGGCGGCCTCGATGGGGTCGCTGCTTCTGGCCGCCGGCGCCAAGGACCTCCGGTTTGCGCTGCCGAACGCCCGCATCATGGTGCATCAGCCGTCCGGCGGGTTCCAGGGCCAGGCGACCGACATCATGCTGCACGCTCAGGAGATCCTGAACCTCAAGCGGCGGTTGAATGAAATCTACGTTCGCCATACCGGACAGCCGCTGAAGAAGATCGAGGATGCGCTCGAGCGCGATATGTTCCTGACCTCGGAGATGGCCAAGGACTTTGGTCTCATCGACAAGGTGATCGAAAAGCGAGCTGAAGAGCCGAGCCTGAAGGGGGAGCAGCAGCCGGCACTCAGTAAGGTATGAGTAGAGCGGTATGCGAATCAGGCGCCAAACTGCATCGCTAAGCGGCGGCCTGTGCCACCAGGGCAGGCGGGCAGGCAACCGCCCCCCTGTCAATGCGGTGTTATTGTTAATAAATTCTTGCTTGGCATACCGTTAGCATGCAGGGTTGTCGTGACGAATGCTAATCTGTCACGGTAACGTCTTGGTCGGGCTCAGGAGGCGGAAGGTGCTACGCTTTTTTAGTCCGAGGATCAGTAAGGTGGCGAGGGTTTAAGCGGCTCCCTCGCGGTAAAGACGGAGACTGGAATGAGCAAGGTTGGCGGCGGCGATTCGAAGAACACGCTTTATTGCTCGTTCTGCGGCAAGAGCCAGCATGAAGTGCGCAAGCTCATTGCCGGGCCGACTGTGTTCATCTGCGACGAATGCGTCGAACTGTGCATGGACATCATTCGCGAGGAGAACAAATCCTCGCTGGTGAAGTCGCGCGACGGCATTCCGACGCCGCGCGAAATCCGCAAGGTGCTCGACGATTATGTGATCGGCCAGGATCACGCCAAGAAGGTGCTCTCGGTGGCCGTGCACAATCACTACAAGCGGCTCAATCACCAGAGCAAGCACAACGACGTCGAGCTGGCGAAGTCGAACATCCTGCTGATCGGTCCGACCGGCTCGGGCAAGACGCTCCTGGCGCAGACGCTCGCTCGCATTCTCGATGTGCCGTTCACGATGGCAGACGCCACCACGCTCACCGAGGCTGGCTATGTCGGCGAGGACGTCGAGAACATCATCCTGAAGCTGCTGCAGTCGGCCGACTACAATGTCGAGCGCGCGCAGCGCGGCATCGTCTATATCGACGAAATCGACAAGATCTCGCGCAAGTCCGACAACCCGTCGATCACCCGCGACGTCTCCGGCGAGGGTGTTCAGCAGGCGCTGCTCAAGATCATGGAAGGCACGGTCGCCAGCGTGCCGCCGCAAGGCGGCCGCAAGCATCCGCAGCAGGAATTTCTGCAAGTCGACACCACCAACATCCTGTTCGTGTGCGGTGGCGCGTTCGCGGGCCTCGAGAAAATCATTTCGGCGCGCGGCCGCTCGACCTCGATCGGCTTTGGCGCCAAGGTGATGGCGCCGGAAGACCGCAAGCAGGGCGAGATCTTCCGCGACGTCGAGCCGGAAGATTTGTTGAGATACGGTCTCATTCCGGAATTCGTCGGCCGGTTGCCGGTTGTGGCGACGCTCGAAGATCTCGACGAGGCTTCGCTCAAGCGCATCCTCACCGAGCCGAAGAACGCACTGGTCAAGCAGTATCAGCGCATGTTCGAGATGGAGACGGTGGACCTGACGCTCGCCGAAGAAGCGCTGGGGGCGATCGCCCGCAAGGCGATCGATCGCAAGACCGGCGCGCGCGGCTTGCGCTCGATCATGGAGACCATCCTGCTCGATACCATGTTCGAGCTGCCGAGCCTGGAAGGCGTCGAGGAAGTCGTCATCTCGCGCGAAGTCGTCGAAGGCAGCGCTCGACCGCTCTACATCTACGCCGATCGGTCGGACCGTGCCGGTGATGCCGGCGGCGCGAGCGCCTAAACGGTGCCGCGACCAGGCGCCCGGGATACGGGAAGCCGCGGTACACCGCGGCTTCCGGTCGCGGGTTTGGCCGAAAATTACGCTTTCTTGACACGTCCGTACCGCGACGCCACCTATATTGCGCGGTCATTTCGTCGTCTAATCGGCCGCGTACGAATCCGGGCAGAATCTCCCACTTATCCAATGGGCGCGGACAATCCATCGTCCGAAATTTGCTTCCCGGCACCACGGCAGTCCATTGCGACAGCGCATCCTGCGGGTTGCGAGGGACGTGCACAACAATAAGGGAACTGGGGCTATGACAACCGCCACCAAACCGAAGCCGCCACTCCTCGCCGGCGAGAGCCGGGCTTACCCGGTGTTGCCGCTGCGCGACATCGTTGTCTTCCCGCACATGATTGTTCCCCTCTTCGTCGGACGCGAGAAATCGATCAAGGCGCTCGAAGAGGTGATGCGCTCGGATACGTTCATTCTGTTGGCGACGCAGAAAAATGCGTCCGATGACGATCCCGCGACCGATTCGATCTACAACATCGGCACGCTCGCCAGCGTGCTGCAGCTTTTGAAGCTTCCTGACGGCACCGTCAAAGTGCTGGTCGAAGGCGCGGCGCGCGCCGAGGTCAAGCGCTACACCGATCGCGAAGAGTATTACGAAGCCGACGCAACGGTGATCGGCGATACGACCGGCGATCAAGTTGAGGCCGAGGCGCTGGCGCGCTCGGTCGTCAATGAATTCGAAGGCTATGTGAAGCTCAACAAAAAAGTGTCGCCCGAAGTCGTTGGCGTCGTTCAGCAGATCGACGACTACGCCAAGCTCGCCGACACGGTGGCATCGCATCTCGCCGTCAAGATTCCGGACAAGCAATTGATCCTGGAGACGCCGAGTATCACCGAGCGCTTGGAAAAGGTGCTCGGCTTGATGGAGAGCGAGATCTCCGTTCTGCAAGTCGAGAAGCGCATCCGTACCCGCGTCAAGCGGCAGATGGAGAAGACGCAGCGCGAGTATTATCTCAACGAGCAGATGAAGGCGATCCAGAAAGAGCTGGGCGACGAGGACGGCAAGGACGAACTCGCCGAGCTCGAAGAAAAGATCAAGCGCACCAAGCTCTCGAAGGAGGCGCGCGAGAAGGCTCAGCACGAGCTCAAGAAGCTGCGGCAGATGTCGCCGATGTCTGCGGAAGCGACCGTTGTGCGCAACTATCTCGACTGGTTGCTCTCGATCCCGTGGAACAAGAAGTCAAAGATCAAAAAGGATCTGCCGCTTGCCGAGCAGATTCTCGATGCCGACCACTATGGCCTGGACAAGGTCAAAGAGCGGATCATCGAGTATCTCGCCGTGCAGCAGCGCGCCAATAAGTTGACCGGACCGATTTTGTGTCTGGTCGGCCCACCCGGCGTCGGCAAGACTTCGCTCGGCAAGTCGATCGCCAAGGCGACCGGCCGCGAGTTCGTGCGCGTGTCGCTCGGTGGCGTGCGCGACGAAGCCGAGATCCGCGGCCACCGTCGGACCTATATTGGTTCGATGCCCGGCAAGATCATTCAGTCGATGCGTAAGGCGAAGTCCGCCAATCCGCTGTTCTTGTTGGATGAAGTGGACAAGATGGGCGCCGACTTCCGGGGCGACCCGTCGTCGGCGCTGCTCGAGGTCCTCGATCCCGAGCAGAACCAGGCGTTCAACGATCATTATCTCGAAGTCGACTACGATCTCTCCAACGTGATGTTCATCACCACGGCGAATACGCTGAATATTCCGCCGCCCCTGATGGACCGCATGGAGATCATCCGGATCGCCGGCTACACCGAAGACGAGAAGGTCGAGATCTCGCGCAAGCATTTGATCCCGCACGCGCTCGTCAAGCACGGCCTCGATCCGAAGGAATGGTCGATCGATGATGGCGCGTTGCTCATGCTCATTCGCCGCTACACGCGCGAAGCGGGCGTGCGCAATCTCGAGCGTGAGATTTCGACGCTGATCCGCAAGGCGGTGAAGGAGCTCACGGTCACGAAGAAGCTGTCGGTGGAAATCAACGAGACGGTGCTCAGCGACTATCTCGGCGTGCCGAAATTCCGGTACGGCGAAGTCGAGGACGAGGACCAGATCGGCGTCGTCACCGGGCTTGCCTGGACCGATGTGGGCGGCGAGCTGCTCACCATCGAGGCGGCCATGATGCCCGGCAAGGGCAAGATGACCGTCACCGGCAATCTCCGCGACGTGATGAAGGAATCGATCTCCGCGGCGGCATCCTACGTGCGCATGCGGGCGGTTGCTTTCGGCATCGAGCCGCCGCTGTTCGACAAGCGCGACATCCACGTGCACGTGCCCGAGGGCGCAACCCCGAAGGACGGTCCGTCGGCCGGCGTGGGCATGGTCACGGCGATCGTTTCGGTGATGACCGGCATTCCGGTGCACCGCGACGTCGCGATGACCGGAGAGATCACGCTGCGCGGCCGCGTCCTGCCGATCGGCGGCTTGAAGGAGAAGCTGCTCGCCGCTCACCGCGGCGGCATCAAGACTGTGCTGATTCCGGAAGAGAACGCGAAGGATCTGGTCGAGATCAACGAAAGCATCAAGGCCGGGCTCGACATCATTCCGGTTTCGCGCATGGATGAGGTGCTGGCGCGGGCGCTGGTGCGCAAGCCTGAGCCGATCACGTGGGAAGAGTCGACCGCGAAGCCGGTCGAGGTTGCCGAGACGATCGAGGAAGATGCGTCCGGCCTGACCGCGCACTGATCGACTGACACACGCGAATTGTGAGACGGCGCCTTCGGGCGCCGTCTTTATTTTGGGCGCTTTTTCCGGCACAACGAGCCGTGTTCGCTGAGCCACAGCCAAGCGAAATTATGGTGCGTTCGCGCCGACGCGGATTGGCGGCGTTGGCGCCATTGGCTACAGTTCGGCAATAGGGGGCTGGGCTACAAGGTCGGGGGTGTTCGTGAAGACATTGATTGGTGCGCTGGCTGGATGCGTCACTCTCGCTTTGACGACCGGCGCGTTTGCCGGCGCTCTGTCGGATGATTTTTGGCTGGTCGGCAATTTCACCCAGAACGTGGCGTGTAAGGGCGACGGCAGCGATCCGGTTGAGGCCAAGGTCAAAATCTCGACCGATCAGATCGAATCAAAAGTCGGTGTCTGCAAGTTTCTCGATGCGACGCCCGATGGCAAAAAGGTCAACACCCACGTCGAGTGCCAGTTTCCCGCCGGCCCACTGATGGGCGACATCACCTTCACGCTGAAGCCGAACAACACGATCGATTTTGTCGATCGCGACAAGACCTACACCGCAACGCTGTATCGCTGCCCGAAGTGAGCGTGCTGCCGAGCCATCGTATACTCGTCCCGGGGACCGACTTATGGATATGAAGAACGCGAGAGTGACCGGATGGTGCGTAGGGCGGCTCCCTGCGTATCGTCGTGTCCTCGCGATTGATCGCTACGCAGCCGCGGCCATCGTGCTGGCGACTCTATTGTCCGGGGCGCCGTCGTACGCTGCCTCATCCAAGGACAAAGCCGCGACCTGCAAATTCGGCGCGGACGATCAGCATCTTCAGGGCAAGGCGCGTACCGCGTTCATGAAGAAATGCATGTCGAACCAGGACGAGCCTCGTGGCGCGGCCGCGCCAGCGACAGTGCCTGCACACTAAAGACAACGGGCCGAGCCGGGCGACTTCGACCCGACGCCGGATGCGAATTTTCAAAAAAGGGAAACGTCCATGAGAGTGATTGCATACATCCTGGCCATTATCTGCGCGATCGTCGCCGTCATGTATTTCGCGATGCCGGCCGGTCAATTGCCGAGCTTCATGCCCGGATATGTCGCCGGTTCGGATCACGTTCATCATACGCATGCGCTTGTCGCGGCTGTCGCAGCGGTCGTTCTTGCGGTGATCGGCTGGTTCGTCGGCCGCCGCAGCTACTGAGAGGGCGATCGTTCACTGCGGCGGTGACGCAGCCAGGGTCATCTGCGGCGTCAGCCAGGAAGACTTGGTAGGGCGTACCGAGGGCCTTCGGAACGGCGCGGCGTCGGCGTAACGTCGCGCTTGCGTGCCGTGGCGAGGCGCGCTCTAAGAGTGCCGATGACACTGCCGCCTCTGCGCACGCTGTTCTTCGAAGACCTCTCGGTCGGCATGACCGAGAGGCTCGACAAAACCGTGGCGTCGTCCGACGTCGTTGGCTTTGCGCAACTCACCGGCGACCGCAATCCCATTCACCTGTCCGAGCATTTCGCCGCCAAAACCTCGTTCGGCACGCGCATCGCGCACGGGCTTTATACGGCCGGCTTGATTTCGGCCGTGCTCGGCACGCGCTTGCCGGGCCCCGGCGCCATCTACATTTCGCAGACGCTGAATTTTCGCGCGCCGGTGAAGATCGGCGACACGGTGACGGTCATCGTTACGGTCGCCGAGCTGATCCCGGAAAAAACGCGGGCGCGGCTGTCGTGCGTTTGTGAGGTCGACGGCGAAATCGTGCTCGACGGCGAAGCGCTGGTAAAGGTGCCGAGCGGTGCCGCCAAGGGAAAGCGGCCGGTCATCAAGCTTTGAGGGTATTCGCTCCGGCGGCGACGCCGTGCCTGGCCATGAGGGTGCGCCAGGTTGCCGCCGCAGGTCGCCAAAGTCGCCGCGGCTCTGGATGTCGCATCGAGCCTGCGGCTAAGATGCAGGTCGATGAAGATCGCGACCTTCAACATCAACAATATCAACAAGCGCCTGCCGAACCTGGTCTCCTGGCTGCGGGCAGCCAAACCCGACGTGGTTTGTTTGCAGGAGCTCAAAGCCACGGATCGCGAGTTTCCACAAGCGGCTTTGACGAAAGCCGGCTATGGCGCGGTCTGGCGCGGGCAAAAAACCTGGAACGGCGTCGCTATTTTGGCGCGCGGCAGCGAACCTGTTCTGACACGCAACACATTGCCGGGCGACGCGGCGGACGAGCAAGCCCGCTACATCGAGGCGGCGGTCAACGGTGTTTTGATTGCCTCGCTGTATGCGCCGAACGGCAATCCGCAGCCGGGCCCGAAATTCACCTACAAGCTCGCCTGGATGGATCGCCTGATCGCGCATGCGGCCGATCTGTTGGCCGCGGACGTACCAGTGGTGCTTGCCGGCGATTTCAACGTCGTGCCGACCGATCGCGATATTTATCCGACCAAATCCTACGACAAGGACGCACTGCTGCAGCCCGAGAGTCGCAAACGCTACGCGCGCCTGCTGGCTCAGGGCTGGCGCGATGCGGTGCGCGCGCTGCATCCCGACGATGCGAGTTACAGTTACTGGAGCTATTTGCGCAATCGCTGGCCGCGCGACGCGGGCTTGCGCATCGACCATTTGCTTTTGAGCAAACAAACCGCGGATTGTCTCAAAGCCGCTGGCGTCGATCGCGATGTTCGCGGCGAGGAGAATGCCAGCGACCATGCGCCGGTCTGGATCGAACTCGCTGACGTCGGCGGCGCATCTTTGCGCAAGGGCAAGGCCAAGGCCAAGCCCGAGCCCAAGCCGAAGTCCCGTTTGCGCGGCGCTGCGCCTAGGACGCCGAAGGTATCAAAAGGACAAGCCTCGACGACGCCGAGCGCGCCGGCGGTAAAGCGGCCGCCGAAGGCGGGCGGGCGCCGTCCGCTTCTCGTCATCGATGGGGATTTGTTCGCGCACCGCGCGTATCACGCGCTGCCGAAGAGCATTCGGCGCAAAGGCGACAAGCCTGCCGGCGCCATTCTGGGCTTCGCCAACATGCTGCTCCGGCTCTATCGCGAGGAAGCGCCGCGCGCGGTGCTGGTCGGCTGGGATACGTATGAGCAGCCGACCTATCGTCACAAAGCATTTGCCGCCTATCAGAGCGGGCGTGAGTTCGACGACGATGTGATCGACCAACTCGACGTCATTCCGCAATTCGTCACGGCTTGCGGCTTCGCCAACGCCAAGCGTCCGGGCTACGAGGCGGACGATTTTCTTGCTGCAGCCGCCGCAGCCGAGGAGCGGCGCGGAGGCCGTGCGCTGGTCGCAAGCGGCGACCGCGATACGTTTCAGCTCGCGTCCGACCAAACCACGATCCTTTATCCGATCCGCGGCGGCGGCCTTGAGCGCATCGGTCCGGCCGAAGTGCGGGCGCGCTATGGCGTCGATCCCAAACAGGTGCCGGATTTCATCGCGCTTCGCGGCGACCCGTCCGACAAGCTGCCGGGCGCGCCCGGCGTAGGGGCCGGCGGCGCCGCGAGCCTGCTGCAAAAGTACGGAAGTCTCGCCGCCATGCTCAAAGCCGGGCGCTTTCCCAAGCAGGCCGAGGACCTGCGGCTCTACCGCAGCATAGCCACCATGAACCGCAAGGCGCCTTTGCCGCGCTTGCCTGATCAGACGCCGACATGGACCAAAGCTGCGCAGCTCGCGCGAGCTTGGCAATTGCTCCAATTGGCCGAGCGGATCGAGGAACTCGCGCGCGATCAGACGCGCGGTGCAAGGCGCCGTGCGCCATAATAGGGGTTCCCAGCGTCGCTAGCAGCGCGACCCCGGTTCCCGTCACGGAGACGGATTGGGCAAGGATCGGCCACAATGGGATGGCTTGGCTCGTGTGCCCGCCGTGGTATTGTCCGCCCCGCTGAGGGGTTTCAATCGGAGTTCGTTATCAACATGAGAGCAAGAACGCTGGCGTCCGCGTGCGCGGGACTGGTTTTGACCTGGAGCGCGGCGTCTTTCGCGGAACCGCAATTGGCATCGCCCCAGGACGGCAAAGCCATGCTGGAGCGCGCCATCGCGGCGCTTAAGGCCGACGAAGCCGCTGCGCTCAAAGCCTTCAACGACGAGAAGAACAAGGATTTCCGCGATCGCGATCTCTACGTGTACTGCTTCAGCCTGCCCGAAGGAAAGTTTACGGCCTACCAGAGCCCGGTTCTGGTCGGCACCAACATCAAGGAACTGAAGATTCCGCCGAACGATCCCGTTGGCCAACGCGCCTATGACGCGGTCGCCAAGGCTCCGGAAGGCGAGATCGTCACCTTCACTTACGACTTCCCAAAACCCGGCACCAAGGGCAGCGCGCCCAAGGAAACGCTCGAAGCGCGTGTCGGCAAGCAGGCCTGCGGCGTCAGCTATTTCAAGTAATAGACAGTAGCGGTGAGGGGAGACCGCTTTCCCCTCTCAATCGTCACCACCGGGCTTGACCCGGTGGTCCATGCTGAGTGGCCGCCCGTCAGGCGCCGCGATCAAATTCAGCAAACCGCCACGCCGCATGGATTGCCGGGTCAAGCCCGGCAATGACGAAGGTGTGTTTGTGGTGCTGAGCCTCAGCGCGCCGACACGTGGCGGTGGCGCGCGAGCAGAAAGGGCACGACGAAGAGCGCGGCCACCGGCAGGTGGAGCAGAACGCCATAGAGCAGGATCATCCCGACCTGAGCGCCGGTAAGCACGCCCATCTCAACGCCGTGCACCAGCGCGAAAATGGTGAAAGGCAGCAGCAGCACGATCGAGGTGGCCAAGCCCGGATTGTAGACGCGCAGCCGAACGGTGGTGACGATGTGGATAACGGCATTGATCAGCGTCAGCCCCATCCAGGCGAGGCCGAGCCAGCGCAGGGTGTGCGGGAAGATCACGGCCAGCGCGATCGGCAGCCAGACATAAGCGGTGTTGACCAGCGCGACGCCATCGATATTGACCGGCCAGTTGTCGTCGCCCGAATGAAACACATGCGCGTCGGTGAACTGGCGAAACCCGCCCGGCCACAAATGCTCTTCGATCTGATGCAGGAAATAGATCACCAGCAGCGCGAAAAACAGCGCCTGTTCGGTCGTCTCCTGCCGGCGGAACAGTGCGATCCAGGCGACGATGCCGACGGCGGCGAGCGGCGGCAAGAACTTTTGCCAGTTGGCGGCGAAGCGCGAGAGCAGGGTCATTGTTTGATCCTTTGACGCCGGGTCTGTTTGGTGGCGGTTGTTTCAGCCTTGATTGTTTTATTCAGTTGGCGAGATCTCTTATGGGATCCCTTGCCGCGATGCGCAGACCGGCCGTATGGCAGCCTCGCCGAGTGCAGTTCCTACGCGAGTTTCCTTAAAATTCCGTCCGTATCAAATACGAAACGCGCGGATATCGGCCGACCGTTCAGCGCCGCACGGTCTGACGATCGTTACCGCACGAAATCATTCAAATTTTAATCGTCTTTTGGAGAAAAGCTCGCGCGGGTGTTAGTGCGTTTCGATTAGGCGTTGCGCTGGGAAAGCTATCCAGAGGGCAAACGTCATGAACACACTGCAGGCCAAGGCGTCGGCGCCGACGGCGGCACTGACCCCCGAGCAGCATAAATTTATGCAGGAAGCCACGCGGCTCGCGATCGAGTTGGTCGAGAAGGGCTGGGGCGGCCCGTTCGGTGCGGTCATCGTCAAGGACGGCGAAATCATCGGCCGCGGCCAGAACCGCGTACTGCTCACCGGCTGCCCGGTGTATCACGCCGAGGTCACCGCGATCATCGACGCGTCGGAAAAACTCAATCCGAAAGCGATGCTCGGCAGCGACTATGGCGCCGGCACGATCCTGGAAATGATCCCGCGCGAGCCGAATTCACCGGACCTGGTCCCGATGCGCGCGCGCATGCTCAAGGGCTGCGACATCTACGTCAACGGCGCGCCGTGCCCGATGTGCATGAGCGCGATCTACTGGTCGCGCATCGACCGCGTGTTCTTCGGCAACAGCCTCAAGGACACCAGCAAGATCGGCTTCGACGACGCCTTCCAGTACGAAGACTTCGCCAAGCCATGGGGCGAGCGCCACATCCCGATCACCGAAAATTTCGACCGCGATCTGACGCTGACGTCCTACAAGGCCTGGACGGATAAAAAAGACCGCCACCCGTATTGAGGTCGGCGCATCTCGTCATTGCGAGCGAAGCGAAGCAATCCAGCGCCTTGGCTCCGAGCTGGATTGCTTCGTCGCTACCGCTCCTCGCAATGACGGAAAATGACCCGCGCGCGCCTATCCTCATGCGACGCGTCATGGCCGGGCTTGTCCCGGCCATCCCGTTTATGCTGGCAAGGCGGTGCCGACGGAATTGGGATGCCCGGCACAAGGCCGGGCATGACGCCGAGAAGCCGACCGTAGGGTGGGCAAAGGCGCAAAGCGCCGTGCCCACGCGGCAGGCGCCGGAGAAAGTCCGCGTGGGCTTCGCTATCGCTCCGCCCACCCTACACACGCTCCCAGACCGGCTGCATAATGATCATTATTGAGCAGACCGACCTGCCGGGCCAACCATCAGGGAACGCACATGCACACGATCACGGCGATCATCCGCACGAAGAAGGGCCATGAGGCGACGATGCGGCGGGCGCTGCTTGCGGTGGCCGACCATGTGCGCATCAACGAGCCGACCACCGCCGGCTTCTACATTGCGCAGGACCTAACGGACCCTTGCGTGTTCACGACCTACGAACGCTTCGCCGACAAGGCGGCGATGGACCGCCACAACGCCTCCGGCGCCGTCGCGCACTTTTTCGACGTCGCCAAGCCGATTCTCGACGGCCCCGTCACGCTGGTCACCGCCACCGAGATTTCGGCCAAGTCGGAGACGTAGCGCCGCGCCGTGGCTTTCCTCGGCACGGCTTAGAAGTAGCCCGCATGAGCGAAGCGATATGCGGGGACAGGCGTCGAGGCCGCATCCGGATGTCGCTTCGCTCAACCGGGCTACGCGTGCTTGATGAGCGCGTCGTAATCCGCGTGCGATCCGATCTAAAACCAGACAAGGTCCTCGTCTTTTTCAACGGCAAGCGCCCGGTATCGCAAGCCGACCCGTGCAGACCAAAAACGTTCGATCTTCTTGAATTGCAGCGAAGGATGTTGTGGATTTGCCTTCAGGAGCGCGAAGTTTTTGTCGGCGAGCTCCCGAACATGTTTGGGAAGCATTCTCGTACGCCACCCAAAAGGCTCGGCTGGCAAAATGCCTCATAGTTTGCGTGCGCGGCCCTTTTGCAAATCCTCAAGAGCCTCTTCAGCCAGCCGATTGAGCTTCCCAGAGGCGGCGTCGCGGGCAATCTGCTGATCAAAGCGCGCGGCATCGAACTCCTCAAACCAGACGCGAAAACGCGCTAGCTGGTCGGCGGGAAGCTTCGCTATGGCCTTCTCAATATCTTCAACGGTCATGAGACACTCGCATCACACATATGTAGACTTTGCGCCCGGCTTGCGTCCGCCGTTCGTTTGGTATGGCGGAACGACAGAGGTCCAGCGCGTACGCGATCTATCTCGCCGGAATGTTTACTCCGCCGCCTCGATCCGCTTCCGCCGCCGCACCCCTGCATTCTCCGCCCCGCGCGCCAGCACCGGCTTGAGAAACTGCCCGGTGTAGCTGCGCTTCTCGCGCACGATGTCCTCCGGGGGCCCTGCGGCGACGATTTCGCCGCCGCCGTCGCCGCCTTCGGGGCCGAGGTCGATGATCCAGTCGGCGGTTTTCATGAACTTCGAGATTGTGCTCGATGACCACGACGGTGTTGCCGGTCTCGACCAGCTCGTGCAGCACTTCGAGGAGCTTTGCGACGTCGTGGAAGTGCAGCCCGGTGGTGGGCTCATCCAGAATGTAGAGCGTGCGGCCGGTGGCGCGCTTGGATAGCTCCTTGGCGAGTTTGATGCGCTGCGCCTCGCCGCCGGACAGCGTGTTGGCCTGCTGGCCGACATGGATGTAGTCGAGGCCGACGCGGTGCAGCAGCGTCAGCACGTCGCGCACGCGCGGCACCACCTTGAAGAATTCGAGCGCTTCCTCGACCGTCATGTCGAGCACGTCGGCGATCGACTTGCCCTTGAACAGCACCTCGAGGGTTTCGCGATTGTAGCGCTTGCCCTTGCAGACGTCGCAGGTGACGTAGACGTCGGGCAGAAAGTGCATCTCGATCTTGATGACGCCGTCGCCCTGGCAGGCCTCGCAGCGGCCGCCCTTGACGTTGAACGAGAAGCGGCCGGGCTCGTAGCCGCGCGCTTTTGCCTCCGGCAGGCCGGCGAACCATTCGCGGATCGGCGTGAAGGCGCCCGTATAGGTCGCCGGGTTCGAGCGCGGGGTGCGGCCGATCGGCGACTGGTCGATGTCGATGACCTTGTCGAGATGCTCGATGCCTTCGATGCGGTCGAACGGGGCAGGGGCTTCGCTGGCGCCGTTCAGCCGCCGCGCCAGCGCCTTGTAGAGCGTGTCGATCAGCAAGGTCGACTTGCCGCCGCCGGAGACGCCGGTGATGCAGGTGAACAGGCCGAAGGGAATTTCGGCGGTGACGTTTTTCAGATTGTTGCCGCGCGCGCCGACGAGCTTCAGCGTGCGCGATGAATTGAACGCGCGCCGCTCCGGCACCGCGATCTCGCGGGCCCCGGTGAGATATTGCCCGGTGAGCGAGCGCGGATTGGACATGACCTCCATCGGCGTGCCCTCGGCGACGATCTTGCCGCCGTGCACGCCGGCGCCGGGGCCGACATCGACCACATAGTCGGCGATGCGGATGGCGTCCTCATCGTGCTCGACGACGACGACGGTGTTGCCGAGGTCGCGCAGCCGCTTGAGCGTGTCGAGCAGCCGCGCATTGTCGCGCTGATGCAGGCCGATCGACGGCTCGTCGAGCACATAGAGCACGCCGGTGAGGCCGGAGCCGATCTGCGAGGCGAGCCGGATGCGCTGGCTCTCGCCGCCGGACAGCGTGCCGGAGGCGCGCGACAAGGTGAGATATTCGAGGCCGACATCGACCAGAAATTTCAGGCGCGCGCGGATCTCTTTGAGGATACGCCCGGCGATCTCGTTCTGCTTGCTGTTGAGCTTTTCCGGCAGGTCGTCGAACCAGAGCGCGGCGTTCTTCACCGACAGGTCGGAGATTTCGCCGATGTGTTTTTCGGCGATCTTGACGCACAACGCTTCGGGCTTGAGCCGATAGCCGTGGCAGGCTTCGCACGGCACGTCGGTGAAATAGCGGGCGATCTCCTCGCGCGCCCAGTCGCTGTCGGTTTCTTTGTAACGGCGCTCCAGATTGGTGACGATGCCTTCGAACGGCCGCTTGGTCTCGTAAGCACGCATGCCGTCGTCGTAGGAGAAGCGGATTTCGGTATCGCCGGAGCCGTGCAGGATCACGTCCTGTGTCTTCTTCGGCAGATCCTTCCACTTGGTATCGAGCGTGAACTTGTACTGCTTGCCGAGCGCGCTGAGCGTTTGCACGTAATAGGGCGAGCTTGATTTCGCCCAGGGCGCGATGGCGCCCTTGCGCAGGGTGCGGTCCTTGTCGGGGATGATGAGGTCGGGGTCGATATGCTGCTCGACGCCGAGACCGCCGCATTTCGGGCAGGCGCCGAACGGGTTGTTGAACGAGAACAGCCGCGGCTCGATTTCCGGAATGGTGAAGCCGGACACCGGGCAGGCGAATTTTTCCGAGAAGACGATGCGCTCGGCGGTCTCGTTGCGCTGCTTGTTGGCCTTGGCGCCGGCGACCGGCGCGGCGTCGGCGAGTTCGGCGACCGCGAGCCCATCGGCAAGCTTCAGCGCCTGCTCGAGCGAGTCCGCCAGCCGTGTGCCGATATCGGGCCGCACCACCAGGCGATCGACCACGACGTCGATGTCGTGGGTGAATTTCTTGTCCAGCGCCGGCACTTCGGCAATCTCGTAGAAGGCGCCGTCGACTTTGACGCGCTGGTAGCCCTTCTTCATGAACTCGGCGAGCTCCTTGCGGTACTCGCCCTTGCGGCCGCGCACCACCGGCGCCAGCAGATAAAGTCGGGTGCCCTCAGGCAACGCCATGATGCGGTCGACCATTTGCGAAACGGTCTGGCTCTCGATCGGCAGCCCCGTCGCCGGCGAGTAAGGCACGCCGACCCGCGCCCAGAGGAGGCGCATGTAATCGTGGATCTCGGTGACGGTGCCGACCGTGGAGCGCGGATTGCGCGAGGTGGTCTTCTGCTCGATCGAGATGGCGGGCGACAGGCCGTCGATCTGGTCGACGTCCGGTTTCTGCATCATCTCGAGGAATTGCCGCGCGTAGGCCGAAAGGCTTTCGACATAGCGGCGCTGGCCCTCGGCATAGATCGTATCGAAGGCGAGCGAGGATTTGCCCGAGCCGGACAGGCCGGTGAACACCACGAGCTTGTCGCGCGGAATGTCGAGGTCGACGTTCTTGAGATTGTGCTCGCGGGCGCCGCGGATCGAGATCACGCGGGCGTCGCCAGCCGGGCGGCGCGGCGGGCTTATCGGCCTTGTCGAACAGATCGGTCATGCTTCATCCGCTTGTCCCCGCAACGCGGAGGACCTGGTAGTCGATTTGAGACCTTAAGGGTGGATTCGTGATGCGCATCATCCCCTGCGGCAACCCGGAATTCCCGCTGGCGCGGCGCCCCGGCACAGGCCCGGGCTCGTTTCCGTTCTTGGCGAACGCGGAACTAGCGGACAGGTGCCACGCTGTCGCGGGAGCGACGAACATAGTGAGAACGCTGGCGTTTTGCTAGTATGCGGGCCGTCGGTTTAGTGATAATCCCCGGCAAAATCGGTGGGGACCGCATGATCGATGGCAAGAAAGTCTGCGTGGTGCTGCCTGCTTACAATGCCGGCCGCACGCTCGAGCGGACTTTGCGGGAAATCCCCATGGACGTCGTCGACGACGTCGTGCTGGTGGACGATTTCAGCGCCGACGATACGGTGGCGGTGGCGCGCAGGCTCAACCTGTTCGTGTTCCAGCACGATCGGAACAAGGGCTACGGCGGGAACCAGAAGAGTTGCTACCGGCTGGCGCTGGAGCGCGGCGCCGACCTCGTGATCATGCTGCATCCGGATTACCAATACTCGCCGAAGCTTTTGGTGCCGATGGCGTCGCTGCTGGCGTCGGGCTTTTTCGATGTGGTGCTGGGCTCGCGCATTCTCGGCGTCGGCGCGTTGGCGGGCGGCATGCCGTTTTATAAATACGTGTCCAACCGGGTTCTGACCTTCGCCCAGAACGTGCTGGTCGGACACAAGCTGTCGGAATATCACACCGGCTATCGGGGTTTTACCCGGCAGGTGCTCGAGGATTTGCCGCTCGATCGCAACTCCGACGATTTCGTGTTCGACAACCAAATGCTGTCGCAGGCGATCTATCGGGGCTTTCGTATCGGCGAAGTGTCCTGTCCGACCGCCTATTTCGCCGAGGCCTCGTCGATCAATTTTCGCCGCAGCGTGACCTACGGCTTGGGTGTGCTCAAGACCGCGCTGGCGTTCCGCCTGGCCTGCTTGGGGCACGATCGCGGCTCGGTGTTCGAGGGGCTGCGGCGCCGCCGCCCGTTCGCCCTGGTCGAGCAGACGGCGCGGTAATGCCTCTGGTCCGGCTGCTGCGCGATTTCCTGCTAGTCCATCGTCGCGCTGTCGCCGGAATGTGCATCCTGATCACCGCCGGCGTGCTGCTCGCCTTCTATTCCGGGCAGGTGGAAAACGCTTATCGCGATCTGTTCCGCATGCAGGAACACAATGCGCCGCTTTTCTATGTGACGTTCACGGCGCTGCTGGTTTTGGCGTTTTTGACCAGCATCCTCCCGGCGTCGTTGTTCGGGGTGCTCGGCGGCATGCTGTTTGGTGTGGCCACGGGCTTCGCACTCTGCAGTATCGCGCTTATCGCGGCGGCCTTGATCGCCTTCGTGTTCGCTCGCTATTTCTTCCGTTCCGTGAGCCGCAAGCTTGCCGCCAAGGTGCTCGATCTCGACCGGCTGGAAGCGCGGCTCGCCAG
This sequence comes from uncultured Alphaproteobacteria bacterium, assembly GCA_963737755.1. Lineage (GTDB taxonomy): Bacteria > Pseudomonadota > Alphaproteobacteria > Rhizobiales > Xanthobacteraceae > BOG-931. The sequence goes on along the minus strand of CAVTTZ010000016.1, from coordinate 157,661 downwards.
GCACGGCTGGCGCTACGCCCTGATGATCCGCGCTTCGCCGATCGCGCCATTCGGCATCACCAGCTACGGGCTCGGCCTGATGCCGATTTCGCTGCGCGATTATTTGCTCACCACGCTGGCGGCTTTGCCGTTTCTGTTGGTCTGCGTGTATTTCGGCAGTGCTGGTGGAATTTTGATCGGTTCGGCGGGTGAGATCGACCGCGCCGCTATCGGGCGGCTGGCGATCGCTTTCAGCGCCGCGACCGTGCTGCTCGGCATCGTCACTTTCATGCTGCCGCGGTTCATTCGCTGGCTGCTCGGTCCGCATTTCGGGCGCGACGCCGCCGCCACGCGCGGTGACGGAGCTTCGCTGCCGATCTCGCGCTCGACTTCGATTCAGCCGAAGATCGCGCTCGCCCGAGCCGGAGCATCTAGACCGTGATCAGGAGTCTGTCCGCGACCGGTTGGCTGAAGCCGCGGAGCGCTGCGCCGCTCGATCGGTTGGTGCTGTTTTCCTGGCGCAACGAGCTGTTGCTGATCTGCGGCTGCATGCTGCTGTCGTTTCTGGTCGCCGGATTTTGGTACCCGTATTGGCGCGTCGCCGATATGGACTTCTTCGTGGTCTACAACGCATTCCTGCTCAACACGCCGCTGCCGCAGGAATTCTTCGACCACCCGGGCTATCTGTCGATCCTGCTTTTGACCTATTGGCTGCGCGCGCTTGCACAGCATTGGGCTTGTGCATGTCGATGCTTTCTCCGCCGTGCCGCCATTGAGCGATGCGGCCGGTTTCACCGATGCTTGGACGCAGGCGACGCGGGCAGGGCGGGTCTTGTCGCTGTTCACCGCCGTGGTCTTTGTGGTCTCTTTCACTTACTTGCTGCGTGCGCTGGTGCGCGATTGGCGCGTCGCCATTTTGGGTGGCGTCATGCTGGCGTTCTCGGGCGGCATGGCGATGCAGATGCGCATGCTGCGCACCGAGATGCTCGCCACCGGCTTGTTCATGACGGCGCTGTTGATGCTGATGGTGGCCGCGAGCCGCGGTCCGCGCATCTGGCGGCCGTTGGTTATCGGCTGCGGCAGCCTTCTGGTCACGCTGGCGCTGTTGAACAAAGTGCAGGTGCTATTTCTGATCGGCGTGCTGCCGGCGCTTCTGCTCTTTGTCGGTCCCAGACCCGGAAAAATCGTCCAGACAACGAAGCCGAAGCCGGGTTTTGGAAAACTCCCGCCGCTTGGCTCGCCTTCGCCGTCAGTGTCGTGATTGCGGCGCTCGCCGCCTATGCGGCGAGCGACATCGTGCTCACCGGGCTGACCACGCCGACCGCGCCTGGACTGTTTTTCACCGCGCGGCCATTCGTGGCGCAAATCTATTGGGCCCTCATCGTGACCTGGATGGGCGTCGGTATGATCGCCTACGCCGCCCTCTGGCGCGTTCCGGCGCTGGAGACGCTGACCGCCATGTTCGCCGCGGTCGCCGGCTGCATGGTCGGGCTGTTGGCGCTCGATGCACGCTATAATCTCGGCAATGTGGTGGCGGTGTTCCATCCTTTGGAGCACATGGCGGTGTTCGCCAGTTGGGCCAATCCGCAACTCGCCAGTGGCTCGTTTCTGGATGCCGCGCATCTGAAGTTCCTGATTGGGGCCGCATTCAGCGTCCTCGCGCGCGTAACCTTCGTGCTGCATCCCTCGACGCGGCCGGCGATCTTTGTGCAATGGTTCGTTATCGTTGGGTTGGTGGTCGCGATCCGCCGGCGCGATTGGCACCTTGTGCTGCCGGTCGCCGCGCTGCTGCTTTGCGCCTGGGCCATCGACACGTTGGATATGGGCCGCGGCCTGAAACAGGAATATTTCAACTTCACCGATCCGCTGGTCATCATCGCCGCGGCCATTCTGCTCGCCGGTCTCGCGCCGCTGCAGACCCATCGCTGGACCTATTGCCTCGGCATAGCGCTGATCACAGTGACCGTCGTGATGAGCCAGATCGAACCGGTGAAGCGTCTGCTCCGTCACGACAGCCCGGAAGTGATCTGCGATTTCTATGCTTATGCGGCACGCGTCGAAAAATTTCCGACGTGCCCAAAGTCGTCACCTTAAGGCGCATGACTTTCCAGTTGCCAGAGTCGCTTTTGTTTGAACGACTGCCGACCTCATCATCACAGCAGACGAATTCACGCCGGCGAGTGGGGAATAGCGCGCGATAGCAGCCCGCGATGGTGTTTTCTCAGTGATCGTAAGCAAGTCAAATGCGTAGAAATTTCAACATTGTAATCGTAAAATATGCGTGATAATTCTCCATAAGCCGTGCGATTGCGTAACGGGGGATGTGCGGCGATGCGATGGCCAAAAGCTATCGGAGCAAGTGTCCGTCGCCCGATCTTCGAGCGAAGTTCCCTACACATTGGTTCTGAGCCATGATTGCGTCCTTCGTCAGCGAATTCTGGGCATTTCTGCGCGTCCGTAAGAAATTCTGGCTGGTTCCGGTTTTCGTCGTGATGGCGCTGTTCGGTGGACTGCTCGTATTGACCAAAGGGTCCGCGGTAGCGCCGTTCATATACACCCTGTTCTGAAAGTCTCGTGAGCACGCCGGCAAACCGGTCTCGTGCACGGGTCGGGCGCTCGGCGCCGATCGCGCGATGCGTCTGAGCCTGATTGATCGCGTGCGAATTCGCTGGCGTGGGACGAAGCCATGAAAGATGTGTTGAAATCACTGCTCGTTACGCTGGTCGCGACGGTGATTGCGTTGGTCGGCGCAGAATTCGCTTTTCGCGCGCTCTCGCACAAACGCATATTCGCGTTGACGCCGTATCGAACGGCGAATGCCGTTCAAATCGATTTCGTGAAAGGGGTTGTCTTATACGACCCGGTGATGGGTTGGCGCGTCAATTCCGGCGTGCGAGCCGACTCTTTCAACAAGCTCATAAATTCAATCGACTATGGCGTGCGGAGAAATAGCCCCGCCGACGATCACATTCGCACCGGCGGTGTGCTGGTGGTCGGCTCCTCCTTTACCGCGGGAGCCGAAGTTGACGACGAGTCGGCGTGGCCCGCGCAATTGGAAAAGCTGATCGGGCAACCGGTCGTCAACGGCGCCATCGGTGGGTTCGCGCTCGATCAGATCGCGTTGCGAACCGATGAAATGCTGCCGATCGTGAAGCCAAAGACGCTGATCGTTGACATCGCTCCAGAGAACATCACCTGGGCGGGATATTCGTACTTCAGCTATCCGAAACCGTATTTTGTCGTTGAGGATGGGCAGCTTTCGCTGCGCAACAATCCCGTACCGCGATTTACGACGCAGGCGGATCCCTATGAGTCTCTGAAGAATGTCGCATCGTACTCCTTGATCGTCGATCGGCTGATGTCGATCTATTATCCCGATATTTGGTACAGCTCGCGTACAAAGACGTACAGGCGAGCCAACAATGACGAGGTGGCCGTTTCGTGCTTGTTGTTCCAACGCCTTAAGCAAGAGACTGACGCCGCCGGCATCCGCCTTCTCGTATCGATGCAGTATGGCGGCGGCGCCATCGAGACAGCCACACAGCCCGACGGCGGCGCCCGTCTGGTGCAAGACTGCATCCACCGCATGGGGATTCAACTCGTCGAGGAGTTTCCCATCCACAAGGCGCTATCGAAAGATCACCGCGACGAGTTTCGGAGCCTCTATGTGCTCCATGAGGGCGGAATCTATGGGCATAAGTCGCGCGCCGGTAACCTCAAGGTCGCCGAGATGGTCGCGGCGGCATTGGCGAAGCCGCCGCCTGTTGCTTTGCAGCCAGCCGCGCCCAAATCGGAGACCCCCGACCACAGCAGGCGGATGACGTGCTCGTGGATACACGAGACCTGCCGTCCATTTTCCCGAGGTCGTCGATTGCGATTCTTGATGTGCTGGGTGACGCTTCCAAGGATGGCTATCGCTTCCGCGCCCGCGGTGGAAACACTGAGCATTATTTACTGACAGCCATTGCGGGCTCTGGCGGAACGCTCACGTTCTCGATTGAAGCGAAGGCCGACAGCACGCCGTTCATGCGGCTTCAGTTGCTCCGCACATATGCGGATGGAACGACCGACGGGGCACTCGCCGACTTCGACCTGCTACGAAAGACGAGCGAGGTTTCACGCCTCGGCGTCGCCACGGATCTTGCCGCCGACATGGTGCCGATCGACCACGATTGGTACCGGCTTTCGATCAAGGCCGCAGTCCCCTCCAAGGAGGGGGGCAACAAGATCGCCATACAGTTGGGCAACAGCCAGGGCCAGTTCGGGTACGCTGCCGATGCAGAAACCACGAATGTCCGCCATGTTATCGTGACACGTCGTCCGAATGGCGCTTCGCAACAAAGCGACGCCGTCAGCTCAAACTCGCAATAGGCGAGAGCTTACGGCCAGGCGTCGATCGCGCGTGTCCAGAGCACATCACGATTAGGCTGAATCGCAATGTGGCTCTAGATCTACTTGTTATCGCATGTCCTGTTTTGGAAAACCGGTTTCCACTTTTCCGGGACATGCTCTAGAAATCGAAATAGATAAATTTAGCGGAGCTGCCCTGGCTGACGGTTATGGCAAGCGCCCATAAGGCGGCCAGCGCCGGCCAGAGGATCTCTGGCCGCATCCGAACCGCGGCAATGCGGATGCGCCGGACGTCGTCAAAGCGGTGCAGGGCGACGAACAGTACCATCAGCACAATTTCGAACAGATGCGCGGACAGCACGCCGTCGGCGCCCGACCAGCCGCCTGACACCACGCGTGAAAGATGTCCCCGACGCTGCCCAGCGTCGGCGCTCGGAAAAACACCCAGGCCAGGGTGACGAAATTCGCGGTCAGGAGCACACCCACCCAGCCGGGCATGAGATCGAGCCAGTTCCAGTGGAGCACTTTTCTGGCAGCGTGGACCGATGCGACCGCGAGCCCGTGCAGCAAGCCCCAGATGACGAACGTCCAACTGGCGCCGTGCCAGAGACCGCCCAGCATCATCGTCAGCACGATGTTGCGTATCTCGTTGAGCGAGCCGTGCCGATTGCCGCCGAGCGGAATGTAAAGGTAATCGCGCAGCCAGAAGGACAGCGTCATGTGCCAGCGCCGCCAGAAGTCGACGATCGACAAAGCGCAGTACGGTTGCGCAAAGTTGCGTGGCAGTCGCAGGCCAATCAGCATCGCGAGACCGATCGCCATATCGGTGTAGCCGGCGAAATCGCAGTAGATTTGTACTGAGAATCCGTAGATCGCCAACAGCGCTTCGGGCCCGCTGGCCGTCGCCGCGTGCGCGTAGACCGCGTCGACCAGGGCGGCAATGCTGTCGGCGAAGACGAGCTTCTTGGTGAGACCGATGGTGAAGATGGCGACCGCGGCGCTGGGCAGAAGCGTCCGGCTGCGGCGCGGATGCTCCAATTGTGGAATGAGCTCGATCGGCCGCAGGATCGGCCCGGCGATCAGATGCGGAAAGAACAGGACGTAGCCAAGCACCGTCAATGGCGGTGTCTGCGCCGGAAACTTACCCCGGTAAATATCGACGACGTAGGCGGTCAGGGTGAAGGTGATGAAAGAGACACCAAGCGGGAGCGCCAGGTTGAACAGCTTGCCGCTGCCCGTAAGGCCGCCCAAGGCGCTGCCGTAGAAGAAATTGGCATATTTGAAAATGACCAGAGGCAGGAACAAAAGCACGATCGCGACGGCTGCGCGCAGTTTGCGGCCCGATGGCTCCTTGGCAGCCATCATCCAGCGTGCGCCGAAATACGCAATTGCCGCCAACAGGAACGGCAGCCAAACATATTCAGGCTTCCACCACGCGTAGAAAACGGTGCTGCCGCCAATGATCAGATACAAGCGCCATTGGCGCGGGATCAACAGATGAATGGCGAAATAGATTGCGAAGAAAACAAAGAATACGGGCGAGCTAAACAGCATGGGTCAGCGATCACACCCTGAGAGCTGCGCCAACGGACGTGCGCCTGCGCCTATATATCGGTATCACTGGCGCGCCGGATCGGCGGCGGCGGAGGTCGCCGTTCCCGCCAGTGACCGGAAAAATCGCCTGTGCCATCAGTTCGTGCCCGAACGCATTGGGATGCGGATCGCCGGGCATCGCCCATAGCTGCTCCGGAGGATGCCCCGCCATTGCCGGCAGCAGATCGATGTACGTGTAGCCGTCGGCCTCGGCGATCTTGCGCATCATCTCGTGCACGAAACCCAATTTGTAGTCGATCAGATTATGCACGTCGGGCGTCATCGCCAGATAGATGTGAATGCCGTTGTGCTTCGCGTACTCAGCCAACTCCCGCAATTTGGCTTCCATCACCGTAAAGCCCTTGGCGGACGGATCGTAGACGCGCCGATAGTGTTCGACCAAAGACGCGTCGCCGTGAGCGTCGAGGATGCGATGATAGGCAATCCACAAGGTGACAGCGAGTTCGCTGTGCCGGAGCAGGAAGCTGCCCCCGCCGGGCGGCAATTCTTCGGCATCGCGCAAGAAGTATTGGACGACGATGTCGGTCGGATGCAGTGCGCTCAGTTCCTTGAAGAAGCGGCTGGCGTAACGCTCCGTATTGTAGTTGCCGACGCCGCCGTTCAGAACCTGAGCGTTGACGCCGGCCTTCGCCAGCATGCGCTCCAGGCGCGCTTCCACGGTATCGTTCTCTGCAACACCCCAGCCGAGCGTAATCGAGCCGCCAAGGAAAAGGATGCGGCGTTGGCCCGGCTGCAGCGGCGGAATCTCCGGCCCGCGGAGTCCTTCGCTGTTCAGGCGGATTTCCGTGCTCTGCAGGAGCGCGGAACGCGAATGCAGATGATCGAAATCGATCGACGGATCGTCGCTCTTCTGCTTGAGCTCGTTCGCGTATCGCCACATCTCGATGTCGTAATTGGTCATCGCGTTGTTTTTGATGCGCAGGAACACTTCCGCGGCGCACAAGGCGAGGAACGCAGACACCACAATCAGCAGCGCTGAAAAGACGACCTGCCGAACCGCACCGGGCGTCGGCTTGTCCGCAGTAGAAGATCCCATTGACACGTCCCCTCATCGACAACACCGCGCGTCGCCGACGTCGGTTTCAATACCATGCTGAGAGCTTCACCTCAACGTCGCATCGCCAATTCGGTTGGCCGTATCGCCTTGATTCGTCGCGTAAAATCGCACCATCGCCAGACGCGGAAAGGCGCGAGCCGATCCGTGGTTTGCGGTCGTGGGGCGTCGCGGTTGCCGGCCGATCGCCACGCGTTCGATGGAATGAGCTTCAGGCGAACCCGTGCTGGGACGCCGAGCGAACACGCCAGGGCGTAGACGATAAACCCTGCGGTCAGAAGGAGGAGCAGCGCCACGATCGACGGGAAGCGTTCGCTCAGGCGGTCGTAGCCGAGGCCGCCGAGAACGCAAAGCGCGAGCACCGCCGGCACGTAATAGCGGCCGATGCCGCCGGGCCACAGCAGGACAAAGACGGCGCTCACCACCACATAGCACGCGATCGAAGTCATGAAACCAGGGCGGGCAAAGCCCGTGACTGACCTGTCGGCGACGTCATAGCCGCGCGCGAGCAGATAAGCCGCAGCGCCGACGACGGCGGGCAGGGCATCGCCCAGGATCCGCGCAAAGGCGCCGACCGCCCCTGAGGAAACGAAGGTCGAGGTCGTCGTCCGAGAGTCTCCGAGGAGCAACGCCAAGACCAGCGCTCCAGCAATCACGAGCCAGCGGGCGGCGGACGACGATCCATCTTGGTGTCCGTCCCACCACAGGCAGAACGCAAAGAACAGGAGCGCTGCCAGCGGCAATTCCGCCGAGGCGGTTGCGGCGGCTTGGACGGCCAGCGGGCAAGCGAGCAACAAGGCTACGCCGAACAAGGCCGCCGGGGCGCTGGCATGGATCTTACGCAGCAGCCAATAGACCAGCAGAGCGGCGACTACGACAGAGAACCCCGCCGGCAGGTGCGCGATGAAGGTGCCGGTGGGGCCGGCGATCGGAAATCCCGCGATCGAAACGGCTGCGCCATCCGGTGCGGCATCGCCATGAAAGATCATGGCCGGCAATGTCAGCACCAGCGAAGCCGCGATCACGACCAGCGGCGGACTCGATCGGGCCGCAAAGGTGTTCCAGGCCGCGATGATGCGCTCTGGGATAGCGGCAGGTGGCAGCTTGGTTGCGAGCAGGGTCATGAAAGAATCCTGTGCAAGGTTATCCGTAAGCGGGCCCGTGGAGTCAAAGGTTCCGGGCTCGTACTCGGCAACGGGCAAGGTGGGCGTGGATGAGAATGGCGCGGCGGTTGTATGGGTTCGGCGCGGCGAACGCTGCTCCGCAAATCGGCGCTGCAGTTGACGTCGAGGCCGGCGACGTATCGAATTGAGCGCTGGCGCACAGGCGCCGCAGAAGGCCGGGTGAGGCGATGACCGCAATAATTACCGCGCAACATTCGCGCGCGTGGCTCGGCGTCGGCGTGGCGCTGGCCGCGGGCGCCGGGTATGCGGTGGCCAACACGTTGGCAAGCCTGGCCTATCAGGCCGGCAGCAATCCGATGACGGTGGCGGCGACGCGCTTTCTGATACCGGTGATCGCGCTCTTTATCTGGTTACGCATCAGCGGCGTTTCGCTGGCGCTGCCAAAACGTGACATGGTTCTTGCTATTGTGCTCGGCTTTGTGACCGCGCTTTACACCTATGCGTTTCTTTGTTCGTTCAGCGTCCTACCGTTCGCGCTCGCGGTGCTGATTTTTTATTTGTTTCCTCTGATCGCCGCGGTCTTGGTCGTCGCTCTCGGCTGGGAAAAACTTGCCTGGCGAACCGGCGGCGCCATCGTGTTGGCGCTGGTTGGGCTGGCATTGGCGCTCAACGTGCGCGGCAGCAATCTCGATTCGGCCGGCATCGCGCTCGCGCTGATGGGCGCCGTCGGACTGGCTATCGTCGTTGTGGTCTCGAGCCGCATGTTCGGAGCGGGAGATGCTCGGCCGCTCACGTTCTACATGGCGGCAGGTGCCTGCGCGCTGCTGCTGGTGCTTTGCGCCGCAAGCGGCGAAATCGCGCTGCCGCATACCGCATCCGGTTGGGTCGGCTATACGGCATCGTCGATCTGCTATGGCTTTGCCATGATCGCGTTTTTCATCGCGATGTCGATGATCGGGCCGGTGCGGACGTCGCTGTTTTCCTATGCCGATGCCGTGATCTCCGCCATCCTCGGCGTGGTCGTTCTCGGTCAGGCGTTGACACTGATCCAGGCCGCCGGGATCGCGCTCGTCGTCATCGCTCTCGTGGGCGCCACGGTGCGCCCAGCGCACAGCTAAGCCGCCGCACAAAACGCGAAGCGAAACGCGGCTACCCGGCCGTTGCGTAGGTGCGCCGCACCATGTCTTCCAGATGGCCGCGCACGGTGGTGTCGGGGAACAGGCGCTTGTCGCCCGCGCAGGTTGGAATGCACGACACCAAGTGGTCGGAACGTCCGTCGAGGAAAAACGGCACCGAGTAGCGGTCGCGCCCCGATTTGTTGATCACCCGATGCATCGTGGAGCGATAGAGATTGTTGGTCCAGCGCGCGAAAAGATCGCCGATATTGACCACGAACGTTCCGGGAATTGGCGGCGCCGGAATCCATGAACCGTCGACGTGCTGGACCTGAAGGCCGCCGGCGGCATCCTGCAGCAGCACGGTGATGCCGCCCCAGTCAGTGTGCGCGCCGCAGCCTTTTTCGTTCGGCGCCGGATTGGGCGGCTGCGGCGGATAGTGCAGCAAACGAAGCGTCAGGATCGGATCGCGGCAGAAGTCATCGAAATAGGTTTCGTCAAGTTCGAGCGAGAGCGCAAGGCCGTGCATCAGGGCTCTGGTCAGCGTCTTCATCGCTTCGACGTAGGAGATCATGACATCCCTGAATTCCGGAAGCTGCGCCGGCCATTGATTAGGCCCGATATTGTTCGGGTCATTGCGCACCGCCGGATGATCGGCCGCGAGGTCTTCACCTGCCAAAAACCCTTCCTTCAAATCGGGCGGCGCGTTGGGCTCGAAGTCTGCGCCTTCAAGGGCTCGTAGCCGTGACGGCACGACGATTGCGCCATCGCCAAATCAAGCTTCTGCTCCATCGGCAACGCGAAGAACGTGCGCGACTGGGTGAAGACCTGATCGATCAAACCGCTCGGGATGCCGTGGCCGGTGATGTAGAAGAAGCCCGTATTGGTGCACGCAAGCCGCAGTTCGCGCGCGATCGCGGCGCGCTCCGCGGCACTGCCATGCAGGCCGGAGACGTCGATTACGGGCAGCTTTTGCGCTTCGTCGGCTTCGGCTGGTGCGCTCGACACGACGGCCTCTCCACACTGATCAGCGAACGTTCCGTCTATATTGGAGCCGCTTTTCGGCACTGTCCAGAAGGCCGAGGATCAGTGCGAGCGAATGTTCATCAAACTTTGTGCACGTCGCGCCGCTGGATTGAGCATCGGCGCATCTGTCTTGCCACGTTTGTCGTTCTCGTATCTATTTCGAACCTGCGCGGCGTATCCGGGATCGCCTCGCTCACGCTGTTTGGCAGCGCAGTCCTGCTGGCACGGATACTGCACATTTGGCGAAGCTTTGCCGCAGGGGGCTTGATTGGTCTCCTATAACTTACCCCGGAGTGAAATCATGAAGACGTGGAACGTCGTTGCCGTCGCTGCGGCACTCGCGCTTGCGGGCGCGAGCCTCGGCGCGGCCGATGCTGCTGAAAAACTCAAGGTCGGCTTCATCTATCTCGGTCCGATCGGCGATCTCGGTTGGACCTACCAACACGACCTCGGCCGCAAGGCTATGGAGCAAAAGCTCGGCGACAAGGTCGAGACTACCTACGTGGAGAACGTCCCGGAGAGCGCCGATGCGGAACGCTACATCGAGCAATTGGTGCGTACCGGCCATAAACTCATCTTCGCCACCTCGTTCGGCTACATGGACCCCGAGCTGAAGATCGCGAACAAATATCCCAACGTGTTCTTTGAGAACTGCGCCGGCTTCAAGCGCGCCAACAACATGAGCACCTACGACCGCCGCGACTATGAAGGCCGTTATGTGCAGGGCCAGATTGCCGCCAAGATGACGAAAACCGGGACCATCGGCTACATCGTGCCGTTCCCGATTCCGCCGGTGATCTCCAATATCAACGCGATGATGCTCGGCGCCCAATCGGTACGGCCGGACATCAAGATGAAGATCATCTGGGTGAACACCTGGTTCGATCCGGGCAAAGAAGCCGATGCCGCCAAGGCGCTGATCGATCAAGGCGCCGACATCATTACGCAGCATACCGATTCACCGGCGCCGACCCAGATTGCCGAGCAGCGGGGCGTTCACTCATTCGGTGCGGACACCGACATGACCAAGTTCGGTCCACACGCGCAGCTCACTGCGGTCACCAATTCCTGGGGCGACTACTACGCGAAGCGCGCCCAGGCCGTGCATCGACGGCACGTGGAAATCCCAAGACACCTTCGGCGGCCTGGATACCGGAATGGTGGTGATGGCGCCTTACGCCAACATGCCGGACGACGTGAAGAAACTGGCGATGGATACTGAGGCCGACATCAAGTCCGGCAAGCTGAATGTGTTCAAATGCCCGATCACCAACCAGGACGGCGCGGCAGTCGAGTGCAAGGGCGGCGACCATCTCGACATCGGCCAGGTGCGGAGCATGAACTGGTACGTGAAAGGGATCGACGACAAGCTTCCGGCGCACTGACGGCGTTCTGTTCGTAACGATGAAACAATGCGATGGCCGGGCAGCCCGGCCATCAATTTTTAGAACGATGCCACATCAACGCCGGCGCTTGATCCGTCATCCTGAGGCGGCCGCGAAGCGGCCCTCGAAGGATGCACGGCCCGGGCCGTCGCCCTTCGAGGCTCGCTGCGCTCGCGCCTCAGGGTGACGGTGAACGATACAGGGGCGCAGCCAAGACGATTAGCGCCACCCCAGAGCTGGGGCGACGTGTTTGAGGATCGCCTCGATGACGTGGGCATTGTAGTCGACGCCGAGTTGGTTCGGCACGGTCAGCAGCAGCGTGTCGGCTTCGGCGATCGCCTCGTCGCCGGCGAGTTGCTTGACGAGAATGTCGGGCTCCGCCGCGTAGCTGCGGCCGAAGATCGCCCGGGTGTTGTCACCGAGGAAGCCGATCTGATCGCTTTCTTCGTTGCCGCCGCCGAAGTACGCGCGGTCGCGATCGTCGACCAGCGCGAAGACGCTGCGGCTGACCGATACCCGCGGCGTCCGCGTATGGCCGGCCGCCTTATAGGCTTCGCGATAAACGCGGATCTGTTCGGCCTGCTGGATGTGGAAAGGGCGGCCGCTCTCGTCGTTTTTCAAGGTCGAGCTTTGCAGGTTCATGCCGAGTTTGGCCGCCCATTCGGCGGTCGCGTTCGAGCCGGCGCCCCACCAGATGCGGTCGCGCAAACCCTCGGAATAGGGCTCGACGCGCAGCAGGCCCGGAGGATTGGGAAACATCGGCTGCGGATTGGGTTGGGCGAAGCCGTTCCCGCGCAAAACCTCGAGCAGGACTTCGGTGTGGTTCCGGGCCATCTCGGCATCGTTCATGCCCTCGGGCGGCGCCGTAGCCGAAATAGCGCCAGCCATCGATCACCTGTTCGGGCGAGCCGCGGCTGATGCCGAGTTGCAGGCGGCCGCCGGCAATCAGGTCGGCGGCGCCGGCGTCCTCGACCATGTAGAGCGGGTTCTCGTAGCGCATATCGATGACCGCGGTGCCGAGCTCGATCTGCTTGGTTTTCGCGCCGGCGGCGGCCAGCAGCGGGAACGGCGAGCCGAGTTGGCGCGCGAAATGGTGCACGCGGAAATAGGCGCCGTCAGCACCAAGCTCTTCCGCCGCGACCGCGAGGTCGATGGATTGCAGCAGCGCGTCGGCGGCGGAGCGAGTTTTCGACTGCGGCGAGGGGGTCCAGTGACCGAAGGAGAGGAAACCGATTTTTTTCATGACTTTTGGTGTCGTGGGATGGATGTGTTCGGGTGTTAGATCGTGATGGGGGCGGGCGGATTCAAATGTGCGGTATCGAAGTGGGAACTAGCCGGCGGTGCCTATACTCCTCGTCACCGCCGGGCTTGACCCGGCGGTCCATGCTGACGCTCCGTTGAGCGATCCTACCGGACAATATCGTCCCATAGGTCACGCCAATCTGGATTGATGGAACGTACTAGATCGATCTTCCACGCGCGCGGCCAATGTTTGATGTTCTTCTCGCGCTGAATGGCGGCGAGCGCGGTGGCATGCTGCTCATAGTACGCGAGCATCTTCACGCCATGCTCACGGCTGAAATCCGTCGACTAGGCCCTCGCGGTGTTGGTAGACGCGACGAACGAGATCGCTCGTCATGCCGACATAGAGCGTCCCGCGCGGGCGGCTCGCCAGAATATAGATCCAATAGCTTTTCATCCGGGTGGGCGGCATGGATTGCCGGGTCAAGCCCGGCAATGACGATTGGGGATTAATAGATCGCCGCTGTATGACGGCAATGCTACCGCACTCAATGCCGCTCGGCCGGCGCCACCTCGACCGTCAGCGTGGGCGCAATCCGCTCCCAAATGTGGGCGAAGATGCGCTTCCAGCTTTCGCAATAGACGCTGGGATTGTCGTAGCGGCGCTCGGCGGACCAGCGCTGGGCCAAATGGCCGCCGCCGCAGGCGTCGAGGTACTCGCACGTCTGGCAGGTCTCGCACAGCGTGGTGCTGGCCTCGAAGGCTTCACGCCAGACCGGGTCGTGAACGACGTCCTGGATGGCGTGGCTGCGGACATGGGTCTTTGACGCCGTGGAGCCGTCGCCGGCGATGCGCAGCACGTCGAGCGGCTCGAGCGAGCCGTCGGGCATCAGCGTCACCGTGTCGATCGGGCCAAGTCCGATGGTGTCGGAGAGCGACAGGCGGCCGGCAAGGCCGCGGATCATGGCGTCGATGGTGTCGATGCGCACGCCTTGCGCCGCGTATTTGTCGAGCCAGACATCGAACAGACGGATGAAGTAATCACCGATCGGGGCTGGGTTGTCAGCGTGGGTCGCGTCCGGCGGCAGGATGTCGAATTGCTTGATGCCGAGCTCGCCGGCGACGAAGGCCAGCACCTGCTCCGGATCGGTGCCGGTATTGCAGACCGAGATCACGCCCGGATCGAGACCGGCCGCGCGCATGCGATGGAAGCCTGCCAGCGTGTCCGCGAGCGTGCCGTGACCCTTGAAGTCGATCCGGTATTTGTCGTTGATCTCGGCCGGTCCATCGATGCTGACGCTGACGCCGATGTCGTAGGTCTTGAACAGCTCGATCCATGCGTCGTCAACCAGGATCGCATTGGTGGTGACGCCGCGCTTGATCACGCAACCGGTGCGCTTTTCGACCTCGTTGAGTTTCTTCTGCAGCGCTTCGAAACGCCGTTTCGGAAACAGCAGCGGCTCGCCGCCGTGAAACACCAGGAGGAAAATCGGCAGCGCGAAGGCGCGAATATGCTCCTCGAGGCGAAGGCAGAACGTGTCTTCGGCTTCCGGCATCAGCACCGCCGGCTTGTTGTAAACCTCGGCGTCGCGAAACCAGTAGCAATAGGTGCACTGGATGTTGCAGCGCGATGCCAGTTTGACGAGGACGAAACCAAACGGGCGCGGTTCTGCCGGGATGGTGCCGGGACGGCGGAGCGCGGCCTCGGGTACGCGAGCAGCGTTCTGCGTCATGGTTGGCCCTTACATTTGCGGCCGCTGCACTGCGGCCGTTCAGTCATTTGGAAGCGACTTTACGTGTCCCAACAGATCAAGGACCGCGGCACTGTTTTGCAGCGATCCCTGGGGTCATCGGAAAATGGCACGCAAGCCGCCGAGCGGCTTTGCGGATTTACCAGCGGCGATACCAGCGATGGAACCAGCGGCGGTACCACCAGGCCACTTGCTCGAGTTTGCTGTCGGCCTTTTCGGCCTTCTCAGCCTGCATGCCGGAGTCGATGATGGCGTTGATCGCCGGATTGGTCGACTTCAGCGCGGCGGTCGATTTCGGGCGCGGTCGACGCCTGGGCGCCAGTCAGGCCGAGCACGAAAGCCGCGCCGAAGCCGATGCCGAGACCCATCAGACGCTGCCGCAAGCCGTTCCGGGATAGCCGGCCGTCGTTCAATTGCTGGGTGATGTCGCTAACTTCGTTCGTATCGAGCCGGCCCTTCGCGTCGCTCATGATTAGCCCCTTCTGTGCCAATGAACGTCCACACATCACTTACGAAATACGCGATACACATTGGATCAATTCAGAACTACAGGCTACACGTTCCGCTATGACGTGCAAATGACCTTTGGGCGTGGCGGGAAGGTGCTGCCGTCGATCATGCATGCCCTGCGCGCCGTCATTCCGAGGCGGCCGAAGGCCGAGCCCGGAATCCATAACCCCGGCGTATCGGATTGAACGCACAGTCGACGGCGAGAATCGTGGTTATGGATTCCGGCTCCGCGCTAGCGCGGCCCCGGAATGACGGCCGGACGTTTCGTCAAACAAAAAGCCCCGGGCATGACCCGGGGCTCTTATCGTGTTCTGTGTAGCGAAGCTTACCAGCCGAAGCCGCCGGGGCCGCCGAACTTGAAGTTGACGCCGCCGCGGATGACGTTCTCGTTGAGCGAGACGCTGGTGGTGCTGCTGCCGCAATTGGGGAGGCCGCAGCCCGCGTTGGGCAGGCCGACATACAGATATTCGACCTTGGCGCTCCAGTTCGGCAGGAAGGCGTATTCGACGCCGCCGCCCGCGGTCCAGCCGGTTTCGGTCGTGCTGGCGAACGGCAGAATGCCGGCATTGGCTTGGACGTTGGCGAACGCGGCACCGCCTGTGCCGTAGACCATGACGCGGTCGAAGGTGTAGCCGACGCGGCCGCGCACGGTCGCTAGCCAATCGCTCTTGGTTTCGCAGCCGACGCCGCCGCACGAACCGCCGAACGTGGTGCCGTCGAGATTCTGCCAGTCGCCGTCGCCTTCGATGCCGAGCACCCAGCGTCCGATCTGATAGTTGGCGCCGATGGTGCCACCGACCATGCCGCCGGATGCGTTGAAGCTGCCCGAGTTGCCGAGCACCGGATCGAGAAAGTTGCTGTTGCCGAACGCGCCACCGCCGTTGATACCGATATAGAACCCAGTCCAGCTAAACGGCACCGGCGCCACGATCGCCGGCGGCGCATAGACCGCAGGTCCGCGTGGCATCGGAAGATCCGCAGCGAGTGCTTGACCACCCGCGACCAGCGCAAGCGCCCCAGCAATCAAGATACGCTTCATGTGCAATTTACCCCGTCTGTGTGTGAACCGACGATTGCGCGCTTTGTGTCGGCAATCGCGGCGAACGCGCCCCACGAACAGAAAGTTCATCAGCATTGTTGCGCAATGACTGATCCCTCGTAGCCCATGATCCGCGTAGGCGCGGACGATGGCGCGATGGTGTCCGGACGGTGGCATGGATGAAATTTAAGGAAGGCGGTGAATCGATTGCGCATCGGTGCAACACCTGTTGCATCCGCGTCATTCCACATTGCGAAAGCGGTGATCGCTAACAAACAAAGCGCGACACTGACCAGAAAAAGCGCCGCAACGATTCGGGAATAAAAAAAGCCCCGGGCGAACCCAGGGCTTTGTTCGAAAAGTTTGTTGGACGACTTACCAGAAGCCGCCGCCGCCACCCCAACCGAACTTGTAGTTCAAGCCGGCGGTGACGAGTTGGATCGAACGGCTGCTGGTGCCGATGCGATCACCAGTGAATGCGGCATTCGTCGTTGTGACCGTGTAGTTCTGATTCTGCAGGCCGATGTAGTCGTACTCGGCTCGCGCCGACCAGTTACCCGCGAACGCCCACTCGACACCGACGCCAGCAGTCCAGCCCCCGAGTGTGCTGTTGCTCGACAAAGACGCCGGAATGACCGCGCCGCCCGGCGCAGTAACCGACACGTTCGAATTGCTCTGGCCAACCCACGCCCAGCCGCCCTTTCCGTAGAGCATCACGCGGTCCCAAGCGTAGCCGAGCTTGCCGGTTGCGGTCGTCAGCCAGCGGTTATTGAATTGAGCCGTTCCGGTGGTCACCGCTCCGCCAGGAGACGTGACCGTTGCGGTCATGGTGTTGTTCGTGTTCGGCGCCCAATCAAACATCGCCTCGGCGCCGATGATTGCGCCGCCCATGAACTCGTAATTGACGCCGACCTGGCCACCGCCAAGGAACGATGTGTTGGAGTTGCTCGAGTTGAACGTGCTGCCGGCGGTGTCCGAATAAGAGCCCTTCGAGAAGCCGGCACCCAAGTTGCCGCCGATGTAGAAGCCGGTCCAGTTATAGACCGGAGCCATCGGGATATAGGCCGCGGGTGCACGCGGCGGTGGAGCCATGGGCGGGGGAAGATCGGCCGCGAGTGCTTGTCCCCCAGCGGCAGTGAGCGCGACTGCGCTCGCCATCAAGATACGCTTCATGCCAATTCTCCTACTTCATCGGGTTGCCAACGGTGCGATCGTCGGCGTGAATTTCGTTCCAGCCCCGCTCGCCCGAAGCACTAACTGATTGGGCTCGAAAAAGATGTGACCCAAACGCAACAGGGGGGGACAAATGGGCCTTTGGAGCGGTCCAGAAAATGCCGCAATCGGATTTCGGCGGCTCGAAAATCGCCTGCAATGTCAGGTACTAGGGTCGCTAATGCGAAACGGCCTAAATCGCCGCGGATCAGGGATTATCGCCCTGTCAAGGTGCAGACGATTGTAACGGGTTGGTTAGTCATTCGTATACGCGTCCGGCCCGCGTTGTCCGACCCCCGCGTCCTCGCGTCGCAGGTTGCATGTCTGGCGGAGGGTGCCGCCTGGGGAGGGGGGCCGTCTCGCAGCCGCCGGTCTTCGCGAGGCGAATCCGGCTGGATGATTCTTGTTAGTCCGTTCGATCCACATGGACTGGGCCTTGCGTTATTCGATGGAACAAAATAAGAACACAGGGCGGGCCCGAAACGGGTCCGAGCGGTATGCGTGTGGATAACGCCGCGGCCCAGGCGTTCGGTGTTGCGGGTGCAAGGGTGGCGAGTAGTGTCCGGGAACGACGTTTCGCTTTGCATGCCCGCCGTCTCGGCGGAGCCCATCGCCGAAACGCCTTCATGGTTCTGGAGACTGCCGGCGGAATGACTGCAACGCGCGTTGGTCGATACGGAACGCATTGGGATTGATACGGAAAAAACGGAGCGTGTAATGGCAGGCAGCGTCAACAAAGTAATCCTCATCGGCAATCTCGGCGCCGATCCCGAAATCCGCCGCACCCAGGATGGGCGGCCGGTGGCGAACCTGCGGGTCGCGACCTCGGAATCCTGGCGCGACAAGGCGACCGGCGAGCGCAAGGAAAAGACCGAGTGGCACCGGGTCGTGATCTTCAATGAGAATATCTGCAAGGTCGCCGAGCAGTATCTGAAAAAGGGCTCGAAGGTTTTCATCGAGGGCCAATTGCAGACCCGCAAATGGCAGGACCAGAGCGGCCAGGACAAATATTCGACCGAAGTCGTGCTGCAGGGCTTTCGCGGCGAACTGACGTTGCTCGATCGTGCCGGTGGCGGCGGCGGCGGCGATTTCGCCTCCGATGATAGTGGCGGCGAATTCGGCTCGCCCGGGCCGACGCGCCGCGTGGCCGCTGCAAGCTCCGGCGGACGCAGCTCGCGCACCGACATGGATGACGAAATTCCGTTCTGACGTTGCGTTCCGGGGTAGGTTCGCGTTGGATTCCTTCCCCTAAAAGGGGAGGGCCGGATCGTCGAAGACGATCCGCGCGAAGGATTAGTATCGCGTGCACTGACCTCACCGGCGTTCTGCGAACGCCATCCTCCTCCTTTCAGGGGGAGGCTCAATGTGCGGCATCGCAATGACCCTCGCGCCGCTTCTGTCGGCCAGCCCGGCCATCAAGCTGCACGCGTTTGCGGCGATGGCCGCTTTCGCGCTCGGCGCCATCCAGTTGTGGGGACCGAAGGGCACCGCAGCCCATCGCACGATCGGCTGGTTGTGGGCAGCGCTGATGATCGTGATCTGCGTCAGCGCGTTCTGGATTCATGAACTGCGGCTGTGGGGGCCGTGGAGCCCGATTCACGTTTTGGCGATTGTTACCCTGATAACATTGCCTATCGGCGTACTGCACGCCCGGCGGCACCGGGTCGCAGAGCATCGATTCTTTATGGTCTCGATCTTTTGCGGTGCGCTGTTGATCGCCGGAATATTCACGTTCGTTCCGGGCCGGATCATGTTTGCCGTCATCAGCGGCAATTAAAATCTCACTGTCGCGAATAACCGATTGAATTGGAATTCTGGGCCAAAACAACAAAAAGCCCGGAAACGACACCGCCAGAGCAACATAATCCAAAGGGGAAATTTACCATGTGCATCGCATGCGCTTCTTTCATGCCGAAACAATTGCCGAACCGCCGCCGCTTTCTGACATTGGCCGCGGCCGGCATTGTTGCAGCTTCCGCGCTCGGCGCCGACCGCGTCTTCGCCGCCGGCGCCACCACGAGTGTCACCGCCGACGAGGCGTTGGCACGGCTCAAGGCCGGCAATGAAAAATACGTCACCGCGCCGGAGGTTTGCGCCAGCGATCTGAGCAAGCATCGTGAAAACGTGGCCAAGGTCCAAACGCCCTGGGCCGCGATTCTGACCTGCGCGGACAGCCGCGTGCCGCCGGAATTGCTGTTCGGCGGACTGAGCGTCGGCGAGCTTTTCGTCGCCCGCAATGCCGGCAACATGGCCGACACGGCAACCACGGGCACGCTCGAATACGGCGTTGGGGTCCTCGGCGTTCCCCTCATCGTGGTCATGGGCCATGAACGCTGCGGTGCGGTGGAGGCAGCGTGCGAAGTGGTCGAGAAGCACACAAAGTTTCCGGGCTCGATCGGACCGATGGTCGATGCGATGGTGCCGGCCGCCAAAGCGGTGTTCGGGAAGCCGGGCGATTTCGTCGACAACGCGATCCGCGAAAGCGCCAAGCGCACCGCATCCAAGCTCGCAACCAAAAGCGAGATCATCTCGGGTGCCGTCAAAGGCAACAAGGCCAAGGTGATGTCCGCCTGGTACGATCTCGACAACGGGCGCGTCGAGTTTCTGGCCTAAGGCGGCCGCCGCCCAGGCCTCCGGTATCATCCAAGTCAGAGGGGGATGAGCGCGTGTGATGGCGCTCATCGACCCGTTCTGCGCGCCCGGGGCACGCCGCGTTACCAGCACGGGCCGCAACTTGTGGATTGTTTCCCGCGACCGGCGGTCATTTTGGCGCGGGACGCGCAGCGGCGTTGCGCTCAAGCTTCCGATGGTGTGCTTTTGAGTCCCTGACTTGTCGGAACTCGGGCGACCGCTGATGGACTTCATCTACCTGCTGAAATTGATCCACGTGCTGGGCGCATCCGTCCTGTTCGGCACCGGGCTCGGCATTGCTTTCTTCATGCTGATGGCGCACCGCACAGGCCATGCCGGCGTGATCGCGCTGACCGCGCGCTTTGTCGTACTCGCCGATCTCATCTTCACCGCTTCGGCGGTGGTGGTGCAGCCGGTCAGCGGCTGGGCGCTCGCCTGGGCGATCGGTATTTCGCCACTGCACGAGCCGTGGATCGTCGTGTCACTGCTGCTCTACATCTTCGTCGGGCTGTGCTGGCTGCCGGCTGTCTTTATCCAGATACGCATGCGCAATCTGGCCAACGACGCCGCGATCAACGGCAAGCCGCTGCCCGATCAATACCGGCGCCTGTTCCGGATCTGGTTTGTGCTCGGCTGGCCGGCTTTCGCCGGCGTTATCGCGATTTTTGTTCTGATGATCTGGCAGCCGCGTTGATCGTCGCGGAGCCGTGTAGC
Organism: uncultured Alphaproteobacteria bacterium; assembly: GCA_963737755.1. Lineage (GTDB taxonomy): Bacteria > Pseudomonadota > Alphaproteobacteria > Rhizobiales > Xanthobacteraceae > BOG-931. The sequence goes on along the minus strand of CAVTTZ010000016.1, from coordinate 136,915 downwards.
TTGCGTCCATGCGCGACTGTCTTCAAGCTGTCAGCCGCAGGATGGGTTGAGTGAAACGAAACCCACCCTGCAGCACGGATCGGCGCGATGACGGGTTTCGCTACGCTGAACCCATCCTACAAACGTGCCTCTCCGGAACTCCAGCAGCCAATAGGGCATTGGTTCTTTAAACCCCGCGGCGCATGGCGTCCGGGCCGGGAACCCATGGAGCATCCGATGAAATTGCGAACGCAAAAAGCCCTTCTGGTCGCGGGCGTGTGCCTGTTCGCGGCGGCGCCGGTTTTGGCGCAATCGCCGTCCAACGATACCGCGCAGCCATCCACGCAGCAGACCATGGCGACGCCGTCGACAGCAGATTTCGTCAAGACGGTCGCCATCAGCGACATGTTCGAAGTGCAGTCGAGTAAGCTCGCGCTCGACAAGAAAGCGAAGCCCGACACGCAGTTCGCCAAGCGCATGGTCCACGATCACACCCAGACCACCGAACAGCTCAAGCACTTGGTCGACAGCGGCAAGGTGAAAGCCGAATTGCCGAGCACGCTCGATACCGAGCATCAACAGATGCTCGATCAGTTGCGCGGCGAGAGCGGCGCCACGTTCGACAAGGACTACGACCAGATGCAGCTCAAAGGCCACAAGGAAGCGGTGGCGCTGTTCGAGGCGTATGCACGCGGCGGCGATAATCCGGCGCTCAAAACCTGGGCTGCAAAGACGCTGCCGCATCTGCAGGAGCATCTCGCCATGGCGGAGAAGTTGAGCGCGCTGTAGCAGAAAGCTTGGCGAAAGCTATTTGCTCGCTCCGTTATTCCGGGGCCGAGCGCAAGCGAGGAGCCCGGAATCCATATTCGCTGACCTGTGGCTATGGATTCCGGACCTGCCGTTTCGAAGGTAATCCGGAATGGCGAATCCACCAGTATTCGCGTTGCTCGTAGGACGCGTTGAGTTGAAACGAAACCCATCATGACGCGACGACGCTTGCTGATGGGGTCGGCCAACGCTTAACTGATCCTACGGACTACGGTAACGGTGCTCTAACCCGCGAGCGGCAAATCCTCATCCTCGCTCGCCGCAACCGCGGCGAGGGCAGGCCCGGCCAGCACGTAAGTCGGGGAGGGCGGCAGCACCTGAAAGCCGCTGCGCTGATACAAAAGCTGCGCCGGATTGTCGGCGCGCACCGCAAGCTCGACCATTGGGCTGCCGATGGTCTTGGCATGCGCGGCGACGCGCACGATCATCGCGGTCGCGACGCCGTTGTGTCGATAAGCTGCGTCAACAAAAAGATCTTGAAGAAAAACGACCGGCCCGCTCCAGCCGGTGAGGATGCGCTCGCTGTAGGTCGCCATGCCGATGAGGTCGCGTTTGGATTCGGCCTCGGCGATCAGCGCGGTGAAACCCGCGCGCGGACCAAACCCGTCGCGCAGCCAATCGGCCGCGGTGGCGCTCACGGTATGAAGACCGCCTTCGCTCTCCGCCAACAGACGCTTGAAGCGCATCAAAGTCGGCACGTCGCTCGGCCGCGCTGCCCGCACACGAAACGCGAGCGCGGGACGTCCTCGTGGATGCATCATGCCGTGATGTTGAGCCTGCTGCCGGGCTGGCCGCTGCTGACCGGCGGGGCCGCAGCGCCGGCGCCCGTACCCGGCGTTTGCATCTGTACGTCGGCCATCGACGCATGCTTGCCGCGATGCTTGGCCTGGCCGATCGAAAGCAGCGGGTTTTGACCACCGCTCAACGCACTCGCGGCCGAAAGAGTGTTCATCGACATAGTCCGGTCTCCACGCACACGATTCTGCTGCGCATGATCAACGTGACCGTGTATGGTTAAGAAAGAGTGGCGGCGGCCAGCGCGGGCTCTGCAAAATCGACCGACGACCTCCTTTGGACGGCAAGCTTAGCGCATTGAAAAATAAGCAAAAAACTATACATACCAGAAGCCGATAAGAGTGGCCTCGAACCCCTGGATCGGCTATGAAATCAAAGCAGATTCGCGCAGGATTTTTACAGCTTGGCAGACGATAACGATCTCCCGCCGTCGGACGGCGGACCGTCCGACATCCGGCCCATTTCCATCACCGAGGAAATGAAGAAGAGCTACCTCGATTACGCCATGAGCGTGATCGTAATGCGCGCGCTGCCTGATGCGCGCGACGGGCTCAAGCCGGTGCACCGGCGTATTCTGTTCTCGATGCACGAGAACGGCTACGAGTGGAACAAGCCGTACCGCAAGTCCGCGCGCGTCGTCGGCGATGTCATCGGTAAATATCATCCGCACGGCGATCAGTCGGTCTACGATGCGCTGGTGCGCATGGCACAAGATTTCTCCATGCGCCTGCCGCTGATCGACGGGCAGGGCAATTTCGGCTCGGTCGACGGCGATGCGCCGGCAGCGATGCGGTACACCGAGGTGCGGCTGCAGCGCGTGACCAATGCGCTGGTCGACGACCTCGACAAGGACACCGTCGACTTTCAGCCCAACTATGACGGGGCGGAACACGAGCCGGTGGTATTGCCGGCCAAATTCCCCAACCTTCTGGTCAACGGCGCCGGCGGCATCGCGGTCGGCATGGCCACCAATATCCCGCCGCACAATCTCGGCGAGGTGATCGATGCCTGCGTGGCGCTGATCGACAATCCGGCGCTCTCGATCGAAGATCTGATCGGCATCATCCCGGGTCCCGATTTCCCGACCGGCGGCATTATTCTGGGCCGCCAGGGCATCCGCACTGCGTATCATCTCGGCCGCGGCTCGATCGTGATGCGCGGCAAGGTGGAATTCGAGACGCTGCGCGGCGAGCGCGAGGCGATCGTCGTCTCTGAAATTCCCTATCAGGTGAACAAGGCGCAGATGGTCGAGCGCATCGGCGAACTGGTGCGCGAGAAGAAGATCGAGGGCATCGCCGCACTGCGCGATGAATCCGATCGCGACGGCTATCGCGTCGTGGTCGAATTGCGCCGCGACGCGGTGCCCGACGTGGTGCTCAACCAGCTTTATCGCTTCACCTCGCTGCAGACCTCGTTCGGCGCCAACATGGTGGCGCTCGATGCCGGCCGTCCACAGGTGATGAACCTGAAGGACCTGCTGACCTGCTTCATCGCGTTCCGCGAGCAGGTCATTTACCGGCGTACCCGGCACCTTCTGAACAAGGCGCGCGATCGCGCTCACATTTTGGTCGGACTGGCGATCGCGGTTGCCAACATTGACGAAGTCATCAAGCTCATCCGCGCCGCCAAGGACGCCAACGAGGCGCGCGAAGAGTTGATGAAGCGCGACTGGCCGGCGCGCGACGTCGCCACCATGGTGATGTTGATCGACGATCCGCGGCACAGCGTTTCGCCGGAAGGCACCACCAAGCTGTCGGCCGAGCAGGCCAAGGCGATCCTCGATCTGCGGCTGCAACGCCTCACCGCGCTCGGCCGCGACGAGATCAAGGCCGAGCTCGACAAGCTTGCCGCCGAGATCGCCGACTACCTGGACATCTTGCGCTCGCGTGCCCGCATCCAGACGATTGCCAAGGACGAACTCGCCGCCATCAAGGCCGAATTCGCGACCCCGCGCCGCACCGTCATCCTCGACCAAGAAGGGGAGATGGAAGACGAGGATTTGATCCAGCGCGAGGAGATGGTGGTCACGGTCTCGCATGCCGGCTACGTCAAGCGGGTGCCGCTGTCGACCTACCGAGCGCAAAAGCGCGGCGGCAAGGGCCGCTCCGGCATGCAGACCCGCGACGAGGATTTCGTCACCCGGTTGTTTGTCGCTTCCACGCACACCCCGGTGCTGTTCTTCTCGTCACGCGGCCAAGTCTACAAGGAAAAGGTGTGGCGGCTGCCGCTGGCGGCGCCGCAAGCGCGCGGCAAGGCGATGATCAACATCCTGCGGCTCGAGCAGGGCGAGAGCATCACCACCATCATGCCGCTGCCGGAGGACGAACAGAGCTGGGACAAGCTCGACGTGATGTTCGCCACCACCCGCGGCACGGTACGGCGCAACAAGCTCTCGGACTTCGTCGACGTGCGCCGTTCCGGCATGATCGCGATGAAGCTCGACGAGGGCGACAGCATCGTCGATGTGCAAATCTGCACCGACAAGGACGACGTGCTGCTGACGTCGGCGGCCGGCCAATGCATCCGCTTTGCGGTCGACGATGTGCGCGTGTTCCAGGGCCGTACCTCGATGGGCGTGCGCGGCGTCGCGCTGGGCGAGGGCGACAGGGTGATCTCGCTGTCGATCCTGCGCCATGTCGAGGCGAGCGCCGACGAGCGCATGGCGTATCTGAAGCGCGCCAACGCGGTGCGGCGCGGCACTAACGGCAACGGCGACGTCGAGGAAAACGGCGTCGAGGGCGAGGAAGCCGAGGGCGCCATCGAGCTCGGGCAGACGCGCTACGTTGAGCTTTCCGCCGCCGAACAATTCGTGCTCACGATTTCGGAAAAAGGCTACGGCAAGCGCACGTCGTCATATGAATACCGCACCACCGGCCGCGGCGGCAAAGGCATCGTCGCCATGGCGATCACCGAGCGGAACGGCCGCCTGGTGGCGTCCTTCTCGGTCGAGGACAGCAACCAGATCATGCTGGTGACCGACGGTGGGCAACTGATCCGCTGCCCGGTCGACGGCATTCGCATCGCCGGCCGCTCGACCCAGGGCGTCATCGTCTTCTCGACTGCCGAAGGCGAACGGGTGGCCTCGGTCGAGCGCCTCTCGGAAGAGAGCGAAGACAGCGAAGTCAACGGCGACAGCGCGGAAAACGGCGAGTAGCCGTCTTCCGCCGGCGGCGAAGCGTCCAGCGCGGGGCCTTCTGGGACCCACAGCGTTTCAAAGACGCGCATAAACGCGCGATGCGCGACACTTCAAAATTGCAGGCTCGCTGCGCTGCGCGGCTTGCGGAGGCGCACGATCCCGCGCGCCTGTGGATAGCGGGCTGTTTGCGTCGCCTGTCATATAAAGAATGGCAGCGCGGTGATTATCCGCCGCGTTGTTGCCCAAAAGGCACAGAATTCAGGCAGCCGATCTGGTAGAACTTCACTTGTGACTCGCAACCGGGGGCAAACATGACGTTTAGGGTTCTGACGGCGGCCGCTCTACTGACAGTTACCGCGCTGGGCGCGGCCAATGCAGCGGACCTGTCGGTCGCCCCGATGTACAAGGCGCCCCCTCCGCCGGCGCCTGCCTTTAGCTGGACCGGCTGCTATGTCGGCGGCGGTGGCGGCTACGCGATGTGGAATCAGAACAGCTTCGTGCAAAATGCTGCCGGCCAAGCAGTTACGGCGTCGCAGTCGAACGGTGGCAACGGCTGGTTCGGTCAGGGCCAGGTTGGTTGCGACTATCAGTTCACGGCGCCGATCTTCGGCACGCAGACTGTCATCGGCGCCTTCGGCGACTACGAAGGTGGTAGCATCCAGGGCAGCAACAGCTTCCCGGGCGTGACTGGGCAAGAGAAAGAAACCTCGACGTGGTCGGTCGGCGGCCGCGCCGGTGTGCTGGTCTCGCCGCGCTTCCTCACCTATTTCGATGGTGGTTTCACGCAGGCTCGCTTCAACGGGGTGAACTACAATCTCGCCATCGCCGGCGGCGGCCCGACCAGCATCAGCCTCGCGTCGCAGAACTATAACGGCTGGTTCCTGGGCAGCGGCTTCGAATATGCATTCGACTGGCTGCCGATCCCGGGCCTGTTCCTCAAGACCGAGTATCGCTACTCGCAATACGGCGGAAATGGCGTGAACGTGCCGCTCACCGGCACCGGCGTTCCGGCGGGCACTGTGCTGAACTCGCAGAAAGCTACGCAATTCGTTTCGACCGAACTGGTTTATCGCTTCAACTGGTTCGGCCGCTGAACTGACTTCGGGGGTTGGGGAAAAGCCCGGGACGAAAGTCCCGGGCTTTTTGTTATGGCACGGCCCTTGTACGTCTCAGATTTGGCAGGCCTGGAATTCGGCAAGCCTGAGTTTCGAGAAGTCTAAATTTTCGGACACCTCAGTTCGGCGATGCTCAAGTTTTAGACTTGCGCGTGTGTTTTCGGGTGAGAGAATGCGCGCCATGAAGCCCATGACGCTTTGTGCTGCTGCCGCTGTCGTGTCGTGCGCGGTTCTGGGTGCCGGAGCCGCCTCGGCTGATCCGAGAGGCCTGTGGATGGCTCAGGACGGTGCGCATGTCCGGGTAACGCCTTGCGGTGCCGGGCTTTGCGCCGTTATCGCCACGCCGAAATCCGCGATTGATCCGGAAACCGGCGGTCCCTGGACCGACAAGCATAACCACGATCCGGCGTTGCGCGGACGGTCGCTGGTTGGCGTTCCGGTGCTTTATGGCTTGCACCCGGAAGGTCCGGGCCGATGGTCCGGCGAACTCTACAATGTCGACAACGGCAACGTTTATACCGGCCATCTCCTCGAGCTCGGTCCCACCACGATCCGCGTCGAGGGCTGCGCCATCGGCATCTGCGGCGGCCAGAACATGACGCGGATTAAGTAAAGCAACGACCCATTCGTCATTGCGAGCGTCGGCGAAGCAATCCAGGCCGCTTGCGCGAGAAGCTGGATTGCTTCGTCGCGTTGCTCCTCGCAATGACGCGCGCAATTCGGGCGGGGGCGTCTCTCTCCTCGTCATTGCCGGGCTTGACCCGGCAATCCATGCGGACCATCCGCGCCGCCAACGCTTTATGCGCCAACTCAGCATGGACCGCCGGGGCAAGCTCGGCGGTGACGCGGAGCGGAGACGTGCGCCGTTATTGTCCGCCCGCCGCACTCGCGAAGCGCTTGGCTTCCTCCGCGGCGCGAAACAGCGCTTTAGCTTTGTTGACGCATTCCTGCAGTTCGAAATCGGGATTTGAATCGGCGACGATGCCGGCGCCGGCCTGCACATACATGACGCCGTCCTTGATCAGCGCGGTACGCAGCACGATGCAGGTATCCATGTCGGTCCCGGCCGAAAAATAGCCGACGCACCCCGCATATAGTCCGCGTTTCTCCTTCTCCAATTCATCGATGATCTGCATGGCGCGGACTTTCGGCGCGCCCGAAACGGTGCCGGCCGGAAAGCCGGCGGCGAGCGCGTCAAGCGCGTCGCAATCGCCGCGCAGCTTGCCCTGCACGTTGGACACGATGTGCATGACCTGGCTGAAGCGCTCAATGAAAAACTGATCGGTGACAGCAACACTGCCGATCTCGGCAACGCGGCCGACATCGTTGCGGCCGAGATCGAGCAGCATCAAATGCTCGGCGCGTTCCTTCGGATCGGCCAGCAATTCCTGTTCCAGAGCCTTGTCTTCGTTCGGCGTCGCGCCGCGTCGCCGCGTGCCCGCGACCGGGCGGATGGTGACCGTGCCGCTCGTCGTCTTCACCAAAATCTCCGGGCTTGAGCCCGCGACTGCGAATGTGCCGCAATCGAGAAAGAACAGATAAGGCGAGGGGTTCACCCGGCGCAGTGCGCGATAGAGCGCGAATGGCGCAAGCCGAAATGGCGTCTCGAAGCGCTGCGACAGCACCACCTGGAAAATGTCGCCGGCGGCGATGTAGTCCTTCGCCCGCAGCACCATGCGCTTGAAGTCTTCGGGTGCGGTGTTGGAGCGCACATTGTTGTCCTCTCCCGATTGCGGGGGAGGCGCGGCATCGACCGGATGCGACGATTTGTCGAGCGGGCGATCAAGCGCCGCGACGATCGCCGACAGGCGCTCGGCGGCATGCGCCGACGCGGTCTCGGCGTCGACGTCCGCGCGCGGCCGCACCGGTGTGACGATGGTGATGGTGTCCTTCACGGCATCGAAGGCGATCAGCACGGTCGGGCGCAGCAGAATGGCTTCCGGGATGCCGATCGGATCCGCCGGCGGCGCGCCGAGCGAATCCTCCATCAGGCGCACAGTGTCGTAGCCGAGATAGCCGAAGATCCCGGCCGCCATCGGCGGCAGCGTTTCCGGTAGCGCAATGCGGCTTTCGGTGATGAGCGCGCGCAACGCCTGCAGCGGCGGAGCGGCGACGGACGCAAATGCTTCCGGATTGTCGAGCGGCGCGCGGTTGATCTCGGCGGTACCGCCATGACTGCGGAAGATGACATCAGGCTCGAGCCCGATGATCGAATAGCGGCCGCGCACCTCACCGCCTTCGACGGACTCGAGCAGAAAACTCATCGGCCGGCCGCCGGCGACTTTCAGGAAAACCGAAACCGGTGTTTCCAGATCGGCGACCAGGGTGGTCCAAACAACCTGCGGGGTGCCGGCCGCATAGCGTGCGGCGAATGCGTCAGCCGAAGGCTCGATCTGCATCCTAGCACACGGTCGAAAGACGCGAATGGCCGGAACAGGTCCGGCCATGGCGCGCTATCAGATGCACTGTGTATTCGTCCAGCATCAGTTCGGATCCGCTGGCGCATTGCCGAGCGCTTGCGCGAGCGCCGCTTGATTGAAGCTGGTGCCGAGATCTTTCTGCAGCCACGCCAAATATTGCTCGAGGAGTTCGTCGGTCTCCTGCTTCTTCAGCAGGTCGCCGATGCGCTTTGTCTCCGCCGAATCGGCGTTGAAGGCCGGTGTCGTAATGCCGGTGACGCGGAACAGCACCCAATCGGTCGGCTGATCGCCTTCGGCGCTGCCGTAACCGTCCTTGGCGGTGCGGAATACCGCCGCGATGATGCGCGACGACAGGCCGTTTTCCGGCTTGCTGCGCGTAAGCTTTTCGGCGGTTTGCACCTTCACGCCCGCCGCCGTGGCGACATCTTCGAAAGACGTGCCGGCCTTCAGCTTGTCGAGCAACTCGGCTGATTTGGCTTTCAGGCGAGCCGCAACTTCGTCGTCACGCCAGCGTGTCTCGACCTGATCCTTGACCTCGTCGAGCGTGCGATCGCGCGAAGGCGTAATTCCGGCAACGTTGTACCAGACGTAGCCGCCATCGGTTTCGACCGGATCGTTATCGGCGCCGACATCGGAATTGAAAGCGGCGGGGATCACCTGGCCGGCATGCGGGAAGTTCACGACTTTGCCGCTCGGATCGCGGCCCGAGCGATCCACGTCATAGGTGGCGACCGTCAGCTTCAGCTTTTCGGCGATCTGCGGGAACGTGGCGCCGCCCGCGCGCTCGTCTTCGATCTTCTCATGCAGGCTGTGCACTTCGGCCTTGGCGCGCTCGGTCGCGATCTGCTTGCGGATGTCCGGCCCGACCTCGGCAAGCGACTTCGCCTGCTCGGGTTCGATCTTGTTCGCGGTGAGGATGACGGCGCCGAAACGGCCTTGTACCGGCGCGCTCACTTCGCCGTCCTTCAACGCGAATGCGGCGTTGGCAACGGCCGGGTCGATCAGCTCCGATTTCGTCACGGTCCCAAGGTCGGTGTCGGTATCCTTGAGGCCGCGTTCGGCCGCGATCGCGGCGAAACTCGTGCCGCTCTTGATGCGCGCCTCGGCGGCTTCCGCGTCCTGCATGTTCGGGAAGACCATCTGCTCGACATGGCGCCGTTCCGGCGTGACATAGCGGCTGTGGTGCTCGTCGAACTCGGTCTTGATATCGGCATCGGAGATTTCCATCCAGCGGCCGAGCTCTTCCGGCGTCGCCGAGATGACTTCGATCTTCCGATATTCCGGCGCGCGGAACAAAATCTTGTGCTCGTCGAAATATTTGCTGAGCTGTTCAGGTGTCGGCGCCGGAATGTCGCCGGCCTGCGCCGCGCCGAGCGCGATATATTCGATGGCGCGCTGTTCGTTCTGAAACTGATTGACTGCTTCGAGCCAGGCTTTCGGCACCGGCATGTCGCCGTTGAGCGAGTTGACGATCTGCCGCCGCAGCATGATATGGCGCTGCTCGGCGATCAGCCGCTGCTCGCTCATCCCGACGCCGCGCAGGAATTGATCGAAACGGCCGCGATCGAATTTGCCCGTCGGACCGCGGAATGCCGGCTCTTCGGTGATGCGGCGGACGATATCGTCGTCGGGTATCGCAAGCCGCATCTGCCGCGCGAGCTGGTCGAGCCCGGCATCGTTGATCAGGCCGATGAGCACGGCGCGGTCCAGCCCGAACGCCTTGGCCTGTTCGGGCGGAATTGGCCGCCCATACTGACGGCTGAACTGCTGCAGCCGGTCTTCATAGGCCCGGCGGAATTGCTCGATCGGAATTTCCGTGCCGCCGATTTTCGCCAGCGTCGATCGCCCAAAGCCTTTGAATATGTCGTTGATGCCCCAGATGGCGAAGCTCGCGGCGAGTAGGCCCATCACCACGCCCATGATGGTGCGGCCGAGCCAATTCGCGGAGGCGGTGCGGATTCCTCGAAGCATAGTGTCCAATTCTGGTTGTGCCGACGGGGGCCCGGCGAAAGCGGCGCATCATAGGGACCGGCAGGCCGACCCGCAAACGACGGGACTATCTGCCTAAATCGCCTCGGCTTCGTCAATCCTCGACATATCAGCAGCTTGCAGGTTACGAACTGGCAAACGCCGGTACATTTCGCCGCGTTGTCCGGGTGTGTGCGAGAGCGGCAAAAAGGGCCGGGCGACCGCCAACAGGGACCGCCCCAAGCAACCCGCTGTGACTAACATGCGTTCAGCGAGATGTCATAAGCCTGCGACGAGGCCATCAAGAGAAAACCCGGCCCTGCAGGATGCGTTCGTCGGAAGTCCGCATTTTAGCCCACGCCGAAGTGCGAGGCCAGCCGCCACGTTTCCATAAATAAGCCAGCGCGGAGCTGAGGCGTACCTGCGTTGCGTCATCAAAGACCTCAACCGTCGGGGCAGGAACACGCTGGCGCTGACACACGAGATGACCACCTAGAGCCAGTGCGATACCGACGACCTCAAAGGCGGCGGAGCAAAAAGTTATCGGCCGCCTCGAGATCTTCGGATGTGAATTTAACGGCCGCATGTCCTTCCATATCCGCGACCGCGGCGTGGTGATGAAGAACACGTTCGACACCAACGACCTGCGTAAAGCCATCGAACGTCTCACCGCGTAGGGTTATGTTACGCGTTCCTGCCACACCACTGCACCACCGGCGGGATTTCGAATCATCCTAGGTTCGCGCGCGGCGAAAACCCGAGATCGCCAACATTGCAAAGCCAACTGGACCCCGGTGCCCTTGTCCCCAAACAGAGCGCCGGGGTTCTTTGTTTGTGGCGCTTCTGATTTGGGAACACCACAAAACAAAAGCCCCGCGATACACTGCGGGGCTTTGACGAGGCCACTTCGGGGTGAGGGGCTGGGGGCTGCGGCCTTGTCATCCCAACAACCCGTGTCCGCCGCTCTCGTTCCACGAAAAATGCCGCAGCAGAAAAATACTTGCCCGTATCACCCTGCTATTCACCCGAAAAATCTGTAAATCGCTGAACAGAAAGTCGCACTTTCGCGTTGGGGGATAGAGGGGCTCGCACGCGTGGGAGCGACACGTGAGCAAGCTTACGCTACCGGCCGTCCCGGAAGGTATGCAGGCGATCAAAATTCGCGCCGACGCTAAGTTCTGGCGGCACTGGCACGGCAATAAAGAGCAGATGCGCCATATTGGCTATCGTTGCCGGAAGGTTGGAAAACGCTGGCACGCGTGGTTGCTGGTGAAGGCCGAAGGCGTCGCTGCCTGAGAGAGATGACGTTTCGGCTAGGCCGGGCAGGGTGGTGTCCTCGCGGCGAACAAAGGCCAACTCTGTTGAACGTCAGTCGATGCCTCTGCCGCTCTGCAACACATGCATCCGCAACAAAAAGATAGCCCCGGCAGCGAATGCCGGAGCCATCTTTGGAAAGTTCAGCAAACGACGGACTGGCTAGCGATCCTGCTGGCCTTGACGCTGGCCACCTTGACCACCCTGTTGACCTCCCTGGCCAGGCTTATTTGTCTGGTTCTGCTGTCCACCTTGGTGCCCGCCGCCCTGGTTTCCACCGCTTTGCTGGCCGCCCTGCTGACCACTTTGGTTCTGCTGGTTTGACATGCTTTCCTCGTTCTCGGTTCTCTTGGTGTCGCCCAACACTGCGATAACAAATCGGTTAGGGCACACGTTCCTGGAACTGTCGTGGAACCATGCGGAAACATTGTGCAAGCTGTCGCGTGGGTGGAAGTTCGTAGCCAACAAGCAGGCAGCGGTCCAAAAGCAAACTACAAAACCCGCCCGGTCTTGTTGTTCCAACATGTGTCAAATACTGACGGGATCGCGATTGGAGGCGACACGTCGTCAGCGATCTTCGCGATCGAGTTTGTTCGCACGGAAGCACCGGTTTTTAGCCACCTCCAACTCCGGGACCAGTTCAGTCGAGGGTCTCTAAGGTGCGTGCGGGGCATTCGTCGATAGGGCCGTTGACGCTCCGACGTGCTTTTCGAAGCCTCCGTCGTCTGCTAACGGCTGAGCGCCGCAGATCGCGGCCGGGTTTGATGGATTTCGGGGGACACCATGGCGCGCCGCCCACTCGTCGCAGGCAATTGGAAAATGAACGGGCTCGCGGCTTCGATCGGCGAACTCAAGGCGATCATCGCCGGTGCGCAGGGCGTCGCCAAAGCCGATCTGATGGTGTGTCCGCCGGCGACATTGATCGCAAGCTTCGCGGCCGCCGCTCGCGGCACGCCCGTGCTGATCGGCGGCCAGGATTGTCACGGCAAAGCCGTCGGGCGCTTTCACCGGCGACATTTCGGCCGAAATGCTCAAGGACGCAGGCGCATCCGCCGTCATCGTCGGCCACTCCGAGCGCCGGCAATATCATCACGAGACCGACGCCGAGGTGCGGGCCAAGGCCGAGGCGGCGCGACGCGCCGGATTGACCGCAATCGTCTGCGTTGGCGAGACGCGTGAGCAACGCGAGGCCGGGCATACGCTCGATGTGGTCGGGGGGCAGCTGCAGGGCTCTCTGCCCGATGGGGCGGCGGATTTCATCGTCGCCTATGAGCCGATTTGGGCGATCGGCACCGGCCTGACGCCGACCGTGGCGGACGTCGCTGAGGTGCATCGCGCGATTCGCGCCCACCTGGTATCGCGCTATGGCGCCGGCGGGCAGGGCGCGCGCATTCTCTATGGCGGCTCGGTTAACCCGAAAAATTGCGCAGCGCTGTTGGCGGTTGAGAATGTCGACGGCGCACTGGTCGGCGGCGCCAGTCTCAAGGCCGACGATTTCCTGGCGATTGCGGCGATTTACCGCTAACCCGATGCCGGTAGGCTCCAGCCTGTTCGGGAACTCGGCAGCGCGCCGGGTCGGATCAGCCTTGGATGCGGCGATGGAAAATCCCTTTGGGATCATGTAGAGACGCGCCGGGCTCCCTATATCGGGGACGCGGCCGGGACTTTGGCCGGCGCTCCCAGTCGTTTTCGGGGCCAATCAGTGTCGGGCCCGATGGCTTTCGGGCAGAAGTCGCGAGCGGACGGATTCGATGGTCGTTGTCATTATCGCTATTCACCTGGTCCTGGTTCTTGGATTGATCGCAGTCATCCTGCTGCAGAAATCCGAGGGCGGCGGCCTGGTCAGCTCGACCTCGGGCTTCATGACCGGGCGCGGCACGGCCAACGTCCTCACCCGCACCACGGCGCTGTTAGCCGCCGGCTTTTTCCTCACCAGCCTGGCGTTGTCCTGGATCGCCGGTCTCGGCCGCCATCCGGCCTCGATCATCAGTCCGGGGACGCCCGCGAGCCAGCAGCAGCCGGTCGGAGGCGGGCTGGCGCCGCTCGGCCAGGGCGGCGGAGTTTTGAATCAACTCGGTGGCGGCAAGGCCGCCGAACCGGCGGCTCCACCGGCGCCGAGCGGTCCGCAAGTCCCACAATCGAAATAGGGCAAGCCGCGATGGTCGAGCCAACGTCCCCCGCGCTGACAATCAAGCGACCGGGGAGCCCTCCCGCGCGACCTGAGGATTATCACGGAGGTCTTTGGCGCCACGGCATTTTTGCCGGTGGCGCGCTACCGTGCCGGGCTGCCGTTCCGGAAAACTGCTCGTCGAATCAGTCGCTCCCAGCTAGAGCTTAAATCCCATGGCGCGGTACATCTTCATCACCGGCGGCGTGGTCTCCTCACTGGGCAAGGGCTTGGCCTCTGCGGCGCTCGGCGCGCTGCTGCAGGCGCGCGGCTACAAGGTCCGGCTGCGCAAGCTCGACCCCTATCTCAATGTCGATCCGGGCACGATGTCGCCCTATCAGCACGGCGAAGTCTTCGTCACCGACGACGGCGCCGAGACCGATCTCGATCTCGGCCATTACGAGCGCTTCACCGGCCGGCCGGCGAGCCGCGCCGACAACATCACCACCGGCCGCATCTATCAGGAGATTCTCGCCAAGGAGCGGCGCGGCGATTATCTGGGCGCCACCATCCAGGTCATTCCGCACGTCACCAACGCGATCAAGGATTTCATCCGCGACGGCAATGACGACTACGACTTCGTGCTGTGCGAGATCGGCGGCACGGTCGGCGATATCGAGGGCCTGCCGTTCTTCGAGGCGATCCGCCAGCTCGGCAACGATCTGCCGCGGCATCACGCGGTGTACATCCACCTGACGCTGATGCCGTTCATCCCGAGCGCCGGCGAACTGAAAACCAAGCCGACCCAGCACTCGGTGCGCGAATTGCGCGCCATCGGCATTCAGCCCGATATTCTTCTGTGCCGCAGCGACCGGCCGATCCCGGAAAGCGAGCGGCGCAAGCTGGCGCTGTTCTGCAACGTGCGCGAAAGCGCGGTGATCGAGGCGCTCGACGTCGACAACATCTACGCCGTGCCGGAGGCCTATCATGCCGGCGGGCTCGACGGCGAAGTGCTCGCCGCTTTCGGCATCGAAAATCCGCCCGAGCCCGATCTCGCCACCTGGCGCCTGATCAACGCGCGCATCCACAATCCGGAAGGCGATGTGACCATTGCCATCGTCGGCAAATATACCGGCATGAAGGACGCCTATAAGTCGCTGATCGAGGCGCTCTCGCACGGCGGCATCGCCAACAAGGTGAAGGTCAATCTCGACTGGATCGAGAGCGAAGTGTTCGAGAACGAGGATCCGGCGCCGTTCCTCGAGCATGTCGACGGCATCCTGGTGCCCGGCGGCTTTGGCCAGCGCGGCGCCGAAGGAAAAATTCGCGCGGCGCAGTTCGCGCGCGAGCGCCAGGTGCCGTATTTCGGCATCTGCTTCGGCATGCAGATGGCGGTGATCGAAGCGGCGCGGAATCTCTGCGGCATCGACGATGCCAATTCCACCGAGTTCGGCGCCACCAGCGAACCGGTGGTCGGTCTGATGACCGAATGGATGAAAGGCAACGAGCTGCAAAAGCGCGGCGGCGGCGGCGACCTCGGCGGCACCATGCGGCTCGGCGCTTTCCCGGCGTACCTTGGGCGCGGCAGCAAGATCGCCGGCATTTATGGCGCGACCGAAATCTCCGAGCGACATCGCCATCGCTACGAGGTCAACACCGCCTACAAGGATCGTCTCGCGCAGCACGGCTTGCGCTTTTCCGGCATGTCGCCCGACGGCTTGCTGCCGGAGATCATCGAATACGAGGATCATCCGTGGTTCATCGGCGTGCAATTCCATCCCGAGCTGAAGTCGCGGCCGTTTTCGCCGCACCCGCTGTTCTCGTCGTTCATCGAAGCGGCGGTGGAGCAGTCGCGGCTGGTGTAGCTTTTCTGGTTGTTATCGCGGGCATGCCGTCGAAATGCGCCGCGGCTTGTCCCGGCCATCTCGATTCTCGTAGCACTGCGCCTGCATAATCGGGATGCCCGGCACAAGGCCGGGCATGACGACACAGAGAGAGCCGCGCGTGCTCGTGGCCGCTGCCGCAAGGAGGAACACCATGATCTACGAACTGCGCGTCTATCAATGCGTCCCCGGAAAGTTGCCGGCGTTGCTCAAGCGTTTCGAGGATCACACGCTGAAGATCTGGGAGAAGCACGGCATTCGACCGGCCGGCTTTTGGACTGTGCTGATTGGCGACGGCAGCAACGACCTGCACTATCTGCTCGCGTGGGAATCGCTCGCCGAGCGCGAGAAAGTGTGGGGCACGTTCCAGGTCGATCCGGCCTGGATCAAGGTGCGCGACGGACACCGAGAAAGACGGTCCGATCATCGCCAATGTCAAAAGCTCGTTCCTCAAGCCGACAGCATTCTCGTCGGTGAAGTGATTTTTGCGCGCGTCATTCCGGGGCCGAGCGCAGCAAGGCGCCCGGAATCCATAACCACGAGCGGTGCAAATTCTGCTCGGATGCGGGTTATGGATTCCGGACTTGCCGCGTAGCGGCAATCCGGAATGACGACGCCAAAGCGTTGACCACGCCGCCAGCTGATGTCCATGGTCCGGCCATGACCAATAAACCGAACCCCATTGTTACCGTCGGCAAGGCCCGCTTCGGCAACGATCTGCCGCTGGCGCTGATCGCCGGCCCGTGCGTGCTGGAAAGCCGCGCGCATGCGTTCGACATGGCCGGCGCGCTGAAAGAGATCGCGACGCGGCGCGGCATCGGCTTTGTCTACAAAACCTCGTTCGACAAGGCGAACCGCACCAGCGCCAAGAGCGCGCGCGGCCTCGGCCTCGACAAGGCGCTCGAAATCTTTGCCGACCTGCGCGCAACGCTCGGTGTGCCGATGCTCACGGATGTGCACGAGCCGGATCAGTGCGCGCGCATCGGCGAGGTCGTCGATATTCTGCAGATCCCGGCGTTTCTCTGCCGGCAGACCGACCTTCTGGTCGCCGCCGCCGAAACCGGCCGGGTGGTGAATGTGAAGAAGGGACAATTCCTGGCGCCGTGGGACATGGCCAATGTGGTCGAAAAGATCACCGGCGCCGGCAATGCCAATGTGATGGTGACCGAGCGGGGAGCCTCGTTCGGATACAACACGCTGGTGTCCGACATGCGCGCGCTGCCGGTGCTCGCCCGAACCGGTGCGCCGGTGATTTTCGATGCGACTCACTCGGTGCAGCAGCCGGGCGGCAAGGGCACATCGTCCGGCGGCGAGCGCGAATTCGTGCCGGTCCTGGCGCGTGCGGCGGTGGCAGTCGGTGTCGCTGGCGTCTTTATCGAGACCCATCAGGATCCCGAAAAGGCGCCCTCCGATGGGCCAAACATGTTGCCGCTCAAGGAGATGGAGCCGCTGCTTGAGCGCCTGATGGAATTCGACGCGTTGGCCAAAAGGGCGCAAGGCGCGCCGGCGGCTCGGGCCCCTAAGGCGGCCGTGGAGGTTTGAACCACAGGCGCAATTCCCTTGCGGGAACCGCCCCTTGCCGGCGCCGGCAAAAATCACCATCATCGGGATATCGGCCAGGGGTGCCGCGCCAAAAGTGCGGCTGAGATTACACCCGTCGAACCTGTCTGGGTCATACCAGCGAAGGGAGCCGCGTTGAGCGACACTGTTCATTCCATTACGCCGATCGCGAACAAGCCCCGCGTCGCCATCATCGGCGCGGGCGTGATCGGGCTTGGCATTGCCTGGCGGCTGGCGGGGCGCGCGGACGTTACGGTGTTCGATCGCGGCAAAGCCGGCGCGGGCGCGAGCCACGCGGCGGCCGGGATGCTGGCGGCGTGCTGCGAGGCTGAGCCCGGCGAGGAAGCGCTGGTCATGCTCGGGCGCGAGAGCCAAAGCCGCTGGCCCGCTTTCGCCGAGGAACTCGCGCAAGCAAGCGGCATCGATGTGGAATTGCGCCGTGAAGGCACGCTCGTTCTCGCCCTGACCGCCGACGACCAGGCGACGATTGCGCATCACCTGGAATTTCAGCGCCAGCTCGACTTGCCGCTCGAATGGCTCTCGGCGGCGGCGACGCGGGCGCGCGAGCCACGGCTTGCCGGCAAAATCGCCGGCGCGCTGTTCTCGCCGCAGGATCATCAGGTCGACAACCGCAAGCTGGCGCAGGCGTTGCGCATCGCCGCCGAGCGTGCCGGTGTGGAAATCCGCGAGCATCAGCCGGTCAAGGAGCTTCTGGTCCGGGGCGGGCAGGCGCGGGGCGTTGTGCTCGAGGATGGCACCAGCGTTGCGGCTGACATCGTCGTGCTCGCGGCGGGCGCGTGGTCGCGCAAGATCGGCGGATTGCCGCCCGATCGGCGTCCGCCGGTGCGCCCGATCAAGGGCCAGATGCTGGCGCTGCGCATGGATCCTGCGGACCCGTTGCTCACGCATGTGCTGTGGGCGCCGGGCGCCTATCTGGTGCCGCGCCGCGACGGCCGCCTGATCGTCGGCGCGACCGTCGAGGAAAAAGGCTTTGACGAGACCATCACGGCCGGCGGCCTGCTCACCTTGCTGGAAGCGGCGTGGCGGGCGATCCCGGCGGTCGAGGAATTGCCGGTGGACGAAATTTGGGTCGGGCATCGGCCGGGCAGCCGCGACGATGCGCCCATCCTCGGACACGGCCCGCTGGATGGATTGTTCTATGCGACCGGGCATCATCGCAATGGCATCTTGCTGGCGCCCGTGACGGCGGACGCGATGGCGCGTTTGATCCTCGACGACGTTGTCGAGCCGGCGATCAAGCCGTTCGGGCTCGAGCGCTTCCTACCGGCCCGGGCAGCCGAGTAGATGAGCATGAGCGCAGTGAACACGAGCGAAGGTCTGATCACGATCAACGGCGAGAGCGAGCCGCTCGCGGTTGCGACGCTTGCGGCGTTGCTGGCCGAAAAGGCGGTCGACACCGAGCAAAAAGGCATCGCGGTGGCGCTCAACGGCGCCGTCGTCCCACGCGCCGCCTGGCCGCACACAACCCTGAAACCCGGCGACCGCGTTGAGATCGTGCGCGCGCGGCAGGGAGGGTAGGAGGAAATCATGTCCGATCCGCTGATCATTGCCGGGCAGGAGTTCGGCTCGCGGCTTTTTCTTGGTACGGCCGGTTATCCAAACCGGAAAATCATGCTCGATGCGATCGAGGCAAGCGGGACCGCGATGGTGACCGCCTCGATCCGCCGCATCAGCCTCGCGGGTGATGATGAGAGCTTGATCGATCTGATCGGCGATCGCGCCCGTTTCCTGCCCAACACCGCCGGCTGCCAGACTGCGAAAGACGCCGTGCTCACGGCCGAGCTCGCACGCGAAGCGCTCGAGACCAATTGGGTCAAGCTGGAAGTGATCGGCGATCGCGAGCTGCTTTATCCGGACGTCGAAGAATTGGTCCGCGCCACCGAAACGCTGGTCGGCAAGGGCTTTATCGTGCTGCCTTACTGCACCGAAGATCCGGTGACCTGCCGCAAGCTGGCCGACGCGGGCGCCGCCGCGGTGATGCCGCTCGGCTCGCCGATCGGCTCCGGCCTCGGCATCTGTAATCCGCATCTGATCGAGCTGGTGTGCGCACGCTCGCCGGTGCCGGTGGTGCTGGACGCGGGCATCGGCACCGCCTCGGACGCGGCGCTCGCCATGGAGCTTGGCTGCTCGGCAGTGTTGCTCAACACCGCGGTTTCGAAAGCACGCGACCCAGTGCTGATGGCAAGAAGCATGCGCGCCGCAGTCGAGGGCGGCCGCCTGTCGCGGCTCGCCGGACGCATCCCGAAGCGCGCACACGCCGAGCCGTCGAGCCCGCAATTCGGGCTGGTGGGGACGTGATGTCACGCTGCAACTTGGCGTGCTAAAAATCGACGATGGCGTTCTCGGTTGTCCCTTCGCTTGATTTTGTTCGTGAACGAAATTGAGGGCGATGCGCAATGACGAATGAGAGCACGTCGGCATCCTGCCGCTGCGGTAAAGTCGAACTTCGAGTTGTTGATGCGCCAATTCTGCGCGGCATTTGCTATTGCGCGAGTTGCCAAGAAGGCGGCCGCCGGCATCAAGCCGAGCAGGGCGCTGACTCTGTCTTGGCCGAGGACGGCGGCACGGACTACTTGCTTTATCGCAAGGACCGCGTGCGCTGCGTCCAGGGCGGGGACCTTCTTGAAGAGCGACGGCTGAAACCGGATTCGCCGACACGGCGCATGCAGGCGCGTTGCTGCAACACCGGCATGTTTCTCGACTTCACCAAGGGGCACTGGCTCGCGATCTATCGCGGCCGCTTTGCCGGTGATGTTCCGCCGGCGTCGATGCGGATCATGACGGCGTACCGCCCGAACGGGGTGATCCTGGCCGATGACATGCCGAACTATTCCGGCTTCTCGGCGAAATTCCTGCTGAAGTTGCTTGGTGCGTGGACGGCCATGGGGTTCAGACGGCCGGCCGTCGAGGGCGTTCCATAAGAGCAATTCGTTCCCGCCGAAAAACCGTCGATGACGGATGCGTGTCGCGAAAGCCATGCGCCGGGCACGTTGATGAAGTTTCGATGACACATGCGCCTCGCCAGGAACGATGCGCGCTGCGCCGTGTTTGCCAAGAATACGGCGGAGGCGATTGTGCTCTCGAATCTTGATCCGGCCTCAACATCGGCCATCGGACTTTTGATTTTTTCTTTGTTGCTGGTGATCGCTTTCGAAGCGACCAATGGATTCCACGACGCGGCCAACGCGGTTGCGACCGTGATCTATACGAAATCATTGTCGGCCGGGCAGGCGGTGATCTGGTCCGGCATCATGAATTTTGTCGGCGTGCTGGTTGGCGGCATCAGCGTCGCTTATGCGCTGGTCGAGTTGCTGCCGGCGGAAGTGTTGTCGCCGCCGAGCGGCGCGCCGGCGGTTTCGATGCTGGTGTCTTTGTTTGTTGCTGCCCTATTCTGGAATATCGGCACATGGTGGTTCGGGCTGCCGAACTCGAGTTCGCACTGTTTGATCGGCGCACTGATCGGCGTCGCGCTCGGCAACGCCCTGGTGCATGCGCGTAGTCTGGTCGAAGGTGTGCACTGGGCGCAGCTTTGGACTGTGCTGGAAGCGCTGGCGCTGTCGCCGCTGCTGGGGTTTTTGCTCGCGGGTGCGCTTTATTGGGGCATCAGCCGGAGCATTCACGACAAACACCTCTACGAGCCTGCGGGCGATCATCCGCCGGTCTGGTGGATGCGATCGATCCTCATTCTGACGTGCACCGGCGTCAGCTTCGCGCACGGCACCAACGATGGGCAGAAAAGCATCGGCTTGATCATGCTGACGATCATCGGCCTGTTTCCGGCCGTGTTCGCGCTCAATCCGGAAGCCGGGCAAACGCTGGCCGACTTGCCCAAGCTCGCGCAGGAAGCGCAGCCGTTTATTGAAAAATACGGCGACGATTTGAAAGACGGTGCGCTCGAGGCCGCCACTGCACTCCAGACCTACAAGGCACCGCCGCCGCGACCAGCCACGCTAGGTGAAGTCCTGCGGCTCGAAGACGGCCAGGATGGCCATTTGGGCGTTGCTTCCGCGACCGCCCGCGAGCGCTCCGCCGTTCGCGACAATGTCTACAAGGTGATCGCACAGCTCAAGCATGCCGAGGACGTCAAAGGCATCAGCGCCGACGACAAGGAGCACGTCAAATCCCTGGCCAAGAAACTCGGCGCGCCGGTGGAATATGCGCCCTGGTGGGTGCGCATTCTCAGTGCCGTTTGTCTCGGCGTCGGCACCATGATCGGTTATCAGCGCATCGTCACGACGCTCGGGCAACGTCTCGGCAAAGTCCATCTGACGCCGGCGCAAGGCGCGGCCGCCGAAACCGTTTCGGCCATCTTGATCGGGGTCTCGGGCTTCAGCGGGCTGCCGGTGAGCACCACGCACATCGTGACGTCGGGCATCGCCGGCACGATGGTGACGTCAGGCGCCGGCGTGCATTTCCCGATGCTGCGGCGGATCGTGATCGCCTGGCTCGTGACCCTGCCGGTAACGATCATTATCGCCGGCGGGCTGTATTATTTGTTTGAAAGTCCGGCGATGCGTTAGGGCCAGGCGAGTTCGTATCGACGCATTTTTACGTCACCCTGAGGCGCGAGCGTAGCGAGCCTCGAAGGGCGACGGCCCAGTCCGATCAATCCCAGGCCGATCAATCCTTCGAGGGCCGCTTTGCGGCCGCCTCAGGATGACGGATAACGTTCGGCCGTCTTAACCCGCCGGCGCCAGTTCCTTCACCATCATCTCCCGCACCAGCGGCATCACCTTGGTGCCGTAAAGTTCGATGCAGCGCATGATGTTGTCGTGGCCGAGCGTGCCGGCGGAGTATTTCAGGTCGAAGCGCGCGATGCCGAGTGCCTTCGCGGTCTTGGTGATCTTGCGCGCCACCGTCTCGGGCGAGCCGACATGCAGCGCGCCGCGCTCGACTTCCTGCTCGAACGAGCCGCGGGCCATCGGCGGCCAGCCGCGCTCGGCGCCGATGCGGTCGTGCATGACCTTGTAGCCTTGCCAGTATTCCTCGCGCGCTTTCTCATCGGTGTCGGCAACATAGCCGGGTGAGTGAACCGCGATCGGCAGCACCGGCTTGCCGAGCTGTGCGAAGGCGCGGTGATAAAGATCGACGTAGGGGCGGAAGCGCGCCGGATCGCCGCCGATAATGGCGAGCGCCAGCGGCAATTCGTAGCGCGCGGCGCGGACGACCGATTCCGGACTACCGCCGACGCCGACCCAGGTGCGCAGGGGCGCGCCGTCGATCGGCGGAAAGACCCGCTGATTTTTCAGCGGCGGGCGCGTTTGTCCTTGCCAGGTCACAGCCTCGGAGCGGAGCAGGGCGGCGAACAGGTCGAGCTTGTCCTCGAACAGCACCTCGTATTGCTGCAAATCGAAGCCGAACAGCGGGAACGACTCGATGAAAGAGCCGCGTCCGACGGTGACCTCGGCGCGCCCGTTGGAGATCGCATTCACGGTGGAGAAGCGCTCAAACACCCGGATCGGATCGTCGGAGGACAGCACCGTCACCGCCGAGCCGAGCCTGATCCGCTTGGTTCGGGCGGCGATTGCGGCCAGCACCACCTCGGGAGCGGACACGGAAAAGTCGGGCCGGTGGTGCTCGCCGACCCCGAACGCATCGACGCCGACTTCGTCAGCCAGCACGCCCTCGTCGACCACATCGCGGATGACCTGGGCGTGTGAGCGCATCTGTCCGTCAGAACCCATGGTGACGTCGCCGAAGGTGTCCAATCCGAACTCGAGTGACTGGGGCATGCGGTCTCTTTTCTGCTTGATCCGCCCGAAAGGGATTAGACGAAAGGCGTGCGGCAATAGGCGACAGGTAGGGCGCGAGACCCCCTCGCGCAACGCCGAAATGCGGCAACTCGGCGCCCGGTTTTTGGCCAGAGCGGCGCCAAAACGGGCGGGATTGGTCAGGCGTGATAAGTCCCGCAATTTCCAGCGATTTACCAATCCCCGCGTCCGGCTTGATTAGCGTTGCCGAGCGCGCTGAAATCGGTCAATGACGGAGCATCAGAACCAGTTGGCGTTGTAAGCCACAATAACCAAACGCCCGCGCCGCCCGGCGCGCTTACCAAAGGGACAAACGTATGATGAGGACGACAATCGCGGCGGCGACGGCGCTGGTGCTGGCGGCGGGGCCGGCCCTGATCGAACCAGCCTGGGCGCAGCAGAAGACGGTCAAGATCGGCTTCCTCAGCACCTTCAGCGGGCCGACCGCGGCGATCGGCAACGACATGCGCAACGCCTTCGAGTTGGCGCTGGATCACCTCGACCACAAGATCGGCGGCCTGCCGGTGGAAGTGATTTACGAGGACGATACGCAGAAGCCCGACATCGGCGTGCAGAAAACCCAAAAGCTCATCGAGTCCGACCATGTCGACTTCATCGTCGGCTACATCTGGTCGAACGTGCTGTTGGCTTCGCTCAAGCCGCTGACCGATTCAAAGACCATCACAGTCGTGGCGAATGCCGGTCCGTCAGCCTTCGCCGGCGAACTGTGCTCGCCCTACGTGTTCTCGACGTCGTGGCAGAACGACCAGACGCCGGCCGCGATGGGCATGTACATGAATCAGAAGGGCGTGAAGTCGGTCTTTCTGATCGGGCCGAATTACGCTGCCGGCCGGGACATGATGGCCGGCATCAAAACCACCTATAAGGGCAAGATCGCCGGCGAAGAATACACCCGCTGGCCCGACCAACTCGACTTCTCCGCCGAATTGTCCAAGGCGCGCGCGTCCGGTGCCGAAGCGATCTTCGTGTTCTATCCGGGCAGCGCCGGCGTGCAATTCATCACCCAGTACACGCAGTCCGGCCTGAAGGGGCAAATTCCGCTCTATCAGGTGTTCACGGTCGACGAATTGTCGATCCCGCGGCTCAAGGACTTGGCGCTCGGCATCCCCGGCGCGCAGGAGTGGGTGAACGACATTCCCAACGACCTGAACAAGAAATTCGTCGCCGAATATATGGCCAAGTACAAGCAGCGGCCGTCCTATTACGGGGCGCAAGCCTATGATGCCGCTTCGCTGCTCAACAGCGCGGTGACGGCCGTTCATGGCGACCTGTCGAACAAAGACGCGCTGCGCAAGGCGATGGAAAAGGCCGACTTCAAGTCGCTGCGCGGCAACTTCAAGTTCGGCAACAACCATATGCCGATCCAGAATTTCTACCTGCAGGATCTGGTGAAGGAGGGCAATGATTACGTGCTCAAGACCGTCGCCACCATCGTGGAGAATGATCAAGATCGTTTCCACGACCGCTGCGAGATGAAACTGGGGCAATAGCAGGCATGCTCCACCAAATATCCAAGGCGCGATAACTCAATGCTGTTCGCGCTTTGGCCGTTGCGCGTTGTCCATGAGCGGTGTCTATTGCCTTCCTGCCGCGGCCGGGCGGCGGGGAGGCGATAGCGGTTCGGATGTTGTATTTTCTTGAGCAATGCCTCAACGGCATCCAGCTCGGCATGCTGCTGTTCCTGTTGGCGGCCGGGTTGACGCTCGTCTTCGGCATCATGGATCTGGTCAATCTGGCGCACGGCTCGCTCTACATGCTGGGCGCTTATTTCGCCGCCACCTTCGCGACCCTGACCGGAAGCTTCACGCTGGCGATCGTGCTGGCGTTGGTTGCCTCGCTGGTCGCCGGGATGGTGCTGGAGGTGATCGCGATCCGGCCCCTATACAGACGCAGCCATCTCGATCAGGTGCTCGGCACCTTCGGATTGATCTTGTTCTTCAACGAGTTGGTGCGGCTGGTCTGGGGGCCGGAAGGACGGACGCTGTCGCTGCCGCCGGAAATGCTCACCGCGGTGCAGGTTCTGCCGGGCGTGTTTTATCCGATCTATCGGTTGGTCATCATCGGAGTAAGTTTGGCCGTCGCCGGCCTGCTGTATGTGCTGGTGATGCGCACGCGGCTCGGCATGCTGGTGCGCGCCGGCGCTTCCAATCGCGAGATGGTTGGCGCGCTCGGGATCAACATCAAGCTTCTTTATACGCTGGTGTTCGGATTGGGCGCGGCGCTCGCGGGTTTCGCCGGCGTGATGCAGGCGCCGATCCTCACCGTGCAGATCGGCATGGGCGAGAACATTCTGATTCTCGCCTTCGTGGTCATCATCATCGGCGGCATCGGCTCGATTCGCGGCGCCTTCGTGGCCGCGATCATTGTTGGCCTGATCGACACGCTTGGGCGCTCGTTCCTGCCCGATCTGCTGCATCTCGTTCTGAGCAACAGCGCCGCGCAGACGCTGGGGCCGTCGCTGTCGTCGATGTCGATCTACATGCTCATGGCGGCGATCCTGGTGTTTCGTCCGGAAGGGCTATTCCCGGCGGCGAGCCGATGACAACGACGCTCGATCCCTCGCACAAAGCCGCGTCGCCCTCAGTTCTGACGGCACGCAATGTATTCACCTTCGGCGTGCTCGCGATCTTGGCGCTGGTACCGGTCTACGCGTACGCGACCGGCCAGACATTCAGCGTCGCGTTGTTCACCCGCACCATCATCCTCGCCATTGGCGCCGTCAGCCTCAATCTCATCATGGGCTATGGCGGCATGGTGAGTTTCGGCCAAGCCGCGTATCTCGGCGTCGGCGGCTATGCGGTCGGCATTCTCGCCAAGGAGGGCATCGGCTCCGGCTTCGTGCAATGGCCGGTGGCGATTGCGGCGTCGGCGCTTTATGCGCTCGTGGTCGGCGCGCTCAGCCTGCGCACGCGCGGCGTTTATTTTATCATGATCACGCTCGCCTTCGCGCAGATGATCTATTACGTGGCCATCGGGCTCGATCGCTACGGCGGCGACGACGGTCTCACCATCTACAAGCGCAGCACGTTCGGCGGCCTGATCGACATCAACAACAAGGTCGTGTTCTACTATCTGTGCTTCGCGATCCTGCTCGCCAGCGTTTATCTGATCGCGCGCCTGGTGAATTCCCGCTTCGGTCTGGCGCTGCGCGGTACGCAATCGAACGAGCGGCGCATGCGCGCCATCGGCTTTCCGACCTTTCGCTACAAGCTCGTCGCTTTCGTGATCTCCGGCGCGCTGTGCGGCCTCGCCGGCGCGCTTCTCGCCAACCACACGAGCTTCATCAGCCCGGCGATCATGCATTGGACGCGCTCGGGTGACCTGATCGTCATGGTGGTTCTGGGCGGTCTCGGCTCGCTGTTCGGGCCGGTGATCGGCGCCGTGGTGTTTTTGTTGCTGCAGGAGGGCCTGTCGCGAGTGACCGAATTTCCTGACCTGATCCTCGGACCGATCCTGCTGCTGGTGGCGATCTACGTCCACGGCGGCATCGGCGGATTGCTGGAAGGGCGGCGCCGTGGCTGACGCGCTGTTGCAGACCGAGCAACTGACCCGGAGGTTCGGCGGCGTGACCGCGGCCGACGCCATCGGGCTGACGATCGCGCCGCATGAAGTGCACGCGATCATCGGACCGAACGGCGCCGGCAAGACCACGCTGATCGGATTGTTGAGCGGCGAGATCGTACCGGAGCAGGGCAGCATTCGCTTCGGCGGCAGCGAGATCGGCCACCTGCCGGTGTATCGCCGCAGCCAATTGGGCCTGGCGCGCTCGTTCCAGATCACCTCGCTGTTTCGCGACTTCACCGCGCTCGACAACGTCGCACTCGCCGTGCAGGCGCATCGCGGCCATTCGTTCCGCTTCTGGCGCGACGCCCGGCGCGAGGATGAACTGCGTGGCCCGGCGCTCGCCGCGCTCGAACGTGTCGGCTTGCGCGATCGCGCCACGACGCGCGTGGAAAAGATGAGCCACGGCGAGCAGCGGCAGCTCGAGATCGCCATGGCGCTGGCTGGCAATCCTCAGCTTCTCCTGCTCGACGAGCCGATGGCCGGCATGGGGCCGGACGAGTCCGCCCGGATGGTGCAGTTGCTGCGCGCGCTCAAGGGCAGCGTGACGATCCTGTTGATCGAGCACGACATGGAGGCCGTGTTCGCGCTGGCCGACCGGCTCAGCGTTCTGGTCTACGGCCGCATCATCGCCACCGGAAGCCCGGAAGCGATCCGCAACGACCCGGCCGTGAAGCAGGCCTATTTGGGCGAGAAGCACGGCGCCGAAACGGGAGCGCGCCATGGCTGAGCCGCTCCTCGAACTGTCCGATATCGAAACCAGCTACGGCCAGAGCCGGGTGCTGTTCGGCATCTCGCTCGCCATCGCGCCGGGCGAGGTTGTTTCGCTCATGGGCCGCAACGGCATGGGCAAGACCACGACGGTGCGCTCGATCATGGGCCTGACGCCGGCGGCCGCCGGCAGCATCCGGTTTGGCGGTTCTCAAATCCACGCGCTGCCCGCGTACCGGATCGCCAAACTCGGGCTCGGCCTGGTGCCGGAAGGCCGTCAGGTGTTTCCGAATTTGACCACGCGGGAGAACCTGCTCGCCACTGCGGCAAACCGCACCGGCGTTGCCGAGCCGTGGACGCTGCAAAAAGTCTTCGAGCTGTTTCCGCGGCTCGCCGAGCGCGCTGGCTCGATGGCCAATCTTCTGTCCGGCGGTGAGCAGCAGATGCTGGCGATCGGCCGGGCGCTGATGACCAATCCGCGGCTGGTCATTCTCGACGAGGCCACCGAGGGGCTGGCGCCGCTGATCCGCGACGAGATCTGGCGCTGCCTGGAGCTTCTGCGCAAAGCTGGGCAGTCGATCCTGGTGATCGACAAGAACGTCGATGCGCTCACCCGCATCGCCGATCGCCACTACATCATCGAACGCGGCCGCGTTGTCTGGTCGGGGAATTCGCAAGCCTTGGCGGCTTCGCCCGACGTGCAGCACCGTTATCTCGGCGTCTGAAGACGCGTTCGATGTCTGGGACGATCCGGGCGTGCAGCCATATCAGTGGTCCCGCGCAGGCTGTTGGGCTGGACGCCAAGGAGTCCGAGAGAGGCGGTTCTCGCCACGGCGCAAAGTTTGCTGGCGTTGGGTTTGTTGAAGGCGGCCTAGAACACATCACGATCAGGCTGAATCGCGATGTGCTCTAGATCTACTCGTTATCGCATGTCCTTTTTCGGAAAACCGGTTCCACTTTTCCGGGACATGCTCTAGCGCGATCGACGCAGACCCTTGGGGGTGTGGCCACACCGCCATATGGGCCGATTAAAGATAAAATTGCATCTTCTCCTCAACAATTTATAGCGAGAATTTGCCTATAATTCGCGACACTATCGGGCTTGGCTCGCCCGCGGGCCTTCAGCGGCCGTACGGTCGAATGCGTGCGTTTTTCAGTATGTGGAGAGTGGCTGTGAAAGCGATCTTTGGGGCGTTTCTGCTGTCGGTCGTCGGCATTGCCGGCTCCGCGGCGGTCGATACGGCGTACGCGGGCGGATCTCTGGTCACGATCAGAGAGGCGGCTGCACCCGGCACGATCATCGTGCGGACCAAAGAGCGGCGGCTTTATCTCGTCACCGGACCCGGGCGGGCGATCAGCTACCCGGTTGGGGTCGGCCGTGTCGGCAAGCAATGGTCGGGAACGTCCTATATCAACGGCAAATACACCCACCCAGCCTGGTCGCCGCCGGCCGATGTGCGCCGCGACAAGCCCAATCTGCCTGAGGTGATCCCGGGCGGTTCGCCGGGCAATCCGATGGGCGTGGCGGCGATGACCCTCGCGGGCGGCGAATACGCCATACACGGCACCAACCAGCCCGGCTCAATCGGTCGCTTCGTGTCTTACGGCTGTATCCGGATGCACAACGCAGATATTCAGGACCTTTATGGCCGGGTCGGCGTCGGCACCCGGGTCGTCGTGCAATAGCTTGATCGCGGCACTAGCCTGCTCGAGCCGGTGCGGCCCGCAGTTTAGCGGACCGCCAGCGCCATCGCGGCGTCGGACGTCAGTGCAGTGGTGACCACGGTCGCGGCGCCGGTTGACACCAGGGCGAAGACGACGGTGACGAGAATGAAAAGCTTGCGCATGATTAAGTCCCCCCGTTCCTGTCCCCCTTATGAGGCCAGGCCCGGCTCCGATCTGTGACAGGGATCACGGGTTCGCGGTTTGGCACGTGATCCGAGAGAACCAGCCCTCCGGCGTGTCCCGCGGGTTCGTGCTCTCTCAAGGAGTGAGGCCGCAAATCGTTCCAGCCTGAAGCAAATTGCTCTTGGACCGTTCGGGTCGGCGGCCGGCGGCGTTCAGCTCTACCCGCGCGCGCTCAGCTCAGCGTGGAATAGTAGCGAATCGCAAAATCGATCCACTCCGGCGCCGACCAATCGGGATGTTCGGCGCGAATTTTTGGACCCAGCGACGCCACGATGGCGTCGGCGCCTGCGCCGGCCTTGCTCTCGGCAATGACGCGCTGGCCAAGATCCACCATGTAATCGCGCACGGCCTTGAGGATTTCGACGCCGCCGATGTCGCCGTGGCCGGGAACGACAATGGCGGGATTCCAGGCGATCATTTCGCCGAGCGCCTCCGCCCAGCGCGCGCCGTCGATGTCGGCATCGTTCGGCGGGAACCAGGGGAAGATCGGAAACATGCGTTCTTCGGCGAGGTCGCCGGCGAACACGATGCGCTCCTCGGGCAGCCACACCACCTGATCGCCGGCGGTGTGCGCGAGCCCCCAGGTGCGCAATTCGACCGTGCGGCCGCCGAGATCGATCGTGCCGGACGCGCCTTCGTAAACATCATCCGGCTCGACCAACAGGGTGCCTTCGAGCGCTGCGGCGACGCCAGGACCGAAGGTCTTGAACATGCCCACATAGGCTTCGCCCTTAGCGGCGAGTTCGTCGCGTTGCGCGCTGTTGTAGTGGATCCGCGCCACGCCTTTGAACACCTGCGCGCCAAAGCCGTGCTCGGGATGGAAATGCGTCAAGCGTCAGGATCAGCGGCTTGCCGGCGGCGAGCTTCCTGGCAGCGTCCAGTACTTTTTGCCCGTTGGCGGGGCCCATGCCGGTGTCGACGACCAGCACCGCGTCGTTGCCGACAATGATGCCGATATTCGGCACCAGCGGCACGCGGCGGTCGGTGATCACATGGACGCCCGGCGCGATCTCCTTGAGCGCAGTCGGATCGACGTTCGGCGCGGGAGGCGCGCTGTTGGCAGCATCACTCATGGGGAAAGCCCTCTGTGCAGGAGGATCGCAAAGGCGTGAGGCTATTGGACATTTTAAGCTTAAAACGTCAAGATTGATCGATCCGCGAGAGAGTGAAGAAGGGCGTTCATGAGCGACGCGTTGCTGGCGCTGCATTATCAAAACGACATCTGCCACCCCGATGGCGTGATCCCATTCTCGCTCGACCGCAGCACGCCCGAGGCGGCGAGTTTCTTGTCCGCCAGCAAGCGCGCGCTCGATGAAGCGCGGCGTGCGGGCTGGACGATTGCGCATATCTTCATCGCGTTCGCACCGGACTATTCCGACCTGCTGCGCAATTGCCGCCTGTTCCTGAAGACCGAAACACTCGGCGCACTCAAACGCGGTTCATGGGGCGCCGCAGCACTCGCGGGCTTCGAACCGGCGGCGGATGAAATCTTGGTGACGACGAACTGCAACAGCGGTTTCCGCCGCACCGACCTTGAGGTCGCGTTGAACCAACGCGGCGTCACACGCGTGAACGCCATGGGCCTCGCGACGCAGTTTTCCGTCGAGCACACTGTGCGCGACGCCGCCGATATCGGCTATCGGGTGCGCCTCTTCGCCGACTGCTGCGCGTCCGGCGACATGGAGGCGCATCGTGCCACGCTGCGCTCGATGGCGATGCTGGCGGATGTGATGGAGAGCCGGGAGGCGTTGCCCGCGCAATAGCCGGTCCAGCGCGAACAGGCGGGAAGGGCAGAGATGTTCAAGGACGGATTGCTGCGCGGCAGGCGCATTCTGGTCACCGGCGGCGGCACCGGATTGGGCAAGGGCATGGCGGAAAAGTTCCTGGCGCTCGGCGCCGAGCTTTTCATCTGCGGCCGCCGCAAGAGCGTGTGCGATGCGACCGCCGCCGAACTCATGGCCGCGCATGGCGGCAAGGTCACGAGCTACGGCGTCGACATTCGCGACGCTGCCGCCGTCGAGGCGATGGTGTCTGACATCTTTGCTTCGGGGCCGCTCACCGACCTCATCAACAACGCAGCCGGCAATTTCATCTCGCGCACCGAGGATTTGAGCCCCCGCGGTTTTGACGCCATCGCCAACATCGTGATGCACGGCACCTTCTATGTGACGCAGGCCGTCGGCAAGCGCTGGATCGACGGCGGGCACAAGGGCAATGTTGTTTCGATCGTGGTGACCTGGGTGCACAACGGCGGTCCCTACGTGGTGCCGTCGGCGATGAGCAAGTCTGCGATCCACACCATGACGATGTCGCTCGCCACCGAATGGGCCGGCTTCGGCATCAGGCTCAACGCGATTGCGCCGGGCGTCATTCCGACCGAGGGCGCGAGCAAGCGTTTGAGTCCCGGCGAGACGCCGGGCGAGCGCGCGACGCGGGACAATCCCATGGGGCGCGTCGGCCGCATGGAAGAATTGCAAAACCTCGCGACGTTCCTGATCGCCGACGGCTGCGAGTGGCTGACCGGGCAGACCATCACGCTCGACGGCGGCCAAAACCTCGCCACCGGATCGAATTTCTACGCGCTGCGCCACTGGACCGACGCGCAGTGGGAAGCGGCGCGCGCCGCCATCAAGGCGCAGAACGAGAAGGACCGCGCGCAGCGGTCGGTGTAGACGCAGAAGGCTTGCGCCGAAAATTACTCCGTCGCGATCACGGCGGGCTTCCCATCGCGCAGGCCGAGAATTTGCATCGGCGTGTGGGAATGATTGTGGTCGTCGACCGCGTAGGTACCGCCGAGCAGCGACGGCATTGTTGTTGTTTTGAGCGCTTGCTGGATCGCGCCCGGCTCGGTCGACTTTGCCCGGTTGATGGCATCGGCGACCAACAAGGTGGCCTCATAGACGAAGAATGAGCGCTGGGTCGGCGTCAGCCCGTAGTGCGAACGGTAGGAGGTCACGAAGTCCTGGATTGCCGGCGTCTGCTGCTCGGGCGTGAAGACCGTAATGCTGGTCATGCCCGACAAGGCGCCGGAGTCCACAAACGGCCGCGAGACGGCGGCAAGCGCAGCCGGAAACTCGATACGGCCCGTGATGGGTACTTTCCAACCGGACGCCTCGTAAGCCTTGAAGAACGGCGCCGTGTAGGGCCCCAGGATCGCCACCAACTGCTCGGGATTGCCGGCTTTCAGCTTGTCCAAGACCGCGCCGAAATCGGTGGTGCCTTTGTCCAATGTTTCTTCGCCGGTCACGCGAATGCCGGCATCTGCCGCGGCTTTCGTCATCGCCACCGCGTTCATGTGCGGGAAGGTGTCGGATGCTGCGACGATCGCAATCGATTTGACGTTTTGCGACTTGAGCCAGCGCATCAGACCGCGCGCGACGTCGACCTCGGACGGGATGGTTTTGAACGCGTAGTCGTTGCCGCCGGCACCGGATGCATCGACGAAGTCCTGCCCGGCCGAGGTCGCGATCGCGAGCGGCACCTTGGCCTCCGCCATCACCGGCATGATCGCATGCGTGACGGGCGTGCACAGTGCACCGATCACCACCGGTACATGTTCCTGCTCAAGCAGGCGCTTCGTTGCTGGAACGCCGACTGCGGGATCGCAGGCGTTGTCGGCATAGTACGCCTCGACCGGCCGTCCCAACACGCCGCCGGATTCGTTGATACGGTTCAACGCAAGCTGTGCGCCGTACTGCTCGGACTGTCCGCGGTCCGCCATCGGGCCGCTGAGGATCGTGGTGATGCCGATGCGGACCGGCTCGGCGGCGTGCGCCATGGTGACGGATGAGGTGATCAAACCAACGACAAGAAGCGCAGCCCGCGACATGACAGCTCCCGAATTGCAATCGCCCCGGCCGAGTATGCGGGATAAATGCGCAGCGACGGAATGACAATGAAGTGAGTGCGATCGCGCCCGCGCGTCATCAAATATGCGCAACAAAACTAGGACGCGCTTATCCGGGGCTCTTGCGCGAAACCTTATACCCCGCCTTCTCGCGGTCCCAGGTCGCGGCGGTGATGCCGCGGTCGCGTAACTTGTATTTGGTCACCTTGCCGCTTTCGGTCACCGGCAGCGCCTCGACATATTCGAGATAGCGCGGCACCGCGAAGTAGGGCATGCGCGGCTGGCAGTAATCGAGCAGCGTTTCGAAGGCGAGCTTGTCGCTGCCTTTGAGCACAACGGCCGCCATCACTTCGTCCTCGGCCAATTCCGAACGCACCGGAAAGACGGCGGCGTTCTCGACCTGCGGATGGCTGACCAGGACCTGCTCGACTTCGTAGGAGGAGATATTCTCGCCGCGCCGGCGGATGGCGTCCTTCATGCGGTCCATGAAACGGAAGAAGCCGTCGCTTTCGCGCATCACGCGATCGCCGGTGTGGAACCAGAGATTGCGCCAGGCTTCGACGGTCTTTTCCGGCATGCCGAAATAGCCGGTGGCGAAGGCGAACGGCTCGTCGGCGCGCAGGATCAGTTCGCCGGCTTCGCCATCGGGAAGCTCGTTGTCCTGGGCATCCACCACGCGGGCGGAAAAGCCTTCGAGCACCGCGGCCCATCAGGCCGGGGCGTTGCTCGGCGAGCGGCGCGCCCATGATGCAGTTGGTCTCGGTCGACCCATAGCCATCGAGCAGGCCGAAGCCGAAGCGATCGGTGAAGCGGGCGTGAAATTGCTCGGGGACCGCAGGCGCCAGCGCGATGCGCACCGTGTGGGCACGGTCGGCGTCGCTCGGCGGCTGCGCCAAGAGCATCGGCACCATGGCGCCGAGCACATACGTGACCGTCGCGTTATGCCGCGCCAGCGCCGGTACAAAGCCCGACGCCGAGAAACGCGGCTCGACGATCAGCGTCGCGCCGTTGAGCAGCGCCTGGAAGAACGCGTTCAGCGCGTTGGTGTGAAACATCGGCAAGGTGGTCAGCAGCACGTCGCCGTCACGCACGCCGATGAGGTCACCCGTGGTGACCGCCCACCAAAAATATTGCGCGTGCGGGCAGCACACGCCCTTGGACAAGCCGGTGGTGCCCGAGGTGTAGAGAATGGCGAAGGTGTCGCTCGGCTCGACCGGATGCGGCGGCAGCCCCTGCTGCGCCGGCGGGAAGGGTTGGCCGCCAAAACCGTCGACGGCGCCAGCGCTGCCTTCGCCCACGAGCCACAGGGCTTCGAGCGGAAAGCGGCCGCGATCCAAAGATGCCAGCACCGGCGCCAGTTCACGCTCGACCACCATCAGTCGGGCGCCGCAATTGCTGAGGATGTGCTCGAGTTGCGCGCCGCGCGAGGCGACATTGATCGGAACCGCGATGGCGCCGAGCCAGGCGGCGCCCAAGATGGCGAGAAGAAGCTCAGCCCGGTTCCCGCACATGATAGCGACGCGGTCGCCGGGCTTGATG
Source organism: uncultured Alphaproteobacteria bacterium (assembly GCA_963737755.1). GTDB lineage: Bacteria > Pseudomonadota > Alphaproteobacteria > Rhizobiales > Xanthobacteraceae > BOG-931. The sequence goes on along the minus strand of CAVTTZ010000016.1, from coordinate 102,452 downwards.
CCCGCCGCAGTCAGCGCCGCGGCGTGGCCGGCGGCTGCCTCGGCCGCCGCCGCGTAGGTGAGGGTGACACCACCGATCGAGACCAGTCGGCGTTGCCCGTACCGCTCGGCCTGGAGTTGGAGCATCCGAGGTACGGTCCGCTCGCGACGGCGGAAAAAGCTGCGGCAGCGGGATACGCTGCGTTCCCGGCGGCGCACTCGCGAGCACGGACATGAACTTTCTCCTCCACGGCAGATTTTCATTAGCACAATGAAAGCTGGCGCGTTATTGTTTTAGGCTTAAAGTATCGGGCGTCGTGGTGACGTTGGCGCGCCATGCCGAGAGACCGCCCAAAGGATCGCCAAGATGGCAGAGGACAACGCCCGAAGACACCGAGATCGAGGTCGTGCTCAAGCGCTCCGGACTGACCTTCATGGTGCCGCCGGACAAGACCATCCTGCAGGTGCTGATCGATGAGGGGATCGACCCGCTGTACGATTGCCAGCGCGGCGAATGCGGCATCTGCCAGGTCGTCGTGCTGGAGGGTGTGCCCGACCATCGCGATCACATTCTCAGCGACGAGGAGCACGCCAGCAACAAGTTGATGCAGATCTGCGTGTCGCGCGCCAAGACGCCGCGGCTGGTGCTCGATCTTTGAGGTGATGACAGTGTCAGCCCCGCACCCATCATACGCTCGTCCCCGCGAAGGCGGGGACCGAGGTGGATTATCTCGCCATCAATGCGCGCCGCTCTGGATTCCCGCTTTCGCGGGAATGAGCGGAGTGATGAATGCACTCGCAAGGCAGGAGATGACGATGGGCCACTATCAGGGCAACGCAGCCGCCGTCCGCGAATCTGGTGCGCGAGACTGAGGTCCATCGCGACGTCTACGTCGACCAGGAAATCTTCGACCTGGAGATGGAGCATCTGTTCGCCAACACCTGGGTCTATGTCGGTCACGACAGCCAGGTGCCCAATGCGGGCGATTATTTCGGCACCACCATCGGCAAACAGCCGATCCTGATGGTGCGCCACACCGATGGCGAGGTTTATGTTCTTTACAATCGCTGCCCGCACAAGGGTACGCGCATCACCATCGACACCTGTGGCAACGCTGGAAAGTTTTTCCGCTGCCCGTATCACGCCTGGTCGTTCAAGACCGACGGCTCGCTGCTCGCAATCCCGTTGCGCAAGGGCTACGAGCATACCGGGCTCGAGGGCAGCGAAGCCGTCAAGGGCATTCCGCGCGTTCGCCACGTCAAGAACTACCGCGGCTTCGTGTTCGCCAAGATGAGCGATGACGGGCTGAGTTTCGAGGATTATTTCGGCGAGAGTCTCTCCAGCATCGACAATCTGGTCGACCGCTCGCCGGCCGGAAGGCTGGAAGTTGCCGGCGCGCCGCTGCGTCACATGTTCAACTGTAATTGGAAAATGCTGGTCGAGAATTTGACCGACACCTGCCACCCGATGGTGGCGCATGAATTGTCGGCCGGCACGGCGGTCGAGGTGTGGAAGAAAATGTTTCCCGGCGCCAACACCAAGCCGCCGGCGGTCGAGATTTTTGCGCCGTTCATCTCGCCGTACGAAGCTTACGAAAAAATGGGCATCCGTGTTTGGCGCAACGGTCATGGCCACACCGGCGTGCATCACTCGATCCATTCCGACTATTCGTCGGTGCCGGGCTATTTCGACAAGATGGTCGCCGCCTACGGGGAGGCGCGCGCCAAGGCGATCCTCGACGAGAACCGCCACAACACCGCGTATTTCCCGAACTTCACCGTGAAGGGGCCGATCCAGGCGATCCGTCAGTTCAAGCCGATTGCGCCGAACCGGACGCTTGCGGAATCCTGGACTTTCCGCCTGGTCGATGCGCCGGATTTGTTGCTCGAGCGCACCGTCACCTACAGCCGCTTGATCAACGCGCCGACCTCGGTGGTCGCTCATGACGACCTGGAAATGTATGAGCGCGCGCAGGAAGGCTTGCTGGTCGACGCCAATCCGTGGGTCAACATTCAGCGCCTGTACGATCCCGCGGAAGCCGGACAGGACACCGCCGTGGTCAACGGCACCTCCGAATGGCAGATGCGCAATCAATTTCGCGCCTGGTCGAAATTCATGACCATGTCGCTGTGACGGATTTGTTTGATGGTTGTTCCGACTGATCAGGATTTGATCGCCTTCGTCGTTCACGAAGCCCGTTTGATCGACCAACACCGCTTCGAGGAATGGCTCGATCTGTTCACCGACGACGGCCATTACTGGATGCCGCTCGAATGGGGCCAAACCGATCCGCGGCTCTCCACCTCGCTGATGTACGAGGACAAGCTTTTGCTTCGTATCCGCGTCGAGCGGCTCAAAGGCAATCGCACGTTCTCGCAGAAGCCGAAAAGCCGGTGCCATCACGTGCTGCAGGTGCCGCAGATCGACAAGCGCGATGACGCGACGAACGAGTACATCACCTGGACGCCGATGCATTACGTGGAAACACGTCTCGACGATCAGGACCTTTACGCCGCTTGGGCGACCCACACGCTGGTGGTGGTGGACGGAAAACTCAAAATTAAATTGAAGCGCGTCGATCTGGTCAATTGCGACGCCGCTTTGCGCAGCATCCAGCTTTTCATGTGACGCCTTGGCTCAGTCGGGCACTCCGCAATCATGTTTCCCGGGCGCGGCGCAGCACGGAGCGCAGCGACGTGGGGCGCCGCAGACCCGGGATCGTTACAAACTCAGAGCCTGGGACGATCCCGGATCAGCGATGCAGCACGTCGTGCCGCATCGCGTCCGGGAAATGACGCTCGGGCTACGAATAAACTGGGACGCTAAATGACAGAACGCCCCGTTGCCATCGTCACCGGCGGCAGCGCCGGCATCGGCGCAACCATTTGCCGGCAAATGATCCATGCTGGCTATGAGGCCGTCTCGGTCGCCCGTCGCAAGCCGGACTGGTCGCGACGCAGCGCTCCATGCGGTCGAAGTCGATCTGATGGACGCCAAGGCGACCGAGCAAGTGGCGGCCGATCTCGCCCGGCGCTTTCCGATCGCGGCGGTGGTGCACAATGCCGGCATCATCAGGCCCAATCTGCTCCCCGAGGTCCAGCAGCAAGATCTCAGCGATCTCGCGCAGCTGCATCTCGGCGCGGCGATCTTGTTGGTGCAGGCGGCGCTGCCGGGGATGCGCGAGCGCCATTACGGCCGCGTGGTGCTGATCTCATCGCGCGCGGCGCTCGGCTTGCCGACCCGCACGGTCTATTCGGCCACCAAGGCCGGTATGATCGGCATGGCGCGCACCTGGGCGCTGGAACTGGCGCCTGACGGGATCACGGTGAACGTGGTGGTCACCGGGCCCGATCGAGGACACGGAAATGTTCGGCCAGGTGATGCCGGCAGGCGGCGAACGGGCGACGGCGCTCGCCAAAACCATTCCGGTGCGCCGGCTCGGCCGTAGCGAGGACGTCGCACGCGCGGTGCTATTCTTTGCCGATCCGGCCAGCTCGTTCATCACCGGCCAGGTGCTGTATGTTTGCGGCGGCGCCAGCGTCGCCAGTTTCAGTCTTTAGTTCAACAATCCGGAAAGCCCATGGACCCGATCCGCATCTGGTATCAAAGCTATGTCGACGAGCCGAACGGCAAGATCTATTGGGATCGGCTGCGGCGCCATCTCGCCACCGTGGTCGATCCCGGCACGACGATCGACATCAGGGGCATCACCCCGCACGATAACTACGCGCATCCGATCGTCGAATTCCGCTGCGCGCGCGAAGTGATCTGCAATGCGGTGAAAGCCGAGCGCGAAGGCTATGACGCTTTCGTCATCGGCCATTTTCAGGACGCCGGCCTCTACGAGGCGCGCTCGGTGGTGGATATCCCGGTCGTGTCGCTCGGCGAAGCGTCGATGCTGCAGGCCTGCCAGCTTGGCCAGCGCAGCGGCATCGTCACCATCAATCCGCGCTACATTTCCTGGTTTCATCATCAGATCGGCAAATATGGATTGGAAAAGCGCGTCACCGGCGTGCACGCGATGACGTTTGAGCCGGGCCAGATACTCAAGGCTTACGAGTTCGGAGGACCTGGCCAAAGAAGTCGAAAGGCTGTTTGCCGAGCAGGCGCGGCCGCTGGTGGCGGCCGGCTGCGACGTGCTCATTCCGGGCGGCGGCATTCCGATGTTGTTGTTCGCACCGCTCAAGGGACACGCGGTCGACGGTGCGCCGGTGATCAACGGCATTCCGATCGTGGTCAAGATGGCCGAGATGGCGGTGAAGCTGAAGCGGCTGAACGGGCTGTCGGTCAGCCGCGTCTCCGATTTCATCAAGCCGCCGCCGGAGATCATCGAAGAGTTCATGGCCAATCCGAAAGGATTGTGACGGCGAGGGGTGCCGCTGATGGTTGGGGGAAAACGATCAAATCTGTGCTGCGCGGCGTCAGCCGCGCTGGCTTTGATGTTTTTATCTTCGCCGGGCTTTGCCGAAGAGGCGCCGGGGCCGCGCTGCCGCCATGCGTCCAAGATCGAATACAACAGCGCCAAACAGCTTTATCTGCTGCGCAACCAGTTCGGAATTTATGTGAAAAACGGCCCATTCTGGCGCCGCCGCTATTGGTATTGCCGGTCTTGAAATCGCGAGGACGGGCTTAGCGCGGCGCGCGCCTTAGATACGGAAAAACGTTCAGGCGTTTAGCTCCGGCCGATGGCGCTTAATGCGCGACGCCGGAAAAGTCCTGCATGACCTTCGACTTGATGACCCGCGCCTTGCGGGTCGTCGCCGGCGTGTTGCGGCTGCGGCCGACGAAACGCGGCACGCCGGCGGTGACGACGCCGCCGATGGCGGCGATGTCGCCGTGCTTCATGGCGGCGAGCGCGGTCGATTGCGTGCCGCCGTCGGGCGCATCGACCAGCACGATATCGGCCGCTTTGCCGGCGGCCAGATAGCCGTTGTCGAGGCCGTAGACCCGCGCGTTGCTGCCGGAGGCCGCGCAGATGAAATGCTCCGGCGGCATGTCGGTGAGGCTGGCACAATGAGCGATGGTGTAGAGAATCCCGAGCGGCATGATGCCGCTAGCCGGTCGGCGTATCCGTGCCCATGATGAAGCGGTCGAAGGCGCCGAGTTTGTCGGCGAGCCGGGCGCACAGCAGCGTGGTGCGCAAATTGCCGGCGGTGCAAACCTGCAGCGCGATTTCGCTCTCGCGGATCACGCGTTCGAAATCCGCATCCGGCATCGCGGTCGGGCCGCCATTGATATGGAACGACACATGCGGATGCATCGCGAGCAGATGATCGCCGGTGATGGCGCCCGAGCCCGGGATCGACGAGCCGCCGGTATGGCAGGTGGTGGTCAAGCCGGCGGCTTTGGCGTCGGCGACCAGCGGGACGTAATCGTACGCCGTCTTCACCGCGCCGAAGCCCGCCTTGGCGAGCGTGACGCCTTTGCGCGGCAAGCTCCTTGAAGTCGGCGGCGGTCAGGCCCGGCTCGAGAATGACCGAGCCCGGCGATGACGCGCATGCCGCCGGGACGAAAGGCGGCAAAGCAGCGCTGCGCGGCGAGCGCCAGCGCCTTGACGCCCTCGAGGATCGCTGGGGCCGGCCGGGCACATGCACTTCGGACGCAGAGATCGATGTGGTGATGCCGCCATGCAGGTAGCTTTCCAGATAGCCGACGGTGCGCTGGCGCGGCGTGTAGTCGCCGAACGTGATGTGGACGTGCGAGTCGATCAGGCCCGGGCATTGCGGTCATGCCGTCGGCGTCGATGACGACATCGGCAGCCTCGACCTCGGCGGCCGACGCGGTGCCGGCGCGGGTGATGCGATCGCCGTCAGTGAGAATCGTGTCACCGGCGACGAACGGATCGCGCCAATCTCCGGAAACGATTTGGCCGAGATTGACGATGGCGAGCTTCATGGGCGGTCCTGCTTCTTAGTGCGCGGCGCGGGCCAATTCGCTGTGCAGATCGTACGACGACAACAGCGCGTCGACGAGGCCGGTGGCGCTCTTCCAGTCGAACGTACGGAAGCTAGTGCCCGGCGGTGACAAAGCGCGCGCCCGCATAAAACATTTCGTACTGCGTGTGGCGCGAGCCGAATTCCGAGCCGATCGCGTCCCAAGCCGCCTTGAGGAATTTGACCTTCTGCTCCGGCTGCAGGCCCGCGGCGCGCTGCGTCTTGTTGATGATCGCGGCCATCTCCGGATTGGTGAAATCGAGGATCGAGGATGGCAGCATGATCAACGCGCCGCCGGCGAGATCGCGGATGGTGCGGATCACGCGCGGATAAAGGTCCTGGGTGATCACCTGCGCCGAATACATGAAATGCTTGTTCGGCACATACCATTCGCCGAACTGCGAGCCGGACGCTTCCATGCCCGAGAGCATCGCGTTGACCATGCCGACCTGGGCCGCCAGCATGCCGAGCGTCTCGCGACACGGACGGAATCTTGGTGGTGCCGATCGCTTCGGTGATGCCGCGCGCGATGCCGGCCAGGAATGCGATTTTCACCGACAGCCGGATCTGCGCCTGGTAGTTCTGATAGGCGTGCCCCTGCGTGTCGTGAAACTGCGCCCGGCACATGTCGGTGTCGCGGTAGACGAACATGCGGTCCCACGGCACTTTGACGTCGTCGAAATACATCACCGCGTCGTTCTCGTCGAAGCGCGACGAGAGCGGATTGTCGTACAGCGAAACCGCGTGCTGCTTCGTAGGATTTGCGCGACAGAACGCGCATGCCCTTGGCGTTCATCGGCACGGCGCAGGAAAAGGCGAGGTCCTCCTCGCCGGGCTTGAGCGGCTGCAGATTGGCGACGAAAACCTCGTTGGCCATGATCGAGGAAGTGCCGAGCATCTTGGCGCCCCGGATGGTGACGCCGCTCGGAGTCCTCATCGACGATCCGCGCCACCAGATCTTCGTCCTGCTCGCCCCAATCCTTGCCGCGCTCGGCCTGCGGATTGATGATCACGTAGGTGAGGAACAGGTCGTTCTTGCTCGCATAGTCGAAGTAGTCGATGAGCGCCTTGGCGCGCTCGGGACTGTGCTTGCGGAACACGTCGATGCCCATGCGCTGGCCGACCAGCGAAGACGCGAGGTGGTCCGGCGAGCGGCCGAAATAGCCGCCCGACTGCGCCGCCCAGGCTTGCATCGCCTTGCGCCGCTGCACCATCTCGTCGTAGTTGCGCGGCATCTGCCAGGCGCGATTGACCCGGCGGTTGGAGCCGTTGGGCCGAAAGGTCATGAACTCGAGATTTTCCGGCTGCGCCTGAAAATCGTAGAGCGCCGCCGCCGAGTGCACGGCATTGCGGAAGGCCGGATGCGCGGTGACGTCGCCGACCAGCTTGCCGTCGAGATAGACCGTGCGGCCGTCCTGCAGCGACTTGATGTGCTCGGCGCCTGTCTTGCAATCGCTCATCTGTCAAACTCCATCGGCCGGCCGCATACGCGGCGCCGGCACTCGTCAGGTCAGTCCGTCGAGGCCTTTGATCTCGTCGGCGACTTAGGCCGCCGACGCGATGATTAAGCCGACCGCGCGAGGCGTAGGCGCAGATCAACGCGATTTCGTCGGGCAGGGGCGCGTCATGCAGCGTGATGCTGATGCCGTCATAGTGCGAGCGCACATAGAGCGCGTCCTTGTGGGCGAACGGGACGTCGATGGTCGATCCCGGCGCGGCGCGCTTGGTGAAGGAGGAAATCCAGGCCTTGCCGCCGCCGGCCGCGTCGCGCATCACGTTGCCGAAAACCGTGGTCAGCATGGCGTTGCCATGCTCCTGCTCGCCGGCAAGCCCGACGATCGCGGCCTTGCCGTAGCTCACCGGTTTGCCCGGGGCGAGCAAGCTGACCGCCAGCGTGCTGATCTCGCGCGCGATCGCCTCGCTCGCTTGCGTCAGCGACGACAAATCCTCGACGTAGCGGCCGGCGAACGGATTTTGCACAATCGCCACCACTGCGGCCTTGCGCAGCGGCGGATCGGCGCGGCGGCCGGCCTCGCTGCGCACTTCGTCGACAAAGCTCAGTACCCGCTTGATGTCCATTTTCACTCGATATTCTGGGCGTTTACGTTACGGCTCGGGCGCGTCCCACCCGCGGAATGGCTTCTATAATTGCCTAACAAACGAAGCTTTTCAAGTTGGCTGATCGATGTTAGCGTTGTCAATGCGCGCGAGGCACACGCTCAGCGGGCCGCCGGTGCGGGGCCGGGCATCATTTTTGGTGGAGGAGCAATAATGACGACCATCCGCACATCCGTGCTTGGCCTTTTGCTGGGGACGGCAACGGTGCTGGCCGGCAGCGCAATTGCGCGCGCCGAAGATCAAATCACCCTGGGCGCCATCGTGCCGAGCAGCGGGCCGTTCGCCGAATGGGGCCGCGCCAATACGACGACGCTCAATTTCCTGGAAAAGCAGGTCAACGAGGCCGGCGGCATCGGCGGCAAGAAGCTCAAGATCGTGATCTACGACGATAACGCCAAGCCGGCGCGAAGCCGCCAACGCGCTGCGCAAGCTCGCCGGCGACGACAAGGTGCTGGCGATCGCGGGCCCGCTGACCAGCAGCGCCTGCGAGGTGAGTTTCCCGGTCGCCAACGAAATGAAGATCGTTTCGACCTCGCAAGCCTCCTCCAAGCCGGGCGTCGCCAAAGCCAACCGCCCGTGGGCGTTCCGCAACACCGTCGACGAAGGCATTCTGGCCAAAGTCTCCGTGCCGTATTTCAAGAAGACATTCGACGTGAAGACCGTGGCGGTGATCTACGACGCCAAGGACGCGGTCTCGACCTCGATCGCCACCAAGATCATGCCGAAGGTGTTCGCGGCCGCCGACGTCAAGGTGCTCAACGAGAACGATCTGATCTCCTTCAACACCGCCGAACTCGACGTCAGCGCCCAGGTCACCAAGCTCAAGAGCGCTCAATCCGGACGGCGTCATCATCGGCGCCGACTACAGCCAGGCGGTTACCGTCATCCGCGAGATGAAGCGCCAGGGTCTGATGAAGCCGGTGATCGGCGGCACGCCGCTGATCTCCTCGGCGATCCTGCGCGCCGCGCCGGAGATCCCGATCGTCGCACCGGCGACCTTCTACGCCACCATGAAGAGCCCGAAGGCGGAGAAATTCGTCGCCGAGGTGCAGCCGCTGCTGCGCAAGACCTCGGGCCTGCCGAACGACATCGAGCCGAGCATGTATGACGCCAACATCTACGAAATCGTCAGCATGTACGTCGCCGGCATCAAGCAAGCCGGCATCAGCGGCAAGGCCGACGACCTGGATGCCGACCGCACCAAGATCCGCGACTACATGACCAAGCCTGAAAGGCTTTGAAGGGTTCGGCGGCCCGATCAGCTTCACGGCGACGGCGACGCCGCCAAAACCTTCTTCATTGTTCAGGGGCAGAACGGCGCCTGGACTACCAAGGAAAGCGCGTGCAGCGCCGAGGGCGGTTGCTGATCGCGAGTTCATTGGCGGCACTGTGGCCGGCCGTATGGCCTGAAAGCGTGATCGGCGCGTTCGCGCACCGATCACGCCAACAAGACACAAGACGATGCTGCTACAGCAACTGGTGAACGGACTAACGCTCGGCGCGGTCTATACGCTGATCGCGCTGTCGTTCTCGCTGGTGATGGGGATTCTCGGCGATCCTCAATCTCGCCATCGGCGAGTTGTTCATGCTCGGCGGCTTCGTCGGCTTCAGCGTGATCGCCGCCAACTTTCCGCTGCCGGTCGCGTTGGTGGCCGGAATGGCCGCGGGCGCGCTGACCGCCGTCGTCATCGGAAAGATCGGCTGCGAGCCGCTGCGTAACGCGCCGCCGATCGCGCCGCTGCTGTCGACGCTCGGTTTCTCCATCATTCTGCAGAACATCGTCACCAACGTGTGGGGCTCCGATCCGCTGCAACTGCCGTCGGAAATGTTCGACCAGCGTGTGTCCTTGGGCTCGCTCAATATCGGCGTGATGCAGATCGCCATCATCGGCGTGACCATCGTGCTGGTCGGCGTGCTGGCCTGGCTCGTCCAAAGCACGTCAGCCGGGCGAGCCTTGCGCGCCGTGGCCGAAAACCGCGACGTGGCGCGGCTTCTCGGCGTCTCCGCCGGCCGCATGATGATGTACGCGTTCGCGATCTCGGGCGCGCTTGCCGGCGCCGCCGGCGTGCTGATCAGCCTGCATTATGCGGCGATCACGCCCTATGTGGGCGTGGACACCGGACTCAAAGCCGTTGCCGTCATGGTGATCGGCGGCACCACCAACGTGTGGGGCGCGCTGCTGGCCGGGCCGCTGATCGGCATCGCCGAAGTTCTGACCGTCGCCTACGGCGGTTCGCAAATGCGCGACTTCGTCGTCTACGGGCTGATGATCCTGATCTTGTTGCTGCGCCCGCAAGGCTTGCTCGGCGGCTCGCGCGCTGATCTCGGGCAGCGCGTGTGATGTCGACTTTCTACGCCGGGCTCTTTGCCGACATCGGCATCCTGACGCTCGGCGCGCTGAGCGTGTTCGTCATTCTGGCGACCAATCAATTGTCGCTCGGCAACGCCGGCTTCATGGCGATCGGCAGCTATCTGTCGTCGTTCTTGACCGTGGACATGCACTGGCCATTGACGCGGCGCGATCGTCGCCGCAGCATTGGCTGCCAGCGTCATCGGCATCGTGGTCGGCTTTCCGGCGCTTCGGCTCAAGGGCATTTATCTCGCCATCGCCACGCTCGGCTTCGGCGAGATGGTGCGCAGCTTTTTTCTGGTGTTCACCCCGATGGGCGGTGCCGAGGGCTTTCACGGCATGCAGCATGTCGCGCTCGGCACCATCTGGATATGGACGGCCGGCATTCTGCTGGTCGATTTTGCTGCTCGAGCGTTCGCACGTTTGGCTGCAGATGCGGGCGGTACACGATGACGAAACCGCCGCCGGTCTGGTCGGTCTCAATACCACGTTGATCAAGGTCGGCGCGTTCGGACTGGGCGCAGCCATCGCGGCGGTCGCCGGCGCATTGTTCGCGCACCATCACGTTTACATTGAGCCCGGCAATTTTGGTTTCGAGCGCTCGATCGATTTCGTGCTTGCGGTGATCCTCGGCGGCTCGACCGTTGGCGTCGGATCGCTGGCCGGCGCCGCGGTGCTTGTGCTCTTGCCCGAATGGCTGCGCTTCATCGCCGACTGGCGCCTCGCCGCGTTCGGCGCGTTGCTGATCATCGTTTTGCTGACCCGGCGCCAGGGCCTTCTCGACCGCCCGTTGTTGGCGCGGCTCAGCTTTCGGAGCGCCAAAGCGTGAGCGCGCCGTCGCCCGATACGCTCCTTCGGCTCGACACGGTGAGCAAGCGCTTCGGCGGCGTCCGCGCGCTGTCGGACGTGTCGATGTCGGTCGAGCGCAATCGCATCGTCGGCGTCATCGGTCCGAACGGCGCCGGCAAGACGACGCTGTTCAATCTCATCACCGGCGCTTATCGGGCGGACACCGGCGCGATTGTCTTCAACGGCCACGCCGTCACCGACTGGCCCCCGCACCAGATTATCCGTGCTGGGCTGGCGCGCACCTTTCAGAACATCCGCTTGTTTGCCGGCATGACGGTCTGGGAGCATCTCCTGGTGACGCAGCGCCCGAAGGGCAACGTGCTGCGCGGCCTGTTGCCGGCGCGCTTCAGCAATCCGGCGGTGACGGCACGCGCCGAGCACGTGCTCGAATTCTTCGGCCTGGAGCCGTATCGCAACGTGCTGGCGCGCACGTTGCCTTATGGAATTCAGCGCAAGGTCGACATGGCGCGAGCGCTGGCCAGCGGACCAAAATTGCTGCTGCTCGACGAGCCGGTCGCCGGCATGAATCACGACGAAGCCGAGGATTTGCGCAAATTGTTGCTGCGTCTCAACCAGGAGGGTTTGACCATCCTGTTGATCGAGCACGACATGGCGTTCGTGATGAACCTGTGCCACGAGCTTTACGTGCTCGACTTCGGCTCCCGCATCGCCGCCGGAGAACCGGCCGCGATCCGCCGCGACCCGGTGGTGCTCGACGCCTATCTCGGCAGCGAGGAGGCGGCATGCTGAGCGTGCGCAATCTCGAAGTGTTTTACGGACCGATCCGCGCCGTCCGCGGCATCGATCTCGATGTGCAGGAAGGCGAGATCGTTGCGCTGATCGGCGCCAACGGCGCCGGCAAGACCAGCACGTTGCGGGCGATCGCCGGATTGTTGCCGTTTCGCGGCGAGATCGCCTACCAGGGGCGCACGCTCGTTCCGAACCAGGCCGAGCGCAATCTGCGCGCCGGTCTTTCGCTGGTACCGGAAGGCCGCGGCATGCTCGGGCGCATGAGCGTCGAAGACAATCTGCGCATGGGCATTTATGCCCGAACGGACCGCACGGAAGCTGCAGCCGACATCGAACGCATGTTCGAGCGCTTTCCGATCCTGAAAGAACGCCGCGCCGCGATGGCGAACCTGTTGAGCGGCGGCGAACAGCAGATGCTGGCGATCGCACGCGCGCTGCTCAGCCGCCCGCGGCTTCTGCTGCTCGATGAGCCTTCGCTCGGGCTGGCGCCGAAGATGACCGCCTTCGTGTTTGACACCATCGCCGATCTGCGGCGCGGCGGACTCACGGTCCTCGTTGGTCGAGCAGCGCGCCCGGCAGGCGCTGAAGTTCGCCACCCGCGCCTACCTGATGGAAACCGGACGGATGACCGCATCCGGGCCGGCTGCCGACCTCGCGGCCGGCTCTTTGATCTCCGAAGCATTTTTGGGAAAGGCGCCGGCAAACGCCGGTGCCTCATGACCGATGAACAACCGAAGCGACGCCCGATGACCACTTCTGCCCGCAAACGCAACCTGTCCGGCGCGGCGCCGCGCAAAAACGGCCGGCGTCACCCGTCTCCGCCGCTCACGGTTTCGCGGCCGGAGCTTCTGGTCAACGGTTCGGATCAGCAATTTCGCCGACTGGTGCACAGCTTCTTCGGCTTTCTGTCGCGCCACGAAGCAATCCGCCGCGGCCATGCCGCCCGCATCGGACTGCTTGGCGTCGAATACACCACACTGATCTCGATCCGGCACCTGGAAGCCGAGGAGGGCGATGTCAGCGTCAACCGCGTCGCCGAGCACCTTCATCTCAGCGGCGCGTTCGTCACCAACATCACCAACAAGCTTTTGAAGCGCGGCCTCATCCACAAGTCCGTCGACCCGGCCGACCGGCGGCGCGTCAAGCTGCAGGTCTCGGACAAAGCCAACGCGTTGTTGGCGGAATTGGCGCCGATGCAGCGGCAGGTCAACGATGCCGAATTCGGCTGCCTCAGCCAGGCCGAGTTTCTGCAGTTGCTCGGCCTGGTCGAGCGTCTGATCGCCAGCAGCGAAGACGCCGTGCGCCTGCAGGCTTATCTCACCAACAATCCAGCCGCGAAGATCATCGCGCATCCGCGCTCGCCGTCATCGCGGCGAGCGTGACGCCGCTTGCGTTACTGCATCAGCGTCCACTTGCCGCCGACGAGCTTGACCAGCACTTGCGCGCGATCGTCGACGCCCGTGGTGGCGCCAGGCTTGAAATTGTAGACCGCGTGGGTGCCGACGAGTTCCTTGGTGTTGACGATGGCGTCGCGCAAAGCGGTGCGGAATTCCGGCGTCCCGGGCTGCGCCCCGGTCGCCAGTGCGCGTTTGGCGGCATCCAGGATAATCAGCCAACCGTCGAACGCGTACGGCGCGAAGCCGCCGCTGGCCGCCTCGTTGTTCGCCTTCTTGTAGGCGGCGAGGTATTCCATCGAAATCTTGCGCGTGGGTGCGGATTCGGGAAGCTGCTCGGCAACCACGACCGGCCCCGCCGGACAGATCACGCCCTCGACCGCCGCGCCGCCGACGCGAACAAAGTCCGGATTGATCAACGCGTGCGTGCCGTAGATTTGGCCTTTGTAGCCGCGATCGGCCAGCGCAATGAAGGGAAGGGCGCCCGGCGTCCCTGAACCACCCATCATGACCACTTCGGGCGCAGCCGCCACGAGGTGCAAGGCCTGCGCCGTCACGGACGTGTCGGGACGCGCATAGCGCTCGTTGGCTACGATCTGTACGCCAGCAGGCTCGGCAGTCTTTTTCAGGGCGTTGAAGACGAGATCGCCCCAGGCGTCGTTGTAGCCGATATAGCCGACCGTCTTGGCGCCGCTGGCGGTCATCCGCTTCACCACGGATTCCACCATCATGGGCGGCGGTTGCGGCACGGAGATCATCCAGGAGCCGGCATCACCCGGCACGTCCCCGGTCGGGGTCAGCGCGATCAGGGGAACTTTCAGTTCGTGCGAGACTGCCGCAATCGCCAGCGTCGTCGGCGTCGCGCCGGCGCCCATCAGCACATCGACTTTGTCCTGCTCGATCAGCTTGCGAGCGTCCCGCGTGCCGGTCGAAGGATCGGAGGCGTCGTCAAGCGTCACGGTTTTGATTTTGATGCCGTCGACCTCGTCCTTATAGGTGACGCCCGCGGCCATGCCCTTGGCGTAAGGAATGCCGATCGAAGCGCCGGGGCCCGTCAACGAAGTTACCAAACCGACGGTGATGTCGGCGGCGTTTGCCGGAAGTGTTGCCAAGGGCGTTGCCAAGGAAGCCGCAACGGACGCGACCGTTGCGATACGCAAAAATTGGTGCACGCAAACCTCCCAAAATCCGGCAGCGACCGCTGATATCCGGCGGATCGTCTCACATCGCCCTTGGAATAATTTTAAGCTTGAAACAATTGGCTCGCAATGGTTTTCTTCCCTGTCCCTCATGATGGCGGAACTGAAATGTCGCTGTGGTTCAAGTCTTTTAGCACCACAGAACAGCCGCTGATCGGGTGCGGGAATTGTTGCGGCGGCGCCCGCGGGCCGCACGCCGCATGACGCCCGACATCGCTCTGATCCTCGGCGTCGATGGGATCGCCACCGGATCGATCTACGTTCTCGTCGGCCTCGGACTGGTCCTGATTTTTTCGGTCACCCGCGTCGTGTTCGTGCCGTTCGGCGACATTGTCGCGTTCTCGGCATTGACGCTTGCTTCGCTGCAACTCGGCCGTATGCCCGGCACGGTTTATTTGGTCGCGTGCCTCGCTGTCGTCGCTTGCGTGGTCGTGATCATTCATCACTGGCGCCGCGGCGAGCCGCGGCAGATTGTCCATGGACTGCTCGGCTATGGGGTTCTGCCGCTTATTCCGGCTGCCGTCGCCTGGTTCCTCGCCGGCGCGAGCTTGCCGAACTGGCTACAGATTCTGCTTGCCATCGCGCTCGTGGTTCCGATCGCGCCGCTGATCGAGCGGATCGCGCTGCGGCCGCTCGCCGGAGCGTCTGTCCTGCTGTTGCTGATCGTCTCGGTGGCCTTGACGTTCGCGCTATCCGGCTTGGGCTTGCTGTTCTTCGGACCGGAAGGCTTTCGCACCAAGCCGCTGACCACGGAAGTCTTCCGCTTCGGCAGCATGACCGTCACCTCGCAAACGGTCCTGATGGTCGCGACCGCCGTCGTGTTCAGTCTGCTGCTGTTCGTGTTCTTCGAGCACACGCTGTCCGGGAAGGCGCTGCGCGCGACGGCGGTCAACCGCGTGGGCGCGCGCATTGTCGGCATCCGGCCCGGCAGCACCGGAACGCTGGCGTTTTTGCTCGCGTCACTGCTGGGTGCGATATCCGGCATCCTGATTGGGCCGGTGACGACGCTCTACTATGACTTCAGGTTTCATCATCGGGCTCAAGGCGTTTGTCGGCGCCATTATCGGCGGCCTGATCAGTTATCCGGGCACGGCGATCGGTGCGGTGCTGATCGGGCTTCTGGAAAGCTTCGCGTCGTTCTGGAGCAGTTCGTTCAAGGAAGTGATCGTCTTCAGCGTGCTGATCCCGGTGTTGCTGTGGCGCTCGCTGTCGCTCGATCACACCGACGAAGAGGATGCGGAGGTCGACGGATGACCGTCCGCTGGGGTCTTGTCATTCTTGCTGTCATCGTTGCGATCTTGCTCACCGCGCCGTTCTGGGCCGCGGACTTCACAATCACGCTGCTCAATTACATCGGCATTTATGCGCTGGTCGCGCTTGGCGTGGTGTTGCTCACCGGCGTCGGTGGTCTGACCTCGTTCGGGCAGGCGGCTTTTGTCGGCATCGGCGCTTACGCCACCGCGTGGCTGACGACAGCGCAAGGCGCTTCGCCCTGGCTCGGGCTTTTGTTTGCTCTGGCACTGACCGGCATCGTCGCCGCGTTTCTCGGCGCCATCACTTTGCGTCTCGGCGGCCACTTTTTGCCACTCGGCACCATCGCCTGGGGGCTGTCGATCTTCTTTCTGTTCGGCAATCTGGAAACGCTCGGCCGCAACAACGGCCTCGGCGACATACCGGCGATCGCCATCGGGCCGATCTCGCTCGCGCCCGATAAGGCTATCTTTTATTTGATCTGGGGCGTGCTCGCGGCCGCAACGATCCTTGTCGCGAACCTGCTGAATTCGCGCGAGGGCCGCGCCATCCGCAGCCTGCGCGGCGGCGTCGTGATGGTGGAAAGCCTCGGCATCAGCGTATTCCGCATCCGCATCTTGATCTTCATCATCGCCGCGCTGCTCGCCGCATTGTCCGGCTGGCTCTATGCGCACATGACCCGCTATGTCAGCCCGGCGCCGTTCGATCTGCGCATGGGCATCCAGTATCTGTTCATGGCGATCCTCGGCGGTGCCGGCCACATCCTTGGCGCCGTGGTCGGGGCGGCGCTGATCACGCTCTTGCAAAACGGCCTGCAGGATCTGTTGCCGCATTTCGCCGAGAACGGTCAGCAACTGGAAGTGATCGTCTTCGCCGTCATCTATGTGCTGGTGCTGCAATTCGCGCGCGGCGGCGTCATGCCGTTTGTGTTGCGGTATTTGCCGAAGCCGACGCGAACGGCGCCGATCGTCGCCGAACCATTGCCGCGCCGCGCCATGCCGCAAGCAGGCACCCCATTGCTTACGGTGCAGGATTTGCGCAAGCGCTTTGGCGGGCTTGTAGCCGTCGGGGGCGTCGGTTTTGAGGTCAAGGCCGGCGAAATTATCGGGCTGATCGGCCCAAACGGCGCCGGCAAGAGCACAATGTTCAACCTGATCACCGGCGCGCTGAAGAGTGATGAGGGCACTGTGGTCTTCAGCGGCGAGGACATCACCCGCGCCGGTCAGCGCCGCATCGCCAGGGCCGGCATCGCGCGCACGTTTCAGCACGTGAAGCTGCGGCCGACTATGACGCTGATCGATAACGTGCTGCTCGGAACGTATGTGCGCACCCGCTCCGGCTTTCTCGCCGGTGCCTTGCGGCTCGATCGCGGCGAAGAGGCCCGTGCCCGCGCCGAAGCCTTGGCGCAGCTCAAGCGCGTCGGTTTGGGCGACCAAGTCCACGGCCAGGCCGGTAATCTGCCGCTCGGACGCCAGCGCATTCTTGAAGTCGCCCGTGCGCTTGCGGCCGATCCGGCCCTGATCATTCTCGACGAACCGGCTGCGGGTTTGAGCCGCCCAGAGAAACTCGCGCTTGCCGGTCTGCTGCGAGGCCTGCGGCAGGAGGGTGTGACCGTGCTGTTGGTGGAGCACGATGTCGAATTCGTCATGGGGCTGGTCGATCGCATCGTGGTGATGGATTTCGGCTCCAAGCTTGTTGAAGGGCTTCCGGCCGCGGTGCGGGCCGATCCGCGCGTGCAGGAAGCCTATCTGGGCAGCGTGGCATGACGGCGCTCCTGGAAATCAAGGATCTGCACGTCGCCTACGGCAAGGTCGAAGCTGTGCGCGGCGTCGGCCTGCGTATGGAGCCGGGCCAGATCGTCACCGTGATCGGACCCAACGGCGCCGGCAAGACCACGCTTCTGGCCGCCGCGGCCGGGCTGCTACGATCGCGTGGCGAAGTGATTTATGATGGTGCCGACGTCGAAGCACTCGACGTCGAAGACCGCGTCGAGCGCGGCTTTTGTCTGGTGCCGGAGACCCGCGAATTGTTTGGCGAAATGACCGTCGCTGATAATCTCCTGCTCGGCGGCTATACGCGCCGCCGCGATCGCTCCGCGGTGAAGCAAAGCCTGCAGCAGATTTACGCGCGCTTCCCGCGGCTCGACGAGCGCAAGCGGCAGAAGGCTCAAACTCTGTCCGGTGGCGAGCGGCAGATGCTGGCACTTGGCCGCGCCCTGATGGCAAAGCCGCGGCTGTTGTTGCTCGATGAACCGAGCCTCGGACTGGCGCCGATCATGGTCCGGGAGATTTTGCGCATCGTCGCCTCGCTGCGTGAGCTCGGCGTCTCGATCCTTCTGGTCGAGCAGAACGCGCGCGCCGCGCTGGAGACGGCCGATTACGGCTATGTGCTGGAAATGGGTGAGATCACGCATCAGGGTCCCGCCGCATCGCTCGCCCACGACCCGCGCGTGGTGGCGACCTATCTGGGCGGTTCTGTTTGATGGCCGTGCCGGCGCCGTATGACGACGTCGTGCTGGCAGCGCCGGTGACTGTACCGTACGTCCGCTATTCCATCAGAAGCGCTCACTGGTTTCTCGGCCGCGCGGTAGCCGAGCTACTGGCCGCGGCGCGCATCCCGAAGGCGCGCATCGACGGTGTTGCGGTGGCAAGCTTCACGCTCGTGCCCGATACCGCCGTCGGCCTGACCCAGCATTTGGATATGACGGTGCGCTGGCTCGATCATGTGCCGATGGGCGGTGCATCCGGCATTGTCTCGATCCGCCGCGCCGCCCGTGCGGTGCAGAACGGCGATGCCGAGATCGTCGCTTGCATTGCCGGCGACACCAATCATACCGATAGTTTCCGCCGCAACACGTCGGGCTTCAGCCAGTTTTCCCAGGACGCCGTTTATCCTTATGGCTCGGCTGGTCCGAACGCGAGCTTCGCGTTTCTGACCGACTATTACATGCGCACCTTTGGGGCGACGCGCGAGGATTTCGGCAAACTGTGCGTCGCGCAGCGCGACAATGCGCTGAAAAATCCGCTGGCGCTGTTCAAGAAGCCGCTGACGCTTGAGCAATATCTCGATGCGCGCGTCGTCGCCGATCCGCTACGGTTATTTGATTGCGTGATGCCGTGCGCCGGCGCCGAAGGATTTCTGGTGATGCGGCGCGCGACCGCCGAGCAACTGGGCTTGCCGTATGCGCGACTTCTTGGCGCCATCGAGCGGCACAATGCGTTCGCCGACGATCCGATTCAGTATCGCGGCGGCTGGGTGATGGATCGCGACGACTTGTACGCGCAGGCTGGTGTCGGTCCGGCCGACATCGATTTCCTCCAAACCTACGACGACTATCCGGTGATCAATGTACTGCAGTTCGAGGGCCTCGGCTTTTGCGCCGAGGGCGGAGGCCCGGATTTCGTCCGCGCCAACAGTTTCGACGTCGGCGGCAGCTTTCCGTTCAATACCTCGGGCGGCCAATTGTCCGTCGGTCAGGCCGGCGCCGCCGGCGGACATCTCGGCATCACCGAGGCGATCCGGCAACTCACCGGCGCGCCGCTTGGTGCGCAAGTGCCGGATGCGCGGCACGGCGTCGTATCGGGTTTTGGCATGATCAACTACGATCGTGGCGTTTGCAGCGGCGCGATCGTGCTCGCGGCGGCTTGACCATGATCGGGAGCGAGGACGCAGAGCATGCCTGAGCGCGCGGCGCGCCAGCCGTCGAAAAATCCGATCTTGCGCATGCGTCAGCCGACCGTGCCGCCGGCGTCGCGCAGCCGTGCCGCGCTGGGCCTCACCGCCGCGGCAGCGCGGGGCCGTTTCGCGCTTCAGGTCTGTGACGATTGCGGCGCGGCGCAATACCCGCCGCGCGAGGTTTGCCGCACGTGCCTGTCGCATCGGTTGGTCTGGCGGCCGCAGGACGGCAACGGCGAGCTTCTGACCGACACGACCTTGCACGCCGCGCAGGAGCTTTATTTCCGCGAACGGTTGCCGTGGCGGACGGGCATTGTCCGGCTCGACGCCGGTGTCAATTTGATCGGTTATGTGCATGCCGGCGTCGGGCCGGCGCCGTGCCGGGTGCGGGTCGAGGCGGCGCTCGATCGGGCCGGACAAGCGGCGATGGTCGCGATGCCTGAAAAGGGGAGACCGGATTTGTCGGAAGACCCAAAACTGCGCGAGTTCACGTGCGATCCGCGCGGCCGCAAAATCCTCATCACTGATGGAAAGTCCCTCGTCGGCCAGGCGATCGCATTGGCGTTGGCCAAAGCGGGCGCCGACAAGATCTGGGTCGGCGAAGCCGAGCCTTGGAAAAAGAGCGCGGGTTTGGACGCGTTGCGCGCGCTTCCGCAGGTGACCGTTGTTCCGCTCGATCTGACCGACGGCAGCTCGGTGCAGGAGCTTGCCGGTGAGATCGGCGGCAAGGTGGATATTCTGATCAACACGGCCGATCATCACCGCACCTTTTCGATCGCGGCGCGGCGCGGCGTCGAGACCGCGCAGCTCGAGATGGAGGTCAATTACTTCGGACTGCTGCGGCTGGCGCAGAGCTTCGCGCCGGTTCTGAAAGCGCGCGCCGCCGACGAACCGACGAACGCCATTGCCTGGGTCAATGTGCTGTCGATCTTTGCGCTGACCAACTATCCGCCGCACGGCACCTATTCAGCCTCGAAGGCGGCCGCTTTCTCGCTCTCGCAAGCGTTGCGCGCCGAATTGCGTCCGGCCGGCGTGCGCCTGATCAATCTTTTTCCCGGTCCGATCGACGACGAGTGGGATCAACTGGAAATGCCGCCGAAGCTTTCGCCTGCAGCGCTCGCCAACTGCCGTCGTGACGGCGCTCAAAGGCTCGGTCGAGGATGTTTATCCGGGCGACGTGGCGCAGGATTGGGTGGCGCGGCATCTCGACAATCCGAAAGCGCTCGAGCGCGAAGTCGGCGAGGGCGGGCGATGAAGCGCGCGAAGAAGGCGGCCGCACGGAAGACCGTGCGGCGCAAGGTTGTCACCGCCAAAGGAAGAAGTGCGCGAAAAAAGCCCGTAGCGCGCCAGCCGCACCTTCGAGACGATGGCCGGATCGGGCGGCGTCCGCCTGGTCGATCTGACCCAAACGCTTTCGCCGGACTTCCCGCCGATCGTACTGCCGCCGGAAATGGGCCAGAGCCGTCCATTCCGCATGGAGGAGATTTCACGCTACGACGAGCGCGGCCCGGCCTGGTACTGGAACAATGTCAGCTTCGGCGAGCACACCGGCACGCATTTCGACGCGCCGATCCACTGGATCTCCGGCCGCGATCTGGCCGAACAACACGACCGATACGATCCCGGTCGAGCACTTCATTGCGCCGGCCTGCGTCATCGATTGCAGCAAGGAGGCCGCGGCCGACGCGGATTTCCTGCTGACCGTCGCGCATCTGAAAGCGTGGGAAAGACGGCACGGCCGCATCCCGCCGCAAGCGTGGGTGCTGATGCGGACCGACTGGTCGAAGCGCACCGATCCTGTCGCGTATCAGAATCTCGACGAGACCGGCCAGCACACGCCCGGTCCCGATCCGGACTGCGTGCGTTTTCTGGTGAAGGAGCGCGACGTGCTCGGCTTCGGCACCGAAACGATCGGCACCGATGCCGGGCAGGCGGCGCACTTTTCGCCGCCGTATCCGTGTCACTACTTCATGCACGGCGCCGGCAAATATGGCCTGCAGTGTCTGTGCAATCTCGATCGGCTGCCGCCGACGGGCTCGCTGGTCGTTGCCGCGCCGTTGAAGATCCGCCAGGGCAGCGGCAGCCCGTTGCGCGTCTTTGCCATCGTGCCCGCGCGCTTAGTCTCAGGACGGCAGGCGCCGCCGGACGTAGCGGCCGTGGCCGACGGCATCATCGACGAGGGCGTCGTCGCGCAGAACGGCGCGGCCGCGCACCAAGGCATGACGAATGCGGCCCTTGAAGCGTTCGCCTTCGTAGATCGAATAGCCGGCACTCGACACCACGTCGGCGCGCTGCAAGGTCCATTCAGCGTCCAGGTCGACCAAGGTCAGATCGGCGTCGAGCCCGGGCGCGATGCTGCCCTTGGCGTGGCCGAGGCCCATGATGCGCGCCGGGTTGGTGGCGACGACGTCGACAATGCGTTCCAGCGGCAAGCCGCGTTTGTGGTGGCCTTCGCTGAGCAGAACGGGAAGCAGCGTTTCAAGCCCCGGGCAACCGGGCGACGCCGTCCAGATGCCGCCGGCCTTGGCGGAAATGTCGCGATGGACGTGATCGGTGGCGACCGTATCGATCTCGCCGTCGCGCAAGCCCTGCCATAGCCGTTCGCGGTCGCTGGCTTCGCGCAGCGGCGGATTGATCTTGCCGACATCGCCGCCCGGCCAGCCGACGTCATGGGTCAGATAATGCGGGCAGGTCTCGATATGAACCGTGGCGCCGGCGCGGCGATGACGCAGCCCCGCCTCCAGGGCTTCCGCCGACGAGGTATGGACGACGTAAAGCGGTGCCCCCGCCGTGTGCGCCACATAAGCCGCGCGTTGTACCGCGTCGGCTTCGACGAAGGGCGGCCGCGTGCCGTTCCAGGTTTTCAGACCGCCGCGGCCTTCCGGATCGCTTGCCTTCAGGCGATCGCGCAACACCCAGGCGATCTCGATGGTTTCCGGATGCGGGCAGACCATGCCGCCGCATTGCGCCGCCGCTTCGCACAGACGAAACAGAAAGCCGTCGTCGATGTCCGGCAGGCCCAGGCGCGCACCTTCGCCGCCGCGATTGTTCATGAAGATCTTGAAACTCGGCGCGCCGTAGTCGCGGACGTAGTCGGGAACGCCGGCGAGCTGCGCCTCGGTCGAAATGATAAAGTGATAGCCGAAATCGATGCGCGCGCCTTGCTGGGTGACCGAGACGACGTCGTCGAAGATGGTCTCGAACGGCTCGGTTGCCATCAGATAAGGAATGAACGTGGTGACGCCGCCCTTCGCGGCCGCCGCGGTTTCACGGTCGGCATCGCGGGGCTCGCGCGGGCGGGAAATATCCTTGCCGTGACCGAGATGCAGATGCACGTCGACAGCGCCCGGCATCACGATCAGACCGCGCGCGACAGTTCCTCTTGCGCGGCAACAGCTTCGCCCGGTGCCAAGATCGCGGCGATCTTGCCGTCGTGGATGGCGATATCGCAAGCGCGTTCGGCCGCGTCCCGGGAGAACGGCGTCGCCGCCTCTGATCACCAGATCGAACGCTGTCATGCGCAAACTCTCGAATTGGCTCAAGCGATGGCGCGCAACGCCGTCAGCGCGTCATCGGTCGGCATCACGTCGGCATATTTCGACGCCATGTCGAACAGATTGACCGCATGCGAAGTCGCGGAGCGATCGTAGACGGCATCTTGGGGCACCAGCACGCGGAAGTTATACGCGAAGGCATCGACCACGCTGCCGCGGACGCAGCCACTCGTGGTGCAACCGGTCACGACCAGCGTGTCGGCGCCGGTCTCGATCAAATAACTCGCCAGCGGCGTGCCGAAGAACGCGCTGGGATGTTTTTTCGGCAGCAAAATATCCTTCTCGCGCGGCGCCACCTCGGCGACGAATTCGTAGCCCTTGGCGGCCACCGTCATGATGGCGGGCACTTTGTCTGAAAGCCTGCCGTAGTCGAAGTTCTGCTTCGGCGACACGTACGGATAGAGCACCGGCCAGCCGCGCTCGCGGAAATAATCCAGCAGGCGGACGATGTGATGAACCGCCGCCCAGCCGACGTCGCCGCAGGCGGTGGGAAATTCTTTGATCGCGTCCCAGAACGGCTGCGGCGTCGTCCCGACGGTACGGTATTGCACGTCGATGATGAGCAAGGCCGGCCGTTTGCCCAGGCCGGAAGCGCGGCCAAAGCCCGCGGCGTTGTAGGCGCGCTGCTCGTCCGCGGAAATGATGCCGTCCCACGGCCGTGGCGCTGTGGTTTTGGTCATCCCGCATGTTCCCTGTCAGCTACGGTAACGGGCTTCGCGCTCGTCCCAGATATGCTTGGCAACGGAACGCTGACGTTCGTCGAATGAGGCGAGCCGATCGCTGACGGACTTCAACGAACCCTCGGTCTTGAGCGCGCCGAGCACCTCGTAGGACGCCTTCAGCGCGGCCTGCAGCGCGGCATTGGCGTAAAGCACGATCGAGAAACCGAGCTCGGCTAGCGTGTCGCGGCCCGGATCCGGCGTCTTGCCGCCGAACACGATGTTGGCGACCTGCGGCACCGGCAGTTCCTTGGCGATGCGCGCCAGTTCGTCCAGACTGGTCGGCGCCTCCACAAACGTCACATCGGCGCCGGCGGCGATATAGGCGTTAGCACGTTCCAGCGCGCGCTCGATTCCCTCGATGGCGCGTGCGTCGGTGCGGGCAATGATCTGCATCGATTGATCGCGCCGCGCGTCGGCGGCGGCCTTGATCTTCTGCACCATTTCGTCAGTCGCGATGACGTGCTTGCCGGCGAAGTGCCCGCACTTCTTCGGAAACACCTGGTCTTCGATCTGGATCCCCGACGCGCCCGCGCGCTCCAACGTGCGCACGGTCCGCACCATGTTCACGGCATTGCCGAAGCCGGTGTCGGCATCAACGATCAGGGGGAGAGACACGGCGTCCGCGATGGCGGCGACCGCCTCGCTGACCTCGGTCATGGTGGTCAGCCCGATGTCGGGCGCGCCGAGCAGCATGTTGGCAACACCGGCGCCGGTGACGTAGACGGCTTCAAAGCCGAGGTCTTCGATCACCCGCGCGAACAGGGCATTGGCCGCCCCCGGAACCGTCACCGCGGCCCGCCGCGCCAAGATATCCTTCAATCGCCCGGAATTGGCCATAGGGGTTCGCATTCCATGGGGGCTTCGCATTGCAGTTATGCCTCGCGACTTCCTCGCACATGACGGGCTTTATGAAAAGCCGCAGGGGCGCTAAGGACACAGCGGTATTTTGGTGAAAGCCCACAAGGCTTTGGCTCGCGAGGGAGAGCGTTTTGCAGTCATCCGAGACTATCGATTTGCGCCAGATCCACGAATTGGTCATCGCCGGCTGGACCGGCCGGGACGTCGACGCGCTGGAAAAGCACATCCGCGAGCTGGAGGCGATCGGCGTCAAGCGGCCGAAGAGTACGCCGATTTTCTATCGCGTAGCGGCGTCTTTGCTTACCAGCCACGACACCATCGAGGTCTTGGGCGATCAATCAAGCGGCGAGGCCGAGTGCGTTGTGTATTCCCTTGATGGTGGCCTTTTTGTTGGGCTCGGCTCCGACCACACCGACCGCAAGGCTGAGGCGGTCGGCATTTCGCTGTCGAAGCAGATGTGCGCCAAGCCGGTGAGCCGGGAGGTGTGGCGCATCGAGGATGTCGCCGTCCATTGGGACAAGCTGATCCTGCGATCTTACATCGGCAACGGCGGCAAGCGGCAGCTCTACCAGGAAGGCCCGGTCGCCACGATGCGGCCGCCGACGGAGTTGTTCAAGCTTTACGGTGGCGGTCCGCTGAAACCCGGCACGGCGATGTTCTGCGGCACGCTCGCGGTTCACGGCGGCATCACACCGTCTGAGACCTTCGAGATGGAGTTGGAAGATCCGGTTTTGGGGCGCAAGATCACGCATCTTTATCACGTCAAGACGCTGCCCGACCAAGGATAGGAGAAGCCACCGATGGGTTTCCATAAGGGCCACAAGGAATTTCACACCCTCGACCTGAGCGAGGGCTGGCAAACCCCGCCCGGCTATCCGGACGGCATCCAGCAGAAAATTATTTCCGGCGCGCTCGACGAGAAGAACAAGCGCGGCAATCGCACCCGGCTGCTGCGCTTTGCGCCCGGCGTCTACACCACCGCTCCGTTCGTGCACGAGTATTGGGAAGAGGTGTTCCTGGTCTCAGGCGATCTGATCGTCGGCAATGACGAGCAGGGCAAGGGCGGCGAGAAATTCGAAGGCTACACCTACGCGGTACGTCCGCCCGGCGTTTATCACGGCCCGTTCAAGTCGGAAGGCGGCTGCATCCTGCTGGAGACGCACTTTTACGAAGAGGCGTGAGTCGCTGTGATAGACGCGCGGAAACGCGAGGACGGTTTCCCCACTCGTCATTGCCGGGCTTGACCCGGCAATCCATGCGGGGGGCCGGCTTACTGAGTGTCGCCGCACCATTTGCATCGCTGCACGTCACCATGGACCACCGGGTCAATGTTCAGCCCGGTGGTGACGATGAGAGGGGAGTGCGCGAAGCCAAGACGTGGATGGCCGGAACAAGTCCGGCCATGACGCGCGGGTATGCTCACCTCAACGCATCACACTTTCGCAAGCTCTTTGCGCCGCTCGGTCGTAGCCGCCGCATCGACTGCGAGCGTATCGTCGTCGATGTGGCCGGTGAAAATGACGCCATAAACGTCGCGCGCCTTGCCGATCAACTCGTAGCCCTCGAGGACGTCGTGCAGCACGCGCGCGGTGTCGCGGGTCAGCGGATCGCCGTAGCCGCCGCCGCTGCTGTCGCGGCCGCGGATATGCTGGTCTTTGCGGATATGCATGTTGACCAGATTCGGCAGCTTGGTGACCTGGCCGTTGTGATCGATCAGATGCGTTGAGCCCGGCGTGCCGTTATGGCCGCCATTGACGCCGCGCGGCGGGGCGAACTGGCCATCGCACGGAATCACGACCTGCACTGGGTTCTGCAGCGCCGTGTAGGTGACTTCCTGAGCGGGCGCGCCGCGATGCCGGCCCGCGCCAGCGGAGTCCGCCACCAGCCCGAGCGCACTCGACCCGGAACGGGTGCTTGAGTTCGTCGATCTCGACACTGTCGCGATACATCAGGCCGGCGATCACCGGGATCGCGTAATTCACCCAGCCGTCCGCGGTCGGGCTCGCCGGGCCGCCATTGGTCGAGAGCATCATGCGGTTGACGTAGCGGCCATCGTTGCGCCGATGATCCTTGCCGGACAGCACCGCCATGCCGGCGCCAAGGCCGGTGCCGCCTTCGGCAAGACCATGGCCTTCACCGAGACGCGCGAACGCCGACTGGGTGATGTTGACGAGCCGCTCGGAAACGTTGGTGGTCGCAGTCGAGCAACTGTGCGGGAATACCGGCGACGCCACCACGCTGTTGTCGGCATACTGGAACGACAGCCGCCGGAACGAGCCGGCGTTGCGCGGAATGTCCTTGTCGAGGCTGTTGAAGACGGCGCCGACGGCGGCGCTGGTGGCAGCCGCCCGGGACGTGTTCAAGCCGCAATCGACGCACGGCGGGTTGTCGCGGAAGTCGAGGTCGATCATCGCCTTCTTGGGATCGATGTCGACAGTGACGTTGAGAGTGAGCCCTTCGGGCAAAATGCCTTCGAGCGGATCGGAATGGCCGGTGTTGGTGATCCGCGCCGCCGGCAATTTGCGGATCGATTCCGCCACACGACGCTCCGAATAGTCGAACCAGTCTTTGACAAAAACCTTGATGGTCTCGGCGCCGTATTTGTTGCACAGCTCTTTCAGACGACGCTCGGCAATGCGCGCAGAGCCAAGCGCGGCGAGGGCGTCCCCGTACCACTGGTCGGGACACGGATGCGCGCGCGGCACATGCGGATGACGTCTGGCTCGTTCTTGTAGTCGCGCTGAATGCGCACGCCCGGGAAAACCAGCGCGCCCTCTTCATAAACGTCGAGCGCCTTGGCAAAGTAGCTCGACGGAATGCTGTTGCCGATATCGGCCATGTGGCACTTGGCGACGGTGGTGAACAAATGCTCGCCGTCGATGAACACCGGAACCAGGAAGGTGTGATCGGCCGGGTGCGTATTGCCGCCATACGGATCGTTGTCCAGATAGGCGTCGCCTTCGCGAATGTCGCCTTCGTGATAACGCGCCATGTTGTCGCCCTGCAGATGGGCGCCAAAAATGTGCACCGGCAGCCCCTCGGCCGAGGCGAGAAGCTGATTGTCGCCAGTCAGAATGCAGCAAGAGAAATCCCGCGCGCTCGAAATCACCGCCGAACGGGCGGCGCGCAACAGCGTATTGGTCATCTCGCGCACGATGCCGTCGAGGCGGTTGGCGATGACGGTCATCACCACGGGGTCGAGTTTTTCGATCTTCACACTGCGCTTCGGCTTGGTCACGATCTTCGGCTTCGCGGCAATCTTGGACCTATAAGCCGTCTTTGATTTCGAAGCCGCTCTTGGACTTCGAAGCCGTCTTAGACTTGGAGGTCGCTCAGCCTTCGGCGCGGACTTCGCAGCCGACTTCGCCTTGGACGCTGGCTTGGCTTTCTTCTTCTGCTTGGCCATTGGGCTGCTCGCTTAAGACTTCAAGATGTAATGCCCCGAGGGGCTGACGGTCGCGCTCATCTGCGGATAGACCACGATGGTGGTCGTCGGCTCCTCGATGATCGCGGGACCGGCGATGAAGGCGCCGGGCGCAAGGTCGGTGCCGCGAAACACCGGCGTATTGCGCAAATCGTCGGGCCCGAAATAGGCCTCGCGGCGCGCAAAAGGTTTGGGCTTGCGCTGCGCAATCTTTTTGCGCACCGGCTTCGCGGGCTTGGCCAGGCGGATCGAAATCCGCCCCCGCCAGTTGACGCACTCGACCTCGCTCTGCTCGTCGCGCACCGCATAGACCCGGTCGTGCACGGTGTGGAAGGCTTCGACCAACGCCGCGACATCCTTCGGCGTGCGGAAACGCTCGACCGGCAGCGGCGTATCGAGCTCCCAGACCTGCGACTTGTAGCGCGCCTCGACCAGATATTCCTTGTGCACCTTGGCGTTCGCCGCGCCGTGCAGGTTCTTGCGGAAATCGTCGAGCGCGGCATCGATCTCCGACAGCGCTGTGTTCACGCCGTCAAGGTCGAAGCTGCCCGACAGCGTCACGCGGCTACGCGTCTGTTCGAAGACGATGTCGGAATATTGCATGCCGCAGGCCGACATGGCGCTCGCGGTCTTCGGCAAGATCGTGGTCGAGCAGCCGAGTTCGCGCGCGATCGGCAGAATGTTGAAGCCGGCCGCGCCGCCGCCGGCGACGATCACGCTCTCGCGCGGATTGACGCCTTCGCTGACGGTGATCTCGTGGATCGCCTTGATCATCAGCTCGTTGGCGATGGTGATGATGGCGAACGCCGTCTCCGGCACGCTGCGGCCTAGATCCCGCGCGAGCTTTTCCAGCACGCGATGCGCGGCTTGTGCGTCCAGCGTCATGCGGCCGCCGTTGAAGTAGTCCGGATCGAACCAGCCGAGCACGACGCAGGCATCAGTGACGGTCGGATGATCGCCGCCGGCGCCATAACAAGCGGGCCCCGGCATTGCGCCGGCGCTTTGCGGACCGACGCGCAACAATCCGCCGGCATCGATCCAGGCGATCGAGCCGCCGCCGGCGCCGATGCTGCGGACGTCGACGGTCGACATCGCCACCATATCGCCGAGCCAGCGGCGGCCGAGCCAGCTATCACGCGTGTAGACAAGCTCGCCGTCGCGCACGAGACCGACGTCGAAGGTGGTGCCGCCGGTGTCGCAGACGATGGCGTCGCGGCCGAGGTCCTCGATGGTGGTGTAGGCTTTGCCGGCGACCGGCGCCATTGCGGGGCCGGATTTCAGCATCGTCACCGGCCGGCCGACCACCTCGGTGACATGCTGGCAGCCGCCGCCGGAGGTGCCGACCAAAAGCTCGCCGGAAAATCCCGCCGCGCGCAGATCGCTTTCCATCTCGCGCAGGTGATGCTGCATCAGCGGCTTGAGCGAGGCGTCGATCGCGGTCGTCGAGGCGCGGCGATATTCGCGCACGATCGGAATGAGCTCGTGCGACAGCGTGAAGGGAACGTCGGGAAGCTCCTCTTCGATCAGCCGGGCGATTTGCTTTTCGTGATCGCCGTTGACGATCGACCACAACAGGCACACCGCCACAGCCTCGAACTTGCGTTGCGCCAAGGTGCGGATCACCTCGCGCGCCTGATCGACGTCGAGCGGTCGAATGACATTGCCCTGCGCATCGACGCGCTCGTCGATCTCGAACGTATAGCGGCGCGGAATATAAGGGGGAGGGTAGTCGTAGCTGTAATCGTGCGGATCGTACTTGCCGCCTTCCTTGAGCACCAGCACGTCGCGGAAACCGCGGGTGGTGAGGAACGCGGTCTTGGCGGTCGATTTGGTCACGACCGCATTGGTCGCACGCGTCGTGCCGTAGATCAGCATGTCGCTCTTGCTCAACAGCGTCTTGCCGTCGAGCCCGATCTCCTGGGCGGCGACTTCAATCGCGCCGCGCATGCCATCAAAAATGCGCTGGGGCGTGGTCAGCGCCTTGCCGATGGAACGAATGCCATTGTCATCGGCGACGACGACGTCCGTGAAAGTGCCGCCGGTATCGACTGAAATCCGAAACGCCATGGTACGAAACGCCCCGCTTGTCGTGCTGCGTTAGATTCTTGATAACTGCGAGATCAAACAAACCCGCATGCGACGAAACGAAAGCGCAGGCAACGCCCTTTCGCGCGCGGCGACTTTGCAACGCGTCCCGCGGTGCTTCAAGGCGAAAATTCTTGCAGCGGCCACCTCGTAGGGAGAACGCATTAGCGCGGACGTTCGATGGCGGGAGCGATCTGTTCCGCAATGGCGCAGATACCGGCGTCGGCACCGGGCGGGCCAATTAGCATCACGCCCAAAGGCATGTCGCCTGCGCCGGTTCCGACCGGGATTGAGACGATGGGACCGCCTAAGGCCGTGAACGGCACGATGAAGCGTGGATCGCCGGTCTTGGTTCCTGCGGGCGCCACGTCGGGCGCGGCCGGGAAGATCAGAGCGTCGACTTGCGCGGTCGTTGCCCAAAAGCGTTCGCGCGCGACGGCGAGTGCGGCCTGGGCGGCGATATATTCGTGATCGTCTACGAGGCGACCGCGTCCAATCGCTTCGCGCAAGCCGGGACTCACCTGCGAATTGTGCTCGAGTTGCGGCTGCGCGCGCGCCACTTCGTATTCGATGACCGTCTTGTGCCAGGCGCTGATCTCGGCGAAAGACACCGGGGATTTTACCTGCTTCATACCGATGCCCGTCGCCGCCAAGGCTTCGCCAGCCGTGCGGACGTTGTCGGCGACCTCAGCACTCGCGGCCTCGGTCACCGGATCTTCGATGACCGCGATTGTGAGCGTCGCGGGCGCTCGCTCGTATCGCGTTGCAAAAACGGCGGCATCAGCACGCGCGCCGCGGCGACCGCGTCGCTCACCCGATGGGCAAAAAGCCCGACGGTATCAAAGCTGGGCGCAAACGGCACCAATCCGAAACTCGACCAGGCAAGCGTGCTCGGCTTGAACGCCGCGATCCCGCAATAGGCGGCGGGGCGGCTGACCGATCCGGCCGTCTGCGTGCCAAGGCTCAGCGGCACCATGCCTGAGGCGACGACCGCAGCGGGGCCGGCGCTCGAGCCACCGGGCGTGTGCTCGAGATTGTGCGGGTTGCGGGTCGGCGGCGGACCGTCGAAATAAGCGAACTCGGTGGTGTGCGCCTTGCCGAGCACGATCGCGCCCGCCGCCTTGAGTTGGGTCACGATACGCGCATCGATCGTGCTTGGCGGGATCTGCGCGCCGTGTCTTGCTGCCGGCCCGGGTCGACAGGCCGGCGACATCCAACACATCTTTGATGCCGACCGGCACGCCGTGCAGCACACCGCGGACACGGCCCTCCTGCGCTTCCTGCCGCAAGACCTCGGCCTGCGCGAGCGCTCGCGCGCTATCGAGCATGCGCCAGCCCTGGACCGCATCTTCGACGGCGTCGATGCGTTTGAGCGAAGCTTCGACGAGGGCGACCGGATCGGTCTGGCCATTCTTGACCGCGGCCGCGATCTCAACGATCGCGCCCGGGTCGGCAACAAATTTTTCCGCGGTCACGGCGTTTCGGCTGCGTTCCGGCGCGCTGCCGTCTCGATATAGGCGAGCACTTCGTCGAGACCGACGACATCGGCGTAACGGCGTCCAACGTCGCGCAGATTGTCGCGATGCGGGCCTTCTTCAACGTCGCCGCAGCACGGCTCCGGCACGATGACCCGAAAGCCGTAGGAGAATGCGTCGTTGATGCTCGCGCGCACGCAACCCGACGTATTGCAGCCGGTAACGATCACGGTGTCGACGCCTTCTTTAATGAAATAAGACGCCACCGGCGTGTTGAAGAAGATCGACGGCCCGGTCTTGCAAACGATCATGTCGTAGTTCTTGTCGTAGATGCGCTCGTCCAACTCGGTGGACGGATGGCCGTGATGAAATTCGTTGACCACCGGCGGGATCTTCCACAGCGGCGCGTCGCGCGCGCTGGTGTAAGCGATATAGCAGGACGCGACCGGAATACCGGCCTTGCGCGCCGCGGCCAGCAGGGTCGCGGTGTTGTTGACGGCGCGATCGACCATGGGCCGGCCACCGAGCGGAAAACGGCTGTCGGTAAAGCCCTTCTGGAAATCGACCACGACAATGCCGGCCTTGCGGCCGAAGCCGATGCGGTTCGCATCGAACCCAATGTCTTTGTAGATGTCGCTCATATCACCTGCCTCAGAGTCAGTTTTTTAGCGTCACGCCGAA
Organism: uncultured Alphaproteobacteria bacterium; assembly: GCA_963737755.1. GTDB lineage: Bacteria > Pseudomonadota > Alphaproteobacteria > Rhizobiales > Xanthobacteraceae > BOG-931. The sequence goes on along the minus strand of CAVTTZ010000016.1, from coordinate 70,155 downwards.
GCGCGTCGCAAACGCGTTTTTCAGTTGGTCGAAACAATGGCCGACGCGGATCACGGAGAAGTCGGTAAAGTCGATGATAGTGCTGGAGAGGCCGTCCTTGTGCGCGTACTTCGACTGGCCATAATCGAAGTGGATGGCGGCGGCATCGCGGACCGGCTGATCGACATCCTCATAGCGGTATTTGCTGCCGGTCAACGACACGTTTGCGGATGAGCCGAACACAGCGACACCGCGGGCCAGCGAGCCCTCCGCGATCGCATCGTGAAACTGGCCGGCGTTGAGCAGCATATCGAGCGTACCGCCCTTCGACGAATTCTGCAGCACGAACGGATCGACGGCGCCGAACAGGGGATGGTCGGAGCGAAACGGCGCCACCACCGAGAACGGCACTTTCTCTTCTTCGATCATCTCACGCACCATGGCGTGCCGGCGATCGTCCATCACATGGATGTCGCGGCTCATGCGCCAATTGCCGAACATCCCCGAAGGCTTTTCGTATGAGCGCCGCTTGACGTCGAAGATGCGGCGAATGCCGCTCGGCGTCGTGGCGATGACGGCATAGGCGACATCGAGGGGAACGAGTGCAATGCCGCCCGCCCCGAGCGCGTCGAACAGGCGGGCAATGTCGCCCTGCAACTGCTCAGGCGCCACGGGATCCGAGGTGAGCCGGGACGTGCTCGTGGTTGCCTCCGCCATCAAAGTCTCCCTTCATCGACAATCATACCGTTGCGCGGAACAATAGCGAACGTCTGGCCGCGCAACGCATGCATACGCGAAATGAGCACGACGGCTGGTCGAGCGCACTACTTCCGCCCGTAAGTCTTGTCGAACTCCGCTACGGCGTCAAAGCCCATCAGCGAGCTGAAGGCATTGAACTTGTAGAGCGGAACATCGGCGCCGATGCTCGATCCGCTCTCTTTGAGATGGGTGTAAACCTTGCGCAAAGCCTCGCCGGCGGCGAGAAAACCGAAGGTCGGGAAGAGCGCAAGCGAGTAGCCGAGTTCTTCCAGAGTCTTTTGATCGAGCACAGGCGTCCGACCGCCCTCGACCATGTTGGCGACCAGCGGCTTGTCGAAGGTGCTGCCGATCTTGCGCATTTCCTCGAGGCTTTCCGGGCTTTCGACGAAGAGAATATCGGCGCCGGCTTTCGAATAAGCTTCGGCACGGCGCAAGGCCTCGTCGAGCCCGAGTGTGGTGCGCGCGTCGGTGCGGGCGATGATCAGAAAATTACTGTCGTCGCGGCTTGCGGTCGCGACCTTGATCTTGTCGACCATGTCCTCCAGCGGCACCACGCGGCGGCCGAGCATATGCCCACACTTTTTCGGAAACTCCTGGTCCTCGAGCTGGATCGCGATGGCGCCCGCTTTCTCGTAGCCGCGCACGGTTTGTTGAACGTTGAGCAGGCCGCCGTATCCGGTATCGCCATCGGCGATCAGCGGCGTCTTCGAATTGCCGGCGATCATCGCCACGCGGCCGACCATGTCCGTGTAGGTAGCGATGCCAGCATCGGGCAACCCTAGATTTGAAGCCACCGAGCCGTAGCCAGTCATGTAGAGGACTTCAAAATCCATCTGGTCGGCGATGCGGGCCGAAATGCCGTCGAATACGCCCGGGGCCACCAGCAGCTTCTTCTGCGCCAGCCGCGCACGAAGGGTGGGGCGTTCTTGCTGCGTCATTTCGGACTCCATCTTTTAGTGCCTTTTAGTGCGGTCGTTCACAATCGCCGCCCAACTGCGCGCAACTGTGCTACGCATTCAAACCTGTGTACAGTTCTTTGCCGGTGGAGATCGCGGAATGAGCACAGCCAAGGACCTCGACGAGGCAGCGCTTGCCGCGCTTTTTGCCGCGAGCGGCGTTGCGGTCGCGGCCGAAGAAATTGCTCCGGTGAACGGCGCGCTGACGCGCATCAACGCCGCCGCACGCGTGCTGTTGCATCCGTCGTTTGATGACACGAACGAGACTTACGTTCGCCTGCTCGAACAAGATGGCGCGGGAGCCGACGCGTGAAAGATCCGACAGCGCTCACCTTGCGGCAGGCGACGGCCGCGATCGCGCAAGGCCAATTGCGTGCTGAGGCTTTGGTCGAAGCGGCTCTCGATCGCATCGAAAGCCTGCAGCCCATTCTGAACTGCTTCATCAGCGTCACCGGCGCGCAGGCGCGCAAGCGCGCGCAAGAGGCCGATGCCGCCGTCCAAGCCGGGCGTCCGCTCGGTCCGCTTCACGGCGTGCCGCTGGCGCACAAGGATATGTTCTACCGCGCCGGCGAAGTCTGCACCTGCGGGTCAAAGATCCGCCGCGACTTCGTACCGGACCACACCGCCACGGTGCTGACACGGCTGGACGCGGCCGGCGCGATCGAGGTCGGTCATCTCAACATGGCGGAATTCGCCATGGGGCCAACCGGACACAACGACCATTATGGCCGCTGCCGCAATCCCTGGAATCCGGATCACATCACCGGCGGCTCTTCCTCGGGATCGGGTTCGGCCGTTGCGGCCGGCCTGGTATTCGGAGCGCTCGGGTCCGACACCGGCGGCTCAGTGCGCCTGCCGGCGGCCGCCTGTGGGGTCGTCGGCATCAAGCCCACGGTCGGGCGCGTGAGCCGCTATGGCACCATGCCGCTGTCGCACTCGCTCGATTGCATCGGCGTGCTGGCGCGCAGCGTCGGCGATTGCGCGCGCTTGTTGACCTTGATTGCCGGCCTCGACGCGAACGACGGCGCGACCAGCGTGCGGCCGGTGCCGGATTATGAGCGCGGGTTGGAGGAAGCCGGGCAGGGTGGCGCGCTTGCCGGTCTGCGCATCGGCGTCCCGGACCGCTATTATTTCGACGGCATCGATCCAGAGGTCGCCGACCTGATCGCGCAAAGCCGCGCGCGTACTGGAGCAGCGCGGCGCCAAGATCGTCGATGTGCCGGTCGGCGATCACGGCGCCATCAACGATCTCTCCAACGCGATCTTGTGGCCCGAGGCCGCTGGATTGCATCTGCCGTGGCTGCGCGAGCGGCCGCAGGATTACGTCAAACAAGGCCGCGCCCGGTTGCTGGTCGGCTTGGGCGTTTCCGCAACGCTCTACGCCGAGGCCCTGCGCGCCCGCGGAAAATTACTCGATGAACTGTTGCGCGACACCTTTTCGCACTGCGACGTGCTGCATGTGCCGGTGCTCAAACGCTCGGTGCCGAGTGCGGCCGAAGTCGACGTCGGCGGCGGCACTGCGATGCAGCAAACACTCGGCCAGATCGTCGCCAACACGCGGCCGTTCAATTTTTTCGGGTTGCCGGGATTGTCGGTGCCGATCGGACTGACGCGCAACGGCCTGCCGCAGGCGATGCAACTCGTCGGCCGACCGTTCCGCGAGGATATGCTGTTTCGCCTTGGCGCAGCCTACGAGGCGGCCGTGGGGCCGTTCGCACGGCCGCAGCTTTAGGCCGCGCTCGTCATTGCGAGCGCAGCGAAGCAATCCAGAGCCTCGCGCGAGAAGCTGGATTGCTTCGTCGCTTCGCTCCTCGCAATGACGATGCGCTAAATCAAACTGGCCCGCAGCAGCGTAGCCCGCATGAGCGAAGCGACATGCTGGGATCTTCCTTTGGCTCGCTATGCTCCCGGATGTCGCTTCGCTCATCCGGGCTACGGCGATCAAATACGCCGGCCCGGTGAGCCGAGCGCCGCACGCGGCGCCAGCACGTCCTTCACCATGTTGGCGTGCGTGTTGGCGTATTGGCCGCCATAAGGACCGCGCTTGACGAAGGCGCCGTCGCCGGCGCGGCCGACGTAATTGCCCTGGTCGATTACGACCTTGCCGCGCGACAGGACCGTTTCCGTGTAGCCCTTCACCTTGAAGCCCTCGTAGGCGCTGTAATCCACATTCATGTGATGGGTTCTGCTGTTGAAGGCGCTGATCGTCTCCTCGCGCTGCGGATCGAAGATGACGATGTCGGCGTCACTGCCGACCGCGATCGTGCCCTTTCGGGGAAACAAACCGAAAATCTTTGCCGGCCCGGTCGAGGTCAGCTCGACAAAGCGGTTGAGCGAGATGTGCCCGTGGCCGACGCCATAATGATAGATCAGGCTCATGCGGTTCTCGATGCCGGGGCCGCCGTTCGGAATCTTGCTGAAGTCGGTCTTGCCCAGTTCCTTCTGCTCCTTGAGGCAGAACGGGCAATGGTCCGTGGAGATCACGTCGAGCGCGTGCGAGCGCAAGCCGCCCCAGAGCTCATCCTGATTCCATTCTTCACGCAGCGGCGGCGTGAGCACGTATTTGGCGCCGTCGAAGCCGGGCTCGTCGTAGCGATCGATGTCGAGCAGCAGATACTGCGGGCAGGTTTCGGCATGCGCCATGACGCCGCGCGCCTGCGCGAGCCGCAATTCCTGCAGCGCGTCGTAGCAGCTCAGATGCACGATATAGACCGGTGCCCGCGCCACTTCGGCGATCGCCAGCGCGCGGTGAACGCCTTCGGCCTCGAGCCGCGTCGGCCGGGTCAGCGCGTGATATTTCGGCTCGATATGTTTTTGCGCCAGCGCGATCTTGACCAATTCGTCGATGACGATGCCGTTCTCGGCATGCATGCAAACCAGCGTGCCGTCCTCGCCGGCCTTGCGCATCGCGCGAAAAATGGTGCCGTCGTCGGACAACAGCGCGCCCGGATAGGCCATGAACATCTTGTAGCTGGTGATGCCGGCGTCGGCGAGGCCGCGCATCTCGGGGATGCGCTCCTGCGGCATGTCGGTGACGATCATGTGAAAGGCGTAATCGATTGCGGTCTTGCCATGCGCCTTGGCGTGCCAGTCGTCCAACGCCTTGAGCGTCGAAGTGCCGCGCGTCTGCACCGCAAAATCGATGATGCAGGTGGTGCCGCCGTGGGCCGCCGCACGCGTTCCGGTTTCGAACGTATCAGACGTGGTTGTGCCGCCGAACGGCAACTCAAGGTGCGTGTGCGGATCGACGCCGCCCGGGATCACGAGCTTGCCGGTGGCATCGATCACCTTGTCGGCGTCGATGCTCAGATCCTTGCCGATCAGGGCGACCGTGGAGCCGTTAACAAAGATGTCGGCGCGGTAGTCGTCGACGGCGGTAACGATACGGCCATTCTTGATCAGTACGCTCACTTCGCGCCCCCCAATGCGGTTTGACAGGTTCCAGCACTAATGTATCATTCGCAGATTGAAGCGGCGCACAAGAGCTTTGGCTGACCGCCGCAACCGGGCTTCAATAATCTAAAGCGCGCATTGGCTCTTCTAAAACAAGGAGGCGGGCATGGCGTACAAAAGCCCAGGACAGGTTTTGCAAGGAAAATTCTCGCGTCGTTCGTTCATGAAAACGACGGCGGCCGGCGTGGCGGCAGCAGCCACCACCGGCGCCAGTTTCATGCGGATTGCGGAAGCCGCGGACGGCTTGCGCAGCATCGGTCTCGGCGTCAGCGAGATCAACGAGATTCAGGACAAGGCCACGAAGGACTTCGGCTTCCAAGTCGCCGGCCAGGCGATGGGCTACGGCGACATGTTCAGCAAGATGCTGAACCAGAACGATCAGTACGAGATCGCCGAAGGCTATTACAACGACATGGACGTGATGCTGCCCGCCAAGGTCTGGCAGCCGATCGACACCAAGAAGATCAAGGATTGGGAAAAGGTCACCAATCTCACCAAGACCGGCAAACTGACGCCGGAAGCGAGCGTAGGGCAGGGCGATGCGCCCTATCTGTTCCTGTGGGTCGACGAGAACGGCAATCGGGTCAAAGGGCCGTCGCAATACATCAGCATGGCGCCCGCGTTCCACAACGCCGACTCCATCGGCTACAACCCGAAGGCCACCGGCAAGCCGATCGAAAGCTGGGCCGAACTGCTCAACAAAGACTACAAGGGCAAGGTTGCGCTGCTCAACGTGCCGCAGATCGGCGTCATGGACGCCGCGCTCGCGGTCGAGGCGTCTTGGGCTGAAGAAATTCGGCGACAAGGGCAACATGACCAAGGCGGAGATCGACTTCCTCGTCGATTATCTGATCCCGCTGAAGAAGCAGGGCCACTTCCGCGCGTTCTGGGAAAATTTCGGCCAGTCCGTCAACCTCATGGTCAACGGCGAAGTGGCGCTGGAGAGCATGTGGTCGCCGGCCGTCGCCGCGATCCAGGCCGAAGGCGTCCCCTGCGTCTATGCCTTCCCGAAAGAGGGCTTGCGCGGCTGGCACGGCGGCCTTGCCATTTCGGCGAAGGTCAAGGGCAAGCAGCTCGACCAGGCTTACGAGTACATCAACTGGTGGCTCGACGGTTGGCCGGGCGCCTTTGTGGCGCGTCAGGGCTACTATCATTCGGTTCCGGACAACACGAAGAAGTACCTTGAGCCGGCCGAATGGGATTATTGGTACGACGGCAAGCCGGCGAGCAAGGATCTGGCCGATCCGTTCGGCACCGTCATCATCAAGAAGGGCGACGTCCGCTAGCGGCGGCTCCTACTGGGAGCGCTATTCCAACATCGCCGTCTGGAACTCGCTGATGGACGAGAACGACTATCTCGTGAAGCGCTGGACGGAATTCCTCACCGCTTAATGCTTGAGGACTGCCGAAACGGCTGTAAAAATGATGCCGCCGGCCCGCGAGGAGCCGGCGGCGGCTTTTTGAGCGTGGCGCAAACGTGACGACGGTCGAGACCTACAGCAAACTGACCCACGAACCTCCGCAGCGCGGGCTGATCGGCAGTGCGCCGGTCGTGCGGCCGGACGAGGAGGTCAAACGCAAGTACCGGCGCGATCCCGGTTTTCCGGTGCCGATATTGATCGCTCCGGCGACGGCCTGGCTGATTATCTTTCTTTTCCTGCCGCTGATCTCGATTTTCATCTTCAGCTTCTGGAAGACCACCGGGCACGGCATGGTGCCGGCCTTCACGCTCGAGCATTACCGCGAGTTCTTTGCCACGGAAGGCTTCTTCAATCCGGACAACGCTAATTTTCTGACGCCGTCGGTATTCCTGCGCACGCTGTGGACGACTTTTCGTTTCACCATCACGGTGATGGCGATCTGCCTGCTCCTGGCCTATCCGCTGGCCTACTTCCTGTCGATGCAGGTCGAGGATTTCAAATGGCAGCTCGCCCTGTTTCTGTTGGCGATGGTGCCGTTCTGGACCAGCTACCTGATCCGCGCCGTCGCGTGGCTGCCGATGCTCGGCCGCCATGGCTGATCAACGAGTTTCTGCTGGATATTGGCGTCATCGATGAGCCGGTGAGCTTCTTTCTCTATTCCGAGTTCAGCTACACCATGGCGCTGGTCCAGCTTTACGTCGTGCTGGCGGTCGGGCCGATCTTTTTCTCGCTTGCCAAGATCGACCGTAGCCTGCTTGAAGCGGCGCGCGACATGGGCGCGACCCCGTTTCAGATCTTCCGCGAGATCATCTTTCCGTTGTCGCTGCCGGGCATCGCCATCGGCATGATTTTCGTCTTCGTCATGCTCATGGGCGAGTTCGCCACCGCCGTCGTCGTCTATGGCGGCAAGACGTCGACCACCGGCACGGTGATCCTGAACTATTACGCCATCGCCAATTATCCATTCGCCGCGGTGAATGCCTTCATGCTGATGCTGGCGATGATGATTGGCGTCGTCATCATTCTGCGCCTGGTCGACATCCGCAAGGAGCTGTGACGATGGCGCGCTCGACTCCGGAACGCCGCCGCAAGGTCCGCATCAAGGCCGGCTTCAGCGTCTATTACGTGATCTTTCTGCTGTTCGTGTACGGGCCGATGTTCGCCATGTTCACGCTGTCCTTTCAGGGACCGCGCGGCGGCGTCACCTTCCCGATGCGCGGCTTCAGCATTTTCTGGTGGGAGAAACTGGCCGGCCCGTCGGCGGTCGGCGACATCAAGAGCTCGCTGGGCCGCTCGCTGCTTCTCGCGATCGTCGTCATGATCATCACCGCGATCCTCTCGACCATGCTGGCGATGGCGTTCCGCAAGAAGTTTCGCGGTTCAGGCGCGCTGTTCTACGCGGTCATGGCCGGACTGATGGTGCCGGGCGTGCTGCTCAGCCTCGGCCTCGCCTCGCTGTTGCGGCAGCTCAGCATTCCGCCGGCCTGGTGGTATTCGGGCCTCGGCGTGCATGTGGTCTGGACGCTGCCGTTCGGCTTCCTGGTGATGATGGCGGTGTTCAACCGCTTCGATGCGCGGCTCGAGGAGGCCGCGCGCGACATGGGCGCCGACGAGTGGACGGTGTTCAAGGAAATCACTTTGCCGCTGATCACGCCCGGCATCGTCGCCGCCGGCCTGTTCGGCTTCACCCTGTCGTATGACGAATTCGCCCGCACCACGCTGCTCTCGGGCGGGCAAAATACGCTGCCGCTCGACATCAATGCGGCGATGACGCAGCGCGTTCAGCCGACCATTTTCGCGCTGGGCACGGCATCGACGATCTTCTCGCTGCTGATGATCGGCATGTTCATCGTCATCTACACCATTCTTTACCGACGCTCCCGTTAGCGTCAGCCCGCCTGCGCCCACGATGCCATGCAGGTTCGTCGCGCTGAGGTGATGACCGCGATGGTCCTTGCCCCCGGCGATGTTGCGGACAGGACAGGAGCCGAAAACCATGCCGACCGGTGCCAGCGCCGATTATCCGTTCAAAAACAACGTTCCGGATCCGCTGCTGTCCGGCAAGGAGCTGCCCACCTTCAAATTCGCGCTCGAGGCATCGACCGGCAAGGTCGACGGCGGCAGCTTCGGCAAGGAGGCGACCGTCACCCAATTGCCGATCTCAAAGGGCATCGCCGGCGTGTCGATGCGTATGGAGCCCGGCGTCACCCGCGAACTGCATTGGCACGCGACCGCGGCCGAATGGGCATTCGTCCTCGAAGGCCGGGTCCGCACCACCGTGGTCGATCCTTACGGCCATGCCGAGATCAACGACTTCGATCCGGGCGACATCTGGTACTTCCCGCGCGGCCACGCCCACTCGCTGGCCTGCCTCGGCAACGAACCGTGTCACTTCATCCTGATTTTCGACAACGGCTATTTCTCCGAGTTCGGTACCTTCAGCATCACCGACTGGCTCGGTCACGCTTCCAAGGAGCTGCTGGCCAAGAATTTCGGGCAGCCGGCCGACGCCTTTGTGGGAATTCCCAACAAGGAAGCCTATTTCGTGCACGGTCGCGTACCGCCGGCGGACGCCATCCCGCTGCAAGGCGCACTGACGACGCCACCGTCGACCCACAAGTATCAAATGTTGGCGCAGGAGCCGCATTCGATCCACAAATTCGGGCGTGAATGGCGGGTCGGCGCCGGCCGCTTTCCGATTTCCGAGACCATGACGGGCGTGGTTCTCGATCTCGACGCCGGCGGCCTGCGGGAGTTGCACTGGCATCCCAACGCCGACGAATGGCAGTATGTCATCAGTGGCGATTACAGCGTCACGCTGTTCGGCTCGCACGGTCGTTACCGCGTGGAGACGCTGAGCAAAGGCGATGTCGCCTATATCCCGCAGGGCTACGGCCACTCGATCGAAAATATCGGTGGCACCGACGGGCGCATCCTGATCGGCCTGAATACCGGAAATTACCAGGCGATCGATCTATCGCAGTGGGTGGCGGGCACACCCGCGTACGTGCTCGCTGATCATTTCGGCAAGCCCGACACGCTGTTCGAGACATTTCCGAAGGCGCGGGCCTTTATCGCGCCGCCGGATGGAATGGGCCGGCGCACACTCAAGTAGTCTGCGCGGTCGTCGACTGACGCACGAGTTTGAGCACCCAATAGATCAGCGAGAAGATGACCGTCAGGATGACCATCGCGACGACGGCGCCAAGGCGTTGCCCGAATTCGGCGCCAAGGACGTAGTCGCTCTGCAACAGATAGGCGCAGAGGATCAGGAGCGACTGTGCTGCGGCGCCGGCGCAGAACAGGATGGCGATGAAAGCCGAGCCGCGCAGCGAGGCCAACACCATGCCGTCGAGGCTATGCCGCTCCACGATGTAGAGCTGGTAGGCCCGCCAGTGATAGGCGCAGAAGCCGACGATCGCGGCGATCAACACGATCCAGAACATCGCGTTGCCGTAGCCGAGGCCGTTGATCACCAGCGTGAAGAACTCTTCGAACGGCTTGTAGAAATAAAGGAAAATCAGAATGACGATGAAAGCCACATAGCCCACAAGCGCCCAGAACAGCCGCCATCCTGACATTTTATCTCAGCCCCCTGATTGCCCGGCCGTAACGGCCAGCGCCGCGCGCGACGGCGCCCCCATGCAATGCGCGCAACTGGAACACGTCGTCCCGACAACGGCAAGGGGGTCGCTTGTTCGGCCGCATGTGAGTTTCCGCTATACCGATTTCACCGCGACGATCAGCAACACCGCGTAGGCGATGACGAACACCGTATCCTTGACCGCCGGCAAGCCCTGCCGCTCGCCGCTCGAAGCTACCAGCGTGACGACTTCGAGGATGAAGAAAACGCCCGCCAGAATGACGAACGGCCAGGCCGAGGCCCACCAGGACGCGGGCGCGGCAACGCCGAGCATGGTCTGCCAGATCAACAGCAGGAACGGCAGCACGACCAGGTAGCCATAGCCGAGCAAGAAACGCCCGCGCATGGCGGTGCGGTCGATGGTCCAGAAGGCGATGAAGAACAGAACGACGTTGAGCAGGTCCCAGAAGCTTCGCGGCGTAGGCCTCCGGCTTTGGAACGCTGCGCAGGTTCAGAAACGCCAGCACCAGAAGAAACATCAACAGATCGCCGAGGAGCCACTCGCGCGCGGACTTCGGCGCCCGGCTTCAGGCCCCAGGTGCGGGTCGCCTTGTCGAACAAAAGCACCAGCGCCGACGCCGAGGCTCGCCGGATAGATCAGTTGCGCCATCAGCGCATATTGGGTCGCCGGCGCGAGCGCGATCCAGCACGCGAGCAGGATGGCGACGACCAGCAGCAGCAAGCCGAGAACGCGCAGCGGCGACGGGGAAGGGGGCGCCACGGCGGGCGCCGCCGCGGCAGGTTCGCCCGCCGCGGACGCCGCCGACTTGTCGCAGGGTGCTGCGCCGCTGCGGAACGTCCTTCTGCGACGATTGGACAAGCGCGTAGATCAGCGAAACGACCAGACCGATCACCGCCAGCGCCACCATGACCGCGGCAAAAGTCACGGCGCGGCTGTCGGAGCGCCAGTCTTCGATCGTTTCGCCCCAAACCCAATGGTTGCCGCTGGAGATGATCCAAATGGCGAACGCCGCAATGGCGGCGAGGAGCACAAGCGCGAGGGTGAATTCGTACCAGCGCGGCGATTGCTCGACCGGGGCGCTGCCGTTCGCTGCCGCGCGTTGCCGTTGCGGCGCGCGGACGATCAGACCGATCAGGAACGCGAGCACGCCGATGATCAGGAACACGATCATCGCCTCGACGAAAATTGTCGCTCTCTGCTCCAAGGACGTCCTCGATCTTCCTTTTCAGCGCCCCACGGCTGGTCGGCCGTGCGGGCTCAATGTCCGTTGCCGATGAGCGCCTCGACGCACTTGCAGAGGCTGTCATTGGCGGTCTGCTCCAGCAGTTCGCCGAGCGAATGGCCCGGCGTCGTCTCGGCGATCGCGGTTTCGCGCACCGTCGTCCCGTTGGCGCGCAATTGGCCGACCACTTCAACAGTCCGCCGTTCGTGCTGTGACGCACGATCTCGAAACTCCAGGCGTTGCCATAGGCCGCGCGCAAGCCGCTGAGCGCCTGCCGAGCGCCCCGCCGCCGTTGCGGTGCGAGCGGCGTGGCTGGGGGTCGCGGCGTTGGGGCGCTCGGCCGACGCGCCGTCGAAGGCGGCGAAACAGCGGCCGCAGGACGTGCAGCCGGTGCGCGCTGATCGCGTGGTTTTTGCGCGGGAGCCTGCGCCGGACGCGGCGTCGCCGAACTTGCTTCCTTGCTGCGCGGCGAAGCCCGCATGCGCTGGCGCAGCGCGGCGGTCGCCGCCTTGGTCCACGCTCTCCGCGACCGGATCGACGATTACGCCGTAAGCCGTGCGGGCGTGCTCGACCGTGCAGAAGCCGTCGAGCACATCGTCGAGCACTTTCTCGGCGGTCCGTTCCAGCGGATCGCCGTAGCCGCCGCCGCAGGGCGCGTAGAAGGCGTGCACATCGCCGGCGGCAACGCGCAGGCCGGAGAATTTCGCCGGCATGCTCTTGATGTCGCGCGGCCTGGCGACGTTGTAGATGTCGACCTTGCCGACCTGACCGGGGCCGCCGCCGAAGATGCCCCACGGCACGTCGTGATGGCGCTCGTTCTCGTGGGTGATGAAGGCGTCGGTCAGCACGCGCTGCGCCTTGACCACGCCGATGCCGCCGCGCGAGCGTCCGGCGCCCGGCATGACGTCATCGCGCAACTCGTAGCGATCGCAGATCATCGGCAGGTGCATGGCCAGATCTTCGATCGGATTGTTGCGCGTGTTGGCCATCAGACTGTCGATACAATCGGGTCCGTCGGAGCGCGGCCGTCCGCCATACGAGCCTTCGTTGACTTCGAGGAACACCCAATAATCGCCGCTGGGCCGGAGGCCCGCATAGGAGCAGAACGAGAGGCTCGCCGAACTGCCGGCGATGATGTCGTTCGGCAAAACCGGCGCCAGCGCCTTGTAGATCAGGTCGATGACGCGATTGATCTGCGCAAAGCGCGCCTCGGCCGCGGCCGGATAGATCGGATTGTAGATCGAGCCTTTCGGCGCAATGACCGTCACCGGCCGGAACGAACCCTGGTTGGAGGGGACTTTCACGTCCGAGGTGACCGCATCGAGCAGCAGTGAGCGGATCGCGCAGAAGCACGCGACCTTGGTTGAGCCTTCGAACGGCACGTTGAACGCGGTCTCGACCTGCTTCGACGAGCCGGTGAGATCGACCTCGATGCCGTCGCCCTTGACGCGGACGCAGACCTTGATCGGCAGCCGCACGTCGCGGTTCTTGCCGTCGTCGTCGAGAAAGCCTTCGGCGCGATATTCGCCGTCCGGAATGGCGGCGATGCGCTGACGCAGCACGCGCTCGGTGTAGTCCATGAGCTGCTTGGTGGCGTCGAGCACCATCTGCCGGCCGTAGCGGTCCATCAGTTCGGCGAAGCGCTTGGCGCCGAGCCGCGCCGAGGCGATCTGCGCATCGAGATCGTCCTGCAATTGGCGCGCGGCGCGGCTGTTGCGGCCGATGAAATTCCACACCGCTTCGTTGCGCTTGCCGCGCTCGTAACAGCTTGGTGCCGGCGAACAGCATGCCTTCGGCAAACACGTCGGGAATGTCGATGATCAGGCCCGGGGTCGCCGCGCCGATATCGAGATGATGCGCGGTGTTGGCCGAATAGCCGACCAGCGACGCCTTCATGGAAGACCGGCACCACCACGGCGATATCCGGCGAATGGCTGGAGCCGTGATAGGGATGATTGTGGATGACGAGATCGCCTTCGTGCCACTCGCCATCCTGCAGGGTTTCCTTGATGCCCTCCAGATAACCGGGCAACGAGCCGATATGCAGCGGCGTCGATTCCGATTCGCACAGCGTGTTGAAATCGGTGTCGAACAGGCCGGCGCCGAGATCCTGCGACTCGCGAATGATCGAGGAGAAGGACATGCGATAGAGCACGTGTCCCATTTCCTCGGCGATGGTCTGCAGCGCGCCGTTGATCACCTGCAGCGTAATCGGATCGATCGCTTGCGCCATGCTCGCGTCCTCAGCCGACGTGACGAAGGTGCAGATTGCCGAAGTCGGCGACCTCGGCGACGTATTTCGGCGGCAACAGCGTCGTGGAATTGTGCTGGATCAGGATCGCCGGGCCGGGAATGCGATGGCCGGCTTTGAGGCGGCCGCGGTCATAGCGCGGCGTGTCGAGCACCTGGCCGTCGTCGAACGTGGTCGGGCGGGTGTAGAGCAGGGCGGCGGCGATATTGTCGTCGGTCGCCTTGCCGATGGCGCGCGACTTTCAGCGGCACCACGTCTTCGCGGCCGATGACCCGCACGGTGATCAGCTCAACCTCGCCGTCCTCGAAATGATAGCCGTAATCGAGCCGGTGTTGCTGGTGGAAGGCCGTGACCACCTCGCGGATATTCGCCGCCGTCACCTTGCCGTCCGGAAGCTGGGCGCGCAGTTCAAAACCCTGGCCGTGATAGCGGCATTCGGCGAGCTTTTGGAATTTCTGCCGCTCGGTGCTGACACCATCCTTTTCCAGATCGCGTCGGCAGCGATCGACCAGTTCGTCGATCACGGCGTTGACGCGTCCGATCGCCGCTTCGTCGGCGTGCTTGAGCGACACGATCAGCGAGCGCGCGTGCTCGTATTGCATGTCGGTCTGCAACAATCCCATCGCCGCCGTAATGCCGGGCGCGACCGGGACGATGATCTCCTTGGCCGCGATGGCTTCCGCCAGCGCGACGCCGTGCAACGGCCCGGCGCCGCCGAACGGCACCAGCGCGAAGTCGCGCGGATCGATGCCGCGCGCCACCGAATTGGAGCGGATGGCGAGCGCCATGTTGGAATTGATGACCTTGATGATGCCGAGCGCGGCGTCCTTGATCGAAAGCCCAAGCGGCTTCGCCACCTTGGTCTCGACCGCCTTGTGGGCGAGCTCGGCGTCGAGCGGCAGGTCGCCGCCCAGCATCTTGTCGACATCGAGCCGTCCGAGCACGACCTGCGCGTCGGTGACGGTCGGCTCGGTGCCGCCGCGGCCGTAACACGCCGGCCCCGGCTCGGCGCCGGCCGAGCGCGGTCCGACGTGAAAGCCACCGGCAGAATCGATGTAGGCGATCGAGCCGCCGCCGGCGCCGATCGAGACCAGATCGATCATCGGCACCAGGATCGGATGGCCGCCGACGTAGGAGTCGCGCGCGTTCATGATCTTGATGCGGCCGTCCGGAATGGTGCTGATGTCGGCCGAAGTGCCGCCGATATCGACGGTGATCAGATTGTTGCGGCCGCACAGCATGCCTTCGGCGCGCCCGCCGATCACGCCGCCGGCCGGCCCCGACATCAGAATGCCGACAGCCTTCTGCGAGCAAGTCTCCACCGTGGCGATGCCGCCGTTCGACTGGATCACGCGCAGATTGGCGCGGAAGCCGTTCTCGGTGAGCCGGTTCTGCAGGTTGTTGAGATAGAGCGAGGTCTTCGGCCCCACGAACGCGTTCATCGCAGCGGTCGAAAAACGCTCGTACTCGCGGATCACGTTGGCGACTTCCGACGACGTGCAGATATAGGCGTCGGGCATTTCGGCGCGCACGATCTCGGCGGCGCGGCGCTCATGCGTGTCGTTGAGGAACGAAAACAAAAAGCCGATCACCACCGACTTGACGCCGCGGCGCTTGAACACCGCGATGGCGTCGCGCACTTCCTGCTCGTCGAGCGGCACTTCGACTTTGCCGTTGGGCGGCAGAATGCGCTCGTTCACCGCAATGCGATTGCGCCGTTTGACCAGCGGCTGTTGCTGCCAGGGCACCTCGAAGTGAAGCGAGAAATTGTACGGCCGCTTGTGGCGGCCGATGTGCAGGATGTCGCGGAAATTGCGCGACGTGAGCATGCCGACTTCGGCGCCGTTATGCTCGATGGTGATGTTGGTGGCGACGGTGGTGCCGTGCACGATCAGCGAAACATCGTTCGGGCGGATGCCGCCGATTTGGCAGAGCTCGCGCAGCCCTTTGAGGACGCCTTCCGATTGATCGTGCGGGGTGCTGGCGACCTTGTGGAAAAAAACGCCGTGATCCGCCTCGAGCACGAGGTCGGTATTGGTCCCGCCGACATCGACGCCTACGCGCGCCATGGATCGCCTGATGGTTTTCGCGCCGTCGTGCCAGTCCCAGACGGACAACGCCCGTGTGATACCAATTGGGTGCGAAATTTTGTCAGCAATGTTTCGCGCACGCAACCCCTAACGCAGACCCTGGCCGCGGCGCTGCAACGTCTTGTTCGTTGCGGCGTTGAAGGATGCGCTACCTCTGCTCGGGAGAGTTGAGGGAGCCGGCGAAATAGTGGTTGAATGCGGTTCAGGATCGAAAGGAACGCGAGCGATGGCGATAGCCTCCAAATTCGTCTGCTCCGGCTGCCGGTGGTGGTTTTTCCAACCGACCGAGGGTGCGGATCCGTGATTCCGAGCAGTCGGTCGGATATTGCCGGCGCTTCCCGCCGACCCGGCGCGACAACGGCGTCGGCGCCTGGCCGATCACCTTCGGCAATGACTGGTGCGGTGAATATGCCGAAAAGAGCGAGATCGCGCGGCAGTTTTCGCGCAGCGCGTCGGTCGCGCATTAACCTTGTTGGGCATGCCAGCGAGCAAGTCGCCCGATGCTCGAGGCCGTGGCGCGTTAGTTCAAATCAGATCGACGCAGTTTGCGAGCGCGGCTTCCGCGGCGCGGCGAAAGGCTGTGCCTTCGTCCTGCTCGGAGCCGGCGCTTGCCGATCTTGAAGCGCACGCCGCCGCTGCTCGCGGCCAAAGCTTCGCCGGCAATTCGGGCGCGGCCGAACTGCGTTCGAATCGCATTGTCACGGCCGAAGGTGAGCTTGCCGAGGACGATCGCCTCGTCGCCTTCGCGCGTTTGCGTCGCGATCTCGTAGCGCCACTCGGTGCCGAACTGTTCGTTCAGCCAGCGAACCGGAGCCGAATCCGGATCGACCTTAGCGGAGCCGGAGCTGGCACGGGCAGGGGGCGCGGCACGCGTGCTTGAGCGACCTTGCCGTCGCACTACGTTGCGCCGGTGCGCGTAAACCCGCCACGATAGAGGTCGTCAAAGCGCTCTTTGCTTTGCGTCAACATGTCGTCGAAGACCGACGATAGTTGCGGGCGGGACGTTTTGGCGGGCTTGTCGGCCATCTGTTGAGAATCCGATGCTCAGCCGCGTCGCGCTTGCGGCCAAAAGCGTTTGAAATCGTCTTCGGCTTTGGCGGCGAAATCGACTTCCCCCGTAAACGAGCGCAGGTAATCGAGCGCCTCGGCGAGATCGACCACGTCGCCGTATTTGGCATCGATGTCGAACAAGTTTGCCTCGTGCGGCCCGGGTGCACGATCACCGACGGCCTCGCGCACGACGATGGTGCGATAGCCGTATTGCAGGGAATCGACCGCGGAGGCGCGGATGCACCCGCTGGTCGTGCAGCCCGCCAAGATAACCGTGTCGACGCCCAGCAGCCGCAGGTCGAGGTCGAGGCTCGTGCCGAAGAACGAGCTGGCATATTTTTTGGTGAGCACTTTTTCGCCCGGTGCGGGCTTGATGCGCTCGTCGACTTCGATCAACGGCGAGCCGTTCTGAAGAATCGCGAGCGAAGGCACCTTCTTCGCGAATACGCCGGCATCGTGCATGTCTTCCGCATAGGCGACCGTGGTGTAGAACACCGGCAGCTTGCCGCGTCGGAACGCGTCGAGCAGCTGGCGCGTCGCGTTGATCTCCCAGGCGAAATCGCCGCCCAGCGGCGTGGTCGGATCGGTGAAGCCGTTGATGAAATCGACAATCACAAACGCCGGACTGCGGCCGTAGCCGGATCGGCGCGCGAAGCCTTTGTTTTGATAGTCCGCCCGCGTTTCGCGTTGCCAGTCGCTCATCATCGTCCTCCGGATTGCACGGATGTTTCAAGGATGCGGTTGCGCGGCGTCGTTTGTCAACGGATCCGTGCCGGTGTCGACCGGTCGTGCGGGACCGCGCCGCAAATGTGTTTTTGTTCAGACCCTGGGACACTTGCCGGTGCGCGCGCAACGTGGGACTGTTCGACCCGCATTGTTCGCTTTGGATCGGCGCTGGCGCGGCATGCGAGCCGCGACGGTTCTGAACACAATCTAAATCTCAAAGTGGGGCCTCCATGACCGACGACAATCGCAATCCCCTCGGCGGCGCGCGCGCCGGATACGGTTCACCGGCCGGGGCGCGCTATCAGCCGCGTTCTCTGGTGACCTCGCACAGCGGCGACACCGCGCGCAGTGCCCGCGCGATGGGACGCTCCGGCGGCGGTAAGAAAGAGATCCTCTGCGCCTTCGGCATCGATGTTGACGCGGTCGCCGGCTGGCTCGGCTCCTATGGCGGCGAGAACTCGCCCTGCGATATTTCCCGCGGCCTGTTTGCGGGCGAAGTCGGCGTGCCGCGGCTGGTGAAGCTGTTCGATCGCCTCGGCATTCGCACCAGCTGGTTCATTCCGGGACACTCGATTGAGACGTTTCCCGAGCAATGCAAGCTCGTCGTCGATGCCGGACACGAGATCGGCATGCACGGCTATTCGCACGAGAATCCGATCTCCATGACGCCCGAGCAGGAAGAGCGGGTCATGGACAAATGCATCGAGTTGATCGAGCGGCTGAGCGGCAAGCGGCCGACCGGCTACGTGGCGCCGTGGTGGGAGTTCTCGAACGTCACCAATGAGCTGTTGCTGCAAAAGGGCATCAAATACGATCACAGCTTGATGAACAACGATTTCCACCCGTTCTACGTGCGGGTCGGCGATAGCTGGACGCTGATCGATTATTCCAAGCATCCGGACGAATGGATGAAGCCGCTGGTGCGCGGCCAGGAGACCGATCTGATCGACATTCCGGGAAGCTGGTATCTCGACGACCTGCCGCCGATGATGTTCATCAAGAGCGCGCCGAACAGCCACGGCTTCATCAAGCCGCGCGACATCGAAGAATTGTGGTGCGACCAGTTCGATTGGGTCTATCGCGAGTACGACTACGCGGTGTTCACGATGACCATTCACCCCGACGTATCCGGCCGCCCGCAAGTGCTGCTGATGCTGGAGCGGGTGTTCGATTATATTTCCAAGCATGCCGGCGTGAAGTTCTGCACCTTCGACGAGATCGCCGACGATTTCCGCCGCCGCCATCCGCGGCAGGGTGCATCGACGCAGGCGGCGCACGCCGGGTAGGGGTCAACTTCGCAGGCGTTGCGATGTGCGCATTGTGCGGTGTTCTCGGCGGCAAAGGCCATTGGAGCGACAGCGCTGCAGCGCCTGCGGTCTTCGCCAGCCGCACCGAACCGCACACCCGCGGGCGCGAGCGCCAGGCACGCACGCGCCTGCTCAACGCTGTTCTGAAGAGTCACGGCATCGCGGTGAAGGATTGGTCGGGCAGCTCTTATCTGCTCACCGGACGCACCGGCCGCACCGCGATCGTCGATTCCATCGCCGACCTTTGGCCTGCCGCCGAGCGCCTTGCCGGGCGACCGCTTGATCCGCTCGACGAGCCGTATCTGGCGGCGCTCGCCAAGCTGAGTCTGAACGCTGCGCCGATGGCGGATTACAGCGAACTCACGCCCGTCAACATCATCACCGGATTTCTCGGCAGCGGGAAAACCACGCTGCTGCAGCGGCTGTTGCGCTCGCCCGACCTCGCCGACGTAGCCGTGCTGGTCAACGAATTCGGCGAGGTTGGGCTCGATCATCATCTGTTGCAGAGCGTGGCGGAGAACACGCTGCTGCTCGGCAATGGCTGCCTGTGCTGCGCGGTGCGTGGCGACTTGCAGCGGGCGTTGCGCGAGTTGTTGTCGCGGCGAACGCGCGGCGAGGTACCGTATTTTCGCCGGGTGGTGATCGAGACCTCCGGGCTCGCCGATCCATCGCCGATCGCCTACACGCTGCTGTCCGAACCCGTGCTGCGGCATCATTTCCGGCTGTCGGGAATCGTCACCACGGTCGACGCGGTCAACGGCGCAAGCGGACTCGACCGCTTTCCGGAGTCGGTCAAACAAGCCTCCATGGCCGACCGGCTGGTGATCACGAAGACCGATTTGGCGGATGAAAGCGCGATCGCGGCGCTACGCCTGCGGCTTCGGCGTCTGAACGTCTCCGCCGAAATTCTGCAAGCAAGCGACATCGGCGAGGATTTCGCGCAACTCCTGACCGACGACATCTACGACGCCGTGGGCAAATCGCGCGAGGCGCGCCAGTGGGTCGCGGAGGCGGTGGATGACGACGCGCCGCACGGACCATACGGCGGACGTGCAATCGTTCGCCGTGATTTTCGACGAACCGCTCGATTGGACCGCTTTCGGCGTCTGGGCCAGCATGCTGCTGCACCGTCACGGCGCCGATGTTCTGCGGCTCAAAGGCATTCTCAACGTCGCCGGCGTGCCGACCCCGGTCTTGATCAATGGCGTGCAGCACATCGTGCATCCGCCCAGCCATCTGGAAGAATGGCCGGACGCGGACCGGCGTTCGCGCCTGGTCTTCATTGTGCGCGGCCTGCAGCGCGCGCGCATCGAGCATTCGCTCGTTGTGTTCAATAACTTGGTCAACAAGCCCGAAACTGCCGTTCGACCCGCGAAGGCGGCGACCTAGAGCGGCTCGCTGAGCGCTCGGCAGACGCAGCCTGGATTCCCGCTCACGCGAGAATGAGCGGGAATTTGTCCGTAGACAGAAAGAAAGAGAGCCCTCAGCGCGCCCGCGGCGGCGCGGCGCGCGGACGCCAGCCGGTACGCAGCGCGCGCACCGCGTAGTGCAGCAGGCAGAACAGCACGGCGAGAATCACCAGCACCACGATCGACAGAATGCGGCCGCCGAATGCTGCGTCGAATATCGGCCCGCGATTGACGAAATATTCGCTCAGGATCTCGATCGCCTGCAGCGTCGCACCGGCGCAGAAGATCACCGACGCCAGGATGGCCGCCTGCAGCGTGTCGAACACCAGGTTGTCGACATTCAGTTCGGTGACGCTGCGAAAAATTTCGCTGCGAAACGACTGCCAGTGCGCGAACGCGTACGCCAAGACGCCGACCAGCGAGGCGAACCAGAACACCACGTTGCTGAAGTGTATGAACGGAATATGCGCGACCAGATAGGTCTCGAACGGCCGATAAAAATACAAAAAGATGAGAAGGATGACGACGGCGACCAGCCAGATCCAGAACTGTTCGCGCTTGGTAGTATCCTCTGACATATTCGCGGTCTTGTTGTGGGCCCCAGCCAAGATGGTAAATCAATTTCCGGTGTTGTCAAAACGCTGGCGCGAATTGTTTTTAACAATCGTCGACGCACCGGAACCGAGTTGACAACAGCGCGCCGCTCCGGGACTATTGCACTGCTCCGGGACTAAAGCTTGCAAAAATGGCGCACTGAATGCGCCTTAAAGGATACGCCGCACGGCGTGGACTCTTTGGGAGCGGCGACGTGGGGGTTTGGTCCGGGCTTCGGTGAAAAAGCGGTCTCGAAGCGACCAACGCAGGGGGTGATATGAGTAGCCGCCTCGGCATCGATGTCGGCGGGACATTTACAGATCTGCTGCTGTTCGACGAGCGTTCGGGCGCGATGCGCCTTTTGAAGACGCCGTCGACGCCGAGCGATCAATCGATCGGCATCCTCAACGGCATTCAGCAATTGATCGAAGAGACCGGCGTGCCGGCAAGCGACATCGGTGCGCTGCTGCACGGGACCACGGTATCGACCAACATCGTTCTGGAAGAGAAGGGCGCCAAGGTCGGTCTCCTGGTGACCGAGAATTTCGAACAGGTGCTGCATCTCGCGCGATCGCAGACGCCCGGACCGCTGGCCGGCTGGATCATCATGCGCAAGCCCGATCCGCTAGCCGATCTCGAATTGACGCGCGGCGTCCGCGAGCGCGTCAATGCGCGCGGCGATGTCATCACGCCGCTCGACGAAGCGTCGGCGCGTCAGTCGATCCAGGAGCTTGTCGCTCTCGGTGCGGAAGCGATCACCGTGTCGCTGATGCATTCGTATGCAAATCCGCAGCACGAACAGCGCCTCAAGGCGCTGGTCGAGGAAATCGCGCCTGACATGACGGTGTCGCTGTCGTCGGAAATCCTGCCGGAATTCCGCGAATACGAGCGCACCCTGGTCACGGTGATGAACGCTTATGTGCGCCCGAGCATGCGGCGCTATCTGAGCGGCTTCGAGGAAAAGCTCCACCGCGTCCAATTTCAGTCGAGCGTGAATATCGTGCGCTCCGATGGCGGTCTGATGAGCGTCGAGCGCGCCAGCCAATCGCCGGTGCACACCATGCTCTCCGGCCCGGCCGGTGGCGTGTCCGGCGCGGCCTTCATGGCCTCGCTCGCCGGTTACCCGGAAGCGCTCGGCTTCGACATGGGCGGCACCTCGACCGACGTGTCGCTGATCCAGGACGGCCGGCCGACCATCTCGCGGCAGACCGCGATCGGCTATTATCCGATCAAGGTGCCTTCGGTGGACGTGCACAGCGTCGGCGCCGGCGGCGGTTCGATCGCGCACGTGCCGATGACCGGCGCGCTGCGCGTCGGCCCGGAAAGCGCCGGCGCGGTGCCGGGGCCTGCCTGTTACGGCAAGGGCGGCACGGTCCCGACCGTGACCGACGCCAATGTGGTGCTGGGGCGCCTGCCGCCGCGGCTTCTCGGCGGCAAGATGATGCTCGACACCAAGGCAGCCGAAGAGGCCGTGGGCACCGTCGCCCGCGCGCTCGGTCTCGATCTGCATCAGGCCGCGCAGGGCATTCTCGACATCGTCAACGAGAACATGTTCGGCGCACTGCGCCTCGTGACCGTGCAGAAAGGCCTCGATCCGCGCGACTTCGCGCTGGTGCCGTTCGGCGGCGCCGGCCCGTTGCACGGCAACGCCATGGCGATGCTCGCCGGTTGTTATCCGGTGATCGTGCCGCCGACGCCCGGCGTCTTGTCGGCCTTGGGCTTCCTCTATTCGGACGTGAAAAACGAATTCGCGCAGACCTTTGTGCGCACCGTTGACGACGCCGACGTCAGTCAGATCGGCGATATCCTCGCCAAGCTCGGACGCGATGCGCGCGAATGGTTGCGCGAGGAGGGGATCGAGGAAGGCCGCCAGCGCCTCAACTACGAGGCTGACGTCCGCTATTTCCGCCAGGGCTACGAGTTTTCGCTCGAGATCGATCCTGACCGCATCGGCGGCGGCGGCCTCGAGGATCTCGCCGCACGCTTTGGCCTGGCGCACGAGCGGATTTACGGCTTCAAGCTTGAGCAACCGGTCGAATTGGTCAATCTGCGCGCGATCGGTACCGGGGCGGTGCAGAAGATCAGCCTGCCCAAATTCGACAAGGACGGCCCGGACGCGGCCCACGCGGTGGTCGAGCAGCACCGAGCCTATTTCGACGGTAATTTCATGCCCGTTAATGTCTATGATCGGGCCAAGCTGCGGGCCGGCAATCGGGTGCACGGGCCAGCCATCATCGTGCAGATGGATGCCACCACGGTCATTCATCCGCAGCACACTGGCGAGGTCGACCCGTATCTGAGTATTCTGATCAGACCCGACAAGGCGTCCTGAGGACGCTGGAGAGACTGCGATGCCGAATTTCAACCCTTTGAGCAGCACGGTGAGCTTCGACGACCTGCTCAAGGCCAACAAAGAACAATTCGACCGCATCTTTTCCACGCAGACCCAGGAACTGGGACTGATCGGCGTCAGCCATCGTCCGCCGACAACCGCCGATCTTGCCTCCGCGAGCGTCGCATCCGAAACGGCCGCCAAGTCCGGCGATGTTTACGCCATGCTCAACGAGCGATTTGGCTCGCGCTGGTCTTCGGACGTGGTCGAGCACAAGACCGAACGCGGCTCGGTAACGGTGCTGTGCAAGCTCACCGTCGAGGGCGTCTCAAAGATGAATTTCGGCTCGGCGCGGGCCAACGGCGACGAAGGCGCGGCGCTGCGGCGCGCGACCGAAGTGGCGTTGCGCGGTTGCGCCGACATGTTTGCCGGCGCGACCGAGCTGACGGCCCGCACCGAGCAGCCTGACCGCAGCGCGATCCTCGGGCCGGTCGAGCGCCGGCGCACAGGCGGCGCGTTCCGCGAAGCCGGCCGCGGGCGAGGCGCGCCGGCTCGATATCGTCTCGCTCGACCTGATCGAGAATGCGCTGCGCAACGCGCGCCACGAGATGGACGCGGTGCTGTTCCGGTCGGCGATGTCGCCGGTGATCCGCGAACAGCACGACGAATTTCCGATGATCTGCGATGCCAAGGGCCGCATGATCGTCGGCCAGTTCGGCTCGTACATTTCCAACATGCTCAAGGAAAAGCGCTTTGAGCTCGAGCCCGGCGACGTCATCCTGCAGAACGACCCCTACGCTTGCGCCGGCGCCATCAGCCATCTCAACGACTTTATGATCCTGGTGCCGGTGTTCCACGAGGGCGACCTCGTCGGCTTCACCTCGATGTTTGGGCACATGCTCGACGTCGGCGGCGCCGTACCGGGCAGCATGCCCACGGCCGCAGCCTCGATCTTCAGCGAAGGCATCCGCATTCCGCCGATCAAGCTCTATCAGCGCGGCGAGCTGAACAAGCCGGTGCTTGATCTGATCATGAACAACACGCGCGTGCCGGAGATGAACTATAGCGATCTCATGGCGATCATCGCCGGCTGTCGCGCCGGCGAGAAGCGCATGATCGAGATCTGCGACCGTTTTGGCCGCGAGACCTTCAAGCAGGCCTGCGAAGCCCTGCTGGAGCGCACCAACCGCGCCATGCGCCAACTCATCGTCAAGAACCTGCCCGAAGAGCCGAAATCCTTCGAGGACTATGTCGACGACGACGGCCGCGGCAACGGCCCGTTCAAGATGAAGCTGACGGTCTGGCGGGAAGGCGAACATGCCTATTTCGATTGGACCGGGACGTCGCAGCAGGCGCCCGGGCCGATCAACTTCTATCTGCACGAAGGCATGTTCAAGATGTTCATCGGGGTCTACATGATCATGGTGTTCGACCCCCAGATCTTGTTCAACGACGGCTTCTACGATCTCATTCACGTCACCATGCCGAAGGGGTCGTTGCTCAATCCGAATTTCCCGGCGTCGCTCGGCTGCCGCACCCATACGCTGTCGCGGCAGTTCGACGTGCTCGGCGGCGCGCTGAGCTACAACGCGCCCGAAATGGCGACCGCCGCCGGCTACGGCTCGAGCCCGCACTTTCTCTATTCCGGCGTCGACAAAAACGGCCGGTCGTTCCAGCTCATGGAAATTCTCTACGGCGGCATTCCGGGCCGGCCGATGGGCGACGGCATGGACGGCCACTCGTGGTGGCCGCTGTTCCAGAATATTCCGAGCGAATATCTGGAGACTTATTATCCGATGCTGGTCGACGGCTACACCACCGTGATCGACAGCGGCGGCGCCGGCAAGCATCGCGGCGGCAATGGCGTCGAGAAGGTCTTCCACATTCTCGAAGACGGCGAAATCTCGATCCACGACGATCGCCATGACACGCAGCCTTGGGGCATTCTCGGCGGCCGGCCGGCGGCCTGCTCGGAGAAATGGCTGGTGCGCAAGGACGGCAGCCGCGAGGCGCTGCCGTCGAAGATCGATCATGTCCGCGTCCGCAACGGCGATCGGATCATTTTCCGCACCGCCGGCGGCGGTGGCTGGGGCGATCCGCTGGAGCGCGATCCGATGCGCACCCGCAACGACGTGGCGCGCAAGCTGATGACCGAGCGGAAGGCGAGGGAGGACTATGGCGTCGTTCTCACCGGCCCTAGGCTCGAGATCGATCGCCGGGCCACGGATGAGCTGCGCGACAGCATGCGGCGAAACAGAAAAGCTCCAAAGCTGTTCGATTTTGGAGATCGCAGGGCAAATGCTTCGACCCGTGCCGTTGCAATGGTGTGAACGGCGACGGACATGACATCAACGCTGGAACGGCAAGAAATGGGACGCGTGCGCTATGCTTGAGCTCGTTATCAGTCTCATCGTGATCGCGATCATCGTCATCGCGATCCTCTACATCATTTCCATTTGGATCTATAAGCGCGCCCCGTCCAATATGGGCTTCATCCGCACGGGCTTCCTGGGCAGCAAGGTCTGCCTTGGCAAAGGCGCGCTGGTGCTGCCGGTCTTTCACGAGATCACCTGGGTCTCGCTGGAGACGATGAAATTCACGGTCAGCCGCGCCCGTGAGCAGGCGGTGTTGACCGCGGACAATATCCGCGTCGACGTCAACGCCGAGCTTTACGCGCATGTCGGTCACACCGAGCAGGCGGTGCTCACCGCGAGCCGCACGCTTGGCGAAAAGACCTTCGATGCCGAGAAGGTCCGCAACCTCTTGGAAGCCAAGGTCGTCGGCGCGCTGCGCAGCTACGCCGCCACCAAGACGCTGAAGGAGCTCCACGAGAACCGCGATGGTTTCGCGCGCGAGATCAAACAGAATGTCAGCGAGAGCTTTGCGGCCAACGGTTTGATGCTGGAAGAAGTGACCATCGTCACCCTCGAACAGTCGACCAAGGAGTATTTCCGCTCCGACAACGTGTTCGACGCCGAAGGTCTCAAGGTCATCACCGAAATCACCTCGGAAGCGCGCCGCAAGGTGCACACCACCGAGAAGCAGACCACGGTCGCGATCCGCAACAAGGACCTCACCACCCAGCTCGAGCTTTTGGAGATCGAGCGTCAGGAAGCGATCGCACGCGCCAGCCAGGACAAGGAAATCGCCAACGAGCAGGCCAAGCAACTGCGCGAGAAGCAGACGTTCGTGCTCGATCAGCGGCTCGCCGTCGAGCAGCGCGAGATCGAAAACGAGAAGGCGCTGGAGCAACTGCGCACCGAACGCGACATCGCCTTCACGGCCGAAGCCAAGCGCCGGGAAATCGCCCAGGTGCAGAAAGAGCTGGCGCTCGAGCAGGAACGCCGCGACCGCGAGATTGCCCTGATCGGCAAAGCCCGCGAGTCCGAAATTGCCGAGATCGACCGCAGCCTCGCCCGCGAGCGCGCCGAGCGCGACAAGGCGATCGAACTCACCGGCAAGGAGCGTGAACGCCAGGAGGCCGACATCGCCCGCGCCACCGCGGTGTCCGCCGCCGAAGAGCGGGCCCGCGACCAGCGCCATCAGATCACTGAAGAGACGGCGCTGTCGCTGCGCCGGCGTACGCTGGAGACCCGGCTTGGCTTCCTCGAACTCGATCGCGACGAAGCCTTAGCGGCTGCCAAGCAGGAGAAAGAAGTTTCCGACGAACGCGCCCGCATCTTGAGCGAGCAGCAGCGCTTCGTGCTCGAGCGCCGCTGGGAGGTCGAGCAGGAAGAAATCCGCAAGCAGCAGGCGCTCGAAGCTGCGCAGATCCAAAAAGACGTCGCCATTATCGGGGAAGCGGATAAGCGCGAAGCCGCGGAAATCCGCAGCGCGCTGTCCCGCCAGCTCGAAGAGATGAGCCGCGAGATCGCGCTGATCAGCAAGGAAGGCGAGCGCGAGCGCACCGATATCGAGCGCTTCCTGGCCCGCGAGCAAGCCGAGCGGGATCGCGAGATCGCACTCGCCGCCAAGACCCGCGAGCTCGAGGTCGCGGAGACCGAGCGTCTCGCCAGCACCGCCGATCGCGAAAAAGCCGAACACACGGTCGAGTCCGTGCGCGTGGTGGCGGACGCCGAGCGCGCCCGCCAAGTCGAGCTGATTGTGGCGGCGAAGGAGGCCGAAGCGCGCCGCATCGACGAGGAAAGCAAGGCGCAGGTGCTGCGCATGCACACCGTCACCCAGTCCGAGGCACGCAAGGCCGCGGCCGCGCTGGAAGCCGATGCGACCCTGACCCGCGCCCGCGCCACGACCGAAGCGCAGAAGATCAGCGCCGAAGGCATCGAGCGTGAGGCCGGCGCCAAAGGGCGTGCCGAGATGGAAGTCGAGCAGTTGCGCATCGCCAATGCGCAGCGCCAGCTCG
The DNA here is from genome assembly GCA_963737755.1 of uncultured Alphaproteobacteria bacterium. Lineage (GTDB taxonomy): Bacteria > Pseudomonadota > Alphaproteobacteria > Rhizobiales > Xanthobacteraceae > BOG-931. The sequence goes on along the minus strand of CAVTTZ010000016.1, from coordinate 42,638 downwards.
AGGCCGAAGCGGTCGGCATGGAAGCCAAGGCCGAGGCACTCAAGAAGTACAACGAGGCCGCAACCTTCCTCGAACTCGCACGGCTACGGATCGAAGCCGAACGCGATGTCCACATCGACCAGGCCAAGGCCATGGGCAGCGCCTTGTCGCAAGCGCATATCCGCATGTATGGCGGCGGTGGCGGCGACAACACCATGGACACGATCCGCGGCCTGTTCACGCAAGGCTTTGGCATCGGCGAGGTGATCGAAGGCTTGACGCAATCGCTGCCCGATGGTCTGCGCCAGCGGCTCAGCGCCAACGGAATCTCCGGCCTGCTCGGGCGGCCCTATAACGGCAGCTCGCTGAAGCAGACCTACGAACATCTCAACGCGTTGGTGCAGGACACGCTGCGCACCAAGAAGGCGAGGGAAGTGCCGTTCCCCGAGGCCGTCGCCAAGCTGCAGGAGCAGGCCGGCGAAAACGAAGATTTGCGCCGGGCGATCAAGCTGTTGTCCGAGTTCAATCAGGAAGGTGCACTCGACGCCGTTCCGTTCGACTCGGTCTGGACCATGGTCAACGCCGTGGCGAAGTCGGCGGGCTGAAGCATGTCTCGGAAAAGTGGCATCCGATTTTCCGAAATAGACATGCGACAACAAAGGAAGCGAGAGCACAATCCGATCCTCGTTGATCGAAATGTGCTCTAGTCCTCACGCATGAGCGAGTTCGACGTCCTCCTCGAAAACGTGTCGAAGACCTATCCGGGCGGGGCGCGCGCGGTTGTCGACTTCAATGCGGAGCTGCGGCATGGCGAGTTTGTCGCCATGCTCGGTCCGTCGGGTTGCGGCAAGACCACGACGTTGCGCATGATCGGCGGCCTGGAGGAGGTCACTGAGGGCAAGATCTTCATCGCCGGCAAGGACGTAACCGACCTGCCGCCGGCGTTGCGCGACACCGCGATGATGTTTCAGAGTTTTGCGCTGTTCCCGCATCGCACGGTTTTCCAGAACGTCGAGTTCAGCCTCAAAATGCGCGGCATGGACAAGGCCGAGCGCGACCGCCGGGTCTGGGAAATGCTGGAAATGGTCGAGCTCGTCAAATTCTCCGAGCGGCGGCCGCGCGATCTCTCCGGCGGCCAGCAGCAGCGCGTGGCGCTGGCGCGGGCGCTGATCAGCCGTCCGACCGTGCTGCTGCTCGACGAGCCGCTCGGCGCGCTCGACTTCAACCTGCGCCGCGCCATGATGATCGAGCTGAAGCGGGTGCAGCGCGAGCTGAACATGACCTTCATCATGGTCACGCATTCACAGCAGGAGGCGATGTCGCTCGCCGACAAGGTCATCGTCATGAGCGACGCGCTGGTCCAGCAGATCGGCTCATCGCGCGAGGTGCACGAAAACCCGCGCACCAAATTCGTTGCCGAGTTCATCGGCAACAACAATCTGTTCCAGGGCAAGATCCAGTCGCGCAGCGGCTCGATCGTGTTCGTCGAAGCGCTCGGCCAGCTGCTCTATGTGCGAGTCCCGCCGACGATCCGGCAGGTGCCGATCGGCAAGACGGTGTGGTTCTCGGTGCGCGCCGACCTGATGAACACCGGCGAGCACGACAACATGGCCAACAAGGTCGAAGGCAAGTATATCGCCAGCGAGTTCCTCGGCTCGCTGGAGACCGACGTTTTCGAACTCGCGCCCGGGCAATATGTCCATGTCGAGCAGCATCGCCACGCCCAGGACTACGTCTACAAGGTCGGCGAGCGCGAGATGATTTGTTGGCACGCGGAATCTGGGATTTTGCTCGAAGACACGCGCAAGCCCGCGGACCTCGACGCCGCCTAGGGAAAGCGTCTTGGTTCCCGGTCGGACGCCGCACCGGAGGCAGAGATGGACTCAATCCCCGTCATCGATATTGCGCCGTTTCGCAACGGCTCGGCACAGCAACAACAAGCCGTGGCCAAAGAGGTCGCCGACGCCTGCGCCTCGCTCGGGTTTCTGATCGTTTCCGGACACGGCGTGGCGGACAGTCTGATCGACGACATGCGCAAGGTGTCGTTTGCCTATTTCGACCAGCCGGTCGAGGACAAGATCAAGCTGCGAATGCCGCCCGACCGTTATCGCGGCTACATCTCGCTCGGCAGCGAGGCGCTGGCCTATTCGCTCGACGAGGAAACGCCGCCGGATTTCAAAGAATTGTTTTCGATCGGGCCGGTCGATCCGCCCGATGACGGCTACCATCGCGCCGCCGGGCCGGGAAAATTCTTCGCGCCCAACCTTTGGCCTGACACGCCGTCCGGCTTCCGGCCGGTCTGGGAGACCTATTACCGCGAGATGGAGCGGGTCGCGACGACGCTGATGCAGAGCTTTGCGCTTGGGCTCGGCATGGACAAGCACTATTTCGACGACAAGGTCGATCGCCACATCACCAATTTCAGCGTGCTGCACTATCCGGAGCAGCCGAAGCCGCCGCTGCCGGGGCAATTGCGCGCCGGCGCGCACACCGACTATGGCAGCCTGACCATCCTCAAGCCCGACAATGCGCCGGGCGGCCTGCAGGTGCAGAACAAGGACGGCGCCTGGATCGATGTGCCGACCCTGCCGGGAACGTTCATCGTCAATCTCGGCGACCTGATGGCCGAATGGACCAACGATCGCTGGGTGTCGACCCTGCATCGCGTCGATCAATCCGCCGCGCGACCAGGCGGTGGGCAGCCGCCGGCTGTCGATGGCGTTCTTCCATCAGCCGAACTACGACGCCATGATCGAATGCCTGCCGACCTGCTCGGACGCAAGCCGGCCGCCGCGCTATGGCAAGACCACGTCGGGCGAGCATGTCTGGATGAAGATCAACAAGCACCGCACGCCCGAATTGTCCGCCGGCAAAGCCTGAACGATCCGGCGGACGCTGACCCGCCGGACTGACTCTCGACGCGCGCTGCCGATGCCGAACCAGGGGCTCTTATGGAACGTTTTGTCACCGTCGCCGGGGGCCAATTGGGTCCGATTGCCCGCAACGAGTCGCGGCAGCAGGTGGTCAGTCGCTCTGCTCGAGCTGATGCGCGAGGCCAAGGCACGCGGCAGCGACATCGTGGTCTTTCCCGAACTGGCGCTCACCACCTTCTTCCCGCGCTGGTGGATGGACGACGAGGCCGAGATCGACAGCTTCTTCGAGCGGGAGATGCCGAGCCCGGCGACGCGGCCGCTGTTCGAGACCGCGAAGTCGCTCGGCATCGGCTTTTATCTCGGCTACGCCGAACTGGCGCAGGAGAACGGCGCGACCCGCCGCTACAACACCGCGATCCTGGTCGACAAGAATGCCGAGATCGTCGGCAAGTACCGCAAGGTGCATCTGCCCGGCCATGCCGACGACCGGCCGAACTACCCGTTTCAGCATCTGGAGAAGCGCTATTTCGAGCCCGGCGATCTCGGCTTTCCGGTCTGGCGCGCGTTCGGCGCCAATGTCGGCATGTGCATCTGCAACGATCGGCGCTGGCCCGAGACCTATCGGGTGATGGGCATGCAGAGCGTCGAGCTGGTCCTGCTCGGCTACAACACGCCGACGCATCTGCCCTGGATCCCGGTCTACGACCACCTGGCCGATTTCCACAATCACCTGTGCATGCAGGCCGGCGCCTATCAGAACAGCACCTGGGTGGTCGGCGTCGCCAAGGCCGGCAACGAAGAGGGCAGCGAGCTTCTCGCCGGCAGTTGCATCATCGCGCCGTCTGGCGAGATCGTTGCGCAAGCGACCGGCAACGGCGACGAAGTCTTCATCGCCAAGTGCAATCTCGAGATCGCCCGCTTCAACAAGGAGGCGATGTTCAATTTCGCCGAACATCGGCGCATCGAGCATTATCAGCTCATCACCGAGCGCGCTGGCGCCGTCCCGCCCGACTGAGTCATTTCTCAAAGACCTAAGCGGGCAGGGGATAATTCTTCTCCCGAGAGCGGCATCGGCGCGCTTCGCATTTCGATTCCGCGAACGCGCCGATTCACTTTGCATCAGCCGATGAGAATGTTCGAAAGCGGCGCTCTTCCGAAGCCGAAAACCATCGTCAGGATCGGGAAAATAACATATTGGTTCTATCGACTAACACAATGAAATTCGCGTTTGAATGCGTGCCGCGAGCGAGCAACGCTGCGGAGTATTCTTGATGACATCTTTCTCCCTTGTCGGTGTTGCCGGCAACATCACGCGGCCATCGCGCACGGCGTCACTCGTCGCAACGCTCACTGCGCAGGTTGCAGCGCTCAGCCGGCGCCAGCAGTCGGCTGATTGAGCTTGTCGACGTCGGACCGCAACTTTTTCAGCCATTCAGCCCCGAAGGCCTGAAGTCGTTTTCCCGGGATAACCTGCCAATAGGCGGGCGGTCCGCGATCGAGGCTATCGAGTTCGCCGACGCCCTGATCGTCGGCACGCCGGTCTACAAAGGCTCGTATCACCGGCGCATTCAAGCATTTGTTTGATCTTGTTCGCCCGAACGCGCTGGTGGGACGACCGGTCTTGCTGGCGGCGACGGGCGGTACGCCGTTGCATGGGCTGATGACCGAGCATCAGCTTCGGCCGCTGTTCGGCTTCTTCAATGCGCTGACCTTGCCGACGACGATCTTCGCGCTCGAGAGCGACTTTCGCGACCATCAAATCGCAACGCCGGAACTGGCCGCCCGCGTCAAGCGCGCATCTGCGGAATTCGCCGAACTGATCGCTGCAACATCGTCCAGAAACGTTTCAACAGCCGGCTTTGGCGATCGCCTAAGCATCGTTGGGGAGAAAGAAATGACCAATCGTAGCGTAGAGCCGATCAAATTCGCCTACTGGGTGCCCAACGTCTCCGGCGGCCTCGTCATCAGCAACATCGAGCAGCGCACCAGCTGGGACATCGACTACAACATCGAAGCTCGCCCAGATCGCCGAGAACGATCGGGCTTCGATTACGCGCTGAGCCAGATCCGCTTCACCGCCGGCTACGGCGCCGAATACCAGCACGAGCCGGTATCGTTCAGCCAGGCGCTGCTGGCCGCGACCGAGAAGCTGAAAGTGATCGCCGCGATGCTGCCCGGGCCGTGGAACCCGGCCGTCGCCGCCAAGCAGATCGCGACCATCAACCATCTGAGCAACGGCCGGGTCGCGGTCAACATCGTGTCGCGGCTGGTTCCGCGGCGAATTCGCCGCCATCGGCGAGCCCTGGCTCGACCACGACGAGCGCTATCGCCGCTCGGAGGAGTTCATCCGCGCGCTGCGCGGCATCTGGACGCGAGGACAACTTCACCTTCAGCGGCGACTTCTATCGCTTCAACGACTACGCCTGCAAGCCCGAAGCCGCTCGAGCCGCTGCCGGAGATCTTCCAGGGCGGCTCGTCGCGCGCGGCGCGCGACATGGCGTCGCGCGTCTCCGACTGGTATTTCACCAACGGCAACACGCCCGAGGAAATCGGCAAGCAGGTCGACGATATCCAGGCCAAGGCGGCGAAGAACAATCATTCGGTGCGGGTCGGCGTCAACGCCTTCGCGATCGCGCGCGACACCGAAGCAGAAGCCAAGGCCGTCCTCGCCGAGATCATCGACAAGGCCAATCCGGAGGCCGTCAACGCCTTCGCCCACGAGGTGAAGAACGCCGGCAAGGCTTCGCCGGAAGGCGAGGGCAACTGGGCCAAATCGACCTTCGACGATCTCGTCCAATACAACGACGGCTTCCGCTCCAACCTGATCGGCACGCCGCAGCAGATCGCCGAGCGCATCCTGGCGCTCAAGGACGCCGGCGCCGACCTGATCCTGCTCGGCTTCCTGCATTTCCAGGAAGAGGTCGAGTATTTCGGCAAGCACGTCATCCCGCTGGTGCGCGAACTCGAGGCAAAGCGCTCGCGGCGCACGTGCGGCGGCCTGAGGGCCACGACTTCCGCCGGGCCGCAGTCGCCAGGAGCAAACACCGTTATGGCGACTGCATCCTTAGCCGTGTCGGCGGCTCATCTCGAGGCCGTGTCCTGGTCCGTCACGCGGCGCCTCCGTCGCGCGGCGCGATCCGCGAGGTGCCGGCGACAAGTGTTGGAGCACGGTCACGGCCCTCGAGATTCAAAATGTCTCGCTGGCGTTCGGCGGCGTCACCGCGCTGCGCGACGGTCGACCTGTCGGTCGCGCGCGGCGAGATCCGCGCCGTCATCGGGCCGAACGGCGCCGGCAAAAGCTCGCTGATCAACGTCATCAGCGGGCTCTACCGGCCCGACAGCGGCCGCGTCCTGATCGGCGGCCAAGCGTTCACGCGCGTGCCGACGGCGCGGCTGCCGCGGCTCGGCGTCGCGCGGACGTTCCAGAATCTGGCGCTTGTTCCGAACTTGAGCGTGCTCGACAACGTGGCGTCGGCCTTGCCGGCTCGGCGCATGCCACCTTCGTCGAGCAGGTCGTTGGGCTTGGCCGCGCGGCCTCGGAGGCGAACGAAACCCGGCAGCGGGCACTGGAAACGATCGCGCTTGTCGAACTCGACGCGGTGAAGGATCGCCTGGTCGGCACGCTGCCCTACGGCCTGCAGAAGCGCGTCGAACTCGCCCGCGCGCTCGTGTCCGCATCCCAAGATCATCCTGCTGGACGAGCCGATGGCCGGCATGACGGCGACGGAAAAGCGCCGAGATGGCGGCAGTTCGTTCGCGCCGCGCGCGACCGGTTCGGCACGACGGTCGTGCTGATCGAGCACGACATCGGCGTGGTGATGGGCCTGTCCGACCGCATCGCGGTGCTCGACTACGGCCGCAAGATCGCCGACGGCACGCCGGCCGAAGTGCGCGCCGACCAGGCCGTCATCGACGCCTATCTCGGCGTCGCCCATGACGACGATCCCGTCGAGGACGCCGCATGAGCGACTTCGACTATTCGTTCTTCCTCGAGGTGCTGGTCGGCGGCCTGCTTGTCCGGCGTCATGTATTCGCTGGTCGCGATCGGCTTCGTGCTGATCTACAAGACCTCCGGCGTGCTGAATTTCGCGCAGGGCGCGATGCTGCTGTTCGCGGCGCTGACCTTCGTCAGCCTGCTCGAGCGCGGCGTGCCGTTCTTCGTCGCCTTCTGATCACGCTTCGCGATCATGGCTGCTGCTCGGCGTCGCGATCGAGCGCGCGGTGCTGCGGCCGCTGGTCAACAAGCCGCCGATCACGCTGTTCATGGCGACGCTCGGCCTCGCCTACATCATCGAAGGCGCGGCGCAGCTGATCTGGGGCGCGCAAGTCCACGGGCTCGACCTCGGCATCGACGACAAGCCGTTCGACGTCGGCGGCGTGCTGATCAGCTCGTTCGATCTGTTCGCGGCGGCTGTCGCGGCCACGATGGTCGCGCTGCTCATCGGCCTTCTTCCGCTTCACCCGCACCGGACTTGGCATTCCGCGCCGTCGCCGACGACCAGTTCGCCGCGCTCGCGGTCGGCCTGCGGCTGCCGGGCATCTGGGCGATCGTCTGGACCGCGGCGGGCTTTGTCGCGCTGGTCGCCGGGCTGCTCTGGGGCGCGCGGCTCGGCGTGCAGTTCTCGCTCTCGCTGGTCGTGCTGAAGGCGCTGCCGGTTCTGGTGCTCGGCGGCTTCGACTCGATCCTCGGCGCCATCGTCGGCGGCCTGCTGGTCGGCGCGTCGGAAAAGCTCGCCGAGGTCTATATCGGGCCCTTCGTTCGGCGGCGGCATCGAGAGCTGGTTCGCCTACGTCGCCGCGCTCGCGCTTCCTGCTCGTTCGCCCGTCGGGCCTGTTCGGCGCGAAGCTCGTCGAGAGGGTCTGAGCCGTGACCGCGATCGCACTCGATACCGCCTGCATCCGTCGCGCCGCCTGCCGCGCTGGTTGCCGATCGCTGGCGATCCTGATCGTCGCCTACGGCGTCATGCCCGCGATCGGCACCAGCTATCTGTTCGAGGCGATCCTGCTGCCGTTTCTCGCGCTCGTCGCTGGCGGCGCTCGGCCTGAATCTCCTGACCGGCTATGCCGGCCAATTGTCGCTCGGCTCGGCCGCCTTCATGGCGGTCGGCGCCTTCGCGGCCTACAATTTCAACCTGCGCGTCCCCGGCTTGCCGCTGCTCGGCAGCTGATCCTCGCCGGGCTTGACCGCGGCGGCGTTCGGCATCGTGTTCGGCCTGCCGAGCCTGCGGCTGCGCGGCTTCTATCTCGCGGTCTCGACGCTCGCGGCGCAGTTCTTCGTCCAATGGGCGCTGACCAAGTTCGGCTGGTTCTCCAACGACAACTCCTCGGGCGTCATCGACGCGCCGCCGCTCGACGCTGTTCGGTCTTGCGCTTCGAAGGCCCGGTCGGCCGCTATCTGTTCGCGCTGACCATCGTCGCGGTGCTGACCGCGCTTGACTGCGCGCCTGGTCGCGACCCAGTCCGGGACGTGACTTCATCGCCGTGCGCGACAACGAGACCGCCGCCAAGGTCATCGGCGTGCCGATCGTTGCGCACCAAGCTGCTGGCTTTCGGCGTGTCGTCCTTCATCATCGGCGTCGCCGGCGTGCTCTGGGCGTTCGCCTATCTGCGCACCGTCGAGCCGGCGGCTTCAATCTCGACCGCTCGTTCCAGATCCTCTTCATCATCATCATCGGCGGCCTTGCGTCGATCCGCGGCGCTTTCTTCGGCGCGGCCCTGATCGTCGTGTTTCCGCTGCTGCTGTCGCGGCTCGGCGCGCTGATCTTCGGCGGCGTGTTCGATTCCGGCGTGCTCGACATGAGCCAGCGCATCGTCCTCGGCGCGCTGATCATCGTCTTTCTGATCGCCGAGCCCGAGCGGCCTGGTCGCGCTGTGGGACCGGCTGACTCGAAAATTCGTCGTCCGGCGCTGATGCCGGAACTTTGGACTTTCGCGCAGAAAGGAACGCACATGACAATAATCTACTCGCACAGTATATCAAATCGAGCGAAGACGCTCGGCATGGCCGCCGCCATTTCGCTGACGGCGCTCGGCGCCTTCGCCGGCAGTGACGCGGCGCGCGCCGACGAGCAATATTTCCCGCTGCAGAGCTACCGCGTCGGGCCGTATGCGGCCGGCGGCACCGGCTTCTTCGGCGGGTTCATCGACTATCTCAACCTCATCAACATCCGCGACGGCGGCGTCAACGGCGTCAAGCTGACCTGGGACGAGTGCGAGACCCAATACGAAGTCGAGCGCGGCGTCGAATGCTACGAGCGGCAGAAGAGCCATGCCAACATCGCGGCCTGGAATCCGCTGTCGGTCGGCATCGCCTACGCGATGATCGATCGCATCACCGCACGACAAGGTGCCGCTGATCACCGTCAATCACGGCCGCACCGATTCGACCGACGGCCGCGTGTTCCCCTACGTGTTCCCGCTGCTGCTCAATCCCTACAGCGAGACGTCGGGCATCATGAACTACATCGCCAGCCGCAAGTCGGCGGCCTCGAGAAGCTGAAGGGCAAGAAGATCGTCGTGCTCTATCACGGCTCGCCTTACGGCAAGGAGACGATCCCGATCTACGAACTGCTGGCGCAAGAAGTACGGCTTCGACGTGCAGCAGATCGAGGTGCCGCATCCCGGCAACGAGCAGCAGTCGCAATGGCTGACGATCCGCCGCGAGAAGCCCGACTATGTCGTGCTGCGCGGCTGGGGCGTGATGAACCCGGTGGCGCTGAAGACCGCGCAGAAGACCGGCTTTCCGGCCGACCACATCATCGGCAATGTCTGGTCGAATTCGGAAGAGGACGTGATCCCGGCCGGCGACGCCGCCAAGGGCTACACCGCCATCACCACGCAGGCCTCCGGCGCGCAATATCCCGTGCTGCAGGAGATCGTGAAGACCGTCTACGGCGCCGGCAAGGGCAACCTCGACGACAAGAAGCGCATCGGCAGCGTCTATCACAACCTCGGCATCGTCAACGGCATCCTCAACGTCGAGGCGGTCCGCATCGCGCAGGAGAAATTCGGCCACCGCACGCTGACCGGCGACGAAGTCCGCTGGGGCTTCGAGCATCTGAAACTCGATCCGGCGCGGGTCGAAGCGCTCGGCGCCAAGGACCTGTTCCACTCGATCAACGTCACCTGGGACAATCACGAAGGCGACGGCCGCGTGACCTTCCAGCAATGGGACGGCGAGAAGTGGAAAGTCGTCTCCGACTGGATCGCGCCGGACTGGGCAGCTGCTGCGGCCGATCATCGAGAAGTCGTCGGAGGCCTACGCCAAGGAAAAGGGCATCACGCTCCGCACCTCGGACAGTGCCGCCAGGTGAGCTGGATGAACGTGATGGAGCCGGCGATTGCCGGCTCCGCAGCCTAACTGTCCGCCAGCACTGAGCTGGCTGCATGAAGAAAGCACCATGTCAGACCCAGAATCGCTGCTGACCATCGCGACCGTCGAAGCGGTGTACAACCACGCCATCGTCGCGCTGCATGACGTCAGCCTATCGCTTCGTCCGCGGCGAGATATTGGCGCTGCTCGGCGCCAACGGCGCCGGCAAGACGACGACGCTGAAAGCGATTTCCAATCTGCTTCCGGCCGAGCGCGGCGCCATCACCAGGGGCGATATCCGCTTCGATGGCGTCGATGTGAAACGCGCCAAGCCCTCCGATCTGGTCCGGCAGGGGCTGGTGCAGGTGCTCGAAGGACGGCATTGCTTTCCCTCGTTGACGGTCGAGGAAAACCTCATCGCCGGCGCTTTGGGCCGTAGCGCCAGCCGCCGCGAAACCGCCGCCGATCTCGATCGAGTTTATGGCTACTTTCCGCGTCTGAAAGAGAAGCGCAAGACAAAGTCCGGTCTCACCTCCGGCGGCGAGCAGCAAATGACGGCGATTGGGCGCGCCCTGATGTCGCGACCGCGCCTGCTGGTTCTGGACGAGCCATCCATGGGTCTCGCGCCGCTCGTGGTGCAGAGCATTTTCAAGACCCTTAAGGCGCTCAATCGCGAGGAGGGGCTCTCGATCCTGCTGGCCGAGCAGAACTCGGCCATCGCGCTGCAGTATGCCGACCGCGCCGTCGTCTTGGAGCACGGCATAACAGTGCTCGAGGGTGATGCGCGCGCGCTACGGCAGCGCGACGACATCCGCGCCTTCTATCTCGGCGCCGGCGAAGCAACCAGACAGGACGCGCTCGCGCCTGCCGCAGCCTGAAGCTGTTCAACGAACAACACAGTAACGGAGACTTGTCATGACAATTGCGGTGAAACCGAAAGAAGCCAAACCCATCGGCGTGCCGGGACTGCCGCGTCCGCAGCGTCCCGCCCACGTCATCCGCTCAGACAAGGAAGCGATCGAGGTTGCCAAAGCCTTGGCGAAGGATTTTGCCGCGACAGCATCGGAGCGCGACCGCGTGCGCGCCAAGCCGATTGCCGAGCTGGACGCCTTCTCCCAGAGCGGCTTGTGGTCGATCAACGTGCCGAAGGCGTTCGGCGGTCCGGAAGTCTCCTACGTCACGCTCATCCAAGGTCATCGAGATCATCTCGGCGGCCGATCCGAGCATCGGCCAGATCCCGCAGAACCATCTCGGCGTCGTCGCCGCGATCCGCACCGTGTCGGAGCCGAAGCAGCAAGCCGAGCTGTTCGGCGAAGTGCTCAAGGGCGTGCGCTTCGGCAACGCCTTCTCCGAGTTCAAGTCGAAGCGTGCCGCCGACTTCGAGACGACGTTCGTCGATCGGGGCGATCATGTGATCGTCACCGGCGAAAAATTCTACTCCACCGGCGCGCTGTTCGCGCATCTCGTGCCGATCGTCGCGTTCGATGATCAAGGCCGCGCCTGGTATGCGATCGCCGACCGCGATGCGCCGGGCCTGACCGTGATCGACGACTGGTCGGCGTTCGGCCAACGCACGACTTTCAGCGGCACGACCCTGATCGACAATGTGCGGGTGCCGAAGACCCATTTGGTGCCCGGCTACAAAGGCTACGATCATCCCACCGCCGACGGCGCCATCTTTCAGATCATCCAGGCCGCCGTCGACACCGGCATCGCCAGGGCCGCCATCGAGGATACGATCACGCTGGTGCGCGGCAAGGCTCCGCGCCTGGGTCGACAGCGACATCGAGCGCGCCTCGGACGATCCCTACACGATCCAGGCCGTCGGCGACCTGGTTCTACGCCTTCACGCCACGCAGGCGTTGCTCGATATCGCCGGGCGCGCGGTCGACCGGGCCGTGGAAGCGCCGAGCCAAGGCTCGGTCGCCGAAGCGCAAATCGCGGTCGCCGAAGCCAAGGTGCTGAGCACCGAGATCGCGATCGCCGCGACCAACAAGTTGTTCGAGCTGGTCGGCGCGCGCTCGACGCTCGGCGAACTCAATCTCGATCGGCACTGGCGCAATGCCCGCACCCATACCCTGCACGATCCGGTGCGCTGGAAGTACGCGATCCTCGGCAACTATCATCTCAACGGCGTCAATCCGCCGCTGCATGCCTGGAGCTGACGCAAGCCGTGAAGATTAGCGCTCTCGGACATCAATCCGGAGGCCTGCGCTTGCGAGGCGTGCTCGAGATACGAGCGGGGCACAGCAGGAAAGGCGAGTGTTAGGAAAGCGTTTTGTCGGTGCCGGCGGCTTTTGGCTTTTTAGCGGCTTGACGCTTGAGCCCCTGCACGGAAGGTCTTTGTCCGCGGGTAACGCCCTCGGCGCGGATCTCCGCGATTTCCTCCTGGGTCAGCGCTTCAATGCCGATGAGCGAATTGCGCGCTTTGCTCACGCGAATGAGCTCGTCGAGCTTGGCCTGGATGGCGGCGCCATCCCGGTTCTGCGTGTTCTGAATGACGAACACCATCAGAAACGTCACGATGGTCGTGCCGGTATTGATGACCAGCTGCCAGCTATCGGAGTAGTGGAAAAGCGGCCCGGTCACTGCCCACACGACGATCGTCGCCGCCGCGATCGCAAATGTCGCCGCTCGGCCCGAGAGGTTGGCAACGGCCGTCGCCCAATCAGCAAACAAGCGTTTCATAAGGAAAATAAGCCGCGAGGGGAACTTCAGTTCCATTCCGGGGAGGCTGCACAGTGTCTGGAAGGCGCAACAACCAAAGGCTTTGGCAAAAACAAAAGCCCCGCAACGACGCGGGCTTCGAGGAGGTCGCCTTGAGGGTGGGGCGGGGCTTGGCGGGCCGTCCATCAACCCAACAATCTCTGCAGTTCGGACTCGTCCCAGCGAAAACGTCATGCGGGGCGGTGCTGCAGTGATGCTGCGCCCGCCCCGCATTCCGCTCACCTCGGTCCCCACAGAGGCACAGGACAATGGCCGCAACATCGTCGGCTGATTCCCGGCTGGCTCGCAATCCCCTCAATTTGGGGGAGGAAAGGGCCGGGCTGAGCACCGGCGGCATCATGGAGAAAGCCGGCATACAGGTAGATAAAGCAGACCGCTCAGACGAGAAGGCCTCGGCTCTTGGGAGAGCCGAGGCCAGAGCTACGCTACCCGCCCGGAATGCGCATGACGCTGGGGGCGTAGAGACGCAACAAGGCTAAGTCATTGGCTGATTCCATTCCACTATAATCCGTTGGAAATTCAATCTATTGAACCGGCTTATTGTGCTGCGCTGCAAGAATTGTTGCGTAACGCTATGTATGCGGTGCACAATTTTCATCAGTCTGTTGCGGGCCGCAAAATCCGCCGTCGCTCGGGGCGAGCATGCGCATCGCTGAAGGGCAATTCACGGCTGCTCTGTCCCCGCAATGACAAGACGCCGCCATCAACGCGGCTCTGGCAAATCCCGGGACAATTGAGTAGCAATCCGTTGGTAAATTCACCGGCGCGCGTGCTGGAAGCCTGCCAAGCCTCTGATTTTACAGCGTTGGAAGGGTGGCCGAGTGGTTTAAGGCACCGGTCTTGAAAACCGGCGTACGGGCAACCGTACCGTGGGTTCGAATCCCACCCCTTCCGCCAGAAACTAAATATCTGACGCTACTGCGATATTTATATTATGCAGCACGCGAATTATCTCGCTAATTGGGGCACTTCCTACGGGTCGCCCAACGACGGTTGTCATGCAGAGACCAATTCCTGCGGCATTTGCTGTGCTCGCCGCGCTCCCGTCTCGTTCGCAGAATTTGGTGGTACGGCAGTCTCTTGCCAACCGTATTCGCGCTGGGGGGAGCGAGACGCAAACGAGAGATGAACAAATTTGGGAGCGTCAATGTCGCGTTTGGGTCAGTAGCTTCGGTTTTGCCGCTTTGCTGACATGTCCGTTACTGCCAGCATCGCGGACTAATTCCAGACGTGCGAGGTCCCTGAAGGGCCAGCTATAGTGTAAGTTCACTCCGGCTTTTCTGAAATGTGCCAAACGCCGTCCCAACTGGCCGAGGGTGGCGTCCCACGCAGGTGAGTGATGCGTTCAACAAACAGGCGCGCCGGCCCATCCTCTGCGGAGATTTCGAGACAGTCTTCAAAACGGGCTTGTGCATCGTCCCAGTCTCCCCGTCGGTAGGCGGCGAGACCTTCGCCGAACAGCGATCGCAGTTTGGTCTCCTTTTCGCTGAGTTCGCCGGCCCGACCCATCGCTTCGTAAATGCGCACCGGCTCGGTTTTGCCGGGTACGGTGACGAGATCGAGTTCTCGCGCCTCAATGACATTCTGCGATAATCGATATGTCTCCTCAGTGAGGATAATGGAGCTGCCATAAACCTTATTGATTTCTTCGAGACGGGACGCGAGATTTACCGTGTCGCCGATTACAGTGTAAGACCGAGCCGCGCTGGCGCCGATAGTTCCCACTATGGCTTCGCCTGTGGCGATACCCATCCGAACCGTAAGCTTAGGCGGATTGCGCCTCATCCCGGTGATTTCAGGTAACTGCGCGCGCAGCGCTGCCATCGCTTCCTGTTGGGCCAGTGCCGCCAAGCACGCATCACTCGCATGGGCGTCACCGGCTGAAAACGGCGGAATCCAAAATGCCATGACGCCGTCGCCAATGTATTTGTCAATGAAGCCGTTATGAGAATGGATGACAGATGCAATTGCACCAAAATAGCTGTTCAGCAAGTTGACAACCGACGTCGCCGTCAGCTGCTCGCTAATCCCCGTAAAATCCTTTATGTCGGAAAAGAAGACTGTAAGAGTGCGACGTTCGGCATGTTCTGCTCCGCTGTCGATAAGGCGGCTGACAATTCGTGGATCAAGAAACTTGCCGAAAGTATCCTTAATACGCTCCCGAGTGCGGAGCTCTTCAACCATGCGATTGAAAGCCAGCGCGAGCTCGCCGACTTCATCACGACTTCGTATCAGAACCGGAACCGTCTTTTGTCCCGATTCGATGGCACGAGTACTCGCAACCAGTTGTCGTAAGCCGCTGACGACGCGAGTCGATCCTACCGCGCTTATTCCGAGGCCGATGGCGCAGGCTGCCAGGAACACGGCAAAGCTCGAATATGTGTCGAGCGTTTGTCTCGCTAGGACTGAACGGGTCGAGCGCTCAGTGAGAACGCCAAGGTCTCTGCGGATTTGGGCAAGGTCCGGACCGAACGCTTGTGCAAACTTGGCGAATTCTTTTGAAGCCAGCTGCGCCTCCTGCCGCTGGCCGGCGTTAAGATAGTTCATTGTGAACTGGCCGACAGTGAGGAAATCATCGAGATTCCGATCGAGATATTTGAGAGCGCCGCTTATGCGCGCTAAATCGATGCGGTCGGCGATCTGATAGTGCGGGTCTTGAATTGCCTTATCCATTAATGAATTTGCGGTCGCAACATCGGCGCGCAGCTCATCCGCGATTGCTTGTATGGTCGAGGTTGCGATCTTTAGATTTTGCGAGTTAGTGGGGTCTTCGCGTAGCGCACGCAAAACGACCAATTCGTATTTATCTGTGTCGACGTCGAACTCAGCAACCAATCGGGACAACGGCAGCTCGTAAGCAACAATGTTGGCTATCTGATCGTTGTTCAGTTTTTGGACGAAGGCGAGAGCACCCACCACTAAACCAAATAAGGCCAAAAGAATGCCCGCCAGAATGAAGATCTTCTTGCGTATCGTCATGGCTCTCCTCGACCCGCATGCTTATGGCAAAAGGTCAAAATCTATTAGGCTCCCAATCTATCAAGTCCGCGCGGCCACGCCGGCGACGTCGGAGGTGCAGGTACCTCGCTAACCGCGCCTTACGCAGCGTCTCATGAGGGCACTATCGGCGTTTCGCCAAGTCTGCGATGCGCATTGCCGAACAGGTTTCGCCAGCCCTTGGCGTAATCGAATCCGTGCGTAGCAGCATGCTGCCCAACTGCTCACGATGTCACACAAAGTTTCTGGATCTCGTCGTCGATGGTGACGGCCTCTGCCATCTCACCGCCTCAGCCATCTCACCACTCCAATGAGCCGTCGGCCTATTTTGGCCGAATGACCGGGCAGGAAGGCATTTCAGGTCACCGGGCGACGGCACAGAACAACAGCTTTGCTCAGAAACGTACAAATGAGAATTCATTAACAACCTCCTCGGCCTAATGCATCTGTGCCAGGCGCGCCGAGGAGACTGGCAGACATGCGGATGTTGCTAATAGAAGAGGAGCCATGGCGCACTCAATGGGAGTTGATGCTCAAGCCCGACGGTTTCAATGCTTATACGGCGGGTCTGGGTGAAGAAGGAATCGGTCTCGGCATGGTTTATGACTACGACATCCTCCTCGACCTCGATCTACCGGATATGTCGGGCTTTGGAGTTTTTCGCAGCCTCCGAAAGTCGAAGATAGAGGTACTGCAAGCCACGCCTGGCAATGTGCCAATCCGGATGCCGACCGCATGACGCCTACGCTTGGTTTGGTGGGTCTCTGGTGCGTAGCTTGCTGAATTCGTTCGAGTTTCAAAATGGATACGGTCGGCGACATTCATGGTTCGAACCTGCTCTCGCCGCCACGAATTAGGTATCTGACGTTGTTGTGATATTCTATTCGGCAATATGCGAATTGTCCCGCCAATTGCGACACTTCCTAGGGGTCGGCCAACAATCGGTTTCCCGCAGAGACTTATTCCCGCGGCGCATGCGGTGCTCGCCGCGCACCCGTCTCCTTCGCACAATTCGGCTACGGCGGTTTCTTGCTTGGCAACCGAGTTTCGCGCTGGCGGAGCGAGACGCAAACGAGAGATGACCGATAGGCGGCAGCTCGCGTGCGCCTCAAACGGTCGATGCAAATCCGAGACGGCGCCGTTGCTCATTCCAGTCGAGCGGCAGGCGGGTGTCATCCATGAGACGGCGCGCGGTCAGTTCAGGTGGATGTCTGCCGCTGAGGATCGCGCTGACAATGTCCGGCGCCAGTACAGTAAGGCGAAAGAGTCGTGTCGCATAAGACGGTACGACGTTTTCTACCTTGGCAAGATCCTCAAAGGTTAGGCTTCGATCCGCCAGAAGCTGATCCCGGATTGCGTTGGCGCGAACAAGAAGACGCACCAAACCGGTGTCCGGAGGTGCAGGCTCCGATCCATCACTGACGACAATCCGCATCTCTTTACCGGTGCGTTTGAGAGACGCAGGGATGGACAGCGTTGTCACTTGGCCATTGGTCTCGGATTCCTTTTGCTCGTTCGGCTCGGCTTTTCGAGTTATCCCATCAATGTGCACGCGGACGCCATCTTGATCCAGCGCGATCTCAATGCGGTCCATATGGACTTGGACCCGCACGATGGTCGAACGCATAAATGTGTAGAGATCAACAATCTCGCCCGCGGCAATCTCTTTGGCGCGCTCGATCAATCGCTTTTGAGACGCGGCGTTCGGAGTGGGATATTGGACCAACTCAAGGACGGCGGTGGGGTCAGCAAGCCAGTCGCGGATGCGGCGGACAAGAAGGATTCAAGGGCAGCGGCAGGGATTCGCTGGCCCTCGGTTTTAGTTTTCGTCGACCCTCCTAATAGTGACCGGGAAATGTAGTACCGGTAGCGGGTCCCTCTTTTTGTCGCATGCGTCGGGCTCATTCGGCCGCCACACGCGTCGAACAAAATTCCAGTCAGCAGGTGTGGCTCCTTGCTGGAAGTATCGTTGGCTCGGAGAACGCGGTTTTCGGAGAGGATGGTTTGAACGTCGCTCCAAAGCGTCTCATCGATGATGGCCTCATGCTCGCCCGGATAGCTCTTACCCTTATGGACGATTTCACCACGATAAATCCGATTTTGCAGCATCAGGTAAAGCGCACCGCGGATTAGCGATTGACCGCCATAGGGGCTGCCATCGGAGGCCATCCGGACCTTGCTGACAATGCCCGCGCCGTCGAGATCCTCTTTCAGTTCACGGACTGACTTGAGTTCGACGTAGCGCCGAAAGATGTGTCTGACGGTGTCGGCTTCCGCCTCGTTGACGATGAGTTTCCGGTCTCTGACGTCATATCCGAGTGACGGCAGGCCGCCCATCCACATGCCCTTTTTTTTGGAGGCTGCGATCTTGTCGCGAATGCGCTCGCCAGTGACTTCGCGCTCGAATTGGGCAAACGACAATAGGATGTTGAGCGTCAGGCGTCCCATCGACGACGTGGTGTTGAACTGTTGGGTAACCGATACGAATGAGACGTCGCGCTGGTCGAAAATCTCGACGATCCTGGCGAAATCGGATAGCGAGCGGGTCAACCGGTCGACTTTGTAGACGACGACAACATCAATCCGACCCGCATCTACATCGTTCAGGAGGCGCCGGAAGGCTGGCCGTTCCATTGTACCGCCCGAAAAGCCACCGTCGTCGTACGTCTCGCCGACGGGGATCCATCCTTCGCGCTTCTGGCTGGCGATGAATGCTTCGCAGGCTTCCCGTTGGGCATCGAGCGAGTTGAAGTCCTGCTCCAGTCCCTCCTCGCTGCTTTTACGGGTATAGATCGCGCAACGGAGTTTTGCCGGGGCGCGAACGGCGCTGGCGGCAGATCGATTAGCCATTCGCAACCTCGTTCTCAGCGTACGTTCCGACCGCTTCCGGCTGCGATTGGTCATTCGAAGCGCGCTTACGGATCAAGCCAAAGAAACGGGGGCCGGACCAATGGGCCCCGGTGATGGCGTGCGCGATCTTGGTCAAGGATAAGAAGACTTCGCCGGCGTATTCGAATCCGTTCTCCGTCACGATCACGGTATGCGTCCTGCCACGCCATTCCCGCACCAATCGAGCGCCCGGCCTGAGGGACAAATCAGGCGTGACGACCACACTACCCTTGAGTTTTAGTTCGTTGCCCAACACAGCGAGCTTTCGCCGGGTCGCCTTGCTCAATCCGCCGTAGGCAACCTCCTGCATCCGATACGCGATCGTGCGAATGAGCAAGTCCCTGCTTAGCCGCGGCGGCTGGCCTCCGTGGAGCCGACGCCATTCGTCACGAAGCTGCTGTGCCGTCAACTCATTCAGGTGGGCAATTTGCGATGACGTTTCATGCGGTAATGAACAGTCTGCCGCGGTCGTCAACTCGGCCTGTGCGGGCAAGGGTGTTCGCTCTCGGCCATTCACGTCGGACCTCCGGTGTGCATGCCAATGGGGTGCTTGCACCACCTCAAGCCCGGGCAAAGCCGGGCTTATAGGCGTGGACATCGAGGTCTCAACAGTTCCCTCTATTTCGCATGCACGCTCTTCTCGGGCAGGAAGTCCAGTCGAAAAATAGATCGCAAGGCGATTTGATTGGCCGAGGAGAATCAGCGCCCATCGGCTGACAGGCACGCGCATAATCTCTTGTTCGCAGGTTCGAGTCCTTCCAGCCCCACCACGCATTCCGACCTCCCGAGGGACTTTCGGACTATCCAGTAATTACCGCCCAATTGGCCGATTTGTCGGCGTGAGCTTGGTCTCTGTTCGGGTCTCTGCGAGCTTCTCGGGGCAGCTTGGCCGCCGTTGTCTCCGCACCTAACGTTCGGTTTCCCGGAAGCAGAGACCCCGGTTCGAAGAGACTGGTTCGAATGCACTTCAAGGGCGTCGAAGGCTGTCACTGAAGCGAGCAGTAGAACGCAATCCTCGCAGGTGTGGGTCGCGAGTTGAGCACATGGACAGGTTTGGTCGAGTTGATACGGCCTATCGGAAGCTTAGGAGGATGCTGGACGAAGACCAAAGATTGTCTGTTTCGCCACTAAAGGAAAATTCAGGACCATTTGCATAGACCCACCTTGGGATTACTCCGGTGTCCCAGAAAGGGCGCGCCCTTCCTACGCAACGTTGTCACAGGAGCAAATTGTTGGCTTTGCCGGTGGCCTCTTGGGCAGACGATCCGGCTCATCTGTATTTGTGGACAACTGACCCCGATCTGCCGGATGCATTTCAGTTGATGCAGGCGTGGAATTTCAAATACATCACGATGCTGACATGGGTGAAGCCGTCCTATGGGGATGGGAAGCTACTTTCGTACTAGCACCGAGCACTTTGTCGCGATTGTTGATCGAACAATGGGGATGTTGTTGCGTTGGGTGCGTTCTGAGCTCCGTCCTTGATCTCGTTAGCTGTCAACGTCAATCAAGCTAAGTCTGCTCTAAGTATCGAGCGTTATCCGAACGGCGAAGGGCGATCGGTGGCGGCACGTCGCTAGATGCGCGCGCTAGTGGATCTTCAATGAGAAAGCGCAAACTGAAGCGTTCGCATTGCTTCGTAGCCACTAAAAAAATGACCTTCGCGATCGCCTCGCGCGACGCGACTGGCTGCGCGGTGGGACCAACGAAAGCGCAGGCCGTCTGGAACGCCGTTCCGAATAAACGAATGGTTTCGGGATCGGAGTAACTTCTCAAATCCACATATCGTGATCGCGAAAGGTGCGTGAAAATGCCGTCATCCAATTCTGATCAAGTAGCCTTACTTAATTCGAACACTGGTCTCCGAAAAGATTTCTGGCCGGCTTAAGCCGGAGTAGTGGAGCGGAGCGTAGGTTTTTCGCTCACCGTTTTCTTTGGCCATACCCAGCTTTGGGGATTGTTGCCAATAGGGGATCCTCGGATATAATTAGAACCTTGCTTTGCGCAGCAGGAGGAATGGGGCGAATGCCGTCGAGTTAAAATCCAGACTACGTACGAATTGATAGCACGCTTGATTTGGACACAGCGCGTTTGCTCGGAACCGCAATAGACATGACTTACTTATGTCTGAAGCACAATCCGCCGCCGACACCGTCGCGCGAAATCATCGTCAGGAATATTCTTAGTGCGGTAAAGGATGGCGAGCGAAATCCCGTGCGCCTTTGCAATGCGGGATTGGCCGGGTTAGACGAGCGCGACGCCAAATCATGATCTATATCCGCAATGACCTGGGTTTATCGAAACCTCAACGTTATATGACTGGGGCGCCAGGCTCTCCGGACAGGACTTGTCGATAAGTCTCGTCACGGGCTTTCGTCGCTACTGGCGATATCGCTGTTGCAAGAGCTTTGTGCGTGGCCTTGTCCTGGTTGTTCGCCACGGCGCAACCTTCGCAGGTCAAGCGCCCCTGTAATTGACGAGACTGCCGCGCAGCGCAATCTGAACGACAACGGCAAAGCGCTGGCGAAGTCTTTCGCCGACGCTATCCGAAAGGCTCGCGTCCTGGCCGTCTTCGGATGATTTGAGACTGAACAGGCATTTCGAGCAGAGAGGCTCTGGCTCATCAGGTTAAAGTTTAAGAGGCCTTCTCATGCGCGGGTTGGGTACCGCATGACCGTGGTTCCGTCTCGGGGCTGCCTCGCTCTAAGGTCGAGCATCGGTCAGGGGACCGGCTCATAACAGGCACAAGGGTTCCCCCACCGTGGTCCTGCCTCCAGCAATGTGCACCTCGGATTTACCCGACCTCCTTTTCGTTGGTTCAGTTTCGATTGCCTGGTCAGATGAGCTCAGGCTGTGCAACGCGGGCGATCGCCCAGATGAAGCCGACCATCTCGCGGGCGATCGCGGTGGTGACCACGACCTTCGGCTTGCCAGCTGCCGCGAGGCGCCGATATCGCGCGCACAACCGGACCTGCGCTTTCCAGGCGATGTCCCTGATCGCCGCGGACAGTGGCTCGAGGCGATCGTGAAGTTTCCGACTCACGCGAGCCGGCATGCGATAGGTCCAAGCGCCCTCAATCAGTACGCGACGCGCAAGCGCATTCCCTGCCTTGGTAATCCCGGCGCGTCGGATGGTGCTTCCGGACGAGTGTTCGCTCGGCACCAAGCCGAGATAGGCCATCAACTGGCGAGCATTGGTGAAGCGTCGAAAGTCGCCGACTTCGGCCACTACCGTGACCGCGACGACGAAAGCCACCCCGCGCATCGCTTGGAGTGCTGTGGCGACTGGCGCCATCGACCAGCTCGGCATCAACTCTTCGATCTGCCGCGTCAGCCGGTCGCGTCTCAATTCCGCATCCTCGACAGCATGGATGTAATCCTGGAGAACGATCTGCTGCGCCGGATGATCAAAGCGCACTGTGGTGAGCCAGCGTCGAAACGCCAGGGTCCAAGCGCGAGCCCCGCAGTAAATCCGGTCGTGGCGCAGCAGAAAGCCCTGCAGATGTTGCCGCGCCTTCGACAGCAATCGTACCGCTGTCGCCCGTGCGCGCACTAGGTCGCGCATCGCTTCATGAGCAGCGTCGGGTATCCAGATCGGCGTCAGTTCGCCAGCACGATGCAGCTTCGCCAGCATCAAAGCGTCACGGCGATCGGTCTTCACCCGGTCGCCAGCCTTCATCGGAATTAGCGACGGTGCCACGACGACGCAGTCGTGCCCCAAACCGCTCAGCAGACGGTGAAGTCCATATCCGCAAGGACCGGCTTCGTAGCAGAAGCTGAGGCGTCGCCGATGCTTGACAAGCCGAGCCACCATTTTGCGCAGGACGTCGGGCCGGTTCTCAAATACGCCAACCTCTCGTACCTCTCCGCCACGGCCGCTCTGTGCGATCGCTACGCAAACCGTCGTCTTGTGCACATCCAAGCCGACATATGTGGTATCGTTCATCAGGCCCGCCCTCCATGCTTGAGGCTCTGTGCCGGCAAATCCAGCACAACTCTCGACATTATGCATGCCGAGGACGGGCCGCCGATCACTCAGCGAACATCGGGTCTAAGGCTTCGATCTCTTCGACCACGACCCGGCACATCGATCGGATGCGTAAAGATTTTACGGCGTTAGAATGATTGCTGATGTTACTGCCCGAGGTGCTTCGACGCCTCTCCAGCTTTGTTTTGGCCCAAGCTTTCAGATTGGCACGGCGGGCTGCCATCTGCGGCATCCGCTCTGCCATAAACTTCCGGACCGATTGGCAGGTCAGGTGGTGCTAGGGTCTGGACTCACAATCTGATCCAATAGAGTGCACCGACGAGGCCAGTGGCGGCGAAGAAGTTTCGGGCGAGTTTGTCGTATCGTGTGGCGATACGACGCCAATCCTTGATGCGGCAAAAGTAGTTTTCGATCTTGTGGCGGCGTCGGTAGAAGCGTTTAGGACAATAGGCCTTTCGAGCGGCATTGCGGCGGCTGGGAATGATCGGCAACGCCCCTTCATCTTTGATCTGCTGACGGACTTTTTCGCTATCGTAGGCTTTGTCACCGGTGACAGCGAGCGGAGGCCTTGGCGTTTCCAGCACATCTTCGACGACTTGGCTGTCGTGGACGTGCCCACCCGTCACGATGAAGTTGAGAGGACGGCCTTTGCTGTCGACAAGCGCGTGGATTTTGGTCGAGCGGCCGCCGCGACTGATACCGATGACCTGATTTTTCTCCCCCCTTTTGCCCCACTGGCCGCGCGGTGGGCTTGATGATCGTGCTATCGATCAAGTGTAGGCTGTCGCGCGATTTTGCCGCCAGGATATCGAAAATCTGTTTCCAGATGCCGCGGCGAGACCATCGGTTGAAGCGATTGTAAGCCGTCGTGTACGGCCCGTAACGCTCCGGCAAATCGCGCCAAGGCATATGCCCGTGCGCAAGACGTAGAAGATCGCGTTCATGATTTTGCGGTCGTCCACCCGTGCGCTCTTGCGAGCCTTCGGAAGAAGCGGCTCCAAAAGCGCCCATTCCTCATCGCTCAAATCAAATCGCATGACCCACCTCCGATTACGGTGAATCACGTTCGTCTTTGCTTTTCAACAAATTATGTGGGTACAAACTTTAGTCAACGATAATAGCGAGCTGTACCGCGCATCGGTCTACCTCGATCATCGGGAGCACTCGGTCAAGAGGTTTGGGAGCGAATAGGAATTGAGGCACCGGATCGCAATGGCAGGGTTTGTTTCCGCCAAGTTTTGTATAGTGACCAAAACATCGGATTAGAGCCCCATGGTGGAGGTCCAATTACCGAGCCCAAAGTTCGATGCTGCCGTAGTATCTTCGCATCAACTTGAAGTGTTGCGCCACCCAGGAATGGAAATCCGGCACAACGGCCAAATGGTCGGCCGCAAAAACAATTGCGTGGACCCGCGGATCGGCGGCGGTCCGAATAAGCTCTTGGCTGCTCAGATTGCCGCTATGGACGCGGGTGAAGGATGTGTCGACAAGTCCCGGAGGCGTATCGCGATTTGCGAGAGCGGCGGCGAATTGCCAATCAGTGATAACCCACTGGCCTTCTGTCGTCATGTGCCCGATGTCGGTTGCGACCTCTTGCATTAACTCGTCGGCGATACTCGCGGTCCGCAATCGCAAATCGCGGTAATGATGATATTCCTGACGCAAATTCGAAAACACGATGATGAGAGCGAGCAATGCCATTAGAAGAACTGATCTTTGTTCCCATGCAATAGGTCTTTGAAACGATAGGAGCCTGAGATCTTTGACGCCCAACGCGACGATAGCGATCAACGGTGGGATCAATACAAAGGTATGATGCGACCAAAGCGGCACTTGATTCAGCAGGAGCGAAAGCGTTGCGAACAACCACGTGAGAAGAAAAGCTAACCGCCAATCGCGGCGCACGAGGGCGACGCCGGTACCGATGATGCTCGCGACGCTCAATACTCGGTTTTCGGCGAAGAAGCGACCTAGGGTGTCGAAGTTCTCAGCCTTTGAGGCAATCATCGCATCCTTTGCTTCCAGATGAAATGTTACTACTTGGGCAAACATCGCATTTAGAGACCCCATAAAGGACGCCAACACCATCAGCGTCACGATCGCCGCAGCGAGGAGACCTGCACCGATCGGCAGCAGTGCATCGCGCACAACGAAACCGGATTTCTGGCATCGCCAAATATGGGCGAGAACCATCAGCAAGTATCGGGGGTACGGCAGTGACAACGAGCAATTTGGTGAGAATACCGAGAGCTAGGGTAGCGCCGCACAGGGCCGAAAAAGCTATTCCTTTACGGCCGGTCGGGTGTTCCCACCACATGAGCCCGGCTCCGACCGTGAGAAATAGAAATGCCGTTGATGGTCCCTCTGCTTCCAGAACGGAAGACTGGGCAAGATACATTGGCGTAGCGATTAGGAGGAGGGATGCCGTAATGCCTCCGACGCGCCCGCCCAGCGCTCGTCCAACTAAGTACGCACCCGGGATACTAAGGAGAGAGAGCGCTGCAACTCCGAGACGGGCAGAAGTAATCGAGGAACCGAAGATTTTGTAAAACGGATAGATCGTGGCCAAGAAGAGGGGGGGCTGCGAGTCAAATATCTTGGCATAGAGCGGATAGCCAGCGCTCATTGAGCGCAAACTCTCCCAGTAAACACCCTCATCAAACAACTGACTGGGACCTGCTAAAAAACGCATGTCGACAGCAACGGCGATAGCGGTGGCGGCCAAGCAAACAAAAAGAAGCGCAGGTATCGAAAGCCTGGCTAGCGGCTGGTTCGCAACGTCTCCCATAGGCAAGCCGAAGGGTCGCCAGTTAGCTCCAACGTCATCGAAGAACTGTGCCGGCATCAGGGCTGCCACCTTGACTATGCTTGAACCTAAAGACAACCCGCATGTATCAAGATAATGAATGCGGCGGTTCCGTGTCGTTTGTTCTTGGGCTAGCTTTGTAAAAAGTTCCCTTGCAGGGCCAGGGCTTTCCGCCAAAAATGAAAGCGCGTATGTCGTTTCGTCATCCAATGGTGAAGGATGTTTATTGACTCTCGAACCATACCCTCCGGTACAGTCATTGAGAGCGAGGTGTGTGTTGTCGGTGCTGGCGCTGCGGGGATTAGTCTCGCGCGCGAATTCGTCGAGTCCGGCTTCCGTGTTGTTTTGCTGGAAAGCGGCGGGACAGAACTGGAAAGCGCGACGCAGGATCTTTACGACGGCGATAACCTCGGGCGGTCATACTACGACCCGCGGGTGCACCGACTGCGTTATTTTGGCGGCACGACCAACCACTGGGCTGGGAAATGCGCGCTGCCAGATTCCGTCGACTTTGAGTACCGTGAGGGTCTCCCATACTCTGGTTGGCCATTTTCAAGGGATTATCTGGAGCCTTGGTACCGGCGTGCTCAAGTTGTTTGTCAGCTCGGTCCCTTTGGTTACGCTCCTGCCGATTGGGGAATTGCAGACAGCGAAATTCCTGATCCGTTTCGCGGTCCACGTTTCGTCTGCCAAGTTCTGCAGGTCAGCCCGCCGACGCGGTTTGGGCCTCAATACGCATCGGAATTGCGGCAAGCAAAGGCGGTGAGCGTTTATTTGTACGCTAATGCGCTGCGCTTCGTGACGACCGAAAATCGTAGCACCGTACGCGAGCTCAGCGTCGGTGTCTTGCCCGAAGGGCGATTTAGCATCCAAGCGCGCCTTTACGTTCTCGCCGCCGGGGGGATTGAAAATGCCCGGCTACTGTTGCTGTCGGAAAGCGAGAGTGGCGTAGGCTTGGGCAACGACCGCGATCTGGTTGGTCGGTTCTTTATGGTTCACCTAGAGTATCCTGGCGGTGTCATCTCCGTTGCTAATCCGTACATTAATTTCAAGTTCCAGACTGGGGATTCCGGCGCAACCTACTCCCGTTTCGGCGTAAATCGTCCATTTGTATCCTATGTGTGCCTCTCCGAGGACAGCAGGCGCGAACTCAAACTGCCGCATTTGCGCTATCGCTTTGTGTATCCGCCCCATCAGTCACCGTATTCGGTAGGCGCTCTGAAACGGCTTGTTAGTCGCGCTGATCGCGGTATGGATATTCTGAACGACGTAGGATCTGTAATGCGGGACTTGGACGGCATCGCCAGCTACGTGACACGGAAGGCGCTTTTCGGCGTACCAACAGAAACGGTTTTTCTAAATTGCACATCCGAGCAAATGCCGAATCCTCAAAGCCGCATCGGGCTCAGCAGCAAACGGGATGCTTTTAATTTGCGAAAGGTCACTATTGATTGGAAGTTGACGACTGAAGACAAACACGGGATGTCCTTCGGGAATTGCATGTTCGGCGCTGAATTAGGTCGCGCCGGATTTGGCCGGCTCCGTTCAAATGTGCCCGACGACGATCTGGAATGGCCGAAGGACATGTATGGGGACGAGCATAACATCGGAACGACCCGTATGCATCGTGACCCGAAATCGGGAGTTGTTGACGAAAATTCCCGCGTTCACGGGATTTCTAATCTCTACGTTGCAGGTAGTTCAGTGTTTCCAACGAGCGGGGCGTTCAATCCAACGCTAACGATTGTAGCGCTGTCGCTGCGTTTGGCGGATCATCTAAAGGAAAAGCTCGGATGAACGACTGCCCTCAAGGGTTGAGCCGGCGCTTCGCTTGCGGGCTTCTGGCTGGCGTTATCGTGTACCCGACGCTCTACTGCACGACACCCCGCCAAACTCACAATGCTGCGTCGTTGATTAAGAAAATCACCTCGCTTTTCAGTGACCGCCGTAATGTCAATACGATCGGTGCAGCATGCTTGAATGCCTTGCCATTTGCGGAAAGGAAGCTACCTGCGCTTGCTGCGGAACTGTGCCTGGTTACGTCGTATAATGCTCTGGCGGGGATGAGCAAAGATGCCGTCCGGCGTCAAATTCTCGATCAAGTCTGCCGCGATTTTGCCCAAGGCCACGTCATAAATGTCAACGGCTGGCTACTCGCACTCACTGAGGCCCGCGTTTATGCGCTGGTCAGCTTGGCGTAAAGGCGGAGGATTGAAGATCCAAAAGTGAGAGATGCATGAGGGAAGACAACGCGAAAAAAACTGCGGCACTAAACGAGCAAGGTCGTTTCGTCGGACAGATAATCAGTTATTCGTCAATAATCCTAGCGTTTCTCTTTTTGATGCTGTCCGGCCGGGAGTACGGCATCGACAGCAAAGAGTTTATTGTAGTCAGCGGGATGATTGTGGCTGCTTTGGCCTTGCAGCCTTATCCTGGTCGCTCATTCTGGCGCCGGCGGTCGTGATTGCTGCGTTCATCCTCACGATCCTTGGGTGACCTCAGCTTCCCTGTTGACGCATTGCTCTGCGCGCGCGGCGCCGCTGCTGAGCTAACGCCGACCGACGACGTGCCGCGCGCGCCGACGTGAGATAGCCACATGCAAACAGTAGCCAACGAAACCAGCGAGGGTCCAAGTTAGAATTGGATTAATTTTAACTCGCGTGGGATTTGTGCGATGGATAAGGTGTCACTGGCGATTTTATCCGCGATTTTTGGATTTCAGGGGGTGGTTCATGGCCACGCCCGTGGCGGTACTTACCATCGTTCCCCACCGCATATCGTGGACCCCGATGCCCACAATTTTCACAGTTGGGCTCCCGTCACTGTGTATTCGCCAACTGACGGACAGTATCACCTCACCTATCATCCAAGTCCAAACGCGACCCCGATTGATCCTGGACCAGGGAATTGAACGGCTTGCCGTATCCCCCAGCGGGGGACAGCTTACGGACGACACCTACGGTAGTTAATGGCGGCTCCCGGTCCGAACGATAGCGATAGGCTGGAGAGGCACTCCTTCGCCTGCTGCACCAATCTGCTAACGCAGTCGAACAGGAACACCGACGAGCGTTGGAGACAGCACAAGGAATTGGCGAGCAGGTCCGCGCCGCTCGCGATCGAATTGCGGCGATGGCACGAGATCTCGCCGAACACCGGGAGCGGTCTAATCATGCTGAAGAATGGCTCCAGAAATTCAGGACGAGATAGCGGAGAGGTTTCCGCAGGGCGACCGCCGCAAAGCGGCGATAGGACCGCCAGCATAAGCAACGATGCGGCGACGTCCGCGCCAAATTGGAGTATGGCACCAAGGAGCAGAGCGAAAAAAGGTGTCGTTCGATGGTGAGCTTCAGCACGCACGTGCCTCCGCCTGTAAGAAGCTTGCTGGGCAGCGTCGGAGTTCCGCCAGGAGACGCTGCGGAGGAGCTGATCGCGAGTTTAATTTTGTCGGGACTGTTTTGGCAAATCCAGTCGGCCGCGGTAGCGCGGCCGTTTGTCACGCGAGCTTATGAACTCGCATCCGTGCTAGCTGGTCGACGTCCAGTATATCGTCCGGCCCATCCTCTCAGGTTTGCCCGCATAACCTACGAATTGGATGGTGTTGTTGAAAGTGTCCTCTTGCCGGTCGTGGCGCAGAATCAGTGCGCGAAGCGATCGTGCGATCGATGAAGTATCTCCCCGAACAGCTGCACCGGTCACTGACCTGGGACCAAGGGGCGGAAATGGCTCAGCATGCCAAGCTACATGCCGATACCGGGTTGCAAATCTATTTCTGTGATCCCCAAAGCCCGTGGCAGCGCGGCACAAACGAAAACACCCAATGGCTTACTGCGACAGTACTTCCCAAAAGGTACGGATCTCAGCCGGCACTCACGTGATGAGCTCGATGCCGTCGCTCACGTGCTCAACACCAGACCGCGCAAGACCCTCGGTTGGAAAACTCCTGAAGAAGTACTCGATGACTTCTTCAGCGAAGCGGATAAAAATGATGTTGCGACGAGGCGCGAAAGCTGAATAAGCTTGAAGCATCAACGCAGTTGATAACTTCGTCCAGGCCCTTCTAGCTCTATCTCGGCTTGGACCTTTTCCAAAGCCTCGCGAGCCAACGACCGCATTTACCGCGTGAGTGGGTCCAAATAGCAATAACCGCTTTAGCTTATATTTAGCATGAAAGGTGAATTGAGTTTATTCCTGCTCCGCGCTTAAACAGGGGAAGTATGATCAAATGTAGCGCGGCTATCGTTACACCCGCCCAAGAACGATTTAAAGATTAATGCATCGAGGTCGCAGAGATGAATCTCCCAGCGATTGGGTCGGCTGATGCTCTCGGCGACGCGCCATGTGCCATAAAGCAAGAAGATCGGTATCGAGCGCTGATCGAAGCAAGTCAAGGCGTGGTATGGCGGGCTGCTGCCGATTTGGCTTGCCTCGAAACATGGGGATGGGACGTTGCGACCGGCCAATCACAGGCGGAGTCCATCGGAGATGGATGGCTCGATGCTGTGCATCCTGAAGACCGCGAACCAATCGTATCGGTCTTAAATGAAGCAAGACGTGAAGGCCAAGCATACGAAAATACGTATCGTGCTCGCCAAGCGAACGGCAATTACCGCTGGGTTCATTGCAGATGTGTTCCGATGAGAAATGCGGCCGGAGCAATTACGGAATGGGTTGGCCACCTCGTTGACGTGCATGAACGAATTGAAGCGGAGTTAGCCCTCCGCAGGGCGGAAGAGCGTTTGCGATTGGCGCTTGAAACGTGCGCCCTTGTCGTTTGGGAATATACGTTTCGATCGGGCGTCTTATGGTGGTCGGAGGGCAAGCGGATCGTACTCGGGCTGTCCGAAGATTGCAAAATCAGTCCAAAAGAATCTCCTCGCTCAGTTACATCCTGACGATAGAGGCATCGTCCGGCAAAAAATAAAAGGTGCCAAAGCGTCGCCGAATGGTGGGCATTTTGACGCCGAGTTTAGGATGACTCGGCCAGATGATAGCGGGGAAGTCTGGTTGGCCGCGACCGGACAGGTTTATTTTGACACTTCAGGGGGTCCGGAAAGAATTCTAGGCACCGTAAGGGACGTTACCGCTGACCGAACGAGCAAGCAGCGCTTCGTCATCTTGCCCATTTTGACCAATTGACCGGCCTGTCAAATAGAGCGCCACTTTGCGACCTATTTGGTCGAAGTCGTGGGCGATTTGAGTGACGGGGCGATTATCCTTCTCGATTTGGACGGGTTCAAAAACGCAAATGATACAATGGGGCACTATGCGGGTGACCTTCTCCTGCAAGCGGCGGCAAATCGCCTAACCGATGTTCTCCCAAAAGGATCATTTGTCGCGCGCTGGGGTGGAGATGAGTTCGTTGTCTTCGTCGCTAGCAAAAATATCAAAAAGACTGTGACCGGGTTGATTGAAAAAATTGACGCAGCATTTAATCGCCCGTTCAAGGTATTGTCGCGGCAAATAGTCATAAGCGTTAGCATGGGTGTCGCATTTGTAGGGGGTAGATATTTCTCGTTCGATGAATTGATCCAACAGGCGGATATCGCTCTATATCAAGCAAAGGCCGATGGTCGGGGAATAAGCAGGGTTTTTTCACCCGCGATGCGCGACGAGATTCTAAACTCGCCTCGATTTGGAAGGCGATCTTCGTAAGGCCTTTACGTCTAACGAATTCGAGCTGCACTATCAGCCCCAAGTCGACCTTGGCAGCCGTTCGATCATTGGCGCCGAAGCGCTGCTAAGATGGCGCCATCCCGAACGCGGAATACTAATGCCGTCCGTGTTTATGGACGTGCTCGCGACGAGTGCAATCGCTCGCGCAGTTGGAGATTGGGTGCTAACAGCTGCTTGCTGTTTTGCTGCAAATTGTTTGCGAAACGGGGCGCCTACACGCGTTGCAGTTAATATTTTTATGGCCCAGATTCGAGCCGGGGGCTTCCCGGAAACGGTGAGTAAGTGTCTTCGAGTATCCGGACTTCCGCCTCATCTCCTTGAGCTTGAGATCACGGAAAACATTATCCTCAAGGATGATCGAAGAGTGATCAGCGCTCTGGTGCCTTTGCGAGACCTCGGCGTCGGTATTGCGTTCGACGACTATGGAACGGGATATGCTTCTTTGAGTATGCTCACGGATTATCCGTTGACCCGGCTCAAGATTGATCGGCATTTCGTCCAACGACTTGGGTCCTCAGGAGAGAAA
The DNA here is from genome assembly GCA_963737755.1 of uncultured Alphaproteobacteria bacterium. Lineage (GTDB taxonomy): Bacteria > Pseudomonadota > Alphaproteobacteria > Rhizobiales > Xanthobacteraceae > BOG-931. The sequence continues at coordinate 10,868 of CAVTTZ010000016.1, read as the reverse complement.
GCTGTTGTGAAAGCTATTGTCGATCTCGGGCACGCTTTCGGTCTGAATGTAACAGCCGAGGGTATCGAGACCGGAGAGCAGGCGAAGACCTTAGAGCTGCTTGGATGTGATGAGGGTCAAGGCTTTCTTTATAGCGCTGCGGTTCCTGCGGAAGAATTTCTGTTGCAGTATATTTTCCCGCGCCCAACCGCGAAGGTCGGAAAGGCAAACACCGCAGCATCGGTACTGTAGGCGATCCATCTCGCTTCCGATTATCGGCGCGCTAGGAAGGCCAGAGGCAGAAAATATCCAGCGATGCCTGCGCGAAGCGCAACCCGTTAAACACAAGAATTGGGGAGGCAAGTGTGCTAACACGCGGGCTGTTAGAGCAGAGCGCCCACGAAAGCCTGAGCGTCGAGGTTAGTCGCGAATTGGCTAGCGGAGGAGAGTTTGCTCCCGGCGAGCAACGGTCGGGGCATCGTCCGCACGGCTTGTCGCTGTTCGCATTCGGCCATCTGCGCCTCAAAGGCATCCGATAAGCGCGGGAGTTTTAGTGACGCTGGCCCGTCTGAATTTACGTCGGAGCTGAGGCTTCTTTGCCGCGGCTGGAGCAGGTGGATCACGCGGAGAAAGATAGCCTGCTGGTTTCCGATCCGATTAGTCGTCCGCCTGAAGACGCTTCTTATCGATCCACATTGGCGCAAAAGTTCCGCGTTTGCTTGGCGGAGGACGCAGTCGTGTCCGCTAAGCTAGTGAATGGATTTTGCTTATCGCACCTGGGCAGCTTCCGCTGCGGAATTGTCGCGGGCGGCCTTGAGCTCAATGGTTTCGGGCAATTCAGATGGGCCGGGTTCGCCCATTTGGCGCGTCGATGACGCGGTCCAAATATCCCTTTTCGCCTTGGCTGCCCGGGAGCCCTTTCACGTCCTCGGTGCTCGCGCCGCGCCAGAAGCTGTTGCGCCGCTAGCGTATGCCGCCGGTCGATCGGTAGAGCTCTCGCTCCTTCTGGATTTGATCGACAGTACTGGGCGGTTATCGCCTACACCGGGGATGGCGAGCAATCCCAGCCCGGTAAGGAGGCGCCGGCACAGTGCGGCCGTGCAACTTACAAACCCCAGAGCCGAAAAGAGTTGGCGCGAGGTGGCCGCAGGGGCATGACCCAGTGCCGCTCTTATCACGAACCTTATTGACTATGCTACTATGTCTCAACGGTAGATGAGCGCCGGTTAAGGATAAATCCAGCGACGAAAATCGCTGCTGGCACTCTAAAGCATTAGCTCGAAATCCATATACATTCGCACTGAATCATGCGCGCCGAGATTGAAAGCGGCGGATTTCTGAATGTTCGGCCAGTCAGCTCATAACATACTTCCTAATTGGTGGAGCTTCTTGTGTTGCTCTTCGTGATCGGGGTGATTGGTGAGGATGCCGAGAGAACGATTGTTGGCGAGGCGAGGGACAATGGGCTCCGTTGGACGACGGCAGGAAACGCGCTTCGGCAGCCGCGTGCTCGAAGCGCGTGCGATCTTTGGAACCGGCCATATCGGCGAGCGTTAAGATGATCGGCGAAGTCTATTATTTCTCGATGGAGATGCGATGCGATCGGACACCTTTCACCCTGAGTGGGGCTACCTAGCGCCGGGGCCGGGTTTCTTTCGCATTTTTCGTATCGCGTTGATCGCCGCAATTGCGGGCGCGCTTGGCGGGGCCGGGTGTGTCCTTGCGATAGGAGCGCGGCAGCCCGAGGATGCAACGTCAGTTGCTGCGCGTACGCTACCCTCTTCTGAAACGGCCGGACGCGAGAATATCTCCGGGGCGACGTCTGGGTCGATGCAGCGAGCGGCGCAGAAGGACGATGCTTCGCCGCCAACGCCCGATCTGAGCGACGCCGACAGTACTCGGGCTCAAGGAAATCAGAACGCCTCCGAATGGGAAAGTCACTTGCGATCGATCCGGGGAGAAGGCGAGATTCCCGGCGGGAAAAGCCTGGCAGACGGCAGCGCAGAGGCTAGGGATGGTCGGCCTACCCAGCACAAGCAGGCTCATAACAAATCAATACAGCATAGGATAGTAGTCCAACCCCGATCGGACCGCGCACGGGCATATGCGGCTGAACCGTCGCCATTTTTTCAGTCTTGGTGATTGGTGATTTGGTCTCGACCGCAGCCCACATCTTCATACGTCTGCAAGGCATAAGAGGCCCGCGTAACGAAGCGATCAAATGCTCGCTTTTCGCTCGCCGGATACTCAAACGCGATGTGGTGCCATTGCCGGTTTTGACAGGCTAGAGTGGCCCTCCGATAGAATATCCGGTCGCCCCTAAAGCCGGACACCACGATCCAATGAAGATCTCGACGTTCATAGGTGATCTTCTCCCCAGGCCCAATCCTTACGTGCTCAATATGATCACTGATGGTCTCCCGATCGGAAGGCTCCGCGTACAGCGCAAGCCAAGCGTCGCCCGAAGGGGAGATAAAGCGGCGTTCATGAGACTGGGGATCAGGCGGCAAGAGCCGCCAATCCTGGGGGACAATCGACCGATAATCTTGTGGTCGACGCAAAGTAGCAGCCTGCGCCCACGTCGCAACCAGCAGTAAAACCATAAAAACGAAGAAACTTCGCATCATATATGTTTTCAGCATGCGGATTACGCGACGGGCTAGCTTGCGCTTGGGCCTTGGCCTTTCGCCAACCAGCCGGTGGCTGCGGTTCCCCCAACTTCCGGAAGCACCCCCAAGCCTGTTCAACGCACTCGGTCGTGTAGGTGCTTACTCGCTTCGTGGTGGCCGATTGCACACCCTGCCGCAGCACCCGCGACGCCATGTCCTGCTAAGTGGCCTGCGACGCCGCCGACTATGGCGCCCTTGATACAGCCTTTAGCCGCTGCCGAATTAACAGTTACCGACGTCAGCAGCAGTGCGCAGATGCACGCTAGTAGCGCCCTCATTTTGATCTCCGTCGCGTGAATTGCCTGAATAACCCGCCCAATCCGCTGCAGTTCCCTGTCGTTGGGAGGACGGCGCATCAGCCTTGCGAAAGGCTTTTCGAATCTCTGCAACGGTAGCGCCGCGGAGGCCCAACGATGGACCGTCCACCTTCTCCACCCGTTTTTCGTCCAGGTGTCGCACAAGCGCGTAAGGCCGAAGCCGAACGTCGAAAGCGCAAGTGCAGCAACACGGAGTGCATTTTGTCAGCGACTCCCCCCTGCTGCAGAACGTAAGATGATGCCGCCATCGGGAAATCAAGCGTTCATGACAGCGCTTCCCAATGACGGCTGCCCGGTCAAGATTGCTACAGGCAAAATGTTTATGACCGATATTGAAGATGTACTCTCGATAAATCGGGGAGGGTGAACAGGGTGACCGCAGTTATCATCTCTCTTGGCGGCTTCGCGGGTATAGACTCGAAGGAGGTGGCTTCGCCCTTCGCGGCGGTCCATCCCACGATGAAAGACAATAAGCTGTGGCTCATGATGGACACGACGAAGGAGGCCCTGAAGGGGGCACACCAGGCTCGCTAGGGTCGCGCGTCCGAAGGAGACAATGTCACCGCAAAATAGTTGCTTTGGGAGCAGTCAATGAGGCTTTCGGTAATCACCCCAATCGGTTCCACGACTATCGTGATAGATGGCACGCCGCCTTGAGATGAGACGTTCAGGGAAAGCCGGGGGTGGCAGTCGGCTGCAGTGACGACGAGAAGTTCGGCCACATCTTGTGTGGCTCGCTCAGCCTTTGCTGACCGCATTAGTTAGAGCATACGATAAGCGGCAGGCTCGAAGCCGTCTGTCACTTGAGTTGTGTCCGCTCCCCCGCGGCTGTTTGAAGCCTCAGAGTCGCGGAAAGAAATAGGGCCGAAAAATTCTTTCGGCCCTTTAAGTTGTCACCACTCAGTCCAACGATCACCCTTCCAGTAACCGCGGCCTTCGTGCTCACGCCAACTGTAGTGCTCGTCCTTTCCCCAACGCCAGTCGTTGGGGTGGACCGTGACGTTTGCATCGCGCGGATAGTCATACCGTTCGTGGCTATGCCAGCACACTGGGCCGACGCACGCAACGTCGGCTGAGGCGTTTGAAGCGGCCGCGAAAGACGCGCCCAAAACTGCCACGCCAACTAAGAGAGTTTTACGCATAGTCTAGCTCCCTGAAGGATTGTGTTTCGAGGCTGAACTCATCGCGCTGCTAGTCGCGCTCTTTTTTGATGATTGTTTTTTCTTCCGTGTGAGGCACCGGAAGAACATCCATCCGTTCGCGCTTCTCGATTACCTTTCGGTCGCCATCACTGTCCTTCTTGATGATAGTCGTATCTTCAGCCATGACTGCAGTCGCCATCGGGGCAGTGATTAGCATCGCCGCGACGCTGTAAAAGATGACCTTGCGCATATCGCAATCTCCTTGGGATCCGCTCACCCTGGTAATGAAATCCGAAGTCCGCTTTTCGTTCCGCGGACATGGAGGCTGCGGCGGAAGTCAGTCTTGAAGGCGTAACCATGCCTGGCGCTGTTGATCGGTGGGGTCACGAACGAGGTAGCGCATGGAGCGCCCCTGTCAAATCGGACCGGTACGGGCCGCTCCATGTTGGCCTGTTTGATGCTTAAATCCAGACGAGCGATAATGACCCCACGTAGGTGTACGCAATGTCACCCTCTATCGCCGAGTGTCATCAAAAGACACTTAAGCCACCAAGGTCGTTTATCTGTTTGATTTTAGTTGTTCACTGGTGGCCGCGAATGAGAGAGACCCAGTCGCTCCAACCCGACCGGACCTCCTACCTTCACGCTCACTTCTGCACGCATAGAAACGGCCCCGACATGGCTGGTGGCGGGGCCGCTTCGATAAGGATTGTTAACGGGGAGTATGCCCCCCGCGAACAGTCCTCACTTACGCTTACAATGCAGAACGCGGCAAGCGGTTCGGCCCGAGGACATAATAGCTCCGTTCAATCAGGTCGCTATAAGGACATCTTTCCTTTCGCTCGACCTCATCCTTTTGGTTCCGTCATCTCTCGCCCCTTGGCGGCTTGAGTAGCGAGACTAACGCTGATCCTCAGTGATTGGATTTTAACGCTTCGGCTCAGAGCATTCCTGGAATTGATAACGTATCAACTTCATCGGTTCGCCGTTGGGCCGGTCAACAACTTCAGCCACAGTCACCATAGGTTTTGAGCATTTCACACAACGTGGTGCTGGATAACGAAATTCATCTGGGTCTGCGGCGTGGTCAGTGGGCATGGCGATTTCTATCGCGGCGGATTTGCCTCATTCACGCTGGGTCACTCAGGTTCGTGTAAAATCGTTCTTTTGGGTGAGTAGTGCCGCGATCATTTCTTCAAGCCGCTGAAATCGTGACCGTATCGCTGATGCCACGTACCAGACGGCTGCAACGTTCGACTTTCGTGTCTATCTCAATGCACTCATGGCACATGCGGACCCCTTTGAACCGGTGCGCTAACGTGCGCTTCCATACAAAGTGCCAATAATTTTGAGGCACAGTCCCCGGCGAAGATATGACGGCATATGTCAAATGATAAAACGTGGAGGGAACTGTCAATCTATTATGCATCGTCATTTTGGAGAATGGAACGATGCCCGAATACCGGGTCTATTTTCTCGACAATGCTGGGCACATTTCAGGGCCTGCCGAAATCATCCAAGCGGAAACGGACGATCAAGCTGTCCAGTCAGCAAAACCATTAGTGGATGGTCATGACGTTGAGGTCTGGTTATTCGACCGGCGAGTTGCTGTGCTCAAGCACACCTAGGGGGGCCGCCTTTAGGCAACGTTGTCACCATCTGGTGATTTCGGCCATGGTGTTGCCCCATGTAACTTCCCCACCGTCGAGTTACATTTGGCACAACGATACGTGATCAGTTTGAAAGGCTCGCCACTCTTACGAGCCTGAACCTTTGTGATCGTCATCATTGGTTCGTGGCAGTTTGCACAGACCGGCGCAGGGTACCGAAATTCTGAATAACTCAATGTGCGGTCTGTAGGCATAGGGTTTATCTTGGTGGATTTAGAACGATAGCCCTAGCAAATTCGACAACATTCATAATCGCGGCACGAAAAAATTCGGCTTCTTCTTTTGTTGTGTACGAAAATTGGGTCAAGGGGTGACCCAAAACTCCGATAATGTTGAACCCCCACATTCTCTCGCCGGATGAACGATCAATCTCGGTTTCGCGAACACGTCCGACCGTATAGACGGATGTCATGGGTTCATACGATCTTGCGCACGATCAGATGGACGTATTGTGGTTTTCGAATTCTGTAATCGGAATATGCCAACTGCAATGCTTCCTCCCTAGAAGATGCATGCACGACCCCTAGCAAATACCCGCGATTTCTTATCTGCAACACTTCATAGGGTGAGCGATCAGACTTCTTCTCATCAGGCTTCTTTGTATTTTTCTTAGGCAGCATCGGTCATTCAGTGAGCACTTGGGGGCATTTTCGTCAGTTGCTTAGATCGAAAATGGTTTGGGTATACGTGGGAGTTTCCGCAAAAGGGGCAACCAACCTCTGGTGTGCCTTCCCCCTTGGTTGCATAATACATGCCAAGGTCATTCGGACGTAGTGGGATGAACTCTTGGCAAGAAATGCAATCGACCCCGAAATACTGATCGCCAAGTTTTAGTTCATCGTATGACGGTGCGGCCATAGCTGGTCACTCAACGTCAGGATACTTCTGTAGAAGTCGAACTTCGGTCTTCAACCAATCGCCAATGATCCTTGCGCGCTGGTCACGGTCCTTTGGCCAATGCATGGGAATTCGCGTTCGCAACTTCGTCGGACTGGATGCCGAGTGCGTCACGGATCAGCTTCGACGCATGGTCCGGATCAGGATCGTTTATCGCTTCCTGGAGAAGGTTGGTACGCATCGCGGGAACATCCTTGGGAGAACACTTGACTTTCCCAAGGATATGAAGGGTTAAGGCTTGAGTCGATCAAATCGCCGTGAACTTTCCGGAAGCGTCCAGGAAGACTATCTCGCTACGTCAAATGACAAAACGCGATGGGAACCCGAACGTATTATGCATCGTCATTTTGGAGAATGGAACGATGCCGGAATACCGGGCCTATTTCCTGGACAAGACTGGCCACATTGCAGGCCCCGCTAAGATCATCGAAGCCGAGACTGACGATCAAGCCGTCGAAGCGGCAACACCATTGGTGGATGGCCATGACGTTGAGGTGTGGCTATTCAACCGCCGAGTTGCCGTGCTGAAACACGCAAAGTGATTTGGCCTGGACCGTCACAAAATTGAAATGGATAATCACCTCGGGCGGGAGCGATTCTTGCCCCTCTACCTGTAATCGGTCGTGACGGTCTAACCCTCCGTTACGGCTCCTACTTAATCCCAACGGGCTAACCCGCCGTTGGGATTTTTTTATGCGTGTGCGGTAGGCTGATGCCATGACATCAGACCTGTGCCACCAACGGTCAATGGAAGCCCGCAAGCTGGCTTCAGAAACCGACGACCTATGGCAGAGGCAAATTCTGTTTCAGATTGCCGAACAATGGCAACTGATTTCCGTGCATCGAATGGAAAAGCAAAGGCCAGACGGTCCGCCACATCTGACTATCGTCGGAAAGCCTAGTGGCGATACCGGTGCCCGATAAGCCAATACATGAAGGCATCGAACTTCTCGGGATGCCAGGACAAGTAGAGGGCACCCAGGAATGGCTAGGATGATCGCGATATCGCGAATGTATCCGGCGATCCGCCAAGTCTTTGGAGTAAGGGCCATGGTGAAAACGCTGCAGGGTAGGGCATCGGCGCACCCGAACAGAGCTAGAACCGACCAACTTGTACGCCGAATTTAGCAAAGAACTTTTAAAGAACATTGTCCCACCGAGAAAGTGGGACACATTGCCAGTAGTTATGTAACTGAAATCTCGAAAGAATTTTTCAAGGTGGTGGGAGAGGTAGATTTCGCACCTTCCATTCGAAACAGCTCTTACACAAGGTGAGGGGTAAAATCGGCACGATTGAGCCGCCGACCTAATCGCCGGCGACGCCCTCATCTATTCTGGTGACGGCGCGCGGTTTAGCCAATGAACGACGGTGGACAACTACAATCGGCTGGCCATTATGAGCGCATGTCGGCCGACTTCATCCTATTCGCCGTAGCGATTAGCGCCTGTGCGATGAGCTTGGGCTACCTCGTGCATCAGTACGAGCGCAATCGGTCTTTGGCGCTGTTACTGACGAACCTTCTCGCGCTGACTGCTGTGCTCGCCATCGCCTCGAAAATCGCGCGGGTGGAATGACCCGTCGGCGCGGAAATCATCTTCCGTTCCGGCGTCAAGGAAAGTACATCTGCGATTGCCCGGCCCGAGCTTGTGCGGGTGCGGCTGATCGTCCGAAAGATCGTGTGAGACAGCATGGCAAATGCCTATACGCTCGGCCCGATCAAAGAGATCAGCGACAACACGTTCGGCGGGCGAACGCGCTACGGCTTCGATATCATCGGCGTGATCGGCAAGCCGCTCGTGCACCTCGACTACGAGACGTGGGGGCAGGCTGAAACGGCCCGGACGCAGATAGCGGACATCGTGGCCACGGCGCTGCTGATTGAGCCGCTGTTCGTGCGTTGAAGGGGCTTTAATAGGGGTCAGACACTCGATAGCCGCACTTGCACTTGTAGATCTTTTTCCCGTTCTCCCTCTCCCCGATGGGGCCGAAGACCTGATCGACACCCTCGCATATCCAACATTTAGGGCAGCGATACCCTCCGTCTTCTCTCCGCGGCTTGTAACTCGCGAAACGTTCTATCGCAATTTCAGCGGTATACAGCTTCTTGTCTGCCGCTGCTTTATTCACCCGTAAGAGCGCGATTTGAGCGGTGAGTTCGTCGGCAAACTTCTTTGCTTCGGCGATGAAAAATCCATTGACCATTTCAGGGCTCTCCCACGTCCCAGTTCGAGCCGATGATATAAGTTTATATCAGCAAAATCAATATCTTAATCGCGTCAGCCCTCTTGACGTCCGCCCGAGCAACGGGCTATCAAAAGCCCGCCTTACCACAACGCAGAATTTCGCCGGCAACGGCGACCCAAGCTTGCTGTGCGTCCCTACGCACGGCGGGAGCCGCGCATCATTGCCCGACCGAGCTGCGAACTCGGTCGGGCGCCTCCTTCGCAGGGAGGGATGATGAGCGGGAGTGATGCGCGGAGCCGGAGCCGTTCCCCTCCGGTCTGAAAGTCGCCTGCATTGGACGCAGGCGCGAACAGATCGAACCTCAAAATGTTTGAGTCATCCTCTGTCGAGGCACTTCCGCTATTGTCGGGGGAAGGCACGACTCGACCAATACTAACCAATTCATCTGTGGGCGCTGCGGGCGACCCTTCAGCCCGCGTGCATCTGGCACCGGCGGTCGACCGCAACGCTTCTGCTCGGCGACCTGCCGCAAGGCAAGCAACAACTCAAAGCGTTCGCAACGCCGCATCGAGAGCGGCGAATGTCACACGCTGAATCCAAGCAACATTTCAGAACAAGCCCGGCACGCCGGCAACGCGTCACATTGAGCCGTTGCAAACACCCTCCCGGTTTCCGTAACGTCTCAGCCACGCTCAAAAAGCCATGCCCAAATCTGGCACGAGCTTGAAGACGATGTGCTCATCCCCGAGCAGCCGATTGTTGCGGTGTATGCGATTGAACACGACCAGGTGGTAATTCGGTCCCAAGGTGACAACTACTTCGTCGAGGACATGTGGGTGATCGTGTTCGCGCCCGAACCTGCCGGCGCTGATCAAATGGCTGCAGCAGTACGCGGGTGAGCTATGAGCAAGCGTACCAAGAGCAAAGAGCCCCGGCACTTGCTTTCCCCCGGCCACTCGCTCGGTGCCGGTCTGAGGGCGACGCCCTGGCCGGCCTCTGGGCGTTGGGTGATGCAACCATCCCTCAGAGAGGAGAAATCCTCCGACAGGTAGAGACGGGCGAATCGTCACAGCCGGCGGTCGCTGCAATCTTGATGAAACCAATCTCACCCGCAGAATTTGACATTTATCAACTGTAGTGATCGCGACGGAGCCAACTCATGATCACTCAAGCACACTGCACAACCTACGCGGATGACTATCAGCTTCTCGGACGGGTTCCTGGAATTACAATGCGCCGAGCGACGATCTTGATGGGGATTTCCCGAAGTTGGACAACACTCGCCGGTCAACTTGGTCGTCTCGCCGCCATTGAGATGGAAGAGAAGCCAAATCTCCCCAACTAAGGCGGGCGCATGACAGCCCTCGCCTTGGGAAGCGAGGGCTTTAACAGAGCCGTGAGGGTGCTAGGGCTGAACTCGGCTCCGTCAAATCACTGACAGGCTCCCGCGGTATCTCTTGTTCTTAGTAGCCTGATCAGTTGCCATTGCCGCGAACGTCCAATCCCTGGCGAGAGCCAAAAAGGACTGCCGACTTTCAATCGTGCCGGCTTCGACTGCCAAATCGCGCATCTACGGCCAAATTGTCGGTATTCGCTTGAAGTGATCATGGCGGTTCGCTCGCTCGGGACTCATGCCAAGTGCTTGCCGGATGACGGCGGCAGCAGGGTCGCCATCGTCATCGTTGATGCTGTTCGAGAAGATTACGCATGGACACCGGAATTAACCTTGACCTCCGTCAACGCGCTTGACCTCGTCAACTTGATTGGCCCCGGAAGCCGATCGACGCGCGCATAGGCCCGCGCTCCTGTCGATAATTTTTTCGGCGTCGTTTTTCTCGGCCCGGAAACTGGGACCGGACCTTCGGCGTTTGGTGTCAGCACAGCAGCAGACGGTGATCGTGAGCTAACGGCGGATGTAACCAGAGGCACGGTTGCCGCTCTGCTTCTGCGCACTGACGTGATCCACCAATGTACTGGTCGGACGAATATCGATTCCTTCGTTTATGGCC
>CAVTTZ010000015.1:0-4522 GCA_963737755.1 uncultured Alphaproteobacteria bacterium | reverse complement strand
GACGGAAAGGTGAAGCATTCCCACACTTTAAGTTGAATTGCGCCACAGCCTTAAGCCTCGTCTTAAGGATTTTGGGCGAGTTTTGACGCAAATTCTTGCCAGCGCGGACCGAATGCACAGCCCCCTCAGCGAAACGCGCGAGTCTGCTTCGCCCGGTGCCGCCGACGCGCCTTCGACCAAACGGCGGCTGGCGACGCAGCACGTGCGCGAAGCGCGCGACCGATTGACGTCGACCAGCGGCACGCGCCCGGTGTTCGACTACGAGCTGTTGCGTCAGTTCGCGCAGAACCGGCTGTCGGGATCGCTGGTGATTCTGCTTTTGGTCATCACCATCGGTCTGCTCTCGGCGCTGTGGACCGGGGCGTTGACCTCGGGCATCTGGACGATCGGCGCCCTGATCATCCATCTGGTGATGATCCGGAGCTGCCGGCGTTTCCTCGACGAGCAGCCTGCGGCCGTCAATCTGCGCACGTGGCGGATGCGTTTCATCCTGCTCGATCTGTTTTTCGGGGTGGCGTGGACCTTCCTGCTCATTCAGCCGCTCGGCGCCGACGAGCACAGCGGCACCTTCATGCTGTTCGTCATGCTGCTCGTGGTGGCGATCTCGAGCATGCTGGCGTCGAGCCTGCCGATTGCGGTGCTGGCTCTCACCTCGCCGGTGACGATCGCGATCGCGCTGGACTTCGTGCTCCGCGGCACGCTGCACGACTACATTCTCGCGGTCATGGCGCTGACCGCCGAAGGCTATTTCTCGCTCCTCGCCTACCGGCTCTATTCGACCACGCTCGCGACGCTCGAAGCGCGCGCCGAAAAGGACGCGCTGATCGGTGAGCTCGAACAATCGAAGTCGATTTCCGACGAGGCGCGGCGGCGCGCCGAAGCCGCCAATATCGCCAAGTCGCGCTTCCTCGCGCAGATGAGCCACGAGCTGCGCACGCCGCTCAACGCCATCCTGGGATTCTCCGAGGTGATGAAGGGCGAGATATTCGGCCCGCACGCGGTGCCGATGTACAAAGACTATGCGGGCGACATCCACAATTCCGGCGTCCATCTGCTCAATCTGATCAACGAGATCCTCGACCTGTCGCGCATCGAAGCCGGCCGCTACGAGCTGAACGAAGAAGCGGTTTCCCTGAACCGCGTGGTGGAGGATTGCCACCATCTGCTCAAGCTGCGCGCCGGCAATCGCGGCATCACCATCCACGAATTGTTCGAGCCCGACATGCCGCGACTGTGGGCCGACGAGCGCGCGGTGCGCCAGATCTGCCTCAACCTTCTCTCGAACGCGATCAAGTTCACCCCGCAGGGCGGCGAGATCTGGCTCAAGGTCGGTTGGACCGCGTCCGGCGGACAATACATGAGCGTCAAAGACACCGGCCCCGGCATTCCCGAAGAAGAGATCCCGGTGGTGCTGGCTTCGTTCGGGCAGGGCTCGAACTCGATCAAATCGGCCGAGCAAGGCGCGGGCCTCGGCCTGCCGATCGCCAAGAATCTGATCGACCTGCACGGCGGCACCTTCACGTTGAAGTCGAAGTTACGCATCGGTACCGAGGTGGTGGTGACCTTCCCGCCCGAGCGGGTGATGCAGGCGCTGGCGCCGATCAACGACGGCAGCGTTCCGCCGATCGCCCCGTTCAGCCCGGTCTCGGCGGACCCCGCGTCCCCCAATGGCGCGAGAGCATCGTGGCCGGCGGAGGAATTGACCAATCGCGCCCGCCGCGCTTTGTTCGGTACCTGACCCGCGCCGCGAGCGGGTCCGCCCCTCATGCCTGATCAAAGAAACGCCATGGCGGAAATCGTATAGTGCCGCACGAATCGCGGCGCCGGGGCTACCGTATCTGTTCGGAAAACCGGCTTCGACCTTTCCGCGACATGCTCTAGGAGACGACTTCCGTGGGCGGACGCCTGTTGTGGTTTTTGTTGGCTGCCGTGGCGATCGTGGCGATCGTTTTGGTCACGCATAACGGCGAAGCAACGATCGGTGGCCTGTCGACCGGCGACTTTGCGTCGCTGTCCTACAAGCTCATCCTGATCGTCTTCATCGCCTCCGCCGTCGTGGTGATGTTTCGCGGCCGTTTCACCCAAGCCATCGCTGCTGCGCTGCTGTGGATCGCGATCGGCCTCGCGCTCATGGTCGGCTACACCTATCGCTTCGAACTGCGCGAGGTCGGCGACCGCGTCTTGGCCGAGTTCGTTCCCGGCCATGTGGTCGAGCACGGGCGCTCCGTGGAAGTGGCTCGCGCCTACAACGGCGATTTCGACATCAGCGCGCGCATCAACGGCGCGCGGGTCTCGATGGTGCTCGACACCGGCGCGAGCTCGGTCGTGCTGACGCGCGAGGATGCCAAAGCCGCCGGCCTGCCGCTCGAGGTGCTCGCCTACACGGTCGCAATCGAGACCGCCAACGGGCGCACACACGCGGCCCCGGTGAAGATCGACCGCGTCGCGGTCGGCGGCCTGGTCGAGCGTTCGGTCGATGCGCTGGTCGCGCAGCCGGGCCAGCTCAAGACCAGCCTGCTTGGCATGAGCTTCCTCAACCGGCTGCAGAGCTGGGAAGTCCGCGGCGACCGCTTGGTGCTGCACGGATATCCGTGAGCTGTTGTTGTCATACGTGACGTCGAAGGATTCAGGATGACGAATTAGATCAAGCTCACCAGAAAGCGCAGCGAGACCGCGAGCAGAAAGCAGCCGAACGCGATCTCCAGAGCGCGCCGCGGCAGCCGGTGCGCGAGATTGGCGCCGAATGGCGCCACGAGGCTTGCGAGCGGCGCCGTCACTGCCAGCCCGATCAGCGACACGAAGCCCAACGACAGCGGCGGCAATTCGGCCTGATGCGGCAGGCCGGCGAGCACAAAGCCGATGGTCCCCGCGATCGTGGTCGGCACGGCAACGCCTGACGACGTCGCCACGGCATTGTGGATCGGCTTGCCGTACACCGACAGGATAATGGTCGAGATGGCGCCGCCGCTCACGCCCATCAGCGATCCAAAAAAGCCGATGCAAAAGCCGAACAGCGTCATCGGCAGCCGCCCCGGCAGTTCGTTGCCCAGATTCCAGCGGTCGCCGGCGAACAGAAGTTTGCTGGAGATGAAAGCTCGCCACCACCACGAACGCGATTGTCAGCACGGCTGCCGGTGCGAAGCTTGCGATCACGGAGGCGCAGGCAACGCCGATGACGGCGGGCAGCGCCCATTGGCCGATCACGCCCGGAATGACCGCCCCTTTCGCCCGGTGTGCACGATAGGAGCGGTATGTGGTCGGCACCACGATCGCGATCGAGGTGCCGACGCAAAGCTGCATGCGGACATCGTCCGACACGCCGATCGCGCCGAACGCTTCGTAGAGCACCGGCACGAGAATCGAGCCGCCCGAAACGCCGAACAACCCGGCAAGCACGCCGGAAGCCAGGCCGCCGACCAAAAGGGCCAGGGCGAGCCAAAGAATTTCGTGCAACGGGACGCCGACAAGCATCGGGCATTCATAGCGTCGCCGCGACGAGAACGCTTCGGCTTCGGCCGATGTGATGGCTGGTATGCGCAGAAAGCCGACGCGCGGATTGAGGCCTACGCCGCGACGTCGACGGCGTCTTGATCGGCCACCAGGCGGAGCGCCGTGAGCAACAATGCGGCGCCGGCGTCGCTGGTCGGAGCGCCGGCGAGATGGCGCCGGAACGCCCGCGCGCCCGGCACGGCGCGAAACAGGCCATGCAGATGGCGCGTGATCGCGTGCAGCCGGGTGCCCTCGCCTAACGCCCGCTCGATGTAGGGGACGAGCGCGACCGCGACCTCCTTGGCCGAAGCGAACGGCGCGTCCTCACCAAAGAACACCGGATCGACCGCGAGCAAACGCCACGGTTCCTGATACGCGGCGCGGCCGAGCATCACGCCGTCGACATGGGCAAGATGGGCGCGCGCGTCCTCGATGCTGCCGATGCCGCCATTGAGCACGATCGGCAAATCCGGATGCGCCGCCTTGAGCCGATAGACCCGTCCGTAGTCGAGCGGCGGGATGTCGCGGTTTTCCTTGGGCGATAAACCCTTCAGCCAGGCCTTGCGCGCGTGCACGACGAGGACGTCGGCACCGGCCCGCTTGACTGCCTGCGCAAAGCGCTCGAGCGCCGCCTCGGGATCCTGGTCGTCGACGCCGATGCGGCATTTGACGGTGACCGGAATGCGCACCGTTGCCTTCATGGCCGCAACGCAATCGCCGACCAACTCGGGCTCGGTCATCAGGCAGGCGCCGAAGCGTCCCTCCTGGACGCGGTCGGACGGACAGCCGGCGTTCAGATTGATCTCGTCGTAGCCCGCATCCGCACCGATGCGCGCGCACGCGGCCAAAGCCCGCGGCTCCGAGCCGCCAAGCTGCAGCGCCAAAGGATGCTCGGCGCCATCGAAGCGCAGCAGCCGCGCCCGGTCACCGTGCAGCACCGCGCCTGTGGTCAGCATCTCGGTGTAGAGCAGCGCACGACGGGTCATCAGCCGGTGAAAGTACCGGCAATGGCGGTCGGTCCACTCCATCATCG
>CAVTTZ010000014.1:0-68562 GCA_963737755.1 uncultured Alphaproteobacteria bacterium | reverse complement strand
CCGACCCTATAAGACTTCGACACGACCACTCGCGGAACGTCGATAGAGGTCCGCCGACCAACAGCACCTTCCTCTTCGCAATGTTGTTCGACATCGACGACTTCGGCCCTCTAGGCCCCGGCACACTGCGGTTCTACTGGCGATTTAGACGCTTACTCTGCGGTCGCCGACGAGGTCTTCGCGGTGGCGCACGAAACGGCAATGCGAGTTGTGCCCCCGCGCGGAAGCCGCAGGCAGTGATGACAATCTCGGAGATGGCAACGGAGACTTATGCTGAGCCCAGAACAAGCGGCAACGAAGCCAACGCCTTCGATGACCCCGAGGCGAACAAAATGTGGGTAATCGTAAACGAACTCCACCCAGTTCGGCGGCCTGTTAGCGCCACGCACAGCGTGCAAGCCCACGCCGTATTATTGCCGATATGCTTGCTGAGCTCGATTGGCCCGAGCACGCGCTCGGAATTCTCCGTGACGCCATCACTATGTGGAAGACCAACGTCGATTACGCCGAAGTGGATGACTGAAAACCGCCGTGCTCGTTAAGGTGGAAGGGAAATCTTTGTGAGCAGCGTATCCATTGAGGTTTGGGCGAGGGTGCCGTATTGCTCGGCTGTGCTTATCGTCGCCCGTTTCGAGGAGGTGCGGAAACGCCATTGATAGGGTCGCCCGCGCCTTCGGGCGCGCCGCAACACCACTCTTCTCGCCGCAACCAATGCGACAGGTAAATATGCACAAACACCGGGCTTGCGCCGCTAGCTACCGACCGCGATGACTTACTCGACCTGCGTTTTGTATCAGGCCTTTTTTCCGAACGGGCTGCTTGCGGACTTGCCTTGGTTTTGCGTCGCCTTGTATGCCGACACACTTTTCATCCGATTCTTGTCGGCCTTCGGCTTCTTATTTTCTTTATTGCCTTTTTGCGCTTTCGACATGGCATCCTCTTGCTCAAAGCAGGCCCATTGGCTCATTGCTTTGAAGTTGGGCCTTTCGCGGCATAGAGTTCAGCGATATCGCAACTCCTTCGATCTGAGGTGAGCGATCAGATCGAATAGAGTTCCTAGGCAGCCCGATAGTCGATTGCTTGCCTCCGCCGCCGCCGCTTGATCCGCTGAGGCGCAACGACGAACAACGTTGTCTCTTTGAATCAGAGATATGCTACCCTTTAGCCGCACCGCGAGACGACACGGGGCCGACACAAGAGTGACAGCCATCGGTAATAAGGGATATCAGATAGAGGTCGGCAGCGTAGGAAAAGGTTGGAGAGCGAGCATCTTGGCGCCAGGATCAACCCGTCCGTTATCAAAGAGCCCCTCGAACCTGGAAAAAAGCACCTCACAGGAAGTAACTGCAGAGGCAAACGTATTATTAATACGCTGGTGTCGTCGGAATCAGACTCTGAGGTGGAGCGGTCATGGATCTCAGCCGTCGCGATGCGAGCATTTCAACCCGTACTTCCCGCGCTGATCGCCGCCATCCTTTATCGGGATTTCAGCCGTCGGGGCATCGTTGCGGCAATGCCACGATCCGAACCCGGACCATCTCCAATAGGCGTCAACCGGGAGGAATTGGAATGTCTGTTCCGTGCGCCAGCTTCTCTTCGTCGAGGATCGCGCGGTCTATCGCCTCGATGGTCGCTTGAATCTCCAGGAACTATTCCCTTAGTTCCTCGGGCTCGCCTTCCTCGTAGGCGCTTGCAAGGCGCGCCGCGATGTTGCGGCGACCCTCGACCGTCTGGGCCCGGGCGATGCGTAGCTTCTCAAAATGCTCGTTCTCAGTGGCTGGCTTTGCTTCTAGACGCTCTTGAAAGGATGTCGTCCGGCCCGGGGGCACGATCGGTTGGCGGCTACCGAGGACTTGTGACCGCCCGCGCATCGAGATCCGCGGGTACAGGTTACGACAAACCAAGATGTCCACGGTGCTGAGGGTTCCGAGCGCCGAAGTGGCCTTACGACACCTCAGACGCTTGTCAAAGATGCACGTCCTGCAAAGCGTTGTTTTTAGGAGCCGATGCTCGTGTTGGGGCTCTGCTCTCGCCGGATCGTTAAGACGGCCTCCTCAACCGATGCCACATCGATGTCGCGGCAGAATTTCGCACGTTCAGGGCTCAATACGAAATGATCGGGTTCTAGTAGTCTTTGGTGCACTTGCTCCAACTGTCCTGGGAGTTGTTTCTTGAGCATTGGTGAGCCTCATGAGGGCATTGGGCGTTTAACCTCGGTGCGCTCGATCGTGCGCCAAGAGGGCGTCAAACTAATGCGTCTTAGGACCCGGCTGTTCCTAAGGAGTTTAAGAGAATTTACGGGTGGTACCGGCCCGCACCGTGGTCAGCCCGGCCGGCCCAGCGCTCGCTCACGGTTCGGATAACCTGGCCAATCAAACTCAACTGTTCAATTTACAGTGGTTAGCGCGCTAACCGGCACTACCGCGTTTACGGGCGTTCCCGAACGGTTCGCAGCGGTGACTGTTCATAAATCGGTTGTTCTTTGAACTGCCGCTCAGCGGCACCCAATCCCGCAAATGCCATTGGTGCAAGAAATACGTTGCCAATCCGAGAGGATGGGCCCGCTTCGAGGCCCGTGACCTTGGGAAAGGCGGCGTCTTTAAAGTGTCCGGGGACGTCTGCGGAGACCCGGAATGCCGCATCACATCCTTGATTCCACGTAGGCGAGACTTGGTGCCGAGCGAGTTCCAGCCCTCAGTCGGAGCGCAGCTGCCAGAAGTTTGAGTAGGCTTCACGCCAAAGCCGCTTGGCCCGCGTACGCGCGCGCGAGCAACCAACTAATCGAAGCTCGGACGATTTAGCCTGACGGAACACTTCCAGGAACAGATCCGAGCGCCCCAACGCTACGGGCGTGCTGCTTGGCCTCGTCTAGCGTCACATCCCGCCCTGCGCGGTTCCTCGCGCGCGCGGTCAGGCCCGTCAGGGCTTCGCCGAATGTGGCTCGCGGGATGCCGAATTGGTCAGTGTACGCTTGGCCGGCAAGTGTGACTGCTCGACCAGCTTGATGATTTGGCCTTCTCGGACGCGGAATATCCAGGCGTTAGGCGGCGCGTAGGCTTGATGGCAGAAAAATTGCGGCCAGCGGTAATTTCGCTGGCCCGCGAAGTCATTGTGTGGGTGATACGTCGCTTTTGCTTGGAGCCTTTATCTGATCGGCGACCGGTACTGTCAACGACTAGATCGTTGATCCTATTCGCCATTTCTGTTCTGTTAAAAAACCGAGCCAACGGCCCAATTTATCAGAAATCCGCTTTTTCGATGGACTTTGTTGAGCAACACCGCTCCGGAAAAGATGCTATGTGTCTTTTGATCGCTCCAGCGAGGACTGCCTCATGATAGAACTCTTACATGGGGGCTTCCGGAGGCATGCGCTGGAATAAGGGGCTCTTTCTCTGTGCGGGGGTCATTGCGGCGCTCTCCACGGCTGGCTGCGATACTCTCTTGTTGCCCGGCTCAGGGCCCAATGCGGTTGTGGTTCGCTCGCAAACCACGTGGCACGGCCCGCCGTACGGGCTCGTGACGCTTACACCTCAAGTCGTCCAGATCCTCGAAGAGTTCGGCTCGACCACCCTGACAGGCGTATTTGGCGACCATCGTCCGCCACCAGAAATCAAGTTCGGCATCGGCGACGTCGTCAGCGTCAGCATCTTCGAAGCCGCCGCAGGCGGTTTGTTTATTCCGGCTGAAGCAAGCGTGCGCCCCGGCAACTTCGTCACGATACCGAACCAGCCAGTAGACACCAAAGGGTACATATCCGTCCCCTATGCGGGTCTCGTGCCCACCGCCGGCAAGACGCCTGCTGAAGTCCAGAAAGCGATTGTCGACCGGATCAAGAACCGGGCCATCGAACCGCAGGTCGTCGTTGCGCTCGTGACGCAAAACACGTCGTTGATCACCGTGGTTGGCGAAGTGAACAATCTGATTACATCCGTGACAGGACGCATTCCTGCTCAGCCCGCTGGCGAACGGTTGCTTGACGTCATCACGCGAGCAGGTGGTTTAAGGGACCAGGGCCAAGATACGTGGGTCACACTCGAGCGAGGCGGCAGAAGGGCGACGGTCCCTTTTGGCTCTCTTCTTTATGAAACGGGGAACAATATCTGGGCGTGGCCCGGCGACACGATCTATCTGTACAAAGAGCCGCAAACTTTCTTGGCGTTCGGCGCAACGGGTTTGCAAGGCCAGTTCCAGTTCAGCGCCGGGACCGCATCTTCCGCGTGGCGCATGACCCTGGCTGAGGGTGTCGGGACGGCCAGTGGGTTGATCGATACCCAGGCAGACCCCGGCTCAGTCTTCCTGTTTCGTCGCGAGCCCAGGGAACTCGCCGAGAGGCTCGGCGTCGAATGTTCAAAGATGGACGGTCCTACGGTGCCGGTCGTGTATTCGGTGAGCTTCGCCGATCCCGGCGGCTATTTTCTCGCCTCAAGGGTTCAGTTGCACAACAAAGACGTTATTTTCGCCGCCAACGCCCAAGCAGTTGGCATTGAGAAGTTCACTTCATTCCTGAACGCGGTACTTAGCGTACCCAGCAATGTAGCTGGGACGGGAGCGCTGATAGAGACTTGGCGATTTCTTTGAAACTAACGGCGCTCTACGAGCGTGTTCGTCCTTTAATTTCCCACTCTTTGCTCCGCGCTTTTGCGCAACCGAATGATGGCGCGCAGTTGGGCAGGCTGAGAGTTCGATCCTCTCACTCGGCCTCCAAAGCCCCTTTTAGGGCTAGCGCTGCTCCCCGATCCTGTTAATCCGTACGTCTTCCCGCGAGGGAGGTGGAGGCCGAGAAATCGGGCGCTAGGTCGGGCCGGCTTAGGAACCCCACTCACTTCAAGCCTACTATTGTCGGGAAGGGCGCCCTACGAAGGGCGCCAACGATCATAGGGCGGCGGCAGGAATATGTGCTGCACGGCCTTGATGCGGATGCGTGCGCAAGCTTCCTCGGGCAACCACTTCAGGGTTTTCAGCGCGTCTTGAGACTCTCCGACTGAGCATTGTGAAGTTCCACGCTGCTGAAGAAGATCGCTCAAAAAAAGTCGCGAAACAGCGAGGCGAGCTCGAACACAGCGACCGCGGCTGTGTTGCCCTTTTGATCCTCCCTCGCTCAGCCTGGCGGCGCCAGCGCTGATTATTCCCCGGAGCGAAGGACTATTGCTCTCGAAGCATCTCGCATTCCAGAAAGAACGAAAATGTATCATCATGTAAAAAAGCTAATGTACACGGTGCGTGTTGATGAACCGGATCCGCGTTTCGGCAACATGCTTCTCGAACAATTTGGGGGCGCCAACGGCGAGCTCGCCGCGGCAATGCAATACTCTATCCAGGGTCTCAATTGCGAAGATGCCGGGCGAAAAGACCTATTGATGGACATTGGAACCGAAGAGCTTAGCCATCTTGAGATCGTAGGAACCCTTGCGCGCATGCATCTGAAGCCCCTGAAATCGGTTCGCGAAGCTGCTGAAGCGGATCCCTTGATTGCAATTGCGGGCGGAGGGGGAGTTAACCTGTTTAATTCTCAAGGCAATGCCTGGACTGCCGACTATCTCAAGATCACCGGCGAACTCGACGTTGACCTTCGGAGCAATATTGCCGCCGAAGCTCGTGCGAAGATTGTCTATGAACGGCTTATCAATTTTTGCCGGGACGCAGGTACCAAGGACGCGCTTCAATTTCTCATGACGCGCGAGATTACGCACATGCGGGCTTTCACGCTTGCCCTTGAAAGCATGGGTAAGCCCGCGTTCAGCATTGGACGCATCGCCCCAACGCCGAAACTGGTCGATCAGTTTTTCAACGATTCGACGGGCGAGGGGGAGTACGGTGAGGTCGATACCCGTGGTCCGTGGAATGAAGGCGGTGAGTGGGAATTTGTTGAATCGCCGACGATCGCAGACATGAATGGCGGTTCGGGCGGAGGCCAAGACGGATCAGCTTTGCACGCCGAAAGCTCCGGCCCAGCTGATGAGACCATCAAGGAGCTACTGGTTGAGCAGCTTCGCGACATCCTGCACGCGGAAAAGCAACTGACGAAGGCGCTTCCTAAAATGGCGAAAGCGGCTCGTTCGGTGCAGCTCCAGAGGGTCTTCGAGACCCACCTTGCGGAGACCGAGGCTCAGGCGGAGAGACTTAACGAATGTTTGCGCCTGCTGGGCTCTGCGGCTCGGGCAAAACCCTGCAAGGGTATGGCCGGTCTCGTCGAGGAGGGCGAGGAGGTCATGCAGGACGGCAAGGAAAAGGAGGACGCTCCTGCCGATCTCGCCCTGATTGGTGCGGCTCAACGGGTAGAGCACTATGAAATCGCCGCCTACACGACCGCCCGAAACTTGGCCGTGCAAATGCGTCAGCCGGAGATTGTCCAACTTCTCACCACGTCGTTGGGCGAAGAGCAAAATGCCGGCCAATTGCTGGACCAGGTCGCTCAGCCTTTATTGTCCATTGCGCGAATGCCGGCGACTGTCGAATAAGGCTTCGATCGAGGAGAGTAGGGGCGCGGGCGCCGCGTCCCTTCGCCCCCCATTGTCTCCGGATCCGAGCCGCTACGGTCCAAATACACCGAGCAGTTAGGTAGCGTCGTTTTCGACCCCACGCGGAACCTATTCTCGGACCTACCGCTTCCCATTACAGGTCGAGTGAGAAAGACAGATTTAATGCGAGCACTTTGCTGGCACGGCAAAGGGGATGTGCGGGTTGACACCGTACCTGACCCAAAAATTGAGCATCCGCGCGATGCCATCATAAAAATCACGGCTTGCGCGATCTGCGGTTCCGATCTTCATCTTTTGGACGGCTATCAACCGACCATGGAAAGCGGTGACATTCTCGGTCACGAGAATATGGGTGAGGTGATCGAACTTGGGTCTGAGGTCACCAACCTCGTTATTGGCGAAAGAGTTGTCGTTCCATTTACAATTAGTTGCGGGCAGTGCTGGTTTTGCCAACAGGGCCTTTTCTCCTGCTGTGATCGAACAAATCCCAATGCCGAAATGGCCCGTAAGGCCATGGGACAGTCGCCCGCCGGTTTATTTGGCTTCAGCCACATGTTGGGTGGTTACGCAGGCGGGCAGGCGGAGTACCTCCGCGTGCCCATGGCCGATGTGGGCCCAATTAAGATCCCCGACAGTGTTACGGACGAACAGGCGCTATTTCTTTCTGACATTTTCCCCACTGGCTACATGGCCGCAGAGAATGCGCAAATCAGGAATGGCGACACCGTCGCGATCTGGGGCTGCGGCCCAGTAGGGCAGTTTGCAATCCGGTCGGCTTTGCTGATGGGAGCAGGGAGGGTCATTGCAATCGACGAAGTGTCGGAACGGCTAACCATGGCTGAGGCAGGGGGCGCCGAGACGATCGATTTCTCTAAGACGGATGTCTACGACGAGCTAATGGCCCTCACCGATAACCGTGGCCCCGATAGCTGCATCGATGCAGTTGGCTGCGAGGCTTCTGGCCATGGAGCATCAGATGCCGCCATCGACAAGGTAAAGGCTGCTGCCTTTCTTGCGACCGACCGCGTGCATGTGCTTGCGCCAAGCAATAATGTGTTGTCGCAAAGCCGGTACGGTCTCCATTCCCGGCGTATACGTCGGGATGGGCGACAAAATTCCTCTCGGCGCGGCTATGAATAAAGGGCTTACGCTCAAAATGGGACAGACCCACGTCCAAGCCTACACCCAAAAACTTCTAAAAAAGATTGTTGATGGCGATATCGACCCTAGCTTCGTCGTGACACACCCCGCGAGCTTGGAAGACGCGCCTGAAATGTACAAGAGATTTAGAGACAAGAAAGACGGGGTCATAAAGGTTGTAATGCGTCCCGCATATTGATGCGGCATACAAAAGGTCTCGTCAAAGCCATAATACACACTTGATCCGAAGCGGCGGGGCGACTGCTAGGTGCCTAGTTCTCCGCGCTTTGTCTCGTCGATTGACCACTTTCCATCCCAGATCGCTTGGATCCTGGCTGGCTGAATTGTCGAACGAGCAAGGCGGCGATCGCGAACGGTGCAGGAACACCTCTAAGAGCGTTAGTGCAACAGAACGCGCCAACAGGCTAAATTGAACAGTTGTGTCGTGGCCTTCCGAAACAGGCCAGGAGCTAAAACCCAGCATTCGGAACTTTGAGTCTTGCAGGGGAGGTTCAGGCTTAGGAGGCTCGGTCCTGGCGGACGGCGTCTTGCTATGTCTGCTTTTTGGAGCAGTGAATGGGACCGCCCGACTTCGAACCACTATCGCCAAACAAGGCAGAGCGCCCGGCATGTAGGCGAGGGCAGTGAAGAGGCCATGCCCTTGCCCATCCGACCCCAAGGTCATTTTCCTTGGCGGTATATTTGTCATTCTCCTGCTGGCGGCCTTGTACATCACCGCCGAAATCGTCTGGCCGCTCGCCCTGGCTTTTGTGTTTTCCCTGCTGCTCAGACCCCTTTTACGCTTCCTGGAGAGGATGCACGTTCCAAAAGCGGTCGGCGCACTCTTGCTTGTCGCCGCCGTACTGGCATTGGTCGTCGCGTTGGGAACTGCAGTGTCCGGTCCTGCCGCGAATTGGGCGGCAAAGCTGCCGGATGGGCTTCCACGTTTGTTGAACGCCTCAAGTTTCTCGAAGCTCCCTTCGCAGCTCTTCAACATTTTGGCAAAAGATAGCCGATTTTGCGGGCTGGCAGGGCGGAACAGATTCGTCGACGGGTAGTGCTCTACTCACAAAACTGTTCACAGGCACACGTAGTTTCGCAAGTGGCTTCTTCACGACGCTTCTGTTTCTCTTCTTTCTTCTCGTCGCTGGCGATATTTTTCTCCAGCGGCTCGTGGAGATCGTGCCCCGCTTCAGCGGCAAACGTCAGGTCGTCGATATTGCCAACCACGTCGAGAACGACATTTCCGCCTACCTTCTGACCATTACGGCGATGAATGCCGCTGTCGGAATCGCCACTGCGGCCGTCATGTGGCTTACGGGCGTCGGCGATCCAGTGCTTGTGGGGGACGGTGGCCTTCCTTCTGAATTTCGTGCCTATCCTCGGCCCGTTGGCGGGTGTTCTGATTTTCTTGCTGGCCGGCGCACTGGTGGCCCAAACGGTGTGGCTGATGTTTCTGCCAGCCGGACTTTATCTCGGCATCCACTTGATCGAGGGTGAAACAGTCACGCCGATGTTGCTCGCTAGGCGTTTCACGCTTAATCCAGTCCTCGTGATCGTATCGCTTGTTTTCTGGTTCTGGATGTGGGGCGTTCCCGGCGCGATACTGTCTGTGCCTTTCTTGGCCATAGCGAAGATCGTTTGTGATCGGCTGCGGCCTTTGGCAGCGTTTGGCCACTTCTTGGAAGGTTGATCGGCTCTGCTTTATCCAGCCGGCAGACTGGGCGTCGGCGCTCAATTTAAAGTCTGACACGCAAGGTCGCTACAGGCCTACGCGCTGCTGTGCGCGGTCTGACGTGGGGCGGCCGAAGCCGGCGTTTCCTTTTTAGTTAAACCATTCGAGGAGACTGGCTGCGTCGCGCCGACAGGCGTGACTTCGGCGCCTGCCTTCTTCAGCTGACTGGTAACCGAAGCAATCAATTCATCCCAACTCTTGGCGAAAGAGGCGAGACCCTGTTCCTCTAACAGCTTCACAACGGCCGCAAAGTCGATGCCAATTTGGCGGAGTTCACGGAACACCTCGCGCGCCGTCTCGTATGTGCCGGCGACCACATTCCCGTGCGGTCGTCCGTGGTCGGCGACGGCTTGCAGCGTCTTTGCCGGCATCGTGTTTACGGTATGCGGAGCTGCAAGTTCAACGACATACCTGGTATCGTCATAGGCCTTATCCTTTACCCCCGTCGAAGCCCACAGGAGGCGTTGCATTCGCCCGCCCTTTGCCTGCAAGGCTTGCCAGCGCGGCGAGGCCACCGTTTCCTCATAGACTTCGTAAGCAAGCTGGGCATTTGCAATCGCCGCCTTCCCCCGCAGGCGGGCGGCCTGCGAATTTCCATCCCTCGTCATCGCATCCAATTGCCGGTCAACCTCGACGTCAATGCGACTCACAAAGAACGAAGCCACGCTTTCTAAGCCTTCGAGTGAACCGCCGCCGATCAGCCGCCGTTCAAGCCCAGCGAGAAAGGCGTCAAGTACCGCGCGGTATCGTTCGACCGAGAAGATCAGCGTTACGTTGACGGAGATGCCGTCCGCCAGCGTTTCCGCAATAGCTGGAAGCCCTGCCTGCGTAGCGGGGATCTTAATGAAGAGATTGGGCCGATCGACCAACCACCACAAGCCGCGGGCCTCGGCCGACGTGCGGGCCGCATCCTGGGCGATACGCGGATCGACCTCAATTGACACCCGCCCGTCCTGACCGCCGGTACGCTTCGCGGTAGCTGCAAGCACATCGCAAGCACTGCGAACATCCCAGGCGGTGAGCAGCCGCACGGCCTCACCAACAGCCGTACCCCGGAGCGCTAGATCCTTTACCTGCGCCTCGTAGCCTGCACCTGAACCGATTGCCTTGGCGAAGATCGTTGGATTAGTGGTGATCCCAACGACACCGTCGTGCTCGACCATCCGGGCCAATTCACCGGATCGGATCCGTTCACGACTGAGATCATCGAGCCACACTGCGACGCCAATATCGGCAAGCTTCTGCATAGTACTGGACATGGCGTCATCCTGCCGTGTTTGGTTGTATCGATCTACGATGCAGTCGACCGGACTATGTAGGGCCGATGAGCGCCAAACAGTTCGCGTTTAGCGATTGGTGAGCTTTGAGTGTCCGCACCAGGCGCGTTCATTTAACTCACCGTCCACATGGCCGACCTTAGGCGCCTCCATAGGCGCAATTGACGGTTGCTGGGCTTAGTACCCGCGGTGCTAATTTGGCAACCGGCTACCGCGATCAGGCCTTGCCCGCTACCAAATCGGTACGCTGCAAGCGCGATTTCGCATTTCTTCTGAGCAACCTTGCGCTCCGCAGGCTTCACTGATCGTGCTAGAGTCATATGAGCGGTAACAACCCGCTTGACCGCTAGGTTCCACCGGCGATCTGATGCTTCTCTGTAAACCACTGCACCGACGTGCCGATGCCTATTGCTTCGGTGCTCGACTCAGGATGGCCGCCGCTGTTGGGGCCCGCTCCTGTTGACGAGCCTGTCGGCGCGGAGCGCTCGTCTGGCGCCGGGTTCTGAGGCTGAAATGACTTCGGCGTATTTGGATTAGCGCGGTCAGTTGCAAGCTGATTGTTCGGGCCCCGATCTAGTTTCACTAACTTGCGTGCCTGCATGGGAGTGATAACCAAAAGCCAAAAATCCCATCGCGACGAGGGCAACGACAAGAAGTCCGACAAGCTCCACGCCTGCGCCATCGGGCTCGCCTCGAAGAGAATGATGTTCGCCGCCTAGACTGGAGGCAGCAATCGCCCGATTGCGTCGCGATCTGAGAAACTGAAGAAAGAAACCAGCGGCGACCACTAGGCCGGCCGCAAGTGTAAAAAACATCAGCCAACTGATTGGTGCATCGCCATTCATCGCTCAAGCCTCGTGATCCTAAGTCAGCACTCATAGAAAAAGCGGCAAGGGCGCCGATGTTCCAAGCTACGAATAGGAACCAGGGGATTCGTGTCGGCGTCATCGCAGTCGCGAGCTTCAGCTTCCGAATAAATAACATACGTTACCTTATCGGACCTCGTAGTGTCACAGCACTAACTTCAACTCTTTCTTTGCAATCGTCGCGCCACCAAGGCCAACGATTTCGCCATTGCGGTGAGGATGTCTTTCTCCATCCGCACGATCTCCCGATCCTCGTTGTGGAGTACCAGTAGTCTAATAAACTCAGTCTGAGTGTATATCTTTGCTTTCTGAGCAGCGAAACCGCTGCTCGTCAGCAACTGTTTTTCGACCCGTCATAAGAGCGAAACAGAGTCGTCAGTCGCGTGTTCCCAATTGAACACCGTCTTTTATGTACGGATGCGTACGTTCGGCCTGTGTTCGCCGAGTCTTTAATGTGAAATACCAAAAGAACCTTGAATGAACGCGACGACACTTTCAGGTTATGAAATCCAAGCTACCCTCAACCGCACGGTCAACCAGCTTGCCGTGAGCGATCCGATACTCTGCCAACGCAGCATCACACTCCTTCTGCGCTGATTTGCGATCAGCGGGCTTAATCGACTTGGCAAGGTTCATGTGCGCAAAAAACGACGCGCTGCACCGCTTTGTGCCATTGCCGATTTAAAGTCTGCATCATGTCCTCCATAACTGGAAGCCCTCACCTTGAGGATGAGGGCTTATGACAAAGCCGTGAGGGGCTGGGGGGCTGGGGGTTCTCGGCTCCGTCAATCAAAGAATTTCATTAGATGCCGTTCGTTCCGTCGTTCCTGCGTCTCTCTCTACCGCCGGTCATCCATGCGGAGATTGCATCTAAAGCTGTTCTGAACAGAAAACTCGAAGCTAACGCGGCAAATTGGAGTTATTAGATGCAAGCCAACCTCAGTTGTCTCTCGACTGCGTCCGTCGCAATTGCGGCAAAATGCCAGTCCCTGGCCAACTCTAAAAACTTCTGATCTTCAGCCGATTTGGTTTCGGTGGCGTACCTTACGCAATCGCTGCAAACTTCCTGAACTCGTTTGATGGTCATGGCGCTGTGCATTTACTCTGTCTCCCCGACATATGCTGCGCCGCCCGGCCACCACCCACCGCCTGGCGGCTCCGCGCCGGCTAGTCGGGGTATTCGTCAGAGCCCTGGAGCCAAAGAAAAGACTGGATGTCGATCATGTCGCGGGGCTGCAACGACGCGAGGTCACGCTTGACCCTACGCGCGAGCGTAAGCAGCTTGCCGTAGGTCTCCGCATTGGGTTGCGGCCGGTAGTCAAAGGGGAGGCCGTAGGCCTCAAGGGCACGGCGCGTGACCTTTGGCTTGAGGAAGAAATGCTGCTTGGGCTGGGCAACGAAGCCGAATACGGTCACGACGGGCCAAGTCAGGACGCGGGTTTGCCGCCTCGGCAACGTGCCCACCACTTCACACCATGCGTCAAACCGCGCTAGCGCATCGCCGCGCCCATGGAGGAAATCAAAGAGGCCTTCGGCGAAGGCGCGGGCGCCAGCGACGGGTTTGAGGGCGTCGCGCAGAGCCATCTTTTCAAACGAGAACAGGAGGTTGGTGCGAGATTCAATGGCTACCGCTTTCGATGCGATGGCGGCGTGGTCACCGGCCCTCAAGAGCTTTCGAAATGCTTCCTCATGAAGCGCTTCTGTCCATCTTTCATGGGCGCTCCATTTATAATCGCGCTCCCAGTCCATATACTGTGGATCGTGAAATCCGTCAGCGAAATGTCGCAAGAATTTTGTGCGGCAACGACGTGCGCTCGGCGGAAGAGCCAATCTCGCGCGGCGTCTGGGCTGTCGCCGGCGCCGCGCATCGGACGAGCCGTGATTGCGAGGTGGTGTCGACCGTTTTTTTGCACGCAGCAGTGCCATGCTCGTTATCAACACCGCTGCTACAGTCAGGTTCCGGTACAACTCCTTCACGGCTCGACGCGCCGTTGCAAATCTCTCTAGGCTAGTTTTGCCTTTCGCAAAGCATCCTCTAGCTTGCGCCGCTCCTTTTCCCAGCGGGTGGCTTCCGCTTCGGACTGTCGCTCCAAAGCTACTCGCTGGCCCTCGATCGCTGCCATTGCCTTATCGTGTTTGCTTCTACTGGTTTCCAAGGCTGACTGCGCTTTTGCGATCGCCTTCTGACGTCGCTGAGGCCGTCTCTCCTCCGCGGCTTCTTCTCTTCTGCGGCGCTCTTCCCGACGTTGCTGTTCCTTTTCGAACAGGAGTGCGGCCTCGCGAGCGTTTGCATCGGCCAGCATTGGCGCCGGCCGCTTTTTAGACTTATTGGAATGCGTCCTAGGTTCGTGCTGATCTGCAAGATGACCGGGCAGATCGGCGTGCTCCCTGAACGGCCCGTCTGACCCCACAGGGCGTCTTAAGACGATGCCGGGCTTTGCCATCGTCGAGGCGACCACTTCGCGGTCTCCGCTCTCTTTAGCGACACCCTGATGGAAGAGGTTGCTCCCGGCGCCCCAAGCCTCGAGTGCGGCCTTCATGGACGGCGCGGCTACAGCCAAGTCATAGAAGCCAATCGACGTCCGGTAAGTCCTCAATTTGCGCGCCATGGCGACTTCAGTCTTCCTCGCTCTCCGGCAAGTCCTCCACCAAAATTTCTTCCAAGTCGAGGTGTAAAAGTTCCCCGAGCGCGTGGCGGTGGGCTTTGCCGGCCACCATTAACTCTTCGGCTTCCTCAGCACTCTCAGCCTCCACCCACCATTCCTCCGCGCGGGTCACAAGCATCCGGGCATGAAATATCTTTGGGTGAAGTTCAGATTTCGGTTTTCGTACTGTAGTCATTTTGGCCACCCACTAATTTATGCGGACAATGAACAAAGGGGCAACTCCCGGAGTGTAAGCTGACTTGTTGACTCTGGCGGGGGCATGACCAGATTCGAATCATCTGTATAGCGCCTGAGTAGGAGAATAACTGTGGCCCCGCGTGCGTATTGGAAAGGCTACCTCAAACTTTCGCTCGTCTCATGTCCGATCGCTCTTTATCCAGCGTCGTCTGAGCGCGAAAAAATCAGCTTTCATCAGATCAACAAGGAGACGGGCAATCGGGTCCGCTACCGCAAGGTGGACGCTGAAACCGGGGACGATGTCGAACAATCCAACATCATCAAGGGCTATGAGGTCGCTAAAGGCGAATATGTTGACGTGACCCGCGAGGAACTCGAGGCGGTCGCCATCGAGAGTAAGCGAACGATCGAGATCGAAGAGTTTGTGCCGAAGACACAGATCGACGAACTCTACATCCGCGACCCGTACTAATCGCTCCGGATGGCGAGGTCGGCCAGCAGGCTTTTGCCGTTATCCGCGAGGCGATCCGCAAAGAAGGCATGGTCGCTGTCGGCAAGGTGGTTTTTACGTCCCGCGAGCACATCATTGCGCTGGAAGCGCAGCGACAACGGCATGCTCGGCATCACCCTTCGCTACCCTTACGAGGTCCGACCCAAAGCGATTACTTCGACGATATCAAAGACGAGAAAGTGCCGAAAGACATGCTGGATCTGGCGCTGCACATCGTCGACACCAAGCGCGGCGACTTCGAGCCTGAGAAATTCGAGGATCAATATGAAGATGCCCTTCGTGATTGATTGAAAGGAAAGCCAAGGGCGAGAAGATCGAGCAGCCGAAACAGCCCGCTCGGTCAAACGTCGTCAATCTCATGGACGCGTTGCGGGCCAGCGTGCAAGCGGAGGGGAGCGCCGCCCCTGCGAAAGCCGCCTCCCGCAAATGCGGGCAGAACCACACGAAAGACAGGCCGCAGCCAAAGCAAACATAAGAAGGCTAGCTAACCACCGAGGCCGTCCACAGAGCGAACGGCTCGCCATGTCGAACTTCCGGATGAAGAAGCCCGGACTGGTGAAGCTCATCGTGCGCAGGATCGTCTGACATGGCAGCCTACACGCTCGGCTCGATCAAAGAGAGCGCCGACAAAACATTCGGCGGCCGGACCCGTTACGGCTGCGACGTATCGGCGTGATCGGCAAGCCGCTTGTGCACCTTGACTTCGAGACGAGGGAGCAGGCTGAGAAGGCTCGGACGCAGATGGCCGATATCGTTGCCACGGCGCTGCTGATCGAGCCGCTGTCCGCTCGTTAAAGCTTGGAGCGCGGCTAGCGATCATCAACCGCTTTCCAGGTTTGGCGCCTTGAATGCGGCTGACATTCGTTTGAGTGATGCCGAATTTTTCAGCAACACGAACTTGGGTTTCACCCGCTTTCAGCAGTTTACGGATTTGCTGCACTTGATCGACCGTAAGACGTGAGTTTCCTGCGCCTAACTTAAAGCTTCTTTTCTTGGTGACGTTCTGACGCCCATCCGTCATGCTGGCAATGGTTAGTTAGTCGGTGCGGTCCCTGGTAGGATATCCCGGCGTATGGGGACGTACCCATAGTGCCTCATGCATTCGGTGAAGTTCGCCATCCAAAAGTCCTCTCGACCCGAATAGACGGCTGCTTGGGTAGCGCAGACCGACCGCTCATGCTGGAACACATCCGGATCGATCGGTCCACCATCGGGCTCCGCCCAAGACGGAGGATCGTTAAACCAACCGCCAAGAAGCATAAATGTTAACAGTGCTGCGGCGATCCGAGATTTCATGTGGTATTCCATTCGTGGGAGGCGCGATCTTGCGCTTGAACTCTCTTGGCATCGCTCCCACATCAAATCATCACCGGCCGGCCCTAGGCAACATCCGGTGACTGAGAGTTTTGGCGCTCCCGCCCGTACCAACCCAAGGGAGCGCTATGCCGGACTACAGGGTCTATGTCCTCGATTTAGCCTGGAACATTTCTCGGACGTTATCCAACTCGAATGCGCAGACGATGACGAGGCTATGAAACAAGCAGAACAGCTTGTTGACGGTCACGACGTCGAACTTTGGCAACGTACCCGCAAGATACGCACGTACGCCGCCCGCAAGGTGCCGCGCGCGCCGTGAACGAAGACCTCCAGAGAAAAGAACTGGAACGTCGATTAGAGCAGGCGCGCCGCATGGTGAAAGCGATAGCCGATCCGGTTACGCTGGAGCGGCTCACTCGGCTGGTTCGCGAAATTGAAGATCAATTGAAATAGTCCGCGAAGCCCTCGCGTATTTGATAGCGGTGGAGGCGGCAATCCGCCGCGTCAAGGGCGCCCCCTCTATGTTCCCCTCCCGATTTGCGCCTGCGGTCAAGGAACAAAGCCGAATCAGGTATTATTATCTTCCAATATGCCGTCAGCGCAACTTGTACTAGGTGATTCTTAGAAGCCCAGAAGAACATCAGCTCGCATGCGAGAAACGTTTGAGGAACCGCATGTGACTTTGAAGGATTGAACTCCGGGTGGAGGTATGTTTTGCGAAAGTCGGAGATCCGCTCGAGAGTTCTCCGGATCCCTTCACGGTAAGATGCCCTTTGCGGAAGTCCAGCAGCCCCTGTGCCCTATAGCCCTGCAAGACCCGATTGACGTGAACCGGACTTAGTCCCAACGCATCAGCCAGGTCGAGCTGTGTCATTGGCAAGGCAAAAGTTTCATTCGGTCGAGCTGCGGTTGTAAGGCGCTGTTGTAGCTCGATGACGAGGTGAGCCATTCGTTGCGACGACCTGCGCCCAAGATTGACAATCCAATTCCTGGAAGATCGCCGCTTCCCTCATGCTTTCGCGCCATAACGCTTCGGCTATGAGCGGACGCGATCTCGTTAGTTCTCTCAATGCCCCATGCGGAACATAACCCACGCGGCAGGGCGAAAGGGTCCGCAAGTCGTGATCCATGACAGCGAGATGCAGGCTGTAAAGGTCAGGCACGTCGCCAGGCACATGGATGGCCGTGATCTGCCTGCCACCTTCCGCGATACTCGAACGGATCACGAATCCTCTGCCGATCACGCAGCACGAGGATATTTGATCGCCCTCGAGAGCTATCGACGTCTCTGCAGGAAGGTCCTTCTCGTGAATGGGAAGCGCCCTGAGGCAATGAAGACCGTCTTCGGTCAGATCAGACCGAGCGCTCAGCCTAGTAATCCACGCTGACATGGGCACGGGAAGGCGCCGGTGGCCGAGAGCGCATTCGGTCCCGCATGCTGGGCGACGAGCAAGCGCGTTGTCCGCCTGTTAGGTTCTCAACACCGGCTGTCTCTGGTAGCGGGCATCCTTACGTAAGGTTTTAGGGTAAGTCGGACGGTCTGGGGAACTACCGTCCTCTCGGTCGCTTGTTCACGGATGCTAGATGCCATTCGGCGTGCACTCACCCGCTTCGGCGAATTCACGACCCATCCGACCGCATTCGCAGTCGTCGTCGTCTACAGTTTTGCTTGGCTCCTTTTCTCGCCTGAGACGTTCGGCTGGGCCGCCGTTGCCAGTTTGGCTACCTGGCTGATGACACTGTTCATAAATCGGACGGGGTATCGCGACACGCAAGCGCTGCACGCGAGCTTGATGAGCTTCTTCGTACCCACGGCGAAGCCCGAACCGAGCTCGCGGCCCGGCGCTCGCGAGAGCACCTGAACCAAACTGTATGGCGCCCGCTAGGGAGGCGGCAGCTCCGGCGCGGTGCGGAAAACCGGAAAGCGCCCCCGAAACGGCATTGGAAGCCACCATCGTCAGCAGTGATAGGACGACGAATAAAGGGATAACCAATCCAATGAGGCCTCCCGCCCGGCAAGCCCTGTAAACAAAGTGCGAAGCCGCCGACGCCCCGGTCATGCACGCGATACGCAACAGATGATCGCTACCGCGCTGCACCACGATGCGACTGTTGACGTAGGTGGACGCGATCATGCCGAGCATGTTCACGCCAAATAGAAATCCATAGTACTGCGGAGGAATCCCGAAATAATCGATGTAGACGAACGGTGATCCTGCGATGAAGGCAAAGAGACAACAGAAATAGAAAGCTGAACACCCGACATAGCCGATATAACGAATACTTCGTAAAAATTGGAAATAGCCCAGCAGCATTGCGACTGGAAGGGTCTCATTCCGCCGTGAAGGCGCTAGAGTTTCCGGTAGCCTAAATGCGGCGCAGAGCGAAACGACGCCAAAGATCCCAGCACCCAAAAGATCCCTCTCCAATCAAACCAAAGGAGCAACTGTCCACCGATCAGCGGCGCTATTATCGGGGCCGAGGCTGTTACCACCATATTGAGGGACAAGACCCTAGCGCTCTGATTTCGATCGTAGAGGTCGCGCACCATCGCCTGTACTGCGGCGGGCACGACCGAACCACCGAGTGCCTGGATAAATCGCCAAAATATTACCGTCGACATGCTCCCGGCCGATGCACACGCGATTGAAGCGGCCACATACACAATTAAGCCGACAATCAGAAGGGGTTTGCGGCCGAAGCGATCCGACAGCGGCCCAAAGAGCAGTTGGCCACCCCCGAATCCGATAAAGAAAGCGGAAAGGGTGAATAGCGTCTGTGCTTCGTCGGCTGCGAGCGCCTGACGGAGCATGGGAAGCGCCGGCAGGTATATGTCGATCGAAAGTGGGGCGATCGCCGACAAAAATCCGAAAATAAAGATTCGGCCGCTGCTGGGGAAACGCGCGAGCATCCATAGAGAATTCACATAGCATTTCGGATTTCTGAGCGTTTGCCTAAGTATTGTGCGGTAGCTGCCCGACGAAAGCCGCTCCAGCCCTTATAGGCCATTCGGATTAGGGAATCGGCGGCGTCCAAGCGCCGCCATGAAATCATCCGACCGTGATTTGTTTTACATAACTCCAGGAATACGAATTTCACGATATCATTATCTGATGTCGAGTTCGGGATCTTGATCAACGTTTGGGAACGCATAGCGCCAAGGCAGGGCCGGGACTATTAGCGCAGGAGACCGTGTCCGTCTCGCCGGTCTTGGTGATGGACACCGTGCCCTGCGGACAAGTCACCGAGGCGAGTGTTTCACCGGTGCCGCATGTCAACGTTGCAGTCTGACCCGCCCGCGCAACTATCCTGTCTCACAACGTGGAAGCCTCGCGGCAGTATCGAGCGCGGTGGGGCGCCTGAGGAGCCAGCAGGACCGGGCGGCCCGGCAAGCCCTTGCTCTCCCTTGGTGCCTGGTTCGCCCTTATCGCCTTTGTCACCCTTTGCCCCTTGAGGCCCGGCGGCCCGGCAGGTCCCTGGTCGCCCTTTCCGCCTTGCGGTCCGGGCGGTCCTTGCTCGCCCTTCGGTCCGGGTGGTCCTGCTAGACCCTGCTCGGCCTTCGGCCCTGTCACACCAGCCGGCCCCGGCGGTCCCTGCTCGCCTTTAGATCCTTGAGGACCTGGGGGACCCTGTTCGCCCTTTGGCCCTTGCTGGTTTTGTCCGCACGCACCTGAGCAGGAGAGCTGCCATCACGAACAGCAGACCAAGCGATTTGGTCATTTGATTTTCCGATCTCGATTCGAGTATCGGCGCCGAGCATTGTTGCCGGGGCGTCCATTGCGGAATCAAATGCCTCGCCATTGCTAGCTGAAAAAGCCAGCGACGCAGACGAGTGGGTTGCTTCGTCGGACGCGATCGAACTGATCAGAACCAACGCCCCCGCCCGTACCAGCCGCCACCCCCGAGAAGCACAATGAGGACGATGATGACGATTAGCAGTGTTGTGTTGTCCATTTTCTCCTCGCGTTCCGAACCGAAAACGGCGAAAAGGCGGCAGGAGTTCCGCGACATTGTGAATATACCCACTGTCCTGGCGGGCCATCTAGCCGATCGCGTCGAGCAAAAGTGCGAAACATGAAAACTGCGAGTGAGCGACTTAATCTTTAAAGAATTCTTTGAACCGCTCCGGTGCCAGAGCGGTATAGCGCGTCGTATTCTGAATATTCCGATGCCCGAGATAGGCCTGGATCGCGCGGGTGTCGTGGCCATCATTGGCGAGTTTATAGCCGCAGGCATGACGCAACATGTGGGCATGGGCTTCGATTCCTAGCTCGGCTTCGACGACCGCCCGCTCGACCAGACGGGAGAAGCCTGGTGCCGACAGGGGCGCGCCACGCTCAGAGACGAACATGAACGGCGATCCCTGGCTTTCCCGCTGATGCCGGCGGAGTTCACGCATTTCCCGGCCGCTCAGAGGATGCGTCGCAGAAGTGCCATTCTTCGCCCTGCGGACGTGCAGGATAGTGGTTTTAAAATCGAACTGCTCCCACGGCAGGTCTACCACTTCAGCCGCTCTCAGGCCATGCCTGTAGGCCATGAGCACCATGACGTCGCGAATCGCCGGGACGGTTGGTCTGGGCTGCTTCGATGGGTTTTGGCTTGCGGTCGCTGCAGCCGACCACCATGTCGAGCCGAAATTGTTTGTTTCAGGCTTGGTGGGCAGCAATTGCTTCGGTGCAATGCGAATACACCTGTCGCGAAGTACGTATTCTTAGTTCACCGAGGGAAGCTGATGGGTGCCAAAGGTAGAATATTTATCGCGGTGTCAATAACACCCGATGGCTTTAGTGAGATCGAAGTCGAGCCCAACGTTTGGCTTCGATGGAAGAGACGTCGACGTGCATTGGAAGGTTCAAATCAATGCACCGAGTATGAAGCGGGGTTCGCTTAAGGCGTTTGCGATCGTCGACGATCCAGACACGATTCACTGTCCATGAGCGTCCGCACGCAAGCGGCTCGTATAAAGCTCCGTGAGCGTGGGGAAGGTCACCGCGGGCTGGACACTCAACGCCGAAGAAGTCGCGCCCTGAGCCTTGTCTGTGCCATCGCGGGGACACGCATAATCGGCCGACGCGAGTTTATGGCCGTGATGATCTGATCTGGCGTGGCCACCGTCTGCATTTGCGTGTGGGTGAGCGGGTGGTTGCCGCGTTGAAGCGTGACACTAAGTATCCGGCGCTATGGCGTGTCAGTGTTGGTCCCGATTTCGTCAGTGACGTCGTGAACCTCGCCAGAGCGCGTGACGCCGCAATCGTCTTATCGCTCGCAGCGCTTAATGCGAAGCCTCGGTGCGTAGATTGAAGGCAGCGTGATCACATGGCTTCTGATAACGAAAAGCAAGAGGGCTTGGCTCCTCTGTCTGAGGAAATCTCGCCCGTATCGGATGTTCTAGCGCCGCAGCCACCACGATCTAAGAATGTGAAAGCCGTGGGAAAACGAAGGAAGCCGCCAGCACGCGCGTCTTCCTCCACCAAGAACTCGTGGACGTCACCGAGGCGGATCGCAGTCCGGCGTCGGATGGCCGAGGCGCTTGCATTACGGGAACGCGGCTACGCGTTCCAGTCCATCGCTGATCACCTTGGAATGTCATTGAGCGCCGTCCACGCCTATGTTGTCCAAGCCCTGCACGAGTTGCCACTGGAGAATGCTCAGCAGGTGCTGCGGCTGGAATTGCAGCGGCTCAACACCCTACAGGTGACGTTTGGTGATCGGGCTGCCGAGGGTGACGTGCAGGCGGCCTCGATATGCTTGCGGGCGATGGAGCACCGCGAGGTTGCTGGGAATAATGCCCGAGCATGGTCGGCCGCCAGTGTCGCTGAATATCAATGCGGGCGACGGCGCTAAGGGCGGCCCATCGATCAAGATCGAGTTCGTGCAGCCCAGCATGAAGCCGGGCGATGAATTGCTGGAGGATCGGCCACCGGCCAAGGACGTAACGCCGCCGGTGAAAGCGGCAGAGAGACGGGATTATGCGGCGCCACCGATTATCGATGCTTATGCGAATCCGCCAGCAGCGGCGTGCCGTTAATCAAGCCGCGTGGTGATAAGGGCTGGATGGCTTAGGCCAAAAGTCACAAGTGGTGTCTCTTGCAGGAAGTGCCTGTTATTTAGGGGTTTCCTGGGGACACAAGTCTGGACAAAAGCCTGAAGTTACTGGAGGCCCTAATCGAGACCCGCAAAGCAGTTACGGATTTCGATACCAGAGAGGCGCGCACGACGTGAGGCTACTGACAGATTTCCGGGGGAGGAAGGATTGGAACTCTTGGACACGGGTACAGGAAGATCGTGGTGGTCGGATGCACCGCCCCAGGGCGCTCGTTGGGAAATCTATCAGGCCGATGCTGGGCACACTTTCCCCACTCAAGCTCTTGCTCAGGAGGTGCTGGCACGCTTTTTGGGACGTAACCCCTAAGCCGAAATTTCAGAACGTCCCCGCCCGGATCAGACTTATGTACGTAATCGGGCCGCCGAGAATGGGGAAGTGGTGCTGCTCTTCTTTATGCTGCGACGGGCGTCGTTCGCTATTACCTTAGTTTAATCCCTTGAGCCAGGAAGTAATCCATTCGTGGGGGTCGCAAAGGATTAACGAGGAGGGCGACGTCAGTTACGCTTTCCGGTTCGACTATTGCTCATCGGCGAAACCTTATTTTTGCTTCGCAACTGCACGAGATTCAGAAATCTGTGACGAATGAAAACGCGAGACCTGCGTTCAGCCTATTTCGAAATGGACGCGGCGCGCGTGTTTGCCAAATCGGGTTTTGACATTTTGATGCAGCCGGAATTTGGCCACCTCACCAGCGATTTTGATTTCAGTGCCGTCCGCAAAAACCTGCGCATCAATGTCGAGGTGACAGCACTCGAGGAGAAAGAGTTTTACCGAGAAGACTGTAATCAATGCTCTAAAGCGGAAACGAACGCAGTTGCCGGACGGTTATCCCTCCGTTATTTTCTGCATCATACCCCGGCAATGGGAAAGCCTTGGTTTTGATCTGAACGAATGGCTTTCCGGTGTGGCCCACGAATTCTTCCTGGCTGGCAATCGGCGTGTGAACCGATTGGTTTTCCATTTGGAACGACATATCAACGATGCCAGCACACAAGGCACGGGTGCCTTTGTACTGTTGCAGAATCTTCGACCATCCTAACCCGCGTATTCCATGCAACATGGAGCACATATTCGAGCGCAAGGGCCACCGTATGGAGACGGTGTTCGAAATCGAGGATGTGCTAACAATCCCGACGCCCCTGATGCTGTATCGGAACGAGTTCGAGCAAGTGAATTCTATGAGTGGGCCGAAACTATCTGCGACGACGAGATTTGAAACAAGGCGCACTCACCGGTTTTACCGTCTTCGTGCCCCGGCCTCTCACAGCCCCGCTGATCGGCTTTGGCTTGGCCCCGGTGTCTGACGTCGCCCGGCCGCAGCGGACGCACCAGCGGGCTGCTCGATCACTGAACGGCATCGCTAGGGCCCGTATCCGATCGTCGGCGGTCCCTGGTGCTGCCAGTCCCAGATGAACCACGCATGATTGAAGCTGGGCGACCCGGTGGAGTCCGCGAACCATCGGATGCGCTTCCGCAGCACGACCTTTTTGGCAAAGGCGCCGCACTCGAACAGCGCCCGTCGGCTGGCGGCATGATCGAAGTCGGTGCGCAGCAGCATGCCCACCAGCCCGCCGCAAGGCGCCATCCGGGTCAAGGGCCACCTCGATGAACTCGGTGGCCAGTTCATAAGGCGGGTTGGTGATGATGGCGTCGCATCCGGCCGGGGGCTTCGCCATCAGCAGGAAATCGTCGCCTGTCTCGATGTCGGTGCCGACCACAGGGTCGGGCAAGCGCTTCCACCATCTGCCCGGCGCCGCAGGCGGGCTCCCAAGTAAGCCGCGGAAGCCGAGGCAGGTGCGGAATCAGCGCGTGTGTGACCCACGCCGGAGTGGCGTAGGCGTATCCGTTCGATCCGAGCGTATTCGCTACAGCGCTGGCTCATCAGAACATTGCGTCCAGATGTGCGGAGATTTCCTCAGCCTGGACATACAGGGCTTGCCATTTGGGAGCAGTTTCGCCCTCGTCACCGTGAGCGGCGTCCTTGAGTGTTGCCACCATTCTTCTTGGCTAGCAACGCGGCTCGATAGCGAGCGCGATCCCGGTCGATGACTGCGTGCAGCTCAAGCCGACCATTGCGGATACGGCCGTGAAACGCCCGGTAGTCCGTTGGGTCTGAGCATTCGAGCCTAAATTCCAATGTCGGAAAAAGCTCTCCCATCTTTTCCCAAATCGGTGTCATTCGAACTTTCTTCGTGTAGGAGCAGACAAACCAAGTAGGATTATCGTCTCAATATCGAGGTCGTAGATCCAGTCTGGCTCTGTCGCCAGCGCGGGAAAGTCCAGACCATCTCGAGTGATGTAAGCCCGTTTGAACCGGGAAATTTCGGTCGGCTGACCCGGTGATCGTCATTTTGGCCTTCGTCATCATCGACATTATCGACATCGTTCGCTCCTCTGTTGAACTCAATGCAGCCGGAACTGGCCACCGGCCATGATGCGGCGGATGTCCACGACGATGGTTCGTCGGCCGCCTGCTGGTCATGACCATTGGGCTCCGGCTTGGGCTTCGGCTCCCCGGCTTCCGGCGCCGGCGCTTCGGGCTCGGCGCCGACCGTTGGCTCAGCCGCCTCGGCTTCTGCCTTTTCGGGCTGTACACATGGCTTACCTAGAGAATGAGACACGGTCGTGTCTCAGGCCGGGGCCGCTGTATGAGACATGGTCTGTCTCAGTTTCGGGTTTCCCTGAGACATGGTCTGTCTCAGGTGTATGAGACATGGTCTGTCTCACCCTGAGACATGGTGTGTCTCGGGGTTTTGTTTTTTTTGGCGTTGGCTTTTTTATTTTTGGCGGCGGCTGTTTCGGCGGCTGCGAACAGCAGTTGCCGTCCCATTTCAGATAGTCCTTCGTGCCTTCGATGCTCCGGCCGTTGCCCTCCCGCCAATCGGTCAGCCGGTAGTGCGTTGCTTTGCCCTTGCCGTCGACGCCGAGTGAGTGCCTGATGGTCGGGACGATGAAGCCGTAGTGTTCTGAGCTTCGCGCAGCCAGACGGCTACGGTGCCCTGTCGCGCGCCAAGCTCCTGCCGCACCTTCCCGTGTCGACATGTGGATGCGGCCATTGTTGTTGTCCTTGAAGTACATGCGCCGTTGCAGGGCGATGTCGAGCATGCGGGCACCCATGCTCATCGCCTTCCATGCAGGCGCATCGAGAATTTCATGCCGGATGGGCACGTATCTGCCGGGGATCTTGATGGCCTGATCTCGGCGCTTGCTCATGCGGCACTCCTACTTTTGGCGTAAGCGATTAGGCGGGGCGGACCACGCCAGGACTTCCGGCGTTGGCGGGATTGGCTTCGGCCGGACGTCGTGTGGCGGCCAGCAGCCGAACTTTGTCGTGGAAGTGCCTGCGCGCATTTCGGGCTGTAGCCTCTCGGTCCTGCTGGATGTGCAGCAGCATGCCGTGCCACGTCGCCATCGTCTCGGCGTCGTGTTCGACGGCGTCCGCCTTCCGCGCCTGCTTGTCATAGAGCGCCAGATCGCCATCATCGAACGTGACGGCCTTGGGCGGCCGCTGCGGGAAGTAGCCGCAGGCGGTGCAGGGCTCGCCGCTGATGCGCTTGGCCCCACATTTGGTGCAGTCGATTATGCGGCTCTTGTAACGGCCGTCCGTGTCTCTGATCTGCCGCTTGGCGTTGTGCGCTCGTGTTACGCGCCCGCTTATCGCGCTCAAGCGTCCATTCGACACGGTCCTCGACCGGGCCATGCGCGTATATCGCCCGCCGTGGTCGAGGACGACGAGCTTGTCCTTGTCCGGCGCTGGCCGCAGACCACGGCCGACCATCTGGCGATACAAGCCGAGTTGCCGTGTGGGCCGCGCCAGCACCACGCACCGGATATCGGGCAGGTCGAAGCCCTCGGTCAGTACCCCGTAATTGCAGACGACCGTGGTGTCCCCGTGTGGCGAGCCGCTGCAGGATGGCATCACGGATTGTTTTTGGCGTCGTGCCGTCGAGGTGCTCGGCCTTGACGCCGGCGTAGACAAACTCGCCGCGATATGGCGGCTGTGCGCGACATCGACGCCGAATACGACGCTTTTCAGCCCAGCGCATGCCGTAACCAATGCTCGACGATGTCACCGACCAATTCGGCGGTATCCATGCGCTCGGCCGAGTTGTTTGGCGACGTAATCGCCCGTCTGGACCTTGACGCCGCGCAAATCGGGCGGCGGTGGCGCATAGATCTTGGTGCCGACCAGAAAGCCGGCCGCTAATCAGCTCTGGAACCTGCGGGCATTCGACAATCACGTCGAAGGCGTCGCCAAGGCCACGGCCATCGCCACGGCAGGGCGTCGCGTAGCCCGATCACCGCGGGTCGGGGTATGCGAGCGAGTGATCTCTCCACGTCCGCGCCAAATGTGGTGGCATTCGTCGACGATAATCAGATCGCGCGCGGGCTTCTCCATGCGCCGCGACCGCATGACCCGCTCGTGGAAGGTCGCACGCTGGCGACTAGCACGTTGTTGTAGAGGCCCCGCGTCAGTTCCGCGGCCAATGATGCCATGCGGAATGCCGAAGCCATGAAGTTTTTGGCTGGTCTGGGTGACGATCTCGCGGGTGAGCGCCAGAGCACCAAGCACGCCGCTATCGGCGTTGCGGGCCTGCTGGATCAGCCGACCAGCGATGACGGTCTTGCCTGCGCCGGTCGGTGCCACGAGGCACACACGCCGTCTGCCGCGTTCTATTTGTTCCCACACGCGACCAATGACGTCGATCTGATAATCGCGAAGCTTGATCTCGGGGGGTGAATTGTTTATCTGATGCATGTTGAGTTGCGCTGCCCGTGCGCTCACAAATGACCTCCGGAAAAGAGCCGCCTCCGCAGCGGCTCTTTTCTTTTTGGGAGGTGTGGAGGATTTAGGCGGCGCGCTGTGCGGCCATCCAGCTACGGATTTCGTCGAGCGACCAAACAACGGTTCGATACC
Organism: uncultured Alphaproteobacteria bacterium; assembly: GCA_963737755.1. Classification (GTDB taxonomy): domain Bacteria; phylum Pseudomonadota; class Alphaproteobacteria; order Rhizobiales; family Xanthobacteraceae; genus BOG-931. The sequence continues at coordinate 41,370 of CAVTTZ010000014.1, read as the reverse complement.
CAAACCGATAAGGCTTGGGAAAGCCGCGTTCGTCGATCCATCGTTGAATTGAACTTCGATCGGAGATGAGCCCGTACTCGCGGAATTTGCTGCGCGGGATCAATTTCCCTTGTGGGGGAAGCTGGGGTCGTTCGTACATTGATCGCCTCGTTCGATTGAAAAGCGATCAACACTATTAGCGCCGACTACCGCAGAAGCCACAAGTAAAGCGTGACAAAATACGGCTTTTGGTGCCACTTTCGACGGCCAAACGTGACAGTTTATTTTTTGTTTTGGGCGCGCCACTGTTTCCGCAGTTCTCTAGCCTCGTCGGACCGCGCCAGCAGCCTTTTCATTTCGTTGATGCGCCATTGCTCACAGAAGGCATCAAAATCATTTTGCGTCTCCGCACCACCTTGTCGAAATGCTTCAAGCACCGCCATCGATCGGTCGAGGTCAACCCATCCTTTGCCGAACCCACTGCCCTCGGCTTCCGCTACGGCCTTAGCGCGACTACGGCGCTTGCGTAGATCGGTCTTGCTCACTTTCTCTAGGCCGAATTCCGCTCGCCAGTACTTTGTCCCGGCCGTCAGCCCGTTTTTGTTTTTGCTGCCTTTGCGCCGACCCATTACGCGCCCCCGAACGCCACGACGTTCCCGGTCGGCGGATGCAAGATGTTCTCTACGAGTTGGGCGAGTTCGTTGAGGGCGTGCCGCTTCTCCTCGAAATACGAGTGCCGGTCATAAACCTGCCGAACACCCCGCAGGCGGTGGCCGAGCACAAGTTCCGCCACATCACTCGGAACCTTGGCGCGGCTCATCAACGATCTAGCGGACCGCCGCAGATCGTGGACCACAAAATCGGTCACGCCTGCTTCTTGCCGCAGTTGCGCCAGCGTGCGGGCGTGCGGTCGGCCAAAGATGCGGTCCTTGCCCGCGATGCGCGGCTGTCGCCGGATGATCTCAAGCGCAAGCGGCGGCAGAGCCAAATGGTTGGCGTTGCCTTTCTCTCTCGCGTCCGCCCTGATCGTCCACACGCCAGCGCCGTCCACATCGTCCCAGCGCAAGTCGGTGATCTTGGCATGGCGCTGGGCGGTCAAAAGGGCGAACCGGACAAACGCACCGGCGGTGCCGAACCGCTCGGCCGTCTGCCACACCGCCCGGAGTTCATCGTCCTTGAGAATGCGCTCTCGGTCGGTTGCCTCACTACGTTTCATGCCCCGGACGACGGGGGACTGATAATCGTCGTTGCGCTTGGCCCACCACGAGGCCACGGCGCCAAAGACCTTGAGCACCATGTCCGCCTGCGCGGTGCCGTTGTTCTCGGCCACGGCGTCGAGCATGCCGGTAATCTCGCTGCGGCGGACCGCCTCGAATGCCCGAGTTCCAAGGCGGGGAACGATGTATTTGCGGATTACCCGCTCGCGCTCACGGGCCGTGCGATAGCCCTTCCCCCTGAACGACAATTCGCAGCCACATATCGCAGACGTCGGCCACGCTGTTCTTCGGGGCATCCTCCAGCGCCTCGCCTAGCCGGATGCGCCGCACCGCGTCCCGGCAGAGCGTGCGGGCCTCATCAATCGACAAGTAGGCGCTGGTGCCGAGCGTCTTCCAAACTACCCGGTTGCCCTCCACATGATTCTTGCGGCGGCGGGACACGGCGGCGAACGTGATCGGCCCCTCCGCCGGCACCCGCAGCCAAAGTCCCGGCGTGGTGGCGTCGGCAATGGCATAGCGCCGGTCTCTACGGGGAAGGGAAGCAATCTGGCGGTCGGATAAGGCCCGGCGTCGCGGCATTGGGGTCCTCCTGGGCTAGCTTTGGGCTAACACCAGGATAATATTGCATTCCATGGGTATGTTTTGGGAAGGGGCGAAAAAGGCTGTGGATACTGGCATTTTGCCACACCACCCAAGGGCTTGCCCCACTTTCCCAAGCTTTCCAGGTGCTCCCTGCTGGTGAGCGGCACGCCATCCGGCAATGCCAGCGAGGCCGCCTGCGGGCGGCCTCGTTTTTTTCGCCGTCATTGCGAAGCCGTAAGGGCGCTCACGCCCGTCTTCGACGGTCATATGGCGACGAAGCCAATCCTGCTCTCCCGGCGTGTGAACTGGATTGCTTCGCTTCGCTCGCAGTGACGGAAAGCGAGGCTATTCGAGCTCCACGACGGCGCCGTCGCGCAGCGTGACGCGGCGGTCCATCTGCGACGCGATGTCGAGATTGTGCGTGGCGATGATGGCGGCGAGCCCGGAGGCGCGCACCAGTTGGCTCAAGGTCGCGAACACGCGCTCGGACGTCTTCACATCGAGATTGCCGGTCGGCTCGTCGGCGAGCAGAATGCGCGGCGCGTTGGCGACGGCGCGCGCGATCGCGACGCGCTGCTGCTCGCCACCGGACAGCTCCGCCGGGCGATGCGTCAGGCGCTCCTTCAGTCCGAGATACGACAGAAGATCGGCGGAGCGGACGCGCGCCTCCGACCGGCCCAGCCCGCGGATCATCTGCGGCAGCATTACGTTCTCCACCGCCGAGAATTCCGGCAGCAGATGATGAAACTGATAGACGAAGCCGATGTCGCTGCGGCGGATCAGCGTGCGCTGCATATCGGACAAATTCGACGTAGCGGCGCCGTCGATAAACACCTCGCCGGAATCGGGATGCTCGAGCAGCCCGGCGATGTGCAGCAGTGTCGATTTACCGGCGCCCGATGGAGCGATCAGGGCCACCGATTGACCTGGCCAGACCGCAAGCTCCGCGCTCTTGAGAATATCGAGCGTGGCTTCGCCCTGACGAAAGCGCCGCGAGATCGCATGCAGAAACAGCAGCGGCTTGCGTTCGTCGCTGGCTGCGGGAGCTGCCTCGGTCGATGGCGCGGACTCCATGATGGTGGTCTTCTCATCCATCGGGCGTGATCATTCGTACCGCAGCGCTTCGACCGGATCGAGCCGCGCCGCCCGCCACGATGGATAAAGCGTCGCCAGGAACGACAGTCCGAGCGCCATCACCAGAACCGCTGTGGTCTCACCGAAATTCATCTCGGCCGGCAGCCGCGACAGGAAGTAAAGCTCGGGCGAGAAGATGTCGGTGTTGGTGAGCCACGAGAAGAAGCGCCGGATCGCATCGGCGTTCAAACAAACGACGGTGCCCAGCAAAAATCCCACGAGCGTGCCGACGACTCCGATCGAGGCCCCGGTGATCAGGAAGACCCGCATGATCGCGCCCTGGGTGGCGCCCATCGTGCGCAGGATGGCGATATCGCTGCCCTTGTCCTTCACCAGCATGATCAGGCCGGAGACGATGTTGAGCGCCGCCACCAGCACGATCAACGTCAGAATCAGGAACATGACGTTGCGCTCGACCTGGAGCGCGTTGAAGAAGGTGGCGTTCCGTTGCTGCCAGGCGATCATGTAGATCGGGCGCGCGGCGGCATCGTGAATGAGCTTGCGGAAATTCTCGTCAACGCGATCCGCATTGTCGGTGTAGATCTCGATCGCGGTGACGTCGCCGGCGCGATTGAAGTAGGCCTGCGCCTCCGGCAGCGGCATGAACACAAAGGCGGCGTCGTATTCGGACATGCCGATCTCGAAGATCGCGGCGATCTTGTAGGGCTTGATGCGCGGCGTCGTACCCATCGGTGTCACCGCACCGCGCGGCGCCACCAGCGTGACGCTGTCGCCGACCCGCAGCGAAAGCTGATCGGCAAGACGCTTGCCGATCAGGATGCCCTGCCCTTCATCAAAACCCTCGAGCGCACCCTGCGGCTTGGCCGAAGAAGCGATTGACGAGAGCTTTGCCAAATCGCGGCCGCGGATGCCGCGCACCAGCACGCCCGAGGCATTGAACGGCGACGACGCCAGTGCCTGGCCTTCGACGATCGGAGCCGCGAGCCGCACGCCGCGCACGCCCGACACGCGTTCAGCCACCGCCTGCCAATCGGTCAGCGGAGATTCGAGCGGCTGGATCAGAAGGTGGCCGTTGAGCCCCAAAATCTTGTCCAGCAACTCCTGCCGGAAACCGTTCATCACCGCCATGACGATGATGAGCGTCGCCACCCCCAGCATGATGCCGAGGAAGGAGAAGGTGGCAATGACCGAAATGAATCCTTCCTTGCGCCGCGCCCGCAGGTAGCGGAGCGACAGCATCCATTCAAACGGCGCAAAGGGATGAGTGCCTGTCGGCTCTCGCATTCTGTTGTGGTCCCCGCGAGATCACCGAGTTTCACATGATTCTGGCAGTTTCAAGCCACCAAAGCCATCCACCGCCGGGCAGCGCACAGGTTTAACGGCCGAACCCCGAGCGGCTGCGGCATTATGGCTCCACGCCGGTGACGCGCGCGATCGCGTCGGCCGGCGTCAGGAGGTCCCGCGAGCCGTCGGCGCGGCGTTTGACCTCGACCTTGCCCTCGGCGAGGCCGCGCGGCCCGACCATGATCTGCCACGGAATGCCGATCAGGTCAGCGGTGTTGAATTTGGAACCGGGCCGCTCGTCGAGATCGTGATAGAGCACGTCGAGACCCTTCTGGGTGAGCGCGGCGTAGAGCTGCTCGCAAGCCGGATCGGTGTCAGTCCCGCCCTGCTTGAGATTGAGGATGGCGACATTGAAGGGCGCAACCGCGTCCGGCCAAATGATGCCGGCGTCGTCGTGGGACGCTTCGATGATGGCGGCGACCAGCCGGCTCGGCCCGATGCCGTAGGAGCCGCCGTGAATCGGCCGATCAGCGCCGTCCGGTCCAGTAACGACGGCCTTCATGGCCTCGGAATATTTGGTGCCGAAGTAGAAGATATGGCCCACCTCGATGCCGCGGGCCGAGAGGCCCCGCGCCCCGAGTTCGGCGAACGCGGCCGCATCGTGCTTTTCCGAAGTCGCCGCGTAGAGCGACGTCCACTTATCGACCAGTTCCTGCAGCCGGCCGATATGATCAAAATCGACATCGGCTCCCGGCACCTCGAAGTTCAGGTACTCGTTGTCGCAGAACACTTCGCTCTCGCCAGTCTCGGCCAGAATGATGAATTCGTGGGAGAGGTTGCCGCCGATCGGGCCGCTTTCGGCGACCATCGGTATTGCGCGCAGGCCCATGCGGGCGAAGGTGCGCAGATAAGCGACGAACATCCTGTTGTAAGCGTGTTTGGCGCCTTCGAAGTCGAGGTCGAACGAATAGGCGTCCTTCATCAGGAATTCGCGCCCGCGCATCACGCCGAAGCGCGGCCGGACCTCATCGCGGAACTTCCACTGAATGTGGTAAAGATTCAGAGGCAAGTCCTTGTAAGACCGGACATAACTGCGGAAAATCTCAGTGATCATTTCCTCGTTCGTGGGCCCATAAAGCATCTCACGCTCATGGCGGTCCTTGATGCGCAGCATTTCCTTGCCGTAGGCCTCGTAGCGGCCGCTTTCGCGCCAAAGCTCGGCCGACTGGATCGTCGGCATCAGAAGCTCGATCGCGCCGGCACGGTTCTGCTCCTCGCGAACGATGTCGCACACCTTGTCGAGGACGCGGAGCCCGAGCGGCAGGAAAGCGTAAATGCCCGCGGACTCCTGGCGGATCATGCCGGCGCGCAGCATCAGCCGGTGCGAGACGATTTCGGCCTCTTTGGGCGTTTCGCGCAGAATGGGCAGGAAGTATCGGGAAAGGCGCGTTGAAAGGCGCATGAAATCTCGCCGTCTGGGATTGGAATCGCAAGCGCAGTCAATGCGCAATGGGAGCCCGAATTACAAGGGCTGTCGCATTCTGGCTCGCGATCGCGCCGCCAAATTCGGCAAGGGCAAAATATTTTATCGTGAATGCCCGGTACGGTGATGACATTGTCCAAAAGATCGAGTACTTAGCGTGTGCGCGATCCTGACGCGGTTTTTTAGCGTTCGGGAGGGCGGTCCAAGTCTCGGGAGGATGATCCACGGCGCGGTTCAACGCTGCCGGGGTGCGCTCACAAGCCAAAAATCGCGACAGCGAAGCGTAGATTTAAGGATCGGCGTATCGATCTTATGGCAGGGCATTTGCCCTGCTATTTTTTTGGGCAATCGCCTGCCGCCGCGAACCTGCGGCTTGGACTGAATTTCCCCTCTCGCGCGCAAGCGGCCGCTGCGAAGCCGGACCGCTTCAGTGCAAGCCGAAAGGCGCGACCAGCATTTCGAGCGTGAGCCAGTGATTGACGTAAACGACGTAGCAGCCGGCAAAAATCACTGCCGACACGAGCGTCGTCCAGATCAGCTTGCGCCCTACCCGCGGCAGCACCGGCGCACCCGGATCTGTCCCCTCCGGCATATCGCCGTCCTCGTGCTGGCTGCGTATGCCAAACGGCAGCACGGCGAACAGCGTTATCCACCAGATCAGGAAATAGATGGCGACGGCTGTTGTAACGGGCATTTCGGCTCACCCGTCAGCGCTGTTCCAGCTCGACCAGCGTCCCCGAAAAATCCTTGGGATGCAGGAACAGCACGGGCTTGCCGTGGGCGCCGATTTTCGGCTCGCCATCGCCCAGCACCCGCGCGCCGTTCTTTTTCAAGGCTTCGCTGGCGGCGCGGATATCGTCGACCTCGTAACAGACGTGGTGCATGCCGCCGTCCGGATTGCGTTCAAGGAATTTGTTGATCGGCGAGCCTTCGCCGAGCGGCTCCAACAGCTCGATCTTGGTGTTCGGCAAGGTGATGAACACGGTGGTGACGCCATGGTCAGGCTGCGGCACGGCGGCCGAAACGTCGGCCCCGAGCACGTCACGATAAACCGCCGCCGCCTTGGCGATGTCGCGCACCGCGATCGCTACGTGGTTGAGCCTGCCAATCATGTCCCTGTCCTTCGTTGCCCGTCTTGTAGGCTGGGTCGAGCGAAAGCGAAACCCACCCATCAAGCCGCGTCATTCAGCGATGGGTTTCGCAAAGCTCAGCCCGTCCTACAAGGAGCCGTATGCCGCGTGTCAGCGGCCGAACTTGGCCTTCAGCTGATCGCGGATCGGACCGAGGATGCTGGTCTTCTGCGTTTCCGCACCGGTGAGAATCTCCTGCACGATCTCCTTCGGCGAGCGGCCGCCCCAACCGGCATCGCGGAAATAGACGTTCGCTGCGTTGCCGACCACGTAGGTGCTCCAGGCAGCGGCGAGACCCTGCGGAACGGCGGTGAGAATCGTGCTGGTGCCGAAGGTCACGGTCCGCAGCAAATCAGCGCCCAGATGCAGGCCATATTCAGCCGCCGCCATGAAACCCCAGGCGCGCAGAATTTCCAGCACCATGCCTTGCGCGTTCGCAATGGAGAAATCGGTGCCGTAGATCGCGCCGATCCTTTGCACCATCAGGCCATCGCTGGCGATACCGGCGAGAATATCGAACACCGGCACCGGATTGGCGCCGACCACCAGCGCCTTGCCGAGCATGAAATAATAAATCAGCCGCGTGACCTCTTTGCCCCGGACATGTTCTTTCAGCGCTTTGATCTGCTCGCTGACATCGGTCGCGAACAGGCTGGCATTGAGCGCGATGATCGCCTTGCCCTCGCGATCGAGTACCTCGAGCATGCGCTTTTCCAGCATGTCGATCTTCGGCTTCGGCTGATAGCGCACGATCTCGATGGAGCCGTCGGCCTTGTGGATCTCGCGCTCGGTCTCGCGCGGAGCGCCGGCGGCAAACACGATGTCGGCAGCGCCGAGGCGATGGCCGATCTTGCGCAGGACGGATTCGGAGATTTCCTTGACCTGGGTCGGTCCCAGCAAATCGGCTTTGTTGATCACCAACAACATCGGCTTGTTCAGATCGCAAAGCTGCGTGAACGCTTCGAGTTCGACGCGGTTGAGATCGCCGTCGGCGACGAACAACACCAAGTCGGTGTAGCGCACGGTCTCTTCGGCGAGCTTGCCGCGCAGCTCGCCGGCGGCTTCGTTGATGCCGGGCGTGTCGACCAACACGAGCTTGGTATTCTTGAAGCCGGCTTTGGAGATTTTATCGGTCGAGCCATGTTCGGCCGAGACCGTGAAGACCTTTTCGCCGGCCAGCGCGTTCAAGAGCGCACTCTTGCCGGAACCGACCTCGCCGAAGGCCGCGATCTCGACGCGGCCGTTTTCGAGCTTGGTGGTGAATTCCTCGATGTCCTGCATCTCCTTTTCGATGCTGGCGCGCTCCTGCGGGCGCAGTCGGGCGTCGCCCGAGAGCTTGCGCAAGGCTTCGATCGTGTCCGGCAATATCGATTGGTCTTCCATGCGTGCCAAAATCCCGATTATTGCGCGCGCTCAAATCGCAGTGCCTGCACATCCCGCGGCGCGAACTTGCCGGCAAGCAAACGCAGAAGCGCCGCGACATCACTCTCCGGGCGGCGCATTTCCACGCGCACGGCGCCGCGCGCATCCTCGATCTCGCGCGCGACCGGCATCGGCGCCGCAGCGACGCAGACCACGTTCGCAGGCGGAAAGCGGGCCGGCATCTTGTCGCGGATCGAAGCCAGGATCGCATCGCGATCGCCGCTCGCGAATTGATCGGTTTTGTTCAACACCAGATAAAGCGGTTTGCCGGTGGCAATGAAGCGCTTGATGGCGGCGACTTCCGGCGCGCGCAAATCCTGATCGACCACGAAGACGACGCCGTCGGATTGCTTGATGCTCGCCACCAGCGTATCGAGGTGGCGCGGGTCGCCGTCGGTCGAGCTTTCCTCTTTGAGACGCACGGCGTCGTTGGCACTCCCGTTTGATCCTGCCGGTTTTTCCGCGAGCAGCGTCTTAATCAGGGTGGTCTTGCCGGCATAAGTGGGGCCGGTGACCACAAGCGTTGCCCGCGCCGGCGCGCGGGGCTGTGGTGCCGGCGATGGCGCCGCGGCAACTGCCGGCTGGACACGCACCGCTGATTTTTCGGCGTCGCGGCTCTCAGTATCCCATCTGCCGACAAGCTCTTTGGCGCGCTTGCTGATGATCTCATCGGTCAGCGGCGGGAGCTTGGTTGCGGCCGGCGGCAAGGCGGCCTTTGCCGGCGCCGTCAATCGCCGCAGGCGCAACCAGGCAACGCCGGTGACGACCGAGAAAAACAGCAGCAGCACGCCGCCATAGATGATGGCAACGGCCGGATTTTTGAGCGTGTCGAACGTGACCGCAATGCTCGAGATCAGCCACACCCCAAAGAACAGCACAGCCGCCGCCAGCGCCGCGCCCAAGATCCGGATCATGACCTCCGGCTTGGCGGCAAACAGCAACAGGGGTGCAAACCAACGAAACATCAGAGGCGCCCATCCGCAAAGTGTCCCCCAATATGAATGGTTTGTGGCGGATGCAATCTACTATGCAATAGTTGCAAAATATTCGTTTTGCGCCTAAAGGCGAGCGGAGGTATGGCGCTACGGATCGAGAGGAGAGGTTTTTGGGGCAAACCTTGGATTTCCGACGCAATTGGTCGCGGCTCATGCACCCCGTTCGGACGGCGCGATTGCTTGCGCTGACGACCAAACAGCATCTTGCGAGAATTTGGCGATCGCTGTCGGCACGCATCGAAAACACTAGCCGCCGCAAAAAGATTGCGCGTGGCCGGAGCGCGCAGAATGTCTTGACCTGCAGAAGGCTGGAGGTCCCCCTTACCGGTCTTGATCCGCTGGCCATGGGCCGCCACCTGGACACTCTCGGTTGTGTCTTGGTACGGGGAAACGAGGCGAGCCGAACGGCCGTTGAAAATTATCGCGAGTTTCTCGAAGCCATTGGTTTCATGAAACCACCGCCCCCCAACGGCGGCGGGCTCTGGCAAATCCAAGGCGGCACGCCCTTTCAGTTTCCCGTGCATCGCTTGATACAGCAATTTTTCTACGAGCTATGTCGCGCGTACTTCAATTCCGACATCCTGCTGTCCTCGGCGGGCACGACTGCGACGATCAGAACGGTCGGGCCGACCAGTAAAATCGGCCTTGTGCCATTCCATCAAGATATTTCACCGGTCGGAATGTCGCGCGCTCTGACATTCTGGGTCGCCATCAGCCCCGATCGTATCGGCCGTGACGCACCGGGTCTTCGATTCATTGCCTCGACGAAAACGCGCCGCAACCTGCCGGTGGTGCATCAGGTCGATAGTTCAGGCGCACACGAAATTGTCGCGCCCGAACTTGGCTCAAGGGAGTTTTATTGAACTCCCGAAATTAACGTCGGCGACGTGATGATCTTTGATCCTTACGTCTGTCACGCTTCCTATAGCGCGGAGTCGATGACGCGTCCGCGGACCTCCGTCGATCTTCGAGTCACCGGGTTCGATCTTCGCCAAGCCGTATCCTATCTGGACGCTGGGCACGGCCCGATCTTCTTCGATCAAACGGATATGATCACGCCGGCGCGAACGATTTCCGGTACGTCGGATCTCGAATACCATCCCGATCCCGTACAGAGCACGGCACTGCGATCGGCTTTCGAGAAAACGATCGCACGGGACCTGAGCCTTGCGTCTGGGTGAAGCCTTGCGTCTGAAGCAAGCTTGGCGCCCATGGAGGCTGGAGCCGACACCACATCGTTGACGTCACACGCTCAATACGTGGACGTGGCAGACGGGCTTTTTGTTCCAGCGTTCGGCGATGGCGCCACGAACGGCGCGGCGCATGGCTTCGGCGACCTCGTCTGGATCGCGCCGCCGCTGCTTCGGCAGGTGATCGAATGCCGTCTCGACCGCCGCACGGGCGATATCGGCCATCGGACGTCCGCCGGCATCGGTCTCAGGAATGCCGATGAGCTCAACCTCCGGGTCTGCGACCAGCATCCCCTGCTCGCTCACCGCCAGCGCCACCGTGACGACGCCGGCGAAGCTCAGCCGCCGGCGCGCTGCCACCGTCGGCGATTGCGCATCGATCAGCAGCGCGCCGTCCTTGTAGAGGCGCCCTGAGGGAAGCTCATCGACGATCTGCGCCGGTCCGGGAGCGAGACGAACAAGATCGCCGTTGCGGCAGACCAGCACCTGCGGCACGCCGGCGGCGCGCGCGAGCTTGGCGTGCTCGGCGAGGTGCAGCGGCTCGCCGTGGGCCGGAACGAGAATTCTCGGCCGCACCCATTTGATCATGTCGCGCAGCTCGTCGCGGCGCGGATGGCCGGAGACATGCACCAGCCGATCGCGGTCGGTGATGATTTCGACGCCCTGGTTCACCAGCCCGTTGACGACGCGGGACACCGCCTTCTCGTTGCCCGGTATCGTGCGGGCCGAGAAGATCACGCGGTCGCCGCGGGATAGCGTGATTTCCGGATGCTCGTCCTGGGCAATGCGGGCCAGCGCGGCGCGCGGCTCGCCCTGGCTGCCGGTGCACAACGCCAGCACCTTGTCGGGCGGCAGGTAGCCGTAAGCCTGCATCTCGCGGAAATCCTGGACGCCTTCGAGGTAGCCGGTCTCGCGCGCCACCTGGACGACCCGCTCCATGGCGCGGCCCACCACCACGACTTCGCGTTCGGCAAGCCGCGCCGCCTCGGCAACGGCACGGATGCGCCCAACATGCGAGGCGAAGGTTGTGACCGCGACCCGCGCGGGCGCGGTGCGGATCAGTTCGGCGAGCGTCTTCGCCACCTCGGCTTCCGAGGGCGAACGGCCGTCGCGCACCGCGTTGGTCGAAGTCGCCGACCAGCGCCAGCACGCCCTCGTCGCCGAGGGCAGTCAGTCTGGCCGCGTCGGTCGGCAGCCCGATCACCGGCGTCTCGTCGATTTTCCAGTCGCCGGTGTGCACCACCGTGCCAAGGGGCGTGCGGATCGCCAGCGCGTTCGATTCCGGGATCGAATGGGCGACATTGACGAAGTCGATGGTGAACGGCGCAAGCTCGACCCGGCCGTTCACCGGCACGACAGTGACGGGAATCTGGGGAGCGCCCGGCTCCGACAACCGGCGCGCCTCGAACAACGCGGCCGCAAACGGGGACGCATACAGCGGCACCTTGAGTTTCGGCCACAGATCGATCAGCGCGCCCATATGATCTTCGTGAGCGTGCGTGAGCAAAAGCCCGACGATGTTGCGGCGCTGTTCGATCAGAAAGCGGATGTCCGGCAGGATGAGATCGATACCGGGAAGATGGTCCTCGCTGCCGAACGCGACGCCGCAATCGACCATCAGCCATTTGCGCCGCGGGCCTTCGCCAAAGCCGTAGATCGAGAGATTCATCCCGATCTCGCCGATGCCGCCGAGCGGCGCGAAAAGAAGTTCTGGACCCGCCATCAGGCCGCGCCACTCATGGGAAAGACATCGCCCGCCGCAATCGCCTGCACCGAGCCGTCGGAAAGCCGCAGCAACAGGCGGCCGTGCACATCGAGCCCTTCGCCGCGGCCGATAATCTCGCGATCCGGCAGGCGTGCGCGCATGTCGCCGCCCATGCCGGCGGCGCGCGCGATCCAATCGGCGCGGATCTCGGCAAAGCCTGAGCCGCGGCGCCATGCGGCAAGCCGCTGCGCGAGGGTTGCGGTCAAAGCTTCGAACAAGGTCGCGGCATCGACCGGGGCGCCCTCGCCCTTCAGGTCGGTCGCCGGATACGGCGTCTGCGCCGGATGGCTGATGCAGTTCACGCCGATGCCGATGGCGACCGCGAGCGCTTTGCCGGTGCCCTCGCCCTCGATGAGGATGCCCGCAAGCTTGGCGCCGCCGCAGAGAAGGTCATTCGGCCATTTCAGCGCCAGCGTTTTCTCCAGCGCCGGCGCGCATGCGGCGATGGCATCGTATAGAGCCAAGACGGCGACGAAAGACAGTTGCGGCGCGCATTCGGTCGGCGCCGGATCGGTCAGCAGCAGCGTGGCGTAGAGGTTGCCGGGTGGCGACACCCAGGCATTGCCGCGCCGGCCGCGGCCCGCGGTCTGTTCGCGCGCCACGATCCACAGCGGGCCCCGGTCGCCGCCGCGCGCCAAGGTGAGCGCTTCCGCGTTGGTCGAGCCCAGGGCGTCATGAACCGACAGACGATAACCGGCAGCCTGCGCCGCAGACGATAGCCGCATCAGAACAGCGATTGGGCGGCCGCGGTGGCGACGCCGACCAGGGGTGCCGGATAGAGCCAAAAGACGATGTTGAACAGCGCGCAAACCCCGAGCACCACCTTGAGCGCGGCCGGCGTTTGATAGAACGGCTCGGCCGGTTCGTCGAAGTACATGACCTTGACGACCGCCAGATAGTAGTAGGCGCCGACCACGCTCGCCAGCACGCCGATCACAGCGAGCACGTAGAGGCCGGCCTTCATGGCGGCTGCGAAAACATAGAATTTGGCGATAAAGCCGGCGAGCGGCGGAACACCGGCCATCGAAAACAGCAACGCCGCCATCAGGAACGCCATGCCCGGATTGGTGCGGGCGAGACCGGCAAGCTGATCGATCGATTCGACCATGCCGCCGTCACGGCGCATCGACAGGATCACGGCGAACACGCCGAGCGTCATGGTGATGTAGATCGCCATATAGACCAGAACGCCCTGCACGCCTTCCGCCGTGCCGGCGGCGAGGCCGACCAGCGCAAAGCCCATATGGCCGATCGACGAATAAGCCATCAGCCGCTTGATGTTGCGCTGGCCAATGGCGGCGAACGAGCCCAGCACCATCGAGGCGATCGAGACGAAGGCGACGATCTCCTGCCACTGCGTGGTAATGCCCGGGAACGCCGTAATCGAAGCGCGCACGAACATGGCGATGCCGGCCACCTTCGGCGCCGAGGCGAAGAACGCCGTGACCGGCGTCGGCGCGCCCTCATAAACGTCCGGCGTCCACATGTGGAACGGTACGGCCGAGACCTTGAAGCAGAAGCCGGCGAACAGGAACACGAGGCCGAAGATCAGCCCGGTGCCGCCGTCAGCGGCCGAATGCGCGATGCCGGCGAAATTGACCGTACCGGTGAAGCCATAGACCAGCGACGCGCCGTACAGCAGCATGCCGGAGGACAGCGCGCCGAGGACGAAATACTTCAGTCCCGCCTCGCTCGAGCGTAGCGAATTGCGATGGCTCGCCGCGACGACATAAAGCGGCAAGCTCATCAGTTCGAGGCCCAGATAAAGCGCGATCAGATCGCCGGCCGAGATCAGCGTGAACATGCCGAGCGTGGAGAGCACGATCAGCACCGCATATTCGAAGCGCTGCTGGCCTTCGCGCCGGTCGTAGTCGATCGACATCAGAATGGCGGCGGCGGAGCCCGCGATGGCGAGGATCTTCAGAAACCGCGCGAAGGTGTCGACGATGAAGCTGCCGTTGAAGGCGACGAGCTTGCCCTCGGGCAACAGCAGCAGCGCCGCGCCGGCGATCAAAAGGAGGATGATGGACAGGACATCGATCAAGCTCTCGGTGCGCTGCGCCGCGGTAGGCGCCGAGCAACAGGAGCGCCATGGCGCCGACGCGCGAGAATGATCTCCGGCAGCAGCGGCGTCAGTGCGCTCAGGGTGAGAGTTTCGTTCATCGCCCTACCTCGCCAGCTCGGCGGATTGCACGCGTCGACACGGCGTGATGGAAGTTATCGATGAGCGCGGTCACCGAGGTCGCCGACATGTCGAGCACCGGCTTCGGATAGACGCCGAACACGATGGTGAGGATCACCAGCGGGGTCAGGATCGCCATCTCTCGCAGGCCGACATCCTTGATGTTGAACAGGCTCGACTTTTCGAGCTTGCCGAAAACCACCTTGCGATAGAGCCACAGCGCATAGGCGGCGGACAGGATGGTGCCGATCGTCGCCAGCGTCGCCACCCAGTTGTTGACCCGGAAGGTGCCGAGCAGCGTGAGGAATTCGCCGACGAATCCGGACGTGCCGGGAAGACCGACATTGGCGAAGGTAAAGATCATGAAGAGGAAGGCGTAAACCGGCATGCGGTTGACCAGCCCCCCATAGGCGGCGATCTGGCGCGTATGCATGCGATCATAGATCACGCCGACGCAGAGAAACAGCGCGGCCGAGACGATGCCGTGCGAGACCATCTGGAAGATGCCGCCGGCAACGCCCTGGCTGGTGACCGCGAACAGGCCCATGGTGACGAAGCCCATGTGCGCCACCGACGAATAGGCGATGAGCTTTTTCACATCCTCCTGCATCAGCGCGACCAGGGAGGTGTAGACGATCGCCACCACGGAGAGCGCGTAGATCAGCGGCGCGAAATCAAGCGAGGCTTGCGGAAACATCGGCAGCGAGAAGCGCAGGAAGCCATAGCCGCCGAGTTTCAGCAGGATCGCGGCAAGGATCACCGAGCCCGCGGTCGGCGCCTCGACGTGCGCGTCCGGCAGCCAGGTGTGGACCGGCCACATCGGCATTTTCACCGCGAATGACGCCAGGAAGGCAAACCACGCCCAGGTCTGCAGCGAGCGCGGAAAGGCGTGATGCAGCAGTGTTGGAATTTCCGTGGTGCCGGCCTGCCAGTACATCGCCATGATGGCGAGCAGCATCAGCACCGAGCCGGCGAAGGTGTAGAGAAAGAACTTGAAGCTCGCATAGACCCGGCGCGGGCCGCCCCAGATGCCGATGATCAGGAACATCGGGATCAGGCCGCCTTCAAAGAACAGATAGAACAGCACCAGATCGAGCGCGCAGAAGGTGCCGACCATGAGGGTCTCGAGCACCAGGAACGCGATCATGTACGAGCGCACCCGGTTCTGCACCGAGGTCCAGCTCGCCAAAATCGCGATCGGCATGATCGCGGTGGTGAGGATCACGAACGGCAGCGAAATGCCGTCGACGCCCATCACATAAGTGATGGTACCGCCGAGCCAGGGCCGCTTCTCCAGGAACTGGAAATCGGCCGTGCTGGGGTCGAAGCGCCAGACCAGGATCAGCGAGATGACGAACGTGATCAGCGTCGTCCACATCGCGATCCAGCGCGCGTTGCGAACGCCCGCTTCATCGTCGTGCAGAAAGGCGATGAAGATCGCGCCAAGGACCGGCAGGAAAGTAACGACGGAAAGGATCGGCCAGCTCGTCATCAGTGCGGTCCCGCGAACATAAACCAAGTGACGAAGGCAGCCACGCCGATCAGCATGGCGAAGGCATAGTGATAGAGGTAGCCGGTCTGCAGGCGCACGACGCCGCGCGTCACGTCAAGCACGCGCGCTGAGACGCCATCGGGGCCGAAGCCGTCGATGATGAAGCCGTCACCGCCCTTCCAGAGCAGCCGGCCGAGCCACATCAGCGGACGCACGATGAGGGTGTCGTAGATGCGGTCGAAGTACCAGGCATTGAGCAGGAAGCGGTAGAGCACGCCCTGATCGCGCGCCAGGCTCGCCGGAATATCAGGCCGCCAAATGTAGAACTGAATGGCCAGGAGGGCTCCGATCACCATCATGATCGACGGCGCGGTTTTGACCCAGACCGACACGTGTTCCATGTTCTCGAGCACGTGATTGTTCTGCCCGATCATCAGCGAGTTGCGGAAGAACTCTTCGGCGCCTTGCCCCTCGAAGATCGGCTTGAACAGAAAGCCCGCGCCGATCGCCCCGATCGCCAGGACGCCAAGCGGGATGAGCATCACCAGCGGGCTTTCTTTCGCCTCGTCGTAGTGATGCCGGTCGTGCGGCTCACCGAAGAAGGTCATGAAGATCAGCCGCCAGGAATAGAACGAGGTCAGCGCCGCGGCCACGACCGTCATGATGAAGCCGTAGCTCGCCGCAATGCCGGCCACCGTGTCGTCGGCCTCGATGATGGCATCCTTGGAGAAGTAGCCGGCGGTGAACGGGAAGCCGGTCAGCGCCAGCGTGCCGATGATCATCATCCAGAAGGTGAACGGGATCTTTTTGCGAAGCCCGCCCATCTTCCGCATGTCCTGCTCGTGATGCATGGCGAGGATCACCGAGCCGGAGCACGAGGAACAGCAGCGCCTTGAAGAAGGCATGGGTGAACAGGTGGAACATGCCGATCGAATAGGCGCCCGAGCCCATGGCGACGAACATGTAGCCGAGCTGCGAACAGGTCGAATACGCGATGACGCGCTTGATGTCGTTCTGCACCAGGCCGACGGTGGCGGCGAACATGGCGGTGGTGGCGCCGATCACCAGCACGAAGGCCTTGGCGTTGGGGGCGAGTTCGAACAACGGCGACAGCCGTGCCACCATGAACACGCCGGCGGTCACCATGGTGGCGGCGTGAATCAGCGCCGAGACCGGCGTCGGGCCTTCCATCGCGTCCGGCAACCAGGTGTGCAGCAGGAACTGCGCCGACTTGCCCATCGCGCCCGTGAACAGCAGCAGGCACACGACGGTCAGCGCGTCGGCGTCGAACCACAGATAGTGGAAGCTCTTGCCGACCAGGTCGGGCGCCTGGGCGAAGATGGTCTCGAAATTGATCGCGCCGGTCAAAAGGAACACGGCGAAGATGCCGAGCGAGAAACCGAAGTCGCCGACGCGATTGACCAGGAACGCCTTGATCGCCGCCGCGTTCGCTTCCGGCTTGTAGTACCAAAAGCCGATCAAGAGGTAGCTCGCGACGCCGACACCCTCCCAGCCGAAGAACATTTGCGCCAGGTTGTCGGACGTCACCAGCATCAGCATCGCGAAGGTGAAGAACGACAGATAGGCGAAGAAGCGCGGCTTGTAGGGATCCTCGGCCATGTAGCCGATCGAGTAGAGGTGCACGAGCGCCGACACGGTGGTCACCACCACCAGCATCACCACCGTGAGCGAGTCGATACGAAGCGCCCAGTCGACTTTCAGGTCGCCGGACGTGATGAAGTTGAAGATGGTGACGTGGGCGTCATGCTCGCCGAAGCCGACTTCGTAGAAGGCGTAGCAGGACAAGATCCAGGAGATGAACAGCAGCGTCGTGGTGATCAGCTCCGCCGCCCGCGAACCCACGACCGGCGGCTCGCTGGCGTGGTGATCGTGGCCGTGATCTTCGTGCGCTGAATGCGCGATCTCGGCATGCGCATCCTCGGGATGCGGCGCGGCGTGAGCATGAGCTTCGTGCACCGGGATAGCTGCGTGATCGTCGTGCGGCGGCGGCGGATTCTGGCCCGGCAGCCGGTTGCGTGCGCCGACCAGCGTGATCGCGCCGGCAATGATGGCGCCCAGGAGCGGCAGAAAGACGATGGCCTCGTACATGCCCGCTCAGCCCTTCATCAAATTCACGTCCTCAACCGCGATCGAGCCGCGGTTGCGGAAATAGGCGACAAGGATCGCAAGACCGATGGCGGCTTCGGCGGCCGCGACCGTCAGCACGATCAGCGCATAGACTTGGCCGACGATGTCGCCCATGAAGGTCGAGAACGCCACCAGGTTGATGTTGACCGCGAGCAGGATGAGCTCGACCGACATCAGGATGACGATGACGTTCTTGCGGTTGAGAAAGATGCCGAAGATCCCGAGCGTAAACAGGATCGCGGCTACCGCCAGATAATGTCCGAGCCCGATGATCATGACAGCCCCTGCCCCGACTTCACCTTGACGATATCGATGGCGGTCGAGCGGCGGCGCGCGACCTGTTCGGGGATCGATTGACGCTTGACCCCAGGCTTATGCTGCAGCGTCAACACGATGGCGCCGATCATCGCAACCAGCAGGATCATGCCGGCGGCTTCGAAGAAATAGACGTAGCGGGTGTAGAGCACGAGCCCGAGCGCCTGGGTGTTGGTGATGTCGGTCGCGATCGGCGCCGTGATCGTCTTCGGCACCCCGGGCGAGATCACCCAGGCGATCACGCCGAACACGAGTTCGATCAAAAGAATAATGCCGACGACGCCGCCGATCGGCAGATAATTGAGGAAGCCCTGGCGAAGCTCGGCGAAATCCACGTCGAGCATCATCACCACGAACAGGAACAGCACCGCGACCGCGCCGACATAGACCACGATCAAGATCATCGCCAAAAACTCGGCGCCCATCAGCACGAACAGGCCGGCGGCGTTGACGAAGGCGAGAATGAGAAACAGCACCGAGTGCACGGGGTTCTTCGCGGCGATCACCATGATCGCCGAGGCCACGCACACGCAGGCAAAGACATAAAAGAAAATCGCTTGCAGGATCATGGGCCCGGCGTCTCAGCGATACGGCGCGTCTTGCGCGATGTTATGGGCAATCTCGCGCTCCCAGCGATCGCCGTTCGCGAGCAGGCGTTCCTTGTCGTAGTAAAGTTCTTCACGGGTCTCGGTGGCGAATTCGAAGTTCGGCCCCTCGACGATGGCGTCGACCGGGCAAGCTTCCTGGCACAGCCCGCAATAGATGCACTTGACCATGTCAATGTCGTAACGCGTGGTGCGGCGGGTGCCGTCGTTGCGGCGCGGCCCGGCCTCAATGGTGATCGCCTGTGCGGGGCAAATCGCCTCGCAAAGCTTGCAGGCGATACAGCGCTCCTCGCCGTTCGGGTAACGGCGCAGCGCATGTTCGCCGCGGAAGCGCGGCGACAGCGGGTTCTTCTCGAACGGATAGTTGATGGTCGATTTCGGCGCGAAGAAGTAGCGCATCGACAGGAAGAACGCCTGCACGAATTCGGTGAGGAAGAGCGAGCGGGCTGCTTGATCTAGGCGCATATCAGCCTCGGACAACAGTGAGGACGCCGGCGACGATGACGACCATGGCGAGCGAGATCGGCAAGAAGACCTTCCAGCCGAGCCGCATCAATTGATCGTAGCGATAGCGCGGCACGAACGCTTTCACCATGGCGAACATGAAGAACACCAGGGTGGCCTTGAGCACGAACCAGACGAGACCCGGGATCCAGGTGAACGGCGCCACCGGGAACGGCGGCAGCCAGCCACCGAAGAACAAGATGGTGGTCATGGCGCACATGCTGGCGATGGCGACGTACTCGCCGAGCATGAACATCATGTATGGCGTCGACCCGTATTCGACCATGTAGCCGGCGACGAGCTCCGATTCCGCCTCCGTCAGATCGAACGGGTGGCCGATTGGTCTCGGCCAGCGCCGAGACGAAAAAGATCACGAACATCGGCAGCAGCGGCAGCCAGTACCAGTTCAGCACCGTCAGCCACGGCAGACCGATGAAGCTCGCCAGCCCGTGATCGCGCTGCGCCTCGACAATGGCGGAGAGATTGAGCGAGCCGACGCAGAGCAGCACGGTGATGATGACGAAGCCGATCGAGACTTCGTACGACACCATCTGGGCGGCCGAGCGCAGCGCCGCCAGGAACGGATATTTCGAGTTCGACGCCCAGCCGGCCATGATCACGCCGTACACGCCGAGCGACGAGATGGCGAAGATGTAGAGAATGCCGACATTGATATTGGAGATCACGAGGCCTGCGCCAACCGGGATCACCGCCCAGGCGGCCAGCGCCAGCGTGCAGGTGACGAGCGGCGCCAGTAGGAACACGCCCTTGTTGGCGCCGGCCGGAATGATCGGCTCCTTGAGGACGAATTTCAGCAGATCGGCGAAAGACTGCAGCAAGCCGAAGGGCCCGACCACGTTCGGGCCGCGCCGCATCTGCACCGCCGCCCAGATCTTGCGGTCGGCGAGAAGCACGTAGGCAATGGCGATCAGCAGCACGACGAGGAGCAGCACGCTCTCCGCCACCATGATGATCAGCGGCCAGATATAGTCCCAGAAGAATTCGGCCATGGGATCTACTCCGCCGCCGTCATGGCCGTACGCCCATGCGCGATGGCCGAACACTCAGCCATCACCGCCGATGCGCGCGCGATCGGGTTGGTGAAGTAGAAATCGTCGATGCTGGAGCGGAACGGCGCCTTGTCGGCGGTGCCGCCGAGCGCCGCGAGCTTTCGAACATCGGCCGCATCGCCGGACGCGATCTGGCCAAGCCGCTGCAAGTGTGGATGCGCCTGGTAGAGCGCCTGGCGCAGCGCCGCGAGCGAGTTGTAAGGCAGCTTCTTGCCGAGCACATCGGACAGCGCGCGCAGGATCGCCCAATCCTCGCGCGCATCGCCTGGCGGGAACGACGCCCGCGTCGCCATCTGCACGCGGCCTTCGGTGTTCACATAGGTGGCGGATTTTTCCGGATAGGCGGCGCCGGGCAGCACGATATCGGCGCGCGCCGCGCCCCGGTCACCGTGGGTGCCGATGTAAACGACGAACGCGCCCGGCGCGATGTCGATTTCGTCAGCGCCGAGCAGGAACAGAAGATCGAGCGCGCCGGCCTCCGCCATCCTCGACGCCGTAAGACCGCCCTCGCCCGGCACGAAGCCGAGATCGAGCGCGCCGACCCGCGAGGCCGCGGTGTGCAACACCGAGAAGCCGTTCCAGCCGTCCTTGACCGCGCCCAGATCAATCGCCGCCTTGGCGGCGAGCGAGGCGACGGCGGCGCCATCGGGCCGCGCGAACACGTCGGAGCCGACGATGACCAGCGGCCGCTCGGCCTTGCGCAGGCCTTCGGCGAAGCTGTGGCGGCCGATGTCGGCAAGCGTCTCCGCGCCCGCACCAAGATAGTCGTAGCTATAAGTCAGCGGCGCTTTTTCGCCGATGAGCCCGATCGGGAAGCTGCGCGCGCTGCGCCAATGCTTGCGAATGCGGGCATTCAGCACCGTCGCCTCGCGGCGCGGATTGCTGCCGACCAGCAAGAGCGCATCTGCGCTCTCGATGCCGGTGATGCCCGCGTTGAACAGATAAGACGCGCGGCCCCAGGCTGGATCGAACACCGAACCATCCTGCCGGCAATCCAGATTGGCGACGCCGAGCCGCGTCATCAAATCCTTCAGCGCGAAAACTTCCTCGACGGCGGCGAGATCGCCGACGATGGCGCCGACTTTGCGTGGGTTGGCGCCCGCTACCTTGGCGGCAATCGCGGCGAACGCTTCGTTCCAGGTCGCCGGCTGCAAGCGGCCGTTGCTGCGCACATAAGGCTGATCGAGGCGTTGGGTGCGCAGGCCGTCGACGACGTGGCGGGCCTTGTCGGTGATCCACTCCTCGTTCACGTCGTCGTTGGTGCGCGGCAGGATGCGCATCACTTCGCGGCCGCGCGTATCGATGCGGATCGCCGAGCCGAGCGCATCCATCACGTCGATCGATTCGGTCTTGTTCAGCTCCCACGGCCGCGCCGCGAAGGCATAGGGCTTCGACGTGAGCGCACCGACCGGACACAGATCGACGATATTGCCCTGCAGCTCCGAGGTCATCGCTTCCTCGAGATAGCTGGTGATTTCCATGTCCTCGCCGCGGCCGATGGCGCCGAGCTCCGGCACGCCGGCGACTTCGGTGACGAAGCGGATGCAGCGCGTGCACTGGATGCAGCGGTTCATCGAGGTCTTGACCAGCGCGCCGAGATATTTGTCCTCGACCGCGCGCTTGTTCTCGCGGAACCGGCTCTGGTCGACGCCGTAGGCCATCGCCTGGTCTTGCAGATCGCACTCGCCGCCCTGATCGCAGATCGGGCAATCGAGCGGATGATTGATCAGCAAGAACTCCATCACGCCTTCGCGCGCCTTGCGCACCATCGGCGAGCGGGTGCGAAATCTGCTTCGGCGATTGATCCTTGTTCGGCGGCAGATCCTTCACGCCCATGGCGCAGGAGGCCTGCGGCTTCGGAATGCCGACCACCTCGACCAGGCACATGCGGCAATTGCCGGCGATCGACAGCCGATCCTGGAAACAGAAGCGCGGAATCTCCGCGCCCGCGGCCTCGCACGCCTGCAGCAGCGTGTATTCGGGCGGAACGTCGATCTCTTTGCCGTCGACGATGAGCTTGGTCATGGCTGATCCTATCGACCATCTTCTTCACAGGGCATCACTTGAATTGCGGGTGCTTGTCGACAACCACAGTCCATAAATCGTGGAGGTGGTCGCCCATTACCTGACCAACACCTCGCCGCAAAAGTCCCCAATCCGACTCGGGCATCATGTCCTTCGTCTCGATGAGAAGATCATCGGACGCGCCGCCGCACTTCTGCAGGCAGCGCACGACCGCCTCGGCAACATTCACGTCAGACACTGGAACGTCGCTCATCCGAAATTCCATTGTGCTACTCCGCCGCCTGCGGCACCGGCGGGTCGTAGACCCCCAGCGCGTCCGGGTTGGCGGTGTATTGGTCGATGCGCCGTTCGATCTCGGGACGGAAGTGCCGCAGCAGGCCCTGCACCGGCCAGGCGGCGCCGTCGCCGAAGGCGCAGATGGTGTGGCCTTCGATCTGGGTCGTGACTTCCCACAGCATGTCGATCTCGCGCTTTTGCGCGCGGCCTTCGGCCATGCGGTTGAGCACGCGCCACATCCAGCCCATGCCTTCGCGGCACGGCGTGCACTGGCCGCAGCTCTCGTGCTTGTAGAAATAAGAGATGCGCGCCATCGCCCGCACGATGTCGGCGCTCTTGTCCATGACGATCACGGCGGCGGTGCCGAGCGCGGATTTCTTGTCGCGGCAGCCGTCGAAATCCATCAGCAGCGTGTCGGCACTGATCGGGCCCGGCCGGGATCAGCGGCATCGATGAGCCGCCCGGAATGACCGCGAGCAGATTGTCCCAGCCGCCGCGCACGCCGCCGGCATGCCGATCGATCAGTTCGCGCAGCGGAATGCCCATCTGCTCTTCGACATTGCAGGGCTTTTCGACGTGGCCGGAAATGCAGAACAGCTTGGTGCCGCTGTTGTTCTGACGGCCGATGCCGGCGAACCAGGCCGCGCCGCGCCGCATGATGTCGGGCACCTGCGCGATCGTCTCGACATTGTTGACGGTGGTCGGGCAGCCGTAGAGGCCCATATTGGCCGGGAACGGCGGCTTCAGCCGCGGCTGGCCCTTCTTGCCCTCGAGGCTTTCCAGGAGCGCGGTCTCCTCGCCGCAGATGTAGGCGCCGGCGCCATGATGCCACGGCCATGTCGAAGTCGTAGCCGTGGACGTTGTTCTTGCCGATGAGCTTGGCCTCGTAGGCCTGCTCGACCGCGGCCTCCAGGCGCTCGCGCTCACGAATGAATTCGCCGCGGATATAGATGTAGCAATTGTGCACGCCCATGCCGCAGGCCGGCGATCAAGCAGCCTTCGATCAGGAGATGCGGATCGTGCCGCATGATCTCGCGATCCTTGCAGGTGCCGGGCTCGGACTCGTCGGCATTGATGACGAGATAGCCCGGCCGTCCGTCCGACTGCTTGGGCATGAACGACCATTTCAGCCCGGTCGGGAAGCCGGCGCCGCCGCGGCCGCGTTGGCCGGAGGCCTTCATCTCGTTGACGATGCCGTCGCGGCCTTTTTCCAGAATCGCCTTGGTGCCGTCCCAGGCGCCGCGCGCACGCGCGCCGTCGAGGCCCCAGTCACGTTGGCCGTAGAGATTCTTGAAGATGCGGTCCTTGTCGGCGAGCATGTTTTTGGTCCCGCTTATCCCTGTTTCCCGTTGCCCGGCGCAGCCGGTGGCGGGTTTGGCGCCGAAGCCTCATGCGACGTTGGCGGCACCGGCGGCCTGGTGCGGTGTCGTTTGATAGATCGACGGATCGGTCAGCGTATCGGCGCCGCCGATCGGCGCCGAGTTCTGCCGGTCGATCTGCGGGCCCGGCTTCGGAGTTTTGCCGGCGGCGAGATCGTTGAGAATCCGGGTCAGCGTTTCCGGCGTCAGATCCTCGTAGTAATCGGCGTTGATCTGCACCATCGGCGCGTTGACGCACGCGCCCAGACACTCGACCTCGGTCCACGAAAACGTGCCGTCGGCAGTGACTTCGTTCTCGTGGCCGATGATCTTCTCAAGCTCTTTCTTCAGTGCATCCGGCACCGCGCAGCATGCACGGCGTGGTGCCGCAGAACTGCACGTGAAAGCGCCCGACCGGCGACAGGTTGAACATCGTGTAGAAGGTCGCGACTTCGAGCACGCGGATCTTGGCCATGCCGAGCAACTCGGCCGTCGCCTCCATCGCCTTCTGCGGCAGCCAGCCGCCGCATTGCTCCTGCGCGCGCCACAGAATCGGGATCACCGCGGACTGCTGACGGCCCGGCGGATATTTGGCGATCCGCGCCTTGGCCCACGCCAGATTCTCCGGCGTGAAGGCGAAGCTCGGCGGCTGTTTTTCAGCGAGGCGGCGGACGGTCATCGGTCGACCTCGCCGAACACGACGTCGAGCGAGCCGAGGATCGCAGAAACGTCGGCGAGCATGTGCCCGCGGCGACAGGAAATCCATCGCCTGGAGGTGCGCGTAGCTCGGCGCGCGGATCTTGCACTTGTACGGCTTGTTGGTGCCGTCGGCGATCAGATAAACGCCGAACTCGCCCTTGGGCGCTTCGACCGCGGCATAGACTTCGCCGGGCGGGACGTGGAAGCCTTCGGTGTAGAGCTTGAAGTGGTGGATCAGCGATTCCATCGAGCGCTTCATCTGCGCGCGCCGCGGCGGCGAGATTTTATTGATCTTCCACCACGACCGGCCCGTGCCCTTCGGGCAAGCGCATCTTTTCAAGACATTGCTTCATGATGCGGACCGACTGGCGCATCTCTTCCATGCGGATGCAATAGCGGTCGTAGCAGTCGCCGTTCTTGCCCACCGGAATATCGAAATCGAGCTCGTCATAGCATTCGTAGGGCTGCGACTTGCGCAGGTCCCAGACCGCGCCGGAGCCGCGCACCATCACGCCGGAAAAGCCCCACGCCCAAGCGTCTTCGAGGCTCACGACGCCGATGTCGACATTGCGCTGCTTGAAGATGCGGTTCTCGGTCAGCAAGGTCTCGAGATCGTCGCAGACTTTCAGGAACGGATCGCAGAACGCGTCGATGTCGTCGACCAGTTTCGGCGGCAGATCCTGGTGCACGCCGCCGATGCGGAAGTAAGCCGCATGCATGCGCGAGCCGGAGGCGCGCTCGTAGAAGCCCATCAGCTTCTCGCGCTCCTCAAAACCCCAGAGCGGCGGGGTGAGCGCGCCGACGTCCATCGCCTGCGTGGTGACGTTGAGCAGGTGCGAGAGCAGCCGCCCGATCTCGGAATAGAGCACCCGGATAAGCTGCGCGCGCCGCGGTACCGTCGAGCCCGAGCAGCTTCTCCGTCGCCAGGCAGAAGGCGTGCTCCTGGTTCATCGGCGCGACGTAATCGAGCCGGTCGAAATACGGGATCGCCTGCAGATAGGTCTTGTGCTCGATCAGCTTCTCGGTGCCGCGATGCAGCAGCCCGATATGCGGATCGACCCGCTCGACCACCTCGCCGTCGAGCTCGAGCACCAGGCGCAGCACGCCGTGCGCGGCCGGATGCTGCGGGCCGAAGTTGATCGTGAAATTGCGTTCGGTCTCGCCCATCAAGCAACCTGCTCAAGCTTCGCGGCTTTCGCCGCTACCCGCGCGTTGAATTTGTCCCAATCGACCACGAAGCGGTCATGACGGCCTTCGCCGATCAGATCCAGCCCATCGTGCGCCCGCACCTGGAAGCCCACCCGCCGATCAGCGATCTGCACGCACTCGGCATCGACCGTGACCGTCATGCCGACCGGCGTCGGCGCGATGTGGCTGACATCGACATGAACGCCGAGGCTGCCCTCGCCGGCGTCCAGATGGTCCGCCAGCAATTCCGTGCAGGCGCATTCCATCAGGATGATCATGAAGCCGGTGGCGAACACCTTCGGCATGCCGGCGATGATCGGAAATTCCGGATAGGTCTGCGGCACCGTTGTGCGCTCGGCCACATGGTAGGTGACGCGATGCGTCAGACCTGGCTTGAGCGTCGGCTTCATGGTCAGGACCCTTTGCCGGGCTCTTTGCTCGATTCCTGCCCGCCCGATTTGCGGGCCTTCTCGTCGCCGGGCAGCACGTATTCGGTGCCTTCCCAGGGCGAGAGAAAATCGAAGTTGCGGAATTCCTGCGCCAGCCGCACCGGCGCATAGACCACGCGCTTGAGTTCGTCGTCGTAGCGCACTTCGACAAAGCCGGTAAGCGGGAAGTCCTTGCGCAGCGGATGGCCGTCGAAGCCGTAATCCGTGAGCAGACGGCGCATGTCCGGATGGCCGGTGAAGGCGACGCCGTAGAGGTCGAACACTTCGCGCTCGAACCAGTCGACGCCCGGAAAGACGCCGATCGCCGAATCGACCGCGGCGTCCTCGTCGACCGCGATCTTCACCCGGATGCGCACATTGTGCTTGGGCGAAAGCAGATGATAGACGACATCGAAGCGCTGCTCGCGGCCCGGCCAATCGATCGCCGTGACATCGACGATATTCCAGAACAGGCAGCGCGGATCGTCGCGCAAGAAGCGCATCACGGCGACGATGTCGCCTGCCTGCGCATCAACGGTCAGTTCGTGATGCGCGACCGTGTAGCCTTTGACCGACGCACTCAGCGCGTCAGCGATTGTCCGGCCGAGGGTGTCGAGAGCTTCATCCATCGTCAGCGTTCGATCGTGGAGGTGCGGCGGATTTTCTTCTGCAGCAGAAGCACGCCGTAGAGGAGCGCCTCGGCGGTCGGCGGGCAGCCCGGCACGTAGATATCGACCGGCACGACCCGGTCGCAGCCGCGCACCACCGAATAGGAATAGTGGTAGTAGCCACCGCCGTTGGCGCACGAGCCCATCGAGATGACGTAGCGCGGCTCCGGCATCTGGTCGTAGACCTTGCGCAGCGCCGGCGCCATTTTGTTGGTCAGCGTGCCAGCCACGATCATCACGTCGGATTGCCGCGGAGAGGCGCGCGGCGCGAAGCCGAACCGCTCACCATCGAAACGCGGCATCGACATCTGCATCATTTCGACGGCGCAGCAGGCGAGCCCGAAGGTCATCCACATCAGCGAGCCGGTGCGCGCCCACGCGATCAGATCGTCGGCCGCCGCGACCAGGAAGCCCTTGTCGGACAGCTCGCTGCTGAGATTGGCGAAAAATGCATCTTCAACCGCGCCAATCTTATCGCCGCCTGCGGCAATCTCGCTCCGGCGAGCAGCGATTTGCGCGGGGTCGCTCAGCTCCATTCGAGCGCTCCCTTTTTCCACTCGTAGATGAACCCGATGGTCAGCACCCCAAGGAAAAGCATCATCGACCAGAAGCCGAACAGTCCGAGCTTTCCGAACGCCACCGCCCACGGAAACAGGAAGCTGACCTCGAGATCGAAAATGATGAACAGGATGGCGACCAGATAGAAGCGCACATCGAACTTCATGCGCGCATCATCAAAGGCATTGAAGCCGCACTCGTAAGCCGACAGCTTTTCCGGATCCGGCTGCTTGTAGGCGAGGATGAAGGCCGACAGCAGCAAAGCCAGGCCGATACCGGCAGCCACCGCGATGAAGACAATAAGCGGCAAGTAGGCGAGCAGCAGGTCGTGGAGTGATTGAGCCAAACGGCAACTCCTTCGATCGGCCGTTGCCGGTCGGCCCCTGTCCCTAACGCAGGAACATGCCTCCCGTACGACGGTTTTGCGCAAGCCGGGGCCGCGGATTTGTCAAAAAATCGCGCGAATTAACCCTGGGGAACGAACTTCGGTCCCTTAGCGCAGCGCACAAAAAGGCGCAAGCGGCACTGTGGGTTACGCAGCAATGTGTTTTCGCTCTAAAGAGGCGAACGCAAGACCCACGGCAGCAATGCGACGCACGTGCACGCGCCTACTAGGCGGCGAAAAGACATCGCCAACCCGCGTGATAACGGCATGCGTATCAATGGTGCGTCACGAGCGTTGCCGCCGAGACCTTTGGTCCGCAGCCGATTCGGCACGTTGCAATCAACCGGGCGAGGAATTGGTCCGCAAAAAGCCAGCTAAGTGATTGATTTAACTGGCGGGAGCGACGGGGCTCGAACCCGCGACCTTCGGCGTGACAGGCCGACACTCTAACCAACTGAGCTACGCCCCCGCGGACGCCACCGGCAATTAAAGCCCGGACCTGCGCAAGTCAAGGATTGTCGCCCAAAATCGGCCTTTTAGGCTTGCCTTTTGACGGCCTTTGAGTGCATCCAGATATGGTCGGAATCGCGAAAACATCGGTGGAATCGGCAAAACAAGCGTGGTCAGCCGAAACCGAATCGTCTAACGCATCGATGTGACGGGCATTTTTCGCCCATCACAGCTCCACGAGGAGGGTATAATGGCAACTAAACCAGTCACAACTGTCACGTTGAAACATCTCGCCGCGACGATCGCGGAAGACAATGAGCTGTCGAAAAAGCAGTCCGAAGCCATTCTCAGCGGCTTCATCACCCAGGTCGTCAAGCACCTGAAGAAGGGTGAGCGCATCCGCATCGGCGGCCTCGGCATCCTGCAGGTGCGCAAGCGCGCCGCGCGCATGGGCCGCAACCCGGCCACCGGCGAAGCAATCCAGATCAAGGCGAGCAAGAAGGTCGCGTTCCGCGCTTCCAAGGAACTCAAGGAAGCGATCTGAACGCCCGCACTGCGAGCGAGAAACCGGGATTGGAGGACAGACATGCGGTCTGTCCTTCCTCCCTGCCGTTAGGGGGCTGACCGCTTCTGCGACTAAGCGGACGTTGCTTCACGGAGCATGGTGCTTCGCCAGATCGCACCGCTTCGCCAAGACAGATATTGCGGACCGTGGGCCATGGCCTCGCGGTCAGCCGCATTTCTCTCCAGGCGAACGTCGAAGCCAAATTTCCTGAGCCAAGTCGCGTTTGCCGCGAAGGATGGTGGGCGGTGACGGACTCGAACCGCCGACATTCTGCGTGTAAAGCAGACGCTCTACCAACTGAGCTAACCGCCCTCGCCTCAGACTTATCTCCCTGCGGCACCACGGCGCAAGAGCGCAGCGTTCGATGCGCAATTGTCACACAACGCTCGAAATGCCGGCGCAAGGATCGCGGCGGCGTGTCACATCATGCGTATCTGTGACATAAGCCGTTGCTGAAACTTTCCATACGAGAGGTTTGTAATGATTCGAACTTTTGCTTTCGCGGCCGCACTGTCCTTGGTGGCCGTTACGTGCGCTTCGGCTCAAGGCCAGGGTGATGCGCGAGAGCGTGCGGCCTGCCGTCCCGACGTCATGCGCTTCTGCAAGCAATTGATCAAAGACAATAACGACGACGTTTTCGGTATCCTCAACTGCCTGCAAGGCAACCGGGCGCGACTCAGCCGGGCCTGCAGCGCAGTCTTGGCGAGCCACGGCCAGTAAGGGCCGCCGCGCTCGCCATCGCCCGCACATATCATGCACAAAGCCTCGCTCGGCGGCCATTTGGACCGCCGGCGGGCTTCATTCCAGCCTTCGATCCGAAAATTCAATCGGTCGGTTGAATGGCCAGCGCGTCCCTGACCGCGGCGACGCCTTCCCGGCTGGCTTGATCGTCCCGACTGGCGGGATCCTCCCGACCGTTTTGCGCTTGAGCCGCATGCTCCGCCAAACGCACCCACGACTGCGCGAGCGTGACCCAAAGGGCTTTGTCATTGGTGTCTTCCGAGGCATGCGCCATGGCGATGCATTCCTCGGCGAACTTTCGATGATCCGGATTAGTCCCCATCGCGAAATCCCCGACTAAGACAACAGCTTGGCATTAAGCACCGGCAAGTGCGGCGGAGAATCGATCATCCCGTGGCCGAATGCAGGCCAATTCGGCCGCATCGGGCTCTGATAAAGAAAATTCTTCGCACTGCAGCGAAACGAATCATTGAGTTAAGAAAATCTCGCCAAAACACTCAAATGACATGCATTTATTCGTTAGCTGCACTGCAGCAAAATTCATGGTGCATTGCACACTAACGGTTATATAGGCGACATGGTTCCGGCCTCACCGGAGACTGAACCCGGGGAAAAGGACACGATCATGCTGACATCGATTGCACGCCTCTATCAGGCCTGGAAGCGGCACGAATCCGTGAAGCGCGAGCTTTCGCACCTCACCGATCGCGAACTGGCCGACATCGGCATCACGCGCTCGGATATCGATCGCATCGCGACCCAGGAAGCGCACGGCGCCTGAAAACGGCAGCCTCCGCGCTTGCAGAACAGCGCCCGCCTCGCGCGGGCGCTTTTTTTGTGCGGCGCAGGGTGACGACGCCCGTGCTAACCAGGGCCATGGCTGTCGTCCCTTTGATCGAACTCGCAGCGTTACTCCCTGCCCGCGGTGGGCTTCTGGGTCTCGATCTCGGGACCAAGACCATCGGTGTCGCCGCCAGCGATCCCGATCGGCGGCTGGCCACGCCGGTCGAGACGATCGCGCGAAAGCGTTTCAGCGACGACGCCGCGCGCCTCTTCCACCTTGCCGCCGAGCGACGAACTGCCGGCTTCGTCCTTGGCCTGCCGATCAACATGGACGGCAGTGAGGGCCCGCGGGCACAGGCGAGCCGCGCCTTCGCGCGCAATCTGACACGTCTGACCGAACTTCCGATCGCACTCTGGGATGAGCGGCTGTCGACCGCCGCAGTCGAACGCGTGTTGATCGAAGCCGATGTGAGCCGCGAACGGCGAAAGGCGGTGATCGACCAGCACGCCGCCGCCTTCATCCTGCAGGGCGCGCTGGATCGGCTGGCGCGTTGATCCGCGTGTGCGGCGAAACAGCCGCGCCGGAGCTCAGCCCTCGGGCAGAGCGCGTTGCAGCAGCGTCTCCGCCACTGGGCCATCGATGTCATCGGCGCCGTAGAGAGCGGCGTGTTGCCGCTCGAGGCGCGTCCGCACGAACGCTGCCGTCACCGCAGCCGGTGCGGTGGCTGCGAGCGCCGACGCAGCAGCGAGGGCCGCGAGTTTGCCGACTGCGATTCGCGCCTTGGCCTCGCTGTCGTGTTCCTTCATCGCGGGGAAAAGCTCGGCGTTGGTTTCGCGAAGCGGCGCCGCCTTGCGGGCCAAGTCGGCGAGCAACTCCGTCGCTTCTTCGTCCCGGCGCAATGCGCGAAGAACATCGAGGCACATGACGTTGCCCGAGCCTTCCCAGATCGCATTCACCGGCGCCTCGCGATAAAGCCGCGGCAGCACGCTTTCCTCGACGTAGCCGTTGCCGCCGAGACATTCCATCGCCTCGTAGATGAAGCTCGGCGCGGTCTTGCAGATCCAATATTTCGCCGCCGGCGTCACGAGGCGCGCGTACGCTGCCTCGCGCGGATCGCTGGCGGCCTGATCGAACGCGCGCGCCAGCCGCATGATCAGCGCCACGGCGCCTTCGACTTCGAGCGCCAGATCGGACAGCACCGCGCGCATCATCGGCTGATCGTAGAGGTGGCGCTGGAACACCGAGCGATAACGGCAATGGTGCACGGCCTGCGCCAACGCCATGCGCATGAAACCCGCGGAGGCGAGCCCGCAATCGAGCCGCGTCAGTTGCACCATCTGGATGATGGTGCGCACGCCCGCGCCTTCGTCGCCGACGCGCAGCGCATAAGCGCCGGCGAACTCGACTTCGCTCGAGGCGTTGGAGCGATTGCCGAGCTTGTCCTTGAGGCGCTGCAGGCGGAGCGCATTGACCGAGCCGTCGGGGCGAAAGCGCGGCACGAAGAAGCAGGTGAGCCCGCCGGGCGCCTGCGCGAGCACCAGGAAGGCATCGCACATCGGCGCCGACAGAAACCATTTGTGGCCGACGATGGTGTAGAAATCGCCGGACGGCGTGGCGCGGGTGATGTTGGCGCGCACATCGGTGCCGCCCTGCTTCTCGGTCATGCCCATGCCGAGCGTCATGCCGGGCTTTTCCCACCACGGCCGAAAGACGGGATCGTAGTCCCGCGCCACCACTTTCGGCGCCACTTCGGCGAGCAGCGCCGGATTCGCCGCCAGCGGCGCAAGCGCCGCGCGCGTCATGGTGATCGGGCAGAGGTGCCCGCTCTCGACCTGCGCGGTCATGTAGTAGCGCGCCGCACGCGCGACCTCGGCGGGAGGCGCGGCGCGAGCGCCGCTTGCCGTCCAGGTCGAGCCCTGCAGACCGGCCGCGATGCTTGCCCGCATCAGTTCGTGATAGGCCGGATGGAATTCGACCACATCGCGGCGAAAGCCCTTCGGATCGAAGGTGCGGAGTTTTGGCGTGTTCTCGTTGGCCTGGCGGGCCGCAGTGAACATCTCGGCCCGGCCCCACTGCCGTCCGAAAGCGCTCAGCGCCTTCGCCTCGTCGCCGGCGCCGTTGGCCTGCACGGCCTCCTGCAGCGGCAAATCGCTGGCATAAAGATCGATGTCTTCGTAGGGCGGCGACTGGTTCAGCACCTCTTCGGTGTCGAAGTGCGGCAGCGTGTTCATGCGGCGGGTCCCTGTTTCGGGATTCCGCAGCCTATCACGATCCGGCACCGGCGACGGCGGGACGCAAGATCACGGTTGATATTCGCGTTACCGGGCGAATGCGGGCTTGCCGGACCGGTTTGGTTGGGCCTATAGCACCGCTTTGATGACGAAAGCACAGCCGCAGACACGCCACATCGTTTCGATCAATGATCTGACCAACAAGGAGATCGAAACGGTCTTCCAGGTTGCGGCGGGGTTTTTAAAGGAACTCTCCGACGACCATGTGCCCTACCGGATCGGGCGCGGCACCTCGATCGCATCGAAATTCATTCTGGCCAGCCTGTTCTACGAGCCGTCCACCCGCACGCGGCTGTCGTTCGAGAGCGCGATGCTGCGGCTCGGCGGCGCCAACATCACCAGCGCCGATCCGGCGGTCAGTTCGGCCGCCAAGGGCGAAAGTCTCGCCGACACCATCCGGGTCATCGGCAACTACGCCGACGTCATCGTCATTCGCCATCCGCGCGACGGAGCGGCACGGCTCGCGGCCGAGTATTCGCACATCCCGGTGATCAACGGTGGCGACGGCAGCCACGAGCACCCGACCCAGACGCTCTGCGACCTGTTCACGCTGCGCTCGAAAAACCGCGGGCTCAAGAACATGAAGGTCGCCATCTCGGGCGATCTCAAAGGCAGCCGGACCATTCATTCGTTCGTGTACGCGCTGGCCCGTTTCGGCGCGACCATCGATCCCCTGCCCGCGCCCGGCATGGAGCTGCCCGCGCATGTCGATCGCCGGCTGCGCGAGGAATTTCATTGCCGCATGATCGCCAAGACGCCCGGTCAAGCGGCGGGTCCGATCGACGCGCTCTATGTCACATCCGATCAGCCACACCAGCTCTCGCTTTATGCCGAACCCGAAGAGCTCGACTACGGCCTCATTCTGAAAAAGAAAACCGACGCCGTGTATGTGACACGCTTCCAGAAAGAGCGCTGGGCGGAGAAAGATCGGCCTTATCCGAAAATCGACGCGACGTTTCTCGATCAGGACAATTATTCGCAGGCGAGCGTCATGCACCCGTTGCCGCGGGTCAACGAGCTTGACGCCTCGCTCGATAGCGACCGCCGCGCGGTTTATTTCAAGCAGGCCGCTTACGGCGTGCCGGTGCGCATGGCGTTGATTTCCCTGCTGCTGCATCTGCACCGCAACAAAACGCTGAGCAAGTTTGTCGGCGGCTTTGCCAAGCCCGCGCACGCCGTGCACGTGCAGCCGATCGGCTCGGGCATCGAATGCGCCAATCCGAACTGCATCACCCACGACCCGGCCGAACGCCAATACGCGGCCAACAAATTCTATGTCATCGACGACGAACAATCGCCGCAGCACGCTCGGCTGCGCTGCCTCTATTGTGAAACCGATATCGAAGCCGAAGCGGCAGCCCAATTCGTCGTCAGCGACGTGCCGCGCAAGACCTACTCGGCCGGTTTAGCCACATTAGCGCGGGCGTCTGCAGACAAGCTCAAACACTTCATCGTCCACACCGGCGAAGCGCAGGCGGAAGCCGCCGGCTTCTCACCTCAGGACACGCGCAAGAACGCCAGCGCGGGTTAGGTTCTGGACTGATCTGCATCCCATCCTGGCGCCGCCACACACGCGAAAACCGCCGGGGGCAAGCCCGGCGGTATCGAGACGGCGCAATCGCGCCAGCCCGACGCGGCTTCAGAATTGCGTGTGGAAGCGGCCGGCGAAAATGTTGGCCGGACCACGGTCGGCGTTGTAACCCGGATTGGCGACGAACTGATAATCGACGGTGACCTTGGTCTGCTCGTTGATCGAATAGCTGTAATAGGTCTCGACGATCTGTTCGGGCCCGTAGTTCGGCAGCGCACCGTCGCCGACCAGGACGCCAAGGCCGCCAGCGGCGAAATAGGCGATGTGGTTCGGGTCGAGACCATTGATGATGCCGGCAACACCGATGGTGTCGCCAGACCGTCCCCAGGGTTTGCCGTTGAATGAGAAGCCGCCCGACACGGTGCGGTCCACGTCGGTGAAGTCCCACGGCTCGATGTTGCCGTCGGCCCAGCCGGCACGCATGAACATGCCGATGGTCTCGGTCACTTGTTGCTCGAGATTCATGCTGACGCCGATGCGGTCCCGATAGGTGTTGCGCAGCGAGGCCAAGGCATCGCTGGCATTTCCGGCAAACGGCTGGCCAGGTTGCGACAGCGCAACGGCGTCAGCGAAATCGCCGGCTTTGCCGTGACTCAGGAAGGCCGTGACTTTGAGCTTGCCGGGCTGGTCCCAAATTCTGTGGCGCTCTTCGATTTCCGCAACATACTGCTGCTGGCTAAAGTTGGGATCGAGGCCGTAAGCGGCGGCATTCATGCTGCCGCCGGCTGGCGTTACCGATAGATCAAATATACCGGCGCGTAACGCAAAGATGCCCTGATACCATTCCGCTGCCGCACCGTAGCTGTAGCCCCAGGCATCGCCCGCATAGTCGAACGTGCCGGCGTTGATCAGCGTCCAGTTCATGAAGTCGGTCTTCGGATTGTTGGCGTATTTGTTGGTGTCAAACACGTCGACAATGGAGAACTTACCGACCCAAAGCACGACGCGGTTGCTCGTCACCGATCGGGCAAATTGATTTACGTCGTCTTCGAGCTTTACGCTATCGCCGCCGAGGTCGATGGTCTGCCGAATGTAGTAGCGCTGGGCGCGCGCATAGGGATAGTCGAAGCCGAGCTTGTAGGATTCTCCGCTCGGGAAGCCGGCGATGCCGTGCGTGTCGCCAAGCCCGTGGCCCTGATCGATCTCCGGATTGAACCAGAATTCCGCGCCCTGCCACAACTTCAAGCCGGCAAAGAAGGTGAGGTCGAAGGTTTCCTTCCAGTTCCCCGCCGCCGGAAGACTGTTCGGGCCCATGAAGGGCGACCGGATGGTCGGGTAGCCCTGATACACGAACGTAGTCTGGCCATGCAGGCTCAGGTAATCCGCCGGGTCTGATTTCCCGCCCTTGGTCACGAGCGGCGTGAAGTAGGGATTGGAGTCATTGTTGAACTGATAGTTCACACCGAGCCGCAGCTCTTGCAGCTGAAAGTCGGTGCTCATCGGCTGCGAACCCAAATAGGTCGCGCTCGACTTGCCGTAATCGGTAAAGAGGTATTCGAGCCGCGCGGTCCAGTGCGGCGCGATCGGCGTTTCGACGCCGGCGCCCGCCGCCCAGCCCAATCGCCACAAGAACGGGGTCGAGCTGTTTTGGCTCGCGATCTGGGTCAGCGATTGTTGATTGTAGGTCCAGGCGAAACCGCCGGTGGCGTAGAACAGCCAATTCCCGGGCGCGTAGCCGACGCGGCCGCGCACCGTGCCGGAAGCCAGCACCGTCTCGGCGAAGCTGACGGGACCAAGGGTCGGTGAGTTGAAGTTGAAGGTGCCGCCGGTCGAGAGACCGAAGGGATTTACACCAACCGGCAGCGTCTGAAACGCCGGAAACGATGTATCGACTTCGGCGCCGAGCAGGATACGGTTCGGCAACACGTAATTGTAGCCACCTTGCAGGCCGGCCATGAAGCTGCCGGACTCGTCGAACGTGTCGATGGTCTGGAACAGATTGTTGGTGCCGCTCAGTCCCGGGCCTGCGTTCCAATGCTGTTGCCCCCAGGCAATGCCCAAATTGCCGCCGGCATAGAAGCCGGTCCAGTTGTATTGCGACGAACTGACGAACGGCACCGGCGGCGCCTTTGTGACAAAGGCGCCGTCAGCCTTGGCGCTTTCGGCGTACGCCATGGCGAGCGCCAAAGCCGAAACCGACAAGGCGGTGGAAATTGTCGTCCGAACGATTTTCGACGATAGCGTCCGGGCAAGCATCATCGTGGCGGCCTCCATCCGCGTGACAAGTTGATTTGTCACCACAGCGGAAGTCCGCCCCAGACGCGCCCACCGCACGTCGGTTGGATGACCTCGTTCAGGCAGGTCTCCTGGCTCGCGGGTCGTCACCCTTCTCCGCCTTCCCAAACCCTGCGTGGCAAGGTCCAGTGGCACGTAAGAGAAAGGCTCACCGCCGACAGTTGCGGGGGCAGCTTCGGACTTGCTTTGCCGTTGAAGCGGCGCAGCGCACCGAATTCCCTCTTGGCCGGTCAACGCGACCGGCACACCTGAACTGCTCGCATACAACGAGCGGCCCGGATGCGAGTCAAGCAAGCCGATTTCATTTTGCAACCCGGTTTCATTTTGTTTCAGGCTGTTGCGCCGATGCCACGTCGGAAGTGTGCATCCGGCTGGACGAAGCCTGATGGCTGCGTTCAACGAAAATGCCTTCCAAAACCTGCGCATATCAGCCTTCTCGACAGATCCAAAAATCTGTTCTCAGAATTCGCTGTCGTCCCCGCAAGCAACAAAATGCAAGCATCGGGCAAAAAGCGCCGTCAATGCTTATCTTTTTTAATTAGATCAGATCAAAACTGGAAGATTAGAAATGTTCTACTGAGGTCCAACTAGGCGACGCATCCGACCGCCAGGATATTCCATCGCCCGCCTTGACCACTCAGTCGCGTAACAGACATTGGCCTGACATCGACGCGCCAAAAGGACTGTGCCGGCGCCTGCATGATGTGAACGATCGTCGCTCGCACGATCGATGCATGGGTGACCACAATCGATTTTTGATCGCGCGCGTTCTCGTCAACGAGCCACGCTTCAACGCGGCGCATCAGCGCGAGAATGGACTCACCACCATGCGGCGCCGCCGCCGGATCGCGCAGCCAGGACGCGGCCGCATCCGGCTCGTTGGCGACGATCTCGTCGAACGTCTGTCCGGCCCAACGGCCGTAATCGCACTCGCGCAGCGTCGGCTGAATATTCGGCGCTCAATCCGAGCGCTTCGGCGGTTTGACGGGTCCGCAATTCCGGACTGGCCCAACACCGATCGGCGCTCGGCAATGATCCGGCAAGCTTCCTCGCGGCAGTCTCGCCGTATTGGTCGAGCGGTTCGTCTTCGGGAAAGGCAGCCGCACGCACAGCGTCGCGTCGACCCGTGGCAGATCAGCGTGAGACGCGCTGTCATCGCGCGATCCTATGAGGCCAGCGCCGGTCGCCGACCCTGCCTACGATTGCGTCTGATGCGCCGCGGCGCGCTGCGACAACGCTCCGAACAACAGGCCGAGCGTCGCCCACATGATCAATTGCGCGCCGATCGACGCGAGGCGGAAATTCCACAAGACGGTAGCGGGAAACTGCTCGGGCACTTCGTTGACGCTGGGCAGCACAAAGCCGGCGATTGCCACCAGCACGATGTAACAGGCGGCCACCGCAAGATTGGCGCCCCACTCGCCGAAGCGTTCGAGGAACAGCCGCTTGACCGACAGCGACACGATCATCGCAGCCAGCGAAATCGCGATCATGACAAAATACAGCGCGGTACGGACCCCGATGGTTTCAGGTTCGCCGACCGCCGGCGGGTTGGCCGGATATTTCAAACTCGGCACCAGATAAATGGCGACGAAGCCTGTGATCGCGATCATCACCGCGAGCGCCTGCGGCGTCAGCGCGGTCGCGGTACGCCCGTAAGCAAACGCGAACGCGAGGCCGAACAGACCACCGAAAGCCGCGCTGTAGACGAGGACGCCGACGAGCAGACCGAGGCCAGCCTGCACCGGCCGGCTGACGAGCTCTTCCTCGTGATCGGCCGCTTCGGTGCCATGTGGTGAGCGGCCGCCGCGTGATCGTGCGGGGCTCCCGATCATCGTGTGATGCTGCCGCATCATCGTGCGAAGCCGCTGTGTGGTCGTGGGCTAGCGTTGCGTGATCGTGCGGGCCGGAGCCGTGATCATGGTCATGGTGGTGGCTCGCCGCGTTCGGCGGAGCCTCCTTGGCGGCATCGTGCTGGCTCTCGAACGCGATGGCGCGCTCGACCTGCGGCTCGCCATAGACTTTCAAAAAGCCAAAGCTAAGCAATCCCGCGACAATGCCTACGAGCATTCCGCGGACGAGAAACGTCCTGACCATGGGAGTGCGTCAGCTAGTGGC
This sequence comes from uncultured Alphaproteobacteria bacterium, assembly GCA_963737755.1. GTDB lineage: Bacteria > Pseudomonadota > Alphaproteobacteria > Rhizobiales > Xanthobacteraceae > BOG-931. The sequence goes on along the minus strand of CAVTTZ010000014.1, from coordinate 2,552 downwards.
AGGGAAAGCCGAGAAGATGGCGACCGTCATGCACGAACTCGTGCACATACGTCCCGCTGAAGAGTGACGTCGCTCCCTGCTCCGCCCCGACAAAATAGATTGCCAGCATAAGAATAAGCCCGGCGAAAATCATCCACGGCAGCAATTCCCGCACGGGTATCGCGGTGGCCGGACGCGCCGGTGCGTATGTGGCATATCTCACGTTTGTCCTCCTGGGATTACGCGTCCCGGTTCGAAGCTTCTCCTCCAACGATCGCAAAAGCGGGTCTGGCTCTCGACCCAAGATGAGCCGAATACAGTGGCGCGACCGCGCCGGTCTCACACCGGCTTCCTGCTTCGCGAAGGATTACAGCATAGGAAACGGAATCAAACGTTGTCAATTGCGCGCAATAGCGTGCCGACTTTTATGCCGACTCGCGCCCGCGCCTTCATCGTTTCTTCACTGTGTGGACCGCCGAAGGCGCCTATTCGGCGATCACCCGGCCCTTGGCGGTCTCTTCGTGGTACTCGCCGACAAAGTCGTAGCTGCCGGGCTTGAGCGGCGCGATCCGCACAATCCCTTCCGAGTTGCCGGCGATCACCTTTTCGACCTTGAGCGCGGAGGAATCGAATTCCTCCGACAGCGGATCGGCATTGACGACCGTCAGCAGGATCCGCTTGCCGGCCGGAACGTGCAGTTCGGCCGGCTCGAACTTGTGGCCGCGGATCGTGATGCTGGCGCTGAACGTCTCTTCGGCCCGCGCAGCCGGAGCAAGCGCCAGCGACAGCGACCAGGATCGCAGCCGCCAGCATCCGCTTACCGCTATGCCGAAGCACGATCATTCCGCCGGCTTGCTCGGAAAGTGGAATGTCCAGGTTTCCGAGAACGGCTCCCACCAATCCGGCACGCCGGTCGCCTTGTCGATGTGGCGCAGCACGCCGTTTTTCGACGGCGGCGCGAAGGTGTAGGTCAGCTTGTAGTCGCCGTCGCCATCGAGCCCGATATTATTGGCATAGTGCAGGCCGTCGCCGGCCACCATCGGCAACAGCGTACCGGTCTTCTTGAACTTGCCGCCGACCTTCTCGATCGTATAGCCGATGGTCAGGTATGGCACCCACTCGCCATCGGAGAGACCGTGCTTCTCGTCCTTGGTCGCATGGACGTCGACTTCAAGATGCACGGCATCGTGGCTCATGTCGGTGCCTTTCGGCATCGCCGACATTTCGATCCCGAGCAGATAGTGCGGAACGATCTGCATCTCGTTCTTCACGACCGGCTCACCGACATAAAACTCTTTCGCAGAGACCGGCGCGACGAAAAACGACGTAGCAAAGAGCGCTGCCAGCAGCGCGTGCGAGCAAGTCATGGGTAACACCCCTATTGGATTGTCCATGGGCGAGCCGAAACGGTGATGCGCTAGCTATTCCTTCGACGCCTGTGCGCCGTCAAGCGTTTTAGTTTTGAATGTTTTTAGTTTGCGATCAGGCGTCGCATCGACCTTTGCAGTTTTGAACGCTTTTAATCTTGTCATCTTCGCGTTGAGCGCGGAAAGGCTTGCCATCTTGCCGCGATACCGCGACCATATGTCAGACCGGATGACAGCCAGATGCCGGCATGCGATTGTGCGATCAATCGAGACCGATCGTGCGATTCTGCTTGCCGCCTCGACGTATCAATGTGAGAGCCGTGCGCGGCGCGCTCTTTCGCGGCACCGCGCCGGCCGCTAGCATCCGCCCATGCACACCGCATTGCCCATCTGCGCCCTCGCCTTGGTCTTCGGATATCTGTGCGGCTCGATTCCGTTCGGCGTGTTGCTGACGCGCCTGACCGGCGGCCCCGACCTGCGCAGCATCGGCTCGGGCAATATCGGCGCCACCAACGTCTTGCGCACCGGCCGCAAGGGACTCGCGGCGGCGACGCTTGTCGGCGACATGCTCAAAGGCACGGTCGCCGTTCTGTTGACCCGCTACGTGCTGGGCGATCATTATGCGATCGCCGGCCGCGGTCGGCGCCTTTCTGGGCCACGTGTTTCCGGTGTGGCTGCGCTTTCGCGGCGGCAAGGGCGTGGCGACCTATATCGGCGTGCTTTTGGGCGTCGCCTGGCCGGCTGCTCTCGTGTTCTGCGTGGTCTGGCTCGCAATCGCGGCCGCGACCCGCTACTCGTCGCTCGCCGCGCTGGCCGCGAGCCTCGCCGCACCGCTTTTCTGTGGGCGTGGGGTGACGTCGCCGACGCACAGGCGTTTGCGCTTCTCTCGGCGCTGTTATGGATTATGCACCGCGGCAATATCGGCCGCCTGATGAGCGGCAGCGAAGGCCGCATCGGCGGCCGCACGTCGACAGCCCCCAAGACGGATTCAAAGACGGATTAGTCCCGCACGGTTGCAATTTCGGCTAAACTCGCCCTGACAAATTTGAGCAAGCTTGGGTGCGGGCGCGCGGTGAGTGATATAAAAGAAGCAAATGCCGACGCGCCAAGTGTCCGGCTAAGTGACGAGCAGCGCATCGATTGGCTGCGGCTCATCCGCAGCCAAAATATAGGGCCGCGAACCTTTCGCTCGCTGATCAATCATTT
>CAVTTZ010000013.1:0-195576 GCA_963737755.1 uncultured Alphaproteobacteria bacterium | reverse complement strand
GTTCACCGGGCCGGAGATGCCGAAGCTGGTCAGGCTCTTGGTCACGATCAGGACCAGCAACGCTCCGATGATCGCCTTGGCGACGGAGCCGCGGCCGCCGCCGAGAGAATTGCCGCCGAGAACAGCCGCGGTCAGCGCCGATACTTCAAGCCCGACGCCGGTGTCGGCGCCGGTGCTGCCGATCCGCGCCGCGAACAGAAATCCGGCCAGCGCGCTGAGAAGCGACGACCACACATAGGCCAGGCAGACGGTGCGGCGAACCTTTATGCCGGCATTGTAGGCCGAGCGCCTGGCGCCGCCGACCGCGGTGAGACGCCAGCCCGGACGCATGCGCGACAGCACGACGTGCCAGCACAGAGCGATGGCGCCGTCACAAGCAGCGAGAAAGGGACGCCGAGCGACCGTGCCGTTGCCGAGAAATCCCAGGCGTCGAATTGGCGAGGCTGGAGATGATCGCCGTCGACATCCGCAAGAAGATGATGTCGTAGATCGACCGGAATATGATCAGCGTCACCAGTGTCGTCAAAAACGCTCGTAGCCGGAGGTACCCGACCAGGTAGCCGTTGATTGAGCCGCACACGACGCCGAGCGCCATGACGGCGAGGAATGTCAACCACACTGACCATCCCTCGACGTTCATGCCGATCAGCGACAACAGAACCGCGAGGGTAAACACGGAAGCGACCGACAGGTCGATGCCGCCGGAAATCATCACGATGGTCAGGCCGAGCACGATCAGCCCGAATTCGGCGAACTGGCGCCCGAGGTCGCTCAGCGCGGTGAGTGAAAAAAATCCGGGAAGCAACAGCCCGAAGACCGTCGCGGCAATCACCAAGACCAAGAACGGGATCGCGTTGTCGATCCAGCGTTTGGTCAGCATCTCCCGATCAGATGATCGGGGAGGTAATGATAACGCAAGCGAGTGAGAACGTCGGCACCGGTACGCTGCATTGGGGGCGCGCCTAGCTCGCCAATTGCGGATCGGCGCAGATCACTTGAGCTCGTCCAAGGTCCAGCACTGACGCGGCGTGATGCGTCTCTTTGGTCTGCAGCGTCAGCGGCGTGAAGTAGGTGGTCTGGATGGCGCCTGCTTTGGCCGGCGACAGCAGAAGCTCGACGATCGCCTGGTTGAGCGAATCGCCTTGCAGCGGCACGTCGTAGCTGACGATTTCGCTCAGCAGGCCCTTGCGGATGTTGTCGCAGCCGGTCTGGCTGCCGCCGCCCGAGGTTACGATGAAGACCTGACCGGTTTTGCCGGCCGCCTGCACCGCCGCGCCCGCGCCGACATCCTGGTTGTCCCAATTGCCGACGATGCCGCAGAGATCGGGATGCTGTTGAAGCACGGTCTCGGTGATCGCGCGGGCCTTGGCCGGATCGTAGGTCGCCGCCTGATCGGCCACGACCTGGATTTCGGGATGCTCGGCGAACACGTGATAATAGGCGTAGAGCTCATAGAGGTTCGAGGCGGCGGTCGGCTGGCCCTCAAGAATGGCGACCTTGCCGGATTTTCCCGAACCCTTGCCGCAATGTTCGACGAGGGCCTGCGCCTCGATCAGTCCGACCTTCACCCAGTCCGCGCCGACGTAAAAATCGGTCGGGTTGACGGTCTCGAGATTGACCTGGAGGACCTTGATGCCGGCTTGGACGGCGCGCTGCTCGAGCTGCGCGTACGATTGCAAATCCGGATTGTGGACGATCAGCAAGTCCGGCTTTTGCGCGATCGCGTCCGTGATGGCGCGCGTACCGGCGTCCGTGCTCCAGTTTGGGTCACGGATTTCGAAGCTGTAGCCGAGGTCTTCGGCCTGCCGGCGCATAATGGCTGCCCAGCCCTCGGTGAGATCGAAGCCCATCGCGAGCGGCACGAAGATGACCTTCTTGCCTTTAAGCGTGTCGTAATAAGGCGTGCGTTTGGCGTGATTATCGAGGCCTTTTTCCTCGGCTCGCGCCGTTCCGACGGCCGCGATCGAGTCCGAGCGCCAATGCCGCGAAGGCTTGCATTCTCATGATAACGTCCTCCCTGGTGTTTTCTGATTGTCGCAGGCTTAGATGTCGCCTTGCTCCTGCTGCGCGGTTTGTTCGTCGCGCGGATTGAGAAAGCTATCGATGATGATGGCGATCAGCAGGATGACGCTCTTGATCAAGTTCTGTTCGATGTAGGGAATGTTCAGGATGGTCATGCCATCGAGCAGAATGCCGATCAGCAGCGTGCCCACGAGCACGTTGCGGACGCTGCCGCGGCCGCCGCTGAGGCCGATGCCGCCGATGACGACGACCAAAAGCACGTCGTAGATCATCGTCGAATTGTAGACGCGCGTGCTCATGCCGGCGGAGACGGCGGCCATCACGAGTTCCGCCCCATAAGCAATCAAAGCTGTGATGACATACTGCGCGACGATGAATGGCCGGATCGGCACGCCGATATTGCGCGCGGCGGCCGGATTGTCGCCGCTTGAATAGAGATAGCGGCCGAAACGCGTCCACCGCAAAACCGCCCACGTCAGGAGGGCGAGTCCCGCGAAGGTGATGATCGGTATGGGTATGCCGATTATCTCGGCGTTGCCGAGCACGCGAAAGAACTCGGAATCGATCGGCGTATTCTGTACGTCGACCTTGAACAGCCAAGCCCGGCCGACGCCGTACACCACCAGTCCGACGGCCAACGTCGTGAAGATCGCCGGGACAACCGCGTAGGCAATCAGAAGGCCGCTTATGAGTCCTGCAACGGCCGCGAAGGCCGCGCCGATCAGAAGACCCCAACCCAAGGTAGGCCGGCGTGAGTCGATAATGAAAGGACCCACGAGACCGACACCACCATGATCGCTACCATCGCCAGGTCGATACCACGTCCGATGACGACCATTCCCATGGCCAGGCCAAGAACGCCCAGGATCGATACGCTGCGCAACAGCGCGATGAGATTGCCTGGGGTGAGGAAGTTATGCAGCGTCGCTGCGAACAGGATGAAAAGAACAACAGCAAGCAGAAAGACGACGCCTTCCTGCGTCACTCTATCCGGTGAAGATCAAACACCCTCACGATCGCTTCGTCCCCTGCGGCCGATCTCGCCTTGTGGCAGTTTAGCTATTTTTTGCCTGCCATTCGGGGCAGGGCGGCTGGATTGCAGGATCGTCGGCTGTTGGGCGGCTGCAAAGGGCTGAACTTGGAATAACAGCTATGATTCCAACTGCCGTTTGCTTCGGCTTAGGAGAGAGAGGCGGTCGGGTGCAGCTCGGACGAAGAGGAGTTGGCTCAAAAGGGAGGCCCAACCATGGCGAAGTTGGCTGGCAGCAAGGCTATCGTGACGGGCGCCGGCAGTGGGATCGGGAAGGCTGTCGCTGCCGCGCTGGTCGATCGCGGGGCGTCGGTTGTATCGGCCGACATTGACGGTCGCGCCGCCGCGCGGCTCGCCGGCGAGCTTGGGCCAGCCGCAACGCCGCTGCAACTCGACGTAACGGATCATGCCGCGGTCGATGCGCTGCTTGCCGCGATTCCGGCCGCATTTCGGCCGATCGACATCCTGATCAACAATGCCGGTCACGATGTTGGTGGCCGCACCAACTTCGTTCGCGGCAGTGCAGCCGACTGGACCAGCATCATCGACACAAACCTGACCGGAATGATGCGCGTGACGCGTGCCGTACTGCCCGAAATGGTTGAACGAAACAGCGGCGACATCGTCAATATGAGCTCGATCAGCGCGCTTCGCCTTGTGCCGGACACCGCAGCTTACACGACCAGCAAGGCCGGGGTGCGGGCCTTTTCGGATTTATTGCGCGCGGATCTCGCTGAAACCCCGATCCGCGTGACCGAAGTGCTTCCCGGCCTCACGCGCACCAACATCGTGCTCAAGCGTCATCGCGGCGACCGATCGCTCGAACAGGCGTATTTCGATCAGGCCCGGATCGCGCTCGATCCGGAGGACATCGCCCGTACGATCATCTTTGCGCTGGAGCAACCGCCGCACATGCAGATTGCACAGCTCTACATCCTGCCGGTCAATCGATGGTGAGCGACATTGTCGGCGATTGTTTGCCGTCGAGCTGCGGTGAATTCTTTCACGGCTTGGTGTGAGAGCGGAGAGGCGGCACATCGAGTCGCACTGCGATGCCGTCGAGCTCGGCCCGCGGCGCCGTATAGAGCTTCATCACCAAAGGATCGTGTCCGGGCACGATGTGGTCGGGGCTCGCGGCGATGGCCCGCAGCTTCTCGTAGAATTCCAGGGTCTCCCCGACATGGAAGATCGTCGTATAGGGGCGGCCGCTGTCCATGTTCTCATAGTAGTGGGTCACGTCGGAGGCGAGGACCAGCCGGCCACGCCGCGTCTCAACGCTGACGAACTGCAGTCCGGCGGAGTGACCCGGTGCAAAATGTAAATTCACGCCGGGCGCCAGCACGGCGTCGCCGTCGTAAAATACGACCCGCCCGCGATAGTTCAACCGCACAACGCCGACAACGTCCTCGACTTCGAAAGAATGCGACAGAAACGGATGCCGCATATATTTCCCGGTCGCATAGGCAAGCTCACGCTCCTGGAGATGAAAGCGTGCATTTGGCAAGCGGTCGAAGTTTCCAACGTGATCATAGTGCAGATGGGTGAGAATAACGTCGGTGACGTCGTCGGCATGGATGTCGAGTAAGTTCAGGGCTTCCACCGGATCACGCAAAAACATCCGCTTGCGCCGAGCGGCGATTTCCTCGGTGAAGCCGCAATCGACTACAACGCGATGCTCCGACCCAACCACGACCCAGATGAAATAGTCCATCGGCATCGGCCCGTCGTGGGGATCGCCGCCAATAAAATTGTCGCGCCGCCGCCCTTCGCGTGTGGCGTAGCGGATGGCGTAGACTTCGTATTGCGGCTTTCGCTCTGCCGCGCTCACGCCGCGGCTGCCTCGGCGGAAGCCGCTCGCGCGAGCCGCATGATAGCACCGACGTCGTCACTGTCGGAAAGTCCATCGACCGCGTGCTCCAACGCCGCGGCGCGATCCGCGCCGAGAACCGCCGCGGCAGCGCTGCGAAAACGTGCGCGGATGAGATCGCGATCTGCGGGCACGACATCGGCGAGACCGCGCGAAAGGGTTGTGCCGTTTCGCAGCGTGATCGTTACCTCGGCGCCTTGCTTCGCCGGGAAGGCAGCGGTGAAGCCGGGATCGATCTTGATGGCTATTTTGCCGGCAAGCTCCTGCACTGCCGCATCGTTCAAGTCGCGATAGCTTTCCTCGTCGACGCGCCCCCGCGCCAGCGCGCTGGCAACGGCATGTTGAATGCTCATCTTGGCTTGCAGCACGCGCGCGAACGGTCCGGAATAATCGCAGCCCGGATAAGCCTTTGCGGCGTGCGACGTCGTCACGCTGATGGCAACGATGTCGTCGCGATCGATGTGCTCTTCGGTTGCAAGCTGCACGGCCGCCAGGCACGGCGTTTGGGCGAAGTTGCAGACTGGCACGGGCTTGAAAAAGATCGACATGATTTCCGGCTCACCATCGAACAGCCGAATGTCAGGGGCGCGTCGATCCGGGCGGTAGGCCGGCAACAGGCCGGCTTCGCCGTCGAGCGCCTTTCCCGAACCATGCGCACCAAGGCTCGCCAGGCGCGCTGCAGTGAGGCCGTTGCGCGCGGCAATGCCGGGATGAAAGAACATCTCGTCGGCGCCGGTGTGGGGCCATTGGTTGAGCCCGCCCGTCATGTTGGCGGCGAGCGCCAGGGCGCTTGCAGCGGCTTGCGCGTCCGCATCAAGCAGGTAGCTGCACGCGGCCGCGCTGGCGAGCGGCCCAGTGAATCCTGTCGGTCGAAATGTGCGCGTGAATTCCGGCGTGACCAGCGCGCGGCCGATGCGGGCGCCGACCTCGTAGCCGATCGCGGCGGCGGCCACGAAGGCTCGCCCATCGACGCGCCGTTCCTGCGTCAGGGCAAGCAGGGGTGGCAATACCGCGACGCCAAGGTGGCTGACGCTGCCGGTATGCATGTCTTCCCGCACGAGGCCGTGGCCGGCGACCGCGTTTGCGAATGCAGCGTCCATTGCGGATACTTTTTTTGTTGTTCCGACGATGGTGCAGAGGCCGGCACCGTCGGTCGCCAGTGCGGCTGCCTGCCGGGCCCAGGGCAGTGCATGCGCCTCGAGGGCGCAGGCGAGGAAATCGAGGAGGCAGAGCAAGACCTTGTCACGGGCAGCCTGCGGGATGTCGTCTTTGCGCTTGCCGGCAATCGCAGCGCCCAGGTGGGCTGTCAGCGAAGTGTCGCTTCCGGTCGTGTCTGAACCCGCCTTTGCAACGGCTGGATCGAGCATCGGAGCCTCCCAAATCATTTTGTTGCATTATTCGGTCTAAACGCTCTCCCGGCTACTTTGTCTTCGACATATCAGTCTTAGCTTTTTGCCATTAAACCCGTTCGGTATTGCCGCGCAGGATGGCTTGGACTTGATCGCGGATCAGCCGGGTGACGAGCCGCGTGGCGATGCTCATGGGCCGCTGCGTCGATGTGGCAAGCAGCAGTTCCCGCATCAGGACCGGATCGGTCAGCGACCAGCTCCGGATCGCGCCGGCCTTCAAGAGATGTTTGACGGCGCCTTCCGAGAGGACGGTGTAGCCGACGCCTTGCCCGACCAGACTGAGCGTCGAAGGCATGGCGTCGACCTCCAGTTCAACCCGCGCGCTGATGCCGAGTTGCGCCAATGCATTGTCGACGAGGACGCGCAAGCCGTGTGGCCGCGCGGGCAAGATCATCGGAATTTCGGCAATGCGAGCGGTCTCGACCGTGTTGCCGCCCAGTCCGGCCGGATCGTCCACCGCGCCAAGCAGGATCAACTCGTCGGAGAACAACGGTTCGGTAGCGAGCGTCGGAAGACGAGGCGCCTGATAGACGATGCCGATATCGACCCGCCCGGTCGAAAGCCATTCGGCCACGTGACCGCTGAAGCCTTCGACCACATGCATCGCGATGTTCGGAAACGCCTTGCGGCACTGCAGGACGAGCGGGCCAGTCAGCACCCAGCCGATCGACGGCGGCATCGCTATGGCGACCCGGCCCTGCGGCGTCAGGCGCATCGCGTCGATTTCAGTTCGCGCCTGGCCGACGAGTTTGACAACGCTGTGCGCGTAGGATTCGAGGAGCTTTCCGACCTCCGACAGCACGATGCCGCGGCCGTTGCGGTAGAGGAGCTCGACCCCGAGTTCCAACTCGAGCAGCTTGATCTGCCGACTCAGAATTGGTTGGGCAACGGAAAGGCGAACGGCGGCTTTGGAAAAACTGCCGGACTGGGCAATTTCGAGAAAGTAACTGAGCTGCCTGAATTCCATCGCAAGGGGTGGCCGGCGAAGCCCGGGTTGCCAAGTGGGTTACCGATGATGGTAACGGTACCAACCGCAACCCGCCTCCGCAACCGCGCCGTCGCCTGATGAAGGGATTGGGAACCTCCTCAACGGATCGATCCCGGACTGATTTGCCCTACGTCGGTATAGCCGAGGGATGTTTCCTGCCTAACGCCAGAGCGCCTGCGGGCTTAGCCTTTGCCGGATAACAAGGTCAAAGGTTCGAGCGCCGCGCTGGTCGGGGCACTTTTGGGCGCCGACCAGCATTGTGGCCTACATCATCGCGTCGCGCGGTTCGTGATTTCACGCTGGTTCAAGCGCCTTTGTCGACTTCAGCGAAGGCCTCGCGGGCGATGCGGAACGAATCGACGCCGGCGGGGATGCCCGCATAGATCGCGACCTGCAGGAAAACTTCTCGGATCTCGTCCTTGGTCACACCGTTCTTGAGCGCGCCTTTGACGTGCATCTTCAGTTCGTGCGGCCGGTTCAAGCAGCTGATCATCGCGAGATTGAGCATGCTGCGGGTCTTGTGCGGCAGGCCTTCGCGGCCCCACACCGCACCCCAGCAATATTCTGTGGTCAGCTCCTGCATCGGCCGATTGAAATCGTCCGCGGCTGCAAAAGACTTCTCGACGAATTCGGCACCCAGCACTTTCTTGCGGATTGCCAGGCCGCGATCGAATGTTTCTTTGCTCATTGTCATCTCCATGCGTTCTTAAGAGTTATGCGATCGTGAGCGATCGTTCAGCCGCGCCCTGGCGACTGTCGTTCCGTGGTTTTCCGAAAACAATCAGCCCTTGATTTCGACTCCGGCCCATTCTTCGACCACCCGCGCAATCGAGGTGAAATCGGAGTTGGGACCGAATTTGGCATTGGTGATCGCGAGCATCTGCCGCACCACCGCGCCGGCGACCATCGGCACGCCCATGGCTTCCGCTTCGTCGACACAAAGACCGACATCTTTGTAGGAAAGGCCGGTGGAAAAGCCGAAGTCGAAGGTGCGGGTCAAGACCGCGCGTGGAAACTTGTCTTGTGTTGCGCTATTGCGGCCGCTGCTCACGTTGATGATGTCGATCATGATTTTTGGATCGATGCCCGCCTTGACGCCCATCGCCAAGGCTTCCGACGAGACGACGAGTGCCGCCGCGGCGAGCAGATTGTTGCCGAGCTTCGCCACCTGAGCGAGCCCCGCCTTTTCGCCGACGTAAAAAATCTTGCCGAAGTTTTTCAGCAGCGGCTCGACGGCATCGAAGGTCGCACGCGGTCCCGACACCATGATCGCCAACGTGCCACCCGTGGCGCCGGAGATTCCGCCCGATACCGGCGCGTCGATCCAGGCAATGCCGCGTTCTTTGAGGGCGGCTGAGACGCGACCGGCCATCCCCGGACCGCTGGTCGAGAGATCGACGATGATCTTCGTCCGCGCGCCGCGGGCAATGCCGTCGAGCACCACCGACTGGACGATGCTGGGCGTCGGCAAGCTGATAAAGACGATATCCGCACTGTTGCCAACCTCTTCAGGTGACGATGCGATTGTCGCTCCCGCTTTCTTCAGCGCGGTCGTTGCGTCAGGGTTGGCGTCGCACACAAAAACCGTGTGTCCGGCTGTGATGAGGCGTTGGCTCATGGGGCCTCCCATGCGCCCAACTCCCACAAATCCGATCGTTGGAGCTGACATCCGTCGACCTCCCTGTCTGTCCTTAAAAAGTCATCCGTTATGATCGCGGCGCGGACATTAGCTCGCCGCCGTGGGCGGAACATCGCGACTTTGGTTATAACAGAAATGCGCCCTTTCGCGGCCATTGGCATTACGCGGGGCCTTGCATGCCGCGAAAATTCGCAGAAACTCAGCGCAGCAGGCCTCAGCGTTTTCGCCTTGATCGCGCGCTGATCCGCACAAGACAAGAACCACAAAGATCGAAGGGGAGGGGCATGACCGATCCGGATCAAAAACAAGCGCCCGGAGTTTATCGGCGACGCATTGGCGATGCGATGGTCACTGCGATAAACGACGGCTATCTCGATATGCCCTTCGAGCTTCTGCGCGGCGTACCGCTGGACGACATGCGCGGGTTGATGCGCGAGGTGTTCCATGAGGGACCGCCGCGGATCACCGTGAATGCCTATGTCGTGCAGAGCGGCGGTCGAACTATTCTGGTTGACGCGGGTGGCGGCAGCAACACCGTGTTTTCGATGGGGCTATTGCCGGAGAACCTGCGCGTCGCCGGTTTCTCCCCGACCGATTTCGACATGGTGGTGCTGACCCACATCCATCCGGATCATTCCAACGGCCTTCTGAACACCTCGGGCGGACCGATGTTCCCACGCGCTGAGATCGTCATCCATGCGGACGAGATTGCGTTCTGGTCAGATGCGGGGTTGCGGGATGGCCATATGCCGGCGGCGATGCCGTATCTCGATTCAGCCGCCGCAATGCTCGGAGCCTATCGGGACCAGCTTCGGCCAAGTCACGCAGGCGCCGTGGCGAAAGGACTGACCCAGTTGGCGCTGCCTGGCCACACGCCGGGGCACGCCGGCTACCGTCTGGATTCGGCGGGCGAAACGCTGCTGATCTGGGGCGACACGGTCCATGTCCCAGAGATTCAGGTGCCGCGTGCGCAAGTGACCAGCGAATACGACATCGACGAGCATCTCGCCGCCGACAGCCGCCGGCGCATTTTCGATCTCGTGGCCACGGAGCGATTGCTGGTCGCGGGCGGCCACCTGCACATGCCCGGGTTTGCTCACCTCGTGCGGACCTCCGATACCTATCGGCTGATTCCGGAGACCTGGTCCGTAGTCGTCTGACACTATTTGCAGCCGACCTGACATTCGGGAATCGATGGTTGATTGTGCGCCGACTTGCTTTCCAAGCTCAGTCGATCCGCATACGAGCAGCGTCATTGAATCGTATTCCGTCTCTGCCCAATCCATTATTTTGGATGAACGTGGCATTGGCTCTATGAGGTAGGACGATGAGTGCAGTAAGCTTCACGACGAAGCTGAGGCGTTCGTCCAATTCGTCTAACTCGCCTTACAGTCCGAAAGAACAGTCCAGATAGCATGACGCAAACTGCAACATTCAGCGCGGTCGGAGAGATTGTTCTCTATGGTACGATGGCCAACGACATGCTGCAACATGGCGACGACTGGCTGTTGGCCAAGATGTCTCCAGTTTTAAAAAACGCCGACGTGCTGTTGGGCAATTTCGTCACGGTGATTATTCCGCCTGACTTTCCCGATGCGTTGCTCGATCCTTTGGCGATAGCGACCCGTGTCGATTTCACGGAAACAATTGCTCGTGCGGGTTTTCACGCGTTGAACATGGCAAACAACCACGTTCTCGACGTCGGCACAGTGGGCATGTTTCATACCCAGAAGATGATCGAAGCACGCGGAATGCTGGCGGTCGGGGTGGGCGCCACTCAGAAGGAGGCCAGACAGCTTCGAGTCCTCGAGCGCTCCGGACTGACATGGGGTTTCCTATCATATGCCGAAGACTCGAACTACACACTGTCAACGAACGGGCCTTGTCACGCCTACTATGAGTCCGATCGCATTTTGGAGGACATTCATGCGGCGCGCTCCGAGGTCGATGTGCTCGTCGTTTCAGTTCACGCGGATCTTGAGTTCTCAGAGACTCCGTCCGTTCGCCGATGCGATGCCTTTCGCGCTTTCGCACGCGCGGGGGCTACATTAGTTTTAGGCACTCATCCGCACGTGCCACAGGGAATTGAGCGAGTCGGTAATAGCTTGATTGCATTTTCGCTTGGGAATTTCGCTTTTCACGCGCATACGTCGCCTTATCTGAGTGCCCATCTTCCTAATACTGCACGCAGTTTCGTCCTGCAGGCCGAGGTATCGCGCGAAGGTGTGCACGCGTTTCAGCGAATTCCGTTTTTAATAGATCCGCCGCCGAATCAACGGCCGCGACCGGCTACAGCGAGTGAAGCAAAGGAAATCCAAGCGTATTTCAACAAGCTCGACGAGATGGTCGCTGATGATGCCGTGGTGGCCGCCAAGTGGCGAGCCACCGCTGTCCGCTATCTAATGTCTACGATTCAGCAGGCTGGCACGCGCCATGAGGAAAAGGACGCACTGCACCTCATCGGCGAATTGCTTTTTGTTGCCGAAAACCGCGCGTGGGTCGATGAAATCAAAATCGCCGCGGCCGAAGTTTGGGATCATCAGCGACGCCATGTTGATCCGCATCACAGGCCAAGCCATGCTTCAAGCCCTAAGAGACTTCCAGACCGTGCGTCGCTCATGCATAGGGCAGTCATGAAATTGCGCCGAACTCTGTTGAGTAAATAGGCTGCAATACGAGCATGGCCGTGGTGCAGACTGTGATTAAGACGCCGACGACGAAATCAGCCATCGTCCGGCCTCGCGCTTTGCCCGCCTTCGTTTCGGCTATCGGAATGCACGTCACCGTAAACGCTCCAGTGCTCAGTATTTGACCTCATCTGGTAGGCTCTTGTAGATCCAGCCGCGTTCCCATTTCGCGGTGGACAAGCAATCCATAAAGCAGAGCGCAACGCGATTGTGGTTGTTCGTGTTGCGGTCTTGTCCGAATAGCATACGAAAAACCAGGGCGTTGGGCGGACCGGGCGAGCCAAGCTTACGCAGATATTGCTGCGCCTTGCATAGAAGGCGACCTGCCGCAGGCCCACGTCGCGACGAAGACTGAGCTGACAGCTCAGCTTCGGCCTGGTCCGGAGTTTTTGGGGCAAACAACCGGGAAAGTTGCGTGGCGTCCTGATTTGTGTCGGCATTCTGCCCAAACCAGCCCGCGCAGTGCGATCCCGGTCGTTCGACAAACTTTTTTGACCGAGCCGATGCATTCCAAGTAATTGCGCAGGAAGTCGACCGCCGCAGCGTCCGCAAGCCGCTTTTGCTATCAAAGCGTTGCAATCGTCAAGCAGTTCGCCTTTTTTGGCGCAAGATCCGCAATAGCTCGCGTCACACACCGCATTCGAGGTTCGATATCCGCGGCTCCGGCATAATCCCCAAAGCAAGGCTTGATCTGCCGCTCAGGCCGCTCGACGTCCGCAAGAAACTTGATATTAACCCTAATGCCGGGAACCGTAATATTGCGTTGCAAAATTTATTAAAGTTCCACGAAACCTTTGACAGAATTCGATGTTCTGACCTCATAATCAGCGGCGTGTCGCAGTGCAATGTAATGAGGGCGACATTGCCAGGTGTCTCGGGGGCTACAAATGCACATTGCTTTGCCGTTGAATAGCGAGAAGGTAGCTTCGGCACAGTCGCGCTTTGGCACCGCGTACGCGATGGCAGGCGTTGTATTTGCCGGCTTTGTGAATGTGCTTTGGATAGCTGGCCTTGGGTACGCAGTAAGTTTGTTGATGTTTTGAAACGGCTTTGCGGGAGTGTTGAATGGCAAGTAGCGTCATCGTCAGCGTGATGGGCTTTGTTGCTTTCGTTGGAGTAGCTTTCGCCTCGCTGTCAGCGGTTGCCCGAATGGTCGACCGCCGCGACGAAGAAATTTTCGCCCGTCATGGGCGGGCCAAATGGTCCACCTCCCGACGGTGATGTCAGCACCCTGGCGCGGCTGGGTGCTCGCTCTCTGACGCCAAATGGCGGCGCGGTCGGATAGACTGCCAATACGCGACGGCTGTCGTGTATGATTCCAAAGACGGCGCCGCCCGTACGCTTTCGCGCGTCGGCAATTTCTCTTCAGATCCTGCAAGGCAGGCCCGACTGCCGGGAAAGGCAAGCGTTCGCTAACCCCGGATCGAGGTTTGCACGCTTGCTGCAGCATCACCTTACCGACGCAATTGAGAGCAACCTATCTCTAAGACGAAGGCAGCATGTTCGGCTGGCTTGTCCGCTATTCGTGTTGTTAGATCGATCGCTCCTGGCCTGCGACCTGCTTGCCACGCAGCGACCCAAGTCACGGTTCTTAATGAGCGCACTTGCTCGAAGACGCAGTATGCGAATTGCGACTTCGGAAGGCCAAACACTCGGCGCTGGCGAACTATTCGGCCGGCAAATCGCAAAGGCAAGTGACGCCTATTCCACGGGGCAAGCATTCTTATCCTTCACCAGCTCCGGCGAGATGAACGCCGGGGAAATTTTTCATTAGCCGACGTTTCGTCCTGCCTTGTCGGGCGAGAGATTTTCGTGTTTCCGGACTGAGATTGGCGTGGATAGTTTCGAGCTCGTGTGGAGCGTCGAAATAGGCCGAAAAGCCTAAACCTCTCCGCGGAGTCACATATCCCACTGAACGATCGAATTGGGCGAGATGCCGCGCGAGGCGGTCAGCAAGATGTAAGTGACCGTCGCCGAAATGATCGCCGCTGAAGATGCCTTGACCGACGGTTTTCGGGTCGGCACGCCGACAAGCCCTTCGCGACTTCAATCGCGCTCCGCCGAGGATAACGCGCAGCTGAGGCAGCATCAGCTCAAGAGGCACGAGCACGTCGACAAGACGCCGGATCTACTTGCCGCGCCGATTGACCCGATTGAGGCATTTACAGCCTGTCATTTTCTAAATAATAGAACGCTGCCCGACAGGATGCTCCATGGCTCGTTCTCCCGCCCTTGCCTCGGCCAATGCCCAAAAGGCGCAAAATACCGCCGAAGCCGGTGATTGCCCGCAGACCAGTTCGATCAACAAGGCATCGGGTCGCATTTTGCGGGTGCTCGATCAGTTTGCCGAGATGAGCGAACGAAGCCTCGGCGTCAGCGAACTCAGCACTGCGCTTGGGATGACAAAAAACATGGTTTTTCGAGCGCTCAACACGCTTTGTGAAGAAGGCTTAGTCGTCCGGGATTCGCACGGCCGGTACGCACTGGGCTATCGGGTCTTCGATCTGTGTCCCGTAGGGCTCGAGGTGCCGGATATCCGTACTCTTTGCGCGCCTTATCTGCGTCGGATACATGATCTGACCGGCGAAACCGTGATGACGTCGATCGCGGTGGGCGCGAACTCGGTGGTCGTCGACGGTGTTGAAGGCCGCGGACCGCTCCTCAATCGAGTGACGCATGGTCGGCCAATCCCACTCCATGCTGGGCCGGGTTCTCGCGCGATACTTGCATTCCGCTCCGACGCCGAAATCAACGAGTACATCGAGACGCAATCGCCGCTCAAGGCCGTGACCCCAACGACAATTGTGAAAGCAAGCGCGTTATGGCGCGAGATTCGTCTGGTTCGTAAGCGAGGATATGCGCTTGGGTATCGTGACAATTTGAGCGGTGTTACTGGCGTGGCGTTTCCAGTCTTTGATGCCGATGGCCGCGTCCAAGGCGCAATTTCAATAGGCGGACCGGAAGATCAGTTGAACGATGCGACGCTCAAGGCGCTGATTCCTGCGATTGAGCAAATCGCGGCGCAACTTAATCAGCGCAGCAGATTGCTCCACTTCGATGCGCCTCGGGTGTTGACTTCCTGACATGGCGCAGAAATCTGCAGTCACGACCTCTGCGAGGCTTGTATTTTCAGTTTTGCGGTTGATTGCCGCTGAGAAACGGTCCTTGGGTGTTTCCGAACTAAGTCGCCGACTTGATGTGCCCGTGAATAAAGCCTATCGCGCCGCTGTGACGCTGGAGGATGCCGGTTATTTGAAGCGCCAGGCGCACGGCCGAGGCTTTGAGATTGGGCCGGCTGCTGAGCGGCTCGTCTACATGGGCTTTCAGCAATTCCCCATCCGTGCAGCCGTTTCACCATACCTTCGCCAGCTTGCAACATCGGCGCAGGCAACGGCGTCGCTCGCGGTACGTGTTGGTTGGTACGCCATCACTGTTGCGTATGCTGAAGGCGGTCGCGACGTCGTGCCACGAGCACGGCAACTTGGTCGTGCTGTTCTTCTCAATGAGGAGGCCGGTGGTTTGGCAATTCTCGGTGGACTCAAGCCGGGTGACGTCCGCCGCTTCCAGACCTTCGCTTCAAAGCGCGACGGCGCTAGTCGCGGAATATCAAAAAATAAACCGGTGAAAGCCGTGCGGTTTGGCGTCTCGATTAGCATCGCAAACAAAGGGCAGCTTTACGCTCTTGCCATCCCGCTGAGAGCCGGGGATGGTCAGCCGCTCGCGTCCATCACTGTCGAGGCGCCGATAAGCCGAAGCATCTCCCTCGAAGCAGATCCGCTGCTCGAAGCCTGGTTGCAGATCGTCGCGACTGCTGAAGCGACGCTGCGAATCCATCCGGAAAAATTCACCGCTCCGTACGCGGAGTTGGACCCGGATAAGATCGACTTTTCCTGAGCGTCTTCAGTTTGCAGTTTCAGATGCGTCCGTTGCGCGGGTGGCCTGGCCTTGCCCGACCGTGGGCGGCTCATTGACGGCGGGCCATTCTATAATATAGACTATCTTTCTAAGAAATAGAACGACACGACATTTAGGGAGGGAGGATGCGACGTACGTCGATTATTGTTGCGGGAATCGATCTCGAAATCGCGGAAGGAGGGGACGGCCCACCGCTGCTGATGCTCCATGGCGGTGAAGGGTTTGACGCACGCCAGCCGATTAACGCGATCCTCTCAAAACACCGTCGACTGATCTGTCCCTCGCATCCGGGATTTGGAAAGTCCGCGCTGCCGGATTGGTTGGATAGCATTGACGATGTTGCCCACGTTTATCTGGATCTGCTCGATCAGCTAAACCTCCCGACCGTCGAACTCGCAGGCTGTTCGGTCGGGGGGTGGATCGCGGCGGAAATGGTGACCAAGGCGCCTGAACGCTTCATCAAATTGCTGTTGGTCGGTCCGGTCGGCGTGAAAACCGGCTCGCCGGATCAGCTCGACGTTCCAGATGTTTTTGCGCTTTCGGACCTCGAACTGAATCGGCGTCTATTTTACGACCCGGCCAAAATGGCAATGGACCCGACGTCGATGACCGATGATGAGCTCGCCATCGCTGTGCGAAATAAGGAAACTTTGGCTCTTCTCACCTGGGAGCCGTACATGCACAATCCCAAACTGAACCATCGGCTGCACCGCGTAAGATGCCCAACAATGTTCATGCGCGGTGATTGCGATGGTCTCGTATCCGATCAGTACATGCAGAAGTATGCTGCCTTGATACCGAAGGCGCGAACCGCGGTCATCAAGGACGCCGGTCATGCCCCTCATCTCGAGCGGCCTGAGGCTTTCGCAGAAGCCGCTCTGCAATTCCTGAACACTAATTCCTGAAATACTGATGTCGCCCCGACGCAGCGGATCTGGCCGGATTCTCTGCAAATAGTCAGATCGCATCGGCATTGCCATGGCACACTTTCGTATGTTGCAAAACTTAGATAGCTAACCTATAAAAAGGTGGGGAGGTCGTCGATAATGAGAGCGTGGCATTTCAGTGAAACGGCATATCCATACTTGCCGCCGGCGGAGAGCTACGAATTAATCCGTGTGACGCTCCCGAACAAATTCTATGATCCCCAAAAAGGTGCGGATCTGTGGGACCGTTACATCGACGAATGGTGCCTGGCAGACGATGAAGGCGTTGAGGTTATGCTCAACGAGCACCATCAGACGGCGACCTGTGTCGACCCCGCGGCGCCGCTTTTGCTCGCTGCGCTCGCGCGCCTCACGAAAAAGGCGCGCTTGTTGATCCTGGGCAACCCAATCGCCAACCGCCGACAGCCGGTTCGCGTCGCCGAGGAAATGGCGATGGCGGACGTGTTATCGCGCGGGCGCGTTGAAGTTGGCTTTGTTCGCGGCGTTCCATGGGAAGTCGCGGCCGCCAATAGCAATCCAGTGCGCATGAACGAAAGACATTGGGAAGCGCTCGATCTCATTATTAAAGCCTGGACTTCGACTGAAGGTCCGGTCAGTCATGAGGGTCGGTTCTTCCATCATCGAAATATCAATATCTGGCCTCGGCCGTATCAGCATCCACACCCGCCCGTTTGGGTCAGCACGACGAGTTCAAGTGGCGCCGCGCGAGTGGGCGAGCGTGGGTTTATTCAGGCAACGTTCTTGACCGGATTTAACGGCACGCGCGCGATTTTCGACGCGTACCGGAGGGGATGGCAGCAATCCGGTCGGGCAGGCGCCGTGCCGCTCGACCGATTGGCATACGCGGCCCTCGTCTATGCGGCGCCCAGCGAGCGGGAAGCTCGCGCGGGGGCGGAGAAGCTTCTCTGGTATGTCACCGCCAACAAAGTTCTTCCGCAACACACGCTACCGCCTGGCTATGTCTCAGTCCGCGCTGCCGTCGATGTTCTGCGGGGAAAGAACAATCCGCTAAGCCATTTTGGCGAGCGGCCAACAGTGGAGAGTGCCATCGAGGCTGGCATTATGATTGCTGGAACTCCCGACCAGGTCGTGAAACAAGTGCGCAAGCTGTACGATCACGTCGGCGGTTTCGGTCATCTGCTCTTGATGGGGCAGGCCGGATTCCTTGAGCATGAAGAAACGGCGCTCGGAATCAGGACCTTCGCCCGGGAAGTGTACCCGCGCTTGAAGGATTTTCAGGCTCCGGCGCAGTTCGAAACGAGGCAATCAATGATGACCGCCTAAAGTATAAGTCGACGCGGCTTTCTAGCGGCTCAACGCCGCCTGAACCGACAGAGAGCTGCTCAAGCAGCCGCAACCTAGGAGAGGACAATTACCGCCGTGGACAAGCCGATATCGCAGGACGTAAGTGCGAGTGCCAAGTTGGCCGGTCGGCCTGCGTCAGCTTGGCGGCGCTTCAAGCAGTTCCAGTTCAATCAAGAGAAGATTGTTCTTGCCATAACTGCGGTTCTGTTTGGCGCCTTTTGTCTGACGCTCGATCAGTTCGCGACAACCGGCAATCTCATATCGCTTCTGCAAAACGTCGCCATCCTGGGAGTCTTGGGTGTTGGAATGGCGTTAGCCGTCATCGGGCGGGGCATCGATCTGACGATGGTCACCATTATGGCGATCTCGGTCGGTTGGGTATTCAACGAGGTCAACAACGGGACGTCGGTTGGTTACGCCTTCGCGCTGGGCTTGGGTTTTGCTGCTCTCATCGGCATTATCAACGGGATTCTGATTGCTTACGTGGAAATCCCGGCAATCTTCGCTACCTTGGCCATGGCGACCGCGATCTACGGCCTGGGGCACTTCGCGCTTGTTGATAGCGACACGATTTTTGTGAGCGACAAGCTCGCGCTCTTCAAAAAACTTGGGGCCGGCTACGTCGGAGAGATACCCGCATCCGTCATCTGGGCGGTGGTGATCGCCGTCGTGGCATTTGCCCTGCTGCGTTTCACCAAGATCGGCCGCTTTTTGTACGCGATGGGCGATAATCCCGCGGCGGCGCGGATTGCCGGCATCCCGGTGCGGCCCATGATCGTGTTGCAATACACAATTTCAGCGCTCATCGCGTTCGCCGCGGGCCTGTTGCTGGCAGCGACGGTGAGCAGCATGAACACGCGGCTCGCGAATTCAACGATGATCTACGACGTCATTCTCGTCGTCGTCATTGGCGGTATTGGCCTGAGTGGAGGGAAGGGCGGCATACGCAATGTCATCGTTGGTACCTTGCTGATAGGCACTCTCGTGAACGGTATGACGATCTTGGATATGTCATTCACCGAACAGAAGATCATCAAGAGTGCAATATTGCTCATCGCGATTGTAGTCGATTCTCTGATCAATCCTCGCGACGAACAAACGGCGCAGCAAGGCGACATCTAAAGAGTACAAAAAGCAACATGCACACCAAAAACAGGAGGGAACGACTGATGATCAAGTCCAAGATAGGATGCGTCATTGCGGCGCTGGCGGCGTTGGCGACGGTGAGCGGGGCTGCGCTTGCCGAGGAATATAACGACGGCTTGTCGACGTCCTACTATCAAAAATTGAAAGGCAAGAAGGTTGCCATGGTTCCGATCACCATGGGCATGGATCTCACTCAAGGCTGGTATGCGGCGATGAAACGCCAGGCCGATGAACTCGGCTATGAAATTATCGTGCGAGATCCGAACTGGAGCATTGACGCAGGTGCACAGTCGTTGAGCCAATTGATTGACGAGAAGCCGGATATCTTGATTTTCCATGCCATCGATATGCAGGCCTACAACAAGCTCATCAAGAAGGCGGTCGATGCCGGCATCAACGTCATTCAGATCAATCTCAAGTCTCCCAACAACGGCGATGCGTACGTTGGCGGCGATTGGTATCGCTCATCTGCCATGGAGGCGGACGAGTTGATTCGCGTTTGCAGTACCGATCATGGCAAAAACGGAAAAGTGGCGATCCTGCAGGGCGTGCCCACCGGTCCGGCAAACCAGATCGGGCAAATGGCGATTCAGGACAAACTGAAGGGGCGAAAGGACATCACCATCGTGGCCGACCAGGCCGCGGATTGGGATGCGACGAAAGCCCACAACGTGGCCGCGACAATTCTGAAGCAGCACCCGGACCTCTGCGGCTTCATCGGCAATTGGGACAATCAGGATGTTGGCGCGGCGGCCGCGGTTAAAGAAGCGGGACTGCAGGGCAAGGTAGCCGTTGTCACGCACGGCGGCGGCCAGCAGCAGGCCGGTTGCGACAATATCGCCAACGGCAACTTTACCTCCTACGTCAAGTGGGATGTGCGCGGTCAAGCCCGCGATCTGAACGACGCGATCAAAATCTTGTTGCAAACCAAGCCGAAGCCGGGGTCGAGCCCGTTCGCACTCTACACGCCACTTGAAATTCTGACCAAGGATAGCCTGAAGCCCAATTCCTGTTGGACGCTTGAAGAAATCAAGTCCGGCGGCTGATCGGTGCTCGAGGAGGCGCCGCGCGGAAACGGCGGCGCCTCTTTCCTAGGGGATTTGGATGTCCATATCAGAAACTTATGTCCGCTGGCGCTATCGGCTTATTCCCGACCATGTCGTGGGAGAGCTGCTTTCCAAGGACTGGATCGACAATGCCATTCCGGTGCTTATCCTGGCTATTGTCGTTGCCTTTTTTGGTCTGAGCCTGCCGGGCTTTTTTGGACTTCATAGCCTTGTCGATACCGGCAGGCAGCTCGGTGAATATCTGTTTCCTGCGCTTGGAATGACGGTCGTTCTTTTGGCCGGCGGCATCGACCTGAGTGTCGGTTCAAATTTCGCGTTATGCAATTTCGTCGCCATTGCGCTGGTAAACTATTTCCAGGTGCCGTTGATTGGCGTGTTTCCGGCAGCGATTCTGGTCGGTGCCGCGGTGGGTTTGGTCAATGGTCTGCTCGTCGGTTACCTGCGGCTACGAGCATTTTTGACCACCTTGGTCACACTGATCTTTGTGCGTGCCATTGTCGATCTTCTGACGCTTAAGTACGCGATCAAGGTTTCGACATCGTCGGTTGAAACGCCGGTATGGGATTTTATCGGCGACGGCACTCTCGCGGGTGTGCCCGTCGATCTCGTCGCGGCTCTGGTGGTCGCTGCTGTCGGTCACCTCATCCTGACGAGGATGCGCTTTGGGTGGCATTTGTTTGCTGTCGGCGGATCCCGGCGTTCCGCTCACAACGTCGGAATCTCGGTGCGGCGGACGGTCTGTCTGACATACGTGGTCTCCGGTGCTCTCACGGCCTGCGGTGCGGTGTTCTATGCGGCGCGGCTCAACAATGCTGGCGGAGAAACCGGGGTGGGTCTCGAGATCGCCATCGTGACGGCAGCCGTACTGGGCGGCAACAGTTTGGGCGGCGGCCGCGGCTCGGTGGTCAAGGCGCTTCTCGGAACGATCATCGTACTCCTGATCACCAATAGCCTTATCAGGTTCGGACTTAAGAGTGGCGCCGGGGCATTTGTTCTTGGTCTTATCCTGCTGCTCGCCGTGGCGATTGACGTGCGATGGCTCAAGAACCGCATGAAGTTTTTGAATAAGGCCTATGTAGCGCCAAACTATTTCGCGTTTCCCGAATGTCCATCGACGCAGCCCGACTCCGGTTCACCGTACGCGCAGAACAATAAGCTCAGTGCGTCGAACGGGATCGGCGTCGGCGTGCTGGATGGTCCCGAAGATATTATTATCGACGACGACGACAATCTCTACTGCGGCAGTCGTCATGGGGACATCATCCGGTTTTTTCCGCCGGACTACAGTCGTCACGAGACCTTCGTTCACATCGGCGGCCACACCCTCGGATTGGCTTTCGACAAGGATCGGAGCTTGGTGGTTTGCGCGAGCGGCATGGGGGTATTCCGCGTGTCGCCCGACCGGACGGTTGAGAAGGTATCTGACGAAACCAACCGCAGTTTTTGGTCGATCATTGATGACTCCCGCATGCGGCTCGCGGACGATCTCGACATTGCCCCGGATGGCCGAATCTTCTTCAGCGAAGCAACCATTCGGTACGACCATCAAACGTGGATGATGGAAGCGCTGGAAGGCAGGGGCAATGGTCGCATCATTTGCTACGATCCGAAAAACCAAACGTCACGGACCATCGTCTCCGGCTTGATGTTTCCCAATGGCATCTGCGTCACCCATGACGGCAAGTCCATCCTGTTTGCGGAGACGTTCGGCGGTCGAATCAGTCGATATTGGTTTGATGGACCGCAGAAAGGTAAAATAGAAACGATCATTCCGGATCTCCCGGGACTTCCCGACAACATCAATCGTGCGTCGGACGGTAATTTTTGGTGCGCCATGGTGGGTATGCGCGCACCGGCGCTCGATCTTGCGCTTAAAATGCCTGATTTCCGAAGGCGCATGATTTATCGGGTTGCTCCCGACGAATGGCTATTCCCGCAGATGAACACGGGCTTCGTCTTCAAATTCGATCTTCAGGGCAGAGTACTCGACGCGCTGTGGGATCTCGAGGGAGAAAAACACCCAATGATCACTTCGGTTCGCGAGCACAAAGGCCATCTTTATCTTGGAGGCCTGCTCAACAACCGCATTGGTCAGTACAAGATCCCGAATGCAGATCCAAATTGGACCGGCCCCACGTCCTATTGGGGAGCTAAGTCGTGATCGGCGCGGTATCGCGGGCGTTAGATCGCTTTCGCGGTAGCGGGGACGCCGCCGTTACCATACCATCATTGGACGGCGCGTTTCGGCCCAACAATCGACTCGAAGGCGCTGCGGCGTTTCTGGAAATCGCTGCGCCCGACAATCTTGCCTACGATGGTCAACGCGTGCTGTTCAGCAGCGGCTCCGCGTTGTTCGCCTGCAAGGCGGACGCCCCGTCGAGTTTCGAACGAATCGCCAATTACGAACAGACAATCACGGCGATCGATGTCGTTGCCGGCGGGTTAATGGCCATCGGCTTCGCCACAGGGGAAGTCCTGTTGGTCAAGGACGGGGTGGTCGAACATAATTTCAAGTCGGTTCAGAACCGTCCCACGCGTTGCCCAACGGCATTGCGATTTGTGAACGCCGAAACGCTGCTGGCATGTCTTGGATCGGTGCAAAATGATCCAACCGAATGGGCGAGGGATTTGCTCGAAGGAAATGCCAGCGGGTCCGTGTGGCGCATCGACTTGGCAAGCGGAGAGGCCGTGTGTCTTTCTGACAATTTGGCGTGGCCGAACGGCGTTGTTGTCTTGGCCGACGGCCGGACGGTCGTCGCCGAGGCTTGGCGGCATCAGCTCGTCGACGTAACGAGCGGCAAACCGCAGCCGCTTTTGACAGAAATTCCGGGCTATCCGGCGCGGATTTCGCCTGCTGCCGGTGGCGGATATTGGCTCTCCATTTTCGCTCCGCGGTCACAGTTGGTTGAATTTGTCCTGCGTGAGCCGGGGTACCGCGAGCGGATGATGCGGGAGGTTGACCAGAGATTTTGGGTGGCGCCCTCCCTGCGTGCCGCGCAAGATTATCGAGAGCCGCTGCAGGCCGGCGCCATTAAGCAACTCGGCGAGCTTAAGCCTTGGGCGCCGTCCCGTTCTTACGGCCTGATTGCCCGTCTCGGAGATGAATTCGAGCCGATTGAAAGCTTCCATAGCCGGGCAGATGGCAGGCGGCATGGGATTACGAGTTCTGTCGAGTGCGCTGGCCAACTTCTTATCGCCAGCAAGGGCGGCAACATGATCCTAGCTCTTGATGTCGCCCGATCGGGAGAACCTCGATAATGTCGGCCTTGATCGAGTTGCGCAATATCACGAAGGAATACCGCGGCGTTCCCGCCTTGAGTGACGTTACGTTCGATCTACAAGCCAACGAAATCCATGGCTTGGTTGGCGAGAACGGCGCCGGGAAATCAACGTTGACCAAAATCATGGCCGGGGTCACCGAGGCGACCCAGGGCACGATGATGTTCGACGGCCAGGTTGTCAGTTTCAAATCGCCGGCTGAGGCACTGAGACATGGCGTCACCATGGTGTTCCAGGAGACAAGCCTCGTCCCGTCCATGAGCGTGGCGCAAAATCTATATTTAGGCGACGAGAAATTATTCAACCGCCTGCGCGGAATATATATCGCAGCGCAAACGTTCCTGAATTCGATGAATTTCGATGTTGATCCGTGGGCCAAAGTATCGGCTCTTGGCGCCGCCAAAAAGCAAATGGTCGAAATCGCGCGCGCCGTTCGGCAAAATGCTCGGGTTATCATTTTCGACGAGCCCACCGCGTCGCTAACTCCAGAGGAGAAATACTATTTTTTCTCGTTGATGAAGAGCCTGAAGGCTCGGGGCGTATCAATCGTATTTATCTCGCACGCTTTGGAGGAAGCACTGCAGAACGCCGATCGGATCAGTGTTCTGCGTGACGGCGAGTTGGTGGTGACCGATCGAGCGGCGAACTTCGATCGCGATAAAGTCATTCGAGCTATGGTCGGTCGCACCCTGAGCAATCAACTCTACCAGCGAAGGACTGCCGAGGGGGCCGCTCGCCGGGCCGGGGCGAAGGTGCTCAGTGTGAAGAACCTCTCGATGGGTCGCATCGTGCGGAACAACTCCTTCACGATATATGCCGGTCAAATCACCGGCGTTTTCGGCTTAATTGGCTCGGGGCGAACTGAGACTGCGAAAATAATCTCCGGAATAGTCAAGCGTGATTACTTTTACGGCGGCGAAGTGCAGCTGTTTGGCAAGTCGATTTGTTACCGTATACCAAGGCCGGCCGTGCGTGACGGCATTGTTTATGTGACGGAGGATCGGAAAATCGAAGGATTTTTCGAGACGATGTCGATTGCCGAAAACTTGGATGTCAACAAGTTGGCCGCCGCCAAGCTGGAGTCGGATGTGATCGTCAGTATGTCCGATATGAAGACGCTTGCGGCGCACTGGACGAAGGCGCTCAACATTCGCGCCATCAATGGTAACGCGCGCGTTATCGAACTGTCCGGAGGTAACCAGCAAAAGGTCGTGATCGCCAAGGCTCTTGTGCAGAAGCCGAAGCTGATCATTTTCGATGAGCCGACGCGAGGCGTCGATGTCGGAGCAATCGCCGAGATTCACCAGTTTATCAATCGTCTAGCGGACGACGGCATCGCGGTCGTCGTGATCTCCTCCTACTTGCCGGAAGTCATCAATCTTTCGGATCGGATCCTGGTCTATCGGGCCGGCCGGGTGGTCGAAGAGTTCTCACCGGCGGAGGCGACGGAGGAGCGAATTATGTTCGCTGCCGTTCACTAGGGCTGCGCTTGGGGAAGAGGGGAAGATGAAGGTTTTGGTGACGGGTGGCTTGGGCGTCAATGGGGCGTGGGTCACGCGGAAGCTTGTTGAGCGCGGCTATCGCCCGATAGTCCTCGAAAATAGAATCGATACGTCTCTCATCGGCAAGGATCTGGAAGGACAGATTGAAATCGTTGAGGGTGACGTAACGGATCTCGATGATCTGGCCAAGGTGTTTGCTGCGCACGAAGTGCAACGTGTCGTGCATATGGCCGCGCTGATAACGGGCATTCAGAAGGATTTGACGGGCGGTTTCGCGGTCAATGCGACTGGAACAGTGAATGTGCTGGAGGCGGCGAGCCGAAGCGGCGTCGAGCGTGTCATTTATACAAGTTCGCGATCGGCCTATGGGCACATTGATGGCCCGAATGCCCATCCAACCTATGTACCGATCAAGGAAGATCACCCGCAGCGACCATATCTGGTTTATGACGTCTGCAAAGTGGCGGCGGAAGGCATGGGTCGCAATTTTGCGCGTATGCGCGGTCTACAATTTGTGGCGCTTCGTTTTGCGCAGATCTTCGGGCCCGGCAAGTTGCAACGGCACGGTCCCTATGGGCTGTTCAGTCAGCTCGTCGAAAGTCCGCTTGCCGGGGAGCCGGTCAAAATTCCGCGCGGCGGCGATCAGCGGGACGACGTGATTTACGTCGATGACATCGCGGAAGCCATTGTGCTGGCCTTGCTTCATCCCAAGCCGTCCTACGACGTGTACAACATCTCTCGTGGGATCGGAACAACCCTGCATGACTTCGCTGACGCGGTGAAGAGGCAAATACCGACCGCACAAATCGAAATCGGCGGTGGCCTCGATTACCACGGGTTAGGAGCGAGTTACTGCGGCATCATGGACAATGCGCGCTCGCGCGAAGATCTTGGCTTCGTACCGCGATTCGATCTTGATCGAGGTGTGGCGCATTACGTGGAAACAATGAGAAGGCTTCAACTTCAGCCTGTCGTCGCTTAGTGCCCTGAGGGCGCTGCAACACAACGGATGAGTGTGAGAAGAACCGTCATGCTCGCGCCAATGTTGCGGCTTGAATCGCCATTGTCTACCCGCTCCGGCTTCGCGTGCCAATCCGTTTCACTCGCAAGGCTCAGCCAGCATGAGGTCGGCAAGTCTGCGACGGATCAGCAGCGAAAAGCCGCCTGCGCTTACCATGCGTACCAGCCGAGGAACAGATGGAACGACCAAATCGAATAGCCGTTATCGGTGCCGGGTTCATGGGCACGGTGATCGCGACACTGTATGCCAGATACGGCTACGACGTTCGTCTCCATGACGCGATGCCGTCAATGCTCGACTCCTATCGTGAGAGGGCTTTGCCGATTGCGGCGTCGTTAGCCAGCCTGGATCAGCCGGCGGAATCATTTCTCCAAAGAGTCAGGACGGAGCGCGATCTGACTGCGGCCGTCGAAGGAGCCGCCCTGGTCCACGAGGTTGTTCAGGAAGTGCTGACTGTCAAGCAAGAGCTGTTCACGACGCTCGACCGGCTCTGTCCCGCGGATACCGTCATCGCGACGAACACGTCGTCCTTCATGCTCAGTGAGATTTGCCATGGCGTTGAACACAAGCACCGTGTGTTGGGGATACATTACATCACACCCGCGCATATCATTCCGGCAGTAGAGCTCATTTACGGGGATTTCACCCCGCCGGCTCTTGTCGAATGGGCGCGGAAGTTTGTTAGCACGATTGATCATGTCGGAGTGGCCTGCCGAGAGCGGCCAGGTTTTTTAATCAACCGTATCCAATTCGCGCTGCTCGCGGAAATCTACCGCATTATGGACGAAGGTTTGGCGAGTAGAGACGATGTCGACGCCGCGGTGCGGTTGAGCCTTGGACCGAGGTTGGCGCTGTGGGGACCGCTGCTGACGGAAGACTTGGTCGTCAACAAGAAAACGTCGTTGGCGGTGACGGAATATATTCATCAACAAACGGGTGATGAAAATTTCGCTGTTCGGCCCGTTCTCCGGCGTCTCGTGGATGACGGGAGCTTCGGGGCGGTCTCTGGAAGAGGGTGGTATGAATTCAGCGAAGCTTACTCCAAGATCGTGACCGAGCGTGATAGTCAGCTCAAGGAGCTTCTACGCTGGCTCAACGATAAGAATCCAGTCGCAGGTGTCGGCGTCGTCTCCTAGGCTCCCTTTGGAGATTACGCAGCGTTTTGAGCGGGAGAGGCGAGCGTGGACGCGTTGCGCGGTGGCACAAGCGTTCAAGACCCGAAGACTCTCAATGATCATTCCTGTGTGGCGCGGATATCAGAATGAAGGGCATAGTATTTCCCGGTGATCGAAAAGTTGACTTTGTCACTGTCGATGATCCGACTCCCGGCTCGCTCGACGTTATCATCGAAATGAAAGCGTCAGGCATGTGCGGCACAGACCTGCAGAACTATCGGCGTCCGTTCGATCAGACGCCGTACATGCCCTCACTCATTGGCCGCCTGCCCATTGCGGGGCACGAGCCGTCGGGCGTCGTTTGTGAGGTCGGCGCGCTGGTTCCCGCTGCGCAGGCCCGCGTTGGTCAGCGCGTCATGGTGCACCACTATCAAGGGTGCAACAGCTGCAGTATGTGCCGCGCTGGTTGGCAGCAGCTGTGCCAAGTGGCGAAGCCCATGATCCATGTGTATGGCAACAATGATGATGGAGGCCATGCGCCATATTTGAAGGTGCCTGCAAATACCGTTGTTGCGCTGCCGGATGAATTGTCATTTGCGTCGGGGGCAGCCATTTCCTGTGGCACCGGAACAGCCTACGGCGCGCTTCGTCGCCTTAATGTTTCTGCGCGCGACACCATCGCTATTTTTGGGCAAGGTCCGGTTGGACTATCTGCTACTCAACTGGCGAGGGCAATGAATGCGCGTGTGATCGCGCTTGACGTGAATTCCGAGCGGCTCAATCGGGCGAAGGCATTCGGAGCGGACACCATTCTAGACCCGAGCAGTTCGGACGCCGCGGAAGCCATCCGAGAGCTCACTAGGGGGCAAGGCGCCGACGTAACGTTGGAGACGTCGGGAGCGGCTGCTGCGCGGATTTCGGCTGTGCGGAGTACGAAAATCTGGGGAACTTGTTGTTTCGTCGGTGAGGGCGGCGAAGTCACAATAAATGTCAGTCCGGACATGTTGCGTCGTCAAATGACGATCATCGGTCACTGGACGTTCTCAAACATGGGACAGGCCGAGTGCGCTTCGTTTGTCGCGGAAAAGGGCGTCCAGGTAGACGACATTTTCACCCATCGTTGGGCACTCAGCCAAGCGGCAGAGGCATATGACCTGTTTGATCGCGGGGTCGGCGGCAAAGGCGTATTCCTCATGTAGACGAGCGATTCGGGGCGTTTCCTGCGTCGATCGGCGAAATTCATCCACAGAAACAATCGAAAGCCCTATTGCGCCACTTGCATCAAAAGTCGCTCGTGCCGTAAGCGGATGCGCTTGGAAAGCTCGAAAGCTGCCGTCGTTAAAACAAGTGTGACCGGCGATGGCTGCCTGGCACTCCTGCCGCGGAGCATTCGCGATCGTCGCGCCATGGATAACGGTGAGTTCGCCCTCGAAATCAGAAGCCCTTGATGCCGCCGGGTGTTGCTGAGGTCCCAGCAAACTCCGTCCCAATAGCAGCTCTCCGAGCGCGACGCCGCCTGGACTGCAAAAGCCCCACGCTGAGGCGATCACCATGAGCGACGCCAGTTAAGCGATCGTGCCGGGGGCGCTTTTACAGGGGTTAAGCTTTTATGATCTCAAGCTCGCCCGCTGCTTTGTCACTACGACCAATTGCCGACGGTAAAATTTGAGCAAGCGGACGTGAATTTGATGTACCCAGGCGCGTAAGGATCTCGCTGAGCTCAGTTCGGATCGACGGGGTCGAAATGGCTTTTCCGCTCGTGCGGCTTTCGTCCATCTAGGACGTTAGAGTGCGAAAAGTGCTATGCCAACTGGCGCCAAAGCGCCGCTTCATATCGATTGAGACGGTCGAGCGCCAAGCTTGGAAGATGAGCTAGTTGTAGATAGCACCGTGCGAGGTCGGCAGACGGATTTTGGAGCAGCACGTACGACATCTCGAAGTCGATTGCTGCTCCGAATGGGTCGGGGACTGGCCGAAGATTGCATACATGATATGGCGTGGTGCCGCTTGATGTGCATTGAGATCGCTGAGATGCATTGCGTGGATTTCGAAAAAGACCTGCCTCGATGCGCGTCGCCCGTCGAAGTCGCCACAGCAGCCCCGCGAGCCGCAAAACCAATTCTCGTTCGACGGCTGACTGGGCATCGAAATCTGCCGCGATGGCCTCTTCAAACGCCCTCGTAATCCTCCGCGTCTTCCAGGGCGTTAATCACCGTCTCGGCGGTCAGCCCATGACGAAGCGCGTTGCGGCGTGACCGCTCTTTGCCCTTCGCGGATTTCGGGCCGGTGCTTTTTGCTGCGTTACGGCGGTTGGCGGCAATCTGTCGGGCCGACGTCATCGCGGTCCCGCCGCTGATTGTGTTTGTTCTCGCGGTTCAAACTAGTGCCAGCGGGCGTCGGTTCGATCGCGTGGTTACTCTGGCAGCGGATGGGTTTTGAGCCACAACAGGCGCGCCGCGGATTGAGAGTTGATGCCCGCTGCCGTCCACCAAGCCGCCTCGTCGCCACAGCGATGGACCTCGCGATGATGGCCGCGGCAGAGGGGCACGGTGAACTCGTCGCTGACCTTGCGGCCGAGCGCGCGCGGTTGCGTAAAACGCAGATGATGCGCGTCGGAGGGCGTGCGGCCGCAGATCAGGCAGGGCTGCTGCATGACGAAGCGAAGGTGCTCGCGGTCGCGCAGCCGGCGCGGCTCGGGATGGTTCAGTTCGCTTTTGTCGATCGGCTGCTCGTTCGGCTTGATCGACTTTCGCCGGCGGCCCCTTGGCCGTTTGGCGGTCCGCTAGAGCTGCCCTCGAACGCGGCGAGCTTCCGTTGAAAATGATCTTCGACCTGTTTGGCGTCAGCCGCCACCAAAGTTGCCTTGGTGTGGAGGACGCGATGGGCCCAGATGGCTGCTTCCTCGACCGAACCGATACCCTCGATTTCGGCCAGAAGGCGCTCGCGCGTATCACTGGAAGCATCTGGATCGAGCAGCGCTGGTTGCGAAGGACGATGTCGCGCTGCGATTGTCGGTTGAGCGGTCGCGACGGCCGCGGCGCGAGGAGCCGGTCGCGGCGCCATTGGGCCGCCCGTTCTTGGTGTCTGATGCGCTGAGTTCGGGGCTGCCGGGGGCAGCGGCGCCATGAGGTCGGGCGCATCGATATCATCCTCGCCGGCAATCCCGACCAGCGTGAAGAGCGCGTAGCGCCGAGCGTAGGTGAGTGCCGCCCCCATGCGGCGCGGCGTTGCGGTGTCGCTGACGGCACACACCGGCCAATCCGAAGCGATCCATTCGCCGGAGGCGTGCGCCAACACGGTGGTGAGGGTGATGATGCCGGCGGCCTGATCGACGGCCGTGGTCTGGACGGTCGCGATTTCCTGCTGGCTCAAAGTCTTGCGCACGATGTCCAAGCCGCTGGACAGCGGCGCATAGCGGAAGGCGCGTTCTTCTGCGCCGCCCCGACGTCGGTGCGGATGGTGGCGACCAGCGACTTCTCGGGATTGGTCAGCACCGCCTGGGCCTTGGCCAGAGCCGCCGCGATGGTGCCGATGGTCTCGCTAGAGCGCTGCATGGCTCGGCCCCTCAGCGCGAACGAAGGTCCAGGCTGATGGCGCCTGACTTTGAGCGCTTGGCGCGGATGCCATGACCGAACGCCTGCTGCGCGTCCTCGGGCATCAGGCTCTTGAGTTCGGCTTTGGCTCGCTCGTGCTCGAGATGCGCCTCCCGGGTGCGGATGAAGATGTCGGCGAACTCGCCCCAGGCATTGGAGCTCGACATATCGACGATGCGGATGGCCTCGATGCGTGGCCGTGGCGGATCGACGCCGAAGAGAGCAGGGGGCTCGCCGGTCTCGACGCAGCGCCAGAACTTGCGCTCGGCGGTGATGATGAGGTGCTGGTAGAGGGGATCGGCATGGGTGGTGATCTCGACCCACTTGCCGCCGCCGGTGATGACCGACAGCACGGCCGAGCGGGAGGCGATCACCCACATATTGTGCTGCAGCTGCGGCATGTACTTCGCCAGCGCCGCTTCCTCCGAGAACGACCAGGGCAGCATGAACTTGGCCTCGAACACCGCCTCGGTGGCCTGCACCCGGCCGTCGAGGGTGGCGCCCATCCAGCGCAGCACCGGATGGCGGAGCCGCCGCTGGACGTCTGTGATCACCTGCCCGGTATTGGCCTCGTACCAGCGCCGATTGAGGTCCTCGGTCACGACCCCGAGCTGGACGATGAGATTGCCGGACAGGTCCTTGGGCTCGACCTCGCCTCGCTTTTCCCGCCACAGCCGGGTCAGCGCGTCCTCGTCATCGCCCATGATGATCCGGGCGTCTGAGCCGCCGATGAAGGTGCGCCTATTTGCCGAATCAGCGGGCACTTTGATACCCATTTTATCACTCTCTTCTGTGAGTTTGTTACGAAAACAGGACGGTGAGCTGAAAATAGAAACCTAATCCGAATTGTCAACCGAAATCGGTACAATGTAATGAATATTAGTCCGGTACAATGCCGAATGGCGCGCGCCGCTCTGGGGCTCGGTATCCGAGAGCTAGCTCAGGCCGCAAAGGTCTCGATCGACACCGTAACAAGGTTCGAAAGAGGCGATGTATTGAAGGAGCGTACGGTTGAAGCGATTCAGCGTACCTTGGAGGCAGCGGGAATTCAGTTCACCAACGGGAATCAACCCGGAGTTCGTCTAACTAGGCCCGCTTCGACGAATTTGCAGGAAACTAGTAAGGCGGCAACGGGTAACAAAAGCCCGGATCTAAAAAGTGTAAAAAGATCTAAAAGGCCCTCCTAAAGACAACGGCTCACCTAATGATGTCGAGTTGCTTCCTAGGGTCTGGACTCCCAATCTGATCCAGTAGGGCACACGAACGACGGTGGTTGCGGCGAGGAAGTTCGGGCGAGCTTGTCGTAGCGTGTGGCGATACGGCGCCCGTCTTGATACGGCAAAAGTAGTTCTTCGATTTTGTGGCGGCGGTAGAAGCGTTTTGGACAATAGGCCTTGCGAGCGGCATTGCCGCGGCTGGGAGTCGGCAGCGCTCCTTCATCTTTGATCTGCTGACGGATTGTCACGGGTGACAGGAGCGGCAGCCTTAGCGTTTCAATTTGCTTCTCGTACCGTGATGGCCAATCTTCAGAAAAGCCAGGGCGCCCTCAAGCTACGGGGGCGTTGTTCTTATTCACTGATACTTAGCCGCGGTGTAACTACACCCTTGCCAATGCGACGATGCTCGCTGGATCGCTCCGATGAGGCCATTTTGCCGCTTGACGTCGTACATAATCACTTTGCCTGCGTTCCGACACCGCGTGAGCTGTTGGGGTCCACAGGGGATGAATGGACGTTGCCCACCCGTCACGATGAAGCTGAGAGGACGGCCTTTGCTGTTGACGAGCGCGTATTTTGGTTGACGGGCCGCCACGACTGATAATCGACGGCCTGATTTTTCTTCGCCCCTTTTGCCCACAATTCTTCTTTCCAGGCCGCCTAACCGAGGCTCGTGATTCAGGCATCAGCTTATCAACAATACATCGAGCTGTAACAGCTAACGAGGGAACGGCCGTGACCTTCGGGCAATATTCGGCACAGTCCTGAAAAGTTCCGTGCGTCGCCGCTGCGGTGCAACAAAGATCTTCGTGCGTTGCCAGCCCATCGGACACCTGAACGCTCGATTCATGAGTGACAATTCCTGAATATGCGGTAGCGTCTACGAGCGAAAAGCCACAACAAAGAGATGGCTAACTGGGGAGGTCAACGTGCAACGCCGTGAGCTGTTGAAATACGCCGCTGCCGCAACATTGGCTGCGCCATTTGTCCGGCCTGCAAATGCAGACCAAGGATCGATCAAGGTCGGTGTTGTCGGCCCAAAGACTGGCCCACTGGCACCTGGCGCGGCAGTCACCCATTTTCCGCCGTGGCGCCTTTGGGCGCATGAGGTCAACCAGAGTGGCGGACTGAAGCTTAAAGACGGCCCGCGTAAGGTCGAACTGATCGAGTACGATGATCGTACCCAGCCTCCTGAAGCGATAAAAGCGGTGGAACGTCTCGCGAATGTCGACAAGGTGGATTGGATTGGCGGCCTTTACGCGACAGGATTTAACATCGCAGCGGTGCCGACGTTTGCAAAGCTAGGTTATCCGCAGATTCCCGTTGCTTGCGTCACCGAGCTCGGTCCGCAATTGGTCAAGAAGTATCCTCAACTTTTCTTCTGCAATGGAACGTTGACGCATTATTGCGTTTCCGCGATCGATCTTCTCAAGAAATTTCGAGACGACGGTCAGATCGGCAAAAAGATAGCGATGGTCAACATAGCCGACGAATACGGGATTGAAGTCTCTAATATCAGCAAGACGCTCTTTCCGGCGGCCGGCTTTGAGATCGTCTACAACAAGTCCTATCCGCTCGGCACCCAGGACTATGCGCCGATCATTAAGGCGGTCAAGGCAACCAATCCCGACGCCTTTGTCGCTTGGTCTTATCCGCCGGACACCTTTGGCTTGACTGAGCAAGCGAAGATCGAGGACTTCGGCGTTAAGGCTTACTATAACGGCATCGGCGTCGCGTTTCCCGGATTTGCCGCGAAATTCGGTAGCTCTGCGGAAAATGTTCTCGGGTTTGGCGGAACGCCGGACAATGAGCAGACACGTGCCTTTTACAAGTTACATAAGGAGGTGACTGGCGTTGACGCCGACTACAATGCTAGCACGATTTATTACGCGCAGGGACAGGTGCTTACACAAGCGTTTGAAGGTGTTGGTTCGATGGACCGCGAGGCGATCACGCATCATCTAAAAAACCATACTTACCCAACTATTTTGGGGGAGTATGACATGCGCAATCAGCTCCTAAACAAGGTGTACACAGCGGGGCAGTGGCAGGGCGGGTGGTTTCACGCCATTGCTGGTGTTGGTTACCCGACCTCCGACTTTGTACCGGCCAAATTAAAAACGAGCTGGGACTAATACCGCTAATTGCGCGATGTCGATCTGGTTGATTTTGAGTTCCGATCGGTCGGTATTGCCGGAGTGGAATCGGCTGATAACAACAAAGTCCAAGCTGATAAACGAGAGGGAGTTCTGAAATGCCCGTTCGTACGACAGTTGTAGGTTCTTGGTGGCTGGACTCTGAAATTGAGCATGAACTTGCGCGTCATCATAAGGGGGAATTATCGGCGAAAGACAGTGAGGGCGTTCTCAATAAAGCGGCGGCCAAAGCAATCCAGGAGCAACGCGACCTCGGCTTGGACGAGTGGACCGGTGGCGAATACCAAACCGACAACTTCATTCTGCATATGCATAAATGTCTGACAGGCCTTGAGGTCGACAAGCCGGAGGCGGAAGACGTTTTCGATTATGATGACATGACGCATGCCAAGGTCGTCGGCGAAATCACAGCGCCTCACGGACTCGGATATCTCGAAGCCTTCCGCCGGGAAAAGGGACTTCCGGGCGGCGTGAAAAAAGCGGCTGTCGTTGCGCCCTATGAGGTGATCGTTGCTGGCCGCGATCAGCTCGATGCGATTACGCCGCAAATGCCGGAGATTACCAAAATCATAAATCGCGAATTGCGTGCGATGGCTGACGAAGGCTGTCCGAACGTTCAACTGGACGCTCCGATCTTCGGAGCGGAAGTGAATATGGGCTTCATGACGGCGCAACAGGCTGCGGATTTCATTGCGCCGTGCTTCGAAGGGGTAAAGGCCAAAAAGTCGCTTCATTTCTGCAACGGCAATCTGCGTGGGCGACCTATCTCGCATGCTTTGCACTGCGCGCCTTGGGTGGACATTCTCGAGAGACTCGAAGGAGTTGTTGACATCGCCGCCTTCGAAGTGAAGTACTTTTTTCAGTGGGTCGAGCGTGATGCCTTCAAGCGAATGCCAAAAAGCATGGAGTTAGCTGCGGGCATCGTCGACGAGGGCAGCTATTGGATAGAATCCGTAAAGAAAATTCGTGAGCGTATTGCCGATTGGGCGCGCGTCGTCGGCGAGGAGCGACTGTGGGTCTCACCGTCCTGCGGCTTCGGGCGTCATCCGTCCCGAAATATCCCCGTGCTGCGCGCGAAGATGGAAAATATGGTCGAGGCGGCACGCACGATTTAGACAACGCGAATCGAGCGCGTCAGCTTGGCGTGTTAGATGTTAAAAAAGCGGCCGGTCGTATTCCAATTGTTCGACGGGCCGCAAAAATTATAGCAAGTTGCCTCGGCCGGAAGCCTTTGCGATGGTAAGCTGGCCGTTAGGCGCGGTGCCAAGCTTGCACCAGTGCTGCGATCGCACTGCTCGATGGGAGCGTCGCGGGCGCGCAAGACCATGCGGTTGGGTCATAGAAGCGGCGCGTGTGCCGTACTGGCTGGGGCCGTCAGCCGCGTAATGCTCAGTTGTAAAGGAAGAACCGCTTGATGAGGGTTTCTGTCACCGGCGTTCGCAGCGTTGAAATTGATGTCTCCAATTTTGTTGAAGCAGTACGGTTTTACACCGCTGTTTGGGGATTGGAGCTTGTCCATTCTACAAGCCAATCTGCTTTTCTACGCGCGACGAACCATTATCATCACGTCCTGGGGCTGCATCAGGCCAATGGCGTCCCACTTGTTCGCCGCATCACATTCGACGCCAAAGATCGCTTTACCATTGACCGTCTGTTCGACCAGATACGCCCGCACGTCACAATGTTCGAACCTCCCTGTCATTTGGAGAGACCCGGAGGAGGATATGGCTTCGGCTTCAAGGATCCAGAAGGCAGAAATTTTGGCGTGCTGTGCGACGCGGAGGACCACTTGGATTCCGCTGCTGTGGTCTCAGACCGTCCAACCAAAATTGCCCATGTTAACTTGAACAGCACGGATTGGCGGAGATCGGCAACGTTCTTCGAGGAAGGGCTCGGCTTTCGCGTTATCGATGAAGTGCCGGCGCTCGTCATGCTAAACTGTGATAACACAGATCATCATTCGGTCGTGATATGCAAGTCCGGCGGACCGACGATAAATCATTTCTCGTTCGAAGTGCCTGACACTGATTCTGTCATGCGCGGCGCGGCTCGCATGCAAGATAACGGTTATCCGATTGAATGGGGAATTGGGCGGCACGGAGCGGGCAACAACGTGTTCGCGTATTTCGCAGGCCCTGATGAATTCCCGCTCGAATACACCGCAGAGGTCCTACAGATCGACGGTGGCTACATGCCCCGCGGCCCGGACTATTGGGCGTTTCCAGCCGGTCGCACTGACCAATGGGGGGTGACGCCTCCGCCGACCCGGCGTCTGAAACGAATCCAACAGCTTTTCAGATTCTCCGAAGAAGGCTTCCGATACGGTCTAGGTCCGCGACTACAAGAGGGCCTAATTGAGCGCTGCTTCCATGCCAACAATGCGAATACGTGACGTCAATATCAATTACGCGGTTGTGGGGGAGCAAGGGCCTTGGGTCGTTTTGATGACTGGGGGGCGGCGAGGCTTTCACGAGTTTCTTCCGCTCGCGGGTAAACTCTCCTCCCACCATTATCGTGTGCTTCTGCACGACCGGCGCAATACTGGCGCATCCGACATATTAATCGAGGGATCGGAAGGCGAAGAAGTTATTTGGGCTGACGACCTGAAACATCTGATGCGTTCTCTGGGAATAGAAGCAGCATTCGTCGGCGGGTCTTCCTCCGGGTCTCGAACTGCAATAATATTTTATATGCGTCATCCGATGCTCGTGAATGGCTTGCTCTTGATGCGGCTAACCGGCGGGGACTTAGCTGCTAATCGTCTACCGGAGAACTATTATGGTCAGTTTATTCGGATGGCTCAACAAGGCGGCATGGCTGGGGTATGTGGAATGCCCTCCTATCAGGAGCGTATTGAGGCCAACCCGCGCAACAAGGGTTATTTGATGCGTCTGGACCGCGACCGCTTCATAGAAGTGATGTCGCGATGGCGCGATATATTCGTTGAGGGGGCAAGCCACCCAGTGATGGGCTTCAGCGAAAAAGATTTGCGGGCCGTCGACACGCCAACCCTGATTGTGCCCGGCAACGATTTAGTCCATTGCTCGGCGATTGGCCTGGTGGCCCATCGCCTTATAGCTCGCAGCGAGCTCCATCAATTGTCCCTTGAGGATTTAGATGTTGCCCTTGTTCCGTTCGAAGAGTGGGCATCGCAGGAAACCGAAATCGCGAGCGTAATGGCGTCCTTTATGAATTGACATGGTCCCGCAGATGGCGAAATGCCGCACTTCACCGCTACCCGTTCTTAAGCGTCACTTGTCGCCCGGAAAAGCGCCAATACGCACAGGTGCGCGGACATTTGGCCGTCACTTGCCACTTCCAACTCACACTGTACCTTGATGCAATGACAAATGTTGACCTGGAAACAATAGCGCCGACGGAAGTCTTCGGCGGATCCGCTTTGGTACAAAGACGCTGTTATCTATCAGCTGCACGTGAAGTCGTTTTGTGACGGCAATGGCGACGGCATCGGCGACTTTGAAGGGTTGATATCCAAGCTCGATTACATAGTGGCGCTTGGTGCCAATACCATCTGGCTGCTTCCGTTCTATCCTTCACCCCGGAGAGACGATGGGTACGATGTCAGCGCCTACCGCGACATTCATCCAGATTATGGAAAGCTATCGGATTTTCGCAATTTCGTCCGTCAGGCTCACGCCCGCGGTCTTCGTATCATCGTGGACCTAGTTATCAACCATACATCCGATGAACACCCGTGGTTCAAACGGGCCGTTCGATCTAAAGCCGGCTCGCGGTGGCGCAATTTTTACGTCTGGAGCGACTCTGATAAGAAGTACGACGCCACCCCAATTCTCTTCCGAGATACCGAAAAATCCAACTGGGAGTGGAATGCGGAGGCTGGCGCATACTACTGGCATCGATTCTTCGCACATCAGCCGGATTTGAACTTCGACGAGCCGCTGGTCGTCGAAGAAATGTTGGGTGTAATTAGATTTTGGTTGCGCATTGGGGTGGATGCTCTGCGCCTTGGCGCTGTGCCTTACCTAATCGAGCGCGAAGAAACTTCAAATGAGAATTTGGCGGAGACACATCAGCTTTTGAAGCGTATTCGATTTGAGATGGATCGCGATTTCCCTGATCGGATGCTGCTCGCTGAAGTCAACCAGTGGCCAGAGGACGTGAGGGTTTATTTTGGGGAGGGAGACGAGTGCCAAATGGCATTCAACTTTTCCCTGACTGCACGGATGCTCTTGTCTATCGCGAGGGAAAATAGCTATCCGCTAATCGACATAATTCGCCAAACGCCGCAAATTCCAGAGACGTGTCAGTGGGCGACCTTTCTGCGCAATCACGATGAATTAGCGCTCGAGACGGTGAGCGCCAGCGAGCGTGATTTCCTGTGGGGCGCCTACGCTGGCGACCGCCGAGCGCGTATCAATCTGGGGATACGTCGAAGACTAGCTCCAATGCTGCAGGGAGATCGGCGTCGAATTGAGTTGCTGAACAGTCTTTTGCTCTCCCTGCCCGGAAGTCCGATCGTTTATTACGGTGATGAGATCGGCATGGGGGACAATATACATTTAGGCGACCGTGATAGCGTTCGTACGCCGATGCAATGGTCACCGGATCGAAACGGCGGGTTCTCCCGAGCCGACCCGCCCGAGCTAGTGTTGCCGGTAAACATGGATGGCGCCTACGGTTATGAGAGCGTGAATGTTGAATCTCAGGTT
Source organism: uncultured Alphaproteobacteria bacterium (assembly GCA_963737755.1). GTDB lineage: Bacteria > Pseudomonadota > Alphaproteobacteria > Rhizobiales > Xanthobacteraceae > BOG-931. The sequence goes on along the minus strand of CAVTTZ010000013.1, from coordinate 156,980 downwards.
CAGGACCAATATTCGATCCTTAACTGGACGCGCCGAATGTTGGCGATCCGCAAGCGGCACGCCGCTTTCGCTCGCGGGACCCTCAAGGTACTGAGTCCGGAAAACCAAAAAATTTTTGCGTACGTTCGCGAGGATGAACGCGATACACTTTTTTGTGTCGCCAATTTGGCAGCGAGTCCGCAGGCAGCTGAACTTGATCTTTCACAATTTGTTGGGCGCGTACCGGTTGAGTTACATGCCGGAGCATTGTTTCCACCGATCGGTGAATTACCCTATCTCCTCACGCTTGCTCCGTATGGCTTCTATTGGTTTGCACTTGCGACAACCGCTGATCCGCCAGCATGGCATTCGCCCGCCCCGGAGCCGCTTCCGGAGTTTATGACATTCGTTATCAGGCAAACGCTGGGACGGGAGGCTACCGAGCTAGCAAGGAAGCTCATGTCAGAAGACGTGCTGTCGCAATACGTTGCAATGCGCCGTTGGTTTGACCTCGAAAATCAAGACGTTAAAGAAATAAGCCTGACAAGCGCGGTCGATATCGGTGATGCCGATGGCGAAAGCGTTCTTGCCGCCGTTGCAATCAAAACTCCCGACGCGACGTCACACTGGCTTCTTCCGCTAGGAATTAGATGGGAAGACGACCAAGCCTCACTCCCGCTCGCAAACAGATTAGCTGTAGCGCGAATACGCCGGCATAAGAGAGTGGGACTGCTCACGGACGCATTTGCGTTGCCGAGCTTTGTATCGCAGTTGATGACTAATCTAGTGGAATTTAAAAAGATCCGGTTCGACGGAAGCACTATTCGTTTCGAACCGACCGCGATTGGCTTAGCGAGGTTGAACGGCAAGTCTGACCGCGGCAACATTCAATGGATCGCGGCGGAGCATGCCAACAGTTGCTTGACGGTCGGAGACAATGCCGCAGTGAAGCTGTACCGGCGGGTTTTGCCGGAATCCATCCCGAAGCAGAAATGTTGGGTTATCTCGGAGCAAAGGGTTTCACAAAAGCGCCGGCAATCTTTGGCGACGTGGTTCATGTCGGCTCAGACGGAACGCCGACCACAATTGCGGTGGTCGTTGAATACATACGCAATCAAGGCGACGCGTGGAACTGGATCGGCGATCAGCTCTCCCGCCTGCTCGACGCGCATGTGTCGTCCGCCACAGTCGCCTCAGCAGACGATCTATTGGCGGACTGCGATGCAGTTTGTAGAGCTATTGGACGAAGTCTCGGAGAAATGCATGCGTTATTGGCTAGTGCCACTGACGACGCAGCTTTCGCGCCGTCAGTAGCGACAGCAGAAGACCGAGAGGAATGGGCAGCGGCCATTAAGCAGCGTGTAGATAAGGCGTTTAACGACTTGACGGAGTTTCAATCGTGGGCCCGTGACCAAGATCGCGAGCGGGCGAACTTTCTAAGTGGCAAAAAGACGGTTGTTACCTCCGCCATCGACACACTTGCAAAGGGGGCTGAAGGGGCGCTGACGAGTAGAATCCACGGCGATTTCCACTTAGGGCAAGTCCTAGTAGCCAGCGGCGATGCTTTCATTATTGATTTTGAAGGCGAACCAGCTACCACGCTTGAGGTGCGGCGAGCGAAAGGAAGTCCTCTGCGGGACGTGGCCGGTTTGCTACGCTCTATTGACTATGCTGCAGCATCGTTGATCGATCGCGAGACGACCGGGGCTGCGCCAATAGACGCGGGACAGCGCGATGATCTGGTATCGCACTTCCGAACGCGAGCGTCTGAAGCGTTTGCGGGTTCGTACTGGGAGGGTCTCGGAGTTGAGCCGGATGCTCGCGCATGGTCCCTGCTCATGTTGTTTTTGATCGAAAAAGTCGCGTATGAGATAACTTATGAAGCGACCAATCGCCCTGCTTGGATAGGCGTGCCAATTGCAGGATTAGTTCGCCTGCTCGACCGGCTCAAAGCCGCGCAGATCATGTAGCAGTCGTCCTCGTGCTTTTATTGTGCTGTTGAACTGCGATCGTTGCGAGTTTGCAGATCGAGTCAGAAGGCCGCGCAACCCGTCGGCGGTAATTCGTCTGATTTTTCCACGATGCCGGCCGGTAGGCCGGGTGAGTGAGGCGATGGCGCCACGATCTACGATGCGCCTGAAGCGTGCTTGGCTGATATTGGCGCATGCTATCGAGCACGGATCGGCTCAATGGCTCAATAGATCCGCCCCGAGCCACATGCGGCGGAAGAGAACATCCGCGCGCTCGCCTACGCCAAGGGTGTCGAGCGCGCCGGTATCACCGCGACGCCGCTCGATCGGCCGAGCCATGCTGACATCATTGCGGGGAATCTCTCGGCCGTCTACCAGGGTCGCGGCCGATTGCCGCTCCCAAAAAATTTGTCTTTCTCCACCCAATGTGAGACGACACAGACGATGCCTAGCCGCGAGATTCGGATTCCCTCGCCATTCCTTCAATTAGATCGACCAGCGACATGCGCGGCTGTTTGCGGAGATCTTGACGAAGGACTCGGCCAGGCGAAGTGCCGGCGAGTCAAACATTTTGACCTCGCCGTCTTAAGTGCGCCTGTCTCCGCCGTGCCGGCCGAATAGTTCAGTGATTGACACGTTGAGCGCGGTGGCGACTGATGCAGTCGGATGGCGCCGATGCGGTTCGCCGTTCTCGCATTTCTGGACTTGTTGGACGGTCACCCCAGTGCTTTGCCAAACCCTGTCTGGCTGATCTTGGGGCGCTGGCGCAGCAGGCGAATGCGAGCATCAACTAAAGAATTGACAGGATTGCGGTCGCTTAGGGCCCGGCCTCAGGCCGTCGCCGGTGGAAGCGGCGTGGTGCTTGATCTTGAGCCAATGTGCCGATCGGCCGTGATATGGCGTGCCGAGCCGCTTCATCACGATCATACAGTTCGCTAAAAACTTAGCCTATTTGTTCACAAGCTGGACAAGAGTGCTGGGGTATTAAAATACGCCATAGTCCGTGAATTTACGTGACGGCCGTATGCGACATCGTCTCGAAAAAAGCTTCTGTCAAAAGAAGGCGCTCGATTGCCGATACGCCGCTATGGCTGCATCAGACGCCAAGACCCGTCGCACTTATCTGCATCTGGCTCAGCTTTGGAGTGAGATGGCGGACACCACGAGACCGACAAATAGAGCACCGCCGACTGGTGTCGTCATCAACTTCCCCAGTCGCTCTCGGCGATGAGCTTTACTTGTTTTGGTGGATTTGTGTACCAAGGCTTGCCTATGCGATTTATACGGACAGTCGTATGGTCTTCGGACCGCCTGCCTAAGCCGGTATTCGACGAATTTGTGGACATTGTCTTCACAAGCCTTCCGCCGGTGATCCTCATCGGCGTAGCTCTTGCAGTTGTTGGCCTCATAGTCGGTCTTAAAGAGAACGACTTGCTTGTGTGGTTCGTGGTGACGTTAGGAGTAGCTGTCACGTGTGGCCGGATCTTGCTCATTTTGGCTTACGGCCGAAAAGCGAGACTTGATGGTATCCAGGACCGCGCTGCATGGGAACGCCGCTACGCTATCGGCGCGTATATGTTTGCCCTGGTGTTAGGCGCCTTTAACATGCTCGCAATCGCGAGCGGCGATCCATTGATTGCGATGTTGGTCACTAGCCTTATGTTCGGATACGGCGCCGGTATCGTTGCAAGGCTTTCGGTACGGCCGCAAGCCTGTATCACCAGTCTGGCGTTTGCGGTTGCTCCAACGTTTGCCGGATATGTGATCTATGCCGCAAAGGCTGGAAATTTTTACATAACAGCGATGTACGCATGTCAGGCAGGATTGCTGTTGGTCTTCGCGGTGGCTGGCACAGAGGCCATGGGCCACATATACAGTACCACCCTGCAGCAACTTTTGGTTCGGCAAGATCTCATCATGCTAGCAGGTCAAGATGCCCTTACTGGTTTGCCAAACCGTACTCTGTTGCGGGCGCGTTTAAATGAAGGGATCGTTCAGACCCGGCGAGGCGACGGCACTTTGGCATTTCACAGCCTCGATCTCGACCACTTCAAATCGGTCAATGACAATTTGGGCCACGCTGCGGGCGACGCATTGCTCAAACTTGTTGCCGAGCGTCTGACAAACAGCTTACGAATTAGCGACACGGTGGCGCGGACCGGAGGCGATGAATTTGTCGTGTTGCAAGTCGGTATACGCCATGATGATGAGGCGGCGTTGCTGGCCCATAGGATTGTACGCGCGCTAAGCGCCCCGTTTGCGATCGGGGAACGAGAAGTCCGGGTTGGTGTCACGATCGGCATCGCGGTTGCCCCCCGGGACGGGGTGTCGTTGGATCGTCTCGCCGCGTGCTCGGACGAAGCGCTCTACAAAGCTAAACACCAAGGGCGCGGAAGCATCGTCTTCGCCGGGAAGCAACCTCCGGGTACTACGGCGAGTGCAGCCTAGATCGCTCGCGGAGCGTCGTTAATTCTTAGTCGCGAGTGGCTTTTCTGCGTCAGGCCCCCAAATCTTGAATGTCATGCGTCCCCAGACGTCAAGGCCACAGATGGCGTTGCGGCACTCGACTGTGTCGTCGAACCACATTTGGACTGCGACTGGACCAAAATCGTACCCAACTAAACCGCCAATCGCGATTTGCGATTGGTAGCCACAAAGGGCCGGTGTACAGGCGATGCCGCCACCAGGGTGATCAGCGGTTGTCTGCGCCTCGAAGTAGGCGACCGGACCAAGTTGCCATTTGCCGATCTTATAAAGCGCCGTGAAGTCGCCGAACAGTTCGTTACCCGATACATATCCGCTGGCGGCCGGACCGAGGAACGGCGCGCCCATCGTCACGCCTTTTGATGCGGTGTTGATGTCATAGCGGAAGTTTGCCGAAAGGAGCCAGTTGGCATCCAAATAGGAAAGCGCCCAACCCGGCGCAAATGTCCAATAATCGGGATTGATGTTTATGTCGGTCGTTTTGCTAGCCCACTGCGAACCATCGGGTGCCACTACCGTGAACGCCGCGGCGAAAAACCAATTGGGCGTCAGCTTCCAGGATAAGCTGATCGGTGTGAAATTCGTATTGATCAACTCGGGACCATTGATCTGGCTGGCTGCAAATGGCGGATTTACTGAACTGGCGGACAGTCCGAAATATTCGCCTTGGCTAATGCTGGCGCCATAGCTCGCACCGAAGAAGGTCCAGCCCGGCACCCAGAGCAGGCTTTGTCCAAAGCCAAAGACGGGATTCGTTGCAAAACCTGTTGACTGATTGCCGGTACCGCCCGAGCCACCTAGGCCAGTCGCTCCAAGCGAGAAGCCGCCATACAGCCCGGGTGGTGGTAAAGCACCTAGCGGCAGCCCTTGAGTCGATCCACGCACATAGTTGGTGAGATCACCCAGTTCCACGGCCAGCGTGGAGTGAGAAAAGAACGCACTGACCGCTAGTGCGGTCGTGCCAATGCCAAATCGCGCAACACGGTTCATCGTACCACCTCGTCCCGACATTCAGGGTAAACGAGATGGCGATGAAATCTCTAAACTTGCGGCAATTTGCGAGTGCTCAATGTCGTTGAGAGTTAATTGATCCTTACTGCAGCCGAAGCGCACAAACGATGGAGTTGGGATTGTTTGGCGCCGCCGGGCCGGCATCTGCCACTTAGGCTGCGTGAACCGTCGGTCGCGCACGACCCGCTGGAAACTCATCTTTTGGAAACGTCGGCCGAACTCCTGCGACTGGTCGCGCCTGGTTCTTGGTGAAGACCGCCGAGCCGCTCGTCGTGTCGATTGAGCAATTGGAGGCCGCAGCGAGATTGCCCATCATGAGCCTTCCCTCACTGCAAAACTCGGTTATTTCGTGCCCGGATAGTTTCCGAAAGTCGATGTCCGAGATCGAGACAATCTGTCCCGCAACTAAGTTAATTAAGGTCGATTTCAGCAATTCCAGGTTCTCTGGATTGATCAAGTCCGGCATTCTCTAACTATCCAATATTTACGACTGATTTTAAAATACCCATAAACGCTTTTCTGTTTCTGAGACAACTTTGAAATGTCTCATGCGGTTAAGGAACACTTGCAGTGATCGTAGAAACCGGGGCGGGACTACAACGCAGCAGTGTAATGCATGGACTCCTCAAATCTGCCCGGCGCGCACCTGCCAAGAGCGGTCGTCGGCGCCGCCATGAGGCGCGTGTTTCAGAACAAGCTCGGTATTGAATTCTAAACTTCAGACGCCGCGGATGCCGAAGGGATCAATTGAGTTGGGGGGCTGTTTCTCAAAATCCGGCCATGCGAGATGGACTTTAGCGTCAAATTCACTGGCAAGCCGGGAGGCTAGCGGGCAGGCCGGTGCCGTATTATCCATCGACGAGTGGATTGCGGAATGTGCCGCAGCTTTGAATATGTGCCTTACTGGTTCATAGGTGTCGCGGAAGATCCGTCTCAGTGAAAAGCTAGAGACGCGAATAAATTTGCGATCTTACTCTTGTTCCTAATTGGCCCGCATGACGGGGGCAGATGATTCTGGCGCAACGACAGTTGCGGTTTCTCTCCGACGTCAGCTGGACGACACGAGGTACTGCCGCCGGTGGATCTCTCGTGGTTCCGGCAACTCAAATTACGCCGCCGACAGTTCGCGGGGCGCGGCGGTTGGTGCGGTTTCCACGCGGTTGCGGCCGGCCATTTTTGCAAGAGACAGTGCGCGGTCGGCCCTGCTCAGTAACCCAGAAAGATCAGATGTACCGTCCCTTGAGGATGCGACACCCACGCTGACCGTTGCGCGAATTGTCTGCGCGCCTGTGGCATGGGAGGCGGCTTCCATGACGGTGCGCACATGTTCGGCCAATAAAAATGCGTCGCGTGACGTCGTGTTTGGCAATAAGGCTGCAAACTCTTCGCCGCCGATTCGAGCAAAGAGGTCATCTGGTCGCAACTGCTCAGCCGTAAGACGGCAGAATGCGACAAGAATCTCGTCGCCGGTTGCGTGTCCAAATCGGTCATTGATACCCTTGAAGCGATCAAGGTCGAACATGACCAGAGCAATGGGCCGATCCGCGAAACGCACCTGCGCTAAAAGACCTTCTCCGATCTCGAAAAAGCCGCGCCGGTTGTTAACGCCGGTCAGTGCGTCGGTCAGAGAGGCGCGTCGGAAGCCAAGGGATATACGGTCCTTGACCAAACCTCCAAGAAGGTAGGCTCCGCAGATCGAGACAAATACGGCTTCGAAGATCGCGAAAGTCAGCAAATCGACGTCAGCGGCATCGGGATGTTTCCACGTGCCTGCGATCGGGACGCGCATCGGAATTGCCGCAGCGTGGGTTAGAAGCAAGGCAATTATAGGCCATCGTGGAGCGCCGTCACGCCGCCCGCGCCAAAGCTCAAGAGCAGCCAGGAGTGTGTAACCTATTCCGACCAATGCCATCACGCCGGCCCGGAAGTCGGGCCGTTCGTAGATAGGACCAATCGAACAGGCAACGAGCCACGTTATTACGCCCAGCATGGCGAAGATGACTGACGCCCGCTTGCCTTCGAACGTCCTCGCGCCAGCCCAAAGAATTCCGTAGGCGGCAGCAAATATTGCATTGCCGACGACGACTGACCAAAATCGGAAACGGTTCCACGAGCAATAACAACGAGAGTTACGGCGCCGGACGCCGTGAGGAAACCGGCCCCCCAGACGCCGAGCGCGGGCTGTCTTCGATGCTGAAGCCAGGAGAGCAACAGCAGACACCCGGCCAATGCCGGAGCAAATACCACGATAGTTGACAGCGCGGTTAGATTGGGCATGGCGCCGCGTACCAGAAATCGACTATCGGCGCGTTAAGTCATGCGCAACGATCCACATCAGGAAACGTATAAGTAGAAACGAAATTAGTAATCCTGCAAAAATTGTAGCCGTGCTCGACGACCAAGGGACGGGCAGTGCGGCGGCGCGATTCACCCCCAGTCCCCCGATGCCTGAAAGGGCACCAAGAGTGGTTAGCGATCGGGTGCGGCGATTGCTTGCGCGCTGCGATAGGCTGCCATGAGGGTCTGAACCTCGATGCCGCTATCGCCGACGGGCTTGCGCCCGGATGGCGGGAACTCGCTGAGCGGCAGAACCGCCCGCTCAGCCGCGCTGATAGGGGCGTGCTCCCTGTCTCTGCAGCATTTTACAGAGCCTTGCGTAGGGGCGGTCCGACCCCTGCAACGTCGACGCGTCCATTTGGCCCTGGTGTCTATCTGCCAGCGGTGCCATCGCATCAAGACCGCACGCTCCGCTTGCCTGATGCCACGATGCGCGCGCCCACACCATACAGTAGAATGTGAACGGTAATCCTTGGAGCCCGATTAATGGAAACAACTGATGTCGTTGTGATCGGAGCCGGGCCCGCGGGCCTTGCCGTCGGCGCATGTTTGAAACGACGACGTATCAATTTCGTCATTCTTGAGAGAGAACAACAGGTCGGTTCTTCGTGGCGGCGCCATTACGACAGGCTGCGTTTGCATACAGTCAAAAGCCGATCCTCGCTGCCTTTTCGGAAGTTCGACCGCGGCTATCCGCGATACATTCCGAGAGCGTTGGTCGTCCGCTACCTCGAGGAATACGCAACAGCGTTCGGCCTACAGCCCCTATTCGGAGAGAATGTGAAAGCCGTGCGCAAGCACGCAAAGGCGTGGCTGGTCGAAAGCACGTCCATGACGTTTCGAAGTCGAGAAGTTGTTGTGGCATCGGGGCTGAATGCAGAGCCTGTAAGCCCGCGTTACCCAGGTGTTCAGAACTTTCGGGGCCAAATTCTCCACGCCGCAGACTACGTTGATACCGCGCCCTTCGTTGGTCAGCGCGTCTTGGTTGTTGGTATGGGAAACACAGGGGCGGAAATCGCACTGGATCTTTGCGAGCATGGCATAGAGACGACCATTTCAATACGCGGCGGCGTTCACATCGCTCCACGTGACCTATTTGGTTTGCCAATCCAGATCATAGCGACGGTCGCAACGCGGGTACTGCCATTGAAAGTCAACGACGTCCTATTTCCAGTCGTCCTGGATTTTGCCATTGGTGATTTGTCAAAGTATGGCATCGTTCGTCCGCGTCGTGGCATTTTGGAGCAAGTAGCTAATTCGGGGCGCATTCCGGTTTTAGACGTTGGTACAGCAAAGCTAATTCGGGATGGAAAAATCCATGTTGCGCGCAACATCCGTGCGATAGCGGAATGCGGCGTTATTTTCGACGACGGCGAGGAGCGCCCTTTTGAGGCGATCATTTTCGCTACAGGATTTCGCCCAGGCTACCGGAGCTTTCTGCAATTCGACAACAACGTTCCACCAAGCGCCGTCGATCCTTCGATTTCTTTTGTGGGGTTCAAAAACCCTGTCACCGGCCTGCTTAGGGAAATTTCGAGGGAAGCTCAGTCTGTCGCCCGAAATATTGAGCGACGGCATTCAGATCATCCCGCGTCCGGGCCTCGACTGCAAAATTGCAACTGAATCGACTGGGCTATTGCTTATGCAATCCCGTATAAGCGACGTTTCTAGGGTCCATGAACTAAGTGAGGCCGCGCTTCCCTAGAAGTGACGATAAAAAATGCGCCGCGGGGCTATTGCCGATGCATTCCAATAAGCGCAACACGGATTCGACGCCCATGAAGCGCGGGCGGGTGCTGTTTGGTATGTTGTAGAGCAAGCCGCCGATGATAACGGGCTTTAGGATTGACGGTTGCAGATCCGGCGTCCGCGTCCAGGCTGAACCTATTTGCAAGATGATCGATGCGGTCGGTCCATAAGCTGACGAAATCCCTACTCGATATTTTGTCTACGTTCCCGAAGGCGTCTTTCCATTGCGGCAAGAGATTTCCCCAAATGGTCCTTCTGCACCACTGCTCGCCCTTGAGCACACCTTCATCGGTCGCACACATGGACTGCCACGCGGTCCGATCGGGATGGGTGTAATGTTCAATGGCGCCTTGGATACCCTGCTGATGGACCATGTATCGTTCAGCGTATTCCGGATAGTGACCCAGGGCGACTTTGAATTGTTCAGCTTGAATTAGAAACATATGAGCGGCCGCTCTCGCGTTGTCCCGCGCATCCCAAATGCTGCCATCGCCATATTTCGCAAATTCATGGTCGCTAAGTTGAAATAGGCCTTTGTAAGAACCGGTTCTAGTCCTGGGGTCGAAGTCACTTTCGACTTTGGCAATTGACATCATCATGGCCACGTCTACGCCGTACAAAGAAGCAGCTACGCGAATCTCGGCGCGCGGATCATTCGCTGGCGTGTGTGGTTCATAGAAGCGTGCTTCGGAAAGACCACCGAGATAACCGAACGCATCGAGCGGTAGCTCAGGTTCAGGGGCGGTCGGCTGTTGCTCCTGAGTTGAGGCCGACAATTCCATGGCAAGGGCGTGACCGACGCTGATCGCTGAGCCGATGACGATGGCAATTGCCGTCGTCAACCACCAAAAAGCGGACGGCCAAATCGACCTTGAACTATCGGCATGTCGCATAATCTGCCCCTCGTCGCAGAGAATCCGAGCATAAACATGAATTGGGGAGGTTCCGATTGGACTAGAGCGTTTTTTCACATTTTGTGGCTATTGGGTGACACCGCGTGGCATGAAACGCCAGTCGGATAATGCAATGGTGCGCAGCCGCGATACTTGCTTTGCGTATGTGCGCTCTAAAATCGCGCCGGGAGGAAACAATCATGGCCAGGAGAGTATTGCCGGATGCCGCGCTGCTGATGCTGCATTGGCAGAATAGCGTTTGCGATCCAAAAGGCGTTTGGGGCAAAAATCTTTGTCGGCAGATCGAGAAAAACAATGCAATTCGGAATGCGCAAGACGTTCTAGCCATCGCACGCAATCGTGGCATGCTGACTATCTTCGTAAATATCGGCTGGCGGTCTGGTTTTCCCGAATTGCCAGAGGGCCAACACTATCCGCTATTGCAGGGAGCAAAGGACGAGAACAAAGGCATTGTTGGCACTTGGGAGGTCGATGTCATCGACGCGCTTCGGCCCATGAGCGGCGAACCCATTGTAATCAACTTTGGTTCCGACAGTTTTGAAGGCACCGACCTCGACCGGCTCCTTCGTTCGGCAAACGTCGGCCACCTATTCATCAGCGGACAGTGTATCGAGCACGTTGTAGCCACGACGGTCAAGCGGGCGGCGAACATGGGATACAACGCCATCCTCATCAAAGACGCGACCAGTGGATTCACGGACACCAACTACAGCGCAATGCTTGATATCCTCCCCCTGTATGCCAAGCTGATCTCGTCGGCACAGTTCAACTTGGAAGCGCCCTATGGTGGCGCGGCACGTGGTGTTGCCATGCGCGATTCTCGAAGCACCTTTTCCGGAGGAACCCCGTCGTTTCGATCTTAAATCTTTGCATTATTGCCTCCAGTCGTTCAGCCAATTCCGAACCGTATCAATGGCACTAATCGACACCGTGACGGTCGATTTAACGTGGCATTTAACGACGCCGCCGCCGTTTCACCATTTAGCACTCACAGCTGGAAATAACTAAGAGCAAAGGGCTTATCGATCGCACATGATTAGACCTGAAGCGTAGTTCTTTCGCTTAGCGCGTTAAAAGGCCAAGAAGGAATTGACTGTAATTAATCCCGCCAGCAATCATCCGCTCTGGCTTCATCGCATGCGGCGTTGCTAATCCCGCACAATCGGTGTGTGGCGTGAAAAATGGAACCGTCAAATTGCAGCCATGGCCAATGGTAGCGTCGAGACGTAGCCACAGCCTGATTCAGCCCGACTGATGCGCAAGACCCGTCGGCGGTCACCCGGGATGCGCCTCGAAAGCCGGCTCAGTCAAATAGTAGCGCGTAATCGAATCGTCGCAATCGCCACGGGCGTCTGTAGGCGCTCTTCAAATCTCAGTGCGCCTATCGCAGACACCACCTTTCCAACCCAGCGCAAATCGCTCGTCTTGCATCATCGTCGTGTGACTCGGGGCAGCCGAAGTAGATCAACACTCCGACGCCCATTTATTTCGCTACGCATTCTCGGGAAGACGCCTCAGCTTTGCACATTTTCGACAGCGCGTATTCACTGGCTGGAGGGACTGTCATACAGCGTTTGCAAACATCCTCTGCAGGCGGCGTTCTTCTAGGGCGAGCATGCCGGGGCTACTCGGGTAGCCAGGGAGATTTTTCGGAGCATTGAACGAGCATTGTTCGGGGCGTCCGTACAGGTTTTTCAACGCTCGCCATTCCGCCTTCTCCTTGGCGTCAAGTGGGGGCCCAGGTTTATAAGCATCGGGGAGCATGAACTTATCCTCCCACCGCCGGCTTTCGAGTTTTGAAAGGCGACGCGAGGCGTCCTTTTCTGGATGCATCGAGTGCGAAGCGACCCGGGCGGTCAGCCAGGCTTCTTCGATATTTTCGCGTCGACTCAGCTTCTTATGCGCTTGACGGGTCTGCTCAAGCTCCAGAAGTCGCGCCTCGTCTTGTTTGACTTCGGCTTCGCTGTACAGCGAGGGGCACGGCCACTGAAGGTCTCGGGTGATTTCGTCAATACGCGCTCGCAGTGCAGTCGTCTCCCGTTCATACAGCTCCGGCTGGCTGTCTCGATGCCGGGCTGCAGCTTTCAGTCGTTGGTTGAGGTCGCGCAATTCGACGGCCCGTGCCGGAACGACGCCAAAGCCCGTGGGGTCATCGACAGAGATCGCCTCGAATTCCTCCGCGTTCGGTCGGGTGTGAACGTAGGGCGCAACAACTCGTGCAACCCGGAGCCCGAGCGCCGCTGGAGTGTGGGGGTCGCGCATGACGCCGAGCAGAAATCCGAGTGGCATAATTGTGGGCTGCACCGCGTCGTCTTGGGCCGAGCGCTTCCGATCGGCCTCATCTCCACTGGTTGGGATTTTATCCTTGGGCGCAGCTAGATCCCATTCATTCGAAATTTCTATGCAAATTCCTCCATAACCTGGTCCATCGCCATTGGCCCTTGGAAAAGATGCTCCATATTTATGAGTGGCGTTTTGGCTAGGTTCAGGCCGTGGCGGTTTGCGGTGTGAATAGGGAAGCGCTTCCCGTGCCGCAGCCACGCGGGTCTCGATTGGCAAGGAGCTATCCCGCATCACGTTCAGAAAGTAGTCCAACGGGTTTAGTTTGGGATTGGCCGCTGCAGTCGTTAGCGCGGCAGCACGTAACAGCGTTTTCTTGTTCGGCGTGCCTTTTTGGCGGCCGCCGCGGCGCTCACCAGGTCTGGAGCCTCTTGGCATTGCTACTTTTGCTAAATGCAGAATGCTTTTGAAAAACTGCTAGCAATCCGCGGTTAAGTGGCCTTTCGCGCACCTTATGGGGTCATGGGTTGCAATTCCGTTACTACTCTTTTGCTATTCCGATTGAGGTTTAAGGGCATTTGATTATTGCGCAATTTATCGGCGACCATCGTGCTCCTTGCCGTGGTGTCTAAACACCAGCCCACCCCAGCGGCACGCCGCAACCAAACCGCTCGCGCGAGCTGGCATTGCAGCAACAATCCGAGGAAATCGCTCACCGGGCATTGACTCCGGAACCCGCAAGAAGTGTGCTGCCTGAAGCTTCGGGGGCGAGGTGTTCTATGGGCTTTGTCTGGTGCCCGCGATCTGTTGGATCGCTAGGTCTAGCCACATTCATAGCGCGCCGCCCGCATGCCGTGTTCGGGGTGGCGAATGAGCTTTGATATCAAGCGACTTATCTCTGAGCGAGAGATCGAGCGCTACCAATTGCACGCCAGCCATCTCAACGAGCAGATGGTCAACGTGCTCAAAACCATCGGCTTCGACAAACGCTACCAGCGTGGCGTTGGGCAATATTTATATGACGAGCATGGCGAGCGGTATCTGGACCTGCTGAGCGGCTGGGGCGTGTTCGCCGTCGGGCGCAATCACCCGACGGTGTCCGAGGCGCTCAAGACCGTGCTCGACAGCGAATTGCCCAACCTGCTGCAAATGGGCGTGTCGGCACTCTCCGGTATTCTGGCGGAGCGCCTGCTGGCGTTCGTGCCCCATCTCGACAAGGTATTCTTCTCCAATTCCGGCACGGAAGCCGTTGAGGCGGCTATCAAATTCGCGCGCTCCGCGACCCGGCGGCCGGGCATCGTCTATTGCAGCCACGCTTTTCACGGCCTGAGCTATGGCTCGCTGTCGTTGAACGGCGACCAGATTTTCCGCGCCGGCTTCGGGCCGCTGCTGCCCGACTGCGTCGAAGTCCCCTTCAACGATCTTGCCGCGCTGGAGCAGGCGCTGGCGTCACGCACGGTGGCGGCTTTCTTTGTCGAGCCGATCCAGGGCAAGGGCGTGACCATGCCGGACGACGGCTATCTGCAAAGCGCCTTCGCGCTCTGCCGAAAATACGGCACCCTGTTTGTTGCCGACGAGATTCAGACCGGCATGGGGCGCACCGGCCGTTTTCTTGCCAGCGAGCATTGGGGAATCGAGCCCGACATGGTGTTGCTCGCCAAGGCTTTGTCAGGCGGGCAGGTGCCGGTGGGCGCCGTGCTGACCCACAAATGGATTTTCGACAAGGTCTTCAATTCGATGGTGCGCGCGGTCGTGCACGGGTCGACGTTCTCGAAGAACGATCTCGCCATGGCGGCCGGGCTGGCGACGCTCGAAGTGCTCGAATCGGAGCGGTTGATCGAGCGATCGGCGCAACTCGGCGAACGCTTGCTACGCTCGTTCGAGGAGATGTCCCGCCGCCACGAATTGATCAGATCGGTTCGTGGCAAAGGGCTGATGATCGGCATTGAATTCGGACCGCCGCGCTCGCCGCGACTGCGGGCGTCGTGGAATCTCCTGGAGACTGCGAGCAGTGGGTTGTTTTGCCAACTGATCGTGATTCCGTTGTTCAACGAGCACAAGCTGCTGACCCAGGTCGCAGGGCACGGCAATCATACCATCAAACTGCTGCCGCCCCTGGTCTTGTCCGATGCGGATTGCGGCTGGATCGAGCGCTCGTTCGACTCCGTCATCGCCGGAGCGCACCGGACGACGGGCGCTGTCTGGAAGCTCGGCAAGACCCTCGTGGGCAATGCGGTTCGTGCCAGGTCGACCGCGCAATTGCGCGCCTGACGTTTTGGTCTCGGATCGATTCGCCGCCGTCGTCTCCTTTCGACCAAGCGGTCCGGCCCGCCGGCAGTTTGAATTGAGCCGGTCGCGGTGGACATACGATGGTGCGCGTCGGTGTTCCATGGTTGAGGCCGGCCAATTCGTGTAACGAAACCTTACGAATTCACCGCCCATCGTCGGTCGCCAATTCATCGCGCCTCGGTTAAGATGGTGCGTTGGCGGCGCTTCCGCTTTGATCGCTCATCATCCAGGTTGGCCGCCTGATGGACAGTGAAGGAAGAATGTCGAACCGCATCCGGATCCGGTTGCAGCATCTGACAATCGCGGTTTTGGCCGCGACGATCGCGGCGGGCGGCATTGCCAGCGCCAAGCATGCTCACGAGCCGGATCAGAGCGCCCCGGTCGAAACGCGCGATCCCGGCGAGCCTGTTCTGGCGGTCGTCTCCTTGCAGCGCCAGCAGATCACGATCTACGACGCCAAAGGCTTGATCTTGCGCGCGCCGGTCTCGAGCGGGCAAAAGGGCCGCGAAACCCCGGCTGGCATCTTCAGCGTTCTCGAGAAGGACGCCGACCACCACTCCAATCTGTACGACGACGCGTCCATGCCGCACATGCAGCGCCTGACCTGGTCGGGCATTGCGCTGCACGGCGGCCCGTTGCCGGGGCATCCGGCGTCCCACGGCTGCGTCCGTCTGCCGTACGCATTCGCCGAGCGCCTCTTCGACATGACCCGGGTCGGCATGCGGGTGATCGTTGCGCCCCGCGATGCGGCGCCGGTCGCCATCGCGCCGCCGGCTCTTTTCCCCGAGGCCTCCGCTGCCAGCGCCGAGGCCGCCGCCCAATCGGCTGCCGCTGAGGCCGAAGAGGCGGCCAAAAAGGCCGACCGGACGCGAACCGCGGCGCTGCTGGCCACGCGCGATGCGGCCCGGGCTGCCATGCCGGTGCGCGTGTTGGAGTTTCAAAAGCGCAAAGCCGAGGCCGCAATCGCGGATGCGGAAAGCGCGATCGCCGGTGCGTCGTCGGACACCGCGCGGGAGGAAGCGACCGACGCAAAAACCAAGGCCACGGCTGCGCTTGCCAATATCGAGACGCAGTTGACAGCCGCCAGAGAGGAAGCGCAGTCCAAGGCGGACGCGGTCGCTCCGGCGCGCCAGGCAGTGATTATTGCCAGCGCCGATTCGCTTGCCGCCGCCGAGAAAGCCCGCATGGTCGCGCGCAATCTTGAGCCGGTGTCGATCTTCATCAGCCGCAAGACGCAGCATTTGTATGTGCGGCAGGCCGCGGAGCAGGTCATGGATGTTCCGATCACGATCCGCGATCCCGACCAGCCGATCGGAACCCATGTTTTCACGGCCATGGATCGCGCTGGCGATCACGGCGCCCTCGCATGGACGGTGGTGTCCATGCCGCACGGGCAGGGCGAGCAGGGCGTCGCCGAACATGCGGCGTCGGCGGCGGGTTCGGGCGATCATGACGCGCAAATGGCGTCGACCGAATCGGTAAGCCCGGAATCGGCGCTCGATCGAATCAGCATTCCGGCCGAAACGTCGGAGCGCATCGCAGTAATGATTTCACCACGGTCGTCTCTGATCATCTCCGACGAAGGCATCAGTTCGGAGACTGGGCGAGGCACGGACTTTGTCGTGTTGCTCAGCGGCGAGCCGCAGGGCGGGATCGCCATCCGGCACCACAGCTCCGGTGGTTCAGGCCGCTATGGCGGCGGGCGATTTTGGGGATCGTCCTTTCGCGCGCCATCCTATTCCACTTGGTGACCGCGGTTTTATCTGTTTCTGAGTTTGTCGTCTGATGCGCCGTCGTCTTTGATTCGTTTGCGCCGTTTTTGATTCGCGCGCAGCATTGCGGAAACGCCATGCGCGATCCAAACAAATTTCCGGTCTCTGCAGCTGATTCCGCAGATCAAAGCCGAGATGGGGCTATGGCCGGATCAGGCGATCCACGGAATGAGGCGCGCCGTGTCCGCCATGTAAGCCTGATAGTCGGCGCCGAAGCGCTCAAGCATCATGCGCTCTTCCTGCCGCACGCGGAACGCATAGAGGATTCCGACGCCGACCAGTCCGGCCAAGCCGGCAAACCAATTCGGCAGCAGCAGGACTTGCGCAATCGCCAGAAGAAAAAACGACGTATACATCGGATGCCGGACGAAGCGATAAATGCCGCTGGTCACCAGGCGATGCTCGTCACGAATCTGCAATGAGATCGACCAGTTTTTCCCAAGGTCGGCGTGACTGCGATAAAATAGCAACAAGGCGCCACATAAAACGATGATGCCGAGAATCGCAATCGCAGGAATCAGCGGCCGATCAAGCGCGGCCGGAAATCCGGTCAAGGCATAGATCAGCGGCACCAGCCAAAGGCCGAGAAAAGCCAGCGCCAGCAGGCCCGATTCGCGCCGGCCAAAGAACGATTTCTTCACGTCGACTTTTTTCGCGCGCCGCTCGAACGGATAGCGAATGACATACCAGGCGACCAGACCGGCAAACCAAACGATCTCGCAAACTGTCGTGGTGATCATGTTCGAGCGATCATGTTTTATCGGGGCATGTTTATTAAGGTCATGTTCAAGTCGTCATGGACCAGTTCGCCGGCGCTGACCGCAGCGCTTCGTTCGCAAGGACGACGCCGTTGCTTGAAATTTTTCCGACCTTAGCGGAAACTGCGGTGGGGCGAAAGACGATCGCGGGGCGCTGGGGAATCACATGTGGTTACGTATTATCGCTTTGGTTTTGGCCGCGTTCGCGAGCTTGGCTTTCGGCGGCGCCTCAAAGGTTGAGGCCAGCCAGGTTGTTCACTTCCGTGGCTATTCCGCCGGCACCATCGTGGTCGTGACACGGCAGCGCCGCCTCTATTACATGATGACGGATGATACGGCGATTCAGTATCCCGTCGGCGTCGGCCAACTCGGCATGGCTTGGTCGGGAACCGCCTATATCGACGGCAAATACATCAAGCCGGCTTGGTCGCCGCCCGACATGATCAAGCGCGAAAACCCGCGCATCCCGAACGTCATTGCGGCCGGCAGCTCGGCGAATCCGATGGGTGCCGCGGCGATGACGCTCAGTGGCGGCGGTCAATATGCGATCCACGGCACCAATAGTCCCGGCTCGATCGGCGGGTTCGTGTCGCATGGGTGCATTCGTATGTACAACAGCGACATTTTGGACCTTTACGGGCGGGTCGGTCTTGGCACAAAAGTAGTCGTGTTACCCTAAATCAGTTCGGCAGGAGGGCGCACGTGAAGCGGTTGGCGATCCTATCCGCGGTGTTTGGTGGCGCGATATTGGGGCTTGCGGCCACACCGGCGGCAGCTTGGTGGCAGTTCGTGACCAACGGGCCCAATGGGGAGCGGCAGATCTCCCCGCATTACGAGACCGAGCGAGAATGCAAGGCCGTTCTGAAGGCCACTGAAGTGGAAATGACCAAGAAGTATCCCGACCGCTATCCGCTGGTCGGAAGCTGCGAACAGTACCGTTAGGTCGCTTACAAATCAGATTTCGGGAGTATGAATGCACCTGCGAAGGCGGGCGCACGGCAGTTTTTGCCTTGTAAACCTGTGGTTTTGGCCTGTTCGGAAGCTGTTTTGTGTGAGTTGTGACTTTTTTGCACTAGTCCGTCCGACCGCATTGCAGCTATTTTCCGGGCTGTCGCATCTCAGGAGTGGGCTTCCATGAAACAAATTCTAGCCGTCGCTTGTTTGGCGGTTCTGGCTCTCGTCGCAATGGATTCGGGCCAGACGGTTCTAGGCCCGATGGGTCTGACCAAGGGGGGACAAGCGTTGGCCGCCGATATGGCTCCGCCGCCCCCTCCGGTTATCGCACCTGTCGGCAAAGGCAAGGCTCCGATCGGTAAGGGCAAAGGCAAGGCCCCGCCGCCGGTGGTCACCAAAGGCTAATTCTTCCAAGCCAAACTGACTTTCTGCTTGGGAGTGGGTTGGGGTGACGGCCACAAGAAGGGGCGATCGTCCTCTTCGCCGCAAGGCGGTGAGATTAACGCGAGCCCTTTCTTTGGCCGTTACACATTCTAACTTTTGTTTGTTTTACCTTTCGTCCGTTGTGTGACTGTACGGTTTAGGAGGACGTCATGAGGTACGGTCTACCTCTGCTGTTCTGCGTGAGCTTGGCGACTGTCGTTGGCCTCCAGGGTGTGCCCGCGCACGCTCAGATGTTCGGTCAGGTCAGCAATAACGCTGCCGCCCCGGTTTCGGCGCCGATCAACCATTACACACCGACACATCGGTACTTCGTGGAATTTCGGGCGCGCAATGCCGCCAGCTATGGCCACATGTACGTGATGTTTGGCGAGGTGAACGATCGCCACGAAGTAATCAGAAGCGAAATTGCCGGCTTCTTCCCGGCTGGTGACAGCAAGAAGTGCGAAAATTGCAGCGTCTACTATTGGACGATGGGCCACGTTGTTCCGGTGCCGGCCGAAATCGGCACCAGCGACGGCGACCTTGAAGAGCAATATGTTCTCGCGCGCTATCGCGTCTGGCTCGATGCCAACCAGTACCACAGGCTCGTCGCCTATATCAGGCAGCGCAAGACACATCTCGGCCCGTGGCACGCCTTTCTGAATAATTGCGTCACGTTCGGCCGCGACGTCGCAGTTTTCTTGAATATGAAAGTGCCAGTGCTGATGGCGATCTCGCCCAGCGTGGTGATGTATCCGAAGGACGTGGTCGAATGGCTTCGCGACGCCAATGGCGGCGAGAAGAACCAGGGGCCGCTTAAGGATGCCCCGGGTGCGCTGCCGGTGGCGGTGGTCGCCAAAGTGCACGCCAAGACGAATCAAGCTGCGGACGCAGCGGACGCCAGTGCGGCGACCGCCGGCGTCGAAGAAAAAGCGGCTGCGCCTCAGAAGCAGCTCGCCAACAAGCGCGAAGACAGCAAAGCGGAAGCGTCTGCGATCCACTAAGGATCGCAGATTTCCCGCCGGCCGGTTCTTCCGTTGCCCGTTTCCCATTGGCGGGCCTTCGTTGCTAGCCGTCTTGGTGCTAGCTTCTTCCTTTGCCAGATCCGCCGAGCGTGACCGTCGCTGGGCAATGAGAAGCACGACACCCGGATCTTTCGGGTTCTCTGGCGGGCGAGGAAGGTTTGCATTGTTTGCCGGCTCCCCATCGCAATTGGCATATTCGTGCGGTCACCTGACATCCCGGCGGGTGCTGCCGATGCGTGGCGCCTGATGGGCGCGACGCTCGCCTGGCGCGTTTCGGCCCATCTGCCCCCGCGGTTTTTGTCGCCGCTGTTTCTGTCGCGCTTCTTGTTGTTTTTCGGGCTGGACGCTGGCGAGCGCAGTTTCGCTGGTTTCGGCTACCCCGGCATGGGCGCAGATGCAAAATGGCGGCGCGGCAGCTGCGTCCAACACGGTCGATGCCTGCTTGGCTTATACCGGCGGATTGTCGCTTGGCGCGCCGCTCCCCGCCGTCAGCGCCAAGCTGCGCTCCGGTGGCCCGCTGACCATCGTTGCGCTTGGTTCATCGTCCACCACCGGCTTCGGCGCCTTCGGCAAGCACACCACCTTTCCGGAGGTGATGAAAGACGAGCTCACGCGGCTGCATCCGGGACTGCGGATCGATCTGATCAACAGCGGCCGCATCATGGAGGACTTGGGCGACAACATCGCGCGCCTCGATGCTGACGTGCTGCGCCATAGGCCCGATCTTGTCATTTGGCAGATCGGCACCAACGATGTCGTCTGGCGCGGAATTGCCGACGACGCGCAAGGCATGCTCAGCGAGGCCGTCAAACGGATCAAGGCGACCAGGAGCGATGTTATCCTGCTCGATCTGCAATACGCGCCTTGGGTGACGCTGACCCATCGCTATGAGCGCATGGAAAAGATGATCGCCGATGTCGCCGCCCAGCAACGCGTCGGCCATTTTCCGCGCTTTGTTCTGATGAAGCGGGCGATCGACGCCGGCGTATCGGGGCTGGTGTCCTGGGACGGCCTGCATAATTCGTCCGACGGCTATGCGTGCGTCGGAATTGCGCTGGCCCGCATGATCGATGCCGCGGCCAGGCCGTAGCTTACTGTCGTAACCCGGATGAGTTGGATCATGCG
Organism: uncultured Alphaproteobacteria bacterium; assembly: GCA_963737755.1. Classification (GTDB taxonomy): domain Bacteria; phylum Pseudomonadota; class Alphaproteobacteria; order Rhizobiales; family Xanthobacteraceae; genus BOG-931. The sequence continues at coordinate 135,910 of CAVTTZ010000013.1, read as the reverse complement.
CCGCGGACAAAGGGCCGCGGAATGCTGGATCCGGATCGCGCCCGATTCTGATTCGGTCCCGGTCGGATGTTCGCTGCGTTTCAATTCGGCGGGCAAAAACTGCGCACGATGCGCCGGTCGAGCCCGGCCCGAATCGTATGTCCGCAGGTGTCTCCCCCTCCCTCGGGTCTAGCGTGGGCTTGACCCGCGCATCCCGATTGTCAGGGCTCAAGTGCCCACCTACGCGAGATGGCCGGGGACAAGCCGCCATAACGATACGATCGGGGCCTAACGAGCCGAAAACCACGGCAGTCCCGTCCACGCCACACCAACCGGCAGCCAATTCGCGCCGCGTCAAGATCTGCTCAAACAAATATTGTGAGCGAAGCGCCCGCGATGAGATCTCGCGGCCGAAGTATCGCGCAGCCTAGGTCGGCCGCACAAAGAAAAATGGGCCTATCTGCCGCGACTCAGGAGTTGTCGCGCGGCCGATGAGACCCATGAGGACAGAGCTATCTTATGGTGATCCGGCGCGGACCATGGTCCGGCGGTCCCATTTTAAGTCGCACCTACGCGCGCCGCTGTCGTTCGACAGCGACGCGCCTAGGGGAAGTCAGTTGATTAGCCCTTCGTGACGACGGGCGGGGGAGCTTTTCCCTTGCCCTTGCCAATCGGAGCTTTGCCTTTGCCGACCGGTGCGATGACCGGCGGCGGCGGCGGCGGCGCCATGTCAGCGGCAAAAGCTTTGCCGCCGAGCGAAACGCCAAAACCAGACTGCATTTTCACCACCGGGCTGGCGCAAAGAACGGCCAGACCAAGAGCTGCTGTGCAGGTAACACCGAGAACTTTTTTCATCATTTGGTGGGCTCCCCAATCCCAGTCAGAGAACTATAAGAGAAACTAACTAATCCACCGTTAAGCGCCTAGTGCAGAAAAGCCACAGTTGGTGCCAATGATCGTGTTTTCCGCCTCGGAGGAACGCCATGCGCGGGCGTAGCGTCGCTCTTTCTGTCCAGCGTCGAATGGTCATCGATTTTTTGCACTTTGCCCGTGCGGTGCCGACGGTGCCAGTGCAGAAATTCATGTCCATTGCCGATGTCGTCGCGGCCCGTTCTGCCTGCCGCGACCGGCCGAGATGGACCGCGATTTTCGTCAAGACTCTTGCGCTTGCGGCGGATGACGTTCCCGAGTTGCGGCGCGCCTACGTCAAACTGCCCTGGCCGCAGCTCTATGAGTATCCGACCAGCAAGGCCAGCATCATGATCGAGCGCGATTATCGCGGCGAGCCGGCCCTGTGTCCGGTCTCGGTCAAGGATCCTTCGCACCAATCGCTCGGCGCGATCAATGACGTGCTCGCGCACGCGGCGACAGCCCCCGTCGAGGATTTGCGAGAATTCCGACGCTGGATCCGGCTGACAAAACTGCCCCGCCCGCTGCGTCGCCTGGCATGGTGGATCGGGCTCAATATCGGACGGCAGCGCGGCAACTTCTTCGGCACCTTCGGCGTGTCGGTGTATTCGGCGCTCAATGCCGAAATCGCTGCACCCGTTGTCGCCGCTCACGTCGTTGCTCAATTACGGCGTGATCGAGCGTGACGGCACCGTCGCGGTGCGGATCATGTACGATCATCGCGTCATGGACGGCGCCACCGTGGCCCGCGCGCTCGGGCGCATGGAGCAGATTCTCAATTCGGTGATCCTCGATGAGCTCCGCGCGCTGCCGGCTGCCGCGGCGGCCGTCGCCACCAGCCGGCCGAAAGTCGCGGTCGGCGAAAACTAATCCGTTGATCGGGCGTCGCGGCGTTCGCCATGGCATGGTCCGACGGATGCGACGCCGCGGTCGCTAGTCTCGCCGCCGTTGCGCAGGGTAGGGCGAACTTAATAGACTTTCGCCAGCAGCGGGGACGCAGTCAGCAGTGTAGGGTGCGACGACTGGGGCCGACGGTGGCAGGGATATCAAGAAGACACACAATCCGCGCGGTGCTCTTGCTCGCGCTTGTGGCCGCATTGTTCGCAGGGTCGTCGCCGCTGTTCGCCGACCCGCTCGCTGACGCCAATGCAGCGGCATCGCGCGGCGATTTCGCCGCTGCGGTTTCGCTCTATCGCGCGCTGGCCGAAAAAGGAAACGTCGCCGCGCAAAAGCAGCTCGGTTATCTTTACGAGATCGGCGCCGGCGTGGACCGCGATTGGCTCAAGGCGGCGGAATGGTACGGCAAGGCCGCCGACGCCGGCGACGATGCCGCCGCCGCCGCTCTCGGCTATCTCGGGCGCAACTGGGTGCGCATGAGTCTGGGCAGTACCCAGGCGATCTATCCGCTCGTCGAGAAAGCCGCGAAGATGGGCAATGCCAAGGCCCAATTTACCCTCGGCCTGATGAATTATCGCATCGGCGATTTGTCGTTCGACAAGGCGAACGGAAATCTCGACGAGGCGCTCATTTGGTATCGGCGCGCCGCCGACCAGGGCGATGTCGACTCGGCGGTCGTGCTGGCGCTGGCTTATGCCAAAGGCATCGGCGTCGAGAAGAACGAGGTCGAAGCCTACAAGTGGTACGACATTGCAGCGACGCTGGCGAAGTATGCGGACGTCAAAGACGATGTCGTCAAGCGGCGCAACGAAATTGCTCGCGCCATGTCGTCGTCTCAGGTCGACGAAGCCAAGAAGCTCGCGGCCGACTGGAAACCAAATCGATAGCTGTTTGCGACGCTGCCAGAGCACAGCACGACTAGGCTGAATCGCGATGTGGCTCTAGCTCTACTTGTTATCGCCTGTCCTTTTTCGGAAAACCGGTTTCCACTTTTCCGGGACATGCTCTAATCAGCGGCGCTTGCATGGCCAGACGGCGCCCCTCGCGGGCCCGCCAGCACGCCAACTGCGTATATCAGAACAGTCGCAACAAACACGGCCGGCACCGCCCAGGATAGCGCGGCGGTCTGCCCGAAAATCAATCCCGCGATCGTCACGCCGACCGCGATCGCGCCGCCGATCAACAAGACGGTCAGTGCCCACCCCGGCGCCGCCCGTCCGAAGCGCGTGGAGCCTGCCAGCAGCGGCATCAGGACCAGCGGCACCAGCGCGATTTGCGCGGACCCAAAGCCGAGCAGCGCGCCCAGCAAGCCGTCAATGTCGCGCGTGTGCGTGTTGCGCACGTCCGCGAGAATGAAGGCGACCAGCACCAGACCGCCGAGGACCAGTGCGCCGAGCAGCGGCCCAGGTCTGGGCTTTTCGTCTGCGTCGTCGTGAGCCGGTCGCGATCGCAACGCCGGCACGATGTCGGCGCTGACAACGGAAAGCGCTGCGGCGAACAATGAGCCGATGGTCGCGGCGGCGAGGGCGAGCAGGCCCAGCGTCAGCAATGACGCTATGACCGTGGCGACGGAATTTTCCTGCCCAAGCAGGCTGGTCAAAAAGACGCTTTCGGCATCGCCGATGGAAGTGCCCATCAATGTCAATCCGGCAATGACGCCGAACAGGACAACAAACAACGCCATCAACGGGACTTCGATCGCGCCGGTGACGCTGTAGGTCTTGAAGGCCTTATTCCACTCGCCGTCTTTGAGCGCGTCATTGCCGCGAAGTCGTGCGAACGCCGCCAGCCGCTGCCAGTTCACGATGTCGACGATCGGGTGCAGCAGCGGCAAGACGATCAGCGAGATCAACGTCGCCGCGGAATAAGACGTGCCGGTTTCGAGCGCTGCGAGACCTTCATTCAGGCTCGCCGCCCCGCCGCCGAGGAAAAACTCCAGTCCGGCGACGACCGTCGCAAGCACCATCAAGGTCATGGCGAGAATGCCGACGAAGGTGTTGAGGATCTTCTGCAGGCGCACGAACAGCCGAACGCCGAACGGCTCGCGGTTGCGCGGCGCGTCCGCCGCGGCGGTGTTGGGACGGACGCTGGTGTCGAGATAGCGCCCGCGCCGGCGGAAATACACCAACGCGCAGATCACCGCGATCAACAACAAGGCAACGATGGCCTTGAGCGGCATCGCTCCGACGGAGGAGCCTTGCAGATAAAGCAGAAACACCGTGGCGGTGAACAGGCCGAAATAGACGAGGCCGAGTTGCACTTGCGTGGCGTACAAGATGCCCAGCCGGCCGGCCAGGACGGTGCAGATCGCGACCACAAGGAAAAACCCGGCGATGAAAGCGTCGGCAACGGCGCCATTGCCGGAAGAGATCGGCAGGAGCACGATCGCGAGACCGATCATGACGCAAACAATGAGTCCCAGGATGGCAAAGGCGGTCAGCGCCGCGGCGAGAGCCCTGACGCGCGAATCGTTGCCATGCCGGCGTGCGACGAATTCATGCAGGGTTATGGAGCGATCGTGAACAACCGTGCCGTCGAGGACCTGTAAGATCGGTCGTCGCAGTGCGTACGGGAGCAACAATCCAACGGTGATCGACAGGAGATACAGGATGACCGGCCAGAGCTCGCCGTATATGCCCCACGCCAGAAGCGGCGCCAGCGCCACCAATCCCAGCCTATAAGCAATCGAGGCGTTCTGGATGACTCGTGGTGCAACATGCGCAGCCGCCATCGACGTCGCACCGCCGCGCGTTTGGCGGTATGCGAGGAGTGTCGGTACAACGAAGGCAACGAAGACAGGGGCCGCTGTCACGAGTGCAATATGCAACATGAGTACTTCGATGCCTGATTGGGGCCGTTATGATGCGCAATTGGGAAGCAACCGGCAATCGCGGCGGGATGAAGGCATGACGGTGCAGGCATGGCGGTGATGGACGCAAGTGGGAATAAAGAACCGGCAAGGCCGCAAAATCGAACATGGCCGCAACATCGGACATTTCACGGCCGTTTGGCGGCAATCGCGATGGTCGCCACAATCGCGGTTTTGCTCTGCACCAGTATGACGTTGGCAGCCGGTCCGCCCAAGGTGATTCTCTTGCGCGGCTGGTTCGGGGTTTTCTCGATGGGCCTTGACGGCGTGGCGAGCGACCTCAAGGCCCATGGGGTCGACGCCGAGGTTGCCGGACACTTGAACTGGCAGAATGAAGTGACCGAGATTTTGCGCGAGCGCGCCGCCGGTCAGACGCGCCCACTGATTCTCATCGGCCATTCGCAAGGCGCCAACAACGTCATCGACATGGCACGGACGCTCGAATCATCTCACGTGCCCATCGATCTGCTGATAACCCTCTCGCCGTTCATGCAAAACCGCGTTCCGGCGAACGTCATCAGGGCCGTCAATTACTATCAGGCGCCGGGCTGGGGGCAGGCGCTCGAGGCGGAGCCCGGGTTCCACGGCAAGTTGGTCAACAACAACTTGGCCGAAGACCCGACCATTTCGCACATCGGCATCGACAAGAGCACGAAGATCCAGACTGATATTCTACGGGAAATCGCGACTGTTAAGTGAAGTGCGGCCAGCACTTAGCGCGGCCGTCACCGTCCCTATCCGGTGGGGTTAGGGCGCGGCGTCAAGCGCGTCGTCCCGGCAGATGTCACTTTTAAGCTTCACCTGACGGTTTTGCGACGAGCCATGCGCACATTCCCCTTCCTACCGGTCCGGCAACTGGGTTAATAGTGCGCTTCGGTCATTATCAGCTTGGTTCGGGAGGGCAGCCTGCCAATGCTTGGCGTCCTTAACGATCGACTGGCGCTTTTGGTCGCCGTCGTTCTCTCTGGCGTAAGCGGCGGAGCCGCTCTCGCGCACGAGGGGTCGGATGCAGCGGTCGCGCTGCGCGGTCCGAATATCGAAGCACGGGTGGCGCAGGATTCAGCAGCCGCGTCGGCGCGCAGCCTGATGCACATGGCGGCGTCGCAAACCGTGGCGATCGCGGACACCACAACTGAAGGCGATGAGGTGCCAAGTCCGGCGCCCGCAAGGAAGAATAGAAGCACAGCCGCTTCGCAGCCGGCCGATTTTGTCGGCGGCGACGAGGTGCCGAGCGTGGCTCCTGCGCCGGCAAGGCCCGAGACCCCCGTCAGTGCGCCTCAGGCGGCGCGGCCTTCGAGCGGGGGCGATGAGGTCCCGCCGGCTGTCGCCGCTCCGGTCACGACGGCGCAACCGAAGCCGGCGACGGTCGAGCCCAAACCAGTGGCGCGGGACGCTCAACCGGCCACCGACGATTCCAAGCCCGCAGTGACGGAAGAGAGCGAGACCACGCCTGAGGCCGCTCCCGCGCCTGCGGCCGCTGCGGCGCCCGCTGGGCCTGTGGCGGTTGTTGATGGCAATACGCCGATCGCTGCCCAGCTCCACGACCTTGCCAGCGGCAAGTTCGATCGCATGCTCGGCGGCGACAAGGAGCGCATCGCCCTCGACGCTTTCTATGCCAAGCGGAATTATGCGCCGGTCTGGATTACGGACGGCAAGGTCAACGACCGCGCTCAGGCGGCGGTCGACTATCTGGGCAATGTCGATGCCGACGGCTTGAATCCGGCCGATTATCCGGTGCCGGATCTGGCGTCGATGAAAGACCCGGCGAGCCTCGCCGAGGGTGAGCTCAAGCTCAGCGCGGCAGTCACCACGTATGCGCATCATGCCCAGATGGGCCGGGTGCATTGGACGCGCGTCAGCGGCGACATCTTCTATGAGCCGAAGCCGTCTGCTCCGGCGGAAGTGCTGGCGAGCGTTGCGGACACCGCCGACGTTACCGCCCTGTTGGCGAGTTACGAGCCGCAGACCGCCGGCTATCTGGCGCTGAAGGCAAAACTCGCAGAATTGCGCGGCGGCGGCACGACCGGTTCGATCGCCAAAATCCCGGGCGGCCCGGCACTCAAGGTCGGCATGGAAGACGCGCGCGTCGATCTGCTTCGGACGCGCCTTGGCGTCGAGGGTGATGGCCAGGTTTTCGACAAGCCATTGTCCGATGCGGTGAAGCGGTTTCAGCAGAGCAGCAATCTGAAAGTATCGGGCGTGGCCGACGCGGCTACCATCGACGCGCTCAACGGCCGCCACACCGGTGGCCACATCACCGATCTCATCCTCGCCAACATGGAACGCTGGCGTTGGGCGCCGCACGATTTCGGCAAGACCTACGTTCTGGTCAACCTGCCGGATTTCATGCTGTACGTTTATCAGAACGGCCGCCAAGTCTGGTCGACGCGCATTGTCGACGGCAAGCCGGATACGCCCACGCCGATCATGAGCGTGGACATGAAGTCGATCACCATCAATCCGACCTGGAACGTCCCGGACTCGATCGCGGCCAAGGAATACGTGCCGATGATGCGTCAGGACTCGACGATCCTGGAGCGCATGGGGCTGACCGTCACCTACAATCAGAACGGCACGATCCACATCTCGCAGCCGCCCGGACCGCTGAATGCGCTCGGGCAGTTGCGGTTCAATCTGCCGAACAAGTTTCTGGTCTATCAGCACGACTCGAACGAGAAGTACCTGTTCTCGCGGCCGGTGCGTGACACCAGCCACGGCTGTATGCGCATCGAGAATCCGGTGAAATACGCCGAGGTTCTGTTGTCGATCGCGCGGCCGCGCGAGGGCTACAGCGAAGATCGTATCCGCAGCATGTTCAGCACGCGCGAGCAGGAAATTCGCCTGCCGACCTTCATTCCCGTCCACGTCACCTATCAGACCGCGTTTGTCGACAAAGACGGCAAGCTGCAGACGCGCGACGACATCTACGGCCGTGACCGGACCCTGTTGGCGGTCATGAAGGGCGACGAACGCAAGGTCGCGGATATTCCGATCGAGCGGCACGACAACGCGGTTCGCCGCGAAGCGCTGGCGGTTCCGGATCAGATGTGGGGTGGCGGCGGCGGGAATATCTTCTCTCGCCTGTTCGGCTTCTCCTCGCAGCCGCAGCCGCAAGCGCGTACGGCAACGACGACCGGCCGCATCCGCTAATCTCCGGTTCAAGCGCGCCCGCCAAGGCCGCTTGACGATTGGCGGTTTTTTCGTTCGCGCTTTTGCCATGCACGCGCTTTCGTGCCGTCTGTTTGGTGCGCACAGTTGATGCGCGCGCTCTCCCTCGCTCGCTGCAGCCGTCGCCGGTCAATTCCTCGACCGACTTCCACACGACGCGCAAAATCGCGTAGCGCCGTCGCCTGCGGCAGCACAAGGTTAATCGTTCATTAGGCGGTGAATCGGTAGGGTTTGTCCGTTCGCCGACAGCGGTCCGTGGGGGCAGGATCGCAGCCCGGTGCCGATGCTTTGTTTCCAGATGGATCGTTCGCAAGCGCCCGCCGTCGCGCCGTGTTCGCGCGGGCATCGCTTTGGTTGAGCCGGTGGCTCGTTGAAGCGATTGGGCTGCTCGGCGATTCTTCGGGAGGCGCACAGCGCGCGCCAGGTGTGACCGGCACAACCGAGTAAGTGGTAGGCGTGAGTCAGACCGTCACCAGCACCGAAAGCCCGAACGAACTCCACGCGGCGGCAACGCCTGATACGTCGCGGCCGGTATTTGTCCCGAATTTCGACGATATTGGCCGGCCACCCGCCCGAAAACTCCATAATGCGCCCTTGTTCCGGGCGCTGAGGCGCCGCAAACGGCGGCTTAGTTCCGCGCCGGGGCTTCGAAGAACCCAAAGGGCGTGGATGTCGCGTGGTGTGCTTGGGTTGGCGGCCGTTCTTGCCGCCTGTGTGTTTTTGGCCGTGTTTTTCGGCTTGTCCAGCGCCCGCTTGTCGCCGCGGGTTGGGGCATTTGCCCGTGAGCGCTCGCACCTGGACATGATGGACGTGCTCCGCGACGAGCACGACCTGTTCGAGGATGTCACCAAAGACCCGGCCGCCGCCGCCGGACAGTCGCCGTCGGGGCAGGTGAACTCGGCCCTGCTGGCGCCCGAGCAATGGGCGCCGCGGCCCGGCAGCTTCGAGTCGCCCGCGTCCGAATCCGAAGTCGCCGAGCAGGAGCAGCCGCTCGACCCGGCTGAACAAGCCGAGCCAGACCAGAAAGCCGATCGTCCGGCCACGCCGGTGACCGGCACGCAGGTCTATCTGTTGCTCGGCGGTCTTGTCGGCACCGACGGGACCGTAACCAGCGCCGGCATGTTCCATCTCGCCGACATGTTGCGCACACTGCCCGACACCACGGTCACCACCTACAACTGGAGCAGTTGGCCCGATGCCTACCGGGCGATCCTCGCCAATCAAGGCAAGGCCAAGATCGTGGTCATCGGCTATAGCGGCGGCGGTTCGCGCGCGACCTGGCTCGCCAACATGCCGACCAAGCCGCAGATCGATCTGATGGTGTCGTACGATCCGTCGCCGCGCTGGCAGATGAAGCCGATCGGCGCCAATGTGAAGAAGGCGCTGTGCTATCACAACACTCAGCCGATGATGTACATGCCGGGCATCGGCTCGCTGGGCGGTGGCGAATTGGTGGCGCGCGCACCCGGCAAAGGCGATGCCGCGATCGAAAACCTCGATATCGCCGAGCAGCATTTCCTCGTGCAAGTCGATCAGTCGTTGCATCAGCGCACGCTCGAAGCAGTGCGGACGCTCGCGAGCTCGCCGGCGGCCAGTGCGGCGCCGAGTTTGAATGCGGGCCAATCCAAGTCGGGGCGTGATCGCACCACCGCGCTCACGCTGCCGCGCGCGGACCGGCTGAATGTCTCGGTCGCCGACGCCCGCGCTCAGTAAACGCCCGCAGTTGTTGGCCGATTGGTCTCGCCGTTTTGGAGTGTGATCCAAAGCAAGGCTGAAAGCCGATGGACGTCGTTCGCCGGCGCCATCTGCTCGCGCGGGAGCGACCTACCGAGGTCCACCGCGAAGGCCGCTTGCCGCGTGCGAAGGCGATAAATGCACCACGAGTGGCGCGGCTGCTGGTGGCGGGCTGGTCGTCACCATGTCACACCCCTATTCTTGTGCAGCGATTCGGAGAGAGCCAACCGGAATGTGGGCGCCGAAGGCGAAGCACGCGAGATCGTTTGGTGCCTACGACGAGGCCGTGGAGCACGCCGCGGTGATGCTGCTCGCGGCGTTGCGCGACCATGCCAATCCGCAGTTCTCATCGGTGCAATTGGAAGCGCTTCGCCTGCGCGGGTTTGGCGCTCAATCATATGCGCCGGCGATGACCCAGGCCGTCTTCACCGATATCAGCCGGCGTGCCACGGACATGCTCGCCGCCGAATTGCGCGCGGCCCGCGTCACCCCAGAAGTCGCGGCCGAAATGGGCCGCATCTTGCGCCGGCTGCTGGCGTCCTTCGAGCGCGTGTTTGCCGAACCCTGAGGCCGGTCGCGCGCGAATGTGTTGCGTCGTCGGGAGACCGGACTCGTTACGCGTCCGACGGGATCCTCATCGCATGCCGGCTACTTCTGCATGCCTTCCAGCAACGCTTTGTGAAAAATGTCCGGCGCCTGGATTTGCGGCGCATGCCCGAGCCCGGAAAAAGTCACGAGTTGCGCGTGCGGGAAACGCGCGGCCGCTTCCCGGGCCAAGTCCGGATAGTGACCGAGCGTCGCGCGCACCGCCGGCGGCGCGAGATGCTTGCCGATCGCGGTGTTGTCTTCTTCGCCGATCAACAGCAGCACCGGCACGGAGATTTTCTCAAACTCGTAAAAGACCGGCTGCGTGTAGGCCATGTCGTCAGTCGACGCCGCGTTCCAGGCAACGGTCTCGTGGCCGGGACCGCGAAACAGTCCGGCGAGCATTTGCACCCAAGGCTCGTACTTCGCGTCCCAGGTGCCGGCATAATAGGTCGAGCGCTGATAGTCGCGGATGCTGTCGGCCGTTGTTTTCAGCTCCTGCTGATACCAGCCGTCGATGCTCTGCCACGGCACGCCCTTGGCCTTCCAGTCTTCGAGTCCGATCGGGTTGACCAGCACGAGCTTTTCCACATCGTCCGGAAATGTCAGCGCGTAGCGCATGCCGAGCATGCCGCCCATCGAATGTCCGATGATGATGACGCGCGACAGGCCGAGCGACGCGAGCAGAGCGTGGGTGTTGCCGGCGAGTTGTTGAAAGCTGAACTGATAATGCTCAGGCTTGCTCGATTTGCAGAAGCCGATCTGATCGACGGCGATCACCCGGTAACCGGCGGCGGTCAGCGTTGCGATGGTGCCTTGCCAGGTAGCGGCGCAGAAATTCTTGCCGTGAAATAGCACGGCGGTTTTGCCGTTCGGCGGCCCGGATGGCTTCACATCCATGTAGGCCATCTGCAGCGTCTCGCCCTGCGAGGTCAGGGCGTAATGGGACACCGGCCAGGGGTATTCGAAGCCCTCAAGCTCCGGGCCGTAAGCCGGTGCCGCATCGGTGGTTTCCGCGTGTGCCGTACCGATGCCGACGACTGCGGCACAAAGACTCAGCGCAAGCATGAGGCTCGAAAAGCGCATGGCTTGATCCCTTTACGACGGCATCTCGGCAATAGGACGTTTGGTATCAAAGATCCGCGGCCTGTGGAAAACGCCCGGCCCGTCAGGCGCGGCGGCGGCGTCATTGGTGACCCGCATCGGTAACATGGCCCCGTGGCACGTCCGCCGTGGCAACAAAAGCGTGACAAACGATATCGCTCGTTCGCGTAAGTATTGGAAGGAAAACGTGTTCCAGGTTCCGACCGGTTTGGGTCGCCAAACCGGCTTTCGGCATGCTAGTGGGAGGATGGGAAAACGGAGTCGTGGGCGCCCGGCCAGACAACCGGCCGGGCTGATAGGGGTGATCCTTTGAGAATTGGCGTTATCGGCGCAGGCGTCATGGGCAGCAACCATGCGCGCGTCCTTGCGGAAATCGCCGGCGTTGAGCTCGCGGGCGTTGTCGATCCGGATAGCAAACAGCGCGATCTGGTCAGTCGCGTCCTGAATTGCCCGGTGTTTACGGATCTCGAGCCGCTGCTGGACAGCGGCGTTGAGGCTGTCACCATCGCGGCCCCGACCCATTTGCATCACGACATCGCGCTCACCTGCATCGCGCGCGGCCTCCATGTGATGGTGGAGAAGCCAATCGCGCCGACCGTGGAGGAGGGCCGCGCCATCGTGGCCGCCGCTCGACGCGCCGGCGTCACGCTTATGGTCGGCCATGTCGAGCGTTTCAATCCGGCCGTCGAATCGATCAAGCTGGCGCTCAAGGATCAGGATATTTTCTCGATCGCGATCACGCGGGTCGGCCCGATTCCGCCGCGGATGTCGAATGTCGGCGTCGTCATCGATCTCGCCGTGCACGACATCGATCTGATCCGCTGGTTTACCGATTCCGAGATCGTGGAAATTCAGCCGCAGACTTCGAGCGCGGTGGCTGTGCGCGAGGACATTGCGCTGCTGCAATTCCGCACCGCCTCGGGCGTGCTGGCGCACATCAACACCAATTGGCTGACGCCGTTCAAGGCGCGCACCATCCATGTGGCGACGCGCGACAAATATCTGATCGGCGACTTATTGACCCGGCAGGTCACCGAGTGTTTCGGCTTTCAACCCGACGGCAGCTATTCGATGCGCCACTTGTCGGTTGGTTATGCCGAGCCGTTGCGGGCGGAACTGCGTGCCTTCATCGACGCCATCTGCAACAAGAGCGCGCCGCCGGTCACCGGCGAGGAGGGGGTCGCCAGTCTCGAAATCGCCATCCGCTGCCTCGACACCCGCGCCGAGCTGTCGCGTCCGCCGGAGCGCAAGGCGCCGCGGCGGGTCGCCAGCGCCTAACGTTTTTGTTCGCCGCTTGCGCAAATTCCTCTCGCGCAAGCTAACAAGAAGCACGATCGCTTTCGTTCGATGATCGTGCACCAAAAAAAGACCACGCCATCATGAATCAGCATACCCGTGTGGACGAACGGCCGATTCCGTTCATCGATGTTGCCGCGCAGCGCCGCCGGCTCGGCAGCGTGATTGATGAAGCCGTGGCACGCGTCCTGACCAGCTGTCAGTTCATTCTCGGCCCCGAGGTGCGGACGCTTGAGAGCGAGCTTGCTGCATTCTGCGGCGCCCGCCACGCGATCACCTGCTCGAGCGGCACCGACGCGCTGCGGATGGTGCTGATGGCCTGGGGGATCGGTCCGGGCGATGCCGTGATCTGCCCGACCTTCACGTTCTGCGCCACCGCCGAAGTGCCGGCGCTGTGCGGCGCGACCCCAGTGCTGGCCGATGTCGACGCCGAGACTTTCAACCTCAATCCCGCAAGTGTCGAGCGTGCCATCGCGACCGCCAAAAAGCGCGGGCTCAAGCCGCGCGCGATCATTCCGGTGGATCTGTTCGGACAGCCGGCCGACCACGATGCGATCGCCGCGATCGCGGCCGCGCACGACCTCTTCATCCTCGACGATGCCGCGCAGTCGTTCGGCGCGACCTACAAGGGCCGCCAGCTCGGTGCGGTGCTGCCGGGCGCCAAGCCCGGCACCGTGGCGGCGGCGACCAGCTTCTTCCCGGCAAAACCGCTCGGCTGTTATGGCGACGGCGGCGCCGTCTTCACCGACGATGACGATCTGGCCGCGCGCATCCGCAGCATCCGCGTGCACGGCGAGGGCGTCGACAAATACGATGCCGCGCGCATCGGGCTCGCCGCGCGCCTCGATACCATCCAAGCTGCGGTGCTGCTGGAGAAGCTGAAAATCTTCCCGCAGGAGATCATCGCGCGCAATGCGGCGGCCGAGCGTTATGCGGCCGGCCTTGCCGGCGTCGTCACCGTGCCGCGCGTCGCCAAGGACCAGACTTCGGTGTGGGCGCAGTACACCATCCGGCTCGCTCCCGGGCGGCGCGATGCGTTGGCCGCTGCGCTCAAGGCGCAAGGCATTCCGACCGCGATCTATTACGCCAAGCCGTTGCACCGGCAGGTGGCCTACAGCGGGTATCCGGTCGCCGAGGGTGGGTTGCCGGTGAGCGAGCGGCTTGCCGACGAGGTCATCAGCCTGCCGATGCACGCTTATCTGGATGAAGCCACGCAGGAGCGCATCATCACCGCGGTGGTCCGGGCGCTGGCGGGCTAACCTCCGCTCATTCCCGCGAAAGCGGGAATCCAGTCGGGTGCGCGGCGATTGTGAAAGTCTGGGTCCCCGCCTTCGCGGGGACGAGCGATCGATGCTAACACAGCCACCATGATCGGGCGCATTCTCACAGTCGGCGGCTATACGCTGCTCTCGCGCATCACCGGCTTTCTGCGCGACATTATGCTGGCGGCGTTTCTCGGCGCCGGGCCGGTGGCCGACGCATTTTTCATCGCCTTCCGCTTGCCGAACCATTTCCGCGCCATCTTTGCCGAAGGCGCCTTCAACGCGGCGTTCATTCCGGCTTATGCGCGCATCCGCACCCAGGAGGGGACGGCGGCGGCCGCGACCTTCGGCAATCGTATCTTCACGTTGCTGCTGGCGACTCAGATTGTTTTGTTGGCGCTGGCGCTTCTGTTCACGCCACAGGCCATCGACCTGCTGGCGCCCGGCTTCTCGCGCGAGCCGGAGCAGTATCAGCTCGCGATTTCGCTGACCCGCATCACTTTTCCGTATCTGCTGCTGATCACGCTGGTGACCTTGTGGGGCGGCATCCTCAATGCGCTGCATCGCTTCGCCGCCGCGTCCGCGGCGCCGATCCTGCTCAATCTGGCGATGATCGGCACGCTTGCTTTCTCAAAGCAATTCGGCGGTGCCGGCTATGCGGCAGCCTGGGGCGTGCTCATTTCCGGCGTGCTGCAGGCGCTCCTGGTCGGCGGCGACACCTGGCGCTCCGGCGTCTTTACCGGCTTGAGCTGGGTGCAGTTCGATCGCGACGTGCGCCGTTTCCTGAAGGCCTTGGTGCCGGCGACGATCGGCTCGGCGGGCACCCAGCTGGCGCTGTTCGCCGACACCATCATCGCCAGCTTGCTCGCCACCGGGGCGATCTCGGCGCTGTATTACGCCGACCGCATCGATCAATTGCCAATCGGGGTGATCGGCATTGCGGTCGGGACCGTATTGCTGCCGGAGATGACGCGGCGGATCGCCGCCAACGATCATGACGGCGCCCGCTCGGCGCAAAACCGCGCCATCGAATTCGCGCTGCTGCTCGGCATTCCGTGCATCGTGGCATTCCTGGTGGTGCCGGAGCCGATCATGCGCGGCTTGTTCATGCGCGGGCGCTTCAACGCCGAGGACGCACATGCCGCCGCCATCACGCTGATGGCCTACACGATCGGGTTGGTGCCGTTCGTCCTGATCCGCAGCGTCGTCGCGCCGTTCCTGGCGCGTGGCGATACCTTCACGCCGATGAAAGCCGCCCTGATCGGCACCGCCGTCAATGTCGCCCTCAAGGTGGCGCTGATGGGTTCGCTGGCCCAGGTCGGGCTGGCGCTCGCCACTTCCGATCGGCGCCTGGATCAACTTTGCGCTGGTGGTGTTCTGGGCGGCACGCGCCGGCTATGTGGGCGCCGATCGCGAGCTTCGCTCGGCGCTGGTCAAGATGATCGGTGCCGGTGTCGTCATGGCGCTGGTGCTGTTGCCGGCGGCGCCGCTGGTCGCGCAGGTGGCATCGGGGTTGCCGCGCTTTCGTAACGAAACCGAGCTTCTGATGCTGGCATTGCTGGGCGGCCTGGTTTACGGCGGGCTGGTGATCGCGCTGTTCGGGCGTCGATTGCGCACGTTTGTTCGCCGGCGCGGTGTCGCGAAGGACAGCCCTCCGCCTACCGAGGTTTGATCAAAAAGCTGACAGTGATGACGGCGTTGAAGCGATCGTCAAAACTCCTGATCAACGCTTCACGGCGCCATCTCTATCGCGTCTGTCGCGCGCGGGTGACGGGAGCAATTCGCACACCATTTCGCTGATCGGGGCTGATGGCGGTACGCTTGACGGGATGCGCCGGCAGGTCGACGAAAACTTCAGCCTTGCAAATGCACCCGGCGACACTCGCATGCGCTGCGTTCGATCGTGCGGGCGATGCCGGGGACATTCGAGGCGTAGGGCCGTCAGACACGCCTCGTTTTCTGACAATGCAAAGAGCAAACATCTTCACTGATAATCAAAGCGCGTTCTGCGGCAAATGGCGGTCGTCATCTGCTCGTTGCGCGAAAACCCGAACCTGTCATCTGCTTGTTATGTCACCTGAATGTAATTTTCGCTCTCTAAATTCAAAATCGAATCGACGTTGCCGGTGCGAGCCAGCCTGAGCCGCGCTGATTTTAGATCAGCCGGCGGGCGTGCCGCGATTGAGCAACCGTCTGCTGATGCAAGCTGTCTGCTGATGCGTGCTGTCTGCGGATGAAAGCGGACGAGCGGAGCCGGGTTGCCGCGCGGGCATTTTGTTCCTTCACCCCCTGTCGCGTTATTTGAAACGGAGTTTTCATGCGCGTCACCATGATCGGCGCCGGCTATGTCGGCCTTGTCTCGGGAGCCTGTTTCGCCGATTTCGGCCATCACGTGACCTGCGTCGACAAGGACGCAGGCCGGGTCGCGGCGCTGAAGCGCGGTGAAATTCCGATCTTCGAGCCGGGCCTTGCCGATCTGGTCGCCACCAACATGGCGCAGGAGCGGCTGTCGTTTTCGCTCAAGCCTGACGGCATCGACGAGGCCGATGCGGTGTTCATCGCGGTCGGTACGCCGTCGCGCCGCGGCGATGGTCACGCTGACCTGAGCTACATTTATAGTGCGGTGCGCGAGATCGCGCCGCTGCTCTCACCCACCGCTGTTGTGGTCACCAAATCGACCGTGCCGGTCGGCACCGGCGACGAGATCGAACGCATCCTGCGCGATGTGCGGCCGGAAGCCGACATGCATGTCGTGTCCAATCCGGAATTCCTGCGCGAAGGCGCCGCGATCTATGATTTCAAGCATCCCGACCGCATCGTCATCGGCAGCGACAGCGAAGCTGCCCGTGAAGTGATGGCCGAGGTGTATCGCCCGCTCTATCTGAACGCCGCGCCGATGCTTTATGTCGGACGCCGCACCGCCGAGTTGATCAAATACGCGGCCAACGCTTTTCTCGCCACCAAGATCACCTTTATCAATGAGATCGCCGATCTGTGCGAGTGCACCGGCGCCGACGTCAACGACGTCGCCCGCGGCATGGGCCTCGATAACCGCATTGGCGGCAAGTTTCTGCACGCCGGTCCGGGTTTTGGCGGCTCCTGTTTTCCCAAGGACGCGACAGCGTTGCTGAAGACCGCGCACGATCACGGCGTGCCGATGCGCATCGTCGAAACCGTCGCCGCCGTCAACGATCAGCGCAAGCGCGCCATGGCGCGCAAGGTGGTCAATGCGCTCGACGGCTCGGTTCGCGGCAAGACCATCGCGGTGCTCGGCCTCTCGTTCAAGCCGAACACCGACGACATGCGCGACTCGCCTTCGATCCCGCTGATCACGGCGCTGCACGATCTCGGCGCCGTGGTGCGCGGCTACGATCCGGCCGCCATGGAGGCGGCGAAGCCGCTGCTTCCCGAGGTTGTTTATTGCAGCAACGCCTACGAGGCCGCGGAAGGCGCCGAAGCCGTCGTGATCGCCACGGAGTGGGAGCAATTCCGCGCGCTCGATCTCGACCGCCTGCGCGCCGTCATGGCGCGGCCGGTGATCGTCGATCTGCGCAACATCTATCGGGCGGAAGAGATGAAGCGTGCCAACTTCCGCTATCTCGCGGTCGGCCGGCCGGCCGCCGAGCGGCACGTCGAAAGCCCGCTGCCGCGCCGGCGCAAAATAGCGGCCGCCAATGGCAAAGCGGTCGGCGGCAAAGTCGCCGAGCCGGCGGTGTAGTTTTCTTCATCACTACACGGCTCGTCATTGCGCGCGTAGCGAAGCAATCCAGCCTCTGAGCCTTGGATTGCTTCGTCGCTTTGCTCCTCGCAATGACGAATGTACGCTACGGCCCCTCGATCAGTTCGCGTCCGAGCACCTGCTCGGCGGCGTGCAGCGAATCCATGAATTCCCGCAACTCCACGATCTTGCCGAGCGTTGCGTGCGGGTTGCTTTCTGCGGCTAGAGAACATCACGATTTGGCTGAATTGCGTGTGCTCTAGATTGACTTGTTATCGCATGTCCCTTTTGGGAAAACCGGTTTCCACTTTTCCGGGACATGCTCTAGGGTTGCGTGTGCGAAATGTGCGGGGTTGTCGCTACCCGGCGACGGTGGCGAACGTCTCACTCCGTTGTCCGCAGGCTCCAGCTTGCATTGTCGACGATCGGATTGGCCTTCAGCCGCGCGACCACGGTGTCAAGCTCGTCGGGATTGGCGACGGATCCCAAGAGCGTCGCCACCAGTTCGACCTCGTCTTCTTTATCGTCCTCTTCCTCGATGCCCTTGAACGGATATTTGGCTTCCTCCAGGTGATCGCGCAGCAACTCGCGGGCATCGTAACTGTGGTCGGGATGAGTGCGCAGGTGCACTTCGTAGACCGCCTCGGTCAGGGCCTCGTTGATCGGCGCACGGTTGATGGCGTTGACCAGCGGCCGCAGCAGCGTGTTGCCGGCCAGTACGAAGAAGGTGAGGGTCACCGCCTCGATGGCGAGATCGGCGCCGGCACAGGCGCCGACGGCCGCCGAGCACCACAGCGTCGCCGCTGTGTTCAGCCCCCAGACGTTGTTGCCTTGCTTCATGATCACGCCGGCGCCGAGGAATCCGACACCGGAGACCACATAGGCGATGATTTGTGTCGCGCCGGCGTGGCCGTTGATGCGCATGCCGATGTCGACGAAGGTCGCGGCACCGACCGCGACCAGCACATGGGTGCGCAGTCCGCCGCCGCGCTGACGGTATTGCCGCTCTGCGCCGATCAGCGTGCCGAGCACGAAGGCCGCAAACAGGCTGACCACCGAGTCGAGAAAATCCGGCAATGCGAACGAGTTGATGAAAGCCATGGTGCTTGTCGCGGTTGGGTGATCCTGAACGCGTACGCGCTTGTCGACGGTACAAGTCGGTGGCAGCCGATTTGGATGCCGCCGACCTTGGCGCATCGCCATACCGCGCCGACGACCCGCGTCAACGGCGGGCGGCCAAATCACGCTGACGGATAGCGATTGGCGCTGAACGCTTCAATGCAAAAGCGACGGCGGCTCAGCGCCCGAACGCCGCCAGCACCGCCGGCGCGACGGCGTCACCCCATTCCTGCACAAAATGCCCGGCCTCGGCGAATTCAAGCGGTGGCGGGCAGCCGCGAATGTCGCCGTGCAGCGCCCGCATCACCGGCGCGCCCAGCACCGGGTCGGCCATGCCGATCGCCATGACGCTCTGGCCGCTCCAGGTATTGCGCCAGAAATCGCGCGCCGCTCGCTCGATGGCGGCGCCGTCGCTGTCGGGAAATTCCGGCACCAGATTGGGAAAGCGCCGCACGCCGGCCTTGTGGCGCACGTCCGGGAATGGCGCGTCGTAGGCGGCGACTCTCGGCGGCGGTCAGATGCGGGCAGGCGCGCGCCATCAAGCGGCCGATCGCCATGTCGGGCTGGCTGTTGGAGAAGGCTCGCCAGTCGAGAAAGCCCTGCGGCAGCGGCACCGCGCCGGTGGGGAGTGCCGTGTTCATCACGATCAGGCGGCGAAAGCGCTGCGGCATCGCCATCGGCAGGGTTAGCCCGAGAAGGCCACCCCAGTCCTGGACCACGAGCGTCACGTTTTGCAGATCGAGCGCGCCGACGAGGGCGAGCAGGCTGTTGCGGTGGAAATCGAACGTATAGACCGCTTCGTCGGTCGGCTTGTCGGAGCGCCCGAAGCCGAAGAAATCCGGTGCCACCACGCGGCCGCCGGCGGCGAGGAAATGCGGGATCATGCGGCGATAGAGATAGCTCCAGGTCGGCTGGCCATGCAGGCACAAAAAAACCGGCGCGCCAGCCGGTCCTTCATCGATATAGGCCATCGCCAATCCGGCGTAGCCGGGCAAATCGCTCCGGCTGTGCGCCCGATAGGGAAAGCCCGGCACGGTGGCGAACCGCTCAGGCGGCGTGCGCAAAATATCAGGCATAGGTTCGCTCTTATCCCGTGGGATCGCTTGAGTAAAAAGAACCCATCTTGCAGCCTCACGGATCGCCGATGGGTTTCGCTGCCGCGCAACCCATCCTACGCGAACAGAGTCACCGCTGCACGCACCACGGCGCGATTGTCCTGTGTGGGAGTCGCCGTTCGCTCCCATGCAGCGTCGCGGGATGCTGATGGTTTTCGCAACCGCTTAACCCATCCGACCGAGCTACCGGAACGGACGCTTCGTAGCGTCTCGACGGAAGAGCGGCCGCCCCTCGGAGCGGCCGCTTGTTGCCACGATCAGCTCCAGCGAATGGCGATTGCGTTTGAGATCGGCAGCGGTCGCGCACGCACGCGGTTGCCGTCGTTGCCGGATTTGACGATCCACTGCCCGTTCTCGCGGCCGACGATCATGCCGACATGATGCGGCCAGACCACCACGGCGCCGATGCCGGCCGGACCGGAATGGCCCCATTGCGCCCACCGGCGCGCCAGATTGAAGTCCGGGCCGGGATCGTGGCCGACGAGTTGACGCATCTCCCAACCGCACCACGCACTCGGACGTCCGCCGACTCCGCCCCGGTAAGCCGGCGTCCGCGTCTCCTCGCGCGTCACTGCATAACGGCTGCGGGGAATTGCCTGATACCGATAGGCAGCGGCAAAGCTGCCGCGGTTGGCGTACTGCGCCTGCGCGCCGTCATAGCGATAGCGCCACGCGGCTTGCGTTCGGTTCCAGCCAGACGCGGTACCGCGCCGATGCCAATATCCTTGGTTCTCCGCGCGCTGCATTGAGGACTGCTGCGAATGCCAGTTCGCATATTGATAAGCTTGGCGCTGATAGACGGCGCGTCGCTGAAAGGCCTGCTGGTAGGCGGCGCGACGATAGACGGCTTGACGATAGGCAGCCTGGCGATAGACGGCCTGCCGATAAGCCACGTTATAGGCGCCGTGGCGATAAGCAGCTTGATGATACACACCCTGTCGATAGTTGATGGCCGCATGACCGTGATACTCGCGGGCATGTGCGCCTTGCGCCAATGCCAGGATTGCCACGAATGCGGCGATGACCGTCGTCAACTTCATACACGTACTCCACTCTTACGATCGTCTCCTCTTTCATCTGCCGACAGACGGCCGACCCCTTCTTCTGCCGTCGGGTTTGCGCGTTGAGAAGCGTGCGATGTGAGCAAATGAAAACGCCTCGCGTGATAGCGAGGCGCGGGCCGGGTCATAGCACTTTTGTGACGATTGGCTTCACCGTCCGCTGCATGCCAAGCATTTGCGGAGCGGGCAGCAGCGTCAAATTTTCGTCAATTTCAACCGCGTAGCAACGCGTTGATTTTTATGGTGAAAATGCGGCGGCCAGTGCCACGTTTGGGGCGGCGTCAGCGGGTGAAAGCAGAGAGCTGCGCAGAGCTTTATTTGAAGCTCGTTGAGATGTCGTGGATCGTCGGCGCGCCGTTCATCTTGATGAACTTGATTTGGCCGTGCGCGGCTTCGAGCGCCTTCGGCAGATCGATGCTGCGCACCGACTGATCGTCATAGGTCCTGAAATACCAATGCAGGTTTTTCAGATCCGACGCGCTGGTCCAGGTTGTGATCTCGGCGATGGTCTGGCCATTTTCGGTTTGCCGCACGGCGCCATACGGAATGTCGAAGTTGTTGAGGATGTGGAACGCCTGCATCACGGCTTCCGTCGCGGTGTCGGACGGAAATGCCGATTGCGTAAAGGCGACGGCGCGCACAAAGCGCGACGGCGGCGTGAAATCACCAGGCAAGCCGCGTAGGCCCGAGCCCTGGCCGAGTTGCGCCAGCGTCACACCATTGAGCTCGACCGGCGGCACGTTGGTGGCGCGCAGATTGATGTAGTTGCGCAGATTGGTCATGTGCCAATCGAAGGTCGGTGAGTTGGTCACAACGCCGATCGGATTGTCGTGGATCTTCAGGCTCTTGTTGACCGGCTCGATCACCACCGCCTTGCCGCTGCGGTCCTGCACGACGAAATGGACCGGAGCCGCTTGTCCCAGTTCTTTCACCACCGTCGGCACCAGCGTGACCTTGTCGAAGTTCGCCTTCACCTCGTCGATGGTGGCGAAATTACCAAGAAGCCAGGCCCCGTATTCGTGCGGCGCCATGGCGTGGGCGGCGTTTTCCTTGGTGACGTCCGCATAGCTCGCATAGTCCGGGAAATAGAACAGGCCGACATAAAGCCCCTGATCGTTGATGCCGTCGATGATCGCAGTCAGGCCCGCGCCATTGGCGCCGCCAAAACCGTATTTGGTCGTGTAGCTGATGCCTTTGCCGCCGTCGGGCAACGAGCCGGTGAGCGCCGTACCGGCCGGAACGATCATCACCTCCGAGTGCAAATCGACGCCGAATTCCAGCGAGCGGGCGGTGACGACGCCACCGTCCTTGGCAACAAGCCGGATGCCCGTACAGGCGTCGGCGGTCGGTACGAAGGCAAGCGCTGCGACCAGCGTGGCGACGATTGGCAAACGCGGCATTGTTTCCTCCCGGCGGACCTATGGTCCCAGTGTGGACGCCTAAGGGGCGCCGGTTCGTCGAGCAACTTGAAAATTAATTCACCATGAGCGAAGTGCAAAGCTTTCAACTTTCACGCGTTTTTTTTGCTGATCGGATCCTTTCCGTCGATGCAATATTCTGGAAATAGAATCTTAGCCACGTTGTGCAGAACAGATATCTAAGCCGCGACCAAATGAACGCTCACGCATTGTTGTTGAACGCCGCAGCCTGCCCAGCGTCCAGCGCGGGACGTACGTGGCGGCGGCGCCGAGCGACAGAGGGAGCGTTAGAAACGTGTCTACAATAACAAATGAAGAAACGCGCACAAAAGAAGTGAGCGCTCCTTCGCTGCACGATATCCCGGCGCCAACGCCGAAGCCCGTCCATTCCGACGAGCTCATAAAGCGCGCACTGGTGGCGATTCGTACTCACCTCGGCATGGACGTGGCCTACCTGTCGCAGTTCGAGACTGACCGCACTGTGCTGCGCGTCGTCGATGCCCCGGGCCGCGAGCATATTATCAAGTCCGGCGATTGGCGGTCGGCCGATGAATCCTACTGCCGCCATATCCTCGAAGGGCGTCTTCCGCAGATCATCCCCGACACGGCCGCCGAGCCCACCGCCGCGGCGATGCTGCTGACTAGGGCGGTCCCGATCGGCAAACATATGGGCGTGCCGATCCAGCTCCCCGACGGCAGCACATACGGCATGTTTTGCTGCCTGGGCGTCGAGCCCGACCGCTCGCTGCGCGAGCGCGACCTGCAAACGTTGAAGGCGTTTGCCGATCTTGCCGCCTTTGAGATCACGCGCGAGGTTGCAGCGACGGAAGCGGCGAATGACAAGCTGCGGCGCATTCGCAAGGCCATCAACAACAAAGAGATATCGACGCTCTACCAACCGATCTGGCACATCGAGAACTCGCGGCTGCTCGGCTTCGAATGTCTATCGCGATTTTCGGCCGGCCCGAGCCGTTCGCCGCAATGCTGGTTCGCCGAAGCCGCCGAGGTCGGTCTCGGCGTGCAGCTCGAGCTTGTCGCCGCGGAGCTTGGTCTTGCGACCCTCGGCCGGCTGCCGCCAGACATGTACCTGTCGGTCAATGTTTCTCCGCAGACCATTCTGGATAGCGGGTTCTATGCCCTGATGCGGGACAAGCCGGTCGGCCGCATCGTGCTCGAAATCACCGAGCATGCGCATGTCGACGACTACGACCGCCTGCTGAGTATTTTGGCCCCGCTACGTCGCCGCGGCTTGCGGGTCGCCGTCGACGATGCCGGCGCCGGCTACGCGAGTTTGCAGCACATCCTCCTCATCAGCCCGGATCTGATCAAGCTCGACATGGCGCTCACGCGCCATATCGATCTCGATCCGGCCCGCAAGGCGCTGGCATCGGCGCTGATCGGGTTCGCGCGCAATACCGGCAGTCGGATCATCGCCGAGGGTGTCGAGACCGCCTCCGAACTGAGCACGCTGCGCAGCATCGGTATCGCCAAAGCGCAGGGCTACTTTCTCGGCCGCCCCATGCTGTTCGATGATGGGATGCGCTTGATCAAGGAACATCAGGTAACCATCAGCCGCGTGGCCTAGAGCGCGGATTGCTTTTCAGTTTCGCGCTCCAGATCGGCAGTGACATTGCGGTCGCTGCCGCAGGTTCGTCTGGCAGTGTCTTACGTCTGTGCGGTCAGCCTTTTCGTCCGGCGCGGGATCGGACGATGAATGTAGCCCGGATGAGCGACAGCGATATCCGGGACTGGCTCGCACCGAATCCCGCAAATCACTTCGCTCATGCGGGCTGCATATTCCCACACATGCGCGCTACGCAGTCACGCGGCCGCTGCGCGGGGCCGCTCCAGCGGCACGAGCGAGATGATCAGCCGCTCGGTACCGCGCAGCACGTCGAACGCAACGCTTCGACCGATGGTCTCGCCGGTCAGCGCGCGGATCAGATCGTCGGCGCCCGTGATCGCCTTGCCGTCGAGGCTCAGCACCAGGTCGCCGGCGCGCAAACCTGCGCGGTCGGCAGCACTGCCGCTTTCGACCGTCGCCACCATGACGGCGCTCGATTGCTCGATCTCGGCGGCGCGGCGGCGCCGTTGCGGGATCGTGGCCTGCTGCGCCGAGATGCCGATGAAGGCGCGGCGCACGCGGCCGTGGCGGACAAGTTCGCCGAGCACGAAGCTTGCGGTGTTGGCCGCGACCGCAAAGCAGATGCCTTGTGCGCCCATGATCACCGCGGTGTTGATGCCGACGACCTCGCCGCGTGACGACACCAGCGGTCCGCCCGAATTGCCGGGATTGAGCGCGGCATCGGTCTGGATCACGTCATCGATCAGCCGCCCGGTCGAAGCGCGCAGCGACCGTCCGAGCGCCGAGACCACACCGGTGGTCACCGTCGATTCGAAGCCGAGCGGATTGCCGATTGCGATCACCAATTGGCCGCGCTTGAGTTTTTTGGAATCGCCGAGCGGGGCTGCCGGCAACGTCACGGCTTGGTCGACGCGGATGAGCGCCAAATCGGTGTCCGGATCGTCGCCGACCAGGCGCGCCTGCAGGTCGTGGCCGTCCGCCGTGGTGACGGCAATGCGGCCACCGCCGCCGGCGGCACCGGCGACGTGGCTGTTGGTGAGAATGAGGCCATCCGGCGCCACGATGACGCCTGACCCGCTGCCGCCGCGATTGCCGCCCCGTCCGCCGTTGGCGGCGGAGGAAGGAGCGCTTGCGGTGCGCACGGTAAGTCCGACCACGGCCGGACCGACGCGGTCGACCACGTCGATCACCGCGCTCGAATAGGCGTCAAGCAACGCCTGGTCTTCGGCCGGAATGGCGGATGTTGTTGATGGCGGTGTTGGCTCTGCGGCGGGATTCCCCCCGCCCAGGCCGGCGTCTAGGGGTATGATCTTCACGGTTTTCGCCTTGTTATCCGGCACTTGCCGGAGAGCAGATATGGGTGGTCGCGGCCGCTCGCAAAAGGCCTCCTCCCCGGGGGCTCTGCGACACGTCGCCGAACCACAGGCGTTGACAGTCCGGATCGCATATGGTGCGGACTATCATCCCCGAAGGAGATCTTATGGTGATCGCCTTAGTGGCGCGCCGGGTGGCCGCTCTCTCGATCGTGGCAGCATTGCTGGTCCTGGCCGGCGGCTTGACCGGCTGCGGCGAAGCGCAGAAGCAGGCGTCGGCGCCGCCGCCGCCGACCGTCACGGTGGCCAAGCCGGTCGCACGCGCGGTGGTCGACCAGGATGAATATGTCGGCCGCTTCGTTGCGGTCGATACCGTGGAAATCCGTTCGCGGGTGTCCGGCTATCTTGCCGAGGTGCGCTTCACCGACGGCCAGATGGTCAAGAAGGGCGATCTTCTCTTCGTGATCGATCACCGGCCGTTTCAGATCGTGCTCGATCAGATGCGCGCCAATCTCGCGCAGGCGCACGCCAATCTCTCTTTCACCGAAGCCGATCTGGGCCGTGGCGAGGAGCTGGTGCGCAACCGCACGCTGACCGAGCAGGCCTTCGAACAGCGCAAACAGGCCAAGGCCGTCGCCGAAGCCAACGTCGCGGCGCAGGAGGCGATGGTCCACAGCGCCGAGCTCGACCTCAACGAATATTCCAATCTGCGCGCGCCGATCGACGGCCGCATCGGCGATCGCCGCGTCTCTGTCGGCAACCTGGTGACCGGCGGCAACGGCGCCAACACGACGCTGCTCGCCACCATCGTGACGGTCGATCCGATCCGTTTCGAGTTCACCTTCGATGAGGCGTCATATCTCCGCTATCAGCGGTTCGCCGGACCGTCCGGCAAAATGGGCGGCGCCTCCGGCGGCATTCCGGTGACGCTGAAGCTGATCGACGAAGACGATTTCGGCCACGCCGGCCGCATGGATTTCGTCGACAACGTCATCGACAAGTCCTCGGGCACGATCCGCGGCCGCGCTGTGTTTCGCAACCAGGACGGACACTTTACGCCCGGCATGTTCGGCCGCATCCGGGTGCCCGGGTCGCAGCCGCACACCACCTTGCTGGTCCCCGATGCGGCGCTCGGTAGCGAGCAGGCGCGCAAATTCGTGCTCGTGGTCGACGGCGACAACACGGTGCAACTCAAATACGTGACGCCGGCCCAGCTCGACGGCGGTTTGCGGGTGATCAAGGACGGCTTGGCGGCGAACGATCGGGTCATCGTCAACGGCCTGATGCGCGCGCGCCCCGGCGCCAAGGTCAACCCGCAGGAAGAGGGCGCGCCGGCTGCGGCGGCGCCGGCTGCCAAGGAAGCCGCGAAAACCGGCGCGCAGAACAAAGCGGATTGAGTCGTGAACAAAGCTCGGCATCGCCATCCGCTCGTCCCCGCGCAGATGGGGAACCGGATGCTGGATTCCCGCTTTCGCGGGAATGAGCGGGAGCGCAGGCCTCTGTCTCCCTCCCCCCTTGTGGGGGAGGGGGGGGGGGTCGGGAGGCGGCGCGCAATCTTCGACGCATGCGCGACGCCTCTCGACCGCCACCCCTAACCCCTCCCCACAAGGGAGAGGGGAATCTGATGACATCAGACGGCTCATAAATGCGCATCTCGCATTTCTTCATCGATCGGCCGATCTTCGCCGCGGTGATCTCGGTGATCATCACCATTCTGGGCGCGGTGTCGTTCCTGCGGCTGCCGATCGCGCAATATCCGGAAATCGCGCCGCCGCTGATCAGCATCACCGGGCAATATCCCGGCGCCAGCGCCGAAGTCGTCGCCGCCACGGTGGTCACGCCGATCGAGCAGCAGATCAACGGCGTCGAGAACATGATCTACATCGCCTCGAACTCGACGGCGGATGGCCGCTTCAGCATCGCCGTCAGCTTCGAGCTCGGCACCAATCTCGACATCGCTCAGGTGCAGGTGCAGAACCGCGTCGCCATCGCCAACCCGCGGCTTCCGGTCGACGTGCGCAACATCGGCGTCACCGTGCAGAAGGCGTCGCCCGACCTGATGATGGTCGTGCATCTCTACTCGCCCGACAAATCGCGCGACTCGCTGTTCATCTCCAATTACGCGACGTTGGAAATCACCGACGCGGTCACCCGCGTCGACGGCGTCGGCTCGATCACCGTGTTCGGCGCCCGCGACTACGCCATGCGGGTGTGGCTCGATCCCGACCGCATGCAGTCGCTCGGGCTGACTGCCAACGACGTCACCGCGGCGCTGCAGGCGCAGAATATCCAGGTCGCCTCCGGCATGCTCGATCAGCCGCCGGCCAAGAACCAGGGCGCCTTCCAGGTCTCCGTGCAGACCCTGGGCCGGCTCGCCGATCCGGAAGAGTTCTCCACGATCGTAATCAAGCAGACGCCGACCGCCGTGGTGCGGATCAAAGACGTCGCCAAGGTCGAACTGGCGGCGCAGGATTATTCGTCGAATTCCTATCTCGATCACTATCCAGCCGTCGCGCTTGGGATTTTTCAGCGTCCCGGCTCCAATGCGCTGCAGACCGCACAGGCCGTGCGCGATCTGATGGAGAAATTGTCCAAGCGCTTTCCCACCGGCGTCAAATACGACATCTTCTTTGATCCGACGCAGTTCATCCAGCAATCGGTCAATGCCGTGGTCGAGACCATCGGCGAAGCCATCGTGCTGGTCGTGCTGGTGGTGATCCTGTTCCTGCAGACTTGGCGAGCGGCGATCATTCCGCTTGTCGCCATCCCGGTGTCGCTGGTCGGCACCTTCTTCCTGATGGCGGCGTTCGGCTTCACGCTCAACAATCTTTCGTTGTTCGGTCTCGTGCTCGCGATCGGCATCGTGGTCGACGACGCCATCGTCGTCGTCGAAAATGTCGAGCGCAATATCGCCAGCGGTCTGTCGCCGAATGCGGCGGCGAAGAAAAGCATGACCGAAGTCGGCTCCGCCTTGATCGCGATCGCGCTGGTTTTGTGCGCGGTGTTCGTGCCGTCGGTTTTCATCACCGGCATTTCCGGCCAGTTCTACCGGCAATTCGCGCTGACCATCGCGGGCGCCACCATTATTTCGCTGATCGTTTCGCTGACGCTGTCGCCGGCGATGTGCGCGCTGCTGCTCAAGCAACACGATCCCACCCACCGCGAGCGCTGGTGGGAAGTGCCGCTGCATCGATTCTTCGGCGCCTTCAATTGGGGTTTTGACGGCATCGGCGCCGGCGTCTCCTGGCTCGCCGGCCGCACCGTGCGCCGCGCCGTCATCATGTTCGTGGTCTACCTGGTCGTCATCGGCTTTGGGCTCAACGTCTTCCGGCAGACGCCGGTCGGCTTCATCCCGCAAGTCGACGGCGGCTATTTGATTGTCGTGGTGCAATTGCCGCCCGGGGCTTCGTTGTCGCGCACCGATGCGGTGCAGCAGCGTGCGCTCGACATCGCCCTGCAGGTGCCGGGCGTCGATCACGGAGTCAACGTCATCGGATTTTCCGGCGCCACCTTCACCAACGCGCCGAATTCCGGGGCCATTTTCCTTACCCTCAAGCCGTTCGAGGAACGCGCGCGCGATCCGCGCCAGTCGGCGGTCGCTATCCAGGGCGAGCTCAACAAACGGCTGTCGCAAATCCAGGAAGCTTTCCTGATCACCGTGCTGCCGCCGCCGGTGCGCGGCATCAGCAATGCCGGCGGCTTCCGCATGATCATCGAGGATCGCGCCGGCCACGGTTCCGAGGCGCTGCGGACGGTCGCCACCGAGTTCATGGCCCGCGCCGCGCAGACGCCCGGCCTGACGCAGGTCTTCACCCTGTTCGAAACCTCGACCCCGCAGGTCTATCTTGAGATCGACCGCACCAAGGCGCAGCTTCTCGGCGTCAATGTGCAGGACGTGTTCAACGCGCTGCAGGTTTACATCGGCTCGGTCTACGTCAACGACTTCAACCTGTTCGGCCGTACTTACCGGGTCACCGCACAGGCGCGCGATGAAGATCGTCGCAACATCGCCGACGTCCTCAAGATCCGCGTCCGCAACGTCAACGGCGATACCGTGCCGCTCGGCTCCTTCACCACCGTGCGTGACATCGCCGGTCCGTTCCGGGTGCCGCGCTACAATCTCTATCCGGTCGCCGAGATGGATGGCGCGGCGGCGCCTGGCTATTCGCAGGGTCAGGGTATCGCGATCATGGACAAGCTTGCGGCCGAGACGCTGCCGGACGGCTACGCCACCGAATGGACCTCGCTGGCCTTCCAGCAGATCCGGGCCGGCAACACGGCCATGTTCGCGTTCGTGCTCGCGGTGGTGTTCGTATTCCTGGTGCTCGCCGCCCAATATGAGAGCCTGACCCTGCCGCTGGCGGTCATCATGATCGTACCGATGTGCCTGGTCGCCGCCATCACCGGCGTCATTCTGCGCGGCCTCGACAACAACATCCTCACCCAGGTCGGCTTCGTGGTGCTGATCGGTCTCGCCGCCAAGAACGCGATTCTGATTGTCGAGTTCGCGCGCCAGCTTGAGGATCAGGGGCGGAGCCGCTGGGACGCGGCGGTCGAGGCAACGCGGCTGCGGCTACGGCCGATCCTCATGACCTCGTTCGCCTTCATCTTGGGTGTCAGCCCGCTGGTCTGGGCCGTGGGCGCCGGCGCCGAACTGCGCCAGGCGCTCGGGACCGCGGTGTTCTTCGGCATGATCGGCATCACCGCGTTCGGGCTGATCTTCACGCCGGTGTTTTACGTGATCGCCCGCTGGATCGCGCAGCTCGGTGCGCGGCGTGGCGACAAACGCGCGGCGGGCCCCCAGGCCGCGGAGTAGGGCGACCTGCACTTGCACGTCGATCAAACCACTTTTCCCGGACGCGATGCAGCGCGTCAGCGACGCATCGCAGGTCCGGGATCGTTACGAACGCTGTGCCTGAGTTTTCGAAGGTCACGGGTCTGCAGCCACCGCTGCGTGCTGCGCTGCGCCCGGGATACGATGTGTTAATTTACGAAAGCAGTTTGGCCGGTACCGCAGTCTCCGCGCGGAACCGACGCGCGTTCGTCATTCTTAAAGACTAATGGTTTCCGCAGGCTGGCGCTTCGGCTGTGGCGGCCTATGTGAGCTCCAGCATTCATCAAAGTGATCGCACCATGTTTCCATTGCCCAAGCGTGTCTTCCTTACCCGCGGCGTCGGCGTTCACCGTCAGCAATTGGCGGCGTTTGAGTACGCGTTGCGCGATGCGGATATCGAGCAACAGAACCTCGTCACGGTGTCATCGATCCTGCCGCCGCAATGCGATCTCATTCCGCGCCAGGTCGGTGTCGCCACGCTCAGCCCGGGCGAGATCACCTTCTGCGTGATGGCGCGGTCGGAGACCAACGAAGCCGGGCGTTTGATTGCCTCGGGCATCGGGCTGGCGCGGCCGACGCATACCGGACACTACGGTTACATCTCCGAGCATCACGGCTACGGCATGTCGGAGGTAGAGATCGGTGAATATGTCGAAGATCTTGCCGCCAGCATGCTGGCTTCCACCCTCGGCATCGAGTTCAATCCGGATGCCGCCTGGGACGAGCGCAAGCGGGTCTATGAAATGAGCAACCTCATCGTCGACTCGCAGTCGATCGCGTCGGCGGCGATCGGCGCGCCGCGCGGCGAATGGACCTGCGTGGTCGCGGCCGCGGTATTTTTGTTCAACGCCGGTGAAGCCGCCGCATGACCAACGCCGCGGCCACCTTTGCGGTGCCGCCGAGCTTTCTCGGCGTGGGCCGGACCGATCCGGCGGCGCCGATCTGCATCGCCGGGATTCCGCTCGATATCGGCACCACCGATCGGGCGGGGGCGCGGTTCGGTCCGGTGGCGATCCGCCAGGCGAGCCGCATGCTCACGGATGGCGATCATCCTGCGCACTGGGTCAATCCGGCGGCGTTGCCGCTGGCCGATATCGGCAACTTCGCGATCGCGCTCGGCGATCTCGCCAAGAGCTTTACACTGATCGAGGAGCAGGCGACGCGCGTCGCGCACCTCATTGCGCTCGGCGGCGAACACGGCATCACGCTGCCGCTGTTGCGCGCACTCGCCAAACGCCAAGGCGCGGTGGCGCTTGTGCACTTCGACGCGCATGTCGACACCTGGCCGGACAATTTCGGCCAGACCTTCGCGCACGGCACGGTCTTCTACCACGCGATCCGCGAGGGCTTGGTGAAGCCGCAGCACATGGTGCAGGTCGGCATCCGCTCGCCGGTCGAGCGCGCGGTGCATGACTGGACCGTCGAGCAAGGCGTCACCATCCTGCCGGCGATGAATGTCCACGAGCAGGGGCCGGCCGCAATCGCTGAACAAATTCGCGGGATCGTCGGCGACGGACCGGTTTATCTCAGCTTCGATATCGATGCGCTCGATCCGGCCTTCGCGCCCGGCACCGGTACGCCCGAAGTCGGCGGGCTCACGAGTTGGCAGGCGCAGGCGATTTTGCGCCGGCTCGGCGGTCTGCAATTCGTCGGTATGGATTTGGTCGAGGTGAGTCCACCTTACGATGTTGCCGAGACCACTGCGCTCGCCGGCGCCACGATGGTGTGGGAATATCTGTCGCTGCTCGCCGCGCAGCAGAATGCGGTGTAGGGCGGCGCTCGCAACCCGTTTGTCCGCTCGTCCCCGCGAAGGCGGTTACCCAGAATTCAAGCAACAACGCAACGGGCTCGAACTGGATTCCCGCTTTCGCGGGAATGAGCGGAGAATAGTCAGGCCTTTTGTCGTGCTCAGCTACTCAGCCGCACATCCATCGCTTCCTTGAGGAAGCCGCGCAGCGCGTCGGTGTCGAACGGTTTGCGCAGAATGCGGAGATCTGCCGGCGCGGCGCGGGCCGCATCGCTGTAGCCGGTGGTCAAAAACACCGGCAGGTGCGGGTACTGGGTGCGAATTTCGCTCGCCAGCCCGACGCCGTCGATGGTGCCCGGCATCACGATATCGCTGAACACCAGATCGACCTTGGTGCCGGCCGCCAGAAGCTGCAGCGCCGACTTCGGCCGACTCGCGATAGAGCGTCTGATAGCCGAGATTCTCGAACAGCGACGAGGTGACTTCGGCCACTTCGGCGCTGTCGTCGACGATCAGCACGGCCGGGCGGCGCGCATACAGTTCGTCGATCTCGTTGCCGTCCTCGTCGACGATCTGTGCCTCGGGGAGCGCCGGCAACAGTACCGTGAAGGTGGTGCCCTGACCAACGCGGCTGTCGGCCTTGACCAACCCGCCGGATTGATGGGCGAAGCCGTAGACCTGCGACAAGCCGAGCCCGGTGCCCTTGCCGACCTCCTTGGTGGTGAAGAACGGATCGAATACCTTGGACAAAAGGTCGGGCGGAATGCCGGTGCCGCTGTCGCTGAACTCGATGGCGACGAAGTCGTTGGCTTCGCCGTCGGCGTGCTCGGCCGGCATGTTGTGGATGGAAATGCGGAACGTACCCCCGTTCGGCATGGCGTCGCGTGCATTCACCGCGATATTGACGATAGCAAGCTCGAGCTCGGCCAGATCGACCTTCACCGGCCAGACAGTCGGGTCGAGTTTCTCGTCGTACACGATATTGCCGCGCAGCGAGCTTTCGATCATCGGCCGGATGTTGCTGATGCAGGCGTTCAAATCGATCACCGTCGGAGTCAGATGCTGGCGGCGGGCGAAGGTCAGCAATTGCCGGGTAAGGCTTTCGCCGCGCTTGGCCGCGGTCTGGATTGCTTCGATGGCGCGCGGCAATTTCGGATCAAGCAGGCGCTTGAAGGTCTGGGCGTTGCCGCCGATGATCATCAGCAGATTGTTGAAGTCGTGGGCGATGCCGCCGGTCAGTTTGCCGATGGCTTCCATCTTCTGCGCCATGGCGAGCTGTTCGCGCGCCTGCACCAGCTTCTCTTGCGTGTCGCGCCGCTCGGTAGCGTCGCGGACCACATTGGCAAAGCCGGCGAGATTGCCCGAACTGTCGCGGATCGCGGTGACCGAGCCGGTGACGAAGAACAGCGTGCCGTTCTTTTTGATCCGCCAGCCTTCGACCTCGCGCTTGCCTTTCTGGACCGCCCATTCGAGTGCACGGTTCGGCTCGCCGGTGCGCCGCTCGTCGGGCCGATAGAAGATGGCGAAGTGCTTGCCGATGATCTCATCGGCGCCGTAGCCGATCATGTGCTCGGCGGCTTTGTTCCATGTCGCCACGCGCCCCGATGTATCGAGCAGGAAGATCGCGTAGTCGACAATGCCTTCGATCAGGATCTGAAAATGGCGGCGAGAGTTTTCCAGCGCGAAATTCGTTTGCGCGAGCTGCCGATTCAATTGGTCTTGCACCCGCAAAAGATGGGCGGCGTTGTCTTTGCCGGATGCGATGGCGGCGCTGAGCATCAGCGGCGGCAGCACGCTCCCGATCGACAGCGCCAGAAGCAGCATCAGCGCGTGATCGACGGCGGCCGGCGGCGAGGGCGGATCGCCATCCATGAGACCCCAGGTGGCGATGGCACAGAAGACCAGCGCGGCGGTGGCGGCGTCTCGTCGGCTGCCGCGTAGCGCCGCCCACGACAGCGGCACAACAATCAGAAAGCCGAGCAAGCGCCGATGCGGTTCGATCGCATCGAACATCGTGTCGATCGGCGGCGCAAAGGCAATGAAGCCCGCGACCGCCGCGAGCAACAGAATTGCGCCGCCTTCGAGCACATTCCAACGGCCGATCGTGCGCACATCGCCAAATGCCCATAGTACGACGACCGGAACGATGATCAGGCTCGCGGCGGCGTCGGCAAGCCACCAATGCACACCGGTTGCGAGCCAGTCGGCTGAATTGCTGAAATCGATATCGCCGGCCAGGATGGCGCCGCCAAGTGCGACCGCCGTGCCGATCAGCGCCGTGGGCACGAAGGCGATGACAGCAAATTTCGCCGTGCCCTGTGGCGTGGTGAAGGTTTTGCCTCCATACGACCAGCGGTCCAGCAACCACGCGCCGGCAAAGCCCGCTAGCGCCGTGCCGGCAGCAGCAAAGCCCGGCGAGATCAACGAGCGGGTCGCAATCGCGCTAAAGGAAAATGATCCCAACAAAATCGCCGGCCACATGCGTGGCCCGCTCAACAGGAACAAAGCCAGCGCAAATCCGGTCGGCGGCCATAATGGCGTTCCGGTGGGATTGAGCGCCGGCAGAATGAGCGGCGCTGCCGCAAGCCCGACATAACAAGCTGCAGCAATAATCAGCTCAAGCGCATAGGTCGCAGCGCTCGGTATGCTGCGGAGAAAACGGAATCCGCTGTTGCCGCCGTCTGGACTTCTCATCACCAGCGATTCTGATCGTGTGACCCCAGAGGAAACTATAGCATCGAAGCGCGGGCGCGATATAGCGCGCAACGCTTGCATGTGAGTTCCGTATCACTAAGGCGCGTGACCATGTCGTGTTGATCGGCAAGTCTTTCTGTTGCGGTTCTGTTGCGGTTTGGAAATTGGGCCTGGAAATTTTGCTCCGCAGCATGCAATTCCGCGCGAAAATTTTGCACGCGCATTTGGCGGTTCCGGGCTTGAGTTTGGTCCGCGACACTAGATTGTTGCGGCGGCGGATCCGGCCTCATTTTTGAGCATCTTGCACAGCTGCCCGGCTCGCGTGCTATTATTGCAAGAAAACGAAACCGGGAGGCCGATTTGGTCGAAACCTTTTTTCGACATGGTTCCAATGTATGGCTTGTGCTCGCTGTCGTCGGGCTCGCCGTCTGCTTTGTTGCCGGCATTGTCTCATTCTCTTTGCTCTGGGCGATCATTGGCGCGTTGGCGTTTTATGTCAGCGAGTATGGCTTTCACCGCTTCGCCTTCCATGCGGAGCCTTCGCGCTTCGCCTTCGTGCGCAAATTGCAGCACCGGCTGCACTACGATCATCATGCCGAGCCAGACCGGCTGGACCTTCTGTTCCTGCCGCTCTGGTTTCTGATTCCCAATCTCTTCGGTGACGGCACTCGTCATTGCACTCGTTTTCGGCTGGCCGATGGTCGGTTCGGCGATGCTCGGGATGATCGTCGCCATTCTGCACTACGAATGGGTTCACTACGTCGCGCATATTCCACATCGGCCACGCACGCCGATCGGACGCTGGATCAAACACTATCATCTCCGCCATCACTTCATCAGTGAGAAATTCTGGTTCGGCGTCAGCAATCCGGCGATGGATGTCTTCGGTGGTACGTTCCGCCAAGCGCGTGACGTCGCGCGCAGCGCCACCACCCGCAAGCTTTATGGCGCGCCGCCGGTTGTGGTGACCTCCGCACCGCGTCGTACATCATCGAACGCCTAGTTGCTGCCCTTGACGCGCTTCGTCTCGCCGTGGCTTCCGTTTCGGCATGAGCGCGCTCAATCTGTTCGGCCTCGCCGCCGTCACCGCCATGTTGATCTTCTACGCGGTCGAGGATCGTAGTCCCTGGTTCGTTCTCGCTTTCGCGGCGGCCTGCGCGCTTGGCTCCACCTATGGCTTTCTCCAGGGTGCGTGGCCGTTCGGCCTGGTCGAAGCGGTGTGGGCCTGTGTCGCCGTTTATCGCTGGCGCGGGCGAATGCGCAAGGCTTGAGGGAACCGGTTTCGCGGATCGCTGCCGCAGCGCCGATAATGTCTGCCGGAGACCGGGTGCTCCGCTTTAAGCTTGCGTCGACGGCGCGGTTTCGCCAAACACCGTCACGGCTTGCAGCCCGCGGGTGAGCGCGGAGACTTCATGGATCATTCGCTACCGCTCGACGGCGCATCGATGGCATGGCCGTGGGCGTTGCCGTTTCTCGGCATTCTGGTGTCCATCGCGGCCGGGCCGCTGGTGTTCGCCAAGGTTTGGCACGCGCATTACGGCAAGATCGTGCTCGCATGGGCGCTGCTGACGCTGGTGCCGCTGGCGATCGTCGCGGGACCGGCGCCGGCGCTGGCCACGGTTCTGCAGGTGCTGCTCTCCGATTATGTGAGCTTCATTCTGTTGTTGTTCGCGCTCTACACCGTCGCCGGCGGAATCCTGATCAGCGGCCGCATCCGCACGCGGCCATGGACCAATCTCGGCATCCTGGCGCTCGGCACGGCGGCCGCGAGCCTGGTCGGCACCACCGGCGCGTCGCTGATTCTGATCCGGCCGCTGATCCGGGCCAATGAATGGCGGCGGCACAACGTGCATGTCATCGTCTTTTTCATCTTTCTCGCCGGCAATATCGGCGGTGCGCTGACGCCGCTCGGCGATCCGCCGCTGTTCGTCGGCTTCCTGCTCGGCGTCGATTTCTTGTGGCCGGCGCAAAATTTGTGGTCACAGACTTTGATCGTCGCCGCGCCAGTGCTGGCGGTTTTCTTCGTCGTCGACGTGTGGCTGTTCCGCGATGAAACGCCGTCCGCGGAGCCGCCGCTGCAGCCGCTGCGCGTCCGCGGTCTGGTCAATCTGATTTTGTTCACGGCGCTCATCGGCGTGATCGTGGCCGCATCAGTCTGGAAGCCCGGCATTGCCTTT
This sequence comes from uncultured Alphaproteobacteria bacterium, assembly GCA_963737755.1. Taxonomy (GTDB): domain Bacteria; phylum Pseudomonadota; class Alphaproteobacteria; order Rhizobiales; family Xanthobacteraceae; genus BOG-931. Next base: position 99,326 of record CAVTTZ010000013.1, on the reverse strand, counting down.
CATGTCTACAAGACTGAGCTGCAATTGCAGAACGTGCTGCGCGACGTTGCCCTCGTGGTCATCGCTCTGGCATCGCTCTGGCTGACTCACGAAGAGCATCGCGCCGCCAACGGTTTCACCTGGGAGCCGATTCGCGAGGTTGCGATTTTATTTGCTGGAATCTTTGTCGCCATCGCGCCGGTCATGGCGATGCTGCAGGCAGGGCCCCACGGCGCGTTCGCGTTCTTGCTCCAAGCCGTCACCGCCGACGACGGCAGCCCGCGTGAGGCTGCCTATTTCTGGCTGACCGGGGCGCTGTCGGCGTTTCTCGACAACACGCCGACGTATCTGGTTTTCTTCGAGCTTGCCGGCGGCGACGCCAAGCAGTTGATGGGGCCGCTCCGCGGAACGCTGGCCTCGATCTCGATGGGCGCGGTGTATATGGGCGCGCTGACCTATATCGGGAATGCACCGAACCTGATCGTCCGCGCCATCGCCGAGGAGCGCGGCATCGTCATGCCGAATTTCTTCGCCTACATGCTCTGGGCGACGCTGGTACTGGTTCCGCTGTTCGCGTTGCTCACGCTGTTGCCGCTCTCGCCGCTCTTGAACCTCCGGTGAGAGCGGTTCTTGCCCAAAAAACCGGCGCTTGCTTTCTGCGGCGCTGCGGCCGATATAGGGGTTGGGAGGTTGGCGGTGGACGAGCCACTCGCCAACCGGGTCAGATCCGGAAGGAAGCAGCCCTAACGAGCGCGGTTCGGGTCGCTCGTCAGCCTCCCACCCTTAATCACAAGTAGCCCGCATGAGCGGAGCGATATGCGGGGACTGACTTCGGGGCGCCGAAAGTCCTCGGATTTCGCCGCGCTTGCGGTTCGCCTGCCAACTTGGCGGTAGAGACTCGGCGCCAGACCCGTTGGCTCATCGGGGCGACGCGCTTACATTGCTGGCAATGAACGACACCTCCACCATCGCTTCTCCCTATCGCGTGCTGGCGCGCAAATACCGGCCCTCGACCTTCGCCGACCTGATCGGCCAGGACGCGATGGTGCGCACGGTCTCGAACGGCTTCGAGACCGGCCGCATCCCGCAGGCCTGGGTGCTGACCGGCGTGCGCGGCGTCGGCAAGACCACGACCGCGCGCATTTTGGCGCGGGCGCTGAATTATGAATTACCCGACGGCTCGATTGCTGGGCCGACCATTACGATGCCGGTGCTCGGCACGCAGTGCCAGGCAATCATGGAGAGCCGGCACCTTGACGTCATCGAGATGGACGCGGCCTCGCACAACGGCGTCGAGGACGTGCGCGCGATCAACGAGGCGATCCGCTACGCGCCGGTATCGGCGCGCTATAAGGTCTATATCCTCGACGAAGTGCACATGCTCTCCGGCGCCGCGTTCAACGCGCTGCTCAAAACGTTGGAAGAGCCGCCGCCGCACGCCAAGTTTGTTTTTGCGACCACCGAGATCCGCAAGGTGCCGATCACGGTGCTGTCGCGCTGCCAGCGCTTCGATCTGCGGCGCGTCGATGCGGCGCTGTTGGTCCAGCATCTGCAAGGTATTGCCGAGAAAGAGGCAGTCGTCGCCGAGCCTGAAGCGCTCGGCCTGATCGCGCGAGCGTCAGAAGGCTCGGTGCGCGATGCGCTGTCGCTGCTCGATCAGGCGATTGCTCACGCGGGCGCCGGCGCAGCAACGAACACAGCCGGCCCGGTGCGCGCCGAAGACGTGCGACAGATGCTCGGGCTCGCCGATCGCACCAAGATCATCGATCTGTTCGAAGCCTTGATGCGCGCCGATCTGCCACGCGCGCTCAGCGAAGTGCGCGAGCAATACGATGCCGGCGCCGATCCCGCGATGGTGCTTGGCGATCTGGCCGAGTTCACGCATTTCGTCACCCGCGTGAAGATCGTGCCGGCGCTGGCCGAGGATGTTTCACTGACCGAGGCCGAGCGCACGCGTGGCCGCGCCTTCGCCACCAAGCTCTCGATGCGCGTTCTGGCGCGCACCTGGCAAATGCTGCTCAAGGGCCTGGAAGAAGTGGCCGCCGCCGGGCGGCCGCTGGCGGCTGCCGAAATGGTTTTGGTGCGGATCGCCTACGCGGCCGATCTGCCGACCCCGGACGAAGTGGTTCGCTCGCTCGGCGATGGCACGCGCGGCAACGGCGGCGGTGCGCCGGCCGGGGGGCAGTCGGCACCGCGCACGGACGTTTCGGCTCGCGCCGAAATGCGCGCTGAGCCGTCACGCGGCGGACCGCGCGCCGCGCTGGCAACGGCGCCGGTGGACATGATCGCGCCGGAATCGCAGACCCGCAGTACACCCGAGCCTCAGACGCGCAGCGAAGAGACCGCGCAGCCGGTGCTCGCGCTGCAAAGCTTCGAGGACCTGGTCGCCCTTGCCGCGGAAAGACGCGACATCGGCATCAAGAGCGCGCTTGAGCGTGATGTGCGGCTGGTTCGTTTCGAGGATGGCCGGCTTGAATTCAGTCTGGAGCCGAGCGCGCAGCGCGCCCTCATCGGCGAATTGTCGAAAAAACTTACCGATTGGACCGGCCGCCGCTGGATGGTGATCGTCTCCGCCGAGCAAGGCCAGCCGAGCCTTTATGCCCAGGCGCTCACCCGCAAGGCCGAACTGAAAGACGGCGTCCGCGCCGACCCGCTGGTGCAGGCGGTGCTCACCCGTTTTCCGGGGGCCGAGATTGTCGATGTCCGCGCCACGGCCGATGTCAGCGGCGCGCCGGAGGAATTGCCGTTGTCTTCGGACGATGGTGACGATGCTGCGGACGAGGAGTGATGACAGGCGCGTAGAACTCTCTCGCCTCGTCACCGCCGGGCTTGACCCGGCGGTCCATGCTGACGTTCAGCTCAGCATGGATTGCCGGATCAAGTCCGGCAATGACGCGTGGAGGGGCGAGGTGTTTTTTTGAGGCGGTCGTTAAAAGAGTGACCGAGCGAACTTACAGGAACCCCAATGGCTGATTTTTTCGGGCTGATGAAACAGGCGGCCGAGCTCAAATCCAAGATGGAAACGATGCAGGCCGAGCTCGACCGCATCGAGGTCGAGGGCACCGCCGGCGGCGGAATGTTGACGCTGACGCTGTCCGGCAAGGGCGAAGTGCGCGCCGCCAAGCTGGATGACTCGCTGTTGCGGCCCGACCAGAAAGACATCGTCCAGGATCTGATCGTTGCCGCTCATGCGGATGGCCGCCGCAAGCTCGAGGCACTGTTGCAGGAACGCATGCAGGCGCTCACCGGCGGCCTGCCGTTGCCGCCGGGGCTGAAGCTGTTTTGATGGCTACGGCAGTGGGTTGCGCGTAGCGACCAACCGCCGATGGATCACAAAGACAGCCATGCCGAGCCCGATCAATAGCGAAACAAATCGCGTTCGTCCGTCGAGGTGATTCCAATAACCGGCATATCCGTCCACGACGGTGATCATCCCACCGAGTATCAGCCCGGTCCCGACCGACGCGATCTGAGTGTACGAACCGACGAGCATCGCCAGCAATCCAAGCGGCGTGACGAAAAACAGGAGCTGGAAATAGGGGCGAGTGGCTTCATCGAACGCTTTGATCTTGTCGTTCTGCCGCTTCTCCACAGCGCGGATTTCATCCTCGCCGGCTTTGGTGTGTTCTCGAGTTACCGCGCCGGTGTCTGCGAAAATCTCGACACGATATTCGACACGCGGGAAAGGTCGAAGGAGGCTCACTCCGGTGTGGACGAGCAGCGGAACCAGGATCGCAATGCTGATCGTGACCAGGAATTGATAGAGCGTCATCGGATGTGTCTCGTCGGCTTCTGACAAATATCCTATAAAAATCAAAGGTTGCAATACAACGAAATGCCCGCCATCTCCGCCGGTCCCGAGATCGAACGTTTGATCCAGTTGCTCGCCCGCCTGCCGGGGCTCGGGCCGCGCTCGGCGCGGCGTGCGGCGCTGTTTTTGATCAAGAAGCGCGAAGCCGTGATGGCGCCGCTGTCGACTGCCTTGCAGGCCGCGATGGAGAAGATCGAGGTGTGCAAGATCTGCGGCAACATCGATACGCAGAATCCCTGCACGGTGTGCACCGATGCGCGGCGCGATGTTTCCGCGATCGTGGTGGTGGCCGATGTCGCCGATCTCTGGGCGCTGGAGCGGGCGCACGCCATCAATGCGCGCTATCATGTGCTCGGCGGCACGCTTGTCGCCGCTCGACGGGGTTGGGCCGGACGATCTGGCGATCGATGCGCTGGTCAAGCGCGCGCACGATCCGGCGGTCCACGAAGTCATTCTCGCGCTCAACGCCACGGTCGATGGCCAGAGCACCGCGCATTACATCACCGACCTCTTGCACGATGCCAACGTCAAGGTGACCCGGCTGGCACATGGCGTGCCGGTCGGCGGCGAACTCGACTATCTCGACGAAGGCACGTTGGCTGCGGCCATTCGCAGCCGGACGCCGTTTTGAAGCCTCGACGTCGTTAACCAGGATGCGAGCAGGCGGTCGCATCTCCGCTCGTCCCCGCGCAGGCGGGGACCCAGTGCTGGATTCCCGCTTTCGCGGGAATGAGCGGACAAGAGCAATCGTCGCTTGCCCGCAATTTAATCAAGCTGCGCCTGCCGCGCAGACATTGGGCATAAACTTCGCCGTGCGGTTGCGCCGGCTTACACGTTGGTGGCGCAAAATCTCGCAAGAACCGGCGCTCCAGGCAAAAATCCCTCACCGATCGGCATTCAGCAGAGTTGGCCCGCCGCTTGCATAACAGTAAGCGCGATCTCGATCTCACCACAACTCGTGTTGAATGAGATTGCTTGGAGCCCCGGCGATCCCGGCACCGGGGCTCCATCCTTTTTGGGGATCGGCGCCGTCGGCTTTGGCGGGCGGTGTCGATCTCTCCAAGGGCTTCTGTCCTTAACGTTCGCCGACTATTGCGCTTTCCCGCACATCTCCGCACATGATGCCGACGCCGTTCGCGGCGCGTGCAGAGGGTGCGACATCAGGGAATGAGCGAAGACATCCGCTACAACAAGGCTTTCGATCTGGTGCCGGGCCGCGCCGTCGAGGTGGCACCGGGCGTTCGCGCCATGGTGGCCAACAATCCGAGCCCGTTTACCTTCAAAGGCACGGTCAGCTACCTGGTCGGCCGCGGCAACGTTGCGATCATCGATCCCGGCCCGGACGACGACGCCCACATCGCGGCCTTGCTGGATGCGGTGCGCGGCGAAACCGTGAGTGCCATTTTCGTCACCCACACCCATCGCGACCATTCGCCGGCGACGCCCAAGGTCAAGGCCGCGACTGGCGCGACCGTGTATGCCGAAGGTCCACATCGCCCGGCGCGGCCGCTGCATATCGGCGAAGCCGCGCGGCTCGACGCTTCAGCCGATACGGAATTCAGCCCCGATGTGGCGCTCGCCGACGGCGCCGTGGTCACCGGCGCCGGCTGGACCATCGAAGCGCTGACCACGCCCGGGCATACCGCCAATCACATGGCCTTCGCGCTCCGGGAAGCCGATCTGATTTTTTCCGGCGATCATGTGATGGCCTGGTCGACCTCGATCGTGGCGCCGCCCGACGGCGCCATGAGCGACTACATGGCGTCGCTGGAAAAGCTCGCCCGCCGCAGTGAGCCGCTTTACCTGCCCGGCCATGGCGGGCCGGTGCACGACGCGCCGCGTTTCGTGCAGAGCTACATCCGCCACCGCCAGGCTCGCGAGGTCTCAATCGTGAAGCGACTGGCGAAGGGCGCCGCCGATATCGCGACCCTGGTGCGCGCCATCTACATCGGCATCGACCCGCGCCTTACTGGCGCAGCGGCGCTCTCGGTGCTGGCGCATCTCGAAGACTTGGTGGCGCGCGGCGTCGTGGCGACCGAGGGCATACCGTCGCTCGCCGGCACTTACCGCTTGGCCGAGGCGCCCTTGGCCGGCGGTTGAGGCAATTTTGGCGGCGGCGCCTGCTTCTTCTCCGGAACCGGCGTCGCCAGGACCACATCAATATCGTCGATCAGAGCGCGCACCCGCGCCGCGTTGGTGCCCAGATCGTGGCGGCCGTAGCGCGACGCCGAGCGGATATCGATGCGGGAGCCTTCCTGGGTGGCGCGTACCCGCACCGCGACGTCGTCACGAAAGCCGAGCACCGGCGTTCGGGCAATCGCTTCGATCAGGCCGTCGCGCGGCGCGGTGGCCGCCGGCGGGCGCGCATCGACCACATGCCATTTGCGCTTGGTGATCACCTTCATGGCCGCATCGTAGGCTTCCTGCGCCGATGAGCTGGTCAGGTCGGGCTCGATGTCCGAATAAGCCGTGCGCTGCTGCTCGGCGGTGTAGAGGCCCGCATAGGTGACCGGATTGGCATCGCGTGGCCGCAGCCGCGCGATCGCATCGAACCGCGGCGGGTCGATCGGATCGGTGGTGATGTCGTAGATTGCCGGCAGCTTGTAGGCCTTCAGGCCCACATAGGCCGGATAGGCGATCAGCGCGAGCCCGATCACCAGGCCGGTTGCGGCCTCGCCGATGCCGCCGACGCCGTCTTTCCAGATCGAAACCGCGGAACCGAAAGCGAGCAGGATGGCGAGCATGGCGAGCGCCAGCGCGCCGCCCAGGGTCGATAGCGCCGGCACGATCTCGAGCGCGCCCGAGCGGACGACGACAATAGCGATAACGGTCGTCACCAGCGAAAACAGCGCGACCCGCCGCGACCAGATGGCCAGCCGGGAGGTCGGTTGCTCAATTGTGCGGCGTCGCGCCATCGGTCTTTGCTTCCTTCGTCGCGGCCAAAATCACGGCTTTGGCTGCGGGGACGGTCTCAGCCCAACCGAGGGCTGCGGCTGCTCGGGGGATTTTGCCTGACCATTGGGCGTCCCGCCATCGGGCACAGCGGCGCAGATTGTCTTCAAGGCCGCCCATTCCGGCCCACTCAGAAGACCCTGCGGTCGGTTATTCGCCGCGACCGCATTGATGGCGGCGATGCGATCCTTGGTATCGGGATGGTCGCGCAACAGCTCAAATCCGTCCTCCTTGTCGGCGGCGATACGGGACAGAATGGCGCCCAGCGCCCTGGGGTCGCCGCCGGTTTTCTGCATCAGCTCGACGCTGTAACGGTCGGCGGCACTCTCGGCGTGGCGCGAATACGACGAGCTCAGGACCGTCTTGGCCGCGATGATGACCGCGCCGCCGCCGACAAAATCGCCGAGCATCATACCAAACAAAAACGACAGGCCGGCGCTTTGCAGCACCGCACGGGTGCCGTCGCGATGCACCACGTGACCCATCTCATGGGCGAGGACCCCGGCCAGCTCATGCGGCGAATCGCTTTTCTTCAGCAAGCCCTCGAACACGTAGATCTGGCCGCCGGGCAGCGCGAACGCGTTGGCCTGGGCCTGGCGCACCACCTCGACATGAAAACGATAGGGAGCGTGCGCGGTCGTCGCCAATTGCTGCACCAGCTTGTCGAGGGATCGGCGCCCCGGCGCCTCGCTGGTGCCGCAGGCGAGCGTCTCGCCGCGGTTCTTGGCGGTCAGCACGGCACGGATCTGCCGGTCGATCGCCTCGCCGAATTTCCTTTCCATGGGAAGCGGGATCATCGGCGCGATCTTGTTGGCGAGCACTGGCATGCCGAACAGTGCGGTCAGCACCACAGAGGCGATGGCGATCAGGCTGAGAACGACGACGCGCCGGCGCAAGCGGCGGTCAGCCGCGCCGCCGCGATCAAGCGACGGGGCGCGCTCCTCGATGACGGTGGCGAGCGCGGCATCGCGGACTTCGATGCGGGCCAGTGCGACTTCGCCGCGACGGCCCAGGCGCATCACGCCGTCCGGTGCTGAACGCGCGCGCAAATCGGCGTAATTCCAGTCATCGATCACATGGCGTTCGCCCGCATCGATGATGCGCAATCCCGACGCCGCGGCTTCGACGATCACGTCGTGGCGCGTACTGGTGACGCCGTTGAAATAATACGCCGGGCCACGCAGCGGCGCGGCCGAACTTGCCAGCGTATCGTCGGCGGCGTTCATCGCCCGATCCAGGCTATTGGAGCGGGCATTGCAGAAAGCCTGCGCCCACCGGGAATCAGATCCTGACTGCGCCTGTTAAAAATCATGGTTCAAACGCTCCCGAAACCGAGCGCATCGACCAAACCTTCTCCGAGTGCGGAACTCAAGCCGGGCGTGGCCTCGACGCTGTCGAGCACGGGCGCGTTTGAGATTTCCGCAGATTCCGCAGCCGCGCGCCATATTCCGAATGTGATCAGGACCTGATGCACGGCTGAAAGCCCGAGCGCGAAGGCGGCATAGAGCACGAGGGCGATCCCGGCGCTGATCACCTCGCGCCCTGGGATATTGCCGGCTGATGACGGGAGGCCGTTCGCAAGCGCGAAGGACAAGAAACGCCGAGAACGCTGAGGCCGATCGACATCCCGATGCTGCACAAAATCAAAATGCCGATGTAGCGCAGATAGATCAGATAAACTTGGCCGATCCGCAGCCGCGAGGTGACGACGATATCGCCGAAGCGCAGGCCCGAGAGCCACCAGCGGTAAACGATCGCCTGAAACACCGGATAAAGCAGGATGGCGATCAGGATGCTGCCGCCGAAGCCGACGGCGAAGATGCCGCCGATCTTTGCCGGCGCCGCGCGGGCCTGCGAAATCGGGACCAAGGGCATTTTCGGGATGCGCCGACCCCAAAATCTTCCAGTCGACCTTCACGGCCAGGAACAAGGCGACGAGGAGCAAGGGCGCCAGGCATCCGAGCCAAAGCGGTATGCCGCGCACAAACAGCCGCCAGCCTGACCCCGCGAAGCGGCCGGGCAATTTGCCGTAGCTGGTGTGGCGCATCATGTAGCGCTCCAGGCCGGCCTGCGCCCACGGATAAGCGAGCCCGAAGGTCACGATCACCAGAGACCACCACAGAATGGCGTACAAGGCATAAAGCCAGCCGGAGCCGTCCTGATGGAAGCGCAGGCCGCGAAACACCGTGCGGGTCAGGCGATAGCGGCGCGCCCGGTAGCGTGCGAAGGCGCCGAACACGATCAACAGCGCGAAGCCGCCGAGCCCGGAGGCGTAATCCGGCAGGTCGAGCGTCAGCGTCGCCATGGCGATGCCGACATAGATCGGAATCAGGATCGCGACGGCAAACAGAAAGCCGAGCAGAAGCTCGGTCGCCAGTCCGTTATATTCGAGCGTCTCGCCGGCAATCTCGGTATTCGACCAGAGAAAGCGGCGCACGTCGGTCATCAGCCAGAAGCGATAGATGCCGAGCGTGACCAGCAGCAGCGCCGCGCCCTTGAGGCGCAATTGCCAATAAGCGCCTTCCCGGACCGAGGAAACTGCACCATGCCGGGCAGCGGCGGCGGAGCCGCCGGATGCGCGGCGGCGGCATTGGCAGCGGCGGCGGATCGAGAGCGGCGACGTCGGTCATGAATTTCGGCCACGCCTTTGGCCCGCGACACGCATTCCGAGACGCGATGGCAAGCGCGCGGGCGGCGCCAGGGATACTGACTTCGCGCGGTTTCGGCAACCGTTGGGTGAAGCGCTGGCCGTAGCTCGGATGAGCGAAACATATGCAGGGACAGGGCAAGTGCTACGTGCGTGTTCTCCCTTTCCCCGCACGTGACAGTATCGCAGGTATTGCTTTAACTTAGGTGTAACTTTCTGCCGTTTGGGGCGGCACGCTCTGGTAGGGTGCGTAGACGTGAGCAACGGTGCAGTGCGACTGGAATAATCCGCGGTTTATGACCATGCCAAAGGCGATTATCATCGCGTCATTGATCCTGGTGAGCATCTTCGCGCCGCTCACGGGAGTTCTATCGAGCGTTCAAGCCGAAGAAACCCACTATACGGATATTGGATGGTGGACTGTCGTCCACAGGCAATTTGATAATATGAGCGGCTGCAGTGCTGGATCGCAATTCGCCGACGGGACCTCTGTCGAGTTTGCGTTGCTTGAGGACAAAGGCGGGAAAGCATGGGCGCTCTTCCTCTCGAATCCCCAATGGGGGCCGTGGTTGAAAAGGGCGTCCGAGCACACGCTGACGGTCACAGCGGATAGCAAAGTCTGGCAAGGTAATTTTAAGGTTTCGGACGATAAGAAAACGATTTTTTTCGGCGACGCATCTATCGAGTTTATGAACAGCTTGGCCGACGCACACGCGCTCGCAATCTTCGATGATCGCCGGAGAGCGTTGACCAAGTCTCCGCTCGACATGAAAGACAGTGCAGACGCCATCAAGGCTGTCGTCAATTGCGCGCGAGAGCATCCATTTCGCGCTCAACAAGTGCGGGTGCCCGAGCAGGCGCCTGAATCGAGCTCTGATACGGCGGTCTCCGGTACCGGCTTTTTCGTTTCTCCAAATGTTCTTCTGACCAACAACCACGTTGTCAAAGATTGTCGAAACACCATTAAGGTGCGCTACCCAGATAGCGAGGCTTACGCGGCCACAATATCCGGGCAAGACCCCTCGAACGATCTTGCGCTTCTCCGCACTGAGATGCCCGGCCATTCGATCGCGGCGTTTCACCTTCAGCCGCGGCTTGGCGAGGGAGTCGCAGCGTATGGATTTCCCTATGCGGGCGTCCTGTCATCGAGTGGGAATTTCACGCTCGGCAATATCACCTCGCTGAGCGGCATCGATGATGACACGCGCTTTCTTCAAATGTCCGCGCCAATTCAGCCGGGCAATAGCGGCGGGCCTCTGGTTGACATGTCCGGAAATATTGTCGGCGTTGTGGTCGCGCAACTGAATGCGCTGACCGTCATGCGAGTCGACAAGAGCTTACCGCAAAACGTGAATTTTGCCATTCAGGTCCCGATGGTGGTCAACTTTTTGATGGTCAAGGGCGTAACGCCCAGACTGGACAACGCGCAGAATGGAACGCGCACGCTCGCGCCCCCGGATGTCGCGGACCTTACAAAGCAGTTTACCGTTCAAATCTTTTGTGAGACCGGGCCGTCTGCCGCCGTGCAAAAGCCGGTTGTGGCGAGCAAGGGTGGAGACGTGGAGCAACAGGCGACTAATTTTGTCGTCGCGCTCCAAGCGAAATGGTCGCGTCCGAATAACGAAGCTCTCGCCGGACTTGATGACCTATACGCTGACGAGGTTGCGTATTTCGACAAGCGGCAGACCAAATCCGAAGTGCTAAAGGAGGTCTCTGCCTTCGCGGCTAAATTCCCCGAACGCTCATACAGGCCGCGATTGCCCCTCGACGTGTCTTGCGACGAGCGGCTTTGCACGGTTCATGGAACTTTGGACTTTCGATCCGTCAATCTGGCGGAGCGAAAGGTGTCAAAAGGCGTTGCCACCTTCGCGTATCAGCTTGCCGTGAGCGGATCGTCTTTCAAGATTGCCATGGAGGGTGGTGAGGTATTGAAGCGCGAGGTTTCCCCGCTTGCCGCGACGTCATCGGGATCGGCTCGATAAACACGTCACGTCGTTGCTGAGGGAGTAGACCATTCTCGAAGCCTCAAACTTCACTGAATTTCGGCAGTCCTTCTCAGTCATTGTGAATGCGCAACGTCCCGCAGAGACTAGGCCGCGATATTCATTTCTTCTTCCGCCGCGCGCTCTTAGCTTTGCCGCGCTCCAGCCCCGCCATCGCTTCGAGCACCGCGCAGGTGGCGGCGGTGTCCTGCTCGGCGTAGCCGGTCGATAGCGCGGCGGCGTAAATCGGCAGCGTCGCGGAAAAGAGTGGCGTCGGGACGCCGAGGGTTTGCGCGAAGCTGCCGATCACATCCATGTCTTTCTGCCAGACCGAGACTTTCATGGTCGGTTCATCGTAGCGGCCTTTTACCATCATCGGAGCGCGCAATTCGAATACACGCGAATTGCCGGCGCCGATTTTGATCTGATCAAAAATCAGTTCCGGCGGCAGGCCGGCTTTCATGCCGAGCACCAAAGCTTCGGCGCTGGCCACGTTGTGGATGGCGACCAGCAGGTTGGCGATGTATTTCATCTTGCTGCCGTTGCCGAAGGCGCCGAGATCGTGCACGGCGCGGGCGAAGTCGGCGAACAGCGGCTGCAGTTTCTTGATCTCGGCCGACCCGCCCGAGGCGTAGACGACGAGGTCCTTGGTTTTTGCTTGAAAGCCGGTGCCGCTGATCGGGCAATCGAGCAGGACGTGGCCAGCCTCGCGGAGACGGACTTCCGCCGCCTCCTTGTCCTCGAGCTTGAAGGTCGATGCCTCGATGACGACGCGGCGCTTTACGCCGGCCGCCACGATAGCATCGACGGTTGCCGCCAATGCGGACGCTTTTGGCAAGCTGGTGATGATGGTTTGCGCAGCGGCGACGAGCGCGCCGACATCGGCGGCGATTTCGATGCCGACCCGGGCAAGGGCGCGCCGGCGTTTCGGGTCGAGATCATAGCCGATCACCTGCCAGCCGGCTGCGTGCAGATTGGTGGCGAAAGCTCCGCCCATGATGCCGAGACCGATGATCCCGACAACGCCGTTGTTTTTCTTTGCCATGCTGTTTCTTTGTTAGGGGATTGCAGATATGGGCGGCGACCGCCGCTCATTTGTCCTTACGATTCAGGGCCACCGAGGCGAACATCCGGGCGTCACGCTTGGCGACCATGTCTTTGGTCGTTGCGGCGTATTTCTTGAAATGATCGGTAGCGCGATGCGCCTGGAAAGCCGCGTCGTTGTCGTAAACTTCAAAGATGAAAACGTGGTTCGGGTCTTTCGGCGAGACCGTGATGTTGAACTCGTGACAACCCGGTTCGTGCACCGCGGCGGCGCCGTTCTCCTTCAACGCTGCCAGGTAGGCGTCGGCCTGGCCCGGCACCACGTCGATGTCGACGGCGTTGATGTAGAAAGGTCCCGATTGCGCATGCGTTTTGTCGTGGCTCGGCACGAGCAAGAACGCCGCCACGGCCAGCATTGTCGCAAGCGTAACGGACATCAATTTCGACATGCACAGTCCTCCCTGAGTGTGCGGCACTTCGTTGTGCCGCTTTCGTTGCCAAAACCTCAGAGCGAGCCCTCAAGAAAGCGGACCAGGCGCGGGATCGTTATGGCCGCATAGCCGTGCGGCTCGCTCTCGAATGGGTCGGACGACCAGAAATGTCCGGCGCCCGGAATGATGATCCGGCGCACGAAGAATCCGGATTGGGTGAGTGCGGTCAGGAGGGCGCCGGACTGCGTCGGCACATCGACGATATCATCGTCGGTGCCGTGGATGAGCAGAACGCGAAGCGCGTTGTGGTCGACGGTGGCGTAGCTGATCGGCGAGGCGTCGAAATAAAGCCGGCGGTTCTGCATCGGCGAAGCGCCGAGGAATTTTTCGACGATCTTGTCGTTCGGCCGCACGCCGAGATCGTGAGTCCACTGCGCATGCATGTCGTAGACGCCGTAGAAGCCGATAAAGCATTTGACATTGGCGGGCACGGCTGCGTTGGCGTCATTCTGATACGCGGTGGTGAATTGATCGCCAGCAAGCGCCACCAGCGAGGCCAAATGAGCGCCGGCGGAATCGCCGATCAAGCCGATCCGATCGGGATCGAGATCATACTCGCCGGCCTTGGCGCGGATGAACTGCACCGCGGCCTTCACGTCGTAGACCGCGGCCGGATAGGTGCCGTCTTTGCCGAGCCGATAATCGACGGCGAACACCGCATAGCCGGCCCGCGCCAGAAACAAGCCCCAGTAGCGATAAAACTGCTTGGTGCCGACTTGCCAGCCGCCGCCATGTACGGCCACCAGTACCGGCGCCTTGCTGCGCCCCTTCGGCAAATAGAGATCGCCTACGAGCTTGGTGCCGTCGTGTTCGGCGAAAACAATGTCGGTATGGGTTGTCATTTCATACTCTGCTGCGGAGGCTTGGGCGGTGGCGAGCAGCATCGCCGCGACGGCGGCCAGGATGAGCTTGGATAGCATTTGGGTCTCCCTGCAGCTTGCCGCGACACACGGCGATGATGCTCGATCGTTACGACCTTATCGTCGAACCATCATTCTGGCCACCAGGCATGAAGGTGATGCAGCGGGCCGTGGCCGCTGCCGACGCTGAGTCGGTCGGCTGCGGCGATGGCGGCGGTGATGTAGCTTTTGGCTTCGTGTGCGGCGTCATGCAGCGGCAGGCCCTTGGCAAGGCCGGCCGCGATGGCGGATGCGAAGGTGCAGCCGGTGCCGTGGGTGTTTTTGGTCGCGATGCGCGGCGAGGCGAAGCGCGACGTCTCGCCGTTCGCCTCGACCAGAATGTCGACGCTCTCGGCGCCGCCGCCATGGCCGCCTTTGATCAGCACGGCGCCAACCCCGAGCGCGAGCAGTTTGCGCGCCTGGTGTTGCATTTCGTTTTCGTCACGCGCCGGTTCGGCTTCGAGCAAAGCCGCGGCTTCCGGAATATTGGGCGTGAGCACATGCACGCGGCCGATCAATTCGCGCAATCGCGCCGGTGCCGTGCCACGCAACAACGCTTGACCGGAGCTCGCAATCATCACCGGATCGAGCACCACATGCCTAGGCCGATGACGATCGAGCGCGCTCATGACGACATCGATCGCGGCGGCGTTGCCGAGCATGCCGATCTTCACGGCGTCGACATCAAGATCGCCGAACACAGCGTCGATCTGTGCGGCGATGAAGTCCGCCGGCACGTCGTGAATGCCGAACACGCCCTTGGTATTTTGCGCAGTCAGCGCCGTGACGATGGCGGCGCCATAGACACCGAGCGCCGCGAACGTTTTCAGATCCGCCGCGATGCCGGCGCCGCCGCTCGGATCGAGGCCCGCGATGGTGACACCGATGGGCGCGCTCATGCGACGTTTCGCCCACGGTGCCATGCAGCGCGCGATGTGGCGTCAGAAAAGATCATGCGTTGTTCAGTCATGTGTGGCGGTTGTTTATCTTATCCGGCCGTCGTTTGCGCATGCCGCAGTGCAACCTTGCGCAAATTTGACTGGCAATAGCGGAAACCACGTCTACTTTGCCGCAGTTTCGGTTTCGAACAAGTGCCCCCGCGCAACCGCGCGGTGGCCCCTATGGGGACCTGACATGACAAGCAAGCTTGCCCTCGCGCTTCTCGCCGGCGTCGCCATGATCGTCGCCGCGACGACGCAAGCGTCCGCGGGCCGTGGCGGCGGTGGCGGCGGTGGTGGTTTTCACGGTGGCGGTGGTGGCTTTCATGGCGGCGGTGGTGGTTTTCACGGTGGTGGCGGTGGCTTCCACATGGGCGGCGGTGGCGGCATGCGCATGGGCGGTGGCGGCTTCCGGGCCGGTGGTGGAGGCTTTCACGCCGGCGGTGGTGGCTTCCACGCTGGGGTGGTGCGCGCACCGGCCGCGCGTAGCTTCAGCGCGCACGGTGCAGCGGGTGCCGCGGCGGTGCATGGTGGTGCGTTCGGCGGTGCTGGTCGCAGTTTCGTCGGCAGGGCCGGCGCGGTCGGCGCCGGTGCGGCGCTTGGTGCTGCGGCTGCGCACGGCGCATTCGCCCACAGCGTGACGCACACGCAGTTCGCGCACAATCAATTTGCGGCGCAGAATTTCCATGGCTTCCAGACGTTCAATCGAGCCGGCTTCAATCGCAACGCCTTCGGCAATCCGGCCGGCTGGAATCACTGGGGCGGTCATTTCTGGGGCGCCGGCTGGCACCGCTGGGGCTACGGCTGGGGTGGTTGGGCCGGGCCGGTGTTCTGGCCGTATCTGTGGGGCGACTTCTTCAGCTTCGCGTTCTGGCCCTATGACTATTACGATCCGTTCTGGGGCTACGGCCCCGATTTCGTGCTGGTGAGCATCTTTGCTCCCGGACCGTATTTCGGTCCCGACTACGGCTATGCGCCGGACTATGGCTATGTGCCCGGCCCGGGCAATGCCGGCGGCGGCCAGATTTATTCCGGCGCCGGCTCTCCGCCGGCCACCAGCACCATCACCAAGGCCGATCGCGAAGCGCTTGCTGAGACCAACACTGCGGCGGTGCAAAGCTGCAACGGCTTGGCGCCGGGCGTGAGCGACCTGCCGTTCGACAAGATCAAGAGCACGATCCGGCCGACCGGCGATCAGCTCAGTGCGCTCGAGGCCTTGCAGGCCGCGGCGCTCAAGGCGCAGGACGCGGTGAAAGCCTCGTGCCCGACCGCAGTGCCTTTAACGCCGGTGGCGCGGCTTGACGCTGCCGAAGGCCGGCTCGAAAGCATGATCGAGGCCGTTCAGATCATCCGCGACCCGCTGCAGCGCTTCTATGACTCGCTCGACGACGAGCAGAAGCACCGCTTCGAAAGCATGAATAGCAACAGCGGCGCCAAGGCGCCGGCCGGCGGCAATCTCGCCGCGCTCTGCAGCCAGCAAAGCGGCGATGTCGCGAAGGTGCCGGTCGAGCGGATCGAGCAGACGGTGGCGCCGAACGGTCAGCAACAGCAGGATGCTTTCAACGCGCTGAAGCAGGCTTCGCACGACATCGCCGATCAGTTGGCGCCGTCGTGTCCGAAGGAAGTCCCGCAAACGCCGGTGGCGCGCGTCGATGCGGTCAAGACTCGGCTCGACGCCATGGTCGCGGCGATGAAGACGATCCGGCCGAAGCTCGCCGACTTCTACAACTCGCTGAGCGATGAGCAGAAGGCGAAGTTCAACATCATGGGGCCGGCGCAAAGCGCGGCGGCGGATGCGCCGCCGGCGAACAACTGAGGGCGCAGGAACGGCTGACTTCTCCGCTCATCCCCGCGAAGGCGGGGATCCAGTTTCTTCTCCGAGCGTCTGCACGTGCGGCTATAGCGCACTGGGTCCCCGCTTCCGCGGGGACGAGCGGAGCAAACACTCAGGCCCCGCGCTTGGCCGCCATGCCGTCGACGATCTCGCGCAGCGCGCGGGCCGCGGCGGCCGGATCGGGCGCGAGCGAGAGCGCCGAGATGACGGCGACGCCGTCGGCGCCGGCCGCGATCACCGCAGCCGCATTGGTGGCGTCGATGCCGGCGATGCCGACGATCGGCAAATGCGGCGCCCGTCGGCGCAGCACCGCGGCGATGCGCGCCAAACCATCGGTGCCGATCGGCGGATTTTTCTGCTCCTTCGAGAGCGTCGCGTAGACGCCGCCGACGCCCGCATAGTCGATCACGCCGATGGGCGCGGCTTCGGCTGCCGCCACGCTCTTGACCGAAATGCCGATGATGGCGTCTCGGCCGAGCAAGGCGCGCGCATCTTCGGGCGTCATGTCGTCGGGTCCAATGTGAACGCCGTCGGCGGCAGCGGCGAGTGCCACGTCGACGCGATCGTTGACGACGAACAGAACGCCGAGCGGGGCGAGCGCGGCCTTGATGCCGCGCGCCGATTCGATCATGGGCCGCGTGTCGCTTTTCTTGTCGCGCAATTGCACCAGCGTGGCGCCGCCCTCGGCCACAAGGCGTGCGAGTTCGACCACATCGCGCCCGCCGGCACGCTCCGGATCGACGATGGCGTTCAGGCGCAGGTCAAGCGATTTGGACATGGTGGTTGTTACCGATTACCGATTTTTGGCGCGGGATGGTGCGGCAGCTTATCCGATGCGCAGCGGCGTCGGGCCGCGTAATGGAGGATTTGCATAACAGGCTTGCAAGCCGTCTCGCATGCTATAAAGGCTGCCGGTGTTGCGCATGATCTTTCCGAGCCCATCGGGCGTCGCCCATGAGACCGGAGCCCGCAAGTCCTTTGCAGATCATGCCTTGGGCGGAGGCTTCGCATGGTTCCTTTCTTTGTGCAGATCAAGTGCCAGCTCGGCAAGTCCTATGAGGTCGCCAACCGGATAGCCGACGCTGAGATTGCTTCGGAAATTTATTCGACCGCCGGCGATTTCGACCTGCTGGTGAAATTTTACGTCGATCAGGGCACCGATATCGGCCACTTTATCGCCCAGAAGGTGCAGACCGTCGCAGGCGTTCAGGACACCCGCACCATCATCACCTTCAAGGCGTTCGGCGCGTCGTAAGTCCTGCTTGGCGTGCGCTGTCGGTGCACGTCATCGCCCGCCGCTTTAAGGAAGGTCGCGCCATCACGGCATCCGGCCGTACGATCATGCCGAAGCGCGCAGCAAGGGAGATCGCCACATGAGCCATAAGGCTATCGAGGTCGGCGCCGCCAAGCACATTGGCCGTTACAGCGACGCCATCGAAACGGCGTCGGGGCTGCGATGGCTGCACACGTCCGGGACTCCCGGCGTAGCAGACGACGGCACGCTGCCTGCGGGAATCGAAGCGCAAAGCCGGCTCGCCTGGAAGTACATCCTTGCGGCTCTCGCCGAAGCGCGGATGACGACAGCCGATCTTGTCAAGGTGACGACGACATTGACCGACGCCAAGAACATTGCCGGCTACGCAAAAGTGCGCGCCGAAATTCTGGGCGACGTACGCCCCGCCTTCATGCTGCAGGTGATGACGCAACTGATCAAGCCGGAGATCCTGGTAGAGATCGAAGTCATCGCGGCAGCGAAGTGAGGCTTGAGGATATCAGCCGCGATCACGTCACTTTTTCGGGCAGCGGAAACCAGGTCACGAAGCGGCTGAAAAGCTGCCGATCGCCCATCAACGCCACGTCACCGCTCGCCTGGGCGTCGCCGATCGGACGGCCGCCATAAACCACCGCGGCGAGAGCCCTTGGATCGGCCGCGATCGTGAGCGCGCAGCCTTGCGGTTCGGCGCGTCGCGGGCGAACGCCTTCGGGTCCAAAGTCGATGACAAAGCCATCTGCCCCGAATTTGAAGCCGATCGTGGCGCGCTCATTTTTGGCGCGCGTGGACGAATACATCGTCCGAAACGACATCAGCAGCGACGCCGTTGACAAGGGCAGTGTCGGGTCATGCAGCGGTGAACGCGCCGCCCAGCGGCCGAGCTCCATCAGAATCACGTCGGCCTCATAGCCCCAGAGCGTCAGCTCATAAATTTGCACCGAGGCCGGCGGCGGCAGCGTGCGCCGTTGAATGACGCCGACGCGCTCAAGACGCTCAAGCCGCATCGTCAAGATATTGGCACTGATGCCCGGCATGCCGTCGCGCAGTTCGGAAAACCGCCGGCCACCGAACATCAGTTCGCGAACGATCAGTAACGACCAGCGCTCGCCGAGCAATTCCAGCCCGAGCGCAGTGCCGCAAGCGTCGTCGTACCAGCGCTTTTCCAGGGCCGGCCGGATATTAGTTATTTTTTTTAACTTCATAGTTGCTTTTTATAACTCAATAGGCCATGCTTGGTCAAGGGTTCGATATCACCGGAGGAGAGATGCCCATGACCAAGATGATCTTCGTCAATTTGCCTGTCGCCGACGTCGAGAAGTCCGCCGCATTCTATGAGGCGATCGGCTGCACCAAGGATGTGCGCTTCTGCCGGACCGGTGCGGCCGCCTCGATGGTGTGGTCCGACACGATCACGTTCATGCTGCTGAGCCACGCGCACTTCGCCGACTTTACGTCGAAGCGGATCATCGATGCGAAGAGTGAGGTGCAGACGTTGCTCTGCCTGTCGATCGACAGCCGTGCCGGTGTCGACGCAATTGTCGAGAAGGCAGTTGCCGCCGGCGGCAAGGGCGACGCCGGACTGAAGATCGATCACGGCTTCATGTATGGCCGCAGCTTCGAGGATCTCGATGGGCATGTCTTCGAGCCGATGTGGATGGACATGGCGGCAGCGATGGCCGCGATGGGCGGCCAAAACACTGAAGCGGCTTGAGTCGCGAGGGCATACGGAGCTTCATGATGTCCCAAATACCGTTGTCTCACGCTAACCTATCGAATGAATCGACCCTGGCGGCTTCACGCTGGCCGATCTGGACCGGGCGCGTGCTCACGGTCCTGATCGTGCTGTTCCTGTTGATGGATGCAGGCATCAAGATCGCGGCGCTGCCGGTCGTCACGGACGGCGCCGCCACCGTCGGCTGGACCGGCGATCCGGGCTTTTGGCGGGCGATGGGCGTGCTGCTGCTTGCCATCACCGCGCTGTACGCTTGGCCGCGGACCGCGGTGCTCGGCGCCATCCTGCTGACCGGCTATCTCGGCGGTGCCGTCGCCACGCATGTAAGGGTCGGCGATCCGCTGTTCAGCCACACGCTATTTGGTGTTTATCTCGGCGTCGTTCTTTGGGGTGCGCTGTGGCTCCGCGACCCGCGCCTGCGAAACCTTCTGCCGCTCGGCTGACCAAACAAACCGTGGTCCGCCGCGCATCTTGGTCGGGCCATCCATCGTTGACCGGGCAAAGCCTCGGCCGATCACCCTTTTGATGCAGACCACCAGTGGAGAGATGTTATGTCAAACACACCGTCCACGATCACGCCGTGCCTCTGGTTTGACGGCACCGCTGAGGAAGCCGCGAATTTCTACGCTTCGATCCTGCCTGACAGCAGCGTTGACGCCGTCCACCGCGCGCCGAACGACTATCCATCCGGCAAGGCGGGCGACGTGCTGCTGGTCGAGTTCACACTGATGGGTCAAAAATTCACCGGCCTCAATGGCGGACCGCACTTCAGATTCAACGAAGCGGTTTCGTTCCAGATCCCGGTTGAAACGCAAGCCGAAGTCGACCGCCTGAGCGATGCGTTATCGGCGGTGCCGGAAGCCGAGCAATGCGGTTGGGTCAAGGACCGCTATGGTCTGTCGTGGCAAATCGTCCCGCGGCAGCTCACGCGGCTGATCGCCGGAAACGATCCGGCCCGCGCCAAACGAGCCTTCAACGCGATGATGCAGATGAAGCGCATCGACATTGCCACGATTGAACGCGCGGCCGACGGCCTCCTCGAGACGGCCTAAGCACGCCGATCGGCTGCAACGTCGAAAACGTTTTCCACTCAAAAGATCGAAATGGCGGAGAGCAACGATGAGCTATATCGACGGATTCGTGACCCCTGTGCCGCAGGCCAACAAACAGGTCTATCTCGATCATGTCCGCGAGGTGCTGACGTTCTTCAAAGACCATGGCGCGGTGCGCATGGTCGAGAACTGGGCGGACGACGTGCCGGAAGGCAAAGTCACCGACTTCAACCGTTCGGTCGGTAAAAAGGACGACGAGGCCGTTCTTTTCAGTTGGATCGAATGGCCGTCCAAAGAGGCTCGCAACTCCGGCATGAAGACGATGATGCAGGACGAGCGGATGAAATCGATGGCCATGCCGTTCGACGGCAAGCGGTTGATCTTCGGCGGTTTCTCACCGATCGTCGAGACTGAATCGGCCACGGGTACCGGCTATGCCGACGGCTTTGTGGTGCCGGTGCCCGCCGCCAACCGCGAAGCCTATATCGCGCTGGCTCGGAAAGCCTCGGGCGTCTTCAAGGAATACGGCGCGCTCCGCGTTGTCGAAGCTTGGGGCGACGACGTGCCTGACGGGAAGGTCACCGACTTCCGCCGCGCGGTCGCCGCGAAAGACGACGAGGTGGTCGTGTTCAGCTGGATCGAATGGCCGTCGAAACAAGCGCGCACCGAGGCTTGGCCCAAATTGATGGCCGATCCGCGCCTCAAGCCGGAGACCGGGGCTATGCCGTTCGATGGCAAGCGCATGATCTACGGCGGCTTCGCCACCCTGTTGGATGCCTGACGCGCGCCGGCGCTGAGCGCTTTACTTGCTCTTCTTTTCCGCCACCGGCCCCTGGCGCGGCGGCAGCGATACGATGTAGGTCGCGATCGCCGCGCGGTCGGCCGCAGATAATTGCGAGGTGTTGCGGATCACCTCGGCCATCGCGCCGCCCGCATAGTCACCGGCGGGATTCATGCCGTCGCCAAGGAAGCTTGCGATGTCCTTCGCCGACCATGCGGCACCCTCGCTGCCCCAATGCTGCAATCCGGTCGGCGTGATGTTGGGGACAAAGCCTTTGCCGTCCGGCGCCGGTCCGCCGGCAAAGCGTTCGCTCTCGACGATGGCGCCGAGCCGATTGCGCGGGCTGTGACACTCGGCGCAATGGCCCGGACCATTGACCAGATAAGCGCCGCGGTTCCACTGCGCCGACTGCGTCGGATCGGGTGTGAACGGACCACCGCGGAAGTATAGAAGCTTCCACAATCCAACCAGCCGCCGAATGTTGAATGGGAATTCGATCTCGTGACGGTGGGCGCGGCCGGCGACCGGCGGCAGCGTTTGCAGATAGGCAAACAAATCGCGCGCGTCGTCGAGCGTCATGTGCTGATACGATGTGTAGGGAAATGCCGGAAACAGATGACGGCCGCGCCGCGAGGTGCCTTTGGTGAGCGCGTTGACGAAGTCGATTTCAGTCCAGCCGCCGATGCCGTCTGTGAGGTCGGGCGAAATATTCGGCGCGTAGAAGGTGCCGAACGGCGATTTCAGGGCAAGCCCGCCGCCGAGCTTGGTGCGGTCGACCTTTTCTGGATCGTCGGCCGGTGTCGCGTGGCACGACGTGCAGCCGCCGATCGCGAACATGGTGCGGCCGTTGGCGAGATCCGGCGCATGTGATGCCAGCGCGATGGCCGGGACTGTGGTGGGGATGGTCAACCACCACAGAACAACCGCGACGGCGACAACGGCCGCCAGTCCCGTAAGCGTGAGCTTTCGAACCGCGATGACGGCTCTCACGGCCCCTCATCCCCGCGCAAGCACCGAGCGGGCTCGGGCGCGTGGCGACAGCAATCTGATCCCCACCTGCGCGAGGGCGAACGGCAAATGGGCATTGCTGGAATCAGCTCTTCTTCACGCGGTATTTTTCGTGGCAACCGCCGCAGTCATTCTTGCCGATTGCGCCGAATGCGGCCTTGAAGCTGTCGAGATCAGTCACTTTTGACATCGCGTCCTTGGCATCGGTGCCGAACTTGGCGAAACGCGCTTTGAAGTCGTCGATATTCTCCCAAATTTTTGGATCGGCTGCGGTGTCGCCGCCGGTCTTGGAATTGTCCGGGAACAGCGACGGCGCCTTGGTGGCTGCATCCTCGAAGGCGGTAAAAATGTTGCGCGCTTTCTCGAGCTCGAACGGTGCGTCGCCCTTCGCCATCGCGGCCCCGATCTTGGCCTGGTCGCCGTTTGTTTTCATCAGCGCCTTGCGCGCCGCAATCGGATCCTGCTGGGCATAGGCGGCGCCGGCACACAACGCGATAACCGTAAGGACGGGTACGATACGGACCATCGACGGCCTCCCTTGCCACTGCATCGCGCAGGCTGCGCAACGGCTTATATATAGAGCCGCTTATATCGCGGCCGATATAACGGTCTCAATGTTCCGGTAGGATAGGAGCAAAGCCCCGATTGCCGGAAATCACGAAACCGTATTGCGGCTCCTTCGTATATTGACACAGCGGCGTGCCGTCGCGCGACCCGCTCGGGAACCGGTGATGAAGAGCCTTTACCATTACCGTAAAGAACGCCGTTACGAAAAGCCGCCCGAGGTGATCTGGCCGTTCGTGGCCGACACGGCGCGCATCAACGAATTGTCCGGCTCGCCGGTCTATCAGGTGGAGGAGCGTGCCGACGCGCAAGGCCGCATCCATCGTTTGGGAAGCGCCGGCCTGGGTCCGCTGCGGCTGCGCTGGGAGGACGGCTACGGCGAGTGGCAGGAAAATCGTCGCCTCGTGCAGCTGCGCGATTTTCAAAACGGCCCGCTTCGCCATTTCGAGGCCGCGGTCGAGATCGTGCCCGAGGGCAAGGGCAGCAGGCTCGTCTATACGGCGCAGATCGAACTGATTGGCATCCTGGGCTGGATCGCCAGACAGTCAGGCCAGATCGATCGGGAGGGCGACAAGCGGCTGGCGGCGATCGAGAAGCTGATTGCCGACGCCGAGCATGAGCACCGCATCCCGGGCACAAGCGCCGAGTTCTCCGGTGAAGCCTGCAGCGCGCCGGCGGCTCGCCGCGCTTATCGCCAAGCTTGGGCGCGATCCGGCGAGTTGCGGACTGGCGCCAAAGCTTTCCGAACATTTGCTGCATGCGCCGCTGGTGGCGCTGCGCGCGATCCGTCCGCTCGCGCTGGCGCGTCTCTGGGACGCCGACCGGGAGCACACGGTCGAACTGTGTCTCGCCGCGCAACGGCTCGGCATTTTGGCGATGAGCTGGGATCTGCTGTGCCCGCGCTGCCGCGGCGCCAAGTCGAATGTCAGGTTGCTGCACGAATTGCCCGAAGGCGCGCATTGCGGTTCGTGCAACATCGATTATGCCCGCGACTTCACCCGCAATGTCGAGCTGACATTTCATCCGGAACCATGGCTGCGGCCGTTGCCGAAGGGTGAGCTGTGTCTGCTCGGCCAAGGCTCCACGCCGCATGTGCGCTTTCAGGCCGAAGTCACCGCGCACGCGACCAAAAACTTTGCGTTGGCGCTGCCGCCGGGCCCGTATCGCTTCCGCACCGTCGAGGCCGGACCCGAAGTCGATGCCATGATCGGCGACGACGGCGCGATCCCCGAGATCGTCGCCTGGAACGCCGACTTGCTGCTGCGCTCACCGAGCCACAAAGAGGAATTCGTTATTCACAACGACACCGATCGGCCGCTGGTGTTTGTTATTGAGGATCGCGCCTGGACCAAAGATGCGCTCACCGGCGAGCGCGTCATTGCCATGCCGGCATTTCGCCGACTATGTCCGGAGCAACTGCTGCGTCCCGGCGACGAGGTGGAGATCAGCCGCGTCGCCATTGCGTTCACCGACCTGCAAGGCTCGACCCGGCTTTATGACGAGCTCGGCGACGCCGCCGCCTACCGGCTGGTGCGCGATCATTTCGCATTCCTGTCCGAGCGGGTGACGCGCCATCGCGGCTTCATCGTCAAGACCGTCGGCGATGCGGTGATGGCGGCCTTTGCCGATCCCGCGGATGCGGTACGCGCGGTGCTCGCCATGCAGAACGAGGTCGCGAGTTTCAATCGCGGCCGCACCGGGGCCGGCATCGTGCTCAAGCTCGGCCTGCACCTCGGCGCCTGCATCGCCGTCACCTCGGGCGACGTGCTCGATTATTTTGGTTCGGCCGTGAACACGGCAGCGCGGCTCGAGCATCAATGCCGCGGCGGCGAAGCCGTCATCTCGAATGCGGTGTTGGACGACCCGGAAGCGCGTGAAGCCTTGGCGGGGCGCGATTTCGTCGAAGACAGCGCGACCTTGCGCGGCCTCGCCGAACCGGTGCGCTTCGTGCGTTTGAGCGCGAAGCAGGGGTAAGCGCGGCATACGTCGTTTCAGGTGTCGCAGCGCGCGTTAGTGTCCTGCAACTCAAAACAAACAATCGTCATTGCCGGGCTTGACCCGGCAATCCATGCTGACTGTCGGCGGAAAAATCATCGGGTTCGCCTACTCACGGCCCGCCATCGACTGCCGCAATTCCTAACATGGTTGTTTGTCTGTCGGCAGCGGAACGGCACCATGCACCGCCGGGTCAAGCCCGGCGGTGACGCGGAGTTGTGGGGGCCTTGTTCTTATCAAACAAGAGTGCTGATCTCATCAAACAAGCTCGCGCCCGGCGTCGTACTCGTAAAGCCGCCCGGCCTGAAATACGGTCTGGTCGCCGCCGAAGCGCTTGCGCCAGGCGTAGCGCAGGTCGCGGCGCAGGCGCGCCAATGGCGAAGTGAGATGATTGTCGTGCGCGCGGGCGCGTGAGCCGAGCACGGCCTCGCGGGCGCGCGGCTGCCGGAGCTTTTCGTAAACCGCGAGCGCCGCCTCGATATCGTCGCCGGAGCGACCGACGGCGCCGGCGAGGACGCAGGCGTCCTCGATCGCCATCGCGGCGCCCTGGCCGAGATAAGGCAGCATCGCATGCGCGGAATCGCCCAGCAGCGTGGCCCGGCCTTTGCTCCAGCGCGGCGGCGGATCGCGATCGTACAGCGCCCATTTGTACCAGCGCGCGCTCGCCGGAAAGACCCGGGTGAGCGCCGAATTCCAGCGCCCGTAAGTCGCGACCACTTCAGCTACGTCGCATTCGTGGGTCCACGATTCCTCTGTCCAGGCATCGCTGTCGATGTGGGCGACGATGTTGAGAAGTTCGCCGTGACGCACGCGATAGTGCACGACATGGCCGCGCGGCCCCATCCACAACGTGACGTCGTCGGTGTTGATGTCGCGCGGCACCGCGTCGACCGGCGCCATGCCGCGATAGCAGACGCAGCCCGTGAAACGCGGCGCGTCGGCGCCGAACAAACTCTCGCGCACCTTCGAATGAATGCCGTCGGCGCCGACCACGAGATCGGCTTCGATTTCGCTGCCGTCAGTGAAGCGCGCGGCGGTGCCGATTTGCGCGCGGTTCAACGCCGAGACAGCGCAGGCCAACACGGATGTCGCTGGTTTGCAGCGCTCCGGCCAAAATTCCGAGCAGATCAGCGCGATGGATGGTGACGCTCGGCGCGCCGAATTTTTGGCGATAGTCGCCCTGATAGGCGCGCGAGATTTCCCGTCCATCTTTCCACGAACGGATGACGGCGTTCTGGGACGCGTAAGCCGCGGCGTTGATCTTGTCCTCGAGGCCGAGCGCACGCAGCGCTTTGATCGCATTGGGCGCAAGGCCAATGCCGGCGCCGATCTCCGACAGCTTCGGCGCCTGCTCGCAGACGATCACCTCGGCATGTTGACGCTCGAAGGCGAGCGCGGTGGCAAGCCCGCCGATGCCGCCGCCGATGATCAGAATGCGCGGTGCCCGCGGCATGTGTCGACCTCCCCAACAACCTCTCCGCGACGGTGTGCTTGCTGAACGCCGGATGTCAATCGGCGGCCCGCTAGATCTGGGATGTTCCGTCGATCAAACGGGCCACATTTGATCCATTTTTTTGAATTTCACCGGGCACTAGGCGGGAGGCGCCGTCTTGGGTTATGAGCTTGCCGCAATCCATGTCGTGGTCACGATTTGACGAAAGAGAAAGTTCCTCCACCGGCCCCGGTCCCGCTTGGATATGCGGGTCAAGCCCGCGCATGACGAGGTGCTGACGCAATGAATCTCCGCATCATCATTCTCGGCCTGGTGATTGTCGTCGCCGCCTTCGTGGGCGCGACGTTTTTGTTGAATGTGCTCTCGCCGACATCGATCCAGGCCGGGCGGCCGCAGCTCGCGGCCAAGCCGCCGTTGCCGCCGCTGGCCGGAACCTCGACGGTGCTGGCGCCGGCCGCGGTGTCGATGGCGGCGATCCGCGATGCGCTCGAGGCGCAGGCGCCGCGCAACATGTCGGGTCGGCCGCAAAATCCGGTGTCGCAATTGCTGCAAGCCGCGGAGCTGAATTTCACCATCACGCGCGGGCCGCTCAGCGTGACCGGACGCCCGGACGCGCTCGTGATCTCCACCGCGCTCAACGGCACCTTCCAGGCGCGCGGCACGCTCACCGGCGCGGCCGGCGCGCTCGGCAACACGATCGGCAGCATCCTGGGCGGCAATCTGGGCCAACAGGTGCAGGGCCTCACCGGCAAAGCCTTCGATCAGCACGCCGACATTCGCGGCACCGTCAGCGCGATGGCGCGGCCGAGCATTTCGGCGAACTGGCGGCTTGCGCCCAATCTCAGCGCGCAGGTCAACGTGGTCGATGTGATTTTGCCGATCGCCGGCGTCAAGCTGTCCATGTCCAACGAGGTGCGGCCGGTGCTCGACAATATGGTGCGCGAGCAGACCGGCGCGCTGGAAAGCCGTATGCGCAACGATCCGTTCATCGAAACCGCTGCGCGAAGGGAATGGACCAAGCTTTGTCGCGCTCTTCCGCTCGGCGCGGCCGGGCAAGGGCTGCCTAACCTGTGGCTCGAAATTCGCCCGACGCGCGCCATCGCGGCGCAGCCCAAGATCGACGCCAACGCGGTGACGCTGCTCGTCGGCGTGCAGGCGGAAACCCGGATCGTGCCGAACGAGACCAAGCCGCAATGTCCGTTCCCGGCGCAGCTCGATCTGGTGCCGCAGGCGAACGAGGGCACGCTCGATATCGGCGTGCCGATCGACATTCCGTTTCCAGAAGTAAGCCGTTTGCTCGAGACGCAACTCAAGAACAAAACCTTTCCGGAGGACGGTTCAGGTTCGTTCGCGACCACGATCAAACAGGCCGCGGTCGCCGCCTCGGGCGATCGTTTGTTGATCTCGCTGCTGGTGAACGTCAAGAAGCGCGGCTTCTTCGCGCTCGGCGCCGATGCCACCGTGCACGTCTGGGGCAAGCCGGTGCTCGATCAGAACGCGCAGGTTTTGCGCTTCACCGATGTCGCGCTTGACGTGGAATTGCAAGCCGCATTCGGTTTGCTCGGCGAAGCCGCCAAGGCCGCCGCGCCGTATTTGCAACAAACGCTCGCCGAAAAAGCGGTGATCGACTTGAAGCCGTTTGCCGAAGACGCCAAGAAGCACATTGCGACGGCCGCGGCTCAGTTCGCCGACCAGGCCCACGGTGTTACCAGCGATATCACCATCGACGATCTACGTTTGGTCGGCATTGCCTTCGACGACAAAAATCTGCGCATCATCACTGACGCCAAAGGCAACGTCAGTGTGGCGATTTCGTCGCTGACTTGGCAGTAAGTAGTCTGGCAACAAGTAGTCTGGCAATCATGAGCCGGCCATAAACGTCGTCGTTCCGGATTGTCGCGAAAGCGGGCTTGCAATTTTTGCTGCGCCCGGGAATGACAAAACCGGAATGACCAAGAAAAAACGGAGGAACGATGCCCGACCCGCTATGGTCGCTGCACAAGCAGCTTGCCGCCGATACGGCGCCGGTCGGCGATCTGGCGCTGTCGCGGCTGTTGGCGATCAATGCGGCCGATTATCCGTGGCTTGTGTTGGTGCCGCGGCGCGCCAACGTGGTTGAACTCGCCGATCTCGGCAGCGATGCCTTTCCGTTGATGGCGGAGATCGGCGTCGTGTCGCTGGCGCTCAAAAATTTGACCGGCTGTGACAAGATCAATGTCGCGGCGATCGGCAACGTAGTGCCGCAGCTTCACATCCACATTGTCGCGCGCCGCGTGAGCGATCCACTCTGGCCGAAACCGGTGTTCGGCGTCTCACCATTGCGGCGCGCCGATGAAGCGGAATTCGCGCGCTTTGTGGCAAAGGTCAGAAAGAAGGTCGCGGCCAAGGAAATTCTCGAGCACGCTTCGCTTTCTTAAAGAAATGATGACTCGCGCCAGCAAACAGATCGCCTGGCGGTATCGCGCAGCCGCGCTCCAAAAACCAAGCTCAACAGCAATCTTCCGACAGCGAATGCGCATGCGTTCATGCGTGTGCCGCAGATTTATTCCTGCATAGCAGCATCGCACTTTGGAATGATTGCGATTTGTTCATCTCGACCCCAGTTTCGCAGCGGGGTCGGCGCGAGTTGAAATATGTCGAGTGCGCCGTGCCTCAACCTGAAAACCGCATCAACGCACAGCTCTGCAATGATCCAACCCTATATGAGGGTCTTTCATGACAGTCGCCTTCACACTCAACGGTAAATCCGTCACGCTCGATTCAGATCCCGACATGCCGCTTTTGTGGGCAATCCGCGAGGTTGTCGGCTTACACGGCACAAAATACGGCTGCGGCATCGCGCAATGCGGCGCTTGCACAGTCCACATCGAAGGGCAGGCGACGCGCTCGTGCGTGACGCCGCTTGCGGCCGTCGACGGCCAGCACGTCACCACCATCGAAGGCATCGACAGCAAGGCCGGGAAGGCCGTGCAGACCGCATGGGTCGGACTGCAAGTTCCGCAATGCGGCTATTGCCAGTCCGGCCAAATCATGTCGGCGACCGCGCTGCTGGCACAGAACCAGAAGCCGAGCGATGCGGACATCGACGAGGCCATGCGCGGCAACATCTGCCGCTGCGCGACCTATCCGCGTATCCGCGCCGCGATCCACGCGGCCGCGCGTGCGATGGAGGGCTAAGTCATGAGCAAAGCAATGCTTGCTGACGCGCGCTCGAGCCGCCGCGGATTCTTGAAAGCAACGGCTGCCGCCGCCGCCGGCCTCACCATCGGCTTTCATTGGTCGGGACCGTTGAACCGCGCGTTCGCCGACACGGCGAAAGATTTCACTCCCAACGCCTTCCTGCGCATTGCACCGGACAACAGCGTCACGGTGATCGCCAAACATCTGGAAATGGGGCAGGGCACCTACACGGGCCTCGCCACCATCGTGGCCGACGAGCTTGATGCGGACTGGGGACAGATCCGAGTCGAGTCCGCGCCGGCTGACGCGAGCAAATACGCCAATCTGTCATTCGGCACGATGCAGGGCACCGGCGGCAGCTCGGCGATGGCGAATTCCTGGATGCAGTTGCGCAACGCCGGCGCCACGGCACGCGCGATGCTGGTCGCGGCTGCCGCACAGGACTGGAACGTCCCGCCGGCAAGCATCACCGTCGAGCGCGGCGTCGTGCGTCACACGCCGAGCAATCGCCAGGCGACGTTCGGCGATCTCGCCGTCAAGGCCGCGGCTCAGTCGGCACCCGACAAGGTCGCGCTGAAGGACCCGAAAGACTTCAAGCTCATCGGTCAAAAACTGCCGCGCGTCGATATTCCGGGAAAGACCAACGGCACGGCGCAATTCACCATCGACGTCACGTTCCCGAACATGCTGGTGGCGGTGTTGCAGCGTCCGCCGCTGTTCGGCGCGACGGTGAAGTCGTTTGACGCCACCGCCGCCAAGGCCGTGCCGGGCGTGGTCGAAGTCCTCCAGGTGCCGCGTGGTGTTGCCGTCGTCGCCAAGAGTTTTTGGGCGGCCAAGAGCGGCCGCGAGGCGCTCAAGGTCGAGTGGGACGACAGCAAGGCGGAGAAGCGCAGCACCGCTGCCATCATGTCGGAGTATCGGCAACTCGCCGAGCAACCCGGCATGCCGGCGCGTCGCGAAGGCGATGTGGCGGCCGCGTTCAAAGGCGCCGCCAAGGTCCTCAACGCCACCTACGAGTTTCCCTATCTGGCGCACGCGCCGATGGAGCCGCTCGACGCGGTGGTGAAGCTTGACGCCACGAGCTGCGAGATCTGGTGCGGCGATCAGTTTCAGACCGTCGATCAGGCCAACGCCGCGGCCGCTGCCGGCCTCAAGCCCGAGCAGGTCAAGATCCACACGCTGCTTGCCGGCGGCAGCTTCGGCCGTCGCGCCAATATGTGGTCCGACTACATCGTCGAGGCGGTCTCGGTCGCCAAGGCGCTCGGTGCCAACGGCACGCCGGTCAAGCTGCAATGGACCCGCGAAGACGACATTCGCGGCGGGCTTTATCGCCCGCTCTATCTGCATCGGCTGGAAGCCGCGCTCGACAAGGCCGGCAACATCGTCGGCTGGCAGCATCGCATCGTCGGCCAATCGATCATGGGCGGTACCGCGATGGCCGCCGTGATGGTCAAGAACGGCATCGACGCCACCTCGGTCGAGGGCGCGGCGAACCTGCCTTACGCCGTTCCCAACATGTCGGTCGAGCTCAACACCACGGCGACCGGCGTGCCGGTGTTGTGGTGGCGCGTCGTCGGCAGTTCGCACACCGCCTACGCGACCGAAGCGTTCATCGACGAAGTCGCCAAGGCCGCCGGCAAGGATCCGTTCGCGTACCGGCAGGCGATGCTCGAACATCATCCGCGCCATAAGGCGGTGCTCGAAATGGCCGCCAAGGCAGCCGACTGGGGCAGCCCGCTACCGAAAGGAAAAGGTCGCGGCATCGCCGTCGCCGAAGCCTTCGGCACTTACGTGGCCCAGGTCGCCGAGGTCACGGTGGCGCCGGACGGCAAGATCAAGGTCGACCGCGTCGTCTGCGCGGTCGATTGCGGCACGCCGATCAATCCGGACGTGATCACCGCGCAGATGGAAGGCGGCATCGGCTTCGGCCTCGGCGCCGCGCTTTACGGCGCGATCACCCTGAAGGACGGCCAGGTCGAACAAACAAACTTCGACGCCTATCAGGTGTTGCGCATCGATGAGATGCCGAAGGTCGAAGTGCATATCGTGCAATCGCCGGAACCGCCGACAGGGGTCGGCGAACCGGGTGTCGCGCCGGTTGGGCCGGCAGTCGCGAACGCCGTTTTTGCCGCCACCGGCAAGCGGATCCGCGTGCTGCCCTTCACCACCGGCGGGACCGCATAGGGAGCCTCTAGAGAAGTTGAGTACGGAACTGAAAACGAGACTGCGAGCGCGCCGGGTGGCGCGCTCGTCTGCGCCGAAGCAGGTCCACCAAGCAATGCGCCTTTGCGGGAGTCCTGCATGAGCCGCATTGCCCAAATCGTCTCCACCGCGCGCTATGTGCCCGACCACCTCGTCACCAATGATGAGTTGGCGGCGCGCTTTACCGCGCTGGGACGGCCGGACGTGATCGAGCGGCTCGCTCATACCACCGGCATCGCCAAGCGGCTTTATGCGCCCGACGACTGGGCGACGTCCGACCTCGCGCTGCCGGCCGCCCGGGAGGCGCTCAAGCGTGCCGGCCGCAAGCCCGAAGACGTCGACCTGGTCATTCTCGGGACGACCTCGCCGGACTACATCGCGCCCAGCACCGCGGTGGTGCTGCAGCACAAGCTGGGCGCCAAGAATGCCGGCGCCTTCGATGTCGACTGCTCCTGCGCGGCCTTTCCGGTGATGATCGCCATCGGGGCCGGATTGCTCGCGACCAACATGGCGTTGAAGACGCTGCTGCTGGTCGGCGTCGACATGGTGCACCGGCTGTCCGATCCGGACGATGCCGGCCGCTTCCTGTGGAGCGACGGCGCCGGTGCTGTCGTCATGGAGAGCGGCGATCAGCCGGGCTTTATCGGTTCGGCCTTCCAGGCCGACGGCTCGTTCGCATCCGGCTGGGGCATCCTGGCCGGCGGCACCTTCGAGCCGGCGAGCGTCGAGGCCGTCAATGCCGGGCGCACCCAGATGCGCCGCTCCGCGGGCAACTACCCGGCCTCCGTGAACGAAGACACCTGGCCGCGTCTGTTCAAGCGGCTGTCCGGGCAATGCGCCTTCACCGCCGATGAGGTGGACCAGCTGCTCTTCACCCAGGTCAGCAAGCCATCGATCAAGATCGCGGCCGAGCGTTGCGGCGTGCCGCTGGCGAAATGCCATACCGTGATGGAGAAGTTCGGCTACACCGGCTCGGCTTGCGTACCGATGGCGCTCGATGACGCGATCGAAGTCGGCAAGATCAAGAACGGCGATCTGGTTGTCATGATCAGTTCCGGCCTTGGCTGGAACCAGGCCGCAGCCGCGGTACGGATGACGCTTTGAGCGTTGAGTGCGCTCCGCGACATCATCGAAAACTGTAGAACGCCAATCGGTTCAACATTGGCTGCCGGGCGGCGGCACGGTGCAGATCGTGGTGCCTCTGGCACACAATGCGCGCGCCCGGGCGCGAAGCCTGTATAATCGCAGCATGGATGAGAAGCGCCTCGACGAATTGCAGGCCTGGGTGACCGAAGCCGGCCTCGCCGGCACCAGCGATGCCGATATTTTCTTTGGCTTTTGCGACCGCTGTCTCGCGGCCGGTATGCCGCTCGGCCGCGCGCATCTGTTCATCGATACGCTGCATCCGGTGCATGAAGGCCGCTTGTTCCGCTGGGGTTTTGGTAACGAAACGCCGATCTTTGAATATGGCCGCACCAGCCTGGAAGGGATCGATCTCTCGACCTCGGCTTACGCGGGCGAGGGCCAGACGTTGTTGGATCAACAGGCAACCGACACCTGGCGGCGCAGCCCGTTTTTCAGCATGTTGAAAACCGGCGACGCGCAGTTTCGCCGCCGTCTCACCCCCGCTACCAAAGATGAGTTTTCGCTGCTGCCCGATTGGTACGACGCCGGCATGACCGACTATGTGGCGGTCATCAACCGTTTCGGCGCCGAAGGCATCATCGGCGAAATGGACGGCGTCTACTCGTCGTGGGGGACCAAAGAACCCAATGGTTTCGGCGACCGGCACATGGCCGTGCTGGAGCGGATCGTGCCGTATCTGGCGCTGGCGATCAAATCAGCATCGCTGGCGCGTATGACCCGCACGCTGATGGAAACCTATCTGGGACGCGACGCCGGTCAGCGCGTGCTGAGCGGCCGCATCGTGCGCGGGATTGCCGAGCGCATCGACGCCGTTGTTTGGTTCAGCGACTTGCGCGGCTTCACCCGCATCACCGACACGGCGCCCGAGCAGGTCATTCCTCTGCTCAATGACTATGCCGATGTCATCGTCTCGGCGGTCCACGAGCATGGCGGCGATGTGCTCAAGCTGATCGGCGACGGCACGCTCGCGATCTTCACCGGCGAAGACCGCGCCCATGCGTGTGCGGCGGCGCTGGCCGCCGCGCTGGCGGCGCGTCAGGGTGTCGTCGATTTGAATGAACGCCGCAGCGCCCAACAGCAGCCGATCACCGACATGTATCTCGGCCTCCATGTCGGCAAGGTTTTCTACGGCAATGTCGGCAGCCGCGAGCGGCTTGATTTCACCGTGCTCGGACCCGCGGTGAACGAGGCCAGCCGCATCGCGGCGATGTGCCGTTCGGTCGACCAGCCGGTTCTGATGTCGGCGGCGTTCGCCGCAGTCGATGACATGAAACGCCGCCTCGTCTCGGTCGGACGCTACGCGCTGCGCGGCGTGTCGCATCCGCAGGAGCTGTTCACGATCGATCCCGATCGGTGAACGACGGCTCGTAGCGCTGGGCGCATGTATTTGGCGACATGTATGTGGTGAGTTGAACGAAGCGAAACCCACTACGGGAGCTTCGGCGCCATTGCGATGGGGTTCGCTGCGCTCAACCCATCCTGCGAATGAATTACGCACAGGCGTGCCCCGGCAAGCCCTGCCATGACGAGACACACGCGATCTTAAATTTCAGCAGAAACGCGAAAACGGGAAGCCGGCGCGCGCCAGCTTCCCGCGTGGTCGATTTATCAGTTCGGGCCGCAGACCCAAACGTAGCCGGTTGGCGTCCAGCGCCAGCACGGGCCGACGCCGTAGCCGCCCCACCAGCGGCCGCCGTGCCAGTAGCGGCCGTGACCGTGACCGCCATGCATGTGACCACCGTGCATGTGACCGCCGTGCATGTGACCACCGTGCATGTGACCACCGTGCATGTGACCGCCGTGATGTGACCACCGTGCATGTGACCGCCGCCATGATGACCGCCACCATGGACCGCCGCCATGGTGTCCGCCACCGTGATGGCCACCGCCATGATGACCACCACCATGGCCACCGCCATGACCACCGCCATGACCACCACCGTGACCACCACCACCGTGGCCGCCGTGCGCCAATGCGACCCCTGGGATCGCCAGCGCCGCCGCCACTGCCGCGGCGTACGCCAATTTCCGTACCATTTGCCATTCCTCCGGCATTGAGAAGACATCTTCTCTGCCCGGTATCCGATGAACCACACCTGAATAGCGCGTGCAGCGTTTTGCGTGCAAAGCCGTGCCTGGCGCGATGATGACGCTACGAATGTTGATGTCGGCGCGTGGAATGCCCGTCCCGCTCATTCCTCGGGCGGCAAAGCTTCTCTCCGCTCATTCCCGCGAAAGCGGGAATCCAGGCGGTTCGCAATGAGCGGTGCAAAAAATCTGGGTCCCCGCCTTCGCGGGGACGAGCGGGAATAGGTTTGCTTAGCGTATTGCCGCGCGGCGGCTGCTACGGACCGGGCTCAGCTTGTCAGCCGAAATCAAACCTTGCGCCGTGGCGCACCGGCAGCGGCCCGTTGCTCGTCCTTCTTCAGAAAACGGTCCTGAATTTCCGCGTAGACCCGGTGCAGCCATTGCTCGGCCCGCTCGGCTCTGTCCTGATAGCCTTGGCCGTCTGCCTCGAGTTCGGCGATGCGCGCTTCGGCGGCGCGCAGCTGATGCGCCAGCTTCTGCGCCATGTCGAGCGCGTGCTGGCTGTTGGCGT
Organism: uncultured Alphaproteobacteria bacterium; assembly: GCA_963737755.1. Lineage (GTDB taxonomy): Bacteria > Pseudomonadota > Alphaproteobacteria > Rhizobiales > Xanthobacteraceae > BOG-931. The sequence goes on along the minus strand of CAVTTZ010000013.1, from coordinate 63,764 downwards.
CAGCCAGATTGGCGGCATTGTGCAGCATCTGCAGAATGGTTTGCCCGGCCCGGTCGAGCTGATCGGACCGGTCGCCCCCCGCATTTTCGAAGGCCGGTGCGAACGGAACGACGGTTTCCGTCCCCGCATTGCCGCTGTTGATCTGAGCACGCATGTCCACCTTCCCCCGGCTGCTTTGCCTTATCCCCGCGTCGCTACTTCGACTGCTCAACCGCAATGGTCTGGGACGCCGTGAGTTCCGGGCCGGCGAAGGGATTGTCGGGCTGTCACATGAACGCAACACAAGAGTCCCCGAGCCGACTGACGGGGCGGCCGCGGTTTCCGGCGCGACAGCGATGCGCCTTCGTCGTCCGGCGCGGGCGGCTCGGAGAGCTGGATTGCTTCGCAGCGCTCGCTCCTCGCAATGACGAGCCCCACACCCCGCAAAACTCCTGCCCTTGCCGGGGCGGGACAACGAAACTATCAACGGGAATCGCGCCATCGAGTCGCGCCGGGGACCCTAACTTTGCCGGGGATAATGACAATGCGGCCGTCGGCGGCGCTGGCGATCTTTGGCGCGCCGCTCTGCGCGGCCGCCATCCTGGCGGGCTGCGCCGGCAGCGAGGCGCCGCCGCCGGCGGAGCCGACCTTCTACCAAAACCTGGCGCATGCCGACACGGCAGTGGATGCCGCCGCCGCGGCCTCGATGATTTCCGGCTACCGCAGCAATAACGGCCTCGGCCCACTCAAAGTCGATCAAGACCTGATGCGCATGGCGAGCGAGCAGGCCGCCGCGATGGCCGCGCATGACAAGATGGATCACGACATCGGCCGGCCGTTTCAGGAGCGGGTGCGCAATTCGCCTTTCAAAGGTGCGGTCGTGGTCGAGAACATATCCGCCGGCTATCACACCCTGGCGGAGGCCTTTTCGGGCTGGCGCGATTCGCCGCCGCATCGCGCCAATATGCTCAATCACGGCGTGACGCGACTCGGTATCGCCACGGCTTTCGCGCCGAATTCGAAATACAAAGTGTTCTGGGCGCTTATTCTCGCCGGCGACACACACCAGGGCTAATAAAGACCGGGAGGCGTGACGGGAGTGCGTTCAACGCGAGAGCCCCTGTGGCGCGGCGCTTCGGCTCAGGGTCTGTACAGGCGGTTTGTTCCGAACCCGACCAGGCGGGCACGTTCGTGATGCCCGCTGCCCTTGACCTGCACCAGCGGCACGGCTTCAATTCGGTACAAAATGTCAAAAGACCCAGCTCTCGGTTCCCTGCCAAAACAGGCCTATTCCGATAGTCCACTCGATCGCGCCGCCGCGTTGCGCGGCGACGAGGGGAAAATCGCCGCGTTGCTTCGGCACGAACGCGCCGGCGTCTATGTGATCGGCGGCGAGGCGATCGTCTTGAAGGGACAGGGCGCGGCGCCAAATCCGCTGTTCTCGCCCGACGAGGCGCGTGCCGCTCGGTACCGCGCGCGAGATTGTCTTCCTCGGCCTTTTGCACGATGCGCCGCGGTTCGGCATGGGCATCGATCAGGCCGCGATCGAAGTCTCTGAAGACGTGCCCCGATCTGAAAATCATCGATTTGCGTACCATCGCAGTGCAGGGCGAAGTCGACACCGGACACGTACCACCGCTTGCCGAAGCCAAGGCGATCCTCGGCTGGCACGCCCGCCATCGCTTCTGCCCCAATTGCGGAACGCCGACGGTGCCGGTGCAGGCCGGCTGGCGGCGCGATTGTCCGGCCTGCAAGGCCGAGCATTTTCCGCGCACCGATCCGGTGGTGATCATGCTGCCGATCAAGGGCGACCGCTGTGTACTCGGCCGTTCACCGCGCTTTCCGCCGACCATGTGGTCGTGTCTGGCGGGCTTTTGCGAGCCCGGCGAGTCCATTGAGGAAGCGGTGCGCCGCGAGATCGCCGAGGAAGTCGGTGTGGTCTGCGGCGAGGTCAAATATTTCGCCTCGCAGCCCTGGCCGTTCCCGTCGTCGCTGATGATCGGCTGCCATGTCGCGGCGATCAGCGACGACATCGTCATCGATCCCAGCGAGATCGAGGATGCCCGCTGGTTCGACCGCGCCGAGCTGAAAGCGATGCTGCTGCGCCAGCACCCGCAGCAACTCACCACGCCGCCGCCGATCGCCATCGCGCATCACATCATCCGCGACTTCGTCGCGGGCGGCAGCGCCGTTCTGCAGGCGTAGCCGGGCGCCCGGCGATTTTCCAGCCATTCGCGAAAGTCCGAAGCGGACGGGCGCCGGCGTGCTCGGCGGCCATAGATTCGGCGGTCGCCAGCCGCCGGGCCGCCTGACGCACACCTCTTGATAAAAATATTTTTCTATGTAAAGCGTAGACAAAGCTGTCGATTGGAAGATTATTTCTATGGATGCCATAGATCGCAAGATTTTAACCGTCCTGCAGGAGGACGCTTCGCTCTCCGTCGCCGACATCGGCAACCGGGTCGGACTGTCGTCGACGCCCTGTTGGAAGCGGATTCAGCGCCTGGAGGCCGATGGGGTCATTCTCAAGCGGGTGGCGCTGGTCGACCAGGAGCGGATCGGGCTCGGCATCACCGTGTTTGCCTCGGTCGAGACCGGCGATCACTCGCAGGAATGGCTCGACCACTTTGCCAAGACCGTCGGCGCCATGCCGGAGGTGATGGAGTTCTACCGGATGGCCGGCGACATCGATTACATGCTGCGGGTCGTCGTGCCCGACATGGCAACCTATGACTCGTTCTACAAGCGGCTGATCGCAGCGGTGCCGCTCAAGAACGTCACGTCGCGCTTCGCGATGGAGAAGATCAAGTCGACGACGTCGCTGCCGATCCCGTGACCGCGGCTATTTCTGTTGCTGTTGTTGCTGCGGCTGCGGACCGCTGCCGACCGAGCGCGAATCGAGCTGGATCTGCCCGGACGACAGCGCTCCCGCGGCCGTGGCTTGGGCGTTGCGGGTGGTGATCTCGCCGAGTGTCCGGTCGAAAAATTCCGGGGTGTCGCCGAGCGTCAGCCGGCGCGAGCACTCGGGCGTGCAGCTGTAGGTCTGCCGATCGCCGCCGTTATACAAGACCAGCGTGGGGTCGCGCGGACCGGTGACCTCGATGGCCTTTTCCATCAGCACCGCGCCGCTTCGGTCGGTGGCGACGAAATTGGTGGCGCCGTAGCTCTTGGCGGTGATGACGGTCAGGCCGCCGGGCTGGATCGAAACATCGGCAATCAGGGGATTGCCGATGATCACGTTGGTGGCGCGCTCGGGCAAGTGCACAAGGCGCGCCTGATCCATATGGACGGTGATCATATCGGACGGCGGTTCGGCGGCCGCCGGCACGGCAGCGGCGATCGTTAGCAAAACCGGGAAAATCGCCGCGAGGCAGTGCAGCGGGCGCACTGTCACCCGGCCGCGCACGCGCAATGCCGCCATCGATACTCTCCGCAACGCTACGCTGGAACCCGGCAACCCAAAGCCTGCGCCACCGCTCGACTTGAGCGGAAATAGATGAAGGAAACGCAAACTACCAGACGGCGAAGCCCTCTGGACGGCAATCAGCGGGCCGGTGCCGGGACTTTGGGTCGACCGGCGGCTTGCTCTTGAACGGATAGGCGAGCTGGCTGCCGAAGCCTTCCGGAAATTCCTTGTCGTCGATGCCGTAGCGCGTCGGGCAATACGCCCTTCGGCATATAGAAGGTGCCGAACATCAGATCGAGCACCGGGAAGGTCGCGGCGAAATTCTTCTCGCCGCCGCGTTCGGCGGAGGTGTGGTGCCAGCGGTGAAACACCGGGCTGGCGATGACGTATTTGAACGGCCCCAGCGTCCAATCAAGATTGGCGTGAACGAACGCCGAGTGCGCGATCGTGATCGGCCCGAGCACGACGAAGACGTTGGGCGAGATGCCGATCAGCAACATGACGACGTCGGCCATCACGGAGCCGAGAAACAAGTTGATCGGATGGAAGCGCGCGGCCGAAATCCATTCCAGCTCTTCCGAGGAATGATGCACGGCGTGATATTTCCAGAGCTGATTGCCGTGAAACAGCCGGTGCGTCCAATACAGGATGAAGTCCTCGCCGATCAGAAAGATGATCATCTGCGCGGGCAGCGGCAGCGCGGCGAGCGGACCGTGTCCGTCCTGATAAAACGCGATCAGGCCGTCGGCGGTGGTGATGCCGAACAATACCGCGGCGCCGGCGATCAGCATGCCGATCCGCAAGAAGCGGGCGATGACGGGAATGAACAGCCAATAGCAGACGTCGGTGAAGATGTCGGGCTTGCGCCACCACGGCTGGCCTGGATTGCAGGCCCAGAACCAGGTCAGGACGGTGAACACCAGCGCCAACGCCAGCGAAATCGGAACGCCGCGCATGAAAGTCTTGCCGACGTCGACGACGAAGCCGAGCAGTTCTTGACTCATGTGACGATCGCTTCCGCTGCTATGGATTTGTTTGTGGCTTCAGATGCGCAAGATCTGCGGATAATCTGATGATGCGTAAGGTCGTCCACCACGCTTCCAGATATCGTCGATGCGCATTAATGCGCGATGAATCCGAACATGAGTATGGCCCTGCAGTGCAGGCGTTTCAGAGTTGCGACAATTGCAATCTTCCGCGGATACGTCCTCGAAATACTTTTTTGTTATTGAGAACGCACCGGTGCTGCAGCCGGGTTTTTGCTAGTGGGGAAATCGCCGACGCTGCAGCCGGGAAGTTTTCCTGCCAAGTTTATTGACAATTGCAAAGCCGCCATTAACCAAGCGACGCAACGCCGCTGTGGCGTGATATTTATGCAATCGATTTAACCCCGCCGAAATGTCTCGTTGTTAGGTTCGCGGCGATCCAAATGGACTGGGACAACAGCCGTTGGGTCAGCGCAGACAGTAGTGTACCGGACCTAAAGGAGCCACCTCATGAAGACCCTCGTTTCGCGTTTCGTGAAGGACGAGTCGGGCGCCACGGCTATCGAATATGGCCTCATCGCCGCCGGCATCTCCGTTGCGATCATCGCCGTGGTCAACGGCCTCGGCACCAAGCTGAACACGACGTTCACCAGCATCTCCACGCAGCTTAAATAAGCGCGTTGCTGAATCGTCTTGAAAGGGCTCCGGTCGGTCCCGGAGCCCTTTCAGTTTCAGGGCGGTGCTTTGTCGTGATCGCGCTAACCTAGGCTCAACATTAAGCGGTGCATGTTGTCGCCGTGCGTGCGCCCCGAGGTTTGCAGCTGCCATGATCATTCTGGCCAAGGTGATCGAACTGACGCTGTTTCCGGCGGTCATGGCGTTCGCCGCTTCGAGCGATCTGTTCACGATGACGATCGCCAATCGGGTTTCCATCATTCTCGTCGCCGGGTTCGCTACTCTTGCGGTCCTCACCGGCATGAGCGCGTCCGACCTGATGTCGCATCTCGGCGCCGCGGCGGCAGTCCTGGCGGTCGTCTTCGTATTTTTTGCTTGCGGCTGGATCGGCGGCGGTGACGCCAAATTGGCCGCGGCGACGGCGCTGTGGCTCGGCTTCGCCAACCTGCTTGATTATCTGGTCTATGCGTCGCTGTTCGGCGGCGCGTTGACGCTCGCGATCGTCTACTATCGCGGGATGCCGATGCCGCCGGTGTTTATCGGGCTGCCGTGGGCGGAGCGGTTACACCGCAGCGATTGCGGCGTTCCGTACGGTATCGCTCTTGGCGGCCGCAGCGCTGGTCGTTTACCCGCACACCAACTGGATGGCGGCGATCGGCCGCTGAGCCGGTTCGAGCGTGGCGACGCCTTCTTTTGCGCCCGGCAGGGCCCGGACAAGGCGAGCCGTGGACCGCGCCGTTAACGCGATTAGATACGCCTCATTAACCATGCTTTGACGTTTAGCTGATGAAATTCCGGCACGGCGGCCTGTCGGGCCGCCCATGCCGCGTGGGAATCTGAAGGACAATGAGGCGCTCCCGGATCATCGTGTTGGTTATCGCGCTGGCTGCGGCCGGCATCGCGGCCATGCTCGCGAGCGGTAATCGTGCACCTGCGCCGCCGCCGCCGGCGCCGCCGCCGCCGCCGCTCGCCACGACCGACGTCCTGGTCGCCAAAACGGATCTCAGTATCGGGCAGGTGGTCAACGAGGGCGATATCGGCTGGCAAACCTGGCCGGCCGCGTCGGCGAGCCCGGCTCTGGTCAGAAAGAGCGATCGGCCGGACGCGATCAAGGATTTCATCGGCGCGTTGGTCCGCTCGCCGATGGTCGTGGGCGAGCCTATTCGCGATTCCAAGATCGTGACTGGCCAGCGGCGGCGGCTTCATGGCCGCGGTCCTGCCGCACGGCATGCGCGCAATCGCGATCGACGTAACGCCGGAAAGCCAGGCCGCCGGTTTCGTCCGGCAGAACGACCATGTCGACGTCATCCTCACGCGCCGGGACAAGTGGGCCGAGAAGGTCGGCGGCGTCGAGAAATACATCAGCGAGACCATCCTGCGGAACGTGCGGGTGCTCGCGGTCGATCAATCGATGGAGGACAAGGAAGGGCAGAAGGCGACGATCGGCAAGACCATTACGATCGAGCTTGATCCGCAGCAGGCCGAAATGCTGTCGCAGGCCCGCCAGATCGGCACCATCTCCTTGGCTTTGCGCAGCCTGCTGGATTCGCAGTCGCCGACGCCTGAGGGCGCCCTGCCGCAAGAGCCACAGCAATCGCGGACGATCAATACAGTGCGTTTCGGCGTGAGCGCCCAGTCGGCGGGACAATGAGCGCGCGGAGGAATTTCAAGATGCGACCTGCGACACCGATCCGAGCGGCAGCTCTCGCCGCCGGTTTAGCGTCCGCCCTGATTGCGGCGCTGCCGCAACGCAGCGTGGTCGCCGCCGAACAATTCGGCGCGCCACGTGCGATCGCGGTCGCGGCCAGCGATTTCGGTTCGCGCTCGGTCGCGCTGGGTCTCGGCAAGTCGCTGGTGATCGACTTTCCGCGCGACATCAAGGATGTCCTGGTCGCCAACCCGAAGGTCGCCAACGCGGTGATCCGCTCGTCGCGCCGCGCCTATGTGATCGGCAACGAGATCGGCCAGACCAATATCTTTTTCTTCGACGCCGACGGCAAGCAACTGGCCGGCCTCGATATCGCGGTGACTCGCGATCTCAACGGCATTCGCGCCGCGATCAAGCAGGTGCTGCCGGATTCGGAAATCCGCGTCGAGGGCATCGGATCGAATGGCGTGATCCTGTCGGGCTTTGCTTCGAGCCAGGCGGAAGCCCAGCAAGCCTTCGACATCGCCACCCGGCTTATCGGCGTCAGTTCGCAGGAAGCCGCGACCCAGGGAACTCGCGTGGTCAACGCGATCGTGGTGCGCAACCGCGATCAGATCATGTTGAAGGTGACGGTCGCCGAAGTTGAACGCGACCTGATCAAACAGCTGGGCATCAACCTGACGGGCACGGGCGCCAACAACGCCGCCTTCAGTTTCGGCACCACGGTCGTCGGCCTCAACAACACCAATCCGTTCACCGCACTGGGCCAATCGCTCAGCGGCTCGTCGATCTCCGCATCGTTCCATTCGCTCACCGGCACCTTGCAGGCGATGGAGCAGGCGGGTGTCATTCACACGCTGGCCGAACCCACGCTGACGGCGGTCTCGGGCGAGACGGCAACGTTCCTCGCCGGCGGCGAATTTCCCATTCTGAACGGCTATTCCTGCTCGCCGACCTCGAGCACGCCGGGCGCCGCCACGACCTGTCAGCCCTCGATCGAGTTCAAGAAATTCGGTGTCAGCCTCAACTTTACGCCGGTGGTGCTCAGCGAAGGTCGCATCAGCCTTCGGGTCTTGACCGAAGTGTCGGATATTTCGGCGCAGAACTCGCTGGAAATCCCGATTCCCGGAAGCACCGCCAGCGTCAACGTGCCCTCGATCCGCACCCGCCGCGCCGATACCACGGTCGAGATTCCGTCTGGCGGCGCGCTGGCGATGGCCGGCATGATCCAGAACAACACCAAGCATCAGATGAACGGCATTCCGGGGCTGGCGGAAGTTCCCATTCTCGGCCCGCTGTTCAAAAGCAACGACTACATCAACCAGCAGACCGAGCTGATGGTGCTGGTCACGCCCTATCTGGTGCACGCGGTGGCGCCGAAGGACCTGTCGCGGCCCGACGACGGCTTCGCCGATCCGAGCGATCCGGCGCAGGTGCTGCTCGGCCGGTTCAATCGCATCTACGGCGTCGGCGGCATGCCCGATCCGCCTGACAACTATCGGGGCAAGTACGGCTTCATTCTCGACTGAAGTAGCAGCGCGAGGGAGACCACAATGCTGATTGGCCGCATGGCGGTTGTCGAGGAGCTGGCGAAACTCGCGCGCGGCGGGCGGACTGGCGGCGCGCGCGGCCATCGTCGGCGGCTGCGCGATATTCCTGTGCGCCTGCAACACCGATCAACAAGTCACGGCCGGCGCGCCCGAGCGTTCCGTACGACTATCGCCAGCGCCATCCGATTACGATGACCGAAGGCAATCAGACGCTGGAAGTGTTCGTCGGCACCAGCCGCGGCGAGCTCAATGCCGGCCAGCGCGCCGAGGTGGCGCAGTTCGGCCATCGCTGGCGGCGTGAGGCTTCCGGCGGCGTCGCCATCGAGTTGCCGGTCGGCGCCAGCAATGAGCGCGCGGCTTCCGAGACCGTGCACACGATTCGCTCGATTCTGGCGGCCACGAGCGTGCCGCCGAACGGCATCGTCGTGCGCGGCTATCAGGCGCCCGGGCCGCAATATCGCGCCGATTCGGATCAGCTTCCCGCGCGTCATGGCGCAAGCCGGACCCTGCGGTCTTTGGCCCGAGGACATCGGCCCAAGTTTCACCCGTGACCATTTCGAAAACCAGCCGATCTGGAATCACGGCTGTTCGACCCAGCGTAACCTTGCGGCCATGGTCGACGATCCGGCCGATCTGGCGCAGCCGCGCGGCGAAACGCCGGCCTATACGGCGCGCCGTACCACGGTTCTGGAAAAATATCGCGCCGGTCAAGCAACGGCGACCACGTATCCGGATAACAGCGCGGGCAAGATCAGTGACGCTGGGAAGTGATGTCGCCGCATGAGTATGATGAAGCCTGCTAACCAAGACGCCTGGTCGGACAGCGCGCCCGCCGATGTCGCGGGCCGCGAGGAGCGTATTGCGCCGGCGCCGCGCATCTCGGTGCAGGCGTTTTGCGAAACGGTCGAAACCGCCGGCGCGATTCAGGCGGCCGGCGAAGACCGACGCATGGCCAAGGCCCATTTGCGCATGCAGATGGGCGGCATGGTCGCCGCCGTTGAAGCCTACCAAAACGCGCCGACGCCGAACGTCATCATCCTGGAGAGCGAAAACGGCGGCGACGACATTCTCCGCGGCCTCGACCAGCTTGCGCACGTCTGCGATGCGCAGACGCGGGTGATCATTGTCGGCCGCATGAACGACGTCGCGCTCTATCGCGAACTGGTGCGTCGCGGGGTCAGCGACTATCTGATCGCGCCGGTGAACGCGCTTCAGGTGGTCCGCGTCCGTCTGCGGCCTGTTCTCGGCGCCCGATGCCAAGCCGGTCGGTCGCATCATCGCGGTCGTCGGCGCCAAGGGCGGTGTCGGCGCCTCGACGATCGCCCACAATGTCGCGTTTTCGATCGCGCGCGATCTTATGCTCGACTCGGTCGTCACCGATCTCGATCTGGCGTTCGGCACGGCCGGCCTCGATTTCAATCAGGACCCGCCGCAGGGCATTGCCGAGGCGGTGTTCTCGCCCGATCGTATCGATCATGCGTTCATCGACCGGCTGCTCTCGAAATGCACCGATCATCTGAGCTTGCTGGCGGCGCCGGCGACGCTTGATCAGGTCTACGATTTCGGCGCCGACGCGTTCGAGGCGATCTTCAATTCGCTGCGCGCGACCGTGCCGTGCGTCGTGCTCGACGTTCCGCACATGTGGAGCGGCTGGAGCAGGCGCACCCTGCTGGGCGCCGACGATATCCTGATCGTGGCCGCGCCGGATCTCGCCAACCTGCGCAACACCAAGAACCTCTACGATTTCCTCAAGGCCGCGCGGCCCAACGACCAGCGTCCGCTCTATTGTCTCAACCAGGTCGGTGTGCCCAAGCGCCCGGAGATCAAGGCCGGCGACTTCGCCAAGGCGCTCGACGATGATCCGATCGCGGTCATTCCGTTCGAGCCGCAATTGTTCGGCTCCGCCGCCAATAACGGCCAGATGATCGCCGAGATTTCGGCCAACCACCGCACCGCCGATATCCTGCGGCAATTGGCACAGAAATTAACCGGCCGGACGGAGCCAAAAAGAAAGAGTTCCAGCTTATTCTCGCCGCTGATCGAGAAGTTGCTGCAACGACCGTCGTAGTCAGTTCGCGTCTGTTGGAGTTGCGTTCGTGTTTGGTAAGCGTTCCTCGTCTCCCGGGCAATTCCGCGGCTGCCGTCGCGGAACGGCCGCAGCCTGCGCCGCATCCGGTATCGTCGTTGCCGGCCCCCGCGCCGGCGACCCCGCCGCAAGGGGGCCGCGCTCCGTTCCCGTCGGCCGGCCTAGGTGCGCCAATCCTCGGCGCGCCGTCGCCGACGCGCGGTGTCGGCGGTCCGATGAGCGCTGCCGCAGCAGATTCCGACCGCGGTCGACCTGCGACGTTCCGACAGCTACTACGAGACCAAGGGCACGGTGTTCGGCGCGCTGATCGAAGCCATCGATCTCGGCCAGCTCGCCAAGCTCGATGCCGAATTCGGCGCGCGAAGAAATCCGCGACATCGTCAACGAAATCATCGCGATCAAGAACATCGTGATGTCGATCGCCGAGCAGGAGGATCTGCTCGACGACATCTGCAACGACGTGCTCGGCTACGGTCCGCTCGAGCCGTTGCTGGCTCGCGATGAAATCGCCGACATCATGGTGAACGGGTCCGGCACGGTCTACATCGAAGTCGGCGGCAAGATTCAGAAGACCGGCATCCGCTTCCGCGACAATCAGCAACTGCTCAACATCTGCCAGCGCATCGTCAGTCAGGTCGGCCGGCGCGTCGATGAAGCCTCGCCGATCTGCGACGCGCGCCTGCCTGACGGCTCGCGTGTCAACGCCATCGTGCCGCCGCTGGCGATCGATGGGCCGGCGCTCACCATCCGTAAATTCCGCAAGGACAAGCTGACGCTCGAGCAGCTGGTCCGCTACGGATCGATATCGCCGGAGGGCGCCGAGATCCTCAAGGTGATCGGCCGCTGTCGCGTCAACGTTTTGATCTCGGGCGGTACCGGCTCGGGCAAGACGACGCTGCTCAATTGTCTGACCCGTTACATCGACGACGACGAGCGCATCGTCACCTGCGAAGACGCCGCCGAACTGCAGCTCCAGCAGCCGCATGTCGTGCGGCTGGAGACGCGGCCGCCAAATCTCGAAGGCGAAGGCCAGATCACCATGCGCGATCTGGTCCGCAACTGTCTGCGTATGCGGCCGGAACGCATCATCGTCGGCGAAGTCCGCGGCCCGGAAGCCTTCGACCTGCTGCAGGCCATGAATACGGGTCACGACGGCTCGATGGGCACGTTGCACGCCAACATGCCGCGCGAGTCGCTATCGCGTCTCGAATCGATGATCACCATGGGCGGCTACGCGCTGCCCTCGCGCACCATCCGCGAAATGATCGTCGGTTCGATCGACGTCGTCGTTCAGGCGGCGCGTCTGCGCGATGGCTCGCGGCGGATCACCCACATCACCGAGGTGGTCGGTATGGAAGGCGAAGTGATCATCACCCAGGACATCTTCGTCTACGACATTACCGGCGAGGATGCCGACGGCAATCTGACGGGACATCATCGCTCGACCGGTATCGGACGCCCGAAATTCTGGGAGCGCGCGCGCTATTTCGGCGAAGAGCAGCGCCTGGCGGCCGCGCTCGACGCCGCGGTGGCCGATCCGCTGAGGTGAGGATAGAGCGATGAATTCGACCCTGATCTTCGTCATGGTGGCGATCGCGGTCGGCGGCGTCTTGTGGGTCTTTATCTACCCGCTGCTGTCGGGCGAGCGCGGCGCGGAGCGCCGGGTGGCGAGCGTCGCCAAGCGGGAGGTGATGCCGCAACGCACGTCGCGGTCGGGCCAGAAATCACGGCGCGAGCAGGTCGAGGATACCCTCAAGCAACTCGAAGCACGGCAAAAAAAGAACAAGCGCGTGCCGCTTTCAACGCGCCTCCTGCAGGCCGGATTGAGCTGGACGCCACGTCGCTTCATCATGACGGCCTGTGGGCTCGGCGTCTTCGCTTTCATCGTGTTGTTGTTCACCGGCGTCGGTTTGTTGCCGGCCGTCGGCATCGGCTTTGCCGCCGGCGGCGGCCTGCCGTTGTGGGCATTGTCGTATCTGAAGAAGCGCCGGGAAACGAAATTCCTGGAAGCCTTCCCGGATGCGGTCGACGTGATCGTCCGCGGCATCAAAGCCGGCCTGCCGCTGCTCGACAGCCTCAAGCTGATCGCCGCCGAAGCTCAGGAGCCGGTGCGCAGCGAATTTCGCAGCATCATCGACACGCAGACGATCGGCATCCCGATCGGCGAGGCGTGTCAGCAACTCTATGAAGAGATTCCACTGCCGGAAGCCAATTTCTTCGGCATCGTCATTTCGATCCAGCAGCGCGCCGGCGGCAATCTCTCCGAAGCGCTCGGCAACCTCTCGAAGGTGCTGCGCGACCGCAAGAAGATGAAGGCCAAGATCACGGCGATGTCGATGGAAGCGAAAGCGTCGGCCTCGATCATCGGCGCGCTGCCGATCGCGGTGATGATCCTCGTTTACGTCACCAGCCCGCAATACATTTCTCTGCTGTGGACCGAACCGCTGGGCCGCATGATGCTGCTCGGCTCCGCCGTCTGGATGTTCATCGGCATCATGGTCATGCGCAAGATGATCAATTTCGACATTTAGGACCGGCCATGCTGCGGACGCTCGAGCAATTCATCGACACGCAATTTCTCACCATGGTGTTCGCGGCGCTCGCCGCCGGCGCGACGGTGCTGACGCTGGCGATGCCGTTATTGGTGCGCGACACGTTGGCGCTGCGCATGAAGGCCGTGGCGACCGAGCGGGAGAGAATTAGGCAGCGCGAGCGTGAACGCCTGGCGTTGGGCAACAAGGCGACGTTGCGGCAATCGCCGCGCGCCTACATGAACACCGTCGTCCACAACTTCAATCTCACCAAATGGGTGGGCGAAGAGAAGGCGCGCATGATGCTGGTGCAGGCCGGCTATCGCGGGCACGCGCCGTACGTCACGTACCTGTTCTTCCGCATGGTGATGCCGATCGCCATGCTGCTGGCCGCCTTGTTCTATGTCTTCATCGTCATTCAGCTCAATCAACCGACCTTGATCAAGCTCGGCATTGCCATCGGCGCCGCCTATTTCGGCATGATCAGCCCGAACCTCTACCTGAAGAACAAGATCACGCGCCGCCAAACCTCGATCAAACGCGCGTTTCCGGACGCGCTCGATCTGCTGCTGATCTGCATCGAATCCGGCATGTCGGTCGAGGCGGCGTTCCAGAAGGTCAGCGACGAAATCGGCAGCCAATCGGTCGAGCTCGCCGAAGAGTTCATGCTGACCACGGCCGAATTGTCCTATTTGCCCGATCGCCGACAGGCTTACGACAATCTCGCGCAGCGCGTTGGACTCGAAGGCGTCAAGGCGGTGTGTCTCGCCTTGCAGCAGGCGGAACGGTACGGCACGCCGCTCGGCACCACGATGCGGGTGCTGGCCCAGGAAAATCGCGACATGCGCATGTCGGAGGCGGAGAAGAAAGCCGCGGCGTTGCCGCCGAAGCTCACGGTGCCGATGATCCTGTTCTTCCTGCCGGTGTTGTTCATCGTGATTCTCGGCCCCGCCGCCATCAAGGTCATGGCGATTCAATAAGCGCCGATAACGGGAAGCGCCTGCGGTTCAGCAAGCGCGGTGTTGTTTTAGATTCCGGCGGACATGCCTGTCGCGTCAGTTTGTGCCGTCGTCGGCGCGCGCGCTGCGCGTCTTCTCCCGCAAGTCTTTGCGATGGGCAAGCATTTGCTTGAGGTAGACCGCATTGGCAGCGGCTTCGTCAGGCGGCAGATCAGCGCGCGCGATATTTTCAGCTTCGGCAAAGTGGCCTTGAAGCCCGACCACGAGCGCCAGATTCTGACGCACGCGGGCATCGACGGGATTTTGCGCGGCGGCGCGGCGCAACGTCGCTTCGGCCTCGCGCAGATTCTTCGACAGTGCGTACGAGAGCCCGAGATTTGACAGGATCGAAGGCTCTTCAGGTGCAATCTTCAGCGCCGTCAAATAATACCGTTGTGCGTCGGCATGGCGGCCCATCTGATCGAGCACCGCGCCCTGTGCCGACAGGATATGCCAGTCAGGTTGATCCGGTGAGTGGGCGCCGTCGAGCACCTGCAGAGCTTGCTCGTAACTTCCGACTTCGGCGAGGGCGCGGCCATAGGCACCGAGGACCGCCTTGTTGTGTGGACTTTGAATGGAGACCTTTTCGAGTACCGCAACAGCCTGGGCACGCTGCCCGGTGCGACGCAGTGCTTGTGCATAGCGCATGGCCACGTCGACATTGGTAGGATCGGCCCGGTATTGCTGGGCGTAGGTGTCCACGTCGCGGTGCGGATCGCCGCTGTTGGTGTCGGCCGCGGCAACCGGAAGCGGCGCTTGCGCCGGCGCCGTGGCGGTCTCCGGCAGTTGCAAGGTCTGGCATCCGGCCATCGCCATCGCCACGCCGGCAAGCAGTGAGGCTGCGGCCAGTCGGCGAGGAACGTGAATGTTAGCCCTGACGGTCCGACGCATGATGATTGCTGCCAAAACAGGGCTCGCGGACCAGGTCGTTCCATTGCCGCGGGCTTTGCAGCAATAGAACGTTAACCCTAATGGACCGTTAACGTGCGGTTTTAACGAAAATTAACCGTGGCGCGGCGCGCGTCGCTGCGACGACGCTCAGCGAATGCCCATGGTGCGAACCGCAAGCGCCGCCGCCGACGTACGGTTCTCGACGCCGAGCTTGGCGTAAATCTGCTCCAGGTGTTTGTTCACCGTGCGCGGGCTCAGGTCGAGGATTTCAGCGATGTCGCGATTTGATTTGCCGCGGGCGACCCACAGCAAGACTTCCGCCTCGCGGTCAGTTACCGCGAGCTTTTGTTTCAGCAGCGTGCGGTCATCGTTGATGCCGCTCTCGACCAGCCGCAACAGAAACTCGTCGGCTCCGATTTGCCCGATATAGATCAGGTGAACACCGCTCGCCAACGTGCGATCCTTCAGATTCATCGACGTTGCTTCCGACGCGGCCGGCGTGGCCGCGCATTGACGCAGCCATGTTTGAATCTCACTCGGCAGCAGATAGCCGTCGCGATCGAAATCCGCGAAGGCGAGACTCAACAGTTTCGCGCCCTGCGGCGTGTACCAAAGAACGCGTCCGGCGCGGTTTACCGCCAGCAAAAAGCGTCCGAACGTGTCGAGCGCGGTGCGCGCACTGTGCGCCATGCGGGCGTTGGCGAGATGGACGCGGATGCGCGCCAGCACTTCCCCCGGCACGATCGGCTTGGTGATGTAGTCGACGCCGCCGGCCTCCAATCCCTGAATGATGTGCTCGGTGTCGGTCAGCCCGGTCATGAAAATGATCGGAACATGCGCCAGCGTCGGCTTCTGTTTGAGCATGCGGCACGTCGTGAAACCGTCGGCCCCCGGCATCAACGCGTCCATCAGGATGACATCGGGCACGACCTTCTCGACGATCGAGAGGGCGTGTTCGCCTTCACGTGCGACAAGCACCGTCATTCCGGCCTCTTCGAGGGCATCGGTCAGCAGCCGCAACGTATCCGGCGAATCGTCGACCACAAGAACGATGTCGCGGCTCTCGCTCTTAGGCATGAGCGTCACGGACCTCCTGCAATGCCGCCACGTAGCGCCTGAAATCAAAGGCGTTCACAATGGAGCGCATGCGCCCAATAAATTCGCCGCACTCCGGGGCGCTGCTCTCGATTTCGCCGAGCCGCTCGAGAATGCGGGTGACGTGTCCAATCTCGCCAAGCTTGATGAGTTCGTCGATATCGCACCCTGCCGGCAACCTCGCGGTGACCTGCGGAGCTGTGGGCGGTGAAGTTCGAGCGCCGGAGCGTCGTCGCTGTAGATCCATTCGATGTCGACCAGCGCGTGGATCTTTTTCAGGAGCTGGCGAAGATCAATCGGCTTCATCATGGTATCGTCGTAAAGCCGCTCGGCTTCGAGCATGTGGTGCGGATCGATCGCATTCGCCGAAAGGATCAGAATCGCCGGGCGCTTGCCGTGATGGCGGCGCAGTTGCTGCGCGACCTCCCAGCCGTCCATCTCGGGCATGGCGATGTCGAGCAAGACCAGATTCGGGATTGGTCCGCGCGACCATTTGCAGGCACTCGCGGCCGCTTGCCGCGCTCAGCACCACAAAGCCGAGCGGCTCCAGCAGATCGCGGATGAGGATGCGCTGCACCTCGTTGTCGTCGACCACCAGAATTGTCTTTCTTGGACCTGCATAGCCGCGCACCCGCGATTCCATGGTCGAGGCGATGCGCGGCCGTGTGACTTCGGAGAGCAGGAGCTTCACCCGAAAGGTGCTGCCCCTGCCGACCTCGCTGTCGACCGAAATGTCGCCGCCCATGATCTTGGTCAGCAGGCTGGTGATGGTCAGCCCAAGCCCGGTCCCGATCGTCGCCAAGGCACCGACTGTCCTGGCGCGTTCGAAGGGTTGGAAAATTCGTTCGAGGTCGCTGCTGTCGATGCCGACGCCGGTGTCCTCGACGGTAAACTCGGCGACCTGGTGGAGGTAACGCACCCGGAAGGTGACGCGACCGGCGTCGGTGAACTTGATGGCGTTGGACAAGAGATTGATCAGAATCTGCCGCAGCCGATTTTCGTCGGTCTGGATCACCGCCGGCAGACGGCCGCCGCGCAGGTCTTGAAACTCAAGACCCTTGGCGATCGCCTGCAGGCGGAACATGGCGACGATCTCGTCGAGAAAGTCGCTGAACTGCACTTCGTTGCGGCTCAGATGAAAGCGCCCGGCTTCGATCTTGGAGATATCGAGCAGTCCATCGATCAGCCCGGACAAATGCTCTGCGCTGCGCCGAACCACCCGAATGGCGTTGACCCGTTGGTGCGGGATCGCCGGATCGCGCTCGAGGAGCTGCGCGTAGCCCAAGATGGCGTTGAGCGGCGTGCGCAATTCGTGGCTCAGGCCGACGACGTGTCGGCTTTTCGCGGTGTTGGCCGCTTCCGCGGCCTCCTTGGCTTTCTGCAGCTTGGCGTCGGTGCGTTTGTGCGCCTCGATCTCGTTCATCAGCAGATCGGTTTGCCGGCGCGTCTCTTCTTCGGCCACGCGGCGGCTTTCCTGGGCGAGCACGAACAGCCAGGCGGCCACGCCGGCGATGATGATGAGAATGAAGAAGACAGTCCACAGCGTCGAGATCAGGACTTCGCGCGGCCCTGCGGTGTCGGGTGCGATCAGAAAATACACCAGCGACAGCACAGCTCCGATGATCCCGACAAACAACGCCAACACGCCCAGATAGCGGCCCACATGGGTGTTGAGGACGCCGACGGCGCGGGCGGGCAGCGCCTGGCCGAACCAGGCCAGAAGCTGGTTGGAGACGCGGGCCTGCGGCTTGCAGCAATCGCGGCAGCGCGTTTCCAGGGAGCAGCAGAGCGAGCAGATGGCGCCCGAATAAGCCGGGCAGTGCGCCATGTCCTCGGCTTCGAAATGGTGCTCGCAAATCGAGCAGCCGATCACGGCCTGGCCATTCCAGTTTTGCCGCGGCGAGCGGGCGATGTAGAAGCGCCCTTGCGTCGCCCAGGCGATGAGCGGCGCCATCGCGAAGGCGACGGCGAGCGCCAGGAACGACGACAGCGATTGCAGCGTGACGCCGAAAAGGCCGCAAAACGCCGCGGTGCCAACCGCCGTTGCAGCGAACATGGCGCCGACGCCGACCGGGTTAATGTCGTAGAGGTGCGCACGCTTGAACTCGATGCCCGCAGGGCTGAGCCCGAGCGGTTTGTTGATCACGAGATCGGCCACCAGCGCACTGACCCACGATACGGCGACGATGGAGTAGAGGCCGAGCGCGTGCTCCAGCATTTTGAAAATGCCGAGCTCCATCAGCATCAGCGCGATGGTGACGTTGAACACCAGCCAGACCACGCGGCCGGGGTGGCTATGGGTCAGGCGCGAAAAGAAATTCGACCAGGCGATGGAGCCCGCGTAGGCGTTGGTGACGTTGATCTTGAGCTGAGAGATGACGACGAAGGCGCCCGTAAAGGCGAGCGCCATCTGCGGCGAGGAAAACACGTAGCCGAAAGCGACCAGATACATGCGGGTCGGCTCGACCGCTTTCGGCAGCGGCACGAAATGCTCGACCGCGAGGAAGGCCAGGAATGATCCGGCGAGGAGCTTCAGCATTCCCGGAATAATCCAGCCGGGACCGGCCGCCAGATAGGCCGCCCACCAGGCGCGTTTGCCGGGCGTGCCTCGCGCCGGGAGAAAGCGCAGGAAGTCGACCTGTTCGCCGATCTGGGCGATCAACGAAAAGACGACCGTCGCGGCGGTGCCGAACAGCACCAGATCGAAAGAGCGCCCGCCGACGCCGGCGATGCCGGTGAATTTGGTCCAGCGCTCGAACGACGCGCCATCGACGCTGGCGATGAAGACGAAAGGCAGGAGATGCAGCGCGATCCAGATCGGCTGCGTCCAGAACTGAAAGCGGCTGATGAAGGTGATGCCGTGCGTCACCAGCGGGATGACGATCAGGGAACTCAGCACGTAGCCCAAAAAAAGGGGAATGCCCAAGCACATCTCGAAGGCGAGCGACATGATCGCCGCCTCGATGGCGAAGAACAGGAAGGTGAACGACGCATAGATCAAAGACGTGATGGTCGAGCCCAGATAGCCGAAGCCGGCGCCGCGGGTCAGCAGGTCGATATCCACCCCATAGGTCGCCGCGTAATAGGCGATCGGCAGACTGGTCAGCAGGATGAGCACGCCGACGACCAGAATGGCGGCGGAGCCGTTGATGAAGCCATAGTTGACAGTGATCGAGCCGCCGATCGCCTCAAGCGCTAAAAAGGAAACGGCGCCGATGGCGGTGTTGGCGACGCGCAGGCTCGACCAGCGGCGCGCAGTCTTGGCGGTGAAGCGAAGCGCGTAGTCTTCCAGTGTCTGGTTCGCCACCCACTGATTATAATTGCGCCGAACGCGAACGATGCGCTGTTGCGCTGTCATGAGCTGTGTCACCTCAAAATCATGCTCTGACGATCCGCGCTCTCCTTGATTTATTTGTCCTTCCCTAGGTCGTTTCTTGTCGTTGGTTGTGCCACACGCCAGATAATTTAGCGGGCTTCCGGCGCGGCTCGTGCGCAAAAACTATACAGTGTGCGGTGCAATAGAGAGGCAACGTTCGTTCGCGAACGCATCGGCTGTTTCCCCACCAATAAATCGCAGTGTGGTACGCCATTCGACGTAGGCATATACGTCAAATGGCGTATGCTGCACTGCAAAAAGCCGACGCAATCTTGATTCAGGGCGCGGGGTCCACTCGCCCCGATGGCTGTCAACCGCTGCTGAATCGAGGCGTCGCATGTCTTCGGAAAAGATCACTGGGAATATTCTGACTCCCACGCGCCGTGGGCTGCTGATGGGGGCGGCGGCGCTGTCGGCCTCGTCCATGTTGCCGCCATTTGCGCGCGCGGACGTGCCGCCGACCGCGCAGGTCAACACGACCGGTCTGGCGGTGACCGACACCGAAGTGACGGTCGGCATTCTGCACTCGGTCACCGGCACGATGGCGATCAGCGAGACCGGTTCGGTTGAGGCGGAAAAGCTCGCCATCGAGCAAATCAACGCCGAAGGCGGCGTGCTCGGCCGCAAGATCAAATTCATTCAGGAAGACGGCGCCAGCGATTGGCCGACCTTCGCCGAGAAGGCGAAGAAGCTGCTCGTGCAGGACAAGTGCGCGGCCGTGATGGGCTGCTGGACGTCGGCCTCGCGCAAAGCGGTGCTGCCGGTGTTCGAGCAGTATAACGGCATGCTCTACTATCCGACTTTCTACGAAGGCCTCGAGCAGTCGAAGAACGTCATCTATACCGGCCAGGAAGCGACGCAGCAGATTCTGGCCGGCCTCAACTGGGTCACCAAGGAGAAGGGCGCCAAGTCATTCTACCTGCTTGGCTCCGACTATATCTGGCCGCGCACCTCCAACAAGATCGCGCGCAAACACATTGAAAATGTTCTCAAGCTGAAAGTCGTCCGGCGAAGAGTATTTCCCGCTCGGCAGCACCCAGTTCAACTCGGTCATCAACAAGATCAAGCTGGTGAAGCCCGACGTGATCTACGCGATCATCGTCGGCGGCTCGAACGTCGCGTTCTACAAGCAGCTCAAGGCGGCCGGCATCGACTTGAGCAAGCAGACCCTGATGACGATTTCGGTCACCGAGGACGAAATTCTCGGCATCGGCGGCGAGAACATCGTCGGCGCCTATGCGTGCATGAAATATTTCCAGTCGCTCGACAATCCCAACAACAAGGCGTTCGTGCCGGCGTTCAAGAAAATGTGGGGCGAAAAGACCGTTATCGGCGACGTCACCCAGGCCGCGTATCTCGGGCCGTGGCTGTGGAAGCTCACGGCCGAAAAAGCCGGCAGTTTCGATGTCGACAAGATCGCGGCCGCGTCGCCCGGCATCGAGTTCAAGGGCGCGCCCGAAGGCTATGTGCGCATCCACGAGAACCATCACTTGTGGAGCAAGACGCGGGTCGGACGCGCCCGCGAGGACGGTCAGTACGACGTGATCTACGAGACCGCCGATCTGATGGAGCCGGATCCGTTCCCCAAGGGCTACCAGTAAGCGCGCCATGCGCCTCGGCGTCGCGAACGCCGAGGCGCTTCTTGCTCGACATTTCATTCCCCAACCTGGCCGCAGGGCAGAGCGATGTTTGGCTATTCGTTCAGTGAGCTTGGCTCGATTCTGGCGATGCAGGGCTTCGCCGGCCTGATCTTGTTCTCGGTTTATCTGCTCATGGCGCTCGGTCTGGCGATCATCTTCGGCCAGATGGGCGTGATCAACATGGCGCACGGGGAATTCATGATCCTCGGCGCCTACATGACCTATTTCTGCTCGCATCTGTTCGCGAGCTATCTGCCGGCGCTCTACAGCGGTTACTTCTTCTTCGCGATGATCGTCGCGTTTGTGGTCTCGGGGGCGGCCGGACTTTTCGTCGAGTGGGCGTTGATCCAGCGGCTCTATGCGCGCCCGCTCGACACGTTGCTGGCGACCTGGGGCTTGAGCCTGATCATGCAGCAGACGTTTCGCTCGCTGTTCGGCGCGCGCGAGGTCGGCGTCGAACTGCCGCAATGGATGATGGGCTCGCTGCACGTCACCGACACGATCGAAGTGCAGATCAACGGCTTGTTCGTCATGGGTTTGACGTTGTTGATCACCGCCGCGGTCGCGGTGCTGCTGTTCCGCTCGCGCTGGGGCCTGCAGGTGCGCAGCGTCGTCGCCAATCGCACCATGGCGGGGGCCGTCGGCATCGATACGCGGCGGATCGATCGCTTCACCTTTGGGCTCGGCTGCGGCATCGCCGGCATTGCCGGCAGCGCCTTCACGATGATCGGCTCCACCGGCCCGACCGCGGGCCAGCTCTACATCGTCGATACGTTCCTGGTCGTGGTCTTCGGCGGCGCGCAAAGCCTGCTCGGCACCATCGCGTCGGCGCTGACCATCTCGCAGTCGCAGTCGACGCTGGAATTCTTCCTCACCGGATCGATGGCGAAGGTGCTCACGCTGCTGATCGTGATCGGCATCCTGATGCTGCGCCCGCAAGGCTTGTTCGTCCTCAAGGTGAGAAGGTAGCACCTGATGACTATCCGTCTCGACTCCCGGCGGCTCGAACTGATCGGTTTTGCGCTTGTCGCCATCGTCATTCTGCTCGTTCTTCCGCTGGCGCTCGATATTTTCCGGCTCAACCTCGTTCGGCAAATATCTGACCTACGCGTTCGTGGCGATCGGCCTGGTTATTTGCTGGGGGCACACCGGCATTCTTAGCTTGGGGCAGGGGCTTTTCTTTGGGCTCGGCGGCTATTGCATGGCCGCGTTCCTGAAGCTCGAAGCATCGAGCGTCGCCAACACCAAGATCCAATCGACGCCCGGCATTCCAGACTTCATGGACTGGAATCAGCTCACCGAGCTGCCGTACTTCTGGGTGCCGTTCAAATACCTGCCGTTCGCGCTGATCGCGGTGATCGCGGTGCCGACGATCCTCGCTTTCATTCTCGGCGCCGCATTGTTCAAGCGGCGCGTCGGCGGTGTCTATTTCGCCATCATCACCCAGGCGCTGGCCGCGGTGATGACCATCCTGATCGTCGGCCAGCAAGGCTATACCGGCGGCATCAACGGCATCACCGACCTGCGTACGCTGCTGGGTTGGGATATCCGCACCGACAGCGCCAAATACATTCTCTATTTTGTCTGCTGCATCCTCCTCCTGGTCACCATGTTCGTCGCGCGGTTCGTGCTGGCGAGCAAGCTCGGCCGCATCCTGGTTGCCGTGCGCGACAAGGAAGATCGCGTGCGCTTCTCCGGTTACGACGTCGCCAACTACAAGATCTTCGTCTTCTGCCTGGCGTCGGCGATGGCCGGGATCGGCGGCGCCATGTTCACCTTGCAGGTCGGTTTCATGTCGCCGTCGTTCGTCGGCATCGTGCCGTCGATCGAGATGGTGATCTTCTGCGCGGTCGGCGGTCGCCAATCGATCGTCGGCGCGGTCGCCGGAACGCTGCTGGTGAATTGGGCGAAGACGGTCTTTTCCGAAGCGTTCCCGGAACTGTGGCTCTTCGCCATGGGCGGCTTGTTCATCGCCGTCGTGGTCGCCTTCCCACGCGGTGTCGCCGGCCTTGTGACCGACCAACTCATTCCGCGACTGGGCTTTTGGAAGAGTTCCGGACCCGGCGAGCCGGCGGTGCGTCCGGCGCCGGCTGAATAACCGAAGGGGAGCGCCACAGCGATGTCGTCCAGCACTGATTTTTTGCTCGCGCTCGAAGCCGTCACCGTCTCGTTTGACGGCTTCAAGGCGGTCAACGACCTCAATCTCTACGTCGACTACGGCGAGCTGCGCGTCATTATCGGGCCGAACGGCGCCGGCAAGACCACCGTGCTCGATCTGATCTGCGGGCGCACCAAGGTGTCGGGCGGCTCGATCAAGTTCAAGGATCAGGAGATCACCGGCTGCAAGGAGCAGGAGATCGTCCGCCGCGGCATCGGCCGGAAATTTCAGACGCCGACCATCTATGAAGACCTCACCGTGTTCGAAAATCTTGAGCTTTCGGTGCCGCGTGGCCGCGACGTCGCCGGCGCGCTGTTCTGGAAACGCACGCCGGAGGTGATCGCGAGGGTGCGCGAAATCGCGGCGATGATCTTTCTGGAAGAGATGCTCGAGCGCCCGGCAGAGACGCTCAGCCACGGCCAGAAGCAATGGCTGGAGATCGGCATGCTGCTGATCCAGGACCCGGAACTGCTCATGCTCGATGAGCCGGTGGCCGGCATGAGCATGTCCGAGCGCGCGAGGACCGCGGAGTTGCTCAAGGAGATCATCAAGAACCGGTCCGTCATCGTCATCGAGCACGACATGAAATTCGTCGAGAGCATCGCGCATCGGGTGACGGTGCTGCACCAGGGCAGGGTGCTCGCCGAGGGCGACATGCAGGCGGTTCAGAACAATCCGAAGGTCAAGGAAGTCTATCTTGGTCACTGAGGGCTTGGTCAGAGAGGGCGCGGCGATGT
Organism: uncultured Alphaproteobacteria bacterium; assembly: GCA_963737755.1. Taxonomy (GTDB): domain Bacteria; phylum Pseudomonadota; class Alphaproteobacteria; order Rhizobiales; family Xanthobacteraceae; genus BOG-931. The sequence goes on along the minus strand of CAVTTZ010000013.1, from coordinate 40,008 downwards.
TTCAGGTTCACAACCTTTCTGCGGCCTATGGGCAGAGTGAAGTTTTGCATGCCATCGATTTGGCGGCGCAGGCCGGCGAGATCGTTGCGCTGGTTGGCCGCAACGGCATGGGCAAATCCACGCTGATGAAATCGCTCATGGGCGTGATGCCGGCGCGCAGCGGCAAGATCATGGTCGACGGCGCCGACGTGGCTGGGCTGCCGAGCTACCAGCGGGTGGCGCACGGGCTCGCCTATGTGCCGCAGGGGCGGCAGATCTTCGGCACCATGACGGTGCGCGAGAACATCGAAACCGGACTCGTGGTCACCGGCAAGAGCCAGGTCCCGCAGCAGATCTACGATTTGTTTCCGATCCTGGCCGAATTCGGCGGCCGTCGCGGCGGCAATCTGTCGGGTGGCCAGCAGCAGCAATTGGCGATCGCGCGCGCGCTCGCGAGCGATCCGAAAGTGTTGTTGCTGGACGAGCCGACCGAAGGCATCCAGCCGTCGATCATCAAGGACCTGGCACGGTTGCTGCGCGAAATCCGCAGCCTCCGCAACATCTGCATCGTGGTGTGCGAGCAAGTTCTCAGCTTCGTGCTCGATGTCGCCGATCGCATCCTGGTGATGGAGGGCGGGCGCATCGTCCATGCCGACACCCGCGATCAAGTCGATGAGGCGACGATCGCCCGCTACCTCGCGGTGTGATGTTTTGCTCGTCGAATTCAATTTTGTGCTGCGCCACGCTGAACGGGAGGAACGAACATGCCCAAAACAATTGTCAAGATTGACCTCAAGGAGTCGCCCTACCAGAACGAACTGATCCACAATCGCTGGCATCCGGACATCCCGATCATCGAATGGGTAAAACCCGGCGAAGATTTCGTGATGGAGACCTACGATTGGACTGGCGGCTTCATCCAGAACAACGATTCCGCCGACGATGTCCGCGACATCGATCTGAGCATCGTGCATTTCCTCTCCGGACCGATCGGCGTCCATGGCGCCGAGCCCGGCGATCTTCTGGTGGTCGATATTCTCGACATCGGCATCCTTCCGGAGAGTCCGTGGGGCTTCAACGGCTTCTTCTCCAAGAAAAACGGCGGCGGCTTCCTCACCGACCACTTCCCGCAAGCGCAGAAATCGATCTGGGATATTTCCGGACTGTATACGCACTCGCGCCACGTGCCGGGCGTCAGCTTCGCCGGCCTCGTCCATCCGGGCCTGATCGGCTGCCTGCCGGATCAGAAAATGCTGGATACCTGGAACGCGCGCGAGACCGCGCTGATCGCGACCAATCCGACCCGCGTTCCGCCGCTGGCCAATGCGCCGTTCGCGGCCACCGCGCATTGCGGCACCGCCAAGGGCGACGCGAAGAACAAGATCGCCGCCGAAGGCGCGCGCACGGTTCCGCCGCGCGAGCACGGCGGCAATTGCGACATCAAGGATTTGTCGCGCGGCTCGAAGGTGTATTTCCCGGTCTATGTGAAGGGTGGCGGCCTCTCGATGGGCGACCTGCATTTCAGCCAGGGCGACGGCGAGATCACGTTCTGCGGCGCCATCGAAATGGCCGGCTGGCTCCATCTGAAAGTCGATCTGATCAAGGGCGGCATGGCCAAATACGGCATCAAGAATCCGATCTTCAAGCCGTCGCCGATCGTGCCGACCTATAACGACTATCTGATCTTCGAAGGCATCTCGGTCGACGAAGCCGGCACGCAGCACTATCTCGATGTCCACATCGCCTACCGGCAGGCGTGCCTGAACGCGATCGAATATCTGACAAAGTTCGGCTATTCGCGCGCCCAGGCCTACGCCATCTTGGGAACGGCGCCGGTGCAAGGGCACATTTCCGGCGTGGTCGACATTCCCAACGCCTGCGCCACGCTGTGGCTGCCGACCGATATCTTCGCATTCGATGTGATGCCGGGCGCGGACGGCCCGGTGAAGCACGTCAAAGGCGGCGTCGATATTCCGATGTCGCCGGACATATAGGACGCGAGCGAAACAGAACACGCATGACTGACGCCGGCGGCGAGCGTTACGCAGTATGCCCGTCGAAATCGCCAACCGCCGGCGTCTTTTTCTCTCGCTGCGGCGTCATCTTGGCCGTGTCGGGGCCGCCCGGAATGCCGCGAGGTCCAAGTTTTTCCTTGGCCTGATCGTCCTCGGTGGGCCGTTCCGCTTCATTGACTTTAGGGCACATTGGCTTTTCTCGCGCAAATTTCGAATCTTGGCGCACGTAGCACAAACCAACCGGAGCCTGCCGGGGTTCCTGCGACGTATGTGTGCGACGAAGTGTCAGCCGGACGCCGACTGAGACAAAAATACGTCGGAGTGTGTGGAAGGCGGGGACCAGGTCGAAGCAGCACCGCATCGTTGAGCCGCGAAATCCCGCAAGGACGCCGAGGCGTGCCGCGCGGAACGAAAGCTTAAGCGGGGACCCGGGTGGCGAACTCGAGGGTTTCGCTGCTGTGGTTTGACACGTCACCCTTGGGGCGCTCGCCCGCGATGGGTTGACCTTCGACCATATAGTGCACCGCTTCGGCGATGTTGGTGGCGTGGTCGCCCATGCGCTCGATGTTCTTGGCGCAGAACAGATAATGGATGCACATCGAGATGGTGCCGGGATCTTCCATGGAGTACGTGATCAATTCCCGGAACAACGAAACATAAAGTGCGTCGACTTCTCTGTCGGCCTTCCATACCCGCAACGCCTTGGCGGGATTGCGATCAACAAAGGCGTCGAGAACACCGGCAAGCTGCGCCACGACCAGCGCTGACATGTGCTTGAGGCCGCGCATCAGCGCGCGTTGCGAATTGTCCCCGGAAACGGCCAGGACACGTTTGCCGATATTCTTGGACAGGTCGCCGACCCGTTCGAGATCGTTGGCGATCCGCAGCATCGCCACCAGGGCTCGCAGGTCGATCGCCATCGGCTGCCGCAGCGCGATGGTGGCGATCGCCTTTTCCTCGATCTGGCGCTGCAGTGCGTCGACATTGGCGTCGGCGGCGATGACCTGCCGCGCAAGCCCGGTGTCGCGGCGCGTCAGCGCATCGATGAAATCGCTGATCTGCTTCTGAGCGAGCCCACCCATCTGCGCGACCAGTTGCGTGAGCTTGATGAGGTCTGTGTCGAAAACGCGGGCGGTGTGCTCGGAGACATTCATGTTATTTCCGCAGGCGTTGGTGACTCGATCGGGGCGCGTACCGCGTAAATTACGCTGCAATCCCGGGCACAGATTAACCCAACGCGTTGATGATTCTACGATTCATGCGTGACGTTCCAATGACATTCGGGGCTACGACGACCGCGGCAAAAAGTGTGATCGCCTCCATGAGCGTTGCCCAAAACGGAAGAACGATCAATGCTTTTGGCGGTGTCATGCGGTGTCAAACAAGCGCGCCGCGCGCGAACAGACCAGAACGCAATTGGAACGAAACAAGGAACAGTTCCATTCGCGCGTGAGACGGCAGGGCGTGGCCCGGCGGGAGCTGTTGATTTCGCCGATCCGAGTGCGAAGCAGACGATCCGCCACGGCTCCGCGGTTCCAGCCTGAGCTGATCTAGGTTAGCGCGCGCAATGGCTTACCATCGAGAAAGGCGCGGATGTCGTCCACGATGCCGGCAAAGAAAGCCTGATAATTCTGCGCGGTGACGTAGCCGAGGTGGGGAGTCAGCACGACGTTGTCGAGGCTGCGGAGCGGATGGGCAAGCGGCAACGGTTCAACATCGAAGACGTCGAGCCCGGCGCCGGCGATCTGTTTTTCACGAAGAGCGGCGAGCAACGCGACCTCGTCGACGATGGGCCCACGCGACGTGTTGATCAGAAACGCGCTCGGCTTCATCAAACCGATTTCGTCGGCGCCGACCAGGCCGCGCGTGCGTTCCGACAATTGCAGATGGATCGAAAGGAAATCCGCGCGACGGAAAAGATCGCCGCGGCCCACATAGCTAACGCCGGCCTCTTCACATTTATCTGCCGTGAGATTCTGGCTCCAGGCGATGACGTTCATTTTGAAGGCGCGGCCGATCTGGGCCATGTGGGTGCCGAGCTTGCCGAGGCCCAGCAAGGCGAGCGTCATGCCTTCGAGATCAAGACCGATCGTCGTCTGCCACAACGCGCCGGCTTTGAGGCGGGCGTTCTCGTAGCCGATGCGTCGCGCGAGGTCGAGCATCAGCCCGGTGGCGATCGCGGCAGTGCCGTTGCCGAAAGCCGGTGTTCCGCAAACAACGACGCCGCGTTCCTTGGCGGCAGCGAGATCAAACGATGCGTTGCGCATGCCGGTGGTAATCAGGAGCTTGAGGTCCGGCAGGCGTTCGATCACGGCGCGCGGGAAGGCGGTGCGTTCACGCATGGCGCAAACGATGTCAAAACCTTGCAGTGCCGCAACGACCGCATCAGCTGAGCCGAGATGGGTCGTGAAAACACGGATGTCGATCTCGGGCGCGACTTTCGACCAGTCGGCCATCGAGAGCGCGACATTTTGATAATCGTCGAGGATTGCGCAGCGCAGCGTCATTCAATTGCTCCTCGTCGTGTGATGCGGCCGAGATAATAGGCTACCAGCGGCTGAACCAAGCAATGCTGACTCAAGGCGTTCAGTGGCTCAATCCACACGATAACATTCAGCTCGGATCATGTTTCGGTGTTTCCAGCGCTCGCATGCGAAACGGATCTACGTCCGCGGCTTCGCGCCTGTTGCTTCCTGCCCCACGCGCGAGACGATAGCAATCGCGTCCGGCGGCTTTTGCTTCGTAAAGGGCCACATCTGCGCGATGCAGAGCAAGATCGAAGGGTTCACCCCACGCCATCACTGCAATGCCCCAACTGACCGTCACCCCTATGTCGGCAGGCAGGCGCCCATGACGCTTGACCCGCAACGCGGCTTGGACACTGTCCAGAATCTTTCTGGAACCGTCCAACTCGCCGCCGACCGACATGACGCAAAATTCTTCGCCGCCAAGCCGCCCGCAGAACGCTGTGTCCTCAAAATGCGCGGACAAAATCTCGCCGAAGCTCCGGATCACGTCGTCGCCAGCCGCATGGCCGAACCGGTCATTAATGGACTTGAAGCGATCCAAATCCGCAAGGAAGAGGATGAAGGGACCAGGGGCCGATGATTTCAGGGTCGCGTTGACCCGTGCCACAAACGACGACCGCGTGAGAACTCCGGATAGTTCATCGCGTTCGAATCGAAGGTGCAAGCGCTCCATCATCTCGCGGACGATGACGCCCGCGAGCGCAAGCCCAAGCAGAAGCGATAGAATTCCGCCGGCGGTTTGGGAATAGAAAGCGTAACGGGATGTGATGTAATCCCGCACTCCTGGTCCGGATCCCGCGAGGCCGGCGAGGATGATTTTGAGCAGAAATTGCACAGAGCTTAGCCCAAGCACGGCCCCCAAGGCGAGGTCAGGTCCGCGTCGCGACGACCAGGCCAAGGTCGCGAAGCAAGCTGCCATCAGCATGGCGGCGAACGGCCCCTGATACGCTAGAGCTTGCGCCCACCCTCCACGCGGCCAGTCGAATACAATCACGGCATTGAAAAGAATCGCGATAACGCAGAACGTGAACAGATTAGAAATCCCCGCCTGGGGCCTGTAGTGCCTGAACACGCCGGCCGTGATCGCGGTGAGAGCGATCATGAGTGATCCGAACGAAAGCGCCGAGGTCAGTCGAACAGACGGGATGACGCCTGCCATCGCCTCAACCGACACCGTGCTGCTGGCTGTGAGAAACCCTGCGGCTGACCAAGCTCCCAAAGCGATGCGGGATTTCCACGTGACCGCGAGAAAGGCAGTGGCGTAGGCAAGGCCGACGGAGAAGTTGATCACCAACAGAAATTTGGCGTTATCCATGCGCAGCCTTGGAGGATTCCGGACGGCATCGTGTGACGAGGAAGGGCAACGCTTGTTGCTCATACAGCGCAGTCTGGATGATGTACACAAAGAGGTTGTATCAAAAGTCTAGGTTGAGGAACTCATTGAGCCACCCGGGCCTGCGAGAGCGACTGCAGTCATTTTTCTTCGGGCAGGGTGATCGTAACGCGTTGCAGCGTCGCCAAGTTTTGACCCTGCACATAATCTCCCGATAAACACTGCGCCTTCGGCCGAAGTTGCTTTCGATGGGACGGGGCATCGGGTTGACGGGATGACTGCCGTGGTGGCCGCGCCCGGCATGCCAGCTTCGAAGCGCTCGGCGTTGTAAGTCTTGTCGCGATCAGGCGTTTGGCTGCTCGGCAGCAACGATCGATTGGGCCCGCGGCAGCTGTCAGCGATGTTTCCAGGCGTCAGCACGCGACAGATGCGGCTTGATCAAGGCCCGTGCCTTCGTTCGACAACCAAAGAATTCCTTATCTCGCCTTCCGAGTTTCCAAACTCAAAAGGCGACCGATTGGTCCTTAAAATCAATTGTCTGAGTTCCGATCCAGAGCTCGATCCCGGCGCGGTTCAACCCCGCGCTTTCACGATCCGGCGCACGGACATCGTCTTCGGTCGCGCGATCTTGCGCGGCGATGCTTTGGGAAGCGCTTTGGCCCGGCAGGCCGGGCCGGGGCCGCGCATATAATAAAGTTCGGGCCGGTAAGCGTTGAAGGCGTCACCGAAGGTGCGTTGCAACTCGCGAACCGCGCTGGTGAAATTCTGCAACATCGACTCGTCCCCGTCGCGTCCTGGGCGCCGTTCGCGCCATCCGCCGCTACGCATTGGTCGCGCCAATGATGGGCCGGGTTCAAAGCGGCGGCCTGGGACGAATTCCGACGGAAAATCATTAAAAATTTATGCGAAGGGTCGGATAGACGACGCGGTCAGGGGCTCCGGACGGCGCTCGACAAAAGCCCGACGAGACGAAGGCGTGCGCGGTTCCAGCATCCGATTGACCTCGCGGCGGCTTGTCTTTACCTAGCAATTCGCTACATCCGCGACATATTCCCGATATTGGCGCTAGGCGCCCCAACCAAGGCAGGGCGCGCGCGCCCGGACCACGAATGGCCCGTCAATTCATTTACCATATGCAAGAACTGTCGAAGACTTATCCGGGCAACCGCAAGGTCTTGGACAACGTCCGCCTGTCTTTCTATCCCGACGCCAAGATCGGCGTGCTCGGCGTCAATGGCTCCGGGAAGTCGACCTTGCTTCGCATCATGGCGGGGCTTGATGACGAGTATTCCGGCGAGGCCTGGGCGGCCGAAGGTGCGCGCGTCGGCTATCTGGCGCAGGAACCGCAACTCGACCAGACCAAATCCGTGCGTGAGAACGTCATGGAAGGCGTGGCGCCGCAGCAGGCGATCCTCAATCGCTACAACGAACTGGCGTTGAATTATTCGGACGAAACCGCCGACGAGATGACCAAGCTGCAGGACGAGATCGAGGCCAAGGGTTTGTGGGATCTTGATGCCAAGGTCGATCAGGCGATGGACGCGTTGCGCTGTCCAGCAGACGACGCTGACGTGCCGAAGCTGTCTGGCGGCGAGCGCCGGCGCGTGGCGCTGTGCCGGCTTCTGCTCGAGCAGCCGGATCTTCTCCTGCTCGACGAGCCGACCAACCATCTGGACGCCGAGTCGGTGGCGTGGCTCGAGGGTCATCTGCGCAATTATCCGGGCGCGATCCTCATCGTCACCCACGATCGCTACTTCCTCGACAATGTCACGAGCTGGATCCTCGAGCTCGATCGCGGCCGCGGCATTCCGTACGAAGGCAACTACTCGTCCTGGCTGGTGCAGAAGCAGAAGCGCCTTGAGCAGGAAGGCCGCGAAGAGGAATCACGGCAACGCACGCTTGCGCGCGAGCAGGAATGGATTTCCGCTTCGCCCCGTGCACGCCAGGCCAAGTCCAAGGCGCGCTATGAGCGTTATGAGGACTTGCTGAAAAAGGCCGGCGAAAAGCAAACCCAGACCGCCCAGATCGTCATTCCGGTGGCCGAACGGCTTGGACAGAATGTCATCGATTTCGATAACCTGAAAAAGGGTTTCGGCGGCAATTTGCTGATCGACGATCTGACCTTCAAATTGCCGCCCGGCGGCATCGTCGGCGTGATCGGCCCCAACGGCGCCGGCAAGACGACGCTGTTTCGCATGATGACCGAGCAGGAAAAGCCAGACTCCGGAACCATCCAGGTCGGCGAGTTGGTGCAGCTTGGTTATGTCGATCAGTCGCGCGACAGCCTCGACAGCAAGAAAACCGTTTGGGAGGAGATTTCAGGCGGTCTCGATCAGTTGCTGCTCGGCAAGCGCGAGGTCAATTCGCGCGCCTATTGCGCGGCGTTCAATTTCAAGGGCGCCGATCAGCAAAAAAAGGTGGGACAGCTTTCGGGCGGTGAGCGCAACCGCGTGCACCTCGCCAAGATGCTGAAATCCGGCGCCAACGTGCTGTTGCTCGACGAACCGACCAACGACCTCGACGTCGATACGCTGCGTGCGCTCGAAGAGGCGCTGGAGGATTTTGCCGGCTGCGCCGTGATCATCAGCCATGATCGCTGGTTTTTGGACCGCATCGCGACCCACATCCTGGCCTTCGAGGGCGAGAGTCACGTCGAGTGGTTCGAGGGCAACTTTCAGGACTACGAGCAGGACAAGATGCGGCGGCTGGGCATCGACACCGTCGTTCCCCAGCGCATCAAATACAAGAAATTCACGCGCTGAGGTCCTGGAACTCGTCGCCGGTCCTCGATCCGGTCGGGACGAGCCATCCTGGGAGTTCGCCCACCGGGCCTCGATTTTGTCGGTGTCTAGGCGGCAAAAGGCGCAAAACAGGCTGGGGGATGTCCGCCCGGCCAGCATTTCCGCATCTTACATTTCCCCCGTATGATCCCCATATGATTGTTGGCTGATTCGGCCGGAGCAGCATCATGAAGCCGACCCTGGATTTGGATCCAGGGCGTGTGGCGGTTTTCCGAAACGACAATGCTCGCGCGGTACCCGGTACAGCGATCGATTCGGATCGAAACGATTGCGTTTTCCTGTTCAGATCGAATTGATTTCTTGGAAAAACGTATAGCGTCGTTTTGCGTAGCCCTGCTAAGGAGATCACGTTGTCTATCAAAACCAACGAAGAGCGTTTGACCGCGGCGCGGGTGCGCGCCGAGGCAAGTTTCAAAAAGGAAGAGCGCGCCAAGGACGGTGCTCTGGCGATGACCGAGTACGTCACTCAGGGGCGCGTTGCTCGTGAGAGAATGGAGCAACTGAAAGCGCTCCGTTTGGCCAAGGAGGCAGCCGAGAAGGCCGCCGCCGAGACCAAGGCAGCCGAAAAAAAGGCCGCCCTCGCACAGCAACCCACTCCGGCCAAGCGCGCGCGCAAGGGATAAAGGCGTGTCAAAAGAAGAACTTCTGCAATTCGAAGGCTTGGTTGTCGAGATTCTGCCCGACGCGCGTTTCCGTGTCCGGCTGGAGAATGGCCATGAGCTGATCGCCTACACGGCCGGCCGAATGAAAAAGAACAGAATCAAGACCCTGGCCGGCGATCGCGTTACCGTCGAGATTTCGCCTTACGATCTCGAAAAAGGCCGCTTGGTATTTCGCCACAAAGACGACCGCGCTGGCCCGCCCCCGAGTCGTCCGCCCGCACACGCGCAATTCCGCCGACGCTGACATCACCGTACGGCCCCGTGGCCGTCGGTCGATATCGCGGGGCGTTTCATCGGTTCGATCGTGCTGGATGTAAGCCGGCTTGGTCCGATGCCCAGTTTGTTTGCGATCTTTTTATTAGATCGTTCCGCCATACCCCGCGAAGCCGGCGGGGACGGGCGCGTGCCGCTCCCACTCATGGTTTTGCTGATGCTCGAAGCACGTCGGTACCGCCCGCGGTCGGCTTGATGCCGAACCTCCAGAGCACACCACGATCGGGCTGAAATGTGCTCTGGATCTTCTCGTTATCGCATGTCCTTTTTCGGAAAACCGGTTTCCACTTTTCCGGGCCATGCTCCAGACTATGCCGGCTTCGCCAGCAATCCGTTGATCACCAGATCGAGATGGGCGTTGAAATAGGTCTTCAGGTCGAGCGGATGCCGGTCCTCGAACATCATGATCCAGGTATCGACCAGCGCGATCGGCGCAATGATCACTAACGGGCAATCGGTCACGGCCGAGTTGCGGAATTCGCCACGGTCCACGCCGCGCTGAATCGTCTTTTCCAGAATGGCCATGCAGGGCCGGTGAATGTCCTCGTGGTAGCGATCCGTGAGGCCGGGAAACCGCGACGCTTCGGCAATCAACAAGCGAGCCATCTCGCGGCGGCGGCGGTCCTCAACAATGTGCTGATAGATGAAGCTGAATTGCGCACGCAGCAGGTCGACGGTCGAGCCCTGATGGGTCTCAAGCATCTCTTCGAGGGCGTCGAGCGTCACTTTCATGAGCTCGCGCACCATCGTGATGAACAACTGCTCCTTGCTGTCGAAATAAACGTAGATCGTCCCCTTGGTGACGCCCGCGCGCTCGGCGATCTGCTCGAGCGTGGTCACGGCGTAGCCGTTGCGGGAAAATTCCGCGAACGCGGCTTCGAGGATCTCGTGCGGCCGCTCAGCTTTGCGCCGGCGGCGGGGCTCGACTCGCGTGACCGTCATGTCGGACATGGGGCGGGTTCCCGGAACTCGGCAGGCAAAGCCAAGCGAGTATAGTTATTGACTATCCGGATAGTAAATAACTAATGTTGTTCCCGGTCAGGGATAGCGACAGTGTGCACGTCGGGGATTGATCCTACGCGCAAAGGTCGGCGTACCATCGTGCGGTCTAGCGCAGTGCCCGGTTCGGCCGGGTGTTTGCGGGCCAGCGATGGACGCTAATTTGCGGAAAACCCGCTGCCGAAGCGAGCGAATTCGCGATGCTCGCACAAGGCGGCGCGAACGCTGGCGCGATGCGCCGGCAAAACGCCCGGCTTTTTGCGCACGTGCTGCCGGTCCAAATGGACGCCGAACCGGAGCCAGTCTCGCCGTTCGGCGATTCTCGACGATGGCGTCGGAGCGATTTTGTTGGATCCTGCGGCGACGGCCGCGGAGATTGTTTATGCGGCACACTATGCCGGCTGCTACCGGAGTTGGATAGATGATCAAACGCATGGTGATCATGCTTGTGGCGGTTGGCGTCGTCTTCGGCGCCATCTTCGGCTTTCAGGTGTTCAAGGCGGCGATGATCAAAAAATTCATCGCCGGCATCAGCAATCCGCCGCAAACCATCTCCGCCGCCGCGGCCGCGACCAGCGAGTGGCAGCCGAAAATCGAAGCCGTCGGCTCGCTCCGCGCCGTCAAGGGCGCCGAACTGTCGCTGGAAGCGTCCGGCGTGGTTGAATTGATCTCCTTTAATTCCGGCGACGACGTTGAAGCCGGCGCGCCGCTGCTGCGGCTGCGCACCGCCGATGACGTCGCCCGGCTTGACTTCGCTCAAGGCCATGGCCGAGTTGAACGAAATCACGCTCGACCGCTCGCAACGGCTTCTGAAGACTCAGGCCGTCAGCCAGGCACAGTTGGATTCCGACGCCGCCAAACTGAAAGATGCCAAGGCGCAGGTCGCCCAGCAGCAAGCCATCATCGACAAGAAGATCCTGCGTGCTCCGTTCGGCGGCCATCTCGGAATTCGCGCCGTCGATCTTGGACAATATCTGGGAGCCGGTACGCCGATCGTGACGTTGCAGGCGCTCGACCCGATCTACGTCGATTTCTACGTCCCGCAACAATCGGTCGATCAGGTTCATCTCGGCCAGCAGATAGCGGTCAAAGTCGACGCCTTTAAAGACCAGCCTTTTGCGGGCGAGATTTCCGCGGTCAATCCAAAAGTCGACGTCAGCAATCGCAATGTCCAGATCCGCGCGACCCTGAAAAATCCCGATCACAAGCTGCTGCCCGGCATGTACGCAACGATCGATATCGCCGTCGGTGCGCCGGCCACCTACGTGACGCTGCCGCAGACCGCGATCTCCTACAATCCGTATGGCGATACGGTCTACGTCGTCGAGAGCAAGGGCAACGACCCCGCAGGCAAGCCGCAACTCGTCGCCCGCCAGACGTTTGTCACGCTCGGGCCGACCCGCGGCGACCAGGTTGCCGTTCTGCGCGGCGTCGATGCCGGCGACACCATCGTGACCGCCGGCCAGATCAAGTTGCACAACGGCTCGGTGGTCATGGTCGACAACTCGGTGACGCCGACGGCTGACGCAGCGCCTGTTCCCGTTGATCGCTGAGCGCGCGTACCATGAATTTCACTGACATTTTCATCCGCCGGCCGGTTCTTGCCTCGGTCGTCAGTTTGTTGATCCTGGTGCTCGGCATTCGCGCGTTTTATGCGCTGCCGGTTCTGCAATATCCGCGCACCGAAAACGCGGTGGTCACCGTCACCACCACGTATTACGGCGCCGATCCCGATATGGTGGCGGGCTTCATCACCACGCCGCTCGAGATCGCCATCGCTCAGGCCTACGGCATCGACTACATGACGTCGAGCAGCCAGAGCAGCGCCAGCACCATCACGGTCTATCTGCGGCTCAATTACGACGCCGACAAAGCGCTGACCGAGATCAACACCAAGATCAACTCGGTGCTCAATCAGTTACCGGCCGGAACGCAGCAGCCGGTGCTGACCGTCAAGGTCGGGCAGACCATCGACGCGATGTATCTCGGCTTCAACAGCGATTCGCTCGCGCCCAATCAGATCACCGATTATCTGGTGCGCGTGGTGCAGCCGAAGCTGCAGACCATACCGGGCGTGCAAACCGCCGAACTGCTCGGCCAGAAGGTGTTTGCGCTGCGTGCCTGGCTCGATCCGCAGAAGCTTGCGGCCTTCGGTTTGACCGCGACGGATGTTACCGCGGCTCTCGCCGCCAACGACTTCATCTCCGGTATCGGCAACACCAAAGGCCAGATGGTGCAGGTCAACCTGACCGCAACCACCGGCCTGCACACCGCCGAAGAATTCCGCAATCTGGTCATCAAACAAAGCAACGGGGCGGTGGTTCGCCTGCAGGACGTCGCCAACGTCACGCTCGGCTCCGAGGACTACGAATCCGAGGTCGGCTTCGACGGCAAGCAGGCGGTCTATATCGGCGTTCAGGTCGCGCCGGCCGCCAATCTTCTCGAAGTGGTGCGCGGGGTGCGCAAGGTCTGGCCGGATATTCAGGCGCAGTTGCCGCGCGGTCTGAACGGCGAGATCGTCTATGACTCCACCGAATTCGTGAACGCCGCGATCCACGAGGTCGTGCTCAGCCTGGTCGAGGCGCTGGTCATCGTCACGCTCGTGGTGTTCCTGTTCCTGGGCTCGGTGCGCTCGTCGCTGATTCCGACGGTCGCGATTCCGCTGTCGCTGGTCGGAACGTTCACGATTCTGCTGGCCCTCGGTTACTCGATCAATCTTCTCACCCTGCTGGCGCTGGTGCTCGGCATCGGCCTCGTGGTCGACGACGCCATCATCGTGGTGGAAAACGTCAACCGCCATCTCGAGGAGGGCGTGGCGCCGATTCCGGCGGCGATGAATGCGGCGCGCGAACTGGGCTGGCCGATTATCGCCATGACCGTCGTGCTGGCCGCGGTTTATGTGCCGATCGGCTTCCAGGGCGGCTTGACCGGCGCGCTGTTTGCCGAATTCGCCTTCGCTCTGGTCGGCTCGGTGACCGTGTCCGGTGTGGTCGCGCTCACGTTGTCGCCAATGCTGTGCTCGCGGCTGCTCAAGGAGCACGATCCGGACCATCGGGGCTGGGAGCAAAAATTCACCCACTTCATCGACCGCGGCTTCAACTGGCTGCAGGGCGCCTACGAGCGGCGCTTGCACGGCAGCCTCAACTATCTGCCGGTCACAATCGTCTTCGCGTTGCTCGTGCTGTCGAGCATTTATTTCCTGTTCACCACGGCGCATACCGAGTTGGCGCCGCAGGAGGATCAGGGCGTCATCCTGTCGCTGTCCAATGCGGCGCCGAACGCAACGCTGGCGCAGCGCAAGCTCTATTCGCACGAAATTTTCAAGATCTTCTTCGAGCACCCGGAAACCGAGCACGTTTTCCAGATCGACGTTCCCGGGCAAGCGATCTCCGGCATGGCGCTGAAGCCGTGGGATCGGCGCGCAGCGTCGAGCAATAAGCTGCAGCCGATCGTTCAACAGGAAGTCGCGAAAATTCCCGGCGTGCGCGTCGTCGCGTTCCAGCCGCCGCCGCTGCCGGGCGGCATCGGCTTGCCGGTGCAATTCGTGATCGGCACGACCGAGCCGTTCGAGCGGCTGCACAACATTGCGCAGGAATTTCTGAAGGAAGCGCAACAGAGCGGCATGTTCATCTTTCTGGATTGCGATCTGAAAATCGATAATCCGCAATCCAACATCACCATCGATCGCGACAAGACCGCGCAGCTCGGCTTGAAGATGAGCGATGTCGGCGGCTCGCTCGCCGCCATGCTGGGCGGCGCCTACGTCAACTATTTCAGCATGAGCGGCCGCTCCTACAAGGTCATTCCGCAGGTGCAGCAGCGCTTCCGCCTCAATGCCGAAGCAGCTCATGGACTACCATATTCGCGCGGCCGACGGCACGCTTGGTGCCGCTCTCGACCATCGCGACGGTATCGACCAAGACCGTGCCGGAATCGCTCAATCACTTCCAGCAGCTCAACAGCGCCACCATCCAGGGCGTGGCGATGCCTGGCGTTGCCCAGGGCGACGCGCTCGCCTACCTGCAGGATCTTGCCGCCCGCACGCTGCCGCGCGACTACTCGATCGATTACGGCGGCTTGAGCCGACAGTACGTGCAGGAGACCAGCGGCTTCGTCACCACGTTCGGCTTCGCGCTGATCATCATCTTCCTGGCGCTCGCGGCGTTGTTCGAAAGCTTCCGCGATCCGGTGATCATTCTGGTGTCGGTGCCGATGTCGATCGCGGGCGCGCTGATCTTCGTCAGCGTCGGTATCGGCGGCGCGTCGCTCAACATCTACACCGAGGTCGGTCTGGTGACGCTGATGGGCCTGATCTCCAAGCACGGCATCCTGATCGTGCAGTTCGCCAACGACCTGCAGGCGGCAGGCCGCACCAAGCGCGAAGCGATCGAGCAGGCGGCCTCGATCCGGCTGCGGCCGATCCTGATGACGACGGCCGCCATGGTGCTCGGCGTCGTGCCGCTGATCACCGCCGCCGGCGCGGGCGCCGTCTCGCGCTTCCAGATGGGCCTGGTGATCGCTGCGGGCCTGTCGATCGGCACGGTATTTACGCTATTCGTCGTGCCGGCGGTGTATATGGTCCTCGGTGCGGATCGCTCGAAGGCCGTGGCTGCCGCCAGGATGGCGGCGCATGCGACCCCCGCCGAGTGATCGACGAATGCGAGGCCAGAGGGTCGGAGCGAATAAGCGGTCATGGAAGATTGGAATGCACGGCAATACCTGAAATTCGAAGACGAGCGTACGCGGCCGCCACGGGACCTTCTGGCGCAAGTGCCGCTCCGATATCCGCGGCTCGTTTTCGATCTCGGTTGTGGTCCGGGCAATTCCACGGAGCTTCTGGTCGGGCGCTATCCGGACGCCGAAGTGACCGGAGTCGATTCCTCTCCCGATATGCTCAAAAAGGCGCGCGAGCGCCTGCCGCAATGCCGGTTCGTGCACGCCGACATTGCTACCTGGGCGGTGCCGCAGCGGACCGATCTGCTGTTCGCCAACGCCTCATTCCAGTGGATTCCGGATCACCCGCGGGTGCTGCGGCGGCTGCTGCAAGCGCTGCCGGCGGGCGGTGTGCTGGCCGTGCAAATGCCCGACAACACGCGCGAGCCGTCGCACGTCTTGCAGCGCGAGGTCGCGGCCAGTGGTCCCTGGGCGGACAATCCCGGCGTCAAGGCGGCGCCACGCAGTGACCTGCCTTCGCCAGACGAGTATTACGATGTCCTCGGGCCGGTTTGCTCGCGGATCGACATCTGGCACTCCACCTACAACCATGCATTGGCGAACGCGCACGCCATTGTCGAATGGTTCAAGGGCTCGGCGCTGCAACCGTATCTGTCTCCGCTCGACGCGCCGATGCGCGAACAGTTTCTCGCCGCTTATGGCGAAAAACTCGCGGCGGCTTACAGGCCTCGGTTCGACGGCAAGGTGCTGCTGCGGTTTCCGCGGTTGTTCATCGTCGCAGTCCGCTAGCCCGCGTTCGTGGTACTTGTTGCGTCTCACGGCGTCTTTCATAGTTCAGGCGGCGCGGCGATCCGGTTGCGCCGTTAGAGGAAGGCGCGGCGCTTCGACCGACGCCGCCGCCACGATGGGGAGCGAATGCTGAGAAGAACGGTTTGTCTGATGGCGCTGTCGATCATTCTCGCCGGGGCGGGGAATGCTCGCGCTGCCGATGCGGAATTTCAAACCTTTCTGCAATCGTTGTGGCCGCAGGCGCAACAGCTCGGCGTCTCACGCGCGACATTCGATGCGGCGACGCACGACCTCGAGCCCGATTTGAACCTGCCCGATCTGGTCATTCCGGGCCGCCTGGAACGGCCGCAAGCGCAGCCCGAATTCGTGCAGTTGCCGCAGGACTACATCAAGGAAAGTGCGATCAGCGGGCTCGCCGCCACCGGCCGTAAGCTTTACGATCAATATCGGCCGGTGCTCAGCGTCATCGAGCGGCAGTTTGGTGTCGATCCCACGGTCGTGCTCGCGATCTTCGGCCGCGAAACGGATTATGGCCGCGCCAAGGATTCGCGTAGTGCCGTCCGCGTGCTGGCAACGCAGGCCTATCTGGGCAAGCGCAAGGACAAATTCCGCGAGGAATTTTTGCTGGCGCTGAAAATCGCGCAGGACTCGAAAATAAAACCGGCCGACCTGAAAAGCTCATGGGCCGGTGCGATGGGGCTGACACAGTTTTTGCCGTCGGACTATATGAAGTATGGCGTCGACATCGACGGTGATGGTCGCGCCGATATCTGGAACTCGGTGCCGGATGCGCTGGCCTCCGCCGCCAAACAGCTTGCCAGCAAGGGCTGGCAGCCCGGTCTGCATTGGGCCTACGAAGTGCATCCGCCGGCCAATGTCGATTGCACGATCGGCGTGCCGGAAAATACCGCGACCATGGAGGAGTGGCTGCGGCGCGGCTATGTGCCGGCTTACGGGCGGACCCTGTCGCCGACGGAACGCGCGGCGACCGCGTCGCTGGTGCAGCCGGAGAGTATCTACGGCCCGTCCTTCCTGGCGCCGGCCAACTATTTCGCCATCAAGGAATACAATTTCTCCGACCTCTACGTTCTGTATGTCGGTCACCTCAGCGACCGCATTCTCGATCCGCGGCCGTTCGAGACGCCATGGGGCAAGGTTGCGCTGTTGCCGACCCACGATCTCGACCGCATGCAGCAAATCCTCACGGCGCGCGGTTACTATCACGACAAAATCGACGGCAAGGCCGGCATGAAAACCCGCGCCGCACTCGGCGAATATCAGAAGCGCAACGGCATGAAAGTCGATTGCTGGCCGAGCGCCGCGCTGCTGTCGCAGATGGAAGCCGCGAAGGGAAATTGAGCGCTGGCCTGCGCCATCGGCGTCATAGCGCGAACGAGATCAATCAGTGCCCGGCACGGCGAACGGCAGACGATCGCCGTCTTCGTTGGCGAAGCCGAGCGCGCGCTTGAGCCGCTTGGTGAGTGAGCCGGTCGTGTTCGGATCGCTGTTATGATGCGAGGCGTATTGTCCGCGTGCGCGCTCGGCGACGACGTCGCCGGGAATCGCGGCCGGCTCGCAGATCTGGCGGCCGCTGGAGCGGCGCATCAGGTCCACGTGAATATGATTGTAGTGATAGATGTTGGCGCCCGGCGCCAGCACGGTGCTGAATTCGCGGCAGGCGGCGAGCTGTACGTCGTGCAGAAAGGCCTGCTCTTCCGGCGCGCCGTGCCAGCCATATTGCACCGACACCTTGCGGCCGTCGGCGAGCACGAAGCCGGCAATGTCGAGTGCGTTGCCAAATGCGTGCTCCGAGATGTGCGCGTTCGAATTACCGTTCATGCCGCGGCACGAATAGGCCGAGATTTGTTTGATTTCGACCACGGGCTGATGAAACCAGTGCAACGCTGCCGGCTGCACGGCGCCGGCGATCCATTGATCAAGCGCCGAGACGATCGGGCACGCCAGTGTGGCCGCCGGTTTGAGTTCGACCGGGCCGGCCGACATCGCCACGGTCGGATTCTGCGGCCATCCGAGCGGCACATGCTCCTCGACGCCGGGCGGCGGAGATTCGCGCGGCGTGTAGGACGGCCCGGTCGAACGTCGGCGTGCGTAACTCGGCGGTGGCGCGCTGTCGCGTCGCGGCGATGACCCGTATGGCGCAGGCGGCTCCGGCTCGAACGCGGCCTCATCTTCGTTGGGATCGACCACGCCGGGTGCGTAAAGGGACATCGGCCGGCCGCCGTTCGATTGCGGCGCGGCAGTGCGCATCGGGCTTAGCTGAGCGGGCGCTGCCGGTGATCGGCGGCCCTGCGGAGCGGCGGCGGACGATCTGTATGGCGCGGCGCTGTTCGACGCCGGCCGGTGTCGGTTTGCACCGGCCAATGTTGCGGCACTGCACTCGACGGCAGCGATCCTGGCGGACGCACCGGCTCGTCGTCGTAACCGAGCGGGCCGCTCTCGCCCAATGCCGAAACCTGGATGGGAAAGTCGGCACCACACATGCCGGGGCCGCTGATCGGCGAAATGCGCACCCGCGCCGGGCTCTCCGGCACCGCACCCGAATTCAGGCAGGCAACCTCGGCGTCGCGGCGCCATGCTTCGCGCTCGCCACTGTAAAAATTATGCCCGCAACCGGCGAGCGCGATCAACGCTCCACCAGCGATAGTGCCGAAAAGCCACACTCGAACGCTACGCAACATGCGCAGCACAATGCGTGAGTTTCGGTAAAAGATTATTCAATGGTTTTTGCTTCGCAAAATCAGGAAGCTGTTAACCATAAGACCGTGCTCTGATCGCAGCAGAGCACGAAAATAAAATTCATGGCGGCGTCAGGCGCAGATTGTAGCAAGAGCCGTTGATGCGAAACGCCGATGAAAACGTGCAGGCGCGATAGCCGACCTAACAAACGTCACCGTTGGATGGCGCGTTTCGGTTGTCAGAAACGAGCCTCTTAATCGCGGCTTCAATTTTTCGGCGCGATTTATGTACGTTCGCAATGACGGCCTGTCACGAGGCTGTCACGTGCTCGATAGCAAACACATTTCTGTTGTTTGCGTGACACTCGCTCCAACTGAGGATGTTTTGCGCCACGCGCTTCTTTAGAAACAGAAATTGTTCCGGCGTGCTACACAAAAATCTTCGTCGCAATGCAGCAATCGTTTTTCTTTCAATGCAGCCGATTCCTCTGCTAGCCTCACGCTCGCAAACTGCGATGGAGGTCTAGCGCGTGGATATCGCGATGAAGCTCAATATGGTTGCAGTGTGCGCTGCGTTTGTTTTTGTTAGCGCAATCCTGCTGGGGGCCTTCTGAGTTTCGCAGCCGACCGGAACGATGAGGGGGCCTTCCGAGCCGTGTCGCGCTGAAGCGTTTCGTTTCAAAAAAGAATAATGGAAGCCTGTGACTGGGCGAAAGAACAGACACCGGAGCGTGTTCCGCTCCGGTGTTTTTGTTTCTGTTCTGATGACGGCAAAGCTGGCTGCCGGATACGGCGGGATGTAGACTAGCTACTGCTTACTCCGCAGCGTTGCGCATGGCAGCGAGCGGATCGTAATTGAGGATCGGCGCCAGCCACTTTTCGGCCTGCTCGAAACTCCAATTTTTCCGCGCCGCATAGTCCTCGACCTGATCGCGTTCGATCCGGCCGACGCCGAAATAATAGCTGTCCGGATGGCTGAAATAGAAACCGGACACCGATGCGCCCGGCCACATCGCAAAGCTCTCGGTGAGGCGCACGCCGATCTGCTGCTCGCCGTCGAGCAGCCCGAACAGCGTTGCCTTCTCGGTGTGATCGGGCTGCGCCGGATAACCGGGTGCCGGACGGATGCCGCGATATTTCTCCGCGATCAGTTCGGCACCGCGGAATTGCTCGTCGGGGGCGTAGGCCCAGAATTCCCGGCGCACTCGTTGATGCAGATATTCGGCGAGCGCTTCGGCCAGCCGGTCCGCCAGCGCTTTGGCCATGATCGCTGAATAGTCGTCGTTGGCGCGTTTGAAGCGCTCGACCACGGCTTCTTCGCCGATGCCGGCGGTTACGACGAAAGCGCCGATATAGTCGGCGAGTCCGCTGGCGCGCGGGGCGACGAAATCCGCCAGCGCCACGTTGGCGCGGCCTTCACGGCGCGGCAGTTGCTGGCGCAGCGTATGCAGCACCGCCATCGGGGTGCTGCGCACTTCGTCGGCAAAGATCAAAATGTCGTCGCCCTCGCTGTTCGCCGGCCACAGGCCGACGATGGCGCGCGCCGTGAACCAGTTTTCGGCGACGATCTTTCGCAGCATCGCTTGCGCGTCGGCGAACAGGCTGCGCGCGGCTTCGCCGGCTTTCGGGTCGTTCAAGATCGCCGGATATTTTCCGGTGAGCTCCCACGTGGAAAAGAACGGCGTCCAGTCGATGAACTCGACCAAGATCCGCAACCGCAATGTCGGCAAGCCGGTGCGTGCCGAGTTGGCGCGGCACCGGCGGCCGGTAATCACCCGACCAGTTGAGCCGCAGCGCATTGGCGCGCGCATCCGCGAGCGGCAGGCGCTGCTTTGTTTCTTCGCCGCGCGCATGCGCCGCGGCGATGCGGGCGTATTCGGCACGTACCTCGTTGATGGTGCGCGCGCGCGTTTCGGAAGACAGCAACGAAGACACCACACCGACGGCGCGACTGGCGTCGGTGACGTAAAGCGTCTGCCCGCGCCGATAGTTCGGATGAATTTTCACCGCCGTGTGCACGCGGCTGGTGGTCGCGCCGCCGATCAATAGCGGAATGTCAAAACCCTGCCGTTCCAGCTCGGCGGCGACGTGGCACATCTCGTCGAGCGACGGCGTGATCAGGCCGGACAGCCCGATGATGTCCGCTTTTTCGGCGATCGCGGTCTGCAGGATCTTTTCCGCCGGCACCATCACGCCGAGGTCGATGACGTCGTAGTTGTTGCAGGCGAGCACGACGCCGACGATGTTCTTGCCGATATCGTGGACGTCGCCCTTGACGGTCGCCATCACGATCTTGCCGTTGGACGAGGCGCGGGTGCCGCCGTCTCTTGTCCTGCTCCATGTAGGGCAGCAAATGGGCGACCGCCTGCTTCATCACGCGCGCCGATTTGACCACCTGCGGCAGGAACATGCGGCCAGAGCCGAACAGGTCGCCGACGACGTTCATGCCGTCCATCAGCGGACCTTCGATCACCGCGAGCGGCGCGAGGGGCCTTGAGGCGCGCTTCCTCGACGTCTTCAGCGATGAAATCGGTGATGCCGTGCACCATCGAATGGGTGAGGCGCTTCTCCACCGGCCATTGCCGCCAGGTCAGGTCGGCTTCTTTTTTCTCCTTGCCGCCGCCGCGATGCTGTTGGGCGAGCGCCAAGAGGCGTTCGGCCGCATCGGGACGGCGGTTGAGCACCACGTCTTCGCAAGCCGTGCGCAATTCCGGATCGAGATCGTCATAGACCGCGAGCTGTCCGGCATTGACGATGCCCATATCCATGCCGGCGGCGATGGCATGGGTGAGAAACACCGCGTGCATCGCCTCGCGAACCGGCTCGTTGCCGCGAAACGAGAACGACAAATTCGACACGCCACCGGAAACGTGCGCGTGCGGCAGGTTCTGGCGGATCCAGCGCGTCGCCTCGATGAAGGCAACGCCGTAGCCGTTGTGCTCCTCCATGCCGGTCGCGACCGCAAAAATGTTCGGATCAAAAATAATGTCCTGAGGCGGGAAGCCGACGCGATTGACCAGGATGTCGTAGGCGCGCGCGGTGATCTGCGTCTTGCGCTCGTAGGTGTCGGCTTGGCCGGCTTCATCGAACGCCATCACCACCACGGCGGCGCCGTAACGGCGCACCAGTTCGGCGTGGCGGATGAACGACTCTTCGCCTTCCTTGAGCGAGATCGAGTTCACCACCGCCTTGCCCTGCGCGCATTTCAGGCCGGCTTCGATGACGGAGAATTTCGATGAATCGATCATCAGCGGCACGCGCGCGATGTCGGGCTCGGCTGCGATCAGATTGAGGAAGGTGGTCATGGCTTTCTCGGAATCGAGCAAGCCTTCGTCCATGTTGACGTCGAGGATTTGCGCGCCGTTCTCGACCTGGTCGCGCGCTACAGCGAGCGCCGCGGTGTAGTCGCCGGTGGTGATGAGTTTGCGAAAGCGCGCCGAGCCGGTGACGTTGGTACGTTCGCCGACATTCACGAACGGTATCGCCGACGTCAGCGTGAATGGCTCAAGCCCGGACAGCCGCAACAGCGGTGGCACGCCTGGGATCTGCCGCGGCTTTTTGCCGGCGACGGCGGCCGCGATGGCGCGAATATGATCGGGCGTGGTGCCGCAGCAGCCGCCGACGATATTGACGATGCCGGACGCGGCGAATTCGCCAATCTGCTCGGCCATGATCGCCGGGCTTTCGTCATAGTGACCGAATTCGTTGGGCAGTCCGGCGTTCGGATAAGCGCAGATCAACGTGTCGGCGACGCGACCAAGCTCGGCGATATGGGCGCGCATCTGCTTGGCGCCGAGCGCACAATTCAGGCCGATCGACACCGGCGCGGCGTGCGCGACCGAATTCCAGAATGCCTCCGGCGTCTGCCCGGCCAACAGCCGCCCCGATCGATCGGTAATCGTGCCGGAAATCATGATCGGCAGGCGAACGCCGCATTCTTCCATCACCTCTGGTGCAGGCGAAGATCGCGGCCTTGGCGTTGAGCGTGTCGAAGATGGTCTCGATCAACAGCATATCGACGCCGCCTTCGATCAGGCCGCGGACCTGTTCGCCATAGGCGATGCGCAGCTCGTCGAAGGTGACGGCGCGGAAGCTCGGATTGAGCACGTCGGGCGAGATCGAAGCGGTGCGGTTGGTCGGACCGATGGCGCCGGCGACAAAACGCGGCCGGCCATCCTCCTCCTGCGCAATCTGCGCCGCCTGGCAGACGAGCCGGGCGCCTTCGACATTCAGTTCGTAGACGATCTCGGCCATGCCGTAATCGGCTTGCGCGATGCTGGTCGACGAGAAGGTGTTGGTCGAGACGATGTCGGCGCCGGCGCGGAAATAGGCGAGGTGAATGGCGCGGACGGAGTCTGGCCGGCTCAGATTCAGCAGGTCGTTGTTGCCGCGCACTTCGCGGTTCCAGGCGTCAAAGCGCGCGCCGCGATAGCCTTGCTCGTCGAGGCTGAGCGCCTGGATCATCGTGCCCATGGCGCCGTCGAGCACCAGAATGCGTTCGGCGGCGAGCGCGCGCAGCGTCTTCTCTTTATCTGATGGCATGGTCATGAGCTACGCCCGTGCGACTGCAGGGGAAAGCGATGCGCGCGCCTGCTCGACGCGGCCGGGCGCAATCCCAAAAGATGGCAGATCGCGTAGACCAGTTCGGCACGGTTCATCGTGTAGAAATGGAAATCGGTCACGCCCTGGTCAACCAGATCGAGCACCTGCTCGGCGGCGACCGCGGCGGCGATCAGCTTGCGGGTTGCCGGTCGTCGTCGAGCCCGTCGAAGCGATGCGCCAACCAATCGGGTACGGACGTGCCGGCCCGCGCGGCGAAGTTTCTGGCCTGGGTGAAATTCTGCACCGGCAAAATGCCGGGCACGATCGGAATGTCGATGCCGCTTTTGCGCACCCGGTCGAGATAACGGAAGTAAAGATCGTTCTCGAAAAAGAACTGGGTGATGGCGCGGGTGGCACCGGCATCGACCTTGGCCTTGAGCATATCGATGTCGGCGGCGACGTCGGCGCTGTCCGGATGCTTTTCCGGATAGGCGGAGACCGACACTTCGATATCGGCGACGCTTTTGATGCCGGCGACCAGATCGGCGGCGTTGCGATAGCCACCCGGATGCGGCGCGAACCGCTCGCCGATGCCGCCGACTGGATCGCCGCGCAGCGCCACGATGTGGCGCACGCCGGCTTGCGCATAGGCATCGATGACGGCGTCGATCTCGGCGCGCGTGGCGGCGACGCAGGTCAGATGCGCGGCCGGCGTGAGCATCGTCTCGCCGAGAATGCGCTTGACGGTGGCATGGGTGCGTTCGCGGGTCGAGCCGCCGGCCCCATAGGTGACCGAGACGAAATTCGGCTGCAGCGGCGCGAGCCGCGCGATCGCATCCCACAGGTTCGTTTCCATATCCGCCGTCTTGGGCGGAAAGAATTCAAACGAGACGCGGATCGCCGGTGCGCTGTCGGGATGGATGAAGCGGCTGTTGCGGATAGCACTCATCAGGCAACCTCACGTGTTTCCGGGGAGGCGACGAGAATGCGCGGGTCGCGCGCGAGCCACAGCGAGACCGCGATCTTGCCTTCCGGTCCCGGCGCCAATGTCTGTTGGCGAACGAGATCGAGGCCGGCGGCTTCGAGCCATTGCGTCACCGTCTCGGCGGCGAAGCCGAGCCGGCGATGAGCATGCTCATCGCGCAGGAATTCGAGGTCATGCGGCGCAAAGTCGATTACCAGGAGCCGGCCGCCCGGACGCAACACACGTGCTGCTTCGCGCAGCGCCCGGGGGCTGTCGTCGAGGAAGTGCAGCACCTGATGGACGATGACGACATCGAAGCTGTCGGCCGGCAGCGCCAGATCGTAGATGTCGCCGTGCCGCACGGTGCAGTGTTTCAGTCCGGCGCGATCGAGCCGGGCACGGGCCAGCGCGAGCATGTCGAGCGAGGCATCGAGCCCTAGGCCGCGCTCGATGCCATCGGCAAACAGTTCAAGCATGCGCCCGGTCCCGGTGCCGAGATCGAGCAGCGCGCGGATCGGCCGGTCGCCGAGCGCGGCGCGGATCGCGTCTTCGACCGCCGTATCGGCGACGTGCAGTCGGCGGATGCGATCCCATTGCGCGGCGTGGCGGCGGAAATAATTCTGCGCGGCGGCGGCGCGTGCCGCGCGTACCGCGGCGAGCCGCTCGCGGTCGCGGGCGATGACCGGATCGTTGGGATCAAGCCGCGCGATCAGGTCGCGGGCGATGTCGGCGGTGCCGCCGGTTTCGCCGAGGCGAAAGAATGCCCAGGACCCTTCGCGGTGGCGTTCGACCAGGCCGGCTTCGGCGAGGAGCCGCAAATGCCGGGAGAGGCGCGGCTGCGACTGCCGCAAGATGGCGGTAAGATCGGATGACGGTCAGCTCAGCCTCGCCGATCAGCATCAAGAGCCGCAGCCGCGTCGGCTCAGCCGCGGCCTTGAGCGTGCCGGTCAGGAGCGGGAAGCTGAGTTGGGCAGTCATGGTCATTGAAACGTGCCAGACCTTTCATCAGACATAAAGATATCTTTATGCGATTAAGTCCGCAAGGCCCCTTGGGATGCTGCCCACAGTTGTGAATTCCGTGGCCCAAAGCCGGCGTAGCAAGGCGGTGGCTGGCCGCGCGCGAATTTGCATGCCACAAGGGCACTTATGAGCGAAGCCTACACCGCAAAAGTATCACTGGAATTGCGCGAGGGCGAAGTCGCGGTCGAACTGCCGGAAAATTCGACGCCTCGCTCTACTTCATCGGGCATCTCCGTACGCCGTGGAAATACCCGCGAGGATTGCCCGAAAAATCCGCGTGAAAGCGACGCCGTCTGCACCATCGTGCTCGATCCGCGATGGGTCGGCGGCTTGCAGGGCCTCGATACCGTCAGTCACGTCGTGGTGCTCTACTGGATGGACCGTGCACGCCGCGATCTCATGGTGCAGTCGCCCCGCCATTATACCGAACGCCGCGGCACGTTTGCCCTGCGGTCGCCGGTGCGGCCCAACCCGATCGCGGTTTCGGTGGCCCGGCTGCTGGAAATTCGCGGTAACGAACTCTCAGTGGTCGGGTTGGATTGCGTCGACGGCACGCCGCTGCTCGATCTGAAGCCGTATTTTGCGACCACCGACGCGGTCCCCGAGGCGTCTGTCGGTTGGCACCTCGGGATCAAGCGCTGACGCCGGCGGTCCATTCGCCCGGCGCGGATCAGCAGACTGGTGCGGGAGGATTTCGGTTCCTACCTACGGAAATCGATACCTCGCGCGGCGCGCCGGGGCGCAGCCAAACTCCTGGGTCAGGGATTGCAGTGATGAGCCGATTGCCGACGCTTTTCATTCCGCATGGCGGCGGACCGTGCTTCTTCATGGACTGGAATCCGCCCGATACCTGGGACCGTATGGCGGACTATTTGCGCCAGGTGCCGGGCGAGGCCGGCGCGTCTCCGAAGGCGCTGGTCGTCATTTCCGGCCATTGGGAAGAGCCGGTCGTCACCATCCAGAACAATCCGGCGCCGACGCTGCTCTACGATTATCACGGCTTTCCGCCGAGCACTTACGAGATCAAGTTTCCGGCGCCGGGCGCGCCGGACGTCTCCGCGCGGGTTGCGCAATTGCTCGAGACCGCCGGCATCGCCTGGAAGTACGATCACGAGCGTGGATTTGACCATGGCGTTTTCATTCCGCTCAAGGTCGCATTTCCGGATGCGAATGTGCCGATCGTGCAGGTGTCGCTGCTCGCCAGCATGGATGCCGCCGAGCATATTCGCATCGGGCAGGCGTTGGCGCCGTTGCGCGATGAAGGCGTGCTGATCGTCGGCAGCGGCATGACCTATCACAACATGCGTACCCTGATGGCCAGCATGCGGGGCGGCGCCGATGGCCGTGCTGCCGATGAAGGCTCGCAGCGCTTCGACGATTGGCTTGAGGAAGTTCTCACCCAGGCGCCGCCGGAGTCGCGCGCATCGGCGCTTGCCGCGTGGGATAAGGCACCATCAGCACGCGGTGCGCATCCGCGCGAAGAACATCTGTTGCCGCTCCACGTCGTGGTCGGTGCGGCGGGCGATGATCCCGGGCAGCGCACGTTCAAGGACGTCGTCATGGGCGCGGTGGAGTCGGCATTCCGCTTCGGCTAGGGGCGCCGCCCCCGATCGCGAGGGCCGCAATTTCGCCGGCGCCTAAAACAGCGCCGGCACTTCGCCGATCCGCAACATGCCGAGATAGACCGCGCTGTTGACGAAGCGCAGCGGCAGCACGACCGCGGGCCGATTGTCGATCGATGTCGGCTCGCCCATTTTCTTCAAGTTGTCGATCACGGTCGCATTCGCGGTCTGGCGAATGGTGGCGCCCAAGCCCGGCACCAAGCGATCGAGCGTGCCGCTGCTGCCGGACCATTGGTCAATCCCCTGGCCGATCATTCGGTCGATGCCCAGCAGCGGGACGATATGCTCAAGGCCGGCAACGGTGACGCTGACCACGCCGTCGAGTTTGCCTTCGCCGTTGACGGTGAGCGTTCCTGCGCCGACCACGATGGCGTCCGCTTGCGTCAGGTGAATCGATTTGATCTCGATGCCACCGCCAGCCGCCTGCAATTCGCGCATCCGGTCGGCCCAAGGCTTTGGCGACAAATCCTTCAAGCCGCGCACGACCACTTCGGCGTCGCCGTTGAGCGGTTGTGCCGCCAGCGGGTGAAACGTCGCCGTCGCGCCTTTCAGATGCAGGGTAAAGTCGAGCACGGGATGGTCGCGCGGCGAGCCTTCCGTGATCCGCGCCAGAAAGTTCACGGCGCTGGCGTTGAACAGCTTCTCATCGCTGCCGGCGCGATCGAGGTGCGGCGCATCAAAATCAAACGAAAGCGTATCCGGATAGGGCGGCACGCCATTCACGACCAGCCGCGCGCGCGTCCAATCGGCCGTCAGGACTGGCGCCTGCCCGGTCTCCGCGACCGTGAGGGGACCGCTGATCTCGCCGACCAGCCGGGTCGGACGATAGACCTCGGCAACAAAATCGACCGCTTTGGCAGTGATCGAATAGGGCGGTTGGCTGTTCTTAAGCTCGGCGCTGACGTCGCTGCACCGCGCGGTGATGTCGAGCGGAAATCCACCGATGGTTTGGGTGCCGCACGAATAGCTGCGACCCGCCGCCGCCTCGCGCTCAATCCAACCGGCGAGCGCGCGGTCGGCAACGGATGCCGAGACGTACCAAAGCCCACACCAAATGACGGCAATGACGATCACGGCTGCAACAGGCGCCCAGAGCGGCCAGCGTCGACGGCGCGGCAATGCCTGCGCCCGCGGTTCTGCGCGCGGTCGCTGCGGCTGCATCATGCTGAGAGGGGACTGGCCGGGCATCGCTTCTCCTCGCCAGCCGAGTGCGGCGTTTCAAAGACCAAGGTATTCCGATACGAGAGATTTCGCCGCCGCGGCAGCGCCATGATGGGGTTTTAGCGCAAATGCAGGTTCTGATGGGAACCGGTTTGTTAACACGTTGGCGAGCGGCGGGACGGCTTCTGGGAGATAGCGGTCGGTGAAGGAATTGTTCGACAGGGATAGCCCGGAAGACCTCTGGGTCTTCGGCTACGGGTCGCTGATGTGGAATCCGGGCTTCGACTTTGCCGAACGCGTATCGGCGCGACTCATCGGTTTGCACCGGGCACTTTGCGTCTATTCGTTCGTCCATCGCGGCACGCCCGAACGTCCGGGGTTGGTGCTTGGTCTCGACCGCGGCGGTATGTGCCGCGGCATCGCTTTCAGGGTTAAGGCCGCCGCGCGCGACAAGACGGTCGAGTATTTGCGCGCCCGCGAGCAGGTGACGAGCGTTTATGTGGAAACGATGCGGCGGGTCGATC
This sequence comes from uncultured Alphaproteobacteria bacterium, assembly GCA_963737755.1. GTDB lineage: Bacteria > Pseudomonadota > Alphaproteobacteria > Rhizobiales > Xanthobacteraceae > BOG-931. Next base: position 11,426 of record CAVTTZ010000013.1, on the reverse strand, counting down.
TCGAGGACAAGGACCGGCGGCAAGTGCGCGCTCTGTGCTTCACCGTCGATCGCAGTCATGTCCAGTATGCCGGACGGCTGACGTTGTCCGAATGTGTGCATCTCGTCCGTCAGGGCCACGGCCGTTCGGGTCCCAATCGCGAGTATGTCGTGGAGACGGTCCAGGCGCTGGAAGCGCTCGGCTATCGTGAAACCGAACTGCATGCGATCGCCGAGCGGCTCAAGGGGCAGCCGTCAGTCGCGACTTATTGATTGGTCGCCATCGGATTGCTGACCCTCGGATTGCTCGCCCTCGGCGACCAGGCGGGCGGTTGCTTCTTCGATCGCGCCTTGCATGCGCCGGAGGAATTCGCGCTTGTCGAGGCCGGCCGGGATCGGATCCAGCACTTCGGCCACGATGGTGCCTGGACGACGCAGCCAGGACTGGCGGGGCCAGAACAGTCCGGAATTGAGCGCGATCGGCACGCAAGGCAGTCCGAGGTCCGTGTAGAGGAATGCGGCCCCCGGCAGGTATTGCGGATTCGCTCCGGGCTGACGCCGCGTGCCCTCGGGAAAGATGACGATCTGCCGGCCGCGTGCGGCTTCCTGGCGCGCCGCGGCGAGCATGCCGGTGAGCGCCTTGGCGTGCGAACCGCGATCGATCGGAATCATCTGCGCCTTTGTGGCGAGCCAGCCGAACAACGGCAACCGCATCAACTCGCGCTTGAGCACGTAGGTCGGATCGGGCAGCAGCAGGAACAGCGCCAGCGTTTCCCACGTTGATTGGTGCTTGCAGGCGACCAGGTAGGCTCCTCGGGGAAGCTTCTCGCGTCCGCGCCATTCGACGCCGATGCCGCAGATGACGCGCAGGAACCACAGCGTGCTGCTGGCGTAGTGACGCAGCACGCCGTGCAGGGCCGAATAGGGCATCATGATCGTCGGCAGAGCCGCGATCATGCGCACACTGATGTTGACGTAGAACACCACGTTGAACAGCAGCGAACGCACGAACAGACCGGCGGAAGAAGACACGGAATACCCGAATTACTGAATGGGTTTGGGCGGCCACGCGGCGGCAACCGATACGCCGTGGACCTCGGCGGCGGCGTCATCGAAGCGCATCCGCACGTGGGCATACAGGTATTTCAAATACTCGGAAAGAACCAGCCGCGTGGTCGCGCCATTCGACCACCAGGGCTCGAGCCGCAGGCGATCGGAGACGACGGGGTAGGGAATAAGCGTAACGTCCGGCAATTGATGAGAGATTTCGGCGAGCGCACGCGGCATGTGATACGCCGACGTGACGATTACCAGCGAATGATACCGGCGATCGATTGCCCAGCGGCGCGTTTCCACCGCGTTGCCCAGCGTGTTCAGCGCCGAATAATCAAGATCGACGCAGCAAGTGAGGTACTTGTCGTAACCTGCTGTCTGATGGGCGATATCGGCCGTCGTGGTTCCCGGATTGACGCCGGTGATCAGGAGCCGCTTGCCGTGGCCGGCAGCGAGCAATTCCAACGCATCGGCGACCCGTGAGTTGCCTCCCGTCAGGGCGACGATACCGTCGGCCTTACGGTCGAGAACAATTTCCTCGCTTGGCAGCAGCAAAAGAAAGCAAAGAAAGCCCACGCCGAGCGCCACGAATCCAAGCACGATCAGCTTGCTGAAGATCGAGCTGATTCGCCGCCGTTTGACTGCACCGCTGAGACTAAGCATTGCCGTGCGCGTCCCCTCGCGCCCAGTACGATTTGCGATCCCCATCGTCATTTACCGTCGGCGGCAGTCGGCAGCAACCGGTCATGGTGTCGTTCAGTCGATCGATGCGAGGGTGCCGTTGACCGTCCGGCGCGAGGCGTAGGCGGTCACCATGGCCATGAAGATGATTTGCAGCGCGATCGCCAGATAGCCGGCTATGCCGATGGAAAGGTTGCCGAACAGGCCGGCGACTTCGTCGCCCGCGGCCGTTCCGGCGAGCCATGATTTCGCGACTCCCAGGACCGCGAACAAAATAATGGCGACGCCGCCCCCGATGGCGCCGCCCCTGAAGCCGAGAATCAGAAAATGGCGCTGGAATTGATTGGAGATAAAGGCATCGGTGGCGCCCACATAGTGGAGCACTTCGACGATCGGGCGGTTGGTGGCCATGGCGCCGCGGGTGGCAAACGTCACCGATAGCACGGTGACCACCCAGACCAGGGCCATCACCGCGATGCAGGCGACCACCGCCGTTTCGGCCATGGTGCGCATGCGATCGATCCAGCTGCGATGATCGTCGAGGCTTGATGTCGGCACCCGCGCGGTCAGCAACTGGCCAAGCGCTGCAAAATCCGGCCGCGTACCCGATGCGACCTTGACGACGATCAGCCGCGGAATCGGCAGGTCGTCCATGGACAGACCGGTGCCGAGCCACGGCTCGACCAGCCGAGCCGATTCCTCCTTGGTGAAAGCGCGGATGTCCGCGATTCCCGGCGTGGCGCGGGCGATATCGGAGGCGGCGCGTACATCGGCGTCGATGTTGCGGCCGGCCGCCGGCCGGACCTGGATCGTGACCTCGCGGCTGACCTCCGACTCCCAATCGCTGGCCGCACTGACCACCAACATGGCAAAGCCGGTCGTGAGCGCGGCGAGAAACGTCATGATCGCGACCACCGCGGTGAGCGACCGCCCGGCGATCGAGTTCTCTCGGCACGATCGCGGCCGTGCCGGGCAGCCTCCGCATCACGACGGGCGGCGCTTCGAGATCATCCCAGGGCTCCGCCATGGTCTCGACCGGTTCAGTCGTAGACATGCAGGCGACCTTCGTGCAGCACCAGCCGGCGGGCGTCGTATTCGTCCATCAGGGCGATGTCGTGGGTGGCGATGACCACCGCGGTCCCGGATTTGTTGAGCTCGATGAACAGCCGCAGCAAGCGCTGCCCCAGACTGGGGTCGACATTGCCGGTGGGTTCGTCGGCGAGCAACAGTTGCGGCCGGGCAATCACCGCGCGCGCGATCGCGGCCCTTTGCTTTTCTCCGCCGGAAAGGATCGGCGGCAGCGAGCCCATGCGATCCCCGAGGCCGACCCACTGCAACAACTCAACGACCTCCGCCCGGTAATCAGCCTCCTCCTTGCCCAGGACGCGCAGCGGCAGCGCCACGTTCTCGTAGGTGGTGAGATGGTCGAGCAGCCGGAAATCCTGGAAGACGATGCCGATCCGGCGGCGCAGATTGGCGCGCCCGTTCTTACTGAGCGTCGCGGCATCCTGATCGAACATGCTGATCAGGCCACGCGTCGGCCGGAGTGAGAGCAGCATAAGCCGCAGCAGCGAGGTCTTGCCGGCGCCGGACGGTCCGGTCAGAAACTGGAACGACTGTCCGTTGATCCCAAAATTAAGGTCGCGCAGCACCTCGGGGCCCAACCCATAGCGCAAGCCGACATTCTCGAACCGGATCACCCGCCGCCCTCCGCAAGCCTCCAAGCCGTAAACAATGGTCGCGGCCGATTCGCGGCATCCCTCCGTCTTCTTAGCACGGTCAGGAAGGCGCTCCGCATGGTTTCCAATCCGTTAACGGATCGGCGCTACGGTTAACCACGAGGTCGATGCGCCATGATTCGCCGATGCTGATTATCTGCCCGTCCTGCGCTACGTCCTATGACGTGGATTCGGCAAGCTTCCCCACCCGTGGGCGGCAGGTCCGTTGTGCCCGTTGCCGCACAGTCTGGCATGCGGAACCGAGCCATGCCGACAAACTTATGCTTGCAGCCGCCGCGCTGGCGCCGGCGCCCAATGCTGCGGCCTTTGCCGCTGAAGCTTATGTCGACCAAGCCGCAGATGAGTTCGCGGGCGAGCGATCGGGAGATTTTCAGCCTGCCGAAGAGCGCCTTCCGCCTCCGCCCCTGGTTGCCTTCGACGAGTCCCGGCTCGCGGCTCGTCCGATCGACATGGGAAATTTTGATGACGTTGAAGCGCCGCCCATCGTCCCGGTCGATCTCGATGAGGAACGTCCGCGCCAGCGGCGGCAGCGACTTCGTGCGCCGGAACGGCGGGAGGCAACGGGTGCTCAGGACATCGAGAGCATCGCGGCGCGCCGTGGTTTCGCCAATCGCGGGGTGCTACGCTGGCCGCTTTCGCGCCTCAATACCGGAATACTGGCCCTTGCGCTGCTGGTCACCATTCTCATCGGCTGGCGAAGCAATATGGTTCGGATGCTGCCGCAAACCGCATCCTTTTACGCCCTGCTCGGCCTGCCCGTGAACTTGCGCGGCCTGACCTTCGACAATGTGGCAACTGTCACCGAGCAGCATGAGGGCGTACCGATTTTGGTGGTCGAAGGCAGTGTCATGAATCCAAGTCGCAAGACTGAAGACGTGCCGCGCCTCAAATTCGTCCTGCGCAACGCTGCGCACCAGGAGATCTATTCGTGGACCGCAGTCCCCACGCGCGCGAATTTGCCGGCCGGTGAGAGCGTAGAATTTCATAGCCGCCTGGCGTCGCCGCCCGCTGATGCGCGCGATGTCGTGGTCCGCTTTGTCAATCGTCGCGACCTGATCGCGACGAGCCACTGATCGCTCATGGCACGCATTCTCATAGCCGAGGACGAGGAAGCACTGCGTGCGCTTTGCGCGCGTGCGCTCTCGATGGACGGCCATGAGGTCACGACCGCAAGCGACGGCGGCGAGGCGCTCGAGGTCATTGGGCGCGCCGACGGCGGCTTTGATCTTCTGCTCACCGATATCCGCATGCCGATCATGGACGGTATCGCGTTGGCGCTGGCAGCCGCGCGCGATCATCCCGCGCTGACGATCCTTTTGATGACGGGCTACGCGGACCAGCGCGAGCGCGCTTACGGTCTCGATGCCATCATTCACGACGTGCTGGCGAAGCCGTTCTCAGTCGCCGTCTTGCGCGACGCCGTGACCGAGGCGCTGACGGTGCGGTCGCGCGGCAATTAGGCTGCGGAACTCATTGGGCTGAGTGCGCGCGTTGAACGCCGCAGCAGACGCGCAACGAAACAGACCATCCATATCTAAGCACAGCTTATGCCGTGTCTCGTCATTGCGAGGAGCGAAGCGACGAAGCAATCCAGGACCGGGCCGCTGCACTGGATTGCTTCGCTTCGCTCGCAATGACGAGCAAACACATTCTTTGGGCACGCAAATGCAGCCGGTGATCTAATGGGCACGAGCTCCTGGAACGTGGAGCTCATTCTTCGTCGGAAGCCGCGTATGGCCGCGGTAGCGGCTCGACCGGCAAATCCGCGTGAGTGCGGCCAAAATCCGGGCCGGGCGAATCCTGTCCGATCTGCACAATGCCGCGCCGGATTGCGCGCGTGCGGGTGAAATGCTCGAACAGTGCGTCGCCGTCGCCGCGGCGGATGGCGCGGGTGAGTTGCGACAGATCCTCGTTGAAGGTGCCGAGCATCTCCAACACGGCGTCCTTGTTGGCGAGAAACACATCGCGCCACATGGTCGGGTCTGATGCGGCGATGCGGGTGAAATCGCGAAAGCCGCCGGCGGAGAATTTCAACACCTCGGATCGTGTCACCTCGGCGAGCTCGTCGGCGGTGCCGACGATTGTGTAGGCGATGAGATGCGGCAGGTGACTGGTGACCGCGAGCACCAGATCGTGGTGCGCCGGCGGCATGCTCTCGACATTGGCGCCGAGCGCGCGCCAGAACGCCGCGAGCTTTTCCACAGCGGCCGCGTCGGTGCCTTCGGGCGGCGTGAGAATGCACCAGCGGCCAACAAACAAGGTCGCAAAGCCCGCATCGGGACCGGAATGCTCGGTGCCGGCCACCGGATGCGCCGGCACAAAGTGGGTGCCTGCGGGCAAATGCGGCGCCATGTCCCGCACCACGGCGCCCTTGACCGAGCCGACATCTGAGAGCGTCGCGCCGGGCATCAGATGCGGGCCGATTTCGGCGGCGACTTCGCCGCAAGCGCCAACCGGCACGCAGACGATCACAAGGTCCGCGCCAGCGACGGCGGCGGCGCTGTCTTCGACGACCTGATCAGCGAGCCCAAGCTCGGCGACGCGCTGGCGCGTCGCGGCGGAACGGGCGGTCGCCACGATCTCGCGCACGGCGCCCTGCGCGCGCGCAGCGCGTGCAATCGACGAACCGATCAGGCCGACGCCAATCAGCGCGAGCCGATTGTATAACGGCGCTTGCAGGCTCACGTTGTAATCTTTTCAGACATGCTTCGGCTGACCATCAAGGCTTTCCTAAAAAGTCTTTGAGCGCACCAACAACAAGTCGGTTGGCCTCTTCGCTGCCCACGGTCATGCGCAGTGCGTTCGGCAACTTGTAACCGGCGACTTGACGCAAGATGAGGCCACGCGCGGTGAGAAAAGCGTCGGCATCCTTGGCGGTGCGGCCTTTGGATTCCGGAAAATGGATCAGCAGGAAATTGGCGACGCTGGGCGTGACCGTGAGCCCGAGCTTCGCAATCTCCTCCGTCAGCCAGGCGAGCCAGCGATCGTTATGCTCGCGCGCGCGTTCCTGATGGGCGTGATCTTCGATTGCCGCGATGCCGGCGAGGATTGCCGGCGCGTTGACGTTGAACGGGCCGCGAATGCGGTTGACCGCGTCGACAATGTGCGGCGGTCCAAACATCCAGCCGAGCCGCAACGCCGCAAGCCCGTGGATTTTCGAAAAGGTCCGGGTCATGACGACGTTGTCGCTGGTGGCGACGAGTTCGATCCCGGACTCGTAGTCGTTGCGCCGCACGTATTCAGCATAGGCAGCGTCCAGTACGAGCACGACCTGCGGCGGCAACTCACGGTGCAGCCGCTTGACCTCGTCGAAAGGCACATAAGTGCCGGTCGGATTGTTGGGGTTGGCCAGAAAGACCATCTTGGTCTTCTTGGTCACCGCCGCCAAAATCGCATCGACGCTCGCGGTGTATTTGGTCTCCGGCGCGACGACCGGCTTGGCGCCGGTGCCGAGTGTCGCGATCGCATAGACCAAGAAGCCGTGCGTGGTGTGGATCGCCTCGTCGCCATCGGCCAGATAAGCGCGCGCCAGGAGATTCAACAAATCGTCCGACCCGGCCCCGCAAACAATGCGGGCGGGATCGAGTCCGAAGGTGCGACCGATTGCTTCACGCAATGCCGACGCTGCACCATCGGGATAATCCTCCAGACGCGCCGCGGCTTTGTTGTAAGCCTCCAACGCATGCGGGCTCGGCCCAAGCGGTGTCTCGTTGGACGATAGCTTGAAAATCCTCGCCACGCCGGGCGCGCTGCTTTTGCCTGGAACATAAGGCTCGATATCGAGCACGCCGGCACGCGGTTGAGGAAATAGGCTCATCGATTATCTCTCGTCGCTCCCCAGGGGAGTTCTTATTTGGCGGGCACCCTATAGCGGCTCGCATGGCTGCCGACGAGGGCCTTTGAACGAATGGAGGCGCCGGTGCTCCGTAAGGCCTCGACGACGGGGTCGATGCCGCCACGCGGAACCGAGATCAGCAGCGCCGCACCATCGAAGGCGCGGTCGGGAACCGCGATGGCGTCGGCCAACTCGGCCAAGCTGTCGACCGAGGTCGCGCGCCAGCCGGAGACGCGCATGCTCCAGACTTCTGTCTCTGTCACCATGGCATCCGCGGCGACCCGCGAGATCACAAAGACCGGCAGCGCGGCCGGGTGGTCGGCGCGTTCGACAAAGGGCAGCCGGGCAATGATTTTAGGGGCAGCATCGAACTCCAGCGCGGCCCACCATGGACCGGCGCCGGCGATCGCGAAGGCCGGCACCAGGCCGAGATCGCCCCTCGATTCCGTGACCGCCTCGACCACGCTCGCGGCGCCCACATGCGGCACCAGCGGCACCGTGAAGCCGAAGTGAAAGCGCGCGGAATCGCGCATCAGCGCATCGCCGGCGGAAAGGTCGGCATGGGCGGAAAACGGCGCCTGCACAAACGTGAAGGTCGAGATGATTACGCGCCAAATGCTCTCGACCGTGTCGAGCGGCAGGCTGCCGTGATGGCGCTGCACCAGCCGGCGCATCATGTCGGCCTCGCGCGCCGGTCGGAAAGCCGACCCGGATTCCTGCGACTTCTTGACCGCGATCAAACGATCGATGATTTGCCCACGCTCGATCAGAAGCGCATGCATGGCTTCGTCGATGCGATCGATGTCGCGGCGCAGGTCGGCGAGAGAAAAATCTTGCTGCTTTGGCTCTTTTGGCATTGTCAGGCCCGGCGAATGCCCGATTGATAGGTGCCGGCCGCCTGGAAATCAAAGAAAACGTTGACTCCGCCCGGCAGCGGCCTATTTACGACCCTTTGACTGGCCTTTCGGCAACTGCCGAAGTCCGGGAAGCAGTATGGCAGAGCTGGGTGCTACACTCGATTTGGCCGACCGTAAGCGCGAAGCTGACCATCCGCATTCGCTGACGGTGCAGTTTTCGGCCGAGCAGTCCGTTGCGGCTCGACGCCGGGATCGACTTCGCGCCCTGGCAAATCGCTTATCAGACTTACGGCAAACTGAACGCCGAGCGCAGCAATGCGGTTCTGGTCTGCCATGCGCTGACCGGTGATCAGCATGCGGTGAACAATCATCCGCTGACCGGGAAGCCGGGCTGGTGGTCCACCATGGTGGGACCCGGCCGGCCGATCGACACCGACCGTTACTTTATTATTTGCCCGAATGTCGTCGGCGGCTGCATGGGCTCGTCCGGACCGGCCTCGACCAACCCGGCGACCGGAATGCCCTACGGCCTCGACTTTCCGGTGATCACCGTGCGCGACATGGTGCGGGCACAGGCCATGCTGCTCGACCATTTGGGCATCAACTCGCTGTTTGCGGTCGCGGGTGGTTCGATGGGCGGCATGCAGGTCCTGCAATGGGCCGCGAGCTATCCGCAGCGGGTTTTTGCCGCGCTGCCGATCGCCGCCGCTACCCGGCATTCGGCCCAGAACATCGCTTTCCACGAAGTCGGCCGCCAGGCCGTGATGGCGGATCCGGAGTGGCGCGGCGGACGTTATTTCGAGCAGGGCAATAACCCGCGGCGCGGGCTCGCGGTGGCGCGCATGGGCGCGCACATTACCTATTTGTCTGATGCGGCGCTGCATCGGAAATTCGGCCGCCGTTTTCAGGATCGCGACAATCCGACATTCTCGTTCGATGCCGACTTTCAGGTCGAATTCGTACTCTGCGGCATCAGGGCATCACGTTCGTGGAACGCTTCGATGCCAATTCGTATCTGTATCTGACCCGCGCAATGGATTATTTCGATCTTGCCGCCGACTATGACGGCGCGGTCGCCAACGCGTTTCGTGGCACGCCGACGCGCTTCTGCGTCATCTCATTCACCAGCGACTGGCTGTTCCCGACACCGGAATCGCGCGCCGTGGTGCATGCGCTCAATGCCGCCGGCGCTCGCGTCTCCTTCGCAGAAATTACCACCGACAAAGGGCACGATGCCTTCCTGCTCGACGAGCCGGAATTGTTCGCGATCGTGCGCGGTTTCCTGGAAGGGGCGGCGAGGGCGCGCGGCCTGCCGCCGGCGCGGCGATGATGCGCCCCATGATAAAGTACGCGCTCCGTGGCGCGGTGCCGGAGTAAAGTGATGCTCATGCGGCTGAAGCACGATCTCACCATGGCGGAAGCTGCGCGCGGCGTCGGCGGCTCGCGCGTCGACTTGTTGGTCGTCGCCGACATGGTCGAGCCCGGCGCGCGGGTGCTCGACGTCGGCTGCGGCGACGGCGAGTTGCTCAGACTTCTGGAAACCCGCGGTGTCGACGGCCGCGGCATCGAACTGTCGCGCGAAGGTGTGAACGAATGCGTCGCCAAAGGTCTGGCCGTCGTGCAGGGCGACGCCGACACCGATCTGGGCGACTACCCGGACGATGCGTTCGATTTCGTCATCCTCTCGCAAACCGTGCAGGCGACGCGTCAGCCGCGTGTCGTGCTTGAACACATGCTGCGGATCGGACGGCACGCGATCGTGTCGTTTCCGAATTTCGGTCATTGGCGGATCCGCCGGCAGATCGCTTTCGGCGGTCACATGCCGCGCACCGAAAATCTGCCCTATGCCTGGTATGAAACGCCGAACATCCACTTTTGCAGCATCAAGGATTTTCGCCTGCTGTGCCAAGTGTCTGGCGCCAAGATCGAAGAGGCGGTGTCGCTCAACGCCTGGGGCGGCCGCATGCGACTGAAAATGCCGTGGTGGTTCTGGAATCTGTTCGGCGAGCAGGCGGTGTTTCTTTTGAGCCGTGGCTGAGTTGGCTTTGTCGGAATCTGCCGGCAGGACCCCGGTGACAAGATCTGCCATCGGCCGCGAACGCCCGGTGGCAACCAATCGCCTCGCGCCGGCCAGCGTCTGCCGATTATCCAGTTTCCCGCGAGCACAAATCGCGGCATAAGGATGCCGGCGCCAGTCGCCGCCAGAACAATCGCCCGCCTGAACGCCGGCGCGGGCCCGTAGCTCAATGGTTAGAGCTAGCGGCTCATAACCGCTTGGTTGGAGGTTCGAGTCCTCCCGGGCCCACCATCCAATAAAATCAATAGCTTAGCGGAGCGATTGACGGCAATGACGACGTTCATTGGCGGCAGTGAGAGCTCGGAACGGTTCCGACGTAACACGGTCATGTTCGTTTAAGCGCGAATGCAGACCCTGTGGTTCGCTTTCGGTCTTTCACGTTGGACCTCCGCAGCTCCATGCCGATTAGATGCTTGCACCACCTTAAGCCCCAGGCGAAGCCGGGCTCATAGAGCATGGACATCAAGGGTCTCAAAAGTGCCTTCTATTTCGCATGCACGCTCGTCTCGGCCTGGAAGTCCAGTCGCCAACGAGAGACCCTGGGGCGGCTTCAGGTGTCCTCGGTGTAGCAACCCCGGCAACACACAGGAGCTCGCGGGCGCTGGCGCGTCGCTTCCCTAAAGGACGCGCGGGAAGGCTGCCGGAACTAGGGTGTTATTCGGTACATTGTCGGCGGCGCTCGGTAACGAGTTCAGAGAGAGCCGAACAGCCGAAGCCGAAGTACGTCCGAATTGCCGCATCGACTTGCCTGCTTTCGCTCAAATTCTCCGCAGTTTAGTGATTTTAGGGGCGGCGGTCATGCAGTTGGATGCGCCATCTTCCTCGTTAGAGTTTTGTGCATTGCTGGCGCAGCACTGATTACTCTTTCACTGTTGTTCTGGCAGGGGGGACCCTTTGCGCGATCCGCGACCTGAAGAAAGCTATGGCAAACTTGAGTTGCTCAAGCGGTGGCCACGCCGTCCTGCTGCCTCCTGAATTAGTCGGGCACGGCAGGCACCGCGCCACTTTACCTTCAGCCACGATGTCCTAAGAGCTCACCGTCGTTGCTCCCGCCGATGCTGCCCCGCTAAGTACAATTCGAGGTGGCTTCAGCGAACTCGCTCCCGCCGTCAAACCTACAACGCGAAGGCGCGAATCGATTCCACGGAATTGGTGCGCCGTGAAGTTGCTACTGGTACGTCCGTCGTACTGCCACACCGGCGTATC
>CAVTTZ010000012.1:0-29085 GCA_963737755.1 uncultured Alphaproteobacteria bacterium | reverse complement strand
CCTGCTGCCGGCCCGTTACGTATTGCTTCTCGGTCCTCGCGACGGCGGCTGACCTAGTCGTCGGCGCTATCTTCTGGAACAACAACACCGCCGGTCCGGCCGTACAGGCGAGCGGCTTCCTCGATCTAAGCGGCAATGCGTTCTTTGATATGCACTACGCGCTGCCCGGCGTTGCCGGTGTCGTGCTCGATAACTGCACATTCGCGTCGTCGGCATATTCGGCCGCCCTCGCGAGTTTTACGAATATCCTGCCGCCGCCGCCGGTCGCCGACGTTGCAGGGTGGGTCCAGAATGATTGGTAAATCCCGCATTCGCCGCACCAGGCACGGCACCGAGGCGCGTTCGGGCTCGGGCGATCGACCGCGCGGGCGCGCTTCTGAAAGAGTTCGATGCTCGCGGTGGTGACCGGAGCAAAAGTAGGCCTGGGCCTACTTTTGCAAAGTCTCAAAGAGAAGCCGCGAGCGAAGTCGGAATGTCTCGCGATCAGCAAGTGCAGGCCGTGCGCGTCAACAACATTCCACGCCCTGAATTCGAGGCCATGGTGAGTGCCAATCCATTAACCGATCGGGGGCTACCTAAGCTGCACTTCTCTCAATCTCCCCGGTCGTGAACTCACTTTGAAAATGAGAATCGGGATTACCAGCTTGATGCCCCAAACGACGAATCCGAGGAAATTCCGTACAGCGATCGCTATTGCGCATTCGTAGACATCCTCGGATTCCGGCAACTCGTAAAGTCCCTATCTGAAAATCCCGAGAACATCAAAAGCCTCCGCTCGTTACTTCGAAAGGTCCACGGCGGCGGCACTTCGCGAAAGCTCGTCAAGGCTCAAAGCATATCGGACGCCGTCGCATTATCGACAGAACCCACCATGGATGGTCTGGGCGAACTGCTCAAGATACTGATGGGGCTCGCAGTTGACCTTCTTTGCGAAGGCTTTTTTGTTAGAGGAGCAGTCAATCGAGGCCCCCTTTACCATGACGAGCAGATGGTGTTTGGGAAGGCTCTGGTGGAAGCCTATCAATATAAATCTGAGGTGGCCAACTATCCCAGGATCATTGTTGTTCGCGGCGTCCGCGACGACATACTTAATAAAATGCCGCCAATGATGAAGATGCTCCGGCAGTCGGAGGATGGGCCGATGTTCTTGGACGTCCTTGCACCGATCGTCGATCTTGGTCGTGTTCGCGAAACCCAAATTCGAAGCTGGACCCCTACGAGCGAGATGTGAACCTTAGGTTTCAAGGAATTAAGGGGCGCCTCCAAAGTCTCTATCAGGAGGCGATGGACACACCTCGACACTTTGAAAAGGTGCGCTGGTTTTCCAACTATTGGAATTCTAGCGTAGCGCCGAACACAGACTATCAAAGAGTGCTTGGTGCAGGGCTCGCTGGCACCAAATAGTAGGTCTTGCTCATTTTGCTCCGCCGCTTCCGTCGTACTTGAGCACAGAGGCTAACCCCGGCGTCGGCCACCGCTCCAGCACCTCGACGTTCCGCCGGAGTAAATAGCGCCCATACGGCCGGCGCTCCTTCCACACAGCGAACACAGCCCGGGCCATCGACAGATCGTTGCTGCCGTAGAGCAGCAACCCGTCCGCACGCTCGACCACGTAACGGTCACTCTGGTCCGCTTTGTCGGCCAGCTTCATCATGTCTTCGATGGCCGTGGGGAAGTTAGACGAGTCTCGGCGCGTTCATGATCGCTCAGTTGATTGAGGCGGGCGTCGTGTCTTGGATCACAACCAGTTCGCCGCCGTCGACCATCACGCTGAAAGCCGGGCTCGAGTGACACCCACGTGCCGGCCTGCAGCGTTCCCGGATCGCCCCTCTTGGCGATGCGCCTGCCGTCGAAAACGACATAAACCTCGTCGATCCCGGTCTCGCTCTCGCTAGCCGGCACGGACTCAAAACGGGCCGTGACTTCCTCCGCGGCCTCAGCGGGCAACGGGTCGTCGGATTGGCCTGGCCTTTTCATTCGGCCGCATCCGGCTTCGGCCGATAGTGAAACCGCTCGATCTCTTGGGCACGGTAGACCGGGCCGCCGAAGCCTTTGAGCGTCGCTCGGATCTTTATTGCGGACGGCAGCGCACGCCACGCCACGAGGGCAGCCTCTAGCGTGGCGAAATCGGTTTGACTGCCGGCGCCGTCATTGAGCGTCGCCGGTCGGGCGAGATCGACGAAGATCTTGAGATCCATCGTCGCTCACTTCCATTCCTCCTCGGCCTCTCGCTTGACGGCCGGCGCCGCCGGGTTCTTCACCTTCAGCCAGTGCTCGACCGGCAGCGCCTTGATGGCCCTGACGATCAGCGGGAACCGGCCGGCGAAGTCGTTGCCGTTTCGGGTGATCAGCCGAACCCCGTTGCCGTTCCGGTGCGCCAGGATCCGGAAGCCATCGTGCTTGATCTCGTGAATCCAGCCGGGTCCCGCCGGCGGCTCGGTAGCCGGTCGCGGCAGGCACGGGTCAAATTGGGAAGGCTGTCCTCGGCGCGCACCCGGCGCCGCAGCTCACGCATTCTGAAGGCATCGCGACGCCAAACATAAGCATGGCCGCGGCTAAGTAGAGTCGGGCGACCGACTAGGACGGCCAGTGCAACGGGGACACGTGGAATAACCAATATATGCTCACCGCATGCCATTCGGCTTGAACATCGGCGTCGGCTGTGACGTCCTAGGTGGTGTAGGGTCCTGCGGGCTGGTGTTACGACCCAATCGGCCGGCCCCATGCCTCCTCCTAGGAAGAGCAAAACTCAAAACGGCCCCGGCAAGGGCCGTTTTTTTTGGATTCACCTTTTGCAAAGGGATCCCCGCGTATGATGCGCGCCCTAAACGATGCTCCTTCAGAGTCCCAAACTTGCGGCCCCCGGCTCAACTACCGGGGCTTTTTTCTGACCCTCGCTACTGGCCCATGAGCGGGCGCGGGGTGATCGCCGTGTAGCGGCCGTTCGGCATCCGATATGCCTGAGGCTGCGCCGGCGCCATGAACTGCCCCTGTTGCTGCGGCATGTAGTATGGGGCGGCGCCTGGCAGCGGCCGGGTTGTCTGCCGCGGCGCCTGGCCCCGACCAAGCAACAGCGTGTTCTGGGCCACGGCGGCCTCGGCCGTCATCGCGAGCGCGAGCCCGATTCCTAAAAAACGATTGTTAGGGGACGCATGGGGGGATCCGTTCGGCTGGTCGCTCCCCGACCACCTCCTCCGATGTAATTCGCCGCAGGCCGCGCTTGAACACCCCTGGGTAATCGAGCGCCGGCCGGAGCGGTCCCCTGCCCGCCTTGCCGGTTCCCCACCCGCCTAAAGTCGGATGGCGGCCCAAATCCAGGGCAACTAGGCTCATGACAAGACCATGGCGCTAGCCGGGTGTTAGCCGTTGCCTCTGATCCGACCCTAAGCGTTTGAAATCACAGGGTCCAGCTTCTGAGGGAGAGACAGTGGGTAAGCGCCTGACTAGGCTGCTAAGAAAGGGGATCAGGCCTGCGCGCAAAGCGCGGCGCCCAATCAACGATTTGGGGAGAGACGTCCATGACGACGATGGCAATCAACACACCGCGGACAGGAGGCATGACGAGCGAACAGCGGCTCGTGATCTTCGCGTCCTCGCTCGGCACGGTGTTCGAGTGGTATGATTTTTACATCTACGGCACGCTCGGCGCGATCCTGGCGAAAGACTTCTTCTCCAACGTGCCCGGCGAATGTCGGCTTCATCTTCGCGCTGCTCGACCTTCGCCGCCGGCTTTGCGGTTCGGCCGTTCGGCGCGCTGATCTTCGGCCGGCTCGGCGACATGGTCGGGCGCAAATACACCTTCCTGGTCACGATGATCGCTGATGGGCGTCGGCACGTTCTTCATCGGCCTGCTGCCCGGCTTATGCGCACGTGGGGCATCGTGGCGCCGGTCGTGCTGATCGCGCTGCGCCTGATTCAGGGCCTCGCGCTCGGCGGCGAATATGGCGGCGCGGCGATCTACGTCGCCGAACACGCCCCGCCCAACAAGCGCGGCTATTACACCTCCTGGATCCAGACCACGGCGACGCTCGGCCTGTTCCTGGCGCTGCTGCTGATCCTCGGCATTCGCACCAGCCATGGGCGAGGCCGCGTTCGGCGACTGGGGCTGGCGCATTCCGTTCCTGCTGTCGGCGATCCTGCTCGCGGTTTCGATCTGGATCCGGCTCAAGCTCAACGAGTTCGCCGTCTGTTCGGCGCATGGTCGAGGAAGGCAAACAGTCCAAGCGGCCGCTCACCGAAGCCTTCGGCCAATGGAGCAATGCTCAAAATCGCGATCCTGGCGCTGTTCGGCGCCACCGCCGGCGAAGCCGTCGTCTGGTACGGCGGACAGTTCTACGCGCTGTTCTTCCTCACGCAGACGCTGAAGGTTCCGGGCGCCACGCGCCCAGATCATGATCGCGATCGCGCTCGCGATCGGCACGCCGTGCTTCATCCTGTTCGGCTGGCTGTCCGACAAGATCGGCCGCAAGCCGATCATGCTCGCGGGCTTCGCGCTCGCGGTCGTGACCTACTTCCCGATCTTCCAGGGCATCACCCACTTCGCCAACCCGAAACTGGAGCATGCGCTCGCGACGGCGCCGGTGACGGTGACCGCCGATCCGGCCAAGTGCTCGTTCCAGTTCAAGGCGACCGGCACCGAGAAGTTCACCACGCCGTGCGACGTCATCAAGGCCGCGCTGGTCGGATCTGTCGGTGAACTACGACAACGTCGCAGCGCCCGGCCGGAACGGTCGCCAGCGTCAAGATCGGCGATCAGACGATCGCGGGCGACGCACCCGACGCCGCCAAGACAGATCGCCGCCGCCATCAAGGCCCACGGCTATCCGGCCGAGCGCCGATCCGAACGACATCAACTACGTGATGACGGTGATCCTGCTCGCCATCCTCGTCGTCTACGTGACCATGGTGTACGGGCCGATCGCCGCCTGGCTGGTCGAGATGTTCCCGACCCGCATCCGCTACAGCGGCCTGTCGCTGCCCTACCACATCGGCAACGGCTGGTTCGGCGGCTTCCTGCCGGCGACCGTGTTCGCCATCGTGGCGGCCACCGGCAACATCTATTCGGGCCTCTGGTATCCGATCGCCGTCGCGGCGATGAGCTTCGTCGTCGCGCTGATCTTCCTGCCCGAGACCAAGGACCGCGACATCACGCAGCATCTGAGACGACCGCACGCAAACGCAAACAGGGCGGCCGGCGGCCGCCCTGTTTTATTTGAAGCTCACGGAGTTGGTCGCGAAGCGTCGCCAAGCCGGCTCGCTTCACGCGTCAAGCGCCCTTGACCTCGAGCTGAACGTCGACGTTGCCGCGCGTGGCGTGCGAATAGGGACAGATCTTTTCGTGCGCTTCCTTGGCGAGCGCGGCCAGTTCGGCCTGCGGCAAGCTCGGGTCGACAACATGCAGCTTCACCGCCAAACCGAAACCGCCGCCATCGCGCGGCCCGATCGAAACGTCGGCGGTGACGCTCGCCTTGCTGGCGTCCTTCTTGTGCTGCTTGGCGACAAAGTCGAGCGCGCCGCCGAAACAGGCCGCATAGCCGGCGGCAAACAGATGCTCAGGCGTGGCGGTGCCGGGCTTGCCGGGACCGCCCATGGCCTTCGGCACCGAGAGGTCGACGCTCACCGTGCCGTCGCTGGCTTGGGTGTGGCCGTTGCGGCCTCCGGTCGCGGTCGCAGTGGCAGTGAAAAGCGGCTTGATGGAATCCATAAAGCTCCTCCAGCTTATCTGATGATCGCTTGGCAGATGGTCTAAAGACGAGAAGGCTCCAGGCCTCCCGGTGACAACGCGATGACGTTCAATTCACACGAGACCGCGCCTCAGGGATTTGGTAACAGCTGACGTCTTTGGCAAATCAAATTCCGCCCTGGGAAAAGCCCGAGGGCATGATTTTTTCGGACCATGCGCTAGTGCGTGGTGTCGCCTTCGGCGGCGCCGCCCTTTTGCAGAAACATCTCGCCGAAATGGGCGACTGAGTGCGCCAGCACCGTCGCCTGATCTTCCTCGGGCACGAAGTTCAGGATGGTGTCGGCCAAACTCTCGGCGATCCGCGCGACCAGATCGGCGATATCAGGATTGTCGGAATTCTCGATGTGCTTTTGCACCATCTCATTGATGTCGCAGTGAAGACAATCCGACATGGAAGTGCTCGCTCGGTGACGCTCGATCTGTGTCATAGATGGGATAACCGGGGTGGGAATTTAAGCCGCGCTGTCGCGGCTGGGATGGCCGTATGGTTATTGCGCCTTTGCGCATAAATTCGGCAACCCGCTCGCGCGATCATAATCGTCGGCAAGTTGGTATTGGCGCTGACGATTTTCGGCATGACCGAGGCATCGGCAACGCGCAACCCTTGGATACCATACACGCGACAATAAGGATCGACTACCGCCATCGGATCGCTTTCCGCCCCGATCGCGCAGGTGCAGGAGGGATGGAAACTGGCGCCGCTGGCGTCAAGGATCTCCTCGTCCGATATCGGATAGGTCTTGGCCTCGTCGGCCATCAAGCGGCCGGGCCTGATCGCGGTGCCGATCATGGCCCGGCGCACCGCCGCCGGCGCGCTCAGCACCGCCGTTGCGCCGAACGCCTTGACGAGACCCGGCAATCCGGTGCCGTTGATCAGCTTCAGCGGCGCCTGCCGCGGCATCAGATAGATTTCCTCGAAACAAGCACGCACGGCCGGAGCGAGCAGAAGCTGTTCGGCACGCCGGACCGACATGATCATGCGCTTGGCGTCGAGCGGATCGGCCAGCAGCCGCTGCTCGACCAAAGGCGGCACTGCTCGGATCGGCCGAGCGCAGCGCCACGAAGCCGCGCGAAACCGGCGTGTAGAGGCAGGCCGCAATCATCGCCATGCGCGGCCCGAATGATCGCGGTGCTGACCCGGCCGGTGTAATAGTGGAACAGATCGCCGCGGCTGCAGCCCGGCAGGCCGGACGAAAACCGTTGGCCGGTCATGATGTAATGCTGCGCCGAAGCCGCATGCGCGTGCCCGGCTTGAGCGGCATGGAGAAATGCATCTGCGGATGATTTTGGTAGTTGCGCCCGACGCCGCGCCGGTCGGCAACCACCGCAATGCCGAGCTTGCGCAAATCTTCGGCCGGGCCGATGCCCGAGCGCAACAGCACGGCGGGCGAATGAACCCCGCCCGCCGAAATCACCACGTCGCGCGCCGCGATCGTTTTTTGCATGCCGCCACGCTCGACCAGCACGCCTGTGACGCGCTGGCCTTCGAAGAGGATGCGCAGCAGCCGCGTCTCGCAGAGAATTTCCAGATTGGGGCGCGCCCGCGCCTCCGCGGTCAGATAGCAGCGCGCGCTGGTGGCGCGTTCTTGTGTCCTGACTGAGCGGCGTCGGAAAGAAGCCGTCGTCGTTGCTGTCGTAGACATTGGCATATGAAGGAACGCCTTGCGCCGTCAGCACCTGCTCGAGCTGTCGCATATAGCCGGGCCAGCTCTGACGCGGCAGCCGGCGCACGATGTTGGGGCCCCGCACGTTACGGCCCGGCCCGGTCTCGTCGCGATCGTCGGTCATCGCCTGGAAGGTCGGCAGCACATCGCGCCAGCCCCAGTTGCGCGCACCCGCCTGCTCCCAGCCGTCATAGTCGCTCGGCAGGCCGCGCAACGCGATCATGCCCATGACGCTCGAGCCGCCGCCCATCACTTTCGGCTGCAGGAAAGGCACCGGCGGTTCGCCGTCGCGGAGACTGACCGGCGAGGCCGCTCCAGAAATAGTCGCTGTTGATATAGGCGGCCGGAAAGATGTTGCGGATGTCGGCCGGCACCTCGCCCGGCGCGGTATCGCGTCCGGCTTCGATCAACACCACGCGGCGCGAAGCATCTTCCGACAGCCGCGCCGCGACCGCAGCACCGGCCGAACCGGCGCCAACAACAATAACGTCAGCCTCGCGAATATCGGATTCGCGAACGTCAGATACGGGCATGTTTCGGTTTCCACGGCGACGGGATAAGCGCCCGGACTATACGGATTTTCGCCCCGCGGGTGAACGTGAATTCCCCGCCTCGCCGCTGCGATCGACCAGGCGACGATGGCCGCCGCGCATGGACCGGAAGGTCAGCGCATGTCCTGCAGAGCGCGCGAAAGACGATTGCGCAGCAATGCCGCTCCGGCGAACAGAAGCGCAAACGCAACGGCGGCGAGCGCGATTTCAAGCGCCGCCGGCAGCACCGGCTGGCCGGCATGAAATGGGCCGAAGAGCTTGATCAGCGCCGCCAAGAGACCGACGCCGGCGCCATAGAGTGCCGCGCGCGGCACGCTCCAGGTCGGCGCATTCTCCTCGGAAGAAAACAGCGATGGAAGCATTGAGGGTCCCATTCACCAAGGCGATGCGGCGGCCGATCTGATCAGACGGCGGTCGTCGATGCAGCGTCGGCCATCAGGTTGCGCGCGCTATCTTTAGATCGTTTTCCACAGCTTCGGCGATTTTGTCCAAATTCCGCGCGCTTTTCCAACTTTCATCGCAAGCGGGGATAGGGGCCGCAGGCGGGGACTGTGGAACGGCGTTCCTTTGTCGCTAGGGACCTGACATTCATTCGACCAATCCGCTGCGCCAAATGCGGCGGCAATGCGCATCTCACCCGGCGCTCGCCCGATCAGGTCAAACGCAACGGCTTCGAAGTTCGCGTCTTCGAATGTCACGAATGCGGACATCAAACGCATCGCAGCGTCAAAGCGTAACTCAGCACGAATTCGCGACCCGCGTGCAGGATGAGATGTTTGCGACATCGCGCGAACCAGGTCTGTTTATTGGGGGAAACCCGCGGACGGTGACGTAGGTCACAGAACGCACACAGGTCCGGCAGGTAATCGTGGTAACAGTGGGCCTCGGCAACTCAAAACACCGCCGAGGCCCTATGTGGCCAGAGTGCCTCACGGCTTGGGAGCTTGGGGGCAGACCCCGGCCACAATCCAAAGGTCGGCCGCGCCCAACGCGGCCGACCTTTCTGCGCGAATGACAGGCGCGCTGAATTCCCGTTTCCCCGCCGTCAAAATTGCTGCCTGATCGTGGCGGTAAATAGGCACGCGGCGCGGCCACAACGACGGCAGCCAAAATGCGGCTTCAGGCGCCGTCTAGGCTTTCGCTCACGATTTGGCGGCGTGCCCTACTCGAGGCCGCGAAAAGCTCGTTTAACCAGCGGATGTTCCCGCAGAGAGCCGGCAGCCTCACCCGCTTGGCCATACCTCCGGTCGGCCAGCTCAAGCCATTTTTCCGCGAGATCAAGGAGCTTGGACCTTTGGGAGGAATCGGACGTCTGACCGGCCAATTCCAAAGATTGTGCCGCGTGATCGAGGCAGTCTTCTCGTTTCGTCATGGGGGTTGAGTTCCCCTCCACCTGCATGGGTCCCCGGAATTCCTTAACGTCAGGAACGCTGACCCGTTCCCGATTGAACACAGCCCACGCCCACGCGTGACCCGGCGGCCACGATCAAGTGAAGTCTTCAGAGGGTTCAGAACGCCCCTGTCGGTATCAAACCACCTCCAAAAAACGTACCGAGCGCCGCCGCGCGTTCATTCGCATTAGGCGATCATTCGACCGTCAGCGCTAGGGAACCCGCAAGAGCCATGGGCGTAATGTGGCCTTCGAGGGGCGCGCACTCGCCTGGAGGCGAAGATGCAAGAGCGACGCCGAACCGAACGTCATACCGACCGCCAGCGCAGTCGCATCTACTTCAACAGGGGTCGCAACTCGCTGCCCTGCGTCATTCTCGATGCGTCCTACGAAGGCGCCCGAATCGTGATCGCCGATCCGATCAGCGTTCCAGATGAGATCGAGCTGTACATCCCGGGACGGAATCATGTCGCCCATGGCAGCGTGCGCTGGCGTCACGGTGAAACACTTGGGCTCGCGCTTTCGGAAATCGCGCGCCACCTTCCGCCGCTAAGCCGCCGTCATCCAGGCACGCATCGTCATCCTCGTTAAAGCGGAGTTAGGCCTCCGCGCCTTCGTTGTCGGAAGCCGGCGCTCAAACCTGACCGTCAGAACCATCGCAACCCCAGCCGCTATTTGGACGGCAGGTATTGTTCGGCCTCGCAAAACGAGGCTTTCGAAATTTCGGCAATGACGAAAATCGTCGACGCACACGATGTCTTGGTTGAGGGGCATATGGAGTATCAGCCATGACCGAACGTCACTATCTTGCGAGTGCGGCCGTTGTCCTTTCGCTCGTCGCCGGCAGCACCGTTGCGAGCGCCGCCACCATCGGCACTAACACGCCGCAGAGTTACGCCGCACAGCATGCCGCCTACCAGTACCGGACATATCGTCCGCTCTACGGCCAGCCCGGCTACTACGATTTTTATGGCCCGCAGGTGCGCCAAGGCTACGGCTTCGGCCCGTCTTATGAAGATCAGTGGGATCCCTACACCTGGAGCACCGGAAACGGCTATTACTGAGACGGCCCCCTCTGAGCGCCTTTGAGCCGCATTAGAACTTTCTGATGTCTGAAACGCGCGGCTCTCTGCAAAACAAGCGGCCTGGATCGTGCGCAGGCGATCCGGGCGCCGTTTCGTTCTCTCTCGATCAAGCTGGGTTTGGTGAATTTGAACCCGCGTCTCGCGCGACTCTCTCGGCGCGGCGCTCACCAGACAATTTGCGCGTACAGCAGAAGCAGCACGGCTGCCAAGCCGAGCATCAACCAAACAAACTGCCTTCGTGGCAGCGGTCCGGTGCCGGCTGTCTGTTTAGTTCTTCAATCGCCGTCGCGCTAAAACGAAATGCTTTCTCGATCATGGCTGCTCTCCTGATGGGTCGCGAGGCCAGCGCCAAGCTGAACATGTGTCGAACCGCATTTGTTTTCGAGATAAGGTCGGTCGCGGCGTTATAGCCATGGCATAAAGGTTCTCACGGACGTGCGGGGTGTGAACCAACCTGGCTGTGGTATCTCAGCGCGGCGGACAACGCCGACACTGCGTGGACGCCCGCCAGCCCTTACCATTACCGAGAGTTCATTTGACCGCGGCGGGACATCGGGCGCCAATGGCGGCGTTAACTACAGGTAGCACTGTCAGCAAACTTCGCCCCGGCTGGTCCCCGCACCGGTCGGGGGCTTTTCCCCGCGGATCATGCCGCTTTTTCGGCTCCGATCCCCGACCTTGTGCTCACTTTTTTGTCATTTGCCCATCCGTCATGCCATGCCCGAATTATCCGGCACAACGCCAGCGGGCATCGCGGGGGGCGAATGTGAATACCGGAGATCACGAGGTCTTGTCCGCCATGGTCGCAAACCACGGTCGGATGCAGATGATCGCCGAGGCAGACAAGGATCGCGCACGGCGCCTTGTTGCACTCGCTTATGCGGCGATCATTCCGGCGAGCGTTACGGCTTTGACAGTCGAGATCACCGAGCGCGGGCGAACCGCAAAAGTGCTGGCGGACTTTGGCATCTGGAATCCGGATTTTTGCGCCATCGAGCCGCAGCCATCGGAAGTGAATGGCCGATGGGTGATAAAGGTCAGCACCGTGAGCGGGTTTCCGGTTTTGCTCGAAATCGCCGATGCGACCGCGCTGGTGGGTCGCCTCGTGGAGGTTGGCGCAATGCCGATCGCTCGACAGTTCAAAGCCGAGATCACGCGCGCCCAGCGCTATGTCAAGGGCCGGCTTTTTACGGAAATAGGGTAGCGCCGGTTTCGACCCCATTGTCGCTGGTCAGCGTCGATTCTTCCCGAAAAAGCCGCAGATGACCACGGCCGCTGCAATGGATTTTGCTGATCGATTTCGATAAAGACACCATCACCGAAAGCATTGGCCATCTTTGAGCAGCAGGACCCATTCGGACATGTCTGAGACAGGCACCTATGCGCCGACGCTCAGGAAGCTTGCCGCCAACATCAGCCTTGCGTCCGCTCTCGTGCTGGTGGCGGTCAAGCTGCTCGGCTGGCTGGCGACGGGTTCGGTTGCGCTGCTGACCTCGGCGATCGACGCATTGGTCGATGCCGGCACCAGCCTCGTCACCAATGTGGGCGTGCGCTACTCGGCGCGGCCGCCGGACGACGACCATCGATTTGGTCACGGCAAGGGCGAAGCGGTCGCCGGCTTCACGCAGGCCGCCGTGCTCGCCGGCGCGGCTGTGACGCTAGCGGTGCAATCCTTTGAACGGCTTCTGGCTCCCGAGCCGATCCGGTCGCTGGACTTAGGAATTTGGATCATTGTCGGCAGCCTTGTGGCGGCGGGGAGCCTCGTGGCCATGCAGACGTATGTGGTGCGCAAAACCGGATCGACGGCGATCGCGGCCGATCGCGCACATTACATCACCGACGTGGCAGTCAACGTGGCCGTGCTTGCGGCGCTCGGCGTCACCAAGCTGACCGGCTGGGAGCGCGCCGACCCGGCCTTTGCGCTCGCCATTTCAGGCTACATGCTCTGGAGTGCGGGCAGTATCGCCAAAACCGCGCTGACGCAGCTGCTGGATCGGGAGTTGCCGCCGGATGATCGGCAGCGCATCACCGATGTGATCCTCTCGTGCAAGGGCGCCTGCAATGTTCACGACCTGCGCACCCGGTTTTCGGGCGATCGGACCTTTGTCGAATACCATTTGGAAGTCGACGGCAAACTGACCGTCGCTCAAGGCCACGACATCGGTTCCGTTACCGAACTCGCCGTGAAGAATGTGCTACCCGGCATTGTCGACGTCACCGCCCATCTGGAACCGCTCGGCATCCTCGACCAGCGTTTGGATGAACAGATAAAAGCCCACTCGCAATCGGCCTAGCCGGGTCACGTTCGGATCCGCGTGCGGTCAGTCAACACAATGCGATCCGGCTTTTATTTTCAATCGCCGGAAATCGCCAGCAGCGCAGTGTTAAGGCTAGCTTATTGAATATTTGCCTATTGTGGTGAGCCGTACGCACTCGTCCTTGCGTCGCGAGCGTCCGAGCATGACTGCGAACTGATTTGATGAACGCGTGTCGCACTCACCTACGATCAAGCACTGAACCCGAGTGGGCTGCCAGCGTCGGGCACGCCCCCTCGCCTTCAACAGCAAAAATTCCGGGAGCGAAAGATGGCAGAGCACAAAATTCACGAGCATCACGAACATGCTGCCGAGCATTACGAGCAAGCCGCCAAGCATCACCGTGAGGCCGCCAAGCATCATAAAGCCGGCAACCACGAGAAGGCGGCGCATCATGCGCGTGTTGCCTTTGGTCACTACCTGGAAGCTGCCGAGCACCAAAACAATGCGGCGCGGAAACACGCCAAAGAGCACGGCTAAAGGCCCGTAGAACCCGCCCGCGGCTCGCCGAAACTCGTCCCTCAAACCGGCGGACCAGAATGCCGGCGGCGCGACGCGCCGACCCCGTAACGCCGGCCCTTCTCAAACTCCCCAGAGGTTCTCAAAAAGCGCTCGTACGTTCCGAGCGCCCAAAAAACTTGCACATAGGGCAAAGTGCACACTTTGCTTTCAGCTCGCGTTAAATCTACCCGCACTACAGAAATACCGCGTTGGAACCGGATTTCCATCATGAGCTTGGCGGCCGCCTTAATCTACTGGGTGATCGTGCTGATGTGGCTGATGGTGCTCGGCACCATCGTATTCTTTTATATTCGCAACCCGCACACATTCGGAACGACGCGGCTGCTTCTCGCCGTGCTCTGCATCGATACAATCAGAAACATTGTCGAGAACGTCTATTTCGGCCTCTATTTTGGAAGCCGTTACGAGATCTTCCCGGCTGGTCTCGCCGCCCTGATGGGGCAGCCGATATTGCTGATTATTCCCAAGATATTGAACGTCGTCGCGGGCAGCGTCGTGCTTGGTCTTTTGTTGTTGCGATGGTTCCCGCTGGCGGTGAGAGAACGCACTCTGGCGCAACGCCGCGCCACAGACCTGGAAGCGCTGGCCACGATCGACTTCCTCACCGGCGTTTACAACAGGCGGCATTTCGAGACCTTGGCGAGTGGCGAATTGGCCCGGGCACACCGCTACATGCGCCCCTTGAGCGTCCTGATGATCGACGTCGATCACTTCAAAAACGTCAACGATCGTCTAGGCCACGAAGCCGGCGATTGCGTCCTGCAAAACGTCGCGGCCCTCTGCCGCGCGGAGATCGGCCCAACCGACCTGCTGGCTCGCATGGGCGGCGAAGAATTCGCCATCATGCTCCCCGAAACGCCGCAAAGCGTGGCGGCCCAATTCGCCGAACGCTTGCGCTCGGAGATTTGCAAGAGCGTTCTGACCGTCTTTGGCGAGCGCGTGCGGGTTACCGTCAGCATCGGCGTTGCGGGCTTGTCCCCGCGCAAGCCCGAAATCCCGGGCACACAAGACCTCCTGCGCCGCGCCGACCAGGCGCTTTATGACGCCAAGAAGAGCGGCCGCGACAGAGTGTCAATTGCCCCAGAGCCCGAATTTAAGATTGTTGAAGCCGCCGAATAGTCGGCATCCAGCGCTGCATCAATCGTCGCGCCCGCACTCTCGCCGCTCGTAAAAAAGTCGGTCGCCACTGGTATCTAACTACTTCTCTGCGCACAGCGGCTAGGATACCGCCTGATGTTATCTGTTTTCATACAAATGAATTATTCATCGTCTTCTTAATAAAGATCATGTTGGCATACGCATTTTAGCTGACGTTAAGTCAGTCCAAACTAAGAGACGGATCGGCGAAACTGGACGTCTGCGATGAGCGTCGCGGCCACTTTGATCTATTGGATAATCGTGCCGATTTGGTTGGTCGTCCTCGGCACAGTCATTTATTTTTACATCCGCAACCCGCACACATTTGGCACGACGCGATTACTCTTGGCGGTTCTATGTATCGATACGACCAGAAACATCGTCGAAAACATCTACTTCGGTCTTTATTTCGGGAGCCGATACGAGGTCTTTCCGGCCGGATGGGCGGCGTTCCTCGGCCAACCGGTTTTATTGATCATACCGAAGATTCTGAACGTCATAGCCGGAACAGTCGTCCTCGGCCTATTGCTGTTTCGGTGGTTTCCACTTGCCGTTAGAGAGCGAGGCTTGGCGCAACAGCAAACCAACGACCTGCAAACTCTCGCTACAATTGATTTTCTGACGGGCACCTACAACAGACGCAATTTCGACGAGTTGGCCACCGCCGAATTCGCGCGGGCGCAACGCTATATACGGCCACTCAGCATTTTGATCCTCGACATCGATCACTTCAAGGATATAAACGACCACTTCGGACACGCGGCCGGCGATGCCGTGTTGCAACGGGTCGCAGTGCTGTGCGGCGCGGAGAAGCGTGAATCAGACATACTGGCGCGCATTGGCGGCGAGGAGTTCGCTATTTTGCTTCCCGAAACGACGCAAAGCGCTGCAGTACAATTCGCCGAACGGCTCCGATCGCAAATATCCGAGAGCTCAACAACAATCCTCGGCGAAAAAGTGAAAGTGACCGTGAGCATCGGCGTGGCCGGTTCGTCTGCCGGCATGTCGGGAATACAAGCGCTTATGCGCCGCGCCGACCAAGCGCTGTACGTCGCCAAAAACTCAGGACGGAATAAAGTGGAATTGTCGCCCGAGCTTGATGTCCGAATCGGCGCAGCGGCTGAATAGAAATGCCGGCTGCGGGATTCACAATCTCCCGCGGGCGCGATCGAACCCCCTAATCCTTCGATTTCAAGTCGGCACAACGCTGTTTAGCCATCCGTTCCACACGCGCAAGAACTGCGAAGATTGAAGCAATACCGAGAATGAAACGGACGGCGTAGCTTTCCGCATCATTTTTCATTGTGATTGCTATCCCGTGGGACCGGCCGGTACGTCGGTGTTGAGTTCATTGCCATGCCTCAATCGACTTTGCTGTCGTGGCGGCAATTAGGCACGGCACTCTACGGCTATAGTACCCTGCGCCAATTAGTTGGGGATAGCTGGCTTGCGCCGGCAATATGGAAGGTTTCTCCACAGCAGAGTGAGCGGTTGCACCCACTGCAGCCGCTTGGTTTGTAATTCTCGGAGAATCGGCAGCTCTGCGATGTCTGCAGGCGGGTTTTGTCGAGCGCGTGTGTGCGCTTCTCGATTAACCACCCCACGATTGAAACTGGTCCGCTTCCCAAAATTGACACGTCGCAATTCATAACCGGTTCAGTCGTCGATCGCGAAAATGCAACCACTGAGCGCTTATGCCCAGCCCACAAAATTTCTAATTCTCAGGAGGTTTCGCATGAAGACGATATCCGCGGCGCTGCTCGGGCTCGCGATTCTCACCGGCCCGTCTTTGCTAATTGGTCCCGCCTTCGCGTTGGGCGGCTGTGGCGCCAACTATCACCGCAATGCGTGGGGCAACTGTGTTTGGGGCGGTCAAAATCAGAATTGGTGCCTCCGCAACAGAGGCCATGTCGCCGCCTACGGCCCCAACGGCACACGGTGGTGTTACTGACCCCCGACCACAATCTTGTGGCTGACTTCGCCGGAGCGTCCCTTGAGGCCCTCCGGCAAGTCATCTGCCGAGGCCGGCACCGAAGCATCGCTGGGGTCGGCGGACAGCGGACGCGATCTTCAGAGCGAACATCGTCACGTTGAAAAAGGCGAATTCAGCGGGACACTCGACGTATCGCCCCTATCTTCCGCTTTTCTAGCCTTTTTCGCCAGCTTCTTCGCCTTCTTGGCTGCCTTCCGCACTTTTTTTGTTTTCTTGGACATCAACGGTGGCCTCATTCTTCGTTTCCGCTTTGACGGTCGACCCGGACCGCCACGGAGCTATGCCGCGAAGGACGCCTTTCGGAAGCCGCGCTCGTTGTTAAGTGTCTTAAGAAACGTAATACAGCCCTTGAGGGAGGCGGATCCTTCCCGCTCCAAGGCCGCAATCTTCGGCAAGTTTTCCATACTACACGCGTCTAGCCTGACGAAATCAGAGAAATCTCGTTTCCATGCCATGAAAGCTGCAATCTTTTCACGGCTCACGCCGACGTGAGCTAGCCGATCCGCAAGAAGCCCATGATATGCGTCGACGGGCTGTCCTGTTGCTTCTTCAGCGACTAAAAGCTCCAATCCCAACGACTCGAGATCCCGCATCAATAGGCAAAGGTTTTCGATCGCTTCAGAACCGCTCAGGTCCGGTCCGGGCTCTTGATCGTACGACACCACCTTCGTTCACCTCACAACGTTGCTCCTGATGAACTTAAGCCGACGATTGTTGCGAAGTTCCCTGGAACACCTCGAAATCTTGCGAGGCGTGAAGGTAGGCCGAGCCTCGATAGTAGCCGCGGCAGTCGCATTGGTGCCCGGCCCTGCACTTGCGATAGATGGCAACGATCTCCTGCAGAGTTGCGCGGCCCCAAACACACCTGACTGCGTACGTTATATCAGTGGCGTCGCTGACACGCTGCGAGGCGAACCTTATTATGCCATTTGTCCAGCGAGCAATGCGGACTACGGGCAGATGGTGGAGGTCGCGGTCAAAAAGCTGCGCGATCATCCGGGATTCCGTCACTACAACGCGGCGCATGTCGTCGGCCTCGCACTGAGGGCTGCCTTTCCATGCAAAAATCAAAAGGCGCGCCCGCGTCAATGGTGACCACGTATGTGGTGGGATGCGCCCGCGCTGAACGCTTCGAAAGCGCGTGTCAGTGTTACTCCACACTCCAATCGTGGCTTGGGCTTGGGCTCGGACGGCCGCGCCAAGTGCGATCCCGCCCTCTTCGCGGCGGCCAGGATGGGCCCGTGCTAAACTGAAATTGCCACACATCGCGCGTGGTTTGGTCCGTGATTTCCAGCAGTGACGCAAGCTGTTTCGACCACACCTATGCGATGCTGGCGCCGGTCGGTTCAAGAACATTTGGCGCAAGGAGCAAATACGGCCGACAAGGATGCAAGCAACACAACAGACTGTCCCGCGGTCATTTCCTCTTAAGTATTTTTTATCCGTCTATCTCTATTTTTACTCAAGGTTGGCCCAGCCGTTGGGTTAGGCGTTTCTATAAGGGCACTGCGGCGCGCGTGAAGCATGGCTGACACAAATCTCCAAGCCGGTTCTTTGGACGACATCCGTCGCGAGGTTGCCGATCTAACGGGCGGCCTGGATCTCGCGCAAACGCGCGCGGCACCGGCTAATCGTCCGCGTCAAAAAGCTGGCTTGATCGGATCGCCACACCGTCCGCGAGCGCGCGTTGGCGGGATCGCGGTCTTGATGACGATCAGCAGCTTGCTGTTGGCGAGTTCGTCGATCTTCTTTGGATATCGCGCCATCGTTGAACACAACGCGGTCTCATCGAACATCGCTTCTGCGAAGACCGATAGAGTTGACAATGTCGCGCTGCCCCCCGACGCGCAACAAGTTGAATCCACCGATAAACAGGCGGTCATTGCAACCAACTCAATTGGCGGCGCGACCCGGCAGCCGTTGCCGGATGCACATGTCGTGACCCCTCTCATCATCAGAAACAGCCCGCCGGACTTGTCAAACCCGGCGACGCAATTGCAGGAAAAGCCGGATCCGGAAAGTAGAGCGTCACCGTCGAGCACCGTTGCAACTCGCGCTGTCGAAGGGTCCTCACCTCCGACCTCCGAGCAGGAGAGACTCAAGCCGGCGGTCGCTCCCGCGATGGGCGGCGAGTACGCAGTCCAGATCGCCTCCGAACGAAGCGAGCAGAAAGCCCAGGCGACGTACCGTAGGCTTCAAACCAAATATCCAAGCCAACTGCACGGCAACCCGCCAATCATCCGGCGCGCGGATCTGGGCGGAGGGACCTATTATCGAGCCCTTGCCGGCCCATTCGCATCCCGGGAAATGGCGTCGAAGGTGTGCAAGGCGCTCAAAGCCGCGGGCGGCGATTGTATCTTACAAAAAATTTGAAGAGCGACGTGAGCACGCGACAACGCCTTGAATGATCGACCCGCAACCGTAGAAAGCAATGTCCAACACCATCTACGCTTTAACTGGTTTTGTCGCATGGGCACTGTTTCTGCTGCTGCTGATGGAGGGCATTCGGACCGGCCTGGTGCTGACCGGCACGGTTGCGGCGAACGGTTTCTCCCCCGAAAATAAAGGCCTGTCCCCTTTCATGCAGCGGTTGGCGCGAGCCCACGCTAACTGTATCGAGGGATTGCCGATTTTTGGTGGCCTCCTTGCAATCGCGATCATGACGTCGCGCACGGCAATCACCGATCCCCTGGCATTATGGTTTCTGGGTGCGCGGATACTCCAGTCGATCATCCACCTGATCTCGACCAGCTCGATCGCCGTCAGCGCTCGCTTCTCTGCGTTCGCCTTGCAGATGGCGATCGGCATATATTGGTGCTGGAGGCTGATCTCTTGACGACCTAGGGCTTAATTGCGCCCGCTGCGCGATGGTCTGGTCCCTCGGCCGGTGTTGGGCATGAAACAGCGCGGGCTGGGCCTTGCCCGCACCCCGCCTCCTCGGCGATTGTTGCCCTGACTGTTTCATGACACCATTCGACGCTGACCAGCCTTCACGTTCGGAGACCCTATGCCGCGCCGGAAATACGCTTGGGAGACGCTGTCTGATGAGCAGTTGCTCCAGCGCCGCCTCAGCAGTTTGCAGGTTACGGTTGAGGGCACATGGCTTGCGGATTGTCTCGGCAGCCTGCACGAGGAACTCGGAGAGCGAGGTATCCGGCTAAGACCCCACGCGTGGATATCGAGCGAATGGTTCAGTCCGGAAAAGACGCCGGGCATTGCCATTCCGTTCTACCTCGCCCATCCGCGCCTGATGAAACTCGAGAAGAAAATGATGCTCGACGTCGAGGGCGGCACGTTATCCGAGTGCATGGCCATTCTGCGCCATGAGGCCGGCCATACGGTACAGCAGGCCTACCAGCTGCACCGCCGCCGCCGCTGGCAGCAATTGTTTGGTCTCTCCTCGAAACGCTACCCGCGCTACTATCGTCCCAATCCGGCCAGCCGGCGCTATGTCCAGCATCTGCGGCTCTGGTATGCGCAGAGCCATCCGGACGAGGATTTCGCCGAGACCTTCGCGGTGTGGCTGCGGCCGCGGTCGAACTGGCGGACACGCTATGCCAATTGGCCGGCGCTCAAAAAACTCGAATTCGTCGATGAGCTCATGGCTGAAATCGCCGGCAAAAAGCCGGTGATCACGTCGCGAGAGCGCGTCGATCCGCTGCGCGACCTCAACGAGACCTTGGGCAACCACTACAAAAAGAGGCAGGCGTTCTACGCCTTCGAGCCACCCAAGACCTACGACCGCGATCTCTATCGGCTGTTTTCTTCCGATCCGCGGCATCGGCGGGCGCAGCCTGCTTCGCTCTTTATCAGGCGCCATCGCGCCCATGTCCGGAAACTGGTTGCGCGGTGGACCGGCGAAAATCAGCTCACACTCGACGCGGTGCTTGACGACATGATCATCCGCTGCCGCGCGCACAATTTGCGCGCCGTCGGTTCGGAGCGAAAGCTTCTGAACGACTTCACCGTGCTTCTGACCGCCAAGACCATGCACGCGCTGTTCGGCCCATCGCGGCGGAAATGGATCGCGCTATGAGACGCCTCCGTGTTCTCGTGCTCATGCATTCGGAATTTGTTCCTCCGGATTCGATGAGCGGTTACACGGCGCAACAAATCCACGAGTGGAAAACCGAATACGACGTTGTCAGCACTTTACGTTCCGCCGGACATGAGGTTCAGCCACTCGGCGTGGCGGAGGAACTCAAGCCGGTGCGCGAGGCGATCGAGGGCTTCAAGCCTCATGTGGCGTTTCACTTGCTGGAGAAATATCACGGCGAGGTCATCTACGACCAGAACGTCGCGAGCTATCTGGAGTTGATGCAGATCCCCTATACCGGATGCAATCCGCGCGGCCTGTTGCTGGCGCGCGGCAAGGACCTTTCGAAAACGCTGGCACATTATCGCCGGATCCCGGTTCCGGCCTTCGCGGTCTTTCCGATGGGCCGCAAGGTGAAACGGCCGGCGCGTCTCGCGCTGCCGCTGATCGTCAAGAGCCTCAGCGAAGACGGCTCCCGTGGCATCGCGCAGGCGTCTGTTGTTCACACCGACGAAAAGCTGGCGGAGCGCGTGGTCTTCGTTCACGAGCAACTCGGCACAGCCGCCATTGCCGAGCAATACATCGAGGGCCGTGAGATTTATGTCGGGGTCCTCGGCAACACGCGACTACGGGTATTGCCGGTGTGGGAACTGCAGTTCGGCAACATCGCCCAAGGCGCGCTCCCGATCGCCACGGAGAAGGTCAAGCACGATCTGAAATATCAGAAGCGTGCCGGGATCCTGCATGGGCCGGCCGAGGACCTGACACCGGAAGTTCGCTCCCGAATCCACCGATTGGCCAAACGCGTCTATCGGATTCTGGAGCTTGACGGCTACGCGCGCATCGACTTCCGGCTCTCTTCCGACGGCATCCCCTATTTCCTCGAGGCCAATCCCAATCCCGAAATTGCCAAGAGCGAAGAGTTCGCGACGGCCGCTCAGCACGATGGCCTCGCCTACCCGGCCCTGTTGCAACGCATCCTGGCTCTCGGCATGAGCCGGGCATCGGCGGGCGTACCCGCAGGCTGAACGTCAACGCGTCGCCTGTCGGTTACATCGACGAGGTCCACTCGATCGCCGCGCTGTCCGTGATTGCGGTGATCAGGCAACAATGTCACGACCTAAAGGCGGCGTGACCGGATTTCAACAATCTGCACGCGTGTGTCACAATGACGGTCCGTATCGGGCGAAGCGGACATCGCGAATGATCCGCATTCGGCCCTCGAACCATTGAACGCCTCGACACTAACCAGCTCTGCGGATGGTCGTTGGGTTCCGGTCCTCGCACAGCTTCCCCGTTAGCCAAGAGCGGCATGCCTGGCGGTGGCTGCCGTGGGTGGTTCTGGAGACCGGGGCTAGGTGTTTAGTCCCGGCATTTTCTGGAGCGGATTGAGTTTGAATTGTTCTGGTTGGGAAGTCCAGCATTTACAAATGTATTCGTAGGGCGTGAGGCCCTTCAGGGTCTTCAGCCGACGTGCATAGTTGTAGGCATTGATGAAGTCAGCGAGATGATCTTCGAGCTGATCGTGTCGGTCGTAATGATAGCGTTGAACGGTGGCTTCCTTGATCGTTCGGTTCATGCGCTCGACCTGACCGTTCGTCCATGGGTGCTTGATCTTGGTCAGGCGATGTTCGATGTCATTTTCCCGGCACCGGATGTCGAACATGTGCGTCATGAATTTTGCGGTGAGGCCATCCGCGTAGCGCGGTGGTAAGTGAATTGGATACCGTTGTCGGTGAGAACGGTGTGGATCTTATAGGGAACGGCCGCGATCAGAGCCTCGAGGAAGACGGAAGCGGAAGTCCTTCCTGTCTTCTTACCAGTTCACTTGAACCCAGCATTAACGCCTTTGCAGGGCGCCACGTAGCCGTTCCGCCACCCGGTCTAAAGATCGCAACGTGCGGGACACATGCTCGGCGGACGCGGCGCGCCCGACGAACCGTACACCCATTCAGCAGAATACTGGAATGCGGCTGTATCGAAAAGTGCTGCGACTGAATTGCCAGCTCGGGTGCCGCCGCGCATCAACCTTAAACGGCAAGCTTAACTCCCGCGGCCGCGTGCGCGACCAGCGAGGATGTGTTTCTCGTCACTTCAACGCGGCGTTAGCTAGGCTACGCCCGCAGCATCGAGTGGGAGAACATCATGGTCGCTACCGCCGTCAACACAGTCCATAAGGTCTGGCCGAAAGCCGCTGTCGGGTTAGCCCTTGCGATAAACGGAGTGTGGCTACTCGGGCTCGCATACGGCGCCTACAGACTGATATTTTGATGCCGTCTCTGGAAACGGGTACGGGAAACCCCTAGGCGAGTTCCTCCATCGTCCCATAAGCATCCCCTGCAATCCTGTGTGTGTCTGGCCCGGATAGCTCGTGGCAGCAGCGGCTTTGTTGTCGCAGACCGTACGTTCGATCCTCTCACTCGGCCTCCGCAGTTCAATCAGTTCTCCAGCATATTTGGCGATTTGCAGCGGAACCGCGATGGTCGACGATGCGTGGCACAATCTGCGGGACGAGAAGAATCAACATCGCTGCGAACACAGTCATTGCGACGGCGCAGTAGAACGCCGGCGCGGCTCCATCACTGCGATCGCTTGTGCATCTCAGTGGCGCACCGTGGGTAATCTCCGGAGGACAATGCCGACCTCGGTCGCCGGCGCAAAGGCAATGCTGGGCCTCCAAGCGTCGGCGAAGTACGCCTAAACTTCGCCGCAGCGCGCATCCGACCAACTCACGGCGCGGAGCGTTTGGCGCGCCTCGCGTAATATTCAGCCAAGATATGGCATTCCGCTGCGATTTCGTCGGCATCTAACGCCATTGGCATCGTAATCGGCACACCCTCCGCGAGAGCCGGATTGCGCGTTAGGATTTCATTGATGAGAACGACCGCCTTATGCATCTGCGAAAAGGCGTCAGCGAGTTGCTGCTCGTCTGTCATTTGAGGAAGAGCCTTTCGCGACACGCTTGCTACTGATTAGCTAGTGTTACAGCGTGTTGGGGGTCTTGGTGTCGCACACGTACCCAGAACTGCGGATTTTGCGGCGATTGGATGCGTGCCCAAGTGTACTGTGAGCGCGTAGCCGCCGCCAACCGGACGTCGTCGTTCAGATTGTCAAGTACTAAGTCCTCATCCTTGAACCTGACGACAAGTATCAGATGATGCTCGCCCGATGGCAACACCACCTCCGAAAGCAAAAGCGACCGTGATGGCCAGCCGCGCGCTAACAGTTCATGCCGTTTCGTAATTGCATAATTTTTGCAATCTCCAGCGCGCGGCGAGATAGTCCATTCTTCGGTCGTTCCGTCGCCAGGCGTTACCTCGGCCAGAATGCTGCGATTCACGGTCTGATTGACGCGATTGAGTTCGCTCCAGCGTTCCGCATCCATCACGATACTTTGGCGACTAAGATCGCCTTCGCGGACTTTGCACTCATCGGGATAACGAAGGCAAAATCGGGAATGCCCAATGGGCGGCAATGCTGCGGTCACCCGGAAGTCGATAAGGTGATCAAGTGGCCGGACCGGATCCGGTGTTTTTGGCACGCCTGCCGTGACGGTCTAAGAAATACCGTTCAGCCACAATCTGCGAAGTGGAAGGATAGTAGAAGGACGGCGTCGAATTGGAAAAACGCAAGCCGACAGTCTCTGCGGCCGACAGGTCAAGGAAACGCAGGGCGATCTTCTGAGATGCAGACAAATTTGGTGAACGCGACGCCCACGCCTGCCAAAGGCCGAGCGAGCAAACGATCGCCCCCCCTATGAGGAGCGATAGCAGTAGCTTCTTCAAAGGCCGATTGTGCGCCACACGGTACAGCATCCTGAGCGACATCATCGCTTAAGATAAGGCCGGAATATGATAAGTGCGTTAATGAGATATGGGGGTTGTTCCAGGTTGAAAAGTGGGCGGAATTAGCCTGGCATTCGCCGGAAAACGCGCACAGTAGGAAATCGCAGTGCGCGCTCCCTATCGCAACCAAACTAGCGCTGACGGCTGGCCAACTTGGAGACTCCTCTACGGACCCTTTTGCAAATCTCGGGTGCCCGGTCTGATGCGGCTCAAGCCAGGACGTGACGCTCGTCCGCAGTACCCTGTGCGCAAGAGCCTCTTCAGGCCACGCCAGTGCGACTGGTCCGAGGCCTGTCCCGAAGGCGGCGCAGGCTTCCCCTAGGAGATCAACGTTGTACAAGTTTGTTCTCCGCGGCAAATCGAGAAGCGCGGCGAGTGCCTCACTGGGTAAGACAGCAAGGGCAAGCAGCTAGTTTATGTTCGATTCGAAGATGAGACGGTGGGCCGACGACAAAGCATCGACTCGGCAAGGACGAGCTTGGCATCTTGCGCGGACTAATCGCCCGGACGCTTAGGTTGTTGCGGCGGGACTGATGCGAAGCCGAATGCGACCGTAGGTGCGCTTGCGATGCCGAGCGTGGGACCTGCGCAGTGAGAAAGTCTTCGCGTCCTTGAACGCGCGACGCAAGCAAAAAAAGGTCCCGATCAGCGGTTGGGTGAGCCAGCCGACCGGGACACATCGGAAGCAGATGATGTGGGGCATCATCTGTCCGTATTTGAGAGGCACCCGACTGTTATAGCTATCCCCCTACATTGGGGATGTGGAGAGCGTGAATAGTCAGACGGCGACGCTCGGCCCCACGTGATCAGCGCCCGACTTAGCGGATCGGTTGAGAGAGGCTGACCGCGCGGTCCGACACCGTTGCCTTGAAGATTCCGGCGCAGCCAGACTACCGCAAAAACCAAACCACGATCGAAAAGTGTCTCCTAACCAAGCTTCGGCCGCGAGAAAGGGCTTAAGGATTTATGGCCCAAAGGGTCGCAGGCAACTGCGGACAACACGAACGCAAAGTGTGGTGACATCAGCGACGACGAGTAATCACGGTGCGGTGGACATCGCAACGCGTAAAGCAAAAATCGTCCATCACCTTCACCGAAGACCAGAGATCGCCCTGTCAAGCCCAGCGAGGCCATAAGAATGACCAGCAACGAAAGTCGACGACAATTTTGTTTGCTTTGGTTCTCTTTACGCAAATTGTCCTTCACGTTCACAGGCGTACGTTAAAAGCGTGGAGTTCATCATCCAAAGGGGATCCCCCATGCCCAATCCAGGTCAGCCAATAATTGCTCCCGGCGCTAGTGGCGAAGCGGTTCGAACTCTTCAGCGAGCCTTGCGTCGCACGCCAAACCTCGGACTCAAGGTTGATGGTGCCTTTGGTAATGCAACTGAGAAAGCGGTGAAGGAATTTCAGCAAGCCGTAGGTCTGGAAGTCGATGGTATTGTGGGACCGCAAACCTGGTCCAAATTGCCCGATGGCGCACCAATGCCCGTTCTTCATCAGGGATCGAATGGTGCGGTCGTCAGCAGCCTGCAGCAGGTTTTGTCGAACGGCGCTTCCGGTCAATGGAACACGTCGCCTGGAGCTATTGACGGAAAATTTGGCCCGACGACGGCTGCCTCGGTGAAGGCTTTCCAGCAATGGGGAGGCGTTGCGGTCGACGGCGAGGTCGGTGAAAAGACGTGGGACGTTTCTCTACACGCTGCGAGTGCAACTTTAGAGACAGCCGTCGGACTACAATACACGAGCGGATAGACGCTCACCTGCAAATGTGAAAATTGTGGCCATCGTCACACCGGGCCGAGGGAGGATCTGGCAACATGATGATTGGCTGGCAGGCCTGTGAGGATTCGCCATGGACACTATCGCCAATCAAATTGGAGGAAAGCGGTTCGGCCTCGGGCGCGACGCGGTCTTTCGATTGTGGAAGGCGGCCCTGAAGGATGATGAGGCGCTTCTGGACGATATGATCGCGGCCTCCTATGACCGCATGATGCGCGTTGATCCGGCGCGTGCCGAGGAAGTCATGGGCCTAGTTATCCAACGCCATCGCAGCGCTCGGCAAGCATTCAGAGATATGCTCGACCGGGTGAAGGGGCGGGTATTGAGCACCGTACCAGCAATCTAGTTCCCGGCTGTGAGCGTATTGTTGGACCCGACATGCCGTACTGCCGGTTCCTTGCCGTCAGGTGACGTCCAAGTAATTGAATTATTAGAGCCGGCAAATTCAATGTTTGCGCCAACACGGAAGGCGACCGTTACGAAATTGTTGGAGCCAACCATGTCGAGCCACTTGCAGCCACCAATCAGCGTGAGCGTGTTGTTGCTGCCAAGGATGTGGGCCCCACCGCCAGCGCAATCCAACGTCGTGGTCTGTCCGGAGCCAATAAATGAAGCTCCAGCACCTTCAAACGAAAGCCCGTCGTTGAGCTTTCTGGTCTGAGCTGAGCCTACCGCGCTCGTCGCGACCAGTAACCCGAGGACTATGGCGGAGATGGGGGCCTTTCGAAGAGTTCCAACGATCATGCGACACCTAATGAGAGGACCAAGTTTCTCTAACACATCTGAACGCCAATCGCGTCCTTTTGTGGTGGGCCGGGGGTGGGCGCAAGGAGATCTCATTGTTAGTTACATGGACGATTGCCGTCAAAGAGATCAGGCTGTAGGCGCGCGTTTCGACTTTAAGTAGACAATCGACTTGAGTGCCCGTGCACCGCAGTGCCAGAGGGCCCGTGCTGCCGTCGGCATGTCATGAGACGATCGCCAAAAGAGTTGCCGAAGACTGAAGACGCCTCGCGGAGCCGGCGTGAGCCCGCGCGGGCCGTTGCATGATGATCGAGATGCCATCGTTCTTGAGGAGGCAGCCTGTGCGCCGGTACACTATCCGTCAGTGTGAGTACCGTCCGAGCGCCTCGCGGTCGCGGCGATTTCGCCGTGTTCGTGACTGACCATGGCTTGCGGCCCGGAGACCGCACGACTGGTGTTCTGTTACCCGTGACACGTGCTGGAAATATTGGAGACTTTGAGGAACCGGGCCCCGCCCAATGCGTTAACGGACGATTTACGGGGGGATGGGAGCGCGACGGCATTCCTTTCCCAAATCAAGAAGCCCCGCGGCTGGTCCGCGGTCAGGTGCGAACGCGGGGCTTCTATTTCAATCTGATCTCAGGAGGGCGTGCGTGACTTATTTTGATTGGCCGCTCACAACGACATGGTTGCTCGTAACGGCGAGCTCTGCTGTTTTCTACTTTGTGCCGATTGCTCGCTTGATCGGCGTTTAAGGCGCGCTGGCGGGAATAGAGATCGTCGTCTCAGCCGGCCCCGTCTTTCGCATTGAACGACGGACATTACACTTGTGCACGCATCGAAGCTTGCCGCCCGGATGCTGGAATCTGGCACTCGATGTGTCCTTCGTGCAACATCCAATGAATTAGTACACCGGCGTTGACGCGCACGTGGAACTCGCAGAGGGCGCCGGTCGTTACCGGCACTTCTGGGGAGACATTCATGCGCAACACACTCTTATTCCTCACTCTGGCCGCCGGGCTTTCGATGGCTTGTACCTGGGGTGCCCGTGCGACGCCGATCAATGGGCCAGCCCTTAAAGAGGTGGCCGCCTCTTCCCTGTCCGTCCAGCCGACGAGATGGCGGAGATGGCCGCGAGGGCACACAAAATGCTATCGCGAGTTCGTAATTGGTCCGTACAACTGTCACTGGTTTCCGTTGTGACGAAATACGGTCCGCACCCTTCACCGGTCTAAATACAATTACCGGCACGGCCATCGCTTGCCGATAGACGGGGCATGACGCGTTGCCCCGTGGTTACCATATCGGGATGATGGTGCCGGGTGAGGGAATTGACCCCCGACCAACGGTTTACAAAGCAATGAGCCTAGTGTTTCTAAGCCTTTGATATTTCACGCAAAAGGAGCGATGAATACGAATAAGCCATTATAATCGTTGCGTTTTCTCCGTCTGACTGTGTACAAGCCTGTCCACCTGTGATGTACTATATCTACCTGTGATGTACTATATCTAAGTCAAAATGGTACCTAAACTGGTACCCAGGTGGAGAGGGTTCGCATGTCAGAAGGACAGCGAGCGTTTACGGACAGGACGATACAGGGCCTCGGTTCAAAGGCTCGGCGATACGAAATGCACGACCACGGGAAAGGCAGCGTGCCCGGCCTGGCTGTTCGCGTCAGTCCGAGCGGGTCGAAGGTGTTCGTCATGATCGGACGCTTTCCCGGGAGCGACTACCGCGTACGGCGCACGCTAGGCGCCTACCCCATTTTGGGTCTGGCGGACGCGCGCGAAAAAGCACGCGAGTGGGCGAAGGCGCTGGCGCTAGGCACAGATCCGAAAGAGGAAGTTAAAAAGCGCCGCCAAGAAGAGATCACCAAACGCGACCACACCTTCGGATCGGTCGCTGAAGCCTACTTCCAATTCAACAAGCGCGACGCGCTGCGGCGTTCGGCCGAGCTAGAGCGCGACATCAGACGCCAGTTCGGTGATCCGGCTTACGAGTCCGACAACAAGGCACCTCGCAAGCTCTCCCTCTGGAACCGACCGATTGCAGATGTTGAATGGGAGTGACCGGCCCCCACTGAGTGGTCCGGTTGGAATGTTAGTTTAGAGATTGCATTTTGACTATCTCCTTTGGTGCTGGCCAGACGAGGGCCTCGGGTGCCGGCGGTCGATATCCCAGCGATGAGTGCGGCCGCGCCGTGTTGTAGTGGCGTCGCCAATTCTCGATCACGATTTGGGCCTCCTTCAATGTGTAGAAGATTTCACCGTTGAGCAGT
>CAVTTZ010000011.1:0-18801 GCA_963737755.1 uncultured Alphaproteobacteria bacterium | reverse complement strand
ACCAAATTGCTTGTGTTCGGCACCGCTGAAATCGCGGCGATCGCTGCCAACACGTTCCTTCGCTGCGCGCTCGGCGCGACCATCATCCGCGGCGTTCCGCTCGAAGCATTCCTGACCGGGCTGCGACGGGCGCTGCTGCGGCTTGCCGACGATGTGCAGAGCAACGCCGCGCAAGCCGATGTCCTCGGCCTTTTTTGCGCGCTGGCCGAACAGTGCTTCCTCAACGAATATGTTTTCACGCAGACCGCGGAAGAGACCAACCGTGCCGCTGCAGCTCACACGACCAGCTGCGGCAGAAGCTGCAGGACGGCCCGATATTCCCATCGGGCTGATGGCGGCCGTCGGCGCCTATGTTCCGCTTCACGCCATCCCGCAGGCCGGAACGCCTTGCTTGGCTTGAAGTGGCCGGATTACGCCGCCGGACTGCTGCGCCAACAAGTCCGCGAGCCGCTGGAAGAGATCAAGGATCGCACGGCGATCGCGGCGCTCACCGCGTCGATCAACGGCACCTCCGTCGAAGTCATGCGGCAATACGAGGAAAATCCCGTATCCGCGTTGGACCATCAATCCGCTGAGCGTGCTCGGCCGCCCGAAAACCAGCGCCGCGACCGGCTCCGGGCCCGAGCATTCTCGATCGCCGGCTGTGGCACCGGCGAGCATCCTTTCGACATCGCGCAGAAATCGCCCGAGGCGACCATTCTGGCCATCGATCTGAGCCGCGTCGAGCCTCGCCTATGCGCGCAGAAAGACGCGCGAGGAAGGACTGCGCAATATCGACTACGCGCAGGCCGATATTCTCAACCTATCGACCATCGGCGCAGCTTCGACCGGATCGAGGCCGTCGGCGTGCTGCACCATCTGGCCGATCCCTGGGCCGGCTGGCGGGTCCTGATGTCACTGCTGGCGCCGAACGGCACCATGCGGGTCGGGCTTTACAGTGAGCTTGCACGCGCAGCCGATCGTCGAAGCGCGCGCGCATCGTCGCCGAGCGCGGCTATGAGCCCGCAACCGCGGAGGGCATTCGCGCCCTGCGGCAGACCATCATCCGCGAGAAGGACGAGCCGCGTTGGACAATCGCTCGTGCAGACGGTCGACTTCTACAGCACGAGCGGCTGCCGTGACATGTTCTTCAATGTCATGGAGCACAGGCTGACGATCGCCGACATCAAGTCATTTCTCGACGAGCACGGATTTGCATTTCTTGGCTTTGAGCTCGACCCAAAAATCGTCGAGCAATTTCGGCAACGCCATTCCGCGCCGACGCACTGACCGATCTCGAGGCATGGCAGGCATTCGAAACCGCACAACCCGCAGACGTTTCTGAACATGTATGTGTTTTCGATTCGGCCGGACGAGCGCGGACCAGCGACACGTCGCAATAACCGCCCGTCAATCGGGCCGCGACGCGCAGTCGTGCGCGGCTACGGCAAAGGGCAGTGGACCAGTCCGATGCCGGGCATTGCCGCAACATTCGCGGCGGCTTTCGGATCAACAAACAGCACGGTTTTGCCGGTACGCACGCTGCGGCCTGATCGCGTTCGCCGATCGCGCCGACGCTGCCAGAGTCTCACTGCAGGATTCGCTCCGGCTTCGACGTCATGTGGTAGCAACAAAAACGGCAGTAAATCTCGCGCCCGTGTGGTTGCATTGTTTGTTGCGGCGGCAGTGAAATCGCGCGTGCGATCTTGTTGATCGCATACCTCGTCTGCGGATGATTATTTGATCTTGCGACCGCGCCAGACTTGTCTGAGGGGATCACGCCCGGTGAGCGAATCATCGCATTCGCCACACGCTTCACGCGCGAAATCGAAGTTCGCTGCTGAGAATTTAAGCGCTGAGTCCAAGACCCAACACGCCGAGCGGTACTCCCGTCACTATTTTCGTACCGTCTTGATTCTGATTGCGATTTTTCATTTTTATCGCGTTTATCACAGGCATCAGCACGCTGGTCTCAAGTGATATTTTTGCAACTACCGTAGCATAATTGACATTTCCCCTCGCACTCACAGCCGCAAAGCATTGCTTTCCACGATCGATTGCACGACCCTGCACGGAGTTGGCAGATCGTGCCGACGAGACAAGCACC
The DNA here is from genome assembly GCA_963737755.1 of uncultured Alphaproteobacteria bacterium. GTDB lineage: Bacteria > Pseudomonadota > Alphaproteobacteria > Rhizobiales > Xanthobacteraceae > BOG-931. Next base: position 16,715 of record CAVTTZ010000011.1, on the reverse strand, counting down.
GTGCGAAATTATTTCGCTTGGTGTTGGGGACAAAACACTGGAGGGGCAAATGACCCGACTGAGACAGATTGCAATGGCTGGTCTCGCGGCGATCGCTATCGGCGGCGTTGCAAGCTCGGCTTCTGCAATGGAAACTGGAACGTTCCAAAACCGCTTGAACGGCGCCACCATCGGCCTTCCGCTCGGTGCCACGCCGCCGCCCGGCCTCTATACGGGCCTTGAAACCGCGTACCTCGGCTACCCGTCGACTTCGACCGACTGGCCACGCCACCGGCAACCAGGGCACTCGCTGGTCCTGCCGGCGATCGCCCAAGCCGTGCCGTTGCTGTGGGTGCCGGGCTGGAACTGGTTCGGTGCCAACTACTCGGCCTCGATCGTGCAAGCCTTCTACACCTTCACGGCTTGCGGTCCGGGCGGTTGTACCGGTGCGGCTCCGATCGTCGGCGGCGGCTTCGTCTACACCAACACCTTCATTCAGCCGATCAACCTGTCGTGGAACCTCGGCGGCGGCTGGTTCGTCGGCGACGGCCTTCTCCGTCACCGTGCCGGATGGCACGCGCCAGACCGGCACGCCGAACCCGGACTACTGGACCTTCGAACCGTCGATCGCCTTCTCGTATCTCGGCAATAACTGGGTGGCGTCGGCGAACTTCTTCTACGACATCAACACCAAGTCGGCTGGCGTCTGCTGCGCGGTCAATAGCTCGATCACCAGCGGCAACGGCTCTCTACGGCGATCTGACCGCCGTCTACAAGATCGGCAAGTGGTCGGTCGGCCCGGTTGGTTACTTCGAAGTGCAGACGACTGCCGACACCGGCGCCGGCTGCTCGGCCCTGCCGCGACCTCTGCGGCCGTGAACAGACGGCAGCGGTCGGTGGCCTGATCGGCTACGACTTCGGACCGGTTGATCATGCAGGTGTGGGTGACCGACGCTTGTCGGCGCCAACGCTCCGCAAGGCCCCGGTGGCATCAACGTGTGGTCGCGCATCGGCTTCAAGATCTGGGGACCGGACGCTCCGAAGGCGCTGGTTACCAAGAACTAAGCTAGCGACTTTCTACTACTCTCTGGGCCCCGCGGGAAACCGCGGGGCCTTTTTCTTTGCCCTCAATCGGCCGGCAATGGTTCGAATACCGCCGCGCCGCTTCCCCCGGCGTACCGCTCCGGCATCGACATCCTTTTCATAGCATTTAGAATTAATACAACTCAAAATCGCTTTTGCACATGCGAACGGCAATGTGCTGAAGTCATAATCTCGTCATTGCTCAGTCGATCGCCATAACCCATTGAAAGTCGTGGCGCTTTTACAACGAGCTTTGGTTAAGCGACGTTTAGCAGCCCCGCACCGCCGTCGAATCGTTGCCTTTCGTGCTGCACTGCAGGACGCTCATCCGGCCGGAGACTTGGGACGATCCTGCCGGATGTGGGACGAGAGCGGAGGGGCATCATGACCCGAACTTTGAGACAGACACTATGGGGCGCCGCCACCGCGGCGCTTGTTATGACCTGTGCGGCGAGCGAGAGCTTCGCCGTCGAACCAGGCGACTTCACGAACTATCTGCGCGGCGCGTCGCAGGGCTTGCCGTTGGGCGCACTACCGCCCCCCGGCCTCTACGGCGGCTTCGCGATTGACGCGACCGGTGCTGGCAGCTCGCCGGGCAAAGGCAACCAATCGACCGGCTTTCGCATCGAACCCGGCGCCGGGCTTCGGCCAAAGCCTTCTCTGGGTTCCGGGATGGACGTTCTTCGGCGCCAGCTACGGCGCCAGCATCGTCCAGGGTGAGTATTTCGGCATGGCGTTCTCGTCGATCAATCCGCCGTTTGCCGCGAGCGCTGTCAACGGGCCGGAATTGGCGAACACCAACTTCACGCCGATCAGCTTGTCGTGGAATCTGGGCGGCGGCTGGTTCACGTCTGCCGGCCTCACCATCGTGGCTCCGATCGGGTCGCAATGGCGCAGCTCGCTCACCGACATCAACCTCAATCCCGACTATTGGACCTTCGCACCCGGTTGGGCGATGTCCTATCTGGGCAATAACTGGTTGCTGTCGGCCAACTTCCGGTATGACATCAACACCGCCTCGAAAGGCGTGACCATGGGCTCGGCGTTCCTTGGCAATGCCGCCAATGGCTACGTCTCCGGCAAGGAGCTGTTCGGCGACTTCACGGCTCTCTACAAAATCGGCAAGTGGCAGATCGGCCCGGTGGCGTACTTCGAAGCCCAAACCACCAACGACAAGCCCGGTGGCGGCGTCGACCTGCACGCCCGCGCTTGCGGCAATCAATCCCAAATCGCCGTCGGCGGTTTGGTCGGTTACGACTTCGGCCCGGTTCAGGTGCAGATGTGGGTCGACGAAACCGTCGAATGTCAGAACGCGGTGTGCGGACTCGACGTGTGGGGCCGCATGAACTTCAAGATCTGGGGCTACGACGCGCCCCGGCCGCTGGCGACCAAGAACTGACAACGGACGCGATCTGAACAACGCCTCTACGGCAGCGTTCTCGGGGCCCCGCGATTATCGCGGGGCCCTTTTTCGTTGGTGGGGCCTTTTGGGTTGACGCTTGGCGTTGCCGCTCGGCCAGGGACAGCCTGGAGGAACCGAGGTGACGGCACGCAATCGATTTGATTCGCGAGCTGCATCGGCGTACGGCGCGACGTTTTGTTTTCCGGCGCCAGAGTTGGGCACGCTTGCTCCGCCGCGAATGTGTACTGCCATGGCTTCCCGCGCCGCTGCACAGGCCGCGCAGAAACCGATTTCCACCTATCAGGCAAAACGCGGGGGCGTGGTTTCCGCGACATGCTCCGGCTCAAAGTGCTCGAGCCGTCGGGCAACTACGCGCAGTTCAGCGCAACGCAGGCTGCGGTTACAGTGAACGCGCCCGCAGTCTCCAAGCTCATGCGGAGAAACGGATCTAGTTTTTGCCGACCAGCGGTCTTGGGGCGTCCGGTCCCCAGATCCTGACCGTCAAGCGGCCCCAGACGTCGAGACCGCACACCGCGTTCTGACATTCGACGGTGTCGTCGAACCAGAGCTGCACGGCAAGCGGGCCGAAGTCGTAGCCAACCAGACCGCCGATGGCGATTTGCGATTGATTGCCGCAGATCGCCGGCGTGCAGGCGATACCGCCGCCCGGCTTGTCGGTCGTGGTCTGGGCCTCGAAATAGGCCACGGGACCGAACTGCCACTTGCCGACCTTGTAGAGCGGCGGTGAAATCGCCGAACAGTTCATTGCCGGAGGTAAAGCCGTTGGCGGCCGGTCCGAGGAAAGGCGCGCCCAACGTGACGCCGCGCGACGCGGTGTTGATGTCGTAGCGGAAGTTCGCCGACGCCAACCAGTTGGCATCGATATAGGACACCGCCCAGCCGGGCGCGAAGGTCCAAAAATCCGGATTGATGTTGACGTCGGAAACCTTGCTCGCCCACTGGGATCCGATCGGCGCCACGACGGTGAAGGCAAGCGCGGAGAACCAGCCGCCGCCCAAACTCCACGACAGACTCATCGGCGTGAAGTTCGTATTGACGAGCTCCGGACCATTGATCGAGCTGCCGGTAAACGGCGGATTGACCGACGTGGCCGAGAGACCAATAAATTCGCCTTGGACGATTCCCGCGCCGTAGCTGGCGCCGAGGAACGTCCAGCCCGGCACCCACAGCAGACTCTGGCCGTAGCCGAAGACCGGATTGGTGGCGACACCGCTCGACTGATTGCCTTTGCCGGGTGAACTACCCAGGCCGGTGGCGCCGGTGGAGAAGCCGCCGTAGAGCCCAGGCGGTGGCAGCACGCCGAGCGCCAAACCCTGTGAAGAGCCGCGGACGTAATTCGTCAGATCGCCAAGCTCGACCGCAAAGCTCTCATCTGCAGCGAACGAGGCCACCAGCGCCAGCGCAACGCTCCAAACGTGCCATCGTCGAATCATGCGCACCCCAATGCGAACCGTAGCAACGACGCACTCGGTTTGAACAGATCAGACGGGGCAACGAGACGGGTAATACACAGTCGTGCCAACGACATAGCACGCTCGAGTTGAGTGACGGCGCGGCGTCACAATTCCCAAGCGTTTTTTGCTGATGGCACTCCCGCTCCGGCCTCGCCCGACCGGCGCCCGCGGCCTTGTTCTCCGTGCCGATACCATTATGGTACGGGCGTCTCTCCGAGGGGGTCTCGGAGCATCGTCCACTGCGGCGCTGGCTGACGCAGTCTCTTCCAACGGGTGCGTACCGAAATGGCTTTGCTCGAAACGCAATCTACAACCGGCGGCTTCCATGATTCGCTGCGCCACGATTGGACGCGCGATGAAATCCGCGCCCTGTTCGCGTTGCCGCTGTCGGAGCTGATATTCCAGGCGCAAACCGTTCATCGCGAGTTCTTTGATCCGTCAGCGGTGCAGATGTCGACGCTGTTGTCGATCAAGACCGGCGGCTGCCCCGAGGATTGCGCCTACTGCCCGCAGAGCGCTCACTATGATACCGGTGTCGATGCGGACAAGCTGATGCCGCTCGACAAGGTGCTCGCCGAAGCCCGCGCCGCGCGCGACGCCGGTGCCAGCCGCTTTTGCATGGGCGCCGCCTGGCGCTCGCCGAAGGATCGCGACCTCGACCGCGTCTGCGCCATGATCGAAGGCGTCCGCGAACTCGGGCTCGAGACCTGCGTCACGCTCGGCATGCTGAACGGGCCGCAAGCGCAGAAGCTGAAAAACGCCGGCCTCGACTACTACAATCATAACCTCGACACCTCGCCGGACTTCTACGGAAAGATTATTTCCACCCGCACCTACGACGACCGCCTCGAGACGCTGGATCATGTGCGCTCCGCCGGTATCAACGTCTGCTGCGGCGGCATCGTCGGCATGGGAGAAACCCGCGAGGACCGAGTCGGCATGATCCAGACGCTGGCCAATCTGCCGGTGCATCCCGAATTGGTGCCGATCAACATGCTGGTGCGGGTCGCCGGCACGCCGCTCGCCGATGCCGCAGAGCTCGACACGCATCGAATTCGTACGCACGATTGCGGTGGCGCGCATCACCATGCCGCGCTCCATGGTGCGGCTGTCGGCCGGCCGCGAAACCATGAGTGAAGAAGCGCAAGCGCTGTGCTTCCTCGCCGGCGCCAATTCGGTGTTCTGCGGCCCGAAACTTCTGACCACGCCCAACCCGCAGCGCGATCGCGATCAGGCGCTGATGGATCGTCTCGGCATGCAGCCGATGGAGTGATCGGCGCTTTCGAATGACGTCATGGCCGGCTTGTCCCGGCCATTTTTTTGAACGCGGCGCGCCGAAGACGTGGATGCCCGGCACAAAGGCATGATGCAAAGAACCTCGTCATTGCGAGCGAAGCGAAGCAATCCAGAGGCTTGCGCGAGCGCTGGATTGCTTCGTCGCTTCGCTCCTCGCAATGACGAAGCGCGGCTTGTCTCAACAGCAATTCCCACCCTCGGCGTCATGGCCGGGCTTGTCCCGGCCATCCACGTACTGTAGCTTTGCCATGCCAATATGATCGTGGATGCCCGGCACAAGGCCGGGCATGACGCTTCAGTTACGGCTGGACCGCGTCCTATCGCGCTGCGCCGCGGAGCACGTGATAGCTGAGCTCGCCCGGATCCGTGAGATCGGGGACTTTCCAGCCGTCGAGGTCGTATTCCGCCATGCAGTCTTCGGCAAAGCCCTTGAAGCGATCGGCGTTGCCGGATGCCTGCGCGCCGAACAAGCAATAGCGGCGGATCTCTTCGGTCGAGCCGCCGTAATTGATCTCGTAAAGCTCGTGGCGGCCGCCGAATTCGGTGGCGATGCAATCCCACAACAGCTTCATCAGCTTGACGCGCTCCTCCGCCTTGTAGCCGTTCGAGCCGCGCATGTAGCGGTCGATATACGGGCGGATTTCGGCGTTCTTGAAATCGTTGGCGTGCGAGTTGAGATAGATCAGGCCCGACGCCACGGTCTGCTCGATGATGTATTTGACCTTCGAGTAGGCCATGGTGGCGATGATCTGATAGGCGTTGCCCGGATCCATGTTGGGCAGCACGTAACCGTCGATCCACGGTTTCGGATCGCGCACCATCGCGTCCGACAAGGCCCAGAACAGATTGCGCCAGGCGATCACTTCGCCGACATTGGCCTGCACGCCGCGATAATCCTTGGTGCCGGACGCCTCGACCGCCTTCAGCAGCAGACCGGCGATGAAGTCGAGCTTGACCGCAAGCCGCGTGCAGCCGTGCACGACGAAGCGCGGCAAAAAGCCGGTGCGCGGGAAGAAGTTGTTGGCCTTGTCCATGTCGCCATAGACGAAGACGTTCTCCCAGGGCACCAGCACCTTATCGAGAATGAACACCGCATCGTTCTCGTCGATGCGGCTCGACAGCGGATAATCGAACGCGCTGCCCATCGCGGTCGAGGTCATTTCGTAGGACGTGCGGCAGATGAACTTCACGCCCGGATGATTGGTCGGCACCATGAACACCATGGCGAATTTCTTGTCCTGCACCGGGATCAGGCCGTGGTGCGCGACGAAGGTGTAGTTGGTCAGCACCGAGCCGGTCGCCACCACCTTGGCGCCCGACACCACGATGCCGGCATCGGTTTCCTTCTCGACGTGACAGCAGACGTCGGCGACTTCGTTCGGCGGCCGATCGCGATCGACCGGCGGATGAATGATGGCGTGATTGACGAACGGCACGCGCTCCTGGCTGTATTTGTACCAGCGGCGCGCATTATCTGAAAACGGTTCGTAGAATTGCGCGTTGGCGCCGAGCGTCGCCAGGAACGAGGCCTTGTAGTCGGGCGAGCGGCCGAGCCAGCCGTAAGTGATCTTGGCCCATTCGGCGATGGCGTTGCGCCCGGCGAGAAGATCGTCCATCGACCGCGGCGCCTTGAAGAACGCATGCGTCTTGCCGCCGTTGCCGGTGTCGGTCGGCACCATGATCTTGCTGGCGTGCTTTTCGTCGTGCAGAGCATCGAAAAGCCGCGCGACCATCCGCGAGGTGTTGCGGAAAGCCGGATGCGTCGTCACGTCCTTCACGCGCTCGCCGTAGATGTAGACGGTGCGGTCGTCGCGTAGCGAATCGAGATACTCGGCGCCGGTTTGCGGGGTCGTCTGGCTTCCGCTTGCCGCACCGGCTTTCGCGGTGGGCTTCTCGATCGTCGCTTGCGTGCTGCCTTTATTGCCTGCGGCCATGGCTTACCCTCCCTTGCCGGCGTTCCTCATCCTGCTAACGTCCGCCGAAATGTTCGAATATCGAACTATCGTGCGGTATTCGTTCGCAGGGCGACCATACGCGGCACGGCAGGGTTAAACAAGGGCGAGCGACCGCCAGCCCCGCGGGGTCCATCCTGAAGCGACAAGAGCGTTATCGAGCGAAATTCAAAGCGCGCCGGCGGCGAGCGCATCGAGCGCGCTCTCAATGGACGCGACGACAAATTCGAGATCGGCCCGCGAGACGCAGTATGGCGGCAGCACATAGATCGACTGCCCGATCGGTCGCAGCAGGACGCCTGACGCAATGAAGTGGCGGTAAAGCTTGGGTGAGACGGCGGAGAGATAGCCGGCCTCGGCGGTACGCACATCGAGGGCCAGGATGGTCCCGGTCTGACGCACATCTTCAACATCCGCCCGGCGTTGCAGGCGCGGCGACAACTCAGCCAAATCCTGCGCAACACGCGCGATGCGCTCGACGACCGGCTCGTCCTCCCAAATCCGCAACGACGCACACGCCGCCGCGCAGGCAAGCGGATTGCCGGTGAACGACGAGGAATGGAAAAACGTTTTGGCGCGATCGACGCTGTAGAACGCTTGATAAATCTCCTCGGTGGCGAGCGTCACGCCCATCGGCAAAAAGCCGCCGGTCAATCCTTTGGACAGACAGAGAATATCCGGCACGACGGAGGCCTGATCGCAGGCGAAACGCGTACCGGTGCGCCCCCACCCTGTCATCACTTCGTCGGCGATGAAGATAACGCCGTAGCGGCGACAAAGATCATGCAGCGCGCGCAGCGTATCCGGCGAATACATCATCATGCCGGCGGCGCCGAGCACGAGCGGCTCGACGATCAGCGCCGCGATGTCGTCGCCTTCGGTGCGCAGCAAACGTCTCGAACGCCTCGATGGTCAGATGCTCGTCCGATTTTCCTGGAAACGGCAGCCGGTGAACATCGAACAGGAACGGATCGTAAGGCGCATTGAAGGCACCGCGCGCACCGACCGCCATCGCGCCGAACGTGTCGCCGTGATAGGCGCCCTCGAGGGCAACGACGCCGCGACGCGTGCGGCCTTTATGCGCCCAATAGCCCAACGCCATCTTCAAGGCGACTTCGACCGCGGTCGAACCGCTATCGGAAAAGAACACCCGCGTCAGATCGGCCGGCGTGATCGCGACAAGCTTTGCCGCCAATTCTTCGGCCGGTTGATGGGTAAATCCGGCGAAGATGATTTGGTCGAGGCGCTCGGCTTGCGCCCGCACGGCCGCAATGATTTTCGGATGACTATGGCCGTGCAGCGTCACCCACCAGGACGAAATCGCATCGACGATGCGGTCGCCCGACTGGGTGAACAGGTAGGCGCCGGCGGTGCGCTCGATGAAGACCGAGTTCTGGAAAAACCGCGTGCTGGGTGAACGGATGCCAGATCGGCGAATCGCTCAAACAAAATCCTCCCGGCGAAAACCGCGCGCGAAAGCGTCCAGCAACGCTGCGCGGTCGACGCGGTCGAGCCGCGGTATATGCCCGAGAATGCGTGCGCCGGAAAAGTCCGCGATGGTGCGCATGTTATCGGCATTGTCCTCGCCGATGAAGATGAGGCCGTGCAGCCGCATGCCACGCGTGCGCAACGCTTCGATCGAGAGCAGCGTGTGATTGATCGTGCCAAGCCCGGTTCGCGCGCAGAGGATCAAAGGCAGGCCCCACGCGGCAAATACGTCGATTTGCAGCACGCTTCGGGTGATCGGCACCAACAAACCGCCGGCGGCTTCGACGATCAGCGTCCGATCGTGCGGCGGAACCGTGAGCGTTTCGGTTTGAATCTCGGTGCCGTCGATCTCGGCGGCACGATGCGGCGACAGCGGCTCGTTCAGAACATAGCGCTCGGGCAGAAAGCGCGCGTCGGGCAATTGCGTCAGCGCCTGCACGCTGCTGGCGGTCGGTGCCATCAAGGATGCCGGACTGGATCGGCTTCCAGTAGAGCGCATCAAGGGCGAGCGTCAGCATCGCCGCCACGGTGGTCTTGCCGATGCCAGTATCGGTGCCGGCAACGATGTAGGCCCTGCTCATGCCGACATGAAAGTTGGGCTGGGCACCCGCTCGCGCAAGCGCGTCAGCGCGGCCGCAAAGGCGGAGAGCTGATCCTTGCTCACGCCCGACCCGCAGCGACAGCCGCAACCGCGCCGTCCCCTCCGGCACCGTCGGCGGACGAATGGCGCGGATATCAAAGCCCTCGGCCTGCAGCGCGCCGGCCAGCGCAACAGCAGCCGCATCTTCGCCGATGACGATCGGGACGATCTGGCTCTCGACCGCAACACCCGGCAGACATTGGGCGGCATGCGCTTTCAGCGCGGCCAGCTCCGCGCGCCGCTCTGGCTCTTCTTGCACAAGCTGCAACGCGCGCTGCACCAAAACCGCCTGTAGCGGCATCGGCGCGGTGCTGTAAACGAACGGCCGCGCGGTGTTGATCAAATAATCGACCACCGACGCACTTCCGCACACCAGCGCGCCGGCAACGCCAAGCGCCTTGCCGCAGGTGTGCAGCACGATCAACCGATCATGGCCGAGACCCACATCCGCAAGCTCTTCGGTGACGCCGCGTCCGGTGGCGCCGGAAACTCCCGTGCCGTGCGCTTCATCGACGATCAGCATCGGCATCGTATTTTTCGGCAAGCGTCAGAAGCTCGCGCACCGGCGCCACGTCGCCATCCATGCTGTAGATCGACTCGACCAGGATCCAGACATTCGCGCCGGGCGCGCGCGGCGCTTTCAGCGCCTGCTCGAAAGCATCGAGATCGTTATGCGGGACCTTCACAGCGGCGCTGCGAACCGAATAAATTCCGTCGCGCATACTGGCATGGCAGAGCGCATCAAACACGATGGTGTCGTCGCGTTTCACCAGCGCCGTGATCAGCGCGAAATTCGCCTGATAGCCGTTGGCAAAAAACAGGCTGCGCGGCGCTTCAAAATAATCGGCGGCGAATGCTTCCAGTTCCGCGTGCGCCCGGCGATGACCACGCAGCAGCCGCGATGCCGAGGCGCCGATCTCGATGCCGCCCTGCAGGGCTTCGATCGCAGCTTGCCGCAGCGCCGGATGCTCGGACAGACCGAGATAATCGTTGGAGGACAGGTCGATGCCGGCCGGCAGTTTGAGCGACCGGTAGCGTCCCAAGGCCTTGAGGCGGCCGAGTTCAGGATCGAAGCGTTTCACCGGATACTCGTGTTCAAAACAATGCGCGCCGCGTGATTGCCCAAGCGGCTCGCTCAGTGACTTTCATGTTTCGCTGGGCGGCGCAAGCGGGCTGCTTCTGACGCGGCGCGAGCCTTCGGCAGCGGCTAGGCGAGCGAAGCCGACACCTGCTCGGCGACCGCGCGCAGCCGGGGCAGAAAGCGGTCGCGCATCTCGTTGCGCGTCGTGCGCGTCGAATGCGTGCTGATGTTGAGACCGCCGAGCAGAATGCCGGCGCGATCGACGATCGGCACCGCGATGGAGCGCAAGCCGCGTTCCAGTTCCTCGTCGACGATGGAAAAGCCCTGGGCGCGGTCTTCGCGCACCCGCTCGTAAAGCGCCTGCACATCGGTGATGGTCGAGGGCGTGTAAACCTCGATGCGCAAGGCGCGCAGCCGGCACCATAGTTCCGCATCGTCGAGACGGCCGAGTTGCACGCGGCCGAGCGACGTATGGAAGGCCGGCAACCGGGTGCCGACCGCAAGCGTCACCGACATGATCCGGCGCGCCGGAAAGCGCGCCACATAGACGATTTCACCGCCCTCGAGGATCGCCGCCGAAACCGATTCCTGCAGCTCTTCGCTCAGTTGTCGCATCAGCGGCGTGGCCTGCTCGATCCAGCTCTGGGTCGCCAGATAGGCAAAACCCAGCCGCAAAATGCCTGATGACAGCGAGAAGGCGCGGCCGTTCTGCGCCACATAGCCGAGTTCGGCGAGTGTACGCAGAATGCGCCGCGCGGTCGCGCGCGAGAAGCCGGTCACTTTGGCGGCTTCCGACAAGGTCATGGACGGGCGCTGCTTATCGAAGGCGCCGAGCAGCGCCAAGCCTTTGGCGAGCGTCGCCATGAACTCCTTGTCCTGCGGCTTGTCGTCCGCATCTGGCTCGGCTTCGTGTTCGATGTCTTGTCGGGCTTGTTGCGTGTGCTGCACCATCGGGCCGCGAAATCTCCAAATCCGTCCGCTAACAGACACGCGGATTGACAGCGATCCGGCGCCTGCTAACAATTATCCGAGGCGCGAACCTTCGTTCGATAATCGAACATAAAGTCCTATGCGTTGCTGCGCAAGGAGAAGGTTTGGGCTACCGGGACAACGCAAGCCCGGTCATGTGGCTTTAAGCCGAACGCTTGGGAGGAGGACATGGCCAACAAACGCGACGTCACATCTGGCAACACGCCCGGCATCCTTGGGGTGACCCGCCGCAAATTCGTCAAAGCGTCGGCGGCAACGGGCGCCGCACTCGCCGCCGGTTCGGTATTCGCACCAGCCGCGCATGCGGCCAAGACCTTCAAGATTGGTTACGTCAGCCCGCAGACCGGGCCGCTCGCGGCCTTCGCCGAAGCCGACAACTTCGTCATTTCGAATTTCCTCAATTCGGTGAAAGGCGGCGTCAAAGTCGGCAGCGCCACGTTGCCGGTCGAGGTCGTCGTCAAGGACAGCCAATCGAATCCGAACCGCGCCGCCGAAGTCGCGAAGGAACTGATCGTCTCCAACAAGATCGATCTGATGCTGGTGGCGTCGACGCCGGAGACCACCAATCCGGTCTCGACCCAATGCGAGATCGAAGAGGTGCCGTGCATCTCCACGGTGGCGCCGTGGCAACCTTATTTCATCGGCCGCCAGGCCAATCCGGGCGGCGGACCGCCGGCCTGGAAGCCGTTCAACTACACCTATCACTTCTTCTGGGGCCTCGAAGACGTGATCGCGGTGTTCACCAACATGTGGGGGCAACTGCAGACCAACAAATCGGTCGGCGGCCTGTTTCCCAATGACGGCGACGGCAACGCCTGGGGCGACAAGCAGGTCGGCTTTCCGCCGGTGCTCGACAAGCTCGGCTACAAGCTCACCGACCCGGGCCGCTATCAGAACCTCACCGACGATTTCAGCGCGCAGATCGCGGCCTTCAAGAAGGGCGAGTGCGAGATCATCACCGGCGTGGTGCTGCCGCCCGATTTCACCACGTTCTGGAATCAGGCGCAGCAACAGGGCCTCAAGCCGAAGGCGGCTTCGATCGGCAAGGCGATCCTGTTCCCGGTCGCGGTCGAGGCTTTGGGCAAGAACGGCAACAACCTGTCGTCGGAAGTCTGGTGGTCGCCGAACCATCCGTTCAAGTCGTCGCTGACCGGACAATCCGCCAAGGACATCGCCGACGGCTTACGAGAAGTCGTCCGGCAAGCAGTGGACCCAGCCGATCGGCTTCGTGCACGCGCTGTTCGAGCTTGCCGTCGATGTCGCCAAGCGCTCGGGCGATGTCGCCGACAACAAAGCCGTCGTGAAATCGATTGCGCGACACCAAGCTCGACACCGTGGTCGGCCACATCGCCTGGGACGGCAAGAACCTGCCGCCGTTCGCAGCGAAGAACATCGCCAAGACGCCGCTGGTCGGCGGCCAGTGGCGGCTGCGCGACGGCAACAAATACGACATCGTCATCACCGACAACAAAACCGCGCCGGAAATTCCGGCCGGCGGCAAGATGGAGCCGATCGCCTGACGATCGGCGTTTTATTGAGTCCGTTTCCCGGCGCGACGCAGCGCGAAAGCGCTGCGTCGCCGATCCGGGATCGTATGCAAACTCGATGCGTAAGGTCCCGCGTTCGCAGCGCATCGACTATGCGGGTTCCGCATGCGTCAAGGACACCGGATATCGCTTGCGCTCGATCCGGCGCTCGACTGAGTCGAACGTGATCCTCAAGCTCGATAATCTGGCACGATCATTCGGCTCGCTCAAAGCGGTGGACGGCGTTGCGCTCGAGGTCGCGCGCGGCGAAGCGCTCGGCATCATCGGGCCGAACGGCGCCGGCAAATCGACGCTGTTCAATCTCATCACCGGCGTGCAGCGGCCGGATACCGGCACCGTGCATTTCGACGGCAAGGACATCACCCGCACGCCGCCCCGCGCACGCTGCATCGGCGGCATCGGGCGCTCGTTCCAGATCCCGCGGCCGTTCGAAAACCTCACGGTGTTCGAAAATCTCCTGGTCGCCGCCATCCACGGCCGCCGCCAGCGCGAAGCGGAGGTGGTCGACGCCTGCGGCGACATTCTGCAGCGGACCGGCTTGCTCCCGTTCGCCAATCGCCGCGCCGGCACGCTCAATTTGCTCGGACGCAAGCGGCTCGAACTGGCGCGCGCCCTGGCGAGCGGACCGCAAGCTCCTTCTGCTCGACGAGATCGCCGGCGGCCTGACCGAGGCCGAATGCCACGAGCTCGTCGCCTTGATCCAGGACATCAAACAATCCGGCGTCACCATCGTGTGGATCGAGCATATCGTGCACGCTCTGCTCGCCGTGGTTTCCCGCTTGGTGGTTTTGAATTTCGGGCGCAAGGTCATCGAGGGCGAGCCGCGCGCGGTGATGGCCTCCGATCAGGTGCGCGAAATCTACATGGGCATTGCGGCGCTAATGGGCATCGCGGCGTAGGTTTGAGGCAATTCGACGTGGCCATGCTCGAAACCCACGACCTCAACGCCTTTTACGGCGACTTCCAGGCGCTGTTCGGCATCACGTTTTCGCTCGACGAGGGCGAGACGGTCGCCATCATCGGCGCCAACGGCGCCGGCAAATCGACGTTCCTGAAATCCCTCTGCCGGCCTGCTGCCGCGGCCGGCGGCGGCCGTGCGTTTCGACGACCGCGATATCGGTGCGCTGCCCGCCTACGACATCGTCAAGCTCGGCATCGCGCTGGTGCCGGAAGGCCGGCGATTGTTTTCGTCGCTGTCGGTCGAAGAGAATCTGCTGGTCGGCGCCTACGGCCGCCACGCCGACGGTCCCTGGGATTTGCCGGCCATCTATCGGCTGTTTCCGGCGCTGCGCGAGCGCCGCAACACGCCAGAGCACGGCGCTGTCCGGCGGCCAGCAACAGATGGTCGCCATCGGCCGCAGCCTGATGTCGAACCCGCGCGTGCTGCTATGCGACGAGCTCAGCCTCGGATTGGCGCCGATCATCATTCGCGACATCTATGCGGCGCTCGCCGACATCAAACAGCGCGGCACCAGCGTGGTGCTGGTCGAGCAGGATCTCGTGCATGCCATGTCGGTCGCCGACCGCGCCTATTGCTTTCAGGAAGGCCGCGTGAGCCTCACCGGCCGTCCGCAGGATTTGAGCCGCGAGGCCATCCACGCCGCCTATTTCGGAATGTAGATCATGCTCGGATGGGTCGACACGCTGCTGCAAGGAATCCTGCTCGGCGGCCTTTATTCGCTCTACGCCACCGGGCTGTCGGTGATCTTCGGCATCATGCGCCTCGTTAATCTGGCGCACGGCGACCTGATCGTGCTCGGCGCATTCTTGATCCTTGCCGCCACCGGCGCCGGCGTGCCGCTGGTCGTCGCCTGCGCGGTGGTGGTGCCGCTGATGTTCGCGCTCGGCTACGCGCTGCAGACGTTTGCTGCTCAACCGCGCGCTCGGTCGCAACATCCTGCCGCCGCTGCTGATCACCTTCGGGCTGTCGATCATCGTGCAGAACGGGCTGCTGGAAACATTTTCCGCCGACACCCGCCGGCTCGATGTCGGGCCTTTGCAAAGCGCATCGCTGCCGCTCGGCGGCGGCATCGCCATCGGGGTGATGCCGCTGATCGGGCTCGCGGCCGCGATCGCGGTCATCTTATTGCTCAATGCGCTGTTCTATCGGACGGCGCTGGGCCGGGCTTTCCGCGCCACCTCGGATGACGTGGAGATCGCGCAGCTCATGGGCATCAACAACCGCTCGATCTACGCGCTGACGATGGGCATCTCGCTGGCGGTCTGCGCGCTCGCCGCGTTCTTTCTCGGCACCCGCGCCAATTTCGACCCGAGCATCGGGCCGGCGCGGCTGCTCTACGCCTTCGAGGCCGTGATCATCGGCGGGCTCGGCAGTCTGTGGGGCACGCTCGCCGGCGGCATCGTGGTGGGGGTCGCGCAGGCGATCGGCGCCCACATCGATCCGGAGTGGCAGATCTTGTCCGGCCATATCGCGTTTTTGATCGTGCTGGTGATCCGGCCGCGCGGACTTTTCCCGCGCGCGGTCGATTGAGGGGCCTCATGAGCACCAGCATCGAAAGCCAGAGCGAAAAAGGCGACTCAGCGGGCCGGCGCTTCGCCGTGGCGCGCGAGACCCGCGCCTCCACGATCACGCTCATCGTCGCGGTGCCGGCCATTGTCATCCTGTTCGCGCTGCCGGCTTTCGCGAGCCGCTCTTTGCTGCAGCAAATGTTTTACGTCTTCACCATGCTGTCGCTGGCGCAATTGTGGAATTTGCTGGCCGGCAGCGCGGGGCTGATTTCGGTCGGCCAGCAAGCGTTCGTCGGCGTCGGCGCCTATGCGCTGTTTGCGTTCACCGTGATCGCCGGCCTCGACGCCGCGCTGTCGATCGTGCTCTCGGGCGCACTGGCAGGGCTTGTTGCCATTCCGATCGCGCTGATCGTCTTCCGCCTGCGCGGCGCCTATTTCGCGATCGGCACGTGGGTGGTGGCGGAGGTTTGCCGGCTCATTCTCGCGCAAGTCAAACAGCTCGGCGGCGGCACCGGCACATCGCTACCGCCGGATATCGCCAGCGCGATCGTCGGCCTCGATTTTGTCCGCGACCTGTTCGGCGTGCGCGGCCCGGCCGCGCGCGACATCATGGTGTACTGGCTCGCGCTGATCCTGGCGCTCGCCACCTTTGCGCTGGTCTATCGGCTGTTGCGCTCGCGACACGGGCTGGCGCTGTCCGCGCTCGGCGACTCCGAGATTGCCGCTGAAAGCACCGGCGTCGATGTCTATCGCACCAAACTCCTGATTTATGTGCTCACCGCCGCCGCCACCGGCATGGTCGGCGCGCTGATCTTCCTGCAGAAGGCCCGCGTCTCGCCCGACGCAGCGTTCTCGCTGATCGACTGGACCGCCTATGTGATTTTCATCGTGGTGATCGGCGGCATCGGGTCGATGGAAGGCCCCATTATCGGCGTCGCGATATTCTATCTTCTGCAATATTACCTCGCGGCGCTCGGCTCCTGGTATCTGATCCTGCTCGGCGCGCTCGCCATCGTCCTGATGCTGTTCGCACCGTCCGGCATTTGGGGCGTCATTACGCAAACCTTCAACGTCAGCCTGTTTCCGGTCCGACGACGCTTGATTGCAAAATCCGGCGCCGTTATCGAGCCGCCGCGCAAGCCATAGTGCCGCCGCGATCGGCGCTGGTGACGACGCATGCGCGTAAATTCGGAGGCCTGCACGCGAGAGCCGTGATCTCGCGCGCTCGTGATGGAGCACGGCGCATTTTCATCAATTGGTACGATGGAAATTCAGCAGGCTCGCATCATGCGGCCGCTTAAATGATCTAACTG
>CAVTTZ010000010.1:0-317723 GCA_963737755.1 uncultured Alphaproteobacteria bacterium | reverse complement strand
CTCCCCTTCGGCGGTGCGCTGGCTCGATTTTCGGATGGAAAATTTCGGCGGCGATCGATGTCCCGAGGCGCCGGTGCTCGCCGCAGCGGCGCGCGGCCATATTCTGTTTCGACTAGGGGGGCGTAGTCGCCCGGCTGGTCACGGCGTTCGGGAGCTTGAGGATTTGGCAGGGCGGAGGGCAGCGTTCCGGAAGGACCAAATTGGGCCGCGTTAACAACTTTTCCGAGCTGCCGGGCCATCGTCGGCGAGCGGCGGCTGTTTCGGTGGCGATGAGCTCCCCCTTCGGCGGTGCGCTGGCTCGATTTTCGGATGGAAAATTTCGGCGGCGATCGATGTCCCGAGGCGCCGGTGCTCGCCGCAGCGGCGCGCGGCCATATTCTGTTTCGACTAGGGGGGCGTAGTCGCCCGGCTGGTCATGGCGTTCGGGAGCTTGAGGATTCGGCAGGGCGGAGGGCAGCGTTCCGGAAGGACCAAATTGGGCCGCGTTAACAACTTTTCCGAGCTGCCGGGCCATCGTCGGCGAGCGGCGGCTGTTTCGGTGGCGATGAGCTCCCCCTTCGGCGGTGCGCTGGCTCGATTTTCGGATGGAAAATTTCGGCGGCGATCGATGTCCCGAGGCGCCGGTGCTCGCCGCAGCGGCGCGCGGCCATATTCTGTTTCGACTAGGGGGGCGTAGTCGCCCGGCTGGTCACGGCGTTCGGGAGCTTGAGGATTCGGCAGGGCGGAGGGCAGCGTTCCGGAAGGACCAAATTGGGCCGCGTTAACAACTTTTCCGAGCTGCCGGGCCATCGTCGGCGAGCGGCGGCTGTTTCGGTGGCGATGAGCTCCCCTTCGGCGGTGCGCTGGCTCGATTTTCGGATGGAAAATTTCGGCGGCGATCGATGTCCCGAGGCGCCGGTGCTCGCCGCAGCGGCGCGCGGCCATATTCTGTTTCGACTAGGGGGGCGTAGTCGCCCGGCTGGTCACGGCGTTCGGGAGCTTGAGGATTTGGCAGGGCGGAGGGCAGCGTTCCGGAAGGACCAAATTGGGCCGCGTTAACAACTTTTCCGAGCTGCCGGGCCATCGTCGGCGAGCGGCGGCTGTTTCGGTGGCGATGAGCTCCCCTTCGGCGGTGCGCTGGCTCGATTTTCGGATGGAAAATTTCGGCGGCGATCGATGTCCCGAGGCGCCGGTGCTCGCCGCAGCGGCGCGCGGCCATATTCTGTTTCGACTAGGGGGGCGTAGTCGCCCGGCTGGTCACGGCGTTCGGGAGCTTGAGGATTTGGCAGGGCGGAGGGCAGCGTTCCGGAAGGACCAAATTGGGCCGCGTTAACAACTTTTCCGAGCTGCCGGGCCATCGTCGGCGAGCGGCGGCTGTTTCGGTGGCGATGAGCTCCCCTTCGGCGGTGCGCTGGCTCGATTTTCGGATGGAAAATTTCGGCGGCGATCGATGTCCCGAGGCGCCGGTGCTCGCCGCAGCGGCGCGCGGCCATATTCTGTTTCGACTAGGGGGGCGTAGTCGCCCGGCTGGTCACGGCGTTCGGGAGCTTGAGGATTTGGCAGGGCGGAGGGCAGCGTTCCGGAAGGACCAAATTGGGCCGCGTTAACAACTTTTCCGAGCTGCCGGGCCATCGTCGGCGAGCGGCGGCTGTTTCGGTGGCGATGAGCTCCCCTTCGGCGGTGCGCTGGCTCGATTTTCGGATGGAAAATTTCGGCGGCGATCGATGTCCCGAGGCGCCGGTGCTCGCCGCAGCGGCGCGCGGCCATTTTCTGTTTCGACTAGGGGGGGCGTAGTCGCCCGGCTGGTCACGGCGTTCGGGAGCTTGAGGATTCGGCAGGGCGGAGGGCAGCGTTCCCGGAAGGACCAAATTGGGCTGCGTTAACCACTTTTCCGAGCTGCCGGGCCATCATCGGCGAGCGGCGGCTGTTTCGGTGGCGATGAGCCCCCCTTCGGCGGTGCGCTGGCTCGATTTTCGGATGGAAAATTTCGGCGGCGATCGATGTCCCGAGGCGCCGGTGCTCGCCGCAGCGGCGCGCGGCCATTTTCTGTTTCGACTAGGGGGGGCGTAGTCGCCCGGCTGGTCACGGCGTTCGGGAGCTTGAGGATTCGGCAGGGCGGAGGGCAGCGTTCCCGGAAGGACCAAATTGGGCTGCGTTAACCACTTTTCCGAGCTGCCGGGCCATCATCGGCGAGCGGCGGCTGTTTCGGTGGCGATGAGCCCCCCTTCGGCGGTGCGCTGGCTCGATTTTCGGATGGAAAATTTCGGCGGCGATCGATGTCCCGAGGCGCCGGTGCTCGCCGCAGGGCGCGCGGCCATAGGAAGGAAATCAAGGCGGCCGTTGAAGCGGACGCCTTCTAAGGATTGCAGAGAGCCCATTCCAACGAACGACTACGCGTCAGCGATGGATCGTGCAGGACTCACCTTGGAGATCCAGATCGAAGTTCAGCCCCCGGTCACGCACAGAAGATTGTTCTACACGTCGGCTAAGGGTGCTTCAAGAAGGCGCCCTGACGGGTGGCCGCGACGCTAACCGCGGCTTTGGTTTTTGCATTGCGACCAGGTCGAGCTGACCATGTTCTCACGATGAATGAACCGAAACTGCGCATCTCGACCCGCTTTTCCGCAGTCAACGCCGCGGAGATCTCGTCGAGCATCCACAGCTTTGTTGACAACAGCCCCACTAAGACTGGGCGATCGCTTGGCGACGCGCCGAAACAATTCCGATTTAATCATTCGACGCCTCTCACCCCAATAAGCGTCTCAGCAGGCGGCCGGGTCGTCAGCTGCGTTCTCATGCCAAGCGGCAAGCCAGAAAGGCATTGATGAAATCGAGCAATCGGTGACCACTTTGATCACCATCGTCGTATTCAAGTGGGATGACCGATGAAATCCGCATCGCAAGCTCTCTCCGACGATAAACGGACCGCGAGCCATTCTTTGAGCTTCGACCAACGCCGCCGGCCGCTCACATTGCGGACTGCTATTGCCAATGCCTTCTTCTGGCCAACGAGCACGACCAGTTTCTTGCCTCGGGTTACGCCCGTGTAGAGCAAGTTTCGTTGCAGCATGGCATAATGCTGCGTCATCATCGGGATCACGACCGCCGGATACTCCGAGCCTTGGCTCTTGTGAATTGTAACCGCATAGGCGGGGACAAGCGTGTCGAGTTCGCCGAAGCCGTAGGTCACACTGCGGCCATCGAAACTAGCCGTGAGTTCGCCGTCGTCGCCGTTGATGGCTTTGACATATCCGATGTCGCCATTGAAGACCTCCTTGTCATAGTCATTCTCGATCTGCATGACCTTGTCGCCCGGCGCATACGTCCAACCAAAGCGCTCCACCTTGTCTTCGCCTGCGGGGTTCAAAACTGCTTGCAGTTCGATGTTAAGTGATCGAGCTCCGACTCCTCCGCGATTTATGGGGCACAGCACCTGAATATCTCGCATCGGGTTGAGGCCAAAGCGCTGCGGAATGCGGTCGCTCACGATTTCAACGATGCGGGCAACCGCCTTCTCCGGTTCGTCGGCCGGTACGAAGTAGAAATCCGTTTCGGTGGCGGGGGAATCAAGATCGGGAATAAACCCTTGATTGATGCGATGGGCGTTCGTGATGATGCGGCTTTGAGCAGCCTGGCGGAACACTTCGGTGAGCCGGATCACAGGCACGGCAGCGGACGCGATGACGTCCGCCAGCACTTGACCAGGCCCCACCGAAGGAAGCTGATTGATATCACCGACGATCAATAGCGCCGCGTGATCCGGCACGGCTTTTAAAAGCGCCTGCATGAGGGAAACGTCCACCATGGAAGTCTCATCGATGACGAGAAGGTCGCAGTCGAGGGGATTGTCGTCGTTTCGCTTGAAGCCGCCGGCTTTGGGATCGACCTCCAGGAGCCGATGAATGGTCCTTGCGTCGAAACCGGTCGCCTCGGTCAAACGCTTCGCCGCTCGACCCGTAGGGGCGCATAGCAGCAACCTTACGCTCCTCGCCGCAAAGATCCGAAGAATGGCCTTTACGATCGTGGTCTTACCGACGCCGGGGCCGCCGGTCATCACCAGCACCTTGGACATAAGGGCGAGCCGGATTGCCGCGATCTGACTGGCGGCAAGTCGAAGTCCAACTTGTTGCTCAGCCCAAGGAAGAGCCTTGTCCGGGTCGATCCACCGCCAGGGCAGCGTGCCGTTGCCGAGGCGCAGTAACCGTACGGCAATGCCGCGTTCGGCCCGATACAAGCCACTCAGAAATACACACGACGTGTCATCGACTGTGTCGGCGATGACGGTACCGTCTGTGAGTTCGAGAGCAAGCGCAGTACCGATCAATTCCGCCGGAACCTCGAGCAGCTTTGCGGCCACCAGCACCAATTCGTCTTGCGGTAGACCGCAATGCCCTTCGTTCGAAGCTTCCGACAAGGCGTGGGAGACTCCGGCCCGAAGCCGGATCATCGCGGTCTTCTCAATGCCCAGCTTCATGGCGATCGCGTCGGCAGTCTTGAAGCCGATGCCGCGGATATCGCGCGCGAGCCGGTACGGGTTCTCCGCCATGACCCGCACGGCGTCTGTCCCGTAGGTCTTGTAAATCCGCACCGCCCGCGCCGTCCCAACGCCATGGCTGTGGAGAAACACCATGATTTCGCGAACGATCTTCTGCTCGGCCCAGGCTTCGGCGATGCGTTTCGCTCGTACTGCCCCTATGCCGGCTACCTCGCGCAAGCGCTCGGGCTCAGCCGCAATCGTGTCGAAGACCTTCTCGCCGAAAGCGCGAACCAGCCTCCTGGCATAGGCCGGTCCGACACCGCGTATCATGCCGGAGCCGAGATACTTTTCGATGCCGTCCAAAGACGTTGGCTCCGAGGTCTTTAGAAACCGAGCTTTGTATTGCTGGCCATGGGTGCGATCATTGATCCATTCGCCCGAGGCGGTGAGCCATTCACCAGCTGCGATCGATGCGGCGTGGCCGACGACCGTGATCAGGTCTCGGTGACCGCGAGCCTTTATTCGAAGGACGCAGAAGCCAGTGTCGTCGTTGTGATAGGTCACGCGCTCGACGATGCCCGCCAAAACCTCGTCACCCGACGCCTGCTCCTCTTCGCGTCTCATGTCTTGCCGTCATCCCAGCATAGGACTCGAGGGAAATGAAACTCTTCCTCGTGTATCTGGACTACGGTTCGGCTCGCCACGGCGCTAAGTTAGTTCGATCTGGGCGGAATACTCAAGGCTTTCAGCCGCTCTTCTTCGAGTGCTCGCCCCATATGCGTGCAATCGTCCCCACGACCACATCCCCAACTACCTGTTTCATTCCAGCGCAGCACGACTGGAACGCGCCCCGATAGTGAACAGATTGCATTGGGAATTGACCGGCGGGCACCGCCTTTTTAGAGGATGAAAGCCCCCAAGCACCGCACCAGCGCTCGAGTTCAAATGACAGTTACGGAGTGGGGCTCGTTCGTTTTTCAGGTCAAAAAGTTCGCCGGCAGTCGAGTTTCTTAGCTCTTGGCATGATTGCTGTCGTCGGCACGTGAATCCGCCTACAATGATAAATGCAAAGCGGCTGCGAGCGGTTTTGCAAGATCATGGCTAGTTCTGACGCACCTGCTACAGAGGTATAACCGGAGAGATATGAGAATTATTCCGACCGCTTCTGCGCAAATAGCTGCTGCAGGTTTCTCGTTGGGAAAGGCGTTTCCTATTACTTCGTGAGAATCGGTGGAGAGCAGGATGACAGAGTCAATTAAGCCGCGTGCCGTTGGATTAAATCACATTGCCCTGGAGGTCGGCGACATAGAGGAGGCGCTGGCATTCTATGGGCGTCTATTTCAGTTCAAACTTCGAGGCAAAAGCGACACGATGGCCTTTATCGACCTCGGCGATCAATTTATTGCCCTTCAAAAAGGGCGGAATGAAGCCGCCCGATGATGGCCGCCATTTCGGTCTGGTCGTCGATGATAAAGATATTGCGAGACGAGCTCTCAAAGATGCGGGCGTCACGACATTAGATGGCGGCTTTCTCGACTTCCGCGACCCATGGGGCAACCGCATCGAGATTGTCGGGTATGACAACGTCCAATTCACCAAAGCGGCAAGTGTCTTGCGGGGTATGGGCCTTCAGCAGCTAACGAAGAACGATAAGGCAATGCAAGAGCTGATGAAAAAAGACATGGCTTGACGGGAGCGAGAATGTCCGCAACGGGTGATGTGGGGTATCGTCGGTGCGTGTAGGTTGCAAGTCAGGTTTGGCCATCCCCAGTTCGCCAGCCCTGCTCAGCCAAAAATTTGGTGAGCCCTCCGGCGGGGGCGCTTCGCACCCTTTTCAGGCAACAACTTTTGCCGGCGGTCGGCTCTATCCTTGGCGTTGGTGCCCCGATGAGGCTGTTCACCAATTCGCGCCCGATTTTTGCAAGCTTTGTGGCGAAGATATCTAAGACGACAAGCGCCTTAGGCAGCCTTGGGCCTTCTCGACTTCCTCTTTCACACGTCTGATCTTCTCTGTTGCAGAAAGACGGGCGTCATCACAAGCAGTATCGATGTTCTTCAAATGCTCCACAAGGCTGGCCATCGCTACCACTGCATCATCGATCTTTTCATTCACCGCGTTTTCCTCCCTGCCGCGCCATTGAGCCGATCGCGCATTTCCTTGCCTGTCCGGAAGGCTGTATGATGAGTGACCGGCACGTTGACTTCGGTCCCGGTTTTTGGATTGCGGCCCGGTCGAGCGGACCATGTTCTCACGAAAAAGGACCCGAAGCCGCGCATCTCGATGCGCTTTCCTGTGGCCAACGCCGCCGAGATCTCATCAAGAAAGGCATCCACAGCTTTGTTGACGACCGCAGCGCTAAGACCGGGCGATTGCTCGGCGATGCGTCGTACCAACTCCGATTTGATCATGCGACGCCTCTCATCCCAACAAGGGTCTCAGCGGGCGGTCGGGTCGTCAAGACGCGATCTCATGCCAATCCGAAAGGCGATGCGTGAAATTGACCCGCCCGTTGAAGATCTCCGAAATCTGAACAGGTAACGCGGTAGGGCGGCTTGGACCCACGCGGATATAACTGACTTCGCCCCGGTCACCTTCGGACCGGGCCTTTTTGCTGATCCGCAGGATCAGCTCACTTGCTGCGTTCGTGATCTGATCAAAACAATCCCCACCTATCCACAGGCCGAACCTGCGCCTGTTACAAAAACGAGTTAGAGTGGGCGTTGCCGAGGAGAGAGGCGCCGACCATGAGCCCAGAGGTAGTTCGATTTTCGCGGGGACAGAACAACGCAAGCGGCCAACTGGATACGGCTGGCCAAACGATCTTGGAGCTCCTCCATAAAGCCGCAGACGTTGCTGAAAAGAATAGCAGACAGGCCGTCGATACCGCGCAGCGGCTTTCACAACAACTCCGCGCGGCGGAACAGCGCATTGGCGAGCTTGAGGCCGACATTGCTGCCTATCAGCAACAAGCCGAACGTGCCGAGCAATGGCTGCATAAAGTTTACACCGAAATTGAGAGCCGATTTCTCAGCAAGGATCGGAACGCTCGCTTTCGAGCTTAATCGCGGCTGCCGTCTGTGGATGCTTGAAAATGAGCCTGCAAGGCGACCTGAGATCATCGTCGCAGGCTCTGACGACGAGTGATTGAGGCAGCGCGGGAGCTTGTTCGGGCTCTACGGCTGTAGAGTGGACTTGTGGTTATGTGAAAGGCAGGTCCCTCTACTAAAGCTCCCAAGCGGCAAGAGTTGACCGTATTTTCCCGATCCACCCGCCGAGCGGGACCGGCCTGCAGCGAGAACGATTCGGTCGGCGGTTATGTCGGCGAAGAGCCGACCGCGGAGGCGCCTGGTGGTGGAGGATCAATCCTGATTGTTACGCCATGTCCCGACTTGATGTCGTTCGAGGCAGCCATATAGACGACCTCAAGCGCGCCTTCTCGGGTCGCATAATCGCCTGCAGGCTCGGACCCGTCTTCAGACACCCGCCACGCTTCAAAAGTACCCTGACGTCTATCGCACGGCTGGAAGCAGGTTGAGGTGATCCGTCCAACCAACGATTTCACATCGAGTTCGAGCGGAAGCCATTCGCGGCTCGATCGCGACGGACGGGCTGTCAACCCAACTGTCCAGTGGTTGGGCTTCCGCGCGTCTGCTTGCGTGCCGCGGTGATCGGAAAATCCGGCCGGCGGTGAGGCACCGGCCCGGAACTCCGAGGCCTGAGCGCATGGCCGTGCCCTGGCCAAAGCGGGGTGGTCTTACCGGCGACGCTCCCGATTTTGGGTGAGACGGTTTTCAAATGCAAATCTTAAACGGGCTTGGCCAACTGGCGGGGGGCATCGGCATTCTACTTATGGTGTTCGCTGTCTTCCCGCCGTTCGCGCCAGCGGTGCGCATAGATCGCTCTGCGGATTGGTCCGGGATAAGGTAGACATCACCATCCGGCGACCGCGAATGATGATGCCTGGATCGGTGCTGCTCGGCATCAGCCTGATCGTTCTGGGCATACTGCATCTCATCAGCACGTTCGGCGTCGCGATGCGTTAACAGCCAATCCTGTTTCCACTATAGACATCAGTCACGGCCGACAAAACGAGCGATGGGAACTTGATGTTTTTTTCTTGCTGGTAGCGCATAGCGCCTAGTTTGCGGATATTGGCTCGACAACCTTGCGGTCGAAACGACTTAAACATGGATTGTAGCGCTGCGTTCGCATCCGAAAGAAATGATATCATGGGAGTGAACGCAGTTACACGAAGCGATATCGCGGTCATCTGTTGTGGTCTCTGACACGGCGGACGTTCCTCCCGACATTTGGCAGCATGTGCCGCCCATTTTTTGTGATTGACCTCATCGCGTGCTATTATCCTTGTCACGCTCGTAAAACCGAGTTGTCGACGCTTCGACCCACGTCCGCGGATTCGAGAACTCACTGGAGCCTTTCTAGCGGCATGCGGCACTCCTCGATCCACCGAGGTCATGACGCGTTCGCCTATTGATAGCTTCGAAGCGTTGAAGCTTTCACGATCAATAGAGAACGACCCAACCGAAACGGGCCAGATCAGTATTCTGACCGGTTGGGACCATCGCCACTCGCAACTTATCACCTAAAAGGGCGCTGTTATCGGCTAACGGGTGACGACCGGACATAGCAGGGACGGTGAACGCGGCCGACCTACCCCGCGATATGTAACCGGGCGCTCTAGCGAGCGCGGAAGAGTTCGCCCCATTGTTAGAGTGCGTACTCATAAAATGGCCCACCGGATGTCCGCTTGCCACCAACAACGGCGGAAAAGCGGACGTCGTCGGACTTCCGAGGTTGGCATTGAGGGGAGCGATCCGCGCTCCCATGGTCAGCGATCAAGGCTACCCATCAAGACGTATTTGACGTCGAGATACTCCTCCATGCCGTAGAAGCTGCCTTCGCGGCCGTATCCCGAATGCTTTACACCCCCGAAAGGCACGGACACAGTGCCTACCGAGCCGGAGTTGAGGATCACCATGCCGGACTTCAATGCCGCGCGACAGCCGAAAGGCTCGGCCGATGCTGCCAGTGTAGGCGTAAGCAACGAGACCGTATTCTGTGTTGTTCGCCCTACGGATGACCTCGTCTTCGCTTCCGAAACGGTAGATCGGAAAGACGGGGCCGAAGATCTCAGTCCGGGCTATCCTCATGTCGTCGCTGAGCTCGGTCAGGATCGTCGGGTCAAAAAAGAGCTCGCCCCGGGCGTTGGGGTGACCACCAAGCACGACCTTGGCGCCGCTCTTCTTCGTTTCTTCGACCAGTTCGAGGACTTTGTTAAACCCAATCTTGTTGACCATCGGGCCGACCACAAAGTCATCCTGCAGACCCTGGTCCACACGAAGTTTCGTCACCTTCTCGGCGACCGCCGACACGAAGCGATCGTGGATGCCGTCCTGCACGAAGATCCGGTTCGGCGAGATGCAGACCTGCCCCGAATTGCGCAGCTTGGCGGCTACGAGTTCGGCGACGGCATCGTCGAAATTGGCGTCGTCGAATACGATGAACGGAGCGTTGCCGCCGAGCTCCAGCGTCATCTTCTTAAGGTCCTTGCCGCAGGCGCTCGCCAGTAGCTTTCCGACCGCAGTCGAACCAGTAAAGGAGAGCTTGCGAATGCGGGAATCCTCGACGAAGATCTCACCGATCTCCTTGGGGTTGCCAGTGACCATCTCAAAGACGCCTTCCGGGATTCCGGCCTTCCGCGCATATCTCCAGAAGCTTGTAAGCCGTGAGAGCGGCGTTTCCTCGGAAGGCTTGATGATCATCGTGCAGCCGGCGGCAAGGGCCGTCGCGACCTTTCGTGTGATCATCATGAACGGGAAATTCCAGGGTGTGATCGCCGCTGTGGGACCGGCGGGGACCTTGAGCACGATGACCTCCGCGTTGTCGGCATGAGACGGTATCGTGTCTCCGTAGGCCCGCTTGGCTTCCTCGGCGTACCATTCGATGAAGCCTAATCCATAATCGATTTCGCCCAGGGCGTCGGAGAGGCACTTGCCGTTCTCCTTCACCATCGTTTCCGCAAACGCACCTTTGTCGTCGCGGACCAGTTCGAACCAACGGCGCAGCAGGGCTCCGCGCTCCTTTGCGAGCCGGCGCGACCACATGGGAAAGGCCTCACAGGTGCGGTCGACGGCGGCCTTGACCTCGACGAGTGACATCTCAGGAGCTTTGCCGACGACGGAACCGTCGGCTGGATTGTAAACCTTGATCATTCGGTTCTCTTGTTTGTTTACGTTGTCAGTTGCGGTAGAATTTCATGCCGACGTGATGGAGCACGCCGTCGACGAACTCACCGTCGGCTTCGAAGCCTGTATCGTCCCAATACTGGATGTGCGAGCCGCTGATCTCATAGCGGCCGTGATAGGCGCTCTTCTTGTTTCCGCGCGCCTCGTCGTAGCGTCCGTTAGGCAGGAGCTCCTGGCGGATGAATCCGTCGGCCGTTTCCCACATTCCGATATACGTTTGTCGTCCTTCGGCGCTCATCTGCACCTCCAGCGTTTTGGTTGAGCGGCTGCCGCGGCTTCAGCCTTCCGAAGCTTGGTTGCCGTGCCTAGCCTCAACTGGGCCCTGGAGATCGAAACATCCAATATATCGCATATTTTTCTTGATATGTTATATGTATCAAGATCGCGAGCTTTAGAGAGCCGACGCCGTGGAATTACGCCATCTCCGGTATTTTCTTGCAGTCGCAGAGGAGTTGAATTTCCGCCGCGCCGCCGAACGCCTAGGGATTGCCCAACCGCCGCTCAGCAGCCAAATTCACGATTTGGAAGAGGAGATCGGAGTGAGCCTTTTCCGGCGCGTCCCCAAAGGGGCCGAGCTCACAGAGGCAGGCGTCGCGTTCCGGTCGGCGACACCCGAAATATTCGACAAGCTGGAGCAGGCCGTGCGGCTCGCACAAAGAGGCGGCCGCGGAGAAGTCGGACAGCTTCGCGTCGGCTATACCAGTTCCGCGTCATTCAATCAGATCGTCCCCAAATCTCTGCTTGCGTTTCGACGCACCTATCCCGCGGTCGAACTAACGCTAGAAGAGCAGAACAGTCCCCAGCTTCTCGACCTACTCGGTCGCCAGCGGCTCGACGCGATCTTCATCAGGCCCGGACCGGACATGCCACGCGGCTGCAACGTCACCGCGCTAGATGACGAGCCGATGATGGTGGTGCTGCCTGCCTCCCATCGCCTGAGTGATCGTTACGCTTTGCGGATGACCGATCTGAAGGGCGAGCCGTTCGTGATGTTCTCGCGTTCGCTTGGTCCCGGGCTCTACGATGAAGTCATTGATGCATGCCGACGCGCAGGTTTCGAGCCAGTCGTGGCGCAGAGGGCGCCTCAGATCGCGTCGATTGCCAACTTGGTCGCAGTGGAGCTAGGCGTGTCGATTGTGCCTTCGCAGGTCGCCATCGCTCACGTTCCCGGTGTCGTGTTCGTCCCCATCGTCGGAGACGCGCCGATGGCGCGCTTGGCTCTCGCCGTGCGCCACGATGACAGAAGCGTGACGACAAAAAACTTTCAAGCTTCCGTTCAGCAAGCCGCACTTGCCGCGTCCGGGACAAAATCATCGAAGCCGGCCAAGAAGGCGCGCGATGCCTCGCACGGCCGTAGGAGAATGCCCAGGCTGGCCACAGCCAAGCCGAGGAAGAACCCTGCGAAGAAGAAATTCAGAAATAATTGATCGTGGGCTTCGCCGGCCCGAAATCGATCAATTCACGCCGCAGGGCGTGCAGACGGGACAACGTCCCCGCCTCTCCATGCCATGACCCGCGAGTAACCGCCCACGTCGGTCGACATGATCGCGGCAGACTTCGGTTAACCATCTCTCTTGCGTTTCCCGCGCGAGCGAGCCGGCAAAGTTTCGACTACCCCGCGTTTGCTCGCGCTCGATTTTCAGGAAAAATTTTTGGCGGCGGTCTCGGTTTTTATCCCTTGGCTGCTGGTGGCCGCCGCGGCCATTTTTCTGTTTCGACTATATGGTCGTAGTCGGCTCGGCTTGGTCACGCGTTGGCGAGGTACCGGCCCATGACAAAGTCAACGAGTGCACCAGCAACATTGCCGCAACGACTGACGGTCGAATGTTACCCCTTGCCATCTCTCCCGCGTCTACAAAGTGACTGTGTGATCGGCCTGTCGTCATTCAAGTCTTCCTACCGCTGGCGCCCAGGAAGTGTCGGCACGTAGGAGAGTTACTGGACTACAAGAAACATCCGTCGACTTCGCACGATTTCAAAGCAAGGACGACGCAGGACAGGTCGAACACGTGAGGGCGTTCCGCTGATGCCGCTGCAAGACGATGAACACTTTATGCGCGAGGCGATTCGCGTCGCCTGTGAGAATGGGACCGACCCTTCGCTTAATCCCAGGGCTGCCTGATCGTAATGCAGGTGAGATACTTGCCACGTGCCGCAACAAAGTCTCTGAGCACCGAGACGCTGTCGCGCATGCAGAAATCGAGGCGATCCGGACCGCGGGTTCAGGCTTTGAAAATGGCGAGCTGCGGAGAGCTCGCTTTATTCGACCCTGCAGCCATGCGGAATGTGCACGATGGCCTGCCTCGATCTCGTCCAGAGTGCAAGGAATTGTCTTCGGTGTGGGCCGCAACGACGTGCACAAAATGATTTCGAAGTCCGGGCAGTAAACACGCTGGACTTCGTGGCGAATGCTTATCGTGACGATCTCATAATTGAGGGTGGCGAGTTGAGGGATGAGTGCGCGCGCGTTTATTTCGACCTTGGGACTCCGTGCCGGTTGCCCAACAGGGCAATACCGAGCGCGTCGGATCATCCAAGACATTTCTTCATAGAAGCAGGGCTGACCGGGAGCAGGTTAGGCGTTACGCTTGCCAATTCGTCGTTGCCGCGGCCAAAAACCGGCAAAGTCGGCCACGTCCACCGTCCCTGCCATGGCCGGTTGTCACCCGTCAGCCGATAACAACGCCCTTTTGAGTGATAAGTTGCGACTCGCGATGATCCGACCGGTCAGTGGCCTGTTTCGGGGATCGTTCTCTATTGATCGAAAAGGCCTCAACGCGCCATCCGCAGGTATTCGGTTGCAAAAACTCACCGACGACGCCACGGGCGCCATCCCGCACTGTCTATTTTCTCGTATAGAAACGGATCGTCTACATCGGTTTCCCGACTCCATAAAAAAAGCCCCGGCGTCGGGGGCCGGGGCAGTTTGCTTGAGCTGCGTCCTCACCGCCACGGGAGGAGCGGCATATAATGCAGATGGCAAGTTACATTTTCATAAAACCTGACCCCCGGTGCGCCGACCGGGGCCAGTGCTGCCTTGTTCAAGAAAGCCACGCCAACATCTTCCCACGGGACAACATCGGCGGGCGCGAAATGTTTGCTACTCAGCGTCGAACTGCTGCCCTTCGTGGTCGAGGTTCAGATACCCGACACTGAACTTCGCAGCGTCCGATAGCGCGCCAAAGTTCGGGATTGTCAGGCGGTGCCCATGCAGTTCCACGAGCCCCGCGCGCGGAGCGCTTGGATGGTGCGATTAATGTGAACGGCCGTCAGCCCAGTCGCGTCCGCAATTTCGACTTGAGTGAGTGGGAATTCACAGCTGTTGCCGTTGGTCAACCCGACGACCTCCGACCGCACGAACAGCTCGCAGAATAAGCTCCCATTCGCTCGAATGCGTCGCGCCTTCCAAGATTGACCGCCAATTCGCGATGTATAGCACCGGTGGCGAGGGCGTCCTACCAGAGGGCGTGCGCAATGTGCGGGCGCTCGCTCATCATGCTCTCGAATTCGTACCTTGAGATTTCGGCAATCGACACGGGCGTGATCGTGCTCACGGAATGATCGGCTGCCCGCAACTTGAAAAAATTGTGGTCGCATAGATCTCCGGGGAGGCAGAAAGATAGTATCTGACGCTTGCCGTCAGCGAGGGCTTTGTAACGACACGCCCATCCTGATTGGACGACGCGGACGCACGTGGACTCCTCGCCCTCGGTGATCAGCTCCTGGTGTGAACCGAAATGATGTTGAGCCCCGATATGGCCCAAGAGCTGTGCATCGAGCGCGGACAGCTTCGTGTACCGCTCGAACTTTGCAAGGAGCGCCTGCATCCCGCCTCCTAAAGCTTGAGTGTATCGGGTGGTTGGCGCCAAGCGGGCAAAAAATGGCCCCGGTTGAGATCGGGGCCAGTGGAAGCAGGTAGGAGCGCGTCGATTTACGCTCGCCTTCCTTTGGAATCCTAAAAACTGGCCCCGGTGGTTGGCAGCCGGGGCCAGTCTCGCTAGCACGGGAAGTGTACTCATCTCCCCGCTGAAGAATAACGCAGAGTGCCGTTGCCGGTTTCCCCTAACCCGCCTGCAACAGACGGTGCAGTTCGTTGGCTTCTGCTGTCGCCATGCGAAGGGGCGTTCGAGGTCGTCGATGCAGGCCTTGCGATGATCTTCAATTAAGCCCACCGATTGTAGGCGCTTTAACACCGTTTCGGCTTTGCTGCGATAGCGCAAAATTTCAAATTCCGTCATAGCGCCTGCCCAATGCCTCACGCGCTGGATCGATCGCAGGATCATAATGCCGTCGGAGTGCGTGGGAATGGCAGTACCACCGGTCGCGAAACTCTACAAAACGGGCTACAAAATGCTAACCGGGCACTGACAAAATACCAACGATATCAGCATGTAATGGCTGGATGGGCGGTTTCCCTTCGCCCGCTCCAATATTTTCAGAAGTCGGCCATAAGACGCTGGTTTTCGGCCGAACGGTTAGGCCTTCTTTTGAGCCTGAATAAACCTTGAACTCTACCCGGCGGCCACGCCAAATGCGAGCCGTGCGCGTGTTCGCGGAATTCTCTAGAAATCGGATGTCGGGGTGCACTGGCGTGCCGCTGTAGCTTTCGCGTGCGTTGAAGAGTTGCGCGCCTCACGAATCAGAGACGCAAAGGCTGGGCAACGTAAAAATCTAAAATCGAGCATCAGCCGATCGGCCGCGTGTGAGTGGGGCTTTTTCGACGCCCGTCGTGCGCCGCCTACTCTTCCCTGATGAAATTGTTGGAAGCGCCATCGCCCGGAGTTTCGCCCGGAAAATCGACCCGCGTACACTCTCTCCGCAAGCTGTTGTCCCCGTTGTGCACATCTCGTCCAGACGAATCGCTGAAAAGAGCTGACGAATCAGATACATAGAGAGCCAAGCTCACAGAGTTTTGCACATACTTGCGTACCAGTCTCTAATAACAGACGAGGCGCCGGCGTGGCACAATCAGAAGACGACTCGCGAGCAAACCGGAATGCGTTTCGTCGACACGCAGAGGAGTTACTTGACGAGCCGAATTGGATCGATCCCGGCGTGCGGCGATGGCTGGATGATGTTATCAAGAAATCGAGTGGATACGCCTTCACCGAGCGAGAACGAGAAGCGCTCAAGCGGATTATCGCCGCGAGCACTTCATTCCAAGGGTGGGCCGGATTTAGCGTCAGCGAGCTCGTGACGGCCTCGTGCCGTTACAAAGCAGTACTGTACTTTCGAACAAGAAGAATCCTGGCGTGGCTCGAAAGAGAAAGACCATCCGCGCTCCGATATGGTGATATGAAAGAGCTTGTATGGATTTGTTTGAATGTTGCCGGCGTCTTAATGGAACCGTTCAAGCCGGAATTGGAACGATTGCTCGACATCGCCTGAGAGGTTGCTAGGCGACCTTACCGGGGTCTATTTAGAAATGCCTCATGGGCGCTTGCGGCCGTTCGAATACGATTTGATAGGTCGTCGAAATTCTCTTCCATAAATTCGACTGGGCCTTCACTGATATTGTTGAAATATTCTCGGACTGCTTCAACGGCAAGAAAAGCGATGGTTTGGCCAATCTGAGGGCGGGGATTGTGCCACTCGAAATTAGGAGAAAAGTTGCTTTCTTCCTGATGAGTCTCGAGATGAAAATCAAGAAGGTCCATCCAGTTACCATCGCACTGATGCCGATGGGCCGCCTGAACGTGCCGACGTCAGGTGCCACCCAGCCCCACGGCATCGGATCGCTCATATAAATTCTTGTCTGCCCAATTCTTCGGGCGACTTGACGATATATCCTCGATGTTGAGCCCCGACGATTTAACCGCTCTATCGATTGATCCGAGCATCCCTCTTTTCGACAGGAAGTTGCTCACCGCCGCGCTTATCAATTTCTTGATGAATACGTTCGTATAGGCGTTTTTCTTGCTTGAAGGAATACCTAACGTAGGAGTTGTATGTTTCCTGGCGTCTCGGTACCTAATTAAAAATCTGATATTCACCGATGCATTCGAATGCACAGTCGTGCAAGTATGAACGTGACCTCGGCTCGATGTTGGCAAGTTTGATCGAGCAGCGCGCTGATCAATTTGTAAAGCCGCACGAGATGACCACCAAGAATTGCTTGATTGCGATCCCAACGCCCTGTCTCAGCCGGCAGCAGATTTGCTATGACACAGACATAGGATTCAGACCTCAATCGAGAAGTTCCACTGCCAAGCCATTGAAGTTGCTTCCGATGTAAATGTGTTAGTTTGTTCGGACCCTGACATCGGTCGGCGCGATAGCATCGATTTGAGCGAGAAAAGCTTCAGCGTTGTCTGCCCATGTTTCCTCAGATGACATGGCGTTTTCTCCCATTTCCATTTGAGGGGGCACTACTTATTCGATGGCGCATTCTTTGAAACGAACTTGATATCGCTGAAGCCAAACGTGATCGAGAGATAGTTGGGACTTGCGACCGTGGAAAACAGTCTGTTCGTGATACAAGCATAGTTTTTCGGTATCGAACGATCGTTGATCGTCATTCGAACACCGTCGGGATATGAGAATTTGTCGGCGAGCGTTCGCCGTACGGGAAAGCTTAGGTGCCGAGAGCACCAGTCGGCTCTCACGGCCGGCGGTCTAGTCTATGATCGCTGTGCCCGCCGCCATCGCGCGGGCGACATTCTCTTTCATTTGCGCCAAACGTTCGGGAGCGTGGCGTTGCCATTTGGTGACTTCGGCGATGACGCGCAGCGGCTCGCGGGAACGATACGAAAGTGTCGGATTACCGGGAAATTTTTTGTCCGTCAGGTTCGGATCGTCCATGATCGGTCCGGTCGGCTCGACGACATAAATTCGCTCCGGGCCGTCGCCGCCGGCCAATTCGGCGCCCCAGATCGCCGCGTCCAGCGTGGCCGCGAAATAGACCCAGGACAGTGGTTTCGCGGCGGTGAAATTGGATTGATGACCGACGACGATCAGCTCTCCGGGTTTCAGATCGGCGCGCGTGCCGTGGAAGAATGATTGTGAAAACACACTGGCAGCAGATGTCATGGGACGACTCCCGGGTCGCTCTTCCGTATTCGCATTCAAGGGAAAAGTTGATGGTCGCAACGCGTGACAGGCTTACGCGTAAGGCGTGCCTGCCATGGCGGCGTTCAGGCCGACGCTTCCCTTATCGATGAGGCCGAGAAACACGGCGTTCGCTGCGGCGGTATCGCGCGTCTGCCGAAAGGTTTGGTGCGCGTCGATGAAGGCCACGCTCCATGTCGCCAGGAGAAGGCTCGCCGCCAGGCGAGCGTCAAGATCGGCCGAGTCTCGGCCGGCGTTTTCGGACAGCGCCAGCGTCATCACCTCCGCAAGCTCGTCGCGGATCGCTCGTGCGCGTGCCTTGAGGGTTTCGCTGCGCTCGATCGTTTCGATGAAGCTTTGGCTTCTGGCGGAAAACTCGACCACCGGACTTCGCTCCGCGATCAGCTGATGCGCGAGGCGGCGTAACGCCTCGATCGGCGTGACGTCGGGGCCGCGTTCCCGCAGGGCCCGGCGCAGCATCTCGCGGCCCTCCTCATCGCGGTCGAAGAACATGTCTTCCTTGCGGGGGAAGTAATTGAAGACCGTCATCCGCCCGACGTCGGCCGCGATGGCGATCTCATCCACCGTCACCTGTTCGAAGCCCCGCTCGATGAAGAGGCGCGTGGCGATGTTGGAGATGCTTTGTCGCGTGGCGAGGCGCTTACGAAACCGGCGATCGGACGGAATTGACATGAGCGAACCAATAGCATAGTCATATATGTACTGAGTACAAAATAATACTCAGTATAGATATTCGCATGCGATCCCTGTTGCCGGGCTTTGAAAGCGTGCCTTTCGGCACCGACTGATCGTCCTGCCGGTCGGGTGGCGGCCGCGTGTGCCCCACGGCGGGTCGCCTTCGGAGGACCGCTTCATCATGAACAAACCCCTTGTCATCATCTTCGCGGCCATTGCGTCTCGACGCCGTCGGCATCGGTCTCATTTTTCCAATCCTTCCACGTCTTCTCGCGAGCGTCGCCCACACCCAAAATACCGCGCCCACGATCGGGATCATGATCGCCCTCTACGCGGTCATGCAGTTCATTTTCGCGCCGGTGCTCGGCGCACTGAGCGACACGATCGGCCGCCGGCCGGTGCTGCTGATTTCGCTGGCGGGAGCGGCGATCAATTATGTCGTCATGGCCTTTGCACCGCAGCTTTGGATGCTGCTGCTCGGCCGTGCTATCGCCGGCCTGACCAGCGCCAACATGTCCGTGGCAACAGCCTACATCACCGATATTTCGCCGGAGCACCAGCGTGCCC
Organism: uncultured Alphaproteobacteria bacterium; assembly: GCA_963737755.1. Classification (GTDB taxonomy): domain Bacteria; phylum Pseudomonadota; class Alphaproteobacteria; order Rhizobiales; family Xanthobacteraceae; genus BOG-931. The sequence goes on along the minus strand of CAVTTZ010000010.1, from coordinate 298,690 downwards.
GCCGCTTCGGCTTGTTCAATGCGATGTTCGGCGCCGGCTTCATCGTCGGCCCGGTGCTCGGCGGCGTCCTCGGCGATTACTGGCTGCGGCTTCCTTTCATCGCCGCCGCGGCGCTGAACGCCGGCAATCTGCTGTTGGCTTTGGTCATGCTGCCGGAGTCGCGCACGCCGACACGCGAGCGGATCGATATCGCCGCGCTCAATCCGCTGCAGCCGCTGCGCTGGGTCTTGGCCATGAAGGGGCTTTTGCCCGTCGTGCTGGTGTTCTTCATCCTGGCCATGACCGGCGAGGCTTACGGCACCTGCTGGGCGCTGTGGGGCTTTGATACGTTCCAGTGGAACGGCTTTTGGATCGGCCTGTCGCTCGGTGTGTTCGGCGTCTGCCAAATGCTCGCGCAGGCGTTCTTGCCCGGCCCGGCGACCAAACTTCTCGGCGAACGCAAGGCCGTGCTGGTCGGCATTGCCTGCGTCTGCATTGCGCTTAGCGTCATGGCCTTTGCCAACCAAAGCTGGATCGTCTTCGCCATCATGCCGGTGTTTGCCCTCGGCGGCATCGGCACGCCGGCGTTTCAGGCGCTGGCGAGCCGACAGGTTGATCAGGGCCGACAGGGCCAGTTCCAGGGCGTGCTGGCATCGGCCGTCAGCCTGGCCTCGATCGTCGGCCCGCTGGCATTCTCGGCGTTCTACTTCGTCGTGCAAAAACAATGGCCTGGCGCGATTTGGCTTTCGGTGGTCGTCATCTACGCGATCGCGGTGCCGCTGGTCGTTCTCGGCACCAGAGCGGCCCGCGCGTCGTCGGGCAGTCCGCAACCAGGGCCCGCGGCGAACGCGGTCGCTTGATGGCCGTGCGGCTGCTGCAAAGGCAAACCAGGCACTGCCGGGCTGAAGGACGAGCCTTAATTCCGCCCCTCGGCCAGCGATGCAGGCCGCTGCATTTCCTGACGTATTCTTAACAATCCCGCAGCTCGCGGGCGCTGCAACACCCCACATTTCTCCACAGTCTTTCACATTTGCCGTCCCGCGTCGGTCCATTTCGCGCCTCAAACTTCCGTTTGAATTTCAAACGAGCGTATGATACAGAGGTTGGCATGATGGTGAGAGATTTCGGGAGAGCGGTCGGTGGTCAGGCTTCTGTCGCGGTTTGTACTGGAATGGTTGCCGTATGCGATGTCGGCGCTGATTGCCGCGATCATCGTGCCGGGTCTTTTGAGCGCCCATTTCCACGCCGCGCAGCCGGCCAAGACGATCGGCTCCGACGAGGGTGTCGGCGCCGTGGAAATCGTGCGCGGCGCTCACGACGCCCTGGTCGACCAGGCGGCGTCGCTGTCTTCAAGCGCCGAGCAGGTTCAGTTCTTCGGCAAATAGGAGATCCCCATGTCGCGCCATTGGCACAGGGTGTCCAAGCCCGTTCAAAGACTTGCGGTCGGGCTGCTTCCGATCATGAGCGAGGGCATGTCGCCGTACGAGATCTATTACGTGCTCGGAACCGACGAAGAGATTCAACGCCTCAGTGACTTGGTCATCTAGGGCATGTCCCGGAAAAGTGGAAACCGGTTTTCCGAAAGGGACAAACAAGTAGATCTAGAGCACATCGCGATTCAGCCTAATCGGGATGTGCTCTAGGCCATTGGGCTGGCCTTTGCGGTGACAGCCCTCAAGACGATGTGCGGCTACTCGGCCGCCGGATAGTCAATATAGCCGTCCGCGCCCTGGCTGTACCAACTGGCCTTGTCATCCGGCGCTAACGGCAAGCCTTCGCTGAAGCGTTTGGTCAAATCCGGATTGGAAATAAACGGGCGGCCGTAGGTGATGGCGTCGGCCTTGCCGGCATCAAGCGCTGCTTGTCCGGTCTCAAAATCGTAGTCTGAGTTCAGAACGAAGGCGCCCTTGAACGCCGCGCGCATCGAAGGCGCGATTGGCGGCCGCTCGGCGCGGCCGTTGGTGCCGTCGAAGTCGGGCTCCCGGACTTCCAGGAACGCGATACCCAAATCCGACAACGCCGCGGCCGCCGCCGCGAACAGCGGTTCTGGATGACGATCGTTCACGCTGTTGCGTTCCTCGTTCGGCGACAGCCGCACGCCGGTTCGATCGGCGCCGACAGTGTCGGCGACCGCCGACGTCACCTCGAGCAGGAAGCGGATGCGATTTTCGATCGAGCCGCCGTATTCGTCGGTCCGGAAGTTGGCGTTGTCGCGCAGAAACTGGTCGATCAGATAGCCGTTGGCGGCATGAATCTCGACGCCGTCGAAGCCGGCCGCCATGGCGTTGGCGGCGGCCGAGCGATACTCGGCGATCACGCCGCGAATATCGTCATGCGTCATCGCCTTGGCCTGCGTGTAAGGATGCTTGCCGTCGTAGGTACGGGCCAGGCCCGGCATGGTGGTTGCCGACGACGACAGCGCCTGGCCGCGTCCCGGCAGGTTTGGGTGGACGAGCCGTCCCATGTGCCAGAGCTGCGAGAGCATGGTGCCGCCGGCTTCGTGGACGACGGCGGTGATCGATCGCCACGCCGCGATCTGCTCGGCGTTCCAGATGCCGGGAGCGTACGCCCAGCCCAGTCCTTGGGCGCTGATGCCGGTCGCTTCCGAAATGATCAAGGCCGCACCGGCGCGCTGCCGATAATACTCGACCATCATCGGTGTCGGCACATGATCCATGGTGGCGCGCGCCCGCGTCAGCGGCGCCATGAAAATGCGGTGGCGCGCGGTGATGGCGCCCATCTGGATGGGATCGAAAAGCGAAGGCATCCGGTCGTCCTGTCGTTGCGCTGCGGGCCGGGACCATACCACCGTCGCCGGCAGCCCATGTGACTTTCCACCCCGCGGCCCCGCATTGGCAGGCGGTGGATTCAATGCGACATATCGGGCCCGCCATCGCCGCCTCGCGAGGACGTATGTCTGCGCCCAAACCGCCCGCTTTCGAAACCCTGAGCCTGCATGCCGGCCAGCATCCCGATCCGGTGACGCGCTCCCGCGCGGTGCCGATCTATCAAACAACGTCCTACGTGTTCGATGATGCCGATCACGCCGCCGGCTTGTTCAACCTGGAACGGGCCGGCCACATCTACACCCGCATCTCCAATCCGACCACGGCGGTGCTCGAAGAGCGTTTGGCGGCGCTCGAAGACGGCGTCGGCGCGGTCTGCACGGCGAGCGGCATGGCGGCGATGCATCTCGCCATCGCGACGCTGTTGAATGCCGGCGATCACATCGTTGCGTCGGCGTCGCTCTATGGCGGCACCATCAATCTGTTGACGCATACGCTGCCGCGCTTCGGCATTCGCACCACGTTCGTCAAGCCGCGCGATCTCGACGGCCTGCGCGCCGCGATCGGCGAACGTACGCGGCTCGTGATCGCCGAGACCATCGGCAATCCCGGCCTGGAGGTTCTCGATATCCCGAAGGTGGCGGCGATCGCGCATGCGGCCGGCGTCCCGCTGCTGATCGATAATACGTTCGCGACGCCGTATCTGTGCCGCCCGCTTACGCTCGGTGCCGATATCGTCATGCACTCGGTCACCAAATGGATCGGTGGCCATGGCGTCGCCATCGGCGGCGTGATCGTCGACGGCGGGCGTTTCGACTGGCAGGCCGGGAACAAATTTCCGACCCTGACGCGAGCCTTATGCCGGCTATCACGGCATCGTCTTCGCCGAAGAGTTCGGTCCGGCCGCTTTCGTCATGCGGGCGCGCGCCGAAGGCTTGCGCGATTTCGGCGCGTGTTTGTCGCCGGCCAATGCCTTTCATTTGCTGCAGGGCGTTGAAACGTTGCCGTTGCGCATGGAGCGTCACATCGCCAACACGGCGGCAGTGCTCGCCTTCTTGCGGCAGCATCCCGCCGTCGATTGGGTGCTGCACCCGTCATTGGACACGCACACCGACTTCGCGCTGGCGCAGACTTTGCTGCCCAAGGGCGCGGGCTCGATCGTGAGCTTCGGCATCAAGGGCGGACGCGCTGCCGGGCGGAAATTCATCGAAGGCGTACGGCTTGCCAGTCATCTCGCCAATGTGGGTGACGCCAAGACCCTGGTGATCCATCCGGCGAGCACCACGCATCAGCAGATGGATGCGGCCGCGCTCGCGGCTGCCGGCGTCGGCGAGGAATTGATCCGTGTCTCCGTCGGCCTCGAGGCGGCGGGCGATATCATCGATGATTTCGCGCAAGCGCTGCGCGCTTCGCAGAAGGGCTGAGCCATGCGGGTTTTGGTCAACGGCGAGGACACCTTTGTTGCCACCGGCGGCAAGGATTTCGATGCAAGTCTGCCCGCGATCGTGTTCCTGCACGGCGCCGGCATGGATCATTCGGTCTGGGCGCTGCTCGCCCGCGCCTTCGCCCATCACGGCCATGCGGTTCTGGCGCCGGATTTCCCCGGCCATGGCGGCTCCGCCGGCACGCCGCTCACATCGATCGCAGCGCTGGCCGATTGGACGGCGGCGCTGATCGATGCGGCCGGCGCCAAAGCGGCGCGCCTCGTCGGCCATTCGATGGGCTCGCTGGTGGCGCTGGAAACGGCCGCCCGGCACCCCGCCCAAGCGACCGGCCTCGGCCTGATCGCCACCGCGGCGGCCATGCGGGTGTCCGACGATCTGCTCAATGCCGCCAAGGCCAACGATCACGCAGCGGTCGACATGATCGCGATCTGGGGCGAGGGCTATCGGGCCACGCTCGGCGGCTCGCAGGTGCCGGGCATGTGGATGCTCGGCGGCGCCGAGCGTTTGCTGGAACGCGCACCGCCGGGTGCGATCTTCACCGATCTGTCCGCCTGCAACGCATACACGGACGCGCTGTCGTCGGCCGCCAAGATCACCGTTCCATCCATCGTGATCCAGGGCAGCCGTGATCTGATGACGCCGGCCAAGGGCGGCAAGGCGGTTGCGGCCGCGATCCCGCATGGCCGCCTTGCTCTGATCGAAGGCGCCGGCCATATGCTGATGACCGAACGCCCCGACGATGTTCTCGCTGCACTGCGCAATTGACGCCCTATAGGCGGCCGCGCGTCGATGCGGCATGATCCAGGAAATTTGAAGTCTGCGGACGTCAAACAAAAGCAGACGTCGGTCATTGAGATGTGAGTCACGAAACTTGAATCAAAAGACTTGAACCAAAGCTTTTGAACCAAAGACTTGAATCAAGAGACTTGCCGGAGGGCGTCCCGTGAATGTCGAAGACCTGATCGCCATCGATGTCCACACCCACGCCGAGGAGCCGTGCGGCACCCATCCGGATGACGGATATGACGATCTGCAGGCCGCGATGGCGGTGTATTTCAATCAGCCCAACAACCGGCCGACCATCGAGGACACTGCCGGCTACTATCGCGAGCGGAAGATCGGCGCCGTGATCTTCCCGGTCGATGCCGAGCGCGAGACCGGCTACCGGCGCTATCCCAACGAGGAGGTGGCGGAAAAAGCCGCCGCCAATAGCGACGTCCTGATTCCGTTCGCCAGCATCGATCCCGCCAAGGGCAAGGCCGGCGCCCGCGAGGCGCGCCGCCTGATCCGGGATTTCGGCATCCGCGGCTTCAAATTTCACCCCTCGATGCAGGGATTTTATCCGAACGACCGCAGCGCCTATGTGCTCTATGAAGCGATCGCGGAAGCGCGTTTGCCGGCGCTATTCCACACCGGGCAAACGGGTGTCGGTTCCGGGATGCCGGGCGGCGCCGGGATCCGTCTGAAATATTCGAATCCGATGTTTATTGACGATGTCGCCGTAGATTTTCCCGAAATGCCGATCATCCTCGCCCATCCGTCGTTCCCTTGGCAGGAAGAGGCATTGTCGGTGGCCCAACATAAGCCGAACGTCTATATCGACCTCTCCGGCTGGTCGCCGAAATACTTCCCGCCGATCCTGGTTCGATACGCCAATACGCTGTTGCGCCACAAAGTGTTGTTTGGGTCGGATTGGCCGGTGATTCGTCCGGATCGGTGGTTGAGCGACTTCGAGAAGCTCGACATCAAGCCGGAGGTCCGGCCGCTCATTCTGAAAGACAATGCCATCAAGCTTTTGGGCTTGGCTGGGGCTAAAGCGTGAACATGAAAGCGTTGCCGCGATCTCTATTGCGTCATTTCTGGAACCGCCGCTGCGGCGTTTTCGCACCTGCGACTTTCAGCCTGCGTTCATAAAGCGATAAGCATTTTGCGCCGGTCCATCGGCGTGGCATTGGATTGGCAGTTTCGCGTGATAAAACCGAATGATGCGAAGGAAACAATAACGATGCCTGCGCGGGCGGCAGGTGCGATTGGTTTTCTCCAATTGGCTTCCAAACATTGCTACGGGGCGGCGGACGGCGTGCGGCGGCAAGCTTGGCGCGCGGCTCGCGCGTGCCGATCGCTACGACGCGATCGCCGCGGTTCTGTTCGGCGTCTTGCTGGTTCTCGTCGGCTTGACGTTTCCCGACTACGCGATTTCCAACGACGAGGAAGTGCAGCAGCGTTATGCCGAGTTGATCGTCGCCTATTATCAGAGCGGCTTTGTCGACCAGTCGGTCTTTCACTACAGAAATTTGTATCTCTATGGCGGCCTGTTCGATCTGGTCGCGGTCGGCCTGCAAAGTGTTCTGCCGCTCGCGCCGTACGCGGTCCGCCATCTGCTGACGGCATTGGTCGGTGCCGGCGGCATCGCGGCGGTCTGGGCGACAGCGCGGGCCATCGGCGGTTCCCGCGCTGGGCTGCTCGCAGCGCTGGCGCTGGCGCTGTGCGGCACCTGGTACGGTGCGATGTTCAATCACACCAAGGACATTCCCTTCGCCGCCGCCATGATAGGCGCGGTCTATTGCTTGCTGCTGATCGGCCGCGAATTGCCGCGCCCGCGCTGGCATTTGATCGTGGCGTTCGGAATCCTGTGCGGCTGCGCGCTCGGCATCCGTGTGCTCGGCATGCTGGCAGTGGCGTATGGCGGCGTCGTTGTGCTGATGCACGCGCCGATCGGACGCGGCGTAAGCTGGCGCGAGACGCTCGCGTTTATGGTCCGCTCCGGGCTTCGCTTCCTGCCGGCCTTTGTCATTGCCTATGCGATCATGATCGTGGCTTGGCCGTGGGCCGCTTTGGCGCCGCTCAATCCGTTGCGCGCGATGACCGCATTCGCCGACTTCCATTATCAGATCAAGACGTTCCTCGACGGTCACGTCTATTACATGGCGGACGTGCCGCGCTGGTACGTGCCGACCTACATGGCGATCAAGCTAACGCTGCTGCTGCTGGTCGGCGCACTGCTTGCGCTGGTGCTCACGGTGCTGCCGCAGGATAGCGCCAATGGTTACAGCGCAGCGCGGCGGAAAGAGATCGGGCTGGTCGTGCTGGCCGCGTTCTTCCCGCTGCTCTGCGATGTTGTCGGCGGCGGTCCGGCCTTCAGCGGCATGCGGCACTTTCTGTTCACGGTGCCGCCGATCGCGGTGTTGGCCGGCCTCGGCCTCAACGGCCTTTTCGCCCGCTTGCAAGCTTGGCGTCCGTTGGTCGCGGCTTGTGCGCTGGGTCTGGTCCTTGCCGATCTTGGTTGGAACGCGGCGGTGCTCTATCGGCTGCATCCCGACGAGTATCTGTATTTCAATCCGCTGGTCGGTGGTTTGGCCGGGGCTTCGCGCCGCTACGACACCGATTACTGGGTCAACATCATGCCGGAAGCGGTGACCGATCTGGAACATTTCCTCGATCGGACCGAAGGCGGCGCCGCCAAGACCGGACCGCGGCACCACTATCTGGTCGCGGTGTGCGGCGAGCGACTGCCCTTCGAAAAAGAGGCCGACGCGCGGCTGGAATGGACGCGTGATTCGAAGCGTGCGGAGTTCTTCATCGCTCCTACGCACATGAACTGCGATCGTGCTCTCGACGGCAAAGTCATTGCCAGCATCGAGCGGATGGGCGTGGTGATCGGCGTGGTTAAAGACCGCCGTTCCATCATCAATCCCAATGTTGCCGGATTAAGCATACGGCCCTGACCAGCGGTCATCGGCCATTTTGAAGTTCCTTGTGCGCTGCAAGATTGACACCGCGCTGGCGAGCCCTGACAGTTTCGCCGCGGTGACGGGATGCGCCGCAGTTAACAAAACAGGGCTTTCCGCCGCGCATGAGTTCCGTTGAAGATTACGTGGCAGCCGAACCAACAACCACCAAACGCATGGGCGGCATTGGGCTGATCGGCGATATCGGCGCCACCAATGCGCGCTTTGCGTTGGTGCAGCCGGGCGGCAAGACAAGTGCGCCGCGGGTCTATTCGCTCAACGACTTTCCGTCGCTGCCGGACGCGATCGAACTCCTACCTGCGTGAAGAGAAGTCTACGGAACGACCCGTACAAGCGGTCCTGGCGGTGGCGTCGCCGGTGACTGACAATCAGGTCACGCTCACCAATCATCCTTGGACATTCTCGGTCGAGGCGTTGCGGCAGCAACTCGGCTTGCGGCGGCTGCAGGTGATCAACGACTTTGCCGCCAATGCGGTCGCGGTTCCGCATTTGGCCCCCGACGATGTGTTGCAGGTCGGCGGCGGCGTGGCGGTCAGGAACGCGCCGATCGGCGTGATCGGTCCGGGCACCGGGCTCGGCGTCAGCGCGTTTGTACCGTCGGCCGATGGCGGCGCCATGATCGCGGGCGAAGGCGGCCACGTCACGATGGCGCCGGCGACGCCGCAGGAAAGCGCACTGCTCGATCTGATGCGCTCGCGGTTCGATCACGTCTCGGCCGAGCGCATTCTCTCCGGCCCCGGTCTGGTCAATCTCTACAACGCGCTATGCGAACTGTCCGACATGCCGGCAGCGTCCTATTCGGCCGAGCAGATCACCAACCCGGGGATCTGGAATGCCGATCCGCGCACCCACGAAGCCACCGCAATGTTTTGCGCGATGCTCGGCACGGTGGCCGGCAATCTGGCGCTCACGCTTGGCGCGCGTGGCGGCATCTATATTTCCGGCGGCATCGTGCCGCGCATGAGCGCGTTCTTCGTGCAGTCGGAATTTCGCGCCCGCTTCGAGGCCAAGGGCCGGTTGAGCGACTATGTGATGGCAATCCCCACATACGTCATCACGCGCCCGCTGCCGGTACTGCTCGGCGCCGCGGCGATGCTGCATCCGGACTGTTAGAGCATGTCCCGGAAAGTGGAAACCGGTTTTCCGAAAAAGGACACGCGATAACAAGTAGATCTAGAGCACATCGCGATTTAGCCTAATCGTGATGTGCTCTAGCGCGGCGTCCGTTGGCTATCGGCCGACCAGCACGTCGAGTTGCACGTGCTTGACCAAACGCGCGATGTCGTCGGGCTGACATAACTCCGTGCCGGCCACGAGCAAAGCTGCCGAGCCGGCGGCGATACCGTAGCGAAATGCATCGTCGAGCGTATGTTCGCCATTGAGCGCCCAAATCATCGCACCCAAAAAGCTATCGCCGGCGCCGACAACGCTTCTGGGTTCGATCGGCAGCGCACGGGCGCGCAGTACCTGATCGGAGGTTATCAAAATCGCGCCTTGCTCGCCGAGTGTCAGCGCCACCACCTCTGCGTATCGCTTCTCGATCAGTGCGCGGCAAGCCTTGATCTGATCGGCCCGAATGTCGAACGGCATGCCGAAAAGCTCGCTCAATTCGCTCGCGCTGAGTTTGACCAGATAGACGCCGGCCTCGAGTACGGCCTTCAGCGCCGCTCCGGAACTGTCGACGACCATGCGCCGGCCCGCTCCGCGTGCTGCATCGACGACGTAGCGATAAAAATCGTCTGGTACGCCGGGCGGCAGGCTGCCGCTGCAGACGATGAAACGCGCCCGCGCCTCGAGCGCGGTGAAGCACGACAAACACGCGCGCCACTCCGGCTCGGTGAGCGACGGCCCCGGCACCACGAAGCGATATTGAAACCCCGTCTCGTGCTCGTTGACGGTGAAGTCTTCGCGCGTCTCGGTGGCGATCGGAATGGTGATCTGCGGAATCCCTTCCTTCTCGACGAGCTCGCGCAGCAATTGGCCGAGTGTGCCGCCGGCCGGATAAACCGCGGTCACATTGGTGCCGAGCCGTTTCAACACCCGCGCCACATTGATGCCGCCGCCGCCCGGATCGCGACGGTTCTCGGCCGAACGCAGCTTGTGAAACGGCGTCACCCGCTCAACCGCGACCGACAGATCAATCGCCGGATTCATCGTGAGCGTGACGACATCGGCCATGCGTTACGACTCGCGCTGTTTTCATTCGTGCCGCTGCGGCGCGCGGCGGCACTTTCAATCGGCAGTCATTAATGCCGCGCTACCGGGGGAACATAGGTTTCCAAATCCGGCGATGGGAAGGTGATCACCTGCCCGATTTCGGCCGAGCGATAGAGCGCCATCAGCATTTCGGCCACCGCAACGCCGTCATGGAACGTCTCCTGCGGCTGCCGGCGATGACGGAACGCGTCGACCATGTGACGGTTCTCGCCCACATAGCCGTAAATGTCGGCCTCGTTCTCGACCACCGGCATCAAGCCCTGCTCGGCATTCTGCTTCTCGACCAAATCCTCGCCCTGGCCGCCGCGGACATCGCGGGACAGAAAGATTTTCAGCCCGGTGTTGAGCGAGGAAAATTCCATCGAATATTCCGGACCCAGCAGCTCGATCAGGATGCGCAGTCCGGCGCCCACATAGGCCCAGGAATTGGTCGCCTCGACCATCACCTCGTTGCCTTCAGAGTCCATGAAGGTGAGGGCGCCGCGGGCGAAATCCTCGGCCGGATGCCGCGCATAATCCACCTCGGGTCCCATCATCTCTTTCAGACGTTTGATGTATTCGGGCCGCGTCCATTTCAGATTGCCGACGCTGGCGCTGGCGCTGACGAGTTTCAGATCGGTGCGCGGCGCGCCTGGTTTCGTGAGCAGATAACGTCCGACCTCGACGCTGTGACAGGTCATGTCGGACAGCACGCCGCCGCCTTGCCGGCGCCCTTGCCAGAACCACGGCATGTGCGGGCCGCCATGTTCCTCCGCGGCCCGCGCCAGAAACGGCCGGCCGCAGACCGGTACCGCGCGCCGCCAAATGATGTCCTTGCCGCGCTGCACGGCGCTGGAAAAGACCTGGTTCTCAAGATAGCCGTGGAACAGTTTGGCGTCCTCGGCGAGGCGCAGCATCTCGCGGGCTTCAGCCAGCGTCCGTCCGAGCGGCTTTTCGCAGGCGACCCCGATCAGCTTGGCCCAGCGCGATGTCACCAGCCGATGAATTTCGCGCATTGTCTCCAGGCGGGCGAAGTTCGGAACCCCGATCCAGACTGCGTCGACTTCGCCGGACAGCAGCATCGCTTCCAGCGAAGCAAAGGCGCGACACGGGCCAAGCTCAAGCGCATTCGCTTTCGCGGCCAACGCTTCACGATGCGCCGCGGTCGGGCTGAAAATGCCCGTGACAGTTACGTGGCGGACATTGATCAGCGCCTGCAAATGAAAATTGGCGATAAAGCCGGAGCCGATGATGCCGATGCGCAATCGCGGAATGGGGTCGTGACCATTCATGCATTCCACCCTTATCTCTTGCACGCGCGCTTGTGCTTAACTCTGGCGCGATTTGAGCACGTTTTGTAACAGCCGGCGGAGCGCCGGAATAGGAGATAGTCTGATGAGCAAGGGTCCGCCGCCAAGTGCCATTATCACCGGCGCCTCGCGTGGCATCGGTCGCGCCGTGGCGCTGCGGCTTGCGCGCGACGGGTTTGCCGTCGTCGTCAATTTTTCCGGGAACCGCGGCAAGGCCGAAGAGGTCGTTGGCGAGATCGAACGCGGGGGCGGTCGCGCCGTTGCCGTGCAGGCGAACGTGGCCGAGCCGGCCGAGGTCGCGCGGCTGTTCGATGCCGCCGAGGCAGCGCACGGCCCCGTCGGCGTCGTCGTCAACAGCGCCGGCATCATGAAGCTCTCGCCGATCGCGACCGCCAGTGTCGACGACTTCGACGACGTGTTCGCCGTCAATGTGCGCGGCACCTTCAACGTGCTGCAGCAGGCGGCCAAGCGGATCGCCGACGGCGGCCGCATCATCACCATGTCGACCAGCGTGCTCGGCATGAGCTTCCCGGGTTACGCGCCGTACGCGGCCTCGAAGGCGGCGGTGGAAGTCTTGACTCGCATCCTCGCCCACGAACTGCGTGGCCGTGGCATCAGCGTCAATGCCGTGGCGCCGGGCCCGACCGCGACCGATCTGTTTCTCGAAGGCAAAACGCAGGAGCAGATCGACCGGCTCGCCAAGCTGGCCCCGATGGAGCGGCTCGGCACCCCCGAAGACATCGCCGGCGTCGTCTCATTTCTCGCCGGTCCGGACGGCGGGTGGGTCAGTGCGCAGACGCTACGCGCCAACGGCGGTTATACGTGAAGAGTATTTCGTACTTCGCAGTGCCGCGCTCATCACGCTCGTCCCCGCGAAGGCGGGGACCCAGACTCTTCCCGAACTCCGCGCAAGCCAACTGGATTCCCGCTTTCGCGGGAATGAGCGGAGGAAGAGCGAGCGCTCAATACCCCGCTGCGCGCGCGCCGCGGGTGCGCGGATCGGCGGCGCCGACGAAGCCTTGCGGTGTCACCAGGATGGAATTCGCCGACGTGATCAGCTTGCGCACGCTGACCTCGTCGCCGCGCGCTTCCAGCGCCTTGATCAGATCGTCGGGAAAACCCGGCTCGGCATAGACCCGATCCGGCATCCATTGATTGTGCACGCGCGGCGCCGATACCGCGTCGGCGATGTTCATGCCGCGGTCGATCACATCGGTGACGACTTGCAGCACCGCGGTGATGATCAAACTGCCGCCGGGTGATCCGGTGACCAGATAAGGCTTGCCGTCCTTGAGCACGATGGTCGGCGTCATCGACGACACCGGCCGTTTGCCCGGACCTGGGAGGTTGGCGCCGAAGCCGATCAGGCCATAGGCGTTAGGGGTGTCGACCTTGGCGGAAAAATCGTCCAGCTCGTTGTTGAGAATGATGCCGGTGCCGTCAGCGACCAGGCCGACGCCATAGCTGAAATTGAGCGTGTAGGTGTTGGACACGGCATTGCCGTCGCTGTCGATCACCGAGAAGTGGGTGGTGTTGTGGCCCTCGTTCGCTACCGGCAGCGCCCTCGGCTGAATGTCTTTCGCCGGCGTTGCGCGCGCGGGATCGATGGTCGCGCGCCATTCGGCGGCGTAGTCCTTGGATATCAGCCGCGCCACCGGGACCTTCACCGAGTCCGGATCGCCGAGGAAATAAGCCCGATCGGCGTAGGCGCGCTTCATCGCCTCGATGATCAGAAACAGCGCCTGGGTTTGATCGTCATGCGCCAGATCGAAGCCTTCGAGAATGTTGAGCATCTCGATCAGCGCGACGCCGCCCGACGATGGCGGCGGCATCGAGATGATATCGTAGCCCCGATAGGTGCCGCGCACCGGCGTGCGCTCGATGGCGCGATAGTTTTTCAGATCGTCGGCGGTCATCACACCGCCTGAGGCCTGTACCGAGGCTGCGATCTTCTTTGCGGTCTCGCCCTCGTAAAAGGCCTGCGGACCCTGCTGGGCGATCGCCAGCAACGTGTCGGCGAGGTCCGGCTGGACCAGGCGATCGCCGGCTCCGAGCTCGTTGCCGTCGGGCTTGAAGAAGATCCGCACCGACGATGGCCAGCGCGCCAGCCGCGGCTTGTCGATCGGCAGCGAATTCGCGGTGTCGTCGCCGACGACGATTCCCTCCCGCGCCAGCGCTACTGCCGGCATGATCAGGTCGGCGAGCGTGAATTTGCCGGAGCCATATTTTTGTTCGGCCAGCGCCAGTCCGGCAACAGTGCCGGGCACGCCGATAGCGAGCGCGGAGTTGCGCGACTTTTCCGGATCGGCATTGCCCTGTGCATCGAGAAACGACTTTGCGTTGATCGCGGCCGGTGCTGTCTCGCGATAATCGATGGTGGTGTCCTGGGCTCCGCCTTGCGCATCGGCGCGATGGATCACCATGAAGCCACCGCCGCCGATATTGCCGGCGCGCGGATAAGTCACGGCGAGCGCGAAGGCCGTGGCGACCGCGGCGTCCACTGCATTGCCACCCTTGCGCAGGATATCGGCGCCGATGTTCGCGGCGATTGCCTCTTGCGCCACCACCATGCCGTGCTCGGCCGTGGCCGTATGGGCACGGCCGATTTGGGGATCAAGCCGGCCTTCGGCGTGGGCGACGCTGAAATTGCCGTGCGGCGCCAAGGGCGCCAACGCGAGGGTTACGGCAAGGGTGAAGGCAAGCGAGGACCGGAGCACGTTTCTTTTCATGGCCCCGATTAGATAGGAGCAAAGCGTTAGGCGCAAATGACGGAACTGTGCTGCGGCAATGCGGCGCTGATGCCGTCTCGGGGTGCCGTGGCCGTTCATGGATTGCCGGGTCAAGCCCGGCAATGACAATGTGCCGTCACGATACGCAGTGCCTTAACGATACGCGCGGTCGTTCTCGCAACGCCTTTTCGCATGCGAGCTTGCCGGACAATGAAATGAGAAGAGAGAAAAGGCGAACCTATTCCCTCCCCTTACGGGGGAGGGAATAAAGCGACAATCCGCGCTGCGTTTGACCGACGTCAAGCCAACGCGCGGATCCTACGCCATATGCGTCAGATGCGTTGCCCCATGGGCGAACCCATATGCATGACCCGGCTGGTCATCGAGGTGCGGGACGGCAGCATTGTGGTCTGGTGCACATATTCGTTGCGCACCGAGAACACGGGACGGTCGTGGATGCGCGTGACGATGTTGGTATGGATCACCGGCTCGACGCGGGTGACGTCGACGATGTGGTGAATGTTGCGTACGTACTGAGTACGGTTGACGTCGTTATATTGGGTGACGTTACGCACCTGCTGGACGGTGTTGTATCTGTAAACGGTGTTGACGCGCGGCGCCGGAATATTGCCGCCCATCTGCATGGTTTTGGCCGACATCACCATGCGGGCCGGCATCGATTCCGTGCGTGACGAGCGCTCGGTCTCGTTGAGCATGGCGGTGTGGTTGTGAACGCGGGTGACGCGGTTCACATGCACCACCGGCTGAACGCGGGTGACGCTCACGATCCGATTGACGTTGACGACCGGGTACGACCGGTAGACGTCGCGATAGCGCGTGACATTCTGAACCGGATGCACGGTGTTATAGTGATACGACGTGCTCACGTTGGTGCCGACAACCGGCCCGCACTCCCTGCCCATGCAGCGAGCCTGCGCCGATGCCGACAGGGCAAGGACGCCCGTTGCCGACAGAGCCGCGACAGCAAACACTATGTTGCGCTTTGTCATCATTGAATCTCCGCGTTCCTCTGCAAAAAAATCAGGCCTGTGGAGGCCCGAACGGACGCAATTTAGGTCGCCACCCGTATTTGAAACGCTGCCGGAATTCAGACAGTCGTCTGACCAATTTCGTCTTTGTCTGATTTATTTCGTCGAAAGAGTCGCGGCGATTTCGTCGAAAGCTCGAGAGATAGTTCCATAGCGCAGCGATGTGTCCTTTCGCCCCGTTGCGGCCTTTGTTTGGTGGATTGTCATCGCGCGTGCCGCCCTCTTTCGGCCTGCGATGTTCAAGCGGCGGTGCATAGTTAACGACGGATGAGATCTCGTCATGCGTAAAGCGATGCCGTTCGCAAGGTTTTCGGCTCTGGCTTTCCGATCAACGTGCTTTCTGCTCGGCGTGGCGCTTGTGATCGAAGTTGCGTGCCAGTCGGCATTTGCCGCGGCGCGTGGTGCCAACAGCGCGTGCTACGCGCACGCGGTCGCGGAGTTGCAGCGGCATTCACCGCGCGGCTACGCCGTCTATCAGGCGATGCGCGACAAGAAGCTGTTTCTGACCTGGATCAGCTGCGACGATCTTCAGACCGAATTGTCCACCGCGGTTCATGAATCCGTTCATATCCTGACCGAGGAGAAAGATGCTTTTCCACTCCTCGACGGCAGCGCGATCCCGCGTCCGCACGAGGTGTCGCAATTCTTTCCGCCGCGCGAGATCGCCGGCTCATTGAATGCCGGCGATGCCTATGTGCAGAATTATCTCGGGCCCAACGGCGCATCGTCGAAGAGCGACTTTATGTATTTGCTCGACGAGCTCAACGCCTACACCCACGACCTTGAGGCCGCCATCGCGCTGGTCCCGCTGCAGCGGCGCGATTTGCAGATCGATCATCGCGACGGTTTGGCGGCGCTGATGAGCTTCGTCATGCGCTACGTGGACAAAGCACAGAAGACGCAGCCGGCGACGTGGCAGGGATTGCATCGGCCGGAGCCGAGGGCAACCATCAAAGCGTTATGGAGCCAGGCCGAAACGACGCTCGCTGCATCCTGCGGGCTGCCGGCTTTCGGCATGCACGATCGCGATTACATTGCGTACATGTGCGACAAGAAGAACGCGGATGCACTTGCCGACCTGCTTGAGCGCGCGCCAGCCTGCCCGTCCGCGTGTTTGGCGCCGGGCGCGGCATCGTCGACGCCGCACTGACAAAGTCGATTTGTCGTTTCGTAGGATGGGTTGAGTGCAACGAAACCCATCAACCGCGTCCGGCGGCTTGTTAATGGGTTTCGCTAAGCTCAAGCCATCCTTCTGGTAGCGCGTGAAACTCTGCCATCACGCACGCGACAGCGATTGCAGTTGCGCGCGCAACGCGTCGATTGTCGGCTTGGCCATGGCCCCGATTTGCGGGCTGGACAGCACGCGATCGCAAAGCTGATTGAGCGCCGGCATCGCCGATCCGAGCATGGCCGCCAGCTCCCTGCGCGAGCCAGGCGGAAGCTGGGCGGCGAGGTTGTTGATCCGGTCGAGCTTTTCGGTCGCTTCCTTGAGTCTTGGCAGCGCGGCGCGCGCCGAACCCGGATCGTTGATGCCTTGAAGCGTCGCGCGGACCTCGTCGACCGACGATCTCAAATCGGTGGACAAGTCCGCAGCGGTCGGCGCCATTAATTTGTTGGCGGCTTCCGGCGGCGCTCGGTTCATCAGGCCCCGGGTCTGCTCGGCCACCTGTTGCGGCTCGCGATTGCCCAGAAGATACCAAGCGCCACCGCCCAGAATGGCGATACCCAGAATCCAAAGCAGCCATGTCGGCGTGTCGGATCTGCGCTGCGCGGACTGGTAGGCGACCTGGCCTGCGCTTGTCGTGTCGCTCGCGGTACTCGCCATGCGGCCCGCTGCAGCACTCGTTGCGCTCGCCATCCTGTCCGCCGCGCCACTTGCGGCGCCCGCCATTCGGCCTGCCGTCGCGCTTGCTGTACCGGCCATCCTACCCGCTGCCGCCGTCGCGCTGCCGGCCGCGGTTGCGGCACTGTCGGCGCCGCGGCGCAGGCCGCCGTCGACGGCGTCGAGCATGCCGCGCGCGCTCAGCATGTTGGCGAAGCCCGACGGCATGGCCGCCGCGATCTGATCCTTTTGCGAGGCGAACAGATCGGCGATGCCGTTGGCGTCGAGGCCGCTGCTGCGTTGCTGTTGTCCGAGTGCTCCGACCACCATGGGCGCGAGCAATCCGAGCATCGATTTGCCGCTGGTTTGATCGATGCCCGCGTGGCTGCTGACGGCCGACACCAGCGCGTTCAAGCCTCCACCGCCGAGGAGTGACGACAACAGGCCGGAGCCGGTGTCAGCGACCGCGCGTTGATCGCTGCCGCCGATCGCATTGGTGATGTGCGCAAGCATGTTCGGATTTTGTTGCCCGAGCGCGTTGGATAATTGTTCCGCGCCCGCCGGTTTGGCGGCGAGGCCGCCGAAGCTTGCCAGGATGGCCGGCACGGCGGCGGTAACCACTTTTTGCGCGAGTTCCGGATCGATGCCGAGTGTCCGCGCGATTTTCGCGACCATATCGGGGGTCAAAAGCTGCATGACGGATGCGACGAGATTGGTGGCCACGGCGTGATCTCCTTGATCGTCTGCCGGCGTTCGCGGCAGACCATGCCTCAGGGTTTGTGGCGCGCGGAGAGGGGCGTCGCCAGCAAGCTGCATCGGGGCGATCTAAGGAGAGGTCGTATTTCAGCGCTGTAAATTCTCGACCGCGACTTAAGCGAGAGTTTTGGCTCGTTTAGCCTGAACATCCCGACAAAACTGTCGGAGAGTTCAGCGCAACAAAATGTTCAATCTTGTCACGACAGATTTGTTACAGCGCGTCACCGTGCGGCGATGGCCGCACGGCTGAGTTCGATGCAAGAAATGATTTGGCGGTGGAAGGAGAGCGGGACGAAGCCCGTCCCGCGAGTTTTAGGCTGAGAGCCGCTCGATGGCGGCGCCGCAGCGCGAGAGCTTGTCTTCAAGCCGCTCGAAACCGCGATCGAGATGATAGACGCGGTTGACGATCGTCTCGCCTTCGGCGGCCAGCGCCGCAATCACCAGCGACACCGACGCGCGCAGATCGGTCGCCATCACGGGTGCGCCTTTGAGCCGTTCGACGCCTTCGATGGTGGCGCGCTCGCCTTCGAGGCTGATGCGCGCGCCGAGCCGCGCCAGTTCCTGGACGTGCATGAAGCGATTCTCGAACACGGTCTCGACGATTTGCGAGGTGCCGCGCGCGCGCGTCATCAGCGCCATCAGTTGCGCCTGCAGATCGGTCGGGAAGGCCGGGAACGGCGCGGTCGTGACTTCCACCGGATCAAGATGATCGCCATTGCGGGCGATGCGGATACCCTGATTGGTCGGCGTCACGGTAACGCCGGTCGCCTGGACCACGTCGAGCGCCGCTTGCAGCAATTCCGGACGCGCGTTCTGCAGCAGAATGTCGCCGCCCGCCATCGCCACCGCCATCGCATAGGTGCCGGTCTCGATGCGGTCGGGCAGCACGCTGTGCTGCGCACCGTGAAGCTTGTTGACGCCTTCCACGACGATGCGTTCGTCACCGGCGCCGGTGATGCGCGCGCCCATCTTGTTGAGGCAGTTGGCGAGGTCGACGATCTCTGGCTCGCGCGCGGCATTCTCGATGACCGTCGTGCCATTGGCGAGTGCTGCGCCCATCAGCGCGGTGTGGGTGCCGCCGACGGTGACTTTGGGGAAAACGATCTCGCCGCCCTTGAGCCCGCGCGGCGCGCTCGCCACCACATAGCCGGCATCGATGTCGACTTTGGCGCCGAGCTGTTCCAGCGCCATGATCAGAAGATCGACCGGGCGGGTGCCGATGGCGCAGCCGCCGGGCAGCGAAACGCGCGCCTTGCCCATGCGCGCCACCAGCGGCGCCAGCACCCAGAAGCTTGCCCGCATCTTGGTCACGAGCTCGTAGGGCGCGGTGGTGTCGACGATGTTGGCCGCCGAGATATGCAAAGTCTGGCCGTTATCGAGGGTCTCGCCGGAACGCTTGCCGCCGACCGTGATATCGACGCCGTGGTTGCCGAGAATGCGCTGCAGAAGCGCCACGTCGGCAAGCCGCGGAACATTGTCGAGCGTCAGGGTCTCGTCGGTCAGGAGGCTGGCGATCATCAACGGCAGCGTCGCGTTCTTCGCTCCCGAAATCGGGATGGTGCCGTTCAGCCGACGTCCGCCGACGATGCGAATGCGATCCATGATGCCCCCTGCAGTCCTGTTTGGGTTTGGCCGCGCGCTTTAGACGGCCTACGCTGCGGCGAATTTCGGGCTCCGGCATCGATCCTAGCAAAGACACGTTGCCAGTTTCCTTCGAAGGTTTCTGAAATCCGCAAAAGCGTCGGTATTTGGGTAGTGGCGGTTCTTGGTCTTTGCTGAGGTTTTCGCCTGCACATGGTCTTTCCGACACCCCGCCCGGCCCTCGGATCGGATGCGAGGGCAGGCCTACTCGCTGCTCCGATTGCGGCGAAAGTCAGGAGTTCCTCTGCGTGTCGGGCGCCGCCGCAGAGGTTGCCTCCCGGGTGTCGTCGCCTTGCGCCCGGCCACGCGCCTGCGCCTTGCGGCGCTTGAGATTTTCGCGCAAGGCGGCGGACAGACGCTCGGAGCGTGCGGCTTTCTTGTGCTCTTTGCTGCCCGGGATCATCGGAACCTCCAGGCGCACGCCGGATCCGCGTACCCAATCTAAAGGGCGTGCATTGCATGCGGCGCGAGCAAGCCGAGCCCCATGACCGTCAGTCCGCCGGCGCCGAGCAGACCGGCCAGCCAGACCAGGGCAACTATCCGGGTGATGACCGCCGCCGAAGCCAGCACGATGCCGATCTGGAATGCCGCGGAGGCGATTTCGTAGGCGTGATACCGCTCTAGGAAAGTATTCCGGCTTTCCTCGATCTCCTTGGCGCGGGCGGCGAGTTCTTTGCGGCCCTCATGGGTCTCGGGTTCGGAATTGTAGCGCGCGACGGTCTTTTGCCAAGCCTCGACCTGCTTCTCCATCGCCGCCCGTGTTGCCGGATCCGTAGCGGCTTCTGCGGTGATTTTCAGTTCTTCGGCGGACGTGCGCAGCACGGTCTGGCGCACGGTCTTGGCCTGGAAGAACGACCAAAGGTTCGAAGCCTCGACATTGGCGCTGATCGCCTCCGTTTGCGCGCTTTTCCCGAGCATCTCGGAGAAGGATAGAAATAGCGCCAAAATGGCGATCACCAGCGCCACGCCGCGGTTCGAGTGCGACGCGTGCTCCGCGTGCTCGGCATGTTCCATCGATTCGTGTGCTTCCGGCATGTCGATATGTCCCCCTCGTTCGCGCCCCAGCCAAAACCGCTCGTCCCCGCGCAGGCGGGGACCCAGCACTGGATTCCCGCTTGCGCGGGAATGAGCGGGAATGCCGATAGCACAAAGTTGCGTCAGGCGCGCGGATGGGCGTTGCGATAGGCCTCGATCAGGCGCTCGGCATCGACCTCGGTATAAATCTGGGTCGTCGCCAGTGAGGCGTGGCCGAGCAACTCCTGAATGGCGCGTAGATCGCCGCCGCGGGCCAGAAGGTGCGTGGCGAAGGAGTGCCGCAGCGCGTGCGGTGTTGCGCTTTCGGGCAAGCCGAGCGCGCCGCGCAGCCGCGCCATCGCGAGTTGCACGATGCGCGGCGACAGCGGGCCGCCTTTGGCGCCGACAAAGAGCGGGCCGTCGGGCGGCAAATTGTACGGGCAGAGCGCCACGTATTCGGCAATCAGGGTTTGCACCTGGGGCAGCACCGGCACCATGCGCTGCTTGCGGCCCTTGCCGGTGACCGTAATGGCGTCGCGCTTGCCGGAGCCGGCTTCGGCGGGCGTCAGGCCCAAAGCCTCGGAGATGCGCAACCCGCTGCCGTAGAGCAGCGCCAGCACGGCGGCGTCGCGCGCATGGATCCAGGGCTCGGCATCCTCGTCGGCGCGCAAGTCCGCATCGGCGATGCGGCGCGCGGCGGTGATCGGCAACGGCCGCGGCAAGGTCTTGCCGAGTTTCGGCGCGCGCACGGCGGCCAGCGCGGCGACCCGGCCCTTGTGGTTGCGTTCCAGATAGCGGCCGAAACCGCGCAGGCCGGCCAGCGTGCGCATCAGCGAACGGCTGCCGATGCCATCCGAGCGGCGGTTGGCCAGAAATGCGCGCACATCCGCCGGCGTCAAGGCGGTGAGATCTTTCAACGACGGGCGGCCGCCGAGATGCTCGGTGAGGAAATTGAGGAATTGCTGTACGTCGCGCCGATAGGCTTCCAGCGTCTTCGGCGAATAGTGCCGCTCGGCGCCGAGATGCGTCGAGCCAGCGCTCGACCTCGGCGATGACCGTTTTCGCGCCGCCCGCCTCGGTGGAGGCGGAGCCCGCAGCGTTTGTGTTGCTTGCCGGAATGGATTCCCGCTTTCGCGGGAATGAGCGGGGGGTGTGCGCGACCATCTGCGAGAGCTTAAATCCAAGCCCCTTTCCTCTTCCTAAACGGCAAGGGACTTCCTGGAGGAAAGACAATCGGGACAGCTTCGAGCTTGATCCGAAACTGCGGTACCGGCTTTTCGATACGATCATGCTCCACTAAAGAATTTTTATGGCCAAACGCGTCGTCGATGTCCTGGTGCCGGTCGCGCTCGACCGCGCCTATTCCTACCGGGTGCCGGAGACGCTCTCGCTCGCGGTAGGCGACATCGTGTCGGTGCCGCTCGGCGCGCGCGAGGCCACCGCGGTGGTTTGGGCCGAGAATCCGCAACCCAATCCGCGGTTCGATAATCGGCTCAAGGATGTCGAGGGCAAGCTCGACCTGCCGCCGCTCAAAGACGAGCTGCGCGGCTTTGTCGATTGGGTCGCGAATTACACGGTGAGCTCGCGCGGCATGGTGCTGCGCATGTGTCTGCGCATGGGCGAGCATCTTCCGGCCGAGCGCGAGCGCGTCGGCGTGAGGCTCGCCGGCCCGCCGCCGCAGCGCAAGACCGCGGCGCGCGAGCGTCTGCTGGCGCTGCTCGCCGACGGCATGGTGCGCGGCAAGGCCGAGGCGGCGCGCGAAGCCGGCGTGAGCGCCGGCGTTGTCGATGGCTTGGTCGACGAGGGCACGCTTGAGACGGTCGTGCTGCCGCCCGAGAAGGCGGCGGAACAGCCCGATCCGGATTTCATCACCATCGACTTCGCCGCCGGCCAGGCTGCCGCCGCGGCGGAACTGAAAGCGACCGTCGCCAAGGGCGGATACTCGGTAACGCTGGTGGACGGCGTTACCGGCTCGGGCAAGACGGAAGTGTATTTCGAGGCGGTCGCCGACATGATCCGCGCCGGCCGGCAAAGTTTGATCCTGATGCCGGAGATCGCGCTCACCGCGCAATTCCTCGATCGCTTCTCCGCGCGTTTCGGCGTCCGCCCGGCGGAGTGGCATTCGGAACTGTCGCCGCGCAAACGTGCGCGCACCTGGCGCGGCGTTGCCGAGGGCAATGTTCCAGTGGTGGTCGGCGCGCGCTCGGCGCTGTTTCTGCCCTATGCGGATCTCGGCCTGATCGTGGTCGATGAGGAGCACGACCAAGCCTACAAACAAGAAGACGGCGTGCACTATCACGCCCGCGACATGGCGGTGGTGCGCGGCCACGTCGCGCAGATCCCGGTGATGCTTGTCGTCGGCGACGCCGTCGCTGGAGACCGAAGTGAATGCGCGCCGCGGCCGTTACCGGCGGCTCGCGTTGCCGGAACGTTTCGGCGGCCAGCGCATGCCCTCGGTCGAGGCGATCGATCTCACCCGCGAGCGGCCGCCGACCGGCCGCTTCATCGCGCCGACACTCGTGGGCGCGGTGCAGACCGCGATCGAGCGCGGCGAGCAGGCGCTGTTCTTTCTCAACCGCCGCGGCTACGCGCCGCTGACCTTGTGCCGGGCCTGCGGCTTCCGCTTCTCCTGCCCGAATTGCGATGCCTGGCTGGTCGATCATCGCTTTCGCAAGCATCTCGTCTGTCATCATTGCGGTTTCGGCATGCCGCATCCGGCCGCTTGTCCGCACTGCCAGGCGGTGAATTCTTTTGTTGCGATCGGGCCCGGCGTCGAGCGTCTGGAAGAGGAAGTGCGCGCGCTGTTTCCGCAGGCGCGCTTGCTTGTGCTGTCCAGCGATCTGGTCGCCACGGTGGAGCGTTTGCGCGAAGAACTTGAGGACGTCGCTGCCGGCCGTTTCGATATCGTCATCGGCACGCAGCTTGTCGCCAAGGGACATCACTTTCCCAAGCTCAATCTGGTCGGCGTCATCGATGCGGATCTTGGGATTGAACAACGGCGATCCGCGCGCCGCCGAGCGCACGTTCCAGCTTCTGCATCAGGTGGTCGGCCGTGCCGGCCGCGACGCCGGCATCGGCTATGGTTATTTGCAGACGCATCAGCCCGAGCATCCGGTGATGCGCGCGCTGATCGCCCAGGATCGCGAGGCGTTTTACGACGCCGAGATCGAGGCGCGCGAACGCACGCAGTATCCGCCGTTCGGCCGGCTCGCGAGCCTCGTGGTCTCCGGCGAGGACAAGCACGACGCGCAAGACTTCGCGCGGGCGCTGGCGCGCGCCGCGCCGCTCGATGAAGCCGTGCGCATTCTCGGGCCCGTGGAGGCGCCGCTGGCGCTGATCCGCGGCCGCCATCGCCTGCGTTTGTTGATCAAGGCGCCGCGCAACTACGATCTCTCAGCCTATATGCGCGACTGGCTCGCCGCAGGCCCGAAGCCGAAGGGCTCGCTCAAGCTCGACATCGACATCGATCCGCAGAGCTTTTTGTAGCGGCGGCCCGAGGCGCTGCAAAATTCACAGGCGTCATTCCGATGCCGCGCAGCGGCAGTCCGGAATCCATATTCGCTGACGGCGCGGAACGTTTTCAGCGTCAATACCGTATGACCTGCGGTTATGGATTCCGGGCTCGCGCTTCGCGCGCCCCAGAATGACGGGAGAGCTTATCAATTCGTTATTTGCAGATGGGTTGAGTGAAACGATACCCATCAAGCTTGATTATCGTGGGCCAATAGGTTTCGCTGCGCCCAACCCATCCAGCAAACAGTTCCTCCGAGCATTTTCAAAGCATGACAGTCACGATCCAGACCATCCTGCTTCTGCTTGCGGTTCTGGTGATCGTCGCCGTGGTGGCGCGGCGGCTCAACATAGCGTCCTCTATTCTTCTGGTCGCGGCCGGCATTGCGCTGGCGCTCATTCCCGGTCTGCCGCGGATCGAGCTGGCGCCCGAACTGGTGCTGCTCGGCATCCTGCCGCCGCTGATTGTATTCGGCCGGCGTCGCCATGAGCTGGCGGGAATTTCGATTTCAATTTGCGTCCGATCGCGCTGCTCGCTTTCGGCTGCGTGCTGTTCACCGCCGCCGCGGTGGCGGCGGTCTGCCATTATCTGATCGGCATGTCGTGGGCGCTCGGTTTTGTGCTTGGCGCCATCGTGGCGCCGACCGATTCTGGTGGCGCCGCTCGCCATCGTCCGCCGGCTCGGCCTGCCGCGGCGGCTGGTCGTCGTGCTCGAGGGCGAAGGGCTCGCCAACGATGCCACCGCGTTGATCATGTATCGCTTCGCCGTCGCCGCGGTGGGCTCCGGCCTGTTTTCGCTCAGCACCGCGATGGGCGAATTCGCGCTCATCGTGGTCGGCGAAATCGCCTACGGCATCGCCGTCGGCTGGGCCAGCCTGCGGCTGCGGCGCTGGGCCGGGGATCCGCGGGTCGAGATCACGCTGTCGCTGATGACCCCCTACATCGCCTTTGTGGTGCCGGCGCATCTCGGCGGCTCGGGTGTGCTGGCCGCGGTCGCCGCCGGGCTTTATGTGAGCTGGAACGGGCCGCTGCTGATCTCCGGGTCAACGCGCCTGCAGGGCATTTTCTTCTGGGACTTGCTGATCTATCTGCTCGAGGGCTTGTTGTTCCTGGTCACCGGCATGCAGCTCCGCCAGTTGCTTGATCGCACCGACCAGGCCTTGCTGCATCAGCTCATGCTCGCGGTGCCGCTGACCGTGGCGGTCATCGTTGTGGCGCGTTTTCTCTGGGTTTATCCGGCCGCCTATATTCCGCGCTGGCTCAGCCCGGCGCTGGCGCGGCGCGATCCGGTGCCGTCCTGGCAGTTTTTGTTCATGCTCGGCTTTACCGGCGTGCGCGGTGTCGTTTCGCTGGCGGCGGCGTTGGCGCTGCCGCTGACCACGACGGCCGGCGGCCCGTTCCCCGACCGCGATCTGATTTTGTTCGTCGCCTTCGGGGTCATCGTGGTGACGCTGATCGGCGAGGGCGCCGTGCTGGCCCCGATCGTGCGCTGGCTGGCGCTGCCGCGCGATGCCGAAGAGGAGCGCAAGCGCGAGTATGCGGCCGAGCTTAAAGCGCGGCTCGAAACCCTCACGATGGCGCAAGGCGAACTTGAACGCCTCGCCGCCGACGAAAGTACCGAAGCGGATGCGCTGGCGCTGTTACGCGCGCGGCAGGAGCATCGCGTCCGGCAATGGCCGAAGGACGCCACTGGCAAGGCTGCGGTCGCGGAAGCGTTGGCGCTGCGTATCGAACTGATCACCGCCGAGCGCCGCTACATCTATCGGCTGTCTGCAGCAGGGCCGCATCACCGACGAAGCGCGCCGGCGCATCGAGCGCGACCTCGATCTCGAAGAGGCGACCATCATGCTCGATCGCGAGGACGAAGAGGATCCACCGCTCTGAAGGCCGGCGCGTCAAACTCTGACGTCGCTCAGAAATCGTCGCGTCCTAAAACGAGCCGAACAAGCTGCCGAGGCCGATGACCGCGATCAGCGCGAGCACGGCACCCACGATGCCGACCATCACGATGTCAAAATAGCCCTCGCGGTGCGAGAAGCCGCAGATGGCGAGCAGGCTCACCACGGCGCCGTTGTGCGGCAACAGATCGAGCGTGCCCGATCCGATGACGGCGACGCGGTGCATCAGCGCCGGGTTCAATCCGGTCTCGGCCGCGATCTTCATATAGGTCGTGCCGAGCGCATCGAGCGCGATGGTGAGCCCGCCGGAAGCGGAGCCGGTCAACGCGGCCAGCACATTGGTGGCGACCGCGAGCGACACCAGCGGCCCGCCTTCGATGCCCAAAACCCAATCGCGCACGGCTGCGAAAGCCGGCAGCGCCGCCACCACCGCGCCGAAGCCGACCAAACTGGCGACGCTGAGCGCGGGCAGCGCCGACGCGTTGGCGCCGGCATCGACTGATAAACGCAACGCAGGCAGGCGGCGGCGATTGCACACGACGACGATCACGATCGCGGCCGCGAGAGCGACCACCACCGACCAGACGCCGGCGACCGCCGAAAGCGACGTGCCGCCGAAACGCTCCTCGGCCAGAAACGACGAATCGAGGCGTGGCAGAACGAGCAGCGACATCGTGAGGTTGACCACCACCACGACGGCGAGCGGCAGCGCGGCAATGAGCGCGGACGGCGTGGTGTCGCTCTGCTGGCCACGATGAATTTCCGCCGGGTCGAACTCGCGTGACGTGGTGACACGCTCGCGGACGTGTTGGTCGTCGGCTGCGGTGTCAGGCTGCACCGCGATGTCGGCGCCGAAACCTTCGCCGCGGCGGCGCGCCGCCTGCTCGGCGCGATGCAGCCACCACAGTCCGAAGCCCAGCATGATCAGCGCAGCCAAAATCCCGAGACCGGGTGCGGCGAACGGCGTGGTGCCGAAGAACGGCATCGGGATCGCGTTCTGGATCGACGGCGTGCCGGGCAGCGCCGACATCGTGAACGTCGCGGTGCCGAGGACGATCGCGGCCGGCATCAGCCGGCCGGGAATCCCAGCGGCGCGGAACAGGGTCTGCGCCATCGGGGCAAGAACAAAGAACGCCACGAACAAGCTGACGCCCCCGTAGGTGACGGCAGCGCCGGCGAGCACCACCGCCAGCATCGCGCGGCTCTTGCCCAGCGTCTCGATCATGAAACGCGCGACGGCGGTGACCGAGCCGCTATCCTCCATCAGCTTGCCGAACACAGCGCCGAGCAGAAACAGCGGAAAGAACTGCGCCAGAAACGTTGCAGCGCTGCCCATGAAGATTTGCGTCCAGCTTGCGAGCAGCGGCTCACCGCCAAAAGCGGCGGCAACCAAAGCCGCCGCCGGCGCCAGCACCAGCACGCTCCAGCCGCGGAACGCGAGCCAGACCAGGAGCAACAAACCGATGAGGATGCCGAGCAGTCCCATGTCAAAGACTCTCGATCGCTATCATTAGATCGGCTCGGCAAGGATACCGGCGTTTCAGCACTCGGTCAGCAGCACATCGAGATCGGCGGACGAGCGCTGACCAAGATGTTCGCCGTTGTCTCTGAGAAAATCGTCGGCGGCGTGGCGGCCTTCGCCGAACAGCATATCGATAAATTCCCATTCGGCATTGAGTTTCGACGAAGCGCCAAAGCGCGCCAACATGTCGGTCGCGACTCGATGAATGCGCATCTGCGCCCAGCGCGCGCCCTCGCCGCTGCCCGGGTCCGCCACCTGACGCAGCAGCGCGATCATGCGCAGCTCTTTCATCAGCGGCGCGTTGAAGGAGATTTCGTTGAGCCGGTTGAGAATCTCCGCGGCGGAGCGCGGCGTATCGGGCCGCTCGCGCGGGTTGATCTGCACCAGGATGGTGTCGCTGGCATCGCTTTCGCGAATCAGCGGCGTGATGGTCGGATTGCCCGCATAGCCGCCGTCCCAATAGGACTCGCCGTCAATCTCGATGGCCCGAAACATCGTCGGCAAGCAGGCCGAGGCGAGCAGCGCCTCGGGGGTGATGTCGGCATTGCGGAAGATGCGGCCGCGGCCGGTGCGCACGCTGGTCGCGGTGACAAAGAGCTTGATCGGCGACCGCGCGAGCCGCTCGAAGTCGATGCACTCCGTGAGAATGCGGCGCAGCGGATTGTAGGCCAGCGGATTGAGATCGTAGGGCGACAGCAGCCGCGATATCAGGTCCATGGCCACATAGGCGGGCGAGGTGTCGAGCGTCCAGCGCCCGATCATGCGATCGAGCGGTGAGCGCTGCAGCGGGCTCATCGCGGCGGCGCGCGCGACCTTTTGCCAGAAGCTGCGGAGCGACGTGCGCGCGCCCTCCGCTCCGCCGTCGGTCCAGCCGTCGGCCAGCAGCGCGGCATTCATCGCGCCGGCCGAGGTGCCCGAAATAGCAACGATCCGCAGCCATCTTCCTCGAGCAGGCGATCGAGCACGCCCCAGGTGAAAGCGCCGTGCGAGCCGCCGCCCTGGAGCGCCAGATCGATCGGTAGCGGGTTGCCGGGCTCTTGCATCAAGGCCTTACGTACCAAACAATTACGCTGATCCGATGACGGCGATATCGTTGCGAGGCGTGGTCAGAAGCCCTAGGCTTTTACAAACGATACATCCACTAACTTACGGCCGCGTTTCAATGACGGTACGTCTTTGACCAAAGACTCACAAGAATGCGCCGACTGAACGGAGCGAAAGGGTATCGCGATGGCTGCCGGTGCTGAGACGAAGGTCGCGCTGGCGATCGTCGCCGTCGTGGTGGCAGCCTTTGCGGCCTACGAGGCTGCGACCGTGTTCGCGCCGCTTGTGCTGGCGCTGTTCATCATCGCGATCGTTTGGCCGCTGCAGCGCTGGCTGCAGGCGCGCATGCCAAAACTCCTGGCGCTCGCGATCACGCTGATCGTGATTGTGGCGGTGGGTGTCGGTTTCGCTTCGCTGGTGGCGTGGGGTTTCGGCCGGGTCGGGCGCGCACTGATGAACGACGCGTCGCGCTATCAGGCGTTCTACGACAGCCTGGTGGCCTGGCTCGACAGTCACGGCGTATCGATCGCCGGCCTGTGGGCCGAGCACTTCAACGTCCGATGGCTGCTCGGCAAGGCGCAAATTGTCACCGGCCGGATCAATTCGATGCTGGCGTTCTGGCTGATCGCGCTGACCTACGTCATCCTCGGTCTGCTGGAAGTCGACGACATCGGCCGCAGGGTCGAGAGCGCTTCTTCCGCCCAACGTGGCGCGCGCGATCATGGACGGCAGCGCCGCAACCGCGGTCAAATTCAGAAAATATCTGCTGGTCAGGACACAGATGAGCGTGCTGACCGGGTTGTTCGTCGGGCTGTTCGCGCTCGCCACCGGCCTGCAATTCGCCGCCGAGTGGGGCGTCATCGCGTTCGCGCTGAACTACATTCCCTTTCATCGGCCCGTTCATCGCGACGCTGTTTCCGACGCTGTTGGCGATGACCCAGTTCGAAAGCTGGCAGGCGGTCGTCGCCACGTTCATCTGCCTGAACATCATCCAATTCGCGATCGGCAGCTACATCGAGCCGCGTGTGTCCGGCAGCGTGCTGGCGATCTCGCCGTTTGTTCGTGCTGTTCGCGATCTTCTTCTGGACCTTTTTGTGGGGCCTGTTCGGCTCCTTTATCGGCGTTCCGATTGCGCTCGCCATGCTGACATTCTGCGAGCAGCATCCATCCAGCCGGCGCATCGCAGGTTTGCTCGGCGGCAAGGTGACGAGCGATCAGATCGCGCGTTGATCGCTTCTCAGATCAGCGCGCGCGGCCTCATCGGCGCGTTTCGCCGGCGAGAGAAACGCGCTCCGGCGCGAGCAAACAAAGCTTTCCGCTTGGGCCCGTCGTCAACGTGTGAATATGGAAATAAGTCGGCTCCGCGTTCGTTCCGCCCATCACGGGTGACGGCGCCGAAACGATCTTGAGTTCGCCGCACGAGCCGATCCAGTCGATATGGCGATGGCCGTGCATGACGATGGCGCGCGGCGCGACCGATTTGATCTTGCGGATGAACCACGAGCCGTTGATCAGCGCGGTGCCGATGCGCTCCGAGAAGTTTGCGCCCGACATCGGATACTCCACCAGATGATGATGCAGGGCGATGATCCAATGCGCCTGCGGAAACGGCTCGATCGGCCGCCAGAAGCCGGCGGGTCTGCTCGACCGACACCATGCCGAGCGCGTTGGTGAAGGAGAAATGCGTTTCGGCGTTGGAGTTGAGGATCGACAACACCCAGGCCCTCCGGTTGGCCGGCGGCATGATCAGCGGAAACTGATCGTCCCAAATCTGACCGAGACCGACGGCGAGCCGCAGGCTTCCGGTATCGGCAAATTCGGCGATCCAGCTCGCGATGCGGCAGGATTGCTTCCGCAAGCGTGCGATCGAGCGTGCCCGAATTTTCGATCGACCACGCGGACCCGATCGCCCTGGATGGCGGCGAGCGCCGACAGCATCCGCATCTGCCGCAAGCGCTTCGACGGACTGAACGGCAGATCGAGCCGCGCCGGATTGAGGCGATCGACGATGTTGAGGTCGTGATTGCCGGGGAGGATCAGCATTCGTTCCGCGAGCGTCGGGTGCAGATCGACCGCGTCGAGAAACTGCGCCCACTCGGTCGCGATGCCGGCGTCGGTCATGTCGCCGGTGATGAGGATCAGGTCCAGGGGCTGCGCCGCATGGATCGCCTCGATGCGATCCAGAAGATGCGGCGAACCGGTCATTGCCGCGGGGGCCGGAGCGGCCGCTTTCGATCCGAAATCCATAACGCTCGCCGACCAGATGGATGTCCGACAGGTGCGCGACGCGCCAGCGTTGCCCTGTGGACGCCGTATCGAAGGCGTCGAGAGTCGATCGGCTGGTCCATGAACGCGTCGGCAAAGCCCCAGGTCAGCGCCGCGGCCGTGAGATAGACGCAGACCACCACGATGGCGTTGGCGAGCGTCGGCACGACGAGCGCATGCACGTCGAGGAGGTCGGCCGCCGTTCCCACCCAGCGCGATGACGGCCAGATCGCGACCGCGATCGCAACCGCGATGGCGGACAACAAAATCGCCGCAACCGCCGAGCTGATGGCCCGCAGGCGCGCGCGGGTGGCCGCGTTCGCATCCACGCGCAGCATGCTGTCGGCCAGATATCGCAGCGCCTCGCGGCAGAAGGCGTAGCCCGGCTGCACCGCCAGCGCGTTCAGCGACCAGAAATTCCGCTCGGCGATGCGGAACAGCGGGCGCCAACCAAACCATCCGGCCGCGATCACGATCATGAGAACAAACGCCGCGCCGAGTTCGGTCGCCTGCATCGCGCTGGTCGACAGCTTCAACAGCCAGGCGGTCGCCACCAGCGGCGCGAAGCCGAGCAGCAAGGCCGGCAGCAGAATCGAAAACGTCACGGCGAACAGAAGCTTTGGCAGGCTGATTTCGGCGAGCAGGCTGCCCGCGATGGCGAGCAGCGATCGCTGCTTCGGACTAGAGGCGTCGTCCTCGGCATCGCCCCGCCGCGGGTCGAGCAGCAGCGGGTCCCTTGCCGGGGCCATTGGGGCTTACCGAGGTCCGCTCATCCGCGAACCTTGGACCGACCGGCGCAGCAGAGCGTAGAGGCTGCCGCCGGTGATGGCGCCGAGCACGTAAACCACCGCAGCCGTGACCGCGAGCGGCGCACTGACAGCAAAGCTGAGAAATGAAATGGTAACCAGTTCGCGGTTTTGCACGACAAAAATCACGATCGCGAGCAGAAACACGACGACGATGGCGAGATAAATCCAGCGCATGATAGCCCTCAGCGTTCCGCGAAATCAGCGCGGCTTATAACGTTCGCCGCGCGGCGTGTAAAAAAGCAACTACAGACCGGCCGAAATTTATAAAATGCTTTACGGCGCGTGTGTCGCTCACGACGATATCATCTTCGCGCTGCCGGTGCATCTCTCAATGGAATGTCTCGCCGCGCGCCAGCATGTCGATGATCGCCTGCATCCGCTTTTGCCGTGTTTCCGGTTTCTTGGCGGTCTGCAGGCGGTAGGTTATGGAATAAAGATTGGTCTTGTTGAGCGTTTCGAAGAACGCCCTGGCTTTCTTGTTCGCGGCGAGCGCGTTGATGAAATCGTCCGGGATCGTCGCGCTGCCGAACGCGTCATAGGCGGCCTGCCAGCGGCCATC
The DNA here is from genome assembly GCA_963737755.1 of uncultured Alphaproteobacteria bacterium. Classification (GTDB taxonomy): domain Bacteria; phylum Pseudomonadota; class Alphaproteobacteria; order Rhizobiales; family Xanthobacteraceae; genus BOG-931. The sequence continues at coordinate 266,607 of CAVTTZ010000010.1, read as the reverse complement.
CGCCTTTGCGGCGGCTATTTCCTTTAGTCCGGCGGCGGTCATGTCACCCGATTTGGTGAGGCGTTCGGCGTGCTCGGTGTTTTTCTTGGACCAATTGCTTTTCGCTCGCCGCGGCTTGAATGTCTGCAGCCAGCACTGCTTGTCGCCGGATTGCTTTCGTCCGTCGATCCATCCGTAACAGAGCGCCTGATCGAGCGCCTCCGCGTAGCTCACGCTCGCGATGCCGGACTCCTTTTTGTAGATCCGCAACAGGATGCCGTCCGATTGGCCGTGGTTTTCCGCGAGCCAGGTGCGCAACGCGAGCGCTGACGCAAAACTCAAGGTTTTCATTGGCTTTGCGATTTTCGCTTCTGGGATCGGGGTTGGGCGCGGCGCTTTGTCGGCGTCGGTGCCTTTTTGGGTTGATTTGCTTTGGTTCGCGCACGCGGCGCCGCTTTCTTGCGTTGCGTGATCGCAAACGCACGCTCGGCCCAGACGGCGAGCTCTTCCGGGTCGTCGTAGAGCCGCTCGGGCAGCCGCCAATAGGAGGTCGATGCGCGGCCGACCTTGCCGGGACTCTTGGCGCGGGTATAGACGAAGGGTCGGCTGCCTTCGCGCTCGAAGTCGGGAATGCTGTCGGCGTCGACTCGCAGAAACAGTGCGCCGTCAAATTCAAGTCCGAACATCAATCCCTCGCGAAACAGGCCCGCGCCGCCGAACATGCGCCGGACCACGACCGGACCGAACGGCGCGAACAGTTCGCGAATGAATTCGGGGTCCATTGGCGGCTCCGCGTTCCGGCCTCGCGCCGGTTTGTTGCCCAACGATCCTACGTTACGCGGAGAATGCAATGACAAAGATCTATCTGGCCGGGCCGTTGTTCTCGCTGGCCGAGCAGAGCTTCAATGCCGATCTGGCACGCTTTCTGGAAGGCGAGGGCTTCGAAGTATGGCTGCCGCAGGAGCATGAGCCGCGGGACAAAACCGCGCGCGCGATCTTCGACATGGACGTTGCCGCGATCGACTGGGCCGACATGGTGGTCGCCTGCATGGATGGGCCCGATCCCGATAGCGGCACGGCCTGGGAGTGCGGCTATGCCTACGCCAAGGGCAAGCCCGTGGTTTGCTTTCGGACCGATTTCCGGCTTACCGGCGATACTGAAGGCGCGCCGTATAATCTGATGCTGAGCGAGAGCGCGGCGGGGCGTGTTGAAATTCCGTTCCGGACCAAGCCGGAGGAATTTCGCCGACGCCTGCGCGCGTGTATCGGCAAGGTGCTTGCGGGTGGTTGAAGGGGGCGTCGATGGAGGTAGCCCGGATGAGCGAAGGCGACATCCGGGGGTTTTTAATCTTGCGTGAAGACCCGCATGTCGCTGCGCTCATGCGGGCTACGGACTTTCGTGTACGGTTGTTTGAACCGACGCCCCCGCGCATCCACGCTGAAGACCGGCGAACGACCGCCTGAATGGCTCATCCCTCGCGGTTGCGGACGTCGCGTGGATTGCCGGGTCAGGCCCGGCAATGACGAGTTTGGTAGAATCACGCGAGACGCGACGACGCACGCGTGGGGGATCTAGACCTGCTTCAGCGGAATTGATCCGATAAAATCGCGCTTGCCGACCTCGACGCCGCAATGGCGCAAAATCGCGTAGGCGGTGGTGAGATGAAAGAAGTAGTTCGGCAGCACGAAAAGATTGAGATAGTCCGCGCCCTTCATCAGGCCGCTGGCGTTGGCGCCGAGCGGGATCTTGATCTCGCGGTCGACCGAGGCGTCGATCGCCTTGGCGTCGAGGGTTTTCAGGTAATCGATCGTCTTGGCAATCCGGGCCTTAAGCTCGGCGATCGTGGTCTCGGTGTCCGGGACACTGGGCGGTTCGACGCCGGCCAACCGTGCCGAGCCGCGGCGCGCCTGGTCGGTCGCGGTCTGCACCTGCCGGGTGAAGTCGAACATGTCGGGCGCGAGCCGCGTATGCAGAAGCACGGCGGGGTCGATCTTCTTCGCGGTGGCAAACGCTTCGGCCTTGTCCAAGAGGACCGACAGCGCATTGAGGCCGGTTTCAAAGACGGGGAGGGACGCGCCGGACAGTGAAAAGGGCATGGGAATTCCTGTGCAATGTGTTGAAGATTGTGATCGTGGGATCGGGCGAATGCCCGTCGGCGGAGCGATTGCAGCGCGCAGCGAACGAGCGATGATCGTCGGCAGGAGCCGGCGTTCTGTCATTCGACTTTACGCCGCTGCGGAATATACTTGCTGCGTTGCTGGGGGAGCGATCACATTCCATTGTGCGGCGCCTGCGCGCCAATGGCCTTGATTTCATTTGACTGACTTGATCCGCGACGGCGCAGCCCCGGCGCCGGCCGAACAGGAGGTCCGCGATGACGTGGGGAATCCCGACCCATCTGTTTCTGCAAATCCATGTCGGCATCAGCCTGGTCGCGCTGGTGGCGGGCCTGGTGGTGCTGTTTGGGTTGTTGAAAGGCCGCGCCTTGGGCGGCTGGACGGAATTGTTTCTGGTGACCATCATTCTCACCAGCGTAACCGGCTTTCCGTTGCCGCCATTCGGTTTCGACCCGCCGCGGATGGTCGGCATTCTGTCGCTGGTCCTGCTCGCGGCGGCACTGCTGGCAATTTACGTGTTTCGGGTCGCGGGTCCCTGGCGCTGGATCTTCGTGGTCACCGCGATGACGGCGCTTTATCTGGATGCTTTCGTCGGCGTCATCCAGGCTTTCAACAAGCTGCCATTCCTGCACGGATTGGCGCCGACCGGCTCGGAGCCGCCGTTCCTGGTCGCGCAGGTGATCGTGCTGGTCTTCTTCGTCGTGCTCGGATTCTTGGCGGCGCGCCGCTTCCATCCGCGCTTCGCCCGGGCCTGAGATACTCCTGGCCGAAAGCCTAACGACGACGGTCCGATTACCGGGGGAATGCCGGTGAGGGAACGTCGCTGGAGGGCGCCACGCGCGCCCTTAATCTTTTTGCGGCAGCATACGGTCTTCGGCTTTGAAATAGTGCCGCGCGTGGGCGACGAGCTGGGCGTCGCTCGGATGATCGACAGTTTCGACGCCGACGATCTTCTTGGCCAAGTGTGGATCGTGCTCGCCGATATGCTTGACCAGTTCAGTCTTGGCATTGGCCGGGCCGGTGATCAGAACCGCACCCGCGTCGGCGACCGATTGGGCCACCGCGTGCAGGAAGGCCTGATCTTCGGCCGCATGGCCGCTGCCGATCTCATTGGCCTTGTGATGAATGTGCCGGGTTGGATTGTCGGGGTGCAACACCAGTTTGGCCACGTCCGACGGGCTGAAATGAAAGACGCGGGCTTCGCGGTGATCGATCCAGATAACAGCATGAAAATGCGGTTGGGTCATAGCGGCTCCTTTTGCGCCCAGCTTAGCGCGATCGCCCCAGGCGCGGACAATGAGGATAAGATCGAAAGCCGCGCCTTACGGCCGTTGATAACGAAATCGCACGTCGTCCGCATCGACGATCATCTTACCGATCGGCCACAGCGCGATACCGGCAAGCTTCAAATGTGCCCAGGCAAACGGAATGCCGATCAGCGTGATGGCAAGACCGACCGCCGTGATCAAATGCCCCAGCGCCAGCCACCAGCCGGCGAGCACTAGCCAGATCACGTTGCCGAGGAAGCCGAGGGTCCCAGTGCCGACGTCGCCGCTACCGAGATGGTCGGCGCGCGAGACCGCGCGGCGGCCGAACGGCAACAGCGCATAGGAGGCGATGTTGAAAGCGGCTCGCGCCCAGGGGATCCCCACAATGGTGATCGCCATGATGACGGCGGCGATCAGCCAAGCCAGGGCCATCCAGATGCCGCCGAAGATCATCCACAGGACGTTGAGCACAAGAGAGAGCGGAGACATGGTGGTGTTCCCGATCAGGGTGAAGCTGCCAATACGTGCGCTTTTTCCACGTTCAACAGTGGCGGGTAGCGCGTGTTAAGCAAACCCGACTGCGATTTAGAAACCCATATTTCAACGAAGCGCATTTCAGTGGCCTGCCGCGCATCTAGGCATAGCCGATGCAGTCCGCCAGTCCCGCCGGCGCGGCAAATTAATTCTCCGTCGCCGCTTGATTTTCAGCAAATCTGCCGGTGAAAGGGCGCTACCGCGACCTGAAGACGGGTCGCTGACGCATTCCAGCGCGACCATTTCGGTCGGCACTGCCGCGCGACGAAGGCGGTACGGGGTCACCATTGGGTTTCTGTCGCGATCTCAGCGCATACACATGCACGCGATTGCAGCCCGATCGCTTTGTCCAGACTATGACCCAAATCCGACTTACCAAATTTGCTGCGCGCGGCCGCGCGCGATCGCGACTGCAATGTGCTTGCCAGGAAACAAGTCTCTGGTCTGAATGAATGGCGGTGTTTGCAGACGCATCGGCGCGCGTTATGCATCGACCGGACTACTGCTTGAAACTCAAGCCTGATAAACTCTTGCAGGGGTCGATTCGAAGCCTGAACACATTCCACTTTGTTGGGAGAACAAATATGATCACGAAATCGACTGTCGTTGCGGCAATCGTTTTGACGCTCGCCGTCGGCGCTGGCGCGGCTTTCGCGCAAAACCCGCCGCCCGCCATGGAGCAAGCGGCACCGGCAGCCGGCATGGACAAGAAGTCGATCTCGAAGGCTTGTTCTGCCCAGGCTGACGCCAAGGGTCTGCACGGCAAAGCGCGCAAGAAGTTCAGGTCTGCGTGTAAGCGCCACGGCGGCAAGGCCGAATAATCTTCGGTCGCGTGACCCCGCGGTCCTGGCGAGCGGCTCGCTCGCGTTTTATGGCAATCGCTCTTCGCCATGACGGCGCGGCGGCGACCAGGACCTTAGCGCGACGCGTCCCTCATGGTCCGGGGCAGGTCCCGATCACACTGGATCGGGATTTGACCCGGACTTTATGCTTTGCGGCGTGGATCCCTTCAGAAAGCCGTCGCACCGATCGGATCAGGTCCGCGGGTGCGCTTTTTCGGGACGCTCAGAGCTAACGCACCTGAAACACCAGCTTGCCGCGGAAGTGACGTCCTTCGCTGACCCGTTGCGCATCGGCAGCTTGCGACAGCGGAAAGAGCGTGATGTCCGGCGGCCGGACGGCGCCACCGCCGACGAGTTGGCCGATACGCTCCAGCGGCGGACGCGAACGGCCCACGGCTGGGCGCAGCGATGTCACGTCGGAGCGTTCGGGTTTTGGCGCCTGCGGGCCCGAGGCGATGAAGGCGGCGCGGCCGCCGGGCCGCAAGACCGCAAACGATTTCTGCGCCACCTCGCCGCCGACCGTGTCGAAAACCGCATCGCAGCCACTGACCACGCGGGTGAAATCCTCGGCGGCGTAATCGATCACCTCGTCGGCACCGAGACTGCGGACATAGTCGAGATTGGCGGCGCTGCTGGTGGTGATCACCCGCGCGCCGATATGCTTGGCCAACTGGATGGCGAAGCTCGCGACTCCACCAGCGCCGCCTTGAATGAGGATCGTTTCACCGCGTTGAAGCTTCAGCGTCGTCTCCAGCGAGATGACGGCGGTGAGGCCGGTCAGTGCGACGGCCGCGGCCTCTGGATGCGACATCGCTTCCGGCTTTTTGGCGATAATCGCAGCCCCGATCGCCAGCTTCTCCGCATAAGCGCCCTCACGTCCGGCTTCGAGAACGCCGAAAACGGCGTCGCCGACTTTAAGATCGGATACATCGGCCGCCGTGCTTGCAACCGTGCCGGAAAAATCGCGACCGAGGATCAGGGGAAATTGCGCGTTCGCATATTGACCGGCGCGCACACGCCAATCGGCGCCATTTACGCTTGCCGCGATGATGTCGACCACAACCTGACCAGGGGCCGCTTGCGGGTCCGGCTGGTCACCGTAAGTGAGAACCTCCGGTCCGCCAAATCGATCAATAAAAACCGCTTTCATTTATAGTCTCTCCCGGTGCTGAAAACTGGTGCTGAGATTGCGACCAACTCGTTTTTTGAAGGCCATGCTGTCCCGGCTCGTCAGTTAAAAACGGCTGATGACCGTGTAGGACAGATAGACGAAGAGCGCGGTGCCGAGGATGACGAGGAGCGCCGCCAGCGCCACGTCGAGCCGTTCGCCCGAACCCGGCAATTGCTCTGGACTGTCGATTTGCCGCGCGGTCCGACGAAAGCGCAGCAGCGCCAATATGATGATCGCGGCGCCGAGACCGATCAGGATCAGGCCGACGACATTGCCCGCCAATTGTCCGGTGGGAGACAAGGCGCGCCGCGCCAGGGTTTGCCCGGCGATGCGCAAGAACAGATCGAAGCGCTCGACCAAAAAGCCGAACGCCATCACCGCGATGGCGGTGCGCACCCAGGCCAGGAAGGTCCGCTCGTTGGCGGCGTGATCGCTGTAGTGCTGTATCATTATCGCGCTCGCATCCTGGTGGGCGGCGTCTGCGGTCCGCGGCGATCATGGTTGGGCCGCTCCCCACAAACATTCGCTAACGCACGGCGTTCCCAAATCATGGCGCAGTTCGCAGGTGGCGTCACCTCAGAGCAGCAATCGTGATGGGGGTGCACTAAGTTAGGGTGAGCTGCGTAAAGGCAACGGGAGGCAAGGGATGGCGCACGGCGTATTCATCGATGGAGTGTGGCACAGCGAATGGTACGACACGTCGGCGAATGGCGGTCGGTTCGTGCCGGCCGAGCCGGTGTTTCGCAACTGGATCACGCCGGACGGCAGCGCCGGTCCGAGCGGCGAACGTGGCTTTGCCGCCGAGCGTGGGCGCTACCACCTCTATGTTTCGCTGGCCTGCCCGTATGCGCACCGCACCGTGATTTTCCGCAAGCTCAAGGATCTCGAGAGCGCGATTTCGATGTCGATCGTCGACCCGGTCATGGGCGAACAGGGCTGGGAATTCGGCACCAGCCCGGGCACCGTTGCGGACACGGTCAACGGCAAGCAGCGGATGGGCGACATCTATCTGCTCGCGGATCCGCGCTACACCGGGCGCGTTTCGGTACCGGTGCTCTGGGACAAAGAACGGCGGACGATCGTCAACAACGAATCGCCGGAAATTATCAGGATGCTCAACACGGCTTTCGCCGACCTGACCAACGACCGCACCGATTACTATCCGCCGGAGCTGCGCGCCGAGATCGATCGCGTCAATGCGCGGGTCTATAAGGACGTCAATATCGGCGTCTACCGGGCCGGCTTCGCCACCAGCGCAGAGCGCGTACGAAGAGGGCTGCCGCGCCGTGTTCGCGGCGCTCGACTGGCTCGAAGAGATTTTGTCGCGCCAGCGCTATCTGGTCGGCGCGCGGCTGACCGAAGCGGATTGGCGGCTGTTCACGACGCTCGTGCGCTTCGACGCGGTCTATTACAATCACTTCAAATGCAATCTGCGCCGCATCGTCGATTATCCGAACCTGTCGAATTACGCGCGCGAGCTCTATCAGATGCCGGGCATCGCCGAGACCGTGAACATGGATCACATCAAGCGGCACTATTTCATGAGCATGACGGCGATCAATCCGACACGCATCGTGCCGCTCGGTCCGGAACTGGATTTTTCGGCGCCGCACGATCGCGGGCGATTGGGCGCGCATTAGTCTCGCGCAGGCCGAACGATGGCGATCTAACCCGGACTTCAGAGCGGAGTTTTGGTGATCAGCAGGGTTTCGTCGAGCGGATCGACGATGCCCGACAGCGACGCTCGGCATTCTTCGCAAGCGAACGCGTAGCTTTCGAAGCCGCAGGCATCGATCGCGGCGTGCTCGCTGCGGCAGAATACGAAGCTGGAGCCGCATTCCGGACAGGCCACGCGTTGGCCGCTGTACGGCTGACCCGGTTCCGTGTGGTCGGGAATGATGCGGTAGTGGCTCATTGATGCATTCTCAATCGCGATGAATTTCAGCAAGGCGAATTCGCAGCTTCAATTCGTTACAGGACGGCTTGGAAATGCTGCCTGAAACTGACGGCTCGCATTTTACCGTCGCGGTTATGGTCTTGCTAACCGCACGGAGGTATCGGGTTAGGAATATCCACAAGCGAGCGCCGCTGAATGGGGCGTTCAAACATAGGCATTTCCAAAAGGCACTTTGAGATCGCGTCAACGAGAAGGACGCGATCGCATCTGCCACCAGACTAATCTTTCACCGGCAGTGTTTTCTTAGAGACGGGGCTTTGACCACGCAGTGCGTTTCGGGATGCGACACGCGCCGCCGTGGAGCTCAGGACCGGCTTCGTCCGGCAGAGTTGGCTCTAGCCCGCGAGCTGCGTGATCCCGCAGTCACCGAAAGGGCGCAGGTGGCCTTGCATCTGTTGAGGCCGCCCACGGAAGTCCGGCGCCCGCTCGAACAACGTTTGTCGCTCCCGCGCGGTCGAGATGAAGAACGGATAGCGCCGGTAAAGTTCGCTGGACGCGCTCGGGAAATCCAACGACATCAGGCTGATCGGCTTGGTCAATTGCGGATAAGGCCGCGGCGCGCAGAGCGCCTCGTGATTGAAGGCGCGATGGTAAAACGCCTGATGCTCGATGCGCACCGCAGCCAGCATGTCGTCGGCATGGAAATATTCCGCCGCGAGCATGCAGGGCCGAAGTGTCGCGTAGGGCAGGCCGCGATGCAACCGCGACAGCCGCTCATCGGCGACGAAGCGCGTGAAGTCGAGGATCACGCGGCCGGCATCGAGCCGCGGTTGCAAAATGTCGGGAAACACATGCAGCGACGGACAATCGGGATTATCCTTGGATGCGATATGAAGACGCAAGTGAGCTCGCCAGCTCGCCGTCGACATACAACCCGAAGATGTAAGCGTTGTCGGCGTAGTCATCGTCGTCGGCGAAACGTTCGCTGCGGTCCGCCGCGATCGCACCTTCGCGCAAATACGCTTGATAGCGCAGCCGGAAGATTGCCTCTCGCTCTTCGGGGGAGTTGGCGCGCCGACATTCCACGCGCGAGACCAAGGCGCTGAGTCGCTCAATGATGGCATTTTGCGGGGCTTCCGGAGCCGACTGCTCCGAATCAGTCGAATGCCCGACGACAGCACTCATGTACTTTGCCCCATCACTCCGCAGTCCTTACACAGATTACCCGAGGTGCTAACAGTTCTCTAATTCACTGACAATTTTTCACCGATTGTTAAGGTTAAAATAAGGTTGCAAAATTGATTGGCCAGCGTCCGGCATGCGCGTGCATGGCTGGCCTGCAGCGCTCCCGAAGCGAGTGGTTATGGATTACCGTTGAGTCTGTCTGCGGATTACCGCCGGATCCCAGAGCGGCGCATTGCCGTCAGGCCGCGTCGCTGCGGACGCGCGCCGGCCAAGGCGCCTTCTGCGGCGACACATAGGTCGCATACAAAAGCTTGCGCAGATCGGCCGCCGGCATCGGCCGGCACAAGAGGTAACCTTGCACCTCGTCGATGCTGTCCTCGGCCGCGAGCAGGTCGAGTTGCTCCTGGGTCTCGACCCCTTCGACCACGACCTGCAATCCCAATTGCGCACTCAGGCGGGTCACGCCGCGCAGCAGGGTGACGCGGCGCTGGTCGTCGTTCAAATCCCGCAGGAACGACTGGTCGATCTTGACCTTGTGAAACGGGAAGCTGTGCAGATAGCTGAGGCTCGAATACGCGGTGCCGAAATCGTCCAGCGAGATTTTCACGCCGGTTTCGGCAAGCTGCTGCAGGTCGGCGCGGGTGCGCCGCGTATTCTGCAACAACGTCGTTTCGGTGATTTCGATCTCGAGCCGATGCGCCGGCAAATTGGTCGCCGCCAACGTTTCGCGCACCAAAGCCGGAACGTTGGAACGATCGAACTGCATCGATGACAGATTGACCGCCACCGCGGTGTCGCCCGGCCAGCGGCGGCATTCCAGACAGGCTTTGTAGAGCGCCTGATTGCCGATCTCGACGATCAGGCCCATTTCCTCGGCGACCGGAATGAACTCCGCCGGCGAAACCATGCCGCGCTCGCGGTGCGGCCAGCGCAGCAGTGCCTCGCAGGTTTCGATACGCCGGGTCTTCAGATTGAAGATCGGCTGATAGTAAAGCTCGAAGGCCTCGCTCTCGGTGGCGCTGCGCAAGTCGAGCTCCAGCGCGCGGCGCGCCTGCGCGCTCGCCTCCATCTTGGCCTCGAACCAGCGGAAGGTGCCGCGGCCGTCCGCCTTGGCCTGATAGAGCGCGATATCGGCGTTGCGCAACAGTTGCTCCGGATCGATCCGGCTCTTGGCGAGCGCGATGCCGATGCTGGCGGTGACCACAACCTTGTGGCCGTCGAGATCGTAGGTGCCGGCCACGGCGCTGAGCACGCGGGCCGCCAGCGCCTCGCCCTGCTCGAGCGACTTGATCGGCGCCTGCAGGATCACGAACTCGTCGCCGCCGAAGCGCGAGATCACGTCGGCGTCGCGGATCGTGTTCTTCAGCCGTTCGGCGACCGCCTCCAGCAGCATGTCGCCGCGGGTGTGGCCGAGCGTGTCGTTGACCTGCTTGAACTGGTCGAGATCGATGAAGTGAATGGCGCACATGTTGTCGGTGCGCCATTCATGCAGCGCGCGCTCCATGCGGTCGCGCAGCACCACGCGGTTGGGCAGGCCGGTGAGCGCATCGAAACGCGCCAGATGATTGATCTTGGCCTCGGCGATCTTGCGCTCGGTGATGTCTTCGCTCAACACCACCATGCCGCCGTTTTCCATCGGCTGGACGGTGAATTCGAGGGTGCGGCCGTTCAACAGGTCGAGGACGAACGCGGAGTCGTCGCTGCCGCCAAGCCGCGCGCCGAGATGATCGATCATGGTTTGCGCGCCGGTCTCCGACAGCAATCCGGATTTGGCGATGGCTCGCGACCACCTCGCGCACGTAGAGGCCCTTGAGTTCGAGCCCGGCGACCAGTCCGAGCTGCTGCTTCAGCTTGCCGTTGGAAACGACGACGCGGCGCTTGGCGTCGAACATGCAAAGACCGTGCGGCATGTTGTTGATCGCGGTATCGAAGCGCTTGGCGAGCAGCGACATGTCGCGCGACGAGACCACGGCATCGAGCAGCGTGCTGCGCAGCCGATCGGCGATCAGCTTGATCGCATAAAAGGACGGCACCAGCAGCGCGGCGAAGATCCAGTGAAACAGATTGCCGTACAACACCAGCGCCGCCGTCATCGGCGCCCAGGTGCAGAGGATTTGCACGATGACAAAGCGCGGATTGGCGAAGTTGCGGCCGAAGATTCCCGCCGCATACGCGATGGTCATCGAGAAGCTGACCAGATCCGCGAACGGATCGTTGGAGCGCGAGAACGAGAGGAAGCACCAGAGACTAAGCAGCGCCAGAATAGCCGACGCGCCGGCGCCGTAACGGAATTCCCACTGGCGGGCGATCTCCGGCGTGGTGACGCGTCTCGCGCACGCGCAGATAGGTGTGCATCATGTAGCCGCGCGCGCAGGCGACGACGGCGACGGCGATCGCGCAATACAGGATGAGAACGTCGCCGGTCTTCCAGTACGTGACCAGAATCGAGCCGATAACGAATACCGTCCCGACGAGCAGCGTCCGGGCTTCTTTGAACAACGAATCGACCAGCGGAAGATATATCTCCGGCGGAAGCGCTTCGTGTGGTTGGCGAGTCCGGAGCGCGGAACTCATTACACCTTACCGTAAACCAGTCGCGACGGGAAAAATCGCATGCCGCACTATCATTTAAAGGTCTTCCCATCGAGTAAATATGAATGCTCGGTTTCTGCGGTAGTCGAGGCATGAGCGAATTGCCGCAGAAGCCCTTAGGGCGCTTGTTTACGGCGCTGCAGCGCAGTCGTCGCGCGCGAACCGAAGGCATTGCGGCGTTCGTTTGATGACGAACGCCGCAGTAGTTAGCAGACGCTCAATGACACTCAGCGAATTTTATCAAAATCGCCGTGGCGGCCGAGGCCGTCCTTGAAATCGCGTCGCGCCATCGACGCCGTCGCGGACCAGAGCTTCCCGTCCGTTGTACCATTCCTGAATCAGCGCATCGCGCACCGGCAGGCCGTGGCTCCTGATCGCGGAGCGGCGATCGACGCGCACGCACACTTGCGGAAAGCGCGCGATCTCCGCCGCCAGTTCTTCCGCTTTGGCGCGGGCGCCGCCTTTCGGCGTCACGTATTCGCACAAGCCGATACGCAGGCACTCGTCCGCCGGCACCTTGCGGCCGGTGAGAATGATTTCGAGCGCGCGGCCCTGGCCGACGATACGCGGCAACCGCACGGTGCCGCCGTCGATCAGCGGCACGCCCCAACGCCGGCAATACACGCCGAAATACGACTCCTCCGCCATGACACGGAAATCGCACCACAGCCCGAGCTCCATGCCGCCGGCGACGGCCGGTCCCTCGATCGCGGCAATCACCGGCTTGTCCAGTTCGAGCCGCGACGGCCCGAGCGGTCCGCGCGGAATTTCACCGCCGTTGACGCGTGGTCCAAGCGGCGGGATGTCGAGTTCGCCGAGCGGATAGTCGGCCTTCAGCGTGCTGGCATATTTGAGATCCCAGCCGGCGCAGAAAGCGCCGCCGGAGCCGTAGAACACCGCGACCGACGCGGTCTTGTCGGCGTCGAATTCAAGAAAGGCCTCCGTCAGCGCATCGGCGCTGGCCGGGTCCATGGCGTTGCGCGCTTCCGGCCGGTCGTGGATCACCGTCCACACTGCGCCGTTCTTTTCAATTCTGACCGTCATCGTTGGTTCGCTCCCTCGTTGTTTGTTCGTCTGTTCGCGTCGTTCGTTTGCTTGATCGCGCGCCGGCGGGATCTCAGCGATTGGTGAAATTCGGCACGCGGCGCTCGGCCATCGCCTTGATGCCTTCCTTGAAATCGTCGGTCGTGCGCAGCCGCATTTGCTCCGCGAGTTCGCGCTCGGTCGCCGCGAGCACGCGGGCGGCGAGATCGCCCCGCACGGTGGCGCGAGTGGACGATCAGACCGAGCGGCGCGTTCTCGGCGATTTCGGCAGCGAGCTTGAGCGCGGCGCTGCGCACCTGATCTTGCGGCACCAGAACGTCGGCAAGGCCCATCGCGAAAGCTTCGTCGCCGGTGAAGCGGCGGCTGGTATAAAACACCAGCGCGGCTTTGCTCGGACCGATCAGCTCGGGCAGCGTCACCGTCAGACCAAACCCAGGATGAAAACCGAGCCGGGTGAAGTTGGCGCAGAACCGCGCCTCTGGGCAGGTGACGCGCATATCACCCACCATCGCCATGCCGAGGCCGCCGCCGACCGCGGCGCCGTGCACCGCGGCGACGATCGGCTTCTTGGTGCGGAACAGCCGATTGCCTTCGATATAAAGATGCGCGGCGCCGGGCGTCGGTCCGCTCAACAGCGCGCTGCCGTCGCTGTCGTCGCCGCCGAAATCGGCGCCGGCGCAGAAAGTCTTGCCGTGCGCGGCGAGCACCAGCGCGCGGCAATCCGCATCGTCATCAAGCGCCTCGAACGCGGCGGCGAGCTCTCTGATCAGCGCGACATCGAAAAAATTATGCGGCGGCCGCCTGATCTCGACCAGAGCCACGTGGCCGGTCTTTTCAACGCCGATATCTTTGAAGGGTCCCATCCCGTACCTCGCGACTATGATGCCGCCATGATTGATACGCCGCAGGGCTTGCGGCAAGCGAAAGCTATGGCGGTGCGCTAAACATCCTTTCGGTACTGAACGAACCCTGTGCGTTTTGCTATCCGGTCGTAAAGCTGCATGGCAACTGAATTTGTTTCATGCGTAAGCCAGTAGACGCGCGCGCATCCCTCACGTGCAGCCAGCGCATAGACGTACTCGATCAGCATGCGGCCGACACCGCCGCCGCGAACGGTCGGCGCGACGAACAGGTCTTGCAGATAGCAATAGTCGCCGGCGGTCCAGCAGGAGCGGTGGCGGATGTGGTGCACCAGGCCGATAGCGTCTGTGCCCTTCCACGCCAGCGCGCCGCCCATGGGCTCTGCGGGGTCGAGCAACCGCGTCCACGTCAACGCGGTCGTGGCGGACGGAATGTCGACCGCATAGAAGGCTTGATAGCCCTGCCATAACGGTAGCCAGTGCGCGTGATCCTCGGCGCGAAGCGGCCTTATCACAATGTCGCCCTCGAGTGCCATTGACCCTCCCTGGATTGCTTGCTGACCCGATCTTAGCAGCGTCGACAGCCTCGACCGCAACACCGATCCGATTTAGGTTTGCGGCTGGCGGTCGAGAGACTTGCCGGCAAGCTTTCCGGGAGGGCCGTTCTTGAATAAGCGCAACGCTACGGCTGCCGTGATCGGCGCCGGCGATTTCATCGGCTCGGCGATTGCCAGGAAATTCGCCGCCGAAGGCTTTACGATCTTTGCCGGACGGCGCAATGCCGACAAGCTGGCGCCGCTGGTCGAAGCGGTGGAAACCGCCGGCGGCGCGATCGTCGCGCGCGGTCTCGATGCCCGCAAGGAAGACGACATCACGGCGTTTCTGCGCGAGGCTGATGCGCACGCGCCGCTCGAAGTCTGCATCTTCAATGTCGGCGGCAATGTCTATTTTCCGCTGCTCGACACCACCGAGCGGGTGTTCCGCAAAGTTTGGGAGCTTAGCTGCTATGCGGGGTTTCTCACCGGCCGCGAGGCGGCGCGGTTGATGCTGCCGCGCGGCGGCGGCTGCATCTTCTTTACCGGGGCGACCGCAAGTCTGCGCGGCGGCATCGGCTATTCGGCATTCGCCAGCGCCAAGCACGGCTTGCGCGCGGTGGCGCAAAGCATGGCGCGCGAGCTTGGCCCGAGCAACATTCACGTCGCGCATCTGATCATCGATGCGGGCGTTGATACGGCGTTTGTGCGCGAGCGTATCAAACAAAAAGGCGGCGCCGAGGCGCTTGACAATCTGCAGCCGGATCAGCTGATGAATCCGGCCTCGGTTGCCGAAGCCTATTGGCAGCTCTATCGCCAGCCGCGCGACGCGTGGACGTTCGAGCTTGATATACGGCCCCATGGCGAGGTGTGGTGAGATGACGAAGGTGGAATTTCATTTCGATTTCGGCAGTCCGAACGCCTATCTGGCGCATCTGGTGATTCCCGGAATCGAGGCGCGGACCGGCGCAAAATTCGAATACGTGCCGATCCTGCTCGGCGGCGTGTTCAAGCTCACCAACAATGCTTCGCCGGGAGAACGGCTCGCGGGCATCAAGAACCGGCTCGAATATGAGCGGATCGAGATCAAACGCTTCATCCGCAATCACCGGATCACGACATTCACCTGGAATTCGCATTTTCCGGTCAACACGCTTTTGACCATGCGGGGCGCGATCGCGGCGCAATCCGATGACGTGTTCAAGCGCTATGTCGATGCGGTGTTCGCGGCGATGTGGGCGGATTCGAAAAAGATGGATGATCCGCAGGTTGCCGCGGCGGTGTTGCAGAAGGCCGGTCTCGACGGCGCGGGTTTGTTGGCGCGGACGCAGGAGCCGGAGATCAAGGCGCGGCTGTTGAAGAACACGGAGGCATCGGTCGCGCGCGGCACCTTCGGCGCGCCCACATTCTTTGTCGGCGACGAGATTTTCTTCGGCAAGGATCGGCTGCGCGATGTCGAAGACGAGATCGTGCGGGCGAAGGGTTAGTTTAAGCCAATGTAGCCCGCATGAGCGAAGCGACATGCGGGAGGTGCGCCGGTGGTGTCCCCGGATGTCGCTTCGCTCATCCGGGCTACGCGGCAAGCTGTGGCGCGTTTCAAAATTTCATTCGCCGTCCGCGACTGCGATCGCGTGAAAGAACGTGCCGGTGACGCGGCCGCGTCGCCCGCCGTGGTCGCCGAGCGGCTTCCCCTCGGCATCCGCAATGGCCGCGAACGGTTCGTCGCCCCCCGCCGACATCAGCGTGGCGTAGTGGAATTCGTGACCGCGAAGTACCGCACCGGCGTCGCCCAGAATGCTCGCGCCAAGAAGTCGTGCGGAGCGGTAGCCGAGATGTAGCTTGCGCTTGGCAAAACTCGTCCAATGGCCGAGCAGCCCGGTCATCGGATGCCGCCGGCCCGAGGCATCCTCGAGACTTTCGCCAAGCACCATGTAGCCGCCGCATTCGCCGTGAACCGGTCGGGTCTCGGCAAATCGTGTGAGGCCGTTGGAGAAATGACGCGCGGCGGCGAGCGTTTCGGCATGCAGTTCAGGATAGCCGCCGGGCAACCAGCAGCTATCGGCGCGGGCGGGCGGCGCTTCATCGGCGAGCGGCGAAAACGGCAGGATTTCGGCGCCGGCCTTACGCCATGCTTCGATCACATGCGGGTAGATGAAGCTGAAAGCCTGGTCGCGTGCCAGCGCGATCCGCTGCCCGGGTGGTGGCAGCACCCCGGCTCGGTCAATGGCCGAGGGCAGCGTGAAAGTGCCTGCGCAGTCCAGGATCGCGCCAAGGTCGAAATGACGCTCGGCCGTCTCGGCGAGCCGGTCGATCAGCGCGGCGAGATCGGCATGCTCTCCGGCCTGCACGAGGCCCAGATGCCGCTCCGGCAGCGCCAGCGCGCTGTCGCGGGGCAGTGCGCCGAGGACGGGGATATCCAGCGCCGTGATCGCGCTCGCGACCAGCGCCCGATGGCGTTCGCTGGCCACGCGATTGAGAATGACGCCGGCGATGCGCACCGCCGGATCGTGCGTGGCGAAGCCGCGCACCAGGGCGGCGGCCGATTGCGCCTGCCGCGCCACGTCGAGCACCAGCACCACCGGCAAGCCAAAATGCGCGGCGAGATCCGCGGTGGCGCCGCGCTGGTGCGTCTGACCGGCGGCGGCGCCGTCGAACAAGCCCATGACGCCTTCGATCACGACGACATCGGCGCCGTCGGCAACGTTGGCGGCTAGTCCATCGAGCAATGACGCCGGCATGGCCCAGCTATCGAGATTGACGCTCGGCGTGCCGGTTGCTGCGGTGTGGAACGCAGGGTCGATATAGTCCGGTCCCGCCTTGGCCGAACGCACAGCGAGGCCGCGCCGGCGCAACGCTGCCAGCAGCGCCAGCGTCACCATGGTCTTGCCGGCGCCCGAATGCGGCGCGGCGATAATGAGGCCCCGCGATGTCATGCTGCAACTCGCGTACGCCGTCCGCTCATGCCGCGCCTCCGCGGAAGCGGCGGCGATAGTCGGGATCGTAAAGGGCGCTGTCGCGGAAATTTTCGGCGGCGATGGCTGGGCCAACAATGATCAACGCCATGCGCTCGATGGCGGCGGCTGTGACCTTGGCGGCGATGTCGGCGAGCGTGCCGCGCAGGATGATTTCCTCCGATGTGCTCGCCTGCGCCACGACAGCCGCCGGGCAGGAGGCGCCGTAAAACGGCGTGAGGTCTGCCGCGATTTTTTCGATCGCGTGGATGGCGAGATGCAGCACCAGCGTCGCGCCGCTCGCCGCAAAGGCCGCCAGCGTCTCTTTGTCCGGCATGCGCGAGGCGCGGCCGCTGACGCGGGTGAGTACGACGCTCTGCGCCACTTCGGGCACCGTCAGCTCGCACTGCAAGGCCGCGGCCGCGGCCGCGAACGCCGGAACGCCCGGCGTCAAAGTGTAGGGAATGCCGCAGCGATCGAGCCGTCGCAGTTGCTCGGCCAGCGCCGAGTAAATCGAGAGGTCGCCGGATTGTAGCCGCGCCACATCGAGGCCCGCCGCATGGGCGGCGGTGAATTCGGCTTCGATCTCGTCGAGCGAAAGCGGCGCGGTGTCGACGATGCGGGCGCCCGGCGGACAATAAGACAGCAGGTCACGCGGCACGATCGAGCCCGCATAAAGACAAACCGGGCAGCGCGCGATCAGATCGCGGCCCCGCACGGTGATCAAATCCGCCGCTCCAGGGCCGGCGCCGATGAAGTGCACGGTCATGATGATTCCCGCACCGACGTGGCCAACGCACACGTGGCAGTGCCGACCACAAGACGCGGCACCAGCAACGTGCTCGCTGGTCCGGCCGCGGCGAGTGCAGCGGCCTCCGCCACGGAGCCTACGCCGGCAAGTGTCGCCACACGCGCCGAGCGGGTTTCGACGCGATCGTTCGCGGCCACCACGTCGCGCTGCGGCACAACGATCAGCGAGAGTCCAAAAATCGCCGCCGCCGCTTGGATGCCGGCTTCGCTTTCTTTGGCCGCGATTGTCGCAATCACGTCAAGCGCGTCGTCATCGATCTGCGCGCGCGCCAACGCCGCGCGGATGGCGGCTTCGATAGCCGACGCTGGCGCACCACGTTTGCATCCGACGCCGGCCGCGATCACGGTTTGACCCATGACCATTGGGTCACCGGCATTGCCGGCCGCCACGCGGTTTTTTCGCCGACCGCGCCGGCGCGCGCCAGCGCGATGCGGATCAATTCGCCACCCAAGTCGGCGTGACGCGCGATCAGGAGCGCCTCGGTTTCCAGCGTCACCGCATTCACCACCAGTCGGCCACCGCTGCGTAACGCGGTGCGCGCGGCATCGAGCACGCCGGGATCTCCGGCACCGCCGCCGATGAAAATCGCATCCGGCGTCGGCAGCTCCGCGAGTGCCTCCGGCGCTTTGCCTTCCACGACTTTAAGAGATGGCACACCGAACGCGGCAGCATTGCGAGCAATACGCGCCGCGCGTTCGGCATCCGCTTCGACCGCGATCGCGCGCATCAACGCTGGATCGGCCAGCATCCACTCGATCGCGACGGAGCCCGCCCCGGCGCCGATGTCCCACAGAAGCTCGCCGCGGCGCGGCGCGAGCGACGATAATGTCACCGCGCGTACCTCGCGCTTGGTGATCTGGCCGTCATGCTCGAACAAATTGTCGGCAAGGCCGGACGAACGCGCAATGACGCGAGCGTCGCGCGCAGCGTCGACTTCGATCGCAATCGTGTTGAGCGGATCGATCGCACCGAGATCGAAGCCGGCAGCCGTCGTGGCGCGCACGCGCTCACGCGGCCCGCCGAGCGCTTCGAGCAATGTCAGGCGTGAAGCACCGAAGCCCAAATCGCGCAGAAGCCGCGCCAAGACGGCCGGGCCGTCACCATCGGAGGTGAGGACCAGAAGGCGGGCGCCGGGCTGCAAATGCGGACGGATGAGGTCGAGATTGCGGCCGTGCACCGAGACAAGTCCGGTGTGCGGCAACGACCAGCCGAGTCGCGCGGCCGCGAGGCTGAAGGCCGATGGGGCTGGCACGACCAGCATCTCGCGCGCGTCGATGGCGTGCGCGAGCGTGGTGCCGACGCCGTAGACGAACGGATCGCCGGACGCCAGCACGCAGATTTGCCGGCCGCGATGGTTCAAAACCTCATCGACCGCGCCATCGAAGGGGCTCGGCCAGGGCCGCGCGGCGCCGCGGATCAGCGATGCCGCCAGGCTCAGGTGCCGCTTGCCGCCGAATACGATTTCAGCCCCGCCGATCAGGCTTTGTGCACGCGCGCTTAAGCCGTCAATACCGTCTTCACCGATGCCGACGATGGACAGCCAGCGCTGAGATGCGGCACTTTCGGCCGCGATAGCTTCAGGAAGCGGCATGACGCGCGTCCTTATTCTCGGCGGTACCAGCGAAGCGCGCCGGCTGGCGGCGCGGCTGGCCGGCCGACCCGAACTCGCGGTGACGCTCTCGCTCGCCGGCCGCACGGCCGCGCCACTGCAACAGCCGGTGCCGGTGCGCAGCGGCGGTTTCGGCGGCGCCGCCGGCCTCGCCGACTATCTGCAACGCGAACAGGTCGATATTTTGATCGACGCCACGCATCCCTATGCGGGCACGATTTCCGCCAACGCGTGGAAGGCTGCGCAGATCACCGGCGTGCGTTTCGTCGCTTTGCAGCGCCGGCCATGGATTGCGCGGTCGGGCGATCACTGGACCGACGTGCAAAATCTCAGTGCCGCCGTGCAAGCTCTGGGAGCGAAGCCGCGCCACGTGTTTGTTCCGCTCGGCCGCAACGAGCTTGCGCCGCTCGCGCAAGCGCCGCAGCATTTTTATTTGATCCGCAGCGTCGATCCGGTCGAGCCGCGTCTGCCGCTGGAGCACGCGATCTATGTCACCGCTCGAGGACCGTTTGCCGAGGCCGACGAGATCGCCCTGATGCGTGCGCATCAGATCGAAATCCTGATCGCCAAGAACAGCGGCGGCGATGCGACCTACGGCAAGATCGCGGCAGCGCGCGCGCTCGGGCTGCCGGTGATCATGCTGCGCCGGCCGTTGCTTCCAGCGATGCCGAGCGTCGATACGGTCGAGGAGGCGGTCGGCTTCGTCGATCATGTGCTCGCCTCGGCGGCGGCGCGCGGTGTGTAGACCAGCGGCGGCTTTCCGGGCCGTTCCAAAACCCGCGTCTCGCGCGAGCCGACGATGATGAGCGTCGCCATGTCGGCTGCGATCGTTTCGGCGCGATCGAGCGTGACGACGTCGATGCGCTCGCTTGGCCGCGTCACCGCATGGCCGAAAATAACCGGAGTCGACGGCGGCAAATGCCGGCGCAGTCGCTCAAGCGCGGCGCCGAATTGCCACGGCCGCGCGCGCGAAATCGGATTGTAGAGCGCGATCACAAAGCCCGCGCTTGCCGCCGCGTCGAGCCGCCGCTCGATCAGCTCCCAGGGCTTGAGATTGTCGGAGAGCGACAGCGCGCAGAAATCGTGACCGAGCGGCGCGCCGATCCGCGCGGCGACCGCCAGCATCGCGGTAATGCCGGGAATGATTTGGACATCGAGGTCGCGCCAGCTGTCGGGGTTCGCTTCGATTTCCTCGCAGACCGCCGCCGCCATTGCGAACACGCCCGGATCGCCGCCTGACACGACGGCGACGCGCGCGCCTTGCGCGGCGTGCTGCAGCGCCGCGGCCGCGCGCGTGCGCTCTTCGCGATTGTCGGAGGCGTGTCGAGTCTGGCCGTCGCGGGCCGGTACGCGATCCAGATAAGGCCCATAGCCGTAGAGCGCCTGCGCGCTCACCAGCGCGGCGTCGGCTTCAGGCGTCAGACAACGCGCATCGCCCGGGCCTAATCCGACGACCGCGAGGTGGCCGCTCACCGCTGTTCCTCCCAGCCGGGCACGAGCACGATGGCAAAATAGGGCGCGTCGTCGTCAGCCATCGCGGCCAGCGGAATCATTTTCGCATCCGCCATCGTGCCGCGCTCGACATAGATGGCGCGCGGCAGCCGGCCGCTCGTTTTCAGCGCGCGACGCACCTTCGCCAGATGGCGGCCGACTTTCATCACCACCGCGGCGTCGGCGCTGGCGAGCCGATGGGCGAGTTCGTCCTCCGCCAACGTTGCGGGCAGCACGGCGAACACATCGTCGCCTTGCGCGATCGGCGTGCCGGCCGCGGACCAGCACCCCGACATGCCGGTCACGCCGGGAACGATCTCGCTCGGAAAGCGCTGCGCCAGCCGCGCGTGCAGGTGCATGTAGGAGCCATAGAACAGCGGATCGCCTTCGCTGATCACCGCGACCACACGTCCGGCCTCGATGTGCGCGGCGATCGCCGCCGCGGCGTGGTCGTAAAAATCACGCAGCAAATCGCGATATTCCGTGCTGCATTTCGGCAGTTCGGTCGTGACCGGATAAGCGAGCGGCAGTTCGGCGACCTGCGGACGCAGATGCGGCGCCGCGATGGTGCGAGCGTGACTGACATTTCCGGCTTTGGCGAAATGCGCAACCACATCCGCTTCGGTAAGCGCGCGAATGGCTTTCAGCGTGATCAGCTCCGGATCGCCGGGCCCGACGCCGACGCCGATAAGTCTGCCGATGCTCATAGGCCGGGCCTCGCCAGCGCATTCACCGCCGCTGCCGTCATGGCGCTGCCGCCGAGACGGCCGCGCACGATCAGAAACGGTATTCCGCGCGAATCGGCGGCGAGTGCATCCTTCAATTCGGCCGCGCCGACAAAGCCGACCGGAATGCCGAGAATCGCCGCCGGCTTCGGCGCACCGGCATCAAGGAGCTCCAGCAACCGAAACAAAGCGGTCGGCGCATTGCCGATGGCGACCACCGCGCCGGCGAGACGCTCCCGCCATAGTTCGAGCGCGGCCGCGGAGCGCGTGGTCGCTAGCGCGTTCGCCAGATCAGACACGCGCGGATCGTTGAGCGTGCAAATCACCTCATTGCGCGCCGGCAGCCGCGCGCGGGTGATGCCGTGGGCCACCATTTCCGAATCGCAGAGGATGGGTGCGCCCGCCGTAAGAGCATCGCGCGCAGCGGCGACCAGATCAGGCCCGAACACGATGTGCTGCGCCATCTCGACAGCGCCGCACGCGTGGATCATCCGCACCGCGACATCGGCCTCGGCGGCGGAGAACCCCGACAGATCGGCCTCGCTGCGGATGATGGCGAACGAGCGCTCATAGATCGCGGAGCCATCGCGCAGATAGGGTGTTTGTTCAAGCATCGCTGGTCTTGTCCGCGCCTGCCGGGACCTGTTTGGTATCATCGGCTTGATCGCTCATGAATCGCGCGATGGCTGCAGGCAATTCATCGGCCGGTGTTGTCGCGAACGGCGCATCACGCGCCCCGCCATTGGCGACGAGCGCGCAGCCGCTCGTGGCGCCGACGATCGTGAGCGCCGTGCGTTTAGGAATGCGCGCAGCCCTTGGAGCAGCCCGAGACGTGAATACCAAATTTCGGCCCGAGACGCGTCGAAGCGATCTCCGTTACACGCGGCGCGATCGCGCGCGCCGGAATGTGGGCTGATGCGCAGATTGGCGCTCCCGCACAGGCAAATACGTAGCGGCGCGGATCGTCAGCGCGAACAATAAAGCCACTGCTTTCAGCCGCGTTGGTCAGTGACGCGGCGGCCTCCTGCGTGAGGCCGATGATCAGAAGCGCGCGGCTCGCCGCGGCACGGACACCCGTGGCTCCTTGCGCCGCCGCCGCGGCCATCAACTGCTCCAACGCTTCGGCCTTCGCGTGACCGAAGGCAAGGCCGAAGCCGACCGCGAACAAGCCGCCGCGCAACGGATGCATGCCGATCGGTTCACCCGATTTCTGTTCGTCAGCCGGCGGGGCGTCCGGTATCAAAAAGTCCGCGATCGTCGCACGGAAAGCCTCACCCCCGTCGGCGGCCACGAGGTCGCGCGCGCGCGCCGCATGGCCGCTGTGGGCGATGAGATCCAGCATGTGAAGCGTTACTTCGATGGCGTGATCGAGCGCCACGGTGCCGAGCGGCATCGCGGTTGTTTGGTCGCCCGCGACGCTGATCTGCACGACGGCTTGTTCATCGCTGTGTCTGGCGCTGAGCCGCACGTCGGCGACGAGCTTGCCGAGGCCGATCGCACCGCCGCCTTCAATGATGACTGAGACTTTCGGGGCGAGGTGCCGGGGCAGCGGGGTTTTGGCTAACGCGCGGCGCAAAGCGATGGCGATTTCACCAGCATCAAAAATCTCGTCGGCATCAAGTCCGGCGAGCGGACCAGAGAGAATCGGGATGGTGTCCGCGGCCCCGATGTCGAGGCCATTGACCGCGGTGGCGAAGCGGATCGCGGACGCCGCAGTGAGCCCGCGGATCTGAATGCTGCCGCGCGCGGTGATCTCGATGATGCCGTTGCCATGCTGACGCGCTGCGGCGCAAAGCCCGCGGAACGCATCGAGCGCGATTGTGCCGCTCGGCAACAGCCGCGCCAATAGTCCGTCGCCGCTCGGCATCGGCGCCGACAAGGTCGGGCAGGCGCCACGCCGCAACGCGGCGCCGGCCTGGGCCGAACCGTTCCGGGCAGGCATCGTAATCATCGCACGGCCTCGCGCTCTCCCACGCTATCCTCCCCCGCACGGGGCAAAGGATCATAGCGTAGCATCGCCAGCGTGGCGTCGATGTCGTTGCGGCGCGGGTGCCAGAAGCCACGGCGGCGTGCGGCTTCGAGGCGGTCGGCGATCGCGCCGGCGGCTTGCGGATTTTCGCGGAGCAGAAAGTCGCGCACGTCGGCATCGGCCACATAGGCGTCGTGCAGGAGATCGAACAATTCGCTCGCCACCGCGTCGGTGGTCGCGGCAAAAGCGACCAAACGGTCGACGGTCTCGGCGAGTTCAGCCGCGC
Source organism: uncultured Alphaproteobacteria bacterium (assembly GCA_963737755.1). GTDB lineage: Bacteria > Pseudomonadota > Alphaproteobacteria > Rhizobiales > Xanthobacteraceae > BOG-931. The sequence continues at coordinate 242,742 of CAVTTZ010000010.1, read as the reverse complement.
CCCGATAGCCGTGGCGCATTTGTCCGGCGATAAAGCGCGGATGGATGGCGCGGCCGCGCACGATGCGGGCCAACGCCGCCGACAAGCTGCGCGCGCGGGGGCGCTGCGGGTCGGTCAAATCAAGCATGACGAGGTCGGCAGCGCGGCCGAGCATTTTTGCCGCCGAGGCGAAGCCGCCCACAAAGGCCACGTCTTCGCCGCCTTCCAGAAGATCGCGCGCCGGATCGTCACTCGGATGAATCAGAAGATCGGCATCGGCGACGCGTGCGGCGAATGCGTTGTCGGCCTCGCTGCCTTCACCGCCGGCGCCGCCGTAGGCGTGCGACGTCGCGGCCAAATAGGCGGCGCCGATGGCTTTCGTATCAGCATCGCCGCCGAGCAGATCCTCGACACCGGAGCCGTAGGCGCCCGGCGCGGTGCCGAAAATCCGATCGAGCCTTGCGGCGCCATTGGTCGGCCGCGCGTGCGCCAGCGGATTTTCGTCGGCAGTCTCGTCGCGGGCCGCGACCGCCTGCACGGCGGCATCGAGCAACGCGATCTGCGCCGGAAACAGATCGCGAAACAATCCGGAAATCCGCCAGGTGACGTCGACGCGCGCGCGTCCCATCGCGGCGGTCGGCAACACCTCGACGCCGGTGACCCGGGCGCTGGCATGATCCCAGATCGGCCGGCAGCCCATCAGCGCGAGGCCTTGGGCGATCTCTTCGCCGCCGGTGCGCAGCGTGGCACTGCCCCAAAGATCGATCACCACTGTGCGCGGCCATTCGCCGTGGCTCTGCAGATGCGCGCGCACGATTTCATCGGCGGCGAGGCGGCCCAGGTCCATCGCTGTCGCCGTCGGCAACGCGCGCGGATCGGCGGTGAAAAGATTGCGGCCGGTCGGCAGCACGTCGCGCCGTCCGCGCGAGGGTGCGCCGGCGGGGCCGGGCGCGACGCGGCGCCCGTCGAGTCCCGCCAGCAACGCGGCGCGTTCGGCGGTGGCGCTCGCTTGCCATTGCGGATCGTCCGTGGCGGCAGGGATGCGGCCGTAAATGTGCAGGCCGTCCTTGATGGCGAGGTCTTTCAGATCGCACAGCCAGGCATCGATGCGGCGGAGCGCATCGTCGGCTGTTTCGCCGGTGCTCACGCCGGCTTCGCGCGCCAAGCCGGTGCGTTGCGCGGTTTCCACGATCAGCTTCGCGAGGCGCTCGCGGCGGCGGCGATCGAGCCCGTCGGCTTGCGCATATTCGTCGACCAGACGCTCAAGGTCGCGGGTTTCGCCGGAAAGCGAACCCGCAGCCAGCGGCGGCGGCAGATGTCCGATGGTGACGCCGGCGATGCGGCGCTTGGCCTGCGCGGCTTCGCCCGGATTGCTGACGATGAACGGATAGATGACCGGAAGCGCGCCGGTGACGATTTCGGGAAAGCACGCGGCGGTGAGTGCCACCGCTTTTCCCGGTAGCCATTCGAGCGTGCCGTGCGCGCCGAGATGCACGAGCGCATCGGCGCGTGCAACGTGCTGCAGCCAGAGACCGAACGCCACCAGCGCGTGGCGCGGCGGCAGCGATGCGTCGTGATAATCGGCGCGTCGGTCGGCGCGGCGGCCACGATCCGGCGGCAACGCAACGATGATGTTGCCGAATTTGTTGGCGCGGAACTGAAAGGCGCCGTCGCGCACGTCCGGATCGGTCTCCGGTGCGCCCCACGCTTCGACCAGCTTCGCTGCCGCCACGGCGGGGAGCCGCGAGAGCAGCGTCCGATATGCGGCGAGCGTGAGCGCGCATTCGTCTGCCCCGGCGGCGAGTGCGGCGAGCAGTGCCGATGACTGTGATGGCTTGTTCGCGACCGCATAGCCGGCGTCCGCAAGATCGTCGAGCAGCGCAAGCACGCTCGCCGGCACGTCGAGGCCGACGGCATAGCCGGTGCGGCCCGGCGCGCCCGGATAATCGGGCATCAGCACCGCGATCGTGCGGGCATCGCGCGGGCACGCGCGCAAGCGCACCAAGGCCGCGATGCGGGCGGCCGCCATGGCGACGCGGTCCGGTTCGCACCGGCTCGCGAGCGCGGTGAAAGCGAGATCTTGCTGCGCCGGCAAGGTGTCCTTGAAGGCGATGGCGCCGGCGAGAATGCGGCCGTCGAGTTCGGGCAAGACGATGTGCATCGCTAGATCGGCGGCGCCAAGGCCGCGTGCGCTCTCGCGCCAGGCGGCGCGCCGCGTTGTTGCGCTGACAACTTGCACGATCGGCACATCGGTGTCGTCAAACGGCGACGTGTCGCTTTCGCCGCCGCCAGCGGCGAACGCCGTCATGGTGACGATGACAGCGGGTTTCAGGCGCGCCAGCGCGTCTTTCAGAAACGCGGCCGCGTCGCGATCCTTCAGGCTGGTGACGATCAGCGGCGCTGGCGCGAGGCCGCGCGCGGCCAGCGCTGCACAGAGCGCATCCACTGGCGCGGTGTCGGATGCCAGCAAAAGTGCGCGATAGAAGATGATCGGGATGACGGCTTTATCGCTTCCGAGCGCGGCGCGGAGAGCGGTCAAGCTCGACCGCGCCGTGTCCAGGCAGATAGCCGGCGTAACGCGGCAGCGGCCGCGGCGCCGGCGTCTCCAGCGTAACACCGGCGTGTCCGGAAAGACGGCGCAGCAGCGCGCGCAGATTATCGCGGCCGCCTTCACGGAAATATTGCAGCAGCGTGTGGAGTTCGTCCGCCGGCATGGTGGAGGCATCGGCAAGCCGCACATCGTCGCGATCTTCGCCGGGCAAAATGGCGAGTGCGACACCGCGCTCGCGTGCCAGCGCGGAAAGTTGCTCGATGCCGTATCGCCACCATTCGAGACCGCCGAGCAGGCGAACGACAATGACCTTGGCGTGAGCGCCGACGCGATCGATCCACAGATCGACCGACATCGGGTGGCGCAGGTCGCGCAAATGCGCGAGCCGCACGCTGGGCAGCACGGCGCTCTCAGTTTCCCATGCCGCCGCCAGCCCGGTGAGATCGCTGTCGGCAAACGACAGGATCGCGATTTCGCCCGGCGACTGGCCAAGATCGACCGCTTCGACAATGTCGTCGAGGCTGGTTGCGGTCGTGGCCAGGAGATGCATCGCGTGCGCTCGCCTTATTCAATAAGCGCGCGCGTGATTGCCGCGCGATCGAGACCCTTGAGCCCGATCACCACCAGTTGGCCCTGGCGCGCTTCGCTGTTGGTCCAAGGCCGGTCGTATTGATGGGTCACGCGCGGGCCGACGGCCTGCAGTTGCAAACGCATCGGCTTGTTGGTGACGGCGGCGAAGCCTTTGACGCGTAGCACGTCGAAGTCTTCTGCCAGCGCGGTGACGCGTGCGGCCAGCGTGGCCGGATCGGCGACTTCTTTGAGCGGCACCACGAACGAATCGAAATCGTCGTGGTCGTGATCTTCCTCGTCGTCGTGATGGGTGCGGCGGTTGGCGATATCGTCCTCGGTGCCGACGCCCAAGCCAAGCAACAATTTCTGATCGACCTTGCCGCCAGCGGCGGTGATCACCTTGACGCTGCGCGGCAGCGCTTCGGCGATCGCGGCATGCGCCTTGGCGAGCCCTCTGATCATCGATCAGGTCGCGTTTGTTGAGCACGACCAGATCGGCGCACGCCAACTGATCCTCGAACACCTCTTCGACCGGATCGTCGTGCGACAGCGCGGTGTCGGCGACGCGCTGTTCGGCCAGCGCATTGAGATCGTGCGCGACGCGGCCGTCGGCAAGTGCGGCGCCATCGACCACGACGACGACGCCGTCGACGGTGACGCGATTTTTGATCGCCGGCCAGTGAAACGCCTGCACCAGCGGTTTCGGCAGCGCCAGCCCCGACGTCTCGATGACGATGTGCTCGACGCCCTCGCGGGCGAGGATCGCATCGAGCGCCGGCACGAATTCGTCGGCGACGGTGCAGCACAGGCAGCCGTTGGCGAGCTCGACGATATTGTCCTCGGGGCAGGCGGCATTGCCGCAGCCTTTGAGCACTTCGCCGTCGATGCCGACATCGCCGAACTCGTTGACGATCACCGCGAGCTTGCGGTCTTGCGCGTTGGTGATGACCTCGCGAATGAGCGTAGTTTTGCCGGCGCCGAGAAAGCCGGTGACGATGGTGCAGGGAATACGGGTGAGAGAGCCAGTCACGGATCGATCTCCTGAAATCCGAATGGGGGAATGCGCGCGATCATGCCGCGCTTGAGTCGCTCCGGCCGTCCGCGCCACGGCAAAATTCCGTCAGCGGACTGCGCGAGCAGCCGGGCGCCGGCGATCAGGGCTTCGGCGCAACTCGCGTCGAGGTCGCCGAACAAATACGTCCACGAGCCGTTGGCCCGCATCGCCGCACTGGCGCCGCGACTGCAATTGCCGAGGCAGCGCATCGGCCGCACGTCGACTTCGGTGCCGGCGGCGGCCTGCACTGTGGCGGTAGCCAAAACGGCACCGGGACGCACGATGCTGTCCGGTTGTCCAGGCGGCCGACAGGTGGTGCAGACATAAATGGTCGGCGCGTCGGTCACGGCGGGAGCGTCGGTCATGGTTTCGCGCATGACGCCTCCCGGAAGGCAGCAAAAATTCGCGCACCAAGAATGCGCGCGTCGTCGCGTGGTTTGTTCAGAACATGGAACACGGCAAAGTCCTCGCATCACCTTCTGCCGGCGCGAGCGAGGAGCAAAAGATCGCCAAACAATTTCCAGAAAGACAACCAAAGCGAATTGGCGTCTTTGCCGATTTGGCGTCTTTCGAGCCACCCACCGATACACCCCGACCGATGTTTGTCGCGTCGACTCGAACGACGGCAGGTCTCCTGGCTCGCGGATCGTCGTCTCGCCCGCCTTCCCGGAAGCAAGCGGGCTTCCAGTGGCGTATGTGGACGAGACTTCCCGCTCACAGTTGCGGGGACAGCTACGGCTTAGGGAGACAAGACCTCCCGCACCGCATTCCCTTTTCATCCTCTTGCGAGGAACCGTCGATGCTCTAGTAGATAGATTTGCGTGCCCCGGCCTGTCAATGCGGCGCGCGATGGGGCGTTTTGCTCTCATGCCGAGCACATCGAGAGTCACACTTGTTATCGGCGGCGCCCGTTCTGGCAAAAGCCGCCTGGCGGAAGGCTTGATGACAGCTTTGCCGCCGCCCTGGACGTATATCGCTACCGCCGAAGCCGGCGACGCCGAGATGGCGGCGCGCATCGAAGGCCATCGCGCGCGCCGCGGCGCCGACTGGCGCACCATCGAGGCGCCCCGGGATCTCGCGCCGGCGCTAGCGGCTTGCGGCGCGGAACCGGTGCTGGTCGATTGCTTGACGCTGTGGCTGTCGAATCTCATGTTGGCTGAGGCCGATATCGAAGCGCAGGCGACGCAACTGGAACACATCCTGGCGACCGCGCGCGGGCCGCGCGTTTTGGTCGCGAACGAAGTCGGTTCCGGAATCGTCCCGGCCACGCCGCTCGGCCGCCGCTTTCGCGACCTGCAGGGTGTTCTCAATCAGCGCATGGCCGCGCGCGCCGACCGTGTGATCTTGACGGTGGCGGGCTTGCCGCTGGCGCTGAAAGGCACATTATGAGCGAGCTTTCATGAGCGAACCGACCGATCCGGCCGAAGCCGAGCGCTATCGCGCCAAGATGGCCAAGCGCAAAGCCGTCCAGGACGCCGAAGTCGCCGGCAAGACGGTCGAGAAAGGCTTGCTCATCGTCCATACCGGCACCGGCAAGGGCAAATCCACCGCCGCTTTCGGATTGGCGTTGCGCATGCTCGGACGCGGCGAGCGCGTCGGCGTGGTGCAATTCATCAAGGGCGCGTGGCACACCGCCGAGCGCGACGCGCTGGCAAAGTTCGGCGATCAGATCGTCTGGCACACGATGGGCGAGGGTTTTACCTGGGAGACGCAGGATCGCGCGCGCGATATCGCGGCGGCCGAACGCGCCTGGGCCAAGGCGCGCGAACTGATGGACGATCCGGGCTTGCGCCTGATCGTTCTCGACGAACTCAACATCGCGCTGCGCTATGATTATCTGGATCTGCAATCCGTCATCGCCGCGCTCGGCGCGCGCCGCGGCGATCTGCATGTCGTCGTGACCGGCCGCAACGCCAAGCCGGAGCTGATCGCGGCCGCCGATCTGGTCACCGAGATGACGCTGGTCAAGCACCACTTCGCCGCCGGCGTGAAGGCGCAGCCCGGCATCGAGTTCTGACGCCATGCCGGCGCGCGCGCTCATGTTTGCCGGCACCGGCTCGGACGTCGGCAAATCGCTGATCGTCGCCGGCCTGGCGCGGGCGCTGACGCGGCGCGGCCTTTCGGTGCGCCCGTTCAAGCCGCAGAACATGTCGAACAATGCCGCGGTGACCGCAGACGGCGGCGAGATCGGCCGCGCGCAAGCCTTGCAGGCGCGCGCCGCCGGCGTGGCGCCGAGCGTGCATATGAATCCCGTGCTGCTCAAACCGCAGAGCGAGATCGGCGCGCAGATCGTGGTGCAGGGCCGTGTGTTCGGCAACGCCAAGGCCGCGGCGTATCAGCAGATCAAGCGCGATCTTCTGCCGTACGTGCTGGAAAGTTTTGCGCGGCTGCGCGACGACGGCCGATATCGTCTTGGTGGAAGGCGCCGGCAGCGCCGCGAAATCAATCTGCGCGCCAACGACATCGCCAATATGGGATTTGCGCGGGCGGCCGACGTGCCGGTCGTGCTGATCGGCGATATCGATCGCGGCGGCGTGATCGCGAGCCTGGTCGGCACCAAGGCGGTGCTGGCGACGGACGATGCCGCGCTCATTCGCGGCTTCATCGTCAACAAATTCCGCGGCGATCCGGCGCTGTTCGCATCCGGCATGACGCAGATCGCGCACGCTGACCGGCTGGGCGCCGCTTGGGCTCGTGCCGTATTTCGCGCGATGCGCGTCGTGTTGCCGGCGGAAGATGCGCTGGCGCTGGAGCAGCATCCGCCCGCCAAGGCGACACGCGCGCATGCGGATCGCGGTGCCGATCCTGCCGCACATCGCCAATTTCGACGATCTCGATCCGCTCGAGGCCGAGCCCGAGGTTGAGCTCATCCGGGTGCGGCCGGGCACGGCGCTTCCGGGCGATGCCGATCTCGATTGTATTGCCCGGCTCGAAAGCCACCATCGCGGATCTTGCGGCATTGCGCGCCGCCGGCTTCGATATCGATATCGCGGCGCATTGGCGCCGCGGCGGAACGATCCTCGGCCTGTGCGGCGGCTATCAGATGCTGGGCCGCAGCGTTGCCGATCCGGACGGCATGGAAGGCCCGCCCGGGACGGTCGCGGGATTGGGCCTGCTCGATGTGGCGACGACGCTATCGGCGGAGAAGCGGCTCGAGCCCGTGAGCGGCACCTCGAGCGATGGTGCGCCGTTCGCGGGCTATGAGATGCATATGGGCGTGACCGAAGGCGCCGATTGCGCGCGGCCCTTCGCGCGCCTCTCCGACGGTTCGCCTGAGGGCGCGGTGTCGGCGGACGGCCGCGTGATCGGCACCTATGTGCATGGCTTGTTCGCCGACGATCGTCAGCGCGCAGCGTGGCTCGAGCGCTTCGCCGCGAAGGCGACGATTCGCTACGACGACCTGGTCGAGCGCACGCTCGACGCGCTGGCCGCGCATCTGGAAACCGCATCTGGATATCGATCGCCTGCTCACGCTGGCGCGATGAGCGCGAGCGCAAGCGCGCCGAGCAGCACGAGCAAAAGAGCGTCGGCGCGGCGATAGAGCGCGAGCGCGCGGCGAATGTCGGCGGCATCGGCGTCGCGGCGGCCGTCGCCCATGTGGGCGTCTTCGACGCGCGTTCCCGCATAGCTGCGCGGCCCGGCGAGCGAAAGCCCGAGCGCGCCCGCCATCGCGGCTTCCGGCTAGCCGGCGTTCGGCGAGCGGTGACGCGCGGCGTCGCGGCGCACGGCGCGCCAGGCTGCGGCGGCCGAATCAGATCCGCTCAGCATCGCGGCCGCGACCAACAGCAGCGCCGAGAGGCGCGAGGCCGGCAGGTTGACCAGATCGTCGAGCCGCGCCGCCGCCCAGCCGAACGCCTCGTGGCGCGGCGTGCGGTGCCCGATCATGCTGTCGGCGGTGTTGATCGCCTTGTAGAGCGCGGCGCCCGGCAGCCCGCCGACCGCCATCCAGAGCACCGGCGCCACCACTCCGTCGGAAAAATTCTCGGCCAGGCTCTCGATCGCGGCGCGGGCGATGCCGGCGGTGTCGAGTGCGGCGGTGTCGCGGCCGACGATCTGCGCCACCGCTCGCCGGCCGCCGGCGACGCCGTCCCGTTCCAAAGCGTCGGCGACGTCGGCGACGTGGCGATACAGACTTCGCTGCGCGAGCAGCGTGCTGCTGACGATCGCCACGGCGAATATCCCGAACGGCAAACGCAGCAGCGCGAACTGGAGCAACAATGCGAGCGCGCCCACGATGGCGAGCAGGATCAGAACCGCGGCGACGCCCGCGCTGCGCCGGGCCGGCGCCGTCGCGGTTTCGCGATTGAGCGTACGGTCGAGCCATGCGATCAGGCGCCCGATCCAGTTCACCGGATGGCCGATCGCGCGGTACAAAGCCGCCGGATAGCCGCAGCAAAGCTCGATCAGCATAGCCAGAATGGCAAGTACAACGGTCATGATGACAAGCGGCGGTGACGAGCAGAGGTTATCGGACGAGAACGCGGACCTGCCGCACGGCGGCGATCTGGGCGCCGCCCGGCGCCTTTTTCCCGGCGCGCCCGAACCTTTCATCGACCTGTCGACCGGGATCAATCCCCATCCGTATCCGCTGCCGCGTCTCGCCACCGAGCTTTTCGCCCGCTTGCCGGCGCCGGCGGACCTGTCGACGCTGGCGCACGCGGCTGCGGATGCGTACGGCGCGCCCTCGGCAGTCCATGTCGTGCCCGCTGCCGGGCACACAGATCGCCTTGCCGATGCTGGCGCGGCTGGTCCCGCCCGGCCGCGCCGCGGTTTTGGCGCCGGGCTATGCCGAACATGGCCGCACAGCGGCGCTCGCCGGGCATGCGGTGAAAGCCGTGCGCGGATCTGGCCGATTGCGGCGACGCAACGCTGGTCATGCTCGCGCAATCCGAATAACCCGGACGGCAGGCTTTTTACGCGCGGCGACCTTCTTGCGTTGGCCGCCGATCTTCGCAGCCGCGGTGGCCTGCTGGTCGTCGACGAAGCTTTTATGGACGTCGCCACGCCGGGGTCGAGCTTGGCGCCCGATGTGGATGCCGGCAACATCATCGTGCTGCGCTCGTTCGGCAAATTCTTCGGCTTGGCCGGTTTGCGGCTGGGCTTTGCGCTGGCCGCTCCGCCGCTGGAACCGGAAGATCGCCGCGACGCTCGGACCCTGGGCGGTGTCCGGGCCGGCGATCGCCATCGGCACCCAAGCGCTCGCCGACAAGGCCTGGATCGACGACACCCGCGCGCGGCTCGATGCGTCGATGCAAAGGCTCGACACCTTGCTGTCCGGCCTCGCGCTGCCCGTGATCGGTGGCACCAGCCTGTTTCGGTTGGTGCAGACGCCGGCCGCGCATGCGCTCTCGGCTCATCTCGGCCAGGCTGGAATTTGGGTGCGGGCCTTTGTGGATCGGCCGAACTGGCTTCGCTTCGGCCTGCCCGGCAGCGAGGCGGCATGGAAACGCCTCAAGAGCGCGCTGGTCGGCTTCTGGTAATCGTTAACGCCGCCGCACAAACCCTGTCCCAAAACGGGCCAATTCTCCCTGGCACCCGCCTTGCTCGCCTAGCCACACAGGTGGTGGACAGCGGGTTTTGCGGCGAAATCTTCGCCAAATGCCCGCGGGGCGTCCAAAAATGGGCCTGGCGACGGCCGCGATCGGTCGGATCGGACTGGGCGGGGAGAGCGCGGTGTTAACCAATCGATCGGCCCAGAGGCCGCGCGTTGCGCGGCGACTTGTCGGCGGCGGTGCTGCCGTGATCGTTTCGGCGCTGATGCTGGCGTCGGTGCAAGCTGCCGAGGTCGGCGGCTTCAGCTGCGTCGGCGGTGCGGGCAGCGTCAACTGTATCGGCCAATGGGGGCCGGGCGGCGATCCCAATGTCCGGGTGGTGCCGCGATCCTATAGTGATGATGAGCGCGCGGAGGCGCGGGCGCGCGATCGCAAATGGGTGGCGCAGTGCCAACCGGTCATCGATCGCGATCGTTACGGCGTAGCGCGCTATCACTATGCCGCACGCGGCTGCGAATATGGGATCGGCGCGGACTGAAGTTGCGCATTGTGCTGCGTGTCTATGTCCTGACGCCCGGCGTCTGCTGCACGCTCGCGACATCAGAATAACAACCGCAAACAAAAAAGGCGCGGCACAACAACGCGCGGCCTAAAACGCGCGAGCCTAAAACGCGAATGGCCGGGACGAGCCCGGCCATAGCGGCGTAGCAATCAGTCTACATACCGTTTTTAGTTCGCCGATCCGGCGAAAGTCTGCGGGTGCCGCGTTGCGTTGGCGTCGGCATGCGTTTGCCCCGATGCCTGCGCATGTCCCTGCGCTTGGTTCGGCAGATACTTCGCCACCACGCCGTGATCGAGTTTCTTCATCGCCTCGTCAGGCAGGCGGTACCAATTTTCATTGCGTCCCAACATCTCGAAGCCCAGATAGCCGCGCACCGTCAACGTTTGGCCGTCGGGGCTGACCGTCATCACGGCGTGGTAAACTTGGCCGTCACGCGGATCCATGATGTTGCCGTTCTCGTAGCGCAATCCAGCGCGCTTCATGCCGCGGACGATCGGCAACCCGAGCATCGGCTGATTGTGTCGGTCATCGGCGCACGCCGTGCACACCGGCGATTGCGGGCCATCGTCCGCCCGCGGGAACAGTTTCGCGGTAACGCCCTGATAGGTTCCATTTTTCTCAACAAACAGGAACCAAACAACCGGCTTGCCGGTCGCTTCATCGGTCTTTTGCCATAAGCCGGCAACCGACGGTTCGGCCGCCGCGAACTGCATGCTGGCAAATGTCGCCACCAGGCCGGCAAACAAGAGTTTCGTCAATCGCATAACCAACGCGCTTCTCCATCCGTTCACGATTGGGGGGAATTACGAATCGCCATTGGGAGCTTGGATATAGTGCTTCCACAATGCGGTGATTTGACGACGATTTACGTGCAAAGCCTTGACGCAAAAGCCATCAGGACGCCCATTTCCTGCTTGCCAGGATGCCCCGTCGTTCGGATGATTATGCCGACGATTTGGATTAAATTTGGTTACCAGGGCGTTTACGCCCTGGATGGGGGGCGACGCATTCATGGCACTTTCGGCGACGATGTCACGTTCGAGCTTGGCGCTGCATAATCTGCGCGCGGTCGTCATTCTGGTCGTGCTCGCTTTCCACGCGGTGCTCGCCTACGTGCAGTTCATGCCTCCCGAGCGGGATGCGCCCTTCAACCAGCTTCCTTATCTCTGGCGCGCTTTTCCGGTCGCCGATACGCACCGCTGGTTCGGGTTCGATTTGTTCTGCGCCTGGCAGGACGTCTACTTGATGGCGATGATGTTTCTGCTCTCGGGCCTGTTCGTTTGGCCCAGCCTGCAGCGCAAGAAAAATCTCGGCTTCGTCCGCGATCGGTTGCGGCGGCTCGGCATTCCTTACGTGTTCGGTCTCCTGGTGCTCAATCCGATTGCCTTTTATCCGGCCTATTTGAGCTACCACGGCGAACCGGGTCTCATGAACTACGTGCGCGCTTACACGAGCCTGCCGTTCGTACCGAACGCGCAACTCTGGTTTCTGTGGCAGCTTCTCGCCCTCAACATCATCCTGGTTGCGGTGAATTTCGTCGCGCCGGCGGCGATCCCGGCACTGGGCCGCTGGTGCGCCAGCGCGGGCCGACGCCCGGCCACGTTCTTCACCGTGCTGGTCGCCGTATCGGCGGTCGCTTATGTGCCCTTGGCGCTGGCATTTTCGCCGTGGGCTTGGTCGAATTCCGGAATCCTGTCGGTGCAGTGGTGTCGGCCGCTGCTTTACGGCGTGTACTTTTTCATCGGCGTCGGCATCGGCACCGCTGGACTCGATGTCGGCTTGGTCGATATCGACGGTGCACTTGGTCGGCGTTGGAAATTGTGGCTGGCGATTGCGATCGCCACCTTGTTTCTATGGATGGGCGTGACGTCGCTGACGCTGGATCGGGCCGCGCCGATCATCATCCAAGCGGCTGCAGCCCTATGCTTCGCTTTGGCCTGCGCCGGCGGATGTTTCTTTGTGCTGGCATCGAGCTTGCGCTTCGGCCTCAAGCGGTCCGCGGCGCTCGACAGCCTCTCGGTCAATGCTTACAGCCTTTATCTGGTGCACTACGTTCCCACCGTGTGGCTGCAATATGCGCTCGTCGGCGCGCCGATTTTCGCTCTGCTCAAGGGCCTCATCGTCTTCTGCGGCTCGGTGATCGCAAGCTGGGCGACCATCCTGGTGTATCAGCGGATCCCGTCCGCTTCGCGTCTGGTCTTCGCCCGGCCGCATCGAACCGCGGTGAAGTAGCGCCCCGATTGCGGCAAACGGGTCTGGCTCCGCCCGCGGCGTTGCGGGCGAAGCCGTACAGGTATTCACACGTGCTTTGTTGTTACAGCGCCGGCGCCGCATCCATGAAGCCGGTCACCGTCTTGATGCGGCCGTCCGGCGCGATCGTTGCGAAATCGGTGCCGCCGATATAGAGCGGCGCGTCCGCGGTGCCGCCGGCGGCCCAGGAAAAACGCACGACATTATTGTGCGCCTCGATGCCGCTGACGAGGTTCAGGCGATAGGTGGGAAATTGCGCCTGCGTCGCCGCGAGCATCGCGTCGATGGCGCTGTGCCCTTCGCCGCGGCGATGTGCGTCGATGTAGCTTCCCTCTTCGATCCAGGTCGCGGCGACGAGTTCACGGCGGCGTTGCGGATCGCGCTCGTTCCAGGCGGCGAGATAGCGAACGACGGTTTCGTTGACTTTTTGCATCTGGCTTCTCCTCGCGTTGATCAACGGCTTGCTTGTGTGCCGTGTGTTGATCCTCGCGCGGGCTGGGAGCCGAGGCGATTACGCGACAGGTAAAGAAATGCGATGCGCGATGAAATTTCATGGTGACGACGAGAATCGTCATTGCGAGCGCAGCGAAGCAATCCAAGGGCGCGACTTGTCTCAACGTCCTTGGATCGCTTCGTCGCTTTGCTCCTCGCAATGACGACGTTGTCTAATTCGCCGTCCGCCCGACCGCGGCCAGCCGGTGCACCGCCGATGCGGTTTCGTCGTCGGCGGGAAAGAACAATTCCAGCATCAGTTCCGACAGCATCACGTCGACCGGCGTGCCGAACACCGTGGTCATGCTGAAGAACGATAACACGCCGACGCTGGTCCTGATTCGAAACGGCACCGCGATCTCGTGCTCCACATCGATCGCTTTCACCGCGGCCGGCGCCGGATAGCCGCTGACCTCTTGCAGGAGATCAATCAGGGCGCGGTCGGCAGTCAGCTCAACCTGCCGGCGCAGGCGATACAGCAGATGCGCGCGCCATTCGGCGAGATTGACAATGCGCGGCGCCAGCCCGTGCGGATGCAACGACAGCCGCATCGCATTGAGCGGCGGCTCGAGCAAGTCGGCGACGACGCCTTCGTACAATTCCGGCAGTGCCGTGTTGCTGGCGACCACGCGCCATTGCCGGTCGAGCGCAAATGCCGGGAACGGCTTCTGCCGCTCCAGCACCAGATCGATGGCGCTGCGCGCTGCCGTCAACACCGGATCGGCTAGCGGCCGTTCGGGAAAAATCGGTGCATAACCGGCGGCCACCAGCAGCACGTTGCGCTCGCGCACCGGCACGTCGAGTTGCTCGGAAAGGTGCAGCAGCATCTCGCGGCTTGGCTGGGCGCGGCCGGTTTCGACAAAGCTCAAATGCCGGGTCGAGATTCCGGCCTCACAGGCAAGATCGAGCTGGCTCAAGCGCCGGCGTTGCCGCCACTGCCGCAATAATCCGCCGACGGCCTCTCTGCGATCGAGCATGGGCGAACTTTAACCCCGGCCCGCACGCGCTTCAAATTACCTCGCAGGTAACGGCCGCAATAACGTTTGATCAACGCCCCGCGGGTGGTTATGTGATCGCACCAAACGCGCGGCCGCCGGATGGCCTTGCGAGGGGACCCGGGTCCATGTGTCTGGCAACATGGGGCTTGGCACGAGGGCTGATTACCGCGCGCGGTGCGGATGACCGCGCGTCGTCATGAGCACCGCACCTCAGGCATCCGGCACCGCGTTTTTCATGACGAAGTTGTGACACTCCCCGTGTCGCACCAAGTGGATCGGGCAAGCGGATATGCGGCTGAACGTGCCTATTTCCGTCGGCGGCTGGGGTCGCTTCTTTACCCGCTGGGACGTTCTGGCCGTGCTCTTGATTCTCGGCCTTCTCGTGTTCCTTGGTGAAGCCAGCCGGCATTTGTTGCAACCGTTGACCGAGTTGCAGCAGCAGCCGGTATCGCTTGATCCACGCAATCTGCCGCAATACGCCGCGCGCACCACGCTGCGCATGCTGCTGGCGATGCTGCTGTCGTTGTTGTTCACCTTTACCTACGCAACGCTGGCGGCGAGGAACAAACGCGCCGAGCGGCTGCTCATTCCGCTGCTCGACATTCTGCAATCGGTGCCGATTCTCGGCTTCATCTCGATCACCGTCGTGTTCTTCATGGCGCTGGCGCCCGGCCGCGTGCTCGGCGCCGAATTCGCCGCAATTTTCGCAATCTTCACCAGCCAGGCCTGGAATATGGCCTTCAGCTTCTATCAGTCGCTGCGCACGGTGCCGACCGAACTGGTCGAGGCGTCGCGCAATTTCGGCTTGAGCCCGTGGATGAGATTTTGGCGGCTCGATGTGCCGTACGCGATGCCGCAGCTCATCTGGAACATGATGGTGTCGATGTCCGGCAGTTGGTTCTTCGTGGTAGCGTCCGAAGCGATCAGTGTCGGCAACACGACCATCACCTTGCCCGGCGTCGGCTCCTACATCGCGCTCGCCATCGAGCATCGCGACCTTGCCGCGGTCGGCTACGCGATCCTCACCATGCTGATCGTGATCCTGATCTACGATCAGGTTCTGTTCCGGCCGCTGATCGCCTGGGCCGATCGCTTCCGCTTCGAGCAGGAGCCCGGCGTGCTGCCGCCGGAATCCTGGGTGCTGGACGTGCTGCGCCGCTCGCGCCTGATCGATCGGCTCTCGCAGCCGTTCGCTTCGTCGTGGCGGCGGGTGTTGGTGGCACGCTGGTGGAAGGAAGCGGTTCCGGTCAAGCGCGAAGCCGGGCCGACGCACGGCTGGGTAACGTTTCAGTGGGTCATCATCGTCGTCGCGCTCGCGGCGCTGGCGCTCTGGGAAATCGGGCGTTTTGTGATCCACGATCTGACGCTGTCGGACCTGGCCACGGCGTTTTTGCTCGGGCTCGCCACCTTCAGCCGGATCGTTGTGCTCATCGCGCTTGCCAGCATCGTCTGGGTGCCGATCGGCGTTTGGGTTGGGACGCGGCGTCAGGTCGCCAATTTCGTCCAGCCGGTGGCGCAGTTTCTCGCCGCATTCCCGGCCAATCTTTTGTTTCCGATCGCGGTGTCGGCGATCGTCGCGCTCAAGCTCAATCCCAATATCTGGCTGAGCCCGCTGATGATCCTGGGCACCCAATGGTACATCTTGTTCAACGTCGTCGCCGGGGCCTCGGCTATTCCGGCGGAGTTGCGTGCGGCCGGCGTCAACTTCCGTGTGCGCGGTCTGTTGTGGTGGCGGCGCATCGCGCTGCCCGCGGTGTTGCCCTATTATGTGACCGGCGCAATTACGGCTTCGGGCGGTTCCTGGAACGCCAGCATCGTTGCCGAGGTTGCCTCCTGGGGCAACGAGCATCTGCAGGCTTATGGGCTCGGCGCCTATATCGCGCAGCAAACCGAGGCCGGTGATTTTCAGCGCATCGTGCTCGGCATCGCGGTGATGAGCTTTTTCGTCGTGGTGATCAATCGCGTCTTCTGGCGTCCGTTGTATTTCTATGCCGAACGCAAGTTCCGGCTTGGTTGAGGTCTTCGCATGAGCAGCGCCCTTCTCGATATCCACGCCCTGCGCCAAACCTTTCCACGCGCCGACGGCGGCGAGCTCTTGGTGCTCGACGGCATCGAGTTGCAGTTGATGGAAGGCCAGATCGTCGGCCTGCTCGGCCGTACCGGCTCGGGCAAGTCGACGCTGCTGCGCTCGATCGCCGGCCTGATGCCGGCCTCCGGCGGCTCGATCACCTATTTGGGCCAGCCGGTGCTCGGCCCGGCGCCTGGCATCGCCATGGTGTTCCAGTCGTTCGCGCTGTTTCCCTGGCTCACGGTGCTGGAAAATGTGCAGATCGGACTTGAAGCGCTCGGGCTGCCCGACGCGGAGATCCGGAAGCGGGCGCTGGCCGGGATCGATCTGATCGGCCTGGACGGTTACGAATCCGCGTATCCGCGCGAGCTTTCCGGCGGCATGCGCCAGCGCGTCGGCTTTGCGCGCGCACTGGTCGTGCATCCGAATATTTTGCTGATGGACGAGCCGTTCTCCGCGCTCGACGTGCTCACGGCGGAGACGCTGCGCACCGACCTGATCGAGCTATGGGGTGACGGCAAGCTGCCGATCAAAGGGATCATCATCGTCACCCACAACATCGAGGAAGCGGTGCTGATGTGCGACCGCATCCTGCTGTTCTCGTCCAATCCGGGCCGCATCATCCGCGAGATCACGGTCGATCTGAAACAGCCGCGCAACCGGCTTGATCCGCGCTTCCGCGATCTGGTCGAAAAGATCTATGTGGCGATGACTTCGCGCGCGGCGCCGCCGAAGATCGGCGCCGCGGCCGGAACGATCGCGACCTCGATCGACACCAGGCTGCCGCGCGTCTCCGCCAACCTTTTGTCGGGCGTGTTGGAAACGCTGGTCGGTGAATATAACGGCAAGGCCGACTTGCCGGTGTTTGCCGAGAATATCGAAGACGATGAGCTGTTCCCGGTCGCGGATGCGCTGCAGATGCTGCATCTCGCCGAAGTCGAAGGCGGCGACATCAAGATCACCGACATCGGCCGGCAATATGTCGAGGCCGGCACCGACGACCGCAAAAAAATCTTCCAGCGCCAGGTTCTCGCCTATGTGCCGCTCGCCGCGCACATCCGCCGCGTGCTGCAGGAGCGCACCAATCACGTCGCGCCGAAGAGCCGCTTCTTCGACGAGCTCGAAGATCACATGAGCACCGAGGACGCCGAAGAGACGTTGCGCTCGGTCACCGCGTGGGGCCGCTACGCCGAAGCCTTCGCGTACGATGATGACTCGCAGACGTTCAGTTTGGAAAATCCGACGTAATCCTTGCGACGACGCTGTTTCGCGGTCCTACGGAAAACGCTTCGGCGAATAACGAAGCAGTTACGCCGCGGCGCGGCGGGCTTTGGTCGCGAGTGACAGCAGCGCGCGCTCGGCGATGGTGTCGGCGAGTGCCGGCATTTTGCGCGAGGCCAGAACCGCGTCGGCAAGTTCGGTCATGGCGGCGACGAGGCGCGCGGCGTTCCATTGCTTAAGCGCCACCTCGACCATGGCCTTGCGCCGAAAGTGCAAAGGCGGCTGCACCGAGTCGATCGAGAAATGCGCGCCGCTCTCGATCGCCAGGCGCCACTTGTGCAACTGCGCGAGCTGGCGTTGCGCGGCATAAAAGATCGAGCCGACCGGGCTGCCGGCCGCGCGCACCTTGGCGAGCTGCGCTTCAAGATCGACCGGACGTCCCGCGAACGCGGTGTCGATGAGCTCGTCGAGCGCCAGCGTCGACGCATCCGACACTACCGCGGTGACGTCGTCGACGTCGACAGTGCCGCGGCCGCGGGCATACAGCGCCAGCTTGCGGAGTTCGTTGCGCGACGCCGCGCGATCGCCGCCGAGCAGCGGAATGAGCATCGCGCGCGCCTCGGGTTTGAGCGTCAATTCGGCGTCACGCATCTCGGTGTCGATCAGCCGCGCCAGATCGCGCTCGGTGTCGGCGTAGCATGGGCAGTGCCGCGGCATTCTTGGCGCGCTCGCACAGCGCGCGCAGCGGCGCATTGCGGCGCAGATCGCCGGCTTCGATCACCACGCGGCATTCGCTCGACGGCAAGCCGAGCACTGCCTCGACCGCGGGTGCGATATTGCGGCTGCCGGCCTTGGCCCACACGGCGCGGCGGCCGCCGAACAGCGGAATGGTCTGCGCCTCCTCGACCAGGCGCGTCGGATTGGCGGACAATTCCTCGGCTTCGAGCCGCACCAGCGAGAATGGATCGTTGACGTCGTCGACCGATGCCTTGACCAGCATGTTGACGCGCTCGCTGACCAGGCCGGCGTCGGGGCCGAAGACCAGCACGACCGGCCGGGACGGATCGGGCCGTGCCAGGAATTTCTCGATGTCCGCGGTTTTAAGGGCGACCATGGGCGGTCATCTAAAGCATAGCGGCACGAGATCAAGCCATCGTCCGCTCGTCCCCGCGAAGGCGGAGACCCAGGCTTGACGCGCCGGAAAGCCCAAATTGGATTCCCGCATGCGCGGGAATAAGCGGAGCGGGAGATTAAGTCCCGGCGACGAAGTAGGATGCCAGCCGGTTGCGAACCACATCGGCGGCCTGGACGATGGCGCGGTCTTCGGCATCGCGCCGGGCGCGTTGGCCGGCGAAGCGCTGCTGCGAGCCCGGAATGTTGTAGTCGACATGAACGAAGGCGATGTCGTTGAGCACCATCTTGCCGGTGGCAATTTCGAACAACTGGTAGCTCGCGCTGACGATTTGGATCTGCGAGTCGGGGCGGCCCGTGGTCGGATCGAGATAAGAGGTGAATTGCGATGTGCCGACATAGACCTTGAGCGTATAGGCCGCCGGCGCCGTATTGCCGTTGCCATTGTGCAGGGCGAATTGCAGCTCATTGCGCATGCCGACCGCGACCCGCTCCGTCGGCGTGCCCTTCGGTGCGGAAATCGGCGGAATGTCGACCGCGGCGAATTTGTCCTGTACGCCCTCGCCACCCGGCGCGCGGGTGCCGTAAAGCGGCTGCCAGCAGCCGGCCGTAAGCCCGGCCGCGGTCAACACCACTGCCAGGCGGGCCGGCCAGGCGAGCGTGCGCAACTGCCGAAGGCTAGACCACCACATTGACGATCCGTCCCGACACGATGATCACCTTTCGGGGTGACTTCCCATCCAGCGCCTTTAATACCGCATCCAGCGCCAAAACGGCAGCCTCGATCTCGGCATTGCTGGCCTCGCGGGCGACCGTCACGTCCGCCCGTTTTTTGCCGTTAATCTGTACCGGCAGGGTCAGCGTATGCTCGACCAGGAGGTCGCGTTCCACCGCCGGCCAAGCCGCTTCCGCCACCAGCGTCTGGTGGCCGAGCATGGCCCAGCATTCCTCGGCGAGGTGCGGCATCATCGGTGCGAACAGTTGCACGAGAACATTAACCGCTTCATTCATGGCCCAGCGCAGGTCGGCGGCGAGCGCGAAGCTTGCCCCGTTCTGCGGCTCCCCCGATCCCGGCCCGTCTGAACCCCCATCCGAGCCGATGTCGCCGATCGCCCCCGAAAGCGCATTGGCGAACTCGTAAATCGCTGCCACACAAACATTAAAGTGCAGCTTTTCGATGTCATCGGTGATTTTCGCCAGGGCGTGGTGGGTTGCCTTGCGGACCGCCGCGGCAGCCGGCGAAAACGCTGCCGGCCGTTCCGCCGGGGCCGATTGGGCGATTTCGGCGGCTTCGCCGACCAGCCGCCACAGCCTCTGCATGAAACGCCAGGCGCCCTGCACGCCGCGCTCGGTCCATTCGACGTCGCGCTCGGGCGGCGAGTCCGACAGCATGAACCAGCGCGCCACGTCGGCGCCGTAGCCGGCGATGATTTCGTCGGGGTCGACCGTGTTGCGCTTGGACTTCGACATCTTCTCGATCGGGCCGATCTCGATCGGCTCGCCGGTCGTGAGCAGCGAGGCGCGGCGCGTATCGCCGTCGCTTTCGATCTTGATCTCCGCCGGCGCCACCCATTCGCCGCTCGGCGTGCGATAGGTCTCGTGCACCACCATGCCCTGGGTGAACAGGCCGGCGAACGGCTCGTCGACCCCGACATGGCCGGTCTTTTTCATCGCCCGGGTGAAGAAGCGGCTGTAGAGCAGATGCAGAATCGCGTGCTCGATGCCGCCGATATATTGATCGACCGGCATCCAGGTATCGACCATGCGGCGGTCGGTCGGCGCGTCGGCGATCCACGGATCGGTGAAGCGCTCGAAATACCACGACGAGTTGACGAACGTGTCCATCGTGTCGGTTTCGCGCACCGCAGGCGCGCCGCATTGCGGACACTTGACGTGCTTCCAGGTCGGGTGGCGGTCGAGGGGGTTGCCGGGCCGGTCGAAAGTGACGTCGTCCGGCAGCGTCACCGGCAGATCCTTGGCCGGCACCGGCACGACGCCGCATTGCTCGCAATGAATGATGGGGATCGGGCAACCCCAATAGCGCTGCCGCGAGATGCCCCAATCGCGCAGCCGGAAATTGACCTGGCGCTGGGCCACTGGCCGATTGCCCGAGGTCTCCGTTTCCAGCCGCTTGGCCACGTCTTCCTTGGCTTGCGCGATGGTCATGCCATCGAGGAAGCGCGAATTGATCAGGCGGCCGTCGCCGTCATAGGCGGTGTCGGTGACGACGAAGCTTTTCGGATCAGTGTCGGGTGGACAAACCACCGGCGTGTTGCCGAGCTCGTATTTGTTGGCGAATTCCAGGTCGCGCTGGTCATGCGCCGGACAGCCGAAGATGGCGCCGGTGCCGTAATCCATCAAAATGAAGTTCGCGACAAAGACCGGCAGCGTCCAGCCCGGATCGAACGGATGCGCGCGCGCGGATGCCGGTGTCGAAGCCGAGTTTTTCGGCGGTGTCGATGTCGGCTTGCGCGGTGCCGCGATGCCGGCACTCATCGATGAAAGCCGCCAGCTCAGGATTTTTCTTCGCCGCCGCGGCCGCAAGTGGATGATCGGGCGCGACCGCCATGAATTTCGCGCCAAACAGCGTATCCGGGCGCGTCGTGAAGACTTCCAGTTCGCTCTCGCCGTTCGGCGCGGTCTTCGTATCGAGCGCGAAGCGCACCAGCAAACCTTCGGAGCGGCCGATCCAGTTCTTCTGCATCAGCCGGACTTTTTCCGGCCAGCGCTCGAGCGTGTCGAGCGCGTCGAGCAGCTCTTGCGAATAATCGGTGATCTTCAGGAACCACTGCGTCAGCTCGCGCTGCTCGACCACGGCGCCGGAGCGCCAGCCTCGGCCGTCGATCACCTGCTCGTTGGCGAGCACGGTGTGATCGACCGGATCCCAGTTCACCTTCGACTTCCGCCGCTCGACCAGGCCCGCGGCGAGAAAATCGAGAAACATTTTTTGCTGGTGCTTGTAATAAGCCGGATCGCAGGTCGCGATCTCGCGGTCCCAGTCGAGCGACAGGCCCATGGACTTGAGCTGCGCCTTCATGGCGGCGATGTTTTCGTAGGTCCATTTCTTCGGATGGACCTTGCGCTCCATGGCGGCGTTCTCGGCCGGCATGCCGAAGGCGTCCCAGCCCATCGGATGCAGCACCGCGTGGCCGGTCGCCCGTTTGAAGCGCGCCACCACGTCGCCCATCGTGTAGTTGCGCACGTGGCCCATATGGATGCGCCCCGACGGATAGGGGAACATCTCGAGCACGTAATATTTCTTGCGGACGTCGTCGTTCTTCGTGGCGAAGATACCGCGCTCGTCCCACACTTTTTGCCAGCGGGCCTCCGCCTCGGCGGCGTTGTAGCGTTCAATGGCCATTGGAATTGCAGTCGTTTTCGCGTTTTCGGCTAAAGGCGGGCACGTGACACGAAAGCGCCCGGCCGGTCAATGGACGCCGGCGCGTTCGGGCATTCGCGAAGCCGCATTCGCCTTCGGATCGCAAGCGTATGGTGCAGATATAATGGCTGCGCGCCGATTTGGTGCGGCGTGCTGGGCGCGAAAGCAGGCCCCCAACGCTGCGATGGCGCGATGTTCGGGGCCGTGGCGACGGGAACGCTGCGGCAGGCGTTACGAAGCGGACTGTTTCCGCGCCGCCATGAGCGCCTTGAATCCGACCCATCCCCAATAGACCCGATGATGGGCGATGAGTCCGTTGGCAATATCCATCACTTCAACAAGATCGACCTGATCGCCCTGCGGGGTTGCGCGCGGATACTCCCATGTCAGTTGCCGGCCGTTGGAAAAGAACGTCCCGGTTCGATACCAGCGGCCGAGTTCGTTGCGGAGCTTGCGGAAGCCGGCCTCGAAGAACGGCCGGATCGCGGATTGTCCCCTGCAAGATCCCTTCGGTCTTGCCCGGCAAGGTCGCGAGGATCAACGGCGTTTCGAGGATGGCATCGTCGGCGTACAGCGCCATCAAGCCATCGAGGTCACCGCCGACGACGGTCTCGTGCCAGCGCTCGTAGATGTGAAGGATTTCGGCGTCGTGCTGGTTCATCGTGGTCACAGTCCCTGCGGGTGCGAAGGCTGCACGATGGCGCGTGCGCGCGCGGCGATGTTTCGGGACTTTCCGAAACATGCCGTCGCGGCGACCTGGTAGGATGCTTTGTTTGCGATGGCGAAATTGTTGAGCGCGTGTGCGCCGTCGTTAGATCGCTTCGCAGCGTCGGACTTTTATTTGACCGCGATCATAGCTTCGCGAGCGCTACGATCCGTGGTGACGCTGCGGAACGCAAGCAAAAGCAAATAGTATCATGATACTGATCGTTGAGTGAGCGAACGCGTCAATGTCGACAAAACAACACTGATCATCTCCATCTCCAGCCGATCCCGACGCGCGATGGGTCAACATGTTCCGCCGGCGGCCGATCCACGTTACCTTGACCACGCAAAACGGTTCCAGCTCCGGAGGATATCGATGCGAAAGGCGCTAGCTTATACGTTCGGTCTCGCCATCCTGGCGTTCGCCGCCTTCGGTTCGACGGCGCGCGCCCAAGATACGATGCGCGTGCGCGGCACGATCGAGCGATTGGACGGCACGGCCTATTTCGTCAAGACGCGTGACGGTGCGGAGCTGAAAGTGACCATGATCGACCAGCCGGTCCTGGTCGCCATCGTCAAAGCGTCGCTCGCCGACATCAAGCCGGGATTGTTTGTCGGCTCGACCGGCATGCCGATGCCTGACGGCAGCCAGAAGGCGATCGAGGTGCACATCTTTCCGGAGGCTATGCGCGGTACCGGCGAGGGCCATTACGCCTGGGATCTGCAACCCAACTCCACCATGACCAATGCCAATGTCGAGGCAAGCGTGACCGGCATCGACGGCCAGACGCTAACGCTCAAATACAAGAATGGCGAAAAGAAAATCCTGGTGACGCAGGACACCGTGATCGTCACCTACAATCCCGGCGACAAAGCGGATCTGCAGCCCGGCACAAAAATCTTCGTCGGCGCGGCCAAGAAACTACCTGACGGCAGCCTGCAGGCGGCGCGAATCAATTACGGCCGAGATGGTTTGACCCCGCCGATGTGAGACATCCGTGCGCTTCGGAGCCGCAGGCCTGCCTTGTCGCTCGCAATTGTTTGATCGCAGCAAGACTGCTAGCGCGGCAGTATCACGCGGGCGATAGGATTATAATTCCATATTGCCGCCTTCGCAGCACGGCAAAGTGCCGGGCTGTGAACCCAGATGCAGAGAGCCTGAGCCAGCGTGACAATGATCGAGCCGACCGATCCGCGGATGTTTCACCCTCATGTGGAGCGCAATCGCGAACCGATTTTGGCGGTGCTCAAGCGGTTGTTGCCGGCGCGTGCCTTGGTGCTGGAAGTGGCCAGCGGCAGCGGCGAGCATGCCGCATATTTTGCCAAAGGCTTACCGCGCGCGTCGTGGCTGCCGAGCGATATCGATCCAAGGGCTTGGCCAGTATCGCCGCCTTTCGGACCGACGCGGCGGTGCCTAATCTGCTTGCCGCCGGTGCGGTTCGACGCCACGGCGGAGACATGGCCGGTGAAGCGCCTTAACGCCATCGTCTGCTGCAACATGATTCATATCGCCCCGTGGGCCGCGGCGCAGGGCGTGATCGCCGGCGCCGGCCGTGTGCTGCAGTCCGGGCGGGTTCTTGTTTCTTTATGGGCCGTTCAAGATCGATGGCCAGCACACGGCGCGGAGCAATCAGGACTTCGATACCTGGCTGCAAGGACAAAATCCGCAATGGGGCGTGCGCGATCTCGCCGACGTGCGCACGCTTGCGGCAGAACATGGGCTGACGCTTGGCCGAAGCCGTGCCGATGCCGGCCAACAATCTCAGCGTCATCTTTCGGCGGACCTGATCGGTCGCGCTTTTTTGCAGCGCTGGTTATTCCTGCGAGCGCAGCTGCGGTCATATTCCAGTCAGCCGGATCGACTATCTCGCAAACGAGACACGCGGAAGAGCACGACAGCGGAGATGCAGCCATGGAAACATGCGACGATGGGGTAGACAGTGGCGACTGGGCCCCTTCGCGCCGCGATGTGATGAAATTTGGAACCGCGGCGGCGCTGGCGACGGCGGCCGGACCCGTTCTGGCCGCGAATGCCGATACGGTTTCGGGCGTCGTTTACGAGAATCGCTCCGGCGGCATGCACCGCACGCGGACGATCCGGGCATTGCCGGCGTGCTGGTCTCGAACGGCCGCGAGGTGGCGAAAACCGATGCCGACGGCCGCTACACGCTGCCGATCGATGACGAAAGCATCATCTTCGTCATCAAGCCCACGGGCTATGCGCTGCCGGTCGACGAACAGATGCTGCCGCGCTTCTACTACATTCATCAGCCGGCAGGTTCGCCGCCGAACCTGAAACTTCGCTATCAGCGGTATCGATCGCGACCGGTCCGCTGCCCGAATTCGGTGGACTTTCCGCTGAAGAAGGCCGACGAGCCGCAAAAATTCGATGTGCTGCTCTGTTCACCGATCCGCAGCCGGAAAGCCCCGCCGAAGTCGACTTCATCCGCGACGACGTGGTCACGGATCTGATCGGCAATCATGCGGCAGCTTTCGGCATCACCGCCGGCGACATCATGTTCGACGACCTGTCGCTCTATCCGCGGCTCAACCGCATCGTCGGTCAGATCGGCATTCCGTGGTACAATATCGGCGGCAATCACGATCTGAATTATGAAGCGCCCGACGCCAAATATGCGCGCGAAACTTTCAAGCGGACCTACGGACCGCCCTATTACGCCTTCGAATATGGCGGCGCGCTGTTTTTGATGCTCGACAATGTCGACTATCTGGGCGTCGATCCGAAGCGGCCATATTCCGCCGGCGCTTACGAAGGCCGCATCGGCGAGCGGCAATTGGCCTTCATCGCCAACGTGCTCAAAGAAACGCCAGCCGACAAGCTGATCGTCACGGCGATGCACATTCCGCTCCGCAATTATCTCGACCCCAACGATCCGTCGACCAACACCGCCGACCGCGCCGACTTTCTCAAGCTCCTCGCCGGACGGCCAATACACTGAGCGTGTCCGGTCACACCCACACGACCGAGCATCACTATTTCGGCGCCGAGGATGGGTTCGCCGGGCCTTCGCCGCATCATCATCATGTGCTGACGGCGGTTTCCGGCTCGTGGTGGAGCGGGCCGTACGATCATCGCGGCATCGCGGTGGCCGATAGCCGCGACGGCAGCCCGAACGGCTTCCACATTCTTTCGATCGACGGCGTCGCGCTATTCGACCCGCTTCCAGTCGGCGAGCGAGCCGAACGACCGGCAGATGCGCATCGTGCTCGATTCGGTTTTTCACGGCGACCGCAAGGAGCTGTACAGCGCATACCGCATGGGAGAGCTGCTCGGCTCGCCGTTGCCGCAAGCCCGCGTTCCGGCGACCGACGTCGATCGTCAATGTGTTCGACGGCGGTCCGCGCACGTCGGTCGAGTATCGGATCAGCGGCCGTGCGCCGGTGGCGATGCAAGCGCGTGGTGCGGCCGGATCCGTTCGTCCAGGAAGTCTTCGCCCGCAACGAAGTGACCAAGAAGCCGTGGGTCAAGGCCGAGCCCTCATCGCACATCTTCGCGGCGCGGTCTGCCGGCCGATCTTGAAGTCGGCACCCATTGCATCGCGTGCGGGCGCTCGACGAATATGGCCGCGAGCATCGCGATCATCTGATCGTGGAAGTGACCGGTGCCGAAGACCCGCCCGCCAAGGCGCGTCAGGGCTAGTGCGAAGCTCCGGTGCGGCCGAGTGTCGCGAACGTTCCGCAATAAAAACCCGCCGGCAATTCGCCGGCGGGTCGGTCGCTCCTGTCCAGTGCGCTTGCGGAAATCAGAAATGCAAGTTGACGCCGGCGCGTACGATGTTGGTGTTGAACTTCACGTTGTCGAAGGTGATCTGAGTTTGCGTGCCGAGATCGACATAGAGATATTCGACCTTGGCGCTGACGTAGTTGTTGAAGGCGTATTCGACGCCGGCACCGGCAGTCCAGCCGAAACGGGTCTGCGTGTCGGCAGCCGTGACGCTGGCAGCGAGACCGGCCGCAGCCGCTGATGCATTCGCCGTCGCGGTCACGCCACCGACGGCGGCGCCGGCGGTGCCGTAGAACAGTGCATGTTCCCATACCCAGCCGACGCGCACGCGGGTGGTGTCAAGCCAGTTGAGCTGCGACGTCAACGAAAACGGCGCACGTGCCGCCCGGAATGGTGATGGCGCTGTTGAAGGTGCCGCGGATATTCGACCAGTCGAGATCGGCCTCGGCGCCGACGAGCCACTGGCCCATCTGATAATTGTAGCCGATGGTGCCGCCGGCGAGCCCGCCGCTGGTGTTGAAATTGCCGGTCGATCGCGGCCGGAAAGCCGGTGGCATTGAACGACGCTGTTTGATTGCTTCGACCCCAGCCGCCACCACCGTTCAGACCCACATACCAGCCGGTCCAGGTGAAGTAGAGCGGCGGCGGCGCCTTATAGACCGGCGGGCATCGACAGATCGGCGGCCGAAGCGGAGTGCGCAATTGCGGCCCCCAGGCCCGCGGCTGCAAGCAAAGTCGAGAAGACGCATACGCATGGTTTTGTCCCCCTGTTGCGATGGGGGCGATCTAAAAGAGCGGCGCCTAAAGAATTTTCTAAAAATCAGAGCGAACAAATAAGCGACGCAATTTCATGCGCGCGCTGTTGCAAATAGGCATCATTCGATCCCGTTCAGCAACGAATTGTTATCCCTAATATTTTTTTGATGCGGAATTTGACGAGTGCGTCGATTGGCCAAGAACTGTTCGGGGGCTTCAACAATTCGTCATTGCGAGCGTAGCGAAGCAATCCAGTTCGCTTGGCGGGGCGCTGGATTGCTTCGTCGCTTTGCTCCTCGCAATGACGAAAAATGGGTGCCGCAGCGCCAGAACGTGGCCGCCAAAAACAGCCGCGATGGCATGGATCAGCGCTGAAGTTTTGGTGCCGCTGACGATCTAACGCACCTGCGTTCGATCGCAGTAGCATCGCTGCTTGCTCGCTGCTCCCTTGGCGCGTTCCGCAGTGACACCTATTATACCGAGGCAGGCGCGTTATACTTTTACCGTTGCGCGCATCGGTACCCGGGCAGCGATGCCGCAGCGGGTTGCGGCAGCCCGGTTACACGCAGAATACTGACGCAAGCCGAGGGTACTTACAAAATCGGATTCCACCTATGCAGATCGGCGGCTGCTCGCCGCGATCTTGCCGCCAGATTGGAAGATCATTCTCGTCGATCGGCGTATTTTCGGCGTGAAATTTTTCCCGCCACAGCGCCGCGGTGTCACGGCCGGACCACGTACGGGCATGGCGCTTCTTGTGGCCGCTTGCGCGCGCAGAGGCGTCCTCCCATGTCGGGCTCTTCCCATGCAGGGGTAGAAGCTGGAGGACGATGAATGTCGCTGCTGTATTCACCGGTCACGCTTGGTCCATACACATTCAAGAATCGCATCGCGATGTCGCCGATGACGCGCAGCCGCGCCGTCGGCAACGTCCCTGACGACTTGATGGCCGAATATTACAAGCAGCGCGCCGCCTCGGCGGGGCTGATCATCACCGAAGGCACGTCGCCGTCGCCGAACGGGCTGGGCTATCCGCGCATCCCGGGCATTTTCTCCGCCGCCCAGGTTGCCGGCTGGAAAAAGGTCGCCGACGCGGTGCACGGCAAGGGCGCCAAGATCTTCATGCAGCTCATGCACACCGGCCGCGTCGGCCACCCGAACAACCTGCCGGCCGGCGCGAACGTCATCGGGCCGTCGGCCGGTGTGGCGGCCGGCGAGATGTACACCGACCAGGAAGGCATGAAGGCGCATCCGACGCCGAAGGCGATGACCGAGGCCGACATCAAGACCGCGATCGGCGAATTCGAGCAGGCCGCCAAGAATGCCGTCGCCGCCGGTTTGGAAGGCGTCGAACTGCACGCGGCCAACGGTTATCTGCTCGAGCAATTCATCCGTCCGAACTCGAACATCGCGCACCGATGCGCTACGGCGGCTCGATCGAGAACAGGGCGCGCTTCGTGCTCGATGTGGTGAAGGCGACGACGGCGGCGATCGGCAAAGACAAGGTCGGCATCCGCCTGTCGCCGTTCGGCGTGTTCAACGACATGCCGCTCTATCCGGAGCTGGAAGCCGACTACGCCTATCTGGCGCGCGCGCTCAATGCGACGGGTCTGTTCTATGTCCATCTGGTCGATCACTCGGCCATGGGCGCGCCGGCGGTGCCGCAATCGATCAAAGAGACCTTCCGCAAGGAGTTCAAGGGCGTCGCTCATCCTGTCCGGCGGCTACGACGCGGCGCGTGCCGAGAGCGATCTCGAAGCCAGCAAGGCCGACCTGATCGCGGTCGGACGGCCGTTCTCGCCAATCCGGACTTGGTCGAACGCTGGAAGACCGGCGCGGCGCTCAATCCGCCGGACATGAACACGTTCTATACGCCGGGCGCCAAGGGCTACACCGACTATCCGGTGTTGGCGAAGGAGCCGGCCTGATCCCCTTGATCGTTTCGGTTTGAAAAAGCCCGCCGGTGGCCAACGCCCCCGGCGGGTTTGTTTTATGCGCCGCGCTGTTATCAGAATATGATGCGAAACCGCAGGCTCGATCGCCCCTTCAGGGGTCGATCAGTCCGCCGCCGGCCGCGACCGCATCGAGATGATAATCGGCATCGCCGAATTGGGTGTCGATCACGGTGACGCGTTTGAAATAGTGGCCGACCTTGGTCTCCATGGTCATGCCGATGCCGCCATGAATCTGGATCGCCTGCTGGCCGACGAAGCGCCCGGAGCGGCCGATCTGCACCTTCGCGGCCGATATCGCCTGGCGGCGCTCGCGCGCATCGTCCTCGGCGGCCATCATGGTCGCGAGCATGGCCATGCTGCGCGCCTGCTCGACCGCGATCAGCATCTCGGCGGCGCGGTGCTGCAGCACCTGAAAGCTGCCGATGGTAACGCCGAATTGCTTGCGCGTCTTCATGTAGGCGACCGTGGCCTCATGCATGGCCGCCATGGCGCCGACGGCCTCGGCGCACAGCGCTGCGATCGCCTGGTCGACGACGCGCTCGATCAGCGGAAAGGCAGCGCCGGGTTCGCCCAGCGCGGCCGCAGCCTCGACGCGCACGTCGCTCAGCGTCACCTCGGCGGCGCGCAGGCCATCGACCGTCGGATAGCCGCGCACCGACACGCCGGGCGCGGTGGCGTCGACCAGGAACAGCGCCAAGCCGTTGCGGTCGGTTTGGCGCGCCGGCGAGGCGCGCCGAGACGACGAACTTTTCCGCCGTGTCGCCGTGCAGCACCAGCGTCTTGGCGCCGTCGAGGACGTAGCCTCCGCCGTCGCGCCGCGCGGTAGTTGCAACGTCGGCAAGGTCGTAGCGCGCCTGCCGTTCGGCGTGCGCGAAGGCAAGGCTCAGTTCGCCCGCGGCGATCTTCGGCAAAATTTCGGTACGCTGTGCGTCCGAACCGCCGCGCGCGATGAAGCCGCCGCCGAGCACCACCGTGGCCAGATAGGGCTCGAGCAACAACACGCGTCCGATCTGCTCCATCACGATCATGGTCTCGACCGGTCCGCCGCCGATGCCGCCATAGTCTTCGGCGAACGGCAGCGCCGAGCAGACCGAGTTCGGCATATTGCTTCCAGCAGATCAGGCTCCAGCCGCGCGGCTCATGCGCATAGCGCTGGCGCGATTCGAACTGATAATGGTCGGCGAAATAGCGCTCGCAAGTCTGTTTCAGAAGCTGCTGTTCTTCGGACAGCTCAAAATCCATTGGTGAAACCCTCGACTCCCTATGCCGTCATTGCGAGGAGCGTAGCGACGAAGCAATCCAGTCTCTTCGCGAGCCGCCTGGATTGCTTCGCTTCGCTCGCAATGACGAACTATGACATCACAATCCCAGAATCGCCTTGGCGATGATCTGCTTCTGAATCTCGTTTGAGCCGCCATAGATCGAAACCTTGCGGTAGTTGAAATATTGCGGCGCCAGCGGGCCGGCCCAGTCGGGTCCGACCGGCGGCTCATTCCAGCGCTCGCTTTCATCGTGCGGGATCTGATCGGGCAGGGCGTAAGGGCCGACGACTTCGAGCAGCAGTTCGGTGATCGCCTGCTGAATTTCCGAGCCTTTGATCTTGAGGATCGACGAAGCCGGGATCGGGCTTGTCGCTGGAGCCGCGCGTGCGCTCGGCGGCGACCACGCGCAGTTGCGTCATCTCCAGCGCCTTGAGCTCGATCTCGACCGCCGCGATCTTGGCGCGGAAGCGCTCGTCGGCGATCAGCGGCTTGCCGCCGGCCTGCTCGATCGCGGCAAGCTCCTTGAGCCGGCGGATGCGCGACTTGGAAATGCCGATGCGGGCGATGCCGCGTGCGCTCGTTGCCGAGCAGGAATTTGGCGTAGTTCCAGCCCTTGTTCTCCTCGCCGACCAGATTCTCCGCCGGCACTTTCACGTCGTCGAAGAACACCTCGTTGACTTCGTGACCGCCGTCGATGGTCTGGATCGGGCGCACGGTGATGCCGGGCGAGCGCATGTCGATCAGCAGGAACGAAATGCCTTCCTGCTTCTTCGCCGCCGGATCGGTGCGCACCAGACAGAAGATCCAGTCGGCATATTGCGCCAGCGTGGTCCAGGTCTTCTGGCCGTTGACGACATAATGGTCGCCGTCGCGCTTGGCCTGCGTTCGCAAGCTGGCGAGGTCGGAGCCGGCGCCGGGCTCGGAGAAGCCCTGGCACCACCAGTCGTCGAGATTGGCGATGCGCGGCAGAAAGCGCTTCTTCTGCGCCGTCGTTGCCGAAGGCGATCAGCACCGGGCCGAGCATGTTGATGCCGAAGGGCAGCGGCTCCGGCGCCGGCGCCTGCTGCATCTCGTCGCGATAAAGATAAATCTCCACCGGGCTCCAGCCGGTGCCGCCCCATTCTTTCGGCCAGTGCGGCACCGCCCAGCCCTTGGCATTGAGGATGCGCTGCCAGGTGACGAGGTCGTCCTTGCCGAGCCGGCGGCCCTCGATCATCTTGTTGCGGATCGTGGCCGGCAGATTGTCTTTCATGAACGCCCGCACCTCGGCGCGGAACGCGTTCTCTTCCGGCGTGAAGCGAAGGTCCATGGCGTTCTCCTCGGTCGCTTGTTTCCGCCCTTGTCGACCGGTTTGCCATTGCCCGACGCCGGCGAGCGGAGTGAATTTGAGAGCCAAGTCTGAAACAATGTCTAACGGATGTCCAAGAGTCGTTGTCCGGGGGCGGCGGACAACCGGTCTCGGATCGAGACGCGGCGCAAAATCGGAAACGCGCCGTTCCGAATCACGGCGCGCCCGATGACCATCGACGGGTAAAAACGTTCTCGAAAGTTACGGCTTCATGGCGCCCGGTTGCGCTGGTATACACCGCATAGAGCGAGCTTGAGCCGCAGATATAGAGTCTGTTCCTGAACGTGCCGCCGAAGCACAGATTGGCGACCGTCTCGGGAATGTGGATCTTGCCGAGCAGTTCGCCGCCCGGATTGTAGCAACGAACGCCGTCTTCGCCCGGATCGCCCCAGCCGAGCGAGCACCAAATATTGCCGGCGGTATCCGCGCGCATGCCGTCGGTGATGCTGGGTTTCGGCATTTCGGCGAAGACCTTGCCGTTCGACACTTTGCCACCCTCCACATCGACGTCGAACACGCGGATGTGCGAGGGATTATCGGGACCATCGGTGAAGCCGGTGTCGATGACATAGAGCTTCTTTTCGTCCGGCGCGAAGGTGATGCCGTTGGGCTCGACGAAATCGTCGATCACGACTTTGATGTCGCCGGATTTCGGATCGACCCGATAGACATTGTGCTTGTCTTGTTCGGGCGCGGCTTTGACGCCTTCGTAGTTGCCGCCGATGCCGTAGACCGGATCGGTGAACCAGATCGAGCCGTCGGAGGCGACCACGGCGTCGTTCGGCGAGTTCAGCCGCTTGCCGTTGTATTTGTCGGCGATGACGGTGATCGAGCCGTCAAGCTCGGTGCGGGTGACGCGGCGGCCGCTGTGTTCGCAGGTGATCAGCCGGCCTTCACGATCGATCGTGTTGCCGTTGGAATTCATCGACGGCTGACGATAGACGCTGACATGACCGTCATCCTCGGAGTAGCGCATGATGCGGTTGTTTGGAATGTCGCTGAACAGCACATAGCGGCCGGCCGGGAAATAGACCGGGCCCTCGGCCCAGCGGAAGCCGGTGGCGACACGCTCCACCGCCATGGTGCCGGCGAAGGCCGGAAATCCAGAGGCGCCGAACGCACCCTTCGGCTTCACCAGTGATTCAACATGCGGATCCGGATAACGGCTGCCCGATAGCGGTCCCAACGGCAGCGGTTCGCCCGGCCGAAGCGGCACGCCGGTTTCGCCGAGCGGCGGCAAGGTGACGGCCGCCGCGCCCTGGAGCGTGGCGACGGTGGCGACAGCCGCACCAGCGGTGATGAATGAACGTCGATGCATTGCGTCCTCCCGAGGATTTGTTATCCCGAAGTGACGCACGACGGCCGCGGCTATCCTCTCGCTGCGCACCGTCACGACGCTTGCGCGGCAGGCGCAAAACATCGCTCAGACGAGACTGTTAGAACGCCCTTCGGATGTGTCAGCCTAACACCCGCAACGTGACGCTGCCCAGACAATGAACCCTGGATTGCAAATTTTTTCTTCGGTTTGTGTTCGTTTCCTTACAAAGCTGTGTGCCTATTGCGCCTGGAGGGCGTCCTGAGACCACCACAGTTTTGATGTCGTTTTGGAGCGGCGCTACCAATTCTCTGATCTCGGCGCGGCAAAGGAGACGATGCATGACCGGAACACAATGCACTGCAACACGGACCTCGGCGGCCGCCACGCCACCGGGCCGATGGAGCATCCTGTCATGCGGCATTCTGATCGGGATCGCGATGCTTGCCGCCGGACTTCCGGCACGCGCGCAGGACGCCAGAGCCGCACCGGCGGCGCGTATCATCGTCATCGGCGAGGGCAGCGTCAGTGCGCCGCCGGACTATGCCCGGCTGACAAGCGGCATCACCACGCGCGCCAAGACCGCCAAGGAGGCCAGCGACGCCAACGCCAAGGCGATGAACGGCCTGCTCGCGGCGCTGCAATCGGCCGGCATCGAGCCGAAGGATGTTCAGACCTCGCGTTTCCTTGTTCAGCCGGTCTACACGTCGCCGGGGCCGAACATGGAGCAAAGACTCACCGGGTTCAGCGTGTCCAATCAGGTCAATGTCACGATCCGCCAGATCAACAAAGTCGGCGACATTCTCGACCAAATGGTCACCGCTGGCGCGACCGACGCGGGCAATGTCGAATTCCTCCATGCCGATCAGTCCAAAACACTCGACCGGGCGCGCGAAGCCGCCATGGTGGATGCGCGGCGCAAGGCCGAGCTTTACGCCCACGCCGCGGGTCTTGAGCTCGGCAGCGTCGCCTGGGTCACGGAAGAAACATCGTCGCCCATGTTTGCTCCGAAGCTCGCTCTGCATGCGGCGATGCCGGCCGCGCCGCCCCCAATCTCAAGCGGTGAAGATACCTTGCAGGTGCGGATAACGGTCGGATACGAGATCGCGCATTAGCATCGGTCACGCACGCTTCGATCCCACTTCGAGTTCACCATTTCAGAGCCGCGTGAGGCAAAAGGATCGCATCATGAAAAGCGCCATTGCCGTGCTTATCTTCGTTGTCAGCGCTGCCACCGCGCAGGCGGCATCTCACGCCTGCGCTTCCGATGCGATCGCCAAGGCTGAGCAGCTTTTGCGGCTTCACGGTGAGGCAACAGGCCGGCCAGCCTGTCGCGGTCGAGCAGGAGGTCAAAATCTTACCACCCCTGAAAGCGCTCAAGGGCAACGGTCGCTTCGATGTGCTTGAGGTCTGGGGCCATATCTATAAGGCCGACTACCGGATGCGGCTGATTTATGCGCAGATCAAAGGTTCGTGTGCCCTGATGGGACAGGAGATTCTGGAGGCGAGCGATCCTTATTAAGGCGCTTTGTACGCTTACGGCGTTGCGCCGTGCGACACCGTCACGATGCGTCGCCGGTCGTTGCGCAATGCTTGACGGCTGAAGGCGGTTCACGAAGCAAACCACAATGAAAAAACAAAAAAACCGCAAGGGCGCCAGAGCCATCACACGGCGCGACTTTCTCGATGGCGTCGCGGTGGCGGCGGGTGCTGCAGCGGGTGGATTTTTGCCGGGCGCCGTCGCGGCGGCGGCAGCGGAGGCAGGCGCGGCGCAGGACGCTGCCTGGTTATTACCCGCCGGCATTGACCGGCTTGCGCGGCAATCATCCGGGAAGTTTCGAAGCCGCTCACGCGCTGCGTGACAGCGAGTTCTGGTCGCAAGCCGCCGCGCCGATCGAGACAAACGAAACCTACGATCTGGTCATCGTCGGCGGCGGCATCTCTGGGCTTGCGGCGGCGCATTTTTATCGCGCCGAGCGGCCGGAGGCGCGCATTCTCATTCTCGACAATCACGACGACATCGGCGGTCACGCCAAGCGCAACGAATTTGCGCTCGGCGGCCGCCTGGCGTTGATGAATGGCGGCACTTATTGGATCGACAGTCCGCGGCCTTACAGCAAAATCGCCGACGGTCTGCTGCGCACGCTCGGCGTCGATCCGGTCAGCCTTGAGCAAAAAATGCGCGCAGCCGAATTTCTACGCCGCGCACGGATTGGCGCGCGGCATTTTCTTTGATCGCGAGACCTTCGGCGCCGACAAGCTTGTGGTGGTCCGCAAAGGCACGCCTTGGCGCGACATCCTTGCCGACACGCCGTTGTCTGAAAAGGCGCGCAGCGACATTGTGCGCATCGAGGACGGCGCGACCGATTATTTTCCCGGATTGTCGTCGGCGGAGAAGAAAGCGCGGCTGTCGGGCATGAGCTATCGGGATTTCCTCAGCGACGTGGTCAAAGCCGATCCGGCGGCGCTGGCGCTGTACCAGGCGCGCTCGCATGGCGAATGGGGCGTCGGCGCCGATGCGGTGTCGGCGCTCGACGTGTGGGCCTTCGATTTCCCCGGCTTTCGCGGACTGCACCTGGATGCTGGTTCGGCGCCGCACATGGGCTACACGGCCGCGGGATATGCGGATGGCGGCTCTTACACGTTCCATTTTCCCGACGGCAATGCCTCGATCGCGCGGCTTCTGGTCCGCAATCTGGTGCCGAACAGTCTGCCGGGGACGAGCGCGGAGGATATCGTCACCGCGCGGCTCGATTATGCGCGGCTCGATCGCGCACAGGCACAGGTTCGCATCCGACTCAACGCCACCGTCGTGCGCGTGCGCCACAGCGGCGACCCCGCTTCCGCCCACGATGTGGAAGTCGCCTATATGCGTGGCGGTCGGCTTGCTTCGGTGCGCGGGCGCGCCTGCGTGCTCGCCTGCTACAACATGGTGATCCCTTATCTGTGCCCGGACTTGCCGCAACGGCAAAAAGAGGCGCTGCATTATGCGTCGAAAATTCCGCTGATCTATGTGAGCGTCGCGCTGCGCAATTCGCAAGCCTTCCGGGCCTTGGGTATCGCGGAGGTCTCTGCGCCCGGCTCCTATTTCTCTTCGCTCTCGCTCAACGAAGTGACCGACATCGGTGGCTATGCCAGCCCGCGTTCGCCCGACGAGCCGATCCTTGTCCACATGCTGCGGGTGCCGGTCGCGCCGGGTTTGCCGGAGCGCGAGCAACATCGCATCGGCCGTGCCGACATTCTCGCAACCAGCTTCGAGACTTTCGAAGAACACATTCGCGATCAGCTCACCCGCATCCTGGGTCCCGGCGGATTTGATGCGGCGCGCGACATCACCGCGATTACCGTCAATCGCTGGCCGCACGGTTACGCCTACGAATACAATCCATTATTTGATCCCGAGTGGCCCCCGGGCGAAGCGCCGCATGAGATCGGCCGCGCGCGGTTTGGGCGGATCGCCATTGCAAACTCGGACGCGGGGGCTGCGGCGTATACGGACTCGGCGATCGATCAAGCGCACCGCGCGGTGATGGAGTTGCTTTAGCGCATTTACTTGTAGCTGAATCACTGCATCTCGAGTCCGTCATCCTGAGGTGCGAGCGAAGCGAGCCTCGAAGGATGCACGGCCCGGGCCGTTGCCCTTCGAGGGCCGCTTCGCGGCCGCCTCAGGGTGACGGGCAACAACAGACAGGCGCTGCTATCCGATAAACTTCCGCAACACCGCCGGGTCTGAGACGAAATCCGCGGGCGCTATGTCGACATCGAGAAATTCGCAGCGTTGAAAGCGCGCTTTCTCGTCCAGCGGCACCGTCGCGTCGATGCCCGACTTTGGCGCGAATGCCGTTGCGGCCGATGCGGACATATTCGTGCCCGCGCGCGTCCGGAATGGTGAAAATATCGCGCGAGGCTTCCATGCGGGTCGCCAGCGCATACTCGACGTCGTACGGATTGCGGATGTCGATATCGTCATCGACCACGATGATCATGTCGAGGTCCTTGAGCGCGCCGAACGCCGCCAGGATGGCGTTGCGCTGCAGGCCTTCGTGTTGCGGCGTTGACTTGCGCACCTGCAGGACCGCATGGAAACGGTGCAATCCGCCGGCGGTCATCTCGGCGTCCACGACAATCGGCACCGCGGCCTGCAGCACCTTGAGCAAGCTTGCCTCGAGCACGTATTTGCGCAGCATCGTGGTTTCGAAGCTGTAGCCGTTGATGACCTGATAGAGCGGCTTGTCGCGATGGGTGATGGCGGTGACTTCGAATATCGGCGCTTCGCCGGCCGGCGACAGGTAGCCGACAAACTCGCCGAACGGCCCTTCCTCGATCTGTTTGATCCGGCGAGATGACGCCCTCGAGCACGATCTCGGTGTCGGCGGGAATCAGCAGATCTTGCGTGACCGCCTTGACGACCGCGAGCGGCCGGCCACAAAATCCACCGGCGGCGGCGAGCTCGTCGGCGTTTTCGGGCATTTGCGAGCCCATGGTGGCGGCGGTGTATTGCAGCGCCAGGTCGGTGCCGATGCAGACCGCGATCGGCAACGGCTGGCCCGGTGCGCTTGGCGCGCTCGAAGGCGAGCCGCAGATGGCGGCCGTAATCGAGCTTGATGGCGGTCCGGTTCGGCCCGACGAGCTGCAGCCGATGGTAGGAGGCGTTGTAGATTCCGGTTTCCGGATCGCGCACGATGACGACGCCGGCGGTAATGAAACGGCCCGCGTCCTCCGCGGTGTGAAACAGCACCGGCAATGTGGCCGCGATATCGATCGCCTCGGTCTGGACATTTTCCTGCGCGGCCGCCTTCGTCACGACGACGGGCGGGATCGGCGCCGACAGCGCGCGCCCGACGGCGTCGCGGATGCCGCGAAAATTCAGATCGAAGGCCGCCTCGCAATTGGGCTGGCAGCACAACAGATTGCCGATTACCGGAATGTCGTAGCCGTTGACCGCCGTGAACATCAGCGCCGGTCCGCCGTCGTGCTTTTTCAGCGTGCCGGCGATGGCGAGATGGGTGTCGATCGGCGCCGTGTAGGCCGACAAACGGCCGTTCTCCGCCATGCGCTCCAGGGCGCTGCGCAACCTCGTGTCAAGAATATCGGAATTTGAGAGCATGACTGGCTTCGCCGCTATTGGTTGGGGCCGCCTTGTGCGGATCGCGAACGGCTTCGTATTTGTCGAACTCGACATTGAAGAGCTCGCCGTCCACGCGTTCGACGCGGCGAATGTAGACGTCTTGAATGATGTCGCGCGTCTGGGGATCGATCTGGATCGGCCCGCGCGGGCTTTCCCAGGCCATGCCTTTCATCGCCGCGACCAGCGCATCGCCGCTGGAGTCGCCGCCAGTCTTCTTCAGCGCCTCGTAGATCAGATGCATGCAGTCGTAAACGGCGACACCAACATGATCCGGCCGCAGGCCGTTGCCGGCACGGGCGAACGCGGCGACGAAGGCTTTGTTCTTCGCCGAAGGATGCGCGGCGGAATATTGCAGCGACGTGGTGATGCCGAGCATGGCATCGCCCATTTGATTGAGCACATCGTCGTCGGTGATATCGCCCGGGCCGATGAGCTTTATGCCGGAAGCCTGCAGGCCGCGTTCGACATATTGGCGCAGGAACGGGCCGGCAAGGCCGCCCGGCACCCAGACAAACAAAGCTTGCGGCTTGGCATCGCGCGCGCGTTGCAGGAACGGAGAAAAATCCGGATTGCGCAGCGGCACCCGAACGGATTCGAGAATCTCGCCGCCGCCGGCCCGGAAGGCTTCGATGAACGCAGTCTCGGTCTCTATGCCCGGCGAATAATCAGCGACCAGGGTGACGACTTGTTTGATGCCGTTCTTGAGCGCCCATTGCGCCATCGGCACCGTGATCTGCGCCTGGGTACCGAAGGTGCGCACGATATAGGGTGAGCGCTCGGTGGTGACCGAGGCTGACGAGCCGACGACGATCTCCGGTACCTTCGCCTCGGTTGCCAGCGGTGCGACCGCCAGCGCCGTCGGCGTCGGATTATAGCCGGCGAGGATCGCGACCTTGTTGTTGACCAAAAACTCCTGGGCGATTCGCTTGGCCTGGTCGGGGACGCTGGCGTCGTCGCGCATCAGCACTTCGATCTTCCGGCCGGCGACCTCGGTGCCGTGCTCTTCCGCATAAAGCTTGAGCGCCGCCACCATCTGCCGACCGTTCTCCGCGAAGGGTCCGGTAATCGGAGCGGAGAAGCCGATTTTGACGCTGTCCCGCGTGCCGTCTTTCGCGGTGTCCTCGGCCGACACCAGTCCACTGCCCAGCAGCATCGTGGTGGCCACGATGGCAAGCGGCGACAGAATGGCGGTGCGCGAAATCATGCCTCTCATTCCTGGCGCGGCGGCACAGGCCCGCCGCGTTTACGGTATCAGCTCACTCGGGCTTGCCCAAGATCGAGATGTCGCCCGGGTCCGCAAAGGCCGGATGTTTCCAGCCGTCGATGTCGTAGTCCGACATGCATTGCTCGGCGAGCGCTTCCATCGATTTGAGTGCGCCGCTCGCCTGCGCCTGCTGCAGCTGAAAGACCCGAATGACTTCGTGGCTGCCCGAATAGTTCATCTCATAAAGCTCGTGCCGCGCGCCGAATTCGCTGCCGACCGCGTCCCACAACAGCTTCATGATCTTGATGCGTTCTTTGTAATCGATGCCGTTCGAGCCGCGCACGTACTTCTGCAGATATTTGTCGATCTCCGGATTTTTGAAATCGAGCGCGTTCGACGGCAGATAGATCAATCCGGAGGCGACGACCTTCTCGATGATGTTGCGGATCGCCGGATAGGCTTCGGTCATGAACAATCGGTAGCTCGACGAGCCTTGCGGATTCGGCAGCACCGCGCCGTTCACCCACGGCACCGGATTGCAGGCCATGGCGTCGGTCAGCGACCAGAACAGATTGCGCCAGCCGATCACTTCGCCGATCTGCGCCTGCACGCCGCGAAACGACTCGACGCCGGTGGCGCGCGCCGCCTTGTAGAGCAGCCCGGAGATGAAATCGAGCTTGACCGCAAGCCGGGTGCAGCCCTGCAGGGTGAAGCCGTTGAAGAAGCCGGACTTCGGATAAAACTCCTTCAGCCGCTGCACGTCACGATGGATCAGCACGTTCTCCCAGGGGATGAACGCGTTGTCGAACACGAAGATCGAATCGTTCTCGTCGAAGCGCGAGGTCAGCGGATAGTCGAACGGCGAGCCGGTCGCGGCCGAGGTCATTTCGTAGGACGGCCGGCAGATCAGCTTGATGCCGGGCGTGTTCATCGGCGCGATGAACATCACCGCCATGCTCGGATCGGTGATTTCCTGGCCCATATTCTGGCCAAGGAAGTTGTAGTTGGTCAGCACCGAATTGGTGGCCACCACCTTGGCGCCGGACACGAAGATGCCGGCATCGTTTTCCTTCTGGATGGTGATGTAGACGTCCTTGACCTGTTCGACCGGCTTGTTGCGATCGATCGGCGGATTGACCAGAGCGTGATTGAGGAACAGCACCGCTTCCTGGCTGCGCTTGTACCAGGCGCGCGCATTGTCGGCGAACTTGCCGTAGAACTCGGCATTGGCGCCGAGCGTATTGAGGAACGCCGCCTTGTAGTCGGGGCTGCGGCCGAGCCAGCCGTAGCTGATGCGCGCCCAGGCGGCGATGGCGTCGCGTTGCGCGATCACATCCTCGCGGCTGTGCGCGGCCTTGAAGAATTTGTGCGTATAGCCGCTGGAGCCGGTGTCGGTCGGGGCGGTCAGCATATCTTTGGTCTCTTTGGCGTGCAGCGCGTCGTAGAGCAGCGCGACCGAGCGCGCCGAGTTGCGAAACGCCGGATGCGTGGTGACGTCCTTGACGCGCTCGCCGTAGATGTAAACCTCACGGTCGTCGCGCAGCGACTCCAAAAACTCCGCGCCGGTGAAGGGGCGGTTTTTTCCGGCGAGGATCGCTTCGGGATGCTGCGGCATTCTCGGTGCTCCATTCTCAATCGTGATGCCCGGCATCCTTTAGGTCGCCGCCAAGAGCCGGCGCGAATTGGCCGGCCCGCCAGGCTCCGCGACCCTTGGGGATGCACGGTCCGAAATCGGGCTTTGCCGATTTCAGAGTGTTGGGTGTTGCCGCGGGAGACGAAGCCGAAACGGCTCACGCCCTCGGGCAACGGGTTGGTGCCCAACCCAGTACCATTGCGGGCGCGGTGTTGCTATCCGGGCTCGCCGGGCAGGTGGCATGCTTTTATGGCCACCCCGTTTCTGGCTACGAGACCGGCGGCAAGGCAGCTTTCCAGATCGTGCTTAATTACGCGGCGCGCCCACGGCGCATCGCCCAAAGGGTTAGGGCCACCAGCAGCAGAACCGCCAGCGGAATGCCGGTCATGCCGGTGGTCGCATAGGCCGCCGCGCCCAAAAACGCCCCGACGATAAAGCCGACGATGATCGACAGCACGACCAGCAGGCGCGCGCGTACGGCGACGAAGTCGCCTTGGGCGCCGACGTCACCTGGCTGCCGCGCGCAACGCCGCCAGGCGCGGATGATCTCGGTGGTTTCGACGCCGAGTTGCGTCATGTTGCCGGTCATGACGTTGGTCTGCGGAAAGCCGCGCATCAGCAGGCGCACGATCACGCTTTGCGTTCCCATGGCCATCGCGGCCAGAACGCCGGGCAGAAAGCCGTGCCAGTCGTCCGGTCCTCTCACCGGCGGTCCGGCAATCATCAAGCGCCGCGAAAGCCGCCAGCAGCAGCGTCTCCAGCGCCAGCATCCAGGGCAGCGCATCGCGGTCCTTATCGGGTTGCAAGCCCGATCAAAACCGCGGTCAGGACCGTGGCCAGGAAAAACGCCAGCACCGCGAGCATCTTTCCAAAGAAGCCGGCATCATAAATGATGAATTGCGCGCCGGCGGTGACGAAGCTTCCGGTCACCTGGGCGACGAACAAACCGAACAACGCCAGGAAGGTGTAGCTGTCGACGTAGCCGGCGGCGAAGCTCAGCAGCGCCGGCACCCAGCGCGGCGGAGCGTCGGACGCCGGCCTGGTTTGGGTCATCTCTTCCTCCGTGCCGGGCAGGCTCGGCAAAAGACGCCAGCGGCAGACTTTCCGCGCATGATGCTCTACATTGCGGGCGCACGATTTGGAACGCTCCCATGCATCTCAGTCAATTTCATTATCTGCCGCTGACGCCGAGCTTTTTCTCGATCCTGGTGGCGCTGGTCGTCGGCGTGCTGGTGGTTTTGATCGCGATCGGCACCTTGCG
This sequence comes from uncultured Alphaproteobacteria bacterium, assembly GCA_963737755.1. Taxonomy (GTDB): domain Bacteria; phylum Pseudomonadota; class Alphaproteobacteria; order Rhizobiales; family Xanthobacteraceae; genus BOG-931. The sequence continues at coordinate 200,683 of CAVTTZ010000010.1, read as the reverse complement.
GCACGCCTATCTGAGCCTCGGCTTGCGGCCGGTGACCGCGCTGCTGCTGTTGTTGGGCTCGCTGATTGGAAGTTATTTCAACATTCCGATTGTGGCCCTGCCACCGGAGCAGGTCGAGTCCGACAAGGTGATCGAATTTTTCGGCATGGAATACACCGTGCCGGTGGTGCAGAACCTGCCCGGCACGGTGATCGCCATCAATGTGGGCGGCGCGGTTATACCGACCATCATGTCGATCTATCTGCTCTCCAGCCGGCGGCTGTGGATCTCCGGAGCCATCGCCACGGTGATCGTCGCCGCGGTGCTGCACTGGCTTGCCAATCCGGTGCCCGGCGTCGGCATCGCGGTGCCGATTTTCGTTCCGGCGATGATCACCGCTGTGGTGTCGCTGTTGCTGTCGCGCTACGAGGCGGCGCCGCTCGCTTACATTTCCGGCAGCATGGGGACATTGATCGGCGCGGACCTCACCAATCTCGACAAGGTCGCTGGCCTTGGCGCGCCGGTCGCGTCGATCGGCGGCGCCGGCACCTTCGACGGCATTTTTCTCACCGGCATTCTCGCCGTGCTGTTGGCCGGGCTTTACCGCCCGAGCCGTCCGCTGGCCCAGCCGTGGGCCTGAACAGTCGATCAATTTCGTCGCCATGAAAAGTCGCGCACGACGAACGTTTGTTAGCTTCTCCCAGCGACCGAGGGACCTCATGCTGCCGTGGTACGACTATCTCGCGCACTTTGTCGCCGGCGCTTTTTTGGCCAACGGCGTGCCGCATTTCGTCCAAGGCATTTGCGGCAACAGATTTCAGACGCCGTTTGCACGGCCGCGCGGCGTCGGTGAGTCATCGGCGTTGGTCAACGTGATTTGGGGCTGGTTCAACTTCCTGGTCGGCGGCGCGCTGCTGCGCATCTTCTTGCCGCCGCTGCCACCGCCGCCGACGATATCGCTCACCACCATGGTGGGTGCGCTCGCCATGGCGATTTTTTTGGCGCACCATTTCGGGCGGGTGCGCAACAACGCTCCGCATCCATGAGGGCTTCCATGCTGGTCTCGCGCGTTCGCATCGCTGCCTTTCTGATCTTCGGTCTCACCGCCGGTGCCGACGCCGGCCAGGAAGGCAAAGACATGCGGCTCGAGGACATGGGCTTCGTCATGCGCCCGGCGGGCACGCCCGCCCGCATGGAACGTTTGCAGCTGTTGCCGCCGCGCACGGTTCGTGGCGCGCAGCAAAGACGGCCATCGCTATTATCTCTATGCCGATCCGGATTACTGCAAATGCGTGTTCGTCGGCGACGAACTGGCGATGAAGAATTATCGGGATATGACGTCGCCGCCGCCGCAAGCGCCGATGGCGATCGGCGGCGGCAAGCCGTCGGCCGGCACCGAGATGGTCCGCGAGGAAGGAGATGGATCCGATTGTCGGCGGCACGATCTACGACGGCGATATTCTCGACTACTGAGGGGCTCTCCTTGAGCGAAGAGCGAGACGGCAGCGTCGGGAAAAGCGACATGGCAAGCGCGAGCGATCCGGCAGCGATCAGTGAATATCACGCCCACATCTATTACGATCCGCCGACGACGCGCGATCGCGCCGAGCGGTTGCGGGCGCGCGTGGCCGCGGAGTTTCCGGCGCCAAGCTCGGGCGCTGGCACGATGAGTTGGTCGGGCCGCATCCGCAGTCGATGTTTCAGATCGCGTTTCCGCGCCACGCTGCTGGACGCGTTCCTGCCGTGGCTGATGCTCAACCGCGACGGTCTGAGCGTGCTGCTGCATCCGGAAACCGGCGACGATTATCGCGATCACAGCGCCCATGCCGCATGGCTCGGCGCCGCTTTGCCGCTCCGGCTCGATGTGTTTTCCGTGCAACGCTCACGCGATTAAAGATCGGCATCAGGATAGCGCGTGGAACCGAACAGGGCCCACCCTTGTTTGCGGGTGGGGCTCTTGAAGGAGGAATTCATGCGTAACGTTCTGATTCCCTGTGGTTTGGCGGCCGGTCTGGTTCTGGGGTTTGCGGCGAGCGCCGGCGCGGTTCCGCTCGGCGCGGAAGGCATCAAGGAAGCCGCGACCGCGTCGGCTTCGGCTTCGGTTCAGCGCGTGCAGTATTCGGAGCACCGGACGCGGCATGGTCACATGGTGAAGTGCTATCGCGACCTGGTGATCGGCCCGTATCGCTGCCACTGGTTCCCGCTCTAATCTACTTGTTATCGCATGTCCTTTTTCGGAAAACCGGTTTCCACTTTTCCGGGACATGCTTTAACGGCGGTGAACCGCAACGCGCGAGGCTGATCGGCAAGCGATCTGATTGCGTGCGATCGGCAAGGATCTCGGCAACAAGAAAAATGGCCGGAGACAAATAGTCCGCCAAGGAGCAATCCGCGGCGGACTTTTGTTGCTCGATCGCGTGAAGCGTGCCGTTCTCGCTACGCGTCATCCTCGACGTCCGTCTCCGGACGGTCATCGCCGCGCGAAAGCTCGCGATGCCACTTGCCGTCAGCATCCTCATATTCGATGCCTTCGGTCTGTCCGGGCTGGCGCTGCTCGGCGGCGGCGCGGCGCGCTGCGTCGAGGGCTTCAGCGTGGGTCGGAAAGCTCTCGGAGAAGACGCCGTTGACCGTGTAAGCCCAGCCGTCATCGTGCTGGACGATCTTGTATGTGATGTGTGCCATGATGTGACGCTGCGTGCCATTGATGTGCGCTCCACGCCGGTGCTGGCGCACGGACGCGAGCGTCAAAGCCAAAACGGTAAGAGCAATATAGCCAATGTAAAATTCACAAGCGAGACCGCGCGTCGGCAAAACGCGGCAGCGATCAGGCCTCGGCGCTCTTGGTCTTCGTCGGCCTTGTGGTCTTCCTCGACCCCGCATTTCGCCAAAAGCTCCACCGCCCGGGTGCCGTCGAGTTCCTTGAGGCGCAATCGTTCGCTGAGGCGAATGAAGCCTTTGAGAATGATCCGCTGCGCCGGTGAAATCGGCAAAGCCCATCGACCCGTCGCCGAATACGCGCTGATCGATGCCGGGCCCGCGATGCAGCACCGCGATGTCGCCGTGGCGCTGGTCCGATGCGATGCGTTCGAAAATCTCATTCACGGCGCGCTTTTCACCTTCAAGCGCTTGCAGGAAGGTGTCGCCGTGAAAGACCAGCATGCCGCTGACGCCGAGCGCCTTGTTGCGCTTGCGCGCGCCGACAGAAGCTTTTTCAGATCGGCCGCCGAAAAGCGTTCGGCCGCGGTGCTGGTATAAACAATCTGATGCATGCTCACCTCTCCGCAATCGATGGCGAGGGTCACCCGGCGCGCATTAACGAATCCTGAATTCAAAATGCCGGGTTGTGAGCAGTTTTTCGTCTTTTGTTTCAGCGTGATAGCCGTGCCGTTGAATCGGCCGGCGCTCGCGCCCCGCAGGGCCTTGTCTTGCGACGCTGCGGGCCTGAAGCGGAGACGACTTCGCAGTTAACCACGCGCGCATCATGCGCGGTCGATGCGGGCCGCATAGCAGCCGGGCGAGGCGAAATGCACATGCAGATAGGCCGCGCGTCCGTCTTCAAATAAGCTCTCGATCGCAGCTTCGAGTTCCGTTCCGTCCGTCAAGGCGTGACCGATCATCATGGCGTCGGCATCGAAGGCGCGGAGCGCGAGGATGCGCTTGCGCAGTTGCTCCGGAACGGTGTCGACCGCGTCGAATGTCTGCTCGCCGGAGCGCACATAAATTGCGAAAGCGCATGCGATAAGGTGAATCGACCGCGTGGTGCTCGTAATTGACCAGGATCAGTTCATCGCCGGCTTGTGAATCGGTGAGGCTGATGCGGCAAGGATAGCCGGGTTCGCGCGCGTCGGCGGTTCGTCGCACTGCGCCTTTGCACGCGAGTTCCTCGTCAGACAACGAAAACAGCGGCGCGAATTGTTCAGCCGGCAAGCCGCGAATACGGAAGTGCATGGTGTCCTCCTCTGCCATGGAGGACAACATGACGCCGCGAGAGGCGCGATCCCACCCGCTTTCTGCTTTGACATCTCGATAGCCTTGCGCCGTGAGAGCTTTCCGTCTCGAAGGCTTTTGCTTCGGCGCCGACGCCGGCGCCAGCGCTCAGCAGGCGATGGCGTCAGCCGGCGCGGCGCGTGCGTCCGACGGCTGTCTGCCAATGCTTGGTCAAACGCGCCAGCATCTCCCAGCGCGGCTGCGGACTTGAGGTGCTTGCCGTTGGCGAACACCTGCGTGTCCAGCCGAGATCGGCAAACGCCAACGCGGCCGCCTGCAAGTCATCCGCCATCCGCACCCTGTCGCCGGTGCGGACGGGCGTCTCCGATGCCGACTTCCGCCGTGGCCTCTTTTGCGTACGCTTGACGGCTTTCTTTCCGACATTGCGCAGAAACGACTGCTCGTGGGGCAGACTCAAGCGTTCGATCGCCGCGGACAATGTCAGCCACTCGACCGCCTTGATGTCATCCAAGGGCTCGCTGACTGTGCTGCCGACCGCCTGCATGCGCCAGAAATGCGCGATCTTCGGACCGTTGCCGCCGATATAGGAAATGAGGCCGAGAAACTCGTGCACGCGCACTTCGACGCCCGGTCTCTTCCATAGCCTCGCGCTTGGCGGCCGCGATCGGCTTTTCGTTCGCCTTCAGTTTGCCCTTGGGCAGCACCCAAGCGCTATCGCGCCGGCGCTGAACGATAGCGACCAGCGGCTTTACGCCTTGGCGGACCACAATGCCGCCCGCCGCCAAGATTGGCCTCTGTGTTGACTTTCCCATGGTCGCATTCATAACCGATTCGATGGCATTCGGAGCAATCCTTGCTATAAATGTGCCATGTCCAGACGTCCAACAGATCCGCGCACCGCAGCCGAGCAGGCCTTCAAGTCGGCAACCGCCAAGCCACCCCCCGAGTTGCCGCCGAAGCCCACGGCGCCGCCGGGCGCCAAGGAGATGGTGTCGCTCCGCATTGACCGCGACGTGCTCGATTTCTTCCAGGAGGATGGGCCCGGCTGGCAGGACCGGATCAATGCAGCGCTACGCAAGGCGGCCGGCAAGTAGTCCATCGGCAGTTCCCAAAAACAGCAAGCTTCTGGCGAACGTTGGCGGTGCGTTGTCGCCGGCCATGACCCTGGTCGACGTACAAGATCCGTCAGTGCAAGCTCGTCGCGCAAGTTTCATTGGCGGGGTTCGTCAGGCGAGTTTCGCCAGCAAGTCTCTCTTGTATAAATGCCTCATGCCAGAGGCACGATATGCGCATTCAGTAGCTGTGGATTGTCGTGAATCGTTCAAAAAGCTTCATGCAAAAAATGGGGAGCGCCGCTGATGTCAGATGCCGTGCCGAATTACCGTTGGGATCATATTCACTTGCGCAGTCCCGATCCGGAGGCAACCGCAGCGTGGTTCGAGCACATGCTCGGAGCGCAAGTGATCCGCTCGACTGTGGAGGGCAAGCCCCGCGTCGATCTGAAGCTTGGCGGTGCTGACATTTTCATCATGCCGGTCGCGTCCCGGCGACAAGGTCAATCCGGCGCCGGTGACACCTTACCAAGGGCTCGATCATTTCGGCCTGTCGGTGACCGGCCTCGATGCGGTGGTGGCTGCGCTGAAAGCCAAGGGCGCCGAATTCACCATGGATCCGCGCACGGTTCGGCCCGGCCTGCGCGTGTGCTTCCTGCGCGGCCCGCAGGGTGTTTCCGTGGAACTGTTGGAGCGCGATGAGAAATACGTATAGCGCGCAGTTTGTGTCACGCGGCTCGGTGGCTCACCGCTGCACCGGAATGACATCCGGCGGTGCACCTTCCGCGCCCATATAGACGGTGAGGAGGCGCACCGGTTGCGGTCCGACATCGGCGCCGAAGTGGGCCGTGTCCATCGCCTCCATGAGGGCCTCGCCCTGACGATAGGTGCGCTTGCCGCGGTCGCCGTAATCGACGGTGATCTCGCCTTCGAGCACATAGCCAAACAACGGCACGCCGTGCTTGTGCAGGATCGTGTGGCTGCCCGGCGGCAGCGTGACGACGGCTGCGGTCACATGCGCCGGACCTGTGGTCGGATAGTGCAGCGTTTCACCCATGACGGTTGTGCCGGTCGACAGCAGCGGCGTGGTTTGCACCGCCGGTTGCGTATTGTCCTCGGCTCCCACACGACTTGCGGGCGCGATTGCGATGACGAACAGGGCGGCAGCGATGCCAAGCCGATGACGCATGATTGGCTCCCTTGCGTGATGATCCTGGTCAATTCATTTCGCGCAAATTGAACCGCGGCCAAGCCGCTTACTTCACGATGATGAATTCGGCGTCTTCCTCGGCCCTGGTGCGGCGGCCCGCGCGGGTCATTACGAAGGCGCCGAAGCTGACGCTGCCAATCGACCAGACGCCGGCAATCTCGGTAGCGTCGGCATTCAGTTCGCCGACGTATTTCACGGTGTCGAACCCAAACCCTGGCGGATCGTAGGTCTTGAGAAAGGCGATCGAACCGCCGCTGCGATGACCGGACAGAATGGCCAAGTGGGTCTTGAGCGGGCAATCTTCACGGGTGCACGCCTCGTGAGTCGAGCCGCCGATATAATTGCCCGATTGAATGAGGGTCGCGGTAAATGGCACCGACCCCAGCGGGGTCTGCTTGTACACGCCGGCCCAGACGCCGGTCAGATCGCCGGCCTCTTTGTCAGATCTGCTCATGGTCACTTCGTCTTTTGTTCGATCAGCGTGGTAGTACGATTTGGCCGCGTTTGCGGCCGCTTTCGCTGCACCGGCGGCGTCACTTGGCGGGCGTTTTTGTTTCTTTGATCAGGCTTGCGATGTCTTGCGGCGACAAGGCTTTGAGTTGCGCCAGTGCCGCGGCGCTGGCGTCGTTCTTGCCGAGGCTGTCGTCAAAAAATACGCCATAGCCGCCGTCGCTGTCGGGCTCGAGCACGAACATGAACGGCTTGATCGGGTTGTCGGGGGCGGCGAGCACCAGCAAGGTCGTATCGTCATCGCAGCTGAAAACCAGCCACTTGCCTTGACCATAGGTCTTGATGACCGGGCCGACGTCGCATTTGTTCAAAGCCTTGGCGTCGGCCGGCTCTTCCGCCGCGGCTGGAAAGCCGTGCAGGAAGAATAAGGACACCAGCACCATCGAGACTATGTGCTTCACGAAGAAAATCTCCTGGTTCCGTCTTTGCTTTATCATTTGAAAAATTTCAATCAACGCGCGCTCATCAATTCCGGCAGTATACAGCGGCGTCCGAATCCCGACATTGACCGTAACGCTTTTGGCGCGAAACGGCATCAGATTTTGATCGGCAGGTGACGCGTTGAAGGTGAAAATTCGAATGTGACGGCCTGAACCGGCGGGTGAAAGCCCCGTCGTCGCGGCGGTAAATCCGGTTCGCTTATTTCTTGTCCAACGCCTCGCGCTGCCTGACCAGCTTTTCCAGTTCTTCGGTCTGTTCCGCGATGCGATCGGCATTGCGGTCTTCGTCACCGGCACCGGAAAAAGCCGCCGCCTGCTCGATCAATTGACGGATATTGTCACGGGTGATCGCGATGCGGCGGTCAAGCTCGGCAGCCGAAAGGAAAGGGCCGTCGGTCATGGTCAATCCCTCGAAAGCTTCTGTCGCGATTATAGCTGGACGGCGGTGGAAACGATACGGGGACGCATCCCTGCCCAGTGAAATCGCTGCGCTACAGGGCCGGATTCGCAGCCCAGGGCAAGGGCGAAATTTATCGCGAATTGGCGGCAAGACGGCAAGTGTCGATGGCAAGTGTGGATGGCAAGTGCCAGGTCGGCAAGTGTGGTCGGCAAGCGTTGGTGCGGCAAGTGTTGCGTTGACAAGTGTTGCGTCGACATGAGCTGCGTCGACACGCGCTACGCGCTCAGCCGCCGGCACTTTCGTTGCCCGTGATCATCTCATGAATCGCCATGCAATGGCGCACGAGGTTCGGCCGTGAGTTCGACCAAAGCCTTGAGCGGCGTGGCGATGTCGTAGAAGTAAATATTGGCGATGAAGCCATAGATGCCGGCGTCGACGCTGGTCGGGGCCGGTCCGTGGATGTAGCCCTGCTCCGGCACCAGGTCGGCCAGCACCTTGAGATCGGCGAGACCGCGCGCATACGCCGCTTCCGGCGCATAGCGGCCGATGCCCTGGAAGTGATAGCGCTGAAAATTGAACTCGCGCGCCTTGAGCAGCCCTTCGGCGGTGAGGCTCGGATGCTCGCGCATCAGCGCATCGCGAAACAACGGCCAATAGCGCTCGTCCTTCCAGCGCGAATACGACATGACCCAATAGAGGTCGTCGAGCATGCGGGTGACCAGCAGGCTGAGGTCGCGTTCGCGCGGGCCGAGCGCCGCATCGATGCCGGGCGCATATTTACCGGCGAGATGGGCGATGATGGTTTCGCTGTCGCCGATGGTCTCGCCATCGTCGACAATGTAGGGAAGCTGGCCGCGCGGCGCCTTCGAGGCGTCGAAGATGTGCTCGTGCACGAACGGCAGGCCCGAGAGCCGCAGGAACGCAAACACCTTCAGGCCGTAACCGTTGTTGTCGGCGACGCCGAACAGGGGCGGGTAGGAATATAGGGTGATCATAGGCCGATTCCCGAAGCCAGCTTGGCGGGTGAGAACTCAAATGCCGATACTGAAATTCGCGCAGCTTTGCCAGCCGGTGATGACACTGTTTAGACCATTCGCTCGCCTGCGGTGGCGAGCGCCGGCACGCCGGGCGTCATCGGCAGTCCACCGATATTTGACTTTGTCAACCATGTGTCGAATGATGCCTTATGCCTGCATCCGACGAACAAGAACGCCGTCTCACCATCGCCGTGATTGGCCTCGGCGGCATCGGCGGCGGTGCTGCCGGCAGTCTGGCGGCCGCGGGACGGCATGACGTCGTTGCTTGTGTGCGCCAAAATATCGACCGCTTCACGCTCGACCGCGAAAGCGGGGTCGTCGAGCCGCAACTTGTCGTGCTGACCGAGCCCGCGCAGGCAAAGCCTGTCGACTGGGTGCTGTTATGCACCAAAGCGCATCAGACCGAGGCGGCGGCACCTTGGCTGCAGCGCTTGTGCGCGCGAAACACACATGTCGCCGTGATGCAGAACGGCATCGACCATGTCGAACGGGTTGCGCCGTTTGTCGGTGGCGCCACGGTGGTGCCGACGCTGGTTTATTATAACGGCGAGCGGCTGGCGGCGGATCACGTGCGTATCCGCCATGCCGGACCCCATGACATCGTGGTTGCCGACAACGAAACCGGGCGGGCGTTCGCCCAGCTGTTACACGGCACGGAGCTGCATGTCCTGCACACCGATGCGTTCGCTGCGCTAGCCTGGCGCAAGCTGCTGATCAACGCCGTCGCCAATCCGATCACGGCGCTGACGTTGCAGCGCCAGGCGGTGCTGCGCCATCCCGATATCGAGGCGCTGTGTGGAGGCATTCTGGAGGAAGCCGTCGCCGCCGCGCGTGCCGATGGCGTCCCGCTCACGCCTGATGAAGTCGCGCGTACCTTGGCGGTTTTGCGCACGTTCTCACCGGCGTTTGGCACGTCGATGTATTTCGATCGACTCGCCGGAAGCATGCTGGAAGTCGAGGCGCTGACCGGCGCCATCGTCGCCGTGGCCGAGCGGCATGATGTCGCCGCGCCGTTGAACCGCGCCATGCTTGCGCTGTTGCGCGCGATCAATGATGCGCCCGGCGAGCCGACGGCGCGTTGAGCGCGCGTACGGCCCCGCGAGTTGGCGGCGAATTCTGCTTGACGGTTTTCGCTTCGCTCAACCCATCCTACGGCAGGTCCGTCAGCGCGCGCCGCCGTCGTCGAATTTGCGTTCGATGATGTCGCCGAGCTTTGTGTAGAAAAATCCGTTGAGGCGGCCGACCGGATCGAGCTTGCGCATGTCGATGTAGTCGCCGGTCATCACCGCCGGATCGACGTGGATGTAGACCACCTCTCCGATCAAGACCGCTTGGCGCTTGGGTCCGAGCTCAAGTACCCGCTCGAGCTTGCACTCGAAATGGATCGGCGCCTCTTTTACGCGCGGCGCTTTTATGCGGACGCTCGGAATTGGGGTCAGGCCGGTCTCGGCGAATTCCGACACGCCTTCAGCAAAGCCGTTGGCGGTGTCGACCATTTGCTCCCACAGTGGCAACGTCACCATGTTGAAACAAAACTCGCCGGTCGCGCGCGCGTTCTTGAGTGTGTGCTTCTCGCTGCCGTCCGGCTTCGGCAGGATGGTGAGCGAGATCATCGGCGGCGCCACGCACACCACCGTGAAGAACGAAAACGGCGCCAGATTCGGAACGCCGTCCGCATTCACGGTCGACGCCCAGCCGATCGGGCGGGGCACCACGGAGCCGATGAGCATCCGATAGACCGCGCGCTGGTCGGTGACGGCGGGATCGATTTCCAATCGCTCTGACATGGGCGGCCTTTGCGGTGCGAAGTTTTGACAAACCCGGGCAGGCAGTATGCGCCTTGTAGGATGCCACGGGCGACGGCGGAATCCATCCGGCCACGGCGCCGCGATGGCTTGCCGGGATCGGATCTGCACCGTACGATTTTATGCATCGTTCCTGATCGCGCCTGATCGGTTTAGGAGAAGTTTGCGATGCGGTTCATTCGCCGTTCTGTCCTGTCGGCAGCATTTTTCACGATGTGTTTTGTCCCGTTGGCGACGTGGGCCGGCTGTAGCCGTCCGATCGAGGTGCCGATCCGCTTTCAGCCCGGCGCCGTGTGCTGGCAGCATGTCGGCGTTGGCACCACCTTTTCGGGCCAGTTCGGCGCGCGCCAGCGCGTAACCGCCGCAGCGATCGGACAATTCGACAATGCCGACGACAGGCATAGCTGGACAACGACCGGCCACTGGCAGATTTCCATCAGCGGCCCCGGCGGCTTCTTCGTCGAGGCAACCGACGGGCAGTTGGAAGCCATCCTGCCGCGCGCAGGCACCTACACGTTCGAGATCGGCCCCTGTGCCGTCTGGGGCGCTCCCGGCATGATCGAAATCTGCACGAGCTGACCGGCACGGGCGTGAGGGAATGCCGTAGCCCGGATGAGCGAAGCGATATCCGGGACTGTTGTTCTGACTTGCCTAATGTCGCTCCGGCTCAATCCATCTAAATGCTAAGCGCCTTTAAACCGCGTCGCGATTTCGGCGAGCGGCGGCCGCGGACGATCCTCCGGCGGTCCGGGCGGGCGGCCGATGTGAATGAAGCCGGCCATGCGCTCATGCGGTTCGAGCCCAAGCGCATCGAGCGCCGCGCGATCATAGGCATACCATTCCGTGATCCAGTTGGCGCCGTAGCCGAGTGCGTGCGCTGCGGTGACGAGGTTCATGGCGGCGGCGCCGGCGGACAGCACCTGCTCCCATTCCGGAATCTTCACGTGCGGCGCCGCGCGGCTGATCACCGCGATCACCAGCGGCGCGCGCAGCAGCCGCTCGCGCTCGGCCGCGATGTGCTCGGGTTTTGCCTCCGGATATTTTGCCGCAAAGGCTGCAGCGATAGCGTCACCGGCTGCGTTTCGCGCGTCGCCCTCGAACACGATGAAGCGCCACGGCGCGAGCTTGCCGTGGTCCGGCACCCGCGAGGCAACGGTGAGCAGCGTATCGATCTCGGCCGGCGACGGCCCGGGGCCGGACAGCTCCGCGGCCTTGAAAGAGCGGCGGGTTTTCATCAGCTCAAGGGCATCAGGCATTGAGATCGACTCCAAAGCGTCAGCAGTAATGCGCGTTGGCTTTGTAGGACGAGTCCCGCGTGGGCGGAAGCCACCAACTGCGGCGACGGAAACAGTCTACGGAACAGCCACGGGCTATACCGGAATTTGTTTCATCCCATCTGCCCTGTTCGCTCTCAGGTAAACTGCCCTTCGAGCTCGCAGGTTTCGTACCGATGTGCGCGCAAGGATTCCTCGGTGAGCACGTAAAAGAGCGACCCGCCGGGACCGAAATGCTGCATGTCCTCACCGTTGCAATATGTGTCGACTTGCAGAAGGAGGCGCGCATTGTCGCTTGCATCGAACTGACACAGCTCGCTCTGTACGATATCCGGCCAACCCAACAGCTTGCTGAAGCCTGCGTAGTACGCGCAAGCTTCCGGGATGCCGTGATGACGGATGTCCCGCCACACTGTTTCGTAGGTCTTTTGCTCGTCCGCAGTCAGTTCCAGCTCGGTGACCGCGCGGCTGAGTGGATGTGGCAAGTCGATGATGGCCTGCGGGACCAGCGCACAGGAGAGAAAGACATCGGCAGGTTCGATCGGCGCTTGCGTCGGCGCCAAACGATCGACCTCGGGCCAATGATAGACCCCGCCTTCGGCGAACGGGAAACAGCCGGTGACCGCATCGTAGTCACCGAAAAACGCAAGCAGACCTGTCGTTGGCAACAACTCTGCGCCCGGCAAGCCCGACAATTCAGCGCAATTCACCTGGCCGATAAAAAGCAGAGGTTCGGCTTCGTGGGTCGGCCATCGCCAGTCGCGCGGCGCGGTCGGCATGCCGCCAAAACGTGACGCAGCGGCCGGTATGTCGGCGCGGCGTTGTGGCCACAGCCGGATCGCCGGCAGCGCCAATTGCATGAGGCGCGCACATGCGCCCGGAATGCTGTCGCGAAGACGCGCGTCGATTTCCTCGCGTGTGAGTGCCGGCGGCGGCGGATGATCGCATTGCCACGTGATTTCAGGCCGTAGCGGCGACCTTGGCGTTGCCACGCGGACATTCGCGGGCTGATCAAGCCAACGCAAATGCGCCGACGCGGCGTCGCGCACGTGCGGATCGGAATGCTCGACTAGGCGCAGAAAAAAAGCGCGTTCCAGGCCGCGGGAGCTCAGCTGCTGAATGATGGCGAACCGCTGCCTGATAAATCGGTTCTGCCGTCCGGCATGTTCAGTTGCTGCGGTGGCCTCGACGCTTTCGACATAGAGTTCCTCGAGTTCGTTCGCGCTGAGCGCCTCGATCTCATCAGCCGCAAGGACGCGGTAGGAACGCGCCGCAGGATCTTCCGCGCTTCGTTTCGGCTCGGGCCACGATCCGAATCGCGCCGCGAACTCGGCGGCGATTTCGAGCCGGCGATCGAACCAATGCTGTTGCGCCGCGCCGGTGCTTTTCTGGTATCCGACTTCAGCTTCCAGATAAGCATTCATCAGGTCTTGTGGCTTCAGCGTCGCAAGCGACGTAGCCAAGTCGATTTTCGTGCCGTTGCCGTTACTCATCTTGGCCCCACTGCCCACGCGTGCGCTTGATTGAAGTGCGCGGTGTTGCTAGCCGGCGCCGTTGATGCGCGACGACACAAATGAGGCATAGCCGCGCCAGCTATCGAATGCTTTCGACCCGGAAACCGGATCGTATTCGAACAGCCCGCTGTCCGATCCGCTGCAAGCCGCGCGCAACCCGAGTTCGCCGAGGATGCGCGCGACCACGTGCGGCGCCGGGTCGCCGCCGCGCACGTGCATGCAGAGGCATTCGATGTCCTCATCGTCACCAAGGTTGAACTCGATGCTTACGCCGGGCAGCCTGAGACTGCCCCACGATGGGTCGTCGTCGCTGAAATCCGCCTCCGGATAAAGTGCGCGGATCTTCCCAATAATGTCCGCACGCTTACCGAACGGCGTCGGTGACCAGTCTTTCGGAATTTCATCGATGGATTGTATTCCCGGCGGGAAATCCAGCGCAAAAATATCCCAACTCATCATTGCTACCCACGTTTGCCTTTGGATGGCGATCTTCACTCGCAGAAAACGCAACCCTTGAGAGCATTATGTTCTTCTTTTGTTCGAAGTCAAGCGGCGCGACAGTTGAAGTCGAGATTGCCGGCGATGCCGCTGCGCAGGATGGGCTGAGCGAATGCGAAGCCCATCACGGGACGACGACGCAGCGCGATGGGTTTCGCCAAGCGCTCAACCCGTCCTGCGGCGATCTCACGGCGACCGCCGCGCCTCGCTCAATCGATCTTCTGATAGGTGTCTTCCAGATCGTCCTGTACGACGGTCGCCTTGCCCTGCGCGCCGAGGACGAGGTCGGCGTCCGGCTTCATGGTGTCGTAGCGCCAGCCGGCCGGGAGTTTCAGCCGGCTGCCGAGTGCCGGCAAGTCGGCGTAGCTGAGCGACTTGTCGACGATCTGCGCGTAGGACTGCATGGCGTAGCGGCCGCCGTCCGGCCGCACCAGCAGGAACACCGGCTGGTTGGCGCGAAACACGTAGCGGGTCTCGCGATCGATGGTGCGCTCGCTATAAGGTTTTGGCCGCAGCCCCAGCAGACTGACATTGAGGGTGGCGCGCGCGGTGAGCGCCAAGCCGTCGGCATCGATGGTCTTGCCGGCGGCCGTGTCGCCAGCGGCGCCGATCGCGTCCATGACGAAATGGCGCGGGCCGTTGAGCACGACCTTGAGTGCGCCGAAACGCTTTTTCAGCGCCCCTTCGTTCTGCTTCTCCCACAGCGCTTGCGGGCAATCGTTGAGGCCGAGCGTGTTGTAGACGGTGGCGGTGAGGTGCAGGCCATGGCGCACCACCGGGATGATCTCGCAATAGCGCGCATCGCGGATGCCGTCGATCAGGTGCTTTGATTTGTCGATGGTTTCGGCATGGGCGGGCGCAAGCGTCGCCAGCGCAATCGCGGCCGTCATCGCGATGCCGGTGATGCAGCGCGGTGCGCGCCGGAGCGATCCGTTGCTGGCCATACCCCCCCTCGCTGTTTCCGCGCGGCTGATGTGCGCGCGTGTCCCTCATACAAAAGGTAGCCGGGATTGCACGAAAGCGAAATCCAGAATTGCAAAAGACCGCGCGCGTCTCCGGTCACAAAGCGGGCTACGAGAACCGTAGCCCGCATGAGCGTAGCGATATGCAGGAGGGCGCCGCGGTCACGAAGGCAGTCCCGGATGTCGCTCCGCTCATCCGGGCCACAAGTTTTTTCGGCAAGCCCCGCCTGGTCGTCTTACTTCCAGCCGGCTTCGGCGTCGCAGGCCTTGCGCTCGGCGGGGTGCGACTTTTCCCACGCGGTGATCGATTGGGATTCGTTGTCGCTCATCTTGTTGTTCATGCAGGTGCAATATTTCAGCACGACGTCGTCGGCTGCGCCGCCCTTGTTGTCCTGAACGCACTGATTGATCCACTTGACGTCGTCGGTGGTGGCCGCGCCGGCGCTGCCCGCCGCGAACGCACAACCGGCCGCGATCAAAATTGCAAATGTCTGTTTCATGAAGCTTCCCCTCTCGTGCCGCTGCCGCCCGAAATGAGCGACAACCGCGCGGTGTATGGGCGAGGGGTTAGGGGCCGACAAGATTACCAAATGGGAAGGGGTGGGCGCGAAGAGGCGGCGCGCTCCGGCGCTTCGCTAAATGTCGGCCTCACGCGTGGCTCGCAGGATGCGTTGAGCGAACGCGAAACCCGTCGGACGGCACGCGAGCAGTTTCGCAACGACTCAACCCATCTCTACGAAAATGGCGGCATGCGAGCCATGCGGCACGCGGTTGGATTAACCGAAATCGCGGGCCAGCAGCGCAACGCTGACGCGCGTCCCGCCGAATAGGTTCGCTAAACCGCTCTGCGGCTGATATGCCCTGGCGCAAGAGCGGGTGATGTCGCTCGAATGGTCCGCGCTGTGGGATTTTATTCGCGCATGGTCTTCCCGGCTGGCCGGCTTCGGATGGCGTCCGGGGCAGGCTTGTTCGGGATCCGGCTCACTTCGGCCGACTTAACAAAAAGGATGACGCAATGGCGGACGATTCCAAACGGCAAGACGCGAACGGCAAGCGCGCACCAGCCAACTACGAACTCGAGGCGGCGGCGATACGGGCCAAGACCGAGCGGCTCAAGGCACTGCGTCTCGCCCGCGACGGCGCCGCCCCTCCAAAACCCGCGCCGACCGGGTCGAAGCAAAAAAGCAAGAAGCGCGGCAGCGGCGGCGGCAGTCTGGCTGATTTTCTGGACGGGCAGGCGAAAGAGGGCCGCCGGGGGTGATGTGGGTCGTAGCGTGTGCGATGGGTTTCGCCATAACTCAACCCATCTTACGGCTCTTCGAATTTCAAGATTAGCTAGTCTAGTAGCCCGCATGAGCGCAGCGATATGCGGGAATGCGCAGCCAAGAAAAAGGTCCCGGATGTCGCTTCGCTCATCCGGGCTACGCCTCACTAAAGGCAGAAGTGCTTTTAAATTTCCAGATCGTAGCCTGCATCAGCGCAGCGAAATGCGAAAATGCGGCACCCGAACCAAAGCAATCCCGTGAGATCGCTTCGCTCATTCAAGCTAGGCTTGCTGACTTTAGGATGGGTCTCGCAAGTGGCTTAACCCATCCACGAGTTGATCGAGCTAAAGCGCTCGATTGCTCCCCTTCGCCTTCTCCGCATCGACATAAACATTGGCGCCCAGGTCCAAAAACTTCTGCGACATCTGCGCCATGCCTTGCTCTTTGTCGTTCAGGGTCGCCGCGTAATCGCGCACGTCCTGCGTGATCTTCATCGAGCAGAATTTCGGGCCGCACATCGAGCAGAAGTGCGCCACCTTGTGGGCTTCCTTCGGCAGGGTCTCGTCGTGATATTCGCGCGCGGTGTCGGGATCGAGCGAGAGGTTGAACTGGTCGATCCAGCGGAAGTCGAAGCGCGCCCGTGACAGCGCGTCGTCGCGGATTTGCGCGGCCGGGTGGCCCTTGGCGAGATCGGCGGCGTGGGCGGCGATCTTGTAGGCGATGACGCCGTCTTTCACGTCGTTGCGGTCGGGCAGGCCGAGATGCTCTTTCGGCGTGACGTAGCAGAGCATGGCGGTGCCGAACCAGCCGATCATGGCGGCGCCGATCGCCGAGGTGATGTGGTCGTAGGCCGGCGCGATGTCGGTGACGAGCGGGCCGAGCGTGTAGAACGGCGCCTCGCCGCACTCCTTGAGCTGCTTGTCGACATTGATCTTGATCTTGTGCAGCGGCACGTGGCCGGGGCCTTCGATCATCACCTGGCAGCCCTTGTTCCAGGCCACCTTGGTGAGTTCGCCAAGCGTTTCCAGTTCGGCGAACTGGGCGCGGTCGTTGGCGTCGCGGATCGAGCCCGGGCGCAAGCCGTCGCCGAGCGAGAAGCTAACGTCGTACTTGCGCATCAGATCGCAGATCTCGTCGAAGCGCTCGTACAGGAAGCTTTCCTTGTGATGCGCCAGGCACCACTTGGCCATGATCGAGCCGCCGCGCGACACGATGCCGGTGACCCGGTTGGCGGTGAGATGGATGTAGCCGAGCCGCACGCCGGCATGGATGGTGAAATAATCCACGCCCTGCTCGCATTGCTCGATCAGCGTGTCCTTGTAGACCTCCCAGTCGAGCTTGACCGGATCGCCGTCGACCTTCTCCAGCGCCTGATAGATCGGCACTGTTCCGATCGGCACCGGCGAATTGCGAAGGATCCATTCGCGGGTGTTGTGGATGTTGCGCCCGGTGGAGAGGTCCATCACGGTGTCGGCGCCCCAGCGGATCGCCCACACCATCTTTTCCACTTCCTCTTCGACCGAGGAGGTCACCGCCGAGTTGCCGATATTGGCGTTGATCTTGGTGAGGAAGTTGCGGCCGATGATCATCGGCTCGAGCTCGACGTGATTGATGTTCGCCGGAATGATGGCGCGGCCGCGCGCCACTTCCGAGCGCACGAATTCCGGGGTGATGAACAGCGGCACCGAAGCGCCGAAACTCTCGGCGTCGTCGTGGGCGGCCTGCGCGCAGTCCAGCATCGTCTTGCGGCCGAGATTTTCGCGCTCGGCGATGTAGATCATTTCCTTGGTGATGACGCCGGCGCGCGCCCATTCGAGCTGGGTGACCGGCTTGTCGTCCAGGCCGCACAGCGGCTTCGGCGTGTTCGGAAAGCTGCGCGCCAAATGCTTGCCGCTGACATTGCCGTTGTCGACCGGCTTGATATCGCGGCCCTGATATTCCTCGACGCCGCCGCGTTCGCGCACCCAGGCAGCGCGGGCGCGCGGCAAGCCCTTCTCGACGTCGATCGTGACGGTCGGGATCGGAGTAGGGGCCGGACGGATCGTAAATCGGAATCGGCGGCTCGCCGGACGTCGCATCCAGCGCGATCTCGCGCAGCGGCACCTTCAGGTCGGGCGCGGCCTCGGGCGTCGCGTAGATCTTGCGCGAGCCGGTGATCGGGCCGGTCGTGACCTTCGGGGTGGCCAGCTCGGATTCGGCGAGATGCTTGTTCATCGGGGGTCGTCCTCTTGTCTGTTGCGCATGATCACTGTGCTGGCGGCCCGCATTCGGATCAATCCGAATGTGGCCTTCGTGCCCGGTTGCGTCCGCGGCGCGCCGCGGACGACCATGCGTTCATTGCAGTCGTTTCGTTCGTGGCGATGCCTGCGGCAGGCCGCATGCCTATCGTATCCCGCGCGTCGGTGCGGTTGCGCGGTTGGCAATTCTGCTACGGGAGGTGCTGGCACTTTCAAATATTCCTGTCCCTTCGCCGGCATGACCCGGATCAGGTTCAAAGGGTTTCCGCCACTGCGGTCTCAGCTCCTGCCGGAGCTCCCCTCGGAACGGTTTTAATGTAGGCCGATGGTTTGGCGTGTCAACGCGGGGGCAGTTCCCCCTCTTCCCCACGCGGGAGAGGCCGGATTGCGTGAGCAATCCGGGTGAGGGGCCGCCGCGCCTTCCGGCGAGCGGCGAGAGCCCCCATCCCGACCTTCTCCCCGCGTGCGGGGAGTAGGAGTGAGATCGCGGCCGCGCCTTCATAAGCCGCTCATTCCGCGAAGGCGGGAATCCAGCTTGGGTCCCCGCCTTCGCGGGGACGAGCGGAGCATTGCCGTTATTGCTGATCAAATAAACTGCACGGCGATGCCGCCGAGCGGGCCGAAATCGGCGTGCAGCGTGTCGCCCTTCTTGGCGTGGACGACGCGCGTGAACGAGCCGGCGAGCACCAGATGGCCGGGCTCGAGCGTGACGCCGTGCTGGCCGAGCTTGTTGGCGAGCCAGGCGACGCCGAGCGCCGGATGGCCGAGCACGCCGGCTGCGACGCCGGTCTCCTCGATCTCCGAGTTGCGGTACATGATGCCGCCGACCCAGCGCAGGTCGACGTCGAGCGGGCCGACCGGCCGCCCGCCGATGACGATGCCGGCGGCGGCGCCGTTGTCGGAAATGGTGTCGAAAATCTTGCGCGGGTCCTGCACGCGCGCATCGACGATCTCGATCGCCGGCACCACGTATTCGGTGGCGCGCAACACGTCGTGCAACTGGACGCCGGGTCCCTTGAGCGGCTTGCCGAGAATGAAGGCGAGCTCGATCTCGACCCGCGGCAGGCAGTAATTCTCATGCGGCACGCGGCCGCCGTCGGCGACCATCATGTAGTCGAGCAAATGGCCGTAATCCGGCTCGTCGATCTGCGAGGAGCGCTGCATCGCCTTCGAGGTCAGGCCGACCTTGTGGCCGATCAGCCTGGCGCCGTCGGCCATCCGGCGTTTGGCGACTTCGGTGGAGATCGCGTAGGCGTCCTCCATGGTGATGTCCGGCCAGGTCTTGGACAACTGCACCGCTTGTTTGCGGGCTTTCTCCGCCGCGATCAGAATATCGGCGGCCTTGTTGCGATCGGCTTCGGACATCATGGCCGCGAACGTCTCCCGTATGATGGCTGGCTGAGGAAATAGAACTGCCGGATCGGAATGATCGGCAAACCGTATAACGGAAATTACTGACAGACCACCCGGGTGATGGCGGATTCGCGGGCGCAATGCACGCTCGGCGTCTGGCCGGCCTGCGGCGCCGGCTTTGGATCGCAGCGCGATGACGTGCGCACGTCGAGCGGTGCGCCGCCGTTAAAGCCCTTGGCGCGGCAGAAATTGGTCGCGGCTGCGCCGCAGTCGGAGGAGCCATTCGGCGCGCGATCGCAAACTTCGTTGACCTGCATCACGCGGATATTCGGCAGCCGCACGATGGCGTTGGCGGCCTCCTTGGTGGCCTCGACCGCGCTTGATGCCGCGCCCTTGGTGGCCTCCATGGCGTTCTTCATGGCGTCGCTCGCAGTCGACGCCGCGCCTTTGGTGGCCTCGACCGCGCCGCTCATCGCATTCTGGCTTGTGGTGACCGCGCTTGCGGCCGCCTCTTTCGCCTTGTCGCTCACACCAGGGCCGGGGTCGTCTTGTTTTTTGTTTGCTGGGGGCGGCGCGTTCGGTTGGTTACGATCCTTGCGATCAAATAACGCGACGGAATCGTCCCACCAAATTCTCAGTTGATGCAAAAAGCCCGGCTGATAGTTGGGCCCGGGCTGCGACGATGCCGTTGGCGCAGGGGCCGCTGGCGGCGCCGCGGGAGTGGGCGACGGTGCCAGTTGGGCCGGCGGAGCCGCGGGGCCCTGGCTGGCATTGTCGCCGAAAGCGGTTCCAGCGGTCATGACGATCAGCGCCAGACACATCGCCAGGACCGCACCGACGGCGGTGCGAGGCGATTGTCCGTTCGCGAACTTCGTCATGGGTGGCACGGTTTTGGCCGCTGCGATTAAATCAGCGTACCTTTGTGCGTCGACGAAACGGCGAAATCGCGGCACGGGCGAGGTAAGGTCCCACCCAGGGGTTTGTCCCTAGGGAGTCAAGGGTTTGTCGCAGAGAGGCACGCTGCCCCTGGAAGGACTATGCCTCGCGCAGATTCTGGAACCGGTCTCAATTGATCGGGGCAGCGCCTAGAAGACCCGGACCACCACGATAAAGCCAATCACGACGCCGGCCGCCGCCAAGCCCGCCCAGAGGCCGAGCCTCTTTTCGATGATGCCGCGTGCGCGTGCGCCGTAGCGGTTGAGCAAAAACGCTTCGACAAAGAAGCGGGCGCCGCGGGTGATCAGCGAGAGAACGATGAACAAAGGAAGATTGAAGCCGGCAAAGCCCGAGGTGATGGTCACGATCTTATAAGGGATCGGCGTCAGCCCCTTGAGCAGAATGATCAGGCTGCCGTACTGCGCATAAGCGGCGCGGAACGCCTCGACCTTGTCGCCATAGCCGTAGAGATGAATGAGCCACGCCCCGGCGGTGTCGTAGAGCACCGCACCGATGAAATAACCCAAGCAGGCCGCCGGCGACGGACGTGATCGTGCAGATCGCCGCGAAGTACCAGGCGCGCTCGGGCCGCGCCAACGACATCGGGATCAGCATGATGTCCGGCGGCACCGGAAAGAACGAGCTCTCGGCGAACGATACGGCGCCCAGGACCCACGCCGCGTACGGCTTGCCGGCGGCGTTGACGCACCAATCGTAAAGACGGCGAAGCATGATTGATCCCGACCGGAACTCTGACAGCGTTATCCGCTCGTCCCCGGCATGGAAACCAGCGCGAAGCCCCAACCCGCATTCTCGCGGACGCGGCACGAAGCGGATTCGACGCCCATGCTCCTAACGGCCGCAATGGCGATTGTCTATCCGGCGCGAACGAACGCGCCGCAATTCACCGCCGCTTGCGGACGCGGCGGCTTTCGAGCGCGATGACCTTGCGGCGGCCGCCCTCGTCGAGCACCTTCTTGGGCATCTTCTCGGCGATGCCCAGGAGTCGCTCGCGGCGATCCATCTCGCGCCAAACGTCTTCCGGCTTGATGCCGGAGGACACCCACAGCACGACGAGATTGTAGATCAGATCGGCGCTCTCCTTGACGACCGCATCGCGGTCGCCATCCATGGCGTCGATCACGACCTCGACCGCTTCCTCGGCGAGCTTCTTCGCCATCTTGCTGCGGCTCGAACGCAGCAGCCGCGCCGTGCGCGAGGTTGACGGATCATCGTGCCGGCTTGCCTGCACGGCTTGGTAAAGCTTTGAAACTGAATCTGCCATGGAGGATCGGAACACCGCGAGTGCGTCGCAATTGTGTTAAAGTTCGCTATTTGGTGGGTCAATCCAGTTTATTTCGCTTTTTTGGTTTATTTTTGTGCAGTTGCGCGCCTGATCTGGTCATCCCAGTCTTTTGGTCTTTTCTTGCTCTCAATCGTCGAGCGCAAGCAGGCCGGCATTGCCGCCGGCCGCGGCGGTATTGATGGTCAGCACCTGCTCGGTGGCGAAGCGGCGCAGGTAGTTCGGGCCTCCGGCCTTCGGCCCGGTGCCGGACAACAAGGTGCCGCCGAACGGCTGGGTGCCGACGACGGCGCCGATGATG
This sequence comes from uncultured Alphaproteobacteria bacterium, assembly GCA_963737755.1. Classification (GTDB taxonomy): domain Bacteria; phylum Pseudomonadota; class Alphaproteobacteria; order Rhizobiales; family Xanthobacteraceae; genus BOG-931. Next base: position 178,659 of record CAVTTZ010000010.1, on the reverse strand, counting down.
CTGCGATTGATATAGACGTTGCCGTGCGGAAGGCGCGCCGCGACGCGCTCTGACGGTGCTGTCGATGCGCGAATGGACGCCGAGCGTCAGCGCCGTGCCGTTGGCGGCGATATCGTCGAGCAGGCGCATCGAAGTCTTCGGCCTTCCAGCGCACCACGTGCAGCACCGGACCAAACACTTCCTCTTTGAGGTCGCGGGCGCGGTCGAGCTCGATCAGCGCCGGCAGCACATAGGTGCCGCCCGTGGGCAAATCGGCCGGAGGCTCGCAGCGGAAGTGAGAGCTGATCGGCGCTCGCCATGTCGGCAATCCAAGCGTCCAGCCGTTGTTTGGCTTCGGCTTCGATCACCGGTCCGACATGAGTCGAAATCTCGCGCGGATCGCCGATTTTCAGTTCGCGCATCGCGCCGACCAGCATCGTCAGCATCCGGCTCGGCGATGTCGTCCTGCAGGCACAGCAATCGCAGCGCCGAGCAGCGCTGGCCGGCGGAGCGGAACGCCGACGTGATCACGTCGTCGATCACCTGCTCGGGCAACGCGGTGGCGTCGACGATCATGGCGTTGATGCCGCCGGTTTCGGCAATCAGCGGCACGATCGGCGCGGTCTTGGCGGCGAGCGCGCGGTTGATGGCGCGACCGACGTCGGTCGAGCCGGTGAAGCAGACTCCGGCGGTGCGGGGATCGGCAACCAGGTCGGCGCCGATCTTGCCGTCGCCGGGCACGAGATGCAGCGCGGTCGCGGGCACGCCGGCGCTGGTGCAACAGGCCAACGGCCAGCGCGGCAACGAGCGGTGTTTGCTCGGCGGGCTTTGCCACAACCGCATTGCCGGCAGCGAGTGCGGCGGCGATCTGGCCGAGAAAAATCGCCAACGGAAAATTCCACGGACTGATGCAAACAAAGACGCCGCGGCCGCGATAGCGCAACGTGTTGCTCTCGCCGGTCGGACCGGGAAGTATTTGCGGAGCGAGCGTGGTGCGCGCCTGCGCCGCGTAGTAGCGGCAATAATCCGTCGCCTCGCGCACTTCGGAAAGCGCGTCGTCGAGCGTTTTGCCGCCTTCATTCTGCAACAGCGCCAGCAGTTCGCCGCGATGGGCCTCGAGCATGGCTGGCGGCGCGGTCGAGCAGCGTCGGCGCGCTCCGCGCATGGCGTTGCGGCCCACGCGGCAAAGCCGGCTTCCGCCGCCGCCATCGCGGCGCGTGACGATTGCCTCGTCGGCCTCGCGGACCGTGCCGATGGTGCGGCCGTCGATCGGCGAGGTGACCGCGCGTTCGATGCCGAAAAGCGCGATGCCGTCGACCAGCGGCGCGGCTTCGGCAACGGGTCGTGCCTGACGCACTTCGGCGAGCAAGCCGTCGAGGCTTGCGCGATCGCCGAATTCGACGCCCGCCGAATTTTGCCGTTCCGGCCGATAGAGATCCGACCGGCAGCGGAATTTTTTTGTTGCGCGGCTCGCTTGCGGGCTCGCGATCACGCTTTGCGGGCGGCGCAGAATATCGTCGATCGGCACGCTCGGATCGGCGGCGACCGAGACGAAGGACGAGTTGGCGCCGTTTTCCAGGAGCCGCCGCACCAGATAGGCGAGAAGATCGCGGTGGCCGCCGACCGGCGCATAGACGCGGCAAGCCGCGTCCGGCAACTGCCGAAGCAAGGTCGCGTACAGCGTTTCGCCCATGCCGTGCAGGCGCTGAAACTCGTAACCTTCGACGCCGCCGGCATCCTCGATGATGCTGGCGACGGTGAGCGCATTGTGCGTGGCGAATTGCGGAAAGATGCGCGCCCGGGCGGCGAGAAGCTTGCGGGCGCAGGCCATGTAGCAAAGGTCGGTCATCGCCTTGCGGGTGAACACCGGATAATCGGGCAGGCCGCGCTCCTGCGCGCGCTTGATCTCGGTGTCCCAGTAGGCGCCCTTCACCAGCCGCACCGTGAGCCGGCTGCCGAACGCTGCCGCCGCCTGTTCGGTCCAGTCCACGATCGCCGGAGCGCGCTTCTGATACGCCTGGACCGCGAGCCCAAACCCTTCCCATCCGCGCAGCGTCGGATCGGCGAGCACCGCGCCGATGACGTCGAGCGAGAGTTCGAGCCGGTCGGCTTCCTCGGCGTCGATGGTGAAGCCGAGGTCGCGCGCCCGCGCCATGCGGGCAAGTTCGATGACGCGCGGCGGCAATTCGGTCATGAACCCGCTCGCGCGAGATCGCCTCGAAGCGCGGATGCAGCGCCGAGAGCTTGACCGAGATGCCGGGCCGCGCCGGCCAGGCGGCGTTGCCGGCGCTGGCGCCGATGGCGGTGATCGCAGCCGCGTAGGCGTCGAAATAGGTTTCGGCGTCGTCGGCGCTGCGGGCGCCTTCGCCGAGCATGTCGAACGAATAGCGGAATTCGCCGTGGCTGCGGGCGCGGGCCAGCGCTTCCTCGATGGTCTGGCCGAGCACGAAGTGCGAGCCGATCAGCCGCATGGCCTGGCGGATGGCGGTGCGCAACGCCGGCAGTCCGAGTCGTCTGACGATGGCGTCCAGGATCGTCTCCGGCGTCTCGCCCGGATGAATGATGCCGGGCCGCGATGCCGAGCGTCCAGGCGGACGCCGACACCAACAGCGCCGTGGACTTTGACGTCGCCGTCGAGCCAGTGGCCGGCGGCGAGCTTGTCCTCGATCAGCCGGTCGGCGGTGGCCGCATCGGGCACGCGCAGCAGCGCCTCCGCCAGCACCATCAGGGCCAAACCCTCCCTGGTCGACAGCGAATAGGCGTGCAGAAAATCCTCGATGCCGCCGAGGCCGCCGGCTCGGGCGCGGATCGCTTCGACCAACGCTGCGCGCGCAATCGATCGACCCGGCGCTCGGCGGCGTCGCCGCGTCCGCGCTCACGCAAAAAGCCGGCCGCCAAATCCTCGTCGGGAGGCGCGAAAGCGTGCGTCAAAATGGGGCGAATTGAGCACAGTGTCGTTCATCGCGACACCGCGGCGGCGACGCCGCCGATTCCGGCAAAATTAATTTGTTTGACCTACCGTAGGTCGAGTTGATCGTCCGGCGCGCCTAGACGCTAGCGCAGTGTATTATCCGGAATAGATATATGACCGCCTCCATTGCGGCACACAGCGAGATTCCTTTGGGACTCGGCCGACCACCGCGCCGGAGAGCATTCAGGCCGCGGCTCGCGACCGACTTCATGAGTTTTGCCGTTGGCGACGAGCAGTACGGCGTCAACATCATGGCGGTGCGTGAAATCAAGGATTGGTCGGCGATCACGCAGTTGCCGAATCAGCCCGATTATATGCGCGGTGTGCTCAATCTGCGCGGGGTTATCGTGCCGATCATCGACCTGCGCGGCCGTTTCGGCAGCGGCCTGGCCGACGCCACGCCACTGCACGTTATTATCGTTATCGAGGTCGAAGGCGAAACGGTCGGACTGCTTGTCGATCGGGTGCTCGACATCATCGCGGTGGATGCGTCGCAGATTCAGCCCGTTCCCAAAGCCTCGCAAAATGTCCGCGCCGCGTTCTTGTCCGGACTGGTCGCTGTCGAGAACGCAATGATCGCGCTGATCGACCTCGAAATCGCTGCTCGCTTCGTAGATCCCCGTTCAATCGAAAGCCAGAATCTAACGCACGCACAGTGTCCAAATAACTTCGAGACCAAACGCAACCTGAAGTCTCAGCGCAACTAAACGTCCGTTCTCACCCCAGCGTGCAGAAAGCACGCCGGCACACGATCTCAAGGATTGAAGATGTCGATCAAATCCAAACTTTACGGCGGCTTCGGCCTTCTTGTGCTCATCGCGGTGGCGTTGGCGGTTTATGCCATCACGCAGTTCAACAGCATCAAGAGCACTGTGACCACGATGGACACACTGGCGGAGGCCACCGGCAAGGTGATGGAGATGGAGCGCGGTCTCGAAACGATGCATCGCAGCGCGCTGCGACTGGCCTACGATCACGACGAGGACGCCACGCGGGAGAGCGTGCGCGCGGCGAGACGCGTCGAGCGAACTGCTGCATGAGGCCGCGGAGGGAACACCGTCGGCGGAGCGCCGCAAGCTCTACGAGGGACTTCTCGCCGGATTGCCGACCACCCAGGAGGCTACTCAGGCGCTGGTCGCCGCCGTGAGGCAAATGGACGACGAGCAAACCAAGCTCTACGAGGTCGGCACCGATCTGACCGCGACCACAAGCGCTATCCTGGCAAAAGCGCGAGCCGGCGGCGACGAGGAGATTATCGGCCTGGGCGACAAGCTTTATGCGCAATTGCTCAGCGTGCAGGTCGCCAATTGGCGCACGCAGGCGACGCTTGATCCCAAGGGCGTGGCGATCCTGGCCGAGCGAAGTCGCCAAGGCCGCGGAAACGATCGCGACGCTCGAGCGAGCCGGCGGCGCGCAGCCGATGCGGGCGCGGATCGGCGAGCTCAAGATTTCGCTGAACAACTATGCGGCCACCACGGAAGCCTACATCAAGTTTCAGCAGCAGGTGCGCGATCTCTATCTCAACAAGATCGCGCCGAAGACCAAAGAGATGCAGGCGGCGACCGCCGAGGCTCGCGCGCAATTGCAGGCAGTCGTTCGACGAGGCCCGTGTCTTCACCGATGGTTCGATCGGGCGCACGGTCAAAATCCAGGAAATCATCGGCGCGTTGACGCTGGTCTTCGGCGGGCTGATCGCCTTTTTCCTGGCGCGCTCGATCTCCAATCCGATCACGGCGCTGACCCATAGCATGCGCGAACTTGCCGCCGGCAATTTCAGCGTCGTGCTGCCGGGGCTCGCCCGCAAGGACGAGGTCGGCAACATCGCCCGCGCGGTCGACGCATTCAAAGTGAAGGCGGCCGAGAAGGCGCAGCGCGACGTCGCCGAGAAGGCCGAGCAGGACCGGCGCGCCGAAGCTCGAGCGACAGGCCGCATTGGCCACGATGGCGGACGAGTTTCAGGTTGCGGTCGGCGACATCGTGCGCGCCGCGGCAGCCGGCGATTTTTCTCGCCGCGTCGCCCTCGACGGCAAGACCGGTTTGGTGCTCCATGTCGGCACCTTGATCAACGGCTTGTGCGACAACGTCGCCAAGGCGTTGAACGATCTCGTGCAGATGTTGTCTGCGCTCGCGGAAGGCGATCTGTCCGAGCGCATCGTCTCCGATTATCGAAGGCGATTTCGCCACGCTGAAAACCAACGCCAACGTGACGGCCGAGCGGATCGGACAGACTATCGCCGACATCAAGCGGGCCGCTGAGGAAGTCACCAGCGCTTCGGCGGAAATCTCCGGCAGCACCACCGACCTGTCGCAGCGCACCGAGGAGCAGGCCGCGAGCCTGGAAGAGACCTCGGCCTCCATGGAAGAAATCGCCGCGACCGTGAAGAAGAACGCGGAGAACGCGCAACACGCCAACCGCTCCACGACCAAGGCCCGCGACATTGCCGATCGCAGCGGCAAGGTGGTGGCCGCGGCGGTCACCGCGATGGCGCACATCGAAACGTCGTCGGGCAAAATCGCCGACATCATCGGCGTGATCGACGAAATCGCGCGACAGACCAATCTGCTGGCGCTCAACGCCGCGGTCGAGGCGGCGCGCGCCGGCGATGCCGGGCGCGGCTTCGCGGTGGTGGCGTCGGAAGTGCGCACGCTGGCGCAGCGCTCGTCGCAGGCCGCGAAGGACATCAAGGCGCTGATCACCAATTCGAACGGGCAGGTCGCCCAAGGGGTCGATCTGGTCAACAAGACCGGCGTGGCGCTGGATGAAATCGTCGGCGCCATCGAGGATGTCGCCGCTCTGGTTGCCGACATCGCCAGCGCGAGCACGGAGCAGTCCAACGGCATCGATCAGGTAAACCGGGCGCTGACCCAGATGGACGAAGTGACCCAGCGCAACGCCGCTTTGGTCGAAGAGAATGCGGCCACCGCCAAGACTCTCGAGCAGCAAGCGAGGGCCATGGACGAGCGCATTTCCTACTTCCGACTGGCCAGACGATCAGGTCATCAATGATCTTGCTGCGCCAAGAGAGACGCCGGTCAAGACTGCGGTCCAAATGAAAGGGCGTCCGGCTCTTGTTACGAACACGCGCGGACGCAATGGCCACGCCATCGATTCGGCAGCGCTCCACCGCGCATCGTGAAAGCGAACGCCTCGGCTCGCGTTGACATTGCGCAAGCAGAGGCTGCTTTGCCTTTCCGTGGCAGCGCTTTGCCGACCAAGCGTTCGCTCAGATCGCTGCGCCAGCGCGCATCAGATAAGTGTCGAGCCGATCGAACGTGCCGGTCCAGCCGCCCTGCATGCTGTCGTGGGCGGCGGCGAAGGTCTTCTGTTCGTCCTCGGTGGCGTCGATCGGAGACCACCGCAAGGTCAGCTTGGTCTTGCCGCCGGCGGCTTCATCCAATGTGACTACCGTTAGAAGCCGCAACGGCCAAGTCGGGCTCAGCGGATGCCGGGTCAAACCGCCGGCTTCATCCGAGAACGAATGCTCCCAGACCAAACGTTCGGGCGGTGCGATTTCGCGATAAATGAATTTGGCCCACATGACGTTGCCCTGCGGATCGCGCATGGCGCCGTGGTAGCTGCCGCCGATACGCAAATCCATGTTTGATGCCACGATCGTCGATCCTTTTGGTCCCCACCATTCCTTCATGCGTTCGGGCTCGGTGAAGCATGTCCACACCAGCGCGCGCGGTGCATCGAATGTGCGGGTGATGACGAAGTCTTTGCTCTGGGTCTGCAACACGCTGGAATCTCCCGGTTAGCTGGCGTTGGCGGCGTGCGGCACGGAGCCCGACGCCCGATTGGCGGAGACGAACTCGCCGAGCCGCGCCATGGTCTGCGCCAGGCCGGAATCGGCGCGGTATTCGCGGATGACGTGATCGCGTTCGGTCGCCGACGGAAAGTCGCCGCGCCAGGTCATGCGGGTGCGGCCGCCAAGATCTTCGAAGATCACGGTCTGCCGGAACACCACCGGCTCGACATCGTCGCCGCCGCCGTGGCGATAAACGATGCGCTCGGGGCGGATGACTTGTTCGAACGTGATGCGGTTTTGATAGTCGCGGCCGTCCGGGCCGTGCATCACGAAGCGCCACACGCCGCCGGGCCGCAGATCGAAGCTCATGGTCGTGGTGGTGAAGCCGTCCGGCCCCCACCATTGCGCCAAATGTTTTGGATCGGTCCAGGCATCGAACACCAGATCCCGTGGCGCATCGAATTCGCGCATGCCGATGATCGCGCGCGGATCGCTGTCGAGATCGAGGCTACTTTTTACGACCATTCCTTGCCTCCTGCTTGCTGCGTTTGCTCGGCGGACTTTTGGCCGGCTTCTTGGCTTGGAGCGTTTTCAGATAGCCGTCGAGGCGATCGAAGCTTTCCTCATAGAAGCGGCGATAGTGGTCGAGCCAGTCATCGACCGCCTTCAGCGCGAGCGGTTCGATCCGGCACGGCCGCCACTGCGCTTCGCGCGAGCGCGAGATCAGGCCGGCGCGCTCCAGCACTTTCAGATGCTTGGAGATCGCGGGCAGGCTCATGGCGAATGGCTCGGCCAAGTCCTGCACGGTGGTTTCGCCGTCAGCGAGCCGGGCCAGGATGGCCCGGCGGGTGGGGTCGGCGAGCGCGCTGAAGGTCGTGTCGAGGTTCATTTAGCTATCTGGTTAAATAACTAATTGGTTAAATACGAGTATTGGCGCGTTCTGTCAAGCGGGCCATGGACGCTTGCACGACAGCGGAACGCCGGCGTCACAGCCCGACGAGGGCCAGAACGACGATCAGCGTCAAAATGATCCAGCCGAAGAAACGCCCGCGCGTTGCCCAGGCGTTGGCGGCCGCGGCGAAACCGAAGACCACGACAGCGGCACCGACAATCCAATATCGCGCCGGCGCCGAAGCCATCGCCGGAGCGGCGATCAACAAAACAGCGACTGCAGCCCACGCCACCACGCTGCAATGCCAGACCAGCCGGATCAGCAAGCGAAACCGATCCGGTTCGATGCGCACCCGCGCCAGCACGCGGGTTTCGCCAAGCCAGCCGTGCAGAAAGGCCGCGATCAGGCCAAGTATCCCGGCGGCGTAAAGCGCGAGGTCACGCATTGCGGTCTCCACTCTGGCCTGGTAACCGACGCGCCGCTGCGTGTGCGCAGCCGCCGGTGCTCAGCCTTGCCCGTCGTGCGCGCTCTGCACGGCATCGATATCGAACTTCTTCATCCGCATCAGCGCGCCTATGATCCGTTCGGATCTTGCCGCGTCACCGCCGGTCAGCAAATGCGGCAAGATGGCCTGCATGCCTTGCCAGGACAGGCCGAATTCATCCTTGAGCCAATCGCAAGGACCCTCCTGGCCGCCGGCCGACCGTTTGCTCTAAAGGTGATCGATTTCATCCTGGGTCTCGTGTCCGGCGTTGCCGTAACGGCCGATGTTATGGATGCGCGTGTTCTTGAAGATCGGCGTGGGGAATTGCGCAGCCGCTTCGGCGTGCGGGTCGAACCAAAGAGCACGGCTTGATCTTTCCCCGTGATGGCGGGCATCGGCGTTCGCCCGTGTTTGGTCACGGTCGGCAGGCGCGCGCAAACGCTTCCGCCGGCGAGGATTGTCCGCGCTCAAGGCGTCCGCGACATCATGAGCGCGCTGGCTCAAGACCGTGGTGACGCGTATATCGCGCGGTGTGATCGTGGGGGCCGCGGCCCGCTTCGTATCGCGTTACGAGCGGCTGGGCTGTGGATCAGCCCTCAGCCGTCTTTGCCAGATAGGCCGCGAGCCGGTCGAACGTTCCACCCCAGGTCGCCTGCATGCCGACATGCGAAACATCGAACGTCTTTTGCTCGACTTCGCTGGCGTTGTGCGGCGACCAGCGAACGCTGAGCTTGGTCTTGTCGCCGGGTTGCTCCTCGAGCATCACCATGACCTTGGTCTCACGCGGCCAAGTCGGCACGATCGGATGTCGCGTGATGTCGCCCGCTTGGTTGGAGAACGAATTGATGAAGACAACCCGTTCCGGCGGGACGATGTCCTGGTAGACGAACTTGCCCCACATTTTGTAACCCTCGCCCGAACGCATCCCCATGTGAAAGAAGCCGCCCGGGCGAAAGTCCATGTTCATGGCGATCATGGTGAAGGTCGCCGGCGTCCACCAATCCTTCATCTGCTCAGGGTCGGTCAGCGCTTCCCAAACCCGCTGTCGGGGCGCATCGATCATCCGGAAAATGGCAAAGTCCACACCTCCGGCATTCGTCATTTCCGGCCCCAACAGTTGCTGATGTTGGCGCTAGTCTGCCACAAGCACCATCCAGCCGACACCGAATTTATCGTTCAGCATGCCGAATTTGGGCGCGAAAAAGGTCTTGGTCAGCGGCATGGTCACTTGGCCGCCCTCGGCCAGGCCACCAAACAGCTTGTCGGCTTCAGCCTCGGTCTTGGCCGAGAGCGTCAGCGTAATGCCGCTGAAATTCGCGCCGCCGGTGCAGCGGCCGTCCGACATCAGCACTGTGGAGTCGCCGACCTGCACCGCTGAATGCATGACCTTGTTCTCGTTGGCGGGCGTGCTCATCGAGGGATCCGGTGCGTCCTTAAAGCGCATCAACATGCCGACCTTGGCGCCGATCGCCTTCTTGTAGAAGTCCAGCGCTTCCTCGCAGCGGCCGTCGAAATTCAAATACGGTTGCACGTGCACGAAGGCCTCCTTGGCAGGGGGATGTGTGGGTTTCTGTCGTTGATTGTGTGGTGTCGGAACCGAAGCGTGTTCCGTCGCTTGACAAAAAGGTTGATATCAACATATTTAGTCCATGTCAAACCGAAGACGCGGCATCGTTCGCGTTCACGCCTCATGTTCGCGATCATTGCCTTTGCCTGCACGCGCAACGCGCGGCGCGCGCGCTGGCGCGCCGTTTCGACGAGGCGTTGCGTCCTGTGGGTCTGACCCAGGGCCAATTTTCGCTGCTGACATCGCTGAACCGCCCGGAGCCGCCGAACATGAGGTCGGTGGCGGATCTGCTCGCGCTGGATCGCACGACGCTGACCGCCAATCTCAAGCCGCTCGAGCGACGCGGTCTGGTGCAGGTAGCAATCGATGCGCGTGACCGGCGCAGCCGCCGTCTCATTCTCACGACCGCAGGCCGTGCGTTGCTCGCCGCCGCCGCGCCGATTTGGAAGCGCGAGCACGCGCGACGTCGAACGGCTCATGCGGGCCGCGACCCCGGATGCCATGCGCGCCGGTCTGCGGGAGTTTTCCTAAAGGTCTTGCGAATTGCTGGCGTAAAATTTTGCGCTGACGGTGCACGCGAGAAAATTATGTCCCGGCTAATCTGCCGGGCCGTGACGCCCTCGTGCGCGATTTATCGTCACCGGGTATAATTCGCTCATGTCCTTTGTGCGCATTTACGTCCGGGTGCTCGACCTGCTCGCGCCGGAGGCGCGGCTTGCGGGCGCGTTGGCGCTCGCCAACATCGTGCTGGCGATTGCGCAATTCATCGAACCGGTTCTGTTCGGCCACATCATCGATGCCTTGTCGGGTACGCTGCCGGCCGACCTCCATGCCGCCGTTGCCGTGTTGGCGCCGCTGATCGGCGCCTGGGTGGCGTTCGGCCTATTCATCATCGCAGCCTCGACCTTGGTGGCCTGGTTCGCCGACCGTCTGGCGCATCGCCGCCGCAACCTCGTGCTCGCCGACTACTTCGAGCATTTGCTGCAATTGCCGCTGGCCTATCATGCCGGTGCGCATTCGGGGCGGCAGCTCAAGATCATGCTCACCGGCACCGACACGCTCTGGTGGCTGTGGGTGCAGTTCTTCCGCGAGCACTTCGCGGCCTTCGTGTTCATCGTCGTGCTGCTGCCGACCACGCTGGTGCTGAACTGGCGGCTGGCGCTGCCGTTGTTGGTGCTGTGCGTTGCGTTCACAATCCTCACCGTCATTGTGATGCGCCGCGCCGAGGGCATGCAGCGTTCGGTGGAGCAGCATTATTCGGAACTCGCCGAGACCGCCGCCGATGCGCTCGGCAACGTCGCCGTGGTGCAAAGTTTTGCGCGCATCGAGCTCGAAGCGTCGGCGCTGCGAGGCCTGGTAAATTCGCTTGTTGCGCGCGCAGATGCCGGTGCTGACCTGGTGGGCGATCGCGGCCGTGCTCACCCGCAGCGCCACGACGCTGACCTTGCTGGCGATCCTGCTGGTCGGCGTTTATCTGAAACTGGTCGGCCTCGCCACCGTCGGCTCGATCGTGAGCTTCATGGCAATTGCCACGCTTTTGATCGGCCGTCTCGAACAGGTGGTCGGCTTCGCCAACCGCTTGTTCATGGATGCGCCGAAGCTTGCCGAATTCTTTGGCGTGCAAGATACCGTGCCGGTGGTGCGTGACCGTCCGGATGCGGTCAATCCTGGACATCTGCGCGGGCTTGTCGAATTCAACAACGTGTCGTTTTCCTATGACGGCAAGCGTCCGGCGGTCGCAGATCTGAACTTCACGGCATTGCCGGGTGAGCGCGTGGCTCTGGTCGGTCCCACCGGCAGCGGCAAGTCGACGGCGCTGGCGCTGTTACATCGCACCTTCGATCCGCAGGGCGGCACGATCAGTGTCGACGGCATGGACATTCGCAGTCTGACCCTCACAGGGTTGCGCCGGAATATCGGCGTCGTGTTTCAGGAGACGCTGCTGTTCAATCGCTCGATCGCCGAGAATTTGCGGGTCGGCAAGCCGGACGCCACCGAGGACGATATGCGCGCAGCCGCGACGCGCGCGCAGGCGCTCGATTTCATCTCGCGCAATCCCGACGGCCTCAACGCGCCGATCGGCGAACGCGGGCGGCTGCTCTCCGGCGGCGAGCGCCAGCGGCTCGCCATCGCGCGGGCGCTGCTCAAAGATCCGCCGATCCTCATTCTCGATGAAGCCACCAGTGCGCTCGATCCGGTCACTGAGTCGCGCCTGACTGCGGCGCTCGATGAAGTGATGAAAGGCCGCACCACCTTCGTGATCGCGCACCGGCTCGCCACCATCCGCAACGCAACGCGCATTCTGGTGTTCGACCTGGGCCGCATCATCGAGGCCGGAACGTACGATGAGCTGGTGCAGCGCGGCGGCTTCTTCGCCGATCTGGTCAAGGCCCAGTTCGGCGCCGAAAGCATGCTTCCGCGTAAAGAAGAACCGCCGGTCGAAACGTAGCGGATAATTGGGCCGCGCCAGCGCTAGGCGGTGGAGGGCCTCAGAACGGATTGTGCGGATTGTAGCCCGGAATGAGCCACGGCTGGGCGAGCGGCGTGCCGCCGATGCCCGATTGGTCGGGTCCGAAATACCAATACGGCCGGCCCGGGTCGCCGTCGGGCGGGAAGGCATAGTCCATGTGACTGCCATAGCCCACGGGCACTTCCGTTCCGGGATTGAGGTAGGAGCGCGGCTGCACGGTGATCACCGTGGTGGTGCCATTCGGGTTGTGGATGATCGTGCGAGTCGGCTGGATGACAGTACCGGCCGCGGAACGATAGACCGCCGGCTGCTGATTCCTCTTCGTGGTTGCGGCCTCGGCCGAACCGGCGATGCCCGCAACACCTACGACCGCGATAGCCGCGGCGGCACCCACAAACGCGATAACGCGCATGACCCCTCACTTTCGCCCCGCCGGCAATCTATCCGGCTTTTCTGCGACATCCTAGCGGTTTGCAAACGAGCCATTGTGACGCCAGGTTCCGCATGGGAGCCAAATGCGTCAAGGCCGCAAATGCACCCTGGGAGACGCCTCCGACGTTGAATTTACGGCGGTTCTCCCTTAGAAGCCGTTGCGCTCCGGCAGCCGCATGCGCGGATCCGGGCCGAATTTCGATGGAGAGTTGATGATGGGTTACAGCGTCGCCGTCGTCGGCGCGACCGGCAATGTGGGCCGCGAGATGCTCAATATCCTCGACGAGCGGAGTTTTCCCGCCGACGAGGTGGTGGCGCTCGCCTCGCGCAAAAGCCAGGGCGTGGAAGTTTCCTATGGCGACCGGACGCTGAAGGTCAAAGCGCTCGAGCATTACGATTTCTCAGCGACCGACATCTGCCTGATGTCGGCGGGCTCGGCGGTATCCAAGGAATGGTCGCCGAAGATCGCGGCGGCCGGCGCGGTGGTGATCGATAATTCGTCGTGCTTCCGCTACGATTCCGACGTGCCGCTGATCGTGCCGGAGGTCAATGCCGACGCGCTCGCAGGCTTCCGCAAGCGCGGCATCATCGCCAATCCGAATTGCTCGACCGCGCAGCTCGTGGTGGCGCTCAAGCCGCTGCACGATCGCGCCAAGATCAAGCGCGTCGTGGTGGCGACCTATCAGTCGGTGTCGGGCGCCGGCAAGGACGCGATGGACGAATTGTTTTCGCAGACCAAGTCGGTGTTTCAGCTCGACGAGGTCGAGGCGAAGAAATTCCCCAAGCGGATCGCCTTCAACCTCATCCCCCAGATCGATGTCTTCATGGAGGATGGCTACACCAAGGAAGAATGGAAGATGGTGGTCGAGACCAAGAAGATTCTCGACCCGAAGATCAAGCTCACCGCCACCTGCGTGCGCGTGCCGGTCTTCGTCAGCCATTCGGAAGCGGTCAATATCGAGTTCGAGAACGCGATCACGCCCGACGAGGCGCGCGACATCCTGCGCAATGCGCCGGGCTGCATCGTCATCGACAAGCACGAGCCCGGCGGCTACGTCACGCCCTACGAGGCGACCGGCGAGGACGCGACCTTCATCAGCCGCATCCGCGAGGATGCGACCGTCGAGAACGGCCTGTCGATGTGGATCGTCTCCGACAATCTGCGCAAGGGCGCGGCGCTCAACGCCATTCAGATCGCCGAAGCCTTGATCAAGCGCAACCTGATCACCGCGAAGAAAAAAGCGGCCTGACGCTAACGCGACCCCGTTCGTCATTGCGAGGAGCAAAGCGACGAAGCAATCCAGTGCTTGCGCAGCGCGCTGGTTCGGTTTGCTTCGCTTTGCTCGCAATGACGCTCCTGCCTCGCCTACCGGGCCGGCCCGAACTCACCGGTCGCTTCGTCGCGGACCGAAAGCTCACCTTTCGCCACGCCGAAATAGGCGCCGTGGACAGCAATCTCACCGGACCCGATCAGTTTTTGCAGGTTCGGAAAGGTCTGCAGATTGTCGAGGCTGTTGGCGATATTCGCTTGTTCAAGCCGGGCGACATAATCCGCGTGCGAGAGTTTGCCCTGCGGCCCGACTTTCTCGAGCGCCGGCGCCATCAGCCGCATCCAGTTGCCGATGAAATCGCCGGGCGACAGCGGTGCCGCGCCTTCGGCAAACGCTTTCACGCCGCCGCAATGGGCGTGGCCGAGCACGACGATGTGCTTGACCTTGAGCGCAACGACGGCGAATTCGAGCGCCGCCGACACGCCGTGGGCGTGGGTGTCGGGCTCGTACGGGCGGAACGATGTTCGCCACGTTGCGGACGACGAACAATTCGCCCGGCCGGGCATCGAAGATGACCTCGGGCGACACGCGCGAGTCGCAGCAGCCGATCACCAGGACTTCCGGCGACTGTCCGGCTTCGGCGAGCTCGCGGTAGCGATCCTGTTCGTGGCGCAGGCGGCCTTCCGCGAACTCGCGATAACCTTCGACCAGGCGGCGGGGGAATGGCATGCGGGAAACCGTCCGTTTGATGCTGGCGGCCACACGCCTAACCGACCGAGGCCGGCTTTGGAAAGGGTGCGCCGCCTGGGAGGCTTGCGGGATATTTGTACATGTCGGCGCGGCCATTTGCGGATGGCCGCGGTGATCGTTATTTGTTCGGCCTGCATCGCGTACCCTAAGGAGCAATCATGACAATTCGCCCACGGCGCAGCGTGCTCTACATGCCGGGATCGAATGCGCGCGCCATGGAGAAGGCGCGGGAGCTGCCGGCCGACGCGGTGATTTTCGATCTCGAGGACGCAGTCGCTCCCGACGCCAAGGCGACGGCGCGGGCGCTGATCATCGAGGCGCTCAAAAAGGGCGGTTTCGGCCGGCGTGAAGTGGTGGTGCGGATCAACGGACTCGACACCGCCTGGTGGCGCGACGATCTGGCGGTGGCGGCGGCCGGCCCGGATGCGGTGCTGGTGCCGAAGATTTCGACGCCGGAACAACTTCGCGAAGTCGCCAAGCATTTGGTCGGGGTTCGCGCCGACGCCAACGTGCGGCTCTGGGCGATGATGGAAACGCCGCTCGCCATGCTCAATGCGCGCGAGATCGCGGCGGCTGCGCTGGAGCCGGAGACGCGGCTTGCCGGCTTCGTCATGGGCACCAACGATCTCGCCAAGGACACGCGCGCCCGCATCCTGCCGGGCCGCGCGCCGATGCTGCCCTGGCTGATGAATTGCGTCGCGGCCGCGCGCGCCTACGGCATCGATATTCTGGATGGCGTTTATAACGAACTCGGCAACGCCGACGGCTTTGCCGCCGAATGCGCGCAGGCGCGCGATCTCGGCTTTGACGGCAAGACGCTGATTCATCCGCAGCAGATCGCGCCCTGCAATGCCGCTTTCTCGCCGAGCGAGGACGAAGTGGCGTGGGCGCGAAAAATCATCGCGGCGTTCGATCAGCCGGAGAATGCCTCAAAGGGCGTGCTGCAAATCGATGGCCGCATGGTCGAGCGCCTGCACGCCGATATGGCGCGACGCACGGTGGCGATCGCGGACGCGATCGCAGGCGTTTGAGGCTCGCTACTTCACGCCGCTCATTCCCGCGAAAGCGGGAATCCAGCTGCGGTTGTGCCAAGTCCACTGGCTTCCGGCCAAGCCCACTGGGTCCCCGCCTTCGCGGGGACGAGCGGTGGAAATGCAGACGCAGGCCTCACGTCTTCAGCCGGTAGCCGGTCTTGAAGATCCACCAGACGATGGCCATGCAGATGGCGAGAAACAGCAGGATGGCCGCGATGCTGATTTCGATATTGACGTCAGCCAGTTCGAAAAAGCTCCAGCGGAAGCCGCTGATCAGATAAACGATCGGGTTGAACAGCGAAATGGTGCGCCAGAACGGCGGCAGCACGTTGGTGGCGTAGAAGGTCCCGCCCAGAAACGTCAGCGGCGTGATGATCAAGAGCGGCGCGACCTGCAGCTTGTCGAAGCCGTCGGCCCAGATGCCGAGAATGAAGCCCAGCAGGCTGAAACTCAGCGACGTCAGCACCAGAAACCCGAGCATCCAGGCCGGATGCACGATCTTGATCGGTACGAACAGCGCCGACGTTCCGAGAATGATCAAGCCGAGCACGATCGATTTGGTCGCGGCTGCGCCCACATAGCCGATGACGATCTCGAGCGCCGAGGTCGGCGACGACAGCACTTCGTAGATGGTGCCGGTGAAGCGCGGGAAGTAGATGCCGATGGCGGCGTTGCTCACGCTCTGGGTAAGCAGCATCAGCATCATCAGGCCGGGCACGATGAAGGCGCCGTAGCTCACGCCCTCGATCGTGGGAATGCGCGAACCGATGGCGGCGCCGAACACCACGAAATAGAGCGAAGTGGAAATCACCGGCGAGACGATGCTTTGCAGCCAGGTGCGCCGGGTGCGCGCCATCTCCATGCGATAGATCGCGCTGACAGCGTGGAAGTTCATGCGCCATTCCTCAAAAGGCTGACGAAGATGTCCTCGAGCGACGTCTGCGTCGTCGCGAGGTCTTTGAAACGCACGTCGGCCGAACGCAGGGCGTCGAGCAGATCGGTAATGCCGGTGTGTTCGCCGCGGGTGTCATAGGTGTAGATCAGCTTGCAGCCGCCGTCGGCCAAGGTCAGCGGGAACGCCGCCAGTGCCGGCGGCAGCGCCGTGAGCGGCGTGCGCAACTCCAGCGTCATTTGTTTCTTTCCGAGCTTTCGCATCAGCTCGGTTTTTTCCTCGACCAGAATCAGCTCGCCGCGGTTGATGACGCCGACCCGGTCGGCCATCTGCTCGGCTTCCTCGATGTAGTGCGTGGTCAGGATGATGGTGACGCCGGCGGCGCGGAGCGTCCGCACCATGTCCCACATGTCCTTGCGCAATTCGACATCGACGCCGGCGGTCGGTTCATCGAGAAACAAAATCTGCGGCTCGTGCGACAGCGCCTTGGCGATCATCACCCGGCGCTTCATGCCGCCCGACAGCGTAGAGATCTTGTCGTCTTTCTTGTCCCAGAGCGAAAGGTCCTTGAGTACCTTCTGGATGTAGGCCGGATGGCTCGGCTTTCCGAACAGGCCGCGGCTGAACGCCACCGTCGACCACACCGAGGTGAACATGTCGTTCGCCAGCTCCTGCGGCACCAGGCCGATCAGCGAGCGGGTGGCGCGGTATTCGTTGATGATATCGTGGCCTGCGACCAGTACGCGGCCGCTCGACGCGGTGACGATGCCGCAGATGATGCTGATCAGCGTCGTCTTGCCGGCGCCGTTCGGGCCGAGCAGCGCGAAAATCTCGCCGCTGCGAATCTCCAGGTTGATGTCCTTGAGCGCCTGAAAGCCGGACGCGTAGGTCTTGTTGAGATGCGATACGGAGATGGCGGCGGTCATTGTGTGTCTTTCGTCATTCCGCGTCCGAGCGAAGCGCTGCGACCTGGGCGGCCGTCGCCGACCTGGTTATTGTGCTGCCGAACGCGGACCGGGCCGCATCCGGTGGTTTTCGGAATGACGTTTAAGCGTCCGCGCTGAGATCCAAAATTGCTCAGATCCAATTATTTAGATCCAATTTTTCAGATCCAATGTCTCACACCCACGGCCGCGCCGACTTGGCCTTGTCCTCGAAGCCCGCAATTTTCGTGCTCTTGGCCATAGTCAGCCCGATGTCGTCCAAGCCTTCGAGGAGACAGTGCTTGCGGTGCGCATCGATCTCGAACGTGATCGTGCCGCCGTCGGGGCCGCGGATCTCTTGTTTCTCGAGGTCGACCGTCAGCGTCGCGTTGGCGCCGCGCTCGGCGTCGTCGAACAGCTTTTCCAGTTCCTCGGGCGAGACCCGGATCGGCAGAATGCCGTTCTTGAAACAGTTGTTGTAGAAGATGTCGCCGAACGAGGTCGAGATCACGCAGGTGATGCCGTAATCCGCGAGCGCCCACGGTGCGTGCTCGCGCGACGAGCCGCAGCCGAAATTATCCCCGGCGACCAAAATCTTTGCCTTGCGATAGGCCGGCTTGTTGAGGACGAAATCAGGATTCTCGCTGCCGTCGTCGGCATAGCGCTTCTCTGAGAACAATCCTTTGCCAAGGCCGGTGCGCTTGACCGTCTTCAGGTACTGCTTGGGGATGATCATGTCGGTATCGACGTTGATCATCTTCAGCGGCGCGGCGACGCCTTCCAGCTTGGTGAACTTATTCATCCCCGGGACTCCGGCTACTTTGGAATGATTTTGTTTCGTGATGCGGCCGGCCTTTGTCAAGGCTGGTTGTGATAAAGCTTGCTACCTTGGGTCCGACATGCGGCGACAGCATGTCGGGAGCGGAGTCGAACATGAGACCAGTATTCCATATAGGCGTTCTGGCGGCGCTTTTCACCCTGCCGGCCGTAGCGGCCAGGGCCGATAGCTGGTGCATCCGCGACAAAGCCGGAATGATTGCCCCGATCTGCGCCTTTTCCTCGTCAGGGGATTGCGTTCACGCGGCGCTGATCGGGCCATCCGGCAGCGTTTGCGTCCAGGAAGGGACGCCGGCCGCGCGGTACAACGACCCGGCCGACAAGGCCAAGAAGACCGCCAAGCGCCGCTATCGCCAGGACGCCGACCGCGACTACCGCTATCGTTGAGGGCAGCGATTGGTCAGGCGTGGGCGCCGGCCGTGTTTACGGCCGCCTCGGGAGCCGCGTCCGCGGCCTCAAATTTCGACTCGCGGTCGAGCCGGCACACCTGCACGTGATACTCGGTGTAATACTTGGTGCGCGCCAGCTTCTGCGCCTCACGGTGCTCGGGATTGGTGCGCCAGGCGCGCAAGCCTTCCTCGTGCTCGAACTCGACGATGGTGACGCGTTCGCCGTCGTCGGCGAAAAAGCCCTTGTGCGAGATGTAGCCCGGCATGGTCGCAGCGATCGCGGCGATCTTCTCCACCAGCGCGACATATTCGTCGCGGACGCCCGGACGCAAACGCGAACGAAAGACGGTGACGATCATGGCGGCGGCCCCGTTGCGAGCTAGAGCACATCACCGATTAGGCTGAATCGCGATGCGCTCTAGATCTACTTGTTGTCGCATGTCCTTTTCGGAAAACCGGTTTCCACTTTTCCGGGACATGCTCTAACGGCTCGATTGACGCATTTTAGCACATCGGCCCGTTACCCGGCTGAGATCGCAGCGGCGGACTATTCGACCGATCCTTCGATCGTCTCCATGTCGCCGTCGGAGAGGCCGAAATGGTGGCCGATTTCGTGCACCAGCACGTGTTTGACGATGTCGCCCAGCGTCTCTTCGTGCTCGGCCCAGTAATCCAGGATCGGCCGGCGGTAGAGCCAGACCATGTTCGGCATCTGCATCGGGGCGCTCTCGGCGCGGAACGGCAGACCGATGCCCTGAAACAGGCCGAGCAGGTCGAATTCACTCTCGGCGCCCATATGGTCGAGAACTTCTTCGGTCGGAAAATCGTCGACCTGAATGACGAGACCCTCGCACAGATCGCGAAAGTGGCGCGGCAACCGCTGGAATACATCGATCGCGAGAAGTTCAAATTCGGCAAGCGACGGTGCTGTGACCGGCCGCCAGGCCAGCGGATCGGAGCTAGGATCGACCATGAAGCAACTGTAGCGCGGATTCCGATCGCGCGCTCGGTTTAGCGCTACGCGCAAAGGCGCGGGTGCGCTAGGATGCGACCCATGTCACGCGCATGCTTCATGGCGATCGTTTGCGTCGCCGGATTTTCGGCTGTCGTCGCCGCATGGCCGGCGGCAGCCCAGGAGCCGACGCCGACTGGCACCGGCCCTTCGGCGATCATCCCGAGCACGCGGCCGCGCATCGAGATCAATCCGCGGCCGGCCCATCGGCGTTGCACCAGTTGGTATGTGATCCAATATCGGCCCAGCGGCCGGGTGCTGTTCCCCGAGCAACACTGCTGGTGGCAGCGGTAGTCTTCCAGAACTAGCAATTCTGCGCACGCCTACGACTCCCTCTCCCCAGCGGGGAAAGGGTGGGGTGAGGGGGCTCGGCCTCTCAGCAAGGACGGCGAGTCAGTACCCCCTCATCCTGTCCTTCTCCCCGGTGGGGAGAAGGGACGCAGCTCGTGGCTCGGTGACTTCTCGAAGTGCGCTATGACGCTCAGCGCCACTCGCGCACGTCGACGAAGTGGCCCGCGATGGCGGCGGCTGCCGCCATGGCGGGCGACACCAGGTGGGTGCGGCCCTTGTAACCCTGACGGCCCTCGAAGTTTCGGTTCGAGGTGGAGGCGCAGCGCTGGCCGGGCGAAAGCTTGTCGGGATTCATCGCCAGGCACATCGAGCAGCCGGGCTCGCGCCATTCGAAGCCGGCCTTGAGGAAGATCTTGTCCAAACCTTCGGCCTCGGCCTGCTCCTTCACCAGGCCGGAGCCGGGCACGATCATGGCGCTGACGGTCTCGTGCACCTTCTTGCCGTCAATCATGCTGGCGGCGGCGCGCAAATCCTCGATCCGGCCGTTGGTGCAGGAGCCGATGAACACGCGGTCGACGGCGATGTCCGAAACCCGCTCGCCGCCCTTCAGGCCCATATAGGCGAGCGAGCGTTCGGCGGCTTCGCGCTTGTTTCCTTCGGTGATGTCTTCCAGGCGCGGCACGTGCCCAGTCACCGACACGACCTGCTCGGGATTGGTGCCCCAGGTCACCAGCGGCGGCAGCTTTGCCGCATCGAGCCGCAGTTCGCGGTCGAAATGGGCGCCGTCGTCGGAGCGCAACGTTTCCCAGTAGCGCATGGCCTCGTCCCAGGCCTTGCCGGCGGGCGAGCGCGGCCGGCCCTTGAGATATTCGTACGCCTTCTCGTCCGGCGCGATGAAGCCCGCCTTGGCGCCGGCCTCGACCGACATGTTGCAGACCGTCATGCGGCCTTCCATCGACAGCGTGCGGATCGCTTCGCCGGCATATTCCAGCGCGTAGCCGGTGCCGCCGGCGGTGCCGATCTCGCCGATGATGGCGAGGATGATGTCCTTGGCGGTGACGCCGTCCGGCAGCTTGCCGTCGACGATCACGCGCATGTTTTTCGACTTCTTCTGGATCAGCGTTTGCGTCGCCAGCACGTGCTCGACTTCCGAGGTGCCGATGCCGTAGGCGAGCGCGCCGAACGCGCCGTGCGTGCCGGTGTGGCTGTCGCCGCACACGAGGGTGGTGCCCGGCAAGGTGAAGCCTTGCTCGGGGCCGATGATGTGAACGATGCCCTGGCGCTTGTCGAACTCGTCAAAATATTCGAGGCCGAAATGCTTGGCGTTCTCGGCCAGATACGCGATTTGCTGCTCGCTCTCGGGATCCGGATTCTTCAAGCGGCGATCGGTGGTCGGCACGTTGTGGTCGACCACGCACAGCGTCTTGTCGGGTGCGTGCACCTTGCGGTTGGCGAGGCGCAAACCCTCGAACGCCTGCGGGCTCGTGACCTCGTGCACGAGATGGCGGTCGATATAAATCAGGCAGGTGCCGTCCGGCGCCTCGTCGACCAAATGGTCGGTCCACATCTTGTCGTAGAGCGTGCTGGGTTTGGCCATGGCCGAAAAACTCCTCGCCGTCCCGCCGGCGGCAGAACTTTACATAGTATCGAAACCGTCATTTAGCGCCTTGAGCGGGCAAGGAAAAGAGTGTGCGAGCGCTGTCGAGCGCGTGCCAGGCGTGCGGGCAAAAAATAACCGCGCCGAACGTGGTCCGGCGCGGTTATTTGCTGTTCGACAATGACGCGTCGCTGGGGCCGCCGGGACGGCGGCGCGATTACTTCGCGGCGGCTTTGGCCTTCTTGCTGGCGGCGGCTGCTGCCTGCGCGGCTTCGCTGTGGTCCTGCCGTTCGACGATGCGCGCCGACTTGCCGCGGAGGCCGCGCAGATAATAGAGCTTGGCGCGGCGGACTTGGCCACGGCGCACGACCTTGATCGAGTCGATCATCGGCGAGTAGAGCGGAAACACGCGCTCGACGCCTTCGCCGTAGGAAATCTTGCGCACGGTGAAATTCTGGTGGAGGCCGGCGCCGGCGCGTCCGATGCACACGCCCTCATAGGCCTGCACGCGGCTACGCTCGCCTTCGACGATCTTGACGTTGACGATGACCGTGTCGCCGGGCTGGAATTCCGGAATTTCCTTCCCGGCTGTCAGCTTCGCCACTTGTTCGTCTTCGATTTGCTTCAACAGGTTCATGGCGAATTCTCCATCGGCGGCGCGCTTGAAAAGGCGCGGTGACCGGCCAGGACTGATCGGGTTGGCGCAGCTTCTACGCTACTGGAGGGCATTTGTCACGCGCTGGTCACGCATGGTTAGCGCGATTTTACCGGCCCCGGGCGCGCCGCCGCGTAGCGCTCCCAAAGGTCCGGCCGGCGCTCACGGGTGAGCCGTTCCGCCTCGGATTGCCGCCAGGTGGCGATCCTGGCGTGGTCGCCGGACAGCAGGGTTTCGGGGATCGGGCGACCCTCCCAAAGCTGTGGGCGGGTGTATTGGGGGTATTCGAGAAGGCCGCCGGTGAAACTCTCCTCGGTGCCCGAAGCCGCCGCTCCCATGACCCCGGGCAATAACCGGACGCAGGCGTCGATCAGCACCATGGCGGCGATTTCGCCGCCGGACAGCACGTAGTCGCCGACCGAGACCTCCTCCAGGCCGCGGCCGGCGATAACCCGCTCGTCGATCCCCTCGAAGCGGCCGCAGACCAGCAAAACGCCGGACCCGACCGCAAAGGCTTCGACGCGGCTTTGGGTTAACGGCGTTCCGCGGGGCGATAGCAGCAGCCGCGGGCGCTCGTCGGTCGCCAGCGCGTCGATGGCGCGGCCGAGCACGTCCGCCTTCATCACCATGCCGGGACCGCCGCCGGCCGGGGTGTCGTCAACGCTGCGATGCTTGTCGGTGGCGAAAGTCCGGATGTCGGCCACCTCCAGCGACCAAGTGCCCGCCGCCAGCGCCTTGCCGGCCAGGCTCGCGCCCAACGGCCCAGGAAACATATCGGGGAAAATGGTCAGAATGCTCGCCCGCCACATCGTCAGCTCGCTGTCGCCCGCAATTCCGCACGGACGCGGACCATGATCTGGCCGAGCTTGTTCAGGCCTGCGCCGTCGCGGCCGACGCCCCAGTAGCTGTCGGCCGGATTGGCTTCGGCCAAATCTTCATTGCCGGTCGCCAGCAGCATCGCTTTCAGCGCCGGATGCAGCTCGAATTTGCGCCGCACCGCGCGATACATCACCGCGTCCTTGACGGCGTCCCAGTCGGAGCGGATTGCGGCTTTATTCCCATCCGCGAGATTCTTGGCGATGATCGGCTGCGCGGCCTGCCGGATTGTTTTCTGCAAGGCCGGATCGGCGAATTTCTGCGCCTGATAATAATTCTCCACGGTCGGCCACCAGGCGCCGTCGAGATCGATGCCGAACGCCGCGAAATTGGAAAATTCGCGATGCGTTTCCGACTGCGAGAAGAAGTGGATGACCATGGCGGCGGTCTCTGGCGTCTTGTCATGTCTTTTCGGAAAACCGGATGCCACTTATCGGGTCAGCGGCGGCTGCGGACTTTACGCTCAATGCGCCTTGAACAATCCGTCCGGCGGATCGATGACGATTTTTCCGCCAGCGATATCGATCTCGGGCACGTGCGCGGCGTCGAACGGCACCAATTCGGTTCTGCCGCCGTTCTGCGGCCGCACTTCGATCAGGTCGCCGGCGCCGAAATTGAAAATCGCGATGACGGTGCCGAGAACATTGCCGCTTTGATCGACGGCGGCGAGACCGACCAGATCGGCATGATAGAACTCATCCGGATCGTCGGTCTGCGGCAGCCGCTCGCGCGCCACGTAAAGCTTCACGTTGGTCAGCGCGCTGGCTGCGTCACGATCGCGAATGCCGGCGAGCCGGGCGACGAAATGATCCTTCGCCGGTCGCAGGGCTTCGATCTCGATCACCCGTCCGTCTTCGGTCTCGAACGGGCCGTAGTCGGCGATCGAGACCGGATCGGACGTGAACGAGCGGAGGCGCACTTCGCCGCGCACGCCGTGCGCGGCGCCGATCTGACCGAGACAGACGCGAGCTCCCAAGGTGCGCGCGACGCTCGCCGACATGCTGCGTCCTTACGCGGCCGGAGCAGCGCCCGCGCCGGCCTTGGCGGCTTCGGCACGCGCCTTGCGCTCTTTGCGCGGGACCGCCTTTTCGGGATTGTTGCGCGTCTCACGCTTGGCGATGCCGGCGGCATCGAGGAAGCGCATGACGCGATCCGAAGGCTGTGCGCCCTTGGTCATCCAATCCTTCACCTTGTCGAGATCGAGCCGCAAGCGCTCGGTCTTGTCCTTCGGCAGCAGCGGATTGAAATAGCCGAGGCGCTCGATGAAACGGCCGTCGCGCGGGCTGCGGCTGTCGGCAACCACGATGTGATAGAACGGCCGCTTCTTGGTTCCGGCGCGGGCCATACGGATCGTCAGCATCTACTTCAGTCCTTCTGTTAGATCTCAGTGTTTTTCGGTGACAAGAACGCGGCCTTTGGCGCCAACGGCGGTTTCGCCGTTTTGTTTGCGGATGCGGCCGCGCAAATCGATGATCTCGCCATCGCGGCGAGAGTTTTTCTTGACCGAGACGACCAGCCACTCGAGCGTGATCGTCTCGTCGGCATAGACCGGGCGCCGAAACCGGACCCAGAATTCAAGCCCCAGCATCGCGCCGCGCTTGCCGAAATGCTCCGCGGTCAGCGCCAGAAGATGCGCGGTCGTCTGCGGTCCGCTGGCGAGCAGCCGGCCGAACCGGGATGCGGCGGCGTATTCGGCGTCGTGATGCACCGGATTGGTATCGCCAACCGCATACGCGAACGCGCTGACCGCACTCGGCTCGAGTGCGACCACCGCGGAAAAGCGCTCATGCGGGTGGGTGGAGATCATTTCTTTTTTCCCAGGCCTGGAAATCCAGGCGGCAAACCGCCGGGCAGTTTCGGTCCAAGTCCCGGAAGTCCAGGGAGCCCGCCTGGCAGGCCACCCGGAAGCCCGCCCGGCAATCCGCCGCCGGGAAGCCCGCCCGGCATGCCCGGCAAACCGCCCGGCATCTTCTCGGCAAGCTTGGCCATCTGTTCGGGGCTCGGCATGCCGCCGGCGAGACCGCCCAGGCCGAGCATGTTGGCGATCCCCGCCATCGGGCCGCGCTTGGTGCCCATCGCCTTCATCACATCGGCCATGGTGCGGTGCATTTTCAGCAGGCGATTGATGTCCTCAGGTTTTGTGCCGGATCCCGCCGCGATGCGCCGCTTGCGGCTGGCTTTGAGGATGTCTGGATTGCGCCGCTCGGACGGCGTCATCGAGTTGATGATCGCCATCTGCCGCTTCAGCACGCTCTCGTCGAGATTGCGGTCGGCGAGCTGATTTTTGATCTTGCCCATGCCGGGCAGCATGGTCATCAGGCCGCTCATGCCGCCGAGCTTCTGCATCTGCGTGAGTTGCGCCCGCAGATCGGCGAGATCGAATGCGCCCTTGCGCATCCTCTCGGCGACGCGCGCGGCCTGCTCGGCATCGATCGTCGCGGCGGCCTTTTCGACCAGCGCGACGATGTCGCCCATGCCGAGAATGCGGCCGGCGATGCGGGCCGGATCGAAGTCTTCGAGCGCGTCGAGTTTTTCGCCGGTGCCGATCAGCTTGATCGGCTTGCCGGTAACCGAGCGCATCGACAAAGCGGCGCCGCCGCGGCCATCGCCATCGACGCGGGTGAGAACAATGCCGGTGAGGCCGACGCGCTCATTGAAGCTGCGGGCGAGATTGACGGCGTCCTGGCCGGTCAACGAGTCGGCGACAAGCAATACTTCGTGGGGCGATGCGGCGCGGCGCACCTCCGCGGCCTCGTTCATCATCGCTTCGTCGAGCGTGATGCGGCCGGCGGTGTCGAGCAGCACCACGTCGTAGCCGCCGAGCCGGCCGGCCTGCAGCGCGCGGTTGGCGATCTGCACCGGCGTTTGTCCGGCGACGATCGGCAGCGTGTCGATGCCGACCTGCTGGCCGAGCACCGCAAGCTGCTCCATGGCGGCCGGGCGCCGGGTATCGAGCGAAGCCATCAGGGCTTTGCGCTTTTGCGTCTCCGCAAGCCGCTTGGCCAATTTCGCGGTGGTCGTGGTTTTTCCCGAGCCTTGCAGGCCGACCATCATGATGGCGACCGGCGGCGCCGCATTGAGGTCGATCGGCTGGGCGCTCGATCCCAAAGTCTCGACCAATTGGTCGTGCACGATCTTCACGACCATTTGGCCGGGCGTGACCGACTTGAGGACTTCGACGCCGACCGCGCGCTTCTTCACTTCATCGGTGAAGGTGCGCGCGACATCGAGCGCGACGTCGGCTTCGACCAGCGCGCGCCGCACTTCCTGCAAAGCGGCGTCGACATCGCCTTCCGACAGCGCGCCGCGCCGGGTCAGGCGATCGAGGACCCCATTGAGCCGATCGGAAAGGCTGTCGAACATCTTTAACCTCTTAACCTCTCCCCGCGTGCGGGGAGAGGTCGAGTGAGCGAAGCGAGCGAGGGTGAGGGGGCCTCTCCGCGATTCTGAGCTTCGCGGCAACACCCCTCATCCCGGCCTTCTCCCCGCAAGCGCGGAGAAGGAGATAGACAAAACACAAAAACGCCCGAGGGCGCATCGCGCTGTCGGGCGGTTGCCTCCGGCCTCATGGACCGGTCGGCGGTTGCTGAATTCCAGTCTCTTGCGAGAACGGCGGCAAAATAGGTGCAGCGGACGCGCGCGTCAACCGTGGCGTTATGCCCAATTCGGGACGCGAACGGTCGATATAAATAGCGTAAATGTCCCGCTATTACTCCGGTCCGGTCTCCGATCACTTCGACGGCGAGCGTTTTTTCGACCCCCAGGGCGTGCCGCTGCGGGGCCGCCCGGATCTGCGCCGCTGGCTAATCGATCGCTACTGGCGCGGCACCCGGACCAAGTGGCCGGCCTGGGCGCCGTCACCCTACGCCGATCGCCCACCGGCGCGGGTCGAAGGGCCTGAGTGGCGCGTCAGCTATGTCGGGCACGCCAGCTTCCTGGTCCAAGGCGCCGGCCTCAACATCCTGCTCGATCCGGTCTGGTCGATGCGCGCATCGCCATTTCGCAACGTCGGGCCGAAGCGGGTGAACGATCCCGGAATCGCGTTTGCCGACCTGCCGCCGATCGATGTCGTGCTGGTTTCGCACGCGCACTACGATCATCTCGACGTGTCGACGCTGTCGCGTCTTGCCGCCGCGCATCGGCCGCGCGTGATCACGCCGCTCGGCAACGATACGATCATGCGCGCGCGCGATAAGACGATCGCCGCCGAAGCGTACGACTGGCACGATCGCGTTGCGATCGGCCGTGATGCGGCGGTGACGCTGGTGCCGACGCGCCATTGGTCGGCGCGCAGTTTATCCGACCGCAACATGGCGCTGTGGGCGTCGTTCGTGATCGAAACCGCCGCCGGCCGTCTGTATTTCGTTGGCGATTCAAGCTACGGCGACGGTACGCATTTTCGCGAGGTGCGTGACCGCTACGGCCCACTTCGCCTCGGCGCTTCTACCGATCGGCGCCTACGAGCCGCGCTGGTTCATGGCCGATCAGCACATGAACCCGGCGGAAGCCGTGCAAGCGTTCATCGATTGCGGCGCCGAACACGCGCTCGGGCATCACTACGGTACATTCCAGCTCACCGATGAAGGCATCGATGCGCCGGTTGTGGCGTTGGCGGACGCGTTACGGGACGCCGACATCCCGGCCGATCGCTTTCGGGCGCTGCAGCCCGGACAAGTCTGGCGGTCGGCAAACGATGCGGAGCGCATAGCGATGACCGAAACCGCCGAATGACGCTTGCGCTATTCGCTGCCGGCGGCCTCGCTATTTGACCAGCACGTACACGTTGACGACCAAATGGTCTTCGTCGGTCGTCAGCGGATCGGTCAGATATTGCTCGATGAACATGTCCTTGGCTTCAAGCTTATGCTCGTCGAGATAATTGGTGATCGCCTCGTAGGTGTTGTCGAGGCCGTCATACGATCCGCGATGGACGAATTTCAGCGCATGACCCTCCGGCGATGTGCCGACACCGATTTCGCCCTTCGGCGGCGTTTTCGGCGCTTCGGCAACCGGAATGGCGGCCTGGAACTGGAAGCCGGTATCGTCGGTGGCGGTGAAGATCGTCATCGTCTGGCCGTCGATCTTCAGGCCTTCCTTGGCGATAAAAGCCTTGAGGGTCTTGAACGAATTGGTGATCGTCTCGAAGGCGTTATCCCAGGTTCCGTTGCCCTTGATAAAGACGATCGGTTTCGCGGTCAGCGTCGCCTCTTCGCCGAACGGATCGCCGGGCTGGGTGGAGGGCGCCGCAGGAGCCGGCTGAGCGGTGTCCGGCTTTGCCGGCGTGATCGGCGGCGACGGGTCTTCGGCCCAAGCCGGCTGCTGTCCGGCGGCGGCAAAAATGGCGGCGGCCAGAGTGGCAGCAAGCGCAAGGCGTAAGAACATCTGGATTCTCCCCAGTCACGTGTAGCACAGCCGCTAGGACGTGATGACTTTCCTCGAAACGCCATCCCGCTACCAGCGTCTTGTTCGCGCACCACCTCTTCGGAAAACCGACTGTCCCGCCCGGATCAACTCCCAGCAGGAATACCGGATCATGCACGAACGGCCGTCGCCCCCATCCATCGTCCTACTAGCGCGGACAATGCAAGTCCTCATATAAGTTCGGCACATTCGGGCATTATCATGGGCGCGCTGACCAATCGCGACTACGTCAAGATGAACGGCCTCGGCAACGAGATCGTGGTCGTCGATTTGCGCCAGGGCGCGCAACCGATCACGGCCGACGAGGCGCGTGCCGCGGCGCGGCGGGAGCCTTTCGATCAACTCATGGCGCTCTATCCGGCCCACGCCGGCAGTGACGCGCTGGTCCGGATTTACAACAACGACGGGTCGGAGGCCGGTGCTTGCGGCAACGGCATGCGCTGCGTCGCTTCGCTGGTCGGCGCCGAGACCGGCACGGCGCACCTGAATTTCGAAACCTCTGCCGGCACGGTTGCCTGCTGGCGCGCCGCCGGCGGGCTTTTCACGGTCGATATGGGCATGCCGCGCCTGCGCTGGGATGAAATTCCGCTGTCGGTGGCGATGCCCGACACGCGAGCGATCGATCTGCAGATCGGGCCGCCGGGAGCGCCGATCCTGGGCGCGCCGTCAGTCGTGAACATGGGCAACCCGCACGCGATCTTCTGGGTCGACGATCCGCAGGCCATCGACTTGCGCCGGATCGGACCGGAACTCGAGCACCACAAACTGTTTCCGGAGCGGGCCAACATCACGCTTGCGGCGACGCCGACCCGTGACCGCGTCGTCATTCGCACCTGGGAACGCGGCGCCGGCCTCACCAAGGCGTGCGGTTCGGCGGCGTGCGCCGCCGCTGTCGCGGCAGCGCGGCTCGATCGCACCGGCCGCAAGGTGACGGTGACGCTGCCGGGCGGCGATCTCGCCATCGATTGGCGCGAGAGCGACGATCACGTTCTGATGACCGGACCGGCCGAGTTCGAGCATCGCGGCCGCTTCGATGCCGCGTTGTTCGCGGCGAGCGTTGCGTAGATCATGTTGCCGAAAAACAGCGGCGTCGATGTCGTCACCTTCGGCTGCCGCCTCAATGCGGCCGAGTCGGAAGTCATACGACGCGAGGCGGAACGCGCCGGTTTGAGCGATACGGTGGTGGTCAATACCTGTGCGGTCACCGCGGAAGCGGTGCGCCAGGCGCGGCAGACCATCCGGGCGCTGCGCCGCGAGCGGCCGTCGGCCAAAATCGTGGTCACCGGCTGCGCCGCGCAAACCGAGCCGCAAACGTTCGCCGCGATGGTCGAAGCCGACCGCGTGCTCGGCAACGTCGAGAAGCTCAGCGCCGAGGCTTGGGTGCGTACGCGCGCCGACTTCGGCATCGCGGATGCGCCGAAAACCGTCGTCAACGACATCATGGCGGTGACGGAAACCGCGCCGCATCTGATCGAGGCGTTCGCCGGCCGCGCGCGCGCGTTTGTGCAGGTGCAAAACGGCTGCGATCATCGCTGCACCTTCTGCATCATTCCGTTCGGCCGCGGCAATTCACGCTCGGTGCCGATGGGTGCGGTCGTCGCCGACGTGCAACGCCTCGTCGCCAACGGCTGCAACGAAGTCGTGCTCACCGGCGTCGATATCACCAGCTATGGGGCCGATCTGCCGGGCACACCGAAGCTGGGCGCGCTGGTCAAACACATTCTCAAGCATGTGCCCGCGCTGAAGCGGCTGCGGCTGTCGTCGATCGATTCGATCGAGGCCGATCGCGATCTGATCGACGCGTTCGCCGACGACGCGCGGCTGATGCCGCATCTGCATCTGTCGCTGCAGGCCGGCGACGATCTCATTCTCAAGCGCATGAAGCGCCGGCATCTGCGCAGCGATGCGATTGCGTTTTGTCGTGAGTTGCGGCGGTTGCGACCGGACATCGTGTTCGGCGCCGATGTGATTGCCGGCTTTCCAACCGAGACCGAAACGATGTTCGCGAACTCGCTGGCGCTGGTCGAGGACTGCGGGTTGACGCACCTGCATGTGTTTCCGTTTTCGCCGCGCCCCGGCACGCCGGCGGCGCGCATGCCGCAGGTCGACCGCGCGATCGTGAAGGAGCGCGCCGCGCGCTTGCGCGAGCGAGGTGCGAGCGCCCTGCGCGCTCACCTCGATGCCGAAGTCGGGCAGATGCGACGCGTGCTGATCGAAGCCGAAGGCCAGGGTCGTACCGAGCATTTCACGCAGGTGGCGCTCGCTGGCGCCGGCGCGCCAAGTGGAATGCCAGGTGCGATCGTGGACGTGACAATCTCCGGCCATGACGGCAGGCAATTGCTGGCGGCGTGAATTATTGCGCGGGCGCAGGGTCTTCTTGTTTTGCCTCTTCGCCGCTCCACCCACATGCCGTCAGCGCCTCGCGCATATGCGGCGGCACCGGCGCGATCACGCGGACCGGCGGGCGATTCTTGGAAATCGGCACGACGATTTCGCGCGCGTGCAGATGCATGATAGGGCCGCCGCTGCGCGGTGCGTTGCCGTAAATCGTGTCGCCGACGATCGGCCAGCCCATTTCGGCGCAATGCACGCGAAGCTGGTGCGTTCGTCCGGTGACGGGTTCGAGCGCGAGCCACGTTAATGTCCCTCCCACCGCAGAGCTCCCTCCCCCCTTGTGGGGGAGGGTGAGGGAGGGGGGGCGAGAGGCTAGGCGAGGAATCATCGGCGCTTGCAGCGAGCGGCCCGACCCCCACCCCTAACCCCTCCCCACAAGGGGGACGGGAACGGCCTGGTGGGAGAGGGGAAAAACGGAGCGGGGATGGGGCAGAGAGGCTGCCCATCACCGTCCACTTGGTCACCGCCGGCTGGCCGTTCGGATCGTGCTTCATCCACCAGCCGCGCGTTTCGTCGAGACGGCCGAGCGGAAGCTCGATCGATTCCCTCTTCAGTTGCCGGCGTGCCTTCAACCACCGCCCAATAAGTCTTCTTCACCCCGCCTGATTTGAACAGCCGCCCAAGCAGCGCCAGCGCCTTGCGATGGCGGCCCGAGCACCAGGCAGCCGGAGGTGTCGCGATCAAGCCGATGCGCAAGCGACGGCGGCCGCGGCAATCCGAAGCGCAATGCGTCGAAATGATCCTCGAGGCTTTCGCCGCCCTTGGGGCCGCGATGCACCGCAAAGCCGGTCGGCTTGTCGATCACCAGCATCAGCCCGTCGCGGTACAAGAGCCGCGACACCATCTCTTCCGGGGTCATTGTTGCCTACTTCGGCGAAACCGCTATCACGGACGTTACTCAAGGCGAGAACGGCATTGATATGAGCGAAGACGAAAGCGCAAGCGAAACCAAGCGCGGCTTTTGGCGCCGCCTCAGCGGCGGGCTCAAGCGCACGTCGTCGGCGCTGAGCACCGCCATTTCCGACTTGGTGACCAAGCGCAAGCTCGATGCCGAGACCATCATCGACATCCGCGATGTTCTGGTCCGCGCCGATCTCGGGCTCGATATCGCCGAGCGCATCAGCGATACGCTGGAAAAGGGCCGGCACGACAAGGCGATTTCGGCGGACGAGGTTAACGAAGTCGTGGCCGCGGAGATTCGAGAAGGTTCTCGAGCCGGTGGCGCAGCCGCTGGCGATCGATACAGCACAGAAGCCGTTCGTCATTCTGGTCGCCGGCGTCAACGGTTCCGGCAAGACCACGACCATCGGCAAGCTGGCGTCGAAGTTTCGCGCCGAGGGTCGCAAGGTGATGCTCGCGGCGGGCGATACGTTTCGCGCCGCTGCCATCGAGCAGCTCAAGATCTGGGGCGAGCGCACCGGCGCCGACGTGATGGCGCGCGAGACCGGCGCCGATGCCGCCGGTCTGGTGTTCGATGCGGTGCGCGCGGCGAAAGAGCGCGGCGCCGATGTTTTGTTGATCGACACCGCCGGCCGCCTTCAGAACCGCAGCGAGTTGATGGAAGAACTGCACAAGGTGGTGCGGGTGATGAAAAAGGTCGACGCGTCGGCGCCGCACGCGGTGCTGCTCGTGCTCGACGCCACCGTCGGCCAGAACGCGCTGTCGCAGGTCGAGATTTTCAGCAAGGTGGTCGGCGTCACCGGGCTGGTCATGACCAAGCTCGACGGCACTGCGCGGGGCGGTATCCTGGTCGCGATCGCGGAGAAGTTCAAAATGCCGGTGCATTTCGTTGGCGTCGGCGAGAGCGTCGACGACTTGGCGCCGTTCTCGGCGCGCGATTTTGCGCGGGCGATTGCGGGTGCGGAGACTGCGGAGGCGTAACCGTTTTCCGCTCATTCGCGCGGAAGCGGGAATCCAGTTGCTGGGTCCCCGCCGTCGCGGGAACGAGCGGAAAGAAGGCCATCGGACATGACAAATTGGACCGCGACAGCTACACAGCGGACACCATGACCGAAACCCAAAGCGCCAAAACGCAAGCCGCCAAGACTGAGGCCGCCAAGACCCAGGCCGGCAAGACCCAGGCCGGCAAACTCAGGCCGCGAAACCGCAGCTCAATCCGCTTCTCAAGCTCGCCTTCGACCTCGGGCCGCTGGCGCTGTTTTTTTTCGCCAATGCGCGTTTCGACATTTACGTCGCTACGGGCACCTTCATGGTCGCCGTACTCGCGGCCTTGGCGGCGTCTTACGTGCTGACGCGGCATCTGCCGATCATGCCGGTGGTGACGGCGATCGTCGTCCTGGTGTTCGGCGGACTGACGCTCGCTCTGCACAACGATCTCTTCATCAAGATCAAGCCGACCATCATCTATGTGCTGTTCGGCGCGGTGCTGCTCGGTGGATTGTTCTTCGGCAAATCGTTCCTCGGTGTGGTGTTTGATTCGCTGTTCCATCTCACCGATGAGGGCTGGCGCAAGCTGACCTTGCGCTGGGCGTTGTTCTTTTTCTTTCTTGCGGTTCTCAATGAGATTGTCTGGCGCAACACCTCGACCAACATCTGGGTCGACTTCAAGGTGTTCGGCGTCATGCCGCTGACGCTCGTGTTCGGCGCGTTGCAGTATCCGTTGCTGCAGAAATACGCGGCCGAACCGGCGGAGTGACGGCCTGTGTCCCGGACGCGGTGCAGCGCGCAGCGGTGCACCGCAGATCCGGGACCGTTTCAAGCTCCGAGTGCGTAACGATCCCGGGTCTGCAGCGCATCACTGTGTGCTGCGCTGGGCCCGGGAAAAGCCACCGGATCAAGACCCCGGCGCAGCGAGCGCTTTCTCGATCTCCGGCTTGAGCACCGTCTCGAGATTCTCCGGCGTGATCGGCCCGACCAGTTTGTAGGCGATGCGGCCGTCGCGGCCGACGATGAAGGTTTCGGGCACGCCGTAGACGCCCCATTCGATGGCGGCGCGGCCGTTGGCATCCGCGCCGGCGGCGACGAACGGATCGCCGTAGCGGCCGAGGAAGCGGCGCGCGTTCTCGGCCTCGTCCTTGTAGTTGATGCCGACGATGCGCAGCTTCGAATTCTGCGCGAGCTGCATCAGCAGCGGCGCCTCGTCGTGGCACGGCACGCACCACGACGCCCAAACGTTCAGCAGCGTCACCGCGCCTTTGAAGCTCGCCGGATCGATCCCCGGCACCGGCTTGCCGTCGCGCTCGAGGCCGGCGACCGGCGGCAAGGTGGTCTGCGGCGCCGGATGGCCGATCAGCGCCGAGGGAATGCGCGAAGGATCGCCGGCATAGAGGCCGATCAAAAAGATCGCTACCAGGGCGACAAAGACCAGAAGCGGCACCAGCACGATCAAGCGGCGTCGCATGGTCCCCGGTTGTTCGTTGGCTGCGGTGGTCACGCCTTTTCCTTCGCCTGCTGTTGCGACGGTCCCGGCCGCGTCGCCGCCGAGCGCCGCGTGACGCCGCGCCGTTCCAGATCGGCGAGGTTGCGGCGCTGCGCGCGATAGTCGAGCATCACCCACAGGCATAAACCGACGACGACGATCACGGCGGACGCATAAGCCGCGACGATGAAGCCTGTGTGAGCGGTTTCCGACATCGTCAGCTTGCCGCGCTCGCCTGCATCAGCCGCAGCGTGCGTACCCGCCGCCGCAGGATTTCGTTGCGCATGGCGGCGAGCACGAGCGTCGCAAACGCCAGCGTGAATGCGACGGTCATGATCAACAACGGAATGAGGATCGACTTGTCGATCGTCGAGCCGCCCATGCGCATCACCGAGGCCGGTTGGTGCAGGGTGTTCCACCATTCGACGGAGAACTTGATGATCGGCAAATCGATCGCGCCGACCAGCGTGAGAATGGCGGCGGCGCGGGCCGCGCGCGACGGATCCTCGACCGTGCGCCACACCGCGATCACGCCGAGATAGAGCAGAAAGAGCAGCAGCACCGAGGTCAGGCGCGCGTCCCAGACCCAGTAGGTGCCCCAGGTCGGCCGGCCCCAGAGCGAACCGGTGACGAGGCACATCAGGGTGAAGGCGGCGCCGACCGGCGCGGTCGCCTTGGCGGCGACGTCGGCGAGCGGATGGCGCCACACCAGCGTGCCGAGCGCGGCGACCGTCATCACGCCCCAGCCGAGCATGCCGAGCCAGGCGCCGGGAACGTGCAGGAACATGATCTTGACCGTGGCGCCCTGCTGATAGTCGTCGGGCGCCTGGATCGCCTGGTTGATGCCGAAGGCAAACGCAATGATCGCCAGCCCGCCAAGCCACGGAATGATGCGGTTGGCAACGGCGAGAAAGCGCGTCGGATTGGCGAGGTCGGCAATGCTCATCGGGCGTTCCAAACCGCGTTATATTTCAGGCTGTCGCACGTCTTTTCCGGAAAACCGGTTTCCACCCATCGGGTCAAGCCCGAGGGCATGCTTTTCCGAGACGTGCTCAACTTATTCCATCTCCTGCCGCAGCGCTGCCGCCGCGGCAAACGGCCCCACGACCAGGCTCGCCAGTGTCAGTGCGCACAGGATGGTGAACGGAGTCCCAAACGGGATCGGTCCACCCACGGCCGCATTGGCGGCGGCGACTCCGAAAATGAGCACCGGTACGGTGAGCGGCAAGACCAGAACCGCCAGCAGCAATCCGCCGCGGCGCAGCGTCACCGCAATCGCCGCGCCGATCAGGCCGATAAAGGTCAGCGCCGGCGTGCCGACCAGCAGCGTCAGCACCAAAGCGCCGGAGGCCGCACCGTCGAGATTGAGCGACAGCCCGATCAGCGGCGCAGCGATCACCAGCGGCAAGCCGGTCGTGAGCCAGTGCGCAACGGCTTTGGTCGCCACGACGATCTCCAGCGGCGCGCGGCCCATCAGGATGAGATCGAGCGAACCATCGTCGTGGTCGGCGGCGAACAGCCGGTCGAGCGTCAACAGGCTGGCCAGCAGGGCGGCGAGCCAGAGGATTGCCGGCCCGACGCGCTTGAGCAGCACCAGATCGGGCCCGAGCGCGAACGGCATCAGCGTCACCACCACAACGAAGAACAGCACGCCCATCAGCGCGCCGCCGCCGACCCGAACGGCGATGCGCATGTCGCGGACCAGGATGGCGGCGAGCGCGTTCATCGTTTTTCTCTTGGCGCGCTTCCGCCGTGAGGCGAGGGCGCGAGCCCGGTGGTCTGTATGTCCCCGAATCACTCCCCGCCCTGATCATCCGAAAACGGGGAGGGGAGAGGCACGTCCGCGAGCCGCAGTTCGCGCGCGTCGTCGAGCCCGAGCGCACCATGGGTCGCGGCCAGGATGATGCCGCCGCCGGCGAGGTGCGCCCGCATGATCTCGGCAAGCCGCTCTTGCGCGGCGGTGTCGAGCGTCGAGGTCGGTTCGTCCAGCAGCCAGAGCGGGCGTTTGACCGCGAGCAGGCGGGCGATCGACAAGCGCCGCCGCTGACCGGCGGACAGATAGGCCGCCGGCAGGTCGGCCAGGGCGTCGAGGCCGACGGCGCGCAAAGGTGCGTCGAGATCGGCGTTATCCGCACCAAAAAACGCGGACCAGAATTGCAAATTCTCCGCGACTGACAGCGCGGGCTTCAACGCATCCAGGTGGCCGAGATAATGCGCCTGCTCGCCGATGGTGAGTTCAGGGTCGCCGCCCTCGAGCGAGAGCCGGCCGGAGGCAATGCGGATGAGCCCCACCACCATGCGCAAAAGCGAGGATTTACCGGCGCCGTTGCGGCCGCGAATCGCCAGGCTTTCGCCGGCGGCCACCGAGAAATTCACGCCGGCGAAGACGTCGCGGCCGCCGCGTCGACAGGCCAGATCGGTCGCGGAAAGCCGCATCAACAAAGTACCTCAGCAAGCAACGAAGGCCGTTTCGGCTGCGCGGAGGCGAGCCGACGCATCCACCGCGCGGGATCATACCGAGCAATCGTTGCCGATCTGGCACAAGTCTGGAAAAGCTCTTATAAGCCGAACCGCGGTCGGCGGCGCATCAGCGAAGCCTTCCGCATCTGGCACTAACGCGACTTGGCACCAACGCGACTCGGCACCAACGCTACTTGGCACCAACGCTCCGTTGGACCTGTTCCGGCAATCCATTGCAACGATGTGCGCCGGCGGGCGGCCGGCGGGATGGGAAAATAATCATGGCTTCACTCGATAGTTTCAAATGCTTACGGCCGCTCAAAGTCGGGTCCAAGACCTACGCCTATTACAGCCTGCCGGTGGCTGAGAAGAACGGGCTCAAGGGCATCTCGCGGCTGCCGTACTCGCTGAAGGTGCTGCTCGAGAACCTGCTGCGCCACGAGGACGGCCGCACCGTCACCAAGGAAGACATCCTTGGCGTCGCCCAATGGCTCAAGAAAAAGACCTCCGATCGGGAAATCGCCTTCCGGCCGGCGCGCGTGCTGATGCAGGATTTCACCGGCGTGCCGGCGGTGGTCGATCTCGCCGCCATGCGCGACGCCATGAAGATGCTCGGCGGCGACCCGAAGAAGATCAACCCGCTGGTGCCGGTCGATCTGGTCATCGACCATTCGGTGGTGGTCAACTTTTTCGGCAACGCCGGCGCGTTCAAGAAGAACGTCGACGAGGAATACAAACAAAACCAGGAGCGCTACCGCTTCCTCAAATGGGCGCAGCGCTCGTTCGAGGATTTCCGCGTGGTGCCGCCCGGCACCGGCATCTGCCACCAGGTCAATCTCGAATATCTGTCGCAGACCGTGTGGACGGCGAAGCGCAAGATCAAGATTACCGACAAGGTGACGGCGACCGAACTCGCCTATCCGGACACGCTGGTCGGCACCGACTCGCACACCACGATGGTCAACGGCCTTTCGGTGCTCGGCTGGGGCGTCGGCGGCATCGAGGCCGAGGCCGCGATGCTCGGCCAGCCGTATTCGATGCTGCTGCCGGAAGTGATCGGCGTGCGCTTCTCCGGCAAGCTCAAGGAAGGCGTCACCGCGACCGATCTCGTGCTCACCGTCACGCAGATGCTGCGCAAGCGCGGCGTGGTCGGCAAGTTCGTTGAATATTTCGGCCCCGGCCTCGACGGTTTGTCGATCGCCGATCGCGCCACGCTCGGCAACATGGCGCCCGAATACGGCGCCACCTGCGGCTTCTTCCCGATCGACGAAGACACCATCGGCTATCTGCGCGAAACCGGACGCCCGGCCGATCGTGTCGCGCTGGCGCGGGCCTACGCCAAGGCGCAGGGCATGTATCACACCAAGTCGGTGCAGGATCCGGTCTTCACCGAGGTGCTCAAGCTCGAGCTCGGCAAGGTCGAGCCGTCGCTGGCCGGCCCGAAGCGGCCGCAGGATCGCGTGCCGCTCAAGGCCGTGAAGGCCGGCTTTGCCGAAGCGATGGACAAGGAATTCAGCAAGAGCGGCGAAATGGACCAGCGCGTGCCGGTCGAAGACCGCAAATACACGCTCGGCCACGGCGACGTGGTGATCGCCGCCATCACGTCCTGCACCAACACATCGAATCCGAGCGTCATGATCGCGGCCGGGCTTGTTGCCCGCAAGGCGGCGGCCAGAGGTTTGACGGTCAAGCCGTGGGTGAAAACCTCGCTGGCGCCTGGCTCGCAGGTGGTCGGCGAATATTTGAGCAAGTCCGGCCTACAAAAAGACCTCGACAAGCTCGGCTTCAATCTGGTGGGCTTCGGCTGCACGACCTGCATCGGCAATTCGGGCCCGCTGCCGCCGGAGATTTCGAAAACGATCAACGAAAACGATATCGTTGCCGCGGCCGTTTTGTCCGGCAACCGAAACTTCGAGGGTCGGGTGAACGCCGACGTGCGCGCCAACTATCTGGCGTCGCCGCCGCTTGTCGTTGCCTACGCGATCGCCGGCTCGATGCAGATCGATCTGGCCAAGGCGCCGCTCGGCGTCGATGCCAAGGGCCGCAAAGTCTATTTGCGCGACATCTGGCCGACGACCCGCGAGGTCGAGGCTTTCGTTCGCAAGAACATCACCAAGAAGATGTTCACCACCAAATACGGCGACGTGTTCAAGGGCGATGCCAATTGGCGCAAGATCAACGTCAAGGGCGCCTTGACCTATTCGTGGGACGGCGATTCGACCTACGTGCAGAACCCGCCCTATTTCTCCGCCATGTCGCCGAAGCCGGAGGCGCCGACCGACGTGGTCGATGCGCGGGTGCTCGGGCTGTTCCTCGAACTCGATCACCACCGATCACATCTCGCCGGCCGGCTCGATCAAGGTGGATTCGCCGGCGGGCAAATATTTGATCGATCACCATGTCAACAAAGAAGACTTCAATCAGTACGGTACGCGCCGCGGCAATCACGAGGTGATGATGCGCGGCACCTTCGCCAATATCCGGCTCAAGAACCAAATGGTGCCGGGCGTCGAGGGTGGCTACACGGTGCACTATCCGTCCGGCGACCGTATGACGATCTACGATGCGGCGATGCGCTACAAGACCGAGCACGTGCCGCTGGTGGTGTTTGCCGGCAAGGAATACGGCACCGGCTCGTCGCGCGACTGGGCCGCCAAGGGCACGGTGCTGCTCGGCGTGCGCGCCGTGGTCGCACAGTCCTTCGAGCGCATTCACCGCTCCAATCTGGTGGGAATGGGCGTCGTCCCGCTGGTGTTCGAGGACGGCACCTCGTGGCAGACGCTCGGCCTCAAGGGTGACGAGCAGGTCACGATTCGCGGCTTGCACAGCGATCTGAAACCGCATCAGCGGCTGACAGCCGAGATCGTCGCTGCCGATGGTGGGCTTAAGAATGTTCCGCTGATTTGCCGGATCGATACGCTCGACGAGCTCGACTATTTCAAGAACGGCGGCATCCTGCAGTACGTCCTCCGCCATCTGGCGGCCTGATTAAGCCTGTTTCAAAGGGGGCCGTGACACGGATCATGTTTCACTGCGAAGTGATGCGAAGTGAGTAGAAGGTGACCCGCACCCTCGCTATCAAGGTGGGGGTCACCGGGGTCCAACTGTCGGGGGCGGTTGGTGGAGGTCGGGATGCTGCGTCGCCGTCTCGCAACGGTGCCTTTTGTCGCCGGATTGCTCATTGCTGGATCCGCCCTCGCGCATGCGGGGGAACGTGCGCTCCTGGAGCTTTTCACCAGCCAAGGCTGCTCGTCGTGTCC
Source organism: uncultured Alphaproteobacteria bacterium (assembly GCA_963737755.1). Taxonomy (GTDB): domain Bacteria; phylum Pseudomonadota; class Alphaproteobacteria; order Rhizobiales; family Xanthobacteraceae; genus BOG-931. Next base: position 138,674 of record CAVTTZ010000010.1, on the reverse strand, counting down.
CGCCGCCGATAAGCTATTGGGCGAACTCGCGGCAGATCCGTCGGTCGTCGCGATCAGCGTGCCGATCGATATTTGGGATTATCTCGGCTGGAAAGATACGCTTGCCAGTCCCGGACACTCGGCGCGCCAGCGCGCCTACGCGAAGGTCCGCGGCGATCGCGAAGTCTATACGCCGCAACTCGTGGTCAATGGCGCGACGCAAGTGCTTGGCAGCGACCCGAGCGCCATCGAGCGCGCCATCACGGTGACTGACCGCAACACCGCGGTGATGTCGACGCCTGTCGCGCTGACTGTGCGCGGCAAAGCTCTCAACATCGACGTCGCGGCGCTGAATGATCACGGCGGCGGCGAAGTGTGGCTGTGTCCGCTGAGCCGCTCGATCCAGGTCAATATCGGCCGCGGTGAAAATCACGGGCGGACGGTGACCTATCACAATGTCGTCCGGCGGTGGCTGAAAGTCGGCACCCTGGATGGTGCGAAGGGCAACTGGAACGTTCCTCTGTCCGATTTTATGGGCGAGGACATCGATGCCGCCGCCGTCATGGTGCAGCAAGGCTCACACGACCAGCCCGGCGTCGTTCTGGGCGCGGCGCTGACGCCGATTGCCCGGCAGACCAGCCAGGTTCGATAACTCGCAATCTTGATCGGTGCGGGGAACTGAAAGTCGGACGGTTCTCTGAGCCGAACCGCGACGGTGCGGTCGTAGGTATTCCGGCCACCGCTGTGCCCATCATCAAACAAAAAGAAAAAGGCCGGCAGCGAGCCGGCCATTTTTACGCCTACACTACCAGTCTAACTCACGCATACGCGGGACTAACCCTACGCAAAAACTCTGGCCCGATCCGTCCACACCCCGGGGGGCTGGGGGGCTGAGGAATCCGGAATGCGATCCGGATCGGGCCCTGAGGCAACGGTCGAATTTTTCTCATTCCAGCTAGGCACGCGATTGACCGAAATAGGGCCGCTTTATGATCCGCCTAACGAATCCGTGATTCTCCTGGTCAAAAATGCCGCAGCCTGTGGATTTCTGATCAGGGCGGCGGTGCAAGCGACAGGTCCGCGCAGTCGTGGAAACCACACGGAAAGGGCCTTGCCGCCGCCCCGCTCCGGCGCGATCATGAACACCGAATGAAGCTTCCATGAAGGAGGCTTCGGCACAAAGGAGGCGCCGAATGGCCATCGGCGAAGTCGAGCCGAGTACGTTGCGCGGGGGCGAGGTGCGCGCAACCGCCCCGGCCAGTAAAGTCACCTTCGACCGCCGCGAGCTTGACCGCATTCTGAGTCTCTACGGCCGCAAGGTCGCAGCCGGTGAATGGCGGGACTATGCGATCGATTTTCTGAAAGATCGTGCGGTCTTTTCGGTTTTCCGGCGCGCCACCGAATTCCCCATTTACCGGATCGAAAAGAACCCGCGTCTCGCCAAACGGCAGGGCGCTTACAGCGTCATCTCGGCCACGGGCCACATCCTGCGCCGCGGCCACGAGCTTGAGCGTGTGATCAGCGTGCTCGATCGCTCGGTAAATTTGGTCTCGATCTGACGGACCGGCGTGGCTCGGGACGTGCGTCAGGGCGGATTTGAATTGGCGCTGCCGAGCGCGCGCTGCATCATCACCACGTCGAGCCAGCGGCCGTGTTTGAACCCGACCGACCGCAGCGTGCCGATCTCTCGAAAACCTGCCGAAGCATGCACCGCGATCGACGCGGCATTGGTTGAATCACCAACAAGCGCGATCATTTGCCGAAAGCCGCGCTGTTCGGCGTCGGCAAGCAGTTGCCGCAACAGCAGGCCGCCGATGCCCTGTCCCTGGCATTGCGGCTCGAGATAGATCGAATCCTCGACGGTCCAGCGATAGGCCGGGCGGAGGTGATAAGGACCCGCGTAAGCGTAGCCCGCGATCGCGCCTGGGCGCTCGGCCACCAGATACGGATAGTTGTTTGCCGTGAGCGCGTGCAGGCGGCGGGCGATCTCGACTTCGTCCGGCGGATCGACTTCGAAGGTCGCTGTGCCGCTCTTCACCGCATCCGCATAGATGCGGGTGATGGCCGCGATGTCGCGCGCTTCCACCACGCGGACGCGGACCTCGCTCATCGGCGTTCCTTTGCGCAAAAGAAAACGCCCCGGCGGATGGCCGGGGCGTCGGTAGCTTCGCTGACCGTTGGCTCAGCGGCGATCGCCGAACAGGCGCAGCAGCATGAGGAACAGGTTGATGAAGTCGAGATAGAGCCGGAGCGCGCCCATCACCGCCTTGCGGCCCGCGACGGTGCCGTCGTCGTTGACGTCGTACATCTCCTTGATGCTTCTGCGTGTCGTAGGCGGTGAGGCCGACGAAGATCAGCACGCCGGCCACGGAGATGACCCAGCTCAGCCCGCTCGATTGCAGGAACATGTTCACAAGGCTCGCGATCACGAGTCCGATCAGGCCCATGAACATGAACGAGCCGACGCTCGTCAGATCGCGCTGGGTGGTGTAGCCGTACAGGCTCATGGCGCCGAAGGTCGCCGCCGAGATGAAGAACACCCGTGCGATCGATACGCCCGTATAGGCGAGGAAGATCGTCGCCAGCGACAGACCGAGCAGGCCTGCATAGAGGAAGAACAGGCCCAGCGCCGTGCTCGCGGACAACCGGTTGATGCCGAAGCTCAACAGCATGACCAAGCCAAGCGGCGCCAGCACGAACACCCACATCAGCGGGCTCGCGAAGATCGCGTGGCCGAATGCGGTGAGGCCGGAGACCTGACGTCCGACGATCTGGATCTGATCGCCGCCGGCCGCCTGATAGGCGAACCAGGCAACCAGGCCGGTGAGCGCGACGCCGGCCCCCATATAGTTGTAGACGCGGAGCATGTACGCGCGCAGGCCGGCATCGATCGCGACCTCTGAGGTCCGATAGCCGGTGCGGGCGGCCGCGATATTCCGGTCGAAGTCCGACATGAAGTTACCCTCTGGGTTATCCCGGTTTTGCGCCGGGGCAGTGCAGTCCGGAAAACCGGACTTTCTCTTGGGCTGAAATCTAGTGCGAAAGCCGTAAGCGCGCCAGATGGCGCAAGTGCGATATTTGCGCGGGTTACGGTTCTTTCATAATCGCTTCTGGCTACAGATTCCTTAAGACTTCCGCAGGTTTATGCCCAAGTGCGCTGAAAGTGCCCATGAGTCCCAAAACGACCGTGACCAGTAGCGCGACGACCGCGGTCACCAGCGCCGGCACCGCCATCCAGACGAACGAGAATTCCATCACCCGGGTGATGACGAGCGCCGCGGTCACCGAACCGGCGGCGACGCCGAATATGACGGCTGCCAGACCGATGAGCAGATATTCCACCACATAGGCGAACACGAGCCGCATGCGGGTGGCGCCCAATGTTTTCAAGATGACAGCGTCGTAGATGCGGAAGCGCTGGCCGGCAGCAAGCGCACCGCCCAGCACCAAAGCTGCCGCGATCAGGGCGACCGAGCTCGCGCCGCGCAAGCCGAGCACCAGATTGCCGACCAAATGATCGATCATGTCGAGCGCGTCTTTGACCCGAATGGCGGAAACGGTCGGGAAGGCGTCGGCGAGGGCCTTGACCAAGGCGGTTTCCTCGGCCGTGGTGCCGCCGTCCGCGAAGGTGAGCGTGGCGATGTCGGTATGCGGTGCGCCCGCAAACGTGCCGGGCGAGAACACCAGCACGAAGTTGATGCCCAGGCTTTGCCAATCGACGGCGCGCAAATTGGCGATGCGTGCGGTCACGCTGCGGCCGAGGACGTTGACGGTGATGGTGTCGCCAGCTTTCAGTTTCAGATCGTCCGCGGTCCGTCGCTCGAGCGAAACAAGCGGCGGTCCTGCATAGTCGGCCGGCCACCATTCGCCGTCGACCAAACGCGAACCGGGCGGCAGTGACGGCGCATAAGTGATGCCGCGATCGCCGCGCAGCACCCACGCCGATCCCTCACCGGGCTTGAGTGTCTCGGCCTTGACCCCATTGGCGGCGATGATCCGGCCGCGCAGCATCGGCACGCGCTCCAGCGTTGCGCCCGGCGCTTTGTCTTTCACGAACGTCGTGAACGCGTCAGCGTCGGCGGCCGGAATGTCGATGAAGAAAAACGATGGCGCTTTCTCCGGCAGCGCGGCTGCGAACTGGCGATGCAGGTTGCCGTCGATCTCGACCAGCGTCACCAGCAAGGACAGTCCGAGCCCGAGCGACAGCACGACGCTCGGCGTCAGCGCGCCGGGCCGGTGGATGTTGGTGATGGCCAGCCGCAACAGCGTCGAGCGTTGCCGCGGCAACCGCCGCGCCACCGCCATGGTGAGAAGCGCGACCAGCCGCAGCGCCAGGAAGATCACGGCGGCCGAAACGACGAACATGATCGCCAGCCGCCGATCGTAGGCCGCGACGATCGCCAGCGCCGCGAGCGCTGCGATAATCAGCACGGTGGCGATGACATAGCGGCGCCGCGGCCAGGTGCGCTCGCCGGCGACGTCATCGCGAAACAACATTGAGACCGAAATGTCGTGCGCGCGCCCGAGCGGCCACAGCGCGAAGGCGAGCGCGGTCAACAAGCCGTATGCGATCGAAAGCAAAAGCTCGCCCGGATAGAAGGCGGCGGCGACCGGCAGCGGAATGATGCTGCCGAAAATCGCGACGATGCGCGAACGGCAGCACCGCGCCGATGGCGGCGCCGATCAGCGTGGCGAACAGCGCGACCAAAATGATCTGCGCACAGTAGATCGTGAAGACGTCGCCGCCGGTGGCGCCAAGCGCCTTCATGGTCGCGATCGAGTCGCGCTTGCGCGCCAAATGACTGGCGACCGCGTTGGCGACGCCGACGCCGCCGACCAGCAACGACGTCAGCGCCACCAGCGTCAGAAACTGGCTGAAACGCTCGACGTTGCGCTCGAGCTGTGGCGACGCTTTTTTGCGCGTGCGGACGTCCCAGCCCGCGTCCGGCAGCGCGATGCGGGCTGCTTCCTCGACGGCGGTCAGCGCGCCGTCGCCGGCGTTTCCGGCCGGCAGCCGCAGCCGATAGCCGTAGCGCACCAGGCTTCCGGGCTGCAGCAGCGCGCTGGCGCGCAGGGCGTCGGGGCTGACCAACAAACGCGGACCGAAGCCGATGCCGCCGGACAAGCGGTCAGGTTCGTTTTTCAGAACGGAGCGCAGCTCGATCGTTGCCTTGCCGATGGTGATGCGATCGCCGAGCTTCAGATCGAGCCGCGTCAGCAACGCCGGATCTGCGGCTGCGCCGAACACATCGCCCGTGCGCGCCAACAGTGTCGACAGCGGCATCTCGGGCTCGAGTGTCACTGCGCCGAACAACGGGTACGCATCGTCGACGGCTTTGATTTCGACCAAGGTGGTTCGCTCGTCGCTGGCGCGCGCCATAGTGGGCAAGGTGGCGACGACCGACACTTTGCCGTGGGTTTCGAGGAAGCGCCGTTCGTCTTCGGTCGCCTCGCGCTGCACCAGCGCGAAATTGAGATCGCCGCCGAGGATCGCGCTGCCGGCTTGCGCAAGGCCGTCAGACAAGCTTTGCGCCACCGAGCCGACGCCCGCGATCGCCATGACGCCGAGCGCGATGCAGGCAATGAAAACGCCGAACCCACGCAAGCCGCCGCGCAACTCGCGCCAGGCGTAGCGCAGCGCCAGCGCGGTCATCGAATTTTCGCCGCGGGCGACGGTCGCTCTTCCAGCCGGCCGGAATGAATGTGCAGGGTCCGGTCGCAGCGTTGCGCCAATTCCACGTCGTGGGTCACCAGCACCAGCGTCGTGCCGTGCTGGCGATAGCCGTGAAACAAAAGCTCGACGATCTCGCTGCCAGTGGCTTCGTCGAGATTGCCGGTCGGCTCGTCCGCCACCAGGATGGCCGGGTTGGGGGCGACCGCGCGGGCGAGCGCGACGCGCTGCTGTTCGCCGCCGGACAACTGCGCCGGATAATGCGAAAGCCGGCCGCCGAGACCGACGGCAACAAGTTCCCGCTCGGCGCGCCCGAACGCATCGTCCATGCCGGCAAGTTCCAGCGGCACGGCGACATTCTCCAGCGCCGTCATGGTCGGGATCAGATGAAACGCCTGGAACACGATGCCGATGTGCTTGCCGCGAAAGCGGGCAAGCTCGTCCTCGCCAAGTTTGCTCAAATCTTGATCAGCAACGGTGATCGAACCGGAATCGGCGTGCTCCAGCCCGGTCATGACCATCAGCAGCGTCGATTTGCCCGACCCGGAGGGTCCTAGCAGTGCGACCGCCTCGCCGCGTCCTATATTGAGGTTGATATCGCGCAGGATGTGGACGCGTGCCGCGCCGCCGCCAAGCGAGAGATTAACGCCGCGCAACGCAATGGCCGCGCCGCCGAAAGGAAGCCCCAACGTGTCGTGCATGTCCTCGACCGAGCGCCCCGCGTCATCCCTGCGTGGCAAGTCATATGGTGGCGGCAAAACGTTGCGCCATGTCGAATTGCGCCATGTCGGATTGCGCAACGTCGTGCATGCGGCGGTTTGTAGCGCCTTGCTTCTGTTCGCCGCCACCATCGCACCGGCCTTTGCTGAAGGCGCTGCCAAGCCGATCAAGATCGTGGCGCTCGGCGACTTGCTGACCGCGGGGCTCGGGTTGCCCGAAAGCGAAGGATTTGTGTCGCGGCTGCAGACCGCACTCACCGCAAAGGGCCTCGCCGCCACCGTGATCAATGCGGGTGTCTCGGGCGACACCGCCTCTGACGCGCTGGCGCGGCTCGATTGGTCGGTGCCGGACGATACCGATGCGGTGATCCTGGAAGTCGGCGCCAACGACATGCTGCGCGGAATCAAGCCCGCGGTGACGCGCGCGGCCATCGACACAATTCTGCAACGATTGAAGGACCGCCATATCGCGGTGCTGCTGTGCGGCATGCGCGCGGCGCCCAATCTGGGAACCGATTATGCGGCGGCGTTTGAAAGTATTTATCCGGATGCGGCCGCCAAGTTCGACCTGCCGCTGTATCCGTTCTTTCTGAATGGCGTCGCCGCCGATCTCGGCCGGCTGCAGCACGACGGCCTGCATCCAAACGCCGCGGGTGTCGACGTCATGGTGGCGGGTATTCTGCCGCAGGTGGAACAGTTAATTGCGCGTCTGCGCGAGCGGCGTTCATCGTGAGGGTTGCATCGTGACGCGTATCACCGCATGCTGCCCTTGCTGCGATTCGTCGAGAGTTTTCCCGATCTTGGACCGCGGTCATGCCTCGTCTGTTTACAGCAATTGAAATACCACGCCACGTCGCCGAGTCGCTCTCCATGATGCGCGGCGGCTTGCCCGGGGCGCGGTGGATCGATCCAGAAAATTATCATCTGACATTGCGCTTCATCGGCGACATCGATGTTGCGTGGGCGCGCGATATTGCCGGCCTGCTGGGCCGGGTGCAGCGCCGGCCGTTCGAGCTGCGCCTCGATGGACTCACGTCCTTCGGCGGCCGCAAGCCGCGCGCGCTCGTGGCTTCTGTCACCCCGGTGCCGCCGCTTCTCGAGTTACAGGCGGAGCACGAACGTTTGCTGCAGCGGCTTGGGCTCGAGCCCGAAGGGCGCAAATATATTCCGCACGTCACGCTGGCGCGCTTGCGCGATACGTCGAGCTGGCAGGTCGCCGATTATTTGTCGGCGCGCGGCCACTTCAGATCCGCGAGCTTCGAAGTCTCGCGCTTCGTGCTGTACTCGTCGCGCTCGTCGGTTGGCGGCGGCCCTTATGTGGTCGAGGCGGACTATCCGCTCGGTACGCGCGAGCTTCGCTACGCTTATCAGTGAGCGCTGCCACGCCTAACCGCTCATTCCCGCGAAAGCGGGAATCCTAGGGGGTGGGTGCGCAGACAACTGGGTCCCCGCCTTCGCGGGGACGAGCGGAGTTGGAATCGGCTTTCAATAGAGTTTCGCTAAGCCCGCAGCATGCGTGTTTGCAGATCGAGCATCGCGGTCGCAAAACCGTGACTGTCCTCGATCAATTCCTGCATCACCGACAGCGGATTGGCGCGCCACGATTCCACTTCGCCGACGACGCCGCCGAAGTCGAACGAAAGCTCGGCGTCGAATTTGCGCGCGAGCTGTTGCATGCGCCGGTTCTCGGCGAGGCAGGCCATGTGCAATTGGCGGAAGCCGCGATTGCGCGCTGCCAGCAAGGTTCGGCGCAGCAGTGCCGAGCCGACGCCATGGCTCTGCCATGGTTTCTCGACGCTGATCGCTGCTTCGGCCTGTCCGGGAAAATCGGCGCCAAGCTGCCGCAATTCGGCGGCGCCGCGCAAGATGCCGTCAATAAAGAAGCCGTGCACGACGGCATCGAGCGATAGCGACAGGTCGACGAAACCGCGGATGAAGTCGTCGGATACGCCGCCGCCGAAACGGCTATGACGGCTGGTTGTATCGAGCCGCAGCAGATGGTCGCGATATTTGTTGTGTTCGCCGAGCCACAGCTTGCGGACCACGCCGCCGTCGGGAAGTAATTCCTGCATTCCAAAGGCCTCCTTGCCAGGGGCCCTCTTGGTCGCATCCTCCCGTCTGAACATTCGCAGCGGTGCGTGTCGGCGCACGTTCAGAATCGTCAGCCAAATAGATGTCGGGTGTTGCCGAATTTTGGCAACCCGAAGCATTGAGCAAAATGGCTGCATTCCGTATACGCATGGCTGATTAACATCGTGAAGGTTTAGCGACGCGGAGATGTGATCTCGTTTATGTCTTCACGATGCGCTGCCGTTGAACGCCTCGTTTGTCCCGCCGGATTTCCGCCACTCATACGGTTAACAGAATCATGCCGAGCTCGATCACTGCGCAATATGCGGCGGCCGTCGCCGCCGGCAGAGTCGAGCGCGACCCGGCGCAGCTCGCCGTGGTCGAGAAACTGGCGCGGCTGGAAAGCCAGATCGTCGAGCATCGCCTGGCGCGCAAATCCTCGTCGCTCGGCTGGCTGTTCGCCGGGCGCAGCAACAAGCCGGCGCCGCTGAAGGGGCTCTACATCTACGGCGAAGTTGGCCGCGGCAAGACCATGCTGATGGACCTGTTCTACGAGGCAAGCCCGGTGAAGCGCCGGCGCCGCGCGCACTTTCATGAATTCATGATCGACGTGCACGAGCGCGTCCACGCGCTGCGCCAGAAGATCAAGTCCGGCGAACATCCCGACCAGGACCCGATCGAGGTCGTGGCCAAAGACCTTGCGGCTGAAGCGTGGCTGCTGTGCTTCGACGAATTTCACGTCACCGACATTGCCGACGCCATGATCCTCGGCCGGCTGTTCACGCAAATGTTCGCGCGCGGGGTCGTGGTGGTGGCGACCTCCAACGTGGCGCCGGCCGACCTCTACAAGAACGGGCTCAATCGCGCCCTGTTCGTGCCGTTCATCGCCATGCTGGAAGAACGCATGGAGGTCGTGCGGCTATCGTCGCGCACCGACTTCCGGCTGGAAAAGCTCGCCGGCATGCCGGTGTGGTACGTGCCGGCGGGCGCATCCGCCGACCTGGCGCTCGACGACGCGTGGCGAGCAGCTCACGCGCGGCAACCACGGCGCGGCCCAGGAGCTGCCGATGAAGGGCCGCAGCGTCCATGTGCCGCGCGCCGCCATGGGCGTGGCGCGCTTCGCCTTCCACGATCTGTGCGAGCAGCCGCTGGGAGCGGCGGACTATCTGCGCATTGCCCGCGAATATCACACGATCGTTCTCGACCACATTCCGGCGATGACGTTCGACAATCGCAATGCCGCCAAGCGGTTCATCATTTTGATCGACACGCTGTACGACCTGAACGTGAAGCTGATCGCTTCGGCGGCCGCGGAGCCTGACGCGCTCTATCATGCGGACGAAGGCTATGAGGCGCTGGAATTCCAGCGCACCGCCTCGCGGCTGATCGAGATGCGGTCGGAAGAGTTTCTGGCGCGTCCGCATGGCGCGGAGCATGGGCGCATCTCCGGTTCATCCAGTGGTCTGGTCGAAACCTGACCGGCCGGTTGAGCCGGAAGTCCCGGTCCGACGCCGGAATAGGCCCGACGACGCTCCCCAACGCCGCTGCCGACGCTGCTGCGCCTGGGCACCGCGGTGCTGAAGCTCGCGGCAGCCGCCGGGCCGCAAGAGGGCCGTGGCGACCAAGCGCTTCCCGCGCAGTGCTGGTTGGCGCAGTGGGCGGCTTGAACGCGCCTGCCGAACGGGCTAATGACCCCGCAGTCTGGGGAATAAGAGCGCGACACCGGTTTCGGAAAAGATCGCGCTCCGTGGCAGATCCAGCCAATCGAGGAATTTTCGGCGATGGCGCGTAACAAAATTGCATTGATCGGTGCCGGTCAGATCGGCGGAACGCTGGCACATCTGATCGGGCTCAAGGAGCTCGGCGACGTCGTTCTGTTCGACGTTGCGGAGGGTATTCCGCACGGCAAGGCGCTCGACCTGTCGCAATCGGCTCCGGTCGAAGGCTTCGACTCGCGCATCGTCGGCACCAATTCGTACGAATCGATCGAGGGCGCCTCGGTCTGCATCGTCACCGCCGGTGTGCCGCGCAAGCCGGGCATGAGCCGCGACGACCTTCTCGGCATCAACCTCAAGGTGATGGAGCAGGTCGGCGCCGGCATTAAGAAATACGCCCCGAACGCCTTCGTCATCTGCATCACCAACCCGCTCGACGCGATGGTTTGGGCGCTGCAGAAGTGCTGCGGACTGCCCAAGAACATGGTGGTCGGCATGGCCGGCGTGCTCGACTCGGCGCGCTTTCGCCACTTCCTCGCCGACGAATTCAATGTGTCGATCCAGGACGTCACCGCCTTCGTGCTTGGTGGCCATGGCGACACCATGGTGCCGCTGACCCGCTATTCGGCGGTCGCCGGCATTCCGCTGCCGGATCTGGTCAAAATGGGCTGGACCACCCAGGCGAGGCTCGATGCCATCGTCGACCGCACCCGCAACGGCGGCGGCGAGATCGTCGGCCTGCTGAAGACCGGATCGGCGTTCTACGCGCCGGCGACCGCCGCGGTCACCATGGCGGAGAGCTACTTGCGCGATAAGAAGCGCGTGCTGCCGGCCGCCGCCTATCTCAACGGCGAATTCGGCGTCAAGGACCTCTATGTCGGCGTGCCGGTGGTGATCGGCAGCAAGGGGGTCGAGCGCGTGGTCGAGATCGACCTCAACAGCGCCGAGCGCACCATGTTCGAGAAGTCCGTGCAGTCGGTTGAAGGCCTGGTCGAGGCTTGCATGAAAATTGCTCCCAATCTCGGGAAATAAGACGCCGCGGGCGCCTCGGATCGTCCCGAGGCTCTCTTCGCCCGCTGTCTTAGGATGACGGACTAGGGTTCAGTTGGTCTAGGCGCCCCCCATGAACATCCACGAATACCAGGCGAAAGCCGTGCTGCGCGAGTTCGGCGTGCCGGTGCCGCGCGGCATCCCGGCCATGAGCGTTGACGAAGCCGTCAAGGCCGCCAACGAGCTTGGCGGTCCGGTCTGGGTGGTGAAGGCGCAAATTCATGCCGGCGGCCGCGGCAAAGCCGGCGGCGTCAAAGTCGTAAAATCGGTCGATGATGTGAAGCGCGAGGCCGAGCGTTTGCTCGGCTCGACCCTGGTCACGCATCAGACCGGGCCGCACGGCAAGGAAGTGCGCCGCCTCTATATCGAGGAAGGCTCGGCGATCGACCGCGAATATTATCTCTCGGCACTGGTCGACCGCACCACGTCGCGCATCGCTTTCGTCGCCTCGACCGAAGGCGGCACCGAAATCGAAGAAGTCGCGCACAAAAGCCCTGAGAAGATCCTCTCCTTCTCGGTCGATCCGGCGACCGGCTTCATGCCGCATCATGCGCACGCGGTCGCTCATGCACTCGGCTTCAGCCGCGAACTCACCAAACAGGCCGAGAGCGTGCTGACCGAAGCTCTATCAGGCGTTCGTCGCCAAGGACATGAGCATGCTCGAGATCAATCCGCTGGTGATCACCAAGTCGGGCGCGCTGATCTGCCTCGACGCCAAGATCGGCTTCGACGACAGCGCGCTCTATCGCCATCCGGACATCGCGGCCCTGCGCGATCCGACCGAAGAGGACGCCAAGGAGATCGAGGCATCGCGCTACGATCTCAACTATGTGGCGCTCGACGGCACCATCGGCTGCATGGTCAACGGCGCCGGCCTCGCCATGGCGACCATGGACATCATCAAGCTGTACGGCGAGACGCCGGCGAACTTCCTCGATGTCGGCGGCGGCGCCACCCAGGAGAAGGTGACGGCGGCGTTCAAGATCATCACCTCGGATCCGAGCGTGAAGGGAATTTTGATCAACATCTTCGGCGGCATCATGCGCTGCGATGTGATCGCCGAGGGCGTGGTCGCCGCGGTCAAGGAAGTGGGCTTGCCGGTTCCGCTGGTGGTGCGGCTCGAAGGCACCAATGTGGATCTGGGCAAGGAGATTCTGAAAAAGTCCGGCCTCAACGTCATTCCGGCCGACGATCTCGACGACGCCGCGCAGAAGATCGTCAAGGCGGTGCGGAAGTAAATGCGATGATCGTCGACGGCGCCCATACTCCGCAAAATCTCGCTGGCGGTTTGGAGATAATTGCGGAGACGGCGGCTCGATCGACGGACGCGGGACGGACTGCCACCCGGCGCTGGCGCGCCGACCTTCCCCTTTCAGGGGCAGGCTGAAAGAGATTTCTCATGCCCATCCTCATCGACAAAAACACCAAGGTCATCTGCCAGGGTTTCACCGGCAAGAACGGCACCTTCCATTCCGAGCAGGCGATCGCCTACGGCACCAAGATGGTCGGCGGCACCTCGCCCGGCAAAGGCGGCTCCAAGCATCTCAACCTTCCGGTGTTCGACACGGTCGCCGAAGCCAAGGCGAAAACCGGCTGCGACGCCAGCGTCATCTATGTGCCGCCGCCGGGCGCGGCGGACGCGATCTGCGAGGCGATCGATGCGGAAATTCCGCTGATCGTCTGCATCACCGAGGGCATCCCGGTGCTCGACATGGTCAAGGTCAAGCGCTCGCTCTCCGGCTCGAAATCGCTGCTGATCGGCCCGAACTGCCCGGGCGTCATGACCGCCGGCGAATGCAAGATCGGCATCATGCCGGGCAGCATTTTCAAGCGCGGCAAGGTCGGTATCGTCTCGCGCTCCGGCACGCTCACCTATGAGGCGGTGTTTCAGACCACCCAGGAAGGGCTCGGCCAAACCAGCGCCATCGGCATCGGCGGCGATCCCGTCAAGGGCACCGACTTCATCGCCGTCCTGGAGATGCTGCTGGCCGACCGCGAGACCGAGGCGATCATCATGATCGGTGAGATCGGCGGCTCCTCCGAGGAGGACGCAGCGCAATTCCTCGCCGACGAGGCCAAGCGCGGGCGCAAGAAGCCGACCGTGGGCTTTATCGCCGGCCGGACCGCTCCGCCGGGCCGCCGCATGGGTCATGCGGGCGCCATCATCGCCGGCGGCAAGGGCGACGCCGAGTCCAAGATCGCCGCCATGGAGGCCGCCGGAATCAAGGTGTCGCCGTCGCCGGCGCGGCTTGGAAAAACCCTCGCTGAAATACTGAAATGAGATTCATTTGTTACGCCTTTTCGTTGCCGCAACGGCACCTTAAATAGGGTACAAGACAAATCGCCCCGCGCCGGGCCGGGCTGATTCGTCATTTACCTATTCGTTGGGCTTCTCTCGGTACCTACCTCTCCCTTAGCTCGGGATCCGCAAATGTCTCGCCAGGACGCGAACGCCGCTTTCGCTCTCACCTCGTTCCTCTACGGGGCCAACGCGCCGTATATCGAGGACCTCTACGCCCGCTACGAAGCCGATCCGAAATCGGTCGATGCCGAGTGGCAGACCTTCTTCCAAAGCCTGAAGGACGACCCGCGCGAGGTCAGCGAGAACGCCCGCGGACCCGTCATGGCGGCGCGCCGACTGGCCGCGGCCCGAGCGCAGCGAGTTGGTCTCGGCGCTCGACGGTCATTGGGCCGAGGCGGGCAAGGCGCTCGGTGAAAAGGTCAAGGCCAAGGCGCAGACCAAAGGTGTCGAGCTTTCCAGCGCCGACGTCGAGCGCGCCACCCGCGACTCGATCCGCGCCCTGATGCTGATCCGCGCCTACCGGGCGCGCGGCCATTTTCACGCGCACCTCGATCCGCTCGGCCTGCAGCCTCCGGGCCACGAAGAGGAACTGGAGCCGTCGACCTACGGCTTTCAGCGAGTCCGATCTCGACCGGCCGATTTTCCTCGACCACGTGCTCGGGCTCGATTTCGGCACGATCCGCCAGATCGTCGCCATTCTGCGCCGCACCTATTGCCAGACGCTCGGCGTCGAGTTTCTGCACATTTCCGATGCCGCGCAGAAGAGCTGGATCCAGGAACGCATCGAGGGGCCCGACAAGGAAATCTCGTTCACGCCGGAGGGCAAGCGCGCCATCCTCAACAAGCTCGTCGAAGCCGAAGGCTTCGAGAAATTCTGCGATCTGAAATTCACCGGCACCAAGCGCTTTGGTCTCGACGGCGGCGAATCGATGATCCCGGCGCTCGAGCAGATCATCAAGCGCGGCGGTGCGCTCGGCGTGCAGCAGATCGTGATGGGCATGGCCCATCGCGGCCGGCTCAACGTGCTGGCGCAAGTCATGGCCAAGCCGCACCGCGCGATCTTCCACGAATTCAAAGGCGGCTCCTCGACCCCGAACGAGATCGAGGGCTCGGGCGACGTGAAATATCATCTCGGCGCTTCGTCGGACCGTGAGTTCGACGACAACCGGGTGCACCTGTCGCTCACCGCCAATCCGTCGCATCTGGAAATCGTCGATCCGGTGGTGCTCGGCAAGGTGCGCGCCAAGCAGGATCAGCATGGCGCCAGCCGTGACGACCGCACCATGGTGATGCCGCTGCTCATTCACGGCGATGCGTCGTTCGCCGGCCAGGGCGTGATCGCCGAGTGCTTCGGCCTGTCCGGCCTGCGCGGTCACCGCACCGGCGGCTCGGTGCATTTCATCGTCAACAATCAGATCGGCTTCACCACCAATCCGCGCTATTCGCGCTCGTCGCCGTATCCGTCCGACGTCGCCAAGATGATCGAGGCGCCGATTTTCCACGTCAACGGCGACGATCCGGAAGCGGTGGTGTTCGCCGCCAAAGTGGCGACCGAGTTCCGGCAGAAGTTTCAGAAGCCGGTCGTCATCGACATGTTCTGCTATCGCCGGCATGGCCACAACGAAGGCGACGAGCCGTCGTTCACCCAGCCGCTGATGTACCAGGCGGTCGGCAAGCATCCGACGACGCTCGAGATCTACAGCGACAAGCTGGTCGGCGAAGGCGTGGTCACCGCCGCCGAAGTCGAAAAGATGCGCGGCCGAATGGCGCAGCCATCTCGACACCGAACTCGAAGCCGCGCAAAGCTACCGCGCCAACAAGGCCGACTGGCTCGACGGCCGCTGGTCCGGCTTCAAGACCGCCGGCGACACCGAAGATCCGCGCCGCGGCAAGACCGGCGTGGATATCGCCAAGCTCAAGGCGATCGGCGACAAGATCACGACGCTCGAGCCCGGCTTTCATCTGCATCGCACGCTGCTGCGATTCATCGAGAACCGCCGCAAGGCGATCGAACTCCGGGCAGAATATCGATTGGGCGACCGCCGAAGCACTGGCCTTCTGCACGCTGCTGACGGACGGCCACCGGGTGCGGTTGTCGGGTCAGGATTCCGAGCGCGGCACCTTCTCGCAGCGCCATTCGGTCCTGATCGACCAGCAGGACGAGCACCGTTACACGCCGTTCAATCACGTGGCCGAGGGCCAGGCGCGCTACGAGGTCATCAACTCGATGCTGTCCGAAGAGGCGGTGCTCGGGTTCGAATACGGCTACTCGTTGGCCGAGCCCAATGCGCTGACCCTGTGGGAGGCGCAATTCGGCGACTTCGCCAACGGCGCCCAGGTGGTGTTCGATCAGTTCATCTCGTCGGGCGAGCGCAAGTGGCTGCGCATGTCCGGCCTCGTCTGCCTGCTGCCGCATGGCTATGAAGGCCAGGGGCCGGAGCATTCCTCGGCGCGGCTCGAGCGCTTCCTGCAGATGTGCGCCGAAGACAATATGCAGGTCGCCAACTGCACGACGCCGGCGAATTACTTCCACATCCTGCGCCGTCAGCTCAAACGCGAATTCCGCAAGCCGCTGATCCTGATGACGCCGAAGTCGCTGTTGCGCCACAAGCGCGCGGTGTCGCGGCTTGACGAACTGGGACCCGACACCTCGTTCCATCGGTTGCTGTGGGACGACGCGCAGCGGTCGCCGGACGACGCGACCAAGCTTGTTCCCGACGCCGAGATCAAACGGGTCGTTATCTCCTCCGGCAAGGTCTATTACGATCTCTACGACGAGCGCGAGAAGCGCGGCATCAACGATGTCTATCTGCTGCGCATCGAGCAACTCTATCCGTTCCCCACCAAGGCGCTGATGACCGAACTGACGCGTTTCAAGAACGCGGAGATCGTCTGGTGCCAGGAAGAGCCCCGCAACCAGGGCGCCTGGGTGTTCGTCGATATCTTCCTGGAATGGGTGCTCAACCAGATCGGCGGCAAGTGCCGGCGCGCGCGCTATGCCGGGCGGCCGGCATCGGCATCGACCGCGGTCGGGCAGATGTCGCAGCACCAGGCGCAGCTGAAGAATTTCCTGGAAGAGGCGCTGGGATAATCAAGGCGCCGTCATGGCCGGCCATCGTCGTTCGAAGCACGATGCTCTTCGCTCGACCCTGCCGGCATCCACGTCCGTGACGGCGTAAGCGACGTCAAACGTGGATGGCCGGGACCAGCCCGGTCATGACGATGAGGATATTAAAGGGATTGCCATGGCGGAGATTCGCGTACCCACCCTCGGCGAGTTGGTGACCGAAGCCACGATCGGCAAATGGTTCAAGAAGGCGGGCGACGTCGTCGCCGTCGACGAGCCACTGGTCGAACTGGAAACCGACAAGGTCACCATCGAGGTGCCGGCGCCGGCCGCCGGCGTGCTCACCGATCTCGCCGCCAAGGACGGCGACACGGTCGCTGTCGGCGCGCTGTTGGGCGCCATCAAGGAAGGTGCGGGCGCGGCGCCGGCCGCGCGGTCGGATCAAAAGGCCGAGAAGGCCAAGCCGGCCGACGCCGGCCGCTGAGCAGCCAAAGCCGCGGGAGGAGACCGCTGCGCCGAAGCCGGCGCGCCAAACCCGCGCCTGACGCTCCGCTGGCGCCGTCGGTGCGCCGGATCGCCACCGAAACCGGCATCGATCCATCGGGCGTTCCGGGCAGCGGCAAGGACGGCCGCGTCACCAAGGGCGACATGCTCGCCGCCATCGAGCGCGCCGCGTCGCAGCCGACGCCGGTCGCCTCGGCGCAGCTTCGCGCGCCGTCCACGCCCGACGATGCCGCGCGCGAAGAGCGCGTGCGCATGACGCGGCTGCGCCAGACCATCGCGCGCCGTCTGAAGGACGCGCAGAACACCGCCGCCATGCTGACGACCTTCAACGAGGTCGACATGACGCATGTGATGGCGCTGCGCAGCCAGTATCGCGATCTGTTCGAGAAGAAGCACGGCGTCAAGCTCGGCTTCATGGGCTTCTTCGTGCGCGCCTGCGTGCAGGCGCTCAAGGAAATCCCCGCGGTCAATGCCGAGATCGACGGCACCGACATCGTCTACAAAAACTACTATCACATCGGCATCGCGGTCGGCACCGAGCGCGGCCTGGTCGTGCCGGTGGTGCGCGATTGCGATCAGAAATCGATCGCCGAGATCGAAAAGTCGATCACCGATTTCGGCCGCCGCGCCCGCGACGGCTCGCTCAAGATCGACGAAATGCAGGGCGGCACCTTCAGCATCACCAATGGCGGCATCTACGGCTCGCTGATGTCGACGCCGATCCTCAACGCGCCGCAGTCCGGCATTCTGGGCATGCACAAGATCCAGGAGCGGCCGATGGTGGTCGACGGCAAGATCGAAGCGCGGCCGATGATGTATCTGGCGCTGTCCTACGATCACCGCATCGTCGACGGCCGCGAGGCCGTGACCTTCCTGGTGCGGGTGAAGGAATCTCTGGAAGAGCCGGCACGGCTGGTGCTGGATCTGTAATCATCTCCCGCGTCATGGCCGGGCATGGCCCGGCCATCCATTCAGGTCTGGCACTTTCTCGAGCCAAATTAGACGTGGATGCCCGCGACGAGCCCGGCAATGACGGAATCAACAGGTGATTCGCGTCATGTCCTACGATCTCATCGTCATCGGTACCGGCCCCGGCGGCTATGTGTGCGCCATCCGCGCGGCGCAGCTCGGTCTGAAAACCGCCGTCGTCGAAAAGAACGCGACCTTCGGCGGCACCTGCCTCAATGTCGGCTGCATCCCGTCGAAGGCGCTGCTGCACGCCTCCGAGCTTTACGAGGAAGCCGGCACCAGCTTTGCGCAGATGGGCATCAAGGTCGGCAAGCCGAGCGTCGAGTTGCCGGCGCTGCTCAAATTCAAGGAACAGAATGTCGAGGCCAACGTGAAGGGCGTCGAGTTTTTGTTCAAGAAGAACAAGATCGAGACCTTCCACGGCGCCGGCCGCATCGCCGCTCCCGGCCAGGTCGAGGTCAAAGACGACAGCGGCAAGACGCAGACGCTCGAGACCAAGAACATCGTCATCGCCACCGGCTCGGACGTCGCCCGCCTCAACGGCATCGACGATCGACGAGAAGCGCGTCGTGTCGTCGACCGGCGCGCTCGATCTCACCAAGGTGCCGCAGAAGCTCGTCGTGGTCGGCGCCGGCATCATCGGCCTCGAACTGGGCTCGGTGTGGCGGCGGCTCGGCGCGCAGGTGACGATCGTCGAATTCCTCGATCACATCCTGCCGGGCATCGACGGCGAGGTGGCGCGGCAATTCCATCGCATGCTGCAGAAGCAGGGCATCGCCTTCAAACTGTCGTCGAAGGTCACGGCGGTCGACGGCTCCGGAAAGACCCTGAAGGTCAAAGTCGAGCCGGCCGCCGGCGGCACAGCCGAGACGCTCGACGCCGATGTGGTGCTGGTGGCGATCGGTCGCGTGCCGTTCACCGACGGGCTCGGCCTCGAGGCGGTCGGAGTCAAAAAGGACAATCGCGGCCGCGTCGTCGTCGATCCGCATTTCCACACCAACGTTGCCGGCATCTATGCCATCGGCGACGTGATCGCGGGTCCCGATGCTGGCCCACAAGGCCGAGGACGAAGGCGTCGCGGCTGCGGAAATCATTGCCGGCAAGGCCGGGCACGTGAACTACGACGTGATCCCGAACGTGGTTTACACTTTCCCGGAGATCGCTTCGGTCGGCAAAACCGAGGAAGAACTCAAGGCCGCCAACGTTGCGTATCAGGTCGGCAAGTTTCCGTTCACCGCGAATGCACGTGCGCGCGCCAACCTGGCGACCGAAGGCTTTGTCAAAATCCTCGCCGACGCCAAGACCGACCGCGTGCTCGGCGTCCATATTCTCGGACCTGACGCCGAGACGATGATCGCGGAAGCCGCGATCGCGATGGAATTCGGCGCCTCGTCGGAGGATATCGCCCGCACCTGTCACGCGCATCCGACGTTGAGCGAGGCCGTGAAGGAAGCCGCTTTGGCGGTGAGCAAGCGCGCGATCAATTTTTGATCGCGCGAAGTTTGCGGCGGAACTCGGTGGATTTTGCGGCGCCACGAAGGCAGCCACCGGCTGTATTTCCTGAAGGTGTGACCCGCGCGTGACAGCTTTTTGCTCTTGCCTCCGCTATGGTCCGTTCACGACTGGGGGCTTTGAGGGCGGAGGCGGGAATGATCGGCAACCTTGTGCAAGACGGCAGACTGCTGTCGCTTCAGATCGGCGAATGGATGATTTTGATCGCGGGCGGATTGGCCGGATCGCTGATCCTGATGATCTAAGTTCGGTGTCCAATCTTGCGCTGTGGCCCGGAAGCCACGCGCCTTCGTAAAAGTATCGTCGTGGTAAGAAAGCTCTTTGGTGGTCACAAAAAGAACCCCAAGCGCAGAAAGCTTGGGGTTGCTAGACAGTCTAGTTGTTGCCTCAGCTAGGCTTCTAAACCGGGCGGCAGGGTGTCGGGGGATGGGGGTGCCGCCCGGACTGGCCTATTAGGCCAATACCTATTGAGCGCGACCCTCTCACACAATGCATCCGGGTATTAAGTTTTGTCCATTCGATCGGGCGCTGGCGCGGTTTCGGCAGCTCAGTCTTGGCCAGTTGCGCCGATGCCCATCGAGTTCTTGCGCGTCAGCGTCTCGGACGCTCAGTCGCAAATCTGAAAACGATGCTTTCAGCTGGATGACCGTCGTATCTTGAGCAGCGTGGCGTCCGGCCGGTAGCCGCCCGTCGAGCGATCCGTAGCAGTTATCCGACATGCTTCGCGCCGCTACTCGACCACGATCTTGACTTCGCTGCCCGGCTTGACCCGCTCGCCGGGCTCAAGCCCGTTGAGCACGCGGAAGCGCTCGACCTGACGGTCGGCCACCGCCATGCGGGTCGCCAGCTTCTCGACCGTGTCGCCCGGCGCAACTGTGATGATTTGCAGACGCAGCGGCTTTGGCGCCCTGGATTTCCGCCAAGCTCATGCGGCGGAAGGTGCCGACCGACTTCGTGGAAAATGCGATCGGTCTCGGCCGAGTTATGCTTGGTCGCGAAGATGAAGCGGTAGACGTCGCTGCCGAAGCGGATGGCGTAGAGCCGGAAGTCCCATTGATCGCCCTTCGCGGCCGCGGTGGCCGCCGGCAAAGCCGTTGATCGATGTCTCCTCCACCGTTTTCGCGTCGATACCCTCGATCCAGCCGGAGGTCAGGTAAGCGGCCAAGCGTTTGCTCGGCCGGCACCCGCACGACGTCGAGCCGCAGCGCCTGGCCGCCGCCATGCCTGACGCCGAGCACCGCCTGCGCGGTGTTTTCCAGCGCGAAGCCGTCCGGAGCGGTGAAGGTGAAGCCGAGCCGCGGATGCAAGAAGCGCCGGCCGCGGACGAATCCTTCGCTCGGATCCTCGCCGAAGACGATGCCGTCGATGTCGCCCAGATAGGCATTCTTGTCACGCCCGGCGATGCTGCCGGTCGTGGCTCGGGCTGCCGCTATATTGGCGGGCGTTGGCGACCGCATTGGAAATTCGCTCCGGCGTCGCCGGATGCGACGACAGAAAATCCGGCGCGCGCGGGTCGATGGCGGTGGCGGATTGCTGCGGCCGCAGTTCGGAATTGTGCTCCATCGAGGTGAGAAAGCGCACCGCGCCGTAGGGGTCGTAGCCGGCGCGCGAGGCGATGCCGATGCCGATGCCGTCGGCCTCGAATTCCTGCGAGCGCGAGAAGCTCGCCAGCGCCAGCTTCGACTTGGCCAGCGCCAGTGCGCCCGACTTCCGGATCGCTGATCACGTCGCTGACGACGCGGCCGACCAGCGCCGCCTGCTTGGCCTGCTCCTCGCGAATTGCGGCATGGCGGGCGACGACGTGGCCCATTTCGTGCGCCATCACCGAGGCAAGCTCGGATTCGTCGTTGGCGAGCGCCACCAGGCCGCGGGTGACGTAAAGCTGTCCGGTCGGCAACGCGAAGGCGTTGATCGATTGCGAATTGAGCATCACGACCTTGTAGCGCAGGTCGGGCCGATCGGACGCGGCGACCAGCTTCTCGACCGTCGTCTCGAGCATGCCCTGCAGCTTCGGATCGTTATAGACGCCGCCATAGGCCGCCAGGATGCGCTGGTGCTCGCGCAACACGGCCGGCGACATATCGGACGTTGACATCCGCCGGCTTGGTCGAGGCGAGCGATGCGGTCTGCGTCCCCAGCGATGGCGGCGAGGCCGTACAAGCGGCGAGCGCAAGCGAAAGCGCGGCGAAGCCCGCATGGGCCAGCCGTGAGTCTTATGGTCCCCAAGCGCCGCCAAACCAGCGCGCCGAACACCTATGGGTCCCGCAACGATGGGTCCCGAATTGCTCACTGCCACATCCCAGTTCGTTTACCCGCCGCCCCCGCGGCGCACGCACCAACACTCAGTCACGATCGGCGAACTCGATCTGCTCCGGTCGCGTCGCATCGATCCACGGTCCGCCGCGCTCTTCGATCCAGCCGCGGACCCGTATTTTACGGCCCGCTAACGTCTTCGGATCAAGCCCCACTGCCGTGAAATTACGCTCATTTCGCTTCAAGATCGTAACGGTGAAGTCCTCGGTCCAGCGCTTGCCGAAATTGACGTAGATGGTCGCGCCGCTCTCGCGCACCGAGAGTACCTTCCCTTCCACCAGCGCGAAGTGGCCGCGTTCGGCCAGCACATCGGTGGGGTTTTCAGCGTTAAGCAAAGCATAATACGAACTGGCCCAAAGGCCAAGCTTGGCCTTTCGCGCCAAAGTTTCGCGTCGCAGAAGTTCTATCGCGCAGGCGCGGCTGCCGACCCGATCCGCGACCCGCGCGTAGCCGGCTGCCGACCAGTTCGGCCTGGACCGGATGATCGATCCCATCGCGCGCCGCATACACATAAGCCACCAACCGGCCGTACCGGTCCGTCTTGTTGCGCTTCGGCTTGCTTGAGGGTGACCTTTTCGGCGCCGGACAGCAGACCCGCGAGGGCCTCCTTGGCGGCGGCAGCGCTCGGGCGAGGGATCTTTATCCAGGGGACCGGGCAGCAGCGGCGTCTCGATCGCGGCGAGCCGAATTTCGCGCCCGTCGCTCAGGACAAAAGTCCGGCCATCGACGCCGTGGGCCAGCGTGCCCGCGCCGATGATCTCGCCGCTACAGCCGGAATTGGCGCGCGCATTGTCCTGCGCGTGCACGCTCCAGCCGCATGCTGCCGCAATGCCGGCTGCGCCAACCACCATGATCCCACCCCGCCCGCGCATGGCTGCTGAGCCAATGGCCGGATTGCGGCATCTCTGCGGCGTGGACGCAGAGCGTCCTCGCTTCTTTTCGGAAATACGATCTGGACGTCGGCTATGAAGCCTTGCGCTGGCGGCCGTGCGCCCGCGCCTTACCGGTCTCGTGGTGCGCGGCCTTCTTCCCGCTTTCGGACTTGCCGCCTTCAGACTTGCCACCCTCAGACTTGCCGCCTTCAGCGTGCGCCGATTTCTTGCCGGCGATCGGCAGCAGCATTTCCTTTTGCCCGGTGTTCTTGCGGCCCTTTTTGGCGCGCGGCAGGGCGGGCGGCGGGCGCGCCCGACTTCTCGGCCTGCACCGAGCGGCGCAGGGCATCCATCAGGTTGATGACCTTGCCGGTCGGCTCTTCCTTCGGCGCCTCGATCTTTTCGCCCTTGGCCTTCTTCTCGATCAGGACCTTGAGTGCGTGCTCGTAATGGTCTTCGAACTTCTCCGGTTCGAAGTGTCCGCTTTTGGTCTCGACGATGTGCCGGGCGAGCTCCATCATATCCTTGGTGAGTTTCACGTTCGGAATGTCGTCGAAATATTCCGCCGGATCGCGCACCTCGTAGGGAAAGCGCAACAGCGTGCCCATCAATCCCTTGTCGCGCGGCGTGATGGCGATGACGTGCTCGCGGTTGGTCAGCACCACCCGGCCGATCGCCACCATCTTCATCTGCTCGATGATGTTGCGGATGACGACAAACGCGTCCTGCCCGACCTTGCCGTCCGGCGCGATGTAATAGGGGCGGATGTTGTAAAGTTCGTCGATCTCGTCGCGCGGCACGAACTCGTCGATGTCGATGGTCTTGGTGCTTTCCAGCGCGACCGACTCGATCTCGTCGTCGGTGACCTCGATATATTCGCCCTTGGCGACCTCGTAGCCCTTGATGATGTCCTCGGACGGAACTTCATCGCCGGTTTCCGCATCGACCTTGCGATAGCGGATGCGGTGGCCGGTGGTTTTGTTGATCTGATTGAAGCTGACTTTTTCACGCTCGGAGGTGGCCGGAAACAGCGCGATCGGACACGAAACCAGCGAAAGCCGCAAATAGCCCTTCCAATACGCGCGCGGTGCCACGTCGTACTCCTGGCGTTCAGCTTCTGACAACGAACAAACATCATAGCGCGTTCCAGCTATTCTGTGGAGCGGCCGCGCGCGTTCCGTTTCTGCTTTGTTCCAAAACTGCGATGGTTACGGTAAAGTATTTTCAACACAGTGATTTGTACCGGACCAAACAAATGTCAGCCGCGCGCAAACTCAAGCCGACGCCGCAACCAAAAGTTTTTCACGCAACCATGCGGGTGACTCGCGCCGAGGAATGGTGGATCGAAGCCGGCACCGCGGAGGAAGCGCGTGCGCTCCTGGCCTCCGGTCAAGGTCACCGCGTCGCCGCCGGCGAACGCGTCCATGTCGAGCTGGAAGAGTTGTTTGCCGACTGACGATGGCGATGCCGCGACGGCAGCGTATCCGCGGGCGCGTTGGTCGCTCGTCAGTTTGACGTGTCCAACAACGTGTAAGCCTGCGGCAGCAGACGGGCCATGCGTTCGGCCCATTGCCGCTGCCCGCTCTCGTCGGCGATCAGATCCTGGCGGATTTCGATCAGCGCATGCGGCAAGCCGTGACGTTCGCCATGCACCGGAATGGTGTAGTCGGTCGCGTCGCTGACGAAATAGGGCTGGTTGTCGCCGACCACCAGGCCGGGCTCTTGCTGCAACAGCGCGATCAGGCGATCGGACAGACGCCGATCGCGATTGTAAAGCAGCGCCACGTGCCAAGGACGCGCCACGCCTTTGAACACCGGCGTGAAGCTGTGCAGGGCGACCAGCGCGGTCGGCCGGCCCGCGCTCGCGGCGGCGCTCGATCTCGGCTTCAATGCGCTCGTGATAGGGCACAAAAATCTCGCGGGCGCGCGCGGCCCGCTCGTCGTCACTCAAGCCGACATTGCCCGGAATGGCCGTGAGTTCGCTGATGTCCGGGATCGAGCTCGGCGCCTCGAGCGGGCGGTTGCAGTCGATGACCAGCCGCGAATAATTTTGTTGAATCAGCGTCGCATCGAGCGCTTCGGCAAGCCTGCGCCGACCCCGGCGATGCCGATGTCGTAGGCGATGTGCCGCTGCCATTCCGTTGCGGCGACACCGAGCCGGCCGAGCGCGCGCGGGCTGGCGACGCCGGCATGATCGGCCACCAACAAAAGCGGCGAGGCGCCGTCGGGGTTGTGCACGGTCACCGGGGCCGTATCGTCGGCGGCGAGCAGAGCTGGCGTGGTTCGATGCATCGTCTTCTGGCGCTGAATGATCTGCGTTGAAGGGCGTCAGAGTACCGGAAAGAGCCGGCGCGGCGAAGCGAAAGCGCCAAGACACGCCGGGGCATATAGGTCGATAAGATGCTGGTTCCGGGCCACTCGCGGATGCTATACAGCGCGCAATCAGGAATTTGGCCTGCACAGCGCCGTTGAATTGGTCCCGTAGCTCAGCCGGATAGAGCAGCGGTTTCCTAAACCGAAGGTCGCAAGTTCGAGTCTTGCCGGGACCGCCACTAATCCGAGGCTGGATGAGATTTCCCAGCTATCCGATCATTACCGTCTAATTGGCCGACTTGTCGGCG
Source organism: uncultured Alphaproteobacteria bacterium (assembly GCA_963737755.1). Taxonomy (GTDB): domain Bacteria; phylum Pseudomonadota; class Alphaproteobacteria; order Rhizobiales; family Xanthobacteraceae; genus BOG-931. The sequence continues at coordinate 113,310 of CAVTTZ010000010.1, read as the reverse complement.
TGAGTTTTGTCTCCGCGAGGCCTCTTTGAACTTTTCGGGGGATGTTTCACCGCCTTTGTCTCAGCGAATATTACCCCCGTGTAAGGGGAGCTATGCTCTTACGGCGGAGGCGAACGACCACATTCACATAGTCGACCACGTAGCCTTGTGGCGGTGATGGCAACTTATCGATTCTGACCGTGTGCGACGGCACGTCGATCAGCGCGCGATCATCCTCGACATAGAAGTGCTGATGTTCTGAAACATCTGTATCATAACACGACTGGAGGCCGTCGACCCTAATCGGCCGCAATATGCCGGCGTCGCTGAATTCCCGTAGCGCGTTATAGATTGTCGCAAGTGAAACCGCGCTGTCTCGCTTCTGCCCTTCCAAAAACAGCATGTCGGCAGTGACGTGCCGATCTTCACCATTGAACAGAAGCTCGCAGAGCAGGAGGCGCGACCTAGTCAACCGATAGCCGGCTACCGCCAGACGTTCCGTCGCATGGCGGATGCGGTCGTCGCCGCGCGAGGGTTTGTCCGTGCTTTGACGGCTGCGGCGCATGGGTGTTGTCGTGATTGAGGTGTACGCCATAACGATTGCTCCTGCTGACCGAATTTTGATGCTACCGTGTTCGGCGGTTAAAACTCCGCACGAAGCCGCCCTTTGACGTAACCTTCAGCCCGCCTGATCTCGGCGTGAAAGCGTGCTGCAAGGGTCGCCGCCCCTACCCCCGACAGGTGAGCCACCAATTGGCAGGCTTCGGCGATCTCCATGAGAGTCGGAGGATTGCCGACCGTGCTGACCTTGATGAGCCATTGGTCGTCTTTGGTAGACGGTTGAAGCTCAATTGCGCAGAAGTCGGGATTCAAGATGCCGAAATCCGCCAGGATTTTGGCGACACAGCCTTGCTGGGTAATCTCGATGGCGAAGGCTTGCGTGGGAATTAGCGTCGTTGTGGCGTAACCGAGCGAGACAAGGTGCCTTGCGCACGTTTTTGCTTTGTGGTCGGCCGCGATCGGTAGCCGCCCTTGATGGCACCACAGCTTGCGCAACAGCTCATAATGTTCGAGGTCAAGCATCGCACGCGACAAACGTTACCGAAGCTAAGGAGGTTATCGCGTCGAGACCTCGAAGCGGGCAAGTGACAAAGAAGTCAGAATTTGAACGTTCCTAAACTGCGCCGCCACCCATTGGCTGCGGCACTTGGCTGGCCTGTCGATGAAGCGGTGCGAGAATGCGAGGCGCCGGCAAGCTCAGTGGGCTTGGCTGAGTCGGAGCCTCATTTCAATTCTCAATCCAGGCGCATTATCCGAAATCTCGGCGCGCGAGTTATGAAGCCGAGCGACGGCAGCGACCAGGCTCAGCCCCAAGCCGTTGCCGGGGGTGTGCCGGCTGTTTTCGAGACGATAAAAACGCCGAAACACGTTACCATGTTCTTCTGGTGGAATTCCCGGACCGTTGTCGGAGACCGATACCGCCACCGTTTCTTCGTCGCGGTCGAGGCGGATGGTGACCGCGCCGCCATCGCCGCCGTGCTTCAGCGCGTTGTCGACGAGATTAGCCAACGCGTCGAACAAAAGATCCCGGTCGCCTACAATCGGCAACGGTCCTTGCCCGACGACTTTAAGATCGACGCTCCTCTCTTCGGCAGCCGCGTCATAAAGCTCGGCAACGGCCTCGGATATCTCGACCAGGTCAACGCCCTGGAAAGCGGCGATACGATTGACGGTTTCGATCTGCGAAATGCGGGTCAAGGCCGCGAACATGCGCAATACATCGTCCAAGTCCGACATCGTGTCGATGATAAGTCTCTGATCCGTTGCGGCATCGCGCTTACCGTCATATGGCGCGTTCCAGTCTGGCGCGCATGCGGGTAAGCGGCGTCCGCAGATCGTGCGCCACATTGTCGGTCGCTTGCTTCACTTCGTCCAGAAGCAGGGCGATCCGGTCGAGCATTGAATTGAGGTTTTCGGCCAGTTGGTCCCACTCATCGTGTGACCCTCGCGTTGGTACGCGTAGCCCTGGCCCACTTTGCATGATGGCACGGCTTGTGGCGTTGATTGATTCAATACGCCCCACCGTCCGTCGCGTGGTGGCTAGCGCGGCCGACATCGCCAAGGCCAGAATGAGAACAAGAACTAGGGCGAAGGCCAAATAGATCCGGCGCGCAAACCTTGTGAAGTCGGTTACCTCTCTGCCCACCAGGAGATGAGAGCCGTCCGAGAGTGTATCGAAGATTGCCCGTACCGATGTTCCGTCCGCCGCGTCCCAGTCCAATTTGTCTACGCTGGCGTTGACGCTTTCGGTTCCTTTGAGTTGTATCGGCCACTCCTTGCGGTTGCCGGCCAGCAGAGCAAACGTCGCGTCCGCGAGGAGAAAGACCCCGTGGTCGGGATGCTGATCACCCAGCATCTTGATGACGGTTGTCAGTTCACTACGGCCGCCCGCTACGTAGGCGGCGAGGAGGACGCCGCGATCCCGATTGATCGACCGATCGATCCGATCAAAGAGATATGAAGACGTCGACCAATACACAAAGGCGAAGAGGCCAACCACTATGGCGCCAAAGCAAGCGATCGACAACAGCGCCGCACGAAATGTCGCGGATCGTAAAGTCCTAGCGATCAGCACGGGCGCAAAATCCGACGCCGCGGACCGTGTGTATCAGGGGGCAATTGTGATAATCGTTGTCGACTTTCCTGCGAACACGGCCGACGTATACGTCGATGATGTTCGTGGTCGGGTCGAAATTCAAATTCCAGACGTGCTGCAAAAGCATGCTCCGCGGGACGACTTGGCCGGCGTTGCGCACCAAGTATTCCAGCACTTTGAATTCCCGCGGCAAAAGAGGAATCAATTTTCCCGCGCGGTTGGCGGTACGCGCGACCAGATCAAGCTCCAGATCGCCCACGCGCAAAGAGGTCTCCTTCGCGACATTTCCGCTGCGCCGGGCAAGCGCCTCGATGCGTGCGAGCAGTTCGGCGAATGCAAACGGTTTGACGAGGTAGTCGTCGCCGCCGTCGCGAAGCCCGCGCACCCGGTCGTCGACATCGCCAAGTGCGCTGACGATGAGGGCTGGCGTATCAATCCCTGATGTGCGCAGGTCGCGGACGATCGACAGTCCATCCATGCCCGGCAGCATGCGATCGATGGTCATCACGGCATAGGCTCGCGAGCGGCTGAGATTAAGCCCGTCGGTTCCATTGAGCGCAAGGTCGGGTTGGTAGCCATTGATATGAAGAAAGTCGACGAGTTGCGCTGCCGTTTCCGGGTCGTCTTCAACGACGAGGATGCGTCGCCTTGCTGAATTCAAGATGAAGATCTCCGCTGTCCCCAAGCAGCGTGGGTTGCTGCTCTCGCGGCGCGCATACAGCATCCTGCAAGAAGACTGAAGCGATTTGCAATCATCGCGTGTTGTTTCGAATGATTATAATTCGAGAGTACGTGAAATATTTCTTGGCATGAGTGCGTTGCCTCAAAAGACTATCTCCGAGAGGCTCAACCTTCCATGCGAACCGAGCGGCCGCAGATAGGGATCGTCGCTTCAGTTTCAGGAGTTTACGGCGCAATTCAAAGGGCGTGAGACTTTCCGCCGGGGTTATGGCATTCTGGAGCGCTTCATGGCTCTCCGAGTAATGGTCTCCACGACATGCCAAGAGCTCGCATGCAGTTCAGAGATACTTTGGCTCCCCACATAAGCCCGGCCACGACGAAGCGGCCCAAGCTGCCAGCAGCCTCCGATAAGATTTCGGCCTTTCGCAAAGCAGTGGCCGATCTAGACCTCGACGATGCGAGGCTGACGGAGGCGCTTCGGTTGTTCACCCAGCAGAAATCCCGGACGCCAGGCAAGTAGAGCACCGATCGGGTGCTGGAATTCGGCGCGTCAACTCACGACAGACGTGTTGTGATGACGCCAGTCGGCATCCTGCTGCCCGGCTCTCGCCGTGAGGATCAATCCTCGATGATGGCGACGGCTCGGGTCCAGCCGGCGGACGCACGCTCGATTTTCACCGGGAAGCAGCTCACCATGAAGCCGGTCGCGGGGAGTTCTTCGAGCTGGTGAAGCTTTTCGATATGGCAATAGCCCTTGTGGCGGCCGGCCTTGTGCCCCTCCCAGATCAGGCTCGCATCGCGCGTCGCCGTGTATTTTTTGGCCGTATAAACAAACGGCGCGTCCCAGCTCCAGCCGTCAGTGCCGGTGACCTTGATGCCGCGGTCGAGCAGATACATGGTCGCCTCGTATCCCATGCCGCATCCGCTCGTAACGTAATCAGCCGACCCGAGTTTTTTGCCAGCCGACGTGTTGATGACAACAATCTCGAGGGGATTGAGCGTGTGGCCGATACGCTTAAGTTCGGCTTCGACATCGGCCGCCGTCACGACATAGCCGTTCTCAAAATGCCGAAAATCCAGCTTGACGCCGGGTTGAAGGCACCAGTCGAGCGGAACCTCGTCGATCGTCATCGAGCGTTCACCGCGGTTCATCGTCGAGTGGTAATGCCACGGCGCATCGAGATGCGTGCCGTTGTGCGTCGAAATGGCGACGCGCTCGGTTGCCCAGGCCTCGCCGTCGGGCAGTTCCTCCGGCTTCAAGTCCGGAAAGAACGACAGCAAGTCGGACATCGTCTCCTTGTGCCCGAGATAGGTGATCGACGGGATCTGGATCGGCGGATCGGCCGGAAGGTCGTTTGCCAATGGAATCGAAAGATCAATGATGCGGCGCGCCAAGGGACATTCTCATCGTTGGTGTTGTTGTCGAGCGAACTGCTCGTCAGGATCAAGCTAGGCTGCCCCGGTTCAACGCAGCCTGCTTGCAATCGCATCTTCGTCGATTGCCTCTTGTTGCTTAGCGCGCATCCGCAAAAAATCAACCGCCGCCGTTCGGCCGCGGGACCCCGATCGGAAACCGGGGCCCCGAAGACTACGCTCAAGCCAAAGAATGCTCCGGAACTGGCGCCTTCATGCCAAACTCCGGCATGATTTTGGTGGCGAACAGCTCGAGTTGTTCGAGGCCCTCGTCACGCGGGATCAAGCCCCAGTGGAACAGCCACACCAGATAGTCGAGCGGGACTTCCTTTAACAGCGCATCGAGTTGCCGCTTCACGTCGTCGACGGTTCCGGCGATCAACAGGCCGCTCTTGATGAGGCGATCAGCCAAATGCTCACCGGGTTTCGGCACGGGACCTTCCTCGCCCGGCAACCGCGAGCCTTCCATAAATCCGAACGGCGCATACCATCCGGTCCAGACCGGCGCTTCGTATTTCTCGACGAGATTGTAAATGTCTTCCTTGTTCTTGGTGAAATGGATGGTGCGGCACAGACCGACGCCTTCACCCAGAGCCGGATTGCGTCCGCGGGAGCGAGCGCCGGCTCTGTAGGCTTCCGCCAACTGCTTCACCATCTCCATGGGACCGGCGAGAATGGTCGGGGTGACGTTCTCCTGGCCACACCATTCCAGCGTGCGCGGGCTGGCGCCGAACGCCTGGAAAAGCTGCGGATGCGGCTTGGAGTAGGGCTTCGGCACGACAGAAATCCCGCGCACCGTTCCCTGCTCGTCGACCTCGCCCGGCACGCCGTACTTGGCCGTCGTCGTCGCCGCCGGTGGCCAATTGCGAATGCCGTCCTCGAACGGATGCGGGATTTCGTAGACCGGTCCCTTGTACCGGAGGAGATCGTCTTCCCAGGCCATTTTCATGATCTTGTAGTGCTCGTCGAACAGAAGGCGGTTGCGCTGATCGGCTGCCGATTTGTCGGATGCGGTCGAAGTGACGCCCAAGCGTTGTCCGACGACGTTCTGCCAGCGCGCCTGGTAACCGCGCGCCATGCCGACGAACAAGCGGCCCTTGAGCATGTTGTCGGCGATGGCGATTTGCGCTGCGAGCCGCACCGGATCGTGCGTGGTCACGACGATGCCGAGTTGGCCATGCATCAGCCGCTTGGTGAATTGTCCAAGATAGATGTTGAGCATCAACGGATCGGGCGAGATTTCCAAGCCCTCGGAGTGGGCGTGATGCTCGACGTGGGTAATACCCCAATAGCCCAACCGGTCGGCCGCTTCGGCAACTTCTCGCAAGCTGCTCAGCATCGCCTGATAAGCGTCGGGTTTGCGACCGATCGGCCGCTGCGCCGCCATCGCCTGCGTATCTCCTAATGTCGGATAGACCTGCAAAATAACCTTGGGCATCGCGTTCTCCCGGTTTAGAGCGTTGACGTGCTCATTGCTATTGATTAGCGCGAGTGTGGTACGAACGTTCCAGCCAAGTCAAGGTGAGAGCTCGTTGCTCTGCGCCGTCCACCTCTGCCGTTTCGTTTGCATCGCGGTCGGGCCGCGCACATGCGGCATCAAATTTGCTTTCATCGGCTTGGTGATTGCGACTAATAAACATCGCACTGAAGCGAGACGAACGTTGCAGTGACATACAGCGGCCGATCAAGGGGCAAGCGGATGGCAAATCGAGGAGCGGCGGCAATAAGAACGGCTATGATGCCGCGCAAGTCCGCCGAGAGTCCGCGTGACAGCCGGCTCGCTATTATGGATAGCGCCGAGGCGTTGTTCGCCGAGCGAGGATTTTTCGGTGTTTCGGTACGCGATATTACCGAACATGCCGATGTCCGGCTGGCGAGCGTCAATTATCATTTCGGTACTAAAGAGACCCTGTTTCGCGAAGTCGTCGCGCGCCGCGCCGCGGCGGTCAGCGAGGATCGGCGCCGGCTGCTGGCGGACATCGGCGGCGCTTCGATCGGCAGGGAAGAAAGAACCCGCCGGCTGGCAAGTGCCTTTATTTTACCACTGCTGCAACGTGCGTCACGCGAAGGAGCAGGTTGGAAGAATTATTGCCGGTTCATCGCCCAAGTCGCGAATTCGCGGCTTTGGGCCTCGGATGTTATCGCGCCCAATTACGATGAAATCGGCAAGGACTTCGTGCGCGCGCTCTCGGAGATCTTCCCCAAAAGCGCGCCCTACAATGTGCACTACGCCTATCAGTTTTTGGTCGGTACAACGCTTTATGTGCTCACCGAGAACGGCCGCATCGAAACCATGTCGAACGGCCGATATCGCTCGGATGACCTCGATCGCATCTACGGCGTGCTTCTTGAATTCGTCACGGCCGGCATGGTCCGCCTGTGCACGGGGAAGGCCGCCGATATGATGGCGAGAACCAAGAAGTCGTTGCGCAAGGCATGAGGAAATCGCCGAGCCAGTGGGCAGCTTCGCCCCAGGCAGCGTGCTAATTCGTGGCGTCTCCGCGCGCGACTGCAGGATCAATGCCGACCGGGCTCGCGCCAGCCGACCACCGTGGCTTCGAGGCGCCTGTGGGTCTTTGCATTCTCCCATGCGCCGCCATGCCACCGGCACAAGAATGGAATGAGGTAGGTGCCGACGTGATCCTCGCAAAGGATCTGCAGTGGATGGTCGATCGGCGGGCTTCCTTCGTGCGTGAATTCATCCAGCCGTTCTTGCCGGGTCACCAATCTTTCTACTCCCATTCGACTCGGGGGCGGCGGATGGATGTTTGCAAAAATCCGCGGCCTTCTGACCGGCCCCGGCAGCGGCACAATGCCGGCCAGGGCCGTGTGACCCGGCGTCCTCGCATGGGGTCGCGGACGCAGGATCTATGCGTACGCGCGGAGACTGGTTTGCGTCCGCGTGTTGAGCACGGTGAAGCGCTAGTTAGCCCACATGCCGATAGTGGCGGTAACTGTGGCGCACGCCACGGCGATAACGATATACCCGCGGAGCGCCTTCCGGATAGCTGGCGTAATACGGCCTGACACCAAACAATCCCTCCACGCCGCCGACAACACCACCGACCGCGCCGCCGACCACGGCACCGACTGGGCCGGCCGCGTTCATGCCGACTGCGCCACCGTGCGCAACTCCGTCCGGAATGCCTTGCGCGTGTGCGGTGACGGATAGGGCGAGTGTTGTCGCGACAATGGCCGCCGACAGAATGTGGAATTTCACGCTACACCTCTCACTGTTTCGGAATGTATGGGCAGTGATGCCCAAACGAGGCGTAGACGTGGCAAGAACGTGGCAGCGCGGTCCGTAGCCGCGACGCGGCCGAAACTGTGGCCGATGGAGCACACTTTGGAACCGGCACAGCGCGCGGCTGGCGATCGCGTTGAAGAACTCGGCCAGCGACCACAGTTTTTGAGTTCCAACGCCGAATTTGCGATGCAGCTTGATGCCCCTGTCGCGGCCGCAGCTATCCGCACTTTCAGAACCGCCCGCTTATCTGTTCGGCCTTTAGATTCGCAGTTTTCTGTTTACAGCTCCGCTGAAATTCGGCCGTCCCGTTCAAGGTCGAGTAACGGCCGTCTGTTAGAAGAGAAGCGAAGAAAGCTCCCGTAACTTCGTGCCGAAGCGACGCGGTTTTCTACCAAAAAACGGCCGCCGCGCGGAAAGCGTGATGACGGCAAGAAACGCAAAACCGCTGCGCCTCTGCGTCAGGAAAGTTGAGCAGGGCGACTGATGACGACAATAGAATTGTCCGCGGGTGACGCGGCCGTCTCTCAAACAAATGAGCTCGCGCGCCGGACCCGTGTCCTCTGCGTGTTGTTCTTCTTTTCCGGTTTCCCGGCGTTGATCTATCAGCTGTCCTGGCAGCGCGCTTTGTTCCGCATCTTCGGCGTCAACATCGAGTCGGTGACGATCGTGGTCAGCGCGTTCATGCTGGGCCTCGGTCTTGGCAGCCTAGCCGGCGGATTTTTATCGCGGCGGCGCGGCATGGCGTTGCTGCCGCTGCTCGCCGCCATCGAATTTGCGACCGCGGCATTTGGTCTTGTCTCGTTGCGGATCTTCGATCGCGTCGGCGACTTGGTCGCCGGTCTGCCGCTGGCGGTGACTGCGGCGGCAAGCTTGTTGGTGGTGCTTGTTCCCACGCTATTGATGGGGGCGACGCTGCCCCTACTGGTCGGGCATCTGGTACGGCGCTCTGGCCAGGTCGGACGTGCTCTTGGTCTTCTCTACTATGTCAATACGCTCGGCGCCGGCGCCGCTTGCCTGGTTTGCGCGGCGCTGCTGTTTCCGTTTCTCGGCCTGCAAGGCACAGTGTATGTCGCCGTCAGCATCAATGCGGCCGTGGCGATCGGAGCGCTTGTCGTGTACTGGCGCGAGCGCGGCGCGGCAGTCGCGCCAGTTGTTCAGGCTCCGTCAGTTGCGGCCAAATCGCAGTCGCCGCGGCTGGCATTCGGCGCCGTGCTGATGTTCGCGGCCGCCGGCGGCTTCATCTCGCTGTCGTACGAAATCTTTTTCTTCCACACCGTCTCTTATGCCACGGGATCAAGCGCGACCGCTTTCGCCACGACGCTCGCGGCCTTCCTCATCGGCCTCGCATCAGGCGCGCGGCAGGCGGCCGATAATTGTACAGCCGCCGCGGACGGCCGCGTGCTGCGCCGAGCCGTGTCCGACTTGATCTGGGCCGCCGCGATCGGTGCCTGCTTCCTGCCGCTGCTCGGATCCTTTGCATGGCTCGATCGCGGCATCATCGGTGTCGCGTTTGTGCTGGTTTATTTGTTTGCGCGATTTTGGGGTTCGTTGCTGCCGCATCTCGCCGAGTTCGGCATCGCCGCAGATGATGCCGCCGGGATGCGCACCGCGTTGCTCTATCTTGCCAACATTCTCGGATCGACGGCAGGATCAATCGTCACCGGCTTCCTGCTGGCCGATCATCTCGGTGTCGTCGCCATCGCGCTGGTGCTGACGCTGGCAAGCTTCGCGTTCGCCGTTGCGCTCGACGGCATGCTGCCATCGCCGCGCCGGCAGAAAATGCTGCGGACGGCTTGGGCGCTTGGGCTCGCGATGTTGGCGGTGATTGTGGTGCCGCGCTGGCCGACGAACGTGCTCGAGAGCCTGCAGTGGAAAGGTTCGGCCCAAGCCGAGCCGCTGGCGCGCATCATCGAGAATCGCAACGGCATCATCTCCGTGACCGCCGACGGGACGGTTCTCGGCAACGGCATGTATGACGGCCGCTTCAACACCGACCTGAAGAGCGACACCAACGGCATCGTGCGGCCGTATGCGCTCAGCCTGTTTCATCCGGCGCCGCGCGATGTGCTGATGATCGGATTGGCTTCCGGTTCCTGGGCCAAGGTCATCGCCAACAATCCCGACGTCGCCTCGCTCACCGTGATCGAGATCAATCCTGGTTATCTGCAGTTGATCGCCGGCGAGCCTGAACTCGCGTCGCTGTTGACGAATCCAAAAGTGACCATCGTGATCGACGACGGTCGCCGCTGGCTGCGCGCGCATCCCGATCGCCGTTTCGACGCGATCGTGTCGAACACCACGTTTTTCTTCCGCGCCAATACGACCAACCTGCTTTCCTCCGAATTTTTCGATCTCATCAAGGCGCATCTGAAAGACGATGGCATCTTCTTCTACAACACCACCAACTCGGGCCGCGCCCAGCGAACCGGATGTCTGGCGTTCGGCGACGGGGCGCGGTTCCTCAATCACCTGGTTGTGTCGAAAACGCCGATCCGTTGGGACTTCAAGCGCTGGCGCCACATTCTCGAGAGCTATCGGATCGACAACCGCCCGGTCTTCGATGCCGGCCGCGCTGACGATCGGGCGCAACTCGATCGCATCGTGACGCTCGAGTTGGCCGCGACGCGTCCCGGAGTGCCGCCGCCGATCGAATCTTGCGCGGACGTTCTCGCCCGAACGGCGTCGCAAGCGCCGATCACCGACGACAATATGGGCAGCGAATGGCGCTTTTCTCTCGGGCTGGAATAGTCGCAACGACAGCAAACAGTCATCGCGCTGTCATGGCATCGATTCGCGTGCGACTAAGGGCGTTGCGGCGAAACCTCACGTCTCACCGGCAATTCCCGAATACGAACGTCCAATTGAATCAGGCGCGGTGTTGCCCGGGCGCCCAAGCTATTGCGGCGGCGGCGCTTATCCGCTTTTGCCAGAGGCTTCTTGAACGCGTTGACTGGGATCGGCGTCGTCATCGATGCTTCGTCGGCGCGAAGCGTCTTTACAGATCGTAGCTTTCGATGGCACACCAGTTGCGTTGTTAACTGGAGGAATCGACATGCGTTATCTCGCAATTGCGGCAGTCGTGGCGGTGGGCGTGGGTATCTTCGGAATGGGCGGCGCTTCGGCAGCTCCGGCCAATGGCCAAGCGATCTCGCAGAATGCCGAGCAGGCCAGCAGCATCACCAAAGTTTGGGGTGGTTGTGGCCGTGGCTGGCACCGCAATCGTTGGGGCCGTTGCGTTCCATGAGACTTGCCATCCGCCATTGATTGGCGATTGGAACCAAAGACGGATGCCCGGCCTCGTGCCGGGCATTCGCATTCTTCGGCACATGATTTTTCGGCCGACGCGCCGCGATGCTTGCGCGATCGGTGCGACAAGCGATTTTTATTCGGCTTCGTTCGTCCGCGTCGCGCGCAGCATGAAATGGCCGAACGCGGTTGCGATCGGCTTGCTGGGATCATCCTGCCAGGCTCTGGCTTCGAACGCGACGATGCGCCGGCCCTGCTTGACGATCGAGACGTTCGCATAGCTGTCCAGCGCGCGGCCCGGCCGCAGATAGTTGATGGTCAGCCCGATCGGCTTCGGTGGCGCGGCGACGCCGAGCTCGCGCGCGACGCCGACCACCGCGGCGGTTTCCAGAAACGCGCCGGTCATGCCGCCATGAATGGCAGGTAGGGTGGGATTGCCGATGATCTTCGGCGAGAAAGGCATCATCGCGGTGCCGTCAGCCTGCGAGCGGATGCCGAGACAACGCGCGAACGGGCTGTTGGCGAACTCACTGGCCGGATCCTCCGGCGCCTCCAACGTCGGCGGCGGAACAGCAACGCTGGGCCATTCCACCGGCACGCTGCTCCGGCTTGCGCCGATCATGAAGCAGGCGGTGGCGGTCGCGACCGGATCGCCTTCGGACTCCTGGTAAGCCGTCGCCTGCACGAACGCGATCGAACGCGCGACCCGTGTGCAGAGCGAGTGCGTCTTGACGTCGAGGCCGGCCAAAGCGGGCTTCTGGTAGTCGATGCGCAAATCGAGCGTCGCGATGGTGCGGGTGCCGTCGAGCGCAAGCTGCACCGCCATGCCGCAACTCTCATCCAGCAAAGCAGTCACGGCACCGCCGTGCAGCACGCCTCGGTCGTGGTCGCCGACGAAGACGGGGCGGAAGGGTAAGCGCGCCCATGCCTGGCCGCGTGACGCATCGTCGAGGCGCAGGCCGCTGATTTCGCCAAAGACCGAGAAGTTGCGACGATTGCTGATTTGCGCGATCAGCGCATCAAGGGGGCGTGCGGCAGGTCGCGACATCGCGCTCTCTTCGTTCATCCGCCGTTCGATCCGCCTCAGCGATCAAGCGGCCATTGCCGCAATCTTGTTGGAACATCGCGCGCGCGACATCAAGGGGCGTTTGGTGTGGCGACGATGGCAGTGCTGGGCCTGAGAGCGCCGGGTATCAAGCGAGGAGTACAGCCTCGGCCCTGCTCCGGGTCTCGCAATCTTTTGCCGCGCTAAAGCATGTCCCGGAAAAGTGGAAACCGGTTTTCCGAAAAAGGACATGCGATAACAAGTAGATCTAGAGCACATCGCGATTTAGCCAAATCGTGATGTGCTCTAAAGAGCGCCGATCCTATTTTGCCGGCAAGTTCCGGCCTGACGAGTTAGTTTGTGCCCGTTCAGGCACGGCGGATGATCCGACCATTTCGGCGAGACGATCGATTACCACGCGGCGAACGCCGATGGCCTCATCGTGCGGTGAGAAATTGTAGTCCCCTTTGCTGTCGGCGAGGTGCACGAGAATTGCGCCCGTTCCGGTGCCCGGTGGGAGCGAGACCGCGACCCAAAGCCTCGACCAGCCATCGTCGATCGGTTCGATTCCGGCATCGATGACTGTTCCTCGGCCGACGCGGAAGGGTACGGACGTCAGCTGCCGCAAATCGAAGTTGGCGATCACCCCGTGGGGCGATCCATCGATGACCTTCAAAAGCTGTAGCCTCAATTGCGAGGCGGTATCGGCGCGCGCCTCCAGGGAAAACCTCATCCTGTCGCCGCCCAGAGGAATTCCGGCGGCGATATAGTGCTCGGTGTTCGAGCCGACCGCTTTGATCAAATCGCCGCCGGTTTCGTCCGATGCCTCGCGCGCCGCGATCGTGGCGATTGCAGAGGATTGAAAGAGCTTCAGCGGGTTGTTGATATCGAGAATCGATTGCCACTCTTTTTCGATTCTCTCCTCCGGGGACTCGTCCGGTGCGGAAATCGGCGGAGGCGGCAGCGCCAAGGCGGCGTCGACCAGTTTCGCCACCTCGAGATTTCCCAAGGCGGATTTGTGTCCCAAAGAGCCGTCGGGCTGCTTGAGGTACAAGTCGCGGAATTTTTCCGGGTTGGCGTCGAAGAGCGCCTTGAGGCTTGCGAACTCGTCGACCAGTTGAATGCCCATCTGCCGGATGCAGTCTTCCACCAAGACGACTTCGCTTGTCGGCTTCGGTCCATTCGTGATGACCGCACCGGCGTGCTGCATCATGACCAGGAGCCTGACGCCCGCTTTTTCGGTCTCCCTCTGCAGGCGACGCAGCAAGAGACAGCTTACGGCGACTTCGTCATTGCTGACGTAAACGAATTTTTGATTCTGCGAACTGAACCATGCGTCGGCGAAGAAGGCCGTCATGAAGCGATCGGCCAAGACAAAATGACCGAATAGCCGCTTGACGCTGACGCTCCAGTCGCGGGTTTCCAGAGCTGGCGTGCGTGGCACCGGCGTGTTGTGCGCCACGAGTACGCCTTGTTCAACTGTGAAATATGGCTTGGGCCATCCATGCCAGGAATATTTGGCGCCGATGATGCTGTTGGACGCGAAATCGACGACCAGCACCCTTGGCCGAACCAGCGACATCATTTGCTCGGCGTTCAGAATTATTTGATCGACGACGAACGCGCCTTGCCCGGCATTGTTGACGTTCCTGCCGATCAATCCTTCGAGATAGGCCGGCCAGGTCTCCTCGTCCTTCACGCCGGATCCGGCGGTAAACGATGAGCCCACCGCCAGAACGCCGCCGGACTTCACATCGGTCTGGCCTTTGCTATTGGCCCGAATTCCGTACGCCAACGTGTGAAAGCCGTCTTGCGAATAGTATGGCTTGAGGCGCCAGCCGACCACGCTGTCGTACTCGATGTATCCGTTGACGGCGTTGCCGCCCCGATCGCTGCGGAAGTCGTGGTCCTGGAGGAATGGTGCGTGGATCGCCGCGCGCATGGCCAGTTCGCCGGCCGCCAAATAAATCAGCGTTGCAAGTATCCCGACAACAACCGAAAAGATGAAACGCAGGATAAGACGCTTGCGATCTCGCGCGCCGCCCCCGCGGCGCCAGAGAGCGCGATCGTCCGCGTCGCCACACGCTGAATACGCGTTTGCGTACTGGGGCGAATCCCACGCCACCATAAAGTGGCCTCGCCCCTTTCCAATCGCAACAAAACCGTCTCCCCCATCGGGAATATCACTCTCTGCCCCGTGTAGAATACCATGTGGTCCGTACTCACAGTCAAAGGCGAGGCATCTCGGAATACCACCGTCGGTCGTGATATAAGATCTGCACCCGCGGTGGCTCACGGCGCGTCGCGGCGACGAACAACTGCCGACCGAGGGCGAGGTCATGAAGGCGATAATGCTGGCGCTGATCGCGGCGTGGGTGATGGTCTGCGGAGCTTATGCAGAAACAGCCGTGCCATCGACGCTGACGATCGGCTATGACAACGAAGGCAAGGTCGATACGGCTTTTCAGGCTTGTCTCGCCACATGTGCGCGACGTCGCGGAGTGGGATAAGGCCGCGACCGAGTCGGGAGCCAAGCAGGTTTGTGCCGCTCGCAAGCGGCATGCGGACGCCTACGCTGCCTTGCAGGCAAACTACAAGGCGTTCGTCGACGCCTTCACCAAGGATCGGCGGCTCAATCTCCCGGACGCCGTCGCAAACCTCAAGACGTTGATCAAGGCCTGCATGGACCACAAGTTCGGCATCACCACCGGCGGCCACAATATCATGATCGACGTCATCGAGAACGACATCAGCGCGAGTTGTCTCACGTTCGGAAGCAATCTGATCAAGGATGAAACAACACGGTTCATCAAGGCGCAGACGCAGGGCGGCTTCGTGCCGTAGTGCGCCGTGCAGATCCTCGGTTGCCTCTTTGTCTTAACCTTAGCAACCGCCCGCCAGATTTTTAAGACAAGCGCGATCGGGCGCGCGAGCGACGCTGGCGCACTGTCAGCTACTCCGACCGATGAATGACGTCAGTTAGTGATGGTGCAGGCTACGGTCCGGATCGTACAAGATCCCAGCGCAGTAAACGACCGCCACGCTCATTCCTAAAAGCGCAATGACGCCTGCCAGCATTCCCAGCATGATCGCCTCCCTCGCGTTTTATTCTTAAGCGCTGCAATTTTGAGCCCTGCAGCCAGGCCAGTCTGCATCGCCGCGGGCCGTTTTGCGATCACGTTCTCGCACATGAACGCGAATTAAGTTGTGGGCGGCGGGGGCGGCCGGTAGAGCCACGGACAAGCGTCTCAAACGCGCTTCGGGGTCCCGGCGCCGGCAATCGCCCGGCAAGGCTGGCGTCGGGACTCACGAAGGCTTCTTTCCCCGGCAATCAATTTTTTTGCTTTGCCGGCCCTGCGGCGGCATATTGCCAAGCTACGGCAATTCGCGCATCAATCGCGCGAAATCGGGCCATAAAGCCGAGGGAGGTTGCCTATGATCCTGCAACGGCGTGAAATGATGTTCGGTCTTGCCGGCGTGGTGCTGGCACATTCTGTGCTTGGACGTGTCGGCATGGCACTGGCTGCAGACAAAATTAAACCGGGTCCGTCGAGCGCGTTGATCGTGGTCGATGTGCAGAATTGCTTCCTGCCGGGCGGCAGCCTGGCGGTGAAGGACGGCGATCAGGTGATCGGGGTGATCAACCGTATCGCCAAGGACTTCCAGAACGTGGTGATGACGCAGGATTGGCACACCGCGCACCACGTCTCGTTCGCCTCGACCCATGACGGCAAGAAGCCGTTCGAGATGATCAAGCTGCCCTACGGCGACCAGGTGCTGTGGCCGGATCATTGCGTGCAGGGCACCGAAGGCGCGCAGATCGCCAAGGACATCAACATCCCGCACGCGCAACTCGTGATCCGCAAGGGCTTCCACAACGACGTGGACAGCTACTCGGCATTCCTCGAGGCCGACAAGGAAACCAAAACCGGGCTCGCCGGCTACCTCAAGGAACGCAAGATCGATACGGTGTTCGTGACCGGTCTGGCGACCGACTTCTGCGTCGCCTGGACCGCGATGGATGCGCGTAAAGCCGGTCTCAACGTCTATGTGGTGGACGACGCCTGCCGCGGCATCGACATCAACGGCTCGGTCGCCAAGGCCTGGGAAGAGATGACCAAGCTCGGCGTGAAGAAGATCGAGTCGAGCGATATCGGCTGAGCGTTTTTTGGCGGCGCGCCCTTTAACGTCCGCTCATTCCCGCGTAGCCGGGAATCCATCGCGGCCTCGTCGCTTTCGCGCCGGCCCGACTGGGTCCCCGCCTACGCGGGGACGAGCGGAAAGTTCGAACTTCCGTGACCTTTGTCATGCCGGCGCTTTGCGTGGCCGTGACCGCCCTACGACCGATCGGCGCTCCGCAGCAAACGCTTGAGCTTTTGCGGCGTGATCGGAAGCTCGGTGATCGCGCCCCGGACGCCGAGCGCATCATCGACGGCGGCGGCGACCGCCGCGCCGACCGCGTTGGTGCCGCCTTCGCCGGCGCCTTTCAGCCCCATCGGATTGAGCGGGCTCGGCGCGTCTTCGCAGATCAGCACGTCGACCGGCGGCATCTCGCGCACCGTCGGCATCAAATAATCGGCGAACGTCACCGATAGCGGCTCGCCACGCTCGTCGTACAAGAACTCTTCCAGCAGCGTGCCGCCGATGCCCTGCGCACAGCCGCCGACGATCTGGCCCTCGATCAGCATTGGATTGACCGCCTTGCCGACGTCGTAGGCGACCAGATATCGCTCGATCGTGATGGCGCCGGTGTCCTGATCGATCGCGCGTGACCGCGACATGGACGCCGTACGGATAGTTCATGTGATTGGAGTGGAACCATCCCTCCGCCGATAATCCTGGCGGCCGGCCGTGGCGCAGCGGCGAGCCGGGCCCGAGCGCGCGCGCAATGTCGGCAAGGCTCGACGGAAGGGCCGGCGTCCGCGTCGGTGCGCACCACCTCGCCGTCGATCACGTCGAGAAGCTCGGCACGGGGTTTGCAGGAGTTCGGCCGCAACCTCGATCGCTTTGGCCCGGACCGCGCTGGCGGCAATGCGCGTCGCCTCGCCGGTCATCACGGTGACGCGCGACGCAAAGGCGCCGAGCCCGTATTCGATGCGGTCGGTGCGGCCGTGGATGACGCGGATTTTGTGGTAGTCGACGCCAAGCGCATCGGCGCAGATTTGCGCAATGACGGTCTCGATGCCCTGGCCGACCGAGGCCGAGCCGGAGATCACTTCGACGAAGCCCGCGGTATCGACGGCGATTTTCACCTGGTCGAACGGACCGAGGCCGCTCTTCTCCACGAACAGCGCCACGCCGGCGCCGACAAGTTCGCCCTTGGCTTTGCGCTCGGTCAGCGTTTGGCGCAGCGTCGGCCATTCGACTGCGGCCAGCGCCTTGTCGAGCAGGCCCGCATAGTCGCCGGAATCCAGAACGATGTTGGTGCCCAGCGTGTCGAGCGCCCGCGCGTAGGGCATTTCGCTGCTGGGGATCAGATTGCGGCGCCGCATCTCGACCGGATCGAGATCGAGCTCTGCGGCGATAGCATCCATCAGCCGCTCGCGCACGAACGTGCTTTCGAAACGGCCGGGCGCTCGGTAGGTGCCGCACGGCGTCTTGTTGGTCAGGCGCACATGCGCAGCGACCCGATAGGCCGGGATTCGATACGGGCCCGGCAGCATCGCGGCGGCGAGATCGGGCACGGTCGACGGCGTGGGTGCGCATATAGGCGCCCTGATCGTAGAAAATCTCGTCGTCGATCGCGAGGATGCGCCCGTCGCGATCGACCGCGGCGCGAATGCGATGCTGCTGCTGGCGCGAATGATTGGCGGCGATCAGATGCTCGCGGCGATCCTCGATCCATTTGATCGGCCGTTGCATGCGCAGCGCCGCGACGCACACCAGCACGTCCTCCGGATAGATCTCGCCGCGAATGCCGAAGCCGCCGCCGACATGGCCTTCGTACAGATGCACGGAAGAGGGACTGCGCCCGAGCATTCGGGCGATCTGGTCGCGATTCCAGTGCGGCACCTTGGCGGCGCCGTGCATTTCGAGCACGTCGCGCGCGCCGTCGTAGCGGGCGATGGCGCCGCGGGTTTCCAGCGGCACGCCGGAATGGCGTCCGACCGACAGCGTTCGCTCGACGATCAGCGTGAGCGTGCTGCGAAAGCCGCGTCGAACGTCGCCATAGCCCTTGCGCACGACGGCGGTTTCGGTCGAGCGGCCCGGCTCGAATTCGCCGGGTCGGCGCGTCGGCGTGCAAGACCGCCGGCAATTCCTCGATGTCGAGCTCGACCAGCTCGGCCGCGTCTTCGGCCAGATAGGGATCGTCGGCGAACACCGCCGCGACCGGCTCGCCGACGTAACGCACATAGCCGTCGGCGAACAGCCGCTGCCGATAGTGTTCCAAGCCCTCGATCCGGCTCAGGCGAAAATCGATCGGCGGGATGTCGGCGACATCGGCCGCGGTCCACACCGCGTGCACGCCGGGCAGCGCCAGCGCGGCCGCCGCATCGATCGCCGCGCAGTTTGCCGTGGGCGATAGTTCGATCGCACGATGCGCATGTGCAATTGCTGCGGAAACGAAATATCGGCGGCAAAGCGGCCGCGCCCGGTCAGAAGCGGCCGGTCTTCCAGGCGCGGTCAGCGATTGACCGACATGTTTTGTTTTTGACTTCACAGTACCGACGCCATTCGCTTGCGGTTTTAGGGTCCCGTTCAGGCCGATTCGCTGCTGGCGCATTTCGCCGGCCGCGGCGCGCACGGCCTTGACGATGTTCTGATAGCCGGTGCAGCGGCACAGATTGGACGACAGCACGTCGATCAGCTCTTCGTCGCTGATGTCCGGCTCGCGCTCCAGCACGCCGGTGATCAGCATCAGAAAGCCCGGCGTGCAGAAGCCGCATTGCAGGCCGTGATTGTCCATGAAGGCGCGCTGCAGCGCATTCAGCTCGTCGCCGTTGGCCAAGCCTTCGACGGTGCGGATCGTCTTTGCCTTCGGCCTGCACGGCGAACATCAGGCAGGAGCGCACCGGCGCGCCGTCGACCATCACCGTGCAGGCGCCGCAAACGCCGTGCTCGCAGCCGATATGCGTGCCGGTCTGCCCGCAATCCTCGCGGATGGCGTCGACCAGCGTGCGGCGCGGCTCGACCCGAATGGCGTGGCGCCTGCCGTTGATGGTCAGCGTGATGTCGTTTCGCTCGCTCATGCCGGGCTCTTTCTTGCCTGCCGCAACGCCGCGCGGATGCGTTGCGGCGTTGCCGGAATTTCGTTGATGCTGACGCCGAACGGCGTCAGCGCGTCGTTGATGGCGTTGAGGATCGCGGCCGGCGCGCCGATGGCGCCGCCTTCGCCGAGGCCCTTCGACCGGGTGAGCGTCGCGTCGCTCAGGGTTTCCAGGTGGAAAAGCTCGATCGGCGGAATCTCGCGGCAGGTCGGCGGCAGAAAATCCGCCAGCGTCGCGGTCAGCATGTTGCCGGTTTCGTCGTAGACGATCTCTTCCAGCAGCGCGTTGCCGATGCCCTGCGCGGCGCCGCCCATGACCTGGCCGTCGGCGATCATCGGATTGACCAGCCGGCCGGCATCTTCGGCGACGACGAAGCGCTCGATCGTGACGCCGCCGGTTTCGGCATCGACCTCGACGATGGCGGCGTGGCAGGCATTCGAGAAGGTGCCGGACGGATCGTAGGTCGCGCTTTCCGACAGGCCCGCGTCCATGTTCGCCCTTGAACAGATGCGATTGGTGATAGGCGGCGCGCGCCAGCGTCTCGATCGGCAGCGCGCGATCGGTGCCGGCGACGCGCGCGACGCCGTTTTCCAAGCACGATGTCTTCGGCGGCGGCTTCAAGCAGCCGGCTGGCGATGGTCTTGAGCTTGGCGTGCACTTTGCGCGAGGCCATGCACGCTGGCGCCGCCGGCAATGACCAGCGAACGGCTGGCGAACGTGCCCCAGCCGTAGGGCGTGCGGTCGGTGTCGCCGTGCACGACCTTGATGCGCTCCGGCACGATGCCGAGTTCGTCGGCGACGAGCTGCGCCAGCGTGGTGCGCAGTCCCTGGCCGTGCGGACTGGCGCCGATGCGCAATTCGACGAAGCCGGACGGGTCCATGGTCAAGTCGACCGTTTCCCAGCCTGGCGTCACGCCCATGCCGCGCGCCGCGAAGGCCGGCGTGCCGTAGCCGGTGCGCTCGGAGAAGGCAGCGAAGCCGATGCCGAGATAGCGGCCGCTGCGATCGTGCTTGCTGCTTGGCGCTTGCGGAACGCCGGCACGTCGAGCGCTTCGCTCGCCATGTCGAGCGTCTGCCGGTAGGTGCCTTCGTCGAAGACGAGGCCGGTCGCCGACGTGTAGGGAAATTTCTCGATCAGATTGCGCCGGCGGATTTCGAGCGGATCGAGTGCCGAATTGCGCGGCGGCCGCGTCCATCAGGCGCTCGAGCGCCAGCGTGATGACCGGCCGCGAAACGCCGCGATACGGCGCCATCGGACAGGTGTTGGTCAGCACGCCGCGCGCCAGGCAGGCGTAAGCGCGCAGGTCGTAGGGACCGGGCAGCTCGGCCATCGCCATCAGGGGCTCGACCGCGCAGGTGGTCGGATAGCACGAATAGGCGCCCACATTGGCGATGACTTCGGCGGCAAGCGCCAGCAACTTTCGCGTCGGCCGTCGAATGCGCCTTCGAGCCGGATGTGCTGATCGCGGCTGTGGAACGACGCCATCAGATTTTCGCGGCGGTCTTCGGTCCAGGCCACCGAGCTGCGCAGTTTGCGCGCCAGCCAGACCAGCACGACGTATTCGGGAACGAGCGACATTTTCTGGCCGAAGCCGCCGCCGACGTCGGGCGCGATCGACGCGCAAATCGCTCTCCGGCATGCCGAGCAGATCGGCGATCGCGGTGCGCATCAGATGCGGCATCTGCGTCGCGCAGGTCAGCGTCACCCGCTCTGAAATCGGATCGTAGACGGCATGTCCGGCGCGGGCTTCGAGCGGCGTCGCGTTCTGCCGGCGTGAGCGCATTTCCACGGCGACGCGGCAATGCGCGCTCGCTTCCGCCTCGGCAAAGCCGGGTGTCTTGCACCTTGCCTTCGACGCAGACATTGTCGGTGGCCTGCGCATGCACCAGCGGGGCGCCGTCGCCCAGCGCCGCGCGTCCGTCGATGACCGCCGGCGTTTCGCTGATCGTCACGGTGACATCGTCAGCGATGTCTTCGGCTTCGGCTTCGGTCGGCGCGACCACGGCGGCGATCGGTTCGCCGACAAACCGCACATGCTCCGCGGCCAGCACCGGCTGCGCCACGTGGACGTAGCCGAACTTGTGCAGCGCCGGAACGATCGGCTTCACGGCCGCAAGATCGGTGGCGGTGAAGACGGTCGCGCCATCCGGAATGGCGATGTCGTCGATCCGCCCGGCCGCGATGTTGCTGCGCACGAACCGCACGCGATGCGCGGCCGGCAGGTCGGCGGTGAAACGGCCGCGGCCCATCAGCAGCGCCGGGTCTTCGACCCGCCGCATCGAACGGCCGACCCAGGTCAGGCCGGAGCCTTTGGTCGGAGCGGTCATGCGGCGGCACGCTCCAACGCGCGCCGCGTCACCGCGCGCACCAGGTCGCGGCGAAAGTCGGCGTCGGCATGGACGTCTTCGAGCGGATCGATCGCGGCAGCGGCGGCTTCGCCGGCGGCGCGAAAGGCTTCGGTCGCCTGGCTTCTGTCCCTCGAGCGCGGCCTCGGCTTCGGCGATGCGGCGCGGCCGGCCTTCGGCGCCGCCGATACCGATGCGCGGCTCGACAATGACGCCGTCTTCCAGACGATACGTGACCAGCGCCATGGCGATCGCATAATCGCCGGCGCGGCGGCTGAACTCATAGAAGCCGTGGCGCGTATCATCGGCCAGCAGCGGCAGACGCACCTCGCGCAGCATTTCGTCTTCGGCCAGCGTGGTCATCATCATGCCTTCGAAATAATCGTCGGCCGCGATGGGGCGGGGGCCGCGCGCGCTCAGCGCCACGATCTCGGCGCCAAGCGTGACGGCGGTCAGGCACCATTCCGACGCCGGATCGGCGTGGGCGAGACTGCCGCAGAACGTGCCGCGCAAGCGGATCGGATAATGCGCGATGTGCGAGACGACTTTGGCCAGCAACAATCCGGTCGGCCCCGGCACGGCAGGATGATGAAAGGCGGCGTGGCGGACGACCGGCGAAATCGACAGCACGTCGCCGTCGATAGCGAGCCGATCGAACCCCGCGACATTGTTGATGTCGATCAGATGCGCCGGCCTTGCCATGCGGAACGCCATCATCGGCACGAGGCTTTGGCCGCCGGCCAGGATGCGGCCGTCTTCCGGGCCCAATTCGGCGAGCTTCTCGACCGCTTCGTCGACTGTCTTTGGTACGTGATAGACGAACGAAGCCGGCTTCACGACTGCGCTTCCAACAAAAGATGATACACGTTTGCACTCATGGTCAGTGGCCGTTCGCGGATTTCAGATAATGCTTGTGGATGTGCGCCAACATGCCTGATGGCGTGCGCCAGCACTGCAACGGATCGATGCCTTCATGCAGAAAGCAGATGTTGCAGGAGACGCAATTGACCGGGCCACGGCGACCGGCGCCGATCTTGTTAGGAAGATCGGGCTCGCGCACGAACGGGCGCGCCATCGCCAGAAAATCCGCGTCGCCGGAGCGCACCACATCGTCCATCACCTGGGTGGAGCGAATGCCGCCCACAAGAATGACCGGAATGTCGACCGCCGACTTGGCGGCGCGCGCGAACGGCCGGTAATAGGCCTCGGGCACCGGCGCCGACAACGCGCGATGCACCATGCCGTCGGCGATCGCGCGCCAGCGCATGGTGCCCGCGTAGGGGCGGATGTTTTCACGATACGAGGTCATCACCCCGTAGGTGACTTCGAGCGCGGCGAGTCCGCGCGCCGCAAGTTCTCGCGCGATAGCGAGGCCATCTTCCAGCTTGAGGCCGTCACTCACAGCATCGGCCAGACCTAACCTCGCCGTTACAGGAAAATCCGGCCCGACCGCCTCGCGCACGGCGGCATAGACATCGAGAATGAACTGCATGCGCCGCTGCGCATCGCCGCCCCAGCGATCGCTGCGGCGGTTGGCGTGCGGCGAGTTGAATTGCGCCAACAAATAGCCGTTGCCCGAATGCAGGTGAATGCCATCGAAGCCGGCGCGCTTGGCGCGCGCCGCGGCGGCGCCGAAGTCGGCAATAACGGCGCGGATATCGCCGTCGGTCATTTCAGTCGGCGGCCGCGCGAAGATCGCATTCGGCACGATCGACGGTGCCCGCGGCACGATCTCGGGAATCAAAGACTGGCTGCCGGCGTGGCTGAGCTCGGCGAAAATGATGCCGCCGTGCCGATGCACGGCTTCAGTGACGCGGGCCAGCGGCGTGACGCGGTCATCGCGGTCGAGGCCGAGTTGCCGCGGCTCGTATTGGCCGCGCGGCTCGACGTAGATATGGCCGGTGATGATCAGCCCGGCGCCGCCGCGCGCCAGATCCGAATAGAGCTTGACCAGTTCATCGGTCGAGGCGCCGTCGTCGGTCGCCATCGTTTCCGACGTCGCCGCGCGCACGAGGCGGTTTTTCAGATCGAGTCCGCCGATCCTGCCCGCCTGCATGAAGGCGAGCGCATCGGCCGTGTTTGTTGGGACGCGCATCGGCTCGCCGCCAACATGGCCGCTTCGTTCCGCAGTGACTCGGTCGATCGTGCCCATCGCGCCTCGCCGCCTCAACCGGTGCGCAGGTTGATCCACAACGCCCGCGCGGTTTTCGAGCCGCGATTGACGATGCGATGTGGCTTTGAGGACCAATAGGAGATCAGGTCGCCGGGCTGCAGCAGGTGCGTTTCTCCGTCGACCGTAACTTCAAGCTCGCCGTCGAGCAGCAAACCGTATTCGAAGCCCGTGTGCGTGATCGGCTCGGCGCTGTTGGCGCTGCCGCGCGAATACTGATTGAGCGTCATCTGCAGGCCGCGGGCCTCGTCGTCGGCGATGACCCGGTGGGTGACGCCGCGCAGCGGTTTGACCACGGTTTGCTTCGCGACCGGCGTCACCAGGTCCTGATTGCCCGTGGCGGTCCCGAGAAGTTCGGGAATGTGCAGATTGAGCAGGGAATTGATGGCCACCAGCGTGCCCACCGAGGGCGTCGCTTTGCCGCGCTCCACCAAGCTCAACATGGCGGGGCTGACGCCGGTGCGCTCCGACGCCGCCTGCAAGGTTAGGCCGCGTTCGATCCGCCGCATACGGAGCTTCTTGCCGACCGCAAGCAGCACTTCCGTGGCGCCGTTCCGCCCGCCGTTTTTTGCGACTGCCCGTGCCATAGACGTCTTGCTCAAACCCTTACGATTGGCATGTCCTGCTGTCCGGGGCACCGCAACGCGGCGGCGCGGAACCGGCATGGTCGTCCCGGGCCTCGGTGGGCTGGGGAGTTAATCCCATTAAAAATATTTGAATGCTTTGAAATGGCAAGCTAATCTTACGGGTACAATTCTCAGGGATACCTCGCATGAAAATCGTCGATCTCAGTCATTTGATGAATGTGCACACCCCCGGCTGGGTCGGTTACGCCGGCAACCAGATGTATTACGCGCAAAACCTGCAAACCAAGATGATCGTTACCCAGCGGATCGATTCATCCCTGCATGTCGGCACCCATATCGACGGCGCGATGCACGGAACCGACGGCATGGGCGACATGGCGTCCTATCCGCTCGACTTTCTGGTCAGCCCCGGCGCGGTGGTCGATGTTTCCCAGCACATGGACGACTGGGCGGTCATCACGCCGAAAATGATCGAATCCGCGCCGGTCGAGATCAAAGAGGGCGATATCCTCATCCTCCATACCGGTTGGCACCGTTATTGGGAGGGCCAGCCGCAGCAGGATCTGGTCCGCTATTTCTGCATGCATCCGGGCGGCGGCATCGAGCTCTTGGAATGGATGCTGAAGAAAAAGATCAAATGGTTCGGCATCGATTGCGGCTCCGGCGATCACTCGATGAACACCTCGATCCGGCTGATGCGGCCCGATCTCGCCAAGCGCTTTGAGAAGAAGGTCGGCAAGAGCTGCGAAGAATTCTTTGGCGACTTTAACTACGTGCATAAGAAGTCCGGCCGTCACGTCACCGAGAACATGTTCCCGTTCCACAGCTACGCGTTTTCGGAAGGTCTGATCCACGCCGAGAATGTCGGCGGCGATATCGAAAAGGTCCTCAACCAGCGCTTCCTGATCGGCGCCTTCCCGTGGCGTTACGAGGGGCTGGAAGCCTGTCCGTGCCGCATTCTCTGCATCTCCGACGCCGGCGACAAGGTCGAGGCCGTCGGCGACGTGGCGAAGGCGATCTTCAACCGCCGCGCCTGATCGGCTTGCGCGCGCTGGCCCGGTCCGGCAACACTGCCGCCGACCGGGCCCATGCGGCGCCAACATCCGGAGGATGACATGCGCATTTTTGTTTATGGCGAAGCGCAGGATACCCAGGATCGTTTTGAGGATTATCTCGACCCGTCGAAGACCGCGATCGTGTCGATCGACATGCATCGCGGCCATCTCGACGAGTTGCCGGATTGTCCATGCCCGGCGCCGCGCGCCCGCGAGATCGTTGCGCCGATCGACACGTTTCACGATGCCGCGCGCAAGCTCGGCGTGCCGATCATTCATGTGCGTTCGGTCGTCCGCCGCGGCGGCGAAGATGACACGCGCGGCATCCCGTCGGCGTGGCGCCGGACGTTCCCGCTGCATGTCGGCGAGATTCCGAACAGCAACGGGCACGCGATCGAAGGAACGCGCTGGACCGAATTCGTCACCAAGGTCGAGCACACCGACCTGATCGTCGAAACCAAGCGCCGGCTGTCCGCCTTCTACCCGACCGACCTCGATTTCCTGCTCCGCAACATGCGGGTCGAAAGCATCGTGCTCAATGGCGGCTTCACCGATTGCTGCATTCTCAACGCCGCGTTCGATGCCAGCAATCGCAATTACCGCGTCATGGTCGCCCGCGATCTGGTGCGCGGCACCGACGACAATCTGGAAAAGGCGGCGCTCGCCATGATGTCGTTGCATCTCGGCCTGGTGGCCGAGTCCGCCGACATCCTCGGCGAATGGCGCGGCCGTCGCCGCAACCGCAACGCGGCGTAGGCGTTCCAAAAGCTAGGCGTATCCCGGGCGCGGTGCAGCACGAAGTGATGCGCCGCGGACCCGGGATCGTCGGTAACGCCGAGTTCGTTACGATCCCGGATCACGACGCCGCGCTGTCGCGCAGCGCCGCGTCCGGGAAAAGCTCGTGGGTTATAAGCACGTAGCCCGCATGAGCGGAGCGACATGCGGGTTTTATCAGACGAGCGGTCCCGGATGTCGCTAGCGCTCATCCGGGCTACCTTTTCGCCGAATACTCCACACGCGAATTCCGTCATCCTGAGGCGCGCGCCATCGGCGCGCCTCGAAGGATGAGCGGTCGCGGCGCTCGGCCACTCTCGGGCCGTCGCCCTTCGAGGCTCGCTGCGCTCGCGCCTCAGGGTGACGGACAACAGCTCGGCGGCGCGAAATTTGCAGGGCTTGCGGTGCCAATCTATCCTCGCGATCATCCGCTTCAGAGATCGCGCCGCCACGCTCGCCAAAATGAACACCCAGCCCTTCGACATCCTGATCCGCCATGCCCGCCTGCGCGGCTCCGCTGACCAGCGCGCCGACATCGGCATCAAGGACGGCCGCATTGCCGCGATTGCGCCGCACCTCGACGGCGCCGGCGCGAGCGAGATCGACGCGCGCGGCAATCTGGTGACCGAGAGTTTCGTCAATCCGCATCTGCATCTGTGCAAGGTCTGGACCTTGCCGATGATGGAAGAGGCGGCGCTGCAGGCCTATCAGGGCGACGGTATGGGCAAGGCGCTGTCCAGCATCGAACTCGCCAGCAAGGTCAAGGAGACATACGCCGAAGACTGGATCACCGATAACGCCCGCCGCGCCGTAGCGCTGGCGGCCTTGCACGGCAATCTGCACATTCGCGCGCTCGCCGATGTCGATGCCAAGGCGCGGCTCGAGGGCGTCAAAGCGCTGCTGCGGGTGCGTGACGAATTTCGCGGCATTGTCGATCTGCAGGTCGTCGCGTTCGCGCAGGACGGCATCGTGCGCGAGCCGGGCGCGGCCGAATTGATGCACGAAGCGATGGCGCTTGGCGCCGACGTGGTCGGCGGCATTCCGTGGATCGAACTCACCGACGACGACGCGGCGGCGCACATCCGTGTTTGCTTCGATCTGGCGCAGGAATTCGACAAAGACATCTCGATGCTGCTCGACGACGCCGGCGATCCGGGTTTGCGAACGCTCGAGATGATGGCCACCGAAGCCATCAGGCGCGGCTGGGAGGGCAGGGCGCTGGCGCATCATTGCCGCGCCATGAGCCTCTATGCCGATCCCTATTTGCAGCGTCTCGCCCGGTTGCTCATCAAGGCCGGCGTGGCCGTGGTCAGCGATCCGCACACCGGGCCGCTGCACGCGCGGGTGAAAGAGCTGCGCGGCGAAGGCGTGCGCGTGTGTCTCGGTCAGGACGACATTTCCGACGCCTATTACCCGTTCGGCCGCAACAACATGTTGGAAGTCGCGTTCCTGGCCGCGCACCTTCTTTGGATGATGACGCGGCAAGAGGTCGCGGCTTTGTACGACATGATTACCATCGAGCCCGCCCGGGCGCTGAATCTGCCCGGGTATGGCCTGTCGGTCGGCGCTCCCGCAAACCTCGTGGTGCTGGATCAGCCCGACGAGGTCGAGGCGTTGCGCTATCACGCGCCCCCCGCGCATGTGATCAGCCACGGCAAACGGCTCGACACCGCCAAGATGCAGGCGATCGTTGCTGCGGGCGCCGGCATGGCATGATAATGAGCACGGGACGCCCAAAGATGCTGATAGGAGAGAGCTTTATGAGCACGCGTACTCTTATTGCGGCTGCTCTGTTTGCCGTTTGCGCGGCGGCGCCGGCAGTTGCGCAGCAGACCATCAAGATCGGCGAGCTTAACAGCTACAAGAGCCAGCCGGCCTTTCTCGACCCCTACAAGAAGGGCTGGGAAATGGCGCTGGACGAGATCAATTCCGCCGGCGGCGTGCTGGGCAAGAAGCTCGAGATCGTGTCGCGCGACGACGGCGGCAATCCGGGCGACGCGGTGCGGGTCGCCGAGGAACTGACCACCGGCAGCGACATCAACATTCTCTGCGGGACGTTCCTGTCCAATGTCGGGCTCGCGGTCACCGAATTCGCCGGCAAGAAGAAAATCTTTTTCCTCGCCGCCGAACCGCTGACCGACAAGGTCACCTGGGCGAACGGCAACCGCTATACCTTCCGGCTGCGGCCCTCGACCTACATGCAGGTGGCGATGCTGCTGCCGGATGCGTTGGCGGCGAAGAAGAAGCGCTGGGCGCTGGTTTATCCGAATTTCGAATACGGCCAGTCGGCGGTCGCGGCCTTCAAAGAGATGATGAAGGCCAAGCAGCCCGATGTGGAATTCGTCACCGAGCAGGCGACGCCGGTCGGCAAGATCGATGCCGGCGCGGTGGCGCAGGCGATCGACGACGCCAAGCCCGATGCGATTTTCAGCGCCCTGTTCGCCGGCGAACTGACCAAGTTCGTGCGCGAGGGTCAGACCCGCGGCACGTTCAAGGATCGCGTCGTGGTCGATCTTCTCGGCGGCGAGCCCGAATATCTCGATCCGCTCAAGGACGACACGCCGGAAGGCTGGCTGGTCACCGGCTATCCGTGGAATGAAATCGACATGCCCGAGCACAAGGCTTTTCTTGCGGCCTATCAGAAGCGTTACAACGACTATCCGCGGCTCGGCTCGATCGTGGGTTATTTGATGATCAAGTCGCTCGCCGCCGGCATCGCCAAGGCCGGCTCGACCGACACCGAAAAGCTGGTCGAGGCTTTTGCCGATCTGAAAGTCGACGGGCCGTTTGGTCCGTTCGTCTATCGGGCCAGCGATCACCAGGCGACGCTGGGCGCCTTCGTCGGCAAGCTCACCCTCAAGGACGGCAAAGGCACCATGACGGGTTTCAAATATGTCGATGGCGCCAGCGTTTTGCCGTCTGACGACGAGGTGAAGAAGTTGCGGCCGGCATCGGCGAACTAACGCATGATGCGGAGGAAGCCTGTTTCCGGATCTGATCCGGGCGGACGCGATCGAAAGGCAACAAGCGCGGAGGTCATTTCAACAATGCCGTCGCGCTTACGCCGGCCGGAGCGCCGATGAACTGGCAGGCTCTCGCCTTTCAGGCCATCGACGGCCTGGCGTCCGCGTCCGGGCTGTTCTTTGTCGCGGCCGGGCTTTCTCTGATCTTCGGCGTCACGCGCATCATCAATGTCGCGCATGGCTCGCTCTACATGCTCGGGACCTATATCGCCGTCACGCTGGCGACGCGGTTCGACGGCGCGCTCGGCTTCTGGGGCGGCATCGTGGTCAGCGCCATCGCGGTCGGCCTGATCGGCGCGCTGATCGAAATTTTGCTGCTGCGGCGGATCTATTCGGCGCCGGAACTGTTCCAGCTCCTCGCGACCTTCGCGCTGCTGCTGGTCATCAACGACGCGACGCTTGTGGCTGTGGGGGCCGGAAGATTTGCTCGGCCCGCGCGCGCCGGGCCTGCGCGGCGCCATCGAAGTTCTCGGCCGGCGGATGCCGAGCTACGATGTCTTTCTGATCGCGATCGCGCCGCTGGTGCTGGCGGTGCTGCACGTCATTTTCGCGCGCACCCGTTTCGGCCGGCTGGTGCGCGCCGCCACCGAAGATCGCGAGATGCTCGGCGCGCTCGGCGTCAATCAATCGGTGCTGTTCACGGCGGTGTTCGCGCTCGGCTCGCTGCTCGCCGGGCTCGGCGGCGCGCTGCAGATCGCCCGCGAGCCCGCCAATCTCGGCATGGACCTGACCGTGATCACCGATGCCTTTGTGGTCGTCGTGATCGGCGGCATGGGGTCGATCGTCGGCTCCTATATCGCGGCCGTGCTGGTCGCCGAGGTCAAGGCGTTGTGCATCGGCCTCGGCATTGTCAGCCTCGCCGGCTTTTCCGTGAACTTCTCCAAGTTCACGCTGGTCGCCGAGTTTCTGGTGATGGCGGTCGTGCTGATCGCGCGGCCGCAGGGCCTGCTCGGCCGTCCGCAAATCGCCGTGCGCGGCGGCGGCGCCATCGAAGCGCCGATTCGTCCGGCGTCGCGCGCGTTGGTGATCGCCAGCATCATCGTGCTGCTGGTCTTGTTGTGCCTGCCGCTGATCGCCCGCTCGTCAGCCCTATGCGCTGGTGCTCGGCGTCGATGTGCTGATCGCGGTTCTGTTCGCGACCAGCCTGCATTTCATCATGGGGCCGGGCGGCATGCATTCCTTCGGCCATGCCGCCTATTTCGGCCTTGGCGCCTATGGCGACGGCGCTGGCGGTGAAATGGCTCGCCGCGCCGATGGGCGTGGCGTTGGCGCTGGCGCCGGTTGCGGCGGCGCTCGGCGCGTTGCTGTTCGGCTGGTTCGCGGTGCGCCTGTCCGGCGTCTATCTCGCGATGCTGACGCTCGCCTTCGCCCAGATCGTTTGGTCGATCGTGTTTCAATGGGAGGGCTTCACCGGCGGCTCCAATGGCGTGCTCGGCATCTGGCCGAGTGCGCCGTTCGATCGGCTGCCGGCCTACTTTTTGCTCGCGCTGGTCTGTGTCGTCCTCGGCATCTTGCTGCTGCGCCGCATCTTGTTCGCGCCGTTCGGTTATGCGATGCGCGCCGGTCGCGACTCGCCGTTGCGCGCCGAAGCCATCGGCATCAACGTCAAGCGGGTGCACTGGCTCGGCTTTGCGATCGCCGGCACCGTGTGCGGTGTCGCAGGCGGAATCTTCGCCTTCGCCAAGGGATCGATCTCGCCGGAGACCATCAGCATCGGCCGCTCCATCGACGGCCTGGTCATGGTGTTGCTCGGCGGCGTGCAGACCTTGGCGGGTCCGATCGTCGGCGCTTCGGTCTTCGCCGTACTGCAGGATTTCGTCATGCAGCAGACCGAATATTGGCACGCGCTGCTTGGCGCCATCATTTTGGTTCTGGTGCTGGCGTTTCCGTCCGGGCTTGTGGGGGCCTTTGTTGAACTTGTGGCGCGGCGGCGGTCGGCATGAGCGAGCTCGCGGTCGCTTCTCTGTGCAAAAGCTTTCGCGGCGTCCGCGCCGTCGACGATGTCAGCTTCTCGGTCGGGCGGGGCGAGTTTCTGGCGCTGATCGGGCCGAACGGCGCCGGCAAATCGACCTGCTTCAACATCATCAACGGCCAGCTTGCGCCCGATAGCGGCAGCATCCGCTTCGAAGGCCACGACATCGCCGGACGGCCGCCGCGTGAGATCTGCCGCCGCGGCGTTGCCCGGACGTTTCAGATCGCCGCCACGTTCCACTCGATGACGGTGGTCGAGAATGTGCAGATGGCGCTGATCGCGCACGCGCGCGAGACCTACCGGCTGTGGCGGCCGGCGACATCGCATCACCGCGACCGCGCGCTTGAGCTTCTGGCGCAGGTCGGCATGGCGGACGCCGCCGATCGGCCGTGCCGGGCGCTGGCTTATGGCGACGTCAAACGGCTTGAGTTCGCCATCGCGCTCGCCAGCGATCCGCGGCTGCTGCTGATGGACGAGCCGACCGCCGGCATGGCGCCGGGCGAGCGCAACGCGCTGATCGCGCTGGTCAAGCGCGTGGTCGTCGAGCGCGGCGTGTCGGTGCTGTTCACCGAGCATTCGATGGATGTCGTGTTCAGCTTTGCCGACCGCATCCTGGTGATGGCGCGCGGCCGACTGATCGCCGACGGCGACGCCAAAACCATCCGCGCCGATCCCAAGGTGCGCGAGGTCTATTTCGGCAGCGGCAAAACCTTTGAGCGCACGGGAGCGGCCACGTGACTGCGGAGCCGGCGCTGGTCGCGGACAATCTCAACGCCTGGTACGGCGCCGCGCAAGTTCTTTACGACGTGAGCTTCACCGTCGGCCGCGGCGAGGTGGTGGCGCTGATGGGCCGCAACGGCGCCGGCAAATCGACCACCATGAAAGCCGTGATGGGACTGATGGGGCGCCGCAGCGGCATGGTCCGCCTCAACGGCCACGACGTGTCGCGGCTGCGGCCGTTTGAAATCGCCCGCCTCGGTCTCGGCTTCGTGCCGGAGGATCGCCGCATCTTCTCCGACCTGACCGTCGAGGAAAATCTCGATACCGGCCGGCAGCCGCCGCGCCGTTTTGCCGACGGCTCCG
This sequence comes from uncultured Alphaproteobacteria bacterium, assembly GCA_963737755.1. Taxonomy (GTDB): domain Bacteria; phylum Pseudomonadota; class Alphaproteobacteria; order Rhizobiales; family Xanthobacteraceae; genus BOG-931. Next base: position 80,825 of record CAVTTZ010000010.1, on the reverse strand, counting down.
AAGCGCCGGTGTGGACGCAGGAGATTCTGTTCCAGCTTTTTCCCAATCTCGGCGAGATGCGCGGCCGCGGCGGCGCCCGCATGAGCGGCGGCGAACAACAGATGCTGACCATTGCGCGCACGCTGATGGGCAATCCGCTGATCGTGCTGCTCGACGAGCCGTCGGAGGGCATTGCGCCGGTCATCGTCGAAGCGATCGCCGACACCATCCTGGCGCTGAAGAAGCGCGGACTGTCGATCGTCTTGTCGGAGCAGAATGTCGAGTTCGCGCGACTCGTGTCCGACCGCGCCTACATGCTGGAAAAAGGCGAAATCCGCTGGCAGGGCACGATGGCGGAGCTTGCCGCAGAATACCGAGGTTCAGCGGGCGTATTTGACGCTATAGTCGCTTCCCGGCAAGCCCAGCATGGGCCAGGGGGAAACGCATGCTCACGCTTTATCATTGCCACGACGCGCGCTCCTTTCGTCCGCTGTGGACGCTGGAGGAGATGGGTGTTCCGTATGAACTGAAGATGCTGTCCTTTCCGCCGCGCGCAGCCGCCGACTATCTGGCAGATCAACCCGCTCGGCACGGTGCCGACATTCTTCGACGACACGATGCGGATGACCGAGTTGGCGGCGATTTGCCAATATCTGGTGAGCCGCTACGGCCCCACGCCTTTGGGCGTGGAAACATCCGAGCCGGATTTCGGTCAGTATCTCAATTGGCTTTATTTCGGCGAAGCGACGCTGACGTTCCCGCAGACCATCGTGCTGCGCTACTCGGTGCTGGAGCCGCCGGAGCGCCGATCCGAGCAGGTTGCGGCCGACTATTCGCGCTGGTTCCTGTCGCGGTTGCGCGGCGTCGACGCGGTGGTCTCGCAGCAACCGACATTGTGCGCCGGGCGTTTCACCGCCGCCGACATCTCGGTCGGCTTCGCGTTGATGCTGGCCGAATTTCTCGGCCTCGATGCGAAATTCTCACCGGCCGTCGCGGCCTATTGGCAATCGCTGAAAGAGCGCGACGGCTTTCGCCGCGCGCTCGCAAAGCAGGACGCCGATCCCAATGTGCTCAGCGTGCGCAAATTTCTCAAGCAGAGCTGCAGCTGATAGCGGCGGTCTAGAGCATGATCCGGAAAAGTGGAATCCGGTTTTCCGAAAAGATCATGCTTCAACAAAAAGTTAAAGTGCCGATCGCTTCAATCGGAAATGATCGCACTCTAATGTCCGCAGGACGATCCATTGACCGTGAAGTCGGCGACAGCGCCGCCATCCGCGAGCGTAAAGGTGTGATGGATCGCAATGCCCTGGCCGATCTCGCTCTCGTATTTGCCGCAAAAATAACCTCGCAAAAAGCCGTCCATTTGCTGGGCGTTGCTCTTCAATTTTGCTCCGACGGCAGGATCCGGAACGGTCCAGTGTAATTCCACGACGCCGTCATGCGCATCTGCACCCGTCGGGCGAAAGGGAGCGTCTGCGGTTGCCGCGTGTTGTTCGTCGGTTTCGCGCGCGGCGATGGCCTGCGCCATGCGAGCAAGGCTCGGCCCGTCGGCTAGCTTCGGCGTCGGCAGACTGTCGCAAGAGGTTCGATCGATCGTAATTTCGAACCGATCGCTGTCATTGGGGCCTTTCATGATCTGATGAAGCACCACGCCCTTGTTGAAGAAGGGACGGCGACCGCCGCCGCAATAATAGCGCGTGAGTTGGCTTTTCGAATTTTCAATGGCCGCTTTGTTGCGGGCAAACGCCACCGCGTCATTGAACTCATATTCAACGTCAACGACGTTGTCATGGGCCTTGGCGGATCGAAAAACGATCGGTCCTTGAGCGGATTTCGAAGTGCTTGACTCAATCGTGCGAGCAATCGCATCCGCCATTTCGGCCGCAGATTCCGGCAGAGGACTTGTCGTCTGCGCGACTGCAGGCGCGGCAGCAAATACGCAAGCCGCCAATGACGCTGCCAAAGCTTGTAAAAAGCGCCAACAGGCTTTCCGTCTGATCAATGTCGTGTCTCCGGGGGCTGGGTTGCTCAACGCCAAGACAAACGCCGAGACAGGGTCATAGCAAAAATGCAAGCCGTGTTGCGGTGATACGGCTGGGATCGTATCCGCCCTGGTCATGCGGTTTTTTCCCCAATGAAATCGCGGTTTAACGCGCATTTAACCCTACTGCATTCATAACAAACGCAGTGAATCAGTCGTGAAAAGTGCGGGTGTGAATATGCGTCGTTCGTTGCGTATGCTTGGTTTTGGTGCGGCTCTGGTCGTGAGTAAAATCGGAGCTGCCGCGGCAGCCGATGCGATGCCGCCTCCTCCTCCGCTGCCACCGCCGCTTCCGATGCCAATGCCGATGGTGCGGATCTTCTCCTGGACCGGCTTTTATATCGGCGGCAACGTCGGCTGGGATCGGACGACCGGTAGCGGCACGTTCACCGGCCCGCTTGGCGCCGATCCGTTCAGCACCCCGGGCGGCAATGGTTTTCTCGGCGGCGTCCAGGCCGGCTACAATTGGCAGATCGGCTCGTTCGTGCTCGGCGGTGAAACCGATTTCCAGGGCGCCACCGGCAGCGGTCCGCTTAGCGCCACCGCTGGGCCGACCATCAGCGGCACCGCCAAGATGCCGTGGTTCGGCACCGTTCGCGGCCGCGTCGGCTACGCCATCGAGCGCGTGTTGGTCTACGCCACCGGCGGCGCCGCGTATGGCGAGAGCAACTGGAGTGGGACTGTCTCTTCCTATGGCCCGTTTTCGAGCACGGCGGACTTCACGACATGGACCGCCGGCGCCGGCGTCGAGATGGCGTTCAGCGATTGCTGGAGCGTGAAGGCCGAGTATCTGTACATGGGCACGCCGTCATCGAAGCCGGTCGTTCCAACATTCACATCGGGCAGCGGCAGTGCCTACACCAACATCGCCCGCGTCGGTGTCAATTATCACTTTTAGTTTGGTGGCCTTGCCGCTTTTGATTCAAACCCGCTCATTCCCGCGAAAGCGGGAATCCAGGGGCGTGTACACAAAACAGTTTGGGTCCCCGCCTTCGCGGGGACGAGCGGAATCTGGAAGGCGGTGATCTACTCCGCCGCCTTGCGGGTTTCGAAAAAGCGGTTGGTCGGACGCGGCAGGCCGAGATTTTCGCGGAGCGTCTTGCCTTCGTATTCGCGCCGGTAAATTCCGCGGCGCTGCAATTCCGGCACCACGCGCTCGACGAAATCGTCGAGTCCGCCGGGCAGGTACGGAAACATGATGGTGAAGCCGTCGCTGGCGTCGGTCTGCAGCCATTCTTGCATTTCGTCGGCAATCGTCTGCGGGGTGCCGACCATCGCCAGCCCCGAATAGCCGCCGAGCCGCTGCGCGAGCTGCCGCACCGTCAGCTTCTCGCGTTCGGCCAGCTCGACCACGCGCTGCCGCGCACTCTTGCTGGCATTGGTTTCGGGGATGTTGTCGGGCAGCGGCTTGTCGGGATCGAAGCGCGAGGCGTCGTGGCCGAGGGCGATCGACAGCGAAGCGATGGCGTTGTCGTAATAGACCAGGCTGTCGAGCTTGGCGCGCTTGGCGCGGGCTTCCTCAATGCTGTCGCCGACGATGACAAAACACGCCGGCATGATTTTCATGTGCTCGGGCGCCCGGCCGGCCTTCCGCATCCGGCCTTTGACGTCGGCGAAAAACTCGCGCCCGGCCGCGATGTTGGCGGGCGGGGTGAACACCGCTTCGGCGGTTTCCGCCGCGAGCTGGCGGCCGGAATCCGAGGCGCCGGCTTGCACGATCACCGGCCAGCCCTGCACCGGGCGGGCGATGTTAAGCGGTCCTCGCACCGACAGATACGGGCCCTTGTGATTGAGCACGTGCATCTTGTCGGGATCGAAATAAATCCCGCTCGCGGCATCGCGGACGAAAGCGTCGTCGGCGAAGGAATCCCACAGGCCGGTGACGACATCGTAGAACTCACGCGCGCGCCGATAGCGCTCGGCGTGCTCCATGTGATCGTCCATGCCGAAATTCAGCGCCGAATCCGGATTGGACGTGGTCACGATGTTCCAGCCGGCGCGGCCGCCGCTCAAATGATCGAGCGACGCAAAGCGGCGGGCGACGTGAAACGGTGCATCGAAGGTGGTCGAGCCGGTGGCGATCAGGCCGATATGCTCGGTCACCATCGCGAGCGCCGACAACAGCGTGAATGGCTCGAACGACGTTACCGTGTGGCTGTGCTTGAGCGCATCGAGGGGCATGTTGAGCACCCCCAAATGGTCGGCCATGAAGAACGCGTCGAATTTCCCACGCTCGAGCGTTTGCGCGAGACGCTTCAGATGGGCGAGGTTGAAATTGGCGTCCGGGAAGGCGCCCGGATAGCGCCAGGCACCGGTGTGGATGGTCGTCGGGCGCATAAAAGCGCAGAAATGGAGTTGTCGTGAACCGCTCATGCCTTCACCCCGAAAAACCCAGCCAGCCATAAAGCTGGTGAGGCTTTATGTCGGGTTCAATGCTTGGCCGTGGGGGTGTTTGATCTTTTGATGGCGCTTCGGCCGCCAAACCGTGCTCCGGATCGAGCGTTTGTTGGAATACGGCGCCGCGTCTTCGCACGATGCCGCAACGCCCCACCCGAAGCCGTCGATCGGGCTACTTGGTCAAAGCATCGGCACCGGCTTTGGCAGCCTGGGCGTCCTGCGAGGACAGCGCTCCCGACACCCCAATGGCGCCGACGATCTTGCCGTCGACCATGAGGGGGATGCCGCCTTCCAGTGGGGTGATGTCCTTCACGGCGAGAAGCCGCAGGCCTGCGCCGCCGGCCGCGATCGCGTCATCGAGCGCCTTGCTGGGCCGCTTGAACGTCAGCGCGGTGCGCGCCTTGCCTTCGGACGCAGCGATGGATGCAAGCTGGGTGTTGTCGGCCTTGTGGAACATCACCATGTTGCCGCCGCTGTCGAGGATGGTGATGGCCACCTGCCAGGAATTCTTCACGGCTTCGAGCTCCGCCGCTGCCATCGCGCGCTTGGCATCATCCAGCGTGATCGGCGCCCCGTAAGGCGGTGTCGCGGCTTGCTGGGCGTGGGCGCCGGTGAAGGCCGTACCCGCCGCCAGGGAACAGACGACCAGTGCGGAGGCAAGCGCGAGCGTCCGGGACATCGACATTATCTCCTTCGCATGGCGACTCGAAAGGCGGGGCGCGGAGCGGCACAATAAGCGGCAAACGCGCCGGGTGGAAGAGTCGGGACAGCAAGAACTTATTTGTGCGCTCGCAGCAATCAGGGCAGCGGGCAAAAACTGATCGCATCATGAGCTGCACGACGGCCGCCGAATGCTTATATTTGCTCCAGCCAGTAAGGGAGACACCGATGTTCGGTTTCGGAAAGAAGGTCGAAATGCCGGCGGCTGCTGATGCGTTGCCTGGCCGCTCGTCACCCATCCCAACAGCCCGTACGCATTTCATCAATGGCCATGCGCTCAAGGCGCCGTATCCCGAGGGCTTGGCGATGGCAATGTTCGGGCTCGGCTGCTTCTGGGGCGCCGAACGCAAATTCTGGGAGTTGGGCGATGGCGTCTATGTCACCGCAGTCGGCTATGCGGGCGGCTTCACGCCGAACCCGAGCTACGAAGAGGTCTGCAGCGGCCGGACCGGGCACAACGAAGTCGTGCTGGTGGTCTACGATCCCAAAAAGATCTCATACGAGCGGCTGCTGAAGACCTTCTGGGAAAACCACGATCCGACCCAGGGCATGCGCCAGGGCAACGATGTCGGCACCCAATACCGCTCCGGCATCTATACGTTCTCGCCGGCCCAGCGCGCCGCCGCCGAAGCCTCGCGGAGAGCTATGCCAAGGCGCTTGCCGCTCAGGGCCTGGGTCCAATCACCACCGAGGTTCGTGACGCGCCGCCGTTCTACTTCGCCGAGGATTACCACCAGCAATATCTGGCGAAGAATCCGCACGGCTATTGCGGCCTCGGCGGTACCGGCGTCACCTGCCAGATCGGAACGGGTGTCACCGCCGCGCCGGCGCACACCTGATTGCCACGCTTGGTGTCGACGCATCGCCGTCGCCACCAAGACCCCGGCGCATTGACCGCGCGGAGCGTTTGACGGCACAGTCGCGCCGGTGATGTTCGCGGGGGCATGCATGCAGCCAGTTCGGCGCGGCTTCGAATTCGATGATGTTTCTGTCGCGCTGGCTGCTGGCGCCTTTTCTTGTCGGCTTGGTGCTGACGCTTTTATTGCTGCTCTACCGTTTCTCCGTCGATTTTTATGAGGTGGCAGTGCAACTGCCGCACACGAGTTGGCACGAACTGATTGTCGGCGTGCTCAACATGGTCGACATCGTGCTGACCGCCAATCTGGTGCTGATCATCATCTTCTCCGGCTACGAGAACTTCCTGCACAAAGTGGAAGCGCATGATCACACGGATTGGCCCGAGGGCTTGACCGCGATCGACTTCGGCGCGCTCAAGCAAAGGGTGATGGGCTCGATCGCCGTCATCGCCGCGGTCGATGCGTTGGCCTGGTATCTCGATCTGGAAAAGAACGCCGACAGTCTCAAGCTCACCTGGGTCGCGGCGTTTCCGCTCGTCTTCGTCGTCGCCATGCTGTTGATGGCGCTGGCCGACCGGGTGTCGCAGCACGCTCGCCCGCCTTCGTAAGCGTTGCTGACGCAGCGTTGCTGCCGCGTCCGGCTTAGCGCCCCCACTTTGAAAACATCCGTCCCGAGTGCATTTTTGCGCCGCCGTTTTGTTGACCGTCAAACGCGTCAGCAGTGAGGGATTGTTAACCATAACGGGCGTTAATCAATGCCAACGTTTGCTCGAACTGAGCCGGGTTGGTGCGTATGCGGGTGGTCCATATTTTTCTTCTGCTGACGGGTGTGGCGGTCACCGCCGGCGGTTGCGCGCAGCAGCCCGTCTACACGGCCTACCCGCAAGCCGGCACCCCAAATCCGGCTGCGTCTCCGGCCCCAACGGCCTATCAGGCTCCGGCGGCGTACCAACCGCGAGCAGCCTATCCGGCTCCAGTAACCTACCCATCAACTGCGGCCTATCCGGCGGCTGTGACATATCCGGCCCCGGCGGCCGGCATTGATCACGTGGTCTACGGCACCGGTGGTCCTTACGTCCCGGCCGCGCCAGTCCGAGAGCCCGTTGCTCCTGCGCCAGCAGCCGCAATGGCGCCCGCTCCGGCGGCGCCGGCCCCGTTGCCTGTGCGTGTCGCATCCGCGGGACCGATCGTTCCGCTCGCCGTCGCCCCACCGCCGCCTGCGCCGATGTCGGCCGCACGGCCTGTGCATGTTGCCTCGGCGGGCGTAGTGCCGGTCGCCGCGCCCGCAATTCCGGTGCCTGCCGGCGTTGCCTATGTGCCGGCTGTTGCGCCGCCGGAATACACGCTCGATTCCGGCGATCGGCTTCGCGTCGTGGTGTTCGGTCAGGAGGGTTTGACCAACGCCTATCTGGTCGACGCCGGCGGATTGATTGACGTGCCGCTGATCGGCCAGGTAATGGCGCGCGGTGCGACCACGATCGAGCTCGCCAATCGCATCGCGGTCAAGCTCCGCAACGGCTTCATCCGTGAGCCGCACGTCGCGGTCGAAGTCGTAGCCTATCGGCCTTTCTTCATTCTCGGCGAGGTCACGGCGCCAGGGCAATATCCTTACGTACCGCGCATGACCGCAGAGACTGCGGTCGCCATCGCGGGCGGGTTCACGCCGCGAGCGTTCCGCAGAAACCTGACCGTTGATCGTCCGGTGGCCGGGCGCATCGTGCGCATGTCGGTGCCGCCGAGCTTCCCGTTAAATCCTGGCGACACGGTCAATGTGCAAGAGCGCTGGTTCTGAACCCTCTCACGTCATGCGCGGGCTTGATCCGCGCATCCCGATTGTCAGGGCTCAGTGCCCGCCCAAGCGGGATGGCCGGGACAAGCCCGGCCATGACGAGTTAGTGGTAATCTTCCGACAATCGGACCAGATATTGCCGCCAAATTATTTTTTCAGATGCTTGGCCATGAAGGCGAGCGAACGTTCCCAAGCGATTTTGGTCGCCGCTTCGTCGTAGCTGCCGCGCTCGTCGCACGAGAAACCGTGCTGCGCGCCGGGATACACATAGATCTCGCAATCGCCGCCGCGTTTTTGTTTGATGATCTCGACGTCGCTCATCGGGATCGAGGCGTCTTTCTCACCGAAGTGTAATTGAGTCGGCACCTTCGGCTTCTCGTCGGCGTGCTTGACGATCTGTCCGCCGTAATAGCCGATTGCGGCCGAGAGGCCGCTCAGTTTCGTGGCCGCAACAAAGGCGAGACTGCCGCCGAGGCAATAGCCGATGATCGCGGTCGGGCCGGCTTTTTTGGCTTCGTCGATTGCCGCCTGCACGTCCTTGAGCATCGCTGCCCAATCCGGATTGGCGACGAACTTGCGGGCGTTGGCGATCTCGTCGGGCGAATAGCCGCTTTCGAAATTCGGGTGCTGGCGGTCGAACACCGCCGGCGCTATCGCCACATAGCCTTCCGCGGCGAAACGGTCGCACATGACGCGGATGTGATGATTGACGCCGAATATTTCCTGAACGACGACGACGCCACCCTTCGGGGTTCCGCTCGGATCGGCCCGATAGGCGCCCAGCTTGAAATTGTCAGCGGCGGTGAGTGAAAAATGCTGACCCACGATATCCTCCTTCAAATGCAATGATGGCCCCTCGGGGCACGCCTAGCATATACCGGCCAATGATGTCGGTTGAAATGACGGCTGGCGCCGCAACCTTTCGGGAGGTCGGGACAAGCTGTGCGGGGGACGTCGAACGCGCCCAGCGTTCGTTGCGACCCGATCGTCGTTTGATGATTCCGATAAGCAACCGATCGCGAGACAAAATCTCGCGGATCGCCGCGTTAGCGCATGACGACGATGAAGTCGGTGCCTTCGCCGGTTTCGCCGCCGAGCCCTTGGTCGGAAATGACCAGGGACGAGCCCGGCACCATCAGATCGGAGATGCGGTCGATGACGTCTTGCGGGATCTCGATGCGCGCCAGCGCTTCTTTGGCGGATTGCAGCGACGGCTGCGACTCCGCGGCTTCGCGTGGCTCATTGCGCTGCCGGCCGCGGCTGGGCCGCTCCTCGTCCGCGATCCGCGCCAGGGTTTTGGTGCCGGCACGGTATTGATCGCCGGGCATCGAAATGACATTCCAGCGGAAGTGCGAATGATCGTCCAACAAAGACAGCGCCGTAAAGACGTGCGTGCCCAAATGCTGCTCCGGGCGATCGATGGTCACCGGAGCGCTGAACAGCGGCATGAAATCCTGCCGCACGTAAATCTTCTTTTCCTTGCCGCTGACGAAAATTGAGATCGGGGTTTTCGGCGCAGTGTGGGCGATCTCCGCCGGCTTCACCGGCGGTACCGGAACCGCCGGCAGCGCAACAGGCGACGGCGATGTTGCCGGTTGCGGAGCGTCGGCGGTCTCGGGCGCCTTGGGCGCCGTCTCGGCGGTCGGCGCAGCCGCAGACGCAGGCGCAGCGTCGCTCGCCGCGGTCGGTGTCGGATCGGCGGTAATGCTCGGCCGCAGAGGGCCGGCGCCGGTATCCGCAACGGGCGTCGCGGCGATGTCGCCGTGCTTGTTGCTTGGCGAAGCCGTGTCAGGCACCGCCGGATCCGTGATGGCAGAGTCTTTCGATGCCTGTCGCGGGCGCATCGCTACTCTTGCCCTCGGGAAGGCTTTGCGCCGTCTTGACCGGCTGTTCTGCTGCCGGCAGCGAGGCGCTCGGCGCGGGCATATCGCGACGCACGAACAGGTGCGAATCGCTGACGTCCTCCGGCCGCAATTCCGGCCGCGCAATGATCACGCGCGCTCCGAGCTTGGTCAGTCCCCACAGCCGCGTCGCGAAATCATGCGGCAGACGCACGCAGCCGTGCGAGGCCGGATGACCGAGATTGCCGCCTTCATGCATCGCCACACCCGACCAGGTGATGCGCTGCATGAACGGCATCGGCGCGCCGCTATAGATGTTCGAATGGTGCAGACGATCTTTTTGAATGATGCTGAAAACGCCCACCGGAGTCGGATGTCCGGGGACGCCGGTCGCTACCAGGGTTTCCGTTACTTCCGAGCCATCGCTGTAGAGGTGCAATTTCTGCTGATCGATCGAGACGATGATCTGGAGTGGTCCTTTGCGGATCTGGCCGAAGGGCTCTTTGGACACCTGTTCGGTCGCCGGCGCCGGCGTGCGCAGTTTTGCTCGCACTCTCAGTCGCGGTCTCTGAACTTCGTAGTAATAGGGATTCCAGCCCTGCGCGGCGGCCGGCTTGATTGGTGTCGCGACCGTGAACGCGACGGTCGCAACAGTCGCGGCTACCAGCGAGGAGTGGCTGAACAAACAGCGGTTGAACAAACAAACGAAACGGCGCACACGCTCGGAACGTGCAACGTGCCTTGTGTTGGTGCTCAAATTGCCACCCAGCCCAAATGAGTACGATTTTCGATTCGAATCTTAGTAGAGACGTTAGCGGACGACTACGAATTCACCGGGGAAAGGCCAGTCTTGCCTAAATTTAACGGTAACCCGCGGCAGATTTGCAACGCTTCCGCCATGCTGGCACGTAGCACGCGACAGATTTCTGACAGGTGAATTTTTGCCGCAATTTAGAACGGGAAAAGGCGATCAGTTGGCTGAAGGTAAACCGAATGCTTCCGCCAGCAGTTCGTAGGAACGGCGCCGCGCGGCGTGGTCAAAGACCATGGTGGTGATCATCAGTTCGTCCGCGCGCGTTGCTTCGATCAGGGCCAACAGCCGCGCTTTGACGCTGTCGATGCCGCCGACGATCACGCGTTCGCGTTGTCGGGCAATGCGTTGTCGATCGATCGGCGCATACGGATAGGCAGCGGCCTCCTCGGGTGAGGCCAGCGGCAGGAATTCCCCCTTGGCACGGCGAACGAAGAACAGGTCGGCGCTGGCGGCGATGCGCTCCGCCTCGGCGTCGCTGTCGGCGCTGATCGCCGCGACCGCAAGAATCGCGCGCGGCTCGGGCAGCGCCGCGGACGGCTTGAAGTGGGTGCGGTAGCTCAGCATGGCGCTGGCGGGATCGTAGTCGGCGAAATGATGCGCGAAGGCGAATCCCATGCCGACCGCGGCCGAAAGTTCCGCGCTGTAGCCGCTCGAGCCGAGAAGCCAAATCGGCGGCAGGGCCACGTCGGCCGGCATCGCGTGGACGTTGCGGAACGGATGCTCGGGCGGAAACCCGTTCCGCTCCAGCAACATGAGTTCCTGAAATCGTTCAAGAAACTCGTCGCCTTCGCGGACGTCCTGGCGCCGGCGCAGCGCATACGACGTGACCTGATCGGTGCCGGGCGCGCGGCCGAGGCCGAGGTCGATGCGGCCCGGATAAAGCGCCTCCAGGACTTTGAACCGCTCGGCCACCATCAGGGGTGCGTGATTCACCAGCATCACGCCGCCGGAGCCGACGCGGATATTGGACGTCACCGCCGCCACCTGGCCGATCATGATCTCCGGCGCCGAACTGGCGATGCTGGATAGATTGTGATGCTCCGCGAGCCAGTAGCGGGTGTAGCCGAGGCGGTCCGTCAGCTGCGCCAAATCCAGCGAGTTGCGCAAAGCGACTGCCCCCGGCGTGGCGGTGGTCACCGGCGAAAGGTCAAGAACGGATAAGGGGATCACGGAGCGCGGCCGCCACTGGTAAATTTTGTCTTTACACTGGCAACGTGGGGATAGGTGGCTTGGCGTTCAACCCGCTCGGGTGCCGGTTAGTAGCCGTTTCTCCTCGTGGCCGGCCGCGGCCGGGGCACGCGCCGGATCATCGCCTGCGGCTGAGGATCACCCATTTGCCCGAATGCATAGCCGTACTCGATGCTTTGAGCGTACTGGGCCTGCACATAGTACGCCGCCGGAAACCGCGGGGCGTGGATGGTTCGGATGACGACGCGCGGATGCTTGGGCATGCTCGCGGCTGGCGTCGGCCTGTGTTCGTGGACCTCGGGCGTCGCATCTGCCGCCGGGACCGAGGCGACGCTGGGACGCTCGCGCGGAAGCGGTAGATCCGCCGACGTGGCAAGCGCGACGCTGTCTGCGGCGTCCGACTGTTCAGTCGCGTCGGCGGGCGTGAGGGCCGTCTCGGCGTTGGCCACACGCGCAGGCGCCATGTCGGCGAACGGGGCGGAGGAAGGCTGCGATTCGCTGCTGCCGGTCGCGCTCGCGGACTCGTCGGCGGCTGCCCGCCCGGTTGGTGCGTCGTTGGTTGCCATGAACGACGCGGTCGTGGCTTCGCTTGCCGGTTGATCACGCGTGGTGGGATCGTTCGCAGTATTCTGAGTCGGATCGCTGATGCGGTCCTCGCCGCGCGGAAGCGGTGGCAGCTCGCTGACCGTGACCGAAGGCTTTGTCGGCTCTTGCGCCGGCGCGCCGATCGCCGCGGTTGTCTCATCGGCCGGCTTGTCCTGGGTCTTGTTCGGTGAAGGCGGATCAGTGACGGCTGCCGCGATGACGTCCGGGGCGGCTTTCTGTTCAGCTTCGTCCGCATACGCCGTGGCGTGGATTTCGGGCGCCGCTGGTCGGCGCCGTCGTTTCCGCCGCGGTGCCGAGCAGACTATCGGCTTGGCGACCGATCGCTTCGCCGCCGCGAAAATTAGGCGCGAGCGGTGCCGCCGTCGTTTCGGCCACCAATTGCGGAGGCGCCATCGGTGCCGGAAGGTGTGCGAACGGTTCGTGGCTGACGCGGAACGCGGCAAAAATGCCGAATCCACAACTCAGCACCACGGCCGAAACCAATATCGCCGTGATCATCAGGCGTACGTTCGGAAGCATTCGACCTCGTCGTTGAACGGTTCGCGCGATCCTGCAAAGCACGCGTCACATCGAACAACAGATCGTCGCTGAGACCATGGTCTCGCGGCAGCCGAGATTTTCGACAAAGATTGTTCTCAGCCGACACATGATTGGATCGCAGATGCTTTCCGCGCCTGCCGAATCCAGAATGGACTTTAAGTGAGTCGGCGAAAATCCAAAATTAAAAATTCTCGCGCGCCGCTGCGCAATGTCTTCGGCGAGCGGACGCCGCTCGCCGCTATGCGCCGCTGGTGATGCGAACGATCGGCTGCGCAGATGTTTTAGCGCGCGACAGGACCTTGCGCCGACGCCGAGGCAGGCGCCGAGCCCGGCAGCACGACGACGCGCGTGCCGACATTCACGCGGCTATACAGATCTTGAATGTCTTCGTTGGTCAGGCGGATGCAGCCCGACGAAACAAAGTGGCCGATCGTCGACGGCTGATTGGTACCGTGAATGCGATAGACCGTACTGCCCAAATAAAGCGCGCGGGCGCCCATCGGATTACCCTCACCGCCGGCCATGAAGCGCGGCAGATAAGGTTGCCGTTCGATCATCTCCTTCGGCGGATGCCAGTCGGGCCATTCGCTCATCCGGCTGACGCGTTCGGTGCCGGACCATGTGAAGCCTTCGCGGCCGACGCCGACGCCGTAGCGCACGGCTTTGCCGCCGCCGAGGATCAGATAAAGAAACGTATGCGACGTATCGATCACGATGGTGCCGGCAGGTTCCGGCGTCGGATAAGTGACCAATTGTCGATGAAGCTGCGGCGGTAGTTCCGCAGTTCCGCTTTCCGGCTGATCTTCCGGCGGCAACGCCGCGATCATGGTGCCGTCTTGTTGACCACCGGGTGCAGCCTCAGGCCGGGAAATAGATCCCGTCGCGTCGCTGACGCCGCCGGGCGGCCGCGGCGCATCGACCGGAGCGCCGCCGTTTTGATCATAATAGCCCTGGCGCTGGGCCGGATAGGGCGGCGGATAAGCCGGCTGTCCATAGCCGGGCTGCGCATAACCGGGCGGATACGCGGCCACCGGAACATCGCCCGGCGGAATCGGAGCGCGCCGCGCCGGCACCGGATAGTCGTAGCTCTCGGGTGGCGGATAATAACCCTGTGGCGGCGGGTAATAGCCCTGCGGCGGCGGGTAATAGCCGCGCTGCGGCGGTGGATAATAATCCGGCTCGGGCGGATAATAGGTTTGCGCCATCGCCCCACCGAGCGACCCGCCGACCGTCAATGCAACAACGACAACGCTGATATGGATGCGCACGATTGGTCCCCACCGACCCGCAACAACCGTGAGCTTTTTTGCTCGATGGATGGGGCGGGAACAAGGCAACAAAGCGAAGAGAGTCCGACAACAGGTCACCGCTTGTGACCCGCCGGGATGGAACCACAAGATGGATAACAAATTGCAAATCGTGGCGTTTTCCGTTGGGCTTGGTCGCCCAGGCTGGTAACCTAATCACAGGACCAAAAGGGGATCGGGGTCGATCGTGGAACCACACCGCCGTGCGGCGCTGTGCGTTGCTTTCGCAATGCTGCTGAGTTTCGTCGCGGGATCGGCCGCGTTTGCGCAAAGCCAGGAGATCGACGAGCTCAAGGGCAAAATATTTGATGCGCATATGGCGCAGCAGAGTTTCGCTGGCCTGAAACATTGCCCGGAGCTGGACGGCAAAAGTTTTTATTTTCAGTTGCGCAATCGCATTCTCAATCTGGAAGATTATTTCCATTCTCTGGAAGCTCTGGTGAAGGCCGAGGTCTATAATCCGGCGAAGCGTCGCGCCTGGACTCTCGAGGATGCGAAAGAGCGCTGGGAAGAAGTGAAGCGACAGGCGCAGGAGGACAAGACCAAATGCGAGCTTGTCCAGAATCTTCCCAAGCTTGAAAAGCGGCTGCAAGAACTCGAGGCGGCCGCCGCGACGGTCGAGAAGAAGGACTGAGGCGGCCGCGACATTTGCTATGCGGTCTTTGCCATGCCGTCTTTTGCGACGCCGTCTTTGCGTAGCGCGCCGCTTCTTTGAGCCGTCCGCCTTCTCAACGGGCTTGATTGGCGGTGTTGTGCTTCGCACATTGTTGTAGCCGCAAAAATGAAGCTGAAACGGTGCGGCGCTTCGATGCGGGATTTCGCTGCGGCCGCGTTTCAGGTTACAAGATACCAACGAAGGAATGAGCGGATGGCCTCTGTGAGCGATTGGAAGATTCCCGCCTCGGTCCAGCCAAAGCCCGAAGACTATTCTTACGACCTCGATCTGGCTCTGGCCTCGATGGTTGGGCTGCGCGCCAATATCCCGGCCGATGCGTTCACGGCCGAGACGCTCGGCACCGAGCGCGCCGGCAACGGCGTCATCATCCGCAACAATGGGCTTGTCCTGACGATCGGCTATCTCATCACGGAGGCCGAAACGATCTGGCTGACATTGAGTGACGGCCGCTCGGTGCCTGGGCACGTGCTCGGCTATGATCAGGAGACCGGCTTCGGACTGGTACAGGCGCTCGCCAAAATCGACATGCCGGCGCTCTCGATCGGCCAATCCTCGGGCTTGTCGGTCAGCGAGCGGGTGGTGATTGCCGGCGCCGGCGGCCGGCATCATTCGGTGGCGGCGCGCGTCGTCGCCAAGCAGGAATTCGCCGGTTATTGGGAATACGTCCTCGACGAGGCGATTTTCACCGCGCCTTCGCATCCCAATTGGGGTGGCACGGCGTTGATCGGACCGCGCGGGGATCTGGTCGGTGTCGGCTCGCTGCAATTGCAGCAGGCGGTCGACAAAGGGCCGGCGCAAAACATCAACATGATGGTGCCGATCGATCTGCTGCAACCGATCTTCGACGACCTGATGAAATACGGCAAGCGTAACGCGCCGCCGCGGCCGTGGCTCGGATTCTATGCGACCGAAGTGGAAAACCGGCTGGTCGTGGTCGGGCTCGCCGATCGCGGCCCGGCCAAGCGCGCCGATATCCGCACCGGCGATATTCTGCTCGCGGTCGCCGGCAGCGAAGTCAGCGATCTGGCGAGCATGTTCCGGCGCATCTGGGCGCAGGGTCAGGCGGGTGTCGAGGTGCCGATCACCATCTATCGCGATGGCGACACCCTGGACGTCCGGGTGAAATCGAGCGAGCGCGATCGCTTCCTCAAAGGGCCGAGCTTGCACTGAGAGCCACCGCTACCGGTCTCTTGGACGAGGGCTCCAAAGACAAGGGGCTGGCCCTTTATCGATGCGCGTCCGGCGTCCGGTTACAATCGTGTGCCTTCTTGCGATGCGCCGCCGTTAGTCCATTTTTGGTGCAACCCAATCTCTTGCAGCCCAACGGCCGCTGTCGTCATCAGCTGGCCCCAAATTTGGCAAGGAACGCGTCATGTCCATTCGCCCTGTCAAACGCATCGTCCCCTCCAAGCCCACGCTCGAGGGCGCCGGCGTGCATCTGCGCCGCGCCTTCGGCTTCGGCGACACCACCGAATTCGATCCGTTTTTGTTGCTGGATGATTTCCGCAACGATCGGCCGGAGGAGTATCGCGCCGGCTTCCCCTGGCACCCGCATCGCGGCATCGAGACCATCACCTACGTGCTGGCCGGCAATGTCGAGCACGGCGACAGCCTCGGCAATCGCGGCAATCTCGGCGCCGGCGACGTGCAATGGATGACGGCCGGACGCGGCATCCTGCATCAGGAAATGCCGCAGGGCGACGAGAAGGGCCGCATGCACGGCTTTCAGCTCTGGGCCAACCTGCCGTCGTCGCTTGAAGATGACGGCGCCGCGCTACCAGGACATCAAGGCGGCCGAAGTGCCGGAAGTGATCGACGATGACGGCACGCGGGTGCGCGTGGTCTGCGGCGATTTCTGGGGCAAGCGCGGCCCGGTCGAAGGTGTCGCCGCCGATCCGCGGTATCTCGATGTCTGGGTGCCGCCGGGTAAGCGCAAAACCCTGAAGGTCGAGATCGAGCGCCAGGCCTTTGCTTACGTGTTCGAAGGCTCGGGCAATTTCCGCGCCGCCTCGCAGCCCTTCGGCGTGCTCACCGAACGGAGCGACGGCGTCAACGAGATCCTGGTGCGCGAGCAGACCGGCAACCGTTCGCTGGTGCTGTTCGACTCCGGCGACGAGGTCACCGTGCAGGCCGGCGACGAGGGCGTCCGCTTCATCCTCGTGTCCGGCAAGCCGATCCAGGAGCCGGTCGCCTGGCATGGCCCGATCGTGATGAACTCACAGGCCGAGCTGCAGCAGGCCTTTACGGAGCTGCGCCAAGGTACGTTCATTCGCTGAAGCGAGATAATGCGCTCTTCGTCATTGCGAGGAGCGCAGCGACGAAGCAATCCAGTCTTCCGCCTAGCCCACTGGATTGCTTCGCTTCGCTCGCAATGACGAGCTTGGATAAAGGCATCGCGAAATCTCTCTCGGCCGTCATACGCGCGCTTGTCGCGGCCATCCACGTCTTGAGCGTCGCGACAAACTAAAGACGTGGATGGCCGGAACAAGTCCGGCCATGACGGGACGTGTTGCTTGCCAAATAACGCAGTCTAAGAGCCGCGCATCGCTTTCAGGTGATCGACCAGCGTCTTGCGCAACGCCGCCTGCTCGTCGGCGCTCCAGGTGCGAAAGCCTTCGCCGGACTTGAAGCCGAGCTTCTTCTCGGCGACCAGCTTCGCCAAATGCGGTGACGCATCCGGCCGGCTGTCGACGTGCGGCATGACGTTCTGGTGGATGGCGAGCGTCAGATCGGTGCCGATCAAATCCGCATTTTCCAGCGGGCCCAGCACCGGCAGGCGGCGGCCGAAAGAGGCCTTGACCACCGTGTCCACGGTTTCAGCGTCGCAGATGCCTTCCTCGACCAAAAAGATCGCCTCGCGCCAGAGCGCGTGCTGCAGCCGATTGCCGATGAAGCCCGGTACGTCTTTCTTGACGTGCGCGGGCGTCTTGCCGGCGTCTTGGTGCAGCTTCATCGTCCAGGCGACGACTTCGGGCGACGTCCACTCGGTTTCGATCACCTCGACCAGCGGGATCAGAAACGGCGGATTCCACCAATGCGTTCCGACCGCGCGCTCGCGCCGCTTGACGTCCCGGACGATCGCCGTGATCGGAATGACCGACGTGTTGCTGGCGAGGATCGTATCGGGACGAACGTGACGCTCGATTTCGGCGAACAGCTTCTGTTTGAGCGGCAGGTCTTCCAGCACCGCCTCGACCACATAATCGGCGTCGCGCACCGCTTCGGCGAGATCGGCAACGGTGCGGACATTGTCGACGGCTTTTGCGTCGTCGCCGAGATCGCGCAGGTTGGCGGCGATGCGCGATTTCGCCGTGTCGAGACTTTGCTTCACCGAGTCCGTGATGGTCACGTCGTGGCCGGCGACCGCGAACACCTGGGCGATGCCGTGGCCCATGAGGCCGGTGCCGATAACGGTGATTTTCGATTTGCTCATCTTGCGATTCCCAACCAGTTTTCTCGGCCGCGATGTAGCACGAAGCGGCGGCTCGCTGTTCCGAGAATATTGCGGCTTAGCCGGGTGTGGCGTCGCGGCGCTTTAACGCGCGGCGGCGCCTGATGCATCGAAGAAGCCCCGCCTTCAGCCCGCGGTGTAGCCGCCGTCGGCGTAGAGGATGTGGCCGGTGTAGAAATCGGAGGCCTTCGAGGCGAGGAACAGCAGCGGTCCGGCCAGATCGGACGGCTCGCCAAGCCGGCCTTTTGGCACGCGGGCAAGGAAGCCCTTGCGCACGGTGTTGGCGCGTTCGGTGTCCTCGTACATCCATTGAGTCAGCGGCGAGCGGAAGACCGTGGGGCCGAGCGCATTCACGGTGATGCCGGTCTCGCCCCATTCGCAGCCGAGCGCCTTGGTGATGCCGTCGACCGCCGATTTCGAGGCGCAATAGGCGGTGTAGCCGGCCGGATGGCCGAGCAAACCGCGCGCCGACGACATCAGGATCACCTTGCCGCCGTCGCCCTGCTTGAGCATTTGCCGGCCGGCGGCGCGCGCCATCAGCCAGGATTGCGTGACGTTGGCGTCGATGATTTCGGCGAAATCGGCCGCCGGCTGATCGACGATCTTGGAGACCTTGTTGAGGCCGGAGGCGACCACCAGAATGTCGACGCGTCCGAATGTGTCGACGGCCGCTTTCACGATTGCATCGCAGTTGGCTTCCGAGCTCGGGCGCTTGGCGAAGATCTCGGTCTTGCCGCCGAGCGCCGTGCAGGCATCCGCCACCTTTTTCAGTTCGGCCGCATTGCTGGCGGACAGCACCACGTTGGCGCCGGCGCCGGCCAATACCTTGGCGGCAAGCGCGCCGAATGCGCCCGAGGCGCCGGTGACGATCGCGGTCTTGCCGCGCACGTCGAACAGCGACAGCGGGTTTTTCAGGAAGTCTTCGGACGATGCTTCGGGCATGGCGAGCTCACTGTGTCAAAACTTGCTGATGACTTCGTCATGGCCGGGCTCGTCCCGGCCATCCCGATTTAGACGGGCACTGCCAATCTAGGCGTCATGCCCGGCACATAGGCTAGCGAAGTGACGCCGTTCTTCGAACGGCTGCGGCCGGGCATGACGCCGAGTAATCACTTCGGCCCCGGTGCGATCGAGACCAGGATCGAACACACCTCATTGCCGCGGTTGATGATCTCGCGGCTCTCGTTCGGGCCGATGAAGCAGGAATCGTGCTTCTTGAGCACGGTTTCCTTGCCATCGACGATCACGGTCAATTCGCCTTCCAGCACGAAATAGACTTTTTCCGGCGGCGAGGCGTCCGGCCCGGCGCCGCCGCCGGGCAGGAAGTGCGACACGCCGACGATCAGGCTCTGGGTGCCGCCGGCTTCGGCGCCGAACACCCGCAGGGTCGAGCAGGCGCGATGATTGGGCGCGTCGTAGCCTTTGATCTCGGGGAAGCGTTTGACTTGCATCAGAACGTCTCCCCCTTCTCGATGCGGTATTCGCCCTTGGGATCGTGCATGGCGACGAGGCGGATGATGCAGCCGTCGCCGCGATCCCAGTTCCAGGGGAAGAACGCGAAGGTCGAGCGCTTGCCGGTGACCTTGTCGAGATCGCCGCCGACATTCTCGATGCCCAGAATGCCGTTCTTGAACAGCACGCGATGCACCGGCTCCCATTCGGGGAAGTCGTCCTTCCAGTCGCGGCCGCCGGACCATTCCTTGTACTCGGCGGCGAGATGCGGATGCAGCGGACCGTTGCGGTGCGGCCCGATCGCGGTGGCGAGCGGATGATCGTTGGCCTGGGTGTCGTGGCCGACGACTTTCACGTTCTTTTCCACGAACCATTCGCCGGCCGACTTCACGAAGCCGGGCGAGTAGCAGAAATAGTCTTCGCTATCTTCGTACTTGTGGTGCCAGCCGGTGTTGACGATCACGACGTCGCGCGGCCGCACGATCTTGCCGGCGGCCTTTTCCAGATCGTCATAGGTGATCGGCTCCCACTTCTCCTTCGGGATCGAGACCACGATGCCGGAGCCGAAAAAGTGCGGCAGCGGCACCTCGTCGATGAACGGCGTGCCTTGCACGACATGCGCCGGCGCGTCGATGTGCGTGGTGTTGTGCATGCTGGTGGTGATGCGCTGCGACAGCACGCCCGACTTCGCCATGTAGTGGATGCGCTCGATCTTGACGTCTTCGAAATACGGCCAGTTCGGGGACTGGTATCCGAAGCGATGGGACAGATTGTAGAAATTCAGTCCCATTGCGTTGTTCTCGTTTTCTTCAAACGAGATGCCGCGAATTTTTTTCGCCACGCTGAACCTCCGCGTTTCCCCGGTCCGCCGGCTCTTGTGCGGCGCAGACCTATGGCTTTCTTGCACTGAAACTCGTGTACCAAGATATGGTACATCTGTATCGAATTATGGTCGCCGGGACAAGCCGCCGCGCCCATAAAGATCAAGGCCCCGATGACGCTTCAGGCGGCGGCCGCCAGCAAATGCCGCTCGAGCGCTTCCTTGGTGGCCAGCAGTCGCGCGACGATCGTTTGCTGATGCTTGTAAAATCGCTGTGCCGGCACCGGTACCGAGATGGCGACGATGTTGCCGACCGGGTCCCGGGTCACCACGCCGGCGGCGCACACGCCCGCGGCGTGTTCCTCGCGGTCGATGGCGACACCGGCTTTGCGCACGGCTTTGAGGTCGCGCAGCAGGTCTTCAAGGCGCGTCAGGGTGCGCGGTGTGCGTTCTTCGTAGCTGGTGCCGATCACTTTCGCGATCGCCGCATCGTCGAGCGTGGCCAGATAGGCCTTGCCGTTGGCGGTGCAGTACAGCGGAAACGTTTCGCCGACCGCCGACACCATGCGCAGACGCTGCGAGCCGATCACCTGATCGATGAAAACCAGGTGATCTTTTTTCACGACGGAAAGATCGACCGTCTCCTTGAGTTCGCCGGAGAGCTGCGTGAGGTAGGGGCGCACAACGGCCACGAAGTCAGTGCGGGCGGAATCGGCGAGCCGCAGGATCGTTGGGCCGAGCCGGACGCGGCCATTGGGCGAAGCCGCGATCAAAAACTTCTCTGCTTCGAGCGCGGCGACAATCCGCTGCACCGTCGAGCGGGCGAGATTGACCCGTTGCGCGATCTGTCCAAGGCTCAAGCCGGCCGCTTCGTCTTCAAGCGCGCGCAGGATCGCTGCGGCGCGCGCAATCACCTGCACCTGACTTTGCGGCTGGATCTGGCTTTGCGGTGGTATGTGGCTCTGCGGCTGTGTGCCGTTCTGCAAGCGATGGCGCGGTTGGGATTTCGCCGCGCCTTTTTCACGTGTTCGTCCGCCGAGCGCTTTCATGTCGTCCCCGCCGCCATCCCGCCTGGCCGCCTGTTCTTGCTGCCTGAACCCCTCTTTGATACAGGATAGCCGGCATGCGGTACAGCAGTTGCCGCAAAGTTGAGGAAGCCGGGGGAGTGACATGGTTCGCAAAATTGCGCTCGAAGAGCATTTTCTCAGCCCCGGCTTTGAAGATTATTGGCTGCCCACCATGGGCAATGTCGATCAGAAAGCCGTCAGCGCATTGGTCGCGCGGCTGAAGGATTTCGGCGAGGCGCGCCTCACCGGTATGGACAGTGCCGGCATCGCGCGCTCGGTACTGTCGGTCTCCGGACCCGGCGTGCAGGCCGAGCGCGACAATGCGACCGCCGTGCGGCGCGCCGCCGAGGCCAATGATTTTCTGGCCGGCGAAATCGCCAAACGGCCCGATCGCTATTCCGGCTTTGCGCATCTGCCGATGCAGGATGCGCATGCTGCGGCCGACGAGCTTGAACGCTGCATGCGCGAGCTGAAATTCTGCGGCGCGATGATCAACGGCCACACCAACGGCCAATATCTCGACCATGCCTCGCTGTTCCCGTTCTGGGAGCGCGCCGAAGCGCTTGGTGCGACCATCTACATCCATCCGACCGACCCGATTTCGCCCGCGCCCTCGCTGGAGGGCGTTGAAGGCTTGCGCCGCGCCACCTGGGAATGGGGTTTTGAGACCGGCTCCCACGCGCTGCGGCTCGTTTTCTCGGGCCTGTTTGATCGTTTCCCGCGCGCCAAGGTGGCGCTCGGTCATCTCGGCGAGACGTTGCCGTATCTGCTGTGGCGGTTCGACAGCCGCGCCAAGCTCTACGGCGTCAAGCTCGGCAAGAAGCCGTCGGACTACATCAAGCAGAATTTCGTCGTGACCAACTCGGGCATGAACGCCGCCGAGCCGCTGAATTGCGCGCTCGCTGCGCTCGGCACTGAGCGCGTCATGTTCGCGGCCGATTATCCGTTCGAGCAGGCCACGGAAGGCGGCGAGTTTCTCGATGCGGTGGAGCTTCCCGAAGCAACCCGCGAGGCCGTTGCGTTCGGCAATGCGGTGCGCGAATTCAAGCTGCCGACACCGTAGCAAAGAGTTGATTCGCAAAGCCGATTGCCGCCCCGCATGAGCGCAAAAGTCCTCATTCTCGATCCGCATGCCGAAACTTATCGCGACCGTTTGCGCGCGGAATTTCCAGCGCTGCAATTCGTACTCGCCCACAAAGTGTCAGAACTGCCGCCGGACCTCTCCGACATCGACGTGCTGATCTCGTTCGCCATCGAACTGAAAGACGACTTCTACCAGCGCGCCGGCCGGCTGAAATGGGTGCAGTGCCTGGCGACCGGTGTCGATCACGTGCTGCGCTGTCCTTCGCTCAAGCCGGACACCCAACTCACCAGTGGCCGCGGCATTCATGGCGCGCCGATGCGCGAAACCATCGTCTTTCTGATGATGGGCATCGCCCGCGAGGCGCGGCGGCTGGCGGAGGCGCAGAAGGCGCATGTCTGGGACCGGCAGTACTGGAGCCTGTTGACCGGCAAGACGGCCGTGATCGTCGGCGTCGGTGTGATCGGAATCGCGACCGCAAAACTCCTGAAAGCGTTCGAGATGCGCGTGGTCGGGGTAACGCGCACCGACCGCGCAGTCGAGGGTTTTGACGAGATCGTCCCGACCGATCAGCTCAAGGCGGTGGCGGCGCGTGCGGATTATCTGATCAACATTTTGCCGGCGACGAAGGACAATGTGTCGTTGTTTGATGGCGCGTTGTTCGCCGCCATGAAGCCCACGGCCTATTATATCAGCGCCGGCCGCGGCCAGACCGTGGATGAGCCGGCGCTGATCGAGGCGCTGCGCGAGCGCCGGATCGCCGGCGCGGCGCTCGATGTTTTTCAGACCGAGCCGCTGCCGGCCGACAGCCCGTTTTGGGATCTGCCGAACGCCTTCATCCTCCCGCATCTCGGCGGCTACACCAGCGAGTATGAGGATTTGATCATGCCGCTGATCGTCGAGAACATGCGGCGCTTTCTCGCCGGCCAGCCCGGCGACATGCAGAACATCGTGCCGCGTTGAGCGTTTGCGGGCGCGGAGGCTAAACCGGCGGCGTGCCGTTGTCCTGTAAAACCTCGCCGGCCAGATAAAGCGAGCCGGTGATCAGCACCCGCGGCGCCGGCGCAAGCTCAAGCTTGCCGATGGTGAGGAGCGCGCTCTCGACATCATCGCGCGCGAGTGCCGGAATGCCGATGCCGCGCGCAATATCGGCAAGCTCTGCCGCCGGGATCGCCTTGTCCTGATGGATCGGCACGGCGACCACGCGCCGGGCCAGGCCGGTGAAATTGCGCAAAAAGCCTTGGGCATCCTTGGTCGCGAGCATGCCGACGATCAGGATAAGCGGCCGCGATACGCGCTCTTCCAGATCGGCCAGCGCCGCCGCAATGGCGCGGCCGCCGTCGGCATTATGGCCGCCGTCAAGCCATAGCTCGCTTTCCGACGGCAGCAACGGCGGCAGCCGCCCTTGCGCCAGGCGTTGCATGCGCGCCGGCCAGTCGACGCGCAGCATACCGTGTTCAAAGGCGCCGGTCGGCAGCTTCAGGCCGGCGGCGCGCAGCGCGGCGATGGCGGCGCCGGCATTTTCGAATTGGTGGCGGCCATAGAGGCGCGGCGCCGGCAGATCGAGCAGTCCGTCGTCGTCCTGATAAACCAGACGGCCGCGCTCCTCGGTGGACGTCCAATTTTCACCGGCGATGAGCAGCGGCGCTTTCACGCGCGCGGCCTGCCGTTCGATCACCCCCAGTGCCTCGCGGGTTTGGCTCGCGATCACCGCGGGCACGTGCGGTTTGAGAATGCCGGCTTTCTCTGCTGCAATCGCCTCGACCGTGTCGCCGAGAAAATCGCGATGGTCGAGCGACACGCGCGTGATCACGCTCGCGACCGGCTGGTCCACCACATTGGTGGCGTCGAGACGGCCGCCGAGCCCGACTTCGAGCAGCAGCATGTCGGCTGGATGGCGGCTGAACAGCAGAAATGCCGCCGCCGTCTCCATCTCGAAGACGGTGATCGGTTCGTTGCCGTTTTTTGCCTCGCACAGCGACAGCACGTCGGCGAGTTCGTCATCGTCAACAAACGTGCCGCCGCCGCTGCGGCCGATGCGGAACCGTTCGTTGATCCGGACCAGATTGGGCGAGGTGTAGACGTGCACGCGCTTGTCGGCCGCTTCGAGGATGGCGCGGGCGAAGGCGACGGTCGAACCTTTGCCGTTGGTCCCGGCGACGTGGATGACCGGCGGCAGATGCCGCTCCGGATGATCGAGCCGCGCCAGCAAACGCTCGATGCGGCTGAGCGACAGATCGATGCGTTTGGGATGCAGCGCCAGCAGTCGGGCGTGGATGGCGCCGATCAAAGAACCGCCGGTATCCGGCCCGTTCACGCCGGTGCCGGCAGGCTGATCCGCGGCTTTGCGGCTTCGGCCGGCTCCTTCAACAACAAGCGGCACAGTCGCGCGATGGTGTCGCGCAGATCGCGGCGGTGCACGACCATGTCGACCATGCCGTGGTCGCGCAGATACTCGGCGCGTTGAAAGCCCTCGGGCAATTTTTCGCGGATGGTCTGTTCGATCACGCGCGGGCCGGCGAAGCCGATCAGCGCGCCGGGCTCGGCGATCTGCACGTCGCCGAGCATCGCGTAAGACGCGGTGACGCCGCCGGTGGTCGGATTGGTGAGCACCACGATATAGGGCTTGCGCGCCTGCTGCAGCCTCTGCACCGCGATGGTGGTGCGCGGCATCTGCATCAACGAGAGAATGCCCTCTTGCATGCGCGCGCCGCCGGAAGCCGCGAACAGGACGAACGGGCAGTCTTTTTCCACGGCGGTGGCGAGACCCTTGACCACCGCTTCGCCGGCCGCCATGCCGAGCGAGCCGCCCATGAAATCGAAATCCTGCACGCCGGCGACAATGCCCAGCCCGTCGAGCTTGCCGTAGCCGAGCTTGATCGCATCGTTGAGGCCGGTCTTGCTGCGCGCATCCTTGAGCCGGTCGACATAGCGGCGCTCGTCGCGGAATTTCAGCGGATCGACCGCGCACTTCGGGCAGCGCAATGTCGAACCAGGTCTCGTTGTCGAAAATCGATTTGAGACGCGCCGCCGCGCTCATGCGCATGTGATAGTTGGAGCCCGGGATGACGAACAGGTTCGCTTCGACGTCCTTGTAAAATACGAGTTGGCCGGTTTCCGGACATTTGATCCAGAGATTCTCCGGCACTTCACGCCGAAGCATGCCGCGAATTTTCGGCCGTACGACGTTCGAAATCCAATTCATTGTTTTGCTTCAACCTGTGAACCCGACGGGCGTCTGGCGGCGCGCAGCGCCACACCGTGTCGTCTCGCCGTTCCTATACCGCACTTCGCCACGGCAGGGCTATCTTACACACTTCGGCCCGTGCCCGTAGCGAACGCCTGCCGCCCCGTTGCATTGTATGTAGTCGGATATGTGGGGCGCGGATGCGGCGGCCCCAAGAGATATTGCAGAGACACGGCAACATGCGGACACGAACAATGGAACGCCGGCGATTGAATTCACTAGCTGTTTTAGTGCTGGGGCTCGCATTACTCGGGCTTGGCGGGTGCGGCCAAGGGCCGAAAGGCGACCCAGGCCAACCTGGTCCGCCGGGTGCCAAAGGCGATACCGGCGCCGCCGGTGCCACGGGGCCGGTCGGTCCGCCTGGTCCGGCCGGGCCGCAAGGCGAGCAAGGGCCGCCGAGCCCGAGCATCAGGGTTCTGCGCAACGACTGCATTGGCGGCAGTTGCACGCTGTCGTGCCGCGGCGACGAGGTGTTGATCTCCGCCTATTGCGGTCCGGCGCACAATCAGCCGACGTATCTCGATGAGCGGCAGGTGTCGTGCGGCCTGGAAGTGACCTCGGCCAACGCGCCGCTTGTGGTGGTCTGTGTCCAGGGATCGAATTGACTGCGCGCATTGAATGCGAGGACGTGCGCATGGTGCTCAGCGGGTGACCAGCGCGACGCCGATCGCGACCAAGACTGCGGCCAGCGCCTTTCTGCAGCAGATCGCGCCACGACAGCGTCTCGCGGCCGAATTGCGGATAGAAAACGCTGAGCAAAATGCCGAGCGCAAAGACGAACAGCGTTGTGGTTGAACCGATGGCCTGCACGATGGACAGCGGCGCAAACATCAGCGCGTAGCGGCTGCCCAAACTGCCGCCGAGATTGATGAGCTCGTTCGAGCCGTTGACGCCCAACAGCGCCGCCGCATTCGAGCGGAACAGGTCGACAAGCTGCCGCCGATAGCTGCTCGACGCAGAGCAGCGCCGCACCGAAAATCGCCTCGCCGACGAACATCCAGAAGGTGGTGGTCCAGAATGCGACTTCGATCGCGAACATCTTGAAGATCAGGCTGGAGATGGCGGCGGCCAAGCCGCAGCCCAGCATCAGCAGCACCAGACGCAGCTTGAATCTGTGCGTCTTTCTGCCCGAAGCGCAGCGAGACGATCAGCGTGCCGGCGACGATCAAGGCGCCGCCGGCAATCTGCCACGACGACAGCCGCTCGCCGAGAACGAAGTAAGCCAGCACATAGCCGAACAGCGGCACCGCCTGAAAAAACGGCGCGACCACCGACGCCTCGTCGGATTGCAAGGCGTGCAGATAAAACAGCATCGCGCCCATATAGAGCACGCCGGAAAGAACGATCAGCGCGATGCTGATCGGCCGTGGTGCGAAGACCGTCGGCTCGAAATAAGGCGATGAACGGCAGCGTCAAAATGCCGATGAGTGCGGTGAACAGCAGCAACACCGCGACGTCGGTGTGCTTGAAATATCGCTCGACCAGATACTTGTCGAAATGCGTGGAAATGGCCCAGAGGACCGGGCCGGAAAAAGCGAAGAAGAGCCAAGTCATCGTTCAGTTCTGCCAATGCGAGTCGCTCAACTGCAAACCGAAAAGCCGGATAGCAAGACATCGAAGCAGAACTGCAGCCGTTGCGATTGATTGGCTGCGCCGGCGTTCCCAGCGTCCCAAACATTAACCTTTGGCATGGGTCCGTACCCGGCCGCCAATGGGACGCAATTTCGCCTCTGTCCGCCTTACAGTACCGGAGGCTGCTGCCCCGGCTTGGGCTGCCCGCGTCCGCTGCGCCAATATGCCTTATGGTCAACCAATAAGCCGTATGGTCAATAAGTCTTATGCGCGGTAAGCGACGCGTAAGGATCCTGTGTGCATAAGGAACCATGCGGCCGGTGCCAAACGTTAATGCCGCATGTGTCGTTCGGGTGAGTGGGAATTGGTCGATGATGAGTGTTTGGTGGAAGAGCGGCCTGGCAGCGAGTTTTGTG
The DNA here is from genome assembly GCA_963737755.1 of uncultured Alphaproteobacteria bacterium. Taxonomy (GTDB): domain Bacteria; phylum Pseudomonadota; class Alphaproteobacteria; order Rhizobiales; family Xanthobacteraceae; genus BOG-931. The sequence goes on along the minus strand of CAVTTZ010000010.1, from coordinate 52,964 downwards.
TTGGCCACGTTGGTGACCGACCGATGCGCGTTCGCGGCTGACCTTTCGCTGACGCCGCTCTACAAGGCGCGCGCCTCCGCCCGTGGCCGTGCCTTATGACTGGAGCGGCTTCTATCTCGGCGCCAATGGCGGCGGCGGTTGGGGTCACTCCCACTGGGGCGGCACCGGCACCGGTTTCGGTGTCAATGGCGGTCAGGCCGGCGGTACCGTCGGCTATAACCGGCAGCTCGGCAATTTCGTATTCGGCGTCGAAGGCGACATCGACTGGTCGGGCCTGAACGGCAGCAGCGGCAACGCCGGCTGTCCCGGCTGCTCCACCAGTAGCAACTGGCTCTCCACCGTGCGCGGCCGTGTCGGCTATTCATTCGACCGTGTCATGCCCTATGCCACCGGTGGTCTTGCGGTCGGCGATATTCGCGCCGCGACGCCCGGTTTCTCCGCCGCCACCTCGACGAATGCGGGCTGGACGGTCGGCGGCGGCGTCGAAGTCGCATTGCCCGGCAACTGGAGCGCCAAGGCTGAATATCTGCGGGTCGATCTCGGCAACATGAATTGCACCGGATGTTCGCCGGCGCCGTCCAGCAATGTCTCGTTGCAAGAGAACGTCTTTCGCGCCGGCCTGAACTATCGCTTCGGCTGGGGCAAATAACCGGCCAGCGGCCCGGCGACGACCCTCTCGGCGAAATCAGCTCCAATTTGATGCAAACCCGCAAGACGGTTGCAGGTTACCTCTGCTATCAGTGGTCGCATTCGCCCGCAGAAAGCGTGGTGAGGAGGCAATGCTGGCAGCCTCGGTCTCGCACGTCGCCCTCGACGTTCCAACGTTGTTTGCGGTGACATTGTTCATCACCGTCGTTGGCGGCCTGCTGTTGCTGTTCGCCTTTCTGCAAAATCGCAACACGCCGGCTCTGGCGTTGTGGGGCATCGGCTATCTGGTCGGCACCGCCGGCGCGGTCCTGGTCGCCGGACAAACGACTGTTCACAGCACCTTCGCGGCCTGCAGCGCCAACGGCATGTTGTGCGCGGCCTATGGCTTCATGTGGTGCGGGGCGCGCAGCTTCGAAGGCCGTCGCATTAGTCTGATCGGCTTGGCTTTGGGCCCGGCCATCGGAATCGCCGCGTTTGCCTTCGACGGCTTCGCGCAGTCGATGCCGGCGCGGATCAGCCTGGTGGCGGCGATCAGCGCCAGCTATGCGCTGCTTGCGGCCTGTGAACTCTGGTACGCGCGCGACCGCGAACTCATCTCGCGCTGGCCGACATTGTTGCTGGTGTCCGCGCATGCGGCTTTTCTTCTGGCGCGCATTCCCTTACGCGCAGGACTTGGCATCGATCGGTGACCAGCGGCCATCCGCACGGCGTGGTGGCGACCGTGATGGCGTTCGAGGCGCTGTTCGCCGCCTTCTGCCTGCCGTTCCTGCGTGTCGCCATGTCGAAGGAACGCGCCGAACTTGAACAACGGCGGGCGGCAGAGACCGATCCGCTGACGGGCATTCCGAATCGTCGGGCATTTTTTGATCGCGGTGATCCGCTGCTTGCACGGTTCGTCGTCGAACGGCGGTCGGCGGTGCTGTTGCTGTTCGATCTCGATCGCTTCAAGGCGATCAACGACACGGCCGGCCACCAGGGCGGCGATCAGGTGCTGCAGTCGTTCTGCGATCTGGTTGGGGCGTCGCTCGGCGCCAACGATTTGTTCGGCCGGCTGGGCGGCGAGGAATTCGCTTACGTGATGGCGGACGTGTCCATGACCCAGGCTTTGCAGACCGCCGAGCGGCTCAGGACCGAATTCGCGGCGCTGCCGTTTGGCGGCCTGGCGATCAGTCCGACGGTCAGCGTTGGTGTGGCCATGGCGAGCGAGGCTGGCCGCTAGCTTGGCGACGCTGCTGGCGCTGGCCGACCGGGCGCTCTATCGCGCCAAGGCCGATGGGCGCAATCGCGTCGCCCCGGCGCCGCCGATGCTGGTGCCGATCAAGGGCTGCGGCGAGATCCATCTCCGCGTCGTCGAGCGGCGCGCGGCAATATCAACGCCGATTACGGGATAGAGCATGTTCCGGAAAAGTGGAAACCGGTTTTCCGAAAAAGGGCATGCGATAATAAGTAGATTTAGAGCACATCGCGATTCAGCCTAATCGTGATGTGCTCTGGTGCGCTGACGAGCGAGCCGGAACGCGCTGCGAAACTGGCCTTGCGCGCAGCGAAATGAACTAGGCCAAGTGGACAAGGCTGTGCAGGTTCGCCTTCAGCGCCTGCTCGGTCAGGCCCGCGACCGTGACGCTGTCGTTGTGGCCGAGTTCGATGACCGCATTACCATGGGCGTCCGCCGTCACCGCTTCTGCCAGTTCCTGGTAGTTCTGAATGTTGGCGAAATGCTCGAGATCGATGTGGTCGTTCTGTGCGTTGAAATTGACCACGGTGTCGGCGCCGACGCCTGGCATTGAAGACGAAGGTATCGTTACCGGGGCCACCGATGGAGACCGAAACCTGTTGGCTTGCGGTCGCACCATGCTGGTCCGCAACAGTGACATCGTATGACTGGGTCAGGGTCTTGCCGGGCGCCAGCGTCACATTGCTGAAGTCGAAGCTCCAATCGATCGCGCCGGCCCCGTCCTTTTCACTCGGCATGCCGACGTGGAATGAGCCGACGTAATTTTCGTCCTCGGCCGAGGCCGTAGCGGTGACATGACCGCCGTTCGGATCATCAAACGAAATGGCGCCGGACAGCGAGCCGCTCACGCCGGCAGAGCTGTCTTGTTGCGTGGTGTGGGACCATTCGTGAGTCGTTTCGTTGCCGGTGATCAGCAGCGATGAATTGTAGGTAATGTCGGTGCTGCCGTTTTTGTCTTCGCTCAGCACGAAGTTGCCGGCGTTGTAATCGCCGTTGAGCTGGAGCGTAATCGAGGGGCCGCAAGAGCCGTCGGATACGATCAGGAAATCGCCGCACAGCTTGAATGACGTCGAAGAATTGAAGGCGATGTCCGCAAGGTCGATGACGTCGCCGTGGGAGAAGCCGGAAATCGCGTCGGTGATGTAGGACAGACCCGTACCGTGCAACACCAGCGTGCTGGTTTTGCCCGGCGTATCGTTGGCAAATGTGGTGTCGACGCCAAACGCAGCCGCATAGCTCAGCGTGCCGCCGTCGATCGTGGCCGAACCACCGAACACGGCGCCGTGCAGGTCCACCGTACCGCCCGAGCAGGCGACGATCGAACCGCACGAATTGTCGAGCGCGCTCTCCACCAGCAAAGTGCCGCCATCGCTCGCGGCGAGCAATCCATGATTAGTGACCACTTGTTGGCCGGTGTCGATCGTCAGCGTTTCGCCGTGCTGGTTGGCGTCGATAACGCCGCAGAAATCGTTGATCAGCTTCAGCGATCCGTCGCCGTCACCGATATGGCCGGCGCCGATGATGTTGCTGTCATTGATCAGTTCGCCGCCGCCCTTGGCGCCGAGAATGCTATCATCACGGCCGGCGAGAACGAGATCGCCACTGCCATGCAGGGTCACGGTGCCGGCAATGAAAAGGTCCGGGCCGCCGCCGGTGTGTTCGCCTTCGGCGCTGTCGCACCGAATGTGATCGTGCCGTCGTTCCAGACATTGACGCTATCGAGCGTCGCGCCCTTGCTCGAACTCGATGTCGAGGGTGCCGTGACGTTCGATGTCGAGCGTGCCGCCGAACATCGTCGTGCCGTCCGTCAGCGTCAGCGTCGTTCCGCCGCCGACGTCAACGTGACTGTTGTGGGCTATCGTGACGCCGTCGAGCGTGCTCGTCCCGGCAACGGTTTGAATAACACCGCCGAACTTGGTCTCCAGCGTGCCGCCGACGATGACGGCGTGATCAAGATCGATCGCGGCGCCGCGTCCGGTTGCTTCGATCCGGCCGTCCTGATTATCGATGACGCTGCATTCGACCGATACCGCGCCGCCCGATACGGCTTCGATAGTGCCGAAATTGCGAACGTAGGAGTGCTCGAAGTCGACCGACGAACCCCAGCCGGCCGCTTCGATCGCGCCGTACTGCTCGTTGGTGACAAAGGAGCTTTCGACCACCACGGCGCCATGCTGTGTGGCGTCCATCTGCCCGGCATTGCTGAGGTCGGTCGTGATCGAATCTGACCTGCGAGCCGCATCCGTCGGCATCGATCGTGGCGCCGCGGGAATTTGAGATCAGCGAAAAATCCAGCAACACCGCGCCGCCGAGCGTCGCGGCGAGCAAACCCCAATTGTCGACCTTGCCGCCCAAGATATCGACCTTCGAGCCGGAACCCTTGGCTTCGATCGTGCCGCCGCGTTCGTTATCGATGCTGGATAACGTAAACTGCACGAGGCCGTCGTCTTTGGCCTCGACGCGGCCGAAATTTTGCAGATGTAAATCGTCGAACGCGACCGAGGCACCGCAGCCGTCCGCCTTGATCGTACCGTCGTGCTCGTTGGCAACGACGATTCCATCGAACGAGACTGCGCCGTGATGCGTGGCCTCGATGAGGCCCAGGTTGAGAACCGTATCGCCAGAGCCGGCACTATCGTCGATCTTGACGATGCCGCCATCGATCGCGCGAATCGTGCCGTCATTGGTGGCGCCGGCGTCGATCGCTACAGTGCCGCCTTGGCTTGCCGTTATGACGCCGTCATTCAGCAGCGCGCCGTGAAAATCAGTTTCATTTCCTTTGCCGTCGACCGTGAGCCCACCATTGATGCCGACCGTCGCTTTGCCGTCGACGATGAACAGCGGATCGGTATTGACGTTGATAATGCCTTCGTTGTCGAGGTTAAGGACAGTCAACTCGCCTGCTTTGATGTTGAGCGTAGCGCCGGAGTCGACGGTCAGTAGAGTTGAGGGTGATTGAGGTATTGAGGTCGTAATTCGATGTGCCTGACGCGATCTCGACGGTGTCGTGGGACGAATTGGGCGCCGAACCCAGGTTCCAATTTGCTAGCGCCTGACTCCAGCTTTGTGCCGTGGTCGAATTCCAGATGAATTGGTGCGACGGCGGTGTCTGCGGCAGACTCGGAATATTGGGCGCCGGTCCCGGCAGGTTCGAACCCGCCGTGAGCGGGCCTGCTGCCTGTACGGGAATTGGCGGCAAATTGAAGGTCGGCGGATCGAACGGATCATACGGACCAGAACTACCAGGAAGCTTGCCGTGGTCGAACAACGGACGGCCAGGCTCCCCGAACGGCGAGAACAATTGATCCGGATTGTCGCCGCTGCCGGGCGTGCCCGGAACCGACTGCGGATTGACCGTGCCGGTCTCGAACGAGTTGAGGATTTGCCCAAGATCGTCGTAGAAGTGACGATCGTCGAACGCCTTCGAATTGGTGATCGGTTCGAGCCGGACGTGCGGCGGCCTGCCGTGTCCTTGCGGCTCCAGATAGGCGATGTATTCCGAGCTATCGAGGAGATAGAACACCTCGCCGAAGGTCGGCGAGGTCGGGTCCTGATCGATCAGCGCGATGCGGCCGAGATGATGGCTGCCGTCGATATCTTCGTGCAGGAACACCGACCAGACATGCCCAAGATTGGCATTGACGACGGTGGGTTCGCTGCGGAACAGGCCGACGGTGCCGCGGATGCCCATGGTCGCGACCGGCGTATTGATCTTCATGCCTTCGCCGGTGTGCGCGACCTTGCCGGCCACGAACGCGAAGGTGCCCTGCACCAGGCTGAAGACGGCGCCATTCGAGGCGCTGTCGCCTTGATAATTGAATAGTCGTTGAGCGCCATCCGCGTGTTGTTCACGAGGTCGAGCGCCGTGCCGTCGGGGAAAGCGATACCGCAGGACGAATTGGCGCCGGTCTGGACGACGTCGGTCTTGTAGACCGGGTCGCCGACATGCAGCGGGCCGGCGACGCCGTTATGGATCAGCGTGACTTGGCCGACAGCCTTCTCGACCTTGCCGATGGCTTCCGGCGGTAACGCCGAGCCGTTTTGCGCGTACTGGCCGTGAGTCGGCGAGCCGGCCAACAAGTCGACGACGTCGGCGGTCAGGTGCGCGCCGTTCGGCGCCACCAAATCCGCATGCTTTTCGCTGGCAAAATAGCCGGTGACGACCAAACGGTGGCCGTCGTCGCCCGTCAGGACCAGGTCCGGACCCGAGCGCGCAAAATGCCCGCGGAACAAAAGCTCCACGTCGGCGATATTGACTTGCCCGGTGTCAGTTGCGTCCACGTGATCCGTGGATACACCTAGCCCGTAGCCTCCCTCCGGAGAGGAGCCGTGATCCATTTCGCGCTCCCGCCGCGCCCCCATACGAGCGCAAACGACTAGCCGACCCCGATTCAGGCTTGCGCGCCGTCACCCTTGTGTTGGGCCCCAACTGCTCGACGCGCGGATTCACCATGCGATATTCCGCCGTCTGCTGCAAGATCATCGTAAATCGGTGATGAATAGGTTGGGTAAGATTTAGTATTATCGTGGATTCAGGGACTTGGCGGCGGGGTCGGCAACCGCCCGATGGGCCGTCCCGCCCGTTACAGCTTCACGTTGCCGAATTAAGGAAATGGGTAATGACCGAGCGCTCGAGCGCGCTGCTCACCGATCTGTACCAACTCAACATGATGCAGGCCTATTTGGACCAGGGGTCTACCGAGACGGCCGTGTTCGAGCTGTTTGCGCGCAATCTGCCGCCGCGGCGCGGTTTCCTGTTTGCCGCAGGATCTGGAGCAGGCGCTGCAATTCCTTGAAACCCTGGAGTTTTCCGCGGCTGAGATCGACTGGCTCAAGAGCACCGGGCGTTTCCGGCCGAACCTTCTCGACTACCTGACCACGCTCCGCTTCACCGGCGATGTCCACGCCATGCCGGAAGGGACGGCCTTTTACAGCAACGAGCCCATTCTACGCGTTACGGCGCCGCTGCCGCAGGCGCAGCTGGTGGAATCGCGGCTGATCAACATCATCCACTATCAGACCCTGATCGCCGCCAAGGCCGCGCGCATGATGCTGGCTGCGCCCGGCAAGGTTTTGGTCGATTTCGGGCTGCGCCGGGCGCATGGCGCTGAAGCAGGTTTGATGGCGGCGCGCGCCAGCTACCTCACCGGCTTCGCGGGCACCGCGACCGTGCAGGCCGGCGAGGAATTCGGCATTCCGATCTACGGCACGATGGCGCACTCGTTCATCGAGTCGTTCGATGACGAGAGCGCAGCGTTTGCAGCGTTCGCCCGGTCGCGGCCCGACAATCTGGTTTTCCTGATCGACACGTACGACGTCGAAGCGGGGGCGCGGAAAGTCGCCGCGTTGGCGCCGAAGCTCAACGAAGCCGGCATCGTCATTCGCGGCGTGCGTATCGATTCCGGCGATCTGATCGCGCAGGCGCAGAGCGTGCGGGCGATTCTGGACGCGGCTGGACAACGCGAAATCACCATCTTTGTCAGCGGCGGCCTCGACGAGGATGACCTCGTGACGTTCATGCAGGCCAAGGCGCCGATCGATGGCATCGGCATTGGCACTGCCATGACCACGTCGGCCGACGTGCCGTCGCTCGATATCGTTTACAAACTTCAGGAATACGCGGGCATCGCACGGCGCAAACGTTCGGCCAACAAGGCGACATGGCCTGGCCGCAAGCAGGTTTGGCGACGCTATGGCGCTGACAACCGCATGGCGGGCGACGTTCTTTCGGTTGAAACGACCGCAGGGCGCCGCTCCGGAAAGCGGCGAGCCCCTCATTCGTCCGGTCATGCAAAATGGCCGCCGTGTCGGCGCGGCGCCGTCGCTCGATGACATCCGGCGCCATAGCGCGCGTGAACTCGAACGCCTGCCGGAGCCTTTGCGTCAGCTTCAGCCGAGCCCCTATACGGTGGAGGTCGCGGGCGCGTTGCGCGACCTTGCCGATGAGGTCGACCGCCACATCCTCGCCCACCAGGGACAATGAGGTCGTTGCCGGAATTCAATAGGATTAATTTCGTCGACTTATGGCAATACCCGTGTTGCGGGTGGCGCCACGTAATTCAACAGACCCAATAACTTATGGCGGTGCACTGCATACGGTTGCAACGCACAAATTTATTGACTCAGGCGAAAGGAGGGCTGAGATTACAAAAATGTAAAAGAGCGGCTTCCCGATGCGTCATCATTCAGTCATGCCTCCCTCAAGCCTGCCATCATTGATGATGCCGTGCCCGGATTGTTCGGGCCGCATGGTTTACAGCTTCAAGCGTCCGTCATCGTCCGAGCTGGAAGACACGGTCTATGCCTGCCGCAGTTGCGGTGCTGAGCTCATCCGCACGTCGGTGCGTCAAGCGCCACGTCGCGCGCGGGCGCCGGAAGCGGCGTAACGCGGCATCGCCGGCCGCGCGATCGCGGGCCGAATGCAAGCTTCTCAAGCCGTTCCCGCCAACGTCGCGCGCGGGAGACGTAGCGCTCGTGAAGAATTTCGCCCAGCGACATGCGCCGCGCGATGGCGTTTACGCCAATCCCATCTGCTGCAGTCGCGCGCGGCCGACGATCCCATAAGGATTGGCCATCGTCTCGAACAACTCGAAGTGATTGTAGCCGTCGGCGACGATCAGCTCTGCGTTCTTTCCCTGGGCCTGAAGCGCCGCGAAGAAGTCGCGCGCCTGCCGCTGGAATTCCGGCGTCTCCTGGGTCCCATAGGCAATCAGCAGCGGCGTGTTGATGTCGTCGATATGGCGCAGCGGGCTGAGGCGTTCTTCCATCGCGTCGGTGAAATTGACGTAGCTTGAACGGGCCGAAAGCCGCACCGGCGCGAGATCGTACATGCCCGCGGCCAGAACCGCGCCCTTGCAGAAATCGGCTGGGAGATTCTCATCCTTCCAGCCGCGCGACAGCGCACACCCGGCAAGGTGAGCGCCGGACGAATGCGCCGACACATAAAACCGGCTGCGATCGCCGCCGAAACTCTCGGCATTGCGCCAAGCCCAGCCGATCGCACGCGCGACCTGTTCGGCCATCGGCATCAAATCGCCGCCGGTCTGGCCCACATTGGTGAAATCGATGACGACCGCGTGCGCGTCGGCGCCGACGATCGCATCGGCGACGAAGGCGGTTTGCGCCGCGTCGCCGCGCAGCCAGCCGCCGCCATGAACAAAGACATTGATCGGCGCGCTTTCCTTGCCGGCGGCCCGGTAGATGTCGAGTTTCTCATCGTCGCTGGGGCCGTAGGCAACCCGCTGCGGTGCGCCGAGAGCTTTGCGCGTGGCCTCGCTGGCCGCTGCGATGCGGCCGAGGACCAGTTCCATGTTCGCCGCGTAGGCGGCCTGATTGTAGCTGTCGTCGAGCGCTTTCTGGTCCATGTCGCGCCAGACCAACGGCCCGCGGCTCGGAGTGGATTGTTGCATGTTGCTTCCTGTGTCCTTTCACCCGCCGTCCCCGCGTAGGCGGGGACCCGGCACTGGATTCCCGCTTTCGCGGGAATGAGCGGAACACGCATCAGCCCAAATTCAGTTCCTTGAAGAAGTCGTTGCCCTTGTCGTCGATCACGGTGAAGGCGGGGAAATCGACCACCTCGATGCGCCAGATCGCTTCCATGCCAAGCTCGGGATATTCGATGCACTCGACCTTCTTGATGCAATGCTCGGCCAGATTGGCGGCGGTGCCGCCGATCGAGGCCAGATAGAAGCCGCCGAATTTTTTGCAGGCGTCGCGCACGGTGGCGGCGCGATTGCCTTTCGCCAGCATCACCATGGAGCCGCCGGCGGCCTGGAATTCGGCGACGAAGGAATCCATGCGGCCCGCGGTGGTCGGGCCGAACGCACCCGAAGCGTAGCCCTCCGGCGTTTTTGCCGGGCCCGCGTAATACACCGGATGGTTCTTGAAATAGTCGGGCAGGGGTTCGCCGCGTTCGAGCCGCTCGCGCAGCTTGGCGTGTGCGGCATCGCGGGCGACGATCATCGGGCCGGACAGCGACAGCCGCGTCTTGATCGGATAGCGGGCGAGCTGTGCCAAGATCTCTTGCATCGGCTTGTTGAGATCGATCTGCACCACTTCGCCGCCGAGCTTTTCGGTTTCGATCTCCGGCAAATACTTCGCCGGATTGTGCTCGAGCTCTTCCAGATAAACGCCGTCGCGGGTGATCTTGCCGAGCGCCTGACGATCGGCCGAGCAGGAGACGCCGAGCCCGATCGGCAGCGACGCGCCATGCCGCGGCAGCCGGATCACGCGCACGTCGTGGCAGAAATATTTGCCGCCGAACTGCGCGCCGACGCCGAGCGACTGCGTCATTTTCTGAATCTCTTGCTCCATCTCGCGATCGCGGAAGGCATGGCCGTCTTCCGAGCCGTGATCCGGCAGCGTGTCGTAATATTTGCAGGAGGCGAGCTTGACGGTTTTCATCGTCATCTCGGCCGAGGTGCCGCCGATGACGATCGCGAGGTGATAAGGCGGGCAAGCGGCGGTGCCGAGCGTCAGCACTTTCTCTTTCAGGAACGCGAGCATCCGGTCGCGCGACAGGATCGACGGCGTCGCCTGGAACAGAAACGCCTTGTTGGCCGAGCCGCCGCCCTTGGCGATGAACAAAAACTTGTAGGCGGCGTCCGCATCGCCCGCGCTCTCGGCATAAAGCTCGACCTGCGCCGGCATGTTGGAGCGCGTGTTCTTCTCCTCGAACATCGAGATCGGCGCCATCTGCGAATAGCGCAGATTGCGCTTGAGGTAGGCGTCGCGCGCGCCTTCGGCCAAGGCTGCTTCGTCGCTGCCGTCGGTCCAGACCAGGCGGCCCTTCTTGCCCATGATCAGCGCGGTGCCGGTGTCCTGGCACATCGGCAGCACGCCGCCGGCGGCGATGTTGGCGTTCTTGAGAAAATCGTAGGCGACGAACTTGTCGTTGTCCGACGCTTCCGGGTCCTCGACGATGTGCTTGAGGCTCGAAAGATGCGCCGGGCGCAGCAGATGGTTGATGTCGGTGAAGGCGGCTTCCGCCAGCGCGCGCAGCGCCTCGCGCGGCACCACCAGCACCTCCTCGCCGAGCACGCGTCTCGACCCGCAGCCCCTCGGCCGAGATCTTGCGGTAGGGCGTCTGGTCCTTGCCGAGCGGGAACAGCGACGTGTGCCTGTAGGGCGGCAGCGGATGGTCGGGGAGCGGTGCGTTCATGTGCTGGAAACCTGCATGCAGAGCTTTCAGAGCTATCCTACTCTAATCTAAGGTGCAATCTCAGATATTCATCCCTCATTGACATCGCCGGCCAGCACTCCGATGGAATATCCCAAAAAGCCAAAATCGGCGAAAGCGCCGGAATTCTTTGCAGCATTGAGTCCGCTCCAGTTGCTTTCTTCGGGAGCTTTCTCCGTCGATTACGACGCTGCGTCACGCCCAGTTCTGTGAGGCAAACTACAGTTCTTCGAATCCGCGCAATCGATGCTGATTTCGAGAACGAAAAATTATGGAACATTCGCCGCGCCGCGCGGCACGTCACATGCGCGAGTGTTGTAATTAATCATCCATCTCTGTGCGTAGGCGCGGCAAAGGAAAAAACGCCAAGGCGGAAAGTCGATGTTGGGGCTCCACGTGCCTCATAGTCGTGACTATGAATTTGCGTGGTGTCTCGCGGTTTGCTGCGTTTTTAGATTTGGCTCGATAACTTCGGTTCAGTCATTGCATCCATGCCAGCGCCCGTTTGAGGACCTCGGACTCCGCATCCCCGAGGCGCGCCAAGACGGAAAAATGATCTTCCGCAGGCACATCGATGGTCTCGACATTGACCGCCGCGTTGCGCAGCAAAGCCGCATACCCGTCCATCATCTCGTGCAAAAGTCCGGATTCCTTCGCGCCGGTGATGAGAAGGCCCTGCGGCATGCCGGCGCGCATCGTGGCGACGGGATTCCAAGTTTCGTAGTCGCGGCGCGCAAACTTGGTTTGTTGCTGGAAGCCGGTGTCGGCGAAGGGCTCGATGTCGTAGAATCCACTGACACCTATAAAGCCGCGCAGCAAATTGGGCGGCAGGTGGGGATCGAATTCCGGCCAGTTGGTCGAGGCCATCATGGCGGCTAGCTGCCCGGCCGCAGAATGTCCCAGCACATACATCCCACCATTGCCGGCTCCGGTCGCCTCCCGGTTCTCGTGAACGAAGGCGATAGCGCGCCGGCAGTCGCCGACGATATCGCCCAAGCCGACAGTGGGTGCCAACCGATAGTTGGGGCACGCAACATGTACGCCCGCAGCCGTGAAGGCTGGCACCAGGAAGTGCATCAGCCACTTGTCGAACAAAAACCACAGGCCGCCGTGGATGGCGACGAGTATCGGCGCGTCGGCGGCCGCGTTCAACGCGGGGAAGAAATCGACCTCGTTGCGCTCGTGCGGACCATAAGCAAGCTCCAATCGTGGGGCGGAGAGTGAGCGACTGCGTTCTCGGAAATACGCCTCCCAGCGCGTAACGACGGCCGCGTCGATGTTGTTGGCGTAGCCGGCATCGAATTCGGTCGCTGTTTTGTAGCCTTTATAGGTCAGCATTCTTGAACCATCCGGCCCCATTGTACGTATCACCACCGTATTTGATCGCTGGCGATGATACCATCGCGCCACGATCCGCGACCGGCGGCCGCTTGGGAACGCTGGCGCGGCACGGCTTCACAGGGGGCAATGATGGCGGATCGGCAATGGTACACGGGTCGCGACGGCAAGCAGGACGGCCCGTTTTCGGATGAACGCATCCGCCAATTGATCGCGAGCGGCGCCGTGCGCGCCGATACGCTGGTCTGGTCGGCCGGCATGACCAACTGGGTCAAAGCCTCGGACGTTCCCGGATTGATGCCGGCCGGCCGCGGGCCGCAGGCGGCGTCGTCGGGAGCGCCTTTGCCGCCGGGGCATGCCGAGCCCAGCGGGCCGCTGGCGGTCCATGTCGGCGTTTGGGAATTGTTCTGGCGCGCGATCGTGTTCGAACTCTCCGCCGTGGCCGTGATTCCACTGCCGTGGGTCGCGCCGATTTTCATACGCTGGTTCGTCGAGCGGATCTCGCTGCCGGGCGGTCGCGCCGTGGGATTTGTTGGTAAACCCGGCGATATCTGGTGGGTGTTTATCCTCTACGCGCTGTGCGGCCTCGGCGGCTACGTCCACGGCTCTTTGCCGTTGTTGCTGATCGTGGTGCAGATCCTGCTCGCCCTCATGATCGTCCGCTGGTTTTTCGCCAATCTCGTTTGGGAGGGCCAAGAAACGCAGTTGCGGTTTACCGGCGGCTACTGGCCGATGCTTGGCTGGGCTTTGTTCGCGATCGTGTCCGTGATCTCGATCATTGGCTGGGCCTGGGTCGTCACCGCCTGGGCGCGCTGGTTTTGTCGGCACGTCGAGGGCTCGTCCCGGCAACTGGTCTTCAATGGCACCGGCTGGGGCTATTTGTGGCGCACCGCGGTGCTGGTGATTACGTCCATCTTCCTGATCCCGATTCCGTGGACGATGCGGTGGTTCACGACCTGGGTGATCTCGCAATACGCGCTGGTCGATCGCGAGCAAGCCCAAAGCGGGATGCGCTGAAACGGTTTCGTCATTGCGAGCGAAGCGAAGCAATCCAGTCCTGGCTGCAAGGCCCTAAGCAACGCCGCGGAGCGTCCGCTTCCCTTCGGCCGAATCGTCAGCTAATCGAAACGCATGCCCGCACGCCCCGTTCGCGTCGGCCGCTCGGCGACCGGCCTCGGCCTATTCGCCACCAAGGTGATCGCACGCGGAGCCGCTATCGTCGCCTACCGGGGCCGCCGCATTCCCACGGCGGTGGCGCATGAGCGCGAGCGCCGGCTCGGCGTCAAATACATGTTCGAGATCGACGACAGGTGGACCATCGACGGCTCGCCGCGATGGAATCTCGGCCGCTATGTGAACCACAGTTGCCGGCCGAACGCAGAGTCGGTCGTGCGTAAGGGGCGCATGCGATTCGTCGCCTCGCGCGCGATCGCGGCGGGCGAGGAGATCACCATCGATTATGGTGAGGAATATTTGGCGCTGTTCTTCAAAAAGTCCGGTTGTCGGTGCGCTGCTTGCCGCGCGAAGACATCGCGTCGGCGGTCGGGAGTGTCCCGGCGCTGACTCTGGCGCGTCCGGTCTGCTGGTTGCGCAGCACCACGCAGGCGCCACCGGCTGCGACCAGTTTGTTGCATAGGGCGTCGAGCGGCCCGCGGTTGTCGTCGCCGATGCGGATCACGGTGCGGGCGACGGCCCCCATGCCGGGCAGTCGCGCGTGCAACACGATCGGCTCACGATCGCCGATCAGAGACGCATAGTGCTTTTGCAGGATCCGGTAGGTCTGCCACGCCTGGGTTTCAGACCAGTTGGAGGTGAGTTGCGCGCCCCAGCGCGGCACGTGCGCGGCGATCTGCTGCGCCTTGTCCTTCGGCGCCAGAATCAGATTGGCGAGCCGGGTGCACGGCACGCCTTGCGGGATGGTGGTCTCGGCCTTCGGCGGCGGCGTCGGCGAGGCCCATTCGTCCGCGGTCCAGCCGGTGATGATGGCGACGTAATTGCGGGTCTCGTCGGGCAAACCCTTGCGGCCGGCAAGCCAGGCGCTGACGCGGCCAGGGCCGGCATTGTAGCCTGCGGCCGCAAGCCCGAGATTGCCGAATTGCGCCATGAGTTCGTGCAAATAGCCCGCCGAGTGATGCAGCGCCTCGATCGGATCGAACGGATCGACCAGCCCGCGCGCGCCCGCGGTCTGCGGCATGAATTGCGCGATGCCTTGCGCCCCTTTGTTGCTCACCGCGGAGGCGTTGAAGCGGCTCTCCTGCCAGATCACGCGGGCGAAGAACTCGACCGGCAGTCCGTTCTCCGCCGCGGACGCTTCGATGGTGCGGCAAATGTCATCGGCGGTCGGGGGACCGGCATGCGCCGCGCGCACCGGCGCTGATGGCTTCGGTGGTGTCGTCTCGCGCTGTCGTACCGCAAAGGTCGGCTCAGTCGATGCTTGTGATGATGCTTGCGATGACGCTTCTGACGAAGATTGTGCTGTCACCGCTGCGCGGGAGGCGCCCGCTTCCGTGGGGTCGGTGGTTATGGGGCTGGAGGCGAAAGTCGGTTCGGAGCTTCCGTGATGGGCTCGGTCGTCGCAGCTGTGGATGCAGACGGCACCGCACGCTCGTCTGCGCATGCGCTCCCGCGCTCCAGCAGACAAGACCACAGATCAGCAACGGTCCCGCCAACCTGATCATGCGGACCAAACGCTTTGTGTTTGTTAGCGATAAGTCGTGCTCTGTTACCGGAACACGGTCGACGCCGAGAATTTGCAGCCAGGTTAACATCGCGCCGCTGCCGGGGGTCGTTATCCAAAAGTCGTCAGCCAAACAGCCATCGTACGCCACACTTTGTAGGCGCGCCGCCGTTTATCTATTGTGACGATACGGCACTTACTTTTCGTCTATTTTTCGTCCTTGAACGGATTTTCCGTCGTCCATTTCCAGGTCGGATTTGTTTCCTTCACGGTTACCGCTTTTTTCATCGCCGCCGGCGTGATGGCGTCATAGGCATGGCCGGCCTTGTCGGTGACGCGTGTCGTAGCGTCGATGACCAGCCATTTGCCGGCAAATTCGCAATTATAGGGCGCTGCCCGCAGGCCGCCGAGATTGACCCATTCGCGCGGAAAGCGATTGCCCGAGCAAATCACATCGTCGGGCTGTTTTTTCGCCGCCGCCAGCGCGTCGGCAACTTCACGCTTGAGAGCCGGTGACTGCGCGACGAGATCATCGATGTCGCTGAGCGGAAGCGAGCCGCCCTGGCCGAGCTTGCTGGTGTCGAATGCGAGGGCTGGCGAGGCGGCGAGGAGGCAGGCTATGAACAAATAAATCCGTGTCACTGATTTTTCCGCTTTCAAGAGTTTCTTTGCCGTATGGCAGACGGTGATAAAGTTCTAACGCACGTCTCATCGAGATTGATATCTTGAGAACGTTTCCCCTGTCTCGCATCATGCGCGGGCTTGACCCGCGCATCCCGACTATCAGGGCTCAGTGCCAACCTAAGCGGGATGGCCGGGACAAGCCCGGCCATGACGACAATGTTTCATCACGCCCGCTAATCTAGCTGTGAGCTTTCATTAGGTTGTCCACCCGGTCCTGACCGAGGAAGCTGGAGTTGCGAGGCTTCAGCGATTCTCGGGAGGACCGGATGAACGTGCACAAGAATGCCCGGCTCACGCCGCGCGGTCGAGAGCGGATTGTACGCCAGATTGAGAGCGCACAGACGCCGGAGGCCGTCGCGGAAGCCGCGGGCGTCTGCCCGCGGACCGTTCGGAAGTGGGTTGATCGTTATCGCCGTGAAGGGGTGGCCGGGTTGCAGGATCGCTCATCCCGGCCGCATCGGCTTCGTCGTCCAACACCCACGGCAGCGGTCGTGGAGATTGAACGGCTGCGTCGGCAGCGCTGGACCGGCAAGCAGATCGCGGTGCAGGTCGGCGTCTCACCGGCGACTGTCAGTCGTGTTCTGCGTCGGCTCGGTCTCAACAAGCTCAGTGCCTTGGAGCCCGCCGAACCGGTCCGTCGCTATGAACGCGAACACCCAGGCGAGTTGATCCATCTCGACATCAAAAAGCTCGGTCGGATCGGCTCCATCGGGCATCGCATCACCGGACGACAGACCGGCGTGGTCAATCGCCACCTCGGTATCGGCTGGGAGTATGTCCACGTCTGCATCGATGATGCCTCGCGCATTGCTTTCGTGCAGGTCATGGCCGATCAGCGCAAAGAAAGCGCGGTCGCTTTCCTTGAGGCCGCCATCGCCTATTACGCAAAGCTGGGTGTTCGGGTCGAGCGCGTCATGACCGACAACGGCTCGTGCTATCGATCAAAGACCTTCCGGACAGCTTGTAAACAACGCGGCCTGCGCCAAGTCTTCACCAGGCCCTACACACCCAAAACCAATGGCAAGGCCGAACGCTTCATCCAAACCGCGCTACGCGAATGGGCCTACGCGCGCGCTTATCACAACTCCGCTCAGCGATCGGCTGAGCTCACTCACTGGCTCCATCGCTACAATTGGCACCGGCCACATGGTAGCTTGAAAGCCAATACGCCGATTAGCCGCCTCGGCCTCGCCGAGGACAACCTGTTGAGGCTCCACAGCTAGTCTGATTGCCGATTCCTTTGCCCTTCAGCGCCACGCCGATCTCGTCGAGCACCTTCGGATCCTCGATCGTCGCCGGCATGGTCCAGGTCTCGCCGTCGGCGATTTTTTTGATCGTGCCGCGCAGGATTTTCCCGGAGCGCGTCTTCGGCAGGCGCCCGACCGTGATCGCGAGCTTGAAAGCCGCAACCGGCCCGATCTTGTCGCGAATGAGCGCGACGCATTCCTTTTCGATCTCGCCCGTCGGTCGGCTGACGCCGGATTTGAGCACGATCAAGCCGCACGGCACTTCGCCCTTGAGCTCGTCCTTGATGCCGAGCACGGCGCATTCGGCGACGTCAAGATGCCCCGCGAGCACTTCCTCCATGCCGCCGGTCGACAGCCGGTGGCCGGCGACGTTGATGATGTCGTCGGTGCGGCCCATGACGAAGATGTAGCCGTCGTCGTCCTTGAAACCCGCATCGGCGGTTTTGTAGTAGCCGGGAAATTCCGCCAGATAGCTTTCGACAAAGCGATCGTCGGCTTGCCACAGGGTCGGCAGGCAACCGGGCGGCAGCGGCAGCTTGATGACGATCGAGCCCATCGTGTTGGGCGCGATTTCACGACAAGCCTCGTCGACCACGCGCACGTCATATCCGGGCATCGGCACGGTCGGCGAGCCGTGTTTGATCGGCAACAGGCCGAGTCCGACCGGATCGGCGGCGATCGGCCAGCCGGTTTCGGTCTGCCACCAATGATCGATCACCGGGACGTGCAGCATCTGCTCCGCCCATTCGAGCGTCGCCGGATCGGCGCGCTCGCCGGCAAGAAACAGCGTGCGGAATTTCGACAGATCGTGCTGTGCCAACAGCTTGCCCTGCGGGTCTTCTTTTTTGATCGCGCGAAACGCGGTCGGAGCGGTGAACAAAGCCCGCGCGCCGTGCTCGGCGATCACGCGCCAGAATGCGCCGGCGTCCGGCGTGCCGATCGGCTTGCCCTCGTAGAGGATCGACGTGCAGCCGTGCAGCAGCGGGCCGTAAACGATGTAGCTGTGGCCGACCACCCAGCCGATGTCGGACGCCGTCCACCACACGTCGCCGGGGTCGATGCCGTAGAGGTTTTTCATCGACCATTTGAGCGCGACCATGTGGCCGCCATTGTCGCGCACCACGCCTTTCGGGCGTCCGGTCGTGCCCGACGTGTAGAGAATGTAAAGCGGATCAGTCGCCGCGACCGGCACGCAGTCATAGACCGAGCGCGCATGGACCAGCGCATGGTCGCGGACCGACGCCCAATCGTGATCGCGGCCGGCGACCATCGTGGCTTGCGCCTGCGGCCGCTGCAGGATCAGGCAGGCGTCCGGCTTGTGCTGCGCCAGCGTGATGGCTTCGTCGAGCAGCGGCTTGTACTGGACGATGCGGCCCGGTTCGATGCCGCAGCTCGCGGACAAGATCACTTTCGGTGTGGCATCGTCGATACGGGTGGCCAATTCGCGCGCCGCGAAGCCGCCGAACACCACCGAGTGCACGGCGCCGATGCGCGCGCACGCCAGCATCGCGACCACCGCCTCCGGCACCATCGGCATGTAGAGGATAACCCGGTCGCCCTTTTCGACGCCGAGGTCGCGCAGCATGGCGGCGAGCACCTGCGTCTCGGTCAAGAGCCGATGATAGGTGAGGGTTTGCTTCGTGCCGGCGAGCGGCGAATCGTAGATGATGGCGACCTGATCGCCGCGTCCCGCATTCACCTGGCGGTCGACGGCGTTGTAGCAGGTGTTGGTCACGCCGCCGGGAAACCAGCGCCCGTAAATGCCGGCCTTCGGATCGAAGGTCGCGGTGGGCTTTTCGAACCAGTCGATCTCGTTCGCCGCTTCCGCCCAAAACGCTTCCGGGTCGCGCTGCCAGCGTGCGTAAACCTCGTGGTAGCGGCTCGACCGGGCGTCCATGACGTTCCTCCTGCTTCTTTTATGTCTCGGTTATATCGCTCGGGTCGGAGAGCGAACAGGGCATTGCGCGTTGGGAATAAGCGCGGAAATGACGCGATCGGCCGCGCGGTGCTATTCGCAATTCGCCCATCTCCGTCGTGGCCCATGTCCATTTTGCTGACGTCAGCCGCGGCGCTTTGATCTATGTCAGAGGTTTCGTTGGCCGCCGGCGCACATTGACCGTGATCACTGATCCTCTGTTCTATCTCCTCGCCATTCCGGCCGTGACGTTCCTTGGCTTGAGCAAGGGCGGCTTTGCCGGCCTCGGCATGCTGGCAACGCCGCTGCTGGCGCTGGTGATCCCGCCGCTCGAGGCTGCCGCGATCCTGTTGCCGATCCTGATCGTGCAGGATGCGATTTCGATCTGGACCTATCATCGGGCGTGGAGCGCCTGGAACCTCAAGGTGCTGCTGCCCGGCTCGGTCTTCGGTGTTGCCGGCGGCTACCTGTTCGCGCGTTATTTCTCCAACGCCGTCATCGAACTGACGGTGGGGACGATCGCGCTGACCTTCGTGCTGTACGTGTGGCTCGGCGCCGGGCTGCGCGCCTATCTGGGCCGGCCGCCGGCCAAGCCCAGAACCCCGCATGCCGCCATGGGCGTTTTCTGGGGTGCGCTGTCGGGCTTCACCTCGACGCTCATCCAGGTCGGCGGGCCGCCGTTTCAGATTCACATGCTGCCGCAGCGGCTGGAGAAATTCACCCTGGTCGGCACCACGGTTATTTTCTTCACCATCGTGAACTGGATGAAAATTATTCCCTATTTTGCTCTCGGCCAGTTCTCGACCCGCAATCTTGCCACCTCGCTGCTGCTGCTGCCGCTCGCGGTCGTCACCAATTTTCTCGGCGTCTGGCTGGTGCGGATCACGCCGACCGATCGGTTCTACCGCATCGCCTATGTCTTGATGTTCCTGATTTCGATCTCGCTGCTCTGGCAGGGCGTCCGCACCCTGGCCTGAGGCGGGCCTTCCTGTGAACCGGCGCCGGCCGCGGCACGCAATTCGCTACTCGCTATTCACTCTTGATTGGCTATCCTGATTGGCCAAAAGCTATCAGGGACGCGACGCCGATGACGACCCCGTACGAGACCGGTCTCGACCGCAATCCGGCGAACTTCCAGCCGTTGACGCCGCTTTCATTCCTGGCGCGCGCGGCCGAAGTTTATCCGGACACGCCCGCGATCCTGCACGGCGCGCTGTCGCGCAATTACCGCGATTTCTATACGCGCGCCAGGCGGCTGGCATCGGCGCTGTCGCGCCGCGGCATCAAGCGCGGCGACACCGTGACGGTGATGCTCGCCAACACGCCGGCGATGATCGAAGCGCACTACGGCGTGCCGATGACCGGCGCGGTGCTCAACACGCTCAACACCCGGCTCGACGCCGCCATCCTGGGCTTCACGCTCGATCACGCCGAGAGCAAGGTGCTGATCGTCGATCGTGAATTTGCGGCGACGATCAAAGACGCGCTGGCGCGCGCCAAGGTCAAGCCTTTGGTGATCGACTACGACGATCCGGAATATAGCGGCGCCGGCGAACGCATCGGCAGCATCGAGTATGAAGATCTTCTGCGCGAAGGCGATGCCGATTTCGCCTGGTCGATGCCGAACGACGAATGGGATGCGATCTCGCTGAACTACACCTCCGGCACCACTGGCGATCCCAAAGGTGTCGTTTATCATCATCGCGGCGCATATCTGCTCGCGATGGGTAACGTCATCACCTGCGGCATGGGCAAGCATCCGGTCTATCTGTGGACCTTGCCGATGTTTCATTGCAACGGCTGGTGCTTTCCCTGGACGCTGTCGATCGTTGCCGGCACCCATGTCTGCCTGCGCGCCGTCCGCGCGGCGCCGATCTTCGACGCCATCGCGACCCACAAGGTCACGCATCTGTGCGGTGCGCCGATCGTGATGTCGACGCTGCTCAATGCGCCGGCGCAAGAGAAAAAGCCGCTGCCGCATCTCGTTCAGTTTGCGACCGCAGCAGCCCCACCGCCGGAGGCCGTGCTGGCGGCGATGAAGGATGCGGGCTTCAACGTCACCCATCTGTACGGCCTGACTGAGACGTACGGTCCTGCCAGCATCAACGAGTGGCATGGCGAGTGGGAAAGCCTGTCACCTGCAGATCAGGCCGCCAAGAAAGCGCGGCAGGGCGTGCGCTATCCGGTGCTCGAAGCGCTCGACGTGCTGCATCCCGAAACTTTGGAGCCGGTGCCGCGCGACGGCGAGACGCTCGGCGAAGTCATGTTCCGCGGCAACGTGGTGATGAAAGGCTATCTGAAAAACAACGCCGCGACCGAAAAGGCTTTTGCCGGCGGTTGGTTTCATTCCGGCGATCTCGGCGTCGTGCATCCGGACGGCTACATTCAGATCAAGGATCGCTCGAAGGACATTATCATTTCGGGCGGTGAGAATATTTCTTCGATCGAGGTCGAGGACGCGCTCTACAAACATCCCGCGGTCGCCGCCGTCGCCGTGGTGGCAAAACCCGACGCCAAATGGGGTGAAACGCCCTGCGCGTTCGTCGAACTCAAGTCGGGCGCCAGCGCCACCGTGGACGAGCTGATCGCCTGGTGCCGTTCGCACCTCGCGGCCTACAAATGTCCGCGTCACGTGGTGTTTGCGGAAATTCCCAAGACGTCGACCGGCAAGCTGCAGAAGTTCAAGCTGCGGGACGCCGCGAAGGCGGTGTGACGTATGTCGGAGGATCCGGACGAGTGGAGGATAGCGGCTTGCGCTGGGAGGACGTGTCGCTTCCTGCAGCAGTCTCGGTCGCCGACCTGGACGCCTTGATCTTTCAGGATCTCGTCCAGAATTGGCGCAAGGTCGCGCGAATTGTCGGCAGCGCCCAGATGGCCTGCGAAGCTCGTTCACTTCCGATCAGCGGGGAGGTGATCGCAGCGCGTGTGCGCGCACTCGTGGATGCCGGAACGCTTGAAAGCGTCGGCAACCTTCGGCGTTGGCGCTACAGTGAAGTGCGTCCGAAGACGCGTTGAACGACAGCGCTCGCGGAATTTGCACGACACCATGCGCCAACATTTCGCCGGCGCATGGCGAGAGCAAGATCGCGCGTCGCTCCCGCGTCGCGGAAGCGCGCTTCAAATCGGTTGGCTGAATCGCTAATGGATGCTGACGTCTTGTCTGATTCGCGCAATCTCGTCCTTGACGTGCAATTTGCGCCGTTTGAGCTCGACCACTCTCAAATCGTCGGTCGACGGGTGGGTCAATGCGTCGTTGATTTCCTGCTCTAACGCTTGGTGTCTCTTCTCGAGTTCGGCAAGATGCGATTCAATCGCCATCAGGCTACCTCCTTGCGTCTATGCTCCAACCCCGTGCGTACAAACCCCGTTTTGTCTAAACCCGTTATCTAAACCCAGTGCGTACAAGCCATGGGATGTTATACTAACGTGACCGGCGGCCAAGATACTCTCTTTGTCGCAGAGAGAAAATCCCCGCTGTGCACCATTTCGCTGCCGACATGTTGGATACTCGACAAAACGTAATCATTCGTAGCAACTTAAGCGCAACGTCAGGTGTCCCCTTCCGATATTCGTGCCATATAGCCGCTCCCTTCGACATGAACCGCGAAGCCTCAGCAACGGCCGGCATATGCTCGGCGGTCTGTGCGGCGCGTGCTTGCCGATCGGCCGCCGATTCCGTGTCCGAGGGCGGTTTTGCGCGGTCGCCGTGCGAACCAGACACCGATGACCCAAGAGGAAGAAGGCGAGCTTCGGGCGGAGCTTCTGCGACTGCAGCAAGAACATCGCGACCTGGACGCGGCGATTGCCGCCCTGCAGGCGTCACCCGGTTCGGATATCATCCAGGTTCAGCGCCTGAAGAAGCGCAAGCTGCAGCTGCGCGACCGAATCACGTTCATCGAAGATCAGCTCACACCGGACATCATCGCCTAGAGCACATCACGATTAGGCTGAATCGCGATGTGCTCTAGATCTAATTGTTATCGCATGTCCTTTTTCGGAAAACCGGGTTCCACTTTTCCGGGACATGCTCTAACTAGGCCCTGAGCTCTCTTCCGGCCGGCCGTCGGCACGACTGCGCTGCATCTTTCGGGCGTACATGGCGGCGTCTGCGCGCGCCAGTGCTTCGGCTGGTGTGTCGAGAGGACCCAAGAGCGAGATGCCGGCGGAGGCGCCGACCACCATGGTGGACGCCCCCCATCGCACCGGCGTTGCATAGACGGCCTTTTCCAGAGCGATGGCTTTGCTCTGAGCCTCGGGCTCGGTCACGTTCCACAGCAGGACGACAAATTCGTCGCCGCCCAAACGTGCCACCAGATCGGAAGCCCGCACCTCGTGCAGCAGTGCCGCCGCGACGGCCTTGAGCACCGCGTCGCCGGCGGCGTGACCGTGGCGGTCGTTGACCGGCTTGAATCCGTCGAGGTCGAGATAGACCAGGGCCGCCGTCGCCTGGTAGCGCTTGAGATAGGCGAGCGAGCGCGCCAAAGCGCGCTCGAAGCCGTGGCGGTTGAAAGTCTGCGTCAGAGGATCGACGTCGATTCGGCTTTCCAGTTCGCCGATGCGGAGTCGCGAGGCTGCGACTTCAGCGGACAGCCGTTCGACTTCGGCGGTCAGCCGCGCCGTGGCCGAGGCAGCGCGCGGCCGCGCGGATGCGGCTTCGCGCTACTGGCTTCCGAAACCGGCGCTTTGCGCACGGACGTTGCGTGCGCCTGCGTCCTGCCCGGCGCGCTTGCCGCGCGGCCTTGCCGTCTTTTGTTTCACGCCCCGTCCGCCCTGCCCACAGCGAATCGCCAAGCCCGATATTAGCGCCGGGCGGGCAGGAGGAGGGCGCCTGACGACGGCGCAGAGCGAGGTGCGGCGGATTGTCGCGGCGCGCGGAGCAGCGCTTCTGCGAGAGAACGGATCAACGAATCGTCCGCTCAGGGCGACTGCAAATAGCCCAGCGGATTGCGTTCCGCGATGGCAAAGGCCGCCGCCGTCAGCGGGCGGCCGTACACCGCGCCGGTATCGACGTTGAGCCGATTGCCGCGGAAATCCGGCTGCCCGGTGATCTGCGGAGTATGTCCATGGACGATCAGGCGACCATAATCGCGCGTGTCGGACAGAAACGGCTCTCTGATCCAGATCAGGTCATGGTCGCGCTGAGCGTTCAGCGGCCGCTCCGGATCGACGCCGGCATGGACGAAAAACCGGCGTCCGTCGTCGTAACGAAACGGCAGCGCGCGGAGCCACGCGATGTGTTCGTGCGGCAGATCGCGCGGGTCGTCGACGTCATAGCTTTGCAGCGTGGCAATGCCGCCCTCGCGCAACCAGTGTTCGGGCTCGGTTTCGCCGTCGATGATTTCCAGCGCGACGGCTTCGTGATTTCCCTTCAGCGCGATCACGCGATCCGGTTGCCGCGTTTGCATGTCCATCAAAGCATCGACGACGCCGCGGCTATCGGGACCGCGATCGATATAATCGCCAAGAAAGATGAAAGTCGCCGGACGTCCGTCGGCATGCCGTTGGCATTGCGTCATCAGATCGCGCAATTTTTGCAGCGAACCGTGAATATCGCCGATCGCGTAGACAAGCGTTGATGTGTCGCCTTCGGGCGAGTTGTTCGGCAACGAATGATGGCTGGATTCAGGCATAGTTGTTCAGTCCGCATTCAGCCGAAAATGGGAACCTAGTGCCCGGGGTCGGCTTGAGAGTGTTTGAGCGCTCTGCATATCCGAGGTGTGTCATGAGAAAGTTTCTGACGGCTCTGGTCGCGGCTCTTGCCATCGGCGCCACCACCCTGGCGATGTCTAGTCCAGCCGACGCCCAATGGCGAGGCGGCTGGGGCTGGCGCGGCGGTTGGGGCTGGGGCCCTGGTCCGTTCGTGGCCGGTGCTTTGATCGGCGGCGCTTTGGCCGCGGGCGCGGCGTCGCCGTACTATTACGGTGGCTACGCTCCGGCTTACTACCCGTATGGACCGTACTACGGACCCGGCTACGGTTACGGCTGCCGCCGGGTGTGGAACGGCTATTACTGGGTCGCATCCTGCTATTGATCGACGCGCACGTGTGAAGCGCGATGAAACAAACAATCGTCCCCGCTCGGGGGCGATCACGGTGTCGATCTGCGCGCACACCCAACTTCCGACAAAGATTTTGGTTTTAGTTGAAACGGAGTGGGCGTGGAATTCCGGGAGCGACGGGGGCTCCTGTTCCAGCAATCGTCATCGCAATCGTGGATCGGCGACCCGGCGATCCCTGAGGAGAATACATGCATAAGTCGTTCATCGCGCTTGTCGGCGCGGCGGGCGTCGGTCTGGCCGCGCTGGCAGCGCCGGCTCCGGCCAATGCGGGTTGCTTCGGCTGTGCCGTTGGCGTGGGCGTTCTCGGCGGCGTCGCCGCCGGTGCCATCATCGGCAGCGCGATTGCCAACAGCCCGCCGCCACCGCCGCCCGGCTATTATCCGCCGCCGCCTGGTTATTATCCGCCGCCTCCCGGCGCGTATGGTCCGCCTCCGGAAGCCTACGGACCGCCGCCGCCTCCGGGCGCTTACGGGCCGCCTCCGGATGCTTACGGACCTCCCCCGGGAGCGTATGGACCCCCGCCTGGCGGACCGCCGCCGGCGGCCTATGCCCAACTGGCACCGGGCTGTCATTGGGGACACCGTACGGTGTGGGTTGATGGCTACGGCTATCAGCGTCGGACCATTCAGGTCTGCCGCTGATAGCGAATGCCGCGACCAGGTGTGCCAACTTGAATTCGCCCGGCCGGCTTGCTTTAAGCCGGCCGTTTGCTTTTGGTGGCGGAGCCGGATGGCGGCGCTCATATTGTTGTTGTTCGCGCAGCGGCCCGGCGAACAGGTTCCTCGAATGAGAGATCCAAACCGTGCGCTCTCTATCGTTCTGGCGTGACGCGGGAGTAGGTGGCGCCGATGCGCTGCGCGCCGTCGCGTTGCGTGCGGCCGCGCTATTTCATGCCCATGTCTGGAACGAGAGCACGCGCGCGGTGTGGCTGCCGTGGGCGGTCATCGGGCTCAAGGTTTGCGCCGCTGTCGCGATCTGCGTTTATCTCGGCATGATCGCGCTGCTCTACTTCACGCAGCGCTCGATGATGTACTTCCCGGACACGGTGCACACCAGTCCGACCCAAGCCGGCTTGTCGGAGGCCCAAGAGGTCGAGCTGAAGGCGCTCGATGGCGGTTACAGTCTCGTCTGGCACGCTCCGCCACGCGGCGATCGGCCGGTGGTTCTTTATTTCCACGGCAACGGCGGCGCGCTGCGCTACCGCGTCGAACGTTTCCGCAAGCTCCTGCGCGAGGGCATCGGACTGGTCGCGCTCGAATATCGGGGCTTTGGCGGCAATAGCGGAACGCCGACCGAAGCAGGCCTGATGGCAGACGCCGAATCTGCTTACGCGTTCGCCGCCTCACGCTATCCGGAGAAGCAGATTATCGTTTGGGGCGAGTCGCTCGGCACCGGTCTTGCGGTGGCGATCGCGGCGGAAAAGCCGGTCGGACGGGTCATTCTCGAAGCACCGTTTACGTCGGCTGCCGCGGTTGCCGCCGAGCGCTACTGGTACATGCCGGTGCGTTTGTTGATGAAGGACCAATACCGTTCTGACGAACGCATTGGCAAGGTTACGGCGCCGGTTCTCATCCTGCATGGCGCCCGCGATCATGTCGTGCCGTTCGCCATGGGCGAGCGCATGTTTGAGATGACCACCGCGCACAAAAACATCGTGCGCTTCGTTGACGGCGATCACGAGGATCTCGACGCGCAGGGCGCGCTGCATGCGGTCGGCCGGTTTCTCGCCGGCGATTTGGATAAGCCGCCGGGGCCGCCGCGCCGATAACGCTTGTTTGGGAATCTGCGCGCCGGACTTGCCGCGCGCAATGCAGACAACGCTATTTCAGAACGTCTGATACGACTGTCCGGCCTTGCCGCCCACGCGCGCAAAACCTGCTTTCGCCGGTTCGTATTGGGGGTTGAGGTTGAGCGCCTTGGCGTACGACCCGGCCGCTTTTTCCTTGTCGCCGAGCCGCTCGTAAGCGAGCCCGCGGCTCGCCCAGGCCTGGAAATTCTGCGGCTGCATCTGCACCGCTTCATCGAGATCGCTTGATGCC
Source organism: uncultured Alphaproteobacteria bacterium (assembly GCA_963737755.1). GTDB lineage: Bacteria > Pseudomonadota > Alphaproteobacteria > Rhizobiales > Xanthobacteraceae > BOG-931. Next base: position 25,946 of record CAVTTZ010000010.1, on the reverse strand, counting down.
GCCTTGTGATCGCCGAGCGCCAGATAGCTGAGACCGCGCGCCACGAACAGATCGGCCCTCTGCGTCGTCAGCGCGAGCGCGGTGGTGAAGTCGTCGATGGCGATCTGGTGCTGACGCTGGCCCTGGTACAAAAGACCGCGATTGTAATAGGCCTGCGCACTGTCGGGGCGCAGCGCAATCGCCTTGTTGAGGTCAGCGAGCGCCTGGCCGTTGTTGCCCTGTTGCCGATGGACGATGCCGCGGCCCACATAAGCGACCGCGTAGTTGGCGTCGATGCTCAGGGCTTTGTTGTAATCGGCGAGCGCCGAGTCGAGTTTGCCGCTCTGGCGGCGCAGCAAGGCGCGGTTGGCGTAAGCCTGCGCGTAATTCGGATCGAGGCTGATCGCCTTGTTGAAATCGGCCAGCGCGGCTTCGGAATTGCCGGCGTCGGCCAGCACCGATCCGCGCAGGTTATAGGCCTGTGGATCGTCGGGATGTTTTTGGACGGCCTCGCTCAGCGAGGCCAGATTCGACTGCGACGGCGCGATCGGCGCTTCGTTATCGGGTCCCGCGACAGTGCCCAGTCCCGAACAGGCGGTGAGTGCCAACAGACCGAGCACAGGCAAAAGCGGGCCGCGCAGCGAGAATAACGGGCCACGCCGCGGAAATAGCGTGCCGGGCAGCGAAAATAACGAGCTGCGCAGCTTAAAAAGCAAACTGCGCAGCAACAAAAGCGGGCTGCGCAGCAAGAACGGAGTGTGTGATCGCTTCGCCATGTGCGGCCATTGCTGTTGGCCCTGTACCGCCGCGGCGCGGATCAAAAACCTCAGCCGAAGCGAGGCGTACGCGGCGGACCGGAGCGGGCGCCACCGGGGCCGGCCGTAACGGGCTTGGGCTTCATCGGCAGAAGGCCCTCGCGCTGCAACCGCTTGCGCGCAAGCTTACGGGCGCGACGGACTGCTTCCGCCTTCTCCCGTGCCTTCCGTTCCGATGGCTTTTCGTAGTGGCCGCGGAGCTTCATCTCGCGGAAAATACCCTCGCGCTGCATCTTCTTCTTCAGCGCCTTAAGGGCTTGGTCGACGTTATTGTCGCGAACGAGAACCTGCACGCATCCTCCTTGTCAGTGCGCTGAAGTCAGTGCGCTTGGTGGAATGGGAAAGGGGTGTGGGCTCGAAGCCTACGCCACCTCGGCGCGCTCTGTACCAGAGTGGCGGGTGAAAGTCCACCTCCACCAGAAGATATGACTGGCCGAGGCGTCGGCGCCCTTCAGGCTCCTGCTGTCTAGCGCGACGGCCACTCGGACCGAACCACCGATTTTGGTCCGACCGGCCTCAGATTCTGCGGTCGCCCTGTTATCGCCGCACCGCCGCTCGCCCGCCACATGCCGGTCCTGGCCGCGATCATCCTCCGGGGCAGGAGCGATCAAATTTTTGCGCAGCGCGGCGTGGCCGCGCGGCCGTCGTTATCTTTGAAGCCGGCTGCGACCGGCGTCGCGATTCAGCCGCGCGTCAGTCTTCAAAGACGCGGGTGACGTGGCCCATCTTGCGGCCGGCGCGCACGTCGGTCTTGCCGTAAAGATGCACGGCAGCGCCCGGCACGGTGAGCCATTTCCGATAGTCTTCGACCTCGTGGCCGATCAGGTTGATCATTTCTACGCGGCCCTTGCGGATCGGCTTGCCGAGCGGCCAGCCGGCCACCGCGCGGATGTGCTGCTCGAACTGCGAGACCGAGGCGCCATCCAGCGTCCAATGTCCTGAATTATGGACCCGTGGCGCAATCTCGTTCACCAGCAACGAACCATCCGCCAGGACGAACAACTCCACCGTCAGCACGCCCACGTAGCTGAAACTGGAGCGCGATGGTTTGCGCAATCCGCCGCGCCTCCTGCGCCGTCGCCTCGGAAGCCGTCGCCGGCACGCGCGAGACTTTCAGAATGTGGTCGCGATGCTCGTTCTCGGTGAGATCGAAACATTCGACGCCGCCATCGGCGGCGCATGCGGCGACGATCGAGGCTTCATGGACGAACGGCACGAACGCTTCGAGAATCGCGGGCTGGGCGCCGACGTCGCGCCAGGCGGTTTCCACGTCGGTGTCGGTGCGGAGCGTCGTCTGACCCTTGCCGTCATAGCCGAAGCGTCGCGTCTTCAGCACGGCGGGACGACCGATCCGCTCTAGCGCTGCTGATAACTCGGCGCACGAAGCGACGGCGGCGTAGCGCGGTGTGGCGATGCCGAGGCCGGTAATGAAATCTTTCTCGGCGATGCGATCTTGCGTCGTTGCCAGAATTTTCGGATCGGGCAGAACCCGCACCAGCGGCGCCAGGAAGGCGGCGGTCTTTGCCGGTATGTTTTCGAATTCGTAGGTGACCACGTCGACCTGTTCGGCGAAGCGCGCCAGCGCTTCCTCGTCGCCATAATCGGCGCAGGTGCTCTCGCGCACCACATCGAATGCAGGCGATTCGCGGTCAGCCCCGAAGATGTGACATTTGAAGCCGAGCTGTGCCGCCGCCAGCGCCAGCATCCGCCCAAGCTGGCCGCTGCCGAGAATGCCGATTGTGGCTCCAGGCCGAAGCACGGAAACGCTCACGCCTTCGAGTCCTTGTGCGGCCGCGCGGCCGCGGCTGCGTCCGGTGTTTCGTCGGCGGGCTTTTCGGCGACTGCCGCAGTTTGTTGTTGCCGCCAAGCCTCGAGGCGTTGGCCAAGGGCCGGGTCGTTCAGCGCCAGAACACTGGCGGCAAGGAGGGCGGCGTTGATGGCGCCGGCTTTGCCGATCGCCAGCGTGCCGACCGGGATGCCGGGCGGCATCTGCACGATGGAATAAAGCGAATCTTGTCCGGAGAGCGCCTTTGATTCCACCGGCACACCGAACACCGGCAAGATCGTGAGCGCCGCTGTCATTCCGGGCAGATGCGCCGCGCCGCCGGCGCCGGCGACGATAACCTTGAAGCCCTCGGCCTTGGCGCCCTTGGCGAAGGCATAGAGGCGCTCGGGCGTTCGGTGCGCGGAAACGATGCGCACGTCATAGCCGACGCCAAGCGCATCCAGCGTTTCGGCAGCGTTTTTCATGGTCTGCCAGTCGGACTGGCTACCCATGATAATAGCGATGGATTTCGCTTCCGGCGGCGACAACGAGATCCCCTGCGCAAAGGAAGCAATCGATTATAGGCGCGGGCCGCCGGGTGGCAAGGCAAGGTACGCTTCACCGTTAAATTTGTGCGGCTTCGCGCTTTTGACGGAGAAACGCGCTTCTCGAGGCGGCACGTGAGCTTGAACAATTCGGCGGCAGAACGGTCTGCCTGCATGCGCGTCGGCACGATGGACGGCCGACGCCACGCGGAGAGCGTGTTTAGCAACCTTAAGTTGTTAATAAACGTGCTGGCCCATCAATAGTTTTGACGATTAGATTGCGGGGTACGGCGCCGGAGCATACTGACGTGGCTGACAAGGCTGACCCCGCCACCGACCCGGATGCATCCAGCGGTGATCACGTTGCCGATCCGGCGATCGTGCTCATTGGGGCTTCGGACGGCGGCATCCAGGCCCTGCAAAGCCTTTTTGCTGCATTGCCCGAGCAGACCGGTGCCGCCTACATCGTTCTGTTGCATCTCGATTCAGTTTCTTCCGGCGAGCTAACGAGCATTATCGGCCGCTGCACCACAATGCCGGTCGAGCACATCGGCGAGCGACAGCGGTTGCAGCCGGATCGCATTTACGTCGTTCCACCTGACCGCAAACTTGAGACGATCGGCCGTGAGCTTGTCGCCGCGGTGTCCGAGGAGGGAGGCGATCGACAGACTCCGATCGACCGCTTGTTTCGCTCAACGGCTCAACACCTGGGTGACGGCTTCGCTGTCGTTTTGAGCGGCGCGGGCACGGACGGGGCGCTTGGCTTGCGTTCGGTGAAAGAAGCCGGCGGCACCATCCTGGTGCAGGATCCCAACGAAGCCGAACATGCGTCGATGCCGCGCGGCGCCATCGCGACCGGCGTCGCCGATTTCGTCCTGCCGGCGCGTTATCTGGGCGTACGTCTTTTTGATCTTATGCGGGTCAAGGCCAGTGTCTCGGGTCCCGAAATCCGCTCCTTCGACGAGCAGCGATTGGTGCGCGCGCTGGCCCATTTGCGCGTACGGACCGGTCACGACTTCTCCAAATACAAACGCTCGACCGTGTTGCGGCGGATGGCGCGACGCATGCAAGTCGTCGGCGCGGACGGTCTGGCGCAATATTTCGATATCCTGCGCGACAACGCCGAAGAGGTGCAGGCGCTGCTCAGCGATCTCTTGATCTCGGTGACCACGTTCTTCCGCGACGGGGCAGCGTTCCGCAAGCTTGCGCAGGATGTATTGCCTGAATTGTTTGCGGGCAAAGTCGCAGACGAGAAAATTCGTGTCTGGGTGCCGGGTTGCGCGACTGGCGAAGAGGCTTATTCGTTCGCGATACTTCTGCTGGAAGAGGCTGCACATCATCGGTTCAGCCATCAGATGCAGATCTTTGGCTCCGATCTCGATGCACGCGCGCTGGCCGTGGCGCGCGAAGGACGTTTTCCGCTTTCAATCGAGGCCGATGTCAGCGAGGAGCGGCTGAAGCGCTTCTTTGCGCGCGAAGGCAGCGCTTACCGCGTTCGGCAGGAGTTGCGCGATTTGGTGCTGTTCGCCGGACACGATCTCCTGAAGGATCCGCCGTTTTCCCATATCGATCTCATCTCCTGCCGCAACGTTCTGATCTATCTGGATCACCAATTGCAGGAGCGCGTCTGCAACACGTTCCATTACGCGCTCAATCCGGGAGGGTATCTGTTTCTTGGTGCGTCGGAGACAGCGCACGATCCGCCCGGCTTGTTTCGGCCGATTGATCCGAGTGCCCGAATATTTCAATCAACGGCAAGCTCCGGGATTGGGGCGCGGCTTTTACCGCGCGCCCGCTTGGGCGAGCATTTCGCCTTGCTCGGTCGCACGACGCGTTCGAACGTCGCTCTTGGTGAGGCCGCTGCTCACCGGCAGGTGCTCGAACAGGTCGCGCCGCCCTCGGTCCTGGTCAATGAATCGCACCGGGTGGTGCATCTGTCGGAAAATGCCGGGCGTTTCATTCTGCCCTCCGGTGGTCCGTTGAGCGGGCACATCGTCGATCTGGTCAGGCCGGAGTTGCGGCCTGAGCTGCGTTCGGCGCTCAGCCGCGCATTCGACGAAAACCAGTCGACGCTCAGTGCGCCGGTTTCAGTGCGCTTCGACGGCACCGCGCGGCGCGTCCATCTCATGGTCAAACCGGCGCACGAGGACACCACCGATCAACGCGTCGCGGTGGTGATGTTCATTGAGGGCGAGGCCGTCGATCAAACACGCGCCGCCAACGAGGCGGAGTGTCAACGACGACGAAATGGCCAGCTTGGCCCGCGAGCTTGAATTGACCCAAGCGCGGCTGCGCACGGTGCGCGACGAATCCGACGCCGCCAACGAGCAACTGCTTTCCGCGAACGTGGAGTTGCACGCCATCAACGAAGAATACCGCTCGACGTCGCAGGAACTTGAAATCAGCAAGGAGGAATTACAGTCGATCAACGAGGAATTACAGACGGTCAACAGTGAGCTGAAATCGAAGCTGGCGGCGATCTCGCGGGCGCATAGCGATTTGCAGAACCTGATCGCCGCAGCCGATTTCGCCACGCTGTTTCTCGATGGCAGTTTGCGCATCAAGCGCTTCAATGAGCAACTCACCGACGCTGTTCGGCATCACCCAGGCCGATGAACGTCGGCCAATCACCGATTTTTCTCATCAACTGCAATACGATGACTTGGCCCATGACGCGCGCGCCGTGCTCGCCGAACTCGCGCCGATCCGCCGCGAAGTGCGCAGCCGCGGCGGCCGCTGGTATGACATGCGCATCCGGCCTTATCGCACCATGGACGATACGATCGATGGCGTGGTCATCACCTTCATCGATATGCCGGAGCGCCACCCGCCCGCGGCGACATTGCGCGCGAACGAATAACGACGAACGAGCCGCATTTGAGCGCGACGCGGAACGACAAGCGCTTGCTCCGGGTTGTCTGCATGGAGGCCGGCTGGGCGCGTTCGTCCCATCCGGGTTTTCAAGGAATAGCGCTCACCGCGCGCTGCGCACGTCGAACGTGTCGCAGGAGCCGCGCGGCCGACCGATGTAATCAGAGTTGTGCCGTCGAAGGCAAAGGGCGATGGGGCAGAGCCACAACCAGCAAACCACCGGCATGCCGCCCGACAAGCCTTTGCGCGGAGCGCGCGTCCTTGTCGTCGAAGATGATGCCATCGTGCTGATGGAACTGGAGGCGATTTTACAGGATGCCGGTGCGGAAACTGTCGCCTGTTGCCGGAATGTGAACGACGGTTTGACGGCGGTGGAACAGGAGCCGCCCGCCGCGGCGATCCTCGATGTCAATATCGGGCGACGGACGATCGCTCCAGTAGCGCGCCGGCTTGCTCGATCCGGAACTCCGTTCTTGTTCTACACCGGCGAGGTCCAGAACGAATCGACGCTGTCGGAATGGCCGGGCCACGTCGTGCTGATCAAGCCGGAACGGCCCGCAACGATCATCGCCGCGGTGGCGCATTTGCTGCGGGATTCACGCCCCGAGCAAAACTAAACTTTTCTTTTTTGTGAGACGTCCGGCGCGGCCTTGCGGCACGCTTCCCAGAGCTTCATCGCCGTCACCGGCATGTCGAGCTCCGCGCCGGCGCCCGGAATGGCATCGGCGACGGCGTTCATCACTGCACCGATTGAAGCCGTGGTGCCGGCTTCGCCGACACCTTTGACGCCGAGTGGGTTGGTGGTGGCCCGCACATTGTGCAGGGCGTCGCGAATGTCGCTCGGCATGTCGGCGGCACGCGGCATCGCGTAATCCTGGAACGAGCCGGTGACGAGCTGGCCGCTGTCGTCGTAGAAAATCTCCTCCATCAGCGCTTGCCCGAGCCCTTGTGCCAACGCGCCGTGCAGTTGGCCCTCGACGATCATGGCATCGAGGGTATTGCCGCAATCATCGACCGCCGTGTAGGCGACAATTCTCATGTGGCCCGTGTCGGGATCGATTTCGATTTCGGCCACGTGGACGCCGTTGGGAAATGTGAGCGGCGTTTCGGTCGTCGTCTTGGTGTCGAGGTCCTCGCCGATGGTGCCGTTTTGTTTAAGTACAGCAGCATGGGCGGCAAGCTCGAACAGCGGCATGCGCCGATCGGTGCCGGCGACGGCGAAGGCGCCGTGCTCGTAAACGATGTCGCTATCGGCCGCTTCAAACAAATTCGCTGCGAGATGCTTTCCCTTCTCGACGATCAGGTCGACGCATTTGACGATCGATGCGCCGGCCGTCATCGCCGAGCGCGATCCCACCGACGCATAGCCGGCGATCTCGAGCGCCGAATCGCCGTGGTGATGCCGAACCCTCTCGGCTGCGATCCCGAGCCGCTCGGCGATCAGGCGCGGAAACACCGAGGCATGGCCCTGACCGGTCGATTGCACGTTCAGGTTCACCACCAGGGTGCCGTCCCCTGGAAAAGTGAGCCACGCGCCTTCCAGCGGCATGCCGCCCGAATGCTCCAGCATGCAGGAGAGGCCGATGCCGCGGAGCTTGCCGCGTTTCCTGGCTTCGCGCCGGCGCGTTTTGAAGCCATCGTAATCGGCCAGCGCCAACGCCTTGTCGAAGATCGGCCGGAAATCGCCGCTGTCATACACGGTGCCGATGGCGGTTTTGTACGGCATGGCCGATGCCGGAATGAGATTGCGTCGCCGCAGCTTGGCCGGATCGATCCCGGTGATGCGTGATGCCTCTTCGACCACGCGCTCGAGCACGTAGTTCGCTTCCGGCCGGCCGGCGCCGCGATACGGTGCTGTCGTGATCGTGTTGGTGAAGGCGCAACGCGCGCTGATGTCGATATGCTTGATGTCGTAGAGCGCCGGCAGGCAGCGCGCGAAATTCCAGGTTGGAATGTTGGCGCCGACCGGTCCCACATAGGCGCCGAGATTACAGACATTGCGGATGCGCAACGCCAGAAAGCGTCCGGTCTCGTCGAGCGCAAGCTCAGTTTCGGTGTAGATGTCGCGCGCCTGGTTGTCGCTGAGAAACGCCTCGGAGCGGCCCGACATCCAGTGCACCGGCCGGCCGAGCTTTTTGGCCGCGACCAATTGGGCGAGGTATTCCGGATAGGGTCCGGTCTTGAGGCCGAACGCGCCGCCGACATCGTCGGTGAGGATCCGCAGGCGGTCCTTGGGAATATCCATCATGGCGGCGATCGGATCGCGCATCGCCGTCGTGCCCTGCGAGCAGACACGCAGCACGAAGCTGTCGGCGGCCGCGTCGTACCGCGCGGTCGCGCCCCGCGGCTCCATGGTGGCGACCGCCATCCGCTGATTGAACACCGCGACACGGGCAACGAATTTGGCGGCGGCGAAGATCTCATCGACACGCCGCGCATTGGCGTCGGCATCCTGCGCGGCGCCGGCCCAATCGATGGCAAGATTGCCCGGAATGTCCGGCCAGATTTGCGGCGCGCCCGGCGTCAGCGCCGCGCGCGCGTCGATCACCGGCGTCAGCGGCTCGTAGTCGATGGCGACCAATTCAGCGGCGTCTTGGGCCTCGGCGAAGGTCTCGGCGACCACGATCACGACCGGTTCGCCGATGTGCATCGCCCGTTCGCCGGCGAGCGGCGGCCGGTGCGGCAGCACCAGCGGCTTGCCGCCGCGCCCAACCAGCGGCGGATGACGCCCCAGGTTACCGATCCCCGCCATATCCTCGGCGGTCAGGACGCCAACCACGCCGGCGGCGGCACTGGCTGCGGTCACGTCGATACCGGTGATCCGCGCAAAGGCATGGGGCGACCGGACAAAACACGCATAGGCCTGGCCGGGCATTGACACGTCGGCCGCGTAGCGGCCGTGGCCGCGCACCAGAACATCATCCTCCACGCGCGGCATGTGGGCCGCGCGGCCATCCGTTTTTGCATCCATGCCTTGTTCCGGAACGTCTGTCTGGCGAAGGCTTATCCTCTTATAACGCGAAACAACCGTCGGCGAAGGCGGTCATTTTCGGGTCTTGCCGGGGAGCGCTTTTCCCCTACCGCGCCGCTCCAGGGCGTGGCAGGAACGCGCCGTGCCGGCTAGCGGCCCCATCGCCTGCGGGAACTCCTGGTTATGCTCCGACCCGGCACGTTCGGGCTCACGCTTTTGCTGGCCATGCTGACGGCGCTCGGCCCGCTGTCGATGGACATGTACCTGCCGTCGTTGCCCGACATCGCCCGCGCGCTTGACGCTCCGATTGCGCGGACGCAGCTGACGATTTCGAGCTACCTGGTCGGTTTTGCGCTCGGCCAGATGATCTATGGGCCGCTGTCCGATCGTTACGGACGCCGTCCGGTGCTGCTGGCCGCCATCACCCTCTACCTCGCCAGCACGCTGGCGTGCGCGGCTTCGCAATCGGTCGAGTTGCTGATCGCCGCGCGCCTGCTTCAGGGCGTCTCCGGCTCCGGTGCGATCGTCTTGACCCGCGCCATCGTGCGCGATGTTCATTCCGGCGTGCAGGCGGCGCGCGAACTCTCGCTCATGGGATCGATCAGCGCCATCGCGCCGATCGTCGGCCCGATGATCGGCGGTCTGCTGCAAACCGGTTTCGGCTGGCGCGCGAACTTCTTCTGCATGAGCGCCGGCGGCTTGATTGCGCTTCTGGTGGCGGCGCGGCTGCTGCCGGAGACGTTACGCCGCAATAACCGCGCGACCTCGCTGTCGTTCTTCGCCATGGTGCGCGGCTATGGCGCCGTGGTGCGTCACCGCGGGTTCCTGCTGTATCTCGGCATCATCACCACCACTTATGCAGGCCTGTTCGCCTGGGTGGCGGGCGCCTCAGTGGTGCTGCAGGATGTCTACGGCCTCTCCGCCGTCAGCTTTCGGCTTCACATTCGCGCTGGGCGCGGCGGGCTACATGGCCGGAGCCATCCTGGCCACCAAGCTCGTGCTGCGTCTTGGCCTCGATCGCACCATCGGGGTTGGCGTGCTGGTGATTACCGCGGGTGGATTGTGTTTAGCGCTCGCGGTCGCGACCGGTGTTCCAGGCCTGTGGCTCGTGGCCGCCATGGCGCTTTATCTCGCCGGCGTCGGTCTGGCGATGCCGCAGGCCATGGCCGGCGCGCTGACGCCGTTTCCCGATCGCGCCGGTACCGCCGCGTCGTTGATGGGTTTGGTGCAGCAGGCGGTTGCGGCAATCGCCGCGGGCGTGCTCGGCGGCCTACCTGGTCCGATCCGCCTGGCCGGTCACCGGCGTTGTGGTGGCGATGAGCTGCCTGACTTTTTTGCTGTGGGTGTTCCGGCGCCCAGCGCCGGCGCATTAGAAAACGTCTCGTTGTAACAAAGAGAAGGCGTGAATCGGGCGTTGGCCTGAGGCCCCCCTTTTGTTACCATGATGTGAGCGTTAGTGGGCGACGACGTGACCGAGTCTGGGGACTTTCGTCGGGGCGCCTTCACCCCGGTACGGCGGTGGGGCCAAGGGAATTGCAATGGCGTCGGGCGAGCTGCTAAGCCGCCGATCGTTTCTTATCGGGGTGAGCGCGGTTGGCGGCGGGTTGGCCCTGTCGCTGGCCGTGCCGTTCGATTCCGTGCGGACCGCCGAAGAAGCGCCCGAGGTTACGGCCTGGCTTTTGATCGGCACTGACAATTCGGTCGTCATCCGTGTCGCGCGCGCCGAAATGGGGCAGGGCGCGCACACCGGCCTCGCCATGCTGGTCGCCGAAGAGCTTGAATGCGACTGGTCGAAAGTCTCGACCGAGTTCGTGTCACCGCAGGAAAACTCACGGCGCGAGCGGGTCTGGGGCGACATGTCGACCGGCGCCAGTCGGTCGATCGCGGCCTCGCAGCTTTACCTTCGGCAAGCGGGCGCCACGGCGCGTCGAAATGCTGCTCACGGCCGCGGCCGCGCGCTGGAAGGTTCCGGCGTCGGAATGCGTCGCCGCCAAGAGCGTGATCACGCACCGTCCGAGCGGGCGCAAGGTCACGTTCGGTGCCGTCGCCGAAGCGGCGGCGAAAGTGCCGCCGCCCGCCGACGTAAGGCTCAAAGACCCGAGCGAATGGACGCTCGCCGGCACGCCGCAGCGACGCCTCGACGTGCCCGCTAAAGTCACAGCGCAGCCGATCTACGCGATCGACGTGCGATTGCCCGGCATGCTCTATGCGGCGATCGTGCATTGTCCGATCTTCGGCGGTACGCCGAAGACGATCAACGAAAGCGCGATCGCGGAGATGAAAGGCGTGCGCCGCGTCGTGCGCTTGCCAAATGCGGTCGCGGTGATCGCCGATTCATGGTGGCGCGCAAAACGCGCGGTCGAAGCGCTGCCGATCGAATGGGATCCCCGCGGCAACGGCAATGTCTCGAGCGCGGGCCTCGCCGACATCGTGCGCGCCGGATTGTCGGCGGAAAAATCCCAGGTCGGCCGCGCCGATGGCGATGTGGCGGCGGCGATGCAAAGCGCGGTCAAGCACGTCGAAGCGGACTATGAGGTCCCCTTCCTGGCGCACGCAACCATGGAGCCGCAGACCTGCACGGCGCACGTCACCAAGGATGGCGTCGAAGTCTGGGTGCCGAGCCAGGAGCCGATGACGGCGCTGGCGACAGCCGCCAGCGCCGCTGGCGTGCCGAACGACAAGGTCGTGGTCCACGGCACGTTTCTGGGCGGCGGCTTCGGCCGGCGCGCGCGCCATCCAGGAGTTCGTTCGCCAAGCGGTCTTGATCGCCAAAGAGGTCGACGTCCCGGTCAAGCTGCTGTGGTCGCGCGAGCAGGACATCAAGCACGACTATTATCGGCCGTTCGGCATGGCGCGCCTCGTCGCCGGCCTCGGCGCGGACGGCATGCCGGTGTCCTGGTCGGTCAGGCTCGCCGGGCCGTCCTTCGTGCACGGCCTTGTGCCGGGCTTCGGCATGACGTTCGTCGATCGCACCTTCATCTCCGGCCTCGCCGAGGAGATGGCCTACGAGGTGCCGAATTATCTGGTGGACTACGTGGCGCAGCAGTCTGCCGGTGCCGCTCGGTGTTTGGCGCGCGATCAATTACACGCAGAACACCTTCTACAAAGAATCGTTCGTCGACGAGATGGCGCATGCGGCCGGCATGGATCCCTATCTCTATCGTCGCCATCTGCTGCGCAACAACGCCAAGAACCTGGCGACGCTCGACGCCGCGGCGAAACACGCCGATTGGTTCACGCCGCCGGCGTCGGGCGTGCATCGCGGCATCGCGGTGACCGAAGCCTGCGGCAGCATCTGCGCGCAGGTGGTCGAAGTCTCCGTCGAGCGTGGCGAAGTCAAAGTTCATCGTGTCGTTGTCAGCGCTCGATTGCGGCCATGTGGTCAATCCATTGTCGATCGCGATGCAGATCGAAGGCGCCGTCATTTTCGCGCTGACCGCGGCTCTGATCGGCGAGATCACGATCAAGGACGGCGGCGTCGAGCAGTCCAATTTCGACACCTACGAGATGTTGCGCATCGCCGACGCGCCGAAGGTCGAGACCGTGCTGGCGCCGAGCGGCGATTTTTGGGGCGGCGCCGGCGAGCCCGCAGTTCCGCCACTAGCGCCGGCGCTCTGTAATGCGATCTTTGCCGCTACCGGCAAACGCATTCGCTCGCTGCCGATCAAGAACCAGGACCTCACCAAGCCGATTTAGACCGACGTCCGTCTCGATCAGGCGAAAGCGGGGCGTGCTCTAAATTTGCAGATGTGCGCGTCAAGCCCGCGCATGACGCGAGAGAGAGTGAGACGCTTCCAAGCCTTCGTGATAAAAGTGGCCGATGTCATCCGTGCCATCTGCCAGCGCCCGCGCGCTGTTCACCCATCCGCCTTTCCTGTTTTATTTCGCCGCCCGCGGCTTATCAAAATTTTGCTTTCAGATCGGGGCGGTGGCGGTCGGCTGGCAGGTTTATGCGCTGACCAGCAGCGCCGCCGACCTCGGCCTGGTCGGGCTGGTGCAATTCATTCCGACCGCGATCCTGGTGCTGGTCGCCGGTCACGTCGCCGATCGCTACGACCGGCGGCGCGTGGCGCAGCTCTCGCAATTGACCGCGGCGGTGGCGGCGGCGTTCCTGGCCTGGGGCAGTTTCGGCGGTTGGATCACCGTTCCGCAGATCTTTGTCGCGGTCGCCGTGTTCGGCGCCGCCATTGCGTTCGAGAGCCCGGCGGCCTCAGCGATCCTGCCCGGCGTCGTTCCGGAGGGGACGCTGCAACGCGCCGCGTCGCTGTCGACCGGCGCGTTTCAGATGGCGAGCATCTGCGGGCCGGCGCTGGGCGGCCTGATCTACGCGCTCGGCCCCGGCGTGCCGTACACATTGATGGCCGTGCTCTGGTTCGTCGCCGCGCTGCTCAACTCCGCCATCAAACTCGACCGGCCGATCGTCGCCAAAAACCAATCGATCGTGAGCGATCTGTTTGCCGGGATCGGCTTCGTGCGCCGCAATCCTGCGATCCTGGGCTCGATCTCGCTCGATCTGTTCGCGGTCCTGCTCGGCGGCGCCACGGCGCTGTTGCCGATTTATGCGCGCGACATTCTGCAGACCGGGCCGTGGGGGCTCGGCGTGTTGCGCGGCGCGCCGGCGGTGGGCGCGTTATTGATGGCCGCCGTGCTGACGCGGCATCCGATCAATCACCGGGTCGGCATGCGGATGTTTCAGTCCGTCATCGTGTTCGGCGTCGCCACCGTGGTGTTCGCCTTGTCGCGCTCGCTGTGGCTCTCGCTCGTGGCGCTGGCGGTGCTCGGCGCGGCCGACATGGTCAGCATGGTGATCCGCATCGCGCTGGTGCAGATCCGCACGCCCGACGAGATGCGCGGCCGCGTCGGCGCGGTGAATTATCTGTTCGTCAACGCCTCCTATCAGCTCGGCGAGTTCGAAAGCGGCATCGCGGCGTTTTTGCTCGGCGCCGTGCCGGCCGCTGCGCTCGGCGGCATCGGGACGGTCATCGTAGCGCTCTTGTGGATGAAGCTGTTCCCATCGCTGCGCGACGTCGACCGGTTGGAATAGGGCCCGAGGGCTCGATCGTTAAAGCGGGCATGCATGGACGAGTTAATCGCCGCGGATTGACTGAGATCAAAATGCGAGAGCCGGTCGCCGGCAGAATGGCTGCGCTGGCAACAATGGCGCCCGGAGATTTCCGGCCGCTATTGTTTCGGCTGGCGGCGCGGTTACGGGGGTAGCGCGCCGCCATTCACCAGCGCGCGAATGCCCGCGACGTGCGGGCGATCAAGACAAGCGAGCGATACGCGCTTCAGTGGCGGCCGAACAGTTTGTCCAGCAGCCAGGTGTCGAGGCCGCTGCGTTCTTGTTGCGGCGGCTGCGCCGGCACCGGCTGCGGCGGCCCCCGGTAGCCGCCGGCGTAGCCCCCGATGGCGCCCAGGCATTGTTGCCGCCCACGCCCAGCAATCCGGCCGGCGCCGCTCCCTGCAGAGCCGTTTTCATGAACCGGCTCCAGATATCGACCGGCAGGCTGCCGCCGGTCGCCTTGCGGGTCGGCGTGTTGTCGTCGTTGCCGAGCCAGACGCCGGCGACGAGCGTGCTGGTGTAGCCGATGAACCACGCGTCGCGATAATCCTGGCTGGTGCCGGTCTTGCCGGCCGCCGGCCAGCCCGGCAGATCGGCGTGACGCGCGGTGCCGCTGACCAGGGTCTCGTGCAGCATCTCGTTCATCATCGCCACATTGCGCGCATCTACGATCCGACCCATCGGCTGGTTCGGCCGCGCGTAAAGGAGCTTGCCGTCGGTCGAGCGCACGCGCGCGATCACATGCGGCGAAATCGCGTAGCCGCCGTTGGCGAACGGCGCGTAGGCGGACACAAGCTCGAGCGGCGAGACTTCGGAAGTGCCGAGCGCGATCGACGCGTTGGGCTCGAGCAACGAATTGATGCCCATTCGATACGCGGTGCGAATCACCGCGGCGGGGCCGAATTCCAAGGTCAGCCGCACCGAGACGGTGTTGAGCGAATTGGCCAGCGCCTGGGTGAGTGTCACCGGGCCCAAATATTCGTGTTCGTAGTTTTCCGGCTTCCAGCCGCGCACCGCGATCGGGCTGTCCTCCCGAACCGTATCGGGCGTCAGTCCATGTTCGAGCGCGGTCAGATAGACGAACGGCTTGAAGGCCGAGCCTGGCTGCCGCTTGGCCGCGATGGCGCGGTTGAACTGGCTTTCGGCGTAACTCCTGCCGCCGACCAGCGCGCGCACCACGCCATCCGGCGTCATCGCGACCATCGCGCCTTCGCCGACATTGAACTTGTCACCCTTCTGCGCCAGCACCTCGGCGAGCGCGCGTTCGGCGGCGCTCTGCAGCGACGGGTCGATCGAGGTTTCGACGACGATATCCTCGTCGAAGCGGCCGACGACGTCGTTGACCGCGTCCATCACCCAGTCGGCGACATAATTGACCGAACCGCTGTTCGCCGCCTTCACGGCGTGCGCCGGGTGCGCGAGCGCGGCCCGCACGGCATCCTCAGTCGCGAGTTTTTGCTCTTCCATGTCGGCGAGCACGACGCGGGCGCGGCGCTCGGCGCCGTTCGGGTTGTGGCTCGGCGCCAGACGCGACGGCGATTGCACCAGCCCGGCCAGCATCGCGGCTTCTGCGAGCGTCAGATGGCGCGCCGACTTGGCGAAATAGCGTTGCGCCGCCGCTTCCACGCCATAAGCGCCGGCACCGAAATAGACCCGGTTCAGATAAAGCTCGAGAATTTGCGCCTTGCTGAATTTGCGTTCGAGCCACAGCGCCAGCACCGCTTCCTGCGCCTTGCGGCTGACCGTGCGTTCTTGCGTGAGAAAAAGATTCTTCGCCAGTTGCTGGGTGAGAGTCGAGCCACCCTGTGAGGCGCCGCGGCGCACGACGTCGGCGGCGAGCGCGCGTGCGATGCCAAGCGGATCGACGCCGTGATGCCAATAGAAGCGCCGGTCCTCGATGGCGATAAAGGCCTTCGGCACATAGTCGGGGAGTTCGTGCAGCGATATGGCGGCGCCGCCCATGTCGCCGCGGGTTGCCAGCGTGGCGCCGTTGGCGCCGACGATCAGCACCGAGGGCGGCCGCTTGGGAATTTCCAGCGATTGGATCGGCGGCAAATGCGCGCCGATCCAAATAATCACGCCGATGGCGCAGATGACGCCCCACAGCATCAGCACGGCGGCCCAGTAGAACAAGCGTCCGATGCCGGAGCGGCCGCCGCGGCTGCCGCCGCTGCGTGGCTTTTTCTTTTTCGGGCGCGGTGCTGCTTCGGCGCGCGGACGGCGCGCGGTGTCGCGCGCCTTCGGCGGCCCGCCGACGCGGTCGTCCGGGCTGACACGAAGATTCAAGCCGTCGGCGTCGCCGGCACGCTTGCGTGCGTTTCGCCCCGCCATGTCCCGTCCCCACGCGCACCCCTGCGCGTGGCGGAGGACGGTAGACCGTGCGCTTTAAGGGGCAGTTACTGCCTGCGGCCAGGGGATTTGCAAACCGTTCACCAAGCCGCGCCGTTCTAGGCTAGCCGCAGCGCGTTGCCGCTTACGCCGACTTGATCTCGCCTCGGCGTCGTGAACAGCGCCAGCAGCGGACGCTTGATCGCTGCCTGGCGGGTCGGCGCGGTGATTTTTGCGCCGAGCAGGTCGGTCACATAGAACACGTCGACCACGCGTTCGCCGAAGGTCGCGACGTGCGCCGAAGCGATATTGAGATTGAGCTTCGACAGCGTGGTGGTGAGTTCGTAGAGCAAGCCCGGCCGGTCGAGGCCGGTCACTTCGACCACCGTGTGGCGCTGCGACCATTGGTTATTGACCGTGACCTCCGGTTCGATGACGAAAGCCTTCATGCGGCCCTTCGGCGGCGCGCGCTTCGGCAGCACTTCGGGGAGCTTGATCAGGCCCTGCACGGCCTTTTCGACGGTGTCGGCGACCCGGGAGGCGCGGCGCTCCTCGTCCTCATCGAGCTCGAACTCGCGCGAGATCGCGATGGTGTCGAGCGCGATACCGTTGGTGGTGGTGTAGATCTGCGCGTCGACAATGTTGGCGCCTGCGACCGCACAGGCGCCGGCAATGATCGACAACAGCCACGGATGATCGGGCGCATACACGGTGAGTTCGGTGACGCCGCGCGTGGCGTCGAAGCCGACCCGGGTGGCGAGCCGCTTGCCGGCCTCCTCGCTCGCCCGCACGAACCGCGCGTGCTCGAGCTTTTGCGGTAGATCGACCTTGAGCCAATACGCCGGATAGTGGCGCGCCACATAGGCGTCGACCGCCTCCGCCGACCAATCCTTGATGCTGTCGCGGAATTCGGCTTTAGCCGCGGCAACACGCTCGCCGCGATTGACTTCGGAAAAGCCGCCGGTCAGCACCGGCTCGGTCTCGTAGTAGAGCGTGCGGATCAGCTGCGATTTCCAGCCGTTCCAGACGCCGGGTCCGACCGCGCGGATGTCGGCGGTGGTCAGGATGGTCAAAAGCTTCATCCGCTCCAACGACTGCACGACGGCGGCGAAATTCTCGATGGTCTTGCGGTCGGAGAGGTCGCGCGACTGCGCCACCGTCGACATCACCAGATGGACCTCGACCAGCCAGGCGACCAGCTCGGTCTCGCTGGTATTGAAGCCCAGTCGCGGACAGAGCCGCCGCGCCACACGCGCACCGGCAATCGAGTGATCCTCGATGCGGCCCTTGGCGATGTCGTGAAGAAACAACGCCACATACAGCACCTTGCGGTGCTCCGGCTGAATCGTGCGCATCAACTCGCTGGACAGCGTGAGGTCGGGACTGCCGCCTTGCTCGATCTCGTTGAGGATGCCGATGCAGCGCAACAAGTGCTCGTCCACCGTATAGTGGTGGTACATATTGAACTGCATCATCGCGACGATGCGGCCGAAGGCGCGGACGAATTCGCCGAGCACGCCGGCCTCGTTCATGCGCCGCAGCACGGTCTCGGCCTCGTTATTGGAGGTGAGGATCTCGAGGAACAGGCGGTTCGCCTCTTCGTTCCCGCGGACGTCGCCGTCGATCAGCTTGAGCGAGCGGGTGGCGGCGCGCATCGCTTCCGGATGAATCGCGAGGTTATGTTTCTGCGCCAAATTGAACAGCCGGATCAAATTGACCGGATCGCTGCGGAAGACATCGGCGCGGGCGAGGTTGAGCCGGTTATTTTCAATGATGAAGTCGTCGGTCTCGGTGATGGTGCGCCGGCTGCGCGCCGGGCGTAAACGCGCGATCACCCGGCTGAGCACCGGCGCCGGCTTGGCCTGGCGTTCTTCCAGCCCGGCACACAGAATGGCGGTGAGGTCGCCGACATGCTTGGCGGTCAGAAAGTAATGCTTCATGAAGCGTTCGACGTCTTTCAGACCGGGATGCTCGGTGTAGCCGAGCCGCACCGCGATCTCGCGCTGAATGTCGAACGACAGCCGTTCCTCGGCGCGGCCGGCGAGAAAATGCATATTGCAGCGGACCGACCAGAGAAAGTCTTCGCAGCGCCGGAACATGTTGTACTCGTCGCGGTCGAAAACTTCGCGATCGATCAATTCCTCGGGCTCGCGGACCAGATAGACGTATTTGGCGATCCAGAACAGCGTGTGCAGGTCGCGCAGTCCGCCCTTGCCGTCCTTGACGTTGGGCTCGACCAGATAACGCGACTGGCCGGCGCGGCGATGGCGCTCCTCGCGCTCGGCGAGCTTGGCGGCGACGAACTCCGCCGCGCTCGTCTGCACGACTTCTTTTTCGAAGCGCGCGGTGAGCTCGCTGTACAGCGCGGCGTCGCCCAACAAATACCGCGACTCCAGCAGCGCGGTGCGGATGGTCATGTCGGCCTTGGCCTGACGAATGCACTCGCTGATCGAGCGGGTCGCGTGCCCGACCTTCTGCCCCATGTCCCACAGGCAATAGAGCAACGCTTCGGCGACCGATTCGCCCCAGGCGGTCTGCTTGTAGGGCAGCACGAACAACAGATCGATGTCGGACCCCGGCGCCAGCAGCCCGCGGCCGTAGCCGCCGGTGGCGATCACCGCCATGCGTTCGTCCTGCGAATGGGTCTGCGGCGGATACAGCGCGCTGGTGGTGAATTCGTACAAGATGCGGATGATTTCATCCTGGGTCCGGCACAGCCGCTCGGCGCAACGCCGGCCGTGGCGGTCTTTGAGCAGCAATTCCTCGGCGCGGGTGCGCGCTTGCGTCAACGCCGTCTTCAGCCGACGCGCCACGGCGGTGCGCAATTCCCGCTCGCGGCCCGCATGGGTGTCGGCCAGCGCTTCGAGGTCGGCGACGATGGCAGCGCTGTCGATCAGTTGGTCGTCGGCGCGCAACGCTCGTTCGGTATCAAGCATCATTGGCCACTGTCATATCCGAGCCATGCGGCGCTGTCATGGCCCCTATTTCATGCCCCTATTTATAGCGTCTGGTCCAAGGATAAAGGCGCTGAGCAGCACGCTCGCCGCCGGCAGCAATGATAAGAATTCGGGCCTTGGCATCTGAGCGGCGGCCAATCGTGTGCTAGCATGCCGCTCAGGACAAAATGAAACGATGCGGGAGGACGTTCCGATGAAAAGCTTTGACGTGTGCGAATGCGGCGCGCCGCTGCGATTGATGGAGCGGCCGACCCCAAAGCCGACCGGTAGCGAGGTCGTGCTGAAGGTGCTGGCGGCGGGGATTTGCCATAGCGATCTTCATATTTGGGACGGCTATTACGATCTCGGCGGCGGCAAAACGATGCAGCTCGCCGATCGCGGCGTGAAACTGCCGCTGACCATGGGTCATGAGAATGTCGGCGAAGTGGTTGCCGTTGGCCCTGACGCAAAAGGCGTCAAGGTCGGCGACCGCAGGCTGGTGCATCCCTGGCTCGGCTGTGGCGAGTGCGCAATTTGCCAGAGCGGCGAGGAGCAAATGTGCCGCACGGCGTCCAGCATCGGCGTATTCCGTCCCGGTGGCTACGCTGATCACCTCATGGTGCCGCATCCGCGTTATTTGTTCGACATCGGCGACATTCCGCCTGAACGCGCGGCGCCGCTCGCCTGCTCCGGCATCACGACCTACGGGGCGCTGAAAAAAGTCGGGCCGATGTTGCAGCAGGAGCCGGTTGTCATTATCGGCGCCGGCGGTCTCGGCTTGATGTGTCTTTCGCTGCACAAGAAGATGGGCGGCAAGGCCGCCATCGTAGTCGATATCGATCCGGCCAAGCGCGAGGCGGCCAAGAAAGCCGGCGCGTTCTTGACCATCGACCCGGCCGCGGCCGACGCCAGCAAACAAATCATCGATGCCACCAGCGGCGGCGGTGCCTGGGCGGTGATCGATCTGGTCGGCGCGTCGCGTACCGCCCAACTCGGCCTTGAGAGCCTCCGCAAGGGCGGCAAGCTGATCATCGTCGGTCTGTTCGGCGGCGACATCACGGTGCCGACGCCGTCGTTTCCGCTGCGCGCTATCACGATCCAGGGGTCTTATGTCGGCAGCCTCCACGAGATGGCCGAGCTCCTTGATCTTGTACGCAGCAAGGGCGTACCCGATCTTCCGGTCGGCACGCGGCCGCTGGCCGCGGTCAACGACGCGCTGGGAGAGCTGAAATCCGGCAAGGTGGTCGGAAGGTTGGTTCTCACACCGGCAGCTTAGATGAAACAAAGATCGCTTCGTCGATCCATCTGAAAGGAAAAAATACCATGGACGCTGCCGGACTCCGCGCGATGCAGGCGCCGATCAAGGATCGCTACAAGAGCGATCCGGATGCGGCGATGATCACCCTGAAGGCGCATGGCACGCTCGATGACACCAACATCGCCTGCAAAGTGGAGACCGGCCGCGCGCTTGCGGTCGCGGGTTTGCATCCGGCGACCGGCGGCTCGGGGCTCGAACTGTGCTCGGGCGACATGCTGCTGGAAGCGCTGGTCGCCTGTGCGGGCGTCACCCTGAAGGCGGTCGCGACCGCTATCGACGTGCCGCTCAAATCCGGCGCTGTGTCGGCCGAAGGCGATCTCGATTTCCGCGGCACGCTCGGCGTCGCCAAGGATGCGCCGGTCGGCTTTGCACAAATCCGGCTGCGCTTCGATGTTAATACCGATGCGCCGCAGGAGAAGCTTGATCAATTGCTCAAGCTCACCGAGCGCTACTGCGTGGTCTATCAAACAATCAAAAGCGGGCCGCCGGTGGAGGTCAGCCTCGCGCGCACGTAACCGCACCACGTAAACGCACCCTGTGTCTGCCGATCTAATATTCTGGTCCGGATTTGCGCTGAAGATGGTGATGACAGCCACGGCTGTCGTCATCGCCTCGCTGGCGGTCGAGCGCTCGGGCCCGTTTGTCGGTGGCTTGATCGGGGCGCTGCCGGCGGCGGCCGCGCCCGCGTACGTGATCCTCGCGCTGGAGCATCCGCCGGATTTTATCGCCGCCAGCTCCGTCGGCAGCGTGGCCGCCAACTGTGCCGTTACCACCTTCGCGACCATTTATGTGTTGCTCGCCCAACGTCACCGGCTCTTGATCAGTCTCGGCGGCGCGCGTGGCCGGCTGGCTCGCGGTGGCGGCGGCGTTGCGGCTGGTTGTTTGGACGCCGCTGTCGGCGATCGCACTGAATGTTTTGGTTTACGCGGTCACCATTCCGCTGAGCTGGCGCTTTCGCGGCAGTACCGGGCCGGTCTCCTTCGTGCGCACGCGGCTCGATATTCCGCTGCGGGCCTTGACCGTGGCTTTGGTCGTCGCCGTCGTTACGGGTCTAAGCTCCCGCATCGGCTCATTTGCGTCCGGCGTGTTCGCGCTGTTCCCGATCATTCTCGGCAGCTCGATCGTCATCATGCATCCGCGCATCGGCGGCAAAGCCACCGCCAGCATGCTGGCGCATGTGCAGATTCCGTTGATCGGCATGGCGCTGGGTTTTGTCGCCGTGCACTATCTGGTCGCGCCGATCGGCGTTTGGCCTGCTCTCGCGGGCGGCCTTTTGGTCTCGCTGATCTGGAGCGGCTTATTGTTGGTGGTGCGCTTGCGGCAACAAAAGCGCCGACGCGCTATTTCGCCGTCGGCAACTTCCCCTTGAGCGCGTAGAGCGCTTCCAGCGCTTCACGCGGCGACATTTCGTCGGGGTGAAATGTCGCCAGCGCTTCCGCCAATCCAGCGAGGGCCACATCGCCATCTTTGCGTGGCGCCGGTGCCGGCCGCGCCGCAAACAGCGGCAAGTCATCGATCAGTTTGCGGGCCGGCGACATGCGGTCCTCGGCTTCGAGCTGCGCCAGCACGATTTTGGCGCGCTCGATCACGCTCGTCGGCAAGCCGGCGAGCTTCGCCACCTGAATGCCGTAGGAGCGGTCGGCGGCGCCCGCCACCACTTCGTGCAGGAACACCACCTCGCCCTGCCACTCCTTGACCCGCATGGTGGCGTTGAACAGCCGCGGCAGTTTGGCGGCGAGCGCGGTCATCTCGTGGAAGTGCGTGGCGAACAGCGCACGGCAGCGATTGTTCTCGTGCAGATGCTCGATGGTCGCCCAGGCGATGGAGAGGCCGTCGAAGGTCGCGGTGCCGCGGCCGATCTCGTCGAGAATGACCAGCGCGCGCTCGCCGGCCTGATTGAGGATGGCGGCGGTCTCCACCATTTCGACCATGAATGTCGAGCGGCCGCGCGCCAGATCGTCGGCGGCGCCGACGCGCGAGAACAATCGGTCGATCACCCCGATATGGGCGGAGCGCGCCGGCACGAAGCTGCCCATTTGGGCGAGCACCGCGATCAACGCGTTCTGGCGCAGGAATGTCGATTTGCCCGCCATGTTCGGCCCGGTGATCAGCCAGATCCGGCCGGTGCTGCCGCTTGTCGGCGGCGACAGATCGCAATCGTTGGCGACGAACGGGCCGCCGTCGCTCGCCAGCGCCTGTTCGACCACCGGATGGCGGCCGCCGGCGATGCTGAACGCGAGGCTTGCGTCGACCTGCGGGCGCACGTAGTCGCGCTCGACCGCGAGCAGCGCCAGCGATGCGGTGACATCGGCGACGGCAAGCGCGTCGGCGGCTCGCTTGAGCGCGACACTATCGGCCGTGACTGCCGCCGCCAGCCGCTCGAAGATTTCGAGCTCGAGCGCCAGCGCGCGGTCGGCTGCGTTGGCGATCTTTGCTTCCAGTTCGCCGAGCTCGGTGGTGGAGAACCGCACCTGGCCGGCGAGCGTTTGCCGATGAATGAAGCTGGCGTTGAGCGGGGCGGTGAGCAGCTTCTCGCCATGCTGGGCGGTAACGTCGACGAAATAGCCGAGCACGTTGTTGTGCCGGATTTTCAGCGTGCGGATGCCGGTCGTTTCGGCGTAGCGGACCTGCAGGGCGGCGATGACGCGGCGGGATTCGTCGCGCAACGCTCGCGCCTCGTCGAGCGCCGGCTCATAACCGGCGCGCACGAAACCGCCGTCGCGCCGCGACAGCGGCAGTTCGTCGGCAAGCGCCCGGGCAAGCTCGGCGGCGAGCGCACCGTCGGGCTCGCGCAAGGCTTCGGCCGCGTGAGCGAGATCGCGCGGCAAATCGCCGAGTGCGGAGAGACGCACCGCGATCGCCGCAGCCGCGAAGATGCCGTCGCGAATGGCGGCAAGGTCGCGCGGACCGGCCCGGCCGACGACGATGCGGGTCAAGGCGCGCGCGAGATCCGGCGCGGCTTTGAGCTGCTGCCGCAGTTCGACGCGCGCGATGCTGTCATCGACCAAGGCGGCGACGGCATTGAAACGATGCGCGATCTCTTCCGCATCGGTCAGTGGCGCCGCCAGACGCTGCGCCAGAACCCGCGATCCGGCCGCCGTCGTGGTGCGATCGATGGCGGCGAGCAATGAGCCGCGCCGTTCGCCGCCGAGCGTGCGGACGAGTTCGAGATTGCTGCGCGTTGCCTGATCGATCGCCAGCGTCGCGCCGGCGGCTTCGCGCACCGGCGGCGACAACGGCGGCCGCTTCCCGACCTGCGTGCGCTCGATGTAGGTGACGGCGGCCGCCGCCGCGGTCGTTTCGAGCCGCGAGAATGCGCCGAACGACGCGGTGGTCTGCACGCCGAAGAACGACGGCCAGCCGGCGCTCGGCGGTGGCGCCGTCGAAGATGTCGCGGGTGAGCGGCGTCACCGCCGGCAGCGAGCGCAGATAAGGCGCGATTTCGTGATCGGAATAGAGCGCATCCGAGACGATGATTTCGCCCGGCTCGATGCGGGCGATCTCGGCGGCGACGTTTGCGCGCTCGCATTCGCCGACCTTGAATTCGCCGGTCGAGATATCGATCCAGGCGAGCGCGAAGCGATCTTCGTCCGACGTGAAACGCGACGCGGGCCAGCGCCAGCAGATAGTTGTTGCTGCCGGCATCGAGCAGCGAATCTTCGGTGAGCGTTCCGGGCGTCACCAGCCGGACGACATCGCGGCGCACGACACTCTTGGCGCCGCGCTTGCGCGCCTGTGCCGGATCCTCGAGCTGCTCGCACACGGCGACGCGATGGCCGTGCGCGATCAGCCGATGCAGATATTCGTCGGCGCGCTCGATCGGCACGCCGCACATCGGAATATCCTGACCGAGATGCTTGCCGCGTTTGGTCAGGACGATGCCGAGCGTCCGCGACGCCACCTCCGCATCCTGGAAGAACAACTCGTAAAAATCGCCCATCCGATAGAACAGCAGGCAGTCCGTATTGGCGGCTTTGATCTCGACGTACTGCTCCATCATCGGCGTGACGCGCATGGCGTCGGCGGCGGTCTTGCCGCGATTGTCGCCGTTCGTATCGGCTTCGGGCGCGGGCGCGCTTTCCGGCGGTGTGCCGGCACTTTTGGCGATCGTTGGGTGGGGCGCGTCCATGGCGGCGGACGCTAGCAGAGACGCCTGGTGTGAAAAAGCGCGGCTGTGCAAAAGCGCAGCGAAATCCGCTGCAGCAAGGCGCAGTTGCACGCGACTTAGAGCACATCACGATTAGGCTGAATTGCGATGTGCTCTAGATCTACTTGTTATCGCATGTCCTTTTTCGGAAACCGGTTTCCACTTTTCCGGGACATGCTCTAGGCAGGTTGGCCCGGTGCTCCTCGCATCGCCGATCCGTCAAGGCGAACGGAATGGGCTGGCGAACAGAACAACAGCCGCAGGAAATGACCCTGCGGCTGCTGTTCAGGAGGAGGCTTTAGGCGACGCGCCGTCAGTACGGCGCGACGTTGTCGTACACGGTTCCTCGATAAGGATTGGGCTGACCGTACGCGGTGTAGGGCGCGACGTTTTCAAAGGGCGTGCCGTAATAAGGGTCGGCGTAATAGCCGTAATAGGGCACGCCGCGCTGCACGACCGGAGTGACAAGATCGCGCTGCACGTTCGTTGTTTCCCTGGCTTGCATTGTTTGTGCAGATGCCAATGCGGTGGTTCCGACGAGCAGTCCGAGGGCGAGGGCAGGAAGAACTTTGGCTGACATTTCAATCTCCGTGTTTCGAGGACTGTCAGGCAACAAGAGATGCGAGACCGCCGTTCCGCAATGATGGTGCAACGCACCTATGAGCATAGTGATTGGTGCCCTTGTTGCGCCGAGGCTCGGTGGCCGCGCCCATCAAACGAGCCGAAACGCTGCGTTTGGACTAATTCGCCGATGCGTATTTGATGCAGGATGAGTTCAAAGGTGACTCCAAAAATCACTTCAAATAAGACAGCAGCCGCGAAACGATCCGCGGCTGCCAACAGGCGCTGTCGTCGGATTCAAGACTGGAACTACTACCAGTCCCACCGCGCGCCGTTGTAGCCGCTATAGCCCGGCGCGTAACCGTAGTAGCTGGGGGCGTAGTATTGCGGCGTCACCGCATATTGCGGAGCCACGTAAGCGACTGCCGGTGGATAGGCCGGGACATAGATGTAGCCATACGTGTAGCCGTAGGAGGGCATCACCACCGTCTGTGCGGATGCGACCGCGGTGGTTCCAAGCAACAGAGCTATGACTAGAGCAGGGCCACTCTTCGTCAACATTGTTCTATCTCCACTTCATTATCGAAGTTTGCGATGTGATGCGGCCGCCGGTTCCAACGCGCAGCTTTCGATGTTTCCGGTAGGTTA
>CAVTTZ010000009.1:0-1356138 GCA_963737755.1 uncultured Alphaproteobacteria bacterium | reverse complement strand
GGACGGAAAAGCGGGGGCAGTCCGTGTCCGAGAATTTCTTGACCTGAGGCTGGATCAAGGCCAGGCCAGTAGGCAAGCAGGCGACGAAATCCGCTAGATTATTGCGGGTCGATTCGGTCTCGGAAAACGGCGCGCCGGTTTGATTGCGGTACACAGCCCGTGCACGGCGCGATATCAAGACGTCGCCTTTTTTCCCCTCCGGCTGGGGCTGCTCCGCGGCCGACCAACGCCAAGCCCCGCGGGAATTGAATGACCCATTTTGGGAAGTCAGTCTCAAACTCAAGTCGCGGGTACCCTCGAAGCTTCAGCTTTTTCGCTCGCCTCGGAGGTTCTATTTTCCCGATGATCCACGCGGCTAGTTCAGCCGGACGCCAACAAAACATCATATTCTTGGAGGGGCGCGCGGCCGATCACTCAGGCTGTTCGTTGCGCTCTCCCACATTTAATGGGATTCTTCAATGTGTCTAAGGAATTCCGCCCTAGAAACTCTTTCGCCTCCTGCTCCTCTCGGTCTGAATGCTCTGCCTCCTTCGCGTCGTGTCTGGGATGGACAAAGCGCGCAAGGAAGGCGGCAATTCGCATCCGAAGCGGGGCTGGAGTGTGCGGATCGCGCATCACGCTCAGCAGATATTCGATTGGCGTAATCATACCCTCTGCAGCTTGGTCTGCCGGTGACACGCTTGCTCCTCTCGAGGCCTCGTGGCTGGTCGACAGTGTGCTCTCAATCGTATTGGTGCTCGATTTTTCGGAGGTTTTGACTTCAGGCGTTGTAGGGTACAGGAAGCGGTTTCTACGATTGGGAGGGGGCTTCGGTTCCGGCCGTTTGGCGTGGCAATAGGGGAAGGCTTCGCGCGCCGCAGCAACACGGGTTTCGAGCGCAAGAGAATCATCTTGCATGACGCTTAATAAGCAATCCAGCGGGCGGAGATTTGGATCGGCCGCGGCAGCGGTTATCGCGGCGTTGCGTAAGAGCGTTTTCTTATTCGGCGTGCCTTTTTGTCGGCCACCGCGACGCTCTCCGGGCTTGGATCCTCTTGGCATTGCTACTTTTGCTAAAAGCGGGATGCTCTAAGGAACCCGCTAGCAATCCCCGGTTAAATCGCGCTTTCGCGCATCCTAAAGGGTCATGAGTTGCTATTCGGTTACTAATCTTTTTGCTATTTCGACGAGCCTTGTGTTCCGCGATGATTGGCGAGTAGCTTCCACCTCTAGCCGCGCCATTGGGGGCGGTGGTCGGATACTACGAGAGCCGGGATAACTGGCGGCGGGCTCTGGGTGTCACCGTGATGCGGGCCGCCGATGTCCTGCAGGCATTTCCGGTTTTCGTGTTTGCGATTGCGCTTGTTGCCGTGATCGGGCAGGGCGTCACCAGCATTGTTGCGGCGATAACCTTCGTGAACATTCCGATCTACCTGCGGCTGATGCGCAGCCAGGTGCAGTCGATCAGAAATATGCGTTTTGTCGAGGCGGCCTACGTTGCCGGCGCGTCCGACATCGCGATCCTGCGCCGTCACATCATTCCGAACGCCATTGCCCCGGCATTGGCGCAGCTATCCATCAACATCGGATGGTCTGTCCTCCTGACGGCAGGACTGAGCTTCGTCGGCGCCGGTGTTGTGGCACCTTCGCCCGAATGGGGCAGCATGATCGCCAGCGGCTTCCAAAGCGTGATGACCGGCCAATGGTGGCCCTCGATCTTCCCGGGCGTGGCACTGGGTTTAACGGTGTTCGGGTTCGCGCTGATTGGAGCAAGCATCGAAGTCTTTGCCGATCCCGCACAACGGCGCTTGATCGCCGCGTCCGCATCGCAACGGAGCTGACCGAATTGTTGCGCTATCTTGGACGCCGTCTTTTGTTCGTCGTGCCCCAGCTTCTGGGCATCATCTTCATCAGCTTCTTTCTGGTGAAGCTGATCCCGGGTGACCCGGTAATTCTGATGCTCGGTCCCAATGCCAGCCGTGAGTCCATCGAATCCTTGCGCGATCAACTCGGACTTCATCAGCCCTTGGCGATGCAGTTTCTGATCTATGTCCGCAATGTAGCCCATGGCGATCTGGGAACGTCTTGGCAGACAACGAGGCCAGTGCTCGAAGACTTGATCGAGCGATTCCCGGCCACGCTCGAGTTGGTCACTTTGGGCTTGCTGCTGGCTCTGGCGATCGGCATTCCGCTGGGCGTCGCGGCGTCGACACGTCAGGGCGGCATTCTGCGCAAGATCGGCGATGGATACGGACTTTTCGCCGGTGCCATACCGGATTTTTGGCTCGCCTTGGTTCTCATCTTCGTTTTCTATTCGCTTTTTCAGATTGCCCCTGCGCCTCTCGGTCGCATCGATATCGCCGTGAGCCCGCCCAACGTCGTTACCGGCAGTCTTCTGATCGACAGCCTGCTCGCAGGCGACCTGACGGCATTTCGCTCGGCCGCGGCCCATCTTGTTCTGCCGGTCGTCACGCTCGGCCTCGTCAACGCCGGGCCGATTCTCAAGATGACCCGATCGACCATGGACCGCGTGTTGGCGTCCGATTATATCCGCTACGCCAGCATGTCCGGCCTGCCGAGCAAGATCATCAGGCGCCAGGCGATCCGTGCTTCGTTGCCGTCCATCATCACGATCGTCAGCGTGTTGTTCAGCTTCGCGATCGGCGGCGCGGTGCTGGTCGAGATCGTCTTCAGTTGGGGCGGTGCGGGCCAGTATGCGGTTCAGGGCGTTCTCAACGCCGACATCAATCCGGTCCTGGGCTTTGTCATCTTTTCGGCGCTGATCACGCTGGTTCTTTTTCTCGTCGTCGATCTTCTTTACTTCGCCCTCGATCCACGAACGCGGACCTGAGCATGACGGTCCCCGTAACTCACTCCTTTCCCGACAGCCTTGACGCTCGGACGGACGCGCTGGCAGAGGAGCGGCTTCTACGCGTCAGCAAGTTGACCGTCGTATTCGATCGGTTTGCTGCGTCCCCCGACGTCGCCCTGCGGGAGATCGATTTCGATATTTGCGGCGGCGAGATGGTCGGTCTCGTGGGGGAATCGGGATCGGGCAAGACCACGCTCGCGCGCGCCATCATGGCCAGCGTTGCCAAGCCGGGACGGGTCGCCGGCGGCAAGATCGAATTCGCGGGTCAAATTCTGGCGGAGCTTGATGAAGAACGCAGGCGCGCCATGCTTGGGCGCGACCTGTCGATGATCGTTCCAAATCCGCGCAGCGAGCTCAATCCGGTTCTTACCGTCGGCGAGCACATCTCGAATGTAATCCGCTACCATCTCGGGGTCAGTGCAAAAATCGCGCACGCCAAAGCGCTGGATATGTTGCACGCCGTCCGTATTCCCGATCCGGTGCGGCGCATGAAGGCCTATCCGCATGAGCTAAGCGGAGGCATGGCGCAGCGTGTCGTGATCGCTATCGCGCTCGCTTGCTCGCCGAAATTTGTGATCTCCGACGACGCGACCAGCGGATTGGACGTCACCGTACAGACGCAAGTGTTGGAGTTGATCGCGAACCTCATCAAGAGCCAGGGCGCTTCGGCTCTCTTTATCACGCGCGACATTGCGATAACTGCGCACTTTTGTTCGCGCATCGCCATCCTGTACGCGGGTGAGATCGTCGAAATCGCAAGCGAGAACGGCGCCTACTTTGTTGGCGCGAGCATGAACATGAATGGCGGCCATTACATGCTCTGACTTATTTCCCTTTCTGAAGTGGGGAGCGAAGCAAGGCTTCCTCCGCAAGCGGAACGCATGCCCCAACACGCCGGCGACAGTCACGGAGCAGAATGATGAAATTCGGAGCGATTTCTTCCCAACGGCCGCAACGGCTACATTTTATCCAAAGCCGCGCCGCTCTATATGCCAACATTCAAGCACAATCTGGCAATCACGCTGGAGGCGGAACGACAGGGACTCGATTTCGTTCTTTCGATGATCAAATTTCGCGGATTTGGCGGGGAAACAAATTTTTGGGACGGCTGCCTGGACTCCGTCAATCTGACGTCCGCGCTCGCTGCCTCCACGACCCGGATAGGGTTGATCGCGACCATCAGCTTGCTGAGCACCCATCCTGCGGTTGCGGCACGAATGATCGCAACGCTCGACGACATCAGCGGGGGACGCTGCGGCCTGAACATCGTCACCGGTTGGAACAAGCCCGAATATGAGCAAATGGGCTTGTGGCCTGGCGATGAATATTTTGAACGCCGGTATCAGTATGCCGGCGAATATCTCACGATCCTGCGCTCTTTGTGGCGAACGGGCCGGGTCGATCATCATAGCGAGTTCTTCCAGCTGACAGATTGCCAATGCGAACCGAGGCCGTCGCGGGACATCCCGATCGTCTGCGCCGGCCAGTCCGCGCAGGGCGTCCGATTTACCGCCGAAAATGGCGACCACAACTTCGTCATGACCGGGAAGAGCAGTCTGCGGCGCATCACCGATGGGCTCGGCGAGGTAGCGGCGGGTTTCGGCCGCCAGGTCGGCACATACGCGCTCTTTGTCATGATTGCGGCTGAAACCGATCGCGAAGCTGAAGAGCAGGCGCAGCAGATTGTTGACGGTGCCGACAAATTCGCAATCGCTAACATGCTCGGGAGTGCGGCGATCGATACCGTGACGGGCGGGACCAGCGACCGGCTCAAGGAGGCTCTCAGCCTGCCCTTGAACGAAGGCAACATGACATTTCTCAGCTTCCCGGCGATTGATCGGGTCGTACCAATCCGTGGCCCAGCAAATCGATGATATCGAAGCCGATTGCGGCATCGAAGGCATGCTGTTGACCTTCCCGGATTTCGTCCAGGGCGTTCGCGATTTCGGCAGCAAAGTGCGCCCGCTGCTTCGCGGAAGCGTCGCTCAGGAAGGCTCGGTCAGCATCGGATCGGGAGCGTCGGTTGGCGGTCGGAACAATGATCAAATGTTGAATAGCTGAGCTCTAGGTAAGCGCTGTTCAAAGACAGCGATTGACTGCGCATGGCTGCCGCCAGCGCTGCTTCCAGCTTCGCAGTTTCGAATTGGCCGATCACTGGGGTCGCTTCCCGCGGTCGGCGTAACGGATCAAAGAGGGAATTATGCAGCTTACGAATTGAAAAGCATTGGTGACGGGTGCCCAACAGGGAATTGGCCGAGCGATCGCGCTTCAATTCGCCCGCGAAGGGGCCGACGTAGCGATCAATTATCTCGATGATGTTGAGGCGGCCAAGGCTCTTGCGGCCGAAATACAATCATTGGGCCGCAAGGCGGTGCTGCTCCAAGCCGACGTCGGTGTCACCCATTCGCTCGCTGCCTTAGCCGAAACCGCCGAACAGCAGTTGGGCGGTATCGATCTGCTGGTGAACAATGCCGGTGTTTATCCGCGCGCGCACTTTTTGGATCTCACCGAGGCCGTCTGGGAGCAGACATTGTCGATCAACTTGAAAGCGGCATGTTTCCTCAGCCAGGCCGTCGCACGTCGCATGGTCGCGAATGATGTCAAGGGCTCGATCATCAGTATCTCATCCGCGGCGGCGCAAGGGTGGGAAAATTCCGCGCACTATAGCGCGTCAAAAGGCGGCATCATTTCCCTGACGCGGACGATGGCGATCGACCTTGCCCGCTTTGGCATCCGCGTCAACGCTATCGCACCGGGCGCGACCGATACGGCGCAACCGCGCGGCGGCTACACAGAAGAGCAACTGGTGGATCTGGTGAAAGGTTTTCCGATCCCGCGCATGGGGCACGCGGATGAGATCGCAGCCACCGCGGCATTTCTCGCGGGACCAGCATCAAGCTATATCACCGGACAAACGCTCCATGTGAACGGCGGCGCGTTCATGGCGTGAAAGACCAACGCCAGGACTTCTGAACACAGAGCATTCCACATAGTGATCTCAGCGCGCGAACAGTGCGTGTGCGCTTGCTAGCGCGTTCGACCTTCGGAATTCAGAGATGGCCTGAAACGGCTACTCAGCGACCTCGATGGGGGTTCGCGCGGGTTTTAGCGTGACCCGTGTCTACGACGTTAGTCGCGGGGCCGCTTTCAAGACACTGACGAGAGCGGACGCTTTGAGTTCGTCTGCAAGAAAGCTGGGATCAAAGTTGCCGACTGCGGCGAGCAATTTGCGAATGATGGAAACTGTTTTCGGCGATGAAACGCGGGTCGCGATCATTCCATTCCAAGATCGCCGCAGGTTTGGGCTGCATGCGCCCCCGTGCGCTTGCAGTGACACAATGCGATTTAATCGGCTCGCCAAAGATACGACCGCGCGAAAAAGACCTCCACGACGGGCTGGAGCCGCTGCGCCGAGGCTCATGCGTTTTCTTTATTCATTGAAACGCGGGTCGCCGCAGCCAAATCGATATGCGCCTTCGCTTGAGGGTAGGTTGCCAAGAAGCGTTGAAAATCGGCAGCGTTCAATACCAGAAGTTGGGAATAGCCCAGCGCGACAACGTCGGCCGTCCGGGGCAGGCCGCTTAAAAGCGCCATTTCTCCGAAGAAATCACCGCGCCCCAGGCGCACTGGCCGGCCCGGAAGGGCGACCTCGACGGCTCCCGAGGAAATAAAGAACATCTGCGAGCCACGTTCACCCCGGCGGATGATCTTTTCTTCGGGCAAGGCCAGCCGCGATTTGAAGAGGCGGCCCAGTGCTTTGATTTCAGCGTCGCCAAGTCCGCGAAACATGTCAAAGCGCGGAATCAGGTCATGTGTCCTCAAGCCGAGGTCGAGCAGCATCCGCTCGTTCGACTTCCGCCGTTCGTGAGCATGTTCGCGTTCGAGTGCGTTGTGCAACTCGCCGCCGATCACGCCATCCTTCGCCAACTGCCGAATCAGCGACATTTCCATTGTCACCCCGGTCTGCATGAGAAAATGCCGCTCAAGGCCGGCGGCGTATTCGGGATATTGCAGTTTCAGCGCCTCGATCGCGCGCGCTGTCGCCTCTAGCCGCGCCGTCAGTATCTGCTCGAGTTCGCGCGCGATCGAGATCCCGCAACAGCGGCGGCAGCCATTGTCTATTAAACCGCAACAATTCCTTGAGCGCGAACGCACGCACCAGCAGAGTCTCGAAGCGAACCGAAATCGCCTGTCGAAGGAAATACTCGAATCCAAAATACCGATGGAAGAAATGGGCAAACCGAAAGGCTGACGGATACCCGAGAAGAAGTGTTGCAACCCGTGTATAACCGGTGGCGCCCTGCGTCTTCGCAGCGTCGACGAGAAAATCGGCCTGCCGCAGAAGCCGCTCGATGGCGGTTCCGGAGACACTCTGTTGTGCGTGGTGGCTCAGGATTATACGGCGTTCGCGGTTGGTGAGCGCAATCAGGCCAATGGCAATCCCGTCTTGCTCCGAGATATCGACGGCATTCCGATCAAGGTCATCCGACGTTCGTCGTGTCGTAAGATCCGCGATGACCGCGTCGGTTATGTCTGGCGCAAGCTCGAAGTTCTTTGATGTCTGCGCGATGGTGCCCCGCACCTCAGCGAGCGTAAGCGCCAGCACTTGGCTCCTCAATGCCTTGTTGAGCGGCGAAAGCCGATCGAGTTTGAGCCATCGCATCACCGGTTGCAGCGTGAGCCCGTTGACCAGCAGGGTGAACAGGACAAAGCCCGTAGCGAGGACGGCAACAAGGCTTTGCGTCGGAGCATCGATGCGCGGACTTTCCGTCACCGCCAGCGCCAGCGCCAAGGTCACGGCGCCGCGCAGCCCACCCCAGGTGATGGCGATCTTGTACGCGCCTTCAACCGGGCGGCTCAGTTTGAGGGCGCCTAAGACCGGAAGAACGCCGAACAGCACAGCGGCACGCGCCGCAAAGGCACTGGCGATCACCAGCGCGAGCAGCCAAAGCTCATGCAGAGTCACGGCAGTCAGAAGTCTCGGGACGAGCAAGGAGGCCATAATAAAAATGAGGGAATTGGCCCAGAATCCGATCTGTTCCCAGACTTGTTCGAGATAATCCCAGTTGTCGGGCTTCATGCGACCGCGTGCGACAGCTCCAACGGTCAAGCCGGCACCGACGACTGCGACGACTCCGGAAACTTCAAGCGCGTCCTCGCCGATCAGATAGACGAGATACGGCAACGCGAGCGCGACAGTAACCTCGGCAAGTTTGGAGCCGCCAAGCAGCGGGAGCAATGCGCCAAACAGGCGACCGCCAATAAAGCCAAGAAGCAGGCCGCCGCCGAAGCTTTCGCCGAAATGAATCGCGCTTTGCAACACGTTAGGGGGTACGCCGCCGCTGATGACACTGAGCAGAGTGGAGAACAACACGATGGCAGCGGCGTCGTTGAGCAGGCTCTCTCCTTCGACCAGCCGCACCAACCGCGAAGGTACGCCAAGGTTGCGAAAAATGCCGACCACAGCGGCAGGATCAGTCGTGGCAACGATGGAGCCGAGCAAAAGCGCAATCCTCAGCGGCACATCGCCGATGAATGACAGGGCCAATCCGATTCCGACCGCCGAAACCAGAACCGCAAGGATTGCGAGGGTGAGGATAGGAGCGACATCGTCAACGAAATCGCGAACGTCGATCGTCAACGCGGCGTGAAACAGCAACAGCGGCAAGAAAACGACCAGGAATACCGAAGCGCTGATTGGAAACTTCACCAGCGGTTCGGCGATGTTGTTAAAGGCGTCAGTCAGCGGCGTGTACAGAAGGAAGGAAGCAAGGCTGGCGATGGCTGTGCCGACGATTGCCAGCAGGACCGTGTAGGGAAGATGCAAGCGATCGGCAGCCGGTTGGACAAAGCCGATCAGCAGAAGAAGTCCCGCAACGAGCGCCGTGAGCACCGAAATACTAAGCACAATCGAAGTTCCGTTGCCTCACCGGGACCGTTATCGCAACTAGCCTTTTAGTGGTCGCTAGTATCGTGTGCAACTCTGTGAACGTCGGACGGTTACGATTTCCGATTGCAAAGCTGGGACGAGGGGGAAAACCCCTGCATCTGATCGGATCCATGCCCGACGACACAGCGCGCAAGCCGAGGTCGCCCGCGCGGCGTCGGTGGTCCGCCGGTTCAATGTCTGACAATCGCATAGATGATGGCTTCGACGAGCCCAATGAGCAGAAGCGCGATCGCTGTATGTTCGGGGAAGTTTACATGTGCGCGGATCGCTTGGCCGAGCGCCGTCACGCCGCAGCAGCATAATCGACTTTGGCGCGCACCCGATTGATGATGACATTGACCGTCGCAAGGCGGCCAGGAGGCCGAGTACGACGGCATAGATCGCTGCATCGTGGGGGAAAACGTAAGTTATGACGAACCCGCGATCGTTTTGTTTAAAACTGGCCTTCGCCACCGATCAGCTTCACCAGTTCCGAGCGGCGCCGGCAATGGTGCTGCTGGAGCATTTGGCTGATATGAAATTTCACCGTGTGCACGCTGATCGCCAACTCGGTCGCAATCTCCGCATTGATCAGCCCGCGGGCGATCAGTCGAACGATTGCGGTCTCGCGTGGTGTAAGTTCCGAGGTCGCGACGCTCGACTTGCTCAGCGAGCCGAGAACGTACTGCGAAAGGCTGGGTGCGAAGTAGGTGCCGTTTTCATCGAGATGACGAATGGCGACCGGAAGTTCGGACATCGAAACCGACTTGAGCGCATATCCGGACGCCCCTGCGCGTATGCTTTTCTGAAGCAAGTGCGCGTCGCCATAAGCACTGACAACGAGAATTTGAATGCTGGGATATCGGTCTTTGATCTTGCGACATAAAGCAAAAGAGTTTTCGCCGTTGAGATTGACATCGAGCAGCAAAATGTCTGGCGTTGTCGCGCGAAGCAGGCTCTCCAACTCGCGGCCGTTGAGCGCACCACCACAGAACTCGATGTCATGCGTCTGAGACGCAAGGTAGCGCAGCCCGTCGTGAATGATTGGATGATCGTCGAGAATGCAAATTCGGATCACGCCGGCTATTCCTTGCAGTCCGCGCCGGTATCTTGCTGGCTACGGGATCGGCACCACGACTTCCACACGAAGACCCGCGCCGCGGCCCGCGGTCAGGATACACCGGCCATCGTTCTCTTCGGCGATCGCCCGCATTTGGCGCAGGCCCAAATGTTCGCTGCTGCCGATCAGGGCCGGAAGAAGGCTCGCGTCGATACCGTTACCGTCATCTTCAACGACAAGCCGGACCATGCCGTTTTCGATGCCGATCTCGACGACGGCTTGTGAGCCGCGCGAGTGCAATTCCGCATTTCGGAGCGCCTCGCGTCCGATTCTCACCAGGGCCGTCGCCACCGGCGCCGGCAGGGTCTGGTAGGCGTTTCCAACACCGATCTGGAAAACGTAATTGAGCCGTCGCGTACCGGGCGTGGTGCGCAAGAAATTCATCACGCTGTTGATCGTAAGTGGAGTTCGTCCGTCCCAGTCGTTGCTCAGCGCGGCGATCTGGCCGCGGATGGCCTGCAAACACGATTCGGCGGCCAATTCGATGGCGTCAAAATGCTTTCGCGCGCCCATCGGGTCGTTCAAGTCACGGCCGACGCGCGAGGCATATCCGATCTCCATCAGATTGCGAACTACGGAGTCGTGCAGATCACGCGCCATTTGGTCCCGCTCGCGCCGCCGCGCGGCGGCCAGCTTGATATCGTCCCATTGTCCGCGGCGGAGCAGGGCGGAGATGTTGCCGGCAAGCTCGGTCAGAACTTCGCTGTCGGACTCGGTAAAGGGGGTGAAATGACGGTTCGCCGCGTACAACAATCCGAAAATCTGGCCACCGGACGTCAAGGGAGCGCACATGGCCGAATGGAAGCCCTCGCGCACCGTCA
The DNA here is from genome assembly GCA_963737755.1 of uncultured Alphaproteobacteria bacterium. Lineage (GTDB taxonomy): Bacteria > Pseudomonadota > Alphaproteobacteria > Rhizobiales > Xanthobacteraceae > BOG-931. The sequence goes on along the minus strand of CAVTTZ010000009.1, from coordinate 1,345,417 downwards.
CCTGCACCGGATCGTCGCTGTCGCGGAAGTCGCGCGAATAATTCAGTGTGCGCAAGGTTCGGTTCATGTCGCGGACGCGGCCGCCGAGACCCTGTCCGGCACCGACCCGCAGTCGCTTGAAGCCGCCGGTGCGCACGCCGACATGGCCGACGAACCGGAAATTGTCGGCGTTCTCCTCGGGCATGGACAGATAGCAACCGGCGGTCTTGAGTACACCGCGGGCAACCAACAAGACGTTTGTCAGATGCGCGTCGAGCCCAGAATGTTCCAAGTCTGACTCGATGATGGCGCGGGTCGCGCGGGCGATGTCGAGCCGGAGCTTGTTGGTCGCGCGCAGGCCGGCATCGGCGTAGATCCGGCGCAACTGTGCTCGATATTGTTTGACCGCCTTGTGGGTCAGATGTGCGGCCTGTGTCGAGCCGGAACTCGCCAGCACGAGCCACCCGCTTGTCGTCCGCGATCCCCATGGAACAATCGTGGCATGACCGAACGACAGTCGGCATGGGCGGGTGGCGGACCAGCAGGCAAAGCCATCGATCGTCGTCGGCGTATTCGGCAGATCCGGATCGAAATGGATCGGCTCATTGGGATAGAACTGGGAAATCGACTCGTCGCCGGCCGACGCCAGGACGATACCGGTCGCCGGCGCATTCGGATGCGCTTGAATCAACATGACGAAGTCAGCCGCAGTCTCGGAGCTGATGCGCGCGAGCCGCGCATCGAGCACTTCGTTGACGAGATTGCGCCGGATATAGCGCGTGGCCGGAAGCGGCACCGGCACTATCGGGGGACTGACGACAGCCGCGCCAGGCGAGCCCTCTGATAACACTTGCACTCTCATCCAGCTGTCCCCGTAACAGATTGCGGAGAACTCGTTTCCTAAGCAGGATCTGTGCCAAGGAACCCGCTAAGCGCCCGCCGCGACGGTCACGATTGACGGGTCGGGGTGTTATCTCCGTGGTAAAAATTCTAAACTCTCAGGAAACTCAACAATACGAGGGTGTTGGACAGCGTCAAGCCTCCCGAAGGCAGTTCGGCCTTGGCGTGCGACGCAATCGCCTGGCGAACAAGGCTACCGGCGGGACCTTCGGCTTCGTCAACGCTGGCGCCGCGCGAGGCATAAAGTGCCTCGGATTGCTGACGAATTGCGCTGACGCGCAGCGACTTCGAGCCGCCATATAGGACCGAAATCGCAGGAATAAGAACCGTGTGCTGGAGCGAAGGCTGTGTCTATTCTTTTGAACATCGCGCGTGACCAACCGGAAGCGAGCCTGCAGAGCCAGCTTTTCGGGCAAATCCGCGAGAGGATTATCTCCGGTACGTTCCGCCAGGGTATGCCGCTGCCATCGTCGCGGCGATTGGCCGATGACCTCGCGATCTCCCGCAACACCGTGATGCTGGTCTACGAGGCATTGGTGAACGAGGGCTATATCGAGACGCGACCTGGCGTCGGCACGTTCGTGACTAAAAATGTGCCTGAAAATTGCATCGCAGTCGAAAGCCAGAAGCAGGCCGCCAATGTTGGGAGCGCAGGCGCGGCCGTGCGCCGACCGCGCATCGCTTTTCAAGGTGAAAGAACTCCGTTTCGTCGAGAAAGGCCCGAACCGCCCGGAAATCGACTTCTGGTACGGCGGCACGAACCGCGCACATTTTCCGCTAAACGTGTGGCGTCAGCTGTTGATCGATAATTTGTCGCGGACGAGCACCAATCTTGCCGATTACGGCAATCCGGCCGGGCATCTCGAACTGCGGCAGGCCATCGCCGAGCATATCGGCGCCAGCCGCGGCATTCGCGCGACTGCGGATCAAGTGATCGTTACGGCAGGGGCTCAGGAGGCGACGAACCTTGTGTGCCGACTGCTGATCGCGCCCAGCACCCGCGTTGTCGTCGAAAATCCGAGTTACGGCGGCGCGACGCGAGCGTTCAGAAGCTATGGCGCCGCCATCGTGCCGGTCGACGTCGATCACGAGGGGATCGATATGGCGACGGTCGAACGAGAAGAAGCGGTTCTCGCTTATGTCACGCCTTCACATCAATTTCCCACCGGCGTCACGCTTTCGCTTGAACGCCGCCGCCGGCTGCTAGCCTGGGCGACAACCGTCGGCGCCTACGTCGTCGAGGACGATTACGACGGCGACTTTCGCTACGACGGGCCGCCTTTGATTGCGCTCGCCGGCTTGGACCGCGAGGGTTGCGTCATCTATCTCGGCACGTTTTCCAAATCGATCGGCGCCGGCTTGCGGCTTGGCTTCATGGTGGTGCCGGAGCATCTCGTCGATACGATGATCGCAATCAAAAGCCTGATGAACTATGGCCATCCGTGGCTCGATCAAATCATCATGGCTGAATTCATCAATGGCGGTGCGTATCAGCGTCACGTGCGTGGCATTCGGCGTGCGTATCAGGACGCGCGTGACACGCTTCTGAACTCGCTGAAACGCCATTTCGGCGAACAATATATTTCCGGAAAGTATTCAGGAATGCATTTGATGTGGACGCTGCCGCCGGAGTTAACGCCGGCGGATGCCTTCGCGGCGGGCGCGCTCACCAAAGGCGTCGGCATTTATCCGCTCGACGCCGTGGGAGCCGTGGATATCGGCGGCAGGCGACAACAAAATTCCCTCGTGCTGGGTTATTCGTCGCTAACGAGCAAGCAAATCGAACTCGGCGTTCGGCGATTGGCCGAAGTTGCTGGCCATGGTCAATCCGCCTGAGCGTGTCGCCCGACAAAGCGACTACGCGTTTGCGGCGCGCAGGTAGGCGAGCAGCGAGCGGCGCAGCAGCGCCGGATCGATGCCTTGTACGATGAACACCAGCCGCGACGCATGGTCGTCGTCCGGCCATGCATCGAGATGCACCGGCGGGTGGATGACGTGTTGAACTCCATGCAGCACGATCGGGCCATTGGCATCGGGCACGCGCAGCAATCCCTTTACCCGCAGGATATTGGTGCCATGGCGATGCAACAGCAGAGTCAACCAGATCCCGAACGCCGTCCAGTCGATGTCCTCTTCGACCCGCAGCGAAAAGGACTGGATATTGACCGAGTGATTACCGCCGAGATGGACATGCCGGTCGTGGCGGTGGACGTGTTCGTCATCACAGGTGTGGTCATGCTCGTCGGATAAGCCGCCATGTTCGGCGTTGGCCAGCCAGTGTTGCACTTCCGCAAGCTTCGTCGCCGGATCGGACACGCCACTGGTCAGGAGTGCTTCGGCGCTGAAGGTGGCGGAATTGACGTCGAAGATGCGTGCGGTCGGATTGAGGCGGGTGAGGGCGCCTTTCAGTGTTTCGGTTTGTTGTTCTTCGACCATGTCGGTCTTGGTGATGACCAGCCGATCGGCGACCGCAGCTTGGCGGAGCGATTCCTCGTGAGTACCGAGCTGACCCGCGCCCAGCATGCCGTCGACGGTGGTGACGATGTTGGCAAGCCGAACCTGATTGCGCAGCATCGGGTCGATCAACAAAGTCTGCGCGATCGGCGCCGGATCGGCGAGGCCGGTGGTTTCTACCACGATCCGATCAAAATCGGGAAACGTTCCGGCATAGCGGCTGTCGAGGATGCCGACAATGCCCTCGCGCAGATCGGTGCGCAGCGTGCAGCAGATGCAGCCGTTCTGCAGCACGACGGCATCGTCGAGCACGGATTTCACCAGAAGATGATCGAGCCCGATCTCGCCGAACTCGTTGATCAGGACGGCTGTCCGCTCCATGCCGGGATCGGTCAACAATCGGCGCAGCAAGGTGGTCTTGCCGCTGCCGAGGAATCCGGTCAGGACCGAGACGGGGACGCGCGTGTTGTCAGGCGCGGTTGCCATCGTCCAGGCTTTCGATGGCTTCGATCTGTTCCAGATCCAGGGGATCGACCGGATGGCTCGACAGGCGATCGGCGGCGGCCCAGACGTGCGCCAGACCTTCGACGATTTCGACGCGGCCCGTCGGGCTTTGCAGACTTAGATTGTTGCCGAGATCGAACAGCTTCATGTGGGTTGGCCGCAGCAGCAGGTTGATAAAGCCGACGCGGCGATGGCGCTCGGCGCCGCGGGTGAGGCTGTCGCCATGCCCGATGCCCTCGGGATTGCCGACGCGGTCTACCCAATCCGGGGCGTTGTTGAGGACGGCACAGGCTCCGCACATGGGCTTCTCCCAATCTCGCGCATGCAACAGCAATTGGCGGCCGTCGATCTGTTAATGTGTGGCCGCCACGGTCTGTCTGCCAGACCGTTGAGCCTCCGCGGCGAACAAATCAAGCCAGCGCTCGAACAAGACGCGCCCGAGATTGCGTATTTGCCCTTCGTATTTGGCGAATTCGTCGATCAGCCGGACTTCGGCGCCAGCACCCAGCACCTCTCTAAGGGCCGCGGCATATTCGGGAACTTCAAGCCATTGTCGCGCCATCTCGTGCGAGACTTCGAGGTGGAATTGCAGGCCGTAGGCGTGGCGGCCCCAGCGAAACGCCTGATGCGGATAGGCAGGCGAACTCGCCAGCAACACCGCGCCATCCGGCAAAGAGAAGGTGTCGCCGTGCCACTGAAAAGTCAAAACCTCTTGCGGGATGTTGGCGAACAATGGATCGCGGCCAGCCTCGGGCGTGAGAAATACGGGCAGGTTTCCGACTTCCGGCTGCGGGCCGCGAGACACCACGCCGCCAAGGCTCGCCGATAGAAGCTGCGCACCCAAACAGGCACCAAAGAACGGCATCCCGGCCCGCACCGCTTCGCCGAGCAGCGCCTTTTCTTCACGCAGCCACGGGAGCTTGTCATCGTCGTTGACGCTCATCGGGCCACCCATGGCGATGATGGCATCAAAATCCCGCCAGCCCGGCAAGGGTTCGCCCTCGTCAAGCTCGACCCGGTGAATGTGGGCGCCGCGCTCCCGCAAGACATCTTCGTACACGCCGGGCGGTTCGCAGGCGATGTGTTGAAGGACGAGGATTTTCATTGTCTCGAGCGCTCCCTGCGTCGTGCCTGGCGCGGCCACACGCGAAGCCGGCACTTTATCTTCGGCTATCCTTGCTATCCTTGGCCGCGACGCTTGCCGTACGAGTTGATTGCCAAAGCCGCAATGATGATGCAACCCTCGATGACTTCCTGCCAGAATGTCGAGACCTGAAGGTGGTCGAAGGCGTTGCCCAGGATGGCGAGAATGCCGATGCCGGTGGCGGTGCGCCACATGGCGCCTTCGCCGCCACTTACCGCATTGCCGCCGACAATGACAATGGTGATGACGCCAAGCTCGACGTTAATCCCGATATCGCCCTGGCCTTCGCCCAACTGCGAAGCGATGACGCAGCCGGCGAGCGCCGCCAGCGCGCCGGTGATCACATAGGCGAGGGTGCGAACGCTGCGGGTGCGCAGGCCGGTCAGGCGGCTTGCCTCATCGCCGCCGCCGATGGCGTAGACGTAGCGCCCGTAGACACTGCGCGCGAGCACGACCCCGCCGACCAACAGGGCAATGATCAGAAGAATTCCCGGTATTGGAATGCCGAAAAGATCGCCGCCGCCGAGGATCTGAAAGGCGGGATTTTCCACCATGATCGGATGGGCATTCGAGATAACTTCCGTCAATCCGGTGACGATGAAGCCCATGCCGAGCGTCGCCACGAAGGGATTGACTTCCAGACGCGTGATCACGGCGCCGTTCACCAGTCCGATGCCGCCGCCCATCAGAACCGCCAGCGCAACAGCCGCGGGTATCGGCATGATCAAGGCCAGCGCCGCCGACAGCACCGCGGCGGCCGCATAGGTACCGCCGACCGACAAGTCGAAGCCGCCGGAAATGATGACGAAGGTCATGCCGACGGCCATTAGCCCAGGCGGCGCCCATTGGCGCAGCAGGTTGAGCAGGTTGTTGGTTTGCAGAAAGGATGGGTCCAACGCCGTCGTGACGACGATCAGCGCCAGCAAGCCGAGGACCATGCCGTAGCGGAAAATCCACTGCGGCCCGCGCGATCCGCCGCTTTTCTTCTCGGCCTTGACCGGCGTGGTTACGGTTTCTGCCATTCCGCTTCTAAGTATGTTGTCGACCACTATCGGGCTCCGCAGCGAAAATCATTCTGATGACGTCGTCCTTGCTGGTCGTCCGGCCCGGGACCTCGCCGATGAGCCGGCCGCGCGACAGCACCAAAACCCGATCGCTATGGTCCATGACTTCTTCGATCTCGGACGAGACCATCACCACGCCGATCCCGCTCCGTGCGAGACTTTCAAGCACGCCGAACAGCTCGACCTTGGCGCCGATATCGACGCCGCGGGTCGGCTCGTCGACCAATAGCACGGCGATATTCATTTCCAGCCATTTCGCCAAAACGAGCTTCTGCTGATTGCCGCCGGACAGCGTGCGCGCGTCGCGCTTAAGCGCTCCCTTTTGCAGCCCGAGGCGGTCCGTCACCGGCGTTGCGCGCTTGAGTTCCTCTCCGGTGGAGAGAAAGCCGGCGCGGGCGCTGCGCCAGGCGTTCGGCAACGTGACGTTGGCGTAGGATGGTAGGCCGAGGACGAGGCCCTGCCGCTTGCGATCTTCGGGGGCGAGCGCAATACCGGCCTCGCGCGCGCTGCGCGGGTCCGGCGGCAAACTCATGGTCTTGCCCTTGAGAGCGAGGTTGCCGGATGACCCTGGCTCCATACCGACAAGCGCACGTAGCAGTTCGGTGCGTCCGGCGCCGACCAGGCCGGCGATGCCGAGAACTTCGCCGCGTTTGACCGCAAAGCTGACGCCGTGAACCTTGCCCGGCACGGTCACGTCGGTGGCTTCGATGATTTTCTCTTCGGTCGGTTCCCAGGTGCTGGCGCGGCTGGCGGCGATCGTCGCACTGCGCCGTTCGCCGAGCATCGCGCCGATGAGGCCGTCGCGGGTCCATTCGTCCGCGCGCCGCGATCCGGCCTTCTGGCCCTCGCGCAGCACCGTGATTTGATCGCTGAGATGGAAGACTTCGTCGAGATCGTGCGAGATCAGCAAGATGGCGACGCCGCGCGCACGCAGCTTCTGCACCGTCGAGTACAGCGCCTCACGCTCGTGCAGGCCGATCGAGGCGGTCGGCTCGTCGAGAATGAGGATCTTGGCGTCGACCGCGAGCCCGCGCATGATCTCGAGGCTCTGCTGATCGGCAATCGACAGCGTGCCGGCGGCCTGATCGGGATTGATCTGAACATCGAGCTGCGCTTGCAGCGCTTCGTATTCGCGCAGCATCGCGTCGCGCCGCAAGAATCCAAGACGCCGGGGCTCGCGGCCAAGAAACACGTTAGCCATCGCCGACAGGCCGGGAATGATCGTCAATTCCTGATAGACCGCCACCACGCCCGCAGTCCGCGCCTCTGAGGGATGGCGAAATTCGACCGGAGCGTCTTCCAGCTCGATCGTTCCGGCGGTGCGGTCCAGCGCGCCGCAGGCGATTTTCAGAAGTGTCGATTTGCCGGCGCCATTTTCGCCGACCAGGGCGTGAACTTCCGAGTCGAAGACGTCGAGATCGACGCCCTTGAGCGCGTTCACGCCGGGATAGGTTTTCTCGATACCCGTCAGCCGCATGACCGGAGCTTGGCCGCGGCGGCGCTTGACCGGGATTGCGGGCGTCGCGATGTCGTCAAGAACCGGGGAGCTGTCCGCTCCCCGGTCCGGATGTTGAATGCCGCTGCCGGGAAAGCCGTTCTCGATCAAATGAAGGGCCTCCAAATTCCTGAAATGCAGCGGCCGCAATACCATTCTCAGTATTCAGGCAGACCGATTTTCTCGAAGTCGGCGATGTTGGCCTTGGTCACGAACGGGCTCAAACCCTTGAGGCGCGGATCCTTGGTGAGATCGACGAACTCGCCAACCTTGACGCCATCGAGTTCCGGCAGCCCCGACAGCTTCGCCACGACGGCTTGCACGCCGCGCTCCTCTTCCTCGTAAGGCAGGAAGATCAGCGTCTCGTGTACGGTTCCTTCCTTCACCGCGGCGAACATCACTTTGTCGCCACCCATGTCGTAGATCTTCACCTTGCCGAGCATGCCCGCGGACTTCAGCGCCGCGATGGCGCCCGGCGTCTGGCCCGAATAGTTGGAGAAGATGACTTTGACTTTGGGATGCGCCTGCAAGATGTCCTGCGTCTTCTTCAGCGCCGGGCCGGCGTTGTAACCGGTGTCCTCGAAGCCGACGAGTTTCCACTTCGGATAGCTCGCTTGCAGCTTGTCGAGCACCGCCTTGGCGCGGACGCTGTTGCCTTGGGTGATCGGTCCAACCAGAACGGCGAATTCGCCGCCCTCGGGATCGCTGTCGAAGCCGCGCTTGAACCATTCTTCATAGACGCTTGCGGCTTGGCCGCCGACCATGGCGACCGTGCCGGGGAAGGGCACCTCGTAAGCCGTGTCGCAAGCCTGCACGTTGGTCATCGCGACGACGATGTCCTTGGCAAGCGCTGCCTTGACCGAACTGCACACCGTCCCCGGGTTGATCGCCTCGATGACGAAGCCCTGGAAATTGCCGCTGCTGATGGCGCTCATGATCTGATTGAGCTGCTTGGCATTGTCGAAATGCGCGTCGTAGTACTGGAGCGACGCGCCGTATTTCGCAGCCGTTTCCTTGGCGGCCCGGATGCCGGTGAGTTGGTAGTCGTTGTCGCCGCCGCTGCAGAAGAACGCGAGCTTGAGGCCTTGTTTGACGGCATCAGCCGCCAATCCGGGCGCGACCGCCGCAGCCGTCAGCATCGCTCCGCCCAACAGAGCTGCCATGATGGCGGCGGGCTGTTGGCGGTCCAGAAAATTTCTTACAGTTCCGAGGTTCATCACAGGTCCTCCTGATCTCGTCCCATTCGTTGATCGGCTCGCCGGTCGCCGTCCCGTTGGCGAGATGCGCGTCGCGGCAGTGTGCGGCGGCGGCCACCGCCGTCGTTAGAGCCAGAGGTCCACTGGCCGATGGTGCCGCCGAAGGGCGCGTATGTTCGTCTTCAGACACCCCCGCCCAGGCCAATAACCGCATTGATCATTCCGCCCTCGCAATAACCGGACGGCTAAAACGGCTTCGACGATCGACCATTTCTGGGCGCTACGCTTGCGCCGATGTTGCCGGCCCGGCGGCGAGGTGCGGATTGCCCCGTGCGGGGTTTGGCGGTGCCCCGGTGGTCATCGACGCGTTTAGATGAATGGCGGTGGAGATTTCGACGCTCGACTATTGTGGGCACTTTTGCACGGCGTTATGCGTTGCTCTGTAACGCTTGCTGCGTGATGCCAAAAATAGCCACCGCGAAAAAATATAGCAAAGCGCGGCAGCAAAAAAATTCTGTAAGCCCGGAGGAAAAGCGGCCATGACGGCGAAAGACATTCAGGTTTGCATCAATCCGCATTTCGACGCAGTCGCGCTATGGATCGGATCGTTCGGCGGCGCGGATTCGCCGTGCGACATCTCACGCGGTGTCTTTGCCGCCAAGCGCGGCGTGCCGCGCCTGCTCGATCTTTTCAAGCGCTACGGCATCAAGACCACCTGGGGCGTCACCGGACACTCGATGGAGAGTTTTCCGCGCGCCGGCGAGATGATCATCAAGGACGGCCACGAGATCGGCATTCATGGCTACACCCATGAAAATCCGCTGGCGATGACGCGCGAGCAGGAAACCGAAGTCCTGGACAAGACGTTCGACATCATCAAGCGCATGAGCGGCAAGTCGCCGGTCGGCTACATGGCGCCGTGGTGGGAACTCAGCCCCAATACGGTCGAACTGCTGTTGGCGCGCGGCATCCAGTACGACAGCAGCCTGATGGAAGACGATTACCATCCCTATTATCTGCGCGTCGGCGATAAGTGGACCAAGATCGACTACAAGAAAAAAGCGTCCGAGTGGATGGTGCCGTGGAAGGCCGGCAAGGAAATCGATCTCGTTGAAATACCCGCGAGCTGGCATCTCGACGACGCTCCACCGACGATGTTCGTCAAGGCATTTCCCAACAGTCACGGCTGGGTGACGGGCCGCAATCTCGAAGAGATCTGGAAGGATCAGTTCGATTGGGTCTATCGCAACCACGACTATGCGATCTATCCGCTCTGCATTCACCCGGATAGCGCCGGCAAACCGCATGTCCTCATGCTGCTCGAACGCCTGATCGATCACATGATGGCGCATTCCGGCGTGCGCATGGTGACTTACGCGGAGATGGCCGCGGACTTCCGCAAGCGCATGCCTTTCGGGTCCGGCAAGGAAGATCCAGGCGGGCGCAGCGGACTCTGACGCAAGCGGCATGGTCGCGACGGCGCGGCTCCGGGAGTGAGCCGCGCGAAGGCGGAGAGGTGAGTGATGACGTCATCCGGGAAAGACGAACAACATTTGACGATCGCCGGGCTCAGTGCACCGGTGGAAATTCGAATCGACACGTGGGGCGTGCCGCACCTGAAAGCCGCGAACCTGCCGGATTTGTTTTTCGCTCAAGGGTTCAACGCTGCCCGCGACCGGCTTTGGCAAATCGACCTGGCACGTAAACGCGGCCTCGGTCTTCTGGCAGCGGATTTCGGACCGGGTTATTTGGAGCAGGACCGTGCCGCCAGGCTTTTTCTTTACCGCGGCGACATGGCTGCGGAGTGGGCCTGCTACGGCTCCGACTCCAAGGATATCTGCACCGCTTTCGCCAACGGCATCAACGCCTACATCGATTACGTCGGGTCTCGTCCCGAACTCCTGCCGCCGGAATTTACCCAGCTTGGAACCAAGCCGGCAAAATGGGCGGCCGAGGATGTGGTCCGCGTGCGCACGCATGGCTGGGTGCGCAACGCGCTTTCGGAGATCGTGCGCGCCAACGTCATGGCGAAGAGTGACGCGGCCACGGATTTGCTGCGCACCAATCTCGAGCCTCACATCGAGCCGCGTGTTGCCAACGGAATCGATCTGCAATCGATTCCGCTCGCGGTGCTCGACGTCTACAAGCTTGCAATTGCGGGCGTGACGTTCAGCGAGGATCGCCTGAAAGCGCCGATTGAAAAGGCCGGCGTCTGGAAGAAGATGACCCCGCTCGGCGAGGTCATTGCCGACGCCAGCATGCAGGGATCGAACAACTGGACGATCGACGGCAAGCGCACCAGCACCGGGCGGCCGATCCTGGCCAACGATCCGCATCGCGCGCATGCGGTGCCGTCGCTGCGTTATCTCGTGCATCTGACCGCGCCGGGATTTGATGCGATCGGGACCGGCGAGCCGATTTTGCCGGGCATCATGATCGGCCACAACGGCCATAGCGCGTTCGGCCTGACGTTGTTCTTCGGCCCGGATGAAGAAGACGTCTATGTTTACGAGACCAAGCCGGGCGAGCCCAACAGCTATCGCTACAAGGGCGGCTGGGAGGCCATGACGATCGTCGATGAGACGGTCAAGGTGAAGGGCGCACCGGACCAGAAGCTGAGCTTGAAGTTCACGCGGCACGGGCCCGTGATCTTCGAGGATCCCGCGAGCCATCGCGCCTACGCGGTGCGCACGGTGGTCACGGAGCCGGGCACGACGCCCTACGGTGCGAGCCTGATCGCCATGCGGGCGCGATCGTTCGATGACTTCCGCAAGGCCATGCGGAATTGGGCAGTGCCCGCGGTCAATCAGGTCTATGCCGACGTCAAAGGCGATGTCGGCTGGATCACGGCCGGTTACAGCCCGGTGCGTGAAAACTGGGACGGGCTGCTGCCGGTGCCGGGCGATGGCCAATATGAGTGGAAGGGCTTTCTTGACGCGGACGACATGCCCTGGTCGCTCAACCCCAAAAAAGGATTTTTTGCGACCGCCAACGAGATGAATGTCCCGGATGATTGGCCGGTGAAGCCCGAGCGCATCGGCTTCGAATGGTGGGAGCCATCGCGCACGCGGCGCATTCACGAAGTCCTCGGCGGCCAGACCAAGCACACCGTCGAAGACTTAAAGGCGTTGCAGACCGATAGCTTCACGATGCCGGCTCGCCGTCTGCAGCCGATCTTTGCGGCGCTCAAGCCGTCCGACAAGGACGCCGAGAAGGCGCTGGCGCTTTTGCGTGGTTGGGATTGCAAGTTGTTGGCCGACAGTGCGCCAGCCGCGCTGTTCGAGCTGTGGTGGAGCGTTCACCTCAAGCCAGCCTTCTTCGCCCAGATCGTGCCTGATCCCGCTGTGCGCGCGTTATTGATGACCCCTGGAGATGTCGAGAGCATTCTGAGCTCGCTGGAAAATCCCGGCAAGCATCTCGGCTCGGAAGCCGGACGCGACAAACTCGTGCTGTCGACGCTCAGCGCCGCCTATCGCGACGCGAGCGAGCGGTTGGGCGCGGATCCTAAATCCTGGGCCTGGGGCAAGCTGCACCAGGGCTATTTCGCTCACGCCCTGACGGCGCTGCCATCGACCAAAAACGCGAAGGCGATGACTGTTGGTCCGCTCCCGAAGGGTGGCGGGGACTCGACGCCGATGATGGCGGCGTATCGTCCCACGGATTTCAAAGTCTTCCTCGGCGCTTCGGTGCGTGTTGTGGTCGACGTTGGCGATTGGGACAAAAGCCAGTGGATCAACGCCCCCGGTCAATCCGGCGATCCGCGTTCGCAGCACTACGGCGACCTTGCACCGCTTTGGGCGAAAGGCGAATACGTGCCGATGGTTTACAGCGAGGCCGCGATCGAGAAGGTCACGACGCAACGTATTCTTCTGACGCCGGCTTGAACCACCGCGTGGCGAGGGCTCGTGCTGCAAGGCTCGCGCTAGCCGAGGCGGAATTTAAGGACATCGTCCGGCATCTCGACGTCCGGCAGATTCCGTGGATCGGGTATGGGCGGTTCGAGCTCGTAGCGGATCGGAATGACGCCCGCCCACACCGGAAAGGCATAGTCGGCCTCGTCGTCTTCCGGCTGGCCGACCCGCACTTTCGCCGACGCTTCGTCGATCGGCATCGACATCACGGTCGTCGCTTTCAGCTCTTTGTCCGTCACCGGCCGCAACCGATCCCAATGGTTTGGGATGACGCGGTTGACGAAGACCTCGAGGAGGCGTCGCTTTTCGGCCGGGTCTTCGATTTTTTTGCCGCGGCCGAGGATCATGACGGAGCGAAAGTTGAGATTGAAGTTGAAGGCCGAGCGCGCCATGACGAGGCCGTCCAGCAGCGACACCGTCAGGCACACCTCGTGCTCTTCCACGGCGCGAAGCATGCGGCTCGCCGATGAGCCGTGCCAGTACACATGATCGCCCTCGCGCCATTGCATCGTCGGCGTCACATAGGGCGCGTTGTCGAAAGCGTAGCCGACGTAACACATCGGCGTCGCGTCGAGGATCGCGTGCACGGTGGCGCGATCGTATTGCGCAAGCCAGTGATAACGTTTGACACGTGTGCGTTCGCTCGGGGGGCCGTCCATCAATCTCTCTCCGCAAAAGATAAAATCAAACAGCGCCTGCGACGTTAGCGCGCGCGTGACGATATGGTGAGGGATATAGGGCGACTTGAATCGCGTCGTTAGGACCGGTTTGACTTTGGAGCATGGTACCGGTTGTTCCCGCCAGCTCAATCGTTCTCAGCGCGCCTGCGCACACGCCGGAAATTCCCGTTCACCAACATCCGCTCCGCCCTACGACGACGAGTTAGCCGGTCGGGTAAACGGCTTTAGCCGTTCGGCCGTTGCGAAGGGATTTCGCGTCTTCATACTGCGCGTGGATCCGTCTGCTTGTGCGGACATGGAGAACAATGATGGATATGGGAATCTTCCTGCCGAACCTGAGCAACGGATGGTTGATCACGACGGCCGCACCACCTTTTGAGTCCGACTACGACAATGTGCTGAAGGTCGTGCAGACATGCGAGGAATGGGGACTCGAGTTCGCTCTCGCTCCGGTGAAACTGCGAGGCTTCGGTGGGCCCAGCGAATTTTGGGACCACGCACCCGAGCCCATCACCATGATGGCGGGCATTGCGGCGCAGACTTCCAAGATCCGTTTGTTCGCCTCGGTCGCTACGCTGACCGTGCCGCCGGCGCTTACCGCGCGCATGGTGGCGACGCTCGATCAGATTTCAAAAGGGCGCTTCGGGCTCAACATCGTCTCGGGTTGGCAGCCGGCCGAATACGAACAGATGGGTGTTTGGCCAGGTGAAGCCTATTTCGGCGATCGATACGCCTATTGCGGGGAATATGTCACCATTCTGCGTGAGCTTTGGGAGACGCGGACGTTCCGATTTCCAGGGCCGCTGGTTCACCATGAAGGATTGCCAGCTCAGCCCGCGTCCGAAGAGCCACATCAATGTGGTTTGTGCCGGCCAGAGCGAGAAGGGCCTCGCCTTCTGCGCGCAGTACGGCGATTACATGTTTGCGCAGGGTGTCGGCATCAACACGCCGACCGCGCATGCGACGACGACCAATCGGTTGCTTGCCGAAGGCCAGCGCACCGGACGCAAGATCGGAATCTACTCTGGCGATGATGATCATCGCTGATGAAACCGACGAATTGGCCTACGCAAGATGGCGCAAATATAACGAAAGCACCGACCGCGTCGCCTTGGCCAATCTCTCCGGCGAAGCCGGTGCCGATCAAACCGCCTCGGCGTCTTCGACGGCGAAGTCGCTGGTTCGCGGCGAGGTCGATGCCGCGAGCCTCGCCCCTCTGCCGGAGGGCGCCGTGAACATGCATTTCGGCACATTGATCGGTTCCTACGAGAATGTCGCCCGCATGCTTGATGAGACGTCTACCGTGCCCGGCACGGCCGGCGTGATGATGATCTTTGACGACTGGCTGCCGGGCATTGAGAACTTCGGCCGCCACATCCAGCCGTTGATGAAGAGCCGCGCTGAAATGCGCAAGGTGGCATAACGAGACGTCAGCTCCAGTGGGGCCAAGCCGGTTGGCCCCACTGTTGGCTCAAACGTAGGTCCGACCAACCAAACGGATCATGGAGACGGGAATACACACTTTCGAGCGTGTTCAATCGTCAGCGGCCCTCGACACCGTGACGTTGGAAATCATCCGCGGCAAGCTCATTGCTGTGGCGGGCGAGATGGGCCTCGTACTGGCACGCAGCAGCATGAGCCCGGTCATCTATGAGGTTCTTGATTTCGCCTGCGGCATCTGTGACGCGGATGGACTTCTGATCGCTCAAACCAACGGCATCACAGTCTTCACGGGCATATTTCAGAAGCAGATCCAATCGGTGTTGCGCAAGTTCGCGGGCAACATCCACGAAGGCGACGTCTTCCTCCTCAACAATCCGTTCGAAGGCGGCACCCATCTCTGCGACGTTTGCATTATCCGTCCGGTCTTTGTGGATGCTGAACTGGTGGCGTTCGCGATCGCGGTTGCCCACTGGAGCGAAGTCGGCGGCAAAACTGCAGGCTCGTTGCCTTCGGATGCGACCGACATTTTCCAGGAAGGCATCCGGTTCCCGGCTCTGAAACTCTTTGATCGCGGTGTCCGACAGGAAACGATCGTGGAGATCATCACCGCGAACGGTCGCCTGCCGAAGATGTCGCTTGGCGATCTGAATGCTCAGCTCGCTTCGGTGAAGATTGCCGAGATCAGACTGACGGAAGTCGCACGCAAGTACGGTGTTGAGACGCTGCGTGAGACGTTCACGCACATTCTCGCCGCCAGCGAGCGGGAGTCGCGCGCCGCCATCGCGGCGATGCCAAAAGGCACTTACACGGCGACCGATTGGGTCGATGGCGACGGCATTGTCGACGTTCGTTTTCCGGTCCAGGTGGCGGTCACGATCGACGATGACGGCATCACAGTCGATTTCACCGGCTCTTCGCCGCAGGTGCAAGGGCCGGTGAATTGCGCCGAAGGCGCCATGCTGTCGGCGGTCAAGACGATCTTCAAGGCGCTTGTTGCGCCGCGCGCACCGTCGAACGACGGCTGGTTCAGGCCGCTGAAGGTGATCTGTCCGCCGAAGACGATTTTTACAGCCGAGCCGCCAGCCGCCGTCGGTTGGTACTACGAAGCGACCGGTCATGTCTCCGAACTCGTCTGGAAGGCACTGGCGCCGTCTATGCAGGACCGCGTGAGCGCCGGCAGCAGCAACAGCTTATGCGTGACTGTCTTGGCTGGACAGGACGCCGTCGGCGACCCTTTCGTGCTGGTCGAACCCGGCATGGTGGGATGGGGCGGCACCGCCGACCGGAATGGCGCAAGCGTTGTCTCCGCCATCACCAACGGCGATACGTTCAATTATTCGATCGAATTGCTTGGAGGCCAAATTTCCACTGCGGCTGCATCGCTATGCCCTCAATATCGACGGTGGTGTCGGCGCCGGCGCCAAGCGCGGCGGCTTTGGTGCAATTCGGGAATATGAAGTGCTCGCGCCCAGCGCTTTTTTGAGCGCCAGCTTCGGGCGTTCGATCGAACGGCCTTGGGGGCTGGCGGGCGGAGCCGAAGGCTCCTGCAATCGCGTCGAGGTGACGCGAAACGGCGAGATCATCCGCGGCGCCCGACTGCCGACGCTATCGTTGTCGACCGGCGATCGCGTCACGCTGATAACCGGCGGCGGTGGCGGTTTCGGCGATCCGCTTGATCGTCCAGTCGGGGAGGTCGTTTCCGATGTCCGCGACGGCTATATCACCGCCGAGCAGGCCGAGCATCAGTATCGCGTTGTTGTGTCGACCTCGGGCGAGGCCGACGATCGGGCGACGTCCGCGCTGCGGGCGATGGTGAAGACCTGATGGGAAGGATGGCAACCGACGTCGGCGGGACGTTCACCGATCTGGTATTCTTTGACGACGCCACCGGTGGTCTCGGTGTCGCCAAGTCGCTGACGACGCCAGCGGACCTCACACGCGGTCTTCTCAAGACCATTGAACTAAGCGGCGTCGACAGCAAGAGTGTGGAGGTGTTCGTTCACGGCGGCACCACCGTCATCAACGCCATCACCGAGCGCAAGGGTGTGAGGACCGCGCTGATCACCACGGCCGGATTCCGCGACGTTCTGGAAATCGCCCGCGGCAACCGGCCCGACCTTTACAATCTGCGCTTTGTCAAAGAGACGCCGTTCGTACCGCGTCATCTGCGTTTCGAGGTGCGCGAACGGGTGGCCGCCGATGGCACGGTGATCGTGCCGATCCATTTGGAAGATCTGCACGACATCGCTGCGTCGTGCTTGTCCGCAAGCGTGCAAGCGGTCGCGATCGTCTTCCTGCATAGCTATGTCGCGCCCACGCACGAAGCGCAGTGCGTCGAGTATCTCGCCAAGCTTCTGCCGGGAATTCCGATCACGCCGTCGCATGCGATCACGCGCGAGTGGCGCGAATACGAGCGGGCCAACACCACAGTTCTCAGCTCGTACGTGCAGCCGATCATCATGCAGTATCTCGATCGGCTGGAAGAGACCCTTGCCGAACGCGGCTACGACTGTCCGTTGTTCGTCATGCAGTCGAACGGCGGGACGGCGAGCTTTGAATCGGCCAAGCGGCATCCGATCACGCTGATTGAATCCGGACCGGCGGCTGGGGTCAACGGCGCTGCGTTGATCAGCAAGCTCTGCGGCGAGCCGAACGTCATCTACCTCGACATTGGCGGCACCACTGCCAAATGCTCCACGATCCGCAATCACGACGTGACCATAACGACCGAATACAAGCTCGAGTGGACGCACTTGAACTTCGGCTATCCGGTGCGCTCGCCTGTGGTCGATCTGGTTGAGATCGGCGCCGGCGGAGGATCGATTGCGTGGTTCAATGCTGCCGGTTTGCTGCAGGTCGGTCCAACGAGCGCGGGTGGCGATCCCGGCCCCGCCTGCTACGGCCTCGGCGGCGAAGAACCGACGGTGACCGACGCCAAACTCGTCACCGGTGTGATCAATCCGGCCAGCTTCGCCGGCGGACAGTTTCAGCTTCATGTCGACCGGGCCAAGCAGGCGATCGGCAAGATCGCAGCGCGACTTGATTGCTCCATCGAGCAGGCTGCGGTCGGGATCATCCGCCTGGTCGACGCCAACATGATCAATGCGCTGAAACTCGTCTCGATCCAGCGGGGCCACGATCCGCGCGAGTTCTCGCTGGTGGTGGGCGGCGGAGGCGGCCCCATGCACGCCGCGCAGCTCGCGCGTGAACTCGGCGTCAAGGAAGTCATCGTCCCGCTTTATCCGGGCTTGTTCTCCGCGTGGGGCATGCTCGCCACCGAACAGCGGAGAGATTTTGTTCGCAGCCGGCTCTCGTTGCTCAGCCAGACAACGATGCGTGACTTTGCGCAAGTCTTCGGCGAATTGGAACAGGAGGCGGTGGCTTATTTTGCCGCCGACAACGGCGGTTCCGCTGAGCACCTGACGCTGAGTTTGAGCTGTGACCTGCGCTACCTGGGCCAGGAGCACACCGTGACGGTGCCGTTGGCAGCAAACACTTCCGATATGGCGTCGATCCTCGCGAACTTTCACGACTTGCACGAGAAGACCTATACGTTTCGGCTGCCGGACACTGCGGTGGAATTGGTGACGTACAGGCTCAAGGCCGAAGCTCGCATTCCCCGCCCGGAGATTAAACCCTTGTCATCGCAGGGGCGGTCGTCGGAGCAGGCGCATAAGCCGAGCCGCGTGGTCAATTTCGGCGAGGCGGGGCAGCACGACACCGCGATCTTCGATCGCGATCTCTTGCCGCCGGGTTTCGTCGGTCACGGCCCAATGGTGATCGAGGAGCCGACCTCGACGACGATCGTTCTGCCGGGACAACAGGTGTATGTCGATGAGTTCGGGTTTCTCCGGATCACGGAGAGCAGCGCCGCTCATCGCGAAGGAACATGATGGCGATCATGGAAAGCGTTCCGCTGGCGCAGAAATTGATCCAATTTCCATCCGTCAATCCGCCCGGCAACGAGGCTGACTGTATTGCGTATCTGGCTGACATGTTGGCGGCAGCGGGATTGAGCATTGAAACGCACGAATTCGCCCCGCGCAGGCCTTCGATCGTCGCCCGCGTCTCCGGGACCGGATCGGAGCCCCCGCTTTGCTTCACCGGCCATGTCGACGTGGTTCCGCTTGGCGAGCGTGACTGGACGGCGTCGCCTTTCGCCGGCGAGATCATCGACGGAAAACTGTTCGGCCGCGGTAGCAGCGATATGAAGGGCGGGGTTGCCGCGTTCGTTGCGGCAACGCTGCGGCAGGTCGCGCGCGATCGCAAATTGCGCCGTGGCGTCACGTTGATCATCACCGCGGGCGAGGAGACGGGTTGCGAGGGGGCCTTCCACCTTGCGCGCGTCGGGGCGCTCGGTGCCTCCGGTCTGCTGATCGTCGCGGAGCCGTCCTCGAACCAGCCGATCATTGCGCACAAAGGATCGATGCGCCTGTTAGTGCGGGCGCGCGGCAAGACGGCGCATTCTTCGATGCCGGACCTGGGCGACAATGCCATCGACAAGATCGCAGACATGATCTGCCGGCTGCGGAGCTATCGTTTCAACGCCCAGCCGGATGCGCTGCTCGGACCGACCACCGCGTCGGTTACGACGATAAACGGCGGCCTGAATATCAATTCGGTACCGGACGCTGCGAGCTTTACCGTTGATATTCGCACCGTTCCGCACCAACGTCATCCCGACGTTTTGCACGAGATCAGGACGCTGTTCGGAGGCGATGCCGAGATCTCGGTGGTGACCGATTTCCCCGGCTTTGCCACCCGCCCGGACGATCCGCGTTTGGCTGCCTTGACCGGCCTTCTCACCGATCGCAACGGCGCGCCGCCACGGTTCATGGGCGCTCCCTATTTCACCGACGCCTCAGCGTTGGTGCCGGCATTCGAACAGGTCGCCACGGTCGTGATCGGACCGGGCGAAGCCGAGCAAGCCCATAAGACCGATGAATATTGCTTCGTTCACCGCATCGAGACGGCGACGGACATCTATCACGACCTGATAGAGGCGATGTGCCGATAATTAGCCGCTGATGAAGCATGCCAAGTCAGCGGCGTGGTCGGTCGAGCGAAAATCAACTCAGCGCGGCTCGGCTAGTGTCTGACTCATTACGACCCCGACATCTGTCGAAAGACCTCGAGATCGTTTTCCGCGGCATCGATCCAGCCTCACCGCTCAAATTCCTTCCTATCTCGGATCTGAGCGCGCAGCGGGATCCTCTGTCTTCTCGTTGCTCGACGTGACAACAATCTTGGCCCAGCCGGTATTGCCAATCCAGTCGGCGACCACCGATTCATAGCCCGGAACTGCTATCTGAGCTCTATTCAAATATATGAAAAGCTCGCCATCTCTCTGCGGCTTCAGAGTCTCACCCAACACTTTCGTGTCGCTCTTTGCATCATACTGCACGTAGTTGTGCTGTGGATCTTCGCTTTGTTTGGGATCGGTCCTGTCAAGAAAGTCCTCATCGTTCCCCGTTGATCCGACACGCAAGATAATATTACCCCAAGGCCGATCGAGGGTTCGCCTTAAGGGATAGAGGAGAGCCATCAACAGTGCCTTTGTCGGAGGAAGGCGCCCAACGGGTTGTCCACCCATGTACGACGGCTCCCCCGCAAACGTCCACTGCTCGGGCTCTGCCTTGGGGTCGAAGCGCGCTTGGGAGTTGGATCTTAGCGCATCAAACTCGTCTTTTGTGATTCTCGTTACGGAGACGGAGTATCTGGAATCTCCTCCGGAACGGACATACACGCCCGTCGAAACGCACGGGCCCGTTGACGTGTCGAAAGGGAATTCCGCGACCCATTTGCCATTGGGATCCTGCGAAAATCCATGGGCGCCTCTATTCAGATAAAGCGTCTCTTTGCAAAACCCCCCGAAGCTGTCGCGAACGTCGAACAGGTAGTGGCTTGCAGTCGTGATCGCGACATAGAGTATGGCGAGGGCCGAGGCAGCCGGGAAGACATGCATTCGAAGGAGCTGCAACAATCTCTGGTATATTTCTGACTGTCGGAGGCGCCTTACCAAGCGCCAATGCAAAAGGTAGATTGAAAGAAAAATGATCAGGACGTAGCGTATCGGCGCGGACGTGCAGAGCAGCATTTCTTCGTGAAGGGGAGTCGGCAATCTCAGCCAGCCCAGCCCTTGCAGTGAGTTGTTGCCGAACCAGCGATAGCAGAAAAGGTAGAGGATTGGCGCCGCCAGGAGTAGGCCTCTGCCATAGGGCGTCCCGATCCACGATGCTTTCTTGGAAGAGGGTGGCGTATTGATGAAAGATAAATGAGTTATCCAGATCGAACGCATGCGATTGTTGATCGATGTGGCAAGTCTGCGACCCATTGCGGTGAGAAATAGGACAAGTGCAAGGCAGGCAATAAACCAAAACGGATCGCGCGCATAAGCCTCGCGCCATCTAGAGAAAAACGATGGCAGGAATGTTCCGATGAGCTCGACGGAATCGGCGACCAGCCGAAGTGGCGTGTAGTGTTCTTGAAAATTGTAGCCGTCTCGATAAAGCGGGTAAGTTAGCAGATAGCCCGTAGCAAACACGGTAAGGAAGTAAATACCGCGCTTTCGCCAAATTAAATCCCACGCGTCTTCCTGATCAGCCTGGCGATCCGCGGCCTTGAGCCCTTCTCCGCCGCACGCGGGTGTATTTGGGTGGACGAAGGAGACTACGGGCTGATAGCGCGGCGGTGGATTAGGATTAGGAACTATATCGTTACTCGTGACGATCTCGTAGCTGGCGGGTAAGCCGACGGGCGCGTAGAAGTGAGCGCCAGTTCTGATCCTTCCAAAAACGCTTTCGTGGATTTTGGGAATCGCGGTTCGGATCGTTTGGCCCTGGTCCTTTTTGGTTTGCATCGACGCATAGAAGTCCGCGATCTTGCGCGGGCCGTACCGATAATAACCGCCAAGGCCGCTGCGTGAGTTGTAGAGGCGTCCGTCCTTGTCTTTTGCCGAATCGGCGGTCAAAAGAGCGTCAGGTTCTGCATCAGGCAAATCCTTGAACGCAAGGCCCGTGGCTTTTGCTTCAGCCAGCATCCAAGCGAACGAGACGTTAGCCATGGAATTGTCCGGATAGCCGCCTCCGACGTTAGAATGCACGCCTGAGAACCACACTTGAAGCAGCGGTTCGTCGCCCGTTGACCGGCTTTGCCCGCTTGGCTTCGTATTTTTATCGGTCTCGCTCCAAAGCACTGGAAAAAAGGTCTGCCGCTCCTCGTCGATGGCGAGCGCATGGCGCGCTTTTTTTATGGCGCCATTAAATTCTTGATCGGGTAGCTCAAGCGGCCACAGCCACTTATCAACGCCGCGTGTCATTTCCACAATAGGAAGACCGTAGGCTGCGACCGTGTCCCAAAGCCCGAGGAATTCAATTTCCGTTATGGGGCGTTGCTTGGGTCGATATCCCCGAACGTAGCGGTCGTAAAGAACGAAAAGCAATCGAACCGGGTATTGTAGGTTCCATGGCGAGTATCTGTCGTGTCTGTATGCCCGGTAGGCAATTCGCGCATTGACGTGAAGGTCGGCCTCGTCTGTAAATTTAACAAGCCCCTGATTTAACACGACTCCCATCAGCACACGAATTGTAAAGGCTCCGCGACTGAAGCCAAAGCCGTATATCTGGTCTCCTTCCTGATAATTGCGGCAGAGATATTTGTAGAGCTCAATTACATTCCGCTTGAGGCCGACGCCGAAGGCGCCGCCCAGGAGCGCCAGCGGTAAGAACGACGACGTTCCCACCCCATCGTCATAGGCGGCGATTTGCTCGTCTCCCTTGAGCTCAATCGCCTGAAACATGCGCCATACGTTGGTTCGCCACACCTGGGCTGCGGAGTTGCCGGTGCCGTCGGACAACACGATTATTTTCTTGCCCATGTGAACTCCAACGTGTCTGTCGAAATTCGTGCCCGCTCACGATCTGATCGTCGCCCGCGTTAAACGGGCGTGGGGGCCGTTTTTTTAATGAGCCTTGAAAGTAAATTGTTGGTTGGAGCTGAAAGTGCAGCGGGGAAAATAACCGATGGCAGCGTATGTTTGAATGCCCGTATGGCAGCTCTCACCGACTGCATTTCCAGTTCTGCCAGTATCGAGAATCTCTCGCATGAGGCGAAGAGGAACCGTCGTTACCGTACCGGCTGATTCTTCCTGCGGACTGTGACCAGCGGCACAGCTCGGTGGGAAGGGGCCCTGTGAGGTATCGACAGTGTTCGGAAGGTCTCGGCGCGAGCTACCGAGCTCAATCGTGGCATGGCCCGGTCTTGCTTCTCCTCAACGTGCACCCTCCGGTCCGAATGTGGCGTGAAAGGCGTGTTTGTTTCGGCGGGCGCTCGGGTGTTGCAATTAGCCGATGAAGCGGATCGGCCTGGCGGCTCGCATACACATCGATCGCTCCAACCCGACCCTCACGGCAGCGAAGATCTGTCTTAACCGACCATTAACCATGCTGGCCGTGAAATGGCGTCAGCGCTGAATGGCCGCCAAGACAGCTTCTGAAGAGCTACAGGCAGTTCACGGAGATGATTGACATGCGAGGAGCCGACCCGGTCGCAGCAGCAATGACCGCAGCGTGGCAGCGGATCAAGCTCAAGGAGAAACAAGCGGCAATGGCTGAAATGGAGCGCGAAGCGTTTGCCGCATTGGCTCGACAGCTGGGACGGCCGCCGGAGCAAACATTTCGCTGGGTGGCTCACAGCCGGCCCAGTACCGAATAGCGCATTACTTTGGAAATAGCTTGTCTCGGATATAGCGCGACGTGGGTGTCAGCTTTATTCCGTAAGGCTTGCGCCACACGGCGCGGTCGATTTCTCGCTTGTCGCCGATGCGAAGCACCCCGGATGCCTTGTTCGCGATGAATATCGCGTCGCTCATTTTGCGACCCGATCTGTCGTTCGTCGCGCCGAGCTTCTTCCAAAGCTTCACCTGCCCAAACTTCAGCTTTGGCAGCTCTTCGCGGATTTCGCGGCGTAGGCATTCTTCCACGGTTTCGCCCCGTCGCCGACGGCCGCCTGGAAACATCCAACGTCCGTCGCTGCGCCGCCTGACCAGCAGGACCCGCCCTTTTTTCGCTGCTACCAGTTTCGAGGATTTCGCCATTGTCCGTCGGAAATCTAGGGCCGAAAGGGCGACCAGATAGCTCACAATTATGACAGAAGCTTTGACGCTGCACCCGTGCCCGGAGCTGAATTATCAGCGGTATCCACTACACTGATCGACGCGGGGCGCGCGCCGCGTCCGGGTTGCATCGCGGAGCGGTGAATCTTGTTAACAACAACCAATCTCGCCCGGGTAGCCCCAAATGTCTAACTTTTTCGGCTGGCGACGGGGCTGGATTGAACCGGTAGACGCCACCACCTGCGAAGCGTCCCAAGGTCACGATCTCTCCAGCGTGTCGTTGTCATTGTTGCTTTGGCGTCAAGTTCGACGAGAACGGTGAAGCGCTCTTCAATACGGCTATGTCGCACTCCGTGAAGCATCTTTCGCCGCTGACCGGTGGGATACTCAGCGACCTGGCATTCCCGTTCTCCAGCAGCGTTTTCTCCCCGCATGCTTCATCCTGTTTCTGCATCGCAAACCTGCCGTCCAACAAGGAAGCTCTTCCGAAACCAGTGGACAGCGTGGTCGCGATCCGTTGACAACAGCAATGACACGGGCTAACGCCCTTCAGTCACCGAATACCACCCGTTGGTATCTGGGTCGGGGCGTCTGGACTGGGGGATGGTCAGATGCGGCGATACTATTTTGCAGTGCGCGCGAGTGAGGAAGGCTTTGGGGACGCGCAGGTCGCGGAGTTGGATGGCGACGCGAGCGCTTTCGATTACGCAGCGAACCTGGCGCGAATGGCGAGGCCACGTCGCGACGGCCGCGACACAGGCTGGCTAGTAAAAGTCAGCGACGACACCCGGCCGATCGTCTTTGCGCTGCCGGTCCTTCCCGCCTGCGCCTGAGATCAGGACGATTGGTTGGCCGTCGAAGGGAGGTCGCATCTCCTACCCCATCCTGTTTATGGGTGCGGGAATGCTGACGCTCAAGTCGGGAGAGACAGGCTAAGGTCGCCTTTGCATTTGGCTGCATCACTCGCGCCCGCTGCTACCGCGGAAGCTCGAGCCTTGATCAAACTTACGTACTATCTGCTCCTGCCATCGGTCGTGGACGTTTGAGCCAATTCAAGAGGCTGCCCATTCATTTTCGAATTTGCCCAGGCTCTAAGATCGGCTGCGGTAAAGTGTTCAATAAAAGGGTTTGCCTTTACGATTTGATCGCGTTTCGTCCGTCCTCTTGCGTCGGCTGTTGCCAAAACGAGCGCCGCGTCGGCATCGTCGGGCGCTGATAGCACTGCGACGGCCCCTGCTGCGCCAGCAAAATGCGCCAAGTACACCGTTCCGGCAGTGACAGAAAAACCTCGCTGCCGGAGCAATATTGCGTTTTGCTCGATAAATCGCCTCGTCATTTCCCGCGCGAGAGCGGTTTCTTTCCTCAGTGCCAGAACTTCTTTTTCGCTGTGTTTCCTCAGCAAGTCGGATCGGTAGGTATGAATCAAGTCAAGCCAGGTTTCATCGATGAACTGCGCGGTCCCGGCTGCCGTGGTGTGCTTATTTTTTGCGTTCGGATTTCCGTTCAATTCAACCCGTATGATCTGTTCGACAACAGCATCAATCGCGGCACTTCCTGTCAATTCGTCAACGGTGTCGAAATGCCGGGCAAATTGCGCCCAAGCGAACCACCCCAAGCCTAACACCATCGCTGCGGCAGCCAACACAACGGCCAAACGAGGCGTTTGAGGGCGGTCGCGGAGCGCGCGAAGTCGCTTGGAGATCGGTTTCATCGATTCGCGAGGCAACGCTCAAACGTCCTTTGAGTGATGCTTGTCCGCTTAAAAAAAGCAGGTGTCTCGGCAAGCCGCGAGGATGATCACGTTCACTAAGTCATCACCGCAACGCTCCAGATTCATGTTGGCGGCAGCGTGGCGACGACCGACCGATCCGGCTGGCGTGGTTAACAAAAGAATAATAACGACAAAGATCAGATGTCGTCGATCAGGCCGCCTGCTCCGTGATCCGGGCATCGCAATTGTGCGCGATGAGCGCAATTCCCATCACTCGAAAGAGAGCGAAGGCCGCGTCGCCTCGCAGTAGCCATTCGACGGCGAGCACTCGCGGGGATCGTTGCTGCAACGCAGCAGGCTGGGGTGAGATCAGTCGATGTCCGCAATCAGATGTCTGACAGTACCGGGGGCCGCCGAGACGACCGGGCTGCAGGGCGGCGACAAGTTACGCCTCACAGATCCAGTTGCCGGAAAGAGGAGAGGCGCTTTTCCTCCGATACAACAAATGCCCCTCGTGTACGCGCGAGATGAGGCTTACACTATGTCTTCCGAGCGCGCGGACTAAAGAATTTCCGGCGCTACTTCGAAGACACAAGGGAACCAGCGGACATGACAGCGGATGGCGATTGGGATCTTGTCGTAACGACTCCTCTGGGCGAACGGCAGGGAGTTCTATCGCTCAAAACCGACGGCGCGGCTCTACGCGGCAGTCAGTCGGCCGACGGAAGTTCAACGGAGATATTTGATGGCGTCGTCAATGGCGCCGCATTGGCCTGGAAGATCAACATTACCGACCCCATGCCGTTGACGCTGGCGTTTGCCGGCTCGGTTGAAGGCGATCACCTGAACGGAACGGTAAGATTGGGAGATTTTGGCGAATCGACATTCTCGGGCAGGCGTTCGGGTTCGCGAAGCTAGGATGTCGGGTCCGAACCGACTGAAGAAAAAATGCCCAGCGACCTTCAAAGGCGCGGCTCATTTTGACCGAGCCATCAACCGAAGCGATGCCGGAAGACGTCCGCAAGGTATTTGCGGACGCCGTGCGCCTCTACGCGCAATGGTTACCTGCCGCTGATACTCCAATGCCGACGATTGATTTCCGCAGCATCGTCGTCTCGCTGAGCGGCGTGTGCGATCTCGGCCTCGCGTTCAAGAATGAGCAGTTACCGACGTCCGTTCACGACGAGTTGTGGAGATCGCTCGACTCGGGTCAAAACAAGTTCAAAGCCGAAATCGCGGTGGATCCGTCTTATGCGACGGCAGCCAGGTGCCTCGATGCATTGGTGCAAGCTGGCCGGTTGACTGCGTCTGTTTCAAGCGCCCTTTCGGCCAAAGATCAAATGGACTTCGAACTCTGACGCCGTAATGATGCGCAATCTTTGCCGAAAAGCCGGCAACGCCGACATGATGATCGGCGAAACCGGCGAATCAGGACCGCTTTCTTGGTGATTAAGGCGACCTAAGCTCGCAGGGAGGGATCAGCGAATGCCGGAATTGAGCTTCTTCGACGCGCCGAATTTTACGCTGCAAAAGGGCACTACGCTGCCGAAGGCTCGCCTTGCTTACAGAACGCTAGGCACCTTGAATAAAGCCAGGGATAATGCGGTCTTGCTCACGACCGGCATTACGTTGACCGATGACGCGACGGAAGCGTTCTTTTGCGGCCCGGGCCGTGCCTTGGATCGAACCAAATATTTCATCATTTTGACGAACCATCTCGGCAACGGACGCTCGTCCTCGCCATCGAATACGCCATCGCCGTTCGAGATGGCTCGCTTCCCGACCGTAACCTATTACGACAGCGTGCACCTGCAGCAGCTGCTGGTTGCTTCATTGGGCATCGAGCAATTGCGATTGGTCGTCGGTTGGTCAATGGGCGCTGCGCAAGTGTACCAATGGGCCGCGCAATACCCGGAGATGGTCAAAGCTGCCGCGCCGATAGCCGGCTCGGCGCGCTGCGGAATTTACAACGCGGTATTCCTGAATTCGCTGAAGAGCACACTCAAGCTCGATCCGGCTTTTCAGAACGGGTACTATACCAGGCCGCCGATTGAAGGCTTGAGAGCGTTCAGCGCAATTTATGCGGGGTGGGCGTGGTCTGAGCCGTTTTTCCGCGAGAAGACTTTTCTTTCGTTCGGCGTCAAAGATTACATCCAGTTCGTCGACGAGGTTTTTGTGCCTTTCTTTCAAACCAACGATGCCAACGATTTGCTGACGCAGATAAACACTTGGCTACTTGGCGATATCAGCGACAACACGGTGTACAAGGGCGATTTCGACGCGGCGCTCGGAGCCATCAAGGCGAAGACGATAATCCTTCCGGTAGATCACGACCGATATTTTCCTCCGGTCGATGCCGAATATGAGGCTTCCAAAATTCCCGGGGCGGAGTGCCGTATTGTCCGATCGAGTTGGGGACACATGGCGCCGGCAAACGCGGGGGACGCGCCGGTGTTCGACGCGGCACTCAAAGACCTACTCGAATAGGCTTTCGGAGTCCGGCTCGGCTTCAGCGACCTGTCCACGATTGCGGGAGGGGCTACCGGAGCGTTCAGCTCCGACCGCGTTGTGCGCAGTTTCGCGCTCGACGCAAAATTATCATCTATAGGGAGATTGCAATGCCGTTCATCCGTGTGGATTGGTTCCCGGGACGCACGCTCGAGCAAAAGCGTGAGTTGGCCGAAGTGCTAACGCGCGAGTTTGCGCGTATCGCCAAGTGCAAGCCTGAAACAATCAATTTCATCTTCACCGACGTCAGCCGAGAGGATTGGGGACGGAACGGCAAGCTGTTCTGTGATGCGTATGAGTACGAGAACGATCCCGCATAATTTCAGTTCAGATTTGCTGGGAGTCTCGGGTATTCCTCCGACGCGGTGAGCCCGGCGGAGGTTCGGGGTGTCGGCACTGCGGCTGCGATGATGGCCGGACTCGGAATGCTTCGGTCGGGCGGTTGATCTGGATGATCGGGGACGAGTTGGCGGCGGGGGCTTGGACTAGACGCCGTCGGCTATCTCATCGACTTCGGGCTGCCCGCGATTCGCGCCTTTCATTTGGAACGTGACCTCGACGCTCACCGCGATCGGGCCAAGCGTGCCGAGGCGTGGCTGAACCGAAACTATCTAGTGCCGCTTTGAACCAAATTCCAAGGCACTTCGCTGTTGAAGAAACTCTTCACCTAAGCTGGCAAGAGCATATGCAAATAAGGTGCTTTGCCCGTCCTCTTCTTGCTCCATGATTACATCCACGATGCTCTGGGCGATTTCGTGGGTCATTTCGGCCACATCGATCGCCTCGCCGGTCGCGAGTTTTGTTTCCAGGTGATTGAGCACAAGGTCATGGATTTCGAGACGAAGGGGTTTGCTCATCGGTTACTCAACACGCTACCCCGCCAAGACCTCCCTACTATATCTGTCCCATCTCGCACCTTTTTGTCGTAGATGTGGATAATTTTCACGAATTGTTCCGAGGCGCGGCTCGCCCGGTGCCTTAGGGAACCGCCCCACGGTGATGGAACTCGCTCGCTCCCAAAAGCGCAGTGCTGAGCTTTCGGAGATCAGCCCATATTGCTACTAATAGGCTCAGCAGTTGGGGGTATTCTTGATCCGCGCCAATTTGGCCAGCGCAGCCGCGTTATTGATTGCCTTGTGCGGCGTTTTCGCGCTTCACGGGGCTTTCGCGGAAGATAGCAACCAATTGCAGGGCAGGGCCAACAGGGAGTTGCCTGCGCCGTTGCTTTCGCTGCTTGCACAAAAAGGCATGCCCAAGCGCTCGCCCATACTCATCCGCATCTTCAAGGAAGAATCCGAGCTGGAAGTCTGGAAGCAAGATACGTCCGGGCGCTTCGAGTTGCTCAAGGTCTACCCCATATGTCGCTGGTCCGGCGACCTCGGCCCCAAGATCAATGAGGGCGACCGTCAAGCTCCTGAGGGCTACTACTCGATCACGCCGGGGCTCATGAATCCCAACTCGAATTACTATCTCGCCATCAACACCGGCTTCCCGAACGCCTACGACCGCGCAAATGACCGGCACGGCGCGTTTCTCATGATTCACGGCGATTGCTCGTCGCGCGGGTGCTACGCCATGACCGACGAGCAAATCGGCGAAATCTACGCGCTTGCGCGAGAAGCATTCACTGGTGGTCAGCCGTCATTCCAACTTCAAGCATATCCGTTCCGCATGACTCCACTGAAATCTTGCGCGTCATCGTACCAGTCCGCACCTGGCTTTTTGGAGAATGCTCAAGGTCGGAAGCGATCATTTTGAGGCGACCCATCATGAGCCGAAGGTGGACGTATGTGACAAACAATACGTTTTCGATGCTCAACAACTACCATCGGGATCGAAGCCTCTTTCGTTTGAGTCCAACGCAAAGTGCCCCGCTTTCGTCGTTAATGCGCATATCGCTCGCGCTGCGCTGGATAAGCAACGCGCCGATGACGCCCAGTACGATCAATTGGTCAAAGCAAATACGCCAGTGGAGCCGATACACAGCAGTGTCGACGGCGGAATGAATCGTGTTTTCCTTGCCCAAGTCGGCGGCCGCCTGCCGCCGGCGAGGTTCACCAGCGCTCAGGGAGCAACTCAGGCCGAGGGCAGCGGGTCATTTACGAGCAAACTGCTCGGCTTCTTTGGTTGGAAGTCGCCTTCACAAGTGGAAGTCGCATCGGCCAATGCCGCCATCGAACGTGCGAGCCCTCAGGTAACGGGGACAACTCCCAAGACAAAGCCAACGCCGTTGGTGACCGGAAGCTCCGACCTTGCTTCAGCAGCATTGGGCAAAGACGTTTCCGGCAAAAGCGAAGAGATGCAATCGCAGCCGCCTGTCGTTGGACGGGATGCGTGGTCGCAAGAAACGGTCTTGACTTTTTCTCAAGCGAAAGATGACAGCGACGCTTTGTTGCCGTCAAAGCAAATCGATTCTTTCGTGAGCCGGTGGGGCGGCTTACCCACAACCGCTCCCGCGGACGTCAGCTTCCGAACGCGCTGGGCGCTGGAATCTCAATAAAGCAGCGCGGCTTGTTGCGGTCTGTCTCCGCTGAAGAAGATTTAGCGAGTCAAAGAAGAAAATCGGGGAAGCGCAGGCGTGTCTGAAATGTCTGTCGCTGTGCAGGCTAGTGGGCGCACATCGGGAGGTTGCGCAGCAGACGGGTTAGGATCATTCTCCCGCAACGTCCAGGATGGCGTACCCGGGCGGAACGCCCCATCGCAGCGGCAATCCACTGGTGCCAATTCCGCTCGTGACGTAAAGATATTTGCCTCCCTCGGAGATGAGGCCGTTACTCCAGCGAAGGGGCGCCTTGCTTGCGTTGGTGATGATGCCGATCCCGGGAATTCGAACTTGGCCGCCGTGCGTATGTCCTGCCAGTGTCAAATGCGGTCCAGGTGGTACGTGGGCAAACCAGGCCGGATCGTGAGCAAGGACGATGGTTGGAGTCGTCCGCTCCATTCCCGCCAATATCGCGCGAGCTTCCGGGCTAGTGATCCGCGCGTCCGGCACGCCGACGATATCAACCGGATTTCCTGCAAAATGTACGGTCACGCGACTATTGCTCAGCACCGTTATTTTATGGCCTTCGAGCGCACTTGCGACTCCGCGTGCGCCATATTCGTAATCATGATTGCCCAGAACCGCGAATCGACCAAGCGGCGCATCGAGGCGCGAGAGCGCCGCGGCTATCGTGCTCGGAGGAACGCGTCCACCGCCGAATAATTGCATGTTGACGTAGTCGCCACCGAACAACGCGAGGTCGGGCCGAAAACGTGAAGCCTCAGCTACGATTGCTTTGAGACGTGCAACGTCGTCTGCGTGTGATCCAGTGTGAAAGTCGGAGAGGAAGCTAATCCGCATGGGATCAGACGATTTGGGCCACCCGGCGATCTTCAGGCTGAGGTGATGCACGACATGCGGCTCAGCGCGGCTCAGTCGATCGAACCAGCCCTTACGCCCGAGGGGATCGCGAAATGGTGGGCGTGTCAGCAGCCGAGTTACTCGTCCCCCCGAGTGTTGCTGCTCAATCTGGCGCAGCACGCCCGTATGTTTTGACAAAGTCGATGGGGGAATTACCTTCATTGTGTTTAAGCCGTCATCGTTGCTATTGCGTCTTTTGAGGCTGCCGAAAGCGGACCCCTGTTTGTTTCGCAATCCGCCCAATCAGATCGCACGCTCGCATCGTCCTTCCGGGAGTCGAACATCAAGTTGAAAATATCCGGGAATTGCGGGCGCATCGGCGAACTCCAGGCGAGCGCCAAGCGATGTACTATCCAGAACGCGACGACAGTTCCAAAACAGCGAATAACCGCCGGGGGCCACGCGAGCAGATGCTAGAATTCTCGTAGGTGTAACGCTTCGTCGCTCGACCACTCGCGAACCTAGAGGCTGATTTTCTTTATTCACGACCGGTTCAGACTGACTTAAGGAGCCTGGAACCGAATTGCAAACAGTTGCCGACACACAGTCTGTTCCAACTCGACTGGGTAGATTCGCCGGTTGAAACAGAAGTCACGATCTCGCCCTCGACAGCTGGCTCTCGCCAGAATTGAGATTGAGGCCCAGATCGGGTTTTTAACGGTGTTGTTCGTTGCTTCTAAAACTCCAAGCGCGCTTGCACGCGGGCTTGGAGTTAGAGCGCGCCCGGCACCCAGCACGAGGGCGCAGAACCGCGCTTACCCAAAGCACTGCGACGGGCCGGAGCGCCACTGTCTCAACAAATTAAGGTTACGGGACGCGCCCGATTTCTGAAACCGGTCTCAGCCGCGCGCCGATTGATCCGTACATCTCGAATCTGATGTCGGCCGTCACGGCACTATCGCTTGAGATGCGTCCGTCACTGACAAACGCGCACGCGCGGGTATACCCAACCCCAACCATCCCAATAGGGTTGGCCATGTGTCCAATAGCATCCCACGTACATCGGTGGCGGAGGCGGAGGCGCCGTCGCGGCTACGCCGAGTAAAGTACCGGCGGCCAGGCCGCCGATTATGCCTGCCGCAATCGCGCCGCCGTCGCCAGCATGAGCCGGAGCTGTCGCGCCGACTAAGGAGATCGCAGCGGTGACCAAAAGAACGCTGTACAGCTTTCGCAAAGTCGCCCCCTTCTCAAAGGTGCAGTGACCTCAACTGCCGACAGTTGCATCTGATGAGTTAATTGGTCGTTGAGATTGAGCCTTGTCCGAAAGGTTCCAAACACCTAGGAGTTTTCCCCGCCGCGGGTGATCGACGGGCCGGACTTTGGGGACACATTGGCCTGTCGCATTATTCGTCAGGGGCGAGAGTGACCAAATAAGGAGTGGGCGATGACCTCGATCACCTCTGCGCCCGTAATCCTGATCTCAGATCGCCCCACAGGCCAAACGCCAACCTGGTATGATTCGGACTTCAATGCATGTTCTGAGTGGGAGCCAGCAAACAGGCCCTATTCGCGCCGGTGTTCAGCACCACTGACATTCTGGTCGCCCACAAACAATAAGCTGCGCGCCGCACGATGTCTTTGCTGCGCGCACTGCCGCAGTAACCCGCGGTGTGTGTACGTTCGGCGCGCGACGCAGATGAGGAACTCACTCGAGCACTGCGCGCGGCGGTCAGGGCGTTTATGGCGCCCATTCGAGCGCGCGGACGTTTGAAGCATCACCACAGCCATGCGGTTCAAGCTTGTGAGTTGCAAGGGCCGCCGCTCAATGGCAGGCTCGACAAAATTGCCTGCGCGCACAACGATGCAGGTCTTTGGCGATGTTGCTGGTAGGGAGATCGGGACATGGTGTCGAGAATAACGGATACGATCCTTCCGACGACGATGATCGGATCCTATCCCAAGCCACGCTGGTTTGAGGAATATAACCTCGAAGGCGCCGATCTCCTGGAGTGGTGGAAGCTCGAGAAGCATTTCCAGGCCTATCGCGACGCGACCGCCGCCTGCATCAAGGACCAGGAACTCGCTGGAATTGATATTGTGACCGACGGGCAGATGCATTTCGATCAGTACGGCGGCGCAATCGGTTCCTTCGTCTGGTACTGGTATGAGCGGCTCGGAGGGTTTGCCAAAGGCAAGCTTCCGAACCCGATCGCACGTGGCATCGAGGCGAGCGGCAAGGATCTGAGCCAGGCTGCCTGGATGCATGACTGGGGCGGAACGGCCGTAACGTCCGAAGTCAGTCGCGGCATTCCCGGAAGGCTCGGCGAAATGTATGAGGTCGCCCGCGGGCTGACCGACAAGCCGCTGAAAGTGAGCGTCGGGGCGGGGCCGGCCAACCTCACGTTTCACGTCGACCTGAAGTATCCCGGCTCGCGTTATTCCGATCAGCGCAGACTGGCCGAGGACATCGTGCCGATCTTCAACCAGGATCTGAAGGATTTGGTGGCGCGCGGTGCGGAATTCATTCAGATCGAAGATCTTGGCGGCTGGCAATTGGCCTGGGATCCTGACTCGAAATGGATCCTCGACATTCTCAATGCATGGATCGACGGCGTCGATGCGAAGATCGCGTGGCACTCTTGCCTCGGCGCCGGCTATGGCAATACCTTCCGCAGCGTCGAGGATGCGCTGCCACGCGTGCTGGCGCATTGGCAGGACGTCAAGGTGCACCAGTTCGCGCTCGATTTTGCCCTGCGCGACATGGTAGACGTTCACGCGCTGCGGGAGCTAGCGCCCGATCGCGAGGTGCAGGCGGGAGTCATCGATATCCGTTCGCTCTACATCGAGACCGACGAGCAAATCGTGCGCCGAATCCACAAGGTGCTCGAGCACATCGAGCCCGAGCGCGTCTATCTATCTACCGACTGCGGCATGCGGGCGCTGCCGCGCTTTGTCGCCGTCGAAAAGCTGAAGGCGCTTGCGCGCGCTGCCGCTCGGGTCCGGGCGGAATTGCCGAGCAGCAAACGACCCGCAGCCCTCAAGGTAGTGCGCCCGCAGGGTCGCAGGGAGGTTCTGCTCTAAGCAAGCTGGCGCGCGCGAGTGTTCCGCTCACGCCAGGCAAGAGCCTTTCCACTTTCCGGTCGTCACAAGGTCGGCAAGGGTCGCACGGCAAAGCGCCTCAATGGCTATTGCGGCATCGCTCATCGGCCTTCCGATCTGATGGGCGATGTATACCGAGCGTGTGATCACTGGTTCGACGATGCGCGCTCCGAAGATGCGCCCTTGCTCGACTTCCGGAGCGATCGCATTGAACGGCAAGACCGAGTAGCCCAATCCGTGTTCGACCAGCTCCTTGATGTTGACGTACAAATCCATCTCGATCGCCGTATTCAGGTTCAAGAGAGCGAGCGCGCGCCTCTTTCTCCAGCAGGATTCTCAGCCCATGATTGGTGCTTGGCAAGATAAGGGGCAATTGCGCAATCATGTCGAAGTTCGCGCGATCGGATGAAGCGTCGAGCGATTGTCCCGGTGGTCCCAATAGCCAAAGCTCTTCGGTGAGCACCGGCGAAGATGTGACGGACTTCTCGCTGACCGGGACGTAGACGACGGCGAGATCGACTTGATCATTCCGCATCCAATCCAGAACAAATCCGCTCATCGCTTCCGCGATGCGCAACTTGACTTTCGGAAACCGCTTGCGCAACTCGATGATCAGGGGGACGGACAAAATTTGGCTGATTGTGCCGGGAAGTCCGAGGCTCACTTCGCCGCGTGGCTCTGTTTGCTGATTTTTGATTTCTTCCTGGGCAATCGAAATCTGGCCGATCACGATGCGAGCATGGTGCAGTAGAACCTTGCCTGCATCCGTGGCAATCACGCCCTGAGGCGTACGGAACAACAAGGCGGTGCCGAGTTCCGCCTCCATGTTGCGAACGTGTAAGCTCAATGCGGGTTGGGCGATGCTGAGGGTTTCTGCCGCTCTCGAAAACGACCCCTGTTCGACAATGGCAATGAAGTAGCGCAGCTGACGCAAGTCCATACGTGTCCTCGAAGTCGCAAACCGGTTTTGTCTCCTTGCCGCGCTGCAGCAACGATCAAACCGACTTCCGAGCCAATTGTGCCGGAAGGCGCGCCGAGGGTATCGCTTTTTGATATGGCGACCTACCGAATTTGTATTTGCAACCCAGGCGTTAAAGCCGATAGCGGCGAGTTGAAATTTTCGGATTGGCATTTTCGCAGACAGGCGATATTGCGTACGCTGCAATCAATTCCACGATGGGTCCGGTAAGGCGCTCGGATCTGTTCCGCGCGTCGAGGCACAGACGTGACCGCTAAAGTTGAGCTCGATCATCTTCGCCACTGGATTGGAAAGACCGAGGAAGGCACCGACGTCGTCACGCCTCATCTGGTGCGTGCTCTACGAGCGACCTTGTTTCTCGACATCGGCCAGCCCAAGGACGGCGACCCGACACCGCTGACCGCGCAGTGGTGTTTGGCCCAACCTGTGGTGGCTGCGGCTGAACTCGGTCCAGATGGTCACCCTGCGCGTGGCGGCTTTCTCCCGCCGGTCCCGCTGCCGCGGCGAATGTGGGCGGGCGGCCAGATCACTTTCCACGATCCGATCCGCGTCGGCGACGCGGTGACACGTGCCTCGCGTATTGCCGACGTCACGCTCAAACAAGGGGCGTCAGGCCCACTATGCTTCGTCACGGTGCATCACGACATCACGACGCCACGCGGCCTCGCGGTCACCGAGCGCCAAGACATCGTGTATCGCGATAGCGCACCGCGTGGTGCGACGCCGGCGCCGTCGGGCGACGTTGTGGCGCCGGGCAGGCATCGCCGCAGCCACATGGCCGACCCGATCCTTCTCTTCCGCTATTCGGCGTTGACCTTCAACGCCCATCGCATCCACTATGACCGCAGTTACGTGACCGATATCGAGGGTTATCCGGGGCTCGTATTCCACGGGCCGTTGCAAGCTGCACTGCTGGTCAACTATGCCGCGCAACTGCGTGGGCACGGAAGTCCAAAGCGTTTTGATTATCGTGCTGTGGCACCGCTGTTCGACGGCGCGGAGTTCACGCTCAACGCGGATGAGACCCCCGAAGGCATGACGCTATGGACCGCCGACGCGGGCAGTCACGCGACGATGAAAGCCACCGCGATTTTTTAGATCGGCGGCGTTATTCTGTCGCGATCGGGCGACGTTTTCCCGCAAGCTATCAATGCGATGCGGAAGAATATCGAAATGCTATATCAGATATAGAAAGATTGTATTTCAATCACAATTTAAAAACCTCTCTGCTGTGCGACAGCCGAAATTGGCTCATAGGCCGCGCGACAACAGCAGCGGCGCCAGGGAGGAACGATGAAAAACCTAAGGATCGGCTGTGCCGTGCTTGCTCTCGGGCTGGCAATCGGCACATCAGCAATTGCAGGGGGCATCGATGAGCTCCCGCCGGATATCCAAAAGTCCCTTTACAACAAAGATATGCTCGACCCGAAACAACCGGTCGCGGAGAGCGCCTATCGGGATTGGAAGCCGAAAAAGGGGCCGCCGTGGAAGATCGGCTACGCCAGTTCCTACGCGGGCAATACGTGGCGCGCGAACGTCATGGATCGCCTGCAGAACACGCTGATTCCAAAATGGAAGAAGCTTGGGATGATCAGCGATGTGATCATCACCCAATCGAACCTCAATGACGCAACGCAAATTCAGCAGATGCGTCAGCTCGTCGACCAGGGTGTCGACGCGATCATCATCTGCTGTTCCAATCCGACGGCTCTGAATCCGACCGTCCAATATGCCCACGACAAAGGCGTACCGGTGTTCTCGGCGGTCGGCTATCTGACGTCGCCTTATGCGATCAATTCCTCGGCCAATTTCGTGGTTGGCGGCAACATGCTCGGCGAATTGATGGCTAAGGAGGTCGGTGAAAAGGGCAACGTCCTCGTCGTCGAGGGTATTCCGGGTACGTCGGCCTCTGACTCGCAGGATAAGGGGGCGAAAGCGGCTCTCGCACGCTACCCTAACATCAAGGTCGTCGGATCTCTGGCCGGAATGTGGACCGACCAGGTGGCGCAGAGCGAAATTCAGAAGTGGCTGGCCACCAATCCGGGCGAACTCGACGGCATCATCATTCAATCGGCGTCCGAGCTTGGAGCGCTGCGTGCGCTCAAACAATCTGGGCGAAAGATGATCCCGTTCACCGTCGGCGGCGAGCTTGGTGCGCTCTGCTATTGGCGGAAGAATCCGAAGTACGTATCAGCGGCGATCCAGGGCTGGCCTCCCGGCGACGATTTCGAAATGAGCTGGAATGTCATGATGCGCACGCTGCAGGGCCAGGGACCGAAGATCCAATCGATCCTCACCAAACCCCAGACCATGACGTTCGAGGACCTCACCAAGGTCCTGAAAGAAGACTGCAACGAGGACTCTGACGGTTGGTACAATAGCGGTGCCGAGAACTGGGCGAGCAAGGAGTATCTCGACAAATTCTTCCTCCGCCCCGCGGATCCGGAAGCCTACAAGCCGTAAGCGTCAGGGTGGATCGTTCGCTGCGTCTAACCGGCGCAGCGAACGCCGTCCTGTCCCGCGAGGCGGATGTTCATGGCCATTTCGACCGTAGAGATCGCATCGGTTCGTAAGACCTTCGGCCCCACCGTGGCGCTCAATGGTGCAAACCTGCGCGCCTACGAGGGCGAGGTCCACGCCATCATCGGCGGCAATGGCTCGGGCAAAAGTACGCTCGCGAAGGTTATCTCGGGAGTGCTTATTCCCGACAGCGGTCAGGTTTCCATATTTGGGAAAGCCGCGACATCTCCGGTCGAAGCCAAAGCGCTCGGCATCGCCAACGTCTATCAGGAAGTGCTGGTCACCGACGAATGCTCGGTGCTCGACAACTTGTATGTCGGCTTTGACAACTTGTTCAGCGCCAATCTCGGCCACGACGAAAAGGTCGAGAAAGCAACGGCGCTGATGCATGAGCTCCTCGGTTTCGATCTCGATCTGCAAACGCCGGTCGGCGATCTGCCGTTGAGCATCAAACAGTGGATCACCATCGCGCGGGCGCTTCTCACCGATCCGAAGATCCTCATCCTCGACGAATCCTCGGCCGCGCTTGATTTTGAATCGACCGAACGCCTGTTCCGAAAAATGCGGGAGCTCAAGTCGCGACGCGCCAGCATCTTGATGGTCAGTCACCGCATTGCCGAACTGGTGAGGATCGCCGATCGCGCCACCGTCCTGCGCGACGGAGTGGATGTCGGTTGCCTCGAAAAGGAAGAAATCACCGAAGCCCGCATATTCGAACTTATCGCCGGCCCCGAGCGCGGCAAGACCTTGGCGGCGCAATCGGTCGCCGAGCGGCAAAGCGAGACGCCCATCCTTCGCGTCGAGGGCGGCCGCGTCTGGCACGATGCGGGGCTGATCGATTTCAAGCTCTATCCTGGTGAAATCGTCGGCGTCACCGGCTTGGACGGCCAGGGACAGGCAGACTTTGTACGTTGCCTGGCGGGCGTGCAAAATCTCGTGTCAGGCCGGATCAGCGTGATCGAGGGACGAAAGAGCGAGCAGGTGTCGGACATCGACTCGGCTCGCAGTAACGCCGTCGCCTACGTCTCCGGAGATCGCAAGAAGGAAGGTATTTTCCCAAATCTCAGCATTTTTGAGAATCTGCTGATGTCGGTCTACCAGGACTTCCGGCTTGGTGGATGGCTCAATCTGATCGATCGCAGAAAGCTGCAGCCGGTGTTTGCCTGGGAGTCGCAACGTCTCGCGGTGAAAATGGGCGACGATCAAAACTTGATCACGTCGCTATCGGGCGGCAACCAGCAAAAGGTTCTGATTGCCCGCGCGTTCGCCCAAAAGCCCGACGTGCTGATTCTCAACGATCCAGCCCGCGGGATCGATGTCGGGGCGAAACTCGACCTCTATCGCAATCTTTCGGATTTCGCCGCGAAGGGTAAGGCCGCGGTTTTTCTGTCGAGCGAAGTCGAAGAGTTTCTCAATCTCTGCACGCGCGTCATCGTCTTTCGCGGCGGCGTTATCTCGGCGCAGTTCGATCCTCCCTTCGATGGTCACGCCATTCTCAACGCGATGTTCGGCCGGCGTTCAAGCTCGCCGCTGCCAGGTGAGCCTGCGGAAGACCACATTGAACCCTTGGTGCATCGGCCGACGCCCGCAGAAAAAAGGGACGAAGGCAGACGTCCGCCGCTTTTGACTGCCGGAAGCGCCGCCCGCGCGGAGCCTGCGTCGGCTCACCCGTTCAGTTTCGGCGCGCCCGACATTGCAGCGGGATCGATCATCCCTCAGCGATTTGCTGAGGACAGCAAGATATCGCCGCGGCTTGTATGGTCGGGCGTTCCGGAAGGCACGAAGAGCTTCGCCCTCAGCGTCACCGATCCTGACTTGCCGCCGGAGTTTCAGTTCCCGCGCGCCTTCGCGCACTGGCTGGCCTTCGACATTCCGGGGTCTGCGCGCGAGCTGCGCGAGGGCGCTAGCGGGACAGCGGCGATGCCGACGGGAGCGCGTGAGCTGAACAGCGATTTTGTGACCTTCAAGATACCGGGATTTGGCCGGGAGTACGGCGGACCCTGGCCGCCCGACCGCTCGCATCGTTACGTCTTCACCCTCTATGCCCTCAAGGCCGAGCGTCTCAAGCTCGAGCCCGAAGCCAATTTAGAGGATTTCGCTGCTGCCGTGCTGCCCGCAAGCATCGCGTCGGCGTCCTTTGTCGCTCATTACGGTCCGGCCAAAAAGCCGCTGCCAAATTAAATCGGAGATCAATGCCATGCGTGAGCACGTCAGGAGGAGCCAATGAGTTGGTATTCATCGCGAAAGAGTTTCGATCTCGATTGGGTCGAGCAGTGGGCACGCCGGGTCAATGAGGACCGCATCCTGCCGGTGATCGGGCGGTTTTTCAGCGGCAAGTTCGTCCTCGGTGTCGATGATACCGATTATCTGATCGAGATGAACAAGGGGAAAGTGCAGCGCATCGCCGAGGGGCTTGCGGCCAACGACTTCGGTTTTGATTTTGCGCTTCGCGCGCCCAGCGCCAGCTGGGCGAAATTCTCTCAACCCATTCCACCACCGACGTTCAACGATATCTGGGCGATGGCGCATCCGCTGCACCAGAATTTGCGCATTGAGGGCAACACGCTGCCGTTCTGGCAAAACCTGCGAGCGCTGACCCACATGCTCTCGCTGATGCGGCACGCTTAAGCGAACGCCAGGAGATAACGATGAACACCCACGATCCGATTGTTGGACGCTACGTTTACGTTCAATGCGAAGGCAAGACATACCGAACCTACTATGAGGAGCACGGCGAGGGCATCCCACTCGTCTGCCTCCACACGGCTGGCACGGATGCCCGGCAATACCGGCATCAGCTCTGCGACCCCGACATCGCGGCAAATTTTCGCGTCATTGCCTTCGACATGCCGTGGCACGGCAAATCGCTGCCGCCGTCGGATTTTTACCTGAAGGAAGACGAATACAAGCTAACGGCCAAGTTCTATGGCGATTTCATTGTCGCCTTTTGCCATGCGCTGGATTTGAAAAAGCCGGTGATCATGGGGCAGTCGATGGGCGGCAATGTTTGTCTCACGCTGGCGCTTCGCTACGAGCATGAGTTTCTGGCGCTGATCGCCTTGGAGGCCTGCGATTACTCGCCGGGCTGGTGGATCGAACCGCTTCATCATCCGCATATTCACGGCGGCGAAGTGGTGGCGACGTCGGTCTTTGGTCTGATGTCGCCGGAAAGTCCGGATGAATACCGCTGGGAGACATGGTGGTACTACGCCCAAGGCGGCCCGGGCGTGTTCAAAGGCGACCTCTATTTTTACAGCGTCGACTCCGACTATCGCGACCAACTCTCCAAAATCTCCGGCAAGCTGCCGATCTATTTCCTGACCGGCGAATACGACTTCGCCTGCACGCCGGACATGACGGAGCGCACTGCAGAAAAGGTGAAGAACGCGGAATGCACCATCTTCTCCGGCGGTCATTTCCCGACCTCGGAAGATCCGGTGAAATTCAAGGAAGTGATTTCGCCGGTTCTCAAAAAAGTCCTTGCGCTCGACCCTGATCGGCGGACCAGAGCCGGCGCCTTTCCGGCACGCGGTTCGCTTTCTCTGACGCGGAGCGAAGGCGCGCCGGCGAGCGCGAATGGACGCCGGATTATCGAACTCTCGTAATAGGGGGCGGCCGTCGTCATGACGGAATCTCGGGGTGCACAAAACACCTACCTGCTGATTCCGATTGCGCTGCTCGCGATCCTCGCGAGCACGGCGGTGATCCGTGGCCCAAACCTGGTTTCGCTGTCCGGGTTTGGCAGCGCGATCATCGTGGCGGCGCCGCTGATCCTCGCCACTTACGCGCTGATGTCCGTTGCGCTGGCTGGGCGCGGCACAGTCGATCTTGCCGTCGGCCCGCTTCTCGCTTTCATCAACGTGTCGATCGTCACGCTGAATGGACTGGAACTGGTTTCCTCACCTCTCGCGGTGTTCGTTGTCGCGATCGGAATCGGGGTCATCTATCAAATCCTGTTTGCGCTCGTCATCATCGTTGTGCGGGTGCAACCCATCATCGTCGCCTTGGCCGGCTTTCTGGCGCTCTCGGGCATCAACCGGGTGATCTTGCCGCGTCCCGGCGGCACCGCGCCGGACTGGATGGCGTCGTGGGGATTGGGTACGACCATCTTTTCGCCGGTCCTGCTCATTCTGATCGTCGCGACGTGCGGTTGGCTCCTGTTCACGCGTTCGCCGTTCTTCAAGCACTTACGCATGATGGGGTATGACGAGCGCGCCGCGTTCACCGCGGGCGTGCGTAGCGATCTCGTTCGGATCGGCGCCCATATCATCGCCGGCGTTTTCGTCGGCTTGGGTGCGCTGTGTTACACGGCGCTGATCGCGTCCGGCGATCCGACCCAAGGCACCACGATGTCGTTGACGGCGGTGACGGCCGTCGTATTGGGCGGCGTCAGCCTCGCGGGCGGGCGAGGAACAATTGTCGGCGCGCTGCTCGGCGCTACGAACCTATTTCTGATCGGCTACGTGCTCGCCACGTTCCAATTCGGCGCGGTGCAGGGGTTCGTGACCCAGCTTCTCTATGGGCTGACGCTGATCGGATCGCTGCTCCTGACAATACTGGTGCCGGTCGTCGGTCGCTACATCAGCTTTATCTCGCCGTTCGCAGCGTTCGTCGTTTTGGCAGCGATTGTCGGCGGCATCGTGCTTGAGGTCAGCACGGCCCAGACGTACGCCGACGCGGGAGCAGCCGCCGTCGCGACGTCCGGAGATTTGGTCAATCGGTATCTCATTCTGCCGCCAGCCACCGACGTCGAACCCCTCAGGATTTGGCTGTCGCCTCTGCAGCGCCTCTTGCTTGTCGTCACCGCAGCAGCGGTCAGTGTGATCGTGATGGTTCGGGTAATCGCAGCCGAAGCCGCCGCCAGGCGCTTCGGGGTCTTCGGCCATGCTGTCGTGGCCTCCTTTATCCTGCTCGCGCTCACCCTTGTCGCGATTTACAGCCAATCGGCGCACGGGGGTCTGCTGCGATGACTCTGTTGATGCTGCCGCGGTCCAAATTCCTGATCGTGTTGAACCTGGCTATCGCGCTTGTGGTGGGCGCCATCGGGTTTGGTGTCGGTTTCGCCCAGGGTCAATTCGCTCAAACGGTCGTACTCTTCACGGTCATCACGGTCGCTG
This sequence comes from uncultured Alphaproteobacteria bacterium, assembly GCA_963737755.1. Taxonomy (GTDB): domain Bacteria; phylum Pseudomonadota; class Alphaproteobacteria; order Rhizobiales; family Xanthobacteraceae; genus BOG-931. The sequence goes on along the minus strand of CAVTTZ010000009.1, from coordinate 1,302,258 downwards.
TTCTGTTCTGGTTCGCCAACTACATCGCTGTTGCGTTCGAGAGCCGACAGACGGCGATGGGTGTGACGACGGACGCGGAGACCGCCGAGACAACCGGAATTCGCTCGGTATGGGCCGGAAATCGCGTTCTGATCGTGGCCATGGCGCTGTTACTGGTGCTCTACCTGATTATCGCGGGTGCGTCCGTACCATTTCGCACCGTCAGCAATCTGATCGCCTTCCTGATGCTGGAAGCGATCCTGGTCGTCGCTTTCAAAGTGTCGCGCGTTTTCGTGCACGGCCGCAGCGCCTTTATCGGCCTGATCGTCCTGGTCGCGCTGATTGTCGTGAGCTCTTTCACGATCGACGGCTTTCTCTCGGCCGGCAATGTCAAGGCGGTCTTGCTGTTTGCCTCGTTCCTCGGGGTGGCGTGTATCGGTCAAACACTCGTGGCACTGATGGGAGGGCTCGACCTTTCCATTCCGTTCGTGATCGGCGCGGCAAACACGGGACTGCTTTACCTGATTGGTCTCGGCGTCCCCTCGTGGCTGGCTTTCGTCTTCGCGATTGCCTTGGGCGGTCTGATCGGATTTCTCAACGGCGTCATGTCCTACAAGCTCCAGGGGCAGGCCCTGATCATGACGTTAGGGACGGGTTTCGCCGTTGCCGGACTCGTTCAAATCATCACCAGCATCGGCTCGCAATTCAGCGGCAACGTTTTCGGGACGGTGCCGGGCTGGCTTTCCAACTTGGCGGCGATGAATGGCACGACCTTCGGCTTGAACGTGCCGCCGACAATCCTGCTTTGGATCCTCATTTCGATCGTACTGATTATTGCGCTGCGTTACTCCGCCTACGGGCGCTACATCTATGCGCTCGGCGGCAACCGCCGATCCGCCGAATTGGTCGGCATTTCAGAGTTCAGATATTGGGTTTTGGCTTACGTCACCTCGGGTGCCTTTGCGGCCCTCACTGGGGCGTTGCTGCTCGGCTGGAGCGGCGGTGGGTTTATCGGCGTTGGCGATCCCTACCTGTTCACTACGCTCGCCGCCGTGGTCATTGGCGGTACTTCGTTGGCTGGCGGTTACGGCGGCTACGGCTTCACGATTATTGGCGTGCTCGTCCTTCAGGTTTTGAGCTCATTCCTGATCGGCATCGGCCTCAAATACGAATGGCAGCAGTTCATCTTCGGGCTGCTCATTCTGCCCATGGTCGCGCTGTACAGCCGCTCTCCGCACATCCGCGCCCAAGTTTAGGAAAACCGAGATGTTCGCAGTTCCATTTGCCACCAGTGATATTACCGGAAGCGCCCTTGCAACGGCTGCGATCGGTTGCTGGGCGACCGCGGCCTTGATGGCACTTGGCCTGACCTGGACCTCCGAGCGCTGGCGAATTCCGGTCGCACTAGCGACCGTGGCGGTCGGCGTCTCGGCATTTTTCTACATGGGCGCTGAGCACGCTTGGCTCGACGGCGGCAAGCTCGCATCGGGCTCTCGCTTCGCGGCCTGGTTCGCCGTCCAGCCGCTGTTCGTCGCGGCGGCGTATTTCTTCGCCAACACCGCAGGGCCCGTCCCGGCAGCCGTGTTCTGGCGATCGACGATCGCGGCATTTCTGATGGTGCTCGGTCGTTATCTCGGCGACTCGCACATCTTCAACCCGACGCTCGGCGTCCTCATCTCGATCGCCTTTTGGCTCTACATCCTGGGCGAAATGTATTTCGGCAAAATGGCCGAGGTGACCCATAAGGCCAGCCGGCCGATCCAGATCGGGTATTTCTGGATCCGGCTCATCATGACGATCGGGTGGGCGATTCTACCCATTCTTTTCTTCGTCGATGTCGTGATCGGCGCTGGATATTCGCCAGTGATCGCGACCCTCTACACGATCGCGGACCTCGTCAATCTCATCGCGCTCGCGCTCACCTATCTCGCTGTCGCGGGCAAGGAACGCTACTGAATTCGGCGACTATTCGGAGAACGTGACCATGACCGGCGCAGACGCAATTGCCATTATCATTCTGCTGACAATCCTGATAGCCGTCGGCGTCTACCTGCTGCACTGGCTCTACCGTCACTCTTCCAAGAACGAGGCGTTCGTACGTACCGGCTTTGGAGGAGAAAAAGTCGTGATGGGCGGCGGCGCTTTCGTCATCCCGATCGTTCACGACATTACGCCAGTCAACATGAATGCGGTGCCTCTCGAGATCAGGCGAGTAGGCGAGGGGTCGCTGATAACCCGGAACAAGATGCGGGTCGACGTGATCGGAGAGTTTTCGGTCCGCGTCATTCCGACTCGCGAAAGCGTTTCTCTCGCGGCACGAACCTTCGGTGAGCGGACGGCCTCGGCCGATCAAATGAAGGAAGTTATCCAAGGCCGCTTCATCGATGCGATGTCGGCTGTCGCGGCGACATTGACGATGGAAGAGATCCACGTCGGCCGGAAGGAATTCATGAGCCGCGTTGCCGCGTTGGTGCAGCCGACCCTCGCGTCGAACGGTCTCGAGTTGGAAAACGCGTCTCTTACCAGTCTGAATCAGGCCGATATCTCCGTATTCAATCCGGACAATGCGTTTGATGCGGAAGGTCTCACCCAGCTCACGCAAGAAATCGAGGAAAGGCGCAAGCTCAGAAACCGCATCGAGAATGATGCGCGCCTCGAAATCAAACTCAAGGATCAACAGACCGAGCAGCGCGCGATCGAGATCGAACGCGACCTGGAATATGCGCGCATCGATCAGACGCGCGACATCGAGGCGCGGCGCGCGGCGCAACTCGCCGCGATCGAAGATGAACGGTCGACCTCCACCATCAGCATCAACACCGCCAAGGTCAAGGCGGAGCAAGAGGCCGAGCGGGTTCGTATCGCCAAGGACAAGCTGGTCGATGCCGAGCGGATCAATAGTCAGATCGAGATCCGCTTGCTGGAAATCGAACGCCAGAAGGAAAACGAGCAGCGCGCGATTCAGGCCTCTGAGGAGATCGAGACTCAGCGGATCGCATCTCGCATGCAGATCGACTCCCGCCGCATTGAGAACGAGCGCAAGGTGAAGGAATTCGATATCGCAGCGCGCCGGGAAATCGCCATCGCGGAAACGGCGGCGTCGACCAGCGTGGATCAATCCAAACTCGAGCGCGATAAATCGGTCGAGACCACCCGGATCGAGATCGAGCGAGCAATCGAGTCCCTGGCGGTCGAGAAAGACAAGGATTTGCGGCTGATCAACGAATTGGCGAATGCCGAAAAGGAAAAGGCCGCCATCGCCAAGCGGTACAATGTCGATCTGGAGCGTCTCAAGCGAGACGAAGAGATCATTCAGCTCGAGATCGAGAAGAACCAAAAAGTCAAGATCTCCGAGACCGCGGCCTTCCGCCGGATCGAGGATGCCGCAATCGTCGCCAATCGGGAGCTGGATGAGCTACGCATCGCAGCGCGCAAGTTTGTCGAGAAATTCGAAATCGAGCGCAGCAAGGAAGTCGAGATCATTGATAAGGATCGGCTGATTGCCGTCATCAACAAGTCGATCGAGGAAGCCGTCGCGCGCACCGACGCGGCAAATACCATGATCGCTCTGGCTTCGAGTGAGGAGCAAATCGTTTCGGCGCGTGAGCAAGAGGCGGCCGAGCGGGCGAAACGAATTGCGCTGATCCAGGCGGCGACCAGCACCGAACGCGAGACGAGCCGGATGATTTCGATCGCCACGGCCGAGAAGCAGGCGACCGAGCAGCGCGCGATGGCGGAGATCGCCGAGGCGAATGCCGCGGCGGTGCGCTACGAGAAGGACGCCGAAGGGCAGACCTTGCTCAACGCAGCCGAAAATATGCGCAACGAAGCGGCCCGTCGCAGCGCCATCTATGAGAACCTGGTCAAAAATCTGCCGAGCATTATTCGTGAAACCGTCAAGCCGATGGAGAACATCGAGTTGATCAAGATCCTCCAGGTCGATGGCGTTCCAGGCATTAACAGTCCATCGGAGATGGGGGGCGGCGGTGGCGGCGGTCATGGCGACGGTGACGGCGGTAACATCACCGATCGGGTCGTCAATTCCGCCATGAAATATCGAACGCAAGTGGCGTTCGTCGACGGATTGATGAAGGACCTTGGACTTCCGGTCGAGAACCTGGGCAGCGCGGGCGGAATGTCGTTCCGCAACTTCCAACCACCGGAAAAGCCCGAAGGCGGATCGCCGCGGAAGCTTGGCAAAAATGCCAAGGATGATGACTGAGGCCGATGACAGGACCGATGCCGACATCCGGGCAAAATGCGCTGGACCGCCACGCGTTAGTTTTGGCGGTTTGGCTGCCCTGCATCTTGGCAGCGGCCGCCTTGTTTCACTTCGGCTTCGCCTCGGGTGGCTGGCGGGGGCTTGCGGCGGGCTTTCTGGTGATTGTCGGGGCCTTTCTGGGCCACGTTCTGATCAATCTCATGCAGGGAACGCTATTTACGGCCAAAGAAGTTGCGCTCGGCTTGGTCGTCTACGGCGCGGGAGCGCTGGCGTTCAGTCTGGAACTGCTTTTTTCTCGGGAGTTTCGCGCGGAATGGATATTGCCGGTTAGCCTCGGCTTTCTGGGTACGGCGGCGGTGGTCATTGCCGACCATGGTTCTGTGGCTCGGTCTTCGCGGAGCGTTCGAAGCCTTCGATGTAATCCGTCGGTTCAAGCCGTGACATCCTATCTCGCCATCATTCTCGGCCTCTTTGCCGCCTTCGGCCTTTATATCGCTGCCCAATCGGCCAGGAATGAAGGCGACGCGAAGGACTATGTCGACGCCGGCCAGTCCCTGACGCCGTGGACCTATATTTTTGCCGGCAGTGGCGTTTTGCTCGCGAGCATTGGGCCATACGACTTCCTTCGCCTCCTATCCGGATATGGCTTTCAAGCCAACGAACTCGCCTTGAGCGTCATTCCGGCCGCGCTCGCGGCCGCGATTTTTCAGAAGCGTCTATGGCTGGCAGCGAGGATTATCGGCAGCCGTACCGTCGGTCAGGTGTTCGGCGTGCATTACCAGAGCACGTCGCTCCGCGTCTTTTTTCTCGTGCTGCTCGGCATCTTTGCCATTCCGTTTGCGGCGAACCTTCTCGACTCGGCTGCGGAGTTGGTGGCACAACTGAGTGGTGGGAATTTCACGCGGGTTACCGCCGTTTCGGTGATCGCGGCGTTCCTTTTTCTGACGTCCGCGATTGGGGGATGGCGCGCCACGGTCTATGTGGTTGCGGCTCTTTCAACGGTAGCGATTGGATTGTTGATCTTCTCGGCGGCTTTCGCCGGGCTTGTGTTCGATGGCCTGGCGGTCTTCGGCAAAGGCATCGCGACAAAGGACGGCATCCTTGGCGACGCGGTGCCGGGCGTCATCCAGTTCACCAGTGGAATTGGACGGGAAGTACCAAAAGGGGGACTGTGGACGACGACTGCCGTCGCCTCCTTCGCCATTGCCGCGATCGGTGCTGCACTGAGTCCATCCTTCGGCTTTCTCGGCTTGACGATGAAGACGCGAAACGGCTTCGCCTTCTCTCAGGTCTGGATCATGTCAGGACTGGCCGTTGGCTGCCTGCTCCTGCTCGGGCCGGTCATTGCCGGCGAAATGACGTCGGCACAAAGCGTGACCGAACTCGCCAGCCGGGTTGCGGCCCACGACCAGTTCGCTGCGGCGTGCGTCGTCGTCATGGCGCTGGCCATGCTCCTGACTGCAGTCGCGTTCTTCGCGGCATCCGGCGCCAATATCGCGACCATCGAGCTTGTTGACCGTTACATCGTTGCCTCTCCAACAGGACGCGAAGAGCGCTACACCGCCCGCATCTTGCTCGCACTAGTTTACCTGTCGATCGTGGTGCTGGCGGGCTTCTTCCCCGGGTCGACGGCCGCGCTCTCAACGCTCGCGTTACCGCTTTCCGCGCAATTGCTGCCGGCCTATCTCGGTCTCTGTTGGCTTCCTTGGATGAGCCGAAGCGCGGTCCTCGTGGGCCTGATATTCGGCAGCCTTGCCGTGCTGTTTACCGAGCCGGCCGGCTTGGTGGCCTTTGACGGACTATTCGTTCCCTTGCCCTGGGGCCGCTGGCCGCTGACGATCCACTCGGCGGCTTGGGGATTGGCTCTCAATCTGACAACGAGTTTTCTGGTTGCGATTTTCACTTATCACGATGCAGAGCGCGACCGACGAGACGCTTTGCATCGGATTTTTCTGCGCGATCATCGAGTCGATTTTGGACAGCGCGCCGCGCGTAGTGCCAAATGGTCCTTGGCCCTGCTGTGGATATTCCTGGCGATCGGCCCCGGGGCCATTCTGGGCAATACGTTCTTTTCGCATCCTATTTTTACCGAGGCCGACCTTTCCTTAGGCGTCCCGTCGCTCTGGGTCTGGCAGGTCTCGTTCTGGATCATCGGCGTTCTGCTGGTGTGGTGGCTCGCTTACCGAAGCCGGCTTTCCACGCCCGACGGCGCGGTGCGCGCTTACGAACTCCGCGAACTGAGCGATCCTAAAGGTCGCCGTCAGCCACGCTGGATTGCGCTTCTTGTTGGCCGCCTGACAGCGCGACCCGATCGTGTCGCTTCGCAGCGAGGGCGGCGCCCATGACCGCGGATCATGTGATCGATCTCAAGCGGCTGCGCTATTTTGTGGCGGTATGTAAACATGGCGGCTTTTCTCATGCGGCCGGCGTCATCGGCGTTGCCCAGCCCGCCCTGACCCGACAGGTTCAGCTGCTTGAGCGTCAGGTCGGCCTCAAGCTGATTACCCGCAATGGCCGTGGCGTCCAGCCGACGGAGGAAGGACGCTTTCTGTTCGCACGATCGATCGAACATTTGGATCGCCTCGACGACCTGCTGCTTGAATTGAAGCGGCGAACATCGAAAATGAGCGGTCAGGCGGTCGTCGGCATCTGCCCGACGATATCGGGCCTTTTTCTCGAGGATCTAAAATCCTACATCGCCGAAAACAGTCCTGAACTCTCGATGGCGGTAGTGGAGGCGTATAGCGGCGACCTCAAAAATCTTGTTAACGGCGATCGCCTTGATATTGCACTCACATACAAGCCGAGTGGCGCGGCCAGCGGACGGCATATCGATTTGTTCTCCGAGCGACTTGTATTGGTCTCCGGATTTCAGGCTCATGGGCAACGGCGCAGTTACCGGCTGAGTGAATTCGAAAGCCTGAGGCTCATTTTACCGAGCAAAATTCATGAGCTTCGACTCATCATCGATGCCGTGGCCAAGCGACGGGGCGTTCTTCTCCGGCCCGATATCGAACTTAACTCGTTAGAGGCGGTGAAGACGTTTCTGAAATCGCCATTACCGTACTTTTCAATTCTACCCGCATTCAGCGTGTATGAAGACGTCGAATGCAAACTCTTATCGCAATACGGGATCGACGACCCGGACATGGTGCGGACGATTTCGATCGCAACACCCGCCAAGCCGCGAAATCAGGCGATGACCGCCTATCTGCAGCGTCATATCGAAGAGCGAGCAAGCGCAATCCAGGCCCGTCTGACGACGATGCTCTGATGTCCTCAGACCGAGAGCATGTCCCGGAAAAGTGGAAACCGGTTTTTCGAAAAAGGACATGCGATAACAAGTCGATCTTAGAGCACATCGCGATTTAGCTAATTGTGATGTGCTCTTGGGGGGCAGTCGGCTGGCGCCCGGCTTCCAGATGATCGCGGAATTGGAAGCGCCGAAAAACCTGACGATCTCATTTTAAAGCGCACGCTACGGCTTGGGGGGACCCGGGGGGGCGACCAAGTCGCTGGGAATAAAACAGCGGCCTGCACGGTCTTGTCGGCATCGAGGTAAGCCGAACAAAGAACCGGAGCCGGTCAAATGATAAATAGCTCAAAGTCGGCACATGCTGCCGCTGTGCGACCCGATGCCGTCGATCGATATGACGATATCAGCATCATGTTCCACTGGATAACGGTGGTCCTGATTGTGGTGCAGTTTGTCAGTATCTGGGGGCATGCTTCGCTTGGCCACTACAGCGGTTTTGGCTCCTTCCTTTTGTCCTTGCACCGTGCGGCCGGTATTTTGACCTGGGCCATCGTGGTCAGCCGCCTGATTTGGCGGCGCTATTTCGCCTACCTGCCCGCGTTGCCCACGACTATGCCGCTCATTCAGCGGCTCCTGGCGAAGGCCAATGAGTACGGCCTATACGTTCTGCTGCTGGCGATGCCCATCACGGGACTGGCTCGGGTCGTTTTGCGGGGTCAACCCTTTGGGTTAGTCATCTGGCGGGTACCGGCGCTCATGGTGCCCCATCCTGCGGCGCGCGTCATGTTCGCCAAGGCACACGAAGCCGGTGCGACGGCCCTGGCTGTCCTCATTGTTCTTCATGTCAGCGCCGCGCTGCTTCACCAATTGGTTTTGCGCGATGACGTACCGCAGCGCATGCTGCCGCAGGTCTCATCGTATCGCAAAAATAATTCGGCCACGGCGCGTAACGGGCGGGAATAAAAACGCCCCGTGCCGAGTCTCTGATGTCGAGTGGGCTGAAAAAGGGCATAAACAAAGGAGCTTGAACAATGTCTATTCTGTCAAAGTCGGCCTCTGCAATGGTGGTGCTCGTTGCTCTTGTTGCGGCGTTCGCTACAGCGGCGCCGGCCGCCCAGCCGAGCGATCATGATGTCGCCCAAACATTGCGCGCGGGTGGCCTCGTGCTCGTCGTCCGACATGGAGCGACATTCGCGGATCAGGCCGACACCGAGCCGTTCAACTTCGACAACGTCGCAACCCAGCGTAATCTCAACGACAAGGGAAAGGCATTGGCGAAGGCTTTTGGTGACGCTCTCCGTCAAGCCGGCGTGCCTGTCGGCAAGGTCTATACCAGCAAATACAATCGTGCCTACGAAACAGCGCTAATTGCCGGCTTTCCGAACATCGAGAAAACCGCAGATCTGACCGAAGGCGGACTGATCGTTTCGCCGAACGAGAATAGCCGCCGAGCCGAAGCTTTCCGAAAAATGCTGACCGTGGTGCCGAAGGATCGCACCAATACGATCATCATCACGCATCAGCCGAATATTGTTGCGGCGCTTGGAAAGGATTGGTTTGACGTCAAGGAGGGGGAAACATCGATCTTTCGCCCGACCGATGGCGGCTACAAGCTGGTGGCTCGCGTTCAAATGGACGAGTGGGCGCGCATTGCGACCGTCGCGGCCAAATAGCGGCACGCAAGCGATCTGTAATCGGGCGCCAGCGAAAATGCGAGTGGGCGGCTTCTGCCGCCCACTTTTGTTCGCGCCATCTTCATTCGGTGCGATCGAGTTGATTTTCTTTAGAGCACATCACGTCCTTTTTCGGAAAACCGGTTTCCACTTTTCCGGGACATGTTCTAGAAGTCGACGTTCGCTGTCTCTGGACTTAGGGCAGCGAGCTCGAATTTCCACAGATGCAGTGTCTTCGCCCGCAAGGTTGAGGGCATACAGATCGTGTCAAACCTTATTTTACCTTCGCCGAACGTGCCGCTGTTCAATCTTACGTGTTCGTACTACCGTTAATTTATGTAACGAACAGGTATCGCGGGGTACCGCTTGTCCGAACATGCCCTCCGTCATGCGGTGAATATCAGGGCCGACGTCGCGAAGGTTCGTGATGCGCTTGCCACCCTTCAAGGCTTGAGGGGCTGGAGCATGGCAGACGTTTCCGGCGGGGGTGGTGTCGGAGCCACATGGTCGCTGAAATATTCGGCCGGACCGAGATTTGTTTGGCAGATCACAGCGCACGACGCCGACAGGGTCTCGTGGACGTGCATCGAGGGACCTGGAGATTCAGTCGGAACGACCGTCACCTATACTTTCGCTCGAACGCCGGACGGGCGTGTGCGTCTCACGCTAGCACATGAAGGTTGGCCTCATCAGGAAGGCAATTTCGCGAAGTGCAACGCGCTGTGGGGCATGATGCTGCACCAATTGCGTGCGTATGCCGAGCACGGCCGGGTGGCCCCTGCTTACTCCTGATTTTAATCTCTCTTCGCTTATGGCTTTATCGCTGCATAGGCGGCAAAAATTGCCAATGAGGCGCCATACGCGACCATCATGGTCGCGATGCCAAGCCAATTGATCCGGCGAAGATTGCCGCGAGCTACCGGGTTGAGCCACCAGCCAAGGTACCTGCTGATACGCGGCACCAGGAGACTGAGGATCAATACACAGGCCACGTTACCAAAGAAGATCGCCAGCCAGGATGGAATACCGACGCCGAGCAGCGGGAAGGCGACAAACGTGTCGATCAGAAAGACCGTCGGATACAGAACGGCAAGGACGATCATATTCATTTTCCAGGAAGCCGGAGGTACCTCTCCCGGTGTTTCTGGAAACCACTGCTCGAAGCTGCTTCCAACCGTCCGCTCGGACCTGTCCGAGGTCAGCGCCTCGACGTCCCGCAACAGGCGACGGCGTTCCGTGCACTCGAGCCAGGCGTCGAGCGCGGCTTGGGTGTCGAACCGGATCAGAACCAGCCAACTGTCCCGAACGCCGGGAAGCGGCGGTTCAAATCGGTAGCTTTGGAAGCCGGGCGCCGCAGAAAGGGCGGCACCGATCCGATGCTGCCAGGCTCGGTACGCCGATTCCATGCTTGGTTTGACGTGGGTCTCGATAATGGTTGAAGCTGAGACCGCCGCTTGTGGCTGCCCACGCGCTCGCGCGACGTGGACATCGTCTGACCCGATCAGAATTGCTTGCGCCGCTTTCAGCAGTTGATGGCGCTGCGGCGAAGCCAGCCAGTCAAACGCGGCGGCGTCCTGCTCGAACCATTGAAATATCGTCCAGCGCGCCTCGACTGGCGGGCTCGGCGGGATGGCGGTCTGCTGAATGAAGCCTGGCCAGGACGACAGCACCGTGTTCACTTCCGCCTCCCAGTGAGCGAAAGCGTCTTGTGCATCCGGCCGGACGCGAAGCTGCGCAACGATCGTGGCGCCCTCACGGGCGCTGGGCGACCCGGAAGACCCGGTGTTGTTGTTTGGCGCGACGTCGTCCAACGTCATCACGGTCTCCGCACGCTGTTCCCGGCCCGCCAACGCCTTGCAGAGCGTGATTGGGCAAGCGCTCGCCCGGTCGGACCCGCGGCACACACGGGAACATGTCAAACTCAAACAACTTCGCCGCTAGCATGGTGGCAGTTAACGTTTGAATAGCGCGAATGGTGGTACGCGGAGCAGAGGTTTCACGTCGCCCCGGCACCGGTCGGAGGCTGTGACTTGGCCGCGCGATTGCGAACACAATAGGACGGAGCGATCATGGGTTACCAGGATTTGCGCGAGTTCCTGACCGTGTTGAAGGAGGCGGGCGAACTCCTCGACATCTCGCGCCCGATTGCGCTGAAGTACGATGTCGCCAAGGCCCTGGCTAAGAGCAATGCGGTCCAAGGGCCGGCTCTCATGTTCAAGGCGACCGGAACCGCTTTCCCGCTGGTTGCGGGCCTCTACGCGACCCGCAAGCGCGCCATGCTCGCGTTCGACGCAACCGAGGCAGCCATTCACGACAAAGTTTTGAACGCCATCAACAACCCGATCGGCCCGATCGATTTCAACGGCGCTCCGCCTTGTCAGGACGTTGTGCTCACCGGAGATCAGGTCGATGTCACGCGGCTGCCGGTGCCAATCTACAGTCCGAAGGATGGCGGTCCCTACATCACGGCAGGCATTGTTGTCTCCGAGAGTCCCGAAACGTCGATTTCAGATATCGGCAACTACCGTTTCCAAATCCACGGTCCGAACCAGCTCGGCGTTTTCTCGGCCTCCAATCATCGTTTCGGCAAGAACATGGCCAAAGCGACCGCGATGGGCGTGCCACTTCGCGGAGCCATCGTCATCGGTGTCGATCCGATGATTGCGTATTCCTGTCAGGTGCAGTCAAGCGATGCGGTCAACGACTGGTTCGTCGCCGGCGGACTGCGCGGCTCGCCGGTTGAACTCGCTAAAGCGACGGGAAGTGATCTCAAGATTCCGGCGCGTGCCGAGTTCGTGATTGAGTTCACAGTTGATACGACCAATCAACGGATGGAAGGACCGCTGGGAGAATATACCGGCTTCTACACGCCGGCCTCGCTAAAACCCACGGCTAAAGTGACGGCGATCACGCATCGTCGAGACGCGATCTTCCAGGGCCTTTTGACCGGGAAACCGGTCACCGAGAATCATATCCTGAAGCAAATCCCATTTGAAGCGTCGATCCTCCGCCAGCTCCAGGCACAGTTTCCGACCATCAGTGACGTATCCATCACCAGTTCGGGCGGTGTGCAGGTCTACGTCGTGATCGCCATGAAGCCGCGATACGAGGGCGAGGCCCGTCAAGCGATCCTTGCGGCGATGTCGTCCAATCTCCATCCCAAGTGGGTCATCGCGGTCGATCCTGATGTCGACATCCGCAATTCAGCCGAAGTCGAATGGGCCCAGTCGTTCAGGGTCAAGCCGAACGAAGACGTTTTCGTGGTCAATCGCACGGCGACAGCCCCGTTGGATCCTTCGACGGATGGTGGCCTTTCGTCTTCCGTGGGTGTCGACGCAACGATACCCATTGGCGTCGAGTTTCCTGAAGTGTCGGAGGTGCCGGGCTGGAAAGATTTTGCGTTTCCGGAAATGGACCAGCGCTCGCGTTGACCCGACAGTGTTGAAAGAAATCAGTCGAACCGATCGGCTGCCACGCCCGTGCGGCCGATGCGTAATGCGTCACCGTTCAGCATCGCAACCAATTCTTATAATCGGATTATATCAATCGGAATAATCTATTGGAGTGATTGTCGTGGCTCCATTAGATTCTTTGCTAACCCCGTTGGGCCAGTCGAGTGGAAGGAGACCGTCATGATCGTCGCACCCGCTGCCATGCCGGTTGCACTCACCATCGGCTTCACCGCGACCACATGTGTCATCGTCTCGGTCTGAGCCGACCCCGATCGATGCCGCATCTGCCGATCGAAACGCCGGTTAACGGTGCAAGGAATCGTTTTCCATGACCGCGCATGCCCGAGATGTGCCCTCTGCCCAATTGACGTCCCGGCCGGAGTTGACGCGAGCGGCGAACGAACATCACGCCAACCGCAGGCTCGTGACAGTGTGGCCCGGAATCGTCTTGACCGCCGCCATCGCCGGCGGTGGATTCGCTTTACGCCAGCTTCCGGGGCTTGGTCTTTTCAGCCCAATGATCCTCTCGATCATCGTGGGTATCGTCTTCCACAATGTCATTGGGACACCGGTGCGCGCCAAGCCGGGTGTCGCCTTCTCGCTGCGCCGGATTTTGCGTTTCGCGATCATCCTGCTAGGCCTGCAACTTACGGCCCAGGAGGTGATCGAGGTCGGCGCAACAGGGATCGCCGTAATCGCGCTTACGCTGGTGGCGACGTTTCTGTTTACGACCTGGCTCGGCCGTCTGATCGGGGTCGACCGCAAGCTCACCGAGTTGATTGCCGCGGGCACTTCGATTTGTGGTGCTTCCGCGGTCATCGCAACCAATACGGTAACGCAGGCGAACGATGAGGACGTGGCCTATGCGGTCGCGTGCGTCACGGTGTTCGGTTCGATTGCGATGTTCGTCTATCCCCTGCTTCCAACCATCCTTCATCTCGATGCCCACGCCTTCGGACTCTGGAGCGGAGCCTCCATTCACGAGATCGCCCAGGTGGTCGCCGCGGCGTTCCAAGATGGCAAGCAGGCTGGAGAATTTGCAACAATCGCCAAGCTATCGCGGGTGATGATGCTGGCCCCGACGGTGATCGCGTTGGGACTGTTGGCGGCTCGACGGGCGCGCCAACACGGTCACGCTCATAGCCAGGCCAAGTCGCCTCTGCCCTGGTTCGTCCTGGGATTTATCGCGCTCGTGATCGTGAACAGCGTCATCACTATTTCACCCGAAGCGCGCGGTCTGATCGTTCCTGCAACCACCTTCCTGCTTTCCATGGCGCTGGCCGCAATGGGACTTGAAACGGACATCGCGAAGCTCAAAGCGAAGGGCATCCGACCATTCATTCTCGGCCTGTCGGCTTTCGCCTTCATCGCCGGCTTCAGCCTCATGCTGGTCAAAATAATGACCTGAAATCACACGATTGGAGCTCGCCCAAGTACGGGCACTGCTTGACGGTTTGGTCCACAAACACAACATGTACTAATCGGCTAGAGCATGTCCCGGAAAAGTGGAAACCGGTTTTCTGAAAAAGGACATGCGATAACAAGTAGATCTAGAGCACATCGCTAATCGTGATGTGCTCTAGTGGATCTAATGTCGGATAAAAAATATGACCACGTTGGCAGGTGACGACACGATTGCTGCGCAATCCTTCAGCGAAATCATGCTTTGGCTGGCCGAGAGCAGCCGCGACGAACGTTTTATGGAAAATATCTTCGGCGCGCTGTGCAATCGCTTGCAGGTTGCGGGCTCGCCGATCAAGCGAGCGTCACTCAATCTTCAGATACAGCATCCGCAATGGCTTGGGGCGCGGATGACGTGGTCCGACGGGATGCAAGTTGCCGATCTCGCACGCTTCGATCACGACGTCCTGACCCGATCTGAGTATATCGGCAGCCCCGCTCAGGAAATTCGTGAGGGCGCCGACGTTGTTCGGGAGAATCTCGAGCGCGATCCGGCACTCGGCCGTCGGCATGCCATCTTTGACGAACTCCGGGCCATGGGTTTGACCGACTATGTCGCGTGGCCGATCTACCATACGCTTGGTAAACGGCATTTTGTGACGTTCGCGACCGACCGGACCGGCGGTTTCACAGACGCGCAGCTTGCCGATTTGTATGGTCTGTTGCCGGTCTTGTCGCTGGTCAGCGAGATCCGCGTCAAAAATCGACTGGCGCGAACGCTGCTTGACACGTACGTCGGGACCCACGCCGGCGAGCTTATTCTGGCGGGGGCCACGCGACGCGGCAGCGGCATGACCGTGCCAGCCGCCATCATGATCTGCGACCTTCGTGACTTCACCCGTATCTCAGACAACTGGCCGCGCGACGACGTCATCGATCTTCTGAACGGCTATTTCGACGCTGTGTCGGAGCCGATTTCGCGGAGAGGCGGCGAAATTCTGAAATTCATGGGCGATGGTCTGCTGGCTATCTTTCCGCTGAGCCAGCCTCAGGCCTGCGCCAACCTGTTGCATGCCGTTGTTGAAGCGCGCCAAGCCATGACAGCCCTCAACGAAAGCAACCGCGAACAGGGCCGCGAACCGCTGAATTACGGAGTCGGTATCCATGTCGGAGACGTCATGTACGGCAATATTGGCTCCCGTTCACGTCTTGATTTCACCGTTATCGGACCGGCGGTGAATTTGGCCTCCCGCCTCGAGGCGCTGACCAAGCAACTGGGCAAACCAGTGATCATGTCTCGGGCTTTCGCCGATCAGGTCAAAGGTGAATTCAAGCTCGAGTCCGTGGGGAAGCACGCGGTGCGCGGCTTCAGCGAGCCGGTCGAGCTGTTTGCCCACGACGGCTGAGGCCAAGGGCACTCTAGCGATTGCTCTTGCGCCGAAGCCGTTCCAACGCTTCGTCGCCGGTCATCACGTCGCCAAATTGCTGGATCATGTTTTCCAGCGCGGCGCGATGCTCGTCGTCAGACAGCGCCGCACAACAGTCGGACACCATGACGACCTTGAAGTCGAGCATCATGGCATCGCGAGCCGTCGCCTCGCAGCAGATGTTGGTTTTTGTCCCGGCAATCAATACCGTGTCGATATCAAGACTGCGCAGCAGCCGCTCGAGTCCGGAGGATCCGGCGATCAAAGCACTATAACGGTTTTTGATGATCGTCGTGTCGGTCGGGCCTACCGTCAGGCCGGACCAGACCTTCTGACGGCCCGGCGCCAGGCTTTGCCGCGTCTTCTCGCGCAATTCGTCGGCTACGATGTAGTTGAAGAACAATTCCCAGTCGCTGCGGCCCGATAATTCCGCATTGGCATGCAGGACCCAGATGACCGGCACGCCGATCGTGCGCAGTTGTTCGGTCAGCGCATTGATCGGCTCGACGATATCCCGCGACCCGGCCACTTCTGCGGCGGCGCCCGGTGCGCAGAACAATTCCTGCATATCGACCACGACCAAAGCCGTGCGCCTCGGATCGAGATCCTCGAACCAATGATAGCGTCCGCGACGTGCCATGACGCGGTCGATGATCTCCTGACGTACAGTCACCTTGTGCATTGCGTCCCTCGATCAGAATGAAAGCCCGTCCGAGAATATCCAAAGAACCCTGGTCTCGGACGCGACGGCATTTTCCCAGGAATGCGGAATGTCGGACCGGAAGTGCAGATATTCGTCGGCGGCCAGATCGTAAGTCTGCTCGTCGATGCGATAACTGATCGCTCCCGAAAGAACAAAACAGAATTCTTCACCCTGGTGCGTCATTGAACCGACGCCGGAATGCGCGCCTCGGCTGAGAATGCCCAGGCGTGCCTCGAGTATGCCGGGCAGAAAGTGGCCGGAGAGGTCCTGAAGGATCAGCCCCATTTCCGGATATTCGATGGTGTCACGGTCGGAGCGCCGCACGACGACGCGGGGCTGCGGCCGCTCGCGAAACCGTGCGACCAAAAAGCCGAGATTCTCCTGCAGCGCTGAAGCAAGGTTAATGGCGTGCACCAGACTTGGGCGCAACTGTCCGTTCTCAATCTTGCTGATCGTGCTCGCCGGCACCTTTGATAACTCGGCCAGCCGGCTGATCGTAAGCCTGCGTCCAAGCCGCAACTCGCGGAGCCGCTCGCTGACGCGCTCGGTCTCGTGGCGTGCGTGCTCTTCGACGTTTTTCTCGGGGGATGACTTGCGCGCCATTCCTAGACCTTGACCAAGTCCTCAAGAAAGGGATCGTCCGGCAAGGCTGTTTCAGTATCGAGCAAATGGCCGCACTGTTCACAGGAGAACCGCCGCAGCACCAGGCGCGATTCCACATTGCTGCCCGCGCCAGGCAACGTCGCGACGGAGACCGTGGACAACGCCGCCTTGTGCTTCCAGCCGGCATTCACCGGCGCCAGTGGTGCCGAGCAGGATGCGCAGCAAATCTGGCCGTTCTCAGCGAACAGGCTGGCGGAGACGCGCTTTCTCATTGCCGCGCTCCTGCTGCAAGCCGCGCGTCGCGCAGCGCCGTTCGTTTGGCCTTCGTGGCGCCCTGGTCGATCGCGCCATCTCTGCCGACGACCCCGTACACGTCGGCTGCGGCTTGTTCCGATATGAGCCCGGCGCCGATATCCGCCAGAACCTTCTCCGCTGGCCGGTTGAGTGGATCGCCGACACCGCCGCCGCCATTCCAACGCACATAGAGCGCATCCTTGCCCATCAGCGGAAACACGCCCCAGGCGATCGGTTCGCTCTCGCCCGGGATTGTATCGAGAGTCGCCGCGAAACGATCTGCGTTGTGCATTTCGCTCGGCGCGTGAACCCACACATAGTCGTTGACGCCACCTGGGTAGCCGCCGCCGAGGCCTTCGCTCTGCGGAAACTTGGTGCCCTTGCCGGACACGACATAGTGAATGCCGCCGTCCGGCGCATCGTGCGCCACGATCGCCATCTCGCCGCCGGCGCCGCCGCGATACTCGCCGGCTCCGCCCGAGTCCTTCAACCGCCGGCGGAACAAATAGCGGATGGGAAATTGTGCTTCGATGGTTTCGACGTTCGCCATGCGCGAAATCGGATTGGGAATCTCGCCGCCGATATCGACCCCGTCGGCGAACGTGCGCGCTCCGCCAGCGCCGGCGAAGGTCTCGGTGAGAATGCCGATCGCAAGCCGCCCACGCTGATTGTTGCCGAACATGAAGATCGCGAAATGGTTCGCGTGCCAGACGGCAGTCGCTTCATCGGCGTATTTGTCGCTTGCGGCCAGCATTTTGCCGATGGCCGAGCAGGCGGCGTTGTTGACGGACTGAATGGCGCCAACGGTCGCAACCGATACCGGCGCCGGCCGCGTGCAGTTCACGATGGTGCCCTCCGGCGCGATCATCGTGATCGGCTTGATGACACCTTCGTTCCAAACGATGTCGTAGCACAGCAGCGGGAAGAGGGGCGCGAACAAGCCACCCAGCGACGCCCATTTTGAGCAATTGACACTGTACTTCGATTGCGGCGACGATCCGGTGAAGTCGAAGGTCAGCGAGTCACCGCTTTTGGTCATGGACAGCAAGACCCTGTAGGTCTCGCCCTTGACCTCGAGATATTGGCGCGACTGCCAGCGCCCGTCCGGCAATTCCCGCAGCCGTTCGCGCAGCCGCGCTTCGGACTGATCGATCAGCATCCGGCAGACGGTATCGACGGTCGGCGCGCCGTACTTGTCGATCAGCGCCAGCATCCGTTCTCGCGCCACGTTGTTGCAGGCAATCATCGAACGCAGATCGAGCGCCACCATCTCCGGATTGCGCACCATGTTCAGGATCGTCTCCCAAACGTCCTGCCGCAATTCGCCGCCCTCGACGAGTTTGATGCCGGGCGAGGAGAAGCCCTCGGTAAAGATGTCCTGCGCGTCCGGCGCAAAGCCACCTGGATTCATGGCGCCGATGTCGGACACGTGCACGAAGCACGCGCTCCAGGCAACGAGCTTGCCGCCATGATGAATTGGCGAGACCAGATAAATGTCAGAGGTGTGCAAGGCCGCCGTGTAGGGATCGTTGAGCAAGAACAGATCGCCTTCGCCGATCCGGCCTGCAAACTTGCGGATAATGGCCTTGCAGGCTTCGGCGGCGCTGGTGAGATGATGGAGAAAGCCCACGCCGCCCATCAGCAACGATCCGTCGGCCTGATAGAGCGAGACCATCAGGTCGTGGCCTTCATTGGTGATAGCGCTGCCGGAAACGTGCTTGAGCGTGATCACCGCCTCTTCGACGACGCGAAACAAGCGGTGACGGATGATCGAAAAAGTTACCGGGTCCACTGTCGGAGCTTCAATCATGCTTGCATCCTAGCCGTCGAAATCGACCAACACGTTGCGATAGCCATCCATCGTGCCGCGCTGTTTGTCCTGCAGCACGATGGTCGTGATCGGCGTATGGATGACCGCGGGCCCGGACACGATGTTGCCCGGTGCGAGCTTGCTGAAGTCGTAGATGTCCGCGTCCGCCATCCCGTTCTTGGCGTCGACGAAGATCGGCCGCCGTCCGATCCGCGCGTGCGCGCTATTCGTTCCAGAGAGCGGCAGCGGCTCAAGTTCGCGGCCGCTCGATCAGACCGCGGGCGGTGAGGCGAAACATGGTCATTTCGATACCGGCCTCGCGGAAAGCGGAGCCTTTGCCGTATTTGCGCTCATACTGGGCTTCGAAGTCGGCGACGAGTTGTGTCACCGTCGCCTCGTCGACCGGCGTGCGTCCACGCACCGTCGTGGTCACTTCGTGCACTTGGCGCGAGTAACGAAGGTCGATCGACCATTCGAACTTGACCTTGTCGCCAACGAAGCCTTCTTCTTGGAGCTGCTGACGAGCCTGCTTGATCATCGGCGCGTAGATTTCGTTAATCTCGGCGGGCGGCGATGGAGCCGGCAACACCCTCGTTAAGGAATACTCGTGCACGATGTCGGCCGAGACGAGGCCGAAAGCGCAATTGACCGACGCCGTATAGGGCACGACCATTTTCTTGACGCCGAGTTCGGCACCGAACATGCCGGCGACGATTCCGCACGATCCGCCGAAAGCGTGGAGCACAAAGTCGCGCGGATCGAGGCCGCGCTCGACAGTGATTTCGTGGATCAGGTCGCTGATCTGAGCGGTTGCGATCCGGTATATGCCGAACGCAGCCTCCTCCACGCTCATGCCGAGCGGGCGCGCGATCTTCTCATCGAACACCCGGCGCGCATTATCCGGGTCGAGCTGCATCGTGCCGCCAAGAAAAATATTCGGATCCATGTAGCCGATCAGCATGAACACATCTGTCAAGGTCGGCTCGGTGCCCCCCAGGCCGTAGCAGACCGGTCCGGGCCGCGAACCCGCCGAACGCGGCCCGACGCGGGGAACGCGGGTGCCGTCCTCAAGCCACACGATCGAACCGCCGCCGGCACCGATCGAGACGACCTCGATCTTCGGCTGCATGTAATGAAAGCGATCGACCATCGGTTCGCGTGCGTACTCGATCTCGCCGTTCTGGATGACGCTGACTTTGAAAGTCGTGCCACCCATATCGGTCGCGATCACGTCGGTCTGGCCCAGCAACTCGCCCAGCACGCGGCTGCCGATCACCCCGGCGGCCGGACCGCACTCCAGCATGCCGATCGAACGATTGGCCGCTTCTTGCGCGGGCAGCAATCCGCCATAACCCTGCATCACCATCACGGGACCGCGATAGCCGGCCTTCTGCAGCAGCGTTTGCAAGCTACCCAAATAGTTGTTGGTGATGCGCCCGGCGTAAGCGTTGATGACGGTCGTCGACGATCGCTCGTATTCGCCCGGAACTGGCGCGATTTCGCTCGACAGCGTGCAATAGGCTTGTGGCGCGACCCGCTCGATCAAGGCGCGAACCTTGCGCTCGTTCTCCGGATTGTAGAACGACCACAGGAACGCGACGCCGAGCGCCTCGACCCCTTTTTCGCCGATCAAAAAACGGATCGCCGCTTCGGCTGCAGTCTCGTCGAGTTCCTGGAGGACGGCACCCTTGTAGTCCGTCCGCTCGGCGACGCCGACGATGCAATCGGGATCGACCAGCGGCGGCGCACGTTCGGTTTTGACCGGATGCTTGATGCGATCCTCGGACAATCCGCCCCAGCGCCCGTAAGCACCGCGTGTGGTCAAGACCGTGTCTTCGAAGCCGCGCGTTGTGATCAGTCCGGTGCGCGCACCGTCGCGGGTCAGGATGGTGTTGTCCACGACCGTCGAGCCGTGCATGAACAAAGACGTCTGAGCCAGCAGATCGGTCAGCGAAATTCCCATCGCCTTGGCCGCAGAACCGATCGAGTCCATGACACCGACCGAAAAGTCCGGCGGCGTGGAGAGAGTCTTACCGAGATGAACGGGCTCGCCTGCGGCGAAGACGATCGTATCGGTACAGGTACCGCCGACGTCGGTGGCGACGAGATATTTGGCCTTGCGTTCCGTCATCGTCTTTTCACGCCTAGAATGCCGTTGAATTCTGCGCGCCGATCGGCGACGCAAAGGGTCACGCTGCGACGCGTCAGCGGGTTGCTCCATTCGACCGGTAATTCGTCCGTGACGTGGATCGAATCGCCGGTGCCCAACTCCTCGAGCGTCCCGTCGGGAAACCGAAGGCGCAGCGAACCGTCGAGGACGTAAGCAAACAATGCACCGTCCTTGGGTATCTGAAGTTTCTCGAGCGACGCGCGACCGGCCAGTGCAATCAGACGGCCCTTGACGCGCGGATGATCGAGCGCCGGCAGCGTTGCGGCACCAAGGGCGCGCAATGGCAGTTCGCCCCGCACGACGTTGCTGATCTGACTTGCCTTGCGCGACGCCGCGACCAATCGGTCCACGGATTCTCCGAGTACATCGGCGATCGCGAGCACGGTCAGCAGATTTGGATTGGTGTCGCCGTTCTCGATTTTCTGAATGGCAGCGACGCTGACCCCGCTCTCCGCGGACAGGCGCTTGAGCGACCAACTGCGCGCGCCTCGCAACTCGCGCAAGCGGCGCCCCAACGAACGCAGATGTTCGCGCCCAAAATCGCTGCTCGACCGAGCCAAAGCATCTCCTCCAAGCGTTTGAGCCCGATACAATTGCTTGCCGACCCTTATGTCAAGTAGCAGTATATCGTTATCGCATTTGAAAATCACGGATCGAGCCCAAGTTCGCCGTGGACGCTGGATGGTCCAATGCGGATCATCCCACTCTAGTGTCGAGCGGGTATTCAGCGCGGGCGCAAAAATGACCGTAAACACATGGCGCCGTACCGATGCGCGGATCACTCACGCGCGCATGCGGAAGCTCTATTCAGGCATTCAGTAACCGCGTGCGTCGGCAGACGCAGCGCTCAATGCAGCCGGCATCGATTGCCTGATGCAGCAATTGAGCCGCACGGAACGATGTTGAGCCGTGCTGCCGATGGCATATAGTGAAGCCAGGGGCGCTGTCGGAAGGATACCAACAATGGCTGCTTCTTTGGCGCTGGAAACACCAGATAATCACTCGCATGTCGTGCGCCCGGCCGAGATGGAGTGGAAGAAGACTAGATTTCCTGGTTGCGAGGTCAAGGGTCTTCTTCTGGATCGAACGTCTGGGCTTGTCACCGCGCTCATGCGCTTGGCGCCAGGAGCGGTGCTGCCCGACCACGAGCACGTCAAAATCGAACAGACGTTCATGCTGGAAGGCACGTTGGTCGACAAGGAAGGTCCTGTAGCAGGCTTAAGCGTCGGTCCAGGCGAGTTCGTCTGGCGCGAAGCTGGTACACGTCATGTCGCGTGGACGCCGGAGGGCGGGCTTATGTTGGCGATTTTCCAGGTGCCGAATAAATTCTTCGAGACGGACGGCCGTGTCACCGACATATCGGGCGCTGATTGGAGCAACCTTTGGGGCCATGTGTTTGAGGCGGCAGACTAAAGCTGAGGCGCCTTCGCCGAGGAGCGAGGCTTGCCCGTCGGAACGCGTCAGCGTGGTGATGTCCGTACGCGAATGCTGATGTGAACCTGCTTTGCTATTCGCCGGGGGTAAGATAAGTCGCCAAAGTGGATTTGATATCGTGGCAAGATGCAACTAGACGCAACCAATAGTCTTGAGGCGTTGCCGAGTAATTTGGAAAAATAGCATTGATCGGCGACAGTCTGGCTTTTGCTTCCGCATTCCTTTTTGCAATGGCCAACATTGCCATTGCAAAGGCCAGCCGCAGAAGAAGTGTCGACAATGGCGTACTTTTGTCGATTGTTTTGACGGTCGCCTTTTCCGCGCTCCCCTTGTTGGCATTTGGCAATGGCGAACATTATCGAGATGCGAACGCTGCCTCGTCGATCGTCTGGTTCGCCGCGTCAGGCCTATTTGCCACGGTGTGGGGGCGACTGACGTTATTTCGAGCCGTGCAACTCGCGGGAGTCATACGCGCCACGACGATTCGCCGACTGACGCCGCTCTTTTCAATAGCATTCGGCTGGTTGCTGCTTGGCGAAGCAATATCAGCGTTCGTGGGGCTGGGCGTCGCCCTGATGGTTGCGAGTTTTGCGCTGCTTTATGCCGATAACAGGAAGCATATCGTCTCGGCCGACGCGCAACCCGGCATGGACCTGCCGCGTGGCTATATGTTCGGCACGATTTGCGCCTTGACCTATGCGACGAGTTACATTGTTCGTAAGCGGGGCTTGGACATCTTCCCCGATCCATATTTCGGGGCCCTGATCGGATCGTTGGCCGCCTTGTTGTACTATCTCGTCGGCGCCGTGTTCAGCCCGAAAACCCGCTCTGACGTCGTGGCTTTTTTCGCGATACCCGACGTTTGGCAGCTTTTTGCCGCCATCTGCATTTCCGCGGGGCAAGTCTCGCAGTTTATGGCCCTGAACTACATCGGCGTTGGCCGGTTAGCGGTCATAAACTCGCTGGAGGTATTTCTGGCATCCTATTTGGCCGTGATTGTCTTTAAGACGGAGGGCTGGCCATCGCGCGTCGTCATGTGCGCTACATTGGTTGCGACCGCGGGTATCGTGCTCGTCGCGCTGGGATAATTCCCAAGAACCTATCGGCGAGCCCATCGACGCCGGCCGCGTGGGTATTCTGGCGGGACGCCGATCAGAGACCGTCGAGCGATCGCGCCGATGAGCTTCCCCGCCGCACATTCCGACGTTGAAGGTTCGCCGGCTGCACCGCGCCAAGGCCCCTAGACGACACCGGGACAAAAGCATATTTATGCTTAGAGAGCTAAGGGTATAGCTGCGACTTTGCCGAGATTCTGGAGTTTTCAATGCTGACGTCGCATGAAAATGAGTTGCTGTGCCGGGTGGAGGGAACAGCTCCCATGGGGCAGCTGATGCGGCGGCACTGGGTGCCGGCGCTGCTTTCCGAGCAGGTGGCCGAGCCGGATGGTCCGCCTGTTCGGCTGCAGTTGTTCGGCGAGAAACTGGTCGCCTTTCGGGACAGCGATGGAAGGATTGGTATCCTGGGAGAATCCTGCCCGCATCGAAAGGCTTCCCTGGCGTTCGGGAGAAACGAGCAATGTGGCCTGCGTTGCCTGTATCACGGATGGAAGTTCGACGTGAACGGCAACATTGTCGACATGCCGTCCGAACCAAAGCAAAGCACGCTGCGCGAAAAAGTGAAGCATGTTGCGTATCCGGTGCGAGAGGCGGGCGGCTTTGTTTGGGCTTATCTTGGACCGAGCGAACTCATGCCGGAATTCGAGGCTCCGCCCTGGGCCCCCACGGCGGACACGCGGGTCGCGATCGCGAAGATTGAGCTTCCGTGCAATTGGGCACAGATCATGGAAGGGCAAATCGACTCAGCCCATTCGTCAACTCTGCATTCGTCCGACATGCGACCCGCCAAAGGCGCGGCCTCGGCCAAGGGCGATCATTGGGTGCGCCCATCAACGGACAAAAATCCCCGCATCCAGGTGCAACTAACAAACTATGGCATGCGCTATGCGGCCATTCGCCGGCCCATCGCTGACGCGGCCACACACGATTACGTACGAATTACAACATATGTCGCACCGTTCACCGCGCTTATCCCGCCAAACAATACCTATAACGTGACGAGCGTCATCGTGCCGAGGAACGACACGAGCAGCTATTTTCACTTTATTGCGTGGCAGGAAGGCGATCAGGACGGGATCGACACCGATAGCTGGCGCAAATTCTGCGTATTGGTGCCTGGGGACGATGTTGATAAGGACTTTCGCCCGATCAAACGTCACGCGCACAATAATTATCTCCAGGATCGCAGCCTGATGGCGGAAGGAAGTTTCACGGGTATCCCCGGCATTCCCAATCAGGACATCGCTATGTGGGAGTCGATGGGGCCTATCGCCGATCGAACGCAAGAACGGCTTGGCGCAAGCGATATTGCGATCGTGCAGTTCCGGCGACTGATGCTTGATGCGGTCCAAGGTTTTGAGGCCGACGGTGAGGTTCTTGGATTGGCTGAGCCGCATCTGCCGCAGGCGGCACTGCGGTCCTATCAAGGCGTTGTGGCCAAATCCGTGCCGTGGCGAACGTTGGGCGCGTCCGCTGAGGAAGTCGTCGTCCTTGACGGTATCGAAGAAGACGCTGAGGAGCACGACAGTGTAGTCGCTGCCGTGTAGCGCAAGGCGGTGGCCAGCGGAGCGACGCGTCGACAGGTCCAGGGAGCAGCTAGTGGGTAGACTGTCCTTTATTGTCTCGGTCTCGATTTTGATTTCGGCGATCGGTCGGGGAGAGGCAGTCGCCGCAGGCAATTATGACATCGATGTCTTGCTGCCCCTGACCGGCGGCGGGGCGTTCCTCGGAAATGCTGAAATGCAGGCGCTGCAACAATATGAAAAGGTGGTCGCCGCCACCGGCGGCATTCACGGCAAGGACCTGCGTTTCGTTTTCCACGACGATCAAACCAGCCCGCAAGTGGCGGTGCAACTGACCAACCAAATCAAAGCGTCGAACCAGCCCGTTGTTCTCGGGTCCGCATTGGTTGGCTTGTGTAACGCGGCGGCACCTTTGCTGAAAGCCGGGCCGGTGCAATATTGCTTTTCTCCCGGTATCGTGCCGTCCCCCGGCGGGTTTACATTCAGCTCAAGTGTAAATACGAGCGAACTGGCGCGCGCGTTGCTCATTTTCCTCAGCCAAAAGGGCTGGAAACGCATCGCGCTTATCACGTCCATTGACGCGACCGGCCAGGACGCCGTTCGAAACTTCAAGGCTCTTGTCGGGTCAAGTGGCTTGGCTGATGTCGAACTGGTTGCTCAAGCGCAATTCAATCCCACCGACGTGAGCGTCGCGGCGCAAATCGAAAAATTCAAGAGTGCCAATCCCGATGTGGTGATCGCGTGGACGACGGGCGGCCCGGTCGGCACGGTGTTCAAGGCCATAAAGGATGCCGGTTTGCAGGTGCCGGTGGCGACGACCGATGGCAACATGACCTATTCGCAGATGTCGCAATACGCCGCCATATTGCCAAGCGAATTGTATATTCCATCTCCCGATTGGCTTCCGTCCAAAGACGAATCGCTTCCGGCGGCTGAGCGTGACGCCAAGGCTGTCTTTTTCAAAGCGTTCGATGGGACAGGGATCAAGCCAGACGCTCCGTCAACGTTTGCCTGGGATCCGGCGCTCCTGGTTGTTGAGGCGCTTCGAAAGCTCAAGCCCGACGCATCCGCCGACGAACTGCGGGCCTACGTGTCCGGGTTGGATGGCTTCGTCGGTGTAAACGGAAGCTACAACTTCAAAGCTGTGCCGAACCGCGGTCTCAGCGATGCAAATGTCGTTATAACGCGTTGGGATGCCGCAATGAGTACGTGGGTTGTGGTGAGCGACCGCCAGGGTGCACTCCGACATTAGGCCTGACGGCCGGCTCACGGGGTAGCCATGACCGAATTTCTCCAAATATGCCTTGGCGGTTTGGTCGTCGGCAGCGTCTACGGTCTCATCGCTCTCGGCTTTTCGCTTGTTTATCGGGTGAGCGGAGCCATCAACCTTTCTCAGGGCGGCTTCAGCCTGTTGGCTGCCCTCATTGCTTACACCCTTGGGCAAAGCTGGGGCTGGCCGCTACCGATCGCAATCTTGGGAGCGGTTCTGGCGACGGTCGTGATCGGATTGATTGTTGGGCGTCTGACGTTCGTCCCCGCGGTGCGCCGACTCTCACACGCCAATGTTTTGATGCTTAGCGTCGGTTTGTTGACCGCAATTGAGGGAACATCTCTTGTCATCTGGGGAAGCCAACCGTACGCCCTGCCGTCATTTGGCAATCAAGACGTGGCAACGCTCGGCTCGCTCCGAATACCGACGCAGGCGTTTTGGGTGGTCGGATCGGCTTTTGTTGTCGTCCTGGCGGCTTGGTATTGTCTCGCGTTCACGCGCGTTGGACGCGGATTGAGGGCCTGTGCTGAGAACCCGCTGGCGGCAAGCCTCATGGGCATTCGTGTCCCCCAATTGTTGTTACTCAGCTTTACGATGGCAGCGCTCGTGGCGAGCATCGCGGGTGTTGTCGTCGCACCGATGACGACCCTTCAATTTGATACTGGGCGGCTTTTTACGATCCTTGGCTTCATTGCTGCGGTATTGGGAGGGCTTTCGTCTCTTGCCGGCGCCATTATCGGCGGGCTTGCTCTTGGCCTGGCGCAGCAACTTGCGACCGCCTACGTCTCGTCGATTTTCTCCGGCAGCATTACGCTTATCATCCTTCTCATCGTTCTGATTTGGCGTCCCAATGGGCTCGTGTCGCCAACGACAGTGCGTCGTCAGGATGTGCGCGACGAGATGCATGTCCCCAGCCACGTCGTGCATCTCTCGTCGTCGGCACGGTGGCTCTTCGGGATCGCGCTCTTTGCCGTTGCCTTGGTGCTACCGCTGTTTGTGCAGGATCGCGGCCTCATGAGCGGTTTCGTGATCGCCGGCATCCTCTTCATGGCCCTGATGGGACTGGACGTCATCATGGGGTACGCCGGGCAAGTTAATCTCGGCCAAGCCGGCTTCATGGCGACTGGCGGCTATACGGCGGGCTATTTGGCGGTCACATACGCGGTGAGCCCTGTCCTTGCGACCGTCGCCGGGATCTGCCTGTCGGCCGTTTGCGCTCTTGTTTTGTCGGCGGTGACATTGCGGCTGCGCGGACTTTATCTGGCGCTGGCGACGCTCGCCTTCGGCTTGCTCGTCGACTCGTTGACGGTGGGTCTGGTCGACATAACCGGAGGCCCTTCAGGCCTGGTTGGGATCCCGCCTTTCTCGCTCGGGCCGATCGAGTTCTCGTCGCCACGCTCGATGTACTATTTGGTACTGGCGGTCATTGTCATTTGCTTCTTTGGGTTGGCGGGAGCCATGCGCGGCGGCTTTGGCCGGGCCTTAAAGGCCATCCGCACCGATCAACTTGCCGCGGCGGCGCTCGGCATAAACGTTGTCCGTTACAAGGTCGTCGCCTTTGTCGTCAGTGCATCGTTAGCCGGGCTCTCCGGAAGCTTGTATGCGTTCTTCTTCAATTTCCTCTCGCCCGAGATGGTCGGTACATCGCGCTCGTTGGAGTTGGTGGCGATGTTGGTGATCGGGGGTGAGGGCACGCTGATCGGCGGCTTGCTGGGCAGCATATTGATCACGCTTTTGCCGATCGCATTCCAGGCATTCGCCGTGTACCAGACCTTGGCCACCGGGCTCTTGCTCGTCGGATGCTTTTTGCACCTGCCGCGAGGGCTCTTGGGTGGCCTTTCTCTGCTGTTGAGCCGCTTGCCGTTTTCCAGGTCGATGACCACGACTCTGGCCGCTGTCGGCACCACATGATACTGGATATGAAAGATAGGGCTGAACCTGCCGTTCCGGCTTTGGCCGTCAGAGGCGTCGAAAAGGTGTTTGGCGGAGTACGTGCTCTCTCCGACGTTTCGTTCAATGTCTCGTCAGGCCAAGTGACGGCATTGATCGGTCCAAACGGGGCCGGAAAAACCACCCTCTTCAACGTGATTACCAGCGTTCTGTCAGCGGATTCCGGTGAAGTCCATTTGTTCGGAACCAAGCTAACCGACCTGTCATCAGTCAAGATCGCCAATCTCGGGCTCATCCGTACGTTTCAGACCGCGAGGGTATTTCCAGGGATGAGCGTGTTCGACAATGTCATGCTCGGGCGGCATCGCCTCATGCGAACGCATGGCATCTCTCAAGCGCTGTGGCTGGCGCCCGCCCGTCTGGAAGACAGCCAGTCGCGCGAGCGAGCGGAACGTCTTCTGGAAATACTCGAACTCTCTCAATACCGGAATGCTCACGCCCCTACTTTGCCGATCGGCGCGCAAAAGCTCGTTGAAATCGCTCGAGCCCTGATGGCCGCACCACGCCTTCTTTGCCTTGATGAACCCGCCGCGGGACTCAATGACGTCGAGACGCAGAAGTTGTCCAATTTGTTGGGGGCGATCCGTCAGCTCGGGATCACGCTGTTGATCGTAGAGCACAATATGCCGCTCATCATGAATTTGGCCGACCGCATTGTCGTTTTGGATGCCGGGAAGCTTGTGATCGAGGGAACGCCAGACGAGGTTCGGACAGACCCACGGGTCATTGAAGCTTATTTGGGAAGTGCCGACAGTGTCGCTTCTTGAGATACGCAATCTTACGGCTGGCTATAACGCCAATGCGATAATTCGCGATTGCTCGGCTGTGTTGAACGTTGGTGAACTCGTCACCCTCGTTGGCGCGAACGGAGCGGGCAAGTCTACGTTCGTGAAATCGATATCGGGCCTAATAACGCCCATGGATGGTCAAATTATCTTTGACGGCGAGAACATATCGAGCCTTTCGCCCGCGAGCCGATTGCAGCGCGGTATTGCCCATGTCCCTGAAGGCCGTCAGATTTTTGCCAGCATGACGATCCGGGAGAATCTCTTGCTTGGTGCGTACGCGATCCGCCGCCCCGGCACCCGAGAGAATAAAATCGACGAGGTCTGCGCGTGGTTCCCGATGTTGACGCCGCGCTTGGGAGAACTGGCGGGAAATCTGTCGGGCGGCCAGCAGCAAATGCTGGCGATTGCGCGCGGATTGATGTCGGAGCCACGATTGTTGCTGCTCGACGAGCCGTCGTTGGGCATCGCGCCGTTGCTGGTGGCCGAAATCTTCAGTTTAATTGTCTCCCTGAGGGATCGTGGCATCGCAATTTTGATGGCGGAACAGAATGCCAGACAGGCATTGGTGGTCGCCAATCGCGGCTACGTGGTGGAGGGCGGTAGAATCACGTTGGGCGGTTCGGCGCGGGATCTTTTGGCCTCGCACGATATCGTCGAACGTTATCTCGGATCGAGCGAAAGCGCGAAGTCCAATGCAGGCAGCGCCGCATTGACGGATAAACTAAAAGGCGTTCTTGAATCGTATAATTGACCGCGGACCGTGTCGAGAAGCGATGAGCCCGAGTGAGGAAGTGAATGGCAGTCATCAGAATTGAGCCGATGAGGGACGAACAAACCCGGCTATTTTATATTGCGATTTTTAACCCGGCTGATGCGGATCAGCCGTTTGTTACCACGCGTGCGCGCTACCAAACCGCCGCTGCGGCTGAGAACGACATCATCGCCATCATCGCGGCCCAGGCTAACAAGGTCGGGTAGGCGAGTCAGATCTGGTGTTCGAGTACGATTGTCCGGTTAGCGGCGGCTGACGCCAGGATGGCGGTGCAGATTTCCAATGTCGCGAGACCCCATTCTCCCGAATGGAGCGGTGCCTTGCCGTCGATCACCGCCGCATAAAGCTCGTCGATAACTTCAGCGCGCGGTACGGTTGGCTCATCCAGTCTGTCAAGCCATCGCGCGGTATCATCGTGAATGATGACGCCATCAGGGACCGGCCGAAGGTCGGCCCGTTCGCAACTCACGATGATGAGACCAAAATGATTGTGCCGGAGGTTTTCGGCGGTTTTCTTATATCCGCCCTGTGTTGCAGTGCCGTAGGCACGCTGCTCCTTGAGCTTTGTTTCATCGGCTTGAGAATGCGCCTGCCCGAGCATCGCGCGCGCTGTGCCATAACTTTCCGGATTGCGGCTTTGACCGAGCTCTCCCACCCAGCCATTGAATTCGTCGGTGTCGAAGCGGCCATATCCACTGTAGGTCAGAGACGCAAAGGCGCCATTGGCGAATTGAATGTGAACGCTGTAAGCACCTTCAGTCGGGCGTTTTTCGTCCCAATTGCCGGTAGAAGCCCGCACCGTTACGGCCGGGGATCCAACAAGTAATCTGACGACATCGACCTGATGTGCGGCTTGGCTGAAAACCACGCCGCCGCCAAGCCGCGTCTCCAGTTCCTCAGGGCGGCGGGGGCGATACAAAAAGTCCGTATAGTTGAGTGCGGTGACCATACGGGCCGCACCGTAACGGTCGGACGATATCAACTCTCGTGTCCGCAAATAGGGAGCGTCGTAGCTATGGCTGTGTCCGACCAACAGTTGGACTTGATGGTTGTGGGCGCAGGCGATCATCGCCAACGCGTCCGAGACGGTCAGCGCCATCGGCTTTTCGACCAGAATGTGCTTGCCGTGCCGTGCCGCGAGTTCGACGTGCTCGGCATGAAATTGGTGCGGAGAGGCAATGTAAACTGCCTGGATGCGCGGATCGGAGCAAAGCGACTGCGCGCTCGTATGCGCAACGCCATCAAAATCGACGACGAAACGGGCGCATGCTTCCGGCCTGGGGTCATAGGCTGCAACAAGCCGCACCCGCGGATCCAGTGAAAACGTCGGCAGCATCAGCGTGAAGGCCCGCCCAAGGCCAATCACGCCGAGACGAATGACACGATCTTGGTCGTCTCTGCGTCGGTCAAAGGTCAAGTGTTAGCTCGGCTGATTTCGCCCGCGACACGCAAATCATGATTTCGCTTCTTTGTTCGTGTTCGGATAATACGAGGTCGCGGTGGTCCGGCTCGCCGGCCAGGTAGCGAACACGACACGTGCCGCATGTACCACTTTCGCAGGAGCTGGCGAGCTGCCGGCCATTCTGCCGCAAAGTATCAAGGATCGAGGCATTTGCCGGCACCTCGTATCGCTGTCCGCTTTTGGCTGTGATGACAGTGAACGCGTGATCATCGGGCCGGATCGACGTTGCACCAACGAAATCTTCAAAATGCACCGAAGCATCCGACCAGTGCCCAGTCATGTCTCGCACAGCGTCCATGAGCCCGCGCGGGCCGCAGCAGTAAAGATGTGCGCCCTGCTGCTCTTCCAGTGCCGGCCACAAATCATAGGCGTTTTCGGGGTTGCCGTCGTCGTGATGTAAGACGACTTTGCCGGCATACTCTGGGGCTGAAAAGTCTTCGCGAAAGGCCATCGAGGACGGCGTCCGAGAAAAATAATATAACTGAAAGTTCGATCGTTGTTCGCGAACGAGGCGCTTTAACATAGCGCGTATCGGCGTAATGCCGATCCCTCCAGCGATGAAAACATAACGCTTCGGCTCGCGGTCGGACATCGGAAAGTCATTGCCGGGCGGCTCGACCGCGACCTGAGCACCAACCTCAACGCCGGTTGTCAGGCTCAGCGACCCGCCGCGTCCCGCTGCTTCCTTTTTTACTGCGATCACATACCGATGCCTCTCGGTATTATCATTACACAGGGAATACCGTCGCTTCTGACTGCTCGGCGTCGTTACCGTGATATGAGCACCCGCCGCAAACGGCGGTAACTCCTGTCCGGATGGATGACGCAACTCAAAGATGTAGATATCGTCGGCGGCCTGAAGCTTCTCAGCCACTGTTAGAAGCAAGGGGCCCGACTCGCCCTCAGCGTTCATTTGCGAACTCCTCGCCAGATCTGCCAATACTTAGTAATCTAAGCAAAAGAATCAATAGAGCATGCGCGATAGGTTTTCGGGCGATCCACAATCCACCGAGGCTCATTCGACCTGGAGGCATTCGCATGATAGCGTCCGGAGTGGCACTAAAGTCTCCTCTACGCTGATCAAGAGCGCACGCATTCCCGATGAAAAGCGATGGCAAAACCAAAGGCGCGTGGCCTCCAAAGGGGTCTCCGGCCAGATTGCCTTTCGAGCAGAGCATTGGTTATCAAATTCGAGCGACGCATCGCGCACTGCAGCGATATCTGCAGTTGAAGATCGAGCCGCACAATATCGTTTCCGGTAGCTGGTATTATCTTCGCGCGCTGTGGCACGCGGATGGGCTTACGCAACGAGAACTGGCCGATGAGGTTGGGATACGCGAGCCGACGGCCTTAAAAGCAATAAGACAAATGGAGGCACAGGGGCTGGTTCGAAGGCTTCGAAGCAAAGCCGATCGGCGCAAGATCCATGTCTGGCTCACCCCAAAAGGCAAGGCTCTCAAAGATGAACTCATCCCATTGGCGAGGCACGTTGTTGCGACTGCGGCACGAGACCTGACCACTGATGACGTGCTCATGTTTCTGGAGACGTTGTCAAAGATACAGCTGAGCCTGAACGCTGCCATCGAGCGGGCGGAACAATCTGGCTAACTGCATAATGGCGGCCCCCATCTGCGAGGTTTAATCGTAGATCGGACCGGCGATTCCTGAAGTTCCGAACGGACTGTCCCAGATGACCTCAACCGCTCCGCCGCGTCGCGCGCCGGTATTGTCACTTCGAAAAACCTATTATGTGATCGCCGTGGCCAGGAAGGCCGCCATTTCCTACGCTATTTTATCTCCTTGAGAAATCCTGCGCGTCGCTTGATGCGGTCACGGCGAATTCCGCGACTGGTCAAATGATGCCATTCAGCAGTAGTTCGGTAACCAGGTCGTGCCCGCCTTTGGCAACGCTTCCGCTGTTGAAATTGCCGCGACACAGCTGAACGGCTGTCCGGGCCCGGTGAATTCGCCGAAAATCTCGCAATTGTGTCGTCCATGCCCAAGGGCTCAGACCCGGTCCATTGTCAGAACCAGTGTGCGACTC
Organism: uncultured Alphaproteobacteria bacterium; assembly: GCA_963737755.1. Taxonomy (GTDB): domain Bacteria; phylum Pseudomonadota; class Alphaproteobacteria; order Rhizobiales; family Xanthobacteraceae; genus BOG-931. The sequence continues at coordinate 1,268,910 of CAVTTZ010000009.1, read as the reverse complement.
AAGAAGCCGCGGGCACCACGTCGCCCTTTGCGTGTTTCTGGCAATGAGCGTCACAGATAAGAAGCTGCCGGGCGGGCGAACTTTGACTTTCTCGAAATCAGGAGCAAAAGATAGCGCCAAGAATTAAAACATCGGGGGGAATTATGGACGATGTCGCCTTCGGCGAGCGCGAAAATCGAAGCTCCAGCGACGCTGGATCGCGATTGGCTGGCTGTCGTCGCATCCGCTATCGGCTTGATGTTGAGCGTCGGATCTCTGACGATCTACACATTCGGTGTATTTGTTGGACCGTTGGCGGCGGAATTCAAGTGGAGCCGGACAGAACTGTTCGGCGCTGTCGCCATTTCGCAATATGCGTTAGCGTTGTCCGTGCCGTTCTGGGGATATCTGATCGATCGCCTCGGGCCACGATGGGCTTTGGTGCCCTCGGTCGTCATAATTTCCGTATTGTTCGCGTCACTCGCTTTTCTGACCCCCAACCTTTGGCATCTTTATTTGATCTTTGCGTTGTTTCCGCTGCTCGCCGGCGGCGCGTCGCCTTTGGGCTATTCCGCGGTCATCGTTCGGAAGTTCGAAGGCAAGTTGGGTCAGGCGCTCGGGCTTGCGCTGATGGGCGTGGGGTTAGGCGCCGCCATACTTCCTTTTTTCACGCAAACGCTGATCGGCGCATTCGGTTGGCGGGAAGCCTACGCTTCCATGGGATTGCTGACCTTCCTGATCACGCTGCCGGCTGCACTGATTGCCACGCGGGGCGTTGAGCATCGAACAGGTGGCCGAACCGTCGCAGGCACGCCGCCCGTGATGGCGATGGTCCGGACGCGTGCGTTCGTGCTGATGTGCATTCTGTTTGTGTTGATGGGAATCATCAGTGTTGGCGCGCTCGCCCATCTGGTGCCTATGATGACCGACCGCGGACTTGCTCCGGCGGCCGCGGCCCGCGTCGCCTCGTTGGCGGGGATCGCTGCCATTGTCGGCCGCGGCGGTCTCGGCTGGCTGTTGGACCGCATCCATGCGTCTTACCTGCTTGCGGCAATATCCTTGATGGCCGTGTGCGCATTCTTACTGATCGCATTCGGGGCCGGCCCGCTGCCCGGTTATGTTGCCGCCGTCCTCGTGGGGATGGTGGTGGGCGCCGAAGTGGATTTTCTGTCTTTCCTGGTGAAGCGCTACTTCGCCGATGCCGTGTACGGCCGGCTGTACGGCATCGCTTTCGGAGTCTTCATGTTGGGAGTTGGAACCGGCCCGCTCGCGCTCGGCGCCAGCTTCGATCACCTGGGCGGGTACCGGCCTGGTTTGCTGCTCTTTGCGGCTATAGGCATTCTGGTTGCCGCGGCGGCATTCGCGCTTCCGGCATATGTCTATCAAGTGGATCGTCCGGGACGGTAGTCTTGGTCTGACTTCGTTGTCGGCGTTTGCTTCAGCCTTTGATGTTCGCGAAACGCGCTGCGGCTGCGGGACTGACGACGATTTCGTCGACATTCGCAAGCTTGATTTTGTCCTTGACCAGAGCACGGTAGAACTCGCCTTTGGAAACCGGCGCAACGTCGGCAATGATCGACCAACTGTCGCCGTTATCGCGGCTTTCAACGACTTGGCCGTCGGTATCCACGGCGAACAGCGCGCTGCCGCCCGGCCACGCCTCGACCGTTACGGCGCTGAACAACGCCCGCTGCCCATTGGGTAAACCACCGAGCAATCGCTCCCAGGTGACGCCGGCGTCACGGCTGCGCAAGATCTTGCCGCGGGCGCGCCCGCGCTGGTACCAATGCGGCGGCCAGCCGTCGCCGACCGAGACGAAAATCAGATCAGGATCCTGCGGGTGACAAACAATGGCATCCGGGTATTCCGCTCCCGCAGGCATCGTGTTCTTGGTCCAGGTGCGTCCGCGATCCTCGCTTGTCATTAGTCCAACGATGCCGTTCGCAACGATCAGGCGATTGGGCCGGTCCGTATGCAGGACGATTTGGTGGATGTCGCACTCGACCGGATTGGGATCGATGGGCAATTCGACAAAGCTCTTGCCGAAATCTTGCGACACCAGCAACGCGCCGATCTCGATGCCGACCATCAAATGATCGCCGTCGAACGCGATATCTTTGATGTGCCCGGCGTGCGGCGGCGGCGGAAAGCACCAGGCGTCAACGCTTTTCACCTCACGGAGTGCCGTAAGCTCACGCCAGTTCTCGCCGCGGTCTTCGCTGATGTAAAGGTGAGCCGGAAGCGCGCCGACACAAACCACGTCGCGACCGTGAAGCTTGCCGGCACGCGCCGACCAGAGATCGAGGTGGTCGATGCCTTTATTGACCCATTGCCACGTTATCCCTGCATCGAGGCTGCGCGCGACCCCGATCCCGTGGGACGCCGCATAAAGGGTGCCATCGGCGGCCTGTGTGACCGCGCTGATCGAACAGCCGCGCAAGGCATGGCGAACAACATTCCATTGCTCGCTTTCACGCTTGAGAAAAGCCAGACCGTCGACGGTGCCGACGCATATCGAGTTTGCGGGCTGCCGCGACAAGCAGACATTGGAGCCACCGTTCGAAAGTAATATCACGACTCAGTCCCCTCATCGCGACTGCGCGTCAATCTGTGCCGGGCGTTGGACATCATCGGAGATGGACATGAATTACGCCAAGAACATATGCGACGAACGTTGGAAGGACCCTTTCAGACCGTCAAGCAAGTCGGTCAGCTCACGGCCGCTGCCGGCGGCGCCATAGAGGTACCAATCCGGACGCACAACAGCCGCCAAGCAGGAATGATCGGCAAACCATGCGCGATACGTGCCATCAACATCCTCAATGGTGCCGGAGGCCGGGGGTTGCGTAACGACCGCGGTCTTGCCGCCAATAGCAGCCCATGCATCACGATGTGTGACCGTAAGGTCGTCAAGCACGCCGGGCTCTGATGCCACGATGCACCAGCCAGCGCCGACGACAGCATCAAAGAGAGCCTCGCGGTCATTCACGCGGACGCGGCCCTGCGGAAAAAACTCTCCACCACCAACGACAAGGCCCCCTGTCAGCCCGGGGAAACGCAGCTTCTCAGGCCTTTGGTGCGCCCGCCGTTGCGCAAGTAAGCGGTCATCACGTTCCCGTGCTTTCGCCGGATCACGCGTCGTCTGAACTCTGCCGAGTTCTATGCCTTTCTCAGTAATAAATCGGACCTGAGGCTCGCGCTCCGGCTGATAAGTATTGAGCAACGCGTCGTCGGCGCGGCCGGTCAGGACGAGGTCGAGTTTCCAGGCCAAGTTGTGAGCGTCCCGAATTCCCGAACACATGCCTTGGCCGAGAAAAGGCGGCATCTCGTGCGCCGCGTCGCCTGCCAAAAATACGCGTCCGTGCCGCCAGCGCTGGACGATGCGCGAACGGAACACGTAGTTTGCCGCCCGAATGATCTCCGCGTCGCTCTTGGTCAGATAGCGGCTGACGCGCGACCAAACGCCCTCGTGCCTTGTTGCTTCTTCCGCGGTGTCATCGGGATCCAGCATGAACGAGAAACGATGGTAGCCCGGCCCAATCGTCACGATGGCAATCGGCTGCGCCGGATCGCAAATCTGTCGGAACCGCGGAGGCTGGACGTTCCCCGTCAAGCGGAAGTCGCACACCAGCCAATTCTCTTGAAAGCCATAGTCGTCAATGTTCTGACCAAGCACGCGTCGCGTGAAGCCGTTGCCACCATCGGCGCCAACCGCATAGCGCGCCCGGACAAACACGGGCTCGCCATCCGCGCCGAGGCCGCGAATCACCACGGCGTCATCAGTCTGTTCAATCTCGGTAACCGTCACGCCTTGACGGATTTCAATCGAGGGCAATGATTTGTCGTGTCGGTCAAGAACAGCTTCGATGTGCGGTTGGAACATCATGTACAACGACGCCCACCCACCTCTTCCTGGATTATCGTACTGAAAGTCGACGAGCGTTTGACCAGCGGCGTTGACCCATTCGTAGTCGGCTTGCACCTCTGCGCCGTGGCTGATTTCGTCCGCCAGGCCCAGCTTTTGAAACGTGCGCATGATCTCGTCATCGAAGCAGGCAGCGCGGGGCAGATTGTACAATCCGGTATAGCGTTCCAGAACGACGACGCGCCGGCCAAGCTGGCCAAGGAGAGCGGCGAGGGTCATACCGGTCGGCCCATAGCCGATGATGGCTACCTCGTAATCGCTCATCGTTCTTCCCATGCGACCGCCCTATGATCGGCTTATTGCAGACGTTCCGCCGCGGTTTCGCATTTAATCGCCGCCGCGATCATAAACCAAGAGGGCTTCTCGTTCGTGATGTCTCGCTGCTCCGATCGGTTTGAGTTGCGCCTGCTGCAAATGTCCAAATACGCCTTCAGCGCGGACCGAGTTTGGTGGCAGCGCGCTCGATGAGATCGATCAGATATCCAGCCGCCGGCGACGGAGGAACATCGGCGCGGCGGACTGCGATGATGGGGGGCGCCGACAGCTCTTCGGCAACCGGTATTGCGGTCAATATGCGATTCGCAAACGGCGTCAGGGTCCACTGCGCTGGCGCCATTGCCAGAAGGTCGGAATGCGCGAGGCAGGTCAACAAGGTCAGCGCCGACTGACTGCGGAGCGCGAGTTTTGGTTCGGCCAAGCCGTGACGCTTGAAAAGCGCGCCGAGTTCCTTTTCAGCCTGCGGCGTTATCGAGGTAGTGATCCACTCCGCGTCGACCAGTTCCTTGAGAGAGGTTGCGCGCGCCAACGGATGTTTCAAGCGACATAGCACCGCGCGGCGTCCGGCAAACAGCGTATCTTTGCGCAGCGCCCGCGGCAGCTTCAAACCCGGATCCGGGCCGACATAGAAATCGACGGTGCCGTCTTGCAGCCCTTGCTCGAGCGTCGGATAGAATCCCTCAATAATATGCAGATGAACATTGGCAAACCGCCGCCTGAACGGCTCCAGCACCTTCGGCAACAGCCACAGGTGTGCAGCAATCGAAAGACCAACCGTCAGTTCGCCGACGGTATTGCCACGAAGCTGCTCGACTTCTTCCTGAGCCCTGCGAACGTCATTGAGGATGGCGGTCGCGCGTTTCACAAACGCTTCGCCCAACGGTGTTGCGATCATCCCCCTGGACCGCCGCTCGAACAGCGTTGCGCCGATTTCGCGCTCCAACTCCGATAGGCCGCGGGTCAGGGTCGGTTGGGCGATCCCAAGGTGACGTGCGGCGGCCCGCAAGCTGCCATGCTCGGCGATGGCTGCTGCACTGCGGAAATGGCTCAGTTTCACGACGTACCTCGGGAAGCGATGCGAATACCTCATGATAGCGAAAAGCTATCGCTGAGACATCCATGCTATCTTACGGCCATCGGTGATGGGGGCTAACCTGTGCCAAAATGCAGGGCCAAGAGAGCCCACAGAGGGAGGAACGCAGATGACGCAATTCTTGCTGGTTCACGGAGCGTTTCACGGTGCCTGGTGCTGGCGCAAGACCGTCGCCGAGTTGGAGAAGCGCGGCCATCACGCCAAGGCTATCGACCTGCCGGGCCAGGGCGACGATCATACGCCGCTCGCGAAGGTGACTCTCGATACCATGGTGGACAAGATCATTGCCGAAATGGCGGATCTTCCCGGCAAAGTGGTTCTCGTCGGTCATTCGCTGGGTGGGATTCCGATCACGGCGACCGGAGAGAAGGTGCCCGAGCGCGTCAAGGCGCTGGTTTATCTGAGCGCCTTCCTGCCGCAGGACGGCGAGGCGCTTTTCGACATCGAGGGCCGCAATCCCAAGCCGGTCGTGCCGGTCAGCATGACGTTCGACGCTGAGCGCATCAGCGGAACGATTGATCCCGACAAAGTGCAGGAGATATTCTATCACGACTGCTCGGACGCGGATATTGCCGATGCCAAAGCGCGGCTCAGGCCGCAGGCGCTTGCGGCTTTGATGACGAAGGTCCACATAACGCCGGAACGGTTCGGGCGCATCCCGCGGGTATATGTCGAATGCACCGAGGATCGCGCCCTCTCGATCGCGATGCAGCGCGACATGATCGCCAAGTCGCCGCCGGTCGATGTTCGTAGCGTGCCGGCAAGCCATTCTCCGTTCTTGTCGATGCCCGACAAGCTCGCGGATGCGCTGGCGGATCTGTAAGGTAGTGATCTTGCCGCTCGCGATGTTGGAAAATGAGTGAACCAAACAACAGCGGCGGCGAAGACGCAAAAGGGAGAGCGCGATGATCAAGCCGAAACTTCACCATGTGACGATGAAAACCAGCCATCTCGATGAGATGATCGAATGGTACGGCAAAGTCATTGGCGCCAAGGTGCAATTCCGCGATCAGGTTGCGGCGTGGACCACGAACGACGCCGCCAATCATCGCATTGCGTTTCTTGCAGTTCCCGGCTTGTCCGATGATCCCGGAAAGGTCGCCCACAACGGCATGCATCACACCGCGTTCGAGTACGACAGCTTTGACGACCTGATGGAGTTGTTCGAACGCCTCCGCAAGGAAGGTATCGAGCCCGCGTTCTGTTTGGACCACGAAATAACGATTTCGCTCTACTACAAGGATCCGGAAGGCAACTTCGTCGAGCTGCAGAGCGACGCATTCGGCGACTGGAGCAAGTCCAGCGAGTTCATGCGGACATCCGCTGAGTTCGCCAGAAACCCGATCGGAACGTTTTTCGATCCGGTCGCCGTCTACAGCAAGTTCAAGTCCGGCGCTCAGTATGCTGAATTAAAGAAATCGATGCGTGCCGGCGAATATCTGCCGAATCCGGTTCCGGCTCATATCGGTCTACCGACGCCATAGCGTTTGAGCGTGCCGATGAGCGGACGTGCAGAGACCGACGTCGTTATCGTTGGCGCGGGGCCGGTCGGCTTGGCCGCCGCGATCGAGCTAGGACAGCGCGGCGTTCGCTGCGTCGTCGTCGAGCGCAACGATCGGGTCGGTTATAGCCCGCGCGCCAAGACGACCAACGTGCGGAGCCGCGAACACCTGAGACGCTGGGGCATTGCCGATGCGTTGCGGCGGGCGTCGCCGATCTCTCCGGACCGACCATCGACCGTGATCTTCGCGACCCGCATGAACGGGCCGCTCATCACGCGCTTCGAGCACGCGCTCAACGGCGATCGAACGCGCAATCACCTCTATTCCGAGGAAGCCCAATGGGTGCCGCAATATGTCCTCGAAGAGGTGTTGCGCGCGTGCGCACAGTCGCTGCCTGGCGTTGAAATTCGCTTTGAGACGGAGTTCGTGTCGCTCACGCAAAGCCCAGACGGCGTAACGACGCAGCTCCGCAATACTTCTGACGGCCGAACGACGACGGCGCAATCGCGTTATCTGATCGGCGCCGATGGCGCGCGCAGCTCAGTGCGTGACGCGATCGGCGCCACGATGATCGGCGAGGGCGCGTTCTCCCGGAATTTCAGCATTATTTTTCGTTCGCGTGATCTTGCCACCCGGCAAATTCACGGACCGGCGATCATGTACTGGATGTTGAACGAGGAAATGCCGTCACTGCTCGGTCCGATGGATGAGGACGGACTTTGGACCTTTATGGTCACAAAACTTCCCAACGACACCGATCCGGCGACCATTGACCCGGTGGATCTGATCCGACGGGGAACGGGTCTACGCGATCTCGCCGTCGAAATCATCGGCACCGATCTGTGGGTGGCGCACCGTCTTGTCGCCGATCGGTATGCGCGTGATCGCGTTTATCTTGCCGGCGATGCCTGTCATTTGCATCCGCCGTTCGGCGGCTTCGGCATGAACATGGGGATCGGCGACGCGGTCGACCTCGGCTGGAAAATGGCTGCGCAACTTGCCGGCTGGGGTGGCGACGATTTGCTCGCGAGCTACGAGACGGAACGTCGTCCGGTGCACGAGCGCACCATCGCCGAGGCGGTTCAAAACTTCGGCCAGACCGGGAGCCAAATCCTTCGGCCCGATCTGGAGGCGCCCGGTGTGGTCGGCGAAGCAACCCGCCGGGAGGTTGCTGATCTGATCGAGGCGACCAAAGTGCGCGAATTCAGAACGCTCGGCATCGTCCTTGGAACGCGTTACGTGGACTTGCCGATTGTCATCTCGGACGGAAGCGCGCCGCCGCCTGATCATTTCATGCTGTACGTGCCATCGGCTCATCCGGGGTGTCTGTCACCTCATCTTTGGTTGGCGGACGGTTCGTCGCTTTACGATCACTTCGGCAAAGGCTTCACCCTCCTGATAACCGATGGCGACGAGCGCGCGGTGCTCGGCCTTGCGAGTGCCGCGGCGAAGCGCGACATGCCGTTGAAAATTTTGGCGCCGGCGAACGCGCGGTTGCGGCAGCGCTATGAGGCGCGATACGCGTTGATCCGCCCCGATCAACACGTCGCCTGGCGGGGCGATGCGATACCCGAAGATTGCGACGCACTGCTGGCTCAGGTCACGGGCGCAATGCGGCAGGCCGCTTAGTTGAAGGCCGCCTTGTGGTCCTCGACGAACTGTTTCAACGTTAGCGGATCCCGACCGACGATGCTCCGAATTGGCTCCGTCATTTCGCCGGCGAGCCCGCCATCCGCCACGATCTGGACCGCTGTGCGCTGGTGCGTGATCAGCCACTCCGGCATTCCGCGCTCCCGCATTGTTTGCTCCGCGCGCTCGAATGGGACGCCCACATAGGTGATTTTGCGGCCCAGGGTTTGGGAGAGGACATCGGCAAACTCCGCGAAACTGCTTTTCGCTCCGGTAAATTCGTAGACCTTGCCTATGTGAGGTTCCGGATCGAGAAGAATGCGGGCGCCGAGAGCGCCGGTGTCGCGGACGTCTACAAACGCCAGCGGCAGTTCGCCCGGGAACGGCAATACGATCTTGCTGTCATTCTTGATCGAAGCGGCTTGTCCGAGGATGTTCTGCATGAAAAAGCCGGGTCGCAGGACTACCCATTTAATGCCGCTGCGACGCAGCCCGTCCTCGATGGCGTAATGGCTTCGGCCGATGATCGACGGTGAATCCGGAATGAGGAAAAAGCGACTTCCGGAAACCCGCACGAAGTGTTGCACGCCGGCGGCCAGTGCCGCCTCGAGCACATTCGTTTGCTGTTCAAGCATGTTGGGATTGTGGCCTGTCACGACGAACACACTGGTTACGCCCTGCAGCGCGCGATCCAGCGCGGGCCTGTCAGTGAGCTCGGCGATGGCGGTCTTGGCGGCATTGCCCAGGACCTCGCGCGCTTTGTCTGCGTTGCGCACGACACAAATCGGTGGATGGCCAAGACGCGTGAGCTCGTTGACAACCGATCGGCCCGTGTTGCCAGTCGCGCCAACAACAGCAATCATGATTTTCCTCCATCGCGGCCGACGGTCTCCGGCTCGTTCAGCGCCGCAGGTCTAAGCCATCGCCCAGTCGATTGGTTCAAACAAGGCGCGCATCCACGGCAGGGGGCTCGGCCTGAGATACGCCGTTTGGCCGCCGACGATGCGCGCGCGGTTGTCGTCCATAAAACCTTTCCAGTCCTCGCGCTCCGCAAGCTGACGGGCGTGTGCTTCAGCCTGCTGCCAGTTCGTGTGCCAGTGATACGCAAACGCGCGGTGGAGGGTGCCGGTCGTTACAAAGAACGTGCCGATCAAACGCGTGCAGAAGGCATCCCTTGTCGCGGCGTTGAGTTTGCCGAACCCCTCCCAATAGGCAGCGAGGCCGCCAGGGAGAAAATCGAGGGCACGCTCGGAAACAGCCAGATCGGCTGCATTGCCGGCGTTGGAAAACGCCGGTTGGCCAGGCAACCAATCGCGCTTGTCGTTCCACAGCGGAGACAGTTCACCAATGGGCGCGCGGTCGAGATAGGACGTTTCCTGGCGCAGCAAAAGGCTTCGCGCGGCGACAAAGTACTCGGCACGCTCGGGTGAGACGATCGCAGCCAACCGCTGTTTCGAGTCATCGTAGCTGTCCCACCGATAGAGATGAACGACACGCTCACCATCGCCGGCGGCCGTCGTGAAAAACCCGATGTTTCGTTCGAGCAACGGACGAACGGCGGCCGGCTTGTTCCACTTCCGCTGCAAGGACCAATAGGCCGCCTCGGCGCCGGGCCTGAGCGTATAGGCTCTTCTTTCGAACAGCATCGATTTCCTCCCTGGCCGCAAACCCTTATCAGCGGGAATCCCGCTGTGGCTCGCAGTGCCGTCGGCGTCCGGCGCCTCGATGTCGGTATCGTAAGACCCGATTAGTCCGCGCGGCGCCAAACCTCATAGCCGATCTCGCGCGATATGAGGCCGTCCTCAATGTGGAAATTATGGATCAGGCGCATCTGCACTTTGGTGCCGATCGGATACGGACAATTCTCAAACGCGTCGCCGGTGATCTTGAAACTGGCATAGGAGTCATCGAACACCCGTTCCGGGGTCGCCCACCGCTCCACGGGCGTAAACTCGAAATCGACCACGCCGTTGAACACGCGCAGATACATTTTTTTGATCAGGTCGCGGCCCTGGTACGAGACCTTGCGTGCGGGCGCCTCCCACACGGCATTGTCGGTGTACAGACGGATGCATTCGTCGATGCGATCCGGATTCTCCTCCTGCAAATGCATTTCGATGACATTGAGAGCATGTCGAACCTTCTCCTCGTACGTCCGCGGTTCGTGGCGCGCGGCGATGAGACTATCGACTGACATCTTGGATTTTTCGACAAGCGTTGTCATTGAGCGTCCTCCAATTGTAAGGGCCTGTTTTTCCGGAGCGAGCTGGTTCGCGCTCAGGCGGCTCTATTACGAGTCATTCTGGACAAAGGTAGCTAAAGGTAATTGTAATGCGAACAACACGGTCTTGCACGATCGTTTCCGATCTTTTGCAAAATCGCATGCGGCATCGACGTCTGGCCGCCAGCTAGCGATCGCGGCGGATGTTGCCGGGCGTGCGCCCCAACAGGCGGCGGACCATGCGCGTCATGTGCTGCTGATTGCTGAAGCCGCATTGGAACGCGATCTCAGCCAACGACATGTCGGTAGTGGTCAACAATGTATTCGCCCGCCTGACCCGGGCGTTCAGGACATATTGATGGGGCGCAAGTTTCGTGCGCCGCTTGAATTCGCTGTTCAGCCGGCCAGCGCTCACGCCTGCGGCCTTTGCGATCCTGGCCAAACTCAGATCGTCGCCGAGACATTCCTCGATGTACTCGATCGCCCGGTTGCATTGTTCCGCGGTCAGTTCCCGTGCGGGTTTGACGCTGACGTGCCGCTCGGACGCATAGTGCCGCACGAGGTGTCCGGCTGCCGTCCGCGACAGTGTTTCGGCGTAAAGGGCGTCACCCGGGAAGGGCGTGAGCAGCATCTTGCGGATTTCGTTCGCCAGCGCCCGTAGCATGTCATCCATCACGCCGACCCAGGGAGGCAACGCAATGGTCGGTTCCGACGCGAACGTCTCGTCGTAAATCTCTCGAATGAGTTCGTCGCGGACATAGAAGTGCAGGGTGTCATACTGCCCGCCATGCGACGACGTTCGAATGCTGAAATCGGCGCCGCCCGGCGTGATTGTAGCGCTACCCGGGAGCAAAACCTGCTCCTGAAGCTCTCCGCAAATCCGTCGCGTGAAACGGACCGGCTTGTTCAACGGAATGACGACGAGGTGATCTTTTACGGCCGCGAAGGACCCCTCGTAAGCGGTCTCCGAGCAGATGCAGGCGAACAGTGACGGCCAACCGGTATCTTCGCTCGAGCAATGGACTCGGCTCCCGGGCTGTCGTGCCACCCGGTGCGTTTCCAGATATGAAAAAGGCTGACGATCCATCCTCTAACCCAGGGTAACGGCCCGAGGCTTTTCGTGAAGCTTATCACAGTTTCGCGCCGCGGATACCCGGTTCGGGGGCCTCGATACAGTTCAAGATCCTAGCCAGCGGAGCGGGCCAAGAAATCGTAAAACCGGGGATCGGCCGCACGCGAGACATTGACCCGGATACCGGTCTTGCCGCGGCTTTTATCGATTGTGAACAAGCTACCGGGTGCGAGAAAAATACCCTCGCGGGCGGCATCGCGTGCCAACTGAATATCGTCCGCGCAATTGGGTAGTTCCAGATAGATGTAATAACCGCCGGATGGTTCGGCGAAGAGCTTGTGGCCGTTCTTTTGGATGAGGGCGCAGACGGTATTGCTGGCCTGAGTTATGCGATCTCCTAGACGCTTCAAGTGGCGCCGGTAATGGCCGTCGGTGATGATGCCATGCACCACTTGTTCGATGTGCCCCGAACTGTTGACGGTGGTGAGCATCTTCAATTCGGCCAGCGATGCGATGATGTCCGGCCGCGCAGCGATAAAGCCGCAGCGCAGGCTGGCGGACAAAGTCTTGGCGAACGTGCGCACGCAGATGACGTGATTGAGCTGATCGAGCGCTCCAAGACCGACGCCGGAGACGGTCGGAAGATCGACGAACGGATCATCCTCGACGACGAGCATGTCGTGCTGCGACGCGATTTTCAGCAGCGCATGTGCCGTTGCGACGTTTGTCGAGCTCCCTGTCGGATTTTGCGCGAGCGATTGGGTGAAGAATAGCTTCGGATTGTAGGTCTCGACTTTCGCCGCCAGATCCTCAACGTCCGGACCGGTCGGCAGCCGCCGGACTCCGATCGCGCTCACCTGCGCCAATTTCAACTTCGCGAACAGAGGATAATATCCGGGATCATCAACCAAAACGATGTCGCCGGAATTGAGGAAGCGGCGCACAATGAGATCCAGCGCATGGTTGGCGCCGAATGTCAGCAGTATTTGTTCCGGCGATGCCTGGATATCCTTGAGCCCGAGTTCGAAGGCCAGCCGTTCGCGCAGCAATGGGAGGCCGAGCGCGGAGCCGTAACCCCCGGAGCTTGCGTTGGAGCGCTTGCCCGGCGGTCCCAAATGACGTCGAATTTCGGATTCCTCGGTCCAGCTCGGTGGCGGCCGTCCATCGCCGACGCGTATCGAGAAGTTGGCTTCCAACTGCGCATTCAGAAGGGAGGCGATATCGACGGCGTCAGCAACGTGTTTCGGACGTCGCTCCGTCGTCCTCGGTCGTTTTTCAGCCACCGTGAAAGCGGCGCCGGGCCGTGATTTCACCAGCCCGGCGACGATCAATTGATCGTACGCATCGATGACGGTGTTCTTTGATATCGCTGAAACGCTCTGCAGCTCTGCGGATGGAAGGAAGCTTTGCACCGGGCCGCAGCGCTCCTGAGTCAATTTGCTGTCGAATGTCCGCAGCAAGCAATTCCGCGCGGGTCATTCCATCAGCTCCTGCAACGCATCAAACTGTACCCAACACATAGGGGGTACTGTTTCTCCATCTAACGTCCAACTGTACCTTGAAGAAGGGTACAGTTGCTTCCTACGATTTTCAATAAAAATTCATGCGGAGGACCGTTGCCCATGCCTGCTGGCAAGCCAGCCGAAGTTTCTCGCTACAGCTCCCGTGTCAGTGGATTCCGCGATCTTTCCCCGGAAGAGCGCCTTCAGAAGTTGGCCGAGACGTCCGGGTTGCCGACCTCGGCGTTCGAACCGTTTCGCGGCCGCGGCGCGCTGAACGCGCAGGTTGCCAACGGAATGATCGAGAATGTCGTTGGCACGTTCGAGATCCCGCTCGGCGTCGCCACCAACTTCATGATCAACGGCCGTGATTATTTGATCCCGATGGTTCTCGAAGAGCCGTCGGTCGTTGCCGGCGCCTCCTACATGGCGCGGCTGGCGCGCGCTTCGGGCGGCTTTCGCACCTCGAGCAGCGCGCCGCTCATGCGCGCGCAGGTTCAAATTCTCGGCACGGCCGATCCCTATGGCGCGCGTCTTCGTCTGCTCGCAGCCCGCGACGAGATTTTGGCGGCCGCGAACGCAAGAGACCGCGTTCTGATCAACCTCGGAGGCGGTTGCCGCGACATCGAGGTCTACGTCTTCGACGATACGCCCGTCGGCGCCATGGTCGTGCTTCACCTCATCGTTGATGTTCGCGACGCGATGGGAGCCAACACGGTCAACACGATGGCCGAAACGGTTGCGCCGCTGGTCGAGCGCGTCGCCGGCGGTACCGTGCGGCTGCGAATCCTTTCGAACTTGGCGGACCTGCGGCTCGCGCGCGCCAGCGTGTCAATACCGGCGAGCGCCTTCACGACTGACGAGTATGAAGGCGCGCGCGTCGTGTCCGGGATCGTGGAGGCCTGCGCGCTGGCGCTGGTCGATCCTTACCGTGCTGCCACCCACAACAAAGGCATCATGAACGGCGTCGACCCGCTGGTGATTGCCACAGGAAATGACTGGCGCGCGATCGAAGCCGGCGCTCACGCGTGGGCGGCGCGCAGCGGCCGATATACGTCGCTGAGCCATTGGGAACTGACGTCGGCCGGAGACCTCAGCGGCACCATGGAGATGCCGATGGCCCTCGGTCTGGTCGGCGGTGCGACAAAAACACATCCGGCGGCCCAGGCCGCGCTCAAACTTCTTGACGTCAAGTCCGCGCAGGAGCTGGCGGAGATCGCTGTGGCGCTTGGCCTCGCGCAAAATCTCGCCGCGTTGCGAGCGCTCGCCACTGAAGGTATCCAACGCGGCCATATGGCGCTGCACGCGCGCAATATCGCGATCGTGGCTGGCGCCGCAGGCAAGGACATCGAGACGATCGCCGAAGAGCTCGCTGCCAATCACGATGTCCGTGTCGATCGGGCAAAAGAAATTCTCGCCAGACTGCAGAACGAGCGAGCCGGGCAGGCGTGACAATCCCACAAGCGACGCGGTCGCAGGCCGTTGTCCGTCTTGATAAGGGAGCGCTTGGGAGGAAGAAGGGAATGCCGGATAGCATTCGCATCGTGGAGGTCGGACCGCGCGACGGCCTTCAGAACGAGAAGACGTTCCTGTCCGCCGAGACGAAGGTGGAGTTCATCCGGCGTCTGCTCGACGCCGGCCTGACCGATATCGAGGTCGGAAGCTTCGTCTCGGAGAAAAAAATCCCGCAGATGAAAGACACGGCGGAGGTCATCCGCCGTCTTCCCGTCAGTGATCGCGCCCGCTATTCGGTTCTGGTGCCAAACATCAAAGGCATGCAGGCCGCTTTGGATGCCGGCGCCCCGGAAGTCGCGGTGTTTGCCTCGGCATCCGAGGGATTTTCACAGGCCAATATCGGTTGCTCTGTCGCGGAAAGCATCGAGCGCTTTCGGCCCGTCGCGACGATGGCCAAAGCCAATGGGATACCGGTCCGCGGTTACATTTCGTGCGTGCTCGGTTGTCCCTTCGAAGGCGAGGTCGCGACCCGGGCGGTCGTCTCCGCGGCGGTTCAATTGAGCGAACTCGGTTGTTACGAAATCTCCCTTGGCGACACGATCGGCATCGGTACCCCGCGCAAGGCGCAAGAGGCCGTCCGTGCTGTCGCCGCTGAGATCGGCATCGACCGCGTCGCCGGTCATTTCCACGACACCCGCGGACAGGCGCTCGCCAATATCTTTGCCTGCTTCGAGAGCGGGCGTGCGGGTGTTTGATAGCGCGGTGGCTGGGCTCGGCGGATGCCCGTTTGCTCCCGGCGCCGCCGGCAATGTGTCGACCGAGGACATGGTTTTCATGTTCGAAGACATGGGGATTCAGACCGGGATCGATCTGCCGCGGCTCGCCGATGTTGGGATATTCGTATCAGAGCAGCTCGGCCGCACGACCCAGTCGAAAGTCGCCCGGGCCATGTTGGCTTCCGAACGCAGTTCCGCGTCACAGCCCGACCCGGCGTTCAAAACAAAAATTGCCGACCGCTCCGCTTGCCTCAAGGGAAGCAATGACGCCCGAAGCTAAAGCCAATTTCACGCGCCAGTGGTCGCGCAGCGGACCGCTGAAAGGCGTTATCGTCCTCGACATCACGCGCGTTGTCGCAGGCCCGTACTGCTCGATGCTGCTGGCCGATCTTGGCGCAACCGTGCTGAAGATCGAGCATCCCGACGAACCCGATTACGCACGAACCTTTCCGCCGTTTACGGGCAGCGAAGGTGTGGCGCAGGAAAGCGCTTTCTTTGCGCAGTTCAATCACAGCAAGCTCGGCATCACGCTGGATATGAAGTCTGCCGACGGCAAGGAGCTTCTTAAAAAGCTCGTGCGCACGGCCGACATTCTGGTCGAGAATTTTCGGCCGGGAACGATGGAGAAGCTCGGCCTCGGATACGAGGTTCTGCGCGCGGAAAATCCCAAGCTCGTCTACACCGCGATCAGCGGTTTTGGGCGCACCGGACCAAACGCATCACGGCCCGCGTACGACAACACCGGTCAGGCAACCGGTGGCTTGTGGTCGATGAACGGCTATCCAGACCGCGAGCCGGTCAGGGTCGGAACCATTATCGGCGATCTGGCGGCGTCGCTTTATGCCGCGATCGGCACGGTTGCGGCGCTACGCGAAGTCGAGCGCGGTGGCCAGGGGCAGGTCGTCGACGTTTCGCAACAGGATTCAGTTCTCACCCTCACCGAGAATGCGGTCGTCCGCTACACGGTGAAGGGGGATGTCGCGAGCCCGCTTGGCAATGATCATCCGTTCGTCCGTCCGTACGGAAGCTTTCGCTGCAAGGACGGGCACGTGTTTTTTGGTGGCTACACCGACAAGTTCTGGAAGACCACATGCGAGCTTTTCGGCGAGCCCGAAATGGCAAGCGATCCCGAAATCGACACGATGGAAAAGCGATTTGATGCGAGCGTCGCCGCGACGCGCGTCAAGCCGCTCCTTGAACGCTGGTTCGCCAAATATACCAAGGCGGAATTGGAGGCGATGGCCGGCGATCGCATCCCGTTGAGCGCGATCAAGACCATTCCAGAGGTCGTCGAGGATCCGCATATCGCGGCCCGCGACATGATCGTCAACGTAGCGGTCGCCGGCAAGGCGGTACGGATGTTTGGGGACGCGATCAAGCTCTCGGGCGCGACTCGCGAAGAAATTCGCAAAGCCCCTGAGACCGGCGAGCACAATCAGATCGTCTTCTCCGAGCTGCTCGGTCTGTCGTCCGAAGAGATTGGTGTGCTCATGCGCGGCAAGGACAAACCGACGTGACGATCGAACTGCAACGCTCGGGCCACGTGGCGACCATACGCTTTGCGCGACCCGAAAAGCTCAATGCCTTGACGCTCAGCATGTATCAGGAGCTCGGCGAGGCTTTCGCGCAAGTTCAGGCCGATCCGGAGGTCCGCGCGGTGGTCCTGACCGGCAAGGGAGACCGCGCGTTCTGCGTCGGTGCTGATCTTACCGAGTCCATCCCGGCGTTGGTTGATAGTAAGTTCGACATCAGCGCGTGGGACCCGGCGCATCTGAAGGTCGAGGGATTTTACAAGCCCATCGTCTGCGCCGTGCGCGGCTTTTGCTTCGGCGGCGGCTTCGAAATCATGCTCGCGACCGATATTCGCATTGCCGGCGCGACGGCGGAATTTCAGCTCCCCGAGCCGCAGCACGGCTTTGTGGCTGCCGGCGGCACGCTCGTCCGGCTGGTCCGGCAAATCGGCTACGCGCACGCCATGGAGATTCTGCTCACCGCGAAGCGCTTCTCCGCCGCCGAAATGATGGCCAAGGGCGTCATCAATCACGTGGTCGCGCCGGACGATGTTGAGCCGGTGGCGCAGGAGCTTGCCGCCCGCATCGCCGGCTTCAGCCCGACCGCGATCCAGACCATCAAGGAGGCCGTGCTGACGCTCCAGGACCTGCCGCTGCAGGAAGCCTTCGCGGCCGAAGCAAAACTGGGTCAGCGGACCTTTACGAGCCCCGAGGCGCGAAAAGGTCTGGCCGCGTTCGCCAACCGGAATCCCGGAAAGGCGCGCCATGAGTGAGAGCGGCCTCGAAGCATCGGTAAAAAACCGCCGTGCACTGACATGCGCGACGTGCAGACAACAGCGCCAAACAGCTTGGTGCCGAAGGGGAGGGTAAAGTTGAAATCAGTTCATCCAGCAGCGGCGGCGTTTGCTGCAGTACTCGGCATTGCGGGCGTTTCGTCGTCTTTTGCACAGACTGCGCAGGTCTCCGACGGCGTCGTCCGCGTCGGCGTGATCGAGGACATGGCCGGCGTTTACGCGGACATCACCGGAAAAGGAGCTGCCACCGCCGCGCAGATGGCGATCGACGAGGTCGGCGGCAAGGTTCTCGGCGTTCCGGTCGAATTGTTGGTTGCGGATCACCAAAATAAGGCAGAGCTGGGCGGATCGATTGCCAGGAAATGGTTCGATGCGGACCACGTCGACGCCATTCTCGACGTCGCGTCGTCGTCTCCGGCCTTGGCTGTCGTTGAAGTGGCGAAAGAGAAACAGAAAATTCTGACGCTCAGTTCACCGGGCTCGACGCGCATTACCAACGAAGCCTGCGGCCCCTATGTGATACATTGGGCCTACAACTCATATGCGATCGCGCACAGCACCGGGCAGGCCTTGGTGAAGCAGGGCTTCAATTCCTGGTATTTTGTCACGGCCGACTATGCGTTCGGTCATAGCCTCGAGAAGGACACCGGCGAAGTCGTCACCAGCCTCGGCGGCAAGGTCCTGGGCAATACGCGCCTGCCGGTCGGTACGTCGGATTTCGCCTCCGCGCTGCTGTCGGCGCAAGGATCGCAGGCAAAGGTCGTCGCGCTGGCGAATGCCGGCGGCGATACCATCAATTCGATCAAGCAGGCCGCCGAATTCGGAGTGACGCAGGGCGGACAGAAGCTCGCGGCGCTTGCGGCCTTTATCAACGACGTTCATGGACTTGGGTTGAAGCTGGCGCAGGGGCTCACGATCACCGAGGCGTCGTATTGGGACATGAATGACGGAACGCGCGAATGGTCGAAGCGCTTCTTCTCGGTCGTCAACGCCATGCCGAATATGCTTCAGACCGGCGTGTACTCTTCGGTTCGTCATTATCTTAAAGCCGTGCAGGCCGCCGGCACGGATGAGACCCAAGCCGTAATGAAGAAAATGCGCGAAATGCCGGTCGAGGACGTCTTCTACAAAGGCGGCATCATTCGCGAGGACGGGCGCATGGTGCACGACATGTATCTGTTCGAAGTCAAAAAGCCGGATGAGTCGAAAGGCCCCTGGGACTATTACAAATTGCTGGCCACGGTCCCGGCCGAGCAAGCTTTTAAGCCGCTCGCTCTCTCTTCATGTTCCCTGGTGAAAAAATAGTCTGGCAGGACTAGGCGCGCGCGGGGCGGTCTGTAGAGCGCGCGCCGGGCTACTGATTCATCAGCAAGAGCCAATCGGAAATTCCCAGCAGAAACGAAAAACACTGAGGCAGACGATTGTCTGCGGCTCTTGGTCTGCGCGTCGTGATTCTCTGTCACGCCACGCGGCCGGAGCTATTAGCCAGCATTCGTAGTCACGGGCTGCAGCCTCAGATGCCAGCACCTCCGATCACAGCCACATCAGCGTGGCATGCAGTCGTGTGGCTCACAAGCGATCCAAAGGGCTGGGACGCTCCGGTCTTGGCGGTGCACATCGAACCCCACAACATTCGGCTCGAGCCGTACCTGAAGTGGCTGCGGCGAGAACTGGGCAACCAGTCGGTGGACGAATTGCTCGTCGGATTTTTCGCCGAGACGCGTCACAGAACGGACGGGCAAAATCCCGAAGGCTGGTTCGTCTATCTGGGCACGATCGCGCCCAGGCGGATCACGTTCCCCGCGTGAATGGCCCAAGCCGATGCCATATTCTCATCATCCACAACGCAGAGGGGGCTCGCCAAGGGATCGCTTGGCCGTCCAGTGACTGCTTGCAAGGCGCCTTTCGCATTGTGGCGCAAATGCCACACGTCTTGACAAAACGTTAACATGGCGGCGCCGTGCCACAAAAAAGAACGCCAAGCCGTCCGAACCTCGCTGCAAGAAAACTGCAGGGGTGCAGGGGGCATGAAATTCTGGCGTTTGGCCTGTCTCGCCGCGGCGTTTGCGGCAAGTCCGCTTTGTGTGACGGTCGCTGCAAAGCTGGCGACTGATCAACCAAATTTGGCGGTTGGAGAAGACGTTAGCGAACAAGCGGCAAGCTTCTTCGTCCTTCCGGCAACGCCCGCTACGTTTTCGCAGCGCTTTTCAATGCTGTTGCGAGGAAAGGATGCCGGCGTCGATAGTCCCGATGGAAAGGAATCGAAGTCGGAGCCGGACGCTTTCGCGTTCCAGGATCGCGCCCCTGGCGCGGAATCGGCGACACCGCACTCTGCGGATTTGACCTCGTTTCCCGAGGGCGAATTGCCATCCGACAAAAAGCCGGCCGATGTCGTTCTCGCGGCCCTGAGTGATATCCCCGTCGGGACCCCGGTCGACGAGATCAAGCTGGCCGCCGATGCTTTCGGTCTGGATTTTCGCTTTATGGAAGCGATGGCCAAAATCGAGTCCGATTTCAATCCGAACCAACGTACTGGCTCTTACATTGGCTTGTTCCAGCTCAGCAGATCCGAGTTCAAAAAATACGGCTCGGGAGATATAACCAGCCCGCGCGACAACGCTGTTGCCGCAGCGTCGAAGCTGGCTGCCGAGGCCATGCTTTTTGAATCCAATACTCATAGAGAACCGACGATCGGCGATCTCTATCTCATTCATCAGCAAGGATGGCGCGGCGCAGCGGAACATCTCAGTCATCCGGAGCGGGTGGCGTGGAAGTCAATGTGTGCGACCGACGAGGGCCGACAGAAAGGCAAATCGTGGTGTAAACGCGCGATCTGGGGAAACACGCTCCCAACCGCCAAGCATGATTGGAAGTCAGTCAACAAACTCACTTCGGATGCATTTGTGAGTATGTGGCGGCAGCGATTAGAGCAACTTTATTCGCGATACGCCAAGACAGACGTTGCGACGAATGAGAATCGGTAGGGCCAAAGGGCCGCGATGAGTGTCACCGCGTGATCACGGCCCCAGCCGGTCAATAAGGGACGATTTGTGCTCGGACCTTATCATCCTCCGAGACGCTTCTTTGATCGTCGTGGGTTCAATCCGTTCCCGGAAGGTCTTTTCCAGATTCCGTCCTTGATGAGTGTTTCCGCTTGGGAGCGGATCATCGTCGCCAACGCCTGCACGGCCGCGTCCCGGTCGCGGTCGCGATTAACGGCGAGGGTCCAGGTCACCGTCAGGCCGCGGAGGGGAGCCATCGAAATCCGAGCGTCGCTCGGAAGTCCGCTGCGCGGAAAAACACCGTAGCCGGTGCCGCGTTCGATCAATTCAAGCGCCAACGGGAGTGTCTCCAACTCCACCATGGCTTTGAACGCCAAGCCGTGCTTGCGAAGGCCAGTCTCGATCATGAGCCGCAAAAAATTGGGCGGCCGAAAAGTCAGCAGCGGCAATCCGGCAAGCGCCTCCATGCCGACCGGCTTGCCGGAATCCAATCCTGCGCCGCGCGGACCTGCGAGCATCAGCGGCTCGACGCCAATCGGGGTCAGTATGGCGTTGCGGAGAACCTTCCGGTCGGCGAGCAGCACCGCTACGTCAGCTTCGCCGCTTCGCATCAGTTCTTCCAGCCCTTGCGATATTGTCTCGTAGACGTGCAACAGAACCCGTGGGTATGCGGTCACGAAACGATCGACCACCGGCCCGCTGAGCACCGACAGCAGAGCAGGCGGCAGACCGAGCGAAACCGTGCCAGTCGGTTCCCCTGCATGGGCAGCGAACTCCGCTTTCGCCTGATCAAGACCACGCAGCGCCTGCATTGCTCGGTCGCGGAACTGCTCGCCGGCAGGGCTCAGGCTCATTCCACGCCGATGGCGGATGAACAGGGCGCCTCCGACCTCACTCTCGAGCGCGGCGACCTGGCGGCTAATGGTTGGCTGTGTCTGGTTGAGCACATTGGCGGCGCGCGCGATGCTGCCGAGCTCGGCGACACGGATGAAGGCCTGGAGGATTCGAAGGTCCATAGCGTTACATTTATTGCATGGAGATCATACGAAATATTCAATTTACGCAAGTCACAATTTGAGAGCAGCATACGCGCGGCCGTCGACCGGGCCTCCGCACAGCAGGAGAAAGACTATGCCGCGCATCAACTACATCGAAGAATCCGACAAGACCCCAAAGATCAAGGCAATGATCGAGTTTGCCGAAAAAACCGGGGCGCCGGATCCCCGCGTGGTCAGCATCATGACGCGCAGCGAGGTTGGTTCGGCATGGGTCGAATGCTGGAACAAGACGCTTTACAGTGGCGTCCTGCCGCACAAGCTGAAGGAAATGTGCCGCATCAAAATTTCCGTTGCGCATCAGTGCGGCTATTGCTCGACGGTGCGTTCCAACGTGGCCAAGGCCGAGGGCCTGACCGAGGACATGATCAATGATCTGCTCGGCCCGTATCGCACCAGCAAATATTTCACGCCGCGCGAAAAAGCAGCGCTGCATTATGCCGATTTGTTCAAGCAGGGCGAACATGCCATCGATAGGGACGAGGTTTACGACGATCTGAAGAAGCACTTCAGCGAGGAAGAGATCATCGAACTCGGCATACTGTGCGGCATGACGGACGGCGTGGGCAAGCTCGTCAAATCATTCGATGTATTGAGCTGGGATGATGCCTGCAACCTCAACCCGAAGCTCGTGCAATCCGTGACGTCCGAAGCGGCTGAGTAGCGCGAGAGAAAACTGGACCAGCGAGGGCCGAATAGACCTTGCGGGTGCCGCTCGTGCGTGGACTTCCCCTCGATCCTCGCCAAGCTGTTTCGGCCGTCGCCTTCAAGTAGACGACCAACTCGGAGACGTGGAACCCGACTCACAGTTGGCTGCAGTGAGCGCCAACTGTGGGTTGGCGGGAGGCCTATTCCGCGCAACGCTGGCGCCGAGGCCGCAGGCCCTGGATCGCTGGCGCTGGACGTTTATGGCGATTGCTACGAGCCGCCAACGGCCCACGACATCTCATGTTCGGCAGCGGCTGACTTCCGGCTGCCACGATTGTCGCGGACAATCAAACGATTGACCAAATCAAGAAACGGACGGGGTTTCGCTTTGCTGGTCGCGAGGTGTCGCGATCCGCGCTTTAGGCCTTTCGTCGCGCGATTTTATTGCAGCGCCAAAAGAAAACTGCCCGGTTGTCAATATAGGTGACCGTCGGGTAACTAAAGTGACGCCCCTTGCACACGCGTAAACCTTGTGCCATTCAGTAAGCGCCGCAGAATGAAAACCAACGGCGCGCGATCTGGGGAGACGATGGATGACCAAGTGGGCCAATGTGGTCCCAAGCCGCGCCGAACAGTCCGAGAGCAAGCGCAAGGCGATCATCCGTGAAGCTGCCCGCGTGTTCAACCGGCGCGGCAGTCACGGTACGACGCTGGAAGACGTTGCCGAGCGCCTTGGCGTCACCAAAACCGCGCTCTATCGCTATGTGAACAACAAAAACGATCTGCTGTCCGCCTGCCACGAAGAGGCGATGGAAATCGCCTTCGAGCATCTCGACGACGGTGAGCGAGCCGGCAAGACCGGGCTGGAGAAGATCCAGATCGCAATGAGCGGCTACCTACGCTCGATGATCAGCGATCTCGGCGTACCGGTGCTGCTGCTCGAGGAGAATGCACTCGAGAAGCAAAGCTCCCAGCGCATCGTCGCGTTGCGCGACAAGTTCGAAAAACGTCTGCGCGCGCTGGTCAAAATGGGCATCGCGGACGGCAGCATCATCCCGGTTGACCCCAAGCTTGCGGTTTTCATGCTGCTCGGTGCCGTCCACTGGGTCACCAAGTGGTATTCGCCGGCCGGACCTTGGAGTGCGGATGATGCCGCCGCGGCGCTGATCGAGGTCGCGACCCGCGGCTTCGCGGCCAAGCCGGCACGTGCGCTGAGCAGCAAGATCAACAAGTTATCCCGCGCAGTGGCGGCATCGAAAGAGGAAATGGCGTCATGAATTTCGATCTGAGCCCCGACCAGCAGCAGCTGCAAGGTCGCGTGCACGAGTTCGCGCAGCGCGAAGTGGCGCCGGTCGCCGAGCAATTGGACCGCGATGGCGTGTTTCCGACGGCACTGTTCAAGAAACTCGGCGACCTCGGCGTGATGTCGATTCCTTTTTCGGAGGAACTGGGCGGCATGGGTCTTGGCGTGTTCGATGCGGTGCTGGCCCTCGAAGAAGTGGCGCGCGCCGATCAATCGCTGGCCGTGTCCGCGATGGTCAGCATGGCGACCGGCCTCACCGTGTCGCGCTTCGGCACCAGGCAGCAAATCGACCAATGGCTGCCCGAGATCGTGACCGGGCAAAAGATGTGCGCAATCGCCGGCACCGAGCCGGACGCCGGCAGCGACACTGCCGGTTTCAAGACCTCGGGCCAAAACGGTCGGCAACGATCGCTGGTCGATCAGCGGCGAGAAGGCCTATATCACCAACGCGGGCACCGACATTTCGATCTTCACGCTGCTCCTGACGGTGAGCAGCCCGGCGGAATCGCCGAAGAAGCAGTACACGCTATTTCTGGTGCCGAACGAGTCGAAGGGCTACGAGCGCGGCGAGCGCTATCGCAAGCTCGGCTGGCGCTCGTCTGATACGCGTCCGCTCTATTTCGACAATTGCGAGATTTCGGCCGATAATGTCGTCGGCGAGGTGCATCGCGGCCGCTTCCTGCTGCATCGAGGTTATCAGGCGGCGCGATTGTTTCTTGCCGCCTGTTCGCTCGGGCTGGCGCAAGCCTCGCTCGATCATGCCATCAAATATGCGCAGGAGCGCCAGGCCTTCGGCGGCTCGCTCGGTCGGCTGCAATTGATCCAGGAGATGATCGCCGACATGGCGATGGAGGTCGATACCGCACGGCTTGCGACCTATCGGGCTGCCTGGGGGGTCGATCAGGGCCGCGACAACCTCAAAGAGCTGTCGATGGCGAAATATCTGGCAACCGAAGCCGGGACCAAATGCGCCGACAAGGCGATCCAGGTCCATGGCGGCTTCGGTTATATGGAAGAGTGCCCGGTCTCGCGCTACTACCGCGACAACCGCGTCTGCACGATCGGCGACGGCAGTTCGCAGATCCAGAAGTTGTTGATCGCGCGGGCGTGCGGCCTCGACGTCACTTTCAGCTGATCCGGCGGACCGTGTGAGCGCGTGATGCTGGCTCCTGCGACCCTGACAGAGCCTGTCTTGGAGGCGAAAGGTCTCGGGTTGCGGTTCGGTGCCGTCGACGCCCTCAAGGACGTGTCGATTGCGGTCGCGCCGGGCGAAATTCACGCTGTGATCGGGCCGAACGGGGCCGGCAAATCGAGCCTGTTGAACTGTCTCTCGGGGTTCTACCGCCCGCAGGTCGGCGCAGTGCTCTTTAACGGCACAGACATCGGCAGCATGAGGCCGCATCGTCGCGCCGCGGTCGGCGTTGGGCGCACGTTCCAGGGCATCCAGACCTATCCGGGCATGACGGCGCGCGAGAATATCCTGACCGGTTTCCATAATCAGATGCGCACCGGCTTGTTCGATGCGCTGCTCTATTGGGGTCGAACGCGGCGCGAGGAAGAAGTGTTCGCCGCCAAAGCCGAGGAGATCATCGAGTTTCTCGAGCTGGAGGAGCTGCGCCACGCGGTCGTCGGCGATCTCAGCTACGGCATGCGCAAACGCGTCGATCTCGGCAGGGCGATCGCGCTTGACCCGAAGATTTTGATCATGGACGAGCCGATGGCCGGCATGAATCCGGAAGAGAAGGGCGATCTCGCGCGCTTCATTCTGGATATCCGCGACGCCCGCAAGATCCCGATCGTGTTGGTCGAGCACGATATGGAAGTCGTCATGGACATTTCCGATACCGTGACGGTGCTCGACTTCGGCCGCGTCATCGCCGTCGGTACCCCGGCGCAGGTGCGTGTCAACGAGGCGGTGGTCGCGGCCTATCTGGGTGTCGCATGAGCGCGCCGGTGTATCATGCGGTGCATGTCGAAGATGCGCGCACGTCCCGTGGCCGCACGCTGCCGCAAATCTTGCGCGATCGCGCCCGTGATGATGGCGATGACGTCGCCATTCGCAGCAAGCGTTTCGGTGTCTGGCGCGGGCGAACGTGGGCCGAGGTCAACGCATCGGCGCGATGTTACGCGCTCGGCTTAGCGGCGGCGGGCATCCAGCGTGGCGATGTGGTGGCGATCATCGCTGAAAACTGCGAGGAACAATTTATTCTGCAGCTTGGTGCGCTGTGCATCGGCGCGCGGACGGTCTGTGCGTATCCTGACTCTGTTGCTGACGAGATCGCCTTTCTGCTCGATCACGCCGAAGCGGCCATCGTGGTCGCCCAGGATCAGGAGCAGGTCGACAAGGTTTTGAGCCACGCGTCGCGCCTGCCGAAGCTGCGTCGCATGTTCTACATCGAGCCGCGCGGGTTGTGGCACTACGGCTCGCCCTTGCTGGCGCCACTCACAGCACTTGAGAAGCACGGCGACGAAGCCGACGAGCGCTGGCTCGACGCAGCCATCGACGCGGCCGCGCAAAGTGATGTCGCGGTCTACTGTTACACGTCGGGCACCACCGGACGGCCGAAAGGCGCGATGCTGTCGCACGCCTTCATTCTCGACAACGCCTACCGGCTGATGGGTACGCTCGCGGTCGAGCCCGGCGCGCGCTACCTCTCCTACATCTCTCCAGCCTGGGCGGCCGAGCAATTTTACGGCTTTGGTTTAGCACTCCTGGCCCCGATGCTCGTGCACTATGCCGAAAAGCCGGAGACCGTGCAGAGCGACCTGCGCGAGGTCGGGCCCGAGTTTTTGATGTTCACGCCGCGCCAATGGGAGATGCTCGC
Organism: uncultured Alphaproteobacteria bacterium; assembly: GCA_963737755.1. Lineage (GTDB taxonomy): Bacteria > Pseudomonadota > Alphaproteobacteria > Rhizobiales > Xanthobacteraceae > BOG-931. The sequence continues at coordinate 1,242,345 of CAVTTZ010000009.1, read as the reverse complement.
CTCCGGGATCGATGCCAGGATGATGGACGCGGGGGCGCTCCGCCGCGCGCTCTATGCGTGGGCCGTGCGCTTCGGCAGCGAGCGGCTGGCTTCGCCGGGCTGGACCGTTGCCCGCGTTCTGCATCCGCTGGCTGATCTGCTCGTGCTGCGTGGCGTTCGCAATTTGCTGGGTTTGAGCCGCGCCCGCGCCGTGCTCAGCGGCGGTTCGGGGCTTTCCGCCGAACTGTTCAATCGCTTCCATGCGTTTGGCGTGCCGCTTGGCAATCTGTACGGTTCGACCGAAATGGGCCTGGTCTCGGCACACAGGCGCGGCGTCACCGACAGCGGCACCATGGGCGCGCTGATGCCGTCGGATCCGACCATCGCCGGGCCGATGGAAGCCTGGATCGACCCGCGCGGCCAACTCCGGCTGCGGCTTCCGGCGTTCTCCGGCTATCTGAAAAACGACGTCGCGACGGCCGAACTGGGTACGCGCGAGGACGGCTACGAAACCGGCGACGCCGTGCGCGTCGACAATCGCGGGCAGCTCGTCTTTCTTGACCGCTTGAAGGACATGCGGAAACTCGCAAGCGGGCAAAGTTACCCACCGCAGTTCATCGAAAATCACCTGCGTGCGTCATCGATGATCCGCGATGCAATCGTGATCGGCGATGAGGGCCACAGCTTCGTGACGGCGCTGATCAATGTCGACAGCGAGATCGCCGGCCGTTTTGCCGAGCTGCATGGCTTGGCTTACGGCACGTTCACGGAGCTGAGCCAACTGCCTGCGATCCGCGCCGAGGTGACGCGCGCCGTCGACCAAGTGAATGCGCGCGTGGATGACGGCGCCCGCATCCGCTCGTTTGCGACCCTGCCGAAGGAACTCGACGCCGACGAAGCCGAACTGACACGCTCGCGAAAACTGCGGCGAGAACTGATCCACGAGCGCTATGCAGATTTGATCGAGTCGCTATATCGCGGCGACGCCCATTGCGACACGACAATCCAGGTCAAGTATCAGGATGGCTCGGTGAACACGATGCGCACCCAGGTCGCGATCAACCGCTTGGAGCATGCATGATCCGCTTTGCTCAAGCGCTGATCGACGGCACCTTGGTCGGGCTGGTCTACGGCTTGATCGCCATCTCGTTCGTCGTGATCTATCGCGCCTCTCAGATCGTGAACCTTGCCCAGGGCGAAGTCTTGCTGATGGGGGCGTTGTTCGTCTGGACGTTCACGCTCGGCGCGCCGACGCTTTTCGGCTTCAAAATTCCGCTCGTCGTCGGCCTCCTGCTCACCGGTGCGGCTTGCGTGGCGCTTGGTCTCTTGCTCGAGCGCCTGGTGTTTCGGCCGCTCATCGGCCAGCACGCTTTCGCTATCTTCATGGCCAGCATCGCGCTTCTGGTCATGCTCCGCGGCATTGCTCAAATGATCTGGAGCGCGGAGACGCGGCCGTTCCCGGCCATTCTGCCGTCGGGCGCGATATCGCTCGGTCCGTTTCTGCTGAACAAGCGGCTGCTGATCGGCGCCATCCTGACGATCATCCTGGCGCTGGCGCTGCATCTGTTCCTGACCCGGACGCGCCAGGGCCTGCGGCTGGCCGCCGTCGCCGAGAGCCACAACACCGCGTTGTCGCTCGGCGTCTCCGTGCGCTGGGCGATCGCGATCGCCTGGGTGCTCGGCACAATCGTGGCGACGCTCGGCGCCATCGTGCTGCTGTCCGGACGTATCTTGTCGCTCGATGTCGCCGAGATCGGCTTCAAGGCCCTGCCGGTTGCGCTGCTCGGCGGGCTTGAATCCGTGCGCGGGGCGCCGCTCGCCGGCCTTCTCATCGGCGTCGGCGAACAGTTGGCGGCCAGCTATCTCGATCCGGTCACCAACGGCGTGGCATCCAATGTGCTGCCGTTCGGTGTGATGATCGCGGTGCTGCTGATCCGCCCGCAGGGTCTTTTCGGCTGGAAGAAGATCGAGAGGCTGTAGCGGCATGCTTCCGACCGGCATCCACTTCAAGACCTACGGCAGCGAGGCGGCGCTGCTCAAGACGGCGCGCGCGCGAACCGCGGTCGCCTTGCTGGTGGTGGGCTTGGCGCTATTGCCGCTGGTGTCGAACGATTATCTGCATGGCATCGGCACGCAGATGTACATCACGCTGATCGCCGTGCTGGGCTTACACGTCACCGTCGGCATTGCCGGCCAGATCAATATCGCCCAATCCGCCTTCGTCGGTGTCGGAGCGTTTGCGGCCGCCAAATTCGTCGAACTCGGCTGGCCGTTCTGGGTCGTGATACCGGCCGCGGCGCTGACCACGGGCGCCGTTAGCATCCTATTCGCCCTCCCGGCCGCGCGCGTAAAGGGCTTTTATTTGGCGCTGACGACACTCGCCGCGCAGGTGCTGTTTCCGATCGTCGTCTTCGGGCTGCCGTCGACCTGGCTCGGCGGCCTGGTTGGCATGCCGGTCGAGCCGCTGACCGTCGGCGGCTATGCGCTGTCCTCGCCGATGCAGCTTTACTATTTTACGTTCGTGATCGCCCTGATCATGACGCTTGCGGCGTTCAACCTGCATCGCAGCCGCTTCGGCCGGGCACTCAAGGCGGTGCGCGATAATGACATCGCCGCGGAGGTGATGGGCATCGACGTGCTGCGCTATAAGCTCGCGGCTTTCTTTGCCGGCTCGATGTTCGCGGGCGTTGCTGGCGCCTGCACCGCCTGGTTTCTGCAATTCGTCACCGCAGAAAGTTTTACGCTGTTCGCGTCGGTCTGGTATCTCGGCATGCTGATCGTCGGTGGGATGGCGACCCCGATCGGCGCGATCCTGGGCGTCGTGTTCATCACTGTGGTGCAGGAAGGCTTGCATGAGATTGCAGGCGCGTTCGTCCGTCACGGGGATGCCAGCGGCACCATTTTCGCCGCCACCAATGTGGCGCTCGGCGGTTGTATCCTGCTGGCCTTGATTTTCGAACCGCGCGGACTTGCGCACCGCTGGATGGTGCTCAAGAACACATTCCAGTTCTGGCCGTTTCCACCGCGATGAAGCAATCAACCAAAACGAAGTGCAAAAAACGACAGGGAGGAATGCAATGAACTTGAAGCTGAGAGTGATCCTGGCGGCTGCGGCGCTGGCCGTCGCGCAGCCGTCGTTTGCCGCCGAATACGTGATGTCGGCTTCGGCGGACTATAGCGGCCCGTTCGCTGACGTGATGCCGAACGCCATGTCCGGCCTCATCGCCGTCGACAACTGGTGGAACAAGGAAGTCGGCGAGAAGCTCGGCGTGAAGGTCGACATCAAGATCACGGACATGCGCTACGATGCTGCCGTGATCGCCCGCACCTGGCCGAGCATTCTGTCGCGCGACAAGCCGATCATGCATCTCGGGTTCGGCTCGCCGGATCTGACGACGCTGATGAAGCGGCTGCCGAACGACAAGGTGCCGATGCTGATCGGCACCGCGATGGTCGGCCTGGTCTGGCAGCCAAACGGCTGGCACTTTTCAATTCGTCCGACCTACAGTCACGAGTTCGCCGGCCTGTTGAGCGAACTGCAGAAGAAGAAGGGTGGAAAGCTCCTGATCGGTGCGCTGAGCACACAGAATGCGGCCGGCTTTGTCGATCAGGTGAAGGGCGTCGAGAAACTGGCCGCGATGTACCCGGACCGTTTCCAGGTCGTGGATACGCAATGGATCCCGGCAAGCCCGGTATCGGTGACCTCGAACGTTCGCGATCTTCTCGAGAAGAAGCCGGACGTCTTGCTGGTCGGCGGAACCACGGCGCAAGTCATTGCCACGGCCAACGCGCTCGACGAGCTCGGTGCCCATGTGCCAATCATCTCCTCGACGCACAACGGTTTGAGCGAAGCCGCCAAGGGCATCGATCTGGCTAAACTCAACGGCTCGTATTCAGCCTTCTCGTTCGCGCCCGACAATCAGAAAGATCTGCCGCTCCGCGCGATCTACGAGGCCAACAAGGGGCCCGACGGCAAGTGGGGCCTGATCGCTGCGCAGTCGGCGGCGCAAGCATTGCTGGCCTTCCGCATTCTCGAAAAGGCCATCGCCAAGGTCGGCAAGGACAACGTGACCGGGCAGGCGATGTATGACGCCATGATGGAGAATTCGTTCTCCGAACAGGAACTGCTCGGTATCCTGCCGGCGATCAAATACGACCAGACCGCGCCGTTTCCAGTTGGCGACATCAAAGTGAAGGCGCAGGTGGTGACCGATGGCAAGATCGTGCCGCTCAGCGACGCCTGGATGGATGTGCCAAAGCTCGAGAAGTGGTGATTGATCGTCGAAGAACAGACCATGAGCCTGTCGCTGACCAATGTTGACGTTGTCTATGCCGGGGTCATCCAGGTATTGCGCAGCGCCAACCTCGAGGTGCCGGACGGCAAGGTCGTCGTTCTGCTTGGCTCAAATGGGGCCGGCAAGACGACGACATTGCGCGCGATATCGGGCTTGCTGCGGGCGGAGCTCGGCGCAGTGACGGCCGGCGAGATCAAGCTCGACGGCCAGCCGATCACGGGGCTCGACCCCGTCAAGATCTTCGGACGCGGCATCGTGCAGGTTCTGGAAGGCCGCAAGGTGCTCGAACACCTCACGGTCGAACAGAACCTGCGTATCGGCGCGCATCGCCGCTCTGACCATCGGGCCGTTGCGCAGGATATGGAACGTGTCTTTGGCTACTTTCCGCGCCTGCCGCAATTGCTGAACCGCACCGCCGGCTATCTGTCCGGCGGCGAGATGCAGATGTTGCTGATCGGTCGCGCATTGTTGGCGCGGCCGCGCGTGCTGCTGCTCGACGAACCGTCGATGGGGTTGGCGCCGATGCTGGTCGCGCAGCTGTTCGAGACCATCGGCATGATCAACCGCGAGATGGGACTTACGGTTCTGCTGGTGGAGCAGAACGCACGCGCCGCGATCCGCCAGTGTCACTACGGCTATGTGATGGAAGGCGGCCGCGTCGTCCTGCACGGCACCCGCGAGCAGCTTGAACAAAATCCCGATGTGCAAGAGTTCTATCTCGGTCTCTCGCTTGGCGAGGAGCGAAGAAACTTTCGCGACGTGAAGCACTATCGCCGACGCAAGCGCTGGCTCGGCTGACGTATGACCCACTTGGTTTGAATGGCTTGAAATATGGCGACGCTATCTACCACGATCGATCCCGCTTCGGAAACCTTTCTCGCCAATTCGGCGGTGTATGAAGGTCTCTTGAAAACACTGCGCGAACGGCAAGCGTGGGCGGTTGCCGGCGGCGGTGAGCGCATGGTCAAGCGCCACCGCGAGCGCGGCAAGATCCCGGTTCGCGAACGCATCGACTATTTGCTCGATCCGCTCAGTCCGTTCCTCGAGCTTTCGCCGCTGGCGGCCTGGGGGCTTTACGGCAACGCCGTACCTGCCGCCGGGATTGTCACCGGCATCGGCACGATCCGCGGCGTGGTCTGCATGATCATCGCCAACGACGCGACCGTGAAGGGTGGCTCGTTCTTCAAGGAAACGATCAGAAAGCACGTCCGCGCGCAGGATATCGCGCTGGAGAATAAGCTGCCGATTGTTTATCTGGTCGATTGCGGTGGCGCCAATCTGGAGCAGGGCGACCAGGTTTTTCCCGATCAGGATCATTTCGGCGGCGCGTTCTATCGCCAGTGCCGGATGTCGGCGGCGGGTATTCCGCAGATCGCCACGGTATTCGGCGAGTGCACGGCAGGCGGCGCCTATATCCCGGCGCTGGCGGATGAGGTGGTGATGACCGCCGGCAACAGCAGCGTCCATCTCGGCGGCCCACAGATCGTCAAGGCTGCGATCAAGGAGATCGTGGATCGCGAGACGTTGGGCGGCGCCGAGATGCACAGCACCGTGTCCGGTGTCTCCGATCATTTCGCGCGCGACGAGATGGAAGCGATCGCCAGGACACGCGACATTGTCGGTGCGCTCAATCGTGTGCAGGGCGTTCACGGCGATATCCGGCCGGCGCGCGCGCCGCTGTACGATGCGGCGGAAATTCCCGGCATTGTCGGCACTGATTTGACGCGTCCGTTCGATCAGCGCGAGATCATCGCGCGCCTTGTCGACGCCAGCGAGTTTCACGAATTCAAGCCGCTCTACGGCCCGACGCTGGTGTGCGGCTTCGCGCATATCCAGGGCCTGCCGATTGGCATTCTGGCCAATAACGGCGTGCTGTTCTCGGAGTCTTCGCTGAAGGGCGCACACTTCATCGAGCTGTGCGATCAGCGCAATGTGCCGATCCTGTTCCTGCAGAACATCACCGGCTTCATGGTCGGCTCCGACGCCGAACGCGGCGGCATCGCCAAGAATTCCGCAAAGCTCGTTTATGCGGTGTCAAACGCACGGGTGCCGCGCTACACGGTGGTCACCGGCGGATCCTACGGCGCCGGCAATTACGGCATGAGTGGGCGCGGATTCCGCCCGCGCTTCATGTTCATGTGGCCGAATGCGCGTCTCGGCACGATGAGCCCGGACGTCGGCAGCTCGGTGCTGATGGACCTGCGCCGCTCCAGCATCTCGCGCAATCCTGCGACCGAACAGGAACTCGCCGCGCACGAGACGAAACTGCGCGACATGTTCGATACCCAGTCCAATCCCTACTACTGCACGGCCCGGCTTTGGGACGACGGGCTGATCGAGCCGGCCGACACCCGCGACGTGCTGGGATTGTGTCTCGCGATTGGTGCGATGGAGCCGCCGCTGACCGGCACGCGCCCCGTCTATCGGATGTAAGGATATTTGCACGTGCGTTTCTCGAATTCTCCTCGCCCGATCCGTTCGGTCCTGATCGCCAATCGCGGTGAAATCGCCGTTCGCGTCATGCGCACCTGCAAGCAGCTCGGTATTCGCAGCATCGCAGTTTATTCAGACGCCGATGCGAACGCGCTGCACGTTCGCACCGCCGACGATGCCGTGCGCATTGGTCCGCCACCGGCGCGGCAAAGCTATCTCGACATGGAGGCTCTGGTCACAGCGGCGCAGCAGACGAGCGCTGACGCGATCCATCCGGGCTATGGCTTCCTGTCGGAGAACGCCGCCTTTGTGCGCCGCTGCGAGGCGGCGGGTCTCATCTTCGTTGGGCCGTCCGCTAACGCGGTCGAGCGCATGGGTTCAAAGATCGAGTCGAAGCGCATCGCCGAGGCGGCCGGTGTGCCAACCGTTCCGGGCTATCATGGCGACGCTCAGGACGGTAAAACGTTGGCCGCCGAAGCCAAGCGCATCGGCTTTCCGGTTCTGATCAAGGCGTCGTCCGGCGGCGGCGGGCGCGGCATGCGACGGGTCGACCGGCTCGAAGATTTTGCAGATGCGTTGGCGAGCGCGACGGCGGAGGCCGAAGCCGCCTTCGGCGACGGCTCGATCCTGCTGGAAAAATTTATTCTCAATCCGCGCCACCTCGAAGTGCAGGTCGCCGGTGATCGGCATGGCAACCTCGTTCATTTGTTCGAGCGCGATTGCTCGGTGCAGCGCAATCACCAAAAAGTCCTGGAAGAGGCGCCGGCTCCAAATCTGCCCGAAAGCGTGCGCAGCAAGCTCTACGACGCCGCATTGAAGCTTGGCCGCGCTATTGCCTACGATTCGGCCGGCACTGTCGAGTTCATCATGGATGCCGGCAGTGATCAGCCATACTTCTTGGAAATGAACACCCGGCTTCAGGTCGAGCATCCGGTGACGTGAACTCATTACCGGGATCGATCTGGTGGAATGGCAGTTGATCGCCGCGGCCGGGGAGACGCTGCCGCTCGCGCAGAGCGAAATTCACGCACGCGGTCACGCTATCGAGGCGCGTATCACCGCGGAACGGGCCGATCTCGGCTTCCGTCCGGCATCTGGCGATCTCATCGCTGTCGACGCACCGCGCAGCTTGCGTTTCGACTCCGGCGTCGAGGCTGGCTCTCAGGTCAGCCTTTATTACGACTCGCTGCTGGCGAAGACGATCGCCTATGCCCTCGACCGGCCCGCGGCGCTGGCGCGGCTGCGCGCCGGGCTGTCCGAATTGGTCATGCTGGGCGTGCCGACGACGCAGGCCTTTCTCCGCGACGCTGTTGCTCATCCGCTGTTTCGCGATGGCAAGATGACGACACGTTTCATCGAAACGGCCTTTCCGAGAAACTGGAAGCCCGATGCGGCGATCGTTCGCACGCTGCGTGCCGCGGCTTGCGCAGCATGGTCGGAGCCGCGCGTCAGCGATGCGACGCCATCGTGGATCAGCCCGTGGCAACAGCGCAGCGCGATCCGCGTCGCATCGGCGGCGCAGCCGGCGCGCCTGCCCCTGTGCATTACCGATGAATTTGGCGAAGCCGAAGCTGAGGTCCAAGTCGGGCGCACTGAGATTGCGGTCGCGATCGATGGTACGGTCGTAAAATTCGGACGACTCACTGTCGCTGGAGATGTCAAACACATCGCTTCTGACGACTTGGGCTCGTTCACGATACGCCGCCACGAGCGTGTGCTGTACATCGCGCACAACGGTGTCGCGCTTGCGGCTACGATTACCCCGAAGATCGATATGTCATTGTCGACCGGGCATGTCGCGCATTCGGGCAACGCCATTGCGGCGCCGCTGCATGGTGTCGTGTCAAGGCTTTATCTCAATGTCGGCGACAGCGTTGAAAGAGGCGCGCCGGTTTTGCAGATGGAAGCCATGAAGCTGATCCACACGCTCAACGCGCCGGTGCGGGGGCGGGTGTTGGCGATCCGCTGCAAGGTCGGTGAGACGGTCCCGGCCGACGCCTTGCTGGTGGAGATCGAGCCCGCGGCCGTTAGCGAGGCACCCTAATTTTCTGTTTTGTTGGCGCTTAGCCCGAATCCCGTTCTCACCAGATCAATTTCAAGTCAGGAGAAAAAGGCATGGCTGGTCTTTGGTTCGAAGAATTTCAAGATGGCATGGTGTTCAATCATGAATGGTCACGGACCATCACCGAGACCGACAATCATTGGTTCTCGCTGTTGACGATGAACACACAGCCTCTGCACATCGACGCCCATTACGCCGCGAAATCCGAGTGGGGAAAGCCGCTGGTCAACAGCCTGTTCACGCTCGGGCTTTTGGTCGGCATGTCCGTCAATGATACCACGTTCGGCACGACACTCGCGAACCTCGGCATGTCCGATGTGCGTTTTCCCAAGCCGCTGTTCCAGGGTGACTTGGTCAAGGCGCGCACCACGGTGCGCTCCAAGCGCGAAAGCAAATCGCGCCCCAACGAAGGCATCGTCACGTTCTTCCACGAGATGATCAATCAAAACGGCGACATTGTCGCCACCTGCGAACGCGCCGCGCTGATGCGCAAGCGACCGAAGGCGGGCTGATACGTCACGGTCTCCAGGGCGGGTCGGTCATGACACCTTAGCGGCGGCGGCAGTCCCAACATCCGGTGCTCATTGGCGTGCGGAGCGTGAGATCTTTCCACGAAGCAAAACTGATTATTCCGCCGGACTCGGAACGGTTTGAATCTCGTGCGCATCCGCGCTCTCATCACTCAGATTGGGGAGAAACAGCGTGAGAAGCCCGATAAGCGGCAGGAATGAGCAAATCAGATAGACGAGCTCGATGCTCGTCCAATCGGCCAATTCACCCAGGACCGCGGCTCCGATACCTCCCATCCCGAAGGCAAGACCGAAAAACAGCCCCGCTACCATTCCGACGCGGCCCGGCATCAACTCCTGGCCATAGACGACGATTGCCGAGAAGGCCGACGACAATATCAGGCCTATGAGAATGCTCAGGATGAGTGTGGCTGTCAGTCCGACGTGCGGCAAAGCCAGTGTGAACGGCAAAACGCCAACGATAGAGCCCCAGATGACCTTCTTGCGTCCGATTTTGTCGCCGATCGGGCCGCCGACCAATAGGCCCACCGCGGACGAGGCAAGAAAAACAAACAGGTAGATTTGAGCCGCCTCGATAGACAAGCCGAAGCAGTGCATCAAATAAAAAGTGTAGTAACTGGTGATGCTCGCCAAATAGAAGAACTTTGAAAAGATCAAGGCGATCAGCACCGCCATGGCGCGTCGCACTTGCGAAGGCTGTAACGATAAACGATGTAACGACTGACCATGCTTTGCCGGCAAAGAGCGAACGGCGCGCCCATACCATCGTCCGACGCCCACAAGAATGCATATTCCGAGAAGCGCCAAAACGGCAAACCAGGCGAGGCTGTCGCGCCCGTGCGGCAGTACGACAAACGCCGCCATCAGCGGCCCGAGTGCGCTACCGACATGGCCACCAACTTGAAAGAATGACTGAGCGAAGCCATGGGCTCCGCCTGACGCCAACCTTGCGATACGCGACGATTTAGGATGGAAAATCGAACTGCCGATACCGAGCAATGCCGCTCCTGCAAGCAGCGCCGGGAAATTTGGCGCGAAGGCCAGCGTGATCATGCCCACCAGAGAACAAGCCATGCCGAGCGGTAACGAGTAAGGCTGCGGTTTGCGGTCCGTGTATAGCCCGATCATCGGCTGCAGGAGGGAGGCGGTGACCTGAAAAACCAAGGTCAAGAGTCCGATCTGTCCAAACGACAGGGAAAATCCGGCTTTCAGCATCGGGTAGATCGCAGGCAAAAGAGCTTGCATCACGTCATTCAGGAGGTGACAAAAGGTGACTGCGCCAAGAATGACAAACATGGCGTTGGCTGCGGTTGGCCGCACGCTGGCAGGTTGGCTCAATTTAAACGCCCTTTGCTGGAATTGATTCGTCCTATGAACTTCATGAATAGCCACATATTAGGACACTCCGCGGAATCGCGACTATTACTATTCGGGCATTGGACATATGATGACTGGTCTGGGCGGATAGCGAAACCCGATGGTATCGCGTCGTTCGGTGCGTAGTGGTGCCGGCGACGAAATCGACCGCGATCCCCGTCCAATGTTACCAGTTCCAGGCGCGATCTATCTGGCGTATCTCGGCAATTTTTTGGATTTTTAAGATTAAGACGTTTTTGGTGGTAATGAATATCTAAAAACAGGGCAGGCCGTGAGCCGGGGGCGCCTTAAGGCTGTAGGAAAATCGGCGCTCCGAAGTTTTGGCACAAATATCGGCGCGGGCCGCTCGACCACCACAATAAAGAAAGCCTTGCCGCCAACTCGCCCGTGAGTGCCCAAGGCAAAACTACACGAGGGCAGTCAAAGGCATGCAGGGAAGTGCTTGCGCGATCGTCACCGAGCCCGCGACGGGCTCAGTGTTGCCGGCCTTCCGTCTGCATCGATACGACTTTTACATCGTGATGCGGAAATTGGTCTCGAAGCAGGAGGCCCTCTCTCAAGGCATCCAAGAAACGTCGATGGTGAGATTTGATTCGGCCATCGACGCGAATGACGAAGTGTTCGTCAGGCAGGCAAGCGGTCATAGCGGTATTCATGAGGTATCCCCATGTTTACCCCGCGAAGCATCGGACACGGACCGTTGCTCGGCGGGCACCCGTTAGACCTCCGATTCTAAGCGAATATATTGATTAAAAGTTATTCTTCTTTGTGCTGGTCAGCTTAAATTCTTAAAGTGTTGCAGAGCGGACACCCTCTCACCCAGTTCCGTCAGCACTGCTGACCTTTTTGCTATTCACCCGAACGAAGCCTTAAAAAGACTTGTTCCGTGGCGGTCTTGCCGTCCGCATCAACCGTGGATGCGCCGACTTCTGTCTCTGAGCGCTCGGCGATTCATTGATCCTTGTGCTGTTGTCCGCCGGGCGGCGCAATGTGATCGTTGTCGCTGAGCACGTCCTGGACAGCGCAAGGCGGGAAGGCGGGCGATGCATTCTTATTGGTACGCTTGCAAAAATCTATGAGTTGGTGCTGCGTGTTGAAGAGCGCCCCCCGGCTACCTCGGTGGCAACTTCGGGACTCCGCCGATCTTAATCCCGCTGATCATCGGCCGAGTGATGGGGGCGAACGCCCCCGGAGTTGAGGACGCCATTGCTGCACAAGGGAGACTTAGCGGTACAATGCAAGCTTGAAATCAAATATCACTTGCCAATCGGGTTGGTTTCTTCTTTTCAGGTCGGCAGTAGACGTGGAATTGATGCGGTATGGCCTGGAACGTTCGAAAGCAATCATCGCCGCGCAGCAAGCGAACGCTGCGCGTGCTCGGCACCGGCATTTCCCTGTTGGAGGCAGTCAGGCAGAGAGCGACGGCGGATCTCGACTTCGACATCGAATTCGAAGTGCTCGACTTTCTCAATTGCCAGCGCAAGGCAGCGCTGCAACCAGAATCCTATGACGTCTACGATCAAACATTCCATAACTTGTCGATTGTTTGGTACTGGGGCGCGCTCCAGCCGATAGACACCACCCGCTTGAAGTCTTGGGATAAGGTCGGTCCGTTGACCAAGCTCGGCGGGGTCGACAAGTACGCCAATCGCGGCATTGGTGACGTCCCACAGAACAAGCTCTATGTACAGCCGGATCATTCGCTGGGACCAGGGGAAACCCGCCACATCGCGATGCTGCCGACGGTGCACAATTTCGACTCGTTCGGTTACGACACGCGCGTGTTCAACGTCGACGGCAAGAAGCGTGAAAGCTGGGCGATGCTGTTTGATCCCAAGGCAAGGGGAAAGCTTGCGCTCGTGGATGAGCCTGCGATCGGACTGTTCGACGTCGCGCTTGCCGCTGAAGCTTCTGGCGCCCTGCACTTCGAAAACATCTGCAACATGACTCCGGAGGATATCAGCCGTTTGTTTGAGTTTCTGCGGTCCAAGCAGGAAGACGGCTTCATCCGGTCATTTTGGAGCACCGCGCAGGAGGCTGCGGCCCTGTTCCGCGGCGGCGAGGTCGCCATCCAAAGCATGTGGGGGCCGGCTTACGCCGAGCTTGGCGCGGCGGCGGACCATGTGCGCGAAGCGGTTCCGGCCGAGGGCTATCGGGCGTGGCACGGCGGTTTGAGCATTGCGCGTCATGTTGAGGGACCGACCTTGAAGATGGCCTACGAGTATCTGGATTGGTGGCTGTCGGGATGGGCTGGCGCCATCATGGCGCGGCAAGGCTATTATATCTCCGCACAGGCGGCGCTCACCCAGCATCTCAGCGCCGCCGAATGGAATTATTGGTACGACGGTCAGGAGGCCAGCGAGGATTTGGTCGGCGTCGATGGCAAGACGGTGGTGGTACGCAAAGGAGCGAAACGGTCCGGCGGCAGTTATCTGGAACGCGCCCGCCGCATCTCGCTCTGGAACACGGTCATGGACGAATACAATTACACCACGCGTGCCTGGACTCGTTTCGTCACGGAAGTGAATGAGACGTCCCGATGAGCGGACCGCGCGAGCAACTCAAAAATTCCAAGCGCTATGAGCTTGTTGCCGCGGCGCTCAGATCGAATATCGCGGCCGGCCGGTTGCAGCCCGGATTCGTCCTGCTGGAGGGGCCAATCGCGAGCCTCATGAAGACCAGCCGCGCGCCCGTGCAGGCGGCTTTGCGAATCCTGGAAGATGAAAATTTGATCTGCCGGTTCGGCGGACGGGGATATGTGGTCGGTAGCGGCGAAGCCTCGGCGGCGCCATTGCGCAACGATATTCGCAAACTCGGTCTGCGCATACCGAATGAAATCGACACCGCGCTGCAAAACCGGGGGCTTTGGGAGCGGGTTTACGAGGAAGTCGAATCGGCCGTCGCCGCTTGTCTGATTTTCGGCGAGTTTCGCATCATCGAATCCGAGCTGGGCGATTATTACGGCGTGAGCAGAACGGTCGTTCGCGATGTGCTTGGGCGATTGCATGAGCGTGGTCTGATCGCCAAAACGCAAAGCTCGCATTGGGTCGTCGGCGCGCTTACGGCGCAGACGGTGCGCGAGCGCTTCCAACTTCGTCAGCTTCTTGAGCCCGAAGCTTTGCGCCTTGCGGGCGGTCGCATCGACCTCGAAACCATAGGGCGGCTGTTGGCGCAGGAGCGGGGCAGTGCGCCCGGAGCCCATGGCGCTGCCGATTGGACACGGCTTGATCACGTGCTGATGGAATCGTGTATCTTTCAAGCTCCGAACGCGCATCTGGTGGACCTCATTCGGCAGAACCAGATGCCGCTCGCCGCGGCCTCGCGAGCGCTCACCAAATTGGGCCTGCCGGAAGATGAGATCGCGGTCTCCGAGTATTTGAAATTGTTCGAGCTGATCGCCGGCCGGGCCATCGACGCGGCGGCGACTTATTGGCAAAGCCACCTCGCCGCGCTGGCCGAGAAGAACTTGGCGAGACTGAAAATCGTTGCGGTCATTAAAGACGCGCCCGTCGCGGTGTCGTACCTGACGCCGCGCGAATAATCGCATTATGAATGCAATAGACAATATTGCCGGCCGGCGGCGCGGGTGAATTACAACCTTTTGCCTAGAAAACAGACATTTTGCGACCGTTTTTTCATCGATGAGAAAACTGGTTGCATACATTAGGCATTTTTGCTTTCCTCTTCGCGCGGCCGCAATTCACCGGGGAAGTGGACACGCGGGAAGGGGAGAACGGTGGTCGTGTCAGAGCAACCCATTTTGCGGCTCGAGGGCCTGACGAAGCGCTTTGGCGACCGTGTGGCGCTGAGCGACGTCACCTTTTCGATCGCGCAGGGCGAGTACGTCGCTGTTCTGGGACCAAGCGGCTCTGGCAAGACGATCTTGTTGCGGGCGATCGCCGGTTTCGAGGCGCTCGACGGTGGACGAATCTTCTTGTCTGGTCGCGACGTGACGACGACGCCGGCGCATGAGCGCGGCATCGGCTTCGTATTTCAGAACTTCGCCTTGTTTCCGCATCTCTCGGTGCTGGATAACGTCGCCTTCGGCCTGCGCAATGGCCCCAACCGCGTCGGCGAGTCCGAAGTGCTTCGCCGCGCCCGGGAGGCCATCGATCTGGTCGGGCTCAAAGGTTTGGAAGAGCGCGGCACTGGCCAAATATCCGGCGGACAGAAGCAACGCGTGGCGTTGGCGCGGACGCTCGTGATCCGGCCGAAGCTCGTGCTTCTCGACGAGCCTCTCGGCGCTCTCGACGCCAATCTGCGGCTGCGCATGCGTGCGGAACTGCGGCGCATTCGTGAGCAGCTCGGCATTCCGTTCCTGCACGTGACCGGGAGCGAGACCGAGGCGTTGGCCATGGGTGACCGACTGATCGTCCTCGATCAAGGCCGCATCGGACAACTGGGAACGCCGACGGAAGTCTACGACCAGCCGGCGTCCGCCAACGTCGCGCGCTTCCTCAACTGCTACAACGTGTTCGATGGCGCGATCATCAGCGGCGCATTCGTCAGCCCTTATGGTCGGCTACCCCACGGCGTGCGGGTGACGGCGCGAGAGTCGGCATACGCAGTTCGCTACGATCGGGTGATCGCCAAGGAAAAGGGCACGGTGGCGCAGCCGCCGGTGCTGCCGGCGAGCTACGTCGCCAGCGAATATCTGGGCGCGGCGCTGGTTCATTTCTTCCAAACAAGTGACGGCAAGGTCGTGGAAGTGGAACACCACTTGAGCAACGGCCCACCGGAATCCTTTGTCGAAGGGCGCGCTTACGATCTCACATGGAAGTCCGACGATGGTATTGCGTTTGGTTAAGAGGGCCGCGTGACGTCCAACGAAGCCGCCGACATCGCCGTCGATGCGCCAAAGTCGCGTCGGAGCGGCGGCAGCGCTCGCTCGTACTTTCTGATCGCGCCTGCGCGTCGTCTGGATGGCGCTGTTCCTGGTCGCTGCCCATGGCGATGATCGTCTACGTCTCGTTCTGGACCCAGACGACCTTCAAGATCGAGCCGATGCTCACCACCAAGAGCTGGCAGACCTTCTTCTCCTCGCGACACCTACATCGGCTCGCTTTGGACCACGATGCGGATCTGGCTGGTCGTGCTCGCCGCGACCTTCGTGGTCGGCTATCCGACCGCGCTGTTCGTCGGCCTGTTCGTGCAGCAACAAGACGCTGCAGACCGCGCTGCTGGTCCTTTGCGTCATCCCGTTCTGGACCTCGTTCCTGATCCGCGTGCTGGCCTGGCGGCCGATGCTCGGCAAAGAGGGCGCGATCAACATCATCCTCATGAAGCTCGGCATCGTCGCATCAGCCGATCGAGGCGCTGCTGTTCACGGAACTTTCGGTCGTGATCGGCATGACGCAGATCTATGTGCGTGTTCATGGTCGGACCGATCGCCTTCATGCTCGGCCGCATCGACCCCAACATCATCGAGGCCGCGCGGGATCTCGGCGCGGGTTTCTGGCGCATTCTGCGCACGATCATCTTCCCGCTGAGCCTGCCGGGCGTGGTCGTGGGCGCCATCTTCGTCTGCGTCATGGTGCTTGGCGAATTCGCCACCAGCGCCGCTCTGTCGGGCCGCAAGGTCAACCTGCTCGGCAACATCATCGTGACCCAGGTCGGCTCGCTGAAATGGGCGTTCGCCTCGGTGGTCGGCGTCATCCTGACCGTCGTCATGGGTATCGTCATCGCCGGGCTGCTGCGCGTCGTCGATCTCAAGCAGGAGCTTTGAGAGCGATGGAGTCGCGCGTCCTCAAGCCCGCTCTCGGCGTCTATATCGGGCTGTTCCTGCTGTTCCTCTACGGCCCGTTCCTGGTGCTCGGCATCCTGTCGTTCCAGCAGGGGCCCGAAGGCGGGCCGCAATTCCCGATCATCGAATGGTCGATCTATCTGGTACCAGCACCTCTTCGGCCTCGACGCCGCCCTCGCGCATCGCGCCGCTGCCGATCGGCATGTCGCTGTTCCGCTCGCTGACGCTTGGCCGTCATGACCATGATCACCTCGACGGTGCTTGGCGTCATGTCGGCGCAGGCGTTCCGAAGAAATTTTCGCGGCAAGTCGATCGCGTCTTCTACCTGATCGTGCTCGGCATGATGGTGCCCGGCGTTCTGGTCGGGCTCGGCTCGGCGCTTGTCGCCAACACCCCCGGCATCGACCGGCACTGGTGGAGCACGGCCTTTGCGCACGCACGTCGTCTACACCTTGCCGTTCGCGTTCCTGGTGATGCTGGCGATCTTCAATCGCTTCGACCCCTCGGTCGAGGAAGCCGCCTGGTCGCTCGGCGTCTCGCCGGCCACGACGTTCCGCAAGGTCACCTTTCCGCTGATCTTCCCGGGCGTGCTTTCCGCGATGCTGTTCTGCTTCACGCTGTCCTACGACGAGTTCTCGCGCACGCTGTTCTCCTCGGGCCGCGAGCTGACGCTGCCGCTTGCGATCTACGGGACGTTCTCGGTCGAGATCCATCCGAACGTCTTCGCCTTCGGCGTGCTGACCACGCTGTTCTCGTTCGCGCTGCTCGCGGTCTACGCCATTCTGATGACCGTTCAGCGTCCGGCGGGCCAAGCGCGTCGCCATTCAGGAGGCGATCGCGATGAAGACGGTCGATCGTCACGGGCGCGGGCTCGGGCATCGGGCCGCGCGGTGCGCGCTGCGGCTCGCCGCGCGACGGCTATCGCGTCGTCGTCAACGACATTCGACCGGCCGAGGCGCGAGCGCGGTCGCGGCTGATATTCGCGAGCCGAGGCGGCGAGGCCGTCGCCGTCGGCGGCGACGTCTCAGAAGAAGACGACGTCGCGGCGATCGTCGGCGCCTGCCGAGACCGGCTTCGGCGATCCGACACATCTGGTCAACAATGCCGGCTTTGTCCACCAGGCGCGGTTCGTCGATCTCACGCCGGCGGATTTCGACCGCATGTTCGCGGTCCATGTCCGCGGCGCGTTTCTCTGACCAGCGCGGTGCTGCCGGCGATGCTCGCGCCGCGGTGCCGGCGTCATCGTCAACATGGCCTCGCAACTCGGCCAGATCGGCGGCGTCGAGCTCGTCCACTACAGCGCCGCCAAGGCGGCCATCATCGGCATCACCAAATCGCTCGCGCGCGAGGTCAGCGCGCAGGGCGTGCGCGTCAACGCGGTGGCGCCGGGCCCGATCAATACGCCGCTGGTGCAGGCGCTGTCGGAGGACTGGCGGCAAGGCCAAGGCGGCGGAGCTGCCGCTCGGCCGTTTCGGCGAGCCCGAGAAATCGCCGCGCCGGTCGCCTTCCTGTGTTCGGACGAGGCCAGCCTTTTCGTCGGCCAGACGCTCGGGCCGAATTCCGGAGACGTGATGCTGTGAGCGAGACACCGTTCTCATCACCGGCGCCGGCATCGGCATCGGCCGCGCGACCGCGAAGGCTTTCGCCAAGGCCGGCTATCGGGTCATCGTCACCGACATCCTCGAGAAGGAAGGCGGCGACGTCGCGGCCGAGATCGTCGACGCCGGGCGGCGTGGCGGAATTCCACAAGCTCGATGTGCGCTCGACCGCGGACGCCGATGCGCTCGTCGCCGAGCGTCGAGAAGCAGCTACGGCGCGCATCGACGTGCATCGTCGCCAATGCCGGCATCGCGCACAAGGTGCCGCTCGCCGACGCTGACCGACGAGAAGTGGGACCACACCTTCGACATCGATCTCAAGGGCATGCTTGCGCGTCGTCCGCGCCGCCGCTGCCGGGCATGCAGGCAGCGCAGCAAGGGCGCCGATCGTCTGCCTGTCCTCGATCATGGGCGTGGCCTATGGCTGGGACGAGCACGTGCATTATTCGGCCGCCAAGGCCGGCGTCGTCGGCCTTGTGCGCGGGCTTGCGGTCGAACTCGCCCGGGACGGCATCCGCGTCAACGGCATCGCGCCCGGCTACATCCGCACGGCGCAACTGCTGTCGGAGGAGCATTCGCTCGGCGCCGCCGGCGCCGAGACAGGCGGGCGCGTTCATCCCGATGGGCCGCATCGGCGAGCCCGAAGAGATCGCCGACGTCGTTCTGTTCCTTGCATCCAACGCCGCCCGCTACATGACGGGGCAGGTGGTGGTGGTCGACGGCGGCTTGTTGGTGGGGCGCTACTGAAGCGACACGCCTGCCGGAAACGTGTGGCGGATTCGTCCAGCTGAGGAGAGGAACGCAATGTCTCAGTTATCGAGTCTCGCGCCGCACGTTGCATGAAGGGAACGGCCGGCGGCTTGGCACTTGCGCTGGCGTTGGGCGCTCCGTTCGGCGCCCAGCAGGCCTTCGCGGCGAGAGCTCGCCAACGAGCAACTGCGCACGGTCGGCCTTTCGGTCACGGTGCAGGAACGCATCCTCGCCGACTTCAAAGCGAAGTCCGGCGTCAAGGCGGTCGTCCGGCAAGGGCGCGATCTTCCCGGATGCGCAGACCAAATCCTGTCCGGCTCGAACGCCTACGATTGCTGGGAGACGATCGGCGAGCGTCTGCCGGCCGTCATCGCAGACCAACAAGATCGAGTCGATCCCGACCTCGGCGCTTGAAGAACTGGGCGCAACATCCGCGACACCTTCACCAAGCCGAACCCGAAATGGGCCAAGAAGGCGCAGATCGCCGGCCAGATCTGGAAGGACGACAAGCAGACCGAACTCTGGATGGTGCCGACCGTCTACAACTACGATTCGATCGGCTATAACCCGGATCTGGTGTCGAAAGAAGAAGCCAACACCTGGACGGCGATTTTCGACGACAAGTTCAAAGGCAAGTCCGGCCTCAACGCCGATCCGCTGATCGCGTTCGGCCAGGCCGTGTTGGCGATGAACTCGCTCGGTCTGCTGAATGTGCCGAACCCCGGCAATCCCGACAAGAAGGCGATCGACGAGGCCGAAGTTCCTCATCTCCAAGAAGAAGGACGGCCAGTTCCGCGCGCTCTGGGGCGACTTCGGCGAGCTCGTGAATCTGCTTGCGTCGGGCGAGATGGTCGTCGCCGACGCGTGGCAGCCGGCCGTCATGGCCGTGAAGGCGCAGGGCAAGCCCTGCAGCTACGCGGTGCCGAAGGAAGGCTATCGCGCCTGGTCCATCGGCGTTTCGCCGATCACCGGCACGCCGAACAAGGAAGCCGTGATCGCCTACGCCGACTACTGGCTGTCGGGCCCGCCGGCCATCACGGTGTCCGAGCAGGGCTATTATTCGCCCACGACCAACATCAAGAACGTCATGCCGCCGGACAAATACGCCTTCTGGTACGAAGGCAAGCCGTGGAAGGGCGCGGCCGAGCGCGGCATCAAGGAAGGCGATCTGCGCGACGGCGGCTCGCTCGAGCAGCGCGCGTCGACGGTCGCCTACTGGCATCAGTGGCCGGACGAATACGACTACCTGATGCAGAAGTGGGACGAATTCCTCAGCGCCTGATTAGGCGTCGTCTGACGAAGCATCGCAACAACGACTCCCCGCGCCCAGCGCGCGGGGAGCAGGCAATGTGTCGAGCAGTATGTTTGGAACAGGCGCGTGACTTTCGATCTCCAGCTCGTCCGTGTCGGCAAGATCTATGACAACGGCACGCCGGCAGTCATCGACTTCAATCTCGAGGTCGTCGAAGGGCGAGTTCATCGCCTTTCTCGGCCCGTCCGGCTGCGGCAAGACGACGACGCTGCGCATGATCGCCGGGTTCGAGACGATCACGTCGGGCGACATCTTCATCCGCGGCAATCGCATCAACGACCGTGCCGCCGGAGCGCCGGCCGACCGCGATGATCTTTCAGAACTACGCACTGTTCCCGCACATGACCGTGCGCGGCAACGTTCGCTTCGGGCTCGACGTCAAGAATATGCTCGGCCGCCGAACGCGACGCCAAGGTCGAGCGCATGCTCGATAAGCTCGGCCTGACCGACATCGGCGACTTCAAGCCCGACCGGCTGTCGGGCGGCCAGAAGCAGCGCATCGCGCTCGCTCGCGCCCTTGTTGTCGAACCCGATATCCTGCTGCTCGACGAGCCGCTCGGCGCGCTCGACGCCAATCTGCGCAAGAGCATTCAGAACGAGCTGAAGCTGCTGCAGCGCCGACTTGGCATCACCTTCGTGTTCGTGACGCACGCGCAATCCGAGGCGCTGGCGCTTTCGGACCGGATCGTCGTCATGAACGCCGGCCGCATCGAACAGGTCAGCGCTCCCTATGATCTTTACACGCGCCCGCGGACCCTGTTCGTGGCAAAATTCATCGGTCGCAACGCGTTGATACCCGGCACTATCAAAGCCGCCGACGTCGACAATTATCAGCTCGATACAGCGTTCGGTGAAATCAGCGGGATGTCTGCGGCCGTGACGCCCCGCGTCGGCATGAGCGCCAGCATCGCGGTTCCCGCCGAGGCGATCGACGTGCTGCCGATGTCGACGCCGGCTGCACAGATCGCTGCGACCTACGGCAGCAACCCGGTGAAAGGCACGGTCGAATCGATCCAGCAGGTCGGTCATATCGTGCAACTCGCGATCATCATCGGCGCAGCCGAGCCGATCATCGTCGAAGGCCATGCCGACAAATACGCCGGGCGTTTTTCTGCGCAAGATGAAGTGCTGCTCGCCTGGAAAAAGGAAGCAGCCACTTTGATCACCCATTGAGCGCAGACGACCGGTGATTCCGAACGACACATCGACGATTGTTCGCGCGCCCCGGTGCGTATCGAGCCGCCGGCTGCCTATCGTCGAGGGAAACAGAGAACAAAGTTCGTTTTAATCAAACACCCGCCATGCGGCGGTAACGAGATATGAGGGAGATCCAAAATGATACGTGTCGGCGTTGACGTCGGAGGGACGTTTACTGACATCGTCTTGGAGCGGACCGACGCCGGCGCGGGCCAAGGAATTTTCGTCCATAAAGTGTCGTCGACGCCGGCTGATCAGTCGGTCGGCGTGGTGCAGGGCGTCGTCGATGTTTGCAAGATCGCTGGCGTCTCGCCGGGCGACATCGACATGGTGCTGCACGGCACGACGGTCGCGACCAACATGGTCATCGAGCGCAAGGGCGCCGACGTTGGGATGATCACGACCCGCGGATTTCGCGACATTTTGCATATGGCGCGGCACAAGCGGCCGCACAATTTCTCGCTGCAGTTCGACGTGCCGTGGCAATCGAAGCCGTTGGTCAAGCGCCGCAACCGGTTGGTCGTCGACGAGCGATTGCGGCCGCCGACCGGGGAGGTCGAGGTGCCGCTGGCGCTCGATCAGGTCGAAGCGGCGGCGGAAACGTTTAAGAAGCGCGGCCTCAAGGCCGTCGTGATCTGTTTCCTGTTCTCGTTCCTCAATAACGAGCACGAGGTAAAGGCGCGCGATATCGTCAAGCGCGTGATGCCCGATGCGTTTGTGTGCTGCTCACACGAAGTCGTCAACGTCATCCGCGAGTACGAACGTTTCTCGTCGACAGCAATGAACGCCTATATCGGTCCGACCACGGCGCTTTATCTGGAGCGCCTGGAGGGACGGCTGCGCGAGAACGGAGTCACCGCAAAAGTCCGCATCATGCAGTCGAACGGCGGCATTTCGACCGTGGAAAATTCGTCCCGCCGTCCGGTCGGCCTTTTGCTATCCGGCCCGGCCGGCGGCGTGATCGGCGGGCGTTGGACGGGTGAAGCCTGCAACACCAAGAACGTCATCACCATCGATGTCGGCGGCACGTCGGCCGACATTTCGGTGATTCAGAACGGCGAGCTTCGCATCAAGAATCCGCGTGATACCGAGGTCGCGCACCTTCCCGTGCTGGTGCCGATGATCGATGTCGATGCGATCGGCGCCGGCGGTGGCTCGATCGCTTATCTCGATCCGGGCGGCGCCTTCCGGGTTGGGCCGCGCTCCGCCGGCGCCTCTCCGGGCCCTGCCTGTTACGGCAAGGGCGGCCAGGAGCCAGCGGTGACAGACGCCCAAGTGGTTCTGGGCCGTCTCGATCCCGAGCACTTCCTTGGTGGCGATCTCAAAATCGACCCGTCGCTGGCCCGTAAGGCGGTCGAGGAACACGTCGCGAAGCCACTGAAGCTGTCGGTCACCGACGCGGCGCTCGGAATTCTTCGTGTCGTCAACAACAATATGGCGCTGGCCATCAACGGCAACTCCGTCGCCAAGGGTATTGATCCGCGTCACTTTACGCTGATGGGCTTCGGCGGCGCCGGGCCGCTGCACGCGATCGCGCTTGCCGAATTGATCGGGGCCAAGGACACGATCGCACCATTGCATCCCGGCATTACCGCAGCCATGGGCTTGTTGTTGACCGAACTTCAGTACGAGTACACCCGCTCGGTCCTCGTGGTCGCCGACAGGGCCGGAAAGGCGGACTTCGATCAAATCAATAGTATCCTCGCCGATCTTAAGGCTGAAGCTGCTGCCCAGTTGGCTGCCGACGGTGTGCCCGCAACGCTGCATCGCTTCAGCGCCGTCGCCGAATGTCGCTATGTCGGGCAGGGCTTCGAACTCAGGGCGACGATGCCCGACGCGCCGCTGAGCGAACATAACGTCCATGAGGTGATCAAGAGCTTCTACGCCGCGCACAAGCAGGTTTACGGTCATGCCTTCGACGATCAGTTGGTCGAGATCATCACGCTCCGCGTGGTGGGCTCGTCCGCGACCGAGACGCTGAAGTTGCCGGATTTGGCCAAAGGCGGCCGCAGCAATCCCAAGGAGGCCGCGCTCTACACCCGCGATACCGTATTTGATGACGGCAAGGCGGTGGCGACGCCGCGTTACGATCGCTCGAAATTACTCGCCGACGATACGATCAGCGGTCCGGCGCTGATCGTGCAACACAATTCGACGACGCTGGTGCCGCCGGGTTATGTCGCCAGCGTTCTCGGGCACGGCGACATGCGCGTTGCGCGCGGCACAATCTGAGGAGGAAACGTGATGACTCAAGGCAAGATAACGGAAATCGATCCAATCACGTTGCAGGTCATCGGTGGCGCGCTGCACGCGATCGCCGAACAGATGGGCAATGTCCTCTATCGCATGTCCTATTCGTCGATCATCCGCGAGAGCCAGGACCTCGGCGCCGGGCTTTTCGACCATGCTTACAACACGCTGTGCGAGTCGGATTCGACTCCGATGCATATCGGCTCATTGCCCGGCTATTTGCGCGGCATCGAGAAATCGATTCCGCTCGAGCGCCTGGAAGCCGGGCGACTGCGTCATCCATAATCATCCCTATTACGGCGCCAGCCATTCGCCCGACATCGCGGTGGTGATGCCGGTCTTTTTCGAGAATGAGCTGGTCGGTTTTTCTGCAAACACGGCGCATCACGTTGATATCGGCGCCGCCACACCGGGTTTGATCATCGACGTGCCGGACATGTTCGCCGAGGGTATGCTGTTCAACGGTTCCAAGCTGTACCAAGAGGGCGTTCGCAACGACGCGCTGTGGCGCTACATCCGAGACAACACGCGCGTGCCCGGACTGGTGATGGGCGACCTCGAGGCGCAGATCGCTTCGGCCGAACTCGGGGTGCGGCGTTTTCAAGAGCTGCTCGCTACGTACGGCAAGGACACGGTGCTGCAGGCCACGCAGGCAGTTGATGGACTACACCGAGGCCATGTTGCGCCGTGAGATCGCCAAGATCCCCGACGGCGACTACACCGCAGAGGGCTTTCTCGACGATGACGGCCGCAATCGCGGCAAGCATCTCCCCGTGAAGGTGACGGTCAAAAAGCGCGGCGACGGCGTCGAGGTCGATCTAACCGGCTCTTCGCCGCAAGTGCCGACGGCGTTCAACGTGCCGTTCGAAGGCTCGACCAAGGTCGCGTGCTACTTCGCATTCCGCGCCTTGTTGCTCGATACCTACACCACCGAAGAGCACATTCCGCAAAACGAAGGCTCGTTCCGCCCGGTCAAGGTGACGGCGCCGCGCGGGCTCGATTTTCAATCCGATCGCGCCGGTAGCGGCTGAAGCGCGCTTCTGTCAGATCCAACGTGTGGTCGATCTCATCATCAAGGCGCTGTCGCCGGTGCTGCCGGATCGATGCACGGCGGGAAATGCCGCGACTCTGTCGTTTGCGGCCTTCTCCGGCGTTCGTCCCAACGGCGATTACTGGGTGTTCCTGGAAGTGAACGAAGCCGCCATGGGCGGCCGGCCGAAATCGGACGGTCCCGATACGGTTGAAGAATTGATGCGCAACACGCGGAACAATCCGCTGGAAGATCTCGGCATGCATTTGCCGTTGATCTGCGATCGCTACGAGTTGCGTGACGACGTCATGCCGGGCGCCGGCAAATTCCGTGGCGGGCAGGGGGTGGTGAAATCGCAACGCTTTCTGACGCCCGGGTTTGTCACGCACGAGTCCGATCGCCATGACGATGCGCCATGGGGCGTCTTCGGCGGGAAGTCCGGTTCGGGCGGCAAGTATGAGATCTACAATGCCGGTGCGCCGGCTGACATCAAGCAATATCCCGCCAAGTTTTCCGGTCTGCGCGTCAACGAAGGCGATGTCGCGTGCTACTTTTCGCCATCGGGCGGCGGTTACGGCAATCCGATCGATCGTCCCGCCGAGCAGGTGCTTGAGGATGTGCTCGACGACTTCATAACGCCCGAGCATGCGCGTGAAGCCTATGGGGTCGTCCTTAAGCCGGCCGACAACGGCTTCGCCTGGGCTTTGGATGCGGCCGCGACCACGGCGCTTCGGGCTTCGATGGCGGGCTGATGGACGGAGAGTCCGCCGGCGACTTCAACGAGCCGCGGTGCGAAACCAAAGCGCGAAGGTGATCGACCGGGGTGGCCAGAAGCGTCCCGGCGTGCTTGATTTGCTCCGGCCCAGTGGACAAGAACAGTCGCCGCCGGCGCGCGTTCGACACTGACCGATCGCGCTGTTAATCACGCGCGAGCCCTGCCCGTTAGACTAGTGCCGGAAGCTTGTTGCGATGTGGTGAATCATGTCGCCGGTTTCTCGGCTGTAGGTGCCGGCGTAATAGTGTTGATCGGCCCAAAAGGCGATCAACAAGCCGACCGACAATACTATGATACCGCGCATTGCAAAAGCGCCTCCTTCGCGAGCAAAAACCGCATGCGCAAAAGAAAGAATACCAGATAAAACTTAGCGGATCGTCACTGCTATGATTTGCTGGCGAGTAGCATGTGCGGCTCGCGCGCTGATCATGACCTGTGGACCATGAGGTCTGAGTGGTGATGGCAAATCTGTTTTTTGGCTTCGAGCAATCAGCCTACTGGCGGTTTCTGCCAGATCAGACACTTGCGGCTCTAAGCGCGGAACGGACCAGCGATGTGCCCCCGGCACCAAAATTCAAACAACGGGTCGGCTCATAGGAGGAAACGATGTTTGCACTCATTTTTATGGGCTACATCCTCAACGGCGCTGCTCCGGAGGTGCACCTCTCGGGTCCGACCATGATGATCGTCGGAGAGTTTGCAAACGAAGGAGCCTGCAACTCTGCAATCGCGAGTTGGAAGCCCAAAGAGTTGTTTGTTGGTATCGGAGAGCCGGGCGAGTTTCGATACGCGCTGATCTGCGTGCCGAAGGGCTCGGCGAAGTAGCGATTGTGGGCCGTTCTTTTACGGCGTCCGGCGTTGGCTCAAGAGGCTGAGTAATACTGCGACGCGTCGTCAATCCAGCACTCAGACTTAGATCAATGTGGGCAATGTTTAATTCGAAGGCGTTCGAGGGGCCAAGGCCGCCTTGAACTGATTTCAGCTCTGGAAGAATGTCGCCCGCACAAGCAGGGCAAAGAAAGTTGTCGTTAGCGCGTAAAAGATGATGGATCTGGACAGCGTCGGTTCCGCCATCTCTGCGATGCGCCGCGGCATTCCAGCTTACCACGCAGATCCACATCACAATAGCGATGCCGAAGATCGCCAAGTTTACGCTGCGCGACAACGTTATCGCAAATTCTAAACCGCCCAACACAACCTCCAGGAGCCGAGAAGCATGGTTTGCTGTCCGCCGTGGGTAGTCAGTCGTCAGTTCGATGATGTCAACGCAGCGAGATCGTGACTCAATTTCATTGAAACGCGCAACACGGCGACCCACAGTCGTTTGTGGACAACGCGGCTGCCGATCATTTTCAAACGCGATGGAGGTAAGATGTTCAATCTGCAGCTAGATGTCTCAATGAACCGCGGGGCTGTCTACATCGACCATGTCACTGCGCACAAAAGTCCATTCTTGGAGACAGAAAGTCCGGTTCGGAGAAATGCATTCGAATATAAAGTTTATTGTTGTATTTGAAAGGACGCATGCTGATAGGTTGGCGCAAGGGGCGTGAATATCTCTGAGGCCGACGGCCAACGCGCTGCCACTTGACTATCGGTCGTCCGAAAATCCGAAGAAGCAATGGGGGTGGCGCCCGGCAGAATCTGTCCAGGTTCGCGCGCCTCTGCATGTTGTTGTGTTTTGATCATCAAAGCATGAATTGGAGTCGTGGTGTGGGCCATTTCGTCGGCCGCATTGCGTGTCGTTGCTGTTGGGCCATTTTCGACGGCGAGGGGCGCTGGAATAGGATTGATGTCGGCTTTCGCGGCCTGCTTAACGGCCAGTGGCGGTCGGTCGGTCGATTTGGCGACGTTAGCAGATGTCGCCGGCGCAAGATGATGCGCCAGGAGAGGCCTGTGTCGGGTCACTTTTCGGGAAGAAGCGAGGGTTTTGCTTTTGGACAGGACCTTGGTACCCGCTGGTACGGCGTGCTTCGTTTCTAAGATGCGCAAAACTTGAACGCGATGAGGCGCGTTGATGGGGCTCGTCTTTTGCGCCGAAGTTCCGTCAGTCGCTGCTGCAGCGGTCGAACAAACCGCAATCGCCACAACAAGCGTCAGTGCGCCGCCCCGATAGGCCATGACTACCCCCTGTCGATTCTTGTGCCAATAAGGCACATGCAGAAATGTCGAGATGGTGGCAGGCGGGAGAATTTTTCCAGGAAATTGCGATAATTTGGCGAACGGATCTCCGGTAACCGTGCACCCCCGAGCGCCAGTTGGCTCGCTCAATCCATCAATGTCGCACCGTGGAGGTCAGCTTTTGAGCGGCCA
This sequence comes from uncultured Alphaproteobacteria bacterium, assembly GCA_963737755.1. GTDB lineage: Bacteria > Pseudomonadota > Alphaproteobacteria > Rhizobiales > Xanthobacteraceae > BOG-931. The sequence goes on along the minus strand of CAVTTZ010000009.1, from coordinate 1,214,701 downwards.
ATTCGATCTGAAGCCGGTCAACGATGCATTCGTTGTCTGCCGGGTGTGGACCTTGCGGCATGTGTCTGGTCTCGAACTGAATGCACTTCCGGTCAACTCGTTGACGGCTTTCGGAGGCGCGACTATGGGGCGTTGCTCGACAAAGTTCACGCGCGAAGTCTCGATCTGAAATAGCGTCGATGCGAATGACTGATCTCGCTTCCTTGCCCCGCGATGCTGCACCGCAGTTGTAAGTTCGTCCTCGACTCGCCGCTCGCAGCCTGATTAGCTTTGGTTGCGACAACGAATTGTCTCGTGCTGCTGGGAGGACAGTCGGATGGCGAAGAAGAAGCAGTCTGAGAGCGTCTATCGCATCATCGATGTGGTCGGTGTCAGTGAAGAATCTTGGGAGGATGCCGGCCGAAAGGCTGTTGAGACTGCCGCCGGCTCACTGCGCGACCTGCGTGTTGCCGAAGTCACCAAGATGGATATGAAAGTGGACGAGGGGAAGGTCACGGCGTTCCGCACGCGTGTGTCGCTTTCCTTCAAGTACGAAGCCGACTGATAGGTCAAGGTTGCTCCGACCAAACTTGATGCGATCTCTCTTTCGGGGCGAGCGCACAAAGCACGACGGCAGTCAGCCGGCTGGTTCGTCGTCGGTTTACTTTGACTGAAACGCCTCCGTGGTTTCGTTGCGTCGTGACCGGTTTCAATGCCCCAGAATCGGAGACGTTCGAAGGCGATTAAAGCGAAGTCAAAATCGAAAATAAGCCCCATGGGAGACACGCGATGTTGAAACTCTTTGGCGTTGCCATTCTTGCCATTTCTATTGGGTCAGCAGTCTCGATGGCCGAGGACATGAAGCTGCCGCCACTCAAAAAGCAGTCCACGCCCCAGGCCGTCGTTGATGAGCATGTCGATGCCCTGAACCATTGCGACTGGAGCCGGCTCATGGCGCAATATCCGGCAGACTATCAGCTCAACTTGCCGGATGGCATGGTCGTGAAAGGACGAGAGGCGGCAGGAAAATTGTTCGCTGACTTCGTGAAGCCGCATGAGCAGGGCGGCCTGTGCGGCATCAAATTCTCGCCCGAGCAGACGGCGGTCGTCGGCGAAACTCTCAATATTCAATGGAAGGCCGAGGCCGATTTCCTGGCAGAGCCGTATAGGGGCTCTGATGCCTACGAGACCCGCGATGGGCTCATGGTCGCTATGGTCAGCACCTTTAAAGGCTCCGACTTGAAAATGAAGAAGTGATCGGCGCTGTGATTTCTTGAAACCCAGGCCTCGCGGAACTCCGGCACTGGCCTGGGAAAAACGGCGACCGGCAATCACGACGCAGGTCTATGTGAGACCTGCCAGCAACTGCCGGTATCGGCACGATGCGGGCAAGCTCAATCAGCCAGCCCGCGTTGTTTTGTCATGCGACTCGAGGCCGGGTTTGTAGTCGCCCTTGAGAAAGTCGCCAATGCCTTCGGTTCGCCAAGCATCGTTCTGCCGCACGACGAGATCATGCTCCTTGGCTGACGTGTAGCTCATCGACGCGTCCCAAGACATTTCCAGCGCGAACCGATATCCGTCTTTGGTCGCCCGCAAAGCGTGCGCGTCCTTGCCCGCGATCTCCTTGGCGATGCTCATGGTCTCGTCGCGCAAAGCGGCGAGTGGTACGGCGATGTTGACGAACCCAATCTGCGCTGCCACGCGGCCGTCGAACGGCCGGCCAGACAGGCCGTACCACAGTGCGTCGCGCGGGCGCAGAAGATTGGCCAGCGACTTGCTGACATTGCCGCCCGGAAATAGTTTGAAGTTGATCTCGGAGAGGCCGAATGTCGCTTCTTCAGCCGTGATGGCAAGATCACAGCCTTCGACGATCGAGAACGCGCCGCCAAAACAATATCCGTTGATCATGGCGATCGTCGGCTTCGGATAGTAGCGCAGCGTGCGGCCACGCCATTCGACCGCGATCCGCGTGATGCGGTCATATTCGTCGGGTTTTTCCTTGAGATCGGTGAAGAACTCCTTCAGATCCATTCCGGCGCAGAAAGAGCTTCCCGCACCGGTAATTACTACGACCTTCACCTCATTGTCGTAGCGCAAGGCCTCCAAGACGTGCGCCATCTCCTCGTGCATCGTCGGGTTCATCGCATTGCGCTTTTTGGGCCGATTCAATGTGATGGTGGCGACACGGTCGGCCTTGTCCAGCAGTAGGGTTTGGTACGTCATTGAAGCCATCCTCGTTGCAAAAAATTGTCCATTGACGTTGGCTCGGATTCCCACAAATCGAGCCGACGGCGGCATCAGTCAGGCAAACATCTCACGACACTTGACGCCCGTGCGTTGCCCAGAACGGCGCCCGCAGCGCCTTCTTGTCGATTTTGCCGTTGAAAAGGCGCGGCAGCGCCTCCACGAATTCGACGGTGCGCGGCTTTTTGTAGCTCGCGATCAGCGAGCGGCAGTGATCGATCAGGTCCTGCTGCGTCGCCGTCGCACGTGTTACCACGATGGCCTTGACCGACTCGCCCCATTCGGGGTCGGGCACGCCAATAACCGCGGCTTCGGCAACAGACGGATGCGATCGGAGCGCCTCTTCGACCTCCCACGAGTAGATGTTCTCGCCGCCCGAAATGATCATGTCCTTCTTGCGGTCGACGACAAACAGGAATTGGTCGGCATCGAGATAGCCAAGGTCGCCGGTGTGCATCCAGTCGTCGCGAACCGTTGCGACGGTCGCGGTCGTATTGTTCCAGTAGCCGGTCATCAGTCCGGGGCTGCGAATCAGCACCTCGCCGATCTCGCCGACCGTGGCATCGGCGCCGTCGGTGCGCGCGACGCGAATATCGCAACCGAGGAAAGCCTGGCCGGCGGATGAGAGTCGTCTGACCTCCGTCTCAGTGCCGTCGAGGACATGCTGAGGCGGCGTCAGGAGCGAACCGACGATACACTCGGTCATTCCGTAGATTTGCGTGAGAATCGGCCCGAACGCCGCGATCGCGCGCCGTAATGTCGGGACCGGCATCGGCGCCGAAGCATAGTGGATTGACCGCAGCCGGGATAAATCAGTGGACGTAAGCATCGCGTTGTCGAGCAGCCTTTGAATCATGATCGGCGCGAGATGCGCACTGGTGACCTTCTCTGTCTGCATCGAGCGCAAGATTGCGCCCGCATCGAAGCTGCTATGCAGGACAATTGTGGCGCCGAGGATCGTGAAAGCCAATTGTTCGATGCGGCCGCCGATGTGAAACAGCGGCATAACGATCAGCATGATATCGGGGCTGCGGGCACCGCCTTCGTGCGAAATAATTCGCGCCGACGCGAAGATCGCCGCATGACTCAACATCACGCCCTTGGGTCGCCCGGTGGTTCCGCTGGTGTAAATCAAATAAGCAATGTCGCTGTCGGCGATCGGCACATCCGGCGTAGTGCTTGGGGCGTCGGACAAAACACTCTCATACGGCTCGGCACCGGGAGCGGCGCTGCCGATGTGAAGCAACAAGCGGCAGGACGGCAGCGTGTCCTTCAACTCATTGGCCAGCGCGGCGAAGTCGTCGTGGAAAATCAGCACCGCGGGCTCGCAATCGGCGCAGATCGCCGCCAATTCGCGGGTCGACAGGCGATGATTCAGGTTCACGATGGTGAAATTGGCGCTCTCGCACGCCCCGAAGACTTCCAGATATTCCAGGCAGTTCGGCGCCAGCACCGCGATGCGCTCGTGCGGTCGCACGTCTCGCGCCAGCAGGCCGTTGGCGAGCCGAAACACGCGCGATGCAAATTCGGCGTGCGTGACACGCCGGTCGCCGAAAATCACGGCGGCCCGTTGCGGATGGTATTGTGCGTTTCTGACGATGATATCGCGAAGGTTCAAGGGAGCACCTGTGGCCGCGTGGCGGCTATTGCAGCTTGCAACCGCTCTGCGCGAGGGAGAGAAAAGCCTGCTCGCCCGGGAGCTTGGAAAACAGTTTGTAGAAGTCCCATGGATATTTCGACTCTTCCGGGGTTTTGACCTGAAAGACGTAGACGTCGTGGATCTTCCGCCCATTGGGCAAAATGTAACCCTTGCCGAAGAGCGGATCGTCGGTCGGCAGTTCCTTCATCTTGGCGACGACTTTACGCCCGTCGTCGGCGCTACCGATTGCCTGGACGGCCTTCAGATAATGCGTCACGGCCGCATAGACGCCGGCCTGCATCATGGTTGGATAGCGGCCGCCGTTGCGATCCGCCCATCGCTTGCTCCATTCGCGGGTTCCAGGTGTCAGATCCCAGTAGAAGGTTTCGGCCACGTACAGATCATGCATGGTCGCGAGCCCGAGCGCCTTGACGTCGGTAATCATGGTCGACAGGCCGACGATGACGTGGTCGCCGTTCAGAAGCTGAAATTCATTCGCCTGTTTGATGGCATTGGCGGTGTCTCCGCCGCCATTGGCCAGCGCAATGACGTCGGCTTTCGACGCCTGAGCTTGCAACAAATAGGAGGAGAAGTCCGAGGTATTGAGCGGGTGGCGCACTGATCCCAGCACTTCGCCGCCGTTGGCGAGCACGACTTTGCTGGTCTCGTCGCGGAGGTTGTAGCCGAATGTATAATCGGCGGTCAGAAAGAACCAGGTGCGGTGGCCGGCCTTCACCAGCGTGGTACCAACCGCGTTCGATTGCGACCAGGTGTCGTAGGTCCATTGCACGGTGTTGGGCGAGCAATCTTTGCCCGTCAAAACCGTTGTGCCGCCGGCCGACACGAGAATGGCCTTGTTCTTTTCGCGCGCGATCTCATTGACGGCGAGTGCAACGGCCGAGTTGCCGAGGTCGGCGATGACGTCGACCTTGTTCACGTCGAACCAGCCGCGAGCGATGCTGGCGCCGACGTCCGGCTTATTTTGATGGTCAGCCGCGACGACTTCGATCGGCATGCCGGCGACCTTGCCGCCGAAATCCTCAGCAGCCATGCGGGCTGAGAGCGTAGAGCCCGCCCCGCTACTGTCCGAGAAGACGCCCGATTGGTCGTTGAGCACCCCGATGCGTACAACGCCGTCACCGGCATGCAATGGGGCTGCGGACAAGAGCAGACAAGCGACAACGGCTGGCACGAGGCGCCCGCGCATATGTGTCCTCCTTCGGCGCCGGATTTTCCGCGCCGCATTTTGTAGGGCGATGCGTGTCGGCGAACGGCAGCGGGCACGCATAGTTGTCGTTGCAACTGAGCAATACGATGCGAGCAGCTAAGACATTTGTCAAATCGCTAGATGTGATGATAGTTAGTTGTTTCATGAATATCAGGCGCACCGACCTCAACCTGCTCAAGGTCTTCGAGGTGCTGATGCAGGAGCGCAATGTCACGCGCGCCGCCGCGCGGCTCGGTCTTTCGCAGCCTGCCGTGAGTGCTGCGTTAGGCCGGCTCCGCAACAGTCTCGGCGACACGCTGCTCGTGCGCAGCAGTCATGGCATGCGCCCAACTCCGCGCGCCGAGCAACTAGCACAGTCCATTTCGCAAGCACTCAATTCCGTGGAATTCGCCTTGCAGCTGGGCGCGACCTTTGTTCCCGCGAAGGCCAACCGGTCATTCACGTTGATGCTGTCCGATATCGGGGAGGTGATCTATCTGCCGGGCTTGATCGCACGCGTGCAGCGCGAGGCGCCCGGCATAACGCTGGCGGTCCGCCGGCTGTCCCGGTCACGGATGCCGGATGAACTCAGTCTCGGTAATGTCGATCTTGCGCTCGGCTGGGTCGACCGCGCGCCGGGGGACCTTCGCCAACATCGTCTCTTCGACGAGACGTTCGTCTGTATTCTGCGGAACGATCATCCGCGGGTCGGACGAAAACTGAGCCTGGCGCGATTCGCGGCCGAATGGCACCTGGTCGTGGGGCTGTACGAACCCGGGTCGGATAACATCTTTCGCTCGCTCGACGGCAAGCTGGTGCGTGAATTGGCGGCGAATGGGATTACCCGCAAAGTTGCGCTTCAGGTGCCGGGCTTCCTCGCGGTGCCCAACATCATTTCAAGCACAGATCTGCTGTGCGTCATGCCGCGCCGGCTCGCGGAGGTCTATGCCGCCAGCGGACGCGTTCGGTTCGTCCCGTTGCCGGTAAATTGCGGAAGTTTTCCCGTATTGCAATTTTGGCATCAGCGCTTCGATCACGATCAGGCAAATTTCTGGCTGCGAAATTTGATCCGTGAGACTCTGCAAGGGAGTGGCAATAGTGCGGGCCGCCGCAGGTCAGTCGCCTCGTAGAGTTACACAGCCTCGGTATTGAAAGCGTATTGAGTTCTGGACGTGCCGATTTTTGCTGTGGCGGAACGCGCGCTGCCCGCGACGAGCCAGCGCTCGTTCTCGACTGTCGGCTCACAATCGGAATGCCAGCGTATCCAAACCCGCATGATCGAGTTCGACGGTCGGCACCAGCGGTACGGTCTCTACTTGCGTCTCGCTCGCTTCCCGTTCCTTGGCGACAACCTCGGCCTCCAGGCGGGCGACAACATCCAGGAGCCATTTCTTCGTCTCTTCCTCATCGAGGAATTCACGGGCCGTCTTGCGATAGCTTTCGACGACGGCGTCGATGATCTCGACCCGCGCCTTCGCGGGCGTCGTTATGATGGCTTCCGCCACGCGCGGAAGCCCTTGGTCCGCGGCGGCAATGAAGTCTTCCTTGTTCTCGACCGTGCTGTCCATTGAACCGACCCTCCGCTTACGTTTGCACAGATGGTCTTTCGCGAAAGCCTCGCTCGTTGGGCCGGAGCATGGTGATTTGACGATCTTGGAACTGGAGTGCCGGGATTGCGCGTGTGCAGAGGCGGCGCCCTCTTGCCCAAGACGGGCGCATAGCGCGGTGCAGATCGCCAACGCGCCGTTTAACGCCGTGGGCGAGCGCGCGCAGAATCCTGCGATCGAGGATCGTACTCCCATCCGCCGTCTTCTGGGGGGCTGACCCTGGCTCCCTGGCAGAGAATGGGCATCAGAACGACGCTGCCGTATTTGATGTAAAAACATCAAATAATAAATCAATTAACATCGATTATTTGACTTCTTTATTGCAATGGCCTTTCAGCCGTGCGATGTGATGAAAAAGATCAAGACCGGCCGCGCGCAAATGACGGCCGCTACAGAGGGAGGGAAGTGAAATGTATAGAGAAACGCGATCTATCTCGCGTCGCACCGTATTGAAGTCAGCGACCGCGGGTTTTGTGCTCACATCCGCGACGGGAATTGCGCCGAAATTTCTGAGTTTTGCGCGCGCAGGCGATAGCGGCCTCGCGCCGGGCATGACCGGTGGTCCGACGGGCTTCGCTGGCTGCGAGCGTTATCAATACAACCCGGATATGCCCGAGGGCCGCGCCATCGAGGGCATCAAGGCGCTGAAGGCAGCCGGCAAGGCGCCGCAGAAGCTAGTCTTCCAGATGTCGGAAGGCGCCATCGGGCAGCTCACCAAATCCTATCCGGCGAGCGCACCGACCATCAAAAGCATTTGGGAAAAAGAAACCGGCATCGAGATTGAGATCGTCGGCGTGGCCTCCGGCAATGAGTTCACCAAGGTCATGCAGGACATCAGCACCAAGGCCGGTGCATACGATGTCTATCAGGTGGAGTGGAACCGTATCGGCGATCTCGCCGAGTCCGGCGGCCTAGTGAATCTCGACGAGTTCGTCGCCAAGCACAAACCCGAATGGGACGATCCGAAGCGCGGTTATGTCGGTGGTGTGCAGGGCGTTACGCTGCTCAACAAATATAACGGCTCCTATTACGCCGTCTCGATGGACGGTGATTTCCAGACCTGGATCTACCGCAAAGATCTGTTCGAGGATCCCAAGGAGCAGGCCGACTTCAAGTCCAAATACGGCTGGGATCTGCGCTTCCCGGAAACCTGGGATGAGCTCGATCAGGTCGCGACTTTCTTCCACCGTCCCGACAAAGGTTTGTTTGGCTGCACGGACCTGCGCAATCAGGGCTGGGGCTATACCAACTGGTATCAGCGCTACTGCTCGATTGGAGCGCCGGACCGCATGCTGTTCGACGCCGGCGCCAAGCCGCTGATCAACTCGCCTGAAGGCGTCAAGGCAACGAAGAGCTATGTCGACTCGCTCAAATATCACTCGCCCGATGCGATTAGCTGGGGCTGGCCGGAGCAATACGGCAACATGGCTGCTGCCGGCGCAGCGATCACCTGCGCCTTCAGCAACATGCCGAAATTCCTCGACAATGCGGCCAATACCGGCAGCAAGGTCACCGGCAAGCTGGCGGCGGCGTTGCCGCCGGGGACGCGTATCAACGGCAAGCTGATCCGCCGCAGCGTGCTGTGGTTCAACCTGATGGCGCAGGTTTCCTCGCAGTCCAAATATCCGGAAGCGAGCTATCTGTTCCTGCAATGGCTCGGCTCGAGCCGCATCTTCTCCTGGATGTCGTCGAATCCAGCGGGCTATTTCGATCCCTTCCAACTCGCCAATTTCGACGATCCGCTGGTGCAGGAATCCTACCATCCCTACCAGGTCGCCAACATTCGCGAGACCATCAAGCGTGCGGTGCCCTCGATCAACTTCCAAGGCGCGTCCGCCTACCACAAGTCGCTCGACGAGAATCTGATGGCGGCTCTGTCGGGTAAGCAATCCGCCGAAGAGGCGATGCAGCGGACCGAGAAGGAGTGGGAGAAGGTCACGCAGCGAAACGGACAGCAAAAGGTCGCGCAAGCTCTGAAGACCAGCATGCCGGCTTGGCCGACGATCGAAGACTGAACGGGACGCATCGGTCGGGATTGAGTGATGTACGACGTATCGAGGCCATCCTCCTGGTTTTGGGTGCTGCGGTATGCGCTGATCTTGGTGGCGCTGATCATTGCACTCATTCCCATCGTCTGGATGGCCTCGATGGCTTTCAAGCCGGTTGCGGAATGGACCGCAGTCGGTGCTGATTTGCGCTGGCTGCCGCTGCACCCGACGCTCGAGAACTTCCGCATGATCTTCGGCCGTTCGGGCAATCAGTTGATTGTCTCGATCGAGCAGACTGCCGCGCGGCCGATCCTCGCGAGCCTGCTCGCCGCTTCAGTCGGCACGGCGATCGCCATGATCTGCGGGACGCTTGCGGCTTATGGCGTGTCGCGCTTCGACGCCGGGCGCAATTTGCCGCTCGCGTTGCTGCAACTGCGCATCTTTCCGCCGATGGCCGTCATGATCCCAGTGATGATCATGTGGACCTTCTTGGGGCTGGTCGACACCTGGTACGGGCTCGCCCTGATCTACGGCATCGTGACCTTGCCGTTCGCGTTCTGGCTGATGAAAACGTTCTTCGATGAAATGCCGCGCGAGCTCGAAGAGGCGGCGTTGGTCGAGGGCTGCACGCGCTTCCGGGTTTTTTACCGGATCACGCTGCCGGTCCTGATGGCGCCGTTCGCCAGCGCTGCGCTCCTGGTCTTCATCTTCAACTGGAGCGACTATCTGATCGCGCTGCTGCTGACCACCAAAGAGTGGCGCACGATTCCGGTCTATATGTCGAGCTTGTCGTCGAGCATGACCGGCCAACTTTATGGCGCGAAAGCAGCCCTCGGCCTGATCGCTGCCGTCCCGCCCGTCGTGCTCGGCCTCGCCATCCAGCGTTATCTGGTGCGCGGGCTTACGTTCGGGGCGCTCAAGCAATGACCATCGCGCAGAGCCCCATTGATTTCGCCACGCCTGCGTTGCGAGCCAAGCCGGCGACGCTCGATGCGGATGAGCGTGCCACCCAGCGGCTCGGCACTTACCTGACTTTGCCGACGCAAATCCTGCTGGCGTTCATCGTGATCTTCCCGCTGCTGATGGAGCTTTACATCAGCTTGTCCAGTTGGACTCCTCTGGACGGAAAGAATTGGCTGTTCGCCTACCAATACTGGTCCGGCCTGGACAATTATTGGGAGCTGATCGGCAATACCCGCTTCTGGCAGTCGATCGGACGCACGCTTTTCATGATGGTCGTCTGCGTGCCGATCGAGCTGCTGCTCGGATTGGGGCTTGCTCTGCTGTTCGCCGGCGAATTCCGCGGCAAGCGGCTGTTCTATTCCATCATGCTGATGCCGATGATGGTGGTGCCGTCGGTCGCCGGCTACATGTTCTTCATGCTGTTTCAGAGCGGCGGGCCGATCAACGACATTCTCGGTACGCTGTCCGGCGGCCCGGTTTCGATCGCCTGGCTGAGCCGGCCGAATCTTGCACTCGCCGCGGTGATGATCGCCGACGTTTGGCAGTGGACGCCGCTGATGTTTCTGATCCTGCTCGCCGGTCTGCTCGGCGTGCCGGAGGACCAATTGCGGATGGCGACGCTGTTGGGGGCGGGACCTTTGTGGCGCTTTCGCCTGATCGTGCTGCCGCGGATCCGTGCGATTCTTTTGATCGCGCTGGCCATCCGCACGATCGAGATCTTCAAGGTCTTTGACACGCTCTACATCATGACCACCGGCGGCCCGGGCGTCAGCACGGAGACGATCTCGGTCTATATCTACAAAGTCACGATGGAAGAGCTGCAATGGTCCTACGTCGCCGCCATCGCGCTTGTCATTCTGATCGCGCTGAGTGCGCTGGCGGCGCCGGCGATCAAGCGCTTCGCGCCGGCCCGTTAGAGAGCGATCATGGCGGCAATCACCCTCGAAAATCTCTCCAAGCACTTCGGCAGCTTCGCGGCGCTGAAGGAGCTTGATCTCCAGGTGCGCGATCACGAATTCATGGCGCTGCTCGGTCCGTCCGGCTGCGGCAAGACCACGACCATGAATTTGATTTCCGGCCTGCTGCATCCGAGTGTCGGCCGCATTCTGTTCGACACCCGTGACGTCACGCCTATTCCGATGGATCGCCGCGGCGTCGGATTCGTCTTTCAGAACTATGCCATCTTCACCCACATGACGGTGCGGCAGAACTTGGCATTCGGGTTGCGGGTGCGGCGGCTGCAGCGAGCCGAGATCGACCGGCGGGTCGGCGCCATCGCCGAGATGATGCAACTCACCAAGCTTCTCGATTCGCGCACCGACAGGCTCAGCGTCAACATCCTCCAGCGCATCGCGATTGGCCGCTCGGCCATCGTCGAGCCGGCGATCTTTCTGCTCGACGAGCCGCTGAGCAATGTCGACGCCGCGTTCCGTCAGGTGATGCGCACCGAATTGAAGACGCTGCAGCGCCAATTCAAGCAGACCATGGTCTATGTCACCCACGATCAGCTCGAAGCTATGACCATGGCGGACCGCATCGCGGTGCTGGATCAGGGCGTACTGCAACAGGTCGGCTCGCCGCTTGAGATCTACAACCATCCGCGCAATGTTTTCGTCGCGCGTTTCATCGGCAGTCCTGGCATGAACCTGCTCCCCGGTCGCCTAGGCGCCGAGAACGGGCAGACTTTTGTCGACCTCGGTTCTGCGGGACGCACCGGCGCGCTGCCTTCGGACTTGGCGCGGGCGGCCGAACGCGCCAAGAGCGCGGAGGTCCTGGTTGGCGTGCGGCCGGAAGATCTGGAATGTGTCGACGATGCGGAGAGCGTACTGACGCTCGCGGTTTCATTTGTCGAGCGCGTCGGCCATCGCACGATCGTGCATCTCGGCGCCGGCGCGCAATCCGCCAAGATGACCGCGCACAGCACATTTCAGGCGGCACTCGGCTCGGCGCTGCGGCTGCGGGCAAAAGCGGCTGCCTTGCGGCTGTTCGATCAGTCCTCCGGCTTGGCGTTGATGGCGGAGTGACGCATGGCGCACATTGAGTTCGATCACATTACCAAGCGATACGGCGATGTCGTCGCCGTGCGCGACATCACGGTCACGATCGAGGATCGGGAGTTCTTCTGTTTCTTCGGGCCGCCGAGCTCGGGAAAGTCGACGCTGCTGCGTCTCTTGCTCGGCATTGAGAAGCCAACCGATGGTGAAATTCGCATCGATGGCAAGGTCGTCAATGACCGCAGCCCCGCCGAGCGAAATCTGGCGATGGTGTTTCAGAACCTCGCGCTGTTTCCCCATATGTCGGCGCGCGACAATTTGCGCTTCCCGCTGGTCGAGCGCGGCGTGGCTGCGAGCATCATCGCGGAGCGGATGGGCGGCATCGTCGACAAGCTGCATATCGGCCATCTGCTCGACAAGCGCCCGGCGCAATTGAGCGGCGGTGAGCGTCAGCGTGTCGCCATCGGCCGTGCGCTGATGCGGGAGGCGACGGCCTATTTGATGGACGATCCGATTTCCGCACTCGACGCACGGCTGCGTGAAGAGATGCGGGTGGAGCTCAAGCGCCTGCAGCGCGAGATCGGTCACACCTTTATTTATGTGACTCACGATCAAGAGGAAGCCATGTCGGTCGCCGACCGTATGGCGATCCTCGATCACGGCGCGGTGCGCCAGATCGATCCGCCGCAATTCATCTACGATCGGCCCCGCTCGCGTTACGTCGCCTCCATTGTGGGGGCGCCGACGATGAATTTTGTCGCTGGCGCATTCGATGGCGCAATGGGGGAGTTTCGCAGTGCCGACGGCGCCCTGACAGTCGCTATGCCGGGATACTGCGAGAGCGCGAACGAGGCCGTCGAGCTTGCGTTTCGGCCGGAAGATACGGTGCTGGGCGCTGATGCCGGAATGCCGGCCCGCGTCGTCAGCGTCGAGCCGCTCGGCGCGTTCTCGATCGTGATCGTCGACTGCGGTGAACAGAGATTGAAGGCAATGGTCAAGGGGCAGGCGACCCCAACAACTGGCGACGTCATCACCGTCGGTGTCACGCCGTCGCGCGCTGCGCTGTTTAGGCAGAGCGACGGCCAACGGCTCGAGCTGAGGGTGCAACGCGCGGCGACCAATATCAAACAAGCCAGGGAAGAGACGCAGCCATGTTAGACACAACGGAATTCATTCCCGACCCGCCGATCCGCTGCCGCGACTTCCGCATCGGCGCGATCGGCGCCGGCTTCATCATGGCGGATGTCCACCTTGCGAGCTACAAGCAGGCCGGATTTCCCGTGGCCGCTATTGCGTCACGCACCGAGGCGCACGCCAAGACCGTTGCGGACCGGTGGGGAATTCCAAAGGTTCACGCTTCGCCGAAGGCGCTGATCGAAGATCCTGACGTCGAAATCGTCGACATCGCGTTCCCTCCCGATCAACAGCCGGAGCTCATCCGGCATGCGTTCCGCCAGAAGCACGTCAAGGCAGTGCTCGCGCAAAAGCCATTGGCGCTCGATTTCGCCACCGCAAAGGCACTCGCGAACGAGGCGCAGGCGGCGGGGAAAGTCCTGTCCGTCAACCAGAACATGCGCTTCGATCAATCGATGCGCGTGCTCAAGCAGATCCTCGATCGTGAGCTCTTGGGCACTCCGGTTTTGGCGACGATCGAGATGCGGGCGATCCCACACTGGCAGCCATTCCTGGCCGACTACGACCGGCTGACCCTGCTCAACATGAGCATTCACCACCTTGACGTTCTGCGTTTCCTGCTCGGCGATCCGACCGAGGTGACCACGATGGTGCGCCAGGATCCGCGCACGACCTTCGCGCATCGCGACGGCATCTGCGTCTCGACCCTCAAATTTCCGTCGGGCGTCATGGCGGTGAGCCTGGAGGATGTCTGGAGCGGCCCGCGCGAGGAAGGCTTTGAGTCCGACATCTATATCAAATGGCGGATCGAAGGCACCGACGGCCTCGCCGACGGCACGATCGGTTGGCCGGATTATCCCGCGGGCAGCCCGAGCACGCTGCGCTACAGCTGCCGTGCCACCGGCGGCAAATGGGTGAACCCCCGCTGGTCGACCATGTGGTTTCCGGATGCTTTCAAGGGCGTGATGGAGCAGCTCCAATACGCGCTCAAGACCGGCACCGAGCCGCTTCTCAACGCCGCCGACAACGTCAAGACCATGGCGCTGATCGAAGCGGCCTATCGCTCGGTCGAACAAAAGCGCGCGGTCGCACTATCGGAATTCGACAATCTGAAAAAACGCACGGAGGAAAACGATCATGATGCAGGTTGGCATATTTACCGGCTACTTCCCGTACGGGCTGGAAGAGTCGGCTGAGAAAATCCGCAAGCTCAACTTCAATACCGTTCAGCTCGACCTGAGCTTCAAGGACATGGATCTGGCGACCGAGTCCATCACCAAGGACAAATGCCGCAAGATTCGCGACACCTTTCGCGAGCATCATCTGCCGGTTTGTTGCATTTCCGGCTACACCAACATCGTCCATCCCGACAAGGCCGAGCGCAAGCGCCGGCTCGATCACCTCAAGGCGATCCTTCGCCATGCGCGCGATCTCGGCAGTCCCTACGTGATTTCCGAGACCGGAACGTTCGCGACCGACAGTGACTGGGTGCATCATCCCAAGAACAAGACCGAGGAAGGCTTCGAGGATTGCGTCAACGTGATCCGCGAGCTCGTGCAGGTCGCCTACGATCATGGTGCGATATTCTTGCTTGAGACCTATGTCAACAACGTCGTCGGCTCGGTCAACGAGACCGCTGCGCATGTTCGCCGAGGTCGACCATTCTGCGCTCGGGCTGCTGATGGATCCGACCAACTATTTCGAGGCGCACAATATCGGCGACATGGACGGCGAGTTGAACCGGGTGTTCAACGCGCTATCCGACAAGATCAAGATCGCGCACGCCAAGGACGTGAAGCTCGCCGGCGCCGACAAGTCCGAGAAGCATGCCGAGCTGTTTGATGGCGCAGCCGAGAGCCACACCTTCCGCGGCGTCGGCCAGATCGAATTGCCGGCTCCGGGGCTTGGGCTCGCTGAACTACGATCTCTATCTGCAGCGGCTTTCAGAACACCACCCGAACGTTCCGATCATCATCGAGCATCTCGATGAGAGCGACGTTCCGCGCGCCAAGAAATTCCTCGACGGCAAATTGTACGCAGCGGGTCTCTGAGCCATCACAGGCGACGTCAAAGGCAGACATTCAATGGTCGAACTTTACGGCAAGCGGCAAACCCGTCGTGATCTGGCAAGACGCTCCGGCAGCTTCATGCAATTTGCTGGCGTGCAGCTTTCGATCCTGGGCGACGGTCTTGAGCGTGGCATCCGCTGCCTGGAGTTTCGCACCGGCACCGGCTTCATCTTCAAAGTGCTGGTCGATCGCGCCTTCGACGTCGCCCATTGCGAATACCGGGGGGCGGCGATCGGCTGGCATTCGCCGACCGGTTTCCGCCACCCGTCTCTGCACGATTATAACGATGAAGGCGGCTTGAGCTGGCTGCGCTCGTTCTCTGGCCTGATGGTGACGTGCGGGCTCGACCACACGCTGTTCATGAACAAAAGCCCGGCCGAGCACTATCACTATGTTCATCGCAAGACCGTCGACAGCTCCTTGCACGGCCGTATCGGCATGATCCCCGGCAAGCTCCTGGGCTATGGCGAACGTTGGGATGGCGACGAGTGCACGTTGTGGTGCGAAGGACTGATGCAGCAGGCGACGGTTTTCGGCGAAGACCTGCACCTGATCCGCCGCATCGAAGCCAAGGTCGGCGAGAGTGCGTTCACCCTTCACGATCGCGTGGTCAATCACGGCTTCTACAAGACGCCGCACATGTTTCTTTATCACATTAATCTGGGGTATCCGATTCTCGATAAGGGCAGCCGCTATCTTGCTCCGATCAAGCAGACGATCTGGGCGTCGCATGCCGACAATTTGAAGGAACAGGGCGTCGGCTATCTGTTCCAGCCGGAGCCAAAGCACGGCTTTCACGAGCAGGTCTACGAACACGCCATGGCGGCAGACACCGCACGGCAAGATCCCGGTCGCCGTGGTCAACCCGGATTTCGACGGCGGTCGCGGGCTCGGCTTCATGATCGAGGTCAATCGCAACGAGTTCCCCTACATGTTTCAGTGGCAGAACTATCAGGAGGGCCAATACGCTATCGGTATCGAGCCGAGCTCGAAATCATGTGCTCGGCGAACCGTTTGCACGCGAGCGTGGCGAGCTGATCTGGCTAGAGCACGGTGAGGAACGCCAATATACGACGCGCTTTTCCGTGCTCGGCGATGCGGAACAGATTGCCGCCGCCGAACAGCGTATTATTTCTATCTGCAGGCAACCGCTTGAAGAATTTCCTCCAGTGACCGGGCGCTGGGATGGTTGAGCGGTCGGCGACAATGCCACTGATTGAGGAATCGAGAATGTCGGACTCGCAGCCGATGGACGGACCGGGCAGAAGTTTCAAGATCGTCGACATTGCGCGCCAGGCGGGTGTGAGCACGGCGACGGTCGATCGCGTGCTCAATCATCGCGGCGGGGTGCGGAAGCCCAAGCGTGACCTCGTGCTCGAAGTGGCTCGGCGGCTCAACTATCCGCTGCCGCCGCATCTCGTACCGGTTCCCGGCTTGAAGCATCTGGAATTCGATTTCCTGCTGCCGATGGGACCGAACACCTTCATGAACATTCTCAGCGACACCGCGGAATCGGTCGAAGAGCGCTTCGAAGGTTACGTCGCCAGCGGGCGTCGGCATCAGATCGAAGGCTTCAATCCGGTTGCTTTGGCCGAAAGCCTGTTGCGGATTGGTTCGCAATCCCAGGGCATTGCCTTCATCGCGCTCGAACACCCGCTGGTGCGCGAGGCCGTCAACACCCTGGTTGAGCGGAAGGTGCCGGTCGTCACCATGGTGTCGGATTTGTCCAACTCCCGACGGCTCGGTTACGTCGGTGTCGACAATCGCGCCGCCGGCCGCACCGCCGGCCATCTGCTCGGCCGTTTCATCGGGCAGCGGGACGGGCAGGTCGCCATGATCGCCGGCAGCTTGAGCTATCGCGGTCATGAGGAGCGCGAACTCGGCTTCCGCCAGATGCTGGGCGAGGACTTCGCTAATCTTCGCATCGTCGCGCTTCGCGAAGGCCACGACGATCCGGCCCGCAATCACGCCGCCGCCCGCGATCTGTTGCAGCAATATCCGGACCTGCTCGGCTTCTACAATATCGGCGCCGGCTCGCGCGGCGTAGTGCAGGCGCTGGAGGAAGCCGGCAAGGCAAAGGATGTCGTTTTTGTCGGTCACGAGCTCACGCACTTTACCCGCCGCTTTTTGATTTCCGGCGCCATGGATGCGGTGATCAATCAAAACGCACGACATGAAATCAGCGCTTGCCTGCGCATGCTGGCGAACTGCCACGCGGGCGTCGATCCCGCGACCAACATTGAGCCCACCCGCATCGAAGTGTTTCTGCGTGAAAACCTGCCCTAGACGGCGGGTCGAACGCCCGACCGTGCCACCGCCAGACGCTCTACCGATTGATCAAGGAAGCATGCCAGTGAATGTCGATCTGCGAGACAAGAAGGTGCTACTGACCGGTGGTGCCGGCGGTTTGGGCACTGCGATTACGCTCGCCTTCATCGAGGCCGGCGCGCGCGTGCTCGCGCTCGACGTCGACCGGACCAAGGGCGAGCGGCTGCTTGCTGAATGCGGAAGTCTCGGATCAACCGCCGGCTCGGTTCGCTTGGTGACCGGCGATCTGGCCAATCTCGGCGCCACTGCCGAGCTGGTTGACGAACTCGGCCGTGAAGAGGGTGGTATCGACGTTCTAATCAACAATGCCGCGATCTATCCCAGCCGTACCATCGAAGACTACAGCATGGAAGAACTTGAGACCGTGCAACGCGTCAATGTGCAGGCGGCGATTGTGTGCGTGCGCGCAGTACTGCCGGCGATGAAGCAGAAGGCGGCTGGCCGGATCATCAATGTGGCCAGCGTCACGCTGTCGGGAGGCTGGGCGAATCTTTTGCCTTATGTAACGTCAAAAGGCGCGCTGGTCGGTATGACGCGCGCGCTGGCACGCGAGCTCGGTCCCTTCGGCATCACGGTCAATTGCGTCAGCCCCGGCGCTTTCCCGACCGATGCGGAGAAAATTCATCCCGACCCGAACGGCTACAATCACTTCATCCTCGACCGCCAATCGGTCAAGCGCCGCGGCCGTCCTGAAGATATCGCCAATGCCATGCTGTTCTTTGCATCCGACGCCTCAAGTTTCGTCACCGGGCAAACGCTGAACGTCGACGGCGGCTGGGTGATGCATTGAGACCAGGTGATGCGTTGAGACAAGTCTTGGAGTGCGTGGCATGAGCATTTTGTCGGGTTATCGGGTTCTGGACTGCACCATCGCGATGGCGGGGCCGTTCGCGGCGCAGCGGCTCGGCGATCTCGGCGCAGACGTGATTAAGATCGAGCCGCCGACAGGGGAGTGGCAACGCCACGTCTCGGCCGGCGGGGCGCGCGGCAATCGGGTCAACGTGTCGTTTCTCTCGCTCAATCGCAACAAGCGCAGTCTCGCCATCGATCTGAAGAAACCGGAAGGCCGCGCGGTTCTGCTCGATCTGGTGCGCAATGCCGACGTCTTCCTGCAGAATTATCGGCCGGGCGTCGCCAAGCGGTTGGGCGTGGATTACGAAACTTTGAGCGCCATCAATCCGCGCCTCGTCTACGTGTCGATGTCGGGCTATGGCGAGAGCGGCCCTTATCGCGATCGGCCCGGCCAGGATCTGCTGTTGCAGGCGATGAGTGGCGCCATGCTCAGCTCCGGACGGGCCGGCGACCCGCCATTGCCCGCCGGTCAATATCTCGTCGACGCGGTCACTGCGTACACGGCTTTCGAAGGCGCGTTGGCCGCGCTGCTGCATCGCGAGCGCACTGGCGAGGGGCAACTCGTCAAGGTGAACATGCTCGACGCGATCGTGACCATGCAGATGCAGGAGCTTTCGGTGTTCACCGTCGGCGGGTTGCCACAACGCCGCACCCAGGAGCCGCATGCGCACGTTTACATCCGCGCGCCCTATGGCGTGTTCGCCACCAAAGACAAGTTTATCGCACTCGCCTTTCCGCCGTTGAAGAAGCTTGCGGCAGCGATCGAGGCGCCGGAGCTTGCCGACATGGACGATGAGCTCGATACATTCGGCCGTCGTGATGAGATCTTTGCCATCGTGCGCGACCGGCTGCGCACGCGCAGCCACCGAGGAATGGCTGCAGATATTTGCCGCGGTCGATATCTGGGCTGGGCCTGTTTTCGGCTATGCCGATCTGGTCGATGATCCGCAGATCGTGCAGAACGGAACGTTCGTTGAATACGAGCATCCGACCGAAGGCCGAGTGAAGACGCCGGGCTTTGCCATCGAATTCTCGCGCACGCCGTCGACCGTTGCGCGCGGTGCGCCGCTCGCCGGCGAGCACAGCCGGGAGGTTCTGCGTGAGCTCGGTCTCGACGACAAACGCATCGACGATCTGATCGCTGCCCAAGTCATCGCGCAGGCGCAATGACCGCGGAGGCATCGCGATACCTTGGACTGACGTGGGACCACCCGCGCGGTTTTCGCGCGCTCGAAGCGGCTGCTGCTGCCGATGTGGCGGCCGGCCTGCGCTGGGAGCGGCAATCGCTCGAAGGGTTTGAGGCGCACCCGATTGCGGAACTGGCGCAACGCTACGATCTGATCGTGCTCGATCATCCGCATCTCGGCGACGCTGTGAACGCGGACTGCCTCGTACCACTCGAGTCTTTGTTTACGGCTGAGGAGATCGCAGCCTGGGCTGCGGAGTGTGTTGGCCAAAGCTTTGCGAGTTACCGCTATGCCGGCGCTTATTGGGCGCTGCCGCTTGATGCGGCAACCCAGGTCGCGGCCTTCCGCCCGGACTTGTTGAAAGACGAACCGCCACCCACGACCTGGCAAGGCGTCATTGCGCTTGCGCAACGGCGCTCGGTTTGTCTAAGCCTCGCCGGCCCTCATGCGGCGCTGAGCTTCATGAGTATTTGCGTCGCGCTTGGCGAGCCGCCGGCGAGCCGTAACCCTGAGCAATTCGTCAGTGCCGATGTCGGCGCTGACGCTTTCGCGATCATGGCGGCGATCCATCGGCACGCGACAAAGCTTGCCGCCGGAAAAAATCCGATCGGCATTCTGGAAGCGATGGCCGATGGCGCAGACATCGCCTACTGCCCACTGATCTACGGCTACGTCAACTATGCGGCACCGTCGGCCGACCGTTATGTCGTGCGCTTCTGCGATGTCCCAGCTGTTCGCGCTGGCGGTCCGCTCGGTTCGACGCTCGGGGGCACCGGGCTCGCGGTCAGCCGCCGGGCTGCGATCACGCCGGAGCTCCTTGCCCATCTTCGTTATTTGATGAGCGAACGGACGCAGCGCTCGTTCATTCCCGATCACGATGGCCAGCCGAGTGCGCGCGGTGCCTGGCGCGATGCAGACGTCAACAGCCGATGGGGAAATTTCTACCGCGATACGCTTCGCACAGTTGAAGCCGCCTGGGTCCGTCCGCGCTACCAGAATTTCATTTCGTTTCAGGCGGAGGCATCGGCGCTCATCCGTTCGGCTTTGGACGCTGGAACGCCGGCGGCATCACTCATCGCCGAGTTGCAACGGCAATATGCATACAGTCGGCGCTCCGCTCGAGGCGCGGCTAGGGAGCTTTAGGGGCTGAACCGCGGCGAATGGATATCGTGTCTGAAGGCGGGCAGCGGCCGCCGAAGGTGGAGTGACTCATGTCTCAAACAAACGCAGCGGACGCGGACGAGGTGCTGTTCGAGCAGGACGGCCATGTCGCGACCATCGTGCTGAATCGTCCGGCCAAGCTCAACGCGGTCACGCCGGCCATGGCGGCTAGGCTGACCGAGCTCGTAACCCAATGCAATGAGGATCCCGATACCCGTGCCGTGGTCCTGACCGGCGCCGGAGAAAAAGCGTTTTGCGCTGGCAGTGACATCAGCGAGCTGGACGATTATCCGTCGCCCTGGGACTTTCGCAATCGGCCCGACTATTGCGACGCCATCCGGCGATTGAACAAGCCGATCATTTGCGCCATCAACGGTTACGCACTGGGCGGTGGTTTGGAGACGGCGATGTCCTGTGACATTCGTCTCGCCGCCGCGAATGCGCGCTTCGGCGCTCCGGAGATCAAGCTCGGCTGGATCGGCGGTGGCGGCATGAGCTATCTTCTCGCGCACAGCATCGGGCCGAGCAATGCGGCGCTGATGTTGTTGACCGGCGATCCAATCGACGCTGCACGTGCACTATCATGGGGCTTGGTGAGCGAGGTGGTCGAATCGTCTGCGCTGCGGCCGCGCGCGCTAGCGCTGGCGCAGACCATTGCAGCGCGTGCGCCGATCGCCGCCGAGACCGCGAAAACAAACCTGCGCGCCGCCTATGCGGTACCGCTCGAGACGGCAGTCCAGTATGAGCGTGATTTGCAGACGGTCTGTTTCGCGACCGAAGATGCCAAGGAAGGGCGCGATGCCTTCAAACAGAAGCGGCAGGCGCGTTTCAATCGGCGTTAGCAAACGACTGCGGGGGACTTAAAACGTGCTTCCCACCATAACGCTTGATCCGTCCGAAACACTGCCTGCCGACGGCTATGCGGGCGCGCTCGCCGGGCGCGTTTGGCGTCCGGACGTTGAGGGACCTTCGGTCGTGGCGATCCGCGCCGACGGCGTCTTCGATATTTCGAACGACTTTCCCACGATGCGCGACCTGTGCGAGGCGCGCGATCCGGCCGCAACCCTGAAAGCCGCGGTCGGCGAACGCATCGGCACTTTGGCAGACATTCTTGCCAACACGCCGCCTGATCAGCGCGAGCCGTCAAAGCCATGGCTGTTGGCGCCCATCGACCTGCAGGCTATTAAGGCGGCGGGCGTCACCTTCGCGATCTCGATGATCGAACGGGTCATCGAAGAGCGCGCCCGCGGCAACCCGCAAGCGGCCGACGGCATTCGTCACGACATTCTGCGCATTGCCGGAATCGGCGATCTTGCGCACTTGCGGCCGGGGTCTAAGGAGGCCGTCGCGCTGAAGGAAGCGCTGGTCGCCGCGGGCATGTGGAGCCAGTATCTTGAAGTCGGCATCGGTCCGGACGCCGAGATTTTTTCGAAAGCGCAGCCGATGGCGGCAGTCGGCACCGGCATGGACGCCGGACTGCATCCGATATCGACCTGGAACAACCCGGAGCCGGAAGTTGTGCTCGCGGTTGCCGCCGACGGACGCATCGTCGGCGCCACCTTAGGCAACGACGTCAACCTGCGCGACGTTGAAGGCCGTTCGGCGCTGCTGTTGTCCAAGGCCAAGGACAACAACGCGAGCTGCGCTATTGGTCCGTTTCTGCGTTTCTTCGATGCGAGCTTCTCGCTCGCTGCGGTGCGCGAGATGACCGTGAGCCTTCGTGTCCTCGGCGCCGACGGCTTCCGGCTTGATGACGCCTCGTACATGAATCGGATCAGCCGCGATCCGCGTGATCTTGTTGCGCAGATGATCGGTCCTCATCATCAGTATCCTGACGGGGCTGTGCTGTTTCTCGGCACTTTGTTTGCGCCGACCAAGGATCGCGACGGAGCGGGCCAAGGCTTCACGCATAAGATTGGTGACACTGTCACGGTCGCTTCTGCCGAGCTCGGAAGTCTGGTCAATCGCATGCGCTATTGCCAGGATTGCGAGCCGTGGAGCTTCAGCGCCGGTCACCTCGCGCGCAATCTGGCGCGCAGGGGAGTGTTCGGTTGAACTGAATTTCTTGCAGCGACTGCAACACGCTATTCAAGAACTTTCGCGGTCACGCCAGACGCTTTCGCATCGCAGGCGATCGTTCGCAGCCATTCCTCGTTCTCGTGCGCATACTCCTCCATGTCCTCAAGTGTTACGGGCAACGTCTTGTGCAGTGCGTTAGCCACGTGTTGAGCCGTCAGTGTCAGGACGACGGGGGACTGGTCATTGTCGGTCGCGCCATACCAGAGCCGAAAAGCGCCATTCTGAACGCCTTTGGCGGCGATCAGCCTGAATGGTTGCGACATGGCTTGGCATCCCGCTAGGTTCGCGCGACTGTCCAGCATTGAGAGCCGGCGCGTAGTTTAGTAGACGCGTTAGTAAACTCTAGTGGCCCAGCCAGCGGAATCAATCTCCCTTTTTTGATTGCTGCTTTAAACGGCCGTACGAACGGGTGCGTGGCTGACCACGCAGTACCGCAGCGCAGCAAAATAGCCTGTGACACGGTAGTTTTTGCGCTTTCAGTCATTTTCAAAGGCCGCTCGAATACCGCGCCCGCTCCTGAGAACTGCACCGATCTCCGCTTGACGCCGCTCAGAATTTTCGGTCTATTTGTTTAGTAATAAGCAAAAACGACATCGCGTTCGGAGGTGTCTCAAGGACAGGCGTTGCGGCCTTCGGCTGCCAAAGCCTGCACTTCCCCGAACAGCAACCTTAAGCCCGTCTGGGCTTCGATTGATTGGGTCGTCTCCGGCCGAGGGCGTTCCGGAGACGAAGAGGAAACGCTTTCAAAAAGAGGGACAGTCACATGCAATCATCTGTGACCGGAAAGTGGTCGAAGCGGGTGGGCGGAGCGCTCGCTCTCTTCGCCGGCATCGCGCTATCGGCTGTTACCAGCGGTCCGGCAGCTGCGCAGAGCAAGCAACTCACGCTGTGCTGGGCGGCATGGGATCCCGCCAACGCCCTTGTCGAGCTCGGCAAGGATTTCACCAAAGAGACCGGCATTGAGATGAAGTACGAGTTCGTCCCGTGGACGAGCTATGCCGACCGCTTTCTCAACGAGCTGAATTCGCACGGCAAGCTTTGCGATCTGATCATCGGCGACAGCCAGTGGATCGGCGGCGCGGCGGAAAATCACTGGTACGTCAAGCTCAACGACTTCTTCGCCAAAGAGCACATTTCCATGGACGACTTCGTCCCGGCGACGGTGGTCGGCTATTCGGAATGGCCCAAGAATACTCCGAACTACTGGGCGTTGCCCGCGATGGCTGATGCGGTCGGCTGGACCTACCGCAAGGATTGGTTCGCGCGGCCGGAACTCCAGGCCGAGTTCAAGAAGAAGTATGGCCGGGATCTCGCGCCGCCGAAAACCTACGAGGAGCTCAAGCAAATCGGCGAGTTCTTCCAGGGCCGCGAGATCGACGGCAAGAAGGTGTACGGCGCTTACATCTTCACCGAGCGCGGCTCCGAAGGCATCACGATGGGCGTGACCAATGTGCTCTACAATTACGGCTTCGAGTACGAGAACCCGAAGAAGCCGTATCAGATGCATGGGTTTCGTCAACTCGCCTGACGCCATCAAAGGCCTCGAATTCTACAAAGAGCTCTACAAGTGCTGCACCGCGCCCGGCATGACCAACGCCTACATGCAAGAAGGTCTCGACGCCTTCAAGTCCGGCCAGGTGGCGATGCAGATGAACTGGTTCGCCTTCTTCCCCGGTCTGTACAAAGATCCGAATGTCGGCGGCGACAAAATCGGCTTCTTTGTCAATCCGGCCGGACCGAATGGCCACTTTACGCAGCTCGGCGGCCAGGGCATTTCGGTCGTCGCCACCTCCGACCATCAGGACGATGCGCTCCGCTACATCAAGTGGTTTGCACAGCCGAAAGTGCAGCAGAAATGGTGGGAGATCGGCGGCTACTCGGCACTCAAGGCGGTGGTTGACGCGCCGACCTTCCCGAAGAGCGCGCCGTTTGCTCCGCAATTCCTCGAGTCGATGGCGATCGTAAAGGACTTCTGGGCGGAGCCGTCCTACGCCCAGCTTCTCCTCGACACGCAGAAGCGGGTGCATGACTACGTGGTCGCCGACAAAGGCACGGCGCAGCAGGCGCTTGATCTTCTGGTCAAAGACTGGACGAAAGTCTTCAAGGAACAAGGCAAGCAAGTCGCCGGGCAGTAGCACGGCCGTATCAAAAGCAGGCGCCTCCCCGGACTCAATACCCGGGGAGGTTCGTAAATCAGACCCATGTTTTGGAAGACGCTGCGAAAGACATGACGGCGATTATTCATCCCGAGGCAGGCGCCAACCGCATCAGCGAGCGAGCCCGTTTCAAGGCGGCGAGGCGGGTTCGCGGCCTGTCGGATCGCAGCATCGCCTGGCTATTTGTTGCGCCGACCATTGTGCTTCTCTTGGCGATCAACATCTTCCCGCTTGCTCTGGATGATCCGGCTGTCCTTCACCAGCCTCAATCTCAGTATGTCCTATCTGCCGACGCGCTTTGTCGGACTGGACAATTTCAACGACATCCTGACTGACGAGGATGTTTGGGCGCGCCTGCAGACGACAGCGCGGTTTGTGATCTGGTCGGTGTCGCTGCAGGTCGTCATCGGCTTCGGCCTAGCGCTCCTGATCAATCGTCAGTTCCGCTCGCACAGCTTTTGGACGACGATCATCCTCCTGCCGATGATGCTGTCGCCCGCTGTGGTCGGCAATTTCTGGACATTGCTGTTTCAGCCGCAGATTGGGCCGTTCAACTATGTGGTTGGCCTCTTCACCGGCATTCCGCCAAGCTCGTTCAGTATGACGGGCGAAGTCGGACTGGCGCCGTGGACGATCGTGCTGGTCGACAGTTGGATGTGGTCGCCTTACGTGATGCTGATCTGCTTGGCCGGGCTGCGATCGATTCCCGATTACATCTACGAAGCCGCGGAGGTCGACCGCGCCTCGTCCTTGCGGCAGTTCTGGTCGATCACGCTGCCGATGGTCATGCCGTTCCTGATGTTGGCGGTGCTTTTCCGCGCCATCGAGAATTTCAAGATGTTCGACATGGTGAACCTCCTGACATCGGGCGGGCCAGGCTCGACCACCGAATTGGTTTCGATCACCCTGAAGCGTGATGCCTTCGAGAAATGGCGAACGGGTTATTCTTCGGCGCTCGCGATCATCCTGTTCGTCACCGTCTTCGGCGCCGCCAATATCTACGTCAAAGTCCTCAATCGGGTGAAGCAGCGATGACGGCCGCCGCCAAATCCAGTGCCCATTCGGTGGTCGAGGCCACGCCACGCGCGAAAGTTTTCGCCGGCGTTGGTCGTCATTCTCTACGCGGTGATCACGATCCTGCCGCTGCTGTGGATAGCGGCCACCGCGTTCAAATCACAAAGCGACGCGATCGCCTATCCGCCGAAGGTGCTTTTCCAGCCGACGCTCGAAGGCTACGTCAATCTGTTCACGGTGCGGACGCGCCAGACGCGTGACTTCATCGCCAATCTGCCGCCAGCAACCACGTGGTACGACAAGCTGGTTCGCCAGCACGACATGGTGATCGCCGGACCGTCGAAAGTCGTGCCGCGCTTTGTCAACTCGCTGGTGATCGGCTTCGGCTCGACTTTTCTCGCGGTGGTGCTCGGCACCCTGGCGGCTTATGCGTTCTCGCGCTTCCGCATTCCGCTCGCCGATGATCTTCTGTTCTTCATCCTCTCAACCCGAATGATGCCGCCGGTGGCCGTCGCCATCCCGGTCTATTTGATGTATCGGCAGCTCAATCTCACCGACACCAAGATCGGGATGATCCTGCTTTACACCGCCGTCAACGTCTCGCTGGCGGTGTGGTTGTTGAAGGGATTCATCGACGAGATTCCGCGCGAATATGAAGAGGCCGCTTTGGTGGACGGCTACACGCGCCTGCAGGCGCTGCGCAAAGTCGTGCTGCCGCAAGCCGTGACCGGCATCGCCGCTACCGCGATCTTCTGCCTGATCTTCGCCTGGAACGAATATGCGTTCGCCGTGCTGCTGACGAGCGGTGATGCGCAGACAATGCCGCCGTTCATTCCCTTCATCATCGGCGAGGGCGGCCAAGACTGGCCGGCGGTCGCCGCGGCGACCACGCTTTTCGTCATTCCGATCGTCATGTTCACGATTCTGTTGCGGCGGCATTTGTTGCGCGGGATCACGTTCGGAGCGGTGCGCAAATGAGCAACGCAGCGTCTTCCACCGGCAAGGTCGTCCGTTGGTTTCGCCGCGGTCCGTGGGAAAGCGGGGCAATGACGCTGATTGCGGCCGGCATCGTGATGCTGGTGCAGCCGTGGTCGATCGACCTTTACGGCTATTCGTTCGCTGCGATCCTGGCCGGAACGCTGGGATTTGTCGCCGTGAGTCATTTTCCGGAGTAGGCGAAGCGCATGGCACAAATCCGAGTGGAAAATCTGCACAAGGCCTTCAGCCAGTTCACGGCCGTGCAGGATTCCAATCTCACCATCAAGGACGGCAGCTTCTTCGCATTGCTCGGGCCGTCGGGCTGCGGCAAGACCACGACGCTGCGCATGATCGCCGGGCTTGAATTGCCGACCAGCGGGCGCATCTTGCTGGACGACGAGGACGTCACGTTCCGGCGCGCAGCCGCCCGCGATATCGCGTTCGTTTTTCAGCTGTTTGCACTCTATCCACATATGAATGTCGCGCAAAACATCGGCTTCCCGCTGAAATGCCAGGGCATGGGGCGAAGCGACATTAGCGCGCGGGTTTTGGAAACCGCACGATTGTTGCGCATCGAACATTTGTTGACGAGCAAGACGTCGAAATTATCCGGCGGCGACCGCCAGCGGGTTGCTTTGGGGCGTGCGATGGTCCGGCGCCCGAAAGCATTCTTGATGGATGAACCGCTCGGCGCGCTCGACGCCGAATTCCGGCATCTGATGTGCAACGAATTGCGCGAACTGCATGATCGAATATCGCGCGACCACGATTTACGTCACGCACGATCAGCACGAGGCGATGTCGATGGCCGACCGCATCGCGGTCATGAACGCGGGTCGGATCGAGCAGGTCGGCTCGCCGCAGGACATCTACGACCGACCCGCGAGCATGTTCGTCGCCGATTTCATCGGTTCGCCGCCAATGAATTTTCTGAACTGCGACGATGGAGTTGACGCCGACGCACGCACCGTGAAGTTGAAAGACGTCAGCGTTTCCGTTCCGGAACTCACCGAACGGCGTACCGGCGGTCCGGTCATATTGGGCGTTCGACCGGAACACATCCGGTTCTCTGACGCAGCAACGTTGCGCGGCCGCGTCTTCGGGACCGAGTATCTGGGAACGACCCAGATCGTCACGGTCGAGACCGAGCGAGGGACCGTGAAGGCGCGGCTGGCGTCCGGCGTGCCGGTGCATGCCGGGGAGACCGTGGGTCTCACGTTCCGCTTCAACGCTCTCAGCCTGTTCGACGCCCAAACCGGGATGGCGATCCAAACGGTGAGTCAGCCATCGATGAGTGAGGAGAGGGCGGCTCGTGGCTAACGTCGCTCTGCGCCATATCAGCAAGCGCTTCGGCCACGTCGATGCTGTGCGCGATCTCTCGCTTGTCGTCAATGACGGCGAATTCGTCGTCCTTTTGGGTCCGAGCGGTGCTGGCAAGACGACCACGTTGCGGCTGATCACCGGCCTCGAGCGGCCGGACGCCGGTACGGTCTTCATCGACGGGCGCGATGTAACCCGCGATCCGCCGGGAACGCGGGACATCGCGTTCGTGTTTCAGCAATACTCGCTCTATCCGCATCTGACGGTGTACGACAATCTGGCGTTTCCATTGCGCTCGCCGGCGCGTCGGGTGCCTGAGGCTCTGATCCGAAAGCGCGTCGAACAGACGGCCGAGCTTGTTGCACATCACCAACAAGCTCGCGAACCGGGCCACCCGGCTTTCCGGCGGCGAGATGCAGCGGGTTGCGATCGGCCGCGCGCTGGTGCGCGACCCCTCCATTTATTTGATGGACGAGCCACTGTCTTCGCTGGACGCCAAATTGCGCGCCGAGTTGCGGCTCGAACTGAAGCGGATTCAAGTCGAGCTTGCCTCGACAATTCTTTATGTCACGCATGACCATATCGAGGCCATGACCATGGCTTCGCGCATTGGCGTCGTGAAGGACGGCGAGCTTCTACAGGTTGGCACGCCGCGGGAGATCTACGAGAGCCCTGCCGACCGCGTATGTGGCAAGCCGGCTCGGCACGCCGCCGATCAATTTCCTGCCGGCTGAGCTTCTGCCGCATCGCCGCGATGCCGCCGGGCACCGAGATCCTCGGCATCCGCACCGAACACCTGCAGATCGCCAAGGCCAGTGGCGGCGCAATTTACCGGGCGCATCCACCGCATCGAACATCTCGGCGATCAAAATCATGTTCACCTGGAGTATCGCGACCGGATTCTGGTGACATTGGCCGACCCGCATCGGCCGCTCGAAGCCGGGCAGGAAGTCGAATTGCAACTCGAGCGGCCGCTCTATTTCGACGCGGCGGGCCGGCGGATCGCGCCGACACTTCACTAGGATCGCATCATGTCGCTCGAACCCGAAATGTTGAAATCACTGGTGAAGGCGGCGGCCGAGCAGGTCATCGCCAGCGCGCCGGAGTTGACCGCGCTCGACCAGGCGGTTGGTGACGGCGATCACGGCGCCAACATGAAGCGCGGTTTTGAGGCTGTGCTCGGCAAATTGGATGTGATCGCGGCACTCCCGCCCGACGAAGCACTGAAGACGATCGGCAAGACTTTGGTGATGACGGTTGGCGGCGCATCCGGTCCGCTCTATGGAAGCTTTTTCCTCGCGGCAGGGGATGCGCTTTCCAACAAACAACTGCCGGCCGATCTGGCCGAAGTATTTGGCAGCGGCGTCAACGCCGTCAGTTCGCGCGGACGTTCGAAGGCTGGAGAGAAAACCATGCTCGATGTTCTCGTCCCGGTCTGGGAGACGCTGCAATCGCACAGGATCAGCCCCGATCTGATCGGCCGCGTGCGCGCCACCGCGCAGCGATGCCGTTGCGCGCACGGCGCCGATGCAGGCGACCAAGGGACGGGCATCCTATCTCGGGGCCCGCAGTATCGGTCACGTGGATCCCGGTGCGCGCTCGAGTTGCGTTCTCGTCCATGCCGTCTGCGACACGTTGGAGGCCCGCTCATGACCGACACGGTCGGCATCGTCATCGTGTCGCACTCGAAGGACATCGCCAAGGGAACCGCCGATATGGTGCTGCAGATGGTCGGCAGCGAGGTGAAGGTCGCGTTCTGCGGCGGCGACCCGGACGGTGGCCTCGGCACCAACGTGCCGCTGATCATCGAGGCCATCAACAAGGTCTGGTCGCCGAAAGGCGTGGCCATCCTCGTCGATCTCGGCGGCGCGGAGACCAACAGCGAAATGGCGGTCGAGATGTTGCAACCCGAACGGCGCGACCGGGTGGTGGTATGCAACGCTCCGATCGTCGAAGGCGCCGTGATGGCGGCGACCGAGGCGGCGGGAGGCAGTTCGCTGGACCAGGTCAGAACCGTGGCCGAAGAATTGTCGGCCGCGTAAACGCGAGCGACGAGAGGATCGATCGACGCGATGACGTTGGAAAGCCCGAACGGTCAAGTCGTCACCGGCAGCGTGCGGCTCGTGCATGCCGCAGGCATGCATGCGCGGCCGGCAGTGAAGTTGACCAAGCTCGCCAAGAAATTTCAGGCTCACATTTCGATTCGCGCGTCCGATGCGGCCGAATGGATCAACGCGAAAAGCATCGCCAAAGTGATGGCGCTGCGCGCGGCGCGTGACAGCATTATTCAGATACAAGCGTCGGGCGAAGACGCCGAAGGAGCGGTCGCCGCACTGGTCGATTTGGTCGCGGCCGATTTTCCGGACAACGCATCGTGAATGAACGCGCGACCATCGCGGGCTTGGCACACCAGGGGCTGACGGCCTCGATCGGCTTCGCGCATGGGCCGTTCGTGCGCGTGGACGGGACGGCGAACGGCCGGCGTGTTGCCGCGCCGCCTCCTGAGGAGCGGGCGGCGATTGCGGACCGCACTCATTTCGGCGGCCGAGCAGATCACCAAGCTTGCCGATTCCGTTGGCGGCGATGCCGCGCAGATCCTGGAATTTCAGGTGGCGCTGCTCGAAGACGACGACCTCCTCGATCCGATCTTTTCCGCGATCGCAGGCGGCGTGCCTGCGCACACCGCGTGGTCGGCCGCTCTTGACGCGCAAATCGGCGATTACAATACGGCCGACGAATATCTCCGGGCGCGCTCCTCAGACCTGGCGGATTTGCGGGACCGTGTGTTGCGGATCTTGAGCGGCGGAAACGGCGAAGCGCTTCGACATTCCACGCGGCGCCGTGGTGTTGGCCGAAGATTTGCCGCCGTCGCAATTCCTGGAAATCGATTGGTCGTCTGGTGGCGGCCTTGCACTGTTGCGCGGCAGTCCGACCAGCCACGTTGCCATGTTAGCGAGGGCGCGCGGCATTCCGATGATCGTACAGCTTGGCTCCGTGCTCTTCGCACGCCCGCATTGCGTTGCTCGACGGTGACGCCGCCACGCTCGAGCTCGATCCGAACGCCGAACAGATTGCGTCTGTTTGAGCGCCGCCGAGACTTCTTCCGAAAAGAACCATGCGTCTTCGCGCGCCATTCTGGCACGCCCCACCGCGTCTTGGGGCGGGGAGACGATAAAACTCCTGATCAACATCCAGCGCGTCGAAGACCTCGAGCATGCGGACGCGGAATATGCCGATGGCATCGGCCTGATGCGCACCGAATTTCTGCTCGGGCAATCCGGATTGCCCGATGAGAAGACGCAATTTCAAGCCTATGACGCCGTCCTGCGCTGGGCCGGCAAGCGTCCGGTCACCATCCGCACCTTTGATGCCGGCGGCGACAAGCCGGTGCCGGGTTTCACCGTCGACGGCGAGGCCAATCCGTTCCTCGGCGTGCGCGGCCTGCGGCTTTGTCTGGCGCGCCCTGACATCTTTCGCGTTCAACTGCGGGCGCTCGGCGCGCGCGGCCGTGCACGACAATCTCAAAGTCATGTTTCCCATGGTGACGACGCCAGGCGAGTTGGAAGCTGCGCGGCAGATGTTTACCGAAGCCGTCGACCAACTGCGGTCTGAAGGCATGCCGGCCACGCTTCCGAAAATCGGCGTGATGGTTGAGGTTCCGGCGGCGGCCTTGAGTGTCGACCAATTCGATGCAGCTTTCCTCTCGATCGGCTCCAACGATCTTGCTCAGTATTTGATGGCCTGCGATCGCTCCAATGGAGCGCTCGCCAATCTCATCGATCCTTTGCAGCCCCCGATGCTGAATATCATCAAGCACATTGTCGATCACGGCAGACAAGCCGGGCGCGAGGTAAGCTTGTGCGGCGACATGGCGGGTGATCCGCGCTGTGTCGCGGGGCTGCTCGCGTGTGGGCTACGCGAGCTTTCGGTCAGCCCGTCGGCGCTCGCTCTGATCAAACAAACAATCGGCGAATTGAGTAACGAGTCCTTCCGTGTCTGAAGCCGTACTCGACCAAGCCGCCGAGGCGAGCGCCGTCGCCGAGTACAAGCGCATTTTCAAGGAAGTGCTCGATAGCCGGCCGTCCGGCATGCGGATCAGACTGGCGCATGCCATGGGCAAGAACCGCAGCTTCGTGAGTCAGATATCAAATCCGGCGTATCCGGTGCCGGTGCCGGTCCAACACCTCAATACAATTTTCGAAGTCTGTCACTTTTCGCCAACGGCCAAGCAAGCGTTCCTGCGTGCCTATACGCGGGCGCATCCCAGGCGACTCGGCCGGTTGGCGAAGTCGCCGCGCGATCGGGCCATCACGCTGCACGTGCCGGACCTCGGCAGCCCCAAGCGGAATGGGAAGGTCGATGCGCTGCTGCAGGAGTTTGCGCGCCGGTTTACGGCGATCTTACAAGAAGAGGATTGATCGCGCGCAAGCGCGGCGAAGGGGAGGGATGTCGTGAAGAAATTCATCAACTCCGTCGATACCATGCTGGCGGAGAGTTTGGACGGCTTTGCCGCCGCGCACGCCGATATTGTTGCGCTCGATGCCACGCGCAAATTTGTGCGGCGGCGCACACCGACCTTCAACAAGGTCGCGTTGATTTCGGGCGGCGGCTCCGGTCATGAGCCGCTGCATGCGGGTTTTGTCGGACACGGCATGCTCGACGCGGCTTGCCCCGGGCAGGTCTTCACCTCGCCGACGCCGGATCAGATTGTTGAAGCCGCTGCCGCCGTCGGCGGCAAAGCCGGCGTGCTCTTCATCGTGAAGAACTATGCGGGCGATTGCATGAACTTCGAGATGGCCGCGGAATTGTGCGATGGCGCGACCGCGACCGTAATCACCAACGACGATGTGGCGGTCGAAAAGTCGACGCACAGCGCGGGCCGGCGCGGCGTCGCCGGGACGCTGGTGGTCGAGAAGATCGTTGGTGCTGCCGCCGAAAAGGGGATGGATCTGAAAGCCTGTGCTGCGCTCGGCGCAGAGGTGAACGCCCGGACCGGCTCGATGGGTGTGGCATTGACAAGCTGCACCGTCCCGGCCGCTGGATCACCGACCTTCGCGCTGCCCGATGATGAGATGGAAATGGGGGTGGGTATCCATGGCGAACCTGGCCGCGCCCGCGTCAGGCTGGCCAGCGCCGAGGAAATTGCAGACGGCATGTTGGCGGCAATTTTAGACGATGGCGGCAATCCCAATGCGGGCGAGGTCTTGCTGCTCGTCAACGGTTTCGGCGGCACACCGACTATCGAACTTTATCTAATGTACAACATGGCGCGCCGCATTCTAAAAAAGCGCGGAATGACCGTCACGCGATCGCTCGTCGGCTCGTATGTTACCTCGCTGGACATGGCGGGATGCTCGATCACCGTGACGAAGCTGGACGACACACTGACGGCACTGTGGGATGACCGGGTCCACACCGCGGCGTTGCGCTGGTGATCGGCGCTCTACTTGCCGGGGCGCGTGAGAGTGTCTTTCAGGCCTAACGGGAAACAAGCGAACGCGTTCAAACGGGCTCGACAACTCGTACCGGTTGCTGCGTCGTTGATCGTCAACCTATCGCGTGCGACGGAGCGCTTGCCTTGGTCCGCGGCGGCGGGACGCCGAAGCCGCTCCTCACGCTGCCGACGTCTGTCATTCATGGCGTGGTTAAGGGTGACCAGCGCGCGTTAACCGGCTGTGCGCCAGGCACAAGCGTGTCCGCTGGCGATGATGTTCTGGGCGGCCCCGGGCAGCGGCGCGCGTCGCGGGCTCGTTATGTCGCTGAGCCCATTGTCAAATGTGGCCTTTTCCCCATATATGTCAGCGCCGCGCCACCATCGGACGTGGCTAGGCGTCGGCGCCCACCGCGGCGGCCACGACGATCATAATCACAATAATCATCGACATCATGGAAACCATCAAGCGCGGCGCCGCGATGAGGCTGGCGCGTCAGTTGAGCCGAAGGTCGACCAACATCTGACGTTCAACTTGCGAACAGAACTGGGCTGGAGAGACATTCGAGATGAGTAGCTTTAATCGTGAGCTTGTGACCCATGTCCATCACTGGACGGAATCGTTATTCAGCTTCCGGACCAGCCGGCACCAGTCCTTTCGCTTCGAAACGGGCCAGTTCACGATGTTGGGACTGGAAATCGACGGCAAGCCGTTGATGCGCGCCTATAGTCTGGCGAGTGCGCACTACGAAGAGGAATTGGAATTCTTCAGCATCAAGGTCCCTGATGGCCCGCTGACATCACGGCTGCAGCATCTGAAAAAGGGCGACATCGTTCTGGTCGGCCGCAAGCCGACCGGCACGCTCGTCCACCATAACCTGCTGCCGGGCAAGCGGTTGTATCTTTTCGGTACCGGCACTGGACTGGCGCCGTTCCTCAGCGTCATCAAGGATCCGGACATCTATGAACGCTACGAGACCATCGTGCTGGTCCATGGCTGCCGCCAGGTGGCGGAACTCGCATACGGCGAAATGATCACTGAGCAACTGCCGCAGGACGAGATCATCGGCGAATACGTCCAGCGTCAGTTGATCTATTATCCGACCGTGACGCGCGAGCCCTTCGTCAATCGGGGTCGCATCACCGATCTGATCGCCAGCGGCCGTCTGTTCGATGACATCAAGCTGCCGAAGCTCGATCGCGAGCACGACCGTATCGAGATTTGCGGAAGCCCGGAGATGGTCAAGGATCTGCGCGCCTATTTTTCCGGCCTCGACTTCGTAGAAGGCGCTGGCAACCGACCGGGTCACTTCGTCGTCGAGAAGGCATTCGCGGATAGTTAAGTAAGCTGCGGCGAACCGCGGCCGTGGGCATCCGAAGCGTGTACTTCGACATCATCCGCCCACGCGAAAGCAGCAGCAGGTGCGGTACGCAGTAGGGGTTTTGCGCAGCTTCGTCCTGCCGCAAGACGCCGACCGTAATGTCCGTGATTGGTCGCCCTGCGACATCGAAGGCCCCGAGGAGCCGAGCTGCGGTCGCCGACGAGCTGATATAAGGAGCAGCTTAGCGACGGTCGCGAATGAGAACGTCTTTCGCTTCGTTGATCTGAGCCGCGAGGTAAGCTGACCCGCCTTGATCAGGATGGAATTTCTTGATCAGCGCGCGATGCGCGCGGACAATGTCTTGCGTGGTCGCTCCGGGCTGAATTCCAAGAATTTGATAAGCCTCCCGTTCGGTCATTTTGCTGCCGCGCGACGGCTGGCCGCTGCTACCACCGCTGGAGGCTGCGGAATCATTCGTTGCCCCTTCGCGCCACGAGGGCTGGCGCCGGTCGAGATAAGTCGCCAGCAACGAAGCGCTGTCTTCGTCAAATTCACGGAGCAGAGAGATCAGCGTCGGTACATCGAGGTCGTCGAGCGCGGCGCCCTGATGTCGGCCGCCCAGAATCCGACCGCGCAATGCGCCGCTATCGTGGTCAAGAGTCATTTGCAGAAATGCCGTCCTGACCTCGGAGGTCTGGCCCGGGCTTTTTTGCGCGCGCCCTCCGAAGTTTAGCTTCCAACCGGGGGTGTATCCAAGCAGCCCCAGACCAATCAGCCCAATCGAGACGGCGGGCACGATGACGCCGCGAACGAGCAAGAAAATGGCGACGAGGAGCATCGCGCCGCCGCCGATGTACCGCAGCACCTGCGCCGTCTTGCGAGGATCCGCTTTGGAAAATAAGTGGGCGGCCAGCAGCAGCAGGACGAGAACGATAAGACCTAGCGCGACTGCGGGCATTTCATCTCAACTGCTCAATCAGCCCGGCAGCCTGAGGTGACCGCCCGCGTAAAGCCGCGAGGGCCGTCATGCCGCCTGCCGCATAGGCCGCCGCTGCGCGTAACAGTTCGGCGAGTTCATGCGCGGCGCCCGGCGCAAACCGACAATAAGCGCCGCGCGACAACCGAGCGATGTCTCGGAAGGCGTGTTCGCACGACGGGTCGTTGCCTTCCTGAAACATGAATGCCGGAACGCCGCGCAAGCCAAGCTCGCCTGCACCCTGACAGAGCTGATCGATATTTTCTTCCACGGCGTCGCCAATGAAAACCAGCGCCCCTACTTTTAGCCGGTCGTTCTCGGTTCGCGCATGAGCCAGAACTTTAGCGATTTGCGTCGACCCGGCGCGGCAATCGATGCGCGACATCAACTTGCCGAACCGCTTTGGGTCGGCGACCCACCCCGATGCGCGGCATTCCCCGACCCCTCGGTAGTAAACGAGTTGAAGATCGAGGCCGCCGACGCTGGCCGCTTCGCGAAACATCTCGGCCTGGAGCTGACACGCCTGATCCCAGGTCGGCTGCCGGCTCATCGTGGCGTCGAGCGCAAATAACAGCCGTCCTCGCTCGCCGGCTTTGACGGCGGGATCGAGCGCCCGGACTTGGCCGAGAAACGCTTCGATGTCACCGCGCGATGAGGGCGCCGGCTGCTGCGTCCGATTCGACTCCGTTGCCGACATCGGCGCTCCCTTGGACCGATCCTTGCTCATTAAGTCGCCTTCACGCGCGCATGCACGGATACCCAGCCTCCAGAAAGCAGCTTTGCGGTGAATGGGCTATGGTCGCGGGCGACTGACGGCCGACAACCCATTCACGAATCCCGCTCTTCATCTTGACAGTAATCTATGCATTCCCGGGACATACTGCCATCTCGTTCAAAGGTGGCGCCAGCCCGGTCATTTGGCCGCAACCGCAGGAGTGCCGGCCAACAGTTGAGAAGAGCCGAAACGGGTGGTCCCGTTGGAGGATCATGAGATTCGGGATAACGTGGACGACATTGCGGAAAATCCGCCCGACCAGGTTGACGGATGATACGGCCAATCGCCACAGAGATCGGGCTCTTCCTGCTTCCTTTTGTGGTTTACGCGGCCTTTTTGTTGGCTACGCGGGCCGGCATTTTAAATTCGAGCGCTTGGCCCATTCGACGCGTCGTCAGTCTCGTCATTGCATCGCTCATCTTGGTGTTAGGGAGCTTGGTGGCGCTGGTGCAATTTGGGAGGCCGCCGCCCAACGCAATCTATGTGCCGGCGCACATCGAAAACGGCAAATTCGTGCCCCAAACGTATCGGTGACATCGTGTCCGGCTGCGCTGTTGCGGCCAACGCGCCCACGGTAAACCTGATTTACATCGCTGGTTCTTTGACGCCGAGTGTCTTTCTCGTCGGGTCGAAATGCATGGCGGGTGGTGCGCGGAAGAGTGCCGCAAATGTCTGGATCATGGTGGGCAACGCGAGCGCGGTTTAACTCGTTGTACACGTGCCGCCCGACAAGCCCTCGAGCTGGCCGGAGTTAGACATGGTGTGAATCATCGCACCCACCAGAAAATGGAAACGCCAATGGACATCTTCGCTTGAAAGCGACGGCGAGGTCTTCTTCAGCTCTTCGATAAAGATCAGGTCGTTATCGTCAAAGGCGCCACTTACGATTTCGCGCGTCGTCACGCTGTGCTCGGTCGATATGCGCGCGCGTAAACGATTGAAAAGATGATTGCGATCGCCGTGGGTGACCTCAAAGGCCGGTCGCAAAAATGCGTCCAATATGCTCTCGAGGGTGAGAGGTTTTTGTCCGTATCGCATTGCCGCTTCCAGGAGTTCGGATCGCCGTTTTGTTAGCAACGCGGCACCGCGATTAAAGACCTCGGACAACAGGAGTTGCTTCGATCCGAAATGGTAATGGATTGCGGAAACGCTGACGCCGGCAGCCGCCGTCAAGTCGCGAAAACTGACCGCGTCATAGCCATTGATGGCAAAAAGCCGCTCTGCGGCTAACAAGATGCGCTCGCGGGCTTCTCCTTGATTAAGGCGCGACCGCTTCGGCCGTAGGCTTTTCTTCATATTTTCTTTGCTCCACAACGATGGGTAGAACAAGCGTTCCAAATAGTGTTGCAGGGAAGGCGTGAAGCTGTTCGACTTCCCGAGCAGCGCATTGACGAGGGCTGCGCCGCCTATCGCCGAATATTTCGTACAATGAGCAGGGAACCGCAAGAGGGGGCTTGACAGGCTATAAGAACGTTCGTTCTAATGTTGGCTTCAAACCTCTGGAGACTGCAGAGGATGAGTGAAGGGCGGATCAACGCGCGTGGTCAGGAGCAGGGCGGTGCAATGAGCGCCAGAGCAGAGGCCGTGGCTGCTGATGCGGTTGCGGCGATCGACGTCGCTCGCGGCGGTCGGCTGAATCTTCTGCAGTCATTCTCACATGCGCTCAGACATGTTCCGTCTACGGAAATCCAGATCCTCGTTGCGATCATCTGCCTGACGGGTGTTTTCACCTATGCGTTTCCAGATAGTTTTGCGACGTCGGGTACGCTGCTCAACATGTCCCGTGTCGCCGGGATCATGCTCGTCGTCTCGATCGGTCAAAGCTTTGCGTTGATTGTCGGCGGCTTTGATCTTTCCGTGGGCGCAACGATGGGGCTTGTGAGTGTTATCTGTGCGCTCCTGATGAAGATGGGCGTCGGCGCCGGAGAAGCCGTTGCGCTTGCAGTTCTTGCGGGCGCTACGGTGGGTCTCATCAACGGCGTCGGGATCTCTGTTCTTGGTGTCACGCCTTTTGTGATGACGCTTGGCATTCTCACGGCGGCGCGTGGGCTTGCCGATCAACTGGCCAATGGTCGCGTCATCACCGGCTTTCCTCGGGAGTTTTCGCTCTACGGGCGCGCTTCCTGGTTCGGCATACCGAGCGCCGCGTGTATAGCCGTTGCGGTTCTATTGATTGCTTGGTTTATCCTGCAGCGAACGCGCGCGGGCCTTTACATTTTTTCAATCGGTGGCAGTCGCGAGACGACCAGGGTCGCCGGCGTATTCGTCGAACTCTACGAGATTCTCGCATACACGCTGTGCGGAGCCATGGCTGGCGCCGGCGGTGTCATGCTCACCTCACGGGTCGCCGTCGCGCAGGGAAGTCTCGGACAAGGCTATGAGCTTCTGTCCATCGCGACTGCGGTTATCGGCGGCGTTCTGATTGGAGGCGGTATCGGCCGCCTGACCGGCGTCGTCCTCGGCGTCATATTGATCACGGTGCTCAACACCGGCTTGGACATCGCCGGGGTCAATCCGTTCATCCAACAAATCGTGACCGGGGTGGTGTTGATTTGTGCGGTGTTGCTGTCAAAGGCGCGCGCCGTCTCAGTTCGCATGCTCAGGCGACAACTGGCAATTCCGCGAAATGGTTGATCCCACAAGCGCCGCACCACGCGGCAACTCGGAGGAAGGCAAATGCGTTGCTTTGTAAAATGCCGATCTGACAAGCTCATGGTGACGGCGTCGATTATAACGATGGTATCGATCGGATCGTGCGCCGCACACGCTCAAGGATTGGATCTCACCGAGGCGGATAAAACCCCGGCAAAGTGTGAGCACACCTACACGGTCGCGGACCTCGCGAGCTTCAAGGCGCCGAAGGCCAAGAAGCCATACCATATCGAGTTTTCGGTGCCGATGTTCATTCCGTACATCCAGGCGTTGATCTATGGAGCGCAACAAGCGGCAAAAGAATCGGGTGTGACCCTGACGGTCGATGCCGGCAAGGGCTTCATGGACCCTGCTGCGCAAATCACGCAGGTCGAGAACGCGCTGACACACAAGCCGGACGCGGTTCTTATTAATCCGTCCGACCCGGATGGCATGACGCCCACGATTGACGAAATCGCCGGTAGCGGAATCCCGGTGTTCGACGTCGGCACCCTCTCCAAGAGCACAAAATCATCGAAGGTCGTACAAGACGATTTCAGTCAGGGTCTTATCGGCGCCGAAGCTGCGGCCAAACTGTTGCCGCAGGGCGGGCAGGGTATTTTGATGGCGGGGCCCCCGAATGCGAGTTGGGCGCGGCATCGTGTCGGTGGATTTCTTGAAGGCATCAAGAAACATCCGAACATCAAAGTCGTCTCGGTTGTCAGTTCGGACAACGATGCGTCCGACGGCGTGACGAAATTTTCCAACGCGGCGCAGGCGAATCCGAAGTTCGACTATATCTATGCGACCGGCTCATTCGTGCTGCAGCCGCAATCAATTCCGGCTGAGTATCACAAGGCGCTTTATATCGGCGGCGGTCTGACGCCGGTTACCCTCGAGGCATTGAAGGACGGCAGTGCCGCCGCCATCCTTCCGGACTTTCCGATATCCGTCGGCTACATCGGGCTCTCGCTGATGGTTCGCAAGCTCAACGGTGAGCAGGTGCCGCAGTACAACTGCGCGCCGATCGGAGCGATGTACAAGGCCGATGCGAACGACAAGATTTGGCAAGACAGCAGCATCATGCCGGCGGATGCGGCACCCGCGAAATAGCGCATAGCGGCCAGCCTGCGGACGCGCGCAGGCTGGCTGTTTTTTCTCGATCAACTGAGACCAATTCCTCTTTCACGTGTGCGTACGACCGCCATGTCGACCCCCGCCGCGGTGACATCCGCTCTACAGCTCCACCGGATTACGAAGCGCTTTCCCGGCGTCTTGGCTCTGGACGGCGTTGATCTCGATCTGCGCCGCGGCGAAGTCCACGCGCTCGTTGGCGAAAATGGTGCCGGCAAGTCGACGCTGATCAAGATTCTCGGAGGCGTGCTCGTCGCCGACCAAGGCGAGCTCAAGGTCAACGACAGCGCCGTAATCGTCACGCGACCGAGCGAAGCGTCGCGTCTGGGTATTACGGTTGTCCCGCAAGACATCCTAATGGTGCCGGAATTTTCGATCGGCCGGAATATTTTGCTTGGCGGGGAGCGCAGGCTCACGCGTTGCGCCAATTTGAGCGCTGAGGAAAGAAAAACCGTCAAAGCGGCGCTAGCCAGAGTTGGTGCGACCTTCGAACCTGAAGTCCGAACAGCAAATCTCAGCGTGCCGCATCTGCGGCTTGCGCAAATCGCGCGCGCACTGATCCATCCCGGCGACATCATGGTGCTCGACGAACCGACCGCGGTGCTGTCGGAACCGGACGCGGAATTGCTGATCCAGCGGGTGTTGCAGTTTCGTGAGGAAGGCAAGGCGGTGCTCTACGTCACCCACCGGCTTTCCGAGGTCCTCCGCATGGCGGACCGGATCACGATCTTGCGGGATGGCAAGCGTGTTGGGCTTTTTGCACGCGGCGAGGTCAATCGCGCCGACATCGTTCGGCTGATGACCAAAGAAGTCAGCTCCGGACAGCCGGCCTCCGTTGCCGTGAATCCGCCGCCGACGTCAATGCCCGACAAGGGAGAGACCAACCTCGCCGTTCGCGGGTTGACGTCAAGCGGCAGATTTTCAGATGCCAATCTCAATGCTGCCGGCGGCAGGATCACAGGCATCGCCGGGGTTCAGGGTTCCGGGCACGGCCATTTCCTGCGCGCTCTCGCGGGTGTGGATACGACGAACGGTGGAGAGATCGCTCTCGATGGGCGGTCGTTGCCGCTGGGGTCGGTGCGCCAAGCGGTCAAAGAGGGAATTTTGCTTGTCCCGGCGGATCGCCGAGGAGCAGCCATCGTGCCGTCGCTCTCGATCCGCGCCAATCTTTGTCTCGGCGATCGGGTGCGCTCGGCCGTCCGGCGCTTTGGGCTGCGTTGGCCGCGGCAAGAGCGCGTCATGGCCAGGGATTACATCAAACGGCTCAGTGTGCGGCCGCCCGATATGGAGCATCGACTTGGCGCATTGAGCGGCGGCAACCAACAGAAGATCGCAATAGCGCGCGCGCTCGAGGGCAATGCCCGTGTTCTTCTGGTCGAGGAGCCGACGCAAGGCGTCGATGT
The DNA here is from genome assembly GCA_963737755.1 of uncultured Alphaproteobacteria bacterium. Lineage (GTDB taxonomy): Bacteria > Pseudomonadota > Alphaproteobacteria > Rhizobiales > Xanthobacteraceae > BOG-931. The sequence goes on along the minus strand of CAVTTZ010000009.1, from coordinate 1,173,130 downwards.
CGGCGCCAAAAGCTGAAATTCATTCCTTATTGCGTCGCGTCGCGGCCAACAAGAATTGCGTCGTGGTCGTGGCGACGTCCGAGTTCGAAGAACTCATCGGCCTGGCCGACGATATTTGGGTCATGCGGGAAGGCCAGATGGTGGCGAACTTTCCAGGCGCGGAAGCGACCTATCATCGCATTCTGGAGAGCGCTTTGCCCTGAATCTTCGGAACGTCACGCAGTGTGTCGACTATTTTTGAAATGTGGAAAAGGAGTCAAAGATGCAAGCAACCAAAGCCGGGAGCAAAGCGCCCGTCGCCTATTGGCCCGATGGAACGCCTCGCCCGCTCGCGCCATACACGCCCGCCATCAAGGCTGCCGGTTGGCTGTTCGTTTCCGGGCAATTGGCCAGCGATTTCAAAAACGGTCTTGCGCACGAAGCGAAGTCGGCGAACCCCAACCTTGGCGATTCGCTTGCCTTGCAGTCGCGTTACACGATGAATAACCTCGCCAAAACCATCGCGGCCGCGGGATGCGACATCTCGAAAGATGCTGTGCGCATTTGGCAATGGTTCACGTCGCCGTATCCGACGATGCAGGAATTCAAGGACGGAAACACCTGGCCACGGATCTCGATTACGCCGTATCTCGACGTCAGGAACGAGTTTATCAAAGAGCCGCGTCCGGCATCCACCGGCATGGGCATTCGTGAACTTCTGGTCAAAGACACGACCCTTGAAGTCGATCTCATTCTGATCGATGACGGCAACAAGAGCGTCGGATTTCCCACTCCTGAAGGCGTGCCTTCGCCGCTTGCCGGCTATTCGCCGGCGATCCGCCGCGGCGACTGGGTATTCCTGGCAGGCGAGATTCCGGTCGACTGGGTCGGCGACTACATGAGCCCGGTGCATCTCGGCGAGCCGAGCGCGCTCGCCAAGGAGGCGCGCATCAATCCGTATGTGTGGTACGGGTCCGAAATCGAAAAGCAGACGGAATATACGTTATGGAAGCTCAGCAAGATCGCTGAGGCCGCCGGCGTGACGCTTGATCGTACGGTCAAGGCCGATGTCTATATCGGCGATCCGAGCGACTATGCCGGAATGGAAAAGGTGTGGAAGCGCTGGTTTCCCAAAAATCCGCCGGCACGTTGCGTCATCCCGTACATGGGCCTTGGCGGAAAAGGCAGCCGTGTCGAAATCGCGCTCACGCTGCTGCACAAGGACTTCGCCGCTGAAGATCGAAACGATCAAGACCGACAAGGCGCCGAAGCCATTCAGCCATGAGCCGCAGGCGATCAAGGTCGGCAACCTGCTGTTTCTCAGTCAACAACTGCCTTGCGACGAACACGGCTCACTGATCCCGGAAGGCGCCCGCGATCCAAACTTCCCGTACTACGGACTGACCAGCCGCGCCCAGATGAGATACATGGTCAAAAACACCGCCGCGATCTGCGAGGCGGCGGGTACGACGCTTGAGAATGTCGTGCGCCGGGCATGCTTCCACGACACCGGCGACCGCTTTGCCGAATCCATGGAAGAGTGGGCGTCGCATTTTCCAGATCGCAAGCCCTGCTCGACGACGTTGATCATCGGCGGCCCGCTCGTCGTTCCGGGCGCCCACACGCTGCTCGACCTTATCGCCTACGTGCCGGACTGAGGCGGACGTTTCCCGACTCTGTGGCCTGCAAGTCCAAGGACTTGCAGGCCGTCTTCGCAAAGTGCTGGGCTAGCGGCACAGCACCCGCCGAGCCGCATCGTCCTCGCCGCCTGCCCACATCGGGCAATTTCCGGACCATGCGCCCGGCATTGTGTCACAAACGAACCGCGACATTCTTGGAAAAGGAAGGCGTGATGAGCAACGCTGACAAGAAGCCAAAAATCGAAGACCGCGACGGCATGCGCATAGAGTGGGACGTGCCGATCACGATGGATGACGGGTTGGTGCTTCGCGCCGACGTGTTCCGTCCCATCAAGGAAGGGCGCTACCCTGTCCTTTTGACATATGGACCCTACGCCAAGGGGCTCGCCTTTCAGGAAGGATACCCGAGCGCATGGCAGCGCATGGTCGAGCAGCACCCCGATGTTTCAGCGGGATCGACCAACAAATATCAGAGCTGGGAAGTGGTCGATCCCGAAAAGTGGGTGCAGCATGATTACGTCTGCGTCCGAGTCGACTCGCGAGGCTGTGGTTGCTCGCCGGGCTATATCGACCATTTCTCGCCGCGCGAGAACAAGGATTATTTCAACTGCATCGAATGGGCCGGCGAAGCACCTTGGTCAAACGGCAAAGTCGGCCTCAACGGCATTTCCTACTACGGCATCAATCAATGGCATGTTGCGAGCCTGCAGCCGCCGCATCTCGCTGCAATGTGTATTTGGGAAGGCGCCGCCGATTGGTATCGGGATATGACGCATCACGGCGGTATCCTCTCGACATTCTGGGCCAACTGGTACGACATGCAGGTGAAGACTGTTCAGTATGGCGCCGGCGAACGCGGTAAGCGCAGCCAGGTGCACGGTGAACTGGTTTGCGGGCCCGAGACATTGTCGGAAGCCGAGCTGTTCAAAAATCGCGTCGACTTCGGCGCAGATATCCGTTCGCATCCGCTCGACGACGACTACCATCGCGAACGGTCTCCCGACTGGTCCAAGGTCACGGTACCGTTCTTTTCGGCCGCCAACTGGGGCGGTCAGGGGCTGCACCCACGCGGCAATTTCGAAGGCTTCATGCGCGCGGCCTCCAAGCAAAAATGGTTGGAGACGCACGGCATCGAGCACTGGACGCATTTCTATACGGATTACGGGCGGGAACAGCAGAAGCGCTTTTTCGATTACTTTCTGCACGGCAAGGACACGACCTGGACGAAGCAGCCGAAGGTGTTGTTGCAGGTGCGGCATATCGATCGTTTCGTCGAGCGCGCGGAAAAGGAATGGCCGCTCGGCCGCACCAAATGGACCAAGTTCTATCTCGATCCAGCCGAGGGCGCGTTGACTACGTCGAGTTCGAAAAAGCCGACAACGCTCGACTTCGAGGCGCTCGGAGACGGCGTCACCTTTTTGACGCCGCCTCTGGCGCAAGAGACCGAGATCACCGGACCGTCGGCGCTCAAGCTTTTCGTGTCGTCATCGACCAATGATGCCGACATTTTCGTGATCGTGCGGGTGTTCTCTCCGGATCTGAAAGAGGTGGTGTTCCAGGGCGCGATCGATCCGCACACGCCAATTGGACAGGGTTGGCTGCGCGCTTCCCACCGCAAGCTCGACGAGAAACTATCACTCCCGTACCGGCCCTATCACACCCATGACGAAGAGCAAAAGCTCAAGGCCGGTGAGGTGGTCGAGTTGGACGTCGAGGTGTGGCCGACGTCGATTGTGGTGCCGGCCGGCTATCGGGTCGGCGTGACAATTCGCGGCAAAGACTACGAGTACGGCGGTCCGAGCGGCGGCAAACTATCGAATTTCAAGAACGAGCTCAAAGGCTGCGGGCCGTTCCTCCATGACGATCCGCTCGACCGCCCGGCAGACGTATTTGGCGGCGTGACCACCCTGCACTTTGACTCTGACAAGCAACCCTACCTCCTGCTGCCGATCATTCCGGGCTGAGGAGAGCCACGTTGAGCGGCGCCGGGCATAACTCGGCGCCGTTTTGCGTTTTTGGAAGCTAAAGTCCGAGCAGCTTGCGCGCGGTCGTTCCGGCAATCGCCGAGATCGTGCTTTGTTCAAATGACGGGACCGAAGCCAGGTGGCCGAGAGGATCGGATTCGGCCATGTCGAATGGATAGTCTGTGCCCATCACCACGTGATCGGCGCCGAAGGTCTCAACCAAAGCGTTGAGTTGCTGCGGCGTGAACACGACGCTGTCGACAAAAACCTTCTTGAGATAGTGCGTCGGCGGATGAGGCAGATCGGCGCGGCAATCCGGTCGAGCGCCCCAAGCGTGATCGATGCGGCCCGAATAGGCGCCGAGGTAGCCGCCGCCATGCACCGCGAGCAGCTTCAGATTTGGGTGACGTTCGAGCACGCCATCGAAGATCAGATAGTGGAGCGCGAGCGTTGTCTCGAAGGGATTGCCGATCACGTTGTTGAAATAGTGGCGTGTGAGGCGCTGGCCTTCCGTGAAGCCATTGGGGTGCAGGACAATGAGCGCGTCGAGTTCTTCAGCCTTCTTCCAAAATGGTGCGAATTGGGGCGCCGAGAGCTCTGTCCCCGCGACGTTGGTGAGCACTTGCGCGCCGCGAAGTCCAAGCTTGCGCATTGACCGTTCCAGCTCGGCCGCCGCCTCGTTGCCATCCGTCAACGGAACGCTTCCCAACCCGACGAAACGATCGGGCTGTCGCGCGACGTACTCCGCGATGCCGTCATTGAGGACGCGCGTCGCCTTGACCGCGATATCGAGCGGCACCGTGTAATAGCACTGTGGCGGAGGCGGCATAACCGCCTGCATGTCGATGCCCATCTCGTCAAGATCGCGCAGGCGTTCACCGAGGCCTTGGTCCCGGCCGGTCATACGGCTGGCACGGTCAATCTCCTGCTGGGCGTTGACTTGCTTGGTATCCGGTGTCGCGAAATGCGCGAGCGGGATGGTAGCAGGGTCAAGATGAGGGGCAGCGATGCTCGCGGCGGCCGGCACCGCGACGTGTGAGTGAATATCAACCGTCACGCTGCTCGGCCGCGTTTCACGACCAGGGCGATTATGTTTTCGTGCGGCAGTCGAACCGTAGGGTTTGATCATTTCACTCACGTTCCTTTGCGGATGGAATTCGCGGGGGCGCCTGGAATGTTTGCTTCGCGGCGGTGATGCCCGCGATTGTAGTCTATCCGGTGATGAAAAGCGCGCGACATGTGGCAACAACGTCGTGGTCAGCGTGATATCCGGCCACGCGTCTGCGCGAGCGGCATTGGAATGCGGCACACCCGTTCTGCGTTAGCCATGTGGGAATATTGCGAAGCAGGCCGATGTTGGGCTACTGTTCACATACAAAATAAAACTGGGAGGTAACGTGTTTGAAAGTTCACAACGGAGGAGTGCGCCGCTTGGCGGTCAGCAAACGTTAGCTGATGCGCTTGCGCTTCTGTGCGGCAAGCTGCTGACTGCCACGAAGGGTTTATGGCAGAGGCGCTACTCTGCGGGATTGAATGAGGACACGATCATCACCCACCTGTGGCCGTTCTAGAGCATGGCCCGGAAAAGTGGAAACCGGTTTTCCGAAAAAGGACATGCGATAACAAGTAGATCTAGAGCACATCGCGATCCAGCCTAATCGTGATGTGCTCTAGGCCCGGATGAAGCGCTCAAGTTCACCAATCAGCGAACGTCATCGCCATTGCGCGAGCCTGCGGATTCAGCGCGCGGTGCGGATGATGATGTTCTTGAGGTCGGCGTATTTCTCGATCGCCTGAAACGAGCGGTCGCGGCCGAAGCCGGATTCCTTGAAGCCGCCATAGGGGAGCTCGACGACCGGGCCAGTACCGCCGTTGACGTTGATATTGCCGGCAACGAGCCGCTTGGTCGCGTACATGACCGTGTCGATGTTGCTCGACCAGATCGAAGCACCGAGGCCGTAACGCGTGGCGTTCGCCAGTGCGATGGCTTCATCGATCGTGTCGAAAGCAAACACGGACAGGACCGGGCCGAAAATTTCATCCTGGGCCAGCGCGCTGCCCGGATCGACATCGACGGCGACTGTCGGCGCCATATAGGGGCCGTGTGCCGGAAGCACGGCCCGGCGTCCGTCGAGGACGATTTTTGCGCCGGCGCTTTCAGCTTGAGCGATGCGGCCGAGGATCATCTCGTGCTGCACAGTATTGACGACCGGTCCGCAATTCATGGTGATGTCGAGCGGGTTGCCAATTCGCAAGGCCTTCGCGCGTTTGACAACCTCGTCAACGAAGGCGTCGCGGATCTGGCGGTGAACCAGCAGTCGGGTCGGCGCCTCGCAGACCTGGCCTTGGTTGGAGAACATGAAATCGACGGAGACGCTCGCGGCCATGCCGAGATCGGGCGCGTCGGCCATGACGATATTGGCGCTCTTGCCGCCGAGCTCCAGGCTGACGCGTTTGAGATTCGAGCGCGCCGATGCGGCGAGGATGGAGCGGCCAACTTCACCGGAGCCCGTGAAGGCGACGCAATCGACGTCGCGGTGTTCGGCAAGGGCCGCGCCGACCTTGCCATCACCAGTCACGACCTGCAGTACGCCCTCCGGTAGACCGGCTTCGAGCGCGAGCTCGGCGATGCGCATAAGAACCAGCGAGGCGTCTTCCGAGGGTTTGAGGATCACCGAATTGCCGGTCACGAGCGCCGGCCCAAGCTTCCACGAGCCGACCATGGCGGGCGCATTCCATGGCAGGATCGCCGCCACGACGCCGAGTGGCATGCGCGCGATCATGGCGGTGACATTGTCTTCGAGCGTTGCGAGTTGCTCGTAGAGTTTGTCGGCGCACTCGCCGTACCAGCGCAGCGTATCGACGCAGAATCCGATGTCGAGATTCTCCGCCATCAGGACCGGCATGCCCATGTCGCGGGTTTCCAGAACCGCGAGGGCCTGCGCCTCAGCCGCTACACGATCGGCCCAAGCGAGCAGGATGCGCTTGCGCTGCTTGGGCGACAGACCTTGCCAGCGCCGATCATCGAACGCGCGGCGCGCCGCGGCGACGGCGCGATCCACGTCCCGCGCATTGCAGTCGGGAATTTCGGCCAATGTCGAGCCGTCGATCGGCGAGATGACGGGGCGGGTCTGGCCGGATGCGGCGTCGGCCAGGCGGCTGTCGATCAGGGCTTTCGTGGTCGGAGGCGGACGACGGGCGAGGTCGTCGATCTGGCGCTGTTTGTCACTGGACATCGGAGGAGACCGTGGTGGTGGCGAGGCGACCGCGCCGCCCCGCCCCATGTTCTTTACGCGAGCGGCAGCAGCGGAGAATCAACTTTGATCTCCGGGAAAGCGCCGCTGTTGACGATCGCGATATCGAGCCGATCGCCATGCTTCTGCCATTGGCCGGCGACGACCGGCGTGGTCGAAATATTTTTGATCTTCGGGCCCGGCCACTTCACCGGCCCGATGATCGTCTTGATGTCGGTCTTGTTGATCGCTGCGAGGATCGACTGCGGATCCTCGACATTTTGCGTGCGCCGCAGCACGTCGATGACGACTTCGAACAGAGCGTGCTTGAACGGGATCGGCTGTGTCCAATGACGGCCGGTCTCCTTCTCATAAGAATCGACAAGCTGCCGGCCGTTGATGCCGGTGAGGCTCGAAACGAACGGATATTGCGGAGCCCACCAGACCTCACTGGTGACGCCGACGCCACGCGGACCGAGCGAGGCAACGTCGGCAGGAAACAGGAAAGCCTTGCCGAGCGTCACGATCTTCGGTTTGAAACCCTGCTGAGCGCACTGGCTCCAGAACGTCGCGAAATCCGGCGTAAAGATGTTGCCGGTGACGATCTCGACATTGTTCTTCTTGAACATCGTGATCTGCGGCGTGAAGTCGTTGCCGAACGCCGGGAACAGGCCGGGATCGACGATCGTGAAACCCGCATCCTTGATGTAGGGCGTGAAAGCGGCGTGCCAGCTCACATCGTCCTGGTCGGTATTGAACAGGAAACCGACGATCTTGTTGGTCTGCTGGGCCTTCCACAAGCCGGTGAACGCCGCCAACACCTGATCGAGGCCCCAGAAGAAATGATAGGTGTATTCGAATCCGGTCTTGGGATCGCCATTGCGGCCGTAGAAATACGATTCCCACGGGTTGTCGGTGGTGATGCACGGCACCTCGTTGAGCTCGGCCTGATTGGCGACCGGATTGGTGTCGGGCGATCCGCTCGATGCGGTGATGATGTTGACTTTGTCCTTCAGGATCAGATCCGAGGCGACTTCGGCGGTGCGTGCTTCGTCGGTTTGGCTGTCCTTGGTGATGATCTCGATCTGATAGGTCTTGCCGCCGATCTGCAGACCATCCTTCAGATAGCCGCGAATTCCTTTGAGCACCCAATCCTGGGCTTCGGCGAAGCCGGCCATGGGCCCGGTTTGCGGGCTTACGTGGCCGATCTTGATGACTGGCGTCGCGGCACGCACGATCGCGGGACTGAAGATGGCGGTAGCCGCAGCAGCGGCACTGCCCTTCACAATGGTTCGTCGCGACGGTCGTGAACTCAAATCTTTACGCATGGCGCTTCCTCCTGCTGTCGGCTTTCTTGCGAAGCCGGATTGATCGGTTTGTTTTGCTGATTGGGAGGGCGGTCTGACGCCCGTCCGGGACGTTGCGATGCCGATGGAGCGCGCGGAACGGCTCCGGCGCCGAAGATCATGCGCGAAAGCGAGTTCGACGAGGTTTTGCAACTCCGCGATATCGCGCGCCACGCCGAAGACAACTTTGTCTGGACGCACCAGCACGGCTTTCGCGTTGTGGCGCGCGAGCCAGTTCGTCAGGACGCCCGTCTCGTCGATCAAGCCGCCGTCGCTCGCCGAAACAACAAACCGCGCGACGTCGAGACGGTCGAGAGCCGGATGTGTCCAGGCGCAGAGCGACTGTCCGGCAAAGATAAGCGCAAAGCGTTCGCCGATCAGGTTGTCGAGCAGACCGGTGCTGCCGCGCTCGTCGCGCACAATCGGTTGCGGAAACAGCGTACCGGCTGCGGATGCCGCGCGACCGTCCGGGCCGGTTGCGATCAGGCCCGCGGTAATATCCGGAATGAGTTGCTGCCGCACTGTGATCGAGCGGCCGCTGTCGAGATCGTCGCCGAGCCGTGCGTCGCGACGCCGCGCAGCGTCGACGTCAAGTTCGCCGATGATCTCGCCGAGCGCCTTGGTCATCTCGGTGAGGTGCCGGATGTGCGGTTTGCGCTCTTCCTCATAGGTGTCGAGGATTGTCTCGGGCCAAGCTCCGCGCAGGACACCGCTCAGCTTCCAGCCGAGATTGGCGACGTCGCGCACGCCCGAGCACAGCCCCTGGGCCATAAAGGGTGGCATCTGGTGAGCGGCGTCACCGGCGAGGAATATCCGCCCGCGCCGCCATTCGTGTGCGACCAGCGCGTGGAAGCGATAGGTCGCGACCCGCCAGATCTCGATCGCGTCGGGATCAACAAACGGCGCCAGCCGCCTGCGCACAGCTTCGAAGTCGTCATAAGTGTCCACCGCTTCGTGCGGCAGGAGTTTCAGTTCCCAACGCCGCAAGTTCTTCGGGCCGACCACGTAAGTCGTCGGACCGCTCGGCAGACAGAACTGGGTCGTCCAGGCGGGCAACGCCGTCGGCTTCTTCAGCCAGGCATCGACCACCGTCCAGCGTTCGTCGAAATCGAGGCTCTCCTGGGTAATACCCAAACGCTTTGCGGGTCGGACTCGTGGCGCCGTCGCAGGCGATGAGAAAACGGGCGCGGCGTTGCTCTTCCTTTCCGTCTGGCGCCGACGAGGTGAAGCGTTACGGAGTCCGCATCCTGTTCGACATACTTGGCAACGGTCTCGAGCCGGACCTCGACATTCGAGAAACGTGCGACGCCGTCGCGCAGCAGCGGCTCGAACTCCGGCTGGATGAACATCAGGTTCGGCGACCAGTGCAGCGGGTAGGGCGGTGCGATTGGTGCGAAGCGCTTGATGACGCGATCATTCAAACCGACAAAATTCGTGCCGGTGTGGGGCATGGTGATGGCGTCGACAGCTTCGGCGAGACCGACGGACTGCAGGACGCGCATCACTTCATGATCGATATTGATGGCGCGCGGCTTGTCGTAAACGTCTGCCATTTGCTCGACGACGAGAACGTCGAAGCCGTCGTTGCCGAGTTGATTGGCCAGAATCGCGCCGACCGGGCCATAGCCGATAATGGCGACGTCATGCGCGGTCATGCCCGGACTCCGGCGAGCCGTTTCACAGTCTTGCATTGCGTCGGCGCGCCGATGGCGCGCGAGACCGCAGCTATGATCTGCATTGCGACTTCTCGCGGTCCGCTCTGTGCATGCCTCTCCCGCATTGATGATGCGTGATCGATCATTTTGTGTCTACATGAAAAATGATCGATCATTATTGCGCGACTGCGCCGCCTATGGTTTGTACCACTGGGGCGTATCCGATTGAGGAAAAGCGCATGAATCTTGGATTGGACGGCCGTTCCGCCATCGTCTGCGGTTCAAGTCGAGGTCTCGGCCGCGCTTGTGCGGAAGCCTTGGCGCACGAGGGAGTCCACGTGCTGATCACGGGGCGGACGGCATCGGATGTCGAGAGGACGGCCGCTGCGATCGGCAAAGCCGGGGGCACCGCCTCAGCGCTCGTCTGCGACGTGACGAGTGCGGAAGGGCGTGCAGCCCTGATCAGCGCGATGCCGGCCGCCGATATCCTCGTGAACAACAGCGCCGGCCCTGCGCCGAAGCCTTTTCTTGACACGGTCGAAGCCGACTGGCCCGAAACGTTGGAGCGCCACATGACGGCGCCGCTCATGCTGACCCGTTCATTGCTGCCGGGCATGATCGAGCGGCATTTCGGTCGCATCATCAACGTCACATCGGCGATGGTGACCACGCCGCGTCCGCACATGACATTGTCGTCGGCGCCGCGGGCCGGATTGACCGCGGCCATGAAAGCGATCGCCCTCGACGTCGCCCGCCACAATGTGACGATCAACAATCTGCTGCCCGAACGGATCGACACCGATCGGCAGATCTTCATGGCAAAGCAGACCGCCAAACGCGAGAACATCACTTTCGAGGAGGCGCGCGCTCGGCAGGTCGGCAGCATCGCGGCGCGGCGGCTTGGGCGGCCGGAAGAATTCGGCGCCGCCTGCGCCTTTCTGTGCAGCGCGCTTGCCGGCTTTATCTCGGGCCAGAATTTGCATCTCGACGGCGGAAGCTATCCCGCACTCGTCTAAGGATTTCGGTTCATGCCTCTTCCCGCGCGCGTCCTTGATCCGCCGTTCAACATCACCCGCGCGAGCCACATCGTCCTGACAGTTAACGACCTCGATCGCAGCCGGCGATTTTATGAGGAAGTGCTTGGGCTCGTCGTGACGCGCCAAGATGATGGCGCGCTCTATCTGCGCGGCGTCGAAGAGTCATGCCACCACAGCCTGGTGCTGAGGCGTTCGGACGGACCGGCGGTTTGCGAGCGGATCGGCATGCGGATGCGCACCGAGGACGACCTTCGCACCGCCCTGCCGATATTGCGTGAGCGAGGCTGCAGCGCGAATTGGGCCGAGATTCCGTACCAGGGGCTGACGCTGCATGTCACCGATCCGTTCGGCATCAGGTTCGAGTTCTGTGCGCATATGCCGGTCGAGCCGCGCCACATTACGCGCTTTACCAGCCAGAAAGCCGGCTCGGCTCTACGCATCGACCACTATCAGCTGCTGACGCCGCGGCTTTACGAGGCCGTGGTGTTTTACGCGCGGCTTGGCTTTTCGATCACGGAATATATCGGGGTCGACGAGGAGAATTACCGGGCTGCATTTCTGCAGCGCAAGGGCAATCCGCACGACCTGGTATTGTTCAACGGTGACGGACCGCGGATGCACCATTTCGCCTACATGGTGCCGGAGACGCAGCATCTGCTGCGCGCCTGCGACATCGCCGGTGAACTCGGCTATGGCAGGCAGGTCGAGCGCGGCCCGGGACGGCATGGTCCAGGCCATGCGCTGTTTGTTTATCTCCGCGATCCTGACGGACATCGCGTCGAGCTTTTCAACACGCACTACCAGGTCATCGATCTGGAAAACGAGCCGGTGCGTTGGGATCCCGACCGATCCGAGCGTCGCATTTCCGTGGGGCTATCCGGCGCGCAAGCGCTGGTTCGAGGAGGCGACGCCATTCGCCGACACGCCGGTCGAACAAACCACGGCTCGCGGCACGCCGATGACACTGGAACGCTATCTGGTCGAAAGTGCGTGAGCCCGACTTATTCGGGAATGGTGACCCGGCGGGTTAGCGGAAAGAACTGCCAGCCATAACGGTCGGCGACAAAACCCCAGAGGCCGCGCGGCGCTTTCAGCATGATCGCGATGGCGGCGACGCCAAGCGCGATCACATAGATCGAGCCGTAATCCGCCAGCGTTTGGCGCAATGCGAAGAATATGATGGTGCCGATGATCGGCCCCTCGACCCGGCCGATGCCGCCGATCACGGTGATGAAGATGACGTTGACGGTCCAGTCGTTGATGCTGAAGGCGGAGACCGGCGTCACGGTCAGCTTTTGCAGGAAGATCACCGCGCCGACCATGCCGGTCACGCAGGCCGCGACCACGAATGCGACGAGGCGGGTGCGGTTCACGTCCATGCCGTTGGAGCGCGCGGCGAGTTCGTTGTCGCGTATGGCGGCGAGTGCCAGGCCCCACCGGGTGCGCAGTAGCGTGACGATGGCGACGATGGTCAGCAGCGCGATGCCGAGCGCGATCCAGTAGATCAAATGCTCGCGGCCATCGCGGTTCGCCGCGATCGTCCGCACAACTTTGGCCGGAAGGCTGATGCCGGAGGCGCCGCCGACCGCTGGCATCTGCAGAAAGACCTGAAAGAAAATCTCGGCGATCACCCACGAGCCGATGGTGAACTGCGCGCCGCGCAGCCGCAGCAGCAGCAGAATGACCGGCACGGAAATCGCACCCGCCACAACGGCAGCTATCGGAATCCCGATCAGCGGATTGAGGCCTGTTTGAAGAGCGACAAGGAATAGCGCGTAACCGCCCAGGCCCACGAAGGTCTGCTGGCCGATCGATGCAAGGCCGGCATATCCGGCGAGCAGATTCCAAAGGCTTGCCAGTGCGACATAGGTGTAGATCTCACCGAGCAGCCGCAGCGTATCGCGCTCGCCCCAGAACGGCGCCGCAATGAGCGCCACCACGACAGGCGCGGCCAGCGCCAGCCCGATCTGGCTCGATCGATTGGAGAAGCGGACGGTCACGGGCGTCATGGGAGCGGCGGATGCGAGCGTCATGGTGAGCTCTTGGGAAACAGGCCCTGGCGCCGCACCAGGAGAACAACAAGAAAAGCCACGTGACCGGCGACGACCGGCCAGCCGACATTGATGTGGCCGCCGATGGATTGCGCCACGCCGAGCAGGATGCCGCCGGCCAGCGTGCCCCACAAACTGCCCATGCCGCCGATGATGATCGCCTCGAAGCCGAAAATCAGCAGGCTTGGTCCGGAGAACGGATTGAAGCTCGCGCGGATGGCGATGAAGGTGCCCGCAATGGCGGCGACACCAAGCGCCAGCGCCATCGCCAGGCCGAACAGTTGCTTGTTCTCGAGTCCCATCAGTTGCGCGACTTCGGGGTCGTCGGAGGTGGCGCGAAAGGCGCGACCTAACCCGGTGCGGTAAAACAGAATTTGCAGAGCTGCCACGACGGCGACGGCGGCACAGAACTGCAGCAGGGGAAAGACGCCAACGTAAACGCCGTCGAGGGGATTCCAACTCGCAATCTCGATACGTGTCAGGTCGATCTTTCGATTATCCGAGGTGAAGGCGAGCAACAGCACGTTTTGAATGATCACCGATAGCCCGAAGGTGATGAGCAGCGGCGGCAGGTCGTCGCCCAATGCCTGGTTGAGAAGCGCGCGCTGCAGCACGTAACCCAGGACCGCCGCAGCCGGTACAACGATCAGAAGGCCAAGAAACGGATTGATCCCAAGCATCTTGGCGGCGAAAAACGCCATGTAGGCGGTGACGACGATGAGATCGCCGTGCGCGATATTGATCAGCCGCATCACGCCGAAGATCAGCGACAGTCCGGCCGCAAAAAGCGCGTAAAGGCCGCCGACCAGCACGCCTTGCGCGACGGCGTTCACCCAATCCATCGGCTAAACTCCGAAATAGGCGGCACGGACGGCGTCCGGCGATAAGCTCGATGGTATTCCCGACAACGCGACGCGCCCCTCCTGCAGGCAATAGAGGTGGGTGGAGGCCGTGATCGCCTGCATCACATCCTGCTCGACGATCACCACGCTGGTGCCTTCCGACACGATCTGCGGCAAACGCTGAAAGATCTCGCGCACCACGATCGGCGCCAGCCCGAGGCTTAGTTCGTCGCAGAGCAGAAGGCGTGGGTTGGACATGAGTGCGCGTCCGATCGCCACCATTTGTTGCTGTCCGCCCGACAGATCGGTACTCGGTGTATTGCGGCGCTCCTTGAGAATGGGAAAGAGCTCAAAAACACGATCGAGACTCCAGGGCCCCTTGCGCCCGATTTGTCCGGCCAGAACGAGATTTTCACCGACGGTGAGCGAAGCAAATAGCCGCCGGCCTTCAGGAACCAGCGCGATCCCACGGGCCACAAGCGCCGGCGTTTTCAGCCCGTGGATCGGCGCACCTTCGAAGCGGATCGCACCGCGCGTCGGCCGCATGAGGCCGACGATGGTGCGCATCAGTGTGCTTTTACCGGCGCCATTCGCGCCGATCACCGCGACGACCTGTCCGGCTTCGACCGCCAGCGATACGCCGTAGAGTGCTTGGAAATCGCCGTAATGCGCGTCGACTGTTTCCACCTCAAGCAGCGGCATTGTGCCCTCCGCTTGGCGGCGATGGTGGCTCCGCCTCTGCGGCTGGAATCCCCATGTAGACCTCCACCACCTTCGGATGGCGGATCGCAGCGTCCGGCGTGTCGTCGGCAATAAAAACGCCGCCGGACAGCACCACGACACGGTCGACCACGGCCGTCAGCGCGTGAATCACGTGCTCGATCCAGATGAGCGAGACGCCGGTTGTCCTGATGGTGCGGATCAGATCGATGAGGATGGCGCATTCGGGTTCGCTCAATCCGCCGGCGACCTCGTCGAGCAGCAACAGGCGCGGCTCGGTAGTCAGCGCCCGCGCGAGTTCGAGACGCTTGCGGTCAAGGAGCGTGAGCTTTCCCGCCTTGACGTTTGCTTTTGAGGCCAGACCGCACTGCCGGAGCACGAACGCCGCCTGATCGTAGACCGCGGATTCGCGGCGGTTGCGCGCAAAGGCGCCGGCTGCGACACAGTTCTCGAACACCGTGAGGTGCGCGAAGGGCTGTGGCACCTGAAACGATCGTGCCATGCCGAGGCGGCAGCGCGCAGCGGCGGTCAGGTGAGTGACGTCCTGACCATCAAACACGATCGTTCCGGCCTGCGGGACTATTGTCCCGGTGATCAGGCCGAAGAGTGTCGTCTTTCCAGCTCCGTTCGGTCCAAGCATGCCAAGCGCTTCGCCGGGCGCGACATCAAGATCGATGTCGCGCGCGACGACGACCGCGCCGAATTGCTTGGATAGATTACGAACAGAGAGAATAGGGGCCATCAGCCCGCGTCCGCCATGCGCCGGGTGATCCGAACAATCAAATACCGCTCAGCGGGTGGAGCCGGCTTTGGCAACCCCTGGAGCATGTATTTTTCCCTGTAGGGAGCGCCGCCAATCCGACCGCTCCGGTTGTGCATTCCGAAGTCATTTCGACTGTGAAGTCCCGTTCCGCAGAAATCAACATAAATCGATTAAAATGCAAAGACCGAGAAATAATCGATTATTTCTGCGTCTTGATCGTTCCGCGCAGGACCCCGATTACGAACGACTCCGTGCGCTTGTAATGCTTGGTGAGGCCGTCGACCGCCCGGTCGGCGTCGCGCGCAAGCGCCGCTTCCATGATGGGCTTGTGCTCGTCGGTGCGGTTATCCGACCGGCCGCCGAGGCGGGCCAAGTGACGATACCGTTCGGCCGCTTCGAAGAGTTGCGCGCTGATTTCCATGATCCAGCGGGAGCCGGATCCGGAGCCGAGTGCCAGATGAAATGCCTTGTGAGCTTGTTCCCACGCCGGACTGCGGGTGACTTGGTCGCCGGGCCCAAAGCGCGGCGTGCGGGCTAGTCGATGGTGAGAAACGAGAAGGCGCTCTTCCCACGCTTCGTCGCCGGCGGCGATCGATTGCCGCAGCGCCATACCGTCGATCGAGCAGCGCGCGTGGGTTAGATCGACAAGATCGCCCTCGGACAAGGGCGCGACGGTGAAGCCCCGGTGGTCGATGAGGGTGACGAAACGCTCCATGGTCAATCGGCTGAGCGCCTCGCGGACAGGGCTGAGGCCGACGTCAAATCGCTCGCTGAGTTCTCGGATGTTCAGCTTGCTGCCCGGCGGCAGCGCGACCGTCAAAATGTCCTGGCGCAACTGCTCGTAAATCGCCGACGCCAGCGTCTCTTTGCTCGCTTTGCCGGAGGGCGGGGCCGACAGCGTCGTGTCTGGTAGGGTCACTTCCGGAGATCCGTGGCTCGATCGGGTGAAGATCGTCTTATCATGACGGTCCGCAAATTGCCGCACAAGGGCGTTTGGCGTGTTCCCGGGAACGCCTTGTCGAAACGACTATCTCATGGCCGCTCGTCTGATTCACGCCCATTTGCATCGGTTCTGAAAACGGTGTCACTCATAGAGCTTTTGATATTGCAGCATTTCAAGCTCGCGATCGAGCCGCGCGTTTCGTTTTGCCCATGAGCAACTTCGCGCGAAGCGACCGCTTGACGGTTCGCGTCGGCTGACCCGGCAAATTGGCATCCGTGAGTTTCGATATAGTGATCCAGACCGCGTTTCCGGGCGTAGAGAGGCGGATATGTCAGGGTGGCCAGCATGCAATATGCCGTCGCGTATGGTGCCGCGCTCATTGTATTTGGAGCCGTGGATTTGGTTTGGCTCGTTCTCATGGGCAGTCGGCTCTATCGACCGACACTCGGGGACATATTGCTGCCGAGCGTACGGGCATGGCCGGCGATTGTTTTTTACGTGGCGTTTCCAATTGGCATACTGGTCTTTGCAGTCCTGCCAGGCCTGCGCGGCGGCAGCCTTGCATCGACATTTGGGCTCGGCCTTCTACTCGGCGCCATTGCGTACGCGACCTATGATTTGACCAATTTCGCTACGATCCGTAACTGGACCCTGCAGCTTACCGTCATCGACATTGTTTACGGCGCGCTTGTCACAGGCCTTGCGGCGGCAGCCGCCACCGCGGTTGGGCGCTTTTTTGATTAGTTGGTCTTTGTTGGCCGCAGCCGATAGTGACTGACGCCCCACTGCCGGCCGTCGTCGTTGCCGAACAAGCCGGCAGTTGCGTGCAGGAATAACCGCCATCGGCGGTTCCAGAGGGCCGCGTCCTCGCCGTAGACGCCAATCAAGATACGGCGAATTTCGTCTGCATTTCGATCGTAATTGGCGAGCCAATCCCGAGCCGTTCGGGAATAGTGATCGCCGCTCCAGTCCCACCGTTGCTCGAGCGTTACAATGTTGCCGAACTGCGCGATGAGCCCGGCGCTTGGCATAATGCCGCCGGTAAAGAAATATCGCGCAATCCAGTCAGCGGAATTCGCCGCATCAAACCGATAAGGAATGCGCCGATGGTTGAAGACATGAATAAAGATAAGGCCGTCTGATTTGACCCAGGTGGCAACGCGTTGCAGAAGCACTGGCCAGTTGGACATATGCTCAAACATTTCAACAGAGACCACGCGATCGAACCGGAGTTGAGTGGTGAAGCTGTTCATGTCCGCAACCTCGACAGTGAGGTTGCGCAGCCCTTCGTGCTCAGCGCGGCCTAATATCCACGATCGTTGCGATTGAGAATTCGAAACCGCGTGAATCCGTGCGGCGGGAAAACGCCTCGCCATCCACAGGGAGAGCGAGCCCCAACCGCAGCCCAGTTCGAGGATCTGCTGACCGTCAGCCAATCCGGCGTGCTCCGCGGTCAACGCCAGTGCTTGCTCCTCGGCCAGATGCAGCGGAGTGTCAACGGCTGGATAAAAACAACATGAATATTTGCGTTGCGGACCCAGCATCAACTCGAAAAATTGCGGCGGCAATTCGTAGTGCTGCTCATTGGCTTTTTCTGTATCGAGCGCAATCGGAAATGTTTCCATGTCGCGAGCAAATTGCGCTTCGACTGAACCATCAGCGCCGCTTAGTCGCCGGCGCGTGCGCCCAACTAAAAGCCGGATTGCGGCTTGGACGAGGAAGTCGGGCCAGGGAAGAGCGTCGGCCGCTCTTACGAGGATTTGCGAGCTCGCCATGGTCAACCACGTCCGAGGCGTTTTGGGGGGCCAGGGAAAAAAGCGTTCGTGCGCCCTTGGTAAGCTTGGAATGCCGCGCCGCGTGTATGCGCCATGTGGGCTTCCAATGGCGGCACGCCCGACACATGCATGAGCAACCAATACATACAGACGGGGGCGGCCGCGGCAATCCAGCCCCACGGGTACTGCCCGGAGAGGTCAATCGCCAGCAACGGATAGGTGATCCAGCCTAGCCACTCGAAAAAGTAGTTCGGGTGTCTCGACCACCGCCACAATCCGACGTCGCAGACGCCCTTGGGATTTCGCATACTGAATTGCCGGAGCTGGTAGTCAGCCAGCGCTTCACCAAAGATTGCGGCGATGAAAAAGCAAATGGCGATGATATCCTGAGGTCGCACTGCGGCATTCGGATTGTGCGCGGCGAGCCAGACCGCGAGCAGCATCGGAATGCTGACGACCGCTTGCGCCTGAACCAGATACCACATGCGAAAACGGGCGCGCGCGCCGTACTGCGATCGAAGCGCAGCGTAGCGCGGGTCATCGCCGCGTCTTTTTGTTCGCACGCCGATATGCAGACCCAGGCGCAGAGCCCAGATGACGATCAAGACCGCTACGAACCCGCGGCGAAGCGGGTTGTCGGCGCTGCCGATCGGGATCACGGCACTGACAGCGCCCACAAGCCCGAGGCCAAATGTCCAGATCGTATCGATCCATCCCGAATTCCCGGTGATTTCTTCGATCGCCCACGCGAGAGTCATGACCAGCGAGAAACTCAGCGCGAGGACGAATAGCGCCATGAGCAACTGCATGGCGCTCATGGCTCGGCTCCAGCGGCTTCGGTCGCGTGCAACACGCTTCTTTCTCGCGCTTGTTTGCAAAACCGCGCGACGTCGGCGCCGGCGCGAAACCAACGGTCCGGTCCCCGGATAAAGGGCGCAAGAATTGAAATATGGCCGAGCCGTGGATAGACAATTGTCGTGGCGATGTTTCCGCTGCTGCGCAGGCGACGCTCCAAGCTCGTGGAGTTGCGTGGATGGACGACGCTGTCCCGATCGCCGGTCAATAGCAAAGCCGGTGAAGATTTTCTGCCAGCGAAAGTGATCGGTTGTGTCGCCGGTCGATCCGCGCCGCCAAAGATATCGATCAGTACGGGATCTTGAAGCGGTAGAAAGTCATAGGGCCCGGCAAGACCGATGAAGCCCGCGATCTCGCTGAAATTGCTGATGTCAGCATGGCCGAGCCATTGCGGATCGAGCGCCAGCATGGCGGCGATGTAAGCCCCTGCTGAATGTCCCATCAAGAAAATAGACTGTGGATCGCCGCCGAAGCGAGCGATATTGTTCTTGGTCCAGCGAACAGCTTGTGCCGCGTCTTCGAGGAAAGAGGGAAACCGAACCTCTGGATACAGCCGGTAATTCGGCACGACGACAACGCAACCGCGCGACCTCAGTGACAAGGCCAGCAACCGGTATAAGCCCTTATGTCCGCTCTGCCAGCGGCCGCCGTAATAGAATAGGACGACGGTTGCATGTTCTGCTCGGCGTGGGCGGTAGACGTCCAAGGCATGTCGCGCGTGCGACCCGTACGCGAACTCCATCATCGGCTCAGCCGCTCAGATGCGCACAAAAGATTGAATGAGACGTCCAAACCATCCTTTGAAGCGAATCCCGCCCTGGAGAGCGACCAAACAGACACAATCTTCGCCGTCCTCGACGATCGGATCGTGATCAATCGTTTCGTCGGCCTCGTCGAAATCGCCTGGACCGAAACGGCCCAATTGATGTCGGAAGGCTCCCTGCAAGACGCACGTCCATTCAAGTCCATTATGGCCATGCGACGGTATCTTCGTCCCCGGACTGGCCTTCAGCAGAAAGGTCCGGGTGGTTTTGTTGTTTGCCTGCTGCACGTTGCGCCAGTATATGCGCGCTCCGATGCGTCGCCATGAGCCGAGCTGATAGCCGGATAACGGCGTTTCTATTCCCGCAGGAGAACGCCGGCTCACCTGCAGATCGTTACCAGCGTCAACGGCTTGCAGCGCCCGCTGCAGCGCGTCAGGGGCCATCGCGGCGGGCAGGCTTTGCTGCATGATTGCACCGCGGGCACGCTCAAAACTTCGGGCTGCTTCGCGACACGATGCGCAGGCTGCAAGGTGCGTACCGACAACAAGGGCTTGTCCCTCGTCCAGCACCCCGGCCGCAAACTCGCCAAGCGTCAAATCGGAAGGATGGTGATGGATGAGGGTCATGATGTCTCACCAAGATCGCGGCGCATTTTTGTCATGGCTAGCCGGAGACGAGATTTAACAGTGCCTAACGGTATTCCGAGAATGCGTGCGATGTCCCCGTGAGGCTTGTCCTCATAGAACGATAAACGGACGACTGCGGCCTGTTCGTCGGGCAAACCCCCGAGCGCGGTGCGGACCTGTTCCTCACGCGCGCCGCTCTCCATCGCCTCGTCTGGCCGCGGCACGTCGATATCCAATACCTGGTAGATCAGATCGAAATTGCCATTTTTGTCGTGGCGAAGCCTGTCAATGCGCAGGTTCCGCGCAATGGCATAGATCCAAGCGGACGGCGTCCCCAGTGCAGGATCGAACAACTCGGCCTTGCGCCACACCGCCAGCATCGTCTCCTGCGCGAGTTCCTCGGCGACGCCTTCCGGGCTTCCGGTCTTGATAAGAAACCCTTTGATACGCGGGGCGAATGCACCGAAAAGCGCAGCGAAGGCCGCTCGATCGCGACGCTGTGCGATCGCCTGAAGCCAGGTGCCGAGATCGCTGGGGCTAGATGACATCGACCTCCCAGCCTGACTGACGACGGTTATTCGCGGCAACCTGCCTCCTCCAAATTGATCGGCGCGGGACAATTCCCGTCGGGGAGCGCCTTGGTGTGCAACAGGTGTCATGGCGGTCGCTACGGCCCGGTGCGCCGTTTAGATCACCGGCCGAGCCGCCAACGCGAGTGATCCAAGTTTCGAAGCCGTCCGTACGGGCGGTTGAACTTAACATTGGATTTCCGACGCCCGTGCAAGAGAGCCGCACTTTACCTCTAAAAGTGGCCGTCGTTGGAACTGGCATCGCTGGCCTCTCCGCAGCGTGGCTTTTGAGCCCGCGACATCATGTGAAGGTGTTCGAACGCGAGCGCCGGATCGGCGGACATTGTTACACGGTAAATGTTGACGGAGACAGCGGACCCATACCGGTCGATATGGGTTTTATTGTTTATAACGAGACGAATTATCCCAATCTGTGCGCTCTCTTTGAATACCTCGATGTCGCGACCGACGCTTCCGACATGTCGTTTGCGGTATCGCTCGACGACGGCCGTTTTGAGTACTCCAGCGCGATAGCAAGCGGTCTGTTCGCACAAAAGAGAAATATCGTCCGTCCGTACTTTTGGTCGATGCTGCGCGATGTGTACCGCTTTTACCGTGAAGCACCGCGCGATCTGCCCCTGCTCGACGACAGTTTGACAATCGGCGCCTATCTGGACCGCGGGCGTTACGGCGCTGAGTTCCGACGGGCACACTTGCTCCCTATGGCGGCAGCCATTTGGTCGGCGCCGACCACGGCGATTCTCAACTACCCCGCCGCGGCTTTCCTGCGCTTTTATCAGAATCATGGCCTGCTTCGACTTGCGAACCGGGCCGTTTGGCGAACGGTCCGTGGCGGCAGCCGGTCTTACGTGCAGCGGTTGGCAAACTCGTTGCGTGTCGAAGCCGGATGTGCAGTTTCGAAAGTTCGCCGCATCGGCAGCCACGTTGAAATACGTACATCGCGTGGTGAAACCGAACGGTATGACCATGTTGTCGTTGCGACGCACGCCGATGATGCGCTGGGGCTTTTGGACGATCCAAGCGTCGCCGAACGGCGAATTCTAAGAGCTTTCTCCTACAGCGAAAATCTCGCGGTTCTTCACAACGATGAAGCACTAATGCCGCGACGCCGTAGTGCGTGGGCAAGCTGGAATTTCATCGGCTCGCGCGGAGGCGATGGCGGAAAGCCTTGCACCGTCTCGTATTGGATGAATCGGCTGCAAAACTTGCAGGCCGCACCGCCGCTTTTCGTTACGCTAAATCCCGATCGTTGCCCGGCGCCAAAAAGCACATTCCAGATGAGCGCGTTCAAACACCCGCTTTACGATCCAAATGCGCTCCAGGCGCAACGCGACCTTTGGGATCTACAAGGTGTCCGCAACACCTGGTTTTGCGGCTCATATTTCGGCTCGGGCTTCCATGAGGATGCGTTGCAGTCCGGCCTGGCTGTGGCGGAAGATCTTGGTGGCGTCCGCCGGCCTTGGAACGTCGCCGACGAAGACAGCCGCATACACCGCAAGCCACGGCGCGCAGCGTCAGTAATGCCCGAGGTCGCGGCGTGAGTGACCGATCGGCCCTTTACGTTGGCAGCGTAATGCACCGGCGGCTGCACCCGCAGCCGTATCGCCTGCAGCACGCCGCATTCTGGATTCTGTTGGACCTCGACGAAATCGGCTCGCTTGACCGGCGGCTTTGGTTTTTTTCCCGCGACCGCTTCAATGCGATCAGTTTTTACGCACGCGATCATGGCGAACAGTCGCCGGAACCTCTGCGACAGCAAATCGAATGCCGTCTTCGCGCTGAGAATCTCACGATCGAGGTTGGGACGGTGCGGCTGCTCTGTATGCCGCGCGTCTTTGGTTACTGCTTCAACCCGCTCAGCATTTACTTCTGCGAGGACACAGCTGGTCGTTTAGCGGCCATCATCTACGAGGTGCGCAACACCTTCGGAGGGCGTCACAGCTATGTGCTGCCAGTGGATCGAAATGACGTCGCCGTTGTTAGGCAAACCTGCGCCAAGACGTTTTACGTTTCACCCTTCCTCGCCATGGCGCTCAACTATCAATTCCGAATACTCGCACCACACGATAAGGTCGCCGCGGTTGTGATTGCGCGCGATGCGCAACGCCCGGTCCTCGTGGCATCGCTGACCGGCCAGCGTGTCCCGATTACCGACCGTGCTCTCCTTGCGCTTTTGCTTCGCGTGCCGTTCCTCACCATCAAGGTCATCGTTGCCATTCACTGGCATGCACTGCGCATGTGGATGTCGGGCTTTGTCTTTCATCCGCAGGCGGCTACGGTCAAAGCCGGCGCTGCGCGATCGGGGCGATGATGCCGATGCTTCGGGCGTGGGTTTCATCGCGTTTGCGGCCTGGTTGGGTGAACCCGGCGCCTTTCGCGATTGCGCATATCCTGCGAAAACTCATTCGACCGGCGCAGTGCGGCACGCTGACGATTACATTGCCCTCCGGCGCACAAATCGAGCAGATCGGCAAACGACCAGGTCCTCAGGCAGTGCTCCATGTCATCAAATGGCGCATGTTATTGAGATTGTTTGTCGGCGGCAGCATCGGCTTGGGGCTGGCTTACGCCGAAGGGGAGTGTAACTCGCCGGATATCAGAGAGGTGTTGGCCTTCGCTCTCGCCAACGAAGTGCAATTCACCAGAAGGAAAGGCACCGGCGGCGTTACGCGGCTCGTCAATCGTGTGCGCCATTGGCGGCGTGCAAATACCCGGCGTGGTAGCCGTCGAAATATCGCTGCGCACTATGATCTGGGCAATGCGTTCTATGCCTTGTGGCTAGACAAAGGAATGAATTATTCGTCGGCTCTCTTCGCTTCCGAGAATCAAACATTGGAAGCCGCGCAGAGTGACAAGCTGGACCGCATCATCGAACTCCTCGATGTACGCCCGAACCAGCGGATTCTCGAAATTGGATGCGGCTGGGGGCCATTGGCGGAAAGACTTCAGGCGGATGGTGTCAAAAAGCCGACGGGGATTACTTTGTCGGCTGCGCAACTCGCTTTTGCACGCGCGCGTTTGAACAACCTAAAAACGCCCGGCGACGTCGATTTGCGGCTTCAAGACTATCGCGATGTCAACGAGCGTTACGATCGTATCGTCTCGATCGAAATGATCGAAGCCGTGGGCGAACGATATTGGGGAACGTTCTTCGATAAACTGAGGAGTTCTCTTTCGGACAACGGCGTTGCCGTCATACAGGCAATAACGATCGAAGAGGCCCGGTTCGAGCGCTACCGATGCAAGCCAGATTTCATCCAGACCTACATTTTTCCCGGCGGTATGCTGCCGACAAAGCACATTATTGAGACGCAAGCCCGACGCGCTGGCTTGCGCGTGACGGCGCATGAGGCCTTTGGTCTCAGCTACGCTCGGACGCTTTCTGAATGGAGGCGACGCTTTCTGGCGGCGTTGCCGCAAGTTGCTCAACTCGGCTTCGACCGCCGATTCATGCGCCTGTGGGAGTTTTACTTCAGTTACTGCGAAGTCGGTTTCCGGGCCGAGACGATCGATGTCAGCCTATGGAAATTCGAAACGGTGGATGCCGATAAATCGATCTGCGCTCCAGGTGAGATTTCTCGGAGCGCCTTCATATCGCCAAGTGCTTAGGCCTTTCGACAAACTCGCTCAAAGTTGCTGCTGTTACGGGTGAAAGGCGAATGTGCAACCGAAAAATCAAGCAACTCGTTAGGAAATAAGCACAATGTTTGGGGCGCTGGCGACGTAGTAGGAGCGCGGTCGAGCAACAAACCATCACTTCCGATCGACTGGTGGCCCTGCCGTTAATCGAATTTCAGTTCGATCGTTAACATGATTTTTTAGGTCTGGGTCTTTACAGTTCCACCGCTCATTGCACGCAATGTATCCAAAGAGCGCTGATATTATGCAGTCGACGGCTTTTGCAAAGCGATCCGAATTGAACGAGGCCGAGGCGTCGGCGAATTATGTCGCGGCGATGAAACAACTGGTCGTCGTCGTGCAGCAATTGTCGCTGGCACGGAACCTGAGCCAGATTATGGAAATCGTGCGGTGTGCGGCGCGCGATCTGACTCAGGCCGACGGCGCCACCTTCGTTCTGAGGGACGAAGACCGCTGCTACTATGCAGAAGAGAACGCCATCAGCCCGCTATGGAAAGGGCTGCGTTTCCCGATGGACGATTGCATCAGCGGCTGGGTGATGAAACACCGGCAGTCGACCATTGTCGAAGACATCTTCCGTGATCCGCGCATACCCATAGTAGCCTATCGCCCAACGTTCGTGCGCAGCCTCGCCATGGTTCCGATTCGCACGATCGATCCGCTAGGCGCCATCGGCAATTACTGGGCGCACAAATATCGCCCGTCTGACGAGCAAATATCGATCTTGCAGGCGCTAGCAGATACGACTGCGGTGGCGATGGAGCACGTGCAGCTTGTCGACGAGCTTGAAGAGCGCGTCGCCCGGCGCACGTCGGAACTGGCGGACGCCAATCGGAAATTGCTGGCCGAAGTGGTCGAGCGCCGCAAGGCCGAGGAGGAGGTTCGTCGCCTGTCGGTCACCGATGAACTGACCGGCTTGTATAACCGGCGAGGCTTTATGGTCCTCGGACAGCATAATTTTGCGCTCGCAGAACGGTCCAAATCAGATGTCATGATCGTGGCCGCTGATCTCGATGGGCTGAAGCGCGTAAACAACTCGGTCGGACACGATGCCGGCGATCGTTTGATTTGCGGAGCGGCCAAAGCCCTCAGAGCGACGTTTCGCGAGACCGATATCCTTGCCCGTCTTGGGGGCGACGAATACGCGGTCCTGTGTGTCAATCACACGAGCGACGATATCGATCATTTGCGCGCTCGCCTCATGTCCAACATCGACCGCGTGGCAAGCGAAGACGGAATCGATCTGGCGTTGAGCATCGGCATCGCCCCGCATGATTGGATGCGCCGGACATCCTTCGAGCAACTGCTCCATCAAGCAGACGAGATCATGTACCGCGACAAGCACAATAAGGCAGCGCGGGCCGCTTGACGCCTTCCAAATAATTTTGGCGTTGATGCTGAAAGCGCGATGCCTGGCCGGATGCCAGTGGTATAATCGTGATCTCCGGCGGTTCGCTCGCGGTGTGTAACGCGATGCTTGAGCTCAAGGCCGTATCATTCAAAGAGTGCGACGCCTAGGAAGTGCGACGCTAAGGCGATGCCAATAGGCTCTGTTTCATGGTAATCGGAGGCGGAATCGTCCCTTGAGCCGCCTTCGAGATGAAGGTGATCGCGAGTGTCAACGCGGCTTCGGATCGAAGCTGTGTGGTCATGCGCCACCGACGGCCAGAACTTGGCGGGAGACTAGTCCATGCGGTCATACGCCATTCTTATGAGCCCAGCCAAGTTCATCGGCGGCCTGTGCCTCGTCATCAGCTGCGTTGTCCCGTGCACGTCATACGCTATGGAACCGCCGCCGGACATTCCCGCGTGGCTCGAGTCCAAAGTCGGCCAGGGTGAGGGCCAAATCGCAGACGTGGTTTTGCGCAGGGCGCGGTCGCTCTATTTTCAAAAAGTGCACGGGGGCGTGGTCAAAAATCCTTGTTACTTTGCCATGGACGCCACACGTCCGCACGATTTGGGCGATGGCAAACTGGGAAGGCGGTTCTATGTTATCTGCGAATCCGAGCAATCGTTTCGCGCTTTTTCCGCGGGTCATGGCGGCGGCCGTAACGTAAAAGCCGTCGCCAACTTCGTTAACGGCAAGACCTGCGCGAAGAATTTTGGCAACGCGATGGACTCGAAATTGACAACCGGCGGCGCCTACGTGACGCGCGAGATCAGAACATCCTTCAAGGGATACTACCGTGTGTCCGCGACGCAAGACGTGCCTCTGGTCCGTTCATTTGTGCAGTTCGAGGGCGAGGGGGACACGGCAAATGCGAGACAGCGCGAGATCGGTGGTCATCCGGCCGAGCTATTACGAAACATCTGCCTCCGAAAAGATCCGCACAGTTCCTACGCGGACCGCGACGGCTATGTTCCATTCGGGCAGCTTGAAGACTATGCCGGCGGCCGCAGTAATGGATGCACCAGCTGGTCCCATCAGGACTCCAAGCAGATTTTTGCCGTCATCAAGGACAATCCAACCACGCTCTACATCTATCCGGAGGCGGCGGACATCGACGCGGTTGCCAAGGCCGTTGGAACCGGCCGGTCGTTGGCGAGCGCGGGACTATACTGGAATGCGTCCTGTCTGAAGGACATTGGCGCCCCGAAGTTCTGGTCTAAGGACAGGCTTGAACCCCTGCTTGCGCACGACAATAAAGATGGCCCGGCGCCGCCTCCGCACGTCCCGCCGATTTGCAAATCAGAAAGCGCTTCCGCAAGCCACTGAAACGTATTTGCATAAGTGAAGTGAGCAGGTAAAGGACGCTAATCCGACCACTTGTTTTGCTCGCAAAACGCGCGGGCCCAGCATTTGGGCGGGACCCGCGCCGCTATAGCGCCGCCGATCGTTTCACGCCGCTTGAGCGTGCTGGTTAACGTTGGTCACAGCGATCTTGCTGAGGATCGCATCGGCGTTCTTTTCTTCCTTCAGCGTTGCCTCCAGCAGACTGATGGCGCCCTTGAGGCCGAGCTCCTCGGCCCATGTTCGCAGTGAGCCGTAGCGCGACATTTCATAGTGCTCGACGGCCTGTGCCGCCGCCAGAAGGCCGGCATCAAGAGCGGCCTTGCCCTTGTACTCCTTCATGATCTCCTGGCCCTCCTCGAGAATGCCCATAATGGCATCGCAGGTTTTTCCGCGTGGCGCCTTGTCGATTTCCTCAAAGACTTTCTCAAGGCGGGTGATCTGCTCTTCGGTCTCGGTTTCGTGCTTTTCAAAGGCCTGCTTCAATTCAGGCGACTGCGCCGCCTTGGCCATCTTCGGCAGCGCGGAAAGGATTTTCTTCTCCGCGAAGTAGATGTCCTTCAGCGTGTCATGAAACAGCTCATGTAAGTCTTTCTCGGACACGGATGCTTCCTCCTGGTTGGCTGATCCTGCAACCTTGGCGTCGGGTCTTTCGTTCCGTGCTACGAGAAAGAGAAAAGGCGCCGCGATGCATCAAATGACGCATTCCGGAGCGAGTCAGTGATGATATTTTAGTTCGGCGCCGCCGCCGCAGAATATGGCGCGGTGCGGGGCAGGCTCAGGTGTGTGCCCTGGCGCGAAACAATTTCATTGTCAAAAGCACAATTTTGAGTCGTGTGCTCTATGCTGTGACAGCCGATTTTTCGAAGGCGCCCGACGAGAGGCTGTCGGGATACATTTGTTTAAGTCGCGGATAGACCTCGCGCGCGAACATGCGGATGCTGTGCACGGTGTCGTCGTGTTCCAGAAAGCCGGCTTGCCCCATAATCAGTAGGTGGCCGTAGCCGCCAACACGTTCCCAATGGTCCTTGATCTGGTTGAAGACCTGATCGGGCGTCCCGGCGAAGAGCGTTCCGGCCTCGATCGCGCCTGCGACGGTCGACTGCTTGGTGCCGTAAGCGCTGACGACGTTATGACCGCCACGCGCCAATTGTACATTCATTGCGACCGGCAAATAACCAGGCGGATTGGCGAAATGTGGCGGTACTTTATTCGACGTCACATACCACAGCAGCTTTTCGGCACCGGCATGGGCGCGGCTTTCGGTGTCGCCGACATAAACCAAGGCGGCGTAAGCCAAACGATCGATCGGGACGTCGTTTGCGCGGCCAGCTTCCCGCCATCCGCGCCGATAGGCTTCGAAAATCCGCCTGGTGGTGTCGAAGCCGGTCAAAAACGTTGCCTGAACGAAGCCGCGCGCGCCGACTTGCGTGGCGCCGCCGGTGCTGGTGGTGCTGACCCACACGGGCGGATGCGGCTGCTGCATGGGCCGCGGCCAAATGTTGATGCAGCGGTGGTGAAAGAAGCGACCTTCATGGCTGAATGGACCATCGTGATGGGTCCAGGATTTGATGATGAGATCGAGCGCTTCCCAGTGACGCTCATTCATGCGCACCGGATTGCTGTTTGCCGGCAGGATCTCGTAAGGCACGCCGCGCACGAAGCCGACTTCCAGCCGGCCGCGCGACAGCACGTCGATCATCGCCATTTCTTCGGCCACGCGGACTGGCTGCCGGCGGTTGGCGATCGGATTGCCGAGGATCAGCAGCCGCGCCTTCTTGCTCAGACGCGCTAGTGCCGCCAGCATCAGCGGTGCCGCGGGATCGACACAGGTCGCGGTCTGATGATGCTCGTTGAGCATGATATCTACGCCTTCATCTTCGGCGATCAGCCATTCCTCGATGAAGCGGTCATAGAGAGCGGCGCCCTTCTCAGGATCGTAAAGCTGATTTGGCAGCGAGACGCGGATTGACGGATAGGTTTCCGCGGGCGGCAGATTCGGGATATGCGTTTTCGCTGAAGTGCCAGGCGCGCATGTCAATCTCCGAGGAATTCAAATACGAGGTCGCTGAAGGCCGCAGGCTGCTCGAGATGCGGCACATGACCGGCGGCTTTGATCGTCAGCGTTCGGGCATCCGGCAGCAGCCGGCCGTAGGCTTCCAGGTACGCCTGGGACACGATGCCGTCGCTTTCACCGCGCAGCAAAAGCGTGGGAGCGCCGACGCGATGCAGACGCCGTTTGAGCTTCGGATTGTGCATCCACGGTTCCCAGGTCAGCAAAGCCATCGTCTCGCGTGCACGGAAGATGGCCGCGAGTTCCTGGTCCGACATTTTCGCGATGTCGCGCTTGGCTTTGCCCGGATCGTGATAGAGCAGCTTCTGCACCTCGTCTTCCGGCATGGCGAAGATGTCCGGTATGTCGAGCTTGTCGGACGGGCCGATCTTGATGCCGACCGGGCTCACCAGCACGAGGCGACGAATCCGCTCCGGGGACTTGGTCGCCATTTCGGCCGCGATCCAGCCGCCGATCGAGCAACCGATGACGTCGATATCGCCGCAAATCCAGGCGATCCAACAACTCGAGATAGAGGTAGGCGATATCGTCGACGCTATCGAGCCACTCGGGGAGATCGGATTGGCCGAAGCCCGGATGCGAAGGCACGATGAGCCGGCGCTCTGCCGACAGCAGCGGAACGAAGGGCTGCCGGACTTCGAAGCCGCCGCCGCCGTGAAGGAAAAGAAGCGGCCGACCTTGTCCGCTCTCAAATAATTCAATCTCGGTATCGGCAACCGCCAGCTTCGTCGCTTGCACCAAATTCCTCCCACGGCGATTCTGAGAACGCCTTAACTGAAGCGTTGCACATCAGCCCGGCGAAAAGAACACCGCCGCGCGAATGGCAGTGTTGCGCAGAAGACTCAAACGCTGAGGTAATTGCGCAGCACGTCATCATTGTGCTCGAGCTCCGACGAAGTGCCGGTAAAACAGATTTCACCCTTGTTCATCACATAGTGCCGGTCACCGAGCGCAAGCGCCGCGCGCAGATTTTGCTCGACAAGCAGAATGGCGAGGCCGTCGCTTTTGAGGCGCGTGAGCACGTCGACGATTTGCTGCACGATCATCGGCGCCAGTCCTTCCGACGGTTCGTCAAGCAGCAGAATGTCGGGGTTGAGCATCAGGGCGCGCGCGATCGACAGCATTTGCTGTTCGCCGCCGGAAAGCTGGAAGCCGAGATTACGCTCCCGCTCCCGCAAAACCGGGAAGACATCGAAAATGCGGGCGAGCGTCCAGCCACCTGCGCCGTCGCGGACCCGATCGTCGCGCGCGAAGACCGTCAGGTTTTCACGCACGGTCAGGCTCGGAAATATGCCGCGTTCCTGCGGGACGAAGCCGAATCCGAGGCGCGCCACCGCGTAGGGCGGCAACCCGACGACATCGCGATCATTGTAGCGGATGCGGCCTGGTCGCGGCGGCAGATAGCCCATCACGGTGAGCACGGTCGTGGTCTTTCCCGCGCCGTTGCGGCCGAGCAGACAAACCACTTCGCCGCGGCGCACAATCAGCGATACGCCGTGAAGGACGTGGCTTTGACCGTAAAAGGCGTGGACGTTGTCGAGTTCAAGCATCAGTGCGCCATCCCAAGATAAACTTCGCGCACGTGGTTGTTGGCTTGGATTTCAGCCGGGGTACCGGTGGCTAGGACCTTTCCGTAGTAAAGCACGGTGATGCGATCGGCGACCGAGAAGACCACTTTCATGTCGTGCTCGATCATCAGGATTGAGAGCGTCCTCGGCAACGCCGCGATGAGGTCGATAATCCGCGCGGTTTCGCTCGGCGACATTCCGGAGGTCGGCTCATCCAGCAACAAAAGCGCGGGCTCGCCCGCGAGAGCGACCGCGATTTCGAGTTGGCGCTGCTCTCCGTACGATAACTC
Source organism: uncultured Alphaproteobacteria bacterium (assembly GCA_963737755.1). Classification (GTDB taxonomy): domain Bacteria; phylum Pseudomonadota; class Alphaproteobacteria; order Rhizobiales; family Xanthobacteraceae; genus BOG-931. Next base: position 1,142,045 of record CAVTTZ010000009.1, on the reverse strand, counting down.
CCGGACAGGGCGTTCGCCGCTGCTCACAAGATGGACGAGCGCCATCAAAGCTGCAGCGCGTTCAGACAATGCTCTGTTGCTTGAAACCGGCGTAAAAAAGTCCAGCGGCCTGCCCTGCCGCACTTGCAAGGCCAGCCTGATATTGTCGACCACACTGAGGTTCAGGAAAAGGTTGTTGCGCTGAAACGTGCGCGCCACGCCCATGAGACTGATGCGATTGGGCGAGGCACCCGTGATGTCTTGATCCCGCATCAAGATGCGCCCCGACGTCGGCTTAAGCTGACCACCGATCTGATTGATCAGGCTGCTTTTGCCCGCGCCGTTCGGACCGATAATGACGTGTCGCTCGCCCTCGTCGACGGCCAGCGTGACATCGTCCGTGACGACGAGACGGCCAAACGACTTATTGAGGCGATCGATGTGCAGGATCGTCATTTGCGCATCCGCGAGACGAATAGCTGCTGTCCGGCGCGCCACAGTCCGCCCGGAAAGAACATGACGCAGCAAATGAAAACAATTCCGATGACGGCCAGCCAGTGCTCACTGTATGAACTCACGACATTCTTCATCACCAGAAAAGCCGCCGCGCCGATTGCGGGCCCGATCAGCGTCCCTGCGCCGCCCAGCATGGTCATGATTAAAATGTCGCCGGATGCGGTCCAGTAAACGGCGTCGGATGAGATGAAGCCATTGAAGATGGCATAGAGGCCGCCGGCCAGGCCGGCGACAGCACCCGCGATCGTGAAGGACAGAAGCTTGTAAGCGCGTGTCGAATAGCCGATCGCCGCCATGCGCTCTTCATTCTCTCGAACGCCGACGAAGGCATGGCCGAGCGGCGCGTTGAGGAGCCGGCGCAGGCCCCAATAGACGAGAGCAAAGAAGCTCAGCACCATGAAATACATCACCAGTGACTGCGACAGATCGAAGCCGAAAAAGCTTGGCTTTTCGGTGAGCGCAATCCCGTCGGAACCGCCGGTGACGTCGCGCCACTTCAGCGCCACGGAATAGACGAGTTGCGACAACGCCAGCGTCAGCATCAAGAACGGGATGCCGCTGACGCGAACACAGAAGACGCCGATCAGCGCCGCACAGCAGCCGGCGAGAGCAATACCGGCGGCGACGCCGAGCCACGCATCGACGCCGAACTGCACATTCAGAATGGTGACTGCATAGGCGCCCAATCCGAAAAATGCGGCGTGGCCGAGAGACATCAGACCGGTGAAGCCGAATATCAGGTCAAGGCTCATGGCGAAGATGGCGAAGATAAATATCTCGCAAGCGAGCGCCCGCGGATATTCGGACATCGCGAACGGCAGAAGCGCGAGCACGAGCAACGTAGCGAGTTCGACAATGCGCGTTCGCGCGGTGGTCGCGCGTATCGCGGTCGTAACCGCGGAGGCAACGGTGACATTGGAATAGGCGATGCCGAAAAGGCCTTGCGGCCGGATCAACAGGACCACGATCATCGCCAGATAGATCAGGAACATGGCGATGCTCTGGAAGTACGCTTTGCCGAACGTATCGCAGATGCCGATGAGAAGACTACCGACGAAGGCGCCGCGCAGGCTGCCCATGCCGCCGATCACAATGACGATGAATGCCGGAATGAGAATGTCCGTATCCATGCCGGGATAGACGCCGAGCACGGGAGCCGCCGCAACGCCGCCGATGGCGGCGAGCGCGACGCCAAACCCGAAAATGCCGCTGAACAGCAACGGGATGTTGGCGCCCAGCCCGGCTGCCATCGCCGCATTGTCGACGCCCGCCCGCACCATCGCGCCAACGCGGCTGCGTTCGAGAAATAGCCAGAGCAGGAAGGCAACGGCAAAGCCGAAAGCGATCAGGCATAGCCGGTAAACGGAGAACACGCCGAGGCCGATCTGTACGGTGCCCTGCAGCGATGGCGGTGCCGGCAGGCGCTGCACGCTGCGACCCCATACGGTCTGTACCAAATCGAGAAAGACGAAGGTGAAGCCGAACGTCAGAAGCACCTGGTCCATGTGGCCGCGGCGGTAGAGCCGACGCAGAAACAGCGTTTCAACGAGAATGCCGATCACGACGACAGGTATCGGCGCCAGCACAAACGCCAGCCAGAAGCTGCCGGTGAATCGAAAGATCGACAACCCGACGAAAGCGCCCAGCATGAAGAACGAACCGTGAGCCAGGCTGACGACGTTCAACAGGCCGAAGATGAGGGATAAGCCGGCCGCTATCAAGAACAGCAATACGCCGTATACCAGCCCGTTTAGAAGCTGGGCGACGAACAATTCCATGAAGGCCTCGGATGGCTTTGCGGCGCGGCGACTCTCAGGATTTTCAATAGACCTTCTTCCCGGGGTCCTGCACATTTTCCGTCGTGTGAAGGATCTTGGTCGAGACGCTGTCGCCGCTGGCAACGACCTGCGCGATATAAACGTTCTGAATTGGATTGTGCGTCGCAGGATCCATGCGGAACGGTCCGCGCGGCGCGTTGAACGATACCTTGCTCATCGCTTCCGCGAGCTTGTCCTTGTTTGACGAATCGCCGTCGATCGCCGTCAAAGCTTCACCGAGCGTTTTGGCGCCGACGTAACCGTAGTCGGCGAACAAGTCCGGGGCATATTTGTACTTGGTCTTGAAATCGGCGGCGAACGCCTTGCTCTCCGGATTGTCGACGGTGTCCGTATAGGTGACCGCGGACATGATCCCGATCGCGGCCTTGCCGAGCGCGCTAACCGTTTGCGAGTCGATCGCCGTAAAGCCGGTGAACGGCATCTTCTCCTGAAGACCGAATTCGGAATATTGCTGGATAAAGCGGACACAGTCGGCGCCCGGCATGAAATCGTAAGTAACCGGCGGGTTGATGGATTTAATGTCGGTCAGGTAGGGGCTGAAATCCTGGGTGCCCAGCGGCGGCCAAATCTCTTTGAGCACCTTTCCGCCCTTGGCAACGTACGGCCCCTTGAATTGCGCCATGACATCGCGACCCCCTGCATAATCGGACGCGGTCGTCACCAGTTCCTTGCCGAGATTGTCGTAGACGTAATGCGCCATCGGATCGCTCAGCTGCAGAGCTGAAACCGACGTGCGGAAAAGATACGCGTAGCGATCCCAGGTGATGGCGTCGGTGCCGGCGCCGGAAACGACAAAAAACGCCTTTTGCTGTTTCATGTAGTTGAGCACCGCCAGAGCCACGTTGCTGGCCTGGATTCCGATGATCAGATCGACCTTGTCGCTCTCGACAAGCTTTCTGGCTTTCTGCAATCCGATCTGCGGACTGAATTGATCGTCTTCCTTGATAAGCTCGATTTTGCGTCCAGCTGATCATCCAATTGATGCTGTCGAAATAAAGGTTCATGCCGTTCAGATTGTTCTCGCCGGCATAAGCGAGGCCGCCCGTGTACGAATTGATGTTGCCGATCCGGATGGGCGCTTTGGACTGTGCCAATACAGCCGGCGCCGCCACCACCTCCGCAACAACGGCACTTGCCACGGCGCTCACGAAGGTGCGGCGCGAAACGCGGCAGGCCTGCAATTTTTTCTCTTTCACGGCGCCTCTCCCTGGACCATAGCTTTTATCGCTATTGACTGTTCATACTAGGCGGTGCCGGGCTCGCTTCGCTAGTGGGTTTTTGGCATCGGTGATGAATTTGCGATGGAAGAAGGCGCCCGTGCGCCGCATCGAAGGTGGTACCGGAATGAAATTGGCATTCGGCGTTTTCGATCATCTCGACCGGAACGATTTGGCGCTTCACGACCTTTACGAGCAAAGACTCAAAGTGATTGAACTGCTCGACCGCTTCGGCTTTTACGCGTATCACGTTGCGGAACATCATTTCACGCCGCTTGGCATGGCGCCTTCGCCGAGCGTTTTCCTGTCGGCGGTCGGCCAGCGCACGAGGCGCTTGCGATTTGGTACGTTTGTTTATGCGCTGCCGGCGCACCATCCGCTGCGCGTTTTGGAAGAAATCTGCATGCTCGATCATATGAGCGGCGGCCGGCTCGAGATCGGCTTCGGGCGTGGTTCGGTTCCGTTTGAGATCGCCTATTACGGGCAAAATGCCGAAGAGCGCCAACAGATCTACGCGGAACGGATGGAGCTTATTCTCAAGGCCCTGACCGTCGACACATTGACCTGGGAGGGCCGCTACGACCGCTTCGCGGATGTGCCGATGGAAATGGCGCCATTGCAGAAGCCGCATCCGCCGATGTGGTACGGCGCCCATTCTCCCGACAGTGCCGAGCGCGCGGCGAAAAAGGGCTTCAACATCGTCACCAACGATGCGCCTGGCAACGCGCGCTCGATCATCGACCGCTATCGGGATGTGTGGCAGCGGATGCAAACGTCGGAGGCCGAGCCCAAGATGGGGCTGGTGCGGTTTATCGTTGTCGCCGAAACCGATGCGGCGGCCATGGCGATTGCGAGGCGAGCCTATGTGCGCTGGCGGGAAAGTTTCGTCCATCTGTCGGCTCTACATGGTGCTAAACCAGACTCGCCGCTGAATGTGGAAAGCTTCGATCGTTTGATTGAGCAGGGCCAAGCCATCGCAGGCTCGGCCGAAACCGTTCAGGCTTTCCTCCACAAGCAAATGCAGGTTAGCGGAGCAAACTATCTCGTCGGGCAGTTTTGCTTTGGCGACCTGTCGCTCGACGAGATGCGCCGTTCGATCGAACTATTTTCAACTCACGTTATGCCGGGGCTATCGTCGGAATGCTAATAGCCGGCCTTGGCGTAGGGGTTCTCGGCACCTTTCCGGTAAACCAACAGGTTTCGCCGATAGGACAGGACCTGTTCGCGATGCTGATTGAACGCCCTGGTTTCGACGCTGAGAATGCCCTCGTTCGGGCGAGATTTCGACGAACGTGAATTGAGGATGGTTGACTCTGCTTCGATCGTGTCGCCGGCATAGACTGGGCGTGGCAGCGCGATATCGTACCATCCCAGATTCGCGACGACACGTCCGAACGTGCGCGTCGTCGGTGCTGTGGCAGCTGTGATCAGGAGCGTTTCGCTGATCTGAAGGCGCCCGCCGGCGTGGTGCTGAAGCCAATCCAGATCGTGATAGCGTGGATTTAGCTCCAGCGAGCGCCACGCATGCTCGACGGACTCGTTCCAATAGAAGCTCCTCCGGGGATAGTGAACGAAGCTCTCTTCCTTCTGGAATTCCTCGAAATAAAGGCCGACCTGTTCGACCAGAATGCCACCGTCCGCTTCCCGCCAAGCCGCAAAGCGCGGCTCTGCCAGGGGAGGCGGAAAGTCGCTGTTGGGGCCGCGCCCGCGCTTGTAAATCGTGGAACGGTGAGTAAAGCGCGCGACCTCGGTGCCATCCGGAAGCGTGGCACGGGTCAATGCTTCGACGATGCCGGTGTCGGGATCATCGCTGGGGTCGCATGTGAGGATTTCAGAACTTGCGTACAGCGTGTCGCCGCCGAAAACTGGATGGGTGAGAGCGATCTCGCTGAAGCCGAGCAGAGACTTGCGCCGGCCGAAAGTTTTGCTTCCCATGCCGATTGCGCGCTGCAGGGTGATGGTGCTCACCATCAGCGGCTTTTTCCACGTCGTTTGCGCTGCGTAATGCGCGTCGTAGTGCAGCATCGCGGCGTTCATGGTGTCGAGCGCTTCGTCGACATTGTCCTGCTGCGACAGCGTTACGCCCGGACGATGGGCGAAGCGTTGGCCAGGGGCGAAATCCTCGAAATCAAGGCCGAAGCGCTCCTGATACTTTCCATCAGGCCGCCGACCGTACGCGTAAAACGTCATTCTTATTGTCCTCCCTCGGGCACGTTGGCGAGGATCCGCCTCGCGCTCCGCAATACTGCTTCGTCAATCATTCTATCGTCGGCGCGACCGGCGTTGCCTACCGCGCTTTCGGCGGCGCGCAATATCTTCCGCGCTCTTTCGATCTCCGCTGCTGTCGGCGCGAAGGCAGACAGGATGCCGGCGACATGCTTTGGATGGATGGCAAACTTGCCGGTAAAGCCCATCGCTTTGGCGCGCAGGCAATCATCGTGCAGGCCGTCATCGCTGGCGAGATTGAGATAGGGGACATCTAACGCAGCGACCGAAGCGGATGCGGCGGCCTGGATGAGAGTGCCGCGCGCGTGGTAGAGCGCGTCCCAGCCTGGGTCGCAACGAAGATCGGCCGCAAGATCGACGCCGCCAAAGCCTAAGCCCGCGACGTTGGGTGACGCGTGTGCAATGCCGAACGCTGCGTGAAGTCCCACGGCCGATTTGATCGTACAAAAAAGCGGTACGTCCGGAAGTAGTCGGGCCATGAGTGTGACCTCGAATGCACTTTCCACTTTCGGCAGCACAATGAAATCCGGACGACAGTCGATGTCCACAAGTCCCGCGAGATCAAGAATGCCGGCTTTGGTCGCGCAATGATTGATCCGCACGCCAGCCGCTACCGTTGCGTCTGACGATCGTCCAGAAAACCAGGCCAGGACGCCGGCGCGGGCGTTGGTCTTTTCGGCGGGGGCAACAGCGTCTTCAAGATCGATGACGATGGCTGGCGCGCCGCTCGTCAGCGCCTTGTCGAACCGATCCGGCCGGTTGCCCGGCACGAACAAGATTGCCTTCACATCACGGGCATTGATCATGATTGGTCTTTTTGCGCGCGCGGCTTGTACACAGGCAGGAACGCGGCGCGTCGGCTGGTCAGGGCGTATGAGTAACGGTCCTTCGGAAACAAGCTGCGGCTTGCCATCAGCAGACGGCCGGTGGCCGAGCGATACCAGCGCCACGTCACGATGGCGGCGTCGCGCGTTCGCGAGGCGAGGAGCTTGGCATCACGGGCGTTGAGATTCTCCGCCTCAATCACCTGATGAACTTCGTCGATCGTCTCGCCGAATTGCCGCGCAAGAGCGGCCGCGAGCGAGCCGATCATGCCGCTAAAATTCGGCACCACCGACGAAAAGGCTGCCGGCACGTAATGGTGCGAAAGACAAACAGCGCGGTGATTTTCCGGAGCGCGGCGTAAGCCTTCGACATGGATGACGGACTCGTTCGGCTGACATCTCAACTGTCGCGCCAGCATTGAGTCGGCGACGATCGTTTCGACGCTCAGCGTTTCGAATTGAAGGTCGGCGGTAAAATTGATGATCTCTTCAACCGTGCTGCTCTCATGAACGAAGCGATCGCGGAGCACGGCGCTGCGCACCCGCGTGCCGACGCCGGAACGACGCACGATGATGCCGCGTAGCTCGAGTTCGCGCATCGCGCCGCGCACGGTCATCCGGCTAACACCGAACATGCGACACAACTCGGCTTCCGCCGGCAACAGCGAGTTGTCGGGGTAGCGGCCGGAGGCGATGTCCTGCAGAAGTTGTTGCGCAATCTGCGCATATTGCGGGATGCGGCCGGACAGCAAGCTCGTCACCCGATGGCTCCGGCTTTGCGCAACTTGCTGACTGCGAGGACGTCAAAGCCAGCCTCTGCCAGGATGGCGTCGGTGTCTTCGCCGAGCGTCGGCGCGCGGCGCCCGGGCGTTGAAGCGCCGCTCGAGCGGATCGGGTTCGTCAGCAGGCGCATCGTGTTTCCGTCATCGAGGGCGATCGCCTCGATGCGATCGCTATCGACGACGTAGGGATTCTCCAGAGCCTGGCGCACGTCCAGGATCGGTGCTGCCGGTACTTGACCCGCGAAATGAGCCATCCATTCGGTCGTGGTGCGCGCCGAGAGCGCTTCGTCGAGCAGCGGCGTCAGCTGATCACGGTTGCGCAGTCGATCGGGGAATTTCAGGAAGCGCGGATCTTGGGTCCAGTCGACGCGGCCGATGCGCTCGCACAACACGTGCCAAAATTTTTCCTTGTTGCACATCAGGTAAATCCAGCCATCGCGTGTCTTATAGGTTTGGCACGGCGTGAGCGACGGATGGGCGGAGCGAGCCAGACGAGACGTGATGGCGCCGGCGTTCAGATACCAATGGCCGACATAGTTCAGGTTGAACAACGCGACGTCAAACAGACTGACATCGATGTCGCGGCCACGTCCCGTGGTGCGTGCGGACATGACGGCCGACACGACGCCCAGCCCCATCGCGACGCCCGTCATCAGATCGATCAGCGACAGACCCATCCGGGAAGGCGGAGCTTCCGGATCGCCGGTCAGATCGAAATAGCCGGCCTCGGCCTGCATCAGATAATCGTATCCGGGCCAGTCGGCGCGCTCGCCGTTTCGGCCATAACCTGTCAGATGGCCGCACACGATCTTTGGGTTAATCGCGGATAGCGTCTCGTATGTTAGGCCAAGCCGCTGCGGGACATCGCCACGCAGATTGTTCACGACCACATCGGCCCCTTCGACGAGCCGCTCGAACACAGCGCGACCCTCCGGATGCGTGAGACTGAGGGCGATACTTCTTTTGCTGCGATTGAGGCCCTGGAAAAAGAAACTGTTGGCGGTTGGAGGCAATGCGTCGCTGAAGTGTGGTCCGACCGTGCGGGAAACATCGCCGCCCGTCGCCGGGTCCTCGATCTTGATGACCTCGGCGCCGAGGTCCGCCAAAACCTGAGTGCCGAACGGGCCGGCGCCGTACTGCTCGACGGCGAGAATTCGCAGCCCGGCAAGGACGTCGCTCTGCACGCGAACCTCTCCCCACGGTCGATTGTTGCGCTCTAAGCGGTTCTGCATCGCCGCTTGGCATCCGAAACATCATAATGTTATATCATTTAAGGGATGACGCAAATACCAGCGCCGGCGAGAGCGCGACAAACGGCAGGAGACGCACGATGAGGCAATGGCTGTATTCGGCCCTGGTCGCGTGCGCCGCTGTGACTCAGGCGCATGCCGACGACAGCGTCACGCTGCGGCTTTCGCTCGATACGGCGCCGTCTCATGTGCGCAACGTCGCCATGGCCGATTATGTGAAGCGGCTCGAAGATGCGACCGGGGGGCGGATCAAGGCGCAGATCTTCGGCAGTGCTCAGTTGTTCGGCGACCGTGATGTCGCCAAGGCACTGCGGCAGGGCGGGATCGAGATGGCGGCTCCCGGTGCCTGGTATCTCTCAAGCGTCGTTCCCAGTGCGGGCGTCCTCGACACGCCTATTTTCTTCGGCCGGACACTCGATGCCGTCCATCGCGTGGTTGATGGTGCGGTGGGACAGAAAATCAACAGCGAGGTCGAGCAGAAGACCGGCGGTAAGGTGCTGGGCCAATGGCTCGATCTCGGATCGCTGAACATTTACAGCACCAAGCGTGCCATCAATTCAGTTGCGGATCTCGAGGGTCTCAAGTTGCGGAGTCCGGGCGGTGTCGGCATGGCCCTGCGGGCGTCGGCGTTTGGCGCCATCGCCAACACCACGCCGTGGTCGGACGTTCCGCTCGCGCTGTCACAGGGCAATTTTGACGCGCTGGTTTCGACCGATGAGACGCTGACGAGCGGCAAGCTCTGGGAAGCCGGTATCAAACACGCCTTTGTCGATCGTGAATATCCAGGGCTTTACATACCGGTGGTGAGTGGCGAAGCCTGGAAAAAGCTCAGGCCGGACGATCAAAAGCTGATGATCGATTTGTGGGCGCAAAATATCAGCCGCTATCGCGATCTTGCGCGCGAAGCCCAGGAAAAGGCTCGCGCGGGCCTTGAGGAGCGCGGCATCGTCTTTGTCACACCCACCGACGCTGAGGCCGAGGCGGCGCGCGCGAAGCTTTTATCGTTTCAAGACAAGTTCGTGCAGCAACTGAAGCTCTCGCCGGAAATCGTCGATGCCTCGAAGGCCGCACTTGCGGCGACGAACTGAAGAGATCCGGATGGGCGCCGCGCTGCTCCGATTTTGGAACGCCATTGAAACGGCTGTGATCTCGACATTAGCGGGCGCCGCATTGCTGCTTGGCATCTATCAGATCGCATCGCGTTATCTTGCGCCGGAACTCTCATATCCCGGAACCGAAGAGATGACCGTCTATCTCCTGGTCTGGGCTATGTTCCTGTCGTGCAGCCAGCTCGTCGCGCGCGATGCCCATGTGCGTCCGGATCTGGTGCTGAGGCTCATGCCGGTCCGCGGACAGCGCTTTCTTGAGATGATCAATTGTCTGGTTGCGATCGTGTTTTGCGCCGGAATGGCTTGGTATGGTTCCCGTGTGGTGATGGAGGCCTATGCCTACGACGATCGCAGCACCGGCGTTCTGTCCTTCCCGATGTGGTTCTATGACCTTGCGCTGCCGATCGCGGGCATTCTGATGACGTTGCGCTATATGATCCGGTTGGCCGCGATCGGCCGCCGTTCCGATTCTCAAGACCAGGCGCTCTGGACGGCCGTGCGCGAATAGCCTCATGGAAGTTGTGTTCGGTCTCATCCTGTTCTGCATCCTGCTCGCGTGTGGGATGCCGATTTTTCTGGTACTCGGCTTCGGTGCAGCGATCCTTTTTGTGCTCAGCGGCGAACCGCTGATAAGCTTGGCACAGAAGCTCGCCGACGAACCCAATTCATCGACCTTGATGGCGCTGCCATTCTTCGTGATGGCGGCCGCGTTCATGCGGCGCGGTGGCGTCGCCCGTGCTTTGGTCGATCTCGCCAGCGCGTGGATCGGAGCGCTTCCAGGATCGCTCGGCTTGGTGACGGTCGTATCATGTACGCTGTTCGCCGCCATTTGCGGTTCAAGCGTCGCGACCGCGCTGGCGATGGGAACGATCCTGCTTCCGGCGATGCTTGAGCGGGGCTATCCGCGACCCTTCGCGCTCGGTGTGATCGGGGCGTCGGGGACCATCGGCATCGTCATTCCGCCGAGCCTGGCGTTGATCTTGTATGGCATCGTGACGGAGCAGTCGGTGCCGCGGCTGTTTTTGGCGGGGATTTTGCCCGGCATTTTGCAAGCGGTGTTGTTCGCGGCTTGGATCGTGATCTACGCGCTCTGGAATAACCTCCCGCGCGAACCGCTCCCTTCGTTCGGCGACTTGCGGCGCGCCACTCTCAAGGGCGCGCCGGCGCTGGCCATCCCGGCGATTGTCATCGGCGGCATCTACGGCGGTATCGTAACCGTCACCGAGGCCGCGGCCTTGTCGGCGCTCACTGCTTTGATCGTCAGTCTCGTTGTTTACAGGGGCTTTGCATTACGCGAGACGCCGCAGGTGATCGCCGAGGCGATGTATAGCGCGTCGACGATCATGATCATCGTCGTCACGGCCCTGGCGTTCGGCCATTGGATGACGCGGTCAGGCGCGCCCGGCGCGCTGGTCCAATTCGTCATCAATCATCATTTCAGCACGTGGCAGTTCCTGCTGGCGATCAACGGGCTGTTGCTGGTCGTCGGCTGCTTTCTGGAAGCGTCTTCCGCGCTTCTTGTCGTCATGCCGGTTCTCGCGCCGGCTCTGCAGCCGCTCGGCATCGATCCGGTGCACTTTTCGATCATTTTCACGCACAACATGGAGGTTGGATTGATTCACCCTCCGGTCGGCCTCAACCTCTTTGTGCTTGCGAGCTTGTGCAAGGCGCCGGCGGGCGAAGTCTTTCGCGGCATACTGCCGTTCTTGGTGCTTCTGCTCGTCGTTCTCGCGATCATCACATACGTGCCGGCGCTCTCGCTCTGGCTGCCCAATCTGATCTACAGCGCGCGCTGAGAGGTGTTTGAGCTCCGCCGATTTGCGGTACGTCTCCAAGCTTTCGGCGCCGTGTTGCTGGTTCGCCAGCGAGGTAAGAGCGGACGTAGACCGGTTCTTGTCAGTCTCCTAAGCTTATTGGGGCGTCGCGCGCTGGAACTGCGCGCCTCGAACTCTCGGACAGATTGGCGAGAGTGAGATCTCAAGCCGTCGCATAAAACACTGGTCCGCGAAGGCGTCCGCTGACAGGACGTTTACTGACAAGACGTTTACTGATTTAAGGGTTCCTCATACTGCCGCAATGCCTTGGCGAGGCTCCTCGACACCGCAATGCGTCAGTGCGAACGAGGAATTTCAATGCGTCAGCCGACCGATCGCTTTCCGTTCAGTCCGATTGCCGCGCGGCCGCGTCTCGAACTCCCAGCTGGCAAGCGCATTGCCGTGTACCTGATCGTCAATGTCGAGGTGTGGGACTTCGATAAGCCTGTGCCGCGCCAATATTTCGGCGCGCCTGGTGGCGCAGCGGTGGTTCCGGATGTGCCGAATTGGTCCTGGCACGAATATGGAATGCGGGTTGGGTTTTGGCGGCTGCTCGACAGTTTGAACGCCCGCGGAATCAAGGCGTCGGCCGCGATCAACGCCAAGGTCATTGATGGCGTCTACGAACCGGTCGCGCGTGCCATCCGCGACGCTGGCTGGAGTTTCATTGGGCACGGTTATCACCAGAAGCCGCTGCATCTGATTGAGGACCAGCGCGCCGAGATTACGCGCGCCTTCGAGGTGATTTCGAACTATGCAGGTACGCCAACGAAGGGTTGGCTTGGGCCCGGTCTTCACGAAACACCCGACACGCTGGATTATTTGGCGGATGCGGGCTTCAAGTTCGTGGTTGATTGGCCTCTCGATGACCATCCCGTAGCGCTCAAAACGTCACACGGGACGATGGTGTCGCTGCCGTACTCTGTCGAGACCGGCGATCTTCCACTGATGGTCGCTCACCAGCACGAATCCGCGGCCTGGCTGACGAGGATCACGGATCAATTCGATCGCTTGCATGCAGAGGGCGCCGACCAGCCGCGCATGATGTCGATGAGCGTGCATCCCTACATCATCGGGGCGCCACATCGGATGAAATATTTTGAGGCAGCGCTCGATCACATTCTCAGCGAAGATGACGTTTGGTTCACGACCGCGGAGGATGTGTATGACTGGTTCGCTCCGCGTATCGGCGACAAAGCATGACGATGAACGTCGCGCCTTTCGACACAGCGGATTGAACACGTGTCGCGGCGCGCAACAGCTACGAAAGATCAACATAGCCGCAGAGCGAACGTCATTGTTTCTATCGGCAGTCATGTGCCTCGAACGCGCACCTTAAGACAGGCAACAAAGGTGGCAACGTCTGAGTAGCCATCGCCCTCTAAGCGGCAACCGGCCTTTGCAGAACTGACCGGCAGCGATGCAGCCACTACCGCTCGATGTGGTACGGCGAATTGCGTCCAGGAAACATGGCGTGGGCTTGTTTCGCGGAGTTCAGGCATCCGAGCAGATTGGTATAACTCGCCGAGCCGCCCATGGTGGTTTCTGCCACGCAATGCCGCCGATCGTCCGCAGCGTAGCTGGACCAGGTCCTGACGAGTCTTTTCCTCGTTGCCCGTTCGCTCCTCACACATCGCGCAAAGGACAAATCAGGTCCACCGCGCTCTCCCGCGCCCGCAGCGCCTTGCGCGATGCCGTGGCAGATGGGGCTGAGGTCAAGCACGGGAATCGTCTGAGCCGAAGCCGTCAGAACGCCGCTCAACAGAAAAGCTGCCGAAAAACTACCGATCAAAATGTTGCGTAAACGCATTGTTCACCTCGCTGGTCGTCGGGTCCATTGGACCGCGGCCGAAGCTGGCGCGACAAACAATAATATTTAGCAAACAGTCGATCAGGGCTTTTAAGCCGGCAACGCCGCCTTCCCATGCGAAGCCGCGCGTCGGCAATCAAACTCGCCGTTTAAGCCCTCGCGACCTTAAGTTTGAGGAATGAGTCCGCGTTCTGGTGGCTCAGCTTGGCCAAGTCGGCGGGGGACAGCGAAACCGCATTCAGAAACGTCCGCCCGTTTGCATTGGGAGCGTAGGGAAAGTCGACCGCGAACATGATCCGGTCGATACCGAATGTCAGGAGCGCGGCAAGGAATGGCGGCTGGGTGAAGATGCCGCTTGTCGTCAGCCAAACCTGATCGAGGATGGTACGGCTGATCGGTCGCTGCAGGTGCTCGATGTCGTGAGCGAAGACCTCATCGGCACGGGCAAGCATCATGGGAAGCATTTCGCCCATGTGGCCGATGACGAGCTTGAGCTTTGGATGCCGGTCGAGCGTACCCGCCAGCACCATGCGCAGCACGTGGATGCCGACCTCGGAATGCCAGCCCCAGCCTGCGCTCTCGAGCACCCGACCTGCACCCGGCTCAATATCTGAATAATACGCCTTGCGTACTGATTCAGGTGGCAGGTGCGGGTGAATGTAGATCGGCACATCGAGCTCAACGGCCGCCGCAAGTAGACCCTCATAGCTCGGATGATCGAGAAAACGGTCCGCTGTCGTTCCATTCACGTTGGCACCAACGAAGCCAAGCTCCTTTACCGTACGGACCAACTCGGCGGCCGCAGCGTCGGGGTCCTGCATCGGCAAGGTGGCGAAACCCGCGAAGCGATCCGGATGGCGCGCGATCGCCGTCGCCAGGTGATCATTCAACTCGCGAGCGATGGCCACGCCGTCCGGGCCTGGCACCAGATCGGGCCCGGGTCCCGAGTTCGACAAAACCTGCATGGTGATGCCGGCCTCGTCCATGGATTTCAGGCGCTGCTCGCCGATTTCCGGGAGAGCATCGAGTGGATTCGGGCCATGCTGAGGTCCGCGTCGCGGCCGGTATCCCCGTTGGCTGATCAGACTGCGATCGATGCGCTGGACCACGCTCGGGGCCGTAAAGTGTTCTTCAATGGCGACGACACGCATGGCGAATCCGCACCTTCTGTTTCGGCTTTTGCGCTGAAGCAATGATCGACCGTTTCGATCCAGCCTTATTTCCTATTTGACGTTCGCGGCCCTCGCGGGCCGATTTACATTGTTGGTTGCGCCTATTAGTTTCGAGCGATGCTTTCGTTAATGGCCAGTGATGTCCGCTACACCCATCGATTCTCTGCAGGAAATTTACAAACGGCCAGGGTTCATGCTCAAGCGCATGCACCAAGTCGCCATGGCGCTGTTCTTGGAGGAATGTAAGTGCTTCGGCATTACGCCCTCGCAGCACCAGGCCTTGAGCGGCGTCCATTCGCACCCGGGAATTGCGCAGAGTGCGCTGGGGCGTCTCATCGGCCAGGACCGGTCCACGATCGCTTTGGTCGTGAAATCACTGCTCGACCGCGGCTTGATTACGATGACGGCGAACTCGGCCGACCGGCGTTCGGTTTGTCTGACGCTTGAACCCGCCGGCGAACAAATGCTTCGACAGGTTGCGCCTGCCGCACGCCGGGCACAGGAAAAACTTTTGGCGCCGCTGCCGAAGGAGCAGCGCGAAGCGTTCCTCGTACTGCTGACTGCGCTGCTGGATGCCCACGGAGCGCTCATCGATTCAGAAAACCTGCCGCGCACGAGAGTTACGAAAAATCGCCTGGAGTGAAACCGCATCGCAGGAGCCGCTATTCGACCGGCCAGCGCAACTTCACGACTTTTTTCATATCGAGCCGGCCCGCAATCCGCTCCGCAGTCTTTGCGACCTCAACCATGATTTGGTCCTGGTCGACGTGGGTCAGCCGTCCGTCGCGCACGACGTGATCGCCGGCAACGAAAACGTGCTTCACGGTATTGCCGGTGGCGCTGTAGACCAGATTTGATACCGGGTTGAACAACGGCTGCCATTCCGACACGGTGGCGTCGAACAGAACAAGGTCGGCTTCCTTGCCGATCTCGATCGAACCGATGCGGTCCGCAAGTCCGGCGCCTTTGGCGCCGTTGATGGTCGCCATCTCGACGGCGTGTTCGGGCGGCATCACCCGCGGATTGATCCGCGCTTCCTTGTATCCGCAGGCGCAGTATCGCATTTCCTGGACCATATCGACCGAACCGGAACAAGCATGATCGGAGCCTAGACTGACATTGACGCCAAGGGCCATCAACTCGGGCAACTTGCCGACGACGATATTGCCGTAGCCGTTGTGAATCGAGGAGGAGGGCGCGCAGACCAGCGTCGGCTTCCGCTTCGCCAGCAACGCCACCTCGTGTGGCTCCAGCCAGCCCGAATGGACCACGAGCATCCGTTCGTCGAGCACGCCGAGGGACTCAAGCCGTTCGATCTCGGGCATGCCTGTCTGCGACACGCTCGAATCGTGGGTCGAATACGAGAAGCAGGCGTGGGTCTGTAGAGTGGCGCGATGCTTGTCGGCGATTTCCTTGAGGCCAAGGATCAATTCGTCGGACGCGTTGTTCAGTCCGCGGAACGACGCGCTGACCGAAAGCCGGCCGTCGTACTTGCCCGCATACCTGACAAACAGCTCCCCCGTGGCTGCGAGGCAATGCTCCGTGCTCTCGATCATGCTGTCCGGCAGCAATCCCATGACCGACTTGGTTTTGTCGAAGCTCGATCGCGCCATGACCATGCGCATGCCGCTGGCGCCGATGGCTTTGACGGTCGAATCCGGATGATAGTTGCCCGGGTCGATGAAGCAGGTGACGCCGTGGCGAAGGAGTTCGATGGCGGCGAGCGATGCGCTGACGAAAACGTCTTCCTCGGTCATAGCCCCCTCATAGGGGTACATGTGATCGAAGAGGAACGATTGCGCGTTGGCCTCGTCGGCGAGACCTCGCGACATCTGAAACGACGAGTGCAGATGATTGTCGATGAAGCCCGGGGTCATCACCATGCCCCGTCCTTCCATCACCGTATCGGCCGTCCAGCCGCGTTCGAGATCGGCACTCTTGCCGACGGCGACGAACTTGCCGCCCTTGATGACGACCGCGGCGTCGCGGATGACCCGGCGTTTGGCGTCGACACTGATCAGCCAGTCGACGTTCCGTATGATCAGGTCGGCGTGGTGGGCCGGATTCGTAGTGTTGTTCATTGTTTATCGAACTCGATCTGCCATGCTTATTTTTTGTCGCCGACGTAGTTCAGCTTGTCGGTGCACTTCAGCTCGATCAAAACGTTTTCCTCGGCCGATTCTTCGCAAAGCATCGAGCGATGAGAAATTCCCTTCGGAATGACAATCATCTCGCCCTCCTTGAGGGTCACGGTGCCCATTTCGGTTTCCCACCGTAGCGCGCCGCGCACGCAGAAAATGACCTCGTTGTAGTCGATGTTGCGATGCCAGAATCCCATGTCCTCTTTCGAGCGCTTGGAGACATCGATTTTGAGCGTCGGTGAATTGAACAGCCGCAGCGGAGTTCCGTCGGCTTTGTTGAAGTTCGACGGTGTGTATTTGGAATCGAAAATGTTCAGGTAGTGGAACAGGTCCAGCGACTTCAGGACGCCGAGATTCTCGATCGGGTTTCCTTTCACCTCTAATTCGACGTTGGTGCCGTCGATGGTAATGACTTCGCGAAGCGGCGCTTTGGGTAATTTCACGGCTCGGCTCTCCTTAGGAGTTTCAAGATTGCGAGTGTTTTTTGCGCGCCTGAAGGCGCGACGTTTATTCGTTCAATCCGCTGACGCAGAGCAGCGCCCGGCATTGCGATGAAGGAATACGGAGGCGAGCGCGCATTCGGACGCAGCGATTGATATTGACACCCCATTTCCCCCCACGTTACGATCAATTTACAGACGTCTGACGATCTCGTCAATTGTGATGGCCTAGACCACAGACCATCATCGACGTGACGCGACGCCTCGGCGGCCCGGAAAAATCAAGGCAAAGAATTTTCGACAAAGAGAGCCGTCGAGAACAGGGATCAAAGACGTTATGTCTATTTCAGTGCCGGCCGATGAAGCCATTGCTCCGCTCCAGGGGCGGCAAGTCGTCACTGCCGCGGCGGCTTCGATTTTTGCCTGGGGGCTGGATCTCTTCGATCTGTTCATCTTGCTCTATGTCGCCCCGACCGTCGGCAAACTGTTTTTCCCGGTCAGCGAACCCATGCTGTCGCTCGCCGCGGCCTACGCGTCCTTTGCGGTCACGCTTTTGGTCCGGCCGATCGGCGCCGCCCTGATTGGCGCCTATGCGGATGTCAAGGGACGCCGGCAAGCCATGATGGTCGCGGTGACCGGCGTGGGTGTATTCACCGCCGTATTCGGACTTCTGCCGACGGTCGCGACAATCGGTTGGTGGGCTACGGCGCTGTTTCTCGCATTCCGGGTCGTCCAGGGCATATTTGTCGGCGGCGTCGTCGCTTCATCGCACACGATCGGCACGGAATCCGTGCCCGAAAAATGGCGCGGTCTCATTTCCGGTACGGTTGGCGGCGGCGGATCGGCGATCGGTGGACTTGTCGCTTCGCTTGCGTTCTATGCGGTTTCGCTGATGGCGCCGGGTGAAGCGTTCGACGAATGGGGCTGGCGCCTGATGTTCTTCTCCGGCCTGCTGACCTCCATCGTCGGCTTGTTGCTGTTCCGAAATCTTGAAGAGTTGCCTTTTTTCAAGCAAATGGCTGCGCGTAGGGCTGCACGAAAGCGTAGCGCGATTGCGGACGTCGAGCGTGGCCCCGTCCGACAAATGTTTTCCAAGGCCCATTTCTCGGTCTTCGCAATCAACGTGCTGATGACGCTTGGCGCCGGTGGTGGTTACTATCTCACCTCCGGCTACATGCCGACGTTCCTCAATCTCGTGAAAAAGGTGCCCAGCGAAACGGCCTCGATGATCTTGATCGGGGTCAGCGTTGCGAGTGCCTTCGGATCGATGTCGTGCGGTGCGCTGAGCCAAGTCATCGGACGCAAGAAGGTCTTTGTCGGGATGGCGCTCGTACGCCTCGTCGCGTTCCCGACGCTGTTCTTCGCCATGGCCCGCACCAGCGATCTCGTCCAACTCGGCTGCTATGCGGCGCTCCTGACTTTCATCGCAAACGGCAGCTACGGCCCGTTGCTGATATTCCTCAATGAGCGTTTTCCGACTTCCTTGCGCGCGACAGGGACGGGCCTGTCGTGGAGCGTCGGATTCGCCATCGGCGGCATCTTGCCGACGTTCGTATCGCTCGCCTCGCCAAGCCCCGCGAGCCTGCCGACAAGTCTCGCGATTTTCACGACGGCCGTATCCGTCGTTTATTTGGTCGGCGCGTTGATCATACCGGAAACGAAGGGCGCACTCGAGCGCCTGTGAACATCATCGATCTGATGAACTCATCGGCAACAGACAAGTTTGCAAGGTATTGGAGAAACGATATGGCAGAAAAAGCCCAGATGATCTTGTCTGCCGCACTCATGCATGGGCTTGGGCATCAGCCCGGTGCATGGCGCGTTCGCAAAGGTCCCGCAGCGGACTACGTCTCACCGGACATGTACGCGGAAATGGCGCGCAAAGCCGAGGAGGGCAAGCTTCATGTCCTCTTTCTGGCCGAACAGATAACCAACCGCGAAGTCGGCGCCGAACGCCCTTGCGGGGCGTTGGATACGGCCGCCGTTCTCTCGTTCATGGCGGCGGTGACAAAGCATATCGGGCTCGTGGGAACGGCGTCGACGACCTACAACCAGCCGTATGACGTTGCCAGGCGCTTTGCGACGGCGGACCATCTGTCGAAAGGCCGCGTGGGGTGGAACGCGGTCACAACGGCGCACGCCGTGGCGGCCGAAATGTTCGGAAGCGGCAGCCATCCGGAAGCTCTGCAGCGTTACTCGCGCGGCGACGAGTTCATCGACGTGGTAATCAAGCTTTGGGAAAGCTGGGAGCCGGACGCGCTCGTCGGTGACAAGGAAAACGCGGTTTTTGCCGATCCCGACAAGATTCATGCGATCAATCATGCCGGCGAGAACTTCACGGTCCGGGGGCCGTTGCCTTTCATGCGGTCGCGTCAAGGCCGGCCGGTGATCTTCCATGCGGGTTCTTCGCCTGCCGGCCGAGACCAGGCTGCGAAATTTGCTGATGTGGTTTTCACGGCTCAGCACACCACCGAAGGCGCCAAAGAGTTTCGGACGGACCTGCGCCGGCGCGCCGCCGGCCACGGCCGCGATCCGGACTCGATCAAGATCCTTCCGGGAATGAATGTCATCCTGGGACGGACCGTGGACGAAGCCAAGCGCAAGAAGGCGGCTCTCGATAATGCGCTGACGCTTGAGCAACTGCTCGACGCGATGGCGCGGCGAACCGGCGTCAGCGTTGCCATTCTTCGCGCGCATTTGGACCGGCCGTTTCCGATCGACGAACTCCCCTCGGACGAGGAACTGAAAAACGGCGTTGGCTGGCGCAAAAGCGTGATCGATTTGGCGGTAGCAGAGAACCTTACGGTGCGCGAGCTTCTGACGCGTGCGCCAAGCGCCCATCATCATCTCGTGGGCACGGCAGCCGCCGTTGCTGATGCGATGGAAGAGAGGCTCGAGGCACAGGCGGCCGACGGCTTTACGATGATGGTCGATATGCTGCCCGAAGGTCTGGACGATATCGTCAACATGCTCGTTCCTGAGTTGCAGCGCCGTGGGCTGTTCCACAAAGATTACAGCCATCGGTTCCTCCGCGACATGCTCGGCCTTGGAGGCCGCGCCTCTCGCGCGAAGGCTAAAGACACGCTTGTGCCCGCGCTGAGCTGAAGAGGCTGGCACTTTCGACTACGATCTGTAGCGGCGTACGGTCACGCTGCAAGCGATCCAGGGCGACACGATTCGGAACAAGCGGAATTTGGAGGCCAAAGACGAACCGGATCGCGCGCGTTTTCGCGACGAGATCAGGGCTGCGGCCACGGACCCTGTAAAGGGCCGGCAGTTGCTTCGGCGTATTGCGATGCTCGACACGCTCGATCGAGCGGCTGGGTTGCACGTCGGAGAAATTCCGCCCGTCGCATGATTGCGGCAAAGATGTTGTTTGAGATTTCCAGCAGTGCAATAGGCTAGGTCAGAGAGGTCGCGAGCAATAAAAGCGGCCGTTCGCTGAAAGTCTTATTTGGTGGTCTTGACCACGCTCAGTGCGCGGCGCCAATCTCCGCCCAGCGTCGCATCCAGGACCGCTCCTGGGTCGACTGCCTCTTCGCCAGGGACGTGAATGCGCGTAAATTTTCCATCCGGTGCCGAGAGCGGAACCGTGGCGTCGATGCCGAGCTTGGTGGTGACGCCGTCGCGCGATGACGGGTCGAGCTTCGATCCTTGCGCATTGGCGACGATAACAAAGTCACGGTCTGCTTGAGAGCGGGTCACCACCGCCCATTCGACATCGCGCGCGTTGTGGATGTCGACGTCCTCGTCGACCACGATGACATGTTTCAGATCGTAGTGCCCGGCAAAGGCGCCCATGATAACATTTTTTGCTTCGCCGGCCTGACGTTGGCGCAGCTTGACGTAGAGCACGAAGCGGCCGACGCCGCCCATTGAAAGATGGACGTCGAGGACGTTTGGAAAGCTTCGCTGCAGATGACTGAGCAGTGTCGCTTCGCGCGGAATGGCGCCGAGGATGAGATGCTCGTTGGCGCCGCCGACGATGGTGTGGAAGATCGCGTCGCCGCGATGCGTCACCCGCTCGATTTTCACGACCTGGCGTTCGGCGCGCTCGCCGTAATATTGCGGGAATTCGCCGAACGGACCCTCCAGGGCTCGCGCGTGCGGCAGGATCCGCCCTTCGAGAACGATTTCGGCCGCTGCCGGCACGCGGACCTCGTTGCTCAGGCATTTGACGACTTCGATCGGCTCGCCGTGTAGCGCGCCCGCAATGGTGAGTTCGTCGAAATCCAGCGGCGCGATCGCCTGCGACGCTAGCGACGTCAGCGGATCGCAGCCAATGACGATGGCGACCTCAAGCGCCTGGCCGGCCTGCTCGGCTTCGTCATAAAAGGCAAGCGTATGCCGCGGCAGCAGCAGGATACCGAGCTCGTCGGCCGCGCTGACCTGGCAGCGATGAATGGCGACGTTCTGTACGCCGGTTTTCGGGTTGCGCGCGATCAGCAGGCCGGCGCTGATATAGGGCCCGCTGTCGAGCTCATTGTGGGTCGGGATCGGTAGGAGTTCCGTCAGGCGGACATTATTATGGACGACCTCCTGGACCGGTGCGGCCGAAATTTCACGCCAAGCCACCGGATGCGCCATTGCTTCGCCAAACCGCGCCAGCACGGCGTCAGGGGAGACCCCCATGGCGTCGGCGATCCAGGTGCGGTCGCCGAGCAGTCCGGATACGACCGGGATCGCATGTCCGCCGGGCGATGGAAAAAACGTCGCCTTCTGTCCGTCGAAGCGCTTGGCAATCGCCGCGAGTTCGTAACGCAGATCGACGCCCGGCCGGGTTACGACGAGCTGGTCGTTGGCGGCAAGATGATCGAGCCAATCGCGCAAGGTGGTAATCGGCGCACGGCGCGAAGCATTGGACAGCTCGGACATCCACGGTCTCCCGGGGTTACGCGCCGACGGATTGGGCACTGACGATCATCGAGCCGGCTCGCCAATGACGTTGAGACGTTGGCTGATCAACTCAGGAGCCAAAGCAGCGATGGGTTCGCCGAACAGTATTCCGATTGAGGCGATTGCCAAGGGCCGGATGATCGTGACGCGTTGTCGCTGACCGCAGAGAAAGAGGAAAGGATTTTATTGCTCTGCCGAGCGATGCCGATCAGCTTAGGGCGGCGAGGAGCCTTGTAGCGCGGCTCCAATGAGAGCGGCCCGGACTGTCTTCCAAGCCGATAAGATCGCGCCCGTCGAATTACGAACCGGATGCGGCAATGCGCTTGGCGACGATCGCGTCAGTTTTGCCGTCGTCCAGCTCGGGCGTGAGGACAACGTTTTCCTGTTCGTTCGGGTCGTTGCGAGCCGACAGTGCCGTCGCGGATTCGACGTTGCTCAAATTGAATGCCTTGTGCGGGACCCACGGCGGAATGAAACAAAACACACCCGGTTCAATCAGCGTTTCGTGCTCGAGATTGTCCCCATAGAAAAGCGCGATGCGACCGGAGACACCATAAATCGCCGTTTCAAAATCTTTATGGTAGTGGGCTTTGGCTGAACCGCCCGGTCCAAAGGCGGTCAAATTCATCGAGATTCCGGTCGCTCCGGTTGAGTTTCCGCTGATACCAAAAAACTGCGGCATGCCCTGGCGTGCAATGTCGGTCGTGTCCTTCTTGAGGATCACAACGTCCTGCTTGGTAGCCTCCGCCAGCTTCATCTCAGTAACTCCCGCGATGGTTCGCGCCATTTCCCTTTTTGAGAGCGGCGTTGCCATTGACGATGGCCCTGCAAACGAGATTAATTGATGACCACATCGTCTGTCCACATACAAAAACGAAGGACATTCATGATTGGATTCGATGGCCGCGTAGCACTGGTTACCGGCGCCGGGCGCGGAATGGGGCGCAGCCACGCGCTCGATCTGGCGCGCCGGGGCGCGATTGTGGTGGTCAACGATGCCGGCTTTCGCACGGTCGCCGGAACAGACCGCGATCCGAGCGTGGCCCAAGCTGTCGTCGATGAAATTCGGCAAGCCGGCGGACAAGCGAGCGCCAGCACGGCCGACGTCTCCGTGCTCGAAGAGGCAAGAGAGGCCGTCGAAGATACCGTAAAGCGATGGGGCAAGATCGATGTTGTTGTGAACAACGCCGGCAACCAGCGTTTTCTGCGATTCGAGCAGACCGAGCGTGATGACTACGACTCGCTGATTGATATCCACCTCGGCGGCACGTTCAACGTTACCAAAATGGCCTGGCCGCATATGGCCCGCGCGAATTACGGACGGATCGTTTTCACGACCAGCCAGGTCGGATTTTACGGCCAGGTCGATGCGGTGGCCTATGGGGCAGCGAAAGGCGGCATCATGGGGTTGATGCACGGCATAAAGCTCGATGCCTTGTCCGCGGGCATTCGGGTCAACTGCATTTCACCGTTTGCGTTTACCCGCATGGTCGTCGATCTTTTTCCGAAGAATTTGGCCGAGCACATCGCGCCCGAACACGTTTCTGCTGGCGTGAGCTATCTCGCAAGTGAGGCGTGCAGCCTCAACGGCGAGGTTTTGATCGCCGGCGGCGGGCATTTTTGCATCGCGCGAACGATCGAGACGACAGGGGTCGATATCGTCGACAAAGAAGACATTTCGGCCGAAACGATCGCCGCCAACATCGACAAGATCACCGACACGTCCCGGTACCATCTTTACCCCGATGCGCTTGCCGCGGTGCAGGTCACTTTTGACCGGCTGAGTGCCCTGGAAGGAAAGGCGCGCTGATGAAGGCGATCATCGTAGGGGCCGGGATCGGAGGCCTGACGACTGCGCTCTTTCTCCACAAATACGGGATCGATTGCGAGATCTACGATCAGGTGCCTAGTTTGCGCGAACTCGGCGTCGGCATCACCCTTCAGATAAACGCCGTACGAGAACTCGCCAACCTCGATTTGCTGCCGTCACTCGCTGAGGCCGGCATTAGCAGTCAGCATCTGTATTATTTGACTCGCCTGGGACAGCCCGTTTGGGACGAGCCACGCGGCATCGCTGCCGGGCACGACACGCCGCAATTTTTCGTTCACCGCGGCCGCCTTCAGTCGCTGCTTTACCGCGCCGTCGTTCAGCGGCTGCCCGCTGCGTCGGTTCACCTCGGACATCAGCTTAAATCTTTCACCCAAACAAGCGAAGCAATTACGGCAAGCTTTGTCGACAAAACCGGGGCACCGATTGCGACCGCCACCGGCGACCTTCTGATCGGTGCCGACGGCATTCATTCAACAGTTCGCAAGCATATCAATCCCGCTGAACCGGGGCCGCGTTGGGGCGGCCTCGTGTTGTGGCGTGGTGCGGTTGAGTGGCCGGAATTTCTTGGCGGCGCGTCGGTGCTGATCGCCGGCGGCAGCACGTGCAAGTTTGTGGCTTATCCGATCGCCCCCGGCGAGAATGCAAATACGCGGCTGACAAACTGGGTGGTGCAAGCCAAGGTCGGCGACGCCGGCAGCGAGCCGCCGCACCGTGAAGATTGGTCTCAACCCGCGCGCCGCGAAGATTTAGAGCCGTTTCTCGCGAAGTTTGCCATACCGCAAATCGATATCCGTGAGCTTGTCGCCAGGACTGATAGTTTCTGGGAATACCCAATGTGCGATCGGGATCCGATCGAGACGTGGTCCATCGGGCGCGCCACGCTGCTGGGCGACGCCGCGCATCCCATGTACCCGATGGGCGGTAACGGCGGATCTCAGGCCATCCTCGATGCGGCTTTTCTGGTTCGCCAATTCAGCACCGGGGCTCAACTGGAACACTGCCTGGCAGCTTACGTCGAAGAGCGGTTGCCACGAACAAATGCGGTCGCGTCGGCCAACCGGAAAGGCGGCCCGGAAAGCGTCATCGACGTCGTCGAGGAGCGAGCCCCAAACGGTTTCGACGATATTGAAACCGTTATGCCGCGCGCCGAACGCGAAGCGATCATGAACAATTACGCGAAACAGGCAGGGTATGCCCTTGCCCGGCGGGTCTCTTCCTGAAATGCAATGTCTTCGTTTCTGAAACGATCGTTTGCCTAATACCAAACGCTATTTGGTATTGACGCGAAGGCGCGCTGTGCCATTATCGCTGGCAGCTCTGTCAGTGCATAGGGGAGGCCCGAGCGATGGCGCAAGTGCAGGAAAAGAGCCACCAATCAACGGGACACATGCCGGCTGCATCGATGACGCAGCGCATGCGCGGCATTCTTCCCGAGATCGCCTCACGCACCGACGAGTGTGAAGAGGCGCGCATGGTGCCGGCGGCGAATGTACAGGCGCTGCGCAGCATCGGATATCTCCGCGCCATGGTGCCGCGCGCCTATGGCGGCGGTGAAGAGGATCCGGTTGATCTGTATCGTTCAGCACGCCTGCTCGCCTCGGTGTGTCCGTCGACGGCTTGGGCCACGCAGCTGCTCATGGGCCATTCGCACGTGTTGGCCGCGTTCAGCAAGCAAGCGCAGGATGAAATCTGGGGCAAAAGCGCGGACAGTGTTGCCTGCTCATCGGTCGCTGCGATGGGGAAAGTTCGAGCGCACGCCAAAGGGCATCCGCTTGTCGGGGCGTTATCAGTTTTCAAGCGGCTGCGACCACGCCGATTGGGCAATTCTGGGTGGGCATTTGACGAACAAAGATACCGGCGAGGCCTGAGCATTGCTTGGCGCTGTTGCCTCGCTCGGACTACCAGATCATCGACACGTGGTTCACGTCAGGACTCAAGGGCAGCGGCAGCAAAGATATTTTGGTCGAAGATGCGCTGGTGCCCGAGCATCGCGTCGAGTCGATGGGCGCGTTGTTCATGGGGCAATCGGCCGGAGTCGGCGTTCATCCGGGCACGCTCTATAAAATACCGTTTTCCGCAATTTTCGGCGCCAGTTTTTCCGTTGTCGCGCTGGGGGCGGCTGACGGCATGGTGCAATCCTATAAGGATCGTTTGCAGGGCCGCATCAGCGCGATCACGGGTCAAAAGGCGCTCGACGCCATGCCCTCCTATATGCGGCTCGCTGAGTCCGCGCACGAATTGCAGGCGGCGACGCTTTTGCTGGAAAAAGACTGGAACGAGTTTGTTGCGTTCGCAAACGGAGAACTGGACCTGACACCGGACGTGATGGCAAACTGGCGGACAAATCAGGCCTTCGCGGTGAAGCTCGCGGTTCGTGCGACCGATCGACTTTATGAAGCCTCCGGAGGAACTGCTGGTTACCTGAAAAGTCCCGGCGCAGCGATTCTGGCGTGATGTGCATATGGCCGCCGGCCATTACTACGTCGACTACGACTTGGCGGCGCGAATTCTCGGCCGCCATCTCATGGGCTTGCCACCGGATCGTAGTCTTATATAAATTTGCTGAGGCTGGCGGCGCGTAGACACCCCCGCGGTAAGCACTCAGCTCGAACCGTCGGCTTCGTCGGTGCGGCGGCGCATCGACGTCGTCCAATCATACTAAGCCCGCCAACGGGCATCAGGATTTTCAATGGCTCAACGCCAAAAGCCCGAGATCCGGGCTGCGATCATGCAGTCGGCCTTCCGGGAGTTTTCCAAACGCGGATATGCCGGCGCCACGGTACCGCGCATCGCATCGGGCGCGCATGTCTCGACAGCAAATTTTTATGTCTACTTCCGCTCCAAGCTCGAGATTCTCTTTGCAATTTACGAGCCGTGGCTAAAGACACAGCTTGATAAGCTTGAAGAAGAAGCCGAACTGATCGCGGATCCGGAGCGCCGGCTGTCGCGCATTCTGACCGTGCTGTGGCGCGAAATTCCGGCCATGAATAACGGCTTTTCCACGAATATCATGCAAGCGCTTTCGGCCGGATCGCGTGAGGACGGCTACGAGTTGCATATCATCCGCTGGGCCGAAGATAAGATCGCCAGCATGTTGAAGCGCGCGCTCATGGCCGCTGGCGCGCCTCCGACCGATAGTAAACTCATCGCCCATGGGCTGTTCATGGCCTTTGACGGCTTTTCGTTGAACTATCACCTCAATCCCTGGGCGGCCTGCACCGATGAGATCATCGAGGCCTTTTCCCAGTTGTTGCTCCGCGGCGCCTCGACAGCAGCGCCGCGTCGCGTCGCGCGGGCCTGACATCGCGCAATCGATCGTCTTGCTCGCGATCAAAGAAGCCCGCGGCTTCTGAAAAACAACCGACATTCGGTATTGACGAGGACTTCGTCCTCGTACACGATCCATGTGCGCGCCGGGTATGGGGTCGGAGGAGTCGATGTCAATGTCGAATCCAGGCGGACAATACGAATTTATTGTTGTGGGTGGCGGGTCTGCAGGGTGTGCGGTCGCGGGTCGCCTCGCCGAAGCCGGGCGCCAGGTGTTGCTGTTAGAAGCGGGCCGCGACGACAACACGTCGTTCATCCATATGCCCGGCGCCTTCATCAAGCTGTTCGGTACCGACCGCGTGGTGATGTATCAGACCACGCCGCAGTCCCATGCGGAATCGCGGCCGCTGTTTGTGCCTCAGGCCAATACGCTCGGCGGCGGCAGCTCCGTCAACGCGATGATTTACATTCGCGGCTCACGCGAAGACTACGAAGAGTGGCGTGCTTTGGGATGCGACGGTTGGGGATGGGACGATATCCTGCCTGTTTTCAAACGATCGGAAGGAAATGAAACGCTTTCGGGGCCCTACCATGGAGTCCACGGTCCGCTGAAAATCGGCAATGCCTGGCACGGTCTTCCGACCAGTCTTGCTTTTGTAAAGGCCGGACAAGAGATCGGCCTGCGCTTCAATCATGATTTCAATGGCGAGCAGCAAGCCGGTGTCGGCTTTTTTCAATCGACCGCCTATCGCGGCCAGCGCAGCAGCTCGGCGGTCGCCTATTTGGCGCCGCATCGGCGAAAACCCAATCTGAAAGTTTTGACAGACGCGAAAGTGTTGAAGCTCAAGACAGACGGGTCGCGGGTAACTGGCGTTGTCTATCGCGGGGCCGACGGCAAAACGCACGAAGTGCTGGCCGGTCGCGAAGTCATACTCGCAGCAGGCGCGCTCGTTTCGCCGAAGATTCTGCAGCTTTCAGGAATTGGCCCGTCCGCGCTGTTGAAGTCGAAGGGCATACCGGTCGTCCATGACGCTCCGGAAGTCGGCGCTAATTTCCAGAATCATGTCGAGGTTCCGCTGCATTGTCGGCTGAAGCAGCCGATAAGTTTGCTCGGCCAAGACAAGGGGCTGACCGCGCTCAAGCATGGAATCCAATACACGCTGTTTCGAACCGGCCTGCTCTCGTCGAACATCTGCGAGGCAGGGGCGTTCGTCGACACGGCGAATACGGGGCGCCCGGATATCCAGCTCTATCTCATCCCCTCGCTGTTCGGCTCCGGCGAGTGGCCCGCGCCTTCCGGCCACGGCGTGTCGATATGCGTCTCGCTGCTGCGTCCGAAGTCGCGCGGCTCGCTGTCCGTGGCGAGCGCAAATCCCGACGACGCTATCTCATTCGACGGCGGTGCTCTCGATCACCACGAGGATCTCGATGCCCTCGTGCGCGGCGTCGAGGTGGCAAGAAAGATCATCAAGGCGCCGTCGTTCGCCGAAATTGTCAGTGATGAAATCTATTCGGACGCCGCGGGTGCGGAAGATGCGTTGCGGCCCGAGTTTTTTGTGCGAAAGTACGTGCGGCCGATCAGCCACGTGTCGGGCACATGCCGGATGGGCTCTGATGCTGGCGCGGTTGTTGACCCGCAGTTGCGGATCAACGGTTTGTCAGGACTGCGAGTTGCTGATGCATCCATCATTCCGAAGCTGATCAGCGGAAATACCAACGCGTTGTCGATCGTGATCGGCGAACGTTGCGCGGAATTTGCGCTTCGAGGACTGAATTGAATGCCGTGTATCGCCCGCAAGCACGCCGAAAACTCCGCATTCTTCCGGCCGCAGGCCAGCTGGATTTTGTGCGCTGCCGAAGGGGCCGCAGAGAACAGGCGAGCGGATGGCGTGAAGCTGTCGCTTATCGCTTTGGTTACGGGCTAAAATGAACTTTATTCGGTTTACAGCCTCGGGCCCCTGTGTTTAGCTGAAGGTCCGGGCACTGTTGACCTAATCCTCATGATGGAGACAGAGGAATGAGCAGAACTCACTCGGCGCTCACGCTCGCGGGTCTGGTCCTTGTCGGTGCCTTTGCCTTCGGCGCCAGCCGAGCCGTTCAGGCTGACAACGAACCGATCATCATCGGAATGGACATGCCGTTCAGTGGCTGGTTTCAGCCGATTGACGATAGCACCGTGAAAGGCATCGAGCTAGCGGTAGACGACATCAATGCCGCCGGCGGTGTGCTTGGGCGCAAGCTCAAAATCGAAAAATACGACATGAAGTCCGAGCCGCCGCTTGGCGCGGATGGCGCGATCGATCTCATCGCGCGCGGGGCCAAGATGATCACGGTGCCGAGCGACTTCGACTTCGGCGGTCCGGGTGCATTCGTCGCGCAATCCAAGGGCGTCGTGGTGTTCGCCGGCGCGTCCGATCCGAAGTTTGGCGTGTCGGGCATCGGCGATATGGCGTTCGCGGTCTCGACGCCAAGCCGGGTGCAGGGCGCCATGGATGCCGAGTGGGCTCATGACCACAAGGGTTTCAAGACGGCCTATGTCCTGCTCGACAACACGATCAATGTGACCAAGTCGGCGTGCGGTGAATTCGCCGAGCGCTGGAAGAAAATCGCGGGTGCCGACACGCTGTTGGGGCAGGACACGTTCCTCAATCCCGACCCTTCGATCGCCGCGCAGATCACCCGTATCCTTGCGCTGCCGAAAAAGCCGGACGTGATTTACCTGTGCTCCTACGTGCCGGGCGGCGCCAGCGCGATTCGCCAATTGCGCGCCGCTGGTGTGGACGAAACCATCCTCTCGGCAGAGCCGCTTGACGGCGACTATTGGCTCGGCATGGCGCCCAATCTCTCCAAATTCGATGTAAATTCGTACGGCGCCTTTGCGGGCGGCAATTCCGACAAGTCGGTCGCAGGTTTCTTCGAACGTTTTGCCAAGAAATTCGGCAAACCGGCCGACGTGTCGTACGGTTTGCGCGGATATTCAGAAGTCGAGGCGTTCGCGCGCGCAGCCGAGCGAGCAAAATCGACCGACGGAGCCGCGGTCGTGGCGGAGCTTGAAAAGTTCAAGGATGAGCCGCTCACGATCGGGCCGACGACGTTCAGCTCGAAAATCCACATGGGTGGCGCGACGCGACCGATGGCGTTTCTTGAAGTGACCGACGGAAAATATCATTTCCTCGAGCGGTACGCGATCAAGAACATGCCGGAAATCCAGTACTGAGTTGGACTGGCGCGCGGTCGATTTGTCCAACTGTAGCCGGGGCTGCGGGGACAAGGATGGAGCTAGCGGTCGAGAACGTCACGGTTCGCTTCGGCGGCGTCACTGCACTTGACGATATTACTCTCGCGTTGAATCCCGGCGAAATATTGGGGCTTATTGGCCCCAATGGCGCCGGCAAGACGACGCTGGTCAATGTGCTTAGCGGCTTTCAACGCCCGAGCTCCGGTCGCGTCCGCATTGGCACCAAGGACGCGACCTCCTTGCCATCGTATCGTTACGCCATCGGTGGCGTGGCGCGGACGTTCCAGGCAGTCAGGCTGTTCCCCGGCATGACCGTCGCGGAAAATATCGAAGTGAGTTGCGTCAATATTGGCTTGTCGCGCTCGGCGGCCAGAAAGCGCGCGGTCGAATTGCTGGCTTGGGGGAAGCTTGCAGACAAAGCCGATCGCATGGCGTCAACCCTCAGCTATGGCGACGAGCGCCGCGTCGGCCTGCTGCGAGCGTTGGCGCTCAATCCGAAATTTCTGTTGCTCGACGAGCCGGCCGCTGGTCTCAACGCGGCGGAAGCGGACGAACTGCGCGACTTGATCGGGCACATTCAGGATTCATTCGCGTGCGCCGTTCTTCTGATCGAGCATAACATGGCATTGGTGATGAATCTCTGCCACCGCCTGCACGTGCTTGATGGCGGCAGGACGATCGCGGCGGGAACGCCGGCTGAGGTGCAGGCCGCGCCGGCGTTTCGCAAAGCTTATCTCGGTGCGCACGCGCTGTGATGGACGCACCGCGACAATCGCCGGCATCTCCTCCGGCCGCAATGGAAAGCCGCGAGCAGTCCGCGCCGGCTACCGATTTTCTGCTGGCCGTCGACGATCTCCATGTCGGCTACGGCGCGATCCCGGCGTTGCGCGGTATATCGCTGCGGGTGCGACGCGGCGAAATCGTTGCGGTCGTCGGTCCGAACGGCGCCGGCAAGTCGTCGCTGCTCAACACCATCGCGGGTCTGGTGCGGCCGAAGCGCGGCCATGTTCGGTTTGCCGATCGACAAATTGACCGACTTTCGATTGAAGATATTTTGCGCTCGGGCATCTCGCTCGTTCCCGAGGGCCGTCATATTTTTGCGTCGATGTCGGTCGAGGAAAATCTCCGGCTAGGCGCGACGATCCGCAGCGATCGCGACGGCGTTGCCAAGGACCTCGAAAATCTGACAGAGCGTTTCCCGATTTTGCGCAATCGATGGCTGCAGCCCGCCGGACGTCTGTCCGGAGGCGAGCAGCAACAATTGGCAATCGCGCGGGCGTTGCTCTGCCGGCCGGCGCTGCTGATGCTTGACGAACCGTCGCTCGGCCTTGCGCCCGCCATCATCGACCAGGTCTATGACATTGTCACCGATCTGCGTGCGAACGGCACCACGATCCTGGTCGTCGAGCAAAACGCCACGCGTGCGCTGAAAGTCGCCAATCACACGCATATCCTCAGTGGCGGCGCGCTACGCTTGAGCGGTACAAGCGAAGAGCTCATCAATAACCCGCAATTCGACGCGGCATATTTCGGCCTGGCACCGCCAAGTCCGGCTCAGCAAGCATGATCATCAACATAATCCAAAGCCTGGTCGACAGTATCAGCGTGGGCAGTCTCTATGCGCTCACCGCGCTTGGCATTGGCTTGATCTTCGGCGTCATGCGCCTGATCAACTTCGCGCACAGCGAGCTGATCATGTTGACCGGCTATACGCTCCTGGTGTTTGCGGCCGAGCCGGCCGCGGTTGCGATCATCGGCGGCGTCGTCGTGGCTGTTGCGATCGCGCTCGCCACCGAGCGGATCGCGTTTCGTCCTCTGCGTGGAGCGGACCCAACCACGCTCCTCATCGCGTCTTTCGCGCTGAGCTTCCTGATCCAGAAAACTATGGCCTTGACCGTCGGATCGAAAACCAAAGGCATCAACTTCCTGCCCGGTCTGGGTGACCAGCTCGTCGTGATGGGCGTCCGCCTCCAGCTTCTGAAAATGGTGACGATCGGCGTCACGATCGTCCTGCTGGTTTCTCTTCGTGGTTTCTGAAGCGCACTAAGTATGGGCGGGAGATGCGGGCTGCGGCCGAGAACTTTCGCATGGCCCAATTGCTCGGCGTGCGCGGCAACCGCGTCATTTCTCTGGCTTTTGCCATCAGCGGGGTGCTCGCAGCGGCGGTCGCTATTCTGTTCGTGTCGCAGAGCGGCTTTTTGGAGCCGCGCATGGGATTGCAGCTCGTCGCCATCGCCTTTGTCGGCACCGTTATTGGCGGTCTTGGCAGTTTGGTCGGCGCTGCGGTCGGAGGCTTTTTGGTCGGCGCCACCACGGTGTTGTTGCAGGCGGTTCTGCCCTATGGGCTGCGGGAGTTCCGTGAGCTTTTCGTCTATCTCCTGGTCATCATCGTTCTGCTGGTGCGGCCGCAAGGGCTGATACCGGCTGCGGGGCTGCGACAACGCGTATGAGTGCCGCCATTCGCCTTCTCCGCCATCTGTGGCCGTTGATTTCGCTAGTGGTGATCGTGGTCGCCATTGCCCTTGTGGCCGCAGTGGCGCCGATCACAGTGCAGCGGCGGGTCGCCGAGGCGTTTGTCACGCTGGTTGCCGTGGTCGGGCTATATATCTTCGTTGGCAATTCCGGATTTCTCTCGTTCGGCAACGTCAGCTTCATGGCGATAGGGGCTTACGTCTCGGCCATCCTGACAATGAAGCCGGGCGCCAAGGCGATGTTTCTGCCCGGCTTGCCGGAACTGATAAAAGCTTCGCAATGGCCGACAATCCCGGCTGCGCTTGCTGCGGGCGTCGTGGCCGCGGTGCTGGCGTTTCTGGTCGGTGTGCCGCTGATGCGGTTGTCCGGCATCGCTGCCAGCATCGCGACGTTTGCACTTTTGTCGATCACGCGCATCGGCATCGGCAACTGGGACTCGGTGACCGGCGGTCAGAACTCGCTGCTCGGACTGCCGATCTACACGACGGTTTGGATCGGCTTGGCCTGGGCTCTGCTGGCGATGGCCGCGGCATTTTTGTACCAGGAAACGCGTTCGGGGCTGATATTGCGAGCCACGCGCGAGGACGAAGTCGCGGCGCGCGCGGTCGGTTCGAACGTCTATCGGCACCGCCTGATCGCGTTCGTCATCAGCGGTTTTTTTAGCGCGATCGCCGGCGTGCTGCTGGCGCACTATCTCGGTGTCGTGCGAATTGAGACATTCTATCTCGATCTCACATTCAACATCGTGGCCGTTCTGGTGATCGGAGGCACAGGCAGTCTAGCCGGCGCAGTGTTCGGCACGATCGCGATCTCGACCATGAGCGAATTGCTGCGGCATGTTGAGATGGGCTTTCAACTCGGTCCGCTTCATGTCGCGGCCCCGGCCGGACTGGCCGACGTCATTGTCGCGCTCGGAATGCTGCTGATCATTCTGTTCCGGCCGAAGGGGCTCACCAACGGCCGCGAAGTGTCGTGGCCGTTCCGTCGCCGTTCGGCGTCACAGGAGGCCAAGACGCCCTCGGCGGAGGTCGACAAGGCCGAAGCCATGGTCGGCGGATCGTGACGGCAACACTGCATCCCTTCGGTAGCGCTCCCGCGTCTGGCTGCGGCGTCTGTCACGAGAATTGAACAGAAGGACTTCCACAATGACCCGCCCGCCGATTTCCATGTTCAACGATAACAAGCTGAAGCTCGGCATTTTCGCATCGAACTGTTCCGGCGCCATGGCGGTCACCAAGGTGCCGGAACGCTGGGACGCCAGCTGGGAGCAGAACCGTAAGATCGCGGTCATGGCGGACGATGCGGGCATTGAGTTCCTGCTGCCGATTGCGCGCTGGATCGGCTATGGCGGCGACACGAAATTCCACGGCAGCACGCTTGAGACCATCACCTGGGCGACCGGCTTGTTGGCTTCGACCCGCCGCATCACCGTCTTCGCGACGGCTCACACGGCGTTCTCGCATCCGATTGTCGCAGCCAAGCAGTTCGCGACCATGGATCAAATCGGCAACGGCCGCTTCGGTCTCAACGTCGTTTGCGGATGGAATAAGCCCGAATACGAGATGTTCGGCAAAACCCTGGCCGACCAGCACATTGATCGATATGCCTATGGCCAAGAGTGGTACGACATCATCCGCAAAATCTGGACCAGTGAAACACCCTTCGACTGGGATAGCGCTCACTTCAATCTGAAACAGGTGCATTCCGATCCGAAGCCACAAGTCGTTCCGCCGACGATGAATGCCGGCTCGTCCGCGGAAGGCCGAGACTTCGCCGCGCGTAACGCCGATTTTCTATTCACCGTGATGATCGATCCCGAGCAGGGGAGGAAGGATGTTGCCGACATCCGCTCTCATGCCAAAGAGCGCTATGACCGCGATATCAACGTCTTCACGACCAGCTATGTTGTTTGTCGCCCGACCGCTAAAGAGGCGCAGGAGTATCACGCTCACTACGCAGAGACCCATGCCGATTGGCCGGCGGTCGATCGGCTCATGGAACTGCAAGGGCTTCACGCCAAATCGTTTCCAGCCGAAGCGTTCAAGCTGTTTCGCGGCCGGTTTGCCGCCGGTCACGGCATTTATCCGCTCGTCGGCGATCCGGACCAAGTCGCAGACGAATTGGAGAAAATCAGCCAGGCGGGGTTTGCAGGCACAACCATCAGCTTCGTCAATTATATCGACGAATTGCCGTTCTTCCGCGCTGAAGTGCTGCCACGGCTGGAGGCCAAGGGCTTGCGACAAAAGGGTAGCTCGGCCTGATACGGCGCGCGTCCGCTGCTCGTTTCCCTATGCCTGGAACGATCGACTGGCGAGACCTTCTCGGACCTGGATCTCGCGCCGTTTCCTGACGTCGGCCCTTTCCCGCATCGGGAAGATCCCGGCGGTCGCGAATGCTATCGACGCATTCTTCGCGACTCGGGTGGCGCTGGCAAGACGGTCCGTCTCGGCTCAACCTCGATCCTGTGTTGAACCAAATTGCGTCTTCAGCACTTGCGGGTTGAGACAGGATACCGGCGGGCGTCCCTCGAGCAACGCGATGACGTTGTCCGCGACGACATTTGCCATGTTTTCCCGCAGCGGCTTAACGGCGCTGCCGAGATGCGGTGTCGTCACCACATTCGGCAATGCCAGAAGTTCGGACGACACCTCCGGTTCGTGCTCGAAGACATCGAGGCCGGCGCCGGCGATCGTTCCTACCTGCAAAGCTCTCAATAAGGCCGCTTCGTCGATGACCGGTCCGCGCGATGTGTTGATGATGTACGCCGTCGGTTTCATCAACGAAAACTCACGGTCGCTCATCAGGTGCCGCGTCGCCGGCGTGAGTTGCGGATGCATAGATATAAAGTCCGCCTGGCTCAACAGCTCATCGAAACTACAATATCGAGCCGGGAATTTGCGTTCCTCGTCTGCGGGCAGTTGACGGGGGTCGGTGTATAGGATGGTCATGTCGAAGCCGCGGCCACGCCGTGCCATGGCTTGTCCGATGCGCCCAAATCCAACCAGGCCGAGCACGCGTCCGGAAACGGCTGCGCCCGCGAGATGATTGGATTGTGAGCCCGGATACACACCGGTGCGAAACAGCTTGTCGCCCAGCGCAATATTGCGGGCGACCGCAATCAGCAAACCGAAGCCGAGATCGGCCGTGGCGTCGGTGACGATTGCCGGAATGTTTGTTACAGGAATTCCAAGCGCGGTGGCCGTCGCAAGATCGATTTTGTCTTGCGTGATATTCATCGATGATACGGCTCGAAGGGAAGGATTGGCAGTCAGCACATCAGCATCGATTACGTCATGCAGCAGCGATACCAGAATGTCGCAGCGCTTCACCGCCGCGATAAGCTCTGCTTTCGGCAGCACCTGGCTTGAGTCCTGATTGATCTCGACATCGGCGACCGCGCGTAGCCGGTTGAGCGCACTGTCGGCAATAGGTTGCGTAACGAAGATCCGCGCACGTTTCATTTGTCTCACTTTCCAAGCTCGATATCGCGTTTTGATAGCGGGATTTGTCGTGCATTTCCCGCGCTAGATTGAGATCCGTCGGCAATTGTGAGTTCCGTTGCCTTGCGGCGTGCAAATTGGTGATGCCCAAGCGGAGAGCGCGACATGTTCGCGTCAATGGCTATTCAAAGCGAAAACAGGCTCCCAATCCAGCCATCAAAGTAAGTGATGATCCGCCCTAAAAATGATTGTTATCGGGGTACCGAACGAGGTGGTAATGAAAAGCTGAAATTGAGGATGAATCAATGCGCCTTGGCTTCTTTACGATGCCCATCCACCCGCTCAAAAAGGATTGGCGGCAATCCCTGCGGGAGGACCGTGAAGCATTTGTGCTGGCTGACGAATTGGGATTCAGCGAAGCATATTGCGGCGAGCACGTTACCGATCAGGCCGAAAACATTACGTCGACGATGATTTTTCTGGCTACGCTGTGCGAGGCCACAAAGCAAATAAAACTCGGCACCGGAACCGTCAATCTGCCGAACTCACATCCGGCCGCCGTGGCGGCACAGGTCGCCATGCTCGACCACTTGCTCGACGGACGGTTCATCTTCGGCATCAGTCCGGGTGGGCTGCCGTCCGATGCGGAGGTGTTTGGAAATCTGAAAGCCGACCGCAACGAGATGTTCGTGGAAGGCATCAATCAGGTTCTCGAGATATGGAGAACTGAGCCACCTTACGATATCCGCGGCAAGTATTGGACGATTTCGACCGCGCAAACCTTGTTGGCTGATATCGGCCAAGGCATTTTGCCGCGTCCGCTCCAAAGACCGCATCCGCCAATCGTCGTGACGGCGGTAGCGCCATTCTCGAAGGGTGTGACCGAGGCCGCCGCGCGCGGCTGGGATCCGATCTCGGCGAACTTTCTGATGCCGAACTGGGTCAAGAGTCATTGGCCCAAATACGTGGAGGGGTGCGAGCGTGCCGGAAGGCCGGCGGATCCGGCAAACTGGCGGGTCGCCAAAAGCATTTTTGTGGCGAACGACCGCAACGTCGCCAAAGACTATGCGACGTCGGAAAACAGCCCGTATCGCTACTACTTCCGGCAATTGTTCACAAAGCTCACCAAAGCGGGGCGCATCGAGTTGTTCAAGTCACGCCGCGATCAACCGGACAACGAGGTCAATCTCGAGACGATTATCGACTCGCTGGTGATCTACGGAACACCTGATGAGGTTGCTGATAAGCTGTTGGCATTCCGGGAGCACGTCAGCGACTTTGGTACCTTGCTTTACGCGGGCCATGATTGGGCGGATCGCGAGCTTGGTCGGCAGTCCATGATTTTGCTCGCGGAGAAAGTTCTTCCCAAGATCGCGCAAAGCAAACCTGCGAAGCGCGCCGGGACTGAGCGCGCGTCGGAAGCAGCTGTTCGTTGATGGTCAGCTTGGTAGGAAGTCACGACGTCAAATCGAGCCAACTTTGACGTCGCGCTTGCCTTGATCATGTTGCGATTGAAACATCGCCGGCGGGCCTAGAGCACATCACGATAAGGCTGAATTGCGATGTGCTCTAAATCTACGCGTTATCGCATGTCCTTTTTCGGAAAACGGTTTCCACTTTTCCGGGACATGCTCTAGTTCGCCGCTTGCGTCAAACCATTCCAATAGCGACTGAGGCGCGTCGTCTCGGCGCTGATGAGTTCGAGCAACGCCTCCGCGCTACGGGACATTGGCCGGCGCGCGGCTTCAATAAGAACAAACTCGAGGGTCAAGGGCGGATCGACAATGAGGCGCATATCGAACGTCGTCGAGTCGGTTTGTTCGTTCATGATGATGGCCGGCAAAATTGCTTTCCAATCGGTTTGAGCAATAAAGGACAACGTGCCCACCATCGCGTCGAATTCGATCATTCGATGGACGCGCACTTGATTGGACGCGAGGTACCTGTCCAACAAATGGCGTCGAGCATTATCCTTGCCTGGCACCACCAGATTCAACGTGTCAAGCGAGGCGAGGCGAATGCTGCGGCCTCGCGCCTTCACCGTACCTTTTTTCGATATCAGGATCTCCGGGATCTGCGCGAAGTGGCGACTGCGAACGTTCGTCATCGCCGAAGACGCCGGTACGATAGCGAATTCCAGCTCGCCGGCCGCCACCTGCCGCATCAACAGTCCGCTGTAACCTTCGACAATGCGGACCGACACGTTGGGATGCAGTTCCATAAAGGAGGCCAGCGCCGGCGCCAACGTGCAGCGGGTCATCGACGGCATGAGACCGACGACGATTTGACCGTTCAGCCCCTGCGCGAAATCACCGACCGCGCTGTGTGCGGCTTCACACATGCGCAGGATTTCGATGCAACGACGATAGTAGGCGTCGGCCGCGGGCGTCGTGCTGATACCCTTCTTGTTCCGCGTGAACAGCAGGACGCCCAATCCCTTTTCAAGCTTGCCGATGTGGTGCGACACGCCTGATTGCGTCGCGCCCTCGCGAACCGCAGCCCCCGTGAAGGAGGATTCCTCGTAGGCCGCAACGAAAAGGCGCATATCGCGAATACTGGCAGCCACATCGAACCATCATCTTTTATGATGGAAACGACCATAGCATATTCGTTTTCATTTTGACAAACGACCTCGGCCAGGCTTGGCGCAGCCCAAGAGTCAGGGAGGGCGGGGTGACCACGCCGCGCGCTGCGATCAGTCCGGATGCACTTGTTCGAAGACGTGTAAGGGGCGTCCGGCGCGATAGCCCAAAGCCGCCATCACAAGGCAGATGATGCAGCAGAGGACCAGGAGCACGGCCCATCCTCGGAACTGGTCATGGAGGAACCCGGCCAGAGGCGGAGCCGCGGCGGCAATGAGATACCCGACGCATTGGGCCATGCCGGACAGCGATGCCGCCTGATGCGAATTGGCGGCGCGTAAACTGAAAAACGCCGTGCCGAGGATGAACGTCGACCCGGCGCCGAAGCCGAACAGGCCGGCCCAGAGCATCGCCCATCCGGGTAGCCAGAGCAGACCGAGCAGGGAAACAGCCGTCGTCGCCGACACGCTCACGGCGAGTACTTTCTGGTCCTTGAAGCGTTTGGCGACGACGCCGAACAGCAGGCCAGGCACGGCTGTCGCAAGCTGCGACACGCCGTGAAGCGATCCGGCGGCCGACAACGAATATCCAGCCTCGGTCAGGATCGCCGGCAGCCAAGCGACGGTGACGTAGTAAATGACCGAGTTAAGCCCAAAGAAGAATGTGACCTGCCACGCCAGCGGCGAGCGCCACATGCGGCCACCATGTGGCGGGGTGGCGGTTCCTTTGGCCGGCGCGGTATGTCCCGTCAGTTGCGGCGTCCAAATCGCCAGAGCCACAAGGGGGAACAGCACGAGCGATCCGAGCGCCCAATTCCATCCTGCGAACTCCGGCGATCGGGACGGCTGAGGTCGAGGCTATTGCCGCCGCGACCCCGGCCGCCAGGGCGTAGGCGCCGGTGAGCCCGGCGATTTTGCCTGGAAAGTCGCGCTTGAGCAGGCTCGGCAACAGCACATTGGAAATCGCGATGCCCACGCCGATGACGGCGGTGCCGAGGAAAACACACCAGACAAAGTCGAGCGAACGCAATGCAATGCCGGCA
Organism: uncultured Alphaproteobacteria bacterium; assembly: GCA_963737755.1. Lineage (GTDB taxonomy): Bacteria > Pseudomonadota > Alphaproteobacteria > Rhizobiales > Xanthobacteraceae > BOG-931. The sequence continues at coordinate 1,102,159 of CAVTTZ010000009.1, read as the reverse complement.
GCGGTCAGGAACAGCGCGCCGAATAGGCTTCGCTCCAGGCCGTATTCGCGCGCCAGCAGCACGGCGAACGGCGACGCAATCGCAAAGGCCAGCAGCGGCAATGTGGTCAGTGCGCCGGCTTCCGCTGTTCCAAGCGAAAAATGCTCGCGGATCAGGCCGAGGACCGGCGCGATGCTGGTAACGGGCGCCCTTATGGTCGTGCCGATCAGCAGAATTCCGGCAATCAATAAAACGGGGCGATTAACAGGATTGGGTTGGGTCATCGTTGATCTTAAGAGGACGTCCGGCCTTCGCGATCATTGAACCGAAGGCAGGCGCGTCAGGCGCCCGCTGGCGCGGCCGATCTTGCGGAGGACGGGTTTCCGGAGAGAGTTGCCGTGAAACGCACGCATCAAGCGTGCTTGCGATGTGCCAATAACGTCGTCGTTTGCGAAATGGGCCAATCCTCACGGGCCGTCGAACCGATTAGAGATAGCCGGGGAGGCACAGACGCGGCATGGCCGTCCCGGAATATCAGTCATGCATTGCGAAAGCCTCGCCCCCACGGGCTGCAGTCGCTTGGATGCAGTGGTTTAGGTGCTTACCGGCGCAACGCTCTATCGGCGGCCTGGTTCGATGCTTGGCCGCGTTGCCGGGCCGTTACATCGTTCACTATTCTGCGTCCGTAGGCGCGCGATGTGCCGTGAGGTTTGGGCCGCCACGTTCGCTATGTTCGCGGCGTTCGGAGATCCACTGAAGGCGGGCAATGAACTCAACGACGCTTTTTGACCCAAGGAACTTGCAGACATGAAAAAGAGCACCCGGATTGCCGTGATCGGTGCGGGGCTTGGAGGCGCAACCGCGGCCGCGTTTTTGCAGCGTGCGGGTTTCGATGTGCGCCTTTACGAGCAGGCGCGCGCTTTTGAACGGATCGGGGCCGGCATTCATGTTTCAGCGAATGTGATCAAGGTGCTGCGACATCTCGATGCTGAAAAACAATTGAGCCAAATCGGCATCCATCCGGACAAATTCACCAGCCGCAAGTGGGACACCGGGGAGGTGTTATTCGAGTTGGCTCTCGGCGATGTGGGCCTGGAAAAATATGGTGCGACGTACATCACCGTACATCGCAACGATTTACACGCAGCAATCCTGGAAAAAGTTGATTCCGGTACGATCGCATTTGGCAAGCGGCTCAGTGACGTAAAATCAGACGGCACACTCACGCAACTGAATTTTGCCGATGGAACGACGGCCGAAGCCGATCTGGTCATCGGTGCGGACGGTGTCAATTCCAAGCTTCGCGAAGCCGTGATCGGCCCGTGCAAATCGCGTTTCGTCGGGGCTGTCGCTCACCGGGCGATTTATCCGTCGGCGTTGCTCGCCGGCTTGGAGCTGCGCAATTGTACCAAATGGTGGGGGCCGAAAAGTCATATCTTGATCTACTATATCGAGCAGTCACGCAACGAGGTCTATCTCGTCACCAGCGTCAAGGGCGATTGGCATTCTGACGCTGCCTTCGAAGCATGCACGCGCGATGAAGTGCTGCGGTCATTCGAAGGATTTCATCCGGAAGTCCGCGCGGTCATTGCGGCGGCCCCAAATCTCACGGTGTGGCCGATTCGCGACATCGAGCCGATCCGCCAATGGAGCAATCAAAATCTGGTTCTGTTAGGCGATGCGTGCCACGCCATGACGCCGTACATGGCCTCAGGGGCCGCGATGGCGATTGAGGATGCGGCCGTGCTGGCACGCTGCATTGTTGAGGCAAGCGATCACGCAGCCGCGTTTGCACGTTACGAAGCGACCCGCATGCCCCGGGTCAGGAAAGTGCAGCAAATTTCGTCCGAAAATACGTTCCTGCGTCAGCCGACGGATCCAACCTGGGTCTTCGGGTACGACGCTGTCAGCGTGCCGCTAACGAACACAAGCTGACATCTGATCTCAGATGCGCCAGCGCATCTGAGCGCACCTGAGAAAGTCAAATGACCTACCGCGACGACCGCCGCCGATAGGTCGCATAAACCGGCTCCCACATTTTCGACTCGACCGCTGCAGCTAGATTTTGCTGTCCCAATTCTCCGGCGAGCCCCTCGCGCACAGCCTGCTCGGCGACAGCGGTTGCGACGCGCAGCGCGACGAGCCGCGAGTCGGCCAAGGGAGGCAATAAATTCGCTTCCGGGTCTCGCTTGGCCGGAGACAAGCCCGCAATGGTCTGCGCCGCGGCGAGAAACATTCCCTCCGAGATCTGCCGCGCGTTGACGGCGATGGCGCCGAGGCCGACGCCGGGGAACACGTAAGCGTTGTTCACCTGGTCAATGCGAAATGGCTTTCCCCGCCGGATCACGGGGGGAAATGGGCTGCCAGTGCCGATAACCGCGCTGCCGTTGGTCCAGGCGAGAAGGTCATGGGGTATGGCCTCGCTTCGCTCTGTCGGATTGGACAGCGGAAAAATGATCGGACGCGCGACGTTCGCGGCCATGGCGCGAACAACGCCTTCGGAAAATGCGTGAGGCTGACCGGAGGTCCCGATCAGGATGGTTGGATGCGCATTGGCGGCCACCTCGGTGAGCCCGATGGTCGCGCCGGGGGACACGTTCCATTCGGCGATGCGCTGCCGGTCCTGCGCGAATCTGGCCTGGAACGGCTGCAGTCCTTGCATGTCGTCGATCAACAAGCCTTGCCGATCGACGAGGTAGAAACGGTCGAGTGCATTTCTCTCCGATAACCCGGCGTCGATCATGGCGCGGAGCAACAGCGCAGATATGCCGGTGCCTGCGGTACCCGCACCCAGAACAGCGATGCGCTGCTCCGTGATCGGCAGGCCGGTGACGTTGATCGCACTGAGGATTGAGGCAACGGCAATCGCCGCGGTGCCCTGGATATCATCATTGAACGTGCACAACCGGTCGCGATAGGTGGCAAGCAACCGATTGGCATTGGCGAACGCGAAATCCTCCCAATGCAGCAACACGTGCGGCCACCGTTTCATGACCGCGTTGACAAACGAAGCAACAAACTGATCGTAGTCGTCGCCTCGGACCCGCTCGTGGCGCCAGCCAAGGTATAACGGATCGTCGAGCAGCGCCCTATTGTCGGTCCCGACATCGAGCAGCACGGGCAGGGTGGTCGACGGGTGCAAACCCGCACAAGCGGTATAAAGCGAAAGCTTGCCAATCGGGATGCCCATGCCGCCGGCGCCTTGATCGCCAAGGCCAAGGATGCGCTCGCCATCGCTGACGACGATCGCTTCCACATTGTCAAAGCGTGGGTTGGAGAGAATGTCGCTGATACGGTCGCGCAACGGGAAACTGATAAATAGCCCGCGCGGCTTGCGAAAAATATGACTGAAACGCTGGCAGCCGAGACCGACACTCGGAGTATAGACCGCCGGCATCATCTCCGAAATGTTTCGCGTCAATAGTGCGTAGAACAACGTTTCGTTAGTGTCCTGCAATTCGCGAAGAAACGCATATTTGAGCAGATCGCTACTGATGCCTCGGAAGGCTTCGTGTCGCCGGTCAACTTGCGCATCAAGTGACGCAATGTGCGGCGGAAGCAAGCCAGACAGGTCGAATTCTTCGCGCTCTGTTTCGGTAAACGCCGTTCCTTTGTTCAGGAGGGGATCGTTCAACAGCTCATAGCCACTCAGCGCGGTTTCCACGATCGGCTGTTGCATCGGTTCACTCGTCAATAAATTAAGTTTCTCAATGATGATCTGCGTGATGTTTCGCGCCGTTGGCCTTTCCCGTAAGACCCGCGACGCAGAGCTTTAGGCCTCCGCAACGCAATCGACCTCGACAAGGAAATCCTTGCGGGGCAGGCGCGCCTCGATGGTCGTCCGGGCCGGCCATCCGGACGGATCGGAGCCGAAGAATTCCTTGTAGATCTCGTTCATCTCGTCGAAATCAGCGCGGCGGTCCAAATAAATGTTCACCTTGCCGATCTTGTCGATCGAGCTTCCGGCGTATTCGACGGTGGCAATGACGTGCTTGAGGGCTTGCCGCATCTGAGCGGCAAAATCGCCTTTGGCGACCTGAACGTTGTCGTCGTATCCCGGAAAGCCCGAGACGAAGATCAGATTGCCGATCCGCACGGCATTCGAATGCGGCGCCTTCGATCGCGGAAGATCGGGTCGGTTGAAGATGGTGCGAGCCATTTCCGGTGTCCCTCACTTTACGGATTGCGACCGCTCGGGCCGTTTGCTCGACGAAACGTGCAGACGCTGCCAAAGTTCGTGATGGACGCCATTCCGCCCCGGCATTCGGAAAACATCTCGTCAGAACACGGTGCTTTGGCCGACGCGCCAGATCGTCGGTGATCGCCGATCGTTTTTCTTGCGCCATTCTGCCCAGGCAGCCTGCACCTTGGCCAAATCCTCCTCGATATTCTCGACCAGGAATTCGCCGCGAAATTCAAGATTGCCGGCGTCGTCGTACCATTCCAGCGCGTCAACCTCGCCGGGCTGTCGATAGCGCTCGACCACGAGACCGATGCAGCCGTCTGGCCGTTGTGGCGAATGCCGAACGTGAGACGGCAGTAGATACATCTCGCCCTCGCGCACCGTGACCGTACTGCGTTCGCGCGTGACCGGATCGAGCAAATTGAGCGTCAGATCGCCACGAAGCTGGATGAACAGCTCCTCGCCCGGATCGTCGTGAAAATCGGGCCGATAGTTCGGGCCGCCCACCATCATGACGAGCAGGTTTTGCCAATCGCCTTTCCAAAATTGTCGATTGCCGATCGGCGGCTTCAGCGTGGCCTTGTTGTCTTCGATCCAGGCCGCCAGGTTGATCGGCGGATTCTTGAGCGCGTGCTGCACGGTCGTTGTCCTTCCAGCAAAACGTTCGGCGGTCAGATGGCACACAACTTTTAAGTTACGGCATGGCTAGGGTAAAGTTGAAAGACGCCATGCATTCGGTGCCCACCGCCAGCATTGCATCATGCGTAAGCCTGCCATTACGCCGCCGGGAGCCTCGCTCTTGCTTGCTGGCCGAATCTCGCTGCGGGAGCGGCCGGGGCGCCACGAAGACACATTGGCCCGCGATCTCCGCAATGCTAAGCCAAGACCCGTCTGGGTTCTCTGCCGCGGTACCGCAAATGCGGCCACTGCGGACATTAAGCCGCAACAAGGAAGGCCATGGCTTCGCGACGGATCGTATTGGGTATCGCCATCGCCGTCTTTGCCGCCACGGCGACGGTCGCACAAGAGCCGGTCAAGATCGGGTTCATCACCACATTGTCCGGGCCTGGCGGTTACCTCGGCCAGGACCTGCGCGACGCCTTCCAGCTTGCCGTCAACGCCCAGGGCGGTACGTTGGACGGCATCCCGGTGCGTCTGCTGGTTCAGGACGACGGACTGAAGCCAGGACTCGGCAAGCAAATCGCCTCCAACCTGATGAGCGCGGAGAACGTGAAGTTATTCACCGGCGTGGCGTTCTCCAACGTTGCCGGCGCCATCGTCCCCGACATCGTTGATGCCGGCAACATCTTCATCAGTCCGAATGCCGGTCCGTCCAATTTCGCCGGCAAGGACTGCAACAAAAACTATTTCGTCATGTCGTGGCTGACCGACACGATGCAGGGCAGCGCCGGCCAGAACGCGACGCGGCTGAACTACAAGCGCGCTTACGCGCTGGCGCCGAACTATCAGGCCGGCAAGGATGCGATTGAGGGCTTCAAGCGGCTGTTCAAGGGCGAGGTTATCGGCGAAACCTATACCCGGCTGGATCAAACCGACTTTGCGTCCGAAATGGCGCAGATCCGCGCCGCCAATCCCGACGTCGTTTTTCAGTTTCATCCCGGAGGCCTCGGCATCGCTTTCGTGCGCCAATATCAGCAGGCCGGGCTGCTCGGCAGCATTCCCATGGTCGTCGCCGAAGCATCGATGGACACGACGCTGCTGCAGGCGGTCGGCGATGCCGCCATTGGCATTGACGTCTCCGGAGCCTGGAACTCCGATTTCGACAATCCGGTGAGCAAGAGTTTTGTCGACAGCTTCACGAAAGCGTACGGCCGCCTGCCGACCATGTACGCGGCGCAAGGCTATGACACGGCGATCGCGATCGGCTCCGCGCTCAAAGCCGTCGGTGGCACTGTAACGGATACGGAAGGCTACCGTGCCGCAATGCTCAAAGCCGACTTCAAGCTGACGCGCGACAGTTTCAAATTCGGCCGCAATCAGCATCCCGTTCAAGACTGGTATTCGATGAAGGTCGATCGCGGCGCCGATGGCAAACCCGCCCTGAAGACGCAGGGCAAAATACTCAGCCAACATGGCGATCCCTTCGCTGCGGCTTGCAAGCTATGAGCAAGGCGGCAGCGATCTACGACGGCACCCGCCTGCGGGTAGGACGGACCGAGATATATCGTGTTCCCGATATCGAGAGCATTCAGTGGTCGCGCCCGGCGATGTTCAAGTCGCTCGACGATGACACGTTCCGCCGGGCGGTCGCGAAGGTGCCGCAAGCCTCGAACGAAGCCGCGACCGATCTCGTGATCAGCTTCAACAGCTACGTCATCGATGCGCCAGGCTACCTTTGCCTGATCGATACCGGCGTCGGCAACGACAAGGACCGGCCTGACCGGCCCGCATGGCATCACCGCTCCGGCGATTTCCTCGAACGGCTCGCCCGTCTTGGCTTCGCGCCAGACGATTTTGACATCGTGATCAACACGCATCTCCACGCCGATCATGTTGGCTGGAATACGCGGAAATCGGAGCGCGGCTGGGTGCCGACGTTCACGACCGCGCGCTATGTCGTGCCGGCGGCAGAACTTGATTATTGGCGCCAGCGCCACAGCGCAAATCCCGACGGCCACACCCTGCATGGTGCATTTGTGGACAGCGTGCAGCCTATTCTGGAAGCCGGGCGCTTTGACCCAGTCGAAACGCCGGGTGAGATCGCGCCGGGCCTATGGATCGAGCCGGCGCCCGGCCATACGCTCGGCATGGGAATTGTGCGCCTGACGGCGGGGGATACCGAGGTTTTGTTTTTGGCCGATGTTTTGCATAGTCCGATCCAGCTGGAGTTACCGGATTTGACGTCGAACTTCTGCGTCGACCCCGCGCTGGCGCGCGCCACCCGCCGGCGGTTGCTGGAACGGTGCGCCGACACGGGCGCACTGATGGCGACATACCACTTCCCGCCTCCGGTATTCGGCCAGATCAAACGGCTCGGCGACGGCTATGCGCTGACACCGCTTGCGACGCGGCTTTAGGACTGCAAGAAAAGCGCAATAAACAATGCCGAGGAACGCGGAAGGGATAGCGAAATGCGAATAAGGTCTTGGGTCGCAGCAATGGCTTTGTCCGCTGCCGCCGCAACGGCAGTTTGCGCCGAAGAGCCGGTTAAGATCGGCATGATTACGACGCTGAGTGGCCCCGGAGGCTATCTCGGCGCTGATGTCCGCGACGGTTTTCAGCTCGCGATCGACATGGAAGGCGGCAAGCTCGGCGGTGTTCCAGTCAAGCTGATCGTCGAGGACGACGGCTTCAAGCCGGGCACCGGCAAGCAGGTCGCCGAAAAATTCCTCAAGACCGAAAACATCAAGATCATAACCGGCATCATCTTTTCCAACATCGCCGGCGCCACAGTGCCGGACATTCTCGATGCCGATGCCATCTATGTCAGCCCCAATGCCGGACCGTCGAATTTCTCCGGCAAGGACTGCAACAAAAACTATTTCGTCGTGTCGTGGCAGAACGACTCGCTGCATGAAAGCGCCGGCCAGGACGCGACCAATCTGGGCTATAAGCGCGCTTTCATTCTCGCGCCGAATTATCAGGCCGGCAAAGACGCTCTGGCCGGCTTCAAGCGCTACTTCAAGGGCGAGATCGTCGGCGAAGTTTATACCCGTCTCGATCAGACGGACTTCGCCGCCGAAATGGCGCAGATACGGGCCGCCAATCCGGACGTCGTGTTTCAGTTTCATCCGGGCGGGCTCGGCATTTCCTTCGTGCGGCAATATCAGCAAGCCGGCCTTCTTGGCACCATCCCGATGGTCGTTGCCGAGCCGTCGATGGACGCGACCATCCTCAAGGCTGTCGGCGACGCTGCGGTCGGCGTCAATGTCAGCTCGCATTGGAATACGGATTTCGACAACGACGCTAACAAGACCTTCATGGCCGCGTGGCAGAAGAAGTACGGCGCGGATCGGACTCCGACGTTTTACGCCAGCCAGGGCTACGACACCGCGCTGGCGATTGGCGCTGCGCTTCATGCCGTCAAGGGCGATCTCAGCAACATGGACGCCTTCCGCGCCGCCATGCGGAAGGCGGACTTCAAATCGGTTCGTGGCGCGTTCAAATTCGGCCATAACCAGCATCCGATTCAGGATTGGTACGCGCTGAAGGTCGTGAAGGGCGCCGACGGCAAGCCGGTGCTGAAAACGCTCGAGAAAATCATGGCCGATCACGGCGACGCGTACGACAAAGATTGCAAGCTGTGAAGGCGCGCCGAGACGCGGTAGTCGCAACGCAAACATGACGCTCGCGTTCGAGCAGATCCTCAACGGCGTTCAGTTCGGCGTCATGCTGTTTCTGCTGGCGGCGGGGCTGACGCTTGTCTTCGGGATCATGCGCATTATCAATTTGGCGCACGGTTCCTTTTATTTGCTCGGCGCGTATGGCACCGCCCTGGTCGCCGAACGCACCGGGTCGTTTTTGCTGGCGGCGCTTGCCGGATTGGCGGTCGCGGCGGTGAGCGGCCTAGTGGTCGAATATGTCGTGATTCGCCGGCTCTATACCCGCGATTTTGTTCAGCAGGTGCTCGCCACATTCGGGTTGATTCTGGTCATCAACGAGGGCGTCACCATTTTGTTCGGCCGCCAGCCTTTGTATGTGCCGCTGCCGTCGATGCTGTCGGGCAGCGTTCACATCATTCCGGGCGTTTCCTATCCAGCCTATCGGCTCGCCATTATTGCGGCCGGTATCGTGGTCGCCGTGGGCTTGTCCCTGTTTGTAAACTACACCCGCATTGGGATGCTGGTGCGCGCGGGTTCGACCAATCGCGAGATGGTGCGCGCACTGGGGGTCAATATCCGGCTGCTCTATACGGTGGTGTTCGGGCTCGGCGCCCTGCTTGCGGGGCTTGGCGGCGTGTTGGCCGGTCCGTTGCTTGCGGTGCAGGTCGGGATGGGCGAGCAAATCCTCATCCTCACGTTTGTGGTCGTGGTGATCGGCGGCGTCGGATCGGTCCGCGGCGCGTTTGCGGGGGCGATGATCGTCGGCATCGTCGATACCCTGTTGCGTGCGTTTCTCCCGACACTGCTACGCAGCCTGATGAATGGCTCGGAGGCCGACGCGTTGGGCGCCGGCCTGTCATCAATGGGAATTTATCTGGTGATGGCGCTGGTGCTGCTGATCCGGCCGCAAGGATTGATCCGTGCTCCAGGCTGACGCAGGCGTCGCAACGTCGACGGTCCGCCGACGCGCGCTGTTGCGTGTCGCAGGTGTCGTCCTGTTCGCACTCTGCATGCTGCTCCTGCCATGGGCGTCAAAAGCGGCGGGCAATCCGGCGCTGATTTCGCTGGCGACCCGCATGGTGATCTTTGCGATCGCCGCAGCGAGCCTCAATCTCATTCTCGGCTATGGCGGCCTGGTCAGCTTCGGCCATGCCGCCTATTTCGGCATCGGTGCCTACGCGGTCGGAATTCTCTATTTTCATTTTAGTGCCGACGAGCCGTTTCTCGGCTTCATTCCCGGCTCCAATCAGTTTCTGGTCACCTTGATTGCGGCGGTCGTGACCAGCGCGGTTTTCGCTCTCGTTCTGGGGGCGCTTTCGCTGCGCACGTCCGGGCTGCAGTTTATCATGATCACGCTGGCGTTCGCGCAGATGATCTTCTTTCTGTTCGTGTCGCTCAAATATTATGGCGGCGATGACGGATTGATCGTTCGCCGCCGCAACGTCTTTTTCAACTTCAACATGGCCGACGACACGACGTTCTATTTCGTCTGTCTCACCATCGCTGCGGTTTACTATTTCCTGTTTTGGCGGCTGATTTCGTCGCGTTTCGGCCTGGTGCTTGGCGGCATTCGCCAGAGCGAGCGGCGGCTCGCCGCCATCGGTATTTCGACCTACCGCTACAAGCTCGTCGCTTTCGTCATCGCCGGCGCCGGCGCCGGCCTTGCGGGTGCGCTTGATGCCAACTTCGCTAAGTTCGTTAGTCCAGACCTGCTGCACTGGTCGCGATCGGGCGAACTGATGATCATGGTCATTCTTGGCGGCGGCGCTACGCTGATGGGGCCCGCGGTCGGCGCGATCCTTCTGATCGGCCTCGAAACGCTGTTGACCGGCTGGTCCGAGCATTGGCAGATTTATCTCGGTGCGTTTCTCATCGTCATCGCGCTGTTCACCACCGGCGGCGTGCTGTCATTGTTCCGCACCGGAGCGACGCCCGATGGCTGAGCCGCTCCTCCAAATCGACAATCTCACCAAGCGCTTCGGAAGTCTCGCGGCCAGCGACGGCCTCTCGCTCGACATCGCCGCCGGCGAGTTGCACGCGGTCATCGGCCCCAATGGAGCCGGCAAAACCACGCTGATCTCGCAGCTCTTCGGTGAAATTTTTCCCGATGCCGGTACGATCCGGTTTGTCGGCGAGGACATCACAGCGCTGAAAACCGCCGAACGCGTGCGCGTCGGCTTGGCGCGGTCGTTTCAGATCACCCAGCTTCTGCTCGACTACACGGCGCTCGATAATGTGGCGCTGGCGGTACAGGCCCACCGCGGGCACAGCTTTCGCTTCTGGTCCAACGCGCGGCACGACCGGGCTCTGCGCGATCGGGCTGCGGCGATGCTCGGGCGTGTCGGCTTGGCCCAGCGCGGCGACGTCGTTGCCAGCGCCATGTCGCACGGCGAGCAAAAACAACTGGAACTGGCGATCGCGCTCGCCACCGAGCCGCGGCTTCTTCTGCTCGACGAGCCGATGGCCGGACTGGGCCCGGCCGAATGCGCCGCCACCGTCGAATTGCTGCGCAGCCTGAAAGGCAGCATGACGATCCTGCTGGTCGAGCACGACATGGATGCGGTTTTTGCCCTCGCCGATCGCATCTCGGTGTTGGTTGCCGGCCGCCGTCTGCTGACCGGCACGAGCGAGGACGTCCGTAACGACGAAGCTGTGCGCACGGCCTATCTCGGCGACGGAGATGTCTAGTGCTACGCGTTGAGGGACTGCAAGCGAGTTATGGGCGGGCCCAGGTATTGTTCGATGTCCGTCTTGACGTCGGGCAGGGCGAACTGATCACGCTTCTTGGCCGCAACGGCATGGGTAAGACGTCGACCGTGCGGGCGATCATGGGCCTGTTGCCGTCACGTGCGGGCGCCATCGCGTTCGACGATAGCTCGATCAGCGGGCGGACCCCGGAGGCGGTCGCACGCTGCGGCATCGGGCTGGTCCCCGAAGGCCGGCAGATATTTCCGACGCTGACGGTCGAAGAAAATCTCATCGCCACGGCGGCGAACCGGCTCGGCAAGAAAGACGCCTGGACGTTGTCCGAGATTTACCGGCTTTTTCCCCGTCTGCAGGAGCGCCGGCGGCAATTGGGCGGCACGCTTTCGGGCGGCGAGCAGCAGATGCTGGCGATCGGTCGCGCGCTCATGACCAATCCGCGCCTGCTGATCCTCGACGAAGCGACCGAGGGCTTGGCGCCGGCTATTCGCGGCGAAATCTGGCAATGCATCTCGCTGCTCAAATCTCGCGGCCAATCGATTCTGATCGTCGATCGTAACCTGCACGTGCTCAAGCGGATGGCCGACCGCCATTATGTGATCGAAAAAGGCCGAACCGTCTGGTCCGGCACCAGCGCCGAAATGGAAAGCGATGCCGCCATCGTGCAGCGGTTCGTCGGCTTGTAGGGTTGCGCCGAAGCCTGTTGTGGTGTCGGCTGGCTCGCGCGACCGCGACGCCATTGTCAGCGCGTGTTCAAGTAAAATCATGGGATGGTTATGGAAGATACCGCATATCAGAAAGTTGGCAGTGCGCTTGCCGAGGCGGAGAGTCTTCCTGATCTTGGTCTGACGATGCGATATGGCGTTGACGATACGCCACGTCCCATTCCGGCGGCTCTGTTCGCGCTTCAGCACGTTCTGATCATGTTTTCGGCCATGATCGCATCGCCGCTGATCATCGGCCAATTGCTGGGACTCTCGCCTGAACTGCGTGGCGCGTTGGTTACCGGCGTGATTCTCGGTTGCGGAATCGGGACAGTCATATCGGCTCTTGGCGTCGGTTGGGTCGGGGCGCGTCTGCCGCTATTGCTCGGTGCTTATACGGTGTACGCAGGACCGGTGGTCGCCATCACCAAGGCGGAAAGCGCCGGCGCCGCGACCGGAGCCATGCTGATCGGTGGTCTGTTTCTCGTGGCAATCAGTCCGGTGATCACCAGACTGCGGCCGCTCTTCCCACCAGTCGTGGTTGGAGCGCTGCTGGTTTTGACCGGCCTCAGTCTGCTCAAGATCGCCATGGCGGTCGCCTTCGGCGTGAACACGCCTTACTTCGGGCAACCGGTGACGCTTGCATTTCTGGTGGCAAGCATTGTCGTGATCACCATCATCGCGGCGTTGCCAAATCCATTGGTGAGGTCACTATCGATATTAGCGACACTGGTCATGGTCTATATCGCCAGCGCCGCCATCGGCCTCAGCAACTATTCCACGATCGCGAACGCACCGTGGTTCCGAATTCCGAGCCTGCTGCCTTTTGGCATCGCGTGGCCAAACGCCGGCGATATCGCCACGATGGTCATCTACAGCGCCATCGCCTCCGTTTATACGATGAGCATCACGCTCGCCCTTTGCGCGATGATCAAAGTGGAGCCGACCCAGCGGCGCATCCGCGGCGCGGTCGCGGGCGATGGTGTCGGTTCGGTCATTTCAGTTCTGCTCGGCGGCGTTCCACTCATTTCTTACGACCAGAACGTTGGCGCTATTTCGCTGACCGGCGTCGCCAGCCGGATCGTCGTCGCTCTGTCTGGCGCGATCCTTGTCGCCATGGCTTTTCTGCCTAAGATTGCCGCGGTGATTGGAATGGTGCCGCCATTTGTTCTCGGCGGCACTTTGGTGTTCATGTTCGGCATGATCGCCGTCGTCGGAATTCAGATTATTTCCCAATCCGGAAGGCAACAGCGCAACGTGCTCATCGTCGCGGCTTCGGTGGGCTTGAGCGCGGTGGCCAGTTTTGCCCCGCCTTCTGCGTTTGAAATGGTGCCGGCCGGCGTCCGGATGCTCGTCAGCGATGGCATCGTCGTTGGTACATTTACGGCCGTGATTCTCAATCTCGTTCTGGTGGGTCGGCCCAGGGGCGAAGCCGCCGCCAAGCCGATGGCGCCATCAGGCTTCTGCAGATCATCCATAGGGCGAGATGACAAGCCTCGGGGTGTCGCGGCGAACGCAACAAATCTGGTCGGTCGTACGGGTATCCAGTGGAAACTTCCTGGAGATGTACGACTTTTTCGTCTTCGGTTATTACGCGAGTGAAATCGGCAAGACGTTCTTTCCTGTCGGCAGCGCGTTCGCGCAATTGATGCTGGCTTTCATGACCTTCGGCGCCGGTTTTTTGATGCGCCCACTCGGCGCAATCATTCTCGGCGCCTATATGGATCACCGCGGCCGCCGCGCCGGCCTGATCGTCACGCTGGGACTGATGGCGATCGGAACACTCTCGATTGCTTTAACGCCCGGCTATGCGGCGATCGGTATGATGGCGCCCGCGATTGTCGTCATCGGCCGGCTGATCCAGGGGTTTTCCGCGGGCGTCGAGCTTGGCGGCGTTTCCGTCTATCTGTCGGAAATCGCCACACCGGGTCATAAGGGATTTTACGTCAGTTGGCAGTCGGGCAGCCAGCAAATCGCCGTCATAGTCGTCGCATTGCTTGGCGTATTGCTGAGTGCGTATGCTCCGGTGGACACGAGATACATTGAGGGCTGGCGGATTCCATTTTTGATCGGCTGCCTGATCATACCGCTCCTGTTTATGCTCCGCAGTTCGCTGCCGGAGACGCCCGCGTTCGAGGCAAGCAGCATCGGGACCGAGCGGCCAAGTCGGGGTGAAATCCTGCTTCAGTTGATCGCGAACTGGCGGATGGTCGCCATCGGCATGCTGCTGGTGATGATGACGACGGTGTCGTTCTATTTTATCACCGCCTACACGCCGACGTTTGGGCGCGAGGTGCTTAAGCTCGGCAATATTGACGCGCTCATTGTTACGATGTGCGTCGGCATTTCCAATTTATTCTGGTTGCCTGTCATGGGCGCGGTTTCCGATCGCATTGGGCGGCAGACCGTCCTTATCCCATTCGCGATCTTGCTGTTCGTAACCGCGTATCCGGCTCTGGCATGGCTGGTCGCGTCACCATCGTTCGAACGGCTGCTCGCGGTCGAACTCTGGCTGTCGTTTATTTATGGCAGCTACAACGGTGCGATGATCGTGGCGCTCACCGAGATCGTCCCAGCGAATTTGCGAACGACGGGATTTTCCGTCGCCTACAGCTTAGCGACCGCCTTATTCGGCGGTTTCACGCCGGCGATCAGCACTTATTTGATCTACATGACCGACGATCGCGCGTTCCCTGGCGTCTGGCTGATGTTATCGGCAGGATGCAGTCTGGTTGCCATCTGGCTCTGGCAATACGCGTTGGGCTCCGCCAATTCGGTCGTTCTTGCTAACCGCGCCGGCTAGACTAGCGGTTTTAGCCGATAGGGCGCCGTCGGCGCGCGTAGACGCCGGCGGCCGCCCGTGCTTCCCAAGTATTACCCGTGCGAGAGGGTGGGGGCGCCGTGCTGGACGAGTTTCCGGCCCGAGAGTTTGCGCAGGCCGACATAAAACACCGGCGTCAGGAACAGGCCGAACAGAGTGACCCCGATCATGCCGGCGCAGACGGTGATGCCGGTCGCGGAGCGCACCTCGGCGCCGGCGCCGTGTGAGAGCACCAGCGGGATCGTGCCGGCGATGAAGGCCACCGACGTCATCACGATGGGGCGCAGCCGCAGCCGGCAGGCTTCCAATGCGGCTTCGACGATGCCCTTGCCCTGGAATTCCAGTTCGCGCGCGAACTCGACAATCAGGATCGCGTTCTTGCAAGCGAGGCCCATCAACACGACAAGGCCGACTTGAACAAAAGTGTTGTTGTCGCTGCCATAGAACTTCACGCCGGCCAGTGCTGAGAGCATGCACATCGGCACGATGAGGATGACGGCGAGCGGCAATGCCCAGCTCTCATAGAGCGCCGCCAGCACCAGGAAGGCGAGCAGCACCGACACCGGGAACACCAATAGCGCGGCGTTGCCCTGGGTGGCTTCCTGAAAGCTGAGATCTGTCCATTCAATCGTCATGCCATTCGGCAGCACCCGCTTGGCGAGCTCCGCCATCGCGCCCATAGCCTGCCCGGAGGACATCATCGCCGGATTGGCCTCGCCGATGAAGTCGGCCGCCGGATAGCCGTTGTAGCGCAGCACCGGATCCGGACCGTAGGTCTGGCTGATCTTCACCATCGAGCCGATCGGCACCATCTGACCGCTGTCGTTGCGTGTCTTCAGATTGGCGATGTCCTCCACCCGCTTGCGGAAGTCGCCGTCGGCCTGCGCATAGACGCGCCAGGTGCGGCCAAACAGGTTGAAGTCGTTCACATAGGACGAGCCGAGATAGACCTGAAGGGTCTCGAACAGGCTGGTCAGCGGCACGCCCTGCGCCTTGGCTTTGACCCGATCGACCTGGATATCGAGCTGCGGCACGTTGGATTGATAGCCGACGAACGGGAAACCCATGCCGGGCGTCCGCACCGCCGCGCCTTGCAGTGCGTTGGCGGCTTGCTGGAGCGCGCCATAGCCCAAACCCGCTCGGTCCTCGACGAACATCGCATAGCCCGCGCCCTGGCCGAGGCCAAGTACCGGCGGTGGGTTGAGCACGAAGGCAAAGCCTTCCTTGATCTTGCGATATCTTGCCCTGAATTTCCCCGGCGATTTCCTTGGCGCTGCGGTGCCGCTCTGCGAACGGTTTGAGGATCGCGAAGGCGACCGCATAGTTCGGCGTGTTGGTCTGTTGCGTCGGATTCAGACCGGTCATGCCGATGACGTGGCCGACGCCTTCAGTCTCGAGCGCGGCGTCCTTGATCCTCTGCAGCACCCCGTCGGTGCGCTCCAGCGAAGAGCCTTCCGGCAGTTTCACACCGGCGATCAGATAAAGCTTGTCTTGGGTCGGAATGAAGCCGCGCGGCACGGCGTTGAACATCAGCCCGGTGCCGACCAGCAGCAGGATATAGACGATGAACACCAGACCGCGCCGGCGCGAGCGTGCGCGAAACCGCGCCCTGATAGCCATCGGAACTCGCCTTGAAGAAGCGGTTGAACGGTCGAAAGAACCAGCCGAGCAAGCTCTCGATCAGGCGCGACAGCATGTCTTTCGGCGCGTCGTGCCCACGCAGCAATTTGGCGGCGAGCGCAGGCGACAGGGTAAGCGAATTGATCGCCGAGATCACGGTCGAGATCGCGATCGTCACCGCGAACTGCTTGTAGAACGTGCCGGTGACGCCGGTCAAAAAGGCCATCGGCACGAACACCGCACACAGCACCAGCGCGATGGCGACGATCGGCCCGGATACTTCGGTCATCGCTTGGTGAGCCGCCGCGAGCGGCGTGCGGCCTTCCTCGATATTGCGCTCGACATTCTCGACCACGACGATCGCATCGTCGACGACGATGCCGATTGCCAGCACCAAGCCGAACAGCGATAGCGTATTGATCGAAAAGCCGAGCAGATAAAGCACCGCGAAGGTGCCGACCACCGACACCGGCACCGCGATCAGCGGAATGATCGAGGCGCGCCACGTCTGCAGAAAGACGATCACAACCACCACGACCAGTGCGATCGCTTCGAACAGCGTGTGGATGACGGCGGTGATCGATTCGCGTACGAATACCGTAGCGTCGTAATCTGATCGGTAGCTCACGCCGGCCGGAAACTGCGCGGCGATCTCGTCCATCTTGGCGATCACGGCGTCTCGTGTCGCCAGCGCGTTGGCGCCGGGCGCCTGAAAAACGCCGATGATCGACGTGTTGTAATGGTCGAGCTGGCCGCGCAGGGTATAGTCGCTGGCGCCAAGCTCGATGCGCGCGACGTCGGCAAGCCGCACGACCTCGCCGTTCTGGCCGGTTTTCAGGACGACGTCGCCGAACTCCTGCGTCGTGCGCAGACGGCCCTGCGCATTGATCGCAATCAGAAAGTCAGTGCCGCCCTTGATCGGCTCGGCGCCGAGCTGGCCGGCCGAGACCTGGATGTTTTGCTCCTGGATGGCGCGCACCACGTCGCCCGCGGTCATGCCGCGTGAGGCGACCTTATCGGGATCGAGCCAGATCCGCATTGCATAGTCGCCGCCGCCGAACAGGCGGATCTGGCCGACGCCGGGAATGCGCGCGAGCTGATCCTTGACCCGGATGTTGACGTAATTGCGCAGGTAAAGCGGATCGTACTTGCCGTCGGAGATCAGCGTGATCAAGGTGAGAAAGGCCGGCGACTGCTTCTGCGTGGTCACCCCGAGGCTGACCACTTCCGCCGGCAGGCGCGACAGCGCCTGGGACACGCGGTTTTGTACGTCGACCTGCGCCTTGTTCGGATCGGTGCCGGGCGCGAAGGTGATCGTCATCTGCAGCACGCCGTCGGAGCCGGCGACCGACTTCATGTACATCATATTTTCGGCGCCGTTGATTTGCTCCTCGAGCGGCGACGATACGGTCTCGGCGATGACTTTGGGGTTGGCGCCCGGATAGGTCGCCTGCACCACGACGGTCGGCGGAACGACGTCGGGATATTCGCTGATCGGCAGGAGCGGAATTGCGATCGCGCCCGCAACGAAGATCACGATCGACAGCACCGCCGCGAAGATCGGGCGATCAATGAAAAATCTGGAAAAGTCCAAGGATGCACTTTCCTTAGAGTGCGATCGTTTCAGCGTGAAGCGATTGGCGCTCTAATGTATTGGTGGCGCATGATCTCTTCGGAAAACGGCTTCCGCATTTCCGGATCATGCTCGAGGGTTACGATTGGGGCCGCGCGCCCATCGCGACCACGTTGGCTTTAACCTTGGTCTCCAGCGCAAAAATCTTCTGCAGGCCGGAGACAATGACTTTGTCGGTCGCTTCCAGGCCGGACTGCACCACCCGCAAGCCGTCATGAATGCTGCCCAGAACGACGTCCTTGCGCTTCACCTTGTCTTCCGCGCCGACGACATAAACGTATTTGCGATCCTGATCGGTCATGACCGCCTTGTCGTCGATCAGCATGGCCTTGTATTCGGCACGGCCTTCGAGCTGCACGCGCGCATAAAGGCCGGGCACAAACACGCCATCGGGATTCGGCACGGTCGCGCGCACATTGATTGTGCCGGTCGCCGCATCGACCTGGTTGTTGACGAAGTTGACCGTGCCCTCATGGGGAAAGCCGATTTCGCTGGCGAGACCAATGCGCACCGCATTGTCCGAGTTGGCGCGCTCGCCCTTGCGGCCGAGATCGCAATACCGCAGGAACGATTGCTCGTCGGGCTGGAAATAAACATAGACCGGGTCCTGCGAGACGACGCTGGTGAGGACGGTCTGGTCGGCCTGGACCAGATTGCCGAGTGTCAACACCGCGCGGCTGACCTTGCCGGCAATCGGCGCGCGCACCTCGGTGAAGTCGAGATTGAGCTTGGCGGTGGTGAGCGCCGCTTCGGCCGCATGCACGTCGGCATTGCCTTGTCCGAGCGCAGCGCTGCGGGTGTCGAGTGTGTCGATAGAGATCGCGCCGGTCTTGATCAGCGATTCAGCGCGCTTGTTCTGCGCTTCCGCCAATTGCACCGAAGCGCGGGCGCGCTCGAGCTGCGCCATCGCGCTGTCGTAGGCGGCGCGATAGGGCCGCGGATCGATCACGAACAACAGGTCGCCGGCCTTGACCGTATCGCCCTCCCGAAAGGCGATGCGCTCGATATAGCCGCTGACCCGGGGACGGATGTCGACTGCGCCGATGGCCGCGATCCGCCCCGTAAAGACGTCCCACTGGCGCACGGACGAGCTGACGACCTGGGCCGCGTCGACCTCCGGCGGCGGTGGCGGCGAGGGGGCCTCCGCTTGGCTCTTGCTGCACGCCGTGAGCGTTGCGGCAATCGCCACCATGGCAACGGCGGAAAGACCCGCACGCAGCGATGCGAGCAAGGTATGACGGTAGGTCACGCGGATCCTCTTGACTGGGAAAGATGTCGGCCCGATACTCAACCTAACTTCAACTTCAAAAATCGCAAGAGTAAACTTTGTGCTAAATTTTATCCACTGACGCCGTTTCGTGCTACTGACGGTTTTGTCGCCGATGCGGTGGTGAATCAGTCCGTTGTGTGCACACGTGTGAAGAACGTGGTCGGCTCGCGAGCGGTTGGGAAGATTCATGGGCTGCGAAGCAGAGGTGATGACGGCCGATGAGCTGATCAACATCCGAGAGATGTCCGAGCGCAGCTCCGTGCCGGCATCGACGCTGCGTTACTATGAGAAGCTCGGACTGATTACATCCGAACGCGGCGCCAGCGGGAGCCATCGCCGCTACAGCGCGGCAACTTTTCATCGGATCACTTACATTACGCTTGCGCAGCGCGCCGGCTTCAGCCTCGACGAAATCGCCGAACAATTGGCGATCCTACCGAAGATTCATCCGCTGCCGGCGACTGTCTGGGAGCCGCTCCGCCAGAAATGGGAGCAGCGCATCGATCAGAGCATTTCTGAGCTCAAGCAATTGAAAATCGATCTGAAACGCTGCACGCGCGAAGCCTCACGCTGAAAACGTCTGCTGTACGGCTCACCGGTTCTTTCGCGCGGATCGTAACAACCGATCCGAGACCACGATCGATCAATCGTCCTCGCTCAAGTGTTTCAAGAACTTGGCCAGATCGTCGCCCTTGAGCGTTTTCTCCGCGATATCGTTCCAAACAGCTTTCGCGTCCTTGTGAGATATCTGGCTATCGTCGGGCCGCAAGGTGAAGACCAAGTCATATGGGTTCGTGATATTGCGGCTGGTCGATGTCCAGGCGAACACCGTGAACGTCTTCAGTCCCGGTTCCACGGCGACGGGGCTTTGGCTGACCGTATTGTCTTGCGAAGATTTTTTGTTCCCGGCGCGCATGGCCGCAACAGTCTGATCGATCCGGTCCTTGTCGCCCTGGAGCTGCACCGCCACGGTGCCGTCGGGGTTATTTCGGGCGAAGCCGGCGAGATTGTACATGATCGCCTCCTTCTGGATCATGGCCCGAAATCCGACCTTTTGTATCTTGTCGCCGGTAACCGTGGCGGTAATCGATTGCTGTTCGGCGTTCGCAGTGAACGCGGTCAAAGCAAAACTCCCGCTTGCAATAATGACGGCAAGACGAAAAGCAACGTATTTGGCGATCCTCATTTGACCCTCTTTCGGCTGTGGCTCTCCAAATTCTCCAGACACCCGTGCCGCTGTTCTGCATGTGGAGCGTGCAATTCCCCAACGGCGATTTACCTAAACTGTGAAGAACAATACGAAGATGACACTCGCACCACGTTCGTCTCAGACCTGTGCTGTCGATCACAACGGAAGACGTAAGGTCGGGGCGAGCTAGCGATGCCGTCAATCTGCTCGCCGATGGAAGCGTCACTTGCTTGCGTATCCGCAGACATCGGGAGGGATTTTGATCGCCTGCGAGGATATGTCACACGCAGGCCGCGACCAAAAATGATTGCGGACAAAGGTTGCCCGCATGCCCAAATCGTTGGCCAGGTTTTCCAAAGCCCGCCCGCTTTACGGTAGAATTGCAACGACGCGACGGCCGCCGTGGCCGCTATCGCCGTGCCGGACTGATGCTCACCGGTTCAGGCGCATCGCCTGGGTGATGGCCATGGTGATGGTGATGTGCGGCGGTTGCCGGCGGTGCGCCGGCATGAAACAACTCAACCGGCTGGCCGTGTGGCGTATTCAGATAAGCTTGGCGCCATGTTTCCTGACGCTCGCTGACGTCGGCGCTTGATACGACGCCTTTTTGACCAACGATCGTTTCGAGCGCAGCCAGCCATTGCCTGTAGTACGCGGCATTCGATGTTTCGGTGGGCTGCTGAGGATTGGATTTGATCTCGGCGCTGAAGGTTTCCACCCATTCGTTCCAGGTGAACAGGCCTCGGCGGCTCAAGTGCACTGTGCAGGCGAAAGCTTGCGCCATCCAGGGCTCTGCGAAGGCGGGCCCGTCAAGCTCGCGGAGCAGCATGTCCGGACTGGTAGGCGCTGCATCGGGCGACAGTGAAGAAGCGGCGCCCACGGTTCAGCCCGCCGGTTCGATATAGGGCTCCCACAAGTCGATATAGACCGCGTCGCGCGGCGCAGCCTCGTCACCCCACAACTCGCGGGCCTCAAAGCGCACGCTATAGACATGATGCGGCTGGTCACCGAGCTCGTGAGCGCGGGTGTCGGCGAAAGCGAAGCCGCCGTAGTTGCGCTGAACGACGCCGCGCTTGCCGCGGATGTAACGCGGCAAGCGCGTATGCGTCGGAGGGTTGATGTTGCGGGCAATGATGGCGTCGCCGGCCTTAAAGCGCGGCGGCGTCGTCACTTCGGCGCGTGCGGAAGCCCCGGTCTTGATGGCGACCGCGACCATGTCTTTCGGCAGCGCTGGCATTACTTGCCCCCCGTCTTGGCGATCTCGGCCATGCGCTTTTCAAGCTCCGCATGCGTAACGACGCCCTTTTTGTCGAGGAGGTCTTCGGCTGCATGCATCCAGTGGACATAGTAGGGCGTCATCAAATATTCGGCCGGCGCCATCCGCTCGATCGCGTGACGAATTTCGTCGACGTGATATTGGCCAGCCGCCATCGTAAGATTGAGGAGCGCGAACATGCGACGCTCCCAATCCGCATGGAAGACGGGCTCGTTGTCTTCGCGCTCGATAGGGCCAAAGCCCTGCATGCCGCCTAGATCGTGGATTCCGTTCATCGATGATCCGTCGGTTCAAGCTTTGACTGTGGCAACGCCCGTGCCGATCATGCAATCGCGCGTGACCAGATCGGCTAGCTGGTCTTCGCTCCAGCCTTCCGTGCCGGCCGGCCGCATCGGTAGCACCATGTAGCGGATCTCGGCATTGCTGTCCCAGACGCGCACTTCCACGTCGGCTGCTACGTCAACGCCAAATTCGGCCAGCACTTTGCGAGGCTCGATGACGACGCGCGCGCGATAGGGCGCTGCTTTGTACCAGTTGGGAGGAAGTCCCATCGTCGGCCAAGGGTAACAAGAACACAGCGTGCAGACGACAACGTTATGGATCGACGGTGTGTTTTCCAGGATCACCATGTCCTCGCCTTGGAGGCCGGTGAAGCCAAGCTCGGCGATGGCCTTGCTGCCGTCTTCGAGCAGCCGCTTCTTGTAAGCCGGATCGGCCCAGGCGTGGGCCACAACCTTGGCACCATTGCGTGGACCGATGCGCTTTTCGAAAATATCGATAATCTCGTCAACGGCGCCGGGATCGACCAGGCCTTTTTCGACCAGCAGAGACTCCAGCGCCTTGATGCGCAGCGTCGGCTCCGAGGGCGGCGCAGTGTGGGAATGGTCATCCATCGCAGGCGATCCTCTCAAACACGCAGTGTGGAGGCGCAAAGGCAAACCGTGAGTGCACGGACTGACTAGCGAAGACCCTCCATATACTAGTCAACACCGGCGCGCTTAGTCAAATAAAGCACGGCTGCGCGGCGGAATTTTAGCGTGGTCGCGTTGGTCAAAAAAACGGCGGTCGGTGGGCAAGGAATGTTCACGCAAGTCGTATCGCGCCGACATTGCCGACCGAAAGCAGAACAACGGGGATGCTTTGCTGCGGCCCGCTTCGCAGGCCGACGCGGTTCGAAGCGTGCCGGCCGGCCGAGGCGGCGGATTTACTGGTTCGCGATGGTGACGCTATTCGCCCTTGAACCACTTGCGCAATTCCGCGCCGAATCCCGGAGGGCTTTTGCCCGCGCTTTGGCATTGCTTCTCCGCCGCAGTGCGCGCGGCTTCCGCGTCGGCCAGCTTGCGCTTGCCGGAGGCCTCTGAATTCCTTGGCGGCCTGAGCCTCCTCTTTTGCCCGCCGCGCTTCGTCTTTTGCCCGGTCCGCTTCGTCTTTCATCCGCCGCAACGCAGCTTCCGCGTCCGCGAGCTTGCGTTCGGCCGAGACTTGCGAAGTGGTCGCGCTTTGTGCGTCAGCCTTTGCACGATCGAGGTCTTTCCGCAGCAACTCGAGCTCGAAACTCGCAACATCGTTGGTCGGTGTTGCTCGCGCGCTTGAGGGCGTTGGCTGGGAATTTGGTATCGGCGGCGACGGCGGAGCGAGGCCTGCTCCCGGTCTGGAGGGAGCCGGTTCAGGTGGAGTTGGCTGCGAAGCGGGCATCGGCGAAGGCGGTGCCGCAGCCACTGAACGCGACGCCTCGGCCCGCATCGCGCGCACATCGCGCGCCATTTCCAGGCAGGTCAGCAACTCGGTGTAGCTCAATTCTCCGCCCATTGTGGTTTCGTTGATGCAATGGGTCCGATCGTCGCCTGAAAAGCCCGACCACTGTTTGACGAGTTGATCCCGTACCGCCTGCTCGCTATCGATGCAGTTCTTTTTCTCCTGCGGCATGGACGGATCATGAAAGGTAACACCGCCCTGTTCGGCAATGCCTCTGCAAACCGGCTCGACATCGAGTCGCGGAACTCGGTCCGGGGCACCGACCAGCGTAATGAATTGTAGGCTCAGGGCCACAGCCTTCGGCAAAATCATGACCTGCTCCGCGAAGTCGCCAATCTCTCTAAGCCGCGCAGGCCAATAAACCGAAGGCCCTAATCTTTGCACGCCGATGCGTCGGCTTACCGTCGGGTCAAAGCCGGCTGGGCTTAACGACAGCTTGGCGCGCAAGTTCCACGATACCGTATTTGGCTCGTGAAGCTACTGAGACGAATTGCCCGCTGAAGCCAATCGCTCAACGAGCGACCAGGAATTTTCGCTGTGCGACGGCAGCGCGCCGAGAGAGCGCCCACAAAGCATAGCAACGTCTTAAGCTTTATGCGCGCGAACAATACAGGCATGAAGTCGATGCCGACATGTTAGCGGCTTCGATAATGCGTCGCATCAAATTTTAGGTAGCTTTGAGGCTGTCCCGGATGCTCGGTTCGACGCCTCCGATAGGGCGCATGCAAGCACGTCGGTAACGCAATCTTGACGCAATCGGTGCGGCTTTTGGCTGTCTGCGCCTAGGCTAGGCGGGCTCTTTTCGTTGAAAAAGGCCCGCCTCTAATGGATTATTGGAATTCCACCATGTGGCCATCTTTCCAAACGGCCCAGCCTGGCTGCTGGTTGCACTGATTGTTGGTCGGTGCGTGGCAGGTGATCGGACCGAAGTAAGTCTCGGCGCGGAAATCAGACAGTTTCCCCAGCTCCTCGATGAACCGTGCGCGCGTCAGTTGCGGGCCGACACGTTTGAGAACCTCAGCGACAACCAGCGCACTACCCAGACCGTAGATGTTGTAGGGCGACAGTTCGTCGTTCGGGAAGAGCTTCTTGATCCGCTCGTTCCAAGCTTGGAGCTTCGGATCGTTGGGATCGAAGCGGGTGGAGGACACCGTGATGAAGTGATCAAGCGCGCCCGGCAGTCCAACTTGCTCGCCGAACGTCTTTAAATCACTGATCGTTCCCGGGCCGAGCCACGTCGGATTGTAGCCGAGCTTCAGTGAATCCCGCATCAGAACTGCCGCAGGCTTGGGATAGAGAATCAGAATGACAACATCGGCACCCGAGGCCTTCAACTTCAGCGCTTGCGGCGTTGCATCGACGGTGTCATTGGAAATTTCGACGTCTTCCACGAGCGTGACGTGCTTTTCCTCGAGGTATTTCAGCATCGGCTTGTAACGAGCCATGCCCCAGGCATCCCGCATCTCGGCCAGCGCGATTTTCTTGGCGCCTTTGGCGATGGCGTAATCAAGCTGTGCACGGCTCTCGACAGAGCCGGTTGGCTGCACCGAAAAGATATTCGGAACTGGTGGGTCCGTAATGCTGTCAGCAGAAGCGGAGTTCACAATGAATGGAATGCCTGATTTCTCGATTTCCGGCCGCGCCGCAAGGGTCGAGTTTGAACAGGCGCCGCCCATGATGGCGAAAACCTTGGTCTCATAAGCCAATTTTTTGACCGCCCCGATCGCTCCTTCGGCCTTACAGCCGTCGTCTTCGCGAACGAGCACCAGCTTGCGGCCCGCAATTCCGCCAGTCTCGTTGATCTGGTCGAATACGGCCGCAGCGCCGTTCATCGAGATCTTGCCGTACAGATAAGCGGGCCCGCCGAACGGGCCCATCTGTCCAATGAGAACTTCTTTGTCTGTGACGCCTTGCGTCTCGACACTTTGCGCGAGCGCGAGAGTTGCCGTCGCCAGACCAAGGAAACAGACAACAATACCAAAGCGTGTTTTCATAACGCGTGCTCTTCGTTGTTTCGAGGGCATACAAAGCCGTTCCGGCGTCGGCTTCTAATCGTTCGTATGCTAACGAATTCGCGCGTAGAGTGTCAACAAAGATCAAATTGATCGAGGATACAAAATTGCGCCAATGCACTACTGGCGGGTTTTCATGGAATGAATCCATAATTCCGCGATGCGATGTCTATCGACGTGAGAGGCGAGAATTGGCCAATTCCGCAATCGGTCGCAAGGCGTACTGCGCTCTACCTAGAGATCAAGGACCAATAGCTTGCTTTTGGAGCGTGAAATACAAATCATCATGCTCTTGTTGCAGTCCTTTGCCGATGGGCTGAGCACAGAGTCCCGATGGTCGGGAATTCCGTCGAGAACGGCAACTTCACAAGTGCCGCACACCCCCTCCCGACACGAGTGGACCACGATGTCGCCAGTTTCCTCGATCGTCTCAAGAATGGTCCTGCCAACCGGGACGGTTAGACGCACTCCAGTGCGGCGCAACTCAACTTCGAATGCTTCGTCCATCTGCGGGCCGAGATCGGCGGCCTTAAAGCGTTCCAAATTCAAGGATCCGGACGGCCAATTGGCACATTGCGTTCGGACAGCGGAGAGCAGAGGCTCCGGTCCGCAGCAATAGATCAGAGTGTTTGGAAGAGGCTTGCGCAGAAGGTTGACGACATCGAGCAGGCCGCTTTCATCTTCAGGTACGATCGTGACGCGATCACCGTAGCGCGTTAGCTCATCCAAAAGGCCATGGATGCCCGTTGCCGTCCGCCATAGAGCAGCGCCCAGTTGGTATCGCCGTCATGGCTTTCCGAGAGCATGGGCAATATCGGCGTGATTCCAATGCTGCCGGCGATAAATAAGTAATTGGATGCACGAAGCAGTGGGAAATTGTTCCGCGGCAGACCAATATTGATCGTTTGGCCGGCACGTAGCGACTGATGGACGAACTCTGACCCGCCTCGGCTCTCCCGCTCTCTCAATACCGCAATACGATAGCTGCGGAGGTCGTTCGGATCGCCGCAGAGAGAATACTGCCGCGTGAGCGAATTCGGTAGGTCTACGTCG
This sequence comes from uncultured Alphaproteobacteria bacterium, assembly GCA_963737755.1. GTDB lineage: Bacteria > Pseudomonadota > Alphaproteobacteria > Rhizobiales > Xanthobacteraceae > BOG-931. The sequence continues at coordinate 1,075,678 of CAVTTZ010000009.1, read as the reverse complement.
ATATGCGAACCCGCCGTCCATGCCGGCAAAAATCCGCTGTCTGGCCGCCGCAGATTCAAGACCGCGACGCCGTCGGCTGCTGTCTCTCTTGAAGCGACTGTGACATCGATCTTCTGCTCGGCTGTGATCGCTTTCATCACTTCGCTGCAGTGAGCATTTGGCACACGATTTGCCGGTGAGCCATCGGAAAGCCGGCTTCAGTTTGATCGTGCCTCAAAGCTTCGGTGTCACCGCGTTGGTTGGATCATTCTTAGCTAATCCGCTCTGCCGCATCAGCTTGCGATAATTGACGGCTACGATGTCAAAATCCAGATGCAGTTCGTCGGCTAGATCGAACGGAACGAAATCCGGCCGTTGACGTTCGACGATCACTTTGTCTTGGTTGAAGACGACGTCGTTGAAGTCCGAAACCAGCTTCGGATTATCGTGCCCGTAGTTTCGGCTTGTCCGCATGAAGCCCCGACACAGTTCCTTGCCGATCGGTTGAGCAACGAAAAGATGAGTCATTTGATCGGTGCCACCCCAGTGCTGGCGCAATATAATGGTGTAGGGGAGGTGCAATTCGTAATGAGAGTGCTTTGACGGCTTTTTGCTGCTTTTCTCTCGGCCAAAAACCTTAAACTGTTCGTTCTCCGGTTCCGGCCGCAGGTAGTTATAGACCAGCACATGGTTGTCTTTAACGTCGACGGCATGCTTGTCGACCACGACGCGGTCGGGATCGCCGAGGACGCCGGGGTGTACCCAAGCGAAGTGACCGAAGTCCGTGAAGTTTTCGAGTTGACGGGACGCATCGGCGTTCCAAACATATGGACCCGAGGAGACGACATTGCGCGTAGGATCTTCTAACTCCGGCACCTCCGGGAGAGGCCAACGGGGTTCGTTAAATGATACCCAGATAAGGCCGTAACGCTCCTGGCAGTGATACGAATTGACGCGCGCCTTGGAGGGTATATTTTTAGGATCTGCTCGCTGTGGAATTAAGGTACAGGCGCCATCGGCGCGAAATCGCCAGCCGTGATAGGGGCATTGAATCTCGTTATCGACAACTTTGCCGATTGAGAGGGCCGTGCCCCGGTGGACGCACAGATCAGCGAGGGCATGCGGGACGCCGGCAGCGTCGCGCCATATCACGATCTGTTCCTCTAAAAGACGCCCGGCGAACGGTGCTTCTTTCACGTCTTCCGAGAGTGCGACTGGATGCCAGCAGCTTCTCAGGGCGTCAAAGTCCGGGTGCGCGGATGGCGTATACATTACTCCGGCGCGGCGGAAGGCGTCTGCATCAACGTTGATCGACACGGCTTTCGTCTCCCCACGGTTTTCGCCGCAGTTTGCCAGGGCGGTTATTACGGCGCATTCGTGGTATTGCGCGTCTCGGAAGTAAGGGAAGCTGTGCTTCTTGTCCTAGCGGACTTAAACTGTCATATTTTTTGCATTGGCCAACGTGTGGGCACAAGCCTGAAGGGCGACACATGACAGCTGAATCCGGCCAAATTTCTCGATGGGCGCGTTATGACGAGAGTATGGAGTTTGACCCCGATGTCTTCGGAACCTCCGTCGTCGGGTGTACAGTTCAGTTCACGCCAGGGGAACAATCGGTGCCGATGCATCGGCACCGCCGCGGTCAGCTTCTCAGCACGTCCATGGGATCGGTTCGATGCGAATTAACGGATGGCCTTTGGCCGGTTCCTCCGGACTGCGCGCTTTCGGATCCCCGGCAATAGGCTTCACCGCAGCGTGGTGTCGACGGCGGGTAAAATCTGCCTGCTTTATCTAGACGAGCAATCGGATGTTTTGCCGGAGTTTCCTTGTTTCGTGCCGCTGACGCCGGTTGTCAAAGAAATGATTTGGTACATGGCGAGCATCGATCCCAACTATGAGCCGATGAGCCCGGAGGCCAAGGTTGCAAGTGCGCTGGTCGCGCAGCTCGGGCTGGTCGAGTGGGAGAAGTTTTCTTTCGAAATGCCGAGGAACCGCCAGCTTCGGATCATTGTCGAAAGTCTTACCCGCGACCCATCAAATCGCCGGAGTGTGTCGGAATGGGCGGACATTGTCGGCACTAGCGAGAAAACCTTGAGCCGCCTGTTACGCAGCGAAACGGGATTGTCGTTTGTGCAATGGCGCCAACGGCTGCAACTGGTCGTAGCGATTCGATATTTGAAGGTGGGAACGCCCGTTCAACAAGTTGCGGAAGCGTTGGGCTACGAGTCCACGACCGCATTCGCGACCATGTTCAAGAAAATCATGGGCAAGCCGCCTGGCCATTACGCGTGTCCTTCGAGCCGTAACAGCGATCCGGTGGTCCGTTCCCCTCCTGCACACTAGGTCGGCAAGCGCGGTTTTGACGAGTCAGGATGCAGACGTTGACATGGCCGGCGGCATGCCGCCGGTCATGTTGAAAAAATCCGTTTTGCCGATGTTCTTACCGGTCGCGGGCTCTGTCCATCAGCGACTTATCCTGACCGCCGTCGATCTCGATCATCGTTCCGTTGACGAAATGCGCGAGCGGTGAGGCCAGATAAACGCAAAGATTGGCGACTTCCTCCGGCTCGGCGATGCGGCCGAGCGGAATCGATGCCGGGGCCAGTTTGTCGGCCTCTGCGTACGGCAACTTCATGTCGCGCGACATTGCCTTGACCAGACCGTCCCAGCGCTCGGTGCGTACCGGGCCCGGGTTGACCGCAACAAAACTGATGTTGTGCCGGCCGTACTGACCGGCGAGCGACAGCGTCAAATTCTGACCCGCGGCGTTTGCCGCACCCGGAGCGATTTCCCAATACGAAGGTTTCACACCGTCGTTGCCGATCAGATTGACGACGCGGCCGCCGCCCTGAGCCACCATCAAGGGCAAAGCGTGGCGGAGGCAGCGAACGTAGCCCATGAACTTGAGCTGGAGAGATTGAGCCCAATCGGCCTCGGTCAAGGTCTCGATCACGCCGCCGGGCGACGAGCCCGCATTGTTGACCATGATGTCGATCCGGCCGAGGTCGGCATGCGCCTTGGTGACGAAGTTTTTGGCGTCTTCGTCCTTGGTCAGGTCGGCCGGGATGGCGATGACCTTTCGTTTGGTCGCGGCCGCAATTTCCTTGGCGGCAGCTTCAAGGGGCTCCTTGCGCCGCGCGCAGATCGCGACATCGACGCCTTCATGGGCTAGCGCCAGCGCGATCGCTTTGCCAATACCTTCACTGCCGCCGGTCACGAGGGCAGTCTTCGACTTGAGCTTAAGATCCACGGTTTGCCTCCGATGCGAACGCGAGAACGTGTAGGAGAGATATTCGAAAAATCGTTCGTACACAAATGAATTTTGCGCTGCCGTGTGCGGTTGCGCCCAACGCCGAGGCGGAGGGGAAGGAAAGCGACGCGAAGATGAAGACCGGCGCCGGCATCAAATTTGGACGCCTCGTTGCGCACGGGAATCGAACATCAGAATGAGGGCGTAAATCACCGTTCGGTCAAAGTCGCGCCGTGTCCTCGTCTAGGCGAGTTTTTTCAGGAGCCGCAGGAGGGTTTCGCATTCGCTGTTCGACAGCGGCTTAAGTGTCTTGAGGGAAATCTGCTTGGCTATGGGCAGCGCCCGCTGCAATATCTTCTTACCTTCCGCAGACAGTTCGATTTGATGCCTGCGCTTGTCGTTCGGGTCGCCGCGGGATGTTATGAATCCCTTCTCCTTGAGGCGGCGTACGATTCCGTTGATCGTCGCGACATCGATGTTGACCAGGCGGCCAAGCTGATTTTGCGAGCAAGGGCCGACTTCGAAAAGTTTGTACATCGAAGCGTATTGCGGGGCGGTCAGCCCCTCGAGCATGTCCTCCGAGAACAGACTGTAATGCCGCTGCAAAGCAAGCCTGAGGCGGAATCCAATCTGCCCCTCAAGCTGGTAGTCCTCGTCATCCGGGCGACGCCGGGTGGGAACCTTCGCCAAAGCAGTGTTGCGATCCATGGAATGAACCGTTCCGCGTATGAGTGCCGGGTTAGAATGAGATCAGGTTGGAGAAATCACGCATGTCTACGCACTCTTGCTTCCACCGGCCATCGAAATTGGACGAAACCACCGGTTGTGCACAATACCTCCCGCGTCATCCCCGGTCACCTGCGCCACCACGAGGCGACCAGCAGCTTCAGGACCCGGAACAGGCTGAAATCCTGAGCCGACGCAGAAACAGACTGACCAGACAGACGGGCGCTGACATTCCGACCGAATTCCTGAACGACCACACGAACAAAGTCCTTGGCGAGGCTCGATCGCGAAAACTGTGCAAGAACGCCTTGCAGCGCGTAGGACAACGTCAAGGTCAATCGAGTGGCACTCTCGCCCTCGGCGGCCAATGCGAAATCGAGTGAGCCGCGCACCCGGGAGCTTGACAGTTCGTCGGCGCCGGCACCCGCCATGCTGCCGGTTTTGTCCGCATCCACCAGCTTGTAGGTGCCTTTGCCTTTCATCTGCGCCCGGATCGGGCCCATCTTGATCCGGATTGTGCCCTCCCAGGTGCTGGTGTCGTATCGAGTTCAGTTCCGCGCCCGGCAGACAGGCGGCTACATCCGGCACGCTTTGGAAGAACGCCCAGACCCGGTCGCGCGCGGCGTCGAGAACAATCGTTTGTTCGACGATGGTCTCGCCGCCGGTCGGCTCCGCGGGAAGGGTGGGCTGCGTGGGTGCAAGTTCGCTTTCTTCGATGACCAAGCTTGGCACTGCCGCGGCTTTCGCAGCCTCCACCGGCGCCGCGGCTCCATCATTGTGCCTCGCGCCGACGTTCTGCACCGCTTGCACAATTCCAGCATAGCCGGTGCAGCGACAGAGATTGCCGGCAAGCTCTTCGCGCACGCGCGCTTCACCCGGATCACCCAACCGGGTGACGATGTCGCGCGCGGTAATCAACATGCCGGGCGTGCAGAAACCGCATTGCAGCGCGTGTTGTTGTGAGAACTCCGAGCGCAGATCCGACATGGTCGCATCGTCGTCAAAACCCTCGATCGTAACGATGCTGCGGCCATGGGTTTGAACCGCATACAGGATGCAGGAGCGCGCCGGGCTTCCGTCAAGGCTGATGGTGCACGCGCCGCAAACGCCGTGTTCGCATCCCAGGTGCGTGCCGGTCAGGCCGCGGGCGTGACGCAGGAAGTCGGCAAGGCTGGTGCGCGGCTCGACCTCGGCTTCAACCGCTTCGCCATTGATGGTGAGCGATATTCTGGTCATCGGCCCAACGCTTGGCTGATTGCGCGGGCGACGCAGGTGACGAATATCCTCCGGTCGATCGGGTCGATCTCCGGAGCTGCCTCGCCGACCGCCACCGCCAGGGTGGAAACGGCGGGAAGGCGCGTGTTGCGCGCAATTTCGGCGGCGAGGCCGGCCATAGGACGCGGACGATCGGAGAGGGCGCCCAGGAAAATGCGACACCGATCCGCGTCGATCATGATGGCCGCGCTTGCGATCGGGAATTCGCCGGCCTTGCGACAAAGCTTGTAGTAGCCCCAGCGCGCCGTTGGGGACGGCAGGGGGATTTCGACTGCTGTGAGCATTTCGCCGTCGGCGAGCTGGGTGGTGAATGAGGATTGCAGAAAGTCGGAAACCGCAACTGTGCGGGTACCGGTCGTATTTTTCAGATGCACTGCAGCGCCACAGGTCGAGAGCGCGAGCGGCCAATCGGCGGCGGCGTCGGCGTGCGCCAGGGATCCGCCGACGGTGCCGCGATTGCGGATGGCCCGGTAGGCGATCTGGCGCGCGACTTCAGGCAGCATGCCGCTTTTGCCGATGGGCGTTCGGCCATCTTCAATGTCGGCATGGGTCATCGCGGCGCCGATCAACCAACTCGACGCTGTTTGTTCCGCACGCCTGAGTTCGGGCAGCCGAGAAATATCGATCAGAAGCGATGGCCGCGCGAGACGAAGATTCAGCATCGGGCCAAGCGATTGACCACCAGCGATGAACTTTGCGTCGGCGTTCTGGCGGGCGACGGCAAGCGCGTCGTCGACGCTGTCAGGTCGGACATAGTCGAAAGCAACCGGCTTCATGACGCCCGCTTTTGCGACGCGGCAGCGCCTTCGGCGATCGCGAGCAAAAGACGCCGTGGCGATAGCGGCGTTTCAGTCACTTCCGCATTCAACGGCCGCAGCGCATCATTGACGGCATTGAATATCGCCGCTGGTGGTGGAATGGCGCCCCCTTCGCCGACACCCTTGATGCCAAATTCGGTATTCGGCGACGGGGTTTCGATGTGGTGAAGGCGGATCCGCGGCACCTCCGTGGCGCTCGGAAGCATGTAATCGGCGAGCGTCGACGCCAGAGGCTGACCGTTCGCGTCGAACGGCATTTCTTCCAGCAACGCGGTTCCGATCCCTTGCGCTGCGCCGCCGATGGTCTGGCCCTCGACAATCATCGGATTGACGCGGCGCCCGCAATCCTCGGCGATGACGTAATCGAGAATGTGTACCGTACCGAGATTGCGATCGACCTCGACGACCACGCCGTGCGTGCCGTAGCTGTATTGCCCGGTATCGACCTTGGGCTTGAAGCCGCCTGTCACTTCCATGCCGCCGGGATCGACGCCGTCCGGCAGTCGCTGCGGGCTCATGTACCAAACAGTCGCAACGTCGCGCACCGAGATGTCGCCGGATGTCCCGTAGAAGCGTCCGTCGCGCAAGCTGACCTCGGCGGCGGCGCATTGCAGCAGGTGCGCGGCAATGACGGACAAGCGATCCTTGAGTTTGCGGCAAGCCTCCGCCACGGCGCCGCCGGCCATCGTGATCGACCGCGACGCGTACGTTCCGGTCGAGAATGGCGTAAGCGCGGTATCGCCGTGCACGACGGCGATATCGTCGATCGGGATGCCGAGAACTTCGTTCGCAATCTGGGCCAGCGAAGTTTCCATGCCCTGGCCATGCGAGTGAACGCCGACGCGCACTTCCAAGCCGCCGTCAGGCGTGAAGCGCACCGCGGCTTGCTCGAAGCCCGGAATGAAAGGGTACCCGGCGGCGGCGAACAGCTTGGTGCCGTGCGCGGTCATCTCGATGTAGTTGGCGAAGCCAACGCCAATCAGACGGTCGGCGTTTTTTGTTTCCTGCTGCCTCGCCCTGACAGCGCCGATATCGATGTCGCCGACGACCAAGTCCAGGCTCTGTTGGTAGTCGCCGCTGTCATAGACATTGCCGCCGACTGACGTGAACGGCATCTGGTTCTTGGCGACGAGGTTTTCGCGCCGCACTTCCCATGGCTCGCGCCCGACGGCGCGGGCCACCGCGTCGACCGTCAACTCCATGGCAAACGAAATGCCGGTACGCGCGACGCCACGGTACGGCACGATCGGCGGCTTGTTGGTGGCAACGCTGAATGTGCGCGCCCGATACGCGCCAAATGCGTACGGCCCCGGCAAGTGCCGCCCCGCCATGGTTCCTTCGAGGCAGGACGTGAATGGCCAGACCGAATAGGCTCCAGCGTCGACGGTGATCTCAGCGTCGAGCCCCAGGATGGCACCGCGTTCGTCCGCGTAGGCGGTGATGTCGTAGAAATGCTCGCGGCAATTGGCTCCCGATATCAAATGCTCGCGGCGGTCTTCGACCCATCGGAACGGTCGATGAAATTTCATCGCCAGCCAGGCGATGCATAACTCTTCCGGTTGGAGTACGCACTTGTAGCCGAAGGCACCGCCGACATCCGGTGCGATGACACGGACGCTACCCTGCGGCAGGCCAAGATGCTCGGCGACCGCGGTGCGGATCATGTGCGGCACTTGCGTCGACGTATAGACGACGAGTTGGTTGAGCCGCTCATCCCAGTGGGCAAGGACCGCCTTGCCCTCCATCGGGTTCATGACCTGACGGGCCATCCGGTATTGGCGCCGCACCGTCACCGCGGCGCGGGCTGCGGCTTCGGCAATGCCCTTGTCCATCTCGGTCTTCAGGAACAGATTGTCGGGCCATTCGTCGTGTACCAGCGACGAACTGTTTTGCCGCGCATCGAGCGCGTCGACCACCGCCGGTCGCTCGATGAGGTCCACGTTGACGAGTTCAGCGATGTCTTCGGCTTTCGCCCGGCTCTCGGCGAAGCACATCGCGATCGGCTCGCCGACGAAGCGGACTTTCCTCTCCGCGAGCGGCGGGTATTGGGAAGCCTTGAAGCCTGGAAGCTTCAAATTGGCCTCGACCGACCGAACATCCTTCAAATCCGCGCGCGTGAAAATCGCCGCGGCGTGCTGGGCCGGTTTGACGATGTTGCGGATGTCGCCGTGGGCGATGGGGCTTCGGTAGAATGCGACTTCCCGAAGCCCGGGCATCGAAATGTCGCCCACATAGCAGCCGCGGCCGCGCATGAGCCGCGTGTCCTCCTTGCGAACGACGCGAGCGCCAATGCCTTCGTTGGCGGATTGCCCATTATTCATGACGCGTTGCTCAACAACTCCGCACACTGGGTCAACAACGGACGTTGACCTCTGTCGGCTAATCATTAGTATACGAATGAATTACCAAGGCAAGGTCAAGGCAAAGCCCCAGCAAGTTTGTCTGGCTCGCTGTCTTGGGGCGGAGAGTTTTTGGTGAGGTTTCGGTTGATGTGCCCGCGCTTCGCCGGGACGATTGGGTTGGCGGTGCGATGCGCCGCTCTCCGATGCGTCGTCGCCGATGTATCTTAGCTATCTGATCGCAACCGGTCTGACGACAGGCGCGATCTACGCCCTGATTGCGCTCGGCATTGTCATTGTTTATCGGGCGACCAACCTGGTGAATTTTGCCCACGGCGAAATGTTCATGATCGCCGGCTTCATGGCCTGGACCGCACACGTCACCTTCGGGCTTTCTTATCTCTCGTCGCTCGTGATCAGTGTGGTCGTTACATTCCTGATCAGCATCGTGATCTATCTGTTCGCCTACAAGCCGCTGATGCAGCAACGGGACACGAATCCGATCCTCCTGGTCATGATCGGTCTGTCGTTCGTCCTGCGCGGCGTCGCGCGCGAGATTTGGGGCGGTAAGGGCGACTATCTGACGTTTCCGCCGCTCGTCTCCCCGGAGCCGGTTCAGTTTGCCGGCCTGATGGTGATGTCGCAGCAACTGGTCGTGCTGGTCGCGGCCATCGCGGTGATGATCGTCTTTCTGATCCTTCTTCGTTATACGCGCGCCGGCAAGTTCATGAAAGCGACGTCCGACAACGCCAAGGCGGCGCGGCTCGTCGGTATCCGCATCGATCGCGTCTACATGTACACGTTCGGTATCGGCGCCGCAGTGGCGGCCATCTCGGCGGTTCTGATGGCGCCGCTGACGTTGCTCAGTCCCGACATGGGTTTTTCGCTTTTCATCAAGGGATTCGCCGCCGCCGTGTTGGGCGGTTTGACCAGCATTCCGGGCGCCATCCTGGGTGCGGCGATCCTCGGGCTGACTGAACAATTATCGGCCGGCTATGTCGACCCGGGTTTGCAGGAGGTTGCGGCCTTTATCGTCATCATTCTGGTCATGATCTTCATTCCAGCCGGCATTCTCGGAGAGAAGCGGGTGCGGAGAGTTTAATGAGCAGGCTCCTCTCCATGCGCGTCGCCGGTATCCTTTTCTTCGGCTTTTTCTTCATCGTTCCGCTGCTGGGCACCAACCAGTTCTACCTCTACGTGGCGACGCTGGTGCTGATCTACATCATCCTCACCCTCGGATTGAACATCCTGGTCGGCTACGCCGGTCAATTGGCATTCGCGAGTGCCGCGATGTTCGGCATCGGCGCCTATGTGTGCGGCTTGCTGATCAAACATCTGGGCGTTTCCTACTGGCTGGCCGCGCCCAGCGGTGCGATCGCTGCGATGGCGGTCGGTACCTTGTTGGCGCTTCCTGCTCTGCGCCTCTCCGGCATTTATTTGGCACTGGCTACGCTCGCGTTCGCCCAGTGTACCCTATGGGTCATGATGCATTGGATCTCGGTGACTTACGGGGCGAGCGGTTTCACGATTCAGTCGATCAGCTTCTGGCCATTGCCCGTCAGCACCGAACGCGGAATGTATTATCTGTCCTGGATCTGCTGTGTGGCGCTGCTGTTGCTGACGCGGAACATTATCCAGTCGCGAATTGGCCGCGCCTTTGTGGCCTTGCGCGATCATGAAATCGCGGCGCAATCGCTCGGCATTTATCTCCTCAAGTACAAAGCGCTCGCGTTCGCATTGTCAGGCTTCTATGCGGGCGTGGCCGGTGTCTTGTTCGCAGGCTTGTTGACATTCATCGGCCCGGAGAGCTTCGGCCTGCAGCAGATGGTACTGCAATTGGCCGCGATGGTGATGGGTGGGACTGCGACCGTGGCGGGGTCGGTCTTTGGCGGTTTCCTGATCGTCTTTATCCAGGAATTGGTCCGTGAATTTAAGTTCTCTATCGAGATCGCGTTCGGCGCGCTGCTGGCGCTGTTCGTGATCGTGCGGCCTGCCGGGCTGATCGATCTGATCCGGCTCGCCCGCCCCGATTGGCGTGAGAAATTGCATGGCGCTGACGACAGCGAGCCCGTCGCAAGCGTAAAAGCGGGCGCCGCGCAATGACGTCCGATTTGCGCGTTCACGACCTGGCTATGGACTTTGGCGGCGTGCACGCACTCAGAGACATCTCGATTGCCTTTCCGCCCGGCAAGATCGTCGGAATCATCGGCCCGAACGGGGCGGGAAAGACCACGCTGCTGAACGCTATTTGCGGCATTCTGCCGGTGAGCAAGGGCACCGTCACGCTCGATGGCCGCGAGTTGGTCGGCTTGCGTCCCGATGAGGTTGCGGTCGCGGGCGTCAGACGAACCTTCCAATCCTCGCAGCTGTTTCCCGGCATGACCGTGCTCGAGAACATGATGGTCGGCATGCACCTCATGGCGAAGTGCGGATTCTGGTCGACCGCCTTTCGCACCAAGGCGGTGCGGGCCGAAGAAACCGAGATGCGGCGGCGTGCGCTTGAAGCGCTTGACTATGTGGGTTTCGCGCATTTCGCGGATCGGCCGGGCAATGCGCTGTCGTTTGGTCAACAGCGCATCATCGAAATCGCCCGGACCCTGATTTACGAACCGCGGGTCGTTCTGCTCGACGAGCCCGCCGTCGGGCTGTCGATCAATCGCGTTGACGAGCTCGATGTGCTGCTGCGGCGGATACGCGATGAACGCGGCATCACCCTGATCATGATCGAACATGTCATCCGGCTGGTGATGGGAGTCGCCGACCACATCGTGGTATTGAGCTCGGGCCGCAAGATCGCCGAAGGCCTGCCGTCCGAGGTACGTGAAAACAAGGTCGTCGCCGAGGCCTATCTCGGCAAGCAGGCTTCACGATCCGATGCTTGAGGTGGATAAAATCAACGTTTGGTACGGCGTCACCGAGGTGCTGCGCTCGGTGTCTTTCGTGGTTCCGGCAAACACGATCGTTGCTCTTTTGGGCGGCAACGGCTCAGGGAAAACCACGGTCCTCAACGCCGTATCGGGAATGGTCTCGCCGCGCTCGGGCGCGGTGCGGTTGCTTGGCGAAAATATCGCCGGCATCGGTTCGCACCATGTGGTCAAAGCCGGCATGATCCAGGTACCGCAAGGTCGCGAGGTCTTTCCATCGATGACGGTGCGCGACAATCTTGAAATGGGGGCGGCGACGCGCAAGGACGGCGCCGCGATCCGGCGCGACATCGAAGAAATTTGCGAACTGTTTCCACGCCTCGGAGAAAAGCGGGGCGCTCTGGCGGGCTCGCTGTCCGGCGGCGAGCAGCAACAGGTCGCGATCGGCCGAGCCTTGATGGCTAAGCCAAAGCTGCTGCTGATGGATGAGCCGTCGGTCGGTCTTTCTCCGGTGGTGGTCGATTCGATGATCGAGACCATCAAACTGCTGCACGAGAAGCGAGGTCTCACGATTCTGATTGTTGAACAGAACGTCGGCGTCGCCGCCGCCGTGGCCAGCACGGCGCATATTCTCAAAGACGGCGAGATTGTTTTTAGCGGGGACGCACCCAAGCTGATCAACGATCGCAGCGTGCTGTCGTCTTATCTCGGGCGCTGATTTCGCGCGAAATGCTGCCTTACTGTCCGGTGAATTTGGCGGGACGCTTTTCGGCGAATGCTGCCCGCCCCTCGGCGTAATCCTTGCTCGCGTCGGCGGCCCGATAGAGACGTTCGGCGTCTTGCCGCAGGTTTTCGTCGCTCTTGCTGACGGCCCGGATAGCGAGCTTCGCCGCCTTGATTGTCAGCGGAGCATTGTCTCGAATTCCGTGCGCCAACTTTTGCGCGACAGAGTTGATTTCGTCGAGCGGTGCGAGCGCGTGGACGGCGCCGCATTCGTAGGCGCGCGTTGCCGGGACTTTGCTTGCGGTGAATAGTACGAGACGCGTCAGGTTCTCGCCAAAGACGCGGCAGAATCTTTGTACGCCGCGAGGGTCGTATCCTAGCCCCAGTTTTGCCGCTGGGACCGCGAAGAAGGCATCGTCGCTGGCGACACGCAGGTCACAGCTTGCCGCCAGCGAGGCGCCCGCACCCATGCAGGCGCCCTTGACGAGCGCAATTGTCGGAACGGCGATGGCTTCGAGCTGCCGGCACGTTTCCTCGACCAGATCGTCATAAGCCGCCGCGCTGCTCGGGGCGGACCTGCCGGTCTGGAACTCACTGACATCGGCGCCGGCGCAAAACGCCTGGTTTCCCTCACCGCATAAAATCACGACACGGCTGTGGGACGCCTCGTCGCTCTTTGCAAATCGCTGCAGCTGCTCCCACATCGCGCTGTTCATTGCATTGCGACGGGCTTCGTTGCGCAGAGTGACCGTGCAAACGCCGTTGACGGTGGATACTGCGATTTGGCCGGTCATGGACGCCAGTGCTCTCATGAGGTTATCAGCAAAAGTCCGGAATGGCTGGGGCTACGCAGGCTTGTGCGCAAGCCATCGGCCAGCTTCCGACGCGACGAACAGATCAGCCAAGGCGCTGTTGAACTGCTCCGGTTCTTCGCTGGTAATGGTGTGACCAGAGCGCGGAATGACCAAAAGACCGGCGGTCGGCACCGTCCGGCGCAGATAGACACTGGCGTCGAGGCACCAGTCGTCTTCATCGCCGACCACGACGAGCAGCGGAACCGAGAATGTCTTGAGCTCGGCTTCCAGATCGTAAAGGTTTGGACGCTTGCCTTGCAGGTTGATCATGGTCAACGAGTGTCCAAGCGCCGAATGCTCGCTGAGATTCTTGACGAACTCCGCGTAACCGCGCGGATCCTTGTTCTTCTGCGCTTGGCGCGTCGGCCCGTCGGCATAGCGGCGCGCCATGACTTCGATCGGTTCGCTGGCAAACATCTTGCCGGTCTCGCGCGAGGCGGTTCGAGACTCTTCAACAACGCGAGGATCGGGGCTCGAACCGTATCCGCAGCCGGCCGCGGTGACCGAGATGCATCGCTTCGGGTAGGCCATGCCGACATGCAAGGCCGTCATGGCACCCATCGAATGACCGACGATGTGGGCCCGGTCGATTTTCAACGCGTCCATGAGCGCGACCACGTCATCGCGAAAAACGTCCTGCAGATATTGATCCGGAATCTCCGGAACATCTGATGGCAGATAACCACGCTGGCTGTAGGTGACGCAGCGGTGTGTTCCGGAGAACCGCCGCATTTGCGGCTCCCACGTCCGATAGTCCGCAGCATATTCGTGGACAAAGACGACCGGCGTGCCGCTGCCACACTCTTCGAAATACAGCCGGACAGAGTTTTTCGCCTCAGCGTATGGCATCGCGCCGTTCCTGCACAAAATCATTCGTATGCGAATGATATCTATGGACGTTGCTAATTTCCTTGTCAACGCGACGCCGACATGATCGCGGCAGTCGGAATGCCGCAGCGATTCCGTCTCGGCGTTACCGCGGCCCGCCTCGGGCCAGGCCTCGTCCGCGCAATTGGATATTGGAGCCCTGGCGTGACCGGTGCTGGATGCGCGCGATCAGACCGGCGAAGCTGCTTTGCTGTTTGCTGGCCCAATCGTGGCGCTGGTCTCATCAGGTTGTCGCTGCCGTGGCCTGGCACATTCGCCGACTAAAACAGCGGCGGCGGTTCGAAGTTGAGGCTGAGAATAAAAGAGGGGACGGGCGGACCGGAAACCCTAGGCGACTGGGGAAAGACGCGAAGCCGCAATCGTTAATTGAGTGTGCGCAGTCCGCTCGCGGGCAAGAGCTTGTCGCGTATCGCCAACGCTTGGGCACGCGCTAGCACAAGTATTTGCAGATAAAGCTTTTGACGTGGTTGAGCGTTTTGTCGGGCGACGCTTTGTGCCCCCCAGTCGGTTTTTTCTGAGCGATCACCATCGCCCAGTAAGTTTTGTATTGGGTCTGTTCGTTGCGCGCCATTGCGACGCCCACACTGTCGGCCGGGTCCTGTAAGAGGTTGGCCTTGTGGCCGGGCGATTCTTCCCAAAGCCGAAGCGTCTCTGCCCAGGTCTTGCTGCCGGCGGCGATGTTTTCGGCGGCTCTTCCCAAGTGTGTTTCGGCCATACGCGAGCCGAACGAACCGGCTACGTTGTGGTCCATGAGGCCGGCCGCCGCCATAGCGTTTGCTTGCCGTTGCGCCATCGCGGTCAATTGCGGATCGGTTTTGACAGCGGAAAGCCCGTGCTCGATGCGGTAGTGAGAGATCATCTGTGCCATGTCTTCCGCACGGACGAGCGTCGTTGTGATCAACAATCCGACGACAAAGACGAACAAGCGCATCACCAGTCCATTCCGCTGTTATTTCTTAAGCGACCGTTTATCACGCCAGCCGCCATCCCGTCAGCAGCCAGCAATCGCTCGGCCGGTAAGCCTCGATAGTGTCGGTGTGAATTGGCCCCAACAGTGGCAGGGCCATACTGCTTTGTCCGGGCCGCGAGCGCTTTGTGGAAATCGCGCGCACGCGCGCATTGGCGGCCGCTACAACTGACCGACATTCACCTTCCGGCAATCGTCCTATGGTTGATTGGCCCGCACGGTCCGCACACGACGGGACGGCTGCCGAGCCTTGCATTCGGCGCCATCAAGCGAGGGATAGCAGATGGATACAGTCGCGCAGTTGCAGCCCATTCCGCGCCCGCCGGGACACATGCTGGTCGGCAACCTGTTCGATCTGGACGCCAGCCATCCGATCGAAAGCTTGATGGAGCTGGCCCGCCAATACGGGCCGATCTTTCAGCTCGAAATTCCCGGCCGTGGCTCGCGCATCATCGTGTCGAGCTACGCGCTTGTGAACGAGCTGTGCGATGAATTGCGCTTCGACAAGATGCTGGGCCCAGGTTTGACCAGTTTGGCCCAGGGCCCGGTCGGTCGCGGCCTCTTTACCTCGGAAACGGCGGATCCGAACTGGCGAAAGGCCCACAATGTCTTGCTGCCGGCGTTCAGCACCGAGTCGATGCGCGGCTATTACCCGCGGATGCTCGATCTCGCCGTACAGCTGATGCTGAAGTGGGAGCGTCTCAATCCGGGCGACGTGGTCGACGTGCCGGCAGACATGACGCGGCTCACGCTGGATACGATTGCGCTCTGCGGTTTTGACTATCGCTTCAATTCCTTTTACCGCGACACGCAGCATCCGTTCGTGGAGGCGATGCTCGGTACGCTCGAGGCCGCGCAGGCCACCTCGCGAGAGCTGCCGCTACAACGGAAATTCAATCAAGCCAGAGTGCGGAAGCTGCAGGCGGACCAGGCGTTCATGGTCGACACCGTGCAGCAAATCGTTCAAGAACGACGCGAGTCGGGCTCGATCGGCAAGGTCAATGACCTGCTTGACAGAATGCTGACGGTCGCTGACCGGCAATCGGGCGAGAAGCTCGACGACAGAAACATCATCGCGCAGTGCATCACGTTCCTGATTGCCGGCCACGAGACCACCAGCGGCTTGTTGTCGTTTGCGCTCTACGAGTTGCTCAAGAGCCCGGACGTGCTCGCCCGCGCCTATGACGAAGTTGATCGGGTGCTCGGCACCGATCTGGGCGTGCTGCCGACGTATGCGCAGACCCATCAGCTTCTGTACGTCAACCAAATCCTCGACGAGACGTTGCGGCTGTGGCCGACCGCGCCGGCCTTTACGCGACACCCTTACGAAGACGTCGTCTTGGGCGGCAAATACCAATTGGGTCACGAAACCGCAGCGACGATCCTGACACCGATGCTTCACCGCGACAAAGATGTGTGGGGAGACGATGCCGAAGCCTTCAATCCGGATCATTTCAGCGCAGAAAACCGAGCCAAGATCCCACCGAATGCCTTCAAGCCATTCGGTACCGGGCAACGCGCCTGCATCGGCCGGCAATTCGCGGTGCAAGAGGCGGTGCTGGCGCTGGGCATGCTTCTGCAACGTTTTGAATTTGTCGACTTTCAGAATTATCGACTTGAGACCAAGCAAACTCTCACCATCAAGCCTGACAAGTTTCATATTCAGGTCAAGCGGCGGCCCGGTCGCACCACGAGCTTACTGCTCGGCGCGCGGCCGCAGCCGGCCGCCTCAGCGAATGCTCCCGCCAAGCCCGAGACGTCAACATCGACCCCGGTAGACGCCCATCAAACCCATTTGCTGGTGCTCTACGGCTCGAATCTGGGTACCGCGGAGGCGCTGGCCAATGCGCTCGCCGCCGACGCAAAAAGCCGCGGCTTCGATGCCAACGTTGGCGCCCTTGATGATCACGTTGGCGCACTGCCCAAAGAAGGTGGGGTTGTCATCATCGCCGCGTCCTATAACGGACAGCCGACGGACAATTCTGCGAAATTCTGCAAGTGGCTGCAGGACCCATCGCTGGCGATGGACGCCTTTAAGGGCGTCGAATACGCGGTCTTTGGTTGCGGCAATCGCGACTGGTCGGCCACCTATCAGGCGATCCCCACCCTAATCGACACGCAGCTGGAGAAGCACGGCGGCAAGCCGATGTATCGCCGCGGCGAGGGCGATGCGCGCGGCGATTTCGATAGCGATTATCACTCATGGTACGGCGGGCTGTGGCCTTCGGTCGCCAAGGCGTTTGATCTGCCGACCAGCGTCGCCAAGCCCCAGGCGGTCCGGTCGCGTTTCTCGGTGACATTCGTCAACAGGCAAGTGGCGAACCCGATCATCCGCTCGTACAGCGCTGTTGGATTGACGGTTCGCGACAATCGCGAACTGCAAAATCGGGCATGTGATCGTCCGTCCGAACGCTCGACGCGGCATCTGGAATTCAGCCTCCCGGCTGGCGTGACCTACGGTGCCGGCGATCATTTGGGCATCATTCCGCGCAATGGGATCGAGCAGATGCGGCGCGTCCTGTTGCGCTTCAAACTCGATGCCGGTCTTTACCTGACCATCACGCCGCAAACCGATGTTGGCAGCCTGTTGCCGATCAACGAACCGGTGCCGTTGATCGCAATCCTCGCCAATCATGTCGAGTTGCAGGACATCGCCACACGGGCGCAGCTCGCCAGGCTCGCGGAACACACGAGCGATGCCGGGGAGCGGGAGACGCTCTTGGCGCTCGCAGCCGATGATGAAGGCGGCAAAGCGCGTTATCGCGAACGTGTGTTTGTGCCGCGCAAGTCCGTGCTCGATGTGCTCGACGAATTCCACTCCTGCGCACCGCCTTTCGAGGTGTTTCTCGATCTGCTGCCGCCGTTGCGGCCACGCTATTATTCGATCTCGTCATCGCCGCTTGCGTCCGCCAATGCGTGCAGCATCACCGTCGGCGTGGTGGAAGGCGAAGCGCTGAGCGGACACGGCACCTTCAAGGGGGTCTGTTCGAACTATCTGGGCGCGCAGCCCGCGGACGCCACGGTTTACGGATTTATTCGCAAACCGACGATTCCATTTCATCCGCCGGAGAATCCGCATCGGCCGATGATCATGATCGGTCCGGGTACCGGTGTCGCGCCCTTCCGCGGCTTTCTCCAAGAGCGTGCAGCACTCAAGCAGCAGGGCGTTCCGGTCGGCGAATTGATGTTGTTCTTTGGTTGCCGCGATCCGCTGCAGGACTTCCTTTATGAGGACGAGATGCGCGGCTTTGAAGCCGCCGGAATCGTGAAGCTCTGCACGGCATTTTCGCGCGAGCCCGGCAAGCCGAAGACGTATGTGCAAAACGCCATCGAGGCGCACGCGGAGGATGTTTGGCGGTTGCTTCAGCAGGACGCGGTCGTGTTCGTCTGCGGTGAAGCTTCGCGCATGGCTCCCGAGGTTCGCCGGGCTTTTGCCGATATGTTTCAGCAACGCACCGGCACGACGGCGAGTGATGCCAAGGCGTGGCTCACGGGATTGATTTCCGGTCAGCGCTACCTGGAAGATATCTGGGCGTCGACGACGTGACGCCCAAATAGACTCTGGAGCACATCTCGCTTAGATTGAATCAGAGGTGCTCCAGATTCATTTGTTTTCGCATGTCCTATTCGGAAAACCGGTTTCCACTTTTCCGAGACATGCTCTAGCTCTGGTCCCACTCCACGCGTTCGGCGCCTGGCGTCACCGGGTCATAGTACCACTTAAGCCCGAGCTTCTCTTCGCTGAGCACGTCGGTCTTGAAGCTCTTCCAGGCCTGAAGTTCGAAATATTCCAGCGGACCCCCGTGAGCCCGGAGCCGGTGCGGCACACCCGGCGGGAAATAGACCAGCGTGCCGGGTTCAAGCTCCTGGGTGTCGTCTCCGACCTGGACCACGCCGCGGCCCTTGAAGGTGATGTAGCAGTGCGACGCGCCTTCCGGATTTGCCGTGGTGCCGACGTGCCGATGATAGGGCGACGATCCGCCTTCGTGGTATCGCATCTCGCCCGCCTGGATGGCGTTGGTCTGCGTCAGCCTGCTGCCGTCAAGAAGCCTGACCGTGGACTCGGCGCAGAAGCGGCGCACACGGCCGCCACTGGCGTCACTGAGAGGGCGGAGCGTCTTCCGATCGAAGAAATAACCCGGACCACCGGGCAAGCCGCTCTCGACGGCGGCGGGAGGCTTCGGCGTCACCATGTGAAGCAACTCGAGTTCGGACTCCGTCACGTCAAATCGCGCCGACTCGCCCGGCGCGAGGAGAACGCCGGCGCCTTCCTCGGCGGCATGCGTCTGTGCCTTGAAGGTGATGGTGCCGTCGGTCGACGTTTCGATGACGTAGACGAGGTGATAATCGTTCCCGGCCTGGACGTCGAGCGAGCGCCCCGGCAGCACCGTCCGCTGATACACGGTCAGCGTTTTCGAGCCGCAGAGTGCGTTACTGCAAATCGTTCTTTCGAGCCCGGATGCGACCGGTTGGGCTTCGACGGTGTTCCAATTGTAAATTGAAACGTCGCTGATGGTAGCCAAAACATTCCTCCTCTGGGCGCGCCTATAGCAGACGCTTCGCCGTCACATGGCCGTAGTTCACGATGTTGCGGGCCAATAGGCAATCAGAATATCTCAAGGGGCAGATGACAGCGAATGGCTGCTGCCAATTTCCCGAATGGCTGCGTCCACACAGGCAAGTTGCGGTCGGGTGTGGGAAGGGTGGTAGTGTCGATCCTTGCTGTCGGTGAATGTAGAGATGGATCAGCCCATTCCAGATAAACCCATTCTGATCGCGGGCGCCGGCATCGGCGGGCTGGTTGCTGCATTGGCATTGCAGCAGCGTGGTTTCGAAGTCTCGTTGTACGAGCAGGCGCGCGATATGCGCGAGGTCGGCGCTGGCGTGCAGATCAGTCCCAACGGAACCCGCGTCCTCTATAGTCTCGGTTTGGAAGAAGCGATCGGCGCGTTTGCGGTCGAGCCGATCGGCAAGGAAGTCAGGTTATGGAATAGCGGTGCCACCTGGCCGCTGTTCGATCTCGGGCCGACATGCGTCGCCCGATACGGCTTTCCTTATTTGATGTTGCATCGTGGCGATCTGCAAATGGCGCTTGCCGAGGCGGTTCGCCGTATCGATCCTGATGCGATTCATCTCGGCGCGTCAGTGCGGGAAGTCACGGAGACCAATGGTGGCGTCGTGGTCGGCCTTGCCGACGGCCGGTCGGTCTCCGGTTCGCTATTGATCGGCGCCGACGGCGTGCATTCGGCAACGCGCTCGGCCCTGTTCGGCCAGGCCAAGGCGCGCTTTACCGGCTGCATGGCTTGGCGCGGCGTTGTGCCGATGGACCGTCTGCCGCGTCATCTCGCCAGAGAGGCCGGCGTCAACTGGATCGGCCCAGGACGACACGTCGTCACCTATCCGTTGCGCGGCGGCGAGCTGATGAACTTCGTCGGCGTCGTCGAGCGTTCCGACTGGACCACCGAATCGTGGACGATGCGCGGCACCCGCGAGGAATGTGCGCGCGATTTCGTCGGCTGGCATCCCGATGTGCATGCGCTGATCGACAACATCGACGATCATTATCGCTGGGCGCTGTTGAGCCGCACAACGATGGAGCGATGGACGGGCGCCCGGACCGTGCTTCTCGGCGATGCCTGCCACCCGATGTTGCCGTTCATGGCGCAGGGCGCGGTCATGGCGATCGAAGACGGGCTGGTGTTGGCGCGCTGCCTGGCGCGTGCAGGACTTGCAGATCCAGCGGCTGCCTTCCGTCAATATGAAGACGAACGCGTCGAGCGGGCGAACCGTTGCGTCCGCGCGGCCGAGCGAAACCGCGAGCTGTTTCACAATGCCAGGCTTTTGGACGCCGCGGATGCCGAGCGTTATGTCAGCACCGAGTGGAGCGAACAGCGCGTGTTCGACCGCTACGACTGGCTGTTCTCCTATGATGCGACAGTGCATCCCGAACAGGTGCAGG
This sequence comes from uncultured Alphaproteobacteria bacterium, assembly GCA_963737755.1. Classification (GTDB taxonomy): domain Bacteria; phylum Pseudomonadota; class Alphaproteobacteria; order Rhizobiales; family Xanthobacteraceae; genus BOG-931. The sequence goes on along the minus strand of CAVTTZ010000009.1, from coordinate 1,055,036 downwards.
CTTGAGCATCCGCGAGGAGTTCGACGGACTTCACCGCGGCGCAACTCGGCTTGCTCATTCTCTGCGGCGCGCTGCTTTTCCTCGACGGATTCGATACGCAGGCGATCGGTTACGTCGCACCGGCGCTGCTTCAGGAATGGGGTGCAAGTCGCGCCGCACTCGGGCCGGTCTTCAGCTTCGGCCTGGCTGGGTTGATGCTTGGCGCGCTGGTGGCTGGTCCCATTGCGGATCGCGTCGGGCGCAAGCCGGTTCTGATCGGCTGCGCGCTGATCTTCGGCGCGCTGACCGTCGGCTGTGCGGTCGCCCCGTCGCTCGAATGGCTGATGGCGCTCCGCTTTCTCGCGGGGCTCGGTCTCGGCGGCGTCATGCCAAACGGCATCGCGCTGGTCGCAGAGTTGACGCCTGAGCGGCTGCGCGGCCGCCTCGTTACCATCCTGGTATGCGGCTTCAGCCTCGGCGCGGCCGTCGGGGGCTATCTGGCGGCGTGGCTCATCCCGGCTTTCGGCTGGCGCTCGGTGTTCCTTCTGGGTGGCGTAGTGCCGCTCGCCTTGGTGCCGGTGTTGATGCTGGCTCTGACCGAATCTGGCGGCTTTATCGAGGCGCGCCGAAAGCGAAACCTGCGGACCAATTCTCCGATCTCCACCACCGATGCCGAATTCGAGCTCGGCGTCGCCTTTGCTGCTGTTTTCACCCGGATTGGCAGGCGTCACGACCTGCCTCTGGGGCGGCTTTTTCATGAACTTGGTCTTGCTGTACTTTCTGTCGAATTACCTGCCGACCATCCTGCATAGCGCGGGTCTGCCACTGGAGGACGCGGTTCGTGCGACCGGCCTTTATCAGGTTGGCGGACTGGTCGGCGCAGTCTGTCTCGGCTGGTTGATCGACCGGGTCCCGGCGCGCATCGTGATTGGTGGCGCGTTGGCGGCGGCTTGCGCCTTCGTGCTGCTGATCGCGAGCGAACCCAATGACGTTACGCTTGTCAGTCTGGGTGCTCTCGGTGCCGGTTTCTGCGTCGTCGGTGGCCAGGTCGGCGCCAACGCCTTTGCGGGCCTGATTTATCCCACCCCGATCCGTGCCACGGGCGTAGGCTGGGCTCTCGGTATCGGGCGCCTCGGTTCGGTTGTCGGGCCGATGCTGGTGTCCGCCCTGATCCTCGCCGGCTGGTCGTTGTCAGCCGTCTTTTATGCCGCCTGTGTGCCGGCCTTGCTGGCGGCGGCGTTCATTTACACCGCCGGAGCGCTCCGCAGTCTCCCAGCGGGCTCCGCTGCGGGATAAGACTTTCCGGTGTGCCAAACGGCGCTGGCCGGAAATGGCGGCCGCGCGGCGCACCAACGTGTTGCAATTGGTGCAAGTGTCAGACCGCGTCAATCGAGCAGGCGGATGCAAAGTAACGGGCCACTTTTCGACATACCGGATCTCTCCGATTGGGGAGACGTCGAGCGGTGGGTTGAAGGCGCGTCTCTCCGCTCTGCAGCGATCATCTTTTTCCGGCGACATTTGCTCGACATTCACCGACATGGAGTTTGGCCCGAGCTCGACCCAGATGCTGGGGGGCTTTTCATCGTCGCGATGGCGAAAGCTTGTGCTCGCCGCCTTTGCGGCCGACTGGGCATGCTACCCCAGGCAAGCCGATCGGGTGGAGTTTGCACGCCTAGCCCACGCCACAAGCACGTTTCCTGCCGGCTTCCGGGTCTGGTTCTGTCGATTGGAAGATGGATGCAACACGCCGGTCGGATACTCGGGCTGGTATCCGATACCAGAGAGTATTTTCTCGCTTCTGCGCCAGCGACCGGAGACGGTGATCGCTCGTGGTCTAATTTCGCCTCTGCCAAAACTTGACGATCCTGCGTACCTTTATGTTTTCAATGCGAGCATCGTGCCGCAGCTTCGCGGAGGCAGCCTGCAAAGCCGTCTTTTAATGCGTCGTTTTGCTGAAGATATCGCGGGCATTCGCAAAAAGGGGTTGCTGTCGGTGACCGTATCGGAAGACGGCCGAAGATTTTCGCGCCGCTTCGGCATGACGCAACAAGGCAGCAGTGCCGCGAACGGCGAGATCGAGGATGTCTTTGCGCGCGCAGACGCGCAACCGTGGTTCTGATTTCGCTTATTTCCCTAATGCGCGGACAAAAGCCGCTGCGCAATCGCCGATGGAGGCGTCGTCGTAGCCGCCTTCCAGTACGGCGGCGAGGCGTCCGTGGCAAAGTCTCCCGGCCAAAGACACCAAGTCGTCACCAAGCCGTTCGTAATCGGCGGCCGTCAAGTCAAGTCCTCCCAACGGATCATTCCGATGGCCGTCAAATCCCGCTGATACGAGGATGAACTCGGGCGCAAAGTCGGCAATTCGTGAGCCGATGCCTTGGCGCAGACGCTCACGAAATTCCGGGCCGGCGGTGTTCGCAGGAATTGGAATGTTGAGGATATTGTTGTGGTTTCCAGTTTCCGCCGCCTCGCCCGACCATGGATCGAATGGTGATTGATGGATCGAAACAAACAGTGTGTCCGCGTCGTCCCAGAACAAGCTCTGGCTCCCGTCGCCATGATGCACGTCGAAATCAACAACGAGAATCCGGCGGAAACCGTGACGCTGCCGCGCCCAGGCGGTTCCGATTGCGATATTGTTGAACAGACAGAAGCCGCCCGAAGCTTGGCGCCTGGCATGATGCCCCGGCGGGCGGACCGCGCAAAACGCGTTCTTGATGTCTCCGGAGACGATGCGGTCGATAGCTTCGCACACAGCGCCGGCCGCTCGGCGAGCGGCTTCGCCGGAATGAGCAGATACGACCGTATCCGGGTCGAATTCCAGAGCGGAGAACAGTGTGATCTATCAAACACGTTGCGAACGTATGCGGGCGTGTGAACCGCGTTTAAGATGTCAGGATCTGACGGGTGGCGCTTCAAACCACAGCAGATGTCGAAACTCCGGCGCCTCCAATGCGGTTAAGATCGCTTCCAGTCTGCCTGGAGTTTCCGGATGACCTGGGCCGGCGTCGTGGAGGAGACATGCAGGATGGCTGACAATACCCGTTGTCATGATGACTGTCGAAGCGCCAAAGCCGTCACACTTCGTCCCACGCGAATGCCAGAACTGAGCGCAAGCTGGTCTGGCCCGTCAGCAGCAGAACAAGGCGATCAAACCCGAGCGCCATCCCGGCGCCCGGCTTCAATCCATGTTTGAGCATGGCTGCGTATCGATGATCGAGTTCGATCGATGGCGCGTCCATGGTACGCCGCCGATCGAGTTGCCGCGCGTTTGCGCGATCCTGAGCGTTTGGATCGACCTGAAAAGGGAAGCCATCCGCCAACTCGACGCCCGCTATGATAAGTTCGCTTCGTTCTGTGAATTGGCCGCCGTCTTTAGCGGGCGCAGTCGAGGTCTGAAAGGACGGCCAGTCGCGCAAAAAGACAGGTCGATCGAATCCAAGGCGAGACTGAACGTCGGAGACGACCGCGCTGAAGAGCGCCGTATCGTCGTTCCACATTGCAGCCGAAAGATTTAGGTTGCTCGCCTTGGCGATGCCTTGAAGCGTCTCGCGATCGAAACTTGAAACGGCCAGCCCGGACGCTTCGGAGAATGCCTGGGCAACGGGTATTCTCGCCCACGGGCCATCGAGGTCGATGGTGTGTTCCCGATAAAAAAGCTTGGTGCCGATTCCGAGACTGTCAGCGGCTGCTCGCACCATGTTCTCGGCATCCGCTTCGATGTCCTCCAGGGTGGCGCCGGCGCGCGCCCATTCGAGCATGGTGAATTCGGGATTGTTGAGGACGCCGAGATCGCCTTGTCTGAAATTCTGCGTCAATGTGTAGAGCCGCTCAAACCCGCCGCCGATCATCCGTTTGATCTGATACTCGGTCGAAGTCACCAAATAGCGGTCGTCCACGGCAAAGGAATCAATATTCGCGTCCGGCGTCGAGCCGTGGACGAGAAGCGGCGTATCGATTTCCAGAAAGGCGTTGGTGTCGAGCCATTGCCGAACGGCGCGTCGAATGACGTGCCGTTTCGCTAACATGTCTGCGCGAGACGTACCGCTGGAGGATGGTGCCTGCCAGCGGGACTTCATCGGAATTGTCGGAATTCGGCATAAGTATTTTTGTCGATCCACTTCAACAGGATCGATCTACCCGTTCGGGTTCCGAAATCCAATTCAAATCCTGGGCCGGGACGGGTCGGGCGGCTGACCCGCCTCATGCCAAGGCCATAACAAGGAAAGCGGTGCGGTCACGGTCTCAAAGCTAGTGTGAGCTTATTGACCGTTCAGCCTCCAGCAGCACGTCGAGGGGGCGCCACGGCTTCGGCATGAATTTGGTGTCGCCGGGCAGTTCGGGTGGCAGCGAAGTTGCCGTCACGACCACTTCGATATGCGGAAACTGGTCTTTGGCTTTTGCCGCGAGCGCGGCGCCGTTTATTGTTCCCGGCAATTTTACTTCGGTGAAAAGGAAGCAGACCGAATCACCCAGGCGATCCAAAATCGGAATGGCAGCTTCGGCGTTTTCGCATTCCAATACTTTCATCTCGGACTCTTCGAGCAGCGTCGCGAGCAATGCGCGCTGATTGTCATCGCCTTCGACAATGAGTGCCAGAGGGGTGCTGTCCATAACGGTCCTCTTGGTTTCGCGGCCATTTGTGCATAATGAACCCATCAAGCTTTCGGTTCCGCGCACCAGCGATGGAACCGAAACGGATGCGCTCCCGCTTTGCTCAGTTTCCGCTGGATGAGATTGACCGACCGTTAATTTTAACACTTCGACGTTGCGATAAGTACGAAACCAAACTTAGCGATCGGTCTTTTCCAAAGCGCGGAATTCAACAGCGCACGCCGCCAAACAGTGTTGTTCCAAGTCAAAGCAGTGTTCTCGTACGTCAAAGCAGGAAGTCGTTGGGGGGCACGCATTGAGCAATTCGGAAAATGGCATGCTAAAACTGCGAGGCGCTCCTGATCTTACCAACAGTACTGTATTAGTGCGGCTCGGGCATCGAATCTATGTCCCTTGGCCGGCGGTGGTTGAGGGAATGGACATTGCGGTCGACGTATTGGTCGACGTCGAGACGCTTGTTGGCGAGATGGTGTTCACCGAACAGATCGATGCGGCTCTGGCCAGGAGCCGGCAGCGGATCGAGCATGTCGCGAATTCACTGTACCGCTCGGGAGACGAGCGCGTGTTTGTCGAAGCCGATCGGCTTCTTCCGCCGGAGCAAGAACGCCGGAACGTTTGATCCTGCAATCGCCCGCGTTCGCATCGCCACGCTACGTGGCAGCTATGCACGGCGCGCCGTAAGCAAGCCCGACGCCTAACATTGCAATGGCAACGGCCCGATGGCACTCTGAGTGGCGTATTGCGAATCTTTCGCATGCCGCGACGGGCAAGCCGCTGACAAAATTAGCAAGCGCTCGGCCCGCGCAAGCATGAGCGCTAGCAGCGATGGACCAAGCATGAGCAAGTGGCAATACACCAAGGGACTGCACGATCTCGGACGCGGCTGTTTCGCTTACCTGCAGCCCGACGGCTCCTGGGGATGGAGCAACGCCGGATTGGTGACGGACGGGGACCAAAGCCTTCTGGTCGATACCTTGTTCGATCTGCCGCTTACTGCCGAGATGCTCGCGACCATGCGCGACGCCGTGCCGGCGACGCGCAAGATCGGCAAGCTGGTCAATACGCACGCCAACGGCGACCATGTGTTCGGCAATCAGTTGGTCGAAGGCGCCGAGATCATTGCCTGTCGCGCCTGCGCCGAAGAATTTGCCGAAGCGCCGCCGAGCATGCTCATCGCCCTGGAAACCGGCTGGAAAAATCTCGGCGAAGGCGGCGCATTCTTCCACGAGATTATGGGCAGTCGGTTCGATTGGAACGGCATCGTCAGCACGCCACCGACGACGTTATTCGATCAGACCATGGAGGTGTCGGTCGGCAACAAGCGCTTGGTCCTGACCCACCTCGGCTCAGCGCACACCCGGGGCGATGTTCTGGTGCATGTTCCCGCCGACCGCGTGCTCTACACCGGCGATCTGCTGTTCGTCGGCGGCCATCCGGTTCTGTGGGCAGGCCCGGTCGAAAATTGGATCAAGACCTGCGATTACATTCTGTCACTCGATGTCGACGTCATTGTGCCGGGCCATGGCCCGATCGCCGACAAACCGGCCGTGCGTGAGCTGAAAAGCTATTTTGAGTACATCGCTGCCCAGGCTCGGCTGCATTTCGACAATGGCCTGTCCTATGTGGAGGCGGCGCGCCGCATCAACCTTGACCGCTTCGCCGGTTGGCTCGATCCGGAGCGGATCGTTATCAACGTGGCCAGCCTGTACCGGCAATTCGCCGGGCCGCAGGCTGCGGCGACTGATCGCATTTCGTTATTTGCCGAGATGAAACGATACCGCGACGCCGTGGCTTCGGCGTAGCGCCCGAACAGCACCAGCCGCACCCGCTGCATCCTCCGAGCCCCATTGACAACGCCCGCTGACGCGAATGGCGGCGTTGCGTTTGCAGCATAGCCGTCAAACGATCGTAACTGGATACCCCGATTATTGTCTGTTGAAATACGGGCTTGGCTCAAGAAGGGACATTGGATGATCAAGCAGATTTTCGTCGCGGCTTTTCTGACTTCGCTGGCCACCAGCGTTTACGCGGACGGCGATGCCATCCAGCAGCGGCAAGAGCTGCTCAAGGCGATTGGCGATGCGGTCAAGCCTGTTGCGGCCATGCTCAAGGGCGAGGCGCCGTTCGAGGCGGCCACCGTGAAGGCGTCGCTCGCCACCGTGTCGGCCAATGCAAAGAAACTTCCCACGCTGTTCCCGGACGATTCCAAGACCGGACATGACACCCGCGCCCTGCCGGCGATCTGGAGCGACAAAGAGAAATTCATCGGCCTGTTTCAGAAACTCGAAAACGATGCCACCGCGGCGTCCTCCGCTATTACCGATTTGCCCAGCCTGAAGGCGGAAATGCCGAAAGTGTTCGCGGATTGCAAATCTTGCCATGACGATTTCCGCGCCAAGAAAAACTAGGGCAGGAGGCAGGACCGAAGATGCGACGGCCTCTGCAACGCTCCGCGTCTGGGATCTGCCAACACGGCTGAGTAAGTGGCTCCTGGTCGCCTGCGTCGCGACGGCCTGGGTCACGAACAAGTACGCGCCGGCGCATCCCGAATGGCACAAGTGGAATGGCTACACTGTGCTCGTGATCGTGATGTTTCGGCTGCTGTGGGGCTTCTTCGGAAGCTCCACCGCGCGCTTCTCGGATTTCGTGACGTGGCCGTGGACAGTTGCGGCTTATGCCTGGGCAGAGATCCGCGGCCGTGCGCAGCATTATCTCGGTCACAATCCACTTGGCGGCTGGATGATTCTGGCCTTGTTGGCGGCCGTCGCGATCCAGGCGATTCTCGGTCTTTATTCGGCCGATGAAGATCGGGTTGTTATTGAAGGGCCGCTTGCGCATACCGTCAGCGGCGGAACGGTCGATTGGGCAAGCCATCTCCATCACCTCGGCTTCAACATCATCCTCGCGCTGGTTGTGGTTCACGTGGCGGCCAACGTCATGCACGATGTGTTGCGACATGCCGGGCTCGTGCGCGGCATGATCACGGGTCGCAAGTCTCGCGCGGTGTACGGCGATGTTCCCGAGATCGCACCCCGGTCGCCCTGGATCGCCTTAGGTTGTCTTGCGGTTGCCGTTGCTGTCGTCGCCGGCAGCATATCGATTTTATCGCAAGGGTGATCGAGCTGGCCGTGACGTGTTTGTGAGACCGCTGGCTTCAGTTGGTTGATCCGGTGACGCGTCGCAGCACCGAAGTCGCCGCGTCGCCGTTGTCTCCAGTCCAGGCGACAAACTGGTCGGGCCGCACCAGAATAAGCGGTACTCGATACTTTTCCCGACCATCGGCCGCGGTATCGCTGATGATCTTCAAGGGAACGCCAAGCTCGGCAGCGGCGTGCGCGAACGCCTCTGCGGCGGCGTTTGCGCCAAGCGCGATCAACGTAAAATCCGCACCAAGCTCGTCGTAAACATTCCGCCCGGAGGACAAGGGCTGCGGGGCCAAGTGATGGCCGCTTTGCGCCGCATAATCGTGCGAGTCGAGCGCGCTGCTGTGCGCGCCGGCCGGGCCAAAAACAATCGGTGAGCCCTTGTAGTTCGGGCTGAACGCATTCACCTCATCGCGGGTGTCGCTCTGGCGTTTTAGCCAGGCCGCTTCGAAATCACCGCGATCGCGCTCGGGGTCATGGGCGCGGAGAAAGTCGCGGTCGACAAAAATCGCCTTCTCGATGAAATCGTGCGCCGTCGATGCAAATACCGGGCGTCGCTCGGAATCGTAGCTGTCGAGCAGGCCGGCCTCACCCCAGCCCTGCAGCGTTGCGGCAAGCTTCCACGACAAATTCACCGCATCCTCCAGGCCGCTGTTGACGCCGTAGCCGCCGTAGGGCGGATGGCTGTGCGCTGCATCGCCGGCGACAAATATCCTCCCGGCGCGGTAGCTGTCGGCCAGCGCGAAGCGCAGGTCCCAAAATCCGACGTGCTCGAACTCCACGTCGAATTCCGCGCCGGCGGCTTCATGGAGAAGGCGGCGAAAATCGAAATTATCGCGATCGATATCGGCGGGCACTGGGGCATGGAAAAACCAGGTGTTTCCAAGATCGACCCGGCCAAAGAACTTCCAGTAACCGTCCAGCTCCGGATGCAACACATTGTAGAACGACTTCCCAGGAAATCGCTCGAGCAGGCGATGCAAGCCGTTGGAACGGAAAACCAGGAGAACCATCAGCCGGTCGTGATCGGACAACGTTTGGGTCATTCCGGCGCTCCGGCGAACGACGGAACGGCTGCCATCGCAGCCGACGACGTACTCCGCCACGAGTGTTTGTTTCGTGCCGTCGCGATCGACGATATCGACGGACGCGTTGATGTTATCCTGACGCACGGCTTCGCAAGTCCAGCCGTACATAATTTTGATCGCCGGGATCTGCGCTGCGCGCCGGCGCAAAACCGCTTCGGTCGCGTATTGCGGCAATCGCTCGTTGCTGGTGAAATAGAATGAGCGAACGAGTTCGCGCTGCAGCCAGTTGTAACTGTAAGGGCTCAGCAAATTGCCATAGACGGTGACTCCGCCGATGCCGTATTCGCGCGGGATCGTTCGGGCAGCACGCAGTTCGTCTTCGATTCCCCAGAAGTGGAAATGCTCCATGGTGCGTTGCGTGAGATTCTGCCCTTTGGGAATTGGCTGTACGTCGGTGTGGCGTTCAACCACAATCGAATGAATGCCGCGCAAGCCAAGATCAATCGCAAGACCGATACCGACCGGCCCGCCGCCGACGATCACAACCGGCGCGGAGCTCCCAAGTGTCTTTTCCATTCGGCATAAACCTATTTCATAGCGCGGCTTGGTCGGCGCTGCTTATCGGACTTTGTCTCGTGCGGAACATGGGGCGATGTCAATGCTACGAAGCAGCCGGCAAGGCCGAGTTTTGCATCGCCTTTGAGGGAAACCAATCGCCCGCTAAATCCTATCAAGCGACGGCGAGTGCCAGTTCAAGTTATTGCCGCTGCTCCGGCGCCACGTATCAGTTTCTCGCGACGTTAGCCTGGCTCTGATGTCGGCCCCACCTATCGATTATTTGTTCGGCGGCTTCTTGTCCGTGGTGCTGGTCATTTTCGTGTAGGCCATGCCGGCGTTCGTTGCCTGTTTGCTCAAGCGATTCAGTTGCGAGTGCATGAACGCCGTTTGGATATTCAGCGCTTCCTCGAGACTGCCGGCAGTGCTCAATCGCGCGACAAGTTCCTGGAGCGCGGTGACGTTCAACAGGCTCTCCTCCTTCCACTTGTCGCCAATTTCAGTTCCAGTCGAAGGAAACGCCGAAATGGACCGCTTGAGAAAGTCGAAGTAGGTGTCCATCGCCTGATGGGTTTGTTCCAAGGCTACCTTGGTGCCTTCGCCAAATCCGAATGGGTCGCCTGACCGACCGCCGGGTGCCTTTTCTTCCGCCATGATGGTCCTCAAAGGAAGGCGCCACGCACCAGAGCGTGCGCGAACTCTTGCCTGCAAGGAGACCTCATCTGACGCAAAAAGTCCATGCTTCTGGCCCGATGCAGCGGCGGCGGCGCGATGGCGATCGCCCGGATCGGAAGGCGGAATTAGGTTTCTTTGCAGATGATTCCTTCGCTGCAGACTTGCCAAGATCGCCGCGCAACCTAGTTTGAAGCGCTGAAGGCGAGATTGGCTGATGAATGACCTGTCCTCCCGACAGAACGAGATCGTGACGCTGGCGCGCTCTTCCGGCCGCGTCGCGGTCGACGATCTGGCGCGGCGCTACGATGTCTCGCCGCAGACCATCCGCAAGGATCTCAACGAGCTCTGTGACAGGCATCTGCTCAGCCGGGTGCATGGCGGCGCCATCATTGCATCGGGCGTCGAGAATATCGCCTACGAGGCCAGGCGGCTTGTCGCTGCCGCCGAGAAGCGCGCGATTGGCGCGGCCGCCTCCGCCCTAATCCCCAACAACGCGTCTCTGTTCATCAATATCGGAACGACGACAGAAGAAGTGGCCAACGGCCTTGCCAGTCACGAGGACTTGCTGGTCATCACCAACAACATTCACGTCGCCATGCTGCTCTATGGACGTCCGCGGATCGAAGTGATCGTGGCGGGCGGGCCGCTCCGCCGGTCCGACGGGGGTATCATCGGGTCCGCGGCGGTCGGGCTGATCCGGCAGTTCAAGGTCGACTTCGCCATCATCGGCGCATCTGCGATCGAGAGCGACGGAACACTGCTCGACTTCGATTATCAGGAAGTGCAAGTCGCGCAGTCCATTCTGGAAAACGCCCGCCATGCGATGCTGGTGGCCGACAGCTCAAAACTGCGGCGCTCCGCGCCGGTGCGGATCGCGCATATCGGCCAGGTGCAAACCTGGGTGACCGATGGGGTCGGGGATTCCCCTGTGCGGGATGTCTGCGCCGAGCGCGGGGTCAGGCTGATCGAGGCTGCGCCGCAATTTGCCGCCGACGATGATGCGGGGGGCCAAGGCTAAAGGCCTCCAGTGTCTTGATTTCGATTTTGCTTCGATATACCGTCAATCGAAAGAAAATCGCTCACAAAACGCAAGACACCGGGGACGGGCGCCGCGTTGGATCAGTGTTTCGACATCGCCATCGTTGGCGGCGGTATCAACGGCTGCGGTATCGCACGTGATGCGGCAGGCCGTGGCTGGTCGGTGATTCTGTGCGAACGGGGCGATCTCGCTGCCGGCACTTCTTCGTGGTCCACCAAGCTCATCCATGGCGGCCTGCGCTATCTCGAAAACTACGAATTCCGTCTTGTCCGAGAAGCGCTTAGCGAACGGGAGGTGCTGTGGTCCATTGCGCCCCACATCATCAGGCCGCTGCGCTTCGTCCTGCCGTATCGGAAGGGTCTACGACCGGCCTGGATTCTACGGCTGGGTCTGTTCCTCTACGATCACATCGGTGGGCGCAAAAGGCTGCCGGGCACCCAGACGCTTGATCTGACCACCGATCCCGCCGGGCGTCCGCTACAGCCGGGAAAGTTTCGTCTTGCTTTCGAATATTCCGACTGCCGCGTTGACGATGCACGTCTGGTCATCCTCAACGCCCGCGATGCCGCGGATCGTGGTGCAGAAATCTATTGCCGCACCGAGGTCGAACGCGCGGAAAGGACGTCCGGCGTGTGGACGCTGCATCTGCGCGACGTCAAATCCGGCGCGACCAGAACGGTGCGGGCGCGCACAATCGTCAACGCCGCGGGGCCTTGGGTCGAAGCGGTCCGTTCGCAATGCACCGGGCAACCGGCGCGCGCACACATGCGGCTCGTACAAGGTTCGCATATCGTCGTGCGCAGATTGTTTGATCACGACCGCGCTTATATTCTGCAAAATCCGGACGGCCGCATCGTCTTCGCGATTCCGTACCAGAAAGATTTCACGCTCATCGGCACGACGGATCGCGACTTCGAGGGCGATCCCGGCAAGGCGTCGGCGACGCCCGAGGAAGTGGATTATCTTTGTCGGGCGGTGTCGGAGAGTTTCGCGCGGACAATCAGCGCGCACGACGTCATTTGGAGCTATGCCGGCGTGCGGCCGCTCTACGATGACGGAACCCGCGATGCGAAGGCCGCGACACGGGATTATGTCCTCGAGGTCGATGCCCCGTCTGAGGCGCCAGCAATCGTCTCTATCTTCGGCGGCAAGATCACGACCTACCGGCGTCTTGCCGAAGAGGTGATCGAGCGGCTGCAGCCGCTGCTGCCGGAGCCTAACAGACCTCGGTCTTGGACGGGGCACGTTCCCCTGCCGGGCGGCGAGTTTGCCGTTACCGGCGTGGAGGAACTCGAACGGCAAATTGCCGGACGATATCCTTTCCTCGCGTCTGATCATGTGTCGCGCCTGGCCTCAGCCTATGGGACGCGGGTGGATGCGGTCCTCGACGTCGCCGCCGACGAACGCGCGCTTGGACGGGATTTCGGCGCTTCGCTGAGCGAGGCGGAAGTGCGCTACCTCGTCGCCAACGAATGGGCGCAAACAGCCGAAGACATCATCTGGCGCCGTTCCAAACTCGGATTGCGCCTCGCCGCGCCGCAAGTGCAAGCCCTCAACGAATGGCTCGCCGAAAACCTCGGAACCTGCCAAACTCAGGCTGAGGTGAGGGCGTCGCCGTGACCATTACCGTGGAAAATGTCACGAAGGTCGTGCGCGGTAGCGTGCATGTGCGCGATGTGTCTCTGTCTTTCTTGCCGGGCACAATCAACATCCTGCTGGGCCCGACGCTATCCGGCAAGACCTCGATCATGCGCTTACTGGCTGGGCTGGACGCACCGACCTCCGGGAAGATTCTTGTCGACGGCGACGATGTAACCGGGCGGCCGGTTCGCGAACGCTCCGTGGCGATGGTCTACCAGCAATTCATCAACTATCCGGCGATGACGGTCTACGAGAACATCGCATCGCCGTTGCGCGTGCGTCGTGTCGCCAAAAATGAAATCGACGTGAAGGTCAAGCAGGCCGCCAAGTTGTTGCGGCTCGAACCCTATCTCGACCGGTTGCCGCTGAGCCTTTCCGGCGGCCAGCAGCAGCGCACGGCCATCGCACGCGCCCTGGTGAAAGATGCCAAGCTCGTACTTCTGGACGAGCCGTTGGCCAATCTCGATTACAAACTGCGCGAAGAATTGCGGAGCGAATTGCCGCGCTTCTTTGGCGGCAAGGATACGATCTTCGTTTACGCCACGACCGAACCTTCGGAAGCTTTGCTGCTCGGCGGCAACACGGTCACGCTGCGGGAAGGGGCGGTCACTCAGTTCGGGCCGACGCCTGAGGTTTATCGCGCGCCGAAGGACAAAGCGACGGCCTGCATTTTCTCGGATCCGCCGATGAATTTCCTGACCGTCGATATCCGCGGCGGTTCGGCTGCCAGCAATGCCGGGCCGGCCTTTGCGCTGACGGGTATGCTGCAAAGCCTGCCCGAAGGCCGTTTCGAAGTCGGCTTTCGGCCCAATCACGTCTCGCTCGGACCGTCGAGACAGGGCCTGACGGCCGTGAACGGCACCGTTGCGGTCAGCGAAATCACCGGGTCGGAAAGCTTCGTCCACATCGACGTGCCGAGCGCGCGTTGGATCGCGCTGGCGCGGGGCGTGCACAATCTCCAGCCCGGACAAAATATCGAGATCTATCTCGACTCCGCGAAGTTCTTTGTTTTTGAACCGAGCGGAAAGCTGGTGCGAGCTCCTTTTTGGCAGGGCGCTTGAGATGGCGCGCATCGAACTCAGCAACCTCGCGCACAGCTACAAGCCCCGTCCCTCGGATCCCGCGGACTGGGCGTTGAAACGGATGACGACGGTCTGGGATGACGGCGGCGCTTACGCTCTCCTTGGTCCCTCGGGCTGCGGCAAGACCACGCTCCTGAATATCATTTCCGGACTGGTGATACCGTCCGACGGCAAGGTGTTGTTTGACGACGCCGACGTGACGACGTTGCCGACGGAGCGCCGCAACATCGCGCAAGTTTTCCAGTTTCCGGTGATCTACGACACCATGACGGTCGCCGAGAATCTGGCGTTCCCGTTGCGCAATCGCGGCATCGAGCGGCGAAAAATCGCCGAGCGGGTCGAGCAGGTCGCGGCCATGCTCGATCTCGGATCCGATCTGCGGCGCATGGCCAGCGGCCTGACCGCCGACATGAAGCAGAAAATATCGCTGGGCCGTGGCCTGGTTCGCGAGGATGTGCGGGCGATCCTGTTCGACGAGCCGCTCACGGTCATCGATCCGCACTTGAAATGGCAGCTTCGCGGCGCCCTGAAACGCGTGCACCGCCAGTCTCGGACGACCATGGTCTATGTCACCCACGATCAGACCGAAGCGCTGACCTTCGCCGACAAGGTCGTGGTCATGCTGGAAGGCGAAGTCGTACAGGTCGGTACCCCGCAGGAATTGTTCGAGGAGCCGGCGCACACGTTCGTGGGCTATTTCATCGGTTCGCCGGGCATGAACGTATTGCCGGCAGTTGTGGACGGCGCCACGGCCCATATCGGCGACAGCGCGATCCCGCTCTCCCGCGCATATCCGGCATTCCCGAAAGACAAGAAGGTCGAGATCGGGATCCGGCCGGAATTTCTTAGGGTCGGCAACGATGATCGGGGGCTCAAGGTCAATGTGCTCCGCGTCGAGGACGCCGGCAGTCGCCGCATCGTTCGCGGTGAGCTTGGCGGCTTGCCGATAACGGCGATCGCGTCGGAGGACGAATCCGTGCCCGCGGGGCGCGTCTCGTTCGCGCCGGATCCGGCGCGCGTGCACGTTTATGCCGATAGCAAGCTGGTGAGGCTGTGAGCGCCGTGGACAAACCAGTCAACAATCGCGCCTGGCTCCTGGTTATCCCGGTCGTGGCGATTGTCGCGTTCAACGCCGTATTGCCGTTGATGACGGTGATCAATTATTCGGTGCAGGACACGTTCGGCAACAACCAGTTCTTCTGGAACGGCGTCGGCTGGTATCAGGAATTGTTGGACCCGAGTTCCGAACTCGGCGGACGTTTTTTGGCGTCACTGGTCCGCAACGCTGTTTTCTCGCTGATCGTGCTGGCCCTCGAGGTGCCGCTCGGCATTTTGGTTTCGCTCTGCATGCCGAAGAAGGGGCTCGGCGTTGCCTTCTGCCTGGTCGTGATGGCGCTGCCGCTGTTGGTGCCGTGGAATGTCGTCGGCACGATTTGGCAGATCTTCGCCCGCGGCGACATTGGCTTGCTCGGCTGGACCGTCAATCATCTTGGCATTGATTACAACTACACCGCCGGATTCTTCGCCGCTTGGTTCACGATCATCGTGATGGACGTTTGGCACTGGACCAGCCTCATTGCGCTCCTTTGCTACGCCGGATTGCGGTCCATTCCCGACGCGTTCTATCAGG
This sequence comes from uncultured Alphaproteobacteria bacterium, assembly GCA_963737755.1. GTDB lineage: Bacteria > Pseudomonadota > Alphaproteobacteria > Rhizobiales > Xanthobacteraceae > BOG-931. The sequence goes on along the minus strand of CAVTTZ010000009.1, from coordinate 1,039,650 downwards.
CGGCGCGGATCGACGGCGCGTCGCGCTGGGCTGTTTTCCGCGCCATCGAGCTGCCGAAGCTGCGGCACGTGTTGCTGATCGGCGTGCTGCTGCGGTTCATGGACAGCTTCATGATCTATACCGAGCCATTCGTCGTCACCGGCGGCGGCCCGGGAAATTCGACGACCGTCGTCTCTATCGAACTGGTCAAGATTGCGCTTGGCCAATTCGATCTCGGCAAAGCCGCGGCAATGTCGATCGTTTACGACCTGATCATCCTTGTCAGCTGTTGGATCTTCTATACCGTCATGACCAACACGCGCGAAGTGCGACGGGAGCAATCGGCATGAGGGGCGGGCGCTATATCCTCGCAGCCTATTTGATCTTCCTGATGCTGCCGGTCTATTGGCTCATCAATATGAGCTTTAAGACCAATGCCGAGATCACGACGACGATGAGCGTGATCCCGCTGGCGCCGACGCTGCAAAACTATATGGAAATATTCACCAACCCGACCTGGTACAACGGCTTTCGCTTTTCCCTGACCTACGTCATCCTCAATACGGTTATTTCGATCGGCGTGGCGCTGCCGGCTGCCTACGCCTTCTCGCGTTATTTTTTCCTCGGCGACAAGCATCTTTTCTTCTGGCTGCTCACCAACCGCATGGCGCCGCCTGCGGTTTTTGCGCTGCCGTTCTTCAATCTGTATTCGGCCATCGGCCTGTTCAACACCACGTGGGCGGTCGCGCTCGCGCATTGCATCTTCAATGTGCCGCTTGCGGTCTGGATCCTGGAAGGTTTCATGTCCGGCGTGCCGCGGGAAATCGATGAGACTGCTTTTCTCGACGGTTACTCATTCCCGCGCTTTTTCGTCCGCATTTTCATTCCCCTGATCGCCAGCGGTATCGGGGTCGCGGCGTTCTTCTGCTTCATGTTCTCCTGGGTCGAACTGCTGTTCGCGCGCACGCTCACGAACAACCAGTCGATCTCGTCGATCATGACCCGCACGGTTTCGGCCGCGGGCATTGATTGGGGTCTGCTTTCCGCCGCCGGCGTTCTCACCCTGATCCCCGGGGCGCTCGTGATCTGGTTCGTGCGCAACTACATCGCCAAGGGCTTTGCCCTGGGCCGGGTTTAGGAGACGGTCATGGACATCGCATGGATGGCGTGGACGTGGCAGACGTCTCTGCTGTTTGTGTTCCTGGCATTGGCGCTAGCGGTTGATGACCCTGCTGGCGGTGCGCCGGCCTGAGACTCCGCGCTTCGGCGTGTTGAGTGTGCCGACCACGCGGGGCGATCGCCTGTTCATATCGCTGCTGGCTGCGGCGTTCATTCATCTCGCCTGGATCGGCAGCGTCGGCGCGAACGCGATCGCTACGTTGCCGATTGCCGACGGATGGGAGGTTTCCAGCCTCTGGCTGGCCACACTCATTTCACTAGCCATGGCCGTAGCCGTGTTTCGCTGGGTCTGACAGTGGATACGCCGTGTCTCGCAAGCGTGCGCGGGCCCGGTAAGATCTAAATGCACGCGAGGGAGGAAATGCACATGCGCCTGAAAACGACCGTTTCCATGGGCGTCCTTATGCTAGCGCTGGCGGGCGGCCCGGTACTTGCCGACGATGCCGCGATCAAGAAGTGGGTTGATACTGAATTCCAGCCTTCGACGCTCTCGAAAGAAGACCAGACCAAAGAACTGCAATGGTTCGCCAAGGCCGCAGAACCCTACAAGGGCATGGAGATCAATGTGGTCTCCGAAACTCTGACGGTCCACAAATATGAATCCGAGGTGCTCGCGAAGGCATTCGAGGAGATCACCGGGATCAAGGTCAAGCACGATATCATTCAGGAAGGTGACGTCGTCGAAAAGATCCAGACGCAGATGCAGTCTGGGAAGAACATCTATGATGGCTGGATCAACGACTCCGATTTTATCGGCACGCATCCTCGCTATAACCAGACCGTGAACCTGACCGACTGGATGGCCGGTGACGCGAAGGACGTCACCGATCCGACGCTGGATCTCGACGACTTTATCGGTCGCTCCTTCACGACATGGACTGACAAGAAGCTCTACCAACTGCCGGATCAGCAATTCGCGAACCTGTACTGGTTCCGCTACGACTGGTTCACCAATCCGGAGATCAAGGCCAAGTTCAAAGCCAAATACGGCTATGAGCTCGGCGTGCCGGTCAACTGGTCGGCTTACGAAGACATCGCCGATTTCTTCACCAACGACATCAAGGAAATCGACGGCGTCCGGGTCTATGGCCATATGGACTACGGCAAGAAGGATCCGTCGCTCGGCTGGCGCTTCACCGACGCCTGGCTATCGATGGCCGGTAACGGCGACAAGGGTATTCCGAATGGCCTTCCGGTCGACGAATGGGGCATCCGCATGGAGGGTTGCCGGCCGGTCGGCTCTTCGGTCGAGCGTGGCGGCGACGTCAACGGTCCGGCCGCTGTTTACGCCATCGAGAAATATATCGATTGGCTGAAGAAGTATGCGCCGCCACAGGCGCCGGGTATGACCTTCTCTGAAGCCGGTCCGGTTCCGGCCCAAGGCAACGTCGCCCAGCAAGTGTTCTGGTACACGGCCTTCACCGCCGACATGGTCAAGCCGGGCCTGCCGGTGATGAACGCCGACGGCACGCCGAAATGGCGCATGGCGCCGTCTCCGCACGGTGCTTATTGGCGCGAAGGCATGAAGCTCGGGTACCAGGACGTCGGTTCGGTCACGCTGTTGAAGTCGACGCCGAAGGATCGCGCCAAGGCCGCGTGGCTCTACCTTCAGTTCATCGTCTCAAAGTCGGTGAGCCTGAAAAAGAGTCACGTTGGTCTCACCTTCATCCGCGAAAGCGACATTTGGGATAAGAGCTTCACCGAGCGCGCACCTAAGCTCGGCGGTCTGATTGAGTTCTACCGCTCGCCGGCGCGCGTGCAGTGGACACCAACCGGTGTCAACGTGCCGGACTATCCCAAGCTTGCGCAATTGTGGTGGCAGAACATCGGTGACGCCGCGTCGGGCGCGAAGACCCCGCAGCAGGCCATGGATTCGCTTGCGGCGGCTCAGGACGAAGTGCTCGCACGCCTGGAAAAGTCTGGCGTGCAAGGGGCTTGCGGTCCGAAGCTCAACAAGAAGGAGACCGCGGATTACTGGTTCAAGAAATCCGTGGCCGACGGCAACATCGCGCCGCAGCCTAAGCTCGCGAATGAAAAGCCGAAGCCTGAGACGATCGATTACGACACCCTGATCAAATCGTGGCCGGCGACGCCGCCGAAGCGACAGTGACGCATCAGCGATAACGCATCTCAAGCTGGGCGGCTCTTTTCGGCCGCCCAGCCTTTTTTATCCGTCCGCCCGGAGCCGGCATGAGCGCTCATATTCTTGCCATCGACCAAGGCACCACGTCATCGCGGGCGATTGTGTTTGACGCGCGGCTCCATGCCGTCGGCGTCGGGCAACAGGAGTTTCCACAGCACTTTCCCAACTCCGGCTGGGTCGAGCACGATCCCGAAGATATCTGGCAGACGGTGGTCGAGAGCTGCCGGCTTGCGCTGTCGCGTGCCGGCATTGCGGCGAGTGATCTCGCCGGAATCGGCATCGCCAACCAGCGTGAGACCACGCTGGTGTGGGAGCGCGCGACCGGACGGCCGGTGCATCGCGCCATCGTCTGGCAGGACCGGAGAACCGCCGATGCCTGCAATCGTCTGAAGGCCGCCGGACACGAACCGTTGATCAGTCGCAAGACCGGACTTCTGCTCGATCCTTATTTCTCCGGCACCAAGATCGCCGCGATCCTGGATACGGTACCGGGTGCTCGGGCGCGTGCCGCGCGTGGTGAGCTCGCATTCGGCACGGTTGATAGTTTTCTGATCTGGCGCCTGACGGGGGGCGCGACGCACATCACCGATGCGACTAACGCATCGCGATCCATGCTGTTCGATATCCGCAAAGGGGAGTGGGACGACGAGTTGCTGTCGCTCCTCAATGTGCCGAAGGCAATGTTGCCGCAGGTCACGGATTCATCCGGCGAACTCGGCGTGACCGACCCGGCGATATTCGGTGCGGCTGTTCCCATTCGTGGCGTCGCCGGCGATCAGCAAGCCGCAGTCGTTGGCCAAGCCTGCTTTAAGCCCGGCATGACGAAGTCGACATACGGCACGGGTTGCTTCGCGCTCCTGAACACCGGCGAAGAAGCGGTCGCCTCGCAACATCGTTTGCTGACGACGATCGCCTACCAGTTCGGCGGCAAACGCGCTTATGCGCTCGAAGGCGCGATCTTTGTCGCCGGCGCCGCGGTGCAATGGCTGCGCGATGGGCTCGGCATTCTGCCGTCTGTCGACCAAAGCGGTCCACTCGCGGCCGCAGCCGACCCGCATCAAGACGTCGTTCTTGTCCCTGCTTTTGTCGGGCTCGGCGCGCCCTATTGGGATCCTGAAGCGCGCGGCGCGATTTTCGGGATTACCAGGGCGACGAGTGGCAAGGAGCTGGCGCGTGCAGCGTTGGAGAGCGTTTGTTTTCAGACCGCTGATCTCGTTGTAGGCGATGCGGCGCGACTGGGGTGGCGGCGCCGAAACGGTCCTGCGCGTCGACGGCGGCATGGTCGCGTCGGACTGGACCATGCAGCGGCTCGCCGACATTTTGGCCGCGCCGGTTGACCGGCCGCACGTTCTCGAGACCACCGCACTCGGCGCGGCCTACTTGGCTGGGCTGCAGGCCGGGCTCTATCCGCCGCCGGATAAGTTCGCGCAGCAATGGGCGCTTGAGCGCCAATTTGTTCCGGCGATGGCCGCTCCCGAGCGCGAACGTAAGCTTGTGCTCTGGCGCGACGCTGTCCGCCGGACGATCAAACAACCATGAAGTTGATTGGAGGCCCGAAGGGCGGCCACGCGTGGCTAAGCGTGGCCGCCGGTCGCCTTGCGCGTCAGCGCTCGGGCGAGGCGTCTCTGATAATAGCTCAGCGTGACGACGGGCGCCCGTAGATTGGGAATGGTGCGCATTGCCTCAACGATGGAACGAGCGGCAAGATTAAACTCCGCCTTGATCCGTTTGGCGGTCGCCACCCGTACCGCGTCGCTGTCACGTCACATGGGGCGTCGCGCGCCAGCGGGAAGACGAGCAAGAGGCCTCAACACCACGGCGCAAGCACTCGTTTTTGTTCATCGATACACTCTATTCCTCGGCACTCGCTCCGATCGATCGGGAAAGGTGGTGTGAAATTTATGACGCGCGACCATCAGGACGCTAGTGTAGAGCGCCAAAGGGCGCGCAATGCCTCGTCCACGTGGATTTGCAATTGAGACGCGAATTCTTGCCAATGTTCTTGTTGATGCTGGTCTGCGGGCAAGCGCTCGCGGCTGACGTCCCGAACAAAAATGCGGCGGCGGATTGCGTCCAAGCACTTTACAATTCATTGCCCGCTGGGACCGATGCGGCTGGTCATGAAGGTTATTACGCAGCTCAAAGGGCGATGGATCAACTGAGGCTCGATTTTCTCGCGGCTTTTCAGAATCCACAGAAGAACGCCGCCAATCAGACCTTTTGGGAACAAGAGAACGCGCAACTCATCAGTGACTCGCTAAAATACGGTGGCGATCGAACGCTGGACGCGGCCGCCATGTATTGGGCCCTGACCCGGCTGACTCTGCCGGTTATGGGGCGTGAGAATCTTCTCGTGCAGGCCCGAGCGATGGCAGTCGGCGACCAGCCGGGCGAACGGGAATTCAACGAATACATGGCCGGCTACCTGGCTGCGCGCTTCGACTCGCTCAGCAATTTGGCTTCGCGCTATCGTTCGGCGGGTGATGCCATTGAAGGGCGCGATGTTCCGCTGTACGCGGAAGCGCTTCAAACCGAGCTGCGCATCGATGAACTCGATCGAACGAGCCGGCCGTTCGGCACGCCCGCAACGTCTCCGCATTGACCGTGAGCGCGGCTGAGATCGATTGCGCCCAAAAAGCGCACGCCAATGCCGGTTGATGAGGCGCCAAAGTGGCTTCACCAATCATAAAGCCGCGTGCGGCAGAATCCGAATTGATTGGTAGGCGGGACGCTGCGATGTGGCACAATCTAACCTTGATCGGGGGTGTATGGATTGTGGCCGCACTCGCCGCTTGGCTTATCTGCCGCTGGCGCGGCTACACCGTTGCGACCTGGGCTCTACCCCTCGCCATCAGCGCGTTTTGCCTGGGACTGTTCGTCGGTGCGGAGAACACGACCAAGGGACGGTTCAAGGTTCCGCTCCTCTCGCTGCACCATGCGCATCGCCATTTGGGACATCACACGGCAAGCCGATAGGGGAGGCGGCTTTCGGGTCGGCTCCCTGGTTGGGCCGGTGACGCTATCGGCGATTTGTTCAAGAAGCATAAGCTGGTTGAGGATTGCCGCCACCACGAATTCGCTCGATCAGCGCAAGCGGATCCGCTGGCAAAACATTAGCGCGCCAGGCGACGTGTTGATCGGGGCGGGACAGTACGAATTTCCACGGATAGAGAGCGGCGGCTTCCGGCGCGTCGAGATCGAGCAACGCGACCGGCACCCGCCGCTGTGCGGCTGCGGCCATCAAGGGTTCTGCTGACGCAGACGGGTCGGTGCGGATCAGCGTGTAGTCGGGACCGAGCGCGTCGTAGAGCGAGCGGCGGTCGCGCAACCACAAATGCGGGGTGCGACAGCCCGGCACGGTAGACGGCGTAAAATCAGCCATCGTATAGGCCGGGGGCGCGGCATCGTCGTACGCGATGATTGGCGACGCATCATAGAAATAACCGAAATTGAGCCCGCCGCAGCAATACTGATGGACGTTGAGATCGTAGAGTTCACGCCCGACACGCTCTCGCGCCGCCACGCCGGCCGGGCCTCCGTCCTCAATTTCCGCCGGCACCGCGCTACGCATCTTCGCCAGGGCGATCGCGTGGTTCATCGCGTAGCGTGACACTTGCTCGGTGATCGGGCGGCGCTCCGCCTCGTACGCGCGGAGAATGGCTTCATTCGCCCAGCCGCGCAGTACCGCAGCGAGCAGCCACGACAAGTTCATCGCATCGGCGATCCCGGCATTCATGCCGTAGCCCGCCATCGGCACCCACAGATGAGCCGCGTCACCGCAGATGAAGGCCCGGCGGTCGCGGAATTGGTCGGCGAGCAGACGCCGCGCGATCCAATCCTCATTGGAGATAATGTCGTATTCGAAATCCGTGCCGACGCCGAGGATGGCACGCAGACTGGCGTCACGATCTACCGCCTCGAAATCGTGTTCGTCGGCGCGAAAGTAGTTGTGAACGAGCCACGTGGTGCGGCCGTCGATGGCATAGACATTCCCGCTGCGCACTGGATTGAGCGAAAACGTTCCCCACGCCGGCTTGGCTTTCAGCTTGCCGAGCAGAGAGGGCGCACGAATATACGTGGACTGCACGCGGCCAATGTCCGCGTCTCCCTCAAGCTTCGCTCCGATCGCGCGTCGTATCTGTGACCGGCCGCCATCGCAGCCGACCAGATAGGCGCATTGAATTTCGATGGCCTCGCCATCGTCGAGGGATTCCGCCTGGGCCATGACAGACGTCGCGGATTGCGTGAAAGCCGATACGCGCGTCCGGCTCAGAATGGTGCAACCGCGCATCGCTGCGGCGTGCGCGAACAGTATCGGCTCGAGATAGATTTGATTGATGCGATGCGGCGGTTCAGGCGTCGGCCACCACGTGTCGGGTCCATCGGCCGCCGTATAGCGATCAGCGCGACAAGGAATTGGAATCCGCGCCAGCTCGGTCCCGGTTGTGGTGAGACGGTAGGCGACGTCATTGGGATAGTCGCGCGGCAAGCCGGCATCGCGTACCGCGGCGGCGACGCCGAGCCGGCGAAAGATTTCCATGGTGCGGGCGGCGACGTGATTGCACTTCACGCTCGGCGCCTCGCCGCGCGGACGCAGCTCGGCAACAACGACCGCAATACCGCGCCATGCAAGATCCATCGCGAGCGACAAGCCGACCGGGCCGCCGCCGACAATCAAGACCTGCGTGTCGATGCGCCGCGTCATGGGCCCGCTGCCGACGTATTGGCTGGACCTGTTTCATCGGCGCGGCGCAACCAGCCGAGTGTCGCCATACCGATGGCTACGCAGAATGCCGGCACGGACGCTGCGAGGAATATCTCTTTGGACGTCCACCCTAAGCCAAGAAGGATGCCGCCGATCAGTGGGCCGCCAATCTGGCCGACGCGCCCCATCGCCAGCGCCCAGCCGGTGCCGGTCGAGCGTATGGCAGGCGGATAGAGCGCCCCGGAGACGGAATTGATGCCGTGCTGGCAGCCGCCGATTCCGGTTCCGGCGGCGCAGATGACGACGTAAAGCATGGGGAGAGGCAAATCCACGGTGCCGATCAACAAAACGCAGCACGCCCCCATGCAGAGGATAAAAGCGATCACGCGTTCGACACCGAGACGGTCGACGATCGGCGCGGTCACCAGCGCGCCCAGGATCGTACCCAGCGCATACATTGTCGTCGCCAGGATCGCGTCCGCCGGCGACAAACCCTTGGCGTGCAAGATCGACGGCAGCCAGAACAAGATGAAATAGTTTCCGACGAGGTTGAAGAGGTTGACCATCCACAGCAGAACAGTGCGCACCGCCAAGCCGTGGCGGAACAGCGCGAGCGGTGTGGCCTTGTCCGCGGCGGAATCGACCGGCTTGGCAGCAGGCCGCGGGCTGGACTCCGGCATATAGGCGATCATCAACGGCGCTACGAGGATCGGCAGCAGGCCGCCGACCACGAAGATCATTTCCCAGCTCGAGAACTGCACGATCTTTGCGGCGATGAAGCCACCGACGGTATTGCCGACCGAGATGCCAGCACTCATCAGGATCACGAGCCGCCGCGGATTACGTTTCGGCGCATAGTCGGTCGCGAGCGCGATCGCGATCGGAATGCCGCCGCCAAGGCCAAGGCCTGTCAGAAAACGAAGGACGGCCAGCGAAAAGAGACCAGTACTGAAGGATGTCAGCAGCGAGAAAAGCCCGAAAACCAAAGTGCAGCCGATCAGGACAGGCTTTCGCCCCAGGTAATCTCCTAAAGAACCGGCACTCAGTGCGCCGAGCAGCAGACCCACGCTGCCCGCCGTCAGCGCCGCAGTGAATTGCGGCGGCTTCACGTGCCACACCTCCGTCAGCGAGGGGGTGGCGTAGCTCATCGCGGTGATGTCGTAGCCTTCGAGAAACAGAACGAGGAAACACAGCGACGCGACGCGGAGATGAATGTTCGGCGGCTCCGTGCCACGGCGTGCACATGCTTCCAGCATAATGTCCCTATCGCGGACGCCTTTGCGGCATCCGCCGAGCGTTCCCACCGATGCGACGATGAATTCCTATCATCATAAACGGGTATTGCACACGCCGTCTGGCGAGCAGTCGCACGCAGCGTTCATGCATGGCTCAGGGCGTCGCTGCGCTGCGGCGAGTGCATTTGAGGCGGATGCTGTGTGAGAGCGGAGGCCTGCGGCTGTCCGCACCCTCGCGCGCTAAATCGCGACTTCCCGACCGATCTCGACGACCTGCTCGGGTGGCAGTTTGAGCACATCGGTGATGCGGGCCGAGTTTCGGGCCATGGCGGCGAAAATGGCTTCCTGCCAGCGCGGAATGGCGCCGTGGCCTTCGCGCGGGATGATCGTCTCGCGGCCGACATAGAAGATGACGTCCTTGCGGTCGAGACCCATGGTCTTGGCGCTGCAAGCATCCAGGATGGCGAAGACGTTCGGGCGCTCCATGAAGCCGTGCCGCTCTTCGATGCGCCAGAACTTGTCAGCCAATTGGGTGATTTCGATCCGTTCGCTCGGCCGGGTGTGCGGCGACGGCGTGACAGTCAGCTTGAGAATGAAAACGTGCTCGTGCAGCGAGCGGTTTTTACGAACATGCCAGACCAACACCGGCGGCGTCTCGCTGTCGCGGCGGGTCAGAAACACGGCGCTGCCCGGAACGCGCGCCAGATTGGCGGATTCGATCGTTTCAACAAACTCTTTCAGCGGCACCTGATCCGCGACGACCCGGGCATTCACCGCATCGGTGCCGCGGTGCCAAATCCACATGACGCCATAGACGGCTATAGCCAGCAACAAGGGTACATAGCCGCCTTCCAAGACCTTGGTGGCATTGGCGGTGAAAAATCCCAAGTCGACAATGAGAAACAACAAGGCGATCGCGCCGGCTCTGAGAAATGACCATTGCCAGATCTCACGCATGGCGATGAACAACAGCACGCTGGTCAAAAGCATCGTCAGCGAAACCGCAATCCCGTAGGCGGCCGCCAGATTGTCGGAATGGCGGAAGGCCAGCGTCAGGCTCAGCGTCGCAAGCATCAGCAGCCAGTTGACGGCGCCGATATAGATTTGCCCGTAGCCCTCTTCCGACGTTTGCACGATCCGCAGCCGCGGCATCCATCCAAGCGCGATCGCCTGCCGTGTCATGGAAAACGCGCCGGTGATGATCGACTGGCTGGCGATGATGGTGGCGATGGTGGCCAAAATCACCATCGGCGTCAGCAGCGCGGACGGGCAAAGCTGGTAGAAGATGTTACCCTCGGTCGACGAGCCTTCGAGGACGATGGCCGCCTGTCCTGCGTAGTTTAGAATCAAGCTTGGAAAGACCACGAAATTCCAGGCCCGCCGAATGGGTATTTTGCCGAAATGGCCCATGTCGGCATAGAGCGCCTCGGCGCCGGTTACGCACAGAAATACGCCGCCGAGCACGAAGAAGCTCTTGGCGCCGCCGTGCACCAGATAGTCGATGCCGTACAGCGGATTGATCGCGGCGACGACGCCGGGATGTCGCGTTATGCCGTAAATGCCGAGCGCCGCCATGATCCCAAACCAGGCGAGCATGATCGGACCGAAAAGCGCGGCCGATTTTCCCGGTACCGAGGGGCTGTAGCGCGAACAGGGCAAACAGAATGACGACGGCTGCCGGCAATATGTAGGGCTGCAGGTTCGGCGCGATCTGCTCGACACCCTCCAGCGCCGACAGGACCGAGATCGCCGGTGTGATGGCGCCATCGCCGTAGATCAAGGCGGCGCCGAACAATCCCGCGGCGACGATCGCGGGCCGGTTCTGCTTTTTCACGCCGAGCAATGCCAGCAGTGCAATGATGCCGCCTTCGCCATCATTGTCGATGTGCATCGCGACGTTGACGTATTTGATGGTGGTGACGATGAACAGCGTCCACAGAATCAAAGATAACGCGCCCAATGTCGTCGCCGCATCGGGGTTTGCACCGGTGAGATTGAGGACTGTCTTCAGCGTGTAGAGGGGGCTGGTGCCGATATCGCCGAAGACGACGCCGAGCGCGGCCAGGCTCAGCCCGGCGGCGCCGGTGGCCGAGACCGCTTTACCGTTTGTCGTGGAAGTCTTGGTCACGCGTCATCCCGGGCTGGCGAAAGCCGCCACTGTAACGGTCCAACCTTAAGGTTTGTTCAAAATGCAGCCGACTCTTGTGGAATAGCGGCGATCGTACACGTCATTTGGCAGAGAGTGGGTCCGCAATCTGCTCGAGTGAGCGGCCTTCCGCGTCAATCCCAAAGAACGCTTCGATGACGGCCGCGCCAATCAGCAGGCCCGCGGCAATGAAATAGCCGACCGCGAGCGTCCAGGGCGCATGCTGCGCGATCAAGTATCCAAATAATGTGGGAGCCGCGATACCGCCAAAGGCGGTGCCGAGCGCGTAAAACGTGGCGATTGCCAGCGCCCGGGTTTCCAGCGGGAAAATCTCGCTGGCTGTGAGGTAGGCCGAGCTCGCGCCCGCTGAAGCGAAGAAAAAGATCGCCATCCAGGCGAACGTTTGACCCCAGGCGGAGAAGGCACCGAGGCCGAAAGCGAAAGCGGCGGCGATGAGAAGAATGCCGCTGACCGCATAGGTGAGGCTGATCATGATGCGGCGTCCGATTGTGTCGAACAGCGCTCCCAGCAGCAGAGGGCCGAGGAAATTGCTGATGGCCAAGACGACGAGGTGCGTGCCGATTTTTTGATCGGAGACACCGTAAAAGTCGACCAGAACCAGCCCATAGGTAAAAAACACCGCGTTGAACAGGAACGCCTGCGCCATCATCAAAGACAGCGCAAGCACGCTGCGTGCGCGATATTTCGTCCACATCGCGTTTGCGATCATGCCGAAGCCGAAGCTCTTGCGCGGATGAACCTCAAGTCGCTCCTTGACAGGCGGTAGTTCTCCGCCGCCGTGGGCCGTAACGCGACGCTCGACGTCGGCGATCGTCGCCTCGGCTTGATCGACATAACCGTGGGTCAACAGCCAGCGTGGGCTTTCCGGGACGTAGTGGCGCATGAACAGAATGCCCAGGCCCAAAACACCACCGACGGCGAATCCGACGCGCCACCCGACGTTGGGCGCAAACACCTGCGGATCGAGAAACAGCAGAGAGGCTCCGGAGCCGAGCGCCGCGCCGAGCCAGAAACTTCCGTTGACAATAATGTCGATCCGGCCGCGGTAGCGCGCCGGAATGAGCTCGTCGATCGCGGAATTGATCGCGGCATATTCGCCACCGATGCCTAGCCCGGTGATGGCGCGAAACAGAGCAAAACTGAGAAAATTCCACGAGGTCGCCGTCAGCAACACGCCGACGAGGTAAACGATGAGGGTGATGTAGAACACCATTCTGCGGCCGAAGCGATCGGTCAGCCAGCCAAACAAAATCGCGCCAATCACCGCGCCGGTCACATAGGCGGATGCAGCGTTGCCAATTTGCGCAATTGAGAATCCGAGCGTGCTCTTATCCCCGAGCACCGGCGCGATGGCACCGACGATCGTGACCTCAATGCCGTCGAGAATCCAGGTAACCCCAAGGCCGATCAGAATGAGAAGGTGAAATCTGCTCCAGGGGAGGCGATCGAGCCGTGCAGGGATATCGGAGGAGACGGCGCCATGATCGGCGCGCTGATGGGATGATGAGGTATCCGTGGAAGCAGTCAGCGGCGCCGAGGCAGGCATTTGGGTTCCGCAATGTTTGTCCAAGAACAACTCACCGCCCTCATGGTTCCGAGAGCGTCGTTCATAGCATCGCTCTCGGCGGCTGGCGTCGTTGAGCGAGCCACCGAGAAACAAGCGATGGAACTCGGGCCGATGGTGGTGTGTTGAAAGGCAAACGGGAGACAAAACGATGGACGAAAATCGAATTGAAGGCACCGCCCGCAATATCGGCGGCAAGGTTCAAGAGGGCGTTGGACGATTCACCGGCAATGCCCGAACGCAAGCCGAAGGCTTGGCCAATCAGGCGGCCGGCACCGCGCAGGACCTGTATGGGCAGGCGGCAGACGTTGCGCGCGACCGGGCGAGCGGGTTTGAGCAAGCCTTGCGTCACACCATCGAGACGCAGCCCTACACCAGCGTTCTTGTGGCGATCGGCCTTGGTTGGCTGCTCGGCCGCATGCACCGGCCGCTGTAACGGTCAAAAAGCGCGCGGTTTCGGCAGGGGACCAACGGTCCCCTGCACAACGTCAATCAAATCCGGCGCACTGTCGTTCTTTAAAATCAGATCCTTCATCCCTAAAATTTAGACCTTGTGGTCCCAGCCGCCACGGGGTCGCTTCGCTTTTACTCCTTAACGGGCCAGCATGCTCGCTTTGATCTCACGCAGGTCTGTCACGAAGCGCTCGTATTCGGCGGCCGCGGCGGCCTTGTCAGGCAGGCGCAACAAAAACGAAGGATGCACGGTCACGAATTCGCGAAGGGGACCGAAACCGACGGGCCCGCGCTCGCGAAGCACGGAAACCGGCCGCCGGGCGAGTGCGCTGGCAGCGGTGCCACCGAGCGCGACGATCAACTCCGGCTTGACGGTCGCGATTTCCTGCTCCAGCCACCAGCGGCACTTGCTTACTTCGCCGGCGTTCGGTTTTTTATGGATGCGCCGTTTGCCCCGCGGCTCGAACTTGAAGTGCTTCACCGTATTGGTCACGTAGATCGTTTGGCGCGCGATCCCCGCTTCGGCTAGGGCGCGCTCAAAGAGCTGCCCGGCTGGTCCGACAAACGGCCGTCCCGCGAGATCTTCCTGATCGCCTGGCTGTTCGCCAACGAACATCGTTTGCGCATCCAGCGAACCTTCGCCAAATACGCTCTGCGTTGCCGGCGCATAAAGCGGGCAGCGCCGGCAAGCTTGTACATCGGCGCGTAGTTGCTCGAGCGGAGTGCTGGCATTCTCCACGGGGCGCACAAAACTGTCCGCAACGGCGGCGGCAAAGCGCGGCGGCTGATCTGGTGCGGTGTCATTCATGCGGACGACCCGGCTCTCAGCATCGGCGATCATTGCGGGAATCTGTGCGGTCTCCGGCATGTTGGCCCAATAATGCCGTGGCATCTCATTGACCATCGCCTTGAGCCGTGTGCGCGCCGGATTGAAGGTGGTGCGGTAATAGGTGATCCACAGGTCATCGAGCACGGGATCGTTTTCGCTCTCCGGCTTGCTGGCGGGTGGACCGAAGCGCAGCGCGCCATCGCTCCAGGCGGCGGTCCCGATCGGCGTTGCGATCAGCCATTCCATTTGCGAGAAGCGGTCGACAAAAAACGGTACCGCCCGCCGCAAGGTAAAATGCTGTGGCTCAAACCACGCCGCATACAGAGTGTGCCCATCCACATCGCGCGGCCGGAAGCGCAAGAACGCGTGCATTTTGTGAATATCGCGCCGCACCGCGCGGGCGTAATCATTGAGACGCGCAACCGCCTGGTCCGCCGCATTATCGGCTAGCGCGTGCGAGCCGTGACGAATGCGCCAGAGCACATCGTAGAGCAACGCGAAACGATCTGCGCCGCGGTGGCAGATCGCGTCCCGGAGCAGCGCCGCGTAGCCGCGCGGCACTGAAAAGGCCGGCGTCGTCGCGGCTTGCGTGGGAGGTGCCGAAAATAACGACGGCTCATCGCCCGTGACGAAAGCGAGGTGCTCCGGCGCGAGCTCGCCAGCAATGCACTGCCGGGCGACAGCGCGAAACTCAGCCTCGTCCGCATCAGCCGCGATACGCACGCCGTACATGACGTTACCCGAACAGATTGAGTTGCTGCGCCGGCGGCGTCAGCGTGCGACGCAAATTTGAATCATCCAGAACGCGTGTTGGACGCCAATCTGCGGTGATGATGAATGGCCGCGCCCGCGACAGCGCGCCGGAAAGACGCCCCACGTCTACCAGTCGCAGCGTAGTGCTGCGTCGAGAGGCGAGGATGCGGTCCACCGCGCGCGTGCCCAGGCCCGGCACCCGCAACAGCGCTTCACGTGAAGCGCGGTTGACGTCGACCGGAAAGGCGCCGCGATGACTCAACGCCCAGGCCAGCTTTGGATCAATATCGCTCCGCAACATCCCGAGCGGTGCCGCGGAGGCAATCTCGTCGATCGCAAAGCCGTAGAACCGCAGCAGCCAATCGGCCTGATAAAGGCGGTGTTCGCGGACGAGCGGCGTTGCTGCCGTCGGCAATTGCGCGGACGGATGCCCGGTGGGACTGAATGCGGCGTAGTACACGCGCTTGAGCCCATACGAAGCGTAGAGCGACGCGCTGCTGCCCAGAATGGCGACGTCGTTGGTCGCATCGGCGCCGACGATCATTTGTGTCGATTGGCCGGCCGGGGCAAACCGCGGCGGTTTCGCACGCCCGATGCTGCCGGAACGCTTGCGGCGCGCGTCCGCCGACTCGTCGATCAGGCTGCGCGTGGCCGCGAGGCCCCGTTTGATCTCGGTTGCGTCTTTCTCCGGGGCGTACGCTGCGAGCGACGTCTCGCTCGGCAGTTCGACATTCATCGACAAACGGTCGGCATATCGGCCCGCCTCGGCGATCAATGCCGGGCTCGCGCCGGGAATTGTTTTGAGATGAATGTAACCGTGAAAACCATGGACTGTCCGCAGCGTCTTGGCGACGCGCAGCAGATCCGCCATGGTGTCGTCCTCGCTGCGCGCGATGCCGGACGACAGAAACAGCCCCTCGATGCAATTGCGTCGGTAGAGATCGAGCGTCAACCCGACCACTTCCTCGACCGAAAAACGCGCACGGGCCACATTGCTCGATCGCCGGCTGACGCAATAGGCGCAATCGTAGCGACAAAAATTCGTCAGCAAGATTTTGAGCAGCGACACGCAGCGGCCGTCCGGCGTGTAGGCGTGACAAATACCGGCGCCCGTGACCGACCCCAAACCGCCGGCGCGCGCATTCCGCTTTGCGCCTCCAGACGACGCGCACGACGCATCATACTTTGCGGCGTCCGCCAGGATCTCAAGTTTCTGTACCAGTGTGGGAGCCATCGCCAATACTATATGTTCATCTTTTGTTCTGCGCAAGCTTTACCGTGAGACGCATCATTGACCGCGGGAAAGTGGAACTTTGGGGCGCATGGTGAAGGGGAACAACAATAAGAGGAGTTTGATCCGAGATCGCCTAAGCGGCTGACGGCGGAGCCCACCGCCGCGTTCCCGGAGGCGCACCAAGCGTGCAGCCACAGTTCTGGCATTGGTAATAAGTAATTTTCGGAGGCTGAACCGTTTTGTTCTGAGACACAGAGGTCAGCGTGACCATCGGAATCGCGCAGGCATCGCAAACCGGAGCAGGGAACTTCATTGCGGTGTATGTGAGTGGATTGGGAGCAAACATTTCAGATGATACTCACGCTGTGTCCAACCGATAACGTGGGCCGCGAGAGCCGGTTCCAGAAATCGTGGAATGCGGCCCGCGCGAATGCGTGAGAGCGCTGCAGCGAGGCGGCTCTTAACGCCAAAACGCCTTCGATATTTTACGCGATCAGGAACTGCGCTGCGGGCAATAGATTAGAACAACGGGATGGGGGCGATCAGAATTCTGAGGCGCTCCGATGCGAATATTGGCTCTGCTTGCGACCATCAGCGCGGTGTTGTCCGCCATTACGCCGGCCGCTTTCGGCGAGGATGAGGACTAACCCAATTCACGATTGAACCGCATCAGATCTTCGTTCGCGCGCATGTGCAGGGGCGCTGCGCTGAAAGGAAGAAGTGAGATCATGGACATGAAAGCAGTAATTGTGAGCGCTGCCCTGATGACGGCCCTGGGACAGAGTTCTTCGTTGGTACAGGCGGCGGGCTTGGAATTGACAGTGCCGGCGACTCCAAAGTCATCTCGCATCGAGTTGGCGCAGATGCAGGCCCCGGTCGGGCATCGCCAGCCGACGCAAAATGATATCCCGCCTGCGGTCCGCCAGGACGAAGCGCCAGGCGCCGAGGTTGTACCACAGTTCGAGTTGAGAAGCGGCGTGCGAGGCGGTCAACTGAAAGAGCAGACGCCCAGCGCCCAACCGGATGGCGTGCCGCGGATCTGCGATCATTGCTGACATGGCGTTAGAAGCTCGGGGCAAACCAGTCGAACAGTAGGCAACGAAAAAGCCCCGCTCTAAAGAGCGGGGCTACAAGTTTGCATCGCTTTGACCGAAGCTTATTTGGTCAGGTTGCGAACGGCATCTTTCACGTTGCCTGCGGCGTTGTGAACATCGCCCTTGGCCTTATCGAGCTTGCCTTCAAACTCAAGCTCTCTGTCGCCGGTGAGTTTGCCGGCGGTTTCCTTGATGGTGCCTTTCGCCTTGTCGGCGGCACCTTTCACATGTTCGCGGTCCATCGTCGTCTCCCAATGATGACTGTGACTAGAACGTTTGAGCGATGCCGAGGTTCCCGCGCGGTCGATGCTGCCGGTGCAATATCGTAGAAAGATCGTGAAGGGCCGGACGAAAGCGCTTAAGCATCAAGCTGTTTCTGAATCAAAAACGAAATTTCCTTCGTCATTGTGTCGATGTTGTATTTTCAGGCAAATTCAATCAATCGGTTGTGGAACAACATCATGATTTCAATATTCTCATAACATCATCAATCAAACGGAGACGTGCCATGCGTAAGCTTGTTTTGACCTGTATCGCCGCCACGCTGATCACCGCGCCGTTGGCGGGCATCGCCAAAGCCGAAGACACCACCATCATCAAGCGCGATCATCGCGATGGCGACCGGACGGTCATCGAGAAGCGTGATGAACTCAATATTCTTCCGGTGCCGCACACCGAAGAGAAGACCATCATCAAAAAAGAGCGCGACTAAATCCAATCCCGCTAACGAAGACGAGCTGCGCGGCAGGAATTTCGCGGCTCAGCCGGTAGAAGCGCGTTTGGGAAGAAATAGGGGCCGCCCGGTTGGCGGTCCCTTTTTCGTTTCGTCATGTGACGGTCACGATGCCTGGTCCGATCTGTCAGGTAACCAGACGTAAACGCGGATCCGTCGAGACTTGACGTTAGAACTTCATGCCCTGCTCATTTCCAGCTAGTATGTGTGAATTGCCGGCGCGATCCGCGCTGTCCAAGGCAAAACAAGGGGGAGCCACATGGCGTGGGCTGAGCTAATCGGCGCAATCAAGTCCAGGCGCGGTGCCCAATGATCAATCCTTGGCCTTTTGCGGCGGCGTCCGACGCGCCCGGTTGGCCCGGCATTGGGCCGCGCTGGACCTCCAGTGCCAAGTCCGGCGTCGGTACGGCGCTGACAGCGATGAGCCGCACATGGTTCACGCTCAGCCACGGCATTCTCAACGAAATCTATTTTCAACGCCCCGACCTTGCCTGTACGCGCGACCTCGGTCTCATCGTCACCGACGACGGCGGCTTTTTTTCCGAAGAGAAGCGGCACGCCGAGCATCACATCAAGGCGCTGGGCAGCGGCATTCCGGCCTACGAATTGATCAATACCCATGCGGATCGCTATCGCATCACGAAGTGCGTCATCAGCGATCCGTATCGCGATGTCGTGCTGCAGCGCATCAGGTTCGAGCCGCTGTCGCAACCGCACGGTCGATATCGCGTCTACGCGTTGCTTGCGCCGCACCTGGTCAATGCCGGCGCCGGCAATACGGCGTGGCTGGGCGAATACAAGGGCGTGCCCATGCTGTTTGCCGAGGGCCGCGGCGTGGCGCTGGCCTTGGCCTGCACGGTGCCCTGGCGCAACGCCAGCGTCGGCTATGTCGGGAATTCGGATGGCTGGCAGACGCTGGCGCGCAATGGCAAGCTCGATCCGGTCTGGACCCGCGCTGAAAACGGCAACGTCGCGCTGATTGCCGAGATCGATTTCGCCCAGGCCGATGAAGTGACGCTGGCGCTTGGGTTCGGTCGCCATCCGGAGGAGGCCGCACACCGCGTCCGTTCAAGTCTGAATTTCGGGTTCGCGCGTGCCTGCAACAATTACATCGCCCGTTGGCGGAACGTGCTCGACGATGCCGCGCCGCTGAAGCCGCCATCGCCCGAAGAGCGTGACTGCTATCGGACCAGTGTCGCCGTGATGCTGTCTCACGAGCCGTTGGAATTTGCCGGCGGCATCATCGCGAGTTTGTCGATCCCCTGGGGCTTCTCCAAGGGCGACGATGATCTGGGCGGTTATCATCTTGTGTGGCCGCGCGATCTGGTGGAAACGGCCGGCGGACTGGCGGCTGCCGGAATGCGCCTGCCGGCCCGCGTTGTTCTGTCCTACCTCGCGGCGGTTCAGGAGGCCGACGGCCGCTGGCCGCAGAATATGTGGCTCGACGGCACCGCGTATTGGGGCGGCGTGCAACTCGACGAGTGCGCCTTTCCGATCCTGCTGGTCGATCTTCTGCTGCGCGAACATCTGCTTGAACCGAACGATGCCGACCGTTTCACCGAAATGGTCGCCGCCGCTGCCCGCTTCGTCGTCCGTAACGGACCGGCCACTCAACAAGATCGTTGGGAGGAGGACGGCGGCTACTCACCCTTCACGCTCGGCGTGACGGTGGTCGCGTTGCTCGCTGCCGCCAGTTTTTTGGAGGCGCGCCGCTTCCCGGCTCCCATGGTCCAGCACCTGCGGGAAACGGCGGACTGGATCAACGACAGCATCGAGAACTGGACCTATGCGCAAGGGACCAGCCTCGCCAAGACCGCTGGAGTGGATGGCTATTATGTGCGTATCGGGCCGCTCAGCTTGATCGACGACAAGATGCCGCCCGACGGCGTCACCGTGATCAAAAATCGTGCGGACGGTCGGAGCCAATGGCCGGCCGTCGATATCGTAAGTCCGGATGCATTGGCACTGGTTCGCTTCGGCCTGCGCAGCGCGCACGATCCGCGCATCGTCAATACCGTGCGGGTCATCGACAGCATGCTTAAGGTTGACCTGCCGCAAGGGCCGGTCTGGCGCCGTTACAACGAAGATGGCTATGGCGAGCATGAGGACGGCAGCCCGTTCGACGGCACCGGAATCGGACGCGCCTGGCCGCTACTGACCGGCGAACGCGCGCATTATGAGATCGCCGCCGGCCGGCTCGATGAGGCGCAACGCTTGCTGCGCACGCTCGAGGCTTGCGCCAGCACCATTGGTCTCATTCCCGAGCAGGTCTGGGATCGTCACGATATTCCTGAGCGCGAACTGTTTCGCGGAAAAGCCTCCGGTTCTGCCATGCCGCTGGTTTGGGCTCATGCCGAGCACGTCAAGCTGTTGCGCTCACTCCAGGACGGACGTGTTTTCGATATGCCGCCCGAACCTGTGGAGCGATACCAAGTACAAGGTGTCACCGCGAACTTCGTCGTCTGGCGTTTCGATCGCCGCCGTCGCACGGTTGCGAGCAAGAATTTGCGGATCGAGGTGCTCGAGCCGGCACGGATTCATTGGTCGAGCGACGATTGGCAAACCACCCGCGAAGACGGCGCCGTCGACACCGGCCTCGGCGTTTACATCTTCGATGTGCCGACGGCGTCGCTCAAGCCGGGCACGACTGTTGTGTTCACGCTGTTCTGGCCGCAGCAAAATCGTTGGGAGGGCACCAACTTCTCGGTCGCGGTGGTGTAGCCGAGTATCAGCTCTGACAGGCTGTGCTCGCTAACGAGCGTTGACAGACAAGCAAAATGACAGAAACCTCGACGCTTTCGCATCGAGGTTTCTGTAACACGCCACTTCCGCCAGATGCGCATGACGCCGGGGCGGGTGTCTCGACAACGACGTGAGGGCTGAAGCGTTCCCTTCGATTTGACGTAGTTTCTATTTTTCGGCGAACCGGTTCAGCCCGGACCAATAACAAGTCCGATCGGTAGCCCAGCGAACATATTGCCGGCCGGCAATGTGTCCTGCAAAATAATTGTCTGGTCGCGATGCAACACACAAGAACAAGTCGCGCCGCGCAAAGCGCCGGGAATATGGATGTGGGTGTCCCGCCATACATCGGTTTGGATGCTGAGCTTGTCGTCATCGCTGACGAGTTGAGTGGGTAATCGCACCGCTGCTGCAAGTGCAAGCTTCGATTCAAGCGTGCGGGCAAATGCGATGACGTGTTCGGCACCTGGTCCGCTGACCACGAGCGGAAGATAGTCGCCATTCGCGAACAACGCCGGCTCGCGTTTTCTTGCAGCAAGGACATGCGCAATCACGGACTGTTTGATCCGCCCATCACGCCAGCTCGCCGCGACCTCTGCGGGAAAAGATCGATCAAGCGTTTGTTCGCGTGCATTGAAATGAACGGGTGATCGATTGTCGGGGTCGACCAAGCTGAGATCCCAATACTCGGTGCCTTGATAGTGGTCGGGGACTCCCGGAGCGGTGAGCTTGATCAGCGTTTGCGTCAGGCCGTTGGCGGCACCGGCAGCGGCGATGCGCTGCGCGAACCCGGCGAGGCCTTCCAACAATTTGGACGGCCCGCGGAACAGCGACTTGATGAAATCCGTGGTCGCGTTTTCGTAGTCTGCATTCGGCGCCGACCAGTCGCTGAACAGCTTGGCCTCGCGAAGCGCCTTGATCTGCCAGGCGGCAAGGCGGTCAGCGTAAGCG
This sequence comes from uncultured Alphaproteobacteria bacterium, assembly GCA_963737755.1. Lineage (GTDB taxonomy): Bacteria > Pseudomonadota > Alphaproteobacteria > Rhizobiales > Xanthobacteraceae > BOG-931. The sequence continues at coordinate 1,017,889 of CAVTTZ010000009.1, read as the reverse complement.
CTCAGACCGGCTTTGTCCGTCATGTCGAGGGTGAGCGGCCAAGCACCCACAATCATCTGAAAGAGAATCGCAAGATCGCCGCCATACGGCATCTGCTCATCGTTGATCATGGCGCAGCGCGGCACCGCGAGGGCGAGCCACGTCTCTACCGCACGCGACCAGTCCGTAGCCAGTTCGCTCAGCACCGCCAAGCGGGCGCGAACATCTTCGCCGCGCTTATGGTCATGCGTGGCAGTCGTCAGCATCGCCTGGGGGAGATGGTCTGCACGCTCCTGCATGCGCCGGTGAAAATCTTCCGTCGAACAAGAAAACAGCCGCGCATCGAAGCCGACGTCATTGCGTGAAAGCAGCCTTCCATACCGGTAGAAGGCGGTGTCCTCGACCGACTTGGCGCAGAGCGGTGCGCTGAGTTGCGCAAAGCGCGTCAAAGCAACGGTCTGCGGCTCGATCGCTTGATCGACCGGCTTGCCCGACAACCACTGTCCCAGAATGTCGATGAGCCAATGGTCGCCGGGTAGGCAAGTTTTCTTTGCGCCCGCAATCGCTTGTGCGACGAACTCTTCATCGGCCGGCGTGGCGTCGCCCGGTGCCGCGTAAGAGCGGTACACCGGGAAGTGCGCCAAGATTTCAGCCAGGCAGCGCCGCAGTGCGACGGTTGAAATATCGCGCGTGCGCAGATCGCTCTGCGCGACAGCGTAAAACGCTTGTGCCACCGCCTCGTGCTGAGCGCCGAAACTGCGCTGCAGGATTTGCCGGCGGGCGACCAATTCTTCGGCGGAGAACGCTGCGCTGCGATGGCTCGCACGCTGCCAAAGCGCGTTCAGCGGTTCCTCGCCGCTTGCGGCGTGCTGGAGCGCGCTGATCTCGTCCATAAAGTCGTAGCCGGTGGTGCCGTCAGTCTCCCAATCGGTCGGCAGCTTTTCGCCGTGGCTCAGAATCTTCTCGACGACCAGATATGCGGTGTCATGAGCCTTGTCGCCGGGCCGCTGTGATTGCAACGCGCGCAGGCGCTGACGCAGTTTCTTGCAGTAAGCGCCAGGCCGCGAAAGGCCGTCGACATGATCGACGCGCAGTCCGTCGAGCACGCCTTCGGCATAGAGCCGAAAGATCGTCCCATGGACGGCTTCGAAGACCTCGTCGTCCTCCACGCGGATGGCGATGAGCTCGTTGATATCGAAGAAGCGACGCCAATTAATCTCGTCATTGGCGGAGCGCCACCACATCAGCCGGTAATGCTGCCGTTCGAGTAAAAGATGCAGGCGCTCTCGTCCGGCCTCGGACGTTGGATCGAACTCACGGGCCGGGCCTCGCGCGTCGTCGACGGTGTCGTCGGCAAGCGGGAAAAGATGATCGAAATAGCGGACGAAAGCTTGTCCGTGGTTTCGGTGCAGCGTGAGCTCGCCTGCCGCCAGCGCTTCGCCATACGGGCGGCCCAGAATGGGCAGTGCGATCTTGCCGACCAGGGCGCGGTTGTCCGGCGTCCAGTCGATGTCGAAATATCTGGCGAAAGCGCTATTTCGCCCGTGCCGCAAAACATCCATCCACCACGGATTTTGCGCGCCGATCGCCATGTGGTTGGGGACGATGTCGGCGATGATGCCGAGCTCATGGCGCAGTGCTTCCTGCGCCAATCGGCGCAAGGCCTCCTCACCACCGAGCTCAGGATTGACGCGGGTCGGATCGACCCCGTCGTAGCCGTGCTGCGATCCGGTCCGGGCGGTGAGAATAGGCGAGAGGTACAGATGCGAAATGCCGAGGGCCGCGATATACGGAACGACGGCCGCGGCATCGTCCAGCGTAAAGTCGCGGTGAAGCTGCAGCCGCATGGTCGCGCGCGGCGGCATCACGGTTGCCGCTCCGCAAGCGGCTTTAGCCGTTCGCGCACCTGCGGCTGATCGAGCAAGTCCGCTGCAAGCCCGTCATACCGCCGCCGCCAGTTTGGATGTTGATCGATCGTGCCCGGGCAGATTCGGTTGGTCCTCCTGCGCCAGCGCGTCTTCGAGCGGCAACAGGGTGAGACGCGACGGCGTCGCGGCCACGAATTTGACGGCCGCATCGGCGGCTTGCGCAGAGTCTGCAGGGGAGGGAGGGGCTCCCGTGTGCGAATTTGGCTGAGCGACAGGCGCGCCACAGCGCACGACGATCCTGGTCGCGCTCCGCTTCCTCGCGGTCGCGATCAGACACGAGATCGCACTGCCCCCGCACATCGATGTCACGTCCTCGCCACCAGCCCGCCACAGTCGGCAGATCGTGCGTCGACGTCATGGCGGCGGCGTCCGTGGGCCAAAGCCGCGGACTTCGGAAGGCGCGGCCTTTGCGCTCGAACCAGAGAACGGCCATCCCGTAAATTCCGGCCGCCGCCAGGCGCTTGCGGAAGCCGGGTGGCACCGTTCCCAAATCTTCGCCGATGACGATGGCCCGGTGCCGATGCGATTCCAGTGCAGTCAACCGCAGCAAATCATCCAGGGGATACGCCAGGTACGCACCTTCGCTCGCTTTCGCACCCACGGGCGTTACCCAGAGCCGCATCAAGCCCATGGCGTGGTCGATGCGGACGCCGCCGGCATGGCGCATCGCAGCGCGCAGTGTGGCAAGGAACGAGGCGTAGCCGCCTGTCATCAGCGCGCGCGGGGAAAACGTCGTCAGTCCCCAACTCTGCCCAGACGTGTTGAAGAGGTCCGGCGGCGCGCCGACCTCCAACCCGGTGAGAACGCTCCGTTGGTCGCTCCAGGTCGCGCTGCCGCTATTGTGCATGCCGACGGCCAGATCGGAGATCAAACCCACGCGCATTCCAGCATCGCGGGTTTTTTGTTGCGCGTCGGCGAAGGAACGATCCGCGATCCATTGTAGAAACGTGTTGAACAAGACTTCGTGCTCATGCGCAGCGGCAAATTCTTGAACCGATCGGCTCGAAGGATCGCGCCATTCGGACGGCCAGTCCTGCCAATTCCAGATGCTGGGATCGGCACGCAATCGCGCTGCATGCAACGTTTCAAACAAAGCATGTGCCGCGAGTGGCGCTCCCGTCTTGTCCTGGAATTGGCGGAAATCGTCGGCCAAAGCGCTCGGCTGATGGTCGGAAAATTCGTGGTCCAGAAAGTCTTCAAACAGCCGCTGGAACGTCGCCATCTTGAAGCGACTGGCTTGCGGCCAGTTAATCAGGTGCGCTTCCTGTTCGGCGCCGTTCTCGTGGACGGTGGCTTCGTTTCTCGCCTTCGCAACGCGCTCCTCACCAAACAGGACCGCGGCGTCGGCATGCAGCGGATTGAAGAACATCCGGTTGGACGGCGAATACGGACCGAAATGGCCGGGATCGGCCGAAAACAGAGCGTGCGTTGGACTGAGCGCCAAGGCGTCCGCACGCAGCGCCGCGGCGCTCCGAGCCAGAGCGACAACGCCGGACATATCGCCGATGCCGCAGTCGCCGGGTGAGCGCAGGCCGTAGGTCTGGACCGCCAATCCCCAGATCCGGTCTTCACCGGTGATATCCTTTGTCGTTACGCAGCGTGCGGGCGCGACCGCCAAGGTCAGCGTGTCGCCCGACGCGTACTCGATCCGGTGATAGCCGGGACGAGCGATCGGGGGCAGCAGGACACGTCGTCCTTTCCGCCGCGACGTCAGATCGGCCACGGTCCCATCGTCATACGTGATGCGCAGCCGCGACGGCGCCGCGTCAGCGCCGGGCAGCGTGATGGGTTGATCTGTCGTGGCGGTAATCAGCGGAGGCGGAACGGCAGTCTCGAGCTGCGCCTGACTTTGCGCCAAATCCGCAGCGGTCGCGCACGGCAGGCCGAGAGCCGCAAGGATATGACGGATGGTGTCGAGCGGCACTTGGTGCGGCCGGTCCGCATAGTCCTGCCACGCGATCGCGACACCGGCACGACTCGCGAGATCATAAACGTCGGCGTCGGTCATGGTTTAACGATGCTCGCGAGTGTGGCGTAGGGTTCGAGCGTCCCATTGCGCGCGGACTGGCGCGCCGCATCCGAACTTGCGAAAAAGAGATCGTCGCGAATGGGGGCGATCGGCACGCTCTCCGCTGCAAGATTAGACGCCAGGATCAACGTAGACCCATCGCCCATGCGCCACCGCGCAACGACGGCGGCGGAGCCGACCGCTTGAGCGTCAATAGCGCGCGCTCCGGCGAGGCGTGGAACGATGTGCTCACGTCGCAGCATCAAGAGCTTGCGGTAAAGCGCGTTTCGGCTGTCCGCTCGCGCCGCGCTGCCGCGCGGCCGAGAGCGATGGAAGGTTTCGAGCGCGTTCGCTTCGGGAAGCTTCTGCAGCGTTTCGGGATCGCTGAACTGCGGAAAGGCCGCGAATTCGCGGCGTCGACCTTCACGCACGGCGCGCGCCAGCTCTTCATTGTGGTCGGTGAAGAACAGGAAGGACGCCTCGCTGGCGGTTTCTTCTCCCATGAAGATCAGCGGGATCTGCGGACATAAAAGCTGCAAAGCAGTTGCGGCCTCGAGCGCCGCGGCGTTGCTGAGTGCGGTCAGCCGTTCGCCGAAAGCACGGTTGCCGATCTGGTCGTGATTTTGCAGAAAGAGCACGAAAGCGGTGGGCGGCAGATCGACGCTAGGCGTGCCGCGCGCCTTGCCGCCGCGATGCGGTGACGGCTCGCCCTGATAGACAAAGCCCTCTTTCAAGCAACGCGCCAGCCGCTTCGCCGGATCGTCTCGGTAGTCCTCGTAATAGCCTTGATGCTCGCCGGTCAGCAGAACGTGCAGCGCGTGATGGCCGTCGTCATTCCACTGCGCATCGAAATCGCCGGCCAGATGGCTGGCCGTATTGTCATCGTTTTCCAGCACGAGATGAACGTGACGATCGGGAATGCGCGCGCGGACTTCGGCAGCCATCTGATCGAGGAAATCGGATTCCGTGATCGCGTGCACGGCGTCGAAGCGCAGGCCGTCGAACCGATATTCGATGAGCCAATACAGTGCGTTTTCGATGAAGAAGCGTCGCACTTCGTCGTGGCGGAAATCGATCGCCGGACCCCACGGTGTGGTCACATCGTTGCGAAACATCTGCGGCGCGTACGCCGCCAGATAGTTTCCGTCCGGTCCGAAATGATTGTAGACGACGTCCAGAAAAATCATCAGGCCGTGCTCGTGGGCTGCATCGACCAGCTTTTTCAGTTGCTCGGGGGTGCCGTAGCTGCTTTCCGCCGCGAAAAGCAGCGCTCCGTCGTAGCCCCAGTTACGAGCGCCGGGAAATTCCGCGATCGGCATCAGTTCGACCGCCGTCACCCCGAGTTCGGCCAGGCGCGGCAATTCACGCGCGACACCGTCAAAGCCGCCGAGCAGGCCGGTGTGCGCCTCGTACAAAACCACCTCTTCCCACGGCCGTCCGTGCCAGTCGGTCTTGCGCCAGGCGTAGGCCGCCGGATCAACGACCACGCTCGGTCCGTGAATGTCCCCGTTCTGCGCACGTGAAGCCGGATCGGGCACGGCCAAGCCGTCGGGCAGCACATAACGATAATGCGCGCCGGCCCCGCAATCGGCCTCAGTCTCGAACCAGCCGCCGGCGCGGGACGTCATGGCGAACGGTGCTCGGCCCTCGATCGCGAGCGAAAGCGCCTGTTGTCCGGGCGCCCAGATGCGAAAGCGCGTTCCCTTGCCATCCACAACCGTCGCGCCAAACGGCAGATGCCATTCCGTCGTGCTCATCGATCATCCGGCTTTGATATAGGTCGGGATAGCAGCATAGGTCGGCACAGCGCTCAACAACGCTCTGTTGGCAGAATAGTTCTCAGTGGTTTCGTCTTTGTGTTGCCGCCAATGGCTTCGTTGTAGGCCAAATCAATCAGGTGCAAGAAACAGCGTCGCGAGCGGCGGCAGGCTAAGCTCCAACGATTGTGCCTGGCCATGGGCCTGTATTGCGGCCGTGTGCACAGCGCCGTGGTTGCCGACGTTGGAGCCTCCGTAAAACGACGAATTGGTGTTCAGGATCTCGCGCCAACTCCCAGGCCGCGAAACGCCGACCCGGTAATGGTGGCGGGGGACCGGCGTCATGTTGCAAATAACCAGCACCTGCCGGTCGGCGGAAAGTCGCAGATAGGCGAATACCGAGTTTGATCGATCGTCGCCAATGACCCATTGAAAGCCCGTTCCCTCGCAGTCCCGCTCATGAAGAGCGGGCTCCGCGGCGTACAGCCGGTTGAGGTCGCGAACCAGGCGCTGAATGCCGGCGTGCGGCGGATCGTCGAGCGAGGGCCAATCGAGTTCGCGGTCGTGGTTCCACTCCCGCTCCTGTGCGAACTCGCCGCCCATGAATAGCAATTTCTTGCCCGGGTGACCCCACATGAAACCGAAATATGCGCGCAGGTTTGCGAATCGCTGCCAGCGATCGCCCGGCATTTTTCCGATCAGCGAATGTTTTCCGTAAACGACTTCGTCGTGCGACAGCGGCAGAACAAAATTCTCGGTGAACGCGTAGAGCAGACCGAAGGTCATATCGTAATGGTGATGCTGCCGGTGGATCGGCTCTTTCTCCATGTAGAGGAGGGTGTCGTGCATCCACCCCATGTTCCATTTGTAGGCAAATCCCAGGCCGCCATGGTCGATCGGCCGGCTGACGCTTGGCCACGCGGTGGATTCTTCGGCGATGACGATCGCTCCGGGACAACGTTCGGCGACCACCGCGTTCAGATGACGGAGAAAGCCAATTGCCTCGAGGTTTTCGCGGCCCCCGTAGGCATTTGGTATCCACTCGCCGGCTTTGCGGCTGTAGTCCCGATAAAGCATCGACGCAACGGCATCGACGCGGAGGCCGTCGATATGGAAGTGCTCCAGCCAAAACAAAGCGCTGGCGATCAAGAAACCCTGCACTTCACGGCGGCCGAGATTGTAGATGTATGTATTCCAGTCGTGATGAAAGCCTTCGCGCGGGTCGAGATGTTCGTACAGCGCGGTGCCGTCGAAACGCGCCAGCCCGTGCGCATCGGTGGGGAAATGCGCCGGCACCCAATCGAGGATGATGCCGATTCCGGCAGCGTGCAGGGCTTCCACGAAATGCATCGAACCCGTCGGGCGGGCCATACCGCGCGCTTGGTGCGAACAGGCCGAGCGGCTGATAGCCCCACGAGCCGCCGAACGGATGCTCGGTGATCGGCAGGAACTCGACGTGTGTGAAGCCCATTTCGACCAGATAGGGGACCAGCTTGTCGGTCAAGAAATCCCATAACGTGCCGTCATAGCCCTGGGGCGGCCAGAGCCACGATCCGACATGCATTTCGTAGATCGAAATCGGTGCGTCGGGCGCCTGTCGCGCTGCCCGCTGCTTCATCCAATCCTGGTCACGCCAAACGTGCTCGCGCGGGTCGGCCACGATAGAGGCCGTCGCCGGCGGCATTTCGGTTTGTCGGGCAATCGGATCAGCTTTGGCCGGCACCGGTGTGCCACCTGGACCCAGAATGTCGTACTTGTATCGGGCGCCGGGGGTGACGCGCGGCACAAACAATTCCCAGAGGCCGGCCTGATGCCGCAGGCGCATCGGATGGCGACGGCGGTCCCAGGTATTGAAATCGCCGACGACCGCGACACGCGCGGCATTCGGCGCCCACACCGAAAATCGCACCCCGGTGACGCCGTCGATCGTCATAAGCTGCGCGCCGAAGGTCTTGGCCATCTCGAAATGGCGGCCTTCGTTGAATAGAAAGAGATCGAGGTCGCCGAGCAGCAGCCCGAACGAATAAGGGTCTTCCGTCTCCTGAATCGCGTGCGGCCAATGGATGCGCAGCACATAGGGTGATTTGTCGGAGACAAATCCTTCGAAGAGGTCGCCCGAATTCTTGCAGGTTAGCGTCGCCAGATGCGCCTTATCGCTCCGCCGCAGTACCTCAACCTTACGCGCGCCAGGCAAAAAGGCGCGGATGATACGACCATCCTCGCCGTCGTGCGGGCCCAGCACACCGAACGGATCGGTATGCAGCCCGTGTGTCAGGGCATGCACCGAGCCCTGATCGAGCTGCCAACGCTGTCCGGACTGGACATCAAGCATCGCGGCCTCCACGTTCTTTTTCACTCAGTCGGCCGGCGAGGCGCACCAGACCCGCAAGCGGTACGCCGATCCAGGATGGGCGGTTGGCGGCCTCGTAACTGATCTCGTAGGCGGCTTTTTCGATCAAAAACAGATTCAGCAATGCGCGTTCGGTGGCGCTCGGGCGGATGCCGGTCGCCTCACAATAGGCGTCGATGAATACCTTCGAGGACCGCGAGCGAAACTTGGCGAGGAGTTGATCGCGCTGCTCGTCACTGAGCGGTAGTGCATTGACCGCCTTGCTTTCGACCATCGCGGCAGCGGCATAATCGATGGACCGAAGCAGGCCGGCGATGTCGCGGAGCGGGCTCGCCTTGGCGCGGCGTTGCGTAATCGAGACGGCCGGCTCGCCTTCGAAATCGATGATGTAGGTATCGCCGCTGGCGACCAGGACTTGGCCGAGATGAAAGTCGCCATGGATGCGGGTCTTCAGCGTGCCATCGGCCCATTTCGAAAGGTTGCGCACCGCGTCGAGAAGGTTATCGCGCTGGTTAAGGAGCTGCTGCGCGCGTTCACGATCGCCCGGGCGTTCCCAGTTTTGCAGCTGCGCAATCGTATCAAGGGCTTTCTGCAGTCGTTCCTCGGCCCGGCTCGCCCAATCGGCCGCATCGGCAGCGCTGGCGTCTTCAGGCGCGAACGCCGGATCGTCCGTCTTTCGCGCTAATACCAGGTGCATTTCGCCAAGCCGCCGACCGATCGCCGCCACGATAGCGTCGCAATCGGCGAAGAGATCGGCGCCTGAGGCTGTGGACGTCACGGCCGGCGCGTGTGCGTCGAGCGCTCTGGTCAGGTGATCGAGAATCCAGCTCCAGGCGTCGCCTTCGTTGCGGACGAATTGCAGCAAGACCGCCAATGTCGATGGCGTACCGTCGGGCGACATCCGCACGACATCGCCCAGCAGCAATGGCGCGTGGGTGAAGCCGTGAGCTGTCAGATAACGGTTCATTTCCGCTTCCGGATGCTGGCCTGGCAAAATGCGGCGGTAAACCTTTAGCATTGCCGTGTCGCCGACCGTCAACGAACTGTTGGACTGTTCGGCGGCGAGCCATTGAACATCCCCAAGGGGGGGCAGCGGCGGCTTGTACGGGCTCGCCTCGGTGGGGCGGAAGTGAATGACGCCGTCGTTGGACGGCATGGTTTTCTCTTCGCTCATCGCCGCGATCACCTGATGAGCGAATTCGGGCAGCACGAACGCGTCGGTCAGGAGGCCCAGACGGCGCCCGCGACGTAGCCGCGCCAGCGCCAGCCGATTGGGCAGAGCGGTCGACTGCTCATCCTCCCACTGAATTCCCATCGGCATGAGCCAGCGGGTTACGCCGGCGTCGGTTTTGACCTCGATTTCTGACAGCACCATCTCGCGCGTTGCATCGCTGATGTCGGTGACGTTGGCAATCTCGGCGCTCTTGATGGTCTGATCCTTGAAGCCAAACCAGCGTCGCTTGGCGATGTATTGCGGCAGCGCCTCGTCCGTGAGCACGTTGGCCGCCGGCGTCGTCAGCGCATTCCCCAGCTGGTCCCGCGTCACCATGGTGACGAATTCGGGCAGCGGTTCGGGCGCAGGCGTATGCCAGGTCGGCTGGTCCTGCTGGGTCGCCAGTGCGAACCAATAAAACCCATAAGGCGGCAGTGTCAGCAGATACGTGAGCTCGCCGATCGGCGGAAAGATGGATCCGGCATTCAGTTCGACCGGAATCCGGCCAACGAATTGCGACAGGTCGAGTTCGACCGCTTGCGGGCTGTGGGCGACATTGGCGACGCACAACAGCGTATCGCCATTGTACTGACGCAGGTAGGCCAGCACTTTGCGGTTCTTGGGATACAGCAGCGTCAGTGTGCCCCGGCCGAAAGCCGGATGCAGGCTGCGAACCGCGAGCATGCGCCGCGTCCAGTTGAGCAGCGAATGAGGGTCGCGGCTTTGCGCCTCCACATTGACGGAGCCGTAGCCGTAAAGGGGATCCATGATGGTGGGCAGAACCAGTGCCGCCGGATCGGCGCGTGAGAAGCCGCCGTTGCGATCCGGCGACCATTGCATCGGCGTGCGTACGCCGTCACGGTCGCCGAGATGGATGTTGTCTCCCATCCCAAGTTCATCGCCATAATAGATGACGGGCGTGCCCGGCATCGAGAGCAACAGGCTGTTCATCAGTTCGATGCGGCGGCGGTCGCGCTCGAGCAAAGGCGCCAGTCTTCGCCGAATTCCCAAATTGATGCGCGCACGGCGGTCGGCCGCATAGGTCTGCCAAAGATAATCGCGTTCGCTGTCGGTGACCATTTCGAGCGTCAGCTCGTCATGATTGCGTAGAAACACCGCCCATTGGCAGGTGTCCGGGATCGCCGGCGTCTGCCGGATAATGTCGCTGATCGGAAAGCGGTCTTCGCGCGCGATCGCCATGTACATCCGCGGCATCAGTGGAAAATGAAACGCCATCTGGCATTCGTCGCCGTCGCCGAAATAGTCCTTCACGTCCTCCGGCCACTGGTTCACCTCGGCGAGCATCATGCGGTCCGGAAAATCGCGGTCGAGCTCAGCCCGCAGGCGCTTGAGGATCTGATGGGTTTCGGCGAGGTTCTCGTTGTTGGTGCCTTCGCGCTCGACCAGATAGGGCACGGCATCCAGCCGCAACCCATCGACTCCGAGCTGCAGCCAGAAGCGCATGACGCCCATGACCGCTTTGAGAACGTTCGGATTATCGAAATTCAGATCGGGTTGGTGGGAATAGAAGCGATGCCAGTAATAGGCGCCGGCAACCGGATCCCATGCCCAGTTCGATCGTTCGACGTCGACAAAAATAATGCGCGTGTCGGCATATTTCTGGTCGGAGTCGGACCAGACATAAAAATCGCGCGACGACGAGCCGGGTTTGGCGCGGCGGGCGCGCTGAAACCAAGGATGCTGATCGGAGGTGTGATTGACGACGAGCTCGGTGATCACGCGCATGTTGCGCGCGTGCGCGGCCCGCACGAACTGGCGGAAATCCGCCAGCGTTCCGTAGTCGGGGTGAACCTCGCGGTAAGCGCTGATGTCGTAGCCGTCGTCGAGGCGCGGCGAAGGATAGAACGGCAACAGCCAGATGACGTTGACGCCAAGGTCCGCGATATAATCAAGCTTCGATATCAAGCCTGGAAAATCGCCGATACCATCATTGTTGCTGTCGTAGAACGACTTCACGTGCAACTGATAGATGATCGCGTCCTTGTACCAGAGCTGGTCCGCGGTCGTCGTTGCTTCTATGGTTTGCACGTCCATCTATCGCGCTCCCGTAACTGGTGAGACGCGCCACAGTGCGAATGGCAAATCGCCCGGATCGAGTCGTATGTGCTGCAGCTTTCCACTCCATGTCGCGACGGTGTCACGCATCAGGTCGTGCGCGATAATCGAACCGTCATCGGGGAGGTTCCATTCCCACAGCGGTATTTCGATCGTCGCTTCCTGGGTGTTGAATGGATCAAGGCTGACAGCGGCCAGGATGATGTCGCCTTCGGCCGGCAAGGGCTTGCCGTAGAAAATGATCTGATCGTTATGCGCCGGATAGAAGCGCAGCCCCAGATGAGTTTGCAGGGCGGGATGATCCCTGCGGATGCGATTGAGGCGTGAAATTTCGTCGATGATGTTACCGGGCGCCTGGTAGTCGCGCGTTCGGATCTCATATTTTTCCGAATCCAAATATTCCTCGCGACCAGGCAAAGCCGCGGCCTCGCAAAGCTCGAAGCCCGAATAGATTCCCCAGAGCCCGGAGAGTGTCGCCGCCAGCGCGGCGCGGATTAAAAAGCCTGGCCGGCCCGAAGTCTGCAGGAAGCGTGGATTGATGTCCGGCGTATTGACAAACAGATGCGGCCGAAAAAATTCTTTGACCTCCGTCGTGGTCAGTTCGACGAAATACTCGGTCAGCTCCTGCTTGGTGTCGCGCCAGGTGAAGTAGGTGTAGGACTGCGAAAAGCCGCCTTTTGCCAGGCGATACATCATCTTCGGTCGGGTGAATGCCTCCGACAGGAAAATGACGTCGGCATAGCGCGAGCGCACGTCGGCGATCATCCAATCCCAAAAGGGCAGGGGCTTGGTGTGCGGATTATCGACTCGGAAGATGCGGATGCCTTCGGCAGCCCAGAACAGCACGACGTTGCGCAGCGCATACCAGAGTCCCGGGATCGCGGCCGGCGCGTAGAAATCGACATTGACGATGTCTTCGTATTTCTTCGGCGGGTTCTCCGCGTAGCGCAGCGATCCGTCGGGCCGCCAATCGAACCATTCGGGATGTTCTTTGATCCAGGGGTGGTCGGGTGAGCACTGAATGGCGAAATCGAGTGCAAGCTCCAATCCGTATTGATGCGCCGCATCGCGCAGCTGGCGGAAGTCGTCGAGACTACCGAGCTCGGGATGGATGGCATCGTGACCGCCTTCGCGACTGCCGATCGCGTAAGGACTACCAACGTCATCTGGCCGGCTAGTGAGACTGTTGTTTTTTCCTTTGCGATTTTTCCGACCGATCGGATGGATCGGCGTGAGATAGAGCACGTCGAAGCCCATGTCGCGGATTGCGGGAAGGCGAGCGATGGTGCTGACGAAATTGCCGTGATGGCTTGAATTGTCGGTCGCGGAGCGCGGAAATAATTCGTACCAGGACGCGAATGCCGCTTGCGGCCGTTCGACATCGAGGGTCAAGGGTGGATCGTAACGATGCAGGAAGGTGCGCTGCTCGAGCGCTCGCATAATGTCGCGCAAGTCCGAAGATAGCAGGAGATCGATGCTGTTTTCCGGCGTCGCACCCTTCAGCGCCGTCAGTGTCCGATGGATCGCCTCCCCATCGCTGGCGCGCGCTTCGGCGTGCGCGCGTTCGAGCAATTCGCGGCCCTCGGCGATTTCCAGAGTAATGTCGGCGCCGGCCTTGGATTTAAGATCGAGCTCGTGGCTGAACGTGCCGTATTTGTCGAACCAGGCCTCGACGCCGAATTCATAGCGTCCAACCCGTTCGGGTATGATCGACGCCTGCCACCGGTCGTTGACCGTTTGCTGCATTTTAACGCGGCGCCATTTTCTCTCGTCGACCGCACGCCACATTGCATCGGCAGCGAGACGGCCATGTCCATCGGCGAACACGTCGGCTTCGATTGTGATTGGCTGGCCGATGACGCGCCGAGCTGCGAAGCGGCCGCGATCCACGGCGGGCGAGAGGTTTTCAATGACGACGCGAAACCGATCGGACAAATCCGTCGGCCCCTTTCGGGGCGCTGGCACGGTCATCGAGGCTGCAGGACGCGCGCGAAAGATCCGAATCTCGCCGGCGTTCAGCGAGCCTTCTGAATCACTCTCCCGGTAAATGACCTGATCGGCCGTCAGCGCCGCTCCGGCCGCGGCTGGCAGGGGAGAAAGCTGCAAGGTAAATGATGCCGGTTCGCGGAGATCGGAATTGATGGCGATCACCGCGCCGTTTTTGGTTTGTCGAATGTCGGGCGCGTCCGAGCGAAATAGCGCAGTCATCCGACGCCCGGGGCCGGACAACAGGCGCATCGCGCCAGTGACGTTCAGGTCGGCCAACCGTTGTGCGAGTGTGTTGGCTTCTTTAATCGCAGTCACGAGTGAACAGGTACAGGGCGCTGACGGATCGTTGCCAGCCTCGTTGGCGTGCGCATGACGGCTCATTGGTCGTTCGGTGGCGAACTCGAAGCCGGCTGCTACGAGCAAGCCGTCGCCGGTCGCGACCGCGCGCCTCAACATATGTTGTTGATAGCCGGTGGACTGCGCCGCGCGGCTTTGCGCGCTGCCTGCAAGACGCGGCCCGAATGGCGCTTCGGGTGCGCCAATGACGGCGCCGATCTGACGCAACAGTTCATATTCGTCGAGGAGCCAGGATGCGCGGCCATCCCACCAGGCGACAGACGAGAACGCAGCGTCGAATCCCGTATCTCTGAGCGCCGCAATTTGCGGCCACGTCAGTCCGGGTGTCCAAGCCAGAAATCGACTTTTCGGAAAGCGATCGCGAACACCGCTGGTGATTTTTTGCCAGATCGGCGCCGGCACGAGGTGCGGATCGCGGCAGCCGAAACCGGCAAGTCCGGCGGCGGCCAGCCGCTGTAGGCGCTCAACCCACCAGTCGGCGAGATGTTGCGCCGCCGCTGGATCATCAAAGCGCCCGTACGCCGCGTGAGGGTCGTCAAGCGAAGCGCGCGGATCGACCCGCTCCGCGGATGGCACCTCCAAGCGAAAGAGATGCGGTGCGCTTGCGACCAAGTTGGCATCGGGCGCAAGCCGCCCAAGGACCACGTCTGCGTAAAGAAGCAGCCCATGCTGTCGGCACGTTTCCGACACGGTTGATATGAGTTGATCGGCCGATCCCGATGCGGCGATTGCCGGATGCGGGCGTTCGTGATCGGCGGCGAGAAACAGATCGCCGTCAGCGCCGGGCGCGAAAGCTGGCGCCATCAGGATGCTGTCAAACCCCATCTCCTGAACGCGGTGGAAATGCTCCGGCCAGCCGGCCAATGGGCCGGCCAGGAGTGGGTGAAAATAATAAATACGTGGAGCAAAGCCGGAGGCCGGTCTTTGCGACAATGCGTTTGACCGGGTTTCTGAAGACATAGTTTTGGGGGGCCACGCTTAAAACTGAAACATCAAAGCTGGCTCGCCAAAAAAGTTCCCGTCACCGCGATCTTCTTAAATTAGGCTTAAGCATGAACGCGTTCCCTCAGAACAACGCGCACCACCAAGCCGGCTGGATGACTCCAGCCTTCTACGTCGCTGTCGTTGAGCTTTTGCCGACCGACGTCGGCCCAAGAGCGACGACCGCGACACGCTGCGACCAGCGGGCGGCTCGTCAGAACGCCATCGCGCACAGACTACATCTTGTGAGGACTGTATCGCGCCAACACTAGGGCGCTTTCTTCGGCGCGGGTTGATCTGCAGCCGGCAAACGGCGCGAGCGCACTTGGCGTAAGGCCAACAACAGCAGCGATCGGCCTGTCACCTGATATTGCTGACCGAACCTGTACAGAATCGGACGATCGGGATCGTCGTCCTCCTCGGGCTTGTTGGTATCCAATAAGAGGCGCCAATCGCGGCCGCCCGCCACTTTCGGCAGCATAAACGGCACCACGTCGTGGTAGGCATTGGTGATCAAAAGAAGCGTCGCCTCGGAACCGCGCTGCCGAATGCCGCTAGTCTGCGCGCGACCGTCGAGCAGCAGTCCCATGCATTTCGCCGCCGGATTGTGCCAGTCGCCCTCGGTCATTTCCTGGCCGGCCGGCGTCATCCAGGTGGCATCCTTCAGGCCAAGGTCTTCATTCCAGCTTCCGCTCAAAAATCGGCTTTGGCGCAGGACCGGGTAGCGCCGACGCATCCCGGTGAGCCGTTTGGTGAACTCGAGCAGCGCATCGGCATCGTCATCGAGCTTCCAGTTGACCCAAGAGACCTCGTTGTCTTGACAATAAGCGTTGTTATTGCCGTTTTGCGTTCGGCCAAATTCATCGCCGGCAAGCAGCATTGGCGTGCCCTGCGAGAACAGAAGCGTGCCGAGGAAATTGCGCTTTTGCCGCTCGCGTAAGGTGACAATGTTCTGATCGTCGGTCGGCCCTTCCACCCCATGATTCCAGGAGTGATTATTGTCGTGACCGTCGCGGTTGTATTCGCCGTTCGCTTCGTTGTGCTTGTCGTTGTACGAAACCAGATCGTTCAGGGTGAAACCGTCATGCGCGGTCACGAAGTTTACGGTCGCCCACGGTTTTCGGCCGCGCCGGTTGAATAGATCGGACGAGGCCGACAAGCGCACGGCAAAATCGCCGATCTTGCCGTCGTCGCCTTTCCAATACGAACGCATCGTGTCGCGATAGCGATCATTCCATTCGGCCCAGCCGGGCGGAAACGCGCCGACCTGATAACCGCCCGGTCCGACGTCCCAGGGTTCGGCGATGAGTTTGACCGACGAGAGAACCGGGTCCTGCCCGCAGGAGTCGAGAAAGCCGCCGCCTTGGTCGAAACCGTGAATTTCGCGCGCGAGAATTGTGCCCAGGTCGAAGCGGAAGCCGTCGACATGCATCTCCTGCACCCAATAGCGCAGCGAATCCGTGACCATTTGCAGCACGCGCGGGTGGGACAGATTGAGTGTATTGCCGGTGCCGGTATCGTTGATGTAGTGGCGTTGATCGTCCGGCAGCAACCGGTAATAGGACGCGTTGTCGATGCCGCGAAACGACAAGGTCGGGCCGAGATGATTGCCTTCGGCGGTGTGGTTGTAGACCACATCGAGGATCACCTCGATTCCTGCATCATGAAAACGTGCGACCATCTCCTTAAATTCCGAAAACGCGAAATCCGGAACGTGCGCGTAGCGCCGCACCGGAGCGAAGAACGACAGGGTGTTGTAGCCCCAATAATTGGTCAGGCCGTTGTCAAGCAGATAGCTGTCGTTGACGAACGTATGAATTGGCAGAAGCTCGACTGCGGTTACGCCGAGACTGCGAATGTGCTCGAGCACGCGCGGTTCGGTGAGACCGCGAAACGTCCCCTGCAGCGGTTCGGGCACAGCAGGGTGAGACTTGGTGTAGCCGCGCACGTGCAGTTCGTAGACCACCGTGCGTTCCCACGCGGTGCGCGGCGGCCGATCTTCGCCCCACGTGAAGGCCGGATCGATCACGCGACAACGGGGCATGAACGGCGCGCTGTCGCGGTCGTCGAACGTCAGATCATCGCCGGTCTCGAGCTTGTAGCCGAACACCGCGGGATTCCAATCGAGATTGCCGACCACCGCCTTCGCGTAAGGGTCGAGCAGGAGCTTGTTGGGATTGAAACGGTGGCCATTGGCGGGCTCGTAAGGGCCGTGCACGCGATAGCCGTAGATCGTACCGGGGCGCGCTTCGGGCAGGAAACCGTGCCAGACTTCGTCGGTGAATTCCGGCAATTCGATGCGCTCGATCTCGCGTTCAGCGCGATCGTCGAAGATGCACAGCTCGACCTTGGTGGCGTGCGCAGAGAAGATGGCGAAGTTCACGCCAAGCCCGGTCCAGGTCGCGCCGCGCGGATGCGGCCGGCCTTCGCGCAGGCGGGATTTTCGCATCACCTGCGGAGCCGGACGATCGTCAACGCGGGCTTCCATGGATCACCTATGTTCCGGGTTCGGAACAACATCGCCGCATCGATTGCGTTCCTTCCCAATGTGAAAATATCCCTCGAGAGGGTGTGCAATCCGTGGCGTGAGCATGCGGTTATCGACAAAGTTCAAATCAATGAAAAAATGGAACCGAGATTTAGACGCGGCGTTGGGTAGGCACGAAACTCACGTAACAGTCAACATAGCGAGATAAATCCATGCCCACGTTCTTGGGAATGATACTTGGAGTCATGCTCACGGTCGCCGGAGCTTACGCTTACGATGCGACCAGCGGGCGCGCGCCGAACGGCCTTCCCCCGACCGCGGCCAACGGGCGTCCGCCGATGGTGAACTGGGATGTCGTGGGTGACAACTGGCGGGACGCGAGAACGCACTTGGGAGAGTTCGCGGGCGACGTCGAGCGCGGTTGGAAGCGGCTGACGAGCTAGACGCTCTCGTGTCACAGCCGGCTTGTCACAACCGACCTGTCACAATCGAACTACCGTCACCGCGCGGCGGCATGCTGACAACCTTGACGCCATAAGCGGGCATGTAGGTGTCGTCCAGGGGGCGTCGGGCGACCTTTGGCTCACGTGGTCGCTGATTGACGCTGGCTTCAGCGTCTCACTCCAGACCGACGCTCCGCCGCGCCCCCTTCCAATCTTATTGCTGCGTAAATCTGATGACCGGGCAGAGACTTACTGCTTACGGCCAGATTTCCGCGCGCGCTTCTTGCTCGGCTGATCGGAGATGTTCGCCGGCGTAGGCGTCTGGCGAAGCTCCGTTTCCGCCTGCAGCCAGTTTTGGTCGGCAGTACCGCCCGTCTCCGTCCAGATGTGATAGGCACGTTCGCGGATGCGATGCGTCATCATTTGATCCATAGGGCACCTTTGCGTCTTTGTGTCGGAACATATGTTGTGGAACTTAGATCTTGGCCGCTGCTATTCAGTGGACAAGCCTCCACCATATGTAACTGATTCGGTAAGCGTCGTGCAGAGTCGCCGTGCATTCTTGCGTGCGCCGAGTGTTGGATTTTTTTCTCAACGCGATGTTCTCGAATACCGTCGACGGCGGCATTTTTGCGATCAGGTGCAGCGATGGAATGGAAACTTGGCAAGTGCGCGCTGCGATTTCTGGCCGGCGCCAGCCTGGTGATGGCGATCGGTTCGGCAGCCGGCAAAGCGCAGGAGCCTGCTGCGGCTCATGCCGAGCCTTATGCAAAGCCGCCCTACAACATCGTTTTTCTGATCGTTGACCAACGGGCTTTTCGGCTGCTTGCCGGCGGCGATTATGCCCTGCCGGCGATTGATGCCATCGCCCGGCACGGCGTCACGTTCCAGAATCACTACATCGCATCGGCGATGTGTTCGCCGTCGCGCGCTGCTTTTCTTGCCGGCCAACCGCCTCAGGTCAACGGCGTCTTCGATCAAATGGAATATTCTTTCGTTCCGAGTTTAAGTCCTCGCTTGCCGAACATGGGATCGGCGTTGAAGGCGCTCGGCTACGAAACCGCCTTCTTCGGCAAGTTCGAGATGGACAAGGAGTTGCTTCGTCCCACCGCCAACGTGAACTACACCAAGGCAGTCCAGAGCTACGGCTTCGATACCTTCAGCGCCGGTGGCGATATCGGCAGCAATCCGGACAGCGGATTCGACAATGACGCCTTTATCGCGGGTGAAAGCGTTCGCTGGCTGCGTGTCGCCGCGGAAAAGTCGCGCGGGGGCGGGCACCCATTCTTCATGGTCGCGAGTTTTCTCAATCCGCACGACATCATGTACGCGGATGCCAACATTGCAGGGCAGCCGCCGGTGCAGAAGCCGGTGACACCTCAGGCCACACCGCCAAATCCAGCGAACTCGATCTACCAGCAGCAATGGTCATTTTCATTGCCGGAAAGCCTTCAACAATCCCTGACGGCTCCCGGCATGCCAGGGGCACTTCTGCAATATAAGGAAGGCTGGGACGGTTGGTCCGGGAGTATTCCGACAGACCGGCCCGACATGTGGCGCAAATTCTACAATTATTATCTCAACGCCAATCGGGACGTCGATCACAGCATCCAGCAGATCATCGATACGTTGAATGAGATGGACCTGTGGCGCGATACCGTCGTGGTCTTCACGGCCGACCACGGTGAAATGGGCGGCGCTCACGGCGGCCTGAAGGGCAAGGGTCCGTTCAGCTACGAACAAAATGCCCATGTGCCGTTGGTCATCGCTCATCCCGCCGGCAGCGCGGGTGCAACGTGCGCCGCGCTCACCAGCCACCTCGATCTTCTGCCAACGTTCGTCGGGCTAACGGGCTTGCCGGCTGACAGGCGTTCGCCGGAGATCAAAGCGCTTCCGGGCCATGATTTTTCGGCGCTGCTGGCGGCGCCGGAGAAAGCAAGCCTGACGGCAATTCGTCCGGCGGTGCTGTTCAACTATGTCGGCATCAGCACCGTCGATGGCGCGTACCTCAAAATGGCGATGTCGAATGGATTTTTGCATAAAGCGCGTCCGGCGCTTTCACGTATCGACATGAACAAACGCGGCTTCCTCTCGTTCGTCTTCGACGGGCGCTACAAGTTCGCGCGATATTACGCCCCCAGCCACTTCAATACGCCGCGGACCTTGCCGGAGATTGTGAAGTCCAACGACATCGAACTGTTCGATTTGCAGGACGATCCCAACGAAATGCACAATATGGCGGTCGAACCGGACAAGCACGAGGCGCTTATCCTGCGCATGAACGGTGTGTTGAACGATCTGATGGCCAAAGAGGTCGGCGTGAATGACGGGCGCTTCCTTGCCCGGTTGCTCAAGCAGAAATAGTCGCGATTGGGATCGCGAAGTGCGAAACGTGCGGTCCGGCTTGTCAGTCTTCGGGCGGCAGGATTTCCTGAATGCAAACTTGATCGACCAAGCGGTCGCGCTTGATGTCGCTCAGATGCGCACGTTTTTCATCATTGGTGAGGTGCGATCCGATCCCTTGGGTCATCGCGAGCACCACGCTGCGATCGGTCATGTCGAGCCAGTAACTGCGACGAATGAGCTTACCGTTCTCATCGCGCGCGAATGGGCTGTCGAGTTCGCTGCCGAGATCCGGCTGATAAAAACGTGTCATCTATCACCGAGCCCGCGGCGGTTTCGTCGCCGCTTTGACATAGGCCTCGCCGAGATCTTTTGCCTGCTCGCCGAAGGTTGCCAATTGTGTGCGCAAAAACTCCATCTGAATGCGAACGATATCCTGGATGTCCTTGGCGTAGGTCAACTCCCTGACGTATTCCTGCGTGGCCGAGATATTCTGCTCGGCACAAGCCTTTACTTTATCGCCGAACTCGGTTCCACCCGACGGAGCGGCTGCGATATTGTCTTTTAAGTGATCGAAATAGTAGTCCATGGCCGACCACGCGCGCGGGACTGCCTGTTTGCCGATGGCTTCAAATTGCTCTTTTGGTGCTTTTTCTTTTACCACGGCCTTCTCCAGGATCGGACCTCGAAACTCACGGCACGATGTTCGTGAGTCCCTGGCCCGACTTTACGAGATGGTTCGTGGTTCGAAAAGCCCGGCCTCAACAGAAGGTGGGACTGCTGCGCGGAGGCGCTGAACGCACGCTTAGCGCCTCGTGATACGCGGCGGCAATTCTTGCTGTGTCGTTCGCAGCGGATAGACATGGACTTGAGGTCCACTCCAGTATTCTTGAAGCCAAAGCAATACCGATTTCAGATAAACCGTGTCCATTTGACGCCGTCCCCTTATTGAGATTTCTCTTGTGGCCCCGCACGGAATTTCGCGCGCCGCCGCTAAACAGATGGGAAAAAAGCACGGCAAAGGAACTGTGAACGCCGGCCATGGTTTCGTGATTGTTGCCGGCGCCGATTGACTCGTTGTTGACGGTCACGCGGGCGCCGGCGGCGCGCGGTGAGACCACGCGCTCTCGCCCAACGGAGAGAAGGAAAGCCGGTATGGCAACCAAGCCACCATGGAAGAAGGCCAACCCGCGCAAGAAGGTAGGGAAAAGTACGAAGACGCTATCGCCGGGTCAGAAGGCTGCCGCCAAGCGTTCGGCCAAAAAGGCCGGACGCGCGTATCCGAACCTTGTCGACAACATGCGGGTCGCAAGCAAAGCGAAGTCGACGAAGCGTAAAACGAAAAAGTAACGCCGGTATCGCCGCCGAGAATGTGGCGAGGGGTAAGGGGCCGCTGTCCGTAGTATCATTCTGCTAACCAACGGGCTGTCGGCTCCTGTGCCAGGTGGGTTCGCGCCGATCAACTCAGGGGCGCAATAGCTGGTCCGTCATGTCGATGTCGTCCTCAGCGCCGCAAATTTGCGGCGTGTCCGGCGATGACGATCTCCTCCTGGGCCGGCAGCACCATCTCGCGGAAGCTTCCGATCCACGAGAGTTGCGCGGTAATCCGGGAGCGCGCCAATTCAGCGTGCTCACCGATGCCCCCAGCAAATACCAGCAAATCAAGACCGCCCAAAGCGACCGCCATCGCGGCGATGGCCTTGCTGACCGAATAGCAAAACATGCTGATGGCAAGCTTGGCGCTTTCAGAATTGGACGCCGCCAGGGTTTTGAAATCGCCCGTCAGCCCGGAGACACCAAGCAATCCACTTTGCTTGTCCATCAATTCTTCGAGTTGTTCGGCATTGTGGCCGAGGCGCACGAGATAAATCAAAAGTCCTGGGTCGAGGTCTCCGGACCGCGTCGCCATCATCACGCCGCCCGTCGGTGTGAGACCCATCGTGTTATCGACCGAATGCCCATCCTTGATGGCGGTTACGCTGGCGCCGCTTCCCAGATGGGCAATGACCAAACGCGATGGTGTTTGATCGCCGAGTTGCCGCAAGATCGATTCGCAGCTCAACCCATGGAAGCCATAGCGATGCAATCCGCGCGCCGCGAGTGCTGCGGGTATCGGAAATTGCCGCGCCACCGCCGGCATGCCCGCATGAAAAACAGTGTCGAGACACGCGGCCTGCGGTACCGGAAAGGCCGTTCGCGCCAGTTTGACAACCGATAGGGCCGGCTGCCCGTGCAGCGGCGCGAACACCGTTGCCTGTTCGAGCTTGTGCATCACCGCGTCGTCGATCAGGCAGTGCTCCACGAGCTCGCCGCCGTG
The DNA here is from genome assembly GCA_963737755.1 of uncultured Alphaproteobacteria bacterium. GTDB lineage: Bacteria > Pseudomonadota > Alphaproteobacteria > Rhizobiales > Xanthobacteraceae > BOG-931. The sequence goes on along the minus strand of CAVTTZ010000009.1, from coordinate 995,660 downwards.
CACGATGCGATGGCCGACCACGTCCGGGCGCCCATGATCGCCACCCTGCAGCATGGTTATGATTTGGCGCGCAGCGTCTTCCATGGTTTCGGCACCCGCGCTTTCAAACACGACTGTCCCGTTGCTATCGCGAGCGGCGAGGTGACTGCCATGATTGCCGATGTTCTGTGCCGCCCCGAGAAGGATCGGCTGCGGCGCGTCAACGCAGGAAAACAAGCCGAATTTCAGAGACGAAGACCCCGCGTTGAAGACGAGGACCTTCATCGGGGCGCCCAACGCCAATCGCTGATCTCGGGCATATCCTTGCCGTGCTCACTGATATAGAGCTTGTGGCGCTGCATTGCGGCCCAATAGAGATTGTCGATGTCGCCCACCTTCGCGGCCAGCCGCGGCACCCGCTTGACCGCATTCAGCATGAGCGAGAATCGATCAAGCTTGTTGAGCACGACCATATCGAAGGGGGTGGTCGTCGTGCCTTCCTCATTGAATCCATGAACGTGAAAATTGCGGTGGTTGGTGCGATTGTAAGTCAGCTTATGGATCAGCGTCGGATAGCCGTGATAGGCGAAAATGACCGGCTTATCTTCCGTGAACAGCGCTGAAAAATCGTGATCGTTGAAGCCGTGCGGATGCTCGGCGGGCGACGACAGCGTCATCAGGTCGACGACATTGACCACGCGGATCTTCAGGTCTGGCACGTGCTCGCGCAACAACATAACGGCGGCGAGCGCTTCCATTGTGGGGACGTCGCCCGCGCAGGCCATCACCACATCCGGATCGTCTCCCTGGTGGCTGGCCCAATGCCAAACGCTGGCGCCCGCCACGCAGTGCCGCTCGGCCGAGGCCACGTCGAGCCACTGCCAGGCGGGCTGCTTGCCGGCGACGACGACATTGATGTAGTTGCGGCTCTTGAGGCAGTGATCCATCACCGACAGCAGGCAGTTGGCGTCCGGAGGCAAATAAATCCGCGCGATCGCCGATTTCTTGTTGGCGATGTGATCGATGAATCCCGGGTCCTGATGGCTGAAGCCGTTGTGGTCCTGGCGCCAGACGTGGCTGCTCAAAAGATAATTCAGCGAGGCGATCGGCGCGCGCCACGGGATGTCGTTGCAGACTTTCAGCCACTTGGCGTGCTGATTGACCATCGAGTCGACGATGTGGGTGAACGCCTCATAGCAATTGAAAAGCCCGTGCCGGCCGGTCAGCAGGTAGCCCTCGAGCCAACCTTGGCACAAATGTTCACTCAAGACCTCCAGCACCCGTCCATCAACGGCGAGATCGGTATCGGTGCGTTTGGTCGACGCCATCCATGCCTTCTGCGTCGCCTTGTAGACAGCGTCGAGCCGGTTCGACGCGGTTTCGTCGGGGCCAAACAGGCGAAAATTTGCTTGGTCGGCATTGAGGACGAACAGTTCGGCAAGATACTTGCCGAGGGTTCTGGTGGCTTCGCCTTCAACATCACCGGGTTTCTCGACCGTGATCGCAAAATCGCGAAACTGCGGCAGCGACAGCGGCACCAACAATTCGCCGCCGTTGGCGTGCGGATTCATGCCGAGCCGTCGATGGCCGGTAGGCGGCAGGCTTGCCAAATCCTCCTTCAGTTTTCCGGCTTTGTCGAAGAGCCGGTCGGGCCGATAGCTTTTCAGCCACTTTTCGAGCAGCCGGAGATGGCCCGGTTTGTCCATGTGGTCGATCGGCACCTGATGCGCGCGCCACGTTCCTTCAACCGGCAAGCCATCGACTTCTTTGGGACCGGTCCATCCCTTGGGCGTGACCAGCACGATCATCGGCCAGCGCGGTCGATCGGGCTTGCGGCTTTTCCGCGCTTTCTTTTTGATGAGGTCGATTGCCGCGATACATTTGTCCATCGCTGCCGCCATCTTGCGGTGCACGGCGGCGGGCACGTGACCTTCAACAAAGATCGGCGCGTAGCCGTAGCCCTTCAGCAGCGCGGTGAGTTCGTCGCGGCCGATGCGGGCCAGGATGGTCGGATTGGCGATCTTGTAGCCGTTGAGGTGCAAGATCGGCAGCACGGCGCCGTCGCGGGCGGGGTTGAGAAACTTGTTGCAATGCCAACTGGTGGCCAATGCTCCGGTTTCAGCTTCGCCGTCGCCGACGATGCAGGTGACGATCAGGTCGGGATTGTCGAAGGCGGCGCCATAAGCGTGGGCAAGCGAGTAGCCTAATTCGCCGCCTTCATGGATCGAACCGGGAGTTTCCGGAGCCGCATGGCTCGGCACGCCGTACGGCCAGGAGAACTGCCGGCACAGCCGCTCCACGCCGTCCGCGTTGCGTTCAATCGCCGGAAAGCGCTCGGTGTAGGAACCCTCGAGGTAGGTGTTGGCGATAAGCCCGGGGCCGCCATGGCCAGGCCCGGTGATCAGGATCATGTTGAGGTCATGGGCCTTTATGACCCGGTTGAGATGGGCATAAATGAAATTGAGCCCCGCCGTGGTCCCCCAGTGACCCAGTAATCGTGGCTTGATGTGCTCAAGCCGAAGCGGTTCTTGGAGAAGGGCATTCCGTTGCAGATAGATTTGACCGACGGAAAGATAATTGGCCGCCTGCCAATAGCGGTCAATGAGATCAAAATCGGTCTTTGCCTTTGGCATACGAACCGCCTCTTTGCATGCAATGAACTAATAACGTCGCGCCATCAACGTCGCAATTATGAGCAATGGAGCGCCCGTCACATCGATCAGCCGCTGTCAGGCTCAGGCGCCGCGTCGGTCTCGCGCTGAGCATTCCAATCTCGCCGGTCTAATCACGGTCGCATCGGCATGTGGAGTCATCGTGACACCGCGCTCATGGCATGGCATTAACGGCGGCAATCCAAAATGTTTCCAACACGACAGACTAACCGGTCTTCGAAGACCAAACGCCTGGATGTGTTTTCGTGTCGCCCAACGCAGCCGGAAGCCTGTGTCGCCGCAGCCATCGCCCGTCGATCTAACGGTTGGCGAGGGCTGCCGGAATGACTTAGATCAATGATTCTCGATGCGGGTGCTCGGCGTACGAGGCGCGAGCGGCCTGCGAATTGCGCAGGAGCCCGGCTCTTGCCGAGTTTGGTGCAGACGATCAGACAATCTAAGAGCATGTCCCGAGGGCGCGCGGACGAAAGGCTTGGAGCGAATTGCACATGAAACCCCACGTTATTTGCATCATGGCGTGCAGCGTTGATGGCCGGACGTCGCCGAGCCGCTGGCGTCCGAAGGGCGTTGCCGCCGATCATTTCGAACGCGTGCACGACGAACTCGCCGGTGATGCCTGGCTCGTCGGCCGCGTCACCGGCCAGGAATTCGCCAAAGGCAAGTCCTATCCCGCGTCGACCAAGGAGGTCTTCCCAAGGGAGCCATGGTTTGCGCGGCGCGACGCCAAGGCCTACGGCGTTGTGCTGGACACCCACGGCAAAATCGCATGGGGTCGCGCCGACATCGGTGGTGATCCGATCGTCGTTGTGCTCGCCGAGACTGTTTCGGATACGCACTTGGCTGGGCTGCGGAGTGAGGGCATTTCCTACATTTTCGCTGGGAAATCGGAGCTCGACCTTGCGGTCACGCTGGAGATTCTCAATCGCGAACTCGGCGTGAAGCGCCTTCTGCTCGAAGGCGGCGGTGGCGCCAACGGAGCGTTTGCGCGCGCAGGGTTGGTCGACGAACTCTACCTCGTCGTCTGTCCGGCGATCGATGGCACGAAGGGGTCGCCAAGCGTGTTTGACGGCAGCGAGAGCGAGGCCGATCAGCGCGCGCCGATTGCGACGATGACGCTCGAAGGCAGCCGGGCGTTGGAGGGCGGCGCGATGTTGCTCACCTATCGGATCGAGAACGAGGCGCACTAAGACGTGTTGATCGGCCAGAGCCAAGCGGCGCCTCTGACGCCGCTTGAGTTGCCATGAACGGCCGGAACGACCCTGGTCTGAATGCCGTCGGAAAATGCGTAGCGGGCGATTAAGTCGTGAAGCCCCTCGTACAGCGCGCGAATGTTGGAGATGCCGCCGCCCAAAACAATAATGTCGGGATCCAGGATGTTAATCAGCGTCGCCAAGCTACGCGCGAGGCGGTCTTTGTAGACAGCGAGCGATTGGACGGCGTCAGGCTCTCCGGTCTGCGCCTTTGCGGCGACTTTTTTGGCGGGAAGGTCGTTTTGAGAACGCGCAAGATAGTCGCGTGCCAAGCCGGCTCCAGACAGAAAGGTTTCGATGCAACCAAATTTTCCGCAGTAGCAATGATATCCTGGGCGCTCACTTTCCGTCGCCCACGGCAACGGGTTATGGCCCCACTCGCCGCTGATGCGGTTCAACCCCGCGAGGATCCGTCGCTCGACCACGATTCCGGCACCGACGCCCGTGCCTAAAATCGCTGCGAAGACAATGCCGCAACGTGCGCCGGCCCCGTCCATGGCCTCGGAGATTGCCAGGCAGTTGGCGTCATTTTCCAGTCGCACCGGCTGCCCCAACGCCTCTGCAATATCCCGATCCAGCGGCTTGCCATTGAGCACCACGCTGTTCGAATTGCGCAGCAAACCGGTCCGCGGCGACAGGGCGCCGGGAGTTGCGATCCCGACACTGGCGGAGGTGCCGATCTCCGTCTGTGCGCCACGGACAAGCTCAACAATGGCCCGTATCGTGCCGGAATAATCGCCGGACGGCGTGGGCACCCGCCGCCGCAGCACGGCTGCGCCGTGATCATCGAGCGCAATGATCTCGATTTTTGTGCCGCCCAGATCGACCCCTATTCGCACCGGCAACCCGCTCCCGATTTTCTGACGCGCTGCTTGCAGCTAATCACAACACAGCGAACGGAAGCGAGCCGCCGGCTCCGCGTATTACCAACTGGTCGGTTTGGGGTTGCGCGCATCGAACCCCATCTGGTGCCAATACGGATAGATCGGGGTATGGTGACTTGCCTTGTCGATCAGCGCCACCTGCTCGGCCGTGAGTGACCAACCGACAGCGCCCAGGTTCTGCTTGAGTTGTTCTTCGTTACGGGCACCGATCACGATGTTGGCGACGGTGGGACGTTGCAGCAACCAGTTCAGCGCCACTTGTGCAACGCTCTTGCTGGTCTGCTTGGCGACGACATCGAGGGCGTCAACCACGGTGAACAGATAATCGTCGTCGACGGGCGGCCCGCCTTCGGCGCCGCCGGAGGCGATGCGTCCTTCCGGGAGTGGTTGGCCGCGCCGGATGCCGCCCGTGAGCCGGCCCCACCCGAGCGGACTCCACACCATCAAGGCGACCCCCTGGTCGAGGCCGAGCGGCATCAGCTCCCATTCGTAGTGCCGGCCGATCGCAGAATAATAGCCCTGATAAACCACATAGCGGGCGAGACCGTACTTCTCGGAAGTCGCCAGGGACTTCATCAGCTGCCAGCCGGAGAAGTTCGAAGCGCCAATGTAGCCGATCTTGCCGCTGGTCGTGAGGTCGTCGAGCGCTCGTAGGGTCTCCTCAACCGGAGTCAGCGCATCGAAAGCATGCATGAAATAGACGTCGATGTGGTCGGTGCCCAACCGCTTCAGACTGGCCTCGCAGGCACGAACGAGATGGTAGCGGGACGAGCCGACTTCGTTGGGACCATCGCCCATCGCAAACGTGCCCTTGGTCGAGATCAGCGCCTGGCTGCGCCGGCCCTTGAGGGCTTGGCCTAGGATTTCCTCAGACACGCCGTTCGAGTAGACGTCGGCCGTATCGAAAAAATTGAGGCCCGCATCGAGGCACAGGTCGATCATCCGTTTGGCCTGAGCGACGTCAGTCTGGCCCCAACGCTGAAAGAATTCGTTGGTGCCGCCAAACGTGCCGGTGCCCAAGCTGAGGACAGGCACCTTGAGACCGGAGCGTCCGAGTTGCCGATAATCCATCTGAAATCCTTTGTGCGTGCTGGGCCGGGGGGCGCTTCAATCCGGCCGAAAGGGCGATCGATACGGATCGCAGATATGCCGTTGTTCGCACGATCCAAGCGCCTCATCCCGCCGGTGGCATCTCGGAAGCCTCAGCCTGACCTTACGGAGCACCACGTTGAGCGTTGACGACGCAACGCGTTGCCGGCCGCATCGTGTTCGGCCCGCGCATTGTCTGAAAACGCTTTTGCTCAATAGCCCGCCGATTTGCGTCCAGCGCTTCGCGACCTAGCGGACGAGATTGACCGTGATGTTCTTGGTCTGGGTGAAGCTGTCGAGCATCGCAGCCAACGAAAATTCGCGACCGAGACCGCTCTGTTTGTAGCCGCCATACGAGTGGCCGGGAAGCTGACCGCCGCCCTGGTTGATCTGCACCCAGCCGGCCTCGATATCGCGCGCGGCGCGCAGCCCCTTGCCAATGTCGTGCGTCCAAACGTAGGCGGCGAGGCCGTAGTGGGTATCGTTGGCCATGCGGATAACTTCATTCTCGTCGCTCCACGGGATCGCGACCAGCACCGGGCCAAAGATTTCCTCGCGCGCCAGGCGCCACTCGTTGGTCGCCTGCGCAAAGATCGTCGGGCGCAGGTAATAACCATCACCGAGCGATTTGTCGTCGCGCGGATGACCCCCGCAGAGCAGCTTTGAACCGCTTTGCTTCATACCGTCTTCGATATAGCCGCAGACTTTGTTGTATTGCCGCTCGTTGATGATCGCGCCGACATCGGTCTCTTCGGCCAGCGGATCGCCGACGCGGAGCTTTGAAGTGGCCTCGACGAGTCGTTCGAGTACGTTGTCGTAAATCTTCTCGTGCAGAAACAGACGCGATCCAGCCGTACACGACTGGCTTTGCCGGGTGAAACGCATCGAGGCGACGATGCCTTCGATGACCCAATCGTCGGTCGCATCCGGATAGACAATCGACGGGCTCTTGCCGCCGAGTTCGAGCGAAACCGGCAGCACGCGCTTTGCCGCAGCTTCCATGACAAGCTTGCCGACCGCCGTCGAACCGGTGAACGAGAGTTTTGCAACGAGCGGGTGATTGAGCAAAGGCGCGCCGCATTCCGGCCCGGTGCCGCTCAGCATATTCAACGTGCCGGGAGGAAGAACCTCCGCGCAAAGCTTGGCGAGCGCGAGAACCGCCAGGGGCGCGTCCTCCGCGGTCTTCATCACCATGGTGTTGCCGGCGCAGAGCGCCGGCGCGATCTTGACGGCGGCCAGCAGAAACGGCGCGTTCCAAGGGATCACGGCGGCTACGACGCCCAGCGGCTCACGTTGCGTGTAGCTGAGCAGATCATGGTTCAGCGGCAACGTTTCGCCTTTGAGTTCAGAGCCGAGGCCGCCGAAATAGCGGAAGATTTCCGCCGCCACCTTCACCTCGGGGCGGGCCTGTGTCCGCAGCGCATTTCCAGTCTCCTCCGCGATGGTGCGCGCGAGGTTTTCGTGCTCGGCTTCGATCTTGTCGGCGATCGAGTACAGCAGCCGTCCCCGGTCCCGCGGCGGCGTACGTCGCCAAGAGTTGAACGCTGCGAGAGCCTTCTGGACCGCGAGGTCGACGTCCTCCGCGGCACCGCGCGGAACCGTGGCGACGATCTGGCGGCGGCCGGGATTTTCGACCGCAATGGTCTGTCCCGACTTGGCGGGCACCCATTCACCGCCAATCAGCATGAGCTGGTTGCGCACTTTGTGATCGCCCGCGACGGTATTCATGTCGTTCTCCATACTCGGTCTGTTCCGCGATTGCGGCCACTATGCACCCGCTGCGTGACGATTGCAGCCCCGTCGGCGACGGGCAAAGAGGCGCGTTGCCTACAAATAAAAGCAGACGGTGCTTTTTACTGGGCGGTAACAAGCAAGCTTCACGCCTCGGTTGCGCGATGTTTCGCATCCACGTGATTGTTGCCCTGGATACCTTCCAACTCGCCCAGGTCTGGATCATCTTTCGATAACCGTGTCTGCACAGCCTGTTTCAATCGCGTCAGCGCGGCGTTGAGATGCGCCATATCGTCGGCCGAAAGATCGGACAGAAACTCGGTGATCCACTCCGAATGGGCTTCGGCCATCGAGCGGAATGCCGAACGTCCCGCATGCGTCATGCGGATGATCTGGGTTCGGCGATCAGTGTGGGATGGCGATCGCGTAATGTAGCCATCCTCGACCAGCTTTTCGACGATCGAGGTGATGTTCGCCGCGGACACCATGAGCCGTCGCGACACCTCACCCAGCGAAATGCCGTCGTCGGCGCGGTCGAGCTGCGCCAGCAGATCGAAGCGGGGCAGGGTGAACGCGAAACGTTCGCGCAGGCGGCTGCGGATCTCATTCTCGATCAGCGTCGTGGACGCGAACAGCCGCAACCAAATGCGGAGTTCCTGCTTATGATCGTCGTCCGTCATGTGTGGCGGGTTTCCTTATGCCACGCTGGTGGGGTGGGGAGTTCTGCCGTCAGACGGAGGGTTGGCTGAGAGCGGGCAATCGCGAGATGCTGCATTCGACATTGTCTACCGATAGTAGCGAAAATGCTAAGGCTTTAAAGCATACACGATCCGCGCTGGGCGTGGAGCAGACGCGTGCGGCGGCGGGTGGCGCCGGCGAGCGTAAATCTCAAGACGATTGCAAGATATGCGGCCGACGAAGTCGCAACCGCTTGCCTGCCCCCGGATGCTTTAGATATAAAGTATCGCTAGAGGCGCAGGGCCCAACTCTCTCCGGTTGTGTGGAAGAAGAGGACCTTTCCGCCTCATCCCGCGAGCCGAGCCTGCCCAAACAGAGGGACTACCCATGGAAAGCGTCACCATCAACAATCATCCGATGACGTATGTTGAGAGCGGACAATCCAATCCGCAGACGCTGGTGCTGCTGTCGGGATGGGCGCAGGACGACCGCCTTTTCAAAAATCTCACGCCGATCTTGGCGAAGGATTTTCATGTCGTCGTTCCGAACTATCGCGGCCACGACCAGAACCAGACGCTGCACGGCGACTTTACCGCCGCCGACCTGGTCGATGACGTAGAAGCATTCGTCAAGGCCAAGGGCCTCAAGAACGTGCATTTCGTGTCCACCTCGCACGGCTGCTGGGTGAACATCGACTTGTGCGAACGGTTGAAAATCGACCGTACCGTCGTCATCGACTGGCTGATGCAACCGCACGACGGCTTCTGGCAGCAGCTCAAAGAAGGCCAGGATCCGGAGCATTATCACGTCGGCCGTCAGAGCTTCTTCGATGAGTGGGTCGAGGCGACCGACAATGAGGATGTAAAGAACCACATCCGCAACGAGATGGCGTGGTTCAAGGGCGAGATGTGGATCCGCGCCTGCCGCGAGATTGAAAAATCCTATCGGAAGTGGGGAAGCCCGCTCGACCGCATGAAGGCTGTGCCGTTCCGCCTGGAAGTTGCGCACATTTATTCGCAGCCGCTGTCCGAGGATTACCGGAAGTTTCAGCAGGATTTCTCCGCCAAGAATCCCTGGTTTCATCCGGTGCACATCAACGGCCGCACTCACTTCCCGACGCTTGAAAGCCCGGGGCCGGTTGCGGACGCCATTCGCAACTTCTACGCAAAATCATAGTCACGCCGGGCTCCCCGATGGCGCGCAAGCTGAAAGCGATCATTGCTGGAGCGGGGTTCGGCGGGCTCACGGCCGCGGCTGCGCTGGCGCAGCGCGGCTGGGAGGTTGTTGTTCATGAGCGGCAGCCGGAAGTCCGCGCGGCGGGGTCCGGCATTTATGTCTGGGAAAACGGTCTGCGCGTTCTCGACGCAATCGGTGCCTCGATCCCGCACGATGAGTTGTTTCGGGGCCGCGCCATCGAGCAGCGCAACCACCTCAATCAGGTCATCGACGACGGCGCGTTGCCGCCGGACCTGAGGTTGGTGACGATTCCACGCAAGGAATTGTTGAACGCCATCCGCGACGCCGCTGAAAAATCGGGCGTCATCATCGAGACTGGCTCGGAAGCGATCGGCGCCACGGCACAGGGCGAGTTGCAGTTCGCCGCTGGACGCAGCGAAGAGGCCGATCTCGCAATCGGCGCCGATGGCGTCTGGTCGGTCGTGCGCAAGGCGCTTGGGCTTGAGCTGTTTCACGAGATGACGTTCGAGGGCGCGTTGCGCGCCATCGTGCCGGGCACCCAGGAGGAACTCGGCGAAGGCGGTAGGGACAAATACATCGAGTGCTGGAACGGCGAGCGGCGGTTTCTGATTACGCCGCTGGGTAAGGGCGAGATCTACCTCGCGCTGACCTGTCCCAAGTCCGATGAGCCTGGCCGCCGTGATCCATTCGATCATGCGAGCTGGAGCGCCTCGTTCCCGGCTTGGCGTCATTTGATCGAACGCGTGTCGTCGGTTTTGACCTGGAGTCCCTACAGCACCATCAGTGTTCGGGCGTGGTCGGCAGGGCGAACCGCACTGCTCGGAGATTCCGCGCACGCCCAGCCGCCGAATCTGGGTCAGGGCGGCGGCATGGCGATGCAGAGTGGGCTTGGCTTGGGCGCTGCCATGGCGGGCGTCACCGACCCTCGCGATATTCCGGATCGTTTGGCGGCGTGGGAGCGCAACGAGCGCCCGCTGGTCGACCATTGCCAAAAATGGTCGCGGCTCTACGGCGAAATTTCATTCCTTCCCGACGATGTCCGAGAACGCGTCGTCAAACACGGGATGGCCGATCCGTGGGTGCGTCAGCAGATGTCGCGCGCGGCCCGCAGCGTGCCGACCGGCAGCAAACCGGCCTGAACGAATTCTCAGACCCGGTTTTCCTTGACCGCGAAGCCCGCCATTTTGGCGTAGCCCTTGCTGATCGCCACGAGCTCCTCCTGGCTGATCACGTCCTCGAGCTTGTCAAAGCCGTTCGGTGCACGTTCTGAAACCACGTCGACGACGCGCTCGGGTCCGCCCAACCGATTGGACCGGACGAGCCCCGAGGTGATCGGAATGCGTTCCGCCTCGTACTGCCGGATCGCTTCCACTGGCTCGTGCATCTGCAGGAAATGACCAAGCCGCTTGCCGTCGATGATGGCTTGCGCTGCGCCGTTAGAGCCGACCGGATACATCGGATGCGCCGCGTCACCGAGCAGTGTGACCCGCCCGGTTCCCCATGTGGTCAACGGCTCACGATCACACATCGGATATTCAAAAAACTCCGGGGTGGCTTCGATCAAATCCAGCACGTTGAGATCCGGCAGCTTGAAGTTTTTTGCGAATGGATAGGCCCGCTCCATGGTGCCACGGCGCGACCAGCTTTCACGCTCGGGCGGCGGGCTGATGCCTTTCGAGACTTCGCCGCAGAGCACCCAGTTGGTCAGCATGGTGCCGGGCTTCGTGCCCTTGGCGATCGGATAATACAGGATCTTCTCCTGCATATCGCCGGACACGATCATGGTGTCGCCGCCGTCGAAGATCGGCCAATCGACGGTGCCGCGCCACATCATGGTGCCATTCCACAACATGCCACCGTCGTTCGGATGGAGCTGCGCGCGCACCAAGGAGTGGATGCCGTCGGCGCCGACTAGGACATCGCCCGCGACCTCTATCATGCTGCCGTCGCTGCGCCGAAAGCGTGCGACGACTTCGTTCGCGGTTTGCGTGAAGCTTACAAACCCATGCCCTTCGCGAACGGCGTCCGCGCCGGCGCGCTGGCGAACGGCTGCCAGCATGATGCCGTGCAGCGTGCCGCGATGAATGGAATATTGCGAGAGCTCGTGGCCCGCATAACGGCCGCGCAATTCGGAAATGATGTGCTGGCCGAATTTGTTGACGTAGCGAAGGTCCCGCGTCTTGACGCTGGCCGCCTCCATGGCGTCGACGATGTCGAACTCCGCCAGTTCACCAACCGCATGGGGAAGGACGTTGATGCCTACACCCAGCGGTTTCAGTTCCTGGGCAATGTCGAAGGCGGTGAAGTCGATGCCGCGCTTTTGCAAGGCCAGCGCCAGCGCGAGACCCCCAAGGCCTGTTCCGGCGATCAAAACCTTCATAGCATGCTCCTGAAACGTCCAAGTTATTATAGACTTAAAGCATTTGGCGAGGCTTCCGCAAGGTGCTAACAGATTGACGATGCCGTAGCCGTTTTGGAGGGCCCCATGGGAAGCGTTCCGGTCCGGTGGACGATCAACCTCGAGCGCACGGCGATTGTCGTCGTCGATATGCAGGGCGTGTTCTGCGATCCCGACGGCGCGGTTTACATTCCAGATGCGCCCAAAGTGGTCACGCCAATCCAGCGCATCCTCGCTGCTGGGCGCGCAGCCGGCGTTCCGATCATTTATTTGCGGCACGTCGTGCGTGGCGATGGCAGCGATACCGGCCGCATGCGCGACCTCTACCCGGGCGTTGATGCCATTCTCGATCGCAGCCTGCCGAGCGTGCAGATCATCGATGCGCTTGCGCCGTTACCCGGCGATATCGTCGTCGACAAATTGTTCTTCAGCGGCTTTCACAACACCGACCTGGATACGATATTGCGCGCGCGCGATGTCGACACCGTCGTCATCTGTGGCACCGTCACCAATGTGTGTTGCGAAAGCACGGTGCGCGATGCCGCGCATCGTGAATACAAGGTGATCGTCGTTGCTGATGCCTGCGCCGCGCAGCCGTATCCGGACATGGGGTGGGGTGCTCTGACGGCCGAAGAGGTGCAGCGCGTCACGCTGACGGTGATGGCGCACGAGTTTGGCGAAGTGACGCAGACCCAGGACTTGATCGATCGCCTGGCGGCCGCTCGTCCGCGCGAACTGCGCGCCGTAAGCTGATCGCTATCAAAGTCCGAGATAGGCCTCGCGTATCGAATCCATCGCGAGCAACTTGGCGGCGGGGCCTTCGTCGTTGATCTGGCCGTTTTCGAGAATGTAGCCGTAGTCGGCCATCTGCAGCGCTGCGTAAACGTTCTGCTCGACGAGGCAGATGGTCACGCCCTCCTTGCGGATGTCACCAAGCTTTTCGAACAGCTCGTCAGCCATCGCCGGAGCCAGTCCGAGGCTCGGCTCGTCCAAGAGCAGCAAGCGTGGTTTCGACATCAGGCCGCGGGCGAGCGCCAGCATTTGTTGTTCGCCGCCGGACAGCGATCCGGCTCGGACATATCGGCGCTGCTGCAAGCGCGGGAACAGCACATACATGTGCTCGGCGCGTGCTTTCCAATTGTCGCGGGCGTGACGCGAGAAAGCGCCGACACGCAGCGTCTCGTCGACGGTGAAGTCGGGGAAAACAAGCCGGCCCTCAGGCACCAGCGCCAAACCCTTGTCGACGCGGACATGCGCGGGAAGCGCCGTCACGTCGGCGTCCGCAAACGTGACGACGCCCTGCTGTGCCGCCAAGAGCCCGGTGAGTGTGCGCATCAGCGTGGTTTTGCCGGCGCCGTTGCTACCGATGACGGCGGTTATCGAACCCTCGGCGACGTGCACGCTGACGTCTTTGAGCACGCGCACTTCACCATAGCCGGCATGGAGGCCGCGGGCCTCAAGGATGTTCGCCACCGCGCTTCTCCCCGAGATAAGCCTTGATGACGCGGGGATCGTTGGCGACCTCCGCGGGTATTCCTTCCATGACCTTCAGGCCGTCGTGCAGCACGACGATCCGGTCGCTCAATTGCATCAGCGCCTTCATCACGTGCTCGATGACGATGATGCTGAGCGACCGGCTGTCGCGCAGATGGCGCAGCAGGTCGAGCGCATCGCGCGCTTCGGTCGCGTTCAGTCCGGCCAAGACTTCATCGAGCAGCAGGAGCCGCGGCTCGGTCGCCAGCGCGCGCGCCACTTCGAGGCGCTTGCGGCCGGCGAGCGTGAGGGACGACGCCAGCATGTCCGCTCGATCGGCCAAGCCGACTTCGTCCAGAATTTGCAGGCAACGTTCGCGCGCGCGGCGCTGCGACTTGATCTGGCCGCGTCCGTACAGCGCTCCCACGGTGATGTTCTCCAGCACCGTCATATTGGCGAACGGCCGCACGATCTGAAATGTTCGGGCGATGCCAAGCCGGTTGACCCGGTGCGGGCCGAGGCCGTCGATGCGGTGCTCGTCGAACCAGATCTCGCCGGTCGATGGCGAAATATTGCCGGCGACGATCGAGAATAGCGTGGTCTTGCCGGCGCCGTTCGCGCCCATCAGCCCGAGAATTTCTCCGGCCTTCATGTCGAACGAGATATCGTTCAACGCCCGGACGCCGCCGAAGCGACGCGATACGCTTTTGACTTGCAGCAGCGTCACGATCGCTTGCCCCATTTGAGGGCGCTGATCTGTCCGTAGATGCCGCGCGGAACGAACAGCACGAAGAAAATCAGCAGCAGGCCGAGCAGGATCAAATAAAGCTGCGGCGCGCGCGCCCACAGCAATTCCGAGAGGATGACGATGAAGGCGCCGCCGAGGATCGGGCCGGGCGCCTGGTCGCTGCCGCCGACCACCGCGATGGTCACGATCGAGAATGACAATGCCGGGCTGAACAACTCCAGCGGTTCGAAATACGTTGTCCGCATCACCCAAACGGCGCCGACGACGCCGGGGATAAAGGCGGACAGCGCGAAGGCCGCGGTCTTGAGCAAGGCGACCGGCACCCCGAGCGTGGCGGCGGCGGTTTCGTCTTCGCGGATGGCGCGCAGGCCGACGCCCCAGCGCGAATGCGAGAGCCACAGGGTCAGCAGCGTGGCGGCGACGGCGAGCCCGAGCAGCAGCCAGTAAAGTACGTCCGGGTCGGGCGTACCCAGCAGCAAACGGCCGTTCGAGTCGGTGGCGGCTTCGACGGCGACGACGATGTATTTGACGAACTCCGACAAGCCGAGCGTCAGGATGACGAAGTAGGGGCCGCGGACGCGTAGTGCCGGATAGCCGATGACGACCGCGAGGATCACCGCGGCAACGCCAGCAAGCGGCAGGATCTGCCAGATCGGCAGCTCCTGCCAGAGCACGGCCATGATGTAGGCGCCAAGGCCGTAGAACACCGCGTGTGCCAATGACACGTAGCCGCTCAGCCCCGAGAAGGCGACCCAACTCTGCGTCAGCGCGATCAGGCTCAGGAGTTGCAACAGCACGCCGAGCCAATACGGACCGACGAGGGACGGCGCGCCTACCAGAAAGGCCAACGCGACAGCGCCCAGCGCGATTTCGATCGAAGCTCTTTTTGTCATGTCGCCCTGCGCCCAAGCAGGCCCTGCGGGCGGATCAACAGAATGAGAATGAAGACGCCGTATACCAGAATGGACCGGTAGGCGGACGAGGTGGCGGCGACGCCGTAAATCTCGACGAACGCCAGCACGGCAGCGCCGAGCAGGCCGCCCGCCAGATTGCCGAGGCCGCCGAGAATGATCACGATGAAGGCGGAGATCGTGTAGGGGAAGCCGCCGAATGGACTGATCGCCGAGGTCATTCCGATCAGCGAACCGGCCAGCCCCGCCATGGCAAAGCCGAGGCAGAAGACCAGAAGGTTGATCTTGTCGGCATCGACACCGACGAGAGATGCCGCATCCCGTTGCTGGATCAGCGCGCGGATGGCCAGGCCGAGCCGGCTGTAGCGAAAGAACAGGACGCAGGCCGCCGTCGCCAGCGCGCCGACCGCGAGCACGACCAGCCGGTTCAGTTCGACTCGCGCGCCGAGCACCGGCACGACGGTATCGAGAAAGGCATAGCTGCGCGGATCGGCGCTGAACGCGAACGAAAGGACGTTCTGTACGATGATCGAAATGCCAAAGAAAATCAGCAGCGAATTCGATTCCAGTCGCGCCGCCAGTTGCCGGTTGCGCACGACCGCTTTGAAAATCAGTTGGTAGCATAGCGCGCCGAGCGCGGCGGTGATCGCCATGGCGGCGAACATGGAAATCAGCGGATTGATGTCGAGGCGCACGAAGGCGATGTACGACACGTAGCCGGCGAGCATCATGATCTCGCCGTGGGCCACATTCAGCAGCCGCATGGTGCCGTAGATCAAATTGAGCCCAAGCGCGATCAACGCATAGATCGCGGCGAGGACAAGTGCGGCGATGAGAAGTTGCGGTGAGAGCAGGGTGCTCATGATAGCTTTGGCGCAATAGGAAAAGGGGCCGCTACATGTCGCAGCGGCCCCAATATGTTAGTTGGCCCAGGGGCCCTTCTTCTGGAACGGCGCCGTTTCTTCGGCCTTCGGCCAAATGATCTGGGCTTTGCCGTCCTGAATTTGCAGGAACATCGTCGGCGTCGAAACGTTGCTGACGCCGTCGAACTTCACCGGACCGTCGATGGTGTCGAAGGTGGCGGTAGCGATTTCGTTGCGCAGCTTGGCCTTGTCCAGGCCGGCCTTGGCGACGGCCTGCGCGAGAATTTCGCAGGACATATAGGCCAGCGGGACGTCGAGATAGTCCGGCGACTCGTTGAACTTCTTGGCGTAAGCCTCGAAGAACGGCTTCGCCTTCGGCCATTTGGCCTGCAGCGGCGACCAGTGACCGATGGTCACGATGCCGTTGAGGTTCGGGCCGAACATCTTGGCGAAGAATTCGTGCGTCGGTCCGATCAGCACGAGCTGGAACGGCGCATCGAGATTCTGTTCGCGCGCCGCCTTCATGTAGAGGATCGACTGTGCCGGGAACGACAAGCTGAGAACGGCGTCCGGCTTGGCTTCCTTGATCTTGGTCACGACCGACGTCAGGTCGCGAACGTCAGGCGCGAACTGCTCGCTGGCGACAACCTGAATGTCGGTGCCTTTGAGCGCCGACTTCACGTAGCTCTCGATTTCCTGCGGAAACGGCGACTGGAGCGTGGCGATGGCGATCTTCTTGTAGCCGAGCGACTGCCACATCTTCACCAACTCAGGGCCCATCTGGTCGGGCATCGCCGAAGTTGGGAACCAGATGTAACCGGGCTTTACCTTCTTGAGCTGCGAAGATGCCGCGGTACTGCCGACCATCGGAAACTTGTAGCGCTCGAGCAGGCCGACCAGCGCGAAATGTGCAGGCGTTGCATACGGCGAGAGCAGCAGGTCGACCTTGTCGTCGGTGATCAGCTTCTCGTAGATCGTCGCCTCTTTGGTGAAATCGGATTGATCGTCATAGACGATCAGGTCGATCGGCCGCTTGGTCCCGGCCACGTCAAGGCCGCCCGCGGCGTTGGTTTGCTCGACCCACAACTGATAGGCCTTCAGAGTGGGAATGGCGGCCGGCGCGAACGGGCCGGTTTGCGCGATGGCGACGCCGATCTTGATCGGGTCGGCGGCGCGTGCCGCGTACGAGCCGAACAGCAGCGTCGACGCGATCGCCAACAATAATGTTCTGGAGGTGCGTTTCATTGCGGCGTGGTTCCTTGGGGTTAGGGGAACGTGTCGGTCCGAGACTGCTTGTTAAAGGTATTAAGCTTTTCGGTCCGCCCTCTCATATGAGCAAGTTCTATGCCATCGCGCAATCGGCTTCGTCTCAAATGAGCGGGCCAGGCACCCAGATATTTAGGCCTTGAGTATTCACGTTTCACGCAGCAGTTGTGACCGCTGTTCCGACGATTTGATCAGGATGCATAGGGTCAGACCCGACGCGAAGGACCATCCCCGATCCCGGATGTCGCTTCCGCTCATCCGGGCTGTCTGCTACACGCGCCAGCACGCCATTTTCATGCGCATCGTCGTCGCCTGTCGGTGTCGACTGGAGCGGACGACGTCACTTGAGTGCGTCAGCATACGGATAGATGAATGAACCGGTCCGGTAATCCGGCGGCCAGATAATCGCTTCGTGCTGGAGGTCGCGGAACTGCTCGATGTTGGAGTCTGTGACGCCCTGGAATTGCGTCCACACCACCCGCGGTTCTCGCCATTCGCCGTCTTTGCCGAACGCGATTTTGCCAACCACCGTTTCGAAGGTGTGGTTGTGCATGTAGTCGGCCAATTTGTCTTGATCCAGGCTGCCGGTCTCGCGCACCGCGTCGGCGAGGACTTGTCCCGCCGCATACCCGAACGGCGCGTAGGCATAGCCGAGCGGATCGACGCCGTAGCCGGACGCCTTGGCTTGATATTTGTGCAGCATGTCGCGCAGACCTTGAAACTCGAACTTCGGCGAATTGACAAACAGATCCTGCTTGACGATGCCGTTGAGCAGCGGGCCGAGTTGAAGCTTCATTCCGGTTGCCAAAAGGCCGATCAGGCCGCCGCCAAATAGCTTCGGCCGCAGCCCGATCTCGTGTGCGGCGCGAACGATACCGAGCGTATCCGGTGGGTAAGCTGCGGCAAAAACCATATCGGGCGACGTTGCCTGGATGGCGCGAACGATCGGTCCGAAGTCGGTCGTGCCGGGCGGATAGCTCTTGTCGTAGACCACCTGAAAGCCAAGTGAAGTCGCGTTCTGACGCGCGCCGTCGGTGGTGTTGCGGGCAAATTCCGCGTCGGCGCCGACGATCGCCACCGTCTTCGGGCGAGGCTCCTGCTGGGCGGCGAGCTCGAAGAACCCGCGCGACATCGACATCTTGGGGTCCGGCCCCAGCGAAATCATCGAGAAATACTTGCCGTAGTGAAACTCGCCGTTCGCCGAAACGCCGAAGAATGAGATTGTCAGGCGCTTGTGGTCCATCAGCGTCAGGATCGCCGGCGCCACCATGTTGGTGGCGTACGGCCCGATGGTCAGGTCGACTTTGTCGACATCGATCAGCTTGGTGTAGATGCCCGGTACCGTCGCCGGGTTGCTTTGGTCGTCGTAATAGACAAACTCCACCGGGCGGCCGAGCAACCCGCCGCTCGCATTGACGTCGTCGCGCCAAATTTCAAGGGCGAGCAACAATTGCTTGCCGTTGACCGCAACGCCGCCGGTGAGCGACATGCTGAAGCCGATGCGTATCGGCTTCGCGTCATCGCCAGCGCGCGCTGATGACAGCGCAAAAACAACGGCCGCCGTGATCAGCAGGCAGCGGCAAAGCGTTGCGAACATCGATCGCATTTCTGAGCGTCCTCCCAGGACATGTTTAGGCGATGGTAGGCGAGTGCGCGACCAGGCTGCAAGCGCGTTCGCCATCTTGACTGTATCGCCGGCACGTTCCTAGATGTGGCGGGCGACGCGTCATGCATAAAAACACAATGAAAGTGGGTGGCTATGGGGAGCGAAGTACGTCGTGTCGTCACGCGCAATGAGGCCGACGGCAAGGCTGTGGTGCTGCTCGACGGCGCTTCACCGAAAATCATGTCCCGCCCGGAAAGCGGTATAAAATCAGCGCTTCTGTGGGTCACCGACACAACGCCTGCCGACGTGACCGGGACACAAGACCGCGCCGACCGCACGATCGGCATTCCGCCGCCGCCCGGCGGCAGCGTCTTTCGCATTGTCGATTTTTATCCTGTCGATGACAGCAAGTTGCCCGCCGATCACATGACGCAGCACATGGGCACGGACGCGTCCCACAAGGGCTGGGCTCCGCGCCATCCTGCCATGCACCGCACGCGCAGCGTCGATTATGCGATCGTCATGTCGGGCGAGATCGACATGCTGCTCGACGATTCAGAGATTCATCTCAAAGCCGGCGACGTGTTGGTCCAGCAGAGCACCAATCACGCCTGGGTCAACCGCGGCACCGAACCGTGCCGTATCGCGTTTGTGCTGATCGACGCGAAGGAAGATTGATCAGTTTCTTTCCAACATGGCGGAGTTTGGCGTCGGATGACGATTGAATTCGGCGTGATCGATCACCTCGACCGGCAAGACGTGCCCATCGATCAGACCTATGACAGCAGGCTCAATCTCATAGAGTTGTACGACCGCGCGGGTTTCAGCACCTATCACCTGACCGAGCATCATTTCACGCCGCTCGGGCTTGCGCCGTCGCCGCTGATCTTCTTATCGGCGGCGTCGCGGATCACGCGGAACATCCGTTTCGCGCCACTGGTGCTGCTGCTGCCGCTCTACAACCCGCTCCGCTTGGCGTCGGAAATCTGCATGCTCGACCATATCAGCAAAGGTCGGCTCGATATCGGCGCCGGGCGGGGGATCTCGCCCTATGAACTGGCGTTCTACAACGTCAATCATCTTGAGGCGCCGTCGATCTATCAGGAAGCCTACGATGTCCTGATGATGGCGCTGACGCGCGACACGGTCGATTTCCGTGGCCAGTATTTCAAATACTTCAATGTGCCGATACAGATCCGGCCTTACCAAAAACCGCATCCACCGTTGTGGTACGCCTCGAGTTCGCCGGAGGGCTCGGCCTGGGCCGGAGCGCAGAATCTCAACGTGGCCTTTCTCGCGCCGACCCCTCGCGCGCGCTGAACTGATCAAGGCATTCAAGGCCGGGCGCGCGTCCTCCGAGGCGGCGGCGGCTAAACCGATGCCGAAAATCGGCATCACGCGGCATATTTATGTGGCTGACACCGACGAGCAGGCGCGCGAGGAAGGCCTTAAGGGCTACATGCAGTGGTTCGAAAAATTCGCCTATCTCTGGCAGAAATACGATCCGCGTCCAGCGCCTCCGGAAGCCGATGTCCTGCGCCGCGACGCCTCGCGCATCATTACCGGATCGCCGCGCACGGTCCGCGACGAGATTGCGCGGCAACTCGAAGAGAGCGACGCGAATTACTTCATCACGCGTTTCGCGTACGGACATTTGACGCACGAGCAAAGCACGCGCTCGCTCGATCTGTTCGTATCGGAAATCATGCCTCATTTTAAATGAGAGGAACGTCCAGGTTGGAATTTGAACGGCGCGATGTCGATGTGCTGGTTGTCGGCGCTGGCGCTGCCGGCCTCGCGGCGGCAATCTTCGCCAAGCTCAAAGGTCTCGACGTTCTTTCATCGAAAAGACCGACAAGGTTGGCGGGACGGCGGCGACTTCTGCGGGCACGCTTTGGATTCCGCAGAACAGCCAGGGCAAGGCGGCCGGCGACAGCGATAGCATTGCCAAGGCAGCGGCTTATCTCGATGACCTGATCACCAGCGACACGCCGCGCACCCGCCGCCAACGCGAGGCTTACCTGTCCTCCGGTGTGGAGGCGATCGATGTCCTGCAGTCGAACACCGACTGCGCGTTTCTCCCTTGCGGCGCCCACCCCGATTATTATGACCGCCCCGGCTCTGCCGTGCGCGGCCGCGCCATCATACCGGCACCATTCGACGGCCGTCTTTTGGGCCGCGATTTCGAACGTGTTCGTCCGCCGATTCCGGAGTTCATGATTTTCGGCGGCATGATGGTGGGGAAGATGGACATTCCCCGCCTGCTGGGGCGTTTTCAATCGCCGGCCAATTTTGTGTATTCCGCGCGTCTGTTTGCGCGCTACCTGTTAGACCGGCTGCGCTATTCGCGCGGCACCCGCCTGGTCTTGGGCAACGCGCTGGTCGGGCGTCTTTTTTACTCGTTGCTCAAGCTCGGCGTTCGGCCCGCGTTCGACACGCGACTCGGTGAATTGGTGATCGAGAATGGCCGCGTCACCGGTGCAACTGTGGTCGGGCCGTCGGGGAGCCAGCGCGTTACGGCTCGCAAGGGCGTCATGCTGGCAACCGGCGGTTTTGCGCAGAATGCGGACTATCGCGCGCGGCTGATGCCGCAGCCGACGCCAAAATACTCTCTCGCCAGCGAAGCGAACCAGGGCGATGGAATAACGGCGGCCGAAGCCCTCGGCGCACGCGTCAGCGCCACCGAAAACGGCAGCGGCGGATTCTGGACACCGGTTTCAGTGACGCGCCGCAAGGATGGCAGCCGCGGGCTGTTTCCACACCTTTCGCTCGATCGCGGCAAGCCCGGACTGATCGCCGTCAATCGGGCTGGGCGGCGCTTTTGCAACGAGGCCGATTCCTATCACGACTTCGTCCAGGCCATGTACCGGGCCAACGACACCGACAGTGCGATCCCGGTCTGGCTGGTGTGCGACGGCGGCTTTATTCGCAAATACGGGCTTGGCCACGTCTATCCGGAGACCCGTGATTTGCGGCCGCATCTTGATAGCGGATATTTGGTTCATGGCGATAGCCCCGAAGCGCTGGCACACAAACTGAACGTCGACGCGGCCGGTTTCCGCGCGGCCATGACGCGCTACAACGAACAGGCACGGCGCGGCGTGGATGATGACTTTCAGCGAGGGCATTCGGAGCTCAATCGCTTCAACGGTGACCCGGCCGTGCGGCCAAATCCTTGCGTTGCGCCGATCGATGTGTCCGATCTCTACGCCATGGAAATCTGGCCGGCGGAAATCGCCTGCAGCGCCGGCTTGTCGACCGACGAAGACGCTCGCGTGGTCGACCAAAACGAACAACCGATTCCGGGACTTTTCGCCTGCGGCAACGACATGGCGTCCGTCATGGCCGACACCTATCCGGGTCCAGGCACGACGCTGGGGCCGGCGCTCGTGTTTGCCTATCGGGCAATCGCGGCGATGTTGAAAGAGCCGCATTAGATTGTTCGCGGGCATGAGGCAGCGAACGCCGCTTTCTAAGTGGCGTGCGATCGCCGTCTATCCGCGCTGCTTGCGAAAGGCGTTCTTGACCGCCACCTTGTCGCCGACAAATTGCAGCAGGTCGCAGCCGGCCGTTCGCAGCGTCTGGCCCCCCGGGTCGGTAGTGACGAAATCCCACTCAAAGGTGCCGATGTCGCCGGCGACGACCACTTTCAGATTTTCGAACTTGCCGCCGGGAAAGCGATCGAAGAACGCCTGAACGCCACGACGGATCTGCGCCTTGCCGGAATAGCTTTTGCCAAGCGCATCCGGGCCAACCGAAGCATGGTAGACACCGTCCTCGGCAAAGAAGCTGGTGACCAAATCCGCGTCGCCGCTATTCCACGCCGCCCCGAATTGCTCCGCCCGCTCACGCGTCATCTTCGCCGCCATCCGTTCCTCCGGCATATTTTGAGCAATTCTAGCCGGCGGAGAGCACCGCGGCCAGATGCTGCACCACGCGCACTACGACATCGCGTAGCGAAAACGCTCACCCCAGCCGTCGCCCGCAAAGTAACGGCGCATCGCCGTCGGTTCGGCGAGCGTGGAATCAAACACCGTCAGCGAACGCCAGGCCAGAGCCTCCGTACACGACAGAACCGGAACAGATAAATCATTGGCAGCGTATTTCAGGACCGCGCCCAGCGACGGAACGCCAGTGCCCAATACGAGCACGGCCTCGACGCTCTTCAGGTCGATGGCCGCCACGGCGTCTTCGACGCTCGAGGTCGTAAGGTCGTATATCGGGTGAAATGTGCTGACGCCTTGGATAACGTTCGTCACGCTCGCGATGTCAAAGCCGTGGCTGCGCCAGTATCCGACACTGGCTTCGGTCAGGGCCGGCGGGTAAGGCGAGACGAGCGCGATACGGCGTGCGCCGAAACGCCCCAGAGCGTCGGCGACCGCACGGCCCGCAGTCAAAAATTCGACCTTTAGCGCCGTCTGCAGCGCTTCGACGGCTCGAGCCTCGCGCTCAATACCCTGCAGGTACGAGGCGCCGGTGCAAGCGAACGCGACAGCCTTCATGGGTGCGCCGGCAAATTGGGCGACCCAGCGTTCCATCGTTGCGAAATAGTCTTGCAGCCGGCCTTCCAAGGTCGGCTTGTCGCTGACCATCCGCGCGGTGAGAAAGGCGTAGCCCGGTGGCAGCAGGATTGAAAACTCAGGCTCCACGGTCGTGTTGGCCTGCGGCGTAAGTACGCCGATCAGTCCCTTGCGTGCGTATTCGACCATGCTGACTCCAAAGGCCGGCGTGGTCTCTTGGTTGACCTCCAAGCCTCGTTCTGTACGATACAGAAATCGCCGCGACGGACAAAGTTGACCGACATCGCCAATTCCAAGCGCAGACCAGCGGGCGGTCGTATCCAGGCCGGAAACGAGTTGTGATGACGTCGGCCGGTCCTCTGCAAGACGACATCGCGCCGGTTTCCTCATCTGGCCCCGTCTCATCAGGCCCTGTGGATCGCCAGCCCGCGCGCGAAGGCTCCGCCATTCGCCTTGATCATGTGGCGAAGTGGTTCGCAACCAGCGACGGCGTGGTGCATGCGCTCGCTCCCACGGACCTCGCCATTGCACAGCGGGAATTTGTCGTCCTGCTGGGTCCTTCGGGCTGCGGCAAGACCACGCTGCTGCGCATGATCGCCGGGTTGATTGCTCCGAGCGAGGGGCAATTGCTGGTGACGGAGCGCGCGCTCTGGAAGCACGGAATGCGACAGGCAGACGTGTTGTCCGAGCTTGGCATCGTGTTCCAGGACGCCAATCTTTTTCCGTGGCTGACAATCGAACAGAACGTCGCGCTTCCGCTCGAGCTTAAAGGCATGCCGAAAAACGAGCGGCTCGCCCGTGCGCGGCAACTGATGAGGCTCGTCGGCATTTCGGGATTCGAGAAGCGCTGGCCCCGCGAGCTTTCCGGCGGTATGCGCCAGCGTGCGGCGATCGCGCGGGCGCTGTCGCACAATCCCGATATTCTGCTGATGGACGAGCCGTTCGGTGCTCTCGATGCCATGACGCGCGATACCATGAACAGCGAGTTGCAGACCATCTGGATGGAGACGCGCAAGACGGTGGTCCTCGTCACTCACTCGATCACCGAGGCCGTGTTCCTCGCCGACCGCATCATTCTGCTCTCGCCGCGGCCGGGCCGAATTGACACGATCGTCAATGTCGACATCGCGCGGCCGCGCTCGCCGGACATACAGGCCACCGAGCATTTTCAGGCCATCGTCAAGGACCTGCGCCATCGCCTGATGGAATTTGCATGAGCGTCGAGAAGTCCGCCGCACCGCAGCCGCCCGCACCGCAGCCGCCACGGCGCGATTTCAAGAATTATCTGCCGTGGATAACAACTCCCGCGTTGAGCCTGCTTTTGATCGCGGTCTGGTGGATCTATGTCGATCTCAGCAGGATTTCCGCGTTCATCCTGCCGTCACCTGAAACGGTCTGGCACTCCTGGCTGGCGCTGCTCGCGTCGAAACGAGCCTGGATCGACACGTCGCTCACGATCTATGCGACCTTGCTGGGTTTTGCCTGGGCCGTGGTCATCGGTGTATTCCTCGGCATATTGATTGCGCGGGTGCGCTGGATCGAGCAAACGCTCAATCCATTCATCGTGGCGAGCCAGGTGCTGCCGAAAGTGGCGCTGGTTCCGCTTTTCGTTGTTTGGTTCGGATTCGGCGTAACCTCGAAAGTCATTATCGCGGCGACGCTGGCGTTTTTTCCCATCCTCACCAACACGGTGCTTGGCGTAAAATCCATCGATCGCGGTCATCGCGACGTGATGCTCAGCTTGAACGCGACGCGCTGGCAGAGCTTTCGGCGTCTCGAACTGCCGTCGTCGCTACCATCTATCATCTCCGGCATGGAAGTCGGCATCGTGCTGGCGCTGATCGGCGCCATCGTCGGCGAATATGTCGGCGGCAACGAAGGACTCGGTCATTTGCTGGTCGCGCGCATGAATGCGTTCGAGACCGATGGGCTTTTTGCCGTGATGATCCAGATGACCATCCTGGGGTTTATTTTTTACTTCGCCATTTCACTGCTACGCCGAGCTCTTATTCCTTGGCACGAGTCGGCGCACTAGCAGAGCAAGGCGATAAGTCGCTAGGCGACCGCCGCGGCCTGGCGCAAGCCTGCGATCATCGATGTGCGCAACAGATGCGCCTTGGCCCGATCTCGGTCCGCCGCGATCGCTTGCAGCCCGCGCAGAATCTCGCGACGTTTCTCCGGATCCTTTTCCCGCATGCGCGAGCGGTTGGCATCAGCCTGCGCGATGATCTGCTCGAGCGCCACGGGCCGGCGCCTTCGTTCGTAGAGATCGAGACGCTCCGCCAGCGGCGCGCCATCGCGCACATCGCGCATGGCGGCGACGAGTTCGAATGCATCGTGCAGTCCGCCGTTGAGGCCCATGCCGCCAGACGGACTGTTGATGTGCGCGGCGTCGCCGGCCAGAGCCACGCGGCCGTGATAGTAACGCGGCGCGATGCGCTTATGGACACGATAGGGCCGCAGCTCCAGCACCTGATAACCGCCAGGGACGGCAACGATGTCCTGCAGGCTGCGTTGAATTGATTCCTCGGTCAGTTGCGCTTCGATCGGCAAATCCTCGCGCGGATAAATCGACACGCGCCAGCGGCCCGGCACCTGCAGCAGCGAAAAATTGCCGCCGGCCTTCCAGCAATAGGCGATGCTGGTCAAACCTTCGAGATGGTCTTCGAATGGGAACGTCGTCGTGGCCAGCAACGTCGTCTCCGGATAAGTCTCGCCCTCAAAGGCGAACCCGAGCGCCGGCCGTACGACCGAGCGTGCGCCATCCGTGCCGATGACGAAGCGGCTGCGAATGCTGGTCGTCGACTGCGCATTCTTGACCGCAAGGGTGACGCCATCGTCGTCCTGCGTGACACCGACGACTTCGCTGCCGAAAAAGATCTTGGCATTCGCTTCGGTACGCAAAGCCGCCAGCGCAATCTCCGAGAGCTTCCACTGCTCGCACTGAAGCCGAAAGGGATGCCGCGTCGCATCGGCGATGACGCCGAGATCAAACACGGCACGCTCGCCCTCCGGATGAAGGCGCACCTGCCATTGCGGACAAACGAGACCCCGAGCGACCAGCTGTTGCCCGAGGCCGATCTCGTCGAGAAGATCCAGCGTTGGCGGATGAAAGGTCGACGCGCGCAGGTCCGTCTGCAGCGCTGCCTCCTTTTCCAAAAGCGCGATGGAGAAGCCCGCGCGCGCCAGCATCAATGCAGCGACAAGTCCCACCGGGCCACCGCCGACAACGGCCACTTCGAAATCCACAACGGCTGATGAACTTGACGACATTCCTGCGATCACCGAAAAATGTTGATGTTCACGTTGGCACGCACCGGAGGCCGATCATGACCACGCGCCGCGACGTTCTTAGCATAGCGGGCGGACTTGCCGCCGTCGGCGTTGTCGCGCCATTTGTGCAACGGCCGGCACTGGCCGCCGAACCCCTGACGTTCATGACTCCATTCGGGTTTATTCCTGACTTTCTGGAGATGATGAACATGGTATCGGGCGGCTATCTGGCGCGCGAGGGGTTCGCGCCGACGCTGCTCGGCGGCCAGGGTACCGCGATCGCCGTTCAGCAACTCATGTCCGGGGCGGTATCTTTCGTCCGCATGACGGCGATTGACGAATACACGGCGGTCGCCAAGGGCGCGGCCCTGGTGTGCATCTCGACGCTCTATCAGGGTTCGAATTTTCATGTGATTTCGGCTAGCGACAAGCCGATCAACTCCGCTGAGGAGCTGAAGGGAAAGACCGTCGGCATCGTCTCGGTCGGCGGCTCGACCGAGCAATTGCTGGACATCATGTTGCGCGCGGTCGGGATGACCAAGGCCGATGTCAACATCCAGGTCGTTGGCAACAGCCCGGGCGTCATGCAGTTCGTTCGCCAGGGCCGCGTCGACTGCTTCATCAATTCGTTGGGTGTCGTGGTGGCGCTGCAAACCGCTGGTGACGCGATCGTGCACTGGCCGACCGACCGCTATGCCCCGCTGCCGAGCCAGATCTACGTGACCACGCGCGAAGTGATCGAAAAAAAGCCCGCGACCGTCGTGGGCTTTCTCAAAGCCCTCAAAGCCTCCACGACCGATATGATGCAAAACGACCTGACCGCAATTTTTCAACGGGCATCGAAGGACTTCGAGATTCCGGGAATCAAAAATATCGATCAGCTCGTGGCGCTCATCAAGTTCACGATGGCCAATCCGTGGATGTCGGAAGGCAAGGAGAATTTCCTGCGCAATGTCCCTGCGCTTTGGGCAAAAGCGAACAATGAGATCAGCGGCGCCGGTATCGCTTCCGTCAGTGACGTCAATGCGCTCTACACGAACACTTACATCGATCAGGCTCTGAAATCCTAGAAGAGCCGGAGGCAACTCTCCGACATTGAACTGCCGGCAGAATCCGGCCAAACAAGGCGCATGAGCTTCGTGCGGGTTGGGCTTGGGAGTTTTGGTGAGAGCCAGGTGAAAAAGGTCAAATCATTGCAGCCCGTCATCGCGGCCGATCAGCTGGCGCAGCCAAAGCTGCATGTTGGTCAGCCGGGTGATGGGGAACTTGCCGACCGTGCCGAGCTTCCCAAGAGCGTATTGCGCAGACAACAGCGGACTGAAGCAAAGAGCTTGGCCATCTTGGATGCCGCGCTGCGCTTGTTCTCGCGCTTCGGCCTGCACGGCACGACCGTGGACCAGATCGCCGAGGCTGCCAACGTATCAAAGACCAATCTGTTCTATTATTTCGCGTCCAAGGACGACGTTTATGTCGCTGTGCTGCAACGGCTTCTGGAGGAATGGCTGGCGCCGTTCCGCGCCATCGAGATGGATTCGGATCCGACTGAAGCCATTTGCGACTATGTCCGCCGGAAGATCGAATTCTCCCGAACCAATCCGGAAGCCTCGCGTCTGTTTTGTCTTGAAATTGTCCGCGGCGCGCCGTTGATCGGACCGGTATTGCGGCAATCGCTCAAGGATCTGGTCGACTCCAAGGTCGCGGTTCTCAGGTCGTGGAGCGACACCGGAAGGCTCGCACCTGTTGACCCTTATCATCTCATTTTCACGATCTGGTCGGTGACGCAGCACTATGCCGACTTCGCCGACCAGGTAGAGGCCATCGTCGGTCGGCAGCTGGTCGATGACGAGTTCTTCGAGCAAACCGTGCGCAATGTGCAGGCCATTATCCTCAATGGCGTTCGGCCCCGATAGCAGTGCGGAATCATCCGCGCCGGCGCCGCGTGACTACTCCGCGGGCAGCCGTTGGCGAATTTTGCAGCACTTGCGCTGGAATAAATCGGACCAAGGCGTCCTTTTCGGACCAATGAGTCCGTTTATTTCGACAATGCACTGAGACCGCTGGTCTTTTTTGGCCTGGCACAAGACCTGCTTAAACACTCCGTGACCCGCAACGGCATAGAGCCTGGAAGGATCCATGGAGATCGGTGTCTTTATCCCCATCGGCAACAATGGCTGGCTCCTTTCGGAGAATGCGCCGCAGTACAAGCCGACATTCGAGCTCAACAAAGAGATCGTGCAGCGGGCCGAGAAGTATGGCCTCGACTTCGTCTTGTCGATGATCAAGCTGCGTGGCTTCGGCGGCAAGACCGAGTTTTGGGACCACAATCTGGAATCCTTCACGCTGATGGCCGGCCTCGCGGCGGTCACGTCGAAGATCAAGCTGTTCGCCACTTCAGCGACATTGGTCATGCCGCCAGCCATCGTCGCGCGCATGGCCTCGACGATCGACTCGATCAGCAACGGCCGTTTCGGCCTCAATGTGATCACCGGCTGGCAGCGGCCGGAATATTCGCAGATGGGGATGTGGCCGGGCGACGAATATTTCGCGCGCCGCTATCAATATCTTTCCGAATACGTCCAGGTGCTGCGCGAACTTTGGGCAAACGGCCGCTCGGACTTCAAGGGCGATTTCTTCAAGATGGAAGATTGCCGTCTCAGCCCGCAGCCGCAGGCGCAGATGAAAATCATCTGTGCCGGCCAAAGCGACGCGGGATTGGCTTTCACGGCCGAGCATGCCGATTACAACTTCGCCTTCGGCAAGGGCCTCAACACGCCCACGGCGTTCGCGCCGGTGAATGCGCGCCTGAAGGCGGCGACCGACAAGACCGGGCGTCCGGTTGCGTCCTATCTGCTGTTCATGATCATCGCCGACGAAACCGATGCGGCGGCGTTCGCCAAGTGGGAGCACATCAAGTCGGGTGCGGACCAGGAAGCGATTGCCTGGCTCGGCCAGCAAAGCGCCGTCGACAAATCGTCCGGCACCGATACCAACGTGCGGCAGATGTCGGATCCGACGTCGGCGGTGAACATCAACATGGGCACGCTGGTCGGCTCATATGCCAGCGTCGCCCGCATGCTCGACGAAATCGCCGCGGTCCCCGGTACCGGCGGCGTCCTGTTGACGTTCGACGATTTCGTCGAAGGCGTGACGAACTTCGGCGAACGCATTCAGCCGCTCATGGTTAGCCGCAAGGGTGTGGCCGTGCCGGAGGCTGCCTAATGGGTTCGGACGAGACCGCCGTCGCTGGTTTTTCGCTTTCCGACAAGGCCGGAACATCCTCTGTTGTCTTGCCGGCGCGTCCTGAGGCGCTGAAAATCAGTCCTGCGGAAACTGCAGTCATCGTCGTCGACATGCAGAACGCCTATGCGAGCAAAGGCGGCTACGTCGATGTCGCGGGCTTCGACATTTCGGGCGCCGAGGCGGCGATCGAGCAAACCCGCAAAGTGCTTGATGCCGCGCGCGCTGCCAACTGCACGGTCATCTATTTTCAGAACGGCTGGGACAAGGACTACAAGGAGGCGGGCGGTCCGGGTTCGCCCAACTGGTACAAGTCCAATGCGCTGAAGACCATGCGCGCACGCCCGGAGCTTGCGGGAACGCTGCTCGCAAAAGGCACCTGGGACTATGCGATTGTCGACCAGCTGACGCCGCAGTCCGGCGATATCGTTATTCCGAAGACGCGTTATAGCGGCTTCTTCAACACCAACGTCGACAGCATGCTGCGCGCGCGCGGCATCCGCAATCTCATCTTTACCGGGATCGCCACCAACGTTTGCGTCGAGTCATCGCTGCGCGATGCGTTTCATCTCGAATATTTCGGCGTCGTGATCGAGGATGCCGTGCATCACCTTGGCCCCGACTTCATCCGGCAAGCATCGTTCTACAACATCGAGCGGTTCTTCGGCTGGATTTCCAACGTCAACGATTTTTGCGGCACCATTCTGCAAGCCGCTCCAACCAAGTCGGAGAGGGACTGAGCCATGCCCAAGACAGTTGTCACGCCGCCCGGTACCGGCACGCCGATCGCGCCGTATTCGCCCGGCACGCTCGCCGATGGCGTCGTCTACGTTTCGGGGACGCTGCCCTTCGACAAAGACAACAACGTTTTGCACGTCGGTGACGTGGCGGCGCAAACCCGGCATGTGCTGCAGACGATCAAATCCGTGGTCGAGACTGCGGGCGGCTCGATGGCGGACGTGACGTTCAATCACATCTTTCTCACCGATTGGGCGAACTATGCGGCGATGAACAAGGTCTATGCGGAGTTCTTCCCAGGCGACAAGCCGGCGCGCTTCTGCATTCAATGCGGGCTGGTGAAGCCGGACGCGCTGGTGGAGATTGCCAGCGTCGCTCACGTCGGCAAGCGCTGAGGTCCATCGTGCGTTACGAGGCCGTCGGCCGCAGCAAGGCGGAAGCACCGACCATTATCCTGTCCGCCGGTCTGGGCGGACTCGGTGGCTTCTGGCGGCCGCAACTCGCCGCCCTGGGCGAGCGGTTCCACGTCATCGTTTATGACCAGCGCGGGACCGGCGCCAACGCCGGTCCACTGTCCGAGCCCTATTCGATTTCTGCGATGGCGGATGACGTGTTTGCCGTCGCCGACGAAGCCGGCGTCGAGCGCTTCCATTTCATGGGGCACGCGCTGGGTGGTCTGATCGGTCTCGAGGCGGCCTTGAGCCGCCCGGCGCGCCTCGCGAGCCTCATTCTCGTGAACGCCTGGGACAAGCTTTCATCGCACACCCGGCGCTGTTTCGACGCGCGTCTCGGGCTGCTCGAACACGGTGGCGCGGCGGCTTACGTCCGCGCCCAACCAATCTTTCTTTATCCGGCGGCGTGGCTGGCTACGCACGAGGAGCAGGTTGCGAAGGAAGAGGCGCACGGCGTCGCCCATTTCCAGGGCGCGGATATCCTCAAGCGGAGACTTGGTGCGCTCCTTGCTTTCGATGTCTCGAAGCGGCTGAGCGAAATCAGCGTGCCGACCCTCGTGGCTGCCGCCCGTGACGACGTTTTGGTTCCCTATACGTGCTCGGAGCGGATGGCCGCGCAAATCCGGGGCGCAGAATTTTGGCTGGCCGGGGAAGGTGGACACGCCTCCTCGGTCACGGACTCGGAAGCGTTCAACGCGCACATCCTCGGCTTCCTGGAGAAGGCGGGAGAGCGCGGGGCCGAGCGGTGAAGATCGCTTCAGCAGGATTCACAGTCGCGAACGAACGGAGATTGAGCCAATGACACTTCTGCACGTTCCGGTCATCGACCTCACGCCTTACCGGGAGGGTACGCCCGAAGGGAAGGCGGCTGTCGCCGAAAAGGTCGGCCAGGCTTGCCAGGACATCGGATTCCTCGTCGTCTCCGGTCATGGCATTCCGGAGGATTTGATCCGGCGCACTTACGATCTCTCCAAAGAATTTTTCCAGCTCCCGTTTGAAGAGAAGATGAAGGCCGATCGTCCGGCTCCTGATCAGGTTCGCGGCTACAGTGCCGTCGGCGGCGAGGGCTTGTCGTATAGCCTGGACGAGCCGACGCCGCCCGACCTCAAGGAATCGCTGTCGATCGGTCCGGTCAATGTGCCGCCGGGCGATACTTATTTCACTTGCGATGCGGCGGGGCCGCACTTCGCTCCGAATGTCTGGCCGGCGAAACCTGGCGATCTCAAGCAGGTTTGGATCGATTATTTCCAGGCCGTCGATGCGCTGGCGACCGACCTGATGCGCTTGTTTGCACTCGCTTTGAAGCTCGATGAGAATTACTTCGATAAGACCATCGACAAGAACATCTCGATGATGCGGGTGCTGCAGTATCCCAAGCAAACGACGGCGCCGCTGCCGGGACAACTGCGCGCCGGCGCTCACTCCGACTATGGCAGCATGACCATCCTGCGCAAGGAAATCGCAGACGCCGGTCTGCAGGTGAAAAACAAGGCCGGCGATTGGGTCAATGTGCCGGTGATCGAGGGCTCGTTCATCGTCAATATCGGCGATCTGATGCAACAATGGACCAACGATTTGTGGACCTCGACGATGCATCGCGTCATCAATCCGCCGATGGACGCCGAAGACAACAAGGATCGATTGTCGATCGTGTTCTTCCATCAGCCCAACTACGACGCCATGGTCGAGTGTCTGCCGAGCTGCCAGTCGTCCGGCGAGCCCGCCAAATACGAGCCGATTAGTTCGGGAGATCATCTGCTCAGCAAGTTCGTCAAGCAGACGACCTTCGGCAAAGGCGCGTAGGTCGTGCAATCTGCGAAAAGCCGGCAGGCGGAGCAGTTTCGCCTACCGTGTCCTGGATCATCTCGAAGTCCGGCCTATGTCGGATTTAAGCCGTGTAGAATAACGCCGGACTGTCTGAGCGGGGACTAGAGGACATGGCAATGCTCTCGTACGTCAATATTTTCGCCAAAGACATCGTCAAGCTGTCCGGCTTCTATCGCGACATCTTCGGCTTTGAAGAGATCGCGGAAATTCGCTCGCCGATTTTCGTCGGCTTGCGGGCCGGGCCGTGCTGCCTCGGGTTCAACGCGCAGGAAGCGTACGGGCTGCTCAAGCTCAGCGACTACGCCAATCCGACCGGGGCAAAATTCCTGTTGAACTTCGATGTGGACTCGACGGCCGACGTCGACCGCATGACGCCGCTCGCGGTCAGCCGTGGCGCGCAATTGATCAAAGAGCCCTACAAGACCTACTACAACTGGTATCAATCGGTTCTTCTCGACCCAGAGGAGAATGTCTTCCGCATCAACAAAATGCTTTAGCGCATGTCCCGGAAAAGTGGAAACCGGTTTTCGAAAAAGGACATGCGATAACAAGTAGTTCTAGAGCACATCGCGATTCAGCCAATCGTGATGTGCTCTAGGCACGGATCGCTGCCTTATCATTAGGCGACGGAGAGTCTGTAGCGGCCCTGTCGCCGCATCGCTGTGGCAAAAATCCCACTTCGCATTCGCAAAGTGCCCGTCGCTATTGAAGCAACGGCAATGCGCCATACGTCGCATTTGATATCGACGCTCGGTTTTTATCCTTCCTTCTTGTCACGCCTCCTTCAGGGGAATCCGCATGTCCACGAAAGCCTATGCCGCGCCGTCCGCGGCCAGCCCGCTTGCGCCTTTTTTGATCGAACGCCGCGCGCCCGGCGTCAAAGACGTCGCCATCGATATTCTGTTTTGCGGCGTCTGCCATTCCGATCTTCATACCGTTCGCGGCGAGTGGTCGGGGGTGCTCTATCCCTGCGTGCCGGGGCACGAGATCATCGGCCGCGTCACGCGTGTCGGCAGCGAGGTCCGCAAGGTAAAGACCGGCGATGTCGTCGGTGTCGGCTGCATGGTCGATAGCTGCCACCATTGTCCCTCGTGCGCCGAAGGTTTGGAGCAGTATTGCCAGAATGGTTTTACGGCAACCTATAACGGGAACGCGTTCGGCGGCGACGAGAACACCT
Source organism: uncultured Alphaproteobacteria bacterium (assembly GCA_963737755.1). Lineage (GTDB taxonomy): Bacteria > Pseudomonadota > Alphaproteobacteria > Rhizobiales > Xanthobacteraceae > BOG-931. Next base: position 961,691 of record CAVTTZ010000009.1, on the reverse strand, counting down.
TCGGGGGCTATTCGGCGGACGTCGTCGTCGATGAGCATTTCGTGCTCAAGATCAATCACCACGACGGCGATCTTGCGGCTGCAGCGCCCTTGCTCTGCGCCGGCATCACCACCTGGTCGCCATTGCGCCACTGGGAGGTCGGTCCCGGTCAAAAAGTCGGCGTGGTTGGTCTCGGCGGCCTCGGCCACATGGCGGTCAAGCTTGCCGCCGCACTGGGCGCTGAGGTCACGGTCTTCACGACGTCTCCCGGCAAGGCCGGGGACGCAAAGAAACTCGGCGCGCATCACATTGTCGTATCGCGTGACGCCGACGCCATGGCCAAACAAGCCAGCACGTTCGATTTCATTGTCAACACGGTCTCCGCCAAGCACGATCTCGACCCGTTCGTCGCCGCGCTCAAGCGCGATGGTACGATGACGATGGTCGGCGTGCCGGCTGATCCCCATCCATCGCCATCAGTCGGCAATCTTATTTTCGGGCGCCGGAGCATTGCCGGCTCACTAATCGGCGGCATTGCCGAGACCCAGGAGATGCTGGATTTTTGCGCTGAAAAGGGGATCACGTCTGAGATCGAGCTGATCCCGATCCAGGACATCGAAAAAGCCTATGCCCGCATGCTCAAAAGCGACGTGAAGTACCGCTTCGTGATCGACATGCAGTCTCTGAAAGACGCGGCTTAGCGTAGGTACGTAGCAGGAGGCCTGTTTCTCTCAACGGAAGCGGATTGGCCACATGCCAATCTGCTTTCGTTCTTTGCCACTGCGGTTGCGCCGCCACGCCTCTGGTGTTGAGCTATCCAGCGGCGGGGATACCAATCGGTCGATAGTCACAGCAAAATTCGAAGGGTTTTTCGGCGACGGCCCTTGTCAGCTTGAGGCCAAAGCCCCGCTCGGCTGCAAGCTTGCTCAGATCGAGCAATTTCTCCACCTCGAAGAGATTGTCTTTGTGCGGCAGGCTCCAATTCCCGATCAACGAGAGTGCTCTTTGCTTCGCCGTCTTGACATCGGCGGCAACGATCAGAACGTTGCGATGGAGTTCGGCAAACTCTCGCGGATCGTAGCCGCCCATATTAGCGAAGAACAAACGCTCGTCCGAGGCAACGGCGTCCGCCGTGATCGCGATATCGAAGCCGTCCGCTTGCTCGACTTGTCCCCAGCAGTCGAGATGGAGACTTTCGGGATCGCCCCACCACTGCCGCCTGAGGTCGTCGTGGCAGGTCTCGGCTGTTTCGCCGACGCAGAAGCGGACGTCGTGCAACTCGACATTGGCGTTTCGAAAGCTGCCGCCGATGTAGAACATGTAGAGTTTCACGCTTAGCTCCTCGGTGTATATTCGCCGTCATATTAAGCTAATGGTGTCGGCGACGCATGGCGTATTGCGAAACGACGCAACGGGGGTGGATGTGCCGAACAAACGGATCGCGCGACATCGAAGCTTCGGGGATGCACAGACGCACTGCGGCGTGCGGTCGTCGATGCCAACGCGCAAACACCCGCGCATTCGCTGATGTGGGCCACTGAAGCGCTGAAGGAATGGCACGATTTCTATGTGCTGGTGGGAACCGCGGGAGCGACCTTGCTGGCGTTGCTGTTCGTCGCCGTCTCGCTCGGCGCTGGTTTCCTCACCGAGAAACGCCAGTTGGCGACCCGCACATTCATGAGCCCGGTCGTGGTCCATTTCTCCAGCGTGTTCTTCTTGTCTGCGGTCGCCTTGTTTCCTTCGCATCAGGCCAATTTTTTTGCCGCGATCATCGGGGCGACAGCTTTGATCGGGGCCACCATCTCGGCTTACACCACGATCCAGGTCGTGCGGACCGACATGACAAACTACATGGAGGATTACCTGGCTTACGGGCTGTTGCCCGTCGTCGGCTATGTCGCGCTGCTTGCCGCCGCGGTGTCGATCTATCTTGAAAAGGATTTTGGGCTGACCGCGCTGGCCGGTGCGCTGCTGTTGCTGGCGCTGGTCAGCATCCGCAACGCCTGGGACTTGACCCTGACGATGGTCCGCAATCACAGCCGCGAAGATTAGACGCAACGGCCGTCGCACCGCGATACGTTTCCCTGCCGTCGCGGCGAGCCGGTTCGCGCGTGGTTGCGCAGTGGACCTGGCGGGCAGGGGAAAGCACGAATCGTGATAGCCCTTGCGATGGGGCTGGCATGGGTCTACCGCGTTGGTTGAATTCCCAAGTGAGCTCCCGGACCTAGCGATCGGCTTTGCCGCGAAAGCACTGAAAGGTCACTTCTGTGTCGCACGTCAAGAAATCGTCGAAGCGCAGGCGTCTCGAGAAAGCCGTGCCGGTGCTTGGGGCGGCTGCCGGCTTGTCCCTGGCGTTGGCGAGCGATGCGACGGCCGCGACCACGGGAGCGACATCGTCCCTGCGCCACGGCATGAATTAGGAGCTTTTCCTCGGCGAAGAAGAGATCTCCGACGTCAGCCTCGCGACCTTCTACATCTTCGACAAGGATGGCGTCGCGCCGGTTAGCCCGAAAATCCGCGTCGCCGGTTGCGGCGGATGTCGGGGCTGCGGCGGAGGCTGCCGTTGCGGTGGGTGCGGCGGCGGCTGGAGAGGATGTGGTGGGGGCTGTGGGGGCTGCGGTTGGGGCGGATGGCGAGGCTGTGGCGGCTGCGGATTGTCTTTCTATGGCGGGTGCGGCGGCTGTGTCGCGTGTGCGGGATGTGCACCGGCCTGGGGCGTTCTGCCTCCGCCGCTGCCGCCACCTCCGCTACCGCCACCGCCGATGTACGCTTATCCGCCACCGCCGCCGCCGGTCAGGCCGCATGTGCCGCCGCGGCTGCGGCCGCCCCACAAAGATGAGCTGCTCGATACTCCCGCCATCAAGTCTGAACCGCCGCCGGGACCCGAGCCTGAGATTTCAGCGCCGCGGTCGGTGGTAACGCCGCCGACGATCGCACCATCGCAAATTACGACGCCACCATCGCCACCGCCACTACAGCCGGTCGTACCCACCCGACCCGCAGGTGCTCCACCGGCGACGCAGAAGTCGATCCCGGACTGATCACCGAGCGGCGCGGCCGCTCGGCGCAAGTCACGACCGATCGACGGCGCGATCAGTGCGTACCGCTTCCAGAATTAGTTTGGGTTCCCGGCGAAACCGGCGCCTCATTCGATTGCGGGACGGTGTTGGGGCTCGATGAATTCAAATTCGGAGTTGTGGGGGCTACTCGTCCCCCCGTCGCGCCTCCCATCGAATTTCCGCCGACGCCTGCGCCCGGTGGGGCCGCGCTGCCACCGCTTTGCGCCGATGCGCCAGTGGCAATGCCGAATGCCAACGCTGCGCCAAGCGCAACCACGCCGATTTTCTTATTCATGATTTCCTCTCGCATGCAAAAACGAAGCTATGCGGAGGAAACGTCGCCCGGGCGCTGGCGTTCCTATGGGCTCAAACGCAAGAGACGCCGCGTGAATTTATAGCGCGGGCGCCGCATAGCCTGGACGCGCGAGCGGCGCTGTTGGTCAGTGCGACAGCGCGGCTAAGTGGTCGTCTTCTGCCGGCGTGACGCGCTCACTGGCCGAGCGCTCTTGATAGTGGCTGAGGACGAACAATCGCACCGCCGACGACAAGTTGCCATACTTGCGTTCGGCATCGACGCCGCCGATCAACTCGGACAGCGTCTGGTGCCTTTTCCAGGCAATATCTTTCAACGCTTTCCAGAAAGGTTCTTCCAAGCTGATGCTTGTCTTGTGACCCGCCAGGACGATCGAGCGTTTGACCACTTGCGATCTTTTCATAGGCGTCGCCCCTTGTGCGCTGCTGCATCGACGCGAAAGATAGAGTTGGTTTGGCATGGTCATAGTCGTCGAGTGCACGTGAAAGCGCATCCCCCAAGGTTAGGGGGTACCACAAACAAAAAAGGGCGGCCGGAGCCCGCCCTAAAGGCTAGCGCCCGCCGCCCGCACAACTTTGAATGAATTCTCGGTCGGATAGCTACTTGTGGGCTACGTGCTGGCGGCTATGGTGCTGTGCTCTCAGACGCCCGCGATCGCCGCAGCCGTCTTTGACCCGCCGGCGCTTCGCGCGCCGCGCCAGGATTGCGTTGCCGCAACTGCCTGGCGTCGGCCGCGCTCATCAAATTTGCATGCCCTGAGATTGACCTGCTTTAGGCGACCGGCTGGATGCGCCGTCGCGGCGACTGCGGTGCGCCAGTAGCGCCGTGGCCAAGCGGGCCTTGGCGGACGAACCGATCGTCAATCTCGGTGTAGATCTTGTGCAGCCACTGCTCAGCACGGTCTGCACGATCCTCGTGAAAGCGAATGCCGGCCTGCAGTTCAGCAATCTGCTGCTCGGCATCACGAAGCTGTTGAGAAAGCGTCTGCGCCATTTCGAGGGCTTGTTTACTGTTCTGCTCGGCCGCGCCTGCGGCCCGGTGCAACAGCGTCAGGATGGTTTCGCCGGCCCTGTCGAGTTGGTCAATTTCGCTCCCGGCTCTTTCGGGCGACAACGGAATGACTGTTTCCGACTTATAAGAGTTTGCCTGCATACTCATTTTACGCTCTCCCACTCGTACTGTTACTCAATGGTTTACTTTGTTGGTTAAGGCCCGCCTAAGGCCAGCGATTTCTTTCACTTCGCGACAGTTTATCTGGAACTGTGTCCTAAGTGACACATGCATAAGCTATTGAAAAATATAATGAATGCAGTAATTATGAGAAATAGCAACCTATGATAAGGGCCTTTCCACAAATACTACGCAGTGCCAAAGCGTGCGATCGCGCTCGCAAGCGGGCGCCTGGCCGGTTCGCAGGCGCGTCGCAGCGCGACCGGTCGGGCGATGGGTCCCGTCAATGAACTCTCGTTCGCTGACTTGCTCGAATTAAAATCTCCGTCGCGAAGTTCGGCGTGCTGAAAGTCGATTGATCGCCGGGCGTAAGTGCGAGGTCGCTCGCTTCGCGCCAAGTCCGGCGCTACTCGCAAACATGAATGGTGATGTGTCGTGCGTGAGACTCTGATCATCGTTGTTTGCGTGGTGCAGATGCTGGCGCCTCCTGCGGTCGCAGTCGAAGCCCGCTGTCCGCCGAAAGCGATTGCTGCGCTCGACGGGCGTGGTTTGCAGCGCCATCAGCCATTTGACGAGACGCATCCGCTGTACGACCTGCCGCAAAACATTGATGGCGGTGGTTCGTTGCAAGTTCTTTGCGTTGGGCACGCCGACGTGATCGTCGGCGTCAACACCGCTAAGCCGAGCAAGTCGTTCATGACCTTTCTCGGCGCGGTCGCCCGCGACGTCACCGGCGCGGATCCGGGCCGATCGATTACGGCTGCATCACAATGTCACCGCAGCGCGCTCGTTCACAAGGGTGCGAAGAGTGGGATGTATGCTGGCGACCCCGTCACCGCACCGACTCTCCAAGTCGACTGTCGCGTCGATGATAACTTTTCGTCCTTCGGCATTTTCGACCAGCGCGTAAAAGACTAGCTGTATCGCACTGAGGAGACTCGACGATCAGGACCGCTCGTTGATCGGCAACGCCGTCGGCACGGAGCCGCACAAAGTTGGCGTCAACAGTTCTGATAGAAGCTCAGACAGAAAGGGCGCCCGAAGGCGCCCTAGTCATTACAGTTTGAGACCTCGCCGAGCCACTGGAAGCCACGTGCGAGGAGAATCGCTTATAACATCGTTGATGCTCGGCGAATATAACGAACAAACATTGTGATTTGAAGCGGTGCCGGCACGGCCGAGACTCCAGATGGCCTCCAGCCGCGTCCGTCGTCGGCTGACAATTCGTCGAAGTCCGCAATTCTTTGAAATTTCCCGCTTCGCTGAAGCCTGCGACTTGCCGGAGTTCGCGTTTCGCAGGAGGTCAATGTCACAAGGGATCCGCCACGGCTATTCCGGCGGCGGAGATCTTGCCGCCGACCGGTTCGCTCGCGAAGGCGCTTTTGCATGAAAGGCGTTAGCGGGCGTTGCTAAGCTAAATTCTGCGCCGCGAAGTGCGTAGCATCGTCCCGTATCGGAATCGGCTGAGAGCAAAGGGCTTGACGATGAAAATGACTGTTTTGGTGAGTGTGTGCGCCGTGTTGTTGACCACCGCCAACGCCTTTGCCGCCATCCAGTTCAAGCGCTTTACGCACTGCGCGGAAGGACTGGTGACGGTCAAGACTTGCGAATGCCACGCCAGCACCTCGCGGCATTGGCATTTCTGCCACTCGGGCGAGTATTGCCATACGTTCGACGGCACCTGCCACAAGTAAGTCAGCGGCCAACGTCACGACGCGCGCTGCAGAGGGGCAAGCCTTGAGGGGCCGGGGCGGCCCCTCAGGCGACGGCAGAGCATTGGCGGTTCTTGGCGCGCGACGGCGGTGCGCATCAGGATTCCAATCCACCGCTGAAGCCGAAGAAGATTTCGTCCGGATCGTGCTTCTTGCGGAGTTCGTGCAGTCGTTGCCATGCTGCGGGCGTGTAAGAGAGCTTTGCGAATTCCGGATTGCCGACAAAATCCGTCTCGCCGATGTAATGCGCAACGACGTGCGGCTTGAGCAAATCCACGCACTTGCGATGCCAGGCGATATTGACGTCGTCGCCACCGGCAGCGTTCCACATGGTCCACGGGCCGCCATATAGTTTCCCGGTAACCGAGAAGGCGGCGTCGGACGGCGTCGCGGGCGGTCGATTCTTGCCGGTGTAGACCGCGAACAAAATCACGGTCGCCGGGGAGGGCGCCGTCAAAGCGTGGTCCTTGACGGCCTCGCACAGATCCGCGAGCGGCGCGTCAAAAAACAAGGCGTCCACCTTGCAGCGCAGATGACCCGGCCAAAGCGCGCCCGAGGCATCAAACAGCGCGGGAAAGTCCGTGCGCTTCGCCTCCGAGCGTGACAGGCACCGGTCGATCGACGGATAGGTATCGAGCAGGCTCAGCGCCGACGTCGCCATGTCGGGTAAATCAGCGAACACCACGGCGCTGACCAGAACCACTTTGCCATTGCTGGCGGACGCCTTGTTGGCGATGTCGGGCGGTGCCTGGACGACGAATAAGCTCAGTTCGACATTGCTGGGTAACCGGCCGGCTATTTGGTCAAGCCATGTCGCCATCGGCAGCAGTTGATCATAGGGATAGTAATATGAGCTGCTCGTGATCGCTTGCGGCAGCGGAAAGAGCTTCAGGTGGTAGCGGACGGCAACGCCGAAGAAGCTCGCGCCGGCGCCGCGCGCAGCCCAAAAGTAATCCGCATTTTCACGCGCACTCGCGGTGATCAGGTCTCCCTTGGCGTCGATGATGTCAATCGCCTCGATGCTGCCGACGCCCGGTCCCCAAACGCCTTGGTTCCACGACATGCCACCGCTCAGCAGATAGCCGCTGAGCTTGACCTCGGGACAATGTCCGCTCGGAAACGACAGGCCCTGTGCGTTCAGCGCCGCTTGCACATCTCTGTTGCTGACGACGGGCTGGACGACGGCTTTTCGCGAGCCGGCGTCGATCGAGAGCACGCGGTTCAAGCCGGTGAGGTCGATTAGCAGTCCGCTATTCCGAAGTGATGGATTGCACCAATTATGCCCGCCGCCGCGCACCGTGACTTTCAATTTGTTGGCGCGGGCAAATTTGATGGCAGCCGCGACGTCCTGCTCGTCTTTCGCCTGTGCGATAATTTGCGGATGCCGTTGGGGTCGCAGCTCGTTCCAAAGATTTCCAACGGCCGCCTGTTCAAAACCGGTATTCGGCGCAGCAAGCACGTTGCCTTTGAAGCCGAAGCGCGATGCGAGGGTGCTCGTATCCACCGGAGCGATCCTTTTCGACGCCGCCGCAGCGGCCGATTCACGCGTGAGAGGTGCAATGCCCAGGACAGCAGAGCTGGTGCCGGCCAGTCCGGCCGATAGGAGCGTACGGCGTGAAATATCGTACTTCGGCCGGGTCATTGGGGGCTTGGTTGCAGTCTGAGCAAAATGTTCGATGTCAGCGTATCGCTGATAGGGAACTCGACGGTTACCGGCAGCTCGCAGATTGGATCAATCTCGTGCGGCGCCGGCGCGACGCGCCGTTACAAATTCCGCACCGGGGCTCTGACCGATTGGCACGCCTCGTCGCCCTCTACAAATGCAAAGGGAGCGGCAAGGCCGCTCCCTCAAGGCTTGTCTGCAACGACGGCAGCTTGAACAGCTATTCCACGACTTCGAGCGGCGAGTCGGTGGCGTCGGAAAGCGGCTCGACGACGCCGAGGGGCGCATCGGACGCGTCAACAAGCGTTTCACCTTCGTCCTCGTCGTCTTCATCGTCGCCGCCGGGTCCTTGGATCGAGACCAGCAATGACGGCAAAAGGCTCAGGCTATTGAGCGAATGCTTCTTGGCAGGCGCGGGCATATTGCGCGATTTGACAAACAGCGTGCGGCCAAGCGGGCCACCCGCGTCGAAGAGATCGTCTTCATCGCATGTTGCCGCGACCGCCAAGGCGGCGCCTTCGAGGTGGCTGCGGCGATAGCAGAACAGGGCAACCGACGCCCGCCGTTCCGCCGGTACCTTGTCGACCGGCACCGGCAAGCCGCGTTTCGCCGCTTCGTAGAGAGTGAACAGAAGCTGTTCGCTGATCGGGCAGACTTCTTCCTGCAGCTGATAGGCCATGATTTTTCCCCTGAGGCCGGCTGTGCGTTCTAAGCCAGCAGCATGATGCAGCGTGGAGGAAGAGCGAGCATGCGCGCGTGCAGCGTCGTGGCCTCGACGATCTTTTCGATCGTGTAATGGTCCACTTCGAGATCGAGAAAGCGCCGCTCCAATTCCGCCTTGGCGTCCGCGGTGTCGAGTGCAGCGACCGCATAGTCGAGACGCAGCGCATCGCCGCGATCGTTCTCGAACTTTACGGTGGTAACGAAAGGCCGATGCATCAGTACGTCACTCCGCTGCGCGGCCATAAAACGCGGACGGCTTTAATAAACTGTTACTAATCCGGTCGTCGGTCGATTTACCGATCGATAACCACGTCCGGTCAGTCGGGTTGCTTGGTTAAGATCGATCGATCAATTTGGCGCCGTTCTGTTCAGCGGGAGTAAACCATGGGTGGACCGGCCGAATTCTCGGGTGATCAGTTGCGCACCATCGTCGAGCGCATCGAGCACATCGAGGAAGAGATCAAAGAGCTTAACGAAGGCAAGCGCGAGATCTTCCAGGAAGCCAAGAGCAACGGTTTCGACGTGAAGGTCATCAGAGAGATCGTTCGCTTGCGCAAGCAAGACCAGAAGGAGCTTGAGGAGCACGAATCGCTGCTCGAGGTCTACATGCGCGCTATCAAGGACACGCGCGTCGCAAAGGCGGCTTGATAAGAGGCGGCTTGATAAAGCCGCTTGACCGCCCAACATAGCAATGCCCCGGTCGGCCTCCAAAGGTTGACCGGGGCATTTCGTTTTTGGTCGCCAGATTTGTCGGCTGCCGGATGTGCGATATTTGCGTTGAGCCTAAAGCGTAAAGCCAGGGCGCAGAACTCGCCTTACCCCATCGCGACTTTTTTGTTCTCGCCCATGCTGGGCCGCGAACCCGGTCATCGCTGCCGCCGCCATTTTCACGTACGCAACGGTTGATCCGGGCGCATCCCAGTACTGGGCGTCCACTGGAGTGACTTTCAGAAGACGAATATTGGGGTCATCCGGGGAGTTCCACCACGCCTTCGCGGGAACGCCCCACAACTCGCGGACCTTGGCCTGATCGACCAGGACTTCGGCGTTGCCGGCGATCGACACGTAATTCTGCGCGCTGGTATCGGAGAAGGCGAGACAGACTTTCCCGTATTTTTTTATATCGTCGTCCTTGTGGTGCCGGGCATCGGCAAGAAAGAAAACCGCATGCTCCTCGGGCCGCACGTAGGCCCCCATGGGGCGGCTCTGCAGTTCGCGGCCATCCCACGATGCAAGCATGCAGATTCCGATCTTCTTCATCAGTTCCCAAACCCGATCCGTATCGCTCATGATGTGCTCACTGCTCTCCTGGTGTGTGAACACAACGTGATGACGTGATTACATGTTCCTATCGAATGCGCTATTAAAACGAGATCGCTGTTGAACTCACGGGGAGTGATCCGAACCAAGACGGTCGTCGAGTTCCTTTACCAGATCGTCGAGGTAGGAAGGCAGGACCTTGGGTGCCGCCATTTTCGCCCGAAGCTCGGAGCCGATAATGACCGTTATGGCGTCGTACAAAGAACTCTCTTTGGGCAGAAGGCTGGCGGAAAGACGTGCGGGGTGACGATGAGACATTCGCATTCTTTCATCTCGCCATGTGCAATGGCGCCTTTGTGAAATCCCTTCGGCGCTCGCCGGGGGTTGAGAGTGCGGGCGCGCTGAGAATTATCTTTTATAAAAGAATGTCGGCGCATCTCGTTCCCGAGATCGTGACAAATGAGCCTTGTGGCGCCCACGGTCCTTGCGGGGAGGTTGGCCCGTGATTCACCAAATAACATTCCAATCATGGGTTTTCTGGCCAGCCGGCATGCTGATACACCTTTGAGTTACTTTTGCGGTCTATCCGGCTATTGCGATTGCGTGCAACGCGGTTCCGGAGATTTGCCATGTGCAGCGGTTGCTTTAATCAGCTCTTCCTGCGCGACCAATTCCATGCCGGGGGCATCGCGGGCCTGTTTGGCAAAGCGGCGAGAATGCCCTCTCGGCGCGCTTTCATGGCCTATTCGGTCGCTGCGGCATCAACACTCGGCGGTGGCACCGGGCCTGCTTTTGCGGCGGACGAGGGCGCCGACCTTATTCTGCGTGGCGGCACGATACGGCCGCTGCCCGGCGCGCCGGTCGCCTCCGCGCTCGCGATCAAGGGCGGAACGGTGCTCGCCGTCGGCGAAGAGGCCGACCTTGCAGGCCTCAAGACGAGCAACACCATGGTCATCGATCTCGGCGGGCGCACGTTGTTGCCGGGGCTCATCGATCCGCATTGTCATACGCTGATGGCCTCGCTGATCTTCGAGCTGCTCGATGACGTCGGCTACGCCAAATATCCAACGCGCGAGCAACTCGTTACCCACCTGAAAAAGGCGGTTGCGACAACGCCGGCAGGGCAATGGGTCGTCGGCGCCAATTTCGACAATCTTCTGCAAGGCGGAGATTTCAGCCGATCGGAACTGGATGCGATTTCGACGGACCATCCGATCTTTGTTTGGTACACCAACGGACACGACGCCTGCGTCAACAGCGAAGCCTTGAAGATCGCAGGCATTGCGGAAGACTTCGGCGAGCTGCCAGGCGGCGGTCATTTCGGCCGTGGCGCTGGCGGCAAACTCAATGGGCTCGTTTACGAGGAAAGCGCGATGCTCAAATTCGCGGTTCATTTCCTCGGCAAGATCACGCCCGAAGTCGCCGCCAAGGCGGTCACACACTACTGCGAGCACATGGGTTCGGTCGGCAATACGATGATGCACGAGCCCGGCACCCTGCGCGCGGAATGGATCGAGCAATTCGCCAAGCTCTCGAACACGCTTGCCTGCCGGACCAGCGCCAGCGTGATGTTCGACGACATGAAGGGCCTTGAGCCCTGGCGCAGCCTCGGCCTCGGGGCAAACGGCGCGACCGTCGCCAATTCACGGTTCTCGCTCTATGGTGTCAAGATTGTCGGCGACGGCTCGAACCAGACCGAGACCGGCGCGCAGACCAAGCCCTACTTGAACGCAACCGCGAAAGGTTCGCCGAATTTCGACGCGGCGTTGTTGAAGAAGATGGTCGCCGAGGTCAAAGCTTTCGGCATGCCGGTCCTGATCCACTGCAACGGCGACTACACGGTCGACATTGCGCTCGACGCGATCGAGGCGGCTTATGCGGGCTCGTCCGCCTATGGCGTCAACCGCATCGAGCATTCGACGATGGCGCGCGCCGATCAGATTTTGCGGATGAAGACGCTCAATGTGCAGCCGAGCTTCCTGATGAACCATGTCCGCCTCTACGGCGCCGCCTACCGCGATCAGATATTTGGTGGCGAACGTACGGCCTTTATGGACCCGGCCGGCGCCTGCGTCCGTGCGGGCTTGCCGTTCACCTTGCACAGCGACGCGCCCTGTTCGCCGCCGGGGCCGCTCGCGCTCATCAGTACGGCGGTGACGCGCCGCTGTATCATCGACCAATCGGTAGTCGGCCCGGATCAGGCCGTTTCTCTGGATGACGCGATCCGCGCCGTGACGATCGACGCCGCGCGCCAGATCGGACAAGGCGATCGTTTAGGTTCGCTCGAACGGGGCAAGGAAGCGGATTTCACGGTCCTGGAAGGCGATCCTTATAAGGTAGACCCGGACGCCATCGCGAATATCAAGGTCAGTGAAACGTGGGTGGCAGGGGAGCGGAAGTTCGCCGCCTGATCGCCGGCGCGCGCGGCATCTCCCTGGCCGGTCGGCTGTCCGGACCAATCATGCGCGCGGTGGAAAATCTGATCGATATCGGCCTGAAGTTTGGCAACTCAGTCGCAGTGCGCGTCGCGCGGCATCGTCGCATCCGAACCCATGCGGGCTGGCCCGAAAAATCGTCCAATGGCGATGATAAGTGCAATCGATCGTGTGCACTGGCCAAGGGGCAGCCGTTTTTGCGATAGTCGACGAGGCGATAAGCCAGAGCCGGTGCGCGCCGAAATCGGCGGCGCCCGCGCGATGCAATGCAGGGAGCTGTGACGCCGGATGCAATTATACGGGATGGATGAGGGTTCTGCGGACCGTATCCTCACGACACATGTCGGAAGTTTGATCCGCCCGCCTGAGCTGATTGCTTTTCACGAGAAAAAGCTCAACGACGAGTCATACGACGAACGAGCGTATGATGGGGCTCTCCGGAATGCCGTCGCTGATGTGGTCCGGCACCAAGCCGACGTTGGAATCGACATCGTCAGCGACGGTGAATTTGGCAAGAATGTCAGCTGGTCGCGCTACATTCTGGAACGCCTGTCGGGCTTTGAGGAAAGGACCGGCGGCGTCGGATCGATCAAGGCCACGGCAGGGAAGGACCGCAGGGATTTCGCCGAATTTTACGCCGAGTTTGAAGCCGAAAAGGGCTTCGTCGGCATGGGCAAATCGTTCGCCAAGACCGGCTTGTTCCATGTTGTCGGCCCGATCCAATATACCGGACAGGTGTCGATTGGCCGCGACGTCGACAATTTGAAAAGCGCCGCCGCCAAGGTGCACACCGCCGGTGCCTTCTTGCCCGTGGTGGCGCCGGCGAGCGTGGCGCCGGATCGGTTCGAGGAATATTACGCGACCGCCGACGAATCGCTGCTGGCAATCGCCGCCGCCCTGCACGCTGAATATAAAGCCATTATCGACGCGGGGCTCACCCTGCAGATCGACGACGCCTATCTGGCGACCTATTTCGACGTGATGGTGCCGCCGCACAGTTTTGCGGACTACTATGCGTGGGCCGAGTTTCGCGTCGACGCCACCAACGAGGCGATCAAGGATCTGCCTCGCGAGCGCATCCGCTATCACGTGTGCTGGGGAAGCTGGCATGGTCCGCACACCAACGATGTGCCGGCCAAGGATATCATGAGCCTCGTTCTCAAGGTCAATGCCGGCGCTTACTCGCTCGAGATGGCCAATCCGCGCCATGAGCACGAATGGCGCGTCTGGGAGAAGATCAAGCTGCCCGACGATAAAGTGCTGCTGCCGGGTCTCATCAGTCATTCGACCAACGTGGTCGAGCATCCCGAACTGGTCGCCGAGCGGATTGTCCGGCTCGCCAAATTGGTCGGCCGCGAGCGCGTGATCGCGTCGACGGATTGCGGCTTCGCACAGGGGCCGTTTGCGCGGCGTGTCCACCCGTCGATCCAATGGGCCAAGCTGAAGGCGCTGGTCGAAGGTGCCGAGCTTGCAACGCGTGAATTGTGGGGCCGCCACGGCTGAGTGAGTACGGACTGAGCAGCCGGCGGCGTCTGAGATTTTCAGAGGTTTTGATGATCCCCGTCTATGAGCGCGTTCACCCGTTGCGAAAGCCAAAGGGTTTTGAGCCTGTCGTTCAGCGCTGGTCTGTTGGCTTCCCCAACAAATGTCAGGCGATGTGTGTTTCCTTTTACGGCGTGCAGGGGCAGGCGCGCGAAACTGTTTATCGCTCGCCGTTCTTTGCGTGGCTGCGACAGGCGCAGGATCTGGCCTCAGCGCCGACGGTTATGGACCACGCCGGCTTCACCGATCCGAACGGGCTCTATACGCATATCGCCGCGCTGTATTGGATCGATCCCGAGCCGCGCAATCAGTGGGCGGCGAACTCGCAGGTCGCCGATTGGTGGAATAGTCGCGAGCGCCTTGACGACGGCGTCGGTTATTTCAAGGAATCTCTTACAGTCCCGCTGGAGCGGCAGGAGACGATCTACTGGCAAGACTATGCCGGTGGATTGAGCAGCTCACCCGAGGTCGCGGTCTACCCGACGCCTTACTGCGGCTATTATGGCGCCATGCGCGACCGGCTGCCGCTTGCGGCGGTCGATCGGCTGCTTCCGGAAACCGCGGCCCTGCCGGTACGAGCCCAATTGCCGAGCCGCGGCAGCCGCTGGCAGGTAGCGACGCCAAACAACCTTGCGGTCATCCGTTCGGCGGCATTCTGGGGACGCTGCGATCCCGGCCAGGCCGAGGACTACATGCGCGACCTGCGCGCGCCGCTCGAACACGGCATGGCGTATCTGCGCGACAATCCCGTCGACACCGGATGCTGCTCACTGCGCTTCCAGCAAACCTGCGATCCGGAAGGCACGCCATTTCTTGAAACGCACGCACTCGGCTATTTCCTGTCACTCGATCGGCTCGAGGACTGGGCCGAGCGGCATTCGTCCCACGAGGCGATTTTTTCGGCGGCGATCGCGCGCTACCGAAAATACGGCGCCGCCAATCAGCTCCGCACCTGGCACGAAGTGTTCGTGCTGCCGCGCGAAGGCCAGCTGATGGAATATATCAATTGCGCGCCGGAAACCGGTTTGCTCGGCTACTTCGACGCCGTCAAACTGTGATGGCGCGAAGCGACGAAGCGTCACCGGGATGGCTGACCCGGCGCGCAATGCCGATGACGCGCCTTAGCTGAAACCGACGACGGTGTGCGGTACGTAAAGTTCCTCCAGCGAAGACATCTCGTCGGCGGATAGCTTGAGCGTCAACGGCCGAAAGCGCGTCCTCGAGGTGGACAAGCTTGGTGGCGCCCACGATGGGAGCGGTGATGATCGGCTTGGCCAACAGCCACGCCAGCGCCACCTGCGCACGGGAGACGCCGCGCTTTGCCGCGATCTCGGCGACGCGCTCGACGATCTTGCGATCGGCTTCGCCGGTTTTCTCGTAGAGCGACTTTCCGAAAGCGTCTTTCTCGGATCGCGCGCTCTTGTCGTCCCAATCGCGTGTGAGCCGTCCGCGGGCGAGCGGACTCCATGGGATGACGCCGACGCCTTCGGCGGCGCAGAGCGGCAGCATTTCGCGCTCTTCTTCGCGATACAGCAGATTGACGTAATTCTGCATGCTGACGAAGCGCGTCCAACCGTTACGCTCGGCGACCGCCTGTGCCTTGGCGAACTGCCACGCGTACATCGATGAGGCGCCGATGTAACGCGCCTTGCCGGACTTAACGACGTCGTGCAGCGCCTCCATGGTCTCTTCGACCGGGGTATTATCAGTCCCAGCGATGGGTCTGATAGAGATCGACATAGTCGGTCCCAAGGCGGCGCAGGCTCGCATCGATCTCAGCAAAGATGGCCTGCCGCGAAAGGCCCATGCCGTTCGGACCGGGGCGCATGCGGAAAAAGACTTTTGTGGCGATCACCACCTCTTCGCGTCGGGTAAGTTCCTTCAGCGCCCGTCCGACAATCTCCTCGCTCGTGCCGCCCGAATAGACATTGGCGGTGTCGAAGAAGTTGATGCCGCTTTCAAGGGCGCGTTTGATGAAAGGCCGGCTGGCTTCCTCATTCAAAGCCCACGGCTGATTGCCGCGATCAGGCACACCATAAGTCATGCAGCCGAGGCATATGCGCGAGACCTCCATGCCGGTTTGACCAAGTCTGACATAGTCCATGTTTGTTTTTCCTCAGTTTCAAAAAATAGCGGCGTGTCGCCACGTCTCGAAGAACGGCTTTACGATGCGGTCAGAGTCACGTGAGTATTTGATGGGAATTCGGTGTGGGCAATGTCACGTCAGGCCGATCGTGACGTCGGAGAAAGGCTTGGCACCGACCGATAGCGGGGTGCCAGGGTCGGTTTGCCGGCGCCGACCATCACGTCCTTGCGGATCTCGGCAAAGCGCTGAAACAGCGCCGCATCGTCAAGGCCGGGAAGGCAAACAACTTCGCGGCTTGCCAATGCGGCAAGCGATGCTGCAACCACGTCGGCGGGCTGCATCATCACCGGCATCTTCGCCGGATCTCGTCCGACCAGCGCATGGTATTCGGTGTCGACCAAACCCGGGAGGCAGGCTTGGACTTGAACGTCGTTACCGCGCAGCTCTCCCGACAGCGCCTCGGTGAAAGCCAGAATGAAAGCCTTCGCGCCGGCATAAACCGCGCGATACGGCAGCGGATCCGGCGGCAACTGTCCGCTCAGCGCCAGGATTGACGCAACATTGACGATTGCGCCGTGCCCGCGACGAACCATGCTCGGCAACGCCGCACGGGTCAGGCGCGCGACCGTGCGGACATGAATGTTTATAAGGTCATCGATGACTTGGGGCTCGACCTCGATGAAACGACGGTATCCGCCAAATCCGGCGTTATTCACGAGCAGGGCGAGTTTGTCGTCGGCGGCGACGCGTAACGCCAACTGATGCACGTCGTCCGGATTGGTGAGGTCCGCAGCAAGCGGTTCGGCGTGAGCTCCGGTCGTCCGTAATTTTTGCGCCAGCGCCTCAAGCCGCTCCAATCGCCGTGCAACCAGGATAAGATCATACCCGTCGTCGGCGAGGCGCTCGGCATAAGCGGCGCCGACGCCTGAAGAAGCTCCGGTTACCAGGGCCAATGGTCGTGATTGAGATTTCGACATTTAATTCACCAAGGAGTTGAAATCGCCACATCAAGACAAATATTCGAACCGTCGACTGCAATCTCTGTTTTCATCACCCGGTCATTGTCCGCAAGACCAAGTCATTGTCTGCAAGCTCAAGATACAGCAATTAGCGCGAAGCGTTCATGGCAATAACCGAGGCTCGTATGCATCTACCGCAATGCTAATGCGCGCCGCTTTAGGACAGTTGTTGATCCGTTCGGACTGACCCAAGTGCTGGAGGCCATTCGCGCGAGGCCTTTGAAATCGATGTTTTGAGCGCGGGATCGGCCGCGAGAGGATCGCGGTAGCATTGCTATTTGGTGTGAGCGTGCTGCCCAATTTTGGTCGGCCATCGCGCTATGGAACTCATAAGCGCAGCGGGCCTGCGCCCAGAAAGGACGAACGATGAAAGCGATCTCCGCGGGAAATCTCGCCGTGGTCACTGGCGCTGCCAGCGGCATCGGTTTGGCGACGGCGAAGCATTTGGCGCGCGCGGGTCTGCGCGTCTGCATGGTCGACTGGACCGAGAGCGTCGCCAATGCGGCCGCGGAGATTGGCGCACTGGCCACGCCTTTTGTCGTCGATGTCGCTGACCGCGCCGCTGTCGATCGATTGTCGCGAGACGTGCGCGATCGCTTTGGTCCGGTCTCGCTGCTGATGAACAATGCGGCCGTCGGCGCCGGCGGCGATGCGCTATCGGCTCCGGAAGCCTGGACTCGCTTGCTTGGCGTCAACCTGATGGGCGTGCTCAACGGCGTCCAAGCCTTCGGGCCAGCGATGGTGGCGAGCGATAAGCCGGGCGTGATCATCAACACCGGCTCCAAACAAGGTATCACACAGCCGCCGGGCAATACTGCCTATAATGTCAGCAAGGCGGCGGTGAAAGCGCTCACCGAAGGTCTCGCGCACACGCTGCGCGAGCAGACCGGCGAGCGGGTGACAGCACATCTGCTGATCCCAGGCTTCACTTTCACCGGCATGACCAGACAGCGGATGAGCGAAAAACCTCCGGCTGCCTGGACACCGGAACAGGTGGCCGATTTCATGTTCGAGCGGTTGGAAGCCGGCGATTTCTACATTCTCTGTCCCGACAACGACGTCAGCCGTGAGATGGATGAGAAGCGCATGGCCTGGGCGATGGGTGACGTCATCGAGAACCGTCCGGCGCTGTCGCGCTGGCACCCAGCCTGGAAGGACCGCTTCGCCGCTTTCATGACCGGCAAATAGGGGCTGCGCCGCGGTGCTTTACGCCGAAGGCGTCGGCGCCACACCGCCCTGGTGCGACGGCGGTGCGGTTTGCGCCGCGCGACGGTTCTTTCGCTCCTCGAAGCGCTGCATGACGACAAAGAAAGACGGAACAAACACCACGGCCAGGCAGGTCGAGGCGATCATGCCGCTGAAGACCGCGATGCCGATCGATCGGCGCGCACCGGCGCCGGCGCCGGTGGCAATGACGAGCGGGAAGACGCCGAGAATGAATGCGAACGAGGTCATGATGATCGGCCGAAACCGCAGCCGCGCGCCCTCGACCGCGGCGTCGATGATCTCCATGCCTTCGGCTCGCTTCTGCCGCGCGTATTCGACGATCAGGATCGCATTCTTGCTGCCGAGCGCGATCAGAAGAATCAGCCCGATCTGGGTGTAGAGATTGTTGGCGACGCCGAGCGCCATCAGCGTGCCCACGGTGCCGAGCAAAGCGAGCGGCACGCCGAGGATCACCGAGAGCGGCAGGATCCAGCTCTCGTATTGGCCGGCGAGCACGAAATAAACCAGCAGCAGCGCGAGGCCGAACACGAAATAGATCTGCGAGCCGACTGCCTCTTCCTGGTAGGACATCGCGGTCCATTCGTAGCCGGTGCCGGTCGGCAGAACCTGCTCGCCGATTTGACCCATCAGGTCGAGCGCTTCGCCGGAACTGAATCCCGGCGCCGAAACGCCGGATGACCGAAGCCGACGGATAAAGATTGTAGAGGCTGATCAGCGGCGGCCCCTGCACCTCGGTGACGTCGATCACCGTTCCGATCGGCGTCATGGTGCCGTTGCCGGCCTTCACCTTCAGGTTTTTGATGTCCTCGGCGCTGGCGCGATAATCAGGCAGCGCCTGCGTGTAGACCTGAAACACGTGTCCGAACTTGTTGAACTGGGCTGCGTAGTTCGATCCCACATAGTCGGCCAGCGCCGAAAAGACGCTGCCGACCGTTATGCCGAGCGTCTCCGCCTTGACGCGATCGACAGTGACCTTGAGCTGGGGAGCGCCGGCCCGAAAGGTGGTGTTCAGCCGCCGCAAAGCCGATTGTCCGTTGCCGGATCGGATCACGGCGTCCGCCAGGCTCTGCAGCAGCGCATAATCGAAATCGCCGTTCTTGATCTCGACCTGCATGGAGAAGCCGCCGACGTTGCCGATGCCCTGGATCGGCGGCGGTAGAAACGCGAACGCCACCGCCTGCCTGACGTCCTGCAGCGAGCGGCTGAGGTCGCGATAGAGCGAGCCCAGATCCTGTCCCTTCTGCTTCAGCCGCACGTCCCAATCCTTGAGGACCACAAAGGCGACGCCCGCATTGGCGAGGGTCGCCATGTTGTCGAGCATGGAGACGCCGCTGACGGTGACGACGTGATCGACGCCGGGCAGCTTGCCGGCGAGTCCTGCGATCTGCTGCATGACGGCGTCTGTGCGCTCCTTCGCAGCGCCGTCAGGCAATTGCGCGCTGACGATCAGATAGCCCTGGTCTTCATCAGGCAAAAACGCTGTCGGCACGCGCGTCAGTCCCCAAACCGCCGCGGCGACCAAAAGCAAAGCAATCACCACCATCACGCCGCTGCGGCGCGTCATGGCGCCGACCAGCCCGGCGTAGCCGCGCTCGGCATAGCCGAAGACGGTGTTGAAGCCGCGCGCGAGTATGTTGCGCCGTCCTCGCGGCACCGGCGGCCGTAGCCACAGAGCGCATTGCGTCGGCTTCAACGTCACGGCGTTGATCGCGCTGATAAATGCCGTCGCGGCAATGATCAGCGCGAATTGGCGGTAGAGTTGGCCGGTCAGTCCGGGCAGGAAAGCGGCCGGAACAAACACCGACATCAGCACCAGCGTGATGCCGATCACCGGACCGATCAGGTCGTCCATCGCTTTGGCTGCGGCCTCGCGGCCCGACATGCCTTCCTCGACATAGCGCGCAACGCCCTCGACGATGACGATCGCGTCGTCGACGACGATGCCGATCGCCAGCACGATGGCGAACAGGGTCGCGAGGTTGACCGTAAAGCCCAGCGCGGCCATCGCCGCGAAGGCACCGATGATGGTCACCGGAACGGTGGTGGCGGGCACCAGCATCGCCCGCCAATCCTGCAGGAAGACGAGAATGACGATCAGGACCAGGACGCCGGCCTCGATCAGTGTGATGTAGACCTCGCCGATCGCCGCTCTCACGAACTTGGTGGTGTCGAACGGCGTCGCGTAGGTGAGGCCCGCCGGAAAGCTCTTGGCGAGGTCCTCCATCTTCGCCTTGACCTCGTTGGCGACCGCGATCGCGTTCGCATTGGGCAGCAGCGAGATCGAGATGCCGGCGGCTGGCCGGCCGTCGAGATTGAACGTTTCGCTGTAGGTTTGCGCACCGAGTTCGACATGGCCGATGTCGCGAATGCGGGTGATTTGCCCGCCGTTGGAGGCATCGACTTTAACGACGATGTTCTCAAATTCGGCGGCATCGTCGAGCCGGCCTTGCAGGTCGAGCGTGTATTGGAAATCCTGTCCCCGCGGCGCGCGCGGCGCGCCGACTTGTCCGGCGGCGACTTCCTGGCTCTGCTGTTGAATCGCGCTGATCACGTCAGGTGGTGTCAAGCCGCGCGATTGCAGCAGGTTCGGATCCATCCAGATGCGCATGGCATATTGCCCGGCGCCCAGCACGGTCACGGCGCCGACGCCTTTGAGGCGCGCCAGTTCGTTCTGGACATTGATGATCGCGTAGTTCGACAGGAATAGACTGTCGAACTTGCTCTCGGGCGAGACCAGCGCCACGAATTCCAAAATCGAGGTGGACTTTTTGGCAGTGGTGACGCCCTGCGCCTGCACTTGCTGCGGCAGTGATGAGAGCGCGGCGGCCACCTGATTCTGTACCAGGATCTGGGCCTTGTCGGGATCCGTGCCGATCGCGAAGGTGACGACCAGCGTGTAGGTACCGTCGTCGGCGCTGGTCGATTGCATATAGAGCATGTCCTCGACGCCGTTGACCTGCTGCTCGATCGGCAAGGCGACGGTGTTGACGAGGGTCTTTGCGCTGGCGCCCGGATACCGCGTTGTCACCTGAATGGTCGGCGGCACGACATTGGGATATTGCGCCGTCGGCAGTCCGATGAGCGACACGAGGCCGATCAGGACAATCACAAACGCCAGCACGTTGGCGAGCACCGGCCGATCGATAAAGAAGCGCGAGATCATGGGAGTCTCCCGCGATGTTTCATTTCGGCGCCGGCGCGGGGGCGTTTTGTTGCGGGGTGTCCGGAGGATTGGTTGCGCCGGCCGTCAACTCGGATTGTTGCGGATCGACCTTGTCTCCCGGGAAGGCGCGTTGCGTGCCCTCGATCACGATCCAGTCGCCGGGATCGAGCCCGGATTCGACAATCCGCAACTGACCTTGCTTCTGTCCGAGCTTGATGGTCTTGCGCTTGACGACGTTGTCGGCGCCGACCACCAGTACATAGCTGCCTTCCTGGTTGGTCCCGATCGCGTCGTTTCGGGTCAGCAGCGCTTTGCTCTGATGCGCGATCGGCAGCCGCACGCGGACGAACAAGCCCGGCAGCAGCGTTTGATCGTGGTTGTCGAATAACGCGCGCGCCGTCAGCGTGCCGGTCGCGGTGTTGACCTGCGGCGACACATAATCGAGATGCCCGCTATGAGGATAGCCTTCTTCGTTCTGTAGCCCGATCTCCACCGGGATGGTGGAGATGCTGGAAAGATCCGTGCCGATCGGGCGTCCCGCCAGAGCGCGATCGCGGCGGATCGCCAATACCTGTGGCTCGGCAACGGTGAAATAAACGTAGAGCGGATCGGTCTGCACGATCGTGGCCAGCGTCGTCGGTCCGGATACACCGACGAGCGCGCCGAGATCGACCTGATGGTTGGTGACGATGCCGTCGAAGGGCGCAAGCACCCTGGTGAATCCCAGATTGATGCTGGCGGTGTCGACGTTGGCCTGATCGACCATGACGGCGGCTTCGGCCTGCTGCACGTTATAGACTTGATCTTCCGCCTGCTGCGCCGCGATCGATTGCTGCTGCTGCAGTTTCTGATAACGAGCCAAATTCATGCGGGCTTCTTCGAGCGCCGCCTGATCGCGTGCCAATTGCCCTTTGGCCCCATCCAGCTTCGCCTGATAGATGTCGCGCTCGATGCCGAAAAGCTGCGTGCCCTTCTTGACTGCGGCGCCGTCGCGGTAGTCGATCGTTTCCAGATAGCCTTCGACGCGAGCAACCAGGCTGACCGTGTTCAACGGTTCGGTGTTGCCGGTGAGGTCGATATACAGTGTCACCGGCTGTTGCAGCGGCTGGGCGACCAAAACCTTTGGCGGTGGTGGAGGCACGTAGGTGTTCTTGGATCCGCAGCCCGCGAGAGCAAGCACGCTGATTGCCGCCGCGACGGTCAGGCCAAGCTGTTGATTTTTGCCGAATGAACCAAGGATGTGTTGCATGGGAGCGCTAAAGCAAACCAATGATTCCGAGGAGGCGCGAGGCGCCCGAGTTGCGGCGTGTTGTAGCGAAGGCGAAGAATAACGATCACTCTGGCGGCGAGGCAAACTTGCGTTGAGCGTCGTAGCAAGCGGAGCTGAATGTTCGGTGGCGGCGGAATGCAAGAGCGCAATCGTAGTTCCGACCGATTCGCAGATCAAGCGCAGCTCGCGGAGGGTGGTGACGGCCGCACATCCACTCAGTGAATCGTGCGTCTCGGAAACGCGCGGTGGCAGTCAATATTCGGCAACATTTCCCTGACAATAAACAATTCTCTCCAGGGAGGCATTCTCGTCGCCCATGAGCACGTCTCGGCGTGAGAATTGGTCAACAGACATGGGTAAAATGACAGGAATGCTGGGTCGATCCGTTCGTCAGGTTGTGACATGTGCGGCTATCGCGTTCTCGGCTGCCTGTGTCTCGGCCGTGCAATTCGCCCGTGCGCAAGACGCGGGACCGTCTTCAGATACGCGGCCTGCGACGGCGCCTGTCTCCACAAAACCACCCTTGGCTCCGGATACCGTGCCGCCTTTCACGACCGAGTCCCACGTCGCGGCGACAATCGAGTTTGGCTTGCACGCGCTCGCGGAGGATGTCGGACGAGAGATCCCGCGCCGGCTCTCCACGATCAATGAACGCGTGCGTTGCGTGCATCGGCGCGTTTTGATTTTCCGCGTGAACGCCAATTGCGACATCTGGGGCTATATCGAACGCTCCGGCCCGGTGTCGCTCTACGGCCGCGGCGATCGGGTTTATGGTTCAGTACCGATCTACGGCGCGCTCGAAGGGCAGGGCGCCAACAGGTTTACCGCGCGCATCAAAGGCGAAACCGAAGCCAGCGCCACCGTGGAAGTCGAGGCGCGTCCGCAACTGTCCCGCGACTGGGCGCTCGAATTGAATTTCAGCGAAGGTTTTCGCTGGAATGAGCCGCCGGTTCTGCATGTGCTCGGTCGTGAAATTCCGCTCGCCAACTACGCCGAACCGCGGATTCTGCGCAGAGCTTGCAAAGGTGCGGGAGCGTGCGCTTGCCGCCGCCCGTCGCCTTGATCTGCGCGCCAAGGCCTCGACCGCGTGGCGGCAGTCCTTTGAACCGATCAAGCTCTCGGACAATCCTGAGGTTTGGTTGCAACTGACGCCGAAAGATGCGGCCTTCGCTGGCGTCCGCGCCAACGCCAAGGTTTTGGAGGGTACGCTCGAAATGTCCGGCTCCGCCGAGACCTACGTGGGCACGCGTCCCGCTTCCGTCGCGCCCACCGAGCTACCGCCGCTTGGGCGTGATGTGAGCGATCATGCGCAGTTCGACGTTATCCTTCCGGTCCATATCAGCTACGGGCTGCTGGCCGACAAGATCAAGCAGCTCGTCGTTACGGCGCCCGCTTCGCCGATCGCAGTCCGCGACGTCGCGGTGTATCCTTCGTCGGGAAAGCTCGTCGTCGGTCTATTGGTCGCCGATGCTGCGAATACAGATTCCAACGCGGGACGATGGGTCTACGTATCGGCTGCGGTCCAGGTCAATGCCGACGGCCACAGCGTGCATCTTTCCGATTTCAGTGCCGGCATCGACGGCGTCAGGCTTCCCGCCGACATCGAGGCCATTCTGACGCAGTTGCGCGACAGCACGAATGTCGACTACGGCATCGCCTATCAGAACCTCTTGAACGCCGCGAACGAGAAACTGACCCGGCCGCTGAAAGACGGTTACCGGATGGAAGGGCATCTGGATTCCGCAAAATTTGAAAAGCTGTTTTTGTCGTCCGATGGCATCGTCATCGCGATGCGCGCGGGCGGCAATCTGAAAATACTGTACGGATTGTGATCGCATGACGGGGCTTGCAAAGCTGCTGGTTACAAGCCGCATTCAGCTATCGTTCTGCCTGACGCTTGTGTTTGCAACACGGCTGCTCGTCGCAGTACCGGCCCAGGCGCAGACTCCGTTCTACGATCCGCCGAAAAGCATGCTCGATGGCCATCCAGGTACTCTGGTGCGGCAAGAGCCTATCGACGGCGCGCCGCTCGGCGCCGCCACCTATCGGGTGATCTATCGTTCGACCGGGCTGAAGAACGAGCCGATTTTTGTTTCCGGCGTTGTCATCGTGCCGCAAGGCGTGCCGCCGCCGGGTGGCCGTCCGATCGTCGCATGGGCGCATCCGACCTCCGGGGTGACGCCGCGCTGTGCGCCGTCGCTGGCGATCTTTCTGTTTCAGCAAATTCAGGGGCTGCGGTCGTTTCTGGAGCGCGGCTTATGTTGTCGCGGCGACCGATTATCCCGGGCTCGGTACGCCGGGGCCGCATCCGTATCTGGTCGGCGACAGCGAAGCGCGCGCGGTGATCGAACTCGGTCCGTGTCGCGGCGACGATGCCGGGCGCCGGCGGCGGCAAACGCTTCGCCGTCTGGGGACACTCACAGGGTGGCCAGGCATCGCTTTTCACCGGCATGACCACGCAGAAATACGCCCCCGAACTCACGCTCTTGGGCGTAGCGGCCGCGGCGCCGGCGACCGAGCTTGCGGCCCTGATGGAGGACGACATCGATACGGTCGGCGGCAAGAACATCACCGCGATGACGCTGTGGTCGTGGCACCGCGTGTTCGGCGCGTCGATCGACAAGGTTGTCGACCCGCGCGCGATCCCGGTGATCGACCAATTGGCGCACGAATGTATCGAGGGGCCGTTCGATTTGGTCGCGCGGGAGAAAACCGGAAAGCCGTTGGAACAGTATTTCCTCACCGGCGAAGGCTTGGCCAAAACCGAGCCGTGGCGTACGCTATTGCAGCAGAACAGCACGGGTGCGTTGCCGCCTGACGTTCCTGTCTTCCTCGCGCAGGGAACCGACGATCAAATCATCCGTCCCGAGGTGACTCGCGACTATATGGCTGTGCTCTGCAAAGCAGGCGACAAAGTGAAAATGGTCGTTCTGCCGAATATCGGGCACGGCCGCGCCGCGCAGGCCAGCACGATGGACGCCGTCAACTGGATTTCTGATCGGTTTGCCGGAACGGCAGCGCCGTCAGATTGTCCGATGTGACATCGGAACAAATCTCCAGCACACCTTGCGATCCGTCGGAGGGGATATAGTCTGGCACCGTCGCTCCTGTCGGCGTTGGCTCAAGATCGGCCGGAAGAGGAAGACGGCTTTCGAGCCGAGTTGATTACGGTTTTGCAAGCGTCCCCGCGGACAATTCAGGCAGAACGCGTCACCTGCGAGGAAAATCGTGAGCGATAGCGGCGTTGCCTCCATCGAACAGTCTGCGGATTCGCCGCGGAATATGATCTGGATCCGCGGCGGCACCTTTCGCATGGGCTCGGACGAGCACTATCCCGAGGAAGCGCCTGCCCATCGCGTCAGCGTCGATGGTTTTTGGATCGATCGCGCGCCGGTGACCAACCGCCAATTCAAGGAATTTGTCCGCGCCACCGGCCACGTCACGTTTGCTGAAATCCCGCCCGATCCAAAAAATTATCCGGGCGCGCTGCCGCATATGCTGTTTGCCGGGTCATTGGTCTTCACGCCGCCTGATCACCCTGTCGACCTGCGCGACTGGAGCCAATGGTGGTCGTTCACCAAAGGTGCGGACTGGCGCCATCCTTACGGACCAAAGAGCAATATCAGCACGCTCGACAATCATCCGGTTGTCCACATCACCCACGCCGATGCGCTGGCTTATGCCCGATGGGCGGGCAAGGATTTACCCACCGAAGCGGAGTGGGAATTTGCCGCGCGTGGCGGCCTCGACGGCGCCGAATTCGCCTGGGGCGGTGAACTGGCGCCGGACGGCCAGCATCGCGCCAACACCTGGCAAGGCAATTTCCCGTTCGAAAATAAGTGCGACGATGGTTTCGCCCGCACGTCGCCGGTCCTGACCTTCCTGCCGAACGGCTACGGCATCTACGACATGATCGGCAACACCTGGGAGTGGACCTCAGACTGGTGGTCGTCACAGCACCAAGCTGATGCACCAAAAGCGTGCTGCGTTCCGGAAAATCCGCGCGGCGGCGGCGAGGGCGACAGCTACGATCCGCGTCAGCCGCGGATCAAGATTCCGCGCAAGGTCATCAAGGGCGGCTCGCATCTGTGCGCGCCGAATTACTGCCGCCGTTATCGCCCCGCCGCCAGGCACGCGGAATCGGTCGATACCTCAACGAGCCATCTCGGCTTCCGCTGTGTCATCAGGTCGGCACATGACGCAGGCGGAGCGTCAACGGCGCCATCCGCGACGTGATGACGCCGAGACGTTTCTGAGAGTCAGGTGACGGCGATCAAATCGTCGATGACGATCGCATTCTTGGCGCGATCGAAGATGTCGTCGGGAACCTGCTCTTGCCGCTCGAGCGACACCATGTCCTGGTTCTGGCGAACGAACGGCAGCATGCGGGCGTCGCAACGGGCGAACGCGCCGGCACAATCCTCGGGCGTGCGTGTAAGTTCTTTGGCGAGGACAAAAGCGCCGATCAGCGCCAAACTCGTGCCCTGGCCGGTGAAGGGGGTCGGGCAGTACGCAGCGTCGCCGATGAGCGTAACCCGTCCCTTGGACCAGGTCGGCATTCGCACCTGCGCCAAGGCTCCGAAATAAAAATCATCGGCGCCGCGCATCGCCTCGATCAGCCGCGGGATATCACCGCCGAGATGCGCGCAGCGTTTTGCGACCAGCGCCTTCTGCGAGGCGACATCGCCGCGCACATCGTCTTCCGGCTCGATGCCGAAGCCGAGATTGACGCGCAGCTCGGTATTGTCACGGGCCGGATAGATAGCATAGCCCGAGGTGGCATCGCGAAACGCGAGTTGCCAGTCTTTCAGATCGAGAAGATTGGGCGTCGTGAAAATCGTCAGCGCCACGCCCAATTCGCGCAGCATTCCGGCTTCTTCGCCAAACGCGAGGCGGCGGGTATTGGAATGAAGGCCGTCGGCGCCGATGACCAGATCGAAGCGGCGGGGTGCTCCTCGTTCGAACGTAACCGCCACGCCGGTCTCATCCTGGTCGATGCTGGTGATTGAATTGGCATACACGTATTTCACCGTGGCCTCGCCCGCGCCCAACAACAATTCGGCGAGATCATCACGCAAAATTTCAACATCGCCGCTGTCAAAGCGGCCGCCGGTCATCGTGCGGTCCTCGCTGCGCGATATTTCTTTGCCGTCGATGTCGAGCATCGACATGCCCTTGAGGCGCGTGCGCATCGCGAGCGCTCGATCGAGCAAGCCCATTTCGCGCATGACTGAGAGCGCCGGCCCGCGAATGTCGATGGCTTGGCCGCCGGGGCGCGGCACCGGCGCGCGCTCCACGACCGTGACCTCGAAGCCGCCCCGTGCGAGCCAATAAGCGACCGTCGGTCCGGCGATGCTGGCACCGGAGACCAGAACTTGCATGCGCTTCATGTTGATTCCGTTGGATTGTGTTGATCAGGCGTGTTCGATGCTCTTGAGATAGGCGCAAAACATGTCAGCCATCGCATCGGCGTAGGTTTCGATCTCCATGCTGGTTCGCGGCTTTTCCGAAAAACTCTTGCCCACTGCGCTGAACGTCGCCGTGATCACATCGCTGGCGAGCGAACGCGAGGCCTCAGAACTTCGGGGGAGGGCTTCGCGCATAAAGCGTTGCATGGTGTGGGTTGCCTTTGCTCTGGCTGCTTGGGCCTCGGGCGCATCGCGATACAGCGGCGCGGCATCGTCGAGCGCGATGCGGACCGCGGCCTCATCACATTCCGAGCGGATGAAGGCGTGGATCAAAGCGCGCAAGCGCTCGAGCGGCGGCCTTGTGGCGTCATCGAGAATGTCAGCCAGCAACGCGGAGTTTTGCTGCCATTCATCGCTCTGCAGCCGAAACAGGATCGCGGCCTTGTTGGGGAAATATTGATAGAGCGAGCCGACGCTGACGCCGGCTTTTTCGGCGACCCGCGCCGTGGTGAAACGCTGCGCGCCCTCTTTGGCCAAAACTTGAAGCGCCGCGTCCAGTATGGCCTCGACCAAATCTGCGGAGCGAGCCTGCTGGGGCTGCTTGCGCGAGGAAATCTTGGCGCTAGGGCGAGCGGGCATAAGGTTTCCAACGCGAATTGGCCAATACGAATATTTAGTCGCGTTTAAGCTGTTGGGGCAAGGGCGCGCGCCGGAATGCTGCCGTGACGGCAAAGAGATACTAAACGGTGCCGCGTATCAGACGTCGTCTCGCGCCGCTTTCGCGAGCGCGCCTTTGTACGCCGCTCCGACGGTGCCGCGGACGGCCTGCAGCACCTCGTCGGCAAGCGCAGCGTCTGTCTTTGCGACCGCACGCGAGAGTGCGAGCGCGCCCATTTCGGCGGCGACGGCAGCAAGCGCAAGACGGCGCTTTTCAGATGCCGGAAGTTGTTTGTCCAGCGAGGCCTCGAGCATCGCCGTCATTTCCTCGACCGCGCGCGTGAAGCTCGCACTCACGGCGGAGCCCTGCCGGGCGATTTCACTGGCGGACGCAGCCAACGGACAACCGGTCTCCATTCTGTCGCGCATCGAGGTGGAGAGAAGGCCGTCGAAATAATCCTGAAACGAAGGACACTGTGCGGCGGCCCAAGCGCGGGTGTTGGCCATGTTGCCTTCGAACCCGTAAGAGAAGGCTTCGGCCGCAAGTTCGTCCTTGGATTTGAAATGCGCGTAAAGCGCGCCGTGGGTCAGCCCCGCCTCCCGGGCGATATCGGCGACGCCAACGCCCTCAATGCCGCGCTGCCGGAACAACCGGCTTGCCGCCTGCAGCAAGGCGATGCGATTCTCGCCCGCTTTCTCCTTGGAAACACGCATCTTTTCCGCTCCGCAGCCGATCTGCGATTATTTTAGTTGCGATCGCCATTAAAATCTAGTATTTGGCATATTGATTGTGATTGCAATTAATAAGAAGAGGAGAAGACAGGCATGCGTTACAAGCTCTTCGGCAAACGCACCGGACTTCGGGTTTCAGAGTTGGTGCTCGGCGCCGGCAGTTTCGGCACGCGTTGGGGGCATGGCGCCGAACAGGATGAGGCCGGTCGCATCGTTGACGCCTACGCGGATGCAGGCGGCAACTTCATCGACACGGCAAACGGCTACCAGTTCGGCCAGTCCGAGGAGATCCTCGGCGATCTGTTGAACGGACGGCGCGACGACTTTGTGTTGGCGACAAAATTCGCGATGAGGACGGATGCCAATTCCGGAATCCTCACCACCGGCAACAGCCG
The DNA here is from genome assembly GCA_963737755.1 of uncultured Alphaproteobacteria bacterium. Lineage (GTDB taxonomy): Bacteria > Pseudomonadota > Alphaproteobacteria > Rhizobiales > Xanthobacteraceae > BOG-931. Next base: position 931,878 of record CAVTTZ010000009.1, on the reverse strand, counting down.
GAAGGCGATGGCGTCATCCGTTGAGGCGAGCCTGAAGCGCCTGAAAACCGACCGGATCGATCTCTACTGGGCTCACATTTCCGATGGCGTCACGCCGGTCGAAGAAGTCGTGCGCGGCTTCGAAGATCTCGTCCGCGCCGGCAAGATTCTTTACGGCGGACTGTCCGACTTCCCGGCCTGGCGCGTGGCGCGGGCTGTGACTTTCTCCGAATTGAGCGCAGCCGCTCCGATTGTCGGCCTTCAGGTCGAGCACAGCCTCGTTCAACGCAGCACCGAATATGAGCTACTACCGGCCGGGCACGCGCTCGGCCTCGGCGTCGTCGCCTGGTCGCCGCTCGGCGGCGGCATGTTGACCGGCAAATACCGCAAGGGCGAGAAGGGCCGCGCCGAAGGCTTTGGCGGCAAGGTGTTTCAGCCGGAGAATTCGGCGCAGCGGACCGCCATTCTCGACACGCTGCTCGCGGTCGCCAATGAGGCAGGCATTACGCCCAGCGAGATCGCGATCGCATGGGTTGCCGCCAAGGGGGCGTTCCCGATCATCGGACCGCGCACGCTCGCCCAACTGGAAAATAATCTCGGCGCAGCAAAGACGGTTTTGTCGCCCGAGCAGATTGCTCGCCTTGACGAGGTCAGCGCGATCCCGCCGATTTTTCCCTACACGATGCTCAACGATCCTGCGACCCAGGACCTCTACACGGGTGGCAAGTACGAGCAGATCGTGGCGCCTGTCGAGCCGGTCGCCTAGAGCACATCACGATTTGGCTGAATCGCGATGTGCCCTAGATTTACTTGTTATCGCATGTCCTTTTTCGGAAAACCGGTTTCCAATTTTCCGGGACATGCTCTGGCGGCGAACGCCCCCACGCAACGAAGCTGCAGCGATCAAGCGGCCGCAGTTTCGGTCAGGCGTGCGACCTGATCGGACTGCGGCAGCATGAAGCCATCGAAGTACGACGCGAGTTCTTGATAGGCATCGAGCGGAAGAACTTGCGCGACATATTGATCCGGCCGCACGACGACCATGCAACCTGCCTGCCGGTCGATGCCCCGCATGGCGAAGATGTCGTCGCCGCTTTTGATGTCGGCGCAGAATATCTTCTCGTAGTCGCGGAGCCCGAGGCGGCCCTTCTGGGGCAGTAACAGTTTCGGCATCGATTCGATGTTGAGCTCACGATGCGCCTGCTGAAACACCGCGCGCACATCGATGACCGAGTCGATATCGTCGCCGCGCCGCGTGTACTTTCGCACCGGCGACTCCTGGCTCTCCGACAGGAAATCGCAGAGCCGATGGATCGCCGAGCCTGGAGCCGCCGCATCGCCGGCTCCGGCGAAGGCGTAGATCCGAAAGCGTCCGTCGGCGCGGCCGACGTGGCCCAGCTGTACGGGCTTCGCGTCCGCCACCCGCATCACCGGGGCGGAATGAAAACGCGTACCGATGACGAGGCCATCGGCGAGCTTCTGATGCAAGCTTTCGCCGGTCAGGAGTGCCGGGCTGTAGTGCGTCGCGGTGCCCGCCGTGTAGCGGCCGTGCTTGACGAAGTAGTCTTGCGTCTCGGTGGCATCGGGGCCGCCCTCTTCGTGCGTCGAGGCGAGCAGCGCCGCCCATTCGCGATCGAAGTCGATCAGCTCCTTGGCGATCGCGCGGCGTTCCGCGGAGTAGGTATGCAGCAACGAGGGCGGGCACTGCTTGTGCAGCACGGCCGCAAGCTTCCAGCCGAGATTGAAAGCGTCCTGCATGGACACGTTCATGCCCTGGCCAGCCTTCGGGCTGTGGGTGTGGCAAGCGTCGCCGGCGATGAACACGCTCGGCAGCCGCGTCGCGATTTCGTTATCCGGCACGTCGTCGAACTTGTCGGTCAACCGCTGGCCGATCTCATAGACCGACCACCACGGCACTTCTTTCACGTCGAGCGCGAACGGATGAAAGATGCGCTGGGCCTTGGCAATTAGCGCATCGAGCGTGATGTTGCGGCTTGCAACGCGCTCGCCGACGTCAAGCTTGGCAAGCTCGATGTAGAGGCGGAACAGGTTTCCGCCTTCCCGCGGGATGATGATGATCGTGCCGTCGTTGGCCGACTGGATAAACGATTTGCAGCGAATGTCGGGGAAATCGGTCACCGCCAGCACGTCCATGACGCCCCAGGCGTGGTTGGCGGAATCGCCGCTCAGCTCGCGCCCGATCGACGTGCGCACCAGACTGCGCGCGCCGTCACAGCCGACGACATATTTGGCCTTGATGGTCTCGCGCTGCCCTTGATGCGGAGCATCGACGCGCTCGAGCGTGACGGTCACGGGCTGTGCGGTGCGGTCTGCGCTCGCGGTCGCAGGCTGCACCGCCACCACGCGCCGGCCATAATACGGCTCGAGCTTCGCGGGCGATCGGCGCATCACATCCAGATAAAAGTCGTGGATGCGCGCCTGATTGAGCACAACGTGCGGAAACTCCGACAACCCATCTTCGACGTCTTGCACCCAGCCGCTGCGGACCACGTTGGCCGGCTGCTTGTCGTCGGGCTTCCAAAAGGTCGTCTCGTTGATCCAGCACGCTTCCTTCAGTACGCGCTCGCTAAAGCCGAAGGCATGAAACATCTCCACCGTGCGGCAGGCGATGCCGTCAGCCTGGCCGAGTTGCATGCGGCCCGGCTTCTGCTCGACGATGCAGGTCTTGATGTCGGCAAAAGCGGCGAGTTGCGTCGCGAGGGTCAGCCCGGCGGGGCCGGAGCCGACGATCAACACATCGACCTCTTCGGGAACAGACCCTTGCGCTCCAGAGGCCGGATAGCGCTCCGACCGGTCGGCAATGTCCGGGTCGCCGGGCTCGAATCCGTTCACATGAAACTGCATGATCACTCCCCATCTTTGTGGGCGCGGCTGCCGGCGCGCTTTCGGCCGCAAGCCGTTGGCTATGTTACGCCTGCCGATCCCCAAGCGGGGAGACCGTGCGTCGTGGATATTGATCAGCATGCTGAATATCAGTATACTAGTCAAGTCTGCTGTTGACCTTCGGAGAAATTCTGTGAAAGACGCCCACGACATGCCGGGACATTTGGCCCGCCGCTTCCAGCAGATTGCGGTTGCGGTCTTTCTGGCCGAAGTCGAGGAGGCAGGTTACGACTTTACGCCAGTCCAATACGCCGCGCTCGCGGCGATCGGCACCAACGACGGCATCGATCAAGTGACGCTCGCCGGATTGATTGCCTACGACCGCACCACCATCACCGGCGTTGTCGACCGGCTGGTGCAAAAGGGTCTCGTGGAGCGCCGTGAAAGTAGCCGCGATCGGCGGGCTCGCGAATTGAGAATTACCGAGACGGGTGAGCGAACCTTGCGCGGCATTACGCCGGCGGTCGAAACGGCGCAGCAAATTATGCTCCGCGGCCTGACGGAAAAAGAAGCGAAGGATTTCATGCGCCTTCTGCAGAAGGCGATAGCGGCCGGGAACGAACTCAGCCGCGCTCCGCTACGCGAGGCCGCGACCGGCTAGGCTCGCAGACGCACTGCGTGAAATCTCCGGCGGGTTCAGAGCTGTTCAGTTCGTCTGCCATTATTGTGGAGCGATTGCGCACCACCGTCAACGTGCGCCTCGCACTCGCGGCTTTTGTGCGGCCAGAAGTGGTCGACCGGAACCGCCGCTGTTTTTGTGCGTTGTGGGCGTGCTGCTGCCAGGCGGCTGAGGACGTTCAACATTCACCTGTGAGGACACGATGAGGAAGTTTGGGTTGGCGCTCGTCCTGGGCGCTGCAGCCGGAAGCGCTGTATGGATGACGAGTGGGGCACAGGCGATGCCGATGCCTCAGCTTAGTACGGCTGCAGCCGATGTCAGCCCGATTGAAAAGTCCCAATTCGTATCCGGCGGCAGGAATTACTGCTTCTATCTCGATGGCTGGCGTGGTCCCGGCTTTTACTGGTGCGGCTACGCGTATCGTCGCGGTCTCGGTTGGGGCGGCCCAGAGGGTTGGCGCGGCTGGCATGGCGGCGGTGGTCATGGCGGTGGCTTCCGCGGTGGCATGCATGGCGGTGGCGGACATATGGGTGGCCACGCTGGGCACATGGGCGGGGGCCATGGTGGCGGTCACGTTGGTGGCGGCGGCCACGGTGGTGGTGGACATAGTGGCGGTGGTCATGGCGGCGGTGGTCATGGACACCGGTAAAGACTGAACGCAGAGATCGCCAATTTCATTGGCGATGCAACAATGCGACCGGGGCGCCCTTTCGCTGATGACGGCGAAAGAGGACGCCTTGGTCCATCGAGCGTTTGCAAAGCAGTTGCTCAAGCCACGAAACCAGATCATCTTCCCGCGCGATAACCGGAGCAAAGGGTGCAAACGCCATGGATCTTCATCTGCGCGGCAAGACGGTGCTGATTACCGGCGCGTCGAAGGGCATTGGCGCCGCAACCGCTGAAGCCTTCGCTGAGGAAGGCAGCAATCTGCATCTGGCCGCGCGCAGCACCGATGCCATGCAAGCCTTGGCGGAGCGCCTGCGCGCCGCGCATCAGATCAATGTCACGGCCCACACGGTCGATCTGCGCAACTCCGACGATCTCCAGCGGTTGGCGCGCGACACCGCCGGCATCGATATTCTCGTCAACAATGCCGGAGACATTCCAGGCGGCTCGCTCGATAAGATCGACGAGGCGACCTGGCGGCACGCCTGGGAGCTGAAGGTCTTTGGCTATATCAATCTGACGCGCCTCGTTCACGCGGAAATGAAAGCACGCCGCGGCGGCGTCATCGTCAACATCATCGGCGCGGCCGGTGAGCGCTTCAATTACGATTACATCACCGGCAGCGCCGGCAACGCGGCCCTGATGGCTTTCACCAAGTCGCTCGGCGGCAAGAGCTTGCACTATGGCGTGCGTGTCGTCGGGATCAATCCCGGTCCGGTCGCGACCGACCGCCATGTTTATTTGATGAAGACGCGCGCCAAAAACGAACTCGGCGATGAAAACCGTTACGACGAGCTGCTGAAGGATCTGCCGCTTGGACGGGCCGCCACGCCACGCGAAATCGCCGACATGACAGCCTTTTTGGCGTCCGACCGCTCCGCGTATACGAGCGGCGTGATCGTCACGATCGACGGTGCGCGCTGACGCACTCGTCGGTCGCTGCGTTGCGAACCGGGAAGCGCTCTGAATTTTCTTACATTGCGTCAACACCGGTCTTGACCCGGTGGTCCATGCCGAGCCGCCGTGGTGTGACAGCGCCACAAAGCACAGTGTTAAACCGGCTGCATGGATTGCCGGGTCAAGCCCGGCAATGACGACGGGAACGTCGCGTTTGGTTTGACGAGGTGGTCGCTGTTCGACGAGGTGATCGTCTAGCAGTAACGGCAACCGCCCCACGAGATGCAGCAGCCGCCACCGACCGCGCAGCCCAGGCCGTAGACGCCCCACCAGGCGACGCCGCAGCCTGCGCAACCACAGCCGCCGCAACCGCCACAGCCACCGATGAAGACGCCTCTGCAGCCGCCGCCGCATCCACGCGCGCAACCGCCACCACCGCATCCCCGACAACCACCGCCGCCGCCGCCACAACCATGGCCGCAGCCGCAGCCACCGCCGCGGACGAGCTGAAGTCCCGGCCTTTGGGCGTCGGCGTTTTCCTTGTCGAAGATATAAAAGGTCGCCAGACTGACATCGGAGATTTCTTCCTCGCCGAGAAGAAGATGCTGTTGGCTCGTGCCGACATTCTGCATCGGCTTGGTGACGGGAACCTCGGCAGATGCGCTGCCCGCTAGCGCCAACAATCCTGCGGCGCCCAAGACTGGCGCTGCCTTACCTCTGCGCTTTTGCGTCGATAACCGCTTCGCTTGTGACATTGGTGCGACCTCCCGGTGCCTGAGCTCGTCGCCACGACAGTAATGCGGTTCTTCGCTTCCTGTTCCGTGCGCCTCGCTGGCGTCGCTGCTGAGATGCTGGAGCACGCGCGGGACATTATTGAGGCGACGCCCGAACTGTAAGCGGCGCTCTGTCGGAAAGGGAGTCAATCGACGCCAGGGCGCGGCCCGTCAGCGTCACCGTCCCGGCTCAGCCAGCTATCCGCCGACTGGTCACAAGGCCGACTGATCACAAGGAAGGAGAACCCCAAGCGCGGCGGGGGGCGGCACGCTTGGGGCCTAAGACAGCTTCGTCTGTGTCGGGGGACGGGGGAGCTGTCTCGAACAACAGCAAGCAATAATGCGAAAGCGCGTCCAGTCGCCTTTGTCATTAAGGTTACAAAGGGGGCGCTTGATCGCAACCACGCTTTGTACTCCACATAAAACAAAGCCGTAGACAGCGCGCTGAATCTACGCCCGCTGGCGCGCCAGCAGGACAGCGGGTTGGCGATTACAGAATCCGTTTAAAGCGAACAAATTTGGTCGAGAAATAACTTTGCGGATTCGCGGCGCCGCGCCATCGTATTGACCGTCGCTATGGATGCGTGCCGTCGAGGCTCGCGACGTTTGCTCCCAAGTGCGCGAACTTGGGATATGCTGACGCCGCGAACGCCAGCCATTGCGTCAGCGTTTGCAACGCGAAGTCGCGCTTTGGCCGCGAGATGTGACGCGCGACGGCGAACATTCGAGAGTGGGGGAAAGATGAACGCTAAGCCGGCAGTGCCACTCGAGGCGATCGAAATCGGTATCGTCGTGCCGGCCTTGATTTACGCGCCCGTTTGGCTCGCCGATCATCATGGATTTTTGAAAGAGGAGGGGCTGAGCGTCCGGTTGCGCAGTTTCGGCTCGACGGATGCCACGACCGCGGCGCTGCGCGACGGCGTCGTGCCGGTCACGATCGGCTCTCCTGAGGGCAGCATCGCCAATGCTTTGGATGGTGGCGACCTGCGTTTGGTTGCCGGTTTCGTCAATCGGCCGCCGCTGTCGATGATCGCGCAGCCGCGTTATCAAGCAATGCAGGACCTTCGCGGTGCGAAGTTGGGGACGACGTCGCTCAAGGAGGGCACCTGTCATCTGATGCAAAGGATGATGGCTGCCCACGGGATGCATCAGCCAGCGGATTATCAGTTCGTGATGGCGGGCGCTCACCCACAGCGCTGGGAGGCCTTGAAGGCGGGATCGCTGGATGCCGCAATCCAGCTGATCCCGTTCAACTACATTGCGGAAGAAAACGGCTTTCCGAATTTGGGTGACGTCGATACATACGTTCCCGATTTTCTGTTTTGCGCGGTATGCACACGTGCGAATTGGGCTTCGGCCAATTCCGACCGGGTTGCCGGATTGCTTCGCGCGCTAAGGCGCGGCGTGGAATCGCTCTATGCCGATCCGGCGGCCGCAGCGCTGGTCGTAATCGATCAGCTCAAAATCAAGCCCGAGCACGCGCGACGCGCTTGCCAGGAGTTCGTGACCAAGACGGTCATACCCAAAGATCTGTCGATAGAGCCGCGTGCGTTTGCGGCGACGCTCGATGCCATGCATAGCGCGGACATCGTCGCTCGTAAGCGGCAGAACGAATTGGAAATCTGCACAGATATGAAATTTCTGCGCGCCAGCACCGATTGATCTCGCGCGATCAATATCCTGACATTTAGGCGGTGCGCTGGGCGGGGAAACAGTTTTTGCCCGGGTCGAATGCATCGCGCCGTTTGCGCTGCAACGCGATCGGCATGACGGCGGCGCGTGCAATAGGTGCCTAGCGCACTCCCGCGCTTGACAGCCGGACTATCCACAATTTAAAAATTTTGGAAAATCGTAAATTTCGGAAAATAACACACGGGAGGAAGTTATGCCTGATCTCGACGGGCGCGTTGCCGTCGTCACCGGTGCTGCGCGTGGCATCGGACTGGGAATTGCCGAGCGACTCAATGCCGCCGGCGCTTCGGTCGTCCTGGCCGACATTGACGGCGACGTTGCGGAAAAAGCCGCAAAAGGATTGAAGGGCAAGGCGATCGCGGTCGCGCACGACGTTCGTGACGGCGCCTCGTCGAAGAATTTGCGCGACAAAGCGGTGGCGGCGTTCGGCCGTGTCGATATTCTCGTCAACAACGCCGGCGTTGGGCCGAAGCCCGGCCCGGTGCAGACCATCACCGACGAAGAGTACGACCGCGTCATGAACGTCAATGCCCGCGGCCTGTTCCTGACCACGCGGGCCTTCGTGCAAGGCATGATCGATCAGAAAAGCGGCCGCGTCATCAACATCTCATCGATCGTCGGCCAGACCGGCTTTGCGATGGTGCTGCCTTATGTGGCATCCAAGTTTGCCGTCACCGGGATGACCCACAGCCTCGCTCACGAGCTTGCGCCGCACAACATCACCGTCAACTCGATCCATCCCGGCATCCTGGCCACCGACCTGCACTCGTCGGTGGTGGCGCAATTCTCGAACCTCCAGGGGCAGAGCGAGGACGACACCTGGGCGTGGTTCAAGAGCCGCATTCCGCTCGGCCGTTTCCAGACACCGAAGGACATCGGCGAGATGGCGGCTTTCCTGGCGTCCGATCGCGCCGAGAACATCACCGGCGCCGCCTTCAATGTCGATGGCGGCTGGGAAATGCACTAGCCGTATCGAAACGGCGAGAAGCGACGCACGGGCTTGAGCGTTTCTCGCCGGATCGTTCACCGGCAGCGATAAAAAAAGCCGGCGGGCCAAAAGGCTCCGCCGGCTTTCATCTGATGTGGCAGAGGCTGCCGCTCTGCGCGAGCCGACCTGCTCAGTAGCCGCAGTAACGCGGACCCATCGGCTGCGACCAGGCGCCGTTCGGATAGCGGTAATAACAGGCGCCGCGCCACCAGAAATATCCGCCAGGCCGCGCTTGCGCTTCCGCGGCGACGACAGCGCCGGTGGTCGCACCGATCGCTACGCCCGCAAGCGCACCCGGTCCGCGCCCCAGCGCGCCACCGACGATACCGCCGAGGGCGCCGCCGACGATCGCACCCTGGATCGGGCTCGGGCCCGGCGGTGGTGGGGGCGGCGGAGGCGGTTCCATCATCGCACCAGGCGGCGGTGGCGGACCCATAGCACCCGGCGGTGGCGGTGGCATTCCGGGCCCGGGCGGACCCGCCATGGACGGATCCATCGGCACCGGATTGCCCTGCTCATCGTACGCGATCTCGGAAACCATCCCGGGTGGGCCGTTCAGGGGCTGGTCATAAAAATACCAATAGCCATCAGCCCACCACCAGTAGCCGCAGCGTCCCCATCGACAGCCATGCGGATAGGCGCGTCCAAGGGCCCATGCGCGGTGGTCGAAATGATGCGGATCGAAGCGGCGATGCGCATAAGCTCTCGCGGCGGCGTGCGGCGGCTCACCCCTCCGCGGCTCCTGTGCAAACGCCGGCAGCGACGTTGCCGTGAACGCCGCCAGTAACGGAACCACAATGGTAAAACGGGTAAGCCTGCTCATGACAGATGCCTTCCTCCGATCTCGTGAAGGTTGCGAGACGCTGTTGTAAGACGCCGCAGCGCTCACGCGGATGCTCGATGCGGTCGAACGCTTCGTTTCGGGCTTATAGCCACGATCCGCTGCGGCGAGTAGTGCAGATTGGCCGCTGTCCGGCGAAGGCCGAAAGCAAGCAGCGCCGCGAACACGAAAGCGGCGGCAAATGCCTGAACTGTCACGATCCGCTCCCCCGTCCACCCAATCCGTACTGACCCACAGCGCAAAAGAGCGACCGCAAGTTGGCAAGAAAAGGGAATTCGACGTGAATTTTTTGTAATGCGCGATGTGAGAAGCCCGCGCGACGTATCCGGCCGCCAGAGCTTTATTGTTCGCGGCGCCTGGCGCACATAATATCGCTGACGATCGCGTCGCCACAATTCCGCCCGTACCGAGAGACGAACCATGATTATCCAGACTGCGCCTGCGGGCGAGCCGCATCTTGCCATCATGATGTACGAGCACACCGCGCTCTCGCACCAATTCGCCCGGGCGTTCGGCAACAGCCAGTTCGAGGCGGCGGACCCGCTCGACCTCGTGGCTTATATCGTGCTGCATCACGACGCCGGCTGGGCCGAGTTCGACCGCGATCCGGTGACCGATCCGGCGACGAACCTGCCGTACAACCTGGTCGGTACGCCGGCAGAATACATTACCGTGACCAGTCGCCTGTCGCCGGACTTCAACCAACGGCATCACCCTTATTCCGGCCTCCTGTCGAGCATGCACAGTTGGGGCCTTTATAACGGGCGCTACGGCCTGTCGAAGATGGTGTTGATCGATAAAATTCCGCAGCAGCAGCGGCCGCTGGCGGAAAAAATGTTGGAAGGCGAATTGAGCCGGCAGAAACGGCTCAAGGACGAGCTGAGCCAGGATCAAACAACGGCGGCTTGGCTCGATGAACGGCATCTGTTCCAGAACTACAAGCAGTTGCAGTTCTTCGATACGCTCGCGCTCTATTTCAACCGCACCCATCCGAGCGAGCGCGGCGAGTTGGTCTATGAGAATGTGCCAATCAACACCCAGCAAGATGTCACGGTGACCATCCGGCCGCAGGGCCCTGGCGTTTATGCGCTATCGCCCTATCCGTTCGGTGCGGAGGGGGCGACCTTTGCGTATGCGGGGCGCCTGATTTCGCCCGGCCAGCAGGATAGCCGCGGGCGTTGGACCGACGTGCTGAACAAGACACCGACGGTCTGGGAGTCGTTCCGCCTCGTCGCCGGCTGACGCGCGAACAACAACCGGTGCGGAATTTGCACCGCGCGAAGCTGCCATGGTCGACGGCAAGCCTGATTGCATTCGCAACGCATTTCAGCTTTCTTGAAATAGCACGGTAGCGCAACGCGTCCAGCGTGGGATCTCCATCGGAAACAGGGAGATTCCTAATGACAATGACACCAACCGACGCGCTGACGCACCAGGCAAAATCCCAGCCCGAACGCACGGCATTTATTTTTCATGACGAAGCCTGGACCTATCGGCGGCTTGCCGATGAGGCCACGCGTGTCGCGCATGGCCTCGTGGCCGCCGGCGTCAAGGCTGGCGATCGCGTCGCGCTGCACATGATGAACAGGCCCGAGATGTTGATCGCGTATTTCGCGTGTCTCAGGCTCGGAGCGATTGCGGCGCCGCTACGAACCGCGTTCAAATTCGCAGAACTTGCACCGATCTTGCAGCGGCTCGCTCCCGCGCTCTACATCGGGGAATCTGAGCTTTATCGCAACGTTGCCGCGGTGGATGTCAGCATTCTTCCGCGCGAACGACGTTTTCTTGTCGGCGCGCTCGACAATCATGACGGGACAGAGCCGTGGGACGTTTTGAGGCAAAGCGAGCCGGCGGAACTGCCGAAACCACCATCGTACGCGCCAGCCGTTCTGATCAACACGTCCGGTACAACTGGCGAGCCAAAATTCGTCACGCACACGCCCGCCACGCTCGGGGCGACGACGGATCTTCTCTGCAAGCATGTGGGCCTTTCCGACGACGACGTCATCGTCGCGGCCTTGCCCATGGCTCATGTCAGCGGCCTGATGTGCGCGTTCACGTTTGTTCAGCGTGGGGTGCCCTTCGTGGTGCATGAGGGTTTTGACGCCGAGGCAGTACTCGACGCCGTTGAGCGCAACCGCTGCACTTGGATGCTCGGCTTTCCGTTTCAATATGCGGCGCTGCTGGAAAGCCAGCAAAATCGGCCGCGCGACCTGACGTCTTTGCGAATTTGTCTGACGGGAGCGGACGTGTGTCCGATCGATCTTCAGGAACGGGTCACCGCAACATTTGGCGCGCCACTCCTTAATTTCTGGGGCGCCTCCGAGGTTGTCGGCGCGCTGACCTTCGGTCTGCAGAAGGGGCCGGTGGTGCGGATCGTCGAGGATGTCCAGGTTCGGCTGGTCGATGATGCCGGCGTCGACGTTCCGCCTGGCGCTACCGGAGAACTTCTGATCCGTGCCGCCAGCGTCTTTGCCGGCTACTGGAACGACCAAGGCGCGACCGAGCAATGTCTCAAGGCCGGCTGGTATCATACCGGCGATCTGATGCGGCGCGGCGAGGATAATGACCTATGGTTCGTCTCGCGCAAAAAGGACATCATCATTCGCGGCGGCACCAACATCTCTCCGGTCGAGGTGGAGGAGGCGCTGATCGCCTGCCATCCGGCGGTCGAGGAAGCTGCCGTGGTCGGCAAACCTGACACGGTTCTGGGGCAGCGCGTGTTTGGCTTCGTCACGCTGGCAGGCGGCAACCGGGAGACCGCCGTCAGCGAGATTCTTCACAACGTCGCGAAACGGCTCGCGTCCTATAAAGTCCCCGAAGGCCTTCGGGTGATCGAGGCATTGCCACGCAACGCTTTGAGCAAGGTCGATCGCAAGGCATTGCAGACGATGATCTGTGACGACGGTAGCGCGCTCGCGTCGGCAAACAGACGAAGCGTTTCAACACTGCGCAGCGCATAGCGCCGCGCCGTTCGCGAGTCGCCGGTGCGGTAATACAGAAATAACCATCTGTGTTGCCGCACTCTGCCGAAACAAATGTTCTCCCGTGGTGTGAGATCGCAGCAAGTCTTTTCGTGTTGCACATCACAGTAATCTCCATGCGATCGAAGGAGGCTCGCGCCGCATGGAAAAGTCGCGTTCGAAATTTAAAGTCAATCTAAACTGATGTTGCTGATATCGACCTCCTGGGCGCCTCAGTCGCGTCAAGAGAAATACGCGCGGGCCTCGCGTTCTATCAACAATTTGTGTAATTGGTTTCCGGTGCGCGGGCAGTGCATTACATGCCCCATCCGAAGTGCCTGTGTCGGAAAAGGTGCATGAACGAAATACGGGAGCCAGGTCGGGAAGAGTTCGCCGAGACGTTTTCGGGCGCATCGCTTGGCGGCGATGCGGTCGAGAACGGCGGCCGACAGGCGCAGGTCCTTCTCATCGAGGATGATTTCGCCATTCGCCAGATGATCGAGAATTATCTGACGCAACACGGCATGCGCGTCGTTTCGGCGGTTGATGGCAGCGGCGTGGTGCGGCATCTCTCCGACGAGCCGAATCTGATCATCCTTGATCTGCAACTCGGCAAAGATGACGGTCTCGATCTCCTGCGCGCCATCCGCTCCCGCTCGGACGTGCCGATCATCATCACCACCGGTCATCGGCGCGACGAAGTGGATCGCGTCGTCGGCCTGGAACTTGGCGCCGACGATTATCTGACCAAGCCGTTCGGACTGCGCGAATTGCTGGCGCGCATCCGCGCGGTGCTGCGGCGCCGCCAAGCCGGGGTTGCGGCATCTCGCCGCGATACCGCGCATGGACGCAGCCGATTTGGTGGCGGCTGGCAACTCGATCGTCGTTTGCGTCGTCTTACCGACCCGAATGACACGGTGGTGCCGCTGACCAAGGCGGAGTATGCCTTGCTGCTCGCCTTCCTGGACGCTCCCCGGCGTCCTCTCAGCCGCGAACATCTGATGCAGGCAACGCGCATGCACGAGGACGTCTTCGATCGCAGCATCGACGTTCAGGTCTTGCGGCTTCGGCGAAAACTGGAAGTCCGATTCCAGCATGCCGCGCCTGATCAAGACCGAACGGGGCGTCGGCTACTTGCTGGATTTCGACCGTCGAAACAATATGAGATCCGGCCCCGCACTGCATGCCGCAGGGCCCGGCGTCACGAAAGCCCGCTCAACTCCCGGATGCAGCGTTTTATTGCAACCGTAACGGGCGCCCGCATCCGCTGAAACAGCCGGGTAACAATGCTGGGTCTTTTTCAGACGGTTCGGAGGCTTCGAGGCCGATCGCTGGTCGCGATGCCGGAGACGTTCTGTACGCAGACATGCCGAATGTGACATCGATGGCGTTCTTTCATTCGCAACACTCAACACCGTCGCCGGGCGACAAGCCGTCAGTTCCCGAGTTTTCAATCACCAAGCCGTCAGCCGTGGCATGGGGGTGGACCGTGGGCGTCGCGGCGGCATCGCTGTTGCTCGTGGTCGCGGTCGGACCCTTCATGTCGCGGGCAGAGCCTGCGCGGATCCCCGACGCCGCGATTGTGCTGACGCAGGAACCGATCACGCCGATCCCGTTGCCCCCGGAGGCCGACCCGCTCAAGCTGGCGCTTGGCGAGGCGTTGTTTCAGAGCCACCTGCTGTCGCGAGACGAGATGCATTCGTGTGCGTCATGTCACGATGTCAGCAGCAACGGTGCTGACAGTGTCCAGCGGGCGATCGGCGCCGATGGCCAGCCGCTTGTTCTCAATACACCGACAGTGTTCAACGCGGCGCTCAGCTTCAGGCTCAATTGGGAAGGCGACCGGCGGACATTGGAGGCGCAAGCCGCCTGGGCGCTCAACAGTGCTCCCGGGCTTGGTACGAAGATGCCGGACGTGTTGTCGCGGCTCAACGCCAATGCTGAAATCGCCCGCCGGTTCGTCGTGGCCTACGGTCACGCGCCGGATGAAGCAAGCCTCCTGGATGCGCTGGCCACCTACGAGCGTTCGCTGGTGACGCCGGACAGTCGCTTCGATCGCTGGCTCAAAGGTGACAAGGCTGCGCTCTCCGAGGAGGAACTGAATGGCTACGCGCTGTTCAAGTCGTTCGGCTGTGTTTCCTGCCATGAGGGCGTGAATGTCGGCGGCAATTTATTCCAGCAGCACGGAATCTTTCACCGCCTGGCATCGCCCGAACCCAAGCTGTTGCGCGTGCCGAGCCTGCGCAACGTGGCAACCACGCCGCCTTATTTCCACGACGGCAGTGCTCCGACATTGGCCGACGCCGTCCGCAGGATGGCGAGGGCGCAGCTCGACCAATCGCTCTCCGAGCAGGAGATCGAGGCCATTGTTGCGTTTCTCAATTCGCTGACGGGAAATTATCGCGGCGCTTCCATCAAGCCGGCGTCGCAATGAGAACAATCTCCACGATTGTCGGCGTGGCGCTGCTCGCCTTGATGTTGACCTGGCTGTCGCTGCGCGCTGTCAACGGCAATGCTGAAACGTTCGATCGCGCGCTGGCTGAGCTTGACCAATTCACCAAGGAGGAGGGCGCCTTGCGTGGCGATTTGCTGGCGGTGCGCGCGGGTCTGCTGCGAAACTACGATCCGCTGGTGCAGCAAATCAACGCGATCCACGCCTCGATCGATCGGCTGCATGAAATTACCATCGACGAACCGCTGTTGTCGGCTGCCGTCGACGATCTTGGCGTAACCATCGATCATCAAGAGCAGACCGTCGACCAGTTCAAGAGCGACAACGCGCTGCTGCAAAACTCGTTGACGCATTTTGCCCGGATCGGGCGATCGCTCCAAATCTCGGGGCGGAGCACCGCGGTCCCGCAAGTCAGCGCGGCCGTCGCCGACATCCTGCATCTGACGCTGGATTCGTCTCCCGCGCTTGTTGGCGACGCGCAGGATCTTTTGGACAGCGTCGCCGCTGCGGCTGCGGGTGGCGACCCGGCCCAGACGGAAGCGCTATTGGCCCATGGCCGGTTGTTGCTTCGGCTGCTGCCGCAAGTGGACGCAGAACTCAAGACTCTCACCGCCGGCGCCGATACGCAAAGCCGCGATGCGCTGCGCGCCGCGATGCTGGATCGGCAAAAGAATTCGCGCGGAACAGCGCGGCATTATCGATTCTTCCTCTATGCGGCGTCGCTGCTGTTGGCGGTGTTGTTAAGCTATCTGGCGCTCCGGCTGCATGCGCGGGCTTTGGCGACGCGTCGCCGGGCCGCCCTCGAGCGCGTCATCACCACGATTTCAACCGGTTTCGTCAACGCGTCGCCGCGCGATACCGATGCCGAAATCGAACGGGGACTGGCAAAGATGGCGCAGTGCGTCGGGGCCGAGCGCGCGTATTTTCTGCTGCGCGGTAAAGATCCACGGACTTATCTGTGGTGCGCACCGGGCGTCGGCTTCCCGACGGGCTGGCCGGAATCCGCGCCCGATCTCGGCGATGTGTTTCGGACTGCCGGCGAGCGCGTCGTTCAAGTGGAGGATGTGTACCGGCTTCGGCCCGGGCCTGACCGGAAGGCGTGTATCGCGGCGGGACTTCGGGGCTGGGCGCTGGCGTCGGGCACGAGCTCGCGCGGCGCAGTTTTTCTCGGCTTCGACGCTGTGAGTTATCCATGCCGCATCACGCACCAGGACGAGGCCAGCGTTTTGCCGATGGCGCTTGATCTGCTGGTCAATGCCATCGAGCGCCAGATTACGATGTTGGAGAAATCGGCTCTCGAGGAGCGGCTGCAGCAGACCCGCCGCATGGAGACCGTGGGCGCGCTTGCCAGCGGCATCGCCCACAACTTCAACAACATCATCGCGGCGATCCTTGGCTATGTTGAGATGGCGGAGGCACAGGTCCCGCAAGGCAGTCGTCACGCCCGCCACCTTGCAGAGATTCGTCACGCCGGCGAACGCGGGCGCGACGTGGTCGAGCACCTGCTAAGGTTCGGCAGGCGGCGCGGCGGCAGACGTCGGCCGCTCAGCGTTCGCGACCTGATGGCCGAAACGCAATCGCTCCTGCGCGCATCCCTGCCGGTCGGTGTCGAGTTGGTGTTTCGGCAAGTGCCCGGCAATGCTGTTGTCGTCGCCGAGCCGGCGCAGCTCCAGCAAGTCATCCTCAACCTGTGTTCGAACGCGGCGCAGGCGATGCAGGGGCAGGGCTCCGTTGAAGTAGAGACTACGCTGCAGGACACCGACGAACCCCGCGACCTGACTCATGGGACGATCAAGCCGAATCGCTATGTCGTGATTGCCGTGGCCGACACCGGTCCGGGCATTGACGACGCTGTCTTTCGCAATCTGTTTGATCCGTTCTTCACCACCCGGGCGACCGGCAACGGGCTCGGTTTGGCCACGGTGCGCGAAATCGTGCGCGAGCATGGTGGTGCGATCAATGTGTCGAGCCGCGCAGGTCAAGGCAGCCGCTTCGAAGTCTGGCTGCCGCGCGATGCGACCGCGCGCGTTCGAGCCGGCGGATCAACCGGGGCAGCATTCGGACGCGGCCAGACGATTTTGTTGCTCAGCGGCGGCCGCGAGCAATTGTTGCACGATGAAGACATCCTGGCGGCGCTTGGTTACGAGCCGGTCGGATTTCTCCGCGGCGATGACGCCATCGCGGCCTGCCGTTCGACGCCGGACCGGTTCGACGCAATCCTCGTCGGCGGGGTGCAATCCGCGGACAATATTAGATTGTTGCCGGCACTTCTGCATGCCGTGGTGCCGCGCCTGCCAATTCTGGTGGCCGCGGACCCGGCGGAAGCCTTCGATATTGACGCATTGGTCGCCGCCGGCGTTTCCGAGGTCGTGACCAGGCCGATCATTGCCGATGAAGTCGCTGTCGCGTTGGCGCGCTGCCTGCAAACCAGCACGGCTGATGCTGCGGCCGCAAGTCACGCACCGGGGAAGCTTGCGGCGCACGCGCTGCTTTCAAGCGCGCCTTCGCGGCAAGCCGGGCCATCGACCGTGCGCGAGAATGCCGCACATCGTTGATAGCCGCTTGCTCATGAGAGCGAAAGTGGGACCGAGATGGTCTTTGAATTCATCGGCTATCACGCGCTTATTTCAGAGAATGGATTTCCACCAACCGGGCCCAACCCAGAAATATTCTCACCGCTCTCGATACGACGAACGCGAGGCCTCATCAGAAAAGATACAAACACTGCGCGAGTTGGCCCGGTTTTGCGACCGCACGATTACATATGAAACGCTTTTTTTCGGGTCTGAAACGATCGCGTAGCTGCCGGCCCACATAACCGATGGTGCAACATCGGAGATCTGACATGACGATCGTAGCGCCTCTTGCAAGAAAAAATCCGCGAGCTGCCGCGACGGATTTGCGCGCGGCCGGGCAGGACAAAGCGTTCTTGCCGACCGACCAAGACCCTGTCGACGCGACTTTCTCGTTGAGCGGCTATGTCGACGATACGCCGACGATTATCGCGCGCTGCGAGACGCGACACGATGTTCAATTGGCAATTCGCACAGCCCGGGCTCACGGTCTCACCATAGCGGAGCACGACAGTCAGAACGATCGGAGTGGCTACTCGCGCGAACGCGGGACCATGGTGGTCGACCTTAGCGCCATGCGCCGGGTCACGGTCGAGCCGGCCACCAAAGTCGCGATCGTCAGCGGCGGTGCAACCGTCAACGACGTCATCGCGGCAGCAGCCGCGCATGGACTGACTCCGGTCACGGGCACCTGCGGCTCGGACCGCTTGGCGGACGTGACGCTCGGCGGCGGCTACGGGCCGCTGCTCGGACGCCATGGCCTTGCCGCCGATAATCTGATCGAGGCGGAGGTCGTGCTGCGGAACGGGCAGCACGTCATCGCCAACGCCGACAGAAATGCCGGCCTGTTTTGGGCGCTTCGCGGCAGCACCAGAGATTTCGGCGTGACGACGTCGCTGCGCGTTCGGCTTCACGCGCTGCCGTCGTTGCTGTCGGGTATGATTTTTTACGCCTGGTCCGATGCAGAGCTCGTGCTGCACGGATATTCGGAAATCATGGCGTCGGCTCCCGACTGTCTCACGATCTCGGTTGGAATCGTGTCGACGCCCAATGGAAATCCGCTCCTGTTCGCCAACCCGACATGGTGCGGCGAAGCCGATGAGGGCGCACGCGTGTTTGCGGCCTTGCAAGCCTTCGGCACGCCGGTGGCGGCCCAACTGGGGCCGACGAGCGGCGCTGAACTGATTTCGATGTACGACAACCTTCTCATCGGCGACCCGAATGTCTCAAAATGCATGCGGCGCTTGCTCAAGCTCGACAGCCGCGTCATTTCGGCGATGACCATTGCGGCAGAGGCCAGAACCTCGCCGCTCTCGGCCATCATGCTGCATCACCTCCACGGTGCGCCGACACGCGTACCGCCGGAAGCGACCGGCTTTGGCATGCGCCAGCAGCATTTTATGCTCGAGGCCATCGCCGCGTGGCATCCGTCGGCGAATGACAACGGTGCCGGCCATCGGCTTTGGGCTCAAAACCTGTCGGAGAGCGCGCGGCCCCTGGCTCCGCTGGCTGATTACGGCGATCAGCGTTGGCCCGATCGCCGCGAGATGATGAGCGCCTATCTGGGCAATTGTGTTCGCTTGTCTGAGGTGAAGGCGATTTTTGATCCCGACGTCGCCGCCCAGTCCGTCCTGCCATCCCACTGGACAGCGGACGCAAGCTTGCTGGCCGGCGGCCAAAGATATGCGGCCGCCGAATGATCGCCGCGAACGTTGAAATTCTGAGGGGAGGCGCGGCTCTCGCGGCTACGCCTTGCCCCACAGACGCTTGGTGGCAAGCTTGGCGCCGTCCGAAAGCGCCCTGAGCTTCGCCCAGACGACGTCCTCGGCAATGAATTCATAGCTTGCGAAGGTGCCGAAGCCGCAATCCGTTCCGCCAATGACGCGTTCGCGCGCGCCAACCGCGGCCACGGCGGCGCAAATGCGGTTCGCCACCACTTCGGGATGCTCGAGATAGTTGGTGGTCACGTCGATGACGCCGGGAATCAACAGCATGTCCTTCGGCAGCGGCAGCTTCTTGAACACTTCGGTCTCGTGTTCGTGACGCGGATTGCCGAGCGGGATCGACAGCGCACCGACCTTGGCTTTGTAGAGGATCGGCAGCAGATCGATCATGTCGACGTCGTCTTGATGCGGGCCGTTCCAGTTGCCCCAGCACACGTGGAGACGCACTTTCTCCGGCGGAATGTCGGCGACCGCGACATTGATGGCTTCGATGTGTAGAGCGACGCGATCGAGGAAGGTCTTCAGCGGCTGATCGCCGAACATGATGACCCGTTCCATCGCTAGGTCGGGCGCGTCGAGCTGCAGGATATAGCCTTCGCCGACCAGGTACTCGTATTCCTTCTTCAGCTCCTTGGCGATGCCCATCACGTATTCGGCATCGTTCTTGTATTCTGCATTATCAGGCGCCAGCAGCATCGTGGTCGATACGATGCCGGGCGACGCCGCGGTCATGAAGTCTTCGGCGAACTTGGCGCCGGTGCGCTTCAGCGATGCCTTGTAGGCTGCAGACTCCGCCTTGGCTTCCGTCAAGGTCGCATCGTAGGCGAGCTTGCCGACGGCCTGCGGCGCGTTCCAGACCCGGGCGAGCTCATCGGAAACGCCGATCTGTCGCGCCATGTAGTCGGCAAAGCCCGGAAACTTGACCGTGTCCAGCGTCGGCTTGCGGCGCGACTCGCCGCCGAAGCCGCTCATACGCTCAGTCGTGTAGGTCGAGAATCCGACGCGCGGTGTCTCGCCGTCATTGCCGATATCGACGCCGTTGTCCTGCTGGTTCTTGACGACGAAATCGAGATTGCGTTCGATCTCGGCCTGCAGCGCTTTTTCATCGTACGATTTGCGCTGCTCACGTTTGACGAGCAAAGCTGACAGCGACTTCGAACGCGGCAGGCTTCCGGTGTGTGTCGTCAGAATGCGATCAGTGCTGCTTTTCACGATGTGTCCTCCCGACCTTTGGCGATAAGCTCTTCGTCTTGGTATCAAAACCGGATCCGTCGCGTCAAAATTGCGGCGGCAACGCTGGACATCGGTAGGGCAGTGTCCTCGCCCGAACCGTCAACCTCTGATCGAAAGCCGCGGGCGACATGTACGGATCGCTTTCGCAGATCAATCACCAAGCAATTGGGCCGTCACTCAGTCGCGTTTTAAGCCCGCCAAACCCTCCATGACGGCGCAGACCGACGCGGTGTCCTGCAGGTCAAAACCTTGCGCGGCGCGCGCGTAATAGGGCTGCGCGGCCGCCGAGAACACCGGCGTCGGGCAGCGGAGGCTGTTGGCGAACGCGCCGATGATCTCCACGTCTTTCAGATGCGTGCGGATTGTCGCCGTCGCTTCGTCATAATTGCTGTCGCGCATCAGCGGGCCGCGCATTTGGAACATGCGGGACGTGCCGGCGCTGTCGGCCAGCGTTTCATACAGAACAGCCGGATCCAGGCCGGCCTTCATGCCCAGAACCATCGCCTCCGCGGCGGCGACGTTATGGATCGAGACCAGCAGATTGGCCACATATTTCATGATGCTGCCATTGCCGAACGCGCCGAGATAGCGCTGCACGCGCGACATTCCCTCGAACACCGGCTGCGCTCGTTTGAATGCATCGGCATCGCCGCTGCCGAAAATCACCAAGTCCTTGCGGGCCGCCTGTGCGCCAGTTCCGCTGACCGGACAGTCGAGCATGATCTTGCCGCTCGCGGTCAGCACATCGTACGCGGCGCGCTTTACATCGAGCGGCAGCGTTGAGCATTCGATAACGATCGTGCCGGAACCGGCCGCCTTCGCCACGCCGTTTTCACCACCGGCCGCCTCGGCGAGTGCCTTCGCGGACGGCAGCGAGAACAGGATAATGGGGCAGTGTTCGGCGACTTCGCGCGGAGAGGCGGCGACCGTACCGCCGTTATCACGCAAGCGCTGCTGTGCCGCTGGTACCGGATCGTAGCCGTAAACCTTGAAGCCAGCTGCCTGCAGGTTGTTCGCCATGGCAAAGCCCATGACGCCTGCGCCGACGATGCCCACGTTTCCCTGCGCTGCACTAGCCAATGTCATCCGCTCCTGAAGGTGAAAACGATTTTGCGATCAGTGCGCACCGGCGCTACGCGTGCGCGAATACATCGCGGTGGCGACCAGGATGAGGATGCCGGGCAGCCAGTATTGCCAGGCCGAGCCGAGGCCGAGGAAGCCGGTGGTCGCGGTGATTTCCTGCACCAGCACGACGCCGGCCAGCGCGCCCAGGAACGATCCGCGGCCGCCAAAGATGCTGGCGCCTCCCAGCACTACGGCCGAGATGCTCTGCAGGGTGTAGTTCTGGCCGACGGTCGGATCACCGACGCCGATTTGTGCGGAGAGCAGGACGCCGCCGAGCGCGGCGAAAAGCGAGCAGAGCACGTAGGCGAGAATGCAGCTGCGGTTGACCTGCGCGCCCAGCCGGTAGGCCGCCACTTCGTTTGACCCGATAGCACGCAGCTCCATGCCGAAGCGCGTCCGCCGCAGCGCGATCTCGAGCAGCACGGTGACGACGACAACGACGATGAAGGCTGCCGGCAGGAAACCGAAATGCGTCGTCAGCGTCTGGATGATCGACCGCCGGAAGAAGCCATCCGGCGTCGAGCGCAGCATCAGCGACACGCCTTGCAGCGCGATGAACATTGCCAGCGTCGTGATCAGTGGGGATAGCTTGACGATGCGGATGAGAAAGCCGTTGAGGAAGCCGATGACGGCGGCGACCGCCAGCGCCACGCCGATGCCGAGAACAAAGGTCCACGGCCCGCTGTCTTCGGCCGCGAAGAAGGAGAGGATAACGACGACGAGGCCGGTAAGCGGCCCGACCGAGAGATCGATGCCGCCGGTCAACAGCACGATCAACTGCCCGGTGCTCACAAAGGCGAGCGCGCTGGCAAGGAAAAGAATGCCGTTCAGGCTGCGCGGGCTGAGGAATTTGTCGTTCACGGTTGCGGTGTAAATGCCGAGCAGCACGATCAGCGCCGCCAGGATCAGCACCGGTGCGAAGTCGCCGGACAGGAAGCGCCGCAGTCGCGCCGAGCGCGTCTGGTCCTGTTCCTCGCGCTGAGTCTGCGCGCCGATCGCCGAGCCGGTGATGTTCTCCTCGGTCAGTTCGTCGCCGCTGAGCGAGCGGACAATCTTGCCGCGCGAAAACACCAGGACGCGATCGCAAAGCCCGGCCAGTTCGACGGCATCCGCGGAGAGCACCACCACGCCGGCGCCGGCCTTGGCGATGCTGCGGACCACCCGATAGAGCTCGATGCGGGCGCCAGCGTCGACGCCGCGGGTCGGCTCGTCGGCGAGAAAGACCACCGGTTCGGCGGCCATCGAGCGCGCGAACAGCACTTTCTGCTGATTGCCGCCGGAAAGATTAGCGATCGTCGCCTCGCCGGACGGCGTCTTGATCGCCAGCGTGTCGACATAGTGATCGACCATCTCGACTTCGCGCGCGCGCGACACGAAGCCGAGACCCGCCAGCTTGTCGAGGACGGACAGCGTCAGATTCTCGCGAACCGAAAGCGTCAGCAACAGCGCCTTCCGCATGCCGGTCGCCGGGCAAATAGATGATGCCGTGGTTCTTGGCGGCCAGCGGATCGGACGGCGTTACCGCTGCGCCACGAACGGTGATCTCTCCGGTGACCGTGGCAAGGCCGGCAAGGGCGCGGATAAAATCGCGCTGTCCGTTGCCCTCGACGCCGGCCAGTCCCACGACCTCGCCGGGCAGGACCTGAAACTCGACACCCTGCAGGATCTCGCTGCGGATGTTGCGGGTCGTCAGCAGCGGCGCGGATTGGTCCTGCCGGGTGGTCTTGTCAGGGAAAACCCATTCCACCGAGCGCCCGATGATCAGCGCCAGAATGTCTTGCTCGGAGACGCCGGCGGCGTCGAAGGTGCCGTGAAAGCGGCCGTCGCGCAGCACGCTGATGCGATCGGCGATGCGGCGCACTTCCGGCAGGCGATGCGAGATGTAGACGACGGCCGTGCCTTTGGCCTTGATCTTCGCGATCTGCGCGAACAGCCGCTCGGTCTCGGCCGCGGTCAAAGCTTCGGTCGGCTCATCGAGCACCAATACCTTCGGCTGCAACGCCAGCGCCTTGGCGATCTCGACCAGTTGGCGCTCGGCAACGGAAAGATCGCCGACGCGCGTGCGGCTGTCGAAATGTGCGCCGAGGGCCGCCAGCTGCTCATTGACCCACGCGGTATTGTTCTTGGCGTCCAGGCGCCGATGCGCAGGAACGCAGTAAAGCAGGTTCTCGGCGACCGTGAGGTCGTCGAGAACCGAGGTGTGTTGATAGACGACGCTGATGCCGAGGGATTGCGCCAGCGCCGGCGAAGCTTCGGTGAGCGGCTGCCCGCCGATTTCGATGGTGCCGGCATCCCAGGAAAGTGCGCCCGCGGCGACCGCCATGAGCGTGGATTTTCCGGCACCATTTTCGCCGACCAGCGCGTGAACTTCGCCCTCGATCACATTCAGACTGACCCCGCCGAGCGCGACGACGCCCGGAAAGGTCTTGACCACATCTGAAAGGTTGAGGACAGCGCGGCTCGGCATCTTCAGCATCGTGTTTGAGGTTTGTTACTCAGGCTTACCGTACTTCGCGAGATCGTCCGCGGTAAGCTGATTCGAGTTGAACGTGTCCGGTCCCGCGGCCTGATCGCAGATCGGGGCGCGGCCGCCCATCGAATCCTCGAAGATGCCGAGGTTGAATCGCGTCGGCTCGTTGTTGGCAATGCCTTGCGCCGCGGCAATCGCCTTGCGGGCCGCGATGCGGCCAATCCAGTTGCGGCCCGAGATCGTGCCGATCTGGAAGTTCGGGTTCTTGTCCTTCAGCTTGAGATATTCGCAAGCCAGACCGTTGGCCTCGAGCGACCCGAGCGGCACCAGCGGCTTGTCGGCAGCCTGGTAAGCACGCACGATGCCCAGCGCGGCAAACCCATCGCTGTCGTTGATCACGGCATCGATCTTGGGATATTTGCCGAGCAGCGCGGTCATCTGCTGCTGAATGAGCGCCGAGTCCCAGTTGGTGACCGGCCAGTCCTTGTCGCCGGTCAGCAGCTTGATCTTCGGATATTTCTTGAACGTTTCGACGATGCCCTGAAGCTCGTGGGCGCTGACCGGATTGCCGGCCGGACCGCCGAGGAACACGACATTGCCTTCACCGTGCAGCGCCTTGGCGACCCACTCGGCCCAGGCGGCGCCGGCATATTGCTCATTCCAATCGAGATAGGCGACGTAATCCTTCCCGTCTTTGCCGCCCGGATCGGCGGCCCACGGCACCACTTTCACGCCGGCATCGGTCGCGGCGATCAATGACGGCAATTGCGACTTGCCGAAATCGGGGATGATGGCGAGCGCGTCGACGCCTTCGGAGGTCAGTCCGTTGACGTCCGAGATCGAGCGCTGCAGGTCGCCCTGACCGATGCGCGGCACCTGCTTGACGTTGGCGCATTTGGCGGCTTCGGAGCGGACCGCCGCCATCGAGGCGCGCGACCAGCCGTTGACGCCGAAACCGTCATGGACGCCGAGCGTGATTTTCTTGGTGCCGCAGAACGACGTGTCGGTCGTCTTCGCTGCGTCGGCGATCGTCTTGGCCGCATCGTCGGCGCTGGCCGGCAACGGGGCGACAGCGACTGCCATCGCCACGGCGAGCGCAAGCGGCGCTGCCGTGTTCCATAATCTGTTCATTGTGTTCCTCCTCCTCTGTGAGCCGGTTGGGCTCGGTTTAGAACCAGGCACATTCACCGAACCCGCACCGGTATTCGCCAGTGTAGGCATCGATCTTTGAATTGCGGCTAGCTGCTTTTTCGTCCCGCGCTGACAGGCGCAGGCGAGCGGCGCAGGACGTTAAACAAGAGCCCCCACGGAGCGACGCGGAGCGACATGCCGAGCAGAATGATCGCCGCCTGAATGACGAACTGCGCCGACGTCGGCGCACCCACGCTGATCACGACCTGCTGGAGCTGGATCAGGAAGATGGCGCCGACCGCGGTCGCGGCCACACTGCCGGCGCCGCCCAGAAGCGACGTCCCGCCGAGCACAACGACGGTGATGGTCGGTAACAAATAGCTGGTGCCGACCAGCAGGCTTGGCACCCGCAAATAGCCGGCCAGCAACACGCCGCTGAGCGCATAAAACGCACCGGCGATGGCGTACGTCGCGATCTTGTAGGACGTCACCCGCAGGCTCGCGGCGCGTGCGGCGCGGGCGCTGACGCCCGACGGCGACGAAGCGGCGCCCCCAGACTGTGGAGCGAATGCCGATCTCGATCAGAACGATCAAAATCAGCGCGAAGATCGCGAGATGCGGAATGCCGAAGATGCGGCCGACGGCGAACGTGCTGAGCATCGACGGCACGGCTTCCGTCGAGGTACCCTTGGTGAGATAGAGCACCGTGCCGTAGAGCAGCGCATTGACCGCCAGCGTCGCAACCAGCGCGGTCACGCGAAAGCGCGTAATAGCAATGCCGCAGATCAGTCCGGAGAGAAAGCCGCAGGCGAGCGCCACGATGATCCAGGGCGCCAAGGCGATATTGTCACCGTCGGGATATTTGGTGACCAGCACCGCCGCCAACGAAATGACGCCCGGCACGCTTAGATCGAGGCCGCCTTGCTGGATGACCAGCGTCTGACCGATCGCCGCGATCGCCAGAATGGAGGCGAACGAGAAAACGACGAGCACCGAACTCGCCGAAACGCTTCCTTCCGCGACAAACGGGCTGACGAGATAAAGGATCAGCGTCGCTGGTACGATGAGCGCAAACTGCGGAGGAAAGGCTCGCAGCAAACGCGTCATCGCCGACGCCTCAGGCATGGCGCGCGATACGGTCGTCGATTGTGCAGATCGGGCCCCATCGCCGCCATCTCGATTGCCGCGCTTATTTCGTGTCGACGTCGGTGCCGCCGACATACGGCTCGGGCAGCCAGTTGCCGTCGCGCTTCACGTTGGCGCGGGCAAACAATCCATCGACGCTGCCCTCGACGCGCCGCCGCAACGCATGGACGTCGATGTCCACGAGCTTGCCGTGGCGCTTCACGGCGCGCCCTTTGACGAACACCGAGTCGATGTTGCCGACATGCGCATCCTCGATCACCGCGCCCACTGGATTGTTGACCGGGAACATGTTCAGCGAGTTGGTATTGAGGATGACGAGGTCGGCGTCCTTGCCCGGGGTAAGCGAGCCGGTGCGGTGATCGACGTTCGCCGCCTTGGCGCCTTGCAGCGTGGCGAAGTCGAGCATGTCGCGCGCGGTCAGCGGCAGCGGATCGAGCAGCTTCTTTTCTTTCAGCGCCTCGGCATTGACGACACCGCGTGTCGCCGCCATCAGCACGCGGATCTGGGTGAACATGTCGCCGCCGACCGAGGTGCAGATGTCGATCGAGATGCTGGGACGCAAGCCGTGTTTCAGACAGCCGAGCGTCGCCGGATTGCCGTGACCCATATTGAGTTCGACTTCGGCGGACAGTGACGCGCTGCCGCCCGTGTCGGCCATCAGCTTGAATTCGTGATCGCTCAGGGTGCAGCAGTGCACGTAGGTCGTCCGCGGGCCGAGCAGCCCGCGGCGAATTTAGCTGATCGATCGGGTGATCCAAGCCCCACAGGCCGTCACCGGCATGCAGCGTGATCGGCAGGTCGAGCTTGCGTGCTTCGCGGAAGTCGCGCTCGGTCTGATCGAGCGTGGCGAATTGCGGACCGCGGGCGGCGAAGGCCATGGTGACGAGCCCGTCGTCCGACGAGAAATGTTGCTTGCGGACGCGCGCCACGTCTTCAAAATTGCTCGGCAGGTCGCTGACCGGAAACCATTCGCGGTTGGCGTTGCCGTAGGCGTAAACCGCGCGGATGCCGGCGTCGCGCAAACCCTTGATCGCCATGTCGGCGTGATCGGGCGTATTGTTGTTGTGCGACCAATCAACCAGTGTCGTGATGCCGGCATCGAGCGCTTCGAGCGCGCCGAGATAGTTGGCCACATACATATCGTCGGGCGTGTAGAGTTCGCCCATGACGCCGCGGACGCCGCCGAAATACTGAGCAAGGCTCCAGTCCGCCGCGGCATTGCGCAACAGACACTGCCACGTGTGGCGGTGGGTATCCACGAAACCCGGGATAACGATGCTGCCGCGGCCATCGATTTCGCGCGCATCGACGGTCCCAAGGTTCGGTTTGACGGCCGCGATCTTGTCGCCGTCGATCAGGACGTCCGCGTCCAGATGCTCTCCGACCTTGGGATCCATGGAGATGACGATGGCATTGCGAATGATCGTGCGGTTCATCGAACGCTTCCTTTTACTTCATTTTGAGACCGGGGCGGCGCAAAGCGCGGCACAACTGGGCGGGGCGTAGGCGATAGGAAAATATCTGGCGTCCAGTATTACTTTGAAGAATGACGCATACAGCAGGGTTCATAGCTCAACGGTGGACAGAAGGATGCAGTAGAACGCTAACAAGCGACCTCCATCCGGGCAAATCAATAAACGTAATGTCGTCTATCGCTTTATTGAATGCAATGTGACGCGCTGGGCACAGCCACCCGTCGTTGGTGCCTTTGTCTTGTGCGTTACTGAGACCACAGTGCTCCTTTACAACGCGCAGGCGGTCGCTGCTACTTTTGGTGGTTCATTCGGAATTTCTGTCTCGGAGATTGTTCAGATTGACGGGCTTGGGGCGAACAATTCCAAGAACCGCCCAGACCAGCACGTTGGGCCTGTGAGGTATTCGGTTCGCTCGCAACTAATTCCAGGTTGCCCACGACCCGGTTAATGGCCGACACATCTTGTGGATGGTCGCGGTCGGTAAAGGCGACATTCAACCGTCGTCGTTGAATGACAGAGCTTGAGGTGGCGTAGCAGGTTGCATTGCCGTAACTATACGCCTGCCGCGATTGCGGGCTATCATGTGTCGATGGCGCAAGAGGGCGACATGAGCGATCAAGAAATACGGGCAGCGCTCGACCGGCACTGGGCCGCGTCCGATGCCAGCGATTTTGAAGTCGAGCACAGCATCTATCGCGACGACGCAGTTCTGGAATATCCGCAGTCTGGTGAACGCATTCGCGGCCGGCGCAACATACAGATCACCCGCACCAACCAGCCGAACAAGAAACGTTTCACGGTGCGGCGCATTGTCGGCAGCGGCGATCTTTGGGTCACCGAATATATTCTGAGCTACGACGGCAAGCCGTCCTACACGGTCAGCGTCATGGAGTTCAGCGACGGCAAGGTCGCGCGGGAAACACAGTACTTTGCCGATCCATTCGCGGCCAGCGCCTGGCGTGCCCAATGGGTCGAACGAATGGACGCTTAAGTCATCTGCTGGAAAACGGCGCCGTCCATCAGAACATTCCGGTCCGGGGTGCGGCCGTATCGGACTACCGGCTCGATAGCTGTGCTCAGCGCCCCTGGATCGGTCGCACGCCGGTGAGCGTGATCTTCCGCCGGCGTGCTACAGACGACAAAAATCTTTATTTGCACTGCTTGATGAGGGTGGCGAAGATCGCCGTGTATTGCTTGCCCTCGGCGGAATTCGGGTCGACTTCCTCGAGGCCGTCCATAACCTTCGC
The DNA here is from genome assembly GCA_963737755.1 of uncultured Alphaproteobacteria bacterium. Taxonomy (GTDB): domain Bacteria; phylum Pseudomonadota; class Alphaproteobacteria; order Rhizobiales; family Xanthobacteraceae; genus BOG-931. The sequence continues at coordinate 902,980 of CAVTTZ010000009.1, read as the reverse complement.
GTATTCCGGCCCGATTTGCTGCGAGAGAGTGTCAGCCTTGGCGCCGAGCGCGTCGAGCGTCTTGGTGTCGTTTTTCTGCTCGGCCTTCTCCATCTGGTCCTGGAGCTTGCCCATCTCGCAATAGGCCTGCAGCTTGGTTTTGTCGGCGCTGACCGTTTGAACAAGCTTTTGGGCGTCCGCAATCGTCGGCTTCGGTGTCTTGGCCGGACCATCGTTGTTTTGCGCAGAGGCAATCATCGGCATGGCGACGAAGAGCGGCACGGCCATGAGGAGCTTAAGGTTCATCGATATCTCCAATGGGATGGGAGGGAAAACTCAGGCAGACTATGACGACGCTAAGGCTGCCAAGTCTGCGGCGATTCGATGGCGAGCGGCCCGTCGGGGCGCCGTCGCGCCTATTGGTCGCTCGGGAACGTAACAAGGCAATGACCAACTGACGGCAGACCGCGAGACCTTCTTTTGTGATTGCCTGCGGCGGCCCTCGCCGCCGGGCCGGCAAAAACATACGATGAGCGATAGGAAGTCATGACGGCGCAGCCGCAATTTTGAGGTCGACGATGCAAGATCGGACCGAAACTGTCGAAACGCTCTGGGCTGATTTTGCCACGCCGCTGCGGACGGCGGAGGACTACGTCAATTCGCTGCGTAACCGCCGCATGAATGTATTCTTCATGGGCGAGCGCGTGCCCGAGCCGGTCGACCATCCGGTGATCCGACCCTCGATCAACGCGATGGCGGAAACCTACCGGCTGGCCAGCGAACATCCGGATCTGGCGACGGTCGAATCCGGCATCAGCGATCGGCGCATCAACCGCTTCCTCCACGTGCCGGTCAGCCCGGCCGAGCTCGTCGCCAAACACGAGATGCAGCGCGAGCTCGGCCGCCGCACCGGCACCTGCTTCCAGCGCTGTGTCGGGCTTGACGCCATCGGCTCCTGCCATTCGGTGACCTTCGATATCGACGGCAAGCAAGGCGGCGACTACCACAAGCGCTTTCTCGGTTTCCTGCAGCGCGCGCAGGTCGCCAATGTCGTGATCGGCGGCGCCATGACCGATCCCAAGGGTGATCGCTCCAAGCCGCCGCATCAGCAGCGCGATGCCGATCTATTTCTTCACGTGGTGCGTCGTGACGAGAAAGGCATCTACGTCTCCGGCGCCAAAATGCATCAGACCGGCGCGGTCAATTCGCATTGGCTGATTTTCATGCCGACCATGCGGCTCACGGACGCCGATCGCGACTGGGCGGTGGTCGGGGCCGTGCGCGTCGACGCGCCGGGCCTGACCTACATTGTCGGGCGGCAGACCAACGATACGCGCATCGTCGATGGCGGCGCCTTGGACGCCGGCAATGCGCAGTTCGCCGGCCAGGAATCGCTGATCGTATTCGACGAAGTCTTCGTGCCGCATGAGCACGTCTTCATGGATGGCGAATGGGCTTATGCCTCATCGCTGGTCGAGCGCTTCACCACCTATCATCGCTCGTCTTATGTCTGCAAAACCGGCCTCGGCGACGTGTTGATCGGCGCCGCTGCATCGGCGGCCGAGCACAATGGGGTCGAGAGCGCGTCGCATATCAAGGACAAGCTCGTCGAGATGACCCATCTCAACGAAACCATTTATTCGAGCTGCATGGCCGGCGCGCATCAGTCGAAGCCCGCGGCATCCGGCGCCTATATGAATGACGAAATGCTCTCCAACGTCGCCAAGCATAACGTCACGCGCTTTCCATACGAGATCGCGCGCCTGGCGCAGGACATCGCCGGCGGTCTTGGTCGTGACCATGCCGTCCGAAAAGGATTTGCAGAATAACGAGATCGGACCGTTGATCCGGAAATTTTTGCAAGGCCGCGACGGTGTCGAGGTGGTCGACCGTATGCGCATTTTGCGTTTGATCGAGAACATGACCATCGGCCGCAATGCCGTCGGCTATCTGACCGAAAGTCTCCACGGCGCCGGTTCGCCGCAGGCGCAAAGGATCCAGATCGCACGCGGCATGAAGCTCGAAGAAAACAAGGCGCGCGCCCGGGCGCTGGCCGGTATTGATCCGTCGCGCGGGCGGTCGTCTTAGCGCGATGTTCTTATTTGAGGCGTGCGCGGGTCTTTTTGGCGCCGTTCTCCGTCATCCTGAGGCGGCAGCAAAGCTGCCCTCGAAGGATGAGCGGCCCGGGCCGTCGCCCTTCGAGGCTCGCTACGCTCGCGCCTCAGGGTGACGGAAAACAAATCCGCGCCGGGCGTTGACGGCGAAACTAATGCACTGCCGCGTACATGATGCGCTCTTCGGTCGCCTGGCGGGCGGTGAATTCCTCGACCACGCGGCCCTGCCGGGTGACCAGAATGCGGTCTGAGATGTTCATGATCTCTGGCAGGTAGGAGGAAATCACGATGACCGCCAAACCTTCGTCGGCGAGCTGATTGATGAACTGGTGGATTTCGACGATAGCGCCGACGTCCACGCCGCGGGTCGGCTCGTCGAAGATGATCAGCTTCGGCCTTTGCACCAAAGATTTAGCGATCACCACTTTCTGCTGGTTGCCGCCGGAGAGTTCGATGACTTTTGCGTCGCCATTGATCGCGCGGATCTTGATCGCGTCGATCCATTGTTTGGCAAGCCGGCGCATCTGCGCCATGTTCACCATCGAAAGGATGCCGCCCTTGGTGGCCATATAGCCGACATTGACATTGCTGCCGATCGACATCGTCTCGAAGAAGCCTTCGAGCTTGCGATCCTCGGTGACATACACGATGCCGTCACGCACCGCCGGCTGCGGAACCCGGTAACGCACCGTGCGGCCGTCGAGCTTGACCTCGCCGCCATGGAACATGTCGCGCTTGATCACGCCCGATACGATCTTTGCGGTTTCGGTGCGGCCCGATCCGATCAGTCCGAACATCCCGGTCACCTGGCCGGAAAACACCGAGAACGATGTGTTGCGGACCATCGAGCCCATTGACAGATTCTGCACGCTGAGCACTTTGCGCCCGGCCTTGCGCAGGCTGCGCGCAGCGCCGCGAACGCCATAGATTTCGCCCGACAGGGTGCGGCCGACCATGGCGCGGATGATGGCGTTGCGGTCCAGATTGGCCGCGGTGTCGGTCAGCACATGCGCGCCGTCGCGCAATACGGTGATGCGGTCGGCGTGTGCGACGGCCTCTTCGATGGCGTGGCTGATGAAGACGATCGACACGCCGGTTCGCTTCAGCCGACTCATCAAGCCGAAGAAATGAAATTTTTCCTCAGGCGTCAGCGAAGCCGTGGGCTCGTCAAAAATAATGATGCGCGCTTTCTGCCGCACGGCGCGTGCGATCTCGACCATTTGCCGCTGCGCCGCGCCGAGCGAGCCGACAGACGCCGTCGGATCGACGCCGAAATTGAGCGACTGCAGAAATTGCTGGGCCGCGATATTGATACCGCGCATGCGGTTGAAAAATCGCTCCTGGCCGAGAAAGATGTTCTGCGCGACCGTCAGCGCCGGAACGAGGCTGTTTTCCTGATAGACCATGGCAATGCCGGCGGCGAGCGCGTCCTTGGGCACCCGGAACGCGACAGGCTTGCCGTCGAGCAGCATGTCGCCGGATGTCGGCGTAACCGCGCCGGCGATGATCTTGGTCAGGGTCGATTTACCGGCGCCGTTCTCGCCGACCAGGGCATGAACTTCCTGAGGCTCGAGCGTAAAGCTCACGTCTTTGACCGCGGCAACGCCGCGGTATTCTTTGGTGATCGAGCGCATTTCCAGGATCGGGCTCATGGCTCGACAAACTCTTCTGGCGGCAGCGAGACGATGACGTCGCCGCCCTTGCTGGCGACATACAGCGCACCCGCATGCTCCAGTGCGCTGGTGGTGCCGTGGCGGGATCCATCGGCACGGCTGTGAAAGCTCATCAGCGGCTCAAATTCGGCATCGAGCTTGATGACCATGCCGTAGGAGCGTGACGGGGCCCAGGGCTTGAGCACACCCATTTGTTTGAGGGCGCCGCCCTGGATCGGCTCAAGAAACGAACGCCCATTCGCCATCGTCGGCGCGATCCAATAGTCGGAGTCGATCTCGTTGAGCATGCGGCGGCGATAGCCGTCCTCGCGCAAGACAAACTCGATCAACTGGCTGCGTGGCGCGAACACCGCGAGCCACAGGCCGCCGTCGGCTGCGCCTGCGAGCCTCGCCGGATAGCCCGGAAGATCCGCAAGCACCGTTTGCGGCCGCGCTGCACCTGCGGGATCGAGCGCGAGGAGGCGATGCGACCAGCTTTCCGAGACAACGATCCGCCCCTGGTGCGACCAGGCGCCATAAGGCCAACGCAGGCCGTCGGCCAAAATGCGCGGCGAGCCCGTGCGCGGGAATCAAAACCACCGCGCCCGAGCCCGGCTTTGCCGATGCCGGCTTCCATCAGGTCGCGCTTCCACTGATCGGGGCCGTGGCGTGTCGAGCCCCGGCAGACGATGAGAGCATCGTCGTGGAACGCCAGTGCCGTCGCGTGCGATGTTGCCTCGGTCGGCATACGAACTGACCGCGTCGTCGGGCTGAACAATCAACACTCCGCCGCCGGACAGGCCCACCGCGAGGTGTCCGTCCGGCGCCGCGGCCACGCAGGTAATCGTACGATCGAAGCTGCGGACGACCGTGTTTGTTTCGAGCTTGCGCAGCTCGCGTCCGGTCGAGAACAGGATCTCGCCGCCATGGCTCACCAGATTATCGGGCGCCGGCGCTTCGGCGACGACGACCGCCTGTTCGAGCGCCTGGTTCGGCCGCAGCGCGCCGTCCATCGGCGGCACGGTGACGGCGGCCTCGCCGCGTCCGACGAACTGATCGATTATCCCGCGCAGCATTTATTTTCGGCCCCAATAATCTTCGAAGCCGCTCCAGCGCGCATCAGCCTTCGGCAGGCGATAGCGGCCGATGCGATTGTTGGTGATGCCGCCAAGATAAAGGCTGCCCTTGTGCTCGCGCATCGAGGTGATCATCGGGTGATTGACGCCCTTGAGGTCCCATAACGCGTCGAGGATATCGCCCTTGTCGTTGAATTTGACGACGCAGCCGGTGTTCAGATTGGGGTAAAGCCATTCGTCCTGTGCGACCCGCCGCGACATCCGGCGCCGGAAGCCGGGCATCTGGAAAGCGAGGTCGACCGACGGCGAACGCATGCCGACGATCGCCAGCCAGTAATGTCCGTCAGATGAGCGATTGATGTTGTCCGGATAGCCGGGCAGCGAGGCGATCACAGTCTCCACCTGGCCGGTCTTCGGACCGTCGAACCAGTAGCGCTTGATGCAGCAGCCCCAGGTTTCGGCAAACAGCATCGATTGGCCGTCGTAGCTCAGGCAGACGCCGTTGGGGAATTTCAGATTGCGAATGACCGTGTGGGTCGCGTTCGTGCGCGGGTCGTAGCAAATGATGCGGCCGTTGCCGCGGCTTTCCAGCGAGTCCACCGGCCATTGGTGCATCTCGTAGCGGATCGTCGCTTCGGAGAAGAAGATGCGGCCATCGGGCGCGATATCGAGATCGTCGGCCAGCCGCAGCCGCGAGTTGTCGTTGACCGAGAAGGTCGATCGATTGGTCTCGTCGGTCGCCTTGGAGACCGCGCCGTCGGGTGCGACCCGGTAGAGACCCATCCCGCCGACGCACGCATAGAGGTTCTCATCACGATCGAACGCCAGACCAAGCGGCTGGCCGCCGATGTGCGCGAACAGCTCCATCTTCTTGTAGTCGGGCGCGAGAAAACGCATCACGTCGCCGTGGCGCGTGCCGCAATAGAGATTGTCGGCGCGGTCGAAGATAACATCCTCGGGCGCCTCGACCTCGCCGAGCCCGATCACTTCGACATCTTTGAGTTTATTGTTGACCTCGTAGGGCGAGCCCGAACCCGCAGCCGTGGGCGGCGAGGGCGGCAGATCATTCACGGTCGGCGAGACGTAAACTTTCGACAGCACCTTGTGCCGGTTCTTCAGCCAGCGCACGTCCAGGCCCGCGGCCAGCAGCAAAACCGCGCCCAGCACCATGCTGCCGGCGCCGCTCGGAATGCCGAGCCGCACGACGCCGTTGGTGATGACGAGGACAATGATCGCGCCGGTCAGCGCCTTTCCGGTCGAGCCGCGGCCGCCGCCGAGACTGTTGCCGCCGAGCAGGGCGGCAGTCAGCGCTGCCAGCTCCATGCCGAAGCCGGCATCTGAGCCGGCGCTGTTGAGCCGCGCCGCGTACATGAAGCTTGCGACGCCCACCAGCGCGCCCGACACCACGTAAGTGCCGCACACGGTCCAGCGCACCGAAATTCCGGAATTGTGCGCCGAGCGGCGCGAGCCGCCGACCGCCATGATCCGCCAGCCGGGACGCGTGCGGCTCAACAAAATATGGCCGACGATCACCGCGACCAGCAGCAGCACGGCGCTGAACGGCACGCCGAACACGGAGCCGGAGCCGATAAAGTCCCAAATATCGGAATCGACGAAAGCGCCGGAGATCTGCACAGCGTATTTGAGCAGCAGCATGTCGACGACGGCGCGCACGATGATCAGCGTCACCAGCGTGGTCAGAAATGCGCGCAGCCGCAGCAGGCCGACCAGCATGCCGTTGAGCAATCCCACCAGACAGCAGGCGGCGATCGTGCACAGAAACGCGGCCCAGACCGGCAGGCCGAGAATATTCATGGCGGCGAGCGCCGTGAAATTTCCCAGTGCGAAATTCGAGCCGACCGACAGATCGATGCCGCCCGCCACCATGACGACCATCATGGCGATGACCACGAAGCCGAACTCGCCAAGTTGCCGCAGCGAGACGATCAGGCTCCCGGGACTGAAAAAGTCGGGGATCAGATAGCCGAACAGCGCGATGGTAATGATCAGGAAGGTGAAAGGGGCGACATTGTCGATCCAACGCTTGGCGAGAATCTCACCCACCACGTGGTCGGGAATGTATTTGTAGCGCGCGCGGACCAGCCTCTCTGCCAGGCTCAGCTTGGCGAATGCGCGCTCACCGCGCGATCCCGCCATAGCGATACTATCGACCATCAAGTGTCCTCACGCCGCTGCAAGCAATGTGGGCGGGGCCGCGTCGAAGCGGCCCCGCGTACGCGTTATTTCGACGCGGTGGTGGTCGGAAGCGCCCAGCAGCTATCCGGCTTGACCGAGTCTTTGGTCAGCACCGTGAGCGGCGAATAGTCGATGACCTTCATGGTGCCGGGTTTCGGCTTGGTCTCGAACAGCGCCTTGATCAGGGTATTGAGGTCACGGCCTTGTGCCATGGCGTTGTAGCTGATCAGCGCGCTGAAGGTGCCGTTGTTGACGTTCTCGCAAGCCGATGTCGAACCGCCGCCCGAGGTGACGACATAGACCTCGCCGGTCTTGCCGGCTTCTTTGACCGCCGCGCCGACACCCACGTCCATGCCGTCCCAGAAGCCGATGATGCCGCAAAGATCGGGATTTTGCTGCAGCACGGTTTGGGTGATCGATTTTGCCTTCGAGGCGTCCCAGTCGGCGGCTTGGTTGGAGACCACCTTGATCTCCGGATGTTGCTTCAAGACGCGCTCGATGCCCTCGATCTGATAGACGCTGGCGCCGCCGGTCAGCACACCTTGCACGATCGAGACCTTGCCGGATTTGCCGCTGCCTGCTCCGCACTGCTTGACGATGAGATTGGCGGCGAGTTCACCCAGGCCGTTGTAATCGGAGCCCACATAGCCTTCGGAGACGTAGGCCGACTTCATGTTGACCTGCAGCGTATAGATGCCGGCAGCTTCGGCCTGTTTGAGCAGGCGCGCGTACGACTGAATGTCCGGGCTGTGGACGACGATCAGATCGGGTTTCTCGGCGATCAATTGGGTCAACGCCTGGGCGCCGGCCTCGGTGCTCCAGTTCGGGTCGCGCACCACATAGCTATAACCGAGATCTTCGGCCTGCTTGGCCAGTTGCGAGCTCCACGCCTGCGCCAGATCGAATCCCATGGCGATCGGCACAAACGCGACTTTCTTGCCTTTAAAAGTATCGAGATATCCGGCACGGCTCGGGTCGACGAGTCCGTCGGCGCGCGCCCCCACGGTTGCGGCGAGCAGGCATGAAGCGCCAGCCAAAATACCGACGATCAGCTTCGATTTCATGGCATTTCCTCCTTTGTTGGTGTCGGCGGTCATCCGCTTCTTGTATTTGTTTACTGATGGAAGGCCCTAGATATCTCCCTGCTGCGCGGTTTGCTCGTCGCGCGGGTTCAAAATGCTGTCGACCACGATGGCGATGAGCAAGATCACGCTCTTGATCACGTTTTGGCCGGTATACTGAATGTCCATGATGGTCATGCCGTTGAGCAGCGTGCCGATCAACAGCGTGCCGACAATGACGTTGCGGACGCCGCCTTTGCCGCCGGACAGACTGATGCCGCCGAGCACGACCACCAGAATGACGTCGTAGAGCAGCGTCGAGTTGACGATGCGGGTGTTCATCAAGGTGACGCCGGTCGCCATGGTGAGACCGGCGACATAACCGACGACCGATGAGAAAACATATTGCAGCACCACGAGCGGCCGCACCGGCAGGCCGCTGATGCGCGCCGCCGCGAAATTGTCGCCGGTCGCATAGACGAATTGACCGAGCCGTCCGTAACGCAGGAACAGCGCGACGGCGCACGCCAAACCGGCGAACAGCAGGATCGGGATAGGCACGCCGAGGATACGGCCGGCGCCGAGGGCCTCGAGCGCGGAATCGGCGGGCGGCAGCGGCACCAGATCCTGATCGAAAATCGCGTAGCGGCCGAGACCGTAAACGAACGCGCCCATCGCCAATGTCGCGAACAGCGCCGGGATCTCGATGTAGGCGATCACGAATCCGATGATCATTCCGATCACGGCTGCAAACGCCAGACCAAACAGCAGTGCGATCGATATCGGATAGCCGTGCGTCATCAGCGTGAACGCCAAGCGCGGTCGACACCGCCATCACCGCAACAAGGGACAAATCGATGCCGCGGCCGATGATGACGATGGCCATGCCGACGGCGAGGATGCCCAGCACGGCCACACTGCGCAGCAGCGTGACGATGTTGCCGTAAGTGAAGAATCCCGGAAGCGCCAACGCGAATGCCGCGAACAGCACGACCCAGAGCACAAAAACAATTTGCTCCTGACTAAGGCGCGGCATCACATTCCTCGTCCCGGCGCGGTCGGCGCGACGTGGTTGCTCAGTTCACACGTACAGCGTCGCCCGAAATTGTCGGGAGGCGCCTTGTCATTTGCGTGGGACGGATCAGTTCACGAGAAGGACGCAGTGTTGCGCCGTCACGGACTGGGCGTCCTCCCAATTTTTTTATTTATCAGATTGTCGGACGATATCTGCGCAATCGCCGTTGTCAAGGCATCGCGCATTGACAAATAGGCGCGACTGCGACCCTAATCTAAAAAAATTGTCGGACAGAAAGCCGGGGAGGGAGCGTGCGGGCAGTCGCAAGACGGTCTCACCAGACGCAGCGCGATTGCCTGATCGTAGAGCAGGGCAATCGCGTGGGCGACGCGCTACGCTGTCGCCATTCAACCGTTTACGCGCGGGGAGTGATCAGGGGGCGGCGCTGCTGGGGGAGCGGCGCATGAGCGAGCAGACGCGGTCGGAGCCGCACGCGCGCGGCGCTGTTCCAGCTTATCGCAGCGTTGCGCGTTCGATCAGCGAGCAGATCTTGAATGGTTCGCTGCCGATCGGATCGGCGCTGCCGGCTAAATCGGCGCTGGCGCAAACACTCGGCATCAATCGTTCGACCGTGCGCGAAGCGATCCGTGTGCTCGAAGACAGCGGCATGCTGCGGCGACGCCCGGGCGGCAAGCGTTTGTTTGTCAGCGCGCCGCGCCATGCGGAAGTCGCGTCGCGCATGAAGGCCGCGATGGTGCTCCAGGAGATGAGCTTTCTGGAGTTGTGGGAGGCAATGATTTGCATCGAGCCGGCCGTCACCGCCGCCGCCGCAGCGCGGATTACCGAGACCGAGCTGAATGCGCTCGAGGATAACGTCGCGCGGACGCGACATGCGGTCGCGCACGCCGAGGATCTGGTCGCGCTCGATGTCGAGTTTCATAACACCCTTGCCGCCGCCTCGCGCAGCCGCACCTTGGTGCTTTGCCGCGAGCCGATCGGGCAAGTTTTCTATCCGGCCTTCCTCCAACTGGTGTTGCGCCTGAATGTCGGTGAGCGCTTGGCGTTTGCCCATCAACAAGTCGTCGATGGTCTGCGCGCCCGCGACGCGGCCAAGGCGCGGCTGTGGATGGAAAAGCACATCGTCGATTTTCGCCGTGGCTATGAATTGGCCAATCTCGATATCTCCCAGCCCATCTCGTGGGCGGGTGATGCGTAGATCCGCAGGGCACGCATGAGCGCGACGGCCAGGGATTTCGGCACGCAGGCGGAGCGCCTCGATGATTTATCGGCGAGGCTTACGCGTTTTGTTGAAGGCGAATGTGGTGCCGGGTGCCGTGCCGCCAACTTGCAGCCGATGGAAGAGGGGCACGCCGGACTGACCTTTGGCTTCGATATCGTCAACGCCGCGGCGGCGGTGGTTGGTTCGTATGTCCTCAAATTGGCTCCGGTAGGCGTTGCGCGACGCGGCAATACCGACGTTTATCGTCAGGCGCCGCTGCTGCGCGGTCTGAAACAGGCAGGGGCAGCGGTGCCTGCCGTGCCCTGGGCTTCGCCATCGGAAGACATTCTGGGCACGCCGTTCATCGTTATGGAACGCATGCCGGGCCGGATATTTTTTGTCTGGGGGCCGCACGCATCATTTCCGCGTGACGACGCGACGATTGCGCGCCTTGTGGCTCGAGGCGGCGCAACGTGCTTGCGGATTTGCATCGGGTCGATTGGCATAGGGTGCTTTCAGACTGGGAGCTGCCGCGCCCGCTGCGCGATGAACTCAATATCTGGCCGCCGCTGCTTCGCCATGCCGCTGAGCCCGCAATCGCACAGGCCGGCGCAGAGTTGCATACGTCTGCTCACGGCGCATGTTCCGAACGACAGCGCGGTCGGCGTCGTCCACGGCGACTATCAGCCGGGGAATATTTTGTATGCGGAGGGCAAAGCAGGCGCCGTCATCGATTGGGAATTGGCGTCGATCGGTGCGCAGGGACTCGATGTCGGCTGGCTGATGATGCTGACCGATCCGCTGGCATGGCCGGCGCCGTGCCGGCCGACAGCGCCGGTATCGCGCGCGCGATGTTTTCCGTGCCTATCGGGATGCCGGCGGCCCCGCCGTTAGCGACATCGCCTGGTATCAGGCGCTGGCGCAATTTCGCCTGGGCGCGATCGCCTGTCTCAACGTCAAGCTTCATCGGTCCGGCAAAAGGCCGGATCGCTTTTGGGAATCGATGGCGCCGGCTATCCCGGTCTTGTTTGCGCGCGGCATCGCGTTGCTGCGCGGTGACCAAAACACATCGCACGGAGAATGACGTGATTGACTTCGAACTTCCGCACGATCTGGTCAAGTTGCGCGAGCGCGTCGAGAATTTTGTCGCTGAAATCCATCGTTCCCTACGAGAACGATCCGCGGCAGACCGCACACGGCGCCTCGGAGCCGCTGCGCCGCGAATTGGTCGCGCTGGCGCGAGACGCCGGGTTGCTGTCGCCGCACGGACCGAAGGAGTTCGGCGGCCTGGGCTTGGACCACCGCAGCATGGCGGTGGTGTTCGAAGCCGCCGGCTGGTCGACCCTGGGACCGCTTGCCCTCAACATCCAGGCGCCCGACGAGGGCAACGTCAACCTGCTGAACCAGATCGCCACGCCGGAGCAGAAGGCGCGCTGGCTGGCGCCGCTGGTGCGCGGCGAAATCCGTTCGGTTTTCAGCATGACCGAGACGGTGACCGACGGCGCCGGCTCAGACCCGTCGTTGTTGCAAACCACGGCGCAGCGCGTCGCCGACGGCTTTGTGATCGATGGGCGCAAATGGATGATCACCGGCGTGCCCGACGCCACGCTCAATATCGTGATGGCGCGCACGCTCGATGCGACCGGAATGGATCTCGGCGCGACGATGTTTCTGGTCGACATGAACGCGCCCGGCTTTCGCGTCGACCGCATGCTCGACACCATCGATAGCAATGCGCCGGGAGGCCACGCCGAGGTTTCGTTCGATGGCGTTCACGTCACGCCCGATCGCGTGCTCGGCGAGATCGGGCAAGGCTTTCGCAACGCGCAGGTCCGGCTGGGGCCGGCGCGGCTGACCCATTGCATGCGTTGGCTTGGCGCGGCGGCGCGCTGTCATGCGATCGCCGCCGAACATGCCGGGCGACGGCATTCGTTCGGCCGCGTCATCGGCGAACATCAGGGTGTCGGCTTCATGCTGGCCGACAACGCGATCGACCTGCACCTGTCGCGGCTTTCGATCTGGCACGCCGCGTGGCTGCTCGACCAGCATTCGCACGCCCGCGACGAAACCAGCATGTGCAAGGTGTTTTGTTCCGAGGCGCTCAGCCGGGTCGTCGATCGCAGCCTGCAGATCCTCGGCTCGATCGGCATCACCCGAGATACCGTGGTCGAGCGCATCTATCGCGATATCCGGCCGTTCCGCATCTACGACGGGCCTTCCGAGGTGCATCGTCATGCACTCGCGCGCCGCATCGTGTCGAGAAACAGCCAACGACAAACTCTGTCGTAAAGAGTGCAAGCCCATGGAAAGAATGCGGAGCTACGACGAGATCTATGCGTCTTTCCGCTGGAATATCCCGGCGCGATACAACATTGCCGCAGACGTCTGTGACCGTCACGCCGCCGATCCAACAAAGATTGCGCTCATCGGCGAAGGAGCCGACGGAAAAATCTGGCAGCTGACCTTTCGCGACGTGCAGCGCAAGGCCAATCAGCTTGCCAATCTGTTGCTCGCCATCGGGCTTGTTCGCGGCGATCGGGTCATGCTGTTGCTCGGACAAAATCCGTGGACGGCGATCGGCCACGTCGCCTGCTGGAAGTCCGGGTTGGTCTCGGTGCCGGTGTCGCCGCTATTTGCGGCAGAAGCGGTCGCGTACCGACTCAATCATGTCGCCGCGCGCGTGATCATAACCGACGTGGCAAATTTACCGACAGCGGTACGCGCTTGCGCTCAAGCTTTCGAACCCGTGCGCATCTATGTCATCGACGGTCGCGAGGCGGAAGCGGAATCGTTGCCGGACGCGATCGCACGGGCGAGCGATGCCTTTACGAACGTCGACACCGCAGCCGAAGATCCGGCGTTTCTCAATTTCACCTCCGGCACGACCGGCAATCCGAAAGGCGCGCTGCAGGCGCATCGATCGATGCTCGGTCATTTGCCGGGCGCGGAATTCTGTCTCGATTTTTTTCCGCAGCCAGGCGATCTGATGTGGTCACCGGCCGATTGGGCTTGGCTCGCCGGCCTGATGGATGTGCTGATGCCGGCCTGGTATCACGGCGTTCCGGTCCTCACCTTCCGGGCGCAGCGTTTCGATCCCGAGCAAGCGTTTGCCATGATCGGCCGCCACGGCGTGCGCACGACGTTATTAGTCCCCACCATGCTGCGGCTGATGCGCCAGGTCGCCAATCCGGTCGAGCGCTTCGGCGTGAAACTGCGCGCGATCTATTCGGGCGGCGAACCGGTCGGCAAGGAATTGCTCGAGTGGAGCACCGAAACGCTCCAACTGCCGATCAACGAAGTATTCGGGCAGACCGAATGCAATCTCGTGCTCGGCACCAACGCGAGCGTCATGCCGGTCAAGCCGGGGTCGATGGGGCGTTCAGTGCCAGGCCACAAGGCCGCTGTCGTTGACGACGCTGGTGAGCTTTTGCCAGCGGGGACCGTCGGCAATCTCGCTTTCCGGCGGCCGGATCCGGTGATGATGCTCGAATACTGGAACAACGCAGATGCGACGCGCGACAAATACGCCAACGATTGGCTGCTGACCGGCGATCTCGCGATCTGCGATGAGGACGGTTATTTCTGGTTTCAGGGCCGCGCCGACGATGTCATCACCAGCGGCGGTTATCGCATCGGCCCTGCTGAAATTGAGGATGCGTTGGCGCGGCACCCGGCCGTCATCATGGCGGCGGCGGTCGGCGTGCCAGACCCGGTTCGTACCGAGTCGATCAAGGCGTTTGTGATTTTGAAGGAGGGCGTTCAGCGCACGCCTGAGCTTCCCGATCAAATCCGCAGCTTTGTCCGCGATCATTTGGCCAAGCACGAAGTGCCGCGCGACATCGAGTTTGTCGATGCGCTGCCGATGACCACGACCGGTAAGATCCAGCGCAAGAAGTTGCGCGAGGCTGAGCGGGCTAAGCTCGCCGGAGCGGACGCGGGCACGACGTCGGCGAATTGACGCTCCGGCGCGGAAACGCACTCGGCGTCATGGCCGGACTTGTTCCGGCCATCCACGTCTTTCGTTCCCCTCGTCAGTCAAGACGTGGATGCCCGCGACAAGCGCGGGCATGACGGCTCTGAACGCTGGACCCTGTTCGCTTCCTGCTAGCTCTTCTTCGCGCCGACGTTTTGCCAGTTGCAAGCGCGCTCGAACGCATCGGCGGCGCGATAGAGCGTCGATTCCTGCCAGTGCTTGGCGACCAGCATCAGGCCGATCGGCCGTTCGCCCTCGCCGAACCCGCAAGGCAGCGAGATCGCAGGATGGTGCGTGATGTTGAACGGGCAGGTGTTGGTGATCTGTTCCCAGCTGTGCTGCATCAGGTCCGCCATTGGCGCCTCGGGCGGCGGAATTTTCGAAGCCATCATCCGCGTCGTCGGCATCAGCAACAAATCATAGTCGGCGAGCGAGGCATCATAGGCGGCGCGCAAGCGCCGGCGCAGGTTCTGCGCCTTGAAGTAGAAATAGCCGCGATAATATTTGTCGGTGTAGGCCGCGAGCAGCATGCCGACCTTCACAGTGTCGGGCAGTTCGTTGGCGCGGTCGTGCATGGCGCCGAGCCGGCCCGCGAGCGAAATCGGGTAAACGCCTTCGATGTTGCGCGGCAGGGCGCTGGCGACCATCGCATGGTAGGTGCCTTCGAGCGCGATGCCTGACCAGATCGGGATACCGATCGGATGCCACGGGATCGAGATCTCGTCGACCTTGGCGCCGATGCCTTCCAGCACTTTGGCGGCGGCGCGAACGCCGGCGTCGACGTCCGGGTGCGAGTCGTATTGGCCGAAGCCCTCCTTCACCACGCCGATTTTCAGACCGGCGATGCCTTGGCCGATCGCCTTGGTGTAGGTGTCGACTTTCAGGTTGCGCTGGCGTGAATCGTAGCCGTCTTCGCCGGCCATGACTTCCAGAAACAGCGCATTCTCCGCGGCGGTCGCGGTCAGCGGACCGGCGTGATCGATGGTCGGGTCCATGCCCATGATGCCCGTATAGGGCACGAGGCCCCAGGTCGGCTTGATGCCGACGACGCCGGAGAGGGAGGCCGGAATCCGGATCGAGCCGGCCTGATCGCCGCCGGTCGCCATGTCGACTTCGCCGGCGGCGACCAGTGCGCCGGAGCCGGTCGAGGAGCCGCCCGGCGTATGCCCGTAGGCGCGCGGATTGTGCACCGGTCCGGAGGTGCTGGTGGCGGCGCCGCCCGAGAACGAGAAATACTCGCAGACCGATTTGCCGACGATCTCGGCGCCGGCGTCGAGCAGCTTGGTGATGACCGGCGCATCGAAGTCCGGCACGAAGCCCTCGAGCACCGAGGCGCCGTTGGTCAGCGGCACGCCGGCCAGTGCGTAGGTATCTTTGACAGCGACTTTCTTGCCCGCAAGTTTGCCCGAGCTGGCGCCCTTGATGCTCGTTTTCGCGATCCAGGCGCCGTATTTGTTTTCGTCGCCCTCAGGACGGTAATAAGCGCCGCGCGGATATTTCACCGGCGGAACGTCGTCAGGCAGCGAGGCCAACAGCCGATAACCGTCGCCGAACGGCTTTATAAAGTCGATGAAGGACTTGGCATAATCCTCGGTCAAATCCATGCCGAGACTGTCGCCGAGCGAACGGACCTGATCGGTTGAGGGCAGCTTGAACGTCATCTGATTTTTCCCCGTGAAGCGCTCAAAGTGAGAATCGAGGTCCGCTGTCCGCGTGCCGATCGTACGCCATGCGCGTCTGCGCAAAGCGCCGTCGACAAGGGAGCAGCTTCCCGAAAAGATTGTGCTCCGTCAGAAAGTTACAGCGCCTTCAATCTAAAACGATTGAACTTCAGAAGTCCCATCACATTGGTTTGCTAGCACGCGCGCGAGCGCAGACGCTTGGCTGAACGTGCCGTGCCGTTGTCTCTGCGCGCCATGAGCTCGCTTGCCTTTCGAGTTCCATCCATCCCGAGCATGGCACACCGCTTGCTTCGCGTCTCCCGGACTGAGATCGACGAACTCGGCTGGAGCCGCCCGGATGTTCAGTGTGCACAATATCGAAGCAGTCCGCGATGGTGAATGCTTCGAGCATTGGCACGAGCTGACTTGCCGCAATTACTCTTTCACGGAATATCGCCGCCCGGTCACGGGGCCGTTTCGCGGGCGCATCGCGGCACGGCGGTTCGGTGCGCTGACAGTTAGCGACGTGTGCTCGTCGTTTTCCGATTGCGGCGTCGAGGTGGTGCGTGGCTCGGGCGAGATCCGCAAAGATCCCCGCGATCATTTCATGCTCTATCTGGTCTGTGCCGGCAGCGTCGGCATCGACCAGGACGGGAGGACCGCTCGCGCCGCCGCCGGCGATCTCTTTATCTACGATCAGTCGCAGCCGTTCATTCTTGAATTCGGCGGCGACAGCGTCGGCATCGTTTTGACCATTCCGCGCCCGCTGATGGTTTCGCGCTTGCCGATCGCGCATCGCCTGACTGCGCGCCGTATCGACGGCCATTCGGGGCTCGGCGCATTGACCGCCGGCATTGTGCGCCAGATCGGTGAATTTGATCCGGGCCTGGAGGACGAGGCCGCCAATCGTGTCAGTGCCTCCGCGCTCGATATCCTCGCCACCACGCTGGAGGTCGAAGTCGCGGGCCTGACCGAGGCCGGCTGCACACGGCGGCTCGATCAGGTGAAGCGCTACGTGCTCGCCAATCTCGATGATGCCGACATGACGATCGAGAGCATCGCGGCCGCGCATAAGCTCGCGCCGCGCACGCTGCACCGCTTATTCTCGGTCGAGGGTACGACACCCATTCGCTGGCTCTGGCAGCAGCGGCTCACCGCCAGCTACAAGGCGCTCGCCGAGGGGCGCATGCGGCAGGTGACGGACGCCGCGCTCAGCTACGGCTTCACCGATATCTCTCATTTCAGCCGCGCGTTCAAAAAGCAATTCGGCTGCTCGCCGCACACGTTGGTGCGGCGCTAGTCGGCGTTTCATGGAGCGGGACGACTTGCAATCATTGAGGTCGATACCCGACAGCGTCGGAAGCGATCGAACACAAGCGCGCCCGCGTCGTGGCAACCAGAGTCCACGGCGTGGCACGCGCAGACAAGCAGGCGTGTTTGCTGCAGCGTTACGATTTGATTGCGCCACAAGGCGTGACACTCGTGTGGTTTTCCACGGCATGGATGCAGTCGAGTGGGGACGGGCCTCGCCTATGAGACGAGGCCCGGAGCTGCATTCAGCAAGGTCTGTCAACACAAAAACGAAGGAGTGCCGTCATGAGCGTAAGCCGTAGAACATTACTCAAGAGCGGGGTCGGCAGCGGCGGTTTGCGCGCCCGCCTTCATTCGCAGGCGGCTGCGGCCGACCCGATCCTCGTCGGCAGCATGTACGATCTGTCCGGCGGCCTCGAGATGGCCGGCAAGCCGATGTACGACGTGCTCAACTTCGCCGTCGATGAAATCAACGCTTCGCGGCGGCCTGCTCGGGCGCGAGGTCAAGGTCATCAGCTTCGACACCCAGACCAACATGCAGCTCTACGCGCAATATGCGCAGGAAGCCGCTCTCAAGAACAAAGTCGCGGTCGTGCACGGCGGCATTACCTCGGCATCGCGCGAAGTGATCCGGCCGGTGCTCGACAAATACAAGACACTTTATTTCTACGACATGCCTTACGAGGGCGGCGTCTGCGACCGCAACATCTTCATCGACGGCCTGACGCCGGCGCACAATACCGAGCTGCTTGTCGGCCACGGCATGAAGAACTGGGGCAAGAAAGTCTACACGCTGGCCGCCGATTACAATTACGGCCAGATCACCTCCGACTGGGTGAAGAAATACGTCAAGGACGGCGGCGGCGAAGTGCTCGGCACCGAATTCTTCCCGCTCGATGCCACCAATTTCGGCAGCACCATTTCGAAGATCCAGGCGGCGAAGCCGGATTGGATCATGACCGTGCTGGTCGGCGGCGGTCCGATCTCGTTCTACCGGCAATTCCACGCCGCCGGCCTGTCCGGGAAGATTCCGATCGCCTCGACGACGTTCGGCGGCTCCAACGATCAGCTCGTGCTCACGCCGGAAGAGAGCGACGGCATCGTCGTCGCCTACAACTACATCGAAAGCCTCGATAATCCGGTGAACATCGAGTTTCTGAAAAAATTCCGCGCCAAATACGGCGCCGATTATCCGCCGATCTCCGATCTCACCATGTCGAGCTATCAGGGCATGCTGCTGTGGGCCGCCGGCGTGAAGAAGGCCGGCACGCATCGACCGCGAAAAGGTGATCGAGGCGCTGGAAAGCGGCATCAGCATCGATGGCCCGAGCGGCAAGGTCACGCTCGATCCGGCGACGCATCACAGCATCTTCGACGTTCATCTCGCCGTCTTCAAGGACAAGAAGATGAACCTGCTGGAGACCTTCCCGCAGCGCAAGCCGGCCGATACCGCCGCGGTCTGCGATCTGAAGAAAAATCCCCGCGAGGCCAAGCAATACATCATCAAGGTGAATTGACGGCGGCATCGCCACGACGGCATCGCGAGCAACATGCGCGCGCCATTTGTTGAAGGCGTAACGCTGGCGCGCGCGATGTTGGCACGTTCGGAGAACTTGGCGTGGATTTAGCCGCCATCGTAGCGATCGATTTTGTCTATGCCATCGCGACCCTGGCGCTGATCAGCCTCGGGCTCGCCATCGTGTTCGGGATGATGCGCATCATCAACCTGGCGCATGGCGAGTTCATGGTGATGGGCAGCTACAGCGCGGCGGTCGCGGTGCATCACGGAATCAATATCTGGGTCGCAATCCTGGTCGTTGCTCCGATCGCGGTCGGCATCATTGGCGTGGTCCTGGAGCGGCTGGTCATCCGCCATCTTTACGGCCGCATGGTCGAGACCATGCTGGCGACCTGGGGACTGAGCCTGTTCGTCGTCGGCATTCTGACCATGATCTTCGGCGACATTACCGAAGGCGTGCCGACGCCGCTGCCAGGCATCAGCATCGGCGCCTACCAGACCAGCGGCTATAGTTTATTCGTCATCGCGCTGACGCTCGCGACCTTGTTCGCGGTCTACGTCATCCTGCGTTCGAGCCGGCTCGGCCTGTTGGCGCGCGGCACCATGCAAAACGCCGACATGGCGGCGGCGCTCGGCACCGACACGTCGCGCATCTATGCCATCACCTTCGCGCTTCGGCGCGGCGCTGGCAGGGCTTGCCGGCGGCGTGCTGGCGCCGGTGTCCGGCGTGTTTCCGACCATCGGCGGCTCCTATATCGGCCGCGCCTTTATCACCGTCATCAGCGGCGGCGCGGCGCCGCTGGCCGGCACGGCTTCGGCGTCGCTGCTGTTCGGCGTCATCAACCAGGTCGCGACCTTCCTGACCAACCCGGTTTACGGCGAGGTGGCGCTTGCTGCTGGCCGCGATCGTGCTGATCCGGCTGCTGCCGCAAGGCATCACCGGACGCTACTTCCGGGGCAGCCTATGACGGCCGTTTTGCGCGCGAATGCCGGGCTCATTGCGGTCGGCGTGATCGGCGTCGCCTTGATGATCATTCTGCCGCTCGTGCTCGATCTGTTCGAGCTTCTGCAGATCACGCTGTATGCGGTCTTCGCCATCCTGGCGCTGAGCCTCGCTTTCATCTGGGGCTATGGCGGCATTTTGTGTTTCGGCCATTCGGCCTTCTTCGGGCTTGGCGCTTATGCGTATGCGGTCGCGGTCATCAATATCGGCGACAGCACGGCGCCGCTGTTGCTCGCCATGCTGCTGCCGGCGTTGCTGGCCGCGGCGCTTGGCTATTTCATGTTCTATGCGCGCATCAGCGACATCTATGTCGGCGTCATCACGCTGACGCTGACGCTGATTTTCTACAACTGCATGAACTCCACCGCCGGGCCCGCCTATCATATCGGCGACGCGCTGCTGGGCGGCTTCAACGGCATGCCGAACGTACCGTCGCTCAACATTCCGTTCATGCCCGACGCCACGCTCGAGCCGCTCGGCATGTTTCTGCTCTGCAGCGGGCTGCTGCTGATCACGCTATTTCGGCCTGCACGCCTTGTTGGCGACGCGGTTCGGGCGCGTCCTTGTCGCCATCCGCGAGAACGAACAGCGGGTCGAGTTTCTCGGCTACGACGCGCGGCTGCATAAGCTGATCGCGTTCGCCATCGGCGGCGCGCTGGCGGGGCTTGCCGGTTGTCTGTATGTCGCCTGGGGCAACTATGTCAGCCCGCCGGTCTTCAGCGTGGTGCAGTCGGCGCAAATGATCATCTGGCTGATGGTCGGCGGCTCCGGCACGCTGCTCGGCCCGGTCCTGGGCGCGATGGCGATGTCCTGGCTCACGCTCAAGATCGGCACCCAGCAGGTCGTCAACGCCAGCGCCATTCTGGGTGCGGTGCTGCTGCTCTTTGTCTTGTTGGTGCCGCGCGGCGTCGCCCCGATGGTGACCGAACGCCTGGTGCCCTGGCTGCTGAGCCTGCGCCGGCCCGCGACCGCGCCACAGGAGATCGCGCACGAGGGCAAGGCATGAGCGGCCCACTGATCGAAACCCGCGGGCTCAGCAAGCATTTCGGCGGCGTTCAGGCCGTGCGCGGCATCGACTTTGCACTCGCCGAGGGTGAGTTGCGCTGTCTGATCGGCCCCAACGGCGCCGGCAAGAGCACGTTCTTCAAGCTCCTGACCGGTCAGATCAAGCCGACCGGCGGCGTCGTCATGTTCCGCGGCGTCGACATCACCAAGCTGCAGGCGCATGAGATCGCCCGGCTCGGCATCGGCATCAAGACTCAGGTGCCGAGCGTGTTCAACGGGCTGACCACGCGGCAAAATCTTTGGATCGCCGCCGCGCGCCATGCAGGCCGTAAAGAAGCTGATGCCGCGGTTGAAGCGCAGGTGCAGCGTCTCGGCCTTGGCCGCTTTGCCGACAAGCCGGTCGGGCAGCTCGCGCATGGCCAGCGCCAATGGGTGGAGCTTGCCATCGTGCTGTGCGGCAAGCCCAACCTGATCCTGTTGGACGAGCCTGCCGCCGGCATGACCGAGGAGGAGCGCGTCCGCACCACGGAGATCATTCGCGAGATCAACCGCGACCATCCGCTGATCGTCGTCGAGCACGACATGTCGTTCATCCGCACCATTGCCCGGCGCATCACCGTATTCGATCGCGGCACCATTCTGATGGAGGGCAGTGTCGACGAAGTGTTCGGCAGCCAGGCGGTGCGCGACGTCTATCTCGGCAAGCAGGCGGCGGCGTGATGCTCGAGATCAACAATGTCCATGCTGGTTATGGCCGCATCCCGGTTCTCTCCGGCATTAATTTCACCGTCGGCGAACACGAGGTCGTCGGTGTGCTCGGCCACAACGGCATGGGCAAGACGACGCTGCTGAAGACGCTGATCGGCCAGGTGCCGCTCACCTCCGGCAGCATGCGCTTCGCCGGGACCGATATCAGCGCCATGCCGTCGTTCCGGCGGGCGCGCGCCGGCATTGGTTACGTGCCGCAGGGCCGGGCGATCTTTCCCAATCTCAGCGTGCGCGAAAACCTGCGCATGGGCTTCATCGAAAACGGCATCGCCTCGGAGGAAAACACGCTCAACGACGTGCTGGCGCGCTTTCCCCGGCTTGATCTCGATTCTCGAGCGGCAAGGCGCCGCGCTGTCCGGCGGCGAGCAGCAAATTCTGGCGCTGGCGCGCTGCCTGTGCGGCGGGCCCAAAGCTCTTGTTGCTCGATGAGCCGACGGAAGGCATCCAGCCGTCGATCGTCGAAGAAATTCTCGAGATTTTGATCGGGCTGCACCGGCATCAGGGGCTGGCCATCGTGGTGGTCGAGCAAAGTCTCGATTTCATCCGCCGGCTGTCGGACCGAATCCTGCTGATCGAGAAGGGCATGATCATGGGCGAGGTGACGCCGGACGCGCTCGAGCGATCAACCGCGCTCGGCAGCTACGTCGCCGCCGAGTGAGTGATTGTCCCGGGACGGAGCAGCGCCTTCGTCCCGGACTTTGGCGATGCCGGCGCCTTCGCCGGTACAACATCGGCGCTCGATCGCCGCGCGCCGCAGCAAACGGAGGTGCTCGTGCACAAGATCGAAATGTCGGCTGAAGTGCTGGCCCGCATCAAGGAACACCGCGGCGGCTTGCACATGTTTGAAAATCTCGACCCGGCGCGGACGGCGCACATCATCGTCGATCTGCAGAACGGTTTCATGGAGCCGGGCGCCACGGTCGAATTGCCGATCGCGCGCGATATCGTTCCCAACGTCAATGCGATCTGCCAAGCCGTGCGCGCCGCCGGCGCTCTCAACGTCTTCATCCGTTATTTGATCGACGAAGAGACGCAGACCAATTGGTCGAGCTGGTTCACCGACTTTGCCTCGCCGGAGCGCCGCAAGGCCATGGTCGAGACCTTCGGCAAGGATTGCCACGGCTTTGCGTTGTGGCCCGGCCTCGACGTGAAGCCGGACGACTTGATCGTCGACAAGACCCGGTTTGGCGCCTTCGTGCCGGGCTCGTCGGAGCTTCACGAAATCCTGCAGGCGCGCGGCATCGACACGTTGATCATCACCGGCACCGCGACCAACGTGTGCTGCGAATTGACCGCGCGTGACGCCATGCAGATGAACTACAAGGTGATCTTTCTCGCCGACGGCAATGCGGCTTTCAGCGACGCCGAGCACAACGCCACGCTCAACAACATGGCGGGGCTGTTCGCCGATGTCATGACCACCGAAGAGGTCGTCGGCGTCCTCGACAAAGCGGCCGCGATGCGTCAGGCCGCCGAATAGCGACCGCACAGAACGATGGACCGTCGGCCGCGCCAGGCCGGCGGTCTTGTCGTCTTCACGCCAAAAGCGCACGTTCGGCGAAGTAACAGGGAGAAACACGTGTCAGACAAGTCTTCGTCGCCCAAGTCTCGAGTGAGGATTGCACACCTCGCCGGTCCCACGGCGACCATTCAGAACACGCCGCCGCTCGTGACGTCCAACAAGGCGCGCCAGAAATACGGCTTGCCGCCGCGCAAGAACCCGGACGGCAGCGAACAGCGCTTCGACGTGCTGCGCGGGCAGCGGCTCGCGGCGCCTGCGACGGTCTATGTCGAACGCTTTTCCGCGCATCCGCTGGAGGCCGACGCCGCCGAACTTTACGGCCCACCGGACGGCTATATCGACAGCAAGGGTGCGTTTCACAAAGAGCGGACCAGCCCCGCTGACAAGGCTGTGTTCGAAGTCGAGCTTCTGCCGGAGGACGGCCTCTATGCGCTTCCCTACATGGCGCGGCAGGCCAACGGCCAGCCTTGGGAAGAAGAATGCGCCACGCCTGGCGCAGAGCCCGCGCAAGCGCGGCAGGGCTTCTTTCCCGACGGGTCACGCAGCTTCGAAGAGATCGACCGCTTTTCCATCGGCGCCGCCGGCGTCGGCAATCTGATCTCCTCATTCGCCGACGTGGATTTTTATCGCGTGCTACCGCCCGCCGGTTACACCAAGGGTTTGCCGGCGACGCAGCGCACCGACGTGGGCGAGGGCGACATCCCGCCCGAGACCCGGAATAAGGATTTCTTCGCCTACAAGCCCTACCACCTCGGCGAAGCACCGCCGCGGCCGGCGCTGGCGCGTCTGACCAACGCCGCCCGACGGGTTTTCGACAGCGGCAAGTATGACGGCGCGATTTATACCCAGGGCAGCCCGCAGGTCGAAGAGGTCGCCTACTGGCTCAACCTGCTGATCGACACCACCATTCCGATTTGCGGCAACGCCGCGCAGCGGCCGCAAGGCGAGAACAGCAATGACGGCCCGAGGAATATTGCCGACTCGGTCGAGTATATCGCCTCGCGCGTCTGGGCCGACGAACAAGGGCGCAACCGCGCCGGCGTGATCGTGCTGCAGGAGCAACAAATCTTCGCCGCGCGTGAAGTCATGAAGGTTGACGCCCGGCCCGGCGGTTATGTCGCGACCGGCGGCCATGGCGGCATTCTCGGCGGCATGGGCTATCACGGCGATGCCGTGCTGCATTATGTGCCCGCGCTCAAACATACGTATCTGTCCGAGCTCAATCTCACCAAGCTGCCGTCTTCGGTAAGCGTCGCGCAGGGCACCGGCGGTCACGTCAAGCTTGTGGAGACTGCGACACGGGAAGCGAACGGCGATCTCCTCGAGAGCGCGATCCCTTCGGTCGCGATCGTCAAGGATGGCGGCTTCTTCGCGGAAGAATATTTCGACGACCCTTCAGTGGCCGACGATCTGATCGCGCTGGTGGCTCGGAAGCTCAAAGCCGGGCGGCTTGCCGGTTTTGTCATCGAAGGCACGGTGCCGTACGGCAAAATGACATCGTCGGTACGCCAGGCCGTGTTGCAGAAGGCGGTTTATGCCGGTCTTCCGGTCGTGCGCGTCGGCCGCGGCAGCCCCGAAGGCTTCGCCGATCCGCATCCATATCTGCTTGCCGGCTCGAACCTGACGGCGACCAAGGCGCGCATGCTGCTGATGGCTTGTTTGTTGAAGTTCGGCAGCCTGCCGCCGGCACGAGACCCTGAAAATCCAACGACAGAAGAGCTCGCCGCGACACGAAGCGCGGTTGCCGCCTATCAGGATATCTTCAGGACGCACTGAGGCTCACGGCAACATTCCTGCCGTCCGCGTGGACAGCCCGGTTCGACCGGGCTGCCACGCTGCGGACAATGGCCAACGATCAGTTCGTGACCATGTGTTCGTTGTCGCACGTATCGCTCGGCAGATAGCAGTTCAGATGGTCGCTTTGCTGCGGCACGCTCTCATAGGCGCGGATGCCGGGTGCAGAAGTGTGCGCGTGGGCAGTGTGCCTGGTCGGCTGCGCTGATGCTGCTCCGGCTGAGGCGAGCACAAGCACTGCGGCCAGGGCGGCGATCTTGTTGATCATGATAACCTCCATATTGCGTGTTTGACGGCGTCTCCCGACGCCAGCGGCGTTTGCCGCGTACGCAAAATGATCGCGATGGCGCTGACAGCTCGCCACTAAATTTCGAGTGCCGGACCTAAATTGAAATTTAGCGATGAGGGCGGTGCCGCGGGTAGATTTGCCTAGGGCGAGAGCCGTTGGGCGACACTAAAAAAGAGTTTATTCGCCGGTGCCGGGATTTTAATGGCAGCCTTCGTGTCCGGGGCCTACCTCATGGCCGTCATCGCACCGCCTGGAGACAGACATCGTAGAGGTCTCTGGATGCATCTACGCTCCGTCCATAGCCCCCAAGATACTTCCGGCCGGTGTCCGTCCGGGGCGGCTCCGCAGAGCAAATAAAATACTGGTCGCGAAACGAAAGAATGCGGGAAAAGTTGCGACATCTTTCTTTAGTGAGGTCGCCTTAAACTGATCCCGCCCACAATTTTTGGAGATTGATCATGGATAATCGATTGTCTCTGTCCCGCCGTCATTTGCTTGCGGCGAGTGCCGCCGGCGCGGTCTTGACCGGCGTCTCCGCGGCGAACGCCGCCACCTTCGGCAATCCCGATGAACCGCCGGAGGGAGCCGTCAATGTCACCAATCCCAAGGCGCTGATCGATCCGGGCCCGCAGGATCAAAGCCTTGCGGGCAGCGAGCCCGCGTTTCTCAATCCGCCGCCGACCGACGTCAACGGCATGCCGCAGTTCTGGGCGTCCTTCAACCTCGCACCCAAGCGGATTCAAGATGGCGGCTGGGCGCGGCAACTGACCCAGGACGACTTCAAAATTTCGACCACCATCGCGGGCGTCAACATGCGGCTTGGGCCGGGTGGCGTGCGCGAACTGCATTGGCACCAGCAGGCCGAATGGGCGATCATGACCTACGGGAACTGCCGGGTGACCGTGCTCGATACCGAAGGGCGGCCGTCGGTAGCGGACGTGAAAGAGGGCGATCTCTGGTATTTCCCGGCCGGACTGCCGCATTCCCTGCAGGGCTTGGAGCCGGACGGCGCCGAATTTGTTCTCGCCTTCGACAACGGCGAGTTGTCGGAATTCAATACCCTGTTGGTCAGCGATTGGATCGCGCACACGCCGCCGGAGGTGCTGGCGAAGAACTTCGGTGTGCCGGTCGATGCCTTCAAGAATATCCCGGTGCACAACAGGTGGATGTATCAAAGCAAAGTCCCGGCGCCCGACCTGCATGCGGTCGAAGAACAAATCGCCGCCGTTGCTGGCAAGCCGCCGCATCCCTTTGTATTCCGACTTCTCCGACATGCAGCCGAACCGTGAAAACAAAAGCGGGACGGTCCGCATCGCCGACAGCACCAATTTTCTGGTGTCGAAGACGATCGCGGCTGGTCTCGTCTCGATCAAACCCGGTGGCCTCCGCGAGATGCATTGGCATCCGAACGCCGATGAATGGCTGTACGTCTTGAAAGGCAGCGCGCGCATGACGGTCTTCAACACCGGACCGCAGGCGGTGACCGCGAATTTTCATCCCGGCGATATCGGCTATGTCAGAAAGGCGCTCGGGCATTATGTCGAGAACACCGGCGACAGCGAACTGGTCTTCGTGGAGGTGTTCAAGGCCGATCGCTTCGAGGAGGTGTCGCTCTCGGACTGGCTGGCGCATAGCCCGATCGACATGGTTGCTGAGACGTTGAACATTGACCGCTCGTTCATCAATCAATTCCCCAAGAACCGGCCTGAAATCATGCCCGCCTAGGCATTCGTCGGCGATGTCCGGAGCGCGAGTTGGGCAGCCGGAATACCGCACCAGGACTAGGATTAAGTTCTGCCCTGGTGCAGGTTTTCGGCGCCAATCTCCACTCTAAAATGCAATTTAATGGCGGATGCAGCCGCGGGGACTTAACTGAGTCTCGGGTTCCTGGACCGTCGTGACGCCGGCTCAGGTCTTGGCCCATTCTGCGAATTGATTGCCTGGGTCGAGCGGCCTTTCTCTCGATCCGGACTGAGCATAGGCCGATGGCAAAAGTGCTTCTCATCGAGGACGATCGCGAAACCGCGAGCGAGATTACGGCCGAATTGGTCGAACGCGGATTCGATGTCGACTGGGCCGCGACCGGCATCGAGGGCCTCGACAAGGCGCGAGCCGGCGAGGCCGACGCCATGATTGTCGATCGGCTCTTGCCCGGCGTCGATGGCCTGACCATCATCGAGACGGCGCGGCGCGAGCGCGTGCGCACGCCCGTCCTCGTGCTCAGCGCATTGGCGGGGGTTGACGAACGGGTGCGTGGCTTGCGCGCCGGGGGCGACGATTATCTCACCAAGCCGTTCGCCATCGTTGAACTGGTCGCGCGCCTCGAAGCGCTGTTGCGGCGCCCGGCGGACAACCGCGACACGACGTTGCGCGTCGGCCCTCTCGCGCTCGATTTGCTGGCCCGCACCGCCAAGCGCGGCGAACGCGCGATCGAGCTGTTGCCGCGGGAATTTCGGTTGCTCGAATACATGATGCGCCGCAAGGACCAGTTGCTGACGCGCGCCATGTTGTTTGAGGAAGTCTGGCACTACAAGTTCGTGCCGCAGAGCAACCTTGTCGATGTCCATATGGGGCGCCTGCGTCGCAAGATCGACAAGGGCGACGAACAGCCGATGATTCACAACGTGCGGGGCGAAGGCTTTGTTCTCCGTGCGCCTGCCTGAGTTCACCCGGACGACGACATTCCGCTGGACGCTGCTGATATCCAGCGCCTTTGCCCTCGCGATCTTCGCGAGCTTCGCCTTCGTCTATGTCCAGGCGATCTACGATATCCTTTCGCGCATCGATGCCGCCGTGACGCAAGAAGCCAACAGCATCGCGCAAGAGACACCCGCGCAGCGCCTGGAAGCTGTCGAGGAGCGGATGCGGCAGGACCCGCGCCGGGTCAAGCCGATCGGTTTGTTCGCCGCGGACGGCAGGCGGCTTGCCGGCAACATCGAGCGGTTGCCCGGCGCTTTGCCGATGGGCGCCGGACCGCGTGACATTCCGATCGTGCGGGTGGACGCCTTTGGACGCGAGCCGCAAATGGCGCGCGCCACGGCGCGGCGGCTCGCCGATGGCGACACATTACTGGTCGCGTGGAGCAACGACTACAACAACGAAATCACCGAGATCGTTAAACGCGGCCTGGCGCTTGCGGTCATACCCGCGTTGGGGTTCGGCTTCGCCGCGGCCATTTTCCTCAGCATCCGCGCGCAGAAGCGCGTCGATGACGTCAACCGCCGGGTACAGCGCATCGTTGCCGGCCAATTGCGCGAGCGGCTGCCGACCACGGGCGTCAACGATCCGTTCGACCGCCTGGCCGTCATCGTCAACGGCATGCTCGATGAGATCGAAGCACTGGTGCAAAGCATGGCCGGGGCCGGCGACGACATCGCGCATGATTTGCGAACGCCGTTGACGCGCGCGCGCATCATGCTCGAACGGGCGCGACAAAATGCGGCGTCGCTCGACGAATTGCGCGGCTCCGTCGATCAGGCGATCAGCGGTCTGGATCAGTCGCTGGCCATCATCACAGCGCTCCTGCGCATCACCGAGATCGAGCATGGTCGCCGGCGTGCGGGTTTTACCGATCTGGCGCTGGCCGAACTGGTTCGCGAGGTCGGCGACCTATATGAGCCGATTGCCGAAGACAAGGGCGTGGATTTTGCCGTCGCTGCGGCGGAGGAGGTTATCGTCCGTGGTGATCGTGATTTGCTGTTCGAGGCCGTCGCCAATCTCGTGGACAATGCCATCAAGTTCACCCCGGCGGGCGAGCGCGTGGAGCTGAGTGTTATCCGAGAAGGCGGCGAGGGCATCATCCGCGTTCGCGATAGCGGTCCCGGAATTGCCGCCGCCGAGCACGACCTCGTCGCCCGACGCTTTTATCGCTCCGACAAAAGCCGCAGCGAACCGGGGCTGGGGTTGGGGCTCAGCCTGGTCGCCGCCATCGTGAAGCTGCACGGCTTTCGCTTTGCGATTTCGGCCGGTCCCGGGTGCGTGGCGGAAGTCGCCGGTCCGCTCACGGGCCCCTGATGTCATATTTCTGCGTTGGGCGCGTCTCAGACCTTGACGATCGTATACGCTTCCGCGCGCTTGACTTTCTGTTAAATGATCTGGCGCATGAACTGGCCAACGGCCGCAAGGGACGATACATCCCGGAGACCGATCATCCGGGCAGCCAGTCACAATTACTGCTGCAGCGACCATCATTGAGGACACCAACAGATGAGCTCGACCAAAGGAAAGCCGGATCCCAAAGCCCCGTTGGAAACGCCGACCGACCTGTCGGCTGGAGCCACGAAGGATATCTCCGGAGCGCTCAATGCGCTGCTCGCCGACGTCTTCGTCCTGTACATGAAAACAAAGAACTTCCATTGGCACATGTCCGGGCCGCATTTCCGCGATTATCATCTGCTGCTGGACGAACAGGGCGAGCAGATCTTTGATATGACCGACGACATTGCCGAGCGCGTTCGGAAGGTCGGCGGCACGACGCTGCGCTCGATCGGCCATGTCGCGCGCCTGCAGCGCATTCCGGACAACGATGCCGACTTTGTGACGCCGGAAGACATGCTGGCCGAGCTGCGCGAGGACAACAAGCGCCTGGCGCTGGAGATGCGCGAAGCGCATGCGACCTGCGAAGAGCACGGCGACGTTGCGACCACGAGCCTGTTGGAGAATTGGATCGACCAAACAGAGCGGCGCGTGTGGTTTCTGTTTGAAGCCGGCCGCGGGTCGTGGCCGCGCAATTGAGGCGTTCGGCGCTCGTCACGCCAAGGACCCCGGGTTCGGCGGAAAATCGGAGAGATTTGCTCCGGTTTTCCTTCGCTCACAGGAACATCGGAAGCGTGGAGGTGATTTCGGTCGCCGGATAACTGCGTCGTCCCGCGGCGCCGCTTCAGCACCCGGCAGGTGTCGCCGTAACCTGCGTCCGAGCGCGCCCTGATCGTGCCGCGTGAGAAGTCGTAGCCGCACGCGTTGGTCTTGCCCGCGAGCGGCTGTGCGTTGATCCCGACAAAAGGTGCACGGTGCTGGTGCAGCCCCCGCGGCCGCGGTGATGCGGGGGCTGATTCGGCGCGTGACTATCCAAAGCATCGCTAAGCTACGGGATCGGCATCCGACAACGATGTATGGAGACCTGATAAGAAGCAAAAAGACTTGCGGGTCGGTCGCAAGCGTTGATGATTCCTTTATTTTTCGCAGCAAACGACCGTGTCGCGCTATCGCCAATTTGTCTGTATCGGGTATTTCCCCGTTGCCGCCTATCGACTTACGTTCGACTCGCCTGCAACAATAACGCCCTCGCCTCGGGCAGGGGCTGCGCCGTGCGTCGGTAGGAGCGTCCAGTCGCGCGCTATTGATTCCGGTTCGCGACTTGTCAAGTGCACAATGCGATTGCGGTCTGCCCAGTGCAGCCGGCCACAGCGCGCGGAGGTCTAGTCGGTTCATGGCAAGCCGCATCGAGGATTATGCGCTGATCGGCGATTGCGAAACCGCAGCGCTCGTTGCCAAGGACGGCTCGATCGATTGGCTCTGCTGGCCCCGTTTCGATTCGGCGGCTTGCTTTTCGGCGCTGCTTGGAGACCCGAGCCACGGCCGTTGGCAGATTACGGCGGTGCCGGTACCGGGCATCAAGGTCACCCGTCGGTATCTACCTAACACGCTGATCTTGGAGACTGAATTCACCAGCGCCGACGGCCAACACGCCGCCGCGATCGTCGATTTCATGCCGTTGCGTCAAGGCCGGGACACCTCGCACCTGGTCCGTCTGGTCGTCGGCAAGCGCGGCCAGATGGCGATGCACATGGAGCTGGTGATCCGCTTCGGCTATGGCGGCTGGGTTCCTTGGGTTTCGCGAACCGACGCCGGCGAACTCGTCGCCATCGCGGGGCCCGACATGGTGGTGATGCGAACGCCGCTTCAGCTTCGCGGCGAGCGGCTGACGACGGTTGGCGATTTTGTCGTTTCCGCCGGACAGCAGATCCCGTTCGTGTTGACGTACGCACCCTCGCACCTGCCGTTGCCGGAGCCGATCGATGTCGACGTCGCGTTGGGGTTCACCGCGGAATTTTGGCAGACTTGGGCGGCAAAGGCGCGCACCACGGAACGCCATTCTGAAATTTTGACACGCTCGTTGATCACGTTGAAGGCACTGACCTACGCGCCGCACGGCGGGATCATCGCCGCACCGACGACGTCGCTGCCGGAATGGATCGGCGGCCCGCGTAATTGGGATTATCGCTTCTGCTGGCTGCGAGACGCCACGCTGACGCTATTGTCATTGATGAATGCCGGATATTTTGACGAAGCGAAGGCATGGCGCGATTGGCTGATGCGTGCCGCTGCCGGCAGTCCCGATCAGATCCAAATCATGTATGGGATCACCGGCACGCGGTGGCTCGCGGAACGTGAGGTGCCCTGGCTCAGTGGCTATGAAGGCTCGCGGCCGGTGCGCATCGGCAACGCCGCCGCTGGGCAACTTCAACTCGATGTCTACGGCGAAGTGATGGACGCGCTGCATCACGCCCGCGCCGGCGGCCTGCAATTCCTTGCCGCAGCCTGGGACTTCCAGCGCGCGCTGCTCAATCATCTCGAAAAAGTCTGGCGCGATCCCGATGACGGCATCTGGGAAGTGCGGGGCGGCCGCCGCCACTTCACCCATTCCAAAGTGATGGTCTGGGTTGCATTCCAGCGGGCCATCCAGGGCGCCGAAATGTTCGGGCTCGAAGGACCGGTCGATCACTGGCGCCGGCTTCGCGCCGAGATTCATGAGGAAGTTTGCCAGCGCGGCTTCAATACCAAGCTCGGCGCATTTTCACAGTCTTATGACAGCGACCTGTTGGACGCGAGCACGCTTCTGATACCGCAAGTGGGTTTTTTACCGCCCAACGATCCGCGCGTGCGAGGCACGGTCGCGGCAATTGAGCGCAAGTTACTGCGTGGCGGCTTGGTTTTGCGTTACGATACCGGTGCCGTTGGCGTGGACGGCCTGCCGCCGGGCGAGGGGGCATTCCTGCCGGTCAGCTTTTGGCTCGCTGACGCTTATATGATGCTCGGGCGCACGGCTGACGCGCAGCAACTCTTTGAGCGGCTCATTGGTTTGTGCAATGATGTCGGTCTTCTGGCGGAAGAATACGATGTCGGATCGCAGCGTCAGCTTGGCAATTTTCCGCAAGCATTCTCGCATATCGCGCTCGTCAACACCGCGTATAATGTCAGTCATACGACAAAACCGTGCGAACAACGATCCGGACACGCTCGTGTCCGCGCGCCGTTACAGCGGGCCGCCGCGGCGCACGAAACTGCTCGAATGTCCTCACCTGCCAGTAATTTGCGCCGTTCGCGCTGAGTGTTACAGCCACTAAGAGTTATGCAAAAACAAAGTATCGTCGACAACGCGTTATCAATTCAATGAGAACTCGCCGCTTGCGTTGAAACTAAATTGTGGTCTCTCGGTTATAGTTTACCCCAAGCATGGTTGCCGGAGCTCCCCTGATGGCGCGGCCTGATCCGATCGTCTTCCTGATCGATGTCGACAACACGTTGCTCGACAATGATGGGGTCCAAGAGGATTTGAAGGAGCATCTCGAACGCACCTATGGGGTCGATGCCCGGGTGCGTTATTGGAAGCTCCTGGACGATCTGTTCAACGAACTCGGTTACCGTGATTATCTTGGGGCTCTGCAACGCTTCCGCGTTGAGCACCCTCGCGAAGTCGAGCTGTTGTGGATGTCGTCTTATCTCCTCGACTATCCGTTCGCCAGGCGGTTGTTTCCGTCCGCTCTCAAAGTGCTGGATCGGCTCGGCAGTATTGGGACGACCGTGATCCTGTCCGACGGCGACGTCGTCTTTCAGCCGCATAAGGTCAAGCGCGCGGGCCTCGACGAGGAGGTCGACGCGGTGCTGATCTACATTCACAAGGAAGAGTCTCTCGATGACGTCGAGCGGCGCTTCCCGGCCGACCATTATGTCCTTATCGACGACAAGCTGCGCATCCTAACGGCGGTCAAACGCATCTGGGGTGATCGCGTGACGACCGTGTTCGTGCGCCAGGGAAACTATGCGCATGACGCCGCGACGGTCGACGCTCTCCCGCCGGCGGATGTCACCATTGAACACATCGGCGATCTTCTCACCTCCGACTTGCCGAACCGTTGGTCTGCGTCCCCATCACCCGCATCAAACCTGGAACCGGTCCGATGAATCCGACGAAAAAGCTGCACGATGTCGGCCAGAGTATTTGGCTGGACAACATCACCCGCGAACTTCTCGACAGCGGCACGCTGAGCCGTTACATCGACGAACTCTCCGTCACCGGGCTGACGTCGAATCCGACCATCTTCGATCACGCGATCAGAAACAGCGCCGACTACGACGACGATATCGCGCGCAACACGTCGCACGCGAATGAGCCGGAAGAATTGTTCTTCGAACTGGCACTTGCGGATTTGAGCCGCGCCGCCGATCTGTTGCGACCGGTCTTCACGCGCACCGATGGCGTGGACGGTTGGGTGTCGCTCGAGGTTTCGCCGCTGCTCGCGCGCGATGCCGAGAAGACGCTGGCGGCGGCGCGCGATCTCAGCAAGCGCGGCGGCAAGTCCAATCTGTTCATCAAAATCCCCGGCACGCAGGAAGGCTTGCCGGCGATCGAGGAGGCGATCTTTGCGGGTGTCCCGGTTAATGTCACGCTGCTGTTCTCGCAGGAGCAATATCTTGCCGCCGCGGAGGCCTATCTGCGCGGAGTCGAGCGGCGCATCGAAGCCGGTCTTAATCCCGCCGTCGCTTCGGTCGCCTCGGTCTTTATCAGCCGCTGGGATGTCGCCGTCGCCGGCAAGGTGCCCGCGGAACTGACCAATCATCTCGGCATCGCCGTCGCCCAACGGACCTATAAAGCCTATCGCGACCTGCTGGCCTCGCCGCGGTTGCAACGCGCCGCAAACGCCGGCGCCCGGGCGCAGCGCCTGCTTTGGGCGAGCACGGGCACCAAGGACCAAAAGGCTTCCGACATCCTCTATGTGAAGGCGCTGGCGGCGCCGTTCACGATCAACACCATGCCGGAGGGTACGCTGAAGGCGCTTGCCGAGCATGGCGAAGTGGGCGGGGCGCTCCCGGCCGACGGCGGCGATTGCGAGAAGGTATTGAGCGCATTCGGCAAAGCCGGCATCGACGTCGGCAAGCTTGCGAAGGATCTTCAGGATGAAGGCGCGGTGTCGTTCGTCAAATCCTGGGACGATCTGATCGATTGCGTCAAATCCAAAAGCGCCGTCATGCGCAAGGCGAGCTGATCGCCATGGCAACCGCGTCCGACGCGACCAGTGCCAAATCGGCCAGCTCCAAGTCTGCTGGCGTCAAGTCTGCTGGCGTCAAGTCTGCTGGCGCCAAATCCGCCAGTGGGCCACCGCTGCGCCGGCGCGCGGCCTGGAAGCTGCTTGAGAAACATTATCAGGCAGCGAAGGACTTGGAGCTGAAGCAATTGTTCGCCGACGATCCGCACCGCGGCGAGCAATTGGCGGTCGAGGCGGCGGGCCTCTATCTCGACTATTCCAAGAACCGCATCACCGACGAAACGCTGAAGCTGCTGCTGCAGCTGGCCGAGGAGTCGGGCCTGCGCGAGCGCATCGACGC
The DNA here is from genome assembly GCA_963737755.1 of uncultured Alphaproteobacteria bacterium. Classification (GTDB taxonomy): domain Bacteria; phylum Pseudomonadota; class Alphaproteobacteria; order Rhizobiales; family Xanthobacteraceae; genus BOG-931. The sequence continues at coordinate 868,217 of CAVTTZ010000009.1, read as the reverse complement.
GATGTTTCGCGGCGACAAGATCAACGTCACGGAGAACCGGGCCGTGCTGCACGTGGCGCTGCGCGCGCCGCGCGGTGCGACCATCATGGTCGATGGCCAGAACGTCGTCCCCGACGTGCACGCCGTTCTCGACCAGCATGGCGGATTTTTCCAATCGCGTCCGCAGCGGCGATTGGAAAGGCCACACCGGCAAGCGCATCCGCAACGTCGTCAACATCGGCATCGGCGGCTCCGACCTCGGGCCGGTCATGGCCTACGAAGCGCTGAAGCACTACAGCGACCGCGACATGACCTTCCGCTTCGTCTCGAATGTCGACGGCACCGACTTCGCCGAAGCCGTCCGCGATCTCGATCCGGCCGAGACGCTGTTCATCGTCTCCTCCAAGACCTTCACGACGCTGGAGACGATGACCAACGCGCAAACGGCGCGCGACTGGCTGCTGGACGGCCTGAAAGGCGAAGAGGGCGCCATCGCCAAGCATTTCGTCGCGGTCTCGACCAACGCCAAGGAAGTCGCGAAGTTCGGCATCGACACCGCCAACATGTTCGGCTTCTGGGATTGGGTCGGCGGCCGCTATTCGATGGATTCGGCGATCGGCCTGTCGACCATGCTCGCGATCGGGCCGGAGCAATTTCCGCGCGATGCTCGACGGCTTCCACGAGATGGACGAGCATTTCCGCACCGCGCCGTTCGAGCACAATCTGCCGGTGCTGATGGGCCTGCTCGGCATCTGGTACAACGATTTCTTCGGCGCCCAGACCGTCGCGGTGCTGCCCTACGAGCAATATCTGAAGCGCTTTCCGGCCTATCTGCAGCAGCTGACGATGGAGAGCAACGGCAAGCACGTCACGCTCGACGGCGCGCGCGTCGACTACGACACCGGGCCGATCTATTGGGGCGAGCCCGGCACCAACGGCCAGCATTCGTTCTATCAGCTGATCCATCAGGGCACGCGGCTGATCCCCGTGCGACTTCATCGCCTTCGTCAAGACGCTCAATCCGCTGGGCCGGCATCACGACATGCTGCTGGCCAACGTCTTCGCCCAGGCCGAGGCGCTGGCCTTCGGCAAGACCGCCGAGCAGGTGAAGGCGGAGGGCACGCCGGACTGGCTGGTGCCGCATCGCGTGTTCGAGGGCAACCGCCCGTCCAACACGCTCTTGTTGGACGCTTGACGCCGGCGGCTCTCGGCAAGCTGGTGGCGCTCTACGAGCACAGCGTGTTCACCCAAGGCACGATCTGGCACATCGATTCGTTCGATCAATGGGGCGTCGAACTCGGCAAGGTGCTGGCGCAGCGCATCATCCCGGAGCTGGAAAGCGCGACCGAGCCGAAGCTCGATCACGACAGCTCCACCAACACGCTGATCCGCCGCTACCGCAAGCTCAAAGGGGCTGCGTGATGTCGGACATGACAACCGCCGTCGCCGATCGCTCTCGATCGGATCGTCGCTTTGCTATGGAGAACTGACCCATGCAGCTCGGAATGATCGGCCTCGGCCGAATGGGAGCCAACATGGTGCGCCGGCTGCTCAAGGGCGGCCATGAGTGCGTGGTCTACGACATGTCCGCCAAGGCGGTCGCGCCGCTGGTCGAAGGACAAGGCCGTCGGCACGACCGTCGCTGGCCGACTTCGTCAAGAAGCTCACGCAAGCCGCGCGCGATCTGGCTGATGGTGCCGGCCGGCGTCGTCGACAGCGTGATCGCACGATCTGCTGCCGCATCTCGAACGCGGCGACATCCTCATCGATGGCGGCAATTCCTATTACATCGACGACATCCGCCGCGCCAAGGAGCTCGCCGCCAAAGGGCATCCATTATGTCGACGTCGGCACCAGCGGCGGCGTCTGGGGCCTGGAGCGCGGCTATTGCATGATGATCGGCGGCGACACCGATGTCGGTGAAGCATCTCGATCCGATTTTCGCCACGCTGGCGCCGGGCCGCGGCGACATCCCGCGCACGCCGGGCCGCGAGAAAGCCGGGCGGCACCTCCGAGCAGGGCTATCTGCACTGCGGGCCGCAGCGGCGCCGGCCACTTCGTCAAAATGGTCCATAACGGCATCGAATACGGCATGATGGCCGCCTATGCCGAAGGGCTTGGGCGTTCTCCACGCCGCCAACATCGGCAAGAAGGCCGGCGAGGTCGACGCCGAAACCACGCCGCTGCGCGATCCCGAGCATTATCAGTACGACTTCAATCTGCCCGACATCGACCGAAGTCTGGCGCCGCGGCAGCGTGATCGCGTCCTGGCTGCTTGATCTCACCGCCATCGCGCTGCTGCAGGATCCGGCGCTGAGCAAATTCGCCGGACGGGTGTCCGACTCGGGCGAAGGCCGCTGGACCATCAAGGCGGCGATCGACGAAGGCGTGCCGGCGCACGTGCTGTCCTCGGCGCTGTACGAGCGGTTCAGCTCGCGCGGCGAGGCGGACTTCGCCGACAAGCTGCTGTCGGCAATGCGTTATCGAGTTCGGCGGCCATCTCGAAAAACCGGCAGAGTAACCAGCAGGCTGGGAACGGAGTCGAAAATGCAGCAGGCAAAGCCCACGGGCTGACCGGTCCGCAGCTCGATCAGCTGGCGATCAACACGATCCGGACGCTCTCGATCGACGCGGTGCAGCAGGCCAATTCCGGCCATCCCGGCACGCCGATGGCGCTGGCGCCGCTGGTCTATACGATCTGGAACCGGGTCATGAACTTCGACCCGCAAGGATCCGATCTGGCCCAACCGCGACCGCTTCGTGCTCTCCAACGGCCACGCCTCGATGCTGCTGTGGTCGGTGCTGCATCTGACCCAAACGCAGGCGGTGAACGCCGAGTACGAGCGGCTCGGCCAGCCGGCGGTCACGCTCGACGACATCCGCCATTTCCGCCAGCTCGACAGCAAGGCGCCGGGCCATCCGGAATATCATCTGGGTCTCCGGCGTCGAGACGACCACGGGCCCGCTGGGCCAAGGCATCGCCACCAGCGTCGGCATGGCGATCGCGCGGAAATGGCTGGCCAGCCGCTACAACCAGCCGGGCTTCGACGTCTTCGATTACAACATCTACGCGGTCTGCGGCGACGGCTGCCTGATGGAAGGCGTCGGCTCCGAAGCGGCGTCGCTCGCCGGCCATCTCGGTCTCGACGACCTCTGCTGGATCTACGACAACAACCACATCACCATCGAAGGCAACACGCGCATCACCTTCACCGAAGACGTGGCGGCGCGCTTCTGCCGCTTATCAGTGGAACGTGCTGCGTGTCGGCGACGCCAACGATCTGAAGACGCATCGAGCGACGCGCTCGCGACCTTCCGCAAGACCAAGGGCCGGCCGACGCTGATCATCCTCGACAGCCACATCGGCTATGGTTCGCCGCACAAGGTCGACACCGCCGCGGCCCATGGCGAGCCGCTGGGCGAGGAGGAGGTCAAGCTCACCAAGCGCGCCTACGGCTGGCCGGAGGACGCCAAGTTTCTGGTGCCGGACGGCGTGTATGGAGCACTTCGCCGCCGGCATCGGCGCGCGGGCGCCGACGGCACGTCGCGAATGGGAGAAGATGCTTGCCGGCTACCGGAAGCGAGTTCGCCCGAGCTCGCCACCGAGATCGATCAGATGCAGCGGCGCGAGCTGCCGGACGGCTGGGACCGCAACCTGCCGAGTTCCCGGCCGATGCCAAGGGACTGGCCGGGCGCGACGCATCGGGCCAGGTGCTGAACGTGCTGGCGCAGAACATTCCCTGGTTCATGGGCGGCTCGGCCGATCTCGGCCCCGTCGAACAAGACGACGCTGAAATTCGAGGGCGCCGGCGATTTCGAACCCGGCACGCCGGGCGGCCGCAACATTCATTTCGGCATCCGCGAGCACGCCATGGCGGCGGTCGTCAACGGCCTGTCGCTGTCGAAGCTGCGGGCGTTCGGCGCGACCTTCTTCATCTTCAGCGACTATGCCCGGCCGGCGATCCGGCTTTCCGCCCTCATGGAACTGCCGACGATCGTGGTCTTCACCCACGACGCCATGGGCGACGGCGAGGACGGGCCGACGCATCAGCCGGTCGAGCAACTGGTCTCGCTGCGTGCCATTCCGGGCCTGATCGTGCTCCGGCCCGCGGATGCCAACGAAGTCGTCGAGGCCTATCGCTACGTCATGCAGCTGCGCCATCAGCCGGCGGTCGCTGGCCTTGTCGCGGCAGCCGCTGCCGACCTTCGATCGCAGCAAATATGCGTCCGCGGCCGGCGTATGCGCACGGCGCCTACGTGATGGCCGACGCCGCCGGACGGCGCGCCCGAGATCATCCTCATCGCCACCGGCAGCGAGGTCGCCTTGGTCGTTCAGGCCCATGAGACGCTGGCCAAGCAGGGCATCCGCTCGCGCGTCGTGTCCATGCCCTCCTGGGACATTTTCGAGCAGCAGCCGCAATCCTATCGCGACAGCGTGTTGCCGCCCGCCGTGACGGCGCGCATCGCCGTCGAGCAGGGATCGGCGCTGGGCTGGGATCGCTATGTCGGCGCCGCCGGCCGCGTCATCGGCATGAAGACCTTCGGTGCCTCGGCGCCGCTCAAGGAATTGGATCGTGCGTATCGGTTTCGAGCCGGAGACAGGTGGTCAGCCGCCGCCATGGAAGTTCTCGGCCGCCATTGAGAGCGCGCGGACAGCCACGACGCGGCAAAGACAGCAGAAGGCACAATGCATGCTCGATAAAGCAGACCGCCGCGCCGGACGAAGAAACGAAGCCGATCCGGCGACCAGCACGCCCGCGGCTCCGCCCTGCGCGATGGTGATTTTCGGCGCCGCCGGCGACCTGACCAAGCGCCTGGTCGTGCCGGCGCTCTATAACCTCGCCAGCGACCATCAGCTGTCCGACGATTTTCAGACTGGTCGGCGTCGATCTCGCCGACGATGACGACGGATGAGTGGCGCAGCGCTCTGACCGAATTGATGAAGGAGTTCGTCACCGCACGACGGCGAGTTCCATGCTCGACGATCATCGACCAGACCGCCTGGAAATGGCTCACCGAGCGGATGAGCTATCTGCAGGGCGATCTCAACGATCCGGAGACGTATCGGCAAGCTCGGCGCGCACTCTGGACGGATTGGACAAGACCACGGGTACGGCCGGCAATCACCTGTTCTATCTCGCGGTCGCCGATCGTTTCTTCGGCCCGCTGTGGCCGCGCTCGGCGCCGCCGGTCTGACCGAGCAGAAGAACGGCCAATGGCGCCGGGTCGTCATCGAAAAGCCGTTCGGCCACGACCTGGCCTCGGCCAAGGCGCTCAACGCCGAGATCCTGAAGACGCTGGACGAGCAGCAGATCTATCGGATCGACCATTTCCTCGGCAAGGAAACGGTGCAGAACATCATGGCGCTGCGCTTCGCCAACGGCATGTTCGAGCCGATGTGGAATCGCGACCATATCGATCACGTCCAGATCACCGCGGCCGAAACTGTCGGCGTCGAGCATCGCGGCAAGTTCTACGAAAAGACCGGCGCGCTGCGCGACATGGTGCCCAACCACCTGTTCCAGCTGCTGGCGATGACCGCGATGGAGCCGCCGATTTCGTTCGACGCCGATGCGGTCCGCGCCAAGAAGGCCGAGGTGATCCAGGCGATCCAGCCGCTGATGCAGGCGCATGCGATCGCGGATGCGGTGCGCGGCCAGTATGACGCCGGCGCCGTGCTCGGCAAGCCGGTTCGCGCCTATCGGCAGGAGCCCGACGTCGCCGCCGAACTTCGACGACCGAAACCTACGTCGCCTGCAAGTTCATCATCGACAATTGGCGCTGGGCCGGCGTGCCGTTCTATCTGCGCACCGGCAAATATATGACGCGCCGGTCGACCGAGATCGCCATCCGCTTCCATCAGGCGCCGTATGCGCTGTTTCGCGGCACCGACGTGGAGCGCATGCATCCCAATTGGATGATCCTGCGCATCCAGCCGGACGAAGGCATCGCGCTGGAATTCGCCGCCAAGTAGTCCGGGGCCGGCCGTGAAGTTGAGCACGGTGAGCATGGACTTCGCCTACAAGAACTTTTTCAAGATGGCGCGCGGCACCGGCTACGAGACGCTGATCTACGACTGCATGATCGGCGACGCGACGCTGTTCCAGCGCGCCGACAAGGTCGAGGCCGGCTGGCAGGCGGTGCAGCCCATCCTCGACTTCTGGGCTGCCACCCCGGCCGACGCGATTTTCCGAATTATGCGGCCGGCAGCAGCGGACCGGCTGCGGCCGACGCGTTGCTGGCGCGCGATGGCCGCGCCTGGCGGCCGCTCGACTGAGGCCACGCGGAGAAACCCATGGCAGTCAAACGCAAGATCTCGCTGGTGCTGGCGGACGTCGACGGCACGCTCGTCACCGAGGAAAAGATTCTGACCGAGCGGGCCCAGGCAAGGCCGTCACGGCGCTGCATGATGCGGGCATTCGTTTCGCCATCACCAGCGGACGGCCGCCGCGCGGCATGGCGATGCTGTTCGACGCGCTCAACATCGAAACGCCGATCGCCGGTTTCAACGGCGGGCTGTTCGTCAAGCGCGACCTGACGATCATCGAGCAAAAAACGCTGCCGGCCGAGGTGGCGCAGCAAGGCGATCGAGCTGATGCGCGCGCATGGCCTCGATGCCTGGGTCTATAGCGGCAACGATTGGCTGATCACCAAGGAGGGCGCACCGCATGTCGCGCGCGAAGCCTGGACGGTCAAGTTCCAGCCGAAGGTCGTTACGGACGTCACGCCAGCATCTGCAGGGCGTCGCCAAAGATCGTCGGCGTCAGCGACGATCTGGAGAAGGTGAAACATTGCGAAGCCGAAGCGCAGGCTGCATTCGGCGACCGGGCAACCGCGACCCGGTCGCAGCCCTATTATCTCGACGTCACCAACAAGGACGCCAACAAGGGCGCCGTGGTCGACTATCTCTCGCAGCACATTCGATGTGCCGGCGGAGGAGATCGCCACCATCGGCGATCAGCCGAACGACGTGCTCATGTTCAAGCGCTCCGGTTTCAGCATCGCCATGGGCAACGCTTCGGACGAGGTGAAGGCGCAAGCCAGCGCCGTCACCGCGTCCTACAATGACGAAGGTTTCGCCAAGGCGATGGAGGCTTTCATTCTCGGCTAGGCGAGGCAGCAGATCACAATGGGCGGGTCGATTGGGACGATCGAAGTATTGGCGGATCCGCAGGCGCTGGCGCACCATGTCGCCGCGTGGATGACCAAAGCCGCGTCGGCAAGCGAGGGCGCGTTCCGCGTGTCGCTGTCCGGCGGATCGACGCCGAAGGCGCTTTATCAGCTGCTTGCCTCCGATGAATTCAGCGGCCGTTTTCCTTGGCCGCGCGTGTCCTGGTATTGGGGCGACGAGCGCTTCGTCCCGTACGATCGATCCGGAGAGCAATTACCGCATGACCCGCGAGGCGATGCTGGCGCATGCGCCGGTGCCGCCGGAGAACATTCATCCGGTGCCGGCCGACGGCACGCCCGACGATGCGGCACGGCGCTACGAGCAAACATTGCAGCAGGCGTACGGCGCGACGACGCTTCGATCCGCAGCGTCCGCTGTTCGACATCACCCTGCTCGGGCTCGGCCCCGACGGCCATACCGCTTCGCTGCTTCCCGGAGAACCGGTGCTGAACGAGCGCAAGCATTGGGTGGCGGCGGTGTCGCATGGCCGGCCCGAAGTGCGCATCACCATGACCTATCCGGCGATCGAGAGCAGCCGGCGCGTGGCGTTTCTGGTCGCGGGCGCCGAGAAAGCGGCGATCTTCAAAACGATCCGCGCTGGCGGCAGTGATGTGCCGGCGGCGCGCGTCAAGCCGGTTGGCGAACTGCTCTGGTTTGTTGATCGCGCTGCCGCCGGCGAACAGAGTGCTGTTGAGGCCAAGGCAAAGGCGCGCTGATGTCGGCTAGGGCCTCTCTCCGCGATGTCGATGCTCTGTTTCAAGCCGCTGCGGTTGGCGCCACGGCGGTCGTTGCCGGTTCGGCGATTTTTGGTGTGCCCGATTATGCCAAGGCCATCGCCGACATTCGGGCCGCCGCCGTTGCAGCAGCGGTGCAGTCATGAGCGCAGCGTCTTCGCGGCCTATCGATCAAGACACCCTCAAGCGTGCCGCCGCCGAGGCCGCCGTGCAGTTGGTTGAGAACGACATGATCGTCGGTCTTGGCAGCGGTACCACGGCCGCGTTTGCGATCGATGCGTTGGCGCGGCGGCATCAGCAAGGCCTGCGCTTTGTCGCCATTCCGACCTCGGAGCATGCCGCCGCGCAGGCTGCAGCCGCAAAGATTCCGCTCACGTCTTTTGCCGAGCACCGGCAGATCGATCTCACGATCGACGGCGCCGACGAGGTCGAGCGCGGCACGCTCAATCTGATCAAGGGGCGGGGTGGCGCTCTGGTGCGCGAGAAGATCGTCGCGGCGGCGAGCCATCGCTTGGCCATTGTGGCCGACGGCAGCAAGCTGGTCGATCGGCTCGGCAGCCGCACCGCTGTTCCGGTCGAGGTTATAACCTTCGGGCTGGAAGCGACACGCGAGTTGCTCGAAGTGCTGGGTGCGTCGGCGCGCCTGCGCATGGCGTCCGCGGGCCAGCCGTTCGTTTCCGACAACGGCAATCACATCCTCGATTGCGACTTCGGCCAGATTTCCAATCCGGCGCAACTCGACGAGCGCATCCGGCGCATTGTCGGCGTGGTGGAGAGCGGGCTTTTCATCAGCCGCGCCGATCCGGTTTTTGTTGCCGATGCGGCCGGCGTTCACCGCCTCGACAGCGCGCGCGCGCATCGCGGCAATCCGCCGATCCTGGTCGTCATGGGCGTTTCGGGGTCGGGCAAAACCACGATCGCCGAAGAAATCGCGGCGCGGCTTGGTTGGCCATTCCAGGAAGGCGATTCACTGCATCCTGAATCCAATGTGGCCAAGATGCATGCCGGCATTCCGCTCACTGATGAAGACCGTTTGCCTTGGCTGCAGCGCGTCGCTGCCTGGATCGACGGCCAACGCGCCAAAAAGGAGCCCGGCATCATTACCTGCTCCGCGCTGAAGAAATCCTACCGCCAGATCGTCATCGGCGATCGGCCGCAGGCGCGGCTGGTCTATCTGCGCGTTGGCCACGATCTTGTCGCCAAGCATTTGTCTGGCCGCCACGGCCATTTCATGCCCTCGGCGCTGCTGCGCAGCCAGATCGATACGCTCGAAGAGCCGGATCCGAGCGAAGACCCGCTGACAGTCGAAGTCGGCCAATCCGCCGGCGCACGTTGCCGACGAGATCATCCGGCTTCTCGGCGCTTCGGCGACCGTGGCCCAGCATGCGCCTGGGCCGCAAACTGCGGGTGCGTTGTCTCAATAGCAGCATCATCGAAGCCGCACATCGCGCGCCGATACGGCTGACTGAGTTGCCTTGGCAGACCCGTGTTATCAGCGACCGGAGAAGTCACATGCCGCAAGCAGAGCACTTCGATGTCCTGGTTCTTGGCAGTGGGACGGCCGGCAAGCTGATCGCGTGGCACATGGCCCAATCGGGCCAGCGCACGGCCGCGATCGAGCGGCGCTGGGTCGGCGGCGCCTGTCCGAACGTTGCCTGCATGCCGAGCAAGAACGAAATTCGCAGTGCCGAAGTGGCCCATCTGGTGCGCCACGCGGCCGAGTTCGGCACTGTGACCGGCGCCGCCAAGGTCGACATGGCGACGGTGCGCCGCGTCAAACGCGAGATGGTCGAGCGGCAGGTCACCAAACATTTGGAGAATTATAAAACGAGCGGCGCCGAACTGATCATGGGCGAAGCGCGCTTCGTCGCGCCAAAAACTCTTGAAGTGAATTTGTCTGAGGGGGAACGCGAACACTCACGGCCGACAAGATCTTTCTCAATCTTGGAACGCATGCCGCAGTCCCGAACGTTCCAGGCCTCGCGGAAGCAAAACCGCTGACGCACATCGAGCTGCTCGAACTCGACCATTTGCCCGCGCATCTGATCGTCATCGGCGGCGGTTATGCAGGCCTGGAGTTATCGCAGGCCTATCGGCGCTTCGGCAGCGCGGTGACCGTCATCGAAACCGGGCCGCAGCTCATGCGCCGCGAAGATGCGGACGTCGCGCAGGAAATCTCACGGATATGCACACAAGAGGGCATCCGAGTTCTGCTGGGCGCTGAGATCTTGAACGCACACGGCCGATCCGGGGACAAGGTCAGCGTTACCGTGCGCACCGGCACTGGCGAACAAAAAATCGATGGCAGCGATATCTTGGTCGCGGCCGGGCGGGTTCCGAATACCGCCGGCATCGGTCTTGATATTGCTGGCGTCACGCTAGACAGCCGCGGCTATATCGCTGTGAATGAACGCCTGGAAACGAGCATGTCGGGCATCTGGGCGCTGGGCGAGTGCGCCGGCAGCCCGCAATTCACTCACGTGTCCGAAGATGACTTTCGCATTGTCTGGAGCAATCTATCGGGAGGGAGCCGCAGCACGCACGACCGGCTCATTCCATATTGCATGTTCACCGACCCTCCGCTGGCCCATGTCGGCTTGAGCGAAGCCGACGCGAAACGCGAGGGCGTTGTCGTTCGCGTCGCGAAATTGCCGATGGATTCGGTGCTGCGGGCGCAAGCGACCGGCGAGCGCGAAGGCTTCATGAAGGTGCTCATCGGCGAAAACGACGATCGCATCCTCGGCTTCACCATGATCGGCGCTTCGGCCGGTGAGGTCATGGCGGTCATGCAAACCGCGATGCTGGCCGATCTGCCGTATGGCAAGCTGGCGAACGCCGTCTTGGCTCATCCCACCATGGCGGAAGGGCTGAGCATGCTGCTGGCCAATGTGCCGCAGCGACCCGGTCAGAATGCCACGTCCGGAAAGGCTGCGTAGCAGCGTCTTCGCTGCCGTCGCCGCGATGAATCAATGCCCCGCCATTTGCGACGGCAGCCAAAGGATGATCTGCGGGAACGCCACCAGGATCGCGATCGCGATCAGGTGGGCGATGAAATGCGGAAACGTGCCCTGAAACACCTCGCCGACCGGGCGTCCGGCGTAGCGCGCGACGATGAAGCAGTTGAGCCCGATCGGCGGCGTGATCATGCCGACTTCGGCGGTGACGATCTTGATGACGCCGAACCAGATCGGATCGAAGCCGAGCGATTTGATCAGCGGCAGCACGATCGGCACGGTCAGCACCAGGATCGCGATCTGATCCATGAACGAGCCGAGCACGATGTATCCGGCGCAGCAGCAGCGCGATGATGACCCAGCGCGACACCGGCAGCGTGCCCACCCAGGCGACCAGATCCTGGGTGACGTGGCGTCAGCGTGAAGAAATAGCCGAAGATGCTGGCGCCGAGCAGGATCATGGCGATCATGCAGGTGCCGTGGGTGGCGCGCAGCAAAGTCTTGTAGAGCGAGGCGGGGGTCAGCTTGCGCTTGGCCGCAGCCAGCAGCAGCGCGCCGAAGGCGCCGAACGCAGAGGCTTCGGTCGGCGTGGCGATGCCGAGATAGATCGCGCCGGTGACGACGCCGAACAGCACCACCATCGGGCTCGACCTGCCACAACAGCCGAAAGCGCTCGGACCAGCGCACCGGCGCGCCGCGCGGCGCGCGTGCCGGGTCCAGCCAGACCAGAAGATAGATCGTCGCCATGATGGTGGCGGTCACCAGGATCGCCGGGATGATGCCGCTGATCAGAAGCTTGCCGATATTCACCTCGGCCAGCAGCCCAAACATCACCAGCGCGACGCTGGTCGGCAGCAGCATCGCCAGCGTGCCCGAGATCGCGACCACGCCGGCGGCCATTTTGGGCTCGTAGCCCTGGCGGATCATCGCCGGCAGGCTGGTGGACGACAGCGTCGCGGCCGACGCGGTGCTGGTGCCGCAGATCGCGCCGAAGCCGGCGCCGGCCAGCGCGGTCGCCATGCCGAGGCCGCCCGGAATGCGCCCGACCCAGGCGGACGCGGTCTTGAACAGATCGTCGGCGACGCCGGACAGCAGCACCATATCCGCCATCAGCAGGAACATCGGGATGGTGATCAGCTCATAGGAGCTGACCGTCGAGAGCGGCGTCGTTTCCAGAATGCCGAACAGCGCTGCGGAGCCGCCGGTGACGAGCAGGCCGACGCATCCCGCGAACGCCATCGCAAATCCGACCGGCGTTCCGATCGCGAGCAGCACGAACAACAAGCCGAGAATCGCAAGCGCGGTCATTCAAAATTGGACTCTTGAGCAGCCTCTCCGGTGCCGGAGAGCGGCGGCAGTGCGATGAGATCACGTCCCGAAGCCAGGCTGAGAGCGTGAGCGACCAGATGTAACAGCAGGCGCAGCGTGAGCACGGCGCAGCCGAGCGGCACCAGCGCCGCCGACACCCAGCTCGGCCACGGAATGGCGCCGGCGAGCACATCGCCGCTGGCGTAGCTTTCGATCGCCCGACTGAGGCCGATCCTCGTGATCAACGCGAAGACGGCGACACCGCACAGCGAGGTGATGATCTCGCAAATGCGTCGAACCGGCACCGAAAAACGATGGATCAGAATGTCGACGCTGACATGGGCATGAATCGCATAGGTCTGCGACAGCGCCAGATAAAACAATGCGGCCATCAGATACAGGCCGACCAGATCGTAAGTGAACGAGAACGGCCGGTTGACCACATAGCGCATGAACACGTCGGCGACGACGATCAGCATGATGGCGAACAGGCATGCTACTGCAACTGTCGTCACGATGCGTTCGAGAATAGAAAGGGCCGATTCCAGACGACGGATCACTGAGGGTCCATTTCTCGCAACGACATTCAGTTCGCCTGGGATTTCAGGGCGGCCTCGAACTCGTTCAGAACCGCGGTGCCGTCTTTACCGCGGGCGTCGAGCCCGGCGGCCCAGGTGGTGCCGACGGTCTTGAGCAGCCCCTGGAACGATGCCTTCGCGTCGGCCGAGAGCGGATCGAAGACGACGCCGCTGGCTTCAAGCCGTTTGCGCGATTGCACCTCTTCCTCATCGACCTCGCGGCACATCTTCGGCTCGAGTTCCTCGGCGGCCTCGTTCATGGCTTTCTGCTCATCCGGCGAAAGCGAATTCCAGACGTTTTGATTGATCGAGAAGGCGACGATGAAGCTCGCGAATCCGACCCCGTCGGTGGCATGTTTCACCAGCTTGTCGACGTTGTACGAAATCACGCTCTCCACCGGAAACAAAAGGCCGTCGAGTGTGCCGCGCGACAGCGACTCGTAAGATTCAGGCGCCGCCATGCGAACCGGCACGGCGCCGATGCTCCGTAATGTCAGGTCCTGAGCGCCGCCGGTGGTGCGAAGCTTCAGCCCTTGAACGTCCTTGTCGGTTTGCACGACCTGGCGCGTGGTGAAGATGTGATAGGGCGGCAACGCCACTTCGAGAAGCAGCCGAACTTTGTTGGGCGCGTAGTCGTATTTTTCAACAAGACCGCTGCGCGCGACTTTCCAGTAAGCCAGCGTGCCGCCGCATGCGGTATCGAACATGCCGGGCAGTTGCGCCACCTCTGAGACCGGCATCTTGTCCGACGCATAGGACGGCGCGGTGTAGCCGATATCGACGAGACCGGTTTGGGTCATGCGCAGCAGATCGCTGGCCTTGCCGAGTTGCTGGGCGGGAAAATAGGCGAACGTGATCGCGCCGTTGGTGCGCTTGGTGACGTCGTCCATCCACGGCTTCAGCAACAGCCGCACCAGGTAGTGACCGACCGGGAAGGAATCGGCGACCCGAAGTTCGCGCGCTTCGGCGCCGGTGGCTGCGAGCGCCGCGGAGCCGGCGAACATCGAGACCCACACCCACTTCGCCGCCCTGATCACCGCGCCTCTCCCGTCGCAATCCGTTGTTCGCGTTGTGGGCGAGGGTACACAGCGATGAAAGCCACGGTCAACGGCGCAAGGCGGAGCGCACACTCGTCATGCAGCAAGATGCAGACCGGCCGGTGGGAGCCGTCTGACATTACCGGTTGCGCAGCGATGTGGTTTGGCCGAGATCGAGGCAAGCGACGTCCAGCGGCGTATCGAGCGACATTTCCGTCATTTCATAAGCGCGGCGGAAGTCGTCCATATGCTTATGCATCCAAGTGCGCGCACCGGCTGGGGTCGCGCGCCCGCAGGCAATCGAAAATGTAGCGGTGCGCGTCGAACACGCGACGATATGTCTTAAGCCGCGGCAGAATGATCTGACCCGCCGGTATGAACAGCGAGGTGACCGGCTCGTGCGCGAGCGCCAGCACGCGGTTACCGGCGGCCTTGGCGAGGATCTCGTGGAAGGAGCGGTCAAGCCCGACGAACTTCAGGACATCGGCCGGAGCGCCGCTTTCGATCTCGGCAACGGTTTGGTCCATGCTCTCGAGGTTGGCCGACAGCTCCGCCAGGCCGGCCTCATCGATCGTGGTGGCCGCCCGCTCGGCGATCGATGGCTCGAGAACCATCGACGCATCCCACAACTCGCGGAAGGTCACCGAATGCAGGATCAGCGCGCGGCTGGCCGACGAGGCGAGCTCGAGATAGTGCGGCGTCGATATCCGGGGGCGTTTGCCGCCGTTGCGCTCGACCAGGCCGCTCTGCTCCAGCTGCCGGATGCCTTCCCGCACGGTGGAGCGATTGACGCCGAGCTGCTCCGCCAGATGGAGCTCCGCCGGAAGGGGATCGCCGACCCGCAGGCGGCCCTCGAAAATCTCGCGTTCGATCGCCTCGTAGACCAGGCGATAGGCCGGAGCCCGCTCGATCCGGCTGAATCCCGGGCCTTCTCCCACGCTTCGTGTTGCGTCCGCTGGTGCCATGATTCGGTATTCTATTGACGGTGCCGTGAAAGATGTTAGCCTATTCTGAATTGTCCGACAAACGGACAGTTGGCCAATTGGTGGGATGAAGCGTCAGGCGCATGGCGACCGACTCGAACATTGAGTGGCAAGCCGACGCCTCCAGCGTCCGGTTGACCTTGGCCAGGGCCGACAAACTCAATCCGCTGGACTGGGCCACGGTCCGCGAGCTCAAGGACGCGATCGCCAAGATCGAAGCGATGCCAGATGTCGTCGCGGTGGTCATCACCGGAAGTGGGCGCAGTTTTTCTGCCGGCGGCGATCTCGACGGCTATCTGCGGCTCTATCGCCACCCGGACGAGTTTTCCGCCTTCCTCGATGACTTCTTCCAGATGCTCAACGCCATCGAGGCGTCGTCCAAGATCTACATCGCCGCCATCAATGGCGTGTGCGTCGCGGGCGGGCTCGAGCTGCTGCTGGCCTGCGACCTCGTCGTTGCCGCCGCCTCCGCCCGGATTGGCGATGGGCATTTGAATTTCGGCCAATTGCCCGGCGCCGGCGGATCGCAGCGGCTGCCGCGGGCGGTCGGTCTGCTTGCGCGCCAAGCATTTGATCCTGACCGGAGCGCTGCTGACCGCCGAGGAGGCCGAGCGTATCGGCCTGGTCAACCAGGTGGTCGCCGATGCTGAGCTCGACACGGCGGTCGACGCCCTGGTCGCCGGCCTCCGCGAGAAGAGCCGGGTCGGGCTGCGCGGCGCCAAACACCTGACCAACATGACGCTGACGACCGATCTGGAAACCGGGCTGAAGCGGGAGGTCGATTTCGTCCATCGCTATGCCACGACCGAACCTGACGCGACCGAAGGGCTCGTTGCCTTCAAGGAAAAGCGCAAACCCGCATTCTCGCGCTGATCGAGAGGAATTCTCATGTATTCGCTACGCGACAAATACGCGATCTCCGGCATCGGCTGGACCGAGTTCTCGAAAAAATCCGGCCGCACCGTGCGCAGCCTGGCCTCGGAAGCCTGTCTGAAGGCGATCGACGATGCCGGGCTGAAGGTCGCCGATATCGACGGCTTCGTCAGCTTCAATTTCAACGATTCCGTCCCGGCCATCGCGGTCGCGACCGAGATCGGCGTGCCGCAGGCCGGCTACGCCATCGACTTTCTCAGCGGCGGCAATGCGGCCAACCTGATCATCCTGACCGCGGCCGCGGCCATCGAGGCCGGGCTCGCCGAAGAACGTGCTGTGCTATCGCGCGATGAACGGCCGCTCCGGCTTTCGCCTCGGCGGCGGCCGCGACATGTCGGCGCAGGGCATCACCCAGTTCACCGCGCCGTTCGGCTGGATCACCTATCCGCAGGCGATGGCGATGTGGTGCCGCCGGCACATGATCGAATACGGCACCACCGCCGAGCAGCTCGGCGAGATCGCGGTGACGTTCCGCGGCGAACGCGGTCGCACAATCCGCGCGCCATGCAGCGCGAGCCGATCACGCATGGACGACTACATGAACTCGCGCATGATCGTCGATCCGTTCCGCATGCTCGACATCTGCCTGGAGACCGACGGCGCCTGCGCGGTGCTGGTCACCAGCGCCGAACGGGCCCGCGACTGCAGCGCAAGCCGGTCCACATCTGGGCGGCGCCTATGGCGGCGGCCCGAACCAGGGCGAGGATCTGTTCGACGCCATCCGCTGGCCCGACCATTCGCACAACTACGCCAAATATATCGCCGACGATCTGTGGCGGCAGCGCCGGCATGGGGCCCGCAGGACATCGACATCGCCCAGATCTACGACTGCTTCACCTACAGCATCATCATGCAGCTCGAGGGCCTGGGCTTCTGCAAGGAAGGCGAGGGCGGCCCCTTCATCCAGGGCGGCCGCATCGCGCGCGACGGCGCGCTGCCGCTCAATACCGCCGGCGGCCTGCTGTCGGAGGGCTATATCCACGGCCTCAACCACGTGATCGAAGCGGTGCAGCAGCTGCGCGGCGAAGCCGGTCCGCGGCAGATCGCGGACGTCGAAACCTGCCTGACCACCGCCGGTGCGATGACCTGCGGCAGCGCCATGGTGCTGAGGAACTGATTCGGAGTTGTGATGTCCTACGCCAAGCCGCTTCCGGTCGCTCGATCCCGAAAGCACAGCCGTTCTGGGAAGGCTGCCGTGCCGGCAAGCTGCGTCTGCAGCGCTGCACGCATTGCGGCCACGTCCGCTTCCCGCCGACGCGCGTTCTGCCCGAAATGCAATCCGCCGACCACGAATGGATCGACAGCAACGGCCACGGCAAGGTGTTCAGCTGGATCGTCGTGCGCCATCCGGTGCCGAAGCGATGTTTATGCGGCCGACGTTCCCTATGTGGTCGCGCTGGTCGACTCTTGACGAAGGCGTGCGGATTGCCAGCAATATCGTCGGCATCGCGCCTGAAGAGGTGACGGCCGACATGCCGGTCCGTGTCATCTTCCGGGAGGCGACCCCGGAGATTACGCTGCCGGTGTTTGAACCCGCGTAGCCATCGGGAATAAAATGAACGCCCGCGCGCAAAACAAAATCGAGGGTCAGGCGGAGGACATGCCCTTCGTGGATTCCGCGCGCCTCGGTCGCCTGGCGGCCGCCTCGCGCGCGGAGCTGGAAGGCGTTGCAATTGCACAAGCTGCGCCGGCAGCTCGCGCGGCTTCACGCCTCGAGCGGCTATTACCGACAGCGCATGGACGAGCGGCGGCATCGAGCCGGATGCGCTGACGTCGCTCGACGCTGTTCCGCGCCCGGTTTCCGTTCTCGAGCAAATCCGATTTTCTGGCCGATCAGACCGAGCATCCGCCGTTCGGCGAGCGTCTCGGCATCGCCCGCGAAGAGGTGGCGCTGGTCAACATGACCGGCGGCACGTCGGGGCAGGGGCAGGAGATTTACGGCCGCAGCCAGCGCGACGTGCATATGCAGGGCTATCTGCACGCGCTGCCCTGGTTCCTGGCCGGGCCTGCGGCCGGGCGACATCGCCATCAACTGCGTTCCGGCCGGCGGCATGACCACCGGCGGCTGGGGGCCGGGCGAAGGGCTGCGCATCATCGGCGCCACCGGCTTCCATGTCGGCGGCACCCTGTCGACCGATGCCAAGATCGACCTGATGCTGCGCATCGGCGAGGTCAATTTCATCTACGCCTCGACCAACTATCTGCACACGCTGACCGAAGCGCTGATGCCGCCGCGGCATCGAGCCGAAACGCGCGTTTCCGACCTTGCGCACGCTTGTTCATCGCCGCCGAGGGCTATCCGCTCGAATGGGCCGAGCGGATCGAGGCGCTGTGGGGCTGCCGGCTGCAGGAAGGCTACGGCAGCACGCAATGCGCCGGCTTCGGCGGCTCGACCTGCGCTGACGGCGCGCTCACGTCGCGCGGCGAGCGCGGCCTGATGCATCTGTTCGAGTGGGAAACGCTGTTCGAGATCATCGATCCCGACGACGCTCGAGCCGGTCAAGAGTCGGCGAGATCGGCGAGCTGGTGGTGACCAATCTGTCGATCGAAGGCTCGCCGGTGATCCGTTTCCGCACCGGCGATGCGGCGCGCTTCGTCTCGCACCAGGATACCGGCTCCGGCCGTTCGTGGAACGCGATCGAATGCGGCACCATCGGCCGCTTCGACGACATGCTGAAAATCCGCGGCAACAATGTGTGGCCGTCGGCGATCGATGCGGCGGTGTTCGCGTTCGGCGAAGTCGCCGAGTATGCCGGCCGGGTCTACACCAGCGCCGGCGGCAAGACCGAGATCGAGGTGCGGATCGCGTTCACCGAACAAGCCGCGCAGATGGACGAGGCGGCGCGCGATGGCCTGTTCGAGGCGATCCGCCGCACCATCAAGGAACGCACCAACGTTTGGATGACGCTCGTCGCGTGCGACAGAAGCGAACTGCCGGAATTCAGCTACAAGGCCCGCCGCTGGAAGGACGAACGGCAGCAGGGCTATCGTCTATAGGGAGCCGACGCGTGAGAAGGACACAGGATGCTGCGGATGCCGACGTCCGCGATCATCTGATTTTGTCGCGGATGCTGGCGGACGCCGAGAGCCTTTGCGGCACGCGCGACGAATTGCTCGGCGGCTCAATATCGCTTTCTGCGCGGACGCATCGCGGCTTTGCTTGAACTGACCACGCCGATCAGCGCGGAAGAGCGCAGCGCATGAGCAGGCTTGCGGGCAAAGTGGCACTGGTCACCGGCGGCGGCTCTGGTTTGGGCCGCGCCGTCGCGCAACGTTTCGCCGCCGAAGGCGCCAAGGTTGTGGTCGCCGACCTCGACGCCGCGCGCGCCGAGACCGTAGCGAAGGGCATCGGCGGCAATGCGGCCGCGATCGCCTGCGATCACACCGTGAGCGAGCAGAACAAGCACGCGGTCGCATTCGCGGTCGAGCAATTCGGCGCGCTCGATATCGTTCACAACAATGCCGGCGGCCCGTTCACCGGCGCCTTCGAGGACGCTCGACGACGCGACGGTGGAGCGCGTACTGCGCGCCAATCTGTTTGGCGTGATGCAGATGAGCCGCGCCGCGCTGCCGCATCTGCGCGCCAGCGGCAAAAAGAATCCCGCCGGTGCGTCGCTGTTGTTCACCTCATCGCTGCAGGGCCTCAAGGCCAAGGCGAATTTCAGCCTCTACACCGTCGCCAAGCATGGCATCGTCGGCCTGGTGCGCAGCCTCGCGCTCGAGCTTGCGCCGCACAATGTGCGCGCCAATGCGCTATGCCCGACCGTGGTGGCGACCCCGATGCTCGATGCGTTCCTGCCCGGCATGGCTGCCGATCCCGAGGAGGCGATGAAGCGGTTTCGCGCCACCATACCGCTCGGCCGCATGCCGGAGCCGGAAGATGTCGCCGCCGCCGCGCTCTTTCTGGTGTCGGACGAAGCCCGCATGATCACCGGCGTCGCGCTGCCGGTCGACGGCGGCCAGATGGCGATGTGACCCGATGAGCCACGCGCCGTTGTTCAGCCTCGAAGGCAATGTCGCTGTCGTCACCGGCGCCGGCGGCGGTATCGGCAGAGCCGGCTGCGGTCGCGCTTGGCGGAAGCTGGCGCCGACCTCGCGCTTGTCGGCCGCAATGTCGAGAAGCTTGAGACGACCGCCGCCGCCGTGGAAAAAACCGGGCGGCGCGCGCTGGTGGTCGAGGCCGATGTCACCGACGAGGCTCAGGTCACAAGCCGCCTGCGATCGTGTGACCGGGGAATTCGGCCGCGCCGACATCCTGTTCAACAATGCCGGCATCACCTCGCCAAAACTCCTCGCCGACATGCCGCTCGACGAATGGCGGCGCATCAACGATGTCAACCTGACCGGCGCATTTCTGTGCTCGCGCGCGTTTGCCGCGCCGATGATCAAGGGCCAGCACGGCCGCATCATCAACATGGGCTCGATCCTGTCCGGCCGCGGCATGGCGACCCGTACGGCCTATTGCGCCAGCAAAGCCGGCCTGGCGAATTTCGGCGCCGCGCTCGCCTTCGAGCTCGGCCCGTCCGGCATCACCGTAAATACGATCGGCGCCACCGTCATCGTCACCGATCTCAACCGTGAGCTCGTCCGTACCCAGCCGCAGCTTTACCAGCGGGTGCGCGACCGTTCTGCGCTCGGCCGGCTCGGCGAGATCGAGGACGTGGTCGGCGTTCTGGTCTTTCTGGCGTCGCCCGCGGCGCGCTACATCACCGGCCAGACGATTTACGTCGACGGCGGCTACACCGCGGGATGAGAGGTCGGCGCATGCTCATCCAGATCTTGAACGGTGTAGTCTACGGCGCGCTGCTTTATCTGCTCGCCGTCGGTCTGGTGCTGATCTTCGGCCTGCGCGAAGTCGTGAACTTCGCCCACGGCGCGCTGTTCATGGTCGGCGCCTATCTGGGCTTTTCGGTCGCCGCTGCAGGCTTTTGGTGGGGCGCGTTGCTCGTATCGGTCGTCGCCATGGCGGCGATCGGCTGCCTGCTCGATTTCGCGGTCTTTCGGACCCTGCGCAAACAAGACCCGATGGTGACCGTGCTGGTGACGTTCGGGCTTCTGCTCATTCTGGAAACGCTGGTCACCGCGATCTGGGGCAAGGCTTATCTGCGTTATCCGACGCCGGCGTTTCTGTCCGGCACCGTCACCATCGCGGGCTCGCCGTTCCCGGTCTATCGGCTGTTTGTTATCGCCGTCAGCGTCGCGGTGGCGGTTTCGCTGTCGGCCTGGCTGCGTTTCACCCGCGTCGGCCTCTATGTGCGCGCGGCCAGCACGGACCCACGCGTCGCCTCGATTCAGGGCATTAACGTCGACCGGCTGAGCCTGATCGTGGTCGGCCTGGGCACCGCGCTCGCCGGTCTGTCCGGCGTCGTCGCCGGGCCGCTGATGACGCTGTCGCCGACCATGGGGAGTTACATCCTCATCGACTCGTTCATCGTCGTGGTAATCGGCGGCCTGGGCAGCTTCACCGGTGCCTTCGTGGCGGCCTTGCTGATCGGACAGATCCACAATTTCGGCGCCATCTATCTGCCGTGGGCCGCGACCATTCTGCCGTTCCTGCTGATGGTGGCGATCCTGATCTGGCGGCCGACCGGCCTTGCGGGCTCGCGCGCATGAGCAGCATCGCGCACAACGCGGCGATCGCCGCGTCCGCGCCGGATCGGCGGAGCGGCGGCCATTCTGCTCGGCGGTGCCGTCGCGCTCGCGGTGGGCTTCGCGCTGCCGCTGATCCTGCCGTCGAAGATCGCGATGTCGCTGTTCGCGCAGTCGCTGTTTGATGCGCTGCTGGCGACCAGCGTCGGCTTTCTGTTTCTGCAGAATGGCCGCATCAGCTTTGGCCAGGCGGCCTTCTCCGGCCTCGGCGGCTACGCCTTCGGCATTCTGGTCGCGCGCGGGCTTGTCGCTTCGGAAGTCGCGTTGCTGATCGCGGTGTTGTTGCCGACGCTGGTGGCGTTCCTGCTCGGCCTCGTGATCGCGCGCGTCAGCGGCGTCGCGCACGCCATGCTCACGCTCGCGGTCGGACAAGCGTTCTACGAAGTCGCGTTTCGCTGGCGCGAACTCGCCAAGGGCGACGACGGCATGTCGTTCGACTTGCCGGCACGGATGTTCGGCCTGTCGTCGCGCGGGCTGCAGGATCCCGCCTTCATGGTGGTGCTGGCCTGGTGCCTTCTGGTCGTCGTCCTCGTCGGGCTGGCGCTGTTCGCGCGCAGCCGCACTCGGCATGGTGACGGCGGCGATCCGCGACAACGAGGAGCGCGCCCGCTTTCTCGGTTACTCGACGACGTTGCCGCGCGCGCTCGTCTATGCGCTCGCGGCCTTCATCGCCGCCTTCGCCGGCATCCTGCAGGCGAGCTACAACGGCTATATCGCGCCGCAGATGTTTCATTGGACCGTCTCCGGCTATGCGCTGATCATGGCGATCCTCGGCGGCGCCAAATTCATCATCGGTCCGGCCGTTGGCGCGGTCGTGCTGTTCTACGTCAAGGAACTGGCCGGGCAGGTCGCCGAATATTGGCCGGCGATCGTCGGTGGTGCGCTGGTTCTGGTCACGCTGACCATGCCGCAAGGCATCATCGGCGTGCTGCGTCGCCTCTGGACTGCGACGGGCGGCGCAATGACCGAACTGGCGCTCGAAGGTTTTGGTCTGACGCGGCGCTTCGGCGGCTTTGTCGCGCTCGACGGCGTTAACATCGCGCCTCAAGCGCGGCGAGATCCGCGGGCTGATCGGCCCGAACGGCGCCGGCAAATCGACCCTCATCGACGTGCTGACCGGGCGCGCCAAGCAACCGCCGCGGCCGGGTGATGCTCAACGGCGAAGACGTGAGCGACCTGTCGCCGCAGCAGCGGCGCAAGCGCGGCATGGCGCGCTCGTTTCAGCGCACCAACATCTTTCCCGATCTCACGGTCGAGCAACAATTGCGCGTCGCCTCCTGGGCGGTGGCCGATGCCGACATCGCCGAGGTGATGAATGAACTCAACCTCGCGGCGCTGGCCAACAGGCCGGCGGGCGATATCAGCTACGGCGATCAGCGCCGCCTCGACCTGGCGCTCGCCCTGGTCGGCCGTCCGCAAGTCTTGTTGCTCGACGAGCCGGCGGCCGGCCTGACCATGGACGAGTCGCTCGCGCTCGCCCGCACGCTGCGCGATCTCGTCAACCGCTGGAACGTCACCGTGCTGCTTGGTCGAACACGACATGCAGGTCGTGTTCACGCATTTGCGATCGGCTCACCGTGCTGCATCTCGGCCGCTTCCTCAGCGAAGGCACCTGCGCGGAGATCAGGGCCGATCCGACCGTGATCGCCGCCTATCTGGGGACGCAGGCCTGATGTCGCTCCTGGCGTTCCATGACGTGCACGCGCTTTACGGCCACGCCCGCATTCTCAACGGCGTGACGTTCGCCGTGGAGCCGGGCGAGCGCGTCGCGCTGGTTGGACGCAACGGCGTCGGCAAGACGACCGTGGTCAACACGCTGTGCGGCGTCACCCGTATCGCCCAGGGCCACGTCGACGTGCGCGGCCAAACCCTGGCGCGTTTGCGCGGCTATACGGCGGCGCAGAACGGCATTGCCATCGTGCTGCAGGGCCGCGGCATCATTCCGCACCTGACCGTCGAGGAAAATCTGCTGCTCGGCACGGCGACCAAGCGCGCCGGGCCATGGTCGCTGTCGCGAGTCCACGAGACATTCCCGATCTTGCGCGAGCGGCGCAACAGTCCCGGGCTGGCGCTGTCCGGCGGTCAACAACAAATGCTGGCGATCGGCCGGGCGCTGATCGCCAATCCCGATCTTCTCATTCTCGACGAACCGAGCGAGGGTTTGGCGCCGGTCATCGTCGATGAACTGGCGGCGCTTTTGGTTCGGCTCTCGGGCGACGGCATCGGCATCCTGCTGATCGAGCAAAATGTCAGCCTTATCCACCGCGTGGCCGAGCGCTATTATGTCCTGTCGAAGGGCACGGTCGCCGAAAGCGGATCGCTGCGCGATGTCGGCCGCGACGAGCTGCAACGTCATATCGCCATCTAGAGATCGAACGATCAGAAAGAACGTATTCGCTACTTCGGTGAAACGAAAAACGGGAGGAAACCACATGACCAAATCCAATCGTTGGCTCGGCGCTGCGCTTGTCGTCGCGATCTCCGCCGGCGCGGCTTACGCGGCCGAGCCGTTGCGCATCGGCGTGCCGACCGATCTCTCCGGCACCTACGCGACGCTCGGCGATGAAGTGATGCGCGCCGTGCGCTTCGCCGTCGATGAGGCGAATGCCAATGGCGGTGTCGCTGGTCATCAGGTCGAGTACAAATCCTACGACACCGAAGCCAAGCCCGACCTGGCGCGGCGCCAAGCGGAGAAACTGGTTTCCGAAGGCTATCCGATCCTGACCGGCCTGATCGCCTCGGGCGAAGGTTTGGCGATCGCGCCGCTGATGGAACGCTGGGGCTCGATCTATGTCTCGACCATCAACAAGGCCGACGAATTGACCGGCGCGAATTGCGTGCCGCGCGTGTTCCGCGTCAACACGCAGTCGGCGATGGACGCAGCCACGGTCAAGCCGTGGCTCGCCGAGCGCAAGGAAAAGAAGTGGGCGGTCGTCGCCATCGACATCGCCTGGGGCCGTGGCTCGGGTAAATTGTTTGCCGAAGCCGCGAAGTCTCAGGGCAAAGAGATCGTCGCCGAGCTGTTCCCGCCGGCGAACACCAACGATTTCGCGCCCTATATCGAGCAGGTGAAGAACAGCGGCGCCGACGGCGTGTGGGTCGTTCTCGCCGGACGCGACGCCATCAACTTTGCCCAGCAAGCCAAGCAGTTCGGTTTGACCGACAAGGTCACGGTCGCCGGCGTGAGCTTCACGACCGACGCGACGGTGAAGACGCTGGGCGATGCCGCGAAGGGCATTTACGGCATCATCAACTACAGCGCCACGCTCGACACGCCGGAGAACAAGGCGTTCGTGAAAGCCTGGACCGCGAAATACAACGAGCCGCCGCGCAATTTCGAGGGCGAGACCTACATCGGCATGCAGGTGATTTTCCAGGCCGTGAAAGCCGCCAACAGCGTGAAGCCAGACGATGTCGCGAAGGCGTTGGCTGGCCACGAGTTCGAGACCGTGCTGGGCAAGGTGACGGTCCGGGCCGAGGATCATCAGTTGCTGAAGCCGAACTACTTCGGCGTGGTCGAAGATGTCGGTGGCACGCTGCGTCCGGTGATCAAGACCACGGTCGACGCGGCCGCGGTTGCGCCGCCGGTCACCTGCAAGTTCGCCAACTGATTAATCGCTTTAACTGATAGTCGGCGATCGGCGGCTGGAAATGTCCCGGCCGCCGATCATTCCGATCAATCCCGCTGCGCCGCCTTCCAGCCAAGATCGGCGAGCGGGGTCGCGAGGAGACCGACCTCGAGCGCGTTTGGCGCGCTCGCGTTGCCGGCCAGCGCTCGCGCGTAAACGCCCTGCGCGATCGAGGCGAAGCGGAAGAACGCAAACGCCAGGTAGAACGGATAATGCTCGATCCGTCCGCGCTGTGCGGCCCGTTCGTAGCCCGCGACATAGTCGGCTTCGGTGGGGATGCCGAGCGCCGCAAGATCGCGGCCGGCGAGGCCGCCAAGATTGGGTGTCGCCGGGTCGAGATGCCAGATCATGCAATTGTAGGCGACATCGGCGAATGGATGCCCGAGCGTCGCCAATTCCCAATCGAGCACGCCGATCACCCGCGGCTCGGTCGGGTGGTACATCAGATTTTCCAGGCGGAAGTCGCCGTGCGCGATCGTGGTTGTTTCATCGGCCGGCAGGTGCGCCGGCAGCCAGGCGACCAGTTCGTCCATCGCCGGGATGGCATGCGTCTTGGCGGCCTCGTATTGCCGCGTCCACAGCGAAATCTGCCGGGCCAAATAGCCGGTAGGCTTGCCGAAACTGTCCAGGCCGACGGCGCGCCAGTCGACGCCATGCAGTTGCGCCATCACGTCGCCCATAGCCGCATAAATCGCGCGGCGTTCGTGGGGCGTGAGGTCTGGCAAGGACGGATCGCGGAAGATGCGGCCTTCGGCAAAATCCATCAGGTAGAACGGCGTCCCGATGACGGAGGGGTCTTCGCACAGCAGATGCGGGCGGATGATCGGCACACCGGTATCGCGCAACGCATGCATCACCCGATATTCGCGCTCGATCATGTGCGCCGACGGCAGCAATTCGCCCGGCGGCTTCTTGCGCAGCACGAAGCGGCGGTCGCCGATTTCCACCAGGAAGGTGGGATTGGACTGGCCGCCGCGGAATTGCTGGACCGTCAGCGTCCCCGATATGCCGTCCATGTGGCTCGCCAGATAATGGGCAAGACGGTCAAGATCGAATGCGTGTCCGGAGCGGATGGCGGTAACGTCGGCAGCGGGCATTGCAGGGTTCCCGTGGGCAAAAGGCGGCCGGAGCGTAGGGCCGGCGCCACAGGTGTCAAGAGTTGTCGGATTATTGGACAGTTGAACTGTCGGACAATTTGTGGAACCATGCAGTAGCGGATGGGGCGATCTCCACCGTCGACCCATGCCATGATGAGTTTCTCCGGATCGGCAGCATGACCGCGCACAATGATCCCAGCGCCTATCTTGCCACCGCCTTGGCGGCGTCTTCGGACGTGCGCGGAACAGACGCGTCGACCCCGCGCCGCGATATCGTCAGCGTCGGCGTGATCGGTGCCGGCACCATGGGCAGTGGTATCGCCATGGTCTTTGCCAATGCGGGACTGCCGGTAACACTGGTCGAGAAAGACGCCGAGGGTCTTGGTCGTGGCATCGCGCGCATCGACGACGTCTACGAACGGGCGCGAGCCAAAAGCAGCGTGCCGCCGGAGGAACTGACGGCGCGCCGCCAACGCATCACTGGATCAACCGATTTCGCGTCGCTCGGCAAGACGGATCTGATCGTCGAGGCCGTCTTCGAGGATATGGCGGTCAAGAGCGACGTGTTCGCGCGGCTCGACAAGATCGCCAAAGCCGGCGCCATTCTGGCCAGCAATACCTCCGCACTTGACGTCGATGCGATCGCGGCAGTGACATCGCGGCCACAAGATGTGATCGGCTTGCACTTCTTCAGTCCGGCGCATGTCATGCGGCTTCTGGAAATCGTGCGCGGCGCCAAAACCGATCCGTCGGTCCTGGCCACCGCTGTGGCGCTCGCCAAAGCGACTGGCAAGGTCGGCGTCGTGGTCGGGGTTTGCGACGGCTTTTGCGCCAACCGCATGCTCTATCCGTATTTGCGGCAAGCCGATTGCCTCATCGAAGAAGGGGCGCTGCCTCAGGATATTGATCGTGCGCTGACGTCGTTCGGTTTCGCCATGGGACCGTGCGCCATGCTCGATATGGCCGGACAGGACGTCGCCAGGTTCGTACGCCAGCGCCAGCTCAAGACGTGGCCGGCCAACATGCGCTATTCACGGCTTGCTGATCTTCTCTGCGAGCGTGGTCGCTTCGGCAGCAAGGTTGGCGCAGGCTGGTATCGCTATCCATCGGGGCCACGCTCGGCGCAGCCCGACCCCGAGGTCGAGAGCCATGATCGCCGAGGAATTGCAGCGCCTCGGTATGGCGCGGCGTCCGATTTCCGATGAGGAGATCGTCACCCGTTGCGTCTATCAGCTCGTCAACGAAGGCGCGCGTTTGCTGTCCGAAGGCATCGTCCAGCGGCCGAGCGATATTGATCTCTGCTACGTTCACGGCATGGGCTTCCCGGCCGCAAAGGGCGGTCCGATGCACTGGGCCGACCGCGTCGGGCTGAAGCACATTCACGAAACGATCGTCGCGCTGCACAAGCAGCACGACGACAACTGGACACCGGCACCGCTGCTCGGCGACTTGGCGCGCTCCGGCCGCCGATTTGCCGATCTCGATGGAGCCGCCGCGAAGGCGTGAGGCGATGGACAGACTGCGCAAGCTTTTCGATCTCTCCGGCCGGGTGGCGTTGATCACCGGTGGTTCGCGCGGGCTCGGACTGCAGATCGCCGAAGCGCTCGGCGAGTTCGGCGCGACCCTGGTCCTGACCGCGCGCAAGCAGGACGAACTTAACGCTGCCACCAAACACCTTAGCGCTCACGGCATCGCCGCCACCGCGTTGGCCATCGACCTCTCCAAGCCTGAGGCGCCTGCGTCCGCCGTGGAAACGATCATGACGCGTCACGGTCGGCTCGACATCCTGGTGAACAATGCCGGCACCACCTGGGGCGCGCCGGCGGAAGACCATCCGCGCGAGGCCTGGGACAAAGTCGTGGCGCTCAATCTCACCGCGCCTTTCCTGCTGTCGCAGGCGGCCGCCAAGCGGGCCATGATCCCGGCCGGCAAGGGCCGCATTATCAACATCGCGTCCGTCGAGGGCCTCAAGGGACATCCGCCGCAGATGCCCGGCACCGTCGCCTACAACGCCACCAAGGGCGGCGTCGTCAACATGACGCGGGCGCTGGCGGCCGAATGGGGGCATTACGGCATCACCGTCAACGCGCTCGCGCCGGGCTATTTTCCCTCGAAGATGACGGAGTTCGTGCTCGGCACCTTCGAGGCGGATCTGATCGCGCACACGCCGCGCGGCCAGCTCGGCGGTCCGAACGATCTCAAAGGCGCGGCATTGCTGCTGGCGTCCGATGCGTCGGCGCACGTGACCGGACAAATCATCACTGTTGACGGCGGCGCGGGCGTCATCTGATGCCGTTCATCGACCGCACGATTCTCGATTTTCTGCTGTACGACTGGCTCGATGCGGCCGCGCTGACGCAACTGCCGCGCTTTGCCGATCACAGCCGCGAAACTTTCGATGCGGTTCTCGACCTGAGCGCGCGCCTCGCGGACGATCATTTCGCCCCGCACGGCAAGCAGGCCGACCGGAGCGAGCCCGTGTTCGACGGCGAAGAGGTGCACGCGTGCTGCCGGAGATCAAGGCGGCGCTGCGCGGCCTATGCGGAGCCGGCATGTTCGCCGCGACGTTCGATCAGGAGCTCGGCGGGGCGCAGATCTGCCGCATTTGGTGCGACACGGCCTCGACCGCTCTGACCATGGCGGCCAATATCGCGACCGCGGCCTATCCGATGCTCACGGTGGCCAATGCGCGGCTGCTGGCGAGTTTCGGCACGCGCGGCTCAGATCGAGACCTACGTGCGCAAGCCTGAGATCGAGGGCCGCTGGTTCGGCACGATGTGCCTGTCGGAGCCGCAGGCCGGTTCGTCGCTGGCCGACATCACCACGCGCGCCGTGAGTGACGGTGCGAAGCGGGCGGGGCGCGCGCTACCGGCTGTTCGGCAACAAGATGTGGATTTCCGGCGGCGACCACGACCTCGCGGAGAACATCGTCCATCTGGTGCTCGCCAAGGTGGCCGGCGAGGATGGGCGTATCGCCGCCCGGCATGGCCGGGATTTCGCTGTTCATCGTGCCCAAATGGCTGCCGCTGCCGAACGGCGATCTCGGCGAGCGCAACGACATCACCGTGATGGGCCTCAATCACAAGATGGGCTATCGCGGCACCACCAATTGCTTGCTGGCTTTCGGTGAAGGCGCGCACCATCGTCCGGATGGAGCAGCAGGCGCTATCGGATATCGCGTCGGTGGCGTCGGGCAAGGGCTCGCCATCATGTTCCAGATGATGAACGAGGCGCGCATCGCGGTCGGCGTCGGCGCCGCCGCGCTCGCCTGCCGCGGGTATCATCATTCGCTGACTTATGCGCGCGAACGCCTGCAGGGGCGGCCGGCCGCCGGCCGCGGCAGAAACGCCGCGGTCCCGCAAGTTCCGATCATCACGCACGCCGACGTGCGGCGCATGCTGCTGACGCAAAAAGTGTACGCCGAGGGCGCGCTTGCTTTGGTGCTTTATTGCGCGCGACTGGTCGATCAGGCCGCGAACGCCGCGCTCGCCACTGAAAAGGCCGAGGCCGACGCCTTGCTCGGCCTGCTCACGCCGGTCGCCAAGAGCTGGCCGGCCGAATTCGGCCTCGTCGCCAACGAGCTCGCGATCCAAATTCACGGCGGCTACGGCTATACCCGCGACTTCGACGTCGAGCAGGTCTACCGCGACAACAGACTCAACCCGATCCACGAAGGCACCCACGGGATTCAGGCCATCGACCTCCTGGGGCGCAAGATCCTGCGTGATGACGGGGCCGCCCTGGCGTTGCTCGGTCGCCGCATCGCCCTGACGATTGCCCGTGCGCGAGACAACGACGATCTGACGATCGACGGCGCCGCGCTCGAGCACGCGTGGATCGACGTGCTCGATGTGGTCGCCAGTCTGCGCCACGAAACGAGCGACAAGGCGCTGCACAACGCCTCGATATTCCTGTCCGCCTTCGGCCATGTGGTCGTGACCTGGCTTTGGCTCGACCAGGCGGTAGCGGCAACCGAGTCGAATGCGCATGCGCGACAGCCGCGTGCGTGCCTGCCGCTATTTCGTATCGAGTGAGCTTCCGAAGGCGCGCCAGCAACTCGCGTTTGTGCACTCGCTCAATGACGAAGCCGTCCAATTCGCCGACGCGCTGTTTTGACGTCGTCGCATCTGATAATAAAACTGACCCTGGTGGAGGCGTCCCATGAATGAAGTTTACGTCGTGTCGGCGGTCCGGACTGCGATCGGAGGTTTTGGCGGCAGTCTGAAGGATATCCCGCCGACCGAACTTGCGACCCGCGTCACCGCGGAAGCCGTGCGCCGCGCGTCCGTTGCGCCGGCTGAAATCGGCCACGTCGTGTTCGGTCAGGTGGTGCAGACCGAGCCGCGCGACATGTACGTCTCGCGCGTTGCGGCCGTGGACGCCGGCATTCCGGTCGAGACGCCGGCGCTGACGGTCAATCGCCTCTGCGGCTCGGGACTGCAGGCGGTGGTCTCGGCGGCGCAAAGCATCAAGCTTGGCGATTGCGAGGTCGCTGTCGCCGGCGGCGTCGAGAGCATGAGCCGGGCTCCATTCCAGGCGCCGTCGTTCCGCTGGGGCACGAAAATGGGCAGCGCCCCGATCGTCGATGTTCTCGACAATGCGCTGCGCGATCCCTTCCACCGCGTGCTGATGGGCGTGACGGCCGAAAACGTCGCCGAAAAGCACGGCATCAGCCGCGACGATCAGGACGCGCTGGCGCTGGAAAGCCATCGGCGCGCATCGGCCGCCAGCAAGGCCGGCTATTTCAAGGATCAGATCCTCGGCATCGAGATCAAAAGCCGCAAGGGCACGGTCGTGTTCGACGCCGACGAACACATCCGTCATGACGCCGGCGCCGACGACTTCAAGGGCCTCAAGCCGGTGTTCAAGCGCGACGGCGGCAGTGTCACCGCCGGCAATGCGTCTGGCATCAACGACGGCGCCGCCGCCCTCGTGCTGGCCAGCGAAGCCGCGGTCGACCGCCTCGGATTGAAGCCGATGGCGCGGCTCGTCGGCTACGCGCATGCCGGCGTCGAGCCGCTCTATATGGGTCTCGGGCCCATTCCAGCGACGCGTCTCGCGGTCAAGAAGGCCGGGGTCGATGTTTCCGATATGGATATCATCGAATCCAACGAAGCGTTCGCCGCGCAGGCTTGCGCGGTGTCGCGCGAACTCGGCTTCGCCGCCGACAAGGTCAATCCGAACGGCAGCGGAATTTCGCTCGGCCATCCGGTCGGCGCCACCGGCGCGATCAACACGGTGAAGGCGGTGTACGAATTGGCCCGCATCGGCAAGCGCTATGCGCTGGTCACCATGTGCATCGGCGGCGGGCAGGGCATCGCCGCAATCTTCGAGCGCGTCTAAATGCCCGGCTGATCACTCGGGCGCGAGCAAGCTGCGGAGCTTGTCGGGATCGACGATGACGGTCCATCCGTCCTGCAGCTTCACCAACCCGCGTCGCTGCCAATCGCGCAGGCAGCGATTGACGTTCTCGCGGGTGGCACCGACCATTTCGGCCAGCTCGGTCTGCGATGATGAGATGCGCGCCTCTTTGCCGGGCTTCTCGGTCGCGTAGCTGAGCAGCAGCTTGGCCAAACGGGTCGGCAACTCGAAAAACGCAAGATCTGCCATCCGCTCGTCGGAACGGCGGATGCGCGCACAGAGAAGCTCCATGAGTTTGAGGCAGACGGCCGGATTCTTCTCAAGGTGAGAAATCACATTCCGCCGTTCCAGCACCAACAACTCGCATTTGGTCAACGCGGTCGCGTTAGCGGAACGCGGCTTGCCGTCCAGCAAAGCGATTTCGCCGAACAATTCGCCGACGTGCAAGTCGCCAAGAATAACTTCCTTGCCTTTCACGGTCGGTAGCGAAATGCGAACAGTTCCTGCGAGAACGCCCATCATGCTGCCGCCTGGGTCGCCAATGCGGCAGACCGTCTCGCCGGCGGTAAAGTTCCGCGGTATGGCCTGGCCGATGAGCTCGCGCCGGCTGGTCTCTTCCATCTGCGCGAATAGCGGCGATTGCTCCAGCAGTTTGCGACCGTGGGCGTTTGATTTCTGGTCGATCATGGCGCCCGGGATTCCTGCTCTTGCTTCGCCGCTGTGACGCACGGCACTGACCTGCTTGCGCCAGCAGGTACGGTGGCGCTGGCAGTTGCGTTCGATGAGGGCAGTACCACAAGCCCATCGCCGGCCTTGAAAGATGCATCGGCGCGCCAACCGCAATGCTGCAACAGGCGGCGGTCGAGCGCGAATTGATTGCCTGTGTTGATCGCGATATGGATCGTCTTCATCGCTGTTTGTCTGTTCGCGCTCAGCGTCAATGTCAGTCGTTCGCAGGAAACATTTGTACGCCGCAGAATTTTCAGCACGTTTTGCAACTTAAAGTACGCGCTACAATTTTTAGTACGCTTGCCACTAGGCTCGCCGCTGCGCCATTCTCAGATGTCGCTGATTAGCCAGGACAAATGGCGCACGGCCTCCTGAAAATACACAGAAGCAGGAGGAATGCCATGACCAAAATAGCTCAGCAGCGTCGTATCGACGACGGCTCACCAAATAGCGCCGCGCCGATCCAGGCAATGCAGCATCACGCAGGGTCGGACTATGTGGTTCCGGTCGACGACGCAGCGAAACGGGCAGCGTCGGTGCCTCGGCATCCGGCGCTCAGCGCGGAGCAGGTGTTTCGACTCTGGCGCTGCGCGATTAAAGACGACGAGAAGCTGGTTGATGAACTCATCGAGCGCGTCTATGAAAATATCCTCGCATTCAACGACAAACGGGCCGAATCCGTCATCGAGTTGATGTGTCGCCGCAGTACCACGGCGCCCGGAGCTTTTCACATGCTTCTGAAGGATATGTGCGCCGACAGCGATGCGCATGCGACAAACGACGGCCCATCCCAGAGCGTTGACCGCCGGCCGCAACGGGTGTTGCCGCGTTTGATCGCACGGTAAAGATTCGGTCTTCAGATTGGCTTGGCTTTTAATAGGCGTCTTGGCTGCCGATGTCCGCTCGGGGCTTCGCTGCGTTTCATGCCCGCAGTCGAAATATCGCTCGGCCCTGATTTCCCGGCGCAACTAGTTCGCTGCGGAGTGGCCCTGGACACGTTATTGGGGCTGGACCATCATCGCCGCCTTTTCTCGTGGGGCAAGCGTTATGGATCTTCGCGGCTGGCTGCTCAGCCTCGGCCTGCAACAGTACGAGGCGGCATTTCGCGAAAATGACGTCGACGAAACGCTGCTGCCGAGCCTGACGGCCCAGGATCTAAAAGACATCGGCGTCATTGTCGTCGGTCATCGCCGCAAGCTCTTGAACGCGATCGCCGCGTTGCCAGGCAACTCGCTGGCGGCGCGACTCGATCGGTTGGCGGAACTCGACGCGTCGCTTCCGGATATTGCCGAACGCCGACAGGTCACCGTCATGTTCGCCGATCTGGTCGGTTCAACCGCGCTTTCCACGCGCATGGATCCGGAAGACCTTCGCGAAGTGATTTCGGCGTATCGCCGGTGTGTCGCTGAAACGGTTCGTCAATTGGGCGGCTTCGTCTCCCAATATTTGGGCGACGGCGTGCTGATCTTCTTCGGCTATCCGCAGGCCCATGAGGATGACGCCGAGCGCGCGGTGCGGGCCGCGCTTCAACTCGTTGCCGCGGTCGGCGGTCTTCAGACCCATGCGCCGCTGCAGACCCGCGTCGGCATCGCCACCGGGCTCGTGGTGGTCGGCGAAATGCCCGATGTCGGCGGCTTTCGTGAACGCGGCATCGTCGGCGAGACGCCGAATCTGGCGGCGCGGCTGCAAAGTGTTGCCGAGCCCGATCAGGTCGTGATCGCGGACAACACCCGCCGCCTGATCGGCAACATATTCGAGCTCGAAGATTTGGGTACGCGCAGCCTCAAGGGGTTGGCCGATACCACGCGGGCCTGGGCGGTATTGCAGCAAAGCTCCGTCGCCAGCCGTTTCGAGGCCATGCACGCCAATCGGATGACCGATCTGATCGGCCGCGAGGAGGAGATCGGATTGTTGTTGCGCCGCTGGGCGCGGGCAAAATCCGGCGAAGGCCAGGTCGTGCTGCTCTCCGGCGAGCCCGGCATCGGCAAATCGCGACTGACCGCGGGGCTGCTCGAACAAATCGGCGGAGAGCCGTTTGCGCGGATGCGGTTTTTTTGCTCTCCGCACCATTCCAACAGCGCACTTTATCCGGTCGTCGGCCACCTCGAGCGGGTGGCCAAGCTCGCACATAGCGACAGCCTGAAGACCAAGCTCGATAAGCTCGATCAGGTTCTCTCCCTGACGGCGGCCTCGCAGGAAGACGCCGCGCTGTTTGCCGAAATGCTGTCGCTGCCGAGTGATGGACGCTACCCCGTTCTGCAACTGACGCCCGAGCAGCGCCGGCAAAAGACGCTGGAGACGCTCTGGGCGCAGATGGAGGCTCTTGGCGCAGAAAAATCCCGTGCTGGTTGTTTTCGAGGACGCCCATTGGAGTGATCCGACGAGCCTCGAGGCGGTCAGCCGCACCGTGAGCCGGGTCGCCGGCCAGCGCATTTTGTTGATCGTGACGTTCCGGCCGGAGTTTGATCCGCCGTGGGTCGGCCGTCCCGCATGTGACCGCGCTGACCCTTAATCGGCTGGCGGAGCGTGAGGTCGGCATGATGATCGATCGCGTCGTCGGCAACAAGCCGCTGGCGATGAATGTTCGTCGCGACATCATCGAACGCACCGACGGCGTACCGCTGTTCATTGAGGAAATAACCCGAGCGGTGCTGGAAGCGGAGAGCGCGGCTGAGCGCGCGATCGCCGCCATCCTGTCGACGGCCTCGGACGTTCCGGCGAGCCTGCATGCCTCGCTGATGGCGCGGCTCGATCGCCTCGGCCCGGCAAAGGAAGTCGCGCAGATTGGCGCCGCGATCGGGCGCGAGTTTGCGCATGATCTTTTGTCGGCGGTGGCGGAAAAATCGGAGGCGCAGCTCGAGTCGTCGCTTGACGCCCTGTTGGCCGCTGGTCTTGTGTTCAGACAGGGCACGCCGCCCGACGCGGTTTATTTGTTCAAACATGCGTTGGTGCAGGACGCTGCCCACAGCACGTTGTTGCGTGAGCCCAGGCGTGCATTGCATGCACGCATTGCCGCTGCACTCGAAGACAAATTCGCCGACATCGTCGAACGGCGGCCGGAAGTTCTCGCACGCCATTGCACCGAGGCGGGGCTGATCGAACGGGCGGCGCATCTGTGGGGCAAAGCCGGACAACGCTCGCTTTACCGCTCGGCTTTGATTGAGGCTGTCGAGCAGTTAAGTCGTGCGTTGGCGCACATTGAAACGTTGCCGTCGACCACCGAGTTGCGCCGCGAGCAAATCAGACTGCAAGTCGCGCTGGTCAACCCGCTGATGCACGTCAAAGGCTACGCCGCGACCGAAACCCAGGAAGCGGCCGCAGAGGCGCGCCGGCTGATCCAGCAGGCCGAAGCGCAGGGCGAACCGCCGGACGAGCCGCTGTTGTTGTTCTCCGTTCTCTACGGTTTCTGGGTGGCGAATTACGTCGCCTTCAACGGCGACGTGATCCGCGAACTCGCCGCGCAGTTCCTGAGCCTCGCCGACGAGCGGCAAGCGACATTGCCGCTTGTGGCCGGTCACCGCCTCATCGGCGCCTCCTGTTTGCATGCCGGCGAAATCGCCAAGGCGCGGTCGCATCTCGACGAGGCGATCGCGCGTTACCAGCCGGCGGAGCACCGCCGCGGCGCGATGTTGTTTGGTCAGGATGTCCGAGTCGCCGCGCTGTTCTATCGGTCGCTGGCGCTGTGGCAGCTTGGCTATCCGGACGCGGCGATGCGAGACGCCGCCCGTGCCGTGGTCGATGCGCGGGATACCGGGCAGGCGGCGAACATCATGGCGGCGTTGGCGATCACGTCGCTCACGCATATTCATGCCGGCAATTACTCGCTGGCGAAGGCACAGCTCGACGAGGTTTGCGCGGTCGCGGAGGAAAAAAGTGCCATGTTCTGGAAGGTCGGCGCCATGCTTCTGTTGGGGTGCCTGTCGGCGCGGAACGGCAAAGCCGCGGACGCCGTCAAGACCATTGGATCCGGCATGGGGGCGTGGCGATCGACCGGCGCGTCGTTGTGGATGCCGGTGCACCTGGCCCATCTGATCAGTGCTTATGCCGACGTCGGCCGTTTCGACGACGCGCAGCGTTGCGTCGACGAAGCGACGACGTTGATGCATGAGACCAAAGAGCGCTGGTACGAGTTCGATATTCACCGCATTGCCGGCGAAGTCGCGCTGCGCTCGCCGAACGGCGATCCTGCCAAGGCGGAAGCGCTTTTTGGGCATGCGCTTGATGTGGCGCGCACGCAGCAGGCAAGGTCCTTCGAATTGCGGGCGGCGACGAGCCTTGCGGAGCTGTGGCATCAGCAAGGTCGAACGGATCAAGCCCGCGGTCTGCTGGGGCCGATTTACGATTGGTATTCGGAGGGCTTCGATACCCACGACCTGCGGCAAGCGAAGGGCATGCTTGAGAGACTGAGTGCTTGAGCGGTTGAGTGCTCAACAAACACTGGCCTGCTAAAGGCTCTGCCCAGGGTCCGACAAGAGCCGTGCGGCTTGGCCTTACGCAGCCTGCCCCGGGAACAACATCGATTGAAACGGCTCGGCGTATTGCAGCAGCACCGGCGTGAGGCTGTCGAGCCCCAGGAAGCGCAGGTTTTCGGCCATCGGGTGGGTCGACTCGCCGATTTGAAGCGAAAATCCGCTGCCGCTGCCGAGTTGTGACGGCGTCATCATTTGGATCACCGTTCGCATCAATCGGCCGTCGAGAATGCTGAAGGTGACAATGTCATTCGGCGGCATCGTCAACGAGGCGCTGCGGGTGCCGTCGAAACGCGCAATGGTGACGCCGTCCGGGTCACGAATGGTCATCGCGAAGGCGTTGCCGCTCTCCGCGATGTCGATGCCGGCGACGAATTTATTGTAGCCCCAGATCTCATGGCCGGCGCGGTTCGCCTCCGGCGTGTTGACGGGCAGGTGGACCACATAGAGTGCCGGCACGGGCG
Source organism: uncultured Alphaproteobacteria bacterium (assembly GCA_963737755.1). GTDB lineage: Bacteria > Pseudomonadota > Alphaproteobacteria > Rhizobiales > Xanthobacteraceae > BOG-931. The sequence continues at coordinate 831,142 of CAVTTZ010000009.1, read as the reverse complement.
ATATTGGCGTCGTCGCCAGAATCGCGACGCCGACCTCGTTGTATGGCCCGATGTCGGTCTTGCGGTACTGAAAACAGCCGAACGCCACCAGGGCCTGACCGGTCACCTGCGGGACCGCGATGACGCCGGTGTCTTTCAACAGCGCGGCGACGCGCCCGTAGTCGACCAGGTAGGTCGCAATCAGAAGCTGGGCGTCGAAATAGCGGATCGGCAGCGTACACAGGCTGCCGTCGCTCAGTGTGCGCAACTGCAATGGCAAAGCCGTCGGCGGAGTCTGAGGGCCGACATTGGCTGGGCTCGCATCGGCACGAAGCGGCGGCAATTGCGGCAGCGGGATATCCAACCCGGGATTTGGAATAGGGCCGGGGCTCGGGACGACGTTTTGTCCGCCAAGCAGAGAAAGCGCGCTGTTTACAAGCGCTTCCGGGTCGGTCGGAAGGCCGCGCGGCGTAGCCGCCAAGGCGGGGCGAAGCAACTCGGAAAATTCGCCCACGTCCGGATTGCCCCGTCCGCCAAGCTGCGGCGCCCGCTGCACTGCGGGAATTGCGGGCAGATAAGCGAGCGCCTTTTTCATGTCATGCATCCTCGGCACACCGCAGGCGACCTGCACGGCAGCTTACTTGGCTCGCAGCGGCTCGCAACGCCTAGATGTATTCTTGTCGCGATAATTTTGCGCCTTGAAAATGGTCATCGTTTACATCACTGACATCACTCTGTATTCTTCTAGCGGTTGTACTGGGCTCGAATGAACAGGCGGGGGCTGTACGATGCTCTGCAATTCGCAAGTGCCATGGACTGAAGATCAATGGGCGCGCGTCAATCAAGCGATCCAGGAAGAGGCACAGCGCGCACGCGTCGCAGCAACTTTCCTCACGTTGTACGGCCCGCTGCCCGCGGACACCGATTTCGTCCGCAAGGTCGACGTCAGCGAAGCCGGGCCGCTGGAAGCCCAAGATAAGCAAACCATCGAGCTGGCGACGCTGCAGGTGCAGGCCCGTTTGCGTGGCGCGCAACTTGCCGATCCGGAGCTCAGCAGCGTCCTGTCGGTGTTCCGGCGTGCCGGCAACATCCTCGCCCGGGTGGAAGACGCGCTTGTCTTCAATGGGCTCGAGGGGGCCACACCGATTGCCGAAGCCCTTGGCGTCCAAATCTCGGACGGCGAAGACTCAGAGGGTCTCGTCACCGTGGGCACGGATGTCGGACCGCCGGTGACTGATGGCGATTCTCTCGTCGTGGCGGTCGCCTCCGCCATCAGCGCGCTCGAGACCGAGGGGCATTTCGGCCCGTTCGCTGTCGTGCTGTCGCAGAATTTCTACGTGATGGCGCTGCAGCCGGATCCGAGCCGGCCGCAAGTCACGCCGAAGGATCAGATTGTCCCGCTTTTGGGCGGCGGCCCGCTGCTTCGCTCCTCGGCGATCGCCGACGGCCTCGGTGTCGTCGTGGCGCTGGGGGGAGATCCCATTGACCTGGTCATCGCCAGGGATATGTCGCTTCAGTTTTTGCAACTGACGACGGACCCGACTTACGTTTTCCGTGTCTATGAGAAGCTGGTGCTGCGCATCAAGAGCGAGAAAGCCGTCGTGAAGCTTACCGGCCCAGCGCGTGAATCGAAGCCGGCCCGGGCCACGTCAAAGAATTCATAGCATGAGAGGCGCCAGACGCGTCGGGGAGGGCGCCGCTTGCGCGCTCAGCGAGAGGTTGCTCTAGATCGTCTTCGCGAAGGGGCCGCATGCCGAGCAGGGTGATCGTTCTGGGCGGCGGCGTAGCCGGCATGACCGCCGCGCACGAACTGGTCGAGCGTGGCTTCGAAGTTGTCGTCCTCGAGCGTGGTCAGATCGCCGGCGGCAAGGCGCGCAGCATTCCGGTCACAGACGACGGTGCCGGGACCAGCGGGCACGAACGGGTCGATAGCGGCGTCGCCTCGATCGAGCACCATTTGCCCGGGCGAGCACGGCTTTCGCTTCTTCCCCGGCTTTTACCGGCACGTGATCGACACGATGCAGCGGATCCCGTCTTTCGACGGCCGCACCGCTGCCGACCATCTGGTCCCGACCACGCGCATCGGCTTCACCCAATACGGCAAGCCGACATTCGTTGTCCCGTCCCGGTTTCCCCGTACCGCCGATGATGCCGGCACGCTGTTGAGCGACGCGCTGCTGGCGTTCGGCCCGGTCATCGGCCTGTCGCCGGATGAACTGGCGTTCTTCGGCGCGCGCTTCTGGCAAATCCTCACCTCCTGCGAAGCGCGTCGCCTCGGCGAATATGAGCGGATCGGTTGGTGGGATTTTATCGGCGCGGAGACCCGATCGGCCGCGTATCAGAAATTCCTCGCCATCGGCTTCACCCGTTCGCTTGTCGCCGCCAAGGCGCGGAGAGCGAGCGCGCGCACCGTCGGCGACATGTTCATGCAGATGATGCTGACGTTTCTGGATCCGACCGCCGGAACGACGGATCGTTTGTTGGATGGTCCGACCAATCTGGTGTGGATCGATCCGTGGCTCAGCTATCTGCGATCGCGCGGCGTGCAATATTTCTTCGAGGCCGAAGTCGTTGAGATTTTGTGTGATGGCCGGCGCATCACCGGCATCGCGGTCCAGCGCGGTGGACAGCGCACGCTGGTTGAGGGCGACTATTACGTCGCGTCCCTTCCGATCGAGCGTTTCACGCCGCTGCTCAACGAGAGGATATTGTCGGCCGATCCGGCACTCGGCAATCTGCGCGCGCTGGTGCCGAATGTGGAGTGGATGAACGGCCTGCAATTCTATCTGCGGCGCGACGTGCAGATTGCCCATGGCCATGTCATTCATATCGACACCGAATGGGCGCTGACCAGCGTGTCCCAGGTCCAGTTCTGGCGCAGCATGTCGCCGGATGACTTCGGCGACAGCGATGTCCGCGGTGTCCTTTCGGTCGATGTCTCCAACTGGGAGGCGCCCGGCTCGGATGGCCGCAGCGCCATGCAATGCTCGCGCGAAGAGGTGATGCGCGAGGTGTGGCATCAGCTCAAGCGCTCGATCAATGTCGATCGCGAGCTGCTGCGCGACGAAGATCTGCACTCCTGGTTTTTGGATCCCGACATCCAAACCAGCACCGACGGGTCCGGTCTCCTGACCGATGCCGAGCCGCTGCTGGTCAATTTGGTCGACACCTGGGCGCTGCGTCCCGACGCCAAGACGCAAATTCCGAATTTGTTTCTGGCGTCCGATTACGTGCGCACCTACACCGATCTTGCGACGATGGAAGGCGCCAACGAGGCCGCGCGTCGTGCGGTCAACGACTTGCTCGACACAGCCGGATTTGTTGGACCGCGCTGCATGGTGTGGCCGTTGCGCCAGCCCGAAGTTCTTGTGCCGTTGCAGCAATATGATGCCGGCCGTTATGCGGCCGGTCTGCCGTGGGACGATACCATGACGAAAATCGCTGTGGATGCCGTGGAACGCGCGTCACCGCTGCTCGCGCCGGTGGCGCCGCTTTTGGCCCTCGTCGAGCCGTTCGTTCCGGCCGCAACGACAGTCGGTCCGCCGAATCTTCCGCCCGGCGCCATGGCAAGCCCCGATGTGCCGCTCCTCGGCAATCCGGCTTTCCTGGCGAGCAAATTTCCCGTTCGATGCGGCGCCGGTCGCCGGCGATGCCGCAGGCCCGACCGACTTTCTGGAACGGCTCACCTGGTATCGCGACAAGCTCGACAGCACCTTGGCCGCGAGCGTGCCGACGCTTGAGCCGCAGCGCCATCTTTACGCACTGGTCACCGATTTCCTCAGCCGCGCCGGCAAAGGCTTGCGGCCGGCCTTGTGCATCGCGACCACGCGGGCCCTGGGTGGCCGCGCCGACGATGCGCTATTCTCGGCCGCCGGCATCGAAATGTTGCACAACGCTTTTCTGGTGCATGACGACATCGAAGACGGCAGCGAGTTGCGGCGCGGCGTCGACACCATGCACCGCCGTGTCGGCGTTCCGATCGCCGTCAACACCGGCGACGCGATGAATGCGCTGGCGATGCGCCTATTCCGGCGCAATGTGGATCGGCTCGGCCCGGCGGTGTCGCTGCGGATCCTCGACGAAGTCGATCATATGCTGGTCGAGTGTTTGGAGGGGCAAGCGGTCGAATTAGGCTGGGTGCGCGACAATGATCTCGACGTGCGTCCGGAAGACTATCTGAAGTTGGTGCTGAAAAAGACCGCCTGGTACAGCTTCATTCATCCGATGCGCATCGGCGCGCTGATCGCCAACGGCAACGACGACAACGCTCGAGCGTTTTGACCGGTTCGGATTTCTGCTCGGCGCTGCGTTCCAGATCACCGACGACGTCCTCAATCTGACCGGCGACGTGTCCCGCTATGGCAAGGAGATCAACGGCGATCTGTTGGAGGGCAAGCGCACCATCGTGCTCGCGCATGCGCTCGGCAACGCCAGCGCTGCGGACCGAATCTGGATCGGAAATTTCCTCGGCCGGCCGCGCGAACGGCGGCTGCCGCGCGAGGTCCTGCACTTCCGCAGCATCTTGGCCAAGTACGGCAGCATCGCGTGGGCACAGCAGTCGGCGACCGCTTTCATGGAAGCCGCGCGGCGCGAGTTCGACGCCACGGCCTTCGCGGGCGTGCCCACGAGTCCCGATCTGGAATGGCTGCGCGGCTGCGTCGATTTTATCGTCCAGCGCAACGCTTAGGGCATGTCCCGGAAAAGTGGAAATCGGTTTTCCGAAAAAGGACATGCGATAACAGTGTAGATCTAGAGCACATCGCGATTCGGCCTGATCGTGATGCTCTAGCGTTTCGCTCACTCGACGTGCGCGGCCGCATCATCCTTGGATGATTTGCGGCCGCCGTTGGGAGCGCTTCCGGGCAACGCCGCGTTCTGGGCCATTGTCTCGCGCAACCGCTCGATGTTGCGAATGGTGATCTCGTTCTGGCCGGAGGGCACGGCGATTCCGGCTTCGGCAAAAGCATCCAGGATGGCGATCGCCAGATCGGTGCGGATCCCGCCCGCCTTGCCGACGTCGCCGACGAACGCATAAAGCGTGAAGCCGATATTGGCGGCGCCGAATTCGTCGAGCGTCACCGCCGGCGCCGGCGCCGTCAGCACTTCGGAGTGCTTCTGGGCCACGCCCAGCATCGCCGTGCGCACGGTGCGGGGATCGCTCCCATAGGCAACGCCGATCGAGATGGTGATGCGGCTGATGTTGTTGCGGAAGGTCCAGTTCTTCACCTTCTCCGAGATGAAAAACGAATTGGGAATAAGCACGTTGGCGCCGTCGGCGGTTTCAATTTCAGTTTGCCGGACGCTGATTTTACGCACAACGCCCTGTTCGCCGCCGGCAAGTACGAGATCGCCGACCCGGATCGGGCGCTCGGCCAACAAGATGATGCCGGACACGAAATTGTTGACCAGATTCTGCAGGCCGAAACCGATACCGACCGACAACGCGCCGGCGACGATGGCGAGGCTCGAAAGATTGAAGCCCGCGTACGAGAACGCCACCACGGCCGCGATGATGATGCCGACATAGCCGACGCCGGTGCGGATCGAGTTGCGCACGCCGCCGGAAATCCCGGCTGGCCGCAAGACCTGCGCGTCGAGCCAACCCTGGAACAGGCGCGCGCCCGCATAGCCGAGGCCGAACACGATGATCGAGGCCATCAGCGCGCCGATCGTCACTTCGGTGCTGCCGATCCGCAGTCCGAAGAACAGCTGGCGATACCATTCGCGGATGTCCGGCCACGAATAGCCCCACTGCAGCATCAGGAACGGCACGGCCAGCACCAGCACCGCGAATTTCAAGATCAGGCTGAGCGGCAGCGCCAATTGTTCGCGCCATTCCGGCCGCGCGCTGTGGGCGAGCCAGCGCCCGGTCGAGGTGCCGTCGTCGCTGAGCCCCTGCACAAAGCCGTCGACCCAGAGCAACAACAAATAAACCAGCGCCAGGATCGAGCCGGTGACGATGAGTTGTTGTCCGAGAAATCGCGCCAGCGGCAAGTAGCCGGTGAGGGTGCCGACGACGATGGCGGCGACGACGAACCAGATCACCGTTCGGATCACCCGGAACAGACGCGCGGTCGGCGCCGCATCGGAACCGTTGCGGCTCGTCGTCCGCAGCAGCGCGACCACGATGCCCGAAAGTATCAAGCTCGACGGCAACGCGACCGCGATGGTCAGCGCAAACGGCGCCTGCACCAGGCGGGTGACGCCGTAGAGCAGGCTGGTCAGGCTGTAGACAAACGCGAGCGCCAGGACGAGGCCGCAGATGCGGGTGGCGCGTTCGTCCGATACCGCAATGAGCCGCCATTGCGGTGCGCGCGGCGCGAACGCGGTGGTGACAAGCGCGCCGACGACGAACACGATCACGATCGACTGCGCCGTCAAATAGAACAGCCAATCGAGCCGCTCCGGCAAGGCCTGGCTGTCGGCCACCATGGCGTACAAAAAGACCACGGGCGCTACGACCGGCAGCGCGCGCAGCAAGATTACGCCGGCGGCGGCCGAGGCGCGCCGCCAATAAGGCGGCTCGTCGTCGCCGTGCCAACGGCGCAGGCGGCGAATGCCGCGCCAGCTTAGGATCGAGAGAACCAGCAAGATCAGCAACGCTTCCGCTGCCGCGTAGGAGGCGTCGCTGCGATTTTGCGGATCGTTCCACCAGGTCGCGATCATGGTGCGCACGCGACGCGCCGCATCCGGCACGAAACGCGGCACGTTGGCCCAAGTGTCGTAGCTGTAGAGGCCAGGGATCGGCTGCAGCAAAGCCGAGGTGAAGTTCTTGCGCCGGATGTCCTGGATTTTATCGAACAGATTGTCGACGCGAACATTGTTGGCGTTGACCGAGGTTTCCGCGGCCGAGAGCAATCCCAAGTGGTAGTTCAACTCGGCGCGGCCCAGTGCAGCCTGGTCGGGCTCGGGCGGCTGGTCGGCAGCGGGTGCAGTGCCGAGCAGCTTGATCTGCTCGCGATCGGCCTCAAGCCGTGGTTGGATTTTCTTCCAGGAATCGGCGATGTTGGATCGAAGCTGCTGCAACTCGTCGCGATAGCGATTGAGTTCCGCATAGCGCAGCCGTGGGCGCGCCAGCTCGTTGTCCAAGCGATCCAGTGTATGCTGCCAGCCGCCCGTGGTGGCCTCGAGGTCGAAGCCGAGTTCACGGTTCAGGCGGCGGGTAATCTCGGCCGTGTCGACATGCGGCTCGGGCGCTTTCGCAGCGGCCTGGTCTTTCGCCGGAGCATTCGCGTGTGACGCCGCAGACGCCGCCGCATGGGCTGAATTGGCCGCCTGCGCATAGGCGCGCAAAGAAACGCTGGCGGAACCGATGGCGAAGCCGAGCAGCAAGAGGACGCGGACCGTCCCCATCACGCGTTGCGAAAGCTTCATGCCGCCCCTCGATTTGATCGTCCCAACGAGGCCACTAGGCGGTGATCGCGGGCAGATTATGACGCCGTGACGCTGAGGCGATGACGCGTTCCAGGCGGGGCGGGAACAATGGCCGAGGAACCCGGACGCAGCGCGGGCGGGGTGACCCCGGATGCCTGAGCAAATTGCCGGACGATCCCTGGTCTGGCGCGCTAGAGCATGTCCCGGAAAAGTGGGACAGGTTCTCCGAAAAAGAACATGCGATAACAAGTAGATCTAGAGCACATCGCGATTCAGCCTAATCGTGGTGTGCTCTAGCCTTGCTGAGGAGCGCCCGCGGGCGGCCGGTCCTGGCGCAGTTCGGCATCGCCGGTGGCCGATCGAAGCTCCGATCGGGCCTCTCGATTAAACAATGCTTGCACGGTTACGAAAAACACCGGAACCATCAGCAGCGCCAGGATGACCACCGCGGTCATGCCGCCCATCACGACCGTGCCGAGCGCCTGTTGGCTTTTGGCGCTGGCGCCGGCCGCGATCGTCATCGGCGCGACACCGAAGATGAACGCCAGACCGGTCATCACGATGGGACGGAAACGCATGCGGCAGGCCTCGATCGTCGCTTCTCTGATCGGGCGGCCTTGTTCGCGCAAAGCCTTGGCGAATTCGATGATCAGGATGCCGTCCTTGGCGGCGAGACCGATGATGGTGACGATGCCGACGGTGAAATAGACGTCGTTCGGCAGTCCCCGCAGCATCGCCGCCGATCACGGCACCCAAAATCCCCAGCGGCACCGTCAGCAGCACCGATAGCGGAATGGTCCAGCTCTCGTAGAGCGCGGCAAGCACCAGGAACACCAGCAGCACCGAAAGCATCAGCAGGAACGGCGCCTGCGAGCCGGACAATTTTTCCTGCAGCGACTGCCCCGCCCATTCGTAGCCAAATCCTCTCGGCAGCTTGCCGGCAAGGCGCTCCATCTCGCGGATCGCGTCGCCGCTGGTAAAGCCCGGTTTGGCCGAGCCCGATAAGCGCATGGAGGGATAGTAGTTGAAGCCGACGATCTGCGAGGGGCCCACCGCCCAGTGCACGCTCGCGAACGAGGACAGCGGGACGAGCTGGCCGGCGCTGTTGCGCACATTGTACGAAAGGATTTGATCAGGCTGCATGCGCGCACCCCGGTCGGCCTGCACGATCACCCTTTGCATGCGCCCGCGATTGGGAAAGTCATTGATGTACGCGGAGCCCAGGTTGGTCGAGATGATGTTGTTGATCTCCTCGAAGGTGACGCCAAGCGCGGCCGCTTTTTCGCGGTCGACGACCAGTTCGATTTGCGGCGCCGGCGACAAACCTTCGACATAGACGTCGTCGAGCACCGGGCTTTGCGCGGCCGCGGCGAGCAGTTGATCCTTGGCGCGCACCAATTCGGCATAGCCGCGCTGGCCGCGATCCTGCAGGCGGAAACTGAAGCCTGAAGAATTACCGAGATTGTCGATCGGCGGCGGCTGCAAGGCTGAAACCTTGCCGTCGTGCAGCGACGCAAAAGTTCGGTTGATGTCGGCGACGATCGCTTCGGCGGATTCCGGTTTGTGCCGCTTCGACCAGTCCTGCAGCGAGATGAAGGCTTGTGCCGTGTTCTGACCCTGGCCGAGGAAGCTGAAGCCGGTAAGAAAGGTGACCGTATCGATGCCCGCGCGCTGCGTCAGATAGTCCTCGACGCGCTTGATCACCTCGATCGTGCGCGGAAACGATGCTTCCGGCGGCGTCAGCACGTCGGTGGTGATGAAGCCCTGGTCGTCGACCGGCAGAAAGCCGCCGGGCAAGCGGATGAAGGCGAACGCCACCGCGCCGAGCAGGACCGCATAGATCGCCATAAGACGGCCGCCGCGCCAGATGGAGAATCCGACCCATCGCGCGTAGCTGTCTTTGGCGCTTTCCATGCGGCGGTTGAACCAGCCGAACGGGCCGCGCGCTGTGTGATGATGCCCCGCGGCGACCGGCTTGAGCATGGTTGCGCACAATGCCGGCGTCAGCGATAGCGCCAGCAGCGACGACAAGCCGATGGCGGCAATCATCGCGACGGAGAATTGCCGATAGATGATGCCGACCGAGCCCGGAAAGAATGCCATCGGCACGAACACAGACACCAGCACCAGCGTGATGCCGATAATGGCGCCGGTGATTTGTTTCATCGCCTTGCGGGTCGCCTCGCGCGGCGACAGCCCTTCCTCCGACATGATGCGCTCGACGTTTTCCACGACGACGATCGCATCGTCGACCAGGATACCGATAGCGAGCACCATGCCGAACAGCGTCAAGACATTGATTGAAAAGCCGAGCAGCAGAAGAATGCCGCAGGTACCGAGCAGCGCCACCGGCACGACAATGGTTGGAATGATCGTGTAGCGGATGTTCTGCAGGAACAGGAACATCACCAAAAACACCAGCACCACGGCTTCGCCCAGCGTGCTCAGCACTTTTTTGATCGAAGCCACGACCACCGGGGTGATGTCGTACGACATATCGTATTTGATATTCGCCGGGAAAAACTGCGACAGCGCCTGCATCTTGTCGCGAACGGCCGTGGCGGTGGCGAGCGCGTTGGCCCCCGGGGCGAGCATCACCGACAGGCCGGCAACTGGTTCGCCGTTGCGGCGCGTGGTGAACTGATAGCTTAAGCCGCCGACTTCGATGCGTGCGACATCGCGCAGCCGTACCGTTGAACCGTCAGGATTCGCCCGCAGCACGATGCTGCCGAAGGCCTCCGGTGAGGAGAACTGGCCTTTCACCAGCACCAGCGCCGAGATTTGCTGCGCCGGAACGCTTGGCTCAGCGCCGATACTGCCGGACGCAACTTGGGCGTTCTGCGCGTTGATCGCCCGGGTGACGTCGTCGGCCGTAAGCCCAAATCCAACGAGCCGGGCGGGATCGACCCAAACTCGCAACGCGCGTTCCGTCGAGTAGAGCGTGGCGCGCCCAACGCCGGGAATGCGGCGGATCTCACCGAGGATATTGCGCACCATAAAATCGCCAAGACCGATTTCGTCGAGCCGGCCATCGGTAGCGCGCAGCGTAATGATTTGAAGGACGGCGCTGGAGGCTTCCTCGATCAGAATGCCTTGCTGAATGACCGCGCGCGGCAGCCGGGCCTCCACGCGCTTGATGCGGTTCTGCACCTCGACGGAGGCGTCGCTGGAATCGGTACCGGGAACGAAATTGGCGGTAATCTCGACCTGGCCGAGCGAATCGCTGGTGGATTCAAAATTAAGAATACCGTTGGCGCCGTTAAGCTCCTCCTCGATCAGCCGGGTCACGCTGTTGTAGAGATTCTCCGGCGACGCGCCCGGATAGCTCGTCGAGATCGAGATCGATGGCGGCGCGATCACCGGGTATTGCGCTACCGCCATGAACGGTATCGCCAGCAATCCGCCGAGGCAGATGAAGAGCGCGACCACCCAGGCGAAGACGGGCCGCTCGATGAAGAACGCCGGCATCAGGCTTAATCCGGCGACGTCGCCGGCGCCACGCTGCCGGTGCGCGACGGCTCCGCTGCGTGCCGGGTCTCGCTCCAAAGTTTTGGGCTGACCAGATCGCCGGCAATGAATTTCTGGAATCCGTCGACAATGATTCGATCGCCGGGCTGCACACCGTCGAGAATGAGCCAGCGATCATCGATCGCGTGGCCGAGACGTATCGGCGTCAACGCCGCACGATTGTCGTTGCGCACCACGAACACTTCGCTCTCGCCGGCGTCGTTGCGGCGGACGGCCTGCTGCGGCACGGCGAGCGCATCCGGATCGATGCCCTGGACGATCTGCACGCGCACATACATGCCGGGCAGGAGCGTCACGTCCGGGTTCGGAAACTCGCCGCGCAACGTCACCTGACCGGTTCCCGGATCGACTGTCGAATCCGAGAACAGCAACTTGCCCTCGTGCGGATAAAGCTTGCCGTCGTCGAGGATCAACCGCACCCGGGCCGAGGTATCCTTTTGCAGAGCGCCGCTGTCGAATTCGCGTCGCAGCTCGTTCATCTCGGTGACCGATTGCGTGAAGTCTGCATAGATCGGCGCAAGCTGCAGGATAGTGGCCACGTGGGTTGGTTCGTTTTGGCCGACCAGCGCGCCCTCGGTGACCAACGCGCGGCCTATGCGGCCGCTGATCGGGGCACGAATGCTGGCATATTCGAGATTGAGCTTGGCGCGCGCGATGTCGGCTTTGCGCGCGGCGACATCTGCCTCGGCCTGTCCGACATTGGCGACGGCGACGTCCAATTGCGATTGCGCCGCGGCACCGCTCGGCGCCAGCACCTCGATGCGCTTTGCAGTCTTTCTTTCCTGAATCATCAGTGCGGTTGCTTTTCTGAGCGCCGCCTCCGCGGAGTCGAGATCGATCTCGAACGGCCGGGCATCGAGCTGGTAGAGGATGTCGCCGGCTTTGACGTCGCTGCCTTGCGTGAAATTGCGGCTGACGACGATACCGGAAACGCGCGCACGCACCTGCGCGATTCGGGTCGGCGAGATGCGGCCCGGTAACTCGCGGATCACGGAAACCGGCGCCGGCTGCAGCTCGACGACGCTGACCTCCGGCACGGTTTGGGCGTTCTCGCTACTAGGCGCGGCCGGCCCCTCGCTGCAGCCGGTGAGCAGCAATGAGAGCGCGGTCGCGATGCCGGCGGCGAGTGCGAAGCGTGCGAGCATCCTTTATGCGGGCCTTTCATTCGTGTTTCTCAGTTGGCTCTTTGCGTAACGGCAAGCCGTGATGCGCGCGAAACCGCTTGGCCTTTGTTTCCTGCCTCGCGTTTCGTGAGCCCATATGAAAAGGGGTCCCTGACGGCCTCGGGGGAAGCCGCCAGGGCAAGCCAAGCCGGGAGTGGAGTGGAGGGGACGCAGCTTGGCAAGCTGGTATGGAAGCGCGTGCGACGTCGGGTCTGCATGAGAAGCCAAGCCTACGACCGATGATGGCAGCGCGCCGAAGCCGGTCGTGCAGGGGAGGCAAATATCTCATCGAGATCGTCTGTCGTGGATTGCGTGAAATTTTGTTGGTGGATTCTACAAAGGTTGCGGCGTGGCTTGTTTGAAGAATCGTGAGGACGATTGCGTCGATTCATTCAGAACCGCGAGGACCGTCTTGGCGTCGATTTCCTGGCCGATCCAGCGCAGCTTGCGCATCTGTTTGAGCGCCCGGTCCATTAAGAATTGGTCCGTCGCTACCTCGGGAAGCCTATTGTGGGCGTCAATTGCTCTCATAGACTCACTCCTGAAACGTTCCTGAGTTGGCGTCGTGTTCCGGGATGCTGGGCCGTGCCGCCGTTTGAGTCGTCACCAACTTCGCGGCGGAGATCCGCTGTGCCATTCAGATGCCGTTAGCGGTGTTCTCGTCCTTGGCTGATTTGCTCGTTTGGCTAGAATAGGGTCAGAAATGGCATGAACAATTCGGGACGCCCGCCCAGGGAGTTCCCCCTAGGTAAATTCACGTGGGAGTGGGTCCGGAGGTGATCGCCCCTGAAAAAGGCGTCAACATTGATGGGTGAATGGATTCGGACAATGCGACCGGCCGTGCCACTGACGTTTGACGGCCGTCAGATCGTCGCTGGGTTGACCTATCTGGTCGCCTACGTGGCGCTCGATCGCGTCAGTTTCCTGCAATCGGACGCTCAACTCGGCATCACGCCCTGGAGCCCGAGCACCGGCTTGAGCTTCGCGCTCATTCTTTTCTTTGGTCGCCAGTTTATTCCGCTGTTATTCGTGGCGCCGTTCCTCGCCGATATCGTCAATCGTCAGGTCATCCTGCCGTGGCCGGCCGAGATCGCTTCGGTTGCCGCTATCGGGGGCGGCTATACGGCCGCGCTTCTGTTTTTGACCGGACCAAAGGCCCGCTTTGATCCGCAGCTCTCATCGACGCGTGATCTGACCCGCTTCATCTTGACGACGGCGGCGGCCGCGGCGTTCGTGGCCGTAAGCTATGTTGGTCTAACCGTTGCGGCCGGATTGTTGCCCGGCAATCAGTTCATAGCGGCTGCGCTGCGCTACTGGATCGGGGACATCGTCGGCGTGCTGGCGCTGGCGCCCTTCGCTCTCTTTGCACTGACGGGGCGGCGCATGCTGCCGTTCTCGCTGGAATCCGTGCTGCAGTGCGCCGCCGTGGTGGTCGCCGTGACCATGGTGTTCGGTCTCAGCGAGGAACGCGAGTTTCAGCTGTTTTACGTTCTGTTCCTGCCGGTCGTTTGGATGGCGGTTCGCAATGGCGTCGAAGGTGCAAGCGCCGGTATCTTGTTGACCCAGATCGGCGTCATCCTCGGCATGGCGGTCGTTCATGACGAACGCCCGGAGCTCGTCGCCTTGCAGTCTCTGATGCTCGGCCTCACCGTTACGGGCCTGATCGCGGGAGAGCTTGTTACCGAGCGCCGCCGCATGGAATTGCAACTGCAGATGCAGCGTGAATCGCTCGCCGGCCTGACACGGCTTGGGAGCTTGGGTGAAATGGCCGCCGCGGTGGCGCATGAGGTCAACCAGCCGCTGATGGCGGCGGGCACCTACGCCCGCCTTGTGGCCGATGCGGTCGGCGCCGGCACCGGCAACGCCAACGAGGTCGTGGAAATCGCCAAAAAGGCGGTGGCGCAGGTCGATCGTGCTGCGGAAGTGATCCGCCGCCTGCGGGCGCTGGTGCGGCTCGACCGTAGCAATCGCGCGCCGGTTCCACTTGAGCGCATCGTCAAAGAGACGCTCGACCTCTGCCGGTCGGATTTGGAGCGCGCTGGCGTCACGTCACGTTCCAATTTGCCATCGGATCTTCCGCCAGTCATGGTGGATATTCTGCAAATCGAGCAGGTCCTGCTTAACCTGGTTCGCAATTCGCTCGAAGCCATCCGGGAGAGCAAAAATCCACGCGCTACGGTCTCGATCGACGCGCGATGGCCGCACGGACAGACAGATGGTCAATTCGTTGAAATTGCCGTGATCGACACCGGACCGGGCTTCTCGCGCGATTACCTGGAAAACGGAATTCTGCCGTTGGCGTCGAGCAAGGCCGACGGGCTGGGTATCGGATTGCCGCTATGCAAAACAATCGTCGAGGCTCATGGCGGCCGATTATGGTTGGATGCGAGCGTTCGTGGAGCGGCCGTCCGTTTCACCTTGCCGGTGGTCAAACAGTCCGAACATGTCTGAACAATTACATATAGCGCTGATCGACGATGACGCCGCGGTGCTCGATGCGCTGCAGCACTATTTGGCGCGGCAGTCCATCAGGACCTCGACCTTCCGGGCCGCCAAGGAGTTTCTGGAAGCGCTCGATGGCCGCGAACCATTCGACTGCATTGTTTCAGACGTGCGCATGCCGGGAATGTCCGGTCTCGATCTGATGAAGCGGCTCAACGAACGTGGTTATCCGGGACCCGTCATTCTGATTACCGGGCACGGCGACATCGACATGGCGGTCGGCACCATCAAGGACGGCGCGTTCGATTTCATCGAGAAGCCTTTCGACGAGGCCCGGCTGCTCGCTTCGATCCGTCAGGGTGCGGAAAGAATGCGGCAAAGCAAGAGCGACGCCGCCGAACTCGAGGAACTGCAAACCCGGTTCGACACGCTTTCGGCACGGCAACGCGAGGTGATGGAGCTTGCGGTGTCCGGGCTTTCCAGTAAGGAGATCGGGATCAGGCTCAATATCAGCCCGAAGACCGTGGAGAACCATCGCGCCTGGGTCATGGAGCGGATCGGCGCGCGCAATGTTGCCGATCTGATACGTAAGGCCATGAAGATCCGCGCTCACAAGGAACGCTTCAAGTAACGTCTGCAGCGTTGCGGTTGAGCGCACTATCAAACATGTCCGATCTCGACGCGATCATTATCGGTGCCGGCCATAACGGCCTGACCTGCGCCGCTTATTTGGCGATGGCGGGATTGCGCGTGCGTGTTTTCGAGCGCCGCGACATCGTCGGCGGCGCCTGCGTCACCGAGGAGTTTCATCCGGGATTTCGCAACTCGGTCGCCGCCTACACGGTCAGCCTGCTGCAGCCGAAAGTCATCAGCGATCTGAAACTCCGTGAGCGCGGATTGCGCATCGTCGAGCGCCGGGTGCAAAACTTTCTTCCGCTGCCGGACGGTCGCTATCTGCTCAGCGGCGAAGGCCGCACCGAGCAGGAGATCGCGAAATTCAGCGCCAGGGACGCCGCACGCTATCCAGCTTATCAGGAAGAGATCGGCCGGCTGGCGCAAGCGCTGCGCGAACTCGTGCTCGCTGCGCCGCCCAATTTCCTGCTCGGCGATCCGGGTCAAACGCTGCGCGGGCTCGCCGACCTCGCGTCGATCGGCAAGGCGCTGTGGCGCAACGATAGTCTCGCGGCGGCGTTTCAACTGCTGCGCCGGTCCGCAGGCGCCATGCTCGACCAATGGTTCGAATCCGATCCGATCAAGGCGCTGCTCGGCTTCGATGCCGTCGTCGGCAATCTCGGGAGCCCTTACAGCGCCGGCTCTGCCTATGTGTTGCTGCACCACGTGTTCGGCGAGGTGAACGGCAAGCCGGGCGTTTGGGGACACGCGATCGGCGGGATGGGGGCCATCACCCACGCTATGGCGGCGGCGGCGGGCGAATATGGTGCGGGCATCGACACCGGAGCCGCGGTGCGCGAAATTCTCATCGAAGGCAATCGCGCCGCCGGCGTCGTGTTGCAGGACGGCACCGCCGTACGCGCGGCGGCCGTGATCGCCAACGTCAATCCGCAGATGTTGTTTCAGGAACTGGTGCCGCGCGGTGCGCTGCCGGCGTCCACGACCAAACGCATGGACGCCTGGAAAGCCGGCTCCGGAACCTTCCGGATGAATGTCGCGCTATCTAGACTGCCGGAATTTTCCGCGCGGCCGGGGCCCGGCGATCATCATACGGCGGGCATCATCATGGCGCCGAGCCTCGCCTATATGGACCAAGCATACCGCGATTGCGTGAGCTCCGGTTGGAGCCGCAAGCCGATTGTCGAGATGGTCATTCCCTCGACGCTCGACGACAGCTTGGCGCCTGCCCGGCGCCCATGTCGCCAGCCTGTTCTGCCAGCACGTCGCCCCGCAATTGCCAAACGGTGCGACCTGGGACCAGCATCGCGAGACAGTCGCCGACCTGATGATCGACACCGTCGAGGCCTATGCGCCCGGCTTCAAGGACAGCGTGATCGCGCGGCAAAGCCTGTCGCCGCTCGATCTGGCGCGCATGTTCGGCTTGCCGAGCGGCGACATCTTTCATGGCGCCATGTCGCTCGGCCAGCTTTTTTCGATGCGTCCGATGCTCGGATATGCCGACTATCGCATGCCCGTTCCGGGCCTTTATCTGTGCGGCTCGGGCGCGCATCCGGGCGGCGGCGTCACTGGCGCGCCAGGGCACAACGCCGCGCAGGCGGTGATCGCCGATCTTAGGCGTGGGTAAGTTGGAAAGCGGCTTGCGATTTTCGGCAAACGCGAAGCAAACCTCATGACATCCGCGCAATTTGCGGGTATGCGCAAAGCATGTCTGCGCGAATCTTTCGGATCGGCCGTGCCTTCACCGGACTAGGCATCTTCGCCGTCAAGCCAATCAAGCGCGGGGCCTATATCGCGACCTACCGCGGCCCCCGCATCACCAACGAAGAAGCCGACCGGCGCGAGGCGCGCGGCGCGCGCTATTTGTTCACGCTCAACAAGCGCTGGACCATCGACGGCTCGCCGCGATGGAACAAGGCGCGCTACTTCAATCACTCCTGCAAGCCGAATTCGCGACCGGTGGGCCGCAACGGCGGCATCGTCGTCGTCGCTGATCGCGCAATCGAGGCAGGGGAGGAGATCACCTATTCGTACGGCGAGGACTACCTCCAATATTTCATCGAGAACGGCGGCTGTCAGTGCACAGCCTGCATCCGTAAGCGCAAACTCCGCCGCCGCCGCGCTGCCCTCAAGGCCGCGGACACGCGCCGTAAGCGCGCCAGACGCGAGAAGAGGCTGAAGTTGAAGCGAGCGGCCGAGCGAGCCGCAAAGCGCGCCTCAAAGCGGGCAACGAAGCGGGCGTCCAAGTAAGTTCATCGTTGCGTGGTGGTCGGGGTTGAAGCAGCCCGCCTGGCAGCAAGCCTCCGGAGAGCAATCCGCGGCTGGCACGGAGCTGGATTGCTGCGTCGCTGACGCTTCTCGCAACGACGATACTCACGCGCTGAAATTGCTGGGAATTCTTACACGCCGCCGAAATTGCTGCTTTGGCATGCGATCGGCACCGGGCAAGGCGGCTTGACTTGTTCAGGTATGTGAATTCCTATATCCGGTATATGAATTCGCGCGGCAAACGCGCGCTCGCTGTCAGGGGAGGGTTGCGGGTTGGGCCCACTCAGTGGTCTGCGCGTCCTGGACATGACCACCGTGCTGATGGGGCCCTATGCAACCCTGCAGCTCGGCGACATGGGCGCCGACATCATCAAGGTCGAGCCTCACGAGGGCGACATCGTCCGCCAGATCGGTCCGGGCCGCCACCCCGGCATGGGGCCGATGTTTCTCAACGTCAATCGCAACAAACGCAGCATCGCGCTCGATCTCAAGCAACCCGCCGGGCGCGAGGTGCTGTTGCGTTTGGCGGTGAATGCCGACGTGTTCATCTACAATGTGCGGCCACAAGCCGTGGCGCGTCTTGGCTTGGCCTACGAAGATCTCGCCGCCGTCAATCCCAAGATCATCTACACCGGCGTGTTCGGCTACGGGCAGGACGGCCCCTACGCGGCGCGGCCGGCCTACGACGATTTGATCCAGGGCGGCTGCGCCATTCCAACCTTGCTGGCCGATGCGGGTGACGGATCGCCGCGTTATGTGCCGCTGACCATCGCCGATCGCATCGTCGGGCTGTTTGCGGTCAACGCTATCCTCGCAGCGCTGCGCCATCGCGACGTCACCGGCCGCGGGCAGCGGATCGACGTGCCGATGTTCGAGACGATGGCGAATTTCGTCCTGCTCGATCATCTCGGCGGCCTCACCTATGATCCGCCGCTCGATCATGGCGGCTATGCCCGCCTGCTTGCCCCCGAGCGTCGGCCGTACCGCACCAAGGACGGCTATCTGTGCGCGCTGATCTATAACGACAAGCAGTGGCGCAGCTTCTTCGCCGCCATCGGCAAGCCCGAACTGCAGGACGAGCGTTTCCGCGATCACTCAAGCCGCATCCGCCACATCCGCGAAATCTATGCGGAGGTCGCGGAGATTTTCGTGACGCGCACCACCGCCGAGTGGATGTCTCTGCTCGAGGACGCCGATATTCCCTACACGCCGCTGCGCACCATCGAGGAACTGCTCGCCGATCCGCATCTCGCCGCCACCGGATTTTTCTCGCACGTCGAGCATCCGAGCGAAGGCAAGATCAAATCGCTGCGCGCGCCGACGACATTTGGCGACAGCAAGCCCGATAGCCCCAGCCCGGCGCCGACGCTCGGCGAGCACAGCCGCGAGATCCTGCGCGAACTCGGACTTGCAGATCAATCAATCGACGACCTGTTCGCCAAAGGTATCGTCAAGGGCAACGACCACGCGCCGCAAGACGCTGCGCCAGCACCAGCAAAGACGGATATCGCCTGATGGATTTTACGTTCAGCTCCGAACAGGAAGCGATTCGCGAAGCGGTTTCGTCCATTTGCCGGCGCTTCGACGATGCCTATTGGCTCAAGCGCGACCGTGAGGGCGGATTTCCCAACGATTTCCACGCCGCGTTCGCCGCCGAGGGCTGGCTCGGCATCTGCATTCCGGAAGCCTATGGGGGCTCCGGCCTTGGCGTGACCGAAGCCTCGATCATGATGCGCGCGATTGCCGAATCCGGTGCCGGCATGTCGGGCGCTTCGGCGATCCATATCAACGTCTTCGGCCTCAACCCGGTGGTGGTGTTCGGCAGCGAAGAGCAGAAGAAGCGCATGCTGCCCGGCATGATCGAGGGCCGCGAGAAGGCCTGCTTCGCCGTCACCGAGCCGAACACCGGCCTCAACACCACGCAGCTCAAGACCCGCGCCGTGCGCAACGGCGATCGCTACGTCGTCGACGGCACCAAGGTGTGGATCTCGACCGCGCAGGTCGCCGACAAGATTTTGCTGCTGGCGCGCACGACGCCGCTCGAGGAGGTGAAACGCGCGACCGAAGGTTTGAGTCTTTTCTATACCGATCTCGATCGCAGCCACATCAAGGTGCATGAGATCGAGAAGATGGGGCGCAAAGCCGTCGACTTCGAACGAGCTGTTCATCGAGGGTTTCGAAATTCCCGTTGCCGACCGCATCGGCGAGGAAGGCCGCGGCTTCGAATACATTCTGCACGGCATGAATCCCGAGCGCATTCTGATCGCGGCCGAGGCGGTCGGGCTCGGCATGCTGGCGCTGCAGCGCGCCGCCGCCTATGCGCGCGAGCGCGTGGTGTTCAATCGTCCGATCGGACAAAACCAGGCGATTCAGCATCCGCTCGCCAAGAACTGGACCGAGCTCGAAGCGGCCTGGCTGATGACGCTTTCGGCAGCCTGGCACTACGACAAAGGTTTGCCGGCCGGCGCCGCCGCGAACGCCGCAAAATATCTCGCCGGCGAGGCGGGTTTTGAGGCCTGCCAGCAGGCGGTGATGACGCACGGTGGTTTTGGTTACGCCAAGGAATTCCACGTCGAGCGCTATCTCCGGGAAATCATGATCCCGCGCATCGCGCCGGTCAGCCGTGAGCTGATCTTGAGCTTCATCGCCGAGAAAGTGCTCGGCCTGCCAAAGTCCTACTAAAACGATGCAAGCGGCGGCCGCCATGGCGCACGTCGAACCGGACGTCAGCGCCGTCGATTTCGCGGCCATCATCCGGCCGGGCGACCGCGTGCTGGTCGGGCAGGGCGGCGCCGAAGCTTTGACTTTGACGCAGGAGCTTGTCGCCCAAAAAGATCGCATCGGACCGTTCGAAGTCTTTTTAGGTCCGCTGTACTCGAAGACGTTCACGCCGGAAAAATGCGCGGGCATCAAATTTGCCGCCTATGGCGCGTTCGGCCGCGCCGCCGCGCTGTCGCGCAGCAACGGGCTTGAGATCGTGCGTCAGCCCTACAGCGTGCTCGAACAATCGTTCGCGAGCGGTGAACTGAAGGCCGATGTGGTGCTGATTCAACTCGCCCCGCCGTTGCCCGGTCGGCTGGCGAGTTTTGGTCTCGCCAACGATTATCTGGTCGCGGCGGCGCGTCATGCCCGCATGGTCGTGGCCGAGATCAATCCGCAGGTGCCGTGGACGCATGGCGCCGAGGTGCCGGCGGATTTTCCGCTGCACCTTTGCGTCCAGGCGGCGCAGCCACCACTCGATATCGGGCCGTCACCGCTGACCGATACGGAAAAGCGGATCGGCGAACATACCGCCGGCCTGGTGCCGGACGGCGCGGTGCTGCAATTCGGCGTCGGCGCCGTGCCGGACGCGATCCTGGCCGCGCTCATGGGGCATCGCGATCTCGGTATCCATTCGGGCATTTTGACCGAACGCGCGCTCGATCTCATCGAATGCGGCGCCGTGACCAACGCGCTCAAGACATTCGATCAAGGCATCTCCGTCGCGAATCTGTTGTTCACGACCGCCCGCTTGCGCACTTATGCGCACGACAATCCGGCTATCCGGCTGGCGCCGCCGAGCTACACACATGGGCTGCCGGTGTTGCGGCAAATCAAAAAATTCACCGCGCTCAACTCCGCCATCGAGGTCGATCTGACTGGCGCGATCAACAGCGAGACTGTCAGCGGCAACTATATCGGTGCCATCGGTGGCTCGCCGGATTTCGTCGCCGGCGCCAATGCGGCGGAGCAGGGCCGCGGCATCATCGCGTTGCCGTCGACCACGCGCTCCGGCCAGAGCCGCATCGTCGCCCGGGTCGAGACAGTCAGCGTGCCGGCGCAAGCCGCCGACGCCGTGATCACCGAATGGGGCGTCGCCGAATTGCGCGGCTGCGATCTGGAAGAACGCGCGCGGCGCATGATCGCAATCGCCGCGCCGCAATTCCGCGACGCGCTTGCGCGCGCCAGCCGGAGCCGGGACACATGATCGTCCGGCAAGCTGCCAACGTTCTCGACCTGCTCGAATTCTTCGTGCGCCGCCAGGAGCCCGCGACATTGTCGGAGATCGCCGATTCGCTGGGCTGGCCGCGATCGAGCACCTTCAATCTCATTCAGACGCTCGTGGATCGCGGCTATCTGTACGAGCCGCGGCCGCGTTCGGGCTATTACCCGAGCCCGCGCTGGCTGGCGCAGAGCCAGCAGGTTGCCGCCGCCGAGCCGTTGCCGGAATTCGCTCCGGCGCTGGTCGGCGAACTCTCGGCGGAGACCGGCGAGACGGCGGCGATCGGCGCGCCGGCCGGCATCAACGCGATCTTTGTCGATGTGCAGGAATCGCCTGCCGTGGTGCGCTACTTCGCCCAGGTCGGGCATCGTCTGCCGATCCACGCGACCTCCACGGGGCGGGCTTTGCTCGCGCAATACACCCGCGACGAGCGCTCCGCCCTGTACCGGCGGATTGAGTTTCGGCAATGGAGCCCAACCACGCCGCTGTCCATTGAGGCCGTCGAAGCCGAATTGCAGCACGCCGCCGAGCGCGGCTACCACCAAAGCCTCGCCGACTTCAGTCCGGATCTCGCCGGTGTCGCCTTGCCGCTGCCGGTCGGTGACCGGCGGCTGTCCGTGGTGGTCGCCGGACCGATGTTTCGCATGCTCGACCGGCTGGACCGGGTGGCCGAGATTATTCGCGGCGCCATCAAGCGCCACGCGGTCGCGTCCGGGGCGGCCGGTCCACCGAGCCGAACTTTACGTGTGAAAGAACGCGCTTAGAGCCTGTCCCGGAAAAGTAGAAACCGGTTTTCCGGAAAGGACATGCGATAACAAATTAATCTAGACAAAGAACATAAAGTCAAAACAGGGAGAGAGTGGAATGCGTTTGAAGAACAAACTGGCGGTGATCACGGCGGCGGCGTCCGGCATGGGCCGCGCCGGCGTTGAACTGTTCGCGCGCGAGGGCGCTGCCGTCGCCGCCGTCGATATCAATGCAGCGGCGCTCAAGGCCCTGGCGGCCGACGTGAACGCCAAAGGCGGCACGGTCATCCCGATTGTCAGCGATCTGTCCAGCGTCGAGGGCGTGCGGGCCAGCATCGCCGACGCGGCGTCGGCACTCGGCGGCATCGATGTGATGTGGGCCCACGCCGGCACGCCCGGCCCGGCGGCCGTGGAAGGCCTCGATCCGGCCGAATATGAGCGGGCGATGTCGCTCAACGTCACGTCGGCGGTGTTTGGGGCCGGCGAGGTGGTCCAGCACATGCGCAAGCGCGGCGGCGGCTCGCTGGTGTTCACCGCCTCTGTGTCGGGCATGGTCGGTTCGATGTTCAGCCCGGTTTATTCGGCCGGCAAGTTCGCGGTGGTCGGTTTGACCAAATCGCTGGCGCAGCGATTCGCAGCCGATCGCGTGCGGGTGAACGTCGTCTGTCCGGGGCCGATCGACACCCCGATGCTGCCGGGCTTCATCGGCCGCAGCGACGACATGCAGCAGATGGCCGAGAATCAGAAGAAGCTGATGGCCGCCGTGCCGCTCGGCCGAATCGGGCAGCCGCAGGAGGTCGCGCACGCAGTGCTGTGGCTCGCCTCGGACGACGCATCCTACGTCACCGGCATCAGCTTGCCGGTCGATGGCGGCTACCTGGCGCGATAGGCCTTCGGGTTGTTTGCGGGCTTTCGAGAATCACAAACGGGGCTGAGCGCGATGTGCCAGCCCCGGCAGGCTTCGATCGAACGATCGCTTACCAGCTGAATTTGTAGTTGATGCCGGCGCGGACCAGATTCTCTTTGAAGCCTGCGGAGCCGTCCGCAATGTTAGGATTATCGAAACTGCATACGGTACCTGCCGGGCAGCCGATCCGTCCCAGATTCACGTAGAGATATTCGACCTTGGCGCTGATCGCGTCGGTAAAAGCATATTCGATGCCGGCGCCCGCGGTCCAACCGAGCGGCGGAGTTGGAGCGAGGCTTCCGATCGCGTCCTTGAGGCGGATGTCACCCGCGGCGCCGCCGGCGGTGACGAAAAACAGGAAATGCGACCACGTGTAGCCGGCCCGCAACCTGAAGGTGGCTAGCCAATCGACCCTGGTTTGGCACTGCGCGCCGGCAGGCTCTTAACGGTCTGCTCACGAGTGGCAAACACGACGCACTGCCCTGTGCTCCCGACCAGTCGAAGTCGCCCTCAAAACCGAGCAAAACCCAGTCGCCGAAGCCCGCATAATTGACGCCGAGCGTACCACCGAACAGGCCGCCGTTGACCTTGAAAGAACCGGTGCTTCCGACAGCATCGCTGAAGTCGCTGCGTTCCGAGATTGTAGCCGCCGTTGAGGCCGATATAGACGCCACCCCAATTGATCGGCTGCGAAGCCGGATAGTAGCTGCTGGGCGCGACCGGCCCAGGCAACGGCAAATCGGCCGCGGTTGCGCGCCCGATGCCCAATAGCGATAGCGACAGAACCAGTGCGACAGCAAACGCCTTCATGGACGCCCCTTTTCGCCAAATCTTAGCCCGCGCTTCGGCCAAAAGCTGTGGCGACGAGGCAACACTCGGAGACAAAGCGCGTGTCAGGCGCAACGAGATGACGCTCCATTAAGATGTCAGTGCGTCAGCCGCTTCTGAGGCGGTCGTGTTTCTGATCGTTGGCGTTTTTTGGCATCGTCGTGGCCGGGCTTGTCCCGGCCATCCCGCTCAGGCGGGCATTGACCCTGATGATCGGGATGCGCGGGTCAAGCTCGCGCATGGCGGCAGTGAGGGGAATCCCGCGCCGCCTAATGCACGGCGGCGTACATGATCTTCTGCTCGGTCGCCTCGTCGATGCTCATCTCTTCAATGATCTTGCCCTGGCGCGCCACCAGGATGCGGTCCGACAGCGCCATGATTTCCGGGAGATAGGACGAGATCACCACCACGGCGAAGCCTTCGTCGGCGAGCCGGTTGATGAGCTGATGAATCTCGACGATGGCGCCGACGTCGACGCCGCGGGTCGGCTCGTCGAAGATGATCAGCTTCGGCTTCTGCACCAGCGATTTGGCGATCACCACTTTCTGCTGATTGCCGCCGGAGAGCTCGATGATTCGGGCGTTGCCGTCGATGGCCCTGATCGACAGCGCCTCGATCCAGGTTTTGGTCAGCGCGCGCGCCTTGCTCATCGACACGATCTTGAGCGGATTGACGCCGGTGGCCTCGTCGCCGGTCTGGATATTGCCGGCGATCGACATGGTCTCGAAGAAGCCTTCGACCTTGCGGTCCTCGGTGACGTAGACGATGCCGTCGCGCACGGCCTGCCGCGGCACCCGGTAGCGCACCTGCTGGCCGTCGAGCCGCACATCGCCGCCGTAGAACAGATCGCGTTTGATCACGCCGGCGACGACCTTCATCATCTCGGTGCGGCCGGCGCCGACCAGCCCGAAGATGCCCGATATCTGCCCGGCATAGACCGAGAACGAGGTGTTGCGCACCATGCTGCCGCTGGAGAGGTTCTGCACGCTCAGCACGCGTGCGGCCGTAGGGGCGCGGCGCGCGCTGGCCGGCGCCGTGCAGCGTGGCGCTGAGGCTTCGGCCGACCATCGCCTGAATGAGCTTCTCGCGATCGAATTCGCGCGCCGGCGCCGTCACCACCCGTTCGCCGTCGCGCAGCACGGTGATGCGGTCGGCCAGCAGCAGCGCTTCCTCGAGCGCGTGGCTGATGAAGATGATGCCGACGCCCTGTTTCACCAGCCGCCGCACCAGGCCGAAGAAGTGGTTCTTCTCCTCCGGCGTCAGCGAGGCGGTCGGCTCATCGAAAATGATGATGCGCGCCTTGTGATGGACGGCGCGGGCGATCTCGACCATCTGCTTGTGCGCCGCGCCGAGCGAGGACACCAGCGCGGTCGGATTGACCTGAAAGTTCATGCCGGCGAGGAATTGCTGGGCCTGATTGTACAAGCCGCGCAGCCGGTTGAAGAGCTTTTCGTCGCCCAGATAGATGTTCTGCGCCACCGTCATCGACGGCACCAGCATGGTCTCCTGAAACACCATGGCGATGCCGAGCGCCAGCGCTTCGGACGGCGCCGACAGCACCATCGGCTTGCCGTCGAACAGCATTTCGCCGGACGTGAGCTTGTGCACGCCGGCCAGCGCCTTGGTCAGCGTCGATTTGCCGGCGCCGTTCTCGCCGACGATGGCGTGGATCTCGCCGGGCTCCAGCGTGAAATCGATGTCCTTGATCGCGGGCACGCCGCGAAATTCTTTGGTGGCTTTGCGCAGTTCGAGGATCGGGCTCATGACGGCTTCGTTCCCACCGGTCGGTCGGCGGCGCCCGACAGTCGCACCAGCACGCCGGGGCCCTTGGCCGCGACCAGCAGATCGGCGCGTTCTTCGCACACCGACGTGATGCCGTGGATCATGCCGTCGGCGCGGCTGTGATAGCTGAACATCGGCTGCATCGCGTCGTCGCAGCGCACCACGAGCCCGTAGGAGCGCGTCGCCGCCCAGGGTTTGAGGATGCCCATCTGCTTGAGGCCGCTGCCCTGCAGCGGCTCTTCGAACTTGCCGAGGCTCGCCAGCGCCGGCGCCATCCAGAACGGCTCCGGCACTTCTTCGATCATGCGCTGCCGGTAGTCCTTCTCGCGCAGGATGAATTCGACGAGCTGATTGCGCGACCGAGAAGAAGGTCAGCCAGTAGCCGCCCTTCGCGGCCGGCGGCGATGCGCCCCGGATAGGCCGGCGGATCGGTGAGCGCGAGCGCGGGCCGGCTCGCCTTCGTCGCGTCGATGCGCAGCACGTGATGGCGCCAAGCTTCGGAGACGAACAGTCGGCCGTCTGGCGCGGCAGCAACGCCGCACGGCCAGGCGATCCGGCTCGCCAGCAGCACGGCGCTCGCCGGTCGCAAGATCGATCCGCCACACCGTGCCGCTGCGCCCGAGCGTCATCAGGTCGCGCCGCCATTGCGAGGGCGAATGCTGGGCCGCGCCGTTGGCGACGATCAGCGTGTTGGCATCGAGAAACAGCGCCGCCGTCGGGCAGTTCAGCTTTTGGCCGTTCGCCTGATCGAAGCGCCGGCCGTCATGGGCGCCGCCGCGGATCACGATGCCGCCGTCGCTCGAAGCCGATCGCCATCGCGCCGCCGGCATCGACCGCGAGGCAGGAGATGACCGACGGAAAGCGCGCGATCTCGCCGCCCGGAATGCCGACCAGCGCGTTGCCGCTGGTGTAGACCATGCCATCCGGCGGTCGCCGCGAGATTGTCGATCTCGGGTGCCTCCAGCACGCGGCCGGCGGCCTCCAGCAGCTGATTAGGCTTGAGCGGCCCATCCATGACCGGCACGGTGACCGCGGCCTCGCCGCGTCCGAGAAAATTGTCGACCGCTCGCTGCAATGCGCCGATCACTTGCGCCCCCAATAGGTATCGAGCGCGCACCAATTCGGGTCGGCGCCGGGAATCTTGTAGGTGCCGATGCGGTTGTTGTAGATGCCGCCGAGATAGAGAATGCCCTTGTGCTCGCGGATCGAGGTGATCATCGGATGGTTCTTGCCGCCGAGATCCCACAGGCTTTCCAGCACCTCGCCCTTTTCGTTGAACTTGATCACGCAGCCGGTGTTGAGGTTCGGATACATCCAGGCATCGGGCGCGATGCGCCGCGCCATGCGGCGGCGGAAGCCCGGCATGCGCAGCGCCAGGTCGAGCGCCGGCGAGCGCATGCCGACGATGGCGAGCCAGTAATTGCCGTCCGAGGCGCGATTGATGTTGTCCGGATAGCCCGGCATGTTGGCGATGACGATCTCGCGGCGTGCCTTTCTTCGGGCCCGCGATACCAGTAGCGGCTCACCCGGCAGCCGAACGTCTCGGCGAAGAAGAACGACTCGCCGTCCGGCAACATGCAGATGCCGTTGGGGAAGATCAGGTCGGACACTTCGGTGTGCGATTTGCCGCTCTTTGGGTCGTAGCAGATGATGCGGCCGTTGCCGCGGCTTTCCAGCGCATCGACCGGCCATTCGTGCATCTCGAAGCGGATGGTGGCTTCGCTGAAATAGATGCGGCCGTCGGGCGCGATGTCGAGATCGTCGGCCAGCCGCAGCCGGGAATCGTCGACCACCGAGAACATCGTGCGGTTGGTCTCGTCGGAGAGCTTGTTGATCTTGCGCTCCGGCGTGATCTGATAAAGCCCCATGCCGCCGATGCAGACATCGAGATTGCCCTGCGGGTCGAAGGCGAGGCCGAGCGGCTGGCCGCCGACATGGGCGAAGATCTCGTGGCGGGTGTGATCCGGCCCGAAGAACCGCATGATGTCGCCGTGGCGGTTGCCGCAATAGAGATTGTCCTCGCGGTCGAGGATCATGTCCTCGGCGCCCTCGATGATGCCCAGCCCGACCGCGCCGACCGAGCGCAGCTTGTCGTTCAGCGCGTACGGCGAGCCTGAGTCCGGCGCCGTCGAGGGCGGGGTCGGGGTCGAGAAATATGTCGGCGAAACATAGACCTTGTTGAGGATCTTGTGACGGTTCTTCAGCCAGCGCACGTCGACGAACACGGCCGCGATCAGCACGATGCCGAGGATGGTCGAATTGACCGGCCCGGGCACCGAGAGTGCGATCAGTCCGTTGGTGAGGATGAGAACGATGACGGTGCCGAGCACGGCCTTGGCGACCGAGCCGCGGCCGCCGCCGAGCGAATTGCCGCCCAGCACCACGGCGGTCAGCGCGGTGATTTCCATGCCGACGCCGGTGTCGGAGCCGGTCGAGCCGAGCCGCGCGGCGTTGAAGAAGCCGGCGAGGCAGCACAGCACGCTCGACCAGATATAGGCGTTGCAGATCGTGCGCCGCACGCTGATGCCGGCATTGTGCGCCGACCGCCGCGCACCGCCGACCGCCATCAGCCGCCAGCCGGGCCGCATGCGCGAGAGCACGACATGCCAGAGCACCGCGATGATCGCGGTGACGACGAAGCTGAACGGCACGCCGAGCACCGTGCCGTTGCCGACGAACTCCCAGATATCGGAGTCAGGGATGTTGCCGACGATGGCGGTGGAGAAATCGGGAAACACCAGCTCGTAGATCGAGCGGAAGACGATCAGCGTCACCAGCGTCGTGAGGAAG
The DNA here is from genome assembly GCA_963737755.1 of uncultured Alphaproteobacteria bacterium. Taxonomy (GTDB): domain Bacteria; phylum Pseudomonadota; class Alphaproteobacteria; order Rhizobiales; family Xanthobacteraceae; genus BOG-931. The sequence goes on along the minus strand of CAVTTZ010000009.1, from coordinate 802,723 downwards.
GCGCGCAGCCGCAGATAGCCGACCAGAATGCCGTTGATCGCGCCGCACACGATGCCGAGCGCCAGACACGCCAGCAGCGTCACGCCGACGCCGAGATTGTAGACATTCATGCAGATCGAGGCTGTCAGCACGGCGAGGCCGAACACCGAGCCGACCGACAGATCGATGCCGCCCGAGAGCATCACGACGGTCAGGCCGAGCACCACGAGCCCGGTTTCGGCGAATTGCCGGCTGAGGTCGGTCAGGTTCGAGATCGAATAGAAGTCCGGCAGGATGCGGCCGAATACGACCAAGGCGACGACCAGCGCCAGGAACGGGATGGCATTGTCCATCCATCGCTTGGCCAGCAATTCGCCGATGACGTGATCGGGAATCAAGCGGTAGCGAAGGCGGATGAGGGCGTCGCGGTTGGTCACGGTGAGGGGCGTCCCGCCAATGGCTTCGGGCGATGGGGTTTCGCGGCGCCGCACCATGCGCAGATGTTTTGTATCGGCGCTCAGGCGGGACCGCGTTGGCAAGAAGAGGGAGCCGCCGCGCAGGCGCTGCGGCGGCTCGCCGGCGTCTACTTCAGGTCTTCCATCGTCCAGCAATTGCGCGGGCTGACGGTGTCCTTGGTGATCTTGGTGAGCGGTCCGTAGTAGATCACCTTGCGCTCGCCGGCCTTGCCCTTGTTCTGCAGGAGCTCGGCGATCTGCTGGCCGGCGATGTCGCCCTGCAGCGGCGAGTTGTAGCTGATGTCCATCGTCAGCAAGCCCTTCTCGACGTTGTCGCACGCAGCCTTGCTGCCGGCGCCGCTGGTCACGACGAACACCTGACCGGTTTTGCCCGCGGCCGCCACCGCTGCGCCGATGCCGACGTCCTGGCTGTCCCAGACGCCGACTGCGCCGCAGAGATCGGGATTCTGCTGCAGCACGGTCTCCATGATGGCGCGCGCTTTTTCCGGATCGTAGTTGGCCGACTGATCGGAGACGATCTTGATCTCCGGATGCTTCGACAGCACGTTGGTGATGCCGCGCTTGAGATAGATGTTGGCTGCGCCGGTCACGACCCCTTGCACGAACGCGACCTTGGTGGACGGACCTTTGCCGGCCGAACAATGGTCGACCAGAGCCTTGGCCTCTTCTTCGCCGAGCGTGACCCAGTCGGCGCCCACATACGAGTCGGTCGTGGTCACCGACGGCATGTTGACCTGCAGGACCTTGATGCCGTCGTCTTGCGCGCGCTTCAGAAGCCGGGCGTAGGATTGGATGTCGGGATTGTGAATGATCAACAGATCGGGCTTTTCGGCGATTGCCGCGGTCAGGGCCTTGGTGCCGGCATCGACACTCCAGTTCGGATCGCGAATATCGCAGCGTGTAGCCGAGCTCGGCGGCCTGCTTGCGCCAGATCGCCGCCCACGACTCAGTGATGTCGAAGCCCATCGAGATGGGAATGAAGATGACCTTCTTGCCCTTGAGCGAGCCGAGGTAATCGGCGCGGCCGACCTGATCGAGGCCGGTGTCTTCGGCGTGCGCCGGCGTGTAGCCGAGCGTGGCGCATGACAGCGTCGCCGCTACGGCGAGCGCGAATAAACCTTTCATAACTCTTCCTCCCTTTTGTCAGCCGGTTTTCCGGCTAGTCGCAGTTCACTTTTGTTGTCTCAGATGTCGCCTTGCTGAGCGGTTTGCTCGTCGCGCGGATTGATCAGGGTATCGATGATGATGGCGCCGAGCAGGATGATGCTTTTGATAAGGTTTTGCGTGGTGTAGCCGATATTCAGAATGGTCATGCCGTTAAGCAGGATGCCGACCAGCATGGTGCCGACCAAAACGTTCCGCACGCCGCCGCGGCCGCCGGACAGCCCGATGCCGCCGAGCACGACCACCAGCAGCACGTCGTAGATCATGGTCGAGTTGTAGATGCGGGTATTGATGCCGGAGGTCGCGGCCGCCATGACGATGCCGGCGCAATAGGCGATCAGCCCGCTGATGATGTACTGCGAAACCGTCAAGACGCGGGTCGGAATGCCGGTGATGCGCGCCGCCAGCGGATTGTCGCCGGTGGCATAAACGAAACGGCCGAAGCGGGTTTCGCGCAGCACCGCGAACATCACCAGCGCGATGGCCGCGAACGCGACCACGATCACAGGAATGCCGCCGACACGGCCGGCGCCGAGAAAGGTGAACCAGGAATAGCCGGTCGGGGCGTTCTGCACGTCGATCTGAAAGAAGAACGTGCGCCCGATGCCATAGACGATCGAGCCCATCGCCAACGTCGTGAAGATCGCCGGAATTTCCGCATAGGCGACGATGATCCCGGTAACGATGCCGATGCCGACGACAAACACGGCGCCGAGCGCCAGCGCCGCGCCGAGCGGCAGTTGGGTGCGCGATAACACCATCGCCCACGCCACCGCGACCACCATGGTGGCGACCATCGCGAGATCGATGCCGCGGCCGATCACGACCAGCGCCATGCCAAGTCCGAGAATGCCGAGGATCGACACGCTGCGCACCAGCGACAACAGATTTTCGACGGCGAGAAAATTGGGAAGAGCCACTGCGAAGCCGCAGAACATCAATGCGGCGAGAAGAAATACGATTCCTTCCTGCGTCGGGCGCCAACGCAACATCGTTCCGTCCCCGTCGGGCCCGCTTTTAGCTGGCCCTTGTTTTTGTTTCAGATGGCAAACGTCGAAGCTTGCCGACGAAACGTGAACCGTGATTTATCCGTCACTTTTCTTTAAATGAACAGCATTCACTTAGGGTTGTCAAGGCGGGAAAAGCGCGAAAAGTCTGGCGGCAACGCAAACTAAAAAACGTAGCCGCCGCGCGGGTTGGCGTGCGCCGGCGAAGCATCGCGCGAGCTTACGACATGTAAACTCCGCCATTGACGTCGAGCATGACGCCGCAAACGTAGCTTGCCGCCGGCGAGCACAAGAACGCAATGGCGGAAGCGATTTCCTGCGGCTGGGCGATGCGGCCCATTGGCACGGCAGCCAGATTGACATCGCGGCCCGCGATCATCCCGGTATCGACCGGACCGGGCGCGACGCCGTTGACCAGAACGTTGCGCGGCGCGCCTTTGCGCGCAAACCACCGCACCAGCGCGCCGACGGCGCCTTTCGACGCGACATAATGCGGACCGGACAGCAGCCCGCCGCTGCGACCGGCGAGCGAGCCGACCAGCACGATCCGTCCATTGCCGCGCTCCATCATCGCAGGCAGCGCCGCGCGCACGCAATTGACCGTGCCTTGGACATTCACGGCGTTGGTGCGCTCGTAAACCTCGTCCCAGTCGTCGGCCATCCAATCGTCGAACGGACAAATGCCCGAGCACACCACCATGGCGTCGAGCGCGCCCGCATCCGCGACCATGCGCTCAACAGCGGCGCGGTCGGTCACGTCGCAGGAAACAGCCCGTGCCTGATGGCCATCGCGGTGCAGCTTTTCGGCCATCGGTGCCGCATCGCTGATGTCGGCCAGGATAAGCTTGGCGCCGAGGCTGGCGCAGATCGCCGCAGCACTGGCGCCGATGCCGTTGGCGCCGCCGGCAATCAGGATGGACTTGCCCGTGAGCGAAAACGGATTCCCGGTGGGTGTTGGCATTGACTGACGTCCTCCCGATTTTCACGGCCGGTTTTTCCGGCCAAGCTTATTTGGTCGGTTTCCCGGTCAGCTTTTGTCGTCCGTCTCGCGCTTGCGAAACAGGCCGGAGCCAAGCAGCTTTTCGTAAGCCGAGATCACCTCGTCGGGCACGGCGTGCGCCGAGCCTTCCGTATAGGCATAGCGCCGGCTCAAATAGCCGCGCGCGCCCATGAGGATGTGCACGATCACTTCGAGTTCCTGGTCGGTGTAATCGTCGACTTGGCCGGCGCTGCGTTCGCGTTTGAGCGTCCGCACGTAAGCGGTTGCGATATTGTCGAGATGCCGCTGATAGCCGGTCGGCGCGAAGAACTCGGCTTCGTTGAGGATGCGCAAAAATTCCGGCACCTCGCGCAGGAATGCGAAGAAGGCCCGAAATCGCTCCGTTTCCCGATCGGCACCGGGCGGCAGCGCGCCGGCGCGGGCGGCGATGAACTCGAACATCTGCACGCCGATGGTCGGCAGCAACTGATCGAGCAATTCCTGCCGATTTTCAAAGTGGTTATAGAAGGTCCCTTGCGCGACCTCGGCGAGCTCGGTGATGCGGGCGACCGACGCCTCCGCATAGCCAAGACGGCCGACCACCTTGGCGGCTGCATCGAACAGGCGCCGTTTGACCTCATCGTTCCGCTCGGCGCGGCTGAGTTTGGGCTTGGCGTTGCCCGCAGTGCTGACGCTGGCCATCGTGCAATCAAAAAGCTACGTCATTGACGATTGTTGATTTATAGTTCATTTTTCTTGGAAGGTCACGCCCTCGCAAAATCTTGCAGGCTGCCGTGGGTGCCGTGATCGGAGGGAGGGCGGAAAAATCCGCCCGAAGTTTAAGAAGCGGCACTGGCAGGGAGCGCATGAGGATCGACGGAATAGCCGTCGTCACCGGCGGAGCGAGCGGCATCGGAGCCGCGTGCTGCCGGGAGCTTGCGTCCAGCGGCGCGAAAGTCGTGGTGCTCGACCGCGATTTGGCACGCGCCGAAGAGATCGCGAAAGAGCTTGGTGGTCACGCGCGGCGCGCGCGACGTGGCCGACGAAAAGGCCACAGAGGCTTGCGCGGCCGCGATCGAAGCTGAGATCGGGCCAGTCGAGGTATTGGTCAACAGCGCCGGCATCATTCAAGTGCCGGTGCGGCCGACCGAACTGAATATGACCGCCTACGATGACGTGATCCGGGTCGATCAGCGCGGCACCTATGTGGCCTGCGTCGCCTTCGGCCGCCACATGCTGGCGCGCCGACGCGGCGCCATCGTCAATATCGCCTCGATCGCCGGCATGCGCTCGATGCCGCTGCATGCCTATGGACCCGCCAAAGCCGCCGTGATCGCGACCACCGAATGCCTCGCCGCCGAGTGGGGCCCCGCGCAGGTGCGGGTCAATGCGGTGTCTCCGGGCTACACGCGCACGCCGGCGTTGCAGGCGGCCATCGACAAGGGCGAACGCGATCCGTCGTCGCTCGCCGGCAATTCGGCGCTCGGCCGGCTGGTGGAGCCGTCGGAGATCGCCAAGGTGGTGACGTTCCTGTGCCTCGCCGCTGGCCTCGGCGATCACCGGCGCCAACGTGCCGGTCGATTGCGGCTGGCTGGTCGCGCCGTCCTGGCACACCTACGGCGGCCTGCGGCAACCCGGCAACGCGTGAGGCGTCGGTAGCGCCGGATTGCCTTTCGTTCGCGAGGAACAAACAGGAGGGATGTGATGACCTTCTCCGCCGATCTGGCGCAATTTTCTGGTCGATCTGAAAACCGAGACGTTGCCGCCCGAGGTCGTGCAGAAGGCGCGTGTTTGTTTGTACAACGCCTTCGGCATGGGCATTAATGGCCATGCTACGCCGTATGCGCCGGTGGCGCGCGCGGCGGCGCTCGCGCTCGACGGTGAAGTGGCGGGCGGCGCGACGCTGTTTCTCGACGGCCGCCGCACCACCATCGGCGGCGCGTGCCTTGCCAACGCGGCGCTGTTTCACGGCCGCGCCCAGGAAGACACCTGCGGCGCCGCGCACTTCGGCACGATTCTGATTCCGCTGCTCACCGCCATGATCGAGGCACGCGGTTATCCGCTGTCGCGCCTCATCCCGGCGCTGGTCGCGGGCTACGAGGCCGGCGGCGTGCTGGAGAAGGCGCTGTCCGGCAAGACCACGCCGGGCGGTTTTCGCTCGTCGGCGATGTTACGGCACCATCGCCGCGAGCGCCGCGGCCGCCAAGCTCATGGAGCTGTCCGCCGAGCAAACCACGGCGGCGCTCGCCAACGCGGTGTCGTTCGCCGGCGGCGTGCTGCAATCGTTCGCCGACGGCACCGACGAGTGGCGCTATCAGGTTGGCGTGGTCGCGCGCAACGGCTTGGTCGCCGCCGAATTGGCGCGCGCCGGCTCGGTGTCTGCGCCGCAACGCCTTCGAGGGCAAAACTGGCTTTGCTCGCGCTTTCGCGCGCGGTCGATCTCGATCGAAACTTGGCAGCTTCGCTCGGCCAGGATTGGGCCATCCTGCGCGTGGCGTTCAAGCCGTTCCCGGTGTGCGCGTTCAACCAGACGCCGGTCACCGGCGCGCTGGCGCTGCGCGAGCAATTGCGCGCGGCGCCTGCACGCGTGCGGGTGCGCATGAATCCGTACGAGACCGGTTATGCCGGCATGGATGCGGTCGGGCCGTTCAGCACCATTTCGGGCACGCTGATGAGCATTCCGTTCTGCATCGCCACCACGCTCGTTCACGGCGCGCCGACCACGCGCCACATGACGACCTACGACGATGCGGCGGTGAACGATCTGGTGAACCGCGTCGAACTCGTAACCGATCCGTCGATCCCGACTTTGAGCGCGGTGATCGAAGCCGAGACGGCCGACGGGGCGAAGCTCGTGCGCGAGCAACCCATGACCGCGGCGGACTATTCTTATGATCTGCCGACGCTATCGGCGATGCTGCGGCGGATCGGCAACGAGGAGGGCGTGCCGATGTCGGCGTTCGATCGGCTCGAGCGCTTTGTCGAGCGGTTGCCGCAAGGCGCGATCGATGACGCCATCTCGGTCTTCACGCTGGCGCCGTCACAGGCGCGCGCGGCGTAGGCTTCTAACCCCTCGCCCTTGTAGGGAGGGCAGGGGTGGGGCCCGTCGTTGCGGGTCGCGCGTTCCCCCACCCCGGCGCGCAAGGCGCGCCGACCCTCCCCACGAGGGGGAGGGTTCGCGGTCTCTCAATACTTCTTGAATCCCACCAGTTCGTGGAACGTCATGTCCTTGGCGTTGAGCTGGAACACGGCCACCTCGGTGCCGCCGAGTTGCTGCGGATTGTCGAAGCTCACCGGCGCGCTCAAACCGCCAGTGTCGAGATTTTTGGTCTGGCGGAGTTTTTCGATGGTGCAGGCGCGGGTCAATTCCTTGCCGCATTCCTGCATGGCGTGCGCCAAGCTTTTGAGACCCACATAGGTCACGAAAGTATAGCGGCTCACGCTGGCCAATTCGTCCGGCGTCGTGAATTGCTTGGCCATCGCGAGGAATTTCTCCACCGCCGGGCCGCTCAGCGCCACGTAGTCGCCGACCGTATAATCGTAACCCGCCGGAGCGGCGAGCTTGGCGGAGGCGAGGATGCCCTCGCTCCACACGTCGGCCGACTGGATATTCATGTCGAGCTTGCGGGCTTCTGAGAGGATATTGGCGGCGCCGGCAAAGATGCCGCCGTTCGCGAGCACGTTGACGCCGGCCTGCTTCATCTGCGCGACTTCGGCGGCGAAGTTCGAGGTGCCTTTCTTAAAGCGCAGCCGAATGCCGTCCTTGACACCGAACTCTTTCACCGCGCGCTCGTAACCGGCTTCGACTTCCTGGCCGAAATCATCGTCCTGGCGGATGACGCCGTAGACCGGATTTTTCGGCTCGACGTGGTCGTGAATGTATTTGAGCTGTGCGTAGAAAGCGTCCGAGTAGCTGGCCCCGAAGGTGAATACGGACGGCCGCACCGGATTATAGATCAGCGCTGACGGCGCCGTGGTCACCACCGTCGGCAGATTGTTTTCGGTGATCAGCGGCATCATCGCCAGCACGTTCGCGGTGCCCGAGGTGCCGTTGAGTGCGAAGATGCCGTCCTCCTCGAGCAGCTTGGTCAGCGCCTGGAACGAGCGCGAGGGAATATAGCCGTCGTCTTCGGTGATGATCTTGATCTTGCGGCCGTTGATGCCGCCCGCCGCGTTGATCTCGCCGGCTGCGATCTTCGAGCCGAGAGACACGCCGCGGCCAACGAACGCCGCCGGTCCGGTCATGATGTTGACGTCGCCGATCTTGATCTCGGTATCGCTGACGCCGGGGTCGCCGGCCCATGCGGCGGTCGCGGACAGGAGTGCCGCCGCCAGCACACTCGTTGCAATCTTCATGGTGTCCTCCCTTGATACGTTTTTGGTTTCACTTTTAGCACGATCCGGAAGAAGCTTTCCGGCATGATCAGGCTTTCCTAATAAGCCAATGGCCAGTTGCTCCAGTATTTGCGCGCATCGTGCCAGAAACCGATCAAGCCGTCTGGCTTGAAGCGCAGGAACAGCACGATGACGAGGCCGTTGGCGATGCCGCGAATTTCGTAGACGTAATTGGCGTAAAGCGGTGACGCCGGATCGATCACGGTCGACAGCACCAGCCGGATGACTTCGGGCAGATACGACAAAAACACCGCACCAAGGACCGCGCCGGCCACCGAACCCAGTCCGCCGAGAATGATGATGGCCAGCGCCTCGATCGAGAGGATCAGCGCGAACACGTCGATATTGACGAAGCGGATCTGCAACGACAGCAGCGCGCCGGCGACGGCAACGATGAACGAGCTGACCACGAAGGCGAGCAGCTTGTAGCGCACGAGATCGATACCCATCACGCGCGCGGCGATGTCATGATCGCGGATGGCGATCCAGGCCCGGCCAACGCGGGTGCGCAGGATGTTGAGCGCTGCGAGGATCGTCGCGACCGCAATCGTCAGTGTCAGATAATACAGCGCCGGACCACGCTGCAGGCCGAAGCCGAACAGCTTTGCGCCGGTGACAAAGACGCCGTTCGGCCCGTGCGTCACGTGCTCGGCGTAAAGGATGATGTGATTGATGAGGAACGCGAAGGCGAGCGTGGTGATGGCAAGATACAGGCCCTTCAGGCGCAACGAAGGAATACCGACGATGATGCTGACCAGCGCGCCGGCGATGCCGGCCGCGGGCAGGCCGACCCAGACCGGCATGTGGTAGTCGGTCAGGAGGATGGCGTTGGTGTAGGCGCCGATCGCCAGAAACCCTGCCTGTCCGAGCGATATCAGCCCGGTGGTGCCCGTCAGGAGATTGAGGCCGACGGCGCCGATCACGGCGATCAATGCGGACACCATCAGGGTCAAGGAATATGTGCCAACGAAAAATGGCGCCGCCACCAGCGCGGCGAGCAGCACTGCCGTCCAGGCCCACACCGCTTTGCTGTCGCTCAGCGCAATGAGTTCGCTGACGCTCTCTTTGTAATTGCCGGTGCGCATATCTCAGACCCGCTCGATATCGACGCTGCCGAACAGGCCGTAGGGCCGCACCATCAGGACCACGATGATCACCACGAAACCGGCAATCTCGCGCAATCCTTCACCCAGATAGCCCTGCGCCAAATTCTCGATCACGCCGATGATCAGTCCGGCGAGCGACGCTCCGATTACTGAATCGAGGCCGCCGAGGATGACCGCCGGAAACGACTTCAGCCCCTGAAACCACATGTCCGGCGCAAGCTTGAAGTTGAGCGCGAACAGCATGCCGGCGATTGCCGCGATTGCCGCCGAGAGCATCCAGGCGGCGGCATGAATGCGGTCGACGCTGACGCCCATCAGCAATGCCGCGGTCTCGTTCGCGGCCACCGCCCGCATCGCCATGCCGAGTCGCGTAAAGCGCAGAAACAACCAGGCGCACAGCGTCACCAGCGCGAGCGCACCGAGCAGAGCCAGCTGCGCCGGGTAGAAGGGCACGCCCACGACGGAGATGACGCGGGTCGGCAATCCGGCGGGAAAATTCAACGGCTCGGAGCCCCAGATCAAAACCACGATGCCGCGCAGGATCACCGCCAGCCCGACCGTCGCCATGACGATCGAGAACACCGGCTCGCCGAGCATCGGCCGGATGATCAGCCGCTCGAGGATGAGCCCGATCGCCATCGCGATCGGTATGGTCACGATCGAGCAACGGGACGAACGACAGCCCCAGCGCGTTGGCGAGGCTGAAAGAGACATAAGCCGTGAGCATGACCAATTCGCCCTGAGCGAAATTGACCACGCCGGTCGATTTGTAGATCAGCGCAAAGCCCATGGCGATCAGCCCGTAGGCTGCGCCGCTGACGAGTCCGGTGGAGATCAGCAGCGCCAAAAAATCCATCACGCGGCGCTCCCGTAGATCTCGACGATCTCGTCGCGGAATTTTTCTTCGATCATGCGGCGGCGCACTTTCATGGTCGCGGTCAACTCGCCGTCGTCATGATCGAGTTCCTTGGCCAGGATCACGAACTTGCGCACGTTCTCGACGCGTGCGAACCGGTCGTTGACGCGCTTGACTTCGCCGCCGACGAGCTCGCGCACGCGTGCATTCTCCGCAAGCGAGCGATAGGTCGTGTAGGCAATACCCTCGCGTTGCGCCCACTTGCCGGTGGTTTCGAGATCGATCTGGATAAGCGCGGCGAGAAAATGCCGGCCGTCGCCGAGCAAGATCGCCTCGCGGATGTAAGGCGAATCCTTGAGCGCGTTCTCGATCAGCGACGGCGTGATGTTCTTGCCGCCAGAGGTGATCAAAATATCCTTCTTGCGGTCGACGATGCGAATTTCACCGTTGGCTTCAGTCTCGACGATGTCGCCGGTGTGCAGCCAGCCGTCGACCACGCGCGCGCTTGGTCGCTTCCTCGTCGAACAGATAGCCCTTGAAGACGCTGGGCGCGGACAGCAGCAACTCGTTGTCGCCGGCGATGCGATGGCCGACACCATCGACCGCACGCCCGGAGCAGCCCGACGAGGGTAGCGCCGGGGCGCTGCATGAACGCGACCCCGCTGCTCTCGGTCATGCCGTAGATCTGATAGATCGGCACCCCGAGAATCCAGAAAAACAACATCACCTCGGGCGATACGGTGGCGCCGCCGCAGAAGCCGTAGCGGACACGGTTGATGCCGAGAAATCGCTGCAGGCTGCCGAAGCAGGCGAGCCACAAGAGCGAGAAAACCGCACGGTCGCGCACATTGGCCAGCGCGCCGCCATTGGCGACGCGCCGCTCCGCGATCGGCCGGCCGAGCCGCATGCAAAGCTCGAACACCCGCGCGCTGCAACGGCGTCGTGTCGCGAATCCGATAGTCGACATTCTGCTGCATCTTCTCCCAGATGCGGGGCACGCCCAAAAAGCCTTTCGGCGCGATCTCGCGCAGGTTGACCACGACGGTGTCGACCGATTCCGCGAAGCTCACCACACAGCCGGTGAGCAACTGCATGATGGTCGAGAAGCTGCGCTCCGCGACGTGACAGAGCGGCAGATAGCAGAGCACCGAATAGTTTTGCGCGTTCAGGCTGAGCGTGGCGATGACCTGCACCGAGGTATGCATCATGTTGCGATGGCTGAGCATCGCGCCTTTCGGCATGCCGGTGGTGCCGGAGGTGTAGACGATGATGGCGGTGTCGTCGGGCTTGCCGGCCGCGAGCGCCGCGTCGATCGTGCCGCCGAACGCGGCCTCGTTCTGTTCGCCGAGCGCCACCACGTCGGCAAACGACATCAAGCCGTCCTGTTTGTAGTGGCGCATGCCCTTCATATCGACGCAGATGACGGTCGTGAGATCGGGCAAGCCGCCGTCGTTCCGCTGCGCGTCGAGCACCTTGTCGGTCTGCTCCTGGTCGCCGCAGACCACGATCTTCGCCCGCGAATGGCGCAGGATGTATTGCAACTCCGGCCACGGATTGGTCGGATAAATGCCGAGGCATGCGCCGCCGATCATTTGCGCGGCGAGATCGGCGTAAAGCCATTCCGGGGTGTCGTCGCTCGCCACCGCCAGCCGGTCGCCGTTGCGAAAGCCGAGCGCGTAAAGCCCGATGGCGAAACGCCGCGCGTTCTGAAAATATCCGCGCCAGCTTGTGCGCCGCCAGATGCCGAAATCCTTTTCGCGCAGCGCCAAATGGTCGCCGTGCGCATCGGCGCGATATTTCAGAGCCTGCGGCATGGTCAGGAGCGAAAGGCGCTCAAGCTCCTCGTTCATGCCGCAGCTCGCTTGGCGCCCAAATATGCGGCCACCACTTCCTCGTTGCCCGCGACCTCCGCCGGCGTGCCTTCGGCGATGTTGCGGCCCTCGTTCATCACGCAGACATGGTCGGAGATATCCATCACGATGCCCATGTCGTGCTCGACCATCAGCACGGTCATGCCGAGTTCTTCCTTCAGGTCGAGGATGAAGCGCGCGATGTCTTCGCGCTCCTCCTGGTTCATGCCGGAGACCATCTCGTCGAGCAGCAGCAATTTCGGCGAAATCGCCAGCGCGCGGCCAAGCTCGACGCGTTTCTGCAGGCCGTAGGACAGCGAGCCGACCGGATGGTCGCGGATGTCTTCGATTTCGAGAAAGTCGATGATCTCTTCGACCCGTTCGCGGGCCTTGATCTCTTCGGCGCGCGCGCGTCCGAAAAAGATTGCGGCTGAGAGTGCATCGGTGCGCAACCGCGTGTGCATGCCGACCAAAATGTTGTCGACCACGGTCTCGTGCTTGAACACCGCCAGGTTCTGGAACGTACGGGCGATGCCGAGCCGCGCCAAAGCGTGCGTCGGCAACCTGGTGAGATCGTTGCCGTCGAAAAGGATCCGGCCGGAAGAGGGGCGAAATACAGCGCTGATCAGATTGAACAGCGTGGTCTTGCCGGCGCCGTTCGGGCCGATCAGGCTGCAGATCTGGCCGGCCTCGACGCGAAAGCTCACATCCTTCACGGCGGTCAGGCCGCCGAAGCGTTTGGAGACGCCGATGATGTCGAGCAGCGCGCTCACGACAGCCACCGCTTGCGCCGCTTGTAATGCTTGACGTCGCGCATGCTCTTGCGCGCGCCGGCCGCGAAGCCGAGATAGAATTCCTGCACGTCGTCGTTGGCGCGTAGCTTGTCGGAGCTGCCCGTCGAGCACGATGCGGCCGTTCTCGATGATATAGCCGTAGGATGCGACTTCGAGCGCCAGTCGCGCATTCTGTTCGACCAACAAAATCGTCAGGCCGTTGTCGCGATTGAGCGCGATGAGCGATTCGAAAATCACGTCGACGATCTGCGGCGCGAGCCCGAGCGACGGTTCGTCCAGCATCAGCACCCGCGGCCGCCCCATCAGCGCGCGGCCAACCGCGACCATCTGCTGCTCGCCGCCGGACAGATAGCCGGAGATTTGCGTCCGCCGCTCTTTTACGCGCGGAAACAAAGTGTAGACCTGCTCGATGGTTTCGGCGCATTCGCTGCGGGCGCGGGTATAGCCGCCCATCAGCAAATTTTCTTCGACGGTCAGCGTCGCGAACAACGCGCGAGCCTCCGGCACCTGCAGCAGGCCGGCGCCGACGATGTCGCGCGGCGAGCGTCCGGAGATCTGCGCGCCGTCGAGATGGATGCTGCCGTTGACGACTTCGCCGTCTTCCTGCGCGAGCACGCCGGAGATCGCTTTCAAGATCGTCGATTTGCCGGCCCCGTTGGAGCCGAGCAGGGCTACGATCGTGCCGGCCGGCACGTCCAGCGAGACGTCGCGCACGGCCTCGATCGCGCGATCGTAAAGAACTTGCACGTTCTTCAGCGACAACACGATATGGTCCAGGACGGAGCTTGCGCGAATGACGGGCGAGGTGCCGATGAAGACCATTCATCAGCGCTGCTGGCATGCTTGGATGTTGCTGCGATCGCAGGAGGAGAGCGGCGTATGATCGGCTGTAAGGCGCCGTCGCCGGTTATGTCGGACTCACCCGCAAATGCTGGGCTGCCAGGCACTCTTCCTCCCGTTCATCGACCATTCGCGTCGCTTGACAAGAGGCTGTTCAAGCAACTTGCGCGGCGTCGTCGTATATTGAATGATCTTCATTTAACGGCGAAGGCCGTGTCTTTGTCAATGATAATGCGGGCGCTGCGATCCGCATGTGATGTGGAGCGAGGAAGCGAGGCAACGATATGACGCAGCTCCAGTCCGGCGCACACGCGACAACGGCCGCCGACATCCGCAGGGCCGGCCGGCTCAGCGTCTATGAATTGTTCGCGGCGCAAGTGCAGCGCAATCCCAACGCGATCGCGATCGAGCAACAAGACTTGCGGTGCACATACGGAGCGCTCGATGCACGCGTCGCGCGTCTTGCGGCAGCGATCCACCACAAGGGCGTGCGCTATGGCGATCGCGTCGCGATCCTGTCTGAGAACCGCGCCGAATACATTGAGCTCGAGCTTGCTGCGGCTTATTTGGGTGCCATCGTTGCTTGCCAGAATTGGCGGCTCGCGACTGCCGAATTGCAACATTGTCTGGATCTGGTTTCGCCGGCCATGGTGCTGGCTTCGCAGCGCTACGCTCAAACGCTCTCAGCGCTCGATCTGCACGGCGTCGAAAGCCTGATCATCGAACGCGACTACGAAGCGATGATCGATGCCGCTGAGCCGCTCGCCGCGCGTCCCGAGGTCGATCCCGAGGATGGCCTTGTCATTCTCTACACCAGCGGCACCACCGGCATGCCGAAGGGCGCGCTGATCAGTCACCGCGCCGAGATCGCCCGCATGGCGCTGTTGCGCATGGACATTCGCGCCACCGAGGAGGACGGCTTTCTGGCCTGGGCACCGATGTTTCATATGGGCTCGACCGACCAGATGCTGGGCGCGCTGATGTCGGGTGCCACCGGTTCATGTGGTCGACGGCTTCCATGCCGAAGCGATTGTCGACATCATGGAGCATGCCAAGCTCGGCTGGCTGTTGCTGATGCCGGGTTCAATCGAACCCGTGGTGGCGCTATTGAAGCAGAGCGGCCGCCGTCCGAAGGGCATTCGCGCCGTCGGCGCCATGGCTGATCTGGTGCCCAAGAAACTGATCGCCGAACTTACCGCGCTGGCGAATTCCCCTTATCTGAACAGCTTCGGCGCCACCGAAACCGGGCTGGCGCCGGCGTCCGCTTCGCTGTTGCCGCCGGGCGTGTTGCCGGAAAGCCTGTCGAAGCAAAAAAGCGCGTTGTGCGACTTTCGCTTGCTCGATCCCGACGGCAAAGATGTCGCCGATGGCGACCCGGGCGAAGCCGCGGTGCGCGGGCCGACCGTATTCAGCGGCTATTGGAATGCGGACGCCACCAACGCGCGCGATTTCGAGGGCGGGTGGTTCCGTATGGGCGATCTGTTTCGGCGCAATCCCGATGGCAGCTACGATTTTGTCGATCGAGCGAAATACATGATCAAGTCCGGCGGCGAGAACATTTATCCGGCCGAAATCGAACGTGTGCTGTTGTCCGATCCGCGGGTCAGCGATGCCGTGGTGGTGCGCCGGAGCGATGCCAAATGGGGCGAAGTGCCGGTCGCTTTCGTTTCCCGGCGCGACGAGCACTTGAGCGAGTCCGACATCGAGGCAGTTTGCCGCCGAGCGCTCGCAGGCTACAAGCGGCCGAAGGAGGTGTATTTCATGCGCTTTGAAGATTTCCCCCGCAGCACGACCGGCAAGATTCTCCGGCACGAAATGGAAAAGAAGCTGTCCTGACCGTCATGGAGCGGTCAGCGCGGACACACGCACGTCAAAACAAACACGATAGAACACTGAACAGGAGACAATTCCATGGGTCAGGCCGGACCGATTCGGCGGGTGAACAGACTGCCAGCGGAGCGGCGCATCCTTGACATCATGACCGCGGCGCGGGTGGTATTCACCGAAAAGGGCTACAACGACGCCCTGATCGCGGACATCGCTGAACGCGCCGGCGTGGTGGAAGGCAGCATCTATCGCTTCTTCACGAACAAGCGCGACCTTCTGGTGCGCGTCGTCGAGCATTGGTACGAGGACATGCTTGCCGACGACGACGAGCAGTTCGCACGCGTTCGCGGCACCTGGAACCGGATCCGCTTTATTGCGCACCATCACCTCTGCACGATCCGTCGCGAGCCTGCGCTCTGCCGCCTGGTCTTTCAGGAACTGCGGCCCGATCCGGTGTATCGGCAAACGCGGCTGTTCGCGCTCAGCCAAGCCTACACGCACCGCATCTTCGACGTGATTCAGGATGGCGTCGACCAGGGCGAGTTCCGGCCCGATGTATCGCCGACGCTGGTGCGCGACATGATCTTCGGGTGCATCGAACATCTCACCTGGGCGTACCTGCGCAACGAAGGCGATTTCGACGCCGACGCCACTGCCGACGACATCGCCGATATGGTCTACGGCGGCCTGGTTGCGCGGAGGCCCGAAGACGAGCCGATCGCCAAGGCACTCGCCCGCATGGAGGACGTCACCGCGCGGCTGGAGCGGCTCGGTGGCCGCGACGATTAAGCGCTGAGCCGCTGAATTCTGCCGGTAGCCCGCATGAGCATTTGCGATATGCGGGGTGCAGCCTCAAAGCTTGCTCCCCCGGATATCGCTGCGCTCATCCGGGCTACGCGTCGCGCCACAATCGTCATTGCGAGCGCAGCGAAGCAATCCAGTCGGCTTGCGCAGGCAACTGGATTGCTTCGTCGCTTCGCTCCTCGCAATGACGAGCTTGGGGCGCGCTCTCAGATACCGGATGAGCTACAATGGATAGCCAGCAAGCGTGCCGTTCTCGATGCGCTCGATATACTCCGTCATCCCGTAACCTTGCTGGCCGTTCCAGGTGAAGCGGGTGAAGCCTTCGGCGATGCGTGACTCCAGCGTTTGGCCGTCGGCTTTGCGGCGGTTGCGCAGCGGCGCGAGCGTCAGGATCTCGCCGTGGATCACCGCCTTACGCTTTGCCGTGCGCACACCGATCGTGACGCGCCGCGGGTCCTTCTGCTCAGTCCATTCCGTCGTCAAATCCATGTCGACGAATGTCTTCGTATTCGCCGTCGACCAGCAGAACGCCGACCCGGCGCGCCTTGCCGGCCTGATCGGTGATTTTCAGCAGCATCAATCCGTCGCCGTTCTGAAAATTGGCGAGGAAGAGCCGATACCAGTAAATCGCCTGCCAGTAGCGCGGTCCCCAGGAATGATCGCGCCAGCCGTGGCCGTCGATCGGGAAGGTCTCGCTGCCGACACGGATCTCGCCGCGCACGCGCGCATGCTGGTTGAAGTGGCCGTGCGAGAAATCGCGGCCGTACATGGTTTGCACCGTATCGTCAGTCGGCTCGCCGCCATGTACCGGCGACTCTGCTTCCAGCGTCCAGTGGACGTGGCCGGGCAGGCGCGGGCCGTGAGCAAAAAGCGATTTTGGATCGCGCAACGCGTTCGGATCGTTGACGATCATCAGTTCGCCGTCGAAGGTCATCGACACTTTTTTCAGCGGCTCGATCACCGAATAGGACAGGCCGCCGCCATTGAAGCGATCGTTGCTGCTGATGCTCGGGCGCTGAAACTGACAGGCGATACGGCCGTCCGGCAGATAGAGGCACACCGATAATTCGGCGTAGCCCTCATTGACCCGGTTGCCGAGCCGCATCCAGCCGCCGACCGGGGAGGCGGTGTTGAAGCCGTTGGTGTAGACGCTTTCGTTGAAATTGACTGATGCGTCTGGTTTGTGCGGCAGCTCGTCGTCCGGCCGCATCACGAAATCGTTCATCGTCAAGCTCCTGTCCTGGCGTCTAGCCCATCGTCAGCGCGCACCAGCACCAGCATGCGGCCGCGCTGCACGATCTCATCGTTCTGATTGATCACTTCGAATGCAAATGTCGCGAGGTCGCGCCCTGCTTTCGACGTCGGCCGCTGGGACTCGAGCGTGACACGCGAGCGGATCGTGTCGTCGATCTTCACCGGCCCGGAGAAATCCCAGTTGAGATTGAGCAGGCCGATTACCTTTTCGCCGAGGATGCCGGTCTGGGTGAGCATGCCGATGGCGGTCGACATCGCCAGCGGTCCGTGCGCGATGCGCGTCCCATACGGCGAGGATTTGGCGAATGTTTCGTCGACATGGATGGGCGTGAAATCGCCGACCAGACCGGCGAACAAATTGATGTCGCCGGCGCCGATCGTGCGCCCCGGCGTCGTCAGCGATTGTCCCGGCAGCAGCGTTGCCAAAGTGATGCCCCTCTCAAATCGTGCGCGCGAGCTCGATGCGCGCCAGCGCTTCGCGATGCACTTCGTCGGGGCCGTCGCCGATGCGCAAAAACCGTGTTTCGGCGAACGCCTCGGCGAGGAAAAAATCCTGCGACAGGCCGGCACCGCCATGCACCTGAATGGCCCGATCGATCACCGTGCCCGCCATGGTGGGCACGATGATTTTCACGATGGCGATCTCCGCGCGCGCTGCCTTGTTGCCGACGGTGTCCATCATCCAGGCGGCTTTAAGCGTCATCAGTCGCGCCTGCTCGATATCGCAGCGTGATTGCCCGATCGCCTGGCGCACCGCGCCCATTTCGGCGAGCGAGGAGCCAAAGGCGACACGGTCTTTGGCGCGCGCGCACATGCTCTCCAGCGCCCGCTCGGCGAGCCCGATGAAGCGCATGCAGTGATGGATGCGGCCGGGACCGAGCCGCCCTTGCGCAATTTCGAAGCCGCGGCCTTCGCCCAGCAGCATGTTGTTGGCAGACACGCGCGCATTATCGAAAATTACCTCGGCATGGCCGATGGGTGGATGCTCGTAGCCATAAACCGAAAGCGGCCGCTCGACGGTGACGCCCGGCGTATCCATCGGCACCAGGATCATCGACTGCTGTTTGTGCTTGGCCGCCGACGGATCGCTCTTCCCCATCACGATGGCCACCTTGCAGCTTGGCGACATCGCGCCGGTGATCCACCATTTGCGGCCGTTGATGACGTAATGGTCGCCGTCGCGCTTGATCGACGTTTCGATGTTGGTGGCGTCCGAAGAGGCGACGCGCGGCTCGGTCATGGCGAAGCACGAACGGATGTCGGCTGAAAGCAGCGGCTTGAGCCAGCGCTCTTTCTGCTCCGGCGTGCCATAGGCCGACAGCAATTCCATGTTGCCGACATCCGGCGCGTTGCAGTTGAAGATTTCCGGCGCCGCCAGCGACCGCCCGAGCGTTTCGCACAGATGCGCGTACTCGAAATTGTTCAACCCCTGGCCGCCGGGCCCGTGGAAGAAGAGGTTCCACAAGCCCCGCGCTTTGGCCTTTGCCTGCAGCGTTTTCAGCAGCGGACGCGGCGTCCAGCGTTCGGCGCCATCCGCATGGGTCAGCAGCGCCTTCTCATTCGGATACACCTCTTCGGCCATAAAGCTTTTCAGCTCGGCGTGCAGCGATTTGGCATGATCCGACAGTTCGGCGAACATCGATCTTTCCTTCCCCAGCCCCAGCGTGCTTTCTTAGTTGCTTCCGGCGCCGATTTTCTCTCGCTTGACCGCGATGCCCGCGGCTTCGCGATCCCAGGTGTCTGCAGTGAGCCCTTCGGCGCGCAGCTTGACCTTTTCGATCTTGGCGGTCGGCGTCCGCGGCAGCGCCTCGACCACGCGCACGTAACGCGGCACCATGAAGTGCGCCATGCGCGGCCGCAAAAATTCGATCAGCGCCGCCGGATCGAAGTTTTCGCCGTCCCGGATGGCGACCACGGCGCAGACCTCGTCCTCGGCGATCTCGCTCTTGACCGCGATCGCCGCCGCTTCCTTGATCGCCGGAAAGGCCAGCACTTCGGACTCGACCTCGAACGACGAGATATTCTCGCCGCGCCGGCGAATGGCATCTTTCAGGCGGTCGACAAAATAAAAATTGCCTTCGGCATCGCGCTTGAAGCCGTCGCCGGTGTGGAACCAGCCGTTGCGCCACGCGGTGGCTGTCGCCGCCGCGTTGCCCGCATAGCCGTGGCTCGTCGCCCACGGACAATCGGTGCGTACCACAAGTTCGCCGACCGCGCCGGCCGGCAGTTCGCAATCATTGTCATCGATGACACGGACCTCGACACCGGGGCGCGGCCGGCCAGCGCTGCCGAGCGCGGTCGGATTGGCGCCGGTGACGATCGGCATGGAAATTTCGGTCATGTTGAAGTGCGTGTAGATGTCGGTGCCGAAGCGCGCATGAAATTGCGGCGCGGTTTCGTTCATCGGCACGTAGGTGCAGGTTTTGAGCGTATGGTTTTTGTCGTCCGGAGAGGGCGGGCGCTTGAGCAGAAACCCGCCCATGACGCCGAGCAGGATCGACGTGGTGATGCCTCTTTCGCGCACGGTCGGCCAGAACGCGTCGGTGTTGAACGAATCCACCATCGCGATCGAGCCGCCATGGATCAGCATGGCGGTGACCGGCATCACGCCGCCGGAATGAAACATCGGCAGGTTGACCATGTAGCGGTCGTCGCCGGACAAAAACGGCGCTGAACTCGCCATGGCGTGCAGGTGCACATACGACGACATCACGCCCTTGGATGGCCCGGTCGTGCCGGACGTGAAGATGATGGATTGCATGTCCCAGGGCGCGATCGGCCGCTCGAGTGACGGCACAGTCGTATCGGCGCTCTCCAGCGCATCAGCCGCATGCACGCGGATGTCGCCGAGCGGTGCCGGTGCGCCGCCGAGCACGATCAGTTCGCGCACATCCTGGCAATCGACGTCCTTCAGTCGCGGGCAAAGATCGGCGTGGGCGATCATCAGCCGCGCTTCCGCCAGGCCGATCGCGTGCTCGAGCAGGTTGCCCCGATAGGCGGTGTTGATCGGCACGAATACAGCGCCGAGATAGTTGAGGCCGAACCAGACGCGCAGGCAATCGGCATTGTTCGGCAGCCACACCAGCACGCGCTCGCCTTGCTGAACGCCGAGCGCGCGCAGTGCATGCGCGGTGCGAATGGCGTGCGCCTGGAGGTCTCCGTAGGTCCATTGTTCGCCGTCAGCGAAGATGGCGAAGATCTTGTCCGGTTGCGTGCGCGCCCAGCGTTCGATCATGTACCGCTGGACACATTGGTCCGGCCGCGGCATGCGCGGATCCAGATGATAGTCCATGGTCGTTCCTCCCGGCTCCGTCCGGAGCCTTCGGTCAATTCTGACTCTTGGCCTGTCCGCCGGCCGTCGCCTTGGAGATTTCGGCGAACAGCGGTTTTTTGGTCATTTTCATTTCACGCGTCAGTTCGTCGTGAACGTGCTGCCGCAGCAATGTGGTCGCGGCGGCGACATCGCCGCTGGCGCCGTCGGTGTGCGTCCATGCAATTAGATCGGAGATTTCGCCGTCGAGCCGGTCGCGTTCCGCCGCGAGCTCGGCAGAGCCGGCACCCGCCAACGCCTGGTCGCTCAAACCCGCCGTACCGGCCGGCGCCTGCGGCACCAGCGCGCGCACGGCCTGCACGGCGGTGCGCCGTTGCGTCACCGCTTCGGCGAGCGGCGCCCGCGCCCATTCAAGCCGCGGCGCGATGTTGTTGAGCACGTCGATCACGCCGATGGCCTGGCCGCGCGCATAAGCATCCGAAACATTCGGGATCACATCGCTGCGCAAGGTCGCGATGATGCCGGCGATCAATCGCTCCAGCGAATTGTTCATGCCGCGCGCTCCATCACGGATTCGAGCTGCAGCAGCATGCGGGGCAATTGCGCGCCCATGCCGGCCATGCGCAGGTCGTTGAAGTCGCGGCTTTCGAAACAATAAGCAGCGCCGAGATGCATCACAGCGAGCTTGAAGGTCCCGAATGCTTCCCAGTAATGCAGCGCCGCCGGGTCGACCGTGATGCCGGTGAGCGTCTCGTATTTGCTCTTCAGTTCGTCGCGCGTGAACATGTGGCACATATAGGGAGAGCGCCCGCGCCAGGCCTGCAGGCAGATCCAGCCGAGATCCTCCATCGGATCGCCGAGATGCACCAGCTCCCAGTCGAGCATCGCCGAGATACGGCCGTTGAGCTCGAGAAAATTGCCGATGCGGTAGTCGCCGTGCACCACGCTGATGCGTTGCGCCCTTGGCGCGCGCGCACGAAACCAGAGCAACGCCCATTCCAGCATCGGATAGCGGCGGCTGGACCACTTGCGCATGCGCTCTTCCCAGAACGCGATTTCAGAATGCGCCGTTTGCGCCGGATCGGTGGCGCCGTCGATTGTCGCAACCGGCGTGTCGCGCCAGGCAAAATTATGCAATGCGGCGAGGGCGCCGAGGAACTGGTCGCCAAGATTGGCGCGCTGCGCTTCATCGAACGCCGGGCCGCCGTCCGCGGTCCACGGCACCGGCGCATCGCCCATGACGAATTCACAGACGAAGAATGGTGCGCCCAGAACCGTAATGTCGTCGCAACACCAATAGACGCGCGGCACCGGCACACCGCTGCCGGCGAGGCTCTGCAAGGTGAGAAACTCCGGCGTTGCCCGATAAGGCGCAAATATCCCGCTCGGCGGTCCGAGCCGCAAGATCAGATCGCGCACGATGCGCGTGCCACCTTCGCTCCATGTGGCGTTGAAGCCGAACGTCAGCCAGGAAAAGCCGACCGTGTAGCGCTTGAGCGGTCCGATCTCGACATTGCCGCCCACTTGCCCGCGCAGATAGGGCAGCAGCCGGCCGCGGACGCTTTCGCCGTCGAAGGTGTCGATTGCGGACACGCGTGTTCCCCGGGCCTTCCCTGCGCGGCGCATGGTGTGCAACTGGCACGGCGGGCGCTGCGCAAGCGCAATGCGCCGCCGCAATTGCGGGACCGCTTGGCCAAAATGAACCAGACTCATTATGCGGGGTCAAGCGATCCGTTCGGCGCCGCGGTTGTTCCCGCTTGCCGTGGGCGTTCTCACGCTCAAAGACCCGATAGCAAATGGCCGGCATCGACCGGCAGCACGACGCCAGTGATCGAGGCGCCGCCGTCGCCCGCCAGCAACATCAGCGGTTCAGCCAGATCTTGCATCGGCGTCAGCCGCCGCGACGGGATCCGCCGGATCATCTCCTGGCCCTTCTCGGTGGCGAAGAAGTCGCGGTTGAAATCGGTTTCCACATAACCCGGCGCCAGCGCGTTGACGCGGATGCGGTAGCGCGCCCATTCCAGCGCCAATTGTTTGGTCATCTGCACCAAACCGGCTTTGGCGGTGGCGTAGGCCGTCACCTGTCCGGCCTGGCGCAGCGCCAGGATCGACGCCACATTGACGACCGCGCCGGCGGTTTTGGCAGCCACCATATGCCGCGCCGCCTCGCGGGCGATCATCCAGGGTCCGCGCAGATTGGTCGAGATGACGCGGTCGAAGTCCGCCGGCTCCTCGTCCAGCGTATTGGCCACGTCGGTGATGCCGGCATTATTGACGACGACAGTCGGCGGCCCCCATTGCGTCACGATGCGCTCGAACGCGCGCAGGATCGAATCGTCGCGCGTGACATCCATGTCCACAAAGTCCGCTTTGCCGCCTTGGCGTGTGATGCCCGCGGTAATCTCCGGCACGTCGGAGCGGTTCGCCAAAATCACATGGGCGCCTTCACGCGCCAGCGTTTCGGCAAAGAACCGCCCGAGGCCGCGCGACGCGCCGGTGACCAGCGCGACGCGGTTTGCGAGCCGGCCGCTCGCGCTTTCCTGGACTTTTGGTGACGCTGTTGGTCCGGCGTTGCCAAGTTGAGTCATGCGCGAATGTCCTCCCAATGCCGTCCCTGTTCCGATCTGCTGCGGTTAGCGTGAAATTGTGTGTACTACAAATGATCCATTGATGTCGGCGTCGCATTGGACCTCGATATGCCGCAGATATTTCCGGACCACCGCAGATGGCCGTTCTGGCTTGAGACGGTGGAACATTCAGGATCGCGGATATGGTCAGTTTTACAAATGCAAATTGACCAGATGGTAGGTTTTGGTGGGACATATTTTGGCGCAAGGCGGCAAAGAATAAGTCACGCAAGCTGATGGGACCGCCGCAACGCCGATTGTTCGTTCCGGAGCGCACTCCGTTCGCAGGAGCCACGAAAAATATTTCGGCCACTGAGGAATTTCATTCTGAAAGAGGATTGTTCATTCTGAAAGTCCAGGCGCCTACAATGCCCGCCGCGAGCACGGTCGATGTCGACTGTGGCTACAAGCCCGAGTTCAAGCGGACGCTTGGTTCGTTTCAGGTGTTCGCGATCTCCTTTGCCTTCATCTCGGTGGCGGTCGGGGTCTTCGCGACCTACAGCAGCGTATTGCAAAATGCCGGGCCGGTCGGGATCTGGCATTGGCCGGTCGTGGTCGTTGGGCAGATGCTGGTAGCTTTGGTGGTCGCGCAATTCGCGGCGCGCATCCCGCTTGCCGGGTCCTCCTATCAATGGGCGTCGAGGCTGGCCAACCCGCACATCGGTTGGATTTTCGGCTGGCTGACCTTCTGTTATCTGGTGATCGCGGTCGTCGCGGTCGACAATGCCCTCGCGAGCACGGCGCTGATGCCGCTCGCAGGTCTCGAATCAAACGAAGTTGTCGCGCGCTGGATCACGGTGGGGATCATACTGCTTCAGGCCGTGATCGCGATCGGTTCGACGCGCATCGTCGCCATGATCAACTCGGCGGCGGTGGGCGTTGAAGTGGTCATTGTCCTGGTGCTGGTGATCGCGATCGGCATCGCCTGTGCCGTCTCCGGCGAGGGGTCCGCAGCCAACCTCACCTCGCGCGGGATCACCGAGAACGCGACCAACTACTTCGCCATCGGTGGCGGATTGACGCTGGCGATGATCATGGGCCTGACGACCCTGGTAGGCTTCGACGCCGCTGCCAATCTGGCCGAGGAGGCGAAGGATCCGTATCGCAGCGTGCCGCAAGCGATCGTGGGCTCAGTCGCGGTCGCCGGGCTGCTGGGCATGCTGTTCCTGATCGCATTGACCTTCGCGATCGTCGACATTCCCCGCGTCAGCGCCACCAACTCGCCGGTGGCGATGATCCTGCGTGATAGGCTCGGCCCGGTGATCGAGCATGCGCTGCTGGCCGCGGTCACGTTCGCATTCTTTGGCGCCGGGATGGTGACGCTAACCTCGTGTTCGCGGATCGTCTACGCGATGGCGCGCGACTCACGATTTCCGGCGCATCAACTGATGCGGCGGGTCGACCCGCGCACCCAGACGCCGATACCGGCAACGATTCTCATCTTGGTCGTTGGCGTTGTGCTGATGGTGGCGACGCCCGGTGCCGCACTTGTCAAGCTGATTACGGCGTCGACGATTTTGCCGGCGCTCTTGTATGGCTCGACGACCATCCTCTACCTGGCAGTGCGCAAGCGACTTGATCGCAAGGAGGGCGGCTTCGACCTCGGGCGTTTCGAATTGCCGGTCGCCATCGGTGCCCTGGTGTGGTGCCTGTTCGCGCTATTGGTTCTTGTGGCGCCGGCGCAGGCGTTTATTCCGGTCATCATCGTGGTCGGATTGCTGGCCGGCGGCGGCGTGTATTTTTTGTATCTGTTAATTCGCAACCGCAACGTTTTGGCGACCGAAACCAACACCGGAAGCATCTGACAGCGCGTTTCCCACAGTCTGTTCAAGTTCCGCTGTCTGTTTGAGCTTGTGCCCGCCATCGCGACAGACGATGGTCGGCAGCATGGATCGTATGTGCCAGAGGCCAGCGGCGCGCCGAACGTGCGCGTCTCGCGTGCTGCGTATGACATCCGTAGCCTTCGGCATCACGCTGGCGCTCTCGATGCCGAAGCAGTCGCTTGCTGACGAAGGCGGCAACAGCATTTATCTGCCCGGCTCGTTCGCAAGCCTGTCGGCTGTTCCGGGCCAGCCCGGTTGGTCGCTGGCTACAACGTATTATCATCTCACGGGGCACGGGCCCGGTCCCGCTTCCGAGACTTCGGATCTCGGTTACGGCGCGCTGACCTATACGTTCAAAGACTCGGTGCTGGGCGGACAATTGGCGCTCACCCTGGTTGAGGCAACCGGCCGCAACGCCGTGTCGCTTCCCGGGATTGCCGATGGGCGCTGGGGTTTGAACGATCTGGTCCCGTTTGCCACCATGAGATGGAACTCTGGTGTCAACAACTACATGATTTACGGAACGGGTGAGATACCGAGCGGAACGTATGATCCCTTGCGGCTCGCCAATTTCGGCCTTGGGCACGGTGGTGCCGATACCGGGGCGGGCTACACCTATTTCAATGAGAAGACCGGTAACGAATTCTCGGCGGTCGCCGGCCTGACCTACAATCTTGTGAACCCCTACACGCATTATCAAAACGGCATCAACTCGCACATCGACTGGGCCGCTTCTAAATTTCTGACCAAGGAGATCCAGGTCGGGCTTGTCGGGTACTACTATCAGCAGTTGACGGCTGACCACGGCCCAGGCGCGATCTTCGGAGGTTTCGAGTCCCGTGTCGCCGCCGTCGGGCCGCAGATCGGATATCTTTTTCCCGTCGGCAACCTGCAGGGCTATCTGAACCTGAAATGCTACGGCGAGTTCGCCGCTCAGAACCGCCCTGAAGGTTGGAATCTGTGGTTGACGTTCGCCGTCTCCCCCAAGGCGCCGGATGCTCCATCTCTCGGCTCCCGGCCACCGTACCGCTGACGCTCTGCGGCCAGTGCAATTGCGAAATGCGAAGGTGCATCACACGCGGCATACTCGGCCGCATCGTTTGACTGCGGGCCATCGGCGCGCGCCGCGTCACGGCTAATCCTGAGGCGCGACCAGCACCAGCGTTTCGCTCCAGGTCCGATAAATTCCGGAGACCAGCAGGACGGTGCTCGAGCCGGCGATGGCGAAAGGAGCGAACGCGGCCCCGGCGATCAATCCGACGCCGCCGGCAATCAGGCTGGCGCTGCCGATGACGGGAAGGATGTTGTGAAAAGCCCAGTCGATCGGCCCGTCAATCGCCCTGAGACGGATTCGATGCATCCGCAGCCAGACTGCGTTGACGCCGTAGATAAGGCCCCCAGTCCCCAGCGCGAGGAAGAGAAAGCCGCTCTGATCGATCGGACGGCCAAGGCGCGAGCACAATCATGCCCTGGAGCAGCACCAGGGTGAAACTGATCAATGCCGGCGTCATCAATGCGCGGGCGACGTCCGCCCTTCGGGATTTGGACAAATCGGCGCCGAGCGTGACGACAACAAACAACAATCCGATGAGTCCCGCCCCCGCCGAGCCGGTCAACGTGAAGAAGCCGCTCCAGCCGTTAAACATCGAACTGTTCCCAAGTTTTGCGCGAGTGCTCACGCTGAAATGCCGAGAAACCGACGCGGCAATTTGCGCGTCACTATGCCGGTCGTCACCGTTTTTCGATATGAAACCGCCGCTGTCACGCGCGCTTCACAGAACCGACGCGTGGCGACAAACTAGCGCTCTTGATTGTCCGTTCGATGTCGCCGCGTTGGCACAAAGCTGACATGGGACACGGTGTCGACCGGCGCCATTTTTCAGGGCGCACGAGAGGGGTCGCGCTAGATCGCCAGATAGCGCGACCTAATCTCGTCGTTGGCCTTCAGCCCGGCGATCGTATCGCGATAGACGATCTGCCCCTTGTCGATCACGGCGGCGTCGCTGGCGATGCCGAGGCAGAAGTGCATGTTCTGCTCGGCGATCAGGATGCTGGTGCCGGAGCCGCGCAGGCGATGCAGAATGTCGGCGATGCGTTGCACGACGATCGGCGCCAAGCCTTCGCTCGGTTCGTCGAGCAGCAGGGCGACCGGATTGCCCATCAGCGTGCGCGCGATGGCCAGCATCTGCTGCTCGCCGCCGGAGAGGCGTCCGGCCTGGCGCACGCGCAACGGCTGCAGCAACGGAAAGACCTCGTAGACGCGGGCGAGAGTCCAATAGTCCTGACCTTCCGGGCCAGTCTTGGCGGCGATTTCCAGATTGTCCTCGACGCTGTGCTCCGGGAACACCTGCCGGTCTTCGGGTACAAAGCCCATGCCGGCTCTGGCGATCAAGTGCGGCTTGCGGTTCGCCATGTCGCTGCCCATCACCATGACCCGGCCGCGTCGCGGCGGCGCCAGTCCGGCGATGGCCTTCAGCGTCGTTGATTTGCCGGCGCCGTTGCGGCCAAGCAGCGCCATCGTCTGTCCTTCGGCAAGCTCGATATCGACGCCGAACAGGATTTGGCTCGACCCGTAAAACACGTCGAGCTTTTGCGCGCTGAAGAGGATGCGGGCGCTCATGAGCCGCGGATTTCCTGGCTGGTGCCCAGATAAGCGGCGATCACCTCCGGATTGCCGCGAATGTCCGCCGGCGTGCCTTGCGCCAGCACGCGGCCGTAACAGAGCACGCGGATGGTCTGCGCGATCTTGAACACGATATCCATGTCATGCTCGATGAAGATCAGCGTCATTTTCTGACGCTCCCACAGTTCCTGCACCTTGGCGATCATCTGCCAACGCTCTTCGGGCCCCATGCCGGCCGTCGGCTCATCGAGCAGCAGCACGCGCGGCTCGAGCGCCAGCGCGAAGCCCGATATCGAGCAGTTTCTGATCGCCGTGCGAGAGCCGCGATGATGTCACCGCAGCCTTGTCGGCGAGCCCCAGCATGGTCATCACCTCGGCGGCGCGGTCGCGGCATTCGGGCAGCGGGAAGCGCCGGAAGATGCGTTCGGCGTAGCCCGTGTGCGCCTGTACGGCGGCGGTGAGGATTTCTTCCACGGTCATGGACGGAAAGATGCTGGCGATCTGGAAGGCGCGCACGATGCCGCGGCGCACGATCTGCCGCGGCGACAGGCCGCCGATGTCGTCGCCGTCGAGTTTGACCCGGCCACGGTCGAGCCGCAGGGCGCCGGAGATCAAGTTGAAGAACGTGGTCTTGCCGGCGCCGTTCGGCCCGATGATCGCGGTCAGCGATCCGGATGGAAAGTCGAGCGTGACGTTCTGCATCGCTGCGACGCCGCCGAAGGATTTCGAGAGCTCTTCGACCTGCAGCATGCCGCTAGCCGTGCGCCTGAGGTGAGCCGGTCATGTCGAGTGTCTTCGACACCGTCGCAGCCTTGCCGCCGGCCGCGCGTGAAGGCGTACCGACGCCAACCGTCGAGCAAGACATCGAGCAGCCCGCGGCGCAGCCCGAGTGCGAAAATGAGGATGATGATGCCGAGTGCGAGCCCATAGTATTCGGTGAACCGGGTCACGAAGTCGTTGAGCAGCAGCAGAATGATGGTGCCCGCCACCGGGCCCAAGAAGCTGTTCAGGCCGCCGAGCATGATGATGAAAATGCCTTCGCCCGAGATCGTCCAATAGGCGAATTCCGGATACGCGCCGGACACGAACAAACTCATGATCACGCCGCCGGTGCCGCCGAAGATGCCGGCGAGCACGAACGCGGTCAGGCGCACGCGGAACACCGCGACGCCGAGAAAACGTGCACGCGTGGCATTGTCGCGGATCATGCGCAGGGTGTAGCCGAACGGCGACTGCACCAGGTGATGCATGAGGATGAGTCCCACGACGAGGAGCGCGCAGCACATCAGATACAGGTGCCACTGGTTGGCGAGATTGATGCCGAGAAACGGCGGTCGCGGAATGCCGCCGCGCAGCCCTTGATCGCCGCCGGTGAGGGGCGTCCACAGAATGATCAGGCTGTGCAGCAGCATCTGGAAGGCGAGGGTGAGGAAGGCGAAATAGATTTCTTTCAGGCGCACGCAGATGGCGCCGACGATCAGCCCCCATCCGGCGCACAGCAGAAGCGTCAGTCCGAAGGCTGCCGGGATTGGCATCCCGGTGCGCTGCATCAACAGCGCGAACGAATAGGCGCCGAGGCCAAAGAACATGCCGTGGCCGAATGACACCATGCCGCCATAGCCGACCAGAACGTTGAGCGAGGTCGCAAACAAGCCCAAGGCCGCGCCGCGGATCACGAAATCGATCAGCGCTTTGCTCGGCCAAAGGATCGGCAGCAGCGCCAGGATCGCGAACGCCACCGCGCCGATCAGGAGATCGAATGCGAGCGAGCGCCGCGCCATCTCAGGCCAAATCTTTGCCGAACAGGCCGGTCGGCCTGGCGATCAGGATGAGCACCATGAACAGATACATCAGCCCGTCCGTGAACAGCGGAAAGCCCAGGCTGCCGAAGGCGCGGATCAGCCCGATGGCGAGCGCCGCCACCAAGGCGCCGACGATCGACCCCATGCCGCCGATCACCGTGACGATGAACGACTCGATCAGCACCGAAAATCCCATGCCGGGTGTGAGCGAGCGCACCGGCGCGGCGAGCGCGCCGGCAAATCCCGCAAGCAGTCCGCCGAGTGCGAACACCAGGCCGTAGAGGATGCCGGTATTGATACCGAGCGCGGCGACCATGTTGGGATTGACGGCCGCGGCCCGGATGGTTTTGCCGAGCCGGGTGCGGTCGATCAGCAGCCAGAGCGCCAGCCCGATGACGAAGGCCACGCCGACCACGAACAGATAAAACGGCGGCACCACGCCGCCGCCGATGAACAGCGGCGGCATCTGAAATGCCGCGGGCATCCCCATCGATTTGAATTCGGGCCCCCAGATGATTTTGACCAGATCGTCGAAGATCAGAATAAAGCCGTAGCAGACCAGAAGCTGCATCAAGACGTTCTGGCCGTAGACGCGGCTGATGAACAAGCGCTCGAAGATCAGGCCGACAATCGCCGTCCCAAGCCCCGCGCCCAGGATGGTCAACGTGTAGCTGTCGGTAAACTTGAAGATGGTCAGCGCGAAATAAGCGCCGAGCATGTAGAACGAGCCGTGGGTGAAGTTGATGACTTTCAGTACGCCGAAGATCAGCGTCAGTCCGGCCGCGATCAGAAACAGCAGCATGCCGATGATCAGGCCGCCGGTTCCTTGCGTCACCACGCAGGCGGAGGAGGAGAGGCAGCTCGCGAGCGTGGCTAGATCCATGGACGGCTGCCTCGATCGCTTATCTCACGTGTAATTCTTTTTCTTCTTCCAGTCGGCTTCGAGCTCGAAGATCTGCGCCCAGTCGCCCGCGGTCATGTCGGTGACATAGGGCTCGGTCGGTATCGTCGTGCCCCAGCCGATCGCGTAGCCGACGATGGTGTGATCGTCGGCGCGCATCGTCACCTTGCCGTCCGCGCCGAACGGCGACTCGATTGTCAGTCCTTTCAGCACCTCGGCGAGTTTGGCGCCGTCGGTGGAGTTGGCTTTCTTCGCGGCCTCGGCGAGGAGGTTCACTGTGGCGGCATTCTGCCAGGACCAGTTGGTCGGATACTCGTTGTACTTCGCCCGGTAGGCGTCGCCCCAGGCCGCATTGGCCGGCGAGTGGGGGAAGGTCTTGATGTAGCGGTCGCCCGAGTGGATGCCTTTGGGCAGATTCTTCACCGTGGTCAGCGCGGTATAGTCGGCCATGTTCACCGCGAACGTCTCGGTCTGGCCGAACAGCGCGTAGATGTTGCCCTGATCGATGAACGACGTGAGATCGCCGCCCCACAGACACGAGTAAAGCGCCTGCGGCTTGGTCTGTAGAATTTTGGTGACGACTTCAGTGTAGTCCGGTTGAAACAGTTTAGGCCACGCTTCGCCGACCGTTTCCACGTCCGGATTGAAATGTTTGACGTAGGTCATGAACTCGGCGGTGGTGTCGCGGCCGTATGCATAGTCAGGCGACGCGGTCATCCACTTGGTGAGGTTCTTGGCCTTGGCGATCTTTCCCGAATAGGAGCCGCCGACGATGGCGTCGTGAATGCCCTGGCGCGCAGTGCGGAACGCATTCGGTAGATGCAGCTTTGGGTCGGCGCTGAGCGAACTGGTCTCTGAATTGGTATGCAGCGTCAGCATGCCGAGGTCGCGCGCCACTTCGTGCACGGCGAATGCGCCCGACGACGCTTCGCCGTCGATCAGCAGTTCGCAGCCTTCGGTGTTGATCAATTCGCGCGCCAGTCGGGCGGCTTCCTGCGGCTGGCCCTTGGAATCGCGGATCACCATTTCGATCTGCCGTCCGGCGAGGCCGCCGGCAGCGTTGATCCGGTCCACTTCCATCGTCACCGCGTTGCGCGACGACGTGCCGAGTTGAGCGACGCGTCCCGACAGAATCGTCGGCATGCCGATTTTGATCGTCTTGTTTTCCGCGCGAACGACCATCGGGGCGGCGAGAATCCCGGCGGTGGTGGCCGCAGCGCCTTTGAGCAGCGTGCGGCGATTAAGACGCCTGTCATGCGTGCGTGTCATCGGGCTTCCTCCCTGGATGCGCCGGATATGAAAATGTTCTCGGCTGCGAGCGGCTTGCTTATGTTTTGTTGAAGTGGCCGCTCGTCGACAGCAAGTGTCGTCGATCCCCCATGCCTCGTCAATTGATGTGGGTGGTATCCGCGACGATAAACTTCGCAAATGCCATCAACCGCACCGTCGTCCGCGCGCGACGATCGCATGCTCAAAAGATCATCACGCAGTTGGTGCACTGCACGCGGGCGCGCGAAGCAAAAAAGCTTCGCGGTTCATGCGCGAGCATCGCCGCGCTGACCGCCGACGGTCATTCCCCATGCGCGAACATCTCCGACGCATAGACGACGGTGCCGCTCGATTGACAGACCCGAACGCGGCTCATATTCTTCGTCAAAATGAACAATGAATCAATGTTCAAAAACGGGAGGCGGCGGTCGCCGCGGGCCAGATGAAGCCTTTGCCGGCTGAGTTTTTGCGGCTCTACGCCGAGATGCGGCTGATCCGCGAAGTCGAGCAGCGCTTGTCCCTGCTGTTCGGCGACGGCGAGATTCCGGGCTTCATCCATCTGTCGATCGGGCAGGAGGCGGTCGCGGTCGGCGTCGCCGGCGCGTTGCGCACCGACGATACGCTCGCGTCCAATCATCGCGGCCATGGGCACGCCATTGCCAAGGGCCTCGACCTGCGGCGCTTCTTTCTCGAGATCATGGGCAAGAGCGAGGGCTATTGCGGCGGCCGCGGCGGCTCCATGCATGTCGCCGACATGGCGGTCGGGATGCTGGGCGCTAACGGCATCGTCGGCGCCGGGCTTCCCATCGCAGTCGGCAGCGCGCTGGCGCATCAGGTGCGCAAGGCCGGCACGATTGCTTGCGTGTTTTTCGGCGACGGCGCGCTGGCGGAGGGCGTGCTGCACGAGAGCTTCAACATGGCGGCGCTATGGCGGCTGCCGATCTTGTTTGTTTGCGAGAACAACGGCTGGTCCGAATTCTCGCCGGCCGCGCGGCAACTGGCGACCGAGCCGCAAAAGCTGGCCGAGACTTTCAACATGCCGATCGAGCGGGTCGACGGCAATGATGTCGCCGCCGTCCGCGCTGCTGCGGTTACGGCGATTGAAGCGGTCCGTGCGGGCGGCGGTCCGCGTCTGCTCGAGTGCAAGACCACGCGGGTGCGCGGGCATTTCGAGGGCGACCCGCAGAAATATCGCGATGCCGGCGAGTTCGATGAGATCGGGCGCAAGGATCCGCTCAAGCGCGCGGCTGACGAATTGCGCGCGATCGGCGTCGCGGAGGCGGAGATAGCCGCCGCCGACGAGGCGGCGCGAAAGCGCGTTGACGATGCAGTCGCTGTGGCTCGTGCGGGCACGGCGCCACGGCCTGAAGCCGCGCTCGCCGACGTCTATTCGCCAAAATCTTCGCGCACGCCAACGCGCGCGGATGCCGCCGCATGACCGAAGTGCGATTTGGCCAGGCGATCAACCGTGCGCTGATCGATGCGATGACGCAGGATCCGTCTGTCATCCTGTTCGGCGAGGACGTGGCGGAGGCGGGTGGACCATTCGGCGTCACCCGCGGGCTTCTGAAAAAGTTCGGCGCCGAACGGGTGCGCGACACGCCGATTTCGGAAGCCGCCATCGTCGGCGCCGCGGTTGGCGCTGCCATGAGCGGACTGCGGCCGGTGGTCGAAATCATGTTCATGGACTTCGTCACGCTGGCGATGGACGCGCTGGTCAATCAGGCCGCGAAAGCGCGCTTCATGTTCGGCGGTCAGGTGTCGGTGCCGATGGTGGTGCGTACGCCGCACGGCGGCGGCATCAATGCCGGCCCGCAGCATTCGCAATGCCTGGAAGTCTGGCTCGCGCATGTGCCCGGTCTCAAAGTCGTCTGCCCGTCGAATGTCGCCGACGCTTATGCGCTGATGCGCGCGGCGATCGACGACGACGATCCGGTGGTGGTGGTCGAAAACAAGGCGCTCTACGCCGGCAAGGGCGATTTGCCGGAGCCGCCGTCGCCGGTGGAGATCGGCAAGGCGCGCATCGCGCGCGGCGGCAAGGACGTCACCATCGTCACCTACGGGGCGATGGTTGCCGCGAGCTTGGCGGCTGCCGAAACGTTGGCCAAAGAAGGCATCGACGCCGAGGTGCTCGATCTGCGCAGCTTGCAGCCGTGGGACGAGGCCGCGGTGCTGGCGTCGCTGGCGCGCACCCATCGCGTGGTCGTGTGTCACGAGGCCGTCGAAGCGTTCGGCGTCGGCGCCGAGATCGTCGCGCGGCTCGCCGACGTCGGCTTCGACGAGCTTGACGGCCCGCTGGTGCGCGTCGGCGCGCCGTTCATGCCGCCGCCGTTCGCCAAATCGCTGGAAGATTGGTACCGGCCCGACGCCGGCCGTATTGTCGCCGCCGTCAAGCGTGCGATCGCCTAACAGATAATGGCCCGCGCCGTCTGAGCGCGCCGGCCAAGAGATGGGACAGGAGAATTAGATGGAAGAGCGCATTACCCAAGCGGTGTCCGATCATATCGCAACGATCACGATCAACCGGCCAAAAGTTCTCAACGCGCTCGACGTGCCGACCTTGCTGGAACTGGAAACCGTGTTCGACCGACTTGAGCGCAACGACGATGTGCGCGTCATCATCATCACCGGCGCCGGCGAGCGGGCTTTCGTCGCCGGCGGCGACATCGCCGACCTCAACTCGCGCGGCGGTTTGGCGCACTATCGCGAATTCGCCGAGGTGGTGCACCGCGTGTTCCGCCGCATCGAGATGTCCGACAAGCCGACCATCGCGGCCGTCAACGGCTTTGCGCTCGGCGGCGGCACTGAGCTTATCCTCGCAACCGATATCCGCATCCTCGCCGACACCGCGCGGCTCGGCCTGCCGGAGATCACGCTTGGGCTTTTCCCTGGCGCCGGCGGCACGCAGCGCATGATCCGTCAGGTGCCGCTCTGCCGCGCCAAGGAGATCATGTTCACCGGCGAACAGATCTCCGCCACCGAAGCGGTGGCCATCGGGCTCGCCAACAAGGTGGTGCCGGCGAAAGACGTGATGACCGAGGCGCGCGCCGTCGCGGCCAAGATCGCCGCCAAGAGCCCGCTGGTGCTGGCGCTGCTCAAGCGGACCCTGAGCCATGGTGCCGACATGCCGCTGTCGGCTGCGTTGCCCTATGAGCAAAGTATGATCGGTCTGGTGCTCGACACCAGCGACTCTCATGAGGGCTGCAGTGCGTTTCTGGAAAAGCGCAAAGCCGCGTTTACGGGACGGTGACGTGATGCGGCGCGAGCGGCGGTAACCAGCATGGCCAGCGCGGATTTCGTCATGCCGAAGCTCGGCCTGACGATGACCGAGGGCACGATTGCGCGCTGGGATGTGGCGCCGGGGAAAAGCTTTGCCCAGGGCGACATCATTCTCGTCGTCGAGACCGACAAGATTGCTTACGACGTCGAGGCGCCGGCGCCCGGTGTCCTGCATGAAGTGCTGGTCGCCGCCGGGAGTGCGGTGCCGGTCGGCACGCCGATCGGGCGCTGGGATGTCGGCGACATCAAGGTTTCGCTCGATGCGCCGGTTGCGGATGCCTCTGAAAAAAACGAACCGAGCGTTGCGCCGCGTGCTCCGAAACCACCAGTCGTGACCCCGGCACCGCGCCGCAGCGCTGATGCGAGCCGGACCTTGGCGACGCCCTACGCGCGTCGACTGGCGCGGCAGGCCGGGATTGATCTGGGCGGCCTCAATGGCAGCGGCCCGCGGGGCCGCATCAAAGCCGCCGACGTCGAGCGCGCGATCGTCGCCGAGCGGGCTGCGCCGAAGCCGTCGCCTGCACCTGCACACGTCGTAGGCGCCGCAACGTTCAACGCCGGCGTCGATGTCGACGCCACCGCGCTGTTTGCGCTGATCGGACAATTGAACGGCGACGTCGCCGACCTGCATGCTGAGCTTGTGCACTTCGTGGCCCTTGCGGCAGCGAAAGTCCCAGGCGTCTTTTCCGAACCGCCCATCTTGGGCTTCGTGCAGAACGGCGGTGAGGGGACGGCAAGCCTGATTGCCGGCCTCCGATTGCCGCACGCTTCGCGGCGTCATCGCCCATAGTAAAGAACCAGCCGCAGCCTTTGACGCGGCCGCCGCACCAGGAACGCTCTGGATCGAACGCGCACAGGACGGCATTTCCTTCTTGAGCGCCGATCCGCCGAACGGATGGGCGGCGTCGCTCACTATTGCGATGCGCGAGGCCTGGAAGCCCGACGCCGAAGGCCGCGCGGTTCGCACCAGGTATCTCACCCTGGTGCTGACCGCGCAGACCTCCGCGCTCGACCGACACGACGGCCAGCGCTTTCTGCGCGCGTTGCGCGGTTTGCTCGAAGCACCACTTCTCCTTCTCGCCAGCTAGGTACGGATCGCTCCATGGATTTCCTTCTGTCCGATGATCAGAAACAGATCGTAGACACCGCCCGCAAGGTGGGTGACCGCTTCGGCCTCGACTACTGGCGCGAGCTTGACGCCAAGAAAGCGTTCCCGAAGGATTTTTGGCGCGCGGTTTGCGATGCCGGACTCTGCGGTGTCGCGCTTGCCGGAGCAATATGGCGGCGCCGGTCTCGGCATGCAGGAAATGGCGTTGATCGTCGAGACGCTCGCGGCCTGCGGCGGCGGCTCGACCGTTGGCCAGTTGTTCATGATCAATCCGATTTTCGGCGGCGTCTCGATCGCGCGGTTTGGCTCCGAAGCGATGAAGTCGGAGTTGCTGCCGAAAATCATCAGCGGCGAGATCAATTGCTGCATGGCACTGACCGAGCCGGATACCGGCTCCAACAGTCTGGAGATCAAGACCTTCGCCACCCGCGACGGCAACGGCTGGCGGCTGAACGGACGCAAGATCTGGATCACCGGCGTCGACGCGGCGCAGAAAATGCTGGTGGTCGCGCGCACCACCAAGTCGCACGAGGCCAAGCGCCGCACCGAAGGTTTGTCGATGTTCATCGTCGATGTCGAGCGCAAGGGCTTGAGCTTCACGCCGATCGAAAAGCTCGGCACCAACACGCTCTCGTCCTGCAGCGTGTTCTTCGAAGACGTGCAAGTGGACGGCGGCGAATTGGTCGGCACCCTCGACAAGGGCTGGCACGAGCTTCTCGACGTGCTCAACACCGAACGCATCGTCACGACGTCCGGTCTGGTCGGGGCGGGCACGCTGGCGCTGCGCCAGGCCGTCGCCTACGCCAACGAGCGCCGCGTGTTCGGCGACAAGCCGATCGGGACCTATCAGGGCATTCAGTTTCCGCTGGCGCAATCTTTCGCCGAGATCGAGTGCGCGCGGCTGATGAATTACAAGGCCGCCGCGCTGTTCGACCAGCGGATGCCCTACGGATCGGAGGCGAATATCGCCAAGCTGATCGCCTCGCAGGCCGCCTCGGCCGCGATCGAAAACGCCATGCAAACGCTCGGCGGCATGGGCTTTGCCAAGGAGACGCATCTGGAACGGCTCTGGCGCGATGCGCGCTTGTTCCGTTTTGCGCCTATTTCCGAGCAGATGATTCTCAACTTCATCGCCCAGCAAAATCTCGGACTGCCGCGGTCGTATTGAGCATGACCGTTTCATCTCCACCCACATCCGTCATGGCCGGACTTGTTCCGGCCATCCACGTCTGTGGTTTCCGCTCCGTGGTTGAGACGTGGATGCTCGCGACAAGCGCGGGCATGACGAAGGGATGCGCACTCGCGCTGGGAGCGTCACCATGATCAACCTGTCGAGCTTCATCCGCTATCATGCGACGCGCGCGCCGGAGCGGCTGGCGATCATCTACAAAGACCGCCGGATCAGCTTCGCCGAATTCTACGACCGCATCGAGAAAATGTCAGGCTATCTGGCGGCGCGCGGCATCGGGCCGAACGATGTCGTCGCGGTGATGATGAAGAACTCGGCGGCCTTTCTTGAGATCGCGTTCGCCACGAGCCACCTCGGCGCCGTGTTCCTGCCGATCAACTTTCGCCTCGCCGCCGACGAGGTCGAGTACATCGTCGGCAATGCGGAGGCGAAGCTCCTGTTCGCCGACGCCGAATTCGAGGCCGCGGTCAGGAACATTCGCTCGGCCACTCTGCTCGACGAGCCGGCCCAGATCGATACCGCGATCTTCACGGTGGATGCCGCGCCAGCGCCGATGCATCAGCGCGCGCCGGATGAGTTGTTCCGCCTGATGTACACGTCCGGGACGACCGATCGGCCGAAAGGCGTGATGCACACCTACGATAACTTCTACTGGAAGTGCGTGGATCACGTCATCGCGCTTGGGCTCACCGCCGACGCGCGTTTGTTGGTGACCGGTCCGCTGTATCATGTCGGCGCCTTCGATCTGCCCGGCATGGCGGTGCTCTGGGTCGGCGGCATGCTGTATATCCATCGCGAGTTCGATGTCGTGCGCGCGCTCACCTCGATCGCGGCCGAGAAACTGACCTGCGGCTGGCTGGCTCCGGTCATGCTTGGTGCGATTTTGGCCCATCCGGACCGCGCGTCGTTCGACGTTTCGACCATCCGGTGGATCATCGGCGGCGGCGAGCGCACGCCGGAAGCGCGCATCCGGGCCTTCTCCGAATATTTCAGAAACGGCCGCTACATCGACGGTTATGGGCTTACCGAATCCTGCAGCGGCGACACCTTGATGGAGGCTGGCCGCGAGATCGAGAAGATCGGCTCGGTCGGGCGCGCGCTGCCGCATGTCGAAGTCGACATTCGCGACGCCGATGGCAAGCCGCTGCCGGCGGGCGAGGCCGGCGAGATTTGCCTGCGCGGGCCGCGGATCACCAAAGGCTACTGGCGCGACGAGAAGAAGACCGCGGCAAGCTTCTACGACGACTGGTTCCGCACCGGCGATGTCGGCTATCTGGACGACGAAGGCTTTTTGTATCTCACCGACCGCGTCAAGGACATGATCATATCGGGTGGCGAGAATATTGCGTCGTCCGAGGTCGAGCGCGTGGTCTATCAGATGCCGCAGGTGCGCGAGGCGGCGATCATCGGGCTGCCCGACGAGAAATGGGGCGAGCGGCCGGTG
The DNA here is from genome assembly GCA_963737755.1 of uncultured Alphaproteobacteria bacterium. Taxonomy (GTDB): domain Bacteria; phylum Pseudomonadota; class Alphaproteobacteria; order Rhizobiales; family Xanthobacteraceae; genus BOG-931. The sequence goes on along the minus strand of CAVTTZ010000009.1, from coordinate 764,056 downwards.
GCGGTGATCGCGCTCAATCCTGGTCACATGCTTGACTACGAGACGCTGGCTTCGCATTGCCGCGCGCATCTCGCCGCCTTCAAGGTGCCGAAGCAGTTGATTCTGCGCGAGCAGTTGCCGCGTAATCCGTCCGGCAAGGTGCTAAAGCGCGTGCTGCGCGACGAGTTGCGGTAGGACCTGGTCCCGCGGATATTCGGGATTCGTCATTGCGAGCGCAGCGAAGCAATCCAGTTGGCTTGCGCGGGAATCTGGATTGCTTCGTCGCTTCGCTCATCGCAATGACGAATTGTGATTGTAAGACAGTCGAGGGTAGTCGATGTTGAAAATCGTGACATTGATGAAGCGCCACGGCGATCTGTCGGTCGAGGGTTTTCAGAAGCATCTCCACGACACTTATGGTCCCTTGGTCGCCAAAGGTCCCGGGCTGGGTCGCTATGTGCAGTCCTGTGCGCTGCCGCAGGGTTACGCCAAGGGCGAATTGCTGTTCGATGCCATCGGGGAAATGTGGTTCGACACAGCCGAAGCTTACGGCAGCTATCTTAGTTCAGCGACGTTCGCTGCTGCGCGCGCCGACGAAATGGCCTTCCTCGACACAGCCCGCACTGTGGTGATGCCGGTGGACGTCCACGTCATCAAAGACGGGCCGATCCTCGACAATGCGGTGAAGAATATCGAGTTCGTCAACAAGCGCCGCGGCATGGCGCTCGAGGCATTCCGCGCCTATTGGCGCGATGTGCACGGTCCGCTCGCCTCCAAGATTCCGGTGCTGCATCGTTACGAGCAGAATCATCTGGCGCTGAGCGAATACGCGAAAGCGGCACCTCCACCCTACGACGGATTGGCAATCACCTGGTTCGCCTCGACCGCCGATATGAAGCGCGGCACCATCACACCGCAATACGCGGCGACCCGTGCCGACGAAGCAAACTTCCTGCCCGATGGCCATTTGCCGATCATCATCACACGCGAGCACGTGGTTGTCTGAAGCATGAGCGCACGACCCGTCACCCGGAGGTGGCCGCGAGGCGGGCTTCGAAGGGTGACAGCCCGGGCCGATATCCTTCGAGGCTCGCTAAGCTTGCGGCTCAGGATCACGGAGGGTCGGTGTTGGGTTCCCCCGCAAGCCGCCCACGCAAAGGAGGCGCGGTGCGACCCTCAGCGCCAGCCGTTCCACTGTAACGTTGCAAAACGGTCACATCATTACGGCTAATGGGATTTAGCCGTAAGCGCGCCCCAGCGGCTCATTGTCCGGGGCGGCCACCGGCGCTATGAGCTTGGGGCAGACAGCAGAGAGCGGCGGAGAGAGCGGCGGAATGTCAAAACAAGCGATGCGCGACGAGGCGGAGCGTCTGGTCAAAGAGGCGCTGGAACGCAAGAACCTCGTCGTCAAGCAGGGCAAGACCCGTATCGAGGCCAAGTGCCGAAAGTGCGGTGCGCCGAATCGCGTTTCGGCGGATCAGGGTGAAACCCGCGTGAGTTTTTCCTGCAAGGAATGCGGCGAGAAGCAGGCGACGCTTTAATCGCGCGGAGACACGCCGTCATTCCGGATGGCCGCGAAGCGGTCAGTCCGGAATCCATAATCGCTGACTTTTCAGAACGGTCCTTCGCGTAGCAACTGCAAGCACGGGGGTTATGGATTCCGGGCTCGCGCTCCGCGCGCCCGGAATGACGGTTGGATTGACGCAAAGCGACACGTTCACGTCTACGCATGCGCCTCGCTGTCGAGGTGGGCCATCTGCGGCGCGTCGTAGCGGGTGCCCGCGGTGAGTTCCGGCGATACCGCCGCGTCGATGCGCGCGATGTCCGTGGCGGAGAGTTTCAGGTCGAGCGCGTCGAGCAATTCTTTGAGCTGATCGCGCCGCCGGGCGCCCATCACCGGCAGGATATCGTCGCCGCGCGAGCGCACCCAGGCGAACGCAAGCTGCGCCGGGCTCGCACCTTTCTCGTCGCCGATCTGGCGCAGTGCATCGACCAGTTGCAGGTTGCGCTCGACGTTGCCTTGCTGAAAGCGCGGCATGCGCACGATGCGGATATCGCCTTTATTGTCGGCGGGCGGCAGGCGGCCGCTCAACAAGCCCCGCGAAAGTACCCCGTAAGCCGTGATGCCGATGCCAAGCTCGCGCGTGGTCGGCAGGATGGTTTTTTCGATGCTGCGGCTCATCAGCGAATATTCGATCTGCAGGTCGACGATGGGATGCACCGCGTGCGCCCGCCGGATCGTGTCGGCGCCGACTTCCGACAGCCCGATGTGCCGGACATAACCGGCGCGGATCATGTCGGCGATGGCGCCGATCGTATCCTCGATCGGCACTTTCGCATCGAGCCGGGCAGGGCGGTAAATATCGATATAGTCGGTGCCGAGCCGGCGCAGCGTGTAGGCCAGAAAGTTCTTCACCGCCGCCGGGCTGCTGTCGTTACCGACAAACATGCCGCCCGGATCACGCTGCGCGCCGAACTTCACCGAAATGATCGCGCGATCACGCGGCGTGCCGTCGAGCGCGCGGCGGATGAGCATTTCGTTGTGGCCCATGCCATAGAAGTCGCCGGTGTCGAGAATGTTGATGCCGGCTTCAAGCGCCGCGTGAATCGTTGCGATACTTTCAGCTTCATCCGATGGCCCGTAAACGCCGGGCGACATCCCCATGCAGCCCAACCCGATCGCGCTCACCGTCGGTCCGGTGTGACCTAATTTGATTGTTTGCATCTCGCTCCCCATTTTTTGAAAATGCGCCCGCGTGGCAATAATGTTTACAGATAAACGCTCTTCATCTGTGCTTCAGGATAGCGCAGGCCGGCGGCGGCGCCGACCGGAACGGCATCGGAGATTTGTGCCAGCTCGCTCTCAGCTGAGCGACACCGCGAGCGCGCCGATATTTTCCTTCAGCCGCTCCAGCCGCTTGGTGCCCGGGATCGGCACGATGTCCTTGCCGCGCGCCAACAGCCAAGCCAGCGCGAGTTGTCCGGGCGTGCAATGCTTGGCGCGCGCAATCTGATCGACCCGTTCCACCAGCGTCAAATTCTGGCTGAGATTGTCCGGCGCGAAGCGCGGATGCCGGCGACGCGCGTCGGTGTCGATGAGATCACCCTGGTCGGCGACGGCGCCGGTCAGGAGCCCGCGGCCGAGCGGCGAATAGGCGACGAACGCGATGTTGAGTGCGCGCGTGGTCTGCAACGTCTCCTCGGCTTCGGCGCGGTAGAGCAGAGAGAACTCGTTCTGCACGGCGGCGATCGGATGGACCGCATGCGCGCGGCGGATGGTGTCCGGCTTCGCCTCGCTGATGCCGAGTGCGCGAACCTTGCCCTGCTTCACCAACTGGGCCATGGCGCCGAACGTGTCCTCGACCGGCACGGTCGGGTCGACGCGGTGCTGATAGTAAAGATCGATCACCTCGACGCCGAGCCGCTTCAAACTCTTCTCGCAAGCCTCGATCACATATTCGGGCCGGCCCTCGGCGATCTTGCCGCCGTCGCGGCCGCCGAGATTGCCGAATTTGGTCGCCAGCACCACCTCGCTTGCGCCGGCCCTTGATGGCGCGGCCGACCAGCTCTTCGTTGTGGCCGAAGCCGTACATGTCAGAGCTGTCGAGAAACGTGATCCCGGAGTCGAGCGCCTGCTGGATCACCGCGATGCCGTCTTCGTCCTTGCTGGTCCCGTAGGTGCCGGAGAGCGACATGCAGCCGAGCCCGATGGCGGTCACCTCGATGCCGGATGAGCCCAGAAGTCGCTTCGGAATGGCACCGTTTTGCATCGCTCGTCGCTCCGTTATGGCCTGCGGGTTACAACGCTTGGTAATTGGGCCTGTCGGTGCCGCGGTGCAAGCTTTACCGGAGCCAATCTCCGCTTGTCGCGGAAAGATCGAGACTTTCATGCCCGGTCCTCAGGCGCCAAAGCCGGCGCTGCGACAAAATCCGGACATCACCAGCGGCTAAAGACTATTGCGGAAGCGCGAATGCCGGTTTTCCGGAAAATTCATGCTTCGCCAGATATCTAACGCGCGAACGCGATCCAAACTGCAAAGCTGCCGCGCTGTGGGAGCAAGGCCATGAACGCTGCGCCGCATCGGTCTTTGCCACCGATCCCCGTGGTCGACGTCCGCGACGGCGGACCGCTTCGGCACGCGCTGGAGAACCCCGTCAAGGCGCGGGCCTTGCGCAACTCTTGCCTCGGCTCGCTGCCGCGCGCCGCTCATCCGCTGGTGCCGTCCTTCGACCGGATCTCGCAGCACTGGCTGGCGCGCTCGCGGTCGCCTTATGTGCATGAGATCGCCAGCATTGCGGCCGGCCTGGATGTTTCGGGCGTGTGGCTCCTCAACGCATCGATGCAGTGGGGATGCACGTCGCGCGCCAGCGCCGACAATGGCATGCCCTGGCTTCTGCGCACGCTGGATTGGCCGTTCCACGGCCTTGGTCACCACACCGAGCTGGCGCACATGAGCGGCGCCGCCGGCGATTTCGTCAGCGTTACCTGGCCGGGCTATGTCGGCGTCCTCACCGCGATGGCGCCCGGCCGTTTCGCCGCCGCCCTCAACCAGGCGCCGATGTGGCGGCGGACGACGCATCGGTGGCTGCGCATCTGCGACTTCGCGCTGAATGCCCGGCATGTGTGGACCGGTGACGGCCGCATGCCGCCCGACCAATTGCTGCGGCACGTGTTCGAGAGCTGCGCCGGTTACGCGGAGGCGCGCGCCATCCTGGAACAGACGGCGCTGTCGCGCGCGGTGATCTACACGCTGGTCGGCCGCGCGCCGCATGAGCGCTGCGTGATCGAGCGCACCGAGGATGCCTTTGTGACCCGCGAGGATGATACCTGCGCGGCCAACGATTGGGTGCCGTGCCGGCCCGGCTGGGAAGGGCGCATCGGCACGCGGCGGCTTTTCAATACCTCGTTCGCCGAAGCCGCGCGCTTGAGCCAGGCCCGCCGCGACATGCTGGCGCAATGGAGCGGCCCCGTCGCCGGCGGCTTCGATTGGGTATCCGCGCCCGTGCTCAATCCCTATACGCGGCTTGCGGTCGCGATGTGTCCCGCGCGCGGCATGATGCGCACAGTCGGCTACGACATGGTTGGGAAAGACACGGCCGGCGGCGCCTTGCCGCAACCGGTGACGCAGATCAACGAACTCGACTTGCTGCCGCGCGCCGCCTGAGCCAAGCTTCGCGTAAGCAACAGGCGAGGCCGCTTATGCCGACGATCACCAGCACCGACGGTACCAAGCTCTATTACGAAGAGGCCGGCAGCGGCAGCGCGGTGATTTTCGTCCACGAATTCGCCGGCGATTACCGCACCTGGGAGCCGCAGATGCGCGCCTTCTCGCGCTCGCATCGCTGCGTCACGTTTTCTGCCCGCGGCTATCCGCCGTCCGATATCCCGAGCGAACCGGCGCGCTACGGCCAGGACATCGCGCGCAACGACGTCGTTGCGATCATGGATGCGCTCGGCATCGCCAAGGCGCATGTGGTCGGCCATTCGATGGGCGCCTACACGGCGTTGCATGTCGGCATTCGTCATCCCGAGCGCTGCCTCTCGGTCACGGCGGCCGGCTGCGGCTGGGGCTCGGTCGCCGATCCGGCGGCGCGCGAGGCGATGCGCAAGGTCGCGGCCGAGAACGCCAAACTGTTCACCGACAACGACATCAAAACCGCTGCCGCGATCTATGCCGAAGCGCCGGGGCGCCGCACGCACAAATACAAGGACCCGCGCGGCTTTGCCGAATTTGCCCGCATGCTCGGCGAGCATTCCGCGCTCGGCCATGCGCTGACGATGTCGATGCTGCAGGCCAAGCGTCCGACGCTTGTGGGATATGGAAGCCGATCTGAAACGCTTCTCAGTTCCGCTTCTCGTCATCGTCGGCGACGAAGACGATACCTGCATCGAGGGCAGCGTGTTTCTGAAAACCACGGTGCCGACGGCCGGCTTGTTGTCGTTCCGCGCTCCGGCCACAACATCACCAGCGAAGAGCCGGCGATCGTGAATGCCGCGCTCGCCGATTTCTTCGCCGCCGCCGAAGCCGGCCGCTGGCTCTCGCACAAGCCGCCGATGTGATTCGGTCGCTCTCAGAGCTCGAATGAAACGCGCAAGCTTGGTCGCTTTCAGTCCGCCGTTCCGCCACGCCTAGAGCACATCACGATTAGGCTGAATTGCGATGTACTCTAGATTTAATTGTTGTCGCATGTCCTTTTTCGGAAAACCGGTTTCCACTTTTTCGGGACATGCTCTAAATCAGAAACGCGGGGGAAACCGGTAACTCACTTGCACGAAAGTACCGAAGCGCTCCGTGTTGGCGGTGTACGACCCTGGCGGCTCCGTGACGAATTGGCCAAATGCATTTGTCGGATCGCAGCCGCCGTGGCAGCTCTGTCGGGCGCCCGCGGTCCACATCGCCCAATAGCGTCCGCCGATGCCGAGCTCAAGATTGTCGGTCACCAGATACGTCAAGACAAGTTCAGCTTGCACACCGCGGCTGGTGCCGCTCTGCGGATAGAAAGCGACCGGCAAACGCTGCCAATGGCTGTCGAGACCACTGTATTGGCCGTACGGCAGGTATGCGATATCGCCGTTGATCCCCCAACGATCCCAAATCGTGGCAATAGCCGAGACGCCGACGCGGAGCGACTGCCAAGTCTCGTCCTCCGTGAGAGTGACTCGATTTGGATTGTCGCCTGCATTTACGCAAGACGCTACAATGGGCTGGACTTGAGTGCAGCCGTAGGCATTGGCGTTTTGGCGAAAGTAGCTGTAGCCGACGAACGGACCAAACTTGTAGTTCTGGCCATGCAGCATGTCATAACCGACATCGCCGACGGCATAATTAAACCAGCCGGATGCCGCGGAATTGCTCAGCATAAAGCCTGAAGGGCCGCCAATCGCGCCGGCCGCTGCTGAACCCCAATCCTCGTCGGTATTGGTGCCGCCGTTGAGACCGCCTGCACCGAGAAATCCCTTCACAAACAACCGCGACGGCGTGTCGATGCGGGCAAAGAATTCGCCCGATTGTCCGGTGAGGTTGCCGTAGACGAGTTGCGACGTGAGAGCGCCGGTACCGGTCGTGTTTTTCTCCCAACCGCTACTGTACCAATAGCGGGCGCCGGCATCGACTTCCCATCCCGTAAAGAGTGTTGGCGCGGGTCGGGCCTTGGGTGGCATGGCGGTCATGCCGAAGACCGGCGCATCCGCCCACGCGATGCGCGGGTCCTGGTCCCAGTGGTAGTTAAGCGCCAGCTTCACGACCTGCATGTCTGGCGTTACGCTGGCCCTGCTGCCAGCGACAGCCGCGCCGGCGCCGCCGTTGAAGCTCAGTGTGGCTGGAACGGAAACGGAGTTTGTTGCGAAACGATAATAATCGTATTCCAGGCCGACCGACCAAGCAGGCGTCAGGGCGTGTTCGATGCCCGCACCGACCGTTCCGCCCCACGCATTGCTGTTGGCGTTGGTGCTCGCGCCGGCCGGAGTCCCGGCAGCGGTGAAATCGCGATTGGGGGTGATCAAGATATCGCTGTTCATCCAAGCGCCGCCGCCTTTCCCGTAGAGGAGCGTGCGGCCCAGCTGGTCGACAAGAAGGCCGGCGCGGCCTGTGAGACTTCCCAACACATGCGGCGACACCGCGCAGTTCGATCCGACGATGGCGCTGGAGGACTGCATGCAGGTGAAGTCGCCGCCGGAATCGAGATAGTTGGTATCGGCCTGGAGACCCACGACCCAGCGCGGTGCGACCTGCCAATTGTAGCCGACCTGAAGGCCGGCCAGGAGCGATGTGGTGTTGACCTTGTCGCCGAAGATCGAGGGTCCGAGCGGATCGGAAAATGTCGCGGTGCCGGCCGCGGCACCAAGGCTGCCACCGAAGTAAAATCCTGTCCAGCTCCAAGGCTGCGCTACCGGCGGCGATGACAAATCGCGCGCCGCCGCCAGCGTAGGCGAGATTAGAGTTGATGCAACCGAGAACACGGCGGATGCGACGAGTGTCGCTTGCAGGATGTTCCTGTTGCACACTTTCATGGCTCTTGTTCGCAGCTCGCGCCGAAGATTGCGTAGGGTAGAGGACCAATCTACGCAGCCCAACGAAGCGGACGCGATACTCACAGAAAAAAGTTGCAGGGCACGCTGAAGTGGTAGTTGCGTATGCGGCATCGTCATGGTTCTCGAACGTGATTCTGAAGGCTGGTCGTTGACGCGCGCTTTATTGATCGGCGCTTGCAGCCCCGAGGGGTGTTTGGCGTCCATCGGCGCTGACATCGCCGCCCGACGGAGGCTAGGGACGTGCGTTGAAGCGATAGCTCATCTGCACGAATGTTCCGTACCGCTGCGTATTGGTCGTAAAGGGGCTGGGCGGAGAGGTGACGAAAGTCCCTGGATCACCGCAACCACCATGACAGCTTTGAGTGGTGTTGGTGCTCCACATCGCCCAATAGCGCCCGCCGACGCCGACATTGAGATAATCGGTAATGGCGTAGGTAAGGGATAGTTCTGTCTGAACGCCACGCCCAGTGCCGTCTTGCGGAAAGTAGGCGATCGGCTGCCGCAGCCAATGGGTGTCGAGCCCGCTAAACTGGGCGTACGGCAGGTAGGCCACGTCTCCGTTGATGGCCAGCCGGTCCCAAACGGTTACGATCGCCGATGCGCCGACCCGCAACGCCTGCCACGTGTCTTCCTGAGTGATAATGGTCTGGTTCGACGGCACAGGCGGCGGGTCGCAAACCGACCCGGGGGTCGTCAGTTGGGTGCAGCCAAAACCATTGATCGTTTGATGGAAATAGGTATAGCCGACAAAGGGGCCGACTTTGTAATTCGCATCATGGAAGATGTTGTAGCCGACATCTGCCGCACCGTATTTTAGCCAGCCCGCGGCAGTTGAACCGGTCACCTCATAAGCTGTGGCTATTGCAGGGCCGCCGCGTGGGCCGTCGTTGATACCCCAATCCTCATCGTTCATTTTCCCGCCGGTAATCGCACCGGCACCGACGAATCCTTTCACGAATATTTCCGATGGCGTATCGATGCGGGCAAAGAACTCTCCCGATTGCCCGGTCAAATTGGTGTAGGGCAGCCGCGACACCACGCTGCCGGCGCCGCTGGTGTTGGTCGATGAGCCGGTGCTGTACCAATAGCGCGTGCCCACATCGAGTTGCCAGCCGCTCCAGACTGGAATCGCGCGAGCCTCGGTGGAAAATGCACCGAGGGCGAAAACCGGCGTATCCAGCGATGCGGCCCACGGATCGTCGCTGAAATGATAGTTGAGCGCCAGCTTGACGATCTGCATGTCCTGCGTCACGCCCGACGTGCTGCCCGCAATGTCGCTGAATACCGGGGCCGTGCCGCGGGTGATATTGGTGGTCAGCGGCGTAGCCACGTTGGTGGCGGCAAAACGATAGTAGTCGTACTCAAGCCCGATTGACCACGCCGGGCTCAGGGCGTGCTCAAGTCCAATGCCCACCATCCCGCCCCAGGCACCAGCGCTTGTCTGCGTTGCCGACCCCGGAGCAATGTAGGTGGCGGGGAAGAGCGGCCGCAAATTGTTACTGTCGTTGGGGTGTGCCGTCATCTCGCTGTTGGTCCATGCGCCGCCGGCCTTGCCGTAAATCAGCGTACGGCCAAGTGGATCGAGCAGGTATCCCAGGCGACCCGCAACGGTCGCGATCGCACGCGGGTCGGCCTCGCAACTCGATCCGATCACAGTCGGCGAAGCTTGCAGGCAGGTGAAGGTGCCTTTGCCGTCGAGATAATTCGCGTCTGCCGCCACGCCGACAACCCAGCGAGGGTTGATTTGCCAATCGTAGCCAAGCTGAAGGCCGGCAAGAAAACCCGAGGTATTGACCTTGTCGCCGAATATCGAAGGTCCGATCGGATCGGAGAAGGTTGAACTGCCGCCGAATCCGCCGATCTGGCCTCCGACATAAAGGCCCGACCATGTCCAGACGGGCAGCGAAGGCGGGGGCATCGGCAAATCTGCCGCAACCGCTGGCTTGGCGGACGCGATGCCCAAAGCGGCGGACAATGCTGCCGAAACAAAAATACTGGTGCGCCGCAGGTTTTTGTTGCTCGCGTTCATGGCTCTTCCCGTGTGAACTCTGCCGCATGACGTCGGCCGGGCAAGGCCGCTTCACGCGGGCCGTGGAAGGGAACGCAATGCGTACAAAAAATCGCACACCGCTGTTGATCGGCGCGCGCGAGTGATTCGAGTTGTGATTCTGCAGTCAGGTTGTTGACGAGCGCTTAATTGATCAGCGCTTGCAGCGGTGCGGGTATTCGCCCACCGCGCGCGATCATTCTACGTGACGAGCGCGTGTTGACGGGGACGATCGGCGCGCGGCCGAGCAGTCCGCCGAAATCGACCCAATCGCCGACCGTCTTGCCGACGGCCGGAATGAGCCGCACGGCCGTGGTCTTTTTGTTGATCATGCCGATTGCGGCTTCATCGGCGATGATGGCGGCGATCGTCTCAGCCGGCGTGTCGCCCGGAATGGCGATCATGTCGAGGCCCACCGAACAGACCGCGGTCATGGCTTCGAGCTTGTCGATGGTGATGTAGCCGCGCTCCGCCGCTTCGATCATGCCGGCATCCTCCGACAGCGGAATGAATGCGCCCGACAATCCGCCCACGTGGCTCGACGCCATCGCGCCGCCCTTCTTCACGGCGTCGTTGAGCAGTGCCAGCGCCGCGGTCGAGCCATGGGTGCCGACATTCTCGAGCCCGATCTCCTCCAGGATGCGCGCCACGCTGTCGCCTTCGGCCGGCGTCGGCGCCAGCGACAGATCGACGATGCCGAACGGCAAGCCCAGCCGCGCGGCCGCGGTACGCGCGACCAGTTCGCCGGCGCGGGTGATCTTGAACGCGGTGCGGCGGATGACTGAAGACGAGCGTGCCGAAATCGGCATCGCCCGCGGCCTTGATGGCGCGCAGCACGACGCCGGGACCGCTGACCCCGACATTGACCGTGCATTCCGGCTCGCTCGCTCCATGAAACGCGCCGGCCATGAACGGATTGTCCTCGACCGCATTGCAGAACACGACGAGCTTGGCGCAACCGATCGAGCTGTTGTCGCCGGTGAGTTCGGCGGCGCGTTTGATGATGCCGCCCATGGCCGCGATCGCGTCCATGTTGAGCCCGGCGCGGGTCGAGCCGACATTCACCGAAGCGCAGACGCGCTTGGTGGCGGCAAGCGCCTGCGGAATGGCGGCGAACAGATTCTCGTCGATCGCTGTCATGCCTTTCTCGACATGCGCCGAAAAACCGCCGATGAAATCGACGTCGACGGCATGCGCGGCGCGATCGAGCGTTTGCGCCAGCCGCAGCAGATCGTCCGGCCCGCAGCGTCCGGCGATCAGCGACACCGGCGTCACCGCGATGCGGTTGTTGATGATCGGCAGCCCGAACTCCTCGGAAATCTCACCGCTCACCCGCCGCAGATTGTGCGCCACCCTTTCGATCTTTTCGTAGACATTGCGGCACAGCGTTTCGGGATTGTCGCTGACGCAATCGAGCAGGCTGATGCCGATGGTGATGGTGCGGATATCGAGCTGCTCGGTCCGCACCATGGTGATGGTTTCAAGAATCTCCTCACCGGAGAAATTCAGATGTCGCATGGCCTGTTGGTCCTTTGCGTCGCCGCCTTGCATGCGGCCGGGCGATCAAAACCGCGGCGCTATACGCGATGCATCGCCTTGAAAATCTCTTCGCGCTGAATCTCGACCCGCACCGAAAGCTCTTGGCCCTTTTGCGCCAGCTTGTCGCTCAACGCGTGAAACGAGATCGCCGCACCGGCGAGATCGACCATCATGATCATGGTGAAGAACTCGCGGATCACCGACTGGCTGATGTCGAGAATGTTGACATTGGCGTCGGCGAGCACGTTGGCGATCCCGGCGATGATGCCGACGCGGTCGGAGCCGATGATGGTGATAATGGCGCGCCCGGTCTGCGCGGGCGCGGCTTCTTTGCTGGCATTCGGCATGGCGATCAACTCTGTGCAACGGATTTTGGCAACGTATAGCCATCCGGGCGCGGCAAGGCTACCGGTGCCGCGACAAGGGCCGCGGCGCGCAGAGCGCACATGCACAGCATCGGCAAAATCGCAGTTGTGCCCGGTACGCCAAAGGTCTCTAGTTGAGTCGACGCGCTCCGGGCGCAATCGCGGCCGCCGGCTGACGCGCTCTAGCAGATGATAGCGATGACGCGGTTCGACGACGCCTTTCGCGCCCAATTGCGCGAGCTTCTGGTCTGGCGCCGCGACGTGCGGCGCTTCCGCACCGATGCGTTGCCGGCCGGCACGCTCGAGCGCCTGATTGGCTTTGCCTGTCTCGCGCCGTCGGTGGGCCTAAGCCAGCCTTGGCGTTTTGTCGTCGTCGACGATCCCGCGCGCCGCCGCGCCGTCCTTGACGACTTTCGCTGCTGCAACGCCGAGGCGCTGCAGGCTTATGACGATGATCGCTCGGCGCAGTACGCGAAGCTCAAGCTCGCCGGCTTGGAGGAAGCGCCAAGCCACGTCGCGGTTTTCGCCGACCCGACGACGGAGACGGGGCACGGTCTCGGCCGCAAGACGATGCCGGAGATGATCGAATATTCCGTCGTCGCGGCCATTCACACGCTTTGGCTTGCCGCACGCGCCGAGGGCATTGCCATGGGCTGGGTTTCGATCCTGACACCGGCGCGCATCAACGCAGCTTTGGACGTTCCACGGACGTGGCGTCTGCTCGGCTATCTGTGTCTCGGCTATGCGCAAGCGGACAGCGAGTCTCCCGAGCTTGAGCGCGAGGGCTGGGAGCGGCGCCACGCGGCCGATGCATTCATTGTCCGGCGCTGACAAAGCACAAAAGAACTATTTGGCGTCGTGAAAGATGATGCCCAGCGTGTGGCGTTCGCCGCTGCGCACGCGGCTGACGCCGTGGCGCAGATCGACCCGGTAGGTGCCCTTGGTTCCTTGCACCGGACGATCGTGCACGGCGAACAGCACGCCGTCGCCCTGACTGAGCGGCACCACTTCGGCGCGGCTTTGCATGCGCGGTCGCCGTTCCGTCAGCACGAACTCGCCGCCGGTGAAATCGCGGCCGGGTGCGGAGAGCAGGATCGCGATCTGCAGCGGAAACGCGAGTTCGCCGTAAAGGTCTTGGTGCAGGCAGTTAAAGTCGCCGGCGGTGTATTGCAGGAGCAGCGGCGTCGGCCGCACCTGACCCGCCGCGTGGCAGGCTTTCAGATAATCCGCGTGCGCCGCGGGATAGCGCACCGCGATCTTCATGCGTTCGTTCCAGGCATTGGCGAACGGCACGACGCGTGCGTAGAGCCCGCTGCGTAATTCGCTGATCAGCGCGGGCAACGGATATTTGAAATAGCGGTATTCGCCCTTGCCGAAACCGTGGCGCGCCATGTGGATGTGGCTGCGGAAATGCTGCTCCTGCGGATAGAGCGCGGCGATGCCGCGGCACTCCTCCGCGGTCAAAAGTTTTGGCAGCACGGTGCAGCCGTAGGCGTCAAGTTCACTTGCCGACGGCGTCCCAGTCATGGGCGGCTACCCGCGCCGTGGCTGAGGATTCCTCGCTTGCAACAATCTGCGCAACGACGTTCATGCCGGGACCTCCTTGGCGCGCCGCGCGTGTGCAACCGTGCGCAACACGCTTTCGCCTCTGCCAAATCTAAGGTCCGGCGCAACAGACTGCGACCCGTTTCCTGCGGTGTCAGGCGGCCAGGCGAGTACGGCCTTCCGGGACGAATTCCGCCGGGCCTGGTCGCGCCATCCAATAGCCCTGGCCCTCGTGGCAGCCCCAATCCGCCAGCAGGCGGTAGGCGGCTTCCGTCTCGATGCCTTCGGCGACCGTGCGGTAGCCCAGCGCTCGCGCCATGTCGATCAGCGTGCGGACGAGCAGTCGGTCCTTCCCGGACGCTTCGAGCCGCCGCACGAATGATTGATCGATTTTCAGGATCGTCGCCGGCAATCGCTGAAGGTACGACAGGTTGCAGTAGCCGGTCCCGAAGTCGTCGATCGCAAGCCTGATTCCGCCGTCGCAAAGCTGCTGCAGTTGCGCGGCGACGCGCTCGGTGTCGCCCGCGAACGCGCTCTCGGTGAATTCCAGCTCGATCCGGTGCGGTGAGATGCCTGCATCCGCAATCCACTGCAGGAACCGCGTGGCGAAGCCGTCCTCGTGAAGGTTGAAGGCTGAGGCGTTGATTGAAACGCTCAGGTCGTGGCCTGCGCCCTCCCAGACTTTCGCCTGCGCAATGGCGTGCCGTGCGACCCATTCGGTCATGCCTCGGCACAACGCCGTGCGTTCCACCAGTGGCACGAATTCGCCTGGCGACACGGCGCCGAAGACGGGATGATTCCAGCGCAGCAGCGCTTCGGCGCCGATCCAACGGCCACTCTCGAGATCGACGCGGGGCTGATAAACCAGCGAAAGCTGATCTTCAGTGGCCAGAGCCGTAGCGAAATCGTTGACCAGAGAAAAGCGCCGCGCCGCGCGTTGATCGCTCAGCTTGTCGTAACGCGCGTGTTTGGTTCCCGATTGCCGGGCGTCCTCGAGCGCATTCAGGGCCCGCCGCAAGGCATCGGCCGGCGCGGTTTCGTTGACAACGAAATCGTACAGGCCGCCTGCCGGTTCGATCGCGATCGGGATGCCGTTGATCGTAATCGGATCGGCCAAAGCAGCGATCAACTCTGCTGCCAAAGCGTGGCTTTCCAGCAAGCCGGCTTCGGCCATCACCACGCATCGCGTCTGGCCGACGTGATAAAGCCGGGCGTTTCTGGCGAGCTTGTCGCGCAGGATCGAGATCGCGGATTTGATGATCTGTTCCAGGTGCGAGGTGCCGAGCGAGCGCATCACGTGCGTGGTTTGTGCCGGCGAGAGCACGTCGATCGCGATCAGCGCGATCGGCGCGTCCGGGGTACGCGCGGCGATGCCGGCGAGGTCTTCGAACAGCTGGTATTGGTTGGCGAGGCCGCTTCCGGCGTCGACGCGGCCGATCATGTTCTGCAGTTCGATCTGGCACATGACCATGCCGGCGAGGTCTTTGAGCACCTGCGCCTCGTTGGCGCCGAGCGTGCGCGGCGCGACATCGACCACGCACAGTGTTCCAAGGCCATATCCGGCGCGGGTGAACAAGGGCGCGCCGGCGTAGAAGCGGATGCCGGCGGCGGCGAGCGGAGAAGAGGCGAACCGCAGGTCTTCCTGCAGGTCGGGAACAACAAACACGCCCTGTTCTTGGATCGCGTAATGGCAGGGCGCTTGATCGCGCGGGATCTCCGCCAGATCGACGCCGACCCTCGATTTGAACCATTGCCGATCGCTATCGGTCAGCGAGATCGTCGACACGGGGGCCTTCAAGAGCTCGCTGGCAAGCCGCGTGAGGCGGTCAAAGCTCTCACTCGGAGGCGTATCAAGTAGGCCGAGATCACGCAGCGCATTTAACCGCGCTTGCTCGTTATGCTGCAAATCGCTCGCGATTTTCTGCATTTTTTCGCCCCTGTTTAAACTAACTTCGAATTTTACGAAGATAGCTAATAAGAAAGCTTGCGGTCGGGCTCCCGTAAGCCGCGTTGCTTGTTAGGACTACGTTAAGGCTCTCGCAGAAGGGCGCGCGGCGGCGGGCCTAGATTTTTCGGAGCGGTATGAAAAACGCCAGCAACGCGCCCACTCCGGTGAACGCTGCGATGATCGCAAAGGCGGCACGGAAGGCTTCGCCGATTTCACTCAGCACGATGGCTTGTCGCGCCGGCGTCAGCGCTGCGATGGCTTCCGGGCCGTGATCGATCATGGCGCCGAACAGTTTGACCGTGCCCGGATCTCGCGCGGCGATCGACGAGAATAAAACAGCGGCGACGAGGGCAGTACCGAGGGCCGCGCCGACCGACCGCGAGAACTGAACCATGGCGGCGCCGGTGCCGAGCATGCGTTGTCCGGCGACCGCTTGCACGGTGACCTGCACCACGCCCATGACGGTTCCCATGAAGCACGCAATGGCGCCAAAAACCCAGGGCAGTTCGGCTAACGTCACGCGCGGCAACGTGATCGCCAGCAGCACCAAACCGGATGTCGCGACCACGAGTCCGTACGACGGAAACACCGCCGTGCGCCCGGTTCGCGTCACCAGCTGTCCGGTGACCAGAGAGCCGATGCCGATGCCGAACATCAAGGGCAACATCAACAGCCCGGTCTGTGCCGGCGAGGCGCCGCGCACGGCGCGCAGATAGATCGGCAGGAACGTGATCATCGAGACCAGCGCGGCGCCGTGACAGGCTGTCAGGGCGTCCGCGCGCCAGACCGATGGGTCGCGGAACAAAGCCGGCGGGATGAGCGGCGAGGTGGCATGCTTTTCCTGCCAGATCAGCGCCAGCAGGGCGAGCGCGCCGAAGACCAACAAGCCCGCGATCCACGGCAGCGCGCCGTCGTCGGTGCGTTGCACCTGCTCGAGCGCGAGGATGACCGGACCGACGAAGAGGGCGAACAGCACGAGGCCCGGTGAATCGAAGCTGGTCCGGCGCCAGTCGCCCGGTTTGGCTTTGAGCCGCAGCATCAGAACGACGGCGGCGAGGCCGAGCGGCACATTGACCAGAAAGATCGACCGCCAGCCGAACGCCTGCGTGAGATAGCCGCCGGCGACCGGGCCGAATGTGCTCGACGCCACCGAGACTCCCGCCAGATAGCCCTGATAACGGCCGCGCTCGCGCGGCGGTATGGTTTCGCCGACCAGGGCTTGCGACAACGTCATCAGGCCGCCGCCGCCAAAACCCTGCAGCACCCGGGCCGCGGTCAGCCATTCGATGCTGGGCGCCAGCGCGCAGAACACCGAGCCGAGCACAAACAGCGCCAAGGCGGTCAGGATCATCGGCCGCCGCCCAAACGAATTGCCAAGCCGCCCGTAGACCGGCGCCGCGATCGTATTGGCGATCAGATACGACACCACCACCCAGGAGATCCGCTCGACGCCGCCAATATCGGCGGTGATCGCCGGCAGCGCCGTGGCGACGATCGTTTGATCGGCGACCGCCAGGAACATCGGCAGCATGATCGAGGGAAAGACGGTCCAGAAAAAACCGCGCGCTGTGAGGACCGCCGCCTCGGCGGGTTTCGGGGCGTCTTTTTTGCTATCAGTTTTGGTCAAATCATCGTGCATTTGAACGGTCACGTGAAAATGCTGCTGCGGAAGGCTTTGCCATTGAAACGGCAACGAGGCGGGGGAACGCGCGTTCCTCTTCAACCGTTACAGGGACGGGAGCATATTGTTTAAATTGAGGGTGACGGAGTTGCGCTCGCCAACCTAGCGGGAGCTGGCGCCATGACCCAAGACGATCTACGCATCGATCCGCATATTACCCGACAGCGGCGCGGCAGCTCGCGCGCCGAACTAATGATCAGCGAGACGACCGCCGCCGCGGAGGCCGTGACCATTCGCGTGGCGGAGACCGGCGCCGATCGCCTCGGTGCCGGACTGCGGGCGCAGACTCGAGACGCTCGCCGGTGCCGCAGGACATCGGCCGCGGCTGGATGGAGCGGCGCACCGCGGAAACCGAATTGGTGCTGAGCCTGCCGTACCGGTTTGCGGGCGTACGCACATTCCCGGATGCCGCCGCCGTTTATCAAGGCTGGTTCAGCGGACGGCTGGCGATGCGCCAGGACGAGGGGCTGCGGTCGCTTTCTGATAGCAGAAAGATTGCCACAACTGCGGCGCGCTGCTTCACCAACGTTTCACCTACGCGACCAAGTTGAATTGCTGCGGTCGGCCGATTGCGTTAGCACTTTCTTCTGAAAGGCCGCGTGGCCTGCTGGGAAGGTTCGGCAGGACGCCGTGCGATGCAAATCGCGCGCCGCGGCCGATGTGTCAGCAGCGCATTGGTGGCAATGTCACGTACGGCGCGCAAGCCTTCTGGACGCAGGCGTGCCGCGGAACGAACCTAACAACAAGACGTTGGGATTTTTGGGTCGGCGGGGCGGGTCTGGAAAGGGCGACCGTTGCCGCTGATCACATGTGATTTGCTGCAAGCTAGTGCAGACAAGCAGGGGAGCTGCGAAAACGGCGCCGACGTGTTTTGGAGATCGTCATGAGGTGCCGAATTGCGATTGCAGCTCTTCTGATCTGTGCCCCGGCCATTTTCCTCCCGGTGATTTGCTCCCCGGTCATGGCGCGCGATAACGGTCAGTTCAGCAATGTCCCCCCCGAAATACGCGCCTGGTTCAAGAGCGTGAAATCCCACGCCGGTATCCCCTGCTGCGACATTTCCGACGGTCATCGCACCGACTACGATATGCGGGAAAACAAGTTCTGGGTGCCGATCAACGGGCAATGGATGATGGTGCCGCCCGAAGCGGTCGTCGAGGATTCGGGCAATCCGACCGGCGACGCCGTGGTTTGGTACACCGAGTTCAACGGCAATGTTTATATTCGTTGTTTCGTCCCCGGTGGCGGCGCCTGACAGGTCGGCGCCGTCGGCAGATCACCGTTGTCTGCGCTCGACCGATCGCGTCGAGCAAGAAAAACAACAACAAATATCCAGGGACGCCGCGGACAAGAACCTGGCGGCGACAACATCCCACCATGCAAAGTCGGGTAAGAGAAAAATGAAAAACATCCGGAGGCCGGCCGCCCGTGGGGCGGCCGGGTTGTCGTGTCCGCGTGTTCTTCGCCGCGTGGCGAAGGCCGCGGGATCAGCGATCCTCAGCCGACAAAGCTGACGCGTTCCTGTTCGCGTGCTTCGGCCTCGGTCTTCGGCTGTGCCGGCAACTGCAATACGCTGGCCGTCTGGCCTTCGCATAGCAGTGTCAGCAGCACGATGCGCCCATCGGGAAACTCGAGCGCATCGTGATGCGCGGCCAGCTTCTCTTTGTTGACCTGGCGGAAGATCGCCGTCTGATGGTTGATCGTCTTGGTCTTCCAGCCAAGCAATCCTGCTGGCAAGCAAGCGACTTCGCTGGCGAATGCGAGTTCGGTGCCGGGCAGCAAGCACACCGCCACGCCGAGATCATCGACATCGGCGAAGCCGCGCGTTCCGGTACCGAAATCACGAGTTACAAGCTTGTCGCCCACTTTCGCAGGCCGCGACCGCACGCTTTGGAGGCTAAAGTCACACATCGGCGACTCCTTTCGCCCGGCATGGTGTCCGGGGCTTTCAATGCCCCCCACAACCCCAGCGTAACAAGTCCGAGCAAAAATGGTGCCGACACACGATGGGTATTTGATGGCGAAAACGGGCTGCATGTCGCATGTCAGCTCAGCGTTTGTCTAAGTCGCCATTCCTAGCGTGTATGCCTCGTCGGCAACGTTTCCGCGCTCCTTGTGCCGCCGCCGCGAAGCCAACGCCGCGTTGCCGCAAACGTTCAGGCCTCGGACATTTTTTCAGCAGAGTGCTGCATGCTCAAGCGGCAATCCGCGCTACGCTTTTCAACACCTTAACGCAGGTCATGCAGTGCAGCGGCGAAGTTGCTGGAAACATCAAAGACTATGGCGGCTTGGGCTGCCGCTCGGCAGATGTATGCGCCAATTAAAGACAAATGTGACTGCTAGAGACACATGCAACAGCTAAAAACATGCAACAGCGATCACATGCGCGCCGGCCGCTGCGATGGCGTGCAATGTATTGCGTCAAATTGTGCCCGGCCGATTGAAATCCTGGCGACGACGGTATGAGATTTTTACGTAGCTCGCACGGCGTCTTCAAGGATGATCCGTTGCCGGGCGTAGGGTCGCAGAGAATTTTTGTTCAAATTCCCGCAATTCGCCGGCATTGATGTCGCTGACCGCCCAAAAATCGAAGCCGTTGTCCCGCCAGTGCAGCACGTTGAAGCCATGCTGCGTTTGGCTACTCGGCGCTTGCGAATTTATTCCTTGAGCGCGGGTGACAAACAGGTTGATGACGTGATTGCGGCGGCGATAGACGATGGCCGCGACGGTTTCGCCGTTGACGTCGTCGAGGCGGCCGCCGATCAGCGTAAAGCCTTGGGTGGTGAGGTCCGGCACTGGCGGGGCGACATCGAGCTTGCCGTTGAACCAGGGCTTGACCGTATGCTGGTCGCTGGTTTCAACGTCAGTCAAATGGTTGGGCTGCAGCGAGCGCAGGTGTGCCGACACCACTTCGCCCCCGATCGTTTGCTCCCGGCGGTCGCCGAGGACGCCGAGCACCAGGGTCGCCGCGATAGCGCCGGAGAGCGCAGCCCCAAGCCCGAACCCGCCCACGAAGGTGCGCCGATTGAAGCGGCGAAGCGGGATCACCGGGGCAGGGGTTTGGGCAGTACCCGCGCGCACCGGCGCCGGTGCGGCCGGCAAAGCCGCCTCGATGCGCGCGCGCAAACGCTGCCGGCGCCCGGTGTTTCAGATCGGCCGCCGCCATGGCCGCGCGCAAGTCGCGAAACCCCGCGAGTTTTGCGGTGCAGTCCGCGCAGGTGGCGATATGCTCTTCGACCGCGCGCGCGTTGCCGGCGTCGAGTTCGCCGTCGAGCAGCGCATGGATCAATACTTCGGCTTCCGAGCAATTCATGGCGCCGATCCTTGTTCGCGCATCCAGCGCTCGCGCAGCATGTCGCGGGCGCGGGCAAGCCGCGACATCACCGTTCCGATCGGAACGCCGAGCACCTCGGCGATGTCGCGGTAGGAGAGGTCGTTGATGTCGCGCAGCACGATCGCCTCGCGATATTGCGCCGGGAGCGCCGCGATCATCCGGCGCATGGCGTCATCGTCGTGCTCGCGCAGCAATGCCGTTTCCGGCGACGCTTGCGGTTCCTGCCACAGCGGCGGCTCGTCCGCCGCCCGTTCTTCCGCCGTGCTGTCAACCGGCATCGCCTGCGCGGAGCGCCGGGCGAACTCGGCGTTACAGACGTTGCGCAGAATTGTCAGCAGCCACGGCTTCATGGCCGGGCCGCGATAGCTGTCGAAGTGGCGCAAGGCGCGCAGGAAGCATTCCTGCACCGCGTCCTCCGCATCCGCGGTGTTGCGCATCAGATAGCGCGCGAGCGTGAACGCGTCGTCGAGGTGCGGCAGCGCGGCCTCGCGAAAGCGTCGGGTCCGGTCGGCGTCGCCTTCGGGTGACATGACCTTTCCCTCGGCCGGTTGCGTGGCCGTGTGTTCGGCCGGGCGCTCGTCTGTCCACGATACGCCCGGCGCTGCCGGTTGCGCTCGCGCGAGCATTAGGGCGCTTCTACCACGATCGTGCCGGTCATGTGTGGATGAAGCGAGCAGAAATATTCGTAGCGTCCCGGCGTGGTGAACGTGAACGAATAAGCATCGTCGGTGTCGAGCGTCTTCGATCGAAATTGTTTGTTCACTGCCGCGACCGCATGCGGGATGTCGTCCTTGTTGGTCCACCGCACCGTGGCACCGGCCTTTACGGTGAGGCTTTGCGGGTTGAAGGTGAAATTGTCGATCGCGACCGCGACCGGCGCCTCCTGCGCGCCCGCGAGCCGGACAAGGCCGGCCAAGGGCAGCGCGCAGGCGGCGCCCAGCGCTGCCGCAACGACAATGCGACGGGAGAATATCTGCATGGTGCGATCCTTCAGCCTTGCAGCGGCGTGTCGATGATCGCGAGCCGCTCCTTGCCACGAACAAAATCGATGCTGGCGATGCCGAGCACGCTGCGCAGTTTGTCGTCGGCGACTTTCACGGGGCCCGGAGACGGTGCGGTGCCGGGCGCCGGCTGCGGGAATGCGGTCGAGCGCGCGGTGTGAAAGGCGACGTTGCCCTCGACCTTCTGCATGACCTGATGAATGTGGCCGTTGAGCACGGTTACGGAGCCGAAGCGCTTCAGCAATTCGAGCGCGCGGGCGCCATCCTCAGTGCCCCAGCCCCATTCGGGATAGACCGTCCATAGCGGGATGTGAGCGAACACCACGATCGGCGTCGAGGCCGAGCGGTTTTTGACGTCGGCTGCGAGCCAGGCGAGCTGGTCGGCGCCGAGATTGCCGAGCCCGCCGGCTTTCAGATCGACCACATTGACCAGGCCGATGAAATGCACACCATCGGCGTCAAAGCTGTACCAGCCGGCGCCCTGGGTGCCGCGACCGTAGCGGTCGTGATAAAGCTTGCGCTCCTCGTCGAGAAAATCATGCTCGCCGGGCACGTAATGCACGTCGAGCCGCGTCTGCCCGATGATGCGGTCGGCATCGTCGAATTCAGATGCCTTCGACAGATGGCTGATGTCGCCGGTGTGCAGCATGAACGCGGGCTTCACCGGCATGGCGTTGATCTTGGCGACCGCTTCTTCCAGCGTGCCGCGCGCATTGGGATTGGCCGGCTTCTCGAAGCCGATATGGCTGTCGGAGATTTGCAGAAACGTCAGTCCGCGCGCTTCGTGCGCAGCGGCTTGCTCGATCAGGCCAGCCGAGTGCGGCACGCCGCCAGCGATCGTCCACAACACGCCGGTACCGACCCAGGTCATGCATTCCAGGACTTTGCGGCGGCTTGGGCTGTCGTCTTCAACGTCGCGCATGGTTTCTCTCCTCGGCGCCACGGCAGTGTGGCTTTCGAGGATGAGATCAGGCGTGGTGGCTGTTTATTCCCGAGGCGGGCAAATTTTTTCCAGGCTGCCCGTTCGCGTTGCCTTGGCTTGGCGGCCTGTGAAGGAAGCCGAACGCGTGAGCGCGTGCGCGGTCTGTCATGGCATGCCACTCTGAAGCCGTGAAGCTAGGGGGCGATAGTCCAACGGGCTGCTCGGGTCATTTTGACCGATCCGCCAGTTGTTTGCCTGCCGATTCATGTCCGCTTCGCCCTGCATGCGGATCTGAGGCGTGGGTAGAAGATGCAACGCGCGTTGAGGCGGGCCGCACGCCTGTGATTTGGTCTCCCGAACTGGGAAGTTTCGGATGCGCCAGAGTGCGCGCTAATCCGCCACCCGCACAGGACATGATTGAACGAGCCAAACCATCGGCGGCGCCGCGTCGCGTCCGATGCTGCGTCTAGTGCCCCTTAGCGGGGACAAGGCTCAAGGGCTTCCGGTCCGCAGCCGTACTGGAATTGACGGCACGCTTCGCGCCGAGAGTCTTGTGCGTCGTGCTCTTTGTATACGGCGTCTTCTTCTTCGAAGCGGACCGCTCGGCGGCGTGCGATAGGCTCTTTCGCGCCGGCGCCACGCGCTCGGTATTTTTGCTGGGGGCGAGCTTCCTCGCCGCGGGCCGTTCGGGTGCGGGCTCCGCCGGCATATTGGCGCGGCACGCTGCGGATATTTGCTGCTTGCGCGCCTCCAGGCAGCGAAACACCCGCTCGTGATCCGGTATGGCGTCCGCGCAGAACTGGAATGCGTCGTTCATGCACGCCTGCCGGCCTTCTTCGGTCTCGGCGCGCGCGGCGGCCATCCCGCTCAACACGATGACGACCGCCAGAGCGATTCCACTTTTCATAGGCTTTCTCCCCCCAAGAGACAGCCAACCAAGGATAGCCTAGCCCATGCGCGAATGCGGCTTGCCTGTCAAATGCGGCGCCTGCCGCGCCAGTGCGGCGCTGGCGACGTGGCCATACTGCCGGTCACGGATTCTTTCGCCTGCTTGACCGCGGACGGTCCATGTGTGCCGCAAAAGTCGGTGACGGCTGCGGTGACCGCCTTGGCGATGGCGAGCCGCCGCTCCGGCGTACCCATCTCCACCTCTTCCTGTCGGTTGACGATCGAGCCGGCTTCCAGCAGCACCGCCGGCATCCGCGTCGTGCGCAACACGACCAAGTGGTCATAACGATAGACGCCCGCCTCGGTATCGACGAGGTCATGCCGGAAGCGCTTCATGATCGGCAAGGTGTAATGCGGCGTGTAATGCATGCCCTGCTTTTGCAATGCCTCGCCGAGCAGATGACCGAAGGCGAGGCTCCCTTTATGGTCGCCGTTGTCGTTGGAAACAAAAATTGAATAGCCGCTGAAGCGGTCTGAATATTGCTGCTTCTTGCCCTCGAATTCCCAGGTCTCGGCGAGGGCATCCGGCACAGCGTCATGATGGATGGCGATGAACAGATCGGCGTGTGCATTGTTGGCGCGTACGGCGCGCTCGAACAATCCACGATACGGCGGCGCGGCGGTGATCAGCTTGATGGTCTGGTCGAAGCCCGCGTCGACCAGCGCCTGTTTGATCGCATCGGTAAGCTGCATGTTGAACGAATATTCGGTGACGCCGCGGGCGCTCAGCGCGCCCGGGACCGCGGCGGTATGGCCGACATCCAGCATCACCCGGAAGGTCGAGGGCACGCAGGCTCCGGACTTGGCGTTTTCAGCCAAAGCCGGCGCGCCCCACGCGACCACGCACGCGGCGATCGCGAGTGCGGCGCTGCGGCCTGCGACGGGCGCCCGGCCGGTGGCGACCGCAGGTAGAAAAGCGCGCGAAAGCGAAAGTCTGCCCATGGCCCCTTCATCGTCCCTTAACCGCCATAACGGGCTTCGCCCGCCTTGTCCACGAAATCGGCAATGATTTGCTGCGGTGCCATGCGGCGCACGCGCACAGCCAGAGTTTCACTTGTCGCGGCGGCGCCGCCATCGTACCAAACAAACGCCGCGCTTGTGGCGATGCGCGGGCCAAATTCATGTTGGATCTGAGGCGAGGCGATCATGACCATCCGCGATCCGTTGCTGAACACAGTACCCATTGTCGACTTGCGGCCGACGCAAATGACCGTCGGCCTCCGTGAGGTGAATGCCAAGCGCAAGCGCTGGCGCGAGCTAAGCGGCGGCAAAAGTGGAAAATTTCTCGGCACTCACATGATTCCGGTGGTGCTGGGTCCGAAGAAGCGCAACTACGTCGTCGATCATCACCATCTCGCGCGTGCTTTGCACGAGGAGAAGGTCAAAGACGTGGCCGTTACCGTGATCACGAATTTGAGTGCGCTCGAGCCGGACGAATTCTGGACGGTGATGGACAATCGCAACTGGATGCATCCGTTCGACGCCAGCGGCCGCCGCCGTCCCTATGAAGACATTCCCAAATCGGTCACCGAGCTGGTCGACGATCCATTCCGGTCACTGGCCGGTGAGCTGCGACGTGCCGGCGGTTTCGCCAAGGACACGACGCCGTTCAGCGAGTTTCTCTGGGCTGACTTCCTGCGCCGGCGCATCAAGCGCAAGGCGGTCGACGACGATTTCGATCGCTCGCTCGAAAAAGCGCTGCAGCTCGCCAAGAGCCAGGATGCGACCCATTTGCCGGGTTGGTGCGGTCCCGCGCCGGAAGCCTGAGCAGCAGGAGCGCTAGCGATCGTCGCGGGTATTCGCGGCATTTCTCATAAAGCCGGTGGCTCTTGCCGTCTGCTCAAATGGAATGGCGGCTTTGCGCCGTCAGGCTGGCTTCGGTGAGTGCGCGGCCTTATCTTTGATGGCGGCGGAGCGTTTTGCTTTTTCGCCGTCTTTCGTTCATAGTCGCTATATTCAATAAAATATAACGAGCAAGTGCACGTCAGTGACTGTCACGGTGACCATGGCTCACGGACGTGACGTCACCAGGCAATAAACGCGTTCGCGCAGCGATTGAGGAAACACATGGCCCGACAGATGTCCCAAGACACGCCCAAAGAGACTGCCACCAAAACGAAGCCGCCTGTGGCGAGCCGGCATCCCTATGCGGACGGCTCCTACAAGAAGATGTTGATCGACGGCAAATGGGTGGACGCGGCGTCGGGCAAGCATTTTGAAACCCGCAATCCGGCGACCGGCGATCTGCTGGCCACCGTGGCGGAGGGCGATGCCGAAGACATCAATCGTGCGGTCGCCGCGGCGCGCAAGGCGTTCGAGGGGCCGTGGAGCAAATTCAAGCCGTTTGAGCGCCAGGCGCTGCTGTTGAAGCTCGCCGATCTGGTGGAGAAGAATTTCGACGAGCTGAGCACGCTCGACACGCTCGACATGGGCGCCCCGATCAGCCGCACCCGCGGCACCCGGCAGCGCGTGCTCGGCATGCTGCGCTATTATGCGGGCCAGGCCACCGCCATTCACGGCGAGACCATCCAGAACTCGCTGCCCGGCGAGATCTTCTCCTACACCCTGAAGGAGCCGGTCGGCGTCGTCGGCGCCATCATTCCCTGGAACGGTCCGCTCGGCGCCTCGATCTGGAAGATCGGTCCGGCGCTCGCCGCCGGCTGCACCGTCATTCTCAAACCGGCCGAGGAGGCGCCGCTGGCGCCGCTGCGGCTGGGCGAATTGGTGATGGAAGCCGGCGTGCCGCCCGGCGTGGTCAATGTCGTGCCCGGCTATGGCGAAACCGCCGGCGCGGCGCTGGCCTCGCATCCGGGCGTCGACAAGGTCGCCTTCACCGGCTCGCATGTCACCGGCCAATCGATCGTGCGCGCGTCCGCCGGCAACCTCAAACGCGTCTCGCTCGAGCTTGGCGGCAAGTCGCCCGACATCGTCTTCGCCGATGCCGACATCG
Organism: uncultured Alphaproteobacteria bacterium; assembly: GCA_963737755.1. GTDB lineage: Bacteria > Pseudomonadota > Alphaproteobacteria > Rhizobiales > Xanthobacteraceae > BOG-931. Next base: position 737,765 of record CAVTTZ010000009.1, on the reverse strand, counting down.
AGGCCGCCGTGCCCGGCGCCGCCATGGCGGTGTTCTCCAATTCCGGGCAGATCTGCAGCGCCGGCACGCGCCTGTTCGTCGAGCAAAAAGTCTATGACGAGTTCACCGGCCGGGTGGCGGACTTCGGCAAGAAGCTGCGCGTCGGCAACGGGCTCGATCCGGAAACGCAAATCGGGCCGCTGGTGTCGGAGGAGCAGCTCAAGCGCGTGTCCAGCTACCTCAACATCGGCAAACAGGAAGGTGCGCGTGCGCTGGCGGGTGGCGAGCGCCTCACCGAGGGAGAGTTGGCGAAAGGTTATTTCGTGCCGCCGACGGTGTTCGCCGACGTGAACGACGATATGCGGATCGCCCAGGAAGAGATTTTTGGTCCGGTGATCTCGGCGATCCCGTTCAAGGATATGGACGAGCTGGTGCATCGCGCCAACTCCACCATGTTCGGTCTCGGCAGCGGTGTGTGGACGCGCGATGTCAGCAAGGCGCATCGGCTGGCAAGCGCGATCCGCGCCGGCTCGGTCTGGGTCAATTGCTATCAGGCGATGGATCCGGCGGTGCCGTTCGGCGGCTACAAGATGAGCGGCTACGGCCGCGAGTCCGGCATCCAGCACATGGAAGAGTATCTCAACGTGAAGGCCGTCTGGATCAAGACCGCCTGACGGCGATCGTTTTCACGCTTCCAGGCACGCTTTGGCTTTGCCCAAGGCGTGCCTGTCTTTGCCGCGCAATGGTACTTGCGGCTACGGTCGAAAACGCCTAGCGCCTTGCTTGTCCGGCCCTCGCCATAGAAAAGCGAGCGTCGCCATGGCTCTCCGAACGGGCAAAACAGCTTTTATCGAAGTGATGGTTCAAGCCCTAAGACTTGTATCGGCGGATAAGGACGCACTGCAGGGGATGATGATGCGTGCGGGCTAGACCCATCACCTCAGAGACCTTCATCTTGGCTACTTCTTGCGAGTAGGCTCCACATTCAACGGCCCCTTCATTGTGAACGCGGAGCATGAGACGCGTTGCATTTTCATTGTCGAGATCGAAAACGCGCTCGATGACGTCTACGACAAATTCCATCGGCGTGGCGTCATCGTTCAGAAGCGACACGCTCCATTTGGCGTCTTCCGCGGCTGACATATGGCCAATCCCTGTCTCAATGATCCAGATTTTGAATGTCGCATGCGTTATAACGGCGTAAGACGTTTGCATCAATAGGTTGTGTTTACGGTTGCGCGGCCTTGCCCGAAGTGAATCCGATCAAGGGGAATCGAAATCTGCTCGGGACTGGTTTGTGGCCGCTTGGTGGGACACGGGTTCTTCAATCGCTGTGACACCGCTACTCGGTTGGACGCGCCGCCGCGACGGCATGACGCTGCGGTGGCGGTTAACAGCGCTCGCCGCTTGTGCGATGATTCATATCACTGAGTTGCCGATGGGTTGGGGAGCGCCGCTGACAGGTGGGCGCCATGTTGGTTCCAAATCGCCGCGAGGCGGAACGTCGAGACCGGTTGACCGAGCTCAAGGTCACGGCCTGTTTATCGGTATCCATTGGGCTTTCGATTATCTTTGTCGCAGTCGTTCTGATGACCTCTCTGCTCGGGGCGGCGCAGGCCTATCCGCTGCAGTGGTGACGCGGCTCAGTTGAAAAAAGAGACGCGACGCGCCGAGAATTTCTCTTTTAACTCATTCCGCCAGCGCGGTGAGAAAGCGCGGTTCAAGCGCATCCGCGAACGGAAAGTATTGGAACCAAGGCTGAGCCTCGCGGATGACGCGCTGAACGGACGGCCGCAGCACGAGGCGCTCGAAGTAGGCAGCCAACGTTGGATAAACGGCGCGGTAGGGGTGCACTGCCTCGGCGTAGAACAGAGCCGGCATCGCGGCACAGTCCGCCATCGAAAACGCATCGCCCGCAACCCACGTGCGCCCGGCCATTCTTTGATCCAGCATGGCGTACGCCGTATCGAGCGTTGCGCGTGCGTCCGCGACACCGGCAAAATCCTTGGCGCCCTCCGGACGCAGGCGATCCGACACGAACTTCTGCATCGGCGTGTGAACATAGAGATCAAAGAAGCGGTCCCACAATCTGACGTCACGGGCGGCGTCGTTATCGGCCGGGATGAGAGCGACCGTGCCCGGATGGTGGTCCTGAAGATACTCGATGATGATCGAGGTTTCGGGCACCACGCGTTCTCCGTCCCGCAACAGCGGCATCTTGGCGATCGGCCACAGTTCGGCATAGGCCTTGTCGTTTTTTGGAAGGCCGTCGACCTGCACGGGACGGAACGGGATTTTGGTCTCGTAAAGCGCCACCAGCACTTTCCAGCAATAGGACGCCAACGGGTGCATGTGCAGCGTGAGAATTGGTTCGTCAGTCGGCACCATCGGTCTCCTGTTTCGGTAACGTTCGCGAGGTAAGCGCCTAGGCGATCGACGCGGCTCTCCCACTCCATTCGCCGGGCGTTGATCCATTGTTCGGTCAGACTGAGCGCGCCGGGTTCAATCGAGCAGGTCCGCACGCGGCCGACTTTCTCCGATCGCACCAATCCGGCGGCCTCCAACACGCCAAGGTGCTGCATCGCAGCCGGCAGCGACATCGGCAGTGGCTTGGCCAATTCGCTGACCGGTGCCGGACCGCGGCTCAGGCGTTCCACCATCGCGCGACGCGCCGGGTCAGCCAGGGCGTTGAACAGGCGGTCGAGATCGGTCTGTTGGTTAAGCATATGCCTAACTATTGCATCGCCCACAGTTAGGCAATCGCTTTAGTGTCGGCTTCGTCATTATTGGCAATTGGAGCAGCGAGAAGGGCGGCCAAGGGTCGGAGAGGGCCGGTCGCATTGAGGCGAGTGCCGCTCGCCGGAAAGGACTTTCTAGCCCAAGCCCTGCTGCCAACGCGATTATGCTGCCGCGCGTGAGGTATTTGGTAGAATAATCTTCTTTTTCGGCGGTATTTCGCGTTCTATATAGAAATGTGTTTCTTTTCGCAGGCCGATCGCCAAAAACGAGCGTCGGCCGGCTTCATCCAGAGGAACCAATGACCTCGCCCCTGCAACAAAAAATCAAAATCACCGGCCCCGTTGTGGTTACCGCGAATCGCGTGGGCGATGGCGCTGTGATCTATCGGAGCGGCACTGGCACGTGGACTACCGAGCTGAACGAGGCCGCCGCTACCACCGATGTCACCCAGGCGCGGAGCTTCCTGGATGCCGCGGCTGCCGAGAGCTTGCGGGTGGTTGACCCTTATCTCGCGCCGGTAATGTTGGCGCCCGACGGCGAAATCCTGCCGGCCAATTTGCGCGAGCGCATTCGGCAAGGCGGCCCGACCATCGATCTGCCGGTCACCTTCGGCATTTGACGCTTGCCGCAGAGCGTAGCCTCAAAGCCGTGTGCCGCAGAGGCTTTCGCAAATGGCCGCGCTCCGATATGGAGAGATTCCAATTTAGAGCGTGTCCCTGGAACGGTGGAAACTGGTTCCCGAAAAGGACATGCGCCAACATACGAATCTGAAGCGCTCGCCGGAGAGCTGAAAGTCGCCTGCCATGTATGTCTATGACGATTTCGATCGGATCCTGGTGCAGGAGCGCGTCGCCGAATTCCGCGATCAAGTGAAGCGGCGTCTGTCCGGCGAACTGACCGAAGATGAGTTCAAGCCGTTGCGGCTGATGAACGGCGTGTACCTGCAGCTCCATGCCTACATGCTGCGCACCGCCATTCCGTACGGCACGCTGTCGTCGGAGCAGTTGCGCATGCTGGCGCATGTGGCGCGCCGCTACGATCGCGGCTACGGCCATTTCACCACCCGGCAGAATATTCAGTATCACTGGATCAAGCTCGAAGAGTTGCCGGACGCCATGGCGGATCTCGCCAGCGTCGGCATGCATGGCATGCAGACCAGCGGCAATTGCGTGCGCAACATCACCACCGATCAATGGGCCGGCGTCGCGCCGGACGAAATCGAAGACCCGCGCGTCTGGGCGGAACTGATCCGCCAGCACGTCACGCTGCATCCGGAGTTCTCGTTCCTGCCGCGCAAGTTCAAGATCGCGGTCGGCTCATCAAGCCACGATCGTGCCGCGCTGGCGATTCACGACATGGCGCTGCGGCTGCATCGCAATGGCGCCGGCGAAATCGGCTTCGAAGTCATGGTCGGCGGTGGACTCGGGCGGACGCCGTTCCTCGCCAAGACCATCAAGCCGTTCGTGCACAAGCGCGACATTATCAGTTACGTCGAAGCGGTATTGCGCACCTACAATTCGTTCGGCCGGCGCGACAACATCTACAAGGCGCGCATCAAGATCCTGGTGCATGAGCTTGGCGCCGAAGCCTTCGGCAAGGAAGTCGAAGCCGAATGGCAAAGCACCAGAGACGGCGCGCTGGCGCTCGATGCCGCGGTCCTTGCCGAGATTGAGGCGCGCTTCAGCTATCCGGAATATCGCGCGCTCGACAATAATCCGCCGGCGCTGGTGCAGGCGCGCCGCGCCGATCCTGGCTTTGCCGCATGGGCGGACAATTCGGTCGCCGAGCATAAGGCGCCGGGCTATGCGATCGTCACCCTGTCGCTGAAACCGGAAGGCGGCACGCCCGGCGACGCCACCGCCGAACAGATGGATGCGATCGCCGATCTGGCCGACCGCTATTCGTTCGGCGAAATCCGCGTCGGCCATGAACAGAATTTGGTGTTGCCGCATGTGGCGCAGCGCGATCTGCCGGAGGTTTATCGTGCGCTGGAGGCGATCGGTGTCGCCACGCCGAACGTCAATCTGATCACCGACATCATCGCTTGCCCGGGGCTGGATTATTGCAGCCTCGCCAATGCGCGCTCGATCCCGATTGCGCAGGAAATCACCCGGCGATTCAAGAATCTCGATCTGGCGCGCAATCTCGGCCGGCTGCACATCAACATCTCGGGCTGCATCAATGCCTGCGGCCATCACCATGTCGGCCACATCGGCATTCTCGGCGTCGAGAAGAACGGCGAGGAGTTTTATCAGATCACGATCGGCGGCAAGGCCGACGAAAACGCCCAGCTCGGCGCGTTGATCGGTCCGGCGGTGCCGTACGCGCAGGTTGCCGACGTGGTCGAGGACATCGCCGCCGCCTACATCGAGTTGCGCGCCCGGCCGGACGAGTTGTTCATCGATACCGTGAAACGTACCGGCGTCGAGCCGTTCAGGGAGCGTGTCTATGCCACTCGTTAAGGCCGGCAAGATCGTCGAAGACCACTATGTGCGCGTGCTCGACGACGCACCGCTGCCGGAGGGCGTGCCGGTGCTGCTGACGGCTGCGCGCTTCCTCGCCGATGCGCGCGAGCTTGTTGAGCGCGACGCGCCGCTCGGCGTGCTCTGGCCCAACGATCGCCGCGTTGCCGAACTGGTGCCGTTTGTTGATCGGCTGGCGCTGATCGCGCTGGTGTTCCCGAAATTCAAGGACGGCCGCGCCTACAGCCAGGCGCGCTTGCTGCGCGAGCGTTACGGCTTCCGCGGCGAATTGCGCGCCACCGGCGAGGTGCTGCGCGATCAGTTCCAATTCCTGCTGCGCTCGGGCTTCGACGCCTTCGAAGTGAAGAAGCCGGCAGATGCCGCTGTCTTTGCCGAAGCCGCGGCGCGTTTCTCGGTGTTCTATCAGCCGAGCGCCGACGGCCGCCTTCCGGTGCTGCGCCGCCGCCTGCATCCGGCCGTCGCCAAGGATGCCCCCATCACGGCGTGACGAGCGCATCGTTCCGAGCCCGGCCGGTTGCGCCGAGCGAATACAAGCACCTCGGTGCCGGCGCTTCGCCGCACGCTGCCATGACGCTATGATGGCTGCATGAGACTTGTCGTTGCCATCATCGCGGCTGGCGCCATGGGCGCCGGCGTCGGCCAGCGGCTTTCGAGCCACGGCGTACGCGTTCTCACGAGCCTCACGGGTCGCGGCGAAGCAACCGCCGCGCGCGCCCGCGATGCCGGCATGATCGCAGCCACCGACGAAGAGATCTCCGCAGCCGATTTTGTTCTCTCGATTCTACCGCCCGGCGACGCGCTGGCGCTGGCGCAGCGTTTCGCGCCGGCGCTCGCGGCCAGCAACGCCAAGCCGGTTTACGTCGATTGCAACGCAATCAATCCTGCGACCTTGGAGCATGTTGCCGCGGCGATCGCGCCGACCGGCTGCCCGTTCGTTGACGTCGGCATTATCGGTCCGCCGCCGCCGGTCGTCACGCCACGGACAAAGGACGGCAGCGTGGATGTTTCCGGCCCGAGACTTCTATGCCTCGGGCGCCGCGGCTGCACAGTTCGCGACCTTGCGCCAATACGGGCTCGACGTGCGCGTGCTCGAGGGATCGCCAACGCGCAGCGTCCGCGCTAAAGATGTCATATGCCGGCATCACCAAGGGGACCCAGGCGATCGGCGCCGCCATGATCCTGGCGGCAATGCGCGCCGGCTCTGCGGATGAACTATTTGCCGAGTTGTCCTTCAGTCAAAAAGAGATGCTCGCGCAATTCCAGCAGCAACTGCCGAAGATGCCGGCCAAGGCGTATCGCTGGATCGCCGAGATGCAGGAGATCGCTGGCTTCGTCGCCGACGATCCGGCCGCGCGCGACCTCTACCAGGGCGCCGCGCATTTTTACGAACGCATCGCGGATGATTTTTCCGGCGATCAGAAGGCTGCCGCCGCGCTCGCCGCGTTTTTGCAGAAGAGCGAGAAACGCTGAGCCGCAGCTACGCGATCGACCGTAACGGCCGACGCAACGCGCTGCCTACTGGCTCGACGCTGTTTCTGCTGAAAGTGTTTGCACCAAGTCCACGATCCGCGCGATCGAACGAAAGTTCGACGGCGTCATGTCGCGCTCGGTGAAGGAGAGATCGAATTCGGTCTCGACCGACAACATGAGATTTACCAGACCGAGCGAAGACAGCCCGCTGGTGCGCAGATCGTCGTCTGCGGCCACCGCTTTGTTGATCGATTGTTTTTCGAACGCGTTGCGTACAAGGGCGGCGACGCGGTCGGCGATCGTATCGTTGGTGCGGTCAAGCACGGCTTCTGCTCTCTCCTCAAATGTGTCGTTCTGTTTCCGGGTGTTCCGGGCGTTTAAGCTTCCCGGTATTTCAGCTTCCCAGTGTACCAGCTTCCCGGTGTTTGCGCGGATTTTTCAATACCATTGTCTGATTAAGCGCCAGTAACGTCCTCGGCATTATCCAATTAACCGCTGGTAACGTCTTGGTCGGATGAAGAGTTCGCGATTGGTAACCTTGATACAAAAGAACAATGGCAATTCCGACCTTTTGGCGCTGCCTTATGGCGACATCCACCGTACCTGCCGGTTAGGCAGTACCTATAGATTAGTTGGATCGGCAAAAGCGAAACGGCGTGACGAGTACAATCATGAACGCGCGGTCTGCAACAACTCAAGCCGCATCGGTGGCCCGTGGGTCCGCCCGCCCGCTGCGGATTGCCGCTGAAACGTCTGTGTCGCGCGAAGCTCTCGGCGCGCGCGCCGAACGCGTCGCTGCGGTCGCAGCCCAGCATGCCGTTGCTGTCGATCGTGAGTCACGTGTGCCCGCCGAAGCGATCGCGGCGATGCGCGCCGAAGATCTTTTGGGCGCAGGCATTCCGCACGAGCTCGGTGGTGAAGGCGCGAGCATCGGCGACATTGTCGATATCTGTTACGCGCTCGGACGCGTCTGCGCATCGAGTGCGATGATTTTCGCGATGCATCAGACCAAAGTGGCCTGCATCGTGCGGCATGGCCGCGACAGCGCCTGGCATCAGCGGCTGATGCGGCGTATCGCGGACGAGCAGCTGCTGCTCGCCTCATCGACCACGGAGGGCAATCGCGGTGGCGATCTTCGTCACAGCGCCGCGCCGATCGAAATCCGCAACGATCGCGTCAGCCTCGAGCGCATGGCGACCGTCATCTCCTATGCGGAAGCTGCCGACGGCATTGTCACCACGGCGCGGCGATCGGCGGACGCGGCGAGCGGCGATCAGGTGCTCGCCGTCTTTCTGAAGAGCGATTATCAACTCGAGCGGCAGGGCGGTTGGGATGCGCTCGGCATGCGCGGCACCGCGAGCGCAGGCTTCGGCTGGTCGCTTCCGGCGCCGGCGAGCAAATTCTGCCGGCGAAGTATGATGAGATTCTCGCGCACACGATGATGCCGGTGGCGCATCTGCTCTGGAGCGCGGCTTGGGCCGGCATCGCGGCGGCAGCCGTCGATCGCGCCCGCGCGTTCGTGCGCAAGGCAGCGCATCGCGCTGTTGACGCCGCCATGCCGCCGGGCGCCGCCCATCTGACCCGCGCCGCCACGTCGATGCGCACGTTGCGCAGCGTGATCGGCGGTGCCGTGCGACGCTTCGAAACGGCGGCAAGCGATCCGATCGCGCTGGAATTGGTCGACTTCCAGACCGGCATGAATTTGCACAAGGTCCAGGCTTCGGAGCTTGCGGTCGCGACCGTGATGAGCGCCATGCAAGCCTGCGGTCTGTCCGGCTACCGCAACGACGGCGATTTCAGCATCGGCCGTCATCTCCGCGACATTTTGTCGTCGCCGATCATGATCAGCAACGACCGCATCATCGCCAATGTGGGTACGGCGTCGTTGCTCAGCGGCGCGCCGGCCTCGTTGCGCGAGTGACGACCTCGCGGGTAGCGGCGTGCTCGCGCGGGCCGCAAGAGGCCCCGGCGATGAAGACGAGCAACAACGTATCGACAATTGCACCGATCAGGCAGTGAGGCGTAAGCAATGAACGTGGCATTCAAGGACCCGCAAACCAATCATTCGTTGGATGCGCTGGCCGAGGCGCTGTTGCTGCCGTCGGGCATCGACGGCGTCTATGCGCGTACCGCGGCCTTCGAGGATATCGTCACCCGTCTGGGTCCCTTCATCTCCCGGCACCGCGAGCCGGGCACGGAAGTGTTGCGCTTTCCGCCGGTCATGAGCCGCCGGCAATTGGAGCGCTCCGGCTATCTGAAAAGCTTTCCGCATTTTCTTGGCTGCGTCTGCTGCCTGAGCGGCAGCGAAGCCGAGATTCGCGGCACGGTCGAACGTTTCGAAGCCGGCGAAGCCTGGACCGATGCGCTCGATGCTGCCGATCTGGTGCTGACCCCGGCGGCTTGCTATCCGGTCTATCCGATCGTGGCGAGCCGCGGCGAAGTCCCGGACGGCGGTCTTTTCTTCGATGTCGCCAGCGACTGTTTCCGTCGCGAGCCGTCGCGCGATCTCGACCGGCTGCAATCCTTCCGCATGCGCGAATATGTCTGCATTGGCTCGCCGGAGCAGATCGACGATTTCCGCCGGCGCTGGATCGCGCGCGCGCAGGACATGGCAAAGCAACTCGGCTTGCCGTACTGCATCGATCAGGCCAGCGACGCGTTTTTTGGTCGCGGCGGCAAACTGATGGCGATGAGCCAGATCGAGCAGGCGCTTAAATTCGAATTGCTGGTGCCGGTTCACTCGACCGAGAAGCCGACGGCCTGCATGAGCTTCAACTATCACCGCGATCATTTCGGCAAGGGCTGGAATTTGCAGGACAAGAGCGGTGCGGTTATGCACACCGGATGTGTCGCGTTCGGCATGGACCGGCTGGCGCTGGCGATGTTCGTCACGCATGGACTGGAAACAGCACGCTGGCCGGAGGCTACGCGCAAGGCGCTCGGTCTCTAGGGGATAGAGCAAAAAGCAACGCTCCGCGGTGAGTCGTTGATCGGTTCAATCGTTCGAAGCGCTAGCGCAACGAGCTTAGAGCTGATCAGACGCCCTAGATGTCGTCGCCCTCGTCGCCTTGATCCTGCATGCCGTGCAGCTCGTGCTGAAACTCCTCAGGAGTTTTGTCGATGCAAGCGAGCTGAAACACGACTTCGGAACGTTTGTCGCCGGCAGCGTCGGTTAGCGCCGACATGAAATCTTTCGCTTCTTTTGCCCGTTGCTCTAGTCCGGGCAGCGTTTGTTCACAGACCGTTTGTTCAGTGAACGACTTCACGTCGTGATCGTAATAAAGCGCGGCAAATCCCGGACCTAGCGCGATAACGACCGGCCAAAATAGCATGGTGGCCTCCTCGGCATGTGCGGCAGACGGGAAGCAACCGGTGCGGGAGGAAAATGTTCCAGAGTACGAGGAAACAGGCTTGATCGTAGGCCGCAAGCGATGCGGATCAATTCCTAAACGCCCAACACACCGTATTCCGTATAGGCGAGGTCACCGAGCCGGGGGCGTTGCGGGCCCTTGAAATATTTCGGCATGACATCGCTGTACCAGCCGACCAGCTCCGGGATCGGTGCGTCTGCGTCGATCATCACAAACGGCGCACCCCGCAGTGCCAGCACTCTGCCGAGCGGACCGGCGAACCGCACGAAATCTGCGACGTCGTCGCAATAGATCAATTGCGCGTACGGTACGATGCCGCGCACGAAACGCCGCCGGAAGACGAACGGGTAAGCGCGCTCTGCAGTCGTGCACCAGAATGTGATGCAGCCATGTGCGGCATGCTCCAGCACCACGTCACGATCGCGCGGATCGAAGCCGACATGAGGTTTTTGCCGCCCGTCGATCACTTTAGCTTTCGCTCCGCCGAACCAGCCGCTGAGCAGGGGTATGGCGAAAAAGACGCCGTTGCAAAGGCGGGCAAAGCCCTGCGCCTCCAGGATCGGCCAAGTGTGCCGCGCCGGCGAGGTGTTGATGAAGGTAAGCTCCTTGTGTCGCAATGCCCGCGACACGAGGAGCGGGGCAAAGGCGCGGAAGTCGGGATCCACATACCAACTTGAAAGATTGCCGCGCGGCGCCTCGACTGTCGCCGGCACGAACCATCGAGCAAATCAGCAGCACCGCGCCGACCACGTGGCCGCCGCTGTCCAACAGGTAACCATATTTGGGCAGGCCGGGAGGCGCCGCGTGACGGCGCAATTGCGCGAAGGCTCCGAGCCAGAATTGGCGATTGCGGGTCGGAAATCCCCGCGCCAGCAGCGAAGCGACCCCATCGATGTCGCCTTCCTCGATCTGACGGCAGCGCAGAGATGGTATAGCGGCGGTCATTGTTTGTTTGACTGGAGCCTTCTTAACTGTGGCAATACGTGAACTCGATCGTAAGCCTTGTGTGACTATACCGGACGCCAATGAAGAAACAGTAGGCAGGCGATGTCGATCAAATTAACCATAATCGAACAGATGGAAGAGATAGCGCGCGAGCAGGGCAAAATTCTCGCCCCGCTCAAGGACGATCTCGCGCTCGCCGATTGCGGCCTCGACTCGCTCGGCTTTGCCGTTCTGGTCGCGCGTTTGGAAGATCGCCTCGGGATCGATCCGTTCTCTGCCGCGGAAGAGGCCGTCTTTCCGGTCACGCTCGGCGACTTCGTGAAAGTCTATGAGCATGCCGGCCGTTGAGGCGCCGTCGCTCCGCGACATCATCGGCAAAGCCAGCGCACCGCGAAGTTTTTTCAGTCCTGAGACTGCCGTCCGTTTCACCGACCTTGTGGGCGGTAGTAATTTTGGCGGCCGGCTCGGCGAACTCGCTGGAAAGTCGGTGCTGCTTGCCGCCCATAGCCAGCTTGCCAGCGCGCTTGCGCTCATCGAACTGGAAGGCGTCGCGCGCCGCATTGTCATCCTGCCGCCCGACGCCGATCCTGCGCATCTGCCGGCCATCATCGCGACCGCTGGGATCGACGCGGCCGTGATCGATGACGCCACGCCCACGCATGCCGTTCTGGATAGTCTCGTGCGCGTCGGCGCTCAGGCCTCAATTGGGCCGATGGCGGCGGCGCTGCCGCCGCGTCGTCATACCGAATGGGTGTTGTTGACCTCAGGTACGACCGGCGTGCCCAAAATGGTCATCCACGATCTGGAAAGCCTCACCACGGCGTTGCGGACGGCGAGCCCGGCCGACGGCGCCGATGTATGGGGCACCTTCTATGATATTCGCCGCTATGGCGGCTTGCAGATCTATCTGCGCGCGGTGTGCGGCGATGCCTCACTGGTTCTGTCCAGCGCCGGCGAACAGGCCGCCGATCATTTGGCGCGGCTCGCCGCCCATGGCGTCACGCATCTGTCGGGCACGCCGTCGCAGTGGCGCCGGGCGTTGATGATGGCGCCCGATGCCGGCGGCATTGCGCCGCGTTATGTGCGACTCTCCGGCGAGATCGCCGATCAGGCGGTTCTCGACAGCCTGCGCGCGGCGTTTCCGCGCGCGGCTATCGGTCATGCCTATGCGTCGACCGAGGCCGGCGTGGTGTTTGACATCAATGACGGCGTCGCTGGATTTCCCACCGACTATGTCGGCACGGTGCGTGATGGCGTTGCGCTGAAAATTCTCGACGGCACGCTGCGCATTCGCTCGGGCGGCGTGGCCAAAGGCTACGTGGGCGGCGAAGCGCTGGTCGATGCCGCCGGGTTTGTCGACAGCGGCGACATTGTCGAGCGGCAGGGCGATCGTTTTTATTTCGCCGGACGCCGTGGCGGCATCATCAATGTCGGCGGCCTGAAAGTTCATCCCGAAGAGGTCGAGGCGGTCATCAACCGGCATCCGCGTGTTCGTATGTCGCTGGTGCGCGGCCGGCAAAATCCCGTCACTGGGTCGATTGTGGTCGCCGACATCGTGCTGCGGGGCGAGGAGCCGTGCGCCGATCGCTCGCCGCAGCAAATCGCGTTGAAGGACGACATCCTCACGTTTTGCCGTAACACATTGCCGCGTCACAAGGTGCCGGCCGCAATCAGTTTTGTGTCCGCGCTCAAGGTCGCGGCGACCGGTAAGCTGGTCCGACGCTGAGCAAACACCGAGGAGGGGGTATGGCGCCGGATCAAACGAACACCGCGCAGGCGACAATGCGCAGCGTGCTGGTGACCGGCGGCAGCCGCGGTCTCGGTCTCGCCATCGCGCAAAAACTCGCCGGCGCCGGTTATCGCACCATTGCGCTCGCCCGCACGGAGAGCAAAGAGATCGCAGCCGCGATTGCACGCGTTAAAAGCGAGGGACCCGGCACGCTCGCGTTCGTGCCGTTCGATCTCGGCAAGATCGACGATATTCCGGCGCTGATGCGGAGCTTACGGAAAGAGTTCGGTCCGCTGTACGGCCTGGTCAACAACGCCGCGCTCGGGCTTTCCGGCACGCTGGCGCTGATGCATCACTCGCGGATCGACGAGATGGTGCGCCTGAACACGGTGTCTCCCATCGTGCTCACCAAATATGCGATGCGCGGCATGATGGCGAACGGCGCGGGCCGCATCGTCAACGTCTCCTCGATCGTGGCTTCGACCGGCGCCAGCGGCATCACCGTTTATGCCGCCACCAAGGCCTCGATGGTCGGCTTCACCCGCTCGCTGGCGCGCGAGGTTGGGCCGCTTGGAATCACCGTCAATGCGGTTGCCCCGGGCATCCTCGATACCGAGATGACTCATGTGCTGACCGACGAACAGCGCGCGCAGGTCGCGCGCCGCAGCGCACTCAATCGCCTGGCCGAGGTCGGCGATGTCGCCGACACCGTGGAGTTTCTACTCAGCGACAAAGCCCGCAACATCACCGGCACGGTGATCACCGTCGACGCCGGCGCCACGGCGTAGGCGTTCTTCGGCAAGTTGCAGGTTTGAAACAACCTCGGCGACAATGCTTGAATCGCCAAGCTTCAATCGCGGGTGACGTGGGCGATGACGCGTGCGCCGCAGCGTGAGTTTAGGAGCGACGAGCGCACCGGACCCGTGTTGGTGCAACAGGGGGCGCGCCCGGCGGGCTCATTCGCGCGCGGCGGTCTGGTTTTCCGGCGCGCGTCGACAGATTCGTGTGCGCGACCTAGCTTGGCCGACTATTTGCAGAGATTTCCCGCGGCCAGCCCCATCAGCGCCATCCAGTCGCCGCCGTCCTTGTTGTTGGCGGGATTGCCTGCGGTGGCGGCTTCGATGAATTGCAGAATGCGCCGCCGCGCAACCTCCGTCGTCATGTCGGGAAGACAGATCGCCGTGCCTTTTTGCTGCATCGTTCGCTGCATTGTCAGCCCATACAGCAGGCCTTGCAGATAGTAATTGCACTTCTCGCGCGACGCCGTGTCGCTCTGCGAGCACATCGCATAGAGAAATTCAGTACTGAATGGTCCCGCATAGTCGTTGGGATCGTCGCTCGACGCGGGCTGCGCACTATTCCCCTGGCGTTTATCGATCAACGTCACCTTGATGAAGGGGCCGCTTCCGCTGCGATAGATCTCGACCCGCACCAGGGGCGTACCGTCGACGATGCGGCCGATGACCCCGGGATCGGCGTGTCCGCGCTCGAGCATTTGCTCGAGGGTATTGCGATTGCCTTCGTCGGAAAAGAAGGCGTCGCTCTCGTCTTGTGGATCCCTGACGCCGAAGCGATGAAAATTGGCGCGGTCCTGGCGAATGATGGCCGCGGCCGAGGTCAGCCGCTGGCCGCTCGAATTGAAATGATCCGCCTCTGAGAGAAGCGCCACATAGCTTCCGATCAATTGTTGCGCCTGCGCCCATGTCGGCGCGCCGATCGCGAGCACGACCGCGAGCGCTCGAAGTGAATTCTTGAATAGCATCGCCAGCCTCCTGCATCGTCAATCATCATTCACGCGTCACGGCCGTCCACGATCTCAGTCGTAACGGGATTATTTGGCAGGCGCATAACCATGCTGCGCCATGCAGCCGCTATAGAGCTTGGCCGATGGACTTTCCTGACCGGGCAGGGAAATCGGTGCCAATCCGCGCGCGGCGGTGACAGCCAGTCCTTGTTCCATTTCGCCCCGACAAACCGTCTTGTCGGCGTCGAGCTGCGCCGGATCGGTCGCGCGACCATCGGTCCGCGCCCATGTTGTCGGCAATGGCGCGGATGCGCAGGCGGCGAGAGTGAGAAGACAAACCGCGACGACACATATCCGCATCAGTGAGTGTGCCGGGGCGATGCGGGACGGCAAAAGCGACGCATGGCCTGCGCTCATTGTGGCGTCGGCCCGTCGGGTAGCAGTTCCGGCCGAAACTCGAAGTGCATGGTGTCGAAGTGGTACCAGCGACCGCCCCAGATAAAGCCGTGCTGTTCGAATATGCGAACGATCTCGATCGGGATGCGGTTTTTCCAGGTCGGCGCGCCTGCATCTTTCGACCAGCGCCAATAGTCTGAGTGGGCGACGTTCAGATCGATCGCGGCGCCGTACGCGTGCATCGATCGGGCGTTCGAGCCGGCGATGGCGCGGCAATTGTAGGTGCCGGCGGTCGGAACCAGAAACTTCATGAACTCCGGCGGCAGTTGGTCGAGCGCTTGCGAAACCGCCACGAGCGCCCGGTCGACGCCGTTTGCTGATGTGATCGCGACATGGCCACCGCCGTGCGCCGGGAGCCACTCGATCGTTTTCAGTTTCGGCGTTACGCCACCTTTCTGGCAATCGCCATACATGGAAGTGAATAGCGGCTCGACCCGCACGCGGCCCGGATCGGTGTTTTTCGCCGGCGCCAGCGGCGCGCTTCCGGCCGGATAAGGAACGTAGAACATATCGTCGATGTCCGGATGCTCGATCAGGTCATCGAAAGATTTGTCGGTCCGGTGATCGGAGATCGGCAACCGCGTGCCATCCTTCAAGATGACATTGTCGTCGTCGGCGGCCGCGATCCAATCCGGATAGGAGCGGACGAGTTTGGCAACAGAAGCTCGCGTATTGGGCGGCGGTGCGCCGTATCGGTCTTCGGCCGCGGCCGCGCCAAGCCAGATCGACAGCGCGAGCCCAAAAGCCATCGCAGCACCCGCGCTTCGATCGATCGCCGTCTTCACCCGCACGCCTCGTCCTTCGATTTGCCCCGCGCCAGGCCACCGCCAGGATTCGCCGCGCAGACCCTAGGCCGGCATGGCACGGCACGCAAAACGGCGCTGGTCAGCCCCTGCGCGTGCTTTATGTTGGGCCAAAATCCTGGGGAGGGATGCTTATGGCCGCGGCGCCGGCATTCAACGTCTCTGAATTGATCGACACCCGTCCGCTCGGCGCGCTGCAGATTCGCATCGTCGTGCTGTGCACGCTGGTGGCCTTGCTGGACGGCCTCGATCTGCAGGCGATCGGGCTCGCGGCGCCCGGCATGGCGGCCGATTTGCACATTCCGCAGCCTTGGCTGAGCGCGGTGTTCAGCGCGGCGCTGGCTGGGCTTTCGCTGGGGGCTTTCGGCTTCGGCGTGCTGGCCGATCGCGTCGGCCGCAAGGCGGTACTGATCGGCGCCACGGCCTGGTTCGGCGTTTTCACCATTTGCACGGCGCTGGCGCCGAGTTTTGACGTGCTGCTCGTGTTCCGCTTCCTCGCCGGCGTCGGGCTCGGCGGCGCCATGCCGAGCTTCATCAGTCTCACCTCGGAATATTGCCCGCGCCGGCTGCGCGCCGGAATCGTTGCGCTGTTATGGGCGGGTTTTCCGTTGGGCGGCGCTGTCGGCGCGTTTATCGCGTCGTGGATCATTCCGGCCTATGGCTGGCAATCGCTGTTCTGGGTCGGCGGCGTGCTGCCGCTGCTGATCTGCGGCGTGCTGAGTTTTCTGTTGCCGGAATCGATCGGCTTTTTGGTGGAAAGCGGGGCGCCGCCCCGACGCGATCACATCGTTGCTGCGGCGCGCATTCCCGACGGCGTCGATTCCGTCCGAAGCGACTTTTATCCTCAACGAAGAGCGTGCGCGCGGCGTGTCGGTGGTCCAGCTCTTTGCCGCCGGCCGCGGCGTCGGCACCGTTCTGCTGTGGATCAGCTTCTTCATCGCTTTCATGATGCTGGTCACCAATTCGGCCTGGGCGCCGACCTTGCTCAAGGGCACCGGCATCGACATCAAAGACGCGTTCCTGGCGATGACGATGTTCAATCTCGGCAGTCTGGTCGCGACCGTCTTCATCGGTTTCCTGATCGCAGGCGCGGGCGCTTCAATTATCCTGCCGGTGGCGATGCTCGGCAGCGCCATTGCGATCGGGCTGGTCGGCTATGCGGCGCCCTCGGCCGGCAGCGTCATTTTGCTGCAAGGCGCTTTCGGGGTGTTCATGGGCGGCGGCTCCTCGGGCCTGGTCGCGCTGGCAGCGATCTATTATCCGACTGCCATTCGTTCCACCGGCGTCGGCTGGGCCATGGGCATGGGTCGCGCCGGTTCGTTCACCGGACCGCTTGTCGTCGGTTCGCTGGTGCATTTTGGCTTATCGACGGCTGGCATTTTTGTTGCCATAGCTCTGCCGGCGCTGATCGCCGTCGTCACCACGGCGGTGGTCGGGCGCGCCAAAGTGGCCTGAACCGAAAGAAACGCGGCGTGGTCCGAGAGCAACGTGGCGGAGGCCCACACAATGGTGTTGACGATTTTGTTGATCCTCGCCGGTCTGATGGGCGCGGCCGGCGTCATCCTTGCGGCCGCCGGCGCGCACGCGGCACCGACCGCCGGCCTTGATAGCGCGGCGTACTTGCTGCTTTTCCACGCGGTGGCGATGCTGGGCGGTTCGGCGCTCCTCCAGCAAGGGCAGTTGTGGCGGCCGCTGGCATTACTCGTGCTCGTCGCCTGGGTCGCCGGCGCCGCGCTGTTCGCCGGTGATGTCTCCGCACGCGCGTTCATGGGGCATCGGCTGTTTCCGATGGCCGCCCCGACCGGCGGCATGATCCTGATCGTGGCCTGGCTGGGCTTCGCCGTCGCGGCTTTGGTCGGCGCGCTGCAGCGCGCCTGAGGCGGTTGGCGCGGCCTGTTTCAGACAGGCCTGAAAATTGCATGGCCCCACCGCGATGCACCGACGACGTGCAGCGCGGAGGATGCCGCAATGAGCGAGACAGTCCCGGCGGATCTGGTCGATAGCGAACCAGCCCACAGCCAGTCAGCCCGAACCGAGGCTGCGCAGAGCAACAAGGTCCATCCGGTCGACGAGATCCTGCCATTGCCTAAGCTCGTTGCGCTCGGGCTGCAGCATGTTCTCGTCATGTATGCCAACGCGGTCGCCGTGCCCCTGATCATCGGCGGCGCCCTGCATCTGCCAAAAGATCAAATGGCGATGCTGATCAACGCCGATTTGTTTGCTTGCGGCATTGCTACCCTGATCCAGACCGTGGGCTTTGGACCGTTCGGCATCCGGCTACCGATCATCATGGGCGTCACGGCCGTGTCGATCTCGCCAATGCTGGCGATGGCCGCCATGCCGGGTGTGGGCCTGACCGGCATCTACGGCGCGGTTCTGGTCGGCGGCATCTTCGGTTTGTGCGTCGCGCCGTTTGTCAAATATGTGCTGCGCTTCTTCCCCGCGGTCGTCACCGGCACCATCATCACGATGATCGGCGTGGTGTTGATGCGTGTCGGCGTGAACTGGGCCGGCGGCGGCGCCGGCAAGGCCGATTTCGGCGCTGCCGGCTATTTGGCGGTTGCCGCGCTGGTGCTGGCGGTGATCCTTCTGGTGATCAAGTTCACCCGCGGCTTTTTGCAGAACGTCTCCGTACTGATCGGCATCACCGTCGGCTATCTGCTCACCATCGCGCTCGGCTGGACTGATTTTTCGGGCATTGCCGACGAACCGATCGTGCGTGTGGTCATGCCGTTGCAGTTCGGCGTGCCGCAATTTTTTCTGATCCCGTGCCTGACCATGTGCCTCGTGGTGATGATCGTCTTCATCGAAGCCACCGGGATGTTTCTGGCGCTCGGCGCCATGACCGGCCGCAAGGTCGACGCCGAAGATGTGAAAAGAGGATTGCGCGCGGATTCGCTCGGCACCGTCATCGGCGCGATCTTCAACACCTTTCCGTATGTTTCATACTCGCAGAATATCGGCCTTGTCGGCGTCACCGGCGTCTATAGCCGCTGGGTCTGCGTCGCCGGCGGCATCATCATGCTGGTGCTCGGCCTGATTCCGAAACTTGCCTTCGTCGTCGCCTCGGTGCCGCAATGCGTGCTCGGAGGCGCCGGCTTCATCATGTTCGGCATGGTGGCGGCGACCGGCATCAAAATCCTGGCGACGGTCGATTACGCCAAGCAACGTCACAGCGTGCTGGTGGTCGCCATTTCGATCGGCTTCGGCCTGATCCCGATTGTCTCGCCGACCTTCTTCCACGTCTTTCCGGATCAGTTGAAGCCGATTTTCGGCGACGGCATCATTCTCACCTCGATTGCGGCTGTGGCGCTGAACGCCTTCTTCAACCGCACCACCAGCGAACAGGCCGAGGCCGAAACGTTCATCGCCGCGCAGGCAGCGGAGCATATTTAGGGACGTTGCGCGGGAGCGCCGGCAACCACGCCGGCGAGGCGCTTGGTGATGCTGTGGCGCGCTCACGCCACCGATTGCCGGCGCAGCGGTATCACGTCGGTAGCCGTGGCCCTGCGGCCGACGCATTTCGCGTAGTACGTAATCGGTTCAGGACGGCCGATCAGAAAACCCTGCACCTTGTCGCAGCGCTCCATGGTGAGGAAATTGAGCTGCGCCTGGGTTTCCACGCCTTCGGCGACCACCGGAATATCGAGCCCGCGCGCCAGGCCGATGACCGCGCGCACGATCGTCGCCGACTGCACGTCGTGCTCGAGGTTGCTGATGAATCGCCGATCGATCTTGATCTTGTCGAACGGAAAGGCCTGCAAATAGGAAAGCGAGGAATAGCCGGTACCGAAGTCATCCATGGCGATACGCACGCCCATCGATTTCAGCCGGCGCAGGATCGAGACGGTGCGTGAGAAATCGTCGATCAACACGCCCTCGGTGACCTCAAGCTCCAGCCGCGCCGGCGGCAAACCGGTTTCCAGCAGGATGGTGTGGACCAGCGCAGCCAAGTCGCCGTGCCGAAACTGCACCGGCGAAAGGTTGACGCTCACCGGCAGCGGGTTGCTCCACCGCACCGCTTCGTGGCAGGCCTCGCGCAGCACCCATTCGCCGATGTTGAAGATCAATCCGCTTTCTTCAGCTAGCGGGATGAAGGTGGCGGCCGGCACGAAGCCGCGCAACGGATGGTGCCAGCGCAATAGAGCTTCGAACGCGACGATTTCTTGCTGCAACCGTGCTTGCGGTTGAAAATAAAGTTCGAGCTCGTTGCGTTCGACCGCGCCGCGCAGGTCGAGCTGTATGGCGTGATGCTCGCGTATTTGTTGATCCATTTCGGCTTCGAAGAAACGGATCGTGCCGCGGCCCTCGGCCTTGGCGCGATAGAGCGCGGCGTCGGCGTTGGCGGTAAGTGTGTCGGCGTCGGTGCCGTCATCGGGAAACAAGGCGACGCCGATGCTCAGGCCGACGCGCAGAGCTTGTCCGTCGACGACGATTTCATCGACAACGGCGGTGAGCAAACTCTCGGCCAGCACGGCGGCCTGGGGCGCATGCGAGCCCGCGGCCGCCACAATGGCGAATTCGTCGCCGCCGAGCCGCGCCAGAAAGTTGTCGCCGATCGCGTCCTGCATGCGCCGCGTGACCGTCGCCAGCAGCGTGTCGCCGGCGGCGTGGCCGAACACGTCGTTGACCTCCTTGAAGCGGTCAAGATCGAGGCAAAGTACGGCAAACGCGGTCGAGCCATCCGCGCCGGCGCGGACTTGTTGTTCCAGTCTCTCGTCGAACGAGGCGCGATTGGGTAGACCCGTGAGGGGGTCGTGATGCGCCAGATATTCGATGCGCTTTTCCGCGCGCCGCCGCTCCGTGACATCCTCGTGGGTGGACACCCACGAGCCGTCCGGCAGTGGCCGCGTCGTCATCGCGACGATTCTGCCGTCGGCGCACTCGATCAAAGTTTTGGTGACCTCGCCGGCTGCCAAGGTTTTGAGAAATTCCAAGTGGTATGCGCGCGGATCGCGCCCGAGCGATCCCCTGGCATGGCGGTGCCAAGCAATCTCCTCCAGGCTTGCACCCGGTTTCACGACGTCGGGGGACAAACGGTACATTTCGATATAGCGGTCGTTACAAACGACCAGGCGTTGCGCGGCGTTGTACATGGACACGCCGTGCGACATGTTGTTCACGGCCATGACGAGCCGTTGGTCGTGCTCCCGCAGACGACGGTCGGCGATCGCGCCGGCGAGCGTCAGGCCCAGAATCAGGATCGCGGCCGTCGCGGCCGCGATCGCCAGCGCTCCCGTGTCGAGCGAGAACGGATGGATGTAGCGCGTCGGATCGGGGACGATCTCGACGGCGGCCATCGCGATGAAGTGAAGCGAGAGAATGCCCAGCGCCAGCAGCGGCACTGATGCCAGTCTCTGTGATGCGCTGCGGCCCCAGGCGTTCACGGCCACTGCGGCGGTGGTGAATGTCATGCCGACCAGGATGGAAAGCACCAGGAGGCTCGGCACCCATGTCACGCGCCCGGGCACCTCGAGCGCCCACATTCCGGTGAAATGCATGGCGGCAACGCCGATGCCGACCACCGCTCCGCCAAGCGCCGCGCGCCAAACGCTCGAACCGCTGACGGCCAAGCTGAAGCCAAGACCCGTAATGATCACGGCGAGGATCAGCGAAAGTCCGGTGAGGCCAACGTCATAGGCGACCGGCACGCCCGGCTCGTAGGCCAGCATGCCGATAAAATGCATCGCCCAGATTCCGCAGCCGGTGGCAATGCCGGCAAGCGCGAGCCAGCTGGTGCGGGACTGTTCTTTGCTGGCACGGGCGTGACCCAGCAGTTTAAGGCCGACGAAGCTTGCGAGCAAACAAACAAAGATCGCCAGTGCGACCAGGCGCGGGTCATGTTCTCCGGAAAGGCAGTTGATGACCCGATACATTCGTCGCAAAACCTCCCACGGCCGGGGTCTCGTTTGGCGCTGGCGCCGTCATGCTCCGGGACCAGTCAGCTAAGAGGCGGACTGTTAATTGTGGGTCAATTAAACCGTTCGGAATTTTTGAAAGCTTGATCGGCGATTGCGAAGCAATGTCGCAATGAAACGGCGGCTAAAATCGCACCGCGCCGGCCCTGATGCGCTCGTAGAGTTTTTGGTCGAGCGGCACGAAGGCATCGCTTGCCGGGTCGTCGAAATAGACCGCGTCGCCGCTCGCGGCTGGATCGAAGCCGTCGCGCTGCAGTTCATTCTTGGTGTGTTTAAACGTCGATGTCACCGCGAGTTGTTTCGCCACCCGCAGGAACTTCGGCCGCGCATAGGAGGGCAGGCGAAGCGCCAGGTGCGCGCGCAGCGCTGCGACGTCCAACCGGTCGTCCGGCACGATCGCCGCCATCCCGGCCGCGCCTTCGCGGCCCGGCACGTGAACGCCATACACATTGGCTTCGGCGATGCCCGCAAAGGCCATGATCGCGGCGGCGACTTCCGAGGTTGCCACATTCTCGCCCTTCCAGCGGAAGGTGTCGCCGATGCGGTCGACGAAATAGTAAAAGCCACTTTGGTCCATGCGCATCAGATCGCCGGTGCGGTACCAGCAATCGCCGTGCGCGAACACGTTGCGCAAGAGCTTTTGTTCAGTGTCGGCGCGATCGGTGTAACCTTCAAAGCCTTCGCCGCCCTGCGCGCCGGAGGAAATGCGGCCGATGGCTTCGCCGCTTTCGTTCATGTCACACCGGATGCAAAAGCCGTTCGTGTCGCGTGCCGGCGTTCCGTTCACCTGATCGAACTGCACCAGGGCCAGCGGAAAGCGCGCGGCCAAGAACGGCGGAACGCGGCCGATGGCGCCGACTTTTCCTTCGACGTTGTAGAGCGACACATTGCCTTCGGTCGATGCGTAGAATTCGAGAATGCGCGGGATGGCGAAGCGATCCTGAAATTTCTCCCAGACATCGGCCTGCAGCCCGTTGCCGCAGCATAGTCGCAGCCGATGCGCGTGTTCATTCGCATGCTCCGGCGCGTTGACCAGATAGCGGCAGAGTTCGCCGATATATTGAAACACCGTGCAGTCGTAGGCGCAGACATCGTCCCAAAAATGCCGCGCCGAAAATCGGTCGCGGATCACGACCGAGCCGCCACGCACCAACAGCGCGCCGGTTGCCACAACGCCGCCGACGCTGTGGTAGAGCGGCAGGCAGTCGTACATGCGGTCGCCGGGTTGAGCGTTCATCAGTCCGGCGAACCAAAAACTCCATTGCAACAGCCGACGGTGGCTGACATTGGCGGCCTTCGGCAATCCTGTGGTTCCCGAGGTGTAAATCAGAAGCGCCCGGTCGGCGATCGTCACGGGTGAGTCGCCGGATGCCGGCGCGTCATGTGGATAGAACTCGACCGCATGGTCGATGCGCGCAAAGCCGGCATCGCTTTCGCCGTGGCTCCAGATCGTCGGTTCGCTGATCAGTTGCGCCGCGGCGCTGGCGAACTGTGCCGCACAGTCGGCGGCAACGAGGACGTGCTTCGGCGCTACGATGTCGATGCAATGGGCGAGCGACTGCCCGCGCAATTCGGTGTTGATCAGCGCGACGACGATGCCGATGCTGCTCAGTCCGAGCCAGATCGCCAGATAGTCGGGCCGGTTCGGCATGATCAAACAAACGACGTCGCCGTTGACGAGACCCTTGTCGTGCGCCCAATGGGCATAGCGGTTGGCGCGCGCGATCAGTGCCGCATAGGTCAGGGTTTCACCATCAGCGGCGGTCATCAGGGCGGGAGCTTCGGGCGCCGCTTCGGCGCAGGCGGCGACAGCGTGGTAAAGGAGGCGCTGCGGGCTCGCCCCGATGGCTGTGGTGGCTTCGAGCGCGCGCACCCAATCGCGCAGCGCGCTGTCACTAGCGCCCATCGGATGGCCTCGCGAGTTCCGCCTCGACCGTGCTCATCCGGCGATCATGGCCGGATCCGATGAATCTTTCGCTGCGGCGATCCCGTGTTTTTCGTTTCTGTTCTTTGCGCGGGCGGATCGGCTTGGGACGCGCGGTGGCGCAGTTAACCTTACTGCCGAGTAGTGGCCACGGGGCGCTTTGTCAGCTTTGCAAGCGACGGAAAAGCAACAACATCGAGCATACTTCTGGCGCAAGGAAGGGTTCGCGTGACGGGCAAAATGAAGAGCGACACGATCGCGGTGCATGGCGGTTACGACGTCGAGCCGACCACGCGCGCCGTTGCAGTTCCGATCTATCAGACGGTCGCTTACGAATTCGAGAGCGCCGATCACGGCGCCGCGTTGTTCAATCTCGAAGTCGAGGGCTACCGCTACAGCCGCATCAGCAATCCGACCACCGCGGTCCTCGAGCGGCGCATTGCCGAGCTTGAGGGCGGCGTCGAGGCGCTCTGCGTCAGCACGGGTCAGGCGGCGCTCAACTACGCGATGCTCAACCTCGCCGACATGGGCACCAACATCGTGTCGGTGCCGCAGCTTTATGGCACGACACATACGCTGTTCGCGCACGTGCTGCCGAGCCAGGGCATCGGCGTGCGCTTTGCGGAGTCCGATGCGCCCGACGCGATTGAGACACTGGTCGACGAAAATACCCGCGCCATCTTCTGTGAGAGCATCGGCAATCCCGCCGGCAATATCTGCGACATCGAAGCGCTGGCGAAGGTCGCGGACCGGCGCGGCGTGCCGCTCGTGGTCGACAACACCGTGGCCACGCCCATTCTGCTGCGGCCGTTCGACTATGGCGCGCATATCGTCGTTCATTCGCTGACCAAATTTCTTGGCGGCCACGGCACCACGCTCGGCGGCGCCATCGTCGATTCCGGTCGCTTCCCGTGGCGCGCGCACGCCAAGCGCTTTCCGAAATTCAACGAACCTGACGCCTCCTATCACGGTCTGATTTACACCGAGCGTTTCGGCGATGCCGCCTATATCGCTCGCTGCCGCAGCGTATTTCAGCGCACCACGGGTGCGGTGCTGGCGCCGCTGTCGGCGTTTTTGTTGTTGCAGGGTATCGAAACGGTGGCGCTGCGGGTCGAGCGCCATGTCGAGAATGCGCGCCGGGTCGCCGAGTTCCTGCGAGCCGATCCGCGCGTCGCCTGGGTTAATTACACGGGCTTCGCCGACAATCCGTATCACGCGTTGGCGCTGCAATATTTGGACGGGCGCGCCGCGTCGCTGCTTACCTTCGGCATCGCCGGCGGCCTCGATGCCGGCAAGGCATTTTACGACGCGCTGAAGCTGTTCAAGCGGCTGGTCAATATGGGCGATGCCAAGTCGCTTGCTTGTCATCCGGCTTCGACCACCCACCGGCAAATGTCGGCGCAAGAGCAGGACAAAGCCGGCGTGCGGCCGGAAATGATCCGGCTCTCGGTCGGCATCGAACATATCGACGACATCGTGGCGGATCTCGATCAGGCGCTCGCCGCCGCGCAGTCGCGGCGCCTCATCGCGGCCGAATGAGCTTCGCGAAAACCTTTGGCGAACACAAAGACCTTGGCGCACACGTTGGAAACTGAACCCATGCCGCTTCTTCTCGACACCCTGCGATCAGGATCGGCGGTCGACCTGCGCGGGCGCAATTGCCTGACCGTCGGACTGGTCAACAACATGCCGGATGCCGCGTGCGAGGCGACTGAGCGACAGTTCCTGAAAATTCTCCGCGCCGCGTCGAATGACGTCGTCGTCCGCCTCAAGCTGTTCTCGATCGGCGCGGTTCCGCGCAGCGAGACCACGCGCGCGGAACTCGCCGTCCGCTACCGTGATCTGACCGAACTCTGGAACACGCCGCTCGATGGGCTGATCATCACCGGCACCGAACCGGTCGCCGCCGATCTGAAAGACGAGCCGTACTGGAACGCGCTGTGCGACCTCGTCGACTGGTCGTGTCACAATACGATTTCCGTCGTCTGGTCCTGCCTCGCCGCGCACGCCGCCGTGCTTTACGCTGACGGCATCGCCCGGGAGCGTCTTGCCGCAAAACTGTCCGGCGTATTCGATTGCGATCTGGTCGGCGCACATCCGTTGCTCGACGGCATGGCTGGACCGTTGCGCGTGCCGCATTCGCGGCTCAACGATCTGCCGGAAGCGGAGCTTCTGGCAAAAGGCTATCGCCTGCTCAGTCGCTCCGGCGCGGCCGGGGTCGATGCCTTTGCCAAAGAGCAGGACGGCGGGTCGCTGTTTGTCTTCCTGCAGGGTCATCCGGAATATGACGCCGATACGCTGTTGCGTGAGTATCGCCGCGACGTTGGCCGCTTTTTGCGCGGCGAGATCAGCGCTTATCCGCAAACGCCGAAAAATTACTTCAACAACGCCGCGTCCTTCCTGGCCGACGATTTTCGCACCCGCGCCACCGCCGAGGGGCGGAGCGGACTGCTCGGCGAATTCCCGTTCGACGGACTTGCGGCTGGTGTCGACAATGGCTGGCACGACACCGCTGTCGGCATCTACCGCAACTGGATCAACCACCTCAAAGACCAGAAGAAGAACCGCCGCGCGTCGCCGATCGAGCGCGCTCACCGCGTGTCAGCTTAACGATCGCACACATGTCATGGAGCCACGCTGATGTCCGCACCCGCCGTCGCTTTCGCCGTCCCGGCCGATGTCGAACTCGCGCCGAACCCGATCAATCCGGGCTGGATCCTCGAGGGCAACCCGCAGGCGCGCGCCAAAAGGCTCGCCGAAAGCGCCGACGGCACGTCCTCGGTGATGGCCTGGTCCTGCACGCCCGGGCGCTTTGAATGGCACTATGCGGTCGACGAGACCGTGCACCTCATCGAGGGCGAGGTGCTGGTCACCGACCAGGACGGCAAGATCCATCGCCTCGGGCCTGGCGATATGGCGTTCTTTCCCGCCGGCACACACAGCGTCTGGCAGGTCACCAAGACGGTGCGCAAGCTCGCGGTCTGCCGCCACAGCATGCCGCGGCCGTTTGGCTTCGCGCTGCGGGCCTGGAATAAGGTGTTCCACCGCCTGACCGGCTTTCCGACCGGCAGTGGCTTGGGCGAGGGAGCGGCGCCGACGCCGTCCCGCCAGGAGGCAGCGAGATTTGCCCCAAATCATTGACATTCCGCCGTCCGGCCCTTACTCAAGCGGCCAACAGGCAGGAATTCCGATGAAAGTCCGTAACTCGTTGAAATCGCTTCGCGGGCGTCACCGCGACAATCGTATCGTGCGCCGCAAAGGCCGCGTTTACGTGATCAATAAGACGCAGCGGCGCTTCAAGGCCCGTCAGGGCTGAGGAATGCCCACGTTAACCCGTTTGGGTTGGAGCGGCGCAGGTGTCCTGCGCCGTTGCTGCTTTATCACGCCCCTGTGAGCACCTTTCGGCCTTGCCGCGCCCGGGCGGGTGATTAGACTTACTCCCATGGCATCGCAACTCATCGTGGGTTTGCTATTGGGCGCCGCACTCGCCACGCCCGCCTTGGCCGCAGAGCCCGGACCCGCCCAAAAGGGTCCGGAGGCGCCGCCGCACCTCTCTCCCAAGCCGGGCTGGGTTCATCCGCCAGGCGAAACACCGCACGGCAGCCGTGAACGCACCTACAATCTCGACACCTTGTTCGAGGCGCTCAAGGTCGCGCCCGACGACGACAGCGCCCGCGCCATCGAGCAGCGCATCTGGGCGCATTGGATCGTCTCCGGCAGCGACACCTGCAATCTGCTGATGGGGCGGGTGAAGGCGGCGACCGACGAGAAGGATTTCGATCTTGCCGTCAAACTTCTCGACGCGGTGATCGAGCTGAAGCCGAGCTACACCGAAGCCTGGAACCGCCGCGCCACCGTCCACTATCTGCAGAAGGACTACGGCGCCGCGCTCGCCGATCTCCGCGTGGTGCTGACGCGCGAGCCCCGCCATTTCGGGGCGCTCTCCGGTCTCGGCCTGATCCTGCAGGAACTCGGCGACGAAAAGGACGCGCTCCAAGCCTATCGTCGTGCGCTCGCGGTCGATCCGCGTCTCGAGAATGTCGAGCAAGCGGTGAAGACCTTGCGCGAGAAGGTCGAAGGCCGCGACATTTAGTTGTTGGTGCCGCCAGCATTGTGCTGCATCTGTGTCGCTTCGGCGTCGGCAACCTCAGCATCACTACTTTCGTCATTGCCGGGCTTGACCCGGCAATCCATCTTTGTTTCGCATGACGCAGCATCGCGGCGGCGCACGCATCTGCGCCGAACCGCCGATGACGCCCAGGGAGCCGCAATGACCGACACCGCCGCCGACAAACTCATCATCCGCGAGCTCGTGGACGCCTGGGCCATTTATCGTGACGCGCGGCTGTGGGACCGCTTTCGCACCGTTTGGCATCCGGAAGGGCGCATGATGGCGACCTGGTTTCAGGGCGGCTTCGAAGAGTTCATCAAGGTCAACAACGAGGGCTGGGCGCGCGGCGTGCGCATTCTGCATTTCCTCGGCGGCTGCGCCGTCGAAGTCACCGGCCATCGCGGCATCGCGCAGACCAAGATGACGATCTCGCAGCGCGCGCCGGTCGAAGGCGTCATCTGCGACGTGCTGTGTACCGGCCGCTTCTACGATTTCTTTGAAAAGCGCGACGGCCGCTGGGGGCTGGTGCTGCGCCAGCCGATCTACGAAAAAGACCGGCTCGATCCGGTCGATCCGTCGGCAAAACCGTCGCTCGATCAGGATGTGCTCAAGAGCTTCCCGGAAGGCTATCGGCATCTCGCCTATCTGCAACACAAGATCGGCTACAAGGTGAAGACCGACATGCCCGGCATCGAGGGGCCGGAGCTCGACGCGCTGTACGCCCGCGGCGCGCGCTGGCTCGCCGGCGAGGCACTCTGAGTTTTTCCTCCACCGCGAAGCGGGCTAACGCATGATCGTTCTCATCATCGTCGTTGCGATTGTTTGTGCGGCGGCTCTCACCACCTTCGTCGGCACCCGTGTGCTCGAGGCCGCTTATCGACCGCGCGGCCGTTTTGTCGACGTCGGCGGCTTTCCGCAACACATCATCGAGACTGGATCGAGCGACGCGGGCGATGCGTTGCCGATCGTGGTGCTGCATGGCGCCAGCGCCAATCTGGAGGACGTCCACATGGCGCTTGGCGAACGCTTCGGCGCTCGCCGCCGCGTCATCTTTGTTGATCGACCTGGCCTCGGCTTCAGCACCCGTCCGACCGGGCAGGGCGCCTCGCCGGCGTCTCAGGCCGCGGTGTTGCGCGGTATTCTGGATCAGCTTGGAATCGCGCGCGCCATTCTGGTCGGCCATTCGTGGGGCGGCACGCTGGCGCTCACGTTCGCGCTCGATTGTCCGGAGCGCACCGCCGGCCTCGTTCTGGTCGCGCCGGTGACGCATCCGGGTGTGTGGAGCCGGACCACCTACAGCGCAATTTTAGCCGGACCCGTCGGCTGGTTTTATTCGCGAACTTTCGCGTTTCCCTTCGGCGCGATGCTGATGCGGCCAGGGTCTCAGGTTGCGTTCCAGCCGCAGAGCATGCCGGAGAATTACGTCCGCCGCAGCGCCGCGATGCTGGTGCTGCGGCCGCGCAGCTTGATGGCCAATTGGGCCGACGTCGGCTGCCTCGAAGCGTTTCTCGGCAGCCAGGCCGAGCGTTACGCCGCGTTGGCGGTGCCGACTATCATCCTCGCCGGTGACACCGACGCGCTCGTTCCGCCGCCGCGCCAGTGCGAGAAGCTCGCCACCACCGCGTCGTGCGTCAAAATCGTTCTGTTGCCTGGCTTCGGCCACATGCTGCACCACGCTGCGGCCGATCGCGTGGTTGCTGCAGTCGAAGAGATCAGCGCAGGCAAGTCGGCTGCCAACCGCGCCTAGCCCCGTGCAGAGACTTATGCCTCTGCTGTCGCGTGCGATCCAACGTAGGCGATGCGCATCATGTTGGTGGCGCCGGGTGTGCCGAGTGGCACGCCGGCGACGATGATGACGCGCTGGCCGGATTTGGCGAAGCCTTCGCGGTTCGCGATCTGGCAAGCGCGCTTCACCATGTCGTCCTGATCGCGCGCGTCGTCGGCGATGACACAGTGCACGCCCCAGACCAGCGACAATTTCCGCCCGGTCGAGACCATCGGCGAGATCGCGACGGTCGGTGGCTGCGGCCGTTCGCGCGACACCCGCATGCTGGTCGCGCCCGAGCTCGTCCAGCAAACGATCGCCGGAAGGTCGAGCGTTTCGGCAACCTGCCGCGCGGCTGCGGCCATCGCGTCGGCGCCGGTCTGTTCCGGCTGGGTGTGCAGGACGTGGAGCGACGGCAGATACATCGCCTCGTTCTCCACTTCCTCGGCGATGCGGTTCATGGTCGACACCGCCTCGACCGGATATTGTCCGGCGGCCGATTCCGCCGACAGCATCACCGCATCGGCGCCGTCGAAAATTGCGGTGGCGACGTCGGAGACTTCGGCGCGCGTCGGCACCGGGCTGGTGATCATCGATTCCAGCATCTGGGTGGCGACGATCACGGGCTTGCCGGCGCGGCGGCAGATGCGGGTCATTTCCTTCTGTACGCCTGGCACTTTCTCGAGCGGCATTTCGACGCCGAGATCGCCGCGCGCCACCATCAGCGCGTCGGCCAGATCGAGAATGTCGTTGAGGCGTGTGACGGCTTGCGGCTTTTCGATCTTGGCCATGACCGCGGCGCGTCCGCGCGTGATCTTTTTAGCCTCGGCGACGTCTTCCGGCCGCTGGATGAAGGACAGCGCCACCCAGTCGATGCCGGCATCGAGCGCGGCTTCGAGATCGGCGATATCTTTTCCCGCCAACGCGGCTACCGGGATGACCGTGTCGGGCAGGCTGACGCCTTTGCGGCTCGAAATTTTGCCGCCGACATTGACCCGCGCGACGATCCGCTGCGGATTGGTTTCGCTGACGGTGAGGCGCAGCTTGCCGTCGTCGATCAGCAGCGTGTCGCCCGGCTTGATGGCGGCGAAAATTTCCGGATGCGGCAGATAAATGCGCGTCGCGTCGCCGGGCGTCGGATCGGTATCGAGGACCAGATCCTGACCGGCATCGATTTCCGCCGAGTCGTTCTTGAAATTGCCGAGCCGCAATTTCGGCCCCTGGAGATCCACCAGAATGCCAATCGGCCGGCCGCAATCGGCTTCGACCGTGCGGATGGTCGACACGAGTTCACGCATCTTGTCGTGGTTCGTGTGACTCATGTTGATGCGGAACACGTCGGCGCCGGCGCGGAACAGTCGCTCGATCATGGTGCGGCTCGACGAGGCGGGCCCCAGCGTCGCCACCACCTTGGTGCGCCGTTGCCGTCTCATCGGTTTTGATTTCCGGGTACGGCCGAGGGGGCAGACCGCGTGCCCGGCCGCCGGCACCGGCGTGCCTCCCGGCGCAGCCGGCGGCGGCGCGAGCACGCTATCGCCTGTCGGTGGCCGTGCCTGTTCGCTCGAATTCGGTCAACTGCACCGTCCAGGCGCGCTGCTCGCCGGTGTCGACCTCGAAGAAGCCGGTGCGATCGAATCCGCGCGCCAGGCAATCGCTGATGCCGCGGATCGTGAATTCCTTGTCGCGGGTGCACATGAAGGACTGGCCCATCCACTCGCCGCCGTGGTCGTAGTCGATAGCGTAGACATAATAATATCGTGCGACGAGATTGCCCTTGAGGATGGTTTCGCAAGTCCGCGAGGGCAGATTCCACCAGCCTTCGGTGGTCCAGCCATCGGAATCCTTGTAGCCGATCGCGACGCCCACCCGGCTCGCAGTGTTGTTGCACAGCCGGAAATCGGCCGCCGCCGGCGTTGCCCATGCACCGAGGAAAAAAATTGCCAGCACCAGCGGGACCCACGTGACGACTCGCGGCATGACGCGTTTTGCCCCCGCGGTGGCGAGGGCAAGCGTGGCGATGCCTTTGGTTGGATAAATCGCGTCCCGCATGTCCGGTTCAGATTCCGGTCGATTTGTTATGGGCTGTCAACCGCGATGGCACGGAAGTCCGTGACGTTCGTGAATGTCGGACCTGGCCGAAAAAGATCGCCGATGCCATTGAAAAACCCCGTAGAATTGTTGTCGGCGAGAAACGCGGCGGGATCGAGGCCGGCAACTTGCGCGCGCGTCAAGGTCGTCGCGTCGACAAAGGCCCCGGCCGGATCGTCGGGCCGCCCGCCGCCCCCATCGGTGCCGTCGCTGTCGGCGGCAAGAGCGCTGATTCCCGCGGCGCTGGCGAGATGAATGGCGAGTGCCAGCGCGTACTCCTGGTTGGGTCCGCCCTGGCCCTGGCCGCGCAGCGTCACCGTCAACTCGCCGCCGGACAGAATGACGGCGCGGCGGCCCTCGGCGCGCAGCGACAGCGCCAGCCGCGCATGATCCGCCGCAACCTCGCGGGCTTCGCCCTGCAAGCGGCCGCCGAGCATGACGCATTCATAACCCGCGGCTTTCGCGACTTCGGCTGCCGCCGCCAGCGCGTCGGCCGGCCGCGCCACGATGCGATAATCCGTTCCGGCGAAGACGTCATCGCCGGGCTTCGGCGTCTCGTGGCGCGGATCGTCGAGAGCGAGGCGGACGCTCTCGGGCAGTACCAAGCCGTAGCGGGTGACAATCGCGCGGGCGTCGGCCAGCGTCGACGGATCCGGGATGGTCGGACCGGAGCCGATCACCGCCGGCTCGTCGCCGGGAACGTCGGAAATCGCCAGCGTCACCACCTTGGCCGGGTAAGCGCGCCTGGCAAGGCGTCCGCCCTTGATGCGCGACAGGTGCTTGCGCACCGTATTGATCTCGCCGATCGCCGCGCCGCTTTTCAAGAGCGCGCGCGTGGTGGCCTGCTTTTCTTCGAGCGTGAGTCCGTCTGCCGGCGCGATCCAATTCGCCGACGCGCCGCCGGACAAAAGTACCAGCACCAGATCCTGGGCATCCGCCTCGTCGGCGAGCTTCAGCGCGCGCTTGGTTGCCGAAATGCCGGCTTTGTCGGGGACCGGGTGACCGGCTTCGATCACCGGAATGCGCACGGTCGGGCGTCCATAGCCGTGGCGCGTGACCGCAAGCCCGGCGATTCGATCCAGCGGCAGCGTCTCGTAGTGGCGCTCCGCGACCTGCGTCATCGAACCTGCGGCTTTGCCGGCGGCGAGGATGATCAGGCGTCCACGCGCGGGCGCGTCCGGCAAGTTTGGCGGCAAGCAAGTGTCAGGATGCGCGGCTGCGACTGCGCTGCGGAACAACGATTCGCGGAATGTGCGGCCTGGAGGCGCTGACGGTTCGAGTTTCGCGTTCATGCGTTGTACGCCTTCAAATGCGCAAAGCCTTCAAATGGCAAGACTTCAAATGCGTAACACCTCAAATACGCAAAACTCCAAATGCAGTCTTGAAATCCGCAATCTCAAAGCCTGGAAAGGTTCCGCCCAGACCTTTATGTGTGTGCTGCGTTCTATAACACCTGGAGCAACATCTGGAGCGCGAAACTGGTGGCAAAGCGGGGCGCCGCTGCCGCCAATGTTCCGGGGCCCTCGGAGGAGGCGAAGATATGGCGAGCGACGAGCAAACCCGTTTGGAACTTGAGGCTGCGGTCTATCGCCGTCTGGTCGAGCATCTGCGCACCCGCACCGACGTGCAGAATATCGATCTGATGAATCTCGCCGGCTTCTGCCGCAATTGTCTCTCCAACTGGATGAAGGACGCCGCCGATCAGCAAGGCGTGCCGATGACGAAGGATGAGAGCCGTGAGATCGTCTACGGCATGCCGTATGACGAATGGCGCGCAAAATTTCAAACAGAATCCACGCCGGCGCAGAAAGCCGCCTTCGAAAAAGCAAGCCAAAAGCACTGAACCGCGGCGTTCGCGGCCGCGTTGCTGTGCAGTGCTGTGGATGAGCGCTTGCGCGCCTTGACCGCGGCGCCGGTAATTTCGAAAGCTGCGGCGAACAATGAGCGTGTTTCGCGCCGGCGGTCGTGTCGGCTTGTTTTCGCCTGCACGCTCCGCACCGCTTGGGAGTAACCGATGGCCACTGCCGCCGCCGCTACCGTAGAAACCGCCGCCGCCAAAGACGAGCAGGCGGCGCACCGTTTCGCCAAGGATCAGCTCAAGGCTTTTGTCGAGCGGATCGAGCGTCTCGAAGAGGAAAAGAAGGCGATCGCCGACGATGTGCGCGACGTCTATGCCGAGGCCAAGGGCAACGGCTACGACGTGAAGGCGCTCCGCACCGTGGTGCGGCTGCGCAAGCAGGACATCAACGAGCGCAAGGAGCAGGAGGCTATTCTGGAGACCTACCTGCACGCGCTCGGCATGCTGATTTAGGGCGTTTTCGTCAGCTTCGCTCGTCATTGCGAGCGAAGCGAAGCAATCCAGCTACCGCCTCGAAGGCTGGATTGCTTCGTCGCTAACGCTCCTCGCAATGACGACTTCAGGGTATCCCGCTGTCATTCCGGGGCGCGGCGCAGCCGCGAGCCCGGAATCCATAACCCCAACGCATGCGGGGCCGGACGGAGCGACCTATCTGAGACGTTGGTGGATATGGATTCCGGACTTGCCGCTGCGCGGCAATCCGGAATGACCGTCTGTGAAACCAAAACCGCTTAATGCAGTTGCGCGGTGCGCAGCGTGTAGCTCACGGTCGGGATGAACGCCGTCGACGTGCCGCTGAAGCGCGTGTAGCTCAGGCCGGCATTCGGATCGGCCGTGAACGTCATGATCACAGAATTTGCAGGCTTCACCATCATGGCCGACAGGGTGCGGAAGTCGCGCGCGCCCAGCGAGGTGATGCAGAGGAAGTTGTTGACGCTCGGCGTCACCATGATCGCCCGCAGCCACGGATCGGCGAGCCGCGTCATGTCGGCGAGCACCGGCGATGTCTTTCTGGTGGCGACATTGATCACCACAGAAGCGTTGTGGCCGTTCACCCGTTTGGCAATGACCGTCGTGGTGTCGGATGATTGCAGCGCCGCCGTGCGCAACAAGCTGGCGCGCATCGCGTCGGGATCGGTCGCCGATGGCGCAGGCAGTGCGGAGGCGCCTTGGCCGGGCTGCTGTTCCGCGTAAGAGAGGGCGAGTTCCGGAGCGACCCGGTCCGGTGCAGCCTGAGCTTGCACCATGGCCACCGATCCGGTCGGTTCTTGCACAGGCGCTGCAACGCTGCGGCTCGGTCGAGCCACCGCCGTAATGGCGCCGGCCGCAGATTGCATCGGCGCGCCGTCGTCGGGCACTCCTTGCCAGAAGCCGCGCGCGAGAATCACTTGATTGGGCGTCGATGCGGTTGCGGCTTCGGCCGGCCTGATGAGCCGCGCCTTGGCCGCGAGGCTGGCGAGTTTTGTCTTCTCGGCCGCGAGCTTTTCCTCAGCCTTGGCGGCGGCTGCGGCGATCTTGGCGCGCTCAGCGGCGAGCTTTTCCTGCGCTTTCGCGGCGGCCTCGGCGATCTTGGCTTTCTCAGCTGCCAGTTTCTCTTCGGCCTTTGCGGCAGCCTTGGCGGCGGCTTCGGCCAGTTTGGCCTTCTGCGCCGCGAGCTTTTCCCCGACCTTGCCGACCGCCGCGGATACGGCCGCCTGTGCACGCGTCCGCAACGGCTCACGCGTCTGGTCGTCGGCGCGGCGCTGCAGTCGCCGTATCGGATTCTTCCTCGTCCGAGCCGCCGCGCGCGAGATGCAAGAGCTTTTTCAGCGGGTTGGTGCTGCCGGCTTCGGCTACTTCGGTGCCATCACCGCGCTTCTGGATGTCAGCGAGCGCCTGGTCGTAACCAGCGAGCGGGCGGTTGTCGGACGGCAGGTAGACGGTGCGCTGATCCGGGAAGACACGGACCAGTTGCTCGCGGGTCATGCGCGGCCACATGCGGACGTGGCCGGTATCCATGTGCACGAACGGCGAGCCCGAGGTCGGATAGAAGCCGACACCGCCGCGCTGCAGCCGCAAGCCGATGGCGCGCAGGTGATCGAGTTGCACGCCCGGAATGTAGAAATCCATGGCGTGGCCGAGCATGTGCTGGCTGAACTTCGCAACGCCGTTGGACTTGCGCCGCAGCATCGCGTTGGTTTCGGGCGAGCGATAGCCGCACACCACCCAGATCGGCTCCTTCGAGCCGGCTTCGCGCTGCACCTCCCACACCAGGTCGATGAGGTGTGGGTCCATCTTGGTTTCTTGCTGCTTGCGCCAGTCGCGCAGGAACCAATTGAGCTTTTCGAGAGCGCCTTCGTCGTAGCGGCCGTCACGCTTGAACGTGATGGTGATGTCTTCGCTGGTGTGCATGTGGTGCATGGTGATCGTGCGGGTGTCGCCCTCGGCGATCGCGTTCTGTAACGAACGCCCGCCGCAAAGCACGACAACAGCCGCAAGACCGCACGACAGCGCGGCGCGTTTGACGATTACAGGACAGCTTCGCAGCCGCGCCTTATCAAGGAGCACTGGCGTCCCCGCGTTGACCAACTACCCATGCGATCCGCCACAAACATCCCCACGCGGGCGAAGCGCATTTCACGCAATATTCATGTGGGTAGGGTTAACGCGATGTTACGGCCACCCCCACCCCCGACACTGTCACCGTTAAGGGCGCAGTGTGGCAAAATATGGCCGCCATGGAGAACTTCCCGGTTAAGCCGGCTGTCGTCGCAGTGGAAAACGCCGGCCATAGTTAAGCCTTTTCGCGAAGTCGGAACCAAATATCGTATTAGATCAATATCTTAGTATTCTCGAAACCATACGGGTCGCGGGTTTGCGTACTGTTGATAGCAGTCACTGATTTTGTCGCCACGCGCGGCGTGCGTGGGCATGGGAGCCGCAATTTTCGTCATTGCCGGGCTTGACCCGGCAATCAATGCGGCACGCTGGCCTGCTGCGCGTCGCTGCGCTCTTCGTATCGCGACAAATCAGCATCGACCACCGGGGCAAGCCCGGTGCTAACGATCGCGAAGGTAGGATCACCTTGCGTCATTGCGAGCGCAGCGAAGCAATCCAGCGGCTGGCGCGGGAAGCTGGATTGCTTCGTCGCTGCCGCTCCTCGCAACGACGCGGGCAGCCATGATGAGGGGCCACGTCTGGGCTCGTATCGGAATTCCCCTAATTCCTTCGCGCTAGAACTTGCCGTAAATTGCGATCGGAGGGCGCTTCGGTCCCAAAGGTCTACCTCTCGGACTCGACTGCAAAAATTGTCCAAGGAAAAACAACAAATGTCGCTGCAGACGCAAAGCGTCACCGCCGAGCCCCGTACGGCCGATCATTTTTGGTACGCCTCCTACCCGCCGAGCGTGCCCAGAACCATCGACCCCGATAGCTATGCGTCGCTGCCGGCGATGCTGCTCGACGCCTGTACGCGGCATGCTTCTTTCCCAGCCTTTGAGTGCTTGGGCGTGCGTTTGACCTACGCGGAGTGGGAGCATGTGAGCCGCGCCTTCGCGGCTTATCTGATCGAGGAAGCGAAATTCCATTCCGGCGATCGCATCGCGATCATGCTGCCGAACCTGCTGGCCTATCCGGTCGCCTTCCTGGGTGCGCTCCGTGCGGGGCTGATCGTGGTCAACGTCAATCCGCTCTACACGCCGCGCGAGCTGCAGGCGCAACTCGCCGATTGCGGCGCCACCGGCATCGTGATCATGGAGAATTTCGCCCACAAGCTCGAGCAGGTCATCGGCGAGACCCAGATCCGCCATGTGATCGTGGCGCGGCTCGGCGACTTCATGCCGACCGTAAAACGCACGGTGTTCAATTTCGCCAACACCTACGTGCGCAAAGCGGTACCGGCGTGGCGGTTTGCAAGTTACGGCATGCTCCACGCAGCCTGCAGCCGCGCACCCAGCGCCGACTATGCGGACGCATCGCCGCAGCCGACATCACCGGCGTTGCTGCAATATACCGGCGGCACCACCGGTGTCGCCAAGGCCGCGATCCTCACGCACCGCAATCTCGTCGCCAACACGCTGCAATGCCGGGCGGTGATCGCGCCCTATCTGCCGGAAGAGCAGGGCAGTGTGCTGACGCCGCTGCCGCTCTATCACATCTTCTCGCTGACCGCGAATTTGCTCGCGTTCGCACTGATGGGCGGTCTCAGCGTGCTGGTGCCGGATCCGCGCGACATCAAGGGACTGATCAAAACCATCGCGCGGACGCAGGTCTCGACCATGACCGGCGTCAACACGCTGTTCAACGCGCTGATCAACAATCCCGATTTTGCGGCGCTCGATTTCAGCCATCTGAAATTCGCGGTCGGCGGCGGCGCGGCCGTTCAAAGCGCGGTGGCGGAGCGCTGGCGGGAGATCACCGGCACCGAATTGGTCGAGGGCTACGGCCTTACCGAAGCTTCGCCGGTGGTGTGCCTCAATCCGGTGCATCGGCCGCGGCTCGGCACCGTCGGCCTGCCGGTGCCGTCGACCGATGTCGCCATCCGCGACGATCACGGCAACGATTTGCCGGTCGGCGAGGTCGGCGAGATTTGCGTGCGCGGTCCGCAAGTTATGCAGGGCTATTGGCACCGGCACGACGAGAGCACGCTGGTGCTCAGCGAAGAGGGGCTGGCTGCATACCGGCGACATCGGCGCCTTCGACCCCGACGGCTATCTGAAAATCCTCGACCGCAAGAAGGACATGGTCAACGTCTCCGGCTTCAAGGTTTTTCCCAACGAAGTGGAAGACGTCATCGCGCAGCATCCTGGCGTGTTGGAAGCCGCCGTCATCGGCGTTGCCGATCCACACACCGGGCAGGCGGTCAAGCTGTTCGTCGTCAAGCGCGATCTGGCGCTCACCGAAGCCGACCTGGTGGCATTCGCGCGCGAGCGGCTCGCCGCCTACAAAGTCCCGAAGGTTATCGTGTTCGTCGACTCGCTGCCCAAGAGCAATGTCGGCAAGATCATCCGCAAGGATTTGCGGTGAGACGCGATCGGCGCGCCGCCATCCGGGCATAGGCGTCACGTCAATTTGTGAACAATACGAGCGGAGGCGTGAACCCAAACGTGATCGGTATATTTGTTAGCGTCAACGAGATGCCGCTTTCCGATCCAACTCTTGAACAAATAGCGTCGCGCGTTGCCGCTATTTGACCGGGCGCACAGTCACGCCGAGGGAGCTAGTGCGCCATCAGCACCGGGAAGTTGGCGTGCGTGAGGATATGCCGGGTGGTGCCGCCGAAAATCATCTGCCGCAGGCGGCTCTGCGTATAGGCGCCCTTGACGATGAGATCGCAGCCGAGCTCGGCGGCTTTGCGCAGGATGACTTCGCCTGCATTGGCCTTGCTGGCCGGAAGCGTGATGGTGGCGGCGGCGATGCCGTGAGCGGCGAGCGATTGCGCCAGCTCCTCGCCGCTTGGTCCCGGCAACGGTCGCGCCTTCGACGGTCAGGATGGTGACGCGCTCGGCGCGCTCCAGCAGCGGCATGGCGAACGCGGTGGTGCGCGCCTGCTCGGTGGAGCGGTTCCAGGCGATCAGGATGTTGGTCGCGAGCGAGGCTGGCGCGGTCGGCGGTGCGATCAGCACCGGGCGTCCGCTTTCGAACAAAGCCGATTCGAGCGTCACCATCGAGGGGCTCTGCCATTCCTCGCCGGGCCGCCCCAGCACGATGAGCGTCGAACACCCGGCCGTAGCTGCCGACGAAATCGTGGCCGCTCGGGCGCGTCGGCGTTCCAGCGCCAGGTGACGGCGGAGGGCGGCATCGAGGCTGTCGTCGATGGAACGATCGAAGCCTGCGACGGCGCGTCGCTCGATTGCTGGGCGACGCCGCGCTGCTGCATGAAGCCGAGAAACAGCTCTTCGGCCTGCCGCACCATGTCGGCATCGTTCTCCTTCACCGCCACCATGGTCATGCCGGCGTCGGGATCCATGGCCACCATTTCGGCGACCGCCGGCCGCAGCGCAAAGCCCTTCGA
Organism: uncultured Alphaproteobacteria bacterium; assembly: GCA_963737755.1. Taxonomy (GTDB): domain Bacteria; phylum Pseudomonadota; class Alphaproteobacteria; order Rhizobiales; family Xanthobacteraceae; genus BOG-931. The sequence continues at coordinate 698,390 of CAVTTZ010000009.1, read as the reverse complement.
TGCGGCCGGCGAATTTCTTCCGCAAGCAGCAGCGCACATTGCAGAGCCTGTTCCATCGCAGCGGTTTGCTCGGTGGGAACGAGGATGGTTTTCATCGGTCGGCGCCCCGTGTATCTGCCGTCTTTTTCGGGCAGTTGCAGTCGATCATATCGCGAGGCCGGTGCGCCCGATAGGGCCGCGTCGCGCTGTCGAGCCGGATTCTTCACTGCGGCGATTGCGCGGCATCTTGACGGCGCCATGTGCGGCGGGTTAGCCGCCACGGTGCTGGAGATTTCTCAATGGCTGTCTACACCGATGTCGCGGCGGAAGATCTCGCCCTCTTCCTCGCCGGCTACGACATCGGCGAGCTTCTCTCCTATAAGGGTATCGCCGAGGGCGTCGAGAACTCGAACTTTTTGGTTCACACCAGCCGCGGCTATTTCATCCTCACGCTCTACGAGCGGCGTGTCGCCGAGCGCGACCTGCCGTTCTTCCTGGCGCTGATGGAGCACCTGGCGAGCCGCGGCATCACCTGTCCGCAGCCGGTCAAGAACCGCGCCGGCGAGACGCTGGGCCGGCTCGCCGGCCGGCCGGCCGCGATGGTCACCTTTCTGGACGGCATGTGGATCCGCCGCCCCAGCGCGCTGCATTGCGCCGCGCTGGGCGAAGCACTGGCGCGATTTCATCTCGCCGGCGCGGATTTTCCGATGCGGCGCGACAACGCGCTTTCGGTCGCCGGCTGGCGGCTTCTTTATGATGCGTGCCGCGACCGCGCCGATGAAGTGCAAGATGGGCTCGCAAGCCTTGCTGGCCGGCGAACTCGCGGCGCTTGAAGGCGCAATGGCCGTCAGGGCTTGCCGCAAGGCGTCATCCACGCCGACCTGTTTCCCGACAATGTGTTTTTTCTCGGCGACAAGCTGTCGGGGCTGATCGACTTCTACTTCGCCTGCACCGATACGCTGGTGTACGACGTCGCCATCTGTCTCAACGCCTGGTGCTTCGAGCCGGATCATTCCTACAACGTGACCAAGGGGCGTGCGCTGCTCGCGAACTACGCCAAGACCCGGCCGCTGTCGGCGGCCGAGTGGGAGAAGCTGCCGTTGCTGTCGCGCGGCGCCGCCTTGCGCTTTCTGCTCACGCGGCTGGTCGACTGGCTCAATGTGCCGCCGGGCGCGCTGGTGCGGCCGAAGGATCCGATCGAATATCTGCGCAAGCTGCGCTTCCATCAGAGGGTCGAAAGCGTGCGCGACTACGGGATGACCGTAGCCGTGAGCGCGAACCTGCCGCACGTCGTCGTGCACACCGACGGCGCCTGCTCGGGCAATCCCGGTCCCGGCGGCTGGGGCGCGATCCTGTCGTTCGGCGATCGCGAAAAAGAGCTGAAGGGTGGCGAGCTCAATACCACCAACAACCGCATGGAGCTGATGGCGGCGATCTCGGCGCTCGAAGCGCTCAAGCGGCCGTGCCGGGTCGATATTCACACCGACAGCCAGTATCTGCGCAACGGCGTCATGTCCTGGCTGGCCAACTGGAAACGCAACGGCTGGCGCACCGCGGACAAGAAGCCGGTCAAGAATGTCGATCTCTGGCAGCGGCTCGACACCGCGCTCGGCGGCGCACCAGGTGCACTGGCATTGGGTGCGCGGACACTCCGGGCACGACATGAACGAGCGCGCCGACGAGTTGGCGCGGCAAGGCATTGCCGACGTTCGCAACGCCTCCCGTTAGACGGCGTTGTCCGCCACGACATATGGCGAAATCACCTTGCGCCGCGCAAATGTAGTGCCGCAATTTTTGGTTGCATTGTATGATTTACAGCTTAATTCAAATGCTCGTTCACTCGTCGTCGCTTTTCTGGGAAGGAAGGCGGATGATTGAATCGCTGATGGTGTGCGGCATTGGCCTTCTCGCCGGCTGCTTCTTGATGCTGCTGTTCTTCCCGGCCGTTCATCAGCGTGCGGTGCGGCTGACCCGTCGCGATCTGATCGATGCGACGCCGCTGACCGCCAAAGAAATTCAAGCGGAAAAGGATCAGTTGCGCGCGCAGTTCGCCGTCTCGGTGCGGCGCCTCGAAATCAACATGGAGCAGATGCGCTTCAAAGCGCAGGAGCGCGGCGCCGATCGGCAGAATCGCGGAAATGGCCCGCCTGCAAGTCGAGCTCGATAGAAAGCAAATCGAGCTCGATGGAAAGAACAGCGCTGATCTTGGCTTTGCGCAGGCGCGAGGACGCGCGCAAGCACGCGGTCAGGCGGATCGTCAAGTTTCAGTCTATCTGTTTGCCCGATCGAGCCGGCCGCGCGATGTGCCGCAGCGACGCGGGGTCATGCGGCCGACGCAGACGGTGTGGGAGTTCGAGCGCGAGCCTGACGCTGGTCGAACTCGCCTCGGCCGCAGCGGCTATCGCTGCCGTCGGATTGAAGCGGCGGCAGGCCGGCGCACGCGGATAATTTTATTTGACTGCGTACGCCGTGTTTGTTGTGCGAGATAGTCCAGGCCGTCTTATATTTGCTTGAGCAGAGCGTCGGCGCTTGACGCTTCGGCTTTGCCGGCAGCCTCTTCAACGTTGAGCTTTTTCACGACGCCGTCTTCGACCAGCATGGCATAGCGCTTGGAGCGCGTGCCGAGACCGACGCCGGAGCCGTCAAGCGTCAAGTCGAGCGCCTTGGCGAAATCGGCATTGCCGTCCGACAGGAATTCGATCTTGCCGCCGGCGCCGGTGCTCTTCTTCCAAGCGTCGAATACGAACACGTCGTTGACGCCGGTGACCGCGATGGTGTCGATGCCCTTGCCCTTGAAGGCGTCGGCGTTGGCGAGGAAGCCGGGCAGATGATTGTTGTTGCAGGTCGGCGTGAAGGCGCCGGGCACGGCGAACAGCACGACCTTCTTGCCTTTGAAGACGTCCTCCACGGTTTTCACCGCCGGGCCTTCCGGGCCCATGACGCGGAATTTGATATCGGGCGGCAGACGATCGCCAACCTTGATCGGCATGGTTTGAATCCTTTCGTTATCCCAATGGGGTTTTGTCGGGAGGCGTAAGTTAACGTAACCGCTAAATTAGTCGAGACGGGCTTCGACTTCGATGGCGTCGGTGGGCGAGGCCGCCGTGATCTTCAGCGTCGCGCCCTCGGCTGTGGCGCCGGGCGGGAGGCCATCGAGTTCGAACGTGTAGCGTCGCAATCCATCCGGTCCAGTCGCGGTGCTGGCGTCCGGTTGGGGCAGCGGCAAGGCCCATTCGGGCGTCGGGCCTTCGGCAAAAATGCGGACCGGCACACCGTCGGGCGCGCCCGACAAGCACGACGACCCGGCCATGTTTGCCGCTGCCTTCGCGGCGAACCGAAGCGATGCTCAAGCTCTTGTCGTGCGCGCCGAGCGTTGCGCGGCGCGGCACGCGCGCCTCGGCCGCGGTCAATGCCGGCTCCTCGGCGCCCGCCTTGCCGGAGAGCGTCAGCGCCAGATGCGCTTCCGCCGGGACGCAGAGTTTTCCGCAAACCGCGTAGTCGAGTTTGATATGCAACGACGATGGCTTTGCGGCGTCATTCGGAATGATTTGCAGCGGCAACACGACGTCGCCGTGATAGCCGATCGAATGGCCGCCAGCGCCGTCATCAAACACGTCCGGCGCCGGCCACAACGTGTTTACCGATTTCACGTTTTCCGAGCCGGTAAAATCCAGTGCAGGGGGCACGCCGGAGTTGCCAGGATAACGCCAATAGGTTTTCCAACCTGGATCGAGCCGGATCTCGATGCCGGCGCGCTCGAGCTTGTTGCCGCCTGCATTCTGAATCGCACCAGCGATCAGTCGCGCCGCGCCGTGCGGTTCTTCGTCCCACGGCGAGACCTCTTGTGCATGCGCGACAAAGCCGGCGCCCGCCAGTGCGGCAATCGCCATCATTAACGAACGAGCAAGACCGTCACGCATTGTTGTCGTCCTTACGGCCTAACAGCCTACACGGCTACTGACATGATCGTGAGCCGGCCACGGTCCATTCATCGTCCTGATATGCATATCTGTCGTGATGCCAACGGCCATCACCATGCTTACATCTGACTATCTTTCACTGTTCGGCGTCTTGTCGTGTCGCGTTCCGGACAGGCCGGGCAAGGATCCGTGAACTTTTGCCGCGGCCATTCGTTTGCAAATGCGGAACTATGAGCTAACCTTCGGGTATGAAATTGCCGCGCGGCGCATCCGTCAAGAATACCGTTCGGGGCAGAGGCTATCTGGATGGCCAGATGCTGATTGCCATGCCGGCGATGCTGGATGATCGGTTTGCCCGTTCGCTCATCTATATCTGCGCGCATTCATCCGAAGGCGCGATGGGGATCGTGGTCAATCATTTGGCGCCCAACATCAATTTCTCCGATCTTCTGGTGAAACTCGATGTCATCCCGGCCGCAGATGTGATCCGGCTGCCGTCGCGCGCCGGCGTCGTGCGAGTCATGCGCGGCGGTCCGGTGGAAACCGAGCGCGGCTTTGTGTTGCACAGCGCCGATTTTTTCATTGAAAATTCGACCTTGCCGATCGATGAGGGCATCTGCCTGACGGCGACGCTGGATATCCTCAAGGCGATCGCGCGCGGCGACGGCCCGGCAAGCGCCATTCTGGCGCTTGGCTATGCGGGTTGGGCTCCCGGCCAACTTGAAACTGAGATCCAGGGCAACGGCTGGCTGCATTGCGCACCTGATCCGGATCTGATCTTCGGCACCGACATCGGCACAAAGTACGACCGGGCGCTGAAGAAGATCGGCATCGATCTCGGAATGCTGTCGAGCGAAGCCGGCCACGCTTAGTGTCGTCGATTTATTAGATGCCGATTTTCCAGCACGATTTTCCAGCACGACTTGCCGACGATTCAGCGCCTGCCGCAACAAACGACGGTGACTACTTGCTGACGACCGCGGCTGCCGTATGCCGCGCCGCTTTTGCCTCTTTGGCCTGTGCCTGAATGAGGTCGCGGGCACGCTCCGCCGTCATCGGCTCGCCGAAGACAAAACCTTGCGCATATTCGCAGCCGAGCTGCGACAGCTCGATGGCATCTGAGTCCGTCTCGGCGCCTTCGGCCACGACATCCATGCCGAGATCGTGGGCCAGCGCAATGATCGAACGCAATATCACCGGGCGCGTGCCCTTGGCGGTTGTTTGAACGAACGACTTGTCGATCTTGATGGTGTCGAAGGGAAAGCGCTGCAGATAGGCGAGCGAGGAATAGCCAGTGCCGAAATCGTCGAGCGCAAGGCCGGCGCCGAGCTCGCGAATCCGGTGCAGCATTTGGGCTGCGTGTTCCGGATTCTCCATCACCACCGACTCGGTGATTTCAAGTTTCAGCGTCCCGCGGCTGACCGGAGCGCGCGCCAGGACCGTGCGCAGATCCTGCATCAGATCGTGACGCAGCAATTGACGCGATGAGACATTGACACTGGCGAACAACGGCTCGCGCGGGCGCAGCGTTCGCTGCCAGGTGCTCAGTTGCTTGCGCGGTGCGCTCGAGAATGAACAGACCGAGCTCGACGATCAGTCCACTCTCCTCCGCGGTCTTGATGAATTCCTGCGGCGACATACGGCCGAGTTTTGGATGATTCCAGCGTGCCAGGGCTTCGAACCCGGCGACCACGCGATCCTCGAGCCGGACGATCGGCTGATAGAGGATGTTGATCTCTTCGCGTTCGATCGCGCGCCGCAGATCGGCCGCGATGGTGAGCCGGTCGGTCTTGCGTGCCCGCATCGCCGGCTTGAACACGTCGATGCGGTCGCCGCCGTTGCGCTTGGCGTGGTACATCGCGAGCTCGGCGTCTTTCAGACGCTCCTCGGCGCTTTGCGGTTCGCCGTCGCCGAGCGCCATGCCGACCGAGCCGGTGAGGAAGATTTCGCGATCGTTGAACGTGATCGGCGCGCGCACCGTGCGGCGGACGGTTTCGGCAAGCGCGGTGATGCGTGCGGACTCGCGCTCCGACAAGAATCAGCGAACCCGAACTGATCGCCGGAGATGCGCGCCAGCGTGTCGTGCGGCTTGATCAGCCGGCCGAGCCGGCGCGACAGCGTGAGCAAGATCGAATCCGCAAGCGCCATGCCGACGGAATCGTTGACCTGCTTGAAGCGATCGAGATCGATCACCATCACGGTCGGCTTGATCGCCGTGTCGGCCTTGGCGAGCCCGATTACGGCTTCGAGCCGGTCGAGGAACAGTTCGCGGTTCGGAAGGCCGGTGAGATTGTCGTGCACGGCATCGTGCAACAGCCGTTCTTCGACGGTCTTGAATTCGGTCACGTCGGTGAGCGTACCGACCAGACGGATGACTTCGCCATCGGAGCCGACCACCGGACGCGCGCGCAGCGTGAACCACACATAGTGGCCGTCGGCGGTGCGCATGCGGAAATCCTGCGCGATGCGGCCGCGGCGTTGCTCGACAATGCCGTCGAGCGTGGCGCGGAAGCGGTCGCGGTCGAGCGGATGCAGGACTTCGAGCCAGTTGGCGGCGGCGCCGTCGAGCGATCCGACCTTCAGCCCGAGCATGGTTTCGGTTTCCGGGCTGGTGAAGACCCGGTCGGCGGCGACGTCCCAGTCCCAGATCATGTCGCCGGCGCCGGTGAGGGCAAGCGCGCGACGCTCGACATCGGAAACGATGCCTTGCGCCATGCCGCCCGCAAAGGCGTGCTGCATCACCGTAAATCCGATCAGCATGACGATGAGGACAAGGCCGCCGAGCAACGCCGGTCCGATGATATCGTTGGTGACGAGGCCCAAGACTGTCGCAGCGGCGCCGAAGACCCACGCGACCAGCAACAGCCAGGTCGGGTATCAGCATCACCGCGCGGTCGAAGCCGTGGGTCGACAGATAGAGCACGAGCGCGAAGCCGAGCACGGCGACGAAGAACAATGAGATGCGCGCGATGCCGGACGCGACCTGCGGCGAGTACAGCGCGACCGCGACAAGCGCGCCCAGAAAGGCGAGCCAGCCGACGGTGATGTGCGCATAGCGCACATGCCAGCGGTTCAGATTCAGATAGGCGAACAGAAACACCAGAAGGGTGGCGACCAGGATGGCTTCGCCGGACGCGCGCCAGATGCGTTCGGAGCCCGACGACATGTCGAACACCTTGCCCCAGAAACCGAAATCGACGCCGATATAGATCAGCACCGCCCAGCCGAGCGCGGCCGCGGCGGGAAACATGACGCTGCCTTTCACCACGAACAGGATGGTCAGAAACAGCGCCAGCAGGCCGGCGATGCCGATGACGATGCCGTGATAGAGGGTCAGCGAATTGACCTTGTCCTTGAACGCATCCGGCTCCCACAAATAGAGCTGCGGCAAATTCGAGCCGCGCAACTCGGCGACGAAGGTGATGACGGTGCCGGGATCGAGCGTGACCCGAAAGACGTCGGCAGTGGCATTTTCGATCCGCTCCGGCGGATCGCCCGACGACGGCGTGATATTGGCGATGCGTGACATGCCGAGATCGGGCCACAGCAGTCCGGAGCCGACCATGCGGTAGTGCGGTGCAACGATCAGACGGTCGATCTGCTCTTCGCCATTGTTGGCGAGCGCAAACACCGCCCAGTCGTTGCCGGCCTCGCGGCCGCGCACCTCGATGCGGCGGACAATGCCGTCGGCGCCGGGCGCGGTCGAAACCTGGATACGGTCATTGTCGGCGCGCTGCAGTTCGACGGCGTCGGTGAGATCAATCGCCGGCGCATCGCCACGCACATTGACGGCCTCGACGGCGCTGGCGCCAGAGATGCTGAGAGCCGTCACACATGCGAGAGCCGCGAGCGCGATAGCCGCGCGAAGAAATGACAACAGACCACTCCGAGCAGTCGGCGCCGATTGCGCCCCAGACGTTTTTGAGTTCCCCGACGCCACGGGGTCACCATAGCCGATTTTGCGCCGGATTCGCGGCCTTCCTGCAAGCCTCATGTCAACCCGCAGCGCAGCCCTGATCAGTAGCCGCTGGGACGCTGAGGCGCAAGAATTATCCCTGTCTTATCAAAGGGTCAGGACGATTTTGCCAATATGCTCGCTGGTCTCGATGCGCGCGTGAGCCGCGGCCGCGTCCTCAAGCCCGAAGGTCGAATCGATCACCGGCTTGACCTTGCCGGCGGCGATCAGCGGCAGCGCTTTGGCCTCGACGGCAGCCGCGATCGCGCCCTTGTCGGCGACCGCGCGTGCCCGCAGCGTCGAGCCGGTGTGGGTCAGCCGCTTGAGCATCAGCCGAACGAAGTCGACATTGGCGCGCGACGCGGACTGAAATGCGATCTGCACGATGCGGCCGTCGACGGCGGCGGCCTCATAATTGCGATTGATATAGTCGCCGCCGATCATGTCGAGGATGACGTCGGCGCCGCGTTTGCCGGTCGCCGCTTTGGTGGCGGCGACGAAGTCCTCGGTTTTGTAGTTGACCGCGACATCGGCGCCGAGCTTCACACACGCGGCGCATTTTGCCGCGGATCCGGCCGTCGTGATCACGCGGGCGCCAAAAGCCTTGGCGAGTTGGATCGCGGTTGTGCCGATCCCGGACGATCCGCCGTGCACCAGCAGGGTCTCGCCGGCGGCGAGCCTGCCGCGCTCGAAGACATTGTGCCAGACCGTGAAGAACGTTTCCGGAATGGCAGCCGCTTCGATCGGCGAAAGGTTTTGCGGCACCGGCAACGCGTGGCTCTCGTGCGCAAGACAATATTCGGCGTAGCCACCGCCGACGACCAGCGCCATGACCACGTCGCCGTTGTTCCAGCGTGTGACTCCAGGGCCGCAGGCGACGACCTCGCCGGCGATCTCAAGTCCCGGAATGTCCGTGGCGCCCGGCGGCGGCGGGTACAGTCCCATGCGCTGCATGACGTCCGGCCGATTGACGCCGGCGGCGCCGATCTTCACCAGGATCTCACCGGCAGCAGGATCCGGCACGGGCCGCGATTCCGGCACCAAAACTTCGGGGCCGCCGGGTTGGCGGATGGCAATGACCGTCATCCGGTCGGGGAGGGTTGTCATGCGCTGCGTGCTAAAGGGTTGCGGAAAGAAGTGCGCGGTAGTCTTAGAGGACTGGACGCGTAGGTGACAACCAGCGCCGCGAGCCGCGACGCTTTGCCGATGAGGGCCGAAGCGATGATCGATCCCGACGATCTGCCGAAGAAAAAGACCGTTCACGACATCGGTCAGGATCTTTCGCTGCTCTCGGTCGGCGAACTCGGCGAGCGGGTCAATGTCCTCAAGGACGAAATCGATCGCCTTGAAGCCGAGATCGCGCGAAAGCAGGCTTCACAGACCGCGGCGAACGCGTTTTTCAAGAAATAAACCAAGGGCTTGTCAAACGGAGATAAGCGAAAATTTTCACCAAATAAAGCTGAAGTGCAGGAAAATTTGCTAACCCGCCGGCAATTCTTAACCTTCGGTTAAGCTTTCTCGTTCATTACAAAGAATGTCCAACTTTTGGACATTGAGTGGCTCCTGTCCACTCTGTTTGACGCCTCCCTGTTATCACCTTGAGCCGCCGGAAACGGCGGCTCCTTTTTTGGCGCATTCGTCCCCGCCTCATTGGCGCCACATAAAATGTCTGCGCCGGCAAACAAAATTTTCGCAGACGTCACTATAAGTGCGCTTTGACCGAACCCTGCGCTGGACTCGGAAGACCAGTCGAGCGATGCTGTCCGTGGTGTGAGGCGTGTGTCGGATGTCCGAGAATCTTGCGAGTGAAGCCAGTACGGTTTCGTTCAGCGAACGGTTGGCGAGTTCCCAAATCTTTGCCACGCTGTTTCGCGACGGAATGGCGCTTGTCGAGGAAACTGCGAGCTACCTCGATGGCAGTGGGCGCTCGGAATCCAAAAAACTCGAACGCAGCGCGGCCCTGGTTTACGCCACCGAAAGTATGCGGCTGACCACGCGGCTGATGCAGCTTGCCTCGTGGCTGTTGTTGCACCGTGCGGTCAAGGATGGCGAGATGACGCTCGCCCAGGCGCACGAGGAAAAGAGCAAGGTCAGGGTTGCCTCCTGCGATCCCGGCGATGCCAAATCAATCGCGCTTTTGCCGTCCAGGCTGCAGGATCTGATAACGCGCTCGACCAAGCTGCAATCTGAAGTGCGGCGGCTCGATGCCACCATGCATGCGCCTCCGCCGATCAAGACCGCCGCTGGAAATCCGGTCGAGCGGCAGCTCGGCTTGCTGCGCGCCGCCTTCGAGCGCGGCGGCGTCTAAACCCGTTGTGACAATCCGGCTCCGCGTCGCCTGATGGCAGGCAGGGCAGTGATCACGCGCCGGCGGCGGCTTTTCGACGACTTCTTCAAGGTCGACGAGCTGCTCATCAGTCACCAGCAGATTGACGGGAGCATGAGCGGCCCGCAGCGCCGGCTGGTGTTTGAGCGTGGAGACTCGGTCGGCGTTCTGCTGTTCAATCGAGATCAACGGGCGGTCGTGCTGGTGGAGCAATTCAAGGTACCGGCCTTGATCGCCCGACGCCGTGACGATCCCGCGACCACGGACGGCTGGCTTTTGGAAACGCTGGCTGGAATGATCGACGCCGGTGAAACCCCGGAAGCGGCCGCCATCCGGGAGACGCTTGAGGAAACCGGCTACCGGATCGACGCGGTCGAGCTTATCGGTCGCTTCTTCGTCTCGCCCGGCGGGACATCTGAGCGGGTTTTTCTCTATTTCGCCGAAGTGGGCGACAGCGACCGCGTCGCCAAGGGCGGCGGCATCGACGATGAGGACATCAAGGTGATGTCCATTGGCCTCGACGACCTGTTCCGGCAACTGGCCCGGGGTCAGGTCGAAGATCCAAAGGTCGCGATCAGCGCGTATTGGCTACTAAGGCGCCTGGGTCTGCCGGCATAAGCCCGGCCGACAGCAACGGCTCGGTGCCGTCGCTTCCATACGCAGCAGGCTTACTTCTTCAGGAAGCCCGAATACTTCTTCTGGAACCGCGACAGGCGGCCGCCGCGATCGAGGAGTTGCTGCTGACCGCCGGTCCAAGCCGGGTGCGACTTTGGATCGATATCGAGCTGCAGCTTGTCGCCGGGATTGCCCCAGGTCGAGCGGGTGGTGAATTCGGTACCGTCGGTCATGACGACCTTGACGATATGGTAATCGGGGTGCGTGTCGGACTTCATGGCGATACGGAGCCTTCCGGCGTGTTCGAGCGATAGAGGGTGAGATTTGACGCGCTCTATAGCGCGCCCGCTCGGGCGAGACAAGCCGCCGCACCGACCACCATGTGCGTTGAAAGCTTGGTCGACACGAGGCATTGTCGCCGCCATTAGCGCCGGCGAGGCGCCGAAAAGGTATTGCGGCGCATGGACTTGCGTGTGGATCAGACTGCGGCGGCCAAGGCCTCGTCATTAACCGAAGCGCTGGTGCCGCCTGGCGCCGAGGAGGCCGCCGCGGTGGCGGAGCCGGCATTGGCTGAGACTGCGCCCGAGCGGCGGACGAATTTGCGGCCGCTGGCGTCGCTTCTCCCCTATATCGGGCGTTACCGCTGGCGTGCGTTGTCGGCGCTCGGGTCGCTTGATTGTCGCCGCGTTGACGACGCTGGTCGTGCCGGTCGCGGTGCGCCGCATGATCGATTTCGGCTTTACCGCCAAGGGCGTCGCGCTGATCGACAGCTATTTTCTTGTCATGATCGGTGTTGCCGCGGTGTTGGCGATCGCCAGCGCGCTGCGCTACTTCCTTGTCACGACGCTCGGCGAGCGCGTGGTGGCGGATTTGCGCGCCGACGTCTTCGCACACATCACCTCGCTGTCGAGCGCGTTTTTCGACGAGGCGCGAACCGGCGAGGTCGTTTCGCGGCTCACCGCCGATACCACGCAGATCAAGGCTGCGGCCGGCACATCGGTCTCGATCGCGCTGCGCAATGTGGTTTTGTTCGTCGGCGCCACCGTGATGATGGTGGTGTCGAGCCCGCGGCTCTCGGCCTTTGTGCTCGCCGCGATCCCGATCATCGTGCTGCCGCTGTACGCGTCCGGCCGCGCGGTGCGGCGCCGCTCCCGTTCCGCTCAGGATACGCTTGCGGAAGCGTCCGCCTATGCGGCCGAGCTGATCGGCGCAGTGCGGGTGTTGCAGGCATTCACCAACGAGCGTCTCGGCATCGATCGATTTCGCCAAGCGGTCGAGCGCGCCTACGAGGCCGCGCAAAACTCGATCCGTTCGCGCGCGTGCCTCACCGGCATCGCCATCTTCCTGGTCGCCACGAGCATCATCGTGGTGTTGTGGATCGGCGCCCAGGAGGTGCTGGCCGGCCAGATCAGCCCCGGCCGTCTCGGTCAGTTCATCCTCTACGCGGTGCTCGCCGGCAGCGCGCTCGGCTCGCTGTCGGAAGTCGGCGGCGAGATGGCGCAGGCGTCCGGCGCCGCCGAGCGTTTGTTCGAAATTCTCGCTATCCGGCCCGCGATCGCGGCACCGGCGCATCCGCTGCCGCTGCCGATGCCGCCGCGCGGCGAAGTCAGTTTCGAAGACGTCCGTTTCTCCTATCCGACCCGTCCGAATGTTTCGGCGCTCAATGGCGTCTCGTTCGCGGTGCGGGCGGGCGAGAAGGTCGCGATTGTCGGGCCGTCCGGCGCCGGCAAGAGCACGATCTTTCATCTGCTGCTGCGTTACTACGATCCGCTTGCGGGCCGCATTCTCCTCGACGGTGCTGCGTTGCCTCAACTCGATCCGACCGCCTTGCGCGGACGCATCGCGCTGGTGCCGCAGGACAGCGTGATGTTTGCGACCACGATCGAAGAGAACATCCGCTTCGGCCGACCCGACGCATCGCAGGCAGACGTCGCGCGTGCCGCCGAGCTTGCCTATGCAGCGTCGTTCATCGCCGCCCTGCCGGCCGGCATGCAAACGCCGGTCGGCGAGCGCGGTGTTACGCTATCCGGCGGTCAGCGCCAGCGCATCGCTATCGCGCGGGCGATTTTGCGCGACGCGCCACTGTTGTTGCTCGACGAAGCGACGTCGTCGCTCGACGCCGAAAGCGAGACTTTGGTCGCGGCCGCGCTCACCCAACTGATGCAGGAGCGCACGACGATCGTCATCGCGCATCGGCTCGCCACTGTGCTGTCCTGCGACCGCATTCTGGTGCTCGATCAGGGCCGCATCGTCGAGGAGGGGACGCATCAAACCCTCGCCGCTGCGGGCGGGCTGTATTCAAGACTCGCGAAGCTGCAATTTCAGGGTACTTGAACGGACGGGTACGGGTTCGACGTTCAAGGCGACCAGCGCATGCGATGCACGGGCTTGCCGGAGATCGGATTGACGTCGTCGCCGCTGATGGAAAATCCGAGTTTTTCGTAGAACCGGATGGCGCGGACGTTGTCGGCGTTGACGTGAAGCTCCAGACCTGAGGGCGAAAGCTCTTTTGCGACGGTGATCAGCGCTTTGCCGACGCCGGATGCCCAATGCTCGGGCGCCACCACGATCTGATCGAGATAATGGGTTTTCGGGTCGACGGTGACGAAGCCGATCATCGCGCCATCGGCTTCCGCAATCACGACGTCAGCGGAGGGTATCAGTTCGGTGCGCCAGCGATTTCGCCACCAGTCGAGCCGCTGGGCAAAATCGATATGCGGATAGGCGGCCTGCCAGCTCCGCAGCCAGAGCGCCACCGCGGCGTCTTCATCGTTCGCCTCGTAGGGCCGCAGTGAAATTTCGAGCGCACCCAGTCGCAGCGTCGGCGTCTCGTCCACGCCTCACTTCTCCGTCAGTTTCAGCTCGATGCGGCGGTTGCGGCCGTAGGCCTCGTCGGTCGTGCCCGGATCGATCGGCTGGAATTCGCCGAAGCCAGCGGCGACCAGCCGCTGCGGCGGCACGCCCTTGGAAATCAGATATTGCACCACCGAGATCGCGCGCGCCGCCGACAGGTCCCAGTTGGTCTTGAAGGTGGAGTTACCCGACAGCGGCCGCGTATCGGTATGGCCGTCGACGCGCAGCACCCAGTTGATCTCCGACGGAATTTGCTTTTCCAGATCGAGCAGGGCGGTGGCGAGCTTGTCGAGCTCGGCGCGGCCTTCCGGACGCAGAACGGCCTGGCCGGAATCGAAGAACACTTCCGACTGGAACACGAAGCGGTCCCCGACGACGCGGATATCGGGACGATTGCCGAGGATGTCGCGCAGCTTGCCGAAGAAGTCCGACCGGTAGCGCGACAATTCCTGCACCCGCTGGGCCAGCGCGACGTTCAGACGCTGGCCGAGGTCGGCGATGTGGAGCTGCGAACTCTTTTTCTTTTTTCTCGGTGGCATCAAGCGCTGTCTCCAGCGCCGCGATCTGGCGGCGCAACGCGCTGATCTGCTGATTGAGAATCTCGATCTGCGCGACGGCCCGGGAGGTCGCCGCCTTCTCGATATCGAGCTGTGACGTGAGCCTGCCGGCTTCGGCCTTGCCGTCATCGGCGCCGGATTGCGCGCCTTGGGCGGTGCTGCGCAGCTGGTCACGTTCGCCTGACGCGGCGGAGAGCGAGGCGCGCAGTTGCGCGATCTCGGCTTCCAGGCTGGTCTTGCCGGTGCGCTCCAGCGACAACAGTTCGGAGAGGCGGGAGATCTGCGCGTTCAGCCGGGCCAGCGCGTTGTCCTTGCCGGTAATTTGCTGCGACAGATAGAACTGCGCCACCATGAACACGGTGAGCAGAAAGATGATCGAGAGCACGAGCGTCGACAGCGCGTCGACGAAGCCGGGCCAGTAATTCATGCCGCTGTCGCGGCGGCTTCTCGCAAGGGCCATGCGGTTTTGCGCCTATCTGAGCGTTTCCGGCCTCGCCGGCGTCGCGCCTTATCTGTCGACGGCTTCGCGCGACAGAATTTCCATGAAGCGGCGAATATCGTTGTTGAGCTTGGCCTGCGCGTCCGCCCAATCGCGGATCATTTGTTGCTCCGCGCGCATGTGTTGCACGAGGCCCTGGATTGCTTCGGCGAGGTTGGCCATAGCGGCCGTGGTCGCCTTGCCGGAGCCGGCCTCGTTGACCGAATTGCGCAGCCGCTCGATCGCTTCAGTGACGCTCGCCGGAACTGCGCCGCCGCCCGCAAAGCCGACGGCGCCGGTTTCCTCAACGGTCGTCGCCAGCCAATCCTCGAAGTTGGTGTAGAAGCGGTTTTGCGCCTGGCTGGTCTGCAGATCGAGAAAGCCCAGGATCAGCGAGCCGGCAAGGCCGAACAAAGACGACGAGAACGAAATGCCCATGCCGCCGAGCGGTGCGGCCAGGCCTTCCTTCAGCGCGTTGAAGACCGAGTCGGCGTCGCCGCCGACATTGAGATTGTTGATGATGGTGCCGACCGAGCTCACGGTTTCGATCAGACCCCAGAAGGTGCCGAGCAGGCCGAGAAACACCAGCAGGCCGGTCAGATAGCGCGAGACGTCCCGCGCCTCGTCGAGGCGGTTGGCGAGCGAGTCCAGAAAGGCGCGCATGGTCTGCGCCGAAATGGTCAAGCGTCCGCTGCGGTCGCCGCTCAGGATGGCGGCCATCGGGGCCAGCAGGGTCGGGGTGCGCGCTGTACGGCTGGGATCGGCCTGGCGGTAACTGTTGACCCAAGAGACTTCCGGAAACAGCCGGATTACCCGCGCGAACGACAAAATGATGCCGATCAGCAGCACCAGGACGATCAGGCCGTTGAGCCAGGGATTGGCGTTGAAGGCGTTGAAGATCTGTTTCTGCAGCACGAACCCGATCAGGCCGCACAACACCAGAAACACCAGCATCCGGAACAGAAAGATGCGGGGCGAGGCCAGTTGCACTTGGTCGGAATTGTTCGCCATCGACGTCGCCTAGCGCCTCGTTCGCCAAAGAGATGCGTATCCTCCGCTTATTCCCGGACAAGCGGAAATCCGAATGATGATGACAGCCGCAATCGCGGCCAAATCCACCCGTTCCCGGCTTTCGCCGGAATACGCGGGTCGGAACAATCGCATCCGCCTCATCGCATGTCGCTCGCGCGATTCCGGCGCATTATGGCATAAGCCGAATCGAAGAAAAACGCACGATTGTCTGACGAAAGCCGCGGCAAATTTTGCGGCGCCGCGATGCCACGCCTGCATTGTGCTCAGAAATTAGCCAATCGCCTGGGAAGTCCGGGCGCTCAAATACGCTCAGGGCGTTCCACGCTCGGCCGTTGCCACGGCCTTCGCGGGATCCTTGCCGGCATCTTGCCCAGGATCTTTATCGGCCTGCTTGCCGGCTTCCTTGATTAGGCGGAGCAACTCGCGATGCATGGTGTCGTTGCCGGCTGCGATGCTCCCCTTGGTCAAAATGGCGTCGCCACCGTCGAGATCGCTGACGAATCCGCCCGCCTCGCGCACCAGCAGAATGCCGGCGGCCATGTCCCAGGGCGCCAGATCGCGTTCCCAGAACGCATCGAAGCGGCCGGCGGCCACCCAGGCGAGGTCGAGCGAAGCGGCGCCGTAGCGGCGCAGGCCGGCGAAGTGTTTTTGTGCGGCCGCGATTTCGTGGCGAGCGAGCACCAGATCGCCGCGCCCATAGTGCGGCAAGCCGCAGGCGACGACGGCGTCGGCGAAGCGCGTGCGCGCGGCGACGCGGATGCGCCGGTCGTTGAGGAACGCACCTTTACCGCGTTCGGCCACGAACACGTCGTCGTTCGCCGGATTGTAGGTCAGCGCCGCCACGATGACGCCGTCGCGTTCGAGCGCGATCGATACGGCGAAATGCGGAATGCCGTGGAGGAAATTGGTGGTGCCGTCGAGCGGATCGACGATCCAGCGGTGGCTCCGATCGCTGCCGGCCCGCGCGCCGCCTTCCTCGCCGAGAAAGCCGTAGTCCGGCCGCGCCTTGGCGAGTTCCTCGTAGACGATTTCCTCGGCGCGGTGATCGGCGGCGGTGACGAAATTGGCCGGTCCCTTGAGCGAGACCTGCAAATGCTCGACCTCGCCGAGGTCGCGCTTGAGGCTGCGGCCGGCCTTGTAGGCGGCCTTGATCATGACATTGAGGAT
The DNA here is from genome assembly GCA_963737755.1 of uncultured Alphaproteobacteria bacterium. GTDB lineage: Bacteria > Pseudomonadota > Alphaproteobacteria > Rhizobiales > Xanthobacteraceae > BOG-931. The sequence goes on along the minus strand of CAVTTZ010000009.1, from coordinate 681,508 downwards.
TGCGGAATGGGCCATGGGCGTTGGCTACCTGTCGGGACGCGCGGGCGCAAGGGTGCGCGTCAAGTGTCTAGTTTGTGCTGGGCGAGTGGGCCAATAACGAAAGCGGATTGCGTCGACGTGAACGGCAAACGTCTCACGTCCAGTCTTCCGTCCGCAGGCCGGGCACGCGCGCGAATTCGCGGGTGTTGGCGGTGACGAGCGTTGCGCCACGGCAGCGCGCCTGTGCGGCGATGAGAATGTCGTAAGGCCCGATCGGCGTACCCGCGCGCTCCAAGGCCGCGCGGATGTCGCCGGCCTCTTCGGCGTCTTCAGGCTCGAAAGGCCAATGGGTCAAGTCGAGCGCTAGAAAGGCCGAAAGGTTCGCGGCATTGTCTTGCGAACGCGTGCTCTTTCTGACGCCGTACCACGTCTTAAACAGAACGATCGACGGAATACCGACAATGGTGCCGTCCGCCAGTGTCTGCAACAGCTTTGCGCGGACCTGAGGAACGCGGCGGTTGATCGCCGCGATGATGACGTTCGTATCCAGGCCGATCACGAGAAAAGCAGAATGGACGGTTTTGACGCGCGCGCGGCCTTCGATCCGGAATGCCTTGCGGCTCTGATCATCAGTCGAAGCTCACATCGTCGTCGGGCGGCATGGGCGGCTGCTCCGGGCGTCCTTCAGGAAGGAAATCAGCGCCGCCGCGCCGATCGATTTCCGCAAAGATGGCCTGCATCGTCCGGACGTCACGCTCGATCGGCTCCAGCAGCACAGCGTTGCCGATTCGGCGAACGCGCACTTCCGTGCCAGGCATGCGAAATTCCTTCGGCAGCCGCACGGCTTGGCTGCGGCCATGTTTGAAAAGCTTCGCTGTTGCTTTGTGTTCGGTCATGTCAAAGAGCACGCCATGGGTAGATATCATCGATATCTACATCTCCGCGAAGGAGATGCAACCACAGGCAGCAAGATGCTAGCGCGTCCTGCCCGCGGCTACCCCCGCGGCTCCTTGAGCGCATCGATGAAGGGCTTTGCGGCTTTTTCGCCGGCGGCGCGGGTGGTGGGGTCCAGTCGGGCGACGAAATCGTCGAGATTGAGATTGGTCTCGCCGCGCGCCTTGGAAATCAGGTGCCACTTGGTGGCATCGACGGGATTTTTCGTGGCGCCGCGACCCTCCGAGAGGATGCGGGCGAGTCGGTCCTGGGCGACCGCATTGCCGTGAAGCGCGGCTTGCTTGAAGAGCACTGCGGCGGCTTGTTCGTTCTTGGCAACGCCGTCGCCGTTGAACAGGGCGATGGCATACTCGACCTGCGCGTCGGTGTTCTCGGCCACCGCTGCCAGTCCCATGAGCCGTGCCGCCTGCTTGTTGTCCTTCGGCACGCCGCGGCCTTCCTTGTAGAGCGTGCCGAGCGCGTATTGCGCCGCCGGGTTACCGGCTTCCGCGGATGTGTGCAGCAGTTCGGCGGCTTTCTTGAAATCCTGCGGAAACAACTGGCCTTCGATGTAGAGCAGCGCCAGATCGTAGGCTGCCAACGGCTGGCCGAGATTCGCCGCGGCGGCGAACCATTTGGCGCCGGCATCGCGATCGCGCGGCCCAGCGCGGCCCTGCAGGCGGAGCATGCCGAGCGCAAACATCGCCTCGCGGTCGCCGCGGTCGGCGGCAAGCTTGTACCATTCGGCGGCCTTAGCGTCGTTTTGCGGCACGCCCAGACCGCCGGCATAAAGTTCGCCGAGGAGCGTCATCGCTTTCGGGTCTTTGGCGTCCTCGACCCGATGGGTTGCAAGCCGAAAAGCGGTCAGATAGTGGCCGGCCTGAAACGCGCCGTAGGGGAGGTCAGGCTCGGTCGCGCCGACAGATTGGAGCCACGACAGCACAAGCGCGGCCGCGACAACGGCTACCGCCGGGCGGATGCCAACTGCCCAAGCGCGCCGCCGCGACAGACGGAGACCCAGCATCGAGAGGCCGACTTTTGCGGCAATGAGCGGGTGCTGACGCTAACATCCGCCAAATCTCCCGGCTGTTCCCGGCAGAAGTTGGGACACAGCATTTGCCCGACCGTTTGCGCGGGACTGCGCACTCAAGCGCGACGGCATGATCAATCAGCCCGCGCGACCGGCGCCTGTGCGAGGACAGCCGCGGCGGCGACGCCGGCGACCGGCCCTTCTTCGTGCATCCATAGCCATTCGCCAAGCGCAATGAAATCGGCACCGGCCTGCGCAAGCGGCGCAATTTCGTCGCGGTCTCCGGCATAACCGACGCACGGAATTTCAATCAGCTCCGACCACCAGGTCAGCCGGTCGGTGACCGCCTCAAGGGCCGGGCGGTCGCCGCGCCGGTCGGGATCGCCGAACATTACGTAATCGGCGCCGGTTTCGCCGGCCAGCATGGCGTCGTGACGGCTGCGCAGGCCGCCGACGCCGGCAATGCGATCGGGTCGGAGCGAGCCGATCGCCTCGGTGAGCGCCTCGATGCTCGGCAGATGCGCGCCGTCGGCGCCGGCGCGAGCGGCAAGCGCCGGGTGGCCGTCAAGCAGAAGCGCCACATCGCGGCGCTGCACCACCGCGGCGACAGTTTTGGCGCGGTTGGTCAGCGTGCGCTCATCGGCCGGCTCCAGACGAAGAAGCACGGCGGCAATGTCGCCGGCGTCGAGAACGGGGCCAAGGTCACGCAGAAAAGCCGCGGGATCGCCGAGTTGCGGCGTGACGAGGTAAAGGCGAGCGGTCGTGCGCGTCGTCATACGATCACGCGCGCCGACAGGAATGACCGCTCATCCCGGCGAAAGCTGGGATCCATTTTTCGTCACGCGCCGAACTGGATTCCCGCTTTCGCAGGAATGAGCAGAGCAACATCACGCGGCTTTGCGCTCGAGATCGGCTTTCCATTGGCCGAGCGCGGCGAGGCCGTTCATCTGGGCGCGATGGCCGAAGGCGCGTTGCGCGGCTGCGACATTGTCGGATTTGCCCGACCAAGCTTTTTGCGGCGCCGCCTGCAGCGCCCGGCCATAAGAGAACGTCACGTGCCAGGGCAGCGGGCCGAGCTTGTTGATGGCGTCCAGATTCGCGGTGGCTTCTTCATCCGACTGACCGCCGGACAGGAACGCGATGCCCGGCACCGCCGAAGGCACGCACTCTTTGAGCACCTTCACGGTGCGCTCGGCGATTTCACCGACCGAGGCGAGCTTTTTGGACTTCTTGCCTGGCACGATCATGTTGGGCTTGAGCACCATGCCTTCCAGCGCGACGCGCTGATAGTAAAGCTGCTCGAACACGGTCTTGAGCACCCATTCGGTGATCGCTGCGCAACGATCGGCATCATGGTCGCCGTCCATCAGCACTTCCGGCTCGACGATCGGAACGATGTCCTGTTCCTGGCAGAGCGCCGCGTAGCGCGCGAGCGCACTGGCATTGGTCATGATGGCGTTGTAGCTCGGGATGCCCGAGCCGATGTCGATCACCGCGCGCCACTTGGCGAACGTCGCGCCCAGATCGCGATACTCGATCAGGCGCTCGCGCAGGCCGTCGAGTCCTTCGGTGATGGTCTCGCCATCGCTGAAGGCCAGCGGCTTGGCGCCTTTGTCGACCTTGATGCCCGGCAGCGAGCCGGCATTTTCGATGAGCTTGACCAGCGGCGTGCCATCGGACGCTTCCTGCCGGATGGTCTCGTCGTACAAAATGACGCCGGAGATGTGCTTCGACATCGCCTCGGCCGAGCGGAATAGAAGCTCGCGATAATCGCGCCGGCTGGTCGGCGTTGAATTCGACGCCGATGGCGTCGAAGCGCTTTTTGATCGTGCTGGTCGATTCATCGGCGGCGAGCAGGCCACGGCCCGGCGCGACCATCGCCCTGGCGACCTTGTTGAGTTCCGAGAGATTCATCGCGCGTTCCTCGATGTGATCAACACCAAGACCATGATCCGCCCATCTTGGACCAGATCACGGTCTAATAATATGTCACGTTGCGGCAGGATCTTTTTCCGAAAAACGAAGTCCACTTTTCGGGATCATACCTCGATGCATTATGCCTCGGCCTTGGCCGCGGCGGGAGTAGCTCTGAGAACCTCGACGCCCGGCAGCACCTTGCCTTCGAGCCATTCCAGAAAAGCGCCGCCGGCGGTCGAAACATAAGTGAACCGGCCGGTGACTCCGGCGACGTTGAGCGCCGCCATGGTGTCGCCGCCGCCGGCGATGCTGACAAGCTTGCCCTCGGTCGTGAGCTCCGCGGCCGCCTCTGCGACCGCAACGGTGCCGTTGTCGAACGGTTCCATTTCGAAGGCGCCGAACGGCCCGTTCCAGACCAGCGTCTTGGTGCGGGCCAGCACGGAGATGACGTGCTCGACGCTGCGCGGACCGATATCGAGGATCATGTCGTCGGGCCCGACGTCGTCGATGGAGACGACGCGCGATGGCGCATGCGCGGCGAATGTTTGCGCCACCACCACATCGACCGGCAGCACGATTTCGCGATCGAGCGTCTTGGCCTTGGCGAGAATGTCGCGCGCGGTCTGCAACAGGTCGGGCTCGCACAGCGACTTACCGATGGCCTTGCCCTGCGCCGCCAGGAAGGTGTTGGCCATGCCGCCGCCGATGATCAGCGTGTCGACATGGTTGAGCAAGTTGCCGAGCAGATCGAGCTTGGTGGAAACCTTGGCGCCGCCCACGATGGCCGCGACCGGGCGTTCCGGCGTGTGCAGCGCCTTCTCGAGCGCCGCGAGCTCTTCCTGCATCGCGCGTCCGGCGTAAGCCGGCAGCAGCCGCGCAACTGCCTCCACCGACGAGTGCGCGCGGTGCGCGACTGAAAACGCATCGGCAACGTAAACGTCGCCGAGCTTTGCGAACGCCGCTGCAAGCTCCGGATCGTTCTGCTCTTCGCCTTTGTAGAAACGGGTATTTTCCAGGCAGAGAATTTCGCCGTGTTTCAAGCAGCGACACCGCCTGTTCCGCACTTTCGCCGGTGCAATCGTCGACGAAAGCGATCGGTCGACCGATGATGCGCGCGATGGCGTCGACGACCGGCCTGAGCGATTCCTTCGGGTCGCGGCCTTTCGGCCGGCCGTAATGCGACAGCAGAATCACCATGCCGCCGCGGTCGGCGATTTCAACGATGGTCGGTGCGGTGCGCTCGATGCGCGAGAGGTCGGACACCTCGCCGTTCTGCATCGGAACGTTCAGGTCGACGCGGACGAGGACGCGTTTGCCCTTGAGGTCGGCGGCGTGGTCGAGGGTGCGGAAGCGCATGGCAAGCTCTAGCTGAGCTTGCCCATCGCGACCGCCGTGTCGACCATCCGATTGGAGAAGCCCCACTCGTTGTCATACCACGACATCACGCGCACCAGCGTACCGTCGATCACCTTGGTCTGATCCATGTGGAAGATCGACGAATGCGGATCGTGATTGAAGTCGGTGGACACGTTCGGTGCGTCGGTGAAGCCCAAAATGCCTTTGAGCTGCTGCTCGGCGGCGCGTTTCACCGCGGCGTTGACCTCGTCCTTCGAGGTGGCGCGCTTGGCGACGAACTTGAAATCGATCACCGACACATTCGGGGTCGGCACGCGGATCGAGACGCCATCGAGCCGGCCGGCCAATTCCGGCATCACGAGGCCGACGGCCTTGGCGGCGCCGGTCGACGTCGGGATCATGTTGATGGCAGCGGCGCGACCCCGGTAGAGGTCTTTGTGCACCTGATCGAGCGTGGGCTGATCGTTGGTGTAGGAATGGATGGTGGTCATGAAGCCCTTGTCGATCCCGACGGCGTCATTGAGCACCTTCACGACCGGGGCGAGACAGTTGGTCGTGCACGACGCGTTCGAGACGATCATGTGCGACTTGTCGAGCTTGTCGTGATTCACGCCGTAGACGACGGTGAGATCGGCGCCGTCGGCCGGCGCTGAGACCAGCACCCGCTTGGCGCCGGCTGCAAGATGCGCGGACGCCTTGTCCTTCGCGGTGAAGATGCCGGTGCATTCCAGCGCGATGTCGACGCCGAGGTCTTTCCACGGCAGCTGGCTGGGATCTTTGATCGCCGTAACCTTGATGGCGCCGTTGCCGCAACTGATGGCGTCGCCCTTGACGGTGACTTCGCCGGGGAAGCGGCCGTGCACGGAATCGAAGCGCAGCAGATGCGCGTTGGTTTCGATCGGCGCCAAATCGTTGATCGCGACGATCTCGATGTCCTTGCGGCCCGCCTCGATGGCGGCACGTAAAATATTGCGGCCGATACGGCCAAATCCGTTGATCGCTACGCGAACCGACATAACCAAGTCTCCCTACGATTTATTACGGGCGCGCCAGCGCGGCCTCGGCCACCTTCTCCGGGGTAATGCCAAAATGTTGGTAAAGCTGCTTGAAAGGCCCACTCGCGCCAAAACTGTTTAGGCCCACAAAAGTTCCATCGGAGCCGATGATTTCGTCCCAGCCTTGGCGAATGCCGGCTTCGACGGCGATTTTGATCGGTGCGTCGCCGATGATCGTCGCACGTTCGGCTGCGGGAGCAGCGAACAGCAGCTCGAAACACGGCACCGAAACGACGCGCGCACGAACGCCCTTGGCGGCCAAAAGCTTCTGCGCGGCGATCGCAATCGTGACTTCCGAGCCGGACGCAAACAACGAGACGGACGCTGCACCGCCCGCGGCGGCGGCAATTTCGTAGGCGCCGTGGGCACAGCGATTGGCGGCATCGAAGGCCAGGCGCAGTTGCGGCAGGTTCTGGCGCGTCAAGGCCAGCACGCTCGGACCGTCGGCATTTTCAAGCGCAAGCTGCCAGCACTCGACCGTTTCCACGGTATCGCACGGCCGAAAGACTTTCAGATTGGGAATGGCGCGCAGCGCTGCGACCTGCTCGACCGGTTGATGGGTCGGGCCATCTTCGCCAAGTCCGATGGAGTCGTGGGTCATCACATGAATGACGCGCTGACCCATCAGCGCGGCCAGCCGGATCGCCGGCCGGCAATAATCAGAAAACACCAGGAAGGTGCCGGAATACGGGATGATGCCGCCATGCAGCGCCATGCCGTTCATGGCCGCCGCCATGCCGTGCTCGCGCACGCCATAATGGATGAAGCGGCCGCCATAGTCGGCGGCGTTGAGCGTCTTCATCGCCTTGGCGCGGGTGTTGTTGGAGCCGGTGAGGTCGGCGGAGCCGCCGACCATCGCGGGCAGCGCTGCCGTCAAGGTTTCGAGCGCAAACTCGGACGCCGAACGGGTGGCGATGTCTTTCGGCGTTGCCGCAAGGGTTTGCTTCACCTCGCGCACCGCCGCCGCCAAGGCCTCGCGCACGTCGCCGCGGTTGCGGCTCTCGAATTCGGCGCGCTTTTTGGCATCGAGTGCGGCGAGGCGAACTTCCCAAGCTTGCCGCGTCGGCTTGCTGCGTACTCCCGCGGCCCGCCAAGGGTCGAGAATGGCGGCCGGAATTTCGAACGGCGGAGCGTCCCAGCCGAGCTTCTTGCGTGCGCCCGCAATTTCCTCGGCGCCGAGTGCCGAACCGTGGCTCTTTTCGGTGCCGGCTTTCTTGGGCGCGCCAAAGCCGATGACGGTGCGGCAGGCGATCAGCGAGGGCCGGTCCGACGTCTTGGCGGCTTCGAGCGCGGCCGCAATCGCTTCCGGATCGTGGCCGTCGATGCGGCGCGCTGTCCAGCCGGCCGCCTCGAAGCGCTTCACCTGATCGACCGAGTCGGCGAGCGTCAGCGGGCCGTCAATCGAGATCCCATTGTCGTCGAACAGGACGACGAGCTTGTTGAGCTTGAGATGGCCGGCGAGCGCGATCGCTTCCTGGCTGATGCCTTCCATCAGGTCGCCGTCGGAGGCGAGAACATAGGTCCGGTGATCGACCACGTCGCCGCCGAATACCGCCGCCATGTGGCGCTCGGCGATCGCCATGCCGACCGCGTTGGCCAAGCCCTGGCCGAGCGGACCGGTCGTGGTCTCGACGCCGGGCGTGTGGCCGTGTTCGGGATGGCCGGGCGTCAGCGAGCCGAGCTGGCGGAAATTCTTGATCTCCTCGATCGTCATCCGCTCGTAGCCGAGCAGATAGAGGAGCGCATAAAGCAGCATCGATCCGTGCCCGGCCGACAGCACGAAGCGGTCGCGATCGGGCCACGCCGGATCGGCTGGATCGAACTTGAGAAATCGGGTGAACAAAACCGTGGCGACGTCGGCCGCGCCCATCGGCAGGCCAGGGTGGCCGCAGGTCGCGCGCTCAACGGCATCCATCGCCAAAGCTCGGATGGCATTTGCCATGCCGTCGTGCGCTGCGCGCGCCTCCGCGGTCATGGCGGTGGCAGCAAAGCGTGTAGGCTGGGCGAGAGAAGAGCTCGCCGCGAGGATGCGATCCGGCATCGTCATGAAACGGGCCAATCGCGGCACAAGCGCCGCGTTCATGTGAACAGGCGGCGATGAGATAGCATGCGAGCCGGGCGAGTCAATTGCATGACATCCAGCGGCCCGTCGTCATGCACAGGCCGTCAAAATGCGTGCTTTCGACGTTGACGCCAAAGCTCGATGCGACGTAAGCTTCCATGCGTAAATAATTGCGGTCGCACGATTTTCACGTGTGGTGCGCGGCGTGTCGGCCGCCCCGGATGGCGCAATGAGCGACGACGATCCTCTGCAGCTCGCCAGCCAGCGGCTGACACTCGCGCTCGACGCGCTGGAAGCCGCGGCCGAGCGCCGTGGCGAGCTCGATCGCGCGCAGGGCGGGCTGGTGACGCAGATCCACGCGCTCGGCACCGACCGGGCGCGGCTCGCGGGCGAGCTCGATCATGCGGCTGCGCGCTCCCGAGGTCTCGAGACGGCGGCGCGGGAAGTGGGGCGGCGCGTCGATCAGGCCATCGAAACGATCCGCGGCGTGCTGACGGACGACGCACAACGGTGACGATTCTGTACGGCGGCGATCGAGGCGGAGACGGTGCGGCGCCGGAGCTAGCTGGGCATCGGAGCGAACGGGAGCAGGGATGCCGCAAATCAATGTAACCATCAACGGCCGGCAGTTCCGGATGGCGTGCGAAGATGGCCAGGAAGACCATCTGACCAAGCTCGCCCGCGAACTCGACGCGCGCATCGACACGCTGCGCGGCAAGTTCGGCGAGATCGGCGATACGCGGCTGACCGTGATGGCGGCGCTGACCATCGCCGACGAGCTCGGCGAAATGGCGTCGCGGCTCCGGCGTCTGGAGGACGAATTGATGTCCGTCCAGGAGGCGCAAGCCACCAGCAGCGATCGGCATGAAACCGGCAAGGCGGCGGCCGCCGATTTGCTCAATGCGGCGGCGGAGCGGATCGAGAGCGTCACCAAAAAGCTCAACGCAACGACCGGCGGCAATAGCGTGGCGCTGGGTTAGAACCCGCGCGGCGTCGTCTCTCGCATTCACAGCGGATCGGCGCAAAAGCAAACCAGCCGTTGGATATGCACCGGCATGACCGGGCATCGGGTGGCGCCGCCGCGGCTTCGGGACTACATTGCTGAACGCGGGGCTGCCTGGTGCGACAGGAGCCATATCCCCGGGGCCTTATCGATCCTTAAGGGAGCTGTCCCTGTCCGGGCTCGTGGGTTCGGACACATGGCGCCCACCTACTTTCGTAGGGAACCCGGGATCGAGCGCTCCAACGGCCAATGGCGGCTCCGCACTTTTCCAACCTGCCGGCGTGCGCTAACTTCGCTCCGTCCCCTGAGGCGGCCGCGAAGCGGCCCTCGAAGGGCGACGGCCCCCACGGCCTCGGCCGCTCATCCTTCGAGGCTCGCTGAAACGCTCGCGCCTCAGGATGACGGAAGAAGCACTCCCCACCAGCATGAAGGCCGATCTCCGCCGCGAATTGACGGCGCGGCGCGATGCGTTGCCGCCGGACATCCGCAGTGCCGCCGCCGAAGCCATCGCGGCGCGGCCTTTTCCGCTGCCGATTGCGCCCCGGCTTGTCGTGTCCGGCTTCATGCCGATGCGCAGCGAGATCAATCCGCTGCCGCTGATGAAAGCGCTTGCGGACGCCGGTGCGCGGCTTGCCCTGCCGGTGACAGGGCCGCGCGGCGAGCCTTTGACCATGCGCGCCTGGGCGTGGGGCGAACCGCTGGCCGCTGGGGTCTGGGGCATTCGTGAGCCGAAGCCGGAGGCACCGCAGGTCGATCCGGACATCTTGCTCGTGCCGCTGCTCGCGTTCGATCGGGCCGGCGGTCGCCTCGGCTATGGCGGGGGATATTACGATCTCACCCTGGCGCGGCTTCGTTCTTGCAAGGCCGTGACGGCTATCGGGGTTGCTTTCGCCACCCAGGAAATCGCTCAGGTGCCCACCACGCCCTACGACGCGACGCTTGATCTTGTGCTAACCGAGCAAGAGGTTATTGATCTGCGCAGATGAGACGTATGAAGAAGAAACTCTGGCTCGTTTCAGCCCTCTCGTGTGCCGCTGCTTGCGCTGCTTGTTGCGCCGCCGGCGTTGAGGGGGACCGTCCCTGATGCGGATTTTGTTTGTCGGCGACGTGGTCGGCCGCACCGGCCGCACGGTGGTCACCGAGCGGCTGCCCGGCCTGATCCGCAACTGGAAGCTCGATTGCGTCATTATCAATGGCGAGAACGCCGCCGGCGGCTTCGGCATCACCGAGGCGATCTATAAGGAGTTCGTCGAGGCCGGCGCCGACGCGGTAACGCTCGGCAATCACGCCTGGGACCAGAAGGAAGCGTTGGTCTTCATCGAACGCGCACCACGGCTTGTTCGACCGGTCAATTATCCGGCCGGCACCCCCGGCCGCGGCGCCGCGCTGGTCGAGGCCAAAAACGGTGGGCGCGTGCTGGTGGTCAACGCCATGGGCCGGGTATTCATGGAGCCGCTCGACGATCCGTTCGCGGCGGTCGACCGGGAGTTGACCGCCTGTGCGCTCGGGGCGGGCGCCGACGCGATCGTGATCGACATGCACGCCGAGACCACCAGCGAAAAGCAGGCCATGGGCCATTTCTGCGATGGCCGCGCCAGCATTGTCGGGGGCACGCACACGCACGTGCCGACCGCCGATTTGCGCATTCTGCCGGCCGGCACCGCGTTCATGAGCGATGTCGGCATGACCGGCGACTACGACTCGGTCATCGGCATGACCAAGGATGAGCCGCTGCAGCGTTTCCTGCGCCGCATTCCGTCTTCGCGGTTCGAGACGGCCTCCGGGCCGGCGACCTTGTGCGGGATGGCGGTCGAGACCGATCCGGCGACCGGGCTTGCGCAGCGCGTTTCAGCCGTGCGCCTCGGCGGCTCGCTGGAGCCCGCCACGCCGGCGTTTTGGGCGTAGGGCGGCGTCGCATCTTTATTTCTGCCGCGGCCGGCACTAAGAGGTCGTCATTGCGAGGAGCCACGAGGGTGATTGCGCCCGTCTTCGATGGGCTATGGCGACGCAGTAATCCAGTCCCGCGGGCTGGATCGCTCCGCTTCGCTCGCAATGACGCACAAGCAAGAGACGGAAGCGATGGCCGGACATTCACAATATAAAAACATCATGCACCGCAAGGGACGGCAGGACGCGATGAAGTCCAAGCTGTTCGGCAAGCTGGCGCGTGAAATCACGGTGTCGGCCAAGCTGGGGCTGCCCGATCCGACCATGAATGCGCGGCTGCGCGCCGCCATCATCGCCGCCCGTATCGAGAACATGCCCAAGGACAATATCGAGCGCGCGATCAAGAAGGCACAGGGCAGCGACGGCGAGAACTACGAAGAGATTCGCTACGAAGGCTATGGGCCCGGCGGCGTCGCGGTGATTGTCGAAGTGTTGACCGACAATCGCAACCGCACCGCCGGTGAGGTCCGCGCCGCCTTCACCAAGAGCGGCGGCAATCTCGCTGAAACCGGCGCGGTGTCGTTCATGTTCGACCGCGTCGGCGTGATCGAATACGACGCCAAGGCGGCAGGCTCCGAAGCGATGTTTGAAGCAGCGCTTGAAGCCGGCGCCGATGACGTGGTGTCCAGCGAAAACGGCCACGAGATCTATGCCCCTGCGGATCAATATGCCGAGGTCGCCAAAATCCTGGAAGCGAAGTTCGGCGAACCGCGCAAGGCGGCGCTGGTCTGGCGGCCGCAAAACACCATCGCGGTCGGCGACGAACAGGGCGAGAAGCTGTTGCGGCTGATGGAAACCTTGAACGATCAGGACGACGTGCAAAACGTCTATGCCAATTTCGAGGTCTCGGACGCGCTGGTGCAGCGATTGAGCGCCTAACAGGGCTCACAGCTCAAAAAGCTCGGAGAAAACCTATGAAGTCCGAGAGAGACGGCATCGATCCGGCCGCCAAGCCAAGCGGAACAGGTTGCGTCGAGTGCATGGCGCAAGGCGGATGGTGGCTGCATCTGCGCCGATGCGCGCAATGCGGCCACATCGGCTGCTGCGATACCTCACCCAATCAGCATGCGACGAAACATAACGCCGCGACGCATCATCCGATCATCACCAGCTTCGAACCGGGCGAGGAATGGTTCTACGACTATCGGACCGAAGAAATGTTCAAGGGCCCGGAACTCCATGCGCCGCATTCGCATCCATTGGACCAAACGGTGCCGGGCCCGGCCGAGGCCGTACCTGAAGACTGGGAAAGCCTGCTGAACGAATAGCCGCCGCTTTTCCGGTCGGTTTCTCGTCTGCAGCTTTATTTGATGATCTAATCTATTTGGTGATTTTGGGTTTCGGTTTGTCCGTATCCGGCTCGGCCGGCGAGAACGATACCGTGAGCCAGGTATTCCATCCGGACGGCCGGTGCGCTGCATCGAATTCGTAATAGCCCTTGAGATTGAAGGCGGTCTGCAAAGAGCCGCTGGTCAGCGTGTAGTTGATCTGCGGACCGGCGCCGAGCACACGGGACTCGAAAGCGCCGACGTGATCGCCGGGGCCGCTGTCGGGGCTGATCTGGTTGTAGATATAGCCGACCAGGCCGACATAAATTTCCTTCGTCACCGCTTGGGAGAGCGCGTAGTCGAGATGCCAGTCGACGCCGCTCTGATAATTCGAGCTCGGGTTGATGAAATTGTAGGTGAGCCCCGTCGTCGCCGAAACCTCCAGACCCTTCTTGGCGTCGTAGAAGGTATAGCCGCCACCGCTATCGATGGCGGCATGGCCGATGCCGATCAGCGCGAGGTTGTGAACGTCGTAGTCGCCGATCGGAATATTGCCGGTGACGTAGGTCGTCCAGTTGTGGACGCCGCTGGACCAGCGCAATTGGGCCAGCGGAGCGATATCGCCAATGCCCGTCGTGGTGTCGGTTTCGTTGATGTGTCGATTGACGGCAAATCGGCCCAGCGAGCCGGTGAGCACCTGATTGAGTTGCACGGTGTCGGTGCCGGCGACGAACGTGGCGCCGACAGAAAACTGGCCGCCCAGGACCGGCGTCGCGAAGGCGTAGCTCGGCGCAATGTTCACCATGTCGTGGCGGTCGGTGTAGCGCGAGGCATCATCGAGCTTGACGTTCGCCGTGATCCGGCCAGCCGTGATGGCGCGCGCGGTGACGACGTCGGCGCCGGCGGTGGTCGACACGTAATAATCGACGATCGAGAGCGCCCAGCCGGGCGGCTGCTGCGGGATGGCGGAAAAGCTCGCAAAGGTGCCTGGCTGCCAGAACGACGTGCCGCCTTCGTCGGCGAGCGCGAGCGCCGGCACGAGGACACAGCCAAGCGTCGCCGCCACGCCAGCGGCGGGCAGCCGCGGTCGAAAGCTGCGCACAAAACCTCGTCGCCTGGTAATTGCCGGCCCCCACATGTCACGCCGATCGGCAGCGGCGCAAAGCTTCCCGCACGATGCCGAATCAACGGCGGCCGACACGGCCGCGATCGAGATCGTCTAGTGCAGTCATGCTATCGGTATTGTGGCATGACGCGCGCGATTCGCATTCTCGGCTCGATCCCGGCCTCCGCCGCACCGGCTGGGGGGTGGTGGAGATTGAGGGCAATCGGCTCAGCTTTTTGAGCTGCGGCTCGGTGACGACCAACGACCGCAACGATCTGGCGACGCGGCTTCTCACCATCCATGATGGGCTGATGCGCATCCTCGAGGAATTTCGCCCGGACGAGGCGGCGGTGGAGGAGACCTTCGTCAACAAGGACGCCAGATCGACGCTCAAGCTCGGCCAGGCGCGCGGCATCGCCATGGTGGTGCCCGCCAAGGCTGGCGTGCCGGTCGCCGAATATGCGCCCAACCTGGTGAAGAAGAGCATCGTCGGCGTCGGCCATGGCGACAAGAGCCAGGTCAGGATGATGATCGGCGTGCTTTTGCCCAAGGCCGATCCGACCTCCGACGATGCCGCGGATGCGCTCGCTATTGCGGTGACGCACGCCCATCACCGGCAGAGCGTGCGCATCAAGGTGGCGGTGCGGTGATTGATCTCTGCACCGTCATTCCGGGACGGCCCGTAGGGCCGGGCCCGGAATCCACAACCCCAGGTCTCACAGGTTGGCTGCCAAACCCGTCCCATTGACCTGGGGTTATGGATTCCGGGCTCCTCGCTTTGCTCGGCCCCGGAATGACGAACTCTGTGTGCGGGCGGCGCGATGATCGGCAAGCTCAGAGGCGTGATCGATTCCTACGGCGACGACAACGTCATCCTCGACGTCAACGGCGTCGGCTATCTGGTGCATTGCTCGGCGCGCACCTTGCAGGAATTGCCGCCGGTCGGGCAGGTGGCGACGCTCTCGATCGAGACCTACGTGCGCGAAGATCAGATCCGCCTGTTTGGGTTCATGACTGACGTCGAGCGGGCATGGTTCCGGCTGTTGCAGACCGTGCAGGGCGTGGGCGCCAAGGTTGCGCTGGCCGTGCTCGGCACGCTCAAGCCCGCCGATCTCGCCTCCGCGATCGCCATGCGCGACAAGGCGGCGGTGGCGCGCACGCCCGGCGTCGGGCCGAAAGTCGCCGAGCGTATCGTCACAGAATTGAAGGACAAGGCGCCGGCCTACGCGGAAATCGATCCGGCGCTGGTGCAACTCTCCGGCGCACTCGAGGAGAAGCGCGCACCGCAGCCGCTGAGCGACGCGGTTTCGGCGCTGGTCAATCTCGGCTATGGCCAGCCGCAGGCGGCTGCGGCTGTGGCGGCGGCGGCGCGCAGCGCCGGCGAGGGCGCCGAGGTCAAGACGCTGATCCGGCTGGGGCTCAAGGAGTTGGCGAAGTGAGTGCGACCTGTAGGGTGGGTAAAATCGCCCGCGACAGCGTGACTAGCGGCCGAGGTCCTTATGCGATTTTGCCCACGCGGCGCAGTGCGCGTGGGCATTGCGTGGATCGCAACAGCACATGCCTTATCTTCCTGCAGACGCAATGCCCACCCTACGGAGGCCGGCAAAATGAAAAAGCCGGTTAAGCTCCTCAAGGGCGATCAGGTGTTGATCGAGGCCGCGACCGCGGCGATCAAACAGCGCTACCGCAACGACTGGCAGGAGGTCGGCGCGGCGCTGCGCACGCGCACCGGCAAAGTGTTCGCCGGCGTCAATCTCGACGCTTATCTCGGCCGCATGGCGGTGTGCGCGGAAGCCGTGGCGCTCGGCCGCGCCTTTGTCGAATTGGGCGACGAGGGCATCGAGACCATCGTCGCCGTGCGGCATCCGCCGCCGGACGAGAAGGATCAGAAAGTCCGCGTGGTGTCGCCGTGCGGCGCCTGCCGCGAGCTGATTTTCGACTATGACCCGAAGGCGCGGGTGATCGTGCCGAATGGCGCGGCGCCGGGTGTGGTGCCATCGCCGACCTGCTGCCGAACAAATATCGGCGGGGGCCGGAAACGTGACAACGGTTCCGGGACATAAGCTTGTCAGTCCAGAGCGCCGCGAAGAGGATGTGGCGGAGGCTTCGCTACGCCCGCAAAAGCTTTCCGAATTCGTCGGCCAGGAACAGGCGCGCAAGAATCTCTGCGGTGTTCATCGAAGCCGCGCGGGCCCGCAAGGAAGCGCTCGATCATGTTCTGTTCGTCGGCCCGCCGGGGCTCGGCAAGACCACGCTGGCGCAGATCGTGGCGCGTGAGCTCGGGGTGAATTTCCGCGGTACGTCCGGACCGGTGATCGCCAAGGCCGGCGATCTCGCGGCGCTCCTCACCAATCTGGAAGAGCGCGACGTGCTTGTTCATCGACGAGATCCACCGGCTCAATCCGGCGGTCGAGGAAGTGCTCTATCCGGCGATGGAGGATTTTCAGCTCGATCTGATCATCGGCGCCGGACCGGCAGCACGTTCGGTGAAGCTCGACCTCGCGAAGTTCACGCTGGTCGGTGCCACGACGCGCGCCGGGCTTCTCACCAATCCGCTGCGCGATCGCTTCGGCATTCCGGTGCGGCTCAATTTTTATACCGTGCCCGAGCTCGAGCTGATCGTCAGTCGCGGGGCGCGCGTTCTTGGCATCGGCATGACGCCGGATGGCGCCAACGAAATCGCGCGGCGCGCGCGGGGCACGCCGCGTATCGCCGGCCGGCTGTTGCGCCGCGTGCGCGACTTCGCCGCTGTCGCCGGGTCTGCAGTCGATCGATCGCGCCATTGCCGACAAGGCGCTGGCGGCGCTTGAGGTCGACGCGGCCGGACTGGATGCGATGGACCGGCGCTATCTGACGACGATCGCGATGAACTATGGCGGCGGCCCGGTCGGCGTCGAGACGCTTGCGGCGGCGTTGTCGGAGCCGCGCGACGCCATCGAGGACATCATCGAGCCGTATCTCATTCAGTGCGGATTTTTGCAGCGGACGCCGCGTGGCCGGCTGATCACCAGCCACGCGTTCCGCCATCTCGGGCTTGCCGAGCCGGCGCGCGATCCGGCGCAGTTCGGATTATTCGGCGCGAGCGAAGACGAATAGCGTTCCGTTATCGAACGCAGCCGACACAGCCGCCGCGATAGAAGCCGCCGACGCCACCAACTCCACCGACACCACCAACGCGGCCGGCACCACCGACGCCGCCAACGCCTCCGACGCCACGGGCGCCGCCGACTTCACCCCCACGAACGGCGAAGCCGCTGACTTCGCCGCCATGCACGCCGACGGCCTCGAATCCGCCAGCGCGCACGCCGCCGGCGGAGAAGCCACGAACGCCGCCGTAAGCGACTTCACCGGCGGATGCTGCGGTTGAGACACCGGCGATGCCGAGCGCTGCAGCGACGGCGATTGCAACGACGAATTTGTTTGACGACGAGCCTGGCGACATTTGGACGTGCCTCTCTCAAAAATTTGCCGGGCTTCAAATGAGCCCCCGAAACAATCCTAAGCTGCAAGTCGTGATGGTGGGGTATCTTGGTAACGACAAAAAGCCGGCGATTATCGAGATAATATTTAGCTAATTTGTCGGGATGCCTGGACCGGGCTCCGTACGGCGCAGTGTGAGACGGCGCGCACGTTCCCGCAGTTGATTGCAGCGAAAAAAGATGCGCCGCTGACCCCCGGCGGCGCCGGCCGCTGACGTGGTCGCAGCGGTGTGATAAACGCCGCGCGTTGAGAGGTGTTGTCGGAGCTACCATGCCGCAAACGATGTCGGGCGGTTGCCATTGCGGGCGCGTGCGTTTCCGCGTCACCGCGGATCTCGCCCGTGTCACCGATTGCAACTGCTCGATCTGCACCAAGAAGGGCTTTTTGCATCTGATCGTCGCGCCGGAGCAGTTCGAGCTTTTGAGCGGCGCGGACGCGTTGACGACGTATCAATTCAACACCGGCACCGCCAAGCACACATTCTGCGCGACCTGCGGCGTGCATCCCTTCTACGTGCCGCGCTCCGATCCGGACAAGATCGACGTCAATGTGCGCTGCCTGGACGACGTTGACGTCACTGCCATCAGGCCGCACAGCTTCGACGGACAGAATTGGGAGCAATCGATGGCCGGACGGGTGCCATGGAAGTAGGTCATCGGTTAGAGGCGATGGCGCGCGCGCCGGTAAGGTGATATATTTGCAGCGATGAAGACGACGACTGAGAAAGCGGCCGAAGCGCTCGAACTCTTGCCCGAAGATCTTCGGGAGCCGGCGGTTGCCTATCTGCTCGAACAGGCGGAGAAATTTCGCTTGCTCAAGAGCCAGGTGACCGAAGGTTTGGGTGACGTTGCCGCGGGGCGCGTCTCAGAGTGGAATTTCGAAGAGTTTCTGGGCCGCGCGCGCTCTTCGAAAGTTAAGTAGCTGGCGGAATGCGGATCGTCCTCTCGGACAAAGCCAGGGACGATCTGCTACGAGTCTTCCAATATCTCGATGAACGCAGTCCCGTTGCCGCCAACGATTTCATTGGCAGGATCGATGAGAATTTCAAGAACCTTGCGCGATTTCCGTTCATCGGCAGGGAGCGCTCCCATCTCGCACCCGGATTGCGCTGTCTCATAGTCGGGCTTCATCTCATTTTTTACACGATCGATGGCGATGACATCGTCATTGTCCGGGTGATCGATGGTCGCATGGATGTCGATGAAGAATTTCAACGATGAACGATAAGCAGCTCATTCCCCTCGATGGCGAGATTCGTGATGGACGGCACTTTTTCACGGTGCGCGTCTATTACGAGGACACCGATTTCACCGGCATCGTCTATCACGCCAACTACCTGCGCTACATGGAGCGCGGGCCGCACCAACTATCTGCGGCTGATCGGCGCCGACCATCGCGCCTTGTTCGAGGTCGCCGAGAAGGAGGCGCCGGGCTTCGCCTTCGTGGTGCGCTCGATGACGCTCGACTTTCTGCGTCCGGCTCGCATGGACGACGTGCTCGAGGTCGTGACCGAGCCGCAGGAAGTGTTGGGCGCGTCGGTGACATTGCGCCAGCAGGTGATGCGCGGCGGCGAGCTTCTGGCCGGCGCCAGCGTGCGGGTCGCCTTCATCAGCGCCGGGCGCGCGCAGCGCATTCCCAAAGCGCTGCGCATCGCCATGAAGGCGGATCTCGACAGCGCGCAGTAATCGGGTCGGCAGAGCAGGGCGCGCCACCCTATATTGTTGTCATGAGCGAACACGATTTTGTCGATCAGGATTTTCCCAGTCAGGGCTATACGCTGTTCGAAACGGCGATCGGACGCTGCGGCATCGTTTGGAGCGAGCGCGGCATCGTCGGCGTGCAGTTTCCGGAAGGCAGCGAGCAGGCGACCCGAAACCGTCTGGAGCGCCGGTTTCCGAACGCACGCGAGGCGGTGACCCCGCAAACGGTTCAGCACACGATCGGCGACATCACGGCGCTGCTGCGTGGCGAGCCTCGGGACTTGAACGACGCGGTTCTCGACAGCACCGGCGTGCCGGATTTCAATCGCCGGGTTTATGAGGTCGCACGCGCCATCCCGCCCGGCGGTACGCTGTCCTACGGCGAGGTGGCCGAACGCCTCGGCGATCGCAACCTGGCGCGCGACGTCGCGCAGGCTCTCGGGCCAAAACCCGTTTCCAATCATTGTGCCCTGCCATCGGGTGATGGCCGCCGGCGGCAAGACCGGCGGATTTTCCGCGCCCGGCGGCGTGCGCACGAAGTTGAAGCTGTTATCCATCGAACGCGCGCAGCCCGGCGGCCCGACATTGTTTGATAATCTGCCGCTGGTAACGCGGCCGCGTCGGCGAGCCTAGCGCGTCGGCGCATTTGCCGGGTCTTCATCTTATTGTTGGCGCGCGCACAGGTCTCATGGACGCGCGCAGCGCGGTTATGTAAATACTATTTACATGAATTGGTCCAAAGACGAGAAGGACGGCCCCCGCGGCTATCACCACGGCAATCTGAAGGAGGCCCTGCTGCGCGCCGCCCTCGAATTGATCGCGCAGAAGGGACCGGCCGGTTTTACCTTTGCGGAGGCGGCGCGCTGGGCCGGCGTCAGTCCGGCGGCGCCCTATCGGCACTTCCGCGATCGCGATGAGTTGCTCGCCAACGTGGCGCTGCGCGGCTTCGCCCAGTTCGAGGCGGCGTTGGCGCGGGCCTGGGACGATGGCAGGCCGGACGTGTTCTTCGCGCTCGATCGCCTCGGCAAGGCCTATCTCGATTTCGCCCGCAGCGAGCCGGCTTACTACTCGGCCATGTTCGAGGCCGGGATTCCGCTCAGCAACAATCCGGAACTACGTGAGGCGGGCGATCGCGCATTCGGTGTGCTTCGCGCCGCCGCCGAAAAGCTCTGCGCCCAGGTGACGGCGCCGAATCGCCCGCCCGCTCTGATGGTCGCATTGCACATCTGGGCGATGGCGCATGGCGTCGCTTCGTTGTTCGGACGCGGCGATGCGGCGCGCCGCGCGCTGCCGATCGCGGCCGAGGAACTGCTGGAAGCGCAGACGCTGATCTATTTGCGCGGTCTTGGCGTGGCCGAGGCGAAGTCCGCGCCGCCGAAATGAGCGTACGGGTACGCGGCGAAACGTCGCCGCGATCGCCACCCCCGGTCGGCGCCGCTTGTGGCGGAAGGTTTGCGCACTACTTGCCGGGCCAAGCCGCCACCTGCGCCCAAACTCGCTGCGATATGGCCATCTTCACGAAGGCGCGAGCCACTTGACACTTTAGGGCGGCGATGTAAATGTTATTTACATTCACACTTGGGAGGCCTTGATGGTCCTCGTGGACAAACTCGACGAACTCGGAAAGCCGGCCTGGATCGCGCTCATCGTGCTCGGCTTCATGGCGTGGTGGCCGGTCGGCCTCCTCGCACTCGCCTTCTTTTTAGGGAGCGGCAGAATGGGATGCTCGTATCGGAACGGTGGCTGGCAGTCGAAGATGGAGCGGATGCAAGACAAGATGGACCGCATGCGGTCCAAGATGGAAGGGCGCGACTGGTTTGGCGGTCAGCCCACCAGCGGCAACCGCGCCTTTGACGACTATCGCACCGAGACCCTGCGGCGGCTCGAAGACGAGCAGCGCGAATTCAAGGAGTTCTTGGAGCGGCTTCGCTTTGCCAAGGACCGGTCCGAATTCGATCAATTCATGGCCGAGCGCCGTAACACGCCGCGCGACGTAACGCCGCCGCCACAACCGCAAGCGTAAGTCCCCTCTGAGCACAGCTTGCAGCAGGGCCGCCCGTTGCCCCCAACGGGCGGCTCTCGCGTGTTCGGCGTTCCGTGATCGTGTGTCGCGAACTGGACGCGCTTCAACTTTAACCCGGCATTAAGCATATCCGCGTTTCGTAAGCGCCGAACGACCAGGGTAGCGCCCTAGTTTGGACACGTTTCGCGATGATTTCGGTCGGGCCGGTTTGACGGGTCCGGCCTGGGTCCTCGTGAAATTTTAGGTCGCGGTCGGCGCGCAATGCGGCTGCCCCTGCCTTTGGTCCCGGGGCTAGCGCGAACACTCGCGCGCCGCTCGGTCATAGGCCCGGCTGGACTGCCGAAAGGACGCGCCCATGAATCCTGCCGACATCTCAGCGTCGGCCATGCCGTTGAGCTCTTCCGATCTGTCGCTGTTCCACTTGTTCTGGCAGGCCCATTGGCTGGTCAAGGCGGTGATTATCGGGCTGGTCTCCTGCTCGGTTTGGGTCTGGGCGATCGTCATCGACAAGACCATGCTTTTCCGCAGGATTCGCAGGGCGGCCGACGCTTTCGATCAGGCGTTCTGGTCAGGGCAGTCGCTCGAGGAGCTCTACACGTCGCTGGCCGCAAAACCGGGCCATTCGACCGGCGCGCTGTTCGTCGCGGCGATGCGCGAATGGAAACGCAGCTTCGAAGGCCACGCCCGCTCGTTTGCCGGCCTGCAGATGCGGATCGAGAAGGTGATGGACGTCGCCATCGCGCGCGAGGTCGAGCACGATGGAGCGGCGGCTCCTGGTGCTGGCGACGGTCGGCTCGGCGGGGCCCTTCGTCGGGCTGTTCGGCACGATCTGGGGCATCATGACGAGCTTCCAGTCGATCGCCGCTTCGAAGAACACATCGCTCGCCGTGGTGGCGCCCGGCATCGCCGAAGCGCTGTTTGCGACCGCGATTGGTCTTATTGCCGCCATCCCGGCGACGATTTTCTACAATAAGTTCATTTCCGAGGTGAACCGGCAGGCGCAACGCCTTGAAGGGTTTGCCGATGAATTCTCCGCGATCCTGTCGCGGCAGATCGACGAACGGGGCTAAGGGTCGGGGCTGGTCATGGGGGCGGGCGTCGCTAGCGGGTCGTCCGGTGGTCGTGGAAGACGCGGCCGCCGTGCGGTGATGAGTGATATCAACGTGACGCCGTTCGTCGACGTCATGCTGGTGCTGTTGATCGTCTTCATGGTGTCGGCGCCGTTGCTGACGGTCGGCGTGCCACTCGATTTGCCGCAAAGCAAAGCCAAGTCGATGGATCAGGATCACGAGCCGCTCACGATTTCGGTGAACGACCACGGTCAGATCTTTTTGCAGAACAGCGAGATTTCGGCCGAAGAGCTGGTGCCGAAGCTCAAGGCCATCACCGATGCTCGCGGCGGCCTTGAAGAGCGCGTCTATGTGCGCGGCGACAAGAAAGTTGATTACGGCACGATGATGCGGGTGATGGGCCGGCTTTCGGGAGCCGGCTATCATCGCGTGGCGTTGGTCAGTGAGGTCGAAGGCGGCGGATGAATTGCAGTCTGGCCATATCGAGCACTCTGCACGGCGTCATTCTGTTGTGGGGCCTCGTCGCTTTTGCGATTCAGCCTAGCGATGCCCCGCGGGCGGAGCCGATCGGCGTCGAGTTTGTTTCCGACTCGCAGTTGTCGCAGCTCGCCGTCGGCGTCAAAAACGCACCGAAGCCGATCGAGAATGCAAAACCGCTGGCCGACAAGATCGGTGATCGCAAGCCGGTGAAAGAGCTTGCTCCGAAGGTCGTGGACAAGCCGGAAATCCGCACCGACTCGGCGCCGCCGCCATCGCCGAAACAGGAACCCAAGTCGCAGCCCAAGGTCGCGGAAAAATCCGAGCCCAAGCCCGACATCAAGCCGGAGCCGAAGCCGAAACCGGCCGAGAAGGCTGAGCAGCCCAAGGCCGAGCCGAAGCCCGATGAGCTGGCGGACAAGCCGAAGGATAAGGCGAAGCCCGATCAAGTGGCCGAGGAACTGAAAAAGGACGAGGCGAAGAAGCCGCCCAAGCCTGAGAAGAAGCCGCACGAGTTCAAGCCGGATCAGATCGCTGAAACCTTGAAGAAGGAAGAGGCGAAGAAGCCGCGGCAGACCCAGAAATTCGATGCCGACCAAGTCGCCGCCTTGCTCGATCACCGCGAGGCGCAGCGCCAGGTCGCGACCTCGGATACGCTCAACAGTGTCGCGTCGCTTGGCGCGCCTTCGGGCAGCGCCTCGCATCTGTCGCAGAGCGAGCTTGATGCGTTCCGGACTAGGCTAATTACGGTATGGAGCCCGCCACAAGCCGCAATGGACCATCCGGAACAGAATCAAATTATTGCGCGCATCAGGCTTGGTCGCGACCATCGTCTGATCGGGCAACCGGAAATCGTGAGCGGCAGTGGTAGCGGCACTTTATTCGATGCAACGCGCGACAGCGTCGTGCGCGCTTTGTTGCGCGGGCAGCCTTACGACATGCTTTCGCTGACCACTTACGATCAGTGGAAAGAAATCGACGTCACTTTCGATCCGAAGGACAAAAACGGTGTTTGATCGCCGCAATGTATTCCTCCCCGATCCCGCGCTGAGCAGGACGAGGGTCACGAGTTTCGCCATGCCTCCCGTCTGCATGGCGCGATCGTTCAAGCACGGCTTGAGCCGGCGCGATGCGCTCATTCTTGGCGGAAGCGCCGCCGCCGGTTTCGCCGTTGGCTCATCGCCCGCGCGCGCAGTGAGCGTCACGGTCGAGCCCGGGGCCGCGGCGCCGCTACCGATTGCGATCCCGGATTTTCTCGCCGGCACACCGGCGGACGGCGAGACCGCGCGCGGCGTGTCGCAGATCATCAACAACAATCTCAAGCGCTGCGGTCAGTTCGCGCCGATCGATCAGGCTGCCTTTCTGGAAAAGATCAGCAGCGTCGATGCGGTGCCGCGCTTTCCCGATTGGCGCACCATCAATGCGCAGGCGCTTGTCGTCGGTCGGATCACGCGGCAGAGCGACGGCCGGCTCAAGGCTGAGTTTCGGCTCTGGGACGTAGCGGGTGGTCAACAACTCGCCGGGCAACAATATTATACGACGCCCGACAATTGGCGGCGCATCGCCCACATCATCTCCGATGCGATCTACGAGCGGCTGACGGGTGAGAAGGGCTATTTCGACAGCCGCGTTGTGTTTGTCGACGAGACCGGCCCGGCCGAGCGCCGGATCAAGCGGCTTGCGCTGATGGATCAGGACGGCGCCAATGTGCGCTATCTGACCCGCGGCGACGAGATCGTCCTGACCCCGCGTTTCTCGCCGTCGACCCAAGAGATCACCTACATGGCCTACGGGTCCACGGACCCGCGCGTCTATTTGCTCAATATCGAAACCGGGCAGCGCGAAATCGTCGGCAATTTTCCGGGCATGAGCTTTGCGCCGCGGTTTTCGCCCGACGGCCAGCGCGTCATCATGAGTTTGCAGGAAGGCAGCAATGCCAATCTGTTCGTCATGGATCTGCGCTCCAAGGCGATGACGCGCTTGACCGAAACGGCGGCGATCGACACCGCACCGTCCTATTCGCCGGACGGCGCCAGGATTTGTTTCGAATCCGACCGCGGCGGTCACCAGCAGATCTACATCATGGCGGCGTCCGGCGGTCCGGCGCAGCGCATCAGTTTCGGCGACGGGTCGTATTCGACCCCGGTCTGGTCGCCGCGCGGCGACTACATCGCCTACACCCGGCAGGCCGGCGGCAAGTTCGCCATCGGGGTGATGAAGCCGGACGGCAGCGGCGAGCGGGTGTTAACGGAAGGCTTCCACAACGAAGGGCCGACCTTCGCGCCGAATGGCCGGGTCATCATGTTCTTCCGCGATCCGGGTGGCAGCGGGGGGCCGTCGCTCTACACCGTGGACATCGGCGGCCGTAACGAGTTGCGCGAGCCGACCCCGAGCTTCGCCTCGGATCCGGCCTGGTCGCCGCTGCTTTCGTCAGGGAGTTGAAGTGGTTGCGGGTTGTGCGTGCGTCCCATAAGTTGCCGCATTCACGCCCTATTAACCACAACAGGAGCTTTAGGGGCGGTTGGTGAATTACAAGCTTCTTTGCAACGCTGCATCAAGGTTGACGGAACGTTCGTTTAACGAAGGCGCTGCTAGATCGCTCCTTCAGGGACCAACCATGTCCGCCGTGAACGGAATGTTGGAGACACCGGAATGAACGTTGTGATCTCTATGCGTACCATCGTGTGTCGCGGCCGTCGTGTTGGGCGCGCTGGCGATGGGCGGCTGCGCCAAACAAAACGCCGACCAGACCGCAGGTCTGGGTGGGCCCGGCGCCGCCGTGCCCGGCAGCCAGCAGGACTTCATCGTCAATGTCGGCGACCGCGTCTTCTTCGAAAGCGACTCGTCGGAACTGACACCGCAGGCGCGCGACACTCTCGACAAGCAGGCGCAGTGGCTCAATCAGTATAACCGCTATGCTTTCACCATCGAGGGTCACGCCGACGAGCGCGGTACGCGCGAATACAACATCGCGCTCGGCGCCCGCCGCGCGCAGACCGTGCAGGCCTATCTCGCCTCGCGCGGTGTGCCGGCGCAGCGCATGCACACCATCTCCTACGGCAAGGAACGGCCGGTGGCGGTGTGTAACGACATCTCCTGCTGGTCGCAGAATCGTCGCGCCGTCACGGTGCTCAATCAAAGCTCTTAAGGTCGAAAGCTCTTAAGTGCGGGGCACGTGGCGTCCGCTGCGTTGGTGATCAAATGGCCGGGCTTGTCCCGGCCATTTTGCCGTCATGACGGCTTCGCCGCGATGGTGTTTTGCTGAGTTTCGTCTTGCGAGGCTTTTTGTCGAGCGTCTAGCCGAGCGCCTTGCCAAGGCGGCGCTGAAATTGGATCGTGCCGCTGCATGAATCGCAGGTTTGTCGCTCTCGCTGACGTAGATTTTGGAAACAAGGTTCCGCCGATGGCCAAAGCCGGGTCCATTCTGGCAATTATTTTGCTGCCTGCCGCATTGGCTCTAGCCGCGTGCGGACAGGATAACCGCTACGCCGCGCCGCCGCCCCAAAAGGTCGCTGTCGCCGCGCCGGTGGAGCAAAAGGTCTCCGAGTATTTCGAATTGACCGGCAACATGGCGGCGATCAATACGGTCGATCTCGTCGCCCGTGTGCAGGGCTTCGTCCAGGCGATCAACTACAACGACGGCGACTACGTCAAAAAAGGCACCTCGCTGTTCACCATCGAGCCGGAGCCGTATCGGCTCAAGGTCGAGGCCGCCAAGGCGGCGGTGACCAGCGCGCAGGCGACGCTCAAACAGAACGAAGCCGAGTATACGCGCCAGGCCGACTTGGTGCAGCGGCAGGTGTCTGCCGTGGCCACTTACGATAAGGCGCTGGCGCTGCGCGACTCGGCGCAGGCTGACCTGCAGTCGGCCCAGTCCAACGCACGACAGGCCGAGATCAATCTCGGCTACACCAACGTCACCGCGCCGTTCGACGGCGTCGTCTCGGCCCGTCAGGTCTCGATTGGCCAGTTGGTCGGGGCGAACTCCGCCACCGTCATGTCCACGATCGTTCAGCTCAATCCGATCTACGTGAATTTCACGGCGAGCGAGCGCGCCGTGCTGGAGGTGCGTGCCGTCGCTCGCAAACTCCGGCCGCACGCTCGCCGATCTGCTGGGCACGCCGGTCGAGATCGGGGTGCAGACCGAGCAGGGCTATACGCACAAGGGCAAGCTCGACTACGTTGCGCCGACCGTCGATCCGTCCACCGGAACGCTGGCGGCACGCGCGATCCTCGATAATGCCGACCGCGCGCTGTTGCCCGGCTATTTCGTGCGCGTCCGTATCGCCTCGGAACCCGCGCCGGCATTGCTGGTGCCGGATATCGCGATCGGCAGCGACCAGGGCGGCCGCTACGTGCTGGTGGTCAACAAGGACAACGTGGTCGAACAGCGCCGCGTCGATCCCGGGCAATTGATCGGCGAACTGCGGGTGATCAAAACCGGCTTGGCCAAGGATGACCATGTCGTCGTCGGCGGCATCATGCGCGCTATTCCGGGCCAGAAGGTCGATCCCCAACTGCAATCGCTCACCCCGGGCAAGTGATCGAGATGACGACGCTCACCGATCGCAATAGCCCGCTCGTCCCCGCGAAGGCGGGGACCCAGCCACGTCAATCCGAGAGACCCAATCGCCGCGTGGATTCCCGCATGCGCGGGAATGACCGGCGTTGGTTCCACCGCGCCGGGACCGAGCGATGATCTCAAAGTTTTTCATCGAACGTCCGGTCCTCGCGAACGTCATTGCCGTGCTGATGATCTTGATCGGCGGTGTCGCACTCTACGGACTGCCGGTCGCGCAGTATCCGAATGTCGTGCCGCCGACCGTGCAGGTGACGACGAGCTATCCGGGCGCCAGCGCCCGCGTCTTGATGGATACCGTGGCGCTGCCGATCGAACAGCAGGTCAACGGCGTCGAGAACATGATTTACATGCAATCGACGAACGCCAGCGACGGCAGCTATTCGCTGACCGTGACGTTCAAGATCGGCACCGATCTCGATACCGCGCAGGTGCTGGTGCAGAACAGGGTGGCGAGCGCGCTCGCGCAGCTTCCCGACGCCGTGCAGAAGCAAGGCGTCGTGGTCGAGAAGAAACAGACCGCGATCCTTCTGATCGCCACGCTGACCTCGAGCGACAACCGCTACGACCGGCTTTATCTCGCCAACTACGCCACGATCAGCATCCGCGATGAGCTGTCGCGGCTGCCCGGCGTCGGCAACGTCAATGTCTTCGGCGCCGGCCAATATTCGATGCGGGTCTGGCTCGATCCCGACAAGCTCAAGGCGCGCAGTCTGAACCCGCAGGACGTCGTGACGGTGCTGCAGCAGCAGAGCCAGCAGGTCACGGCCGGGCAGGTGGGAACGCCGCCGACGCCGCCGGGAGTCAATTTTCAATACACCATCGATCTGCAAGGTCGGCTGAGCGACGTTGCCGAATTTGAAAATGTCATCGTCAAAACCGGCAAAGCCGGCGAGCTGACGCGGTTGCGCGATATCGGCCGGGTCGAACTCGGCGCGCAAAGCTACAGCCAGATGTTTACGCTCGATGGCCAGCCCTCGGCGGGCATCGCCATCTACCAGACGCCGGGCGCCAACGCGCTCAATGTCGAGCAGGAGGTCAAGGCCAAGCTGCAGCAGCTTTCGCGCAGCTTCCCGCAGGGGCTCACCTATACGATCCCGTTCGACACGACGGTCTTCGTCAACCAGTCGATCCACGAGGTCTATCGCACCCTGATCGAGGCCGCGGTCCTGGTGCTGATCGTCATCATGGTATTTCTCCAGGACTGGCGTGCCATGCTGGTGCCGGCAACGACCGTCCCGGTCACCATCATCGGCGCGTTCGCGGCGATGTATGCGCTCGGCTTCTCGGTGAACTTCTCCACGCTGTTCGCCATCGTGTTGTCGATCGGCATCGTGGTCGACGATGCCATCGTCGTGGTCGAGGGCGCCGCCCACAATGTCGAACGCGGCATGAACGGTCACGACGCGGCGATCGCGGCGATGAACACGCTGCTCGGGCCGATCATCGGCATCACGCTGGTCCTGATGTCGGTGTTTCTGCCGGCCGCCTTCATGCCGGGCCTGACCGGCCGCATGTACGCGCAATTCGCCCTGGTGATCGCCGCCACCGCGCTGCTGAGCGCGATCAATGCGGTGACACTGAAGCCGACGCAATCGGCGTTGTGGTTGCGTCCGCCGGTGCCCGAGAACGAGCGCAATTTTTTCTTTCGCGGTTTCAATGCGGTTTACGCCCGGCTCGAGCGTGGCTACGCCGGCTTGATGCAGCGCATGACCGGTCATGCCGGCGTGATGACGGTCATCGCCTTCATCATCATCGCTGTGGCCGGTTGGGGGCTGGCGCGCATTCCGACCGGCTTTCTGCCGATCGAGGATCAGGGCTATCTGTTGGTCGCGGTCCAGCTTCCTGATGGGGCTTCGCTCGAGCGCACCCAGGAGGTACTGGGGCAGGTTTCGAAGATCGCGCACGGTGACGATGCGGTCGATCACGTCGTCACCATCGCGGGCGTCTCTGCGCTCGACAACAGCGCCGTGCTCGCCAATGCCGGCGTTGCCTATGTGGTGCTCAAGGATTGGAGCCAGCGCGCCAATCTGCTGGTGCTGTTTCCGCGCCTGACCAAGGCGTTCGCAACCGTCGACACGGCGCAGGTGCTGATGTTTCCGCCGCCACCGATCCAGGGCATCGGCAATGCCGGCGGCTTCGCCATGCAGATCGAGTTGCGCGACGGCAGCACCGATTTCGCCAAGCTGCAAACCATCACCAGCACAATCGTCGACAACGCAACGTCGCAAAGCGCGCTGCAGCACGTATCGACGACCTACCGCGCCACCGCGCCGCAGATCCGCATCGATGTCGATCGGGCCAAGGCGCAGACCGTGCACGTGTCGGTCGATCAGGTCTTCAACACGCTGGCCACGTATTTCGGCTCAGCCTACGTGCAGCAATTCAACAAGTTCGGCCGGGTGTTCCAGGTCTATGTGCAGGCCGACGCGGCGTTCCGGCTGCGTCCACGCGACATCGATAATCTTTGGGTCCGCAACCAGGAAGGCAACATGATCCCGCTCGGCACGCTGGTGACGATGTCGCCGACGGTCGGGCCGCCGCTGATCAGCCTCTACAATCTTTATCCGTCATCGAGCGTGCTCGGACTGCCGGCGCAAGGCTTTAGCTCCGGTGAATCGTTGCGCTTGATGGAAGAGAACGCGGCAAACACGTTGCCGCCGGGCGCCGCCATCGAATGGACCGGGATGTCGTATCAGGAGAAAATCGTCGGCCATCAAATGTATTTCGTGTTCGCGATGGCGCTGCTTCTGGTCTATCTCGTGCTCGCCGGCCAATACGAGAGCTGGTACGCGCCGCTGTCGATCATCTTTTCAGTGCCGCTGGCGCTGGTGGGGCCGGTGCTGGCGCTCTCCATTCTGCGCATCGACAACAATCTCTACACCCAGATCGGCATCATCCTGCTGATCGCGTTGTCCGCCAAGAACGCCATCCTGATCGTGGATGTGGCGCGCGACCGCCGCTTGAATGAGAATAAGTCGATCGTCGAAGCCGCCGTCGAGGCGGCGCGCTCGCGGTTCCGTCCCATCATCATGACGTCGTTCGCCTTCATCCTCGGCGTCGCGCCGCTCGTGGTGGCGACCGGCGCCGGCGCCAGCGCGCGTGCGTCGATCGGTATCGCGGTGTTCAGCGGCATGATCGCATCGACCTGCCTCGCAGTGCTGTTCGCGCCATCGCTTTTCGTGGTAGTGCAACGCTTCGAGGAATGGCTGAGCTCGCGGCAGCACCCGCGCATTCAACCGGCGGAATAGCGTCATGAATCTTGATCGGGGCATAGCGCCACAGGCGCGATCGGATCGCCGTTTTCAGTGTGCCGGGCGATGTGACAAGTCACAATTTGGTCGTGGCGCGGACTATGCTAAGGCGGCCCACCGAAACCGGTGCCGCTCGCGATGATCCGTCCGTTATTTCTCGTTGCCACATTCGTCGGCTGCGTTTTCGCCGCCGATGCGCACGCGCAAATGACCGAGGCCGATCTGGTCACGCGCCTCAGCCGGATGGAAGCGACCATTCGGGAACTGACCGGCCGCGTCGAACAATTGCAGTACCGCAATCAGCAACTCGAGCAGCAGGTGCAGCGATTGCAGCAGGAAGAGGCGGCAGGCGGCACCGGGCGGCCTGCGGCGCCTCCGGTGCGCTCGAGCGGGCAATATCCGCCGCAGCAGCAGACTTACGCGCCGCCGCCAGCCAATCCGCCGATCATCGCGTCACAGGTGGCGCCGCCCGTTGAAATTCCGCCGCCCGGCGGCGGGCGCGGGCGTGGCGATGCCTTCGATCCGTCCGCCAATCCGAACGCGCCCGGCGCGCCGCGAACGCTCGGCACCAGCACGGCAGCGAATGAGCCGCCGCCTCCGGTCTCCGACGGCCCGCGCCAGATCGGCGCGCCGCTCGATCTGTCGACGCCCGGCGGACGGCCCGGCGAGTTGCCGCCACCGCCGCCGACCAATCCGAATGGGACCGGCGGGCTGCAGCAGCAGGCGACATTGCCGCCGAGCAATTCGCCGCGCGACCAGTACGATCTCGGCTACGGTTATGTGCAGCGCAAGGACTACGCGCAGGCGGCGGAAAGTTTTCGCGGTTTCCTGCGGCAATATCCGAGCGACCATTTGGCGCCCGAAGCGCAGTACTGGCTGGGCGAGAGTTTATTCCAGCAACAGCAATACCGCGACGCCGCCGAAGCCTTCCTGGCCGTCTCCACCAAATATGAAGCGACGGCCCGCGCGCCCGAGGCGCTGTTGCGGCTCGGCCAATCGCTCGCCGCCTTGGGGGAGAAAGAAGCTGCGTGCGCGTCGCTCGGCGAAGTGTTGCGCAAGTATCCGCACGCGTCGTCGGCGGTGAAGCAGGCCGTGGATCGAGAACAGAAGCGTGGCCGCTGCTGACCAGGCCGTGCGCGACGCGGAAGCGGACGCGCTGTTCTCTGGTCTCGATACGCTGCCCGGACTCGTTCTCGCCGTTTCCGGCGGGCCTGACTCAACCGCCTTGCTGGTGCTTGCCGCGCGCTGGACGCAAGCGCTGAAGAAAAAGCGCCAGCGTCACCCTGCGCTTCTCGCCGTCACCGTCGATCACGGTCTGCGGCCGGAAGCCAAACGCGAAGCCCTCGCCGTGAAGGCGCTGGCGGGCCAACTCGGTGTTGCCCATCGCACGGTGCAATGGCGCGGACCAAAACCGACGAACGGCTTGCAGGAGGCGGCGCGCATCGCGCGCTATCGGCTGTTGGCGGACGCCGCGAAGCGTGCCGGATACGCCCACATTCTCACTGCCCATACGCTCGACGATCAGGCCGAAACGGTGCTGTTCCGCTTGGCGCGTGGCAGCGGTCTCACGGGCCTCGGCGGCATGGCCTATGCGGCCGTCGTCCCGGTCGACATTGACAGCGCGCTCTTTGTCGTGCGGCCGCTTTTGGGCGTAACAAAAGCCCGTCTGCTGGCGACGCTAAAAGCCGCGGGCGTCGCTCACAGCGAGGATCCGAGCAACCACGATCCGCGGTTTACGCGGCCGCGGCTGCGGGCGTTGATGCCGGACCTGGCCCGCGAAGGTCTCGATGCCCGGGGGCTGGTGCGGCTTGCGGTACGACTGCGGCGCGCCGAGGCGACCGTTGAGTTTGCGGTCGGAGCCGCGCGCGCCGCGCTGGCACCCGGTCCCTGGCATGAAAGCGCGCCGATCGTGCTGCCTATGCCGCAATTCCGCGCGCTGCCCGCGGAAGTAGCGCTGCGGCTGCTTGGGCGTGCCGTCGCACATGCCGGCGATGAAGGTCCGGTCGAACTCGGCAAGCTCGAAGAGCTTTATCGGGCGCTGAGGCCCGCGCGTGGTGCAATGCGGCGGACGCTGGCCGGCGCCGTGATTACGCTGCGGGGTGAGCGGCTTACGGTCGAACGGGCGCCGCCACGTCGGACTGCGAGAACGGCCGGCGGCAGCAACCGTCGCTTTACGAAATCATAGGAGAATAAGCGTCTTGCCCTGGTTTCCCCTTCCCTTGGCAGGCGGGGGCATGACGCCTACATTGGCTGGGTACGGGAACGTTAAGCCGCCACGATTCGTGGCCACGAATGGGCCTTCGGGCGCCGGCAGTCGCCGGCCGAGGACTTGGGATGAACGCTAATCTTCGAAATTTCGCGCTGTGGGTCATTATTGTCCTGCTGCTGTTGGCTCTGTTCACGCTTTTCCAGAATCCCGGTCAGCACACCACCTCACAAGACATCTCGTTCTCGCAGCTACTCAGCGAGGTCGATCAAGGTCGCGTGCGTGATGTCGTGATCCAGGGGCCGGAAATTCACGGCACCTTCAACGACGGCCACAGCTTCCAGACCTATGCGCCGAGCGATCCGACGCTGGTGCAGCGCCTCTACAACAAGGGCGTCACGATCACCGCGCGTCCGCAGTCCGAGAATGTGCCCTGGTTCGTCTCGCTGCTGATTTCATGGCTGCCGTTTGTGGCCCTGATCGGCGTGTGGATTTTCCTCTCGCGCCAGATGCAGGGCGCCGGCGGCAAGGCTCTCGGCTTCGGCAAGAGCCGCGCCAAGCTTTTGACCGAGGCGCATGGCCGCGTCACCTTCGAGGACGTGGCCGGCATCGACGAGGCCAAGCTCGACCTGCAGGAGATCGTCGAATTCCTGCGCGACCCCGGCAAATTCCAGCGGCTCGGCGGCCGTATTCCGCGTGGCCTGTTGCTGGTCGGTCCGCCCGGTACCGGTAAGACGCTGCTGGCCCGCGCCATCGCGGGTGAGGCCAACGTGCCGTTCTTCACCATCTCGGGCTCCGACTTTGTCGAAATGTTCGTCGGCGTCGGCGCCAGCCGGGTGCGCGACATGTTCGAGCAGGCGAAAAAGAACGCGCCGTGCATCATCTTCATCGACGAAATCGATGCGGTCGGGCGTCATCGCGGCGCCGGTCTCGGCGGCGGTAACGACGAGCGCGAGCAGACGCTGAACCAGCTCCTGGTCGAGATGGACGGCTTCGAAGCCAACGAAGGCATCATCCTGATCGCCGCCACCAACCGTCCGGACGTGCTTGACCCGGCGCTGCTGCGGCCGGGCCGTTTCGACCGTCAGGTCGTGGTGCCGAATCCGGATGTGGTTGGCCGCGAGCAGATCCTGAAGGTGCACGTGCGCAAGGTGCCGCTGGCGCCTGACGTGAACCTGAAGACCATCGCGCGCGGCACGCCGGGCTTCTCCGGCGCCGACCTGATGAACCTCGTCAACGAGGCGGCCCTGATGGCGGCGCGGCGCAACAAGCGCATGGTCACCCAGGTCGAGTTCGAGGACGCCAAAGACAAAGTGATGATGGGCGCCGAGCGCAAGTCGCTGGTGATGACGGAGGAGGAGAAGCTCCTCACCGCCTATCACGAAGGCGGCCATGCCATCGTCGCGCTCAATGTCAAAGCCACCGACCCGGTGCACAAGGCGACCATCATCCCGCGCGGTCGCGCGCTGGGCATGGTCATGCAATTGCCGGAGCGCGATAAGCTCTCGATGAGCCTCGAGCAGATGACCGCGCGCCTGGCGATCATGATGGGTGGCCGAGTGGCTGAGGAATTGGTGTTCGGCCACGAAAAGGTCACCTCGGGCGCAGCCTCCGACATCGAGCAGGCTACCAAGCTGGCACGCATGATGGTGACGCGTTGGGGCCTCTCGGATGCGCTTGGCACCGTGGCCTACGGCGAAAACCAGGAAGAGGTGTTCCTCGGCTATTCGGTGTCGCGCCAGCAGAACATCTCGGAATCGACCGTGCAGAAGATCGACGCCGAGATCCGGCGCTACGTCGAGGAAGGCTTCATCGAAGCGAAGCAGATTCTGACCGAGAAGCGCGCCGACTTGGAAACCTTGGCCAAAGGCTTGCTCGAATTCGAGACGCTCAGTGGCGACGAGATCAAGGACTTGCTGATGGGCAAGAAGCCCAACCGCGAGACCACGATCGAGCCGCCGGGCCCGCGCGCCTCGACGGTGCCGAGCGCAGGCCGCAATCGGCCGCGCCCGGACGGCCCGCTGGAGCCGCAACCGCAGGCGTAAGCCTGCGGCCGCAGCGTTCGGTTCGGCCGGACAATTCGCCGAGCACTCCGGCGAATCACATGCGATGTCGACGTGAATGGCCGGCACAAATCCGGCCATCCCCGAGGGGCGGTCGAGAAAAATACTCCCGCCCAGGGTCGAATTCCGTCAGATTGGTCGCCTGGTTAACCTCTCGTCCAAATACCGCCACAGCGTTAGACTAGCTGGCGATCGAGGCTAAAAGGGGCGCAAACGGTGCGAGCCATCTTCATCGCAAGTCTAGGCGCGGCACTGGCCGCGGGCGTAGCGCAGGCGCAGCAGCCGCAAGTCGTCGGGCAGCCGGTCTTGCGCGCTCCCGCAGCGGCCGCCACGGATGGGGCAAAGCGCCCGTCTGCTGCGGCAAAACCCTCTCAAACCGCGCGCCAAGCCACGCGCAAAGCCGTCGACGCCGGAGTCCCGCTCGGCAGCGGCGCTGGCGCTCTCGGCCGACCCGGTGTTCGACGAGGGCACCTATCAGCGAATCAAGGAAACGCTGCTGGGCTACGCGGCGATTCAGGTGCGCGGCGGCTGGCCCGCGATCCCGGCCGACGCCAAGCTCGCGCCCGGGGCCAGCGGGCCGCAGGTGGCGCTGCTGCGCAAGCGGCTGGTGATCTCCGACGATCTCGCACCCGAACTCGAAGCCGGCGACAGCTACGACGCCGAGCTCACGGAGGCAGTGAAGCATTTTCAATTGCGCCACGGGCTGGAGGCGAATGGCAGCGTCGGTGCGCAGACGCTGCGCGCGCTCAACGTGCCGGTCAGTGTCCGGATCCAGCAGCTCGAAGCCTCGCTCGAGCGCCTGCTTGGCATGGATTTCGTGTTCGCCGAGCGCTACGTCGTCGTCAACATTCCGGCGGCCTATGTCGAAGCGGTCGCGCACGACAAGGTCGAGCGGCGCTATCGGGTCATCGTCGGCAAGATCGACAAGCCGTCGCCGACGCTCACGGCCTACATCACCGCGGTCAATCTCAATCCGACCTGGACAGTGCCGCTCTCGATCACCAAGAACGAGATCATCCGCCACATGCGCCGGGATCCGAGCTATTTGAGCCGGATGCACATGCGCGTCCTGGGCGCACGTGATGAAGAGATCAATCCGCAATCGGTCGACTGGTCGTCCGACCGGTCGCCGAATTTCACCGTTCGCCAGGATTCCGGCGGCTTCAATGCGCTCGGCAACGTAAAGATCGACATGCCGAATCCGTATTCGGTGTACATGCACGATACGCCGTCGCGAAATCTGTTCGCCGACGATTATCGTTTCGACTCGCACGGCTGCACCCGCGTCGACAATGTTCGCGATCTTGCCACCTGGGTTCTGGAAGATACGCCGGGCTGGAATCGCGCCGCCGTCGACGCCGGCATTGCCGCCGGCCATCTCAAGGTGGTCCCTCTGACGCACCGGATACCGGTCGCCTGGGTCTATGTGACCGGCTGGGTGTCGCGCAACGGCGTGGTGAACTTCCGCGACGATGTCTACAAGCACGACGACTCGCTCGACCGCAACGCCCTGGCCGACGTTGCGGCCGGCGGTTTCGTCGCGCCGGTGCGGACGACGTCATCGGTGCCGCGCGAGATCAAGCAAATCTCGAATCTCGATAGCCGCTGAGCCTGCAGCTTTAGATTTATTTCTGATCGCAAGTCTTTCTCGGCAAGCCAGTTCCGGCCTTTCCGGGACAAGCTCTAAATCCGCGCGGGGTCGCGGTCCCAGGCCGTAGCGACGATTACGGCGATGATCGCCTGCACCGCCACGATGGCGACGACGCAGCCGGTCCAGCCCGCCGCCTGCCACACGAAGCCGATCAAAAACGCGCCGGCGCTGCCGCCGATATAGAACGACGAGGCATAAAGGCCCGCCGCCGACGAGCGTCCTTCCTTGGCGGTCGTCATGACGTAGCCGGTCGAGATCGCCTGACACACCATCCCGCAGGTGGCGCAGAGGGTCAGCCCGGCGATGATTGCCGGTACCGGGGGCGCCAGCAGCAGCAGCGCGCCGACGATCCAAATCGCGATGATGCCGAGGACCAGACGGCGGCGGCCGAACAGCGCGATCGCGCGGCCGACCCACGGCACGGTGAAGCTGCCGGCCAGATAGGTGGCGAACAAAGCGCCGAGCATGGTGGGCGTGAAGTAATACGGCGCCGCCGCCAGATGGAAGCCCACATAGGTGAAGGCGGCGACGAAGTTGAACAGGACGCCGAAGCCGACCACGAAGATCGCAAGCAGCCGCGGATTGCGCAGGTGCGCGATCATCTGCTGGACGGCTTCGGAAAAGCCGCCCGAGCGCGTGAAGCGGCGTTCGCGCGGCAATGCGAATGTCACAACCATCGCGCCCGCGAGCGTGATCAGCGCCACCACGGCAAACGAGGAGCGCCACCCAAACAGGTCGGCGACGGCGCCGGTAACGAAGCGACCGCAAAATCCGCCGACGCTAGAACCGGAGACAAATAATCCGGCGATGCGCGCGACCTCGCCCGGCGGCCACTCGTCGCCCACATAGCCGACCGCGACGGTGAAGATCGGCGGCAGCAATAGTCCCTGGATGAAGCGCAAGATGACGAGCTGCGGCACCGTCGTGGCCAGGGTCATCATCAGCGTCGGAACGACGATGGCGAACGATGCGACGGCGATCATGCGTTTGCGGCCGAGCACGTCGGCCAGCGCCCCGGTAAACGGTGCGGTGAGGGCGATGGCCGCGGTCGTGGCCGTCATCAGAGCGCTGATAGCGCCCGGTCCGACGCCGAATTCGTGCGACAGCTCGGGCAGCAGCGCCTGAGGCGAATAAAGATTAACGAAAGCCGTAAAGCCCGCCGCGGCAATTGCGATCGGGCGAAAATCGCGAGCCATGCCGCATTATGCGGGAGGCGCCGGGCGAAAGCATCCCTCGCGGCCGAATACGGCGGCGGCACGGATGCATGGCGGAGCGCCATTTCGCCCTATATAGAGCCGGCAACAGTCAATTCTGGTTCAGTTCCCCGCATGGCCCCTCCGCTTCTTCAGCTCAAAGAGATCGCATTAACGTTCGGCGGGACACCGCTGCTCACCGGCGCCGAACTTTCGGTGTCCACCGGCGAGCGCGTGACCTTGGTCGGGCGCAACGGCTCGGGCAAATCGACGCTGCTGAAGATCGCCGCCGGCCTGGTCGAACCGGATCGCGGCTCCGTCTTCGTCCAACCCGGTGCGCTGGTGCGCTACCTGCAACAGGAGCCGGACTTTACCGGTTTTACGACGTCGCTGGCTTACGTGGAGGCCGGACTGCGCGCGACCGACGACGGGCACGCTGCCCGTTATCTCTTGGAACAACTTGGGCTCACCGGGCAGGAAGATCCGGCGCGGCTGTCCGGCGGCGAGGCGCGCCGGGTGGCGATTGCGCGCGTGCTGGCGCCGGCTCCCGATATCCTGCTGCTCGACGAGCCCACCAACCATCTCGATCTCACCACCATCGAGTGGCTCGAACGCGAACTCGATGGCCGGCGCTCGGCGATGGTGATCATCAGCCACGATCGGCGCTTTCTCTCGACCTTGTCGCGCACCACGGTGTGGCTCGATCGCGGCGAGACCCGCCGTCTCGAGCGCGGCTTCGCTCATTTCGAAGAATGGCGCGATGCGGTTCTGGCCGAAGAGGAGCGCAATCAGCACAAGCTCGATCGCAAGATCGTCGCCGAGGAACATTGGCTGCGCTACGGCGTGTCCGGCCGGCGCAAACGCAACATGCGCCGGGTCGGCCTGCTGCAGCAACTGCGCGAGCAGCGGCGCACGCATCGCGCGGCCGAGGGCGATGTCGCCATCAGCGCGGGCTCGGCGGCGCCGTCCGGTGCGCGCGTGATCGAAGCGGTGGGGATCAGCAAGAGCTACGGCGACCGCGCCATCGTCGCCGATTTCTCGACCCGCATCGCCCGCGGCGACCGCATCGGCATCATCGGGCCGAACGGCAGCGGCAAGACCACGCTGATCAGTCTGCTGACCGGCGCGGTTGCGCCGGACTCTGGCACCGTGAAGCTTGGCTCGACGCTTGCGATCGCCACGCTCGATCAACATCGCGACAAGCTCGATCCGAATGTGACTGTCGCGCAGACGCTCACCGGTGGCCGTGGCGACACCGTGATGGTGAACGGGCAGGCCAAGCACGTCGTCAGCTACATGAAAGACTTTTTGTTCAGCCCGGAGCAGGCCGGCACGCCGGTCGGCAAGCTGTCCGGCGGCGAACGTGGCCGCTTGATGGTGGCGCAAGCGTTGGCGAAGCCGTCAAATTTGTTGGTGCTCGACGAGCCGACCAACGATCTCGACATGGAAACGCTCGACGTGCTGGAGGAAACGCTCGCCGAATATCCGGGCACGATTTTGTTGATCAGCCACGATCGCGATTTCCTCGACCGGCTTGTGGCCGGTGTCATCGTGCCGGAAGGCGAGGGGCGCTGGGTCGAATACGCGGGTGGCTATAGCGACATGCTGGCGCAACGCGGTGCCGACCTGTCGCGGCAGAAGCCGAAGCGGGAAGGGCGCGAAGATCGCGACACGGCGAAGGCTGCGGCGTCCAATGCAGCCGAGCCATCGGGCGGCAAACGGCGCATGACGTTCA
The DNA here is from genome assembly GCA_963737755.1 of uncultured Alphaproteobacteria bacterium. Classification (GTDB taxonomy): domain Bacteria; phylum Pseudomonadota; class Alphaproteobacteria; order Rhizobiales; family Xanthobacteraceae; genus BOG-931. The sequence goes on along the minus strand of CAVTTZ010000009.1, from coordinate 642,422 downwards.
AGGACAAGCACGCGCTGGAGACATTGCCGAAGACCATCGCCAAACTGCAAGAGGATGCGCGCAAGCTCCAGGCGAAACTCGACGACCCGAAATTCTATACCCGCGACCGCGCCGGCTTCGAAAAGACTTCTGCCGCGATCGGCGAATTGCACGCGCGTATTTCCTCGGCCGAGGAACAGTGGCTGGAGCTGGAAATGCTGCGCGAGGAATTGGCCAGCGGTTGAGCCGCTGCGGTTGCGCGCTTTCCAATATCAGAAGACCGCCACCATGTTCCGCGTCACCGCCGGGCTTGACCCGGTGGTCCATGCTGACTGCGGCTTAGCATTGATCGCCGGGTCAAGCCCGGCAATGACGGGTGAGAGGGCGATATTCTGGAACGCGCTACGCATCCGTCTTACGCTTGTGAATGTCCTTCACGTCGCTGAAGGAAATCTCTTTGTTGTGGTCGCCGGTATATTCGAGATTGAAGGCGTTGCGCGCCAGAAACACCAGATCGCCGTCAAAATCCTCGGCGATCGAGGAATGGAATTCGTTGACGAAGCGATCGAGGATTTTGGGATCGTCGGCCTTGATCCAGCGCGCGAGCTGAAACTCCGGCGTGTCCCAGCCGATCTCGATGTCGTACTCGGCCTGGAGACGGGCCTTGAGCACTTCAAGCTGCAGCGGGCCGACGACGCCGACCAGCGCCGGCGATCCGTCGGCCGGGCGGAACACCTGCGCGACGCCTTCCTCGGCGAGTTGCTGCAGCGCCTGTTTGAGCTTCTTCGCCCGCATGGCGTCGGGCAGGCGCACGCGGCGCAGGATTTCCGGCGCGAAATTCGGCACGCCGGCGAAATTGATCTTTTCGCCATCGGTCAGCGTGTCGCCGATGCGCAGCGTGCCGTGATTGGGGATGCCGACCACGTCGCCCGCATAAGCCTCTTCGGCCAGCGCGCGGTCCCGAGCAAAGAAGAATTGCGGCGCATGCAGGCCGATGGTCTTGCCGGTGCGCACCTGCGTGACCTTCATGCCGCGCGTGAGCTTGCCGGAGCACAGCCGCACGAACGCGATGCGGTCGCGATGGTTCGGATCCATGTTGGCCTGGATCTTGAACACGAACGCGGACATCGCCGGCTCGGTCGCGGTCACGGTGCGCTTGTCGGCGCTTTGCGCGCGCGGCGGCAACGCCAGTGCGCCCAGCGCATTCAGGAGATCGCCGACGCCGAAATTCTTCAACGCGCTGCCGAACAGGATCGGCGTCATGTGGCCTTCCCTGAACGCTTCCAGGTCGAACGGTTTGCAGCCGTGCCGCACCAGATCCAGCTCTTCGGTAAAGGCCGCAGCGTCGAGTGTCGGGTTTGCGGCGGCGAGATCGGCGATGGTCATTTGGCGCAAGCTGCCGGCTGCGCCGGCGTCGCCATCGAGCAGCCGCACGCCGCCGGTCTTCACGTCCATGGTGCCGACGAAATCGCGGCCGCGGCCGATCGGCCAGGTGATGGGCGTGGCGTCGAGCGCCAGCGTCTTTTCGATCTCGTCGATCAGGTCGAACGGATCGCGGCTCTCGCGATCCATCTTGTTGATGAAGGTGATGATCGGGATGTCGCGCAGCCGGCAGACTTCGAACAACTTGCGGGTGCGCGGCTCGATGCCGCGCGCGGCGTCGATCACCATCACGGCGGAATCGACCGCCGTGAGCGTGCGGTAGGTATCTTCCGAAAAGTCTTCGTGGCCCGGCGTGTCGAGCAGGTTGAAGACGCGGCCGTCGTATTCGAACGTCATCACCGAGGTGACGACGGAAATGCCGCGCTCGCGCTCGATCGCCATCCAGTCGGAGCGGGTCGAGCGCCGGTCGCGCTTGGCCTTGACCTGGCCGGCAAGCTGAATCGCGCCGCCGAACAGCAGCAGCTTTTCGGTCAGCGTGGTCTTGCCGGCGTCCGGGTGCGAGATGATGGCGAACGTGCGCCGCCGCTCGACCTCGGCCGCAAGCGGCGAGGGAGCGGGCGCAACTTCTGGGGGGTGAACGGCTTGATTCATTGCCGTCTGGATGTGGCAGTTCTCGCCTTTGTCATCAAGGGCTTTGGAACGCCGTAGGGCGGCGGCAGGGCTAGGTTCCGTACCGGTTAACGCGCGATCTCGAGGACCAGCTTGCCGGCGGCCTGGCGCGATTCGAGATAGCGGTGCATCGCTGCCGCCTCTGCCATTGGAAACGTGCCGGCCATCGGCACCTTCAGCCAGCCGTCGACGACGCCGCGTGGGATGAGCGCGAGGCTGTCCTTCCAGGCTTGCGATTCGGCATCGACATGGCCGATGTGCAGTCGTGTAAAGGTCTGCGAGCGCGGCAGGATCCGCTCGCGGATGTTCTTGAAGGGCTCGCCCTCAGCTTCGCCGATGCTGATGATGTGGCCGAGCTTGCGCACCACGTTGAATGTGCGATCGAGCATGGTCGCACCCAGCGAGTTGATGGCCAGATCGACGCCCCGGCCATTGCTGAACGTCAGCACGGCCTGTTCGAAGTCTTCATTGCGCGTAACGACCACGCGCTCGGCGCCATACTCCAGCGCGAGTTTCTCCTTGCCGGGCGTGCCGACCGTGCCGATGACGCGGGCACCTGCATGGACCGCGAGTTGGGTCGTGAATAGTCCGACGCCGCCGCCGATGGCATTGATCAGCACGGTATCGTTCGGTCTGAGGCTGTAGATGGTGTGCAGCATGTGATAGCCGGTCAGCGGCTGCACGGTGAGGGCCGCTCCGACGTCGAACGGGATGCTGTCCGGCAGCCGCATCAGCATATTGGCGGCGACGACGGCCTTTTGCGCATAGGCGCCGCCGCGCTCGAGAAACGCCGCGACACGATCGCCGATTTTGACATCGCGTACGCCAGACCCGAGCTTCGAGCGACCGTGCCCGCGATCTCGAGCCCGAGCACCAGCGGGTAGGTTCGGGCATGCGGATAGATGCCGGTGCGGATCTGCGTGTCCGCCCAGTTGCAGCCGGCGAATGCCACATCCACCAGCACCTCGCCGGGGCCGGGTTCGGGCTCCGGCACCTCGGCCATGACCAGCTGTTCGGGCGCCCCGGGCGCGTGAATGACGACGGCTTTCACTGTTGCCTTCTCGATCAGGTGCACGGAAGATGAAGCGCGCCAGTCGGCGACGGAGCGCACCTGTCTATCGACGCAAACGGTCCGACGACGCGAGCAGTCTAACAGGCCGACATCGGCTCACAAGCCGGGAACGAGACACGGCGCCATGCAGGCCGGGCTACGATGAAGACAATCGGCGTCGATGTCGGCGGGACCTTCACCGACATCGTGTATTGCGATCTGAGCACCAATCACGTCGCCATCCACAAGGTTTCCACCACGCCCGACGATCCGTCGCGCGGCGATCGTCCAGGGCATCGCCGAAATCTGCCGCGACAACGGCGTGGCGCCGGGCGAGATCGACTACGTGCTGCACGGCACCACCACGGCGACCAACGCGGTGCTGGAGCACAAAGGCGCGCGCGCCGGCATGCTCACCAACGAAGGCTTCCGCGACATCATCCATATCGCGCGGCATCAGCGGGTCGAACACTACTCGATCATGCAGGAGTTGCCGTGGCAGGACCGGCCGCTGGTGAAGCGGCGTCACCGCAAGGTGGTGAAGGGCCGGCTCGCGCCGCCGCACGGCGAGGAGCTCGAGCCGCTCGACGAGAGCCGGCGTGCTGGCCGCGGCGCAGGCGTTGAAGGCCGAAGGCGTCGAGGCGGTCGCCGTGTGTTTTCTGTTCTCCTATCTCAATCCGGCGCACGAGCAGCCGCGCCATGGCAGATTCTCGAGCGCGAGCTGCCGGGCGTCTTCATCACCACGTCCGTCGTCGGTCTCGCCGCAGTTCCGCGAGTTCGAGCGCTTCACCACCGCCTGCCTGTGCGCCTTCATCGGGCCGAAGATGCGCAGCTATATCGGCCGCCTGCGAGAGCACGTTGCGCGATGCCGGGCTGCGCTCCGAGCTGCGCGTGATGGCCTCGAACGGCGGCGTGGCGACGCCCGCGATGGTGAGCGACAAGCCGGTGATGACGCTGCTGTCCGGGCTCGCCGCCGGCGTGCTCGGCGGCGCCTGGATCGGCGCATTGAGCGGGCGCGAGAAGCTCGTGACCTTCGACATCGGCGGCACCAGCGCCGATATCGGCATCGTGGTCGAAGGCCGCTTTGCCGAGACCGACGCGCGCAGCACCTCGATCGCCGGCTTTCCGCTGCTGCTGCCGATGATCGACATCCACACCATCGGCGCCGGCGGCGGCTCGATCGCCTATGTCGATCAGGGCGGCGCCTTCCGCGTCGGCCCGCGCAGCGCCGGCGCGGTGCCGGGTCCGGCGGCTTACGGCCGCGGCGGCAACGAGCCGACCGTCACCGACGCCAATGTGGTGCTGGGCCGGCTCGACAAGCACGATTTCCTCGGCGGCAGCATGAAGCTCGACGACGAGGCTTCGCATCGGGTCATCGAGGATCTGGCGCAGCGCGCTCGGCATGAGCAAGCTCGAGGCGGCCGAAGGCGTGCTCACCGTCATCAACAGCAACATGGCCAACGCCATCCGCTCGCGCACGGTGCAGAAGGGCATCGATCCGCGCGAGTTTGCGCTGGTGGCTTTCGGCGGCGCCGGGCCGCTGCACGGCGCCGAAGTGGCCGCCATGCTGGGTTTTCCGGAAGTGATCGTGCCGCCTTATCCGGGCATCACCTCGGCCATGGGGCTTGCTCACCACCGATCTGAAATACGACGCCATCCGCACCCAGTTCCAGGTCAGCGACAGCGTCGATCTCGCTCGCCTCAACGCCGACATCGCGGCGATGGAAGCGGATCTGAAACGCCAATTCGCCGCCGATCATCTGAGTCGACCGGTACTGTCGTTCGTGCGCGACGGCGACCTGCGCTACGTGGGGCAGGGCTATGAGCTCAAAATTCCGTTCCCAGCCGGCGCTATCGGCGAGCAGGAGCTTGCGGCAATCTGGGCGGCGCTTTCACAAGGCGCATGAGCGCGAATACGGGCATGCTTTCGTCGGCAGCCCGATCGAGATCGTCAACCTGCGCGTCGTCGGCATCGGCGAGATGCCGAAGATCGCCAAGCTCGTCGGCGCCCGAAGGCGTCGACGCTCGACGCGGCGCGGGTGCGCACCGGCCAATGCGTCTTCCGCATCGACGGCGAGTTGCGCCCGTTCGAGACGAGCTTCTATCGGCGTCATCTGCTGCCGGTCGGCAAGGTCTTTGCCGGGCCGGCGATCGTGCTGCAAAAGGACTCGACGACCGTCATTCCGCCGGGCTGCAGCGCGATCAACGATCCGGCCGGCAATCTGATCCTGAGCATCGTGGGGAATGATTGATGCAAGACGCTAACCCCCATCAAACAAAAGCAGGCGAATACGCGGGTCGATCCGATCACCGGCGCCGTCATCCAGGGCGCGCTGGAAAGCATCGCCATCGAGATGGGCCACAAGCTCATGCGCATGAGCTATTCGAGCATCATCCGCGAGTTCGGAGGATTTCGGCGCGGCGCTGACCGACGCCGAAGGCCGGCAGCTCTGCGAGTGCAAGATGAGCACGCCGCTGCAGTCAGGTCCGATCCCCGGCTACATCCGCGGCATCCGCAAGCGTTTCGAGCAGCGCGGCGATGAGTTTCGCCCCGGCGATGTGATCATGCACAATGATCCGTATGGCGGCGCCTCGCACGGGCCCGACGTGGCATTTTGCGTGCCGGTGTTCGACGACGGCGCGCTGATCGGTTTTTCGGTCACCACCGCGCATCATCTCGATATCGGCGCGCATACGCCGGGAAGCTGCGGCATCGTCGACGCGGTCGACACCTACGCGGAAGGGCTGCAGTTCAAGGCCATCAAGGTGGTCGATGAGGGGAAGCGCAACGAAGCGGTCTGGCAGATCGTGCGCGACAATATCCGCATTCCCGACCTCGTGGTCGGCGACATGAATGCGCAGATCGCGGCGGCGCAGATCGGCGCGCAACGCTATCTCGATCTGGTGCGGCGCTACGGCCACGACACCGTCAACGGCGCCTACGAAGACCTGATGGATTATGCCGAGCGCATGATGCGCCGCGCCATCGCCGAAATTCCGGATGGCGTTTATGCGGCGGAAACCTTCATCGACGGCTATTCGACGATCCGGACCCGACGCGGCGCGATCTGAAATTTGTTGTCACCATCACGATCGCGGGCGACGAACTCACGGTCGATCTCACCGGCACTTCGCCGCAAGTCTCCGACCGTCCGATCAATCTGCCGTTCGAAGGCACGACCGATTGCGCGATCTGGCTGACACTGCGCTCGATCCTCTTGGACAGCGCGGTGTACGGACACATTCCGCAAAACAGCGGGCTGACGCGGCCGATCACGATCGTCGCGCCCAAGGGTACGCTCGCCAATCCGATCTTTCCGGCGCCGGTCATTGCCCGTTTCTGTCCTGGCAACCAGCTCGCCGACACGGTGATGAAAGCGCTGGCCGGAGCGGTGCCGCAACAGGTCAGCGCCGGCGTCGGCAATCTGCGGGTGATCGCCTTCAGCGGCGCCGTGCAGAATCATCCGTGGGTTCACATGGAGATTTTCGAGGGAAGTTATGGCGGCCGCTATGGCCGCGACGGCATGGATGCGGTCGATACGCTCTATGCCAACACGCGCAACAATCCGATCGAGGACATCGAATCGCATCTGCCGCTGCGGGTGAACCGCTACGAATTGCGCGAGGGCGTGGTGGCGGCCGGGCAGTGGCGCGGCGGCGTCGGCTCGGTGCGGGCCTTCACCTATCTGTCCGACGGCGGCTTTTCGGTCGAAGGCGACGGCCAGAAACACCGGCCGTGGGGATTTGCCGGCGGCAGCGATGGCTATCCGGGCGATCTGGTCCTGCAGAGCCGAGAGGGACGCGGACGACGCTGCCCTCGAAGGTGCCGTACAAACGCGTGACGCAGCGGCGATTGCTTGATCACCTACGGCCCGAGCGGCGGCGGCTACGGCGATCCGTTCCGGCGCGATCCGGCGGCGGTGCTCGACAACGTGCTGGACGGCCTGTTCTCGCCGCAAGTCGCGCGCGAGCAATATGGCGTCGTCATCGTCGATGGCGCGGTTGACGCGGCGGCGACCGACGCGCTGCGGAAGGCGCCGCGCTCGCGCTGAAGAGGGATCGTTCGGAAGGCGATCACGCCGCTTGGCGCGGCCACGCCTCAGAGCTGGCGGATCGAGCCGAAATCCCAGGTGACGCCGCTCGGATTGTCGCCGATTCGCAGGGTCGTATCGCTGACGAACGAGTAGGGCGGTATCGGCAGGTTGTAGGGCGCCGGAACGCCGCTATAGACGCGCCCGGCCGGATCGTATTTCGAGCCGTGGCACGGGCAGAAATAGCCGCCCAGCCAGTTGGTCACCGGCACGGTCGGGCTCGGCGACGGATAGAACATCGGGATACAGCCGAGATGCGTGCAGATACCGACCAGCACGCCGTATTCCGGCTTCAGCGACCGCGTCGCATTGGTCGCGTAAGGCGGCTGCTGCATCTGCGCGAATTGGGGTCGGAGAGCAGCCCCAGCAGTTTCGGATCCTCGAGCGTCTTGATGGTCTCGGGCGTGCGATGGAACACGAAGATCGGCCGCTCGCGCCAACGCACCACGACCTGCTGGCCAGGCTCGATCTTGCTGACGTCGAGATCGACCGGGCCACCGGCGGCGAGCGTCGAAGCGTCCGGGTTCATCTGCGCAATCAACGGAACCAGAACAGCCGCGGCGCCCACGGCGGCGACCGTGCCGGTCGCGATGTAAAGGAAATCGCGGCGCGTTCCCTCAGGCCCGTGACTGCCGGTGGGGATGGTTGCCTCGTTGCTCGCCATGATCGCGCCTCTCTGACGTCTGCGGTTCTGCCGGTTCCCCGCGCTTATATTTGCGGCGCACCATATCCGTCAATCAATGACGATGCAGGGCTGCCACGGCGCGGCGAAGAGTAGCTTCCGGGGTGCCCGAAGCGTCGACGATTGTCCAGTCTAGGCGGCCGATTTCGTAGCGTTCCTGGGCCTGCGCCACGGCGGCATCGGCGTCGGACGCATCGCCCCGGCGGCCGCCGACGCGGTGCAGCCGGATTTCCGTGTCGGCGGTCAGGAACAGGCCCTGCAGCGGCAAGCCGGCGGCCCTGGCGGCGCTCGCGATGGCGACGCGTTCTTCCGGCCTGGCGAAGACCGCGTCGACGATCACGGAGTGACCCGCCGCGACGATCCTTTGAGCCTTTTCCCCGATCGCGGCGTAAACGCGGGCGGTGACGTCCGCCGCGTAACCGGAACTCGGCAATTTCTCGGTCTCGGCGAGCCCGAACAGCGCTTTGCGCTCGACGTCAGAGCGCACCACCACGGCGCCCGGCATGGGCTCGACCACCGGTGCCAGCATGCGCGCGAGCATGGATTTCCCAGTGCCCGAAAGTCCGCCGACAGCCACGAAGGCCGGTGCGGGCGGCTTAACAGCGCGCAGCGCGAAGTCGAAATAACCCCGCGCGGAGGCGGTGATGTCGGCGCGGTCGGCGTCGGCGGCCCGCTCGAGCCGCGCGGCGGTGACCTTCGCCCTGATGGCGGCACGCAACGACAGGAAGAACGGCAGCACGGCGAGCGCGTCGAAATTCTCGATCCGCCGCGTCTCGGCCAGATAGCGGTTGAGTACGACGTTGGCCGCGAGCGCAAGATCGCGCTGGAGCAAGTCCATCAGCAGGAATGCGAGGTCGTAGAAGACATCGCCCGTGGCGATCACTTCACTGAACTCGATGGCATCGAACAGCACGGGTTTGTCCTCGATGAGCGCGATGTTGCCGAGGTGCAGATCGCCGTGGAGACGGCGGACAAAGCCCTGCCGGCCGCGCTCGCGCAGGAGAGGCTGAATGCGCGCGTAAGCGGCACGGCTGGCGCGCCCGAGTTCATCGCCGGCGGCGGCGGGAAAAATTTCGGGGTGCCGGGCGAACGTCTCGGCGTGCTCGTCGATGTAGCTGCCGATCGCCGCGATCCAGCGCTCGGGATCGACCGGCGGTGTTTTGGCATCCGGCGTTTTGGCGTGCGCAGCCGCGACGACGCGGCCGAGCGCATCGGCCAACGCGTCGTCGATTTTGCCGGCGATGTGGTCGAGCGTCTGCTTCTCATCAAACCGCAGCATGTCGACCGCCCACTCGACCGGCTCGCCGGACCCGCAAAGCGCGAGCTTGCCGGAGGCTTCGCGCGTGATTGCCACCACGCCGTGATAAATTTCCGGCGCGTAGGGCGTATTCACGGCGATCTCGGCCTCGCAGGCCTGTTTGCGCTTCGCCAGCGTCGAATAGTCGAGAAACGGGAAGCGCACGGCGCGCTTCACCTTGAGGGCGCGATCACCCACGAGGAACACGGACGCCGCATGGGTGTCGATCCGTTTGACCTCACGCCCGCCGTGGGTGGTTGGATCGGCGAGAAAGTCGAAAGCCTCCCGTTGGGTCTCCGCATCCTCGCTCATCGGCCGAAACTCCCTTGCGCCGAGCCGTTGCGGCGCGCCCAAGGGCTGGACTAACGGCGCATCTCGCGGCAAGCAAAGCCTATAACGCTGGGCGCCGCGAGTCGGCGGGCGTTCCGTCGCGGAGATGCCGATGCGCGGGAAGGACAATATTCGCACTGCCGCCGAGATCCTGGTGGATCAGTTGAAGATCCACGGCGTGCGCCACGTCTTCTGTGTTCCGGGCGAGAGCTATCTCGCCGTGCTCGACGCTTTTCATGACAGCGGTCTCGCCGTGACGGTGTGCCGTCAGGAAGGCGGCGCTGCGATGATGGCGGAAGCCGTGGGCAAGGCGACCGGTCAGCCCGGGGTGTGTTTCGTTACCCGTGGACCTGGCGCCACCAACGCCTCGCCGGGCATCCATATCGGCCGCCAGGATTCGACCCCGATGGTGATGTTCATCGGCCAGGTGGCGCGCGACATGCGCGAGCGCGAGGCGTTTCAGGAAATCGATTATCGCGCCATGTACGGCTCGATGACCAAGTGGGCGACCGAGATCGACGATCCGGCGCGCATTCCCGAAATTGTCTCGCGCGCCTTTTATACGGCGGCGAACGGCCGGCCAGGGCCGGTGGTGGTCAGCCTGCCCGAGGACATGCTGACCGAGCGCGTCGGCGTCGATGATGCCCCCGCCTATATCGCGGTGGAGACGTCGCCGGGGCCGGCCGACATGGCGAAGTTTGCCGAGCTTCTCGGTACCGCGCGGTCGCCGATGTTGATCCTGGGCGGCAGCCGCTGGTCGCAGGAGGCGAGCGATCGCCTGGCGCGCTTTGCGGAGAAATTTTCGCTGCCGGTCTGCACCACGTTTCGGCGGCTGCATCTCTTCGACGCGCTGCATCCGTGCTACGCGGGCGATCTCGGCATCGGCCCGAATCCGAAGCTGGTCGAGCGTATCAATGCGTCCGACCTTGTGGTGCTGATCGGTGGTCGCATGGGTGAACTGCCGTCGCAAAGTTATTCGCTGTTCAACATTCCGCAGCCGCAGATGAAGTTCGTGCACGTTCATCCGGGCGCCGAAGAGCTTGGCCGCGTCTATAGCCCGACGCTGCCGATCAATGCGACGCCGACGGCGTTCGCGGCGGCGCTGGAAACCCTCGTGCTGCCGGGCGCCGTGCGCGGCAACGCCGCAGTCGCACACGCCGAATATCTGTCCTGGACCGAGGCGCCGACCGAGCAGCCCGGCGGCGTCAATCTCGGCGCTGTCATGGTGTGGCTGCGCGAATATCTTCCCGACGACGCCATCATCTGCAACGGCGCGGGCAATTATGCGGCCTGGATTCACCGCTTCTTTCGCTTCCGCCGGTTTGGCCAGCATGTGGCGCCGACGTCAGGATCGATGGGCTATGGCGTGCCGGCCGCGGTGGCACTGAAGCGGCTCTATCCGGAGCGGCCGATTGTCTGCATCGCCGGCGATGGCGACTTCCTGATGAACGGGCAGGAGTTCGCGACGGCCGTCCAGTACGATCTGCCGTTCGTCACCGTGATCGCCGATAACGGTATCTACGGCACCATCCGCATGCACCAGGAGCGCGAATATCCCGGCCGGATCGTGGCAACCGAATTGCGCAATCCGGACTTCGTCGCCTACGCGCGCGCCTTCGGCGGCTTCGGCATCAGTGTCGAGAACACCGCCGATTTTCCGGCGGCCTTCAAGGAAGCGCAGGCGTCCGGCAAGCCGGCAATCATCCGGCTCGCCATCGATCCCGAAGCGATCACGCCGATGACGACGCTTTCCAAGATCCGCGCCAAATCGCTGGCGCAAAAGGGCGAGTAGGGCGCACACGCCCCATCGTCATTGCGAGCGAAGCGAAGCAATCCAGCCTGCGGCGAGGAGCTGGATTGCTTCGTCGCGTTGCTCCTCGCAATGACGAAAGGGAGCCTCAGGGCGATACGACTCAGCGGAACGTCACCAGCGCGTTGTTCGCCGGATAGTCGTTAGTGAACGGTTTCTGCGGCCCGATCTCGCCGATGCTGATGGCATTCGGCGAACTCACGTCAGCTTCGACCGGCCCGCTCGCATCGAACGCAGTGAATTCATAGGGCAGGCCGTTGCCGGCGAGAAACGACGGCTGGTTGACGATGTGCATGTGCAGATGCGGCTCGGTGGAGCTGCCGGTGTTGCCGACATGACCGAGCATGTCGCCGACACCCACCGTGTCACCGACTTTCACCCGCACCGTACCGGGCTTCATGTGCGCATACAGCACGTAGCGGCGCGGCGCGATCTCGACCACGACATGATTGCCGGCCGCATTGGCAAAGTTGATATCGATCGCATATTTGCCGGAATGCGGCACGTTTTCGGGCAGGCCGTCAGCCATGTCGACCACCTTGCCGGCGGCGACGCTGTAGATCGGCTGGTCGTAGCAGAAGTAGCTGTCGTTCTTGTCCTCCGGGCCTTTCCAGGTCGTGTAGGCGCCGTCGACTTTCTGGATTTGCACCCAGTCGATGGCATAGCGTTGCGCCAAGTAGGGGCGGCCGTCGGTGATCAGGATGGTGCGGCGATGGGCGGCGTCGGCGCCGTTGTTGACCGAGTTGCCGGCCATCCAAACCCCGCGCAGCGGCGGCGCAACGACGATCGGCTTTTCGTCCGATATTACCAGCGGCTTGAGCGGGATCTCGTGGGTGCTGCCGTCGTCTGCGGACACGTGTAGCGTATGCGCGATTTCTGGCGGCGCTTTTGCGGTTCCGAGATCGAGCAGGAAATAGACCACCGTGCTTCTGCCGGCTGCGATGGTGCGGCTTTCCGGTCCGGTCGCGGGGTCCCATGGGCCCAAATGGGTCATCATGCCGGCGAGCGTCGTGTCGGCGAACGAGAACTGCGCTGCGCCGGCCTTGGCGTCGATGCTGTCGAGCACATACGACCGCTTGGAGAAGTTCGTCACCAGCATTTCGTAGACCAGCTTGGTGGCGCCGTATTGCGTGATCGGCGCCGGCTCGGCGAGAAATGAGATTTGTAGTTGTGGCGGCCGCGGATCGCTTGCCGCGGCGGAATGCGCAAAAAGCGCGGTGGCGAAGACCAACACTATTAGGCGCGCGAAGGCCATGTCACTGTTCCAAGGCTGTTCAGGGTACGGATACGTTGCGAATAGTCATTTTAAGGCACATTCCGATGAAATTGAGTCGGGTGAGCAACGGATTCATTTGTTGTCGTTCGCGCTTATCAAGAAACCACGTCGGTTTTTCCCGCACGGGCTATAGCTCTATCATTCGTCTGCGAGCGGCCTCTTTATCCGGCGCTGATGGCACTCGCGTTGAATCATGGTTCAGATATTCTATACAAGACCGTGAATCGACCCGACGGATTGCCTTGCCTTATCGCCGCACGGAAAATGTCGTCCGCCGTCTGGCTGCGCGCCACGACGCGATCATCGCGGCGGCGCGACAGATGGCGAGCGAGGGCGGAATGGCGGCGGTGCAGATTGCCGCGGTCGCTGCCCGCGCCGGCATCGCGGCCGGTACGGTCTATCGCTATTTCCCCGCGAAAACCGATCTGGTCGCCGCACTGTTGGCGGAGATCGCCGAAGACGAGCTTGGGGCAGTGCGCAGCGCGGCCGCTGGCGCGCCGGGGCCGCTTTCCGGCTTGTCGGCAGCGATCATGACATTCGCCGCGCGGGCGCTGCGCGACCGCAGGCTTTCCTTTGCGGCGATCGCCGAGCCGATCGATGCCGAACTCGATGCCGCGCGGCTGGCGTTTCGCAAAGCGCTCACCGCCGAATTCGCCGACCGGATATCGACTGCCCTCGCCGAGGGCCGTCTGCCGCCGCAGGATGTCGCCGTCGCCGCGGCCGGCATCACCGGCCTGTTGATCGAAGGGCTGATAGGCCCGCTGGCGCCGGACCCATCCGGACGCGAACGCGACATTGTGCAAGCGCTCGCGCTTGCGGCACTGCGCTCGCTCGGGGTGGCCGACGCGCGCGCCCGCGGCCTCGTGGTGCAGACCGCGATGCCGGCGGCGTTGGCGAAAGCCGTGGACTCGGCAAAATCCCACGGATGACAAAACGGCCGGGCGCTGCGCCGGCCGCCGGCCGTATCAGCTTCCGGATCCCGACAGCACGTCGCCGAAGAACTGCCAGGTGGTGCCGTCGAACTTCATCAGCTGCATCTGTTTGATCGGGGCAAAGTCGGTCTCGCTCGTCGACACCACAATGCCGGGCAGCAGCATCGGCAGTTTCAGATCATGGATGCTGGCGGCCTGCTTCATGACGTTCTCGCGGGTCAGGTCATCGCCGCAAGCCCTGAGCACGGCGACCATGGTCTGCGCCACCGAGTAGCCGACGATATTGTTGTTGTCGGTCAGGTTACCTGCGGAATTGTATTTCTTCATCCAATCGAGCCATTCCTTGTATTCCGGCGTGTTGGCCCATTGGGGATCGGTCGGCTCCTTCAGATAGCCGGCGGAGATGACGCCGACGCCTTTCTCGAGCCCGGCCGGCTTCATGACGGCGCCGACCGAAGCCGACACGTTGGTGAGGAAGTTGGTCGGTTTCCAGCCGATGTCGAACACCTTGCGGATCGCCTGCGCGGCGAATTTCGGCGTCGCTGCAGTTATCAGCGCGTCGGCGCCGCTGCCTTGCAGCGACACGATCTGCGAATCCACGGTCGGGTCGGTGGTCTCGTAGCTTTTGACCGCGACGATCATGGTGTCGGCCTTGGTGCCCAAACCTTCGCGCAGACCGGTCAGATAGTCCTTGCCGAAATCGTCGTTCTGATAGAGCACCGCGATCTTGGCGTTCGGCAGGTTTTTCAGAATGTAGCGGCCGTAGATGCGCGCTTCGATGCGGTAGCTCGGCTGCCACCCCATGGTCCAGGGATGGTTCTTCGGATCGTTCCACTTGTCGGCGCCGGTGGCGGCGAACAGCTGCGGCACCTTGTTCTCGTTGGCATAGGCCTGGATCGCGGAATTCGGCGCGGTACCTAGCGTGTTGAACAGCGCCAGAACCTGATCGTCCTCGACCAGCTTGCGGACCAGTTCGACGGTTTTCGGCGGGCTGTAGCCGTCGTCGCGGGTGATGAAATTGATCCTGCGGCCGTTGATGCCGCCTTGCTCGTTGATCATGGCGAAATAGGCGACGTCGGCCTTGCCGATGGCGCCGTAGGCGGATGCCGGTCCGCTATACGGCATGGTATTGCCGAGCTTGATTTCGGCGTCGCTGACGCCCGGGCCGTACTGCCCGGCCGCATAGGCCAGCCCGCCGGCGAGAAGAACGGTCGCCGCGGATAGCGGCCACGCTGATAGCGATATCGAGGCCCTCTGCTTGGGTGACATGGTTTCCTCCGTTGGTGTGTCGAAGCTATTTTTGTTTGTCGTCGTATTACGAACTCGGCTGCCGCTCGCGGCCGCGACGTTATGGCGGCCTTCCTCCTCGTGTCTGTTCGCGGCGGCCGGCGATCGATCGCGCCAAACGCTCAAGCCATGGCTTGAGCGTGCCGACGACGCCGTTGGGCATGGTGTACATGCACGCCAGCATCGCCAGTCCGTAGATCGCCCAGGGGGCGGCGTCGGAAATGTCGTTGGCGAAGTTGGGCACGAACTGGATGAAAAATCCGCCGACGATCGCTCCGCCGATGGTCGAGATGCCGCCGACTGCGGCGCCGACCAGGAACGATATCGACAAAAACAGGCTGTAACTTTCCGGCGAGACGTAACCGACCACGATCGCCGACAGCGCACCGGCGACGCCGGTGAACAATGTGCTGGTGCCGAAGGCCAGCGTCTTGTAGCGCGCAGTGTCGATCCCCATGGCAGCGGCCGCGATCGGGTGATCGCGGATGGCGACCCAGGCCCGGCCGGTGCGGCCGTTGAGCATGTTGGCGGCGACGCGGATGGCGACCAACAACGCGGCCAGCGCGATCAGATAAAGCCAGCGGTCCTGGTTGAGGCCGAGGCCCGCAGGCGGTATCGGTTTGGCCAGATTGATGCCCTGCTGCCCGCCGGTCCAGGTGTCGAAGTATTTCAGCAGTTGCGGCGTCGCTAGCGCCATCGCCAGCGTGACCAGCGCCAAATAGGGGCCCTCGAAGCGCAAAGCCGGCAAGCCGAACAAGACGCCGAGCGCAAAGCAGACAAGCCCGGCCGCCGGCAGCGTCGCCCAATAGGGCACGCCATAACGGTGCATCAGAATCGCGGCCGTGTAGGCGCCGGCGGCAAAGAACCCGCCGTGGCCCAGCGAGATCTGGCCGTTGTAGCCCGTCAAGATGTTGAGACCGAGCACCGCGATGGCGTAGATCATCACCAAGGTCAGTTCGAACACGTGATATTTGCTCAAGCCAAAGGGAAGCGCGACCGCGATCGCAATCGCGAGCGCCGCGATCAGCCAGCGCCAGCCGCCAATTGGAGACGCCGACCTGGGAGACGCCGACGCGCTCGATGTCGACAGGCGCGGGGGCGATGGCGGTGGAGGTTTTGTCCATCTCACACCCGCCGCACGATGGCCGTGCCGAACAGGCCGTTCGGCCGGAACACCAGTACAAGGATAATCAACGCCAGCGCTACGGTGAGCTTGAGCTGGCTGGCGATCAGATAGGTGCCGACCAGATTTTCGGTGACGCCGACGATCAGGCCGCCGACCACGGCGCCCACCGGACTGGTGATGCCGCCGAGCAGCGCGCCGGCGAAAGCATAGAGCAGGACGCCGCTCATCATGTTGGGATCGAGAAACAGCACCGGCGCGATCATGATGCCCGCCGTTGCGCCGATGGCGGCCGCAAGCCCCCAGCCGATCGCCAGCATGTGCCCGACGCGAATGCCGCAGAGCCGCGCCGACGCCGGATTTTGCGCGGCGGCGCGCATCGCCAGTCCGATCGAGGTGTAGCGGAAGAACAGAAACAACAGCACCAGCATGATCAGCGTGACGGCGATGACGCCGAGATCGCGCGTGGTGATCAGCGCATGCAGCAGCGGCCGGTCCGGGAAGGGGCTCGGGAAATCCTGAACCGTATAAGTGTAGAGCCAGCCGGCCACCGAGTTGAGGATCAGCAACAGGCCGATGGTGACGATGACGGTTGCCAGAACCGGTGCATTTTCGACCGGCCGGATCAGCACGCGCTCGATCAGCATGCCGCCCACGAAGGACACGATGAGCGTGAGCGCAAATGCGCCCCAGAACGGCAGCCCGGCATTGACCAGCGTCCAGGCGATGTAGGTGGAGAACATCGCCATTTCGCCCTGGGCGAAATTTACCAGATCGGTCGAGCGATAGATCATCACCAGCGCCAGCGCGATGCTGGCATAGATCGAGCCGGCGGCCAGTCCCGAGAACACCTGCTGCAGGAATTCGTGCAAGTGGAACTCCTCAGTAGCCCAGATAAGCGCGGCGGATCTGTGGGTCGTCGGCCAGCGCCTTGGCGCTCCCCGACGCGACCACGTAGCCGGTTTCGAGCAGATAGGCGTGGTCGGCCAGTTCCAGAGCCAGATTCGCGTTCTGCTCGACCAGCAAAACGCTGACGCGCTCCTCTTTTTTGATGCGTTCGACGATCCTGAAAATGTCTTCGACCACCCGCGGCGCGAGGCCGAACGAGGGTTCGTCGAGCACCAGAAGCCGCGGCTCCATCATCAGCGCGCGGGCGATCGCCAGCATCTGCTGCTCGCCGCCGGATAGCGCACCGCCTTGCTGGCGACGCCGCTGGGCGAGGATCGGGAAATAGCCGTACATCCGCTCGATGTTCGCCGGTGCCTTGCGCAGGCGGGTATAGCCGCCAAGCCGCAGATTTTCCTCGACGGTCAGGCCGACAAAAGTACCGCGCCCCTCCGGCACATGCGCAACGCCGAGTGCGGCGATGTCCTCGGTGGCGCGGCGCGCGAGTGGTTTCCCGGCGAAGACGATCTCGCCCTCGGCGCGCACCATGCCGCAGATGGCGCGCAGCGTCGTGGTCTTGCCGGCTCCATTGGCGCCGAGCAACACGGTCATGCCGCCTTCTTCGACCGCAAGATCGATCCCGTGCACGACCTCCGATTGGCCGTAGAATGCTTTCACGGCGCGGAGCTGGAGGATCGGCGCCATCAATGCCGCGGCCCCAGATAGGCCTCTGTGACGGCCGGATCGTTCCGCACCACGTCGGGCGGCCCGTCGGCGATCACACGGCCGAAATTGAGCACCACGACTTGGTCGGACAGGCTCATGACCAAACCCATGTGATGCTCGACCAGCAGGACCGTAACGCCGAGCCGATCGCGGATGGCGCGGATCAAGACGCCGAGCTCCGTCACCTCTTCGTGGTTGAGGCCGCCCGCCGGTTCGTCGAGCAACAACACGATGGGCTTGGCGGCGAGTGCGCGGGCAAGCTCGATCCGCTTGCGGGCGCCGAGCGACAGCTTCGCCGCCGGTTGCTCGGCTGCGTCTTCGAGACCGACGAAGGCCAGCATGGCGCGCGCACTCTCGTCGAATTCACGTTCCTCGCCGCGTGTCGACGGCAGCGTGAACGCGTCGGTGAGGGGACCGTTGCGGCCGCGCGCATGGGCGCCGACCTTCACATTGTCGAGCACCGACATTGACGCAAACAGGGTCGACGCCTGGAAGGTGCGGCCGATCCCGAGGGCGGCGATGTCGGATGCCGCGCAGTGGCGCAGCGATCGGCCGTCGAGGCTGATATCGCCGCGGTGCGGCCGATAGAGCCGGCTCAGGCAGTTGAAGAGGGTGGTTTTACCGGCCCCGTTCGGCCCGA
This sequence comes from uncultured Alphaproteobacteria bacterium, assembly GCA_963737755.1. GTDB lineage: Bacteria > Pseudomonadota > Alphaproteobacteria > Rhizobiales > Xanthobacteraceae > BOG-931. The sequence goes on along the minus strand of CAVTTZ010000009.1, from coordinate 624,261 downwards.
TCAGGCCGACAATCCGTCCGCGAGCAATCTGAAACGTGACGTCGTCGAGCGCGACAATGCCGCCGAAGCGCATACCGATACCGGCAACGTTCAACAGCGCGGAGGCGGCGCCGCCGATGTCGGCTGCAGGGTACGCGATGTCATTCATGCCGCGCGACGCGTCATGGCTGCCCTTCCTCCGCGGCCCTCCGTTTTGATTATTTTGATATTTTCGGTCCCGGCCCCGCGCGCACGATCAAAAGCGCACCTGCGGGGGGCACGGGTATGAAAGGGCCAATCGGAGCGTGACACGGGCGGCGTCGGCCCGTCAACGCGACGAACGTCTAGCGCCAATGGCCGCCGGCGTTGTTCCGGTCGGCGGCCGAATCTCGGGCTTCTTCTTAGTGCGCCATCAGCACCGGAGCGGTCATCGAACGGACGATGCTGCGCGTAACGCCGCCGAGTACGAATTCGCGCAGGCGCGAATGGCCATAGCCGCCCATGACGATGAGGTCGCTGCCGGCGTCCGCCGCATGCGACAGCAGAATGTCGGCGACATCGACGTCGCCCAGCGCGGTGCGCTGGACGTCGACATTGAGGCCGTGCCGCGCCAGGTGCGCGCCCATGTCGGCGCCCGCGACCTCGTCCTGCTTGCCGCGCTCGTTGGTGACGATCACGACTTCGACGCGCCCGGACTTGGCCAGCAGCGGCATGGCATCCGCAATGGCGCGCGCGGCGGAGCGGCTGCCGTCCCAGCATACCATCACGTTGTCGAGCTTCAGCGGCGCCTTTTGGATGTAGGGAACGATGATCAACGGGCGGCCGGATTCGAACAGCGCCGCCTCGGCAATGATCTCTTCGACCGCGCTGCTTTGCGGCTCGGCCTGCCCGACAATTGACAGATCGAAGCGCCGCGCGATGCGGGCGAACTGGTCGCCGACCCCGCCGTAGCTGGCATTCAAGGTCAGCGGCTCGCCGTTGACGCCGGCGCGCGCGCAGGCGGCCTTGAAGCGGTCGAGGGCCGCCCGCGTCGCGGCCTCGTTGTCGCGCTCCTGGGCGTCGATTACGTCGGCCGGGATATAGCCGGCGCCGGAGACCGGAAGAACCGGATCGTAGCGGAAGGCGACGCCGGCCAGATGCGCGTCGAACGTGGCAGCGACCGAAACGGCGTAATCGCAAGCCGGGCTTGCCTTCTCACCAACGTTGAGATTGACGACAATATCTTTGATCATACCCGCCGGTCCCTCGCTCGAAGCTCGCGGGAGCCTCATTCGACACAAATCTTACCGATTCCGATCGCGCCCATGCATTCATGCCACGCATGGCCGCGCTCCCGATTGAGCAAGATCAAGAATGCCGCGGAAAGGTTATTTCTTGATGTTGCCGTCGGCGTCGTATTGCTTGATGTAGGCCCACAGGTCCTTGATGTCCTGTTCGTTCTTGATGCCGGCGAAGATCATCTTGGTGCCGGGAATTTTGCCCCGCGGATCCTTGATGTATTCGGCGAAGGTTTCTTCATTCCAAACGATGCCAGAATTCTTATTGGCGTCCGAATAGCTGAAGTCGGGAGCGGTGCCCGAATGGCGCCCGTCAAGACCATTGAGCTCGGGGCCGACCAGGTTCTTCGCGCCGGGGCCGATCTTGTGGCAAATGCCGCATTTCTTGAAAACCGTGGCGCCTTTTTCGACATCCTGGGCGGAAGCGATCCCGGCCGTGCCGGTCAACAGCAGGGCGGCGGCAATCAATGCTTTGATCATCGGATTCCTCTCAAATACGGCCGTCGGCGGGCCGCGGCGACAGTGACAAGTGGCCGGAACGTCGTCGCTGCGAAGCGGTCGACACCCTGGCTTATGCGGAGCATCACGGTTTCCGGAAGCGCGGATTGCTTCCGGATCATGCTCTCCGTGAGCGAGTTTCAATGCGGTTGAAGCGGTCCGGGACTCGCGTGTCAACGGGCCAAGTCGCCGCCGGTTCGCATGGGACGAATGCGCCTTGGCCGCGCGCACGCTCCTTGCGCTGCCGGTGACCCGCCGCCTTGTCGCGCGACGTGCGGGGTCCGGCCGCCGAATTTAAGCAAAGCTTGAAATGTCTGGTGGAAGACGGACAGCATCGTTCGGATTCTGAGGCTCGCGCCGCCTCATTGGTCAAGGACACAGCATGAACGGTCTTGTGCAGTCGACGATTGTCTTTGTGGAAGCGCATCGGGCGTGGACCGTTCCGATCGTCTTCGTGTTGGCCTTCTGCGAATCGTTCGCCTTCGTGTCGTTGATTGTCCCGGCGACGGCGGTGCTGCTGGGCCTCGGCGGGCTGATTGCGGCGGCGCAGTTCAGCTTTTGGCCGATCTGGCTGGCGGCGGCGCTCGGCGCCATCGGGGGCGACTGGCTGGCGTACTGGCTGGCCCTGGTGTTCAAGGATCGCGTGCTGCGGATGTGGCCGTTGGCCAGCCACCCGGAGCTGGTCGCGCGCAGCATCGCGTTCTTCAACAAGTGGGGCATGCTCGCGGTCTTCATCGGGCGCTTCTTCGGCCCGCTTCGCGCCGTGGTGCCGCTGATCGCCGGTCTGAACGCGATGCCTTGGCTCAATTTTCAGATCGCCAATGTGGCTTCTGCCGCGCTATGGGCGGCTGGCATCTTGTTGCCGGGCTTTGTCGGCGTGCGCTGGCTGATGGAGTGACGTGCTGTGGGGTGATGCGGTTCCGGCGCGGCAACGCGGCTACACCAACGCGGTCCTTTGCCGTTATAATGGTTCCAGTTTACGCCAACATGCCGGAAAGATCGCATGACCGTTGCAATGCCCAAGCCCGACGAGACGGTCCTGGCGCGCCGCTCCGATATCGTCGCGGGCCTCAAACGCATCGTGCCGGGCGAGGGGGTTATTGCCTCGGAGGAGGCGATGCGGCCCTATGAGAGCGACGGCCTGACCGCCTACCGGGCGCTGCCGATGGTCGTGGTGCTGCCGGAAACCACCGAGCAGGTGTCCGCTGTCTTGGCTTATTGCCATCGCGAGGGCGTCAGGGTGGTGCCGCGCGGCGCCGGGACCTCGTTGTCCGGTGGCGCACTGCCGCTCGGCGACGGTGTGCTGCTCGGCATGTCAAAATTCAAGCGCATCCGCGCGATCGATTTCGAGAACCGTGTGGCTGTGGTCGAGCCCGGCGTCACCAATCTCGCGGTCTCGCAGGCGGTCGATCACGCCGGCTATTATTACGCCCCTGATCCATCCTCGCAGATCGCCTGCACCATCGGCGGCAACGTGGCGGAGAATTCGGGCGGCGTGCATTGCCTCAAATATGGCGTCACCACCAACAACGTCCTTGGCTGCGAGCTGGTGTTGATAAACGGTGAGGTGGTGCGCCTCGGCGGCAGCCACCTCGATGCCGCGGGCTACGATCTGCTCGGCGTCATCACCGGCTCGGAGGGGCTTCTGGGCGTCGTCACCGAGGTCACGGTGCGCCTGCTGCGAAAGCCCGAATGCGCGCGCGCGGCGCTGATCGGCTTCGCTTCTTCCGAGGATGGCGGCGAATGCGTCGCGCGCATCATCGGCTCCGGCATCATCCCGGGCGGCATGGAGATGATGGACCGGCCCGCGATCAAGGCGGCCGAGGACTTCGTCCATGCGGGCTACCCGCTCGACGTCGAAGCGCTGCTGATCGTCGAGCTGGACGGTCCGCGCGCCGAGGTCGATCATCTGCTCGATCGGGTGCAGGCGATTGCGAACGCCTGCGGCGCCGTCACCTGCCGGCTGTCAAACACCGAAGAAGAGCGGCTGTTGTTCTGGGCCGGCCGCAAGGCGGCGTTCCCGGCCGTCGGCCGCATCTCGCCGGATTATTACTGCATGGACGGCACCATCCCGCGCGCTCAATTGCCGCTGGTGCTGCGGCGCATGAAGGAGATGTCGGCCAAGTACGACCTGCGGGTCGCCAACGTCTTTCATGCCGGCGACGGCAATCTGCACCCTTTGATCCTCTACGACGCCAACAAGCCCGGCGAGCTCGAGCGCGCCGAGGAATTCGGCGCCGACATCCTCAAACTCTGCGTCGAGGTCGGTGGTGTGCTGACCGGCGAGCATGGCGTCGGCGTCGAGAAACGCGATCTGATGCCGGCGATGTTCTCCGAGGCCGATCTCAAGCAACAACAGCGGCTCAAATGCGCGTTCGACCAGAACGGGCTGCTCAATCCCGGCAAGGTCTTTCCGACCTTGCACCGTTGCGCCGAACTGGGCCGCATGCACGTGCATCGCGGTGAGCTTGCTTTTCCCGACCTGCCGCGGTTCTAACAAGCGCGATGGCGGACAAACTGGAACCGCGCGACGCCGCGGAAGTCGAGCAGGCGGTCAACTGGGCGGTTGCCGGTGGCAAGACGCTGGAAGTCGTCGGCCGCGGCAGCAAGCGCCGCATCGGCCGCGCGGCGCAATGGGATATGACGCTCGATCTGTCACGGCTGTCCGGCGTGACCCTCTATGAGCCCGCCGAACTCGTGCTCTCGGCGAGAGCCGGCACGCCGCTTGCCGAGATCGAGGCGCTGCTGGCGGCAAACAGCCAGGAGTTGGCGTTCGAGCCGATGGATTACGGGCCGCTGCTTGGCGGCGCTGCCGGCGGCGCCAGCATCGGCGGTGTTCTCTCCGCCAACCTGTCAGGGCCGCGGCGCATCAAAGCCGGCGCGGCGCGTGACCATTTTCTCGGCGTCACCGCGGTGTCCGGACGCGGCGAAACCTTCAAATCCGGAGGTCGCGTGGTGAAAAACGTCACCGGCTACGATCTCTGCAAGCTGCTCGCCGGTGCATGGGGCACGCTTGCCGCCATGACCGACATTACGGTCAAGACACTGCCGCGCGCCGAGACCGAGCAAACAGTTTTGGTCTTCGGTCTTGACGATACGGCGGCCGGAAAGCTGATGACCGCGGTCATGGGCTCCTATGCGGATGTGTCCGCGGCCGCGCATCTCGCTTCCCAGCTTGCGGGCCGGGTGGCGGAGACCGCGAGCGCCGGCAAGGCAGTCACCGCCTTTCGGGTTGAAGGTGTCGCGCCGTCGGTCGTGCACCGCCGCGCGTTGCTGGAAGCGCTGGCCAAGCCGTATGGAAGCTTGGGTGTACTTGAGCAGGATCAATCGCGCGCGTTCTGGCGCTCGGTTCGCGATGCGGCACCGTTTGCTGCGGCAGGGCCCTCCGGCGCGCGCGATATCTGGCGCATCTCGACAGCGCCCGCGCGCGGCAGCGAACTCGGGCGCGCCTTGGCGGAGCAGGGCGGTGCGGAAGTGCTCTACGATTGGGCCGGCGGCCTGCTATGGGCGGCTTTGCCGCCTTCTGACGATGCGAAAGCCGCTCTCGTGCGTTCGATCGTTGCCGGCAGCGGCGGTCACGCCACGCTGATCCGCGCGCCGGCGGCGGTGCGGGCCGCAGTCGATGTTTTTCAGCCTGAAACATCGGCGCTGGCGGCATTGACCAAGCGCGTGCGTGAAAGCTTCGACCCGCGCGGTGTCCTCAATCCCGGGCGCATGTGGGCGGGGATTTAACAATGCAGACGTCGTTTTCCCTCGCGCAGCTCGCTGATCCGGACACCGCCGAATCCGAAAAGATCCTGCGGGCGTGCGTGCATTGCGGGTTCTGCACCGCCACGTGTCCGACCTATGTGCTCGACGGCAACGAGCTCGATTCACCGCGCGGCCGCATCTACCTGATCAAGGACATGCTGGAGAACGACCGTCCGGCAACCGCCGAGGTGACGCTCCATATCGACCGCTGCCTGTCGTGCCTCGCCTGCATGACCACCTGTCCGTCGGGCGTGCACTACATGCATCTGGTCGATCACGCCCGCGCCCACATCCAGAAGACCTATCGGCGGCCCGCGCACGAGCGCCTGTTGCGCGCCGTGCTGGCCTGGATGCTGCCTTACCCCGAGCGGTTCCGGCTCGCTCTGATCGCGGCGTTGGCCGGCAAGCCGTTCGCGAACCTCGCCGAAGCGCTCGGCCTGCAGCGCGTCGCAGCGATGCTGCGGCTAGCGCCGGCGCACTTTCCGCGCCGGCCGATCGCACCGCAAACCTTCAAGGCCGAGGCCGCGCGGCGGGGCCGAGTGGCCTTGCTCGCCGGCTGCGTCAACGACGTGCTGGCCCCGCAAATCAACGCCGCGGCGATTCGGGTTTTGACGCGGCTCGGCATCGAAGTCGTGGTCGCGAAGGGGGCCGGCTGCTGCGGTTCTTTGGTCCATCACATGGGTCGTGAGGACGAAGCGCACAGCCAAGCCCGCGCCAACATCGATGCCTGGACGGCGCTCGGGCCAATCGATGCGGTGGTGGTGACCACATCCGGCTGCGGCACGACGGTGAAGGACTATGGCTTCATGCTGCGCACCGATTCGGCTTACGCCGAGCGGGCTTCAAAGATCGCAGCGCTGGCGCGCGACATCACCGAGTATTTGGCGACGGTGCCGCTCGAGCCGGCGCAAACGGGTCAAGGACTTGTCGTCGCCTATCACGCTGCGTGCTCGCTTCAGCACGGACAGCGCGTAACGCGTCAACCAAAGGAGCTTTTGAGCAAGCTCGGCTTCGCCGTGAAGGACATTCGCGACGGACATTTGTGCTGCGGCTCGGCCGGGACCTACAATATTCTGCAGCCAAACATCGCAAGAAGGTTGCGCGAGCGCAAAGTCGGGACTATCGAGGAATTGCGACCTGATGTGATCGCAGCAGGAAATATTGGCTGCATGACTCAGATCGCCGCGGGTACCAAACTGCCGGCGGTCCATACGATCGAGTTGATTGATTGGGCTACTGGCGGGCCATGCCCGCCCGCGCTTCGGGAGCACGTGCCGCAGACGGCGATGCGTCCCGACGAAGCCGCGAGCTAGACGGGGGCTCGCTCGTATTCTGGCGTGAACCCGGTCCCTGTTGGGGCCGATCAGATTTTCCTTATTTGCAGCACGATCGGGAGGATCGATCATATGGCAAAGAAGTCGAAGGCTAAGAAGAAATCCGTGAAGAAAAAGGCCGCCCCGGCGCGCAAAAAGAAGAAGGTAGTAAAGGCGGTAGCCAAGAAGAAAACCGCAAAAAAGGCCAAAAAGGCTAAAGGCGCGGCCAAGAAAAGCGCGGCAAAGAAAGCTCCTGCGAAAGCGGCCAAGAAGAAAGTGGCAGCGAAGCGCAAGTCCGCAGCCAAGAAGCCGGCTCCTCCGGTTCCGGTTGCGGAAGCGGAGCCGGCTTGGGCTCCGAGCGCGTCTGAACTTCCCGGCGAGCACAGCTAGCCGAGCCGATTCGGAGATAGTGGAGGAAGGCGGCCGCGCACACACACGCGGCCGCCCCAATCTTCCGGTCGCTGCAGTCTTTATCTTCAGGACGCGACAATCTTTGCGATCGCTGCGGTGTTCCGGCGGCTGTTCCATTTGTTTGGGCCGGCTCTTTACTCCGGCGGTCAGAGGGCTTCGGCCACGCCGTATTTGCTCGTCGGCGCCGTTCATCTCGGTGCTCATCCGCGCACATTGAATAAAATCAGAGCGGATCGCGCAGAGCTGAGCGGCTGTCGGGAAAACGCATTTCCCCTCGTCTGCGCCATGTTCTAGAGTCCCGAAAACTGCTCGCCAGCGGCTGAATTCGTCCCGAGCGCACCGGCGGCCGTTTTGTTTTCCGGGAGCCCATCATGGCAGCGCGGTACAACATCCTCATTCTCGGCGCATCATATGGCTCGTTGCTGGCCTCCAAGCTTTTGTTCGCCGGCCACAGCGTCCGCCTGGTGTGCTTGCCGGCGGAGGCCGATCTGATCAACACCGAGGGCTTTCGGGTTCGCTTGCCGGTACGCGGTCGTCCGGATCCGGTGGAACTCGATTCCCGCAAGCTTCCCGGCAAGGTCACGGCAGGCGGAACCAGCGACGTCGACCCCGCGGCGTACGACCTGGTCGGGCTGGCGATGCAGGAACCGCAATACCGGTCGGCCGGTGTGCGCGAACTTCTCGACGGCATCGGGCGCGCGAAAGTGCCCTGCATGTCGATCATGAACATGCCGCCGCTCGCTTATCTGCGGCGCATTCCCGGTCTCGACGCCGACGCACTCAAGCCGGCCTATACGGATGCCGAGCGTGTGGGACAATGTCGACCCCGCCTTCATCACGCTGTGCAGTCCCGACCCGCAGGCAATCCGCCCGCCGGACCAGAAGGTCAATGTGCTGCAAGTGACGCTACCGACCAACTTCAAGGTCGCGGGCTTTCCGTCGGAGTCGCACACCGCCATGCTGCGTCAATTGCAGGATGAGATCGAAGCCATTCGCTTCGACACGCCGGAGGGCAAGATCGAGCTTCCCGTAAAGCTGAAAGTATACGAACTCGCTGTTTGTGCCGCTCGCCAAATGGGCAATGCTGTTGGCCGGAAACTATCGTTGCGTCACCAAGGACGGGATGCGCACCGCGCAGGAGGCTGTGCACAGCGATATCGAGACCTCACGTTCGGTCTATGATTTCGTCGTTGATCTCTGCGTCAAACTCGGCGCGAAGCCGGGCGACATGGTACCGTTCGAGAAATACGCCGCGGCGGCGCAGTCACTGACGCGGCCCGCGTCGGCCGCGCGGGCCCTGCAGAACGGCGCGACCAACATCGAGCGGGCCGACAAGCTGGTTCAACTCATCGCCGCGCAGCACGGCCTGCATCATCCGGCGATCGATGCGCAGGTCGCCCTGGTCGATGCGCGCCTCGAGGCCAACCGCAAGAAAGCGGCGGCGTGATCAAGCGCTGCCTCGTGCATTGACGCATAGTGTCGCGTGCAGCGGCGCATTAGCGTTACATTCATCATCGGCCCGCGCATTCATCCCGGCGACGCTTCAATCACCGTCGCGATTATCGGTACGTTGAAGCCTGCGTCGCCAGATGGCGCACAGGGGCGACGATCATCGCATTGCGACACGATATCCATTGGAAGTTTGTAGGTTGGAACTCGCATGAACGAAGTGCACACGTTGCTTGATCGCTCGCGCACGATCGAAGCACCATCAATTGCGCCGGGCAGGTCACCGCGCGCCGACGAAGCGCAGCGCGGCGGCGTTCACGATTCACGGCTGTCGCTCGCTTTTCGCCCTCTGTTTCAGGTCTTGGTGCATCCGTGGGCGATCGCTGTGGCGAACGCGACCATCGCTCCTCATTCTCGCGTTCGGATTCGCCGAGATGCTGCGTAGCGGCCTCGAGCCTTTGCATACGGCGCAGGAAGTGGTCACCGGCCTCGGCGTCATTCTGATCGGCTGGGGCGTGGCGCTCGAGGAGCGGCATAAACTGCGCGAGGTCTTCGGCCTGCTCGGCGAAAATGAAGCGCGCGAAGAACGGATCGACGAAATCTGTCACCGCTTCGGGCTCGGCCAGCTTCTGTTCGGCCTGTTCGCCGAAATCATGGTGGAAGCGGTGCGGATCCCGGACGCCATCATCAATACCGCGGGCATTGAAAAATCGGTATTGATCGCGGCGTCGGTGCTGCTCGCCGTCGGCGCCTTGTTGCTGCTCAAGCAAATCGTCTTGCTGGTGCGCGCCTGAGAAAGCGCCGGCGCGGCCGCTGACGCAATTTGCTGATGACGAAATCGACCTGATCGCGAGCATGACCGGCCGGACGGCGGGGCCGCCGCCGGCCGGTCGTCCGTCATGCGCTGGGCGCGCCGGCGAACAGGTTCTTTTTGATGATGGCGTGAATGCCCCAGTTGCCGTCGACCACCTGGGTGACGCCGAAATCGACCGCGACCGAGATCAGCGAGATCGCCTCGTCTTCGCTCAGGCCCTTGGTGCTCATCAGGAAGCCGCGCATCTTGCGGAACGCGTCGCGCAGCGCGAGGTCGATGGACGATTTCTTGTAGATGTCCTGCTGGGCGGTGGGGCCGAGCTCTTCCAGATAATTGGGAAAGGAGAAGCCGTGCAGGACCCATTCGTCCTGGGTCTCGAGCAGCGGGTAGCTCAAATCCGCGAGCGAGCCGGTCAGCGTGTTCTTCTTATGCAGCACGAGCTGGAAGGTGCCGGTGAGCGACATCTCGATTGCGGTGCCGCACAGTTCGGAATCGCCCTGGGCGGCATGCGAATCGCCAACCGAGAACAGGCCACCCGGCACCGCCACCGGATAATAGATGGTCGCGCCTTTGCCGATCCGCCAATTGTCGATGTTGCCGCCGAAATAGCCGGGCGGGATCGAGTCGACGACGTCGGCTTCCTTGGGCGCCAGCCCCATGACGCCGAAATGCGGGCGGATCGGAATGCGTACATTCTTGAGGATGCCGCGCGTTTCCTGCACGATCGAATGGTCGACCGGCACGCCCGGATAATCGATCGTTTTGTGCACCACGCCGAACGGATCGGTCTGCGGCACCCAGCGGAAATTGTAGACCGCCTGCGCCCAGTTGCGTTGGCCGCTGGTGTCGATTTCGTAGATCGTGCAAACCTCGCGCGGCTTCGGTTCGGTCAGCAGATCGTTGTAGTGGAAGCCCCACCAGGCGGCGGCGTTGCTGCCGAACGACCTGCCGGCGTAAGCCGGATTGGCGCACGGCCGCGGCTTCACGTCGATGATGCGGACTTCGATGACGTCGCCTGGCTCGGCGCCACGAACAAAGACCGGCCCGGTGCAAATGTGAACGCCGAAACCCTCGCCGGCGCCGCGGCCGAGAAGCTTGCCGTCGACCGGGCCGGCGCCGCGGCGGTTGACGCCTTTTTTGTCCTTGGTCCAGAGGTAAATGCTCTCGACGCCCGGATCGCCTTTGACCATGCGCTCGGTGTCGTCGCCGGCATGATGGGTGATGGCTTCGATGGTGATGTAGTCGCCGGAATCGACTTCAAGCTGCGGCTTCAACAGCTTGCTGAAATAGCCCCAATGCACGGTGTCGGAATTGGCCGGCAGATAATGATAGGTCGGCTGGCCGGTTTTGGTCTGCGCCGACGCCGGTGTTGCCAGCGTGCCGGCGCTCGCCCAGGCCGCGGCCGCTCCGCCGCCGGCGAGAAAAGCGCTCTTAAGAAAGCTGCGTCTTTCGCCATCGAGATCGTTGAGAAGCTTCTGGCGGTGAAGCTCAAAATCCGGGCAGGTCTGATCGTCTCCTGTGCACATAATTGCATTCCCCCTGATCCGTCGTTGAAGCGCCAGCTATTTTGCCGGTCACACGGGGAAGTAGCGGCAACTTACATGCCAAATGAGGAGATGTATTGGATCATTCCGCCGCCGGCGCCAGCGGCACTTCGCGTAGCCGGAATGCCGCGGCTTCCTCGACCATTTCGATGCGCCGGGCGTGGAAGGCGCGCAGCGTCGAGCGGTGGCCGATCGACACGATGGTCGCGCCTTTAAGCCGCTCCAGCAGCAAACGGTACATCGCCATTTCGGCGGCCTCATCGAGCGAGGCCGTCGACTCGTCAAGCAAGAGATAATCGGGCGCGTGCAACAGCGCGCGCGCGATGGCGAGGCGCTGCTGTTCGCCGAGCGAGAGAATGCGATTCCAATGCTCCTCTTTGCGCAGACGCGGCAGCAGCTCGGAGAGACCGACGGCGATAAGCGCCTCGGCGACCCGCGCATCATCGTAGGTGCCGGCCTTGGCCGGATAGCTCACCGCGGCGGCGAGCGGGGCGAGCGGGAAATACGGCCGCTGCGGAACCAGCATGACGGTGGCATTCGCCGGCATCTGCACACGTCCGGAGCCGAACGGCCAGATGCCGACGATGGCGCGAAACATCGTCGACTTGCCCGATCCGGACGGCCCGGTGATCAGAACGCGATCGCCGGGCGCAAATTCCATCTGATCGACGGCGACAATCGGTTCGCCGCTGGGCAGCCGCACCTCGAGCCGGTTGACGCTGAATGGCACGTCCCTCTGGCGCTCGACGTCGATCGTCGGCGAGCCGAGCGCAACGCTGCGGCTCGCTTCAATCGACCTGCTCGAAGCCGGACAGACGCTCCATGACTGCGCGCCATTCGGCGATGCTTTGATAGTTCGAGATGAAATAGGACAGCGCCGTGCGCACGTTGTCGAAGGCCTGTCCGGTCTGCACGAGGTCGCCGAGCTGCATCGCTCCTGCAAAGTAGGCGGGACTGATCACGATGTATGGAAAAATCACCGATACCTGCGCATAGCCAGAGGCGAAGAAGTTGACGAGCTTGGTTCGCTGCATGATCGCCCACCAGTTGGCGATCACCGGGCGAAAGCGGCCCAGGTGTTCTTCTCGCTCCGCCGCATCACCATCGAGCGCCGCGATTTGCTCTGAGTTCTCGCGGGTCCGCACCAGATTGAAACGGAAATCAGCTTCAAAACGCTGTTGCTGAAAGTTCAGCGGGATGAGGCGCCAGCCGATCAAATGAGTCAGTGCGGTTCCAAGCACCGCATAGATCAACGCGGCCCAAACCAGATAGCCGGGAATTGCGAGCTGCATGCCGAAGAGATGCAGTGGAGCCTGCCGAGAGAGGTTCCACAGGATGACGACGAACGAACAAAAGGTGACGACCGAACTGAGAATGCCCAGTACGATCGTCGGCGACAGGTCCACGAAAGATTTGACATCGTCCGAAATGCGCTGGTCGGGATTGTCGGCGGCGTCGCCGAGCAGCTGCATGTGATAGTGGGTGCCGGCGCTGAGCCAGCGCCGCAGATAGCTCTGCGTCATCCAGCGACGCCAGCGAATCTGCAGCCACTGCGTCACGTAGGTCTTGTAGACCGCGACCACGATGTAGACTGAAACGATCGCGCAGAAAAACAAGATCGAACCAAGGAACGCGTTCCAGTTGCGATCCTGCAGTGAATCGTAGAATTGCTTATTCCAATAATTGAGAACGACATTGATTCCGACCAATGCCAGCTCCATGGCGATCACGGCCGCGAGTAAGATGCGCGCCGGCCAGCGCTCCTCGGAGCGAAAATAGGGAATGGACAGCCGCCAGATCGTGGCGATTGTCGTAGCCATTTTCTTCAAGCTTTGCTCCCTGTGTCAGGCACGGACAGATCCGCACGGACAAGATCGGCGCGCGGAGCCTGCGGACAGGTGAGGCGCGTGCGGCGCAAAAACGCCGAGAATGTCCACAAGAGTTGGGCATTTCGTTGGTGCTTTTCGACGTCTCGTCCAAAGCAGTATTGTCGCGCCCTTGGCTTTCACCATAACATGGCTTCGGGTCATCGTCGCACAACCGGCCCTGGAATTCGCGTGGAACAGGCGCGCAAAAACCATCGGCCGGTGAGATTTCGTCCAATTCGGCTTTGGGGCGCTGGCGCAAAACATTGCGGCGGCGAGGGGGCGTCGAAGCAGAAGAAATTTCGCTCGCGGACGATGCGGGTGGGGAGAGGCGCGCATGTGGAATCAGGTTTACGACCCGTTCAACAGTTCCTTCCTCTCGACGCTCGCGGCCGCACTGCCGGTGGTCTGCCTGCTCGCGCTGATCGCATCCGGCAAGGTGAAAGCTCATCTGGCCGCGTTGGTCGCCTTGGTGCTGGCGATCCTGGTCGCGGTCTTTCTCTTCACCATGCCGGTCGGGCTTGCGCTCCGCGCGGCGGTGCTCGGCGCGGTCGCGGGCTTTTTCCCGATCGGCTGGATCGTCCTCAACGTCATCTTCTTGTACCGGCTGACGGTCGCGACTGGCGCTTTTGCGACACTGTCGCAGGCGATCGGCGGCGTTACCCGCGATCGCCGGTTGCAGCTTCTGCTCATCGCCTTTGCGTTCGGCGCATTTTTTGAAGGCGCGTCGGGCTTCGGCACGCCGGTTGCGGTGACCGGCGCGATCCTGATCGGTCTCGGCTTCTCGCCGCTGGCCGCTTCCGGGCTTGTCGTTGATCGCCAACACCGCGCCTGTCGCCTACGGCGCGCTCGGTACGCCGATCGCGGGACTCGCCAACGTCACCGGCCTCGATCCCGTATATGCTCGGCGCCATGGTGGGGCGGCAACTGCCGTTCTTTTCGCTGCTCGTGCCGTTCTGGCTGATCTGGGCTTTCGCCGGCCGGCGCGGCATGATCGCAGATCTGGCCCGCCATCCTGGTCTGCGGGCTTTCATTCGCGATCCCGCAATTCCTGATCTCGAACTTCGTCAATCCCTGGATCGTCGATGTCGGCGCCTCTCTGATCTCGATGGCGTGTCTGATCGGCTTTCTGAGGATCTGGCAGCCGAAGGAGCTGTGGCTGTCGCCGGCGCTGCGCAGCCGCGACGACTCCGCCTCGGTCGTGCCGCCGGTTTCGGCGATCAAGACCGGGATGCCGAGCGGTCCGGAGCTCCTGCGCGCGCTGCTGCCATGGATCATCGTCTGCGTGATCTTGCTGATCTGGGGCTCGGGCTGGTTCAAGAGTTTTGTCGATACGATCTTTGTCTGGAAGTATCCGGTCGAAGGCCTGCACAACATCGTCCAGAAGGTGCCGCCGGTGGTCGCGAAGCCGGCACCAGAAGCCGCCGTCTTCGCCTTCACGTATGTATCGTTCACCGGCTCGGGCATGCTGCTCGCGGCGATCATCTCCGGTCTTGTCATGGGCTTTTCGCCGGCCAAACTCGTCGTCGAGTATGGCCGCACCATCAAGGTCTGCGCGTATTCGCTAATCACCATTTCGGCGATGCTGGCGATCGGGACCTTGACTCGCTATTCGGGCATCGATGCCACGCTCGGTCTCGCGTTCGCGGGAGCCGGCGTGCTCTATCCTTTCTTCGGCACGCTGCTCGGTTGGCTCGGCGTGGCGCTGACCGGATCCGATACGGCGTCGAACGTGTTGTTCGGCGGCTTGCAGAAAATCACCTCCGAGCAACTCGGGCTGTCGCCGATCCTGATGGGCGCGGCCAATTCGTCCGGCGGCGTGATGGGCAAGATGATCGACGCCCAGTCGATCGTGGTGGCGTCAACCGCCACCAACTGGTTCGGCCACGAAGGCTCGATCCTGCGCTTCGTGTTCTTCCACTCGATTGCGCTCGCGTGTCTGGTCGGCATTCTGGTCACGCTGCAAGCCTATGTGTTCCCCGGCATGATCCTGCATTGACGCACTGCTGCCTGCCGGGTAGCTGATCGTCGCGTTCTGGCGGCATCGCGGGCTCGTTGGCGCACGCGATGCCGCCTGTTTCATCGTGCGTGCTCGCAAGGGGAAATGTATGATGGTCCGCGTCGTCCGGTGTTACGGCTTATGGGTCGCCTGCTTTTTGACACTCGGGCTCGCGTTGCCGGCGGCGGCCAGCGAACGCGGCTTCCCGTTCGATAGCGAATTGATGCTCGACGCGGCACCGATGCCCGGATCGAAGCGCGTGCCGACCATCGAGATCGACGCCAACGGCGCCGCCTCGATCGATCTGTGGTGTGCGAGCCTGCGCGGTCAGGCAAGCGTCGGCGGCGACTCGATCAGCATCGTTCCGGGCCCGATGCAGCCCGCGCCATGTTCGGCGGATCGTCAGACGAGCGACGAGAATCTTCTGGCGGCGCTGACGCAAGTCACCAACTGGAAGCGCACCGGCAACGTGCTCGAACTGCGCGGTGCGACCACGTTGCGATTTCGCTTGATGACCAACTAAATTTCCGTTCGTCCTTCGTCGCGCGGGTCATCAGGTACGGCATGCGGATGGTGTTGTCGACTTCGTCATAAGCGTCGCGCGCCAGTGCATCGAACGCGGCCCGCAATTCGGCGAGCTTCTTCGGATCGCTGCCTTCCAGCGCGGCGACCAGCTTGGTCAGCGGGCCGATGGTCTTTTCCTGCGCGGTGCGGAAATGCGCCATGCTGAGCGCCGCCGCGGTCAGCGTGTCGCGGTCGAAGGTCAAATCCTTGACTGCGGCTCCGAGCCGCTCGCGAACGATGTTCGGATCGCCCCATAAGATAGGCGCAGCGGGCGGCTCTGTTCCTGCGGGAGGTGGGGGCGAGTGGTCGTTCACGAGCCGGAACATGCGGCCGGTAAAGTGCTCCGGCGGCCAAGTCGTAAACGCAATGCGGCCGCCGGGCTTGAGCACGCGCAGCATCTCGGCCAGCACCACGGCCGGGCGCGGCGCGAAGATGTGGCCGAACTGGCTGAGCACGACGTCGAAGGAAGCGTCCGGGTAGGGCAGCGCCTCGGCGTCGCCTTCGGTAAACGTGATGGTCACGCCGGCAAGCTGGGCGTTGTGACGGGCGCGCTCGAGCAAGACCGGCGATAAGTCCAAGGCCGACACGGCAGCGCCCCGGCGTGCGGCGGTAACCGCGACCACGCCGGCGCCGCAGGCGACATCGAGCACCTTTTGCCCGGACTCAACGCCTGCAAATGCAACCAGCTTGGCCGCCGGAATGGTGGTTATCACCTCGACCGGCAAAAACGAGGCCCAAGCTTCGCGCTGCGCCGCTTTGAAATTTGCGAATGGATCGGCTTCCGGCTTGGCCATCATTTCCTCCACGATATCGCGCTTTCGCGCAGTCTACGCCGCCGGCATGTCCGCAGAAACAAAAAGGGCGCGGCTTGCACCGCGCCCTTTCGCATTTCGTCAAGTGGAAGGATTAGAAATCCATTCCGCCCATGCCGCCGCCCGGGCGGCATCGCCGGCATTGCCGGCTTGTCCTTCGGCAGTTCGGCGACCATGGCTTCGGTCGTGACCAGGAGGCCGGCGACGGAGGCGGCGTCCTGCAGGGCCGCGCGCACCACCTTGGCCGGATCGACGATGCCTTCTTCGAGCATGTCGACATATTCCTCGCTCTGCGCGTCGAAGCCGAACGTCTCCGACTTGTTCTCGAGGATCTTGTTGACGACGATCGAGCCTTCAACGCCGGAATTCTCGGCGATCTGGCGCAGCGGCGCTTCGATGGCCTTGAGCACGATGTTGATGCCGGTCTGGACGTCCGGATTCTCGGCAGTGAGCTTGCCGACCGCCTTCTTGGCGCGCAGCAGCGCCACGCCGCCGCCCGGCACGATGCCTTCCTGCACCGCGGCGCGGGTGGCGTTGAGCGCGTCCTCGACGCGGTCCTTCTTCTCTTTGACCTCGATTTCGGTCGCGCCGCCGACGCGGATCACCGCGACGCCGCCAGCGAGCTTGGCGAGCCGTTCCTGCAGCTTCTCACGGTCGTAGTCCGAGGAGGTCTCCTCGATCTGCGCCTTGATCTGCTGGACGCGGCCCTCGATGTCCTTCTTCTTGCCGGCGCCGTCGACGATGGTGGTCTTTTCCTTCTCGATCACCACTTTCTTGGCGCGGCCGAGCATCGACACGCCGACGTTCTCGAGCTTGATGCCGAGGTCTTCGGAGATCAGCTGACCGCCGGTCAGGATGGCGATGTCCTCGAGCATGGCTTTGCGGCGATCGCCAAAGCCGGGAGCCTTGACGGCAGCCACTTTCAAGCCGCCGCGCAGCTTGTTGACCACGAGGGTGGCAAGCGCCTCGCCTTCGACGTCTTCGGCGATGATGAGCAGCGGCTTGCTCGATTGCACGACCGCTTCCAGAACCGGCAGCAGCGCCTGCAGTCCGGGGAGCTTCTTCTCGTGCAGGAGGATGTAAACGTCCTCGAGCTCGGCCAGCATCTTCTCGGCGTTGGTGATGAAATACGGCGAGAGATAGCCGCGGTCGAACTGCATGCCCTCGACGATCTCGACGTCGGTCTCGAGCGCCTTGGCCTCTTCGACCGTGATCACGCCTTCATTGCCGACCTTCTGCATCGCCTCGGCGATCATCTTGCCGATGGCCTCGTCGCCGTTGGCCGAAATGGTGCCGACCTGCGCGACTTCCGCCGAAGAGCCGACCTTGCGGGCGCGCTTCTTGATGTCGGCGACGACAGCGGTCACCGCCAGATCAATACCGCGCTTGAGGTCCATCGGGTTCATGCCCGCGGCGACCGACTTGGCGCCTTCCTTGACGATGGCCGCGGCCAGAACCGTGGCGGTCGTGGTGCCGTCGCCGGCCTCGTCGTTGGTCTTCGAGGCGACTTCGCGCACCATCTGGGCGCCCATGTTCTCGAACTTGTCCTCGAGCTCGATCTCCTTGGCGACGCTGACGCCGTCCTTGGTGATGCGGGGAGCGCCGAAGCTCTTTTCGATCACGACGTTGCGGCCCTTCGGGCCGAGCGTGACCTTCACCGCGTTGGCGAGCGTCTCAACGCCGCGCAACAAGCGGTCGCGAGCGTCGCTGGAAAAACGTACTTCTTTAGCAGCCATAATAACTTACTCCTTAAAGTTCCTGTTTTGCGGGCGCGGTCAGGCGATGACGCCCATAATGTCGGACTCCTTCATGATCAGGAGATCCTCGCCCTCAAGCTTGACTTCGGTGCCGGACCATTTGCCGAACAACACGCGGTCACCGGCCTTGAGGTCGATGGCGATCAGCTTGCCGCTCTCGTCGCGGCCGCCCGGGCCCACGGCCACCACTTCGCCTTCCTGCGGCTTCTCCTTGGCGGTGTCCGGAATGATGATGCCGCCCTTCGACTTCTCCTCCGCTTCGATGCGCTTAACGACGACGCGATCGTGCAGGGGACGGAATTTGAGTTTCGCCATGATGATCCTCGGTGCCGCTGCTGCGCGGCGTGCGTTTTTGAGAAAATGAGTGATTACAGAGGCTTGGCACTCTCGATCCGTGAGTGCCATGAGGCCGCTGCGGACATAAGATGCGCGCGGAAAGCTGTCAAGCTTAGGGCGGGCGCCGCGGTTAATTGGGACCGGCCAAGACTTTTTACCCCGGCTCTAGCCGCCGGAGCGAAAAGTCGCCACCATGGCGGCCAAGTATGCGGGCCCAGTATGCCGGCGAAGTATGCTGGCCAAGTATTTGGCAAGACATGGTAAGGCATCTTGCGGGGCGGTGACGGGATTCGCTATTGCGACGCGCGTTGATTCTCAGGGGGGACTTATGAGTGCTTGGCGGCGCGACTTAGGCCTGTTTTCGCGCCTTGCGGTTTTGCTGTTCGCCCTATCGGCCTGCACGACGAATACGCCGCCCATCGAGGCTCCAGCGCCCATGCCCGACATTCCGGCCAGCATCAAGGCGGAAGAAGTCGTCGGCCGCTGGGGGTATGGCTCCTATCACAACGAGGGCGATCGGGCGCGCACCGAGGCGGCGGCGCGCGGCCAGTGCGGTCAGCCGGTGGTGATCAATCGCGGGCCGAGCGGCGGCGTGATGATGTATCTGGCCGACAGCGCGCAGTTGCAGGAGCTCTATCTCAAGGGCAGTCCGAGCGGGAAGAATTACGTCGGTCCTCCGGGGCCGGCCGGCGGTCCGCAGGATCGCGAGTTCGTTTCATTCGACGGCCGCGCCATGGTGCTGCGCTGGATGAATCCGGAAGTGCAAACTCGCTACGGCACCGGAGTCTACGTCCGCTGCGGCGCTGAAGGCGCATCACGCAAAACCCCGCGGTAACCGGGCGGACGCGCCGCGTCTGAAATGATCTTTCAGTCAGGTTCGCAAGATCGCGGGTGTCGGCTCGGGATCTTCCGCTGCATTTCATCGCCGCGGGCTTTCGGCGACACTCCTCTCCAGACTGCCGCGCAGCGTTCGTGCAGGTCGTCAGACCGGCGTTGACCGTTATCGAGTCATGAATGCGCGCCTGCGTTCTTTACACAAAATAAACCGTAACTTGATGAACAAACTACCAACGCGCCCGGCACCACGCGCCGGTTGAAAAAATTAACCAAACAGTCGCGGTTTCAGCTTGTACTTCAAGGCACCGGCGAACGCGTCGTTCGCGCGTCTGAACAAGTGCAGTGTCCTCGATGGCCCGAATGTTTGTTTCTCCACGCGTGATGTGTTCCGTGGCGGCTGGAGCCGCCGTCGCCCTCATCGCCTCACAGAGTGGTGCCGCGAGCCAGGTGGTCGATCGCGGCTGGCAGGTCGTCTATGCGGGGCAGCCCGGATATGATGACGGACTCACCGCATCGATGGTTGAAGATGGGCAGGTGATTGTCGGTCGCGCCTACGAGCCGCCGGCGCCAATTTATTCGGCCGGCGACCCGGTAGCTGTACCGGAAACCGAGCAGCGTGCATCAGCCGCCGTTCCGCAGCCGGCATCGCCCGTTTCGGTGCAGCGCGCGCAGATCCGCCGGCCACTGTCATTGGTCCCGGCGCAGCAAACAGGGCAGGGCGCAGCGTATCAGCAAGCTGTGCCGCAAGCTCAGGCTCCGACGCCAGTCATACCGCGTTCGGTCGTGGCGGTGCGGCCGGGGCAATTGCGCGGTTCCCAGTCGGCCGTGATGAACTACCGCGTGGCGGTCGCGCCGCCGGTGTCATCAGATCCGCCTTACACAGGCGCGGTCCCGGTGCAGCAATTCCATACACCGGAGCCTCGGCCGGCTTATCAGGCGCGCGCGCCGCGCCGCAACCGCAGCCGCAGCCCAGCGTGCAATATGAGGCGCCGGTGCAGGTGGGCCGCGGGCTCTTTTCGCCGACCTATCAGGCCGCTCCTCGTCAGCAGGTCGCGTTCGGCTATCAAACCCAGCCGCAGCAAGGCTACGCGTATCCGGCTCCCGCTTATGCGCCGTCGACCTACGGAGACATGGCGAACCAGCAGCAGATGGATCCGCGCTACGAGCGCCAGGTCGTCGATTATACCGGCAGCGAAAAGCCCGGCACAGTCATCGTCGATACCCCGCATTTCTTTCTGTACCTGGTGTTGAACGGCGGCAAGGCGCTGCGCTACGGCATCGGCGTCGGCCGGCCCGGCTTCACCTGGGCGGGTGTGAAGGCCGTCTCGGCCAAACGCGAATGGCCGGACTGGCGTCCGCCGGACGAGATGATCGCGCGCCGTCCGGACCTGCCGCACTTCATGCCCGGCGGTCCAGACAATCCGCTCGGCGCACGCGCGCTCTATCTCGGCTCCACGCTCTATCGCATCCACGGTTCCAACGAGCCCTGGTCGATCGGCACGCAAGTGTCGTCGGGTTGCATCCGGCTGCGCAACGACGACATCATCGACCTTTATGGCCGCGTAAGGGTCGGCGCCAAGGTGATCGTTATCTGACATCTGTCATTCCGGGGCGCGGCCATGCGGCGCGCCGGAATCTGATAATCTCGAACGGTGCAAGTCCTGCTCTGTCCGTGGTTATGGATTCCGGACTTGCCGCTATGCGGCAATCCGCGAATGACGCGTGTGGGTTGATCACTCCGCCGCGGTGCGCGTATTGGCGTCAGGCTGTGTCTGCTCGCGCGGTTTCACCGCGTGCTCGGCGACGAAATAGACCGGCCGGCCTTTGATCTCGTAGAGGATCTTGCCGATATATTCGCCGACGACGCCGAGCATGATGAGTTGCACGCCGCCGAGCACCATCACGCCGACAAACAGTGATGGATAGCCCGGGACCCGTTCCCCATAGCTGAAGGTCTCGTAGACGATCTCCGCGCCGTACAGGAATGCGGTGAACGCCAACAGCGATCCGAGCCAGGTCGCGACCCGCAACGGCGCCACCGAGAACGCCGTCAGGCCGTCGATCGATAGCCCGATCAGCGACCGCAGGCTCCAGGTCGAGCGGCCGCCGGTGCGGGCCGCCGGCTGATAGTCGATGCGGATCTGACGAAAGCCGATCCAGCTCGAGAGCCCTTTGAAAAATCGGTTGCGCTCCGGAAGCCTCCGTAGCGCATCGGTGGCGCGCGGCGAGAGCAGTCGGAAATCGCCGGCATCCTCCGGTATTTTGGTTTGTGCGCCCCAATTGATGAGCACATAAAATCCCTTCGCCAGAAAGCGCCGGACTGGTAACTCATTTTCCCGATGGGCTTTGGCAGTGTAGACGACGTCGTAGCCGTCCTCGAGCC
Source organism: uncultured Alphaproteobacteria bacterium (assembly GCA_963737755.1). GTDB lineage: Bacteria > Pseudomonadota > Alphaproteobacteria > Rhizobiales > Xanthobacteraceae > BOG-931. The sequence goes on along the minus strand of CAVTTZ010000009.1, from coordinate 602,673 downwards.
AGCGGCGTACCAAGTCTTCGACCAACGAGGGCGGATGCTGCCCATCGCCATCCATGAACAACACGGCGCCAAGCCGGGCATGGTCGAGGCCGGCGAGCAGCGCCGCCTCCTTGCCGAAATTGCGCGACAGCGAAATTGCCTGAATGTCGACGGTCGAAGCCGGCAGCTGGTGCACGATCGCCAGCGTATCGTCGCGGCTGCCGTCGTCGACATAAATGACTTCGCAGGCGAGCCCGTACTTGGCGTTGAGCGTGCCGGCAACATCGGCAAGCGCCGTGTGCAGACGCGGCAGCGAGGCCGCTTCGTTGTGGACGGGAACGACGATCGAGAGACCGCGCGCGGCAGCCGCCGGGCCGTCGCGCCACTGGCGCGCCATACCCTCTCGGCCCGGCCTCAGCGGACCAGGCTCCCTTGCGACATCGACCACCGGCAGCTCCTTTTTTGCGCAGTCTATATATTAACGAGCTATTTCTGTCGCGTCAGCGATGTCGCAGGCGCCTGGCGATCGTGCCTCGGCGATCGTGCCGGGGTGGCGGATCGCCGTGGACGTGATATGCGAGGCCGCGATGCCGCATATTTCCCTTTACGATCGCGTCCGCGCTGTTCTCGTCGCCGCCGTGCGCGACCGTGCGATGATCTTCAAAGCCGTGTCCTTTGCGATCATCGGCGTGATCAATTCCGCTGTGGATTACGGCGCATTTCTGGTCGGACGGGCGCTGCTCGACCGGTCAGCCAGCGCCTGGGCGTTGTTCGGTTCGATTTCCGCGACGTGCCAGTGCGGCAGTGCCGCGGCGATTTCCCTGGTCGCCGCAAACGCCTTTTCGTGGATCGTGGCCGCCACCGGCTCGTATGTGATGAACTCGACCATAACGTTCGCAGCCGAGTCCGGGCGCAAACTGCGATGGCGATCGTTCTTTACCTTTCTGGCTTCCGGCTTTGCCGGCTGGATCGTCAATACGATAACGCTGCTGCTGGCCGCTGAGGTCCTGCTGATGCCGGTATGGCTCGCCAAGCTCGTCGCCATCCTGGCGAGCTTCATGGTGAACTTCCTGCTGTCGCATTTTGTGGTGTTCCGCGCGCGGCCAGCGGCGAAGGCCGACGCGGCGCCGGACGCTTAAGGGCGGCCCTGCGCACGAATGAGCCACGGGCCTTAGCCGCGAGTCTTAGCCCGCGATCTTGCGCGCCTTCTGGGCCTCGAGAAATTTGACCATGGTGCGGCGCGGCTCGTCGGTCTCGTAGGCGGCGGCAAGCGCCTCGATGCCGGCGGCGATGGCCTCCGAGGTCGGAAGATCCTCCCATTGCCGCATCAGGCGCTTTTGCAGCCGGACCGCACGGGGTGCCGAGGTCAACAGCTTGCCGATCCACGCGTCCACCGCCTGATCGAGTTCGGACGCCGGCACGACATGTTCGATCAATCGCCAGGCCAAGGCCTCGCTCGCCGGGAAGGTTTCGCCGAGATAAAGGACTTCGCGGGCACGGCCCCAGCCGGCGAGCAACGGAAACAGCGCCGCTTCGATCACCGAGGGAATGCCGATCTTGACCTCCGGCATGCCGAACGTGGCGTCGTCCGAGGCGAAACGCACATCGCAAGCGACCGCGATTTCCATTCCGGCACCCAAACAGAAGCCGCGAATTTTGCCGATGACCGGCACCGGCAGATTGCGGATCGCGTGCGCGGTCCGGTGCAGCCGCGTGATCAGCACGCGTGCGCCCGCGGGACTATCGATCGCCGCCAGTTCATTGATGTCGGCGCCGACGCTGAACGCGCGCGTGCCGGCGCTCGACAGCACGACGGCCCGCAGGTCGTCATCGCTTGCCAGCGTCTGCAGGGCTTCGGTCAGCGCGTCCATCGCCGCGCTGCTCATCACATTCAGGCCGCGACCATCGTCGAGCGTGAGATGCGCAACAACGCCCTCGGCGCGTTCGTCGCGCCGGATGTGGATCGTCGGATTGTTGGCGTTCGGCAACCGCGCATCCTCGAACGTTGGATCGGCAGCAACTTATTTTGCGGCGTCGGCCAAAGTCGCGTCTCGTTGCAGCTCGGCCACGAGCCGCTCGTAGAGCGGGTTTTCGCGCGTATAGACGTATTCGAGCGCGGCGACTGACACCGCTTCGGCGCCTTGTTCGCGCAAGAAGCTGGCCAGGCCATGCACGTGCTTGGGCGGACAATGCAGCGTCAACATGCCGGAGGAGGTGGGGCCGCCGAACGGCGCGGCGACGCCGAATTTTTCCTGCGCGGTGTGGAGCAGCGTTTCGTTCAATCCGGCAAAACGGGTGCGCACTTCGCGATAGGCGCGGGCACGCTTCTGCGCGGCAAGCCGATCGAGCAACAAGCCGGCGGTCTCCCGCTGCGCCGTGGTCCACGGAGCACTGCGCGCCGCCATGAGGTTTGCCTGCGAGCGCAGGATGACGCCATCCTCGATCACCTTCAGGCCGTTGGCGGCGAGCGTCGAGCCCGTGGTGGTGATGTCGACGATCATCTCGGCGGTGCCGGCGGCCGGCGCGCCTTCGGTGGCGCCGGAGCTTTCAACGATGCGGTAATCGACAATGCCGTGGTCGGCAAAGAACCCGCGGGTCAGATTGGCGTATTTGGTGGCGAGCCGCATTTTGCGCTCGTGCTTGAAGCGGAACGCGGTGGCGACGTCGTCGAGATCGGCCATGCTGCGTACATCGATCCACGCCTGCGGCACGGCGACGACCACATTGGCAAATCCGAAACCGAGCTGGTCGAGAAAAATCACCTGCCGGTCGGCGTCGAGGATCATCTCGCGCACCAAATCCTCGCCGGTGATGCCGAGATGCGCTGCGCCTTGACCGAGCTGGGTGGTGATTTCCGAGGCCGAGAGGTAGGCGATTTCGACGCCGTCAAAGCCCGCGATGGTGCCGCGATAATCGCGGGCGCCGCGCGGCTTCACCAGCTCGAGTCCGGAGCGGGCGAAGAAGGCTTCGACGTTTTCCTGCAGGCGTCCCTTCGAGGGCACGGCGAGAATAAGGGCGGCGCTCATGCGGCGGCTCCGCAGGCTGACAATTCCTCGACCGACGCCGCAAAGCCGACTGCCGGGATGGATTCGGGGGCGCCGAGGCGTGCCAGCAGGCCGTCGTAGCGGCCGCCGGCGATCAACGGGCCCTTGGTGCGCGGATCGTGCAGCTCGAACACGAAGCCGGTGTAGTAGTCGATGCCGCGGCCGAAGGCGGTCGAGAACTCGATGTCGCCGACATTGACGCCGCGCGCGGCCAGAAAGCCGGTGCGGGTTTCAAAGAGATCGAGCGCCGGCCCGAGCGCCAGGTTGGCGTCCGCGGCGAGGGCGCGCAGTTCGCCCGCGGCCTCGTCGGGGTCGCCACGCACGGCGAGGAAGCGTTCGATCAGGGCGCGAGTCTCGCGCGGCAGCCGCGTGCCGGCGCCGAGCGCCGCCTGTTCGAGGAAGCGCTCTGCAATCTCCGCCACGGACCGGCCGCCGACCGCTGCGATGCCGGCAATCGACAAAAGGTCGGTGACCAGATGATGCGCCGCTTTGGGATCGGAGCCGGCAAGCGCCGAGAGCACGCCGCGATACTCCGGGCCGCCGTTGGTCGGCGTCAGCGCCAGTTGATCCAGATCGTGCGCCAGCGACCACTTCCTGTTGAAATCCTTGACCAGGCGGCGCTTCCAGGCCGGCGCCAGGTCGAGCGCGGCCACGAAGGCGGTGAAGAGGCCGACATCGCCGATACGGATCTCCGGAGCCGGCAGGCCGTAAAGCGTCGTCGCCTCGAGCCCGAGCGAGAGCATTTCGGCGTCGGCGGCGGCCTTGTCCTGGCGCCCGAACAACTCGATGCCGGCTTGCCGGATTTCGGTGGCGGCGCCTTCGCGATGGCGGAACACCACGCCCAGATAGCAATAGCCCGTGGCCTTGCCGGCCGACGCGGACTGCAGGTATTCGCGCGACACCGGGATGGTCAGATCGGGCCGCAGGCACAATTCGCGGCCGTGCGGATCGTTGGTGAGGAACATGCGGCGGCGGATGTCCTCGCCCGAAAGGTCGAGGAACGGCTCCGCCGGCTGCAGCACGGGCGGATCGATCGGCGTGTAGCCGGCGCGCATATACGAGGACAGGAGCTGCTGCGCGCGCAGGTCCGAATTGTTTGCTGCCATACTCATGCCGACGAACTCATGCCGGCCTATGGTTAATCCATTATCGGAGGCGCGGCGATAGTGTTGATCCCGCGGCCCCTTAGCATGGCAACCGTCGAGATTCGATGAAGATTCGAGGGGCCGTTGATGGTCTTCGGGCCCGTGCATCCCCACCAGACCTTTTCCGTCATCCTGAGGCGGCTGCGCAGCGGCCCTCGAAGGATGAATCGGCCGAGGCGTTCGGGCCGCTCATCCTTCGAGGCTCGCTTTGCTCGCGCCTCAGGATGACGGCGAACCAGCAATCCCGTGCCGCGCCAGAATGCTCTGGACGGTGGCGACGAGATCGGCCTCGGGCACCGAGCGTTGCGCCTCGGCCTGTTTCTGCAAATGCTCCTCGCGGCCCTTTTCCAGCTTGGCGAGCTCGGCGCCGACGATCAGGTCTTTGATCGTGACCTCGCCCTTGGCCTTCTCGTCGGAGCCCTGGATCACCACGCAGGGCGCGTTGCGCCGGTCGGCATATTTGAGCTGATTGCCGAGATTGCGCGGATTGCCGAGATAGAGTTCGGCGCGAACATTGGCTGCGCGCAACGCGGCGACCATGCTCTGGTAGTCGGCGACGCGGTCCTTATCGAAGACGGTCACGACCACTGGACCGGGCTCCGGCTTGTTGTCGAGCTTGCCGATGTATTGCAACGCTGCGGCAAGCCGCGACACGCCGATCGAGAAGCCCGTGGCCGGAACAGGCTCACCGCGAAAGCGAGACACAAGCCCGTCGTAGCGCCCGCCGCCGCCGACGGAGCCGAAGCGGGGCGAGCCATCTTTGCTGTCGGTCGAGAATGTCAGCTCAACTTCGAAAACGGCGCCGGTGTAATACTCGAGGCCGCGGACGACTGTCGGATCGATACGGATGCGATCGGAATCATATCCGCCCGCCCGAATGAGTTTCTGAATTTCAGATAACTCGCTCAGCGCGCCCAGACGCAAATTCTCGCCGGGCGAGGCGTCCCCGCTTGGCGCTTTTGTTGATCGAACGTCACCAGAAACACCAGCAGTGAGAATTTGCAAAACCTGGGCGCTTTGCTCGCTCGTAAGCCCGGCGCCTCTGGTGAAATCGCCGCTCTCATCCTTGCGTCCGGCGCCGAGCAGGAGTTGCACGCCCTCAACACCGAGGCGGTCGTACTTATCGACGGCGCGCAGCACCGTCAGACGTCGGCCGGCATTTTCATCGCCGCCGAGTCCAATGGATTCAAGCACGCCGTCCAACACCTTTCGATTGTTGACCTTCACGATGTATGAGCCGCGCGGAATGCCGAGCGCTTCGATCGTATCGGCGGCCATCATGCACATCTCGGCATCGGCGGCTGGTGAGGCCGAGCCGACGGTGTCGGCGTCGAATTGCATGAACTGGCGGAAACGGCCGGGGCCCGGCTTTTCGTTGCGAAAGACAAAGCCGAAGCGATAGGAGCGGTAGGGTTTTGGCAGCGTCTCGAAATTTTCCGCCACATAGCGGGCGAGCGGCGCGGTCAGGTCATAGCGCAGCGACAGCCATTGCTCGTCGTCGTCCTGGAACGAGAATACGCCCTCGTTGGGCCGATCCTGATCCGGCAAAAATTTTCCGAGCGCATCGGTGTATTCCACCGCCGGCGTTTCGACCGGCTCGAAACCGTAGCGCTCGTAAACTTGGCGGATGGTCTCGATCATGCGCCGCGTGGCGGCAATCTCAATTGGACCGCGATCTTCGAAGCCGCGGGGCAGCCGTGCTTTGAGCTTGTTGTCTTTGCGCTTCTCGGCCATCCGCGGGCCTGATGTCTCTTGTCTGTGAGGGTGGCGCGGTTGGTAGCAGTGGCTGGTCATCGCCGCAAGCAAGGTCCAGCCGCCGGCATGCCTGCAGCAGATCGCGCAACTCGACCAGCGTCTGCCGCGCCTCGCCAACCGCAGCCTTCATTGCCGCTACCTGTTGGCGATGCGCTTTGGCGAGATCGCGAAAGCGGCGGATCGAACTCGGCAAGCTCGTGACGCCGGTTGGCGGTCTCCGCGGGCGGTTGCGGTTCGGCGTACTGAATGGTCGGGACTGCCGGGGTCGCGCGCGGCTTCGGCCGCTCGCAGGGATTGGGGCGATGAAAGGCGGGGACGTAGCTGCCGCGCGGCACTTCAATGACCAACGGATCGTCGCGTCCGCTCCCCGAATAATAACGCGCCAGCGCCTGGCGCATGCGTCCGGCCTCGACGCGCACGATGGGATCGGTCTGCGGATCAAAATTGGCGCCGCGGCCGAGCGCTTCCACGGCGATGGTGTACGCCTTGAGTTTGTCGCCGTGACCCGCGAGCGTCATTTCGACAATGAAGGATAGAAAGCTGCTCAGCCGATAGGAATCGCGGAATGTACGGCTGTTGACGATCCGGCTGAGCGCCAAGCGGATGTCGTCCGCGTGCAATCGCTCGGGATTTGCATGAGCGCCAGCATAGTCTGCTCTGGGATATTTATCCTTCATCGCCCAGACACGAGTTTAAGCTCACCAGGGCGGTTGTCGAGCCAACTCTATCTTATGTTGCTATTTAAAGGCGCATGTTATGATTTATACATCCTGTAATACACTCACGACTTTGCGACCGTGTGGGCAACTCGGAACAATCGAACAGCGCGGGCCTTGCCGGCGCTAGTCTTGTGCTGATCGACCGGTATGCGGATGCGGATCGTGAAAGCGGACGGGCCGTTGGAATTGACCTTTCGCGGATCGCACTGCGGAGTTTGTCAGTGGCGCCGTTCGGCGGGCCGCGCGTGCAGTTCGTCAGAGCATCGAGAAAACTGTTCGACGGCCGCGGTCTGCGCTAAATTGATGAGCGTCATTGTCCCAAAAGCGGTTTGATTTTGCACGGCTGTGGGACCAGCTTGTTTGAACGCAGCGTTTTTCTAAAAGCCCGAGAACCAGCGAGACGACCCATGGCTGACATTGCAAACGTGGCCACCCGGCAAACCAACGATCTTGACGCCTTTTGGCTGCCTTTTACGCCGAACCGGGCGTTCAAGCGCGCGCCGCGGCTTATCAAGGCGGCAAAGGGCATGCACTACATCACCGCCGATGGGCGCACGGTGCTCGATGGACTGGCCGGATTGTGGTGCTCGAACGCCGGCCATAACCGCGATCCGATCGTTGCGGCGATCCAGCAGCAGGCCGCCGAACTCGACTATGCGGCCGCCTTCCACTTCGCCCATTCCAAATCGTTCGAACTGGCGAGCCGGATCGCGGCGCTGGCGCCGGCCGACCTCAACCGCGTGTTCTTCTGCAATTCGGGCTCAGAGGCGGTCGACACCGCGCTGAAGATCGCGCTCGCGTATCACAACATTCGCGGCGAGGGCGGACGCACCCGGCTTATCGGACGCGAGCGCGGTTATCATGGCGTTGGCTTCGGCGGCATTTCCGTCGGCGGCATCGTCAACAACCGCAAGTTCTTCGGATCGCTCTTGACCGGCGTCGACCATCTGCCTGCGACGTACAATCGCGAGAAGCAGGCCTTCACGCGCGGTGAGCCGCAATGGGGCGCGCATCTGGCTGACGAGCTCGAACGTATCGTCGCGCTGCATGGCGCCTCGACGATCGCGGCTGTGATCGTCGAACCGATGGCCGGCTCGACCGGCGTCCTGCCGCCGCCGCAAGGCTACCTGCAGCGTCTGCGGACCATTTGCGACCGCCACGGCATTCTGTTGATTTTCGACGAAGTCATCACCGGCTTCGGCCGGCTCGGCCACGCTTTCGCGGCCGAACGCTATGGGGTGATCCCGGATCTGCTGTGCTTCGCCAAAGGCGTCAACTCGGGCGCCGTGCCGATGGGCGGCGTGATCGCGCGCGAAAATATCTACGATGCCTTCATGCACGGCCCCGAACATGTGATCGAACTGTTCCACGGTTACACCTATTCGGCACATCCGCTGGCCTGCGCGGCCGGCATCGCGGCGCTGGACCTCTATCGCGACGAGGGGTTGTTCGAGCGCGCCAAGCGCCTCGAGCCGCTCTACGCGGACGCCGCCATGACGCTCAAGGACCTGCCGGGCGTGCTGGACGTGCGTGCGATTGGGATCGCGGCCGGCGTCGATCTGGCGCCCCGGCCGGGCGCGCCGGGCGAGCGCGGTTATGAGGCGATGGAGCGCGCGTTCCAGGACGAGGATTTGGTCATCCGCATCACCGGCGACACGCTGGCGATCGCGCCGCCCCTGATTGCCAGCGAGGCGGAAATTGGCGAAATCTTTGAAAAAGTCGCTCGCGTCATTCGGGCGGTCGCGTAGGGCTGAACGAATTTCATCGCGGCGTCATTGTTCTCGCGTGTTTTGTTCGTGCGCGATCTGCGGTCGAAGGGCGCGTTCTCTGAGAGGCCGGTTTTTTTGGACCAGGTCCGGAGCAAAACATTCCGGCCATGTTGATGCGATCCGGCTGCCGCCGGGCGAAGAGTCCTTGCGGCGGCGCGGCGCTTGTGGACACTGATACCGCCTGGGGTCGAATCGAACTCCGGCATTGGGGCCTCTATGGTGCGAATCGGCGCCATTTTCATCGCCTTATGTATGGTGCTCATCGCGGCCTCGCTCGGCGCCGTGCTGTATCTGCGTTTGGGATTCTCCGCCCCGGATGCAGGCTTGGCGGCACTGGCGGTCCTCACTGTGCTTGCGCTCTACAACGCAGTGTCCGGGCGAAGGCGCGATCGCATCGTCATGAACGACCAGCTTGCCAGCCTGGCGCGCGGGTCTGGGGACTTGGCCCGCCAATTGGCGGAATTCAGCCGCCGGCTCGCGGCGGTCGAGGACAAGACCGGCGCTTCTGCCACTGGGGCCTCGAGTACGAAAGGCGCCGGGCAGCCGCTTGCCGCCGAGATCGAGGAATTGTCGCGGCTGGTGCGGCAGCTTGCCGAGTCTGTCGCGCAGCACGAGCAAGTGTTGAGCGCGGAGCGAGCGGTGCCGGCCTATGCAGGCCTCCTGGATAAATCGCCGAGCCCGGCCCGCGCACCGGGCGGCGACACCGCGTCTGCTGCTGGCGCAGGCGGGCTCCTGCCGTCAAAGGTCGCGGCATTCCGCGGCCTCGATCAGAGTGCGGTTGCCGCCGCGGTGGCGAGCGCCATCGACGATCAGAGGGTCGATCTCTACCTGCAGCCGATCGTGACGTTGCCGCAGCGCAAGGTGCGCTATTACGAAGCCATGTCGCGGCTCAATGCCGGCAATGGCGATGTTGTCGCTGCGGAAGACTTTCTGCCTTACGCCGAAGCCGGCAAGGTGATGCCCAAGCTCGATGGCTTGGGCGTGCTGCGATCCGTGCAACTCGTCAGGCGGTTGCTTCTGAAAAACCGCGAGGTCGGCTTGTTCTGCAATCTGTCGCTGGCGACGCTGACGGATTCGGGATTTCCGCAATTGCTGGAACTGATCGATGCCAATCGCGCGATTGCGCCGTCGCTGGTGTTCGAGTTCAGCCAGCATGCGGTACGCAGCATGGGGCCGATCGAGCATGAAAGCCTGGCGGCGCTGGCCGAACGCGGCTTCCGCTTCTCCATGGACAATGTCGCGGACTTGCGCATCGAGCCGCGCGAACTGACGGCGCGCGGTTTCCGCTTCGTCAAGGTGTCGGCCGCTTTGCTGCTCAACCGCGTCAACGCTGCCAGCGCGAATATCCATCCGGCCGACTTTTCCGATCTGCTCGGCCGTTTCGGCATCGATCTGGTCGCCGACCGCATCGAGAGTGAATCGACGGTCGTCGATCTCCTGGATTACGATGTCCGCTTCGGCCAGGGCTTCCTGTTTTCCGCGCCACGTCCAGTACGGTCCGAGGCCTTGCAAGGCGCTGCGGACACCGGCAGAAGTGAGCCGGGCATGGTGGACCCGGCGCCAGCCGCACAATCCGGCCCTTCGCTCCGCGGCAGCGGTCTTGCCCAACTCGTGCGCGCCGCGGGCGTCCGCACGTAACCTTTTCCGCATTGCCGCGGGCGCGCCCGTTGACGTATTGGACGCCCCAACACGGATTTCATTCAGCCCGCAATGACAGTTCCCTTCATCGAACAATTCGGTCCGCTCGCGCAGGACTATGAGGTTCTTTTGTGCGACGTCTGGGGCGTCGTGCACAACGGCGTCGCCGCCTTTCCGGAGGCTTGCGAGGCGCTAGGGCGCTTTCGCCGCGACGGCGGCACGGTCATCCTGATGACCAATGCGCCGCGGGCCGGCGCGTCGGTGGAGCGGATCCTGCAGCATCTTGCCGTACCGCCCGATGCCTACGACGCGATCATGAGCTCCGGCGAAGTCACCCACAGCATCGTTGCTGGGCGGTTGAGCGAGCGCGTCTTTCATCTCGGGCCGGAGCGCGATCGTTCCATCTTCACCGGGCTCGACGTCACCTTCGCGCCGGTGGAGGATGCTGATTACGTGGTGTGCTCCGGCCTGTTCGACGACATGCGCGAGACGCCGGAAGACTATCGCGAGCTGCTCGCGGTGACGCGGGCCCGGTCGCTGTTCATGGTCTGCGCCAATCCCGACATCGTGGTTGAGCGCGGCGACGATCTCATTTATTGCGCCGGCGCGCTCGCCGATGCCTATACGGCGATCGGCGGCGAAGTCATGTATTGCGGCAAGCCCTATGCGCCGATCTACGAAGCGGCGCTCGCCAAGGCCGCAGCGTTGCGCGGCAAGCCTGCGCCGCTCAAGCGGGTGTTGGCGATTGGCGATTCGGTGCGCACCGATCTGAAAGGCGCCACGGCGTTCGGGCTCGATTGCCTGTTCGTCGTGTCCGGCTTGCATGCGGAAGAAGCCGGCGGACGCGGCGCGCCGGATCTCGCCGGCCTGAATGCGACCTTCTCCGCGTCCGGTGTTGCGCCGAAAGCCGTCACGCGGCGGCTGTCGTGGTGAGCTGACGTCAACGATAGCACGGGGCGCGCTGAAGTTCGTCGCCGCGGCCCGCCGCGTTCTCGACCAGCGAATTAATCAGACGTCCGCACCACGGACTCGATCTTGCTTTTGAGGGCTTGTGCGGTGAACGGTTTGACGATGTAGGTGTTCGCGCCTGCCTTATGGGCTGCGATCACACTCTCCGTCTTCGCTTCCGCAGTCATTACGATGAATGGCGTGGCGTCCAAATCCGGATCGGCCCGCACCTGCCGCAACAGATCGTAGCCGCTGCTTGGTTGCATGTTCCAATCGGAGATCACCAGGCCGTAACGGCGCTCACGCATTTTCGCCAGCGCCGTGGCACCGTCGCTGGCGTCGTCGACATCTGAGAGGCCGATCTGCCCAAGCAGATTGCGGATGATCCGGACCATGGTGGCGTAATCGTCAGCCATGTGGCTGCCCCTTGCCATCCCTTTCTATCCCAAAGCCCCTTATTTTTAGCGATTTTACTGAGATTTTAGCCACTTCCTGATCCTCTGCTGTCCCCCTATAGTCCCAAGCCTTGGGGCCACAAGGAGGTGCACAATGGCCAGAAGCCTTGGATTGACTGCCCTCAAGGTTCGCAGATTGACCAAACCCGGACGCTACGCGGATGGCGGCGGCTTGGCTTTGGCTGTATCCCCCAACGGCGCAAAGTCATGGGTGTTCCTGTGGAAGCGCGGCGGCAGACGGCAGGCAAGGGGCCTTGGATCAGCAAACACTGTGTCGCTGGCAGAAGCCCGAGAACTCGCCGCCGACATGCGCAAAGTCGTGCGCGAGGGCAAAGACCCACCCTCGGCCAAGGCGATCAGAACCGGCGTGCCGAGCTTTGGCGCTGTTGCCGATGAGTATATCGATGCGCAAAAGGCAGCATGGGACAATGCGAAGCATCTCTATCAAGTGAAACTCCAACTAACCCGATACGCCGGTCCATTGCGGGCGCTACCGGTCGATGCAATCACCACCGAAAACGTCCTCAAGGCGCTCCGGCCGATATGGACCACAAAGGTTGAGACGGCCAAGCGGACGCGTCAGCGGATCGAGGCTGTGCTTGATTACGCCAAGGCCCTCGAACATCGCAGCGGCGAGAACCCGGCGCGGTGGCGCGGCCATCTGGACCAACTCCTGGCATCGCCTGAAAAGCTGACCCGCGTCGAGCACCACCCCGCAATGGCCCACGAAGTCGTCCCAGCTTTCATGAGCCGTTTGCGCGATCTGAAGGGCCTGCGGCGCGGGCTTTGGAATTCACGGTGCTCGCAGCCGCGCGCGTAGGAGAGAGCGGGGCGCGTCCTGGGACGAAATCGATCTGATTAACCAGCTTTGGATCATTCCGCCTCGGCGCATGAAGGCAGACGCCGAACATCGCGTGCCGTTAAGCGACCGTGCGATGGCTATCCTTGACGAGATTGCGAAGCTTCGCGTGTCAGTCTTTGTCTTTCCGGGCTCTGGCGCGACCGCCCGCTCGGCGATGTGACCGTGCGCGGCGTATTATCCAAGCTTGGGGTCAATGACGTCACGACGCATGGCTTTCGAAGCTCATTCCGTGACTGGGCTGGCGATGAAACAAAATTCGCGCACGAGACTATCGAAACCGCGCTAGCGCACAAGATTAAAAACAAAGCGGAGCGCGCTTATCGGCGCAAAGACGCGCTGGAAAAAAGGCGCGACTTGATGCAGGCGTGGGCCAACTACTGCGGCAACGCCTCCGCGAACGTGCTTCCTATGCGACGCCTTGCGGGCGACTAGGAGATTGTTTGTTTCGAACCCAGTCACATCTGCGGTTAATTTGCGTGTGAAAGTTCGGAGTTATTTTGAGGTGAAATTATAGGTCAGTTATCAGATGAAAATGCTAAAAACGCGCCATTCTTCGGGCTCAAACGCGTGCATCTAATAATCGCAGTTCGGTGCGTTATCGCATCGATGTTGATAACTGCTGATTGGTTAGGTGTTGAAAATGAATTCACTGGAGCCACTCATCGTTGACGTGAAAACCGCTCGGAAGATGCTCGGCAGCATGTCCAACAATAAATTCTGGGGCGTCGTAAGAGATGGCCACCTTGAGCTAGTCGGATCGCCAAGGAAGCGATACGTCGTCGTCCAATCCATCAGAAATTACGTCGATCGAATGCCGCGCCGACAAGTTGTCGAGGCCCCGCTGCGGGAGCCAGCCATTCCGATGATCCCGCCGCCTGCGCACGCGCCGATTGGCCACAACGGTGGACCTGCGGTCGAAAGCCCTTCAGTAACGACAGGCAAGGGGCGCGGCCGAAAGGCGGTGCGCGCATGAGCGCCGCCGGAACCGTCGAAGCCGATACCGCGCAAGTCTGCGAAACCTGCGGGGTCTCGGGCCCCGAACTCTTTGGATTTCGCATGAAAGGTGATCTCCACTTTTTTTGCAGCGAGCATCGGAAATCACCCAACTATTCCGATGCTCACATCAGCGTGCCCGTTGTCGCGCGGCCGTTGGATGGCGAGGTGTTGGCACCCTCGCGGGGAGCTCGGCGAACCGCGACTTTCGATCGCTGAAGCCGTGGGCAAAATCACTCGGCGCTACCGCTCTCTCAATGAGGACTTTCAGAACGGGGTCGAGAGGCTACGGAACAAGCAGCAGTCGGATCGGCTCAAGCTTGCGCTCGATCTGCGCGATCTTAAGGCGCGCATTGAAGATGGCGAGGCTGGCGACCTCTGCGCCCTCGATTGGTGGGGCTGGTTCGACGCGAATTTCCGCGCCTTCTCGCGATCAGAAGCGGAAAAGATGCTGGCCGTCGCGAACGCCGAAAATCCCGCGACCGCGATGGACAAACTGCGCGAGCAACGCAAGGCGCGGGTCATGGCTGACTGGGCGCGCGGACGCGCTGCGTTACATGAGCCTGTAACCAACCGCCGACCGATGCCCAGCCGTCGGTGCCCCAACTGTCGTGCGTATCCCGCTCAACCGAAGAAATCCACCAGCCTGGACGAGACAAAAACATTGCCGACGCCATGGCGATCTGGCGACGGACGTCGTGGAACGCTCGAACGGTTTTCAACTGAAATCACGCGCAGTTTAAACGCTGGCATCGCGGCGAAGATCGAGTAGATCAGAAAAGGAAACGGCCCCGGGTGTCGCTTACTGGGGCCGTCGTTCCTCAACGTGTGCCGAAGGTCATCAACAAACACTTAGGAACCCTACCGCTGAACCCGAACCGTGGAGTGAAAAAGAACATAGGTCAGTGACGCATGAAGCGTAAGGATCAAACGTCAATGTCTGATTTAAAGCGTGATCAAACAAACCGCAAGCGCCGACTAAGCCCGCGGCGCATAGCGGCATTCCGATTGAACGAAATTAAGCGGCTGGAACATGCCCGGGTCAAATGCCGAACCTGCATCACTGTCGATAACTGGTTGTTCGTGATCTGCGACGCGCTTGCACCACTCGAAGAGGCGGAAGGCGGCCTCGATATCGAGCACGTGCGGGAATTCCTCGGCGACATAGACGACGCGATCACTGACATGGCCGTCAGCACGATCCACATCGTCTGCGACTACCGCGCCGCGCACCCCGACTACGGCATTCTCAGCGCCGAAAGCGCCGGCAAAAAGCTGGACCTCACCGCCGAGGAGCGCTGGCTCTGCAAAATCCGAACTATGGAGAGCTGCGAGGAGAGCCGCAGCCAGCGACGCGACCGGCAGGCTGTGGAGAAGCGGGGACCAAGATCGTGAGCGGAAGCGCGCTGAACGGCTGGCGCAGGGCTGCGCACCACATGCAGAGAGCGCACGCCGAACTGAGCCATGGGGGCCACTCGGCAGAAGCCGCGCGACCCACTACCGGCTACAGCGAAAAGCCCGTGAGACCAATTCGTCCACGCACGTATCCTTTCTTTCTAACAGGCGTGTGGACGAAACAGTCTCACAGCAACGGCACGGCCCAACGGGTGGCCGAGCAGGAGCAAGGGTGACGATCGAGACAGCTTGGCGATATCTGGTGAACGGCCTACGCGACCTTGACCGGCAGGAGACGGAGACAATGATCGGACGTTGGGTACGACAACGAGGTTTCGGACGTGCGCCTTACGGCAGGGCGAAGTGGTGGCTGGCACCGGTGCGCCACGAGGGCACGATCAAGGGTGACATTCCTGTCACGGCTGCGGGCCAGGAAATTGTTGAGGTGATCGAGGTGGTGAACACCGGGACGCTGGGCGAGATCGTGTTCTACCGCCAGTGGATCGAAGACCCGGACGGTGTTGAGGTCGACCTCGAATGGTCGCCGCACCGGGACGTGCTCGAATACAAGACGGTGGCCAATCTACGCGCCGCTGTTCGCACCATGGCCATGACGCCGCCGGTGCCGACAATCGAGAGCCTGCCGGTGACACGTGGCGTTGACGTGCCGGTCGACGCCGTGAGGCATTGATGCCGGGGGTTACGCACGATGTTAGCAAGCTTAATCGTCTAGTAAAATTCAGTTACGCGCCGCTGTCGTAAAGTGCGACTTTTGTGTTAGGTACCCCGCCCGTAGAATTAGAGGTGGACCGGCGAGAACGAGGCTCCTAGCCGAATGCTTTGCAGGTTTTTGACTTATTGCGTGTTGTCCAATTACAAATATTTCACTTTTCAGATGCGTCTATCCGCGCAAAATGCGTGTGTATCTGCTGGCCGGGTAGCTTAGTGGTAGAGCAGCGGCTTCGTTTGTCGCAGACTGAGAGTTCGATCCTCTCACTCGGCCTCCACTCTTTCGACGAGACTACAGTGTTTGAGCGTATTCAGCGTTCTTGGCCGAAGGCGGATTGGCGAGTGCACTGTTATTGACAGCAGCTTGGGTCAGCTATTCGCCTTCCAACTTTATGAGCTCGCCGAACCGGCGTTTTTTTAGAAAACAATGCGGCCTGCAAATAAAAGCCCCGGCCAAGTGAATGGCCGGGGCTTTTACGTAACGCCCTGCAAGTCACCATTTCCTCCGCAATGTTGGTTGATGTCCATTCTAAAAACATTCCTGAATCTGAAACCTTTTCTACAACTATCCTGCTAAAATGAGCCGAGCTCTTAACCCAGCGCGCGCCCGGCTTGCGATGACGGCACGTTCGAGTTCTTGGCTCACCAAGAATTTGCCTGAGCGGTCGGGCGCGATTTAAATCGGGGGTTAGTAAGACAGAGCCAGCTTTGCAGCGAGCAGTATCCCTGCGCCCATCAGTAGGATGGCGTATGGATCATAGGCGGGAATTTTGAACATTGTTGTTGCTTATAAAAGAACCCCAAGCGCGCCGAGCAACGCACCTGGGGCCTAGGGTGCGCGCTGGGTACGCATTACAGATACGCGCAACCCCGTTTCCCAAAGCATTGCCCGCGTCGAAGCGCCATCGGCTCGACGAATTAAGGTTACAGATAGAGGCCGGTTCAGTCGCTCAGCGCGGCCCGCTGGTGCGTCCGCTGCGGCGGGGCGGTGTTGTCCGCCGGGGCGAGGCGAAAGCGATCAGCGGGGCTTATAGGGCCTCGGGCACGGTGAGCCACAATCGGTAGCGGCTGGACCGGGCGGGCGATATCGGTGAAGCATTCAGCTAGCCACTTAAGCGATCTGAACTCCGAAACCCCGCTCCTCGACGATGCTTTCAAGCGCTGCGCGATGCTTTGTGGCACGTTGTCAGAGGCTCTCGACGAAAAGCAGCCATCTGGTGAGGGCTTGATTAGATGGGTCAGGATGGCGAGCCTCGAACGTTAGCCATCCATCGGCGTCGACCAACGATCCCGAAGCGATTTCCAGGCACTGCTTGAGGTCGGGGCTGACCACAGCTTTTAGCTTAGCAAGGCGCTCCCGCTCTATTCGTACTCTGCTCTGAAGGTCCGCAACCGCGCTTGGAAGACATCGGACGCCGCCCCGATTGCCGTAAAGGCGGGGGAGCGCTGTAGCGTCTCTCAGGCACCGATGGCTGAAGGCTCGTTACCGATGATGCCACATCATGCGCCGATTTAAAGTTCGGCGCTAGGCTGTGCGGACGCAGATCGCCGATATCGTGGCCATGGCGCTGCTGATCGAGCCGCTGTTTGTGAGGTGATGCTGAAACTGCGGAGCTGAAAGGGAACGGGCCATGCCTGTGGCACTTGCTCTCATAGCCCCGGCTTTCCGCCCCGGCGGCGATGAAAGCTCAATGAACAAACTTACGGTGATGATCGAACCCAAGATGCGGCAAGCTCTCGGAAGACGCGCTGCTGCGACCGGTAAGACGATGACCCATCTCGTCCGCGAGGCGATAGCGCAGTACTTGGCGATGGACGCTGCCGTGCGTCACGTCAAAGACGGCCAACCGGAATAGAAAACCCCGGCCAGTGGGTTGAACTGACCGGGGCGGGGTCGTCGCGTGAGGCAGTGCAAACCTCACGGAGAACCACTTCAACGCCTGCCAGCGGCAACGTCAATCGGCCGATTGAGGGTTGTCCACCAGTTCCATTGCCAAAAATTAAACCCCCGACTGGTGGGGCCAGCCGGGGGCCGTGTGGAGTGAAGACTGCATGAGGTGCATGACGCCTCACGCCCGCGCACCAATTCAAAGCGAGGCCGCAGCGGGCGTCAATCATCTGCCGAGGTGTGCACAGCGGGAATTCGGTCGGCGTGCTGGCCTAGCAACATTCTGACAGAAACCCTTGATTGCCAGCCACTTGCATATTTCACCTGCAAAATTGGGAAAGCAGAATGCAGATGTGCCCATGGAATAAGGGCTTCTGAGCAGCCTGTAATCAGTTGCAGCACTTAAGGGTATTCAGACAGCCCATTAGGATCCAATCGCCAGACCACGCTTGGCCTCCGACGAGCGGCACGCCGCGCTCGGCGGGTTCAGAATGGCGTCGACATGATCCGGCGGTGGCGCGATATCCATCGCGCTGCCGCAGGCCTGATCGGCGCCGGTGTCACGTCCTTCGCCGGTGCCTTGCCGAGCATCCAGCAATTCATGCCCTGGTTTCATGCGTGGCACCCACGAATTCGATCCTGATCGCCGGGCACCCTTGGCATCTTCACCCGCATTGATATTCAGCGACACCGGAGCGCGCCCGTGCTCTGGCAGAAGCCGAGAAGCCTCGCCCGGTGCTCCATCGCCCGCAGGCATATCGAGGCCGCCTGCACGTCACCTTCGGCAGCCCGATCACCAAACGTCTGACCTGCAAGGTGTTGAGTCGCTGCAATTCCAGCCGCAGCACCTGCTGCGCATTCTCTAGCGGCAGTTCGTGCAGTGCTTCGACGACGTATCCGTGCACGGTGGTCATCGACATGCCGATATGATCGCCGATGGCTCGAACGAATAACCCCGCTCACGTAACGCTAGCGCTTCGGCCATCCGACGCCGGACTGCAATCCGCCTCGGTGACGTCTACGAGTTCTTAGTGGAGGACGTTGCGTGTGCTGGCGGCTTCTTTCGGCCTTCCCAGGTTTTCGTATTCGTGGATCGTGGCGGCTGCGGCGCTAGAGCATCCGATACGGGCGGAGTTTCCTCAGGCGGCGGAGCCAGGCCTCCCTGCTCGTTGTCTTCTTCCGCTGTCAAGAGATACCCGGAACGCCAATGCGAGCATTGAGCCGCTGCAAAAGTGGTTTGGCCAATGTGACGACGCGCTCCAAGGCTTCATTGGTGGTCGGGTAATCGAGCAGAGTAGATTGGCCGTTCTCGTTCGCGGCATAGCGCGCAGCGAGGAGGAGGATATTCCATCCCGCTAGGCCGAAGCGTTCCTCACCGGCGGTAACGACATCATCGTTTGTAATGCTCACGGACTGGCCTCGAGGTTCACGGGATTATGCTGCCTTGGATCTACGCACCGATACTTCGCCATTGAGCGCCGCAAGCGACAGCACGATCGCGGCGTCACGTGCTCTGGTGAGGTTCACAATGTCACTGACGAAATCGGGGCCAACGCTGACACGCCATAGCGCCGAATACTCAGTGTCGCGCTTCAATGCGGCAACAACGCGTTCACTCACTCGCAAATGCAGACGGTGGTCGCGCCAGATCAGGTCATCACGGCCATAGACCCGCGTCGGCCGATTATGCGTGTCCCCGCCATCGCTCAGAGGCGGCCGTACAGGCGTCGTCTGTGCTGGCAGGCTATCCGGCCTAGCCTGACGCTCAACACGACCACGGAGCTTTATACGAGATGCGCGCGTGCGGGCGCTCATCGTCAGTGCACCGTGCCTTGCTCGGCATCCTCGTTGATCGCAAATGCCTTGAGCGTGCCGGGCTCATAAACCGGATCGACGCGCACGACCCAACGTCGTGTCTCAGGATCGCGCTTCCACATGAGGCGGCAGCCGGGACCGACATCGACGGCGCTAAAGCCGTCCGGCAGATCGAGGACTTGAAGAACCTTGCGCTCGTCATACTCAGCGTTCGCTACCGCGCCCACTTGCGACGGCCCGGATCAGCTGAGCCGCACTTTGAAAGTGAATTGACGGCGGGAGCGCCGTTGCATCCGGCTGCTTTCGGAAATTGTGCGTCCACGCTCCAGTTCTCGCCGTCGGCGCTGTACCGGCGCTGCGGGCCTTCCGAACTCTTTGCGGCGCGACCATCGATTGAACTGTAACTCGCGGTCGACCAATCCCGAAGTGGGGTGTTCTTCATTTTCCGTTTTCTCCTCTGTTTCTCAAGCGCGCGGATGCGCGTCTCAAGCTCTGCGTTATGCGCGACTTGCGCCTCCAAGCGAGCCCATAAGCCCCTGATCAGAGCATCGTGCCGGTTCTCGGCGCTGTTGTTTTCAAAGGCTAGGATGGCGTCGATCGCCGGGCCCGCATTGCGCAGTCGAACAATCTCAGCCGTAACCTGCCGTGTGGCTCGGGTTGCCTCGGCAAACGTCCCAAACTTTGGAACGCGCAAGTCCAAAGCGGGATAACCCGCGCACTCGATCCAGTCGTCGCTGGCCTCACCAAACAGCTTTCGGATCATGTCAGCGGGCGATGCTGGAATATCCGCAAGCTCGCCCATGTCGCCGAGGATGGCGCGGTGCGGTGACGATCGATAGCGATTGAAGCGGTTTAATTCCGCCCGCTTCTGAAGAAAGACATGGTGAAAGGCTCGAACCGCCTCGCCGAATTCGGCCTGAGCGGCCACCACGCCGTCGACGATCTTTGCTTCTGGCTCGGCCGATGCAGGCGACGGCAGCGTCGCGTACAGGTCGCGAATATCTTGCAGCATCGCAAAGAGATTAGCTTCCGTGCGCGGCACACGGGGCTGGCCACCCAATGCAACGATTTGCGCGTTGGCTTCGGCATATCGCTCGTCGAAGCCGCGCAGATCGTTGGTGTGCCGAAGCTCCCGGGCCTTTTCGCTGGCCGGTTGCCATCAAGCAGGAACATCAGCGCACGCCCTTGCTCGGGCCCGGGCCACGGCCGTTGCGCGCCCAATGAGCCTCACGCTCTTCACGCCTCAGATCACTGATCGCGCGATTTGCCTCGGCGTCACCATTCTCGGCAAGCTTGTGCAAGCACTCGCGGCCGACAAATTCGAACTGAGAAACCGGGTCGCTGTGGTTGATGACCGACGACATAAGGTTGGCAAGCTGATTGCGATCAGTGACGACACGGCCGATAGCACCAATGCGGCGGCCCCAGCCGTCCTTGCCGTATCGAGCCTCACCCCGGCACGTTGATCTCCGCGGCTTTGTTCTCGTCCATCTTCACACTCCTTGAGGTTCGCGTAGTTGTGCTGTCGCACGGCCAATGGCGGCTTTCGCCGCTTCGATCAGGGCATCACGATCAATCTCGGCCTGACGCAGTATCGCGGCCGCCTGTGACCGTGCCCTATTCAAGATTTGTCGAGGCCTCGGCGCTAACGCGCTCACGTTCCTGACGCGCAGCTGCCAGATCGGCGTTGGCCGCATTGGCGCGCGATACGGCGTCGGCTGTCGCCCGTCCCTGCATCTTGCAAGAATTTCCGGGCCTGCGCGGACTGGGCGACGACGCCGTCATGATCCTCTAACTCGGATTTCAAAACAGCCGCGATCTTCTGCGAGATCGGCAATGGCGTCTTTGAGCGCGCTCTGCATCAAGATGATCCTAACAGTCGTAGGATCGAATTTTCGCGTCTTGCTTGGGCTTCGTGCCGCTCTTCCTCCAACCGCATGGCCTCGCGGTGCTGATCCCACGCTCGGTCGATCTCAAATCTGGCGCGGGCCGAGCGGCCCTGTCTCTCAATTGCCTCCACTTCCGCTACTGGCAGTGATAGACGCGGAAGCGTTGGCACTCGCTCGGGCTCGAGCGCGGCAGATTGCTGATGCACCATGCGATACCGTTCCTGCGGGCTCGCATGCCGCCATCGTCGATCCTACGTCAGCTTCACTCATCAGTCACACTCCAAAAATTGGACGTCGGTTTTCATACCTCCGGCCGAAGCCGCATTCCGTCCGTCCCGTTGGCGCGCTGGGCATGGTGCATGGTAAGACACCAATTACCCGCGCTGCACTTCTCCAACCTTGACCTCCTCGCGTGCTAGCCGCTCCAGCACCGCGCCTCGAACCCACGCGCACATCGACATCATCTGCTTCGACGCCGCGACAGACACCGCCTCGTTCAACGAAGGCGACGAATAAATGCTTAGGCGAACGGCTTGCGCCTTCTCGCTCATGAGACACCTCGATCAGATTGGGAACGGCACGAGCTTGCCCGCTCGGACGGGTCGCAGCACGGGTATTACGGAAGCGCCCGGACGCCTAGGACAACGGCACGAGTATTATAACCGCTCGGACGGTGCACGAGATTAGCCACTCGGATGGCAACGCCAGCGCGGGGATCAGCCGACTGTGCTGTGAAACTAACACATGTTCGGCACAGCGCAAGTGAGGTCGGCTTATTTGTTTGTTGTTGATCAGGCGACGCCGTCGAACTGCGCGTCAGCGTGAATTACCGGGACAAAAAATAGACCACTCCAACAATGACCAAAATGATGACGATGACAATCCACGACGACCTGATGCTGCTTTTGCGGAAATCGTGCCGACCAAAATGGTCTTCGTTTGTCGTGGGATCGGGCTCTTGCTCAGTCACGGCATTGCCCCCTCAGAGGCTATTGGAGCAGCCCCTTGGGTGATAGCTCCCCAGGGGCTATGGCTTGGATAATCCCATCCCTGGCCCTCCTATGAGGCTTTGAGGGACATCCTAGCACAGACCCAGCCTAGGAGCCCTGTGGATAGGCCCAATTTTATTGCAAAACATAGGGAAAACTGCTATTTTGCAAACACTTAGTCACCCCCTGACTAAGCGCCGCGGACGGGCGCTGACAACACCCGCCCGCGACTTGGCACACCGGCACACCAGAGGGAAGCCGATGCACCCGTCGCCCGGTTATCGTGCGCACGTAGGCAACGCCAGTCCTCTAGGGCCACACCAGAGGAATATCCACAATGCCTTGTTCGAGAAGTTCCGCTATCAAGCGAATTCTCAGCCTATACGCTGAGCGTATCGCGGCCGATCCTGATTATCATTTGCAGATCGGTGCCGACGACCTGATGACCGACGCGAACGTCGAAGCAATTTGCGCGCTCGATCTTTTTCCTGAATACGAACGTGGAAAAACTGCCGACGTGCAGACTTATGATCGCGACGTGCAGTTGCTTCAAGCTTGGCTCTCCTCACGCGAGGGGACGCTGCAATGAGCGTGATCGGGTACGCCCGCGTCTCTACTGATGGGGCAAGATTTGTCGGCGCAGCTTGACGCGCTCAAGAAAGCCGGTGCCACCGCCATCTACCGGGAGAAGGTCAGCGGCGTCCGCGCCGACCGGCCCCAACTCGGCAAGATGGTGGCCGCACTCAAGCCCGGTGATGTCGTGATCGTCACCCGGTTGGATCGCCTCGGCCGCAGCGTCCGCGAACTGCTCACGCTGCTCGACGACTTCAACAAACAAAGGATTGGGTTCCGATCCTTGGCGGACGCGTGGTGCGATACGACGACGCCGCACGGTCGACTGATGCTGACCGTGTTGGCCGGGCTGGCCGAGTTCGAGCGCAGTTTGATTATCGCTCGTACAAGTGAAGGCCGCGCTCGGGCAATGGCTGCGGGCATCCGCTTCGGTCGGAAACCAAAGCTCTCCCGGTTTCAGCGCGAGGAAGCCGTAGCACGCAGAGCGGGGGCGAGACGCTTGCCGCAATCGCGAGGACTTACGGCGTCAGCACCTCTATGATCAGCCGACTTTAACCGGGAGAAGAAAACGAATGGCAAAGCTGTGTCAGTTTCAGAGGAGCGAAAGCGGCAATCACGAGACGGTATGGATAAACCCGATGAATGTTAGCGAGTTGTCGGCAGGCAAAGACGGCTCTGTTGTTATCACGTTTGCTGGAAAGCATACCGCCACTGTGGCCGGTGATCTGAATGGCGTCGCCGGTAAAATCGAACAAGCCCTGTATTGACCACGTCACTTCAAGCTAGCCCCAGCCTCGCCAGCTGGGGCTTTTCCATGCCCAGCCCTCGCGCGCGCGTGAGGCTGGGGTGCTTATCATAGGGGCCACAACAGGGTGCACAACAGGCTGGGATGGCCTCAGAAAGCTAGAGAAATTGGGCTAATTTTGTTGAGGCTGGATGAGTAATCGTCCACCACCAACACCGGCATTGAAGGATGAAACGTCATCTCCGCAGGCCCCCGCCCAGCATCGCAGGAAGGTAGCGCCGTCGTTTGAATATCGCGTTAATCGTCTGGGTTGTCTCGAGTGTATTTGCGCAATCCTGCGGCGACCTGCGGGCGCATCGCAGGACGCGCTGCTTGACTTGCTCCGGGAGCAACGGCACCTACGCCGCGCGCAGACTCTACGTAACCAACCGAAGTCAATGACACGCAAACAGTTTGTGGTCGTGCGCGACGGCGCGCCCGATGCGGCCCTGCACGGCGCCGTCGTCGCAATGGGTAACTTCGACGGTGTCCATCGCGGGCATCGCGCGGTAATTGCGGTGGCGCAGCAGCGAGCTGCTGCGCTCGGCAAGCCTTCGGCCGTGCTGACCTTCGAGCCGCATCCGCGCACGTTTTTCGTGCCCGGCGAGCCGCTGTTCCGGCTGACCGATGAAGCGGCGAAGCTGCGCCTGCTGGCTTCGACCGGTCTCGACGGCGCATTCGTCTTGACCTTCAACGCGGCGCTCGCAAACTTGAGCGCGGACGAGTTCGTCGAGCCGCATTTTGGTCGGCCGCTTCGGCATCAGTGGCGCGGTAATCGGCTTCAACTTTCATTTCGGCAAGAATCGCGGCGGTTCGCCTGACTTTCTGGCGGCGGAGGGCCGCAAATTCGGGTTTTCGGTCGACGTGGTCGCGCCGTTTGCGCTTGGTGATCGCCCGGTGTCCTCGGGCCCTGTCCGCAGTGCTCTTGCGGCGGGCCGACTGGACGAAGCCGCGGTCCTGCTCGGCTTTCCCTGGTTCATCACCGGCGAAGTGATCCACGGCGACAAACGGGGACGTGAACTCGGCTTTCCGACCGCGAACGTGAGCCTCGACGCCGCCTGCGGACTGCGCCACGGCGTCTATGCGGTGCGCGCCGCGGTCGATGGTCGGCTGTACGATGGTGTCGCCAATTTCGGCCGCCGGCCGATGTTTGACTCCGGCGTGGTGCTGCTGGAAACTTTTCTTTTTGATTTTGCCGGCGACCTCTATGGCAAGTCGATCGACATCGCGTTCATCGCCTGGATCCGCGAGGAAAAATTCTTCGGCTCGCTTGACGAATTGGTGAAGGCGATCGACGACGATTCTCGAATGGCGCGGGAAGCCCTCGCGCGCGCGCCCGATGTCTTTCCGCCGATCCTCGAGGCTGATTAGCCAGATCGCCGTATATTCATGGTCGCCGTATAGTCACTGTTGCCGTTTAGCCCTGGTCGCTGTCGCCATCGGGGCGGCGGCTTTCACGCATCCACTGCGCGGCCAGAAAGCCCAACAGCGCGATCGGGATCAGGCGCTGCCAACCAAACGAGCGGCCGGCCTGCATGGCGACGTTCAAAAGTCTCGGATCGAGCAACCACGATGGAGAAGATGCCGCGGCCTGCGCGCGGGCGGCACGTTCCAGGATTGCGCGTTGCTTGGCGCTGCGGCGCGAGACGGCGGCGATGGTCGCCGCGATCAGTGCGATGACAAGAAAGATCCCGGCCATCGCCAGTCCGCCGAACACGACGCCGAATTGGATCGAGAACCACACGTAGCCGGTGACGCACAAGAAGACAAAAACGGTGAGGAGGGAGAGCCCGACGATGGCGAACCAGATCAGCAGGGCCGGCGTCGCGCCGCTTTTCGCTTGCACCGACAATGCGAAGTCGCGAATCCAGTTCTTGATCATCAAATAACCTCTTGGCTGTCGCTTGGCTTGCGCTTGCGGCAGCCTCAATGGAAAGTCTCAACCCGATGGCGGCGGCCGAATAATGCCGACGCGAATTTTGTGCAGCCTGCCGATGGTCGGCTGCGCCGGATTTATCGACGCTCGCTTAGCGCCGCCACGTTGCGCCGAAAAGAAACGCAACGCCGGCAACGATGGCGAGCGTCGTGTACGGCCGTGTCTTGATCAATTCATCGAGCGCTTCGACGAAGTGATCGGAAACCTCGCGCACGGCGCCGGCGGCATCGCGGCTCTTGCCGTGTGCGTCAGCCAGCACGTCGTCCATGCTCGACTTGGCGCGCTGCCACGCAGCATTGCCGCGCAGCGAAAGTGTTTCGCTGATCTGGTCGGCAAGGCGGCGGAAATCGTCGCGCAGCTTGTCCAGATCGCCCTGCATTTCTGCCGACGCGTCGGTCGCAGCTTGATGCACTTCGCGAACGGTTTCACGCGCTTCTTTGATGGTGTCGGCGGCAGTTTGAGGTGTGGTCGACGCGGTGTTCATGGCTGTGTCTCCGGGCATCGAACGCCGAATTTGCCGCGATAAGTATACAGGTTCCGAAAAGTTCCGTTCAATCCGGAAGTTTGGCTTCGTCGTGCGGGAAGACGTGATTGAACACGACCAGGCCGACGATCGAGAGCGGCGCCGCCAGGAACGAGCCGATTGGTCCCCACAGCCAAGTCCAGAACGCAAGCGCGAGAAAAACCAAGAGCGGATTGAGGGTGATGCGGCGGCCGACGATGGTCGGCGTGATGAAATGTCCTTCGCAGGTCGTCAGCACCACGAAGCCGAGCGGCGCCACCGCAGCGTGGCTCAGCGACGGAAAGGTAACGAGGCCGACGCCGAACAGGATCACCACCATCACCGCGGGGCCGACATAAGGGATGTAGTTGAGCACCGCCGCCAGCAATCCGAAAATCGCCGGATTGGGAAAGCCTAGAAGATACGCGCCGATGCCGACGATCACGCCAAGCCCGGCGTTGATCATCGACACCAGGACCAGATAGGCGGTCAAACTCTTTTCGATCTCGTTCATGATCCGCAGAAAGAGAAGCTTTGATTCGCGCTCGGTAAACAACGAGACGAAACGGGCACGCAGTTCGAGCTGGCCGGCGAGGAGGAAGAACAGCGCGCCAAAGAACATCAGAAGTTCGCCGGCCGCGGGTGTGATGAAGGCCACCACCGGCAGCACCACATTCGGCGCCGACATGTCGGACCCCGCCGCATTGCCGAACAAGGCATTGTGCAATTGCTTCGCCGCCGCGAGCGGCTGCTCGAGCACGGCGAACTTCTCCTTGATGTGCGACCAGATCTCGGGCGCCCGTCCGACCCACTCGCTCACCGGTCCCGCTGCCGCGCTGAGCGCCAAGCCCACCAGGCCGATGCAGAGAAACACGATCAGGATGGCGGTGATCCAAGGCGATACGCCACGGCGTTGCCCGGCTTTGACGATCGGAGACAGCGTCAGCGCGACCACGCCGGCGGCGACAACCGGCAGCAGGATGGTGCGGCCGAGGTGGAGGAGGGTGCCGAGCAGAATAATGAAAATGCCGAAGGTCGCGACGTGGGCGAGCGACGCCCACACCGTGCCGGCGTTAGGCGGCGGCGAATCGACGACAATGCGATTTTCGGGGGCTTCTCGGCCGGGACGCGAATAATTCACGTTGATGGTCCTCGCCCTGCCGTTAGGGCATAAGCCAACGCAAAATTAGTGTGCAGGTTCCCTTTATGCATGACGGCATCTTCACGGCCCTTTGCGCCGCGCCAGTCGGCTTGTTAGAAGGCGCGCCATGAGCGAGAAGCCCGAGAATACGCGCGATTACAGCGAAACGCTGTTTCTGCCGAAAACCGATTTTCCGATGCGCGCCGGCCTGCCCAAGAAGGAGCCGGAGCTCCTCGCGCATTGGCGCAAGATCGACCTTTACGGGCAACTGCGCGCCGCCGCCAAGGGCCGTTCCCGCTTCGTCCTGCACGATGGGCCGCCTTACGCCAACGGCAGCATCCATATCGGGCACGCGCTGAACAAGATTCTCAAGGACGTGGTGACCAAGAGCCACCAGATGCTCGGCTTCGACTCGAATTACGTGCCCGGCTGGGACTGCCACGGCCTGCCGATCGAGTGGAAGATCGAGGAGGAGAATTATCGCGCCAAAGGCAAGGCGAAGCCGGATCTGTCCGACCCGGCGGCATTGGTGGAATTCCGCAAGGAGTGCCGCGTCTTCGCGGCACACTGGATCGATGTGCAGCGCCGCGAGTTCGAGCGGCTCGGCGTGGTCGGCGACTGGCCGCATCCCTACACCACCATGGACTATTTCGCGGAGGCGCAGATCGCGCGCGAATTGATGAAATTCGCGGCGAACGGCACGCTCTATCGCGGCTCGAAGCCGGTGATGTGGTCGGTAGTGGAAAAGACCGCACTCGCCGAAGCTGAGATCGAATATGAGGACTACACCTCGGATACGGTGTGGGTGAAGTTTCCGATCGCTGCTGCCTCTGCGGAAGCGCTCAAGGACGATCGCGAACTTGCTTCCGCGTCGGTCGTCATCTGGACGACCACGCCGTGGACTCTTCCAGGCAACCGCGCGATCAGTTTCGCGCCCAAGATCGCGTATGGGCTCTATGAAGTCACCGGCGCGCCGGCGGAGAACTGGACCAAACAAGGCGACCGGTTTGTCTTGGCCGACAAGCTAGCGGCAGACGTATTTCGCCAGGCGCGGGTGACTGAGTTCAAGAAGCTTAAGTCCATTTCGCCCGATCACCTGGCGCTGCTCGTTTGCGAGCATCCACTCGCCACCTTCAGCAAGGGCTACAACTTTCAGGTCCCGCTGCTCGCCGGCGATCACGTCACCGACGACACCGGCACCGGCTTCGTCCACACCGCGCCCGGGCACGGCCGCGAGGACTTTGATGTTTGGACCGGAAACGCCCGCGAGCTTGCGGCGCGCGGCATCAACACGGCCATTCCCTACACGGTCGACGCCGACGGGCGCCTGACCGAACAGGCGCCGGGCTTCACCGGCAAGCGCGTGCTCACCGACAAGGGCGAGAAGGGCGACGCCAACGAGGCTGTGATCAAGGCCTTGATCGAGGCCGGCATGCTGCTCGCGCGCGGTCGCCTCAAGCATCAATATCCTCACTCGTGGCGCTCGAAAAAGCCGGTGATCTTCCGCAATACGCCGCAATGGTTCATCGCGATGGACAAGCCCATCGGGCTGTTGAGCAGCACGGCGCAGCACGGTCATTCGTTGCGTGAGCTCGCCAACACGGCGATCGCGGCGACCCGCTGGGTGCCGGCGCAAGGCGAGCACCGCATCGCCGCCATGGTCAACAATCGTCCCGACTGGGTGATCTCGCGGCAGCGCGCCTGGGGCGTGCCGATCACGGTCTTCATCAAAGAAGGCGCCGACGGCGCCGTCGAGATCCTCAACGATCCGGATGTGAATATGCGGATCATCGATGCGTTCGAGGCCGAAGGCGCCGACGCCTGGTACGCCGCCGGTGCGCGCGAGCGTTTTCTTGGCGCGCGTGGCCAGGAAGGCTGGCAGAAGGTCGACGACATTCTCGATGTCTGGTTCGATTCCGGCTCGACGCACGCCTTCGTTCTGGAAGACCCCGAGCATTTTCCGGGTTTGGCCGGCATCAAGCGCAAAGTCGATGGCGGCGACGACACGGTGGTCTATCTGGAAGGGTCCGATCAGCACCGCGGCTGGTTTCAGTCGTCGCTGCTCGAATCCTGCGGAACGCGCGGGCGCGCGCCGTTCGACATCGTCGTCACCCACGGTTTCACGCTCGACGAAAACGGACGGAAGATGTCGAAGTCGCTCGGCAACGTGGTGTCGCCGCAAGACGTCATCAATCAATCCGGCGCCGACATTTTGCGGCTGTGGACCTGCGCGGTCGATTACTGGGACGATCAGCGCATCGGCCCGGAAATTCTGAAAAGCACGACGGATACCTACCGCCGCCTGCGCAACACCTTGCGCTGGATGCTCGGCAACCTCGCGCATTTCAACGACGGCGATCGCGTCAAGGCCGAGCAGATGCCGGAGCTGGAACGCCTGATCCTGCACCGCCTGACCGAGCTCGATGCGCTCGTGCGCGCGGCCTATCAGGACTTTGACTACAAGCGCATTTTTGCCGCGCTGAACGCGTTCCTGACCGCGGATCTTTCGGCATTCTATTTCGATATCCGCAAGGACGCGCTGTATTGCGATCCTTATTCCTCGACCACGCGCAAGTCGTGTCTCACGGTGCTCGACTACGTGTTTCGTTGCACCGTTACCTGGCTGGCGCCGATCCTGAGCTTCACCGCCGAAGAAGCTTGGCTCGAGCGCTATCCGGACGCCGCGTCTGTGCATCTTGAAGGCTTTCAGGATGTATTGGCCGGCTGGCGCGACGATGCGCTGGCCGAGAAGTGGCGCAAGCTGCGCAACCTGCGCCGTGTGGTCACCGGCGCGCTCGAACTTGAGCGGGCCGCAAAGCGCATCGGTTCGTCGCTTGAAGCAGCGCCGGCCATCTATGTCGCCGATCCGGATCTGTTCGGGATCGCGGCCGCGGCCGACCTGGCGGAATTGTGCCTTACCTCCGACGCGACGCTGATTGAAGGCGAAGGACCGGCCGACGCCTTCCGGCTGGACGACGTCGCCGCGGTTGCGGTCGAGCCGCGCCCGGCCCAAGGCCGCAAGTGCGCCCGCTCGTGGAAAATCTCGCCGGCGGTCGGCAGCGATCCGCAATATCCGGATGTGACGCCGCGCGACGCCCAGGCGCTACGCGAGTGGGACGCCGAGCGCAAGGCGGCGGAGTAGGGATCGCGTGGCCGAGATGGCGGAGCCGGGCGCGCGGCAATCCTACATCTGGGGACCGCTGAGCCGTCTTGGCCTGACGGTCGCCGTGCTGGCGGGAGTTGCCGATCAGGCCGCGAAGCTGTGGCTGCTGTACGGCTTCGATCTTGAAAGACGCGCACCGGTGGCGATTGCGCCGTTTGTTGATCTGGTGATCACCTGGAACGCCGGAATCAGCTACGGGCTTTTCCAGCAACGCGCACTCGCCGGTGCCTGGGCGTTGCTGGCGTTCAAGCTGGTGGCCGTGATCGTCCTCTGGGCCTGGCTGTCGCGGGCGACATCACGCCTCACGGCAGTGGCGCTCGGCCTCATCATCGGCGGGGCGGTGGGCAATGCGGTCGACCGGCTGCACTGGCCCGGAGTGCTGGATTTCGTGCTGTTTCACATCGAAACCGCGACCTGGAACTTCCGCTGGTACGTATTTAACCTGGCCGATGTCGCCATTGTTGCTGGCGTGGCTGCCCTCCTGTACGATTCCTTTTTGGGCGGGCCGCCGCAAAAGCGCCCCGATCCGGGATAAAAGGGGATCATCGTTCTGGGGGGAGTGCCTCAGAGGCACCTCGGGTGAGAGTATGCCACAGGTTCGAAGTTACGGCCGCCAGGTCGGCCGTCGGCTGTGTGCACGCGCCGCGCTGCACGGAATTGCCGCCATCTCGCTGGGCCTCGTTCTTGGCTTCAACGTCAACGTTGCCAGCGCGCAGACCGCCGGCAGCGATAACGACGGTGTCTGGAACAAGATGATGCGGTCGGTCGGGCTCAAGAACGACACGAACCCCAATTCAGAAATCAACTACACTGAGCGGGCGCCGCTGGTGGTGCCGCCGACCCGCAACCTTCCGGCTCCGGTCCCAGAAGGGACGGCGCCAAGTGCCGCTTGGCCGCAGGGCACCGCCAAGACCGTTAAACACGCGAGGGCGAAGGATCAGGTGGTGCCATCGAGCGCCGTGGAGACGCCCAACCCGCCGTTCCAGAAGAAGCCCTGGTACAATCCGGCAGGTTGGTTCTCGAAAGAGGAATACGCCAGCTTCAATGGCGAGCCGGTCCGCAGCGATTTGACCGAGCCCCCGGCGGGCTATCGCGTTCCGTCGCCAAATCAGCCGTACGGCATCAGCCCGGAGAAAAAGAAGAACGGCCAGCCGACGGCGCAAGATATGATGATGTCGCCGGTTACGGCGCCGCCAGGACAGCCCAAATAAGGACAGTCCAAATAGCGGCTCTGCGTAACGCGTGAATAATCTGAAAGATCTCCGCACTGGCGCGGATGCTAGCGCATGTCCTGGCAAAGTGAATGCCGGTTTTCGGATCAGGACACGCGATAATCATGAATCGAGAGCGCGCCCCGATTTCAGTCGGGATGTGCTTAGCTGAAGCGAATCGACGGCAGTGGTCAAAACAAAAGCATGATCCGCCGAGGCGGGATCGGTTCTCCGAACGTCATGCGCCACCAAAAAGCCAAAGCGCCGGTCGATTAACCTCGATCGACGGCTGTTGCGGACGCGGCGTGCGTGTTTGTGCAATCGACGTAGTGGGGCGTCGGATTTTTCCGGAGACCTAGGGACGTGACCAAAACTCTTTTGGTGACCAAGACTCTTTTGCTTGCGCTCGGCCTGCTGGCTTTTGTTTCGCCGGCAGGAGCCGCGACCGATAACAGCGTCGCGCATTTCACGTTAGCCAACGGGCTTGAAGTGGTCGTGGTGCCTGACCATCGCGCTCCGGTCGTCACCCACATGATTTGGTACAAGGTCGGCGCCGCCGACGAAACGGCCGGCAAATCCGGTCTTGCGCATTTCCTTGAGCATCTGATGTTCAAGGGAACGACGGAGAATCCGGGCAATCGCTTCTCCACAGCCGTCGCCGCGATCGGCGGGCAGGAGAACGCGTTCACGACCAGCGACTACACCGGCTTCTTCCAGCGCGTGCCGCGTGAGCATCTGAAGGAAATGATGGCGTTCGAGGCCGACCGGATCACCGGTCTGGTGCTCAACGACGATGTGGTGAAGCCCGAGCTCAACGTCGTGCTCGAAGAACAAAACATGCGGATCGCCAACAATCCGAACAGCCGCTTGGCTGAGCAGATGGACGCGGCGCTCTATCTCAACCATCCGTACGGCAGGCCGACGATTGGTTGGCGGCCGGAGATTGAAAAACTCGACCGCGACGACGCGCTCGCCTTCTATCGGCGCTTCTATTCACCCAACAATGCCATCGTGGTCATCGCCGGCGACGTCACGCCCGAAGAGGTGAAGGCGGAGGCCGAGGCGACCTACGGTAAGGTGCCGGATCGTGCCGAGTTTGGGCCCCGGCGGCGTCCGCAGGAGCCGCCCCAGGAGGCGCCCCGGACGGTCACGCTGGCCGATCCGCAGGTCGAGCAGCCGAGCGTCAACCGCTATTACCTCGCGCCATCACGCATCACGGCGAAGCCGGGCGAGAGCGAAGCGCTTGAAGTGCTGGCACACATTCTTGGCGGTGGCTCGAGCAGCCGGCTCTACCGCGCGCTCGTCCTCGACAAGGGTATCGCGCTGAATGCGGGTGCCTATTATTCGAGTACCGCACTCGACTACGGCAAGCTCGGCGTCTTCGGTTCGCCGAAGCCCGGCAAAACGCTGCGCGATGTCGAAGCTGCCATTGACGCCGTGTTGAGCGATATCAGCGAAAACGGCGTCACCGCCGACGAGCTCGATCTCGCCAAAAACAAAATGATCGCCGACGTGGTCTATGCGCAGGACAATCAGGCGACGCTGGCGCGCTGGTATGGCGCCGCGCTGGCGACCGGCGAAACGGTCGACATGGTCCGCCAGTGGCCCGATGCCATTCACGCGGTGACTGCCGAGCAGGTGCGCGACGCGGCGCGCAAGTGGCTCAACCGCAAGGCGTCCGTCACCGGATACCTGGTCAATAGCCTTCACGATGAGGAGAAACACACGTGAGCATGATGGCGTCGGCTTTTTCTCGTTCGATCGTTCGCCACGCTGTCGCTGCGTTGCTGGTGCTTCCGCTGGTGAGTGCGCCGGCGCTTGCCACGACGATCGAGCGCGTGGTCAGCCCGGGCGGCATCGAAGCGTGGCTCGTGCATGAGCCGGCGGTGCCGATGATCGCCATCGATTTCGCCTTCGTGGGCGGGGCTTCGCAGGACGCTCCCGGCAAGGGCGGCACGGCGACCATGACCGCCTCGTTGCTTGACGAAGGTGCGGGCGACATCGAGGCGAAGGCGTTTCACGCCCGGCTCGAGCGCAAGGCCATCGAACTCGGCTACCAGGCGGAGCGCGACACGCTGCGTGGCACGCTGCGGACGCTGACCGCCAACAAAGACGAAGCGTTCGACTATCTGCGACTTTCGTTGACGCAGCCGCGGTTCGATCCGTCCGATGTCGAAGTCATCCGCGCCCAGATCATTTCGTTGCTGCGGCGGGCATCGACCAGCCCGACCGACATCGCCAATCAGCGTTGGTGGCAGATTGCGTATGCGGATCACCCCTACGGTCGTCCGGTCAATGGCACGCTGGAATCGGTGCCGACGCTGACGGTCGCCGACCTCAGGGACTACACGCACCGGGTGATGGCGCGCAGCAATCTGAAAGTCGCCGTCGTCGGCGATATCGATGCCGAGGCGGTGAAGGTCATGCTCGACCGTGTGTTCGGCGGCTTGCCGGCACAGCCCGATCTGAGGCCGGTCGCCAATGTTGCTCCGCAAGGCCTCGGGCGCCGCGTCGTCGTCACCGTCGACGTGCCGCAGGCGGTGATGACGTTCGGTGGTCCGGGCATCGCCCGCAAGGATCCGGACTTCATGACCGCGTATCTGGTCAACCACATCCTCGGCGGCGGCGCGTTCTCCTCGCGGCTCTATCAAGAAGTGCGAGAGAAGCGCGGATTGGCCTATTCGGTCTATGACAGCCTGGTCTGGCTCAATCACAGCGCCCTGTTCCTCGGCGGCACCGCGACGCGCGCCGACCGTGCCAACGAAACGCTCGCCGTGATCGACAAGGAAATCCATCGGCTCGCGGAAGATGGGCCGACCGAGCGGGAGCTCGCCGACGCCAAGGCATATCTGAACGGCTCGTTCGTGCTCAATCTCGACACGTCCAGCAAGATCGCCGCGATGATGGTGCAGTTGCAGCTCGACGGGCTCGGCATCGACTACTTCACCCGTCGCCCGGAAATGATCAACGCGGTGACGCTGGAAGACGCGCGCCGCGTTGCCAAGCGGCTGCTCGACGGCGGTATGCTGGTGACAGTCGCCGGCCGTCCGGATGGGCTCGCGTCGACCACCAGCGCGCGGTAGCGCCAGAGTAGGCGGGATGACGGGTCCAGAACGTCGTCCCGCCAAGATCAGTCAGCTCCGTAAGAATGCCGGCGGCGATCCGCGCTAGGATCGCGGCGCCATGATTCGCATCACGCCCAGGATCAGCATCGACGAGCACGAGGTCGAAGAGACCTTTGTGCGCGCATCGGGGCCGGGCGGGCAGAATGTCAACAAGCTCTCGACCGCGGTTCAGCTCCGCTTCAATGTGCGCGCCTCGCCGTCGCTGCCCGATGATGTGCGGGCGCGGCTCGCGCAACTCGCCGGCTCGCGCATGACGCGCGATGGTGTGTTGGTCATCATCGCGCAACGCCATCGCACCCAGGTCCGTAACCGCGAGGACGCGCTGGAGCGTTTGGTCGATCTGATCCGCCGGCCACCATTGCACCGCGCCTGCGCCGGCCTACAAAGGTGAGCCGGGCCGAGCGGCAGCGCCGGGTCGACGCCAAAAAGCACCGCGGCGGACTAAAGCAAATGCGCCGGACCAAGCCCGGTATGGACTGAACCGTGCTGCGGATTCGCCCGATTTCTGGGCGGGAAGGATGCCGCGCAACGTTACAAAGCGGGTAATTTGCGGCCAACCGCGCCCACTTTTCCCAGGCCCCGATCAAATATTCGTTTCGCGACCGCGCTTGCGCGTGGAACCCGGGCCTCCTAACTGCGCAACGGGAAGATGCCTGGACCCACCGCGGCCGTGAGAATGGCTGACAGCGTGCGGTTCAGCGAGGGCGGTTCGAAAAGCAGGGAGACTTTGATGAACCGGGCACCCGCGCTGGAGCACGTGGTCGAAGGAGCCAAACGCGTTCTGCCGTTCGAACGCGTGGCGCTGGTTCTGCAAGGCGGCGGCGCGCTTGGTGCCTACCAGGCGGGCGTGTATCAGGCGCTCAACGAGGCCAATATCCAGGTTGACTGGATCTGCGGCACTTCGATCGGCGGCATCAATGGTGCACTGCTGGCCGGCAATCCGCCCAAGCAACGCCTCGACCGGTTGCGCGAGTTCTGGGACGCGGTCACCAAGCCGCCGCTACGCTTCCCCAATGTCCCGTGGTTCACCGAGCTGCCGTGGAGCGGCAACGAACAGGCACGCTACTGGACCAACCGTTTGAGCGCGTTCGCCACGATGTTTCACGGCGTGCCCGACTTTTTCACGCCCCGGCCGTTTCCGCCGCTGAGTTCGGCAGCCGAGCGCCCCGATCTCGTGAGCTATTACGATACGACGCCGCTGAAGGCGACGATCGAACGTTTGGTCGATTTCGATCTGATCAACAACAAACCACTGCGCTTTTCGGTCGCAGCAACGAATGTCCGCACCGGCGCGCCGGTCTATTTCGACAATCTGAAACAAACGCTCGGCGCCGAGCACGTCATGGCGAGCGCATCGCTGCCGCCCGGATTTCCGCCTACCGAAATTGACGGCGAATATTATTGGGACGGCGGCGTGGTTTCGAATTCGCCGATGCAGTTCGTGATCGACGACCGTCCGCGGTACTCGGCGCTGGTCTTTCAGGTCGATCTCTGGGACGCCAACGGCGAGGTGCCGCTCGATATTCCGTCGGCCAATTTGCGGGCGCTGGAAATCCACAGCGCCAGCCGTCTCAACATCACGCTGGAGCAATACAGAAAAACTCAAAAGTTCAGGCACGCGGTGGCGAAGCTTCTCACCGAACTGCCCGCATCCGATCATGACGATCCGGACGTGCAATTCCTCACCGAGGAGGCGCGCGTCAAGGTGGCGACCGTGGTGCAACTGAAATACCAGGCCAAGAGCTATGAGACCGCCGGCAAGACGTTCGAGTTCTCGCGTGCCGCCATGGAAGAGCATTGGCAGGCCGGCTATGAGGACACCCAGCGCGCGCTCGACGAGCCCGGCGTGTTCGAGTTGCCGCACGTGTCCGAGGCAGCGCGCATTTTCGATGTGCATCGCGGCTGGGTGAAGTAGCGGGCGGCGCGGCGGCCCTCTCCCGGGCTGCCTCCGGCTCCGCTAAACTCACGGTCCCTAAGCCCCGAGTCGCATATGCCGGTCCGCCAGCTTCCCGAAACCATCGTCAACCGCATCGCCGCCGGCGAGGTGGTGGAGCGCCCGGCGAGCGTGGTCAAGGAACTGGTCGAGAATGCGCTCGATGCCGGCGCCAGCCGCATCGACGTGCTCACCGACGGCGGCGGCCGGCGGCTGATCCGCATCGCCGACGACGGTGCGGGCATGACCAGAGCCGATCTCACGCTTTCGGTGGAGCGGCATGCCACATCGAAACTGGCCGACGACGATCTGGTCTCGATCCGCACTTTGGGCTTTCGCGGCGAGGCGCTGCCGTCGATCGGCGCCGTGGCGCGGCTCGGCATTGCGACCCGGCACAAAACCGAGCCGCACGCCTGGGCGATCGAGGTGGACGCCGGCGCCAAGGCGGACGTCAAACCTGCGGCGCTCGGCGAGGGCACGCGGGTCGAGGTGCGCGACCTGTTTTACGCGACGCCGGCGCGGCTGAAATTCCTCAAGCTCGACCGCACCGAGGCCGAAGCGGTGCGCGACGTGGTGCGGCGGCTGGCCATGAGCCGGCCCGACGTCGCCTTCACGATCGCCGGCGAGGAGCGCGCGCCGGTGACGTTCGCGGCAACGCTGCCGGGCGCCACCGGCCGGCTGACGCGGCTCGGCGATGTGCTCGGCGCCGACTTCCGCGCCAATGCGCTCGAGGTGGCGGCGGAGCGCGAGGGCGTCAAGGTCGAGGGCTTCGCCGCGCTGCCGACGCTGTCACGCGCCAATGCGCTTGGCCAATATCTGTTCGTCAATGATCGCCCGGTGCGCGACAAGCTTTTGCTCGGCGCGGTGCGCGCCGCGTACGCCGACTATCTGCCGCGCGACCGGCATCCGTTGCTGGCGCTGTTTGTCACGCTCGAGCCGCGCGAGCTCGACGTCAACGTGCATCCGGCCAAGACCGAAGTGCGCTTCCGCAACGCCGGGCTGGTGCGCGCCCTGTTGGTGCATGCGTTGAAGAGCGCGCTGGCGCGCGAAGGCACGCGCTCGTCGAGCACCGGCGGCAGCGCCACCATCGCGGCGTTCCGGTCCGAGCAAGGTTCGTATCCCTCATCGTTTCGCGCAGCCGGGCCGCCGCGCGGCGGCTACGATTGGCGGCGCTCGCCCGCGCGCCCAGGCGACGCACGCGGCGGCTTCTTTCCGCGCGCTGGATTTGCTGAAGCCGGGCAGGCGGCATTCGACGTCGGCGCTCCGGCGGTCGGCGGCGAGACGACGCTGGCCGAGATCGGCGCGATGGCGGCGGCGGTTGCTTCACCCGCAGCCGGAGACAATGGCGCATCCACTCGGCGCCGCCTGCGCGCAGGTGCACGACGCCTATATCGTCGCGCAGACCCGCGACGGACTGATCGTCGTCGATCAGCACGCCGCGCATGAGCGCATCGTTTACGAGAAGCTCAAGGCGGCACTGGAACGCAGCGGCGTCGCGCGGCAAATTCTCCTGATCCCTGAAATCGTCGAGCTCGACGAGGCCGATGTCGATCGCCTGCTCGCGCACGCGCCGGAGCTGGCGCGCTACGGCCTCGTTCTGGAATCCTTCGGCCCCGGCGCAGTGGCCTTGCGGGAAACGCCGTCGCTGCTCGGCGAAATCAACGGTGCCGGTCTGGTCCGCGATCTCGCCGAGCACTCGAGCGAATGGGACGAGACCTTGCCGCTCGAACGCCGCCTGATGCACGTCGCCGCCACCATGGCGTGCCACGGCTCAGTGCGCGCCGGGCCGCCGGCTCAAAATCCAGGAAATGAACGCGCTGCTGCGCGAGATGGAAGTCACGCCCAATTCCGGCCAGTGCAATCACGGCCGGCCGACCTATGTGGAGCTGAAACTCACCGACATCGAGCGCCTGTTCGGGCGGCGGTAGTGGGCGCGGTGGCGCCGCCCAAAAGGAATTGTCCCCGGCGTTGAAGCGGCCGCATCTTGCATAACGAATTGTGGGCTTATGCGGAGAACGCGTCCGTCTTGGCTCGATCTACAAAACGCAGCGTGTTGCCCGCGTCACAAAAAGCAACGACAGGTCGAGTATGGTTTTGACAACGGGGGCCCCGCCGTGTGGCCGAAAATTGCGCAATGCGCCTGGACTTAATCGGGTTTGTCGGTACCGCTGAGCCGTCGGCTCATCGGCAAGATCTGCTGTTCGCGCAAATCGACCGCACTCATCGGCATCGCACGTGGCCGTGAACGGGAATCGGCATCATCGCAGTCGGGCCGTCGCCATTTGGACTTGTTCCGTGATCGCATACCAAAGGCCGCGTGGAGGCCGTCCTGTCATGAGAAATGGTAACTCCAAGCGGCTTGCGCGTCGCGTATTTGCCTGCGGTGTCTCGTTCGCAGCGATGATCCTGCCATTCGCAAATTTGCCTGTTGCAAAAGAAGCTCCGGCCACGCTGAGCGTGGTTTGGAGTTTTCCACATCAAGGTGTTGCGCGATTTTGCTACGATCGAGAGCTCGCAGTCGCCTATTTCAGATATGACATTGCGCGTAAGACAACATCGATTATCAAAAAGGAGATTAATGGCAATGAGAGCGTGATTGCCGAGTTCCCCGAAAATCCCGATGAGCCGTCTCTTTCGTGCTCTGACGATGGTCAAACGATTGCCGCGCTGAACGGCACGCTCGACGGGGCGACGTTGTTTCTTTCGAAGGGACAGAATTCGGCGCTTTATAAGTTTTCGGACTTCTATCCTACTTCATTCCCAGGCATCAACTCTCTGCTTTCCCAAGATGGGAAAAGCATTGCCCTGCCTGAGCTGCCGCAATTGGTCGCGGGCGAGGACCTTCTGAAAAGAATGCGTGTATTTATTTTTCCAAAGCACATGAGAGATGATTTTTTTGTTGGTGACAATCTTTACATCGAAGCGGAGTTGAGCATCAAAAGTTTGCAGTTTGTTGGAAATGAATGGAAAAAGCAATCAGAGCGTCCGGTGCCCCCGCCGTTCGGAGTAAATGAAATCGCCCGATGCGGTGAGCGCGATGTGGTTAGTTTGCAAGACGATGTTGCTGAGAAAGATGTTTACACGGTCCTTGACGATCCTGCGCCTCCAAGTCGAGATTGGTTGGCGCAGATCGGCGTCAGGAAAGTCCTGCAGACTTACCGCGATGTAGCGATCTACTCCCGTTACGGCAGATGCGCGTTTCCGCTCTACGTTCGCACTGTGCGGCCGTGGATGGCTAGCGGGCTAGCGCGTTTCGATGCGGGCGGCCTTTCGTTGTTTTCGTTTGAGCAATCTGTGGTTCCGCTCTCGGATCAGGAAGTGTCGTTCAGCAAAGACGGCTGTTACGCCTTAGTGCATGCGTTTCGGGTTTTGCTAACGGTGCCGCAGTTCACCATGCCTCAGGAAGTGCAACTGCTGAGCGTTCCGCCGGATCAATGCCATCGCTAGAAAAAACCTTGGAGATGGGATCAATATAATTATCTTGGCTACAGGTAGTTGCGGTTGGCTCGTCCTGGCAATCTGAATTCAGCCCAGCCGCAGAAAAACAAATTCCGTGTCGTCGTAGCGGCGGCGGTCGAGTTCGCCAAAACCTACGGGTGCGGTGAATTGGGCTTTGGTTGCTTCCTCCACCACGATCACGGCATCCGGCGTCAGCCAGCCGCCGCTGCGGGCAGAATTTAGCGCGGCGGTTGCCAGGTCTTGGCCGTAGGGCGGATCGAGGAAGGCCAGCGAGAACGGCGCGAGCGGCGTTGGCTCGCCGAGCTTGGTGGCATCGCGGCGGAAGATTTTTGAGGTGCCGCCGAGGCCGAGTGTGGTGGCATTCTCGCGGAGCAGCGCGCGGGCTTCGGCGCCGTCGTCGATGAACAACGTGAAGGCGGCGCCGCGCGACAGCGCCTCGATGCCGAGCGCGCCGGTGCCGGCGAAGAGATCGAGCACGCGCGCGCCGGTAACCGGATCGTCGAAACTGTGAATGAGGATGTTGAACAGCGCCTCGCGCAGACGATCCGCCGTCGGGCGGATGGCTTGCGATTTCGGCGCCATGATGGTGCGGCCACGCAGCGTCCCACCGACGACGCGCATCACTTACCTCGCGGGCTGCGCGGGCGTGGACCCGATCCTCGGTCCGGCGAGCGGCGGCGGCCGCGCGGACTGAATTTGCGCTCTTCGGGTTTCTTAGGTTCGATCGGTGCCGGCTGGCCGAAGCGTTCGACCAGCACTTGGCGGCCCTTGCGATCGCTCACCAGCCCGGCGCGCGGCTTTTCGGCCGTCCGTCGTGCGCGCAGTTCGTCCTGGGACCGGGCAACGCGACGTTCGCCGTCCTGATGTGGTTTACGTTCGATCGGTTCATCGGCACGGTCGCCGCCGCGGAATTTGCGCCGCAGCGCCTTGCCGCCGCGCTCTCCAGCAGGCGCGCGCCACGAATGCGCCAGCGACTTCCGCTGTGGCGATTTGCGATCTTTTTGTTTGGTCGGGCGGTCACCTTGTTCGCTCGGTCGATCGCTTTGCTTGCTCAGTCGGTCGCCGTGTCTGCCCTGCCGCTCGTCTTGCCTGCTTGGTCGATCGCCGCGCCGGTCCGGTCGATCGCCAGGTCTGCTGGGCCGTTCATTTTGTCTGCCAGGTCGATCGCTCTGTCTGCTTGGCCGCGCCTCGTCGCGCCCGGTGCGCGGGCCGGCCGGCCGTTGCCGGCGATCCTTGCGCGGCGCGTCGTCTTCATCGGGCTGCGGGCGGGCGATGATCGGCGCGGAGAAATCGGCTCGGGATTGGGCGACGACGCGTTCGCCCAATTGCTCGCGCAGCACGCGGGTGGGCACTTCTTCCACCGCGCCTTCGGCGACTTCGCCGAGCTGAAACGGGCCGAACGAAACGCGGATCAGGCGGGTGACGGTCAGGCCGAGATGGCCGAGCACGTTGCGCACTTCGCGGTTCTTGCCCTCGCGGATCGCGAACGTGAGCCAGGTGTTCGATCCCTGCACGCGATCGATGGCGGCCTCGATCGTGCCGTAGCGGATGCCGTCGATGATGACGCCGCTGCGCAAGGCGTCGAGCTTCGGCTGCATGATCGAGCCGTGGGCGCGCACGCGATAGCGGCGCAGCCAGCCGGTCGCCGGCAATTCCAGCACGCGCGCCAGCTCGCCGTCGTTGGTGAGCAGCAACAGGCCTTCGGTGTTGAAATCGAGCCGCCCGACGCTGATGAGGCGCGGAAGCCCCTTGGGCAGGTTCTGAAAGATGGTCTGCCGCCCGCGCGGGTCGGCGTGCGAGGTCAGGAGGCCGCGCGGCTTGTGATAGAGGAACACGCGGGTGCGCTCGCGCGCCGGCAGCGGCTCGCCGTCGATGCTGATGCGGTCGCCGGGGCCGACATTCAGCGCCGGCGACGTGATGACGGCGCCGTTGACGGCGACCCGGCCGGCGGCGATCCAGTCCTCGGCCTCGCGGCGCGAGGCGAGGCCGGCGCGGGCCATCGCCTTGGCGATTCGCTCGCCGCCTTCGTCGTCACGCTTGTCGCTATCGGCCATCGGGCTTTATCTCGTCGGGCTGGTGGCGGCCGTTCCGCATCGATCGCGTGCCGACGTGTATAAGGGCGCAGGCGGCCCCACAAGGCCGGCAGGCGGTGGTTGATGGCTTCATTCATGGATCAGGCGCTGGCGGAAGCGCGTGCGGCCGGCGAGCGCGGCGAGGTGCCGGTCGGCTGCGTCGTCGTGCACAACGGCGCTGTCGTCGCGCGCGCCGGCAATCGCACGCTCGCCGACCATGATCCGACCGCGCATGCCGAGATTGTCGCCATCCGGGCGGCGGGCGCGGCGCTCGGCTCCGAACGGCTGGTCGATTGCGATCTGTACGTCACGCTCGAGCCGTGCGCGATGTGCGCCGGCGCCATCGCGTTCGCGCGCATCCGCCGGCTTTATTACGGCGCGGCCGATCCCAAGGGCGGGGCGGTGGATAACGGCGTGCAGTTCTTTGCCGCGGCCTCCTGCCATCACCGGCCGGAGGTTTACGGCGGCATGGCGGAGGCGGAGGCCTCGGCGCTGCTCAAGGGGTTCTTTCAGGAGCGGCGCTGATGAGAGCATGCGCTTAGATTGAATCGCGTCTCCCCTCTCTGGCGTCATGCGCGGGCTTGACCCGCGCATCCCGATCATAAGGGCTCAGTGCTCACCTGAGCGGGATGGCCGGGACAAGCCCGGCCATGACGACACGATGTAGGGCCATACGAGCTGCTCAAGACGTCCTAGGTGGAGCGACCAGTGCACGTCATGCCCGCGCTTATCGCGGGCATCCACGTCTTAAGCCGTCGGTCCGGAACAAAGACGTGGATGGCCGGAACAAGTCCGGCCATGACGGGCACAGGGTGTTGTTCGACGCATCATGCGAGCAACGCCCCGAGCTGGTCCTTGATCGCGCCCTTGGTCGCCTCGGCCGCGCGCAACACGGCGGACGCCTGATAAAAATCGAGGGTGCGGAAGATCGACACGTTCGGGCGGATCAGCAGGTCGGGCTGCGCGTAAGCGAGCTTGGCGGCCACGATGGCGCCGCCCATCACCAGGATCGTCGTATAGACGCTTTCCCAGGTGCTCGGGACATCGGAGCGCTCGCCGGCCGGCACGCCGAACAGATCGACGGCGACGACGACGTCGGCGCGACCGGTCAGTTTCTCGAACGGCAGCGGGTTGGTGGTGCCGCCATCCACCAGGACGCGGCCGTCGACCACGACGGGGCGAAACAGGCCCGGAATTGCAATCGAAGCAGCGATCGCCGGATGCAGCGGGCCTTGCGACAACGGCAACTCCTGACGGCGGTGCAGATCCGTCGCCATCACGGTCAGCGGGATTTCGAGTTCGGAGAAATCCGCCGGCACCTGCTGCGGGCAGGAACTGCGCGCAGAATTTTTCCGCGTCCATCTGTGTCGCCTGGCTGAAGGCGCCGGAGAAAAAATGCGCCAGCGTGCCGGCGCGCGCTTTCATCAGCCGGCGTCTGATTTCGCCGGGATCGTGCGCGAGCGTGATG
The DNA here is from genome assembly GCA_963737755.1 of uncultured Alphaproteobacteria bacterium. GTDB lineage: Bacteria > Pseudomonadota > Alphaproteobacteria > Rhizobiales > Xanthobacteraceae > BOG-931. Next base: position 559,294 of record CAVTTZ010000009.1, on the reverse strand, counting down.
ACGTGGTGGCGGATGTCCTTGCCGCTCATGCCGGCCGCATAGGCGGCGCCGACCAACGCGCCGATCGAGGTGCCGGCGATGGCGTCAGGCTTCAGTCCCATCTCGTCGAGCGCCTCGATCACCGCGATGTGCGCGAGGCCGCGCGCGCCGCCGCCGCCGAGCGCAAGCGCGAAGGTTTTCATGGTTGTTTGGTCCCTTCGCAGAGTAGCGGTGCGAACGGAGGGGTCTTTGATCATGCGGCCAAGTTTCTCGCGCGGCGGCTCTCGGCCCCACCCCAACCCCTCCCCACGAGGGGAGGGGCTAGACTAGGTTAGGCGCCTGCCTGGCGCGCAAATTCCCACGCTTTTGTGGCAAGCGGGCGAACCAGCGCGGCTTTGGCGGCGGCGACCGCGCTGGTGGCGGTGCCGTCGCGCACGCGGCCGACGATGCCCTGCAGGATCGCGGCGATGCGGAAGAAATTGTAGGCCAAGTAGACCGCCAGATAGGGACGGGGATCGAGCCCGGTGCGCCGTCACATAGGCTTCGATGTAGTCGTCGAGCGCCGGAATGCCGAGCGCCGCCAGATCAAAGCCGATCAGCGAGCCGGTGCCGGCCTCGGACGGCGGCATGTGCCACTGCATCAGGTGGTAGGAAAAATCCGCCAGCGGATCGCCGAGCGTCGACAATTCCCAATCGAGCACGGCCAGGACTTTGGGGCTGTCGGGCGCGACGATCATGTTGTCGAGGCGATAATCGCCGTGGACCAGCCGCGGCGGCTGCGGCGGCGGCACGTGCGCCGGCAGCCAATCCATCAGCCGCTCCATCTCCTCGATCTTTTCCGTCTCGGAGGCGCGGTATTGCTTCGACCAGCGCTCGATCTGGCGGCCGACATAATTTTCGCCGCGGCCGTAATCGCCAAGCCCGATCGCGGCCGGCTCGTAAGTGTGCAGCCGCGCCAGGGTCGCATTCATGGCGTCGTAGACGGCGGCGCGCTCGGCCGGATTGGATGCCGGCATTTCGGCTTCCCAGAACACGCGGCCGTCGACGTGCGCCATGACAAAGAACGCGGTGCCGATCGACGGCTTCGTCGGCGCAGTAGAGAACAGGCGCAGGCACCGGAAAGCCCTGGGCGTGGAGCGCGCTGATCACCCGGAATTCGCGGTCGACCGCGTGCGCCGACGGCAACAGCTTGCCGGGCGGCTTGCGCCGCAGCACGTAGCGCCGCGCCGGTGTCTCGATCAGATAGGTCGGGTTCGACTGGCCGCCCTTGAATTGGCTGACTGCTGATCGGGCCGGAGAAACCGCCCACGTGGTCACGCAGGTAGGTCTCAAGCCGACCAACGTCGAAACGCAGCCGTTCGGCGACCTCCTTGGTGCCCGAAAAGGTGCTCTGACGGTCGCTTGCGGCCATGCTGCTCCTCCCCGCCGTTCTTTTCCTCCTGATATCGTTTCCCAAGGCATAATGCCACTCGGCTGATTTTGCTTATCTTTCTCGCGCGATCGCGCGCCAGCCGATGTCGTGGCGGCAAAAGCCTTCCGGCCAGCGAATGTGCGCGATGGCCGCATAGGCGCGCGCCTGGGCCTCGCCGACGGTTCGGCCCAGCGCCGAGACATTGAGGACGCGCCCGCCGTTGGCGACGATGTGGCCGCTCGTCGGCTTTGGTGCCCGCATGGAAGATTTCGACGCCTTCGACGGCCGCGGCTTCCGACAACCCTTCGATCACCGAGCCCTTCGCGTAAGCGCCGGGATATCCCTTTGCCGCCATCACCACGGTGAGCGCCGGCTTGCGGATGCCAGCGCAGATCGAGCGACTTGAGCACGCCGTCGCAGCTGGCCAAGTAGCGCAGGGACCAGATCCGACATCAGCCGCGGCATCAGCACCTGGCATTCCGGATCGCCGAAGCGCACGTTGTATTCGATCAGCTTCGGGCCTTCGGCGGTGATCATCAGTCCGGCATACAGCACGCCCTTGTAGGGCGCGCCCATCGCCTTCATGGCGCGCAGCGTCGGATCAATGATTTCGGCCATCACCCGCGCGCTCATCGCGTCATCGATGATCGGCGCCGGCGAATAGGCGCCCATGCCGCCGGTGTTCGGGCCCTTGTCGCCGTCGAAGGCGCGCTTGTGGTCCTGCGCCGTGGCGAGCGGCAGCGCGGTGTCGCCGTCGCACAAGGCGAAGAACGACGCCTCTTCGCCGACCAGACATTCCTCGACGACGAGCTCGGCGCCGGCCGCGCCAAGATCGCCGCCGAGCATCATCTCGATGGCGGCTTCGGCCTCGGCGACGCTTTCGGCCACGACCACGCCCTTGCCGGCGGCGAGCCCGTCGGCCTTGACGACGATCGGCGCGCCTTGCGCGCGCACGTAGGCCTTGGCCGCGTCGGCGTCGCGAAAGCGCTCATAGGCGGCGGTCGGGATGCCGGCGGAGCGGCACAGATCCTTGGTGAAGCCCTTGGAGCCTTCGAGCTGCGCGGCGGTCGCGGCTCGGCCCGAAGGCCTTGATGCCGGCGGCCTCGAGATCGTCCACGATGCCGGCGCACAGCGGCGCCTCCGGGCCGACGACCACGAAATCGATGCGGTTCTCGCGGCAGAACCCGATGACCGCGGCGTGGTCGGCGAGGTCGAGCGCGACGCACTCGGCCTCCTGGGCGATGCCGGCATTGCCGGGGGCGCAGAACAGCCGGCTCGGTCAGCGGCGAGGCCGCCATCTTCCAGGCCAGCGCATGCTCGCGCCCGCCGGAGCCGAGAAGCAGAATATTCATGGGCTCTCAATCGCTGTGATGCCGCCCCTGTAGCACGGGCGCGGGTCGGGGCAAGACGGGGCGGAGCGTTGTCCAACGGGTCATGCAAGACGTGAACGAAGTTTCTGGTGGTTCCCGCCCAGGGCTCTTGACCCGGGAGGACCGGCGGTTCTACCCCGGGGACGAGAGGTCCGAACCATGAACGAGCCGCGCCTCAATCTGCCGGAACTGACCGTCTCGGAGCTGTCCGCGGCGCTCAAACGCACCATCGAGGATGCGTACGGCTACGTGCGGGTGCGCGGCGAACTCGGCAAGGTCAGCTACCATTCGCAACGGCCACGTCTATTTCGACCTCAAGGACGAACGCGCCTGCATCGCCGGCGTGATCTGGCGCAGCACCGCCGCGCGCATCAAGCTCAAGCTCGAAGCCGGCCTCGAAGTGGTGATCACCGGGCGGATCACCACCTATCCGGGCCGCTCGCAATATCAGATCATCGTGGAGACGCTCGAGCCGGCCGGCCTCGGCGCGCTCATGGCGCTGCTCGAAGAGCGCAAGCGCCGGCATGACCGCCGAAGGACTGTTCGACGAAGCGCGCAAGCAGCTGCTGCCGTATCTGCCGGCCGTGATCGGCGTCATCACCTCGCCGACCGGCGCGGTCATTCGCGACATCCTGCATCGGCTGGCCGATCGCTTCCCGCGCCATGTGCTGGTCTGGCCGGTGCGGGTGCAGGGCGATGGCTCCGCCGGCGATGTCGCGGCCGCCATCGCCGGCTTCAATGCGCTTGCCGGAGCGCGGCGCCGATCCGGCGGCCTGATCTCATCATCGTGGCGCGCGGCGGCGGCTCGCTCGAGGATTTGTGGTCGTTCAACGAAGAGATCGTGGTGCGCGCCGCGGCGGCCAGTCTGATCCCGCTGATCTCGGCCGTCGGACACGAGACCGACGTGACGCTGATCGATTTCGCCGCCGATCGCCGCGCGCCGACGCCGACCGCGGCCGCCGAGATGGCGGTGCCGGTGCGCGCCGAGCTCCTGCTCGATCTCGAAAGCCTGGAGCGGCGGGCGCTGGCCGGCTGGCTGCGCGGCCATGAGGCGCGGCGCGCCTCCGTTCGCTCGGCCGCGCGCGCGCTGCCGAACGCCGAGGATGTATTGGCGCAGCCGCGCCAACGGCTCGATCACGCGGCCGCCGGTTTGGGCCGGGCGCTGCGCGCCAATGCGCACATCCATCGCGTCAGTCTGTCGCGCGTCGGCGGACGCTTGAGCGTTCATCTGCTGCGCAGCCAGGTCGAGCGCCGGCGCGAGCGCTACGGGGCTCTTGCGTCACGGCTGCGCGCCAGCGCGTCCGCCAATATCGCCGCGCACCGGATGCGGCTGGCGCGCGACCGCGAGCGCGTTGCTGCGCTCGCCGAACGCGCCGGTCGTGCCATCGACAATCTGCTCGACGTGCGCTGGGCGCGATGCGAGCGCGACGCGCAATTGCTTGCCGCATTCTCCTATCGCGGCGTGCTGGCGCGCGGCTTCGCGCTGGTGCGCGATCGAAACGGACGGCCGTTGCGGACCGCAGCTTCTGTTGCGGTGGGCACGGCGATGGATGTCGAGTTCTCCGATGGCCATGTCGGCGCGCGTGTCGAAGTCGTGCAGGCGTCGAGCGCAGCCGCGGGCCGAGCCGCCGCGGCGCCGGCGGCGCGCCCGGAACCCCGATCCAGGGCAGGGCAACCTGTTCTAGCGCTCGCTGCCTGACGAGGAGTATGCCGCTGCGTGGATTTCTGCCCTTCGAAAGACTATTTTGCGGGAGATGACGGGCCGCAAAAGCGGCTAGATACATTTCGAGTCATGTGCATCGGAATGTGCTTTAAGCTTGTGTTGTCGCATGTCTTTTCCGGAAGTCGACTCCGACGTTTCCGCGACATGCTCTAGGTGACGGAGGTGTCCTTGCTCAATCGCACAGATCGCCGGTCCCCGGGTCCCGGAGAGGCGGAAGTCAAATACCTGGATGGCGATTTCCGCGTCGTGCGGCCTGGCGCTTTCGTCCGTTGCGCGGTCACCGGGACGGTTATTCCGCTCGAAGAATTGCGGTACTGGAGCGTTGACCTCCAGGAGGCCTATGCCTCACCGGAAATCGTGCTGCAACGCCATGCGCAGAAGATGTAAATTCTCTCGGGGAATTATCGGGCGGTCGGTGAGACGGTGCCGCGGTGAGCGAGCACATCGAGGACCATGGCGCGGAATGCACCCGCCTCGGCGATCGCGAGCCGCACCGGCAAAGCATTGGCGCGCTTCGCAAGCGTGGCGAGGCGCCGGTGGCCCTGAAGCCGCACCGCGTCTTTCTCCGTGGTAAGCAGCATCACATTGTTGGCGTCGGCGCGTCCGAGCAGAGCGCGCGCATCGCTCGCCGTGTAGCGATGGTGGTCGGGAAAACTCGTTTGCTCGGCGATGGCGATGCCGGACTCCAGCAACGTCGCGAAGAATTTGTCGGGATTGCCGATGCCCGCAAAGGCCAGCACCGGGCGCCTGCCGATGGCTGCGATCGTGGCGCGAATCCGGCTCCAGCGCGGCGTGGAAAACCGCGACGCCGTGGCGTTCGGCGGTTTCGATGACGGACGACGCGCCGTCCGGCGGCCCGACCACGACGATGGCATGGGCGATTTCGATCTGCGCTTCGAGCGGCGCCCGCAGCGGACCCGCCGGGAATACGCGGCCGTTGCCGATGCCGCGGCGGCCATCGACCAGCAGGATGGCGAGATCTTTGTTCAGCGACGGATTTTGAAAGCCGTCGTCCATGACGATCACGGTGGCGCCGTCTTGCCGCGCGGCTTCCGCGCCCGCGACGCGATCGCGCGACACGATGGTGGGGGCAAGGCGAGCCAGCAACAGCGGCTCATCGCCGACGGCGGCGGCGGTGTGTCGCGCCGGATCGACACGCACCGGTCCGGCCAAGCGTCCGCCATAGCCGCGCGTCAAGAAAAAAGGCCGTTCGTGCGCGGCGAGAAGAAGTCGTCCGACCTCCAGCGCTGCGGGAGTTTTGCCGGCGCCGCCGACCGTCAGGTTGCCGAGGCAGATCACCGGCACGCCGGCGCGCCGCCCAGCCGAGCGCATGCGCGACGCTGCCGCCATGCCGTAGATGGCGCCGACGGGGCTGAGCCACCACCGGCTACCGTCAGGATCCCACCAGAAGGCCGGTTCGCGCATCAGAGCCTGGTCCGACTACCGTCAGCATGACAACAAAAGCGGGTTAGAGCATGTCGCGGAAAAGTGGAAGCCGGTTTTCCGAATGAGACGCGCGAGAACAAATGTGGGCACACAGCGATGCAACCGAATAGCGACGTGCCCTAGGGCGCCGGCTGTTCGAGCCGAAGCTGCATCAAATAGGGCTCGAGAGCCGCGAGCGTGCGATCAAGCGCACCGCCGAGTTTTTCGATCGTCGCGGCGGCCGCATCGGCGGCGGCCTTGCGCGCTGTCGGATTGACGCAGCCAGTTTGCCAGACAGTTTGTGAGTGCGTCCTTGTCGGCGACGAGTTGCGCGCCGCGCGCGGCATCGAGCGACTGGTAGATCTCGGCGAAATTCCAGACGTGGGGACCGTGGACGATCGCGGCGCCGAGCCTGATCGCCTCGATCGGATTTTGACCGCCGCGGCTGGCGAGCGAGCCGCCCATGAACACGATCGGCGCGAGCCGATAGACCAAGCCGAGTTCGCCGAGCGTGTCGGCGACAAAGACATCGACGTCGGATTTGGGCAGCTCGCCCTGCGAGCGCAGCGCGACCGAGAGGCCGGCGCTCTTGGCGGCTTCGGCGATGCCCGGGCCGCGCTCCGGATGGCGCGGTGCGATGATCGTCAACAGCGTCGGATGTTTGGCGCGCAGCTGCCGATGCGCGGCGATGATGTCATCCTCTTCGCCCGGATGCGTCGAGGCCGCGGCGATCACCGAGCGCGTCACCACGATGCCGGTCAGTCGCTCAAGGTCGGTGCATCCGCCGGCGGCGCCGGCACGTCGAGCTTGAGATTGCCGATATTGCTGATGCGCGGCGCGCCGAGCTGTCCGTAGCGCTCGCGCGTCGCCGTTCGATTGCGCCAGGCACAGATCGAATCGTCGCGAGCAGGGCGCCGATCGCGCTGCGGCAGGCGCCGCCAGCGCTTGAACGAGCGCTCCGACACCCGGCCGTTGACCAGGATCATCGGGAATGTCGCGCTCGGCGCAATTGAGAATGAGATTGGGCCACAAATCGGATTCGACAAACAGCGCCAGATCGGGCCGCCAATGATCGAGAAAGCGTTCGACGAATTGCGGCGCGTCGAGCGGAACGAACTGATGGATCGCGCCCGCAGGCAGGCGCTGCTCGGCGAGCGCTGCGGACGTCACCGTGCCGGATGTCATCAGCACGGCGAAATTCTTCGCACGCAGCCGCTCGATCAGCGGAATGACCGCGAGCATTTCGCCGACGCTCGCGCCGTGCAGCCAGATCAGCGGCCCCGCCGGTCGCGGCTGGCTTGCCTGACCGTAACGTTCGTCGAGGCGCTCGGGATTTTCCTTGCCGCGTTCGAGTCGCCAACGCAAGAAACGCGGCGCCAACGCCGGCATCACCGTCAACGAGGCCAGCCGATAGAGTCGCAGCGCGAACGGCAGATGATCGCGCACGCTCATTCCTCCCCCAGCGACCGAGCGGCGGTCCCGACAAAGTCCCGCATCGTAACTTTCTGTTGTCCCGACAAACTCCGGCGTCCGTCCGATAGTCGCAGCACCGTCAGCTTCAGACTGGCGGTGCTTGGGTCTCCGGATCAAGAAGCCGATGCAGATGCACGATGAAGTACCGCATTTCGGCGTTGTCGACGGTACCCTGCGCCTTCGCCTTCCAGGCCACGTAGGCGCTGGCATAGTTCGGATAGATGCCGACGATATCGAGCCTGTCGAGGTCGCGGAACTCCATGCTCGCCACACTTTTCAACTCGCCGCCGAAGACGAGGTGGAGCAACTGCTTTGCCGATTGTTGCGGGACGTCCGCCATGAAACTCGCTCCGCGCAGGATTTCGCAATCAAGAAGACGCGAGGCGTTCATCCCCAAAGAGTTCAGCAAATGTCGCGTACCTGTCCCGTCCGGCCGCGATCAGCGTCCCATGCCGTGGCACGGGACGATTATAGGTGACGCTGCCGCCCCCGACCGGTGCAAGCACGCCGCCCGCTTCGTGCACCAAAAGATCGGCAGCCGCAAGGTCCCAGTCGTGACTGTTGGGGCCGGCGATCGCGATGTCGCAGTCGCCGTTCGCGACCTGCGTCAAGTCGCAGCGCCAGCGAACGCACGCGCGGGATCACCGCGAATGAGGGTTCCTGCGCGCTCAGGCGGTCCACAAGCTTGCGCGGGCCGGTGATGCGCGATCCTGCCAGCGACGCTGCCGCCCGTCGCCGCGATCGGCGCGCCGTTGCAGGTCGCGCCTTGACCGGCGATGGCCATGAAAAATTGCTCGGTCACGGGCGCGTAAAGGCACGCCGACGATCGGCCGGCCGTTCTCAACCAGTGCGACCGAGACGCTCCAGTCGGAGCCGCCCGCGAGATAAGCGCGCGTGCCGTCGATCGGGTCGACGATCCAAAGATACCGTGCATCGAGCCGGGCCGGATCGTCGATGCTTTCCTCCGACAACCAGCCGATGCCGGAGCTTTCGTTCGCCAGCCGCTCGTGCAGCAGCCGGTCGACGGCGATGTCGGCCTCGCTGACCGGGGACGATTCGAGCTTTGTCCAATTGCTGAATCGGGCGGCCGAACATCGACAGCGCGAGCGCTGCCGGCATCGCGTACGCTGGCCGCTAGTCGGGCCGCTTCCTGTTGCAGATCGACGGCCCTATTGGCCGGCAACGGTCATACCCTCGATCCGCAGCGTCGGCGCGTTGGTGCCGTAGCGGAACACGAGGTCGTTGGCCGGGACGAGGCTGGCGAACATGTCGCGACAGATGCCCGGCGATCGTGACTTCGCTGACCGGATAGGTGCACTCGCCATTCTCGATCCAGAAGCCCGATGCGCCGCGGCTGTAATCGCCGGTGACGAGATTGACGCCCATGCCGATCATGTCGGTGACGTAGAAGCCGTCGTCGATGTCGGCGATGAGCTCGTCCGGGCTTTTGTCGCCGGGCGTCATGTGCAGGTTGCTGGGTCCAGGCGACGGCGTCGAGGAAACGCCGCGCTGCGCGTGGCCGGTGGTTTCCAGGTCGAGTTCGCGGGCGGTGGCGCAATCCAGGATCCAGGTTTTGAGCACGCCATCCTCGACCAGATGACGCTTGCGGCCGGCGACGCCCTCGGCGTCGAACGGCCGCGAGCGCAGGCCGCGCGGCCGCAGCGGATCGTCGATGATATCGATGCCGGAGGCAAAGATTTTTTGCCCGAGCTTTTCGCGCAGGAAGCTGGTTTTGCGCGCGACCGAGCTGCCGTTGGCGGCGCTGGCCAGATGCCCGACGATCGATCCGGAAATGCGCGAATCGAACACCACCGGCACGCGGCGGGTCGCGACCTTGCGCGGATTGAGACGTTTGACGGCGCGCTCGCCGGCGTGGCGGCCGATGGTTCGCGCATTCTCGAGATCGGACGCGTGCAGCGTCGACGAAAAATCGTAGTCGCGCTCCATGCCGGTGCCGTCGCCGGCGATCGCGGTCATCGAGATGCCGTGGCGCGAACCGATGCTGGCGCCGTGGAAGCCGTGGCTGGTCACCAGCACCAGGCCGCCGATGCCGGCCGAGGCCGACGCGCCGCCCGATTTGCTGACGCCATGGACCGCGAGGCCCGCGGCCTCGGCTTCGCGCGCGCGCTCTTCGAGCACGCGCACGTCCGGCATTTCGGGATCGAGAAGGTCGAGCGCCGCGGTTTCCTGCGCCACGTTGCGTGCCAAGCTGGCGGGCATCGGCGAGGCCGGCGAAACGGTCGTCGGGCGCGGCGCGCGCCATCGCGACGGCGCGTTCGGCCAAAGCGTCCAGGCCATCGCCCTTCAGATCATTGGTCGAGACGACGGCCTGCTTGCGTCCGACGATGACGCGCAGGCCGAGGTCGTCGCCTTCCGAGCGCTCGGATTCTTCGACGGCGCCGTCGCGCACCTCGACGGACAGCGAGATCGAACGAACCGCGAGCGCATCGGCTTGATCGGCGCCGGCGCGGCGCGCGGCATCCACGAGGCGTTCGGCGAGTTGGGTGAGGTCGGATTGATCGAGAAGGGATTGCATTTCCTGGCCGGTTTATGCGGGAAGTCGGGCAAGCACAAGCTCAACATGTAGCTCGCAGATCGGCCGCGATGCAACCCGGGCGGCCGCGCGCCTGACCAGGGCGCATCGTTCGGTTGGTTCAAGGCTTTCCGCTGCGCCGGCAACGGCTTGTCAATCATGCTGTGCGTTCGGCCGGCGCGATACCAGCCCTTAACCAGGGATTTTAAGCGGATCGCGACGCCACTCCGGCATTCTCGCGTCAACCGGGCGGCAACAGCCTGGCGGGAGTCGAGTTTTTCGAGGCGTCGAAATGGAAGTCGGCAGGATCGCTGCCGGGTCGAGCCGCACATCGCGGCGGCTCGACCCTTTCTCGTTGCCCGTGCGCTTTGAGGCCACCGACGAGACGGCCGATGAACGCCGGCGTGTCGTCGATCTTCACCGCGAACGCGTCGTCGTCCGCCGCTCGGTCAGCGGCATGCGCATGGCGCTGACTATGCCGGTCTCGGCATTCCGCGGCGTGGCCATCCGCCTCAATCAGAAAGACGACGCGCCGCCGAGCGCGATCGATGTCGTGCTCGAACACGGCGACCCGGCGCTGTCGCTGCCGCTGTTCTCGTCCGACACGCCTGATGAGATCGTGGCGGAATGGCAGGCTTGGGGCCGGGTGCTCGGGCTGCCGCTCCTGGTGGCCGAGCGCGACGGCAGCTTGCGCGAGCCGTTCGCCCGGGTCGGCGCCGTCGACGTCGAAGCGCCCGACGTGGCGCCGCCGCCGGCGCACCATGGTCGCCCACCGCCGGCCCTCGATTCGGCTGCGCCGCCGTGCAGCGCTGTTTGCCTGACAATCCGACGGTTCATCGCGCCGAGCGCGAGATCATCGCCCGGGATTGATCGGTTCTTGCGGGTCAGTGTCAAGACTGCGCGCCGCTGTCAAACCAAGCGTCGCACCAACGCATCGAGCACCATGCCGGCAAACAGAATGAGGCCGGCATCGCGGTCGGATTTGAATATCGCCAGGCAGAGATCCGGGTCGTCGATGTCGAGGCGCACGACCTGCCAGGCCAAATGGCCGGCAAACGCCAGCAGTCCGATTGCGAAAATGAGCCCGCCACCGGCGATGATGCCGGCCGTGCCGATCAACAGCACCGCGAGCCCGTAAAACAGGCTGAGCATCTGCTTGGTGCTTCGGCCGAACAACAGTGCCGTCGACTTGATGCCGATCAGCGCATCGTCTTCGCGGTCCTGGTGCGCGTAGATCGTGTCGTAGCCGATCACCCAGGAAATTGAGCCGGCATAGAGCAGAACGGCGGGCCAATCGAGGCGGCCGAAAGCGGCCGCCCAGCCCATCAGCGCGCCCCAGGAAAACGCCAGCCCCAGCACGATTTGCGGCCAGTAGGTGATGCGCTTCATGAACGGATAAACGGCGACGATCGCAAGCGAGGCGATGCCGAGCCCGATGGTGAAGCCGTTAAACGAGATCAGCACCAGGAAGCCGACCAGCGCCTGCAGCACGAGAAAAACGAGCGCGCGCTTGGCGCTGACTTGACCCGGATGGAATCGGCCGCGAACGGGTGCGCTCGACGCTGGCGTCGAGGTCGCGGTCGACGATGTCGTTCCAGGTGCAGCCGGCGCCCCGCATGGCGAAGGCGCCGACGAAGAACAACGCGATGTGAATGAGGTTCGGTCCGGCGCTGCCGGCCGCGATCGCCGCCAGTGCCGCCGACCACCAGCACGGCAGCAGCAAGAGCCAGGAGCCGATCGGGCGATCGAGGCGGGCAAGGCGGAGATAAGGACGCGACCACGCGGGCGCGATCGTATCGACCCAATTGCCGGTCGCGTCGGCGACCGAACCGGCGGCCCGGCTCATCGCGCGAGCGGATTGCCGTTAAGCGTATCGAGGGTTCCGCGACCGGTTTTGGTATTTGCCCCGGTGTCGACCGACGGCGTGTTGATGGCGTCGCTCAGGCTCGGGGTTTTGGGCTTGGCGGCCGGCGCTTCCGTACAGGCGGCCGTGCGGAACTTGCCGGTGTGCTCGTGATTCCCCTTGGCGGCCTGAATCGCCTCCGGGGGGATCCCGCACCAGGTTTTGTTGTCTTCCAGGAACTTCACGACCAGGCTTTCGGCCGAATAATACCGGGTAATGAGCTCGCAAATTTCCTTGCGGTCGACCTTGTTGCTGACGGCGGTGCGGACCGCGAGCGCCTTCTTCTGGGCGTCGTCGCGGAGCGGAATGAACGCATTGCACTGCGCCGGCGACTGCGCCCAAGCCGTATCGGCGGCTGCGCCAATGGCGAAGATCGCCAGCGCTGCAGCAACGCTCCGCCTCATGATCTTTGGTCCTTTGCCCAGGGTCCCCACCCGATATTAGGGTTATGGTTGTCTATGCGCCATTAAAAGCACGTTGATTTCGGCGACAAGGCGGCAGAATCTCCCGGCCGCGCAGGGTGCGACGCTGAAGCTGGCGATGAGTGGGTCGATAGCGCGTCGCGCCGCAACATCCTCACGGTGCTCGCGATTCCATGCCGAATTACGATTTTCGCAGTCCCCGCCTGTATGTGGAAGCGCCGCTGCAGGAGGGCGTCCAGGTCGCACTCGACGCCCCACAATCGCATTATCTCGGCACGGTTCTGCGACTCACCTCAGGCGACCGCGTTCTTGTCTTCAACGGTCGAGACGGCGAGTGGGGCGCCCGCATCGCAACCGCCAAGCGGAGTCTCGACGCTTCTCGTCGGCGACCAGACGCGTCTGCAGAGCCCGGCGGCGGACCTGCATTATCTGTTTGCGCCGATCAAGGCGGCCCGGCTCGACTATATGGTGCAGAAGGCCGTCGAAATGGGCGTTTCGCGGCTCCAGCCGGTCTTCACCCGGCACAGTCAGGTCGCCCGCGTCAATGCCGAGCGCATGCGTGCGAACGCGATCGAAGCGGCCGAGCAATGCGGTATCCTGTGCGTGCCCGACGTCGGCGAGCCGCTCGCCTTTTCGCGGCTGTTGGGCGAATGGGATCCAGCACGTCGGCTGGTGTTCTGTGATGAGCACGCCGAAACGGCCGCTCCGATCGAGGCTCTGGCCGACGTCCCGCGATCGCCGCTGGCGGTCCTGATCGGACCGGAGGGAGGATTCGCCGAGGATGAACGCGCGGCGCTCCTGGAACTGCCGAACGTCGTGCGGCTTTCGCTCGGCCCGCGCATTTTGCGCGCCGACACCGCGGCGGTCGCAGCGCTGACGCTGGTTCAGGCTGTGCTTGGCGATTTGGCCAGCGGCTGAGTGCCAGAGCGTGATTCGGAAAAGCGGGAGCCTTTCCGAGAGATCACCAGCCATCAAGGATCGGAAGTTCCGAGGCTATTCGACGATGACGATTTAGCAGAGACCCATTGCGCTTTAGTGAATCATCCACGCCTTGTCGATGCAGACAAAACCGACGTAATCGCCGTAATTGCGGTGCATGCTGGTGACATGCGACAACCGTCCCCAACGCGCGCACCAGTTGGCTGCCAGTTGGTGGTAAGCGCCGCGGTCGAGACCCGGCGCATACATGATGATGCCGCCGGTATCATTGCCGGTCAGTCCCGGACCCGGGCCGTATATGATGTTGCCCGCCAGCGCACTCTGCGCGCCACAGACCAGCGAAGCAGCGAGCGCCGCGAGACAGATAAGTTTCGGACGCATTACTTTTCCCCGCGCCGCCATTGACCCCGGCAAATCCTAGAATCTTGCAGCGCGAATGAAAAGTCGTCGGTGCTCGGACAGGGCAGCAGATATGCACGACGGCGGCCGACCGTGGCTCGTTTGCCACGGCCATCCGGCTTTGTCGGCGTCGCGCCGCCAAGCGCCTTGACCGGCATGCGCAGCCACGGCACGGTTGCTGATGGGTTTTGGGGAAATTCAGGGGCCAAGGGGCTTTAGGCGCATGTCAGCCCGAATCGCTTGTGTCGCGCTGGTGTTGGCGCTCATCGGCATATGCGGACAGCAGTCACAGGCTGCGAATTTGCTTGAGAAGAATTTTTGGCTCTCGGGGCCGCGCTACGACCGGCCGCTGCCGTCGTGCGACTATCCGGCCGCGCTCGACCGCATCATCGGCGACTTCAAGATCAAGGAAGCCCGGTTCTGGAATTCGCGGCTGCAGATTGTCGGCATCGAGAATATTCAGCAGACGGCCGTTATGCCGTGGGCGGCGCAAAGCATTCCACGCCGTTTCTGCGCCGGCACCGCGGTTATCAATGACGGCGCCAAGCATGCGATCTACTACTCGATCGCAGAAGACACCGGCACGATCGGGATCGATTGGGGCGTCGAACTTCTGCGTCGTCGGGCTCGATCGCAGCTTGGCCTACGGTCCCGCCTGTCGCGCGGCTCGACCCTGAAGCTTGTCATCAAGGAAGGCTTGCCCGGAACCCGCATGTCCCTCGGGCTTGTCTCGTGGGGTGGGGCGCGCGGCTTACCGAAGCGGACAGGCGATAACTCAAGCAGTCCGTGGCACATCCGGGCTCAACGTGATCTTGATGTGCTTCAGCCAGAGCGTCAGTGACGGCGCCTAGCGCACGCCGCGCCACGGATCGTATTGCTTGTCCGGCAGGTTCCGCAGAGCTTGGCTGTAGGCCTTGTCGTTGGCTTTGGTCTTCGGTTCGTCCGAACCACCCTTATTGGCATCCGAAGCGTGGCGGCCGATGTTGGCATTGTTGTTCATTTGGCTTTGCTGTGGGCTCATTTGAGCGTTCGCGGCGGTCGCCGCGCAAGCCAGCGCTACAAGCGCCAAGGTTCCGGTCAACAATTTCATCGCGTTATCCCCATACCTTACCTGCGATCGTCGAGCGGCACGGCGTCTCCCAGATCCGCTGCAGGCTATGATAACGGAGGAAATCGGGCAAATATTTAACTCGGTCCAGCCTCCGCCTGCCGAAAACTCGCTTCGACGGCGTTTAGCTTGGCACGGCAGAGCGTTGGCGATGGTCGTTCGGGTATTCACTGAGCGGCGGCGTCGGCCTCGCATCGCCGTGAATTCACAGATATAGCCACCCATCCGTGGGGCTCACTTGTGCCCAGGGGTGCCCACTGCGCTTTCTCGGCGCGCGGTCTCGATCTCATCGGCGAGACGCGACCATACCTGCGCCATCTGCAGCGTGACCGCTTTTGTGTGTTCGTCTGTCGTGGCTCGCGCAATCTCTAAGCATCGCGCGGCAAACAGGCGATATTCCTGGGAGCGCCCCATTCCACCGACTCATACCACCGTCTGCATCGCGAACGCGACAGAGCCTCGAAACGTTCCCCAAAAGAAGTAGAAACGACAATGCGATGGGACTGTTCAGAGTTCCGATCCCAGCCTGCCGAAGTTCCCGCGCCCGACAGTTCGCGTCGCCGCCGTTAGCGCTGCAGGGCCTGCAAAACGTATTCGCGCAGCCGCACCGGGTCGCGTTCGCCGCGTTGGGCAAACTCGATGATTTTCCTGGCGACGGCGTCGGCTTCCGGGCGATCGCCATCCTCGAGTCCGAGCGCGCGGCAAACCTCGGCATACGCGCTGGTCATTGTCGCGATCGTTTCCGGCTCGAAAGCCTTGTTCTTGAACAAGCCGTAGACGGCCATCGACGCTGTGCTCGCCTCTTCGCAAGATGGCCTTCATCGGCCACGCCTATGAGACAAAATTACATCCGCGACACTCGTATCTCAAGATAGTGAGCGCAGGCTTAGCGACCAGTCCGCTGGAGCGATGAAGAATTGAGCACAATGCACGCCCGTGTCGGCCATTCACAATTCGGACGACGGCGCCCGAGCTCGCGAACAAAGCAACGGAAGGGCGCAGATGTCGGAAATACGATTCCAGGTGGCATTTTGTTCTTGATTTGTTCAAGGCGTGTTATATCGTGTGTTATATTGATGGGAACAGCATTGTTGCAGCACGAAAGCGTCCGCGCCGCTGGGGGTTGAAATGACCAGGTTGATGATCCGCTCCGCTTTTGCCGGCCTTCTCCTTCTTGCCGGATTTTCGCCGGCCCTCGCGGAGCCCGGCCACGACAATAACGATCCGGGCCATTTCGATTTTTACGTGCTGTCGTTGTCCTGGTCGCCATCATTCTGCGCGGCCGCAGCCGAGCGGGGCGGTGGCCGAGGACCGACATCACAGTGCGGCCCGCGGCCTTATGCGTTCGTGGTGCATGGCCTGTGGCCGCAATACGACAAGGGCTTTCCCGAATATTGCGAAGTGCCGGCGCCGCGGCTGTATCGCGGCATCGTTTCGTCGATGCTCGATCTGATGCCGGCGCCGCGTTTGATCTACAACGAGTGGGACAAGCACGGCACGTGTTCGGGGCTGTCGGCGCGCGACTATTTCGACACCGTGCGCAAGGCACGCGAGACGGTGAAGATTCCCTCGCAGTTCGGCGACCTGCAGCAGGCCCTGAACGTCAGCCCGGATGCGGTCGAAGACGCGTTCGTCAAGGCCAATCCCGGATTGTCGACAAACGGCATGGCGGTCGAATGCGACAAGAAGCGGCTGACGGAGGTGAGGATCTGTCTGTCGAAGGATTTGCAGTTTCGCGACTGCGCCGAGATTGCTCACCGCAGTTGCCGCCGCGACCAGTTGTTGATGCCGCCGATGCGATGACGGTTGATTTGAAAAAAATTCCACGCGCGGCTGACTGTCATGCTGCGCTGCGGTAATGCTGCGATGCACCTGAGCGAAAGATGCAGACGCGTCGGCATTCTTGTTTGATGGCGAAATGTTCGCGGTCGGTCGTAGAAGACCCGAGCAAATTTATGATCTTGGTGTGTTTTTAGATTTGCATCTCCAAGCGGGCATCGCACACGCTGTGAAGACATGTCGGGCCGACGCCCGCGGTGGCCGATGAACTATCGCCACGCTTTCCATGCCGGGAATTTCGCCGATGTGCACAAACACAGCGTTCTCGTGCTCGTCCTTTTGTATCTGCGCCTGAAGCCGGGAGCCTTTCGGATCATCGACACCCATGCGGGATCAGGTCGCTATGATTCTGAGCGCTCCGGAAGCAACGCGCAGCGGCGAGTGGCATCAGGGCATCGAGCGAATTCGGCAGACGTCTGAATGGGGCGCAGCGCGTGAACTGATCCAACCTTATCTGGATGCTGTTGCGGCGCACAATCCCGATGGCGAGTTGCACGTCTATCCGGGGTCGCCGCTGATCGCCAAGGACCTTCTGCGCGAACAAGACCGCCTGATTGCTTGCGAGTTGGAGCCAACGGCGGCGGCCGCGCTGGCGGCCAACTTGCGCGGCGACCGGCGATGCAAGGCGCTGATGATCGACGGCTGGACGGCCGCCGGCGCCTACGTGCCGCCGCCCGAGCGGCGCGGAATTGTTCTGATTGATCCGCCGTTCGAGGTGGCGGGCGAGTTTGAACGTTTGGCCGACGGTCTTGCTGCAGCGCACCGCAAATGGCCGAGCGGAATTTATCTTCTTTGGTATCCGATCAAGGACCGGCAAGCGCCCAACATGTTGGCGCGGCAGCTCGCGAAGCTGCAAATCCCGCGTATTCTCCGCTCCGAAGTGATGATTGGGCCGCCACGCGCGGGCGGTAATCTGGTCGGATCCGGTTTGGTCGTGGTCAATCCGCCGTTCACGTTGCAGCACGATTTGGCGGTGCTGCTGCCACGCCTTTGCGGCCTCCTCTCTGCGGAAGCCACGGCGCACACCGACTGGCTGGCTCCGGAGTAAGCCGGTCTTGGAGAAGGCCACTTTGGAAAGCTGCTTGGAGAAACCTCGGGCGCGATAGTTTCGAATTGAAACGATTTCGTTCTCCGGTGTCCCGCCCGCCATCTTTTTGAACGGCCGCTGCCGACTTTTTGGACAATCGGTACGTACTTTTCCGCCCCAAGGCCGAGGCGCCCACTTTTCCACACTCAAAAAATGTGTCTAATTTATCTGTTGCTGGCTTAGACGTTCCGCCTCCTGTGGGGGCCGGCGGAGTAACTGCGGCCGTATCAGGCCAAGGGCTTGCCCGTGTGGATGTCCAGCCAAGCCGTCGCGCCGTGGGGGCCGGCGGCGAAGCAATCACGGGGAAGGAGTTGTTCGATGGCAATGGCCGGTACGGTCAAATTTTTTAACGGTGAGCGTGGATACGGTTTCATCAAACCGGATGACGGCGGACGTGATGTGTTCGTGCACATTACCGCAGTCGAGCGTGCGGGGTTGAAGTCGCTGATCGAAGGCCAGCGTATCAGCTTCGATGTCGAGCCGGATAAGAAGGGCAAAGGTCCTAAGGCGGTCAATCTCGTCATCACCGGCTAGCGCATCGATGCGGAAAAACGGCAAAAGTTTTTCCGCCGCGATCTTGCTTCACTAACGAGACGGCACAGTGACAAGCGCCGCGCGCATGCGCGACGCATGTCTGCGTCGGTAGCGGGTCCGCTGCCGCGAACGCCGGTGTTTTGCTATAAAGTGCCCGCTTCGCTATCGCCGCGATGCGGCGAAACAGTTCCAAACAAAAAGGCCGTGCCTGCCATGATGATCCTTCGTTCCGCTCCGCCTTCGCCGTTCGGTCGCAAAGTGCTGATCGCATTGTCACTGCTCGGTCTTGACGATGTGAAGATCGAGGCGACCGATACGATGGATGCGTCAAGCCCGTTGCGTCAGCAGAATCCGTTGGGAAAGATCCCGATGCTGATCGACGAAGACGGCGACGTCGTATTTCGACTCGCGGGTGATCCTCGAATATCTCGATGAGCGCGCCGGCGGCGGCAAGATCATTCCGCGCGACGCCGCGCAGCGTCTTCCGGCGCTGCGGCTGCAGGCGCTGTGCGACGGCCTCTCGATGCCTCCATTCTGGCGGTGTACGAGGGCCGCTGGCGGCCGGCGGAAAAGCACGAGGCGAAATGGCTCGAGCACCAGGCCGGAAAGGTCGAGCGCGCGCTGGCCGAGCTCGAAGCCTCGCCGCCGCCGTTGCTTCGCGCAAGGTGAGTTCCCGCACGTCGGCCAGATCGCGCTCGCCTGCGCGCTTGGCTATCGCGACCTGCGGTTTGCCGGCGGACCTGGCGCAAGGATCATCCGCGGCTGGTCGCATGGCTCGACCAATTCGCCGCGCGTGTGCCGGCTTTCGCGGCGACAATCGTGACCTGACAATCGTCCCGCCGTCGCGGCTTGGGACAGCTCGCTCGCCGGAGTTGCCATCGCCGCTTTCGCGCGGCACGTTCTGAGCTCGCCAATTCAAGACCAAACAAAAAGCCCCGGAGCATTTTGCTCCGGGGCTTTTCTGCAGTGGTCGGTCCCGAGTGACGGCCGTTCTAGAACCGGTAATTGATGCCGCCGCGGATGATATTAGCGCTGAATGAGACGTTGTCGACCGCCGCGCCGCAATTGAAGCCGCAATTGAACTTGCCGAGATTGACGTAGAGATATTCGGCCTTCGCCGACCAGTTCGGCGTGAAGGAGAATTCAAGGCCGGCGCCGAGTGTCCAACCGAGGTTGGTGGTGCTCGTGGTCAAATTGCCGGTCGTGGCGTTGATGTTGCCGAGCGCGGCACCACCGGTCACGTAGGGCAGGAAGCGATCGGCCGCATAGCCGACGCGCCCACGCACGGTCGAGAGCCAGGAGTCGCCGGTCTTGCATCCGAGCGGGCAGGCCGCGGTGGTGGTCGTTGCGGAGATGCCGGCCCAGTCGATGTCGCCTTCGGCGCCGATCACGAAATGATTGATCTGGTAGTTGTAGCCGATCGTGCCGCCGACCACGCCGCCGGTCGTCGTGATGCTTCCGGCCGTATCCCAGGTCGAGCTTCCGAATCCGCCACCACCGTTCACGCCGAGATAAAAGCCGGTCCAGGTGAAGAGCGGCACAGGGTAAGCCGCCGGCGGCGGCCCACTATAATAGGGGCGTACAGATCGGCAGCGGCCGCTGTGCCCGCCAACGCCAACAGCGCGACACCGGCAGCGAACAATCGCTTCATTGCTAGACCTCCATTTCGGCAGTTGCGCGCCATAGTATTCGGAGGCTTAACAGCGTCTAGTGTAAGAAAGACACAGATCGTTTCTCTATCGAGACAATATTGTGGCAAAATTTACTTAATGTATCGTCAATATTATGAATAATAAATACTTAATTGCGCGCAGAATATGATTAATAAAATCTATAATCAGTTGAAATCTACTTAACGCGCCCAACTTGGAGTTCCGCCGAGCTTGTTTGCACAAGCGCGGGCCGGCATAGCCGGCCTGGGGCCTTATCGAATGCGCCTGGCGGCGCTATCTGCTGCCGACACACGTCCTCAGCCAGCGCGCTAAATCTTACGTTCGCCGTCGAGCGGCGCGGCCACGCCGGTTTTCGCCAGCCAGACAGCTATGAGTGTTCCGAAAAAAGACATCGAGCCCGACGTCGAGATCGAGGAGGACGACGAACCGTCGCTTCCGCAGACGGACGAGGCAGAGGCGCGTCCTGGCGGACGACGGCGGCAGCGGCTCGCTTGCCGCCGGCCGCGACGCCATTCTGCGTTACGCCAAGCTCGCGCCGTCGCAGCCCGGCGTCTATCGCATGATCGATGCCCGCGGCGACGTGCTCTATGTCGGCAAGGCCAAGAACGTCAAAAATCGCATCCGCGCCTACGCGCGGCCGACCGGCCTCGACACCCGCATCGAGCGGATGATCGCGGCGACGCGGGCGCTGGAATTCGTCGTCACCCGCACCGAGACCGAAGCGCTGCTGCTCGAAGCCAATCTGATCAAGCGGCTGCGGCCGCGCTTCAACGTGCTGCTGCGCGACGACAAGTCGTTTCCCTACATCCTGATCACGTCGGACCATTGGGCGCCGCAGATTCTCAAGCATCGCGGCGCCCGCACCCGGCCGGGCCACTATTTCGGGCCGTTCGCTTCCGTGTGGGCGGTCAACCGGACCATCAACGCGCTGCAGCGGGCGTTTCTGCTGCGCTCATGCAGCGATCCGTTCTTCGAGAGCCGCACGCGGCCGTGCCTGCTGCATCAGATCAAGCGCTGTTCGGCGCCGTGCACCAACGAGATCGACTTCAGCGGCTATGCGGAGCTGGTGCGCGAGGCCAACGCGTTCCTGTCGGGACGCAGCAAGGCGGTCAAGGACGAACTCGCGGCGGAAATGGAAAAGGCTTCGCACGCGCTCGATTTCGAACGCGCCGCGGTCTACCGCGATCGCCTTGCCGCGCTCTCGGCCATTCAATCGCATCAGGGCGTCAATCCGCGCGGCGTGGAGGAGGCCGACGTCTTTGCCCTGCACCAGCAGGGCGGCTTCGCCTGCGTCGAGGTGTTTTTCTTCCGCACCGGACAGAACTGGGGCAACCGCGCCTATTTTCCCGAAGGCCGATCGCTCGATCTCGTCCGGTGAGATCCTCTCCGCCTTCCTCGCCCAGTTCTACGACGACAAACCTTGTCCGCGGCTGATCCTGATCTCTCACGAGATCGAAGACCGCGCGCTGTTGGCGGAGGCGCTCGCCAGCAAGGCCGGCCACAAGATCGAAGTCTCAGTGCCGCAGCGGGGCGAGAAGAAAGATCTGATCGAGCATGCCCTCGCCAATGCGCGCGAGGCGCTTGGCCGCAAACTCGCTGAAACATCCTCGCAAGCAGCGGCTGTTGCGGCAGCTTGCGGAGACGTTCGGCTTGCCGCGGGTGCCACGACGGATCGAGGTCTACGACAACAGCCACATTCAGGGCACCAACGCGGTCGGCGCGATGATCGTCGCCGGGCCCGAAGGCTTCCGCAAAAAGGACTATCGCAAGTTCAACATCCGCTCGGCTGAGCTCACTCCCGGCGACGATTTCGGCATGATGCGCGAGGTGCTGACGCGCCGCTTCAAGCGCCTGCTGGCCGAAGCGCCGTTAGCCGCGGCCGATGACGGCGCGCCCGGTCAGAGCGGCAACGGATCGGCCGACGCAGCGCCGGCATCTCTCGCGGACGGGGGGAACCTTCCAGCAGAAGAAATTCCGGATGCCGCTGGCGTCAGCAACACCGAAGACACCGAGAGTGCCAAATCGCCCTGGCCCGATCTGGTCCTGATCGACGGCGGCCAGGGGCAGCTCAATGCGGCGCTGGCGGTTTTCGGGGAGCTTGGCGTTGGCGTGCCGATGGTCGGTATCGCTAAGGGTCCCGATCGCGATGCCGGCCGCGAAACCTTCTTTGTGCCCGGCCGCGACTCGTTCAAGCTGCCGCCGCGCGATCCGGTCCTGTACTTCGTCCAGCGGATGCGCGATGAGGCGCACCGATTCGCCATCGGATCGCATCGGGCGCGCCGGATGCGCGACATGCGCGAGGCCGGGTTGCAGGAAATCACAGGGATCGGACCGACCCGGAAACGTGCGCTGCTGCATCATTTTGGGACGCTGAAGGCGATCGAGCGCGCCTCGGTCACTGATCTGATGCGGGTGGACGGCATCAGCGCCGAAACGGCGCGACGGATTTATGACTTCTTTCACGAGGGAGCAGCTTGATGCCGGCTCAAGGCCAGCGGTTGACCGTCGCGCATAGCGCAGAGGCGCGGACGGTGACATGCGCTTGCAGGCTCTGTCGGTGCGGCCGCGGCCGGGCTATCTTATGGCCATGAATTCGACCACGACGAGCACCGGCCGGCTGCGCGCTCATCCCTACGCGCTCCCCAATATTCTGACCTACGGGCGGATCGCGGCGATCCCGGTCGTGGTCGGTTGCATGTTCTGGCAGAGCATCCTGGACGGCGGCCTGTGGCTGCGCTGGGTGGCGCTCGCCTTCTTCATCGCCGCCGCCGTCAGCGACTTCCTCGACGGCTATTTGGCGCGGATGTGGGGGCAGCAGTCCTCGCTCGGCCGGATGCTCGATCCGATCGCGGACAAGCTTTTGGTCTCGTCGTGCCTTCTGATGGCGGCGGGCGAGGGTACGATCCGCGGCTGGGCGCTATTTGCGGCGATCGTCATTCTCTGCCGCGAGATCCTGGTTTCCGGCCTGCGCGAGTATTTGGCTGAATTGCGCGTGAGCGTGCCGGTGACCCGGCTCGCCAAATGGAAGACGACGGTCCAGCTCATCGCCATCGGGTTTCTGATCGCCGGCGATGCCGGTGACGCCGTCGTTCCGGTCGATCACCTGGATCGGCATCATGCTGTTGTGGCTGGCGGCGCTGCTGACGATCTATACCGGCTGGGACTACCTGCAGGCCGGATTGCATCATCTGACGCGCGAGGAACCATGAGGCTCCTTTATTTCGCGTGGCTGCGCGAGCGTGTCGGCAAGGCGGAAGAGGATCTCGAACCGCCTGCCGGGATTACGACCGTCGGTGAACTCATGGCTTGGCTTGCGAAGCGCGACGAGCAATACGCCCACGCTTTCGAGAACGCCAAGGTGATCCGCGCCGCGATCGATCATCGCCATGTTCGGTCTGATGCAGCGATCGCCGGTGCTGGCGAGATCGCGTTTTTTCCGCCGATGACTGGCGGATGAGATTTGCAAGCTGCCGATTTCGGCAGAAGCGTGCGCCATGACGACGACAATCCGCCTGCAGCGCGAACCCTTCGATGTCGCCGCCGAAACCGAGCGGTTGACGCAAGGCCGCGCCGATATCGGCGCCGTTGTGACGTTCACCGGATTGTGCCGCGCTGATGAAAACGGCGAGCCGATCGCCGCGCTGATCCTCGAGCATTATCCCGGCATGGCCGAAGCCGAAATCGGCCGCCATGTCGAGGAGGCTTGCGCACGCTGGCCGCTGCTCGGCGTCACCGTGATCCACCGCCACGGACGGATTACGCCCGGGGAAGCGATCGTCATGGTGGCAACGGCGTCAAGCCATCGCGAAGCGGCGTTCGCGGCCGCCTCGTTTCTGATGGACTATTTGAAGACCCGCGCGCCGTTCTGGAAACAAGTGGAGGCGGGCGGAGAAATAACCGGCGGCAAGAAAGTCTGGGTGGACGCTAAAGCGTCGGATGATGCGGCGGCGGATCGTTGGTCCGCGCCGGCGCCCGGGCGCAAAGCCGCAAAATAAAACCGGCTTCGGGATAATCGTCGCGATCAACAGGCGGACCGACTACTGAACGGACGGTTCGCCGCCCATCTTTCTCAGCCAGACTTTGTTGTCGTGAAACGCCGCTCCGCCGAATGGCGCGATCGGATCGGCGCCGGTCAAAGTGTTGATGCCGCGGCCATCCACATAGGCTGAATTCGGCCACAGCGATTCCGCGATCAACACGCCGCGCCGCACGCCGTCAAACACCTTGGCATGCAAGCGAACGACGCCGCGGCGGTTGCCGAGCCGAACTTCCTCGCCATCGGTGACGTCGCTTGCGGCGGCATCATCCGGATGAATCATCACAGTCGGGCGGCGTTCGCGCGTGAGCGAGGTTGCGGTCTCGGTGAAGGTCGAATTGAGAAAGCCGCGCGCCGGCGAGGTGGCAAGGCGAAACGGATGCTCGGCATCAACCTCTTCGATCACGTTCCAATGGTCCGGGAAAGTCGGTGTCGACAGCGGACCGTAGAGGACCTCGCGGTGCGAGAACGGCGCCTCCGGCCAGTTCGGCTTGAAGTGGAATTTGCCGTCCGGATAGGCGAAACCTTTGAGATAATGCGCGGTGGCGAAATCCGGCTGACAATCGATCCAGCGATTTTTCTCGATGTCGCCGAGCGTGCCCCAGCCGGAATTCTGCAATGTCACATCGATCAATTCGCGCGGCGACATCTCGAAGCCCGGATGCTCGACGCCGAGCCGTTTTGCCAGGGCGCAAATCACGTCATGGTTCGAGCGACATTCGCCCGGCGGGTCGATGAGTTTCGGTCCGAACAGAATGTATTGGCTGCCGCCGGCGGTATACATGTCGTCGTGTTCGACAAACATTGTTGCCGGTAGCACCACGTCGGCCATCTTGGCCGTGTCGGTCATGAACTGTTCGTGGACACAAACAAACAGATCGTCGCGCGCAAAACCGCGCTTGACCGTTTCCTGATCGGGTGCGACCGCGACCGGATTGGTGTTCTGGATGAACAAGGCGGTGACGGGAGGTCCGCCGCGCAGTGCGTCCGCATCGCCGGTGAGGATCGCACCGATGCGCGATTGGTCGAGCATGCGGATCTTGGGATCGCGCAGGTCGGCGCCTTGGATCACGCGCGTGTTGAGATGATAGATCGCGCCATTGTTGTGGAAGGCGCCGCCGCCCTCGAGTTGCCAGGCGCCGGTGACCGCGGCGATGCAACTTGCCGCGTGCATGTTGATGGCGCCATTGCGTGAGCGCGAAAATCCGTAGCCAAGCCGGAAGAAGGTGCGCTTGTTGTCGCCGACCAGCTTGGCGAAGGCTTCGATCGTCTCCACCGGCGCGCCGGTGATGCGCGAAGCCCATTGCGGATCGCGCGTGCGCAGATGCGCGGCGAATTCGTGCGGCGCGTCGGTGTAGCGTTCGAGATAATCCCAGTCCGCCTTGTTGTCGCGGAACAGACAATGCATCACCGCGCAGGCGAGGGCGCCGTCGGTGCCGGGCCTGATCAGCACCGGCAGGTCGGCCTGCTGCATGGTGCCGTTCATGTAAATGTCGACGGCGACGATCTTGGCACCGCGCTCCTTGCGGGCGCGGGTCGCGTGCGTCATCACATTGACCTGGGTGTTCACCGCATTGGTGCCCCAGATCACCACCACGTCGGATTTCGCCATTTCGCGCGGGTCGGCGCCGGCCAGGCGGCCGGTGCCGGCGACGAACCCGGTCCAGGCCGGATTGACGCAAATGGTGGTGAAGAAGCCGGAATATTTCTTGGCGTGGCGCAGACGGTGGATGCCGTCGCGCATCACGTAGCCCATGGTGCCGGCATAGAAGTAGGGCCACACCGTTTCCGAGCCGTGAGCCTGCTCGGCGCGGGTGAACTGCTCGGCGACAAGATCGAGCGCTTCGTCCCAGGAGATCGGGACAAATTGGCCGCTGCCCTTCGGGCCGGTGCGGCGCAGCGGCTGCTTCAAACGATCGGGATGGTGAACCCGCTCGGCATAGCGCGCCACCTTGGCGCAGATCACGCCCGCCGTGTAGCCATTGTCGGCGGCGCCGCGAACGCGGCCGATGGTCTCGCGGCCAAAAACTTCGACCTCAAGTGCGCAGGTCGAAGGACAGTCGTGCGGACACGCCGAAGCGAGAATCCGCGGGCGGACGGTTTGGTTCATCGCGATGCCAGCTTAACGCAATCGAGGCGTCGTACAACGCCTCGTCGCCGCGGCCCTTCGTTCCAGCGCCGAGCGGAGAGCCGCTCGGCGAAATCCGCTTTTACGCCGCCGCGGCCTTGCCCTTCGGCTGCACTTCGGCGGTGTAGTCGTCCATCAATTGCTTGGTGATGCGGCTCGGCGTGAAGCTGTAGTCCGCGATCTGCGCCACCGCGGTGATCTCGGCCGCGGTGCCGGTGATGAAGCATTCCGAGAAGCCGGCGAGTTCCTCCGGCATGATTCGGCGTTCGATCACTTCGATATTGTGCCGGCGCGCCAGCGCGATTGCGGTCGCGCGGGTGATGCCGGACAGGAAGCAATCGGCGATCGGGGTGTGGATCTTGCCGTCCTGAATAAAGAAGATGTTGGCGCCGGTGCATTCGGCGACGCGGCCCTGCCAGTCGAGCATCATGGCGTCGGCGAAGCCGCGGCGCTCGGCGCGGTGCTTCGAGATCGTGCAGATGGCGTAGAGGGCTGACGCCTTGGCCAGAGCCGGGGCGGTCTTGGGATCGGGGCGGCGATATTCGGCGAGGTCGAGCCGGATGCCCTTCAGCCGCTGCGCCGGGTCGAAATAGCTCGGCCATTCCCACGTCGCCACCGCGAGGTGAATGACATTGTTCTGCGCCGAAACGCCCAGCTGCTCGGAGCCACGCCAGGCGATCGCCCGCACATAGGCTTCCTTTTGATTGTTCTTCTCGATCACCAGGCGTTTGGCGGCCTCGATCTCCGCGACGCTGTAGGGGATTTCGAAATCCATGATCTGCGCCGAACGCTTCAGGCGTTCGGAATGCTCGAGGCTCTTGAAGATCTCGCCGCCGTAAGCGCGCTCGCCCTCGAACACGGCGCTGGCGTAATGCAGCCCGTGCGTGAGCACGTTGATCTTGCAGTCGGCGGTTGGGACGAGCTTGCCATCGAACCAGACGAGGTCCGGACGCTGATCGAAAGGCACGGCCATGGTATTGCCTCCCTGCGGCACGGCTTGCCCCCACCGTGCCGGAGTTTTTGGGCGCAATCGGGGGCGTGCGCTCCGATCGATGCTTTCGTCTTAGGCTTTTGCGTCGGGAGTGAAGTCCCGTTAAGGTCGCATCTGCCCTATGAGAGCGCTTTTCGGCACCCTGACAACCGCGCGCCGTGGGCGAACCCGGCGCCGTGCGGCTGTGACATTGCGTCATGGGGGTAACAATCCAGTCGAAATATGTCAATAGTGCTGACATAATGGCCGACATCAGTTTGACCACTTCGAGCGAGGACAGGCCCGCCGCCGCTGCGGCCGAAGGTACCGGTGGGCGCGAGCCCTATTGGGACCTCATCGAGCTTTTGTTCTTTGCTTACAGGGACTTCGTCAGCGATCCCGATCAGCTTTTGGACAAGCTTGGCTTTGGCCGGGCGCACCATCGCGTGTTGCACTTTGTCAATCGCAACCCTGGTATGAAAGTCGCCGAGCTGCTCGATGTTCTGAAAATCACCAAACAATCGCTCGGCCGCGTGCTCAAGCAGCTCATCGACGAAGGCTATATCATCCAGAAAGAAGGTGCCGACCGCCGCCAGCGGCTGCTCTATGTCAGCCCGGCGGGTGAGGCTTTGGCGCTCAAGCTCGCGGGGCCGCAAGCGGTGCGGATCGGCCGCGTGCTGGAGGATTTGGGGCCGGCCGGGCGCGAGGCCGCGCGCCAGTTTCTCGCCGGCATGATCGGGGACGAAGATCGCGAACGCGTCTTGCGCATGATCACGCGCGCCGATCACCCGCGCTCCATCGGTCGAGATTGATCCGCATGGCCGCGCCTGCCGCCAATCCGGCCGATGACGCGCCGCATCTGCTTGTCGTCGACGACGACCGCCGCATCCGCGCGCTGCTGTCGCGTTTTTTGCTCGGCGAGGGCTATCGGGTCACCACCGCCGAGACGGCGCGCGAAGCCCGCGCCAAGCTCGAAGGCTTGCATTTCGATCTGCTCATTCTCGACGTCATGATGCCGGGCGAGAGCGGCTTCGATCTGGCGCGTGCGATCCGCGTCGGCTCCGCGGTGCCGATCCTGATGCTCACCGCGCGCGACGAGAAGGAGAGCCGCATCGAGGGGCTCGAAATCGGCGCTGACGATTATCTGGCGAAGCCGTTCGAGCCGCGCGAACTGTCGCTGCGCGTTGCCAGCATCCTGCGCCGCGCGCGGCCGCCGCGCACACCGCCGGCGGAATCGGTGCGTTTCGGCCCGTTCGTGTTTCACGTCGGCCGCGGCGAGCTGCGCCGCGGCGAGGAGATGATCCGCCTCACCGACCGCGAGCGCGAAATGCTCAGCGTGCTTGCGGCGAGCGTTGGTGAGACCGTTCCGCGTCTGGCCTTGGCCGGCAACGGCGAGAGCGTCAGCGAGCGCACGGTCGACGTTCAGGTCAATCGGCTGCGGCGCAAGATTGAAGAGGATCCCGCCAATCCGCTGATCGTACAAACGGTGCGCGGGGTCGGCTACCGCCTGGTCGCTTCGCCGTGAGCGCGCCATGAGCCGCCCATGACCAGTCCGATGAGCAGCCTCGACGAAAATGTCGGCCGCTTGCGCAGCGCTGCGAGTGTGTTGCTCAGCGCGGCGAATTCCGCAGCCGTGGCTGCCGGCTCGATCGCGGCGCCGATCACCGGGCCTTGGGGCACCTTTACGCTATGGCTCAAGGCGCTGTTGCCGAAAGGGCTTTATGCGCGTGCGCTGCTCATCATCATCGGGCCGATGGTGATCCTGCAATCGGTTGTCGCGTTCATGTTCATCGAGCGGCAATGGAGTGTGGTCAATTATTATCTGTCCTCGGCGGTGACGCGCGAGATCGCGACCCTGATCGACGTTTACAAAAGCTATCCGCAAGGCGCCGATCGCGCCCAGATTAAGCGCATCGCGCAGGATCGGCTCGGTCTGGTCGTCGACTTTCTTGCCCGAAACGCAGCTGCCGCCGCCAGGGCCAAAGCCGTTCTTCTCTCAGCTCGACGGGACCCTGTCGGACGAGATCCGCAAGCAAATCGGTTTGCCGTTCTGGATCGACACCGTCGGCCGCTCGTCGATCGTGGAAATCCGTATCAAGCTCGACGACACCATCATGCGGGTGTTCGCCCGCCGTGCCGATGCCTACGACCTGAACGCCTGGATCTTTTTGGTCTGGATGGTGATCACCTCGATGGTGGTGCTGACCATCGCCATTCTGTTCCTGCGCAATCAGATCAGGCCGATCGTACGGCTTGCGGATGCCGCCGAGGCTTTCGGCAAGGGCAGAGAGGTGACGAATTTCCGCCCGCGCGGGGCCCGCGAAGTGCGGCGCGCGGCGGCGGCCTTTTTGGAAATGAAAATGCGCATCGAGCGCGCGATCGAGCAGCGCACGACGATGCTGGCCGGCGTGTCGCACGATTTGCGCACGATCCTAACGCGCTTCAAGCTCGAGCTGGCGTTTCTCGGCGACAGCCCGGAGACCGAGGCTATCAAAAAAGACGTCGACGAGATGGCCGCGATGCTGGAGGCCTATCTCGCCTTCGCGCGCGGCGATTTGGGGGAGCAGCCGGCGCCGACCGACATGTCGGCGATGCTAAGTGAATTGCAGGCCGACAGCGAGCGCCACGGCCATCGCTCAACGGTCGCATTTCACGGTCAGCCGATGGTTACCGTGCGGCCGGCGGCGTTCAAACGCTGCCTGGCAAATCTGGTCTCCAATGCCGGACGCTTTGCCTCGACGGTCGCCATCACCGGCCACCGTGATCACCGATATCTCACGGTGACGATCGACGACGATGGACCGGGCATCCCGGCGCCGTTGCGCGAAGACGTCTTCAAGCCGTTTCTCGGCTCGACGACGCACGCAACCAAGATGAAGGCGGCACCGGCCTCGGGCTCGCCATCGCGCGCGACATCGCGCGCTCCCACGGCGGCGACATCACGCTCGGTGATTCGCCGCTCGGCGGATTGCGCGCGACCGTGCGGATTCCGGTTTGATGCTGGTGGCCGGTGTCCGCGGGGCGCGCTAGCGCCGGCGCGGACCGCGGCGCCATTGCCGCGCGTGACTGCCGAAGGCGCGGAGGCCCCAGCCGAGTAACGAAAAGGCGCGATGCGTCGGGCCGCCGCGAAGCCCGAACCGGCCTAACCCTGACGCCACATCAAAGACGGCGGCAGCGGCACTCAGCGTGTTGGCACTGCCGGCCGCGGTGCGGAGCAGGGGATCCACGGTCGCACCCACTTTCGGATAATGGCTCGGGAGCCACATGGCCGCAGCACCGATAACGATGCCGGGGATCAGCGCGGCTTCGAAGACGGCCGCGCCGATTCCCACGACCGCGACGCTCGCAATGGTCGATACGGCGTTGTCGCTGAGACCCAGCGGAGTTTGATCTTGGTCGTCGTGATCGCGTGTCAATTGGGCCTGCTTTCGGGACGACGAGGGATCGCGATGGGAGCCGTCCTGGTTGTCGGTCGCTCGGTTCATCAAACTCTCCGTCGTCGTCCGGGTTTCATGCCGCGCTGTTATTTCCGCTGAATGTCGGCTGCGGCGCGGGCGAGGATTTCGACCAGATGCGCCTCGGCCTCGGCGTCACCTTCAAGACGCTTGCCGATGGTCTCGCGCAGATGGTCGAGCGCGGCTTCGGTCAGCGGCGGTACGGAACTACGCTCGCCGCGGTCGCCCCGCGCACGCTGGCGCCAACGGTTGACCCGTTCGCCGAGCGCGGTCAATCGATCAAGAACGGTATCGACGATCTCGCGATTGGCCTTGAGATAAGCGCGGCCTTCCTCGGTGATGGTGTAGAGCTTTTTCGAGCCCTCGGCTGAAGCGGTGACGTAACCGGCTTCCTCCAGATAGGTGAGGGTCGGGTAGATGATGCCGGGGCTGGGGCTGTACCATTCGCCGGTCTTTTCCTCGAGCGTCTTGATGATCTCGTAGCCGTGGCGTGGAGCCTCGGCGATCAGTGCGAGCGCGATCAGGCGAAGGTCGCCCTGCGCCAGCATGCGCCTGGCGCGCATCCAGTCTTCCGGGTCGCGGCCGCCGAAATCCCACTTGCCGCGTCCGCCGAAACCGAAGCGGCCACCGCCGCCGCCGCCATGACGACCGCCGGCCCATTTGCTGCCGTGGCCCTCCCATCTCCAGCCGTGACCGTGATGATGTCCGTGATGTCCATGCATTTTCTTGCTTCCTTGAGTGTTTAAGATATATCGCTAGATAGATCATAGTGGCGATGTAGCGCAAGATATATCTTATGAAAAGATATATCTTCGTTATGGCTTGCGGGTATAGTTGAGATCGTATATTCGTAAACGAATAATACGCCGGGGAATATATCGGTGGCGCGCGATACCCATCCATCCAATCCGTTGGCCCTGGCAGTGCTGGCGCTGCTGTTTGAGCGGCCGATGCACCCCTATGAGATGGGCGTCCTTCTGCGGCAGCGACATAAGGAAGAGAGCATCAAGCTCCGCTACGGCTCGCTCTACACCGTGATCGAGCTGCTGCTGCGCCGCGGCTTCATCGCCGCCCGCGAGACCGGCCGTGACGGCCGCCGGCCCGAGCGCACCGTGTATGAGATCACGGCCGCCGGGAGCGAAGAGCTGCACGCCTGGATGGCCGATCTGATCGCCGAACCGACCAAAGAATATCCGCAGTTCGAGGCAGCGCTTTGTTTGTTGCCGGTGCTGCCGCCGGACGAAGCGCTTTCGCTGTTACGACGCCGGGCTGAGCGGCTTGAGGAAAACGTGGCGGCGCTGACGCAGCAGATCGCTTCGGTTGCCAAACAAAATTTCCCACCGCTGTTTTTGGTCGAGACCGAGTATCGGCTGGCGCTGATGAAGGCCGAGCAACGCTTCGTCTCAGAACTTATTGGCAAGATCGAAAGCGGATGGGGACCGCGCGCACTCTGGCACGGATTCCACGAAGACCGCGAAGCCACGATTGCGAAATTGTACCGCCAGTACGGAGGCGCGCCGATGGAATGAAGGCGTGGCCAGGCGATGCTGGAACATCGCCGCGGCCGCAAGCGCCAGACCAACCGCGGAGCGCCGGCTTCAGGCACGCACATCAGAATGTCCGGTCTCCGCCACAGAGGTTTCCGCACGCGCGGAAACGATGCTTCTGCTCGAACGGAGGACCATGATGCACGCCACGACTGCCGCGTCGCACAAGAACCCCAAGAACCTCAAGGGCCACAAAGGCCTGGGCATGGAAGGTTTCATCGCCGCCTGGTACGCGCGTCAGACCGCCAAGGATATCGAACGGTTCAGGACGCTGGCGCACCGGCTCGCGCCGCGAATCAAACCCCGCGATCGGGTGCTCGAAATCGCGCCCGGTCCCGGTTATCTCGCCATCGAGCTCGCCAAGCTCACCCTTTGCCGGATGGTCGGTGTCGATATCAGCCGCACCTTCGTGCGCATCGCGCGCGACAATGCGGATGCCGCAGGCGTCGATATCGCCTTCGATGAAGGCGACGCCGCCGATCTGCCGCTGCCATCGGATGCGTTCGATTTCATTGTGTGCTGCGCGGCGTTCAAGAACTTCTCCCGACCGCTCGCGGCGCTCGATGAAATGCATCGCGTGCTCAAGCCCGGCGGCACGGCCCTGATCATCGACCTGCGCAAGGATTTTTCACCGCGCGAGATCGACGGCTATGTGCGCGGCAAGGGTTTGATCAACGGCACGCTGATCAGATGGACGTTCAACACGATGCTGAAAAAGCGCGCCTATACGTGCGAGGCCATCACGCAGCTCGCATCACAATCCCGGTTCGGCCGTGGCGACCTTCGCCAGGACGAGCTTGCGTTCGAGCTGTGGCTGAGCAAGCCGCAATGAGACGGCGGGAATGGTCTTTGATCGGGGGCGGGGAACCAACCATGACCTGAAAACAAGCGGCCCCGGACGATGCTGGAACATCGCCGGGGCCTCGAACCCAAAACCAAGCGCGGAGCGCCGGCTTCAGGCACGCAATCTCTCTCTACCAGCCGCCTCTCCGCAAGAACAGCTTCGCCGCGCTGCGCGACGAAAATTCCTTTGTTTGAACGGAGATCATCATGATCCACAAAACGCATCCCATCGATTCCAAACCTTGGCGAGATGCCGAGAAAACATCGGCCTGGTATGGGCTGGGGTCGCCGATCGGGCTCGGCTTGTTCCTGGTTGCCATCGGCGTCGCCGCTTTGGCCGGCTTGTTGGCGCTGCTCCACGTCACGGAGGTGATTCCGTGACCGTGCAGCCAACCGTTGCTTCGATTCGGACCGCCATCGCGATTTCCATGCGCCTTGTCAACCGCGTGCCGCCGCTCAAGCCGCGCGTGTTCCAGGCCATGTCTGCCGATTAAAGCGTGGCCGAGATATTGGCGTTTGCGGCCGTCACGCTCGACGGCTGCGGGCCGGCGCATTACATTCGGGGGACGATCGCGCCCGAGGAATGCCGCATGTTCACGACCTTCTTTGCCGAGCTCAAGCAAGCCGGCCTGCCCGTTACGCTGCGTGAATATCTCACGCTGATGGAGGCGATGGACAAGGATCTCGCCGGCCGGCGCATCGAGGAGTTTTATTATCTGTCGCGCGCGGCTTTGGTGAAGGACGAGCGCAATCTCGACCGCTTCGATCGGGTGTTTGGTCACGTGTTCAAGGGGCTCGATTTCATCTCGGACGCGCTCACCGCCGAGATCCCGACCGAATGGCTCAAGAAGCTGACTGAGAAACACCTCACCGAAGAGGAGAAGAAGCTGATCGAGGCGCTCGGCGGCCTCGACAAGCTTCTGGAAACGTTGCGCCAGCGTTTGGCCGAGCAAAAAGAACGCCACCAGGGCGGCAGCAAATGGATCGGTACCGGCGGTACCTCGCCGTTCGGCGCCTACGGTTACAATCCCGAAGGCGTGCGCATCGGCCAGGACGGCAATCGCAACTTCCGCGCCGTCAAGGTTTGGGACAAGCGCGAGTTCAAGGACCTCGCCGGCGACGTCGAACTGGGCACGCGCAACATCAAGGTGGCGCTGCGTCGCCTGCGCAAGTTCGCCCGCACCGGCGCGCCTGACGAGCTCGATCTCGACGGCACCATCAAGGGCACCGCGCAAAAGGGCTATCTCGACATTCAGATGCGGCCGGAGCGGCACAACACCATCAAGGTGTTGTTGTTCTTCGACATCGGCGGCTCGATGGACTGGCACATCAAGGCGACGGAGGAGCTGTTTTCGGCCGCCAAGACCGAGTTCAAGCACATGATCCATCTCTATTTCCACAACTGCCTCTACGAGAAAGTGTGGAAGGAAAACCGCCGGCGCTTCACCGAGACGACGCCGACCTGGGACGTGCTGCACACCTATCCGCACGATTACAAGGTGATCTTCGTCGGCGATGCGTCGATGTCGCCGTATGAGATCGCTTCGCCGGGCGGATCGGTCGAACACTTCAACGAGGAAGCCGGCAGCGTCTGGATGCAGCGCGTGTTCTCGACCTATCCATCATGCGTCTGGCTCAATCCGGTCGCCGAGCGCGAATGGGATTTCACCGAGTTCGATCCGGATGATGCGCCGGCTGATCGGCGGCCGCATGTTTCCGCTCACGCTCGAGGGGCTGGATGGCGCGATGCGCGAATTGGGGCGGTGACGTACGCGTCAGCTTCTAGCGGGGCTTCTTCAGCCTTCGTCTCAACGTTGATCGGCGCGCCGCGTATGACGGCAATTTGAAACGGCGCTTCGTAGCATCGTCATTGTTTGTTGACCTCCATATGCGGGGATGCGCTACGGTCGTATCGGACCGCAAGTGAGCCATCGACCCACCAGGAGCCGCTCATGCCCGTCGAACGTTTAGATTTCCGCAATGCCGATGGCGAAACCCTGGCCGCTTTGCTGGATCGCCCGGAGGGCGAGGTGCGTGCGGTAGCGCTGTTTGCGCATTGCTTCACTTGCGGCAAACAGAACAAAGCGGCCCGCACCATTGCGGACGGCCTCAAGCAGCGTGGCATTGCGGTGCTGCGCTTCGACTTCACCGGCTTAGGCGGCAGCGAAGGCGAATTCGCCAACACGACATTTTCCTCTAACGTCGATGATTTGGTCGCTGCTGCCGACCACTTGCGGCGTACGCTTGCCGCGCCGGCGATCTTGATCGGGCACAGCCTCGGCGGTGCAGCGGTGCTGGCCGCTGCGGCGCGCGTCCACGAAGCGCGGGCGGTGGTGACGATTGCTGCGCCCTTCGATCCGGCGCATGTCGCCGGGCTGTTCTCGGATCGCGTTGCCGAAATCAAAGACAAGGGTGAGGTCGAAGTGACGCTCGCCGGCCGGACTTTCCACATCCGCCAGACGCTGCTCGACGACATCGCGCAACAAAACCTCGCGGCGCACATCAGCAACTTGCACAAAGCTTTGCTGGTCTTCCATTCGCCGACCGACGATTTGGTCGGCATTGACAATGCGAGCCATATTTTCACCACCGCGAAGCACCCCAAGAGCTTCATCTCGCTCGCCGGTGCCGATCATTTGCTCAGTCGCGCCAGCGACGCCGTCTACGTGGCGCACGTCGTAGCCGCTTGGGTCGAGCGTTATCTCGATATGGGTTCGGCGACCGAGTCGGCCGCGGACATTCCGGAAGGCACCGTCGTCGTTCGCGAAACCCGCGCCAGCCTGTTCCAACAAGAGGTCGCGGTCGGCAAGCATCGCTTTCTGGCCGATGAACCGGTGAAGGTTGGTGGCACCGACTCTGGTCCGGGGCCTTACGACCTTCTGCTCGCAGCGCTTGGCGCCTGCACGTCAATGACCGTGCGCCTCTATGCAGAGCGCAAGCAGATTCCGCTTGTGCGCACGCAGGTGCGTCTGCGGCACGGCAAGATCTACGCAACCGATTGCGCCGACTGCGAGACCAAGGAAGGGAAGATCGATCACATCGATCGCGAAATCACCTTCGAGGGCGATCTCGACGCGGAGACGCGGGCGCGGCTTCTGGAAATGGCCGACAAATGCCCGGTGCATCGGACGCTGAAATCGGAAGTCGACATCCGCACGGTGGAGAAACCGGTCGGTTAGATGTCGTGTGGCTAAAGACCGCTCGTCCCCGCGAAGGCGGGGACCCAGTTCTTTTGCTCGGTGGCCGGAGCATGCCGCTCTGGATTCCCGCTTTCGCGGGAATGAGCGGATGGGTGTCTCAGCTTAAATAACCGCAGCCTTGTCCACGCGGCTCTTGGCCTCGGCGATGACTTCCGGAATGGCCGCGTCATTGCCCGGCGCCATGATGTGAACGCCGGCGATGCCCGGGATGGTGGCGAGTTCCGCGATCAGGTCGACGCAGATACGGATGCCTTCGCGCACCGGGTCCGATGCCTTCTCCATGCGGGCGATGAGATCGTCCGGAATGATCGTGCCGAACAGGTGCGTCTTCATCCACTGCGCCGATTTGGCGGAGCGCAGCGGATTGATGCCGACCAGGATCTTGAGCTTGCCGGCAAGTCCGGCAGCCGAGAGCGCGGCGAGATAGCGGCGCAGCAGCGCGGCATCCATGCAGAACTGTGTTTGCACGAATTCGGCGCCGGCGGCGGCCTTGGCGGCCAAGCCTTTCGGCTCCCAGCCCGGCGCGGGATCGATCGGCATGTCGGCGGCGCCGAGAAAGAACGCGGCCTTGCCGGCAACGTCGCGTCCGGTGGGCAGCTTGCCTTCGTCGCGCAGCCGCCGTGCGGTTTCGATCAGCGTCCGCGAGTCGACGTCGAACACCGGTTTGGTCTCGGGTTGGTCGCCGGCTTTCGGGTCGTCGCCGGTCAGAACCAAAATATTGTGAATATTGAGTGCCGCCGCACCCATCAATTCGCTCTGCAGCGCGATGCGGTTCTTGTCGCGGCAGGTGATTTGTAGGATCGGCTCGATGCCGGCGTCGATCAGCAGCGCCGAAGCCGCCAGCGCGGCCATGTGCGCGCGGGCGCCGGCGCCATCGGTGATGTTCACCGCATCGGCCAGTCCGCGCAGCGGCGTTGCCTTGCGCAGCAGATCGTGCGGGTCGCAGGAAACCGGCGGTGCGACCTCCGCGGTCATGACAAAACGTCCCGCCCGCAGCCGTTCGGCAAAGTTGCGGAGAGGGGAGGCTATTGCATCCGGCATGGCAAAGCTCGCTTTGGCGGCGGGGGCGAGACAGAGCGCTTATATGGTTTGCGCGTCGTCTGCAATTGGCGGGTTCCCACAGTTGCATTCCTGGACACGGAACACCGCGCCCGCTAGAGAGTGCCCACCATGAGCGGCGTCAACGATATCAGATCGAACTTCCTCGGCTATTTCAAACGCGAGGGGCACGAAATCGTGCCCAGTTCGCCGCTCGTCCCGCGCAACGATCCGACCTTGATGTTCACCAATGCCGGGATGGTGCAGTTCAAGAACGTCTTCACCGGGCTTGAAAAGCGGCCCTATGTGCGCGCCACGACCTCGCAGAAATGCGTACGCGCCGGCGGCAAGCACAACGATCTCGACAACGTCGGCTACACCGCCCGGCATCACACCTTTTTCGAGATGTTGGGCAACTTCTCGTTCGGCGACTATTTCAAGGATCGCGCCATCGAACTCGCCTGGAAGCTGATCACCAAAGAGTTCGGCATCCCGGCCGAGCGGCTGATGGTGACGGTCTATGTCGACGACGACGAAGCATTCAAGCTCTGGAAGAAGATCGCAGGTCTCCCGGACAGCAAGATCGTGCGCATCGCCGGTTCGGACAATTTTTGGGCGATGGGCGATACCGGCCCGTGTGGGCCGTGTTCCGAGATCTTCTACGATCACGGTGACCATATCTGGGGTGGGCCGCCCGGCAGCGCGGAAGCCGATGGCGATCGCTTTGTCGAAATCTGGAACCTCGTGTTCATGCAGTACGAGCAGCTTGCCGGCGGCGGTGGGCGCATCGATCTGCCGCGGCCCTCGATCGACACCGGCATGGGCATCGAGCGCGTCGCCGCGGTACTGCAGGGCACCCACGACAACTACAAGATCGATCTGTTCGGCGCGTTGATCGAGGCGATCGCCGATCTCACCCATGTCGATCCCGACAGCGAGCGCAAGGCGTCGCACCGGGTCATCGCCGATCATTTGCGCGCCAGCTCGTTCCTGATCGCCGACGGCGTGCTGCCGTCGAACGAAGGCCGCGGCTATGTGCTTCGCCGCATCATGCGCCGCGCCATGCGACATGGCGAACTGCTCGGCGCCAAGGAACCGCTGATGTGGCGGCTGGTGCCGTCGCTGGTGCGCGAGATGGGCCAGGCTTATCCGGAGCTGCATCGCGCCGAGGGTTTGATTACCGAGACGCTGAAGCTCGAGGAAATCCGCTTCCGCAAGACGCTGGAGCGCGGGCTTGCGATCCTCGACGAGGCCAGCAAGTCGCTCAAGAAGGGCGACATGTTTGACGGCGTGACCGCGTTCACGCTGTACGATACCTACGGTTTTCCGCTCGATCTCACACAGGACGCGCTCAAGCCGCGCGAGATCGGCGTCGATATCGCTTCCTTCACCGATGCGATGGAGCGCCAGCGCGAAAAAGCGCGCGCCTCATGGTCGGGTTCCGGCGAGGCTGCCGACGAGGCGGTTTGGTTCATGCTGCGCGAAAAGCACGGCGGTACCGATTTCCTCGGCTACGAGACCGAAACTGCAGCCGGCGTCGTCACCGCGCTGCTGCGCGACGGTAGGGAAGTGCCGGCGCTGCAAAAAGGCGAGAGCGGCGTCGTCGTCCTCAACCAGACACCGTTTTACGGCGAGTCCGGTGGACAGGTCGGCGATACCGGTATGTTGACCGGCGAGGGCGTGCGCTTTGCCGTCAGCGATACCCAAAAGCGTGCCGGCGATTTGTTCATCCATCTCGGCACGGTCGAAGAGGGCACCCTCAAAGTCGGCGCGGCGCTTGATCTGAATGTCGATCACAGACGGCGCAGCGCTATCCGGCAAAATCACTCGGCCACGCATTTGTTGCACGAGGCGTTGCGGCAGGTCCTCGGCGACCATGTCGCCCAAAAGGGCTCGCTGGTGGCGCCTGATCGGCTGCGCTTCGATTTTTCGCATCCCAAGCCGATGACGGCGGAGGAGATCGCGCGCGTCGAGGACATCGCCAACGACATCGTGCTGCAGAACGCGCCGGTGGTGACGCGGCTGCTGAGCCGCGACGATGCCATCGCCTCGGGTGCGCGGGCGCTGTTCGGCGAGAAATACGGCGACGAGGTGCGCGTGGTCGCCATGGGTGATAGTGGCGGCAACACGATGGGCTGGTCGGTCGAACTTTGCGGCGGCACCCATGTCAACCGCACCGGCGACATTGGCCTTGTCTCCGTCGTCGGCGACTCCGGCGTCGCCTCAGGTGTGCGCCGTCTCGAAGCGCTGACCGGGCGCAATGCGCGCGCCAACGCAAACCATCTTGGCATCGCTCGCCAAGGCGGCAGCCGCTGAGTTGCGGGTCGCTGTCGATGAAGCCCCGGCTCGCATTGCGGTGCTGCTCGACGAGCGCAAGCGGCTCGAGCGTGAACTGTCCGACGCGAAGAAGCGGCTCGCCATGGGCGGCGGCAACAAGGCCGAGGGCACCGACGGAATGCGCGCGGTGGGTGACGTCAAGCTCATGGCGCGCACCGTGGAAGGGATCGACCTGAAAGACCTGCGCAGCCTTGCCGACGAAGGCAAGAAGACCGTCGGCTCCGGCGTCGTCGCGATCGTGGGCGTGACCGAGGACGGCAAGGCCGGCATCGTCGTCGGTGTCACCAATGACCTCGTCGCGCGCTTCAACGCCGTCGATCTGGTGCGCAAGGGCGCCGAGGTGTTGGGTGGCAAGGGCGGCGGCGGCCGCCCCGATATGGCGCAGGCCGGCGGCCCCGACGGGTCGAAGGCAGGCGCTGCGCTCGACGCCGTTGAGGCGGCGCTCGGCGCGTAGCGCGTCAAACAAGACTGTGCAAACGCGAAGTCAATTTGCTTGCGCTCATTCCCGCGCAATCGGGAATCCAGATTCCGAGCGCCGGCGTTCGCGGGAGCGAAAACGTCTGATCTAAATCTCGATGACCATGCCGTCTTCGGCGGTCTCAAACGCGAGCTCGCCGCGGCGCGCGAGCATGTCGTTGCTCATGTGCGTGAGGATGAGTCGCTTCGGCCGAATCTGCGCGAGATGGCGCTCAAGCGACGACAAGGCCATGTGGGTGGAGATCGGCTTGTCTCGCGTATAGGCCTCGCAGATGAATAAATCCGCTTCGTAGCCGATGTCGATCACGGTATCGGTCCACTCGGTATCACCGGAAAACGCGATTACTTTCCCTTCCGCTTCGAAACGAAATCCGAGACAAGGGCCGGCGCGATCGTCATGCACGACGTGGAACGACGTGACGCGAAGGCCGCCGACATCGGTGCGCTTGCCGATTTCAAGTTCCTGGAGGTGCAGAGGGAACTGCAGGTCGAGGTCCTTGGTGCCGGGAAATCCCGCCTCCATGAGACCCGAATAGCGCGATTTAAGGCTGGGCGGCCCGACCAGGTTGAGCGGGCGCTCGCGTTTGAGAACGTAATTGGCTTCAAGCAGAAAGAACGGCACGCCGCCGATATGATCCTCGTGGAAATGGCTGAGGAAGATCGTGTCGACGCGGTTGCGGTCGATCGCAAGCTTGTTCATCGCGACGAGCGAAGTCGCGCCGCAATCGATGAGTACGTTGATGTTTCGCCCGACGAGGTGAAAGCAAGTGTTGAAACGCCCTCCCGAACCGAACGCATCACCGCAGCCAACGAATTGAAGATGCATGCAGGAAGTCCTCGGGGGCGTTATATTTTCCGTGCGGTCGTTGGAGCCGGTGCACAGCTTCGTGCCGGCTTGAAGTGGGGTCTGTGATGGAGGTCACATTTGGGGCTGTACGCAGAAGTCGTTGTAAATTCCCGCAAATGCTTGTGCTGCTCACTAGTTTTTAACCATTACTCGCTCGTCGCCACCAGCGCAATGCGGCTCGTGGCGCATTGCTCCGTTACGGTTTACGACCCCATCGCGTGATCCGATTGCACATGCTTGAATACCCACCGGTTCAGGACGGAGAAGGTCGCTAACGTGTTCAACTCGATCTTATAGCACCATCGCAACGATCGTTGTAATTACTGTTTTTTCCCTTACTGGTTGTGACGATGCGAACAGATGGTTCGACAAGCCGCTCAACCCGTTCAAGGCGCCGAGCGGTTACTCCTATTCGTCGCTGGGCGACGCCCGTGTCGACCGTCCCATCACCGCCAACGATCTGATGGATGCCAATGGGTCGTGTCCGAATTATGCTCCGTCGGCGACGGCTGCCGGAGCCGACGGCGCCGCGCAGGATCCAGCCGCGCTCTATGGCGGGGGCGTCGCGCTTGGCATGAGTGAATGCGAGGTTGTGAGCCGGTTGGGGCGACCGACGTCCGTAAACACGGAAGCGGCAAATGCGGGGCGAAG
This sequence comes from uncultured Alphaproteobacteria bacterium, assembly GCA_963737755.1. Classification (GTDB taxonomy): domain Bacteria; phylum Pseudomonadota; class Alphaproteobacteria; order Rhizobiales; family Xanthobacteraceae; genus BOG-931. Next base: position 517,947 of record CAVTTZ010000009.1, on the reverse strand, counting down.
CATCGTCCTGACCTACCAGACCGGCCCGCGCCCGGGAATTTATCGATTCGGCGGCGGCCGCCTCGCCGAGATGGACCGCGTCGAAGGACAACCGGCACCGGCCGCCGAGAAGAAGGCCGTGAAGAAAAAGCCGCCGAAGCCTCCGAACCCCAATCCGGCAAACCCCGCCGCGAACTGATCGTCACCGACCGGGTCCACCGGCCTGTAAAACGTTGACGCGTGAGGAACACTGCGCCCGGCCATATGAGCTCCGTCATCCAAGCGGCGCTTGCCCCAAACATTGACCACCGCTATAAGCCGCGCACTTCTGGCCGTCCGGCACGTTTTCAAAGGATCATCTCATGGCGATCGAGCGTACATTTTCAATCATCAAGCCGGACGCAACCGCCCGCAACCTGACCGGCGCGATCAATGCGATGATCGAGAAATCCGGCCTGCGGATCGTCGCGCAAAAGCGCGTCAAGATCAGCCGCGCCGAGGCCGAGGCCTTCTATGCGGTGCATCGTCAGCGGCCGTTTTTCGGCGAGCTTGTCGACTTCATGATTTCTGGTCCCGTGGTCGTGCAGGTGCTTGAAGGCGAGAATGCCATCGCGGCGTATCGCGAACTGATGGGCGCCACCGATCCAGCCAAGGCCGCTGACGGAACCATTCGCAAAGCTTTCGCGAAATCGATCAGCGACAACTCGGTGCACGGTTCTGATGCGCCTGATACTGCGCAGAAGGAAATCGCGCAGTTTTTCACCGGCAAAGAAATCGTCGGCTGACGGCCCGCATTCGCCGATCGCTGTAACGCTTCCTTATCAGATCGAGGCGTGCCGAGGCTTCGGCGCGCCGCGCCTTGTAGTCACGCTTGCGCCGCATTTGTCGGCTTTTTTTCGCAGGCAATCGGATTTTTGGTTTGTCGGCCGGGGCTCTCTTGGCGAAGCGATCGTTGCGGACTTTCCTTGATCTGGCTTGTGGCATCGAGACGACGTTACACGGGTGTGTGGCGGCGGCTCTGTGTCTTGTTTGGCATATAGACTGACCGAGGAGACAGGCGATGCAAAAGGGCACCGTCAAGTGGTTCAATTCCACCAAGGGCTATGGATTCATTAAGCCGTCGAGCGGCGACAAGGACGTGTTTGTGCACATCTCGGCGGTCGAGCGTGCCGGTCTGCGTTCGCTCAATGAAGGTCAGGAAGTCGAGTACGAACTGGTCACCAACCGCGGTCGTGCGTCCGCAGAAAATCTCAAGGTCGCTTAAGCGTCCTCGGTTTTAGGATCGTGTAACCCCCGGTTTTATGAACTGGGGGTTTTGTATTTGTATCCTTGTCTGCGCGACGAGGGGCATCAGACTTTGCTTTGGCCTTGCGCCACGGCGCGCAATGCGCGCGGATAGATTTGGTGCTCGAGTTCGAGCACGCGCGCGGCGAGCGTTTCTTCCGTGTCGTCAGCGCGCACGGCAATCGAGCCCTGCGCGACGATCGGGCCGGCGTCCATTTCCGGCACCACGAAATGCACGGTGGCGCCGTGACGCTCGACGCCGGCTTCGAGCGCGCGGCGGTGCGTATCAAGTCCCTTGAATTGCGGCAGCAGCGATGGGTGGATGTTGAGCATCCGTCCGCTCCAGCGGTCGACAAACCACGGCGTCAGCAGCCGCATGAAGCCCGCCAGGCACACGAGATCGATGGCGTGATCGCGCAGCTTTTGATCCAGCGCATGCTCGAACGCTGCGCGGTCGCGGCCGAACCCGGTATGATCGATCACCGCGGTCGCAATGCCGGAGGCACGAGCACGATCGAGACCGGCGGCATCCGGCCTGTTGGAAATGACGAGCACAATGTCGGCCGGGAAGTCGTCCGCGCGCGCCGCGTCGATCAGGGCGGTCATGTTCGAGCCGCGGCCGGAGATCAAAATAGCGACGCGCTTTTTCATGACTGCCGTGCGCCCGCGAAAGTCATAACGACAGGTCGAGATGCCCGCGAAATTTCACGGCCGGGCCGCCGTCGCCGGCGATCACTTCGCCCAGGCGGACGACGGTTTCACCATGCAACGTCAATTGCTCGATGGCGGCTTCGGCAAAATTCCGATCGAGCACCGCCACCATGCCGACACCGCAATTGAACGTGCGCAGCATCTCGTGTTCGCTGATGCCGCCCGCGGTGGCGAGCCACTTGAACACCGGCAATACCGGAACGCGGTCGAGGTCGATGTCGACCGCAGCGTCCTTGGGCAGCACGCGCGGAATGTTTTCAACAAAGCCGCCGCCGGTGATGTGAGCGAGTGCCTTGACGGCTTGCGTTTTGCGCGTTGCCGCCAGACAGGAGCGCACATAAAGCCGGGTCGGCGTCAGCAACGCCTCACCGAGTGTGCGTGCCGGCTCGAACGGCGCCGGAGCGTCCCAGGCGAGGCCGCACTCGGCGGCGACGCGGCGGACCAGTGAAAAGCCGTTCGAGTGCACGCCCGTCGAGGCAAGCCCAACCACCACATCGCCGGGTCCGATGTCCTTGCGCGGCAGCAATGCGTCACGCGCGACGGCGCCGACCGCAAAGCCGGCGAGATCGTAGTCGCCGTGCTGATAGACGCCCGGCATCTCCGCGGTCTCGCCGCCGACCAGCGCGCAGCCCGACTCGTGACAGGCGGCCGCGACGCCGCTGACGATCGCGGCTCCGACCTCCGGGTCGAGTTTGCCGCAGGCGAAGTAGTCGAGAAAGAACAGCGGCTCGGCGCCCTGAACCACAAGATCGTTCACCGACATGGCAACGAGGTCGATGCCGATTGTGCTATGGCGCCCGGTCTCGACCGCGATCTTGACCTTGGTGCCGACGCCGTCGGTCGCGGCGACCAGGATCGGATCGACAAAGCCCGCGGCCTTGAGGTCGAAAGAGGCCGCCGAAGCCGCCGATTTCCGCGTCCGCGCCGGGGCGGGCCGTTCTGCGCAGCAGCGGCTTGATCAGGTCGACCATGCGGTTGCCCGCATCGATGTCGACCCCAGCGGCCGCGTAGCGTCCGTCTTTCACAGGCTCACCAATGGTGATGATCGCCCCGACGGGGCCATAAGCCGCCTCCTACGTCGGAATCGCGGGGTGCGCAAGTCGTGCCGTCCCGCTATATAGGTTGCGATAGAGCCGGGGCGAACGTTTGAGTATTCCTAATCTCATCACACTGGGACGCATCATTCTTGTGCCGATTGTGGTCTGGGCGATCACCTCCGGCGAGATGCGGGCTGCCTTTTTTCTCTTTGTCGCGGCCGGGATCAGCGACGCGGTCGACGGCTTTCTCGCCAAACGCTTCCACATGACCAGCGAACTCGGCGCGGTCATCGATCCGCTGGCCGACAAGGCGTTGATCGTTTCCATTTACGTCGCGCTGGCGATCGCGGCCGCGCTGCCGATATCGCTGGTCATTCTGGTGGTCTCCCGCGATATCATGATCATTTCCGGGTTCATGGTGTCATGGGTGGTCGGACAGCCCATTCCGGTCCGCCCGCATCCGGTGTCCAAGGCCAATACCGCGGCCCAGATCGTGCTGGCGACGCTGGTTCTGGCGGAGCGGGCGTTCGGCTTCGACGCCGCGCTCGGGGAGCACATTCTTATCGGCTTGGTCGTGCTCTTGACGCTCCTCTCCATGGGCTTCTATCTCGCCGAGTGGCTCCGCCATATGAACTCGTTTGGAGCCGGGCACTGACCGGGAACTGCGTAGGCGTCGCGGTGAGGGAAACGAGCAAGCTTTCGTGAAAGATTCCCGATCTAAAATTGCGGCGCGCTTGATTCTTTCCGATGCGCACGCTGCGGCGTTTTGTGAGCGCTCGGCATGGAAGCTTTACGGCGTCGGGCTTGAACGCCGGCCGGGAGGGGGACTGCGATGCGGCTTGATCGGCAGTTCGTGTTCTGGGCGTGCGCGCTCGTGGTCTTCGTCGGGCTGCTGTTGTTGCTGCACCACATTCTCCTGCCGTTCGTGATGGGCGCAGCGCTGGCTTATTTGCTCGATCCGTTGGCGAATTTTCTGAGCCGGCGCCGCATCAACCGGCTTTTCGCCGCCTTGCTGATCATGGCGGTCTTCGTGATCGTGTTCGGCGGCGCTCTTTTGCTGATCGCGCCGGTGCTGGTCGATCAGGTGGCGGCTTTTGTCGGCAAATTGCCCAGCTATCTGGAAAAGCTGGAGGCGCTGGTCGCCGACCCGAGCCATTCCTGGTTGCTCAAGATCATGGGCGGCGGATCCGGCTCCCCCCAAGCCTCGCTCGGCGATCTGATGAACAATGCCGTCGGCTATCTGACCGGCCTGCTGTCCGCCTTGCTGACCAAAGGCGAGGGGCTGCTTTCGTTGTTATCGCTGATCGTCATCACGCCGGTGGTGACGTTCTATCTGCTGGTCGATTGGGACCGGGTTGTCAGATCGCTCGACAGTCTCATTCCGCGGCCGCATCTCGAAACGGTCGCACCGGCTTATGGATGAGATCAATGAGGCATTGTCCGGTTACGTGCGCGGTCAGCTTCTGGTGTGCGGCATCCTTGGCGCCTACTACGCCGGCGGCCTGACACTTGCGGGATTGAATTTCGGCTTGCTGATCGGCGTGGTGTCCGGCTTTCTGACCTTCATTCCCTATGTCGGGTCGGTGACCGCGCTTGTCGTGTCATTTGCCGTGGCGCTGGCGCAATTTTACCCGGACTGGGGACATATCTTCATCATCGTGGGCGTGGTGCTTTTCGGCCAATTCCTCGAGGGCAATGTGCTCTCGCCGAAACTCGTCGGCGAGAGTACCGGGCTGCATCCGGTCTGGCTGATCTTTGCGCTGCTCGCCTTCGGCTATCTGTTCGGCTTCGTCGGCCTTCTGCTCGCGGTGCCGATTGCGTCTGCGATCGGCGTGCTGATGCGGTTTGCCGTCAGGCGCTATCGGGCCAGCGCGCTGTACACCGGCAACGGCCCCGCGTGAGCGGAATGCCGCAACGCCCGCGTCAGCTTGCGCTCGCGCTCGGCCATCCTGAAAGTTACGCGCTCGAGGATTTTTTCGTTGGATCGTGCAACGAAGGGCCGTTTCGGCTCGTGAACTCCTGGCCCGATTGGCCCGCCAATGCGTTGGCGCTGGTCGGTCCGGAAGGGTCCGGCAAGACGCATCTGGCGATGATATGGGCGGCGCTGGCGGGCGCGCGGGTTGTCGCGGCGCGCGCCGTGCGTGATGCCGATGTGCCCGCGGCGCTCGCGACCGGCGCGCTGGTGGTGGAAGACGCCGGCGCCGACGCGGACGATCGCGCATTATTTCATTTGATCAATCTGGCCCGCGAGGACAAAGCCGCGCTGCTGTTCACCGCGCGCACCGCGCCGGTGTCATGGCCGGTCGCGATACCGGATCTGCGATCGCGGTTGCGGGCGCTGCCGGTGACGACGCTGCAGGCGCCGGATGATGCCATGTTGCGCGCCGTGATCGTAAAACTGGCGATGGATCGCCAACTCGCGCTCGACGACGGCGTCGTCAGCTTCATCGCGACACGGATCGAACGCTCCTTGACGGCGGCGCGGGCGGCGGTGACCGCGCTTGACAATGAAGCGTTGCGGCAACGGCGCGCGCCGACACGCGCGCTGGCGGCCGAGATTTTGCGCGAGGCGTAAGCGGCCGCCGGACTTCCCGCTAGCGCACATCACGATTTGGCTGAATCGCGATGTGCTCTAGATCTACTTGTTATCGCATGTCCCTTTTTCGGAAAACCGGTTTCCACTTTTCCGGGACATGCTCTAGTTGACGCGAACGCTTCGGTCCGGTCGCGGCGGACGCGAAACCAGCGCGTCCTTGACCGCCTTGCCGAAGGCATCGAAATCGCGGCGGCGCGGCGAAGTTTTGCGCCAGGCAAGCCCGATCGTGCGTCCGGGCTCCGGCGCGGCAAAGCGTTTGAGCGAGACACGCTGGTCGCGCACCTCCACCTCGGCGGCGATTTCGGGCACCAGCGTCACGCCGTAGCCGTTGGCGACCATCTGCATCACGGTCGTAAGCGAAGTGGACCCGAGCGCGGCGGCGGAGTCGCGGCGCTTGGTCGCGCAAAACGCGAGCGCCTGATCGCGCAGGCAATGGCCTTCCTCCAACAGGATCAGGCGTCGCTGGTCGACATCGTCGGCCTTCAGCGCCCGCCGTGGCACCGGTTCGTCCACCGGTACCGCGAGCAGGAAGCGGTCCTCGAACAGCGGAGCGGTGTTGACGTCTGCATGCTCGATCGGCAACGCGCTCAGAACACAGTCCAGGTCGCCCGCGACCAATTCGCCGATCAGGGGAACCGTTTGGGTCTCCCGCACATCAAGCCGAAGGGACGGATAGGCCTGCTGAAGCTGCGGCAGCAGTCGCGGCAGCAAGTAGGGCGCAAGGGTAGGAATGATGCCAAGCTTCAAGGGGCCCGAAAGAATTTGGCGATGACGCGCGAAATCGACCAGGTCGCGGGTCGCTGCGAGGATGCGCTCCGCCCGCAGCGCGACCTCGATGCCAGTTGCGGTGAGCGCGACCTCGCCGGGGCGACGCTCGACCAACTCGGCGCCGATCTCTCGCTCGAGACCTCGGATTTGCATGGAGAGCGCAGGCTGCGTTACCGCGCAGTCACCCGCGGCGCGGCCGAAATGCCGATGGCGCGCCAATGACGCGAAATATCGTAACTGTCGCAGAGAGATCATGTCGATAAGATAATCTTATCGGGCCGGTCATGCAATCAGATTGGACCTGATCGGTGGCTGTGTGCCATGTAGCGCGCGAACCCCCCGCTTGGAATTGGAGGAATTACAATGGACGCAAAAACGGACGACAAGAGCGTGGGCAAGTGCCCGGTTATGCACAAGAACTTCACCAATCGGGATTGGTGGCCGGACCAACTCAACATCCAGATGCTGCACCTGAACTCGAACCTGTCCGATCCGATGGACAAGGCGTTCGACTACGCCAAGGAGTTCAAGAGCCTCGACCTGAACGCGGTGATCAAGGACCTGCATGCCTTGATGACGGATTCGCAGGATTGGTGGCCGGCGGACTTCGGGCATTACGGCGGTTTGTTCATTCGCATGGCCTGGCACAGCGCCGGCACGTATCGCATCACCGACGGACGCGGCGGCGCCGGAGCCGGTCAACAGCGTTTCGCGCCGCTCAACAGCTGGCCGGACAACGCCAACCTCGATAAGGCCCGCCGCCTGCTGTGGCCGATCAAGCAGAAATACGGCCGCAAGATTTCCTGGGCCGACCTGTTCGTCCTCAGCGGCAATGTCGCGCTCGAGTCGATGGGCTTCAAAACCTTCGGCTTCGCCGGTGGTCGCGCCGACGTTTGGGAGCCTGAAGAGCTCTATTGGGGTCCCGAAGGCACCTGGCTGGGCGATGAGCGCTATAGCGGTGAGCGTCAGCTCGCCGAGCCGCTCGGCGCCGTCCAGATGGGCCTGATCTACGTGAACCCGGAAGGCCCAAACGGCAAACCGGATCCCGTCGCGGCCGCGAAGGATATCCGCGAAACGTTCTTCCGCATGGCGATGAATGACGAAGAGACGGTGGCGCTGATTGCCGGCGGTCACACCTTCGGCAAGAACTTCACGGTGCCGGCGATCCGTCTTTTGTCGGCGTGGGGCCGGAAGGCGGCGCGCTCGAGGATCAAGGCCTCGGCTGGAAGAGCACGCACGGCTCCGGCTTCGGCGCCGATGCCATCACTGGCGGTCCCGAAGTGATCTGGACCCAGACCCCGACGAAGTGGAGCAATCTCTTCTTCGACAACCTGTTCAAATACGAATGGGAGCTGACCAAGAGCCCGGCCGGTGCGCAGCAGTGGCAGGCCAAAGGCGCGGAAGCATCGGTGCCGGACCCGTTCGACGCTTCGAAGAAGCGGCTGCCGACCATGCTGACCACCGACCTGGCGCTGCGCATGGATCCAGCTTACGAAAAGATTTCGCGGGATTTCTACGAGCATCCGGAGAAGTTCGCGGATGCATTCGCGCGCGCTTGGTACAAGCTCACGCACCGCGACATGGGTCCGGTCCACCGCTATCTCGGACCGCTCGTCCCCAAGGAAATTTTGATTTGGCAGGATCCGATTCCGGCCGTCAATCACGCACTGATTGACGACAAGGACGTCGAGGCCCTGAAGTCGAAGATCCTCGCATCCGGCCTCACTGTTGATCAGCTTGTTTCGACCGCTTGGGCGTCGGCGTCGACGTTCCGCGGTTCGGATAAGCGCGGCGGCGCCAACGGCGCGCGTATCCGTCTCGCGCCGCAGAAGGATTGGGAAGTCAACGAACCGGCGCAGCTCAAAACCGTGCTGCAAAAGCTCGAGGCGATCCAGAAAGAGTTCAATGGCTCGGCCTCCGGCGGCAAGAAGGTCTCGCTGGCCGACCTGATCGTCCTCGGCGGCTCTGCCGCGGTGGAGAAGGCCGCGAAGGACGCGGGCGTGGCCGTGAAGGTCGCTTTCGTGGCGGGACGCGCGGACGCTTCGCAGGACCAGACTGACGTCGAGTTGTTCGCGCCGCTCGAGCCGCGGGCGGACGGCTTCCGCAACTACATCGGCAAGCGGCAGCAGTTCATGATGGCCGAAGAGGCGTTGGTCGATCGTGCGCACTTGCTGAAGCTGACGGGACCCGAGCTGACCGTGCTGGTCGGTGGTCTGCGCGTGCTCGGCGCCAATGCCGGGCAGTCCAAAAACGGCGTCCTCACCAAACAGCCGGGCAAGTTGACCAACGACTTCTTCGTCAACCTCCTCGACATGGGCACCGAGTGGGCGCCCGTGGCCGGCAAGGACGGCGTGTATGAGGGTCACGACCGCAAGACCAAGGCGGCCAAATGGACCGCGACCCGCGTCGACCTGATCTTCGGTTCGCACTCGCAATTGCGTGCGTTCGCCGAGGTCTACGGCTGCACGGACTCGAAGGAGAAGTTCGTGAAAGACTTCGCGGCGGCGTGGACCAAGGTGATGAACCTCGATCGCTACGATCTCGCCTGATCGCTTCGCAAGGCGCTCTTCGCGCACGGACGGCCGGGCTCTGCCCGGCCGTTTTGGCTTGTGGATTGGTTAAAGGATTGAAATTTATCGAGTTTCTTCGCTAAACAGCGGCACATGCGGGCGCAATGTCTTGACGGCGCGTCACCGCCCCGCCTTATCTCGATGATCTGGTTGATCGAATCGTCACCGCACCGGCGCAGCGCTTGCGGACATCCGTGGCGTCAGGGCGCCGTGGAGCGATATTGGAACTGAGGAACAGTCATGGCTGATCGGAGCCAAGCCGCCGCGGTCGCGCTCGATTATGGTCCAATCCAGCGCCTTGAAATGCCTGAGCGGCTGGCGGAGCGGGCGGAGAGCCATGCCGCATCCGAACTCGCCGGCAGCCCCGAGCGTTTCATCAACCGCGAACTGTCCTGGCTTGATTTCAATCGGCGTGTTCTGGAAGAGTTCGACCAATCGCGAACAGCCGCTTCTGGAACGGCTGCGGTTCTTGTCGATCTCGGCCAACAATCTCGACGAATTCTTCATGGTGCGGGTCGCGGGCTTGCGAGCGCAAGTGCGCGCCGGCATCGCCACCAAAAGCCCGGAGGGACTGACCCCGGCCGAGCAATTGGTGCGCATCGCCGACGCCGTTGTGGTCTTGGTGCGCGACCAGCAAGCGCAGTGGCGCGAATTGCGCGCCGCGCTCGGCAAAGCCGGCATCGTGTTGATTGACGGTTCCGAAGTCGCCAAGTCGGAAAAGGCCTGGCTCGAAGATTATTTTCTGTCGCACATCTTCCCGCTGCTGACCCCGCTCGCGATCGACCCGGCGCATCCGTTCCCGTTCATTCCCAATCTCGGCTTCTCGATCGCGCTGCAGCTTTCGCGGGCCAAGGATGGGCGACCGATGAACGCGCTCATCCGTTTGCCCAACCGCATCGAGCGCTTTGTGCGGCTGCCGCAGAGCAGCGCCGACGGCGAAGTCCGCCTGATCTCGATCGAAGGCGCGACCAGCTTGTTCATCAACAAGCTGTTTCCTGGCTATGCGGTCAAAGGCGTGGGCGCGTTCCGTGTCATCCGCGACTCCGAACTGGAGATTCTTGAAGAAGCCGAGGATCTGGTGCGGCTGTTCGAAACCGCGCTCAAGCGCCGGCGCCGCGGATCGGTGATCCGGCTCGACATCGAAGCCAATATGCCGGCGGAGTTGCAGCACTTCGTGCAGCGCGCGCTGAGCGCCGGCGATGATGGCGTGTTCAAGGTCGACGGCGTGCTGGCGCTCAACGAAATGTCGCAGCTCGCCAATCTGGACCGGCCTGATCTTGAATTCGTACCCTACACGCCGCGGTATCCTGAACGCATTCGCGACCTCGGTGGCGATTGTTTTGCCGCGATCCGGCAGAAAGACCTGATCGTCCATCACCCCTATGAGTCGTTCGACGTGGTGGTCGACTTTCTGCATCAAGCGACACGCGACCCCGATGTGGTCGCGATCAAACAAACGCTCTATCGCACCTCGGCGCATTCGCCGATCGTGCATGCGCTGGCGGAAGCAGCCGAAGCCGGCAAGTCCGTGACTGCGGTCGTCGAACTGAAGGCCCGCTTCGACGAAGAGGCCAACATCCGCTGGGCGCGCGATCTCGAGCGCGCCGGCGTGCAGGTGGTCTACGGCTTCATCGAGCTGAAAACCCACGCCAAGCTTTCACTGGTGGTGCGGCGCGAGGGTTCTTCGCTGGCTTCCTACGTGCATGTCGGCACCGGCAATTATCATCCGGTGACGGCGCGCATCTATACCGACTTGTCGTACTTCACCGCCGATCCGGTGATCGCGCGCGACGTCGCCCGCGTGTTCAATTTTGTCACCGGCTATGCCGAGCCGGCCGAGCTCGAACGCATGGCGGTATCGCCGCTGACCTTGCGCAACCGCATCCACGAGCACATCGATGCCGAGATCGCCAACGCCAAGGCCGGGCGACCGGCCGCGATCTGGATGAAAATGAACTCGCTGGTCGATCCGGACATCATAGACGCGCTGTATCAGGCCTCGAGCGCCGGCGTCCCCATCGAACTGGTCGTGCGCGGCATCTGCTGCCTGCGGCCGGGCGTTCCGGGCCTGTCCGAGAATATCCGCGTCAAGTCGATCGTCGGCCGCTTCCTCGAGCATGGCCGCATCTACTGCTTCGGCGCCGGCCATGCCTTGCCGCACCCGAAGGCCCCAGTCTATATCTCCTCCGCCGATTTGATGCCGCGTAATCTCGATCGGCGCGTGGAAGTGTTGTGCCCGATCGTCAATCCGACCGTCCACGAGCAGGTGCTCGATCAGATCATGGTCGCGAATTTGAAAGACAACGAGCAAAGCTGGGAGCTTCTCGCGGACGGCTCGTCGGCCCGTATCAAGCCGGCGCCGGATGAAGAGAAATTCAATGCGCACACGTATTTCATGACCAATCCAAGCCTGTCCGGCCGCGGTAAGACGCCCAAGGAATTGGTGCCGCGATTGCGCCATCGCGGAGAGCGGATGTGAAGGCTCAGCGCCTTTCCCTCGCTAATTTAAGCAGATGACCAGCGCCATGCCCGACGCCGCTCCCGGCCGCCTCGATCGCGGCCCGCCGCTCGCCGTCGTCGATATCGGCTCGAACTCGGTGCGCCTTGTCGTCTACGAAGCCCTGACGCGCACGCCGACCGCGCTGTTCAACGAAAAGGCGCTGTGCGGCCTGGGTCGCGAAGTGCAGTCGACCGGCATGTTGGCGGCCGACGCCGTTGATCAGGCACTCGCGGCGCTCAAGCGTTATCGCGCGCTGTGCAACACGATGGACGTGACGCGCGTGCTCGCCATCGCCACGGCGGCCTGCCGCGATGCCAAGAACGGTTCGGCCTTCATCAAGCTTGCCGAGGGCATCATCGGCACAGAAATCGAAATTCTCTCGGGTGCGCGCGAAGCCGAACTGACGGCGCTCGGCGTTATTTCCGGCGTGCACGAGGCAAACGGTGTTGTCGGTGATCTCGGTGGTGGTTCGCTCGAGCTTGTCGATGTCGAAGGCACGCGTGCGGGCCGCGGGCTGACGCGGCCGCTCGGCGGGCTGGCGTTGGCCGACATTTCGGCGCGGTCGCTGAAGAAGGCCGAAAAGTTCGTCAAGAGCACGCTCAGCGACCTGCCGATGCTCAAGGACTGCAAGGATCGCACCTTCTACGCCGTGGGCGGCACCTGGCGCGCGCTGGCGCGGCTACACATGTGGCAGACCGGCTACCCGCTGCACGTGATGCACGGTTACGCGATCCCCGCAGAGGAGGCGCTCGAATTCGCTCGGCTGGTGCACCGCGTCGATGTGGAGACCTTGTCCAACATCGAAGTGGTGACTAACGCGCGGCGGCCGCTGCTCGCTTATGCGGCCTTGGTGCTGGAATATATCATTCGCATTGGCAAGCCGAAGGAGATCGTGTTCTCGGCGCTCGGCGTCCGTGAAGGCTTGCTCTACTCGCTGCTCAAACAAAAAGAGAAAGAAAAAGACGCGCTGATCGAGGCGGCGCGCGACCTTAATCTTCTGCGCTCGCGCTCGCCGCAACACGGCGACGACCTGATCGCATGGACCGATCGCTTCATGGCCTCGTCGGGGCTCGACGAGCCGGCGGAGGAGCGGCGGCTGCGCCACGCAGCGTGCCTTTTGGCTGACATCGGCTGGCGCGCGCACCCAGACTATCGCGGTGAGCAATCGCTCAACATCATCGCCCACGGCGGCTTCACCGGTGTCGACCATCCGGGACGTTCTTATTTGGCGCTGGCGGTGTTCTACCGGTATGTCGGCCTGATCATGGACGACGATCTATCGCCGCGGTTACGCGAATTGGCATCGACCCGCATGATCGATCGCGCACGCGTGCTCGGTGCGGCGCTGCGGCTCGCCTATGTCGTCTCGGCGGCGATGCCCGGGGTGCTGCTGCGCACCCCGCTTGCGGTCGAGCGGCAGCGGCTGACGTTGCGCCTGCCGGACGAATTCAGTGCGCTTGGGGGTGAACGCATCCTGGGCCGCTTGCGCGCGCTCTCGCGGCTGATCGGCCGCGATCCGGTGTTGCTGGCAGGGTAAGGCGACGCGCGGCAGTCGCTGCTCTCGCGTGCGATCAACAGGCGGCAACAGATCGCAAGCAATCAAGTACCACTGATTTTTAGCTTTTCTCCCAAGTCTTCTGCGGTCGCCCGCATTGCTAACGTCACGGCCTTCCGCTTGAATGCTGGCGAACAAGAAAAACAGCGGGGCCCACCGGCCGCGGGCTGAAACTTGTGCCGGAGGACGAACGTATTTTTCAGGCCAGCCGCCGCCGGTGGCGCCTGAGAACCAGGGGAGGGGCTACATGGAAGAAAATCATAAGCTCAAGCGGTTCTTGGTACTTGCCGCGATCATCACATTGATCAACGGCGTGAGCTACACGCTGATACCCGGCAAACTCCTTCCCAATTACAGCCTGGAGCCGACGGCATCGGCGCAGCTCGGCTTCCGGTTGTTTGGTGCCGCGCTGCTGACTTTCGGCCTGATTTTGTGGTTCTTGCGCGACTCGCGTGAATGGGTCGCGATCCGCGGTCTTTTGATCGGCGCTTCGGTCGGCAACATCGCCGGATTGATCGTCACCGTTTTGGCCACGGTCAATGGCGTGATGAATGGTGCCGGCTGGCTGTTCGTCCTGACTTACGGTCTGCTGCTGCTTGGCTACGCCTATTCGCTATGGGCGTTGATGCGGAAGCACCCGCACTGACAAAGAACCGGCGTTCGACGACGACGTCGCTCTCAGGCCTCATCGTCGAGCTGGCCGCGGCCGACGGCGGCGACTTTGCCCTTTTCGATCGCAAGCGCGAGCTTGCCGTGCTTGAGCGCCAGCGCTTTTTCGCCGAAGAGCTCGCGCCGCCAGCCGCTCATGGCCGGGACATCGGCATGATCGTCGCCGGCGATGCGCTCGAGATCGTCCACCGTCGCAATCACCTTGGCGGCGACGTGATGGCGCTCGGAGATCATGCGCAGCAACACCTTTAGCAATTCGACGGATGCCAGGCCGTTGGCAGCCTGCGGGACGCGCGTGGGCCGCGGCAGCGTCTTGGGATCGCGCTCGAGGCCGCGGGCCGCTGCGGCGACGATCGCCTCGCCCCAGCGCGATCGCTCAAAGCCCTTAGGCAGTGAACGCAACTGCCGCAACTTGTCGATCGTCGTCGGCGCATGCACGGCGATGTCGGCGATGACCTCGTCCTTGAGTACGCGCGAGCGCGGAATGTCGCGAAGCTGTGCCTCGCGTTCGCGCCACGCGGCGACCTCGATGAGCACCGCCAGTTCTTTCGGCTTGCGTACCCGCGTTTTCAGCCGCTGCCAGGCATTCTCCGGATCCATCCGGTAGGTGTCGGCGGATGTGAGTACGTGCATCTCCTCCTGCACCCAATCGACCCGGCCGCGGCGGCCGAGATCGTCGACCAGCGCCTGATAGACGTCACGCAAATGGGTGACGTCGGACACCGCGTAGGTCAGCTGCGCGTCGGTCAGCGGGCGGCGGGTCCAATCGGTGAAGCGGTGCGACTTGTCGAGCGTATCGCCGGTGATGCGCTGCACGAGCTGATCGTAGGAAATCGAGTCGCCATAGCCGAGCACCATGGCGGCGACCTGGGTGTCGAAGATCGGGTGCGGGATCAGTTTGGCCCGGTGCCAGACGATTTCGATGTCCTGCCGCGCGGCATGAAACACCTTCATCACCTTCTCGTCGGCCATCAGCGCGAAGAACGGCGTCAGGTCGATGTCCGGAGCCAGAGCGTCGATGACCACGGCCTCCCGGGGCGAGGCCATCTGCGCCACGCACAGCAGCGGGTAATAGGTGGTTTCCCGCAGGAATTCGGTGTCGACGGTGACCGACGGAAAACCGGCCATGCGCTCGCACACCGCGGCGAGCTCCGCCGTCGTCGTGATCGGCTGCATGGATACTATCGTGCCGGAATCGGGCATCATTGTTGGCGGCTAGTGTTGGCCGGTTACGGCCGCGCTGGCAAGGCCGGTGTCGGGGTGTGGGTACCTAGGGATATTGCACTTTTGCCCCGTGGCCCCGGACCCGCTTCATGAGGATGAACTCCCACGGGCTCGGGAGGGCGCCCACGGGGACTTCGATCAGCGTTGGGCCGTCCCGGTGCGCCAGCGCGCCGCGTGAGCGCTTGCCCCAGTTCCGCCGGGCTCGTGGCCCGCATCGCCATGGCGCCAAAACTTTCGGCAAATTTGACGAAATCCGGATTGGCGAGGTCGTTGGCGATTGGCCGGCCGAAGCGTTCTTCCTGGATGCGGCGGACATTGCCGAAATGGCCGTCGTTGAACAGCACCGTGATCAGCGGAATGCGGTGGCGCACGGCCGTCGCCATTTCGGTCGCGGTGAACATGAAGCCGCCGTCGCCGCTGATTGCGACGACCGGCACGTCACGCCTCGCATCCTGTACGCCGAGCGCAGTGGCGAAGCCGTAGCCCAGATTGTCCTGATAGCCGGGCGAAATGAACGTGCGCGGCCGATAGACCGGGAAGGCCAGCCGTGAGACGAAGCCAAGCTGGGTCACCTCATCGACAAAAATGCCGTCCTCCGGCAGCGCTTCGCGGATCGCCGACGAGGTAGGCCAGTTGCGGCGCGAGCTTCTCCAGCCGCTTGCGCATGCGCTCGTGGCGCTCGCGCATCTCGGCCGCTCGCGATGGCCGCCGCTTGTTATGGGTCGGCAGGAGATCGAGCAGACGCTGCAGGATCGGCCGCGCTGGCCCGATCAGCGCCGCCTTCGGTTTGACGATGCGCGCCGGCGCCTGCGGATCGGAGTCGATGGCGATGACGGCGAGATCGCGATCAAAGCCCCATTGCAACAGCGGCATGTGCATGTGGCTGCCGACGCCGAGCACGACATCGGCTTCCGCCCACAATTCGTGGCCGAGCGGCAGATTGACTGAAAGCGGGTCGATATCGCTGAGTACGCCGCGGCCGCGCCGATAGGACAGCACCGGCGCTTGGAGCATATGCGCCAGTTCGGTCACTTCCGCCGACGCATCGAGCGCGCCGCCGCCCGCAACGATGAGCGGACGTTTGGCGGCGCCGAGGAGTTTTGCGGCTTTCTTGACGGCGCTCTCGTCGATGGCCGGCACACGCAGCGGCAACGGCGCGACCGGCTGCACCGGACCCGTCTTGCGCCAAACATCGATGGGGCATTCCAGCGCTGCGGGGCCGGGGCGGTCGACGAACATCGACTGCATGGCCTTGGCGACCAGCCGCGGTGCGTCGTTGGGAGTGCGAATGTGCGCCGACCAGTCGACTAGACGGGCGATGATGCCCGCTTGATCGCCGATCTCATGCAGATGTCCAAAACCTTTGCCGATGTCGGCCTCGGGTATCTGGCCGAAGATCGCCAGGACCGGAGCATTGGTGCCATAGGCCGTGAGGAGCGCAGCCGACGAATTCAGCAGGCCGGGGCCGGGGACGACGCAATAGGCCTGGGCCTGGCCGGTCGCAAGCGCCGCGCCCAGCGCCATGTAGCCCGCGCCTTGTTCGTGGCGGGGATGGACGGTGCGGATGGTTGCGCTGTTGCGCGCCAGCGCGTCGAAGAAATCGTCGTTATGAACGCCGGGCAGGGCGTAGATTGTACTAATACCGTGCGCGGTGAGGGACGCGACCGTGGCGTCGGCGGTGGTCATGTCTTGGCGGACCACAGTCCCTTCGATCCGCTTCTCAGGGCGCTTTTTCGATCGCGTCCTAGACCGAACTTTTGATCGCACTTTGGCCATTTCGGACCCCGTTGCTGGCGCGTTGGCGTCGCCGCTTCGCATGTCTCGCGGGAGGCTGCCACCCCACACTTAAGGACGATTTCAGCAAGGTGGAACCGGCCGCCGGCGCCTTCTTGACAAAGACCGCCTCGCATGCGCTTTCCGCCTTTCCGAGCGGAACACCAATAGAGCAACGAACGACAATGCATCGTTATCGCAGCCATACCTGCGGCGCGCTTCGCGCAGGCGACATCGGCCAGGACGTGCGGCTTTCCGGCTGGTGCCATCGCATCCGCGACCATGGCGGCGTGCTCTTCATCGATCTGCGCGACCATTACGGCATCACGCAGGTGGTCGCCGATCCGGACAGCCCGGCCTTCAAGGTCGCCGAGACGCTGCGCTCCGAATGGGTGGTGCGCATCGACGGCAAGGTGCGGCGGCGGCCGGACGGCACCGAGAATGCCGAACTGCCGACCGGCGAGGTCGAGGTCTATATCCGCGAGATCGAGGTGCTGGGCCGCGCCGCCGAACTGCCGATGCCGGTGTTCGGCGAGCAGGACTATCCCGAGGACATCCGGCTGCGCTATCGCTTCCTCGATCTGCGCCGCGAGCATCTGCACCGCAACATCATGAAGCGCGGCGAGGTCATCGACTCGCTGCGGCGGCGCATGAAGGAGCAGGGCTTCTTCGAATTTCAGACGCCGATCCTCACCGCTTCGTCGCCGGAAGGCGCGCGCGATTTTCTGGTGCCCTCGCGCATTCATCCGGGAAAATTCTACGCGCTGCCGCAGGCGCCGCAGCAGTTCAAGCAATTGATCATGATCTCCGGCTTCGACCGGTATTTTCAGATCGCGCCGTGCTTCCGCGATGAAGATGCGCGTGCCGACCGTTCGCCGGGCGAGTTCTATCAGCTCGATCTGGAAATGAGTTTTGTCACCCAGGACGACGTGTTCGAGGCGGTCGAGCCGGTGATCCGCGGCGTGTTCGAGGAATTCGGTGACGGCAAGCCGGTGACGGCGAAATTCCCGCGCATTCCCTACAGCGAAGCGCTGCGCAAATACGGCGTCGACAAGCCGGATCTGCGCAATCCGATCGTCATGCAGGAAGTGTCGGACGTCTTCCGCGGCTCCGGCTTCAAGATTTTCGCGCGCATTCTGGACGCAAGGCCCCACGGCGCCGTGTGGGCGATCCCGGCGCCAGGACGGCGGCTCGCGCGCCTTCTGCGACCGCATGAACTCGTGGGCGCAGGGCGAAGGGCAGCCAGGCCTGGGTTATATTTTCTTTGCGCAGGACAATGGCGCCGTGGTCGGCCGTGGCCCGGTCGCCAACAATCTGGGGGCTGAGCGCACCGAAACGCTGCGTTCGCAACTGCAATTGAACGACGGCGATGCCGTCTTCTTCGTCGCCGGCGAGCCGCAGACTTTCGTCAAATTCGCCGGGGCCGCGCGCACGCAAGGCCGGCGAAGACCTCGATCTGATCGACAAGAGCCGCTTCGAACTGTGCTGGATCGTCGATTTTCCGATGTACGAATGGAACGAGGAGGAGAAGAAGATCGACTTCTCCCACAATCCGTTCTCCATGCCGAACCTGCCGGCCGACGAATTTCTGGCGCTCGATCCGGCCGACAAGGACAAGATCCTCGGCCTCAAGGCGATCCAGTATGACATCGTCTGTAACGGCATCGAACTGTCGTCCGGCGCCATCCGTAATCACCTGCCGGATGTGATGAAGAAGGCGTTCGCCATCGCGGGCTATGACGAAAGCGTGCTCGAGCAAAAATTCGGCGGCATGTTGCACGCGCTTTCGCTCGGCGCGCCGCCGCACGGCGGCATCGCGCCCGGCGTCGACCGCATCGTCATGCTGTTGTGCGGCGAGGAAAATCTGCGCGAGGTCGTGCTGTTCCCGATGAACCAGCGCGCCGAAGATTTGCTGATGGGCGCGCCCTCGGAAGTCACCGCCAAGCAATTGCGCGAACTACACATCCGCGTGGTGCCGCCGGGACCCGGGCGCGAGGGTGGTTGACGTTTAGATTCTCACGGCCGCAAATCGGCGCTCTTGTTTGTGAGTGAACGTCGCGCGATTTGATTACCGGCGCCTCTCAGGTCGTCGTCGTCTTCCCGCGACCATTCAGCCTGCGAGAGGTTCTTGAGCTAGCGTTCCATCTCGTAGCCTCGAGACTATACTCTTCCGCCACGGCGCTTCCGGCAAGTTTGAAGTCGCCGTTATTCATCGTGACCGTACAGTACGCTCGGCGTGCCGGCGCGAGCGGGCGCCAAAGGGCGCGCGATCTTCATCCCATTTTGCGAAAGGTACCTTGCGACGATATCAGCTAGACCGTCGAGAGAGTGGCCATCTGTGGTCGCAATGTCGACTTTTGGAGAGAATACGATCCAGAATTGATAGTCTGGAAATTCCGCACTGTCGGCTTCCATCAGTTTGATTTTGAGACCAAGAGCCTCAGCGTACACGTAATGGCCGCCCGGATGATTGACGCTGTAGTGGGTCTCCATTTTTCCTACGTTCAGAAGAGTAAAAACTTGTTTCGAGAAGGCATCAAGATTTTGTTGGTCGTTGTTTTGAATATAGAGATGAGCAGACATGTCGGGGTCTCTTTCAAATAGTT
This sequence comes from uncultured Alphaproteobacteria bacterium, assembly GCA_963737755.1. Taxonomy (GTDB): domain Bacteria; phylum Pseudomonadota; class Alphaproteobacteria; order Rhizobiales; family Xanthobacteraceae; genus BOG-931. The sequence continues at coordinate 498,675 of CAVTTZ010000009.1, read as the reverse complement.
CACTTGCTTATGAGGGCTGGTTGTTTCGGCACGGTACCGCGCTGAAAGCCGCCGACGCTCACCTCGCGGCCTAGGTTCGTGCTCCAATAGGTCGTCCATCGCCTGATATTTGGATATGCGGCGTTTAGGTCGTCTGGATAAACAAAACCCGGAATGTTTCGTGAGGTGTGAAATCCCTCTGTCAGTTGATCGCTCTCAACGAAGAAGTCAATGTCGCTCGGTGGCTTGAAGGGAGGGCCGGGGTCACTCATCTCCCTGAAGGGGGCGCCGGTGCGAGAGTTGACGCCAGTCACTGAACTGCCACGAACGCCAATCCTCGCATCGGTAATGCCCGCCTCTTGCAATATCGAGCGAAGCTCGTTCATTGCCTGCGCAAATTGCTCTGCGCTTTGGAAGCCGCGCGGGTACGCCAGGTCGAACGCGGCTCCATTGATGGCGGTGACGACGGCATCGGTCGCTGGCGATTTCGCAGCCGCGGTTTCTCCCGCACCATTGCGGGCGTTTGGTTGTCTTGTTCCAAGCGCGCCAGCAGCCGCATCTTCGCTGCCGATGCCGCGCCCGACGCTGCCGGAGGGTTTGGGGAAGGCGGTCCCGCTCTCTTCGGAGAAGGGCCTCCTACCAGTTTGGCTGGTCCGCGAAGGCGTTTCCAAGAGCGCGATTGTGCCGGCGACGTCCAGGATTGATGGCGGAAAATGGCCGACTGGGACAAGACCGCTGGCTGCTCCACCGCGGTGTAACATGAGGGCCGCGGAGTACAGGTATCCGTGCTCGAGTATCGAATTATCTTCGCGGCTCAACCGCAACTGCAGGCGGTTTTCCAGAAAGAAATATTCCGCCAGCGCTCTTTCGCGCTCGGCACCCGTGAGGTCGCCCCCATGAGCTTCGAGCCAATAGCCAAAGCGAGTGGCCTGGTCGGAAAAGTCCTTCTGCCCGAGATTGTCATATTTTTCCTTGAGCGACTGAAGAAACGCGGCTTGCTTGGCGGACTTGTCGCTCGGTGCCGGCGTTCCGGAGGCGTTTCCGCTGGATGAGACTTGAACTGATGAAACGGAAGCATCAGATGCAACTGCGCCGTCCGGCGGAGACGTGTTCTCGGCGACACGCAGCCGCAAGTCGTCGCCGCTTGCGATCCGCTGATCGGCTTCGGTCGCAGGTGTTGTCGGCGCCGCTGGAGCGGAATGTCCGTCTCGAGTCCATCGGCCATGCCAATCGCGCGAACTCTTCGGGATTGTAGTCGTATTTCGCCAGCTCCCGATCGGCCTGCGCCAGCCGTGCAGCGGATTCCGCAGTGAGATCCGGTGTTTGTGTGTGGACTGCGGCAATCATCGCGCTGGCGAAATCGCCACGATTGAGTGCTTGCGTGATTGCGCCGAGTTTTGATTGCAGCGCCGTCGGTCGCTCGCCGAAAGCTGCTTTGAGCAACGAAGCGATCTCGTTAGCCGGCCGCGGAACGAAGCCGGCTTGGGTCTTGCGAACGAGCGGGACGTCGGCAAGCGCCACGCCGTCGGGCGTGCAACTGAGCCCGCGTTCGCCGGGCCTGTCGCTCAAGCGAAACATGCGGAACGGACCACTAGCCAATAGGGGTGTCATCGTTTGTCTCGTTGGGTCTGGTCAGACACCGCGCAGGTCCGCGCGCGACGTCTTGGTCAAGTTCGACGGTGACGAGGCAAGGAAGGAATTGCGCTGGATTGTTTTCTTCCAGTTGCGGCGAGCTAATTCACTGAGCTCGCCGCCCCGATCACTCCGCAGCCTCCAGCACAGGCGCGTCGCCGCGCAGCACCGCGAAAGCGTCGGCGTATTCCGCGTAGAGATCTTTGAATCTCAACCAGCGCAGCAGCAGGCGAAGCTCGTCCAAAACTTGTAACGACAGGCGGCTGCCGCGGCCGAAGGCGCTAGCGATGGCAAAGGCACGCTGCTCGTCGCGCCGCCAGCGCTCGATTGTGGCGAGCGCCGCATCGAGATCGCGGCCGCGCAAGAGCGCGACGCGGGCGGCAAAGCGCGCGCGTACGGCCGGATGTTCAGGACCGCGGCTGATATGTCGCTCGACCGCGATTTTCAGATCATTGATGACGGCAGCCCGATCGAAAGCCGCTTCAATTGCGACAAGGGCGGCCGCAAGCGCTGGACGTGCAGCTCTGCTGTTCGGCGTGTCGCGGACGGCCACAGCGGCATGGTGCGCGCGCTCAAGATCGCGCTCGGCGCGTGGCCGGTGAGTGGAGCAGGGTGGGGAGGTTGGGCGCATGTCGGTCCGTTGCGTTCGGTGACAGGCGCACGTGGGTGCGCGCCTCGAAGACGTAACGTAACCGTATTAGTGACTATATCGTCAAGATGAGCGTTGCCAAATCGGGGACGAAATCGACAATGGTCTCCGTGTGACACCGAATTGGTGTACGGAAAAATGTCGGCAATGTCGGTGCTTGGCTTGGCTCGGCAGCCAGGGACTGCGCCGCCGATCAAAACAATTTGAGGCAGCAGAGAACCTTGCCGACGACCTCGAGTTCGGAGAGCGGCGTCTCCTCACTCGGATGATTCGGATTGTCGGAAATGATCTGCACCCGGGTCGGGCGCGCCGAGCGCAGCACCTGCAGCCGTTTGACCACGATGTTCTCGAAGGTGTCGCGGATGGCGTAAAGGCCGTCAGGTGTCGGCGTCTGGTGACCGGTATCGATGATGACGCGTTCGCCCGAAATGATCGTCGGCGTCATGCTGTCGCCGTTGGTCTCGAGAACGAGCAGGCGGCCAGACGAGGTGTGGAGCTGATCGCGCACAAAACTCGCGGGAAACAGCCATCCTTCGCCTTTCAGCGGATCGGCATGCTTGCCGTCCTTGCGCACCTCGCGGGAGGGCGCGCCGCCACCACCCATGCCGGCGCGGGTGTCGAGCTCCGGCACTTGGCCGGGCATCGGAGCGAATGGTTCATCGTGAGGATTGTCCTCGCGCAGCACGTCGCTTGACTCGATGTGCGTACCGCCGGTGCCCGGATATTTTCCCCACAACAGAATTTGCTCCGGCGTGTAGCCGAGATGCGCCGCGAACGGCTTGAGGTGATCGAGACGAAGCCGGATCAGGCCGTTCTCGAGTCGCGATAGCTGCTGCTTGGAGACGCCCGAAAGCTGCACCAGCTCGGAACGGCGCATGCGGCGCGCTTCGCGCGCGTAAAACAGGCCGGTCATCTGTCGCGCCGATTTTGACTTTCGTGCCATGCCGGATTGTCACCAATCCGGTGCTATCCCGCTAGGATCCAAATCGGCGACTTGATCGTCACCGAAGATGTGATTATAGTCATAAACAGTGACGACAATTGACGTTCGTCTCGACCCAACATTCGTCGCGCCGGCCCGCCGCCTGCGCATTGGAGGCGCCATGCGCGCACACGGCGATTTATGGACAATTGACCGCATCACTTTGCTGCAAGCTCTCTGGGACAGAGGTGAGACCGCAGAAGCGATTGGGGCGCGTCTCGGCGGCCTGTCACGCTCCGCGGTGCTCGGCAAGATTTCATCGGCTGCGGCTGCATGCGGACCGGACGACAGACAATTCGCCGGCCAAGCTGCGGGCGCCGAGCAAAAATGCAGGCAATGAGGCGCCAGTACGCCGACGGCGGCCTACCAAATACAAGAAGCGTACTGCGGTGGATTCGGCGCCCGCGCCAACGCGTCAGTATAAAACGCTTCTCGAGCTGACCAACATGACCTGCCGCTGGCCCCATGGCCGGCCGGGCACCGATCGCTTTTTCTTTTGCGGTGCCCCGGAAGCCGATCTTGAACATGGCATTCCGTATTGCGCCGTGCACATGCGTCGCGCTTATCCATTGGGCCTTGCCTCCGCATCGCCGCCACGCGCGGCGTCGCACAAAGCGCTTTATCCGTGGAGGTGAGGTTATGGGCGCGTTCGACAAGCAACTGCGGCGCGGAATGGCATCCGAGTTGGCGCAAGATCGATCCTATCTGATCCGCCAAAACAAAATTCACGGAAGTCAGACGTGTCCAAACAAGAGTTGACCGAACGTGCTGCGGCTGCAGCTTCGGCGGAATTGCGCGGCGATCGTGCCGGGATCCTTGGCGTCATTGGGACCTCCGGGCCGGCGCGTTCTTCTTTGCGCGCGCGCGCGATTCCCGATCGCTGGTCGTTCGTGCACGTGATGGAGCGCTCGGAGGAGGCCTTTCGCGTCCTCGTCCGCCTGCCGATCGCGACGCGGCCGCGCGGGTATGTCAACTCCATGCCGCTTCCGGTCTCGGATCGCGCTGACCTCGATGCGCAATTGGAGACACACGAGATCGACCGCCTCGCGCAATTGCACAACCGTGTGCGCATATCCCCAACGCCTGCAGAGATCGGGCGCATGGAAGAGGCATTGAGCTGGCCGGCGCAGCATCTTTCTGGGCCGGAATTTCATCACGTCGCCCGCGCGGTCAATCTCGGCGGCCTCTGGGCAGCCTTCGATGCCGACATCGATGAGCGTCTCAAGCGATTGAAGGTCACGCGGCGCGCCTTTAATGCGCGCAGACTGCAGGGCTTACGGATCATCACCCGCGAACTGATCCGCCAACGCGTTCCGATCCGGTGACACCGCGCGCGGACGCCTCGACCGCCGCCGCGCGCCGCGAGGCCAAAAATCGAGCAGTGCTGATCGAAGCCTATCGCCAAGGCTTGGGGCTTGCGGCGATCGCCATCGTGGAAGACGGCACAGGCCCGCAGATTGCGGCGATTGGTGCGCCGGACGCGCCGGCGGCGAACGATCCGCGGCAGGTAGTACTTATGCGGTGGTGGTGCCGCCGCGCAGCAGACGCGGAGCGCGTCACTGCCGGTGTTGCGCGGTCGCTGCGTCGTGAATCAAAGGACGGGATTGTCCGGCCATTGTCGCATGCATCGGCCACGGCACTGAATGGTTTGTCCGCGGCTGTCGAAGGTGCGGCACGCCGGATCGGCGTCATGCTGTATTCCGATGCGGACGTTGCGGCTGATGCGACCAAGATGATCGCGCGCGTCGAAGAGCAACTTGAAAATCTCAAACGCACCGGCGAATTCAAATCCGTCAATCAATCCTATCGGACCGATCGGTTGCAGGCCGCCGCGCGCGGCGAGAAGGCCGCGCCATATGCGGATTGGCTCAATCAATATAAAGCGAATCTAATCCGCGAATTGGCTGCCGCGCTGCGCTACGCGTAAGAATCAAGCGAGTGCCGTGCACGTCGATGCCGGTGAACACGATTTTAAGATCATCACCGCGAAAATTTTATTAGCCAGGAAAATCAACATGATCCAACAAACAACAAGCCCGCGTATCGGCGGCGTCGGTTTGACAAGCGCGGCAGCGTCGGGCATCTCTCACGCGCAGGCGGGCCTTGCAAAACTGCGTCCGCTGCTTCCCTCAACAATCTGATCTGAAAATCGACGCCGCCGCCTGGCGATGACGACGTGCATTTGCGCGTTTCAAAGCCAGGACGAGGCGTCGCGTCATGGTCGTCGTTCCCACAACAACACTGCGGAGTAAGCACGTGAGCGTGACAGGCACCGTCAAATTCTTCAACGAGACCAAAGGCTTCATCACGGTCAATGGCCGATTTCCCGCGCAGTCATTCCAATCGTGGCCCGACGTCAACGGAACGATGCATCAGTTCCAAACGACGGCGCAATGGCAGGCGTTCGCGACAGCGATGGGGGATTTCGTTGCCGCCACGGATCTTGGCCAGACGCCCGCCCAGCCGGCGACTATTCCCTAGCGTGCTGCTCGCGGGCACGCTGGAATATGCCGGACTCCAGCAGGCCGGATACGATGCAGTCGGCAACCAACCGGTTGCCCGCCGGATTATAATGCATGATGTCGACATAGAGCGGCGTATGCAGGTTCGCTTGGATGTCCGCGCACCAGGCAAAATCGTCGCCCATGTCGTGGCTTTTAACGTATGCCGCCATTGCCGGGTAGCCATATCGCGCGCGGCGATGAGACTCGTAGGCAATCTTCGGGTGATCTTTCAGATCGTATTTGTATAGCGGCGTCGGTTGCCAGGCGAAGTACGAGCGAACTTGAAACGACGCTGCCACGCCTTCGGCAATCTTCTTGTTGGCGATGTAGCGTTCGATGACGTCTCGTATGCGATGCGGATCGGTCACTGTCGGCGGGTCGGTATACTGGGCGTCATATATCGGATCGCGCTCCGGCAACGCCGGATCAAATTCCGTTGCATGCGCGCCGAAATCCGCAAAAGTCAGCCCGCGCGTGCGAAGCATGCGCGCAAATCGAAGCAAGGGAAGATCGTCCCACGAGAAGCTGGGCGTTTGGCTTCCCACAATGGAGCCACCGGCCACGAACGCGCGATAAGCCGGAGATTCCTCGGTTTCGCCGTTCCAGAAATAGAAATCGTTCGGCCCATCGACGAAGACAGCAAGGTCCGGTACGACGCCGGCGCGAAGCTTATTCTGAAAGTATGTGACTTCCTGCGACGAGAAGAATGACCCGGCGCCGAAATTGTAGACGTTCACTGCCAGTCCGGTCTTTGATCGTAGCTTCGTCTGCATGACTGCGGGGATGGTTTCGGCGTCGGCGACACCGGAACCCAAAGTCATTGAGCCGCCGAACACGAAAATATTGAAAGCGGTCTTGTCAGGCGGCCACGGACCCTGGTCGGGGCCGATGAGTCGGAAGCCCTCGGCGTGAATGTTGAGCGTCGGGCTGATGAAGGGACTTGGCCGGAATTCAGCATAGGGCTCGTAAACGGCGCCGACCTGCGCCTGGTCGCGAATAAGCTGTACGATCTCGGCTTCGGATTTTCCCGGATAAACCCGCTGAAAGTAGGGGAGGCCGTAATGCTCGAACGTCGCGCGGGCGCCGCGTACCCGGTTGTTAGGCGCCGGCGCGTCCAAAAAAATGCTCGCGCCGTAATTTGCCGCAACAAGAATGAGCGCCAGGATCGTGAACCAAATCGAGAGCAAGCGCGCGGAGGCAAGGCAGATATGACCGAGCTTTCTCACATTGCGCTCCGCTGCGGCGCGAAGTTGCCGGCTGCTTCGAAATGCGGGATCGCGTCGGTGCGGGAAAGGTCGGCGATCGGCCGATCGTAGGACGGCCGCAGCGCCAGGATCGGCTTCTCAAATATGCGATAGAAGACGGCCGAGAATGCCAAGCACGCACATAGGTACAGCATAAGCTGAAGCGGCAGCGAGAGCGATCTGATGTGAGGCACGACTGCGTTGGCCACCAAAAGGTGGAACAGATAGAGCGAGTATGACGCTTGCCCGAGAAATAAGGCGAGTGCGGCGAACGAGGCCCGTTCAAACAGCGGCCGTGCCGCGTGGAACAGCAAGATCGAGCACATTCCGAAGGCCGCGGCGGCGAACGGGAACAGCGTCTCGGCGGCGTGGCTCTGGTTCAGGTAGATCTGCCAGGTCAGACCAATCGCGAACAATGTGCTGATGGCGAACAGCCCGAGGGTGAGAGCGAGGCCGAGAGGATTTTCTCGTTCCGTATTCCACGAGGCCGTCCATATGAACAATAAGTATCCGTAGGCGATGGCGTCCACCCGAAAGACGACGACTCTTCTGACATCGGCGCCCCAATCATTCAGGTTGCCAAAGCACACGCGTAGCGCGGTGATGATGACAATGAAGGCGATCGCAACAAGGACCGAAAAGACCGTGCGGTGATTGCGGAAGATGGCGGCTGCGGTCAGCAGCAGGGCCGGGAATGCGACGTAGAACCATTCTTCGATCGACAGGCTCCACGCGACCGGGAAATAATCCGCGGCGTTGTGCTGCGCGTAGAAATTCTCGATATACAGAAAGTATCGTCCAAAGTCGGTCCCGCTGACATGGCCTGCGGTCAGGGACATCAAAATCAGAGCAAAAACGTAGGGCGGGATGGTTCGCATCCAGCGGCGCGCGAGGAAGACGCGCAGATCGCGGAGTGTTCGACTACTGGAGGCAACGAAGGATTTGGGGTCCGAGCACGAATCCGCTCAGAACAAAAAACACTTCGACGGCGAGGACTGAAGCGATTTCAGCCGGCAAAGATGTCGAGGTCAACATGAAGTAGTGCGGTACGACGACGGCAACGGCTGCCGCGCCACGCAGAAAATCGAGACTTGGGAGACGTTCCATTGCCGGCAGGAACTAAAAAACCCGGTAGACGAGCGAAAGCGGTTCGCCATCTCCCGAGAGCAACACCGCGCCGGCGAAAATAGCCAAAGCGAAGACAACGGGCGGTAGCCAGATACGCCAAGTGTTGCTGAGCCCCCGCATTTCCCGCTCCTTACACCGCGCTCTCAATACTCTTGTTGAACGCTACCAACGCTCAGCCCGTGCATCAACCGCAGGTTCGAGGTTAATCACAGCTGATCGCATTCCGTGCAGCAGTCGGTATAAAGCCACCATCAGATGGCCGGTTGATACACTGTTTGATCGGCGCCCCGCGTTGCTTCGACTGAGGATTGTGTCCCCGCCGCAGTCCGAGTTCCTCCGCTCGTTTGTCTAATTTCAGCGTCTGTCGTCGAGACCAAGGAACCGACGGATTCGCACGGAGCGGATCAACGAAACCGAATTGCCGCGGCCGTCATCCAACCGCCTCTCGCTTCTCACCATCAAACACCGACGCCTTGTTTCATCCCAGGAGCCGAAACATGACCACGCTGATCATCGATATTGCTGAAGATCCGACGCCAAAACTTGCTGCGCTCAAGGCCTCCGGCGTTCGGACCATATTTGGTTATTTGTCGTCCATCAGTCCGACCGGCGACAAATGCTGGACGCCGGCACGCATGCGGGCACTCGCGGCGGCCGGGCTGCGCGCCGGTTTGGTGCATGAGGGCTGGGGCGGCGTCGGCGGCCGCGGCATTTCGGCCAGTGATGGGGCGCGCGATGGGCGCTATTGCCGTGCCGCCGGTATTGCGCTTGGCGCGCCCCGCGGTGCCTGCGTTTATTTCGCCTGCGATTGGGATTTTTCAACCGCGCAAATCCAGGCGAGCGTCATCCCATACTTCAAGGCGATCCGTGCGGCATTCGCCGACGGTTTTTATCGTGTCGGGGTCTATGGTTCGGGCGCGGTTTGCGCTGCAGTCGTTGCGGCCGGGCTCGCTGACTTGACGTGGGAAGCGCAATCGCGCGGCTGGCTCGGCTACGGCGCGTGGCTTGCCAAGGCCAGCATGCGACAGGGACCGGACACCAAAATCCTCGGCCTAGATGTCGATACCGATATGGCATCGAGCGACGTCGGCGATTTCGTGCCGTTCGCCCAGCCCGAAAAGGAGACCGCACCGGTGACGACATCATCGCAATACGCAGCCGCGGCTGCCGCCACTTTCAACGTGCTCAAAGCGGACGTCGACGCGCAAGTGCCGACATTCCTGCGCGCCGAGATCAGCGACGCGATGTTGCAGTCGCTCGCCAGCAGCACGGCAAAGGCGGCAGTCGATGCGGCGGCGCGCGCCAGCGGGACGCCAGCCCAACCCAAGGAGACCGCATCGCGATGAACCAGGATCAAGCCACCGGAATTGTGCGCGCCGTCGTGCCGCCGCTGGTCACTTATCTCGCGGCCAAGGGAATTATTCCGATTGGTTCTGCCGACGCCATTCTGGCGGCCGCGGTCGCCATCGTCGCCGCCGGCTGGAGCATCATCAACAACAAGACCGGTAAGATCATCGGCAACAGCAACTGAGCCGGTGAACGATCCGCCTTCGCTGTGCAAATTTCACATCGTTACGCGCGCATCAAAGATCGTGATCACGTACGCAGACGCGACGCATTCTTAAAATTCGATAACATCCGGACTGCAATCGCTTCGATCTGAAACGATGCTCTCCGAGATCCAACCCCTTCCTCTGAAAATCAGGAGACTATCGCATGCGCAAGCTCATGCTTGGCGTTGCTATGGCCATGTGCGTTGCTGCCGGCGGCTGCGCCGCCGTCAATTCCAACGGCACCATCACATTGACGGCGACCGGACAAACGGTCGTCGGCGACATCAAGACCGCCTGCAACGTCGCGGCGGACCTGACCGCCGTCACGACGCTGATCGGCACGTTTCCGGCCGGCACGGCGGCCGCGGCGATCGCCGCCGTATTCTGTCAAACGGTCAATGCCGTGCCGCTGAGCGCCAGGCTGAAAGCCACGCCGACCACGCCGAACGCAGTACGGATCAACGGCGTCATCGTCCCTTATACCAAGCTCGGCGCGCGGCGGACGGCAACACCGACCGCCGTGGTCATCAACGGCGTCGTTGTACCGTATACGCGCCGATGATGTTGAAGCTCGGCAAGAAGGCGGCGCGGCCGGGAGCGGTGCGGCTCAGGCTTGCAAGCTACACCAATGCTGCGGCGCTCCCGCCGCTGCCCGCAGCCTTCGGACACGATGCGATCATCGGTGCCGACGCCTGGGGAATGCTGGCGAACGATCTCTACGGCGATTGCGTTTTTGCTGGTGCTGCGCATGAGACGATGCTGCTCGTCGGCGAAGCCGGCGGCACTGTGGCTTTCACCGACGCCGACGTGCTGGCCGATTACGCGGCGGTGACCGGTTTCGACCCCGCGAAGCCGAACACCGATCAGGGCACCGACATGCAGGAGGCGGCCGCGTACCGGCGCAAGACCGGGATCGTCGATGCCAACGGCGATCGCCACAAGATCGCGGCTTACCTCTCGCTCGAACCCGGCAATCTGCAGCATCTGTTCCTGGCAAGTTATTTGTTCGGCGCCGTCGGGATCGGTCTGCAATTGCCGGCTTCGGCGTTACAGCAAACCGAGCAGGGGCTTGCCTGGGACGTGGTGGCGAACACTACGATCGACGGCGGCCACTATGTGCCTCTGGTTGGACGGCAGGCCGACGGCCTGCATGTGGTGAGCTGGGGCGCGATCCAGCGCATAACCGAAGCTTTCTTGACCCAATACTGCGACGAGGCGGTCGCCTACGTCTCGCAGGAATGTTTGCTCGATCAGAAGTCGCCCGAGGGTTTTGCTTACGACGATCTGATCAGCGATCTGGCGGCGCTGGCGTGAGCGCCTCATCCCGAAAGGAAGTCATGACTGGCAGGCTCGATGAAATCAGTCGTGCCATTGGGGCGATCGAAACCAGCGTCGCCGAATTGCAATTGCGGGCGGACGAGGATCGCGAGATTCGCGACCGCTGGCATGCGGAAAACCGCGAGGCCATCGCGGCGCTCACCCGCAAGCTCGATCAACACGCGGCGGCGGTGGAAATGATGCGGCCCGCCGTCGCCGCCCTGGAATTGTCGCGCTCAAAACTGGCGGCGTGGGCCTCGATCGGCTTCGCCGGCCTCGTCGTGCTCGGCTGGATTGTTGAAGCGTCAGTGAAATGGGCGATCGAGCAGGCCTGGTCGTCGCTGCATTGAGCCAAGCCACGTTTTAGCGCCGGGCCAGCGCACGCCGCGTGTTCAGACGCGCGGCTTTTCCAACAACAAACGACGGAGAAGACACGTGCTGTACCAACAGCCGCGTGATCGCATGCTCGCGCGCGAGCTCGTACCCTTCGCCAGCCCGGCGATGATCCTTACGCCAGAAGGCCTAATGCTGGGGGCGGGCACCATTTTGGTTCCGGCCGAAGGCACACGCAAGCTGGCGGCTTTGGAAGGCCGCGAACGGCAGGTGCTTGCTCTGTTGTCTGCCGCATACGGCCGGGCAGTTGCACCTTCAGTGCTTGGCAACATCGAACGCGCCGCGAAGTGCTGGAGCGTAGGCGACGACTTCACGGCACACCTTCATTTGGCGCACACAGGGCTGCGGGCGCTCGACGACTTTCCACGGTCGGCGCATCGTCTCCGCATGGCGAAGGGCGCGCTGGACCACGGCGCCTCGCCACGCGCGTTGTTCGCGGTTCTGCGCATCGATCGCCAATACATCGATGCGCTCGAAAAACGGTACAATCCCGCACAGCCGCGGGTACCAGCGGGCTATCCCGACGGCGGCCAGTGGACGGTGGAAGACGCGACGTCCGACAACCTCCGAAAGCCCGTTGCGCAATACGCGACTGACGAAAAGCCGGCAACTCCTAGCCTCAATCAAGGGCCTGAAGAGAATTCAGACGAGCCTTGGGTTCAATACACCCAATGGCTGCCACTTCTCGAAGTGCCGCCGATTGAGTTCTTTTCGCGCCCTCCGGTAACACCTCTGGAGGAACTGCCTAAAGGGTCTGCGGGCGGGGACAATGCGGGGGCTCGATTCTCTCGATCCACGAACGAACAGAACCGGCAACAAAACCCAAATTGCTATCTGTGCGGTCGGCCAACCACTCGCGAGCCCGGTCCTGATCAATACAATGGCGATCACATTATTCCGCGGGCGCAGGGAGGTAACAATGATCCGACAAATCTTGGCACCGCCTGCAGAACGTGCAATCTTCAGAAAGGCAACAGGACTCCGCAGGAATATGTCCCGAGGTTCTATTTCGACCCTGTGCGGGGCATCTTTCTGATCGAAGGAGAAACGTAAATGGACACGAAAGATCTCGTCCGTGTTTTCTTTTGGCTGGACCCCTCCGATTGGCACGGTTTGCAGACCGAGAGTTTATGGGCCAAGCCTATTGCGGCTGCGCAGGGTGGCGACCTGTTCGAGATGAAGAACTCACCCTTTTATACCAGAGACGTCAGCTATCTGGACATTGTTCGCGCTGTGCCGGGAATTCACGTCAGGGGGCTGGATTTTGCCGGCCTGATAGGCAGCCGCGGGCACTCGACCTATCGCATCCTCGTGCAAGACGATAGTCGCGGTTTCGACGAATATTGGCAGAGGCTTTCCCATCTCGGCTGCACGTATGAGGGTGGGCAGGTCCGCGCCGCCACGCTGTATTCTGTGGATGTTCCGAAGACAACGGATATCCACCAAGTCCGCAGGATTCTGGAAGACGGTCATAACGACGGTGTATGGACGTTTGAGGAAGGCCGGGTCGTCCATCCCGCGAGATCGTAGCATGCGTTCGATTGTCACCGCTCGACGAGCAAGCTTGATTTAGCTCAGCTCTGCTAACCGCGCAGTCAAGAAACCGCCGTTCCGGCTCGAGGTCCGCGCTCTTCAGCGCCTGCTGATAAGCTTCGATCGCTTCCGTGCGCCGGTCCAGGCGGCGCAACAGGTCGGCGCGCACCGCCGGAAGCATGTGATAGCCGTTGAGCTCGCCGCGCTGGGCGAGCGAGTCCACCAATCGCAGCGCGCGTTCCGGGCCATCGACCATCGAGACGGCGACCGCGTGATTGAGTTCGACCACGGGCGTCGGGTGAATACGCAGCAAAACTTCGTAAAGCGCGGCGATTTGCGGCCAATCGGTATCCTCATAGCGCGCCGCGCGCATGTGCAAAGCCGCGATGGCCGCCTGCACCGCGTAGGTGCTTGGCCGCGCCGGCGCGCGCAGCGCCGCCTCGATCCTCTCCAAACCTTCGGCAATTTGTGGCTTGTCCCAGCGCGTGCGGTCCTGCGCTTCCAGCAGAATGGCGTCGCCGTTCTGGCCGGTGCGCGCATCGCGGCGCGCGTCGTGCAGCAGCATCAGCGCCAGCAATGCGTTTGCTTCCGGCCGTTCCGGCATGACCTCGACCAAGAGGCGGCCGAGCCGGATCGCTTCGCGGCACAAATCGCTGCGGATCAGATTTGGTCCGGACGTTGCCGTGTAGCCCTCCGTAAAGATCAAATAGATCACCGCCAGCACGCCGTTGAGCCGTTCGGCGATCGCCTCGAGCGCGGGCACCTCGTAGGGAATGCCGGCGTCGCGGATTTTTGTTTTTGCCCGCACCAGCCGCTGCGCCATGGTCTTTTCCGGGATCAGAAACGCCTTGGCGATCTCCGCCGTGGTCAGTCCGCAGATGGTGCGCAAGGTCAGCGCGATGTGGGCTTCTTCCGGCAACGCCGGATGGCAGCAGGTGAAGATGAGCCGCAGCACGTCGTCCGGCAGTGCGCCGCCGGCCAACTCATCCGGAATCCATTCGCCGATCCGCTGTTCGGATATTTGCTCGGCTTCGATCTGCTCGCGCTTGGCGAGAAAGCGCATGTGACGGCGCAGCCGGTCGATCGCCTTGTGGCGGCCGACATTGACCAGCCAGGCACGCGGATTGGCCGGGATGCCTTCGCTCGGCCACTGCATCAGCGCCGCCGCGAAGGCATCCTGCATGGCGTCCTCGGCGAGCTCGAAGTCGCCGAGCAGGCGGATCAGCGTGGCCAGAACGCGGCCACTCTCGTCGCGGAACACCAGTTCGATCTGATCCGCCATCGCCCGATACGCACCAACAAGAACGCCGGTCTAGTTGTAGACCATGACCGGACGCACCTCGATGGCGCCGTTTTTTGCCGACGGCACCCGCGCCGCAATCGCGAGCGCCTGGTCAAGATCCTTGGCCTCGATCGCATAATAGCCGATCAAGCGCCTCGCGGGTCTCGGCGAACGGGCCGTGGGTGGTCACCGGCTTGCCGTCCTTGAGCCGCACCGTGGTCGCGGTCGAGGTCGGCTGCAAGCCGTCGCCGGCCTTGAAGTTGCCGCTCTCGATGATCGATTTGGTGAACTTGCCGTATTCCTCGACAAGCTTGGCGCGGTCGATGTTGCCGCGGTTGTTCTCATTTTCGTAAATCAGAAGCAGATACTGCATGGGCTTTCCTCTCGCCGTTAGGTGTTGGGAACAGCCTATAGTCGAACGGCCGGCGGTCAAATCGACAGCTGCCGCGAGGATTCTGGAAAATATTTCGCCGAAGGCGGTCGAGGTGGGGCTGCCAGGGCGGGCAGCCGGCAGGCCAACGGTTTAAGGCCGCCCGCTCGATCAAGCAGCCAACAGCCCGCACCGGCCCGTTTGAATTCGTCTGAAGACCGACTCGGTCGTCAAGCCGACCACATCTTCCCGAAAAACAAACACGGAGAAAACATGTGCTGCACGAACAGCCGCGTGACGGCTCGCGCGCGCGCGACGGTCTTGTCTTCGCCAGCCCCGCGATGGTCCTCACGCCGCAAGGTCTGATGCTTGGCGCTGGTACGATCCTGCTGGCAGCGGAACAAGCTCGCAAGCTGCAAAGCCTGAAGGGGCGGGAGCAACGGGTGCTCGCGCTTTTGTCCGCCGCCTACGGCACGGCGGTGGCGCCGTCGGTGCTCGGCAACATCGAGCGCGCCGCCAAATCGTGGGTGAGGGCGACGACTTCACCGCCCATATTCATCTGGCGCACACCGGGCTACGAGCGCTCGACGATTTTCCGCAAGCGGCGCATCGCCTGCGTATGGCGAAAGGCGCGCTGGATCACGGCGCCACGCCGCGTGCCATATTCCAGGTCCTGCGTCTCGACGCGCACTACATCGACGCCCTGGAAAAACTCTACAATCCGGAACAGCCGCGGGTGATATACAACCTTTGACGTTCCAGGTATCGGCAGCGGCAGAGGCGCCGGACGTCTCATCATCGATAATGTGACTGGGGCGATTTATTATACGAACACGCACCATCGCAGCTTTTATCCAGTACAATTGAACAGCCGTTGAAGGTGAACTCATGCACACAATTGAGCTTAATGCAGCGAATTGGAAAACGGTGCTCGATTTCTATCACGACATTTTGGCTGCTATCGGAGCGCCGAAATGGCATGGCGAAAGTCCGGACGCATTGATCGATTCGATGATATGGGGCGACATCAATTCAGTCGGGCCGCCTTATAAAATTAAGATTTATGGATTGCGGAGCACGCCCAACGGTGTGCGCGAGCATGTCGACCTGGTGAAGCAGGCGATTGCAAGGGCGCGTACGGACTACCATCGTCGCCATAACGCCGATATCGACGTTAGCATCGAAACCGATGCGTGAGCGATTGGCCGCGAGCGCGAGCGACTGGATAAAGTGAGGCCAATCGGCGGACGAAACGATCACGCGCCGGAGGCGCGCGACGATCCGCGAACCGCCGGCTCCGTTACTCTTTGTTATAATCGTAGAGCACGCGGCCGTAGGGCAGGGTGAGGTCGGCGACGAAGTGATGGGCGCCGATGATCTTGCGCACCGGAAAATCGGCGACCGGCGCGTTGACGTGCGGCACCAGATGCAGCCGGCCCGGTCCGAGCCAGGAACCCTTTACGGAAATGTCCGTGAGGTTGTAGGCGACCAGCTGGCAGATCTCCGCATGTCCGTCGACGCCCGGAATGATTTTCAGATTGACCTGGGTCTTCGACAAAATCGCGGTGGTGCGCTCGCCGTTGCCGGCCATGGATTCGTGCTTGTAGCCCATCGTGCCCATGGCGACGAGCTGCCCGGCATATTCGAGCGTGCCGGTGAGCGTGTCCTTGACGATTTCCAGTTTCGGATGCGCGTATTTTTTCGGAAATCCCCAGATCTCGCGGCCGGCGGCGATCGGCGGATCGTCGTCGAGATACATCTGCACGACGAAGTTCACTTCCTCGCCGCGAAACCGGCAGGGCAGCACCATGCCGGATTCGGTGTAGTCGCCGAAGCCGGAGCTGTCCGGCATCTTGATCCACTCGTAATGCACCAGCGGCGTGTCCACCGGCTCCAGCGGCTCGGGGAGCTGATGCCGAATGATCTCCGGATCGGTCTCGTAGGTGATGACCATGAATTCGCGGTGGATGAAGCGATACGGACCGGCCGGATAGCTCGGACCGCTCGCCGGCATCGACGGCAGTTTCAGAATTTCATCTTTGCGCATGATTGCCTTGAACGCTTTGCCTAGTGAGCGGTCCAGCCGCCGTCGATCGGCAGCAGGGCGCCGGTGATCGACGCGGCTTCGTCGGAGCACAGGAACGTGGTCAGCGCGGCGATCTGCGTGACTTCGACGAATTGCTTGGTCGGCTGCGCTGCCAGCAGCACGTCCTTCATCACCGCGTCTTCACTGATGCCGCGGGCCTTGGCCTGCTCGGGGATCTGCTTCTGCACCAGCGGGGTCAGCACATAGCCCGGGCAGATCGCATTGGCGGTGACGCCATGCTCGGCGACTTCAAGCGCCACCGTCTTGGTCAGGCCGGCGATGCCGTGCTTGGCGGCCACATAGGCCGACTTGAACGGCGAGGCGACCAGCGCGTGCGCGGAAGCCACGTTGATGATGCGGCCCCAGCCGTTCTTCTTCATGTGGGGCACCGCCAGGCGGGAGGTGTGGAAGGCGCTGGACAGGTTGATGGCGATGATGGCGTTCCATTTGTCGACCGGAAAGTCCTCGATCGGGTCGACGTGCTGAATGCCGGCATTGTTGACCAGGATGTCGACGCCGCCGAACTCGGACGAGGCTTTCTCGACCATGCCGCCGATCTCATCCGGATCGGCCATGTTGGCGTTGGAATAGATCACGCCGACATTGTGCTGCCGCTTGAGGTCGCTGACGATTTTCTCGATCTCGTCGGCCGGACCAAAGCCATTGAGCACGACATTGGTGCCCTGCGCGGCGAGCCCGTGCGCGATGCCAAGACCGATGCCGCTGGTCGAGCCGGTCACAATGGCGGTTTTTCCTGCCTGCATACCAATCCCCCTGACGATGCCACTTGCCTGAAAACACCCGGAAATGCGGCGCCACCCAAGGCGGAGAATGTGAAGGGACGCCGACACTGATGTGACATTCTTTTCATTTCTGCTTTTGGCGCCCCTGTCATCTGGCGGTCACCTGCTTTGGCAAATGTCCAGGCAGTGTCCCATGTCCCATTTTTCGGGTATTTCGCCATGCATGACGTTCGTAGCCGTCCGATTGATCAAACGACATCGTCGAGCCGTCCCGGCGAGAGCTGGCGTCCGGAGCGCTGCGATCGCATCGCATTGGTCCTGCAGGGCGGTGGCGCACTCGGCGCCTATCAGGCCGGTGTCTATCAGGCGATGCACGAAGCCGGCGTCGAGCCCGATTGGGTGTCGGGCGTCTCCATCGGCGCGATCAATTCGGCGATCATTGCCGGAAATGCACCCAAGCACCGCCTGCGGCGGTTGCGGGAGTTTTGGGATCTGATCACCGAGCGAAAAATCTGGCCGTTCACGCCGGATGGCGACATTTTCCGCAAGGCGCGCAACGCGCACAGCTGCTTCGTCACCAGCGTCTCCGGCCAGCCTGGCTTTTTCGCGCCGCGCTTTCCCAATCCCTGGATGAGCCTCACCGGCGCCTCGTCGGCGACCAGCTACTACGACACCGCGCCGCTGCGTGACACCTTGCTCGAGCTGGTGGACTTTTCGCTCATCAACGAACAGCGTACCCGCTTTTCGGTCGGTGCGGTGAATATCCTGTCAGGCAATTTCGTTTATTTCGACAATGCCAAGGAAACGATCGAGCCCGAGCACATCATGGCGAGCGGCGCACTACCGCCGGCGTTGCCGATGGTCAAGATCGGCACGGATCATTTCTGGGATGGCGGCATCGTCTCCAATACGCCGCTGCAGCATTTGCTGGATCAAGAAGACAAGCTCAACACGCTGGTCTTCCAGGTCGACCTGTTCAGTGCGCGGGGCGTACTGCCGCGCGACATTCAAGATGTCTTGGCGCGCCACAAAGACATTATGTATTCGTCGCGGACGCGCTATACGACAGACGTCTATCGCCGCCTGCACAATCTGAAACTCCTGCTGGCCAAGGCGCTGACCAAAATCCCCGCCGACCAGTTGAGCGACGACGACAAGCGCCGCCTCGGCGAACTGGCTGACCTGCCCGAGATCACCATCCTGCACATCATCTATCAGCAGAAGGCCTACGAAGGGCACGCCAAGGACTACGAGTTCTCCGGCACGTCGATGCGCGAGCATTGGCAGAGCGGCTACGAAGACACCCGCCGCACGCTGAAGCGCCAGGAATGGATGTCGATGCCGCCGCGCGGCTCCGGCGTGCTGGTGCACGACGTGCACCGGCAGCACGAAACAGAGTAAGCGCGGCTCGCGCAATCCGATCTCGATCGCAGTCAATGGCGGGACCAAGTCCCGCCATTTTCTTTTTGCCGCCGCCCGCGCCGCCCGCCGGGCGTGCGGCGTCGCGCGTCATTGCGAGGAGCGTCAGCGACGAAGCAATCCAGCTTTCTGGGCACGGGCTGGATCGCTTCGCTTTCGCTCGCGATGACGAGACCTCGTCGATCTGACATCCCTTATTCTTTTAGCGCCGAGCCCATTAACTGCTGCTTCGCCGTTCGCGACGAAGATCGCGCCTCTGCGCCTTGTCGCTGACCAAACCCAAAACACGAGGAAAAAGACCATGCGCCACATGTGGCGTCTGAGCGAGGCTGGACCGCGCAATCTCGGGCTCGCCTTTACTGACGACGGCCTGCTACTTGGCCAGACACCTCTTGATCGAGCGCCGTAACGGCCGCTTTGCGGTTCGCGCTCGCGCTGAAATCGAGCGGCTCTGAAATGTGCTTACGGAGGCGAACTGCCGACCGATCGTCTCATGTCCGGCTTTGCGCGTATAGCCGCGGCGCTCAATGTCAATGACCAATGCCTGGCGCGGATCGCGGCCGTCACATCTTCGGATTCCGGACCTTCCAAACGTCGCGTTGTGCGACGCGCTAGTTGCCGAAGACACGCTGATCAAATACGCCCGCGACGATGGAGCCCAGCTCCGCGAATTGGAATCCCGCGTTGCATCCGCGCGCTGGCACTTCGCCGAATGCCGGTTGGTTCGCGCCGACGAGAGGGGCGGCTTCCAGCGCGCCACCGGCACGCGTCGCGGAAAATGATGGCTCGCCTCAGCAGTCAGACGCGGTGCCTCGCGCGCCCGATGATTGGGTCCATCTACCGCCCGGCGAGCGGATCGATGAGCTCGGTGACTTTCTGGAGTGGCTGGCAATCGCGAAGCCGGAAGACAAGCAGAAAATCCGCGAAGAAATTAATCGCTATTGGGCTGGTGACGTGCACGCCCTTAGTACCCTTAATGCGATGCTGTCGCGGGTGCTCGAGCCCACGACCACGCGAGACGATCGGCAGCAGATACTCGATCTCATTGAACACTATTCGCGATACGACCCTGCCGACACTACGCACTTCTACGATCAGCTGTTCGATTTATTTACTCTACTCGGTGCGGGATTATCTCTCGAGCCGCGGGCAAGACCACCGGCGGCTGAGAAGCCGGCGCTCTCTGAAGCGGAGCGGCCTGTCGAAGGTCCGACTGCTGCCGTCGAACAACCTCTGGCTGAAGCCGATGCTGCGGCTTGGAAGCTCGGTTGGGCCGCAAGGGGCCACTATTTTGAAAACGACTTCGGGCAAACACTACATGTGAAATTTCCGGTAATCGATGCGATACCCAATGGCATTGCTACGAGCATTAAATCGATCGACCTCAACGCGGCCACATATCAAAATGCTGTCGGGTTGACCGATCGATTGGTGAAATACGTCCAGCAGGTGTCAGAGTTCACAGGAGCTCGATTCGCAGGCAACGTGGTTCTCCCTCCCAAATAAAAGGTAGGGCGCTGAGCCTAGCTGTTCCGAAAGGTAGCATAACAGAAAGCCAAAGGGCCATCATTGAAGATGTGCGACAGTGGGCAAGGACGTTGGACAATCCTGTAGAAATTACCGTCACCGAATTTTAGGGAAGCGACCTATGCTGGTTACCTGTTATCTCAGAAGATGGTATAATTTACTTGCCGACCATGGCGAGACGTGAGACAGAGCCGGTCTACACAGATATCGAGCCAGTAGCAGTGGCGCCGTTGGACGATCTCGATCACGTGAGACGTGTGCTATTTGAATCATTTTCCCGAAAGAATATCACGATACCTAGTCGGGACGCGAAAGCCTCGCGAGCGCCGCCCGTGATCTTGAAATACGCTGGCGTGAGAAGCTGGGCCGCTTTCTTTGGCAGTGCCTCAACGTGGAACATCACTGAAGATGACGGTCTTTATAAGATATTGTTCTACAATAAACATCCTAAAGGATACTGGGAACCCGATCCCGGGCGCGAAATCCAATTCGTGCCGGGGACAACGGTCAGTCGATATTGTTGACCGCATGATCACGATCTTACAAGAGGCTTCCCAGCCATCCATAGCGTATCCAAACGACAACGCTGCCGGAAGATCCGGCAGCGTGTCGTAATCAGCCTATCTGATACCAGCTAGCGCCAGACCTACAGCCGTCGGCCGAAGCCGCCGCGCATGCCGCCTGCGATCAACGAGAT
Source organism: uncultured Alphaproteobacteria bacterium (assembly GCA_963737755.1). Taxonomy (GTDB): domain Bacteria; phylum Pseudomonadota; class Alphaproteobacteria; order Rhizobiales; family Xanthobacteraceae; genus BOG-931. The sequence continues at coordinate 477,637 of CAVTTZ010000009.1, read as the reverse complement.
CAGAAACAGGACAATCGCGACGAAGAAGACGATCTTGGCAATACCGACGGCCGCGCCGGCGATACCACCAAAACCCAGGACAGCCGCGACCAGGGCGATAATCAAAAGCGTAACGACGAGGCTCAGCATCGAAGTGCTCCGCATTGCGAGTTTCGAGCTGTAAACTCTTTGCCGGCCGTTACGGTTCCATTGGCCGTTGGATCTGATCCGGGTCGTTCAGAAGCCGATCCGCGCTCAGATTTGACCAGTCGCTTAGTCTGAGCGGGTCGTTCAGATCCGTCGTTCTTGGGCGGAAACAGCAGAGCGCTGAGGACGATCAGAAGGCTCAACGTCGCGTAGACCTGCCACTCGGCGCCGTGCAGCGCGGTTGCGAACTGGCCGCACAACTGATCGACGCCGCCCAGAAAAGAAAAACCGTCGTTCATCGTAGCCCTCCTGCGGCACCCCGCGGCCGGCATCGTTTCGACGGTGAAGGAAGCAAAAATGAGGCCCATAGCGTAGGTTCCATGCGGTTGCCCAACAATTCAACCACCGCTGCTGCAACGCGCGGCATTCGGCTCCATTCGTGGACCGGAAATGGCTCAAAGTTCCTAATCCGCAGGGGTGGCACGGGCTTTGCTGCTCTGTCAGTGCGACGAGGCGTGGCCGGCCGGGCCTTCTAATAATGTCTCGGCACGGCCCCAACGGGAGCCGCGCGATGGACTACGTAAAACCCGCAGACGTTGCCGCCGCCATGGTCAATGCCGGGCGCACCAAGCTGGCTTTGTCGGCGGCGGATTTGGTCGTTCGCGGTGGGCTCGCCGGAGCTATTTTGGCTGCGGCCACGAGCCTTGCGATCACGGGCGCGGTGCAGACCAATCAGCCCCTGGTCGGCGCACTGATCTTTCCGGTCGGCCTCATTCTCATCGTGCTCCTCGGGCTCGACCTGGTCACCGGAAGCTTTGGCTTGCTGCCGCTCCCCTGGCTCGAGAGCGATGCCGACGCGAAGACTGTATTTTCCAACTGGGGCTGGGTGTTTCTCGGCAACCTGATCGGCAGTGTCGTTTACGGTGCTTTGCTCGCGATCGTGCTGACCAATTTCGGCGCCACCGCGCCCGCCGGCGTCGCCGCCAAGATCGTCGCCATCGCCGAGGCCAAGACCACCGGTTACGAGGCGCTCGGCCATGCCGGCCTGATCACCGTCTTTGTGAAGGGCGTGCTGTGCAACTGGATGGTCTGCCTCGCCATCGTCGCGGCGATGACCACATCGTCGACCATCGGCAAGATTGCCTGCGCCTACATGCCGGTGTTCATTTTCTTCGCCCAGGGCTTTGAGCATTCGGTGGTCAACATGTTCATCATCCCGACCGGCATGATGATGGGCGCCAAGGTCACGATCGGCGAGTGGTGGCTGTGGAACCAAATTCCGGTCACGCTCGGCAACCTGCTCGGCGGCGGGATTTTCACCGGCATTGCGCTTTATCTGACGCATCGACCGCGCGCCACCGCGCCGGCGCCGCTGCCGGAGGCGGCGCGGGTGCCGGCCGAATGAGCGAGGGCGACCTCAAACCAGCCGAGCCATCCGGCGATTTCAGCCCTGAACAGAAACGTTATCTGGAAGGCTTTGTCGCCGGCGCGCAGATTGCCAAGGCGGCGAAGAGCCTTACCGGCGCTCCGGGTGCAAACAACACGGCCGCGCTACCGGTGGAGCCGACCGGCCCCGATGCGGCCGCCTTCAAGGCGCAAGATCGCGTGCTGGCCGCCGGCAAAAAGCTGTCTGACCAGGAAAAGTTCAAGCGCGAGCAGAATCCGCTCGATGGTTATGCGCGTCTGAAAGAAGCGGCGGCGCGCCATGAATATCCAAAGCCCCCCGACAATTTCCGCTGGCGTTTCTTCGGCCTGTTTTACGTCGCGCCAAACCAGAACTCTTACATGTGCCGGCTGCGCATTCCCAATGGGATCCTCAGTGCGTCGCAATTCGCCGGCGTCGCCGATGTCGCCGAGCGTTACGGTGGCGACTATGCCCATGTCACCACCCGTGCCAATCTGCAGATCCGCGAGATCGAAGCGCACAACGCCGTCGCGGTGATCGAGGCCATTCAAGATCTCGGCCTGTGTTCGCGCGGCTCGGGCGCCGACAATATCCGCAACGTCACCGGCACGCCGACCGCCGGTATCGATCCGCAGGAACTGATCGACACCCGCCCGTTCGCGCGCGAATGGCATTTCCATATTCTCAATGATCGCTCGCTGTACGGCCTGCCGCGCAAGTTCAATGTCGCCTTCGACGGCGCCGGCACGATCCCGGTGCTGGAAGACACCAACGACATCGGCTTTCAGGCCGTGCAGGTGAACGACGGTTTTGGGCTTGCACCTGGAATTTGGTTCAAGCTTTGCCTCGGCGGCATCACCGGCCATCGCGATTTCGCGCGCGATACCGGCGTCCTCGTGCGACCGGACGAGGCCTGCAAGGTCGCCGACGCGGTGGTGCGGCTTTTCATCGAGCATGGCGATCGCACCGACCGCAACAAGGCGCGGCTGAAATACGTGCTCGACGCCATGGGCATCGAGGAATTTGTTGCTCGCCTCGAGGAAAAGTTCGGCCGCACGTTCGATCGCGCGATGCCGGGCGCCTTGGCGCCGCGGCCGGCCGCCGACCGCTGCGCGCATATCGGAATCCATGCGCAGAAGCAGCAGGGGCTGAGCTGGATCGGCGTCGTGCTGCCGGTGGGGCGGATGTCGGTCGCGCAAATGCGCGGGCTCGCCGCGATCGCGCGCGACCTCGGCGACGGGGATCTGCGGCTGACGGTGTGGCAAAATCTCCTCATCTCCGGCGTTCCGACGGACAAGCTCATCGCGGCACGTGAGCGAATCGAAGCGCTGGGCCTTGCCGTCCGGACCAATGCGATCCGCTCGGGTCTCGTCGCCTGCACGGGCAACGCTGGCTGCAAATTCGCGGCCTCCGACACCAAACAACACGCCGAAGACATCGCGGCTTGGTGCGAGACGCGTCTGGCGCTCGACACGCCGGTCAATATTCACCTGACCGGTTGCCATCATTCCTGCGCCCAGCATTTCATTTCCGAAATTGGCTTGCTGGCCTGCAAGGTGCAACTGAACGAAGACGACGATCCGCTGGAGGGCTACCACATCCTCATCGGTGGCGGCTTTGGCCCGGACGCTGCGCTGGGCCGCGAGATCTATCGCGACGTCGTTGCGCAAGACGCGCCGCGGATTGTCGAGCGCATCTTGAAATCGTATCTCGCGCATCGTGCTTCGCCGCAGGAACCGTTTCTCGCCTTCGCGCGCCGCCACGAGATCGACGCGCTCAAGGCGATGGCCGAGCGGGAGGCCGCATGAGTGTCTCCCAACGGCCGCCAATCCCTTCGCTGATTCCTGAGTCAGCCCCGTTCACGCCGGAACAGCGCACCTGGCTGAATGGCCTGTTTGCCGGCTTATTTGGATTGCCGGAAAACGCAACGCCAGTGTCGGGTGCTGATGCCGCCACGCTGTTGGGTGGACTCTTCAATGGCGCCGCTGCTGTTCCACAAACTGACACTACAAAGGCGGTTGACACCGCCGATGACGATGCGCCCTGGCACGACCCGGCCATGCTGTTGCCGGAGCGCATGAAACTTGCCGAAGGCAAAGCTTTGCCACGCCGCCTCATGGCGGCGATGGCGCAACAGGATTGCGGCCAGTGCGGCTATAACTGCAAAGACTATGCGGACGCGCTGTTTGCCAAATCCGAGAAGCGTCTGAACCTGTGCGTGCCGGGCGGCAAAGACACCTCGCGCACGCTCAAGCAGCTTCATGCGGAGATTGACGGCGCCACTCCAGTGGCTGCTTCGGCGCAGCCGGCGACTGCCGCGGCACCCATCCAAACTGTCGCTCCCGGCCGCTCCCGCGACAATCCGATCTATGCCAGCTTCCTGTCGCGCCGCCGGCTCAACAAGCCGGGCTCGGAAAAGGAGACCTGGCACATCGACATTGATCTCACCGGCACCGACCTTGATTACGTCGTCGGCGACTCTTTCGGCGTCTTTCCGGCCAATGACCGCGATCTCGTCAGCGCCGTGCTGGCAGCGCTCGATATGCCTGCGGATTTTCCGATCGGCGACCGCACTTTCGGCGAAGAACTCACCGACGGCGTTTCGCTGTCGCCGGCGCCCGACATGCTGTTCGAGCTCATTTCCTATCTGACCGGCGGCGAGCGGCGGCAGAAGGCGAAGCGCCTCGCGGCCGGCGAGGATCCGGATGGCGATGCTGCAACCCTCGATGTGCTGGCCGCCTTGCACAAATTCCCCGGCATCCGGCCAGATCCCGAAGCGTTTATCGAAGCGCTCGATCCGCTGCAGCCGCGGGTCTATTCGATTTCGTCATCGCATCGCTGCAACCCGGGGCGCGTCTCGCTTACCGTGGATGCGGTGCGTTACGAGATCGACAAGCGCGTCCGGCTGGGCGTCTGCTCGACGTTTCTCGGTGGCCGCGTGGCGCCCGGCGACAAGCTCAGGGTCTATGTCCAAAAGGCCCAGCACTTCGCGCTGCCCGCGGACCCGACGAAGCCGATCATCATGATTGGTCCCGGCACCGGCATCGCGCCGTTCCGCGCGTTTTTGCACGAGCGTCAGGCGGCCGAGGCGCCCGGACGCAATTGGCTGTTCTTCGGCCATCAACGCAGTGATTTCGATTTCTTCTATGAAGACGAACTGCTGGCCATGCGCGCAAGCGGCCTGCTGACGCGGCTGACGCTCGCCTGGTCGCGCGACGGCAAGGAAAAGACCTACGTGCAGCATCGCATGCGCGAAGTCGCGCGCGATCTCTGGACATGGATCGACGAGGGCGCACATATTTATGTTTGCGGCGACGCGCTGCGCATGGCCAAGGATGTGGAATCCGTGCTCACCGAAATCGTCGCGCAGCAGGGTGGCCGCACCACCGACGAAGCGGCGAAGTTCATCGCTGAGCTGAAAGCGCAAGGCCGCTACCAAGCGGATGTTTATTAGCGAGCGCGGAGTTCTTTCTTCCGCTCATTCCCGCGAAAGCGGGAATCCAGAGCGGCACGCTCAGAGGACCGAGAAAAGCTGAGTCCCCCGCCTTCGCGAGGACGAGCGGAGGAAAGCGCAAACTCAATTCAATCTGAAAGCGCCTAAGCCGCGCTTTTCAGATCCTGGCGGCGCTCCAAGAACATGCGCAGGCCGTGCCGCGGCCGCAGCGTGATCAAACCCTGCGGCTCGACCGGGAAGCCGGGCTTGAGCCGCAGCCGGTAACGCTGCGCGATGGTCGCGAGAATGAGCATGGCTTCGGACATGGCGAACGCGGCGCCGATGCAGATGCGCGGGCCGCCGCCGAACGGAATGTAGGCAAAGCGCGGCCGTGCCGCCGCCCGCTCCGGCGCAAAGCGCTCGGGATCGAAACGATCCGGATTGTCCCAGAGCGACGGCTTGCGATGCAACAGCCAGGGCACGATCAGCACTTCGGCGCGTGGCGGGATGCGCTGGCCCAAAACTTCGTCGGCGGCGATCGGTGAGCGCGACAGGGTGTGGGCCGGCGGATAGAGGCGCATCGATTCCTCGATCACCATGCGGGTGTAGCGAAGCTTGGCGATATCGTCGTAGCGCGGCGTCCGACCGCCAAGCACCGCGTCGAGTTCGGCGTAGAGCTTGGCCTCAACGCTCGGATGTTGCGACAGCAAATACCAGGTCCAGGACAGCGCCTGGGCTGTGGTCTCGTGGCCGGCCATGAATATGGTCACCACCTGGTCGCGCACTTCCTTCGCGGTCATGCCGCCCCCGGTCTCGTTGTCGCGCGCCGCTAGGAGGCGCGCCAACAAATCCTTCGGCTCCGCGTCCGGCGCGCGGCCGCGCTCGGTCAACAGGCGGTCGACCTTGCGGTCGAACTCATCGAAGATGCCGAGCGTCGGCAACGGCGAAACCAGATTGGTGAACCATTCGGGGAAATGCAGAAAGTCGAGCAGGCGAGGGCGTATGCGGGTCTGATACTGGGCCACGCTGGCCTCGACCGCATCGACGATCTCGTCGGAGTCGGACGAAAACATCGCGCGCGAGATGATATGCAGCGTTACCTGCATCATCGCCGCCGCCACGTCGGTTTCGTGTTGCGCCGGCAGCGCATCCCACTTTGCCAGCAGCGCCTCGGTGACGTCGGTCATGATCGGCGCGTAACCCGCGACGCTGCGCGGATCGAAGGCCGGCGCCATGATGCGCCGATGCTGGCGCCAGGTCTCGCCTTCGCTGGTCAGGAGCCCGCGGCCGAGGCCCGGCTCCAACAGGCGCCGGCCGATCTCGGACTTGACGTAGTTCGCCGCATTGTCCAGCAGCACATGGCGGATGGCGCCTGGCTCATTGATGATGAAGGTCCGCCGCCAGAGAATGCGCTTGATGACGATATCGGCGGTGAAGTTTTCCGGCTTGTGAGTCGCCAGCGCGTTCTCGCGGACCGTACGCAGGAATTGCAGAAAGCCCATCCGGCCTTCCGGCGGACGTGGCTGGGCAAGGACCGGAAGCTCGTCACTTTCGATGACCGTCATGATACGTGCGCCATCTGAATCCGACCGAGAAAAGCTACTAGATACCAGACTCTGCGGTCTCGGAGCACGGCCAGAGTCTGGCTGCATCTTGCCCGGGCATCGCCACCCGTCCTTTTTACATGAGCCTCAGCCTTGAGATCGACACGATGCGACTGCTATAAATGCGCCATGGGGACGCAGGGGTTAAGTGGTCGCGCGTTATCGGGGCGGCGGGGCGGTGACGCCTCGTGGTTGCGTATTGCGGCGCTTGCCGTGTCCTTCGCAGTCCTGCCATTGGCGGTGGGATGCTCGCAATCTTCGCCGTTCGGGTCGTCGGCGCCTCAGGCTTCCGCTGTGCCGCCGCCGCCGCCGGCATACGGACAGGCTCCCGGTCAGCCGGCCTATGCGCAGCAGCCGGTCCGCCCCGGTTATCCGCCGCAGGCCCAAGGCGGCAGTCCGCCACCGTCGAGCTACGCGACAGCCCCGCCTGCACAGCAGGCCGACGGGACAGTTGGCTCGATGACAAGCTCCTACTCCAATTTCCTGAAGGCGTTCCGGGATCCGGAGCCGGATCCTTCAAGCGAGGCAGCGCGCGCGTCCGTCTATCCGCAGCGATCGCTCGCCGACCTTTTCAAGGGCTCCGATTCCAATCAACGTCCTGATCCTGCCGGCGCAGGTTATCCGCAGCAGGCACTGGTCCCCGCGGCGGCGAGCGGCGCAAACCCGCCGCAACAGAACGCCTACATTCCGCACCCGCCGAGCACGTACACACCGTCCGGGCAGCCTTACACGCCGCCACCGGGGCAATCGGGCTACGTGCCGCCGCCGGCCACGCCGCAAAACTATGTGCCGCCGCCGAATCCGCCCCGCTCCGGTCAGCAAAGCTCCGGCAAGCCTTCGACGCAGCAGGCCGCGCGGACCAAACCGCAGAACCCGCCGCCGCAAGCCGCTTATAATCCGCCGCCACCGGCTCCAGTCGCGCCTGCCGCACCGCCGGCCCAGAGCCGCGATTACAGCGATTCGATGCCCTATCCGAAGCAATCGCTGACCGACATGTTCAGTGGTTCGACGCAAAGCCAAGCGCAGAGCGTGCCACAGCCGCCGAGCAGCTATACGCCGTCGGGACAGCCTTATTCGCCGCAAGGGCAAACGGCCTCGGCGGCTCCGGCTGCGAGCGCGCCGCCGGCAAATCCGGATGCTTCCAGCTCCGGAGCCTATCCCAAGCAATCGTTGTTTGAAGTCTTCTCGGGCAAATAACCCGCGGCTTGCGCTGTTGCCGTGTAGCGTCGCTGTGGCACGATCTTAGACGCAAACCTCCACTGGTGGGATTGGTTGGTCGCATTCTTGGATCGCGCCATTCTCACCAACGCGCGTCTATTTGACGGTGCCGTAGTTCGCGGTCAGATAATCGACAATGACCTTCGCATCGTCTTCTCCGATCGGTGCGCCGTAAGCCTTGATCATTTTGTCGACCTCGCTTTGCCAGCCTTTGCGGTCGAGAAATACCGAATTGGTGCGTGGGTAGGCGAGCGAATGACAGGCGCCGCAATAACCCTCGACGACATCGCGTCCGGGGGCATCTTTGAGCGTGAGCGCTTCCTCGGCCCGGACCGGCAGATCCCCAAGCATCAACAACCCGCACATCAACAGCCACCGTGTCATGTTGGTCATAGGACGTTGACCGTCAGTGGACGCGTGACGTTGTTGTGGTAGCCCGCCGGATTGAAAATGAGCTTCGCTGCTTGCGTCTGGCCGATCGTATTGCGGGCCCGCGCTAAAATCTGATAGCGGCCCGGCCGCGGCGGCGCGAACGCGTAGCGAAAAACGCGAAACGCAAAGCGGCCGGCATCGTCGCCAAGCTCGGCCTCGTGCCAGATCTCCCCGCCATCGGTTGAAATCTCCACACCGCGAACGCCGTAACCGCCATCCCAGGCAACGCCGCGAATGTCGATTTTGTCTCCGACGCGCAATGTGTCGCCATGGATGGGCGCCGTGATCATCGAATTGATCACCATCTCGGTGATTGGCTCGTTCGCCGCGCTCATTTGCGACAAAAAATGTTCGACGATCGGAAATTTGCCATTCGGAATCCGATACGCGTTCTTCATCCAGAAGCCCGCAAACGGCTTGGTCACGGCCTCGATCGAGACCAGATGCTTCATCCAATAGGTCGCGGTCCAGCCGGGCAACACCAGGCGAAGCGGAAAGCCGTTGTAATGAGGCAGCGCATCGCCATTCATCGCGTAGGCGAGCAGTGTGTGTTGATCGAGGGCCTTGTTGAGCGGAATGCTCTTCACAAAATCAGGCGTGCCATCCAGAACGGGACCGTCGGCGCCGTTGAGCACAAGCTCCACCGCTTCGGCGCGGATCCCGGCACGTTCCAACACATCCTTGAGCCGCACGCCTTTCCAGATCGCACTGCCGACGGCGCCAAAACCCCATTGCACGCCGGGCACATGCGGCTCCGAAAATCCCCGCCGGTTACCTGAGCACTGGCAAACGGCCGCGACCTCCACCGCATCGAAGCTGCTGCGCAAATCCTGCAAGGTCAATTCCAGCGGCCGACCAACGCCGTCTCCGCCAATCGCCAGCTTCCACTGCGCGGGGTCGATGTCTACCGGAACGTCGGCGAGGTGATAGCGAACAAAGAACGAGTTGTTGGGCGTGAATTCCGAGGTGAAATGCGACAACGGCGTTTCGTAGTTCGGCGGCCGATCGGAGAGTTTGATCAGCGGCTTTTTGCCGGGCAGGGCTTCCAGCGTTGCCGTTTCATAGACGCCGTCCGGCAAGCCGAGCGGCAAGAAGGAATTGTTTGCCGTCTGTCCGGCGCGCCCAGGTCCAGCGCGGCCGGCAAGTGCCAGCGCGCCTCCTGCAATCACGGCCCGGCGGCTGATCATCGTCACGCTCCGATGCTTCCGTGTCGATACCGACACCATATAGGCGGTGGCAGCGGCCGCAACCAGCCGCTCCGGCTGGCGCGCAACGGGTGCGCGTCGGGATTGCCGATCGGCCGTCCGCGCCGGGATTGCCGGTGAACACGGCCACGGCCTGATTGGTTTGGCGGGTATTATTTGCCAGGTGATTGGATGTGCGCCGTGAAGCCAGCGAGCAAAGCTCGCTGGCTTGCACAGGACCAATCTCACTTACATTGTTTGAAGAGCGGCTGGAAAGCGGTGCTGTAGCGGCGTCCTTCGGCCGAGCTCGGATCGAGCTGCTCAAGTCCGCCCATGACCCGTTCGTAGTCGGGGCCAAGCTGCTTTGCCAGCGCATCGGCTTTGACGCCGAGGGCATCGACCGTCTTGGTGTCCTTCTTCTGCTCGGCCATTTCCATCTGTTGCTGGAGCTGACCGATATCGCAATATGTCTTCAGCTTTGCTTTGTCGGCGGTGATCGATTGAACGAGCTTTTGCACGTCCGCCATGGACGGCTTCTGCGCATTCCCGCCCGGGGTGCCTTGCTGGGCATGCGCAACGATGGGAATCGCGACCGATAACAGGGCAGTCAGGCCAAGCTTGAGATTCATCTCGCTCTCCGTACCGGCATATCGGGAAATTTGAATGAGAGGTTGGCATCCGGCATGCAGAAATTGCGACCGTATTGCCGCCGATTGCTCCCCAAGAGTCAATCGGGCTGGCTGGGCATAGCGCGCTGTGCCGAATTAAATTTCGGAAAGGGCCACAAGATGGCGGCGCGGCGACCACTTGCTGCGTCGAAGCTTGCTGTGTCGGAAGCTGCACACGGCCCGGCCGCGAACCGTCCGGTCCGCGCTATTCTGCCGGAGTTTGAGCCCAGCTTTTGGCTAGCTCGGGAGGGTCGGCCCGGCGCGACACACCGCGGCGAATATCCTCGAACAGGTGAGCGCTGAATACCTTGGCACAGAACACCATGAAGACAACGCTAGCGCCAAAGTCGATCGTCCGGAAAAGAAATCGCGTCATGTTGAAACAACGCGATAAGTCCCCGGTAGTTTCGGCCGATGTTATCTGAGCATCGGCGGCGCTTCCACGCGGAACGCACACGTGAGCCGCGTGTTCGCGGCGCTCCGAGCCGCAAGACCGCCGTGCGAAGCTCAACGCATACTGGATGAAGGCCACGCTCTACCTGCTTTGAATGGCGCAGATGAACAGCCGGAGCAGGGGTTTAAGTCGGTATCCCGAGCAAACCCGTGCTAGTGATGGCCGACGGATGTTTGCGGATCGACGCCTTCGTGTTGATGCATCTGCAGAAGCAGCATCTTGGCCAGCGTCTCAGGAGACAGCATGCTGTCATCAACATCAGCCGTTTTTGACACGCCGTCGGACGTCGTGACAGTGAGGACGCCATTGTGCACGTCGTAGGCGCCGTGAATGCTGTGTCCGTTCGCATCCGAAAAGCTGATTTCTTCGCTCAAATTCGCCTCCTAAGCCAATAAGCCTCAAGCCACGCAATGGGTATCGCCAGTAACTTCAGGCGTCCGATTAAGGCTAAGAATGTTGTGCGTCGCCCACGGTTCCCAAATTTTTTTGCAAACAGCAAAATTTTCCGCGGAACGGCGGCGCATGGCGGCGCATTGTTGTGGCGAGCGGAAGGCAGCCCCCCAGCCCCCACCCCGATGCCTTTCGTTTCAAAAGCCCCGCACCAGCGGGGCTTTTTCTTTGCTGGCCGCCGTGGCGCCGACGTATTGTTCAATTCAGGCGGCGAATTCGACTGCAACGCGACGGCCAAGCGGAACTATCGGGCCGCGTGCGGATTATCAGGCAGCAAAAAACGACATGGTGACCGAATGTTCGAACGCTTGCTGGAACCCGGCTGCACGGAAAGTCCCGCCTGCCAATGCGGGAATGCGATGGACATCGCGTCTATTGAAGTGCTTCCGGAGGGAAGTGACGCCGCCGTGCGGGTTTATCGATGCAGCAGCTGCGAGCGCGAAATGCGCCTGACCGTTTGGGCGACGCTGCCGAGCCCGGCCGAGGACAGCGCGGCGCGTTGGCTCTGATCCAGTATCAGGGTGCGCGCGGGCGCTCTGGCCACTCAGTAAAAGGCCGGCTTCCAATTCAGATCGAATTGGAAGCCGGCTTTTTTTGGCGCTGCGCTATGGCGCCGGGACGACGCGAAGCTGCGTGGCGGCGGTAATTTTCATATTGACGTATTTGCCGCCGGCAACTTGCGGGGTTGTCTCTACCTCGACAGTCTTGCCTTTGAATGAGCCGGGTTCGGCGGTACCGGCAATCTGCCGCCACACGGCAACAGGGACGATCACGGACAGTGCCTTGTAGCGGCTTTCTTTGCTCGCCGTGAACTGCAGGAAAACGGCCTCGCTGTTTCTCACACCGCCCATTGCCACGGTGCCACGCACCAGGCTTGGGATGTTGATGGCGCCCGCCACGGCGCGATCGTCCGCCGCCTCGACGGCGCGCAACGCGAGCGTGGAGAAACTCCATGTCCAGGTCCCGCGTTTGCCTTTCCAGGTCGCGTCGACCCGTACGCTGTAGGCATGCTGCGGCTGCAGCGATTGCTTCGGGATCAGGCAGATCATGCCGTATTGACCGAACGACGTCGCCGGGTGCTCGGGATCCGACAGGAAAAACTCGACCGGGTTGCCCGTGGCGTCGGTGATCGCGGCCGAAACGCCAGTCACCTTATCGAACGGCGGGAATTGCAGAGTAATCGGATATCCGCCGGTACCGTGGTTGGGAATTGGGTTTGGGATTTCGGTGCCGTACTCGAGCGGAATGTCTGTTTGCTTGTTGGCCGGATAAAGGACCGGCCAGCCGCCGCGCGTACTGCGCGTGGCGTTGTCGAACCGAAGCGCCGCTGCCAGCATTCCGTCAGGCAGGCGCGCATAACCGACCCCGATCCGGTCAAGCTGCGGATCTAGCATCGGGCGGCGGTGATAGAGGCCGGCCATGAAGCCCTCGATGGCGACACCAAGATCGGAGACCTTCGGAAAAAGGTCGGCCGCCTTCGCGCAGGCTGCGCCGGCCGCGCTGGCGCCCGCCAGGCCGGGGCGCTGGGTGTGGGCGTTGAGCCCGGCCATGGCCTCGGTGCCCTGGTTCTGCACCATGTAATTGGCGTGCTCCATGCAGCCCGCGCTGAGCGCTTGATCGAGCTTCACCGGCGTCAGTCCGGCAGCCTGGCGGTAGTGGTTGACCAGACGCAAAGCCTGCTCGTCCGCAGTTTCCGCGTTGGCGTGCGGGATGCTTGTCGTCAGCAAAATCAGGAGCGCCAAACGCCAGGACATGCGTGCCTCGGATCAGGAGAATGACTCGGACGATCGTCTCAGGGCAGACGCCGCGGCGATGCAACGTCGACCAACATACTAGCCAGCGAAGCGCGCTAAGCCAAAGGACGCGCATCAAGCGCGCAGGGTTGTCGGCGCTTCGCGCTGAAAAGAAGCTGCGAGAGCGGTACGGACCGGGGCGAGAGAGTTGCGATCTGCTCGCGCGGCCTAAGCTGTCCGATCACATTCGCCGACAATGGAAATCTTTGCGGGTTCCGCCAGCCATCGTCATCGCCGCCGGTCGGAATATCATAGGGTGCGGCAGTTCGTGGGGGCAGGCCGACGCGCAACGCGTCTGCGTCATTTCGTGGTCCATGTTCCGAGGCTACCGCAACTATGCGGGCCTTTGCGCGACTTCGTTGCACAGAATGCGTCGCGGTACCGATTAGACTGCGTGAGCAAGCAATACAAGCGTCTCGCGTGATCGCTTCCCTCACGATCGACGATGGTTTGAAAGTACGCGGACGACTTCTCGGTAAATTAGCACCCACCATGAGCTTGTACGAATGCGTACAAACATGAGCAGTTGCCTGTCACAACAAATCGTAGAAATATAAAGGCACAGCGCTCAACGAGGTGGCCGGACGATGTCAGTTGAACTTGATGACGTTGTTGAGGCGTTTGCGACGATCCAGGATTTGATGACTTTCCTGAGAGATCCAGAGGACGTAAAAATCGTGAATAGGGCGATCGACAGCCTCGTAATGGCAATCGGTGCGATCGAATTGCGGCTAAACCTGCTGGAAGATCAAATAAAACGCAGTGCCTGCATAACGAGACAACGTGATGCGCCATCAATCTGACTGACGCAAACTCAAACTCAAAGTCAAACGCTCCCAAGCTTGGATTGTGGTTAGCCGATTTGACGTTTAATTTGGACGCAACGGCGTGCCGCTGCCGTTATCTTCCAGTACTCTTGCCATCTGATTTGCGAAGATCGCCACAGCTTCTGTAGCTTCGACCGCTCTTTGAAGTAGTGCTTGTTTGGCGCCGTCGTCCAATTCGATAAACAGCTCGCGCTCCGAGCCTTGACTAAACAATTTCGATAGCCGTATCGCGCTTTCCAGTGCATCAGCGACGGTCGTTCTGAGAGAGGCGATCAGATCGAGGTCGTCGCTTGGCTTTGACCGGCATCCTATCAGTGTTGCAACGCCGCATGGGCTGCATATGAATGTCAGGTGAGGGACAGATCGCGCCAATCTCTTGGCCAAGATCATAGGCGACCGGCAGGAGGGACACAGGGGCTGCTTGTTCACTCCGTCCATTCCGCAAGCTCCTGTCGCCGCATAGGCGGGAGCACTAGCGTCTCTCAGCCACAGACGCCCTGGAACTTGCCTGTGATAGTGAATGCTACGCGATTTGTACGAAAACGTACAGGGACAAAAGCTGTTTTGTCCTCGCACTTCGGCAAATGGTTGTAGGTCGCCCCCGGAAGGTGTAGGCAGGGACTACCGCCCGCCGAGCGCATTGGGCGCGGGTGTTTGGGAGACCGACAGTGCTCTTGCCCCTTTCAGGGAAGAGCATGTCTGAAAACTCTGCCTATAACAGCTCCAACCGCTTGCTTGCCGCACTCTCAGCAAGTGACTTCGCATTGTTGCAGCCACACTTAACGACTGTAACTCTTAAATTGCTGCAAAACCTCGAAAGACCCGGCGAGCCAATCGAGCATATCTACTTTATGCACACGGCCATCGCTTCTGTCGTAGCCACGGTATCAGGTGAACCGGCAGTTGAGATCGGATTGATAGGTCGAGAGGGGATGACTGGCGCGGCCGTCGTGCTCGGCAACGGCCAATCGCCACATTCAACTTATGTGCAGGCCGCCGGCTTCGGCGACGAAATTGCGGTAAGCACGCTCCGCAATGTGATGGGGCAAAGCAAGACTTTGCATCAAATGTTTTTGAAATTTCTTCAGTCTTTCATGGTGCAAACGGCACACACCGCTATCGCCAACGCAAGGGCATCAGTTCCGGAGCGATTGGCGCGATGGCTGCTGATGGCCCAGGACCGAATGGATGGCCCCAAAGTACCAATGACACACGAATTTCTTGGCTTGATGTTGGGCGTGCGACGAGCGGGCGTCACGGATGCTTTGCACGACTTGTCAGAGCGGCAAATGATTCAGGCCCGACGTGGCGAGGTGGCGATTTTAGATCGTGGTGGACTTCGAACGAGTTGCCGGCGACTTCTATGGGCTCCCCGAACGTGAATATCTGCGTCTCATCGGATTGGACCAATCTCGGAAATCCGCAAAAGCATTTTAGAACGTCTCTTCGATGCGCCAATTTCGCAGAGAGACGGCGCTGTTCTCGATGTTTTCACTACCTCGGGAAGTTCGAGAAGGCGGCAGTCACGACCATCCGACAACGCGATGGTGTCGCGGCCGCGCAGGCGCCGCTGAGTGCTACCTGATGGCGTTGATCAAGTTTACAAGTTTGTCAACGTCGATCTCAATATCTCGGGCGCGTTGCACACCAATCATGAAGCCGTATCGGTGCTCACAAGCATGCGCTAAGGACCAAAAACAGCCGTTGATGTACTCAGGTGGAAAAACCTCAACCAAAACTGTTTTGGGCCGGGCAAAAACGGCGTTCGTTAGGCCAGCCCCGTGCGGGCCGACTATGATTTCCGCTTCGCTGAATGTCCGCACTTGGTCTTCGAACGACAATTCACCGGCATGCACCGTTTCAAAACCGAGCGCCGAAAGCGAGCTGATGACAGCGTCTTCATTGAAGACGCGCCGCTCGGCAGCCCCCCTTCGCGAAACATAAAGGCGCCGTCGCCTACTTGGCGGCTTAGCAACGAAACATTCCCTGATCCATCGCGCTGATGCCGATGTGGGATTGCCGGTACTGCCGCAGATCGATGGATAGTAGAGCTCTTCGAGCTTCCAATGGTTTCCGGAGAATTCAATTAGCGGATTCGAAATCCCTAGCAGTTTGAGTGACTTCGCGCTGGCTCGATGTCATTCCTGTCGGCAATATGATCGGCATTTTGCGCAGCTCTGGGAAGCGCCGGACAATTGATAGGCGAGGCAAAATATCCAAGACCCAGTGGTAGTGCTCAGTCGCCCATAAAAGTCCAAGATGAATATAAGCACCTTCGAGGTGGCGATCGACGACGGGAAGGAATTTCTTTGAAAGATTACTCCAAAAGACTAGTTCTGGATTGTGATAAGGATCCTTGAAGAAAAAATTATCTTCTGAACGTATCGCGATACCAAGAGAGAGGAGGCTGGCATTGCGGAGACCGGCAATGAACTTCGTGGGTATTTGATTAATAAGGCCATTTTGATACGCACGAACCTGTTTCCAGAAGGTCTCCAGCTCTGCCACCTCCAAGCAAAAGGGTTGTGTTCTGCACTCTGAGTTTTCGGTTTCGACGAGTAGATAAAATCCTTTATCTCCGATGCTCTGCGGGAGAAACGGCATGGCCGGGCAGTACTCTTCGAAAGACGTAATTTGCCGTAGGAAAAGAGGCGACATTCGATTGTTAATTACAGGGATCGTCGAAAGTACCTGCCTAATTCTGTCTCGTACCCGTTCATGTTTTCCATTCGTACCGTTTGGCAAGTCGATCTCCCCCCGTCGGCAACTCCGTCCCAAGAGAGTGTAGCGTCGGCCGATGAGTGCCGGCAAAAATTCTTAAACCGCCCAGACGTTAGCGCCGTATATCGGGTGAGCAGATTGGCCTGCACCCGGTTCCGAAGACACCGAGTTAGGTGTTTTGATGGGACCGGAGGTGAGTCATGGAGAGAAGACGGTTTACGCGAGAGTTCAAGCTTGAGGCGGTGCGGCTGATCAGAGATCGCGGCGTCTCGTATGCGCAGGCGTCTGAAGACCTGAAGGTGCATCCGACGCAGCTGCGCAGCTGGGTCAAGGCGTTTGCGGACGATCCGCAGCAGGCGTTCCCGGGCCAGGGCCAGATGAAGCCCGAACAGCTTGAGATCGCGCGGCTCAGACGTGAGGTGATCAAGCTGAAGGCCGAGCGGGACATCTTAAAAAAAGCCGCGGCCTACTTCGCGAAGGAGTTGACGTGAAGTTCTCCTTCATTGCGAAGCACCGGGGAATCTGGGCCGTGGACTGGATGTGCGGGGCGCTCGGTGTCTCGCGGGGTGGCTTCTATGGCTGGCTGACACGGCCGCGCAGTCGACGCAGCCAGAGCGAAGACGCGCTGGGCGCGAAGGTTCGGGCGAGCTTCCTAGCCAGCGATCGAACCTATGGTGCCAGGCGAGTGTGGCACGATCTGCTGGCGGAGGGGGTATCGTGCGGCCTGCATCGCATTGAGCGATTGATGCGGCTACAGGCCCTCAAGGCCCGACCGCGCCGGCGTCGACTGCCGCCCGATCTGGGTCCACGGCAGATCGCCGCCGTCGCTCCGAATGTGCTCGACCGTGCCTTCGAGGCGTCCGCTCCAAACCGCAAATGGATAGCCGACTTCACCTATGTGTGGACAGCTGAAGGTTGGCTTTATGTGGCCGCCGTCATCGACCTGTTCTCGCGTCGTGTGGTCGGCTGGTCAATGAGTGCCGAGATGACAGCGCAGCTCGTCACCGATGCGCTAGTTATGGCGATCTGGCGCCGAGGCAAGCCTGACGCGCTGCTCCATCACTCCGATCGCGGCAGCCAATACACCAGCGAGCAGTTCCAGAAGCTGATGGCCGATCACGGTGTCACCTGCTCAATGAGCCGCTCAGGCAACGTCTGGGACAATGCTGCGATGGAGAGCTTCTTCTCGTCATTGAAGACCGAGCGTACAGCCCGCAAGACTTATCGGATGCGAGACGAGGCCAGGGCCGACGTGTTCGACTATATCGAGCGCTTCTACAATGCTAAACGTCGGCACTCCACGATCGGCTACACAAGCCCCATGGAGTTCGAGATGCAGGCGGGTTTAGTTTAAGCGGGTGTCATCCAAACCGGGTGCAGGCCAATCGCGAGTTTTTGAAACGAAAGCTTTTCGTCTTCAGCTTCAAGCCAAAAGCAAGAGTTATCGCGACGGTGGTGCCGATCGCTCCGAGGCTATATATCTTAGCGGGTCTCAAGGGAGTCTCGTGAGATGGCCAAATTACCGAAACGACACTTAATGCCGCGGCGAGCCAGAAGGGAGCGTTACAAAACAGTATCTCGGTCGGGCGAGGGTTAGCCACGACTATCCCCACCAATGGGAATCGCGATGACACTGCCGGCGCCGAGGACCAAGCGCAGTCAAGTATTCGTATCCCTTGCAGCTGAGGGATCGTATACCGCTCGCTAGTCTAGGTTTCGTGTCACGACTCAGCCATCGCGCCCAAAAGCGCTGCGGCGACGGCAAGCGCCCCGTGGGGCATTGGGTCCTCCGGTTGCGGTTTACCGATGCTCGAAAAGGCCTTCACCTTTGCCCTTGGCAAGGGCGCATTGACCTGCCTGCCGCATCTCTATTGGCAACCGCGGCAACGAGTATATTTGGCCGACAGCAATCCTCGAACCTGTGGCGAGCGCGGCGACCAAGTTAGCCAAGTCAGAAAGGCGAAGACGGCCATGAAAGTCGCAATAATACTGTAATTGCGAACCGCATGGCCGTTGCTATCGGCTGTGCCGACTTTTGTGCGCTGTTTGTCGGGGATGTCCGGATTGTCCGGCCAAATTGCCAGCCGGATCAATATTTAACGTGGCTGCCCTTCCTGGATGCTTATCGAACCATGTGCGTTGCTCCCGAGCCCGCTTTTCGTCAGTTATTGGAGAATGTCCGGGGGCTGCGCTTAACCGCCTAGGCGGTACGTTTCGAGAAGGCAATTCGCTTCGACCGGATAGGGGAGGGATTTTGCGTCCGCATTGTCCCTAGCCGCCCTGGAATGTTGCAGGTCAAATTCCGTCCCAGATCTGTCGTCGCCGTCGGCTCGGCGCGCTTCGGCGCAGATATGTGTTCGTCATCTGCCGCGCGATGGGCCTACCGCCGCGTATGGCGATTCTGATCGCCTGTGGCAATTCTATCTGCGGCAATTCGGCAATCGCCGCGGTGGCGCCGGTGATCGGCGCGGACAGTGACGACGTTGCGGCGTCAATCTCTTTCACCGCCGTGCTCGGCGTTATCGTGGTGCTAACGCTTCCGCTGTTGGTCCCCGTCCTGCAGCTATCGCTGACGCAATACGGTGTGCTAGCCGGCCTGACCGTGTACGCCGTTCCGCAGGTCCTGGCGGCAACATTGCCCATCGGGGCGTTAAGCAATCAGGTCGGCACCGTGGTGAAGCTCGTGCGGGTCTTGATGCTCGGCCCGGTGGTTCTCGGGCTGTCGCTCTTAGCGCGCGAACTGCGGGCCGAGTTGGCGGGCGTCCCTACCAAAAAAAGCGCCACCAGTTGGCAACACCTTGTGCCCTGGTTCATCACCGGCTTTGTAGCTCTCTTAATCGTCCAATCGCTTGGCTTAATTCCGCACTTTGCATTGCCGCGGATCACCGAGATTGCGGCGGTGCTGACGACAATCGCGATGGCTGGGCTGGGTCTCGGCGTTGACATTTCCGCCGTCGCGAAAAACGGCTTGCGTGTGATATTCGCGGCGACGGCCTCGCTGGTTCTGCTCGGATCAATCAGCTACGCCCTCATCCGCGTTGCAGAGATACACTAGCCGCTGAAGCACCTAACTCGTTCGCTTTTAGGAACGACAAGACGGGCTGTAATCGCGATACTACTCTAATGGCATTCTGATAGGAGGCGTCGTCAATGTCCCTTTGTGGCCCATCGCGACAGATATCGCAACGCGAGCATATGTCGGCTTTCGGGAATAGAGCCGCCGTATCGCGGCTTACAAGCGATGTCGCCGTCTAGACCCAACGCGGACATCGCAACTGGGTGCCTTAGCGTTGGCTAATATGCCTGGAGGCGCCGCGATGATCGGATTGTCACTTCTTGTGCAGATGCCACACACCGTTCCAGTCAGCAGGTGGCGGGTTTGTTCGCATCTCTGTGATTTGAGAGAGGTATAATGCAGACGGCCGGTCATCAGGCCTTATTTCAAGACAGCGTTTGAAATGTCGCTCGGCGGCCATCCAATCTTGCGCTCTGTAGGCCTTGAGGCCGTTGTCAAATTCATTTGCTAGCTCATCCTCACCAGGCTGCAAGTTGCCCATCGGGCCGAGGAGTTCGAAGATGCGGATGGGCTCGCTTCTGCCAACGACAGTGATCAAATCAAGTTCACGAAACTCAACCTCTTGCCGCGCAAGCCGGACGGCATCCTCACTAACAACAATTCGCGTTCCGTATAAGTCATTGGCGCCGACCAGCCGTGAGGCGACATTGACGGTATCGCCAATTACAGTGAAGCTTTTGGAGACGGCAGATCCAATCGTGCCGACAATTACTTCTCCAGTCGCTATTCCCATGTGCACGCGAAGCGTGGGCGCGCCGCGACGAAGGCCGACTAAATTCGGCAGCTCCTTGTTAAGCCCGTCAATCGCCATCTGCTGTTGCACTGCCGCCAAACAAGCACTCGCTGCGTGAGTGTCGCCTGGCGAAAATGGCGCCGCCCAAAACGCCATGAGGCCGTCGCCGATATACTTGTCGACAAAGCCGTGATGCTCACGAATCGGAGCCGTCACGGCAGTGAAGTAGTGGTTAAGCATGTTCACGATGGCGGACGCAGTTAGTTGCTCGCTCATCGATGTGAAGCCTGCGATATCTGAGAAAAATACGGTAACTACCTGACGCTCGGCGCGATCGATATCTCCGGACGTAGTTGCAATTAGATTGGCTACGATTCTCTGGATCGACGAATTTTCCGAATGCTTCTTTTATTTTCTCTCTCGTACGAATTTCTTCGACCATCCGGTTAAACGCCGTGGCGAGCTGCCCGACCTCATCATTTGTTTCAACGGGCACGGTGACCATGAACTGCCCAGCTTGGACTGCCGCTGTGCCTTCAGCCAGGCGGCGTAAGGCCCGGACAATATGCGCGGAAACAAAAATACCTGCGCCAATGCCAAGGCATCCGGCCAAGGCAAATAGAGTAAGATTAAGAGCCTGAATGATCTTTTGGCTTGATAAGGCCGCGTCTCCGACGGTAGCGGTGAGCAATGCTAGTTTGTCGCGTAAGGTGGCCGTGTCCGGGCCAAAGGCATCTTCAGTCTTGCGAAACTCGAGAGACAAGCCACGCGCATCGTCCAGTCGGCCCTCAGCAACAGCTTGCAGAACCAGCTCGCCGCTTCTGAAAAATCTATCAAGCTGGCGCTTTATGAACGGCGTCGCGCCTTTCAATTCGGAGAAAATGCTTTCGCTTTGCCGGGAGATCGTTGGATCTATTAGCGCGCTGTCTACTAGCGCGTCGAACCGTTCCATATCCTCAGCTATTCGTTTGGCGTCTTGCCGCGCGCGCTCACTGGTGTGCTCCAATTCGCCTTGAGTAACCGCAGGCTGCCGTAACAGGCGCAGCGTAATCAGTTCATATTCGTCGGTGCGCACGTCAAAATCGGCGATAAGTGTCCTTAGCGGAATGTGGTAACGGGTAATGGCAATGATTTGGTTCATGAACTTATGCTGCAACCACGTCGAAATGCCGACCACGACACCGAATATGATCAAGATCACCATAGCCAGGGCAAGAATTTTGAAGCGAATGGTCAAGGGAGAAGCCTTATCGAACGGTGCGGCACACACACGGATCGTGGAATAACACGTGCAGGCACAACCCAGACTCCGAGCGGCAGCCCTTGACTATTCAGACCGAATACTCGACGGGAGTCAAAGCAAAGCGGGCCGGATTGATCGTGGGTCGTGTAAGGAGAAAACACTATGTCCGACCGTAGTCCGGCTTCAATCTACGAGAGGCACCTCGTTTCGGCGATATTTGAACCATTGGCACGGATTGTAATTGAGCACGCGCTGCCCGCGCCGGGCGAGCACGTACTCGACGCAGCCTGCGGCACCGGCATTGTAGCGCGTTTGATTGCGCCTAAGGTTGGCTCGTCTGGAAAGATCGTGGGGCTTGATTACGATCCGATGATGATTGAAATGGCCAGGAGCCTTGCGCCGGAAATCGAGTGGCGGCAAGGAGATTTGCAAAGCCTCCCTTACCCGGACGGGACCTATGACCTTGTGACATGCCAGCAGGGGCTGCAGTACCTGCCCGACCCCGCGGCTGGGCTATATGAAATTCATAGGATCTTGCGCTCGCGCGGGCGTGTGGCGCTCGCCACTTGGTCGGACCTCACAAAATCGCCCGGTCACGTTTTGCTGTTTCAAGCTTTGGAAGCGATTATAGGACGCGAACGAGCCCGACCACTGGGATGGTCGCTTGCGGACGAAGCTGAACTTCTGGAGCTTATTTCCAAGGCGGGGTTCGTCCCAGCGACGACCGCGACTGTATTGCTGCAAACGAAATATCCGTCGGCGCGGGCCTTTGTCGAGATAGTTCTGGAAGGTAGTTCAAAAATAACGCGTGAAGAGCTGGCACAAATTCCGGCCGATCGAAAGGCAGCTTTTATCAATGAACTCGCTATGCGTTTGCTACCTTACGAAACGGATGGCGCATTGACGTTGCAAATGGAAACCCGCGTGACCGTCGGCAATAAACGCTAGTTCTCTGAGACTAGTGTCGGTTGCTTTCGGATGCATAGCGCACGTGGCTGTTCCTGCGGTTGGCTTGACCCGGTCGCGATTGACCCAAAGCGGACTTAGGGCCCAGGGCAGAAATCGTCGCCGATCCCGCGAATGGAAATTCCAAGGACGCTCGTAGCGTATTCGATGTGGGACTTGGCAGGGCGTCTAGTGATCTGCGATGAACCCCAAATCCATATCACTCACTGTCTAGTGAGCGTCCGACATCTATGGGGGGCCGCCGATCAAGCCAGACTTGATGATCGAAATATGCAATAGGTTAAGCAACCTAAGCCATGATCGAAATCTATCTGCAGTAACGGATACTGCAAGCGTACCCGGGCACATTACCTCCGGACGCGATACACCTACGAATTGCAAACTTCTGGGCTCTTTCGAGAATGATGCCGGAACCTAACCCAGTCGCTCCATTAGTGCTGCGAGCCATGCACTCCCAAGCGGACGCGGATGATGAAAGTGTTACGGCGACCGCTAAGCCACCAAGCGCCATCACCCAGAACAATCTCATAACTCACCCCTCATTAAGCCCGCGGGTTGCTGCCCTTGCCAACCTAGATCGCCACCTTACGGATGACCTTCATGAGATTGTCTCTCTTGTGACCACGGCAGTATCTCTCGACTAGCTTCTTGTTGGTCGCAAACCTTTTCAGATCGACCATTGGCACATTCCGCTCGGCATTAAAATAGCCGCTCATCCACGCGGCAAATTGCTCTTGCCTGTCAGGGGACGCCCCCAAATAGTCTCCACACTTAAGAGCCGACATCTCGATGATTGTCTGAGCCGCGGCAGGACCGAAACCACCAGCCAAAGCGAGGGATCCGAAAATCGCAACACTTACAAAAACGATTGATGTTGCTTTCATCACGTCACCTATTTGCCGGTCGAACGCTGGACCTCAGTCATAACCAACTCATTAGGATTGGTGCCGCACCACGCCTTAACATTGGCAACGTTTCTCTCGTAGGCCTCTAGATTGACGTAGGTGTATCCCATCTTTTGATTGAACCATCCACTCATCCAAGCGGCATATATGCGAGACTGATCTGGCGACATCGCTAGGTATTGTCCACAAGTCAGTAGCGACATATCAACCGCGACTTGGGCCTGGCTTGTTGATGGGGCGGCAATACCGACCATCAACAAAAATCCGCAAAACGAACTCACGCGGCGCGTACCCATCGCCCTTTACTCCCTTTCAGTTGGAGGCGTTATGAATCCCTCTACTCTTTTCAGTGCTCGGTTCGATCAGCTATCTTCGATTGGTGGCTGAGGGGCGGTGCCGACTCACAAGCCAACCAAGATCTTCTCGGTGCCGTGGCAGGATTACTGTTGGGTCGTCAGCGACTCGAATGAACCCTCCGCCGATCGCGCGCGACCCGTGCCAGCTCGTCAAACGAAGGGTGACACGAAAATTCACAATGGGCAACCGTTGAAATACAGTTTGCTTGGTGCATACTGAACTTGCTTGCTTTGACAAAGCCGAGGAAGCCTCGGTATCTGGGTGGGTGACGTGGCTTGGATACGTCTAATACTCGCCATGCAAATTTCTCGTCGTAAACTTCACGTGAAGTGCCTTGTCCTGATGCCTGAGAGAGTCGTTGAAATGCAAAAGGCAACGGGAAGCGAATTCCTCCTCGCGCGTTTGGCTGCTAGCCTCCTGTTGGCCCTAATAGTTGTAGGCATCGTCAAGTACGGTATTACGTATGCTGGTCTCGATCGCTTGTGGAAGGATATATTAGCTCGCCCCGGCGGACCGATGACTTTCCGCTTTGTTCTTCAGCCGTTGATGGCCGCAATCGCAGCGTTGCGTGACGGCGTGAAGGATGCCCGACTTGGGCGGATGCCGTATCTTTGGGGCGTTGCGACGACGGGTGAGCAGCGCGTCCGACTTCTGTGGGAGGCAATCGCGGCAACCGCGAAAATCCTTATACTCGCAATTCTGATGGATATCGCCTACCAATGGATAGTGCTAAAAGCCTTCTATCCGGTGCAAACTGCTGTAGTCGCATTGCTACTCGCGTTCGTTCCCTATGTGCTGTTGCGTGGTCCCGTGCGGCGCGCCGCGCGGCACTGGATCGGATCAAAAACTCTTCGCTGAGAAATGGTTTCAACGAAACCACTCTTGCAGCCCATTCAAGCGAAGCCGATTGGCTCTAAACAAGTCAATATACGTGAGGGCCGTTAATGGCCGATCCAGATCCTTCAATCGTGGCGAGATTCGAGGTTCGAACCACGTCGGATAGTCATTTCGGTTGGCTGCGCACCCGCCTCAGCGTCGAGCGCACGATGATGTCGTGGATACGGACCGCAGTCTCGCTGATCGGCTTTGGCTTCGCCATCGTCCAGTTTTTTGAACGCTTCCAACAAATGCCGGGGATCACTCCCGCCAATTTTCCGAAGGCGCCGCAGTATCTTGGGCTTGCACTAATTTCCTGCGGCGTGCTGGCGCTGCTGGTATCGATTTGGCAATATCAATCGATCATTCGTTACATGTGGGAGGAGCCATTCACGCAGATTGCGGGAATGAGGTCGGGCGGCGTCGGAGAGCAAATGCGCTCGCCGGTGATGGCTATTGCCCTTCTCCTAATCGCCATTGGGCTGTTCGCGTTTTTTGCTGTACTGCTTCGTCAAGTGTAGCCGCCGAGGTGAGCCGGTCTCTTTGAAGGCCGGGCGAATCAAACCAAATATCGGAGTTTTGAAATGGCCAATAAGGCGGGAAAGCCGAACATTCTCATCCTTTGGGGCGACGACATCGGTTGGTGGAATATCAGCTACAACAATCGCGGGCAGATGGGTTACCGCACTCCGAATATTGATCGGATCGGCAATGAAGGAATGACCTTCACCGACTATTACGGCCAGCAAAGCTGCACCGCCGGCCGCGCTGCATTTATCACTGGCCAGAACCCGATCCGCACCGGCCTCACCAAGGTCGGAATGCCGGGCGCTGATGTGGGCCTTCGGGCGGAAGACCCGACCATTGCGGACCTGCTGAAGCCGCTCGGCTACGCCACTGGTCAATTCGGCAAGAATCATTTGGGAGATAAGGACGAATTTCTACCAACGGTGCATGGTTTCGACGAGTTCTTTGGCAACCTTTACCATCTGAACGCGGAGGAGGAGCCCGAAGAGCCGGACTACCCGAAGGATGCAGCATTCAAAAAACAGTTCGGACCGAGAGGTGTGCTTCATTGCTGGCGTGATGGCAACGGCGGACAAAGGATTGAAGATACCGGTCCTCTGACCAAAAAGCGGATGGAAACCATTGATGACGAAGTTACCGACCGTGCACTCGCCTTCATCGACAAATGCCACAAAGAAGGAGAGCCATTCTTCATCTGGTACAACACAACGGGCATGCACTTTCGCACGCACTGTGCGGAAAAACACAAGGGCAAGAGCGGTCAGGGTGACTACAACGATGTCATGGTAGCGCACGACGAGAATATCGGTCGTATGTTGAGCAAGCTTGACGAGCTGGGCATCGTCAATGAAACGATTGTCATGTATTCGACGGACAACGGCCCGCACTACAACAGTTGGCCGGATGCGGGGATCACGCCGTATCGCAGCGAGAAGAATACCAATTGGGAGGGCGGTTGGCGCGTTCCCATTTTCGTTCGCTGGCCAGCCAAGATTAAACCGGGTCTGGTGCTGAACGATCTCGCGTCACACCAGGACTGGCTGCCGACGCTCCTTGCCGCGGCGGGCGAACCTGACGTCAAGGAAAAGCTCCTCAATGGTCATCAGGTTGGTAATAAGACCTTTAAGGTACACATCGATGGCTACAATCTCTTGCCCTATCTAAGCGGCGAGGCCAAAGAAAGCCCCAGAAAATTCTTTTTCTATATTAGCGACGACGGCGACATCCTCGCCATTCGCGTGGGTGACTGGAAAATGGTCCTTATGGAGCAACGGGCGAAGCAACTGATGTGCTGGTTCGAGCCGTTTGTAAAGCTGCGGGCGCCGAAGATGTTCAACCTGCGCCGCGATCCTTTCGAGCGAGCGGATGAGAATTCTAACACCTATTGGGATTGGGTGATATCCCACGCCTACCTTCTCTATGGGATGCAAGGGGTTGTCGCGCAGCAAATCCAGGCGTTCAAGGAATTTCCGCCACGTCAAAAGCCCGCGGCGTTTAATCTAGACGGGGTTTTGCGGCAAATGCAGGAGGCTAACAGCAGCGGCTATCACTAGATGGCTGCTGCCCCACGAAGCGGAGTTTTTATTGACCCGTGTGGGATGCGCTTCTCGCTATGAAGCGAATATTCGCTTTCAACCAGTCTCACGGACTTCCGCTTTTGGCCCGTCGCGACATGAGACCGTGAGGCTAGTATTGGTCGCTTTCGGATGCGTAGGAGACATGGCCGGTCCTGCTGTTAGCTCGACCCGAACAACGCGACACCGTTCAAGCACGATGCATCGCCAGAGGAATTGCGCCAAGAGATCATGCGCCGGCTAACGGTACTACGCGAGGCTCGATTCTCGATCTAACGGCACTGCCGTTACCAAGTCCCGAAATTGCAAACTGGTGCGGCCTCGACGCTCGCCGGTTCGGTGACACTGTTTGGCACACTTTTTAATCTGGCGGTGGCGTTATTGTTGGGCGAGCGTCGGTTGGCACTGAGAACCCAGCGCCGCTCTAGAATGATAGGTCCGCCCCGTAAGGCCTCGGCCCGGCCCGGCCCGGAGTTGAAGACGCGGCCATGCAAATTTCGACAACCTCAACCACGATCCTTATTGTATTTGATACGGCTGGCACCCGCGAGCATAATGGCTTACTGGGAAAAGCGTCAGGGCTTTGTCAAAACATGCTTGAGCTGTATCACCACGGATCCTCCGTCTGCGCTGCCAAAGTGCGGCTCGCGCTAGCGGAAAAGGGATTGGAATGGCAAGGCCACTACATAGACATTCTGAAAGGTGATCAGTTCGATCCCGCATATATAAAGCTCAATCCGAAGGCGGTTGTGCCGACGTTAGTTCACGACGGCCTTGTTCTTCAGGAGTCGACGGTCATCTGCGAATACATCGATGAAGTCTTTCCGGACTCGCCGCTCAAGCCGGACGATGCGGCCAGCCGCGCCCGGATGCGGTTATGGACCAAGGCAATCGATGAAATTCTCCACCCAATGTGTGGAGAGATCACCTTCGCCTGCTCTCACCGGCATACCGTTGCACGGCTCGGACCTGAAGGCCTCGCTAACTTTCTTGCCAGTACACCGCCCATATCAGTGACGGCGGGATGGCACGAACGAAAGAAGGTCATTGTGAGGGAGGGTCTTGAAGCGCCCGGAATCGACCGGTCGCTGCGCCTCTATGACAGCTATCTGCAAAAGATGGAGGACGCGCTCAGTGAAAACCCCTGGGTCGCGGGCGCTTCGTATTCGTTAGCGGATATTGGGCTCGTTCCCTACGTCAATCGACTTGATATGATGAGTATGTCGGCTATGTGGACGCGCTCGCGACCGAAAGTCACCGACTGGTTCGAAAGGATCAAGGCACGGCCGACTTTCAAGGTCCAACTTATCGACTGGGTGCCTGCCGATCTTACAAAGGATTTGGCGACTTTCGGCGATGCCAGCTGGCCGGAAGTGGACCGAATTCTGCGGGCCGCGTGATCGACGGCCACCACGAGTGAAACGGGTCCAAAATGAGCTGTGGGCTGAGGAGTTCGGGTATCGGAGAGGAACTGCACCGATGATGCGGCTGGTGGTCGGGTTCCTACCTTGGATTATCCTCGGTGTATTGGGCAATCGCTCGTTCGTGCTCGCTCTCTTGTTATCCCTCGGCGCGGCCGCTTTCACCACCATGCGCCAAGTTTGCAATCGATCGTTGAAAATACTCGACACTGCCACGCTCGCTTTTTTCATTATTGTGCCTATTGGTGTCTTTGGATTCCAATGGATGATCCTTGCGACCTACATGTCGCTCTTGGTCAATATCACTCTGATGTCGATCGCCTGGGGCTCGCTACTCGCAGGCATGCCCTTTACCATCCAATATGCACGCGACCAGGTGGCACCGGAATTTTGGCATTCGCCACTCTTCGTCCGCATCAATCAGTACATCACCGGGGTCTGGGGCCTCGACTTCTTCCTGTCGGCGCTTGTTTCGTTCTATCGGCATGCCGCAGGCGATCAGAGTTTGGTATCGCAATACGCATGGGTTCTCTTTTCGTTAGGCGCGGCCATATTCACGGTCTATTTCCCGCCCTGGTATCGAGCACGTACCCTGCGGCCCGAAGAGCAGAGTCCTCGAATAGAGATCGACGTCCGATAGACCATTTGCGAGGCCCAACCGAGCACCTCGGAACGAGAAGCCACCAATCGTTACTACATGCAGCCTTTGCCGCCTTCTGGTTCCACTATTGCCGCCATTTAGGTGCGCGCGCGATCGGAGTCAGTGAATCTGGCGGCTAGTAAGGCCCCAATACGGCCCGTACAAGGATGATGCCGCCGCCGACGAATGAAGGGTGGCGGAGGTCATGCGCCGCCTTCGGCCGTTGGCGGACCGGTATTATTGATTTGCAAGCACCACTGGCACCGTCCGACAAGCGTCAATTAGTGCCAACGCAGCGTAATCCACCTGTGCCAAATGGTGTCACTGTCAATCTGTGCCCGTCCGCAAAAGCGCGCTAACTGGGTGAGAAGCATTTCGCTGAGCGCGGCGCGAGTTGGGCGATCAAACCATTCGTCGCCGTCCCGGCGGCGGAGAAACCGCCTGTATTGAACTCGTTCATCACAAAAATGTAGCTCCCGGGCTCGGCGCAATGCAGATAAGCGAAGTTTTCCTAATGACGCGGTCGAATTACGCCCGAACTATTTAGAACGGGAAGCCGACGTGATGCGCCGGCTTCCCGCCACAGACGTTACTTCTGTTGCTGGCTCTTTTCGTGCGCGGTCTGCGATTGGCTGCGCGCAATTTGCGAATGCTGTTGGGCCTGCGTGGAATGTTCCTTGCCCTTGGCATGGTCATTCTTGCCATGGGCGTCGGCAGCGGCACGATGCGACTTCGCTGCGTTCTCGTGCTGCTCCGCCGCCTTGTTGTGATCTTCTTTCACGGTGTTTTCTCATTGTTGGCCGAAGAATGTCGGCTCCGCGCACCAACGGCTTCAATAGTGGCCGCACCAAGTATGCACGGTGTCTTTATAGTGAGGTGCTGAAACGGGGCTACCCACAGGACCATCTGCCGCGGGTTTTGATGACGCGGCCGAGTTTGCGAGGCAGGAGCAGCGGCGATCTGTTGGGTATGCGGTCGCAGGTCCAGGACTAATCCCAAGGTCCCCCACCAACCTCGAAGATACCCCCCATGATTGGAAGTCTTCGTGCAGCGCCGCGCTTCGGTTGCACGTTCTGACAAAGCTCCACGGGAAAAACCCCGCTCAATCTTTTCGCTTCAACCGTGCCAATGCAACGCGGATCGGCTCGAACGGTCCGTATTTGTGCTGCTCGACGCTAAAATTATCCAGATAGGGACCGTAAGGTGTATCGACTGGTTTGAGCGCAAGATCGGGAAAATCGTTCTCTAGCGCTTCTTTGTGCGGCCGCGGCTGTGATACAATGAAAGCCGCAACGTTCCATGCGT
Source organism: uncultured Alphaproteobacteria bacterium (assembly GCA_963737755.1). GTDB lineage: Bacteria > Pseudomonadota > Alphaproteobacteria > Rhizobiales > Xanthobacteraceae > BOG-931. The sequence continues at coordinate 447,698 of CAVTTZ010000009.1, read as the reverse complement.
CAACCGTTGAAAGCACAGGGTTCAGGTAATCTGCGCCTTGCGGCATGTTGGCGTGGACAAAATTCGCCGCCGTGATGAGCCGATCCATTCCGGCGCCGTCGTTGTACGAATCGGGCCCCCATAGCGGCGGAACGACATAGCCGAGATCAGTCGTCGGCAGGTTGCGGCGAATGCCCGACCCATCGGTGTTGTGGCAACCAGCGCATTGCGCGAGATAGATTACGTTACCGCGCGTGGGATCGGCTGCGCGATCAAGTTCGGGAATTTTGCCGGCGCCAAGGCCGGGTATCATCTGATCGCGAGGCACACCGGATGACAGGAATCTGATATAGGCTACAAAGGCGGCCATTTCCGGCGCGTCATTCGGGATCGAACGGCCGTTCATGCTGCGCGTCATGCAGGAGTTTACTCGCTCCTCGATCGTGATGACAGCGCCAGCCCGCGCGCTGTAGCGCGGAAAAGCGTCATAGAGGCCGAAGACCGGCAGGCCAAATCGCTTCGTCCCTGCCTCAAGGTGGCAATTGCCACAGGCAAGGTTATTGCCTGCATAGCGCTTCGATCGATCGCGGACCTCTGGTCCGATATAGGCATATGTAGCGGTAACAAGATCGCGGCCACGCCGAACGAGACGACCATCACTATCATCGGGCAGAGCCCCAACGTTTGGCACTGTCCAGATCGTATCGATCGCTTCTTTGGACAAGACGGCAGTTTGGCTAGGGGCCTGTTCGGGCAGCAACGCTAATACGACCACCGCCGCTAGCAAACCGGCACGACGATATTGGCGACCCTGGCGTGGTCCCCGGACAGGATTTTTGTTTGATCGGCGTGCAAATTCATCGGACCACCCGAACGCGCTGAGGCGTAAAAGGATCGGCTGTGCGGCAGGGCGCGGCCTGTCGGCTGCCGGGTCGATCAACCGCGGTCGTGGGGTCTGCGGTAATAGCGGTCGCTCGGGGGCGATAAGGCCCAATTCTGCCCTTCGTGGGCGGAGTCCATAGGGCTCTCCAAGCTACAACAGACCAACAAGAATTTCGAAACAGCTTGATTCAAACTGGAACGACCGCTACGGCGAGATGGAGTTCGGCCATGCGGCGCGAGACTCAAGGTGGAAGTTCGTTGATGGCTTGGCTTCCGGGAGCTAAGGGCGTCGAGAAACTGCGGGGTGTCATCGCCAATCTGAGCGACAAACGGGTGTCCGATGTGGTGCGGGCATAGCGGCAGATCATCGTGACCAGCACTTACTGGGCCAACGCCCCCGAATTGTTCTGACCGTCTGTGCGTTGCCGGCGGGAGCGATCACGCTCATGCAACACTCTTCGGTAACGAAGCCCGTTAACTTGGCGATAGTCCGCATGAACCGGCCGTTCGGGTCCGAGACCTAGAGCTTCAGCTATTCCCGCCGATGGCGCCGTAACGTCCTCGGGCCTGTAAATTGACGCTTTGCGAAAGGTTCATTTGTTTTGACGCTGGTCGCCCCGGAGAAGCGGAATTTACGAGAGGCGGGGTTACGCAAAGGGACTATACGTGGTCTCAATGTCTGAGATTGGCCCCACACTGACCAGGCGCGATCTTCAGCTCAAGTCTGCTATTAAGTGCTAAGGCGACATGGCGCCGACGTTGGCCGATTTCGCTTTCTGACGTAAAGCCGCCAAATCGTCTGCTAAGCTTGCGAGCTATCGACGGGGAGACAAGATGTTGGAAACTGACAAGGTATTTGCCGGCTCGATCCCGGAAAATTACGATCGCTATATGGTGCCGTTGATTTTCGAGCCGTTCGCCGCGGACCTTGCTCAAAGAGCAGCGTCCTTCTCACCCATCACCGTTCTTGAAATCGCCGCGGGCACCGGGGTTGTCACTCGCGCATTGGTGCCAAAGCTGGCCCTCGGCGCAAGCTATGTCGTAACCGACCTCAACCAGCCGATGCTTGATTACGCAGCTTCGCGACAAGCTCCCGACAGTCGTATCAAATGGCGACAGGCGGATGCTCTGGCGCTGCCGTTTGAAGATGTGGCCTTCGATCTCGTTTGTTGTCAGTTCGGCGCGATGTTTTTTCCCGATCGCTCATCGGCCTACCGCGAAGCAAAGCGGGTCCTGAAGCCCGGAGGACATCTTTTGTTCAACGTATGGGATCGCATCGAGGAAAATGTATTTGCGGATGACGTGACGCATGCTCTCGCAAGAGTTTTCCCGAACGATCCGCCGCGTTTCCTGATACGCACGCCGCACGGTTACCACGATACGGCGCTGATCCGTAGCGAGTTGGAGGGTGCAGGTTTTTCCCGCGTGGTGATCGAAACGAGAGCTGAACAAAGCCGCGCATCCTCGCCCCGGATTCCGGCCGTTGCCTATTGTCAGGGAACTCTTCTTCGCAACGAAATCGAGGCCAGAGAGGTCGGAAAACTAGACGCAGCAACCGATTACGCCGCATCGGCGATAGCAGACAGGCATGGCAGCGGCGAGGTTGCTGCCAAAATTCAAGCACACGTGATTGCTGCTGCGGCGTAATTGTCACCCTGTCGGCGATCGGCCCATTTTGACGTTCGCAACGCTGCAAGATCAGGTCTGACATTGAGGGGTGAACGGACGTAGCACAGAAATCGCAATTGGGTAGCGATTGACCCTAAACGGACTCTGGGCTCAGAGCAGAAACCTGTCGCCGGTCTCGTCGTCAGGGCATCGCCTCGGGGCGATCACTTCGCGCGAGACCACGGGTTCGGTCACAGATTATGCTGCGATCAACCAGGCGGGTCGTTCAGAATATCATTAGTCGCTTTCGCGTTCGAAGTCGTCACGGCAACAGTCTAATCCCCGAGTGCGGCCAGATAGCGAAGTGCTTTGATACTCGGAAGAAAGAAATAGCCACCGCCTTTTACCGTCGTGAAGGCGGGCAAGCCTTTTATCTTTCGTCGGATAGGCCGCTTCGGGATCGTCATATCGTAGCTGCCGTCTTGAGCACCGATTATTGGATCGCGTTCATTGCCTAGCTCGTGGAAATTTGGGTCGTTTATCCAAACATTTTGCGCGAATTCGAATTGGCGGACGAGACTTGCGCAGATGATGAATGCCGCAATCCCGCGCTCGACCCCGTCCTCGGGAGCGCCTTCAGGTAAAGGCGGTCCATATGTAGCCCCGCGGCGAAGCATTTTGCGCCGCTGCATATTCACGGCCGTGTCACGTGGGTTCACCCGGCGGATATGCGCGCCAAGCGGGACGGCGTAACCCTGGGGATCCATCTTGGCATAGTTGAAATCGTTGTTGCGCTGTCGGTCATCCGCGAGCGACGGATCGTCTTTGTCGGGCGCGAGCACAAGCGGCGCTCCGCTTCGCCAGCGGCCCATGAGCTTTGCGGCAAGCAGTTCCTGTTCATCTGCCGTCGGCCCTCCTTGCGTCACGCAAAAAGTCGCGGAAAGCGCCTACGTGCTGCTGTAACCGCCGATACGCCATGTAGCTGCCATTACGAGATAGATTTTCCGGTTGCGGCAGTTTCGGCGCAGGACCGTCCTCATCGGGATAGCCAAGGATGAATTCGCCAGCTTTGATCGGCGGCCCAGAGCCAGGTGCCGGGTCAATTCCACTTCCTTCAATTTCTGGGGTCGTGAGCCGGTCGCGATAGCCAAAATGTTCACGTACATATCGGAACGGTATTGCCTCTAAGTCCAACGACGACAGCACCTCTACACCGGGAGTGCGCGCCAGGAGTGCCTTATGCTCGCGAACGCTACGCTCTCTTTCAGCCTCGTCGCGAGCAAACAGGATGGCGATCGCGTGAAGCTGCGGCCCTCCAAGGCCACCGACCCAATTATCAGGATGGTTCGTGCCGGTGTCGCCGAGGACCTGCCACCGGGCCGCCATTCCTTGCCGGAACTCCTCCGGAAAGGTCGCAAGTGACGCCTCATCCACTCCGAGCGCGCGCAATCCGTTCCACGTGAACGCCACCGAGACCCATCGCTTTTCAAGATTGACGGTATCGGCGACAGCTTTGGCTGACGGCACCTTCTCCCGGATGGCCTCGAGCCACGCGCGGCCTTGAGAGGGATTCTGAAACGAAAGAAATTCATATCGACCCGTCAGCGCCGGCACGCGCGTGAGCAAGATGTATTGGATGTCGTCGAATTCGAGCATTCCGTAGTCTCATGATTATTGAATGCCGTCCATCGCGATCAGACGGCTCGCGATTCGATATTTACCTACGAAAAGCTTGGCGGAGGATGCTCCTGCGTATGGAATTAAGGCCCCTTCGTCCATGCCCACGCTGTTATACGCCACCCCTCTGCAAGCTTTCGAAGTGCGACTGTGAAGGTCGAGCCCGATTGCACGACCTGCTTACCGTGCACGTTGAACTTCATGGTCGCAGGAACAACCACATACGCGCGATCACCAGTGATATCGATATGCCGGGGCTCGCCGAGGGCGACAAAATATCCGGTGGCACCTTCCTTCTCACCGGCCGCCAACACGTCTCGGTACCAATCCCGGCAAGCTGTCGGCCCCTGCCAGACGTGGGGTGCAAGTCCATCAAGTACGCTCGTTGGCACGGTGCAATTGGCAGCCATCGCCTCCGCGTCACCTTTGTTGAAGGCATCGACGTACTGGCGCACTGCCGCCATTGGCTCCGGCACTTCGGCCAGTGCCGCAGTTACCGCCGCGCACGCGAACGCAATTGCGAAAATCGTCGTGCGCGCAATTGACCGGTAGTTCTGCATGTATTTCCTCTGCCGGGGGGAGTGCCCGCGCCTCAAGTCACTGCATCTGGTCAAGCATCGAGGACAAACTTGCCTTCACCTTGAGGGCCTTCTTTATTTCGTCGGCGGTGACGAACGGATACTCACCATATTCGAGAAAGCTTGGGCATTGATGTTCGCGTACGAATTTGACGAATGCCGGAGCGTTCGTCTTCCAATCCATCGGGAAGCCCTCAAGATTTTCGAAGACCGTATCGACGCCGGTTTGTTTGAAGAGAGTGATTGCGTCTTCGGTATATTTATCGAAGTCAGTATCGAATATCCCTTGGTACATGAAATAGGTGTCGTTGCCGATGTTGAAGAGGACCCATCTCAGATAGTGGAGCTTGAGTGGAGCGAGAACAAACGGATCACCAGCGATAGCGTCCTCTATTTTTTTCCCGTACGCACGGATTACGTCCTCGCGCCCCGGTTTGATCTTTGCGATGATCGTGAAGCCATAATTTGCCGGGGTCTTCGGAAAAATTGCACCGTAACGCCCCTTCTCAAGCTCGAAATATCCCTCCTTGGGGATGGCCATCGCCGCCGGTTTCGTCCAGTCGCCCGCTTTGGCGCGTGACATCAGCTGTGTGGGAACATCGGCGTTCGCTTGCGCCAATTTGGTCGTGCCGACGGGATGACCTGTATCGGCGGCTTGAGCCTCGCCTGCGACCGGTGCGGTCAGCGTTGCGCTCTGCTGTCGCAACGGTCGCCGTGCCGAGGAAAGCGCGGCGGGTGGCATCGCCAAATCGGTCTTGTGACATGATCGTACCTCCTTCATCGGCGAGTGTCGTTCGACACTCTTTGTTGTTTCAAGCAAGAACACGCGGACGCCGTGGCGGCCCATCCTCACGTTTAAATTGCCTTCTAAGTATTGCCAACAGTTGCGACCCGGGCAGTCACCATATTCGAGAGCGAAGCCTAGGTCCGTGTGGCCAGGTTACTCCAAAAACGGTCTAGACTGTCGGTGCCACCAAACAGGGTGGTAAATATCGTTAAATCAGCCAGCAAAATATCGCCAGCTCGCGTCCCGCTTGGTGGCATCCAAAGGAAAGTATTGAACTCTCGGTTTCCCGCTTCCGTGAACGGGTGGGGATGCGTCATATCCACCGGCTGTCGCGCCAGAACGCGAACTAACTTGGTGTCATCCGTTGTCAGAGCATAATGCGGTAGGTGCGGGTGGAAATTGAACGTCGTAACGTCGGTAAGCCATCCGCGCTTATCCAAGTCCCTCATGGCCGTCAGCGGAGCGATCTGATTGGTCTCCGGCGATCGCGCCGGGCGCAGGCCCCATCTATTCTCCACTGGTACGCCCAACCCCTTCATAAGGGAGCGCGTGTACAGACCGAAGCGTTGCTGCCTCGGAACCAACGGGTCGCCGTGGTGCGCATATTCCATTTGGCGCTCTGCCGGGTCGCTAGACACGCCGACATCGTGATGCGGTCCTATCATTAGACAGGTACCCTCCCGCGTCAGAAATTTTCGGACTGCTTCGATTTCCTCGGCGCTGGCCTCCTGCTCCGTGATCATGTGATCCAGACCAAAGATCATCATCGTATCAGTGTCGCCAAGGACTTGGTCGTCCAACGGCAAGCGCTGACCGGCTTGATCAATGCGCTGGTACACTACAACAGGATTTCCAGTGGCCTCACCGACGATGTTCTGAAACCGGACGGTCGATAAATGAAATAACTCCAGCGTTCCAGCGATGCCTTGGAGGAACGCACGCTCCGACCATTCAGGTGTCTCGTAGCGCGGCCAGCCGACCCGACGCACCTCGGTCATGGTCGAGAAGCGATTATCCAGCTCGGTTACGTCGCGATTGGCTTCCCAGGGATAGCTCCAAGTCCAATAAATGGTGAAGCGTCGTCGACCGGCCGTATATTTGCGCGGAACATTGACCTGATTGTAGGTCCGTGGGGAATTCTTGATAATGATGCTTGGTGCGACCGACTTCGAAGGCGGAGTTTGCAATTCCTCGCTCGACATTTGCGCGAGTAACGGTGTCGCGAGGATAGGGCTAACTCCAGCGCCGAGTGCGAGCCGGTTGAAATCTCGACGTTTCATGACGCTTCCCCACTCGAGCGCTTACGTGCGCTTTACTTGTTGATGGCCGACGCCCGTCAACCAAGGCGGCCGGGTTACTCAATATGTATCGTTAAGCGGAATGCTAACATACTTACCGGATCGCATCTACGGAATGATGCTTGTGTGTGGTAGCAGCAGGAACAGTGGGGCTGCACCAGAGTATGGGATGGCCCTGAAATCAGCGAGTTTTAGCGAGCTTTTCAATTACTATCGGTCAAAATCTTGCGAACGTTTCTGAGATAAAAGAAGCCGCCTCTCGAAGGCGGCCTCTGATGTCGCGCAAAGCGCACAACTTAGTAGCAAGTAACACCATACGCGCAGCGGCGATATGCTCTGCGGTGCACTCGCCGGTTGACGCCAGCAACACTCCCAGGTGTCAATGGCCGCCCTATTCTTGCTTCCGCAGAATTCAGTGATATTGACAACCCTTTGTCTGGGGACTGATTAAGCGAGATAGGAGCTGCGCATACCATTGCCGCACCCATCAATACTCCAATGATGCTCATCTTTCTCATGGCAGGTCTCCCGGTTAGAGCTGCAAAGAACTCTCGCGCCTTGGCTTTGATCTAAGTCAAGGAGTGGGCATGTCTTCGAATAGGCAGATACTTGCGCGACCAAGCGGACCATCGCGTTCCATTCAAGTCAACCAAAAAACGCAGCAGCGTCGCGACGATATCCGCTTTTGTGCCCAACAGCCGACATTGGATGCGCTGGATTTCTTACGACATAATTCAATCCGGCCGACCGCGCCTTCGAACTCGCGTACGAACAACTCGAAACTATTCTGCTTGTTTAAAAGAAGGGATCGTCCACAATAGTAACGCCCTGAGCGGGGTGGGGGTGGCTCGTGGCAGGAGTTTCGCGGAAACGTTCGCCTCGATTGCTGGCCGTGATTTCGGCAATCGCCTTCTCTGCTTTTCTCGGCCAACGCTCGTCGTGGGCCGATGAAAGCGGTGCTAGTTTTTGGCAGCCCGGAACGTTCGCTAACCTGGCCGCAGTTCCAGGGCCGCCCGGATGGTCGTTCAATGCGACCTATTTTCACGCCACGCTTGCGGGTGGGAGCAGCGTTGCGACAGCGGATGTGCTCCCGCTTTTTCCACGGGCAACGCTAAGAGTTCAGCTCGACTCTGATATCAAGACAAATGTCGATATCGCCATTCTCACGCCCGCTTACACGTTCGCGCCGCCGATCTGGGGCGGGCGCCTGGACTTCAAGCTTTTCGTTCCCGTCGGTGGGGCTAGGACGCAAATCGACGCGCTAGCGACTGGTGCTTTGGGACCGATTGGCTTCGCCGCCCAGAATAGCATCAGCGATACGCTCAGGTCATTCGGCGATCCGGCCCCGCAGCTTTCATTGAAATGGAATGAGGGTGTGAACAATTTCATGATCTATAGCAGGGGCGGTATTCCCGTCGGGGACTATAACCCGGACCGCATTGTAAACTTAGGCGATGGGCACGCATCCTGGGACAACGGAGTTCGGTTATACCTATTTCAATGCCACCACAGGCTTTGAATTTTCGGCCGTCTCTGGCCTGACCTATAATTTCACAAACCCCCACACGGATTATCAAAATGGCATCGACTGGCATGTAGACCTGGAGGCATCCCGATTCTTAACTAAGCAGTTCTATGTCGGTGCTGTAGGCTACACTTTCAATCAACTCACTGGAGACACGGGTTCGGGAGCAACCGATGGTCCTTTCATATCGCGCATTTCTGCTGTCGGTCCCGAGGTCGGGTATTTGTTTCCTGTAGGGGAAATGCAGGGTTCCTTGAGCCTGCGGGGCTATTGGGAATTTGCGGCTCAAAACCGGTCGTCCGGCTGGAATACGTGGTTGGCGTTTTCGATCACACCGCCATCCGAGAAAACGGCGAAGATTGTCAAATAACTAGCGGCGAGGGTGTTTTCTTTGGAGGCTGAGGACAATGATCGGCAAAATCACATCGGAAATGATCTCGCGTCGATGGGCGTTGTCCCTGCTGGGCGCGTTGGGCTTCGTGGCGGCTCCGACCGTCCTAAGGCCGTCAAATGCCAAGGCCCAGACGGCAGGGGCCGTGCCGGGGCGACGCAAAGTTGCTTTGGCTTTGCAGGGCGGCGGATCGCACGGCGCTTTCACGTGGGGCGTGCTTGATCGGCTCCTAGAGGACGCCACAATCGACATTGTAGGGGTGACAGGAACAAGCGCGGGAGCGATGAACGGCGCTGTCCTTGTCGATGGTTTGGTGCGTGGAGGTCGTGAACAAGCGCGCGCTGAGCTTCGACGATACTGGGAGGGAGTCGGAGCAATGCCAGGGTTCGGCAGCTTCTTTTCAAACATCTCCGGGGAGGAGGCTGCAAGAACGTCTCTTGAAAGTATTCCTGCTTACGTCGAGGCCGTGAAGAAAAACTTGTCGCCATACGATCTGCCTGCGTCTAATGACAATCCGATGCGGCGACTGATTACCAAAATTGATTTCGATCGCTTGCGTTCGCAGAAGGAAATTCAGCTCACCGTGTGCGCAACCAACGCCCGTACCGCGAGACGGCGCGTCTTCACTAACCAAGACCTTTCGGTCGATGCTCTGCTGGCTTCCGCGTGCTTGCCGCAGCTCTTTCGCGCCGTAGAGATAGATGGCGAGCCATATTGGGACGGCGCTCTTACGGGAAACCCCGCCGTCGCTCCGCTGCTCACCAAAATGCCGGGCTGCGATCTGATTATCGTCAGAGTTGATCCTGTCAATCGTCCGGAAGCACCGCGCAGCGTGCGCGACATCTACAACCGGTCGGTTGAAATCAGTCACAATGCGACGTTCTGGCTGGAACTCGGCGCGCTTGCCGTCGTGTTGCGTTTCGTTGACGAAGCGCGATCGCCATTCGGACGTGTACGATTTCACGTCATGGAAGCCAGCTCGGTCATGGAAAGATTTCCGATGTCCAGCAAGCTTAATAACTACCCGCTCCTGCTTGAGTACTTATTCAATTTAGGGCGACAAACTGGCGATGCGTGGATAGCGCAAAATGGAGATGCTCTCGGTCAGCGCTCGACAATGGACCTGCAGCAGCTTTTGCCGGGGAGCATCTGGAACAATATCTGAATGCTCCCCGCGTCAGCCTGTAATTGATCGTCGAGACCGGCAGCTTCATTGAGGGGAACATCGCCCGTGGCTTCGCCAAAATTAAGAGGCGTGGAGCTTGTTGGAGCGTGGAAAGACTAGGACTACCGCTTCCGCCCGGACCAAGGGCCCGTCATCGCAGACAGAAACAGGGACATCCGGCTATCACTTTGGCTAAGTCATGGAAAATCTGACGCGATACCCTTGGCTAATGTTCGCAGCCGTTTTCGTGGCGCTGTGGCTCGGTTCAGTTGTGGGTTCGTGGCTGCGTAGGCGTAACCCCAGCGCCGAAGATGAGAAGCATGAGGATGATCTCGGCATCATCCTTGGGGCCACTCTGACGTTGCTCGCATTGATCATCGGCTTCAGCATTTCCATGGCGAGCAGTCGCTACGATCAGCGCAAAAATCTCGAGGAAGCCGAGGCCAACGCTATTGGGACCGAAATGCTACGTGCTGACCTTCTGCCAGCAACCGATGCTGCGAATGTCCGCAGTCTTCTTAGCGCCTACCTCGACCAGCGCATCCTGTTTTACCTCAATCGGGACGACACTCGGCGACCGCAGATTGATCAATCGACCAGCCAATTGCAGGCCGCTCTCTGGGATGCCGTTCGCGGACCGGCTACCGCACAGCCAACTCCTGTTATGGCGCTCGTACTCGCCGGCATGAACGACGTGATCAATTCGCAGGGCTACACGCAAGCGGCGTTCTGGAACCGGCTTCCCGTTGCTGTGTGGTGGCTCATGGTGGCCATCGCACTCTGTTCTAGCGTGCTGTTCGGTTTTCGGTCTCGGGATGGCAAAGCCGCGAGAAAACTCGGCTTCGTGCTGCCGTTTGTCATCGCGATAGCCTTCCTTCTGATCGCCGATATCGATGCTCCGCGACGTGGCCTAATTCATGTCCGTCCGCAGAACCTGGAAGCTTTGATGAAGTCCTTTGCGCGCTAAAGTTCTCTTCGTTCGCGTGACGAAGTTGTGTGCTCTCACGGATCCTGATCCGTTCCCTCACGTAGCTCGGCGTCAATTTGCTCTGCGTGTACCTCAGCGATCGGCACGATGTCGGTCGCTCGGAAACGATGTTTGCGTCCGATATGTTTTGCTCGCGCCCCCGCCCTGCGGATGTGCAACTAGTCGCGGTGAGCACCGCTTGACGTTCAAACAGCCGGGATGACCTGGCAATCAAGTCGGATAAGTTTGTTTAGTAAACAGTTGACGTCGATGCGAATCGGGGTGTAGATAGACACCTAAACAGGTTACGAGAGGGGAAGCTTATGGTCAGCGGGAGGGAAAAGTTTGGGGCGTACATCCGCCGCGAGCGAGAGGCCAAGGAGATCGGATTGCGTGAAATGGCAAAGATGATCGATGTCAGTCCGACCTATCTGTCGAAGATCGAGCGGGACGAGTTTCCGGCGCCGGCCGAGGACAGAGTGAAGGCGATTGCAAAGATACTTGAATGCGACTCCGACGACCTTCTGGCGCGGGCCGGGCGCGTATCCACCGATATCTCGGACATCATTAAACGACACCCAGTAGAACTGGCGGCGCTCCTGCGGACCACCAAGGGCCTGACTGCCGGTGACATCGCCCGGCTGGCCCGACATGCACAGAAGGTGAAAGACGAATGATGGCGTAGGCCACGGTTCCGCTGATGCAGATGAAAGGATGACGACTTGATGCCAAAGAAAGTCCCGTATCTCCGCGAGGAGCAGATCGAGCGCGATGCTACGGCGCTGCTGGCCGAGTATGCGCAGGCGCGCAACGTCGTGATTGCGCCACCGATCCCCATCGAGGACATCGTCGAGAAGCATTTGAAGCTTGGCATCGAGTTCGACGACATGCACCAACTACTTAACCATCCGCGTTCTGGTCTCGATCCCGACATCCTCGGGGCGATTTGGTTTGATGATCGCCGCATTGTCATCGACGAGAGCCTCGACCCAGAGGAAAACCCGTCGAAGGAGGGCCGCTATCGCTTCACGCTGGCGCATGAGGGCGGTGGGCATTGGCGGCTGCACCGTCATTTGTTCGCCAAGGACCCGGCGCAGGTTTCCTTCTTCAACGAGCCGGCCTGTCCGTCGGTCGTCTGCCGTTCGAGCCAGGCCAAAGAACCTGTCGAGTGGCAGGCTGATTTTTATGCGTCGTGTCTGCTGATGCCGCGCAAGCTGGTGATGGCCGCATGGGACGAGATGTTCCCGGATCGCAAGCCGCGGGTCCTTCAACCTGCGACCCCCATCGAACATCCGTTCGTTGAAATCGACCGCATGCGGCGCGGCTCGTCGGGGACTTATTTCACCGGGAGTGATGATTTAATCCTCGAACACTTCGTGAAGCCTTTCGCCGACCGTTTTCTAGTGTCAGCGATGGCCATGCGCATCCGTGTGGAGAAACTCGGCCTGCTCCATCGCGAGGTCCCGCACCAGCGCATCCTTGCTGGCAGGGCATAGTTCCTTTTTTTGAGGAGAACGTGAAGTGTCAACTGGACAGATGAACACAGGCGCTACGGACCGCAATGCCGCGTTCGAGACACGCGACTTCTACCTCGCCTGCTTTCTGCGCTGCACAGGCTACGACCTCCTCGACCTGCGCGCTGAAGGCCGACGCAAGGTTTTCGTCTTCCGCGACCGCCCGACCCGCCGCAATGACGTGTTGGCTTTTTACGGCCAGGGCGCCGCAGTCGCGCCGCTGGCGTTCTCCACAACCATCAAGGACATGAAGGCTCTGTTGCACAATGCATAACGAATCGACCCATGCAGGTGCCGGGCAGTCTGGTGGACCGCAATTCCGTGAGGCGTTCGATCGCCTCGTGCAGATCGTCATCGACGGACTCCGGCATGGTCATTTCCGGTGCTCGATTTCGAGCGGTATTGGGAAGGGCAACCGGCGCGAATTCGTCATCGAGGCCGGCAAGTCGCACAAGTTCACCATTCCAGAGGAAGAGCTACCGCGCTGACGCAGCTTCGATAGTGGCGATCCCTGCGATGGGGACGCTCAAGATGCAAATCAGTTAGGTCCAGCGTCATCGGTGGGATTCCGAGACCGGAGGCCAGGAGCACGGAGCGGCGAGGAACCGCCCGTGAGGTCTTCGGTGAAACTATCACGAGCAGCAAACGACAATCTGAAAGATGAACTGACCGGGCGCACCCGCGAGGTCTGGCAGCCGCGCCTCGGTCGTGATCTCAGCCGCGAGGACGTCCGCCAGATTGCCGAGAACGTCACCGGTTTCTTCTCTATCCTCGCCGAGTGGTCTAGGGCGAAGATGCCCACGCCAGCGAACGTCGCCGGCAAGCCCGTTGCCTCCGATGGCAAGGAGGTTACGCCATGACCGCTGAGACCATTGCCAAGGCTCTCGGCGGGCGCAAAGCCGGCAGCGGCTGGACGGCACGCTGCCCGGCGCATGACGACCACACGCCGAGCCTCTCTATCCGGGACGCGGAGGAGAACAAGGTGCTGGTCCGTTGCCACGCAGGCTGCGACCAGGAGCGGGTCATCGCGGCGCTGCGCGGGCGCGGCTTGTGGGCCGAGAGTGGTCCGCGATCGCTTTCGCATGTGACGCGCCGCACGCCTGTCGAGCACAAGCCAGATCAAGCCGATGCCAGACGCAGCGAGGCAGCACTCGCTATCTGGCAATCCGCTCAGCCGGCACAGGGAACGCCGGTCGAGACCTATCTCGCCTCGCGCGGCATCTGCCTGCGGCCACCCGACGCGCTTCGCTTCCATGCCGGTCTGAAACATCCTTCGGGCGGCTTCTGGCCGGCGATGTTGGCGCTGGTGACAAGCGGCGCGGACGGAACGCCGCTCGCTATCCATCGCACCTTCCTTACCCGTGATGGTGGGGGCAAAGCCCCGGTCGATCCGCAGAAGATGATGCTCGGCCCCTGCCGCGGCGGCGCGGTGCGTCTCGCCGAACCGGGCGACCGGCTCATGGTCGGGGAAGGCATTGAGACCTGCCTTGCCGCCATGGTGGCGAGCGGCCACCCGGTCTGGGCGGCGCTCTCGATCTCCGGTCTCCGCGCACTGAATTTGTCGAAGAATGTCCTCGACGTGATCGTCTTGGCCGATGGCGACGCTGCCGGCGAGGCGGCTGCGCGTGACTGCGCATGGCGATGGAAGCGGGAAGGTCGGCGTGTGCGCATCGCCCGACCGCCGCAGGGAATGGATTTCAACGACATGCTGATGGGCCGCGCGCCGTGCATCGAGGAGGGCGTGCAATGAACGGCGACGAGACGAGCAAACCCGAAAAACTCATCGCCGCCGCCATTGATGCGGCCGAGGACATCCGCGATCCGTTGGAGGGACTGGTCGAGAGGACCGCGACCGATCCCGGTGCGTCGTTTACACCGGACACTTTGGCACGGCTTGCCGCGCTGAAGAAAGATGACCGCGCCGCGTTTGAGGCGCTGCGCGCTCAGTTGAAGGCTGCGGGCGCCCGGGTGACCGCGCTCGACGAGGCCATCGCCGAGGAAAGCGGCGATACCGGCGGGCGCGGTCCGACCCAAGCCGATATCCTCATCGATCTTGCGCAAGCCGCCGAGTTGTTCCATGCGCCGGACGGCACCGGCTTTGCCGATCTCGATATCAACCGCCATCGCGAAACTTGGCCGATTCGCGCCAAGGGCTTTCGCCGCTGGCTTGCGCGCCGTTTCTTCGAGGCGACGCAAGGCGCGCCGAGTTCGGAGGCACTGCAATCGGCGTTGAACGTGATCGAGGCAAAGGCGCATTTCGACGCGCCCGAACGCACGGTCTATATCCGCGTCGGCGGACTGGACGACCGCCTCTACCTCGATCTTTGCGACGCGACCTGGCGGGCGGTGGAGATCGATGCCACCGGCTGGCGCGTGATCGACAATCCGCCGGTGCGTTTCCGCCGCGCTGCTGGGATGAAAGCATTGCCGATGCCGTTGCGCGGCGGTTCGGTCGAGATGCTGCGCTTGTTCCTCAACGTCAAAACCGACGCCGAGTTCGTGCTCGTGGTCGCCTGGGTACTCGCGGCCCTGCGTAATCGCGGTCCCTATCCGGTGATCGCGCTGTCGGGCGAGCAGGGATCGGCCAAGTCCACCTTCTCGGCGATCCTGCGGGCGCTCCTCGATCCGAATACCGCGCCATTGCGGGCGTTGCCGCGCGAGGATCGCGACCTGTTCATCGCCGCCAGCAACGGCCACGTGCTGGCCTTCGACAATGTGTCGGGCCTGCCGGCGTGGATTTCGGACACGCTCTGCCGGCTGGCGACCGGCGGCGGCTTCGCCGTGCGCCAGCTTTACACCGACCAGGACGAGGTGCTGTTCGACGCCGCCCGGCCGGTGATCCTGAACGGTATCGAGGACATCGTCACGCGTCCCGATCTGGCCGATCGTGCCGTGTTCCTGACATTGGAGCCAATCCCGGAGGAGCGGCGCCGGCCCGAGGCGGAACTGTGGGCGACCTTTGAGACCGAACGCCCGCGCATCCTCGGCGTATTGCTTGATGCGGTGGCGAAGGGACTCAAGCGGCTGCCTGAAACGCGGCTGGAGAAGCTACCACGCATGGCGGATTTCGCGCTTTGGGCGACGGCCTGCGAGACGGCGCTCTGGCCTGCCGGCACTTTCTGGTCGGCCTATTGCGGCAACCGCGACGAGGCGGTGGAGGGTGTGATCGACGCCGACCCGATCGCCACCGCCGTGCGCGCCGTGATGGCGACGCGGACGGAGTGGACGGGGACCGCATCGGACCTTCTGGGCGCCCTGGCTGAGGTGTCTGACGAACGGGCTGCCAAGTCTAAGGCTTGGCCGGACGGCCCCCGGGCGCTGGCAGGTAGGCTGCGCCGGGCGGCCACCTTCCTGCGCAAGATCGGCATCGAGGTTGCCTTCAGGAAGGAAGGTCGAGCGCGCGTCCGGATCATCGACATCACAGTAACGCCACCTTCTGCCGCGCCAGAAAACGCCGGGGTGCTACCGTCCGCACGGTCCGCATCATCCGAGCCCATGACGAAATCTAATCCGGGCAACGGCTTCGCGGTTCAGTCCCTGCGGACGGTAGGCCACGATGCGGACGGTAGCGGAAAAGGCAACGCTCCAACCGTCCGCGCCAACCCATTGAAAACAAAAGCTGAGAACGCTGCGGACGGGGCGGACGCAAATCTTCCGCCCCAATCTGCACTGGAAAATGCCGATGCGCCGGGCTGGCGAGCGCAGTAGCCGATGGGCCGGTATCCAAACCCCCGCCTCGTAAAGATTCACCGCAGCTACACCGTGGAGGAGGTCGCTCGGAATTTTCGGAAGCACAAAAACACTGTGCGCGCCTGGATCCAACAGGGACTACGGCCGATCGATAGAAGAAGGCCGACGCTCATTCACGGGCTTGAACTGGTGAGCTTTCTTCAGAATCGCCGGATGCGCGGCAAGCGACCCTGTCCTCCAGGTCACATGTACTGCCTCAAATGCCGGTCGCCGAAACAGCCAGCCGCCGGCATGGCGGACTATCTGCCGATCAGCGAGACCTCCGGAAATCTCCGCGCGCTCTGTCCTGACTGCGGCAAGTTCATGCACCGCCGCGCCTCCCTCGCCAAGCTGAACATTGTCGGCGTTGGTTTAGACATCGCGTTTCCGCAAGCGGTCTCACGCATAAGGGAGAGCCCTGTCCCCTGCTTGAACTGTGACTCCAACTTGACGGATCAATCCCATGAAAACCCACAACCCCGATAACGAGCGGATCAAGCGCGCGTACTTCACCTATCTGGTCGAAGCCCAAGGGTTCAGCGAGGCCACGCTCGACGGCGTTGCGAAAACCATCAACCGCTTCGAAACCTACACCAAGTTCCGCGACTTCAAGACGTTTCACATCGAGCAGGCCAAGGGGTTCAAGGCGAGCCTCGCGGAGCAAATGAGCCTTCGGACCAAGGATCGTCTGAGCAAGGCCACGCTGTACGCTACCCTGAACGCCCTGAGGCGGTTCTTCATCTGGCTGGCAGGACAGCAGGGGTACAAATCCCGCATTTCGTATTCCGATGCCGAATATTTCAATCTGTCGGCGAAGGAAACCAGAGTTGCCAAGGCGCGGCGCGAGGAGCGAGTCCCCACCCTGAGAGCAAATTCGAAACCTCATCTGCGTGATGCCTGCGAGCACCGAGTTAGAGCGCCGCGATCGAGCCCTCGTCGCCTTCACGATACTGACCGGTGCCCGCGACCGAGCCACCGCGTCCATCAAGCTCAAACACGTCGATCTCGATCAGGGGAGAATCATCCAGGACGCGCGGCAGGTGAACACCAAGTTCTCCAAAACCTTCACGACGTGGTTCTTTCCAGTCGGCGACGACATCCTCCAGATCGTCTTGGATTGGATCAGTTACTTGCGGCAGGAAAAGCTCTGGGGCGTGGATGATCCGTTATTCCCGGCAACCAAAATCGTGGTCGGCACTAGTCGCCATTTCGAGGTGTCAGGTCTTGACCGCAAGCACTGGGGCAGCGCCGGTCCCATCCGCGGGATTTTCAAGGATGCGTTCACAAGTGCCGGTTTGCCCTACTTCAATCCGCACAGCTTTCGGAAGACGCTTGCTCAGTTGGGCGAGAAGCTTTGCCGCACACCGGAGCAATTCAAAGCCTGGAGCCAAAACCTCGGCCACGAGAAGGTGCTTACGACGTTTTCGAGCTATGGTGAGGTCGCCGCCGAGAGGCAACGTGAAATCATTCGCGAGCTGGCGCAACCAATGGACCCTGATCCTCAATTACAGGAAATTCTGAAGCAGTTGATGCGCGCCACCAAACGCACGGCGGCGTGAACGGCGAAGCATGAGGCCGACAGCGATGGTCAGGCGGTTCACAAGCGGCCGGCCGACCGGATTACTACCCGCCCACATCATCGGTAGTTCCGGCTATATTGGGGCCCGGCTTGGGGAATTGGACCGATTCTTATAAGCGATATGGACAAGCGCGCCCTCAGCGAACGCGACATCTGCACCAAGTTCATCACGCCTGCGTCAAGCGCGCGGGCTGGGACGAGATGCTGCAAATCCGCGAGGAGGTCAGCTTCACCAAGGGCCGCATCATCGTGCGCGGCAAGCTGGTCAGCTCGCGGCAAGGCCAAGCGCGCCGACTACGTTCTCTACTACAAGCCCAACATCCCGCTCGCGCTGATCGAGGCCAAGGACAATACGCACAGCGTCGGCGACGGCATGCAGCAGGGGCTCGAATACGCCGACGACGCTCGATATTCCCTTCGTGTTCTCCTCCAACGGCGACGGCTTCGTGTTCCATGACCGCACCGGCGCGAGCGCCGCCGATCGAAACCAACCTCGCGCTCGACGCCTTTCCGTCGCCGGCCGATCTGTGGGCGCGCTATCGCGCCTGGAAGGGACTGACGCCGGAGGCCGAACAGATCGTCCTGCAGGACTATTTCGACGACGGCAGCGGCAAGGCCCCGCGCTACTATCAGGTCAATGCCGTCAACGCCGCGATCGAGGCCATCGCCAAGGGCCGCGACCGCATCCTGCTGGTCATGGCGACCGGCACCGGCAAGACCTACACCGCCTTTCAGATCATCTGGCGGCTGTGGAAGGCGGGCCGCAAGAAACGCATCCTGTTTCTCGCCGACCGCAACGTGCTGATCGACCAGACGATGGTCAACGATTTCCGCCCGTTCGGCGCGGCGATGGCCAAGCTCTCGCACCAACGCCAAGACCATCGAGCGCGACGACGGCACCACCGATCGATCT
Organism: uncultured Alphaproteobacteria bacterium; assembly: GCA_963737755.1. Lineage (GTDB taxonomy): Bacteria > Pseudomonadota > Alphaproteobacteria > Rhizobiales > Xanthobacteraceae > BOG-931. Next base: position 429,106 of record CAVTTZ010000009.1, on the reverse strand, counting down.
GACCACCGCGCATCGACAAGAAGCGCCGCATCGACACCGCCTACGAAATCTATCTCGGCCTCTATCAGGCGATCACCGGCCCGGAGGAACGGCAGAAGCTATTCCGCGAGTTCTCGCCCGGCTTCTTCGACCTGATCGTGATCGACGAGTGCCATCGCGGCAGCGCGGCCGAGGATTCGGCGTGGCGGGAAATCCTCGAATATTTTTCCGGCGCCACCCAGATCGGCCTGACCGCGACGCCGAAGGAAACCAAATACGTCTCCAACATCGCATTATTTCGGCGAGCCGGTTTACTCCTACTCGCTGAAGCAGGGCATCCGCGACGGCTTCCTCGCGCCCTACAAGGTCATCAAGGTTCACATCGACCGCGACGTGGAAGGCTACCGGCCGGAAAAGGGCCAGCTCGACCGCGACGGCGAGGAGGTCGAGGACCGCATCTACAACACCAAGGATTTCGACCGCACGCTGGTGCTCGACGACCGCACCAAGCTGGTCGCGAAGAAGATCACCGAGTTCCTGAAGGAGAGCGGCGACCGCTTCCAGAAGACCATCGTGTTCTGCGTCGACCAGGAACACGCCGCGCGCATGCGGCAGGCGCTCATCAACGAGAACGCCGATCTTGTGCGCCGAAAACCACCGCTACGTCATGCGCATCACCGGCAACGACAAGGAAGGCCAGGACCAGCTCGGCAACTTCATCGACCCGGAATCGACATACCCCGTGCTGGTCACCACCTCGCGGCTGCTCTCCACCGGCGTCGATGCGCAGACCTGCCGGCTGATCGTGCTCGACCGCGCGGTCGGCTCGATGACCGAGTTCAAGCAGATCGTCGGGCGCGGCACCCGCGTGCACGAGGACACCAAGAAATTCTATTTCACGCTGATCGACTTCCGCGGTGCGACCAGCCATTTCGCCGACCCGGATTTCGACGGCGAGCCGGTGCAGATTTACGAACCCGGCGAAGGCGATCCGATCGCGCCGCCCGACGACGTGCCGCCCGCTGGCGAAGACGGCGAGACGCTGCCGGACAAGCCCGGCGCGGACGAAACCGTCGTCGATGCCAGCCCGGCCTGCACGCTGCCGCTCATCGGCGGCCCGATGCAAGAAGATCTATGTCGATGGCGTCGGCGCGACGCATCATCGCCGAGCGGGTCGAGTATCTCGACGAGAACGGCAAGCTCGTCACCGAATCGCTTGCGCGACTTCACCAAGAAGGCGCTGAAGAAGCGCTTCGCCAGCCTCGACGATTTCCTCAAGCGCTGGAAAGCGGCGGAGCGCAAGCAGGCGATCGTCGAGGAACTGGAAGCCGAAGGGCTGCCGCTCGACCCCATCGCCGAGGAGCTGGGCAAGGACCTCGACCCCTTCGATCTGATCTGCCACGTCGCCTTCGACAGGAAGCCGCTCACCCGCCGCGAGCGCGCCGAAAACGTCAAGAAGCGCGACGTGTTCACGAAATACGGCGATCAAGCCCGCGCCGTGCTCGACGCGCTGCTCGACAAATATCGCGACGAGGGCGTGCTCAATCTCGACGACGCCAACGTGCTGCGCATCCCGCCCTTCACCGCGCTGGGCACGCCGGTGCAACTCATCAAGGCATTCGGCGGCAAGGACGGCTTCGAGCAGGCCGTCCACGAACTGCAATCCGCCCTTTATCAGGAAACCGCGTAGCGCATGATCGTCCGCACCACCGTCAAATCCATTCAGGACATCATGCGCCAGGACGTCGGCGTCGATGGCGATGCGCAGCGCATCAGCCAGTTGTGCTGGATGTTCTTCCTCAAGATCATCGACGATCAGGATCAGGAACTGGAACTGATGCAGGACGGCTATCGCTCGCCGATCCCGAAGATGTACCAATGGCGCGACTGGGCGGCGGACCCGGAAGGGCATCACCGGCGAGGAGCTTGCTCGCCTTCGTCAACGACGAGCTGTTCCCGGCGCTGAAGGACCTCGCCGCCTCGACCAAGGCCGGCGACCGCCGGCGCGTGGTCAGCGACGTGTTCGAGGACGCCTACAACTACATGAAATCCGGCCAGCTGCATGCGGCAGGTCGTCAACAAGATCAACAGCGTCGATTTCAACAATCTCGTCCGAGCGGCGAGCACTTTGGCGAATTCTACGAGCAGCTTCTCAACGATCTGCAATCGGCCGGCAATGCCGGCGAGTATTACACGCCGCGCGCCGTCACCGCCTTCATGGTCGGACCGCATCGACCCGCATGCCCGGCGAAATCCTGTTCGATCCCGCCTGCGGCACCGGCGGCTTTCTTACCTGCGCCATCCGCCACATGCGCAAGAACTATGTCAAGCGGCCGGAGGATGAACGCAAGATGCAGGCCGCGCTTGCGCGCGGTAGAGAAGAAGCAGCTTCCGCACATGCTCTGCGTCACCAACATGCTGCTGCACGGCATCGAGGACCCGAGCTTCGTGCGCCACGACAACACGCTGGCGCGGCCCTACATCGGCTACAGCTCAGTACGACCGCGTCGATATCGTGCTCACCAACCCGCCCTTCGGCGGGCGCGAGGAAGACGGCATCGAGTACGAACTTCCCGACACTTCCGCACGCAGCGAAACCGCCGACCTGTTCCTGGCGCTGATCGTGCGGCTGCTGAAATCCGGCGGGCGCGCCGCGGTGGTGCTGCCAGACGGCACGCTTGTTCGGCGAGGGCGTCAAGACGCGGCTGAAGGAACATCTGATGGAGGAGTGCAACCTCCACACCATCGTCCGCCTGCCCAATTCCGTGTTCAGGCCCTATGCCTCGATCGGCACCAATCTCCTGTTCTTCGAGAAGGGCACGCCGACGAAGGACATCTGGTTCTACGAGCACCGCGTGCCGGAAGGCCAGAAAGCCTATTCGATGACCAAGCCGATCCGCTTCGAGCATCTGCAAGGCTGCATCGACTGGTGGGGCGGCAAGACCCGCAAAGGCCGCGAGGAAACCGCCGCAGGCATGGAAGGTGACGGCCGAGGAGGTGAAGGCGCGCGGCTACAATCTCGACATCAAGAACCCGCATGCGGTGGCCGACGATCACGGCGACCCGGACATGCTGCTGGCAGAGCCTGAACGCTGCCGAGGCCGAGACGGCGGGCCTGCGCGACCAGTTGAAGGCGATCCTGGCGGAGGCGCTGGCGCGATGAACGCGGAACGCCTGCTTGCCCATTACGAGCGCGATCGCCGACGCGCCCGACGCGATCGCGCGGCTGCGCCGCTTCATTCTCGATCTGGCGGTGCGCGGCAAGCTGGTGCCGCAGGACTCGAACGACGAACCGGCATCGGAACTGCTGAAGCGGATCGCGAAGGCAATGGCGCAACTGGTAAAGGCGGGAGACCTTCGCAAGCCTCGTGAACTCGATAATGGCGGCGAAGTCGCTGAGCCTTTCGCGATCCCTGCGACATGGCGGTGGGCGCGACTAGATGTCGTTGGCGCAATCGTTGGCGGTGGCACCCCGTCGGCCGCTGACCCCGATAACTTCGCAGAGCCCGGCGAGGGCGTGCCGTGGCTGACGCCGGCCGATCTTGGTGGGTATTCAGACCTCTACATTTCGCGGGGTTCTCGCGACCTATCGGAGAAAGGTTCGCGGGGTTCTTCGGCAACTGTGATGCCGAAGGGGACGGTGTTGTTCACCAGCCGAGCCCCGATCGGCTATGTCGCTATTGCTGCCAATCCGATTTCGACCAATCAAGGCTTCAAGTCGATCGTTCCCTATATCGCGGACTGTTCGCGGTTCATCGCAACCGCGATGAAGGCATTCGCTCCGGAGATCGACGCCAAAGCGCCGGGCACGACCTTTAAGGAAGTATCAGGCAAGATCGTTGCTGGGATCCCCTTTCCCCTCCCACCGCTTGCCGAGCAGCACCGCATCGTCGCAAAGGTCGATGAACTGATGGCCTTGTGCGACCGGCTGGAGGCGGCGAGGGGAAACCGCGAGGGTGTGCGCGACCGGCTGGCTGCGGCGAGCCTCGCCCCCCTCATCGCGCCCGATCCCGAAACATTTCAGGCCGACGCCCGCTTCGCCCTCAGCGCGCTGCCGGCACTGACCACGCGCCCCGACCAGATCAAGCACTTCCGCCAGGCCATCCTCAACCTCGCCGTGCGCGGAAAGTTAGTGGAACAGGACCCGGCAGACGACCCGGTGTCGGAGTTGCTGATGCGTTTGCAGTCGTCCACTGGGGGGAATGTGCGGCGTGACTTTCGAACTTCTGACGACGCCGATCCAGGCGATGTTCCGTTCAAATGCCCGAAAGGTTGGATATGGACGAACGTCCAGAGCGCTCTCGATCCCGCTCGTGAGATTTCATACGGAGTGATCAAGCTTGGCGACGAACCGAAATCCGGCGGTATTCCTACACTTCGATGTAGTGACGTGCGCCCCGGACTAATAAATCTTTCTGGCGTCCGAAAGGTCCGTGAAGAGATTGAGGCTGAGTATGCACGGACGCGCCTTTCTGGTGGCGAAGTCGTGATCAACGTTCGTGGAACGCTTGGCGGCGTTGCGCTGGTCCCCACAGATCTGGCGGGCTTCAATGTTGCGCGAGAGGTCGCAGTGGTTCCGATTGCGAAAGAACTATCCGGGCAATTTATTGTCTACTTGATGCTGTCCCCTTATTTCTGGGACCACATCCAAAACAACCTGCGGGGGATCGCTTACAAGGGATTGAACTTGGGGCTTCTAAGAGACCTTCCGATGCCTCTCCCACCCATCGCCGAGCAACACCGCATCGTCGCCAAGGTTGATGCGCTGATGGCGCTCTGCGACCGGCTTGAGGCCAGCCTCGCCGCCACCGCCGCCACCCGCCGCCGCCTGCTCGACGCGCTGCTCGCCGAGGCGCTGGCGCTGGCCGAGGATCGCGAACTGGAGGCGGCGGAATGACGGCACCGCTGTTTTGTTCGCTGGATTCCTCTGCAATGGCGAGGGATATCCGCGCGGCGCATCACTCGGTCTGCTATGCGGCACCCGGCATTCAACACGAGCCGGCGAAGGCGATGGCGGAACTCGCCAAGAGGATCGGACCTGAACTCATCACCGTCTGCCTCGACTTCGACGAACGGGTGATGCGCATGGGCTTCGGCGATCTTGCCGCGGTGAAATCCCTGCGCGATGTGGGCATCGTGGTGAACTCGACGCCCGGCCTGCGCACCGGCCTCGTGATCGTCGATCATCAGGGATACATCTTCACACCCACGGCGCTTTATCTGGAGGCGGAAGATCGGCCGGCCGATGCGCCGAACGCGATGCGCCTTTCCCCGGCTCAGGTAACGGAGGCCCTGGCGCGGCTCTCGCCGGCGGCGAAGGCAATCGCAATCGCCCTTGCGAAGACCGATGAGGAACGGGAGCGCATCAGGGAACAGGCCGTTGAAGTGCCATCCGTCCAAGTGGCCGACGGCGCATTCGCAGCGGTCGAGCGGCGGCTTGAGGAAGCACCGCCCGTGCGCTTCGATATCGCTCGGCAGGTGCGCGTCTTTAACGCCTACCTGCAATATGTCGAACTCAAGCTGACCGGCGCAGCGATCCAACGCCATCGCCTCGCGATCCCGGCCAGCATTCAGAAGCTAGGAGGCAGCAAGGACCTTGAGGGCCGGCTGAAGACGACGTTCGACTTGATCGAGAAAGGCGGCAAGCTCTCGTCCAAGTCGCTCGAAGATGCGCTCAACGAAATTCGGAGGAATTTCACGCCATCGCTGGGCAAGGATCACGGTCGCGTCGTGTTGAAGGCCGCAAAGCCGCACCTCGAAGAACGGCTGTCAAAATTCCGGGACGAACTGAAGGCTCATCAAGAGAAGGTCGAGAAGGAGCTGCAAGGCCAGCTCGACGAATCACGAAAGCAGATCGTCGATTATTTCGTGCCGCGCGTGGTGGCGAGCCCGCCCGACGCGATGCGCGGGCAGTTTCTCAAGTTCGAGGAAGCCGAGGCAACGGTCTGGCTCGATGGCGAACTCGATCGGGTTTTCCCGAAGGCCGAAGAACTGATCCAGAAAATGCAACTCGACGTTCGCTATAAGGACGTGACGTTTGAGACATTGAACCGAGAAGACTTCCTCGACGCCATCAAGGAAGCCTTTCAGAGGATCGATTGGGACAAGGCATACAAGGAGTTCCGGGCGGCGGGCGAGAAAGAGAAATAGGAATGCCCGCCTTCGCTCGCACCATCGGCATCGACTATTCCGGCGCGGAAACGCCGACCGCCAGCCTGAAGGGCTTGCGCGTTTATCTCGCCGAGGGTGCTGCGCCGCCAGTCGAAGTCCTGCCGCCGCCCAGCCCTCGCAAATACTGGACCCGGCGCGGCATCGCCGAATGGCTGGTGGAGCGGCTAACCGAGGACGAGCCCACGCTAGTCGGCATCGACCACGGCTTCTCGTTCCCGCTGCTCTATTTCGAGGCGCACGGGCTCTTGCCCGACTGGCCATCCTTCCTCGACGATTTCCAGCGCCATTGGCCGACCGATGACGATCACACCTACGTCGACTTCGTGCGCGAGGGCGTGATCGGCAACGGCGCGGCGCGCACGGGCAATTCCCGCTGGCGGCGGCTGACCGAGGAGCGCGCGGGCGGCGCGAAATCGGTGTTCCATTTCGACGTTCAAGGATCGGTGGCGAAATCCACCCATGCCGGGATTCCCTGGCTGCGCTTTATCCGCCAGCGGCTTGGGCCGCGCGTGCATTTCTGGCCGTTCGAGGGCTGGGACATTCCGGCCGGGCGATCGGCCATCGCCGAGGCTTATCCGGCGCTCTGGAGCCGCGGTTTCGCAAGGGAGAACCGCACCAGCGACCAGCATGACGCCTTTAGCATCGCCGCCTGGCTATCGCGTGCAGACCGGGACGGTAGCCTTGCCGCCTTCCTGAAGCCCGACCTGACCCCACCCGAGCGCACCGTGGCGCAGGTGGAGGGTTGGATACTGGGTGTGCCAGGCTTGATCCGGTCCGATGGGAAACCGGCATCCGCGGCTTGCAATTCGCCTATGTCCAGTTTACACTAAACACCATGGCCAAGACCTCGAAGCCCGCACCCGCCGCCGATCCCGCCCGCAAGCAGGCGGTGATCTACGCCCGCGTCTCCTCCAAGGAGCAGGAGAAGGAGGGCTTCTCGATCCCGGCGCAATTGAAGCTCCTCAAGGAATACGCCTCCGCCAATGGTTTCGCTGTGGCGCAGGACTATGTGGACGTTGAAACCGCTAAGCAGACCGGCCGCACCGCCTTCGGCGAGATGGTCGGCTATTTGAAAGAGCACCCCGCAATCCGGGTGATGCTAGTCGAGAAGACCGACCGGCTCTACCGTAACCTCAAGGACTGGGTGACGGTGGACGAACTAGATGTCGAAATTCATTTCCCTAAAGAAGGTGTGGTGCTGTCGCGGGAGTCGCGTTCCTCGGAAAAGTTCATGCATGGCATCAAAGTTCTGATGGCGAAGAACTATATCGACAACCTGTCGGAGGAAGCCCGCAAGGGCATGCAGGAGAAGGCTGAACAGGGTATTTGGCCAACCAAATCACCGCTCGGCTATCGCAACGTCGCGGGTCCGGACGGCAAAAAGATCATCGCCGTCGACCCGGAGGTCGCGCCCATCGTATCGAAGATTTTCGAGTGGTACGCGACCGGCCAATACGCGCTGAAAGAAGTAGCGCAGAAGGCGCGCGATGCAGGCTTTATCTACCGCAGGACTGGCACCAAGGTGCCGGTCAGCGCCGTCCATTCAATATTGCGGAACCGGCTCTATACCGGTCAATTCGAGTGGAGTGGAAAGCTAATCCAGGGGCGGCACGAGCCCCTCATTTCAGTGGAATTGTGGGAGCGGGTTCAAGGCGTTCTCGACGGCCGCAATGTCAGCAAAGCTAAGCGCGGCAAGCTCGATTTTGCCTTCTCCGGTTTGATTGCCTGCGCCAAGTGCGGGTGTTCGGTGGTCGGTGAGATCAAAAAGCAGCGTTACGTCTATTACCACTGCACGGGATACGCCGATAAATGCCTGGGTAATCCGGCCTGCTGCCGCCGCAGCTATGTGCGCGAGGAGGTGCTGGAGCAGAAGTTTACCGAGCTGCTCGGTCAGCTGAGGTTCGACGACGAAGTGCTGGAATGGGTGCAGAAGTCGCTCCATGCGAGCCACGCCGATGAGCGGCGCGATCACGAGGAAGCGATTAAGCGGCTCCACGGCGAACACAAGCGGCTCGGCGACCGTATCAACGCGATGTATCTCGACAAACTCGATGGGCGTGTAGACAGCACGTTCTTCGACAAAATGTCGGGCCAATGGCGCGAAGAGCAGAACCGTTGTCTTCGCGAGATTGAGAGGCACGAGTCCGCCGAGCAATCCTACATGGATGAGGGCGTCCAGATTCTCGAACTTGCTCGGAACGCCCAAAAGCTGTTCGAGCAGCAACAACCGCGCGAAAAACGCCGGCTTCTCAATTTCGTACTATCGAACTGCTCTTGGGAGGACGGCGAAGTGGTTGCCACCTTCCGTCAACCGTTTGATTTATTGGCGCAAACCACCGCTATCGCAACGCGCGCTGAGACAAGCTCAAGCTCCAATTCGGCTAAATCAGAGATTTGGCTGGGGAACTAGGATTCGAACCTAGATTAACGGAGTCAGAGTCCGCTGTTCTACCGTTGAACTATTCCCCACCAAATTGCTAGCAATATCAGCTGCTTAGCACGCTGGCTACGGGTCTCGCCGGCGAAGTTTCACAAATCCACCGCGCGCGCACCGATTTAAGGGACGATCTGTTGTATGTCCAGTCCATCGGTCATTGGCGGCGCGAAGACCGACAAACTCGCCGCTGTTCATGCCTGCGTTATCGCCTTGAGATGGTGAGCCATGCGGCAAGCTCCTCGTCGGAATAGGCTCGTCAGCAGTGTGGTGGACGGACGCGGTCGGCTTTATTCGGCTACGACGTTTGGAATTTGTGCGGCCGGCGGGGTGTTGCGGCTGCGCTGCGATCGGATGACACCGTCGATGACGGTCATGCCGATGCCGGGCAGATCGCCGAGCGCGATGCTGTCGAGCAAGGTTTTGCCGGCGGAGTGCTGCGCCCGATCGAGCAAAACGAAATCGGCGGCTTTGCCGACTTCGATCAGGCCGCAATCGAGCGCGCGCAAGCGCGCCGTGTTGCCGGTGGCGAAGCAGAAGGCGACTTCGGCCGGTACTTCGCCCAACGAGGCAAGCATCGCAATCATCCGCAAGATGCCGAGCGGCTGCACACCCGATCCAGCCGGCGCATCGGTACCGAGCAGAATGCGGTCGAGCTGTTTGAGCTCCTTCGCGGTCCGAAGAGTCAGGAGCGCGGCACGCTCGTTGCCATTGTGCACGAGTTCGAGGCCTCGGCCGCATTGCTCGCACAGGCAGGTGATTTGATCATCGGGCAGCGCGGTGTGGCCGCCGTTGATATGGCCGATGACGTCCGCGTCGGCCTCCAGCACGACATCTTTGTCGATCAGGCCGGAGCCGGGGATTGAAGGGCCGCCGGTATGGATGGTGCTGTTGATGCCGTATTTCCGCGCCCACGCCACCATCTTGCGGGCGGTCGGCCCGTCCTTGACGCCGCCGAGGCCGACCTCGCCCAAGTAGCGAATGCCGGCGCCGGCCAGTTCGGCGAAATCCTTTTCCTCCATCCCGGGCTCGATCACCGGCGCGCCAGCGTGCACTTTGACTCCGTTCACCCGAAAATTCGAGAAGCAGCGCTGCGCTGCGATCGCCAGCGCTTTCAAACCAACCACGTCACGCGGCCGGCCCGGCGTGTGCACCTCGCCGGCGGAGATCATCGTGGTGACGCCGCCATGCAGGCAAGAGTCGATCCAGCCGAGCTGGTTTTGCCGCGGTGTCCAATCGCCGGCGACCGGATGCACGTGGCTGTCGATCAGCCCGGGCGAGAGCGCCACGCCGTTGGCGTCGATCGTGGTCGTCGCGCCGGAAAGATCGAGATCGGTCGCTTTGCCGATGCCGCTGATGCGGCCGTCGACGGCAACGATCGTGTCGGCATCGAGCAGCGGCTTGGCGAGGTCGCCGCTCAGCATCAGACCGACATTCTTGATCACCAGTTTTCCGGAACCGCCGGCTGCAGCTTCTTCGTGCGCCATATGTTTGTTTCCGCGCGTGGTCTACAAAAAATCCGTTCGGCCGACTTGGTTCGATCAGATGCTGCCTCGGTCTCGTCTTATCGCAGCCCGTCGACGCCTTTGATCTCGCTTTTCTGCAAACCGCCGACACGGGGCAGGGGCCGGCCCGAATCCGTGACCGCCACCGCAACCACGATTTCATTGGCGCGCGGTGCGTCGCCGACCCGCACCTCCATGCCGTCGAAGTGGCTGCGCACGAACGCCGCGTCCTTGTGACCGAGCGGCACATCGAGCGCGACACCCGGACCGCCGCGCTTCTTTGACGATGGGATCAGCGCCGCGCCCTTGCCGAGGACCCTGCGAATGGGCGCCCCGAGTTTTGGATGCAAAATCGCAGCAGCATGCTCCAGTTCGCCATTCTCACCGACAGCGGCCGCCTTGCCGTAGCTTTCCGCGGCGGAGCCTTCGATGCCGAGCGCGGCGACCGCGCGGCTCGCCAGCAGATCGCCAAGCTCTTCGCCGATGTCCATCAATTCGGTGAGGTCTTCGACATAGCGGCCGGCGAAGGGGTTTTCGATCACGGCGACGGCCGCGGCACGCCGCGTCGGCGGCGAAACTGTCCGGCCCATTTCCGAATGGACCTCCTCCACCAGGACCACGAGCTTACGAAGCTTTGCCTTCACCGCAGGCCATCCACACCTTTGATGTCTGACGCTTTCAGTCCGCCGGCACGATTGTGCACCCGCGCCCCCGTGGTCATCGCCAGCGCCAGCAACATCTCGTCCGCCCGCGGCGCATCGGTAACGCCGACTTCGATCGCGTCGAAGTGACTGCGGACGTAAGAAGCATTGATGTGGGTGATCGGCACATCGAGGCGGGCGCCGGGACCGGCGACTTTCTTGGCGGACGGCACGATCGCCATGGCGCCGCCGAGCGCTTCGCGCATCGCATAGCCGCCGGGAACATGCCACAGCGCGCCGTGTTCGATTTCGCCGTCCGCGCCGACGATCGCGCCCTTGCCGTAGCCTTCGATCGTCTGGGGATTGCCTCCCAGTCTGGCGATCAACTCTTTGGCCATCTCGAGGCCGAGTGGTTTCAGATCATCGGAGAAGCCGACGATGTCTTCCACATAACGGCCGGCGAACGGATTTTTGATGACGGAGAGAATGAAGCCGCGCCGATACGGCGTGGCCGCAACGGGGCCGCCTTCGTGAAAAATGTCTTCGACCGAGATGATGCGCTTGCGGACTTCAATGGACGGCATGGAATTCTCTAAGCACCTTTTGAAAGCACTCGCAGTTCAAAGCATGCGTTGACGGTCTAAACGATGCGGTCATGCGCCGCGGCAATGGCAGCCCGCCGATGGAAGCGTTCCGCGAGACCGCTCCGTCGACCACCGCGAAAACCTATGCGGCGCGCGGTTTTTCCGCATCGATCATGTTCGCCACCTGCTTGCGCATGCGGGTCGGTGCGGCATCGATCGCGATCATTGTGCGCTTGAAGTTCGGATACTGCGCCTCCTTGAGTTCGATCGCCTCAAGGATCTCCTTGTCTTCATTGAACGCAATTCTCAGATCGTCGTGAAAGCGCTCCGAGAGCTGGGTATCGCCGACGCTGAAGTTGCGCACATGCATCCAATGATCGATGCAGCTATGTTCGTCGACCGGCGTAATCATGTGGCAAGCGAATATCTGCATGCCCTTGGTGCGGTCTTTTTCGTCGACGATGTCGCCCGTCGGTGCAGTCCCGAAATCGATCACCGCGATGCTGGGCGCGTAATAGTAATAGTAGTGCCAGCGATCGACCATGCCGGTGAAATTTCCGTACTTCGGCAAACAGCGGGATGGCCGGCGCATTGCGGATCCAGCGCCAGACCAGCACGCCTGAATCGATGTCGCGGCTTTCCACCGGAACGTCCTGGCTCGAGGCGTTACCAAGCGTCGATTGATGCACGAAGCTGACATGCGAGGGATCGCAGAGATTATCTGCCAGATTGAGATAGTTGGTGCCGATCGCGAGCGCATCGCCGTGCGCGAAGCACCAGTTCGGGTCATCGTATTCGGGCAAGTTGAACACTTTCGCCGGATCGGCGAGCTCCGGTGCGCCGAGCCAGATCCAGACCAGGCCCATGCGCTCGGTGACCGGGAAGGTCTTCACACCGATTTTAGGTCCGACGCGGTCCTGCCCCGGGATGCGCACACACCGGCCGTTCTCATTGAAGGTCATGCCGTGATAGCCGCACTCGATGGCATCGCCTCTGAGCCGGCCCATCGAGAGCGGCAACATTCGGTGCGGGCACATGTCGAGCATCGCGACGACGCCACCGGATTCGGCCCGATAAAGCACGACGTCCTCGCCGACGATGCGGCGCTTGATCAGCGCACGGCCCACGTCGCGGGACCAAGTGAGGGGATACCAAGTGTTGCGGACGTATTCCATGGCGCATGCCTCGATATGAACGAGAGCTGAGACGTCCGAGATCGCCGGCTCGGCTTGTTAAGAATTCCCTTAATTCGAAGGAGTGTCAAGGATCGAATTCACAACGACCCGCTTGGCGTGATGGAGCCATGCATCCATTGTGGACTGTCGGCTCAGATCGCGATTTAGATAATTCGACAACGTATGCATGTTGGCGAGATAAAAATAAGTGATGGAGCAAATGGTTAGAAAGAGGTGCTCGGCGGTGACGTCACCTCTGAAATGGCCCTTTTTTACGCCCAGCGACAGAACGCCTTGGATGATGTTGAGCATCGGCCAGGAGTAGTTCTGAAGGCTCGACGAGCGGGCCAAATTCCGGCCCCGGAGCATATTCTCCGTGCCCAGAAGACTGATGAATTCGGGATGCGTTCGGTAATAGTCCCAGTGAAACTCGACCAGGGTTTCGAGCGCCACCACCGGATCGTCGGTATTGAGAAGTAGCGCCCGTTCAGCCTCAACGTGGTTTTCATAAATCTTCTCGATCGCCGCGAGCCAGATGCCTTCTTTGTTGCCGAAGTAATAGTAGAGCATGCGTTCGTTAGAGCCGGAGGCGGCGCTGATCCTATCGACCCGGCCTCCGGCAAATCCCTCGCGCGAAAACTCCTCGATCGCCGCGTCCAAAATGGCTTTGCGAGTTTTGACCGGGTCGCGGGTGGTGGGTGCGACCTTCTTGCTCCGCTGCCGCGGCTTGCTGACGGATTTCCTGACGTCCACGATCTCAGACATTCTCGTCCGGTTTCCAATTGTTCCGCCGGGCCTGCCCAGCTTGCCCTCAAAGCGAGCAGTTTGCTCGTACGGAAGCAAAAAAATAGCACTTGCGGTCGACTTGCATTCGGATAAGTTTTAAGTGAACGCTTAACAAGCGCCTTGTACCGCGGTCGGGCGGTGGCGTCCAGAGACGAGACCCCGAGGAAACAGCGAGTTCGCCAACATGGACCTTCAACGCAGCGCAGTGATTTTGGGACTCGCGTGCACGCTCATCGGCGTGGGTCCGGTTGCCGCCCAGACCGCCGATCCAATCAAGATCGGCGACATCGCGAGCTACACCACCTTTGCGCAATTCACGAAACCCTATCGGCAAGGCGTCGAACTCGCGATCGAACAAATCAATGCGGCCGGCGGCATCAATGGACGCAAACTTGAAGTCATCTTCAGAGACGATGCGGCGAAGCCCGACGAGGCGCTGCGCCAGGCCGAAGATTTGGTCACCAACGAGAAGGTCGTGCTGATCGAGGGGACCTTTCTGTCGAGCGTCTGCCTGGCGCTCAGCGACTTCGCGGCTCGTCGACAAATCCCGCTGGTTTGCGGCATTCCGAGTTCGAATGCGATCACCGGCGAGCGTGGCAACCGCTACACCTTCCACACGTCCGCCAGCACCGATGCGCAGGCGCGCATGTTGGCTGCGGCCGCTGCGAAGCTGCCGGCGAAGCGCTGGGCCTCGGTGGCTCCGAACTACGAACTGGGCACGTCGTTCGTCGCCGACTTCAAGCGACATTTGGGCGAGTTGCGCAGCGACGTCGAGTGGGTCGGGGAGCAATGGCCTGCGCTCGGCAAGCTCGATGCCGGGCAGGTGAGCGACGCGCTTAACGCCGCCAAGCCGGATGCGATTTTCAACGTCACCTTCGGGCCCGATTTGGTCCGTTTCGTCCGTGAGGGCAAAGTCCGCCAGGTTTTCAAGGATCGCGCGGTGGTCAGCGCACTGACCGGCGAGCCGGAGTATCTCGATACGCTGAAAGCCGATCCGCCGGTCGGCTGGATCGTTTCCGGTTATCCGCTCGATACGATCGCTTGGCCGGAGCACAAGGCGTTTCTCGCTGACTTCAAAAAGAAGTACGGCGACGCGCCGAAGCAAGCCGCCTATGTGGGCTACGTCACATATCAATTCATCGCAGCGGGACTGAAAAAGGCCGACGGCAAGCTCGATCCGGCTGGCATTATCAAGGCCTTCGAAGGCTTGAGCTTCGAGACGCCGACCGGGCCGGCGCTGATGCGCGCCTCCGACCATCAGGCCACGGTGCCGTATTGGGTCGGCACGATCGCCGTCAAAGACGGCAAGTCGGAAATGGTGGATGTGACCGAAACCGCCGGTGACAAGCTGGTGATCAGCGAAGACGAAGCGCGCAAGGCGCGCCCGGCGAACTGGTGACGATCGCAACATCCTCATTCTCACGGCCGATCAAGCGACCATGACCGATCGAATTCTCATCGGCTGCAACGGACGCGGCGCGCAGGCGTCGTCGATTTAACATCCGGTGTCCAACCATGAGGCGCCCATCGACGAGCAGATGCGCCTCGTCAAGGAAACGGGCGTGTTCGATTTCTTCGATCGCCTCCCGTTGGCTGAGAATTTCGACGACTACGAACGGGCGAAGACAAAATACGATCTGCCGGTCATGACCGCGAGCTGGTACTACCAGCTCGGAGCCGATGAGCATCTTCTCGCCCCCAATATCCGCCGCGCCCACGCGATCGGCGCCCGGATGCACAACGTCATGGTCTATACGCGCCACGCCGATGGGCACGTCGTCACCGATCAGGAAGTCGTCGACTTCTATCTTCGTTGCTACGACGAGTGCGTCAAAGTCGGGATCGAGCCGAGCTTCGAGCTGCACGTCAATATGTGGTCGGAGGACTACCGGCGGGTATCGCCTGTGGCCCGCGCGGTACAATCGCGCGGCATTCCGTTCAACTTCACGCTCGATTACAGCCATGTCATTTTCAAGATCGGCAATCCCGAAGAGCAGGATATTTCCGGCGTTCGCGAAGATGTCGAGGCGGGGCGGCTCGTTCTCGATCCCTTCGAGGAGGGCAATCTCTGCGACGAATGGCTGTCGATGGGCATCGTGCGCTGGCTGCAGGTCCGTTGCGTGGCGCCGAACGGTCCACGCAATATCTGGTCGCGCCTTGACCCGTCGGTGTCGCTTGCGGCGTTGCCGGTCGAGCCGAGCCGCGCCGGTCAGTTCGGCCGCGGCATCCTCTATCCGTTTACCCGTCCGGGCCCGGGCGAATGGCATTCGCCGTGGTTTGCTTATAAGCTCGAGCCGACCAAAGAAGTGGTCCGCAAAGTGCTGCGCTACCATCGGCAAGATCCGAAGAAGCGGCTCTCATTCATCACGACCGAGATGATCAATCTGCCTGATTACGGCGACAACGCGAAGTTCTCCCTGATCGGCCAGAACGCCGCCATCGCGTCCTTCATCCGTGAGACCTGGGCGGACCTGAACCCGTCTGCCGCTCGCTGATAGCGATGATCAGCGTCTCGACATTGGCCGGGCTGACGATCAACGGACTGGTCGCGGCCTCGACCCTCTTTATCATTGCCTCCGGTCTGTCGATCATTTTCGGCGTTACGCGCATCGTCAACTTCGCGCACGGCTCCCTCTACATGTTGGGCGCCTATATCGCTTACAGCTTGATCGAGCGCTTGCCGCAAACCTTGAGCGGGTTCGCGCTGGCGGTTGGGGGAAGCTGTCTGGCGGTGGCGGCGATCGGCTTTGTCATCGAGATCGGCCTGCTGCGGCGGCTGTATCAAGCGCCGCTGCTCTATCAACTCCTGGCAACCTATGGACT
Organism: uncultured Alphaproteobacteria bacterium; assembly: GCA_963737755.1. GTDB lineage: Bacteria > Pseudomonadota > Alphaproteobacteria > Rhizobiales > Xanthobacteraceae > BOG-931. Next base: position 413,008 of record CAVTTZ010000009.1, on the reverse strand, counting down.
CGTCCTGATCGTTCAGGATGTCGTGCGCACCGTCTGGGGACCGGAGGATCTCGTTGATGCGTGGGGGCCGGGCATCAGCGAGGGCGTCCCGATCGCCGGCAATTACGTTCCGGCTTATAGCCTGGCGCTGATCGCCGTAGGTCCCTGTCTTTATGGACTGCTCTGGCTGCTGCAGCACCGCACCAGATGGGGCATGCTGATCCGTGCTGCAACCGAGGACCGCGAGATGCTCAGCTCTCTCGGCGTCAATCAGCGATGGTTGTTCACCTCCGTGTTTTGTCTCGGTGCGGCGCTGGCCGCGTTTGGCGGTGCGCTCGCGGTCCCGCGCGGTGGCGCCAGCACACAGCTTGATCTCAGCGTCATCGTCGATGCCTTCGTGGTCGTTGTCGTCGGCGGCATGGGGTCGTTGTCGGGGGCATTGCTGGCCGCAATCCTGATCGGTCTCATCCAATCCTTCGGCTTGCTGTTTCTGCCGAAGTTCACGCTTGTCCTGGTATTTCTGATCATGGCCGTTGTGCTCGTGATCCGCCCCCAGGGCCTCGCCGGCCGACGCGAAGGACCGGTGCGACAGGCCAACGCGATCGGCGAGGAGGAGCAAAGCCGGTCGTGGCTCAAGCACGTCACGGCGCTGCAATGCGGTCTCTTTGTTCTCATCGGAGTGAGCCCGCTGGTGTTCGGTCAGGGCGGCGCGGTCGTAGCGACCGACCTTCTCATCCTGATGATTTTCGCCGCCAGTCTTTATCTGATCGTCGCGGTCGGCGGCATTCTCAGTTTCGGCCACGCGGCATTTTTCGGCGCCGGCGCATATGGGGCCGCGATGCTGAGCAAGTATTTCGGATGGCCGATGCTCGGCGCGCTCGCGGCGGCGCCCGTCGTCGGCGCCGTGTTCGCGGGTATCTTCGGGCGTTTTTGCATTCGCATGGACGGCATCTATCGGGCCATGCTGACGCTCGCTTTCGCGCAAATCCTGTGGTCGATCGCGTTTCAGTGGCAAAGCGTGACCGGCGGCGACAGCGGCCTGCTCGGCATTCGGCCATCCGACTGGGCCTCGAGCCGCGTCGGCTTTCTTTATTTGGTGCTGCCGATCGCGGCCGCCGTCATCCTGCTGCTGACGCGGGTCAGCAAGTCACCGTTCGGCTACGCCTTGCGCGGCACACGCGACGCGCCCAAACGGGCCGCGGCGATCGGCGCCAACGTCGAGCAGGTGCAATGGGCCGCCTTCACCATTGCGGGCGCGGTCGCCGGCCTCGCCGGCGGCCTTTATGCCTTCGCGCGCGGCAGCGTTTTCCCGGACACCATCTCGATCGATTTCTCGGTCGAGGGTTTGGTTCTGCTCGTCGTCGGCGGCCTGAACACCTGGTTCGGGCCGCTGATCGGCACCGTGGTTTATCACGGCATTCTGACCGAGCTGATCAAGGTCACCGAGTTCTGGCGCACGTTTGCCGGCCTGTTCATCATTGTGCTCTCGGTCGCCAAGTCGACGGACCTGTCTGGCCTGTTGCGATTGGCGACCCGGCGCACCGCTGCGGTGCCGGCATGAGCGCGCTCGAGGCCACCAATCTCCGCAAGTCGTTCGGGGGCGTGCAGGCGGTCCGCGACGTCAGTTTTGTCTTGGGCCGCGGCGAGCTTCTCGCCCTGATCGGTCCGAACGGCGCCGGCAAGAGCACCTGCTTCAGCATGTTGGACGGGCAGGTCAGGCCGGACGCCGGATCTATCGTGATCGGCGAGCGCAACATCATCGGTCGCCGCGCGGACGAAATCTGCCGCCTTGGCGTCGGCCGCACATTCCAAATTACCGAGACGTTCCGCTCGATGAATGTCTGCGAGAATGTGCAGATGGCGTTGATCAGCGCCGCCGGAAAACTATCGTCCTGGTGGCGGCCGGCAAAATCGTATTTTCGCGAGGAGGCGACCGCGCTGCTCGATCGTGTCGGCATGGCTGATCAGGCAGAGCGGTCGTGCGCAATCCTGTCCTACGGCGACCTCAAGCAAGTCGAACTCGCCATTGCGCTGGCGAACAATCCGCAGATTTTGCTGATGGACGAACCGACAGCCGGAATGGCACCGCGCGAGCGCATCGCGTTGATGTCGCTGACCCGCAGCATCGTCAACGAGCGCGGCATCTCGGTGCTGTTCACCGAGCACGATATGGATGTCGTCTTCGCGAACGCCGATCGCATCGTCGTGCTCGATCGTGGCGTTCTGATCGCCAGCGGTCGGCCGGACGAGGTCCGCGGTGATGCCATGGTTCAGAAGGTCTATCTGGGGTCAGGGCGATCGACCGGGCGGAAAGCAGCGCAGCCATGTTGAGCGTCAAAAATCTCGACGCTTGGTACGGCCGCGCACAGATCCTGTTCGGCCTCGATTTGCAGGCTGCGAGCAACGAAGTCGTCGCGCTGATCGGGCGCAACGGCGCCGGCAAATCCACGACTTTCAAAAGCGTCGCCGGCCTGCTGGCGCGGCGCTCCGGTGAAATCGTGTTTGATGGACATTCGATTCTGGACTGCGAGCCGCATGAGATCGCGCGCCGCGGCCTGGCTTACGTTCCCGAAGATCGGCGGATCTTCAAAAACCTGACGGTCGCCGAAAATCTCGCGACCGGCCGCTTGCCGGAACGGAAGGGCGTCCCGTTCTGGACCCAGGAGCGGCTGTACGGGATTTTTTCGAATCTGGCCGAGCGGAAGGACGCAAAGGCCGAGGGTTTGAGCGGCGGCGAGCAACAAATGCTGACGATCGCCCGCGCCCTGATGGGCAATCCGAAGGCGATACTGCTCGATGAGCCCTCAGAAGGCCTGGCGCCCGTCATGGTCGACAAAATCGCCGAGGTGATCGACGAACTGAAACGAAGCGGCATGACGATCGTCATGTCGGAACAGAACATGCATTTTGCGCTCGACGTCGCCGACCGCTTCTACATCGTCGAAAAAGGCCACTTGGTGCAAGAGGCGACAGCCGCGATGCTCAGGGACGATCCAAATCTGTCCGCCGCCTATCTGTCGATGTGAGGCGCGATCCACGCCGTGTGCGAATTGCCGGCACACCTCGCTCGACATGCATGATGCGTCGCTTCGGGCGACTCCAAAGCTCGCCGGCATGTCGATAAATCTAGTAATTGCAGTCACTTGTTTCTACTCGAGACGTCAGTCGCCGGGGCACGATCGGCTGCGGCTGGCGCGTGGTCGCGCCTCGCCGCAAGGCACACGAGCCACAGGGACTTGCCCGGCGCTCAATCACGCTTACCTTGCACGCCGATGAAGATCAGATTCTTCGCGGGCCTGCGGCCTCTCAATCCGAAGTCGGCGCTGCGCGACGTGATCGCCGGCGTCACGCTCGCCTCCATGAATATCCCGCAAGTGCTGGGCTACGCCCGGATCGCCGGTATGCCGGTGGTGACCGGGCTTTACACGGTGCTGCTGCCCGTCCTGGCTTTCGCGGTCTTCGGTTCCTCGCGCCATCTTGTCGTCGCCGCCGATTCCGCGACCGCCGTCATTTTTTCCGGATCGCTGTCGAGCATGGCGACCCCGGGCGACGCCAGATACGTGGCCCTGGTCGGTGCCGTCGCGTTGTTGACAGCAGGTCTTTTGTTGCTGGCGTGGATTTTCAAGCTCGGGTTTCTCGCCGACTTTCTGGCGCACACGGTGCTGGTGGGATTTCTCACCGGGGTCGGCTTTCAGGTCGGGATCGCGATGTTGGGCGACATGCTGGACGTCGCCGCCAAGTCGCACAACACGGTGGTCCAGGCCTGGGAGGTTTTGCGCGGCCTGTCGCAGGCCAATGTCGCGGTCGTCGCTTTGTCGGTGGTGGTGGCCGGCGGCATCTTGTTGGGCAATCGGATCTCCTCGCGATTGCCATATGCATTGCTTGCCGTGGTGGCGACCATCGCTGCCAGCACCATGTTTCATCTCGCCCAACACGGCATTCCCGAAATCGGCCCCGTTGCCGGCGGCCTGCCCGCCATCGGATTACCCAACGTGACGTGGAGCGACGTCTTGACGCTGCTGCCGGTCGCAGCGTCGTGTTTTGCCATGATCGTTGCACAGAGTGCGGCGACCGCGCGCGCGTTCGCCTTGCGCTATCACGAGGACGTCGACGAGGACGCCGACATTCTGGGTCTGTCGGCCGCCAATGCGGTGGCCGCGATCAGCGGCGCGTTCGTCGTCAATGGCAGTCCCACACAGACCGCGATGGCGGATCGCGCCGGCGCGCGGAGCCAGATTGCCCAATTGGCTTTTGCCGGCGTGGTGCTGGTCGTGCTGCTGTTCCTGACCGATTACCTTCAACACTTGCCGCGCTGCGTGCTGGCCGCCATCGTGTTCACGATCGCAGTCGGTATGGTCGACGTGAAGGGTTTGCGCGCCATTCGCCGCGAAAGCCCGGGAGAGTTCTATCTTGCACTGACAACCGCCGCGGCGGTCGTCGTCATCGGTGTCGAGCAGGGCATTCTGCTGGCCATCGCGCTGTCCATTCTCAGGCACGTGCGCCACAGCTATAGGCCGCACGCTCTCATGCTTGAGCCCGACAGCACCGGACGATGGGTCCCTCAGCACGTCCAATTCGGCGCGGAGACGGAACCGGAACTCATCGTCTATCGCTTCGGCTCGGATTTGTTCTTTGCCAACGCCAAGCGGTTTGTCGATCAAGTCCGCGCGCTGATCGAGCGGGCGTCGACGCCGATCCGCTGGTTCATCGTCGACGCGAGTGCGATCACCGATCTCGATTATTCAGCCGCCGAAACGCTTCGCGACTTCATCGCCGAGCTCAAGCGCCAGGATACCCAAATCATCTTTGCCCGCGTGACGCCTTATCTTCGATCAGACATGGATCGGCACCGCATCACCGACGTCATCGGCAAAGAGTGGATTTTTGCCACGCTTCATGACGCCATCGCGGCCGCCGGGTCGAAATCGCAACGGCCATCTTCAGCTCGGTCCGAGCAGTCCTGAGGAAACAAAGGCGGGTCATGACGATGACGCAGACCGGTTCATCAAACAGCGCGCAGATCGAGCATTGGAATACGCGGGCGGGCGCGACCTGGGTCAAGTTCCAGGAAGCGCTCGATCGTCAGGTCGAGCCATTGGGCCTGGCCGCGATGGATGCACTCAATCCGAAAGACGGTGAGCACATTCTCGACATCGGTTGCGGTTGCGGTCAATCCTCGGTCACGCTCGCAAGTCGTGTCGGGGTCACGGGCGCAGTTATCGGCGTCGATATCTCGCTGCCGATGCTTGAGGTGGCGCAGCATCGGCCGCTGCCGGCGCCCAATCTACACGTCACGTTCCAACGCGCTGACGCTCAGTCGGATGACCTGGGACGGGGGCGCTTCGATGCGGCTTTTTCGCGCTTCGGCGTGATGTTCTTCAGCGATCCGGTGGCGGCGTTTGCCAACATCCGCAAAGCGTTGAAACCAGCGGGACGCTTGGCATTTGTGTGCTGGCGGCCACTTAAGCTTAATCCATGGATGTACGCACCGCTCGAGGCGGCTTTGCCGCTTCTGCCGCCACCCGCGCCGCCGGATCCGACGGCGCCTGGGCCTTTTGCATTCGCGGACGCAGGCCGTGTTGAATCGATCCTCGCCGGCGCCGGGTTTACCTCAATCAAGGTGGCACCATTTGACACGACCATCGGCGGCGGCAGCCTGGAGCACACGCTGGAACTTGCGCTCAATCTCGGGCCGCTGAGCGCAGCGCTGCGCGAACATCCCAATCTCGTGGAAGCGGTGCAAGGGCCGGTCAAGGAGGCATTGGTAAAGTATGCCACGCCGAACGGCGTGTTCATGCCGGCCGCCGTGTGGATCGTTTCGGCCGTCAAAGCAACGCGAGAGCCCTAGGCGTTGATTCCGGCCGGGCTCGCATACCTTGACGCGCGATTTGGGTATCGCGCATTCCTCAATCCCGGGCAACGACGGTGCCCTCAGCGACCAATTGATCGATCAACTCTTGCGAGAAACCGATGTCGCTGAGAATTTGCCGCGAATGGCTGCCGTGAAGTGGTGGCGGCCGGTCGACCTGCCTCTCGGCGCCGTCAAATACGATCGGCTGAGCAACGGATTGCAACGCGCCAAGCTCCGGGTGCTCATAATCAAGCACGATCCCGCGCGCGGCCGTGTGTGGATGCTCGAGCAGATCGCTCAGCGTATTGATCGGCGCGCACGGCACGCCGATGGACGTCAATAGTTCGAGCCAGTCGCCACGGGTGCGTGTTTCGATGATGGATTGCACCACCTGCACTGTTTCGTTGAAGTGTTGAACGCGCGTTGCGTTGGTGATGAAGCGCGGATCTGTGGCGAGATCGTCGCGAGCGACGGCCTTGCAAAAGCGTTTCCACAAATTGTCGTTGGCAATGCCGAGCAGGATAGGGGCGTCGCTCGCGTTGAAGGCCTGATACGGGCAAAGCGATTCATGGCCCGATCCGCATTTGTCCGGCAGCGTCCGTTTCTCCCAGAACGTTTGCAGGTTGTAGCCGAGAAATGCGACCGCCGTCTCGAACAGCGAAACTTCCAGATAGCATCCTTTGCGGCTGCGGCTGCGTTCAAGAAGCGCCGCCATGATGCCGGTTAAGGCGTGCATGCCGGTGCATTGATCAATCGGCGAAAACGGGCTGCGAATGGGGCCGCCGCCTTTTTCTCCCGTCATGCTCATGATGCCGCTGAACGCTTGCAGGATGACGTCGTAGCCGAGATTGTCCTTCAGCGGACCGGTGCGTCCGAATCCGGAAATGCTGCAGTAGATGAGGTCTTCGCGCTCGCGCCTCAGGGTCTCGTAATCGATGCCAAGCCGCTCGGCGACCCCAGTGCCATAGCTTTCGATCACCACGTCGGCGGTGCGCGCAAGCTTTCGAGCGGCCTCCTTGCCAACCTCCGTTTTGAGATCGATCGCCAGGCTGCGTTTATTGCGGTTTGCGCTCAGGAACACGGCGCCGGTCTCGCCGCGAAATGGCGGCCAGCGGCGGGTGTCGTCACCGGTCACGCACGGTTCCACCTTGATGACGTCGGCGCCGAGATCGCCGAGATATTGCGTGCATAACGGGCCGGCCAAGACCTTGGTGAAGTCCAACACGCGCGTCCCCGTCAATGGCTTCATCGTTTCCCCGTGGTATGCTTATTTGGCATTGCGACTATATCGCCCGCCGCGGCGAACGTTCAATCTTGGGCTTGTACATGGCAGGTAAACAGTCGCAGCGACCCTGACGCGTTGGACCGAAGTGGTTACGATGCGCTGGATTGGGAGGAAAGCGTGAAGCGAATGCGATTGGTGCTTTGGAGCGTGTTACTCGCCGGCGTGCTGGGCTTGATCGGCTTGGGGGAAGGGCAAGCGGCCGAAAGCCTGAAACTCGGCGTCCTGACCGATCTCAGCAGCGTGTATTCGGATTCCTCCGGCAACGGCGCGATCTTCGCGACCCAAATGGCGATCGATGATCTCGCCGCCGAGCTGAAAGCCGCGGGCTTCGAGGCCACGGTGGTCAGTGCGGATCATCAAGGTAAGCCCGATATCGGCGCCAACATCGTGCGGCAATGGCTCGACCGCGATCATGTCGACGTGATCGTCAATGTGCCGAATTCGGCCGTCGGTCTGGCGGTGCAGGCCCTCACACGCGCGCAAAAGAAGATTTTTCTGATCAGCGGCGCCGCCACCGCGGACCTCACCGGCAAGCAATGCTCGCCGTATGCTGCGCATTGGACAGACGACACTTACACCCTCGCGCATGGCACTGCAGTTGCGCTGGTCAATCAGGGCAAGAAGAACTGGTTCTTTCTGGTCGCGGATTATGCGTTCGGTCACGCTATGGAGGCAGCCGCACGGGGCGTGGTGGAGGCCGGCGGTGGAAAGGTACTCGGATCGGTGCGCCATCCAGTCGGCACCTCCGACATGTCGTCATTCCTGCTCCAGGCGCAGGCGTCGCGAGCCGACGTCATTGCGTTCGCGAATGGCGGCATCGATACGGTGAACGCGATTAAGGGAGCGCACGAGTTTCAGATCGTCCAAGGCGGGCAAAGCCTGGTCGGCATGGGTTTGTTCATCACCGACGTGCACAGCCTAGGGCTCGAGGTCGCACAGGGACTTTATTTGACCACCGGATTCTATTGGGATCGCAACGACGAGAGCCGTGCCTGGTCGAAACGCTTTTTTGCCAAGATGAACATGATGCCGACGCGCGAGCATGCCGAGACATACTCTGCGGTTCACCATTATCTCCAGGCCTTGCTCGCGGAGAAAAGCAAAGACGCCGACAAGGTCATGGCACGCATGAAGGCGACGCCGGTGGATGATTTTTATACGCATGATGGTGTTCTGCGCGCCGACGGCAGGCTGGTTCATTCGGTCAATGTGGCGCAGGTCAAGACGCCGGCTGAATCGAAATATCCGTGGGACTATTACAAGATCGTCGCAACGATCGCGCCCGACAAAGCATTTCGTCCGTTGGCAGAGGGCGGCTGCGAGTTCGTCGCTCATTAGCCCGGACTGGAGCTTGTGCGCGGGAGTTTGAGGGCCGGCCCGCTTCGAACCGGCCATCGCGAGCCCGCATCAAAGAATTTCGCGGGCGTCGATGACACCAAGGCGATCGGCGCTGCGAACGATATGGGAGTGCGCGTAATACAGCGCTTCATCCGGGTCGCGGCGCTTCAGCGCTTCGATGATCTTCTCGTGTTCGGACACCGGCTCCCACGCGCGAGAATATTGCGAACGGTACATCTGCACCGCCTGCAGGATCACATCGCGGAAATGCAGATGCAGGTCGCGAAACAGGCCGATGCCCGAAAACGCGACGATGAGCTGGTGAAATTCGAAATCGGTTTGGGCGCTGGCTTCGAGATCGATCGCTCTGGTCTGACTCTTGAACGTGATCAGATTGCGCTCGAGCTGCCCAATCTCTGCTTCCGTGATCCGCATGGCGGCAAGTCGGGCGGACTGTCCTTCGATCAGATAGCGGAAACGAGAGATCTCGGATTTCGGGTAGACAACATCCGAGGCGAAATCCTGAGGGGATCGGAGGCCGCTCGAAAGATCGATGCCCGGCGACGACGCCTTCGTCGATGCCCCTAACCAGAAACTGCCGCGGCCCGGCTCGGTGCGCAGTTTGCCGGTCGCCTCCAGCAGCGAAAGCGCCTCCCTCACCGACGTGCGGCTGACGCCGAACAGTGACGACAGTTCGCGCTGTGACGGCAGTCGAGCATCGGGGCGGGACGCGATGAGGCCCTCGATGCGTGTCGCTACTCTTTTGGAAACGGTTGTCCAATCTTCCATGTTTCTTCCTGGAGAACGAGGCGTGCCTAGTCCCGGCGACCACGCGGCTGCCGCAACTGGTCAGACCAGATGACAGTATTTGGTTAGACCAAATTGTTGACTTGGAGCAATAGCGACAAGCATACTGGCGGCAATGCTCGGGTGAAAGCCGAGAACTGGTTTCGGACCGGTCGGTCCGGTCTGACCACCAATCTTGCCGTCGCCGGTGAAACGAGGGGATTGCGCAATGATCAAATGCGGAAAAAGCCTGTTTCGAACCGTGTCGGTGTGCTGCCTGGCCTTGGCGGCGACGATGGCGGGGTCCGGTGCTCAGGCTCAGCAGAAGCTGAAGGTCTATGTCAGCACCGGCTTTGACGGCAATACGTGGATGAACGCGTCCACCAACCTGCTGCGCGCGATCACGCAAACCAAAGCCTACAAGGATCGCGTGACGCTGGACATCCAGTCGGCGCGCGGTGATGCGCAGACCCAGCAACAACAAATCAATGCCATGACCCAGGCGGGCGCCGATATCATCATTGCGCTGGCCGATTTCACCGACCGCGCTGAATAGGGCCGTGCGCGCGGCTTGCCAGAAGGGCGTGACCTTTATCACCTGGGATGCCCAAGTGACGGAGCCTTGCGCGTATCACGTCGGCATCGATCAGGAATGGGCCGGCGCTGGCCCCGCCGAATGGTTGGCGCAGAAGCTGAACAACAAGGGCAATATCATTTTCATGGGCGGCATCCCCGGCACGATGGTGGACACCCGTCGCAGCACCGCCGCGAAAGCGGTTTTCGCCGAGCATCCGGATATCAAGATCGTCGCCGACACGCCGAGCATGTGGAATTCGGCGACTGCCCGGCAAAAAATGGCCGAAATCATCGCCGCTCAGGGCTGGGATCACATCGACGGCGTGTGGACGCAGACCGGCTGCGGCGAGTTCGTCAAGCTCGAGGTCGAGGCCGGCCGCAAGGATTTCAAACCCTGTGCTGGCAACGGCACCAATGGCTTCCGCAATTCGATGTTGAATGCAGGCTCGGCTGAAGGCGCAACCGGCGGCCCCGGTGTTTCCATGGGCTCGCCGCCTTGGGCGGCGCCGTACGCGTTCAAGCTCGCGATCGATATCCGCGATGGCAAAACTCTGCCGAAGGTGAACCAGATCCCGATGCCGCTGGTGACCAACGTGGCCGTCCCCAACGTCGACACGCAGCAGAACACGCTGTGCGAGAAAGCCGATCGGGCCGAGTTGATCGCCAAGAACTACGCTTGTACCGCAGTGCCGCTCTCGGTCGCTCCGTCGAACTACTACATCGATGTTTGGAGCGCGAAAGTGCCTGAACTCGACCTCTATTCGGCGCTGAACGGAACGGTGCCGGAGGGGCAGTAAGTGGCGCGCCGCGCTAGGCCCTCGCAGCCCGCGTGCGTCTCAGCGCGCTTCCGTTCGTGGCCGATGCGCTGCGCGAAGCGGACGAGGGGGGCGCCGTTGAAGAGCGAACGATCAATCTGACGGGAAGGACCTTGGTCTCGATCGGCTTGCCGTTGAACATATCCAAGAGGGATTTCATGGCTGCCCGGCCGAGTTCCTCGTAGGGCGAACTGATGGTCGTAAGTGGCGTCGACAACTGTGCTGCCAATGGGATGTCATTGTAACCGACAACCGAAAGATCGCGCGGGACGTCAAGACCCATGTCTCGCGCAACCTTCATTACGGCCGTGGCGGCGGTATCGCTTACGGCAAAGATCGCCGTCGGCCGGTCTTTGGCGGAAAGCAGGCGCTGACCGGCGTCTTGCCCGCCTTGCACCTCGAAATCGGAATTGATGATGACGGCGCTCGAGAGAGGCAAATGCGCCTCGGCAAGCGCATCACGCACCCCGATGATGCGATCGTTGGCTGTACTCGCATGACGGGGGCCGGCGACGACGCCAATCCGCCGGTGTCCGAGATCGAGAAGGTGTCGCGTCGCCAGGTAGCCACCGTGCCGATCGTCGCACGTAACCGAGGCGCGATCCTTGTAGTCGCCATGCCGGCTCACCAGAAGAACCGGCACGCCTCGTTTATCCATGTTTTCCACGAGTGCGCGCGACGGACGGTGGACGCTCGCCAAGACCAAGCCGTCGATTTGGCGGTCGAGCAGCAGATCCATGCTCCTTTGTTGAGCCTGCATCTCGTCGTGCGGGCTCGACAACAAAACCTGATAGCCGGCCAACGCTGCCTCGGAGGCCAAAGCTTGGTACATCGAAGCCATGACAAAGTCGGTGAGCCGGGACATGACGACGCCGACCGTCAGCGTTTTCCGCGTGCGCAGGCTTGCCGCCATCAGGTTCGGCCGATAGCCGAGCTCCTGGGCAACGCGCAGGATGACCTGCGCGGTTTCGGTCCAGCCATCCGGGGGCTCGGGCTGCCGCAGCACGCGCGACACGGTCGATACGTGCACACCCGTCAATTTGGCGATCTGAACCAAGGTGGGAGCCCGCCGTGGGCGCGTGCTCCGGTTGCTCGGAGCCACTTGCGGCAAAGTTTTGGCCTGCCTTTTTCGAGAGCTTTGGTTGCGTGCATTCACAGTGAGGGCCCGAGTGATTGCGGGGGCGAGGGGCGATCCGCAACTTTGGGACGAGCGCTGAGTTGGCCGGCCGTTGCGATGCGTAAAATAAGGGCACGAAGCCGAAAAGGGTAGCTTACACGTGCATAAAAACGATGGTACGAAGGTTTGCGCAAACGTTTGCGTCCGTGATCGGGCGTGTGCTACTTCTGGCGTGCTGTCATCAACAAACTCGGATCCCAGATGAAAGTCAGTCTGATCCAGCTGGAAGTCAGCGATCGCGAGCCGTTCCAAAGCCGTATCGCCAGGGTTTTGGATATGATCCGCGGAGAAAAGGGCCGCGATCTCATTGTGCTTCCTGAAATGTGGGCGCACGGCGGATTTAGCTATGATGGTTGGGGCGCCGGAGAGACACTCGACGGGCCGATACTGACTGCAATTGCTGCGGCGGCACGTGATGTCGGATGCTTTGTCCACGCAGGCAGCATCGTCGAGCGCAATCCCAACGGGCGGCCGTTCAACACCTCGGTGCTATTTTCGCCCGATGGCGAGCGCCAGGCGATCTACAGAAAAATTCATTTGTTCGGGTTCGAGGAGGGCGAGGCCGTACTGTTCGAGCCTGGTCGGGAGGCTGTGACGACCTCGACGCCGTTCGGCGTCGTCGGGCTTGCCACTTGTTTCGACCTTCGATTCCCGGAGCTCTTTCGCTACATGATCCCGGAGGGAATACAGTTCGTTTGCATACCCTCGGCGTGGCCAATACCTCGCGTCGGCCACTGGCGCGTCCTGATGCGCGCCCGCGCCATCGAAAATCAAGTCTACATCCTCGGCTGTGCCACGGCCGGAACGCACGCTGGAAAAACCATGGGCGGGCATAGCGCCATCGTCGATCCGAGCGGCGAGGTGTTGGTCGAGGCGAGCCCTGATCGTGAAGAGATCCTTCGCGCGGACCTCAGTTTGGCGAAAATTGCCGCCGTCCGCAAAGAATTCCCGGTCCTGGAATGGCGGCGACCTGAATTTCAGATTAGCCGCAAGGCTTGATCTGGCATGAAATCTAAAACGTAGGGAGTGAACCATGGCAAAACGAAAATTCAGTGTCTGTCTGACATTTGATCCGGACGGCACGTCGATTTGGGTCGGCACATTCGCTTCGAAGAATCCGAGTATGATTTCGCGTGGCGAGTTTGACGTCGCGGTTGGCGTGCCGCGTGTTCTCGATCTTCTGAAGCGCAACGACATCAAGGCCACGTTTTTCATCCCCGGCCACGTGATTTGCGCCTATCCCGATACGGTGAAGGCGATCAGGGACGGTGGTCACGAGATTGGCCATCACGGATTTTTCCATGAGAATCCCGCCAGCCTCGACCGGCAAGGCGAGAAGGACATTCTCGATCGCGGCTTGGAAGTCATGCAGCGTGTCGCTGGCGTCCGCCCGAAGGGGTATCGTTCGCCGGCATGGGACTTGAGCCCGCACTCCATCGAGTTGCTGCGCGACGCCGGATTTGTCTACGACACCAGCTGCATGGCGAATGACTTCTATTCCTATTATCTGCGAACCGGCGACAAGTGGGGACCGACCGAGCTGTATCAGTTCGGCAAGGTTTCCGAACTTGTGGAAATGCCGATCACGTGGCTCCTGGATGATTTCATTGTCTTTGAGCATATTTGGGGAAGCCAGGAAGGTCTTCGCCGGCCGCGCGACATCGAGGAACTTTGGCGCGAAGAATTCGACTATGGGCATGCGAATTGCCCCGGGGGCGTCATAACCTTGACGATGCATCCGCAAGTCATTGGTCGCGGCAGCCGTATCAACATGCTGCAGCGGCTCATCGATCACTTCCGCGCGCAAGATGGCGTTGTCTTCGAGACGCTGAGTTCCGCCGCAGAGCGTTGGAAGTCAGAAAATCCATTGGAGGAGTGGAAGGCGAAAAACCCGATTTACACTGGGGTTAACGCCATCACGAAACTCTAAAACAAGAACCGGCGTCTTCGCGGTGCCTGGGCATCAGGTGGCGGGGACGCCGGAACTTTCAGCCAGCATTTCTGAGCAACTGGGAGGATCCGTTGATGTCTTGGAATATTGGGCGATGGTCGCACTTAGCGATCGCAGGCTGCATGGGACTTGCAATGATCGGATCGGCGCGCGCCGCCGATGAGCCAAAAAAGTTGAAGGTGTATGTGAGCATCGGTTTCGACGGCAATACGTGGATGAACGCGTCCACGAACTTGCTGAAAGCGATCGCTCAAACCAAAGGCCTACAAGGACCGCGTGACTCTCGAGGTTCAATCGGCACGGGGCGACGCTCAGACCCAGTTGCAACAAATTAACGCCATGACCCAAGCCGGTGCCGACATCATCCTGGCTTGGGCTGCTTCGCCGACCGCTCTGAACCGGGCGGTGCGCGCCGCCTGCCAGAAAGGCGTGATCTTCATGACGTGGGACGCGCAAGTCACAGAACCTTGCGCATATCACGTCGGCATCGATCAGGAGTGGGCCGGCGCCGGACCCGCCGAATGGCTGGTGCAGAAGCTGAACGGCAAGGGCAATATCATCTTCATGGGCGGCATCCCGGGCAGCATGGTGGACACCCGTCGCAATACGGCCGCCAAGGCTGTGTTCGCCGAGCATCCCGATATCAAGATCATTGCCGATACGCCGAGCATGTGGAATTCCGCGACCGCTCGGCAGAAGATGGCCGAGATCATCGCTGCGCAAGGTTGGGATCGCATCGACGGTGTGTGGACACAGACTGGCTGTGGCGAGTTTGAAAAGCTGCAAGTCGAAGCCGGCCGCACTGATTTCAAGCCGTGTGCCGGCAATGGAACTAATGGCTTTCGTGTCGCCATGTTGAAGAACGGATCGACGCCCGGCGCAAATGGGGGCCCCGGCGTTTCGATGGGGTCGCCACCCTGGGCGGCGCCCTATGCGTTCAAGCTTGCGGTTGACATTCGCGACGGCAAAACCTTGCCGAAGTTCAATCAGATCCCGATGCCGCTGGTGACCAACGAAGCGGTGCAGAATGTCGACACGCAGCCGGACGTAATGTGTGAAAAGGCCGACCGAGAAGAGTTGGTCAAAAAGAACTATGCATGCACCGCGGTGCCGCTCTCGGTCGCTCCGTCCAACTACTACATCGATGTTTGGAGCTCGAAAGTGCCGGAGCTCGATCTCTATTCGGCACTGAACGGAACGGTGCCGGCAGGCCAATAATCCGCGCTTTCCGGACACAAGACCTCCCCTGCGCAGCAGGGGAGGACCAGGATCAGGTGATGCAGGCGACGGCACTCTCCATTAGCCGCTTGACGGTGCGTTATGGCCCGACGACGGCGCTGGACGCGGCCGATCTCCAGATCGGCGCCGGCGAGGTGCACGCGCTCCTCGGCGAGAACGGCGCCGGCAAGTCGACGATCGTCAAGGTGCTGAGTGGCTTGGTGCGCCCCAACGAGGGCACGGTCTCGATCTTCGGCCAACCGGTCGATCGTTTCGCACCGCGCCGAGCCAACGCGCTCGGAGTGCGCACGGCCTTTCAAGAAATCTCGCTGGTGAAAGACCTCACCGTTGCGCAGAATTTCAAGTTGATGGAGGAGCCGCTCAATCCGCTCGGCATGGTGCGCAGAAGGGCGCGCGACGAGATGGTTCGCGCACAGCTTGAAGCATTAGGTATCACCTCCATCGATCCGCGAACCGAGGTACGGCGGCTCGATTTGCCGTCGCGGCAGAAAGTAGAGATTGCAAGGGCGATCGGCGGCAATCCGCGCGTCCTCCTGCTCGACGAACCGACAGCGTCATTGTCCAGCCGCGACGTGCAATGGCTTGGCGACGTGATCGAGCGGCTAAAGCGCTCCGGCACGACTGTGGTTCTTATTTCCCACCGCATGCAGGAAGTCCGCGCTTTCTGTTCGGCTCTCACCATCTTCCGCAACGGTCGAACGGTCGGAGCGTACGCGATGAACGACGTGGCCGATGCCGAGATCATCGAACTGATGATCGGCCGGTCCCTCGGCGCGGCATTTCCGGCGAAGCCCGCTCGCGCCGATAAGGAAGTCGCGACGCCGGCGCCTGTGCTCTCGTGCCGGAACCTCGCAACCACGGCCGGCGCCGATGTATCGCTGTCACTACGTCCCGGCGAAGTCCTCGGCCTGGCCGGTTTGGACGGCATGGGCCAGCGCGATCTGTTCCTGGCGCTGTTCGGCGTTATCCAACCGCTCGCCGGCGAAATCCGGATTGGCGGGCAGGAGGTGCAACTGCGCTCGCCGGCGCACGCCATCAAATGCGGGATCGGTATGCTTCCGGAAGAGCGCAAGACTGAAGCGCTATTTCTTGATCTCGACGGCTGCGAGAACGTGAGCTTGCCTTCGCTGCGGCGCTTTTCACGCGGCGGTCTCATTCGCGAAGGGTACGAGCGAAAGACGGTGTCGCGGGTTCTCGATGTGGTCAAGGTTGTCAAACGGGCGCTATGGTCGCCGGTGCGAAATTTCAGCGGCGGAAATCAGCAGAAGATCGCCGTCGCCAAATGGCTCCTGACCAACAGCCGTGTGTTGCTGCTGTACGATCCGACCCGTGGAATTGACGTCGGCACCAAGACGGAAATCTATCATTTGATCAGGCGTTACACCGAAGCGGGCGGCGCCGCGCTTTTGTATTCCACTGAGATTCCGGAACTGGTCAATCTTTGCGATCGCGTCATGGTGATCTACCGCAATCGCATTGTGGATACGCTGGCGGCAGACGCCCTGTCCGAGTCGGCGATCATGAGTGCGGCGGTCGGACGGTCGCGCGCTTCCGGCGCTCTGGAACCATCGTTGGCGCACTCATGAGCGACGAAGCTGCCGCATTGCCGAGTTTCTCCCGGCGGTCGGTGGGGTTGCTGCAGCGTAACGGCGTCATCGCTTTTCTGGTCCTGCTCGCAGTGATCTTGCTGCTCGTTGCCATTAGCCCCCACGGCGTGAGCTATTTCGACATCAGCACGATCTCGGCGAGTGGCACGACACTTGCGCTCGCTGGTATCGGCGAAACGATCGTGATCCTTGGCGGCGGGCTCGATCTTTCGCTCGGCGCTGTAATCTCGCTGGTCAATGTCGTGCTCGTCACCACCCTGGGGTCGTCTGAGCTGGGCGTCGTTCCATACACGGCGTTGGCGGCGGCGATCGCGATCGGTATCGGTGCCGCAGTGGGCGCCGTCAATGGCCTCCTGGTCAGCTATCTGCGGCTACCATCGATTATCGTCACCTTGGGCACGATGTTCGTTGTGCAAGGCCTCGCTCTGCTGATCCTGAAATCCCCCGAAGGCTCGGTATCGGGCGATTTCGCCAACCTGCTGGTTGGCGACGCGATCCCCGACGTGCTGCCGTCGCCGATTTTGATCATCGTGCTCGCTGTGTTGGCGTGGCTGTATCTGAAACGGCTCCGGTTCGGCGTTGCTCTCTATGCGATCGGCAGCGATGCCGCCGCGGCGCGCGCGAGCCGCGTGAACGTGCAGGCTCGTTCGCTTCCTCTCATTCACGGTGGCCGGCGCATTTTTCGGCGCTGCCGGCTTGTTCATCACCGCCAATGCCGGATCCGGCGACCCCCTCATCGGCACGCCTTTTCTGCTGAAGGTGTTTGCCGCGGTCGTTCTCGGCGGCACGTTGATCGGCGGCGGGCGCGGAGGCGCGGTCGGTACGGTATTCGGCGCGCTGACACTGACCATCGTCATCGACATCTTTCTTGTCATGGGCGTCCGGACCTACTACGTGCCGATTGTCGAAGGCGGGATTCTTCTCATCGCGGTGCTGGCGCTTGGAACGCCATGTGAAGTTGCCGAGCGTCGCCGAGTATCAGAAGCTACCTGCGGGCTCGCGTGCCGATACCTCAGGGTATCGGGCCGACCGTCGAGCAGCTCGGCGCCAGCGCCGTTGCAAACGGGCAGCCGACGAGTTGGCTCAACACGTACGCGCACACGCTGCGTTTTACCGCGCCGGCTTTTGTCATTCTGATCGTGGTGCTCGGCATTACGGCCGGGCTCAACGGAGCCAATTTCAAGTTCGGCACGTATTTGGTGTCGCTCCTTACGTTCGGCAGCTTCCTCGCCATCCTCGGCCTCGGACAGGGCGCAGTTGTCACCGCCGGTGGACTTGATCTCTCGGTGCCATGGGCGATTACGTTCCCGGCCATTGTGGTGACAACCTATGCGAACGGATCGGATGCGGCGGCGGCCTGGGCCATTCCGCTTGCGCTCTGCATCGGGGCCGGCATCGGGCTGTTCAACGGCATCGTGGTCGCCGGCCTCGGCGTTTCACCGATTATTGCGACACTTGCCACCGGGAGCATGATTGAGGGGATCGCACTGGTTTTCAGTCGAGGCGCTCCGATCGGACACGCGCCACCAGTGTTGCTGTCGTTTTTTAACAGCCGGATCGGCGGATTGCCGCCGGCTGTCTGGTTCCTGATTTTGTTCGCCGTGATCGCCACGTTGGTGCTCAATAGAAGCGGCCTCGGCCGCCGAATCCGCGCTGTCGGCAACAATGAGTGGGCGGCGCAGCTCTCCGGCGTTGGCGTCCGTGCCGTCACCGTGTCGGTCTACGTGCTCAGCGGTCTTTGTTCTGCCGTCGTCGGGTTGCTGCTCGCCGGCTTCGCCGATCAGGCCTATTACGACATGGGTAAGCCTTACCTGCTTGCCTCGATCGCGGTCGTCGTTCTTGGCGGTACGAAGATCACCGGCGGTCGTGCCTACTATATCGGCATCCTCGGCGGCGCGCTGTTGTTCACCGCCATGGGCAGTATGCTGCAGACCACGTCGCTGCCCGAAGCCGTGCGCAGCATCATCTACGGAACCGTCCTCTTGCTCGCGGTGATCCTGCTCCGCGATCAAGCGGATTCATAAATCTGAAACGCGGTGCACGCCCGCGGTCCTGGTATTGAGGAGAAAACTATGGCTACGCAGAAAGACATTCAGGTTTGCATCAATCCACATTTCGATGCGGTCGCGCTCTGGATCGGCTCGTTCGGCGGCGCGGATTCGCCGTGCGATATTTCGCGCGGCGTCTTTGGCGCCAAGCGCGGCGTGCCGCGTCTCGTTGACTTCTTCAAACGCTATGGGATCACCACCACCTGGGGCGTCACCGGCCACTCGATGGAGAGCTTTCCCCGCGCTGCGGAGATGATCATCGAGGCCGGGCACGAGATCGGCATCCACGGCTACACCCACGAAAACCCGCTGGCGATGACGCGCGAGCAGGAAACCGAGGTTTTGGACCGCACCTTCGAGGTCATCAAGAAGATGAGCGGCAAGGCGCCCGTCGGCTACATGGCGCCCTGGTGGGAGCTCAGCCCCAACACGGTCGAACTGTTGCTGGCGCGCGGCATCAAATACGACAGCAGCATGATGGAGGATGATTTCCATCCCTATTATCTGCGCGTCGGCGATAGCTGGACCAAGATCGATTACAGCAAAAAGGCGTCCGAGTGGATGAAGCCCTGGAAGGCCGGCAAGGAGATCGACCTTGTCGAACTGCCGGCCAGCTGGCACCTCGACGATGCGCCGCCGACCATGTTCGTGAAGGCGTTCCCCAACAGCCATGGCTGGATCACCGGCCGCCAGCTCGAGGAAATCTGGAAGGACCAGTTTGATTGGGTCTATCGGCAACACGATTACGCGGTCTTCCCGATCACGATCCATCCCGACAGTGCCGGCAAGCCGCATGTGCTGATGGCGCTCGAGCGGCTGGTCGATCACATGATGGCGCATTCCGGCGTCCGCATGGTGACGTTCGCCGCGATGGCGGAGGATTTCCGCAAGCGCAGCCCGTTCGGAAGCAACAAAGAAACCGGCGGAGCAAGCGGGCTGTAGACGCCTGCACGTTTCGGCTTGGATGCGCCGGGCGCGCACCTTCGCGCCCGGACGTTCGGCACGGCGTGTGATGACCAAAACGCAGCGCGGCGGTTTCGGGACACGCCGCGCGCGTTCAGTAAGCGAGGAGGAAAAAATCATGACCAACCAACTGATGATGGGCTTTCCACCTCCCGAGGACATGCGGGTGACGCTGGCCAACTGGAGAAAGCCGCCGTTCAACAAGTGGTCGTTCCAGCATGTCCGAGAAATCGTTCCCAGCGCCGACATCCCGAACGATCCGAGCCATATCCGGCCGTTGCCGGATGCTCACGCCACCGCGCTGGCGGGCGTATCGATCAAATCTGGCAGCGGTGTCCTTGACCTCGCGGGTTTCCAGCGCGCGACCGATACGGATGCGCTCGTGGTCATGCGCGACGGCAAAATCATTCATGAATCCTACGACAACGGCATGGACGCGGACACGCCGCATATTCTCATGTCGGTCTCGAAGTCGGTGCTGGGCTTGCTTGCCGGCATTCTGGTCGATCGTGGCACGCTCGACCTCGACGCGGCTGTCACCCATTGGATTCCCGAAGTGCAGCGAAGCGCGTACGCAGGCGCTACCGTGCGCGATCTGCTCGACATGCGCGCCGGCGTTTTGTTCGACGAGGATTATTTGGCGACCAGCGGTCCGATCATCGAGTATCGCAAGGCGCAAAACTGGGATCCGCTGCCGCCGGGCGAGCGGCCGAACGATCTGCGCAGCTTCTTTGCCTCATTGGTCGAGAAGGACGGCACGCACCGCGGCCGTTTTCACTACGTATCGCCCAATACCGATCTGCTGGGCTGGGTCATCGAGCGGGCGACTGGAAAGCGCTATGCCGATTTGATCAGCGACTTGCTGTGGAAACCGATGGGCGCCGGCCGCAGCGCCTACATTACGGTCGATCGGTTTGGTGCGCCGCGTTGCGCCGGCGGCTTCTGCGCGACCGCGCGGGATCTTGCACGCCTCGGACTTCTGATGGCCGATGGCGGCCGCTATGGCGGCAAGCAAGTCATCCCCGCCCGATGGCTCGACGATATTGAAACGGCGGGCGACGCCGCAGCGTGGGATATCGGCGATTTCATCAACTATTTCCCAAAAATGCCGATCCATTACCGCAGCAAATGGTATGTGCTGCGGAGCGATGCCCCGATGATGTTCGGCGTCGGCGTGTTCGGTCAGAACGTGTTCATCGACCGCAAAAATCAAATCGTCATTGCGAAATTTTCGTCGCAGGCGTTGCCGATGGACGAGCAGCGCATTCAGCTGACGATGCAGGGGATCGCGGCGATCCGCGAGCGGCTTCTGGTGGCCGACGCGGTTTGATGCTTACCGTTTGTGGGCCGATGACCCGGCGTTGAAGCCGATGAGGGCAGGGATGCGGACCTGGAAAATCGCTGTCATTCCGGGCGACGGTATTGGCAAGGAGGTCATTGCCGCCGCGGTGGAGGTGCTGCGCGCTTGCGTCGAACGGGACGGTGGTTTCGCCCTGTCATTCACGGACTTTGATTGGGGATCTGAAAGATACAAGAGCGAAGGCGCGCTGATGCCGGACGACGGCGTCGAGGCGCTCAAGCGGTTCGACGCCATTCTGTTTGGTGCCGTCGGCGCCGTGGACGTACCGGATCACGTCACGCTCTGGGGCTTGCGGCTGGCGATCTGCCAAGGCCTCGATCAATACGCGAATGTTCGTCCGGTCTATTTGCTGCCGGGCGTCAAGAGCCCACTGCGCGACGTTGTCCCGCAGGATATGGATTGGGTGATTGTCCGGGAGAATTCCGAGGGCGAATATGCCGGGCAGGGTGGCCGCTCTCATCGCGGATCGGAGCTCGAAGTCGCCACGGAGGTTGCGATTTTCACCCGCGCCGGCGTCGAGCGCATCATGCGCTTTGCCTTCCAGTTGGCGCGGGCGCGCCCGCGCAAGCGATTGACCGTCGTCACCAAGTCGAATGCACAGCGGTTCGGGCTCGTTCTCTGGGATGAGGTCGCGGCCGCGGTCGCCGCGGACTTCCCTGATGTGTCATGGGACAAGATGCTGGTCGACGCGATGACCGCCCGGATGGTGCTCAATCCATCGAGTTCTGGATACGATCGTCGCCACCAACCTGCACGCCGATATTTTGTCCGATCTCGCGGCAGCGCTCGCCGGTTCGCTTGGCCTTGCGCCGACAGCCAATCTCAACCCGGAGCGGCGCTATCCCTCCATGTTCGAGCCGATCCACGGCTCCGGTTTCGACATCGTCGGGAAGGGGATCGCCAACCCGCTGGCGAGTTTTTGGAGCGCCGCGCTGATGCTCGAGCATCTCGGTGAAACCGGCGCGGCCGCCGCCCTGATGGCGGCGATCGAGCGCGTCGTTTCCGATCCGGCGCTGCACACGGCAGACATCGGTGGCAAGGCCTCGACCGCCGCGGTCACCGAGGCGATCGTCGGCTTCATTGCCGGGCGGAACACCTGAGACGGCTCACGCTTACCTTCACTCACGTCGCGTCGACGATCGAAGAAGCCGCCGATACCTCGTCCCATCAGCCAATCATAGACGGAGCCCGGTGACCGCCTTAGACTCCTCCGCGGTACCAGCGGCAACGGAGAGTTTCCCATGCGGACGCCCGCGGCACTCATCGTCATGCTTTCCGTCGCCTCGGCGAGTGCCGCCGGTGCCGAGACACTTGTAAGACACGCGGGCGAGTGGGAAACCACAATCGACAACGGCCAGCCGAGGATCGTTTGCTTCACGAACGATGTAACGATGGACCAGAATTCCATCGCGCAATCGATGTCGAAATTGCCTGGCGCCAGTTGCACCGTGAGCGACTTCAAGTCCGTCGGCGGCGTTACCAGCTACTCCATGCAGTGCATGATCGGCGGAAGCCAGATGACGTCGACGGGAACGGTGACCGCGACGGCGCCCGATGCCTTCACCACCAAGTCGCACACCCATGGCGGTGTGATGAAGATGCCCAGTGGCAAAGAGGCGCCTCTGCCGGACATTGATATGGTGACCGTTTCGCGTCGGCTCGGGCCCTGCAAACCGGGAGACCGGCAAATCACGCACTAGCGGAGATAGCGAGGTCAACGCGGATTGAAACAAATCCGCACGATGACTAAAGCGCCGGGAATTAGCGATTGCGAAGCCGAAGATTCGGGCGCATCTCTGAGGCGAGCCTTTGCACAAGTCGCAAAGGCTGGCCGAATAGACATGCTCAGGATGAGCCCGCGCGATGCAAATCTCAGCCACGGTGATGATTGTCGCGATGGCCCTCGGCGCCAGCCCGTTGGCCTATGGGCAAGTGCCGTTGGGTAAGTCCGCGGCCGGGCCCCAGCAGGGATCGAGTGCCAAGCCGTCCAGTCCGGCTACGGGCGTTGGTGATCGTGCGCTGATCCCGACGCTGCCAGCGATCCCGCCGGCGAGCGACGCGCTCCATAATCTCGCCGGCAACGGCTACGCCGATGCCAATTACGTGTCGCCCGCCGAGCGGTCAAAGAGATCGGTCCGGCATCGGCCGGCCTATGCATCGCGCGTACGGATTGCACGCCACTATGGGCGATACTGTTATCCGTTCTACGTTTGCGGATACTGCTATTACGATTGATCTTGAGGCTTAGTTCATCGACTGGGATCAAAGCTGCGCCGTGTGTCGGAGACCGAATGCGCGGCAGACCGCGACACCCCCTGGGTCACCAGGTCGCCGGTGACGAGATTGGGCACCAACTCGCGCGCTCCGATCAGAAAGGCCGCGACCGCGTCCCGCACGATGTCATCGAGATGTTTGGGGACTGGCGTGTTATAGACGTAGCGCCGGATCGCCATATAAAAAATGCGGCCGTGCAGCCCCCAGAACAGCTCGATTTCACGCTCTGAGATCGGTAAGGCTTGGGTGGTCGGAAGGCGCAAGTCGTGACGCAATTCGCGGCACGCGGGCTCGATGATGTCGCGCTTGACGATCACCAGGTAGCGCTTGGTGATGTCGAACGATTTCAAGCCCGACCAGACAAAAATCCGCACCCATTCGTATTCGAACACGCGCTCGACATATTCGAGATAAAATCGCACCAGCCTGTCGTCGAGCGACAGGTTACGGTCGGCGATGAGGTGCCCCCATTCGGGCCGCCAGCGGCTCAGATAGATTTGTTCGTAGACCCGCTCGATCAGCTCTTCCTTGCTGCGGAAGTGCCGATAGATGGTCGCGTGCGCGATATTGATGCGCTTGGCCAGTTCGCGCGTCTGACCTTCGAAGCCGCGCTCGGCGAAAAATCGAATTGCTTCGTCCAGAATGAATTGTTCGCGCGCCGCCGCCGGCATGTTTCGCCGCCGCGGCTTTTTAGCCGCCTTCTTCGCTGTCCGACCTCGGCTCTTGGTGGCCATTGCGCCGCGTTTCCGTCCTCACGTGCCTGTGACAGTAAGGCCAAATCACAAACTGACCAAATGGTCATTTTGGTTTGACAGGGGCAGATACAAGTGATTGGATATGATTGAATAAATGACCATTTGGTTACAAATCCGATGGTCGCAAACAGCCCGAACGATAGGGACGACGCCTGAAAGCGCGTGCATTTCGTTATGAGCGCCCGGCGACAGTGCAGGATGCGCTGGCGGCGTTCGCGGTTGCCGAGGACGCGACCTACATTGCCGGCGGCCAAAGTCTTGTTCCCGCCTTGGCGATGCGTCTGCAAGCGCCGTCCCTGCTGATTGATATTTCGCGCCTTGATGAATTGCGGGGTATTTCCCTTAACGGCGATTGGCTGCGCATCGGGGCGCTGACCCGGCATTTCGAGACGTTGAGCGATCCGCTGGTGCGCAAGCATGCGCCGCTACTGAGTGCGGCGGCGCCTTATGTCGCCCATCCTGCCATCCGGAACAAAGGAACGCTGGGCGGCAGCGTGGCCTTGGCCGATCCGGCCGCCGAATTTCCAGCAATGATATTGGCGCATGGCGCGGAGATGGAAATCGTTGGCAGCGCAGAGACGCGGCGCGTTCCCGCCGACGCATTCTTTCTCGATCTTTATCAGACCGCGCTCGAGCCGGGTGAGTTGCTCGTGGCGCTGCATGTCCCTTCTGTCCGCGCAACGCAGCGCTGGGTCTTTGACGAATTGGCGCGGCGGCGTGGCGACTACGCCATGGTGGGTGCCGGTCTGCTGGTCGACTTTGACGGATCGAAGGTGAGCGAGGCGCGGATTGCCTTTCTTTCGGTCGGCGCAACGCCGGTTCGCGCCAAGACCGTGGAAGCGTCGCTCATCGGTTCTGTTCTGGACGGCGACGCCATTCGCCGGGCGCAAGCGGCCCTGGAGAACGATTTAGACCCGCCGGAGGATAAATCGCTGACGCCGTCGATGCGCATTCATCTGGCGCGGGTGCTTTTGGGCCGGCTGCTGCAACGTGTGGCGGCCGCGGCATGAGCGAAAAGCTGCCGATCAGCCTGACCATCAACGGCGAGCCGACAGACTCTTATGCAGCGCCGCGCGAAACGCTCGCCGATTTTCTGCGGCGCGACCTGCAACTGACCGGCACCCATCTCGGCTGTGAAATGGGCGCGTGCGGCGCCTGCCTGGTGTTGCTGGACGATCTGCCGGTTCACGCCTGTTTGATGTTCGCCGTGCAGGCCGATGGCGCCAGCGTTGAGACCATCGAGGGTTTGAACGATCGCGGCGTCATCGCTGACGTTCAGAAAGCGTTTCACGAGCGCAACGCGTTGCAATGTGGTTTCTGCACCCCCGGGATTTTGGTCACCGCGCATCACCTGCTGCGAACGATGCGCAATCCGTCGCGCGAAGAAATCCGCGATGCGCTGTCCGGCAACTATTGCCGTTGCACCGGTTATGTATCGATCGTTGACGCGATCGAGGCGGTCGCGACAGATCGGCAGGAGCAGGCCGAGGC
Source organism: uncultured Alphaproteobacteria bacterium (assembly GCA_963737755.1). Lineage (GTDB taxonomy): Bacteria > Pseudomonadota > Alphaproteobacteria > Rhizobiales > Xanthobacteraceae > BOG-931. The sequence continues at coordinate 387,513 of CAVTTZ010000009.1, read as the reverse complement.
CCGTGCGATCGAACAGGCCGAGCCATGAACAACGCGCTGCATAAGTTCGATCGGCCTAATTCCTACATCGGTCGTTCCGTTGCGCGGCCGAATGCCAAGCGCTTGTTGGCGGGCCGCGGGCGATACATTACCGATCTGGTTCTGCCGCGGATGCTGCACGCGGCTTTCGTTCGCAGTCCTCATGCTCATGCGCGCATCGTCTCCATCGACGTGAGCCGGGCGAAGGCGTCGCGGGGCGTCCGGCTTGTCGCCACCGGCGATGATCTGGCCAAGCTCTGCAAGCCATGGGTCGGCACACTCGCGCATTTCAAAGGAATGAAATCGCCCGAGCAATGGCCGCTGGCGCTCGACAAAGCGATCTGGGCCGGGCAGGCGGTGGTCGCCATCGTGGCCGATACGCGGGCGCAAGCCGAGGACGCGATCGAGGAGATCGCCATCGAATTTGAAGAACTGCCTCCGGTCGTCGACATCGACGAAGCGCGGGCTCCGGAGAGTCCGGTCATCGCTGCGGCAATGGGTGGCAACGTCTGCTTTGCGACCAAGATCGACACCGGCGGCATCGACGACATCTTCGCTTCAGCCGCACATGTCGTGGAAGGCGAGTTTCTCTTTGGTCGCCACACGGCGGTGACGATGGAGCCGCGGGCGATCATTGCTGACTACAATCCGAGTGAAGGTCAGCTCACCGTCCATCACGCGACCCAGACGCCTTATCAGTTTCAAGATCTTTACTCTCGGCATTTCGGCGTACCGGAAGCGAATGTTCGCGTGATCGCGCCGGATATCGGCGGCTCGTTCGGCATGAAGCTGCATGTCTACCACGAGGACATGGCCGTGGTCGGGCTCAGCATGATGCTTGGGCGTCCGGTAAAATTCGTGGCCGACCGGCTTGAGTCCTTCTTGTCCGACATTCATGCGCGCGACCATCGGGTCCGCGCCAAGCTCGCCATGGACGCCGAGGGCACGATCCTGGCGATGGACGTCGATGACGTTACCGCGATCGGTGCGTTTTCCAGCTTTCCCCGCACCAGCGTGGTCGAAGGCAACCAGGTCGTCCGGCTGATCGGTGCGCCCTACAAGTTTCAGAACTACCGCGCCGAGCTGTCGGTGGTTTTTCAGAACAAGGTGCAGACCAGCCAATACCGCGCCGTTGGTCATCCGGTGGCCTGTGCGGTCACCGAGCGTTTGGTCGACATGGCGGCGTCGCGCGTTGGACTTGGATCCGTTCGCGATCCGCGCCAAGAATTTCATTCCCGACAATGCGTATCCGTGCGCCTCGCCGACGGGATACAAATTTGAAGCGCTGTCGCACGAAGAATGCCTCGCGCAGCTCAGGACGATGATGAACTATGACGCGCTGCGCGCCGAGCAGGCCGAGTTGCTGAAGAAAGGCGTCCACCGCGGCATCGGCATCGCGACGTTTGTCGAGATCACCAATCCGAGCCCGGCGTTTTACGGCGTCGGCGGTGCGCGCATTTCGGCGCAGGACGGCGCCATCATCAAGGTGACGCCGTCGGGCGAGATCCAATGCCTGATATCCGTCACCGAGGTCGGGCAGGGCACCGAGGCGATCATCGGCCAAATCGTCGCGGCGACGCTGGGCGTCAAATATGAGAGCGTGAAAGTCGTCACCGGCGACACCGAAATGACGCCGCACGGCGGCGCGACATGGGGCTGTCGCGGTGCCGGCATCGGCGGCGAGACGGCGCTGCAAGCTGCGAAAAGGCTGAAGGAGAATGTTCTGCGTGTAGGCGCCGCACTTCTGCAGGAGAAATCCGAACGGCTCGACATGCGCGACGGCATAATCGTCGACGCCGAAGGCGGTCAGGAACGCCTGCCGCTCGCCGAGGTGGCGCGCATCGCCTATTTCCGATCCGACACCTTGCCGCCGGGCGTCGACGCACAGCTCACCGTTGCGCATCACTACGCCCCGCAGGGCTACCCGTTCGCCTTCACCAATGGCATCCAGGCCTGCCACATCGAGCTTGATGCCGAGACCGGGTTCGTCAAAATCCTCAAGCACTGGGCGATTGAGGATTGCGGCCGCGTCATCAATCCGCTGCTGGTGGACGAACAAATCCGCGGCGGCGTGGTGCAGGGCCTTGGCGCGGCGTTCTTCGAAGAGTGCGTCTACGACGATACCGGTCAGCTCATGAACGGCTCGCTGGCCGATTATCTGGTGCCGATGGCGTTCGAGATGCCGGATATCGATGTCGGCCACGTCGACACCCCGACCCGCGACACCGAGCTCGGCGCCAAGGGCGCCGGCGAAGCGGGCACTGCCGCCGCCTCGGCCGCGGCGCTTAACGCGGTCAACGATGCGCTGGCCTTCTTCAACACCAGCGTGTCGCAGATACCCATGACGCCCGAGCGTTTGTTGCGCGCGCTCGGGCATTCTTAGAAAAAGCGTCAGGAGGAAACAATGGACAACAATAACACCCGCTCAGTTTCACGCCGCCGGTTTCTGGCTACGACTGGCGCTGGTGCGGTTCTCGCCGCTGCGCCGTTTCGGATCAAACTCGCCCGCGCAGACGAAGAAACCATCAAGGTCGGATTTCCGGTGCCATTGACGGGGCCGTACGGCGCCGAGGCGCAAGACCAGGTGCGCGCCGCGCAGATCGCGATCGATGAATTCAATGCCGCCGGTGGCCTCAACGGCCGCAAGGCCGAATTGCTGGTTCGCGACGACAAGCTCAATCCGGGTGAGGCGGCGACGCGGACGCTGGAATTGATCGAGCACGACAAGGTGAACTTTATCGTCGGCAGTCTCTCGGCATCCGTGCAGCTCGCTGTCAATAACGTCGCCAAGGAACGCAAGATTATCTACAACTCGATCAGCCAATCCGACGAGATCAACGAAGCCAAGGATTTCAGCAAATACACATTCCATGAAGCGCTGAATCCCCACATGACCACCGGCGCGGTCGGCCGCTACGTGTTTCCGAAGTTCGGCAAGAAAGTCGCCTTCCTGACCGCTGACTATGCCTACGGCCACGAAATGGTTCGCGGCTTCCAAAGCGTCGGCAAGGAATTCGGCATCGAGACATTGGTCGATATCAGCCATCCGCTCGGCGCCACCGACTATTCGGCGCTGCTGCCGCGCATTCAGGCACTCAAGCCCGACATTCTCTGCATCTGCAATTTCGGCCGGGACCAGCAGGTCTCGCTCAAGCAGGCGACCGATTTCGGCATGAAGAAGACCATGAAGATCGTGGCGCCGATCCTGCTCTATACCGCGCGGCTTGCCGCCGGCCCGCAGGCCTTCGACGGTGTCGTCGGCGGCGCCTCTTACTATTGGGGCATCGAGGACAAGATCGCGTCGGCGAAAGCGTTCAACGATCAGTTCCGCAAGAAGTATGACGGCAAGGTTCCTTCGGACTATGGCGCTCTCGGCTATGCGGGTGTGAAGACTTTGCTGATGGCGGCGAAAAACGCCGGCACCACCGACACCGATAAGGTTGTCGAGGCGATGGAAGCGCTCAAATACGACTACTACAAAGGGCCGGAATACTATCGCAAGTGCGATCATCAAGCGGTGCAGTCGGTTTTCATCATCGAGTCGAAGTCGAAGCCGGAAAAAGGGCCTGACGACGTCTTCAATATTTTGGCGACCGAAGAACCGAACGAAGCCAATCTGCGCAGCTGCGACGAGCTCGGGCACAAGGCTTGATCCAGTTGACTGTCAGGCGCGCTCGGATTGGGCGCGCCGTTTGACCCAAGGGGTAACCATGGCCGGGCTCACTTTGAATCTGATCGCGATGCAGATTTTTACCGGGCTGGCTCTTGGTGCGATCTACGTTCTGTTCGCCATCGGCCTGTCGCTGATTTTCGGCATGTTGACCGTGGTGAATTTCGCGCACGGCGCGTTCTACATGGTCGGCGCCTATGCCGGGCTTTTCCTGGTCTCGATCGGCGGGAATTTCTGGATTTGTCTGTTTGCGGTGCCGCTGATCGTCGGCGCGCTGGGCCTTGTTGTCGAGCGTTTCCTGATCCGACCGCTCTACGGCCGCGGCATCGATTATCCGCTGCTGCTGACTTTCGGGCTCAGCTACGTCATGGTCGAGTTGATCCGCATCGGTTTCGGCAAAAGCGGCTACCCCTTCGACACGCCCGACTTGCTGCAGGGCGCCGTCGATATCGGTATCGGCTATTTCCCGCTCTATCGCCTGTTCGTGATGGGGGTCGCTGCCGTGGTGCTGCTGGGGCTCTGGCTGTTCCTCGAGCGCACGAGCTTCGGCCTGATCATTCGCGCCGGCGCGCGTGATCCGCAGATCGTCCGCATCCTCGGGGTCGACATTTCGCGCGTTTGGTTGGTGGTTTTCGGCATCGGCTGCGGCATCGCCGGACTGGCCGGGCTGCTCGCCGCGCCGCTGCAAGGCGTCATTCCGGAAATGGGATCCACCATCCTGGCCGAGGCATTTGTGGTCACGGTGGTTGGTGGTATGGGCTCTATCGGCGGCGCCGTGATTGCCGGGCTTCTGGTCGGGGTGGTGGTGAGCATGACGTCGCTGTTCGCGCCCGAAATGTCGAAGGTTTCCATCTTCGCCTTGATGGCGATCGTTCTCCTGATCCGGCCTCAAGGTTTCTTCGGCCGTGCCGGCCTGATGAGCTAAAGCGCGTCGCCCGATGAGCGAGATGTCCCAAGCCTTGCCCGCGGCAAAATCGGCTCACGTCGGCTGGTTCGAATTCGCCGTGCGCCACAGGGCCAGCCTTGCCAGCCTGCTGTTGCTGCTCTTTCCGTTGGTCATGCCATTCACCGCGCTGGCGGTGAACATCTTGGTCTATGGGCTGTATGCGCTCGGATTTAATCTGGTCTTCGGTTATCTCGGCTTGCTGTCTTTCGGCCATGCCGCGCTGTTCGGCACCGGCGCCTATCTGTGCGGAATCGCGATCGCCCATTTCGGGCTGCCCTGGTACGTTGCCATCGTGGTCGGCATCGTCAGCGGCGCCGCGATGGCGGCGGTGATCGGCGCTCTGGCGATCCGCACCCGGGGGATCTACTTCGCCATGGTCACGATGGCGCTGGCGGAGTGCGTTTATTATTTGTTTTATCAGGCGGTGGATTGGACCGGTGGCGAGAATGGGCTACGCGGCATCAACGTCCGCGATATCAACCTATTCGGCCTGAAACTCGACTTCGTACATCCCTTGACGCGCTATTACGTCCTGGCGGCCTTTGTCATTTTGGCTTTGTTTGTTCTGTCGCGCATTCTGGCGTCGCCGTTCGGCGCGGTGATCGAGGCGGTGCGTGAGAACGATGCGCGGGCGCGCGCTTCCGGCTACAACGTGGCGCTGACGCGGCTGATCGCCTTCGTTCTCTCGGGAGCTTTTTGCGGCCTTGCCGGCGCGCTGCTGGCGTTGCATCTGTCGATCGTGCCGATCGAAATCCTGGACATCGATACATCCGGCAAGGCCGTGATGATGGCCTTGCTCGGCGGCATGGGCACATTCTTCGGCCCGTTCATTGGCGCCGCCGTCTTTCTGGCGCTGGAAAATGTCGTCTCGGTGTGGACCGTGCATTGGCAGCTCGTCGTCGGCGCGATCTTTGTGCTCTGCGTCCTGCTCTTTCCCGCCGGAATTTGGGGAACGATCTTGAAATGGATCAGGCCTCATGGCGCCGGCTGACAGTTCAGACATCATTCTGCGCACCGAGGGCCTCAGCAAATCCTTTGGCGGCTTTGTCGCGCTCAGCGGCATTTCGGCGGAGTTTCGGCGCGGCGCCATCACCTCGATCATCGGTCCCAACGGAGCCGGCAAAAGCACCTACTTCAATCTGCTCTCGGGATCGCTGAAGCCCTCACGTGGCAAGATCGAATTCGAGGGACACGATGTCACCGGCGTCGCGCAGCACAAGTTCGCGCACATGGGCATCGCCAAATCGTTTCAGATCACCAATGTGTTTCCGCTGCTGAGCGCTCGTGAGAATATTCGTGTTGCTCTGCAGGCGTTCGTGTCCCGCTACGATGTCTGGCGGCCGCGTGCAAGACTTCCCGGACTGGTCGAGAAGGCGGACGAGCTTCTGGCGCTGGTCGGGCTGCGGACCCACCGCGACCGGGCCGCGAAAGAGCTGGCACATGGCGAGCAGCGCGCGCTCGAAATCGGCATGGCCTTGGCCGCGGATCCGCGTTTGCTGTTGTTGGACGAGCCGACCGCCGGCATGAGTCCGGAAGAGACCCGGGTGATGATGGACCTCATCGTCGGGCTCGCCAAGCAACGCACCGTCGTTCTGGTCGAGCACAAAATGAAGCTGGTGATGGGGATCAGCGACCGCGTGCTGGTGCTCCACCACGGCGAGCTGCTGGCGCAGGGAACGCCCACAGAGGTGCGCCAGAACGATCAGGTCAAGCGTGTTTATCTCGGCCAGCGAGAGCACTGAGCATGCTGCGGGTCGAAAATCTCAATGCCTGGTACGGCGCGAGCCACGTGCTGCAGGACGTCGCCCTCGAGGTCGACAAAGGTGAGATCGTTTGCCTGATCGGCCGCAACGGCGCCGGCAAGACCACCACGCTGAAATCGATCATTGGTCTGATGAACAAGACCAAGGGCTCCGCCGTCTTCAAAGGCCAAGATGTGCTCGGCTTGCCGGCGCATGCGCGTTATAAACTCGGCCTCGCTTATGTTCCGGAAGAACGCCGTATCGTGCAGGGATTGACCGTGCGGGAGAATTTGCGCCTCGGCCTGGTCGCGTCTCCCGATAAGAAAGAAGAGACGCAGCGCATCGCACGGATCGCGGAAATCTTTCCGCGGCTTGCCGAGCGGCTTGGCCAGGAGGCGATCACCATGTCGGGCGGCGAGCAGCAGATGCTGGCGATCGCTCGTGCCATGATCTCGCGGCCGGAACTCATTATGCTCGACGAGCCCTCTGAAGGCATCATGCCGGTGCTGGTTGACGAGATGTTTGAGTTGTTCGTCAAAATGAAAGCCGAAGGCACCACCATTCTGCTGGTTGAGCAGAATGTCGAACTGGCGCTCGGCATCGCCGACCGGGCCTATGTGCTGGACCAGGGCGCGATTGTCCATCAAGCCAAGGCGGCAGAGTTGCTGGCGGACGACGAAATCAAGGAACGCTACTGCTCGGTCTAGGGCGCCGGAAGGCCGGCTCTTACGTCAAGCGGTCCACGGAAATACGATCACTCTGAAGCAATCAAAGAAGTCCGGAGTTCGAAAATGGCAAAACATCTCAAACGCGGCCGCGACGCAGCCCAGCGGGCGGAGGACAATTCCAAGGTGCGCGCGACCGTCGAGGGGATCCTCGCCGATATTGAAAAGCGCGGCGATGCAGCGGTGCGTGAATTGTCGGTAAAGTTCGATCAATGGGACCGCAAGGACTATCGGCTGACGGACGCGGAGATCAAAGACTGCGTCGGCCAACTCTCGGCGCGCAACGTCGAGGACATCAAGTTTGCGCAGCAACAGGTGCGCAACTTCGCCCAGCATCAGCGCGATGCGCTCAAGGACATCGAGGTCGAAACGCTGCCTGGCATCGTGTTGGGCCACAAGAATATCCCGGTCAACTCGGTGGGCTGCTACGTGCCCGGCGGCAAATATCCGCTGCTGGCGTCCGCGCATATGTCGGTGATCACCGCCAAGGTGGCTGGCGTGCCGCGCATCATGACTTGCGCGCCGCCGTTTCACGGCAAGCCGGCGCCCGCCATCGTGGCGGCGCAGCACTTCGCCGGCGCCGACGAGATTTATTGCCTGGGCGGCATTCAGGCGGTCGGCGCCATGGCGCTCGGCACCGAAACGATCGCGCCGGTCGATATGCTGGTCGGCCCGGGCAATGCGTTCGTCGCCGAAGCCAAGCGGCAGCTTTACGGCCGAGTCGGCATCGACTTATTTGCCGGTCCCACCGAAACGCTGGTGATCGCCGACGATACGGTCGACGGCGAACTGTGCGCTACCGACCTGCTCGGGCAGGCCGAGCACGGCCCGAACTCGCCGGCCATTCTGTTGACCAACTCGGAAAAGCTCGCCCGCGACACGATGGCGGAGGTTGAGCGCATCCTGAAAATCCTGCCGACCGGCGCTATCGCCGCCAAGGCGTGGGAGGATTACGGCGAGGTCATCGTCTGCGATAGCGAAGATGAAATGGTGCGGGAGGCCGACCGCATCGCGTCCGAGCATGTGCAGGTGATGACCCGCGATCCCGACTATTTCCTCAACCACATGACCAATTACGGTGCGCTGTTTCTCGGCCCGCGCACCAACGTATCGTACGGCGACAAGGTGATCGGCACCAACCACACGCTGCCGACCAACAAGGCGGCGCGTTACACCGGCGGCCTGTGGGTGGGCAAATTCCTGAAAACCGTCACCTACCAGCGCGTGCTGACCGACGAAGCGTCGGCGAAGATCGGCGAGTATTGCTCGCGGCTTTGCATGCTCGAGGGCTTTGCCGGCCATGCCGAACAGGCCAACATTCGCGTCCGCCGCTACGGCGGCCGCAATATCCCGTATGCGACGGCGGCGGAATAATCATGGACGCACTTCCAACCACGCCTTCGCTGCGGCTCGATGGCCGCAAGGCTCTTGTTACTGGTGCCGGTCGCGGCATCGGCGCGGCGGCCGCGGCCGCACTGGCGGAGGCGGGCGCGCACGTGACGCTATGTGCCCGCACCGCCAGTGAGATCGAAGAACTCGCGGCAGCACTGCGTGATCGCGGTTTTGCAGCGCAGCCATTGCCGCTCGACGTCACCGACATCGACGGCTTTCGCGCCGCGATCGATGCAGCCGCGCCGTTCGACATCTTTGTCAACAATGCCGGGACCAACCGGCCGAACTTGTTTGTCGATGTGCCGGTCGCCGATTTCGATCTGGTGATGAACCTGAATGTGCGCGCCGCCTATTTCGCGGCGCAGGCGGTGACGCAGCGCCTGATCGCGGCCGGCAAGCGCGGCTCCATCATCAACATCTCGTCGCAGATGGGGCACGTCGGCGCCGCCAAACGGAGTCTTTATTGCGCGTCGAAATGGGCCATGGAGGGATTTTCCAAGGCGATGGCGGTCGAACTCGGGCCGTACGGCATCCGGGTCAACACGCTGTGCCCGACGTTCATCGAGACGCCGATGACGCGGCCGTTCCTGAAAGACGCTGCGTTCAAGGACAGCGTTTTGAGCAAGATCAAGCTGGGCCGGCTCGGCACGGTGGAAGATTTGATGGGCGCCATCGTGTTTCTGAGCAGCGATGCCTCGTCGCTGATGACCGGGTCGTCGCTGGTCATCGATGGTGGCTGGACGGCAGACTGAACGACCAGGCTTGGGTTGACGATCGGCCTGTCTGCGCCGCGCAGCGAACGCGTGTTGAAGAAAAAAGGAGAACGCGATGTCCAAGCCGGAAGGGCCGGGCCCGAAGCAGACCGCAAAGGCAGGCGCGAATGGGCGCTTCGACATCGCCACCATCGCCGCTGCATTCCCGTCGACCGCCGAGACGCTGCTGGTCGACGAATATATGACCAACCGGCCGGAAGCGAGTTCGCGCGTGTTTCGCGTCTATCGGCCGACGCCGCCGCACTATCACGCGACCTGTGACGAGTATCTGTACGTCTTCTCTGGACGCGGCACGTTCTGGATGGAAGACCCCGCCACCGAAGCGGAGTTCAAGCCCGGACAGCTTCTGTTCTTTGCACGCAACACGGTGCACGCGATGCCAAAACTGTTTGAGCATCCGGTGGTGTTCTTATCGGTCGACACACCGCGGCGCGAGCCCACGGACATAATTTTCGTCAATCCCGAAGATGGATCGCCGCAAACCTTCATGGCGCGCAACGCCAAACCTTAGGCTGCAGCGTCTTAGACGCTCGCTTCGCGCCGATCGCGTCCGGAATTGCCGAAAATCACAGTGCCGATGCAGAGGATGCTGCAGGCTGCAGAGATCACAAACACCATGCGCGGTTCGCCGCGGTCCATCATCGTGGCATAGATCATCGGCGCAAACATCGAGCCGATATTGAAGCCCGACGTGACGAAGCCGAACACCCGTCCGAATGCGCCGGGCGGCGTCACGGAGCGCACCAGCATGTCTCGCGATGGGCTGATGATGCCGGTAAACAAGCCGGCGAGCGAGCTTGTCGCGATGAGTGCCACGGTCGAATGGCCAACAATGCCCATCAACAGTGTCGCCACACCGGCCAACGCCAAGGACACCGCTGCCACCGTGACGTGCCGTGTCGTCCGCGACGCCAAATAGCCGCCGACCAGCACGCCGACAGCATTCATCAACAACAGCGCCGTCAGCGACACGTTTGCCACCGTACCGGGCGTGCCGTAGAGCGCGGCCAGAGCAACCACGAGAATCGTGGCGATGCCGCCCATGACCGAAATCAGCATAAAAAAGCAGAGATTGAGCAGGATCGGCGTCGAAAGCAGCAAACTCCAGCTCGCGTGCCGCGCTGACGTCTCATCCGATTTACCCGACGCTCTCCGCGGATGCCTTTCCGCAGGATGCTCCGGTTCTGCGGGCCATTGAACAAGGAGCAGCGCCAGCACCGCAGCGCCCAAGATCGCGGCGCCGAGAAAAGCGCCGCGCCAGCCGAACTGGCTTTGCACGGCCAGAATGGTTGCCGGCGCCACCGCCGAGCCGAGGATGCCCGCAAAGGTGTGAAACGAAAAGACCTGACCGATGCGGCTCGGCGGTGTGTATTGCGACAGCAGCGAATAGTCGGCCGGATGATAGGCGGTGTTGCCGAGTCCGGCGACGGCAAACATCGCAACAAAGACGGCATATAAATCGACCAGTCCCGCCACCGCGAACGCGACCACGCCCAGCGCCAGCCCGGCGATCAACACGATGCGCGCGCCGACGCGATCGACCAGAAATCCTGCAGGTGTCTGGAACACCGCTGAAACGACACTGAACACCGTAAGGGCCAGCGCCAACTCGGTATAGCTCAGTCGATAGTCCGCCTGGATGAAGGCGAACAGCGGCGCCAGGATGATCAGGTAATAGTGGCTGACGAAGTGAGCTGCACAAACTGGCCCGACGAGGCGAAGCTCGTCAACACGCGCGCTGGGCACCGATATGGCTTGGGTCATTGCTGCGCCTGTGCCGCATCTGCAGGACGAGCGTCGTGCAGAGCTTGCCAGACGCGAAACGGCGTGAGCGGCATGTCGAGATGGCGGATGCCGTGTTCGGCAAGCGCGTCGAGCACCGCATTCATCACTGACGTGAGTGAACCGGCGCAACCGGCCTCGCCGCAGCCTTTGGCGCCGAGCACATTCGTTGTCGCCGGCACGGCATGCTCGGCGATCACGAACGGCGGAACGTCGGCCGCGCGCGGCATGGCGTAATCCATGAACGATCCGGTGAGCAATTGACCGTCGTTGTCGTAGACGGTCATTTCCATCAGGGCCTGGCCGACGCCTTGGACGACGCCGCCGTGCAACTGGCCGGCAACGATCGGCGGATTGACGACGACGCCGAAGTCGTTGACGCAGGTGTATTTGACCAGATCGACGACGCCGGTTTCAGGATCGACCTCGACCTCGGCGACATGGCAGCCGTTGGGAAAAGTCGCGGCACTCGGTCCATCACTGATGTGATGAATATCCAGCGATTGCGGCGCCTCGGCCGGCAGCTTGACATTGCCTTCGCGCAATGTGCGCGCCAGCTCCATGACGGTGATCGACCGGTCGGTGCCGGCAATCACGAAACGGCCGCGCGCAAACTCGATGTCGGTCGCGGCCGCTTCCAACACGTAGCTGGCGGCGTCCTTACCCTTGTCGACAATTTTGTCAGCGGCCTCGACGATCGCGGTACCGCTGTGCATCAGCGACTTTGAGCCGCCGCTGCCGCCGCCGAATTCGATACGGTCGCTGTCGCCCTGCAGAAGCGTAATCTTCTCGAACGGAATGCCCAGCCGCTGGCTCAGCACCTGGGCGAACGGGGTGGCATGCCCCATGCCGAAATCGAGCGTGCCGGTGGTGAGCGTGACCGTGCCATCGGCGTTGAACGCGATATCGGCCAGCTCCTTGCTGGGCGGTGCCGTCACTTCCAAAAAGTTGCCGATCCCGAGGCCGCGGATTTTGCCGCGTCGCGCGCTCTCGCGCTTGCGGCGGCTGAAGCCTTTCGTGTCAGACAGCTCAAGCGCTTGTTTGGTGAGCTCGATGAAATCGCCGCTGTCGTATGTGACTTGCGACGCGGTCTTGTAGGGCAGGTCGTTGCGGCGGATCTGATTGCGCCGTCGCAACGCCAGCCGATCGACGCCCATCTCGATGGCGGCAGCGTCGATCAGCCGCTCCATGAAATAATTACCCTCAGGCCGGCCGGCGCCCCGATACGGACCGATCTGTGCGGTATTGGTGAACACGCATTTGGACGACACTTCGATCAGCGGCGTCCGATACATGCTCTGCACGTTCTTGGCGACATTGAGCGTGCCGGGCACCGGCCCCATCGGCGAGAGGAACGCGCCCATATCGGCGTAGCCGGTGAAGCGCACCGCGAGAAAATTGCCATCCTGGTCGAGCGCCAGTTCGCCGATGAATTCCTGATCGCGGCCGTGGCTATCGGAAAAGAAGCTGCCGGATCGCTCGTCGGTCCATTTCACCGGACGACCGAGGGTTCGGGCGGAGTGAAGCAAACAAACATATTCGGGAAACAGCACGCCCTTCATTCCGAACGAGCCGCCGACCTGTCCGGTCAGAACCCGCACCGCCTTGGTCTCGACCCCGAGGCAGTCGGCGATCTGCGCGCGCATGCCGCTGACGCCTTGCGAACCGACATGGATCGTGAAGCGGGTGCCGTCGTAGCTCGCGACCGCCGCCCGCGGCTCCATCGCGTTCACCACCACGCGGCTGTTGAGAAGGCTCAATCGGGTGACATGAGCGGCCGAGGCGAAGGCGGCCGCGACGGCCTCGGCGTCGCCGAAATGATAATCGAGCGGAATGTTTCCGGGCACGTCATCGTAGAGCTGCGGGGCGTCCGCGCGCGTTGCTTGCTCGGGCGTCACCACTGCGGCCAAGGGATCGATGTCGATTTCGACTGCCTCGGCGGCGTCCTTCGCCGCAAACACCGTCTCGGCGATGATGCACGCGACCGGGTCGCCGACGTAGCGCACCTTGTCTTTCGCCAGTACGCCGCGCCACGGCTTTTTCAGCGGCGAGCCGTCGCGGCTCTTGAGCGGCATGTTGCACTTGAGCGGGCCGTAGCCCTCGAAGTCAGCCGCTGTATAGACGGCGAGCACGCCCGGCATACTGCGGGCCGCATCGGTGTTGATGGCCCGGATCACGCCATGCCCGTGGCGGCTTCGCACCATGACCGCATAGGCCTGCCCGGGCAGGCTGATATCGTCGGTGTAGCGGCCTTCGCCGCGCAGCAGCATCGGGTCCTCGGATCGTGGCACCGACTGCCCAACAGCAAATTTCTCGAGCGCCAATTGCTCCGCGTTCAAGCCTTCGTCGGAGCGTTCGGCCGGCTGGTACAGGTCCATAACGGTGAGATTCCGGGCGAATTCAGGGGATTCACCCACCGAGATAGTGGACTTGGCCCGGTGTCACAAGCTCGCCTGCCACATGGCACGCCAGCGCAAAAAGCGCGTATTGGCCCTGCGGCTTGCGGCTGATACATTAACCCGATTTGCCCTTGAATGTGACCCGCAGCCGTCGAGCAGCGAAACTCCGGCCGGGAGGGAAGGTAACTGAATGAGCCAGGAGGCTCAGTCCTCTGGCGGGCTTGTCGACCGCCCAGCGTCTCGCCGACGCTGGCCGCGGCGGCCCCCGTACGGTGCGCGCCGCGACGGCTTCCATCGTGAGGATGAGAGGGCCTCGGGCGACGCATTGGTCGATGGAACCTATGCGGCGCTGGATCTCGGCACCAACAACTGCCGGCTCCTGATCGCGCGGCCCACCGCCGACGGCTTTCGTGTGGTCGATGCGTTTTCCCGGATTATTCGCCTGGGGGAAGGGGTCGCGTCGTCACGGCGGATCAGCGAGGCGGCGATCAAGCGCGCCGTCGAGGCGCTTTTGATCTGCCGCGATAAAATGCGTGCGCGTGGCGTCCATCGCGCGCGGCTGATCGCCACCGAGGCCTGCCGCGCCGCCGAGAACGGCGGTGAATTCCGCGCCCGCGTCGCCGACGAAGCCGGCCTCGAGCTTGAGATCGTGGATTCGGCGACTGAGGCCCGATTGGCCGCTGCCGGCTGCACCGAGTTGTTCGATCCGGCCGCGTCCGGCGTCATCCTCTTCGACATCGGCGGTGGCTCCTCCGAGGTGGTCCGGCTGAACCGGCCGAACGGCGTCCATCGCGGACCGCCGCAGCCCGATATCGTCGGGTGGGCGTCGCTGCCGGTCGGGGTCGTCACACTCGCGGAGCGTTACGGTGGTACTGTCGTGCCGCGCGAGATCTACAATGCGATGGTCGAGGAAGTCGCCGGACTGGTGCGGACATTCGCCGAACAGCATCGCGGCGATCTCGGTGGCTTCCATATGCTTGGCACCTCGGGCACCGTCACCACGATCGCCGGTGTGTTTCTGCGCCTGCGCCGCTACGACCGCCGCCGCGTCGACGGCTGCTGGCTCTCCGACGACCAGGTCTCGCGTGTGGTCGGTGAACTTATTGCGAATGAGTTTCGACGAGCGCGCCGCCAATCCATGCATCGGCAGCGAGCGTGCCGACCTCGTGCTCGCCGGCTGTGCTATTCTCGATGCCATCCGCAGATTCTTTCCCTGCGAGCGCTTGCGCGTTGCCGATCGCGGCTTGCGCGAGGGCATGCTGGTGGAAATGATGCGCGCCGACGGCGTCTGGGGCGAAGGCTGAACCAGCATGGCGCGGTTGCGACCGGACAAGAACCGCACGCCATCGTCGCGGGCCTGGCTCGAACGTCAGATTAATGATCCTTACGTGGCTGCGCGCCAAGCGCGAGGGCTATCGCTCACGCGCAGCCTTCAAGCTCATCGAGATTGACGACAAGTTTCATCTCCTGAAGAAGGCCGCGCGCGTTGTCGATCTCGGCGCTGCGCCCGGCGGCTGGAGCGAGATTGCCGCGCGCCGGATCGGCGAGGGCGGCAAGGTGGTGGCGCTCGACATTCTCGACATGAAGCCGATCCCCGGTGTCGAATTCATCAAGCTCGACTTTCTCGATGCCGCTGCGCCCGACCGGCTCAAGGACCTGCTCGGCGGCGAAGCCGATGTCGTTCTCTCCGACATGGCCGCCAACGCGACGGGGCATCGGCAGACCGATCATCTGCGCATCATGGGGCTCGCCGAAGCCGCCGTGCATTTCGCCCGCGAAGTGCTGGCGCCGGGCGGCAATTTTCTCTGCAAGGTGCTGCAAGGCGGCACCGAGACGGCGCTGCTCGCCGAGCTCAAGCGCGATTTCTCCACCGTCAAGCACATCAAGCCGCCGGCGAGCCGCACCGACTCCGCCGAGCTTTATCTGCTCGCTCGTGGCTTTCGCCGCAAGCCGGATGTGGACGATGCAAGCTAGACGGCTTGGCGTTACTCAATCACGCTAATTTTTCTGCGCTTCGGCGGCTTCTACTTTGACTTCGACCTCGTCCTGTCCGGTGAGTTCGGCGCCGGCGTTGCTCGGCAGGCGGAGGAAGACGAGGCTGGCGGCGGCGGTCGAGGCGGCGACGATCAGGAATGCCGGCGGGAAATCGGCTGCGGTCATCGCGGTGCGGTGGCTGAGCAACAGGGTGATTTCGACCACCAGGGCGCCGACCGCGACGCCGGTGGAAATCGCCAGTTGTTGCGCGACCGATGTCAGCGTCGTGGCGCGGCTCATCAGCGGCGGGTCGATCTCCGCATACGCGATGGTGTTGATGGCGGTGAATTGCAGCGAGCGGAAGAAGCCGCCCGCAAGCAGGATCGCGATCATGATGGCGAACGGCACGCCGAGCGAGAACAGGGCGCACGCGCCGAGAAAGACCGCGCTGATCAGGCTGTTATAGACCAGCACCGGCCGGTAGCCGAACCGCTTGAGAATAACCGCGACCACGGTCTTCATGGAGATCGAGCCGATCGCGGCCGTGAAGGTGATCAGCCCCGACTCGAACGGCGTCAGGTGGAAGCCGATCTGCAGCAGCAGCGGCAGCAGAAACGGCAAGGCGCCGATGCCGAGGCGGAACAGGAAGCCGCCGATGATGCTGGCCCGAAACGTCGCCAGCTTGAACAAACGCAGGTCGAGGATCGGCGCCGGCGTGCGCCGGGCATGAAGCACGTAGACGACGGTGGACGCGGCGCCGACAGCCAGGAGACCAACGACCCACGGAATCGGCAGCAATGCCAGCCCGAGCACGGAGAGCCCGAAAGCCAGCCCGCCGATGCCGAGACCGGACAGCACAAAGCCGATGAAATCGAACGGCGCCGGGCGCTCGGCTTGAACGTCCGGAACGTATAGCGTCGCCATGATCACGCCCAACACGCCGATCGGCACGTTGATGATAAAGATCCAGTGCCAGGAGAAATACGTGGTGATGAAGCCGCCCAGCGGCGGACCGCAGATCGGTCCGATCAGCGCCGGAATGGTCACCAGCGCCATGGCGTTGAGCAGGAGCCGCTTGTCGATGCTGCGCACCAAAATCAGGCGGCCGACCGGCGTCATCATTGCGCCGCCGGCGCCCTGCAGAACGCGCGCCAACACGAACTCCGTCAGCGAACGCGACAACGCGCAGCCGATCGAGCCGATGATGAAGATGACGATGGCGCTGCGAAACACGTGGCGGGCGCCGAAGCGGTCGGCGATCCAGCCGCTGGCCGGAATGAAAATCGCGAGCGCGAGCAGATAAGACGTGACCGCGAGCTTGAGCGCCAGCGGATTGGTGCCGAGCGCTTGCGCGATCGCCGGCAGCGACGTGCCGATCACCGTCGAGTCCATGTTTTCCATGAACAGAGCGACCGCCACGATCAGCGGAACGATCCGATCGTAAGACGGCGGCGTCGTGCTTGGTGACGTCGTGCTTTCCGCCATCGCCCTATCGGCTCGCCGCGCCGGCTCTGAGCCGCTGCAAACCTTCGGCTGGCTGTGCGAACGACGGGTCGATTTTGAGCGCTTCGCGGAAGTCGGCGATCGCGCCGGCCGGATCGGCGAGCCGTTCGCGGATCAACCCGCGCGTCGAGAACGCGCTGGCCGAACGGGCATTGAGCGCAATGGCGCGGTCGGCATCGGCGAGCGCCTGAACGTTTTCGCCGCCGAGATAATGCGCCCAGGCGCGGTTGTAGAAGGCGAGCGCGGCATTCGGCGAAAGCTCGATGGCGCGGGTGTAATCCGCCATGGCGTCACTCAGGTCGAGGCGCTCGCGCTTGGCGTTGCCGCGATTGATATAAGCGTCGGCAAACCGCGCATCGAGCCGGATGGCCTGATCGAAATCGGCGATGGCGCGTTCGGGTTCGCCCTTGGCGATCCAGGCGCTGCCGCGATTGTTGAACGCGGTGGCGCTGGGATTGAGCTTGATGGCCTGATCGAAGTCGGCGATGGTCCGGTCGAGATCGCCTTTATGCCGCCAGGCGATGGCGCGGTTGTAGAACGCCGCTGCGTAGCCCGGGTCGATCTTCAGCGCTTCGTTGTAATCGGCGATGGCATGGTCGACTTCGCCCTTGTCGTCAAAAGCGTTGCCGCGATTGTTGAAAGCGACGGCGAATTTGGGATTGAGCCGGATCGCCTGATCGTAGTCGGCGATGGCGCGGGCAAAATCGCGCTTCTGATAGTACGCGTAGCCGCGCTCGTTGTAGGCGCCGGCCTGTTGCGGGTTGAGCCGCACGCTCTCGGTCAAATCGGCGATAGCGTGGTCGACGTCGCCGTCGCGCCGATAGGCAATGCCGCGATTATAGTAGAAGCGCGCATTGTGCGGATTGATCCGGATCGCTTCGTTGTAATCGGCGATGGCGGCGGCGCGGTCGCCCTTGTCGTCGCGCGCATTGCCGCGGTTGCCGTAAGCCTCGGCGCCGTTCGGATCGAACCGGATCGCGGCGTCGAAATCGCTGATGGCGTGATCGAAATCGCGCTTCTGATAATAGACCAGCCCGCGATTGTCGTAGGCCAGCGCGAATTGCGGCGATAGCTGAATGGCGCGGTCGAAGTCCGCCAGCGCGCGCGTCAGGTCGTTCTTGCCGCGCCAGGCGTCGCCGCGATTGTTGTAGGCCGGCGCGAAATTCGGATCGATGCGCAAAGCCTGGCCATAGTCGGCGATGGCGCGGTCGAGGTCGCCTTTCTCGAACCAGACGATGCCGCGATTGTTGAGCGCCGAGGCATTTTTTGGATCAAGCCGGATGGATTGATCGTAGTCGGCGATCGCGTGCTCGAAGTCGCCCTTGCGGCGGAAGGCGAGGCCGCGATTGAAATAGGTGGCGGCATAGCTTGGAGCCAGCCGGATAGCCTCGTTGTAATCGGCGATAGCGCGGTCGAGTTCGGCCTTGTCGTCGAGCGCATTGCCGCGCGTGATGAAGGCGCCGGCGTCGTTGGCATCGAGCGCGATCGCCGCGTCGAGATCGGTGATGGCGCCGTCGAGATCGTGCTGCATCAGTCGCGCGCTGCCGCGGTCCGCATAGGCCCGGGCATAATCCGGGTTGAGCTTGATCGCTTCGCTGAAATCGTCGATCGCCGCGGCCATGTCGCCTTTGGCGCGCAGGGCCACGCCGCGGTCGTGGCGCAGAATGGCGAGGTTGGCGGGTTGATAGCGGTTGGAATTGATCAGCGTCTTGCAGGACGCGATTCGCTCGTCGTTGCTGGCGCGCCACTGCCCGGTGCAGCGGCGCTCGTCGGGGCCGTCTTGGCCGACCACGGGGCCGGGCGTTTGGCCAGGGGACGGAGCAGGGGATTGAGCGGGCGCTTGCGCAAACAGCGGCAGACTTTGCAGTGGCAATGACGCCGCCACCCCCAGAAAACCCCATAGCGGCCCGTCGGAAAACCCAAAGGCGCAACGATCGCGGAGACATCATGTTTTTTGCCCGGCGCGGAGTTGGTGGAGCGCCCCGTCGAGCGCCCACAATCATCTCGGCTGCGGCCAAATCTAGCCCGCCGTGCACTGGCCGGCCAAGTGGCGCATCACCATCTAGGCATTGCGGCGCAGACATGATAGGTACCGGCGCCAACCCAAAAGCGGGCCTTCGCAGTGGATGACGGCGGGTGGAGCAAGTGCTCGGCCGGCGGTTCATCCATTTAACTTTCGGCCTACGAAGCGCCCGCAAACACGAGCTCGCGCGGCCACGCGAGCGCTGGCGGAGTTGGCGATGCTTACGAATAATCCGCGCGAAGGCCTTACGTTCGACGACGTTCTGATCAAGCCGGGCCTGTCGGACGTCCTGCCGTCCGAGGTCGATATCCGCAGCCGAATCACCCGCAGCGTCGCCCTCAACATTCCGATCATCGCTTCTGCGATGGACACCGTGACCGAAGCCAACATGGCGATCGCCATGGCGCAGGCTGGCGGCATCGGCGTCATCCACCGGAATCTGGAGCCCGCGGACCAGGCCGCGCAGGTCCGCCAGGTCAAAAAATTCGAATCGGGCATGGTCGTGAACCCGGTGATGATTGCGCCCGATGCGACGCTCGACGAAGCATTGCGGCTGATGCAGGAGCATCGCATTTCGGGCATCCCGGTGGTGGAGGGCGGAGGTAACGGTCAGGCCGGCAAACTGGTCGGCATTCTCACCAACCGCGACGTCCGCTTCGCCACCGACGGCCGCCAACAAATCTCCGAGCTGATGACCAAGAACGATCTGGTCACGGTGCGCGAGAGCGTCAACCAGGCTGAAGCCAAGCGCCTCTTACACCAACACCGGATCGAGAAGCTTCTGGTGGTCGACGCCGACTATCGTTGCGTCGGTTTGATCACGGTGAAGGATATCGAAAAGGCCGTGGCCAACCCGAACGCCTGCAAGGACGAGCAGGGCCGGTTGCGGGTCGCAGCCGCGACCAATGTCGGTGAGGCCGGCTACGCGCGCAGCGAAGCGTTGATCGAGGCTGGCGTCGACCTGATTGTTGTCGACACCGCCCACGGCCATTCGCGGCGCGTGCTCGATGCCGTCAGCCGCATCAAGCGCATGTCGAACGCCGTACAGGTCGTGGCCGGCAACATCGCAACCGCCGACGGCGCCAAGGCGTTGATCGATGCCGGCGCCGACTCGATCAAAGTCGGGATCGGTCCGGGCTCGATCTGCACCACGCGGATCATCGCCGGTGTCGGCGTGCCGCAGCTCACCGCCATTACGGACGCGGTGGAGGCGGCGAAGAAATCCGGTACGCCGGTGATTGCCGACGGCGGCATCAAATATTCCGGCGATCTCGCCAAAGCGCTGGCGGCGGGCGCCGACTGCGCCATGGTGGGATCGCTTCTGGCCGGCACCGACGAGACGCCCGGCGAAGTGTTTCTCTATCAGGGCCGCTCGTACAAGAGCTATCGCGGCATGGGGTCGACGGCCGCGATGGCGCGCGGTTCCGCCGACCGGTACTTCCAACAAGAGATCAAGGACACGCTGAAGCTTGTGCCGGAGGGCGTCGAAGGTCAGGTGCCCTATAAGGGACCGGTTGCGCATGTGGTGCATCAGCTCGCCGGCGGCTTGCGCGCTGCCATGGGCTATGTCGGCGCCAAGGATCTCGCCGATCTGCACCAGAAGGCCGAGTTCATCCGTATCTCCGGCGCCGGCTTGCGCGAGAGTCATGTGCACGACGTCAGCATCACGCGCGAAAGCCCCAACTATCCGAGCCGCGAGTAGGTGACGGTGGCACGGGCGGCCGACGATCTGTTTGCACATGTGCGCGAGGCCACCAATCAGCATCGCGCACGCCATCGCTGCCATGCCTATCCGTATCGGCACGGATCGCTGCTCGGTGTCTTGGCCGCGGCCGCGCAAGCGCGCCGCATTCTCGAACTGGGCACGGCGCTCGGCTACACCGCCTTGTCGTTCGCGCACGGAGCCGCCGGTTCTACGATCGACACGATCGAGCGCGATCCGGAACATGTGGAACTCGCACGGAAGAATATTGCCACCGCCGGTTTCGCGGAACGCATCACCGTCCACGACGGCGACTTCGCCGCAGTGCTGCCGACCCTGCGTGCCGGATACGACGTGGCCTTCTTCGATGGCCACACGCCAGTACCGTCGCTGCATCTGACGCTCGGCAAGCTCTTGCGGCCCGGCGGTGTTTTGATCACCGCCAATCTCAATCACGGCGGCACCGCGGATCAGGTCGCCAAGGCGTTGTTTGATGGCAAGTCCTGGCGCAGCGCGCTGGTCGACGATGACGGCGAGACGGCGATCAGCGTCAAGCTTTAGGGCGCGGCATGGCGGCCGCAATCGCGTCGTGATAAGCACGTTCGGCTTTATTGGGGGAGTGAGCCGATGTCTCTGCAAGCCGTGCTGCTGCCGTTATTCGTCGAAGTGATCCTCACCTTCGTGCTGCTGGTCCTGATGGGGGTGCGGCGCGGCGGCGATTTAAGCTCTGGCGCCGTGAACCCCGCGAGCGTGGCCTTGCGCGAACCGGGTTGGCCGCGGCGCACCCAGCAGGCGGCGTATTCGTTCTCCAATCAATTCGAATTGCCGGTGTTGTTTTATGTCCTGACCATTCTCGAATGGGTCACCCGCCACGCCGGTTACCTGTTTGTGATCCTGGCCTGGATTTTTGTTATCTGCCGCGTGCTACAGGCTTATGTGCATGTCACCAGCAACGCGTACCGATGGCGCAGTTCTGCTTACGCGGTCGGCGCGGTGGTCCTCTTTGTCATGTGGGTGTTCTATATGATCGAAGTTCTCACCGGCGTGATCATTTGATCGCGCTCGGCTGTTTCGCGATGGCGATCGGGCATTGGCATGGAGCGTTTGACATGACGCTGGTCGTGCTGCCGGCAGACGCATGACGCCGGCCGCTCGCCTTTCGGCTGCGATCGAGATCGTTGCCGACATCGACGCGCGGCGGCGTCCGGCGGCCGACGTGCTCAAGGATTGGGGACTGTCGCATCGCTTCGCCGGCTCGTCGGACCGTGCCGCGATTGCCGGTTTGGTCTACGACACGCTGCGGCGCAAATCCTCGTCCGCCTGGCTGTTGGGCGAAAGCAGCGCACGCGCCGCTGTTCTCGGCATGCTGTCGCGCGAGCGCGGTTTGCCGCTCGACGACATCGCTGCGCTCTGCAGCGGTGCCCGGTTTGCGCCGGAGCCGTTGACGGACGCGGAGCGGTCGGCGTTCGGCGACGACCGGATGGCGCAAGCGCCGGCGCACATTCGCGGCGATTATCCGGAATGGCTCGAGCCGCATTTTTTGCGGATGTTCGGCGACGACCGCGCCGCCGAAGGCGAGGCACTCGCCAGCCGCGCGCCGCTCGATCTGCGCGTCAATACGCTCAAGGCCGAGCCCGAAGAGGTGTCGCCGAAGCTTGCGCATTTGCACGCCGAGCCGACCCAATGGTCGCCGCAAGGCTTGCGCATCAAACTGTCGGCGGATGCAAAAAATCCCGCCATCCATGCCGAGCCGGCCTTTCTCAAGGGCACGATCGAGGTGCAGGACGAAGGCTCGCAGCTTGCCGCGCTCCTGTCTGGCGCAAAACCCGGAGAACAGATCGTCGATCTCGCTGCCGGGGCCGGTGGCAAGACGTTGGCGCTCGCGGCGATTACCGACAATCGCGGCCAGATTTACGCAACCGACATCGACAAACGCCAGCTCGCGCCGATCCATGAGCGCATCACCCGGGCCGGCGCCCGCAATATTCAGGTGCGGACACCGCGCGGCGAAACTGACGTGCTCGGCGATCTCGCCGGCCGCATCGATCTGGCGCTGATCGACGCGCCGTGTACCGGCACCGGCGTCTGGCGGCGCAATCCGGATGCCAAATGGCGGGTGCGGCCCGGCTCCTTGGCGGATCGGCTGAGACAGCAAGCATCGCTGCTCGATCGCGCCGTGTCGTTGCTGAAAGCCGGCGGCCGCATCGCCTACATCACCTGCTCGGTTTTGCCGGAGGAGAACGACGACCAGATCGCCGCCTTCCGGGAACGGCAAGGCGGATTTGCCGTGGTGCCGCCGCGGGAGCTCGCCGCCGCGGCCTTGGGCGAGCTGGGGGGCCTGTTCTGCCAGGCGGCGAGACTGTTGGAACATGGGATCCTGATGACGCCGCGGACCACAGACACAGACGGCTTCTATGTCGCCGTCATGCGCAAAACTTGATGCATGAGGCTTGATCCACGAGGCCTGACGCGCACGGCTTGCTGCGCTTGGCCGGAGCAAGTTGGGGAGCGCGCAGCCCCGGCCTTGACCCGGCAGGACCGCAGCCGCACATATTGCTATGCACGACACAATCCTCATCATCGATTTCGGTTCTCAGGTCACCAAGCTGATCGCGCGCCGGGTGCGCGAGGACAACGTCTATTGCGAGATCGTGCCTTTCCAGAAGGCCGAAGAAGCGCTGCAGAGCCTGCGCCCCAAAGGGATTATCCTGTCCGGCGGACCGGCCTCCGTGCTCGACACCGGCGCGCCGGTTGCGCCCCGGGCGGTCTATGAGGCCGGCGTTCCGGTGCTCGGCATCTGCTACGGCGAGCAGGCCATGGCGCACCAGCTCGGCGGCAAGGTCGAGGCCGGCCATCATCGCGAATTCGGCCGCGCCGAAATCGAGATCACGCAGCCGTCCGCGCTCTATGAGGGCGTGTGGGAGGTCGGCCAGCGCTATCCGGTGTGGATGAGCCATGGCGATCGGGTGACGCGGCCGCCGGAGGGTTTTGTCGCGGTCGGCACGTCACCGAACGCACCGATCGCGATGATCGCCGACGAGACGCGGCGCTTCTACGCCACCCAATTCCATCTGGAAGTCGTGCACACGCCGGACGGCGCCGCCATCCTGCGCAACTTCGTGCGCAACATCGCCGGTTGCTCCGGCGATTGGACGATGCGGGCCTTCAAGGATGAGGCGATCGACAAAATCCGCAAGCAGGTCGGCAAAGGCCGGGTGATCTGTGGCTTGTCGGGCGGCGTCGATTCCGCCGTCGCCGCGGTGCTGCTGCACGAGGCGATCGGCGATCAGCTCACCTGCGTGTTTGTCGATCACGGGCTGTTGCGGCTCGGCGAGGGCGAGCGCGTGGTCGCGTTGTTTCGCGGCCACTACAATATTCCGCTGGTACACGTCGCCGCCGAAGATCTTTTCCTCAAGGCGCTCGACGGCATCGACGAGCCCGAGGACAAACGCAAGACCATCGGCAAATTGTTCATCGACGTGTTCGAGCGCGAAGCAAAAAAGATCGGCAGCGATGGCAAAGGCGCGCCCGAATTTCTCGCCCAGGGTACGCTCTATCCCGACGTGATCGAAAGCGCCTCGTTCGCCGGCGGTCCGTCGGTGACGATCAAGTCGCACCACAATGTCGGCGGCTTGCCGGCGCGCATGAACATGAAGCTCGTCGAACCGCTGCGCGAATTGTTCAAGGACGAGGTGCGCGCGCTCGGCCGCGAACTGGATCTACCCGAAGCATTCGTCGGCCGGCATCCGTTTCCGGGCCCCGGTCTCGCCATTCGCTGTCCGGGTGCGGTCACACGCGAGCGGCTCGATATTTTGCGCCTCGCCGACGATTTGTTCATCGAGGAAATCCGCCGCGCCGGCCTCTACGACGATATCTGGCAGGCCTTCGCGGTGTTGCTGCCGGTGCGCACGGTCGGCGTCATGGGCGACTTCCGTACCTACGATTACGTCGTCGGCCTCCGCGCCGTCACCGCCACCGACGGCATGACGGCGGACTTCTATCCGTTCGACATGAAATTTCTCGGCGCCGTCGCCACCCGCATCGTCAACGAAGTCAAAGGCGTCAACCGCGTGGTGTACGATGTGACGTCGAAGCCGCCGGGCACGATCGAGTGGGAATAAGTATCAACGAATTTGCGAATACTACTATAAGTTTGATATAGACGAATTGCAACGTGTTAGTGCCTGCCGGCTTTAGGTCTAGTCGGTGAACGGCGACGGTGTCCAAAAAAAACGAGACGGGGAAGGGAGGCTTTTCTGTCAAGCATTACGGCCGCCGATCTGACAGCCGCGCTGACCGGCAATCCTGAAATTTTGGATGTTCATCTGTCCCTCGTTGAACGTGATGTCGTCGTCGAAGGATGCCAGGTCAGATTTCACTGTCACTGCCTCACCGTAGACGGTAACGGGCGGGTACAGCCGCACCGGCTCGCCGAATTCATGCGGAATGCTGTTGTCGATTACGCGATCCCGCGGACCCAACTTGCCCGGGCGAAGGCGCGTGATGCCAAATACAACAGCACTGAGGCTGTCGCGGCGCTCGTAGAACAAGCGCGCGGTTCATTCACAGACCTCGCAAAGACCGGCGAAGGCGGTGAGATGCTGCTGTTCCTGCTAGCGGAGCGGTTTCTCAAGCTGCCGCAGGTCTTGTGCAAAATGGATTTAAAAACGGATACGCGGATGCATTACCACGGCGCCGACGGGGTCTACGCTGGCGTCACGCCTGAAGGGATGCTCAAGCTCTATTGGGGCGAGTTCTAAGATATACAAAGACGCTGCCACCGCTATCAAAGACTGCCTTGCGTCGGTTGCGCCATTTCTGATCGAGCCGGACCACCAGGGCGCCGAACGCGAGCGCGATCTTATTCTCTTAAGTGACAAAGCAGACCTGAGCGACACACATCTTAACGACGCGCTCAAACGTTATTTCGACAAGACATCACCCATGTCGAAACGCGTCAAATTGCGCCGTCGCGTTGGTTGGTTTTGACGCTACCTTCTACCCAGATGGTGAGGTCAAAGCGGTCGCAGATGAGCTTGCTGCCGCTGCGCGGATCGAACTGAAGAAATGGTGTGCAACAATCGGAAGGCGCCTGAAAACAGAGAAGCTCGAACAAGTCGAGATCCAGCTTTTCTGTCTTCCATTGCCATCCGCTGACGAATTTCGTGCGTCATTTCTAAAAGCCATGGGGCTGACCGCATGAACCTGAACGAGTTGCAAGGCTGGATTATCAATGAAGGTCTTCGCGAGGATCTTGATCAACTTACTCGGCACACCGTCCTTGCTGAACTCGACAATCTTGTGCTTCCTCCTACGACGGAGCATATCTCGTTCGACTGGCCGCGGCTTCTTCTGGCGGGAAGCATACTAGCGCGATCTGATCAACGTAGCTATCAGGATGCAGCGCTTCGCATTGCCACTGCAGCAATCACGCTCTCAGACAGTGGTGCGATCAAGGATTCGGGCGCAGTTCTTCTAAGTAAATTGTCGAATTTTCGTGCGGTTGCGCTTGCGATCGAACGCGGGTTGCTGAACGCTAACATCGAAGGACGACTTGGGGTGTCGCTGCGTATCGAGGCGCAGCGCCGTGAGATGGATCAGTCAATCCTGGTTGGGTCCAGTGGACGATGGATTCAGGTCAACGACTTCCAACAACGTTTCTGGAGCCAGGCTGAAAATTACCTGTGGCTTTCCGCATCCGCCCCCACGGCATCTGGGAAGACCTTCCTTCTGCTCCAATGGCTGATTGATCAGATGCGATCAGGCGGGATGCAGGTCGCGGTTTATCTGGCGCCGACGCGAGCGCTCGTTTCCGAGATTGAAGGTAATCTTAATGGGTTGCTTGGGATCGGCAGCGGCCTAGTAGTTTCGTCTCTGCCGATACGGGAGAAACACGACCAGGCACGGTTAGGCGGTCCACGAACTATCCTCGTTTTAACACAAGAGAGGTTGCATCTGCTCGCCAATGCGCTAGGTGACACATTGAAAATCGATTTGCTCGTCGTCGATGAGGCGCACAAAATCGGAGACAATCAACGGGGCGTCATTCTTCAAGACGCCGTAGAACGTGCCAGCCGCTCCAATCCCGCACTCAAGCTCGTGTTCATCAGTCCGGCCACGCAAAATCCGCAAGGCTTCTCGCGGATGCTCCAGAGGGGACACGGACCGCGTCCTTTGAGAGCGACATACCGACCGTTCTCCAGAACGTTATCGTGGCCGAGCAAGTGCCGCGCAAGCCCAAACTTTGGAAGTTGTCGGCACGTCAACATGCGTCGATGTTGTCGCTCGGCGCTATTCGGCTGGGCAGCAGCCCGAGTTCACTCAAAAAGAGGCTGGCGTTTATCGCTGCTGCTGTAGGAGAGCGCGGTGGCACGCTTGTCTACGCGAATGGCGCTGCCGATTCTGAAGACATTGCCGATCTTATCAGTCAACTGATACCAGAATCGCCATCCGACTCTGAGTTGATCGAGCTTGCGGAATTGGCGCGTAAAGGCGTCCACCCAAATTACAGACTTGCGCCGCTGGTCGAGCGCGGGGTTGCTTTTCATTACGGCAACATGCCTTCACTGATCCGCCTTGAGGTTGAGCGGCTGTTCCGATCGGGAAAAATCCGATTTCTTGTTTGCACTTCGACTTTAATCGAAGGTGTCAATTTATCATGCAGAACTATTGTGCTGCGCGGCCCAAGAAAGGGCATAGGGAATCCAATGGAAGCGCATGATTTCTGGAACCTGGCGGGACGTGCTGGCCGATTGGGCGATGAATTCCAAGGCAATATAATATGTATCGATCCCCAGGACGCCAAGGCTTGGCCTTATGGTGTCCCAGAGCGCGCGCGCTTTCCGATCAAGCGCGAAAGCGACGCAGCGATCGAGCAGGGGGACAGCCTTGCGGATTACCTTGATCGCCGCGCGACAACCGCTCTCACCGATTTTCAAGACCCTAAACAATTCGAGCAAGTAGCTTCATATCT
Source organism: uncultured Alphaproteobacteria bacterium (assembly GCA_963737755.1). Lineage (GTDB taxonomy): Bacteria > Pseudomonadota > Alphaproteobacteria > Rhizobiales > Xanthobacteraceae > BOG-931. The sequence goes on along the minus strand of CAVTTZ010000009.1, from coordinate 359,891 downwards.
GCTCGCCACTTTTCTGAGACAAGGCTCAATCGCGCAATCCAGCCTTGCCAAGCGTCACATTCCTGCGACTATCGAACGACTTGAATTTAGCCTGGGTAATATCGCAAGGCAGATTGCGATAGGACCGGAAATCGCGACCCGCCATCCCGGTATTAGTGCTCTGGGCATGCAACGCTTGCTCAATGCCTTCCGTAACTATCCGGGTGATGTCGAAAATCTGTTGCCGGCCGCCGTTGATAGTCAGGACAGTTACGATCGTTTTGTAACGATCATGCGCCGGATCAACCAGTATCTCTTCCCAGCGTTCATGCCGGACAAGATCATTCCGCTCCATGCATTGATTGTCGTGCAATGGCTTAAGGGTTTCTCCCTGTCTCGGATGATCGAACGGAATATCGAATATCATCGTAGAAACAGTCGGTCGTTCAAATTGCCTGTCCTGATTCGCAGCACGATGGAGCTCGTTGAACAAGTTGCCAGATTTCGGGCGCCGAAATATTTGTCTGCTTACGTGGATGTCCTCAATATGCATCTTGCCGAAATAGGAAGAGATGACTTGATCGACCATGACTTAGACATCGGCACACAGCTTGAATTCGGCGTTTCTTCCCGAACACTGCTCTCCCTGATCGAGCTTGGACTATCGCGCGTAAGCGCAGTTGCGCTTTACGAAAAGATCGCGCGAGACGATCTCAGTAGAGAGGATTGCATCGCTTGGGTGAGAGAACGTGACGCCCAGTTTGAAGCCATGGACATCCCGGCCATCATCCGTCGTGAGATTCGCACGAAACTATTGCCAGACAGTAGCTCAAGCGTGGCCACGCCATGACCTGATCAGGTTAGGAGACTTTGATGGCCAAGAAACCAATTACCATTGGCCCCCATCACTTCGGCACGAAAGGCGATGCGGCTGCATTTTTGCGGGCGATGCTTCACAAATATGATGTTGGAGACAAAGTCAGTGCGGCAGACGCCGAAATACTGTGCTCTGCGCTAGCGCGTCATCCGAACGCCGCTGCGAAAATGGGGGGCGGCATCAGCCATTTCAGCGTCAGGAGCGCGGACTTTGGCACAAAATGCTTCTGGGTAAATCGTCTCGACGGCAGTAGCGAGAAATTTTCCTATAAATCCTGCATCTATGGTCAATAGTAATCGCGGACAGTGAAACGCTTCCGTGGTGCGACCGACCACGGCTTGGGCGCTAACCTAACTCCACCCCCGACAACTTCGCGAACGCCTCCATCATCCGGTCCTGCAGCGCCACGTCGTGCACCAGCGGGTTCGGCTCGCGGCGGCGCATGTGGAAGAAATAGTGGCCGCTGACGCGGGCTGCGTCGTCGTCGCTGGTGGCGAGCCAGGCTTGGGTGCGGTGGGCTTGATCGATGTCGTCGGGGGCGCCGGCGCCGCCCATGCGGGTCGGCACCCAGCCGGGTTCGACGGCGTTGGAGAAAACATCCGGCCAGAGCCGCGCGATCGCGACGGCGAGAAACACGTTCAGTAGCTTGCTCTCGGCGTAAGCTTCGGAGCCGGACCAGCGGCGCTTCTTCCAGGTCAGATCGTCCGGATGGGCGCCGGCGCCGTGGTGCATGCCCGAACTGAGATAAACCAGCCGCGCCGGCCGCTCGATCAGTGCGGTCAGCACATACGGCGCCAGCGCGTTGATGGCGAAGACATGCGGCAGTCCGTCTTCGGTGTCGCGGCGCGGTTCGCGATAGCCGACGGCGGCGTTGTGGATGACGGCATCGAAACGGCCGAGCCGGTTGCTCGCATCCGCCACCGCCCGCATGCCGGCGAGGGTGGTGAGATCCCCGACAATGACCGCGTCCGCGGCGGGTAGCTCGCGCTTCGTTTCTTCGGCGCGCGCATCGCTGCGGGCGTGCAGCACCACACTGTGTCCCTGTTCGGCGAGGAGTTGTCCGGCCATCAGGCCCAATCCCGTCGACGAGCCGGTGATGAAGATGCGTGCCATGATCTGTTTCTCCAGGGCTGTCGGGAACGCTTTAAGTTGTCCGCGCGGCATTCCTATATAGGGCCGCTCCGCCGTGTTGGCTCCGCCGTGCGTGAATGGCGGCGTCCCGCTGACGCTGGATTAGCTGCGGCGCGGCCGCTTCGCCGGCGGCGCCTGGCGCGAGCGCGGCGGAAGGGGTGATCGCATGACCGCCAACAGCGCCTCGGCGATGCGGCTGCGCGGGCGTTCGCGATGCGTCAGCATATGGAATTCGCGCTGCGGCAGCCGGAAGGGGACGTGCCACAGCAACCCGGCCTCGATGCTCGGCGCCGCCACCGATGCGGACAGCGCCGTGGCGCCGAGCCCCGCTTCGACGGCGGCGCGCACCGCTTCGTTCGACGGTAATTCCATCGCGACGCGCAGCCGCTCGGGCGCGATGCCGCGTGCGGCTAAAACCTGCTCGAAAACCGAGCGCGTGCCTGAGCCCACTTCGCGCAGCACCCAATCGCCCTGCAACAGCTCGCCCGCGCTCAGGGTCTTGGCCTTGCGCCAGGGATGCTCGCGCCCGACCACGAGAACAAGCTGGTCCCGCGCCACCGGGGCGGAGATCAGTTGCTCGTTGACGACTGCGCCTTCGACAAAGCCGAGCTCGGCCAGTCCGCCTTCGATCGCGTCGGCAACCTGCGCCGTGTTGCCGATCGCGAGCCGCACCGCGATCCCCGGATAGGTCCGATGGAACGCGACCAGATGATGCGGCAGCCAATAGCTCGCGATGGTTTGGCTGGCATGAACCGCGAGCGTGCCGCGCTCGAGCTTGCCGTATTCGCTTAACGACAATTCTGCGCGCTCGACCTGAGCCAGAATCGTCCGCGCTTCGGCGAGAAAGGCGCGGCCGGCCTCGGTCAGCGCGATCCGCCGGCCGACGCGATCAAACAGCTTGGTATCGTGCCGCGCCTCGAGCGCCGCGATCGCATGGCTCGCCGCGGACTGGGCGAGGTTGAGCGAACGCGCGGCCTCGGTGACGTGTTCGCGCTCCGCCACCGCGACGAAAATGCGAAGCTGCTCCAGCGTCATGTCCGCGTCTCCTATTCGATCAACATAATAGATCGAATACACGGATAACATATAGTAGAACGATGGTTTCCGGTTGCTGGCGTTCGGCCTTCTGAGCCTGGGCGGCGGTCGCCGAGGGGAATGGCAAGAACCCGGGTGGTGTGTAGACTGAGCGCCGCAGCAAACACCGGGCCGACGATGCGCAGGCTCCCATGAATTACGCCAAATTCAATGCGTTCTGCCGTGCGCTTCCCGCGACCAGCTATGTGATGCAGTGGGGCGGCTCGCACGTCTGGAAGGTCGGCGGCAAAGTCTTTGCGATCGGCGGCTGGCAGGACGACGCGCCGAGCTTCACCTTCAAGGTGAGCGATATCGCCTACCAACTGTTGCAGGAGCAACCGGGATTGCGCCCGGCGCCTTATCTGGCATCGCGCGGCATGAAGTGGATCCAGCATTACGCCAAGCCCGGTTTGTCTGATGCGGGATTGCGCGATTATATCCGCCAATCGCACGCCATCGTTTCGCAGGGGCTGTCGAAGAAGAAGCGGATCGCGCTGGGGCTTGCGGCGGCTGTCAAATAAACTCCGAAATTCACGGCACGGTTTGAGCGTCGTGACTTTCATCGCGCGGAGGCGGGGCGGTGGCGAAATCGAGAAGCGTACAAACTTTCGTCGCCTTGATGCGCGGCATCAATGTGGGATCGACGCGCAAATTGCCGATGGCGGATTTGCGCGCGCTTGCCGTCGAGATCGGCTTGCAGAATCCGGAAACCTACATCCAGAGTGGCAATTTGCTCATCGATGCCGATGTCGCGGCCGCTGAAGCCCGCGGGTTGCTCGAAAAAGCGATCGCCAAGCGCTTCGGCTTCCAGGTCGACGTGATCGTCCGCGCGGCCTCACAGTGGGCCGGCTATGTCGCGGCCAATCCGTTCGCCAACGACGCCGCAACCGTGCCGAAGATGCTCCACCTCGTTCTGACCCGCGAACCGCTCAAATCCGGCGCCGCCGAGGAACTGGCCAAGAAAGCGCAAGCCGGCGAACGTGTGATCGTGGCCGGTGGCGCGCTGTGGATCGACTACGGCGCCAACGGCGTCGGCAATTCGAAACTGACGCCGCTTATTATCGACAAGGCCTGCGGCTCGCCGGCGACCGGCCGCAACCAGAACAGCGTCCTGAAGATCGCCGAGATGATCGCGGCGCGGGCTAACGCGTAAAACGCCGTGGGGCATTGCGTCCTCGTGGCCCGATTTCAGGATCATTCAGCCGCTCCGCAAGAAAATCGACGAAGGCACGGACCTTGATCGAGGGGCGCGGGCCGCCGGGATAAACGGCATGTACGTCGACAGGATCCATCACGTAGTCGCGCAACAACGGGATCAGTTGCCCGGCCCTCAGTTCGGGGCCGCACATCGCGCTCGACACCACGGCGATCCCAAGACCCATCATCACGCTGGTGAAGACGCCCGGGCCGGAATCCGTGCTGATGCGACCTGCGACGTCTACCGAGATGACGCTGTCACCCTTGCGGAAGGTCCAGCCGGACTGGCCGAATGCGCGTGGCCCAATGATGCAGTCATGGGATGAGAGATCGGCAGGCGTCTTCGGACTGCCACGCGCGCTGATGTAGGCAGGGGAGGCGACGAGCAGTCGCTCAAGCCTGGCGAGCTTGCGCGCGCCGAAGGCGGAATCCTGCAGCGAACCCAATCGGATTGCCACGTCAGCTCCCTCGGCGATCAGATCTTGCCGCTCGTCCGCAATCGTCATTTCCACGCGCAACAGCGGATGCGCGGCGAGAAATTCGGCGAGCCGTGGAATCACCTCGCGCGTGCCGTAGATCACCGGAAGTGCAAGACGGATCAGGCCTCGCAATGAATCGCGGCCGCGCGCTGCGTCCTCGGCGTCTTCCAGACTGGCGAGAATCTCCCGCGCGCGGTCGAGAAAAAGCGTGCCGGCGCGGGTAAGCGTGATGCGCCGGGTGGTCCGTAGCAAAAGGGCGACGCCGAGCCGTTCCTCAAGCTCGCCGATGATACGGGAGACCGACGGCTGCGACAGGCCAAGCTCCCGGGCGGCGCGCGAAAAGCTGCCGCTCTCCGCGGTGCGAATGAAAACGCTCAGTTGCTGCAGCCGATCGCTCATTCGAATAACGAATAAATGTTGTCCGCCCCGGCGGTATATCAGCCAAAATGCAAATAAGCGAGATTGTGGAGGCGACCCCGAGTCAACACGGAGAACGTCATGTCCCTGCAAGATCGCCTCGACGCCTTCAAAGCTGATTTCGAAGGCGGCAAGCTTCCCTTCAAGCCGACGGCGCAACAACTCGAAGCCATGCACCGCGCTACGGCGGAACTCATCGCCAGCGGTCAGGCCAAGCGCGCACTCAAAGCCGGCGACAAAGCCCCGCAGTTTGTTTTGGACGATCCGGACGGCAAGCCCGTATCGTCGCGCGACTTGCTCGCCAAAGGTCCGCTCGTCCTGTCATTCTATCGCGGCGTTTGGTGCCCGTATTGCAACACTGAGCTTCAGGCGCTGCAAGCCGAGTTGCCGGCCATCCGGGAGCGCGGCGCCAGCGTGATTGCCATCTCGCCACAGACGCCGCCGAATAGCCGCCGTTCGCAACGCGACAATAAGCTCGGCTTTCCGATCTTGAGCGACGTGAAGGCCCAAGTCGCCAATGCGTTTGGTATCCGCTTCGCTTTGCCGGATTATCTCATCGAGGTCTACAAGGGCTTCAAGACCGATTTGCCGGTGATCAACGACGATCCGTCATGGGTTCTCCCGATGCCGGCCCGATACGTGATCGCCACCGACGCCATGATCGCATATGCGGAAATCAATCCCGATTACACGCAGCGTCCCGACCCCTCGGAGCTATTGCCGGTGCTCGATCGGTTGCGCGCCAGCGCGGCGGCTTAACACGGCTCTCGGGGCGATGAAGGTTGAACAACCTTCGTCGCCCCTATGCGATCAACGGCTGTAGTTCGCCGCGATCCGTTGCTGCAGATAATCGTGCGCGGTGATCGGCGCGTATTTTTTGTCCGGCCCCTGGATCACCGCGTCCTTGTTGGCCTGGCAGAAGAACGGCAGCGAATAGCGCGGGCCGAGATATTCGTCCGCCCGCGGCATGCGCACCCGGTGCAGAGTCGATTGCAGCTTGTCGTCGCTCCAGCGCATCAGCATGTCGCCGATATTGCACGTGACGACGCCGGGCAGGGGTTCGACATCGGTCCAGGCGAGCTCGGCAGCTTCCTTGCCGGGGCAAAGCTGCAGGCCGCCCTGGCCGGCGCGCTGATGAAGCAATGTAAGACAGTCGAAATCGGTGTGCGCGCCGGCGCGCCAGCCAGAAAAATCCTCCGGCTTGGCGTTTGTCATCGGCAAATAATGCAGCAGCCGCAACGTGCTCTGATATTCGGCCGACAGCGGGTCGTGGCATTCGGTGAAAAAGTCCGGCGCGAAGCCGAGTTTCAGCGCGAAGCAGGACAGCACCTTCATGCCCAGCGCCCAGTTGGCGCGCTCGAACGCAAGCATTGCCGCCTTGAAGCCCGGCACCTCGTTTCCGCTCGGCCAAAGCTTTGCCATGCGAGGCATGGTGATCTGATACGATTCCTTCTGGTCGGGCGTGCCGGTCGAAGGCCGTACCTGGCTTTTGTATTCCCAGCCCGCATTGGTGCCCTTGCCGAGCGGATACTGCGCCTTGATGTCGTGCGGGAGCGCGAAGAAGCGCTCGGTCATGGCGAAGGCTTCGTCGATCTGCGCCTGCGGGATGCCGTGATTGACGAGCTGAAAAAAGCCGATGTCGGTCGAAGCGAGCCAGAGCTGGTCGGCGATCTCGGCCTTGCGAGCGTCGAAGTCGCTGAGGTCGATGCGCGGCACGTCACGGGCTTTGGTGGCGCCAAGTCCGCCCAGAGCCCTCTCTTTGCGGAGCTCGGCGAGGTCAGGGGCGACGGTGTCGCCGGCAATCTTGCTATCACCTGTCATGGCTGCATCGCCTGTTGCTGGCCGATTGAACAAAGCATCGCGCAAGTCTGCAAGTCCGAAAGTCCGCAAGCACGAAGTGCAGACAGTCGGCGCGCTCATGGTTCTATGCTACACGCGAAACCCCGGAGGGCGCCAATGACCCAATCCATCACGATCTACGGCATCAAGAATTGCGACACGATGAAGAAGGCGCGGGGCTGGCTGGAGCGGCACGGCATCGATTATGCCTTTCACGACTACAAGACCGCAGGCATCGCGCGCGATCGCCTCGAGCAGTGGTGCAAGACAGTCGGTTGGGAGACCTTGCTCAATCGCGCCGGCACCACATTCCGCAAGCTGCCCGATCGCGAGAAAGCAAACGTCGATGCGCGCAAGGCGGTCGAACTGATGCTGGCGCAGCCGTCCATGATCAAGCGTCCCGTGCTCGATCTCGGCGGCGGCAGGATTCTGGTGGGATTTACGCCGGAGACCTATGACGCGGAGATCGATGGCGCGAAGTGAGGGGCCGTCACTGGCTGATATTCGGCCGATCGTACACCGCCATCAGCGTGCCGTTCATGGTCGCGACCAGCCGTTCCGCGCCATTGTCGATGGCGAAAGCGCGTCCGTCGGACACGGTCAGCGTCCGGCCCGGCTTGATCACATGCGCCCGGAACAGGAAGCGCTCGCCCTTGGCTGGCGCCAGCAGATTGGTCTTGAATTCAACGGTCAGCACCGCCGCCTCGGCCGGCATCAACGAAAAGGCCGCGTAGCCGCAGGCGCTGTCCATCACGGTGGCGATGACGCCCGCATGGATGAAGCCGTGCTGCTGGGTGAAGTCGGCGCCGTACGGCATCGCCAGTTCGATTTCGCCGGGCGCGAGCTGCGTGATTTCGACGCCCAGCGTTTGCATGACGCGCTGGCGGGCAAAGCTTGCGCGCACCCGGTCGGCGAAATGCGGATCCTTCGGTTCAAACGGCATTTTTGCTCATTCCCTTCGATCTAATTCACATATGAACTATATCGGCGGCGGCTCGGTCAAGTGTTTGCGCACGACCACCACGTTATTTATTCACAGGTGAAGTTATTCGCGGTATGCTTTCGTCATGTCCGCAAAGCCGCACCGTTTGATCTACCAGCTTTCGCTGGCCCAGCATCGGCTGGCGAAGAGCGCCGACCTGGCCTTCAAGGAGGCGGGCGGCATCAGCACCACGCAACTGGGCGTGCTGTTCTTTCTGCAAAAGAGCCCGGGAGCGCTGCTCAAGGACGTGAGCGACGTGCTCGGCGTCAACGCCTCGGCGATCACCGCACTGATCGGGCGCATGGAGGATGCCGGCCTGGTGCGGCGGCAGCCGTCCAGCGACGACCAGCGGGCCATCCACCTGTTCGCGACGGCAAGCGGCCTCGCCAAGGCGGCGGCCGCGCGGCCGGCGCTGACGCGCTTGAACGCGCGGCTTACCGCCGATTTCAACGAGCGCGAGCTGGCGACGATCGCGCGCTTCCTTGATTCGATTCTCGATCGTTTTTAGGCCGCCGGGGCGCAGGCCAATGTTGCCGAGCTGCGGCCCTTACTTCTTGTGTTTCAGGCTCTGCATGAACGCCTTTTCTTCCGGCTGCAGATAGACCAATTCGGTCAAGGCGCCGATCGTGGCGGTGGTATCGAAGTAAGCGAATTTCGTTTCGTTGTGGCGGCCGCCCTGGACGAGTGCAAAGCCTTTCGCCTCCATTTCCTTCACGCCGGTGGCGTAGTCGGGAATTTCGATGCCGTAATGGTGCATGCCGCCTTGCGGATTATGGTCAAGAAATTTTGAATAGGTGCTGACCCCGCCAATCGGTTGAATGAGCTCGACCTGAGTCTCGCCGCACCAGCCGAACGCCAGTTGCAGCCGTAACGGTGCGGGCTTGCCAAGATAGGTTTCGTCTTCAAGTTCTGGTTTTTCGATGAAAAGGAACTCCGGAACTCCGAGCGTGTTCTTGAAGAACTGCATGCCTTTTTGAATGTCGGGCACGACAAATCCGACCTGAAAGACATTTTGAGCCAACGTGGACGCCATTGCTTTCCCCCGTTTGTGTCGTGGCGGCTTAATTGGCCTGCCATTCGATCATGGCACGATGATACAGTCTCAGCAGCCGGTCGCAATCGCGTCGAGTTCCGCCGCGTCGGCGTGGACAACTTTAAGCAAGACATTCAAAACCTTTTTCCGCCACGTTCAGGTCACGCTTTGCTCGAACACATTCGGCTTTTGGTTTCGCACATGAGCGGGGGCAGCATTCGAGAGGCGAGGTGTTTGGATCGTGCGCGCACGCGCTGCACGCCGATCCTGGCGCACGCGGTCGCGCTCGCTGCGATCGCAGGCTTCATCTGCGACGCCGCGCCCGCCCGCGCTGCCGATCTGCCCTTCGCGCCGGCGCGGGTGGCGCCCGTCGCATCGGCGCCGGCAGCGATCTATACCTGGACCGGCTTCTATATCGGCGGTCAGGCCGGAGCCGGGTTTGGCCGTTCCTCCTTGAGCGATCCATTGACCGGGGGAAACGATGCTTTCCCGACCGGCGCCGGCTTTCTCGGCGGCGGCCTGGTCGGCGCCAACTACCAGTGGAACCGCATCCTGGTGCTGGGCGTGGAAGGCGATTTCAACTGGGCCGGCTTGAGGGGCGGCACGACCAACGCGCTCGGCGATGCGCTGGGCACCGACACCCAATGGACGTCGACCGTCACCGGCCGCGTCGGCGCGGCGTTCGATCGCCTGCTGATTTACGGCAAGGGCGGTGCTGCGTTCGCCCGCGACCGCAACAGCTTCACCGATCTCGCCGGCAACAGCGCCAGCCGCGCCTTCACGCAGACCGGATGGACCGCCGGGGTCGGGCTCGAGTATGGCATCAGCAAGAACTGGTCGGCAAAAATCGAATACGACTATCTGTCGTTCGGCTCACAGCCGTTAAGTTTTTCGACCGCAACGCCGACCGCGTTTTCGTCAAACGCCAGCCTCAACGTTCAGGAATTCAAGGCCGGCATCAACTTCCATTTTGGCGGGCCGTAGTGACGCCCGGCGGCAGCGCCTCATTGACAATGGCGCGCTCACGGTCATGATCCCGCCGCCATGGGGCTTACGCTCGAAATCATCGGCCTGATCATTTTTCTCGGCGCGCATGTGTTTGTTTCACTGCGCGATCGACGTGATGCATTGATTGCGAGCATCGGCCGCCATTCTTATTTCGGGCTCTTCTCCGTCGCCTCCATCATCGGCCTGGTACTGATCGGTTACGGATTCCATCAGTATCGCTTGGTCGACGGGCCGATTTCGCTCTGGTATCCGCCGCACTGGACCCGCCATATCGTGGAAGCGGCGATGTGGCCCGCCAGTATTGCCGTGGTGGCCGCTTACTTTCCGGGCAATATCAAGCGGGTGCTCAAGCATCCGATGCTTGTCGGCGTCAAAACCTGGGCGGTGGCGCATCTGTGCGCCAATGGCGATCTCGGCGGAATCATTTTGTTTGGTTCGGTGCTGGCCTGGGCGGTCTATGACCGCATCAGCCTCAAGCGCCGCACCGATACGGGATCGCTGCCGATCCCGATGGGCGGCCTGCGCAACGACATCGTGGCGATCGTCGTCGGAACGATCCTTTATGCCGTGCTCGGCACGGTATTCCATCGTTATGTCATCGGGCTGCCGGTTTTCGGCGCGGCGCCTTGAGTCATTCAGTGTGGTGCGTGATCCATGTCGGTGCATGAGCAAACCCGTCGGTTGACCGCGCCCGATATCCGCGCCCGCAAGGGTGGCGAGCCGCTGGTTTGCCTGACCTCCTATCACGCCCACACCGCGCGCATTCTCGACGGCTATTGCGACGTCATCCTGGTCGGGGATTCGCTCGGCATGGTGATGCATGGGCTTGAAAGCACCGTGCCGGTCACGCTCGACATGATGATCCTGCAGGGCAATGCGGTGATGCGCGGCTCGAAGCGGGCGCTCGTCGTCATCGACCTGCCGTTCGGCAGCTACGAGGCTTCGAAGGAACAAGCCTTCGCGTCGGCGGCGCGAGTTCTTAAAGAGACCGGCTGCGGCGCCATCAAGCTCGAAGGCGGCCGCCGCATGGCCGAGACCATCGCGTTTTTGGTCGAGCGCGGCGTGCCGGTGATGGGCCATATCGGCCTGACCCCGCAGGCGATCAACACGCTCGGCTCGTTTCGCGCCCAGGGCCGCGACGAAACCGACTGGGCGCCGATCGAAGCCGATGCGCGTGCCGTCGCTGACGCCGGCGCATTCTCCGTCGTGTTGGAGGCGGTTGCCGAGCCGCTCGGGCGCCGCATCACCGCCGAGGTGGCGATCCCGACCATTGGCATCGGCGCCAGCGTCGCGTGTGACGGCCAAATCCTCGTGCTTGAGGATATGCTCGGATTGTCGCCGCGGGTGCCGAAATTCGTGAAGCGTTTTGGCGATCTTGGGCCGTCGATCGAGGCGGCCGTGAAAAGCTATGCGGATGAGGTGCGCGCCCGGCAGTTTCCCGGTGACGACCACGTCTACCCGATGCGCAAGAGCAAGACCTGAGGGCCGGGTCGGATTTGTCCGCCAGACCTGCGGCGCGAACCGTATTTGCAGCCGGAAGCGGGCCGTTGGTGCCTGCGGTAACCCAGATATCCACTAATTGCCGCAGGGGAAGCCCGAAGCTTTGCCTTGCTCGTGCCACACGACTATTCTAGCTCGGAGATGGAATTTCGAGGCTAACCACCGGGAATTCCTAGGGTTTGTCGGCTTGAGATTATGCAAGGCCCACGCCTTGGTGATGGCCGATAATCTTGGGGGAGCTGGCACCTAGGCGAGGGCATTTGGGTCGGGGCAGGGCGTGACCGATATCTTTAATGAAGTCGACGAGGAAGTTCGTCGCGAACAACTGAAGAAGATCTGGCAGCGCTACGGCAATTACATCGTCGCCGCCTGTCTCCTCGTCATCGTCGGCCTTGCCGGCTGGCGCGGCTATGAATGGCTGCAAAACAAGCACGCCGCCGAGTCCGGTGCCGCGTTCGAGCAGGCCGCAGCGCTTGCCGAGTCGGGCAAGACCCAGGAAGCCGAAGCCGCCTTTGCCAAGCTAGGCGCCGACGGCACCGCCGGTTACCGCGTGCTGTCGCGGCTTCGTGAGGCCGACGAGTTGGCGCGAACGGATCGCAAGCGCGGCCGTCAAAGCCTACGATCAGATCGCGGCCGACCGCAGCGTCGGTCAAGTCATGCAGGATGTTGCCACGTTGCGTGGCCGGCTACCTGCAGGTCGATGGAACGCCGTATGCGGATTTGCGCAACAGGCTTGAGCCGTTGACCGCGCCGGAGCGTGCGTTTCGTTTCAGCGCGCGTGAATTGCTGGCGCTGTCGGCCTGGAAGCAAGGCGACGTGAGCGCCGCCAAGCAATGGACCGAGGCGATCATCGGCGATCCGCAAACGCCTGCGGGCGCGCGCAGCCGCGCCGAGGTGTTGAGCCAAATCATTGCTGCCGGCAGCAAAGGCTGAGAGAGATGCCGACGAAACGACCTTCTTCGCTGTTTCGAACCGGTGCGATGCTTGCGGTCGGGCTGGTGCTTGGCGCCTGCACGGCGGGCGGCCAGTTCGATCCGACGGAAGTGGTTTCGGCCGACGTTTTCAGCCCCAAGAAAAAGATTGCCGGCGATCGTGAGCCGGTGTTCCCGCAAGGCGTGCCGGGCGCCGAGAACGGCGTTCCGCCCGATCTGGTGAAGGGCTATCAGCCGCCGCCCGAAGCGCCGGCGCTTGCCGACAATGCCGGCGAGGCGACGGCCAAAGCCGCCGCGGCGGCGGAAAGGCCGAAGCCCAAGCCGAAACCGCGGCCGAAGATCGCCAAGGCGCCGGGGCAACCGCAAGGCCATGATCCGGTGTGGGATCAGAGAGGCGCGACGCCGCCCGGGCAGTCGCCTCCGCCGGCTCAAACCGCGTGGCCGGCACCGCCGCCGACCGGTCAAGCCGCGCAGCAGCCAGCCTGGCCCGCGCCTCCGCCGCCGGCGCGATAAGCGCCGGAGCCTTCCGCTTCGCCCGTCGGCTTGTACTCACCGGGCCTGCTACCCATACCGCTGCATTCGGGATAAACAGCGTTCGCGCGGCGGCGGCCGGCGCCTCGGTTTGTCGATGCCCATAAAAGACTCGCATGTCATTCACGATTGCCATTGTGGGCCGGCCCAATGTCGGCAAATCGACGCTCTTCAACCGGCTTGTCGGCGCGCGCCGCGCGCTGGTCGACGATCAGCCCGGCGTCACCCGCGATCGCCGCGAGGGTGAGGGCAGGCTGGGCGATCTTTCGTTTCGGGTGATCGACACCGCGGGCCTCGAGAACGCGGCTTCCGAAAGCCTGTCTGGCAAGATGCAGGCGCAAACCGCCATCGCGGTCGGCGCAGGCGGACGCCGTTCTGTTCGTTGTCGATGCCCGCGTCGGCGCGACGCCGGCCGATCAGACTTTCGCCGATCTCGTGCGCAAATCCGGCAAGCCCGCGATCCTGATCGCCAACAAAAGCGAAGGCCGTGCCGGTGCGGCAGGCGCACTCGACAGCTACTCGCTGGGATTGGGTGATCCGGTCGCGATCAGCGCCGAGCATGGCGAAGGTCTGTCGGATCTTTACGACGCGATCCGCGAAGCGCTGCCGCACGCGACGGAAGAAGTCGATGAGGACGAGGCCGACGATGAGGCCACCCCCGCCGAGGCCGCGGACAAACCGATCCGCGTCGCCGTCGTCGGACGTCCGAACACCGGCAAATCGACGCTGATCAATCGCCTGCTCGGCGAAGAGCGGCTGGTGACCGGCCCGGAAGCCGGCATCACCCGCGACGCCATCGCGGTCGATCTCGATTGGCACGGCCGGCAGATGCGCTTTCACGATACCGCGGGCATGCGCCGGCGTTCGCGCGTCGAGGAGAAGCTCGAGAAACTCTCGATCGCCGACACGCTCAACGCCATCCGCTTCGCCGAAGTCGTGATTGTGCTCGTCGATGGGCAGACGCCGTTTGAAGAGCAGGACGTCCGCATTACCGATCTGGTGGAACGCGAAGGGCGCGCCATCGTCATCGGTTTCAACAAGGTCGACTTGGTCGAGCGCGAAGCCGGCTCGCGGCAACGGCTGCGCGATCTGGTCGATCGCGTGCTGCCGCAGATCAAGGGCGCCCCCGTGGTGGCGATTTCGGCGCACACCGGCGAGGGGCTCGACCATTTGATGAAATCGGTGATCCAGGCGCACACGGTCTGGAATCGCCGGGTGGCGACGGCCGCCCTCAACCGGTTCTTGATGAAAGCGTCCGAGACGCACCCGCCGCCTGCGGTTCGCGGCCGGCGCATTCGTCTCGATTACATGACCCAGCCGAAAGCGCGGCCGCCGACCTTTGTGTTGTTTTCCTCGCGCGCCGAGGCTTTGCCCGAGACCTATCGCCGCTATTTGATCAACGGCCTGCGCGATGCCTTCGCGTTGCCCGGAACGCCGATCCGGCTGACGCTGCGCAGCAAAGCCAATCCCTACGCCGGACGAAAGCGCCGCTGATGGCTCAGTCCGCCGGTGAGAGCGGCGCGGGGCGGCGCAAAGCCGCTTTCGTTTTCATCTTCGCGACCATCCTGCTCGACATGCTCGCCATGGGCATCACCATCCCGGTGCTGCCGAAGCTCGTGGTCGATTTCGTCGGCGGCGACACCCAGGAAGCCGCACGAATTTTCGGGCTGTTCGGCACCGCCTGGGCGTTGATGCAATTTCTGTTTGCGCCGCTGCAGGGCAGCTTGTCCGATAGTTTCGGGCGGCGGCCGGTGGTTCTGATTTCCAATTTCGGCGTTGGCCTCGACTATGTGCTGATGGCGCTGGCGCCGACGCTCGGCTGGCTGTTCGTCGGCCGCGTGCTGTCCGGCATTGCGTCGTCCAGCATCGCGACGGCTTACGCCTATGTGACCGACGTGACGCCGGTGGAAAAGCGCGCCGCGCGCTTCGGACTGCTCGGGGCTGCGTTCGGCGCCGGCTTTGTTCTCGGGCCGGCGCTCGGCGGCTTGGCCGGCAGCATTTCGCCGCGGCTGCCGTTTTGGATCGCCGCGGGCTTGAGCCTGATCAACGCCTGTTACGGGCTTTTCATTTTGCCGGAATCGCTGCCGCCGGCGCAGCGCGTGCGCTTCAATTGGCTCAACGCCAATCCGTTCGGCGCGCTGACATTGCTGCGCACGCACGTGGTGCTGACATGGCTCGGCGCGGTCAACTTTCTCGGCCAGCTCGCTCACAACGTTCTGCCGAGCGTGAGCGTGCTTTATTTGATGTATCGCTACGGCTGGGACGAGCGGCTGGTCGGCCTGACGCTCGCATTCGTCGGCGTCAGTTCGATCATCGTGCAGGCTGTCGTGGTCGGACCGGTCACCAAGACGATCGGCGAGCGCGCCTCGCTGATGGTCGGCCTGACCTTCGGCGTGCTCGGATTTTTGGTGTTTGCACTCGCCCGCACCGGCATCGAATTTTGCGTCGGCATTCCGCTGTTGGCGATCTGGGGCTTGGAGAGCCCCGCATCCATGGCGCTCATGAGCCGGCTGGTGAGCCCGTCCGAGCAGGGTCGCTTGCAGGGCGCCAATGCCAGCATCACGGGGCTTGCGAGTCTGTTCGGACCGGCCTTGTTCACCCAGACATTCGCGTTCGCCATCAGTGGCGACTATCGCGGCGTCGAGACCGGCGCGCCCTTCATGCTGGCGGCGCTGCTTGTCGCCGCCGCTACGGCGCTCGCCTGGTGGGTGACGCGCGGCCACAAGAGCGAACTTCAAGTATCAAAAACGACGTGATGCGAGGAAGCCGCGTCTTAAGCCGGGCGCTGGAAGTCCAACAGCTTGCCGCTCGGAAAGTCGTAAAGCTTTCCGGTGTCGGTGAAGGCCGGCAGGCAAAGGTCGAGAAGTTTCTCGGCTACCTGTTCCGGCGTGGGCAGTTTCATCGGATCTTCGCCCGGCATCGCCATGGCGCGCATGCGGGTGCGGGTCGGTCCCGGATTGAACAGATTGACCCGCACTGCCGTGGCGCTGGTTTCGGACGCATAGGTTCGCGCCAAAGCATCGAGCGCCGCCTTCGACACCGAGTAGGGCGCCCAATAAGCGTGCGCCGAACTGGCGACACCCGATGTGATGAAGACTGCGCGGCCGGCGTCGGAGCGCTTGAGCAGCGGATCGGTGGCGCGGATCAGATGCCAGTTGGCGGTGACGTTGATCGCCATCGTGTCGTCCCAGGCCTTCGGCTCGATATGATCGAGCGGCGAAGGCACGCCCGCCATCGCCGCATTGCCGATGACGATGTCGAGCTTGCCGTAGCGTTCGTTCAACGCCGGCGTGAGGCGATAGATGCCCTGAAAGTCGCGCACATCGAGTGGCGTCAGCGTTGCCGAGCCGCCGTCGGCGCGGATCATGTCGTCAAGCTCTTCGAGCCCGCCGACGGTGCGTGCAACGGCGATGACGTGGGCGCCGGCACGTGCGAGCGTCAGCGCGGCGGCGCGGCCAATGCCGCGCGAAGCGCCGGTGACCAGCGCCACCCGATCAGCAAGCGGTTTCGACATTGCGGTCAGCTTGCCTCGGCAAGCAGCGAGAGCTGGTTCGACGGCGCGTCCCGCGCGGTGCGATCGGTCAGCGGGGTCGGATACTCGCCGGTGAAGCAATGATCGGTGAATTGCGGACGCACCGCGTCGCGGCCTTTTTCGCCCATCGCCCGGTAGATGCCGTCGACCGACAGAAACGCCAGCGAGTCGGCGCCGATGAATTGCCGCATGCCCTCGAGATCGTGGGTCGCGGCCAACAGCTTGTCCTGCTCCGGCGTGTCGATGCCGTAATAGTCGGGATGCCGGATCGGCGGCGAAGCGATGCGGAAATGCACTTCGCGGGCGCCGGCGTCGCGCATCATCTGCACGATCTTGACCGAGGTGGTGCCGCGCACGATCGAGTCGTCGATCAGCACGATGCGCTTGCCGTTGACCACGGCGCGATTGGCGCTGTGCTTGAGGCGAACGCCGAGCTGGCGAATTTGCTGGGTCGGTTCGATGAAGGTGCGGCCGACATAGTGATTGCGGATGATGCCGAGCTCGTAGGGGAGGCCGGAGACTCGCGCATAGCCCATCGCGGCCGGCACGCCGGAATCCGGCACCGGCACCACCACATCGGCGGTCGCGGGCGCTTCGCGCGCCAGCTCGTGTCCGCAATTCTTGCGGACTTCGTAGACGCTGCGGCCGCCGATAACGGAATCCGGCCGCGAGAAGTAGATGTATTCGAAGATGCACGGCCGCGGCGCGGTCGGCGGAAACGGCTTGTGCGAATGGGCGCCGTCTTCGTCGAAGATCAGCACTTCGCCGTTCTCCACGTCGCGGATGTATTGGGCGCCGATAATGTCGAGCGCACAGGTTTCCGAGGCGAGGATCGGACAGCCGTCGAGCTTGCCGAGCACCAGCGGCCGGATGCCGAGCGGATCGCGCGCGCCGACGAGCTTTTTGTTGGTGAGGCCGACGAAGGCGTAAGAGCCTTCGAGCAGGCGCAAGCCCTCGACGAAGCGATCGATGAAGCGGCTGCGATGCGAGCGCGCCACCAGATGCAGAATGACCTCGGTGTCGGTCGTCGACTGCATCATGGCGCCTTCGCGCACGAGCTGGCGGCGGACCGTCAAGCCGTTGGTCAGGTTGCCGTTGTGGCCGATGGCAAAGCCGCCGGCGTTGAGCTCGGCGAACAGCGGCTGGACGTTGCGTAAGATCGTTTCGCCGGTGGTCGAATAGCGCACGTGGCCGACCGCGGCATTGCCGGGCAGGCGATCGATGACCTCGCGTCCGGAGAAGGCGTCGCCGACCAGTCCAAGCCGGCGCTCGGAATGAAACCGGTTGCCATCGAACGAGACGATGCCCGTGGCCTCCTGGCCCCGGTGCTGCAGCGCGTGCAGGCCGAGCGCGGTAATGGCGGCGGCGTCGGGATGGCCGAAGATGCCAAATACACCGCATTCCTCGCGCAGGCGGTCTGCATCGAGGTCGAGAATGGGCTTTTCATTCATGGGCGTGGGTCCGTGACCACCTCAATGGACGATTTCCCGGACCAAGCGCGCTTCCTGCCTGTCATGCTGTTCAAGCCGGCTATGTTGATCCGGATTGGCCGGCGTCTCGGTATCTTCCGGTTTAGGCTTCTTCAGCTTGTTTAAGATGGTGTTGGGTGCGTCTTCCGGCAACATCGACATCAGCCATTGTCCGGTGCCGGTGAGGACAACGCGGGATTTGGCCGAGCGTACCCACTCCGGCTGGCTGCGGTCGGGAACCAGCCAGTTGAAGAACATGAACGCGACGACCACGATCACCAGGCCGCGCGCCAGTCCGAACAGGAAGCCGAGCGTGCGGTCGAGCGCGCCGACGCGGCTATCCAGCACCATGTCGGAAATCCGCACGGTGATGACCGAAACGATCAGCAGCGTGACCAGAAAGACGCCACCAACGACCGCGGCGGTCGCGACCATATCGTTATTGAAATATTGCTTCGCCAGCGGCAGCAGCTTGGCATAGGCGTAAAGGGTCGCGCCCGCCGCCAGGATCCAGGCAATGATGGAGAGAATCTCGCGCATGAAGCCGCGGACCATCGCCAGCAGTCCGGAAATCAGCATCACGGCGATCAAGACGATGTCCAGCAGCGTAATCGGCATGGTCTCTCAGTCCCGCTCGCTAGCTTGCCTAGCCCGCCCAATCCTTAGGTCGCCCAATCCTTAGGTCGCCCAGTCCTAGCCCGCCCCAGTCCTAGCCTGTCTAGCCGACGACGCGCCAGATCGGCTTCCTGGGAACCCCACTGATTGTATAGCCGGAGCGGGCGGTTCCGTCACCCCGCCCTGTTAATACTCCGACTGCGCACTGTACGTTAGCATCGTCGGCCAATCGCCTCACGGTTCTGGATAAGTAGTTCGCCGGCAACCGGTCGTGTGGTTAATCGTCATCGCCACCAGCAATTCGCCGCAGCGTCCGCTTTCCGCTGCCGGCAATGTCGGCGACAAGCTCGGTGAGCGTCGCGATGCTGGAAAGGCCAAAACCCTGCGGCGCCTCCGCGCGGGCTGTATCCGGAACAATCGCCTTGCCGAAGCCGAGCTTCTGCGCCTCCTTCAGCCGCGTGGCGGTTTGCGCCACTGGCCGCACCGCACCGGACAGTGAAACCTCGCCGAAATAAACCGCGTCGGAGGGGAGCGGCGCTCGCGCCAGCGACGACACCAGCGCGGCGGCTGCAGCCACGTCGGCCGCCGGCTCGGCGATTCGTAATCCGCCGGCGACATTGAGATAGACATCGTGGCCGGAGAGCCGCACGCCGCAATGCGCCTCCAGCACGGCGAGAACCATGGACAGCCGGCTCGGGTCCCAACCGACCACGGCGCGCCGCGGTGTGCCCAGCGACGTCGGCGCCACCAAGGCCTGGATCTCCACCAGCAGCGGCCGCGTTCCTTCGATGCCGGCGAAGACGGCAGTACCCGGGCTCCCCAGCTCGCGTTCGGACAGAAACAACTCCGAGGGGTTGGCGACTTCGCGCAAACCCGCGCCGGTCATCTCGAACACGCCGATCTCGTCGGTCGGTCCGAAGCGATTCTTGATCGCCCGCAGGATCCGAAATTGCTGCGAGCCTTCGCCTTCGAACGACAACACCGCATCGACCATATGCTCGACCACACGGGGACCGGCGATCTGGCCGTCCTTGGTGACATGGCCGACCAGGATGACGGCGGTGCCCGAGCGTTTGGCGAAGCGAATAAGCTCGCCGGCGGAGCCGCGCACCTGGGTCACCGTGCCGGGAGCCGAGTCCACGCTTTGCGTCCACATGGTCTGGATCGAATCGATCACCAGGAGCTGCGGCGGCTTTCCCTGTGAGAGCGTTGCGATGATATCTTCGACCGCCGTCTCAGCCGCGAGCTCGACCGCGGTTTCGGCAAGGCCGAGTCGCTCGGCGCGCAGCCGCACCTGGGCGACGGCCTCTTCGCCGGAGATGTAGACGGCACGCTGACCGTTGCGGCTGTAGGCGGCGGCGACTTCGATCAGCAGGGTCGATTTGCCGATGCCCGGATCGCCGCCGAGCAGCAGCACCGAGCCCCGCACCAGCCCGCCGCCGGTGACGCGATCGAATTCAGCCACGCCCGAGGCGAGACGCGGCGCGTCGAGGGTTTGCCCCTTCAGGGCTTCGATCACGAACACGCGGCCCTTGCGCAGGCCGCGGGCCGAGGCCGCCGCGCCTTCCTCGACCAACGTGTTCCAGCCGCCGCAAGCATCGCAGCGGCCCGCCCAGCGCGCCGCCGATGCCCCGCAGGTTTGGCAGATAAAATTTTGCGCGCGCGCCGCCATGTGATGCGTCTTTTAAGGCATGACCTGAAAAGCGGGAAGTCGAAGTTGAGAAAAGATCATCTGCCGACAAGTTAGGGCCTGGTTGTGCTCAGTTCGACCCTTCGGCTTAATGCCGGCGGATTTGAACGCCCGACGATGCCAAACGAGAATCGGGTTGGTATCGGCCAATTCGCCGTGCGGTCTCCGCTCGTGCGGCTCAACCGCCGAGGAAGTTGTTTGCCCCGATTGCATGTCATGTCGCGCGACTTTCCACGCCTTCATCCTCTGACGACGGCGCTCGCCTTGTCGCTCGGCGCTGCCATCGCGCTTGGTCTGTCGCGCTTTTCGTATGGGCTTTTACTGCTGCCGATGCGCTCGGATCTGGGCTGGACCTATCTGCTGGCTGGTTCGATGAATACCGGCAATGCGCTCGGCTATTGTCTTGGGGCGCTGATAACGCCCATGTTGATGCGGCGCACGGGCACTTGGCAGGCGCTTGTCGGCGGCTCCGTGCTCATCAGCGTGTTCATGCTGTTGTCTGGCATCGTGGCCGACGCCCCGACGTTGTTTCTGCTTCGCGTCTGTGCGGGTGCCGCGAGCGCTCTTGTCTTTGTCGCTGGCGGCGTGCTGGCCGCGCAGTTGGGCGCCATGCACAGCCAGCGCGCTGGCCTGTTGATCGGCCTCTACTACGGCGGCACCGGCTTGGGGATCATCGCTTCCGCATTGCTGGTTCCGGCGGCGCTCGTCGCCGCGCAGCAGCATGGTGTCGCCCATAGTTGGCAATGGCCGTGGCTGGCGCTGGGCATCGCCTGCCTGGTCGCGACAGCAATTTCGGCGGGACCGGCGCAGGCGATTGGCGGAACGCCGGTCGGGCAAACCCACAGGCCGCGATTTGTGGTCAGGCAATTCGTCTTCGGCCTCAGCGGCTATTTCATGTTTGGCGTCGGCTACATCGGCTACATGACGTTTGTCATCGCCTTGCTGAGACAGCAGGGCATGCCCGCCGGGCGCATCACCCTTTTCTATTCGCTGCTTGGTCTCGCGGTCGTGGTGTCGCCGCGGCTGTGGGCGCCGATGCTGGATCGCTTCCGCGGCGGCGAGTTGTTGGCCATCCTCAATGGACTATTAGGAGCGGCCTCGATCCTGCCGGCTTTGACCGCGGCAACGCCGATCGTTTTTCTTTCGGGGATCGTCTTCGGTGCGGTGTTCCTCTCCGTGGTCGCATCGACGACCGCTCTGGTGCGGCACAACTTGCCGCAAGAGACTTGGTCGTCCGGAATCAGCGCATTCACCGTCGTCTTTGCTTTCGGACAGATTGTTGGACCGACAGTCGTTGGCTGGATCGCGGACGGGCCAGGTGGCCTAGAGCGTGGCTTGATCGTGTCCGCGATCGCACTTTTTGCCGGTGCGGTACTCGCCTCTCAACAAAAACCACTGGCGCGATACGCGTAGATTGGCGCGGTCGCGACGCGGTCTAGCTGCTGCGATAAGCCAGATGAGACCGTGAGCCGAGCCTCACCAGCACCTCATAGCCGATCGTGCCTGCAGCAGTGGCGACCTCGTCGACCGGCAGATTGTCGCCGATGAAAATCGCTTTTTCGCCGCGGCGTACCGCATTGTCCGGCAGGTCGGTTACATCAATGCAGATCAGGTCCATCGAAATGTAGCCGATAATCGGACAGCGCCGTTTGGCCACGATGGCGCTGCCGCCGGGTTTGCGATCAACGCCGCTGCCCGCACGGAACAGTCCGTCCGCATAGCCGCCCGAGGCGATCGCGACACGCGACGGCCGTTTCGCTTTCCAGGCGGCCCCGTAGCCGACGCTCTCGCCTTGCGGCACCTTGCGCACCTGGAGGATGCGTCCGCTCAGGGTGAGCACATTGCGCATCGGATTCGACTGCCCCGGCGTCGGATTGATGCCGTAGAGCGCCGCTCCCGGCCGCGCCAGATCAAAATGCGCCTTGTCGCCGAGAAAGATGCCGGACGAATTGACCAGCGACGCCGGCACGCCGTGAAAGAGCATGCGTAGTTCGCGAAACTGCCGGACTTGGCTGGCGTTGAGCGGATGATTCTGCACTTCGGCGCACGCCAAGTGGCTCATCAACAGCGATATGCCGTGATGGACCTGCTGCAGGCGAAGGGCGAGCGCTGCGGCTTCTTCGGCCGGCATGCCGAGGCGATTCATTCCGGTATTGACGTGCAGCGCCGCGCCGCCGCGCCAGCCTTGCGCGGCCACGAACGCGTCCCATTCGGCGAGTTCCACCATGCTGTTGATGGCGGGGCGCAGATCAAGCTCCACAAATGCCTGCGCGGCTTCGGGTGAGAAGCCGTTGAGTACATAGACGGCGGCCTCGGGCGCCTGACTGCGGGCGCGCCGCCCTTCGGCGACGTCGGCGACAAAAAAGGTCTTGCAGCCCGCTTTGACGAGCCGCGCGGTGACCGGCTCCAGTCCCAGCCCGTACGCGTTGGCCTTGACCACCGCGCCGCACTCGACGGCAAAAAGCCTACGCGTCAGCGACTGCCAATTGTCCGCGATCATATCGAGATCGACGGTCAAGGTCGTGCCGGTCTCAGGGCCGCTTTGGGCCGCGGGTGCTTCCAGCGATGGTTCCGTCAGGGCCATGACACAGTTATCGCCAAGGCGGCCGTGATGGTAAAGCCGGAAGAGCGCGGAGCCCGCTAGAAGGTCGAGCGGTGCGCGGGATCGAGGTTGCCGAAGCGGGTGACCGCGGCGTCGAATTGCAGCTCGACGGTGCCGGTCGGTCCGTGACGCTGCTTGCCGATGATGACTTCCGCCTTGCCCTCGACACGCTCGCCTTCGGCCAGCCATTCGGCGAACTTTTCGCGGTTCGATTCCGTGGGCTTGCGCATCTGGTGATAGTATTCCTCGCGGAACACGAACATCACCACGTCGGCATCCTGTTCGATCGAGCCGGATTCACGCAGGTCCGAGAGCTGCGGGCGCTTGTCCTCGCGCAACTCGACCTGTCGCGACAATTGCGAGAGCGCGATGATCGGGACGTTCAGTTCCTTGGCCAACGCCTTGAGCCGGGTCGTGATCTCGGTGATTTCCTGGACGCGGTTTTCGTTCGAGCGACGGCTCGAACCGGTCAGGAGCTGAATATAGTCGATGACCAGAAGATCGAGGCCGCGTTGGCGTTTGAGCCGGCGCGCGCGGGCGGCCAGTTGGCCGATCGAAAGACCGCCGGTTTCGTCGACGTAGAAGGGCAGGTTCTGCAAGTCGATCGAGATGTCCTTGATCTTCTCGAAGTCACCTTCGTCGATCGCGCCGCGGCGGATTTTGGTTGACGGAATACCGGTCTGCTCGGCGATGATGCGGGTGGCGAGCTGTTCCGCCGACATTTCCAGCGAGAAGAAGCCGACGATGCCGCCGTTCGCGGTCGGAACGTGGCCATCGGCGCGAGCCTCGCCGGGCTCAAAGGCTTTCGCGACGTTGTAGGCGATGTTGGTCGCCAGCGCGGTTTTGCCCATGCCGGGACGGCCGGCCAGGATGATCAAGTCGGACGATTGCAGGCCGCCCATGCGTGAATCGAGATCGGTCAAACCGGTCGCCAATCCCGATAAGCCGCCGTCGCGCTGATAGGCCTGCGCCGCCATGTCGACGGCGGTGGTGAGCGCCTGGGCGAAGCGCTGGAAGCCGGTTTCATAGCGGCCGGTTTCCGCCAGCTCGAACAGTTTGCGTTCGGCATCCTCGATATGGGTTTGCGGCGTCGCGTCGACCGGCGCTTCGTAGGCGAGGTTGACCATGTCCTCGCCGATCGTGATCAGGTCGCGCCGGATCGACAGATCGTAAACGGTACGGCCGTAATCCTCGGCGTTGATGATGGTCGTGGCTTCCGCAGCGAGCCGCGCCAGGTACTGATTGACCGTGAGACCGGCGACATCGAGATCGCTCGGCAGGAACGTCTTGAGCGTCACCGGTGTCGCCAGCTTTCCGGCGCGGATCAAGCCGCCGGCGATCTCGAAGATTCGCCGGTGGATGCCTTCCAGGAAATGCTTCGGCTCGAGGAAATCCGAGACGCGATAAAACGCCTCGTTATTGACGAGGACGGCACCGAGCAGCGCCTGCTCCGCCTCGATATTGTGCGGCGGCGCGCGGTACGCGGGCTCGGCCGGCAGCTGCTGCCGGCGTGCAGTGGAATCGAATATCGCCATGGTCCCAATCAGGGGATTCGGATGTGACCGAATTGAGGTTGTTACTCAGCATTGCGGTTCACTCAACGACAGCGCCACCTTACGACTTCGCAACCGTTGTACGCACGCCACGAGGGCCTTCTCGATAATCGACCCGGACGCGGAGGGAAACATCGATCAGCGGCTTTCCCCGTTACACACTATGAGCGCAAGCGACTCGCGCGGTATCGGCGAAGGCGCTTGACTGAGGCCCGCTCGAACGGCGCTGAGTCTTGCGCGCGCTATCGCCGCCGATTCCCGAAAAAGATGGCGCGCAATCAAAATGCTACGGCGCAAACTTGCGACATCAGGTGTGTGTTCGCGCGCAACTTCCGCGCCGTTATTCGCCCGCGAGCCGAAGCGGCGTGGAAGACGCGTTTTCAATATCCCGCAGCCGCGCTTCCTCGCGCCCGATATAATCGCGCGTTTGCGGCACGATGCCTTTGCGCTTGGTCATCTGGATCTGGAAGACCACCATGTCGCTTTCGCGGAACGCCATTTCCGAAGACGCCAGGTAGAATTCCCACATCCGCACGAAACGCGCGTCGTAAAGACGTTCCACCTCCTCGCGATGGGCGAGAATGCGTTCGCGCCAAGCCTTCAATGTCTCGGCATAGTGATATTGGAGAATTTCCACGTCGGTGACGACGAGCCTTGCGCGCTGAATCGCCGGCAGGACTTCCGACAGCGCCGGAATATAGCCGCCGGGGAAAATATACTTGGCGATCCAGGCATTGGTGATGCTCGGCGTGCCGCTGCGGCCGATGGTGTGCAGGAGAAACACACCGTCCTTGTCGAGGATCTTGGCGCATTGGCGAAAATACGTATCGTAGTGACCGACGCCGACATGCTCGAACATGCCGACCGAGATGATGCGCTGGAACGGTCCTTCGACGTCGCGATAGTCCTCGATGCGGAACACGGCGTCTTCGGTGCGTCCGCGTTCGACGGCGCGTTGCTGGGCGCGCGCGAATTGCTCTTGCGAGAGCGTGATGCCGGTCACCTTCGCACCGGCGATCTCGGCAAGGTAGAGCGCCAAACCGCCCCAGCCGCAGCCGATATCGAGAGTCTTTGCTCCAGCTTCGACCAGGAGTTTCGCCGCCAGGTGCCGTTTCTTGGCGAGCTGGGCGTCGTCGAGCGACTGGTCCGGCGTTTCGAAATACGCGCAGCTATATTGCTGATCGGCATCGAGGAACAGCTGATAGAGACGGCCGTCGAGATCGTAGTGATGCGCTACGTTGCGCCGCGATCGCGATCGGTAATTGAACTGGTGCAGGCGGCGAACCAGATAGCGCCCGAACTGCAGGGGCACGGCCCATTGCGGCGGCGCGATGTGATCCTGGCGCAGCAGGATGGCCATCAGGTCCGCGATCGAGCCTCGATCGATCACGAACGTGCCATCCATATAGGCCTCGCCGACGCGAAGCTGGGGATTGAGCAGCACCTGGCGCTGCGCCTTGGCGGTTGTGAAACGCACCGCAACCGCAGGACCGCTGCCGTCGCCGAACGTAAAGGTTTTACCGCTCGCCGTAGTTACCGTCAGTGATCCTTCGCGAATGTATCGCCGTAGGAAAGTCGCCAATAGCCAGTCCAAGATCGTCTCCACGCGCATCTCATGTCTCGTGCCGCCACACGTTGCGGCACATGGACACTTGGGAAATTCGTTCACCCGTCTGCCGTCATTAAAACAAAATCCTCCTTGACCAGCAATGCGGGGGAGGGGGGCGCTGATTTCCCAATGCGCGCCTGTTAAACCGTGCCCCACAAGCGGCGCCTTTTCGGTTAAGGGACAGCCCTGCGGAATGACTTGAGGAGTTCGGGGTGAACCGGGGTTTTGCGCTGACAATCAGCTTTCTTGCGATGCTGGCGCCCGCCGTTGCGCGCGCGCAGACGAATCTCGACCAGGGCAAGTCGGCATCCCAACTCTTCGCCGGCGCTTGCGCCGATTGCCACAAGGCGCCGCACGCGCTCGCCAAAGGCAAGAGCGCCGCGACCGTGGCCGAATTCCTGCGTGAGCATTACACGACCGGCCGTGATCAGGCGGCCGCGCTCGCGGCTTATGTGGTTTCCGGCCGCGATACTGTCGCGGCGCCGGCGCCCGGCAGGAAGCCGGCTGCCGTTGCGTCGCCGCCGAAGCCGGTGGTGACGCCCGATGATAAACCGAGTGCCAACGCCAAGCCCCGACGGCCAAGCGAGGAGGCGACGACCGGCGGATCGATGACCAATCCGATCGTTCGTCCCGAACCGGCTGCGCGCGACACCAAGGCCGCGCCGCGCAACCGGCGCAAGGAGCCCGGTGACGCGCAGGAGCCGGCTGCTGCCGCTGTCCGGGCGCCGGGAGAGGCAGCGCCCGAGGCCGCCCGTCCGGAGCCGGCCAATCAGGAGCCGCCGACGGCGACCGTCGCGTCACCAAGTGCAGCCCCTCCAGCTGCAGTCGAAGTCCGCACCGGCCGAGGCGCCGGCAACCAAATCCGGCGAGACCGGATCTCGCGACAATATTCCCGACTAGTGGATGTCGCGGACAAGTGTACCCTCACGCTGAGGGGCGGCTTTTTCGAGTCCGGCAAGCGACGACAAAAAATTAGCGCCCATCTCGATTCAGCTAAATCGTGATGGACGCTAAGATTTTCGATTGGGCGAAGGGCCGGCAGCTTGGGCCTTCGACGTGGTCTGGAAGAGCGAAACCCGCTTTTCCAAATCGCGGACGCAATACCGATTAACGCAGAGAGCACATCACGATTAAGCTGAAATCGCGATGTGCTCTTTTTGGAAACGGTTCCACTTTTCCGGGACATGCTCTAGTCGGCCGCCGGAGCGGGAAACTCTTCGGCTTCGTCGTCGTCTTCGGCCGCCGCAAACTCGGCCGCATCGGGTTCAAAGAACGCTTCCGCCGCTGCTGCCGCCTCTTCCTCAGGCGACTGCTCTTCCCGCAACTGCGCCACATCTTCGCCGCGCTCGATGCGCGCGGCTTCGTCGGCGCTGCGCGCGACAATGATCGCGATCGTCGTGTCGATTTCCGGATGCAAGGAAAGCGGCACGTTGTGACGGCCGATCATTTTGATCGGCGCGTTCAATGCGATCTGGCTGCGGCTGACGGCGAACCCACCGTCAGTCAGCAAGCCGACGAGATCGCGCGGCGAAACCGAGCCGAACAGCTGACCCGTTTCCGAAGCTTGACGGATAACGATGAAGCTCTTGCCGTCGAGCTTTTCGGCAATCTGGTTCGCTTCGGCCTTCAGCGTCTGCGAACGCGCCTGCAGGTCGCTCTTCATCGATTCGAAGCGGGTACGGTTCTCGTCGGTCGCACGCAGCGCCTTGCCGCGCGGCAACAGGAAATTGCGGGCGAAACCGTCCTTCACGCGCACGACTTCGCCCATCTGGCCAAGGCGCGCGACGCGTTCGAGCAAGATCACTTCCATGTCGGTTTCTCCCTGCTCAACGGATCACGTACGGCAGCAGGCCGAGAAATCGCGCGCGCTTGATCGCCTGCGCGAGCTCACGCTGCTTCTTGGCCGACACCGCCGTGATGCGGCTTGGCACGATCTTGCCGCGCTCCGACACGAAGCGCTGCAGCAGCTTGACGTCCTTGTAGTCGATCTTCGGCGCATTGGAGCCCGAGAACGGGCAGCTCTTGCGGCGGCGGAAGAACGGCCGGCGTGCGCCGCCTTGGGGTGACATAGCCATGATTATTCCTCCGTCGCGGACGTATTGGTGTCATCGGCGTTGTCGCGCGGCCGCCGGTCGCGGTCGCCACGCGGACCACGATCACCGCGATCGCCACGGTCACCCCGATCGCCGAAGCGATCGCCACGATCACCGCGGTCGCCGAAGCGGTCGCCACGATCGCCGCGACGATCGTCACGGTCGCGATCGCGCTCGGCGCGCCGCATCATTGCCGACGGACCTTCCTCAAGTTCGTCCACCCGGATGGTCAGGTAACGCAGGACGTCTTCGTTGAGCCGCTCCAGGCGCTCGATCTCGTTGATCGCTGCCGCCGGGGCGTCGATATTCATCAGCGTGAAATGCGCCTTGCGATTTTTCTGCAGGCGATAAGAGAGGGTTTTGACGCCCCAATATTCGAGTTTGGCGATCGAGCCGCCAAAGCCCTCGACGACGCCCTTGAGTTGCGTGGTCAATTCCTCGACCTGCTGCGCGCTGGCATCCTGGCGCGCAAGATAGACGTGCTCGTAGAGCGACATAGATGTCCTTTCCTTTACGTTGTCGTCGCTCGCCTCGGCGCGAAGCCCCTCGAACCCTTCGGGAAAGGCTCGAATGCTCTGAAGGCGGGAACACGGGACGCCGGACCTTTCGGGTCCTACCGAGCCAATTCCACCGTAGCTGGCGATTTGGGACACGGCCGTCCGTTCAGCCCCCGGCCGGGGCGAGCGGAAAACAGGGCTTATACGCAGGTTCTACGGAAACGCAAGCGGATCAGCGCGGTGGGCGCTATTCCGGCGTCTGGATCAGCTCGGCCAGCCGGACCGCGAGCGTAACGCCCTCGCGCATTTGGTCGGGTTTCGCCGCCTCGGAACTGGCCACTTGTCGCTCGCTGCGCAACCGGTCCAGGAGCGCATCGAGACTTTGCTTCAGGAGCTTTTGCCGGAACGCCGGGTCGCTGCGCGCACGCGACAGATCGGCTTCGGTCAGTGGCGGAAACGAGCTCATCAAGTGGACTCTTCGGCCGGCCTTTAACCATTGGGACGCGGTTTCAAGGACATTAGCCGAGGCAGGTTGTGGCATTGTTACCGGCCTTCTCCCTTGACACCGTCGCGATAGCGGTATCTTTCGCCCCTCTTTCCAGGGGCACCAAATGGCGACGGCGTTCGTGTTTCCCGGCCAGGGAAGTCAAACGGTTGGCATGGGCAAGGGCTTGGCCGAAGCCTTCATGCCGGCGCGGCAGGTATTCGAGGAAGTCGACGACGCGCTCGGCGAAAAGCTCAGCGAGACGATCTGGAATGGCCCGCTCGAGACGCTGACGCTGACCGAAAATGCTCAGCCCGCACTGATGGCGGTTTCGCTTGCCGCCTTGCGGGTGCTTGAAGCAGAGACCGGGCTCGACCTTGGCCGCGATGTCGCTTTCGTCGCCGGTCATTCGCTGGGTGAGTACGCGGCGCTGGCTGCGGCTGGGTCGCTGGCCGTTGCCGATGCGGCGCGCCTGCTGCGCACCCGCGGGCGCGCCATGCAAAAGGCCGTTCCGGTCGGCGTCGGCGCCATGGCCGCGCTGATTGGGGTCGATCTGGAGTCTGCAGGGGCCATCGCCCAGGAGGCTGCCGCCGGCGCGGTTTGCACCGCTGCCAACGATAATGGCGGCGGCCAGGTCGTGCTATCGGGCGACAAAGCCGCCGTCGAGCGGGCGGTCGATATCGCCAAGGCGAAAGGCGTGAAGCGGGCGATGATGTTGCCGGTATCGGCGCCTTTTCATTGCGCGCTGATGCAGCCGGCCGCGGAAGTGATGGCGGCGGCGCTCGCACAAGTGACTGTGAACCCACCCCGTGTACCGCTGGTCGCCAACGTGCTGGCGGCTCCGATCAAGGATCCGGCGGCGATCGTGCAGGCGCTGGTGGAGCAGGTGACCGGCACCGTGCGCTGGCGCGAGTCAGTCGGCTTCATGGCTGACGCCGGCGTCACCGCGTTTTATGAGATCGGATCTGGCAAGGTGCTCACCGGGCTGATCAAGCGCATCGCCGAAGGGGCGACGACATCTTCAATCGGCACGCCCGATGATGTCGCGCGCTTTGCGGCGGCGCGGGCTTAAGGGCTCATCCCGAAAATCAGTTTCCACTTTCCGGATCGTGCTCTAAACGTCACGTTCGCGAGGTCTCGACATGTTTGAACTCACCGGCAAGACGGCATTGATCACTGGCGCCAGCGGAGCGATCGGCGGCGGCATCGCGCGCGTCCTGCATGCGCAGGGCGCGACGGTTGCGCTGTCCGGCACCAAGCGCGAAGCGCTCGAGCGTCTTGCCGCGGATTTCGGCGATCGCGTGCATGTGCTGCCGTGCAATCTCGCCGACGGCACGGAGACGGACGCGCTCGTGCCCCGCGCCGAGGAGGCCATGGGGCAACTCGACATCCTGGTCGCCAATGCCGGGGTCACCAAGGACAATTTGTTTGTGCAATTGCGTGACGAGGATTGGGATCAGGTCATTGCCGTCAATCTCTCGGCGACCTTCCGTCTCGCGCGCGCTGCGGTGCGCGGTATGATGCGCCGCCGCTTCGGCCGGATCATTGCCATCACATCGGTCGTGGGCGCGACTGGAAATCCCGGCCAGGCCAATTATGTGGCGGCCAAGGCCGGCATCACCGGCATGATCAAATCGATCGCGCAGGAATATGCAAAGCGCGGTGTTACCGCCAATTGCGTCGCACCCGGATTTATCGTCTCGCCGATGACCGACAAACTCAACGACAAGCAGCGCGAGGGAATCGTGGCGCGGATTCCGGCGAACCGGGCCGGGACCATCGATGAGGTCGCCGCCGCGGTCGCATTTCTGGCTGCCAACGAAGCCGGCTACATGACCGGGCAGACGCTGCATGTGAACGGCGGAATGGCCATGATTTGAAGGTGATAGAGGCTGTGTGCAGGTCGCATGCCTGCGCTGGTCAACGCAAAGGAAGTGTGGTAACCGGACCGTGAGTTGGGTTGGGGGTCGCCGTTTCAAGCTGGAGAGTGCGTGGGTGACTGCATCCGCCTCTGTTCGGTGTCGGCCCGCGGCTGTTACCAAGACTTGAGCCCTTGGGTATCAAACCAAGATTTGGAACTGCGAAGACTTGGACGGACCGAGACGTTATTGTCGGGTCGCGTTGAGAGAGAGGTTGGAAACGATGAGTGATATTGGCGAGCGGGTTAAGAAGATCGTCGTTGAGCATCTCGGCGTCGAACCCGACAAGGTGACGGAGAACGCCAGCTTCATCGACGATCTCGGCGCCGACAGTCTCGACACGGTCGAGCTCGTCATGGCCTTCGAAGAGGAATTCGGTTGCGAGATTCCCGACGATGCCGCCGAGACAATTTTGACGGTCGGCGACGCCATCAAATTCCTCGAAAAGAACGCGAAGAGCTGAACGCGGCCTTGATCCCGCGGCGCCGCCTTGGTCGCGCGCCGCGTGCGCGTTGCTCGTACGCCCGAGCGGCACCTGCGGGTGCCGTGATCGGCTCGCCGAGAATGTAGGCATGCGCCAAGGCGTCTGTTCGGAGCGCTGAGAATGAGACGCGTGGTTGTCACTGGTCTCGGGATGGTGACGCCGCTGGCTTGCGGCGTGGAGCCCACGTGGCAGCGCCTGCTCGCCGGCGAAAGCGGAATCCGACGAGTCGGGACTTTTGAGGTTGCCGATCTGCCCTGTAAGATCGCCGGTCAGGTTCCCCGCGGCGACGGCTCGAACGGCACGTTTGATGCCGATCAGTGGATGGAGCCGAAAGAGCAACGCAAGGTCGACGACTTCATCTTGTTTGGGATGGCGGCCGCGACCCAAGCGCTCAATGATGCCGATTGGCATCCGCAAACCTACGAAGATCAAATCACCAGCGGCGTGCTTATCGGTTCCGGCATCGGCGGCATCGAGGGCATCGCCGAAACCGCGCTGCTGCTGCAGGAACGCGGGCCGCGCCGGGTGTCGCCGTTTTTCATTCCCGGCCGCATCATCAATCTCGCCTCCGGCTACGTGTCGATTACGCATTCGCTCAAGGGTCCGAACAGCGCGGTCGTCACCGCCTGTTCGACCGGCGCGCATGCCATCGGTGATGCCGGCCGCATGATCGCGCTCGGCGATGCCGATGTGATGGTCGCGGGCGGCGCCGAATCGCCGGTCAATCGTTTGTCGGTCGCGGGCTTCGCCGCCTGCCGTGCGCTCTCGACCGGTTTCAACGACACCCCCGAGCGCGCCTCGCGGCCCTACGACAAGGATCGTGACGGCTTCGTCATGGGCGAGGGCGCCGGCTGCGTCGTGCTGGAAGAGTATGAGCACGCCAAACGCCGCGGCGCCCGCATCTATGGCGAACTGATCGGTTACGGGCTTTCCGGCGATGCCTATCACATCACCGCGCCGGCCGAGGACGGCGACGGCGCCTTTCGCTGCATGAGCATGGCGGTCCGTCGCGCGGAGATTTCCGCCTGGCGACATCGATTATATCAATGCCCATGGCACCTCGACCCCGCTCGGTGACGAGATCGAGCTGAAGGCGGTCGAACGCGTGGTCGGCAATGCCGCCGGCAAGATCAGCATGTCGTCGACCAAATCGTCGATCGGTCACATGCTCGGGGCCGCCGGTACCGTCGAGGCGATTTTTTGTTTGCTGGCGATGCGCGACCAGGTGGCGCCGCCCACGATCAATCTGGACAACCCGTCTGTGGAAACGGCGCTCGATCTCGTGCCCCACAAAGCACGTCACCGCCCGATCAATGTCGTGCTGTCGAATTCTTTTGGCTTCGGCGGCACCAACGCTTCGCTCGTGTTTCGCCGCTTGTCGGACTAGATCCCATGATCCTAGCCCTAGTTCGCCATATTTGTTCCGCACTCGCCTGTAATGCACATGAGTTCGGCGCCGCACATATAGGGCGATGCCGTGAAGGCGCAGGGCGGCGGTTCGCTCGGCAGGGGGCCAGCGTTGCGCTGGACGTGCTTAGCAAGCAAAATGGGTAAGCGGCGGTGACGGAAAGTCCTCCCCCGTCCAACGGCAGTGACCGTCCAGCGGCGCCTCCGCGCGATGCGACGGCTCGCCCGGCCGACGAAGCGCCGAGCGCGAGTGTTACAGCCGGCGCAACAGATCCGGCTTCGGCCACCGCCAAGCCGACAAAGCCGCTGGCAAGACCGGTCACGAAACAAATCCCGCCAAGACCGGCCGTGGCGAAAACAGGCGGGGCAAAACCGGCTGTGGCTAAGCCCACAATGGCGCCGCGTCCGGCTGCTGCGTCGACCCCGCCGAAATTGGGTCAGCCTGCTGCGGTGCGCCCTGCCACCGCGAGCGGCGGCGACAAGTCCGCCGCCAAGGCATCGACGCAGCCATCTACACAGACATCGACGCGGACATCGGCACCGCGCCCCGTGAACGGAAATGGCGCGCCGCCGCCGCTTCCTGGGGCGGCGCGGCCGACGACGGCGCCGCGGCCTGCTAACGGAAGCGGCGCGCCACCGCCGGCCGCAACGTCACGGCCCGGTGCACCGTCGGCGGTTCCACGGCCCGCAACGGCCGCCGCGGCCGCCACCCGGCCCGCCACGGCATCGCCGCCACCTCCGGCGGTGAATGCAAACGGCATGGCGCCGACGACCACGGCGGGGCGGATCGCTGCAGCGGCACTGACGGCGCGCGCCGCCGGCAAATCCGCTGGAAAACCGCTTGCGGTGGCTAGCCAGCCTAATCCGCCTGCGGCCGAAGCGACGGTCAACGCGGCTGCTAAAAACAACAAACATCTGGCCCCGCGCAGTCCGCGAACCGCGCTGGAGCCGGACCCGGTCGACATGCCGCCGAAGCGTTCGAAAAAGGCGCGGCATCCGTTCGTGGTGATCGGCAATGCGATCATTACGTTGTTTATTCTGGTGGCGATCGTCGGCGGTGGCGCTCTCGTCTTCGGCAAGCAGCGCTTCGATGCCCCAGGGCCGTTGGCCGAGGATCGCGTCGTTAACATCCCCCGCAGCTCCGGCATTCGCGAAATCTCCGATATCCTCATGCGCGACGGCGTTATCGATCAGCCCTGGGTCTTCCTCGGCGGCGTGATGGCGCTCAAGGCGCGCGAGGATCTCAAGGCCGGCGAGTACCAATTCAAGGCCCATGCCAGCCTGCGCGACGTGGTCGCGACCATCGTCGACGGCCGGGTCGTCGCGCATCAGCTGACTGTTCCGGAAGGGCTGACCTCCGAACAAATCGTCGCGCGCTTGCTGGAGGACGACATCCTTACCGGCAACATCAAGGAAATCCCGCGCGAGGGCAGCCTGTTGCCCGACACTTACAATTTCAATCGCGGCATCACCCGCGAGCAGATGATCCAGCGCATGCAGCAAGCGCAGCAGCGCGCGCTCAAGGAGGTTTGGGACCGGCACTCGACCGATCTGCCGATCAAGACGCCGGAGCAACTCGTCACTCTTGCTTCGCTGGTGGAGAAGGAGACGGGCAAGCCCGAAGAGCGCACCCGCGTCGCAGCCGTGTTCGTCAACCGACTGAAGCAGAAGATGCGGCTGCAATCCGATCCGACCATCATCTATGGTTTGGTCGGCGGCAAAGGCACGCTTGGCCGACCGATCATGAAGAGCGAGATCGAGCAGCAGACGCCCTACAACACCTATCAGATCGAAGGACTGCCGCCCGGGCCGATCGCCAATCCGGGGCGCGCCTCGCTGGAAGCCGCCGCCAATCCGGCCCGAACCCGCGAGCTTTACTTTGTCGCCGACGGCACCGGCGGTCACGCGTTCGCCGAGACCTACGAACAGCATCAGAGAAACGTCGGGCGGTTGCGGGCGATGGAAGCCGGCGACCAGAAGGACCAGGCCGCGGCCGATCCGCCGACGGCGGCGACGACGCCGCAACCGGGCGCAGCACCCGCCGCGCCTGCGGCACCCGCACAACAGCACCGGAACTCCACGCGCCGCAATCAAAATACCCAGAACACGCAGGGCGCCCCGACGGCGCACTGATGCTTCCATGTCTCTTGTGACCGATCAGCGCCGCAGTTAAGTTCGGCGCGTTTTTATATCTTATGCCGGGGGGATCGATATTCATGGCGTTATCGAGCATGACGGGATTCGCTCGTCGCCATGGGGTCAGCGGCTCTTATGCCTGGGCCTGGGAACTGAAATCGGTCAACGGCAAGGGGCTCGACCTGCGGCTGCGCATGCCAGCGGGCTGGGATGCCGTTGAGGCGCCGGTGCGGGCCCGCGCCGCCGAGCGGTTGGCGCGCGGTTCGATCCAGGCCGGTTTGACCATCGATCGCAGCGGCGTGGCTCCGGTGGTGCGCATCAACACCGCGGTGCTGGACTCTATTCTGACGACCTTGCGTCAGCTTGGGCCGCGCATCGAAGCGGCTCCGCCGTCGCTCGACGGCCTCCTTTCGCTCAAAGGCGTCATGGAGGTCTCGGATGTTGAGGAAAACGAGGACGAGCGGCGCAGCGCCGAAGCGGCGGCGATTGCCGGTTTCGGCGAGGCAGTTGCGGCGCTGTCGGAGATGCGCCTCAACGAGGGTGCCGCGTTGGCTCGCATCCTGAAATCCAGACTCGACGACATCGCCGCGCTGGCGCAACGCGCCGATCAGGCGCCCGGCCGGCGTGCCGAGGCCATCCGGGCGCGGCTGGCCGAACAGGTCGCGACCCTCCTGGCGCAATCCGAACGCTTCGATCCTGATCGTCTGCATCAGGAAGCGATCCTGCTGGCGACCAAAGCCGATGTGCGCGAGGAGCTCGATCGTCTCGCCGCACACATCGCGCAGGCCCGGCAAATGATCGACGGCGGCGGCGCCGTCGGGCGCCGGCTCGATTTTTTGGCGCAAGAACTCAATCGCGAAGCCAACACGCTGTGCGCCAAGGCCAACGATGTCGAGCTCACCAATATCGGTCTGGAACTGAAAGCCGCGGTCGAGCAATTCCGCGAGCAAGTGCAGAACGTGGAATAGGGCATGGCGAAAGCGCGGCGAAATCGCATGAGCGTCGCGCGCCGGGGCCTGATGCTGGTTTTGTCCTCGCCGTCGGGGGCCGGCAAGACCACACTGTCGCGGATGCTGTTGGAAGCCGACGGCCATATCGAACTGTCGGTATCGGTGACCACGCGGCCGCAGCGGCCGGGCGAGGTCGATGGGCGCGATTATCATTTCATCGACATGGTCCGCTTCGAGTCGATGGTGAAATCCGACAAGCTCTTGGAATGGGCGGACGTATTCAATCATCGTTACGGCACACCGCGCGCGCCGGTTGAGAAAGCGCTGCGGGGCGGGCGTGATGTCCTGTTCGACATCGATTGGCAGGGCACGCAGCAACTGCGGGCCAAAGCGCGCGGCGATCTGGTCAGCGTTTTCATCCTGCCGCCGACGGTGAAAGAGCTGCAGCGCAGGCTTGAGCGCCGCGCCCAGGACAGCCGCGCCACCATCGCGGGCCGCATGGCGAAAGCGGCAGGTGAAATGAGTCACTGGCCCGAATACGATTACGTCATCGTCAATCGCGACAAAGAGGAAGCGTTTGCCGAAGTGCGCTCGATCCTCGCGGCGGAACGGCTCAAGCGGGAGCGGCAGGTCGGGCTGTCCGGTTTTGTGCGGGAACTGCAAGCCAAGTTGTAGGGGCCGATCATGACGCAGGCGGAGCATCGAAGCGGCGAAATCGACGTGACCCGGCTGATCGATGAATCCCCGCTCAGCGGATTTCAGATCGGCATCATCGTCTGCTGTGCGCTGGTCAGTGCTTTGGACGGCATCGACACCCAATCGATCGGGGTAGCGGCGCCGTTCATCGCTGAAGGTCTCGGTATCAAGCTTGCCGATTTCGGGCCGGTTTTCTCCGCCGCGTTGCTCGGCGCAACCATCGGTGCCGCTACCTTTGGGCCGCTCGCCGACCGGTTGGGGCGCAGGACCTTGTT
Organism: uncultured Alphaproteobacteria bacterium; assembly: GCA_963737755.1. GTDB lineage: Bacteria > Pseudomonadota > Alphaproteobacteria > Rhizobiales > Xanthobacteraceae > BOG-931. The sequence goes on along the minus strand of CAVTTZ010000009.1, from coordinate 322,901 downwards.
GGTTTTCGCGACCACTATCTTCGGCATTTTTACGATTCTCACCGCGTTGGCGGACTCGGTGCCGATGCTCTATGCGCTTCGATTCCTCGCCGGCCTCGGGCTCGGCGGGGCGACGCCGTGCTTCATCGCGCTGACGTCCGAATATGCGCCGGCGCGGCTACGGGCGACCTTGGTCACCGTCATGTGGTCGGCGTTTCCGCTCGGCGCGATGCTCGGCGGCTTTCTGAATCAATATCTGCTTGGTGCGCTTGGCTGGCGCGCGATCTTTTATATCGGCGGCGTGGCGCCGCTGGTTCTTGCCGGTGTCTTGATGTGGTACTTGCCGGAATCGATCAAATTTCTGCTGCTCCAGCGCAACGACAGCAAGGCGGTGGCGGCCATCGTTGCGCGGCTCGGCGCTGTCGTCAGTGCCGCGTCCTCTTTTGTCGTCGAAGAGAAACGACTGACGGGAGTCTCGATCGGCCATTTGTTCACGCAGGGCCGTGCGCTCGGCACGTTGTTGCTGTGGGTGCCGTTCTTCATGGGTTTCGGTATCCTCACCGTCGCGGTATTGTGGACGCCGTCGTTGTTGCGGCTCAACGGCATTTCGCCTGCCAACACGGCCTTCGTCGTCGCCTTCAACGGGTTGGGCGGCTTCCTCGGACAATCGTCTGCCGGTTGGCTGATCAAGCGTTTCGGCATCCTGCCGATTTTGTTTCCGGCCTTCATCCTGGGTGCAGGGGCGACGGTTGGACTGGGTTATGGCGCCGCCTCGGTCGTCCTTGCCGCGACCTTCATCGGATTGATCGGCCTGTTCATGGGTTTCGGCACCGGCGGCGCCATCGCGCTGGCCGCGACCATTTATCCGACGTCGATTCGCTCCACCGGCGTTGGCTGGGGCATGGCCATGGGGCGCTTCGGGCAGATCGTCGGGCCGCTGTTGACCGGGATCTTGCTGGGGCATGGCTGGGCTGCCGGTCCGATCATGGTGGTAATCGGAATCGGCGGACTGGTTGCCGCGGTCTTTGTCGCCTTGTTTCACGTCTGGTTTGCTCGCAGCGTCGGATTGCTAGCCGAGGACGCTTCCGACCGGACGGCGCTGTCCGCCTAAGTTGCTCAAGTATTTCGGCTGGCGCCGCGCAGCATCGCGAGCGCTTGGGCCAGGGCGACAAAGCCCGCAACCGGGATGTCTTCCGGACGCTCGGTCGGGCTTAGTCTGGCAGCCTCAAGCAGCATTGAAACGTCGACGCCGAGCGATCGGAGACTTTGACGCAGCATCTTGCGGCGCTGGCCGAAGGCGGCTTGGGTGACGTTTTCCAGAAGCGCGCGATCGCACGGCAACGGATCGGCGCGCGGCGTCAGGTGCACCAGCGACGAGGTGACCTTCGGCGGCGGCACGAATGCCGACGGATGAATGTCGAACAGAAGTCGGGCTTCGCAACGCCACTGGGAGATGATCGAAAGCCGGCCGTAGCTTTTGGTTTCCGGCGCAGCGACGATGCGTTCGGCGACCTCGCGCTGAAACATCAGGATGGCGGCATCGTACCAGGGCGGCCACGGCTCCGCGGTCAGCCAGTTGATGAGCAGCGGCGTGGCGATATTGTAGGGCAGGTTGGCGACGATGCGGATCGGCCCCTGATCGATGAACGGCCGCGGATCGAACGCGAGCGCATCGCCTGGCACGATCTCGAGCCGGCCCGGATAATGCGCGGCAATTTCGTCGAGTGCGGCGATCGCGCGCTCGTCGCGCTCGACTGCGATCACCCGCTTGGCGCCGAGCCCGAGCAGGGCGCGGGTAAGACCTCCGGGGCCGGGGCCGATCTCAAGGACTGTAACGTCGGCCAGCGCACCCGCCGCTCGGGCGATGCGGGCGGTGAGGTTGAGATCGAACAAAAAATTTTGGCCCAGCGATTTCTTGGCGGCGAGGCCGTGCCGGCGGATGACATCGCGCAGCGGCGGCAGCGTATCGAGCCGCTCAGTCACGTTGCCGCGGTGCGTGCGCCGGCACTCGCCAGACGCGCCGCCAGTTGCAGTGCGGCGACCAAACTCGTCGGATCCGCCACGCCCTTGCCGGCAATGTCGAAAGCGGTGCCATGGTCGGGCGAGGTGCGCACGAACGGCAGCCCGAGCGTGACATTGACCGCATGATCAAACGCCAGCGTCTTGATCGGGATCAGCGCCTGATCGTGATACATGCACAGCGCGGCGTCGTAACGCGCGCGAGCATCGCCGTGAAACAGCGTGTCAGCCGGCAGCGGGCCCTTGGCATCGATGCCATCAGCCACCAGTCGCGCAACCGCGGGCGCGACGATGCTGAGATCCTCTTCGCCGAGCGCTCCATTCTCGCCGGCATGCGGATTGAGCCCGGCGACGACAAGGCGCGGATGCGCGATGTGGAATCGATCGACCAGATCGCGCGCAACGATGCGTCCAGTCTCGACCACGAGATCGATGGAGAGATGCTGGAAGATCTGGCGCAGCGGCAGGTGAATGGTGACCGGGACGACTGCAAGCTCCGGCGACCACAGCATCATGACCGGGTGCAGCGTCTTGCCGGTCGCTTCCTGCACCAGCGTGGCGAGGAACTCGGTGTGGCCAGGCTCGGCGAAGCCGGATTTGTACAGGACGTTCTTGGCGATCGGATTGGTCACGACCGCGGCGGCTGCGCCGGCGAGCACGTCATTGACGGCGCGGCGAATGGATTCGATTGCGGCTGGAGCGCTTGAGGCGTCGGGGTGGCCCGGTTCCGCAGTCACGCTGGCGGCGATCGGCACCACGGGCAGTGCCGAAGCAAACGCGGCGCACGCCGTGTTCGGTGTTACCGCCAATGTCGGAACAGTAAGGCCAAGCCGTGCGGCGCGGCGCTGAAGGAACGCTTCATCGCCGACCAGATAAAACGGCGGGACGTTCAGCGCGGCGCGGCGGTGCCAGACCGCGAGCGCCAGATCGGGGCCGATCCCTGCGGGCTCACCCAGCGTCAAAGCCAAAGGCAGCACGGTCTTGCTTCCGACCTCTTATCGCACTTTCGCTTCGGGGGTCTTGTACTCGATCATGGCCTGGCGCCGCAAAGTCTCGAGATAGCGTTTGGCTTGGGCGCCGAATTTTTGTTGGAACATCTGATCGCGGATTTCTTTCATCTCCGGCGTATCGGACTTGGTTTCTTTCTTGGCGCAAATGGCGAAGAGCTGGATGCCTTCGGCCGTCTGCTCGGGCGGCGTCAGGTGGCCGACGGCGGTCGCCTCGAGGATCTGCCGCAATTGCTGAGCGAGATCGGCGGAAAATTTCGACACCTGATCGCGCACGGCGACGTCGGGGAGGGCGCGCGCGAAGGAGACGCCTTCGTTGCAGTTCTGGAAGCGTCCGCGCAACGCCTCAGCCTCGCGTTTGCGACCTTCGAACGCCGCATCCGGCGAGCCGTGCGGGACGATGAAGACCACCGGCCGCATGATGTATTCGTAGCCGACTTCAGACTTCTCGTCGGGCTTGTGCAACTGCAGTTGAGCTTCGACGTCCTTGTCGCGAATTTCGAGGCTGGACTTGTAACGTCCGCGCACCAGGTTGGTCCACGCCATTTGGGCGCGCAGTCGCCGCTTGAGGGTGTCGGCGCTGGCGCCGCCCTGAGCAAGCAATGCGGTGAGCTTTGGCGCATCGATGCCCATGCGGGTCGCGACGCCATTGAAGGACTCGTTGACCTGCTCGTCCGGAATGTCGAGACCGAAGCGCTTGGCTTCCGTCGTTTCCAGGATTTCGTCGACCAGGCTGTCCAGTACTTCCTTGCGCGAAGGCACCTTCTTGCTGCTCATCTGCAGAAACTTCGAGCGATGCTCGATGTCGAGGTTGGTGATCGGCTGACCGTTGACGAACAGCACCACCTGCTGCGCGCTGGCAGCCGAGGGCAGGCCGAACATGATCGCGCCGACGACAGCGGCGGCGAAAAGGCTCGTCCAATGTGGACGGAAAGTAATCGATCTCACTTTGTTTCGCTCCTTTCCGAGCTTTGCTCTTTTGCTCTTACCAGCTTCGTCAAGGCGATGTGCGCCCGCAGCGCGCGCTTGAGCGTGTCCTCGCTGGCTCCGCCAGCAACGAGCAGGCGCGTCAGCTTGGTGCGGTCGATGCCCATGCGGATCGCGACGCCATCGTAGGCCTGATCGACTTCCGTGTCTGAAATCTCGATGCCGTTGCGCTTGGCCTCGGCGATCTCGCCGATTTCGCGGACCAGGCTGTCCTTGGCCTCATTCTGTGCCGCCGGCTTTTTCTTGCTGCTCATCTGCAGGAAGCCGGTGCGGTGTTCGACATCGAGGGTCGTTATCGGCTGTCCTTCGATGACGTCGACAACGGCCTGCGCCGAAGCTCCTGAAACAGAACCAAGCACAATTGCGCCGGCAAGCATCGCTCCGGACATCTTCAAGCCGAGCCGGAAAGTCGCCGCCGATCTCACCTGTCTCGCTCCTTGGCCCGACAACCTAGTGCTAAGTCTTTGCATTCTCTCGGTACCCGCCAGTTTCCCTCAACACCGCCGCCACGTCGCCGCATTTAGAAAGCGGAAGCGATCGGGGCGAGGTAGTTGGGGCCCAACGTACGCAAGCTGAACGAGCCGCCGAAGAAGTTGTTCGGCGTGGGTGTCGTCCCGGTATAGGTGTAGGACGTAATGTAATATACCGACAGTAGGAAACAATCGTCGGTATAGCCGACGCCGAAGCGGGTCTGGTCCCACTGGTGGAGTTGAAGGTCGTAGCGCACCGACCCGGACAGAACCCAGTTCTGCGTCACTTTGAACGAAGCGCCGACCAGGACTTCGTCACGCTGGTTCAAATATCCGATCAGCGGCTGCGGCGCGTAATCGCCGTACATCATCTGGAAGGTCCAGCGGTCGAAATTGGCGCGGGCTTCAAATTCAAGCATCTGCGGCGAGAACATGCTGACGTCTTTGCCGAGGCCCGGGTCGTAGCCGCCCGACGAGAAGCGGCCGCGCGCGATGAACGAATAGATTTGGTTCGGCTGATACGAGACGCGGCCCACATAGTCCGAGTAGGTCTTATCGAGACCGCTTTCCTGGCCGGTGTTGGTCAGGTCGCTGACCGCGTATGAGTTCAGGCCGTAGATCTGATAGGATTGTCCGAACATAGCGTTGAACGATCCGGCCCTGTTGACCTGCGCGGTGTATTGGAATCCGGCGTTGACGCGGCCGCCGCCCTCGACGCGGTCCCAGCCGGAGAACTTGTCGATCGAGAACAGGTTGGCGTCGGTGAAAGCGACGCTCTGCGCATCTTCGTTGGGAAGCCTGCCAATCTCGGTTTCATTCGGCCGCAGAATGAGCTGGGCGATCGGCTCGATCGTCTGCGTGCCCCAGGGCTCAACGTCCATGAACGGGTAGCGGTATTCGACGCCGACGTCGGGCATCGCACGGGCGACTTCGCTTTGACCCGGATTGATGAAGTTCGAGGTACCGGGTTGATTCTGAATATCCATCGCGGCGAGGTCGCCGCGAACGCCCGCGAAAGGCGTGATCATCATTCCGCTTTCGGTAACGAACGTACGCCGCCAATCGGCTTCGCCTGACGTGCGCGTGTAGGTACCGGCGATACCGCGCAACAGACAATTCTGCTTGTTGGTGTTGCCGGTGGTCGGAACCGTGCACAGATTGTTGTTGGCGGCATTCTGGGTGATCGCGTCGAACTCGGCCGTCTGCCGGGTCAGGCTGGTCAGGTTGGTCTTGTATGAAAACTCGCCGCCGAGAACCGATTGGCCGAGCACATTCGAATAATCAATCACCGGCGCAATGACCGGGATCTCCGCCTGGATGTCCTGTCCGGAAAAGCCGTAATAGTAGATCGACCGGATGTCGAAGTAGCTGCGCTCACCGGCGCCCGTCAGATAGATCTGCGAGACGCCCTCGGTGGCGACACCGGTATGAAACGGATCGAATGAACTGAGAAACTGTCCGAGCTGGTAGTCGGACAGGAACTGGTTGTCCGTCATCAACAACCCGGTCCAACCCCACACCCACTTCTCGCTCAGCGAGAACTGGCCGGCGGTCTGGATGGCGCCGCGGAATGTGTTCGCGGTCGGACTGTTGGGGCCGTCGCGGTTGGCGAAGTAGCCGGGGTCTGCCTGGAAAATGCCGGCCGCCTTGATCGAGTAGGAGCCTTCGAGCAGGCGCTGGCGCCAGACACCCTGAAACAACTCACCTTGCATCGTCGTCGATAGCAGGGTCGCCGTGAAATCGGCGCTGGGCGTGATGGCCCAGAAATAGTCGAGTTGAAGCGACGCCCCGAACGTGTTCGCGTAACCGAGATTGGGGAACAGGAAGCCGCTCTTGCGGCTCACTGACGGATCGGGCGCGGACAGGAACGGAAACCAGGCGAGCGGCACGCCGAAGAACTCGACGCGCGCATCCTCGAAGTAGAGCATTTTCTCGCCGTTGTCGTGAATGATCCGGGCCGCCTGGATCTGCCACAGCGGCGGCTTTTTCGGATCGTCCTTACAAGGCTGACAAGCCGTATAGACACCGTTCTGCAGCACGGTGTAGTTGCCGCCGACGCGATCGGCGCGTGCCGCGGCAAAGCGGGTATCGTCGACGGTTTCGAGCCGCAGCGAATCGACGAAGCCGTCGCGATAGTCGTCGGTCAGGTCGATGATTTGGCCGTAGGTGATCTTGCCGTCGGCTTCGGTGAGCCGCACGTTGCCGTTCGCGACCAAGCGCTTGCTCTTTTGGTCGTACGTCACCTCGTCGGCTTCGACCGTCGAGCCGTTGTAATAGATCTGAACGCTGCCCACCGCGGACACGGTGTTGTTCGTGTAGTCGTAGCGGATTTCCGTCGCCTGCAGCAGCATCGGCGAGTCGGGCGGCGCGGCCGGCTGCTTCGGCGGCAACGGCGGCCGCGGCGGAAATGTCAGGAGGTTGTTGACGCCCTGCGCCGATGCGGGCGCGGGCGCGAGCAGGGACGTTGCGCCGAATACGAGCAGCGCGATGAGAATCGCAACACTCGGACGCAACCAACCAGCCAACCGCAATACATCAGGACGGATCGGGCGCAACACTAGCCGTCCTCCTGATGCAACAGCACAATAAAGCCAGTGAGGCTTCCTACCACGACCGGTATCCATGCCGCCATCACTGGCGACAGGAGTTCCGACTTGCTCATGTCTTCAGTGAACTTCGACAAGACGAAAAGCAAAAAGCCGGCAGAAATTCCACCCAACACCATCTTCTGCACGCCACCGAAACGGAAAAAGCGCAGGCTGACCGATGCTGCGAGCAGAACCATCGCGGTGAGCAGAAACGGCCGCGACAATAGCTGCTGATACTGCAGCCTGTAACCGGCCGCCATAAGGCCGGCGCGATCGGCAAGCTCGATATAGGACGGCAGTTGCCAAAAAGGCACAGTCTCCGGTGTGGCGAAACTTTCGCGCACCTGTTCGAGAGTCAAATTGGTGGCGAGTTGGTAATTGCTTTGAATGACCGGGGGATTACCGCAGCGTAAATACGAACGTCGTCGAAGCGCCAATAGCCGCTGTCGAGCGTCGCGCTCTTGGCCTCGATGCGCTCGCGGAATTGTCCTTCGGTGTCGAATGTGAACACGCTCACGGCGCCGAGCTCGGCGCCTTGCTGGCGGCTCGCCTTGGCGTTGATGATTGCGGCGCCATCAGCGCTGCGTTGCCGCACCCAGAATCCGCCGGTGCTTTCGCGCACCGCCGACGCGGGCAGTTCGCCGGTCATCTCCGCTTCCAAGCGCTTCGAGCGCTCGTGCATGACTGCGGCGAGCGGGTTGTAGACCGCGGTTGCGAACACGCCGAACATGAATGCGGCGACCAGCGACGGCGCGACGAATTGCCAGGCCGATACGCCGGCGGCGCGCGCGACCACGAGTTCGAGCCGCCGAGACAGCGCGAGATAACACGACATCGCGCCGACCAGCACCGCGAACGGCATGATGCGTTCGGACAACTGGGGCACACGGAACAAGGAAATTTCGGCGAGGATCAGCGCGGTCGCCTTCGGCCAGTCGGCGCCACGACGCAGGAGCTCGACATAATCGATCATGCCGGCGAGCGCGACCACGCCGAAGAACGAGCCGACGACCGACCGCAAGAAGCGAAATCCGAAATAACGCGAAAGCGTTCCGGCTACCATCGGTTCTGTCCCTAGCTCGCCGTCGCCTTGGCGAAGCGTTCACCGATGATGGTGGCGATCTTCGTCGCGAACGCGGCCGGCTCGATCGCTTGGCCGCGCGAGATCTGCCAGGAGCCGGCCCCGATGGCGCCGAACAGCACGACATATTGCGCGTAAAGCGCGCCCGGCATGTGCGAGCCGAGGATCACGCTGAGGAACCCGATCAGCCGCAGCACCGCCACGACGCCGACCAACGCCAACAGCGATAAGCGTGCGGCTTTGCCGCGTGGTCTGCGGCGGCCCGAGAAACGCGTAGGACAGGATCACGAAGGCGATCGGATAAAGCGGCGTCGCAATGCGATCGTGCAATTCCGAGCGGTATTCACCGGGCTGCGCCAGAAACAGCGCATCGTTCGCCGGCGGCCATAGCAGTTCCCAAATGTATTTCTCGCGGGTGTTGTAGGTCACGCCGCCGCCTTGCGGTCCGACACCGAATTTCGACAGGTCGAAGGCATAGCGATCGAAGGTGACGATCCGAGGATCGCGCTGTCCGGACTCCATGCGCTGGACGCTGCCTTTCTCCAGCACCAGGAACGAGCCGCTGTCGTTCTTCACGATCTCGCCTTGCTCGGCCAGATAGGTCGCGTGCTCCTTGGGGTCGCGCCGGTCGTCAAGGAAAATGCCCATCAGCAGACCGTTCGGCCTGCGGTCGGCGATGTGGAAGGTGAGGTTGCCCCCGATGGTCGTGAAGCGGCCGGGCTGCACGATATTGGTGAGAATGTCGGCGCGGACTTGGGTCGCCCAGTTGCGCAATGCGCGCAGGCTCCACGGCGAAACATAAACCGCGATCGCGGCGACCAGTATCGATACGACGAGCGCGCACGCCACGAACGGGCGGACCAGCGGCCAGGGCGACACCCCGGCCGCGTTCATGACGATGATCTCCGAATCGGAGCTGAGCTTGTTGATGGTGTGAGCAGTCGCCAGTACCAGCGATATCGGCGCGATCATCATCACCAGAAGCGGGATGAGCAGGCCGGTGATGCCGATAAAGACCAACAGCGTCTGCCGCTGGCTGGTGATCAGGTCGAATTCGCGAATTGCCTGGGTAAACCACATCACCACGGTCAGCGTGATCAGCGTGATCAGGAACGCAACCATAGTGGTGCGAAACATGTACCGGCCGATCGACCCCATCGGACTCAACTTCCCCGCAGACCGGCCTTGCGGCCATCCCGGCTCCCCCCATCGGACGCGCTAGCGTCACGCAGAGCCGAGCTTCCCCACACCTAGGGAGATTCTTGCTGCCACAAAATGGCCTCGCCAAGGCAAAGCCATTGAATCTGCAAAGCTAAGGATTGCTAAGGGTTAATGCTTTCCACCCACGCGGGCGACCCCGACGCATGCGTTGATGCTCCCCCAGGACTTTGTGGCGCTTTGCACAGCGTCGCCGCCGGGTTCATATCTGTGGACAGCCGAGTCAGTTTTCATCCCGCAGAAGGACCGACCATGCCCGCCTCCCTCAAGATCGGATTCACCTCATTCGACCGCCTGAAGGGGGTTCTGGTTGTGTTCTGCGCCGAGGGTCTCAAGTTCGGACCGGCAACCGAGAAAGCTTTGGCTCCGATCGATGCGCACCTGCGCCGGGCCGCGGCGGCTGACCGCTTCACCGGTAAAAGCGGCTCGTCGCTTGAGATCATCGCGCCCGCGGACCTGGATTTGCCGCGCCTGATCGTTTTGGGCACCGGCAAGGAGCGCGATCTTGAGGACCGCGATTTCGTGAAGCTCGGCGGCGCCGCCATGGGGCGCGTTCCCGCCGCTGCCGGTCAGGCGACCATCCTGGCCGAATTCGCAACCGGCGCCGCTGAAGCCGCCGCAGACCGCCGAGCCTCGCGCTCGGCGCGCGGCTGCGCGCCTACCGGTTTGATCGCTACAAGACCAAGCCCAAGGAGGGCGAGGAGCGGGCCGCGAAGGTCGAGGTGAATTTCGCCTGCGCCAGCGTTGCCGCCGCCGACAAGGCGTGGGCCTCCGTCGGCGGCATTGCCGACGGCGTGGTGTGGGCGCGCGATCTCATCAATGAGCCCGCCAACGTTCTGTTTCCGGCTGAGTTCGCCCGCCGCGCCGCGACCTTGCGAAAACTCGGCGTCACCGTCGAAATTCTCGACGTGCCGGCGATGCGGAAGCTCGGCATGGGCGCGCTGCTCGGCGTCGCGCAAGGCTCGACCCACGAGCCGAAGGTCGTGGTCATGCGCTGGAATGGCGGCAAGCGCGGTGTCGATCCGGTCGCGTTCATCGGCAAGGGCGTGTGCTTCGATTCCGGCGGCATTTCGATCAAGCCGGCGGCCGGCATGGAGGACATGAAGGGCGACATGGCCGGCGCGGCCTGCGTCACCGGGCTGATGCACGCGCTGGCGGCGCGCAAGGCCAAGGCCAACGTGGTCGGCGTCATCGGCCTTGTCGAGAACATGCCCGACGGCAACGCACAGCGTCCCGGCGACATCGTCACCTCGATGTCGGGACAGACGATCGAGATCATCAACACCGACGCCGAAGGCCGCCTCGTGCTGGCCGACGTGCTGCACTACGTCAACAAGCGCTTCAAACCGAAATTCATGATCAATCTGGCGACCCTGACGGGCGCGATCATTGTCGCGCTCGGTCAGGAATATGCCGGCCTGTTTTCCAATGACGACAAGCTCTCCGAGCGTCTTGCCAAGGCCGGAGAGGCGACCGGTGAGCGCGTGTGGCGCATGCCGCTCGGCGCCGAGTACGACAAGATCATCGATTCAAAATTCGCCGATGTGAAAAACAGCGGCGGCCGCTGGGCGGGCTCGATCACCGCGGCGCAATTTCTGCAGCGCTTTGTCGGCAAGACGCCATGGGTTCATCTGGATATCGCCGGTACGGCGCTCGGCTCGCCGCAAACTGAGATCAACAAAAGCTGGAGTTCCGGCTGGGGCGTGCGGCTGTTGAATAATTTGGTGGAAGAAAATTACGAGAGTTGAGCGGCAATTTGGTACGATGACCGAAGTCCTCTTCTACCATCTCAAAGGTCAAACGCCCGAACAGGTGTTACCGACGCTTGCTGCAAAAGTCGCTTGATCGCGGTTGGCGCGTCGTCGTGCAGGCGTCGTCCGAGGAGCGTGTCGAGGCACTCGATGCGCATCTGTGGACCTGGCGGGACGACTCGTTCCTTCCGCATGGAACCTGGCGCGAGGCGGAGGCCGCGCAGCAGCCGATCCTGCTCACCGCCGGCGACCATAATCCTAACGGCGCCACCGTCCGCTTCCTCGTTGATGGTGCTGTCATGCCGGAGAATGTGGCGGCTTATGAGCGGGTGGTGCTGCTTTTCAACGGCGAGGACCCGGACGCCCTCGATGCCGCGCGGGCACGATGGAGCGAGGCGAAATCCGCCGGTTTTGAGGTCACCTATTGGCAAGCTGATGAAAAAGGCGGCTGGCGCAGACATGCTTAATACGGCGGCGCATGTGAAGCTTTAGGTATTTCAAATAACGTTCTGAAGATAAGAATTTTTTTGATTTATTCTCTTGAAGACAGAAGAAATCGCCAAACGCCCTTTGCGATACTATATTTTTTGCTCCACAATGAGTTGGGCTATATAGTGTTGTTGCTATGAATAAGCGTTCAGTGCAGAAGCGGCCGGCCAAAGCAAGCCGCAATCAAGTTGCTCGTAAGGCCGCCACGCGGCGGATTTCGGGCAAGTCCGAGGCAGCCAAAAGGGTCTCGGCCGCGAAGCCCGTGCAGGCTTCGATCCGGAAAAACGGTCCGCTCCGCAAAAACGGTGCCCTTCCGAAGACCGCTTCGTCAACGCCCGCGGCGGCCATGCCGGCGCCGGTGCTCACGCCGCCGCTCGGCCTAACGCCGGCGATGGTGTCGCCGGCCAAGGCCATCTCGCTGCCGAGCCCGGGGCTGCGCACCCACAGGTACCGGGTTGGCGAGACGGTGCTGTACACCTCGAGTCCGATCACGCGTCCGGGCGCCAGCGGTACCTATAAGGTGGTCAAACTTTTGCCGTCCGACGGTGACGATTATCAATATCGGATCAAGAATTCGGACGAAGCGTTCGAGCGCGTCGCCAAAGAAAGCCAGCTCGAAACCGAGCAGTCCGAGCATTGATGCCGATGTCGTGGTTGGGGGCTTGCACGCTGTGAGCTGACCGGCTCATGCGCTTGCGAGGCCTGTTCGTCGCCGACATGGCTGCGACACACTTCGCGGAGCGTGGTGATTCACACAGGGGCGGAGTGTCTTGATGCCCGGCGTCGATTCCGAATTCGGTGTTGCGCTGTTGCGCTTTTGGATTGCGGGCGGCTCGGCGGCGTTGCTGCTGGCTTTGTGCGTCGTGGCATACTTGCAGTCGGAGCGTTTCTCGGCAACTCCCGCGCTGCGTCCACGCCTTGTCGTCGCCGGCGCCATCTTCGGCGGGCTGATGACGTGGGCTGCCATGGATCGCGCCATCGTCGGCGGTGCCGCGGCCGAGCGGCGTGCGCTTGAGTTGCGCGCCCAGCAACTCAGCGCACAGGTTCTTCTCCCTGGCTCCTCGCTTGCCGTGTCTCGAATTCTTTGGTCGGCGAGAGCGTCGAAGCGGCCTGCGAGAAGGCGCTGTTTGGATCCCCGGCGAATGTCGCTTCGGCCTCCGCTTATGTTGCGGCCGAGCTCACGTTGCTCGCGAACATCACGGCCTTCGCAGGTCGCGACGGCACTGCATTGGAGCCTGCGTCGACGCCGTTGCGCCGAGCGCTCGAGACCGATCGCTTCGGCTTCGTCGCTTACGTGCTGGCGACGCGCGATGGCTGCAGTGCGCAAAAATGCAAAACGTTGTCGCTGTTTCGTGATCCAAACCGGGTTCGCACCAATCTGACCAACACGACGGTGGAACGCTATGTTGACCGCTACGCACCGGGTTGGAACGCGCCCGAAACGCCGCTGGCCGAGGCCAGTCCGGCTGCGGCAGCGAGCCTGGCGGCGGTGCCGCCGTCACACAAGCCGGTCAATATCGACTTTCCCAGCGCCGCTTCGATACCGGCGGTCAGCATCATGAATCCGGAGCCGAACAGTCCGGGTGCTGCCGCGGCGTCGGCCGCCAACCCTAATGGGCCGTCCAAGCATAGCCGCAGGGCGGCGCCGCCGCCCAATCCCAACGTCGCCGCCGCGCCTCCACCGGGGGCGCCCGGTGTTGAGCCGATTTGGCCGCAGCCTATGCCGGCGCCTCCGGCGGGAGCGCCACCGTGCCGCCTTCGCGCCTGCCGCTGCAGCGAGCGGCGCTCCCGTTCAGTTGACACCTCCGCCGGTTAATGCGAGTGCGGCGACAGCTCCTCGCGCCCAGTGAGCGAGCTGCGCTGATTTTTCTCTTTCAATTCGTTCGCGATGCTCAAGTCCGTTCTCATTGCCAACCGCGGCGAGATCGCCTGCCGCATTGCTCGCACCGCCAAGCGTCTCGGCATGCGTACGATCGCCGTTTACTCGACGGCGGACGCGCATGCTCTGCATCGGCGGGTGTGCGATGAAGCATATTGCATCGGCCCCGCCGAACCGCGCGAAAGCTATCTGAACATCGCGCGCTTGATCGAAACCGCCAAGGCGTCCGGCGCCGAATGCGTGCATCCGGGTTACGGCTTCTTGTCCGAGAGCGGCGATTTCGCCCAAGCCTGTGAAGACGCGGGCCTCGTCTTTGTCGGTCCGCCGGCGGCGGCGATCCGCGCCATGGGTCTCAAGGATCGCGCCAAGGCGCTGATGGAAAAGGCCGGCGTGCCGATCGTGCCCGGCTATCATGGCGAGCGCCAGGACGCTGCCTTTCTGAAAGCGCGCGCCGCCGAGATCGGCTATCCGGTACTGCTGAAGCCGGCGGCCGGCGGCGGTGGTCGCGGCTTGCGGCGCATCGACAGCGAAACCGATTTCGACGCCGAGTTCGCCGGCGCCGTACGCGAGGTCGCCGCTGCATTCGGCTCCGGCCATGTGCTGATCGAAAAATTCGTCACCACGCCGCGCCACATCGAAATTCAGGTCTTCGCCGACCGCCATGGCAACGTCGTGCACCTCGGCGAGCGCGATTGTTCGTTGCAGCGGCGCCACCAGAAGGTGATCGAGGAAAGCCCGGCGCCGGGCATGACGCCGACATTGCGCGCCAAGATGGGTGCGGCCGCGGTCGAGGCGGCACGCGCCGTCGGCTATGTCGGCGCCGGCACCGTCGAGTTTGTCGCCGACGGCAGTACGGGGCTGCGCGACGACGGTTTCTGGTTCATCGAGATGAACACGCGGCTGCAAGTCGAGCATCCGGTGACCGAAGAAGTCACCGGACTCGATCTCGTCGCTTGGCAATTTCAGGTCGCCGCGGGCGAAAAGCTGCCGCTGACGCAGGCGCAGATCGCCTTCACCGGTCACGCCATCGAGGCGCGGCTCTATGCCGAAGATCCGGACAACGGTTTTCTGCCGTCGACCGGGCCGATCGTCGGCCTGGAATTTCCGGCTGGCATGCGTGTCGATAGCGGCGTGGAGCAGGGCGGCGAAGTCACGCCGTTCTACGATCCGATGATCGCCAAGCTGATCGCCCATGCACCGACCCGTGACGCCGCGTTGCAGCGTCTGGCCGACGGACTCGATCACACCGTCGTTGCCGGCGTGCGCACCAATATCGCCTTCCTGGGCGCGCTTTGCCGCAGCGACAGCTTCCGCCAGGGCAAAGTCGATACCGGCTTTATCGATCGCAATCTCGCCGCGCTCGGCGTCGCGCCGCATGAACCGGATCTCGCCGCGGCGGCGGCCGGTATTGTGCGTCTGCTCGAAAATGAGTCCGCGCAGGAGGACAGCCTCGAAAGCGCAGCGGAACCGGATTCGCCGTGGGCCGCCCGCGACGGCTTCCAAATGTCCGGCGTCCGTCGGATTGTGGCGCCGATCCTGATCGACGGTCAGCATGGGGAAGCGACCGCCAACTACGGCAAAGGCGGCCTGAGTGTTTCAGTCGGCGGCGCCGCGCCGGCCTCCGACGCCAAGGTGTTCGCGGCGGGAGACGAAGCTTATGTCCTGCGTCATGGCCGCCAGACACGCGTGCGCTTCAAGGATGTCTCAGAGGCCACGGCCAAGGCTGGTGCGGCTGACGGCAACATCAGGGCGCCGATGCATGGCAAGGTTTTGGAGCTTTTCGTCCGCGCCGGCGAGGCGGTCGCAGCCGGACAACGGGTCGCCGTGCTCGAGGCCATGAAGATGGAACACACGCTGCGTGCACCTTTTGCCGGCACCGTGACCGAGGTTCCGGCGGTGGTCGGCACGCAAGTTGTGGAAGGCGCGCGGATCATGCTGATCGAAAGGCCCGCGGCGGAGTAAGTTGCTCGCCATGTCCCTGAACCTCATCAAGCTGTGCGTCGGTTGCGACTCCGTCCAGGAACTCGAAGGCTGGATCAAGGAACGGCTGGCGGAGAAGCGTAAGAAGGGCGAAAAGCCCGAGCACATCCACCGCACCCGTATGGCGCCGAAACGCGCGGCCGAACTGGTGGACGGCGGATCGCTCTATTGGGTCATCCGCGGCGAGATCGCCTGCCGCCAACGCATTCGCGATCTGCGGCCGTTCCGCGACAAGGACGGTATCGGGCGCTGTGGCATCGTGCTCGATCCCAAGGTGATCGTGGTCGATCCGCGACCGTTTCGCGCCTTCCAGGGCTGGCGCTACCTCACCGTCAAGGACGCGCCGCCGGACCTCGGCAAGGCCGGAGAAGGCGTCGCCGCCATGCCCGAAAAATTGCGGCGGGAACTGCGCGAGCTTGGACTGATGTAGTTTCGGGCTCGTGTGAAGCCAGCCTTCATGCGCTTTGGGCGGGGCCGCACCGGCGGCCAGCCGCATGGCGCTGATCAAACCGATCACGTACAGTTCCGCTCAACAACAGCCGCAGGGCAGGAAAGGGCGCGGAGCCACACGATGATCGTTGAAAATCAGGCCGACGTTACCAAAGCCGTGTTGAGTGAAGCCGCGCGCACCAAAGACCCGCGCTTTCGTGAAATCCTCTCGGCGCTGGTGCGCCACTTGCATGACTTTGCCCGCGAGGTGAAGTTGACCGAGCAGGAATTCCAGACCGCAGCCGCCTACATCAATGCGATCGGCAAGCACACCAATGAGAACCACAACGAAGCCGTGCTGATGGCCGGATCGCTCGGCCTTTCGGCGTTGGTGTGTCTGCTCAACAACGGGGACAACGGCCAGACCGAGACCGATGCCAGCCAGCTTGGTCCGTTCTGGCGAATGAATTCACCGCGCACGCAAAGCGGCGCTTCCATCGTGCGCTCACCCACGCCCGGACCGGTGCTGTTCGTCGATGCCTTTTATCGCGACACCCAGGGCAAGCCGATCGATGGTGTTGAAGTCGATGTTTGGCACTCGTCGCCGGAAGGCTTTTATGAAAATCAGGATCCGATCCAGTCGGACATGAATTTGCGCGGCAAATTCATCACTGATGCCCAGGGGCATTTTGGCTTTCGCTCGATCAAGCCGGCCGGCTATCCGATCCCGATCGACGGCCCGGTCGGCGAGTTGTTGCGTGCCCAGGGCCGCCACAATATGCGGCCCGCGCATCTTCACTTCCTGGCTTACAAAGACGGCTTCAAAACCCTGATTTCGCAAATTTATCCGCCGGATGACCCGTACATCGAAACCGACGTGCAGTTCGGCGTTACCCGTCATCTTCTGGGGAATTTCATCCGACACGATAGCGGTGAGGCGCCGGCCGCCGACGTGGCCGCGCCGTGGTATTCGCTCACCCACAACTTCGTCATGGAGAAGGGGACCGCCAAGCTGCCGCGTGCGCCGATCACCGGCAAGGCGTCCGGCGAGCGTCCGCAAATTCCGCATCTCGAGCCGGCATAACTAACAAACAAAAAAGTCTGCACAACAAAACACAATCTGGGAGGAACGACGATGCTGCGCAGGACGCTGCTCAAAGGTTTGGCGGCGGGTGCCGCTGTCGGGCTTCATGCCAAAGGCGCTGGGGCAAACGATGTTCTGAAAATGGGCATCAGCATTCCGCTGACCGGCGCCGGCTTCAACGCGGTCGGCCGGCAGCTTGCGGGTGCGCTCAAACTCTTCGTCCAACAAAACGGTACAGAGGTCGCGGGTCGTAAACTCGAACTCATCATTCGCGATGATGGCGGCGTCGCCGACGCGGCGCGCCGCATCGTTCAGGACATGATCGTCAACGACAAAGTGGGTTTGATCGGCATCGGCATCACGCCCACGTCGCTCGCGGTCGCGCCGCTGGCCACGGAAGCGAAAATCCCCACGCTGGTGTTGAGCTCCGGTGCTTCGGTCACGGTGACGCGCTCGCCCTACATGGTGCGGGCCGGCTTTCTGCAGAGCCAGCAGGCCTGGATCATGGCCGATTGGGCTTACAAGAACGGCAGCAAGCGTGTTGTCACTTTGGTCAACGACTGGGCGCCGGGCATTGAATCTGAAACCGCTTTCCGCGCGCGCTTTGGCCAGGCCGGCGGCGAGATCATCGAAGCGATCCGCATTCCCCTCGCCAATCCGGATTTCGCGCCGTTCCTGCAGCGAGTCCGCGACCTCAATCCGGATACCGCGTTCATCTATTTCGCCGGCCCGCAGGCGAGCATCTTCGCCAAGCAATTTGCCGAGCGCGGGCTCGCCAGTTCGGGCATCAAGATCCTCGGCCCCGGCGATCTGACCGACGACAACGATCTCAACACCATGGGCGACCAGATGCTCGGCATGATCACCGCCGGCTCGTATTCGGCAGCCCACGATTCCGCGATCAACAAGGCGTATGTCGCCGCCTTTGAACAAACCAACGGCTTTCGCCCCGATTTTGTTTCTGTCGGCGCCTACGACGGAATGCATCTGATCTATGAGGCGCTGAAAAAGACCGGCGGCAACGCCGACGGCGACCGTCTGATTGCGGCGATGAAAGGCATGGCCTGGGAAAGTCCGCGCGGCCCGATCTCGATCGATCCGGACACGCGCGACATCGTGCAGAACATTTACATCCGCAAGGTCGAGAAGGTGAATGGCCAACTCTACAGTGTCGAGTTCGCGACCTACGAGGCGGTCAAAGATCCGATGAAACCCGCCAGCAAATAACGACCGCGCTGGCGCTGCACAGCGCGCGCCGCCGACACTCCGATCCACACATTACGCCGCGATATTGTCGATGAGCCGCGTCTTGCCGAGCCGCGCGGCGACCAGCAAACGCAGCGGGCCATCCTTCGCCGACTGGACCTGTGCCAGCGTGTCGGCGTTGCGCGCCTCCAGATAATCCACGGCGAAGCCCGCTTGCGCCAAGGTCGCCTTGCCTTCGCCCAGCACGGCTGCGATCGCGCGACCGGCGGCGATTTTTTCCGCGCAGTGCGACGAGCACGCGATGCAGTGTCGGCGCGGTCGCCCGTTCGGCGGCTGACAAATAGGCGTTGCGTGACGACAGGGCGAGGCCATCCTTCTCGCGCACGGTCGGCAGCCCGACAATACGGGTTTTCAGATCGAGATCGCGCGCCATCTGGGTGACGACCTTGAGCTGCTGGTAATCCTTCTCGCCGAACACCGCGATGTCGGCATCGCATTGCACGAAAAGCTTGGCCACCACCGTCGCGACGCCGGCGAAGAAATGCGGCCGGAACGCATCTTCAAGTCCGACCGCCGCGGGTCCCGCGGGAACGACGCTGGTGGCGAAGCCTTGCGGATACATTGTTTCAGCGGACGGCGCCCAAATCAGATCAGCGCCGACTCTGGCGAGCGCGTCGACATCGGCCGCGAAGGTACGGGGGTAGGTTTTCAGATCTTCGGTCGGCGCGAACTGGGTTGGGTTGACGAAGATCGACACGATCACCCGATCGGTCCGCCGTTGCGCGCGTCTCACCAGAGCAAGATGCCCGGTGTGCAGCGCGCCCATGGTTGGGATCAGGCCGATTTGCTCGCGCCGCGACCGCCATCGCGCAAGTGTGCGGGTGAGAGTCGGCAGGCTGTGGATGATTTGCGGGCGGCGCGATTTAGAGCGGGTGGGACGGCTACTCATGGGGTTGCCGACCGAGCACAGACGCGGCGCATTCGTGACACCTTTGTGGTTAGTGATTAACTTATGGTTAGTGATGCTGTACTCTTGATTCTGGCCGTTGCAAGCTGGAGAGCGGATCGCTACGCAGAGGTTGCGTTCCATGTTGATGCAGGCGGACGTTGGCAAGCCTTTCTCGGCCCATGTCATCGTTCTTGGCAACGAAAAGGGCGGATCGGGTAAGTCGACGACGGCGATGCATATCGCCGTTGCGCTGCTCCAAGCTGGGCAGCGGGTCGCGACGATCGATCTCGATTCACGCCAGCGCAGCTTCACGCACTACGTGGAGAACAGGCGCGACTGGTCGACGCGTGCCGGCATGACGCTGGATCACTCGCGGCACTTTTGCGTGGCCCGCGGGTTCGGCGCCCGCATCGAAGAAATCGAAGCGCAGGAATTCACGGCCTTTGCCGAGGCGGTCGGCGCCGTCGAGCAAAGCCACGATTTCGTGGTGATCGATACGCCGGGCACCGATTCCTATTTGATGCGGCTCGCCCATTCGATGGCCGATACGTTGATCACGCCGCTCAACGATAGCTTCGTTGATTTTGACGTGCTCGGCGTGGTCGATCCGACGACATTCGAACTCACCGGCGTCAGCCATTATGCCGAAATGGTCCGCGAGGCGCGCCGGCAGCGCCGTCTGGTCGATGGCGGCCTGACCGACTGGGTGATCGTCCGCAACCGTCTCTCCACGCTCGGCTCGCGCAACAAGCGGCTGGTCGGCACCGGTCTTGACGCGCTGTCGCGGCAACTGGGCTTCCGCGCGGTCGATGGCTTTGCCGAGCGCGTGGTCTATCGCGAGTATTTTCCGCGCGGTCTCACCGCCCTCGACGACGTCGAGGAAAGTACGCTCGGGCAGCGGGCAAATGCGTCGCATTACACCGCCCGCGACGAGGTCAAGGCGCTCATCGAGTCCTTGAAGCTGCCGATGGACGAACGCGGCAAACGCCGCGCTGCGGCGAGGGCCGAATGGGCTGCGTCCGCCGACAAGCCGCTCGACACCCACGGACTGTTGGTCGAGGAAAGCGATCGGCCGTCGTCCGTCAGGGCGTGATCCATTGGCGCATGATGCCCATGAGGGCATGATGACGCGGTTGGTTCGGCTGCGCTGAATGCCGCGGCTGCCGGAAAGCATTGTCCAAGCCAACATTCGGAGAAGGGGGCGCGTGAATAGCCGTCAGCAGCGCTATTGCGCCGCGACGGGGAGGCGGTCACCTTAGCGCCCGATTCCGCGAGGCGCGTGGCATGTCGCTTCTTTTCGTCGGCCTTATCGTTTTTCTGGTGTTGGTGGTGGTCGGACGTTTTTCCAACGCCAACCCCAATCGCGCGACCCGCGCGTTGCGCGGCGTACGCCGATCATTCGGTGCGTATTTTGACCGCGGAAAGGCCCGCCGGCGTGACGACCCGCAGAGTAATACGGCAGCGGGGCGGGACCGCAGCGGTATTGCGCCCGGCGGCGAAATGACGAAAGAGGAGGCCTATCAGATCCTTGGCCTTCAGGCCGGAGCGGGAGCCGACGAGATCACGCGTGCTCACCGGACCATCATGAAGAAACTGCATCCCGACCAAGGGGGGTCGACGTATCTGGCGGCCCGCGTCAACCAAGCCAAGGATGTTTTGTTTCGGCGCCAGCGCTGAGATTCCCGGCGCGGCATTGCCGTGCCGTGCGTTGCCGACGTCCTGACCCGGCTGATTGGCCAAGGCCGGGGAGGATGACTGAATCGACTGACCCACGATCGATTGACCCATGACGGACTGACTCACAACCGATTGACTCACTACTAGCCAGTTTTACCGGGCGTTTCCTAATTTTTGACTGCTAATTTTTGACCGTCAGGCAGGCGATGTCGCTGCGCTTCAATTGTTTGCAGGCGGCTTCCGCCATCGCCTTGTCGAACCCGGCGAAGCGCGCCCGGTAGAGCGCCTTGTCGCCTTTTTGCACACGTTCGGTGAAAGGATCGGCGGTCGCCAGAATGCTAGGCATTTTGAGGCGAGCTTCACTCAGATGCTGCTTGGCCTCGTCCTCGCCCTCGAACGCGCCGATCTGGATGATCCAGCCGCCGCGTGCGTGAACCGGCGCCGCCATCTGGGCGGGGCGCGACTCCGGCCTGGCGATTTCGAGCTTCGCGGTTTCGGTCCTGGCGGGCTCGATTTTGGCCGGCTCCGGTTTCAGTGCTTCCGGCCGTGGCGCTTCGGTCTTCGCAATCACGGTCCGGGCGGAGCTGTCGATCCTGCTCGACGGCGCGATGACGGCCGGCTCATTCGCGGCCACGACGACCGTATTGGTCGCGTCGGCTGCGCGGATCGGTGCCGGCGGTGCCGCCGGGAGCGATGGCTGCGCCACCGGTGCTGGCGGCACGGGCAGCGGCATGGCGGCGGTAGCGGCCGGTTGCGGGGCCGGTGCCGCGGCGGCCGGCTGCGGCAGAGGAAGATTACGAGCCGCCGCCGCGGGCGCCTGCGAGGGAGCCGCTCCTGGCACCAGCGCAGGCATCGGCGCCATCGGCGCGGCCTGAACCGGCGCGGTGCGGTAGGTGATCGTCTTCACCAGCAAGGGCTGAAGGGGATCGCTCTGGGCGGCGGCTTTGTTGCTCTTGCCGGTCGTCGCCGGCTCGGCGCGCGACGGCACCTTCGCCAGCGTGATCGGCTTGGGCTCGCTGCGCGGATCCAGCCGTTCGCTGGCCGGGGCCGCGGGCTCGGCACGCGCCTCGACGTTTTCAGCGATCGCCGGAGCGGTGCGCCGCAGCGACGCTTCTCTGATGTGAGTATTGATCAGCTCGCGCATGTGGGCGTCGCGCTCGCCGGCCGAGCGTCCGCCTAGCACCACCGCGATGATGAAACGTCCCTCGCGATGAACCGACGTGACGAGATTGAAGCCCGAGGCCACCGTGTAGCCGGTCTTGATGCCGTCGACGCCGCCCACAACACCGAGCAGGTGATTGTGATTGCGCATGGCGTGGCCGTGATAGACGAATTCCTCGGTGGAGAAGTACCGATAGTAACGCGGAAAGCGTTCCTGGATCGCGCGTCCGAGCAGCGCCTGGTCCTGCGCGGTGGTGATCTGGTCGTCGTCCGGCAGGCCCGAAGCGTTGACGTAGGTGGTGTGGCTCATGCCCAGCGCATGGGCCTTGGCGGTCATCATCTTGGCGAAATCGGGTTCGTCGCCGCCGAGATTTTCGGCGATGGCGACGGCCGCATCGTTCGCTGATTTGGTCACCACCGCCTTGATGGCGTCTTCGACGGCGAGCGTTTGACCGGGCCGCACACCCAACTTGGTCGGCGACTGCTCGGCGGCGTGCTCTGAAATCCGCAACGGCGTGTCGAGCCTGATCTTGCCGGACTCCAGCCGCTCGAACAGCAGGTAGAGCGTCATGATCTTGGTCAGCGACGCCGGGTGGCGCAAGCCATCGGCATTGGCGGCCTGCAGCACCGCGCCGGTGTTGCCGTCAACCACGATGGAGGCGGTCGGCGGTGAATAGGACTCGCCATGCGCGTGATGATACGCATGCGCCGGGACCGAACCGGTGTGGCGCACGTAATAGCGATGATAGCGGGCATCGACCGGCGCACAGGACAAAGTCAGGGCGGTTCCGGCAGCCACCGTACCGAATACAAACCCGCGCAGCCTGTTGGAAGGCTTAGAAGCCACTCGACGCATTTACCCGCCCCGTCCCTGGTGCCCCTGGAGCTGGAGCCACCCCGTTCATTCCTCGGGACGTTGCGTCCCCGGCAGTAGCGGTCGACTTGGCCGACCGCCGTCGTTGAATGGTCCCCGACCCGGATCGTTCAAACATGAACGACATGGTCAACCAAGTTAGGTGAACGCCGTTGCGAAAGCGTTAACCCCACGCCCCGGGGGCCTGACGCCTGCTGGCCCCGCGCCCGACCTCCTTGCAGCGGTCGTGCCGCGTCCAAGCGTTGCATTATTTGTGCAGCGCACTAAAGTTATCGTCGTCGTCCGTGAAGGCCTTTTCAAGGCGATCTGCGCCGGCGCGGGTCAAGACTCAATGTGGCCGAAATCATGCCTGCCTGATCGTGCGGCTGCCGCTGGCGGAATGACGCGAGCCCAAACAAAGATGTAAGCCCAACACAAGCTGAGGAGTGTCCATGAGCAACGATCCCATGCAGCCATTCGGAAAAGAGGGCATGGATGCGGCCATGTCGGGCTTCAATGTATGGGCGAAAAATGCGCAAGCCATCGCTACTGAGGTAGCCGATTATTCCAAGACGTCGTTCGAAGGCTCCGCGGCCGCGTTCCAAAAGCTCGTCAGCGCCAAGAGCTTGGAGAAGGCAGCGGAAGTGCAGAGTGAATATCTGCGTTCCTCATGTGAAGGGTTGGTCGCCGAGTCGGCCAAGATCGGCGAGATGTATGCCGGCATGGTGCGCGAAGCCTGTAAGCCCTTCGAAGGCATGCTGCGGAGATCGCCCTTCGCCCGGTGACCGTGCCGGCGCCGACGTTTGCGTCGCGAAGAATGCAATGGGGAAATCGGCCGGCGAAATCCCGCGAGGCATCGCGCCGGCGGTCGCTCTCAAGCGGGTCCGACGATTTACCGCGGGATTTGCGTCGGTTTGATCTTCGCCTCCGGTATTGATCAGCCGGTGTTTCTACCTATTTCCTTATCACCCAACACACGCTGTTAGCGCTTTGCCGCGCTGCGTTTACGCGCGCGTGGGGACGCGTGCGCAATCTTGATCGAGACACGCTCTTGCTTAAGACACGCCCGGCTTGGCGCAGTTGGCATCAAT
Source organism: uncultured Alphaproteobacteria bacterium (assembly GCA_963737755.1). Lineage (GTDB taxonomy): Bacteria > Pseudomonadota > Alphaproteobacteria > Rhizobiales > Xanthobacteraceae > BOG-931. The sequence continues at coordinate 299,003 of CAVTTZ010000009.1, read as the reverse complement.
TGTGCACGGCGCAGATGCATGGGAGCTGCGAGGTGAACGCGGAACGCAAGTCGCAGCTCGACCGTTCTGCGTTCGGCCGGCGGTTTCGACGATCTAGAAAGCGGGGCTTTCCATATCTATGATAGTATCTCAGGGTTGGCAGGATCGACACCTTGACGAGCCGACGACGGAGCGCCGATCCTACATAGGTCCTACTCACGGTCAGGATGATAGACGAAGACAATGCCGCCGCGTGACGATTTCTACACCAGGATGCCGATCCGCTTGGCGGATGACGACCGCAAACGGAAAAGCGACCAGGGGCCGGGGACCGCGGTCATCACCAAAACACGGCCGCAGACCAAACGGCCAAACCTCTATCGTGTTTTGCTTCTCAACGACGACTACACGCCGATGGAATTTGTCGTCCACGTGCTTGAGCGCTTCTTCAACAAGGACCAGGACGCGGCGCATCGCATCATGATGCATGTCCATCAGCATGGGATCGGTGAATGCGGGGTGTTCACTTACGAGGTCGCAGAGACCAAAGTGACGCAGGTTATGGACTTCGCCCGCAAACATCAGCATCCTTTGCAGTGCATCATGGAGAAGAAGTGATTCCGGGCGACATCCAACAAACGAAGAGATATTGAAATGCCAACGTTCTCGCGCAGTCTTGAACAGTCGCTCCACCGGGCCCTCGCGCTCGCCAACGAACGGCATCACGAGTACGCCACGCTCGAGCATCTTCTGCTGGCGCTGATCGAAGATCAGGACGCCGCCGCCGTCATGCGCGCGTGCAACGTCGATCTCGATAAGCTGCGACGCAGCCTCGTTGCTTATCTGGAATCCGAGCTGGATAATCTGGTCACTGACGGCGCCGAGGATTCAAAGCCGACCGCCGGCTTCCAGCGCGTCATTCAGCGCGCTGTGATCCATGTGCAATCGTCGGGCCGCGAAGAAGTGACCGGCGCCAATGTTCTGGTCGCCATCTTCGCCGAGCGCGAGAGCCACGCCGCGTATTTCCTGCAGGAGCAGGACATGACCCGCTACGACGCGGTCAACTACATCAGCCATGGCATCGCCAAGCGTCCAGGCATGTCGGAAGCGCGGCCGGTGCGCGGCTCCGACGAAGAGAACGACGCCAAGAACGGCGACGAGCCGAAGAAGAAGGGCGATGCGCTCGACGCCTATTGCGTCAACCTCAACAAAAAGGCGCGTGAAGGCAAAATCGATCCGCTGATCGGGCGCGACTCCGAAATCAGCCGCACCATCCAGGTGCTGTGCCGCCGGCAGAAGAACAATCCGCTGTTCGTCGGCGAGGCCGGCGTCGGCAAGACCGCGATCGCGGAAGGCTTGGCGCGGCGCATCGTGCACGGCGAAGTTCCGGATGTGTTGCGCAACGCGACTGTGTTCGCTCTCGACATGGGCACGTTGCTCGCCGGCACGCGCTATCGCGGCGACTTCGAGGAGCGGCTCAAGCAGGTCATCAAAGAACTTGAAGCCTATCCGGGCGCGATCTTGTTCATCGACGAGATCCACACCGTGATCGGCGCCGGCGCCACGTCGGGCGGCGCCATGGATGCATCGAACCTGCTGAAGCCGGCTTTGTCGTCGGGCACCGTGCGCTGCATCGGCTCCACGACCTACAAGGAATATCGGCAATACTTCGAGAAGGACCGCGCGCTGGTCCGGCGCTTCCAGAAAATCGACGTCAACGAGCCGTCGGTGCCGGATGCGATCGAGATCCTCAAGGGCCTCAAGCCTTATTTCGAGGAGTATCACAAGCTCCGCTACACCAACGAAGCCATCAAGGCCGCGGTCGAACTGTCGTCGCGCTACATTCACGATCGCAAGCTGCCTGATAAGGCGATCGACGTGATCGACGAGTCCGGCGCGGCGCAGATGCTGTTGCCCGAGGGTCGCCGCAAGCGCACCATCGGCATCAAGGAGATCGAGACCACGATCGCCACCATGGCGCGGATCCCGCCGAAAGCGGTGTCCAAGGACGACGCCGAGGTGCTGCAGCATCTGGAAGACACGCTCAAGCGCGTGGTCTACGGCCAGAACAATGCGATCGAGGCGCTGTCGGCGTCGATCAAGCTCGCGCGTGCGGGCTTGCGCGAGCCGGAGAAGCCGATCGGCTGTTATCTGTTCTCCGGCCCGACCGGCGTCGGCAAGACCGAAGTGGCGCGACAGCTTGCGGCCACGCTCGGTGTCGAGATCATCCGCTTCGACATGTCGGAATACATGGAGCGCCACACCATCTCGCGGCTGATCGGCGCGCCGCCCGGCTATGTCGGCTTCGACCAGGGCGGCTTGCTCACCGACGGCGTCGATCAGCATCCGCATTGCGTGCTGCTGCTCGACGAAATCGAGAAGGCGCATCCGGATCTGTACAATGTGCTGCTGCAGATCATGGATCACGGCAAGCTCACCGATCACAACGGCAAGCAGGTCGACTTCCGCAACGTGATCCTGATCATGACCACGAATGCGGGCGCCGCCGACATGGCCAGTGCCGCCTTCGGCTTCACGCGCACCAAGCGTGAGGGCGACGACATGGAGGCGATCAACCGGCTGTTCGCGCCGGAATTCCGCAACCGGCTCGATGCGATCATCACCTTCGCGCATCTGTCGCAGGACGTGATCGCGATGGTGGTCGAGAAGTTCGTGCTGCAGCTCGAAGCGCAACTCGCCGACCGCGACGTCACGATCGAGCTCACCGACGAGGCCGCCAACTGGCTGATCGCCAACGGCTACGACGAACTCATGGGCGCCCGGCCGATGGCGCGGGTGATCCAGGAGCACATCAAGAAGCCGCTGGCCGACGAGGTTCTGTTCGGCCGCTTGAAGTCGGGTGGTCACGTCCGCGTCGTTGTGGTCACCGACGAGGCGGGGCGAAGCAAGCTCTCGTTCGAATATCCGGATGGACCGGTGTTGCCGCGGCCGGAAAAGCTGCCGGAGCCGCGCCGCGCCAAGAAGCGCCGCTCGTCGCCGCGGCGTAAGCCGCCGGGTGGCAACGGCGGTCCGGGCGGTCCGGGTAACGGCGGCTCGCCGCCGCGCAAGGGCTCGGTGCCGAAGGTGCCGCTCAAGGCCTGATTGCTCAAATACGTGCTGCATGCCGGGGCCCGCGCCAAAAGCGCGGGCTTCGGTCGTTTTGGGCGAGAGCTTCAGTCGTTTTCGACAGGCCGCTCGCGGGCGCGCTTACGCGCCGCGCGCCTTGCGCTTTCGGAGTTCGTGCGCAAACCAGAATGACAGCGCCGGAAAGGCGATGGCGGTCGCCGAGATAGAGCGGGACGGCGCCGAGCCGGTCGATAACGAGCGCGCCGGCGGCGACGCCGGCGGTCTGGCCGAAATACAGCGCCGACGAGAAGATCGCGACCGCGGTGCCGCGCGCCTCCGGCGTCATCAGCGTCGCCATGGTCTGCAAGGTGTTGTGGAACATGTAGAAGCCGAGCCCGATCGCCGTGACGGCGATCGGCGCCAGCCACCAGGTCGGCTGAAATGCCAGGATCACATAGGCCGCCGTGATGAAGAAGCCGCCGACGACCGGGAGTCCGACTTGCCCGATCCGGTACACCAGGTGACGCACCAAGCCCGCATAGATCAGGCCGCCGACCCCGAAACACGCCACCGTCAGTCCCACCAGGGTGAAGCTGATACCGAAGCGCAGGTGCAGGTTGGCGCCGATATAGGCGAATGCGCCCCAGGCCAGCCCGCCTTCGATGAAGCCCATGATCAGAACGACACGCGCGAACGGATTGGAGAGAACCGCCGCGTAGTCGGCCCGGAAACTGCGGCCGGCCGCCGATGACGCCCGCGTTCGCGCGTCTTCGGATTGACGATCAGTTCACCGATCAGGCCGATGCCGGCCAGCGCGAACATGCCGCCGAGCGCGAAAAACACGTTCCGCCAGCCGAACAGGTCGCCGAGGATGCCGCCGGCGGCCTGGCCGAAGAGCTGGCCCAAGATGTAGCCCGAGGCGTAGCGGGCGATGATCGGCTGCAGCTTGTCGGACGGCGTGACGTCGCCGAGATAGGCCATCGAGACCGGGATCACCCAGCCCGCCACGGCGCCGGCGCCGAGCCGCGCCAAGGCCAGTTGGGGCAGCGACGCCGCGATGCCGCAGAGCGCCACCAGCACCGAGGCGAGCACGCTGGCGAACGCGACGGTGCGGTATTTGCCGAACCGGTCGGCCATCGGGCCGGCGACGAATTGAATGCAGCCGTGGGTGACCGCATAGGCGGTAAGCACGATCGCGGCCGTGCCCACCGTGGTCTGAAAATCGTTGGCGATCTGCGGCAAGCAGCGAATCGGTGACCCGCACCTGCGCCTGGCTGGCGAAGCCGGCGGCGGCGAGCAGCATGATCGAGCGAACCGGCACCTGCTGCGGGGAGGGTTTGCCCGGCGAGGGCGCTGGCGTTGCGGGCTTAACCGGTGCGAGTGTCGATGACACGTTTAAAATTGCTCGGAAACGAAGCTGCCAAAAGAACCGTCGGCGTTGACACTCCGCGCGACGCAGGTTTTCTAGCCCGCGAAACGGGAAAAGCGATAGAGCGATGATCGAGAACAGGTATGTCCCCGGCGCGGTCGAGGGCCGCATTTATGCCGCCTGGGAGGCGGCGGGTGCTTTTCGGGCCGGCCGGCCCGAGCGCGCCAAGGCCGAGCCTTATTGCATTGTGATCCCGCCGCCGAACGTCACCGGCTCGCTGCATATGGGACACGCGCTCAACAACACGCTGCAGGACATCCTCTGCCGCTTCGAGCGCATGCGCGGCAAGGACGTGCTGTGGCAGCCGGGCACCGATCACGCCGGCATCGCCACCCAGGCCGTGGTCGAGCGGCAATTGATGGAACGCCAGCAGCCCGGCAGCCGCGAGATGGGCCGCGAGGCTTTCATCAAGCGGGTCTGGGAATGGAAGGCGGAATCCGGCGGCGCCATCATCGGCCAGCTCAAACGGCTCGGCGCGTCGTGCGATTGGTCGCGCGAGCGCTTCACCATGGACGAGGGGCTTTCGCGCGCGGTGGCGAAAGTGTTCGTCGAGCTTTATCGCTCAGGCCTGATCTACAAAGACAAGCGGCTGGTCAATTGGGACCCGAAGCTGAAAACCGCGATCTCCGATCTCGAGGTCCAGCAGGTCGAGGTCAAAGGCCATCTCTGGCACATCAAATATCCGATCGAAGGCAGCGACGAATTCATCATCGTCGCGACCACGCGGCCGGAGACCATGCTGGGCGACGTCGCCGTCGCGGTGCATCCGGAGAACGAGCGGCTCAAGCATCTGATCGGCAAGACCGCCGTGCTGCCGCTGGTCGGCCGCCGCATTCCGATCGTCGGCGACGATTACGCCGATCCTGAAAAGGGCACCGGCGCCGTGAAGATCACGCCGGCGCACGACTTCAACGACTTCGAAGTCGGCCGTCGTCACGACCTGCCGCTCATCAGCGTGCTGGACGCCGCCGGCGACCTCGATCTGCGCGACAATGCTGCATTTCTGGATGGCTTGTCGCCGTCGGCCGAACTCGACGAGACCTTGTCGTTGCACGGCTACGACCGCTTCGCGGCGCGCAAGCGCATTGTCGAGCATCTGGAAGCGCGCGGGCTGCTCGACAAAGTCGAGCCGACCACGCACACGGTGCCGCATGGCGACCGCTCGGGCGTCGTGGTCGAGCCGTTCCTGACCGATCAATGGTACGTCGACGCCAAAACGCTGGCGGAGCCCGCGATCAAGGCGGTGCGCGCGGGCAAAACCACGTTCGTGCCGGCGCAGTGGGAAGCGACCTTCTTCAACTGGATGGAGAACATCCAGCCGTGGTGCATCTCGCGCCAGATCTGGTGGGGTCATCAAATCCCGGCCTGGTACGGCCCGGACGGCAAGATCTTTGTCGCCGAGACCGAGGACGACGCGGTTGCTGATGCGCTCGCGCACTATACCGAGATCGAGGAGATCACCGTCGAGGAGGGGCACGATATCGCCGCCGATCCGGAGCGGCGTGCGCGCTTCGCCAACGAATATCTGCATCGCGACGACGACGTGCTCGACACCTGGTTTTCCTCGGCGCTGTGGCCGTTCTCGACGCTCGGCTGGCCCGACCAGACGCCGGAAGTGCAGCGCTATTATCCGACCAGCGCGCTGGTCACCGGCTTCGACATCATCTTCTTCTGGGTCGCCCGCATGATGATGATGGGGCTGCACTTCAAGAAAGAAGTGCCGTTCCACACCGTCTATATCCACGCACTGGTGCGCGACGCCAGCGGCGCCAAGATGTCGAAGTCGAAAGGCAACGTCATTGATCCGCTGGTGCTGATCGACGAATACGGCGCCGACGCGCTGCGTTTCACGCTCGCCGCCATGGCGGCGCAGGGCCGCGACATCAAGCTCTCGACCCAGCGGGTCGAAGGCTATCGCAATTTCGCGACCAAGCTCTGGAACGCGGCGCGCTTTGCCGAGATGAACGGCTGCGTGCGCAATCCAGATTTCAGTCCGCGCGATGCCAAGGAAACGCTGAACCTCTGGATCGCGCATGAGACCGCGAAAGCCGGCCGGGAGGTGACCGCCGCGATCGAGGCCTACAAGTTCAACGATGCCGCAGCGGCGCTCTATCGTTTTATATGGAATATCTTCTGCGACTGGTATTTGGAGCTGTCCAAACCGGTCCTTACCGGCGCGGATGGTGCGGCGAAGGACGAAACACGCGCCACCACCGCGTGGGTGTTGGATGAGATCATCAAGCTCCTGCATCCGTTCATGCCGTTTCTCACCGAAGAGCTTTGGAGCGTCACCGCGGAGCAGGGGCCGAAGCGCGAGCACATGCTGGCGCTCGGCGCGTGGCCGCAGCACGGCGGACTTGAGAATGCGGTGGCCGAAGCCGAGATCGGCTGGGTGATCGATCTCATCACCGCGATCCGTTCGATCCGATCGGAGATGAACATCCCGCCGGCCACGCTATTGCCGTTGGTTCTGGCGGGCGCATCGGACGATACGCGTGCGCGTGCCGCCCTCTGGGCGGAGTTCGTGCAACGGCTGGCGCGTGTCTCCGAAATCAGCTTTGCGGATGCAGCGCCGGAAAGTGCGGCGCAGCTCATCGTCCGCGGCGAAGTCGCGGCGCTGCCGCTGCAAGGCATCATCGATCTCGGCGCCGAGCGCACGCGGCTGACCAAAGAGATCGCCAAATGCGATGCCGATATCGCCCGCGTCGATCAAAAACTCGGCAACGCCGATTTTCTCAAGCGCGCGCCCGAGGAGATCGTCGAGGGCGAACGCGAGAAGCGCGATGAGGCGCAGGCGCGCAAGGAGAAGCTCGCCGAGGCGCTTGGGCGCTTGCAAGGCGCGGCCTGAAAGAGCGATCATGCGTCCCCCGGGAATCTTCAGTGACGTCACCTCGCTCTTGGCCGCTTTCGCTGGCCCTCCTTTGGCTGATCGGCATTGCGCTCCGCCTGGCAATCCTGGCGGTGCCGCCGGCATTGCCGGCGCTGCGTAGGGAATTCGGCCTCACCGGTACCGAGATCGCCGCGCTCAGCGGCGCGCCGATCGTGATCTTTGCGGCGGCCGCGCTGGCTGGTTCGCGGCTGGTCGCGCGCATCGGCGTTATCGCCGCCGTCGTTGCCGGCCTGCTGCTGACGGCGCTTGGCTCGGCCGCCCGCAGCCTTGTCCTTTGACGCGATCACCTTGCTGGCCACGACGGTGGTGATGGGGGTGGGCGTCGCGGTGGCGCAGCCCGCCATGCCGGCCTTGGTCGGCTATTGGCTGCCGCGGCGGCTGGTGCTCGGCACCGGCGTCTACACCAACGGCTTGCTGGTCGGCGAAATACTCCCGGTCGCGCTGCCGCTGGTGCTGCCCGGATTCACGGATACCTGGCGACTGACATTTGCCTTGTGGGCGGCGCCCATCGTGGTCATCGCGGCGATCGTCTTCGTCATGGCGCCACGCGCCGACGCCGCGCTCACGGTGCGAGCCTCTGACCGATGGTGGCCCGATTGGCCGGCTTGGCATATCTGGCGGCTCGGCCTGATCTTCGGCGGCGTCGGGCCGCTCTATTTCGGCACCAATGCGTTCCTGCCGGGACATTTGACCGAGGCGGGAAGGGCCGATCTCATCAGCCCGGCTCTGACCGCGCTCAATCTCGGCCAGTTGCCGGTGTCGTTCCTTCTGATCGCATTTTCCCGCCGCATCGAGCGCAAGGCCTGGCCGTTCATCCTCGCCAACGTCGTGGGGATCGTCGGCATCGCAGCCGTGATCCTGACCGCGAGCGCGCTGACGGTCGCCTTCGCAGCGCTGGTGGGCTTCGCCGCCGGCGCCGTCTTCGCGCTCGGCCTTACGCTGCCGCCGTTGTTGAGCAAGCCCGAGGAAGTCGCGCGCGTGGCGGGGGCGATGTTCACCATCAGTTACGGGATAACGGTCGTCGTGTCGCTCATTTGCGGCGCGCTGTGGGACGTGACCGGCACTGCGCGCGCGGCGTTTCTGCCGATCGCGATTGCGACGGTGTGGCCGATCTTTCTGATTCGGACGATCAAATTTGATCGCGCGGCGCGCGCTGCTCCATGAGTTGATCGCAACGCTTCGCAGGAGTGGCGCTGCAGAAATGAAAGGCGGTTTGACATGCGTATTTTTCTGGCCGGGGCGACCGGAGCCATCGGACGGCGGCTGGTGCCGCTGCTCCTTGCGGGCGGCCACCAGGTCACCGGCACGACGCGTTCACCCGAAGCTGCGCGCAGCCTGGAGGCCGCGGGTGTTCAGCCCGCGATCGTCGACGTCTACGATGCCGATGCTCTGACGCGCGCCGCGGTCGACGCCAAGCCCGAGATCGTCATCCATCAACTCACGGACCTGCCGCGCAGCTTCGATCAGAAAGAGATGGCGGCCGCATCGCCGCGCAATGCGCGGCTGCGCATCGAGGGCACGCGCAATTTGGTCGCCGCCGCGCAGGCGGCGCAGCGCCCGGCGCTTCATCGTGCAAAGCATCGCTTTCGTCTACGCGCCCGGACCTGAGCCGCACGCCGGAGGACGATCCGCTCAATCTCGCCGAAGGGCCGCGCCTGGAGACGGTACGTGGCATCGCCGACATGGAGCGGCAGGTTTTGACCTCCGGCCTCGAGGGCATCGTGCTCCGCTATGGTTTTCTCTGCGGCCCGGGCACCTGGTACGACGAGAACGCTCCAAAACCCTCGCTGCATGTCGACGCCGCCGCGCAAGCCGCCGTGCTGGCGCTCGGCCGCGGCGCGCCCGGCATCTACAACATCGCCAACGACGATGGCGTGGTGTCGATCGACAAATGCCCGCCGCGAGCTCGGCTTCGACCCGGCTTTCAGATTGTCTGTTTGATTTTTTCTCAGTTCGTCATTGCGATGAGCATTTGCGACGTAGCAATCCAGCTCCGCGCCGCCCGCTGGATTGCTTCGCTTCGCTCGCAATGACGAGCTATGCCGCGTTACTATAAAACGCGGAAGTGGCGAGCATCACCCGGAGCGAAATCCGCAACCGCGACTGCGAATTCGGAGGAACCTTCACTCGTTTTTGGGCCAGTCAGAAAACCGATAGTTAATCCAGTTCGACTACAATTGTTGTTCGCCATGGCTGGGACGCGCGCCAAGCGAGGCCCTCAGCCGAAACCTTGTTCGAAGGCGATGAAAGATGTCTTTTGGCAAGAGGGGCCAAAGCCCACCGGAGCAGGTTTCGTCAAAGTCTCGCCACGAAAGTTCGGCGACTAAAAATCCGCGTGAATTGCTGACCCCGAAGTCGGAAGGGCCGGATGTTGTGCTGTTTGGCGCGGCGTTCGTCGCAATCGCGGCATTCGGTGTGATTTGTTTTGAGCTTGCGCCGGGTCAGTCCTCGCGAGCAGAGTCTCCCGCTGAGACCGCGCCAATCGTTACCTCTGATGTGGCGCCGATGGATACGATCCGGCAGCGTTTGACGACCGGTGAAGACGGGCGGACATTCGAATTCGCGATCATCGCTTCGCCGAGTGCTCGGTGCTTTAACCGCATTAACTCGGTTCGACCCTGGAGACATCCTGGCTGGACCAACCGTGCGCTTGATTCAGCGAAGGGGATTTTAAAATTCGAATATGAGGTTGCAGGTCTGGCGCTGAATTGTCTCATGACCGAAGACAAAAGCCGTTTTTGCAAGGCCGACGAGCGTGCAAAGATAGTGAACGCTATTTCGTTCTATCTGAAAAAGTATCGCCGAGAGCTTGCGTGGCAGAAGAGGGCGAAAGACGCTCCTGAGACCGCACAGGGACGGATGTACAAAGATCTGGCCGAGCGGATGAAGCAGATGGATCCGGCTGGCCATGATGACGATGGTGTTGACGACACCGCGCAGTTGTTCGCGGGGATCGAAAACGTGACGGCGGCAGGCTATTTCAACTCAGCCGACTTTGATGGCAGTTCGGCGCCCGAACTCGCCACCCACATTCGGCCAGCAGTATCAAAGCCATGCGGTTGAGGTCGTCGTTACGCGAATGGTTATTCGCCCCCACTTCCGCTTTGTGTCTTGACGGTTTCAGCGGTGAATGTCGGCTGGCTGATGTCCGCTGCTCCCCGTAAGAGTCCGACCGGGGCCTGCCCGGAAGCGTTAGGTCTGGCTACGACAGACTTGAGGGAAACTACCTTGCCTTCGTCTTCGCCTTTGTCTTGCCGCCGACCGGGAACGGCTTGCTGAGAAACCGCGAGTCCTTCAACCCATAGCGCCACGGTTTGTCGGCCGCCTTGGTGATGCCGATGCGCACACCGGAGACCACGTCCCCCGCGCCGTCAGCGGCGAACAGCGCGAACGGCGGCTCGTCGAGCGCCAGGCCGTTGTGCGCGTGAGTAATGCCCAGAGCCTGGCAGAGCCGGCCCGGACCGGAGCAGAGCAGCCGGTCGTCGGTCACGCCGCGGCGGCGGCGCATGGCCGCGAGCCCCGTTGTCGGCTCCAGCGCTCGGATCAGCACGGCGCTGGCCGAGCCTTCCGGCTCGCAGACAAAATTCACGCACCAGTGAATGCCGTAGGATCGGTAGACGTAAACGTAGCCGGCCGGACCGAACATCACCGCGTTGCGCGCGGTCGGGCCGCGGTAGCTGTGCGCCGCCGGATCGGTGTGATGATAAGCCTCCACCTCGACGATGCGACCACCGACGTCGCCGAGCAGCAAAGTGACGCCGATCAGGTCGGGCGCGACCGCGTGAACGCTCCTGTCAAAGAAGGCGCGGGTCAGTTGCTTGGGCGTCGAAGCGTCGCGATGCATCGGGATTCGGACGGACATGGTGAACAGCAAGTTAGCTTAGAGCCGCAGATGCTCCTGAATCTGTGGCCCGCCGGCAACAGCACGAGAAGTTTAGTTATCTCGCACTGCAAACCGCGTCCTACGCCCCTTTTTAGCCATAGGATTTCTTGAGACCGGTAGGCGCAGAAAGGTACCGACAAAAAATCGGTGCCGCTGCGTTTCTGATCTCGAGGCAGCCGACGGCTGCGGGTCGCGTGAGTGAGGCGAGGGGCGTTAGCCCGAACAGTGACGAGGGGGCGTTAGCCCGAACAGTGAGATGGACGCAAAGACCAATTTGAAATCGCGGCTTCCGAGCCGTCACGCCACCGAGGGTGCCGAACGCGCCCCGCACCGCGCTTTTTACTATGCCATGGGTTTGACCCGGGAGCAGATTCACCAGCCGTTCGTCGGCGTGGCGAGCTGCTGGAACGAGGCCGCCCCCTGCAACATTTCGCTGATGCGCCAGACCCAGGCGGTCAAGCGCGGCGTCGCCTCGGTCGGCGCCACCCCCCGCGAGTTCTGCACCATTACGGTGACCGACGGCATCGCCATGGGCCATGGCGGCATGAAGGCCTCGCTGCCGTCCCGTGAGGTGATCGCCGATTCCGTCGAGCTGACGATGCGCGGCCATTCCTACGACGCGCTGATCGGCGTCGCCGGCTGCGACAAGTCGCTGCCCGCCATGATGATGGCAATGTGCCGCCTCAACGTGCCGGCGATCTTCATCTATGGCGGCTCGATCCTGCCCGGCACCTTCAAGGGCAAGCCGGTCACCGTCCAAGACCTTTACGAAGCGGTCGGCAAGCACTCGGTCGGCGCCATGTCGGACAGCGACCTGGACACGCTCGAGCAGGTGGCCTGCCCGTCGGCCGGCGCTTGCGGTGCGCAGTTTACCGCCAACACCATGGCCACCGTCTCCGAGGCCATCGGGCTGGCGCTGCCTTATTCGGCCGGCGCGCCGGCGCCCTACGAGATCCGCGACAAGTTCTGCATGTTGGCCGGCGAGATGATCATGGATCTGATCGTCAAGAATATCCGGCCGCGGGACATCGTGACCCGCAAGGCGCTCGAGAACGCCGCAGCCGTGGTGGCTGCGACCGGCGGCTCGACCAATGCGGCGCTGCATCTTCCGGCTATCGCTAACGAATGCGGTATCGAATTCGATCTTTTTGATGTCGCCGAAATCTTCAAAAAGACACCGTATATCGCCGATTTGAAACCGGGCGGCCGTTATGTCGCCAAAGACATGTTTGAAGCTGGCGGGGTCCCATTGTTGATGAAGACCCTTCTCGACCATGGCTTTCTGCATGGCGAGTGTCTGACCGTCACCGGCCGCACGATTGCTGAAAATCTGCAGTCAGTGAAGTGGAACGACGCTCAGGATGTGGTCCGGCCAGCAAACAAGCCGATGCTCCCGACGGGCGGGGTCGTCGGCCTTCGGGGCAATCTCGCGCCGGAAGGTGCAATTGTTAAGGTTGCCGGCATGGAGCGCTTGCGTTTTTCCGGTCCGGCGCGCTGCTTCGATGGCGAGGAGGCTTGCTTCGAGGCGGTCAAAAATAAGACGTACAGGGAAGGCGAAGTGTTGGTCATCCGTTACGAGGGGCCCAAGGGCGGTCCCGGCATGCGTGAAATGCTCGCGACTACGGCTGCGCTGTATGGTCAGGGCATGGGCGACAAGGTCGCCCTCATCACCGATGGACGCTTCTCCGGCGCCACCCGCGGCTTCTGCGTCGGCCATGTTGGGCCGGAGGCGGCGGTCTGTGGTCCGATCGCTTTGCTGCGTGACGGCGACATCATCGACATCGATGCGGTCGCGGGCACGCTCGACGTCAAGCTCAGCAAAGACGAGCTCGAGCAACGCGCGCGCGACTGGAAGCCGCGCGGCGAGGAATTCACGTCCGGCTATTTGTGGAAATACGCCCAGCAGGTCGGTGCGGCGCGCCGCGGCGCCATCACCCACCCGGGCGCGTCAGTCGAGAAAGAGTGCTATGCGGACATCTGAGCATATCGCCCGCGTTCTCAGGGGCGGCATGTTGGTCGCCGTTGTCGGCGTTTTGGGCCTTGGCGTCGTCGATGGGCCGGTCTCGGCCTTCGACGGCTCGACCTCGGCGTCGCTGGCGCCGAATGACGGCCTACCTGGCGCCGCCGATGGTGCGACCGACAGCCCGGACAAGGCCAAGAGCTTCACTGCTCTGCAGTACGCGGCCGATCAGGGGCACCTGGCCGCGCAGTGGAAGGTCGGCCGCATGTACGCCGCCGGCGAGGGCGTCGCGCAGGACGACCAGCGCGCGTTCGTCTATTTCAGCCAGATCGCCAACACCCATCCGGACGAGACCCCGGGCACCGCAAAGGCCCGCATTGTCGCCAATGCGTTCGTGGCGCTCGGCCATTACTACCTGAAGGGCATTCCGAACACAGCGATCGCGCCGGACGCGGGCCGCGCCCGTGAGATGTTCGCCTATGCGGCATCGTATTTCGGCGACGCCGACGCCCAGTATCAGCTCGGACGCCTTTATCTCGACAGCTCGCCGAGCGATCCGCGCCAGGCCGCGCGGTGGTTCCAGCTCTCGGCGACCAAGGGCGATTGCCGCGCCGAGGCGGTTCTGGGCGACCTGCTGTTCCAGGGCAAGCATGTGCCTCGGCAGGCGGCACGGGGCCTGATGTGGCTGACGCTCGGCCGCGACTGCGCCGGCGCCGAAGAAGCCTGGATCAAGCCGCTCTATGATAACGCCTTCCGCCGCGCCAACGACGATGAGCGGGCTTTGGCGCTGACCTACCTCGAAGGCTGGATGAAAGGCCGTCGCGAGTAGGCGATTTCACGCCGCGCGAAGGCCGCCGTTCGACCGCTGAAGTCGCCGCCTCTGGATTCCGCCTGTGCGGGACGAGGGCAGAGCGATCAGCCCGCCAGCTTGGCCTCGATATCCAAATCCACCCATACCGGCACATGGTCGGACGGCTTCTCCCAGGCACGCACGTGCCGGTCGATGCCGGCGTCGGTCAAGCGATCGGCCGCCTGCGGCGACAGCAGCAGATGGTCGATGCGGATGCCGTTGTTCTTCTGCCAGGCGCCGGCCTGGTAATCCCAGAACGTGTAAAGGCCGGGCGCGTCGCTGGTGGCCCGGACCGCGTCGGTCAGCCCCAGATTCAACAGCGACTGAAACGCCAGCCGGGTGCGCGGCAGAAACAGCGCGTCGCCGAGCCAGTTTTGCGGATTGCGCACGTCGCCCGCCGCCGGGATGACGTTGTAGTCGCCGGCCAGGATCAGCGGCTCGCCGAGCGCAAGCCGCTCTTCCGCATAGGCCAGCAGCCGCTTCATCCAGCCGAGCTTGTAGGGATATTTGTCGGTGTCCGGCGGATTGCCGTTGGGCAGGTAGATGCTGGCCACCCGCACCGCGCCGTTTGCGGTCGAGACCACCGCTTCGATGAAGCGGGCGTGGTCGTCGCTGTGGTCGCCGGGCAGGCCGATATTCACTTCGTCGAACGGCAGTTTCGACAGCAAGGCGACGCCGTTGAAGGTCTTCTGCCCGTGGATGGCGAGATTGTAGCCGAGCGACTCGAATGCTTCGCGGGGGAAGGCGTCATCGACGCATTTCGTCTCCTGCAGGCACACGAGGTCGGGCTGCCGCTCGGTGAGCCATGTCACCGCGGCATCGAGGCGTTGCTTGATCGAGTTCACGTTCCAGGTGGCGATGCGCACGGGCGTTGGTGTCCCAGTCGGTGTGTCGCGTGACTTGTCGTCGCGCGGTCTTATTCGAGCGCGTGATCTTATTTGAAAGGATGCGATGTTTGAAAGGATCGCGCTCACGCCATCCAACGCGAACTTGCCGAGGTCTGGCCGTCGCCGATCGGCAAAGCCGATGGCGAAGACTACAGCGCGAAACTGGTCCCGCAGCCGCACGAGGCGGTGGCGTTCGGATTATTGATCTTGAACGACGAGCCGATCAGATCGTCGACAAAGTCGATCTCCGACCCCGCCATATAGTCGAGAGAGACGGGGTCGATGAGCACGGTGGCGCCGGCGCGCTCGATAACCACATCGTCGTCGGCCTTGGCGCGCTCGGTGTCGAACTTGTACTGAAATCCGGAGCAGCCGCCGCCGGCGACGCTGACCCGCAGCATCGTTCCAGTGGGTTCCGTCCGGAGAATTTCACCGATCCGCACTGCGGCCCGCTCGGTAACCGTGACGCCAGTAACTGTGGCTCCGGTGGTCATATGATGCGCTCCAGCCACACAAGGCTTTTTCCGCCTTCGTTCATAGAATAGGTAAGTGCGCTAAATGCCAACGTCAATTGCGGAAACCGGCCGAACCATGGCGACCCACCAGGCAAATTCGCGCGCGTCCTATGCGAGCGATCCGGCCCAGAGCCGCGGCCGCCTGCATCCGGAACCGCCGAGCCGAAGCCGCAGCCCCTTCCGCCGCGACTGCGACCGTATCATCCACGCCACCGCCTTCCGCCGGCTCAAGCACAAGACGCAGGTTTTCGTTTTCACCGAGGGCGATCACTACCGCACCCGGCTGACCCATACGCTCGAAGTCACCCAGATCGCACGCGCGCTGGCGCGGGCGCTGCACCTCGAGGAAGATCTCGCCGAGGCGCTGGCACTCGCCCACGATCTCGGCCATCCGCCCTTCGGCCATGCCGGCGAGCGCGCGCTGGATGAGTGTCTGAGCGCGTATGGCGGCTTCGATCACAACGCCCAAACCTTGCGCGTGGTGACGGCGCTGGAGCGCCGCTACCCGGCGTTCGACGGGCTCAATCTCACCTGGGAAACCCTCGAGGGCTTGGTGAAGCACAATGGTCCGTTGACCGACCGGCAGGGCGATCCGCTCGGCCGCTATCGGGCGCACGGCGTGCCCGAAACCATTCGCGCGTATGACCGGCGGCAGGATTTGCAGCTTTGGAGCTATCCGGGCCTCGAAGCCCAGGTCGCCGCATTCGCCGACGACATCGCCTACGATGCGCATGACATCGACGATGGTCTCCGCGCCGGCTTGTTCAGCCTCGACGACATTGCCGCAGTGGAATTGCCGGGCCGCATCCTTGCCGATATCCGCGTCGATTTTCCCGCTCTTGACGATGCGCGCGTCGTGCACGAGTTCGTCCGCCGTTTGATCGGACTGTTGATCGAAGACGTGGTCGCCGAGACCGGCCGCCGCACCGCCGCGCTCGCACCGCTTTCGGTCGATGACGTGCGCGCGGCGCCATCGGCGCTTGTGGGATTTACGGTGCCGGTTGCCGAGGCCGAGCACCTGATCAAAAACTTTCTCGAGAAGCGGATGTATCGGCACGAGCGAGTCATGCAGGTCATGAATGAGGCCGGCAACGTCGTGCGCAGGCTTTTTCGCCGCTATGCCGAACGTCCGGACGACTTGCCGCCGGAATGGTCGGTCGGGCTTTCGTCGCTCGACGAGCAAGCGCGGGCGCGCCGCATCGCCGATTTCATTGCCGGCATGACCGATCGCTACGCGCTCGCCGAACATGCGCGGCTCTTTGACTCGGC
Source organism: uncultured Alphaproteobacteria bacterium (assembly GCA_963737755.1). Lineage (GTDB taxonomy): Bacteria > Pseudomonadota > Alphaproteobacteria > Rhizobiales > Xanthobacteraceae > BOG-931. Next base: position 282,275 of record CAVTTZ010000009.1, on the reverse strand, counting down.
TCCGGAATTGCGTTAGGCGCGCGGCCAAATGTCAGATGCATCGCTCCCGATCAATGTCTTTGCCGAAACGCTTGAGCGCGTGCGCGCGGCCGCGCGCGCGGCTGCGCCCGAAGCGACGGATTTGTCGCGGATTCAGGTTGAGCCGCCGCGCGAAAAGGGCCACGGCGAAGTCGCGACCAATGCGGCCATGGTGCTGGCCAAGGATGTCCGCCGCAAACCGCGCGAACTCGCTGAAGCCATTGCGGCGCATCTGCAGACCGACGCGACCATTGCGAGCGCGGAAGTCGCCGGCCCGGGTTTCATAAATCTCACGCTTAAACCCGAAGTCTGGCTGCAAGAGCTGCGCCGCGCGGTTTCAGCAGGCTGGGATTACGGCCGCTCGCGTGTCGGCGCCGACGCACCGATCAATGTCGAATACGTCTCCGCCAATCCGACCGGCCCGATGCATGTCGGTCACGGGCGCGGTGCGGTGTTTGGCGATGCGTTGGCGGGGCTGTTGGCTTTCACCGGCCACAACGTGACGCGCGAATATTACGTCAACGATGCCGGCGCGCAGGTCGATGTGCTCGCGCGCTCGGCTTTCCTGCGCTATCGCGAAGCGTTGGGTGAAACGATCGGCGCGATTCCCGAGGGGCTTTATCCCGGCGATTATCTGAAACCGGTCGGCTTCGCGCTGGCCGAAGAATTCGGCGACGCGCTGCGCAAACAGTCCGAAGCCGAATGGCTTCCGGTCGTTCGTGACAAGGCGATCGCCGCGATGATGGCGATGGTTCGTGGCGATCTCGCCGCGCTCAACATCACGCACGAGGTTTTCTTTTCCGAGCGCTCGCTGGTCCACGGCGTGGGTGATCAGGTCGGCGCGACCATCGCGTGGCTGCGTGAGCGCGGGCATGTGTTCGAAGGCCGCCTGCCGCCGCCCAAAGGTGCCCCGGTCGAAGACTGGGAAGACCGCGAACAGACGCTGTTTCGTTCGACAGCCTTCGGCGACGATGTCGACCGGCCGCTGAAAAAATCGGACGGCTCCTATACCTATTTCGCGTCCGATATCGCCTATCACGCCGACAAGATCCGGCGCGGATTTCGGCACGCTGATCGATATCTGGGGCGCCGACCACGGCGGCTACGTCAAGCGGATGAAGGCGGCGGTCGCGGCGCTCAGCGACAATAAGGTCGAACTCGACGTCAAGCTCGTCCAACTCGTGAAACTCCTGCGCGCCGGCGAGCCGGTGAAGATGTCGAAGCGGTCAGGGGAATTCGTCACCCTGCGCGAGGTCGTCGACGAAGTCGGCCCGGACGCGGTCCGCTTCATGATGTTGTTTCGCAAGAACGACGCGCCGCTCGACTTCGACTTGGCCAAGGTGAAGGAGCAATCCCGCGACAATCCGGTTTTCTACGTACAGTACGGCCACGCCCGCGGGCATTCGGTGTTTCGCAACGCCCGCGAAGCCCACTCCGGCCTGCCGTCGCAGAGCGATATCCTTAATGCGGCCGACCTCAAACGGCTCTCAGATCCGGCAGAAATCGCCCTGATCCGACAAATTTCGCTTTATCCGCGGATCGTCGAAGCCGCCGCTTTGGCGCACGAGCCACATAGAATTGCCTTTTATTTATATGATTTAGCGAGCGACTTTCATGCACTATGGACGCTCGGCAATGCATCGCCACATTTACGCTTCATTATCCCCGATGATCGAGAATTAACGATGGCGCGTCTCGTACTCGTGCAGGGCGTCGTCAACGTACTTGGGTCGGGGCTCGCGTTGCTTGGGGTCGGGGCGCCAGAAGAGATGCGATAACTCCATGCCGCCGGGGGGCGGCCAGAGCAGTCGTGGGGATTCGTTGCTTAAAATCGAAGTGAAACGCCGGAATCGGAGCAAGTCCGATGGCTAATAGCAATTCTCGGTCAAATCAGGCTCGCGATCCACTTGCGGAACTCGCGCGGCTCATCGGGCAGGGGCAGGCCTCGGGGGGCCAGTCACGCAACGCACGCGAGCTGGTGCGGCCACGTGCCCCCGCCGCCCGGGCAACCGAATGGGCGCCGGAAACCCGCTTTGCTCCGGAAGAGGAGGCGCACTACGCGCCGCCGCGTCTGTCCGCTGCGGCAACCGCACCGCGGCAGGCCCCGGATCGCGCCTATCAGGATCCCGGATTCCAGGACCATGACGACCAAGACGACCAAGGCTATTCGAACGGCCCAAGCTATTTGAACAGCCCACGCTATTCGAGCGGCCAAAGCTATTCGAGCAGCGCAAGCTATTCGAGCAGCCAAAGCCATCAAGACGACCGCTACAGCCAGCACCAGGATTTGCGCGGCTACCGGGACGACGGCTATCAGCAGCCGGACTACCAGAGCCAAGATTACGGGCGGCAGGATCAGCGCCAAGCGCATCAACACCAGGACTACCAGCCGCAAGACTACCAGCCGCAAGACTACCAGCCGCGACTACCAGCCGCAAGACTACCAGCCGGAGGACTACCAGCACCAAGACTACCAGCCCGAAGGTCACCAGAACCAAGGCTATCAACAGGCGCCGCAGGGCTATCCGGATCACGGCTATCAGGATCACGCCTATCAGGATGCGGGCTACGAAGAGCCCGCCGGCAGCCGGTTCTTTTCCGGGCAGGCCGGGCAGTTCAACGGCTTCCGTGACGAGCCCGAGCAAGGGGTGCAGCACTACCAGGAACAAGTGCCGCCGAGCCTGCCCGCAGCGCTCGGTTTGGCGACGTTTCCGCCGGGCCCTGATGACGGCCACGGATACGAGACCGACCAGCAGCCCTATGCTGAGGACGAGGCTTCGCCTGCCGAGCCAGAGGACCAGGAGACCCGCCGCCCGCGCCGACGCACAGGCCTCGTCGGGGTGATGGCCGTCTTCGCCCTGATGGTCGTCGGCACCGCCGGCGCCTTCGGTTATCGGTCCATGTTCGGCGAAAGCGTTCTGCCGACGCTCCCGCCCATCATCAAGGCCAGCGCCGGACCGAACAAGATAGCGCCCGATTCCCAGAGCGCGGCCGGTGCCGCGCAGGCCGCAACCACGGGGGCGCCCGAAAGCCTGGTGTCGCGCGAAGAGCAGCCTCTGGCGATCGACCCGGCGAAACCCGGCGCCCATGTCGTCTCCACCGTTCCGATCTCGCCCGACGGCCAAAATCAGGCGCCGCCCGGCATGAGTGGGCTGCCGCCGCCCAATCAAGTCGCGAACGCAGGCGTTGGGTGGCCAACGTCCGCTGCAGTCGCGGCGCCTGCGCCGCCGCCGGTGCCAGCATCACCGCCGCCGGTACAGGCCGCGGAGCCTAAGAAAATTCACACGGTGACCATCCGGTCCGATCAGACCGGCTCGGTTCCCGACAGTGGCGCGGCTGCTGCGGCTAAGGCCCGTACCAACGCAGCGCCGAAGACAGCGGCCGCGATTCCAGCCGGTGGTGCCGGTCCAATGTCCATCGTTCCCGGTCAGGGTGGCGACGCGGCTGCGGCGGCCCCTGCGCCGCGCACGCGCACGGCGTCGCTTCCGCCTGGCGGCAGCTTCGTGCAGCTCACCTCGCGGCGCAGCGAGGGTGAGGCGCAGACCGAGTTCCACGCCCTCCAGGCCAAATTCCCGAGCCAGCTCAGTGGTCGCGAGGCCGTTATCCGGCGTGCCGATCTTGGCGAGAAGGGCGTGTATTACCGGGCGCTGGTGGGGCCGTTCGGCTCGGCGGAGGAAGCCGCGCAGTTGTGCAGCGGCCTCAAAGCCGCCGGCGGCAACTGCATCGTCCAGAAGTAATTAACAGGGCCGCCTTGACCCTGGCGCGCCTCGCGGGCTAAGCGGCCGCGATGCGCGCTTTCATCACCGGCTTCGCCGGCACAACACTTTCCGACGCTGAACGCGCATTCCTTCGCGATGCGCAGCCTTGGGGATTTATTCTCTTCAAGCGCAACATCGCCGAGCCGCACGCCGTGCGCGCGCTGGTGGATGAGGTTCGCGCGGTGCTCGGCCGGGAGGCGCCGGCGCTGATCGATCAGGAAGGCGGCCGGGTGCAGCGGCTGGGGCCGCCCGACTGGCCGCCTTATCCGCCGGGTGCGGCCTACGGCGCCGTATACGATCGCGATAAGCGTCAAGGTCTTGCGGCGGCCCAACTCGGCGCCCGGCTGATTGCGGCCGACCTTGCGGCGCTGCACCTCGACGTCGACTGCTTGCCGATCGCCGATGTGCCGGTGGCGGGCGCCGATCCGGTGGTTGGCGATCGCGCTTATGGCACCGATCCCGCCAAAGTTGCCGCTATCGCCCGCGCGGTCGCCGACGGGCTGGCCGAAGGCGGCGTGCTGTCAGTGCTTAAACACATTCCCGGACACGGCCGCGCGAATGCCGACAGCCACGCCAAGCTGCCAGTTGTCAACACCCCGCGGGCGGCTTTGGAGACGACGGATTTCGCGGCTTTTCGGCCACTTGCGGGGCTTCCGATGGCGATGACCGCGCATGTCGTGTTCACAGCGCTGGACCCGGTCGAGCCCGCAACGGTTTCGGCAACTATAGTGCGAGATGTGATTCGTGATTCGATCGGGTTCCGAGGCTTGCTGATGAGCGACGACATTTCGATGAACGCTCTGACCGGATCGATTGCCGAGCGCAGTCGCGCGGCGATCGCTGCCGGCTGCGATGTCGTGCTTCATTGCAACGGACAGATGGCCGAGATGCAGGCGGTCGCCGCCGCGGTGCCGCTGCTTGCGGGCGAAGCGTTGCGTCGCGCCGAAGCCGCGCTCGCCAGCAAGAAGCCGCCGCTGCCGATCGATGCCGACGCGAGCCGCGCGACGTTCTTGCAACTCATGGAAGGCGTCTGGCAACCGCCGCAGGGTTACGCATGAGCGTAGAAGACCAATTCGCCACCGAGCTCGCCGAACGCGATCCCGATGAGCCCGCACTCGTCATCGATGTCGAGGGTTTTGAAGGTCCGCTCGATCTGCTGCTGACGCTGGCGCGGCAACAAAAAGTTGATCTGGCCAAAATCTCGATCCTGGCGCTGGCCGATCAGTATCTCGCTTTCATCGAAGAGGCGCGCAAGCTGCGGCTCGAACTCGCCGCCGATTATCTGGTGATGGCGGCGTGGCTCGCCTATCTGAAATCGCGCCTGCTGTTGCCGCCCGAGCAGCACGAGCCCGACGGCATGAGCGCCGAGGACATGGCGACAGCGCTGGCGCAGCGCTTGCGTCGGCTCGAAGCCATCCGCTTCGTCGCCGAGCAGTTGCTCAATCGCCCGCAACTCGGTCGCGAGGTGTTTGCGCGCGGCCTGCCCGAGCCGATCGCCGAGATCAAAAAGCCCGAATGGTCGGCGACGCTCTACGATCTTCTCTCGGCTTATGCGAGCCAGCGGCAGAAGCAGGCGCGTGCGTTCGTGCGCTTGCCGAAGCGCGCGGTGTGGTCGCTGTCGGAAGCGCGCGAGGCCGTGGAGCGGTTGATCGGTATCGCCACGGAGTGGTGCGTACTCGACGAATATTTGATCGCCTACATGGCCGAGCCGTCGCACGCCGCGACGGTGCGCGCGTCGAGCTTCGCCGCAACGCTTGGAACTGGTGCGCGAAGGTCGGCTTGAGGTCAATCAACAAAAAGCCTTCGCGCCGCTTTATGTCCGCAAGCGGCAAGACGACGGAGCAAATTCCGCAGGTCCGGCGTTGACTCCGGCAGGTCCTTAGCTGGTCCGACACGTCTTGAGTGGGTTGCCAGGATGTCTTTCTTTTGCGTCCAGCGTTCGTATGTGTGTCCAGTGAGTTGAGTAGTCGGGGTGTTGTGGAAGTCGGTAATGGATGACGGGGAGATCGTGATGATGGCCAATGTGGCGGAGATGCGTGTGGTCGTCGACAATACCGAGGTGGAGCGCACCGAAGCGGTGGAGCGGACGGTCGAGCGCGCCCAGGAATTGCGCATTCTCGAAGCCGTGCTGTTCGCCGCCGACGAGCCGCTCGACGAGACAGCGTTGGCAGGGCGGCTGCCGGCAGGCGTCGACATCAAGGCGCTGCTCGAGCAGCTGCAGCAGGATTATGCGCCGCGTGGTGTCAACCTGGTCCGCGTCGGCGGCAAATGGTCGCTGCGCACGGCCGGCGACCTCGCCTGGATTTTGACCCGCGAAACCGTCGTCAGCAAAAAGCTGTCCCGCGCCGCGATCGAGACGCTCGCCATCGTCGCTTATCACCAGCCGGTGACGCGCGCGGAAATCGAGGAGATCCGTGGCGTCAGCACCTCGAAGGGTACCCTCGACGTGCTGCTGGAGACCGGCTGGGTCCGCTTGCGCGGCCGCCGCAAGGCGCCCGGCCGCCCAGTCACGTATGGAACCTCCGAAACCTTCATGTCGCATTTCGGCCTTGATGCGCTGACCGATCTTCCCGGCATCGACGAGCTCAAGGGCGCCGGCCTGATCGACAGGACGCTGCCGACCGGATTCTCGGTGCCGGTGCCATCGGACGATCCGGCATTGCGCGACGACGAGGATCCGTTGGAACCGGGCGATCTCGACTTCGGATTGGCGCCGCCGCCCGAACGGACCGAGGAATAGGGCGCGCGCGGCACATCGGCAGCCGTTCTCGAATGCCAGCGCCTGCGGCCGGTTTACCGGTCTGACCGGTTGTGCTTGTTTTTGCCGTTTCCGGGGCCTAGTTTCTGTTACGAATTCGCGTCCCTTTTCGCGTTCCTTGCGGCAGGGCGCAGGCGCTGCTGCGCACGGAGGATTTCATGGGCTCTCTGAGCATTTGGCACTGGCTGATCGTCGGCGCCGTTCTGCTGGTGGTCTTCGGCGGTCGGGGCAAGATTTCGGACATGATGGGCGATGTCGCCAAGGGCATCAAAGCCTTCAAGCGCGGCATGTCTGACGAAGACACCGCCGACGCCGGCAAGACTGATGCGCAGAAGTCGCTCGACCATCAGAACGCTGAAGTGAAGCAGCGCGTCGAAAGCAAGGTCTGACGTCCCTTAGGCTATTCCCAACCGGCAAAAGGCCGGCGGTCGACACGCACGCGGGCGCTGAGCCGGCCGGGAAGTTTCCATGTTCGACATCTCGTGGACCGAATTTCTGCTGATCGGCGTCGTGGCGCTGATCTTCATCGGCCCGAAAGAGCTGCCCGCGGTTCTGCGCACGGTTGGACAATGGACCCGGCGGCTCCGCAGCATGGCCGCGGACTTCCAGGGCCAATTCCAGGAAGCCTTGCGCGAAGCCGAGATGGCCGACCTGAAGAAGCAGGTCGACGACATCGCGCACGACGTCAAAAACTACGATCCGCTCAAAGAGGTTCGCACCGGCGTCGAGGCCGCGGGTCAGGACATCCAGTCGTCGCTGGAAAAGCCGGTAACGACTTCGTCAGCCGGCGAAACGACACTGCAGGCGAAACGGCAGTTGCAGGCGAAACGGCATCCGCAAGCGAAACAGCGGTCGCGGGTGAAACGACACTTGTCGGCGAACACGCTGCTGCGGAAATTCCGGCCGTAGCCGATGCTGCAGCGACCGGCACCGGCCCAGTCGCACCCGAAGCGATCGCCGCGTCGGAGCCGCGCCGTTGAGCCGCCGGCCGCGACCCGGACTATGCGCACGAGACGGCCGCCGTTGCCGCCGCCCTCGGGCCGGTGGTGCCGGATGCGGCGGAGCAGCGCCGAGAAGCCGGACACGGGACACCGGGAATGAGGAGCGAGGACGAAGAGAAGGCGATCGAGGCCACCAAGGCGCCTCTGATGGATCATTTGATCGAGCTGCGCGGCCGGCTGATCAAGGCGATCATCGCGTTTGCGCTCGCCGCCATCGTCTGCTTCTTCTTCGCCAAGCAGATCTACAACGTTCTGACCTGGCCGTACGTGTGGGTGGCGGGTCCGGAAAACTCCAAATTCATTTACACCGGCTTGCTCGAGTATTTCATCGTCCAGCTCAAGCTCGCCTTGTTCGGCGCCGCCTTCATCGCCTTTCCGGTGATCGCCGGGCAGATCTACATGTTCGTCGCGCCCGGGCTTTACCGCAACGAGCGCAACGCCTTTCTGCCTTACCTCATCGCCACGCCGATCTTCTTCGTGCTCGGCGCGTCCATCGTCTATTTCATGGTCTGGCCGATGCTGACGCGCTTCTCGCTCGGCATGCAGCAGCTTGGCGGGCCCGGCGAGGCGACGATCGAATTGCTGCCGAAGGTCGAAGATTACTTGTCGCTGATGATGAAGCTGGTGCTGGCGTTCGGCATCGCCTTCCAGCTTCCGGTCATCCTCACGCTGCTCGGCCGCATCGGCATCATCACCTCCGACCAGCTGAAGTCGAAGCGGCGCTATTTCATCGTCATCGCTTTCGTCATCGCCGCCGTGCTGACGCCGCCCGATGTCTTGAGCCAGCTCTCGCTCGCGGTGCCGCTCGTGGCCCTGTACGAAGGCTCGGTCTGGTCGGTGCGCTGGGTGGAGAAGCGCGCGGCCGCCGACCGCGCCGCCGCCGAAGCGGCCAGCGCCAACCCCGCGGAGTAGGTGGCGCGTATTATGGTCGCGACCGGACACGCTCTTAATTCGTCATGCCCGGCCTTGTGCCGGGCATCCACGTCTTAGGTTCACGCAGGGAAAGACGTGGATGGCCGGGACGAGCCCGGCCATGACGCGGCTTGGATTTGGACAATGCACGACATCCGCCTCATTCGCGAAAATCCCGAAGCGTTCGACCGTGGACTAACGCGGCGCGGGCTTGCGCCGCAGTCGGAGCGGCTGATCGCGCTCGACGAAAAGCGGCGCAGCGCGATCCAAGCCGCCGAAGCCGCGCAGGCGCGGCGCAACGCGGCGTCGAAGGAAATCGGCGAGGCCAAGAAAGCCAAAGACGAAGAGCGGGCCAACGGCCTGCTGGCCGAAGTCGCGGCGCTGAAGGAGTCCATTCCGGCGCTGGAGGCCGAGGAGAAACAAGGCCACCGCAGAACTCAACGCCGCGCTCGCCGAAATTCCCAACCTGCCGCTCGACGAAGTGCCCGACGGCAAAGACGAGCACGACAACATCGAGCATCATCGTTTCGGAGCCAAGCGCGACTACGCGTTCACGCCCAAGCAGCATTTCGAGCTCGGCGAAGCGCTCGCGCAAATGGATTTCGAAAGCGCCGCCAAATTGTCCGGCGCGCGTTTTGTTGTTCTGAAAAAAGGTCTTGCGCGGCTCGAGCGCGCGCTCGGCCAATTCATGCTCGATGTGCACACCAGCGAGCCGCACAATTACACCGAAATCTCGCCGCCGCTGTTGGTGCGCGACGAGGTCGATGTTCGGCACGGCGCAGTTGCCGAAATTCGCGAAGATCGATTCAGTTTTCGATGCGGCAGATGAGACAAAGGCAAAGAGCATTTCTGCAGATTGACGAAGATTACAGGACTATGTTCGAAGCGATCTCAGCATCGATTCGAAGAACTCGGCGCACGGTCGGAAGGTCGCGTTCAAAGATTGTTTCACTGATCTTGATGGACGAGTGCGAGAGCCAACAGTACGGACCGTCGTTGGCTCATCCCCACCGCCGAAGTGCCGCTGACAAACCTCGTCCGCGAATCCATCGTCGACGAAGCCGAATTGCCGCTGCGCTTCACCGCCTGCACGCCGTGTTTCCGCGCCGAAGCCGGCGCCGCCGGCAAGGATACGCGCGGCATGATCCGCCAGCATCAGTTCACCAAGGTCGAGCTCGTCTCCATCACCACGCCGGAGCAATCGAAGGACGAGCACGAGCGCATGCTGGCCTGCGCCGAAGAAATTTTGCGCCGGCTCGATCTGCACTATCGCGTCGTCACCCTGTGCACCGGCGACATGGGCTTTGCCTCGCAAAAGACCTACGACATCGAAGTCTGGCTGCCCGGCCAGAACATGTATCGCGAGATTTCCTCCTGCTCGGTCTGCGGCGAGTTCCAGGCGCGGCGCATGAATGCGCGCTACCGCACGAAGGAGGGCCGCAACGTCCGCCAGGTCCACACGCTCAACGGCTCCGGCGTCGCGGTCGGCCGCGCGCTGATCGCCGTGATGGAGACCTATCAACAGGAGGACGGCTCGATTGCGGTGCCCGACGCGCTTCTGTCATACATGGGCGGCATGAAAACGATCCAGCGGATGAAAAGGTCGCGGGTAGGGCGTGATGAAGACCCAACATCCGCTCATTCCCGCGCAGGCGGGAATCCAGCCTGGGTCCCCGCTTTCGCGGGGACGAGCGGAAAAAAGCCGTGCATCGTTTTTCGCACCAAAGAGGTTTGAAGAAATCATCTTGCGGATTTTGGTCACCAACGACGACGGCATTCACGCGGACGGGCTCGGCATCTGCGAGAAGATCGCGCGCGAATTGTCCGACGACGTCTGGGTGGTCGCGCCTGAAAACGACCAGTCCGGCGTCGCTCATTCGCTGTCGCTCAACGATCCGCTGCGGCTGCGCAAAGTGGCCGAGCAGCGCTTCGCGGTGCGCGGCACGCCGACCGATTGCGTCATCATGGCGGCGCGTCATGTGCTCAACGGCAAGGCGCCCGATCTCGTTCTCTCCGGCGTCAATCGCGGCCGCAATGCCGGCGAGGACGTGATCTATTCCGGCACAGTCGCGGGCGCCGTGGAAGGCACGGTGATCGGCATTCCGTCGATCGCGCTGTCGCAGGCGATCACCGGCCGCAGCGGGCGGCCGCCGTTTTGGGAGACGGCGCTGCGCCACGGGCCCGACATCGTCCGCCGCGTCATTGCCGAAGGCATTCCGCGCGACGTTCTGATCAACGTCAATTTTCCCGATTGCCAGCCCGATCGAGGTGCGGCGTATCGCGGTCGCCTCGCAGGGCCGTCACGCGCAGGATCGCCTGCACATCGAAGAGCGCAAGGACGGCCGCGGCAATCCGTATTACTGGATCGCCTACCGGCGTTACGGACCGCCGCAGATGGAAAACGGCACCGACATCGCGGCGCTCGAAGAGAATTGTATCGCGGTGACGCCGCTGCGGCTCGACATGACCGACGAGCCGTATTTGACCAAGCTCGCCGCGCTGTTCGATTGATCGACCTCGATTGAAGGCCGTCAGGGCACCATCAAATCGTCATTGCCGGGCTTGACCCGGCAATCCATGCGGCTGCGATTGGTATTCGGACAAGCCAAACATCACCGCCGCGTGCGCGGCAATTCCGCATGGACCACCGGGTCAAACCCGGTGGTGACGATGAGTTTGAGTTGGCGCGAGCGCGTTATGCCCGCGTGGACTAAGCTCTAATTCCGCCGACGCGGCACTGCGGCTTCGATCGCCTGCGCCAGCGCATCGGCCTGGAACGGCTTCTGCAGTGTCGGCGTTCGACGGTAGGGCTCCGGCACGCCGCGCTGGCCATAGCCGGTGGCGAACACGAACGGCAAGCCGCGCTGCATCAAAACCTCGACCACCGGCGAAATCGGCTCGCCGTTGAGATTGACGTCGAGGATCGCGACGTCGAAATCCGCCTGGCTTGCCAGCGTCAGCGCTTCGTCGATCCGGCCGGCCTCGCCGGCGAGGGTGTGACCGAGATCGTCCAGCATGTCTTGAAGCAACATGCGGATCATCAATTCGTCTTCGACCACCAGAACGCGCCTGCGCCCGGCAGATTGGCCATCGCTCATCCAGGAAATCCATGTCCCCGCCCATGTCCAAGTTAAATCCGGGGTTTCTCGGTAGAATTTACCGCGACAGCCCCTGCCGCCGCAATCATCGAGGTTCGACCGAACAGACTGACCCCACAAGTCGATCCCGTGTAACGCCTGAGCGATCGGTCGGTTCCCGCCCTTGAGCGGTGTTTGTCATCGCGGCTCAATACAAGCGACCGGCCGGAGTGCTAGAACGGGGAGCGACGAGGGGGAGAGCGGCGTTACCATGGCGGATATCAGGGCAGCCGATGTGGAACGCATGGAATTTCAGCTCGCGCTTCGCCGCCGTGGCATCAGCGATCAGGCGGTGCTGCGCGCGATGGACGAGGTCCCGCGCGAGCATTTCGTATCGCCCGAGCTGATCGACAGCGCGTATGCGGATCAGGCGCTGCCGATCGCCTGCGGTCAAACCATCAGCCAGCCGTATGTAGTCGCCTACATGACCGAGCAGCTTGAGCTGGCGCCGCAGCATCATGTTCTCGAGATCGGCACCGGCTCCGGCTATCAGGCGGCAGTTTTGTCGCGGCTGGTGCGCGATGTGGTCAGCATCGAACGCTACCGAACACTGGCCGACGTCGCGCGCGAGCGCTTCAAGACCCTGGGTTTTGCCAACGTGACCGTCACGGCCGGCGACGGTTTTGCCGGAGCGCCGGCAGCAGGCGCCGTTCGACCGAATCATCGTCACCGCCGCATCCGATGCAGTGCCGCAAGCGCTGGTCGATCAATTGGCGGAGGGTGGCAAGATGATGCTGCCGCTTGGACCGCACGACGGCACCCAGCATCTCGTCAAGCTGACCAAGACCGCGCAAGGCGTGTCGTCGCAGAGCTTGATCGCGGTACGGTTCGTACCGCTCGTGCCCGGGCAAGCACGAGAATTGTAACCATATTGCAATGCCGACGGCTTTCTTAAACTCAAAGCCTCCGGCTTAAGCGCCTGTTTACCTCAACAGGGTTTATTCGCTCGCTAAGGGTAATGGTTGCGTGCGGGCGAGTGATCATGTGGGCGTCGCGTCGATCGGCTGTTTGGCCGCAAGTGCTGGCAATCGCGTTGATGGGCTTGGGCGCGGCCGGCTGTACTGACTCAAGCCGCTTTTCAGATTTCGACAGCGATCGCCCGCGCGGCGATGTTGTCGGCTATGCTCCAGCACCGCCACCGTCCGGCAATCACATTGATAGCCGTCCGATGCCGCGACTCAGTGGCGGCGACGGCTACTCCGGCGGCGGCCGTGGCATGGCTTCCTACCAGCCCAACGGCGGTGAGACGACAGGTTCGCTGCCGCCGCCCGCGCCGCCTCCGCCGCCGGCACCACGCTTCAGCTGGGAAGGCGGTACGGCGATCACCGTGGCGCCGGGCGACACGCTTGAGACGATCTCACGCCGCTACGAGGTGCCGGTCGCAGCCATTATGGAAGCGAACAGCATCACGCGTCCGGGCAGCGTTCATCCGGGTCAGCATTTGGTGATCCCGCACCGGCGCGGCGGGCCTGCCGTCGCTCTGGCCGGGCCGCCGCCGCGCGCCAATCCGCCGTCGGCCGCCATGCCGGCGCCGGCATCCGTGGGGCCGGCCCGCACGGCGCTGACGCCGGGCTCTGCCATGCATACTGTCGCACCGGGCGAGACGCTGCACAGCATCGCGCGTCACTACAACAAGCCCGTGCTTGTCCTTGCCAAGGCCAACAATATCGCTCCCGACACGGTGGTCAGGGTTGGCTCGCGCATTGTCATTCCGGGAGCGGCGTCGGCTGCGGCGACTGCAACGCCGAACCCATTGCAAGTGCCCGCGCGGCACAATGAACCTGCCGTCGCGGCGGCGGAGCCAACTGTGAGTGCCCGGGTTGCGGCGCCGGTCGCGCCGGATAACGCCGAACCGCCCGCCGGCAACGTCAAGAGTGCCGATGTGACCGGCGCAGGTGGTCCAGGCTTCCGCTGGCCGGTGCGTGGCCGGGTGATCGCCAACTTCGGTCCCAAGCCCAATGGCTTGCAGAACGACGGCATCAATCTCGCCGTCCCCGAGGGCACGCCGGTGAAAGCGGCGGATGACGGCGTCGTCGCCTATGCGGGCAGCGAGCTCAAGGGCTACGGCAACCTGGTTCTGGTTCGCCACAGCAATGGCTTCGTGACTGCTTACGCCCACACCAGCGAAATCATGGTCAAGCGCGGCGAAAGCGTGAAGCGCGGTCAGGTGATCGCGAAATCCGGCCAGACCGGCAGCGTCACCTCTCCGCAACTGCACTTCGAGATCCGCAAGGGCGCGACGCCGGTTGATCCGTCGCAATACCTCAACGGCGCGTAATCCGGCGCCGTCTGGCGCGCTAGCTTCGCTGGCGCGCCCCAAATCCTGAAATTCTTTGAAATCCGGCGCGTGAGGCACGTTGCGCTCGAACAAGCGTCCGGCGGCGTTCGCTTGTCAGCGGCACATCCTCACGCCGTCGTGAAGCCGCAATACAGCGTGGCGATGATGGCGTGAGCGTGCGGGAAAAGAACTGCGTCGTCAGTGTTTTCCGCAGCCCTTTATTGCCTGTCAGCCGGAGCGCAATGTCGACCGGATCAAACCTGCGGATCGGGGTGACCGGTCACCGTGCCGTGCCACTTGCGCCGGTCATGCTGACGCGCCTGCAGGACGCGATCAACGATGCGTTCTTGGCACTCAAGCACGGCCTGGCCGATGTCGGCGATCAAGCGGCGCTCAACGAACAGACAGCCCGCGAAAACGGACCACGTGAAAACGGCTTGCAAGTCATCTCGGCGCTTGCCGAGGGCGCGGACCGCATGGTGGCGGTCGGCGGCCTTGCCAATGGCGCAGCGCTGATCGCTCTGCTGCCGTTTCCCCGGGCCGTCTACCTTCGGGACTTCGCCACAGATGAGTCGAAGCAAGAATTCACGAGCTTCTTGGCTGAAGCCGCGGAGGTGATCGAACTCGACGGCAGCATCGCCTCGGATGAGCGCCGCAACGCCGCCTATTCGGCGGTCGGGCAGGCCGTGGTGGCGCGAAGCGACGTGATGTTCGCGCTCTGGGACGGCGGCCCTCCGAATGGCCCTGGCGGCACCAGCGAGATCGTCGACTACGCGCGGCGCCAGGGTTGTCCGGTGCTCTGGTTCAAGCTGGACCATGCCGGGGAGGCGGCGGCGGAACCTAGTCTTCTGCTGTCACAGTGCACAATCACAAGCGCGGCCGTCGACGCATTGATCGCGCACCTCAAGAAGGCGCGAACGTGAATTCGCCTGAACCCAAGCTCATGCCGCGGGACAGACATTTGTTCGGCCCCGGCCCGAAACGGATCCTCGCGCTCAGCGGCGGCGGCATCCGGGGCATCGTCTCGATCGCGTTCCTCGAACGGCTGGAGAAGACGATCGAGGAGATCGAAGGCCGGCCGGTGCTGCTCGCCGACTGGTTTGATCTGATCGGCGGCACCTCGACCGGAGCGATCATCGCGACCTTGCTGGCGCTCGGCTATCGCGCCGCCGATATCCGCGACTTCTACGTCAAGCTGGCGCCGCGCATCTTCAAGCGCTCGGTTTGGCGCTTCAGCGCCATGCAATCAAAGTTCGATGCTGCACCGCTGCTGCGCCAGATCGAGGGCACGATCGGCCACGGTCGCACGCTCGATTCAGAAGATCTGCGTACCGGGCTCGCCATCGTCACCAAGCGCGTGGACACCGGTAGCCCGTGGATCATCGTCAATAATCCGCGGTCGGCTTACTGGGAGACGCCGGCGGATCGATCCTTCACCGGCAACCGCTACTATCCGCTGACCAATCTGGTGCGCGCCAGCACCGCGGCGCCACATTATTTTGAGCCCGAGGAAATCCCGATCGCGCCTGGGATGCCGCCTGGACTGTTCGTTGATGGCGGCGTCAGCCCGTACAACAATCCGGCACTGGCGCTGTTCTTGATCGCGACGTTACCGCAACACGGTTTGGCCTGGCCGCTTGGGCCGGAGAATCTGACCATCGTCTCGATCGGCACGGGAGCATTCCGCTATCGGGTCGCCAAGAAGCTCACCTTGCTGCGCACGATCGAGTTTGCCACCCATGCCCTCGCGTCGCAGATCAACGACAGCGAACAACTCACGCTGACACTCTTGTCATGGCTGGGCGAAGTGCCGCTGTCCTGGCACATCAACTCCGAGCTTGGCGACGCGCGCGCGATTGCGTCCCCGTTCGGCCGCCATTTCTTTCGCTTTCTGCCCTACAATATCAGTCTCGACGCACAGTGGCTCGAGCGCGAACTTGACTATGTGTTGCCGGCGCGGGACGTGGCCAAGCTTCGCGCCATCGACACGGTCGAAAACATGCCGTTGCTTTACGAACTCGGCGGCCGCGGTGCCGCACGGCAGATCGTGCGCGAGCATCTATCTTCAAGCCTGCCCGCCATGGTGCCGGCGACGGCGTAGCGCGAAAACTATCGGCTCAGCATTTGGCCGATCAGCATTGTCACCACTCCGCACTGCGGGTAGGTCATGGCGATCTCGCGGCCATCGCGCTGATAACGTCCGACGGCTTGCAGATTTGGACGATCCGGGACGGCGGCTTTGATGGCGCCATCGGCCGTGATCGTTCCCTCCCAGCTGAAACTGCTGTCGAGCGCATTGTGCTGCCATGAAACACGGCCGTCGCGTATCAGGACCTTGATCGATTGGCGCTGGCCGCCACAGCCGGCTTTTGCTTCGGCAAGATAAGTGCCGGCGATTGGCGATGGTGCCGTCGGCGCGGGCGCCGCCAAGTTCGCGGACTGTGCCGCAGGAACGGCAGGCCGTGCTTGCGCGGATGACGGACCCGTCTGGCTCGCGGCGGGAAGGGGGCTCGTCACCGCCGCGGGTCTCTCGCTGACGGCCGCCGCGGTGTGTTGCGTGGCGCTCGACGGTGAACCGAGAAACCACAATCCGGCGCCGCCAAGCAGAACAACCGCGAGCACGGCGGCTGCCGACAATCCACCGATCCGAAGTCGCGACGGCGGCGGGTTTGTGCGGGCACCTTGCGCGGGCGCAGCCTTATGCCCGGAGGCGGTCTTGCCGCGGCGCGCTGCCTCGATGGCGTCAATCGCAACAACGACGCGATCCATGTGCAGGTGAAAATCGCGCCCGGCATCGATTGTCGCCGCGTTGAGAAACGCAAAACTCTTGAGACTTTCGGGGAGGTCTTCCGGCTCCGGAATTTGTGCGCCGTTAACCAGGACCGGAATGACCGGGATGGAATTTTGCAGCGCCGTCTCGACCTCGATGCGAACCGGATCGGTCTCGCTCTGGATACGCGCGCCGTCGGCAGTCTTGCCGAGCCATTCCCGCCCGAGAACAACGAGCAGGAGATCGCTGCGCAGCAGCACGCCACGAACGTGGTCACGGAAGTCGATTCCGAATGGAATATCCTCGACATCCATAAAGACATGCGATGCGCCGTATTGGCTCACCAAGCGATCGCGAATGCGGCCGGTGATCGCAGCCGAGTTTGCGCGTCGATACGAAATGATGACTTGCGCCATGGTCCTTCAATGCCGCTTTTCAACGCGAGGTGGTCTCAAGCGTGGTTCGGCATTCGGATTTCAGCACGTCAATATGACGGCGTCATGCAAGCGTAATTCGGCATTGCGATAGTGCTCTCGTTAATTGTCCTATGGATGGTTCTGTGCGGACCGCGCGCCTGCCGAGTTTCGTTGCGTGTGCTGTGCTGGCGTTGCTTGTATCCGCGTCCGCGGACAATGTGCGTGCACAGGGTGGCGCCGCGCCCAGCGGCGTCGATGTCTGCTTGCGCTCCGGGATGGCCATTCGCGCTGTGCGGATCGAACCTCAGGAGGGGCGCTTCAAACTTTATTTTAATGCCGAAGGCCCGCCGCTCGATGTTGGCGCGAATGAGATCGCGAGCATCGGTCAGCCGTGCGCGCCGGCCAATGTGAATCAGAATTCGCCGCAGACTGCTGCGGCGCCTGCAACCGCCGCGGTGCCACCATCTTTTGGCATCCACGGATCGAATACGATCGGTGAGCGGTTGATGCCGATGCTGATCGATGCGTTTGCGGACAAGCGTTTTGGCGCCAAGCCTCTGTACAACGCACCGGCGCCCGAGCGTTTGGACATTGATATCGTCGGACCTGGTTCGGCGCCGGTGGCGCGGATTGACCTGCAGGCCAAAGGCTCCGGTACCGCCGTCGCGGCGCTGATCAGCAAAGCGGCCGTGATCGGCATGGCATCGCGCCGCGCGCTGCCGCAAGAAGTCGATCAGGTCACCGCGGCAGAGCGCATCGATCTGCTCAGCAGCAGCAGTGAGCACGTGCTCGCGCTCGACGGCCTGGCGGTGATCGTCAATTCCGATAATCCGATCCAGCGCCTGACCCTCCCGACCATCGCGCGGATTTTTTCCGGCGAGCTGCGCAACTGGTCTCAGGTGACCGGACGCGACGCCGATGGCCGCGAGATCACCGGCCGCGACGTGCCCATCGTCCTTCATGCCCGCGACAACAAATCGGGCACCTTCGATACGTTCGTGTCGCTGGTGTTGAGCACGATCGCAAAGCCGCTGGCGGCCGACGCCAAGCGCTATGAGTTCGAGCGAGTTGTTGTCGGATGCGGTGTCCAGCGAGCGCGGCGCCATCGGATTCGTCGGCTTGCCGTACATCAACAACAACCGCGCGCTGGTCATTCAATCGGGCTGCGGGCCGTTCAGCGCGCCGACCCGCTACGCGGTCAAGACCGAGGAATATCCGCTGGTGCGGCGGCTCTATCTTTACACGCTTGGTACGCCGGCCCAGCCGCTCGCCCGGGAGCTGCTTGGCTTTGCGCTGTCGGAGCAGGCACAAATCACCATCGCCGACGCCGGCTACATCGATCAAACAATCGAAATCGAAGACGCCGGTGAGCAAGCACGTTTCGTCGGCGGTTCGGCCGGCAAGCCGGACGCTGCGCCTGACAAATCAATTCCGGCGGAGGCAACGGCCAATTTTTCGCGGTTGCTCGGTCAACTGCATCGCACGTCCGCGGTGTTCCGCTTCGAGCGCAATGGGACCGATCTCGACGCCCGCGCGCTGCAAGACATCGTCCGGCTCGCGACCTTCCTGCGCGCCGGAGAGCGCACCGGCAAACGGTTTGTCATTGCGGGCTTCGCGGATGCCAACGGTACCTGGCAAGCCAACCTTGCACTCGCCGCGGCGCGCGCGCAGCGCATCGCTACGGAATTGCGCCGCCAAGGCATCAGTGTTCCGGATGCCGACGTGATCCCGTTCTCCTATTTGGCGCCGCTGGCCTGTAATGACAGCGTTGCCGGACGCGCCAAGAATCGTCGCGTCGAAATCTGGGTCACGCAATAGAGTGAACCGTTAGACTGAAGCAGCTTGCGCAACACGCCAATCGCTTCGTCATGGCCGGGCTTGTCCCCGGCCAATCCGCTTGAATGGACACCGAGCCCTGACGATCGGATGCGCGGGTCAAGCCGGCGCATGGCGCGAGAGAGGGAGACGCTCCTTTAGCCGTTCAGCGCCACGCCAAGCCGTCCCGCCAAATCCTGAATGTATTGCCAGGCGACGCGGCCCGAGCGGGCGCCGCGGGTCGTTGCCCATTCGAGCGCTTCGCGACGCAGTTCGTCGCTATCAACCGGAATGCGGTAACGGGATATGTAGCCTTCGACCATCGCCAGATATTCGTCCTGGCTGCAGCGGTGAAAGCCGAGCCATAGACCGAAGCGATCTGACAACGAGACTTTTTCCTCGACGGCTTCGCCCGGATTGATCGCGGTCGAGCGTTCGTTCTCCACCATCTCGCGTGCCAACAGGTGGCGGCGATTCGACGTCGCATAGAAGATGACGTTGTCCGGGCGTCCCTCGATACCGCCTTCGAGCATGGTCTTGAGCGACTTGTAGGAGGTGTCGTCGCCGTCGAACGAAAGATCATCGCAGAACACGATGAAGCGCTGCTTCGCGGGCCGCAGCAGCGCCATCAGCTCCGGCAGCGATTCGATGTCTTCGCGATGAATTTCGATCAGGCGCAGGCCGGCATCGGGGTACTGCGCGGCGATCGAGGCCTGCGCCGCTTTCACGAGCGAGGACTTGCCCATGCCGCGCGCGCCCCACAACAGCGCGTTGTTTGCCGGCAGCCCGCGGGCAAAGCGTTCGGTGTTCTCGATCAAAAGGTCGCGGACCCGATCGATGCCTTTCAGAAGTGACATATCGACACGGTTGATGCGCGCGACCGGCGCCAGCCGGCTGCCGTTCGGGTGCCAGACGAAAGCTTCGGCACTCAGAAAGTCCGGGGCCTGAGGCGGCGAGGGCGCCAGACGCTCCAGGGCGGCGGCGATCCGCTCGAGGACAGCGTCGGCGTCCGGCCGGGCATTCGATCGGGGCGCCGATACCTTATTCTTTGGGTCGCCCGCGCGCTTGGCAACGGATCTGCTGCGGAGGTCTCGACGCTTCTTTGCCATTAGCTTCCACCGGTTCATCGCCAAAGATCGAGCCCCTGGGGAATCGGAGCTCACGCCCTAAACGTCAGTGGGGCATGATCTTTTCGGAAAAGCGGCCTCCACTTTGCGGGCCATGCTCTAGCGGGCCACACGAACCCCCGCAAGCGTGTCGAAAGGTGGGCGCCTAACATTGCAATTGGGCCAGTGGTGGCTATAGTCCGCGCCGATTTCCCGCGCAAAATCGGTCCGAGACCTCGGCCGGTGGTCGCCCACGCGGACCCGGAGGAGCAATGCTGATCACGCCCGCCTACGCCCAAAGCTCGCTGTTCGGAGGCGATAGCGGCGGCATGATCACCTCGCTGCTGCCGCTCGTCCTGATCGTGGTGATCATGTATTTCCTGGTCCTGCGGCCGCAGCAGCAGCGGGTGAAAACGCATCAGTCCATGGTCAAGGCGCTGCGCCGCGGCGATACCGTTGTGACCAATGGCGGGCTGGTCGGTAAGGTCACCAAGGTCGTTGACGAGGACCAGATCGAAGTCGAGATCGCCGACGGCGTGCGCGTACGGCAGATGCGCTCGATGGTGTCCGAAGTGCGGGCCAAGGGTGAGCCGGTGAAGGACGATAGCGCGAACTGAGCGGCAGCTTTTCTGCCGGCTCAGCGCGGCCGTAACGAGGACAATCGTTTCGATGTTGTTTTTTTCCCGGTGGAAGGCGGTGGCTATCCTGCTCACGGCAGCGATCGTTTGCCTTTTCGCCGTACCGAATTTCTTCTCCGAGAGCACGCTGCGCACTTGGCCCTCCTGGGCGCAGCGCCACATGGTGCTCGGGCTTGATCTGCAAGGCGGTTCGAGCCTGCTGCTCGAAGTCGATGTGAATGCGGTGCGCAAGGATCGCCTGCAGACGATCGACGAAGACGTCCTGCGCCTTCTGCGCCAGGCCCACATTCAGTTCACCGGCCGCGCCATCAAGGGCAACAGCGTCGAGGTGCGCATCACCCGCGACACCGACGTCGAGAACGCGATGAACAAGCTGCGCGACCTATCGCAGCCGCTTGGCGGCGTGTTCGGTCAGAGCGGCCAGCGCAGCGTCGACATAACGGAAAATGGCGGCCTCATTACGCTGACGCCGTCGGAGCCGGGATTGGCGGAGCGTGTCCGCCAGACAGTCGATCAGTCGATCCAGATCGTCGAACGCCGCGTCAACGAGCTTGGCCTCGTCGAGCCCGTCGTGCAGCGTCAAGGTCTGAGCCGCATCCTTGTCCAGGTGCCCGGACTGCAGGATCCGTCGCGCCTGAAAGAGATTATCGGCAAGACCGCGAAGCTCGATTTTCGCATGGTCGACGTCTCCATGACTCCGGAACAGGCGAGCGCCTCGCGGGTGCCGACCGACTCGGAAATTCTCGACGGCGAGGGTGGCAACAAATATCTCGTCGAAAAGAAAGTGCTCGTGTCCGGCGGCGACCTGGTCGACGCGCAAGCCGGTTTCGATCAGAACGGCCAGCCAATCGTCAATTTCCGCTTCAACACCATTGGCGCGCGCAAATTCGCCGAAGTGACCGCCCAGAATGTCGGCCGCCCGTTCGCGATCGTGCTCGACAACAAAGTGCTGTCCGCGCCGGTCATTCGTGAAGCGATCCCCGGTGGCTCGGGCCAGATTTCCGGCAATTTCACGGTGCAGTCGGCGAACGATCTTGCCATCCTGCTGCGCGCCGGCGCGTTGCCGGCGCCGCTGACCGTCGTCGAGGAGCGCACCGTCGGACCCGGCCTCGGTCAAGACTTCGATCAATGCCGGCGAACACGCCGCCTATGTGGGCGCGGCTTTGGTCGTGGTCTTCATGCTGGTGACCTACGGCTTGTTCGGTCTGTTCGCCAACATCGCGGTGGCCGTCAACGTCGCCATGATCTTCGGCTTGCTCTCGCTCCTCGGCGCCACGCTGACGCTGCCGGGCATTGCCGGCATCGTGCTGACGGTCGGCATCGCGGTGGATTCGAACGTGCTGATCTACGAGCGTATCCGTGAAGAAGTGCGCGCAGGCCGCACCGCCATCAGCGCCATCGATGCCGGCTTTACGCGCGCGTTGGCGACGATTTTGGACTCCAACATCACCACCTTTATCGCGGCGGCGGTGCTGTTTTATATCGGCACCGGACCGGTGCGCGGTTTCGCGGTGACACTCGGCATCGGCATCCTGACCAGCCTGTTCACCGCCTTTACGCTGACGCGATTGATCGTGGCGTATTGGGTGCGGCTGTGGCGGCCGCGCACGGTACCGATTTAAGGTTTGAAGCCCGTGCGCCTGCTCCGCATTGTTCCTGACGACACCAAATTCGACTTCATGCGCTTCCGGCGCATCAGCTTCCCCGTGTCGGCACTCCTGTCGATCGTGGCGATCCTGCTGTACTTCACGCACGGCCTGAATTTCGGCATCGACTTCGTCGGCGGCACCCTCATGGAGGTGCAGACGAAGGCCGGCCCCGCCGACCTCGCCAAGATGCGCGGCACCATCGGTGGCCTGCAACTCGGCGATTTTTCGCTGCAGCAGTTCGGCGCGCCCAACGACGTGCTGATCCGCATCTCGCAGCAGCCGGGCGGCGACGCCGCGCAGCAGGTTGCGGTGCAAAAGGTCCGCGACGCGCTCGGCAACGACGTGGAGTACCGCCGGGTCGAAGTGGTGGGCCCAAGCGTTTCCACCGAGCTCTTGTCCTACGGCACCATCGGCTTGATGCTCGCGATCCTCGCCATCCTGATCTATCTGTGGTTCCGCTTCGAATGGCAGTTCGCGCTCGGCGCCATGATCGCCAACGTGCACGATCTGGTGCTCACGGTCGGCTTCATGTCGCTGACCGGAGTCGACTTCGACCTCACCAGTATCGCAGCCTTGCTCACCATCCTAGGGTATTCGCTCAACGATACGGTGGTGATCTACGACCGCATCCGCGAAATGCTGCGCCGCTACAAGCGCATGCCGATGCCGGATCTGCTCAACGCCTCGATCAACGCCACGCTGTCGCGCTCGATCGTCACCCATTTGACCGTATCGCTGTCGCTGCTGGCGCTACTGTTGTTCGGCGGCCAGGCGATCCGCAGCTTCACCGCGACGATGATGTTCGGCGTCGTTCTGGTCGGCACCTATACGTCGGTGTTCATTGCTTCGCCGATCCTGATTTATCTCGGCGTCGGGCGCGCCCGGCAGGGTGGCGCGGAGGATACCGAGACCGAAGCGCCGCCGACGGTGCCGGCCTCGCCTGTTCCCCCGCAGGATCCGCCCCAATCTTCGCCGCCGAAGTCTTCGCCGCCAAAGCCCTCGTCGCCAAAGCCCTCGTCGCCCGGTCAGCGCGCGCGCTCGCGGCGCTGAACAATGCGCTGCCAAACATCGAGCGCGCGGCATCGGTTTAACCAAAGGCCACCGCGCTCAAGTTCGGGTCTGCGGGCATCATGAGCCTGTTAGGGGCGAATGAACCGCACCTGCCGCGTCAGACGGTCATCGACTCGCACGGCGAGGGAGGCTTCCGGTTCGGCGGCATGTCGCATCGCGGCTCGCTCTTGAGTTTGCCGGATGGCATCTGGGCTTGGTCGGTCACAAAAACCGATGAACTGACGCAGGATGCGCTGGAGCTGATCTTTGCCCGTGCCGATGCCTTGGATTTCTTCATTCTCGGCACCGGCAGTGCGCAATGGAATGTGCCGGCGGCGTTGCGCGCGCGGTTCCGCGATGCGCATATTTCGCTCGACGCGATGGCGACCGGGCCGGCCGTGCGTACGTACAACGTCATGCTGCTGGAGAGCCGCCGGATCGGCGCGGGCTTGATCGCGATTGGCTGAGGACGCTGGCCATGCAGGACGCATTCGCCCATTGCGCCGAGTTTCTCCGCACTGCTGATCGCGACAGCTTCATCGCTTCGTTGTTCGCACCGGTGGAGCATCGCGGGCCGTTCCAGGCGCTGTTTGCCTTCGGGGCCGAACTGGCGCGGGTGCGCGAGGTCGCGCATACGGCATTGCCGGGCGAGATCCGCATGCAGTGGTGGACCGAGGTTATCAATCGCGAGCGCGACGGCGAGGCGAATGCCAATCCGCTGGCTGCGGCGCTGCTCGCGACGATCGACCGTTACGACCTGCCGCGCGACGTGTTGCTCGAGCTCATCGAGGCGCGGCGGTTCGACCTCTACGACGATCCAATGCCGACGCTGGCCGATCTGGCGGCGTATCTACGGCGAACGTCATCGTCGCTGATCGCGCTGTCCGCCTTCATCCTTGGTGGTGCGCGAGACGAGGGTGTCGCGTTGCCGGCCGGCAGCGCGCTCGGGCTCACGCAAATTCTCCGCGCCTTTCCGGTCCAGGTCGCGCGCCATCAGACTCTATCTGCCGGCGGACATGCTCGAACGTCATCAGGTCCACCTGCACGACGTCTTTGCCGGACGCTCGTCGGCGGGACTGATCGAAGTGTTCGCTGAGTTGCGCGGCGTCGCGCGCAGTCATCTGGCGCGCGTCGGGGCCGAGCTGGATAAGTTGCCGGAGCAGGCGATGCCGGCGTTGCTGCCGCTTGCGGTCGTTCGTCCTTGGCTCGACCGTTCCGAGCGCCGTGATCCGTTCAATCCGCCGGAGCTTGCGGCCTGGCGCAGGCAATGGCTGATCTGGCGCGCTGCACGGGATCCGAGGCGAATTGCGGGGCGGTAAAGCCTGTTTCCCGTCACCCTGAGGTGCGAGTGAAACGAGCCTCGAAGGGCGACGGCCCGAGCGCCTCGGCCGGCATCCTTCGAGGGCCGCTTCGCGGCCGCCTCAGGATGACGGATCAAAATCAATCGCGTGTCGATTGGCTGCGAGGGTCTAAAACGCAAATCGATCGCGCAGATTGCGCCGTCCCGAGACGATGCGCCCGACCAGCGCGCGGTCACTGTCGGTCTTGACCAATGACCCGATCAGATCGAGTTGGTTGAGAGCGACAAGCTCGAGAATCTCGTTGCGGACTGCACCCTGCGCGTCGCGCGGCAGCGCATCGACGACCTGCAGATGCTCCGGCGCGGCGCTGCCCAAAAAAGCGTTGAGTTCGTTGTCGTCGCCGCTGCCCTCGACAAACGCATAGAGCCCGGTGCCGGCGCGGCGATCCGGGAAAGCCACGATGGCGACGTCGCGCACATTCGGATGGGTTCGCAGCCGCGCGGCGATTTCCGGTGCCTCGCGCACAAAGCGCATGCCGCGGCCTTCGCGGTCGGTGAAGTTGAGGCCGCGCGTGATCGCGTAATAAACCTTTTTGCCGGTCGCCATCCAGATGCGCGTGATCAAACTCTTGCGCGCGAGCACGCGGCGCTCCGAGGCGGTCAGGGCTTCAGGCGTGTAACGGCGCTTGTGTTTCAGGAGATGGCGCAAATCCTCATAGCGCGCGAGGCGGAACAGGGCGCTGGTGTGGCGATCGAAGCAGAACGCCAACTGAAAGTCTGTGAGATAAGCGTGGCCGTCGGCGTAGAGCCAATTCTGTTCCTTGGCGAGATCGTTGTGGGTGACGCCGGCGCGATGCAGCTTGCGCAACGCCGTCTTGGCGGAGCGGAAATAGCCGACATCGCCGTGCGGCTTGGCGATGTGCAGCGGCACGCCGGGAATCCAGTGCCGCACCAGCATGCGGCGTTCGGCGAACAGGAGCCGCGGCCCCACCTCGAGCGTCGCGGCGCGGCCAAGGGCGCGACGCTCCTGCCGAAACAAAATATGGGCGACAACTTGCTCCACCACGGCACCTCGTCGATGCGGCGCAGCACGGCTTCGACCTCGCCGTCGTCGGTGCGAAAATAACCGCGCTCGATGGTAGAAAAGACGTCGCGCTTGAGCACGACGTCGCCCCGCCAGCGTCCGTCCAACACACTCACTGTCCCGGCCTCAACCATTGGATTTAATTTGGAGCAGGTCCTTTTCGGAAAACCGGTGTCCAATGTTCCGGGACATGCTCTAGCACAAACTATTCAGCCGCATCATGAACGATGCCGCCGATCCAGGCATCGAGGTCGGCCAGAGCGCGCGCGCTCAACGCCTGCTTCTGCGCGCCGCGCGCGGGCTTGCGGCTCAGCGGCGGGAACAACCCGAAATTGACGTTCATGGGCTGGAACGACCGCGCGCCGGCATCGATGGTCTCGATATGGCCGCCGGTGATGTGGCCAAGCAGCGCGCCATGCGCCGTCGTTGCCGGCGGCAACGACGGCTGTTCGCCGAGCCGCTCCGCCGCGGCAAAGCGGCCGGCGAGCAATCCGATCGCCGCCGATTCCACGTAGCCTTCGCAGCCGGTGATCTGGCCGGCAAAGCGCAGCCGCGGATCGGTTTTGAGCCGCAAGGTCGCATCGAGAAGCTTTGGCGAATTGAGGAAGGTGTTGCGATGCAGTCCGCCGAGCCGCGCGAATTCGGCGCGCTCGAGGCCCGGAATGCTGCGGAAAATCCGCACCTGCTCGCCATGCTTCAGCTTGGTCTGAAAGCCCACGATGTTGAACAGCGTGCCGAGCTTGTTGTCCTGCCGCAGTTGCACGACCGCATAAGGTTTGATGTCCGGCCGATGCGCGTCGGTGAGCCCGAACGGCTTCATCGGCCCGTGCCGCAAGGTCTCGCGCCCACGCTCGGCCATCACCTCGATCGGCAGGCAGCCGTCGAAATAGGGCGTGTCCTGTTCGAACGCGCGAAACGCAATCTTCTCGCCGCCGACAAGCGCATCGATGAAGCCGTCGTATTGCTCGCGCGTCAGTGGACAATTGACATAGTCGGCGCCGGTGCCGCCGGGGCCGGCTTTATCGTAGCGCGACTGGAACCAGGCGATGTCGAAGTCGATCGACTTGCGATGCACGATCGGCGCGATGGCGTCGAAGAACGCCAGTGCGGCTTCGCCGCTGAGCTTGCCGATCGTTCCGGCCAAGCGCCTCGGAGGTCAGCGGTCCAGTCGCGACGATGACGCTGTCCCAGTCGTCGGCGGGTTCGACAACCTCCTCGCGCCGGATCTCGACCAAAGGCTCGCGCTCGAGCGCCGCCGTGATCGCCGCCGAAAAGCCATCGCGGTCGACCGCCAAGGCGCCGCCGGCCGGCAGCTTGTGCTCATCGGCGGCGCCCATGACCAGCGACGACAGCCGCCGCATTTCGGCGTGCAGCAAGCCGATGGCGCTGCCTTGCGCATCGTCGGAGCGGAACGAGTTGGAACACACCAGCTCGGCGAAATCCGGCGTCTTGTGCACTGCGGTCGCGCGCACCGGCCGCATTTCATGCAGCACCACCGGCACGCCGCGGCGGGCGATCTGCCAGGCGGCTTCCGAGCCGGAAAGGCCGGCGCCGATCACATGGATTGGTCGCAGCGAACGAGTCATGGCCCTATAGCTAGAGGCGCCGGGCGCTCAGGGCAATGCGCGACCGGGGCGCCTGGCGGACCGGCGACGCCAGTCGCGGCGGTTGGCTGGTTTCTCCACCTCTGGTATAGCCACGCATGCAGGATTTCGATTGAAGGCCATAGCTTTATTATGTCCGTTGACGCCACAGACTGTCCGCCGGGTGGCGCATCTCGCCCGCATCGCCGTTGGCGACGACGAGGTGGAACATTTGCGCGGCGAGCTCAATGCCATGCTGGCCTTCGTCGAGCAGCTTGCGGAAGTCGATGTGACGGGCGTCGAGCCGATGACGTCGGTGATGCCGATGGCGATGAAAATGCGTGAAGACAAAGTCACCGATGGCGAGATCGCCGGTGCGGTCATGGCCAATGCACCGGCGCGCGAAGATCATTTTTTCCTCGTTCCCAAAGTGGTGGAATGATGTGCATTGCTTGTGAACAGGATGCGATGTGGTTTGCCTATCTGCGGCGCAAAGGCCTGATTACGCCTGACGGCTATCTGGTCGAGCCGCCGCCGTCGCTGACCGATCCGGTTGAGACCGTCCCAGCGCCGGCGAACGCGTCAGACCGAAAACGCGAGCCAGCCTGCAGACAAGGCAAGCGGCTTTTCCAGCGACGACCCCACGGCGCAATGACCGATCCCACGTCGCTGACTTTGACGCAGGCCCGCGAGGCACTGCGCAAGCGGGAGCTTTCCGCGCTCGAATTGGCCGACGCGCATCTCGCCGCGATCGAACGCGCGCGCGCGCTGAATGCCTTCGTCCTGGAAACGCCGGAGCGCGCCCGCGAGATGGCGCGGGCCTCCGATGCGCGGCTTCAAAGAGGCGAGGGCGGCCCGCTCGAAGGCATCCCGCTCGGCATCAAGGATTTGTTCTGCACCGACGGCGTGCGCACCACGGCGTGCTCGCACATCCTGGAGAGCTTCGTTCCGCACCTATGAGTCGACCGTCACCGCCAATCTGTGGCGCGACGGCGCGGTGCTGCTCGGCAAGCTCAACAACGACGAGTTCGCCATGGGCTCGTCCAACGAGACGTCGTGCTTCGGCCCGGTGGCGTCGCCGTGGCGCCGTCGCGGCAGCGATACCAAGCTTGTGCCCGGAGGCTCGTCCGGCGGATCGGCGGCGGCGGTCGCCGCCAATCTCTGCCTCGGTGCTACCGGCACCGATACTGGCGGCTCGATCCGCCAGCCGGCTGCCTTCTGCGGCATCGTCGGACTGAAGCCGACCTACGGCCGCTGCTCGCGCTGGGGCACCGTGGCGTTCGCGTCCTCGCTCGATCAGGCCGGTCCGTTCGCGCGCGACGTACGCGATTGCGCCATCCTGATGCGCTCGATGGCGGGCTACGATCCGAAGGACACCACCTGCGCCGACATCGCGGTGCCGGATTATGAGAGCTTTATCGGCGCCTCGGTGAAAGGCATGCGCATCGGTATTCCGAAGGAATATCGCATGGAGGGCATGGCCGACGAGATCGAGACGCTGTGGCAGCGCGGCGCGCAATGGCTGCGCGATGCCGGCGCGGAGACCGTCGACATCTCGTTGCCGCACACCAAATACGCGCTGCCGGCCTATTACGTCGTCGCGCCCGCCGAAGCCTCGTCCAATCTCGCGCGCTATGACGGCGTGCGCTACGGCCTGCGCGTTCCCGGCGGCGACATCGTCGACATGTACGAAAACACCCGCGCCGCCGGCTTCGGCAAGGAAGTGCGCCGGCGCATCATGATCGGCACCTATGTGCTCTCGGCCGGCTATTACGATGCCTATTATCTGCGCGCCCAGAAGGTGCGGACGCTGATCAAGCG
Source organism: uncultured Alphaproteobacteria bacterium (assembly GCA_963737755.1). Classification (GTDB taxonomy): domain Bacteria; phylum Pseudomonadota; class Alphaproteobacteria; order Rhizobiales; family Xanthobacteraceae; genus BOG-931. Next base: position 253,181 of record CAVTTZ010000009.1, on the reverse strand, counting down.
CGATTTCGAAACCTGCTTTGCCGACGGCATCGACGCCATCCTGACGCCGACCACGCCGTCGGCGGCCTTCGGCATCGGCGAGAAGGGGCGCGCCGATCCGGTCGAGATGTATCTCAACGACATCTTCACGGTGACGGTGAACATGGCCGGACTTGCCCGGCATCTCGGTCCCGAGCGGGCTCGATGCTCAAGGGCTGCCGCTCGGCTTGCAACTGGTCGGCCGGCCGTTTCAGGAAGAGACATTGTTCGCGCTCGGCGCCGTCATCGAACAAGCCGCCGGATTCTTCAGACCCGAGCGGTGGTGGTGAGCCGGCGCTTTGTTTGCCGACCTGGCCGTTCGCGATTCATTGGCCCGACGTCCGCAGCTGGCGCGGTTCATCGCCTTTGCGCCACATCGTTCGGCGTCGTTTCGTAGCGCCGGCGCGGCAGCGCCGTCGGATATTCGCGCTGCAGAAAATCGATCAGCTTCTCGCGCAGTTCGCAGCGCAGGTCCCACGCCGCCGATGCGGTATCGGCGCTGACCAAAGCGCGCAGCTCGATGCGTCGTCTCCTTGCAGTCGCTGACCTGCAAGTTCACGACCTTGCCGTTCCAGAGTTTCGATTGTTTGACGATCTGCAGCACCTTTTCGCGGATCGTTTCGACCGGCGCGGTGTGATCGACATAGAAGATAACGCTGCCGATCAGCTCGCCGCCGGTCCGGGTCCAGTTCTGAAACGGCTTCTCGATGAAATAGCTCAGCGGCACCACCATGCGCCGCAGATCCCAGAGCTTCACCACGACATAACTGAATGTGATCTCTTCGATCGTGCCGGACTCGTTCTCGACGATCACCGCATCGTCGATGCGAATCGGCTGCGAGACCGCGATCTGCACGCCGGCAAAGAAGTTGCTCAGCACCGGCCGCGCCGCGAGACCGGCAATGATGCCGGCGACGCCCGCGGAGGCGAACAAGCGTGACGCCGAATTGGCGCACGGCGTCGAACGTCAGCAACGCAAATCCGATGGTGACGAACACGATCATCACCGCCACAACACGCTCCAAAATCCGCACCTGGGTGACGTGCTTGCGGGCCAGCAGGTTGTCCGGAAGGTCGAGCCGATAGCGCAGCAGATAGAGGTCGGCGCCGATATGCAGCGCGGTCAGCGCGACCCATCCGAGCAGGCAAATCGTCGCCAGCCCAAGCAGCCGAGCGAGCAGCTCTGCGGTTCCGCCAGCCAGCGGCGTCAACGGCAAGGCGATCGCCAGCGCGACCAGCACCAAACCGGCCCGGGTCGGCCCTTTGGTTGCCGCGACGACGGTGCGCAGGAAGGTCTCGCGTCGGCCGATAAACCGGCCAGCCAGCCAAAGCAGGATTGCGTGCAGCAGCAGGGCGACGATAACGGCGCCGATCAGCATCGCGGCGGCCAACGCCAAATCCGTCACCGGGGGCAGCGCCGCTTCGAACCACGTTTGAGACGCTCGAGCATATTCTGCAGCATGCCGCACGATAACACGGATGCGGAGCGCAACCCGCGGATGAGCAGAATGCCGCGCGGAATCGGTTCCGCCTTCCCTGGACATTGAGCTTACGAAATGGCATCAACGGCTGTCGCTGAACTGGCATTACGAGCGGCGAAAGCGGCGATGAAGACTTTCCTGCTGCGCTTTTTCACTTGGTGGAACGGCCAGACCTTCGGAACCCAGGTCTGGACGCGGCGCTATGGCGAGTTCGTCGGCGCCGACGAGTTCGGCAATCGCTATTACCGCACGCGTGGCGGCAAGATCGATCCGACGCTCGGGTTCGAGCGCCGCTGGGTGATTTTCAACGGCCTTGCCGAAGCATCGAAGATACCGCCGGGCTGGCACGGCTGGATGCTGCAAACCTCCGACGTGCCGCCGCCGCAGGATACGACCAAGCGGCACCCTTGGGAAAAGCCGCATCTGCCGAATCTCACCGGCACGCCCTATGCGCATCGGCCCAGCGGGTCGACCCTGGCGAGGGACGTCGGCCGAAGGCCACCGGCGATTACAAAGCTTGGACGCCGACCTGACCATTGCGGTTCAACCCTCTTCCGTTCCGCAAGGCATTGGCCCTTTCCGCGCCGTATTCCGTGTGTTAACCGGGCGATCTGCGATGATGCGTCAACCCCATCGCGGCTCAGGCTTCATGCTCCGTATCGCCCTTTCGGCCGTGCTCGGCGGGACGCTCGCGGTGGGCTTCGCCCAAGCGCAGCCGAGTTCCTATTTCGGTTTTGGCGGCGATCCGCCGCCGCGGCCGCCGGCCTCCGTACCTAACGCGGGGCCTCCGCCGCCGCCCGGGCAATATCCCCAGCAATACCCGCCGCAGTATCCGCCCCAGGGGCAGTACCCGGCGCAGGCCGCGCCGCCCCAAGCTGCGACCGGGCCGGCGCCGTCCTCCATTCAGGCGCAACCCTTGCCGCCGCCACCGGGGGGCGTGCCGCCCCCGGGAGCCAATCAGCGTCCACAGCCCGGCGCGGCCGCCAGCACCGGCCCGGCACCGTCGGACGTGCAGCCGCCGGCTTCCGTGCCGGCGCCCGACGACACCGTCGTCACCGAGATGCCGACGGCGAAGATCGAGAATACGCGGGCGGTGTTCGCCGGCCTCGACAAGATCACCGGCCGAATCATTTCGTTCGATGCGGCGATCGGCGAAACCGTGCAGTTCGGCGCGCTGCGGGTCACGGCGCGGGTCTGCTACACGCGGCCGCCGACCGAAGCGACCAACACCGACGCCTTCGTCGACGTCGACGAAGTGACGCTGCAGGGTGAGATCAAGCGCATCTTCAACGGCTGGATGTTCGCTGCGAGCCCCGGCCTCCACGGCGTCGAGCATCCGATCTACGACGTCTGGCTGACGGATTGCGCGGCGCCGACAAAAGTCGCCGAGCCGGTTGTCCAGCCCGCCACCGCAGCCGCAGCGCCGGCTCCCGATCCGGCGCCGAAGCCCAAGCCGAAGCCGAAAAGCCGCGGCCGCCAGCGCCACCGCCGCCGGGAGTTCAGTTGCTGCCGCCTCCGGTACGCTGAGGCAGTGGCTTGATCGCGCGCTGATCGCGCTCTTCCTTTTTGCTGACCGCTGCCGCGATTGCGTTTCCATCGTCGGTCACGGCAATCGTTGCACGGCAATTCAGGTGTCAGTCGTCGTCGCGACCCGCTTCATCAAACAGCTTGAGCGCCGTATCGCCGGATACGGGCTTGCGCACCGGCAGCGCTGCAAAATTGGCGTCGCCGACCAGCGCCGCGTCGAGCAGTTTGTGATAGGCGGGCCGCGACACCTCCACGGCGCCGAACGTACGCAAATGCTCGGTGACGAATTGGGTGTCGAGCAGGCGGTAATGTCCCGCGCGCAGCCGCGCCACCAAATGGACGAGTGCCACCTTCGAGGCATCGCGCGCGCGGTGAAACATGCTCTCGCCGAAAAACGCCCGCCCAAGGCTCACGCCGTACAGGCCGCCGACCAGTTCGCCATCCTCGTAGACTTCGACGGTGTGGCAATCGCCGCGCTCATAAAGCTTGCGATAAAGCGTGCGGATGCGTTCGTTGATCCAGGTCCGCGTCCGCCCCGGCATCGGCTCTGCGCAGCCGTCGAGTACGGCGTCGAAGTCGCGATCGACGACGACGGTGAAGCGGTCGGATCGCACCGTACGGGCCAGCCGGCCGGGAATGTGAAAGCGGTCGAGCGGAATGATGCCGCGCTTTTCCGGCTCGATCCAATACAGCGCCGGATCGTCCGCGCTCTCGGCCATGGGAAAGATGCCGCAAGCGTAGGCCTTCAGCAGCACCTCAGGCGTGATGTCGACGAGTGCGGATTCGCGGCTGGCCATACGCTCGAGCTTTTTCCTGCAAGCTTTTTTCTTGACGCGGTGACTTGGACGCTTTGACGTGACGCTGTGACGGCGCCACCTTAACGGGCCGTAAACTACAGATTGTCTAAGATTTTCGCCACCTTGAACGCATTTCTGCGCGCTGCATTTCTCTCCATCTGAGCATGGAGGGGGGCCACCATGGGCACCGTCGTCAAACAAACGCAGCCGATCCGCATACTGCTTGTCGAGGATGAATTCCTGATCAGCGAAATGGTTGCGGAAGATCTGTCGGAGCAGGGTTTTTCGGTATTCACCGTGAGCAATGCGCGCGATGCGCTTACGCATCTTGCTTCGGTCGCCGTGGATGTTCTGTTCACCGATGTCAATCTGCCGGGCGGCATGGACGGCATGGCGCTGGCGCGCCGCGCGCGGGACATGCGGCCTGATCTGCCGGTCGTGTACGCGTCGGGCCACGTGGACGTGTTCGGCCTCGATGCCTGCGTGCCGGGCTCGATTTTCATCGCCAAGCCGTATCTGCCTTCGGTTGTCGGACGCATTCTGTCCACGGCCATGAAGGCTGCCGCCGCAGGGTCCGGCGCCGGACCGCGAACGCGGATCATGGCGAGCATGACCGCCGCCTGACGACGCTATTCGTCGAGCGAGCCGCGGGCCAGAAATGCCTCAAGCCAGTGGATGTTGTAGTCGCCGTCGATGATGTCGGTTTCGCGCGCCAGCGCGCGAAACAGCGGCAAGGTGGTTTCGATGCCATCGACCACGAATTCATCGAGGGCGCGCTTGAGTCGCATCAAGCACTCATCGCGCGTCTTGCCGTGAACGATGAGCTTGCCGACCAGCGAGTCGTAAAACGGCGGAATGCTGTAGCCGTGATACGCCGCCGAATCGATGCGCACGCCCAGCCCGCCGGGCGGATGATAATGGACGATCTTGCCGGGTGAGGGGCGAAACGACACCGGATTTTCCGCATTGATCCGGCACTCGATGGCGTGGCCGTGGAATTTCACGTCGCTCTGCTTGAGCGCCAGATCGCTGCCGGCGGCGACACGGATCTGCTCGGCCACGAGGTCGATATCGGTGATCATTTCGGTCACCGGATGCTCGACCTGAATGCGCGTATTCATCTCGATGAAATTGAATTTGCCGTCCTCGTAGAGGAATTCGACGGTGCCGGCGCCGAGATATTTGATGTCGCGCATCGCCTGGGCGACGGTCTCGCAGATCTGGTCGCGGACCGCGACATTGAGGGCGGGCGAGGGGCTTTCTTCCCAAACTTTCTGATGGCGGCGCTGCAGCGAGCAATCGCGCTCGCCCAGATGAATGGCGCGGCCTTTGCCGTCGCCCAGAACCTGGATTTCGATGTGGCGCGGCTGCGCCAGGTATTTTTCCATATAGACGGTGTCGTCGCCGAACGCGGCCTTGGATTCCGCGCGCGCCGTCGCCAGCGCCGATCGCAAGCTCGCTTTCCGCGCGCACGACCTTCATGCCGCGGCCGCCGCCGCCCGACGCGGCCTTGAGCATGACCGGATAGCCGATCTCCTGCGCCAGCCTTGCGGCCTCTTCGTCGGTGCTGATGCCGCCGTCGGAGCCCGGGCACCGTCGGGATGCCGAGTTCGACCGCGGCGCGCTTGGCGGCGATCTTGTCGCCCATCAGCCGGATATGCTCGGGCCGCGGACCGATGAAATGCAGCTTGTGCTCGGCCAGGATTTCCGCAAAGCGCGCATTCTCGGCGAGAAATCCGTAGCCGGGATGCACGGCGTCGGCACCGGTGATCTCGCAAGCCGCAAGCAGCGCCGGAATATTCAGATAACTGTCTTTGGCGGCAGGCGGGCCGATGCAGACGCTTTCGTCGGCGAGCCGCACGTGCATGGCATCCGCATCGGCGGTCGAATGCACCGCGACCGTGTGGATGCCCAGCTCCTTGCAGGCGCGCAAGATGCGAAGCGCGATCTCTCCCCGGTTGGCGATCAGGATTTTGTCGAACATCACGCTCTCAAGGGAGGAAATTGCGAACAGGTAGACCCGTCATGGCCGCCGCATCTCGTCCGCTAGTCACAATCCGCAGCTCGCTATTCGACGATCATCAACGGTTCGCCGTACTCGACCGGCTGACCATCCTCGACCAGAATCTGGATCACAGTGCCGGAGCGCGGCGCCGGGATCTGATTCATCGTCTTCATGGCTTCGATGATGATGAGGGTATCGCCCGCCTTCACCGCAGTGCCGATGTCGACAAACGGCCGCGCGCCGGGCGCCGGACCCCGGTAGGCGGTGCCGACCATCGGCGAGGAGACAAGTCCCGGATGTTTGGTCGGCTCGACCGGAATGTCGGTCGTGGCGATCACGGTCGGACCGGGCGCGGCAATGCCGCCGACGCGCGCCGCGGCCGCGAAACCGGTGTTGCGGGCGACACGAACGAACGCGCCGTCCGCTTCGATCTCGATTTCGGTCAGGCCGGTTTCATCGAGCAGCTTCGCCAGTTCGCGAATGGCGTCCGGATCAATCGCGGGCGTGCTCGACGCCGGAGGTTTTTCTGGTTTACGGGGCACAATCAATCCTTGGCGTCTAATCCCTGGCGTCTAACTTCGGCTGCTAACTCTTGGCCGCTAACTCTTGGCATCGATTAAAGTCGCGAGGCCGTCGATCGCCAGCGCATAGCCGTCGATCCCGAAGCCGCATACCACGGCGCGCGCGACCTGCGAGACATAAGTACGCCGGCGAAATGGCTCGCGGGCATGAATGTTGCTGATATGAACTTCGATAATCGGGCACGGCGAGGGTGGCGAGCGCGTCAAGGATCGCGACCGAGGTATGGCCATACCCGGCAGGATTGATGACCATGCCGGCTGCGTCCTCGGCGCGCGCCTGCTGGATCCAGTCGACGATCTCGCCCTCGTGGTTCGATTGACGAAATTCGATGCCGAGCGTGTGCTTCGCGGCCGTGGTCCGGCAGAGCTTCTCGACGTCGGCAAGCGTCGCATGGCCATAGATCTCCGGCTCGCGCTGCCCGAGCAGATTGAGATTAGGCCCGTTGAGGACATGGATCGTCTTCGGCATGCGCCCGCAGATACCCGGCTGTCGTCCCGGCTGGCGGCCGCGACCGTGCCGGTTATAGGGAAGCGCACCGGCAAAGGGGAAGCCTGCGGGCTGCCCCTTTCGCAACACCGCCGTAGATGCGGGGATTGTCCCGTTAATCGCCTGGCGCGAGCCAAGGGCGCCAGGCGAAGGCGCTCGGTGCGAGCGCCAGACTGACGGCGATGGGCTATTTGCGCTCGGCGCTGATCTTGTCGCGCAGCGAATCGAGGCCGACCGCGCCGACCACGACTTCGTCGCCGACCACGTAGCTCGGCGTACCGCTGACGCCGAGCGCCTCGGCAAGCTTCATGTTCTCCTCGATGGTCTTCTTGACCTCGTCGCTGGCCATGTCGCGTTCGAGCCGCGGCATGTCGAAGCCGACTTCCTTGGCGACCGCCAAAGCGCGCATCTTGTCGGCGGCGCCGCGGCCGCCCAGGAGCTTCTGGTGAAACTCGATGTACTTCTTGCCGCTGCTGTCCTGCATGCGGGCGGCGACCGCGACGCGGGCGGCTTCGACCGAGCCTTCGCCGAGCACCGGGAATTCCTTGAGCACGAATTTCAGGTTGCCGTCGGCCTTGATCAGATCGAGCATGTCCGACATGGCGCGCTTGCAGTAGCCGCAATTGTAATCGAAGAACTCGACCATCGTGACGTTGCCCTGCGGATTGCCGAGCACGACCTGATGCGGCGAGCTGAACAGCGTCGGTCTTGTTTTCCACGACCGCGGCGCGGTGCTTCTCGGCTTCGGCGCTCTGCTGGCGCTTCTCCAGCTCGGCCATGACGTCCTGCATGCACTTCCGGATGGCTGAGCAGATAATCCTTGATGATGGTTCCGATTTCCTGCTGCTGGTCGGCGGAGAATGAATCCGCCAACGCCGGAACTGCGCCCGCGAGAGAAAGCGACACGGCGGCGGCCGCGAAAGCAATACGTGCTTTGATTGTCATGTTGTTTGTCCTTTTTGCCGTCACTGACCGCCGCGAAGCGGGCTTTTTCCTTTGTTGAACGCAACGATATCGTCGGCTCTGACCCAACCGGGCGAGCCGACGGGAAACCGCATTTTAGCGCGTGCGGCGAGCTCGCGGGCGGTCTTGTTGTCGCCCCGCGCGAACGCCGCCTGCGCCGACGCCAGATCGGCATCGGCCAGATTGCCGCCGTGGCCATAGGCCATGGCGAGTTGCTCGTAGGCATCGCCGGATTCAGGTTCCTTGGCGATGGCGGCGCGCAGCAGCGGAATGGCTTCCGCCGAATTCTTGCTGTTGTTGGTGGCGATCAGCGCCTGCGCCAGCAGGATCTGAATGAGCGCCGGATCGGGCGCCATCTCGACGGCGCGGCGCAGCGGCGCGATCGCCTCGTTGGGATGGCCGCTTTCAAGCAAGCCTGGCCCTTGAGCTCGTAAAAATAAGGATTGTTCGGATTGGCCTCGATCAGGCTGTCGATCTGCGCCATCGCTGAGCGGACGTCGCCGAAACGGAAGGCCGCGATGGCGCGGGCATAGCGCGCCGGCATGCTGGTATCGGACGCCGGATAGCGCCGCATGATCACGTCGGCACGCTCGAGAAAGCCGCAGAGCTTGGCCCGCATCATGTCGTGGCGGAACTGCAGTTCCGGCGGATCTTTCTTGTCCCAGTACGGCGTCTTCACCAGATCGGCGAGCGCATCATGCGTTCGGCCGGCATCGGGTGGTTCTGCACATACGGATCGATATAGGCGCGCGAGAACATCATCTCGTCGGCGAATTTCTTGAAGGTGTCGTACATGCCCTTGGCGGATTGCTGGGTCGCGGTCAGAAGCCGCACGCCGGTGCGATCGGCCTGATCCTCCTGCGCGCGCTGGTAGGCGAGGAGCGTGTGCATCAGGTACGACTGCGGCGCGCTGATCGCGGCGGCGCCGATATTGCCGGTATCGGCACTGCCCGAGCGGGCGCCGGCCACCATGGCGCCGACGCCGAGCAGCATGGCGACGATCGCGGCGGTCTGCGCGTTCGCCATTTCCTGGCGCATTTTCGACAAATGTCCGCCGACGATGTGGCCGGTTTCGTGCGCCAGCACGCCGATGATCTGGTTCGGCGTAGTCGACTGCGTGAGTGCGCCGGAATTGACGAAAATGCGATGCGCGTCCATGACGAACGCGTTGAACGATTTGTCGTTGATGATGACGACTTGAATATTCTGCTGGCTCAAGCCCGCGGCGTGCAAAATGGGCTTCGTATAGTCGCGCAAGAGTTGCTCGATCTCGGCATCGCGAATCGTCGGGATGCCGGCCGAAGATCCGGTCTGCGCGCGCGCCGGATAGCCGCCAAACGCGACTGTCATGGCGACAGCCGCGGCTGTGGCTATCGCGACCGCGTGTGATGCTCGTTTGAAAGGATGCATCTTGCTAGTAGCTTTTGGCGACAATCATCTGGGACGAATATCAGTCCCGCCGGCATGGGACCAAGCCGTTGGCCAAGCTATGGCTGGAACCATTGATGGTCAACTTACGGCCGATCAACTTCCAGCCAGCACATTTGTGATAGCGAAGCAGGGCCGCACAGAAGCCCGGGAATGCGGCAGCACCGGGGCGCGCGGCACGCCGGCCCGCGCGGCCCGGCACGGCCGATGATGCAGCCTATGGGGCTTGGGCGCGCGAAAGATCTGCTGCGACCGTCGAAGCGCAGCGATGTACCGCCATTCATGGTGATGGATGTGATGGCCGCCGCAGCGCGCCTCGAGGCGCAGGGGCGGCGGGTCATCCATATGGAAGTCGGCCAGCCGGCGGTCGGCGCCCCCGCCACCGCCATCGCGGCGGTGCGCGAAGCGCTCGGCACCGGGCCGCTTGGCTATACCGAGGCGCTTGGCACCGAAACGCTGCGGCGGCGAATCGCGCGCGCTTATGGCGAGTGGCATGGGATCGACGTCGATCCGGCCCGGATTGTCATCACCACCGGTTCCTCCGCGGGTTTCATTCTCGCGTTTCTGGCAGCCTTCGAACCGGGCGATCGCGTCGCCGTCGCGATGCCGGGTTATCCGCCGTACCGTCACATCCTCTCCGCGCTGGGCTGCGAGCCGGTGGGCATTGAGACGAGTGCGGCCACGCGTTGGGCGCTGAGTGCAGAGGCCTTGCTGGCGCAGCATCGCGCCAAACCGCTGCAAGGCGTCATCGTCGCGTCGCCCGCCAATCCGAGCGGCACCATGATGACGGCCGCGGCGTTGAGCGAGCTCATTCGTTGCGCGCAAGACAACGGCATCGCCGTGATCTCCGACGAGATCTATCACGGCCTCGATTACGCCTTCGTGGCCGAGAGCGCCACGCGCATCGCCGCCGATGTCATCGTCATCAATTCGTTCTCCAAATATTTTTGCATGACCGGATGGCGGATCGGCTGGATGGTGGTGCCGTCGTCGCTGGTGCGGGCCGTGGAGCGGTTGCAGCAGAACCTCGCTATCTCGGTGCCGACGATCTCGCAAATCGCCGCCGAGGCGGCATTCGAAGGGCGTGTGGAGCTTGAAGCGGTGCGGCGCAGCTACGAGGAAAACCGGCGCATTCTTGCTCGAAGGCTTGCCGCGCTCGGGCTTCGACGCTTTTCTTCCGGCCGATGGCGCGTTTTATCTGTATGCCGACATCTCCCGGTTCGCGACCGACAGCGCAGCGTTCGCGCGGCGCATGCTCGAGGAGGCGGGCGTGGCCGCGACGCCGGGCATCGATTTCGATCCGCAGCGCGGCGCAAATTTCTTGCGGCTGAGCTATGCCGGCAGCGCCGACGACATGCGCGAAGCGGTCGAGCGGATCGGCAATTGGCTGCGACAAATCTGAACGGTTTATTGTCGCATGTCGTATCGGAAAACCGGCTTCCACCCATCGGGTCAAGCCCGAGGGCAGGCTTTTCCGAGACATGCTTTGGAACGAGGCAGACGATGAGCGAACCGCTGTTCGATATCTTGCGCAAGGTGACCAGCGCGACGATCACCACGATGCTGCTGAAAAAGGGCATCCGCCGCGGCTGGCTCAATGGTCCAAAACCGCTTGCGTTGGGCGGCGAGCGCCTTGTCGGCCGCGCTTTCACCTTGCGGTTCATTCCGGCGCGCGAGGATGTCGCGACGCCGGAAAGCTGGGGCCATCCGATCTCCACCCGCGCCGCGGTTGAGGAGATGCCGGAAGGCGCAATCGTGGTCGCCGATGCGATGGGCGTGACCAGCGCCGGCATCTTCGGCGACATTCTTTGCGCGCGCATGAAGAAGCGCAACGTGACGGCATTGGTCACCGACGGCGTCGTGCGCGACCGCGCCGGTGTGGTCATGAGCAAGCTGCCGGTCTGGAGCGCGGGCGTCGCCGCTCCCGCTTCGGTCAACGGCCTGACGTTCGTGGGTTGGCAGCAGCCGATCGGCTGCGGCGGCTGCGCGATCTTTCCCGGCGACGTGATCGTTGCCGACGACGACGGCGTTGTCGTCATTCCGCAAAATCTGCTGGAGTTCGTGGCGCATGAAGGCGCCGAGCATGAATTGTACGAGAGCTGGGTGTTCAGCGAGGTCGAGAACGGCGTCAAGCTGCCGGGGCTCTATCCCGCCAACGATGAGGCCAAGGCGCGCTATGCGGCTTGGCGCAAATCACGTTCGTAATTCAAAGATCGCATCAAGCTGCCGGATATTCGCGCGATGTTTTTTACCCTCTCCAAGGTTCTTGGTTTCTTTGCTGCGCCATCGAATTTTTTGATCTCGATCGGCGTGCTCGGCCTTCTGGTCTTGTGCACGCGCTTTACGCGCTTGGCGAGCTGGCTGATCGTCACCAGCATCGTGCTGCTGGCCGTCGCCGGGCTGTCGCCGCTCGGCAACGCGCTGATCCTGCCGCTGGAGGATCGCTTCCCGCCGTGGAATCCGTCGCACGGCGCGCCGTACGGCATCGTCGTGCTCGGCGGCGCGATCTCTCCGGGCGTATCGGACGCACGCGACTCGATCGCGCTGGATGAAGCGGCCGAGCGCATCACCGCGACCGCCGAGCTCGCGCGCCGCTATCCGGATGCGCGCATCATCTTCTCCGGCGGCAGCGGTTCGTTGCTCGAACGTGAAGGACCCGAGGCGCCGTTCGCGGTGCGCGAACTGATGGCGCTCGGCGTCGCCCACGACCGCATCACCGCCGAGGAGCAGTCGCGCAACACCATTGAAAACGCCGTGTACTCAAGGCTTCTGGCCAATCCGAAGCCGGGCGAGCGGTGGCTGTTGGTGACCTCGGCCTACCACATGCCGCGCGCCATGGCGGCATTTCGGGCGGCGGATTTTCCGGTCGAAGCCTATCCGGTCGACTGGCGCACGCGCGGTGCTTCCGATCTGCAGCGCGCCTTTCCGATGCTCAGTGAAGGCTTACGGCGTACCGACGTCGCCGTGCGCGAATGGGTTGGACTAGTCGTCTATCGCCTGACCGGCCGCAGCACGGAATTGCTTCCCGGGCCTTGAACGCCGTGGCTTGATTGCCCGGTAGCGATCCATCTGCTGATCTTCGTGCCCGCAACATGTGAGCGCCGATGCTTCATCTCATCATTGCCAACAAAAATTATTCTTCATGGTCGTTTCGGCCGTGGCTCGCCATGAAAGTGGCGGGCATCGCGTTTGAGGAAACCGTGATTTCGCTCGATGCGCCCGACTTCAAGGTGCGGATCACCGCAGTGTCGGGCGCCGGCGCTGTGCCGGTGTTGGTCGACGGCGACGTACGCGTTTGGGAATCGCTGGCGATCCTGGAATATCTGGCGGAGAAATTCCCGGCGGCCGGTTTGTGGCCGCGCGACACTGCCGCACGGGCGCATGCGCGCGCGGTCGCTTCCGAGATGCACGCCGGCTTTCTGCCGCTGCGGCGGCAATTTCCCATGAACATGTGGCGGCCGGTCCGCAGCCGGCCGCTTGAGCCCGACGCGAAAGCCAACGTGGCGCGCATTGAAGCGATCTGGACCGAGTGCCGCTCGCGGTTCGGGGCAGGGGGCCCGTTCCTTTACGGAGCGTTCGGCGCGGCCGACGCCATGTACGCGCCGGTGGTCTCGCGCTTTCACACCTACGCGATCGAGGTTGAGTGCGGCGTCGCGCGACTATATGGCCGCCGTCATGGCGCTGCCGGCGTGGCAGGAATGGGAAGATGCCGCACGGCGCGAGCCGTGGGTACTGCCGCGCAACGAACTCGACTGATGCGGCTCAAGCGTGAGCGGGGTTGATACGCCGCTTGCTACCCCGATCTGAGATTCATTCGGCCGCAGATGCGCGATGGGCCTTGACGTCGGGGCTAGTCGTTATCCCTGCGCTTACTAAATGTCCTCGCGAGCCAGCCGCTCTTGGTGCCGGAAGAGTCGTGGCCGCTCTGGCGCTTGCCGAATACGGGCGTGCTGCCGGCCTCGACTTTGGCTTTCACCACGAAAGTGCCGCCAGCCTGCTCGGCCATCTGGCGCTTGGCCTTCCATTCGGCGACGACTTCCCGACCGGCCCGGCCCGCGAGCTGGACGTATTCGGGTTGCGGCTTGTCAAGATTCACGGTTCTGCCGGGCGGGACGTAGTCAGGCGACTGAAAATCGTGTTGCCTGTTGAGCAGCGGCTCTAGTTCGTAGCAGGGTATTGGCTTGCCCGCGTTGACCAGCGGCTCGGCCGTGTGATGCACGCGGTAACAAAAGCTCTCGCATGCGCTCCTGCTGTGCTGAACGAGATGCCACAGCAGAACACGATCGGTATTTACTGCTCGTAAAGCCGAGCACGGACTGGTAGCCGGGCGGTTAACAATCTGGTAAGCAGGCGCGCCCACATCACGGCCGGCTGTCCGGCGAGCGCACACATCGAACGCGACCGCGCGGATCGTGTTACATAAGCGATCAAATATCGCCGCTGGCTATTCTGCCTTCCAGCTCCTGCAGGAATGGCTGCTGGTAAGTCGATGATCTTTGTCATCGCCGCAGGCAGAGTGAAGTAGGCGATACGGTCGATCTCCGGAAAGCTTCGGCGCTGCCGCGAGCGCGGCGGCCACTCCATCTCGAACGTATTGCTGGCGAAAGCCGCGAGGTCGAGATCGGCTTCGAACGCGAAGGCGTACACCAGTTTGCCGCTGCGCTGTTTCGCCGGCATGCAGTGCGAGGAACGGGCCGTGGGCCTGCAAATTCGTTTCTTCGTTAAATTCCCGCTGAGCGGTGGCCAGCAGATCGGCGTCCGCCTCGACCACGCCTTTGGGAATGGTCCAGGCGCCGTCGTCTTTCTTCGCCCAATAGGGACCGCCCGGATGTGCCAGCAGAACTTCAAGTTCCGGACGGCGGCGGAATGCGACGAGACCGGCGCTGATTTCAGGTTTGCGGGCCATCGGCGCAATTTACTCTAAAAGTGCGGCTCTCTACCGCAGGTATTGCCAAAATCCGCGCTCTGCATGATTTTGTCACGATTGCGCCCACAATGCCGCCTGCCTCTGCCGTGCTCTTCGAGCGCGCCGTGGGAGGGGGCACAGCGAACCATTCTGCACGGGAGCCTAGCGCCAATGCGATATCGATTTATCGCCACCACTGTTGCCGTTTCTCTCGCCGCCTTCGCGGCTGTGATTTCACCAATCGCCAAAGCTGAAGACGCTCCCAAGGACGTGAAGGGTCTCTTCTTGATGAGCGATTATCCCGCCGTGACCTTGCGGCCGGGTGAAACCTCGTCGATCAGCTTGAAGCTGCAGAATTACGACTTGCCGCCCGAACGGCTGGCCTTGTCGGTGTCCGGCGTGCCGTCGGGATGGACCGCGACGCTGATGGGTGGCGGACAACCTGTCGCAGCGGCGATGCCGGCGACCAACGCGAGCGTGCCGCTCGAGTTGCGGCTCGACGTGCCGAAGAACGCCAGCGTCGGCACCGAGACGCTGACGGTTTCTGCCGCCGGCGGATCGAGCACCGTGACGTTGCCGATCGCCGTCACGCTGGCCAAGGATTTGCCGGCCAAGCTGACGCTGACGCCGCAGCTTCCGGAATTGCGCGGCACGTCGAAAACGCCGTTCGAATTCCAGCTCGCGATCAAAAACGACAGCGGCAAGAAATTGACCGTGAGCCTTGCGGCGCAGACGCCGCAGAACTTCGACGCGTCGTTCACCGAGCAATATGGCAGCCCAGGAGCTCAACGCGGTTCCGATCGATGCCGGACAGACCAAGAGCGTGAAGCTCAAGGTGACGCCGCCCAACACCGCAGCAGCCGGAAGCTACAAGGTCGTCGCGCGCGTCGGCGCCGAAGATGCGGTGGCGACCACCGAACTCACCATGGACATCACCGGCCAGCCGCGGCTCGACATTTCCGGCCGCGACGGCTTGCTGTCGACCAGCGCCACCGCGGGCAAGGAAAAATCCATCCCGATCATCATCACCAACAACGGCACCGCGCCTGCGGATCAGGTCGAGCTCAGCGGCTCGGCGCCGAGCGGCTGGAAAATCACGTTCGAGCCGAAGACCATCGATCGCATCGCGCCGAGCACCAACAAGGAAGTCCAGGCGCTGATCACGCCGACCGAGAAAGCGATCGCCGGCGACTATGTGACCACCGTGCGGGCATCGACCCGCGGTGAAAGCGCGTCGGGTAATTTCCGCGTCTCGGTGGCAACCTCGGCGATGTGGGGCTTTGCCGGCGTCGGCATCATCGCCGCCGCGCTCCTGGTCATGGTCGGAGCCATCGCAAGGTTCGGCCGCCGATGAATGGGGACAATGTCATCGAGGCCAAGGGACTGACCAAGACCTACGGCAACGCCGTCGCCGTCGATCACATCTCCTTCACGGTCGGTCGCGGCGAGATCTTCGGTCTGCTCGGCCCCAACGGCGCCGGCAAGACGACGACGATCCTGATGCTGCTCGGCCTCACCGATATATCCGGCGGCGAGGTCAGCGTGCTCGGCTTCGATCCGGCGCGCGAGCCGCTGTCGGTCAAGCGCCGCGTCGGCTACATGCCCGACACCGTCGGCTTCTACGATCAGATGACCGCGGTCGATAACTTGTCCTACACCGCGCGCCTGATCGGCTTTCGCAAAGCTGAGCGGGAAAAACGAATTGCCGATGCGCTCGCGCGCGTCGGCCTGAGCGAGGCGGCCGAAAAACGTGTCGGCACCTTCTCGCGCGGCATGCGCCAGCGGCTCGGTCTTGCCGAGATCCTGATGAAAGGCGCGCAGGTCGCCATTCTGGACGAGCCGACCTCGGGTCTCGATCCGCACGCCACCAGCGAATTGCTTGCGATCATCCGCGCCTTCAAGGGCGAGGGCGTCACCGTGCTGCTCTCCTCGCATCTGCTCGAGCGCGTGCAGAGCGTATGTGACCGCGTGGCGCTGTTCAGCGGCGGCCACATTGCGCTGATGGGGACCGTGCCGGAACTCGGCCGCGAGGTTTTGGGCGGCGGCTATGTGGTCGATATCGAAGCCGATGGCGCCGGGCTTGCCGAACGCTTGGCCCTGATCCCGGGCGTCTCCGGCGTGGAGCGCACCGGCATCGGCAAGCTGCGGCTGCAAGCCGACCGCGACGTGCGGCCGGAGGCGGCGGCGGAAGTCGTCGCCATGCAGGGCCGGCTGAAATATCTCGGCGTGCAAGAGCCGAGCCTCGACGCCATCTACACACGCTACTTCGAATCAACAATCCGGCAGGACGCCGCCGCCAAAGAGGGAACTCGTGATGCGGCGTGAAGGCTCGGCCTTTCAGGGCGTCGGCGTGGTGACCTTCAAGGAGCTGTCGGACCACCTCACCGGCACGCGCATGATCGTGCTCGAATGGCTGGTGGTGCTGATGGCGCTCGGCGTCGTCTATACCGGCATTCAGCAGATCCGCGAAGTCTCCGCCGAGGACCCGTTTCTGTTCCTGCGGCTGTTCACCCGCGCCGGCGAGGGCTTGCCGTCGTTCGTTTCGGTGCTCTCGTTCCTGGTGCCGCTTGTCTCCATCGGCATCGGCTTTGATCTGATCAACAGCGAGCGCAATCAGCGCACGCTCTCACGCATTCTGGCGCAACCGATCTATCGCGATGCGCTGCTGTTCGGAAAATTTCTGGCCGGGCTGCTGACCGTCACCATCATGCTGGTGGCGCTGTGGCTCATGGTCATCGGGCTCGGCATCCTCACGCTGGGACTGCCGCCCGGACCCGAGGAGGTGACGCGCGCGGTGGCGATGTTGTTCGTCACCATCGTGTATGCCGGCGTATGGCTGGCGCTGGCTTTGTTGTTCTCCATCGTCTTTCGCTCGGCCGCGACCGCGGCTTTGGCGGCTTTGGGCTTGTGGCTGTTCCTCACCGTCCTGTGGCCGTTGATCGCGCCCTATCTGGCCACGCTGTTCGTGTCCGATACAGTCTCGACACCGCAGGATTTGTTGAGCCATTTGGGGGTGATGCAGGCGTTCGCCCGCGTCTCGCCCGGCGCCTTGTTTGGCGAAATCGTCGGCGTGCTGCTCGACCCCACCGTGCGCTCCACGCAGCAGCCGCTGCTGGCCTCGCTCGGCCTTGCACTGGTGCAACCGGGCGCCGTTCCGGGCGCGCCGCTGCCGCTATTGCAGAGCATCCAGGTGGTCTGGCCGCAAACCGTCGGCATGATCGCTGGCGCGATTTTTCTGTTCGTCGTCGGATATGTGGTCTTTCAGCGCCAAGAAGTGCGCGCTTAGCGCGAAGGAACGCGTCAGCTGGCGCCGATCGAGAGAGTGCCTGCGAAGGAGAGTTGAGGGCGGCCCCGAGGGCCGCCCTCGGTGTATCTGCGGTCGAGGCTCACGTCGCGCCACCTTCCATCGCGGGAACGTAGGACGAAAGTTTCGGGCTCAAGCCGTTTCCATGTGATATTGGCGGCGTCATGCGGCAATGCGGCCTTTCGGAGCGCCGTCGCATGGATGCCGCCCTGCATCGGCGGCATGTTGATAGATCTTGTGCCCGAACCTCCGGACGCCGCATCGATGAGGCCCGTGTGACTGCCATCAAATCCGCGATCGACCCGACGTCACCTGAATTTCGCGCCAACGAGACGGCGATGCGCGCGCTCGTCACCGAGCTGCAAACGCGGCGCGCGACGGCGGCGGAAGGCGGTCCGCCGCGCTCGCGCGAACGGCATCTGGCGCGCGGCAAGCTGTTGCCGCGTGACCGGGTGATGACCCTGATCGATGCGGGCGCGCCGTTTCTCGAACTGTCGCCGCTCGCCGCCGACGACATGTACGAGGACGCCATTCGGGGCGCCGGTCTGATCACCGGCATCGGGCGCGTTGCCGGGCGCGAATGCGTGATCGTCTGCAATGACTCGACGATCAAGGGCGGCACTTACTACCCGATGACCGTCAAGAAACATCTGCGCGCCCAGGAAGTGGCGCGCGAGAACCGCTTGCCGTGCATCTATCTGGTCGATTCCGGCGGCGCCAACCTGCCGCAATGGACCGACGTGTTTCCGGATCGCGAGCATTTCGGCCGCATCTTCTACAATCAGGCGACCATGTCGGCGCAAGGCATTCCGCAGATCGCGGTGGTCATGGGCTCCTGCACCGCCGGCGGCGCCTACATGCCGGCGATGTCGGACGAGACCATCATCGTGCGCAATCAGGGCACGATCTTTCTCGGCGGCCCGCCGCTGGTGAAGGCCGCAACCGGCGAGGTGGTGTCGGCCGAAGATCTCGGCGGCGCCGATGTGCACGCCAGAAAATCGGGCGTCGCCGACTATTATGCCGAAAACGATCGCCACGCGCTGGCGCTCTGCCGCCGCATCATCGGCAGCCTGAACACCAAAAAATCGATCGACATTCCGCTCGGCAAATCCGCGGAGCCGAAATACGATCTTGACGAGCTCGACGGCATCGTGCCGGTCGATCTGAAAAAGCAATTCGACGTGCGCGAAGTGATCGCCCGGCTGGTCGACGGTTCGGAATTCGATGAATTCAAGGCGCTCTACGGCACGACGCTGGTCACCGGCTTCGCGCACATTCACGGCATCCCGGTCGGCATCCTGGGCAACAACGGCATTCTGTTCTCAGAAAGCTCGCTCAAGGCCGCGCATTTCATCGAGCTGTGCTGCCAGCGCCGCATCCCGCTTTTGTTTCTGCAAAACATCGTCGGCTTCATGGTCGGGCGCGACTACGAAGCCGGCGGCATCGCCAAGGACGGCGCCAAGCTGGTGACGGCGGTCGCCTGCGCGCAGGTGCCGAAGATCACGCTGGTGATCGGCGGCTCCTACGGCGCCGGCAATTACGGCATGTGCGGCCGCGCCTACAGCCCGCGCTTTCTGTTCACGTGGCCGAATGCGCGCGTCTCGCTGATGGGCTCGGAGCAGGCCGCCAGCGTGCTCGCCACCGTGCGCCGCGACAATATCGAAGCGGCCGGCAAGACGTGGTCTGTGGAGGAGGAGGCGAAATTCAAGCAGCCGATCCGCGATCAGTTCGATACCGAAAGCAATCCGTATTACGCCACCGCGCGGCTCTGGGACGACGGCATCATCGCGCCATCCGAAACCCGCCGCGTGCTGGCGCTGTGTTTTTCCGCCACCCTCAACGCCCCGATCCCGCAAACGAAGTTCGGCGTGTTCCGGATGTGAGATGGGCGGCGTACCCGTAAGCCCTGTAGACGCACAAGATCAGTTCCGCCTCATCGCGAAAACGACGCTCCTCCGTTATCAGCGAATGATAGCATGAGCCAGACGACCCGGCCTTCGTGAGAATCGATGCCGCGATAGTCCCGTTGGGGCACACAAGGGCGGGTTAGCCTAGCCTTGAGCCACACTGATGAAGGTCAGGAGCCACTCCCACAAGGCCTCGCCTTCCGCCGTAGCTTGGTCAGAAAGCCGAACTCGCTGAGTACCGACTGCGAAGGGCTCAACGTTGCGGAAACTAAGTTGGATTGGCGCCACGGGACCAATGGACGCGAGCGTACCGAGACAACGATCCTGAGAATCGCTCGTCTTGAGTACGACAAAAGCGCACCTGCCACTCTCGAACAGCGGTGATGCAGCAATCTCATGCGCCGCCATGAGATCCTCTTCGGACGTCCTCACAGGAATCAATCCCCTGCAGTTTTCACTCCTTTCGAAACGCATTTCGGATCGATGAGGCGTGTGCTGATCGCAAATCAGAACGTCCGTCCCGAAATCCCATAGATCAAACTCACCGCGCGGTGGCCTGCCGTGAGACACGATCAGCAACTTGCGCTGCCCTTGCAGCCTGTTAAAGGTCCTGGTGATGCTGCCCGCCTGAACCTCGCATCCGACAACCTGGAGCTCGTCAGGCGCGGTCAGCGTCAGGTCTCCGACCAAACTGCTTCGAACTGCGCTGATCTGAAAGACTTCAATTCGCGTGCGCACCTTGGTTACACTCATGCGCTTTTCAACACCATTCGCACTCTTCACTTAACTGCCAATGACAGTTGATGCGGATACAGCGTGTGCATTTGTTGGGCGAAAGATCAAGGCTCAATCGATGCGCCGCTGACTACGCCGCTCGCGGCCTGATTGCCTTGAGCGTGTCGCCGATTTCGCGTTTGCCCGCCATCAGCTCGTAATCGGTTTGCAAGCCGATGTAAAAATCCTCCGACATCGCGAAGTAGCGTGCCAGCCGCAAATCGGTATCGGCTGCGATGGCGCGTTTGCCAAGCACGATCTCATTGATGCTTCGCGGCGGCACTCCGATCGGGCGGGCCAGCGCGGTTTGCGAGAGCGCTATAGGCTTGAGGAATTCGTCTATCCGGATTTCGCCCGGATGTGGGTGTGCAGGAACTCGGTGGTAGTCGACGATTTCGATTTCGTGCGGATGGTGGTCTCGTTCGACGCAGAGGCATTCCCCCTATACGGTCGCCGCTTCGAAATTCAGCCAAGAGGGGAACGCCAATGTCCAAATCCGTCGAACACATCCACTGGCCCGACGCGCCGGATTTGTGGATGCCGTATGCGCCGGCGATCAAAGTGAAGGGCGGCACCACTGTGTATCTGGCCGGCGTCACCGCGGCCCCGGTCTACCATCATCATCCGCACCGGCCCGAAGAGTTCGACGGCATGCCGGACGACATGGCAGGGCAGGCGCGCGCCGCGCTTGAAAATCTCAAGCGCGGGCTTGAGGCGGTCGGCGCAAAGTTCAGTGATATCGTGACGGCCGATCGCTTCGTCACTGATCTGACCGATCAGGATGCGCTCAATCGGGTCTGGGGCGAGTATTTTGGCGACGCCAAGCCGACCACCACGACCGTGCAGGTGGTGCGGCTTGCCACGGATCCGCGCTGCCTGGTCGAGATCAACGCCATCGCCGTAGTCGATTGAGAAGGGGGTTGGCTCCGCGGTTGAAATAACATCTTGGGGTTGGCGGGGCGGTCATCAAGTCGCGCCAAGCAAACAATATGGACCGGGTGCTTGACGTCTGGACATCTTGCCCCTTCATATCCACTTCCCCGATGCGGCGCCCGGACCGGAGATTTGCATGCCTGATACGCCTTACCGAACGGCCCTTATTGTCGGCGTCGGCGGGGGATTGTCCGCGTCGGTGGCCCGGACCTTTGCCAAAGCCGGCATGAAAATCGCGCTGGCGTCGCGCCGCGTGACCGAGCTCGCGGGCTTGGCGAAGGAGATCGGCGGCGAGGCGTTTGCTTGCGACGTCACCAAGCGCGGCGATGTGGTGCAGCTTTACGGTGCGGTCGAGCGCGCCTTCGGTGCACCGGATGTGGTGGTTTATAACCCGAGCTATCGCACCCGCGGCCCGTTCATTGAGCTTGATCCCGCCGAGGTCGAAAAGACGCTGACGGTCTCGGCATTCGGCGGCTTTTTGGTCGGCCAGGAAGCCGCCAAGCGGATGTTGCCGCACAAACACGGCGCCGTCCTTTTTACCGGCGCGTCGGCGAGTGTGAAGGGCTATGCGCAATCGGCGCCGTTCGCCATGGGCAAATTTGCGCTGCGCGGACTGGCGCAAAGCATGGCGCGTGAATTGTCGCCCCAAGGTATTCACATCGGCCACTTCGTGATTGACGGCGGTATCCGCAGCGCCAGCCGCACCGAGCCGCTGGACAAGCCGGACAGCATGCTCGATCCGGACGGGATCGCGCAGACCTATCTGGACTTTCTGCGCCAGCCGCGCAGCGCCTGGGCCTGGGAAATTGAGTTGCGGCCGTGGGTCGAGCGGTTTTGAGCACGTCTTTGCCGCGTCGCTCCGATCACAGGGTGTCGTACGTTTTCGCAAAGGCCGCAGTGGTGACGCTGCTGTTGGCGCTGGTCGCGACGAGCGTGCACGCGCAAGGCCGCTACAAGCGCGAGCCTCGGAAGCCGGCGGAGCCCGCGGCTCCGGCGGTCTCGACGGACAAGCGCGATAGCCTGGTCGCTGCGGCTGGTCCTTACAACGGCCGTCCCTATTGGCTCGCTCTCGCCGAGTGCGGCGGTATCTATTTCAAGCTCAACGCACTTTACACCGACGTGGCCGTGCGTGCGCGCGTCGTCAAGCCGGACCCGCGTATCAACGCCGAGTTCTCGAAGAAGATCACTGAGGCAATCAAGACCGCGACGACCTTCTACAACGGCGCCGAGCGTTTTTTGATCGCGGATCGGGGGATTGATCGCACCGACGCGGTGATCACCTACGATGGCCCGTCACGTACGGCGGCGGATCGGATCAAGGCGATCGATGCCGGCGAGGCCGCGGCACAATCCTGCCCGGCGCTCTATCAAGCCTGTCGGCAGGCGTTCTCCAAACAATGCACCGAGTCGCCGCCATCGGGCAGCTAGCGTATGATTTATGTCAAGCGGGCATGCGCGCTATAATGCGAAAGCTCCGATTGAGCTCTGAAGCGATGGCGCTTTAGCGAAAGTCCGTCGGGTGTTGGCCGTCGAGGTGTCATCATGTTGAAGTTCATGATTGCCGGTTGCCTGCTGTTCGCCTCGATAGCCAACGCGGAAGAAGCCCCTGAGCCCAATATCGGCGACATCATGACGTTCCAGCAGGAGCGCCACCTCAAACTCTGGTTTGCGGGTCATGCGGGCAACTGGCCGCTGGCCGACTATGAAATCGGCAAGCTCAAAGACGGTTTTGGCGATCTGGACAAGCTGCTCGGCGGTGACACGGTGGATAAGGCGGTCGGGGCGCCGATCGCGGCTGTCGAGAAGGCGATTGAGACCAAAGACAAGGCGTCATTCACGCGCGCGTTCGATCAATTGACCGCGGGCTGCAACAGTTGCCATCACACCCTCGATCACGCGTTCATCGCCATCCAGCGTCCCACGGCGTGGCCCTATGCCAACCAGGATTTTGCACCGCAAAAATGATCTGGCCGCGTCAAGGCGCCGCATTTGTGGCCCGGCGACAGCGGTGGCGAACTTTGCGCGGATATTTACGTTTTCGATAGCGGGGGACATGCAGGAGATCTGCCGATGACATTTCGCGTCTATTCCGGGCCGCGCGGCTCGCAATCGATCTCGCCGCTGGAGAAGGACCGCCACCTGTACAAGGAGTTCGGCAACCTCGACGAAGCAATGAGTTGGGCGCAGCATATCAACGACAGCGGCCGCGTCGCCTTGTTGATCGAGGGCGACGACGGCACCCGCTTGACCAAGCAGCAAATCGTCTCAGCCTTGAAGGCCTATGGGGGCATTGCGGGCAGCGCGGCCTAGACTGAAACAGCTTGAGCGCCTCTCGTCGTATCGTCACGATCGGGCGCGGCCGCTCGGCGTCACAGAGCTTTCCTGTGTTTCGGCCGGCGCCCTTCGGTGGCATGGAATGTTGACGATAGCGATGCCCTGTCGGTCGAGATGCGCGGGACAGGCCCGCCACGCGAGAGAGGGGAGATCCTCCCGAGATGTGAAAGCATGTCCGATTCAGTCCAAGCGAGACCTGTTTAAGCAGACTTGGATTTGCGCCTCGATCTTCAAGGGCTGAGTAGTCGTCGCTTCATCGACCGCCTCTTGGCGGCTTGGCGCATCGCAGATTTTGCCAGCAATATCGGCGCCATCTCAGACCGCCCGCGTTCACCTCAAACGTGTCAAGCATGACAGACGTTCACCGGTGGGACGCCTGATCGCCGCTGCGCCTGACGGGTACGCCGATGGGCGGATGATGCGGCGTGACGGACTGCCTACGCGCTTTGACGAAAAGGCTGCCGCTCCGAGGCTTTTTCGTGCACCTCCCAGCAAGGCGCGTTCCTATGGACCAAGCTAAACAATTGTGATTGCCGCCAGTTAGCGTTTTCCCCGTAGATCCGCATTGCCCATTGCGCCCGCCTGCCTGCGTCCGGCAATTTCTATCATAGGGGGTTGCGCAATCTTGACGCGATTTGAGAAACAATCTTTAATTGCCATCCGGCGTAAGTTCGCTCGGGCGCAATCGCACTACTCCGCACTGCTTTTCTGCGACGAGATACCTGTGGGATAGGTCGGGTTACGCGTGGCTTTCATTCTCTGGGGCATGAGCCGCACCTTGCACGCCCACCAACAAGTCTCAGTGTCGCGCGCCGAGCATCTTCTGATTTGAGTCCTGCACTTTAATTTTTGGCTGGCGACTTCGTTACCGGGCGGGAGAAACCTACGTTTGCGGATGCGAAGCCGCAGCACTTAACGGTCATCACTACTGGGTCTTCGTTGGTGAGGCGGCTGCGATCGTCGCGAGCAGCCAAGCGTCAGATCGTGAGTTGCTTCATGGATCCCCTTATTCCAACGGCGGCCGGAAGCTATTCCGATATTCTGAAACTTATCGTGATCGACTCCACGGGCAGCAGCCTTGGTGCTCACGTGAGCAGAGCGATCACTGAGACGACAGGCACGCACGAAGCAAAAAGCAAGCGCGATAGCGATCCGGCGGCTGCGGCTACGCCGGGGGCGCTTGATCGAAATTACTTTGGCTGCGTATCGCGCGGCCGCAAGCAATGGCGTATCGCGACCTTCGTCGCTGCTCGCGACGCGATCAGCTCGCCGCCCAGCTCCAACAAACAAGGCCGACAAGACGCCGGAATTGCCGCCCGCGAATTCCGAAATCGGAAACGTTTCTTCAGGGGTGCGAGCGGCATCGCACGGACTAGCAAATGTGTCCTGATGAGTCTTGGGAGGAAAGAATGATCAAGGTGCAACTGTCTCAGATCGAAGCTCTGGCGCCGGACATGGTGGCGCAATATCGGGCGGCCTTTGGCTCGCCGAACGTAGCCGATATTCTTGCCAAGTACGGAATCTCGGAAAATCCGCTCCGGATCTGCCACTTCCTCGCACAAATACTTACCGAAACCGGTGGCCTTGTCCTGCTGCGCGAAAGCCTCAACTACTCGCCGGAACGACTGCGACAAGTTTGGCCGTCGCGGTTCCCGACGCCGGAAATTGCTTCTGAATATGCTCACAACGAGCAGAAGTTGGGCAATTTTGTCTACGGCGGTCGTCTTGGCAACATCAATCCGGGCGATGGTTATTTGTATCGCGGTCGCGGCTTGTTGCAAATCACGGGTCGCAATGCGTATGCGCGATTTGGAACACAAATCAATATTCCGCTAGTCGCCCAACCGGACTTGGCCTTCGATCCCGCTCACTGCCTCGAAATAGCGGCTGCAGAATGGGCAGTCAGCGGCGTGCCGCCCAAGTCATGCAACGAACTGGCCGATGCAGACGACGTCAAAGGCGTGACTCGGGCGATCAACGGGGGACAGATCGGGCTCAACGATCGGATCTACTGGCTGCAGCGCACCAAGAAAATTTGGCTGGCGACAGGTGTGCAGGCTGAAGCGGCGTCGATGTCGAGTCACGCCCAAGCGCTATCCAATGGCGCGGGCGGTGGCTCGCCGGCAGCCATCCAATCCGCCGACATGGTCGACGGTCACGCGGCGGACGGCAAGACGATGAACGCCCAAGAGGCGTTGCTGTACGGCAGTTTGGTTCAGGCCGCCTACACGATGTATAAGCTGAACCCGGGCAACCTGACGCCACCACAATCTTCGGACTTTCCGCCAAGCTACCGGCTGGTGGCCTGGGTGAATATGCAGGACTTCATCCTGCAAAGCGGCGCGCCGATCTTCTACGGATTCGTGGCCCAGAGCGTGACGGATGCTACCCAGTTCGTCCTCGCGCTCCGCGGCACGTCGAACGGCGAAGAATGGTGGGACGACGCCAACGCCGCGGTGAGGACGCCGTTCGAAGATTCCAGGTTGCGGATCTGTCGGCGCGGGATTTGCCCGGATTTACGACACGCTCGAAGTTATCGAGCGGCAACCTCCGGAGTCGATTGCCGCGTCGCCGCTCCGGTCGCTACGCGCAGCCGGCGGCCTTGCCGAACAGATTTCCGCGCTTGTTCGCCATCACGTCCCCGCGACCATTGCGCAAGCAACGATGTTTCCAGCGCAGGCGTCGGTCGCGATAACCGGGCACAGTCTGGGAGCCGCGTTGGCCACTCTCTACGCGATGGAGAATGCGCATACCAATCAGATTCATAACCCGACGATTTGCACCTTCGCATCGCCCCTAGTCGGCGACGCCACCTTCGCTGGCGTTTTCAATAAGCTCGGTCTCACGTCGTGGCGCATCGTCAACGCACCCGATGTGGTCCCAATGCTGCCGCCAGCATTATTTGGCTTCGTCCACGTCGACACGATTCAGCCCTTCAATTCCAGAGGTACGGTCAAATCCTCGTTCGGCTGCTGGCATACGCTGGCGACCTATCTGAGCCTGATCGACCCGACCAAACAGACACTACCGGGTGCCGACTGCCAGGTGGTCGGTCCTCCGCCGCCAATTCCTTCGCCGGTGGCGCCGCGGGCGTTGAATGGTCCGCTGAGTGTGAGCCCTGGGCGCAAGGCGGTAGCGATCGACATCTATCAGGGCAACAATGTCCAGGATTATCCCGGCCCAATGGGCGGTTTCGCACGCGTGAAGGCGGACGGGATCGCGTTTCTCATCCACAAGGCAACCGAGGGGTTGACCGAGGTGGATTCCCGCTACCATGCGCGTCGATCAGCATGGATGGATGGTATCCCCATCCCGGTCACCGATGTCGATGGCGCGAGCCTGCAGCTCGCTCCACGCTTTGCCGCTTATCATTTCTTCCACGGCCAAGATCCGGAAGGTGAGGCGCAGCATTTTCTCGCAACAGCTCAACTGCATCCGGGTGACGACGCGGTTGTCGATTGGGAATCGGTCGGCGCCAGCGGCTACCAGCCGAGCGCTGACGCCGTGGACGCTTTTTGCAACGTCGTGGAGAGGGCTCTGGGATTTCCCATCATCGTCTATTCTGGAAACGTTGCGAAAGAGCAACTGAGGGGGAGGGATCCGCGGTTCGCCAAGCGTCGGCTGTGGTTGGCCTCTTACGGCAACACCTTCACCTTCCAGCAGTCGTGGGATTATCCCTGGCTGTGGCAAGACAACGGCGACATGCACGGGCCAGGCCCTCACGTGATCCCCGGGATCGACGGATATTGCGACAATTCGACCGTCGTTGCTCCGATGACGATCAAACAACTTTACGAGCAATGGGGTGGAGGTACTGCAAAGGCTATGGCCACTGTTGTCGCGATGGCAGGCGGCGACGCTTCGGGAGGTGGTGGCGTCCGCCCCCGCTCATCAATATCAACAGGGCCCAAGCCAAAGAAACGAAAGATTGCCGGCTACGGTTGGAAGCCGGATTTGCCCGATCAACGCGATCATTCTTATGCGGTGCCCAGCGCAGTTCTCCAGAATATCACGCCTAACGTCGACCTGCGGCCCCAGTGCCCGCCGGTTTATGCGCAGGGACAAATTGGAAGCTGCACGGCAAACGCGATAGCGGCGGCGCTTGAATTCGACATGATGAAGCAGAAGATACTGGATTTCACGCCGTCACGCCTGTTCATTTATTTCAATGAACGCGACATCGAAGGCACCGTGGGCTCCGACGCCGGTGCCTATATTCGTGACGGCATCAAGAGCGTCGCCAGTCAGGGCATCTGCCCGGAAAACAGCATTCTGGGGGTGCCTCCCGAAAGCGTGTGGCCGTACGTGGGACTGCCGCCTTTGGCCGGCGGCACGTTCGCGCCCGGGGCGGCGGCTGCGACGGCGCCACGCGACGATTGTTACGCCTACGCAAAAATGCATAAGGCCATCGGCTATCAGGCGGTTGATCAAAATCTGGCGGACATGAAGGGCTGCCTGTCCTCCGGCTACCCATTTGTTTTTGGTTTCACCGTGTACGAGAGTTTCGAATCCGATGCAGTTTCGGAAACCGGCAACGTGCCGATGCCCGGCGCCGATGAAGCAATGAAGGGCGGGCACGCGGTTTTGGCCGTCGGATATGACGATAAAGACAACGTCTTTATCTGCAGAAATTCGTGGGGCGCGGAGTGGGGAGAGGCCGGCTATTTCTACATGCCTTACGCCTATCTCCTCGATAGTAATTTATCAGCGGATTTTTGGACGATCCGGGTCGTGACTTAGTCTTAGAGCATGTCCCGGAAAAGTGGAAACCGGTTTTCCGGAAAAGGACATGCGATAACAAGTAGATCTAGAGCACATCGCAATTCAGCTTAGTCGTGATGTGCTCTAGCCAAAGCCGTCAGGCTGCGACGACCGTTACGCGAAAGACTTGCTCCGGTGTTTGTCCACCGGGTGGCCTTAGTTCAAACTCGAGCGTAGCGGTTGTTGGGCGACCGACTTGAAACGTCCAGTGCCGGGTCCCACCGGCACCGTATCCGGTCTGCCGACCGGCAAACTCATCCTGCGACAGATGAAGGGCAGAGTCGGCAATCGGCTGGAGATGCCAGCGATATCCGGTCGTTGGATTTTCAGGCACCTGCACGCTGAAGGTTTCGCCAACCCGCACCGTGACTGTTTTTCCATCTTGCGATTGATCGATGGTGACCATTCTGTCCGGCTCCATGCGCGGTCGAATTCCTCGAAAACCGCACGCTCTCTCGCATTCACGGCGATAGGGCTTGGGTCTGCATCCTGTCGCTTCGGTGACTCAACGCTCCAGGCCGCATTTTGTGCAATACAAGACCGGCTTAGTTTAGAAAACGCTACCCCTTTGGGGCACGGGTTCGCGAAAGACAGGATCCCGGCCCCAGGCGGCCTCGAGCGTTCCGGGAGCTGCGCTCGCCGAATGGCGACTCAGGTTTGTGACAGCAGGTTGAGGCTTTCAATGCGGCGCCGCGGCGGGAAGTCGGGATATTCGTCGGGCACGCCGGCGCGATTGACCCAATAGGTGTGGAAGCCGAACGACACCGCGCCCATCACGTCCCAGCGATTGGACGACACGAAAGCGATCTCGTCTGGCGGCAAATCAAGCGCATCGCTGGCCAGCGTATAAACTTCCGGCCGCGGCTTGTATCGGCGCAGGCTGTCAACCGACAGCACGGCATCAAATTCATTGGATAGCCCCGCCGCTTTTACCGCAGCATCCAGCATGCGTGGCGTTCCGTTCGACAGAATGGCCAATCGCGAGCCCTTTGCCTTGAGCGCCGCCAGTGTCGCTCGAGCATCCGCAAATGCATCCAGCGTCAAATAAGCTTCAAGCAGCTTTGCGCGCAGCCCGCGATCCACGGATGGCACGCGCGCAAAAGCATAGTCGAGTGCGCGCTCCGTCAGTGTCCAAAAATCCTCGTAGTGTCCGGCGAGCGTCAGCGTCCAGGTGTATTCGAGCTGTTTGGTGCGCCAAATCTCGGAGAACCGATCGGCGTCAGCGCCGGCGGCGGTGCGATGGCGGCCGATTGCCGCGTGAACATCAAACAGAGTGCCATAGGCGTCAAAGACGAAAGCGCTAACCATAATGATCTCCCGGCCGCCGACATGGTGACAAAACAGCGCCGCTGGGACAATAAGGCCAGCGAAAGGACGACACGATGGCCCGCACGGTAACCTGGTCGAAGACGCTGACGTTTTTCGAAGACGATTGGCACGAGGGCAACCTGCCGATCATGGGCGTGCGCACGCACGCGACGTGGTTATGCACGTCGGTGTTCGACGGCGCCCGCGCGTTCGAAGGTGTCACCCCCGATCTCGACCTGCACTTCGCCCGGGTCAACGAGTCCGCCAAGGTTTTGACGCTCAAGCCGCTGGTCTCGACCGCAGACTGGATCGCTTTGGCGCGCGAGGGCCTCAAGCGTTTCGATCGCGATGCCGAGCTTTACATCCGGCCGATGTATTGGCCGGAAGACGCCGCCGGCGGCGCGGTGCGGCTCGATCCGGAGACCACGCGCTGGTGCCTGACGCTTTATGTCGCACCGTTGCCGAAGCCCACCGGCAGTGCGATCACGCTGTCGCCGTTCCGGCGTCCGACGCGCGAAACCGCGCCGGTCGACGCCAAGGCGGGCTGCCTTTATCCAAACAATGCGCGCGCCATGATCGAAGCGCGGGCGCGCGGCTTCGACAATTGTGTGATGTGCGACATGCTGGGCAACGTCGCCGAGCTCGCCACCGCAAACATTTTCATGGTCAAGGACGGCGTCGCCTACACGCCCGCGACCAACGGCACGTTTCTCGCCGGCATTACGCGCGCACGCATCATCGGGCTGTTGCGGGGTGCCGGCATCACGGTGGTGGAAACGACGCTGCGGTATTCCGATCTCCAGACCGCCGACGAGATTTTCTCGACCGGCAACTACGTGAAAGTGTCGCCGGTCGCGCGCCTCGACGACCGCGATCTGCAGCCGGGTCCGGTTTATCGCCGCGCCCGAGAGCTTTACTGGGAGTTCGCGCACGCCGGCGGGTGAGGGCCTCGTCGGCCGCGACCTGAAGCGCTGCAGCCAACAAAAGAAGCGCTGCAGCCAACAAAAAAAGTGGGACCCGAAGGTCCCACTTCAGAAGCGCACTCGCAGTGCCGAGGCGCCGTTACTTCACGGCCGCTTCGTACATTTCCGCGACGTGGTCCCAATTGACCAGATGGTCGAGGAAGGCCTTGAGGTAGTCGGGCCGGCGGTTGCGATAGTCGATATAGTAGGAATGCTCCCACACGTCGCAGCCGAGGATCGGCTTGGCGCCGTGCACCAGCGGGTTCTCGCCGTTTGGCGTCTTCATGATGGCGATCTTGCCGTCCTTCACCACCAGCCAGGCCCAGCCCGAACCGAACTGGGTGATGCCGGCCTGGGTGAAGTCTTCCTTGAACTTGGCCAGCGAGCCGAGGTCGCTGGTAAGCTGCTTTTCCAGCTTGCCGGGAAGCTTGTCGCCCCCGCCGCCTTTTTTCATCCACTGCCAGAAATGGATGTGGTTGTAATGCTGGCCGGCATTGTTGAAGAGCGCTTGGTTCTTGCCGAAGGTGCCTTTCACGACGTCCTCGAGCGGCTTGTTCTCCCACTCGGTGCCCTTGGCGAGATTATTGCCTGCGGTCACGTAGGCTTGGTGATGTTTGTCGTGATGGAACTCGAGCGTCTCGCGCGACATGTGCGGGGCGAGAGCGTCATAGGCATACGGCAGATCGGGTAAAGTGAATGTCATTAGGGTCAACTCCTCAAAAAAGAAGTGCAGGTAGGGGCGGGCAGGATGTCGTCCGTAAAACGGCCGACCAAAAGCAAGGTTTCCTCTAAATAAGATTAACAGGTTCACTTCGGCAATCTCGGGGAGGCGACGGAGCGCCACCAAGCGGCAGCCGGTCGCCGAGATTTGCCAGAGCCGGCAATGGATTACCAGTATTTCGTCACATTCACGCGGCAGTATTCAAATACAACCGAAGGAGTGCGACGCCAGGTTGAAAGTGCCGTTTCCGGCGCGTTCAGCGCTATTTAAGACCTTGCGAAGTATAAACATGGTGTCCAAAATACTTTTTTGTCGCACCGCATCCTAAGTCGAGCGGGGGCAGTCGGGATGCCGATCATTCTGGTTATTTTAGGCGCTGTTACAACGGTCGCGGGCTTGTTGCTCGTCGGCGCGAGTCTGCGCGACGGCACTTTTCAAACCGACATCCTCACGCCCGGCACAATCGCCGCTGTCGGCGGGCTACTGCTCATTGCGTTTGGGCTGGCGGTTCGCGAAATGCGACGGATTGAGCGCGCGTTTGCCGCGAGGCCGGCGGGGATGTCAGTGCGTTCGGACGTGCCGGCTGCCACCGTGGCTCCGGCTTCGACCTTTGCGTCTTCGGACCCGCGCCACGAACCGCCACTCTTGCCGGCCACGCCGGTTGCCGCGGAGGTCCAGCCCGATCATGCGATGGTCGAGCGGCTGCGCGCCAAGATCCCCACAATACCGCGCGCGGACAATGGCCGGCTGTCGGAAACAGGCGAACTCGCGCAGGTCTTGAGCGACAACGCGGTGTTCGATGAAAGCTCCGCCGAGGTCAAAGGTCTGTCAGCGGTCGCGCGTGCCGCCAACGGGACCGGCTCGTCTGTGCGCGCCGTGCCGCGAGCCGATCTCAAGCCCCGTCTCACCGTCGCTCCGGACAAAGCCGCCGAAAAAGTTGCTGTGAACGCGCCGGTCAAGGCCAAGGTTCCGGTGTTCAACAGCTTCTGGCCGGCAGGATCGCGTGGCGATAATGAAGCGCCGCAGGGCGCCGCGCCGGCGCGACCTGCTCAGGAACCGCGAGTGGTCGCTGAGCCGCCGCCGGTAGGCGGAATGCCCGCATCGCCTCCCGCGGCGTCTGCGTCGGCTCCGGTGTCCGTGCTCAAGTCCGGGGTGGTCGAGGGGATGGCGTATACGCTCTACTCGGACGGATCGATTGAGGCCCAGCTTCCGCAAGGAACGTTGCGCTTCGGCTCGATCAGCGCGCTGCGCAGCCACATCGAGAACAATCCCTAAAAGGTCCCGGGCTTCGGCCGTTTTGCTGGCTGGCTAACGCTTCGATCGGCCGGTCACCCGCAGCGTCGCGGTTGCGGTTGAGCGCGACACATCGTCCTGGCCGGCTGCATTCTTGATTGCAGGTTAGTCTTGGCTCTTAGTCTTGGCTCTTTAGTCTTGGCTCTCGCGCTTGAAGACCATTTAATTGCTTTCTTTCCGCAGCGGTTGTTCTATCCTTAGAACAATTCGCGGGAGGAGCAGCAAATGGCATACTTGCGGCGCAGGTTACATGCGGCGCGGGTAGGCGCCCGGCAAGCAATTGTTTTCAAGCACCAGGCCCCCCATGGCTGATCATTCGGATGAGGCCAGTTATATCCAACTGACCGCCAATATCGTTTCCGCCTACGTGAGCAATAACAGCGTATCGAGCGCCGAAATTCCGGCACTGATCAGCCAGGTTTATTCGGCGCTGACCCGCGTCACCAACGGCGCGCAGGTTACGGCGCCGGCGGAGCCGCTCAAACCAGCCGTTCCGATCAAGCGTTCGATCACGCCCGAATATCTCGTCTGTCTGGAAGACGGCAAGAAATTCAAATCGCTGAAGCGTCATTTGCGCACGCAATACGGCGTGACGCCGGATCAATACCGCGCGAAGTGGAATCTGCCGCCGGACTATCCGATGGTGGCGCCGAATTACGCCGCCGCGCGCTCGCAATTGGCCAAGCAAATGGGCTTGGGACAACAACGCCGACGGCGCCGCGATCGCGGCTAAGCTGCCACTCTTCAGCGTTGCAGCACGCCGATCAGCCGATTGGCGAAGCTGAGCCGTTCCGTCAGCACCTTGATCACATAAGCAAGCAAGGCCTGGCTCAGCATTGGCTGTTCTTGTTTGATGCGCGCGAATGCCTCGGCGTCGAGGACGTAAAGAACGCTGGGCGCTTCGGCCTGGATCGTCGCGCTGCGCTGGCTGCCGGTAATGAGGCCCATTTCACCGACGGTCGTGTGTCCGCCGAGACTGCGGACCCGCGTGGTGCGGCCTTCTGGCAGATCGACGATGATGCCGACCCGGCCCTCGAGGATGAAATGCATCGAGGTCGCCGCATCGCCCTGATGCGCAATGACGTCGCCGGCCTGCGACGTCGAGACGCTCGCAATATTCGGACAAGGAATCGGCCAGGTGCGCGTCGCCGAGAGCTTCAGAAAGCCAGGCGCGCAACGATCGGGAGTCGGTCACATGCGCCCGGTGGGTTTCGATGATCGCCTGTTCGCACGACTCCAGCGCGCGGTCGAGGTCGGATGCCACGATGATATCGTCGGAGACGAAGCGGGCGCTGCGGAAGGCACGCTCCACTTCCGGCGACATATGCACCAGGACGAGGCGAGCGCCGGCCTCGGTCGCGGTTTGTTTGATCTGTGCAAAGCTTTGCGTTGCCGCCGAGTCAATGCCGGTGACGCGCTGAAAGTCGAAGATCAAAAAGTGGCATTCCGCATGTTGGCCGAGCAGCGCCTTGACGTGCTGATAAAGCCGGTTGGCGGAGCCGAAGAACAAATAGCTCTGCAGCGCAATGCCTTGGATTTCCTGCGCGTGCGCCGCCAGCAGTGCCAGCTCGTGCGGACCGCGATCGAGCGATGAGCGGTATTCCGAACCGTCGAAGCTGAACTTGATGGCGTTCACGCGGCTGATGCTGAGCGCGAACGTGGCGCAACCGATCACGATGCCGGTGAGCACGCCGGCGATAAAGCCCCAGTTGATGATCAGGAGCGCGATGGCGACCAGCGACAGATAATCGACGAGCTGCAACTGCCGGGCCGACTGGATCAGCCACTGATAGACCAGCCCGGCGCCGAGATAGAACAACAGGCCGCCGAGAATGAATTTCGGCACGTAACCGACGAAGGCCGGACCCGCGATCAACAGAGCCGCCGAAACCGCGGCGACCGTGAGCCCCGACAGCCGGCCGGTTCCGCCGGCGGTGCGTACCAGCAGCGAGCGGCTGATCGAGGTGCAGCTTACGTAGCCGCCGAGCGCGGCGGTCGCGATATTGGCGGTGCCGAGCACTTTGAGGTCGCGGTCGATGTTGGCGTCGGTGCGGGTCGACAACTCGATGCCGGTGGTGTTGAGCAGGAAGTTGATGATGGTGACGAACATCACCGCCAGCACGTCGCCGGCCAGCGCCGGGGCCTTGCGTCCACGAGAAGCTTTGCAGGGTGTCCGGATGCCACGGCGAGATCAGGGTCGCGGTGGACTGCGAGCGGAACATCCAGCCGGTCGCCTGCGCTTCGCCCAACGACCAGCCGGACAACAACACGACAACGTAAGTGACCGCCAACGCCGCGAGCAGAATGCCCGGCATGACGAATGGGCTTTTCGAGCGCGGAAGCGCAATCTGCAGGACGACGCCGACCGCCAGGGCGGCCGCGATCTTGCTCAGCATCGATGCGTCGGCGAACGATCCGAGATTGGCCAGGAGCGGCTTTTGCTCGGTGACGACCAGCACCGCGCCGGTGATCATCAGCCATCCGGTGGCGCCGAGAAATCCGCCGATCACCGGGAATGGCACAAAGCGGATGGCGCGCCCCGCATGAGTGAACCCCAGAACGCATAGTAAGATCCCAGTCAGCGCCGTGGTCGCGGAAATCGCGATTAGGGTCGGCACCAGCGGATCCGCATTGCCGAGATGCTGAATGAGCGTGGCGACGAGGGCTGCCAGGACGACCGAAATGGAACTGTCCGGACCGGCGACGGCGAAGGGCAGGGAGCTGCGCCAGGCCACGATCGAGCCGCCGATTGCGGCGGACAAGAAGGTGACGGTGACCCCATAAGCCAGCGCCGGCGTCAGCCGGCCATTGAAGATCAACGCGGCGTACGACAGGCAATACGCGATCGAAAGGATACTGCAGACCAGTCCGGCAAAAACGTCGCCAAGTGCTGCCCGGGCCCTTTGCCGGCCGTGCGTGCCGGACGAGTCCACCTCACCAACGGCCATGTCGAGCCTTCCCACCCCACGGTACCGGGGCAGCTTTACATGCGTTCGGCAACCAGACCAAACGCGTTTCCCGTTAAGCTGATGAGGACGCGACTCGGTCGGACCCGACGCACGGAGGCGTCTGATGCGGGAAGGCGGCTAAACGGTGGCTGCCGTCAGCGCGCCACGCGCATCGGCGCGGATCCGCTCGACCATCGAACGAAAGCCGTTCGAGCGTTGCGGGGTGAGATGTTCCTTGAGCCCCATGCGTTCAAAAAGCGCCAGGGCGTCGGTATCGAGAATGTGGCGCGCGGCTTTGCCGGAATAGGTCGCGAACAGAACCGCGATCAAGCCGCGGACGATGTGCGCGTCGCTGTCGCCGTCAAATGTCAGCACCGGTCCGTCGGCGCCATCGCGCTGCACGTGGGTGTCGAGCCATACCTGGCTGGCGCAGCCCTGCACCTTGTTGGCGTCGGAATGCGCGGCCTCGGACAGCGGCGGCAGTTCGCGCCCGAGCTCGATCAAATAGCGATAGCGGTCGTCCCAATCGTCAAGGACGGCAAAATTCTCGATGATTTCTTCGATATCAGGCATCGCCGGAAGGGTTCCTCGTCTGGCTCTATATAGAGCGTGGAACCCTGAAGGTCGACGCCTCGCCGCGTCGATCGGCGCGATTGTCGCCCGACGCGTTCAGGTCGTGTGCTTGGCGTCTTTGCGTGCCGCCGGCCCGCGCCACGGCGACACCATATCGGCCGGCGTCAACGTGTTTTGCGAAGCGCGTTCGGCGACGGTCTTGTCGGCGATGCGCTTTGCCGCCGGCCGGTCGACGTGTTGCCGACCGATCCGGTTTCGTGCGGCGCCATCGCTTCGGTGAGCGCGTCGTAGAGGAGCTTCGCGCCGGCCTGGGCGCGGGAGCCGATTGTTGAAGCCATCTGCGAGCCGACCGCGCAGGCGTCGGGTTGACGCCCGCAAAAGCCGCGCAGATCTCCCACGGTCGCCGAGGCGGCCGAGATTGCTTCGGTGGCGCTGACTTCACTGCCGGACGTGTTGTGCTGCGAAGTGCCGAACGGCAGCAGAACCAGCACCAGTCCGAGCCAGAATGTCATTCTCAGAAGGAAGAACATTGACCCGCATCCCCGTTGGCGGTCTTTGCCGCCCCACTTCGGACCGTAGCAGGCGCGCTTGAAAGGCGCGTTCGCTGCATCGGCTCGTTTTTCTGCATATACGAAGACAAACTTTCGCCAGATTTTCCTAAAATTTGAACGAATCACCTCCCGCTCTGTTCCGGGTTACGCGATGGCGTGGTTTACACAACGACTACGCGCCCTCCGCGAGCGCACCCGTCGTCTCACGCAAAGCCTGGCAACGACCCGTTCACCATGATCGGCAATCCCGCAACGCAAAAGCGCTGCGAAACCTGTTGCCTAGCCTCATGCGCCTTCGCGCGCGGCCAACCTTAGTGTTCGCTTAAGTGCCCTCTGACACGATCCCGCAGCAGAAAAACGGGGAGCGCGTCTGTCAATCCAGACGTGCAATCGGGTCGTGGGCCTGTTGGCGCCAGTACGGGATTATATTGCGACGCTGGTGCACCCGTCCGCGCTGCAGGATGCGCTGACCGCGGCGCGCCATCGCGCCTTTATTGCGCCTCGACTGCTCGGCAGCGTCGTCGCGCTCGCCGCCTTTCCCGCGTATCTCATCGTGCGCGGCACGCCGAGCGCGATCGAGCTGATCATTTTCGCCTGGTTGGTCGTTCCGATTCTGGTCGCCTTTTTCCTCTCACGCACCGGCCGTTACGAGAGCGCCCACGTTCTGTCGTCGCTGGCTTTGGCGGGCCTTGTCACTTCGGTCGCTGTCCTCACCGGCGGCATCACCTCGTTCGCTGCCATCTGGCTCGTGGTCGTACCGCTGGAGGCGTCGCTGTCGGCCTCGCGCCGCGTCGTCGCGATCGCGTCGATTTTCGCGCTGACGGCCGCCGGCTTTCTGATGCTGGCGAGCGAATTCCATTGGCTACCGACAGCGGACCCGGGCGGTCATGTTGTGCTGGCGCGGCTCGGCATCGTGTCCGCCGTGCTTTATGCGGCCGGGCTTGGCGCTTGGCGCCGAGGCGCTGGCGCGAACGAGCTTTTGGCTGCTCTACGCGGAAGAAGACCGTTACCGGCTTCTGGCGCGCAACATGACCGACGTGATCGCGCGCCATGATCGCGACGGCGCGCTGTTGTTCGTCTCTCCGGCGGCGCAATCTTTGTTCGGCTGCGGCATTGCCGATCTGCGCGGCCTCGGCCTGTTCGGCCGCGTTCATGTCGCCGACCGGCCCGCTTATCTCACTGCGCTGGGCGACACGTCTTCGCTCGGCGAAAGCCGGTCGGTCGAATTTCGCGTACGGCGCGATGGCGCTGTCGGCGCTGCCCCGGAATATATCTGGATCGAGATGCGCTGCCGCCCGCTCGAGCAGCCGGCGCCGGATGCCGCTCCGCAGGATCGGCGCGAAGTCGTCGCCGTGTTGCGCGATGTCACCGAACGCAAGGTTCAGGAACACGCCTTGGAGCAGGCACGCCGCGACGCCGAGCGCGCCAATGCGGCCAAGAGCCGGTTCCTCGCCACCATGAGCCACGAATTGCGGACGCCGCTCAACGCCATCATCGGCTTCTCCGACATGTTGAAAAACGAATCCGCGCTCATGATCGACGCGGATCGGCGCGTTGAATATGCCGGATTGATCAACGATTCCGGACATCACCTGCTTGCCGTGATCAACGGCATCCTGGATATGTCGAAAATCGAGACCGACAATTTCGAAATCACCCCCGAGCCATTTGCGCCCGCGCAAGTCATCGCAACCTGTTGCGATCTTTTGACCTTGCGTGCCGGCGAGGCCGGCGTCACGCTTGAGAAAATGCCGACCGGCGAACTGCCGGACATGACCGCCGACAAGCGCGCGCTCAATCAGATTCTGATCAATCTGGTTTCCAACGCGATCCGGTTCACGGATCGCGGCGGCAAGATTGCGGTCGGTGCCAGTGTCGATGCCGGCTATGTGACGTTCGTGGTCGAAGACAACGGCGTCGGCATCAATGAGGAAGACCTCGCCCGCGTCGGCGAGCCGTATTTCCAGGCCCGCGCCAGCTATGACCGCCGTCATGGCGGCACCGGTCTCGGACTGTCCATCGTCAAGGGGCTGGTGCGTTTGCACGGCGGCGAGCTCGACATTCGCAGCCGCGTCGGCGAGGGCACCCGCGTCAGTGTTCGGCTGCCGATCGATTGCGAACGCGTGCCAATGCCGGCCGCGCGGCCGGTGCTGCCGGCGGTGACGTCGATCTCCAGCCAGTCGCCACAAAAAAGCGCCGCTCGCTCGACAAATGCTGCCGTAGTGGCGGGACCTGAAAGCATGACGGTGAAGAAAAGTGCCTGAACGGCGAAGCAAAAGCGCGCGGCGCGACCGGGGTTTTGCGACCGCGGCGCTGGCTGCGGTCGGGTCGCGGCTACTGAGTACGGCTGCGCATCGGCCGGTCGACGCCACGGCGGTCGTCTGTGCAGGCGCCGCCAGCATGATTATTGTTGTGAACGCCATTTTTTTGCAGTCGGGCATGCATCCAGCGCCGTTCTTCACCAATCCGACAGCGCTGAATCAGATAGCCTCAAGCCCAATGGCGCCCGCGGCTAATCGCGCCGCATCCCCGACCGCGCTGGCGGCAACGCCGCCAAGTGCGCCGTCCGTCAATCCTCCGCCGACCAGGGCTCCGGCTGTGGAGACGCCGGCGCGCGCCGCTCCGCCGGCGCGGACCCAGGCGTCAGCCGTGCACCGCAACGATCCGATCGGCGATCTGATCGGGACTGGGGCCGCGCCGTCCTCCACCTCGTCCATTGGATCCTCTCGCATCATCGGGGTGCAGAAGATACTGTCCGAATTCGGCTATGGTCAGTTGCGCCTGACCGGAACGGTTGACGAGCCGACCAGCGTGGCGATCCAGAAATTCGAAGCTGAACACCAGCTCCCAGTCACGGGACGGGTTTCGGAGCGGCTCATGACCGAGCTCGCGGCCATGACCGGTCACGCGGTTCCGTAGCGCTGAAATCGCCGTGCGGGCCTGGTGGTATTTCCATTTCCTCGCACTGGGCTGATGATCGGCAGAGTGCCCAGTCGCCAAAGCTTGCGTTTCCCACTATGGCTTTGGAGAGCGCAATCCGCGCGGAATGACGACCATGCGTCTCAAAACCGGCCTTTGGATCGCAGCCTATCTGCGGCGTTGCCAGGTCGAGGGCGTTTTCGGCGGCGTCATTCGGCGCGGCGCCGAGGATGCGGGCGCCATTTTTGTTCGCGTCAACCGGCTGGACGGCACGTCGGATTTATTCGGACCGGCGCCGCAAAGCGCCTTCGAGGCGGCTGAGGCTGCGGCCCGCGCCTTTACGCCTTGCCTCGGCCGGCAGGCGGCGCCCGATGCCGACGTCGAGACTTATCTCGGCCGGCAAATCAAATTCGATCCGGATGTTTGGATCGTCGAAATCGAGGATCGCGCCGGGCGCAATTTTCTCGATCTCGTGCCCGGCTGACGGCGCGTTCAGGAAGCGCTGCGGGAGTCTTTTGTTTGCGCCGAAGCCGATTGGTGCGGGGTCGCAACGGGAGCGCGGGTACGCGCCGCGATGCCTGCGTCCGGCGGTGAGGAACGCTGCCCAAAACGCGCGCGCTCGGCGACCGGCAACGACTGCCAGATTGTCAGCATTCCCTCGGCCGATCTTGTCTCCAGCTCATCGTAGAGAGCGGCCAGCCGGTGGACGCGCTCGACCGAGTGGCCCACGGCCGGATTGACGAACATCAGAATGCGGTAGAGCACGTCGCGCCGCAGGCCCAACGCCTTGGCGGCGACCAGGATCGCTTCGCCGAGCTCGTCGTTGGCGATGCGGCGCGCCTGCTCGTGGGATATCCGCAGCGCCTGGGCGAGACGGTCGGCAAATTGCTCGCGCTTGCCGATCAGCACCGATGCTTCCAGCTCTTGTCCGATCGTGGAGCGGGCCATGAGTCGGTTCCGCAAGGTCGGATTGGGATCGGCGATGTGTAGATTGAGCAAAATCAGCCGGCGTTCGACCGTGCTGGCGGTGAAGAAAAGTTCGTTCAGCTCGGACGCGGTGGCAGCATCGATCGCGTTCGTTCGCTCGCGCGCCTGTTCCTGCGGCTTAGTCGGGGGGGATGTGACGGGCGCGCTTGTTGCATCGCCGGCGCTTGGCGTGGCGGCTGCCGCCCGCAACAGGGCGTGGGCGTTGACTTCCGTGGCGACAATCGGCAGGTCGCGCGAAAGCCACTGCAGGACCTCGAGCGGCGGCTTCAAATAACGCGCAAACCGCTTCGCGACAGCGATCCGGGTCGGGACGTCGACCGCTTCGAGCATGCGCAGCGCAAGCTCGGTATAATGCCGCTCCTCGTCAGCCGAGTGGCTCAGCCGATGCACATAGAGATCGGTGAGGACGCGCAACAGCGTCGGACGCATATCGATGCCGCTACGCTTGCTCAGATCGGTGAGACCATCGAAGCTGAAGAAATTCTGAGACTCCATGAGTGCCTGCTCGGACAAATTGATGGCGCGCGACGTGCACGGGTGCACTTGAAACGACCGATCCCTGGATTGTCACCAACTTATGCCGACGCCGTTAGCAGACCGTTAACCCTGCCGGCCTTCAGGCATTTGCGGATTCTGGGGCCGCGTGTCGCGCGTGCGCCGGGCTGCGCGAAAGTCGTGGTTCCAAACAGACGAGGACACATCCGTCGCCTCCGAGGCGCAGCGTCGCCAAAGCACCCGAAAGTATTCGTGATCGTACGGCAGGCGGGCTTGATGATTCGCGATCAGTGGGCCGTGTCGGCCACAGATCGGACCGCAACGATCTCCGCTGTCGTCGGGACCTTGTGGCGCCGAGCCGCGCCTTGAACCGGATGTCTTTGAAGGTCGTCTAAACTTGGCCCAGCCTGGGAGGCCGACATGCCTTTCCGAAAGACAAAACCGCCTTGAGCACGATGATCGTCACTCTGGCTGCGGCGGCCCGAGACAGTCGCTAAGATGTTGGCGGCTAATCGAATTTCGGAGCGGCTTCGGCCGCGTATATGGCAAATGCTCTGGGAGCCGCCGATTTAAGGCGATGCAGCCGGGTGGTCGTCCCGCGCTCGCGCGTCACCGTGCAATTTGTGATCGCCATCAATGCGCGGACCAACTGTTAGCCTACGGTAGAGCGGGGGAGTGAAGTGGAAATGTATGCATTTCACAAGATTGGCCACTTTTGCTCTTAGCACTCTGTCCCGGATCCGCGCCGGTGCCCTGATGTTTTTCACAGGGGACGTGACGATCAACACTTTCATCTTGGTACTGGCACCGGTGGCCTTCTGCGCCTTCCTCATCGCGCTAAGGATATGAAACCACGTCGGATCTGAACCGGCGTGGCTTTTCACAGTGCTTGAAAGATCATAAGCGGATGGCGAGGCCGAAAAACAAAACCCCGGGCGCGTCGATTGCCCGGGGTTTGCAAGCTCGATCCCAGACGGCGCTGGGGTCGGGGGGATGGGGGACCGCCGTTAGAGTGAGCCTGTTGTCATCGTTGTAAGACACCAGCAGTCCGAAAAATGTGACGGCAATCACGCTTCGGTCAGGGCGTCATTTTTTTCCAGCGACCCGGTCTTGGAGGTCAGAAGAAATTTTATTGAGCCACTGTTCAGCCTGCTCAGATCGGTCTCGATAAACTTCGAACCTCGACTTCCAATTCGGCAAGCCGCGCTTCTAACTCGGCAACCCTCGCCTCGCTCGCTACCAAGCGACGCGACAAATCTTTGGCAATATCCACGGCGTACTGGCTATTGCCCTCCGCCATATCGGCAGATCTCTGAAGCAACGTCAGAATGCTGGCCCCGGCAAGATCGTCGTTTTGATCGTGCGCGCGAGGGACAGACGGCAGCGTAGCCTTTCCACTCGGCTCATCGGACATCAATGCCTCCGAACTTAGAGCGCGATGTCAAAGCAACTAGACACCCTCGCAACCAGATGGTGAACCGGCCGCTTGCGACCAACCGCCGGAAGATTCGTCTCTCGCGGCGCCATGCTTAGCAAGCGCGCAGCCGCAACGCATCACAGATAATTAATTCAATAGCTTAGCTTTAACAGACCGTTAACCCTGCGCCTGCTTACTTGCCGCAACGCCGATCCGGGTGCGTCGGCGGAGGGGTCTGCGGCCGTAGGGCGCGGACAATGGCTGGGCCGCCGAAATGGGTACCATTCTCAAATTTCCCGACGATGCGCGTGCCGCGCGCGTCGACCGCGCCGTGGGCGCCGAAGCGTCCGCGACGGTGATCATCCTTCCCGTTATCCGCATCGAACGGCATGAGACGCGGATCGAGGATGTGACACCGTACGTTGCGCCGCCGGTGCAAAAGGGCAAGCGGCGGCGCGTCCGGCGCCGCTGATACCGCGCGATCTGGTTGTGAGCATGCGGTACGGTTTCAACGTCACGCCAATCCTCGCGGCCTTCGCGGCGCTCGCGCTTGCGGGCTGCTCAAGCCTCGGCGATCTCGGCTACGTCGATCATCCCGCCGTCG
Source organism: uncultured Alphaproteobacteria bacterium (assembly GCA_963737755.1). Classification (GTDB taxonomy): domain Bacteria; phylum Pseudomonadota; class Alphaproteobacteria; order Rhizobiales; family Xanthobacteraceae; genus BOG-931. Next base: position 210,197 of record CAVTTZ010000009.1, on the reverse strand, counting down.
CCGACAACATTCATGCCTGGGTCGGCCAGGAAGCAGCGCTGCATGTCGGCGCGCCGATCTCGCTGGCGAATCTGACCGAAGACGAGCGCACGCTTGCGCGACGAGGCATTTCCGCTGATCCAGCCCGCATACACGCGCGGCCGCTGGGATCAGGTGGTTTACGATTATGGGCAGAAGCGCGACTTTCAACGCAGCCTCTGGATCGTCGATCCGACCCTCTATTACACCAATCTCCTGGTCGCGAATTTTCGCTCGACCGCCGGACGCTACAATCGGCTCAACGACGATATCCGCAACGACGTCGTAATGATGGGCAACTTCTTCTACACCGCCCATCGCGTGATCGAGGCCGACCGCAAGCGCCAGGCGACGATGGCGATGATCCCCGACATCTCGCCGGCGGAACAGCTCAACGCCTTGGCGCGGGTGTCCGAGAACAACCTCGTGATTGCCTGGGTGCAGGAGTCGCTGTCGCAGCGTGCCGCCAGCTATCGCTTCGCGCTCAATCGCATGGCGATCAACGAGCCCGAGGATATGGCGAGCAACGTGGACGTTTCGCTCACCTTGCTGAGGCAGCAGATTGCCTCGAACCAATTGGTGCCGGCCGGACCGTTCGGCTTGCCGCCGGTTGCCGTAGCGGCCGTGCCGCCGGTTGCGATGGTGGCCGAGCCGCTGCCGCCCGTCACCAAATAATCGCGGGACGTTGCAGCCAATCGCGAAGGGGCGGGCGCGTTATTGCGCAGCCTGCGGCTCGACATGGCATTGCGCGCCGGCGAGCGCGCGCCGCGCCATGGCCATCAGGCTCGGCTCTGGCGCCAGTGCCCGGATGACGATCAGACCGCTCAGTGTCGGCGACTCGATGATCAGCCGGTCGGCGGCGGTGACGTCTTCTTCCTCCGGCTCCTGTTCATGCTGCTCGGACGTCATCAGATCGAGATCGATGGCGTGACGGCCGGCGGCGCGGTCGTTGATCGCGTAATAGGCCACGCTGTTGCGCGTGTAGAACGTCACCGAGGTGTAGGACTGACTGAGCGGCGCGTGCAGTTTCAGCGGGCCGCCGGAGAGGTCGTAGCGGCAGACCGCGACCGCGAAAGCCGGATCCATGAACGGCATGGTCGCGTCTTGTCCGGAGGCGGCCGGCAGCGGTACCACGGCATTGACCGGCGTGCCCGGAGCGAGCCGCGAATAGGCGTCCTGGTTCGCCGCGCGCGGCATCGCCAGCACGGTCGAAAGATGCACGATGCCGCCGAGCAGGAGCGCGCCGAGAATCCAGAGCGCGATGCGGGTCATGAGCAGCTCCGCCGCGTGATCGCCGGCATCGGCCCTTCGCGGGTGGTGAGCGAAGCGACCCCGATCGGCGTGTCGTAGAGCCGCCAGACCAGGACGAATTGCTCGACGCCACCGCTCGGCAGCCAGTTACCCGGCCGCGCGCGCGGCGCCACCGCGATGGCGAAATCGCCGCCGGTATCGCGCACGATTTCGGCGCTGGTGAAACCGTGGCGATCGATGGTGTTGGCGACGAGACGGCCCTGCGCGTCGTAGAGCGTCACGCGTCCAGTAGCGTGCCGCCGGCGTCATGCCGCTGACCGCGTAGGTGCAGCGGCCGTCCAGCAGGTTGCCGGCGTCGTCGCTGCGGGCGTAAAAGGCGACGCCGTCACCGACGCCGATCGGCAGCGCGCCGGTCCGCGCGATGGTGGCGCGGGCGTAAGGGTCGATATCCACCGATCCGGTTTTCGGCCAGGCCGTCCAGGCGCCGACCCGCATCGAGCCGAAGGCGACGCCGCGCGTCAGCGTGAGCCAGGTCGCGCCGAGCCCAATCGCGGCGGCGAGGATCAAGGTCAGGCAGGAGCTAACAAACAAGCGCACGTGCGATCCCGGTCGATCAGAGCATGTCGCGGAAAAGCAGACCCTCGGGTTTTGATCCGACGGGTGGCAGGCGATTTTCCGAAACCGACATGCGACAACAAATGAAACTCGGACACATCACGATCAGCAACCTGGTTTGCAAACTAATTGGGACGTGCTCCGGCGGCAACGTTTCGGCGTCGCCTAATTGCCCTTGCTGGCGGCAAACGGCGGCTCGCTCGCTGCGGTTTGCGTGCTGACGGTGCTCTGATGGTCGAGCGCGCCCAACGGACCCGGCGGCACGCCGGTCGGCGGCAACGCGCGGGAGGCTTCGTCGAGCAAGCGCTCAACCCGCACCAAGGCGGCGGTGCCTTTGCGCGTCAGCAGGTTCGGCCGCGTCACCGAGGCGCCCTGGCCGGCCGCGTCGGCGGTAGCCGCGTGCGGCGGCGGTGGCAAGCCCGGCAGTTGCCGCAGCTCGATGCCCTGATGCGCGTAAGCCATCACATTGTGCCAGATCAGCGCCGGGATGCTGCCGCCGGTCATGCGCTTGGTCGGCTGATAATCGTCGTTGCCCATCCACACCGCGCCGGAGAAGTTGCCGGTATAGCCGCAGAACCAGGCGTCGCGATAACCGTTGGTGGTGCCGGTCTTGCCGGCGACCAGAATGCCGTCGAGCTGCGCGCGCCGGCCGGTGCCGTTTTGCACGACCGAGTTCATCATGCCGATCATCTCGAGCGCGACCTTCGGCGAGATCACCTGTTCGGGACGCTTGCCGTCGCGGTCGAAGCGCCACACCAGGCGGCCGGTGCCGGTACGCACCTCCAGCGCGGCATGCGGCGCGACGGCCTTGCCGAGATTCGGGAAGGTCGCGTAGGCGACCGCGTGCTCGACGACGTTGACCTCGTCGGCGCCGATCGGCAGCGACGGCGTGTCGGGCAGCGGCGTGTAGATACCGAAATTGCGCGCGGTCTGGATGATCTTGGCGCGGCCGAGCTTGGCGTTGCCGTCGCCGAGCGCGATCGAAAGCTTCACGGGAATGATGTTGACCGAATTGGTGATCGCCTGGGTCAGCGTCATCGCGCCCGAATAGCCGCCGGAATAGTTGTGCGGACACCAATTGCCGATGCAGACCGGTGAATCGACGACGATCGACTGCGGCGTGAAGCCGTTCGAAAGCGCGGTCGCGTAAACGTAAGGCTTGAACGACGAACCGGGCTGCCGCAGCGCGTCGACGGCGCGGTTGAATTGGCTGGCGCCGTAATCGCGGCCGCCCACCATGGCGCGCACGCCGCCGTCGAGATCGGCGACCACGAGCGCCGTTTGGCTGGCGCCGTAATCGTGCCCGTACTGGCGCAGTGCCGATTCAACCTCGTGCTCGGCGACGTGTTGCAAGTTGGGATCGATCGCCGTGCGGACGATGAAGAAACTCTCGTGCACCGATTTCGGGAACGTATCGACGAGCTTGCGCATCTCGTCGAAGGCCCAGTCGAGATAATAGTTCGGGGCGTCTTCCTGCTTGCGATCGATCGGCGTCGCCGGATTGCGCCGCGCGCCGTAGACCTGACCTTCGGTCATGAAGCCGGCGTCGACCAGGTTATCCAGCACCACGTTGGCGCGGGCGCGCGCCGCCGGCAGGTTGACGAGCGGCGAGAATTTGGTCGGCGCCTTGAACAGGCCGGCGAGCATCGCGGCCTCCGGCAAGGTGACGTCGCGCACCGATTTGCCGAAATAATATTGCGCCGCGCTGTTCACCCCGAAGGTGCCGCCGCCCAGATAAGCGCGGTCGAGATAGAGGTTGAGGATCTCGTTCTTGGTGAGGTGGGTTTCCAGCCACAGCGCCAGGAACGCTTCGTTGATCTTGCGCTCGATGGTGCGCTCGTTCGACAGGAACAGGTTCTTGGCGAGCTGCTGGGTGAGGGTGGAGCCGCCTTGCCGCACGCCGCCGGCGCGCGCATTGGTGACCAGCGCGCGGAAGGTGCCGAAAAAGTCGATGCCGAAATGTTCGTAGAAGCGCCGATCTTCGGTCGCGAGCGTCGCCTTGATCAGATGATCCGGCATATCGGCGAGCGCGACCGAGTCGTTGTGTTTGATGCCGCGGGTGCCGATTTCGTTGCCGTAGCGGTCGAGAAAGTTGACCGCGAGTTCGGACTTCTTCAGCCAGTTGTCGTCGGAGGTTTCGCGAAACGACGGGATCGCCAACGCCAGCATCAGGATGATGCCGCCGGTTCCCAGGGTGGCGGCCTCCGACAGCGGCTCGATCAACAGCCAGCGCTTCCAGCCGGCGATATGGAAGCGGTCCATGAACGTGGTGAAGCGCTCATAGGTGTCGCGCGCCCAATGGCCGCCCTGGAACACGGAGAAGTCGAGCCGGGCGTCGAGATCGAGTGCGAGCCGCCTGAGCCTCTCCCGCCAACTCGGAGGCCGATCGGGGAACAGGTCGGTCACGCTTTAACCATTTCCGGCACCGAATCGTGCTCCGCGAATGTTGGGTGTCCCGCACACACAGGTTTAGCCGAGCCGCTGCCTGCGGCCAATGCGGCTTGATTGACACTTTGAATGGAATTTGGGGGCAAATGGGGCATAAGGAGTTGTAACGCCGCGGCGCGTTCGCCCGGGAGCATCAATGGCGACAGACGACGGAACTGGGGGCGTCCCATTTTGGCGGCGCAAGTCCCTGGACGATATGACGGATCGGGAATGGGAAAGCCTCTGTGACGGCTGTGCCCGCTGCTGCCTCAACAAGCTCGAGGAAGAGGACACCGACCGCACATTCTACACCAACGTGGGTTGCCGCTTGCTTGACGGCGAAAGCTGCCGCTGCCGCGACTATCCGCACCGGCTCGATCAGGTCGACGATTGCGTGCGATTGACGCCCGCGGAGCTCAAAGAGATCACGTGGCTGCCGCCGTCGTGCGCCTACGTGCTGCTGTCCGAGGGCAAGGATCTGTATTGGTGGCATCCCCTGGTCTCCGGCGATCCGGAAACGGTGCATGCCGCCGGCGTCTCGGTGCGCTCGCACAAACTCGAGAGCGAGACCGACGTGCCCGACGAGGATCTCGAGCAATACATCGTGAGCTGGCCGCTGAAGCTGCCGAAGCGGGCGCGTAAGAAATAACCCGGTTATGACCGCCGCTCGCTGCGAAAGCGCCTGAGCGTTCGCGTCCAAGATCTTGGGGCTGAGTGTTTTTGGCGGCTGAGCGTTGGGTGCACGCCTGCGTCTTGAGCCAAGACGCAGGCGCACCCACCAACACCCCAACGGTCCCCAAAGCGATTCGTCGTCGGATCCTACGCCCGCCGCCGCTCGGGCGTGCGGTACGCCATGCGGGCGTGAGCGGCGCAGTAGGAAAATCCACCCGCGGTCTGGTGGCCGCAAAACACGAAGTCGGCTGCGCTGCCGCCGCGTTCGCTGACCGGCCAGCGGCACTTCCCTTGACCAAGCTCGAGGAGCGAGCAGCTTTGCGCGCCGGCAATCGCCGGCTTGTCACCGACGCAGGCTTCGCCAATCGGCGCTTCGGCGATTTGCGGCGCTTCGGCCGTGATCAGCCGCAGCATCTGCCGTTGGGAAGAAACCCGCGGCCGCTGGGTGCGGGGAGGGCACACCCGCCCCAGCGTCGCCGCGGGACGCCCCGGGCCTAAACCGAGGCGATGAATTTTGCCGATCACCGCGTTGCGGCTGACGCCGATCTCGGCGGCGATCTGGCTGCAGGTCATGCCGGCGCCAATGAATGCACGCAGCTGCTCAACCCGTTCAGGGTTCCAAGTGATTGTGGCCGATGGGATGGTGGTCGACAGGGTCATGTTGCCTCGCATGCAATTGCCGCGGGTCCGTTCTGGGCCGGCGGGGCGAAGGCCGTGCAATCCGGGCGTCGACCCAGTCGTGCCGAGCGCCACGCTGACGCTCCGAGCACGCATGCGGCCGCCATCATCAGGCCGCAGTCCGCCGCGAAGCGGTTGTCAGCCTGACGTTCTCACACCCGGACCCCGCTCGCGGGGGTCGCTTTTAAGCTTGTTGCGCGAAAACCGTCGCCGGGATTCAAATTGGCATGATTCGATTCGCCTGCCAAGGGTTTTAACCGTATAATAACCAAGTTGTAACCGCGGACGCGCGTTCGATTCTCGAACGTTCAGCCGATCTGGCAACTGGAACCAACGGGAACCATGGCGCGACCCGAAAATCGCTCGGATGCGCGGGCCTTGAGCCTGACGCTGCCTACCGAGACCTTCAATTATCTGGTGCTTCTGGCGACGCTCGGGAAACTCGGGCGCACCGAAAACGAGGTCGCGGCCCATATCCTGGTGCGCGAGGTCTACGAGATGATCGAGCGCCGCTTCCACGAGATGCGGATCGCCGCGCCGGAGGGCGAGGGCGGGTAGGTTAGGAGTTTCGCTCTCCACTCCGCGTCATTGCCGGGCTTGACCCGGCAATCCATGTTGACTTTCAGCATCAGAGGCGGCGCGGGTCTTCTACGAGCGTCAGCAAACAATCAAACGCGCGTCGCGCAAAACAAAAATCGACTGGTTTTTGGTTCGCGGCGAAATCGTGCGTTGACAGATAAAATCCAACTTGCGGCTCGTCAGCATGGATTGCCGGGTCAAGCCCGGCAATGACGAGTGGGGAGGGCGGTGACGGGGCGCTGACGAAGAAGTGTGCAACGGCGTGAACGGAAAACCCGCGCAGCGTCCGCCTACTTCACCCCCAACAGCTCGACATCAAAGATCAGCGTGGCGTTCGGCGGAATGGCGCTGCCGGCGCCCTGCGCGCCGTAGCCGAGCGCGGGCGGGATGATCAGTGTGCGCTTGCCGCCGACCTTCATGGTGGCGACGCCTTCGTCCCAGCCGCCGATCACCTGGCGCTGGCCGATCTTGAACTCGAACGGCTGACCGCGATCGACCGATGAATCGAATTTCTTGCCCTTCGCGCCGTTCTCATAGAGCCAGCCGGTATAGTGCATGATGCAGGTCTGCCCGGTGCGGGGCGAGGGGCCGGTGCCGACCTTGGTGTCGATGATTTGCAAACCGGATGGCGTCGTCGTCGCCGGCTGCGCCAGCGCGGCGGTGGCGATCGCGGCGCCGCCGGAAATCACCGCGAGCGTGAATACGGCGGAACGGCGCGAGCACATTGGCATGGCGGTGTCTCCCTCTTGCGCCCCGGACCATGGGGAAAAATCTTGCTGAAAATGCGTTAGCGGCGAAATCAATTCGACGAAAAGCCTCTCCGCTCTAGCCGGAAAGCCTGTCACACGCTACCTCGTCGTTATCGCCAGCACGGGAGCATTGCTGATGACGACGCGTCCGCCACTGCCGCCGTTCACCCGCGAAACCGCCGCGCAAAAAGCGCGCGCCGCCGAGGATGCCTGGAATACCCGCGATCCGGTGCGCGTCGCCGGCGCTTACACGCCGGACAGCCGCTGGCGCAATCGCGCCGAATTTTTTCACGGCCGCGACGCCATCGTGGCGTTCCTGACCCGCAAGTGGGCGCGCGAGCTCGATTATCGGCTGATCAAGGAGGTGTGGGCCTTCACCGACAACCACATCGCCGTGCGCTTCGCCTACGAATGGCACGACGACAGCGGCAACTGGTTTCGCAGCCACGGCAACGAGCAATGGGAATTCGACGACAACGGTTTGATGCGCCGGCGCGAAGCCAGCATCAACGACGTGCCGATCGCCGAGACGGACCGGCTGTTTCACTGGCCGCTCGGCCCGCGCCCGGCGGATCACAAGGGATTGAGTGAGTTGGGGTTGTGAGCATGTCTCGTCATTGCGAGGAGCAAAGCGACGAAGCAATCCAGCCGGAGCCGCCGCGCTGGATTGCTTCGCTACGCTCGCAATGACGAGACGGGACGCCATCCTGCGGACAAGCCATCGATCTTGTCGACGCGTCATGCGCGGGCTTGACCCGCGCATCCATGCTGACGAGAGGCTAAGCGCAAGGGCGCAGGCGGTGCGTTTCCGCATGCCGCATGGATTGCCGGGTCAAGCCCGGCAATGACGACGGAGAGGGCACGCGGCGGCTATCAAAGATAGGGGAGCACAAACATGAGTTTCGTTCACGATCCCGAACTCTGGCAACAGCGCCTCGCCGCGCTGCCGGTGACGCGCTATGAGGCCGACCAGACGGTGTTCGCCGAGGGCAGCAAAACCGGCAAACTTCTGATCCTCCGGGAAGGCGCGGTCGTCATCGTCAAAGGCGGCACCGAGATCGCCACCGTAGCGGAGCCCGGCGCGGTGCTGGGCGAACTCTCCGCGCTGCTTGACCAGCCGCACGGCGCCGATGTGCGCGCGCTCGAAACCTGCGAGTTCTATGTCGCCGACGCAGCAACGCTGCTCGGCGACGATCCGGCCGCGCTCCTTTACGTCAGCATCATGCTGGCGCGCCGGCTCAGCGGCGCCAATCAGATGTTTCTCGAACTCAAACACCAGCTCGACGCCGGCGAGCCGCCCGGCCTGATTAACGGCACGCTCGACCGGATCGGCAGCCTGCTCGGCGCCATCGGCACCGGCTACATGCGCGCCGGCGCGGGCGCCTCGGGCTATCCGTTTGCGTGACCGCTCGTAGGGTGGGCAAAGCGAAGCGTGCCCACTCGGGTTTCTAGGGCCTGAGCGCCACGTGTTCCTGCGGCTGCCGCTCGCGCAAGCGGGCCAGGCCGAGTTCGGAACTCGTGAAAAATTTGCGCGAAAGACGAGCACCCGAGCTTGCCCTCGCTTAGCGTTGCTCAAACAAGAAATGGAGTTGCCTAGATTGATTATTTATAGCCTCGGTATCAACGAATACATATCATCCGTAGATCGTCGCGCGCCTTTACCGAGCGAAATAGTCGGTATGCAGCCACTCGATCTATTGCGTTCGTAATTTTGGCCCACGGTCTCCATGGCCTCAAGGATCAGTTCGGCAGGGGTCAAAGTCGGCGAAATCGATTTCCCTTTTCTTCGCCTTTAACCCGATGCAAAAAAGCACGTGAAATGCGACTTCGACTAGCCAATGCTCGACACTCGCTGCAGATAGGCCTGACTGTCGCATCGATACCATTGCCCGGTGCTTTGTCGAATTCAATTTCTGCGAACAACTTGTGCAGCGGTTATGATCAGTTCGGCCGTGACCGTGTCGGCATTGAATACACGGTCGAAGTCATCTCCGAACATCGATGTGGTGTCGGTCTTTGCTTTCTCTGGCTCGCCACGCACATAAGCCAGTATTAATTGCCCCGCCTTCAATGCATCAATTGTCTTTTCGGCTACCAAATCGGAGCGCTCACCGCGCTTTCGCACATAATAATAACCCATTTGTCGAGCCCTGCGGCTAGCTTTCTGGCGACCGATGAATTTGCTCGAAGATCTCGCGATTCAATTCGAGATTGATTGTTGGTTGCCACAGATATTTCATCGATCAATGCCGCATCAATGTCTCGATGACGCGAACAAAGACAAATACATCCTCCATTCGCTGGGGTCTTCACGAAAAGCTGTAAAGATGGTCTCTGCAGTTTGGCGACCATTGATTATTTGCGGGCGATGCAGCGTACAGGAAAGCCGCCGGACTGATAGAGATATCTTTCACACACAATCGTGACGCCGTTATTACACAAAAATCGGTTTTTCCGTTGCTCTTTAAAGTTTCGGCTGTTTGCATTCACGGGATCGTGCACACCCAAATGGCCTCAAACGTTCGCATGAAATAAGTTCTCGTCGATAAAGCCGGTATGTTCGTCGCGCAAGAAGGACACTAGGTCTACTATCCGAACGCTACCCACCAATGATTTTACTGGTGTTTCCAGTTGCGTCTCCGCTTCCACATGCTCAAAAAGCTCGCGCCCGACAAACCGAACGGCGCGCGAAACCGGGGCGCTCCAATTTCTCCTGACTTCATCGGCCAATGAACAAGGTGATATTCGAAAAGAGCCGCTTTGCACTCAGCGAGAGCTTCGCGAAGTATGTTGAGGTCACGATCAATTAGTGCGCTCTGGTTTGAGCAAACGTGAACACAAATTCCAAAAACTTTTCCTTAGACTCAAAGCAGTCCCAACATTGAACAATCTTAGTGCGCAATAATGGATTGCAGCGAGTGAGAAGACTGTTGTTTCGACGAACAAAATCTTGCACAAAGCAAATTAGCTTCGATACTTCGCCGCCCGGGAAGTTCTTTTTTGCCTTTTCGAAGGCGTCTACAGTCTTCGTCGAAATGAGATCTACGGTCTGATTATTTTCATTGATTACAAAAATTCGATGCCGCAATCGTCTCCGCCGTCGGTATATGGTCTTCGGCTTCGGTGGCGGGAATGCCGAAAAGACGATTCAGCACAAGGCGCTGGAGCTTTAATGTTCGAGCATCCTCGTTGCCGCCAGTGGTTACGAATTCGTTCGCACTCGCCCTCGCGACTAATCGCTGCAAGTGTGATATAGCTTTAGTGGAGGTCGCTTCATTTTTGGTGTTCATTTCAGGAATCAGTTTTTTGAAGCGAATTCAAGCCACGTCTTGTTGGAGCCGATTTTGAAGGTTGTGAGGTCGCTGCGAGGCGCGATGGCCTTCGGCGAAATCACTCAACGTACGCTATTACGACAGCGCTTCCAATTAGAAATAATCCTGGGGTTTTCCATTGTTGAATTGTTCTTTATTTCTTCTTTTTATCATTCGCCACAGTTAGGGCCGCTGGCGATTATACTTGGTTTTCTCCGTTTTTGAATACGATCGCCGACGAAGCCGCAATTCCGCAAAGTACCTTGATGCCCAGAGGGACGAGAGCGGTAACGTGACAGCTTGTACATGGGTCCGGGAGATAAATTTCTGTCTTTTCTAGCTGATTTTCCACGTAATAGGACGTTGTGTCGTCAGCCCTTTCTGCCGCGTCGACTGAAATTTGACTTTTGGCCCGTTGTTCGAGGCGCTCAAGAGCAGATTTGAGCAGCCTGGAGGCTAACTCCAAATTGCTCCCGAAATTTCCTCTGCGCCGCTCATGTTAGCGGCGTAGTCATCGTGGATCAAAAAGGCAGCCGCAAAGACTTTTGCTTGATGCTCGGCTGAAGTGTGTGCGCCTTGCAGGGAGAGCTTGGTGGCGCCAACAGCGCCAGCGCGCCGAAACAAGGTTTCGCTGTCATGTAGCACGGCGTGGCCAAGCTCGTGCGCCAAGGTCATTCGGTCCCGCCCGACCCCCATCACCGCTTGGTCATGAACGCTGCGTCGACAGGTGATTGTCACGACACCTGTCACAAATTCAGTCTTGGCGTCAGCGCCAGGAAGCTCGGCGTCGTCAACAATGCGGAAAACGAGCTGCTTCTTTCCGTAAAGGGTCAGGACAGACCCCGAATTTAGGCACTGATTGATGTTTACGGGCCAGCGACGAGAAATACCAAACTCGGCTTTGGCCCGTTCTGCAATCCGACGTAGCTCTGCGTCAGAACGCGGAGGCATGCGACTGTCGATGGACATCAGTCTGTTACTCCAAATTACATTAAAACGGCGCCCCCCATTTCCCCAACCAATCGCTAGTCGCGAGCACTAAATTCTACGAACACCCCGTCGTAGACCCGCACGTATCGCACTTCATGCACGTGCCATTCCGCACCAGCGTGAAATTTCCGCATTCGCCGCAGGCTTCGCCTTCGTAGCCTTTGGCGCGGGCTTCGGCGCGCTTTTCGGCGACGGCGGCTTTGGCGTTGGCGCGGGCGTCGGTCCAGGGCAAATGCTCGAGCGCTTGCGCGGGCGAGAGTTTTTGCTCCGGCTCGGATTTGAGCGCGGTGGCGCCGTCGATTTCGGCGCGGGTGTTTGCTCCGCTGAAGGCGGTGACGTTGGACGCGCCCCCACCCGACGCGCTGCGCGCGCCACCCTCCCCACTGTGGGGGGAGGGTATTTCGACGCCGCCCTGCATCACCTTGAGCCGGTCGGTGCGCGAGCGCGTCAAACCCTTCGAGACGTAGCGGGTCTCGGTCGGCTTGCCTTCGTCGACGCCCTTGCCGAGCGTGTCAAAGCCTTCGCCGCGACGGATCGACGTGGGCGAGGTCGAAGCGCTCCAGATAGCTCACCGCCAGCTCGCGGAACACATAGTCGAGGATCGAGGTGGCGTATTTGATCGAGTCGTTGCCCTGCACCGGGCCGGACGGCTCGAAGCGGGTGAACGTGAAGGCATCGACATATTCGTCGAGCGGCACGCCGTATTGCAGGCCGAGCGACACCGCGATGGCGAAGTTGTTGAGGAGCGAGCGCAGCGCCGCGCCTTCCTTGTGCATGTCGATGAAGATCTCGCCGAGCCGGCCGTCGTCGTATTCGCCGGTGCGGAGATAGACCTTGTGGCCGCCGACGACGGCCTTTTGGGTATAGCCCTTGCGGCGATCGGGCATGCGCTCGCGCTCGCGCATGACGACGATGCGCTCGACGACCTTTTCGACCACCTTTTCGGCAAGCCCCGCGGCGCGCGCCGCGGCCGGCTTGTCGAGGAACGCCTCGATGATGTCGTCGTCCTCGTCCTCGTCGGCGATGAGCTGGCTCTGCAGCGGCTGCGAGAGTTTCGAGCCGTCGCGATAGAGCGCGTTCGCCTTCAGGCCGAGCTTCCAGGACAGCAGATACGCCGCCTTGCAATCCTCGACCGTCGCCTCGTTGGGCATGTTGATGGTCTTGGAGATGGCGCCCGAGATGAAGGGCTGCGCCGCCGCCAGCATGCGGATGTGGCTGTCGACCGAGAGATAGCGCTTGCCGGTGCGGCCGCACGGATTGGCGCAGTCGAACACCGCATAATGCTCGGCTTTCAGATGCGGCGCGCCTTCCACCGTCATGGCGCCGCAGACATGGACGTTGGCCGCCTCGATCTCGCGCTTGGTGAAGCCGAGCCAGGTCAACAGGTCGAAGCTCGGCGCCGCGAGGTCTTCAAGCTCGACGCCGAGTTCGTCGCGCAGAAATTCAGCGCCCAGCGTCCATTTGTTGAAGGCGAACTTGATGTCGAACGCGGTCGGCAGCGCCTTTTCCACCTTGGCGATCGCGTCCGGCGTAAAGCCTTTGGCGGTCAGCGTGGTGTGGTTGATCGCCGGCGCCTGGCCGAGCGAGCCGTGACCCACCGCGTAGGCGATGATCTCGGCGATCTGGCTCTCGCGATAGCCGAGCACGCGCAGCGCCTGCGGCACCGCGCGGTTGATGATCTTGAAGTAGCCGCCGCCGGCGAGTTTTTTGAACTTCACCAGCGCGAAGTCGGGCTCGATGCCGGTGGTGTCGCAATCCATCACCAGGCCGATGGTGCCGGTCGGCGCAACCACGGTCGCCTGCGCGTTGCGGTAGCCGTGCGCCTCGCCGAGGTCGAGCGCGCGATCCCAGGCCGCCTTGGCATGGGCCGTGAGCTTGGCGTCGGCCAGCACCGTGTGATCGAGCGGCACCGGCGGCGTGGTCATGTGCTCATAGCCCGAGCGCAGGCCGTGCGCCGCGCGGCGATGATTGCGGACAACCCGCAGCATCACGTCGCGGTTTTCGTCGTAGCGCGGGAAGGCGCCAAGCTCGGCCGCCATTTCGGCCGAGGTGGCGTAGCAGACGCCGGTCATGATGGCGGACAGCGCGGCGCAGATCGAGCGGCCGGATTCCGAGTCATAGGGAATGCCCGACGACATCAGGAGGCCGCCGACATTGGCGTAGCCGAGCCCGAGCGTGCGGAAGTCGTAGGAGCGCTGGGCGATTTCCCGCGACGGGAATTGCGCCATCGTCACCGAGATTTCGAGCACGATGGTCCACAGCCGCGTCGCGTGCTCGTAGCCCTCGATGTCGTAGGCGTGGCGTCTTCGGATCGTGGAACGTCAGCAGGTTCAACGACGCGAGATTACAGGCCGTGTCGTCGAGGAACATGTATTCCGAGCACGGATTGGAGGCCAGGATCGGGCCCGAATTCGCGCAGGTGTGCCAGTCGTTGATGGTCGAGTGGAATTGCAGGCCCGGATCGGCGCTGGCCCATGCGGCGTAGCCGATCTTCTCCCACAGGTCGCGCGCCTTCACGGTCTTGGCGACCTGGCCCGGCTTGGTGCGCCAGAACAAATCCCATTCGCGGTCGGCTTCGACGGCTTTGAGAAACTCGTCGGTGACCCGCACCGTGTTGTTGGAGTTCTGCCCGGAGACCGTCAGATAAGCCTCGGAATCCCAGTCGGTGTCGTAGACCGGGAAGTCGATGTCCTTGTGGCCCTGGCGGGCGAACTGGATCACGCGGCGGATGTAATTGTCCGGCACGTTGTTCTTGCGCGCCGCCTTGACCTCGCGCCGCAGCACCGGGTTCTTTTCCGGATCGAAACAATCGTCGCCGGAGCCGGCGCAATTCACGCAGGCCTTGAGGACGGCGCGCAGATGCCGCTGGTTGACCTTCGAGCCGGTGACGAGGTTCGCGACCTTCTGCTCTTCGATCACCTTCCAGTTGACGAACGCCTCGACGTCCGGATGGTCGGCATCGAGGATCACCATCTTGGCGGCGCGGCGCGTGGTGCCGCCCGACTTGATCGCGCCGGCGGCGCGGTCGCCGATCTTGAGGAAGCTCATCAGGCCCGACGACTTGCCGCCGCCCGAGAGCCTTTCGCCTTCGCCGCGCAGCCGCGAGAAATTGGTGCCGGTGCCGGAGCCGTATTTGAACAGCCGCGCCTCGCGCACCCACAGATCCATGATCCCGCCCTCGTTGACGAGGTCGTCGGAGATCGACTGGATGAAGCAGGCGTGCGGCTGCGGATGCTCATACGCCGTGGCCGACGGCTTCAGCTCGCCGGTTTTGAAATCGACGTAGAAATGGCCCTGGCTCGGGCCGTCGATGCCATAGGCCCAGTGCAGGCCGGTGTTGAACCATTGCGGCGAGTTCGGCGCCACCATCTGCATCGCCAGCATGTAGCGGTGCTCGTCGAAGAACGCCTGCGCGTCGGCTTCCGCGGAGAAATAGCCGCCTTTCCAGCCCCAATAGGTCCAGGTGCCGGCCAGCCGGTCGAACACCTGCTTGCACGAGGTCTCGCCGCTATAGCGTTCCTTCTCGGGGAGCGCGGCGAGCGCCTTGTCGTCGGCAACGCTGCGCCACAGCCAGGAGGGGACGGTTTCCTCCTCGACCTTTTTCAGGCGCGCGGGCACGCCCGCCTTGCGGAAATATTTCTGCGCCAGGACGTCGGAGGCGACCTGCGACCATTGCTCGGGCACTTCCACGTTATCGGCGTGGAAAACCACCGAGCCGTCCGGATTGCGAATTTCGCTCACGGTGAGGCGAAAAGCGATGTCCGCGTAGGGTGACTGACCTTCTTTGGTGTAGCGCCGTTCGATCCGCATTATCTGCCCCAAATTTTTCCCATTGCGACGCCGGCATCCTGGGGAAGCTTTCGCTTCCTAATATAAGACGCCGACAGCTCCCCCGCGACGCGCCAAACCAGCTTGGCAGCGTCCGGCACACACCCCAGTCACTCTACGCCGACCCCTGTGGTGGCCCCGGTTGGTCCGGAGCCCGTCGCGCCTCGTCACTCCCCGAAGAGACGACAAGTCTTCCGCCTCGCGCTGGTGGGCAGCGCGCTGCCGTCTCGCAAACCTCTTTCGGAGAGTCCGGCGGACTTCGCTACGTGCGCGCCGAACTTCGAAAAACTAGGCCAAGCCGGTCGCGTGCGTCAAGACTTAGTACGAGAATCTGAATCAACTACTAAATGTGGGGATTGCGGGGAAGAATCTCTTGGGGGATGCGTAAGTATCAGACATCGCTCCGAGATTCGGAAGGCACTCGCGACGGCCTTTTGCAGTTTTCCTCCGCCTTATGCCCCGTGCGGTGGTTGGCTGGACCCCTACATTGTGTGGAACTCGTCCTCGACCCCTGGGGCCGGCGGTTCCCGCTTTGGACGACCAATTCACCGATCTGTCGCAATGACGGGGCTTTCGGCGCGATTCTGAGTGAGAGGCGGCGGAAAACCGGCACCTTTCGCTAGCGGACGGCTCTACGTCCTTGAGTTAACGAGAGGAATCCGAATTCGCCAATTACTCGGGTACCGATTCCCGATGATTCCCGCGCAAGCGTCCAAAATGTCGAACCGAATGCTGCCGCCGAACCGCCGTAAATTCCGTGGCTAACATCGTTAACCAAAAGCAAAAACCGCTCGTTGGCGGCGCGACGCTTTCTTGACGGGGGCAGCAGGAAGCGCGGATAAACGAGGTTAATGGTGGTGGGGCGTTTGGTGCAGCGTTTCCGTAACGCAGGGCGCGTCATTGTATGCTCGGCCCTCTTGGCGGCGTGCGCCCAAATCCACAATGAACCGATCAATCAACCGATGCTGTCCGGCGCCGCGCCGGCGAACGAGCTCGGGAGTTCGGTCGAGACCTATTACGACGACACCGTGGTGGCGCTGTCGTTCTCCGGAGGCGGCACGCGGGCGGCGGCTTTTTCCTACGGCGTCCTCACCGGCTTCGATGAAACGCCGATGCCCGGCGCCTCAGCCTCGCTGCTCAATCGCATCGACTTCGTCACCGGCGTGTCCGGCGGTTCGGTGCTGGCCGCTTATTACGGCCTGAAAAAACGCGCCGCGCTCGCCGACTTCAAGCAACGCTTTCTGCTGCGCAACGCCGAAGAGGGCCTGCAGACCAACATCAATGTGCTGAGCCTGGTGAAGGGCCTGCAGGGCGGCGTCAACGACAACGGGCAATTCCCCAAATGGCTCGACGACAATCTGTTCGAGCACGCGACCTTCAAGAGCCTGCTGTATCAGCGCCGGCCCTATATCTGGATCAACGCCTCCGACATCTACGACCGCACGCCGTTCGTGTTTGGCCGGGTGCTGTTCGGCGCGCTGTGCAGCAATCTCGCCGACTATCCGATCTCGCTGGCGGTCGCGGCGTCTGCGGCGGTGCCGGTGGTGTTCGCGCCGGTCGTCATCCAAGCCTATCCGGGCGGCTGCTCGGTGCCGCTGCCGCCCTGGGTGCAGCGCGTGCGCAGCAACCCGAACGCGCCGCCGCTGCTGCGCAACTTTGCCAACGCGATGTACCGCTATCACTCCGGCGAGGTCCGCTATGTGAAGCTGCTCGACGGCGGCATCGTCGACAATTACGGCCTCGCCGGCTTCACCATCGCGCGGCTCGCTTCGGAAACGCCTTACGGGCCGCTGCAGCCCGAAGAGGGCGTCAAACTGCGGCGCATGTTGTTTCTGGTCGTCGATGCCGGCCGTGCGCCGTCGGGCACCTGGTCGCAGACCATCGAGGGCCCGACGGGCGCCAACCTGATCACTGCGGCCTCCGACACGGCAACCGAATCCGGCGCCGTCGGCAGCTACTCATCGTTCCAGGATACGATGAACAATTGGCAGTCGGCGCTGATCGATTGGCGCTGCAAACTGTCCGCCGCCGAGCGCCATCGTTACGGCGCGCCGCCCGGGTGGAATTGCCGCGACGTGAAGATCTTTGTTGGCCGCATCGCCTTCGATCAGCTCGATCCGCAGCGCGCCGCCGCCCTCAACGCGGTCGAAACCTCGTTCAAGCTGCCGCCCGATCAGGTCGAGATGGTGATCTCGGCCGGCCACGATGCGCTGAAATACAACGCGATCTTCCGCTCGTTTTTGACCTCGATCGCGGGTGGTCCGCGCTCGCCCGGTGGCCCGCCGGTCACCGGCCCGGTCGGCCCCCCACCAGGCACGGCTCCGCAAGCGTCGATCCCGGCGGCCAGGCGGCCGCCGGCCGCTCCGCAAGCAAGCCCGCAAGCACCCCAGGAAGCCGCGGCGGCGCAGTAGCGCTTTCCCGTTATCCGTCATCCTGAGGCGCGAGCGAAGCGAGCCTCGAAGGATGCACGGCCCGGGCCGTCGTCCTTCGAGGGCCGCTGCGCGGCCGCCTCAGGATGACGG
Source organism: uncultured Alphaproteobacteria bacterium (assembly GCA_963737755.1). Taxonomy (GTDB): domain Bacteria; phylum Pseudomonadota; class Alphaproteobacteria; order Rhizobiales; family Xanthobacteraceae; genus BOG-931. The sequence goes on along the minus strand of CAVTTZ010000009.1, from coordinate 192,557 downwards.
TGAACAGACGGCGGTCACCCCGAGCCCGGACACCGCGACGCGCTCGCAATCCGCTAGAATGCTCGTGGGACCCTCCATCGCATCGTCATGGCCGGGCTTGTCCCGGCCATCCCGTTTCGGCGGGCACTGAGCCTGATGATCGGGATGCGCAGGTCAAGCCCGCGCATGACCTGAGAGTGGGAATGACGCCTCAGATCTTAGGCGAGATCGTCTCTACCCGAGCAGATGGGTCTCGATCTCCGCCACCGGATGATTGGTGAGGTCCTTGCCGACCTCGGCGACGATCCGCTTTTTCACATCGTCATGGAAAGCCCGCCGCAGATCGGCGAGCGCGCGCGGCGGTGCCGCAATGACGAGGGCGGGGACCGCCCGGTCGCGCACCACATGCTCCAGCGCTGCGGCGACGCGCTCGACAAAACGGTGCTCCTCAAGCTGATGCCAATCGGTCTGGCTGACGCTGGCGCGGCGCGGGGTGTTGCCGCCCGCAGAAGTCGAGCCCGGCTTGTCGGCGCCTTGCTCATGGGTCGAGGGATTGTCGTCGGAGAAAACCTGTTCGGTCTTCAAATTGGGAAATTTCTCGTCGCCGTCGTTGCGCAGGAACAGCGCCTTGCGCCCGTCGCCGACAAAAACCAAACCATCGTGCGGAATTGCGATCTTGTTCACATCTCACTCCTTAGCCAGCCCCGCGCGCTTCCACTGGCGACTTGCGGTGAAGCGTAATGCTGACTAACGCCTGAGATGCAGTTTCGGCCTTGATGCGGGTCAATTTGCCGATTCCTGGACGCAGCCGAACAGCTTGTCATCGCTGCAATCGCGGCGCGCGAAATGATGGTTTCTGCTCCGCATGATCTGGAGTAGGTTGAGGTTTTGCGGCCATAGGTTGTGAGATCTCTGCCGGATGCCACGCTATTCCACACAAGACGTCGACGAAATTGCAGATACGCTTCGAGGGGCGAAAAATCGAAACAGACCGGCTCATGTTCTCTTTGGGGCTGGGTGTTCGAAGGCCGCCGGCATTCCGTTGGCCTTGGAGATTGTGGCTCAGGGTCCATGAAATCTATCCAGGGCGCTGCCAACGCCTGCCCGATGGCGACAAACGAAAATACGGCGCGTGTATGCAGTTGCTGTCGCCCAACGAACGGCGCGATCTATTCGCTCCCTATCTGGCAAAAGCCCGCATCAATTGGGCGCACATTGCACTTGCGCAGCTTATGAACGAGCAATTTATCGAGCGCTCGCTGACTGTGAATTTCGATAACCTCCTGGCTCGAGCGTGCGGGCTGCTCGGTCTATATCCCGCCATCTACGATTTTGCCTCAGCGCCCACGAGCGATGTCTCATTGATTGTTTCACCTGCCATCGTCCATTTGCACGGGCAGGGACACGGCATTGTGCTACTCAACACCGAAGACGAAACCAAAGCGCATTCTGCAAAGATTGCTCCGGTCTTACGGCAGAGCATGGATCATCCGCTCCTTGTCATCGGGTACAGTGGCGAAGCAGACGATGTTTCGCGCATCGTACGGGAGCAATATCCTGAGCCGGAGTATCTGTATTGGCTTTCATACAGCAACGATGCCGACTCTGCCGGTTCGTGGCGTCGCAGATGCGCATAGGTTTTTCAAATGCGTAAGCGGTGTTGATGCCGATCGGTTCTTGATTGAACTGGCCCAGAAGCTTCGTTGCTGGCCGCCGAACGTCTGCACCAATCCGATCGGTCATTTGTTGGCGGAATTAAAGCCGGTTGCCGATTATCCGACCATTCCGGGAGTAAGCTCGACGTCTTATCCGCACTCGCTCTCGCTTAACTGAATTGGAAGAAGCCGAGCAGGAAAGGGATCGGGCAACGCAAGAAATATCAAAGCCGTTCTTCGAAGGTCGTTATGACGAGGCGATAAAGATTTTCAAATCTATCCCCGAAGGGCGAGTCACAGAAGATCAACGTGAAATCGCAAGCGCCGCGCTTTTGATCGCTGGCGATGAGGCACATGACGAAGCCAACAAAGTCGCGGTCGATGCGGCGGCGGAGGGTTTGTTCAAGCAGGCGGAGGTTAAGTACGAGGCGGCGCTCGGGATCAAGCCGGACTTGCACGAGGCGCTGAATAATTGGGGAAACATGCTCCACGCGCGCGCCCGTCGCGAGAGCAACTCGGCGACTGCGGATGATTTGTTCAAGCAGGCGGAGACGAAGTACGAGCGGGCGCTCGAGATCAAGCCGGATTTGCGTCAGGCCCATAGCAACTGGAGGTACGCTGCAAGCGCGGGCGCGTCTCGCACGCAATGCCGCCATAGCGGAGGATTTGCTCAAGCAAGCCGAGGCAAAGTATCAGGCCGCGCTACATCTCGCCCCTGACAACTACGTCATATTGCGCCAGTGGGGCGACATGAGCTCGCAAGCGCCAAAAGCGCGACTGGGAGTGAACAAATGGCATTATTGCAGGTAGCCGAAGCTAAGCTGAAGGAGGCTAACACCTTGGTAACCCCAACGTATATAATCTGGCCTGTGTGTATGCCTTACTCGGTCGCAGCGACGACTGTCGCCTTGCGCTGGAAGCCGCTGAAACGAATGTAACATTTCAGCAGCCGATCATGTAGAAAAGGATAGCGACCTGTTGTCGGTACGTGATTATGCCTGGTTTAGGGAACTCATCGAGCGACTAAAAAGAAAATCCGCGTGCTTATTCCGCCGCGACCCGGGTGTGGCCGAGCCGGGTATTGAGCGTGTCGATCAGCGAGTTGGCGGCTTCCGCGATCACCGTGCCGGGCGGGAAGATCGCCTCGGCGCCGGCGGCTTTGAGCGCCTCATAGTCCTGCGGCGGCACCACGCCGCCGACCACCAGCATGATGTCGGCGCGGCCGTGCTTTTCCAGTTCCGCCTTGAGCTCCGGCACCAGGGTCAGGTGCGCGCCGGCGAGCGACGAGATGCCGAGGATGTGCACGTCGTTCTCGACCGCCTGGCGCGCGGCTTCCGCGGGCGTCGCGAACAGCGGCCCGATGTCGACGTCGAAGCCGATGATCCGCGAACGCCGAGGCGATCACCTTCTGGCCGCGGTCGTGGCCGTCCTGGCCGATCTTGGCGACCAGGATGCGCGGCCGGCGGCCTTCGTTCTCCTCGAATTCGGCGACGCGCTTGAGCACCCGCTCGACGGTGTCCGACATGCCGACCTCCCGCCGGTAGACGCCCGAGATCGATTTGATCTCGGCCTGGTGGCGGCCGAAGACCTGCTCCAGCGCCAGCGAAATTTCGCCGACCGTCGCCTTGGCGCGCGCCGCGTCGATCGCGAGCGCCAGCAGGTTGCCGTTGCCGCCGGAGGCGTTGCGCGTCAGCGCCGAAAGCGCGTCGGCGACGGCCTGCGGGTCGCGCTCGCGCTTGAGACGGCCGAGCTTGTCGATCTGCAACTGGCGCACCGCGCCGTTATCGACTTTCAGAATGTCGATCGGTCGCCTCGTCCTGCGGCCGGTATTTGTTGACGCCGATCACCGCCTGCGCGCCGGAATCGATGCGCGCCTGGGTGCGCGCGGCGGATTCCTCGATGCGCAGTTTCGGCAGCGACGCCTCGATCGCGCGCGTCATGCCGCCGAGCTCTTCGACCTCGCGGATATGCGCCCAGGCCTTGGTGGCGAGATCGTGCGTCAGCCGCTCGACGTAGTACGAGCCGCCCCACGGATCGATCATCCGGGTGGTGCCGCTTTCCCGCTGCAGCACGATCTGGGTGTTGCGGGCGATGCGGGCGGAGAAGTCGGTCGGCAGCGCCAGGCTTCGTCGAGCGCGTTGGTGTGCAGCGATTGCGTGCCGCCTTGCGTCGCCGCCATCGCCTCGACGCAGGTGCGCGACACGTTGTTGAACACGTCCTGCGCGGCGAGCGACCAGCCCGAGGTCTGGCAATGGGTGCGCAGCGACAGCGAGCGCGCGTCGCGCGGATTGAACTCCTTCATCAGCTTCGCCCACAGCAGCGCGCGCGGCGCGCAGCTTGGCGACCTCCATGAAGAAGTTCATGCCGATGCCGAAGAAGAACGACAGCCGCGGCGCGAAGCGATCGACATCGAGCGACGCCGCGAGGCCCGCGCGCACGTATTCGACGCCGTCCGCGAGCGTATAAGCAAGCTCCAGATCGGCCGACGCGCCGGCCTCCTGCATGTGATAGCCGGAGATCGAGATCGAGTTGAACTTCGGCATGTGCGCCGAGGTGTAGGCGAAGATGTCGGAGATGATGCGCAGCGACGGCTTCGGCGGATAGATGTAGGTGTTGCGCACCATGAATTCTTTGAGGATGTCGTTCTGGATGGTGCCGGCGAGCTTTTCCGGCGGCACGCCTTGCTCCTCGGCGGCGACGATATAGAGCGCCAGCACCGGCAGCACCGCGCCGTTCATGGTCATCGACACCGACATCTGGTCGAGCGGGATGCCGGCGAACAGCGTGCGCATGTCGTAGATCGAGTCGATCGCGACGCCCGCCATGCCGACGTCGCCGGAGACGCGCGGATGGTCGCTGTCGTAGCCGCGATGGGTGGCGAGATCGAAGGCGATCGAGAGGCCCTTCTGGCCGGCGGCGAGATTGCGCCGGTAGAAGGCGTTGGAATCCTCGGCGGTGGAGAAGCCGGCATATTGCCGGATCGTCCACGGCTGGGTGACGTACATGGTCGGGTAGGGGCCGCGCAGATAGGGCGCGATGCCGGGATAGGTGTCGAGGGCGTCCAAGCCCTTGAGCGCGTCGGCCGTGTAGATGCTCTTGACCGGAATGCCTTCGGGGGTGAGCCAGGGCGCCGTCCGCGCCGGCGCCTGCTCGCCGGCGTATCGGCGAAGTCCACCTGCGAGAAATCCGGTATTCGGGTGCGACGAGATGCCGAGGATGTGCACGTCGTTCTCGACCGCCTGCGCGCGGCTTCCGCCGGCGTCGCGAACAGCGGCCCGATATCGACGTCGAAGCCGAGATCGGCGAACGCCGAGGCGATCACCTTCTGGCCGCGGTCGTGGCCATCCTGCCCGATCTTGGCGACCAGGATGCGCGGCCGGCGGCCTTCGGTCTCCTCGAATTCGGCGACGCGCTTGCTGCACCCGCTCGACGGCGTCCGTCATGCCGACCTCGCGCCGGTAAACGCCGGAGATCGATTTGATCTCGGCCTGATGGCGGCCCAACACCTGCTCCAGCGCCGCTGAGATCTCGCCGACCGTGGCCTTGGCGCGCGCCGCGTCGATCGCGAGCGCCAGCAGATTGCCGTTGCCGCCGGCGGCGTCGCGGGTCAGCGCGTCGAGCGCGTCCGCGACGGCCTCGGGTCGCGCTCGCGCTTGCAGCCGCGCGAGCTTGGCGATCTGGAACTGCCCGCACCGGCGGTATTGTCGACCTTCAGCACGTCGAGCGGTCGCCTCGTCCTCGGGCCGGTACCTGTTGACGCCGATCACCGTCTGCGCGCCGGAATCGATGCGCGCCTGGGTGCGGGCGGCCGCTTCCTCGATGCGCCGCTTCGGCAGCCCGGCCTCGATCGCCTTCGCCATGCCGCCGAGCGCCTCGACCTCGTCGATGTGGCCCAGGCCTTGCGTCGGCGAGATCCTGCGTCAGCCGCTCGACGTAGTAGGAGCCGCCCCAGGGTCGATCGATGCGCGTCGTGCCGCTTTCCTGCTGCAGCACGAGCTGGGTGTTGCGGGCGATGCGGGCGGAAAAATCGGTCGGCAGCGCGAGCGCCTCGTCGAGCGCGTTGGTGTGCAGCGATTGCGTGCCGCCCTGCGTCGCCGCCATCGCCTCGATCGCGGTGCGGACGACATTGTTGAACACGTCCTGCGCGGCCAGCGACCAGCCCGAAGTCTGGCAATGGGTGCGCAGCGCCAGCGAGCGTGCGATCGTCGGCTCGAACTCCTTCATCAGCTTCGCCCACAGCAGGCGCGCGGCGCGCAGCTTCGCGACCTCCATGAAGAAGTTCATGCCGATGCCGAAGAAGAACGACAGCCGCGGCGCGAAACTGTCGATGTCGAGCCCGGCCGCGAGGCCCGCGCGCATGTATTCGACGCCGTCGGCCAGCGTGTAGGCGAGTTCGAGATCGGCCGTCGCCCCGGCCTCCTGCATGTGATAGCCGGAGATCGAGATCGAATTGAACTTCGGCATCTGCGCCGAGGTGTAGGCGAAGATGTCGGAGACGATGCGCAGCGACGGCTTCGGCGGATAGATGTAGGTGTTGCGCACCATGAATTCTTTGAGGATGTCGTTCTGGATCGTGCCGGCCAGCTTTTCCGGCGGCACGCCCTGCTCCTCGGCCGCGACGATATAGAGCGCCATCACCGGCAGCACGGCGCCGTTCATGGTCATCGACACCGTCATCTGGTCGAGCGGGATGCCGGCGAACAGCGTGCGCATGTCGTAGATCGAGTTCGATCGCCACGCCGGCCATGCCGACATCGCCGGACACCCGCGGATGGTCGCTGTCGTAGCCGCGATGGGTGGCGAGATCGAAGGCGACCGACAGGCCCTTCTGCCCGGCGGCGAGATTGCGCCGGTAGAAGGCGTTGGAATCCTCGGCGGTGGAGAAGCCGGCATATTGCCGGATGGTCCACGGCTGGGTGACGTACATGGTCGGGTAGGGGCCGCGCAGATAGGGCGCGATGCCCGGATAGGTATCGAGCGCGTCCAGGCCCTTGAGCGCATCGGCGGTGTAGATGCTTTCGACCGGAATGCCTTCGGGGGTGAGCCAGGGCGCCATCCGCGCCTGCGCCGCAGCCGGCGTATCGGCGAAGTTCACCTGCGAGAAATCCGGTATTCGGGTCACGATCCGCGGTTCCTTGTATTTACCCCGCAATATAGGCCCTAACCTGCGCTGCGACAAAGCATAATGGATGCGGGCCGGCTCCCGGGGCGCGGCACTTTGAGAGGCTGGGTACCTCTTGGACCCGCGTCGCCACGTCGAACGAAGCCCACCCTAGGGTCCTGCTGACTGGAGGTCAGAACGCTAATCCGTCAGCGACGTATTCGGTTCACGCCGCTCGCGCGATGTTTCTGGCCCGCACTCAGCCACCTCGCTCGTCAGGCGCGGGCTTGAACCCGCGCATTCATGCTGACGATTGCGTCTGGACCCGGACGCCGCACGGATTGTGGAGTCAAGCCCGGCAATGACGCTGCCGGCGTTCGCGGGACGATGATGCCGTTTCACACACGCGCGGTGCTTTAGCCCCGAAAGCCCACGAAGGATCGGATGATTTCGTGAACGTTGGCGAACTGAGCTTGATTGACCAGGAGCATATGCAACGCAATAGCCGGCCGGCGCGCGACGCCCGGCAGCGCGGGTGCGAAGTTCAAAACCAATGGTATGGGAATCGTCCCAAGCACCGCGAATGTTTTGCGAACAATGGGTTCGGCGGTACCGTACTGGCGCCGTTGCTCAATCGATAATACGCCAATTGTGTCCAACGTGACGAACCATGGGATCGTGATGTTTGGTGAAAGTCCGTGCCCGTGGTCTTGACGGAACACCTTCAGGACGATGCTGGTGTCCACAGGCGTCTCGTCGTTCGGCGTGTTTACCAAACATTGTTCGGTAGCGATTTGCTGTCGAACTCCCGCATGAGGTCGCGCAGCGGGGCTTGCAGGCGGGCATGATGGCGCGGTTGCGATCGCGTAGGTCGTCGTGGTCGAATGCTCTTCATTGAACAACGCATCGTTGAACAACGCATTGCCGGGGTGAGCATACGATGCTTTGATCATGCGGACGCTTTCGACGTCGTGGCCAAAAAGCAGGCTTCGGCAAGCCAGATTGCACGACAGTTGGTCGTCGGTATCGTTCGTGACGATCGAAATCCGCCGTGGCCGCTCGATGGCCTGATGCCAGTAGTCGTCCCGGGTCAGCTCGTCCTTAAACGCTTGCGCCTGACGGTTTGAAATAACTCCCGGCAGGATTGCGATCGCCGCCGGAATGATCAAGAGAGCCAACGCGCCGGAGCTTCGCCAAAGCAACGAGATTCGTTGCGCGCGAACGATCAGCAGAGACGGCAGCGCGGTGATGGAATAGAGCAGCAAGGTGTTCATGGCTTTCACGAAAACCACAACGAAAAAAGCCGTCGTGTTGCCGAACACGACAAAAACGGGCGCGATCGCGTCGGGAAAAAAACGACAATATGTTAAGCCCTGACAAAACCGCGAAATAGATGATCAGGGTTTTGCGCATGGCTCGATGTCCCGACGTCCCGTTTCAAGTTCGCGGACGACGCTCACTAATCAATTCTGCAGTAGGGCATGCGCCGCTTGCAGCACAGCAAGCGCATCGCAGCCTTCGTAGATGAATGATTGCACGCCGGCCGATGTCAGCGCGGCTTCCTGATCGCGTGGGCGTCCCGCCAGATAAATGTGCTTTGCGCCCGCGGCCTTGAGGGCCTCCGCCACCGTTACCGCATCCTTCTCATAGACTTTGTCAGATGAGCACAGGCACACAAGCGGCGCGCCGGAGGCTTTGAAGGTTGCGGCCAGGGCAGGGGCGTCAATCGTCGTGCCGCCGACCGGCTCGATGCCGCCGGCCTCGAAGAAATTCTTGGCGAACATGGCGCGGGCGGTGAACTCCGCTTCGGTGCCGAGCGTGGCCAGGAAGATTTTTGGCCGCGCGCCGTTTGCCGCCAGCATGCGGTCGGAGGCATCGCGCAAAGCCTCGAACGGCTCGGCCAGCCGGATCGGGGCAAGGCCTCCGGACGATGGCGGCCGCGCCGGCATTGGCGCGTCGACGGTCGGTTCGGTCTCGTGCAGGTTGGGGAAGATGCTGACGCCGGTGAGGGCATCCTGCCGCCGCGCCAGCGCCACGGCGCGCTTGCCGCGCACCTCGGCGACTTTTTGCTGGACGAGACCGCTCGCCAGCGCGTGGGCGATTCCGCCGGCGGATTCGATCTCCTGAAAAAGCCCCCACGCGGCGCCGCAGAGTTCGCTCGGTTAGATCCTCGATGCTGCCGGCGCCGGCGGCCGGGTCGGCGACCTTGGCGAGATGCAATTCTTCCAGGATCACAAGCTGGGTGTTGTGCGCGATGCGGCGGGCGAACCGATCCGGCAGGCCGAGCGCGGTCGTGAACGGGATGATCGTGATCGCGTCGGCGCCGCCGAGCGCGGCCGCGAACGCCGCGATGGTGGCGCGCAAAATATTCACCTGCGGATCGCGTCGCGCCAGCATGCGCCAGGCGGTCTCGGCCGAGACGAATGCCGGCGCTGTCGCAAGCCCGCAGGCTTCTTCGATCCGCGCCCACAATTTCCGCAGCGCGCGGAATTTCGCGATGGTCAGAAACTGGTCGGAGTCCGCCGCGAGGCGAAAGAAGATCATGCGGTGCGCGGCATCGAGCGCGACGCCCTCAGCTTCCAGCGCGCGCAGATAGGCGAGCGCGGTGGCGAGCACGAACGCCAACTCCTGCGCTTCCGAGCCGCCGGCATTGTGAATGATGCGACCGTCGGCGACGGCGAGTTTGCCCTGGAAGCCGTCGCGGGCGAGCGCCGCCAGCCGGCGAGCAAAATGCGGCGCTTCCTCAGCCCACGGGCGCGCGGCGTCGGCGCCAAGGGCCAATGCGCCGATCGGATCGTGACCGATGCGAATGCCCGCGCCGCCATGCGAGCCGGCAAATCCTTTCGCCAGCATCGTGTCGAGCACAGCGCTCGCTTGCGGCGAGAGATCGAATTCGAGTGTCGCGCCGGCACCAAAATCAAATTCTTCGAGCACGCGCCCGATCGCTTGCTCGCTTGCCGGCAAGCCGAAACCATGGTCTCCGGCCGAACCCGCAAAGACCAGCGACAAGCCGTTGGCGCCGTCATTGAGTTGACGCAACGCGCTCTCGTTGGCGCGCGCCGGGTCGGGATGCTCGATCCGCGCCACGATCTCCCACGCCGTTCCGCCCGGCGCGCCCGGCGGCGGGCGACGCGTCGGCGCTTCGTTGCGCCAGCGGCGCGATGGAAAGGCCATCAGAGGTGCTTGCTGATCAGTCGCTCGAAGGGGGCACCCTTCAAAACCTGGTCGACGAGGCTGCGCCATTGCGCTTCGCTGGCGGGCGGGAAATCGGCGGCAAGCGGAAGGTCTTCGGTGTCACTCATGGCCGCAAAATGCCACGCCGGGCGCGCGGGGCCAATATCTCCCGCGTGTGGAATTGCACCGTCATTCCGGGGCGCGACTGCAAGTCGCGAGCCCGGAATCCGATAACCCCAGGTCAGCGAATTAGCTTGCGAAACCCAGCGAATTAGCTCAGCGAATATGGATCGCCGGGCTCCTCGCTGTCGCTCGGCCCCGGAATGACGAGAAGTGGCGCTTTAGCGTGGCGGCAGCCGCTCAATGCCGCTCGCATCGACTCGCGCGAGTGCGTCTTTGACTCTCACGCCCGCGATCAGCCGGTCGGGCGCGATTTCGGCGAGCGGCACCAGCACGAAGGCGCGCTCGAGAAGGTGAGGATGCGGCAACACCAGGCTCCGGGTCGGCGAGCGCCACGTCATCGTAAGCGAGAATGTCGATGTCGATGATGCGCGGGCCCCAATGCTGCTTGCGTGTGCGGTCGAGACCGAGCTTGCGTCTCGCAGTCCAGCGCGCGCGCCAGCAAATCGTGCGGCTGCAGCGATGTGGCGACCGCGATGGCGGCGTTGATGAACGCCGGCTGATCGGTCATGCCCCACGGCGGAGTCCGATAATCCGACGAACGTGCCGTGAGCCGCACGGCCTCGTCGCGACACAAACATGCGATGGCCTGATCGAAGGTCGCGCGCACGTCGCCGATATTGCCGCCGAGCGCGATCAAGGCCTCCGCCATCGGCGAGGTGACTTTGGGATCAGCCACGCCGCGTGCGCGTAATGATGACGCCGACATCGTCGAAGGTCGCGGCGATCGGAGCGTGCGGCTTGCGCACGGTGATGCGGATGCTGCGCACCGTGGGATAGTGATCGAGCACGGCCTTGGCGACCGCACCGCCGGCCGCTTCCACGAGCTGATAACGCTCGCCGCAGAAAGCTTCGCTCGCGGTCTTTACCAGCAGCTCGTATGAAACGGTGTCCTTGAGCTTATCGGTGCGCGAAGCTTCGTCGAGATCGATGTCGAGTAACAGGTCGAGCACGAAGGGCTGGCCGATCTTGCCCTCATGCGGCATCACGCCGTGATAGGCGTGCAGCACCAGGCCGTTGACGAAAATCGAGTCGCTCATCGCGCCTGCCTGATCGCGGCCGCCACCGCCAATGCCTGCACGGTCGGCGCGACATCGTGAACGCGCACGATGGCGGCGCCGTTCTCCACCGCCAGAAGATGCGCGGCGATCGAGCCGCCGAGGCGCTCCGTCGGCTGCGACGGCATGATGGTATGAATGAACCGCTTGCGCGACGCGCCGAGCAGGATCGGCAGGCCAAAATGCCGCCAGGCATCGAGGCGCGCGATGCAGGTCACGCTCTGCTGCGGCGTTTTGCCGAAGCCGATGCCGGGATCGAGCACGATGCGCTCGCGCAGGATGCCGGCGCGTTCGGCAATCGCCAGCGAGCGTTCGAAGAACGCGGTGACGTCGGCCACGATATCGATAGCCGCATCAGCCGCGTCGCGATTGTGCATGATGATAACCGGCACGCCGCGTTCGGCGACCACGCGCGCCATGTCGGGGTCGCGTTGCAAACCCCAGACGTCGTTGGCGATCGCGGCACCGCGATCCAACGCCCAGGCGGCGATCGAGGATTTCATCGTGTCGACCGACACCGGACAACCGAGCGCGATGACCTCGGACAAAATCGGTTCGAGCCGCGCGCGCTCCTCGTCGAGCGTCACCTGCGTTGCGTCACCGTAAGGCCGGGTGAATTCCGCGCCGATGTCGAGAATGTCGGCGCCTTCGGCGGCGAGGCGCCGCGCCTGCGCGATGGCGGCTTGCGGTTCGAGAAAACGGCCGCCGTCGGAAAACGAGTCCGGCGTCACGTTGATCACGCCCATGACCAGCGTGCGGCGCTTGGCGAGCAGGCGGCCCAGCACATCGCCGCGGGCGGCGGCGCTGGTCACGGCTTGATCGCTCACTGTCGTCGGCATTGGTCGCGCCATATCCGTCGGCCGCGTTTCGCCGTGGCTTTGCGGCGCTGGGCGGCGCGAGTCAAGCGGCCGGGCGCGGCGGCCCGCGCCGCAACGATCTTATGGCTTAATAACGAATGACCGGCGGAAGTTGCTGCGCATTCTCGATCCAGCGCTGCACGACTTTCACGGACGGCATGAGCTGCACCAGCTTGCGCCGGCCGTTGGCTTGCGTCATGCGCTCGACCAGCTTTTCTGGATTGCGGAACTTGAGTTCATTGACGGTCTTGACCCCGGCCGCGCACAACAGCTCGGCATATTCCCAACCGACGCCCTTGACCCGCATGCGATCGGCCGCGGTGACCCAATCGAGCACGCACTTGTCGTCGGTTCCGACTTTGGCCGCGATCTTCAGCCGTTGCTTCGGAGTCCTGGCGCAGTGCAACAGGCCGACGGTGGTGCGAATCCCCTCGGATTTGAGAACTTTCGCCGTATCCATTCCGATACAACGAATGTCGGTGATGGGATAAGCCATCGCTGCCTCTTGGAGAATGCGCGTTGGCCGCACATTCCAGCGCTGTCAAACGAACTGGGAAAGACCGGGTATCGCGTCGACAATTTCGCCGACCGCGTCCGCACCCACTTTCTCACGCGCATACGCGATGAACTCACGGGTTACGTCTTGCACTTGGCCCATACTGAGCCCGGCAGCCATCATGCTCATGCCGGCGCCCATGACGCCGCCCATGCCGCTGCCGCCGGCCGCGGCCGCCTTCTGCTGCAACGCTTCCGCTCCCGGAAGCTTCGCAATCAATTGCTGGACCTTGTCGGCAGGTCCTTCCTTCGCGAGGAAGTCGAGGATAATGCCGATAGCGGTTTCGGCCGCGCCGCGGTCGACCCCAACTCCACTGACGAGACGCCCGATCAACTCGTCCATGTTCCCCGTCAGCCCCCGCATTTCCAACACGTTCTCGCCATATTGTACGTTGGCGGGCGAACGAGCTGACAAGGCGGCGGAGTCAGAAGGATCGGCGCTCTAGCAAAAATGTCACACGTTGCAATTTATCACGAGCACGACGACAGTTGCGGCGCAGCTTCAAGCACATGAAAGACCGATGAATCCCGATCGCGATGGCAAAATCTTTGTAGGCAAGGGCGAACACGCGGGCGCCGAGGATGCTTGGCTGACACTCGCACTCGCCAATCGGCACGGGCTCGTCACCGGCGCGACCGGCACCGGCAAAACAGTGTCGTTGCAAGTTCTTGCGGAAGGCTTTTCGCGCGCCGGTGTTCCGGTATTCGCAGCCGACATCAAGGGCGACCTTTCCGGCGTTGCCGCGCGCGGCGAAGCCAAGCCGCCTTTCGTCAAACGCGCGAAGGAACTGGGCTTTGACTACGAGCCCGAGCAATTCCCCGTGGAGTTTTGGGATCTGCTCGGCGAGCAGGGGCATCCGATCCGCTCCACCGTCTTCGAGATGGGGCCGCTTCTGGTCTCGCGCATGCTCGAGCTCAACGACGTGCAGGAAGGCATCGTCAATGTTGCCTTCCGTTTCGCCGACGACGATCCTGAATTGGGCGCGGCGGACACCAACGGGCTCGTCGACGTCAAGGATTTGCGCGAACTGCTTGCCTACGTTTCGAAAAATGCCAAGGACATCAGTGCGCGCTACGGCAACATCGCGGTCAGCTCCGTCGGCGCCGTGCAGCGCGCGCTGCTCGTGCTCGAGAACCAGGGCGGCACCAAGTTCTTCGGCGAGCCGGCGCTCGATATCAATGACTTGATGCGCGTAGTGGATGGGCGCGGCGTCATCAACGTGCTCGCCGCCGACAAGCTCATGGCCAATCCGCGGCTCTACGCCACCTTCCTGCTGTGGCTGATGTCCGAGCTGTTCGAGAAGCTGCCGGAGGTCGGCGATCCGCCGAAGCCGAAGCTCGTGTTCTTCTTCGACGAGGCGCACCTTCTGTTCAACGAGGCCCCCAAGGCGCTGATGGATAAAGTCGAGCAGGTCGTGCGCCTGATCCGCTCCAAGGGCGTCGGCGTCTATTTCGTCACCCAGAACCCGCTCGATGTTCCCGGAAAAAGTGCTGGCGCAAATGGGCGGTCGCATTCAGCACGCACTGCGCGCCTTCACGCCGCGCGACCAGAAAGCCGTCGCGGCCGCGGCCGATACCTTTCGCCCCAATCCGAAGCTCAACACCGCGGAAGTCATTACCCAACTCGGCAAGGGCGAAGCGCTTGGTGTCGTTCCTCGAAGGCGACGGCACGCCTTCGATGGTCGAGCGCATCCTGGTGCGTCCGCCGTCGGCGCGGATCGGGCCGGTGACGCCGGAAGAACGCCAGGCGGTGATCGAGCAAGTCTCCGCTCCAGGGCAAATACGAGCACACCATCGATCCGGAATCGGCCTATGAGATTTTGCAGCGGCGCGTGCAGACCGGCGCATGCGCCCGTTGTCCCGGGTGCGCCCGGCGAGGTCGCGCAGCCCGCGGACGATGGCATTCTGGGCGCGATCGGACGTTTTCTCGGCGGACTTTACGGCACCAACCGGGGGCACGGCACGCGATTGACCACGACGCAGTCGATTGCGCGTGACGTGACGCGTTCGGTCACCAACAAAGTCGCCGGCGGGCTCGCAGCCGAACTCGGCAAATCCCTCGGCGGCGCGACCGGGCAAAGCGTTGGACGCGCGATCGTGCGCGGTACGCTCGGCGGAATTCTCAGGCGGTGACATCATGACAGCAGCTTCGGCACTTCCCGGCGGTTCTCGACCGCATCGACAGCGATCTCGACCAAAGCCTCGACCGGCTGTTTGCGCTTCTGCGCATTCAGTCGATTTCCACCGATCCGGCGTTCGCGCCGCAATGCAAGGCTGCGGCCGAGCATGTCGCCGCCGATTGCGCAGCCTCGGCATGGACACCGCAGTGCGTCCCACCGAGGGCCATCCGGTGGTGATCGGCAAAAGCGCCAACGGCACCAGGCAACGGCGGTGCGCCAAGCGTGCTGTTCTACGGCCACTACGACGTGCAGCCGGTCGATCCGCTCGACCTGTGGGAGACGCCGCCGTTCGAGCCGCGCATCGAGACGCTGAAAGACGGCCGCAAGATCATCGTTGCCCGCGGCGCCTGCGACGACAAAGGCCAAGCGATGACGTTCGTGGAAGCGTGCCGCGCCTTCAAGGCGGTGACCGGCAGCTTGCCGCTCGACATCACGATGATGATCGAGGGCGAAGAGGAGTGCGGCTCGAAGAGCCTGTTCGGCTTCGTCCGCGACAACGCCTCCGAGCTCAAGCGCGACCTGGCGCTCGTCTGCGACACCGGCATGTGGGACGCGCAGACGCCGTCGATCACCACGTCGCTGCGCGGTCTGGTCTACGAGGAGGTGCGGCTCACCTGCGCCGACCGCGACTTGCATTCCGGCTTGTTCGGCGGCGCCGCGCGCAATCCGATCCATGTGCTCGCCGATATTTTGTCCGCCATGCATCGGGCGGACGGCTCGGTGGCGATCCCGGGTTTCTATGACGGCGTTCGCGAACTGCCGGCGGACATCAAGGCCGACCTGCAAGGGCTCGGCCTGACGCCGGAAAAATTCCTCGGCCCGATCGGTCTGAAAATTCCGGCCGGCGAAAAGGATCGCCTGCTCATCGAGCAAGTCTCGACGCGCCCCACCGCCGAGGTCAACGGCATCATGGGCGGCTATACCGGGGAGGGCGCCAAGACCGTCATTCCCGGCAAGGCGATGGCGAAGGTCTCGTTCCGCCTTGTCGGCGCCCAGGACCCGGAAAAGATCCGCGCCGCGTTCCGCGAATTCGTGCGCGCGCGCGTGCCGGCCGATTGCTCGGTGGAGTTCGGCAACCACACCAGCGCGCCGGCTTTCGACGTGGCGTTCGACAATCCGGCGCTCAGCAAGGCGCGGGTCGCGCTGGGCGAGGAATGGGGCAAGAAGGCCGTCACCGTCGGCGCCGGCGGCTCGATCCCGATCGTCGGCGACTTCAAGAGCGTGCTCGGCATGGACACGCTCATGGTCGGCTTCGCGCTCGACGACGATCGCGTGCATTCGCCGAACGAGAAATACGATCTCAAGTGCTTCCACAAAGGCATTCGCAGCTGGGCCCGTATCCTGGCGGCGCTGGCGGGGTAAGTCGGTAAGAATAATCGTCATTGCGAGGAGCAAAGCGACGAAGCAATCCATATGTCTCGGCCGTCTGGATTGCTTCGCTACGCTCGCAATGACGAATGGGAAGGATTCGATGAAGTTCACACGTTTCGCCCTCGCTGCCTTCGCCGCTGCGCTCGGCGCGCTGCCTGCGTCAGCCGCCGGCGTCGACAAGCTTTACGTCCTGTATTGCGGCGAGATCCGCGGCGCCGATCAGTCGCGCTGGTCGCCCGGCGTCAATGCCGGCGTGCCGATCGACCTTTCCGACAATTGCTATCTGATCCAGCACGGCAAGGACTGGTTTCTGTGGGACACCGGCCTCGACGACGGCGTCGCCGCGAAGCCCGATGGCGTGACCGGCGCTAACGGCGCGCTGCATATGAAGCGGGCCAAGACGCTGGCGTCGCAACTCGATGCGCTCGGCGTGAAGCCGGACGACATCAAAGGCATGGCGATCTCGCACACCCATCCGGATCATGTCGGCAATATCGAATTGTTTCCGCAGACCATGCTCTACGTGCAGAAGGCCGAATACGACTGGCCGGCCGAAGGCGGCGGTGCGCCGCGCTTTAAGCCCGAGCATCCGGTCACCAAGCTCGACGGCGATCACGATGTGTTCGGCGATGGCTCGGTGATGATCCTGTCGACGCCGGGTCACACGCCCGGGCATCAGTCGCTGCTGGTGAAGCTGCCGAAGACCGGCGCGGTCGTGCTCTCAGGCGACGCGGTTCACTTCAAGGACAATTGGGACAATCGGCGCGTGCCGGCGATGAACTTCAACAAGGAGCAGACGCTCGCCTCGATGCAGAAGATCGCCGACACGGTAGCCAAGGAGCACGGTCAGCTCTGGATCAACCACGACAAGCCGCAAAGCGACGCGCAGAAAAAAGCGCCGGACTTTTACGAGTAAGGCCGTTACAAGCCGGTTTTAATCGGCGGCGGCGCCGAGCGACCGCGGCGTGACGAAACGATCGAGCCGGCCGGAGCTGTCGTGCAGCTCCGACCAGTCGTCGAAGGCGAAATCGATCACCACCAGCCCGGAGGTGGGCAGCTTCTCGTTGAGGGTTTCGCGCGCCTCGGTGTCGCCCGAGCCGATCAGCTCGTTCGCCAGATCGTGAAATCCCGGATTATGCCCGACCATCAGCAACACGCCGGCATCCGCGGTGTCGCGGACCAGATCGGCGAGCGTTTCCGTGCGCGCATTGTAGATGCGCTCTTCCTTCACGACCTGCGGGGTTTTGCCGAGCGCGGCCTCGAGGAGTTCCCAGGTTTCCAGGGTCCGTTTCGCCGGCGAGACCAGGACGAGATCCGGAATGAGCCGATGGCGCGCCATGTAGGTGCCGATGAGCGGCGCATCGGCGCGCCCGCGCGGCATCAGCGTGCGATCACGATCACGCTGCCCGGGTTCGGGGCGCTCGGTCTTGGAATGGCGCAGGAGCAGCAGACGGCGCATGAGCGAGGCTCTCTGGTGCGGTGAACGGAAGTTCCGCGATCACGCGGCGGATCCGGATCGAAACTTCAAATCCAAAGCCGCGCGCACGTCATCAACAGCCGGTGTCCCTTTGATGTCGATGCTCGTATAAGACCATGCTGCAGTTGCGAACATCGGAATCGGGACGCCGACCGTCACTCTAGTACCGCGATGGTGACGTTCCTATAGTGCAAACCGGCGCTGAGTTAACGTGGCGCCGAGCGTGATCAAGCAAAGTCATCTGCAATCTGCCGCGCGCCCGCCGCGCGCGAATCGAACTGACTGGACGATGGACGAGACCAATTCCGCTTCCTACGGCGACACCTGGTACGCGACGACCGCGGTCGATACGCCTGAGCGGCCGCCGCTCGGCTCCGAAGTCGATGCGGAGGTCTGCGTCATCGGCGGCGGCCTGGCCGGTCTGACGATCGCCCGCGAATTGGCGCGGCGAGGCTGGTCGGTGATTGTCCTCGAAGCCGGGCGCATCGCCGGCGAGGCCTCCGGGCGCAACACCGGCTTCGTGCTGCCGGGATTTGCGGCCGAGCCCGACAGCATCATCGCCCGCGTCGGCTTCGATCACGCCAAGGATTTGTGGACGCTGGCGCAGGCCGGCGTCGATTATGTCCGCGATGCTCGTTGCCCAGGAGCAAATGCCGGGCGTCGACCCGCAAGACGGCTGGCTCGATGTTTCCAAGACCGACAATGGCGACGAGCTGATGCGCATTGCTGCGCTGGTCGGCGAGTTCGGCGGCGAGATCGAGGGCTGGCCGATCGACCGGGTGCGCGCGGTGCTGCGCAGCGAGCGCTATTTTCACGCGATCCATTATCCGCGCGCGCTCAGCATCCATCCGTTGAACTATGCGCTCGGTCTGGCGGCCGCCGCCGAACGGGCTGGCGTGCGCATCTACGAGAATACGCCGGCCGTCGCGCTTGACCCCGCGGGCGTGCGCAAACGCATCGCGACGCCGCACGGGCGGCTGCGCGCCAACTACATCGTGCTGTGCGGCAATCTGCAAATCGCCGGGCTGATGCCGCAACTCACCGACACGCTGATCCCGATCACCACCTATGTGGCCGTCACCGCAAAGCTCGGGCCGGCGCTCGGCGAAGCGGTCGGCTATCGTGGCGCGATCAGCGATACGGACTTGGCGGACAGCCATTATCGCATCGTCGACGGCGATCGCCTGATGTGGTCCGGACGGGCGACGACGTGGCGCGCCAATCCCAAGCGCTTTGCGCGCGCGCTTGCGACCGATATCCGCAAGACCTATCCGCAGCTCGGCCGCGTCGCGATCGAGCATGCTTGGTCGGGTACGCTGGGGACGCCGATCCATCGCATGCCGCAAATCGGCGAACTCGGTCCCGGCCTTTGGCTCGCCAGCGGCTTCGGCGGCCATGGGCTCAACACCACCGCGATGGCCGGCAATTTGATCACCCGCGCGATCGCCGATGACGACCCGACCTGGAAGCTGTTCGCGCCGTTCGAGCTGGTTTGGGCCGGCGGCAGATACGGCCGTGCGCTGGCGCAAAGCTATTATTGGGCTGCGGCGCTTCGGCGACGCGGTCAGCGAACGCCGCGCGCAGATGGGCGCGAGCGCGCGTCGCTATCGCCACCTCGCGCGCCAGGGCGTCATCGTCGAGCGGGAACACTTTAGAACCCGCGCCTCGCACCGAACGGGGCGATGATCGGATAAGCGACGCGTCTTCACCGCCGCGCGAGATCACGGCCATGCATGTCGAAGCTTTGCCGCGGGCCGGCACGATCGAGACGATGATGGCTGATGATGTTCAATCGCAGCCCGTTCTCAGCGGCACCGCTCGACGACGATCACCGAGGCGGCCCCGAAGACAGAAATTCGTGAAGGGAAGGACCGTCGTTCGCGCTTAACGCCCCTCGCGCCGCGACATGAAGGCGAGCCGCTCGAACAGGTGGACGTCCTGCTCGTTTTTGATCAGCGCGCCGTGCAGCGGCGGAATGAGCTTCTTCGGATCGCGTTCGCGCAGCGTGTCCGCCGACACATCCTCGACCATCAACAGCTTGAGCCAGTCGAGCAATTCCGAGGTCGACGGCTTCTTCTTCATCCCCGGCACGTCGCGGATCTCGTAGAACAGCCGCAGCGCTTCCGCCACCAGGCGCTGCTTGATGCCGGGAAAATGCACGTCGACGATCGCCCGCATGGTGTCGGCGTCGGGAAAGCGGATGTAGTGGAAGAAGCAGCGGCGCAGGAACGCGTCCGGCAGCTCCTTCTCGTTGTTGGAGGTGATCACGACGATCGGACGCCGCCGCGCGCTGACGGTCTCGCCGGTCTCGTAGACGAAGAACTCCATGCGATCGAGTTCCTGCAACAGGTCGTTGGGGAATTCGATGTCGGCCTTGTCGATCTCGTCGATCAGCAGCACCGGCCGCTCGTCGGCGACGAACGCCTCCCACAGCTTGCCGCGCTTGATGTAGTTGCGGATGTCCTTGACCCGCTCGTCGCCGAGCTGGCTGTCGCGCAGCCGGGTCACCGCGTCGTATTCGTAGAGGCCCTTGCTGCGCCTTGGTGGTCGACTTGACGTGCCACTCGATCAGCGGCGCATCGAGCGCCTTGGCGATCTCGATCGCCAGCACGGTCTTGCCGGTGCCGGGCTCGCCTTTGACCAGCAGCGGCCGCTCCAACGCGATGGCGGCGTTGACCGCGACCTTCAGATCGTCGGTCGCGACGTAGGCGCTAGTTCCTTCGAAACGCATGAATTTCCTGCTCGGCGTGATCGTTCAAGTGCGGCGACATTAAACACGCCGCCTGTGCGCTCACAAGCGCCCGCGCGCGCGCCATCGTGGCCGACAAGCTCGCGGATTTGACCCGGCAATTTCTGCCGGGCCGGCGGCATTTCTGTCCCGGGCAGATCTCGGCGCCAAACCATAAGTCATTGAATTCACGAGGAAACGCATCTGGCACATGGCTTGCTGAAAGGTGTCCGACCGCAAATCCCGGCGGCAGTATTTCACCCGGGCCAGTGCAAGAGTTGGAGACAGGTCATGGGTATCTTCGATGCGTTGAATACCGCGGTGGCGGGTCTGCAGGCGCAGTCCTTCGCGCTGCAGAATATCTCCGGCAACATCGCCAACTCGCAGACCACGGGCTACAAGGAAACCACCACCTACTTCGAGGACCTGGTCTCCGCCTCGACGCTGAACACCCAGACCGCCAACGGCGTCACCGCCGGTTCGCGCTCGACCAACACCGTCCAGGGGACGATCCAAAGCACGTCGGTCTCGACCGACATGGCCATCAACGGCAACGGCTGGTTCGTGGTGGCGCAGCCGACCGGTAGCTCCGACAACCAGCCGGTGTTCAGCGGCGTCAACGACTACACCCGCGCCGGCGATTTTCAGCTCAATTCCGGTGGCTATCTGGTCAACGGCGCCGGCTATTATCTGATGGGCGTGCCGATCAACTCGGAAACCGGCAATCCGGTCGGCAGTTCGCCGCAGGTCTTGCAGTTCACCAACGACTTCGTGCCGGCGCAGGCGACGACCGCGATCACTTATCAGCTCAACCTGCCGAGCACGCCGACATCCGGAATGTTGAGCGGCGACGATTTCGAGGCCAATCCGCTGGCCGGCGCGGCGCCGGCAGCGACGATCGTCGGCAGCGGCGCGACGCTCTCGCCGGACGCGGTCGCGACCGGCACCGGCACCGTCAGTTTTGCCAACAGCAGCACGCCGCTCGGCCTCACGGCCGGGCAGACGATCACGATCGATGACGGCGTCAATGCGACCTTCACCTACACGGCGACCGGGTCCGACACCGTCGGCGATTTGACCAACGCCATCAACGCCGCCAACAGCGGCGGCACGCTCGATGTGACGGCCGCGCTCAACAGCAGCGGCAACATGGTCCTCACCGGCACCAACGCGCTTGCGTCGATCACCGTCGGCGGCACCCAGTCCGCCGACAACGCGATCGGCTTCGGCAATACGCCGAGCGCCAACAATCAATTCGAGCCGACCAATCTGTTGACTCAAGGTGTCGTTGCCACCGGCGACACCATGACGATCAACGTCAACGGCACGCCGACCACGATCACGTTCGGCGACGGGCCCGGCCAGGTCGCGACGCTTGCTCAGTTGCAAACTGCGATCGGCAGCATCAGCGGCTTGACCGGAACGGTGAACACCTCCAATGGCGACATTTCGCTGACCTCCAACAACAACATCGTTCTCGACGGCAGCTCCGACGGCGCTGCTTTCCGAGTTCGGCCTCAACAAGGACGCGGCTTATCCGTCGAACGATACGGTGATCGCCAACGACTCGTCGACCTTCACCGACCAATCGATCGATGGCGGCTCCATCACCGCCTATGACTCGCTGGGAAATCCGGTCAACGTGCAATTTCGCTGGGCGGAGACCAGCAGCCGGATCCTGGCAGTTGTTCTATGAGAGCAACTCGAATGCCACCGGCACCCAGGCCCAATGGCAGAATGTCGGCACGGTGTTCAATTTCAACTCGAACGGCCAACTGACGCCGCCGGTGTCGAGCGTCACGCTGCAGAACCTCACGGTGAACGGCGACAATCTCGGCAACATTCAGCTCAATTTCGGCACTGGCGGCCTCACCCAGTTCGCCAATACGAGCGGCACCGCGCAGGTCAGCCAGTTGCAGCAGAACGGTTTCGCCTCCGGCCAGCTGCAATCCATCTCGGTCGACGGCCAAAACCGCATCGTCGGCACGTTCTCCAACGGGCAGACGATCCCGCTTGCGGAAATCACGCTCGCCACCTTCAACGGCCAGAACGCCCTGCAGGCGCTCAATGGCGGCGCCTATGCGGCCACGGCCGAGTCGGGACCGCCGATCTACGGAGCAACCGGCACGGTCACCGGCAGTTCGCTCGAGGCCTCGAATGTCGACATCGCGACCCAGTTCTCAGATCTGATCGTCACGCAGCAGGCCTACTCGGCGAACGCGCGCGTCATGACCACGGCCAATGAGATGATCCAGAGCCTGCTGCAAGTGATCCAGTGATTGTTGATGGAAGCGCTGGCCCGCCGGCGGTCGCAAACCTGTAGTCGCGTGGGCGATTAAAGCGGACGAGAGCATATGGGCCTTTCCCAGGCATTATCCGCCGCTTTATCCGGCGTGACCGCAACCCAGCAGGCGCTCTCGGTCATTTCCGGGAACGTCGCCAACGCCAATACGGCGGGCTATGTCGACGAGAGCGTCAGCGAAGTCGCGGTTTCGACGTCCGGCCAGCAGGGCGTCACCGTCGACACCACCGGCATCAATCGCAACCTCAATACGCTTCTGCAAAATCAGTTGTGGACCGAAACGTCCGGCGCGTCATATGCCGACACGGTCTCGCAGATGTATCAGCAGCTTCAGGAGATGTACGGTTCGCCGAGTTCGTCCAGCTCGCTGAGCGCGATCTTCGGCAATTTCACGTCCGCGGTGCAGGCGCTGTCCACCAATCCGAGCTCGTATTCGGCGCAGACGCAAGTGACCGGCACCGCGCAGGTGCTCGCGCAAAATCTCAACGCGATGACCGGCACGATTCAGCAGATGCGGACCCAGGCGGAGCAGGGGATTGCCGCCGACGTGCAAACCGCCAATGCGGCGATCGCCGACATCGCCAAGATCAATCAGCAGCTCGGCGCGGCGCCGGCCGACAGCACCACGGCGACGCTTGAAGATCAGCGCGATCAGGACATCCAGCAGCTCTCGCAGCTGATGAACGTCACGGTGGCGCGCGGCGCCAACAATCAGATCTCGGTCTATACCGGCACCGGGCAGCAGCTCGTATCCGGCGTCAACGCCTCGACCTTGAATTTCACCGACAGCGGAACGCTGACCGCGAACACGACCTGGAGCGCCGATCCAAGCCAGGACGAGGTCGGGCACGATCACGCTGACCACGACCGGCGGCATGACCACCGACCTGGTGGCGGAAGGCGCCATCCAGTCGGGAGAGATCGGCGCCTATTTGCAGATGCGCGACACGATCTTGCCGCAAGCGCAAGATCAGCTCGACGAACTCGCCAATCAGATGTCGCAGGCCTTGTCGAACCAAACGACAAGCGGGACGGCCGTTACGTCGGGGTCGCAGGCGGGCTACAGCGCCGATATCAGCAGCGTGTTGCCCGGCAATACGCTGCAGCTCACCTACACGGATTCCAGCAACGTCCAGCACACCGTGACCGTGGTCGCGCTCGGGCAGGGCGGCACGCTGCCGACCTCCCAGAGCGGCAACAACGAAACCATCGGCGTGGATTTTTCCGGCGGCGCCAGCTCGGTCGCGGCGCAGTTGAACGCGGCGCTCGGCACCAGTCTGCAATTCTCCGGCTCGGGCACGGTCCTGCAGGTCCTCAACCGGACCGGCAGCACCAGTGTGAATTCGCTGTCGGCGACCACGACGGCGACGTCGCTGACCAGCGGAAGCTCGGGGCTGCCGCTGTTTCTCGATGGCACGCAGCCGATCACCGGAGCGCTGACATCGTCGGGCTCACAGACCACCGGGCTTGCCGGCCGCATCAGCGTCAATCCGGCGGTGACGGCTTCGCCCTCGAGCCTGGTCAGCTATGCGTCCGATACCGCCGCCGGCGATCCGACGCGGCCGAACTTCATTCTCAACCAGCTCAACAACGCCTCGCTGACCTTTTCGGCGGCGACCGGCATCGGCAGCACGTCTGCGCCCTATAGCGGCACGCTGACCAACTATATGAGCGCGGTGATCAGCCAGCAGAGCCAGGCGGCCAATGCGGCCACCAATCTGCAGCAAGGCCAGGACACCGTGCTCAGCGCCTTGCAGCAGCGCTTCAACGATCAATCCGGCGTCAACATCGACACCGAAATGTCCAATCTGATCGCGCTGCAAAATGCCTACGGCGCCAATGCGCGCGTCATGACCACGATCCAGGAAATGATGGCGACGCTGCTGCAGTCGGGAGTGTCATGAGTATAACCGGCCCGGGTACGATCACTGCCGCCAACATCGCGGCGCAGAATAATCTTTTCAACCAGCTCAACAATTTGAGCACCGAGCTTGGCACCGGCGAGGTATCGCAGACCTACGCGGGGCTGGGCTCGCAGGCGGGCGTGGCCGCTTCGCTCGGCTCGCAGATCGCCGCGTTCGACGGCTATGCGACGACGGCCACGTCGGTCGGCACGACCTTGACCTTGGCGCAGTCGGTGCTCACGCAGCTCGGCAACGCCGGCACCTCGGTCGAACAGGCGATCACCCAGCAAACCGCCTTCAGCCTCGACAACACCGGGCAGACCACGGTGCAGCAATCGGCGGCGAACTATCTGGATGAGATCGTGTCGCTGCTGAACACACAGGCCGGCAATAATTACCTGTTTTCCGGCGAGGCCGTGACGACCCCGTCGGTTGCCACCGCAAGCGACATCCTCAACGGCACCGGCACGCAGGCCGGGCTAAAGCAGGTGATTGCCGAGCGCTTGCAGGCCGATCAGGGCGCCGATGGGCTTGGGCGACTGGTCATTCCGGCGGCCTCCGGCTCGAGCGTGTCGATCAGCGAAGATGCGGCCGGGTCGCCGTTCGGTTTCAAACTCGCGAGCGTCACGTCGAGCCTGACCGGCGCGACCGTGACCGGGCCGACCGGATCGCCGGCTTCGATTTCGGTGTCGCTCGGCTCCAACCCGAATTCCGGCGACAACATCGCGTTCCAGCTCACGCTTCCCGACGGTTCGAGCCAAACGATTACGCTGCAGGCGACGACCACGTCACCGCCCGGGGCCAATCAGTTCACCATCGGGGCGACCGCGAGCGACACCGCGAGCAATCTGCAGACCGCGCTCAGCGGCGCGGTCACCAGCCTTGGGCAGACCGCACTGCCGGCGGCGTCGGCGATGGCCGCGGCCAACAACTTTTTCAGTTCGGATCCGCCGCAGCGGGTCAGCGGACCGCCGTTCGCTACCGCGACCTCGCTGGTCAACGGCACCAGCGCCAACACGGTGTTTTGGTACACCGGCGAAAACGGCTCGACGCCCGCGCAAGACACCGCCACCGCGCAGCTCGGTCCGAACATGACGGTCTCATACGGCATGCGCGCCAACGAGCAGGCGATCAGCACGCTGGTCGCCAACGTTGCCGTGCTGGCCGCAACGACGTATTCGGCCAGCGATCCCAATGCGGAGGCGAGCTACAACGCGCTGTCGCAAAAGGTGACCGCCAATCTCAACGGTCAGCCCGGGACGCAGTCGATCGACGATATCGAGGCCAACCTCGCGAATGCGCAGACCTCGGTCGCCAATGCCTCGACCCTGAATACCCAGACCCAGAGCACGCTGCAGGATATGCTGCAGAGCATCGAGGGCGTCGATCAGAATACCGTCGGGGTCGAGATATTGAACCTGCAGAACAGCCTGTCTGCGTCGATGTCGGTGACGGCGCGACTCTCGCAGCTGAGCCTGGTCAACTATCTGGGCGCACCGACGGCGGGCTAAGACCTACGCGTCAAGGCTGGGCTTGTCCCGGCCATCCCGTCAGGCGGGCACTGAGCCCTCATGATCGGGATGCGCGGGTCAAGCCCGCGCTGCGAGCGCGGGAGAGGGAGGCGAAGCGGAGTTATCAAAGCACGTTCGAATCCATCTACGCCCGGGTACTCTCTTCTCCAGAGCAAGGTTTTGGCGTGGCGGCACTAGGCCGCCTTCGCGCTTATCGTCCTTCAAGTTCGGTAGAAGCGCCGTGGAGGATGCCGAGTGCGGGGAGGAACGCGCAGAGCATGAAGACGAAGTGGATCCCCTGCCAATCCGCGAGGGTGCCGAGCAGCGGCGGCGCCGATGCCGCCGATGCCGAAGATGAAGCCGAAGAACAGCCCCGACACCATGCCGACCCGGCCCGGCATCAGCTCCTGCCCGTAGACCACGATCGCGGGGAATGCGGAGGCGAGCACGAAGCCGATCACCACGCTCAGCACCGCGGTGGGGAGCAGACGCGACATGCGGCAGCAGCAGCGTGAACGGCAGTACGCCGAGGATGGAGACCCAGATGACGGGCTTGCGGCCGAGCCGGTCGCCGATCGGTCCGCCGGCGATCGTTCCGGCCGCGACGGCCGCGAAGAATAAGAACTGGTAGAGCTGCGCATCCTTCGTCGAGAGGCCGAAGCGGTCCATGAGGTAGAAGATGTAGTAGCTGGTGAAGCTCGCCAGGTAGAAATATTTCGAGAACAGCAAGCGTGATCAGGACCGCCATCGCCTTCGAGACTTGCCGACGGGATAGGGTGGGGTGGCGGAGCGGCGCGGTCCCGGCGGGGCGGCGCGCATGGGCGTGGCGGCTGATACCAGCGTCCCAGCCGCGGTCAGGATGACGATGCCGGCCATGGCGGCGAGTGCGAACCAGGCGAGACCGTGCTGGCCGCGCGGTAGCACGACGAAGGCGGCGGCTAACGGGCCGAGCGCCGAGCCAAAATTGCCGCCGACCTGGAACAACGCCTGCGCGAAACCATGCGAGCCGCCTGAGGCGAGGCGCGCGATGCGCGAGGATTCCGGGTGGAAGATCGAGGAGCCGAGCCCGAGCAGCATGCCGCCGGCGAGCAGCGTCGCCGTAATTCGGCGCGAAAGCGAGGGTCAGCATGCCGGCCATCGATGAGGCCATGCCGGCCGGCAGCGAATAAGGCATCGGGCTGCGATCGGTGTAGGCGCCGATGAACGGCTGAAACAACGAGGCCGTGAGCTGATAGACGAAGGTGAGCAACCCGACTTGCGCGAAGCTGAGATCGAAGTCGCCCCGCAAGATCGGATACACGGCCGGGAGCAGCGCCTGCATCATGTCGTTGAGCAAGTGGCAGAAGCTGGCGGCGCACAAGACCGGCAGCACCATCTTGGCATCTTGCCGGCGCACGGGCGCCGGGTGCGTCGAGCTGGGTCGACACGGTGGTTTCCTGAGCTGAGTCTTGCCGTATTCCGGGAGCATGGCGCCAGACGGCCTACCACCAATGCCGGGCCGATCTCTTACTCGAGTGGGCCAATGGTGCGCGACATTCATATCGACAAGGTGGACCATGTGCCGCCGCCCGCTCGTTGCGATCGGGCGCATCTATCGGGACGGCCACGTTATCGACGCCCACCAGCATCGGCGCGGCCAGCTGATCTCCGGCGCCTCGGGCCTCATCGTGCTGACCACTGGCGGAGGGACCTGGGTGATGCCGCCGCAGCGCGGCATGTGGATCCCGCCGGCGACGGAACATCAGGTGCGCATGGTCGGCGTGGTGAGTATGCAGAGCCTGTATCTCGAGCCAGAGCGCGGTCGCCGGCATGCCGGCAAGTTGCCAGGTGGTCGGGATCTCGCCGTTCATGCGCAGCCTGATCACCGAGGCGCTCAGCCTGCAGCTGGAATACGAGCTCGAGGGGCGCGCCGGGGCGCTGATGGAGTTCATCCAGCACGAGCTGCCGCACTTGCCGGTGCTGAAGCTGTCGCTGCAGTTTCCGGCGCATGGGCCGCTATCGGCCCGCTGCCGCCAGTTCGTGCAGCGGCCGGGCATTCACGAAACGATCGATCAATGGGCTTCGGCCCTCGGCATGAGCCGGCGCGCGTTCACGCGGCTGTTCCGGCGCGAGACCGGTATGAGCTTCGTCGCCTGGCGGCAGCAGGCGTGCTTGCTGTGCGCGATGCCGCGGCTGGCGGCGGGCGAGCCGGTCACCACGGTTGCGATCGACATCGGCTATCAGAACCCGGCGGCGTTTACGCTGATGTTCCGGCGCACGTTCGGCAGTTCACCGCTGAGCTATCTCGGGATGAGCGGCGGTGACCAATCGCTTCGCCGATCGACTGCGATGGGATTGCTTCGCTGCGCTCGCAATGACGAACCTGGCCAGTCCGACCTTCCGCCCAGAGGGCCGATCTAGCGCAAGCCGGCCGCGATCTCGCGATTGATATTGATCAGGGAAACGAGGTGATCGGGCTTTGGCTTGGTCATCAGCGAGTAGGTCTCGCCCATGACGAACATGCCGATGTTGGCGATGTTCTGGCGGACGGCGGGCGGCAGCTTGTTGTCGTCGTTCATCACGGCGTCGAGGAACACCGTCCAGAGCTTGCGATTATAATTGATGGCTTCGTACAGGCCGGACCGGCTTTTCGCGCCAGGACTCGTGCACCGCTTGCAGTTTCGCCGCCGCTTTCAACAACAGGCTTGCTTCGAGCTGACGCGGCGAGGCCGTTTCTTTTGCCGTCTGCGCGTAGGCCCTGCTGGCATAGTGCATGGTCGAGAAGTCCCTTTTCGTAGTCGATCAGTTTGCGCGTTTCCTTCAAGGCTTTGTACAGATCGCCTGTTAAGATTAGATTGTTGATGCGCTCGATGAAAGCGCGCGTGCTCGGCGCCGCGTGGATGATGTCGCGCACCAGCCGGAAATATAGCGGGTGATGATCCATCGGCCGCTTCGCCGTGTACATCAATTGGATGGCGAGATAGATCCGCTTTGCCGGCGTGTTGGCGCTCGACAAGGTCATGATGTCCTTCTCGCGCAGGATCGGCACCGTACCGTCGATGAGCAGTCGCGCCCGCTGATCGACATTGGTGACCACGCAATCGCCGATGATCACGCGTTCGTTCGGTCTGAGCTCAATCTTCAACGCCACGGCATCACCTCTCAGGCTCAGCCGCATGGTTGGAGAGGAGAGTTAATGTTGCCCTAAGAGGCTGATTTACGCGCTCGCCGGAGCAGGCCGATAAAAAAGCGGCGGAGCTTTCGCCCCGCCGCCTCGTCGAAGAGCCGTCGGTATCGGTGTCGGGCTTAGCCGAACAGCTTGAGGACCGACTGATTGGCCTGGTTGGCGATCGACAGCGCCGAGATTTCCAGCTGCTGCTGCGTCTGCAGGGTCAGCAAGTTGGCGCTTTCCTGGTTCTGGTCGGCCAGCACGAGGTTGCTGGCGCCGGTCTGCAGGGTGTTGATCATGTTGGTCTCGAACTGCTGGCGCGTCGAGATCGTCGAGGAGTTCGTGCCGAAGGTTTCGGTCTGGGCACGCACGGTGGTGATCGCGGCGTTGATCGCGGTCTCGGCGCTCGTGATCGTCGTGTTGTTCTGGAACCCGCCGGCCGCGATACTCGTCGAGTGCCGAGCCCGGTGTGGTTGTCGGTCACGCCGCTGATGGTCAGCGTGCTGGTGCCGGTCTCGTTGAAGTTGACCGTCAGGTTGTTGCCGTTGAGCAGGTTGACGCCGTTGTAGGAGGCGTCGCTGGCCAACTGGTCGATCTGGGTCAGCAGCGAGTTGTAGTTGGTCTCGAGCGTGCTGCGCGTGGTGCTGGTTCCGGTCACCGCGGTGCCCGAGAGGCCAAACGCCGTTTGGTCCGCGCCCGACGCCGTAAAGGTGGTGTTCGGGTTGTTGGAGGTGAGCACGAGGTGGCCGCTGCCGTCGTCGGTCGCCGTCACGGCGCCCGAAGAAGCCGAGGCCGGCGGTGCCGTTGATCGCAGCTTCGATCGAGCTCAGCGAGGCGCTGGCGGCGACCGAGACCGTGTAGGTCGTGCCGCCGGTCGCGATCAGAAGGTTGCCGGCCGCGGCGCGTGTTGCCGTCAGGTCGACGGTGCCGGTGGTCGCGCCGTCGGTGTCGTTGGTGGCCGCCTGCGCCTGCTGCGCGGTCGACAGCGCCTGCTGGAGCAGGCTGGTCAGGCTGGTGAGGCCGTTATTGGCGGCGTCGAGCGTCTGCTGGGCCTGGCCGATCTGATCGAGCAGGGCGCTCAGATCGCTGGCGCGATTGTCCAACGACTGCGACTGGAAATAGCTGGTCGGATTGTCGAAGGCGGTGTTGACCTTCTTGCCGGTGGAGAGATGTTCTTGGGTGGTGGTCAGGTTGGCGGCGGTTTCTGCAGCGAAAGCAGGTTCTGCCGAATGCCCGCGCTCAAAGTAATATCGGATGACATGATCGCATACCCTTCTGGTTACAGGCCGTACTGGCGAGCACTGGCGGTACGTACTGTACCGGCGAGTGCAGGTTCCGATCGGACCGATCGGCCTGCTAAACGTTTGGCGCATTTCGTTTAAAGACGCGTAAATCTACCTACGCGGCGCGGGTGCCGCGCGGCGAATGCCACTTCAGGCGTTTGGTCGCCGCGACGCGCCGTGGTCACAGGTATTTTCGTGCATTCAGCGGTCATTTCATACCGTGCTTTAAGCCGCCATTAACCGCTTCTGCTCGCTATTGCTTAACTATCGCGTGAAACTTGGCGCCGCGAGACTCCAGCCGACGGGGATTGCCGCATGTCGACCGCCACGCCCGCCAAAGAGGTCAATCTGGTGGTGGCGACGCCGTGCTTCGGCGGCCAGTTGTCCGTCCTGTATGCCGCCTCGCTGTTCAAGCTGCAGCAAGCGATCCGCCGCTACAGCGGACTGACCTCAAGGTCCTGTTCAAGGACGGCGATGCGCTGATCACGCGGGCGCGCGCGAGCCTGTTGTCGCAATTCCTCGCCGACGAGACCGCGACCCATTTGTTGTTTCTCGACGCCGATATCGGCTTCGAGCCCGAACAGGTTCTGCGCCTGATCGCAGTGCGGCGCCGACATGTGCGCGGCCGTCTATCCGATCAAGCGCATCGATTGGGAGCGGGTGAAGCGCAGCATCGAAGCCGCGCGCCCGATCCGGCCGCGGCGGCGTTGCGCTACGTGTTTGAGGTCGAAAATCCCGATGCGCGTGATCGAGAAGGCGGCTTCATCAAAGTCCGCTATGCCGGCACCGGCTTTCTGATGATCCGGCGCGGCGCGGTGGAAGCGATGTGCGCGCGCTATCCGGAGCTGCAATACAAGCGCGACCATTCGGTCGACGACGGCGACGGCGAGCGACAAGCGCTTTGCGCTGTTTGAATCGATGATCGCCGAGGACGGCACCTATCTCAGCGAGGACTTTGCCTTCTGCAAGCGCTGGACCGACATGGGCGGCGAGATCTGGGCCGATCTGAAGAGCACGCTGAGCCACGTCGGCCCGATGACGTTCCGCGGCGATCTTCGTCGCAATTCGCCGGCGCGGAGGCCGCCAGCGCCGCTGCGTAGAGCGCAATCGCGACAAAGGCGTTACCGTACAAGCGAGACCGAGCAACTGCAACTCGATGTCAGAAAAACCCTTTGGGAACCTGATTTAGCGAGCGGAGACGCCGCTGAGATCAGGCCAGCAGATTGACCAGACTGCCGCTCAGGCCGCTGCTGGCGAGCAGGATTTCGGCGGTGCCGCCGCTCTGCAGCGCCAGTGCGGAATTCAGCAGGCCGACGGCGCTCGACGCCGTCTGGTCTTCGCGGTCGACGTGCTCGATGTCGTCGAGCTTGCCGAAGAGCTCGTTGAGCTGCTGGTGCCGGACGTGCTCGTCGTGATGGCGGACGACCGACGATGTGCTCGAAGCATTGCCGGTCGTCGCAGTTGGCGTCGTCGGCTGAAAAAAATTGTTGCCGGCGCCAAACCCGACATTGGCCGCGTAGGCGCCGCCGACCAGGATGCTGCGGTCTGATTGTTGGCGGTGATCGCCAGCTTGCCGGTGGCGTTCAGCGAGGCCGCCACCTGGGCGTTACCGTAGGCGTTCTTGTTGATGGCATTGATCAGGTCGCCGACCGTGTCGCTGCCGGTCGACGTGTAGGTCGTCGTGTTGCTGCCGTCGCTGATTGTGATCGTGCCCTTGGCCAGGATGCCCGAGCGTGAACAGCGACGTGCTGGTGCTCAGCGGCACCGTGCCGGTGCCGGTCGCCGGCGCAGCGAGCGCGGCGGACGCGCTCGAACTGGTCGACGAGCTGGAGCTGCTTGACGACGAGACGAACTGCTGCTCGTCGAGGAGCTGGTGCTGCTCGATCCGCCATTGAGCGAATTCAAAGCGTCCTGCACCGCGGACGAGAGCTGGGAATTGACGCGGTAGAGGGCCGTCTGGTTGGCGATGCTGGCTAGGCCGCCCGACAACGTGGTCGAGGCGCCGAACAGATTGCTGATGACCGCGTTGTTCAGCGACTGCCGCTGGCTGCTTTCGGCCGCTTTACTCCAATAGTTCTGGTCCTGCTGCCAGAACGAAATACTCGAAACCATGACCAGCCTTACGCGCGACGAATACGGTGCCCCACGACAGTCGTAGCGGAGCACCGTTAATACGGAGTATCCGGTTCCATCGTTACTGTTGATTAACCATCTTGGCCGACGCTGCCCAAGCGATCACTCGCGCAGGCGCATCGGCGATACCGCCGCGCGGGCTTGGGTATTGGGCATGAATCAGCATGCGACTGCGCCGCGGGCTTCGGCGGCGTTTCTTGTTCAACAGGCCTTGGCGCTGCATCAGCAGGGGCGGTTGAACGAGGCGGGACAAATTTACGACGCCGTTCTCGGCGCTGATCCGGCCGATTTCGATGCGCTGCATCTCGGCGGTGTGCTCAAGCATCAGCAGGGCCGCTCGGCCGAAGCGCTCCGGCTGGTCGCTGCGGCGCTGAAGGTGCGGCCGGCCTCGGCCGATGTGCTCACCAATTTGGGCGTCATTCTCGATGCGCTGAAGCGGCACCAGGAAGCGCTCGAAAGCTTCGATCGGGCGCTGACGATGGCGGCCGGCGATGCCGCCGCGCTGCATTACAATCGCGGCAACGCGCTCAAGCATCTCGGCCGCAACGCGGAGGCGTTGACGAGCTATGAGCGCGTGGTTGCGCTCGCGCCGAACCATATCGACGCGCTGCATCAATGGCGGCGCCTTGCTGGCCGCCATGGGCCGGCATGACGAGGCGCTTGCGCACTACGAAAAGGCGCTGGCGCTGCGGCCCCGGCATCTGGCGGTGCTGAACCGCAAGGGCAACGCGCTGGTGGCGTGGGACGGTCGCATGATGCGCTTGCAGCTCTACGATTCGGCGCTCGCGATCGACCCCGACAATGCCGAGGTGCTCAGCAATCGCAGCGTGGCGTTGCTGACGCTAGGCGCGCCGCGAAGCGCTGCAAAGCTGCGACGCGGCGCTGAAAATCATGCCGCATTATGCCGATGCGCTCTATAATCGCGGCAACGCGCTGCGGGCGCTCGGCCGGGCCGAAGAGGCCGGCGCGAGCTATCAGGACGCGCTGGCGATCGAGCCGCGGCGCGCGGACGCGCGCAACAATCTCGGCCTGACGCTGGTTTCGCTCGGCCTGCATGCGGAGGCGCTGACGCATTTCGATGCGGCGCTCGCCATCGCGCCAAACGACATCGGCGCGCTGCACAATCGCGCCAACGCGCTCACCGAGCTTGGCGCGCCCAGGCCGCGCTCGATCCCTGCGATCGCGTACTGGCGATCGACGCACTGCATGCCGACGCTCATAACACCCGCGGCGTCGTACTCGGCAGGCTGCGGCGCTTTTCGGAAGCGCTGGCGAGCTACGACGCGGCGCTGGCGGTTGCGCCGGATCACCTCGACATCGAGATCAACCGCGGCACGGTGTTGCTCGAGCTCGACCGCTTCGCCGAAGCGCTGGAAAGCTTCGACAAGGCGCTCGCGCGCGATCCAGATAACGTCGCCGCCCTGATCAACCGCGGCAACGCCTGTATCAAGGGCAAGCGCTTTGCCGACGCGCTGCAAAGCTACGACAGCGCGCTGGCGCTCGATCCCGATCAGGCAGGAGCGCTGACCGATCGCTGCGTGGCACTCGCCGAGATGGACCGCTTCGACGAGGCCCTTGCCTCAGTCGATCGGGCGCTGGGCATCGAGCCGCATGTGGTCGCCGCGCATGTTAATCGCGGCAATGCACTGATGAAGCTCGCGCGTTTTGGGAGGCGATCGCCAGCTACGAAGGCGGCGTTGAAACTCGATCCCGAGCAGGTCGACGCCAATTTCAATGCCTCGCTGGCGCGTCTTTGCCTGGGCGACTTTCAGGCCGGCTGGAAGCAATAGAGCATCGCTGGAAGAAAAAGAATTTCAGGGCCGCGAATATTCCCGGCCGCTGTGGCGCGGCGAACCGGATGTCGCGGGCAAGACCATCCTGCTCGTGCACGAGCAGGGCTTGGGCGACACCATCCAGTTCATTCGTTACGCGCCGCGGGTGCCAAGCTTGGCGCGGGAGTGGTGGTCGGCGTGCAGCCGCCGCTCAAGGGCGTCGTCGCGACCGTGCCGGGCATTTCGCAGATCATCGCCGAGGGCGAAGTGATACCCGAGTTCGATCTTTATTGTCCACTGCTCAATCTGCCGCGGGCGTTCGGCACCGAACTTGTCACCATCCCGGCTCAAGGTTCCCTCCATTTGGCCGATCACCGAGAGCTCGCCGATTGGCGGGATCGTTTCGCCGACGATGGCCGCGGCGCGTCGGCATTTGCTGGGCCGGCAACAGTTCGCATCTGAACGACCGCAATCGCTCGCTGCCCTTGAGCGTCTCGCTGGTGTGCTGTCGGTCGCGGATATGACTTTGTCAGCATCCAAAAGGACGTCAGCGCTGCACAGGCCGGTTCCTGCAAGGCACGGCATCCGCCAGCTCGGCCAACAGTTTAAAGATTTTTCC
Organism: uncultured Alphaproteobacteria bacterium; assembly: GCA_963737755.1. GTDB lineage: Bacteria > Pseudomonadota > Alphaproteobacteria > Rhizobiales > Xanthobacteraceae > BOG-931. The sequence goes on along the minus strand of CAVTTZ010000009.1, from coordinate 157,570 downwards.
GACACCGCCGCCGTCATTGCCATGCTCGATTTGGTGGTGGCATCGATACCTCCGTCGCGCATCTCGCCGGCGCCATGGGCAAAGGGGTGGCGCTGCTGATCCCGTATTCGCCCGACTGGCGCTGGCTGCTGGTCGCTCGGATAGCCCCTGGTATCCGACCATGCGGATCTTCCGCCAGGATGCGGTCGGTAACTGGGACGGCCCCGCTCGAACGGCTGCGCCACGAACTGGTTGGCGTCGCCCGCCGCGGAGCGCGAAGACCATGAGCGCCACCGAAGCTGCCTCGGTCGCGCGACCGCGCCCACTGGGCCCGATCGAGCAGGCGCTGGCCTCGCAGGAGCGCGGGCAACTCGACGGTGCCGAGCGCATGCTGCGCGGCATTCTAGCTGTCGAGCCCGGCCACTTTGATGCCCAGGCATCTGCTCGGCCTCATCTGTCATCAGCAGGGACGCAACGTCGAGGCCTTGCAGCTCGTCAGCGCGCTTCTCAAGGCCGCGCCGCATTCGGCGGAGCTCCTCAACAATTGCGGCCTCATCCTGACAGCGCTGACCCAGCACCAGCAAGCGCTGGCGTGTTTGGAGGAAGTGCCTTGCTGTCAACGCCAACAATCTCGCCGCGCTCAAGAACGCGCCGCTGCGCTCAAGCGCTTGCGCCGCTCCGATGAGGCGTTTGCTGCCCTACGAGGCGGTGCTCACGCTGGATGCCAGGGACGTCGAGGCGCTGAACGAATGCGGTGGGCTGCTGGACGTGGCTCAATCGTCCGGAACAAGCGCTCGGCTACTATCGACGGGCGCTCGCCATCGCTCCCGGCATTGCCGAATTGCACATCAACAACGGCACCGCCTTGGTGGCGCTTAATCGTCATCAAGACGCGCTCGAAAGCTTTTCTGCCGCGCTCGCCATCGACCCGGAGCGCGCCGAGGCGCATTACAATCAAAGCCTGGTGTGTCTGCGGCTTGGCGACTTCGAGAACGGCTGGGCGCAATATGAATGGCGCTGGGAGAAATTCGTTGGCGCCGGGCAGGGCCGATTTTCCGCCGCGCCGCTTTGGCTCGGCGACGAGCCGCTCGAGGACAAAACCATTTTGCTGCTGGCCGAGCAGGGGCTCGGCGACACCATTCATTTCATGCGCTACGTGCCGATGGTCGCGGCACTCGGTGCGCGGGTGGTGCTTGGCGTGCAGTCGCCGCTGAAGGCTCTCGCCGCGACGGCCGCCGGGTGTCACGCTGGTGGCAGGCGAGGGCGAGCCGCTGCCGCCACTCGATTTCCATTGTCCATTGTTGAGCCTGCCACTCGCTTTCAAAACCGATCTCGCCGCCGTGCCGGCAACCATCTCCCTTATCTGCGCGCGCCGGAAGAGCGGCTGACCACATGGCGCGGCCGCGTGCCCGCCAACGGCCGGCTGCGCGTCGGCATCTGCTGGGCTGGAAGTGCCACGCACTTGAACGACCGCAACCGCTCGATCGCGCTGGCGCGGTTCGCGACGCTTTTGACGGTACCGGGCCTCGACTTCGTCAGCGCGCAAAAAGAAACCAGCGAAGCGGAGCGGGCGCTTCTGCGCGCCAGCGGTGTGGTTCAGCTCGGATCGGACTGCACAGACTTCGCCGACGCCGCGGCCGTGCTTTCGCAGCTTGATTTGCTCATCAGCGTCGACACCTCGGTCGCGCATCTGGCCGGCGCCATGGGCAAAGCCGTAGCGCTGCTGCTGCCGTTCGCGCCCGATTTCCGCTGGCTGCTCGATCGCACCGACAGCCCCTGGTACCCGACCATGCGCCTCTACCGGCAGCCGGCTATCGGCGACTGGGAGACGCCACTCGGTCGCTTGCGGCAGGAACTGTCTGTCGTCGCCAGCAAGCAGCGGTAGGTACGACGTGATGTGCTGGTTCGATTATCGTTTCCCGTCACCCTGAGGCGGCCGCGAAGCGGCCCTCGAAGGGTGACGGCCCGGGCCGTGCATCCTTCGAATCTCGCTACGCTCGCGCCTCAGGATGACGCGAAACAGTTTCGCCCACATCGTCATTGCGAGGAGCGTAGCGACGAAGCAATCCAGATTTTGGCGCAAGCCGCTGGATTGCTTCGCTTCGCTCGCAATGAGGATGGGGTGCGCTGATTAGATCGTCGCGCCTAAAGCACCTTACTCACCGCCAGCGGCTTGCCGTCGCGCGGCCGTGGCGTCACGGCGCGGCCGGTGGCGCCATAGACATTTGGCGCCGCCTTGCGGGCCAGATCTCCGGAAAGCCGGCGCACGATGCCTTCGGACACGGCGTTCGCGGTGGCGAGCACAATCATGTTTCGCTGCAGCACGCCGCGGAAGGCATCCTGCAGCTTGTGCAAAGCGGCCACGTGCGCGGGCGCGACCTGCGCCAGATATTTGGAATTCGCCTTCAGGCGTTCGCCGCCGACATAAAGCTTGCTGGTGAGCTCGCTTTTTTTTGCCGCGAGCACGCTGGCGTCGCGCACCTTGCCGGCGTGGACCAGCGCGGTTTCCTGCTCGATCACCCCACGCAGCGTGTCGATCACCTCGGCCACCTGGCTGACGGCAGCCTGCGCTTCAGCGGCGGTTTTCATCGTGGTCATGACGCCGGAATTCCCTGATGCTTGAGCAATTGGTCGTAGACCTGTGTGGCGATGCCGACTCCGCCGCTTTTGGCGAACGTCTTGGCGTATTCGTCGGTCAGGAACGAGCGCCACACCTTGAGCGCGCCGCTGCCGCCCATCGGCCCATCGCCGTCCGCCCCGGTGAACATTTCCTGGAACATCGAATTGAGGAACATCGCCTCGAATTTCTGCGATGCCGCCTTTGCCTTGGCTTTGATCGGGGCCGTGGGGTCCTGCGAGCCTTGGGCTGCGGCAAGCTCTTTGCCGGGGGCAAATGTGGTCGCTGCGATCATCACATCATCTCGATATCGGCTTGGATGGCGCCGGCGGCCTTGATGGCTTGCAGGATGGTGATCATGTCGCGCGGTCCGATGCCGAGCGCATTCAATCCGTCCACCACCTGCTGCAGCGAAACGCCTTCACCGACCACCGCGAGGCTCCTGCCGTCCTCGGTGACGCCGACCCGTGTGCGCGCGACCTCCCTGGTGCTGCCGCGCGCGAAGGCATTGGGCTGACTGACCTGCCGCGCTTCGGACACGCTCACGGTCAGATTGCCCTGCGCCACCGCCACCGTGGAGACGCGCACGTCGCGGCCGATGACGATCACGCCGGAGCGTTCATCGATGATGATCTTCGCGGTCTCGTCGGGCTCGATCTGAAGCTGCTCGATCTCGGTCAGCATCGCGACCAGGTTCTGCGGAAACTTCGGCGGCAGCGTCAGTTGCACGGTGGAGGGGTCGAGCGGCTCCGCCACCGGCGTGCCCATGTAGTCGTTGATCGCGATCGCGATCCGCTTGGCGGTGGTGAAATCGGCGTTGCGCAGCGCCAGCCGCAGCTTGCCGAGCGTCGCCAGCGAGAATTCGATCTCGCGCTCGATGATCGCCCCGTTGGCAGCCGGCCGACGGTCGGGACGCCACGGGTGATTTTTGCCGCCTCGCCCTGGCCTCGAAACCGCCGATGGCGAGCGAGCCTTGCGCCACCGCATAGACGTTGCCGTCGGCGCCAAGCAGCGGCGTCACCAGCAGGGTGCCGCCGAGCAGGCTCTTGGAATCGCCCATCGCCGAGGCGGTGACGTCGATGCGGGTGCCCTGGGTGGCGAACGGCGGCATGTTGGCGGTGACCATGACGGCGGCGACGTTGCCGGTGCGAATCTGCTGGCCGCGGATGTTGACGCCCAGCCGTTCCAGCATGCCCTGCAGCGATTGCTTGGTGAAAGGCGTGTTGTTGAGCGTGTCGCCGGTGCCGTTGAGGCCGACGACGAGGCCATAGCCGATCAGCTGGTTCTGCCGGATGCCCTCGACATTGGCGAGATCCTTGATGCGCGAAATCGCGGCCGCGGTCGATCCCGCGGTCGCCAATAGTGCCAACGCAATTAGCGCGGCCGAAACGTCCTCATCGTCTCCTGCTCCCCAAGAGGTCGGACGGCTTTGGTATTGCGAGTTGCGTGCCAAACTGGGCAGCCGATTTAAGTCTTTGTAAAAATTGTGTTTTTCCCGTCAACGGGGCGCTGCCGGCCGTTTGTCGAGCCGGAATGTCCGGCAATTCTTGCCGCGTCCCCGGCAAGGTTTTACCGCCCATTAACCTTAAACGGCCAGGTTCCGGTCATGCGGGTCAACGGTCCCAACGGCACGGCTGTCGCAACGGCGCCCTCGGCAACGCGGCGAGGGGCTGCGTCGGGCGGCTTTCACGCTATCCGAGACGAGCGAATCGCAGACCGCAAGCCAGACAGTGAGCCTGCGGACCGTCGGCGGGATTGACGCCCTGATCGCCCTGCAGGGCATCGAAGACCCGGTCGAACGCCGGCGCCGCGCGGTCAAACACGGCCGCCGGGCGCTCGATGCCTTGGATGCGCTCAAGCTGGCCTGCTGTCTGGAACCCTGGAGCCCACGGCGCTGCTGCACCTAAAATCCGTCGCCTCGAACTGAAAGACGGTTCGGGCGACGACAAGCTCGATCTGGTTTTGGGCGAAATCGAGCTGCGGGTCGCCGTGGAACTCGCAAAAGCCGGGTAAATTAGGGCTGAACCGCGTTTTTTTACTGCTGCGGCCGGCCGGATTGGGCCTGGCTGCACGAGCGGTTCCCCGAGCCGGCGGTCCATCATCGTTATTGTCACCGTCATGGACCCGCGCTATATGGGCGCGCCTTCCGGGGGACGTAGCGCCAAAAATCGCGCGCAGAGTATGGGGACAAGAATCCATGCACTCGGTGAAGGGCAAAAACGGTCGCCCCGACGATACTCCGGACAAAAACTTCACTCCGGAAAAACGGTAAGAACCTGCGGCCGTTCGATAATCTCTATCGGCCGATCGGACCGCGAACCGTTCATGAATGAGCGGCAGCGGGAGTATTTCCGGCTGAAGCTGCTGGAGTGGCGGGAAGACATCCTCAAAGAAGCCAAGGAGACGCTGCAGCATCTGCAGGACGAAAACCAGAATCATCCCGACCTCGCCGACCGTGCCACGTCCGAAACCGATCGGGCGATCGAACTGCGCGCCCGCGATCGGCAACGCAAGCTGATCTCCAAGATCGATGATGCGCTGCAGCGGATCGAAGACGGCACCTACGGCTACTGCGAGGAGACCGGCGAGCCGATCTCGCTGAAGCGCCTCGAAGCCCGACCGATCGCCACGCTTGTCGATCGAGGCTCAGGAACGCCACGAGCGCCGCGAACGCGTTTACCGGGAAGAGTAAGCCGGGCGCTTGTTTTTGTAGGTCTGTCGCCTGCCTGGGCTGAAACGGCCGGGCCGGTAGGCCCAGCGTGATGTGGTGACGTCGCCAAGCGTGGCATTCGCTTCGCGAAATCCTTGCGTCAATCCTCATGCTAGCTCTGGCCGCCTACGAAGCAGTGTTTACGCAGGGATGACCCGCCGCGGCATCGCCGGCGCGGGGTAGCGACCGAACACGGCATTCCAATACGCCCAGGAGCGCGGGTCGATGACCCCCGGGGGCGCGTGCTCAAGAGCCTCGCGAAAATCCTCAAGATCCAGATAGCGCCGCACCACCTGGATATCCTCCAGGGTCCCGTAAGTCATCAGATACGCCAAGAAGCGGACCGGGTCCGCCAAAGCTTGTTCGGGCGGTTCGAACCAGATCACGCGTGGCGCCACGTGCAACAGATCGGGATTGTGCGGTAGAGATTTCATTGCCGTCCACCGCGCACTTTGATGGCATCTAATTTGGGCAATTTTGCTGGATCGGTACTTTGCACGGCTCTGCTCAGCCGGTTGCGGACGTCCATGGGAAGTCCAGCCAAGCTTGGATCATCGTGATAAGCGATAGCCTTCAGCGAGAGCAGCGGAGCGAATTGGTCTCCATAGATAATCGCTGCCGCGGCCAGCATGTCGGGCAGGGGCATGCCGGACCTTGTTAGCAGCGAATCGACGTCCAGATAGTCTTTTACCTCCGCCCGCTGGGTGACGACCGCAACTTTCATTCCGCCAAGGTCGACCAATGAGGCGACTTTAATTCGCGGGCCTTCGGCAAGCTCATGTTCGGCGACCTGTCCAAGATCGAAATTGCCGAAAAAGCTGAGCTGCACCGGTCCGCCGCGTTCCACTGTTACGGCGAGATCGTTCGGCCCCGATTTGCGAACCGTCGCATCCTTTAAATAGGGGATCGCTTCCAAAAGGACCTTTGGCTCGAAATGCGCAGGAGAGAAAAAGAAAATCGACGGACTGGCGGTGTCCCAGACGCAAGGCGATTGCGGTGCCGCCATAAAGGGTAAAGTGCTCAGGCGTGTTCGCCAGCTCCGGCCAAAGCCTTCGCTGCGGCGGGGGAGAATATCAAGACGGGGCGCAAATGCCTTCAACATGCGCCATTATAACTCATCCGGCGTGTGTAGGAGTACTCGTTGCCTTGCAGCGCCTCAGCTCGGTCCGCGGGCCCTCAGCCGGCGGCGGCAAGGGCGTTCGTGCCCGCCTCGGGAAAAAGAAGATCTGAGCCCGGCACATAGGGCGCGGCGCCGCCGTCGAGCTTGGCGTTATTTGCTTCCCGCAAGGCGGCGTCTTCCTCGCCGTACAGGAACGCCACGAAGGCATAGCGGCGGCCGGCCGTCATCGGCGTGACCTGGTGTAGGGCACCGCAGGAGAACACCACCGCTCCGCCCATCGGCGCGCGATAGGCGCGGCGGCCGAATTCTGGGAAGACCAGATCGCCGCCTTCATAGTCTTTGTTCAAGTTGATGGTGAGGCGAAGCGCCGGTGTTGCGCGCCGACATTGTCGTTGTCGCGATGGCGGTGAAAATGTCCACCGACCGCACTGTCGTAACAAGAGACGATGTAGCGGTCGAGCCGCGTCACCTTGTATTGAAAGAAACGTTCGATGGCTGGCACCAGGCGGCGAACGACCTGGCTGCGCATTGCTTCGCGCAACACCGGATGCACGACGACGAGATCTCTGCGGCGTTTGAGCCGATGGTCGACCAGTCTCGTCGTTTTGCCGTCGACATCGAGTAAAAATCCGGAGTCCTCGCCGCCGACTCATCGAAAACCCGGATCAGAGTCTCGCAGAGCGGAAAATCGAGGACCCGCGGCACGGCCAAAACCGGAGCAGTCAAAGGCACGCCCGCCGGGCCGTCGACATCCGGCAGGCTTTTGATGAGGTCGCAGACCGCCTTGATGGCGCCGCCGGCATTGTCCCACGACGATGTTGGCGATCGCGCGCAGCATCGGATCGAGGACGAGTAGCCGCGGCTGGCGGTCGCGCCGAACGAGCGACTGATCGAGCCATCGGGGTCGGCCGCAAACGAGACGGCCTCGCGGGGGCGCTGAGGCAAATCTTTCCAGCGCGCTCTGCGGTCCGGCGACGATGCCGCAGAAAACGACGTGATCCTCGTTAAACGTTAGTCGCGGAACAGCGCATCGAGGTCGCGTGTCGATCGTTTCGCTTCGCTCGACCCAGAAAGGCGAGCACGATCCAGCGGCCGGCTGCACCTGAAGATTGAAAGATCCGCCCCCGAGCATCGGGGCGCCAAACCAGGGCACCGGATCGCCCAAACGAACTTCGCTTTGGCTCGCGCTATTTTCAATCATGATCGCATCCGTCATGGTTGCCGCACCTCGATTGGGCACGACGGCGCGCGCCCGTTTGACTTTCACGAAATTGCGTCCGCCGCGCAGGTCGCATTGCGTCCGAAATTGTCGGTGAAGCGCGTGTCGACCAAATAATCGCCCGCATGTGCAGCGACGAAGTCGCGCAGCGCGTCGCGTTTGACGTCGCTGTCCTCGACGACGAGATAATCCCCGGCGATCAGATGACGGTGCAACCACCGAGCACGCCGGGGACGTTGTGATGGGCGTCCTCCATCACCAGCCAGGGATGCGGCGCGGTTTGCAGGAGTTCACCGGAAACAGGCTGTCCGGATTAGCGCAATCGCCTTTGTAGAAAGCGCACGCCCGGATGCCGCATGTCCCGTTGGCGATGTCGACGGAATGCACGCGGCTCTCGATCCCGTTCAGCGCCAGCAGATCGGCAAACCAGGCAGCGCTGGCGCCGGAGCCCGAGCCGATCTCAAAGATCGTGCGCGGCCGCAACTCGGCCAGCAGGGCCGGGTAGATGGCGAAATCGAAGACGTTCTTCATCAGCGGCTTGCCGCGCCAGCGCATCAGCGAGGGGGCGCCCTGGCAGGTCAGCAAGACATCGGCGCCGAATTCGGTACCGAAGCGCGAATGATAATGAACGGCCGAGCGTTCGCGCTCTGAAAACGCGACAAAGCGGCCTTGTTGCCAGCGGTCGAGGAAGAGCCGAAGTCGATTCAGGTCCCAGTCGAGATCCGGCGTGGGCCATTCCGCTTGGGCCCGTAAACTGTCTTCCCAAGGGCGCTCGCGGTCCAGGCTCGAGCGCCTCGTGAGCACGCGGCTAAACCAGCTGTCGAAGATGCTGAGGAGGCCGTTTTGTTCGTGTTCGACTTTGCTCCGCACCTCGCCGAGAAATCTCAGCGCCGCGGCCTTCAATGCATCGCCGGAGATAAGATCGACGGCTTCGCTCATCTGCGGGGCTCAAGAGCTGTCTGTGCCGCAAGCGCGAGATTGCAGCGGAGACGATCCGTTGCGAAGGATTGTGCAGAGCGATCGTCCGCGCGGGCAGGGGACCACGAACATCACACGTCGGTTTGATGGTCCGCTCACCCGAAGGAATTTCCGACCAGAACAAGCGCAGCGTCCCCCGAAGCGTTCTGTAAGGAATTAAGATCAACAAAGCGTAAATCGGCGGTATTTAGGAACGATTTTGCGGAGAACAGTCCTAAAAACACCGTCGTCACTTTGCCTCTGTCAGTGGCAAAGCTGAAATTTCAACCTTTAAAAAACCATCCGCCGTTATCGTTGTCTGGCGTTTTGGATGGCGAAGCCCGCGGAGACCGCCAGCAGGGGCTTATGTTGGACGATGACGCAACCCTTGGTCGTCAGGCGCGTTCAGAGCGTTTTCGATTGAGCCGCCGGATGAGCGAATAGAAAGCCTTAGTTGCCATGATCGAGCGTCGGGAGCTGGTCAGACACAAGACCTTCATCAAAGGTCGCATCTATTTCAACAACCGGCTGTCCAGCGTTGATTGCATCGTGCGCGATATGACGGAGCGAGGCGCCCGGCTGCAAGTGCCGGAAAGCGTCGCCGTCCCGGACGCCTTCGAGATCTATCTGCCCAACAAGGACGAGCAGTTTCGCGCTCAAGCGCAATGGCGCAAAGGCGATCAGATCGGCGTGAGCTGGATGTCGGAAAGTGCCTTTCGGCAAAAGACGGACGGTGGCGGTCGAACGAGCGCGCGCTCATGGATCGGGTGGCGCGGCTCGAGCAGGACGTCGCCGCCTTGCAGCGCCGCCTCGATAATCTCAGGCAGAACTAGGCGATCGACGATTTGCAGTACCATTTCGACAATGACTTGCCGCGCCGAATCCCCTTAAAACTTTCTTTACCGAAATCTTTACCTGCCGTTAAGGGGCGCGCCGGCGGTCGGTGCGCTCGCGACATTGCGGGCGCATGCGCAAACGCACCGTGCAAACCAACCCCGCGAAATCTTCGCCGCTGCTGCGGCGTGCCGAGCGCGTCCTCGAGAATGGCGATCTCGCCAAAGCCGAAAGACTTTACGGCGAACACCTCGCGCATCAGCCGAACAGTTTTGATGCCCTGCACGGGCTCGGCCAGATCCATGACCGCCGCGGGCAACTCGACACCGCACTAGTGTGTTTTCAGGAAGCGCTGAAATGCGATCTCTCCCGGGCCGAAGGTTTCGCCGGTCTCGGTCTCGTCTTCCTGGCGCTGCGGGATTTCGCCCGCGCGTTGACAAGCTACGAGCAAGGGCTGCGGCTCGTTCCCGACGATGCGGAGTTGCTCAACGGCCGCGGCGTGGCGCTGCTGGATCTGCGCCGGCCCGCTGAGGCGCTGGCCTGTTTCGATCGCCTGCTGCAACGATCTCCCGATCACGCTGATGCGCTCGGCAATCGTGGCAATGCTCTGATGCGGCTCAATCGGCTGGAGGAAGCTGTCGCCGCCTATGACCGCGCGCTCCCGCTGGCTGGAAAAAACGCGCCGCTCCTTGCCAACCGCGCGGCGGCGTTGCGGCGGCTTGACCGGCCCGACGAGGCGTTGAAGGACGCGCTCGAAGCGCTGGCGATCAAACCGGATTTCGCCCATGCGCGATTTGTCGAGGCGGTCGCGCGTTTGAGCCTCGGCGATTTCGCCGCCGGCTGGCACGCTTACGAGTCACGCTGGCATGTGGGCTGGCTCGCCTCGCAGCGGCGTGACTACGGCGCGCCGCTTTGGCGCGGCGAGGAATTGCTCGACGGCAAGACGATCTTGCTGCATGCCGAGCAGGGCCTCGGCGATACCATTCAGTTCGTCCGCTACGCGCCGCTCCTGGCGGCGCGGGGAGCGACCGTCATCCTCGAGGTCCAACGGCCGCTCGTGCGACTGCTGGCGAGCTTGCAAGGCGTGGCGAAGATCGTCGCGCGGCAAGAGCCGTTGCCGCATTACGATTTTCATTGTCCGCTGCTGAGTTTGCCGCTGGCTTGCGGCACGACGCTTGAAACAATCCCGGCGGACGGTCCTTACCTGGCTCCAGCGCAGGCGGACGTTGCGCACTGGCAAGCGCGCTTGCCGCGGCAGCGGCCCTTGTTCGGATTGGTTTGGTCGGGCGAACGCTCGCACGACAACGATCTCAATCGCTCGATCAGCTTCAAACATTGCTGCCGCTGCTCGATGTCGCCGGCGTCGCTTTTGTCAGTCTGCAGCACGAAGTCCGCGAAGACGATCGCGCGGCGCTCGAAGCCCGCAATGACGTTTGCAGATCGGCGGAGAATTTCAGGATTTTGCCGATACCGCCGCGGCCATCGCTGCCCTCGATGCGGTTATTGCAGTCGATACCGCGGTCGCGCATCTGACCGGCGCCGTCGGCAAGCCGCTGTTTTTGCTGACGCCGTACGCCGCCGATTTCCGTTGGCTGCGCGGGCGCGGCGACAGTCCTTGGTATCCGAGCGCGCGGCTGTTCCGTCAGCAACGCTTCGGCGACTGGAACGGCACCATCACGCTGCTGCGCGAGCACCTCGCGCAAACGTTTGGATCGCAGTCGTAAAGCCGCGTGAACCGCGCAGCTCCGTAATCCGCGTCATTGCGAGGAGCGACAGCGACGAAGCATCCAGCGTTCGCGGATTGCTTTTGACGATCTCGTCATGCCCGCGCATGTCGCGGTGCTTCGCCCGTCTTGTCGGGCATCCACGACTTGGCGGCCGCAACAAACAAAGACGCGGATGGCCGGAACAAGTCCGGCCATGACGGCTGCGACGCGAGCGCTCACCTTCATCGAAGCACAGTGCGCTCTCAAAAACGTTCGCGGCCTCCGGCGGGGAGCTGCCGGAGGCCGCGTCGAGACAGGGTCGGACGCTGGAACAACCGACCCCGGGGAGCTCAGGAAACGTGATCAGCCGTCAAGGCGCGCGTGCGCTCAGAACGGCAAGATGATATCGGCCACCTGCTGGCCCCAGCGCTCCGTCTGGATGTTGGTGAGTGTGCCGCGGCCGCCATAGGCGAGCCGCGCTTCGGCGACCTTCGGCAACTCGATGGCGTTGTCGCTTTGGATGTCTTCCGGACGCACCACACCGGCGACGATCAGTTCGCGAATTTCGGTGTTGAGCCGAATTTCCTGCTTGCCTTCGATCACCATGTTGCCGTTCGGCAAAAGCTGCGTCACCACCGCCGCCACGTTGGTGACCAATTGATCCGAGCGGTTGATCTGGCCGGTGCCGGTCATCTGCGAATTGCCGGAAGCCGTCAGCACCGAGCCGGGCAGCACCGCTTGCGCGGCGCCCTTGATCGTGTTGGCGCCGATGAAGTTGGTGATTTCGGTGTCTTCCGTGGAGGTTCGGTTCAGCGCAGTTTGATCGTTGAACTGGCCGTGTCGTTGATGTTGACCTTCACGGTCAGAATGTCGCCGACCTGATGCGCGCGCTGATCGTTGAAGAACGCGCGCGAGCCGTTGCGCCACAGCGAATTGGGATTGTAGACGGCGGGTTGCGGCGTGGGCATCGGCATCTGGACCGGCTTGTAGCCGGGCTTCGCGGTCGGGTTCTCGATCGGTGTCATCGTCACCGGTTCGCCAAGCTGCCGGATCCGGTCGATGCGCGGCGCAATTGGCCAGCAGTGACGCCATGGCCACCGATCCGAGCAGTGACCGTGCGAGCTTGCTACGCGTCGTGCACTTCGACATCACCTATACTCACTTTCGAGGTTTACTCGACTTTCGGCTCGGCTTCCGGCGTTTCTGAAGAAGCGGCCGGCGCAGGCGCAACGGCGGCCGGAGCATTGACGACCACGTGGCCCGGCATGCCGGCGACCGCGACCCGGCCGGCGCCGGTCACCGTCGCCTGCATCACGCGCTTCGATTGGGTGTTGATCACGTTGATGGTGTCGCCAAGCCCGCCTGCGTCCTGGGCTTGCCCGCGCAGCGTCAAGCTGATGCCCGGCACTTCGTAGAAGATCGTGACCACGTCGTTGCGTTGCACGAGCGCCGGTTTCATCAAGTCGCCGTCGTGCAGCGGCTGGCCGGGAAGCAATTGCCGCGCGCGGCAAGTCCGACGGCCGCCTGCGGGGTGCTGATCAGCGTGCCGTCGCCCTTTGCCGGCGCACAACGGTCAGGTCGGAGAGTTTCAACAGCTCGCCGTGCTCGATCGGGTGATCGACCGTGACGGCATCCACCGTTTCGACGGCGGTGCCCGTATAGCGCGTGGTCTGCCAATGCAGGGCGCCGCTTGACGGCAGATCGATGCACCGCTTCAAAACGCGCGCTGCGTTTGTTGTAGTTCAAGGACACGACCTGCAAGTCGCTCGGTGACGTTCGGCTCGACATTGAGGGTGCGCGCGTCGCGATCGAACTCGATCGTGATGTTGCGGGCGTCGCCGAGGCCGTAGCGGCCTTCCAGCGACTTGGCGATGCGGCCGGAGATTTCCTGCATGGTGATGGCGCGGCTGGCGCGGGTCACGACCACCTCGGAAAGTCCGCGGGTGTCGATGTCGATGAGCTGATAGGGCCGGATCGCTTCGACCACGCGCTCGGTCGGTACCGCGCCGCGCGTGCCGAGGTCGGGCGAGCGAAGATCGGCAACGTCGGCGACCGCACCGGCATTTTCGACCAGATCGCCGATGCGTACGATGTCGGTGCTCACGGTGACATTGGCACGCAGCGCCGGCGCCGCGTTTTGCGCGCGGCGGTGCGGTGACGAGCCGACGGAGCGAAGCGTGAGGGCGAGAACGAGTATCGCGGGGCGGGTCATGGCGACGATCCTTCTCAGCGCATCAGTTGCGATGTGGTCTGCAGCATCTGGTCGGCCGCAGTGATGACCTTGGAATTCATCTCGTAGGCGCGCTGCGCCGAGATCAGGTTGGAGATTTCGGTCACGGCCTCGACGTTGGATTGTTCGAGGCTGCCCTGCAGCAGCGTGCCGGAGCCGTTCAGTCCGGGCGTGCCGTCCTGCGGATTGCCGGAGGCGGCGTTGCGACGAACAGATTGTCGCCGTTCGCCTGCAGGCCGGCATCGTTGATGAACGTGGTCAGCGTGAACCGGCCGAGGATCGTCGAGGTGGTGCTGCCGGGCAGCGTCACCGAGACCTGGCCTTGCTGGTTGATGGTCAGCCCGGTGGAGTTCGGCGGGATGGTGATGGTCGGCTGCACCAGATTGCCTTCGGCCGTCACGATGCGGCCCTGCGTTGTCCATCTGGAACGAGCCGTCGCGGGTGTAGCTGAAGGTGCCGTCCGGCATCAGGATCTTGAACCAGCCGGAGCCCTGGATGGCGACGTCGAGGTGTTGCCGGTCTGCGCCAACGAGCCTTGGGTCATCAGCCGCGGCGTGCCGACGGTTTTCACGCCGGAGCCGATCTCGATGCCGACCGGCAGGATGTTGCCGTTCTCCGACGCCTGCGCGCCGATGCGCTGGACGTGCTCGTAGATCAGGTCCTGAAACTCGGCGCGTTGGCTCTTGAAGCCGGTGGTTCCCATGTTGGCGATGTTGCCGGCGATCACCTGGACCTTGAGGTCCTGTGCCGCCATTCCGGTCGCTGCAGTATCAAGCGCACGCATGCTCTACATCCTCACCGTCAGCCCGAGGTGCCGGTCGCTTGCGCGAGCTGGTTCAGCGAGTTTCGGCGCAGCTCGCCCTGTTGCTGCAGGATCGAGGCGACGTCGGAATAGCTGCGGGTGATCGCGATCATCCGCGTCATTTCCATAATCGGCTCGACGTTCGATTTTTCGATCGAGCCCTGCACCACCGCGGTGCCGGGGGCGACCTGCTTTTGATTGGCTTCGGGCGGTGCTTGAAACAGCGAGCCGCCGTCTTTTTGCATCTGCTGCGGATTGTCGAAGTCGACGAGCTGCAACTGCCCGCGCTGAATGCTCTGCGGTGGTGTTGCCGTCGCGCGTGCTGATGGTGCCGTTGCCGCTGATGATCACGTTGCGATCGGTCGGCGCGAAGGTGATCGGCCCGGTGGTGCCGAGCACGATATCGCCGGCGCTGGTGACGAGCTGGCCCTGGGCGTTGATCGCAAAGCGCGCCGTTGCGCGTATAGCGCTGGCCGCGCGCCGTCTGCACCGCGAAGAAGCCCTTGCCGTTGATGGCGACGTCGAGCGGATCGCCGGTGCGCTGCATCGCGCCGGGGCTGAAATCGATCCAGGTGGCGGATCCTGGACGAAACTGATGCGGTTGTCCTTGCCGGAGAAGTCGCCGTCGCTGGCGCCCGGCATCAGATATTCAGAGAACACCGGCGGTGTCGGCCTTGAAGCCGGTGGTGTCGATGTTGGCGATGTTGTTGGCGAGGATATCCATCTGATGGCTGAGCGACATTTGTCGCGACAAGCCGACGAGCAGCGCATTCTGCATCGGTAAGCTCCCCCTTCTGCACCGACGAGCGCCGTCTCCCAGACGCCACCGCCGTACCCCCGCAGCTCTCCCAAGCCCGCGGCAATGATCTGACAGCAGAAGCCGTGCCAACGGAATAAATATCTATAAATTTCAGTATTTTAACTCGAAACACGCGGGGCGCCGGCAGGCAGAAAGAGCCACTGGAAATCGACCACCCGGCAAAATTTTCCGCCCCATGGAACTCGGCAAGTTTCCGTTAACCATTGCCCACCTAGGCTTCCCGCAACGGTGTCATGTTCCGGCGCCGAGAGACGCGCCCCGCGGCGTTTGTTTTGCGTTCCGTCAGATCGGGTGTGCGCATCTCAAGCAGAGCGGAATGGGGCGATGGCCAAAACAAAAGACGCGCGATCCGAGACCGGAGAAGCTGAGGCCGCAGCAGGGCAAGGTGGCTCCGCGCCAAAGCGTAAGCTGTCACTCAAAATCATCATCCTGTCGGTTGCGGGTCTCGTCGGACTGGCTGCGGTCGGCGGCGGTGGTTACTACTTTTTCGGCGGCGGGCACGGCAAAGCCGAGGCTGCGGCGGTTGCCGAAGCGGCGCCGACCAAGTCGGTCGCTTTCCTCGACATGCCCGACGTGCTGGTGAACCTGTCGTCGGGCAGCGGTGGCGGCGAGCGCACCCAATATCTTAAAGTAAAAGTGACGCTGGAATTGCCCGAGCGAAGCTATGTCGGCGCAGATTCAACCGCTGATGCCGCGCCTGATGGATGCCTTTCAGACTTATCTGCGCGAACTGCGGCCGTCCGATCTCGACGGCTCGGCGGGGCTCTACCGGCTCAAGGAAGAACTGACGCGGCGGGTGAACACCGCCATCGCGCCGAGCCGCATCAATGCGGTTCTGTTCAAGGAAATCGTGGTCCAGTGACGCCTGTTTCCCGCCAGCCTCTGCCGGGATGAAAGCCTAATGACACATGGCCGAAGAACAGATCGATCAAGACAGTCTCGCCGCCGAATGGGGCGTGGCGCTCGAGGCCGAGCAGAAAGGCGCGGCCATGCCGGTCAACGCGCGGAGCCGCGGCTCCGAAGCGATGGCGGCACAGTGGGCGACCATGGCCGACGACGGCCATTTCAGTCAGGCCGCAAAAGGCGGCTCCGAGCGCATCCTGAGCCAGGAGGAAATCGATTCGCTGCTCGGCTTCTCGCTGGCCGACGTCGCGCTCAACGACAATTCCGGCATCCGCGCCATCATCGATTCGGCGATGGTCTCCTACGAGCGGTTGCCGATGCTGGAGATCATCTTCGACCGGTTGGTCCGGCTGATGACCACGTCGCTGCGCAATTTCACCTCCGACAACGTCGAAGTCTCGCTCGATCGCATTACGTCGGTTCGCTTCGGCGATTATCTCAACTCGATTCCGCTGCCCGCGATTCTCGGCGTGTTCAAAGCCGAGGAGTGGGAGAATTTCGGCCTTATCACCATCAATTCGAGCCTGATCTATTCGATCATCGATGTGCTGCTCGGCGGCCGCCGCGGCCAGACCGCGGTGCGCATCGAAGGACGGCCCTATACGACCATCGAGACCAATCTGGTCAAGCGCATGATCGAGGTGGTGCTTGCCGACGCCGAGCTTGCGTTCAAGCCGCTGTCGCCGGTGAAGTTCAACATCGAGCGGCTCGAGACCAATCCGCGCTTTGCCGCGATCTCGCGTCCGGCCAACGCCGCGATCCTGGTGCGGCTGCGCATCGACATGGAAGATCGCGGCGGCACCATCGAGTTGTTGTTGCCGTACGCAACCATCGAACCGATCCGCGACGTGCTGTTGCAGATGTTCATGGGCGAAAAATTCGGCCGCGATCCGACCTGGGAAGGCCATCTGGCCACCGAGATCGGCCAGGCCGAGGTGGCGGTCAGCGCTGTGCTGTACGAAGCGCCGCTGCCGCTGCGCCAGATCATGAAGCTCGATGTCGGCGACACGCTGATGCTCGATCTGCGATCGGACGCGCCGGTGATCGTGCGCTGCGGCGACGTGATGCTGACCGAAGGCCGCATGGGCCGGATCGGCGACCGGGTCGCGGTGCGTGTCGGCAAACCTTTGCGCAAACCAAATACCACGCTGGCGATGTTCGAGAATGCGGGCGGCGTCGGCAACCGGATGGAGGGACAGTGAACAACGGCTTTGGCGTGATTGTCGAAATGCTCGTAGCGATCCTGCTCGCGCTGACAATCATCTACTGTGTCACCCTCAACCGCCGCCTCAAGCTCCTCAAGGCCGACGAGCAATCGCTGCGCGCGACAATTTCCGAACTGGTGACCGCGACCGAGATCGCCGAACGCGCGATCGCCGGCCTGAAGCTGACGGTGCAGGAATGCGAAGCCGGCCTGGGCGAGCGGCTGCGCAGCGCCGACCGCTTCACCGCCGATCTTGATCGCAGCGTCGCGTCCGGCCAGCAGTTGTTGACCAAGTTGACGCGCATCGTTGTCGCCGGCAACACGACCTCTGTCGCCCTGCCGAAATCGGCCGCACCGTCCAAGCCCGCGACCGCGGCTAAGTCTTCGAGCAAACCCGCGCCACGGCCGGCGGCAGAGGCGCCGCGCGGCGCCCAAGCGGTCGCAGCCGCGGCGCAAGCGTTCGCTGAACGGCTGCGCGTCAAAGTGCACGGGCTCGCCGCATGATCGGATATGTTCGCGATCTGCGTCTGATCCCGATCGCGATGGTCGCCAGCGCATGTTTGCTGGTCCTGCTGGCGGCCGATTTGGTGCTGGGGCACGTCTCGTCATCGAGCGATGGCGATCTGTCGCGATCCCGGGACACGACCATCATCCATGCGACTCCGAGCGGTCTGCGCGTCATGGACGAGCGGCGCGCGGATAAACGCTCGGACGGCAGACGCGGCGACGATAAGCGTGCGGATGATAAGCGTGGAGACAACAAGCGGTCTTGGGCGCAGCAGATGTTCAACTTTCCCGATACGAAACCGCCGGCACGCGAGCGCGACGACTTTTCGCTGCTGCCGGCGATCACGCCGCTGTCCGGAGACCGACCGCATCCCGACGTGACCGGTGCGATACCGGTGGGAAACGGCGAGAAAGGTGCCGGCGGCAAGGATGCCGGCGCGGCTCAGGCCGCCGAACAGGAAGCCGGCAAGGCTGAGGGTAGCAAGGCTGAGGGTAGCAAAGCTGAGGGTGGCAAGCCTGATGGATCCAAGGCGGAGGACGCCAAGGCGGGATCCAGCAACGGCCCGCAGGATCCGCCGCCGTCGCCCAACGGCAAGGTTGTCGTTCTTGCAGACGCCAGTTCCAGTCCATCGGCGGCCGAGCGCGCGATCCTCGAGCGCTTGCAGCAACGGCGTCAGGAACTGGAAAAACGCGCGCGCGAACTCGACATTCGCGAGGGGCTCATCGCCGACGCCGAAAGGCGCGTCGAATCGAAGCTGATGCAGGTCAAGGAGGGCCAGCAGCAGCTTGCGACCGCGGTGCAGAAGAAAGACGAAGCCGAGGCCGCGCGCTTCAAGGGTCTCGTGACCATGTACGAGAACATGAAGCCGCGCGATGCCGCGAAGATTTTTGATCGCCTTGACGTCAACGTGCTGCTGCAGGTCGCCTCGATGATGAGCCCGCGCGCGATGTCGGAAATTCTGGCGCTGATGTCGCCGGACCGGGCGCAGCAACTCACCGTCGAACTCGCCAACCGCGCACAAGGCTCGGCGAAGACTCCCGGCTCCAACCTGCCGAAGATCGAGGGTCGGCCGACCGGCCAGTGACGTTGCGAGCGTGCGCTCGCGCTGGCGACGCCTTAGCCACGGCAGCTTCCGCTCGCCGTCTTCTTGCATGAGACTTGCATCTCGCCTGGTGCCACAGCGGGTCCGAGCGACGCCATTTCGCTCGGGGGTATACTGAGCGGCGGAGAGGGATCACATGAGCGCTCATCACACGTTGCGCGCGGCGGTCGGCACGGTGCATCGCGGTGTCTTCGACGCGACGCTCGCGCCCGTGCTTACCATCGCGTCGGGCGACGTCGTGGAGATCACGACGCTGTCCGGCAATCCGGATCAGATACCGCCGCCGGAGCTTGGCTTCACCATCTTGCCGGAGCACCGCGACGTGCTGGCGCGGGTGCCGAAAGGCGAGGGGCCGCATTTCATGACCGGCCCGATCGCGGTCGAAGGCGCGATGCCGGGTGATGAGCTGATCGTCGAGGTGCTGGCCATGGAGCTGGCGCAGGACTGGGGCTGGAATCGCTTCGCGCCCGGTATGGGGACGTTGCCCGAAGAGTTTCCGGATGCGCGCTGCATTCACATCGCCATCGACCGCAGCGCCGGCACGGTGACGCTGCCATGGGGATTGAAGCTCAAGGCGGCGCCGTTCTTCGGCATCATCGGGGTGGCGCCACCGGCGGCGATGAGCCCGGCGACTTCGGTCATTCCGCGCGTCTTCGGCGGCAATATCGACAACAAGCATTTCGGTGCCGGCGCGACGCGTGCATTTGCCGGTGTTCAATCGCGGCGGATTGCTGTCGGTCGGTGATGGCCACGCACTGCAGGGCGATGGCGAAGTCTGCGTCACCGCCATCGAGACGGCGCTCGCCGGCACGCTGCGGGTCACGCTGGCCAAAAACACGGGCATCAGCCGGCCTTGGGCGGAGACGGCCACGCACGTCATCACCATGGCGTTCGACCCGGACCTCGATGTTGCGGCAGCCTCCGCGCTCAAGGAGATGATCGCGCTGATCGAGCGTGCGACCGGCCTGTCCGCCGCCGATGCGTACTCGCTGTGCAGTATCGCGGCCGACATGCACGTCACCCAGATGGTCAATCTGCACAAAGGCATCCACGTAATGCTGGCTAAATCGGCTCTGCAGAAGCCGGTGGCGGGGAAGGCCTAGCCGCGGCCCGTCCGGCTGCGGGCCGCAGCGGAAAATTTGCATACCCGCCATCGAACGGAGCGGGGAACTCCGCGTTGTCGTGCCGAGCGGCGTGATCGGAAACCCAAGATGGATCGCGCGCGACCAACGACAGAGCCTCCAATCGCCCGATTCGCAGCGATTGCGAGCCGAGAGGAACCCCAACATGGCACAAAGCACGCCCCGACCGACTGATTTCGACCGTGCGTTCAGCGACGCCCGGAAACAGGCCGGCAATGTCGCCGGCGCGGTCTCCGATGCCGCCCAGGACGTTTACGGCCAGGCCCGCGAAAGCGCCGCCGATGTGGCCGACACCGCCAACGATGCGGGCCGCCGGACCGCGAGTTCGTTCGAAAAGGCCATTCGCAACACGATCGAGAACGAGCCCTATAAGGCCGCCGCGATCGCGCTCGGCATCGGCTGGCTCCTTGGCCGCATGCATCGGCCTTTGTGACGCGATCAGAGACGCCCGCCGGGCTATCCGGCAAGCAGGGTTTTCTCCACGCGCCGGGTGTCGCCGGCGCGTGGCGCTTGCTAAGCTCCTTCCGTAGCCGAGACCAACAACAAGCCGTGGCCGTCGCGTTCGCGCCGGCAGCGAGCTGATCAAATCGGCATTGGTTTAGGGAAGGACCGTATGGACACCAGGCTCAAGGATAAAGTCGCCATCGTCACCGGTGGTGCGCGGGGCATCGGCGCCGCTTTTTGCGAAGGTTTAGCCGAAGCCGGCGCCAAGGTCGTGGTGTCGGATGTGCTCGATGGCAGCCCGCTCGCCGAACGGCTCGGTGAGCGCCAGCGCCCGGCCATTTTCGTGCGCGCGGACGTGACGTCCAAAGCCTCGGTGGAAAGTTTGGTCGCCGATACGGTGCGCGAATTCGGCACCGTCGATATTTTGGTCAACAATGCCGGCTTGTTCGCGGATCTTGCCATGAAGCCGTTCATGGACATCGACGAAGACGAGTGGGACCGCGTCATGAAAGTGAACGTGCGCGGCTCGTTCCAATGCGCCAAGGCGGTGGCGCCGGTGATGATGGAAAAGAAGCGCGGCCGCATCGTCAACATCGCCTCGGGCACCGCTTTCAAGGGCACGCCCAACCTGTTGCACTACGTCACCTCGAAAGGCGCCATCGTGTCGATGACGCGCTCGCTGGCGCGCGAACTCGGCCCCTACAACATTTGCGTCAATGCGATCGCGCCCGGGCTGACGATGAGCGAGGCGGTGGTGACCAATCCGGACTGGACCGGCAAGGCCAATGCCGCCGGCATCGCCGCCCGCGCCATCCAGCGCGAACAGGTGCCGGCCGATCTGCTCTCGACGCTGATTTATTTCTGCTCGGACGAGAGCAATTTCGTCACCGGCCAGACCATGAGCGTCGACGGCGGCGCGTTGATGCGCTGAGCTCTCCGGGAAAACTCGACCGACACTCCGCTCGTCCCCGCGAAGGCGGGGACCCAGCTCTCAGCCTAGCCGCTGGATTCCCGCCTTCGCGGGAATGAGCGGACAATTGCGGACCGCGGGCAACATTGACGCTCGCGCCCGATAAAATCAGCGCGGCAAACCCTCGACCGCGAACGAGCGGAAGATCGCATAGCGCTCGCCGATCTTGCGGATTTCGTCGTAGTCCGGACCGTGCGCCCAGGCCGCGATCTGCTCGGGGCTGTCCCAGACCTGAATGACCACGCGGGTAGGGGCGGGGCCTTCGAGCTGGGTGACATTCAGGCTCGCGGCCAGAATTTTGCCGCCGGCCTTCTGGATGCTTTGCTGCGCCCGCGGCGCGTATTCATTGACGTAGCCGTGAATGTTTCGGACCGCGATTTCGCTGACCACATAGACCGGCGGTTTGCCCTGTGCGCGCAGCTCGTGTGTTGCGGCTGCGCCGAATGCGATGCCGACCAGAAAAGCGGCTGTGACGGCCAAGGTTGTGCGCATGATCGTGCCCCCCAAATGAATGGCGCAAACAAAAACCGGCCCGCGACGAGGCGCCGCGGCCGGTTCGGAATTTAGCACGTCATCACGCCTTTGCGCGGCTAAGTCGGACCGCGGCTACTTCGCAAAAAGCTGCATCGCTTCGTCAGCCAGCACGCCGCCCGTGATGCTGATCGGGACGAACGGCGCCTTGGCGGCGACTTCGGCGCTGGAGATCATGATCTGATCGATCTTGGTGGCAAGCTGTTGCACCGACGCGGCGAACACCAGCCGGCCGACATGGCACCAGATGATCGCGCCCATGCACATCGCGCACGGTTCGCCTGAGGTGTAGAGCGTGCTGCCGGCGACGGCCGCAGGTCCGTGATCGGCGAGACAACGCCGTATCGCCACCATTTCTCCGTGCGCGGTCGGATCGCGGTCGGTCTTGCCGAGATTGCGCCCGCGCGCGATCACCGCACCGTCGCGGACGATGACGGCGCCGAACGGATAGTCGCCCGCGCGCGCCTCCTCGAGCGCGAGACGCATGAAGCGTTCGTCATCCGCCGACGCGGCAGCGGACGCGCGGTTGGCCACAAGGACATCAGCCACCAGCACCGCGGCCGATGCGAGACCGGCGATCATGCCGCGGCGGCTCGGATGGAGCGGCGGGCGGCCTGACGGCAGACAATCATCACAACACGTCATGTGAAAGCTCCCAGCTCAGATTTTTGATCGACCATCATGCGTCGCGGTCGGGCAAAACCAGAAAGATCAGGACGCCGAGGATCACCATGGTGAAGCGAAACGCGGCCTCCTGGGCGTTCCAGGTCTTTGATTGCCACATGGCGAAATACTCACCAGCCACCACCAGAAAGCCAAAGAACCAAACGCCGAAGCCGACCGTCAAACCGGCCACCGCCCAAACCTTTGTGGCATTGAACGCCGCGGCGGCGGCCCGGAGCCGCAGCAACAGCGCCACCGCGCCGATCGCAAGCAGCAATGCGGTAACACCTTCAGCCGCGATGATCAGCGCGTAAGCGGCTTTCCAAAGCGCCGGATCGGTGATGGCGCGGTCTTTCAGCATGTTGTCGGGAAACGTCGTATCCATGCTCAGGACGTGCTGGACGAATTGATAATTGGCGCCGTAGTCGACGATGTTGTCGTAGGTGACCACGGCCGCAAAGGCGGCCAGTGCCCCAACCATCAACACCTTGGCAAGACGGGTGACGAGCATGGCGGTACTTCCGCTCCGCGTGTGGTCTAGCGGTCTGCCGTCGTGATGTCCGTCGCCGCGATGCCCGCCGTGTCGGCGCTCGTGCCCGTCGTCGCGGCTTTGGCCGGAAGGTCACGTTCCAGCGCATCGAGCGCATCCTGCAGCACCTTGCGGACATGCGTGGCGTTGGTCGCATCGATCATGCTGGCGTTGAGATAGAAGTCGAGCCCGGTGACATGCTCGCTGAAGACCCGGATGGTTTCGCCGTCCTTGCGCGCAATGCCTTGCACCGCATAGGGCACGACCTCGCGGCTGATGCCCTTCATGGTGATCGGCGCCAATTCCTGTGCCGTGACGATGTCGCGCGCCAGTGCGTAGGTCTCGTAGCTGATCACGATGTGGCCGGGCTCGGCGATCGATTGCAGGCGGGCCGCCAGGTTCGCCTCGGCGCCGATGATCGTGTAATCCATACGGTCGTCGCTGCCGAAATTGCCGACGTTGCAATAGCCGCTGTTGATGCCCATGCGAACGCGGAACGGATGCTCGATGCCGGCATTGCGCCATTTGGCGTTGAGGCTGGCGATCCGGTCCTGCATCTCGATCGCCATGCGCAGACACGCCTTGGCATCCTCGGCGGCGCCTTTGGTTTCCGGGTCGCCGAAGAAGATCAACATGGCGTCGCCGACGAACTTGTCGATCGTGCCGCCATGGGCGAGCGCGATCTTCGACATTTCGGTGAAATACTCGTTGAGCAGTTGGGTGATCTGCTCGGGCTGCAGCCGCTCGGTGGTGGCGGTGAAGTCCTTGATGTCGGAAAAGAAGATCGTCAGCCTTTTGCGTTCGGTGTGAATGGTGACGTCCTTCTGGCCGCTGAAGATGCTCTTGTAGATCTGCGGCGACAGATAGCGCGAGATCTTCATCGACATCGAAGCCAGGAATTCGTTGGCGGTTTCAAGCTCGCTATTCATGGCGCCGATCGTCTTCGCCTGCCGGCGCTGCAGCGCGATGAACGTCACGCCGGCTGCGGCGACCAGGACGAAGTAGGCGAGCAGATATTTGAACGCGAAAATGTCGGAGCCGATCGGCTGCGAAATGGTCACTTCCTGCAGGCCGCGCACGTCGCCGACCTTCCAGTCGCGCTTCGGGCTTTCGGGATGCGCGTTGTGGCAAGCGACGCAGGCCGCGCCCATGATCACCGGGGCGACCAGCCGCACCTGGTCGACCAAGTAGCGAGCTATTGTCGGTCGAGATGATCTGATCCGGATTTGCACGCAAGCTTCGCAGCGCGTCAGCTTCGAACTTGTCGAGCTGATGCGGCGAGCGGTTGGCGAACGGATAATCAGATACGAAGCGGTAGATGATGTTGTGCTGATGCTCGCTGATCACCTTGCCGAGCTCGAGCGACAGCGTCGCCGGGATCGGTATCGCGCCCGGGATCGCTTCGTAATTATGCACGACCTTCGTGGTGCTGCCGGGCGCGGCCAGAATGCGGCCGACGACGTTGCTGGCATAATAGCTGCGGACGCTGCTGATAATCGAATTCAGGTCGCTGGCTTGCCGGTTCAGGTTGGTCTCGGTGAGATTGGTGAGGTCGAGCCAGACCGCGAGCGGCAGGCCGACCAGCAACAACACGACCAGCAGGAGCAGAAAAAGTCCGGTCCTGCCGCCAAAAATCTTGTTCATCGCGGGAGCGTTCCGTGAGTCCGATCGCGCAGGAGTTTGCCACAAACCACGTTAAAAATGTGATTTACTTGCCGGTGTGGTCAGATCCAGTCTTTCCATTTGAACCAAATCAGCGGCAACAGGGCGGTGATGACGACGACCGCCAGCGCGTAAGGATAGCCGTAAGTCCAATCGTATTCCGGCATGTGCTTGAAGTTCATGCCGTAGACGCCGACAACCAGCACCGGCGGGACCCCGACCACCGACGCGATGGTAAGAACCTTCATCACCTCGTTCTGGTCGATGTTGATGATGCCGCTTGCGGCATCCTGCAAAAGCTGCACCCGGCTCACCAGCCCCTCGGTGAATTGGACCAGCGAGGCGATGTCGGATGAAGCGATGTGCAGCCGGTTGGCGACATCGACCGCGATCCAATCGCGGCAATGTTCGGCGGCGAATTTGGCGATGCGGTCGAGACTGACCAGCGTGTATTGCACCCGCGCCATGCGCTCGCTGGTCCGCCCGGTGCGGATCATGAGCTTGCGCAGCTTGGTAGTCTCGTGAGCCAGCTTTGCCTGCTTCACCGCTTCCGGGTGAAAGATCAGATGCGAGGCGTCATCGAGATCCTGGGCGCTGGTTTCGAGCACGTCGGCCATGCGGTCGACCAGCGCTTCCAGGAGTTGAGCGAACGTGTGCGCGGGATCGATCCGCTCGCTCTTTTCCACCTCCTGGATGACCTTGTGGAAGGCGATGAGCTTCGACGAGCGTACCGTCAGCAGAACTTTTTCGGAAAGGACAAAGCCCGCCGATACCAGTACCCATGGCTCATTATCGGCGGCATAAAGCAGCGGCGCCGTCATGTAGAGAGCGCCGCGGATGTTACGCAGGCGGCTGGTCGACTCGATCTCGACGAGTTCGGCCGGCGTCGGCACGTGCAGCCCGAAGGCTTCCTCGAACGCCGCGCGCTCGGCATCGGTCGGGTCGAGCAGGTCGACCCAGGCGGCGCTTTTCAAGGATGGATCTTGCGGCCGATGGGTAGGGTAGGCGGTGAGCATCAGGGGGCAATCCGGTCGTTGCGCCGTGCATGCATGTACATGCTCGCGCTCGCGCCGGATACCCCGTTCGCGTCGGCTACAGTAGAGCTTGCTGCTCAGAGCTCGCTAATGTCGGCCGCGAGCCGCCATGCCGATCAAGATGCCGACGCCGAGGGCGACAGCCAACCCGATCAGCGGGCGTTCTTCGGTGTGATCGGAAATCCGGGTCAACGCCGCGCTGCCATACCGGGCGGCGTCCTTGCCGAAGGCTTGCGACTGGTCGCCGAACGTGTTGGCGCCCTGGCGAAAACGGTCGGCCCAGCCGAACAACGCTGACGAGACCGCGTCGGTCAGACCATCAGCGGTATCGCGGGCGTTGGCAAAATTGCGGGTGCCGATCTTCTCGAGAGTCTTCTCAAGCGAGCGAAGCCGACGCTCGATTTCTCCGACTTCCGACGAGATTGCTCGGGTGTAGCGCGATGAACCGGCCATGAGTTGAAATCCTTGGGTCGAAGAAAGCGTGTGCTCCGAAAACGTTGCGCCGCCGCCGAAGTTCCGGCCGCGCCAGTAAATCCGGAACGGTGTGAGGCCGAAAGCCGGCGACAACCCATCCCGAGGCTGCATCAACGCGGCGATGTCCTACAGCCGCGCAATCGTAGCGACATGCTTAATGGAACCATTAGAAATGCCGTTAATCGCGCGTTAAATGCCCAATTCTATTGTGTAAATCTCTTCGCGATGGCTGGGCAACGCCGGTTCGGCGCCCGAGCGTAACGGTTGCGTTCGGTCGAGTAAGTCCAATGGCATTGTCTGCCTCAGCGCCGTCCGGCGCGGCCGGTGCTATCGCTCTTCGGTTACGATCGAGCGAGACATGGGCGCAGCAAATCGAGACATGGGCGCAGCAAATCAGGTCCGGCATCGCCCGTATCGGCTTCTGCCTCGTTTTGCCTAGCTTCATCTTGATCGTAGCGGCGGTTGCGGCTGTGGCGCCCGCCGTGGCGGCACCGCAAAGCCATCATTCAACCCACGCCGCCAGGGTCGACGTCAGCGCCGATCTCAGCGGCGGGTTCGCCAGGCTGGTGTTTGCCTCGAGCGAAGAAGTGAATGCCAGCGTCAACAGCGCCGGCAATATTCTGATCGTCAGCTTCGACCGGCCTGTCTACCTGCTGGTCGAGCACCTCTCCAACCAGGCATCGGAATACATCGCCGCGGCGCGCCGCGATCCTGACGGCCGTGCCGTGCGTTTCGCGTTGTCGCGCAAGGTGAGCGTCAATTCGATCGGGACCGGGGAGAAATTCTTCGTCGACCTGTTGCCCCAGCCTTGGCAAGGACCGCCGCCGCCGTTGCCGCAGGACGTGGTCGAGCAACTGGCGCGCCGCGCGCGCGAGGCCGAGCATCTGCAGCAACTGGCGCACCTTGCCGAGCAAAAGGCGAGGGCGGTCCCGGTGCATGTGCATGTCGCCAGCCAGCCGACCTTCACGCGCTACGTGTTTGATATTGCCGAGCACACGTCGGTCGCGGCCGATCGGGCGAACGAGCGGCTGACGCTGTCCTTCGATGCGCCACTGGTGTTCGACTTGACGGATGTCGAGGCCAACCTGCCGGCGTCCGTCGCCTCGGTGAATGCTGAAACCGAGGAGCATGCCAGCCTGGTCCGCTTCAGCTTCATGACGGCGGTCGATCTCCGCACCTTTCGTGACGGCAAGAGCTATGTGGTCGACGTCGTCAAGGACGAAGCCGACGCTGGTTCGCACGCCAAGTCGGCCGGCAAGTCGGCCGGCAAGCCGATGATCGATATTGAGGCGATGCCGCAGTCGCCCGCGACAGCCGCAAGTACACCGCTGGCGCCGGCACTCGCGCCATCTGCCGGCACGCCGCGACCGCAGGAAAAGCCCGTCGCCGCGCCGGTGCCGCAGCCAATGTTCGAGCCGCCGGCCATTACGCCGCTCGACGCCGACGAATCCGCGCCGAAGGGAATGGAGGACAAGTCCTCCGCCGAGACGACGCCGACGCCAGACGGCCCCGATGCGTCCGCTGAGCCGAAAGCCGCCATTGAAGCCAAGGCAGCCGCGGAAGCCAAGGCAGCCCCGGAAGCCAAGGCAGCCCCGGAAGCCAAAGCAGCAGCCGAGTCCGCCGCAGAGGCAAAGCTGGTGGCGAAAGCCCAATCCGCCGCGGAGGCGAAGGCTGCGGCCGAAGCCAAGGCGATCACCGAAGCAAAATCCATGGCCGAAGCGAAGGTCGTGACGGAAGCCATGGCGGCCGGCAAAGGCAAATCCGCCGCAGAGCTCAAGGCGATTGCCGAAGCCAAAGCGGCAGCCGAAGCAAAGGTCGTCGCAGAGTCGAAAGATCGCGGCGGATGCGAGGGCCGCAGACGAAGCGAAAGCTGCGGCGGAAGCCAAGCTCGCAGAGGCCAAGCTCGCGGCCGAAGCAAAGCTTGCGGCCGAAGCGAAAGCCGCCGCAGAAGCAAAGATTGCGGCGGAAGCTAAATTGCCGCCGGCTCCAACGCCGACACCCGCCCGCGCCCCTGCGGCGGCGGCGCCGCGCGATGCACCGCTCGCCGAGGTTTTACAGCCCAGGCCCGCACCAGCGCCGAGCCCGGCGCCTGCGCCGGCACGCGCCGCGCCCGGCAGCGGCCAGCCGATCGCGGTCGAACTTCAGCGCCAGGGCAATGATCTGAAATTGAGCTTCCCGTTCCCGCAGCCGACGGCCGCGGCGGTATTTCGCCGCGCCGATATGCTGTGGATCGTGTTCGATACCAAATCGACGCTCGACGTTTCAGCGTTGGCCAATGAGCCTGGCCGCACCATCCGGGGCGCTGAATTCAGCCGCGATGGCGATGCCGCCATCGTCCGCATCCGGCTTGATCATCCGCATCTGTCGAGCATCGTTACCGACGGACCGGGCTGGACCCTGACGCTCGGCGAGACGGTGACCGATCCGACCCGGGCGCTCGACATCACGCGTAACCTCGTCGGTCAGAACCGCGCCAGCGTCGTGGTCAATTTCGAGCATGCCCATCAACTCCATCGCATCAACGACCCGGATGTCGGCGATGCGCTTTGGGTGGTAACCGGGCTTGCGCCGGTCCGCGGCTTCATCGATGAGCGGCATTTTGTTGAATTCCATGCGCTGGCGTCGACCCAGGGGGTTGTCATCGCGCCGCTGTCGGACGACCTGCACGTCGAATTGTCCTCGGACCATATCGTGATCGGCCGGCCCGGTGGCTTGACGCTGTCGAGTTCGCTGCAAGGCGTACAGCACGGCACCGCGCTCCACCCGGTTATGTTCGACGCCGAGGTTTGGGGTCTTGATCGCAAGGCCGCCTTTGGCGAACGCCAGTCGGAGCTGATCGCCGCCGCCGCCGCGGCGCCGGCGAGCAAACGCGTGCAGCAGCGTCTTGATCTCGCTCGCTTTTACCTCGCGCGCGAGATGTATCCGGAAGCCAAGGGCGTGCTGGACGTAATCCTGGCTGAGGATCACGCCGCCTCGCAGGACACTGGCGCCGGCGTGCTGCGCGCCATTACCGAACTGATGATGAACCGGCCGGACGCAGCCCTGAAGGATCTCGCCAATCCGGCGATCGGCGATCAGCACGATGCGCCGCTGTGGCGCGCGATGGCTTACGCCGATCAAGGCAAATGGGCGATGGCGCGCGAGAACTTCAAGCGGGTCGAAACCAGCGTCGCCGCCTTGCCGCTCGAGTTGCAGCGCGCGGCGCTCAAAAACCAGATGCGCGCGGCCATCGAGGTGGGCGATTTCGCCGGCGCGACGCAGGAGTTCAACGACATCGAGACCGTCGGCTTGCCGCACGACATGCAGCCCGCGGTCGCCATACTGGTTGGGCGCCTGGACGAGGGCATGGGCCGCAAGCAGGAGGCGCTCAATGCCTACCGCACGGCCGCCAACTCCTGGGATCGTCCGTCCGCCGCGCAGGGCAGGCTGCGCGAGGCAGTGTTGCGTTATTCGCTCGGCGATCTCAAGCGCGAAGACGTGCTCTCTGAGCTTGAAACGCTGACCACGATCTGGCGTGGCGACGAAACCGAGATCGGCGCACTCGAAATCATGGCGCGACTCTACATCGAGGAAGGACGCTATCGCGATTCCTTCTACGTCATGCGCAGCGCCGTGGCGGGCCATCCGGATTCCGACATGACCCGTCGGATCCAGGAACAAGCGGCAGCGACGTTCGAGTCGCTGTTTCTCGCCGACAAGGGTGATGCGCTGCGGGCGATCGATGCGCTGGCGCTGTTTTACGACTTTCGCGAGCTGACGCCGATCGGACGCCGCGGTGACGAGATGATCCGACGTCTGGCCGATCGCCTTGTCGCCGTCGACTTGTTGGATCAAGCCGCCGATCTGCTGCAGTATCAGGTCGATCACCGCCTGCAGGGCGCCGCGCGCGCGCAGGTGGCGACCCGCCTGGCCATCGTCTATTTGATGAACCACAAGCCGGATCGCGCGCTTTCGACGTTGCGCGGCACCCATTCGGCGGAGCTTGCCGGCGAGTTTCGCGATCAGCGGTTGATGCTGGAAGCGCGCGCCATGTCCGACCTCGGACGCCATGATCTTGCGCTCGAGATCGTCGCGCATGTCGAGGGTCCGGAGACTGTGCGTTTGCGCTCCGATATTCTGTGGGCCGCGCGTCGCTGGGCGGCGGCGGCCGAGCAGATCGAGCTTTATTACGGCGATCGCTGGAAGGATTTCGAGCCGTTGAAGGATACCGAACGCGCCGACATTTTGCGCGCGGCCGCCGGTTTTGCGCTCGGCGAGGATACGCTCGGCCTGGCGCGGTTGCGCGATAAATACGCGGCCAAGATGGCGCAGTCGCCGGAGGCGCGCGCTTTCGATATCGCATCGGCGCCGCTTGGCACCAGCGGCGAGGAGTTTCGCGAGATCGCCCGCGCCGCGGTTTCGGTCGATACGCTCGACGGCTTTTTGCGCGACATGCAGGCGCGCTTTCCGGAGGCGAATGCCGGTCCGAAGGCGGGTCAGTCGGAAGCAGGTCCGTCGGAAGCAGCGCCGGTGTCGACAGTGACGCCGCCGGCAACGCCCGGCGCTCCGCCGGCACGCGCTTCCGGCAAGGCCGCATAACGACGCGCAAGCTCGAAGTCGAGATTTAGCGCTGCACGGCGACAGGGGCATGCGTCCAAACAAAAACGGTTCGCGGCCGCGACAGCGATCGCGGCGCGATCAAACATTGCAGGCTGCAAAAAGGCCGATGCCCGCGGCTTGGCGCGGGCATCGGATCGGGCGCGTATTGTTATTAGCTGTTAAAAGCGCCGGCTGTCTCTGAAAGCTTATGCGGGATAACTGGCCTTAGGCCCGTCTCGTGGGCCGAAAAACAGTCAATCCCGAGGGTGGATGCAATCCACGACTTAGTGATGCATCAAAAGCGCGATCACGATGATGATCGGCAACGGAATGCCGATCAACCAAAGCAATAATCCACGACCGAGTCCCATAGCGATCTCCTCGACTGTTGTTGCGCATACAACGCCAAACAATCGGGAGAAGTTCCCACGGTCTAAACTTATCTGAGGGTCTGGCGAAAAGGGCGGCGACCCTAAGTCCCGTAGCTCTGAATGAGCGAACCGGCGACCAGCGTCCAGCCGTCGACCAGGACGAAGAAGATCAGCTTGAACGGCAGTGACACCACCACCGGCGGCAACATCATCATGCCCATCGACATCAGCACCGATGCGACGACAAGATCGATGATCAGAAACGGCAAGAACAACAAGAAGCCGATCTCGAAGGCGCGCTTGAGCTCGGAGATCATGAACGCCGGGACCAGCACGCGCATCGAAATATCGTCCGGACTTTGCGGCGCCTTTTCGCCGGACAGATCGATGAACAGCTTCAAATCCTTTTCTCGGACGTTCTTTTCCATGAAGCCGCGCAACGGGCCCGATGCGCGCTCGATCGCCTCGTTGACGTTGATCTCGTTGGCGACCAGAGGCTTGACGCCGACGTCGTAGACACGGGTCAGCACCGGCCCCATCACGAACGCGGTGAGGAAAAGCGCCAGTGACACGACGACCGAATTCGGCGGCGATGTCGCGGTGCCAAGCGCAGTGCGCAAGAGCGACAACACGACGACGATACGGGTGAACGAGGTCATCATCACCAGGATCGACGGTGCCAGCGACAGCACCGTCAACAGCGCGATCAGCTGAATGACGCGCTCGTTCAGGCCGCCACCGGCGGTGCCCTGACCGAGATTGATGCTGATATCCTGGGCGGCGAGCGGCGTCGCCGTTACGAAGAAAGCCGCGAGTGAGGCCGCCACCGCTGTGAGGTGGACGCGGCGGCCTCTCAACAATGTCATCAGTTCTTGGTTGCCGGGCGGCCGAGCAGGCTGGCCATCTCCTGTTCGAGGGAATCGTACAGCGCCTTGCCTTCCTTGGGCTTGGCCTCGGCGCGCGCCGGCTTCATCTCGGTTGAGCGCGTGGGGCGCGGTGATGATGGCGGTGGGACCGCCATCGGCTCGTCGGCCTGATCGGCATCGTCGATCTGGCGGGGCGGAAGACGTCCGCGCCTCGGCAGTCGGCTTGCGCAGCGCGGCCTCGAGACGTTGCGCCATTTCGGCGAGGCTTTGGTCGGCCGCGCCCGGGTCGGTCGCAAACGGACGCGATGGCTCGATACGCGGCTCGGAAGGCTGCAAGCGCGGCGACGTCCGGCTGCGCGGTGGCGGCGTCATCGGCATGGCCGGGGGCACCACGGAAGCAAGATCGTCGGCGAGCGCCGTCAACGCCTCACGCTGCGGGCGAATCATCGGCTCGATCGGGGCGGGCGCGGCGGCGAGCGGCTCTTCGGGGAGCGGCTCGATGCGCGGTGCACGCCGCGGCGGTGACGGCGGCGCCATCGGGGCCACCGGGAGCGCAGGCTCTTCGGGCTGCAGCGGCCAGGAACCGTTGGACGTTGCTTCCGGAAGCACAACGCTGCGCGGCAGGTTGTCGACGGCGGTGATGCGTCCGCCGACCGGCTCGCGCGACGCCGCCGGCGCGGCGCGCACGATATTGGCTTCAACGACCACATCGGATCGGGCCGCCGATCAGCACCAGATGTTCGACATTGTCGCGCCGCACCAGCAGCAGCCGGCGCCGCGTGTCGACGGTTGCGTATTCGATCACGCCAAGTCGCGGCTGACGGCCGCGTACCGTGCCGCCCAAATGTGCGCCGCCGAATCGGCGCACCGCCCAGGCAGCCGCGCCGATCAACCCAAGCACGATGAGCAATGCCAAAAACAACTGCACGTACGATTGGCATTTCCGCGCCGAACAGGCCAACATTCGCCCAACTCCCGTGTGGCGGCGACTGCCGCGCTGATACCCTAATGGTTAACAGCGACGGCAAAATTTGCCGCCGCAAATGCTAACACATTCCTAATTTTGACGGGCACTTTTTGACCCGATCCCCGATGGACAAGCATTTCTATGGTAAACGGCAGATTAATGGCAAAGACGACGTAAACCACAATTTAACCGCCCATTAACCATGGAGTCGGCAAAGTCTGCCTAGTCAGAAGGGGGCAGGTGATGGCGATTCCCGATTTTCCGATTCTCTCGGCGCTGCGCACACGCATGCAATGGCACCAGCAGCGCCAGCGGGTGCTCGCTGAGAACATCGCCAATGCCGATACGCCCCGTTACCGGGCGCGCGACCTGGCGGCGCCGACATTCAGCAATACGCTGCAGCGCGCTTCATTCGCCATGACGGTGACCGATCCGGGACATATCGAGCCGAGCGGCGGCAACACGCAGTTCGCGGACGACAGAAACGCGCACTACGAGACGCGTCCGCGTGGCACCGCCGTCAGCCACGAAGAGGAAATGCTCAAGCTCGCCGGCAATCAGGCCGACTACGACGCCGTGACCTCGATCTACACCCACAGTCTGTCGCTGATCAAAACGGCGGTCGGCAGGGGCTAGAGCATGATCCGGCAAGGTAGAAACCGGTTCTCCGAAATGTGCATGCTTCAACAAAAAGCCGGAACAGAGCGCCAATCGCGCCGCGACGCATCTTGCTTCAGCCGCGCGGGTCGTGCGGCCCTCGGAGACCTTGCGTCATGATGGACTTCCTCAAATCGATCGCGGTGGCCGCCAGCGGGATGCGCGCGCAAGCCGGCCGCATGCGCGTCATCGCCGAGAATATCGCCAATGCCGAATTCGACCGCGACATCGCGGGGCGGCGATCCCTATCGCCGGCGCATCGTCACCTTTCACGATGAGATCGACCATCAGATCGACGCCCGCGTGGTCAAGCTCGGCACGGTCGCGACCGATTCGTCGCCGCTGCGGGTACAGCACGAGCCGGACAATCCGATGGCCGACGGCAAGGGCGATGTGAAATATCCCAACGTCAATCCGCTGATCGAAATCACTGACTTCCGCGACGCGCAGCGGTCCTACGAAGCCAACATCAACGTCATCTCGTCCACGCGCCGCATGCTTCAGCGCACCATCGACATCCTCAAAACCTGAAGGTGAATCATGGCGACACCCGCCATTGCCGCCAACGCCTATGCCGCCCTCGCGCAATTGCGCGACCAATCGGCCGGCTTCTCCCGTGATGCCGGGCAGGACGGCGGCATCAATTTCGGCTCCGTCCTCAAGGACGTGATGACCAACGTCACCGCGATCGGTCGTAAATCCGACGGCCAGGCGCAGGACGTCGCCGATGGGCAAGGCCAACATGGTCGACGTCGTCACCGCCGTGGCGGAAAGCGAAACCGCGATCCAGACCATGGTCGCGGTGCGCGACAAGGTGATCGCGGCCTACGAAGATATTTTGAAGATGCCGATCTGATCGGGACACACATCGTGCGTTCGTCACCCGGAGGTGCGAATGTACCGCGGCGCGAACAGCCGATTCGCGGAACGCTGAAAATGACGGGGCGGGCGATCTCATGATGAACGGGCCGGAAGTGATGGACGTGGCGCGCGATGCCATCATGACGCTCATCCTGGTGACCACGCCGCTGATGCTGGTCGGGCTGATTGTCGGCGTCGCCGTCTCGCTGCTGCAGGCCTTGACGCAAATTCAGGAAGCGACGCTGGTGTTCGTGCCGAAGATCCTGGCGATCTTTGTCACGCTCCTGATCGCGCTGCCGTTCATGGCCGACAAGATGCACGGAAATTTCCTGCGCATCACCGCGCGCATCACCGGCAACTGAAACGACCCGCCATGCGCCGGCCGCCAATCCCGCTCGTCGCCGCGAAGGCGGGGACCTGGTTGCTGGATTCCCGCTTTCGTGAGCGCGAGTGGCGTGAGGTCTAGCGCATGCGCATCGACCTTTCCTTCCTGCCGGCGCTCGGCGCCGCGTTTCTCCTGGTATTCGCGCGCACCGGCACCATGCTGATGCTGCTGCCGGGTTTGGGCGAGCAGAATATCTCGGCGCGGATGCGGCTGACATTTGCACTCGGGCTCGCTGCCATTCTGCTGCCGCTGCACCGCAATGCCTTTCACATCGATCTGACATCGCTCGGCGCGGTCCTGGTGTTGCTGATCGAGGAAATGCTGATCGGCGCCGTACTTGGCATTACGGCGCGACTGACGATCTCGGCGCTGGCGGTCGCGGGCTCGGTCATCGCCCAGCAACTCGGTCTCGGATTCGTCACCGCCGTCGATCCGACTCAGGGCGAGCAGGGCATGATCATCGGCAATTTTCTCACCCTGCTCGGGATCACGCTGTTCTTCGCCACCGACATGCATCACCTCGTCATCGCGGCGCTCAACGACAGCTACACGCTGTTCGAGCCCGGCGAGCTGCCGAGCACCGGCGACGCCGCGGCGCTGATCACAAAAATCGTCGCCGGCGCGTTTCGCGTCGGCATTCAGCTATCGGCGCCGTTCATCGTCTTCGGACTCCTGTTCAACATCGGGCTCGGCGTGTTGGCGCGGCTGATGCCGCAGATGCAGGTCTATTTCGTCGGGCTGCCGCTGTCGATCCTGGTCGGGTTGTTGTTCTTTCTGGTGCTGCTCGGGGCGATGATGAGCTTCTTTCTCGATTATGCCGGCGGCGTTCTGCACACGCTCGCCCCGCACGGATGAGGCGTGATGCGCGTCGCCATCACCATCGTCATTGCGAGGAGCGAAAGCGACGAAGCAATCCAGCTCCGCAGGCCGCTGGATTGCTTCGCTTCGCTCGCAATGACGATGAGGGTATCTCGACTTCAAAATCATCCGGCGCTACATTCAAAATGGCCGACGAGAACAGCGAGTCGAACGAACGCACACAGGACCCGACGCCGCGGCGCCTGGAGGAGGCGCTGCAGCGCGGCGATGTCGTCAAAAGCATGGAGGTGAACACCTGGTTCGCGATCGCGGCCGGCACCTTGGCGATGATGATCTTCGCCGTGCCGATGGCGTCGAACCTGCAGGCGACGTTCCGCGGCTTGCTCGCCCGGTCGTATCAGATTCAGACCGACGGGGCCGGCGCTGACGGCTCTGACCAAAACGCTGCTGCTGGATGTCGCCGCAGCGCTCGGCGTGCCGCTGCTCATCCTCTGCCTGGCCGCGCTCGCCGGCAACCTCGTGCAGCATCGCATCGTGTTCACGACCGACCTGATCATGCCGAAGTTCTCGCGGATTTCGCCGCTCGCCGGCTTCGGGCGGCTGTTCTCGCGCCAGGCGCTGGCGAATTTTGCCAAGGGCTCTGACCAAGCTCTGCCTGGTCGGCGGTGTCATGGCCTGGGTGCTGTGGCCGGAGCGACAAAAGCTCGCCGCTATGGTCACGGCCGATCCGGCGATGATCCTGCCGTTCCTGCGCGGCATCGCGCTCAAGCTTCTCGGCACGGTGGTCGCGGTGCTCGCCGTGATCGCCGCCGCCGATTATTTCTTCCAGTACACGCAGTGGTACGAGCGGCAAAAAATGTCGCCGCAGGAGGTCAAGGAGGAATTCCGCCAGTCCGAAGGCGATCCCACCGTCAAGGGCAAGCTCCGGCAGTTGCGCACCACCCGGATGCGCAAGCGCATCATGGCGGCGGTGCCGAAGGCCTCGGTGGTCATCACCAACCCGACCCACTACGCCATCGCGCTGCGCTACGAGCGCGGCATGAATGCGCCGATCTGCGTCGCCAAGGGCGTCGACCTGATCGCCCGCAAGATCCGCGAGGTCGCCGAGGAGCACCGCATCCCGGTGATCGAGAACCCGCCGCTGGCCCGCGCGCTGCACGCCACCGTGGAGATCGACCAGGAGATTCCGCAGGAACACTACCGCGCGGTCGCCGAAATCATCGGCTACATCATGCGCCTGCGCCGCATGGCCGCCGGCGTGCGCGGGCCGCTGTGATCGGGGCCGCGAATCGCGCAAATTCGCTTGCGCGGGCCTATGCAAATTCGCTTGCGCGGGCCTGGCGTAAGGGGCACGAAAAGTAAGGTGATTCCGCTCATTCCCGCGCAGGCGGGAAGCCGGCAGGGCCGTGAGCGTGTGAGGCCATGGGGGAGGCCACTGAGCCCCCGCCTTCGCGGGAACGAGTGGCAAGGGTAACCAGGGATGAGCACCACACACGGCATGGCGCAGGAGTCGGTCGCCCAAGGCTCGATCACTCACGGTTCGATCACTCAAGGTTCGATCGCCCAAGCGGCGCTGCCTCGAACGCGACCACGCGCCCGCCGCTCCGTCGACCGCAGCGCCGGCGGCGCGCGTGCCGGCAGCGTCATCCTCGTGTTGCTGGTCGCCGTGCTGCTCGTCGGCGCTGCCGCGGGTTTCGTGGTGCTCGGGCGCGGCGACCGCCGAGCCTTACATTCTCGGCTTCCTCGCGGTGTTGGCCACGGTCGGCGTGTTTTCGCTGTTCGCGCTGGCGGCCGGCATCCTGCGTCTGCCGGCGGCAAGCCCGGCCAATCCGCTGACCAAGACGCTGGTCGACGACGCCTTCGACGGCATTCTGGTCACCGACGCGCGAAGGCCGGGTGATCTACGCCAACGCCGCCTATCTCGATCTGATCGACGCCGCCGACGCCAGCGACATGCGCCCGGTCGAGCGCGTCTTCATCGGCGATGCCGACGCGTCCGAGGCGATCTACCGGCTGCTCAAGGCGGCGCGCGAAGGCAAGCGCCTGCAGGAAGAAGTCCGCGTCGCCGGACTGAAAGGGCTTGCCGGCGCGCTGGCTGCGGCTGCGGGTGCGGCCGCTGGGCGAGCGCGGCCGCGAGCGGCAGCTCACGGTCTGGTCGCTGTCCGATGTCACCCGCGAGCGCGAGCGCCAGGAGAACGTCTTTCAGGAATTGCAGCACGCGGTCGACTATCTCGATCACGCGCCGGCCGGCTTCTTCTCGGTCGATGGCCGCGGCGACGTGGTCTATCTCAACGCCACGCTCGCCAACTGGCTCGACCAGGATCTGGCGCAGGTCGGCTCCGGCGGGCTGAAGCTCACCGACCTCGTCGCCGGCGACGGCGCCGCGCTCCTGACCACGCTGCGAGCCGCGCCGGGCGAGCTGAAAACCGAAGTCGTCGATCTCGATCTGAAGACCCGCAGCGGCCGCAAGCTGCCGGTGCGGCTGTTCCACAAGCTCGCCTTCGGCGCCGACGGCGCGCCCGGCGCCTCGCGCACGCTCGTGCTCAACCGCGCCCGCGACGACGGCACCGATCCGCAGCGCGCCGCCGAAATCCGCTTCATGCGCTTCTTCCACAATACCCCGATGGCGATCGCCACCGTCGATCGGGAAGGGCGCATCGTCCGCACCAATCCGCTGTTCGCGCGGCTGTTTCACAACGTGCTCAACCTCGACAGCGGCAGCCGCCCGATCGGCGCCGTGGTCGCCGAGCGCGACCGTGCGGCGCTCGATGTCGCCATCGCGTCGGCGGCGCGCGGCAAGAGCGACATCGCGCCGGTCGACGCCGCGCTGGCCGGCGAGGGCGAGCGCTTCGGCAGCTTTTATGTCACCGCGGTCGAGGAAGCAGGAGCGCGACCAGGAAGCCGCCATCGTCTACACGCTCGAGACCACGGCGCAGCGCGAGCTGGAAAACAAGGTCACCCAGCAGCAGAAGATGGAGCTCGTCGGCCAGCTCGCCGGCGGCATCGCGCACGATTTCAACAACGTGCTGTCCGCCATCATCATGGCGACCGACTTTCTGCTCAACGCCCACAAGCCGACCGATCCGTCGTTCGGCGACATCATGCAGATCAAGCAGAACGCCAACCGCGCCGCGAGCCTGGTGCGGCATCTGCTCGCCTTCTCGCGCAAGCAGACGCTGCGCCCGCAGGTGCTCGATCTCGGCGAGGTGCTGAGCGATCTCACCATGCTGCTGCGCCGGCTGATCGGCGAAAAGGTCACGCTCGAGGTCGTGCACGGCCGCGATCTGTGGCCGGTCAAGGCCGACATCTCGCAGTTCGAGCAGGTGATCGTGAACCTCGCGGTCAATGCCCGCGACGCCATGCCGGAGGGCGGCCGCCTGCATGTGCGCACCGTCAACGTGCCGGCGCGCGAGTGCGAGCGCTATCACGCCAAGGGCATGCCGGCCGGCGACTATGTGCTGGTCGAAGTGCGCGACACCGGCACCGGCATTCCGGAATCGATCCTCGGCAAGATCTTCGATCCGTTCTTCTCGACCAAGGAAGTCGGCAAGGGTACCGGTCTCGGCCTTTCCACGGTCTACGGCATCATCAAGCAAACCGGCGGCTTCGTGTATGTCGACTCGGTCGTGCACCAGGGCACGACCTTCCGCATCTTCCTGCCGCGGCACATCCTCGGCGCCGAAGAGCTTGCCGAGCAGGCCGCCGAAGCGGCGGCGATCACCCACACGCTGGTCGCCGCCGAAGGGGTCAAGCGCGCCGCCGCCGGCACGCCGGCAAAAGCGCCGGCCGCCGTCGATCTCACCGGCCAGGGCACCATCCTCTGGTCGAGGACGAAGAGGGCCTGCGCGCGCTCAACGCCCGCGGCCTCACGTCGCGCGGCTACACCGTGCTGGAAGCCGGCAACGGCGTCGAAGCCATCGAGGTGCTGGAAAGCTCGGACAAGCCGGTCGATCTCGTCGTCTCCGACGTGGTCATGCCGGAGATGGACGGCCCGACGCTTGGCGCGCGAACTGCGCACCCGCAATCCCGAGCTGAAAATCATCTTCGTCTCCGGCTACGCCGAAGACGCCTTCCAGAAAAACCTACCCGAGCACGGCCAGTTCGCGTTCCTGCCAAAGCCCTTCACGCTCAAGCAGCTCGTCGCGGCGGTGAAGGAAACGCTGGCGGCGTAACTCCTCTTTTCCGCCCCCGCGAAGCGGGAGTCTGCGTCTACCGTTCTGGATGCAGAGAGGGTGTCGCTCGCTCGTCATTGCGAGCGTAGCGAAGCAATCCACGGCTTGCGCAGGAAGCTGGATTGCTTCGTCGCGTTCGCTCCTCGCAATGACGAGGTGTCGGTGATTCACTCATTCCTAGCGTCATTGCCGGGCTTGACCCAGCAATCCATGCTGGCATACCGGCTGGCTGAGCCTTGCCGTACCATCGAACACGCCGTACGTCAGCATGGACCACCGGGTCGAGCCCGGGGTGACGCGGAGAGGGGAGTTCGCTCGTCATTGCGAGCGCAGCGAAGCAATCCAGCGGGCTTGCGCAGGAAGCTGGATTGCTTCGTCGCGTTGCTCCTCGCAATGACGAGGTGTCGGCGACTCACCTATTCCCTGCGTCATTGCCGGGCTTGACCCGGCAATCCATGCGGCACGCCGGCCGGCGGAGCTTCGCCAGACCATCAAAGACGCCGCACGTCACCATGGGAACCACCGGGTCGAGCCCGGTCGTGACGCGGAGGGGGTATGCGGCGAGACGGACTACGGACAGATCGTGCGACAAGATCGCATCGCAACTACCAAGCCGGACCCTCGTGGCAGGATTGCTGGCCGGGGGCGGAATTCGGATGCCAGGTCGGGATATCGCATTTCGTGCAGGCCGAAAGCGCCAGCCCGAGCGCGAGCGCAGCCATGAGCGTCATGACAAAACGCACGCGCCGATCGCCGTTCAGGCGCACTTTCGTCCACATACTCAGATCCCCAACACCCCACGAGCGCACACCATCGCATACGACTGCGACCTTCTTGCGGCGCCGTCCCCAGATGCCGCTTCGCCCCCAAGCGTCCATTATCGTATGCTTTGACCGAAATCCAAAACGCGACCACACCCAAACGCGACCACACGAGGAACCACCATGGAGATTAGAGCATCCGGCTCGGCGGACACCCGCCGGGCGCCGGCCGAATATTTTACCGGCACGGTTTGGCAGGATCCGGTGATCGACGCGCCGTCGCCC
Organism: uncultured Alphaproteobacteria bacterium; assembly: GCA_963737755.1. GTDB lineage: Bacteria > Pseudomonadota > Alphaproteobacteria > Rhizobiales > Xanthobacteraceae > BOG-931. The sequence continues at coordinate 116,688 of CAVTTZ010000009.1, read as the reverse complement.
GGCAATGTGCGGGCCACGCTGGTCCATTTCGAGCCGGGCGCGCGCACGGTTTGGCACACCCATCCGGCCGGGCAGACGCTCTATATTCTCAGTGGCGTCGGGCGGGTGCAGAGCCTTGGCGGCCCGGTGCGGGAAGTCCGCGCCGGAGATGTGGTTTGGTTCCCGCCGGGCGAGAAGCATTGGCACGGCGCCGGCCCGACCACGATGATGTCGCACATGGCGATCACCGAGGTGAAGGACGGCGGCTTCGTGACATGGATGGAAAAAGTCGCGGACGAGCAGTATAAGGCTGCGCCCGGTTGATCCTGCGCGCGGCCAATAGAAAGCGATTGCAGGAATCTGTGACGGCGAACACGCCGCGGCCGGCAGTGAACACCTAGCGTTAGTGTTGTGTAGGTAACTTTACCGGGCTTCAGAGGCTTAGGCCCGCATGGCGGGCGGGACACAGAGGGCGACGATGATTCGGAATAAGGCCAGTGCAATTCTGCTTACGGCGGCCGTGACCGCGGCGGCACTGACGCAGGCGACGTATGTTCGCGCAGCGACCAAGTTCGACGGCAACTGGAGCGTCGTGGTCTATACCCGCAGCGGCCCGTGCGATCCGGCCTATCGGTTCAGCGGTCAGATCGTCAATGGTGTCATTATTTACAGCGGCGGCCTGCCGGTGAATTTCTCCGGACGCGTTCGCTCCAACGGTTCGACGTCTCTGCAGGTGTCGGGCGGCTCGGCGTTCGCAGTCGCATCCGGCCGTTTGAACGGCGCTCGCGGTGCCGGCACCTGGTACGGCGCGGCCTCGGGCGGCCGTTGCACCGGCAACTGGGTGGCGCAGCGGGTTTAAGGCGCAGACGTGATCGGCGGCCGCGCTTGGGTGCGGCGCCGAGCGGAAGCTTGGGCTGGTTTTGGACCTTGATCCGGTTGCGTGACCGGATCGAGGTCTTGGCTTTTTAGGGCATGTCCCGGAAAAGTGGAAACCGGTTTTCCGAAAAAGGACATGCGATAACAAGTAGATCTAGAGCACATCGCGATTCAGCCTAATCGTGATGTGCTCCAGGACGCCGGTTCTTGGTTGGTGGCCAGCCGGATGATTTGAAAACCGCAGGAGTGACGCGGATGCGTTACGAACTTTATTACTGGCCGGAGATCCAGGGCCGCGGCGAATTCATCCGTCTGGCGCTGGAGGAGGCCGGCGCCGACTATGTCGACGTTGCGCGGCAAAAGGGCAAAGGCGCCGCGGCGCTGATGAAGTTCATCGACGACAAGAAAAGCGCGCGTCCGCCGTTCGCGCCGCCGTATCTGAAAGCCGGAAAGCACGTCATCGGGCAGACTGCGAATATCTTACTGTATCTCGGCCCGCGGCTGAATTTGGCGCCGCGCGACGAAGCCGGAAGCCTTTGGGTGCACCAGCTTCAGCTCTCCATCGCCGATTTCATGGTGGAAGTTCACGATACCCATCACCCGATCGCGAGCGGGCTCTATTATGAGGACCAGAAGCCGGTGGCGAAGCGGCGCACCGAGGAATTCTGGCGCAATCGGGTGCTCGAAATATTTGGGTTATTTCGAACGCATTCTGGAAAATAACGGCGGCCAATATCTGGTCGGCCGCAAGCTGACTTATATCGACCTCTCGATCTTTCAGATCATCGCCGGGCTGCGCTACGCTTTTCCCAAGCGGATGAAGCGCTACGAGAAGAAGGTTCCGAAATTGCTGGCGCTCCATGACCGTGTGGCGCAACGGCCGCGGATCAAGGCCTATCTGGCTTCCGAGCGGCGCATCGCCTTCAACGAATGGGGCATCTTCCGCCACTACAAGGAGCTGGATGCCTGAGGCGCGGCTGATCGGTGGGGGCTTTCGACATCGGGCGGAAAGCTCATTCCCGCCGGCGCGGGAATGAGCTGGAAAATCAGTCGGCAATCAGAGCGCGTTCAGACCGGCGAGCGCGATCTGCTCGTCTTCGTGCGATTGCACGCCCGAGACCCCGATGGCGCCGACGCACTCGTTCTGGTGCATGATCGGCAACGCACCCTGGATCAGGACACCGGCCGGGAAGGTTGCGAAAGCCGGGCGGTCCTTCAAGCGGTCTTCGAAGAATTTGCTCGGACGCTTGGTGAGCGCGGAGGTTTTGGCCTTGCCGACCGCCACTTCGGCGGAGATCGGACCGGCGCCGTCCATGCGCTGGAAGCCGAGCAAATGGGCGCCCTCGTCGACGATGGCGATCGCTACATTCCAGCGGTTTTTGACCGCTTCAGCCTCGCAGGCTGCGAGGATTTTCTGCACGTCGGTCAGGGACAAACACGGCTTCGTTCGCATGAATCACTCCTTTGGGAACTTCTTTGAGAATGTCTTCGGGGTCTTTGTCGGCGGACGGCGTGACGGTCGATGGGCGCCGCCGCGACAGGAGAGCGAGTGCTCGGCTTTGTTCAGATTTTGGCAGACGCGTGATCCCGCGGAACGAGCCCGAAGGCATGCTTTTCGGAAAACCAGCTTCCACTTTTCCGGATCATGCACTAGCTTGCGGTTAATGCTTCGGGACGATGGGCGGAGGGGGAATCATGGCACTTCGTGTGATGCAGCTTCGGTTCGCGGCGGTCGCTTTGTGCGCGGCAGCCGCGGCGTTTGCCGCTTCGTCGATGACGGTTTCTCCTGCGCAGGCTTTCACGATGGAGAACCTGAGCACGAATGGCGGGAACACCACGAGGTTTGCCGATCCGGACGAGCGGGTCAAGAACTTCGAAAGCCAGGGTGCGCGGCCGTTCGGTCAAAACGGCCCGATCGTGCAGTTCAACGCCGGCCAATCGGCCCCACGGTCGTCGTTTCGTGGCTACATGCCGCCGCAGTCTTTGGTCGGCGGCGGCAACAACTAAGCTTGTCGGCGTCAGCGCAGTGAGAACCGTATCGGCACGGTGAGATCGATACGGTCCTGGACCATGCTTGCCGGGAACGGCGGCAGCGGCTCGGCCCGCATGATCATCGCCATGACTTCGTCGTCGAGATCCGGGAAGCCGGAACTGCGGGCGATGCTGTGGGCAAGCACGTGGCCGGACCGGTCGAGGCTGAAGCTCAGCAGCACCACGCCTTCCTCTTTGTGGGAATGAGCCGAGGCCGGGTAGCGCTTGAAGCGCTGCAATTGCCGCATCAGGCCGGTCTGCCATGACGGCTCAATCGTCGGCGCGCCGCCCTTGACCTTTTGCGCGGTGACCGGTGCCGGTGGCGGCGCGGTCTGGGCTTTCTCGGGCGGCTTTTCGACCGGCAGCGGGATTTCGGCCGGCGCCTCGTCCGGCGGACGCTCGACCTTCATGTCCTCCGGCGGCTTTGGTTGGGGAATATCGGGCAGGGGCGCCGACTCCACCATGGTCTCGGGCGCCGGCGCGAGGTCCTGTTCGACCGCGTCCGGCGTCGCATCGATCGGCGCCAGTTCGACCGTCACGATGTCCTGGTTGCTTCCGACAATGTCGGGCTCGTGGACGCTGAGGAAGTACATCAACGCGCCGGCATGGACGCCGACAACGACCAGCGCGGCGAAGGCCCAGCGTGCCAACTCGCCCGCGTGTGTCTCGTCGTGCCAGCTGGCCGAGATGCTCATTTGGCCTGCCGGGTTTCCAAGCCGACCAGCGCCACTTTCAGATAGCGCGCGGCGCGGAGCTCATTCATCACCGCCATCACCTCGCCGTAGGGCACGGTGCGATCGGCGCGCAGGAAAATGCGGTCGTCTTTATTGCCTTCGGTGGCGCTGTCGAGTGCGCTGGCGAGTTGATCGCGCGCGATCGGGCTGTCGCCGAGCGCGAGCGTGAGATCCGGCTTGAGTGTCAGATAAATGGGCTTGTCGGGCTTTTGCTGCTGTTCGGCATTGGACGAAGGCAGATCGACGATGATGTCCACCGTCGCCAGCGGCGCCGCCACCATGAAGATGATCAGCAGCACCAAAATCACGTCGATGAAAGGCGTGACGTTGATGCCGTGGACTTCTTCCAGTTCGTCGGTTCCGCGATTGAGGTGAATGGCCATCGCCGTGCTCCGCCTCACTCGGCCGCTTGCGACAGCGGCCGGGTCGCCCGATCGAGGTCGCGGCTGACGAGCTTCATCACTTGCGTGGCAGCGTCGCCGATCAGTGCGCGGTAATGCGTCGTCGAGCGCGCCAGCACGTTGTAGATCATCACCGCCGGAATGGCGGCGACGAGGCCGAGCGCGGTCGCCAACAGGGCTTCGGCAATGCCGGGGGCCACGACCGCGAGATTTGTCGTGTGCGCTTTCGAAATGCCGATGAAGCTGTCCATGATGCCCCACACGGTGCCGAACAATCCGACGAACGGCGCGGTGGCGCCGATCGTGGCGAGGATGCCGGTGCCGCGCGAAATCGTTCGCCCGGCCGCCATTTCGATGCGTTCCGATTCCCAGGCGATGCGCTCTTTCAACCCATCAGCGCGCAGATTGGCGGACAATCGGATCTCGTTGGTCGCCGCGTGCATGAGCTGCGCCACCGGACCCTTGCGGCCGTCCAATTTCTCTTGGGCTTGAGCGAGGGTGGCGCAGTCCGCAAGCAGCGCGTAGCCCGCGGCGCACGGCGGCGCGTGCGCCAAGAAGCTCGATGCTCTTGGCGACCCAGATTGTCCAGGTCACGAGCGAGGCGAATGCAAGCCCGATCATCACCGCCTTCACGATGATGTCGGCGTGAAGAAACATGCCCCAGGGCGACAGGTCCTGTGGCAACGCGATAACCGCTACCGGGCTCTCGCCCGATTGCGCCAATGCGGGCGCGACCAAATTGTTGGAAATGAGAATACTCGCCACGCTCAAGTAAACCGCAAAGCGCAGCGCGCCTTGTCGTTTGCTTTCAATTCGTATCGAGCCGCGTCGGCGCTGCCCGCCGGCGATGTTTGCAAGCCGCGCACGTCGCATGTCGCGCGCGTTCCCGGCGAAGATGGTTTTAATCTGGTGTTGCGCCATGTGATGAACCCTCAGTCGTCAGCTATTGTCGTGCCCCGCATTGCTCTTGCCGGCGTGCGCGAAAAAGCCGCGGCGTCATCGTTTTCGTACCGTCGTTTGTGCTGGCTTCGCCCATCACCACCAGCCGGCGAATTTGTAGTTGAGCGCTGCGGTGAAGATCGAAAGATTGCGGTTGTTGAAGTTGATCACGTCGCCGCCGAATGTCGCCGTGGCCGGCGCAACCGTCAGGCTCTGATTGGGCAGTGCGATGTAGTCGTATTCGGCGCGCACCGACCAGTTGCCGGCGAATGCCCATTCGAGGCCGAAGCCGGCGGTCCAGGTCGCGGCTGTGGTGCCGCCGGTGCCGTTGAAACCGGCCGGGACACCGGCGACCGAAATCGATGGGCTCGTGGTGCCGACCCAGGCGCCGCCGCCTTTGGCGTACAGCAGCACGCGATCCCAGGCATAGCCGAGCTTTCCAGTCGCTGTTGTCAGCCAGCGCGCATCGACAACGCCGATATTGGCGCCGACCGCGCCGGTCGGATCCGTCGCGGTGACCGGGTTGTTGTGGCTGATGGTCGACCAGTCAAACATCGCCTCGGCGCCAACGACGACGCCGTTGCGAAACTGATAATTGGCGCCGACTTGGCCGCCGCCGACGAACTGGGTGTTGGTCGGCGCCGTGAAGGTGCTGCCCAACGTATCGGAAAAGTTGCTGTCGCTGATGCCGCTCCAGCCGGCGCCGAGATTGCCGCCGACGTAAATGCCGGTCCAATCATAGACCGGTGCAGCGATCGGCGGCATGGCTGGAGGCAGCGACAAATCCGCCGCAAATGCAACGGGTGTCGCGGCGAAAAGCGAAGCGAGCGCAAGCGCTGCCGATCGGCCGTAATGCTTGTGATACGCGCCGTGATGTCTGCATGGCAAAAATCCCCCTCATATCTCAAAGTTTCTTCGACAGGCCGAGATAGAAGCCGCGGCGCGGCCCGTATTGCGGAGCAAACACGCCGATGCCGCTGCCGCTGCGGATCTGATAAACGTCGTCGAAGAGGTTGATGACGTCGAGCCGCACGGTCATCGGACGCGGATCGTTCGGCAGCAGAAATTCACGCGCGATGCCGACATTGAACTGGGTGTAGGGCGGTTGCGTCCCGAGATTGGCTACGTCGGTGCGAAGACCGCTGCCGTAGATCATGTCGCCGCTCAGCCGCGTGCCGCACCACGACAGGTCGGAACCCCAGAACGACTCTTTGGCGTAAGCGGGCCGGCCACAGAACTGATAGATCGCGCCGGCGGAGCCGGTGACCAGTTGGGTGTGGTCGGTGTAGATCCAGTGCGAGTTGATGTATTGCAGCTCGGTCAGGCCGCCGAGAGCCGCAACCGGCGTGGCGTTGTCGAACAGATATTGGTTCGACACCACGTTGGTGGCGCGTTCCTGGCTGATGGCGAGATTGGCGTAGGCCTGGAAATTGCCGCTATGAAATTTCCCGGAGAACTCGATGCCCTCGACATAGCCTTGCGCGTAGTTGAAGGCGCTCAGCACCAGCGCCTGGCCGAAATTGCCGTTGTCGAGGAGGTCGGTCGCGACCTTGTAGTAGAGGTCGATGCCGAGATCGAGATCGGTGCAATCCTTGGCCGCGGGCTTGTCGCAACCGAACGGAATATTCTGATCGATACCGGCGTCGAAATAATGCGAGCGCTCAGGCAGCACCGGACTGGTGCCGCCGCTGATCGGCGCGGCCGTCGTCCCGTTGAACAGCGCGATATTGGCGGGCGCCGCCTCGACCAGCACCGGCGGCGTGAAGAAGCGTGAATAACCGGCGTGGAGTTTGGTGAACGCGAACGGCGTGTAAGTGAAGCTGATGCGCGGGCTGAGCTGATTGGCGTTGACGAATTGCCACATCTGGTCGAAGCGCAGGCCGCCGTTGATGGTGAACTTGTCGGTGACCTTCCACTCGTCCTGGGCATAGAGGCCGGCGAGGTAGCCGGTGGTCGAGACGTTGTCGGCGACGTTGAACGGCGCATCGACCGCAACGCCGCCAGGCGCCGGCTCGACCAGCGATGAGTTGCCGACAAAAGCCTGCTCGGCGCTGAAGAAGAAGCCGGTGCGCAGGGTATGGGCCGGATTGATTTGATACGAGGCGTCGGCCTTGGATGCCGTTGGTCAAGGACTGGCGGACGATGTCGGACGCCACGCCGTTGATCAGAAGATCGCCGATCGGGTCCGGCGTGTAGTGCAGGCGATCGTAGCGCGTGAAGTAGGAGAGCTGCCCGTCAAAACCGTTGGCCGACCGCTGCAACGCCAGCACGCTCCATTGCGTATCTTCGTACTGGTTCTCGTTGAGCAACGCGGAATTGAAGCTCGTGACGCCGAACGCGCTCGCCAGCGGGTGCGTCGGCTGTCCCGGATTGTTGGGAATTTGAAACGAGCCGGTGAATGTGCCGGCGAGCAGGCTGAGCCGCGTGTAGGGGTCGACGAAGGTCGACAGGTAGGCAAAACCTTTCTCCTGCTGCGACGTGTCGTGGATTGGATTGTAGGCGGCGGTCGGCGGCTCCAGGCCCCAATTGGTGAACAGATAGCGGCCGGTGAAAAAGTACTGCACGCCGGCAAAGCAATCGGCGCTCGGCAACGCCTTGCTGCCGGGAGGCGGTGCCGGGATGGCCGGACAGGTGCTGCCGAAGGTGCCGCCGTATTGGATCGATGGCGTGATGGTTCCGTGGCTGCCGCCGTAGGCGCCGATCTGACCGCTGTTGTTGAACAGGTCGGTGCGGGTGGTGATGTCGACCAAGCCCACCGTGCGCAAGCCATATTCGGCCGGCAGTGCGCCGACGACGAGGCTGAGGCTGCCGATCCAGCTCGCATCGAGAATGCTGCCGAAGCCGGTCGGGCCGTCGGGCAGCATGACGCCGTTGATGCGGTATTGCAGGTTGGCGTGGTCGTTGCGGACGTGGAGGATCGCCGCTGGCGGCGGAATCCTGGGTGACGCCGGGAAACTGCAGCAGGATCCTCTCGACCGGCGCGTTGTCGCCGCCGGGCAGCGCCTGAATGGTCGACTGGGTCAAGGTGGTCGAAGCCGTGCCGATGGTCGTGAACAGATTGCTGCGCGCGCCGTCGAATGCGTCGCCCTTGGCGTTGAGTTGCGCGGCAGGCGAGACCGGCGCCGTCTGCACGACGGGTGCAGTTGCGCGCGCTGTCGCATGCACGGGCGCTGTCGTCGGCGCGGCATGTTTGGCTTGCCTCGGCGTGGGCTTGGGCTGCTCCTTCGGCGCCGTCACGACGACCTCGGGAAGCTGATTTTGCGCAGCGGCTGCGGTGGCAACACCGAGCGCGACTGCAACGGCTGAACCGCGCAGCAGATCGCCGCGGGAACAGCGGAAACGAAACACGGACATCAAGTTGATCCTGATTGCTGCAAGAGTTGGCCAAAACGGCCGGGCTCATTCGCAGATCGCGCTGTCGCGGCAGATCCGGAAGATCGAGAAATGCCGCGTTCAAAGCCGATGCTGTCGCCGGCGCAAACGCGCGGCCGAAAGCGTCAGCTCAGCAACGATCGAAAATCAGGCGAGTGGAGGAGCGCGCGATTGAAATGGTGCGCGACGCAGTATCGCGGAAACGAAAGTCGACTGCGAAAAATGTTCGGTCGTATGGAATGCAAACGGCACCGGCAGGACCGGTGCGTCCGGAACAAACGATGAGGCCGCAAGATGGAGGACGGCACAGATTGGACAGTAATCGTCGGCGTCGCCGGCCGGGCTTCCGGCTGGATCTTGATGCGCGCTTAGAGTTTTTGCTGCGGCGACGCTGACGATGCCGCTGCTGTTGCCTCTGAGGTCGTCGAGATGAATGTGCCCGAACGAGAGGACGAGCTGCAGCGCCATCGCTGCAAGCGCGAGCCAGGCGCCACTTCGTCTCTTGGTACGAACCCAACGCATCAGGCGGACTGTTCCAAACCCACGAGGAAACAATCTACCGCTTGGTTCGGTAGGCGCAATGCGATCGAGACGAAAGCCTGCTGTTGGAGCGCAACGAAGCCGGCGCTGTGGCGCTGATGTAACAAAGCGATTGTCCCAATATTCGCCGACGCGACGGACGGATCATTTTCCATCCCGTCTTCGCTCCGAGCGCTCAATCTGTGGCTTGTATTGTAATGTTATAACGTTACATTGCAACTGCAATCCGCACAGGAATCCAGGGTAGCGCGATGCCGCTTCGCTACAGGAAGTTCAGGCAGCCGAGCGTCCAGTCCGATGCGCGTATCAGGGTGGCACAGTGGGTGCGCGGTTTCATCGGCGACAGGGGTATCTCGGTCGAGGTCAGCGGCAACGATTGCGGCCACGACGCATGTGGCGGCAGTGACACTATTATAGTGCTGGCGGGCGGCCGCTGAACTGCCGGTCAGGGTCAAGATTGCCAAGCCGCTCGAGACTGTGACGCAGGCCGAGATCGTGGGCGTGCTGAAATCCGTGTTGGCCGAGCTTGCGCTTGCGGCGCCGCGTGATCGCGACACCGCGCAATCTGGATGATCTGCCGGCATGCCGGTCCGCGATTTGGCGGCGCGTTCAAGTCGGCGGCGATTTACCTCCCGTCATCCATGCGCTTGTAAAATGCGCGGCGGCACCGCCGATGGCCAATCCAAAGACGCCGATGTGATTGTGTAACACCGCCGACTTGGCGCATAAGCGGCGCATGTCGCACGCCCATAGCCATGACCACCACGATCACGCACACGGCGTGACAAACTTCGGCACGGCGTTCGCCATTGCGACAGCGCTCAATCTCGCTCTGGTCGTTGCGCAGGTGGTTTATGGGCTCGCCGCCAACTCGGTCGCCTTGCTGGCCGACGCGGGTCATAACTTTGGCGATGCGCTCGGTCTGGTTTTGGCCTGGGGCACTTATATGCTTGGCCGCGCCCCGCCGACCGAGCGCTTCACCTACGGATTTCGCTCCGCCTCGATCCTTTCGGCTTTGATCAATGCCGTCATGCTGCTGGTCGCGACCGGCGCGATCGCCTGGGAGGCGATCCAGCGCTTCGGCAAAGCCGAGCAGACCGACGGTGTGACGGTGATGATCGTGGCGGCCGCGGCGATCGTGATCAACGGCCTGGCGGCGTGGCTCTTGATGGCCGGGCGGAAGAACGACCTGAATATCCGCAGCGCGTTCGCGCACCTCGCCGCCGACGCCGTGGTGTCGGCCGGTGTGGTGGTTGCGGGTGCAATCCTGCTGCTGACGGGCTGGACCTGGGTCGATCCGGTCGCAAGCCTTCTCGTATCGGCGGCGATCGTGTGGGGCACCTGGGGCCTGCTGCGGGAATCGCTCAACATGTCGATGAACGCCGTGCCGCAGGGCATCAGCCTCGTCGAGGTGCGCGGCTATCTGGAAAAGCTGCCGGGTGTCGCCGGCGCGCACGACCTGCATATCTGGGCGATGAGCACGACCGAAACCGCGATGACGGTTCATTTGGTCTGCGACGGCGGCCGGATGAGCGACACCTTCTTGATGGACACCGCCCACGAGCTTGAGCATCGCTTCGGCATCCATCATTCGACCATTCAGATCGAAGCCGGCGAGCGCGAATGCCGCCTTGCGCCGGCGAACGTCGTCTGATCGTCAAGGCGACGCGGCATCGTTGAGCGCGCTATTGGCTGGCCACGCCGCCGCGCATGCGCGCCAATAGCTCGGCGGTCGGATAGGAATCGGCCGGCAGTTTGTATTTCAGTTGCATGGCTTTGACGGCTTGGCGCGTCTTCAGGCCGGCGAAGCCGTCGACCTTGCCGACATCGAAGCCGGCCCGCACCAGCAAGCCTTGCAGCGTCTTCATGTCCTCGAACGAGAGGGCCGGCGTCGGGCTGCCGTGGTGCATCGCCGGCGCGCCGGCGATGCGGGTGGCGAGCAAGGCAGCCGTGGTCGAGTAGACCAACGAATTGTTCCATTGCAGATAAATCTGGAAATTCGAATAGGCGAGGAAGGCGGGCCCCAGCCGCCCCATCGGCAATAGCAGCGATGCGGGCATGTCGTCGGCCGGCAGCGGCTTGCCGTCGGCGAGCGTCACGCCCCAGCCGGCCCATTTCGAACGCGGCAGCTGGATCGACAAATCGGCCTGATCCCACGGCAGGTTGGCCGGCACGTGCACTTCAGTGAGCCACGGCTCGCCCTTCTTCCAGCCCAGCCCTTTGAGATAGCTCGCCGTCGAGGCGAGAACGTCGGGCGTGCTGTGGATCAGGTCGCGCTTGCCGTCGCCGTCATAATCGACGCCGTACTGATTGTATTCCGACGGCATCATTTGGGTCTGCCCGAGCTCGCCGGCCCAGGAGCCGATCATGTCGTCGGGCTCGCAGGTCGCCTTTGTCGATCAGGCGTAGCGCATCGAGGAGCTGGCCGTGAAAGCGTTCGCTGCGGCGGCAATCGAAGGCGAGGGTGGCGATCGAGCTGAGCGACGAATAGTTGCCCATGTTGGCGCCGAAATCGCTTTCCAGCGCCCAGAACGCGACGATCACCGGCGCCGGCACGCCAAATTGCTGCTCGATGCGGGAGAAGGTTGCGTCGTTGGATTTGATCAGGGCCTGGCCGCGCTGGATCCGATAGGCCGCGGCCATGCGGCCGGAGAATTCCAGAAAGGTCTGGGTGAATACGCGCTGGCCGCGGTCGATATAGACGATCTTCTGATCGTATTTGAGGTGTGGCGCGGCGGCATTGATGGCGCGCTGGGAAATATTTTTCGCCAAGCGCCTCGCGCTCGAAGGCGGCAAGCCAGGCGTCATAGGTGCCGCTGGTGTGACAAGGCGCGGCAGACGCGCTCGCTGCGGACGGCGTTGCGGGTTTGGCGGGTCTCGCCTTCGGAGCTACCGGAGCGGCAGGATCGATTGGCGGCGCGGCGTATGCCGCGGTCGTCGCGCACAGACACGAGAGCAGCAGTATTCCCGCAGTGATGGTCCGCATCGTGTCCTCCAGCGGTATTTCAGCGCCGATTTGGCCCGGCAACCTACGCCGATTCCTTCGATAACAACGCATCCGTCCCCGCAACAAGCGCAGCCGTGACGCACGTCGGCGACGGATCGAAGAAGCGTGCGGAACGAACGGCTCAGCGAAGCCCGACGCGGGTAAGCCGTCACTTGATCGCGTACCGCGCCGGATTTGAGATACCAGTCGACGATCTCCTCGCCGGTCCAATAGACCACGCCGTCGAAACGGCGCGCGTGCTCGTAGATCGCTTCCAGATATTTGATCCGGTGCGGCTGGCCGCTGATGTAGGGATGGATCGCCAGCGCCATGATTTTTGCGCGCTGCTCGCCCTCGGCATACAGCCGGTCGAACTGATCGATGGCGCGCCGCATCAAATATTCGCTCTCGTGATGCTGCACGATCATCATCGGGATGTCGTTGAGTTCGAGCGTGTAGGGCAGGGTGATGCAGCGGCCCGTTGCCGGTGTGGATGACGGTGGGCTCGTCGTCATAGACCCAGTCGCCGATATATTTGACGCCGGCGGCGGCGAGGAGCTCCGGGGTGTCGAACGTTTCGGTCAGGCCCGGACCGAGCCAGCCGAGCGGCCGTTTGTCGCAGAAGCGCTCGATGATCGACAGTGTACGGTCGATCATCGCCTTCTGGTCCGGCTCGGCATGGATGGGGCCTTGCTCGTAGGAATGGCCCATGAATTCCCAGCCGTCGGTGCGCGCCTGTTCGGCGACCCGCGGATAGTCCTCGCAAACCCGGGCATTGAGCGCCAGCGTCGGCCGAATGCGCAGGCGCTTGAACAGCTCGAAGAAGCGCCAGACGCCGACCCGCATCCCATATTCGTGCCAGCTCCAGTTCGGCACGTCGGGAATCTGCGTTTGCCCGGCCGGCGGTGCCAGCACCTGGCGCGCCATCGGCTTGCGGATATCCCAGACTTCCAGATTGACGATGGTCCAGAGAATAAGCCGCGCATTGCCGGGAAGCTTCAGCGGCGGACGGTCGACGATGGCGGAAAAGTCGCAACGTTCGCGCGGCAACATGGCATTCGTCATGCAGTGCTCCCTCGTGCTCAGGGTTGATTGCGCTAAGTCATTTTGCGTTAAGGTCAACCCCAAACAGAGAAAAATTCTTAGCCAATCACATCCGCGTTAGCAGAGTTGGGCTACTTGTAACTGGACCAGGGTGGAACCAACTTCTGGGAAGCTGATTACCTTCCTAGCTTTGCGTCCACCTATTCGTATCCATTTGGTTTCCGGGCCTGGATTATGTCGCAAGCTGTTGTTCGCCTGCACGACCCAGCCGAAGGAGTAGGTGCGATTGCCGAGCCGCTCGGCGATGCGCGCCGTTTCTGGCGCGAGGCTTTTTTGGCGGTCCGCAGGGAGACCGAACGTCGCGCGGCGCCGTTGTCCCCCGAGGATCAGGTCGTGCAGTCGATGGCCGACGCCAGCCCGGCGAAATGGCATCGCGCGCATGTCACCTGGTTCTTCGAGCAATTTTTGCTGCGACAATTCGTGCCGGACTACCGCCCATTCGATGACCGCTTCGCCTTCCTCTTCAATTCTTATTATGTGGCGGCCGGGCCCGCGCTACGCCCGCCCGCAACGCGGCCTGATCACCCGCCCGGGCGTTGCCGAGACCACCGGCTACCGGGCCCATGTCGACGCCGCGGTAGCGCATTTGATCGAAACCACGCAGGACCCCGAACGGGTTTTTGCGATCCTCGAAATCGGGCTGAACCACGAGCAACAGCATCAGGAATTGATGCTGACCGACGTTCTGCACGCCTTTTCTCAAAATCCCACGCATCCGACCTACGACCCGCACTGGCAATGGCCGCAAGGCCGGCGCGCCAATGCCGAGGCCGACGGCTTGGTCGCCGGCATTCACACCATCGGCCACGATGGCTCGAGCTTTTCGTTCGATAACGAACATCCCGCGCATCAAGTGTTGCTGCAGCCCATTCGGGTCTCGCAAGCCTTGGTGACCAATGGCGAGTGGCTCGAATTCATGGCCGACCGCGGCTATGCGACGCCGGCGCTTTGGCTCTCCGACGGCTGGGCGACAGTCGAGGCCGAAGCCTGGGACGCCCCCGGTTATTGGCGGCATGTCGATGGCGCCTGGTTTTCCATGACGCTCGGCGGCTTGCGGGCGATCGATCCGTCGCTGCCGGTTTGTCACATCAGCTACTATGAAGCCGATGCGTTCGCGCGCTGGGCCGGCAAGCATTTGCCGAGCGAAGCCGAATGGGAAATCGCTGCGCGAGCAGATGCGCTCGACGATGCATTCGGCACGGTGTGGCAATGGACGCGGAGCGCCTATTCGCCTTATCCGGGCTATCGGCCCGTGCCAGGCGCGCTCGGCGAATACAATGGCAAGTTCATGATCAATCAAATGGTGTTGCGCGGCTCGTCGCTGGCGACGCCCGACGGTCATTCACGCAAAACCTACCGCAACTTCTTTTATCCGTCGGCGCGCTGGCAGTTCAGCGGCCTGCGCTTGGCGGAATTTGAACACTGAGGTCAGACTGATGAGCCCTCGATCCGCCCTCCGCGCACCGCGCCCGACTGAGACCGACCATGAGTTTGCGGCGGACGTCGTCGCCGGCCTTGGCGCAAAACCCAAATATTTGGCGCCGAAATACTTTTACGATCTTGCCGGCTCGGGTCTGTTCGACCGCATCACCGAGCTTGCCTGAATATTATCCGACCCGCAGCGAAATCGGCTTGTTGGAGAAGCACGCGCCGGAGATTGTCTCGCTGTTTCCCCAAGGCTCGGCGCTGGTCGAGTTCGGCGGCGGCTCGAGCCGCAAGGCGCGAATTCTCCTGCGCGCCGCGGCGAGCATCGAGGCTTACGCGCCAATCGATATCTCGGGCGATTTCCTGCGCGAGGATGCGGCGCGGCTGCGCCGTGATTTTCCGCATCTGTCGGTGGTCCCGATTGCGGCGGACTTCACCGCGATGACAGCGTTGCCGTCAGAGATCGCCGCCATGCCGCGCGCGGGTTTCTTTCCCGGCTCCACCATCGGCAATTTTGAGCCGCAGGAGGCGAGTGCCTTCTTGCGCCGTGCTGGCGGCATCCTGGGCGCCGGATCGGTGCTGATCCTCGGCGTCGATCTGGAGAAGTCGCCTGATATTCTCTACCGCGCCTACAATGACGCCCAGGGCGTAACCGCCAAGTTCAATCTCAATCTCCTGGTGCGCATCAACCGCGAGCTCGGCGCTAATTTCGATCTCGCGGCTTTCGAGCATCACGCCCTCTACAATGCGGAGCGGCATCGCATCGAGATGCACCTGGCCAGCACCAAGCGCCAGAAAGTGCGGATCGGCGACACGACGATCGATTTCCGCGCCGGCGAAACCATCCATACCGAAAACAGCTACAAATACTCGATCGAGTCTTTCCAGGCTTTGGCGAACGGCGCCGGCTGGTCGCCGCTTAAGGTTTGGACTGATGGTCTGTTCAGTGTTCATGCTTTGCGCATGACGCAAGATTGAGTTCTGTTTCCTCGCTGCAGTTTCGCGGTCGATAATCGGGCAGCGGTTTAAAGTTGGCGCTGCTCGCGCTGTGACTGCTGCGCGTGTGCTCTCGAACCAGGGCGGCGTCACGGCGTTGTTGCTGTTGGCTACATTCTGCGGCAGCGGGGTCGCGCGGAGGAAGATATGCCCGATAAGCGCACAATCGCGAAAGCGCGCCGCGACAAGCGAGCGGGCAAATCCGCATCGACCCAGGCCGGCGAGTTCGTGCGCGATGAAATCGATAGAATTCGCCGCGGCAAACACGGTGCGCGGTCGACCAAACAAGCCATCGCCATCGGTTTGTCGGAAGCGCGGCGCGCCGGCGTCGATCTGCCGCCGCCGAAACGCGGCAAAACCACTGAACGCACGCGCAAGAGTGCGGAATATGCCTACGAGGCCGGACAGGGCCGCCGCAAAACCAAACGGCGGCCGCGGGTGTCGCGCGCGGTGAGCAAGGCGCTCAAGCGCGAGCCGCGTTCGACCGTCTCGCGCAAAGCCTTGTCGCAGCAAGGGCGTGCGGCCGCGTCCCAGCGTACCGCGACGCAACGCGCGGCGGCGGCGCGCAAAGCCGTGCGCACCAAGGGGGCTGCTGGCCGCTCGGCGGCAGCAAAAAAGGCGGCGCGGACGCGGGCCAAGCGGACGCCGTAGTCTGCTCGCCGCGCGCGAACCGCTTTGACCGCTCATCGTCGGGAAGGGTCAAGGTGACGAGCGATTTCGGCGACGGCCTTGATGCCGTGCTCTCTTCCAGGTTTCGGTTGATGCCGCGGCGCCGGGAGGGCCATTTCCTGGTCCGCCAGTTGCCCTCGCATTGCGGGGATAGCCATAGCGCGATGCCGCCGGTGGATCGTATGCGATACCGCCGTTATAGTCGCGGCCCGGCGTTCGGCCGGGAAGCGATCAAGGAAGGCTTGAGACCATGAAAATCGTTGCGTTCGAGGGGCAGGGTGGGGCGCGGCTGGGCGTCGTCGAAGGCGATCAGGCGATCGATTTGCAGGCTGTCGATGCCAATGCGCCGACCGAACTCGGCGAATGGCTGGCGAAGAACAATGGCGATGTGAAGCCGCTTGCCGACCTGGCCAAGAAGGCGCCCGCCAGCGCGCACAAGCCGCTCGCGAGCCTGACCTATCGGCTCCCCGTGGGCCGTCCGGGAAAGATCGTCTGCCTCGGCCTGAACTATCTCGAGCACGTCAAGGAAGGCCCGCAGCGCGACAATCTGCCGAAATTCCCAACCGTGTTCATGCGCGGTGCGACCTCGCTGGTGGCTCATGGCCATCCGATCATCCGCCCGCAGGTCACCGAGACGCTCGATTACGAGGCCGAGATGATCCTTGTCGATCGGCAAGCGCGCCAAGCATTTGACGGCTGCCAACGCGCTGTCCTGCATCGCCGGCTGGTCATGCGGCAACGAAGGCTCGATCCGCGAATTCCAGCGCAAGACAACGCAATGGGACATGGGCAAGAACTTCGACCACACCGGCGGCTTCGGCCCTTACTTCGTGTCCGCCGATGAAGTGCCGCCGGCCGGCAAGGGGCTCAAGATCGAGACCCGCCTCAACGGCCAGGTGATGCAGTCCGATAACACCGACAACATGATGTTCCCTGTGGTCGAGACGCTGGTTTACGTCACCCAGGGCATCACGCTGGAGCCGGGCGACGTGATCTTCACCGGCACGCCTTCCGGCGTCGGCTTCGCCCGCAAGCCGCCGGTTTGGATGAAGAACGGCGACGTCTGCGAGGTCGAGATCGAAGGGCTTGGCGTCCTGCGCAATCCGATCGCCGATGAAAAAGTCGGCTGACCTTGGATTTCGTCACTTTGTCGCAGGCAAATGGTGCGGCGGGTCGTGGTTGGCTCGCCGCCCTTTGTCTTGTGCTTGCTGCGGTGTCGCCGGCGCTGGCGCGAAGAGCCGGTGCGGATCGGCCTGGGCTTTGGCCTGGCCTTCCTGCCGATTTACATCTGCGAGGATATGAAGCTCGTCGAGAAGCACGGCAAGGAAAGCCATCTCGACTTGCGGGTGAGCTACCAGCGGTTTCTCGGCCCGGGACCGCTGCAGGAAGCGCTGACCGGCGACGCCATCGACATGGCGCCGTTCGGCGCGGCGCCGTTGCTCACGGCCTGGGAAAAAGCCAAGGACACGCCACGGCAGATCTTCGCCGTTTCCGGGCTGACGACTTTGCCGGCGTTGTTGTTGGCCAATCGCGCCAACATCCGCTCGCTGGCGGATTTTCGGCCGACAGACCGGATCGCCATTCCGGCGTCCTCGGCGCCGCAGCTTTATTTGCTGCAGATGCAGTCGGAAAAAGTCTTCGGCCAATACGACAAGCTGCGCGGCCAGATTGTCGTGCTGCCGCACGCCGATGCGGTGGGCGATCTCACCGCCGGCAAAGATTCCGTGGCGGGTTATTTCTCATCGGCGCCCTATGCGGAAATCGCGCTTGCCGACAGCCGCGTTCATAGGGTGCTCAGCGCGTCGGACGTGATCGACGGCAAGGCCTCATTCCTGATCCTGGGCGCGAGCAGGGGCTACATCGCCGCGCATCCGAAAGTGCCCGATGCGGTGATCAAAGCGATCGACGAGGCGGCCCGCATCATTCACGACGATCCGCGCCGCGCCGCCGAGATCTATCTGGTGCACGAGCCGTCGAAGACGCTCGATGCGGCTGCGCTCGCCGGCGTGCTGTCGGGGCTGCGCGATGAGTTCGGCAGCGCGGTGCGCGGCATCGGCGCCTTCTCCGAGTTCATGGGCCGGCACGGCGAACTGAAGTCACCTCCCACAAGCTGGAAAGACATTGTCGCACCGGCGCTGCTGGGCTCGCCGAGCAGCTAGTGTCTGATGAGTTGGTTCCGATATTCCCCATACGAGAGTAGCCATGGCCGACAAAACCCTGAACGTGATTTGCATCTGCGGCAGCCTGCGCAAGGCGTCCTATAATCGGATGGTCATGAACGCGTTGCCGGAGCTGGCGCCAGCACACATGAAGGTTTCCGAAGCGCCGCCGTTTGCCGATTTCCCCATCTATAATGCCGACGTTCAGGACAAAGGCATGCCGGACGCGGTGACAGCGTTGGCGGAAGCGGTGCGCGCGGCCGACGGCGTGATTTTCACGTCCCCCGAATACAATTTCTCAATGCCGGGCGGCTTGAAGAACGCGATCGACTGGGTCTCGCGCGTCACCAACCAGCCGTTCGCCGGCAAGCCGGTGGCGCTGCAATCGGCGGCCGGCGGGCCGCTCGGTGGTGGCCGCATGCAATATGATTGCGCCGCTCGATGATCTTCCTCGATGCGATGACCCTGAACAAGCCGGAGATCTTTGTCGGCAATTGTTCGCAAAAGATCGACGCCAAGACCGGCCAAATCACCGACCAGCAGACGGTGGGATTCATCAAGCAACAACTCGAAGCGTTCGCGAAGTTTATCGAACGCTGGGGCAAGAACTAAACAACAACGGAAACAAGCAAAAAGGGAGGAGAAATTGGCCAGATTGGAGGGACGCGTCGCCATCGTGACCGGCGGCGCCAAGGGTATCGGCGCGCACTACGCCAAGGCGCTGGCGCGCGAAGGCGCCCGGCTGATGATCGCCGATATCGCCGACGGCAAGGAGCTTGCTGCGTCGCTGGCGCGCGAGCACGGCGCTAACTCGGTGGCGAGCGCGATGACCGATGTGAGCGACGAGGTGTCGGTCAAGGCACTGGTCGCCGAGACCATGCAGCGCTTCGGCCAGATCGATGTGCTGGTCAACAATGCCGCGCTGTTCGCGCCGCTGCGGGAAACCAAGCTCACCGAAATCGATATGGCGGTCTGGGACCGCGTCATGGCGATCAACGTGCGCGGGCCGTTTCTGATGGTGAAGCACGTGGCGCCGCACATGATCGCGCGCGGCTACGGCAAGATCATCAATATCGGCTCGGGCAGCATTTTCCACGGCATCCCGCGCATGCTGCACTACGTCACCTCCAAGGGCGGCGTGATGGCCATGACGCGCGTCATGGCGCTGGAGCTCGGCGAGCACGGCATCCGGGTCAACACCTTGTCGCCCGGTCTCACCATGAGCGAAACCCTCATGGCGGAGAATCCCGAGCACATCGCCGGCGCCACCAAGCACGTGCTGGCGAACCGCTACCTCAAGCGCGAGCTGCATCCGCAGGATTTGCTCGGTGCGCTCGTCTTTCTCGCCAGCGCCGACAGCGACTTCATGAGCGGCCAGAACGTCCTGGTCGACGGCGGCAACGCGAATACCTGAGGATTTCGTTGCGCCCACGCCGATTTTGCATGGCCGGCCTGCCGTTCGGCGAGCGCCGCCATGGCCGGGTGGGCTATAGTCTCATGATGGGATCCAGGGTAGGCCCCTGGCCGTGTCCGCCGGGTGGCCGGCGACCCGATGTTTGATGCATTTACAACAATTGCAGGAGCAATTATATTGTCCGAAGCTAAGAACGAGATAATCAGCGAGGCCGCGATGGGAGACGCGCTGCAGGGTGATTTCCGCAAGGCGATGCGCACGCTATCGAGCGCGGTGAGCATCGTCTCGACAGTCTCCGACAATCGCCGTTTCGGCATGACCGCCACGTCGGTCTGCTCGCTGTCGATGGATCCGCCCACGCTGCTGGTCTGCATCAATCAGTCGGCCAGTTTGCACCATCCTGTGCTGAATACCGGCCGTTTCTGCATCAATATTCTGCACGCCACCCACCTCGAGTTGGCGCAAACATTCAGCCGAAGGGGCGTCGAGGACCGCTTTGCTCAGGGCAATTGGCAGGTCGATGACCACGGCGTGCCGTTTATCGGGGACGCGCAAGCGAGCGTGTTCTGCACGGTCGAGGAAACCTACCGCCACCGCACCCATTCCATCGTGGCCGGCGCCGTTTATCGGGTCGCGGTCCGCGACACGGTTCATCCGCTGCTGTACCAGGACGGACGCTATACCGTTGGCGTCGCCGAAGGCGTAGATTGGCTCAAGCTGCCCGGCCATTGAGACTGCGGCCGCGGATCTGGACAGCGGCGCAGGCGTTCTGCAAAGGCGGCGCCGCGAGCGCTTGGCGCAACTTGCAACGAATGATCGCTCGGTGTGATTGAGAGGAAGACACGTCATGGCGACACTGGCAACGAAGGCGCCGGAGCAAGCTCACCCCGGACCGCAAGCACAACATCGAGGCGATCCGGCAGGACTTTTACACCCGCATTTCGCAGCGCGACATGACGCCGTTGTGGAAGGTCATGGGCACGCTGTTCCGCGACGAGCCGGTGTCGCGTTGCGCGCCGGCGGTTTGGCATTTTGACGATGTGAAATCGCTGGTCCTGGAAGCGGGCGGCCTGATCACCGCCGAAGAAGCCAAGCGCCGCGTGCTGATCCTCGAAAATCCGGCGCTGCGCGGGGAATCGCGCGTCACCAACACCTTGTTCGCCGGCATCCAGATGATCATGCCGGGCGAGATTGCGCCGGCTCACCGTCACGTCTCCTCCGCGATCCGCTTCGTGCTGGACGGCGAGGGCGCCTACACGGCGGTGGAAGGCGAGAAGGCGTTCATGGCGCCCGGCGACTTCGTCATCACCGCGAATTGGGCGCCGCACGACCACGGCAATCCCTCGGACAAGCCGATGCTGTGGCTCGACGTGCTCGATGCACCGGCGATCAATTTCTATGAGACCTCGTTCGGCGAGGATTTCGGCAGCCCGACGCAGGAGACCACGCGGCGCGACGGTGACTCGCTGAATTTCTACGGCTCCGGCGTGCTGCCCGACGGCACCGCGCCGACCAAGCGCACCCCGATCATCAATTACACCTACGCGCGCACGCGGCCGATCATCGAGCGCATGATGGCGGCCGGTGATATCGACAAGAGCCATGGCGCGCGCGTGCGCTACGCCAATCCGAGCACCGGCGGTCCGGTGTTGCCGACCATGGGCGCCAACCTGGCGATGCTGCCGAAAGGTTTCCGCGGCGAGCCCTATCGGTCGACCGACAGCACCGTGTTCGCGTGTGCCGAAGGACACGGCACCACCGAGGTCGACGGCGAGGTTTTGGAATGGGGCCCGCGCGACGTGTTCGTGGTGCCGTCGTGGAAGCGCTTCTCTCACCGGGCGGCGGAGCAATCGGTGCTGTTCTCGATCTCCGATCGCCCGGCGCAGGAAGCGCTCGGCATTTGGCGCGAGCAGCGGTAGCACGCTCGGCGTCACCCCCGGGTTTGACTCCGGAGGGGACATGCTGCGGTGCTGCCGCATGGATTGCCGGGTCAAGCCCGGCAATGACGAAATTGGCGGCGCAACGCTGACGCGCGACCCGGCGGTCTACTTCTCGATCGACTGAGCCACGAGTGCCTGAAGATCGGCGTCGCTCATCATGCCGTTGTCCCAGGTCGCATCGAGCCGCTGGATCTGACCGGCGCCGTTGAGATCGATGGCGAGGATGCCGCGCTTCACCGCGCCGGCCGCGTTGGTCCACTCAAAGCCGCCGCCCTGATCGCTGCCGACCACATGCATCAGCTTTGCGCCCTTGCCGTAGGGGACGGTCGCCAGTATGCGGCCGAGATACTTGCCGATCGCTTCCTTGCCGAGGATGCGGACGCGCAGCGCGCGGTCGGCAAACACCGCATCGGAGCTGAACAGCGCATCAGCCGCCGCGACATCGCCCGCCGCGAAGGCGGTGGAGAGTTTCTGCGCGACGTCCTTGATCTTGGCGGAGGCGCCGTCGCTCGCGACGTCGTAGTCGAAGTTGGTCGGGAACTTGTCCGGGGGCGTCCGCATCTTCGCTGCGGTCTCGGCGCCGAACGAACGTCCATCCCAGTAATCGATCCAGCGCACCACCTTGCCGTCCTTGAAGTCGACTGCGGCGAGGATGCGGATCTCGCCGCCAAACAATTCCGGCGTATCGGTGAAGGCCACCAACGCGGAATGCTGATCGCCGCTGATGCGGGTCGGGTACGACAGGCCGGTCGGCGGCCACTTCGGCATGAACTGCTCGAAGATGTCGGTCATGCCTTTCTTGTTGTAGAAGGGCCACCCCAACGTCGCGTCGATATAGGTCAGGTGCGCCTCGGAGAAGTGGTCCGTGGTCGCGGCCGGCTTGTGCTGGCTCTTGGCGGTGAAATACGACTTGAAGAACTCCGCCACCTGCGGGGTAGCATGCGAGGTGTTGACGATATCCGGATAGAGCGGCTCTGCGCGCACGCTAGCCGTGGCCAACAGCGTCAAAGCGGCGACCAACGACGCGGCGCATGCCGATGCGGCGTATCTCATTTTCGTCCTCCCTTGCTTTGTTTCATTGCGATCGACAGATTAAAGACCGAGATCGGGCATTGTCCAAGCCGGATGCAACGCAAAATATCCGGCGCGATTGCGGGACGGTGCGTGGGCCGGATCGTTCGCGCACCGCCGGGATGGTGGGCTTGCGATGGGCCGATGAAGCGCGTAACCCGAAGCGCATAAATCAAGGCGTTACGGCCAGGGTAGAGTATGAGTGACGCAGCGGCACGGAAGAAATCGAAGCTGATCAGAGGCGCGACCGGCGACTGGGAAGTCGTCATCGGCATGGAAGTGCACGCCCAGGTCTTGTCTCAGGCCAAGCTTTTTTCCGGCGCTTCGACCCTGTTCGGTGGTGAGCCGAACGCGCATGTGTCACTCGTCGACGCTGCCATGCCGGGCATGCTGCCGGTGATCAACGAGGAGTGCGTGCGGCAGGCGGTGCGCACCGGCCTCGGCCTGAAGGCGCAGATCAACGAGCGCTCGGTCTTCGACCGCAAGAACTATTTTTATCCGGACCTGCCGCAAGGCTACCAGATCAGCCAATACAAGTCGCCGATCGTGGGTGAGGGCGAGGTCGTGATCGACATGCCCGATGGCGAGACCGTGCGGGTCGGCATCGAGCGTCTGCATCTCGAACAGGACGCCGGCAAGTCGCTGCATGACCAGCACGCCACGATGTCGCTGGTCGATCTCAATCGCTCGGGCGTCGCGCTGATGGAGATCGTCACCAAGCCGGAACTGCACTCGGCCGAAGAGGCCAAGGTGTTCCTCACCAAGCTCCGGTCGATCCTGCGCTATCTCGGCACCTGTGACGGCGACATGGAGAAGGGCCATCTGCGCGCGGACGTGAACGTCTCGGTGCACAAGCCGGGAACGCCGTTGGGTACGCGCTGCGAGATCAAGAACCTCAACTCGATCCGCTTCATCGGGCAGGCCATCGAGCACGAAGCGTGGCGGCAGATTGGCGTCATCGAGGATGGTGGCACGATCGCGCAGGAGACCCGGTTGTTCGATCCGGACCAGGGTGAAACGCGCTCCATGCGCTCGAAGGAGGAGGCGCACGACTATCGCTATTTTCCCGATCCCGATCTGCTGCCGCTCGAGCTGTCGCCGTCGCTGGTCGCGGATTTGGCCGCCGACTTGCCAGAATTGCCCGACGACAAGAAGGCGCGTTTCGTCGGTGAATTCGGCCTGTCTGGCTACGATGCAGGCGTATTGGTGGCCGAGCAGGAGACCGCAAAATTTTTCGAAGCGGTGGTCGGCGGAACTGACGGCGGCAACAAACGCGATCCGAAACTCGCCGCCAACTGGGTGCTCAACGAGCTTGCCGGCCGCCTCAACAAGGAAGGCAAAGACATCGTCGCTTCTCCGGTGAAGGAAGCGCAACTCGGCGCTATTCTCGATCTCATGGCCGACGGCACGATCTCCGGGAAGATCGCCAAGGACGTTTTCGAGATCGTTTGGAATGAGGGCGGCGATCCGCGAACCATCGTCGAGACGCGCGGATTGAAGCAGGTGACCGACGTTTCGGCTCTTGAAGCGCTCGTCGACGACATTGTCGCCAAGAATCCCGACAAAGTCGGCGATGCGAAGACCAATCCGAAGGCGATCGGCTGGTTTGTCGGCCAAGTGATGAAGGCGTCCGGCGGCAAAGCCAACCCACAAGCCGTCAACGAACTGCTGAAGAAGCGTCTCGGTCTCTAAACGAGACAAACATCGCCGTCAGCGTCGCGAAACCTCGGCGCGACGGGCCGCGCGCGACAAAATCGACCGCGCTTGGGTGCCGCTCCACTCCGAAAACGACGTCCAACGACGCCGCAAAAACGAATTGGTGATGCCGATTCGTGCGTTTTGCGCTCCGCGCCGTCCGCCGAAGAGGCGTTTTGGGCAGTTGTACGCAAAAAAATTTTGACTTGGTGAATTTGTTACTGCCAACGATTTCGCGACCGCGAAAGGGTCAACGCAACGCACGCCGCGCGGTGTTGAAGAAACAGAAAATCAAATAACATTGCGCAGCAAAAAGCCGCAATTCATCGGCACTTCTTCTATTCGCAAAAAGAAACAGAGAACGCGCGCGCGATTGAAAAATTTGCTCGCTACGGATTTTGCGAAATACCGTCAGTCGCTTAGGCGGCGGCAGCGGGGCGCGGCGTTTACACACAAAATTAAGCCGAGTCACTGTTATTTTTTTCCTGCTGTAGTAATCGGATGAATAGTGCACGTCGATTCGCGACTGCACTGCACCGATGTCGCCATCCACTCAGATTAGGAGGGCAGCAATGGCGAAGAAGAGAAAGACTAAGGCAGCGACTAAGAAGACCGCGAAGAAGACGAAAGCTCGCAAAAAGAAGAAGTAGTCGACGTCGCTATCGATCTTCGACATCACTTAGGGTCGAAGGTCGCGTCACACGGGCCGGCCGTCGTCGAGGGCTCTTCCAAGATGCCCAAGACGGGCCGGCTCAAGTGGACAACAGAGGGCGTCGGCGTGACGGGGATTTATCCTCACCCATCGTTCGCTTCGCATGCGGTCGTGGAATGGAAGAACCGGTTCGTCCGGACTTTCCCCGGCGGTCTGCACCAAGATGCGGCCGGCCGGTGGATTTAAGTCTCTCGCTTTCGCCGACGCCCTCGGTGAATTTCAAGCATCCTCCCAAAGATCTACGCTCGGCGCTGCGGTTCCAATCGCGGCGCCGCTTTTTTACATGCGGGTACGGGGAAATCCTTAAGCCGAGCTTTGATGCCGCGGCCTGAACGAACACCGGCGACCAAGTCTGCCCACTCGCGCAAGCCGAAAGCAGCCACGGTGAAGCGGGCCAAGGCAAAGCGCGCCAAACCCAAGCTCAATCTCACCAAGCTCAAACTCACCGGGCGGAAGGCCAGTCCGCCGAAGTCTGCCAAGCCGAGCGCCGCCGCGCGCACGAGAACAAAATCAAAACAGGCAGCACCAAGCCGGTCCAAAAAGACGCCGGCGCTCCGCCGCCAGGCGCCGATCGAGCTCTATTATTGGCCGACGCCGAACGGCTGGAAGATATCCATCATGCTCGAAGAATGCGGGCTGCCGTACGTCGTGCGACCGGTCGACATCTCCAAGGGCGAGCAATTCGCGCCGCACTTTCTCGCCATCTCGCCGAACAACAGGATGCCGGCGATCGTCGATCCGAACGGACCGGGTGGCGAGCCGATCTCGGTGTTCGAGTCCGGCGCCATCCTGCAGTATCTCGGCCGCAAGACCGGCAAGTTTTATCCGCGTGACGAGCGCACGCGTGTCGCGGTCGACGAATGGCTGTTCTGGCAGATGGGCGGATTGGGACCAATGGCCGGCCAAGCCAATCACTTCCGGCGCTATGCGCCGGAGAAGATCGCCTACGCGGTGGACCGCTACACCAATGAGGTCAATCGGCTGTTCGGGGTCATGAACACGCGCCTTGTTGGTCGCGATTTTCTCGCCGGCGCCTATTCGATCGCCGACATGGCGTGCGTGGGCTGGGTTCGGCTTGCCGAGCGCATGGGGCAGGAGCTTGCGCGCTTTCCGCATCTTGAGCGCTGGTTTGAAACCATCCGCGCGCGACCGGCGGTCAAGCGCGCCTTTGCGATCCGTGTCGAGGCGGCATCCGCGGTCGACATGAAAGATCCGGATGTGCGCGCAATCCTGTTCGGTCAGACGGCGCGATAGCCGTCGTGCTCTTGCGCGTCAGCAACGCCACCGCAGCAGCCCCGCAAGCTGGAACGAATGCGTCGAGAACTTGCGCCCACAGAAGGCGAGGGGCGGCGCCGCACTGGCGGTCGCCCGATCCAAAACGCGCGCAGCCTGGCATTCACGATTAGGCTGAATCGCGATGGGCTTTAGATCTACTTGTTATCGCATGTCCTTTTTCGGGAAACCGGCTTCCGCTTTTCCGGGACACGCTCAATTGGCGCGCGTCCAACTTTGGCCCTTGCAGATCAAGCCGCCCATGACGCAGCCTTTGAGCTGGGCGGTGTTGGCGCCGCTCATCGTGAACGAGCCGGAATAGATGCTGCCGTCTTCAGCGTTGTAGACCTGACCCTCCCACTTGTCGCCGCCCGCGGGCTTCATGCTCAAAACGATCGGCACGCCGATCAGCGGCCGGCTCTGCTTGCTCGCGTCCTTATTGTTCTTGTCGGTCTTCGGCTTGTTGGTTTCCGGATCGTTCGGCTCGGACAGCCAGCTCAGCGTGCCGCAAATGGCGCCGCCGCAATTGACGATTTTGACCTTGCCTTTCTTGTCTGCTGTCCACCACGTGCCGACCGGATCGGCGGCATGCGCAGGCCCGCTCACCATCATTCCCAGCGCAATCGCCGAGGCGACGACAAGTGCGATCGTGCGGAAATTCGTCATCGGTGTCCCCGATCCCTACTGATGGTGAAGGTAAAAGGATAACTTACGAGATCGCCATTGCAAGCACGTTTGCCGCGGCAAAATCCCGGCGACAGGCGCGGAAGATAGCGCAAAATCAGCGGTTACGAAATGGTGTGCTTAACGCCATGCTTGCACGACACACCTGCGGCCCGCGCCAGCGGTTCAGTTTTGATTCATCGCATTACTTAAACCACTGTTCAAATCTCCTGACGATTATCGCGATCATCGGTCGGCCAAATAAGGCCGGCGATTGGGGCGTAATCAGGGGGACTTCACCATGGCGCGTTTTGATATTCTTGACAGCACGGCGGCTCCGCTCGGCGAGGGACCGGCTGCAGGCGACATGTTGTTCGAGCTCGGTATGATGTATTCGGTCGGCCGCGATGTGCCGGTCGATCTCGTCTCCGCGCACAAGTGGTTCAATCTCGCGGCGATCAAGGGCAACCGCGATGCCGCTCCGGCTGCGGCGCGAAATCGCCGATCAGATGTCGGAAAGCGAAATTGCCACGGCGCAACGCGCCGCGCGCGATTGGCTCAAGGGCAGCGCGGTTGCGCAAGCTCCGGCTCTCGCTGCCTGATCGTTTGACGCAAGCGGCTGGTCGCAAATGTGCGAGCGGGGTGGGGCGCGCTCGCAAGGTCATGCGGCGGAGGCACAGCGACGATTTCAATCCGCGAATGCCCGGCTTAGCGCTCACAGTGCTTGCCGTCGGCGCGTAGCCCGGATGAGCGAAGCGACATCCGGGAACAATCGCCGACGCACTCCCGCATGTCGCTTCGCTCATGCGGGCTACATTCAGGTCCCGCCTTCACGCGGCGGGGTGACCCGCCGCATCGGCAAACACAAATCCCATCATCAGTGTGGATAGTCCATTCAAGTACGTTGCAAAAACGCGCAAATTTCTTATGCCGATATGCAACGAATGTGATGGATTTTCCGGCTTTATGCGATCGCAGAGCGCGCGTTGCCGGAGATCGGTAGCAGCGGGCTCTGCGGCAATCCTGAGGAACCTTTTCATCTGCCTTTGGTTCCCCCTGCAGGCGGGATCGCGTTTGCGAGAGCGGGTGGGGTGCTTCACGGTGCCGGGGTGAACCGGTTGCCAATGGGGCGACGGTATCGCGCGACGCAACTGCGTAGGAGAACGGTGCGTGCTGGATCCATTGTTGTTCTTCGCCGGCGTTCTTGCTGTCGCCTGCTGTGTGCTTGGCGCGCTGTACATTCTGTTTCGCCACACCGCCCATGACAAGTTGGCGCGGCGAAAGCCGCCACTCGCCAACTGGAAATAACGGGGCGGGCTGCCGACGGACGTCTTAAAAGGCGACCAAAGTAGAGGCCTCCCGTCTTATAGCGACGCGGCTGTCAAATTGATGGCGAAAGACGAAGAGGCTCTGAGCCGACTGCGGCTCGTGTCAGCCCATCAGAAGAACGCCGTCACTTCGTGATCGGATCGCTGCCGATCAGGCGGTTGGCGATCGAGTCTTTGGCAAACAGATCACTCGGCAGGAACACCTGACGGCGAGTTGTGTCGTCTGCCGA
Source organism: uncultured Alphaproteobacteria bacterium (assembly GCA_963737755.1). Taxonomy (GTDB): domain Bacteria; phylum Pseudomonadota; class Alphaproteobacteria; order Rhizobiales; family Xanthobacteraceae; genus BOG-931. The sequence goes on along the minus strand of CAVTTZ010000009.1, from coordinate 88,152 downwards.
CATCGCGACTTGGCGGGTCGGGTGCAACGCGATCGCGCGCGGCACGGTCGCTGGTGCCGGAGGTTGATAGCTCGGTCGTTCCTTCCGTCGACATCGCGACTTGACGGATCTGGTGCAAGCGAGCCGCGCGTGGAGCAGTCGGTGGCGCCGATGTCCTTGATGACTGGTCGTCTCTTCCGCCGACGTCGCGACTTGGCGGGTCTGATGCAGCCCGATCGCGTGCAGGGCGGTTGACGGTCGGCCGACGTCTGATAAGTCGGTGTCTCTTCCAACGACATCGCGACTTGACCGGTCTGGCGCAATCCGATCGCGTGCGCGGCGGCCGGCGACAGATCGATGTGTCTGCCGCGCACGAACGGACCGCGATCGTTGATCCGCACGACCACGCATCCGATGTGGCAAACCTTCACCAGCGTGCCGAACGGCAAGGTGCGATGGGCGGCAGTCATTGCCGAACAATCAAGACGCTCGCCGTTGGCGGTGCGGCTGCCGCACAGACCGTCGCTGCCGCCATAAATGCTCGCGACTTCAGCACGCGCGAATTGGGCGCCGCAAAACACCAGCAGCGCGGCGCAAAGACACAATTGCACACTGCAAGAGAACAATCGGCGCATGTTGCGACTCCCCTTTTCGAGCCTTCAACAAGGAAGGATTTCGACCGCATCCCCACACGGTCCCAATCTCCGCAAATTGTTATCGAATAAGCGGCGAAATTTCGGCGATGTGAGAACGCGCCGTTAACGATTATGGCGAGTGGGCCGCAGTGTTTGTTGTCGAACAAAAAACACTCAAAATGCGTCGCGTAGCCGACCAACCGATGTGATTAAGCCGCGTTTGCTGACCTTGAACATCTCTGGGACTGCCTCGTTGCACGGGTCGTTAGCGCGCGAATCGCCAGTCAGCGAGCGCAATTGACGCTGCCTTCGGCGGGATTGCGGCGCCGAAATATGTCTTTTTGGTGCATTTCCTTACCAGTGTCGGCCGCAGTAAGAATTAAGGCATCGATAGCCCACGGATGGACATATTTGCAGACGGCTATTCCATGTATTGGCGCAGGTTGTTCAACAACAAAACAACGGGATGGGGTGTGTCATGAGTACTTTCAAAACACGGGAGTTGATGCGCGGCGGCAGGCCGAATGAAATCGAAGGCAGCATTCGCGACTTGGTCAGACAACAAAACAGCGCCGCGCGCCAGGCGGATCCGGTCGGCGAGCAGGCAACGAGCGAGCTTTCGAGTTTGTTGCGCCAGGTGTCGCTTCAGTCCACGCGTGAGGTTGATCGTCTGATCGAAGATCTCAAGCTGTTGCGCGAGAAACTCGAGGCGCAGGGCAATCGCGTGCAACGCGACATCGTGGAATATGCCTCGCTGAGCCAATCGGTCGTTCAACTGACCAAGATCGTTTCCGACGGCATGACCCACGTGAAGCGAGTCCCCGATGCTCCGACCATCACCAGCGACATGGTCGAGCCCGCCGGCGTGTCGTCCGATCAGGACGGCGTCGAGGGCTGAAGAACCCGCCCGCCGACACGAGCGATCAATCGGGGTTGAGCGGCTTCGGTGTCGCATAAGGCCGGCCCGACAACGAGCGGAACGCCCCACCTGTGTGGTGGGGGACTAACGAGGCCTCCTCCCGGGTGGGCGCGCAACTTCGCGGTCCTGCCCTCCGGGCGGCCCACCGTGATGCCTCTTTGGCATGAGAACCGGGGAGGGCCACGGAACGCCAGGGTCTGCGCAAACCCCGGGCCGCTCCGGGACATTCGATCAGGCCGGCGGCTGGAAGTCGGGAATGGCTTTGGAAAGCCTTGGAAATGCTTGCGCCGAGAAGTTCGACGCCTTCATGTAGTCGCTCATCCGGCACCGATACCGCCATTAAGGCTGCTTCTTGCGGGCCTCAGATCTCAGCGTTGCGCGGATCCCGCTGATGGCGAGTGCTATTCGGCCCGGTAATCCCCTCAACGCGTGACGCTCTCCGGTTCGCCCGTCTAGCGCATTCTCGGTTTTGTTCCGCAGCGTTGCAAGGGCGTTCCCCAAGCCCATAAAATCGAAATAGGCATAGCTCTCAAGAAGCTTAGTTTCGTCGATCTTGAAAAAGTCTCGCGCCACTTGGGGTGACGCTCCGTTGCCGATCAATGACGGCATTGCCGGCACTGTGATTGGCGCGAGTGTTTGGATGGTAGTCGGCCCGCATTGCAGCTTCCGGAATCCAGCCAAGGCGAAGATTTGTTCGACTGTGATGAGTGAGGTTACGCGAGGCTCTCCAATGCTGCGGTAAAGAAAGGCGCCGACGGAGGACCCCCTCAACATCTTCGCAGCCATGTTGATAATGTAATAGACCGCAAACGTCTCCATCTCACCCATTGCGCCATCACAAACAACGATGTCGGCAGTTGGTGGAATACGAGAAGCTCGTTGCGAAATGCCACCAAGGGATCATCGCGCAGCGAGCGGTGATTTCTTGCGGTGGGCCGTCAGAAGACACGTAGTCGACAAAGTCTTCGCCCGCGAGCGCGGAAAACAACCGACCCTGCCACAGATAAAATGCTTGCGTGTTGTCGATCGATCGGTAGCGATACCCGCTCTCGATTAGGTACGAGCCGAGGATACCCGATCCAGGACCAATTTCGAAAACAGTCGCGTTGCTCTCAGTAAGGGCGCGAACGGTCCTGAGCACATCAATGGGCGGGAAAAGCGAAAGGAACGGCTGCACGGATCGAAATAGGCGTTGCGTGACTTCTTCGATCACACGCGCGGTTTTCCTAACCAGTGCAGCTTCTTCCTCGGAATACAGCTCAAGCTCATAATACCGTTTAGCGTCCTCTAGCTCGCTCATGATGTCGCAGTAGCGAGTGAGCTCCTCCTCGTTCGTAACGCTCGTGGGGAAACCACTTTGGAGGAAGCCCGCTGGCCGGAAAGCGCGGATGGCTGGATACGGCAAATTGGAAAGAGCTTCGGTCTCGAGCCGATTGTACTCAGACACAAGCAACGTCATTGGGGTCGTTTTTTTTGGAGGGGCGGTCGACTTGCTATTTGACCACTTTGAGTTGTAGCGTGCGGCCGCAGAAGTGCATAGAAACCCATGACCATGTCGGTTGTATGACCTGTATAGGTTGAAAGGTTGTATCACCTATATAGGTTGATCCTGACAACGCAATGTGTCAGGGGTAAAAGTCGTGGGGATAGTCGAGGGGGGCTTTACGCGGCAGTTCCAGACTTGGCGGAAAACATGCATCCCGCCAATGGGATCGTATCGCATATCTGACTTCAAGCGGGCGAAAATGCCAACGAACCGCCGAGCAGCCACGCCCACCGTCATGGCATTGCAATCTGCGGGGTGCCCTCGCCATGGTCGGCACACGCGAGTGCATGCTAAAAACGATCAAAGAGCGAGGTGAAAAAAATTCTTACACTGTCGGAAAGCTCGCCACTGGTAAGTATGTGAACCGATGAGGAACGCGCCCGTCCCCGACGAATGGCAACGTGTGCCGGTTTATGTGCCGGGAGTGACTGCGGCGTTCGCGTTCTGTGCGCTCTATGCGTTTTCGCTTGACCCGTAAGAGGGCTTGAAATAACGACATTTCCTTCGCGGAGAGGTGGCCGAGTGGCTGAAGGCGGCGGTTTGCTAAACCGTTATACGGTCTAAAGCCGTATCAAGGGTTCGAATCCCTTCCTCTCCGCCACGTGTATTGGTTTTATCGTAATTTCAGTGGCTTACAGCTTTCTTCGTAACCACCGCTTCGGCCCAAGTCAGCGACCCGCGATAACGGTTTTGGATGCCGAGAAGAGGCGCCGCCGATATCGGATGCGCTCGGCGCGCCGATAGCGAAACCCTGAATAACCCGATCGTCGCACTGGCGCAGGATCGAAAATCCGGCGGCGTGTCGGCCTGAAACAGGGGGCTTGGACTTAATGGCGTCCGCGAGCGCGCGTTGCGCGCGGCTCTTACCCGCGCGAAAAGGTAAAGTTGCCGTCGGCCCAAAGCATGGCAGCGACGCCAAGCGCAATAATGATCCATCCGAACGTAAGCATACGCAAAACCCTGTGGACTTTCGGCAGCTTTTGCCGCCCCCTAGCTGAACGGCGGCTGAACGGGTCTGCCGTCCGGTCGAGGTGTCCCGGCGCCGCCGCCCTTTTGCCCCGCCGAGGCGCGAGGCACGGGTGCATGGCAACCTACTTGCCCTGAACGACCCTCAGGCACTCCGCGTGAAGCTTTTTGTCGCGCGGCAGCCGCGCAGCAGCCACGAGGCACGAACCTTGGTCCGGATACCCGACTGCGAAAGGCTGATGATGTCCGCCGGCGGCGAGCATGATTACAAGAACATAGGCCGTCATCGATTGGTCCCCCTGCGCGAGCCAGAAGATCGCGGTCGATCCGTCAGTCTCACGTTGTCCTTCCCAATTCGTAGCAGCAAGGCGACTGATTCCGTACCATCAATAACGCTTGGGTCGGTCGAGATGCTGGATGACGCCCGCGGGCTCGAAGCGAGGTATTTTCGGGCTCCGTGTGCGCACAGGTGCGATGCTTCACGTTCGTCGACGACATTGTGCAGAACGGAAGCGGTCGATCAATCAAGGGTTGCGCCAAGACCCTGCGAACCGATGTGCATTTTGATCGCGAAGTTGTCGCAAACTTTAGATGGATGTGAGAGCCGATGCGCGTTCATCGCGCGTTCATGTCCAGGCGCCTTAACTTAGGGCATTGGGGCGAGGGGCCAACGCATTGCGAGGCCGCCATGAAGATTGCCGTATTGGTCACCCTCAGCTTGGTCGTTGTCGCCATGGGCAGTACGCTCGCCGTCCTGAACAACGCCTGCAAATTCAGCCGGCATGAGTGGTGTGCGCCGGTGGCAAGTTTGCGCCATCACGTCAAACCGAGTTGAAGCATAGTCGCAGAAGCTGCGCCTTTGCGGCGGCGTGATTTTGCCTTTGCGGTTCAGCGAAGCTTGGCAACGCGGCGCCGCGCCCCCTTGTGAGGGCAAGGCCGAGCGCGCGGCTTGCTGTTGTTACGCCGCGCCCTCGCCCAGGGGCATCTCATCACGCTCCGTGGCCAGCAATTGCCGAAGGCTGAATTGGAGCGGATCGATGAGAAAATACTTGAAGAAAGACTGACCGTCGGAGGCCTGCAGCGGCTGGCCGCATACCAGGCAGTCAACCTTCACGTCGCTTTGGACATCGGCCTGAATTTGCACGACGCGGTACGCGGTCCGGCAATGCGGGCAACTGAATTCCAAGGGCTTTTGCATGGGGCGCTTCTATGTTGAATGCGCTGGAGCACATCACGATTAGGCTAAATCGCGATGTGCTCTAGATCTACTTGCTATCGCATGTCCTTTTTCGGAAAACCGGTTTCCACTTTTCCGGGACATGCTCTAACAAACAGTGCGGTCGCGCGCCGCGAAGTCCACGGAATACTCTACGAGCGATCAGCCTACCGCGAGTTGACATGCATCAATGACGCGCATGTGACAACCGATGGCGGTCACGGCGGCAAACTCGCGCGAATGGATTTTCGGCCGAGTCGTTCCTGTCGCCGAGGCTTGTGCCTATTTTTCGTTTCCGCCTGGTGCCTCAGGGCCGCCGGCGACATGGACCTTGTCCCCGGTCGCCAGCGAATCCGGCGGGCTGTTGACCAGGCGATCGGACAGCTTGAGGCCCTGGATCACCTCGACATCGGTGCCGAGATTGCGTCCGAGCTTGATCGGCTTGAGCTCGATCGTATCGTCCGCACCGAGGGCCGCGATTTCCATGCCGTGCTCGCGGAAGACCAGCGCGCTGGTCGGGATGCGCACGACGTTGGGATCGCTCGGCAGCTCGAAATCGACCTGCGCATAGGCGCCGGGCTGCAACTTGCCATCGGCATTGTCGGCATGCAGTTCGACCAGCAAAGTCCGGGCGTTGGTATTGATGGCGTTCGAGGTCGTCGCGACCGTCGCCTTGAAGGTTTTGTCGGGATATTGCGGCAATTGCAGCTCGGCGGTGAGGCCGGCTTTGATGCCGGCCGACAATTGCTGCGGCACCTGCACGTAGACGCGCATCATGTGAATGTCGGCGACGCGGAACAATTCCGGGCCGTTGCCGCCGCCGGTGCCGCTTCCGGCGTTGATCAGCGCGCCGACATCGGTTTCGCGCGCCGTCACGACGCCGTCGAACGGCGCGGTGATCCTTTTGAAGCCTTCCATCGCCACCAGCCGGTCGGCCTCGCCCTGATCGACGGCGACTTCGGCATTCGACGAACTGAGCCGCGCCTTGGCGCTGTTGTAGTCGGCTTCCTTGCTTTCCTGCTCCTGCACCGAGACCACGCCCTTCGGCGAGTCGCGCCAGCGCTGGTAGGTCGAGTGCGCGAACTGCTCCTCCGCCTCTCGGACCTTGACCACGGCGCGCGCCGAGTTGAGCTTGGCCTGCGCGGCCGCGAGTTGCGCATCGAGATCCGGCGTTTCGATCTCGGCCAGGACGTCGCCCTTTTTCACCTGGGCGCCGTAATCGAAATTCCACTTTTTCAGATAGCCGCTGACCCGGGCGTAGATCGGCGCCTCGAACCAGGCTTGCACCGTGCCGGGCAGCACCAGTTGCTGGGTGGCAGCGCCGGCGCTCGGCTTGATGACGGCGACGGTCGGGATCGCTTGCTCACGGGTCCATTGCGCGACCTCGGCCTCATGACTGCGCCGCTGGAAGATCCCGAACGCCGCGATGCGCGACGCACGCCAGGACGGCGATGACGCCAAAGCGGCGCATATTGCGCGGCGGCGGCGCCGTCTCCTGCGGCGGCGAGGGCTGTTGATCCTGGGCTGTCATCCAATTCTCCGGTCAGGGTCGCCGAGCCATGCGCGATCGCCGGCTCGTGGTCGCGGCCGTTCGCGCCGCGTATGCAGGAGGCTGAACACGGTCGGAACGAAGAACAGCGTCGCGACGGTCGCGACCAACAGCCCGCCGATCACGGCGCGGCCGAGCGGGGCGTTCTGCTCGCCGCCTTCGCCCAGCGCGAACGCCATCGGCAGCATGCCGATGATCATGGCGAGCGCCGTCATCAGCACCGGGCGGAAGCGCGTGAAGCCGGCCTCCAGCGCGGCGGCCGGCGCGTCGAGGCCCTGCGCCAGTCCCTCGCGCGCGAAGCTGACCAGCAGAATGGTGTTCGCGGTCGCAATGCCCATGCACATGATGGCGCCGGTCAATGCCGGAACCGACAGCGTCGTTCCGGTCATGAACAACATCCAGACGATTCCGGCCAGCGCCGCCGGCAGCGCCGTGATGATGATGAAGGGATCGAGCCAGGACTGGAAGTTGACGACGATGACGAGGTAGATCAGCACGATCGCGCCGGCGAGCCCGAAGTAGAGCTGGCTGTAGGCGCTGGTCATGGTCTGCACCTGGCCGCGCAGCGACGACGTAGGAGCCGCGCGGCACGTCCTTGCGCGTCTCCTGCAGAATGCGATCGATGTCGGCGGACAGCGCGCCGAGATCGCGTCCCTGGACGGCGCCGTAAATGTCGATCACCGGCTGCACGTTGTAATGCGAAACGACGCCCGGGCTCGGGCCCGGGGTGATCTGGGCGAGCCCGCCGAGATACTGCAGGGCATTACGCGTCCTGCGGCGGCGAGCGGCACGTTGACGAGGTCCGACATGCGTGTCGACGCGGTATTGCGGCATCTGCGCGACGATCGGATAGGACACGCCGTTCTCCGGGTTGAGCCAGAAATTCGGGTGCACCTGCTGGCTGCCGGACAAGCGTCACCAAGAGGCTGTTGGCGACGTCGCGCTGGGTCAGGCCGACCTCGCTGGCGAGCGTGCGGTCGACGTCGACATTGATCTGCGGATAGTTGAACACCTGCTGGATGCGCAGATCGGCGATGCCCGGAACGGTGCGGATGCGCTTCAAGCAGATCGGTGGCGTAGGCGTAGTTGGCTTTCTGATTGTTGCCGATCACCTGCACGTCGATCGGCGCCGGCAGGCCGAAATTGAGGATTTGCGAGACGATGTCGGCGGGCAGGAACGAGAAGGTCGTGCCCGGGAATTTCTGCGGCAGGATGGTGCGCAGCTGCTTGATGTAAGTCCGCGGTCGGCCCGTGATCCTCCTTCAGGCTGATCAGCGCGTCGCCGTCTTCCGGACCGATGGTGCCGGTATTCTGGTAGGCCATGTTGATGCCGCGAGAACGGCAGGCCGATATTGTCGACGATGTTGTCGAGCTGGTCGGGCGGAATGGTCGGCGCGCACGGTCTGCTCGACCAGATCGAACAGCCGGGCCGTCTCCTCGATGCGGGTGCCCGGCTGGGCGCGCACGTGCATCAGGATCTGTCCGGAATCGACCGACGGGAAGAAGTTCTCGCCGAGGAACGGCCACAGGCCGAACGACAGCACCACGCAGGCCAGAAAGCCGCACGATGAATGTCTTCGGCGCGGCCCAGCGCCAGCGACAACAGCGCGCGATAGCGGTCGCGGAAACGCGCGAAACCGCTCTCGAAGCCCTGCTGGAAGCGCTTGCAGCGGATTGCGCGAGCGCGGCGGCGGCAGCGACGGATCATGGCGTGCGCCGCATGATGATGCCGCGCATCAGATAACTGGCCATCGTCGGCACCAGCGTGCGCGACAGGATGAACGAGCCGATCAGCGCGAAGACCACGGCTTCGGCCATCGGCCGGAACAGATAGCCGGCGACGCCGCCGAGCTGGAACATCGGCACGAACACGATGCACAGGCACAGCAGCGTCACGAAGGCCGGGATGACGATCTGCTGCGCGCCGTCGAGGATCGCCGGCTCGATCGCCTTGCCCTGTTCGAGATGGTAGTTGATGTTCTCGATCGTGACGGTGCCGTCGTCGACCAGGATGCCGACCGCGAGCGCCAGGCCGCCCAGCGTCATGACGTTGATGGTCTCGCCGAGCCAGCGACAGCGCGTCAGCGAGAACAGGATCGCGAGCGGAATCTCGATCAGGATGATGAGCGTCGAGCGCCAGCTGCCGAGAAACAGCAGGATCATCACGCCGACCAGAGCCGCGGCCAGCACCGCCTCGCGGATGACGCCGAACACCGCCGCCTTGACGAAGACCGACTGATCGCCGACGGCGTGCAGATTGAGGCTCGCCGGCAGGCTTTCCTCGACCCGCGGCAGCAGCGATTTGATCCCGTCGATGACGTTCGAGCGTCGAAGCCGAGCCGGCCTTGAGGATGGTCATCAGCACCGCGCGCGAGCCGTTGACGCGCACCAGGTTGGTCTGCGGCGGCGAGCCGTCGTGCACGTAGGCGACGTCGCGCATGTAGATGATCGTGCCGTTGACCTTCTTCACCGGCAGGTCGTTGATCCTCTCGAGCACGACCGGGCTGGCATTGAGCGCGACGTTCCAGTCGAACTTGCCGATCTTCTCGTCGCCGGCCGGCAGGATCAGGTTCTGCACCGAGACGGCGTTGACGACGTCGTCGGCCGAAACGCTGTGCGCCTGCATGGCCTGCTGGTCGAGATCGACCTGCACCTGCAGGATCTTGCCGCCATAGGGCGAGGGCACCGCGGCGCCCGCGACGGTGGCGAGCTGCGGCCGGATGAAGTTCTGCCCGAGATCGAACAGCTTCATCTGCGGCAGCGTCTTGCTCGACAGCGCGAGCTGCAGGATCGGCACGCTGGAGGCGTTGTAGCTCAGCACGTAAGGCGGCGTGATGCCGGGCGGCAGCAGCTTGAGCACGGTCTGCGAGGCCGCCGTCACCTGCGCCAGAGCGGCGGCGATATCGACGTTCTTCTGAAAGAAGATCTTGACGACGCCGTAGCCGTTGAGCGACTGCGACTCGATGTGCTCGATGTCGCCGACCTGGGCGGTCAGTGTGCGCTCGTAATAGTAGATCACGCGGCCGGACATGTCGTTCGGCAACAGCCCGTTATAGGTCCAGACGACGCTGACCACCGGAATGTTGATGTTGGGAAAGATGTCGGTCGGCGTCATGCATCGCGGCGCGCACGCCGAACAGCGCGATCATGACCGCGAGCACGACGAAGGTGTAGGGCCGTCTGAGTGCGGTGAGGACGATCCACACCGCCGCTCACCCTGTCTGACGCGGCGAGCCGCCGTCGCGGCGGTGCAGCAGGCTGAAAACGGTCGGAACGAAGAACAGCGTCGCGATGGTCGCGACCGTAAGCCCGCCGATCACCGCGCGTCCGAGCGGCGCGTTTTGTTCGCCGCCTTCGCCGAGCGCAAACGCCATCGGCACCATGCCGATGATCATGGCGAGTGCGGTCATCAGCACCGGCCGCAAAGCGCGTGAAGCCGGCTTCGAGCGCCGCGGACGACGGAGTCCAGACCAGTCGCAAGACCTTCGCGGGCGAAGCTGACCAAGAGGACGCTGTTGGCGGTGGCGATGCCCATGCACATGATGGCGCCGGTCAACGCCGGCACCGACAGCGTCGTGCCGGTCATGAACAGCATCCAGATGATGCCGGCGAGCGCACCGGGCAGGGCGGTGATGATGATGAAGGGATCGAGCCAGGACTGAAAGTTGACGACGATCACCAGATACACAAGCAAGATCGCGCCGGCGAGACCGAACAACAACTGGCTGTAGGCGCCGGTCATGGTGGTGACCTGGCCGCGCAGCACGGCGTACGAGCCGTGCGGCACGTCCTTGCGGGTGTCGGTCAGGATGCGCTCGATGTCGGCGGCGACCGAGCCGAGGTCGCGGTCCTGCACCGCGCCGTAGACGTCGATGACCGGCTGCACGTTGAAGTGCGACACCACGCCCGGGCTCGGTCCCGGCGTGATCCGCGCCAGTCCGCCGAGATATTGCGGGCTTTTGGTTTTCGACGACGTGACCGGCACATTGACCAGATCGGAAATCGTATCGAGCCGATATTGCGGCATCTGCGCGACGATCGGATAGGAGACGCCGTTCTCGTTGTTCAGCCAGAAATTCGGCTGCACCTGGCTGCTGCCCGACAGCGTCACCAGAAGACTGTTGGCGACATCGCGCTGCGTCAGTCCGACCTCGCCGGCGAGCGTGCGGTCGACCTCGACGTTGATCTGCGGATAATTGAACACCTGCTGGATGCGCAGATCGGCGATGCCCGGACACGTTGCGGATACGTTTGAGCAAGTCGTTGGCGTAGGCGTAGTTGGCTTTTTGATTGTTGCCGATCACCTGCACGTCGATCGGCGCCGGCAAGCCGAAATTGAGGATTTGCGAGACGATGTCGGCCGGGAGAAACGAGAACGTTGCGCCGGGAAATTTCTGCGGCAGGATGGTGCGCAGCCGCTTGATGTAATCGGCGGTCGGCCCGTGGTCTTCCTTCAGGCTGATCAGCGCATCGCCGTCTTCCGGGCCGATGGTGCCGGTGTTTTGGTAGGCCATGTTGATGCCGCTATACGGCAGGCCGATATTGTCGACGATGTTGTCGAGCTCCGCCTGGGGAACGACCTGACGCACGGTCTGCTCGACCTGATCGAACAGTCTTGCGGTTTCCTCGATGCGCGTGCCGGGCTGCGCCCGGATGTGCATCAGAATCTGGCCGGAATCGACGGCCGGAAAGAAGTTCTCGCCAAGGAACGGCTCGAGCGCGAATGAGAAAGCCGACGAAGACGATGAATCCGACGATCACCCACTTCGGACGATCGAGAGCGACAGCGAGCAACGACCGGTAGCGATTGCGCACCGCAGCGAAGACGTCGCTCGAAACCCGCCTGGAAGCGTTTGAACGGATTGCGTGACGGCGGCGCTGACGCATCCTCATGGCCGCCATGCGCATGCGCGCTCAACATGTACCGCGCCATGGTCGGCACCAGCGTGCGCGACAGCAGGAACGATCCGATCAACGCGAACACGACCGCTTCCGCCAGCGGCCGGAACAGATAGCCGGCGACGCCGCCGAGCTGGAACATCGGCGCGAACACGATGTCGAGCACCAAGAGCGTGACGAAGGCCGGCACCACGATCTGTTGGGCGCCGTCCAGAATCGCCGGCTCGATCGGTTTGCCCATTTCCAGGTGATAAAAGATATTCTCCAGCGTCACCGTGCCTTCGTCGACCAACATGCCGACGGCGAGCGCGAGACCGCCGAGCGTCATCACGTTGATCGTCTCGCCGAGCGCCGAAAGCGCGATGACGGAGAACAGGATCGACAGCGGGATGGAGACGATGATGATCATCGTCGAGCGCCAACTGCCGAGGAATAACAGAATCATCAGCCCGACCAGGCCGGCGGCAAGCGCCGCCTCGCGCAGAACGCCGAAGATCGCGGCTTTGACAAAAACCGACTGGTCGCCGACCGCGCGCAGATTGAGGCTGGCCGGAAGGCTCTCCTCGACCCGCGGCAGCAGCGCCTTTGATTCCCTCGATGACATTGAGCGTCGACGCGGAACCCGCCTTGAGAATGGTCATCAGCACCGCGCGTGCGCCATTGACGCGCACGACGTTGGTTTGCGGCGGTGAGCCGTCATGCACGAACGCAACGTCGTGCAGGTAGATAACGGTGCCGTTGGCTTTCTTCACCGGAAGGTCGTTGATCCGGTTGAGCAGCGTTGGGCTGGCATTCAGCGCGACGTTCCAGTCGAACTTGCCGATCTTGGCGTCGCCGGCCGGAAGAATGAGATTCTGGGCCGAGATGGCGTTGACCACGTCGTCGGCGGAGACGCTGTGCGCCTGCATGGCTTGTTGGTCGAGATCGACCTGGGCCTGCAGGATTTTGCCGCCGTAGGGCGTCGGAACCGCGGCGCCGGCGACGGTCGCGAGCTGCGGCCGGATGAAATTCTGCCCGAGATCGAACAGTTTCATTTCCGGCAATTGCTTGCTCGACAGCGCCAACTGCAGGATGGGAACCGTGGCGGCGTTGTAGCTCAGCACATAGGGCGGTGTGATGCCGGGGGGCAAAAGCTTGAGCACGGTCTGCGAAGCGGCCGTGACCTGTGCCAGCGCGGCCGAGATATTGACGCTCTTTTGAAAGAAGATTTTGACGACGCCGTAGCCGGACAGCGACTGCGATTCGATATGTTCGATGTCGCCGACCTGTGCGGTCAGCGTCCGTTCATAGTAATAAATGACACGGCCCGACATATCGTTGGGCAGCAGGCCGTTATAGGTCCAGACGACGCTGACCACCGGTATATTGATATTGGGAAAGATGTCAGTCGGTGTTCGTACGGCGGCGAGGCAGCCGAAAATCGCGATCAGGAAGGACAGAACCACAAAGGTATAAGGTCGCCGTAAAGCGGTCTGAACGACCCACACTTTGGTTTTCTCCTGAGAGCGCCGCGTCCGACGGAGAATCGAACCGGCCCGGATGCCGCCCGCGACAATTTACACGAAGTTGAGGCGCCGGCGGAATTGGCGCTTCTGCCGCACCCGACGGCCGTCGTGCGATTGTCACGTTTGGAACCGAGCGCCGCGGTGTTTGGTCGTATCCTGCCGGGGGTTGAACCGATTCGCGGAGAATTGGTTGTGCGGCCACCAAGCCGCTTGAGCACCATTCGAGGGTCCTCCGACGATCCTTCGATGACGTTTGCAGGATGGCGCCCACAAAGGACTGCGATGAGCGATCGACGTCAGTTGGTTCCGATCACGATCCTGGCTGTTCTCCTGGCTGCACCGGCCTGTTTGGCAGAATCACAGCCAACGCTCCTGCCGACGCGCGACGTGGACATCCGCTACGACGTCACCCGTCCGCAAGAGCCGAAAGTCCGCGAGCGGGTGCGCTGGCTCGCCAGCCAGCATCTGGAGCGCGTCGACGGCCGGGGCCGGGCGACCTCGATTTTCGACCGCGACGGGCATGTGGTCACGCTGCTGACGCCTGCGACCCGCACCTTCCGCAAGGTGGACCAGGCACCACGCCGGCCGTCGGAGCCGCCGCCGGGGGCTGTGTTCACCCGCGGTGCAGACGCTGTTATCGCCGGATTGCCCTGCACCGACTGGTCCTGGACCGAAGAGGCGGAGAAGCACACGCTGTGCGTGACCGCCGACGGCGTGACCTTGCGTCTGATTGTCGACGGACAAACACTTCGTCAGGCGCACGCGGTCAAATACGTCACGCAGAAGCCTGACTTGTTCGAGCCGCCGACAAATTACACACCAGCGATCGCGCCGGAGGGCGCGGGCGTGCCGTGAGCAAGGACGCGTCAAACAGGCTCGCGACTGTTACTGATAAACCACACACTCTGCCGTTGGATTGTGCAAGAGTGGCCAACATATTGACAACCTCCGTTATGTATCCGCGAATACAGCGTTCACTCTTTTATACGGCTGCAGTCGGCAAGGGACGGTCGCTGCAGCGGGCAGGGGGTACTCAATGAAAGTTGGTTCTGACGATTCCACGCGTCGGCCGCGCGGTGCTGTCGTGCGATCGGCCGTTATCGGATGTGCTGTGGCGGGGGCCGCAGCGATACTTGCGCCGCTATCTGCACAAGCGCAGCTCGTGACCAAAGACGGTCCTTTCAGCGCTCCGGTGACCTATCAGGGCAATTTTGTCCGCTCTTGGCTCGACATGGTCTCGGCGACTCAGGCTGCGCAGCCAAGCTGGATGACGCCTCTGGTGACGGTCACGCCGCGAACTCTGAACAAGAGTTTCGCTGGGACTTCTATGACCAAAAAAACGGTACGGGCACCCAAGGCAATGGCCAGAGACTGGTCAATTACGGCGGTCCCGGTGGAGCCCGGATCGAGTTAATTCCCGCATATAACTGGGAGGTGATTGTCGCCGCTCCCCCCTACATCCAGGCTTCGGGCCCGAGGGGAACGGGACAAGGCTGGGGTGATTGGCCGGCCTTTTTGGTCAAGTACCGGCTGCTGTCGGCCAATAAGGAGAACGGCGACTACATCGTGACCGCCTTCTTCCAGATGTCGGATCCGAGCGGGACGAGTTTCGCGATCTCCAACAATGTGTTGGTCGCGCAACCCACGTTGGCCTTCGGTAAAGGCTGGGGCGATTTCGATATCCAGATGACGATCAGCGATCAGATCCCGGTCAGTTCGATCGGCCCGAAGCCGAAGACCGGCACGACTGTCGGCAATTTCGGCGATCCGATCCTCTGGAACACCGCGTTCCAGTATCATCTCTTCAAGTACTTTTGGCCGGAACTTGAAGTCAATTACGAATACTGGCCCAACGGCACGCATGCCGGCTTGAGCCAGGTTCTGCTGACGCCCGGCCTTATCCTCGGTCGCTTCCAGATTGGCAATGATACGCCGACACGCCCGATCAACCTGATCATCGGCGCCGGTTATCAGATGGCGGTGACGGCGAATCCGGTGACGCAAAACAATTTCGTCGGAACCCTTCGCGTCACCTTCTGAAATCGTGTCTTCTGATCAACGCTCTGGCCTCTCCTCGCTCGCAGCTCGCGGGCCGGGGAGAGTTCTTTTGTGCTCTGTTGCCGCAAGGACGCTTCATCCTGTTTTCAGGGGATGAGCGGCTAATGGTCGCTTGCGCGCCCCGCCGAAAGTCTCGATGGTGATCCGCAGGGGGACACCATTCGCAGGCGGTTCGTGCATGTCGCGCCGCTGCAGGCCGACGTCTGTTGCTTCGGACCGCGCCGCGTCGGTGGCATGGAGTGCACGAATCCGTGTTGGGGCTGTCAAAGCTTTGGCCTCGTCGCCGCAGTTTGTTTGGTGGCGACGGAACGCAAAAGCGCGCCGGCATTCTCGGCGCGCTGATGTGCGCGGCGTTGACCTCCTGCGCGGTCGGTCCCGACTATCTCGCGCCGGCGCCGCCGGTGCCCGGCCATTTCGCAGCCGCCACTTCGTCGCTCAGTCCGCCAATCGATCGTTCCGCCGATCCTGCGCCGGCGCTGGCGCAATGGTGGCGGTCGCTGCACGATCAACGAGCTTGATGCGCTGGTCGATCGAGCGATCGCCGCGAGTCCGACGCTCGAAATCGCGCTGGACCGCCTGCAGCAGGCGCGCGCGCAGGAGGCCGTCGTCGTCGGCGGCGCGCTTCCCGACGGCCGAATTGACCGCGGGCGGAGGCTGGGGCACCGGCAGCGATCTCGCGCGCGGCCGTGCATCGCAATCGCTGGTCTCGGCCGAAACGCGGTACCGGCGTCGGGCAAGTCGCCAATCTGGTCGGCTTCGATGCGAGCTTGGGAGCTCGACATTTTCGGCAAATACCGCCGCGCGATCGAGGCGGCGCAATACGACATCGATGCTGCAGTCGCCGCCCACAACGTCGTGCTGGTCTCGCTGATCGCCGACGTCGTTCGCGCCTACCTCGACTTGCGCGCGTTGCAAATGGAGCTCGCGGTCCTGCGCAAGAACATCGAGGTGGCGCACAAATATGTCGGCTTCGTTCAGGAGCGATTTAGCCGCGGCATCACCAACGAGCTCGATGTAACCTTGGCACAGCGCGAACTGGCGCAGTTGGAAGCACAGCTTGCGCCGCTGATCGGCACGGATCGAAGCCGCCCGCTACGTTATCGCTATGTTGGTCGGCGAATTTCCGGAAAATCTCGGCGACCGAGCTCAAAAGGTCAGGCGTACTTCCTGTCTTGCCCGCTGCGCATCCGCGCCGGACTTGCCGATCGACCTGCTGCGTCGTCGCCCCGATATTGTCGAGGCGGAGCGTCAATTGGCCAGCGCTACCGCCCAGATCGGCGTTGCGACCGCCGCCCTGTTCCCGCAATGTGGCGATGACCGCCTCGGCCGGACAGCAGACCGGCGTTTCGCCGTTTTTGATCAGCCCGATCTGGTCGGTTGGACCGGCGTTCAACGTGCCGCTGCTTGGATTTTGGCCGGCTTGATGCGACCGTCGAAGAAGGCCGACTATCGCAGCCGCGAATTCTTTTTCGCTTACAAACAAACGGTGCTCAACGCTGTTCGCGATGTAGATATCTCGATCGACGCCTATCGGCACAACAGAATCGGCTGCGCCATTTTTGGCCGAAGCGCTAGACCGCCGCGCGCCGAGCACTGACGCTGGCGACCGAGCGGTTTGAGCGCGGCCTGACCGATTCCCTCAACGTCGTCGATGCGCAGCGGCAGGAATATGCGATCGAGGAGCAATATGTGTTGGCGCAACAGGGCGCCGCCGAGCAATTTGTGTTCCTGCTACAAATCGCTCGGGGGCGGTTGGGAGGACTATCAGGTCGTTCCCGCCGATTCGGCGGCCGCTGCCGGCAGCGGCTGCGGCCGTCCGAAGCCTGATCGAACGCGGTCCAGCGCCCTGAAGAAACGCGCACGCGGAGTCAGTCAGTGCGTGTAAGAAGCTGGACCTGCCCGCAGTCTTGGTCCCAGTCGTAGTCACGGTGTTGCGCGCGACGACGATAATCGTGGCGTCTGCGCGTAACACCGACTGCTGCCGCGGGCCCGACCCAAGATCGCAGGTCGTCTGCGCACCAGGCGCGTGGCCATGACGCGGTGCCTCGCCGGCAACCGCGCGCAGCTACCTTGCCGCACGGTCCGGAGTACGGCTTTCTGAAGCACTTCCCCCGAACGCGATCAGGATGCCGGGCTATATCTTCGTTCCAGGCGTCGGCATCCTCGGCGAGTCATGCGGTCTGCCGACCAGCGCCTGCTCGAACCGCTATCGTGATATCCAATAAGGCCGTCGTGCCTCGATTGTGACATTTTCGGCACGGTGGCCGGGAATCCGAACGCGCCGCCATGTTCGCCCAGTTCAACAATACGACCGCGCACACGTTCTGCGCTGACGCCATGACCGAGCGGGCTGACAGAAAATCCTAGCATCGAGGGTGCAAACGCGCGGGACTTGCTCTGATCTGCCCTCAGGCGGGGATTTGCTGCACTGAGTGGTGAAGCGGTGTTAGGCACCGTGTCCTATTTTGCCACGGCCACACCTGAATCTGCCCGCAAACCCTGGCAGAATCGAGACGACAATGCCTTAATGTCATCCTGTCGTCATGGACGAAAAATAGACCGGAATGAGGGTTAATCGCGGTTAGGCTTTAACCGATTATTACAGGTAGGGGGTTGCCGATGGACGTCAAAAAAAGAATGGGGTTGTTGCTGGCAGGTACGGTGCTCGGGACCTCTATCCTGATTTCCGCGCCGGCTTTCGCTGACGACGCTCAGTTGCAGCAGCAGATCACGGTGATGCAGCAGCAGCTGCAGACGATGCAAAATCAGCTCGCTGAGACGCAGAAGCAGGCCAAAGCCGCCGCCACCAAGGCGGACGAGGTCCAGCAGGCGCAGATTGCCGCGCCGAGCATTCCGCCGAATCTTTACAATGCCGACATGCCGGTGCCGACCAAGGGCCCGCCATCATGGTTCGACAGCATCCATGTATCGATGGCCGGTTCGTTCATCGCGATGGAAGGTGCGTGGCGTCAGCGCAACGAAATCTCCTCGGGCGCCAGCGATCCGCCGTTCGGCACCATTCCGCTGCAGAACTCACCACTCTACCACGAGAACGAGCTGCGGTTCAGTGCGCAGCAGAGCCGCATTGCCTTGAAGGCGTCGGGCGACATCTCGCCGACCCAGCACGTCAAGGGCTACTACGAAATGGATTTCCTGGGTGCCGCGACCACGGCCAACTCGCGTGAGAGCAACAGCTACACCCCGCGCATCCGCCAAGCCTATTTCGCGTACGACAACGATGTCTGGGGCGGCCATTTCAGCGCCGGTCAGATGTGGAGCTTGGCGACGCAGAACCGGAACGGCATTCTGAACGGCACTGAAAACGTTCCGCTGACCATCGACGCGCAGTATATCGCCGGCTTCAACTGGAAACGGCAGCCGGCAATCCGCTACGTGGAAGACGTGGGCAAGGTCGGTTGGTTCGCGGTGTCGGTCGAAGCGCCACAAACCGGTTTCGCCTCGAATGGCGCTGCTCCGACCTTCACTGCCAATAACGGTTTTGTCGTGCCGACCGGTCTGGCCGTCAACCCGAACAATCTCTGCAATAACTCGGGCCTTCTGGATAGCTCGACGCAGTGCTCCCAAAACGTTGCGCCGGACGTGATCGAAAAGTTTGCACTCGATCCGGGCTGGGGACACTACGAAGTCTACGGCTTGCAGCGTTGGTTCGCCGATCAGGTTTCTCCGCTGGTCAATCCGGTTGGCGCTAACAACTGGCAGCAGAAGGTTACCTTCGGCTGGGGCGTCGGCGGTTCGGTGCTTTTGCCGGTGGTTGCGAACTGGATCGACCTGCAGGGCAGCGTCCTGTATGGCCAGGGCATCGGCACCTACGGCTCGGGTCAGTTGACGGACGCCGTGATCGGATCGAATGGCGCGCTGCAGCCGGTTACGGCTCTCCACTTCCTGGTGGGCGCGATCGTTCATCCCTTCGCCGGGAACGACATCTACTTCTACTACGGCCAGGAACAGACCCAGGCGAATGCGTGGACCACGGGCGCAGGCGCGGCCGCGGTCCAAGGCGGTTGGGGTAACGGGACCTTCGCCGAAGCTTGCGCCTTCACGCCGGCGGCGGCGTCGACCGGCGCCGCTGGCTTTAACGGTTCGTCCGGAACGTGCGCAGCCAACGTCCAGCGCGTCCAGGAGTTCACGGTCGGCTTCTGGCAGGACATCTACAAGGGCGACCTCGGTCGCGCTCGCGTCGGCTTGCAATACGAGTACGTGACGCAGCACCTGTTCTCGGGCGGCACGACGCTCGCGACCAATGGCGGCGCTCCTCCAGCTTCGCCAACTCGGGCCTGAACCCGAACAACAACATCGTGTTCTTCTCGCTCCGCTACTATCCCTTTAACTAAGCGGTTCGATTACGACAGACCTGAAGGCGCCGCCGGCTTAGCCGGCGGCGCTTTTGCATTCGGGACTAAGACATTCGATGCTCCACCTACGGTGGATTGTACCCATCGCCAGCACCCGCAAATGCGTTTACTGCGCCCTTAGCTTTTTCCACTGGACGCGGCCTCTCAAGGATCGTCCGGTCGCTCTTGGGTAGTTGGCGGAGATAAGGGATGCGCTGCCGACTTAAGTGATAAAAGCTGCAGCGCGCTACAACCAGACGACCTTCGACACAACCTGTGATTTTGCATTGCAGCCCTGCGATGCAGCCCCTTCTTCCTGCGCGACGCTTTGCGCTCCGTTGCGACAAAACACTTACGATTGGGAGCGACGCCCGGTATGCCAAATCCGGACACAACGGTTTTGTTCGCGGCTAGAAATAGCGAACTCGTTCTTCGACGCACTCTCGAAGCTTGTTCTCGTGCTGAGAAGCCATGCTGCGGCTGGAAGCTTGTTTTCGTAGATAGCAGGAGCACCGACTGCACGCTTGGCATAGTGGAATTGTTCATGAAGCCGACTGCCGCTCGAAGGCCCGCTGTATCGAAAAAGGCGAAGCGCGCTCGTGTCTCGAGGGGCGATGAGCAAATACGCAACGGACTTGGCCATGATCCTGGCAAACTGGATCGTATATGTCAGGCATCCTCTGATGGTTCGGGGCTTTCGCAGATCGCTCGGATATTGGCCCGATGTTTGCCGACCAAGAACAAAGAACGAGAAATTTCTATGGCGAAAGATCTTCGATCGAAATCCGCTCTATCGACTTGTCAGCGACAAATTGGCGGTAAGAGTGTTCGTCAAATCGCGATGTCCAGACCTCGCCATGTCGGACATCGTTTGGATAGGCTCTTCGTTTCGATGAGGTCCCCGACCTCAAGCCGGGATACATTGTCAAAACGAACAATGGCAGCGCACGAAATATCGTTATCGGCGACGATCCAATAAATCGCAGGCGAGATAAGTCAGCCAGATTGCCGAATGGCTGGCTCAGCCTTACGGCGTTCAGTTCGGTGAATGGAATTATCGCGACATTCAACCATGCGTGTTCGTTGAAAAAAGCGTGTGCACACGCAGGCGATTCGTCGTTCTTGGAGATATCCTGCCACGTGCTCATGGGACGGTGCGTTTTCGTGACTGTCGAAAAAGATGTGAAAAAGGAGAGTGAGCGAATAGCCGCCTACGATGCAAACGGAAACAGGCTGCCCATAAGCTTAAAGAATATCCTGCCCGACAGCTTTCAGTTGCCGGGGACTTTCGAGCGGGCAATTCGAGATGGTGAGCGGATAGCGAGGGAGTTCGATTACGTTCGCGTCGATTTCATGAGCGTCGGCGACCGCGACCTGTACTTCTGTGAGTGCACCGTAATGCCTCGGTCGGGTCTTTCAGTCATCGGGGTCGAGGCGGACGATCGGATCAACGCGGCTTGGGACCTCCGAAAATCTTGGTTTATGGGTCGCTCCCAATCTGGATTGAAGGGTCTGTATTCCAAGCTTTACAGGTTTTGGCTGGCGATTGCGACGAGCGAAGCGCGAAGCATTAGACCGAAGCGTGGTGTTGTTGGCATGGAACTGAGTAGTACTGGCCATTCCACCGGAGTGGTTTCCGCGCCACATCATCGCGCCGTCGAAGCGGGGCGGGCGATACTCGCCGAAGGCGGCAACGCGATCGAAGCGATGGTGTCGATGGCGGCAGTCGTCGCCGTGGTCTATCCGCACATGAGTCATCTCGGGGGCGATGGATATTGGGTTATCCGTGATCCGAACGGGTACCGTCCGAGCCATTATGGCTGCGGGTGTAGCTGGGGCCAAAGCCATTCCGGAGCCTCTATGGTGGTTTTGCGAGCATCCCAACGCGTGGGCCGCTCGCGGCGCTGACGGTGCCGGGCGCTGTCGGGGGCTGGATTGCGGCACTGACCATGGCGAAGTCGCAGGGCGGCAAGCTGCCGTTGAATGCCTTGCTGGCGCCCGCCATCGCCGCCGCGCGGAACGGATATTCGGTAACGCGCAGTCAAGCACAACTCACACAGGAATTTTTCGACGAGCTTGCAGGGCGCCTGGCTTTAGCGAGACGTTCCTCGCCGACGGCAAGGCGCCTTGCGTGGGAACACAGCTTAAGCAGGAGGCTTTCGCCGAAACACTCGCTCATCTCGCGCGAAAAGGTCTGGACGATTTTTACCGCGGGGATATTGGCGACGCCATTGCAACGGACTTGGAGCGGATCGGCAGTCCAGTTACGCGCGAAGATTTGCAGCAAAATGCGGCGACGTTGGCGACGGCCCTCTGCATCGAAACTGAAGCGGGTACACTCTTCAACACGGGCGCACCGACCCAAGGCGTCGCGGCCCTTTTGATCCTGGCTTTATTCTCCCGGTTCAATGTTTCAGAAGCTGAGGGGTTCGATCACATCCATGGATTGGTCGAAGCTACCAAGCGCGCGCTGTACTTGAGTGGCGTTTCGGTGACGGACCCAAAACACCTGGTCTATGCACTTGACCGATACCTTCAGCCCAACTTCATCACGGGCGAAGCCGATGCGATTGATCGAACCCGAGCGGCCACGTGGCCTTTGCTCGCCGGGGACAAGGGCGACACTGTCTGGATGGGGGCTGCGGACGCATCTGGCATCGTGGTGTCCTATCTTCAATCGATATTCTGGGAGTTCGGTTCTGGATGTGTGTTGCCGGCAACCGGTATCTTGATGCAAAATCGGGGCGTTAGTTTTCGCTCAAAGAGAATTCGCGCAATTGTCTTTCGCCGGGACGATTACCATTCCACACGCTCAGTCCAGCGCTCGCAGTCCTCAGGGATGGACGTATCATGGCATATGGCGCCATCGGCGGGTTTGGTCAGCCGCAAACGCAAAGTGCCATTTTCACGCGTTACGCGCTCTTTGATGTCCCGCTTGCGGAGGCAATCGCACGGCCGCGGTGGTTGCTGCGCCGACAGTGGGGCAAAGCGAAGCCTGCTGTGCGGATTGAATCACGCTTCGATCAAATCGTCATCGACAAACTTATTTCGGCGGGCCACGACATCGAAGTGTTGGAAGAGCCATACTCCGACATCATGGGTCATGCAGGAGCGGTGGTGGTGCATCCCAACCAAAATTGTGAGGGCGCCCTGATCCGCGAGCCGACGGCGGATCGTCGGGTGTGTAGGGACGTATTAGCTCTGGGTCTATTTGGGCGCTAAAGCAACATTGGTTTGGACAACGCGTTCGTAAGGCTTGCACCTCGACCAGAGGGTCGTGTCAGATCGGGTGGGCGCGCGAATTCACGTCCGCGATCACCTGAGAGGTTGGCTACGGGTTCGCCTTTCAGATCGCGCGTTGTTGCCTCAATGAGCAGGCGAGGGCGTTTTGGCATTTTCGGAAGGATTGCGAACTCGCCCAAAGCAATTGCATTACGTGAATTAACATGTCCGCCGTTGGCGACATGTCAACACGGCGAGCAAAGTGGTATGATGTGCGGGGGTATTGGCGGGATCCGCGGCAGTTACGATCGAAGCTGTGGGCGTCTGCTAAAAGACGTTCGGATGTCGTATTCATTCTTTTGGGCACGCCATCAACAGAGTGCGTTCGACCCGCACTCAGCGTTTGCTTAAATGCATACGACGCCGTGACTTATCAGCCCCTTTGCCAAGATTGCCGTGGCATCGATATCGGGCAGCCGATGGGCCATGACTGCCGAGAGTTTATTGACGCAGGTGCGCGTTGCGCAAAGCGCCCGGCACGATGCGCACGCAGAGCCTTCCCTGCAATGGTGCAACTGTATAGCATAAATGGCCACATCACTTGAGAGAATGCACTAGACCCAATGGCATGACGAGCATGGCAACGCGCAGGCCTATATTCGGCGTTCGTTCGGCGAACTATCAGATTGGCTATGTCGAGGGGAATAAGGCGTTCGACATGCTCGGCCTTGCCCGGGCCAATTATGACGAAAGGAGCGGTCTCCTGCACGACAGGGCCGATGATAGGGTTCTCGGCTATATTTCCCTTCGCAATCTGTTCGTGGGTGTGAAACTCGTCGGCGAGGAACTATTTCTCGGTACTCCAAGCGTCACGCAGGTTCAGCCGCCTGCAGGCTCCGACGGCGACCGCGATCGCGGCTCGGGTTTTTCACCAGCAGAAGATCCGATTGCATCGCAGGGACGTTCAGGAGTTGTCGACGTCGCGAGTGCAGCGACGTCAAGATCCGGCGCGCCTGGCCGCATGAATTTCGCCGAATTGTCCCAAGTGGACGCGGTGCCGCGCGAGAGTCAGGCTCTTGCCTGGTCAGCGGGCGTGATGGGTGCTGCTCTTCCGGAAGGCGAAGCAAGCAGCGCGGACCCCAGGGATGGCACGAGCCATGTACCCGACAACCGCGAACCAAGTTCGCGCAATTCGCCGGTTGAACATGACGAAAATCCCGTTGCACGAGGCCGCAAAGCAGACGTGCAGAGTATCCGATGGCAGGAAGCGGACCCGGCCGATGCGTCTGCTCAAAAACTGACCGTAATTGGCACCGGACACGATGAACGGCTCGGATCGGTAGAACCTCTGAATGGATCCCTGGGGCCTAGCCAGGAGACGCCGGGACATCACGACGACACGGCTGCCGATCGATCAGCCAGCGTCCATCACGTTCCTGCCGCCGTTGAGCTATTCATGCGATGCGTTGCGGCGGCTGCCGAACCGGTGGTTGAAGATGCGAGCCCGGAGGAAGGGAGTTTCCCTCAAGTCGGTGTAGTTTCCGGCTCCGACTTCGCCCGAGAAGCAGAACCGCCGCTTCCATCTGACGATCCCGATAACTCTTTAGCGATGACAGCATCCTCGGAAACCGCGGATCGCGTCGTTATCGATCAACCAAGCGGATCGGCAGTGCTTGCTGCCTTCATGCAGGGCGAGGCCGCGACCGCGGATCCTGTCGTGAAGGAGCCTGCGGCCGAGGCTGCGCCACTGCTTCGAACGTTGGGGCGCCACGCGCTGCATGCAAGTGATGGTGAAGGAGAGGACGGCCATAAATCCGAAGAAAACCAGACGTCGCGTGCTGCGGTTTACATCGACAAGTCGGACGCTGCACATCGCGATGAAATAACTGCATCAATCGATATTGTGGCATTCATGCAATGTCTTGCGGCGCCGGACGACGAAAGCTTCGATCAAATTGAGGTGGAGCGCTCCTGTTAGGAGAAGAGGATGATGGCACGCTCGGTGCCAGTGCCGAAATCCGGAGCGAGAGCAGCTCTCCGATCAAGAACAGTTCCGGTGGTTTCCGGTTGACGCTGACGCATCAAATCGTGTCGTTCGCCCTCAACAAGGAGAGGTGGCGGATAGTCATAGCCAGGGGGCCGGTTTTACCGCGTCGGTCGCCGTGTTTGTTGAAGACGGTGTGAGTTCGCGTCCCGTAACGGCAAACCAATCGCCCAGCGGCCTTGACGATGCAAAGTTGGACCAGGAAATGCCGCGGCCAATGTTGCCCGTCGTTGAGCTCGGACACGCCGTTCATGACGAGGGGAGCGATTTGGGTATCGCAGACGCTTCTGGCCCAAGCGCCACTTCGGCTGTTGCATCCGTCGACAATCCGCCGGGTGAGCTGATCGCGTCGCTCGACCCCGCGGCAAGCGATAGTCCCCACGACGACGATGATGGCGTAGAGCTAAAACAGGAACCGCCGTTGACCGCGGCGCCGAGTGACGTTTTGCAGCAAGCCGTCGTTGATCAATGGAGCGACCTGGAGATCCTTGCGGCGACTGCCCGAGGCAACACGGCGTCGGCCCTTCGATCTTTCGAAGGGGCCGCGCAGGCCGTCAACCTCTCCGGCCGCGGCGGTCACTTGGCAGAGCCCTGCCGTGAAAACGGCAACGCTGAAACAGAGTCTGCTGCCAGCGGTGCTCACAGATGCGCCGGAGCAAGCCGCCGGTGAGCACTGGGAAGAGCGAGATGGCTACCACAACCCCAGTGGAAATTTCGAGGTCCCGCCAACGATGTCGGCTGCTGCATCCGTGGACAATCCACCGGCGGAGCCGATCGCGTCG
Organism: uncultured Alphaproteobacteria bacterium; assembly: GCA_963737755.1. Taxonomy (GTDB): domain Bacteria; phylum Pseudomonadota; class Alphaproteobacteria; order Rhizobiales; family Xanthobacteraceae; genus BOG-931. The sequence goes on along the minus strand of CAVTTZ010000009.1, from coordinate 62,480 downwards.
ATTGATCCCGTGCCAAGCGATAGGCATCCCGACGACGACGATGGCGTGGAACTGAAACAGAAATCATCGTTGACGACGGCATCAAGCAAAGTGGTACGACACCCCGTCGGTGATCAGTGGAGCGACCTGGAAATACTTGCGGCTTCTGCGCAGGGCAAGATCGCGTCAGCCCGTCGATCCATCGAAGCACCCGCGCGGTGGTCAACCTCACCTTCTGCGGTGATCGATTGGCAGAGCGCGGCCTCGAGAAAGGTAGCGCTGGAAGAGGAAGCCTCTTTGCCGGAAGCGCCTTTGGATGCGCCGGAACAAATCTTCGATGATCATCGGGGGGAGCCAGAGATGGCTACAACAGCCCCCGAGAGGAATTCTGAAGACCCGACAACAGCCCTTCCCTCGACGACGAGCTATGTCCCGGGTAACGTTGAAGATCCAGAGGCTCAACAGCAACCGCCGCCTCGCCGGGATTCTGACAATTCATCCCGCTCGCTTCACGAGAGCCTGAGCAAGACACCGAAGTCAGAGGCCGGCGCTCCGGACGGCACTGTGTCCCCTGAGGGCTCAACCTCGGAAGCACCAACGATTGGGGCCTCGTCGTTGAACGCTGTCGCGCCCGGTACCTCGAATGACGCTCCGCAAGAGACGTCAATCGTGAACGCAGACGAGGCCGATTTACCCTCGGCGGCGATCTCGTTCGGTGATCGCGAATTGGAAGACGCAGAAGATGAGCGGCCGCAACCGGTCGTCGAACCGGAGGATATCCGATCAGACGACACAGCATTGGGCGGAGAGGGGAGCCACACGGCACGCGTGACGCAACCCCGCAACAAAGCAACTCAGCCGGTAGCTAACAAAGGTCCAGAGGAGGCCAGTCATAAGTATCACATTCTCAAGGCCGTTTTGCGAGAGCTGGATCAAGGCTACGGCAAGCGTTGAAATGCGTTGCGCAATGCCGGACGTCGCTGCCGCTTGTTCAATCGGGCAGTGGAGAGCCCTCGAGAGGCGGAGACAGTCGCAGAAAACGAAGAGGGCGGTCGTGCAACGCAAGTCTGATGTTTTCTGAAGTCAACGACTTTGGAACTGACAGACCACCGGCAGCGGGTACGGCAAATGGCCGGTTCGCATGAACATACTTTTCATACACAATAATTTTCCCGCCCAATTTCGATATGTGGCGTCCGCGCTTGCGCAGGATGAACGTAATAATGTTGTTGCGATTGGGTCGAGCCATGCGCGCCCGGTGAGAGGCGTGAAGCTCCATAAGTACGTGCTCAACCAAATTGACCTGTCACACACTCATCCGTTTGCGCGACGATTTGATCTCGAATCGCATCGCGCCGAACAGGTGCTCTATGCGTTATCGGCGATCATGGCCGGGGGCTTTGTTCCGGACGTCATTATTGCGCATCCAGGCTGGGGTGAGACTTTGCCGCTTCGTTCCATCTTCCCAAAAGCTCGAATTGTCCTTTATTGCGAGTATTTCTACGGCACGGAAGGCCGAGACGTCGGTTTCGATCCTGAGTTTCCGCAAATGGGAGCCGACGGTAACCTCTCGGTGAAGCTAAAGAACGCAGCGACGCTACTCGCACTTGCAGACTGCGATATCGGTGTGTCACCGACGGCATGGCAGCGTTCGACTTTTCCGCTCGAATATCGAAAGAGAATAAAGGTTATTCACGAGGGCGTCGACACCAAGCTCGTCGCTCCCTAAATCCCAATGCCTCATTCCGTTTAAATGCGAAGCGCACGCTGAGCGCCGACGACGATGTGATCACCTTTGTCGCGCGAAACATCGAACCCCTTCGGGGCTACCACGTGTTCATGCGAGCGTTGCCTCGCATTATGCGCGAACTCCCCCATGCCGAGATCGTCGTGATGGGGTCGGAACATAGCTATTATGGAGGTCCGCCTCCTGTGGGAAGCACGTGGAAATCCATTTTCTTGCGCGAAGTGGAGAACCAGATCGATCCCAGACGCGTCCATTTTACAGGGCGGCTGCCGCATGATGCATACCTGAGCGCGCTGCAGGTGTCTTCGGCGCATGTTTATCTGACTTATCCTTTCGTGCTGTCGTGGTCATTTATTAAATCGCTTAGCGTTGGCTGCATGGTCGTGGGGTCCGACACCGCCCCTGTGCGAGAAGTCATCGATGGTCAAAATGGGATTTTGGTGCCTTTTTTCAACTCCGACAGGATCGCTGAAAACATACGTCGATGTCGATCCGGCATCCGCGAAAGTTCAATAAGATGCGTGCGGCTGCGCGACAGACAGCGGTCGAGCGGTTTGACTTGGAAAAGGTATGCTTGCCGTCCATGATCGACGCAATCCGCGGAGAATGACTTTTTTCAAGAGCGGATGCCCCAATCGCATGCGGAACGGCGATCGGTCACCGCGGAACGCGTGAGTTACATGGTGGAAAAAGACGATCGCACGACAGGTCAAACGGTGGCTAATTCTGCTGCACCAATCATTCGCTATGTGCTCAATGTCGGCTCAGGCCCGCGAACCAATCGGCATTTGCATCCCATCTTCAGCGAACCGCAGTGGCGAGAAACGCGCCTGGACGTCGACCCCGCCGCGCGCCCCGATCTGGTCGGCTCAATTGTCAATCTCAACAGCGTCGTGCCGACCGGGGCAGTGGATGCGATTTGGTCGTCGCATATCCTAGAGCACTTATATCATCACGAAATACCGCTTGCTCTTGCGGAATATCTTCGGGTCCTCAAGCCCGACGGATTCGCGTTGATCACGTCCCCCGATCTTGAAAGCGTCACATCTCTGTTGCTGCAGCACGGGCTTGATCACGTAGTTTATACCTCTCCGATGGGACCAATAACCCCGCGAGACATGTTGTTTGGCCACTCCAACTCGATTTCGCGCGGACATCAGTTCATGGCCCACAATACCGGTTTCACCTGCGCGTCGCTGGGCGACCGCCTGGTCGAGGCCGGCTTTTCGCTGGTCTTGGTCAAACGCGATAAGTTGGATTTGTGGGCGCTTGCTCTGAAGCAGAATTCAGACAAGGAAACCATTCAGCGCCAACTCAACGCGCATGGCCTGGACATGTTTGACGCATAACTCGGAAGCTGGCGAAATCGACTGCAGCCTTTTGCGCAGCCGGAGCGCACCAATGCCTCCGCTAGAAGGCAGGTTCCATTGTCGACTGACAGTGTATTGAAAAATCAACAAGGGATCTTATCGCAACTAAAACGACCATCGTGGTACCCCGTGCCGACCCACGATCGACATTTCACCTTGTAAAACATTGATGAGCTGCGGAATGCCTTGAACACCAGTCCCGTTCAGCCATCGACGGAACCACGTAGCGCCGCGGCCGCTTGCGAGAATGTGAAACTGGAAGACTTCGATGTTTCGGTCTCTGCCGCCGGGACATGTCCGGCGGCACAAAAGTGGGCCTGGCACGTGTAGTTTGATCACAGTCGCCATGATAGCGAGGAGCGGTGAAAGCATCAGCATGAACGTCATTGCGGCGATGACATCCAAGGCTCGTCTTACCCCATCGTCGACCCGCAATGTCGGGTCGACGCGGCCCGGGAAGTCAACACCATCCTCGATCGTGTTATGAGTGCGCCCGTCCACGACGATCCCCTCGTTGTCTGTTCCGTTCCGATTGGCTCACGCGCACACGTCGCATGCGCCATTGCTGCCGACTGTAACGTGCCGACCCGAAGTGATTCACGACATCGGAGAGTCTACACAAATGTGCTGCCAATGGTTCATGGATTCCAAACGGATGTTTGAAACAGTTTGAGAGTGTGGCCGAAACCACGCATTTCGGACCTCTGTTGAAATCCGGTCATCTGAGGTGCGAGCTTTATCGAGGTCGGCATTTTGCGAGACCATGCCTGCCACCGCCGACCATGCCGGGGGCTGCAGCGGAGACCCGCAAGAGCATTCTGGCCGCACGATCAAGGCTCTAGACGCTCGCTTCAAGCGCGGACAGTCGGAAGAGAACGGAGAAGCCCCCTTTTATAGTCCGGCTTTTTCTATTGTGCTGGAGTGATCTAGGTGAAAGGACGGTATCGCCGGATCGATGACACCTGAAACGACAGTCAGAGAACCGCGACCCGATCAAGCCTTGATCGGCTAATGATTTTGACTCCGGTGCGCGTCGCTCAACTCAATCGACCGATACGAACTTCCCCAGCTGGGACGGCCTCTCGTTCTCGCCTAACCGCCGGTGGATCTTTTCGCTGCTTGGTTGGCGTTGCGAACCGGATCCAGCCGCAGCTCAAATCTATCGGCTTCTTGGCGGGGCCCAATCGGTCCGACTTAGATGTGTTCGGTGCCGCCGCCCTTGAAGTGCAGGGTCTGAACGCCCGTCACTTCGAATGACTGGCCGGTATCCGAGAAGAACGGTGGTCACGCCCTGGTGGGTGTTGGTCGTTACGTCCGCGTTCAGTGCATGATCTTCAAAATTGACGGTGTTCGATCCGCCGCTGCCCATGATCGTGTCACTGCCGGCCGAGCCGATGTCGAACGTGTCGTGGCCACCACCGCCCATCAGCGTGCCACTGCCGTGACCCGAGCCTCCAGCTCACCCGCGTAAAGCGTATCGTGCCCACCTGTCGCCTGCAGTAGCTCGTGGTGCCCATCACCGGTCTTCAGCACATCATCGTAGCCGCTCGCCGTGAGCGTGTCGTAGTTGCCCGAACCGCCGATCAAGGTGTCGTGGCTGCCGCTGCCGGCCAGGAGGCCTTGGTGATCACCGGATCCGGCGCGCAACAGATCATGGTTGCCGTCACCGGCCTCCAGCCAGTCGCCATAACCGCCACCACCGACCAGGGTGTCATGGTCGCCGTTGCCAGCGAGCAGCACTTGATGGTCCCCGCTACCCGCGCGCAGCAGATCGTGACCGCCGTTGCCGGCTTGCAGCCAATCATCATAGCCGCGGCCGCCGACCAATGTGTCAGCGTTTCCGTTACCGGCGAGGAGGCCTTGGTGGTCGCCGTTGCCGGCGCTCAGTGAGTCATGATTGCCGTTGCCAGCTTGGAGAAAGTCGTCGTAGCCGCGGCCACCGACCAATGTGTCGGCGTTGCCGCTGCCGGCCTGCAGCATCTGATGATCGCCGCTGCCCGCCCGCAAGAAGTCATGATTGCCGTTACCGGCCTCCAAGACGTCATCATAGCCGCGGCCACCAACCAGTGTGTCAGCGTTGCCGTTGCCGGCTTGCAGGAACTGATGGTCGCCACTGCCGGCACGAAGGGAGTTGTGGTTGCCGTTGCCAGCCTGCAGCCAATCCGCATAGCCACCGCCGCCAATCAAGGTATCACCGACGCCGTTGCCGACCTGGAGGCCTTGTCGGTCGCCGTCGCCGGCGCGCAGTGAGTTGTGACTGCCGTCACCCGCTTGCAGAAAGTCGTCGTAGCCGTGGCCGCCGACCAAAGTGTCAGCATTGCCATCGCCCGCTTGCAGCACCTGATGATCGCCGCTGCCCGCACGCAAGGAGTTGTCATTGCCGTTGCCAGCGAACAACCAGTCATCGCGGCCGTCGCCACCGATCAGGGTGTTGTGGCTACCATCGCCGACATCGAGGAACTGATGGTCGCCAGTACCGGCGCGCAAAAAATTATGGCTGCCGCTGCCTGCAGTGAGGGTATCGTAGGCTCCTGACCCGCCAACGAGTGTCTCATGACTCCCAAATGGAGCATCCATCAGGGTGTGGCTTCCCGATCCGGCGACCAGTGAGTTGCCGTTGCCGCCCGCATAGATGCTATCGTGACCGTGGCCACCAAAGATTGTATTGTGGCCGGTTCCGGTTCGAACGATATCGTTCCCCGAATTCCTCAGATGAACGGTGTTAGTACCGTCGCCTGTTGCGACGAAGACATTGCGGCTGCCGGTGACAGTGACGCTCGAGTCCTGTCCGTGCTTGCCATCTTCAACAACGATGGCCTGCAGCGCCGGATCTTGATTGGTGTTTACGGTGTGATCTCCAGGCGGAAGAACAACCACCTGTGCTGGGTCATTGGGCGAGTAGCCCACTTCGACCGAGATCTTGTCGTGATGATCGCTAAGGCCATGAGTGTCGCCCTGGCTGATCAGGTACGAATTGATCGCCTGAATGACCGAAGGATTTATCGCGTCATGTGAGAGAACAGAATTGAGTTGAGCGAGGTCGAGATTACGTCGCCACGGCCTTCAGCCCTCCTCAGTCCCGGCAACGCAAAACTAACCAAAAGCAACGATTTGACAAGCCTTAGTTGAACATTTTAAACGTGATCTTAATCTCTTTAAGCGTTGGCTATAGGTTGGCGAGGCGCGCCGATGCAATCGCTCACAAACTCGCGATTTTAGGATTTGGGTTCCCAAAGATGCTCTACCCCGTAATTCTGGCTATTGCTCGGCAGTCGGAGAGATGGCCCTTAAACCTAGATCGAGTAGTTGCGCGCAAGGTCGCGGATGCGGTATTTTTACACGTATTCCAAGGCTTTATTCGATGAGCGCCGCCAGAGCGCAACCTCATCGATGTTAGCTGAGCTGATACATTGTTTAATTTAGACCGGTCTATACCGCTCGATTGTTGATACATGCGTCATCGAATTTGAGAGGAGCACAGCAAAAAAACGCAGAAGAACATCCTGCAGAAATCGAATGAGCGGCTGGCGGACTTCAAGCACGGCGCCTTCGGTACCGTTCGCCAAGCCTCTCTCAGACCGCACGCCCCGTGCAATGAGTTTACTCGTAGTTGCGCTTCGGCGCAAAGGGCCTTTATCGTCGTAAGAATACCGCGCCCGATCGATTTTAGGAACAACGCGGCACCACAGGGTCTGAAATGGCACAGGGAAATCAAAGACGCGCGATAGATCTCGTTCGAGGGCTGTTTTTGATTTCGATACGCTGGCGCCGAGGACGCGCATGCGCCTCCGCGGGTGACAATATCGAGTTCCGCCATCGGCCCAGGACCGGTTGCAAGTTTGATTGGAGCCCGACCAGCAGGAGGCGGTGCTGTGGGGGCCGGGAACTTGTTTGGTGGTTAAAGCCCTCGCTCCGAGTCTAAGTCTTCGTCGAGCTCACTGGCTCTTGACCCGACGGTTTAATCCGCCGCCATTGTGAACATTGAGCCGCTAAAGCAGGGGAAAGCGCCAAATTTTTCCACATGGCCGAATAAATCCCCCGAATTGGCCGAAACCTTTCGAATTTTAGCGCATGTTGCGGGCCGCGGCGACGTTTATGCGCAGCCTAACGTCTGGATCGCGGGGCCGACGTCTCCGTCGCGCATCAGGGGAATTGCCCTGGAATGGACTGCAAAGCCGGTCGGTATCGACCTCAATTACTCGGTCAGGACGGACAACCCGATCTGTTTCGGTGCATGAATACACCGGGAATTCTTTGCAGGTACGCGCGGCTGCGCTTTACCGCTGACAGGTGTTTATTTCGACATCTCGGGTGCAGATGTGGCGAATTATCAGTTCGCGGCAGAGGCTTTGTTTTTAGGATCGCCAGTAATGCGCGCCAGTGGCCGGCGACTGGTCATTTCTGGCGCAACCGGTCGAGAACCGCTCGTCGGCCTCCGCCTTTGGATCGAATCCGCCCTATGCTGGGAGGTCTTCGCCCTCAGTCGCTAAGCCGATGGCGGGCCCGATGAAAAATCCGGGACGTGTCAGAGTGTTCCGTGGCCTCTCAAAAACGGCCGGCAGGCGGCGGCACGCCGCCGCAAAGTGCGCGACACAGTCAGTCAAAGAGAGTTACCCAAGAGGTGGTCTTTTAAGACCAAGCTAGCCAAAATAGGTGATGTCCTGCCGACCCAAATGCCGCCCAACGACCGCCCGCCGATAACGCATCGGCACGCTCTGTTCGACGAGCCGCACGGGCAATCACTCGATCTCTGCCGGATAACTCTTTACAACAAGGCGACGCGCCGTCGGCTTTTGCGTTTTCTGACCGGCGCTGTCGCATCGAGCCACTTCCCGGTGCTCACGCCTATACGCTTCGTGCCGAAGCACGACAGCGATGAAACCAGAAGCCGCCCTCAGGGATGTTAAGCAGGCGCTGCATCTCGTCCCTGACTATAAGGCGGCGCATCAACGCTTGCTTAATTGGGGCGATCGTCGGGACCGGATCGCGTCGGCCGAAACTCTTATCGGGGGGGCGGACTGCGATCCCGCGCTTTCGCGAGCAGCGATAACGACGCTGCAGCAAAACGGTCGGTCAAATGTTGCCAACGTGACCGCTTATGCGGAATGGGTCTTCGGGTGGGCGCTTTGGCAAGGTGACGCCGAACTCTGAGATCACCCTCACCGATGGCTCGGCGACGATTTATTCGTTCCGCGAAGCTGACGCGTTTCACCCCCTGTCAGAATTCTGGAAACGCCGCCGATTTTGACCTTCGCTTACCAGTGTCTCACCACACCCAAACTCTCAGGCTGAGCGTCGCCGGCGAGGTGTTTTACGAAAAACGCTTGTCACCGACCTTCTGGACTCGGTTACATGACCGACCGCCAGTGACGCCAAACGCTGTCGTCAAATCTGCAAGCTATCGTCACGTCACAATTATCATTCCCGTTTACAACAACTTGGCGGTAACGCGCGTCTGTCCGCAAAGCGTGCTGGCCTCGCACCCTGACAATGCCAATATCGATATTCTTATTGTCAATGATGCGGCGCCGGAACGTGCTTTCATGCAATATCTGCGCCCGTATGCAAAAAATACTCGCGTCCAGCTGCTCGAAAACCAGCAGAACCTCGGGTTCGTCGCATCCGTTAATTGCGCACTGTCCGTCATTGATGACGGTGACGTTGTCCTGTTGAACTCCGACACGGTGGTGCCGCCAGATTTCGTTAAACGCTTAGCCGCAGCTTCAGGCCCCGCTATTGGGACCGTCACCCCGTTATCCAACAATGGCGAGTATGTTAGTTTCCCCAAGCCGAATCAATCCAATCCGCTGGAATTTGCCGAGGCGCTTCTGGCTATCGATGCGATGGCTGCCCACGTCAATGCAGGACGCGTTGTCGAAATCCCAAGTGGCATTGGGTTTTGTCTCTACATTACCCGTGATTGTTTAGACGTCGTCGGCTTGCTCTCCGAAGATTTTCATCGCGGATACCTCGAAGATATCGATTTCTGTTTGCGCGCGCGCCAGCACGGTTTCAAAAGTGTCTCTGCCGGATCAGTTTATGTTGGCCATGTGGGAGCCGTGTCCTTCGGCTCAACAAAACGAACGCTCGTTACACAAAATGACAAAATTCTACGAGCGCGTTATCCAAAATTTTGGCAGGAATTCCTGCGGCGTTCATTTTGGCTGATTCTCTCCGTGACATTCGCGCCAATCTTAGTTCCAATTGTCGCTTACCGGAAAAAACATCGCATCCTCGTGAGTGGTTCCACAATGTCAATGGCGATAGCCAAGCGACGCGCACAGCTCCTTCGCGATGCCGGTCAAGATGTCCTCATTCTCGACATCAGTTTCCGTAATGGATCACGGGAAGCCCGTATCATCGATCCCGCAGGTGCGTCCCCCAATCTCTTATCCTTTCGCGTCGCTGACCAAGATGGCGATGATGCCTTGATCGATTATTTGCGCGCGATTAATCCATCCTCGTTTGAACTTATTAATCTGGATTATCTTTCGCGAGCGGTACTCAATCTGCTCCTTAGCATCTCCAGTTCTTATGACATGCTCGTGGCCGATTTCGACGATGCTATGCGAGGTAGTTCGATCCAGCGCACGTCGAACATGCTTTGGTTAAAAGCTGCGACATCCGCTCATCACATTATTGCACCCTCCCCACAGGCCTATGCATTCGCCCATCATCTCGTAGGCGATAGTCGCTTGCGTTTTGTGACTGAGCCCCCGACATCTCAACGCTTCAAACAGAGAAACAAGCGTAGTAGTTGTCTTGGCCTTATCCCGGCGTCGGGACCGCGATGAGTTCAAACTCATATCAGCGATTGCGCAGTCTTTCCGTCTGCTTTGACCAGACTTCACCCTTTTTATATTCGGCGACACCGTCGATGATTTAGCCCTCATGCAAATCGGCAATTCTTATGTCACAGGTACGGTGACGCCCGAGGATTTGCCGCATGTATCCCAATCCTATGACGTCGATGCGCATTTTCTCTGTATCACAAGCCCGTTATTCGGTCATCCAGCAACGGAGTTTGCCTTCACCGAGTCTGTCCCTGTCAGCGTATTTCGATTGGTCGAGGGGGAGCCTCGAAACTGCTCGCTTTGACTTGGCTTTGAATTCGACGAATTCCTTTGACCAACTTGTTCACCAGTTAAGTCAATGGCTTCAGCCGTTATGAGTATCGAATTCCCCAAGGATCTTCAACGTGCGGATTTACCGAGCAACCCGGTGGGTAATTTTGTGCGTATCGGTCACAAGTTGTTCTCAGGCTTCGTCGTTGATCATGCCGATCTCTTCCGCAAATTTACCGTCGACATTCTGGTCGATGGCATCGTCGAACATGTAATCCGCGCCGATCGCTATGTTGACACGTTAGCGCGCATGAGTGTCGGCGATGCTTGCTATGGATTTGTTGTCTCGCTCGACGACGAGCTGATTGCCAGCCGCGAGGTGAGTCATGGCCCGGCTGTCAAATTTCGAGACGCCTGTTGGCATTCCCATTTCGTTAACTCACACATTTCTTCGCTTCCAATGGATCTGAAGGACCTGGATCCCTTCGGTGGTGTGGCGGCTTCCGATTTTCCGGCTGGATCGCGGAGAACGTTGATCCAGCGTTGTCAGAAGTCAGAGTCGATGGCCAAGTCGTCGATCGCATCTGCATCGACGGCTGGATTTATGTCGGTGAAAGCCAAAATGCAAGAGCCGTTCGAGCGTTTTCCATTCATCTGCCACATCGTTTTTCAGACGGCCTTGTTCACCAGCTCACCGTTTCGGTTGGCGACCTCAATCTGTCAGGTAGCCCCAGTCCCTTTCTGTCCTTTTCGGATTCTTACGCGACTTGATCGCCAAACAAGCACCAGAGAATAATGCGGAATGGCGTGCGATTTTCTCGATTCCGTTATACCAAATTCCGTGCCTTTTTCGCATTACCGCGAATGGGCGATTTGTTTTCTCTCGCCGCCGCCTCCCGCGACGCTCTTCGGTGTCAATGTGATTTCGTTCGGAGTTGGCGCGGCCGATCGTACGCTTTCAGCTTGCAGAGCCAAGTGCACTCAAATTGGTCGGCCATTGCACTCGCTCCCGTCGGTGAGACACCGTGTCATTTTCCCGCGACCAGGCTTTGGCGTTTCTTGAGGACGAGGGGGCCGCCGCCAAGGTCACGTTGTTTTGCTTGAGCGGGACGGTTCTGCGCCGAACGCGCTCACGCGTGTGTGTCACGCGTTTTCAAGTTTCGAGGGCGTGCGCGCCGTTTACGGCGACTTCGATGTGGAAGCCCTGGGCGCCTCTCCTTGGCCGGTGGCCCTCAGTGCATTCGACTATGAGCGAATGTTGGAGCAGGGATATTGTGCGCATCTCTTCGCACTATCCACAGTGGAAGCGCGACGCGCTCTCGAACGGGGCGCCGACAATTTGTACCGTCTTTTCACTGCCGCTTTGAGCGGCGATGAACCGGACAAGATTGTTCACTTGCCGGGTAGCCTTGGGATACTGCCGGAGCTCGATCCGCGGGCATCTGCGGGTGCACTCGCTGTTGCTGTGAAAAGTCATCTGCAGAACCGGGGCGTTGAAGCCGCGGTGACGCAGTCTGTCGGTCAACTTCTGCCAGCCGCGCATGTTCAACGTCGACGGGCGGCGGCCGCGACAACGATTGTTATCCCGATCCGAGATCGGCATCAGCTGCTTGAGGAATGCCTCGATTCGATCGCAGCCGTTACGTCAGCGCGCGATGTCACCGTGCTGATTATCGACAACGAATCCACTGATCACGCCACTTTGAAATATTTGGACGCCGCTCGATCCAAACGTCGCGACCGTGCTGCAAGTTCCTGGTGCATTCAATTTCGCCAGGCTTAATAACCTCGCCGTCTCGGCTGCGCCCACTGAACTTATTTGCTTGCTGAATAATGATGTTCAAGCGCGCGATGCCACATGGCTCGACGAAATGCGCTCACGCCTCGTCGAGGCCGACGTTGGTGCCGTTGGTGCGCAGTTGATCTGGCCAAGCGGCGTGGTGCAGCACGGCGGCGTGGTTCTCGGTGCAAATTTTGCGGCCACCCATGCTTTCAACGATCGCGTCGAAGGGGATCCGGGTTATGCGGATTTATTGCGGGTTGCGCATGAATGCAGCGCGGTGACCGCGGCGTGTCTCTTGACCCGCCGAGACGACTACATAGCGGTTGGCGGGATGGACGAACTGCAATTCCCCGTCGCGTTTAATGACGTCGACTATTGCCTCAAGCTTCGGGCGCGCGGGAAACGCATCATCTTTACCCCGCATGCCAGGCTTTGGCACCTTGAATTCGCCAGTCGGGGCAAGGATGCGACCTCCGATCGAAAAGGGCGATTTGAACGCGAGCTTGCCAACCTGCGATCAAAATGGGGCGCTGTTCTCGCCGACGACCCCTATTACAGCCCGGTTTTATCACGCGACGACAGACCGTTTTCCGCGCTTGCGTGGCCACCGGGTTCGCTCGATCCGCGCAGGCAGCAATTGCAGGCACCCAACATCGCCCCATCCGGATTTTGAAACGGTTCCCCAAGCAAGCGCCGTGTTGGCCGGATCTCTGAAGTCGGAGTTAGCCGGCTTTATTCATGCGAGTGCTGCACGGTCATAGGATCTTGAAAAGATGCAGCCGGCCATGGAGGAACGTTGCGAACAGCAGGATGATGGCCACGGCGCCGACGATGTGCTGACGACGACGTTGTCGTCGCCATGTTTGAAGCGGTGACGGATGTCGAGCATATCAACGCCGCGATAAAGCTGCAGCGCATCTGAAGATAGCTTTAGCCGATCGGCCTGGTCGTGGCTGTGCCGGTACGCACCATGTGGAAATCCCCAATGGGCCGCCCACAGCGAGGCGTGTGTCGTAAGACAATACGAGTGCGATGCGCCGGCTCGCGTCCTGCTTTTCGACGCGTGTTTGCAACGTTTTTGATGGTGTGGCGCCCCCGCGCATCGTTGCGCCTTCCGCGCATAAAAATGGTGCTGATTTGCTGAGGCGGGCTTACGAGAGGGGGCTGGTGAAGTGCCAGCGTTCTCTGGCGTCTGGTTGAGGTCTGTATCAGATAGCCGGATGGCCGAGATCGGGCGTCGATTGACCCCACTTCGTGCCGCGCGTAGTTTGGCGGCAAAACGAGAAAAATGCACATAGAGGAGATGCTTGTGAGGGCAATTGCAGCATTGGTCTCCGCGACTCTCTTATTGTGCGCGGCCATCGCCGACGTATCCGCGCAGCAGCCGACGCCACCGCTCAAAATAGGCGTGCTGACCGATCTTTCCTCGGTCTATTCCGACATCGGCGGCCTCGGCAACATCGAGGCGACGAAGATGGCCATCGAGGACTTCGGCGGTGTGATGTTCGGCAAACCGATCGAACTTGTCAGCGCCGACGTCTTGAACAAGGCCGATGTCGCTGCCTCGTATGCGCGCAAGTGGTGGGAGAGCGATGGCGTCGACATGATCATCGATTTGCCGACCTCCGCTACGGCGCTTGCCGTAATGGAGTTGTCGAAGCAGGACGAGAAGATCGTGATCATCACCGACGCGGCGAGCTCCGATATAACCGGGAAATCCTGCTCGCCCTACACCGCGCACTGGACCTATGACACCTACGCCAATTCACATACGGTGGCGGGCGCGATCGTCAAGAATGGCGGAGATAGCTGGTTCTTCATTACGGCGGACTATGTCTTCGGCCATTCGATCGAACGCGATGCCTCCGCGGTGGTCAAAGCCGCGGGTGGGAAGGTTCTCGGCAGTGCGAAACATCCGCTCAATGCGTTGGAATTCTCGTCGCAATTGCTGCAGGCACAGGCTTCCAAAGCTAAAATCATTGGGCTCGCAAATGCCGGCGGGGATACCATCAACGCGATCAAGCAAGGTGGGGAATTCGGCATCGTTGCCGGGGGACAGAATTTTGCGGCGATCGTGATGTTTATTTCCGACGTGCACAGTCTAGGCCTTCAACGGGCCCAAGGGCTCATGGTGACAGAGGCCTATTACTGGGACCTGAACGAAAAAACGCGAGATTTCGGCAAGCGTTTTTTCGAGCGCATGAAGCGGATGCCGACAATGAACCAGGCCGCGACTTACAGTGCCGCGTTGCATTATTTGAAGGCGGTTCAGGCTTCCGGAACGCGCGAGACAAAAGCCGTGATGGCAAAGATGCGTGAAACACCAGTGCGCGACGTCTTTACCGAGAATGGCGTTCTGCGGGAAGACGGCCGTATGGTGCACAGCATGTTTCTATTCCAAGTGAAGAGGCCGGAGGAATCCTCCGGTCCGTGGGATTATTACAAGTTGCTTGCCGAGGTCCCAGGTGATCAGGCCTTTCGTCCTCTGAAGGATGGAGGCTGCCCGCTCGTCAAATAGACGGATGATGATCGCTCGTTGCCGACGCCTTGCGCAGGGCATCGTAAAACTCCGGGTCGTTGGAGCGGCCGTCGATGGCGAGATCATCGGACCAGGAGTCGCCAATTTTCGTATTCCATTGAAAACTTTTGTAGATGACATAATACGACATGAGAACGGTCGCGATAACAAATGCGACGATAAGGTATAGCGGCTTTATCCAAAGCAGTGATCTGGAAACAAAAGCGTCGCTCGGTGTGGCGCGATCCCAAGACAACCAGGTCGGCCAGCGGAAACGAGCAAGAGCGGCGGCACCAGCGTTCAAACCGAGGTGCTCGGTCGAAGTAACGGATGAGGTTGTTTCAGCACTATTCGTTCCGAGACCTGCAGACGGGCTTTGGGGCGGAATCGTATCTCTCGACCGTGACGACGCAGCGTCGTCGAGCGTTGCGTCCACAGGGTGTGTGGTATCCGGCGCTGGCATCGCCGAGTCACCGGCAGGATCAAACGCGGGAGAAACGTTCCCCGCCGTCGGGGTGTCGGATTGCGGCAACGGGTTTTCGGTGGCGGCAACTGTTGGTATTTCGACGGCTGGCGTTGATGCGATCTCGGCAGGCACCGGTGGTGTAGTCTGTTGCTTCTCGACCGTCGCGGAGCTTGCTTCGTCGGTTTCCGCAGCCTGCGCGGGCGTAGGCGACGTGGGTAGGGATCTATTGGTATCGGTTTGATATGGCGTTTCGGCTGACGGGGCCGGGTGGGTCTCGATGATCGGCGGATCGACTGCGGGACGAGCGCTTCCGTCGTCTTGCAATGCAGCAGGGCCACGGTCCGATCGGTTCGATGATAAAGCGGGTTGGGCCGTTGACGGCTTCGCCTGGGGACGTGGAATGTCGTCAGGCGGCGTCCCCAACGCCGCGGCCGACGGTCTCGGTCTAGGAATTGGTATCGCGGCCCCGGGCGTCGGCTGAGCTTCCGCGGCGAGGCCTTGTTGCGCGGGTCGATCGAGCGCACGCATGTACCAGCACTTGTTCTGCGTGGTCCGATCGAGCCGGAAACGCCACACCGTCCCCTGATGCGCGGGACCGTTGGGTGCGGCCAAGCAGTCCTCGGCGCGGACACTGGGCCCGAGCGGCGTCAAACCTGCGACGAGGATGGCGAGCACACAAATAAGCGTACCGTGTGTGAACGTCCTTGAAGATCGGGCATTCTCAAATTTCTCCCGTCTGCGGGATGGGCGGGAAAGGCCAATGTGAACACTCGCTCGTTCAGGTTTGGTTACAGTCAAGGTCTGGCCTCCATGGCAGGCCTCAGAAACTTCACAATGTGAATGAAAGGGCGTGGGGCGGATGTGAATGGTCCGCGAAAGAGCCCGACGGCGGCACGACAACAGGAGCGATTTTATTAAGGCACCGGACAGCGGCACAGTTCCTGTCCGTTCGGCCATCGACGAGCTTATTTGACCAAAAGACAAGTGATGCCTCAACCCGCAAACTAACGCCGAGGCCCAAGTGAGACGTCTTATCAAGCATGGGCCATCAACCGAGGATCACGCGGAATCCAGTGACCAAACCATCGCCGATGCGCGGCAAGATAACGATGCGCGATGGCCTGAGCTGCTTTGCGCTCTTCACTGGTAAAATACGAATGCTCGATCGTGTGACTGTCGCTCAGCCTAAACTCGTAAGACATCCCGTTGGCGTGCGTCACGGTGAGTGTTGAGTGACGAGATTGAACGACTTGCCAAGTCATGGCGAAAGCTCCGCGAAAGCCCGGCGAGTGATCCTACTGCGCATGGCTTCGCGGAGCGAATCTTTTGAGCGACCGGTAATGCCTCGCCCAGCGATTTCCCATTGGAAAAGTGGTTTTTGACGGTCGTCATCGTTTCAAGCGAATGCGTACCGCGGCTTGGTGCGTGACGGCGGCTGCTGCCGGCTCCGGTTGCCAACGTCATTGGCGTATGGCCGTGATGACGCCATCGTTTGGGCGAGGCCGCACGAAGTCCTTAGTCGCGCGACGATTTGATGGCATCATATCGCTGTTCGTGAGAATGGACATGAGATGCTCCGAATGATGTGTCTCGCTGCACCTGCACGCGCAGATAGCCGGGAGGATTAGGCATGCGTCGAGGAGAGCCCCGTTGGTACTATGAAATATCGGACAGCGAGTGGAGCGAGATTTTCAATAAAGTCTTCGGTCGACAAAGAGAAGATCTCGTACTGTTGCGCGGGGGGACGGTGGTCTCTCTCGACGCCAACATCGGTGACTTCGACGTCGGCGATGTCTTGATCAGGGGCTCCGACATTGTGGACGTTGCGCCTGATTTGAGTTCAGCGGTCACGTCAGAGGACGCTTTGGTTGTCGATCTGAAGGGCATGATCGTCATGCCTGGCTTGGTAGATGGTCACAGGCACTGCTGGCAGAACCAGTTTCGCGGCCTCATCGTTGATGCCTCGATCGGCGAGTATATGGCGACAGTGCATGCAGGTTTTGCGAAAGCCTACGATCCTGAGGACATGTATGTCGGCAACATGGTGACCACGCTCGGGTTACTTGATTGCGGTGTCACAACCGTTTTGGATTTTTCTCATAACACACGGTCCCCGGCCCATACGGATGCGGTGTTTCGTTCATACAAACAAGCCGGCATCCGTGCCGTGCACGCTTCAAGTGCACCGTCGGCCGGTGAGTGGGATCAACACTGGCCAATGGATCTTGAGCGTATCCGCGACGCCTACCACGACCCCAGAGGCTTAACGACGGTCCGCATGGGGCTCGTGGAAATGCGGCCGTGGCCGCTGGAAAAAATGGTCGATCATGGTCGAAAACTCGGTCTCGCCATAACGATGGACGGGGTTTGCGGCGGCTTCTCCGGTGAGGTCGAAAAACTGGGGCGTGCCGGACTACTTGGATCCGATGTCACCCTCATTCACCTCGCGGGAATTAGTGAGGAAGCCTGGACTTTCATCAAGAGTGCAGGCGTGCGGGTGACTTTGGCGACCACCTCCGATGAGCAGATCGGCCTCGGCGACGGCATCTCGCCCGTCCAGCAAGCGTTGGATCTAGGAATACGCCCGAGCTTGAGCGGCGACGTCGAAGTGTCGCTGGCGGCAGACATGTTTACGCAGATGCGGCATGCCTTGACAACACAGCGCATGCACCAGACCCAGATGGCTTACAGTGGTGCGGTGGATCGACCGTCATACATCAAGAATCGCGATGTCCTGGAAATGTGCGTCTGTCAGGGCGCGATCGACCTTGGTCTCGGCGATGTCGTCGGCTCGCTGACGCCGGGAAAGCGTGCCGACATCGTCTGCATCGCGGCTTGGGAGTTTTCGAATCTCCCACTCAACCATGCGATTGGTACGATTGTTCAGGGCGCCGATCGCAGTTCCGTTCGTCATGTGATCGTCAACGGCGTTCCGAGGAAGTGGAATGGCCGGGTGCTCGGACAAGACATTGCCGCATTGCGACGCATCGCGGCTGCATCTCGAGACAAAATAGCGAATTTGGCCGGTTTCAAATATACCCCGGCAAACCCGTATCGGCCGGTCGAGACGCCCGAGCTCGCTGCGGCGGCCGCCATGCTGCGTGGAGGAGCGCGCCGCTAAGTCATCAGCAATATATTCCGCGACGGTGTGCTCCCGAAGATTTCCGCCATACGCCGGTCGGGTTCGTTTGACGATCCTCCCAAGCTTATTCTAGGCAACGGGATTTCGGAGGACGCCAATTTTCTCAATCTCCGATTCAACGAGATCGCCGGGGAGGCAGTATCGCGTTGCCGCAATCACCCCTCCGCTTGGCGTCCAGTTTCCACCAAGTTCTTTATCGGTCGACCAGGCCGTTCCGGCAGGCGTGCCGGTTATAATGATCATCCCGGGCTTCAACGTGAAATTGATTGAGAAAAAATGGATCAAGTCGGCACACGTCCAGATCATGTTTCGCGTATTGCTTGATTGACGTAATTCGCCGTTTATGCGTGTGCTGATGGCAAGGTTCTGCGGATCGGGAACCTCATCAGCGGTCACGATGCACGGCCCCAGCGGCGCGCTGCTGTCGAATGCCTTGCCACGTCCCAATTCATACCACGTAAAATCACCCTGTCGGCGTACCTGGCGATCGCGGGCCGTGACATCGTTCGCAATCGTGTAACCAAATACGTGTTCAAGAGCGTGCTCCTTGGGAATGTGACGTCCCGATTTGCCAATAACGACGGCCAGCTCCGTTTCACAGTCGAGCTTTCGCGTCAGATGCGCATCGTAGATGATCGGCTCCTCGGGGCCGACGACACAATCGGCTGTCTTCAAGAAAAATTCGGGTTCCTTGCCGCTGGTCGGGGAACCAAGTTTTTCGGCGTTGTGTTCTCGGTAATTGCTGCCTGCACACAGAATGGTGGACGGCATGATCGGCGCAGCAAGCCGCACGTTTTCGCGGACGAGTAAGTTTTCTTTGGGCGTCTGTCTGATGAGCCGGTCCGCGACAAGCCTTGCTGCGGCGCCGCCGCGAACGAATGACAAGGCATCGCGGACGTGAACTTGCTCGTCCTGCTGAAGAGATCCGGCCGCCGCGGCCGCATCCAATATGGTTTCGCCGATTGCGATGCCGAGTCGGATCTGTTTGTCGTGGTAGAAGCTTACGATGCGCATCCTTTCGCCTCCAATGAATTCCGGGCGATATCGCGAAACCTGATTGCCATTGGGCGCAGTCCGTCTAATCTAGCCCGAGCGGCGGCACGTGCATAAGTCGCCGTTGTAAAAATAAAAAATTGACTGCGACGGAGGAGCACGGTGGCCGATTACGCCCAATCCTACCCAAATCTGTTTTCCGCGTGGCACCTCAGGCATACGCGCATCGCAAATCGTGTTGTGTTCGGGCCGGTCTGCCCGACCTGGGTCCGCAACGCACACGAGGGTATCTTCACCGATCAGGCCGTTGCTTACTACGAAGAGCGTGCCCGTACCGGACTGGGCATGATTATTCTCGGTGGGCAGATCATCGAGAAGAATACGATCTACACACCGGCCGCCTTTCCGGGGCTGTGGCACGACGATCAGATAGAGGGCATCGCCAGAGTGGCGCGCGCCGTGAAACGTCACGGCTGCGCGCTGGTCGCGCAGCTTCTTCACGTCGGTTTGCGCTCGCCCACGCCGTTCTTCAAGACCGATCCGGCCCGCGATCCCTACGAATACAATGCCTATACGGTCGCGCCCAGCCAAATGGCCATCGGTGAGATACCCGGCGGTCCGACACCAAAGGAGCTCGAGGAACACGAAATCGAAGCCATCTTGCAAAGCTTCGCTGAGGCCGCCAGACGGGCGATCGCTGCAGGCCTCGACGGCGTCGAACTTCATCTGGCGCACGGCTATTTGCCCTGGCAGTTCCTCTCGCCGCTTTACAATCTCCGCAACGACCGATGGGGCGGATCCTATGAAAATCGCCTTCGATTTCCGGTCGAATGTCTGAAACGCATTCGCGCCCGGATCGGTGACCGCGCCATCCTTGGCTATCGCATCAATTCAACCTCCTTTTGGGAGGGCGACCTTGAAATCGATGATGTCAAACGCGTCCATCTTGATCTCGAACGGCAGACGGACATCGACTACGTCAGTGTCTCGGCGGGGGTGCATCACTCTTGGATTCACACGCCGATGACGTTTGAACAGGGATGGGAGCGCGAGTATTCCCGGGCGTTCAAGGCTGTGTCCAGTAAGCCGGTCCTGATGGTCGGCCGTATCAGCTATCCGGACGTTGCCGAAGACCTTGTGAAATCCGGCGATGCCGATGCGATCCTTCTTTCCCGACAAATGATCGCTGACGAGCAATGGCTCACGAAGGTCAAGCAGGGTCGTGAAAAGGATATCCGACGCTGTGTTGCGGCAAATTATTGTTGGCGTTCCGTTGTTCGCGGTAGCCGCGTTCAATGTGCTTACAATCCCGTTGTCGGCCGGGAGGCGATCTGGGGCGCCAATGCGACCAGCCGGGCGTATCGGCCAAAGCGTGTGCTCGTCATCGGGGCCGGACCTGCAGGCCTGGAGTATTCTCGCGTCGCGTCAGGGCAGGGCCACAGTGTTGTGGTTTACGAGCGCGAGCGGGCCGTGGGCGGTCATATCCGCGCCTATGGGGCTTTGCCGTATCGCGAGCAATATGGAACGATTGCAACATGGCTGGCGGCCCAGGCAACGGGCAATGGCACTGAAATCAAGCTCGGAAGGTCAGTTACGCCCGAGAACGTCAACGCAATACTTGCCGCTGAAAAGCCTGACCATATCGTCGTCGCGACGGGTGCCCGCTATCGACGCGATGGCTTCCAAGGACAAACCGGTAAGCCAATTGCGGGCTGGGAGACCGGCCAATGCGTTTCTTGGGATCAAATTGCCCTGGACGACGCACGGCGGCCTATGCCTGGCGAGGCCCTGGTCATCGATGAAATGGCCGATGTGGCCGCGCCTTTGACCGCGGTCAAGTTAGCGAAAGATGGCATGAAGGTGAGATTGTTGACCCGATGGCCGATGATCGCGATGGAAACGGTCCCCGAGGTCTATTTTCACTGGATCATGACCTATCTGCAGGAGTCCAACGTCGAACTTATAACATCCCACGTTGTTCGGCGGATCATAGGGAAGCAAGTGGAGGTCGCCAACGTCTACCTTCCGAAAAACACGCGCCGCGTCAACGCAGACCTCATCGTCATGGCCACAGCACGAAGCTCGGAAACCGAGATTTATCACTTGTTGAAAGAGCAAAAAGTTGATGTCGAAGCGATCGGCTGTGCCCTTGCGCCGCGGACGGTCTATGAGGCGACCCTTGAGGGTCATCGCGCCGCGCGCAAGCTCAGTGATGCACGTCCTCGGTGGGCCGTCGCAGAAGTCGGACGACCAAGCCTCGAAAATAGCCATTTCAGATAGCGTCAACAGATGGTTTCGCCAGGCGCCGATGACATACGTTGCAACAAGAAGATCATGAGACGGCCAGGGAGATGATGTATGGCTTTCACGAGTACCAAGAATTTGAGCTTGGCCGTAACCACGACCGGTTCTTGGCCGCGGCCAGCCTGGTATGAGCAGAGCCTTTGGGGACGCCCTTTGGACACCGCCATGCTCGATCCGATTTACCGAGAGCAGTTTTCTGATGCGCTGGCCGTCGTCGTGTCGGATCAGGAACGCGCGGGCCTCGATATCGTCACATGCGGTGATTATTTTCTGGACGCGGATTTAGCGGGACGGTCTTGGCACCATTATCCCCTGCAGCGTTGGAAGGGCTTGGCGTTCGATGAATTGCAGCCGGAAAATACGCGTTCGGAACTGCTGAGATACCCACCGGGCACGTTGCTCAACGAGATTTATACTTCCTGGCGCTGGCCGGTCGTCACTGGGAAAATCGAGCATAATCCGCGCAATCCCCTGGAATACGCCAAAATTTTTCGGATGACCCAGGCGCGCACCCGAAAGCCCGTCAAATTTGGGACGGTCTCCGGTCAAGTCATGGCGCTGTTCCTCGATTCCCATACGCCGGAATATCGGATCGAGGATGATAAACGGCAAATGATCTGGGACATGGCCACGGCGATCAACAAAGAACTCAGAGAGTTGGTCGCGTCCGGCTGCCGGGTGATTCAAGTCGAGGAGCCGACGATTCATTTTATTGCTTGCTATCATCCGGAGGCGACCGACACGCTGAATTTCCTGACTGACGCGTTGAACCACGAACTTGAGGGTCTCAACGACGCTGAAATCTGGATCCACACGTGCTGGGGCAATCCCATGATGCAGCGCGTATTTGACAAAACGTCGTATGCGAACGCGCTTGAGGTCTACTTGGATCGCGTGAATTGTGACGTTTTGACGTTGGAAATGAAAGATCGGGGGTTTGCTGAAATCGAACTGCTCGGCTCTTGGAAGGGCAAGACCCATAAGAAATTTGCGCTCGGCGTGGTGTCGCATCGGACGCTCAACGCCGAAAGTCCCGCTGAGGTGGCGGAGGACATTCGGACGGCTTTGAAATACGTCGATGTCGAAAATCTACTGGTCACGTCCGACTGCGGCTTTGGGCGGCAAGGCGCAAATCGTCTCGTTGCCTTCTATAAGAGCGCGGCTGCCGCACAGGCCGCGAATATCGTTCGCCGTGAGTACGGACTGGCGGAGACCTACATACCGTGTGCCGATCCGCGATTGGCTCAGGAGATGATACCAAGAACCTTCGAGGAAGGGCCACGCACCGCACCGGCTGCGGCGTTGACGGCCGATCCGGCGATCCGTCATCCATACGGTCCCACATCACACGGTCCGACGCCTCACGCGTCGCCACCCGACGATCGGGCGGGACATCGGCCCACGCAGGCCCCGCGTTTCTCAGACATTCTCAGGCAAGGACGCTGAGGCGCGATGGATGTCGTTTGTCTACGCAGCGGAGGAGCGGGCTCTGAATTCGGCGTTGAGGCGTTCCGACGAGCTGTCGAGGTCCCGCAACCGACGGGCCAAGTCGCGATAGAGGAGCTTGCCATGCTGTTTGACGATGTTGCCGCCAATGATGACGGTATCAACGTTGGATACGCCGGCGTGCAGAACGATCGACGAAACCGGGTCGGCGGCAGCCCTCATATTGATATCGGCCTTGCGCAGCAGGATGATGTCGGCCTGTTTGCCCGGCGTTAGAGAGCCGATCTGGCGGTCAAGCCCAATACAGCGCGCCGACTTAATCGTTGCGTGTTCAAGAACTTGGCTTACTGTCATGGCAAGCCGATCCGGCATCGTCTCGCGCTGATGGAAGGTTTCATTGGTCAGAGCGCGGTACGTCTGAAGCAAAAAGCGCATCTGCGTGAACATGTCGGTGCTGACGCCGGTGACGACATCGGTTCCGATATTGAGACGGCCACCTGCGGCCAGAACGCCGCCGGTGGGTGGAAGCCCAAGGCCCATCTGCATTTCGACTTCCGGGGTGATTGATACCGTGGTGCCCTGATCGGCGACGACGCGGAATTCATCTCCCGTCAGAAAATTTGCATGCACCAAATTGATATCTGGGCCGAGCAGGCGTTGTTGCGCGAGGCTCTGCATGGATTGGGGCCGCGGCCCATGCTTGGCGCAAGCCACGTGGAAAGACGCCGACAGGCCGAGATCCCGTGCAAATTCGATATCGCGCTCCGCGGTCCCCGGAGCAAAATCGGTTCCGCGAATGGCGAGCGCCATGGTGACCAAGGCGTCATTCGACGCCAATCGCTCCCGACGCATCCGGCGCGCATCGACCGGATGGGGCTCCGTCGTCCCGAACAGAGTCATCGGCGTGCCATATGCAAAAACGGCGCGAACCCCAGAGTCTCGTAACCCATCGACGGCGGCATCGGCGTGCGCCGGCGTATTGACGATATGGCACCAGTCGAAAAGCGTCGTAACACCGGTGTTGATCTGATCGAGGGCGCCAATCAGGTTTCCGATATAGACATCTTGGGGCGAATAGAGCCCAACGACGTGGCCGATCAGCTGACCAAAGTAGTGATCCAAGGTCCAGTCGGCGGCGATGCCGCGCAACGCCGTCTGCCAGAGATGAATATGACCGTTGATCAGCCCCGGCAAAGCAATCATGTCGCGGCCGTCAATCTCGAGAACCGCCCAGCTGCCGAGGTTTTGGCCAATTGCGACGATCTTGCCGTCGTCGACGAGGATATCTCCCGTGTTGATGACCCCGAGAGACGGGTCCATCGACACGACGGTCGCTCCGCGAATTCGCATGCGAGACATACGCCGCGTCCTCTTATGGTTTGTGACGGAGATCGCTCATGACGGAGATAGCAAATGACGGAGCCTCGGCCGAAGGTCGGCCGAGGCTTTTATGAGAGGCGTGGGTTCTCTCAATCGTATTTCTTCTGACAAACCGGAACGTCGCGGGCGGGCAGCCCGATCCTGTCGAACGCCGCCTTCGAGAAACCTAGCCTCTGATCCACATTGGGCACGACCTGGACCACCTTGCTGACGAGATCGCCGTTCTGATCTTTGACGACCTCCGTGACGAAGCTCGTGCCGATGGCCTGGCGATTCTCATCCAGCTTCATTTGCCCGTTGGGCGCGTCCAAGATCAAGTTCGACAACGTTTCACGGAATTTCTTATGACCGTCGCTCAAGTCGCCGTTGACTTTATCAAGCGCCTGAAGTGCAGCCTGGGTTTCGTCGTAGTAGTTGACGGCGCAGAGCGATGGGCTGGCGAACCGCTTGTCTGCGGGCCAGTTATCTTTGTAGGCTTTGACGAAGGCTTGCCATTTCGGATCATCCGATGAATCAGCATACGGAGAAGCAGAGACCGTTCCGATCAGAGCGTCCTTCGCCTTACCCTTTGAAGACAGAACCGTCTGGTCAATCATGATGGAGCCGCCGAACAATTTAGCATTGCCGCCCGCTTGCTGGTATTGGTTCAAGAAGTTGAGCGCGTCAGCCCCACCAAGACCCAAATAGATTGCATCGACATCATCCGGAATCGAAGAAATGACGCTGCCGAAATCCTTGGTGCCGAGCGGAACCCAAATGCGCTTGGTGATTTCGCCGCCGAGCGGGCAATACTCGAGCGCAAGCCCGAACACCTGGGTATAGATGAAGGAATAGTCCTCACCGACTGTCGCGATCTTCTTATAGTGCTTGACGTCGTAGATATATTTCCCGAGCCCCTTGTGCATCTGGGCTCCGTCGATGTTGAATCGGAAGAAGTTGGCCGCCGGTGTCACGTAAGTCGTTTCGAGAGCCCCCGAACAACCGTTGATGATCGTGACCTGCGGTTGGGTTTTTGCGTAGTCGCGCAGCGCGATGCCTTCGGAGCCCGAAAGCGGAGCGATCAGGATATCGACCTTATCCTGCTCCACGAGCTTTTTGGCGGCCCGCACCGCCGAGTCGGGAGAAGCATCTGAGGATGCGCGGATGATCTCGAGGTCCTTACCGCCGGCCTTGTTGTGATGTTGCGTGACGGCAAGATCGAAGCCGCGCTGGCCGTCTTCACCCAAGGCCGTATACGGGCCCTCGAGGGTCGAGAAAAAGCCGATCTTGATTTTGTCGGCCGCAAAAGCAGGTCCACTCAAAGACACGCTCGCCAAAAGCGCTCCAACCAGCATGCGTCGATATGAGCTTTTCATTGTGTTCCTCCCGTCTCGTATGTTTTGTAAGTCGCACGAGATCTAAGCCACGCGACATGCTAGCAGCGCGGCTGGAACATACAAGGCGAGGGGAGATGACCGGGCACAACCCAGTATGCAAGCGGAGCAGTATCACCGCATGAATAACGACCTGGCCATACTTTCGGGCGCAAAAAATTGCACGGTCTTATCTAGGTCGGCCCCAACGTACGCAGATCGCAAAAGGGTAACTTTTCGAGCGTGCAACGACATTTCCGGAACGGAGTTACCCGCACGGTTGCGAAGCATGGCATGATGCGGACGGTCCGCGTCAGGGATGAGTTCGAATAAGGTGCCGCATCGTGGCGCATGACGTCGCCAAAGCCCGGCAACCAACGTTAGTCTCAGGTGTCCTCACAGTTTCCGAACGGTGTTGGGAAGCATTCTGAGAACGGAAAGTCTTTGATTGGTAAGACGCTGCTTCGTGAGCGTTACGGTCCAGTCCGGTCCGACTTGTTTCGCGACGGCGGCGACTGCCTTTTCCCGAAGCGTGGCTGCGGCCCAATACTCCACCTCGCCATCCTTCAGCGCTTCAACAACATAAATGCCGCCAAAGGCCCGCCTGCGCATAGCCTCTCGATTATCTACGAAAGGGGCCGCTGCGCAATGGCTCTTTCCGGCCATAGCGTGGTTGTCGATCTCACCGGGAACCCACAACGCCGGCTAGGCTATGGCGCGCGCATGTCTGCCCAAGTGGCTTTTGGCATAATGACGGGTTGCGATGCGCAAATAAGTCGGAAAAGCGACGCGGCGAGCGGCGAAGTTAGCAGCGACGCGCTCTCCCGGGACGCTGGCGAGCGGGGTGGGCACGGCGACCGTGCCCAGCGTATCGTGTATGCTTGGCGCCCAAAGTCGCGCTGGTCAGCGAGCGCGCCGAGCTTGTGGTCGTTGCGGCGCGCCATTCATCGCGCTCCGAGGTTCAGGCTGTTGAAGGAATGTCTGTTCTATCTCGCCGTAGATGCGATGAAGCCATTGCTCGGCGCGTTCGGCCCGCTCTCGGTAGTTGGCGACGTCCGCCTCCAAGGCAGCGACCTGGTCTTCGGCCGCTCGCAGCGCCTCTGACAGTTTCTGCGCCATGGCAAGTGCTTGACGACTGTTGTCATCGGCAATGCCCGCGGCTTGCGCAACCAATTGAAGAACAGTCTCGCCCGCTTTGTCTAGTTGGTCGTTTTTCCCGTGCAGGTTATCGTTACGAACGTGCGGAAATCGGACAATGTCTGGGCTCTCACCGAGTTGAGCATGCATCTTATAGCCTCCCTGCAGACGAATGATCCTACCGTAGTGAGGCAATCGGCTGACGACAAAACAAAGTTGTCCTTTGTCTTTGTTTTTGTCTGTGGCCGTTATGCAACATTTGCCATCTTTTTCACGCGAATTATTTGGTGCATCCCGACACCCTTCAACCAAACATAATCCAGCATCTCGCCATCATTTTAGATCACTGTTTCGTATCAATTCGCTGCGGGAGGGGATGGCATGGACCACGATTTGATCGCTCTGATGAAATTGAAAGAGTCGAAGCGTCGCCGGCATCAACCGCAACTCGCTGCGACAACGCCGCGAAGCAACGAGATCACACTTCCTCGCACCAAGATGATCGTCAGCCAGTGGTTTATCGACGAGTTTGGCAATCGGGCCCGCATCATCAAAGCGTGCGAGTAGTGACGCTGCCCCCGTCTAGGTCGAGCCTGAGCGCCGCTAAGTGCCCTGATTTGCTCCCGGTTTGACCCAGCTTCGAGCGCACGCGTCTCAACCGTGGCGTCGATCTCTGATCGTCGGCAACGAAATTTGCATTCACCGGGACGCGCATGCGCGTCAACGCAGCGTGTCGGCGTCGTCCTCTTAAATCTCTATCGCTGAGAAATCAAAACCTGCGTGTTTGCAACAGGTGCGAACATCGGATGCTGATTTGCAGTCGCTAACGTCTCAATCGAGCTTTCGGCCAAAATCGATCCAGCCGACCGCTCCGGGATGAGGCGCGGCCAAGTACGCTATTTGCGCGCTCCGGTCTTTTGTCGATTTCTCTCAAGTGGTTCTGATGAATGCCGCGACGTCCGGAATCGCGCGGAGCCTTTCTAGATCGGACTCGGTCGGCAATTGCGGTCGGTCGCGCTCGGTGTTGACCATGCAGAGGAAGCCCAGCGACTGATCGGGAGCGGCGCGGAATTGATGCCACGTCATCGGCGGAATCGATACCAGATCATGCGGTTTCAGCGCCCAGACCTTTTCGCCGATCAAACAACGGCCGTTGCCGCGCAGGACCATGACGGCGTGGACATGCTGGTGCCGTTCGAGCGTCGAATGGCCGCCTTGCGCCACCTCGAAATAGCGTAGTTCGGCCGCCATATTGGGATCGGCGAACAGCACCTGTCGGGTTACCGCCTTAAACGGAGCGCTACCGTCCGCCTTGTAGGCGAGCACATCCGTATCGGCCCAGCGATAACCCTCTTTAAATGCGCGAAAGGTCATTGGCTCTCAGTCGTATCGGTGGTCTGCCACCGCCTCCACGAAACGCCGCGTCTCGTCGGTCAGCTGCTCGCGAGCTGCGAGTAACCCACCGCCGATGAGTAGCATCACATCGCGCCCATAGAATGACAGGATCTCGGGCGCGCGCTTGACCGTCATGCCGCCGGCGGGAACCGGTGCGGTTGGCCGAACCGACCACGGCGAGAGTGCCGCCGCCGCAAGTGCTTGGCAAGTCGAAGGCGCGTAGCCGAACCGGCCGCCATAATTTGGAAACACCGTCGCGTCGCAGCCGATCAGGCGGAAGATGCGGCCCAGCAGGAGAGGCGGCGCAATTTTCGACGCTCCCGCCATGGCCGGATGGGCCATGAAAGTGACCTCCGGAAAGGTCCGCACCAGCGCTGCGACCGACGGCAGTCCCACGATCATCGGCGCCACCAAAAACCCATCGACTCCCTCATCCAGCGCCAAACGAACCTGCGCGCGCAGCTGATCGAGATTCCCCGACAGGCTCGGAAGGTAGCGCGTCCGACCACCGGCGCGCCGCACTGCGGCGGCACAATCGCGAACTCGCTGGGCAAACGGCGCCGCCCGCTGGTCGGCGAGCCCGTGATCATCCTTGATGACATCAAGCCCGCCGAGCGCGAGGCGATAGGCGAGGTCGGCCAGCGCCGCCGACGGCAATCCCTGTGGCTTGAGCGCCGATCCGGTCAGAGCGCGGCCGGTCGCGCCTGCGCGCTCGCGCAAGCCCGCAAGACCGTGGGATGGCCCCGGGAATGCGGCGAGGAGATCCGGCGGAAGCTCGGCATCGATCAGCGTCACGTCGTCGTGGATCGAACTGTTGCCGAACAGCATGTTGAGCAGCTGGCCCACCTCGAAACCGGTCGTGTCGCTGGAGAGCGCGATCCGGACCGCGAAGCTACCGTCGCCCATGTCGTCGACGCCAACGACTTGGCCGACCGTTTCGGCCAGCACCCTGGAATCACTGATCGCATCGATCGGCATCTCGACGCTCTGCTCGACGGCAAGCGCCAGAGCCCGGGTGTCGATCGAAGCCGCGTCGCTTCGTATCCGGTAGTGCGCAATCAGACGGGTCGTGGTGCAGACTCCTTTGAGCAGGCTACGCATGGCCGCGCCGGCAGAGTTGGCCGGCTGACTTGCGGCCACGGCTCGGCGCTTGTTTCGCAGACGGTCAAGAGCAACCGTACGACGAGCCGCGACGAACGTTACACCGAGTGAGATCGATTGTTCAACGGACCAAGGTGCCGGCGCCATGTCGCAGCGCCCGTTGCGCAAAGTCGCATAAGTGCTTGCTTTCAAAGCGAGCGCTTTTACGCCCACGTCGTCTTGTTGACCGCGATGCCGTCGATGACCGCTTGCGCGATAGCCGATGGCCGGCGCAACGAAGACGCCGAAGGCGCTGAGTTCTTCAACCGGTTGCCGGCTCTCCACTGTCCGGTTGTTAGCCCGGTTCAGGATCGGCTCGGGGCCGTTCCGGCGTCGGGAGCGTCGGCACGATCTCGATCGCGCGCTCGTGAATTAAGGTCGATGTCCGAAGGCGTTCAGGGATATTTCATCCGATGTGGTGGATGCGCGTGACGCGATCAGATAAGCTCCTGAAACAGCGAATTCGTCAGCTTCGGTTCTGAGCCCGGAGTACCTGATGTCGAAATTGTTGCTTCACGGGAGGGGCCATGCGCGAATACCAGGCGGCCTATCGGGACTTCTCGATTGAGTTTCTGGAGAAGCAGATACTCACTGGCAGACTGGATCAAGGTCTCAATGCCTGCAGTGAATGCTGCGACCGCTGGACTGCTGATGGCCGTGTGGCGCTGCAATGGCTCAGCCGGGATTTTGCTTCGGAGGCCGTGACCTTTCTTGCGTTGCAGGACGCGGCCGGACGTTTTGCCAATCTGCTGCGCTCTTACAATATCGGTCCCGGCGACGTCGTCGCTGGCCTGCTGCCGCGCATTCCCGAACTTTTGGTCGTGGTGCTCGGGACTTGGCGGGCCGGCGCAGTTTATCAACCGCTATTCACAGCGTTCGGTCCTGCTGCGATTCATCAGCGTGTGACCCATGCGGATGGCAGCAAGGCAAAGCTGGTCGTCACCGATGCGGCCAATCGGCCGAAACTCAACGAGGTTCCCAATTGCCCGCCTGTGCTCATCGTCGACCGCGGTCAGCAAGGCGTCACCAGCTTTGCTGAGTCACTCGCCGTGCAATCGCCGACTTTCGAGCCGGTCGTACGTCAAGCCGACGATCCGATCATTGCCCTTTTCACGTCCGGAACGACGGGCCATCCGAAGTGCGTCCAGTATCCTCTACGCCTATTGCTTCCTGTGGCGCTCTATATGCGAGATGCACTCGACCTGCAGCCGTCTGATCGATTTTGGAATGTTGCCGACCCCGGCTGGGCCTACGGAATGCTCTACGCCGTCGTCGGGCCACTCCTGCTCGGTCACACGACGACCATGTATGATGGCCCGTTTACCGTGGATTCGACGGTGCGGGTGATTGCGCAGCAGGGCATTACGAATCTTGCCGCCGCGCCGACCGTCTATCGGCTCATGATGGCGGCGTCCGACACGGCCATGGCGCCGATATCACGACAGCTGCGGGTCGCCAGCAGCGCCGGCGAACCTCTCAATCCCGAGATTGCGCGCTGGTCGGAGCGGGTCCTGCATTGCCCGGTGTATGATCACTACGGGCAGACTGAGCTCGCAATGCTCGTGAATAATCACCACGGCCTGCGGCATCAGGTGAAACCCGGATCCGCCGGCGTTGCCATGCCGGGATTTGAACTCGCGGTCCTCGACGACGCCTTGCGACCGGCACCCCCCGACACGCCCGGCACGTTGGCCGTGCACCGAACCCGTTCGCCGCTCTTCACCTTTGCCGGATATTGGCATCGTGAAACGCCAAGTTTCCAAGGCGAATGGTATCTGACCGGCGACACGATGCAGTGCGACGCCGATGGGCATTTTTTCTTTGTCGGCCGCAACGATGACATTATCACCTCCGCGGGCTATCGGATCGGCCCCTTCGATGTCGAGAGTATCATCATCGAGCACCCTGCCGTGGCGGAAGTCGCGGTCGTCGGCAAACCTGATCCGCAACGCACCGAGATCGTCAAAGCGTTTGTGGTGCTGAGAGACGGTTATCAACCCGACGGCGCGCTTGAGGCTGACATTCAAGAGCACGTGCGGACACGGCTTTCTCTGCACGCCTATCCCCGAGAGATCGAATTCGTTTCGGGATTGCCAAAGACGCCGAGCGGAAAGGTCCAACGCTTTCTGCTGCGCCAGCGCGGTTGACCTCCATGGCCGACCGCTTGCAATCCACGCCGGTTGTTTGAGCAATGGCGCGAACTGGAGGGCTACAAGTGTGCAATGCGGATGCGCAAAGCGGCATCCCTTGCGGGGAAACAGCTGACAAGGCGACCAGATGGAGGGAAGGGCAATGACGTCAGGTAACTTCAACCCGTTCAGCTCCGCACAAGACCGAGGATATGCCGGCGCTTCTGATCTGAGGCGCCACACGCTCGGCGATTTGCTCCGACGAAGCGCCAGACGCTTTCCGAGGAAAATCGCGATCAGGTGTGGCGAGACGGCCTGGACCTACGCAACGTTCGACGCGCTGTGCGAGCGTCTGGCGGCGGGCCTTGCCCGTCGCGGCGTCACCAAAGGGGTACGGGTCGCGGTCCTCTCCCGCAACTCCCATGGCTTTGCGGCATTGCGGTTCGCGCTCGCCCGTCTCGGTGCCGTGCTCGTGCCGATCAATTTCATGCTCAAGGCAGACGAAGTCGCCTTTATCCTGCGACACGCCGGCGTGGAATTTCTGGCAACGGATACAGAGTTCGCCGCTGTGGGTCGAAGCGCCGCCGGTGTTGAAACGAATGTTCGGAATTTTATTTGGTTGCCATCCGAGGTGAGCAGCACACCGGCACCGGGGATGGTTTCCTTCGATGAACTCGTCTCGACCTCGGATGCAATGCCGCAGCCCGCGTTGTCGGGCGACGATGTGCTGCAGATTGTCTACACAAGCGGAACGGAGTTGCAGCCGAAGGGCGCCATGCTGAGCCACGATGCCGTGGTTTGGCAATATGTTAGTTGTATCGTCGACGCGTCGATTGCGTCGGATGATCTGATGTTGCACGCGATGCCGCTTTATCATTGCGCGCAACTCGACGTGTTTCTCGGCCCGGGTATCTATGTGGGTGCCACCAATGTGATTACCGCGAATGCCACGCCGGCAAATCTGCTCGCGTTGATTGCGCAGCACGACGTCACATCATTTTTTGCACCCCCGACGGTCTGGATCTCCCTGTTACGGTCTCCGATCTTTGACAGCACGGATTTGTCGAGTCTTCGGAAAGGCTATTACGGCGCATCCATCATGCCGGTTGAAGTCATGCGCGAAATGGACCGACGGATGCCGGGCGTCCGGCTGTGGAATCTCTACGGACAAACCGAGATCGCACCGCTCGCGACCATGCTCGGGCCGGACGATCAACTGCGCCGCCCGGGTTCCTGCGGACGCGCCGCGCTCAACGTTGAAACCCGGGTGGTGGACGAACAGATGCGCGACGTGAAGCCGGGCGAGGTGGGGGAAATCGTGCATCGATCGCCGCATTTGATGTTGGGATATTTTCATGACGACGAGCGCACCAAGGCCGCTTTCGATGGCGATTGGTTTCATTCCGGCGATCTGGCGACCATTGATGAGGACGGCTACATCACCGTTGTTGATCGCAAGAAGGACATGATCAAGACCGGCGGAGAGAATGTCGCCAGCCGGGAGGTCGAGGAAGTCATCTATCAGCTGTCAGGCGTTTCGGAAGTCGCGGTCATCGGCGTTCCGCATCCGCGATGGATTGAAGCGGTGGTCGCGGTGGTCGTGCCGAAAGCAGGAACAGAGCTTGCGAAAGACGACGTCGTCGCCCATTGCGGCCAGCGTCTGGCAGGATTCAAGGTACCGAAGGCGGTCGTGTTTGTACCATCCCTGCCGAAAAATCCCAGTGGAAAGCTGCTCAAGCGCGAGTTGCGTGTTGATCACGCGGCGTTATTCGACGGAAAATCGCCGCGAGCGGGGTAGCTCTCATGATCGGAGCAAGCCCGAAAATCCATGTATGCTCGTCTCGGATGCGCGGTGATGGGCCGATGAGCGTCCTTGCTCATGGAATTGACTGAGCCCCCGATAGCATTCCCGCGTGCTGCACCTTCATCGCAACGGTAAAGCCCTGCAAACCCACTGCGGCATCTCCGCGAGAACCCTATGATGAAGATCACGACTGCTGCGACTGTCCGCTGCACAACAAAACGATCTTAAGTCGCCAGTATCTTTGTTTTTAGACCCGACAAGGTTTTACGAGGCCCTTCACAGTTTGCGAAGCCACCTCCGGTATCGTCGTCTCGATGAAGTCTTCGAAGCCCCAGGATAGTCCCGGCGGAGCCTAAGAACCCTCACACTGATGCTTTGTGTTCACATGTTGTCGAACATAAGTCGGCATCTTTATTATGCGAAATTCTGGAACGCATTCGAGCCGACATGGTTACCAAAAGGATTCCGCCTCCGCGTACTGCGCATTGGGCGGCACACGGCGGAGTGCGCGGCGATCGTCGAGGGATGGCGAGAACGCTGCGCACTCCGCTTTTTTACATGAGGGTAGCAACTTTTTGAGTGCGATCGGAAATGACCGCAGATCCAATGCGGCGCTGGTTGCGCAGGTCAAGCGACATGGCGTCGGCTGATCGAAAAAACAAAAAGTAAACGGCTATCGCATCAGGCCGTTTCACGATCAAACAAGGTTCTGGACCGCGGAGATTGGTTCAGTCGGCGTAACGCAGGGGGTGTCATGCACAAGCCTGGATCAGAAAGCGTCATCGTTGAAGAATGGCTGAGTTTGCCGGAAAGCGAGCGTTCGACCGAAACACAGGCTGCGTATTTCGCTCTGGAGATGACGCGCAAATACGCGTTCGATCACGTCCGCGGTGACATCTACCTCGAAATCAGACGCGTTATGATGCGGTCTCAATCCTTGCTTGCCGACGAGGATGTGTCGATCTTCAATCGACGGCCAGCACGTCCTGAAGCAACGGCGATCGAGGTGACCGCCAAAAATGATGGTGCCTCGTCGGTGGCCTCCGTCGGGGCGCCGAAGCGGACGGCTTGACGGAGTTGATCGTCCGTTTCAGGTGCGGGGCGCTAAAATGACGGAGACCGCAATCTCTCCGATTGTAGCGCCGATATGTTTTAAGCGGAAGCGGGGGGCTATGACCGAAGACGTTTTCAAAATCTGCGTGGATGCCACGCGGCCGGCGACGCTCAACGATGGCGCCGGCAACCAGACGGATTATGCCACACTTGAAGCTGCCGTCGCGGCGTGGCGCGCGCTTTCATCCGCCGTGAAGATCCGGGCAACGGTCAAGGTGTTTGGCGGCCCGGTTTACCGCGCGCAGCAGATTGAGCGACTTCAATACATGCCGAATTCGGATGCCGCCGAGTGACAAGGAGATGGCATGCCGACGGCCCGCTCCCAGCAGAGGCCACAGAGGAAGCCACGGCCGGTCGATGACGCCGGTGCAAAACAGGCACCACCATATGATCACGAGCTGCGGGGCTAACCGAGGCCCGTGGTAAAGCCATGTTGACGGTATGTGAGAACGACTTGCATGACCATGCGCGCCATTGGAAAGCGTTCGCTCGATGCTGATTTGGCCGCATCCACTGAAAATCCGATCTCTGGGCCAGGGAAGTGTGCCGTGCTTGCGGGCGATCTGCTCGCACTGTCGCCCTTACGTCATTCACGTTGAATGTGGGCTTAATATGCGACTTGCGGCGATGTCATGGAACAACGCCTGTGCATTTCTGCTGAGGCAATTGATGCAATCATCAACACAGCGGCCGAGCGCGCGTTGTCGGCGAAGCTTCTAAAGCCCGAGATCGAATGTTGATGCGAGACTGACTCCGTCAACGCGGTGGTGCAGGCGTCTCGGTCGCGGTCGGCACAGGCTCAGGGGGACGAGGCGCGGACTCCGGCTCCTTGAGGGATGCCGTTCCGATCTCGCGGGTCTCCGTCGCAGGAGATGGCATAACCGATCGCTTCGAGGCATTCGCGTTGACGACGGTCGGTGTGTTCTTCCGGGTCTGCCTGCGTGCTGCAGGCGCTTTCCGGGGAGATTCCGATGGCGCTTGAGGCAGCGATGTAGTGCTCTGAGGCGGTGATGAAGTGATCTGAGGCGCTGATGCGGTGATCTGAGGCGGCGATGCAGTGATCTGAGGCGGCGATGCATTGATCCGCGACGATGCATTGATCTGAGGCGGCGCAGAAACTTTTACGCTAAGGTTCTGTTGACTCGCTTGAACGGTTGCAACCTCTTGCGATAGCTGTTCATGTTTGGTGGAAAGCTGTTCGACATCACGCCGTAGCGTGGCAATGTCGTCCACGACAGACGACACCTGCCGTTTCAGTTCGTTGACGTCATCGACGCCGACCGAGATGGCCACGGGGGATTGAGGTTGATTCACCGGTTGCGTGACCGCGGTCGCAGGTAATTTTGTTTGTTGCTCCGCGGTTCCGAAGGACGAGGCGAAAGCGGATAGGGACGCCTTTATCAACTTTCGAGTCTCAATGTCCTCATAGGTCTGCCATGCCAGCCCACAAAGAATAACGGTGACAAGACCGTAAATCATTTGGCCAACGATCCTCTTTCCGAGATTTGATTGGCTGCTGGAGCGTGATGCGCGGGTGGAACCACCATCGGCAAGCTGCGCGCGTTGTGCCGCACTGAGAGGCGGGGGCTTGCGTGTGTCGCGAGCGAACCTGTCCAACGCCGCCGTTTGATTCGACTGCCCTGTGTGGCTGGTCGCTACAGAAACCCATTCTTCGAGCGTGCGAAGCGTGTCGTACGGGTTCGACGGTCTGAATACGGAACTCGATTCGGTCATGTGTAGCGCCCCCGCGTCTACCTCAGACACCGACGTGTGACGAAAGCAAGGCAGCCGGGATCACGGCTTCGCCACGTACAACCGCTATGTTTTTTCATAAGACAAAAGAGACGAGGGACGCTCGCCACAGTTCGGCAAACAAATTTGGGGCAAAATGTGGCCAAACTGGAGAGGAGACGCCACATTTTTGTGCCACAAACTTTGGTTGTTTGGTACTCTAAGAATTTATAGGTGCGTAATGAGCGACGTGTTCAGATATGATGCAGCGGAGGCAGATGGGCCACATCGCCGAGCTGCTGATGAGCTTGTCTCGATTGTTGATAAGGTGTCTGCGACTTCCACGTCGGAGGTTCAAAACCTCATCGACGACTTAAAGGCGCTCCAGCAAAAAATGGAGCACGAAGGCAACCGAATTCGGCAGCGAATTGGCAGAGTACGCTTCGCTCAATGAAGAGGCGCTTGAACTGACCAGGGCCATCGGCGATGGCGCGCTCCGCGGACGTAAGCTATTAGGCCGAGTCGTCGACTGACTGATGGCACATCCCACGCTTACGATCGCAAACGCCCGACCCAAAACTGAAGCGCCCAGGTCACGGGCATACCGATTAGCGGACCAATCCAACGGACCGCTCGCACATTGCGTATCGACTCGATATAGAGCCAAGATTGTGGGATTCGACTTAATGTGTCCAGTGCCTGTGACACAAATGCGACGAGGCCGATTGAAACGCCGAAGGATGCGCTCCGCCGTTCAGTGTCTGGCCCTAAAAAGCACAAAGTATTCACGTGCAATTGCCCGGATCATCTAATCCCATGGCGCCTCGCTTGTAGAAATCCTTGATCACCGGAATACGATGCCAGAGCCGGCGAAGCTTACCAGCGAAACGCCTTTGAAGAATCGTGCAATGCGCCGGTCTCTCATCCTGTTAGCGTGCGCGTCGGTGATTGTGACGTTGTTTTTTGAGACGACGCTCGCCCAAGATTTCACAGAGTCCGTCGCTGATCTGTCGCCAAATCAGACCATAACGGATCGCTTTCTCGACATCCCGGCAGCGCAACGCATGGCGCTAGGCTTCGCGGATCTCGATCGCAGTGACCGCAGTTCGTTGAGACTGGCCGCCGAGCAGGCGGCATTTGACCGATCTGAGCCTGCTTCGGTCGTCTTGGAGGCCCCTGCGTTTCAAGCGGATCGTCGCAATCTTCCCGACGATTCCAAACCGGCTGACGTCACGCCCGACCAAGGTACGCCGCTGACGTCTACGCCGCGACCCGCGTCTCTGCTCGGCTTTCAGGTTGCTCCGGCGTTGCCGCCGATGGGACACTCCCGATTTTGCCTCCACTATCCGAAGGAGTGCAAAGTTCACGGCGTAGACTTTCGCAAACGTAACTTCAAGATGACGTCAAGGCGTTGGGACGATCTCAACCGGGTCAACCGCGACGTCAACGCTGCGATTTGGGGCGTCGCCAGCGACCTCACCGATACGATTGCAGACTGGGCCATTTCACCGCCAACGGGCGATTGCAAGGATTACGCGGTCACGAAGCGCCATCAGCTCCTTGCGCTCGGCTGGCCGTCGCGGTCGTTATTGTTGTCCGACGTGGTGCTGCCTTCCGGAGATCATCACCTGTTGCTCGTAGTGCGCTTTAAAGATGGGAGCGTGGTCCTCGACAACCTGAGTAACGACATCCGATTGGTGTCGATGACACATGATCGGTATCACTGGTCACGCATCCAATCGCCACTTAGTCCGATGTTGTGGATGGGCGTACAAAACGCAACACACATTCGAGCCGTCGATCTTGGCGGTAGTGATCGTTAAGCGTCGGGTGTGGGCGCGCTTCGCAAGCGGCGAGCGCGATGCGTTTTTTGCCGATGCGGCTAACATCGAGCACGGCCGCGATGAAAAGCCCCGGCCAGGGGCGACGGTCGGCCGGGGCTTCCTGGAGACTTCCAAGCATGTGAGCAGGGTTGCACGCTCACGCGGACTATTGCACGCCGCGTCGCCGCAACAGTCAAATTAACACTCGGTAATGAAGGTCGCTGCCAGGTCGAGCCGACCAAGGCCACGGAAGGCGTGTGGGGGCCAGATCCGAACGAAATCAGAAAATTGAGCTAAGTCGCCCAGTTGAGATAGCAGAGGTTTGGGTCAGTTGGTTGTTCCAGTGCACTTCGGTCGTGATCAAGAATTACCAAACGGTTTGTTCGCTATCGCCTCGGCGCTAAATCGCACGCATTGCAGTTTGCGATTTAGAATCCGCTGCAAGCCTGGCACAACCGAGGTGCGTTTCTTTTGGGAGCAGCGACGCGCGTGATTTTGCCGTTGAATTGAGCGACCAGGTTTTCCAATTCTTCGCGCTCGGTCTTTTTGCGATTTAGATTTGTGGACATTATGAGATCGTGTGAAGGAGTATGAGGCCATCAGTCTATGGCGGCTTGCCCCATGGACACAATAGAGCGCGCTGGCTTAAGGCAGTTGGCCTATGGGCAGCAGCTTGGGAGGCTGAACTCAGCAGGCCGCTGCTCTTGCGAGCGACTAGAGGCGGCGTTTGTCATGAACTGGGATGCTGGCCGATCAATCGAATGAAAGGTGCGCGGGGACCCCCGGGGGGCGCAAGTCAGGACGGGCATAATTGCAGGACGGCGCAGCAGGTCGCACCCAGTCGAGCCTGGTCGGCCGCGACCAGCCTCGCGATCACCGACACGCCACCGGGAACGCGCGCATCCATAGCCTCACTCACAGGAGGATACGCTCGCATGTCATGCGATCGCCTTTCTGCCATCAGGCGGCTCGTAAACCTGTACGTTGAACAGCTGGCGGCCGATCCCGCCTATCATCAGCGGGTCAAGATTGCCGACGTGCTCAGCGAAGCATCAATCGCGATAGTGCAGTCACTCGATCTGCACCCAGAGATGGACGGATGTCCAACTGATGTGCAGTCTGAGGACCGGGACCTCAAGTTGCTCCTCAGTTATCTCTTGTCGGCGTCGGCCAGGACGCTACATTGAGGATCGCTGTCGAAACACTGCTCATGCAGTGGCGTGCCTTCGTGTGCGCGGACGGTGTCCGAGGCAACCAAAAAATCTGATTTCGGGGCGCGAAGATTGTAAATGACGACGAGCCTGTCTGTGCGCCGAGAGTTCGCCTGCGCAGTTTTGATAGACACATCCAATCGTTTTTTGCTGCAGCAGCGCGACAATGTCCCCGGGATTGTTCATCCAGGAAAAATCGGTCTCTTTGGCGGACATCGCGAAGACGGCGAAACTTACCTGCAATGTATCGTACGCGAGGTTTACGAGGAGATCAGCTATTTTATCCCGCCCGGAGAGTTTCGATATTTGGCGGGCTATGATGCCGTGGACGGATATTTTGAAAGCAGAACGAGTGTTCACGGCGAATTCTTCGTCGCGCGCAACGTGCCAGTTGAAAAAATAAAGGTCACGGAAGGAAAACTTTTCATCGCCAGCCGTGACGAGGTAGCAGAACTCGGGCGGCGGCTATCTCCTTCCGGAAAGGCTGGACTGCAAGCATTCCGCGATTTTAGCGCGTCATAATTGAGAGACGATATTGCGCGTGCAATAGCGCCGGCATCCGCTTTGTCAGTAGAGACCTGCAAGACGCTGAGGAAGCTTCATCTGCCTTCAGTTGGACCTGAGATTGCTGGTCCTTGGCGACGCGTCGTCTTTTTCAAACGGAAGGGTGGGGCGAGGACCGCGCGATGAAGTCGATCTGCAGCCTCGCCCCTCGATAAGCAAAGCGCTGTCGGGGGGACGGGGTTGCGCCGCCTATCAGCGCTGCCAATGGATCAATTGGAATAAGAACGCCAGCGCCAGCGGACAACAACCTTAATCGAGATCCTTAATGAAGGTGCATAGCACCGATTGGCAACCGACACACAAGCGGTTCATGACGGAAGCTTGTTTTGGCCCATAAAAGCGTGATTGGCATCGCCCAATGCATGTCCGAAAGGTACGGCGGGCCTAGGTCACACATACTGGTGCCTACCGAGACCTTCGCTTATCGTGACGCGGTGATGAGAAAGTCGACGATCAGTGCGGAGCCTATTTCCGCTTGGCTTTTATTTTTTGCTGCGGCGTTTGCGCCGTTGCCGTTTGGATCAAATGAACCAATCCTCATTCCGTTCTGGTGCGCGGTATTGGGTGTTTGTCTCACGCTGGCGCCCGTTCGATTCACGAGACCGGGGCAGGTGGCGCTCGCCGGCCTTGCGGGCCTGGTGGCCGTAGCCTACGCGTTCGTCCTTCACGAGCAATTGGCGGCGCACCCTTGGATTGCAGAGGTCAGCCCGATTTGGCAGGAGACCCAAGCGGCTCGAGGGGGGACGGTCCCGCCCTTGGTCTCGATCGTTCGTAACTTACCTTGGTTCGAACTCGGCCGGCCATTCGTTTGCATTCTAGCATTGTCCTGCGGCTTTCTTATCGGCGCTGACGAGGCGCGCTCGCGACAGCTGATAAAAGTGATTGCCTGGACCGGGGGCGGATACGCCACCTACGGCATCTTTGAGCATTTGTTTGACCCGAAGCATATCCTTTGGGTCAACAAAGAAGCCTATGTTGGATCGCTGACTTCGACTTTCATCAATCGCAACACCGCTGGCGCCTATTTTGGTTCGTGCGCTGTGGTGTGGTTGCTTATCATCTGCGAACTGGTGCGTCGTCAAATGCCTCCGGGGGCTCTCGACTGGTCGACGATGCCGGAGCGTACATTTTCCTCACCGCCACGTTCGCTCGTGATTTCTTTCACGATGTTTTTTTTGTGTCTGTTGGCCCTTTTCATGACCGGGTCACGCGCCGCTGCTGCATTATCGCTGGCGGCACTCCTACTTGCTTTCATTTTGTTCTTTTGGCGTCATCTGTCCACGCGCATTGGAATTTCCGTTGCGCTGGTTGGCGGATGTCTGGTTTCGTTCGTTTTGCTGGAGCTTATGGGAGGAAACATCAGGGCCGGATTTGATGCACGGGGGTATTCGGATGAAGCACGCGTAGAAATTTATAGGTCGGTCCTAAAAATGATCGCCGATCATCCTTTGTTCGGAACAGGGCAAGGCGCGTTTGCCTACGCCTATCCTGCCTACCGCAGCGCGCAATCCTCCATGTCGGGAGTTTTAGAGATGGCGCACGACACGCTCCTTGAAATCGCGTCTGATATGGGCATCCCGATTGCGGCGCTCATCGTCATCTCCTGGATCGTAATTTTGGCGGTTTTGCTTCACGGGGCCGTCGTTCGCCGCCGCAACCGTCTTATGCCAATCGCAGCGCTTGTAGTTGCGAGTTTGGCAATAGCGCATTCCCTGATCGATTTCAGCCTGCAAATCCCTGGCTACTCAATCGTGGCGCTGTCTTTGATCGGTGCGGGGCTTGCGCAATCGTTCGCGAATGGTTCGACCTCGCCGCGGAGCCGTCCGTCACTGTGACACGGCGCACTTTCGGACAATATTCCTAGACGCCATACGTTTTGTCGCCTGCGGCAGGGGTGTGCTGGCACCTCTGATCCGCCTATGCTAATTTTCTTAAAATTCAGAGGTACGTCGCATGCGCCAGAGGTCCACCCTGGGTGCTGTTTTTATCGGTGTCAGCATCGGTCTGAGCGCTGTTGCGCCAACAGCGACATATGCTCAGAGTCCCGTGCAACAGAGCCGCGTCCTGCCGCCGGAGGATGTGCAGAACTTCCTGGCAAATCCGTCTGTTTTACTGACGCTTCATCCGAATGGCGGAAGCCGATTGATTGCGCGTGTCCGAGATCTATCTGTGTCGGATCCGGCGACGTTGGATGCATTGGTCGGGCTTCTCTCGACGGCCAATTCTGACCAAGCGACCGCAATCGGATTGGGGCTTGGGCAAGCTGCCCTCATGGTTGTAAAGACTAACCAAGCCTATGCTGATCGGATCCAATCTACCTTGGTTGCGGCTGATCAAAGTCTGCACCCCGTGAGAGGCGGGTCTGATAGCCCGGGCTCGGCAAAACCAAAAGTTGGCAGTGCAGTCAAAACTATAAACGAGGTGGAAGGCGTAACTGACAGCGGGCCGGAGCCACTCATTGCTGGAAGTCAAGTGTTTCGCGATGAATTGGTGCGAACTGGCGTCTCAGGCAAGGCTGAGTTGCTGTTCGCCGACCGGACCAATTTGAGCATTGGTCCGGTGACAGAGATTCGATTGGACAAGTTTGTTTATGATCCTGATGCCAAGCAAGGCAACGTCGTTATTAAAGCGAGCGAAGGCGTTTTCCGCTTCATCACGGGCGTGATTTCACACAAAAACTACGCAATCAACACGCCATACGCCACGCTGGGCGTGCGGGGAACGGTTTTTTTGGTTAGGATCAGCAGGGAGCAGGTTGAGGTCCAACTACTCGAAGGCGAGATGTACGGGCGGACCATTTCAAACAAACTATTTACGCTCTCGAAGCCCAACACCATGATGTCCATTGACTCGGCTGGCAACACGCATGGGCCAACGGTGGTGAACGCACCGCTGGAAAATTTTGCCGACTTGGGCGCGCCCACAACCCACTTCGCTCAAGCCGATGCAACCACCGCATTCGCTTCTGTCACCGGTAATAGTTCAACCGGTGCGATTGGGGCTGGTGGTGATGGCGGCGGTGGTGCGGGCGGCGGCGGCACGGGGGGCGGTGGCACCGGTACGAGCCCGTTTGCCATCGGGGGCATCGGTAGCGGCGCTCTCAATCTGCGGACGTTTGCCAGTAATCCTCCGACGAATGGCCTTTTGTTGACGGGGGTCTCCGGATCGGGCGGCTCATCGGCCATCCTGAGTCCGTCTCATCGTTGAGCAACCATAGATGGCCGTATGGCGCTGTTGGCATTAGCGACGCATTCGATGGTTCAAGCTTGCGCATTGAGATATCGGCTCGTGTCGCTTGGAAGTGGTGCAACTTCGAAACGCCTGCGGTAAATCCGGTGTTGGCAAATGCGTCGTTGTGCACATCCAGCTGAGCGACGCTGACAAATATGAACAAACTGAGCGGTCGAGACCCGTATTTGTTTGCCAGTCGGTTGACACGCGCCTCTACCATACTGTTCGGGTTGTCGGCCGCGATCTGGGCAGCGTCCGTGTGCCCTGATATTTTCAATCAAAATCGGTTGGCGAGCATTTCGCAAAGTATTGTCGCGGGAAATGTCATTGACGCTGCCTTTCTTGCGACAGAAGCGAAGGCAGGCGCTAACGAAATTGCGGCTTCTCGTTTCCCGCATCCAAAAGCCTTGTCTACGCTGGCGTTTATTCGCGTCCATCTGCTGGAACGCTCCCTTCGAGGGAGTAGTTCTCATGAGATAGACCGTGATTTTGCCGATGCGATCGCCGCCATTCGCACATCATTGGACGTTTCGCCTACGGACGCATTCCTTTGGTTTGCCCTCTTCTGGTCAACGGGCGTCAGCACGGGCTTCAAGCCGGAGCATTTGCGGTTGCTACGCTTTTCGTATGAATTTGGACCACGCGAGGGCTGGGTTGCCGTCAGACGCAATCGACTGGGGCTTCAGCTTTATCCTTTTCTCCCGCCGGAATTGGCCGAAGCGGTCGTTCAAGAGTTTGTTGGGCTCGTGGAGTCTGGATTTTTCGCGGAAAGCGTCGACTTGATGACAGGACCGGGCTGGCCAATTCAT
The DNA here is from genome assembly GCA_963737755.1 of uncultured Alphaproteobacteria bacterium. Lineage (GTDB taxonomy): Bacteria > Pseudomonadota > Alphaproteobacteria > Rhizobiales > Xanthobacteraceae > BOG-931. The sequence continues at coordinate 18,849 of CAVTTZ010000009.1, read as the reverse complement.
GACGTATTGCTATCGCGACTGCAGACGGTGCCGCTCGCCGGTCGGGAGGAGCTGGCGGCGGCACTTCGATCGCGCGGCTATGACGTAACGCCGCCCGGAGTGACTGAACGTCGCCAACGACCCTGGAACTAAAAGCGACGGATGGCTCGCGACTGGCGGATCGAAGTCAGTCGAGATTTTGCCATGCCGCTTCCGAACGACCGTTGGGCCTGGAATCCAGAGCTAAAACGTGGGCATCCTCCATCCTCGGTGCGGCGTCGCAACTGGTGTCGTCTAGCATTGCTGCATCAGTAAACTCGATGCTAGAGTCATATCGACGGAAGTTTTCAGAGGTCTGGGAAGTTAAAGCGAAGCCTCAGTGGGTTCCGATAGGACGATATCTAGACCAACTCGACGCGCGATTTTCGTTCGGCGTCGAAAGAGGTAGTTGATGTTGCAAATTGCCGAGCACGCCGTCGCGACGTCCGCTGCGCAACGCGATGGGCACCATCCTGGAACGCTGTTCTCGCGCATCTTTTCCATTGTTCGACGTCAAATTGCTTTAGTCGCTGGAATTTTCGCAGCGGTCTTCCTTCTTGCTATCGTCAATCTCGTGACGACGACGGCGCGATATACCGCTACTGCCGCTTTGGTGCTGGATGCCGGCAAACTTAGTTCACTCGAGCAGCAAAAAGTCATCAATGATCCAGCCATTGATTCGATCGCCGTCGAGACCCAAGTGCAAATCATAAAATCAGATAACGTTGCACTTTCCGTCATCAACGACCTGCACCTTTCCTCCGACCCGGAGTTCAATAATGCGAGCGTTGGCTTTCTGCTGAACCTTCTTTCCGGATGGCTGAACTCAAGCCGGATGCCTGCGCGCGAAAACGCCGATCGTGCGGTTCTGGAAGCCTTTCGAAAAATGGAAACGGTAAAACGCGATGGACCAACGTATGTCATCAACATCTCTTTTACGTCGCGAAGCCCGGATCGCGCGGCACAAATTGCCAACGCTATAGCGGATGCCTACATCATGGACCAGATGCAAGCGAAGTATCTGCTGACCAAACGGGCCGGTGCTTGGTTGCAGGCGCGCATCGGAGAGCTTCGTGGTCAAGTAACTGCTGCCGACCAGGCGGTCCTAGATTTTAAAAATCAAAATAACATTGTTGATAGCGGCGCCGGTCGCTCGATGTCGGAGCAGCAACTGGCTGAAGTGAACAGCCAGCTTATTTTGGCGCGGGCGCAGACGGCCGAGGCAAAGGCCAGACTTGATCGCATCCAGGAGATCCTCAAGGCCAACGGGTCGATCCCCGATGCTGGGGTCGCCGATATGCTCCGTAATGACGTCATTTCAAAGCTGCGCTCGCAATATCTCGAGATACATAGCCGGGAGGCCGTTTGGACTGCGCAATATGGCAAGGATCATCTTGCCGCGGTCAATCTTCGCAAACAGATGGATGAAATTTATAATTCAATCTTTTCTGAGCTACGCAGAATTGCCGGAGCATATCAAAGTGATTTCGACATTGCGCAAGCCAGAGAACAGAGTTTGGCGGCTAGCCTGAACAAGGTCGTTACGGAGAGTCAAATCAAGGGCCAGGCGGAGATTCAGCTCAGGCAATTGCAAAGCAATTCACAAACCTATCGTAGTCTGTACGACAACTTTCTTCAACGGTACACGGAGACTGTGCAGCAGCAATCTTTTCCAATTAGCGAGGCGCGGCTGATCAGTCCCGCGCTCGCCCCAACCCAAAAGAGTTATCCAAATACGATTTTGTCATTGGGTATGGCCCTAGTCGCGAGCGTTCTGTTGAGCGTCGGCGCGGCTGTGGCGCGGGAGTCTCATGACACTGCTTTTAGGACTGGCAGCCAAGTAGAGGAGGTCTTGCAGGTGCCCTGCATCGCGCTCGTCCCGAAGATTGCGAGTGCAGGTAGTTCTTCAGAGCGGATCACCAAGAGCTCAGATCGCATCGTGCGTCACGGGGGGCTACTGGCTTACGCAACGGATCAGCCGCTCTCCCGGTTTTGCAAGTCATTGCGCGAGGTCAAAGTGGCGTTTGACATGGTGCGTTCGACGCCGATTGAAGGCGCTAAGCCGAATAACGTGATCGGCTTTACCTCAACTCTACCCGAAGAAGGTAAGAGCACGCTGGCCGCCAATTTTGCCCGATTGTTGGGGTTGACCGGCCTTCGTGTCGTCCTGGTCGATGCGGACCTGCGAAATCCTAAGCTGACGTCCAGGCTTTCGCCAGAAGCAAAACTGGGACTGCGTGAAATATCGGAGCGGCAGTGTACCCTGCAAGATGCACTTTATTCCGATCCGGCAACGGGTGTTCGCTTTGTCCCAGCGCGGTTGTCCCCGGAACACGCGTCGCACACCAGCGATTTGTTGGGCGGCGAGCGAATGCAGAAGCTGTTCGACAAATTGAGGCGTGAGTACGATGTCGTCGTGGTCGATTTACCACCAATCGCGCCGGTCGTTGATGTGCGGGTGACATCAAATTTCGTCAATCATTACGTCTTTGTCGTCGAGTGGGGGCGAACCGGTATTGATGTAGTGCGCCATCATCTCGGCCGTCTTGCGAGTGTCCATGATCGCTTGCTCGGCGTCGTTTTGAACAAAGCGAACATCAAACGACTGAAACAATACCAACACTATTACGGTAAATCTTATTATGGCCCTCAATAGTTGTGAGGCGCAGGACAGAGGGCGGCCGTTTGTTGGCGGAGCGTAAGGCTCGACAGCCCTCACGACCGAGCCGCTCCAACGATATATGCCGCGTGACGAGGTGACTCGTGGAAATCCTCGATGCTAGTCGATTTAAGCCACTGCACGGCGGTCCGACGTTCCCTGTCAGCGTCCTTGTTGTCCGAACATTGTGGAACTTGACCTGGCTGTTTCTGGCGGCCTGGACGCCGCCGCCCCTGTTCTTTTGGCGCCGTCTCCTACTCCGCTTGTTCGGTGCTAGGGTGTCGTCGACGGCGCTCGTTTACGGAAGCAGTAAGATCTGGTACCCGGCGAATGTTGAGCTCGGGGAATTTGCTGAGATCGGACCCCGCGCAATTGTCTATTCAATGGCCAAGATTGCGGTCGAAGATTATGCGATCGTGTCGCAGGGAGCGCACCTTTGCGCCGGCACGCATGACATCGAGGATCCGAATTTTCAAACTCTCGCTAAACCAATCACAGTGAGAAAGCGTGCCTGGGTTGCGGCCGAAAGTTTTATCGGTCCGGGGGTGACCGTCGGTGAGGGGGCCGTCCTTGGCGCAAGGGGGGTCGCGGTCCGTGACCTCGAGGTTGGACAGTCTATGCCGGCAATCCTGCGAAGCCGGTCAAACTCCGGCACGTCCGATTCGGGCAAAGCGACGGCATTCGCTCCACCGAACCCGTGCGGCGAGGAGACGCGGGACGGACTCGTGAACGATCCGGATTGAGTTGCTGCCCATGCGGAGAGATGAGGAAATTCACTTGGACGCTCGGGAAGAGTCGGTGGCGCTTTTGGGCGCAGCCCATGCCTTGACCGAATACTGGTCGCAAGAGGTGGTGGGGGAGGCGAATGGAAGCCTCTTCAAAGTCGCGAAAGGTACGGGATCGACGAGGTGGCACACGCATGAGGACCAGGACGAGGTATTCATCGTTCTCGAGGGCGACCTCACCGTCCAACTGCGCGACAGAAATGTGGACTTGGGGCCCGGTGACCTCTTCATCGTTCCCCGCGGGGTCGAGCACTGCCCCGAAGCCAAGCGTGAGGCGCGGTTCCTCCTGATCGGTACATCGATCACGTCGAACGCTGCAGGAGGGAAGCCTGACTGGAGTTACGGCGGCGGAACCCCCGACGTTGCTTCGGCGGACCCGCAAACGGCCGGTGCACCGCACACGTCGGCCTTCTAGGCCCAGTCTCGAGTCTTGTGGGCATGGGGCGCAAAACGGTCGATCACCGCCGCCGGCGACTCGGTTCCGTCGGCGATCGACGGTCACTGGGACAGGGCCGCCGCAGGCGGAGGGCTCTTCTCGCTGCTCGTTCTGGCCACGGTGGGGGTGGAGATTCCTTCGTGAGGTCGCGGCGGCCGCCGTCCGTCAGGAGGCGCTCGAGCGGGGCTCGGACGGTGCAGCGAGATGGCCAAGCATCGGGTGAGCAGCCTTGGCGTTGGCGACCTTCTCGACCTTGGCCTTGGCGTTCGAGCGCACGGCAACAGTCGCCGCGCTCGATCGGCGACGATCCGCGCCCGGCGAGGATCCCGCCCGGGCGGTTGACCGCCTTGCCGAGACTGTCGACCGGGGAGGGCGCGCTTTTCCACCGTGCACTCGATGGCCTCGGCCTTCGATCTCGCAACCTGGGAGTCGATCATCTTCGCCCTGCGCGTGGCCCACGCCCCGATGACAGCATCGTCGATAGCGCTCTTTGACGTGCTCCAACTTTCGCTGCCGGCTCGGCGTGGACACCGACGCCTACGCACCGAGCCGATGACAGTCGTTCACCCTCCGTCCGGTCGTCGACGCGGACCTGGACGATCTCTTCGAGCAGATGAGCGACCCAGCCTCGGTCCAAATGGCGGCTTTCATCAGCTCGAATTCCCGGAACCGCTCGGCGTTCGATGTGCATTGGCGACGTATCCGATCCGACCCGTCGGTTCATCGAGCCGTTGTCACCAACGGCTCGCTGGCCGGCAGCATTGCAAGCTTCCCCACCGAGGGTCGCCTGAGCTCCACCTACTGGATCGCGCGCCCGATGTGGGGGCGTGGCATCGCGACCGCCGCACTCGCGGAGTTCCTCGACGTCGTGACTGAGCGGCCGATCTGGCGCGCGTCGCAGCGGACAACGCGCGATCGACCGCTGTGCTTGTTCGGGCAGGCTTTCGCAAAACGACCGAGGCAGTGTCCTTCGCCGAAGGGCGAGGCCAAGACACCCTCGAGTCGCTCGTTCTGCCTCGATGAACCGGAGCCGGGGTGCTGACCCGCAGGCCGAGCGCCTCGCAGGGGTCCGAGAGGACATCCGCGGCCCCATCCTCCAACCTGCTCGGCGGCTCGAGGCGTAGGGACATCGAATCGTCGAGGTGAAGAGGGCCAGGATCTCGCCGTCGCGCGCACCGGAGAGCGGGGCCACGCGACGATTGCCCTGCCCCCAGGACGCGGCCTCGCCGCGTCGGTTCCTATCGCCACGGGCGGTGTGCCCAGGAGAGGTCCACCCGACTCTGCCAGGTCTTCGCACAGCTGATCGATGCGGGATTCTCGCTGCTGCTGTGCCAGGGCGTCGACGTCCGAGTACGGCGCCCGCTGATGGGTGGTCGTGTCGATCAGCTCGTCTCGTCGTCGCGCCTGGTCGGCCGTGTGCCAGTCGTCGAGTTCCCGGACGAGGAGCGGATCTGGTCGATCTCCACCGAAGGAGCAGGGCCGGCGCGCGGCCGGCGGTGACCGGTTCCATTCCTCGGACCCAGGCGTCGAACTCGCCGCGGTCATGCTCGCCCACTCGGCCCAAGCCCGGCGAGGTCGAGGGTCGCGTGCGGGGTCTCCAGTGGCGCGAGGAGCAGCAGGGGCGAGATGCCGAGGGCGCGGCTGATCTCGAGCAGTTGCGCGACGGACGAGTGTCGAGCTTCCGTCCGCTCTCGATGTTCTGCAGCACCGCCTCGCTCACTCGGCCGCCCGTCTGCGCGGCGAGGGCGCTGGGTGCTGTCGAAGCCGAGCCGCTTGCGGTAGCGCGCCAGCCTCCTCCCAAGCCTTCCGTCTCTGTCATTTTGACAGAATATCAGGCCCTTCGTTGTCGCTCGACGGTCGCCGTACCTACTGTCCGAGCTGACAGGCCGAGATGCGGTCTGGTCCTTCCGAATGACAGGAGTTGCTGATGGATGCGGACGACCCTCTTTTCACGCCTCGTGAGGCGGCGGAGTACACCCGATTGACGCGGGAGTCGTTGGCGCAGTTGCGGTTCCGGGGCCGTCGGGCCGCGGTTCTTCAAGCCGACCCCGCGGGTGGTGCTGTACCGGCGCAGCGCGCTGGACGCGTTCCTGGCGGCCAGCGAGCGGGACATCACCGAGGGCTCCGGCCGGTGAAGCGTCTCGGCGCGCCGTCGCAGCGACGCCGCGGTCAGCAGGTCGTGCGACTGCTTGCGGGCGCGGTCGGGCTGCAGGATCTGCTCCCGCCGCTGGCCGACCTCTACAACCTCGGCTTCTTCGATGGCCGTGCCTCGCTCGCGCGCCGCTTGCCGAGGCGCAATGCGCTGCGGATCGCTATTACCGCCGCGCTTTCGATCGCCCGATTCCGACCGTCCCGTGATCCCAGATTTTCTTCTCGCCGACTTGTGCCGGATTCGGGGCGAGTTCGACCGTGCCGAGCGCGCCGAGGAGGCGCTTGCTGCGCCGGTTCGAGCCGAGGCGTCTCGAAGGCGGCGTGAGGGATGGGATGAGCGGGAAAACCCCCGTCGTTTGACCCGTCGTTGGGAACGACGGGTCTAGCGACGGGTTTCGCTCGTCTTGCCCTGTCCTGGCCTGCCTCCTCAGCGGTGCCGCTCGCGAACCACCCTCACACAGCGTGCGCTTGTGAGTGGGTGGTTTGCGAGTTCAGGAGGCAGGCCAGGACGGGACAAAACTCGGAAGGTGTAGTAGAGGTAGAAATGAATGGTGGTGGAGGTGTTTGCTATGTGGTGATCTGATGTGGTCCGTATGCAGGGGATGCAGGGGTAGATCCAGCAGGGAATCGAAGCGTTGGCGGCAGGAGGATCGTGCGGCTGATGCGGATGGTGCGGGGGACGATTCCAGTGTCTGGGTGCTGGAGCCGGGATGAGCAGATGCTCGAGTGGTTCTCGATCGTGCGGGTGTCGAATGTGCAGACGGTCCGGTGGGTGCTGGGTGCGTTGAACGGGTGGGATGTCCGGTGTCGGCGCGGCGGGCGCAGGCGTGGTGTGCGCGGATGGAGACGGCCGGGCTGCGTCGAGCGGGCGCAGATGGGCGGCGCCGGCGGCGCGGTGGTGTGGGCGACGTATGCGGGGGTGGGGCAGGCGAGGCCGGATCTGTATCGGCAGACGACGCGGCATGAGATCGCGGTGTCGACGGCGTCGGCGCGGTATGCGGCGGCGGGGTATGCGTGGCAGCGGGATGAGCGGGCGCCGACGACGGGTGAGCATCAGGCGGACGGGATCGCGCTCGGTGCCGGACTGGGTGGAGCTGGTCGAGGTGGAGCTGACGGCGAAGCGGCCGGCCCGGTACGTCGCAGATCTTCCGCGCCTACCGGCAGCGGCTGAAGCGGAGGTCGGTCGCAGGTGACCTACCTCTGCACGCCGGAGGCGGCGCGCGCGGTTCGGGCGGCGTTGACCGAGTTGCGGGAAGGGCGTGCGATCGCGTCGCGGGTGACCGTGCACGAGGTGTTCGACCGGGCGGGCTCTGGGCGGGGGAGCGAGCTGCCGGACTGGCTGCCGCCGGCGAGCAGCGTGCGCCGGCTGGTGCGACGGGCGGCAGCCGGTGAGCCAGCGACCGGCTGGCAGCAGCGAGACCCCGTCGACGACTCCGTCGCGGCACTGCTGAAGGTCGCCGTCTGGGCGGTGCTGGTGCGTGGTCGCGCTGCCGTTGGTGATCCCCGCGGTCGTGGTGTCGCGTGCTCGGGGTGCGTCGCGGCGACCCGGGCGCGGTTCTGGATCAGCGCCGCCGGTGGCTGCCCGTCGCGGCGCTGCTCGGGGTCGCGATCGTCGCTGCGCTGCTCGGGCTCGTCGAGGTCGCCCTGCATCGGCGTGGCTGGGCCGGCGACTGCCGCGGCGCCGGTTCGGCGTCGCGGCTGACCGCTGGGTCGCCGGCGGTTTGGTCGGCGGGGTGGCCGTGGCTGGTCGTCGAACTTCGCGGCCGGCGTGCTGCTGGTGCCGGCGGCGTTTCCGGTGCGGCGGCGCCGGTTCGCGCGGCAGGTCGGCGCGCGGCAGATCTCGGACGTGCGTGCTGCAGGAGCGGATCGAGTCCGCACGCAGCCGGGCGGCCGCGTGGACGGCGTCGCGGCGGATGGGCGTGCGGGTCGACGCGCAGACCGGGCAGATCGTCGTCGACCGCCGGCGCGATCGCCGCCCCGCACCCGGTCGGCGGTGGGTGGGCGTTCGGGTTCCTCGCCGTCGCCGACGATCGCGACCTGGCGGGACCGGTTCGCGGACCTGCGGCGGGTGCGGGACTGGGTCGACCCGGTCGCGCAGCGGTCGTGCTGCCGCAGCAGTCGTCCGCTGCGCGGGCGCTGGTCCTCGCGGAGTCCGGGACCGGGAAGACGGTGCTGCTGAACGGGATCATCGGCTGCGCCCTGGCGGCCGGGCTGGCCGGTGTTCGTCATCGACGCGAAAGGCGACCCGGCCGACGCCGACGAGCTCGTCCGCGCCAGCCCGCGCCGCCGGCCGATCCGCCGCGGTCGGCGCGCGCTGGAACCTGTTCGCCGGCACCGCGGAGCAGGTCACCGAGAAGCTGATGCGGCTGCTGCCGCCGGCGGACGGCGCGAACCAGCACTACCTCGACGAAGCCCGCGGCGTCCTCGGCATGGTGCAGGCGCACAGCCCGATCCGGTCCATCGCCGACCTCCGGGACCGGCTCGAGCACCCGGCCCGCACCTCCGCGACGACGCCGACCTGCACGCCGTCGAACGCGATCGTCGACAGCCGCGCCGCAGCCAGACCGCCGCCGGCCGGGTGCTGCAGGCGCTGATGCCGGCGCTGCGCCCGCTCGAGGACTGGATCGACGCCGCCGGCTGGTCCTACTCGCACCCGAACGCCGACGTGACCGTCATGTCGCTGTCCCCGGTCGATGTCACCCAGGCGCGGCTCGGGCACCTGCTGATGGTCGACCTGCGGCACTTCCTCGCCACCCGCCTCCGCGCCGGCGACAAGTCCCCGGTCCTCGTCGTCGTCGACGAGTTCCCGCAGCTCGTCACCACTCGACTCCGATCCCGGCGACGCCGCCGCAGCGCTGCTCGAGACCGCCCGCTCGTCCGGCGCCGGGCTGATCCTCGCCGCGCAGTCCACCGCCGGACTCTCCAACGACGAAGCCCGCCGAGCACGAGCCCTCGCCTCCGGCGCCGCGCTGATCATCGGCCGGTCCAAGGACCCCGACCTGCATCGTCCGGTACGCCGGGACCGCGCTGCGACTCGAGAATCGCACCGGCACCGAGGCGACCTGCTCATCAGCGGACGCGCCCAGCACGCCTACGTCATCCCACCCCAGGACGTCCGCGAAGCGTGGGACGGATCCTTCTGGCTCGTCCAAGCCGGCGGCATCGCCCCATTCCGCACCATGCCGCCCGCCCGACCCACCTCAGCGCCGCCACCCCGCCGCGCAACTCCTGCTCCCCGACCCGAGCGCCTCAGCCCCTGCGAGCTGCGCCGATCCCGCCACCGTGCCGCCAGCCGAAACGGTCCCGTGCCTTCGCAGAAGGCGAGTCGCGGCGGCGCCCGATGACCCGGATAGACGCCACCGACCACCTTCATGCCGCCCGTCACGTCACGCCAGTCGCCGACGTTCGATCGGCTGCGCCGCACTATCGAGAGCCGCGGATCCGATCACCGGCATCGCGATCGAGGCCACTCCCACCCCAGTCGGGAGGCTGGGCCGCCGTCGCCTACCCGACGACCGACCGGCTCATGCTCGACGACCTTCCCGACCTCGATCGGATCCGACCCTGCCCATTCCTGCTCGACCGGTCGAGGCCGCAACTGGGCTGGGAATGGCAACCCGAGCAAGTACCCCTCCGTGGAATGCATCCGGCACCAGCTGCTGCGCCCGACGAGTGGAAAGCGCTCGACTCGATGACCTCCTCAAGCGCGCCCGACGCCGAAATCGGCATCATGAGCGACTTCTGACAGAAACCGCTTGCTCTTGTCCCCCATAGGGGGGTAGACAAGCACGCGACGAACTACAGCCGTGTAACCCCGCGCGCGGCTCCTACGCGTGGCCACCGATCCCGAGGAGGCCCACGCGTGACGAGCACCTTCAGTCCCCGCAAGGCCACGCACCGCCTTCCCCGGCGCCGAACAAGCCGAGGACTACGTCGAAGAATCGGCCCGTGCCGCCGCAGGGCGAGCCGGCCGCGGCGCAGCGAGCAGGGCCGTGCCCCGCCTCGCCCCCGCAGAGCCGAAGGCCGACAGCGCGCCGCCGTCGCCGCCGGCCACCAGCCACGCTGCTCTCCAGCGGCGCCGGCGGTCTCACCGCGCACCTTCGCCCCCACAAGCCCCGCCACCGCATCCCGCGGCTGGCGGGGCTTCTTCAATCACCTCGGCCTCCACCTCGCACCGAGCCACGCCGAGCAGCACGAGCTCGACTCAGCAAGCAGCAGCTCCTCGACGACCAGACCGTCATCCGCCAAGCCACCTGGACCCGCGCCGTGTCCGTGCTCGTCGCGAACCCGAAGGGCGGCACCGGCAAGACGCCGACCGTCGCTGCTGCTCGGCGGCACCCTCGCCTCCATCCGCGGCGGCTCCGTCGCCGTCCTCGAAGTCGCCGACGACCCCGGCGCCCTCGCCTACCGCGCCGAAGGCAACCCCGCGGCTCGGCATCGGCGACCTCGTCCGCGACGCCGGCCAGCATCACGCACCGCCGGCCAGCTCGCCGGCTACACCGCCCCGCAGACCTCATTCGCCGCCGTCATCGGCTCCACCGCGCGCGCGGCCCCGCTCGACAGCGGACGCCGTCACCGCGATGGCCCGCGTCATCGACGAGTACTACGCGATCCGCGTCATGGACTCCGGCAACCAGCCCACCTCCTCCGCCTTCAACGGCGCCCTCGACACCGCCGACGTGCTCGTCGTCCCCGTCGTCAACGCCGGCGACTCGATCCTCGAAGCGCGTCCGCCTGCTCGACAGCTGCGCGCCACCGGCGGCCACGCCGCCGACCTCGCCGCGACCGCGATCGTCGCCCGCCTCACCGACGGACGCCCCGAGAACGCCGCGATCAACGCCGAAGTCGCCCGGCTGATCACCGACGCGCCGAGTCGCGCACGATCTCGACCTGCCCTACGACCCGCACATCGCCGAACGCGGACCCCTCACCCTCGGCCAGCCTCGAGCCCGAGACCGCCCACGCGTTCACGCACGATCGCAGCGACCGTCGTCCGCACCCTTCAGACTGTCGCCGCCCACGACCCTGCAGGAGACCCGATGACGCATCCGGCCGACGATCCTGCCGCGATCCCGAACCCGCTGAACCACATCCTCCCGAACTTCACGATCTTCGGCGCCCAGTTCACCCAGCTGTGGCAGAAGCTCATCGCCGGCCTCTGGGGCCTCGCGATCATCGTCGCCGTCGTCTACCTCATCCTCGGCATCGGCTCCATGGCCGCCGCCTCCGGCGTCAGCGCCAACCCCATGGCCCACGCCGAAGGACGCCGCAAAGCCATCGGCGCCGCGATCGCCCTCGCCGTCCTCGCAGCCCTCGCCGTCATCGTCGGCGCCATCCTCAACGTCGTCAGCTGACCCCGGCATGCGCCGCACGACGAGCCGACGCTGCTGATCGCCCTCGCGATCGCCGCCGTCATCGTCGTCGTCGCGTCGCCGCCTACCTCCTCGGCAGCGCCAACCGGAACACCGCGAGCCCCTCAGCAACCGCCACAGCGCCGACCCTCAGCGCCTCGCCCAGCGGGACGCCGAGCACCAGCGTCGCAGCAGACAGCGCGCCCACCGGATGCCTCGGCGGTACGGCCGCGGAATTCGGACATGGTCCTCGCCGCGCAGCGGCAGGCGCCGCACTCCGCCTTCGGAGCAGTCGACGTCGCCGCAGCCGTTCTTCCGGTGGGCGTATCCGATCCCCGAGCCCGACCGTCGCGGATGCGTCCATGCTGTCGCTCCGATCTTCACGGCCTCGAAGCGAGCCGCCGCCGCAGCAGCAGCTGATCGCCGACTACGAGGCGAGCCCGAACCCATCCGGCGGGGCAGTCCCGGACGGCACAGCCCTTCTACCTCACGACGGCGAGCGGGCAGTGGGTCGCTGCTGCCGGGCGCGACGGCTGACCGGGCGTCGGTCGACGTCCAAGCGCTTCTTCGTCATCGACGGCGCCGTCTAGCGCCGACGAAGTCCGCTCACCGAGACCTTCAACCTCGTCTGGGAAGACGGCGCGTGGCAGCTCGACGGGCTCGCGAAGGGCGACCCGGACAAGGTGGCCGCTGGCGGAACGCAGTTCACCGCGGGGTGCTGACCGATGCTCGGCGCGACGACCCCGAACTCCAACGCCGAGCCCAACGGGCCCTGTCGACTGCACCGGCTTCAACGTCGTCCAATGCGTGCAGCAAGGGCATCGGCGGCATCGTCAACACCGCGAACGGTGCCATCGACTTCTGGTCGGATCCGTGGGGCAACACGTTCAAGGCGCTGCAGGCCTCTGCGCGAGATCTGTCGACGACGGTCCTGCCGGCGGTGACGAAGGCGACGCTGCCGGACCTGAACGCCGTCTGGTTCCTCGGGCTTACGCGGTGAGCGTTCGCGCTGGCGATCTTCCTCGCGGTCGCGCTGCTGCTGCCGCAGGTCGTCCGCGTTGCGCGGGGTGCGCAGTCCGGTCGTGAGTTGCTGGAGTCGATCGGCGTGCACTTCCCGCTGTTCCTGATCGGGAGCATGTTCGGTCCGCCGTTCGGGGTGATCCTGGTGAACTTCTTCGGCGCCCTGTCGGACTCGATCATCGGCTGGGGCGTCTCGAACACGGCCGGCACGGTCTCCGACCGGTTCCGCACGATGCTCTCCGCGCAGGACGCGACCGGCATCGCGGGCGGTGCGCCGGTCGGGGTGCTGCTGCTGTTGCTGATGCTGCTGGGCCTGCTGCTGGTGATCGTGATGCTGGTCGTGCAGCTCGTGACGCTCTACTTCACTGGCGTGCTGCTGCCGTTGGGGTTGGTGTGGACGGTGGATCCGGCTCGGCGGAAGTTCGGTACCCGGATCGTGTCGATCTGGATCGGGGTCCTCGCCGCGCACCCGCTGCTGTTCCTGCTGCTGTCGGTCGCGTATCTGATGGTCGGGTCGAACATCGACGCGTTCGGCAGCGGTGCGTCGTTGCAGAAGACGGTGACGCTGGTGGTCGTCGCTGCTGGCGCTGTTCATCGCGGGCCTGTCGCCGGTGGCGTTGCTGCGCCTCGCGCCGGTCATGGCCGGCGGCGGAGGCGACCGCGGGAGCGGCCTCGCTGCCGCTGCCCACGTTCGGGCCGCGGAACCTGTGCGAGGCCGACGACCGATACGGCGCCCCGTCCGCCGTCCCGGCATCCGGCGGGCAGGCGCAGCCGCGACGCGGGCGGTCCGGCGGATGCTGAGGCAGCCTCGGCACCCGTGCGGGTGGTGGGGTGAGCGAGCGGGCGTTGACGGCCGCGCCGGCGCCGGCGTCGATGGTGCTCAATGGTGTGCCGCTTGGGGCTGACGGGACCGCGATGCCGGCTGCGGGAGCCGGCATCGCCCCGGAGGCTGCGGCTGGCGGGTCGGCGGTCGCCGCGGGTGGCGGAGCTGCGGCTGCCGGGGCCGGGGCTGCTACCGGGGCCGGCGCGGCCGCGGGTGAAGGGGTCGTCGAAGGCGGTGCCGTCGTCGCGGCTGGCGCGGGCGAGTCGGCGACCGGGGTCGGCGCGGTGGTCGGCGTGCCGACGATCCTCGCCGGGGTCGCGTTGGCGGGCGTCAAGACGCGAAGCGCGGCCGGACGACGCCGCGATCGAGAAGGCGGCGGCGCCGGTGGAGGGAACGGGGAGCGGCTCGGGTCGGGAGCGGCCGGATGACTGACACGCAGGCGCTCGTCCGCTCACCTCGGCGGGGAGGCCGGCCACCGGGCCTTCTTCGGGGGACGCGGCATTCGCGGGCCCGGCTGATCCTGCTCGGCCTCTGCATCATCGCCGGTCTGGTCGCTCACCCCGCTGGCCGGGCTGGGTCGGCGTCGCGGTCCCGGCGGTTGTGGCTGCGGTCGTGCTGCTGCGCGACGACGCGACCCACCGCGGAGCGATCCTCGAGCGTCGCCGCGCGCGGGCCCGCTGGCGGTCCCGGCGCCGGACTCGGCACGGACCGGTTCGTGCCGTTCGATGTCGGCGGAGTGGGATCGGCTGCACGCCGACGCTGCGGGCACGCGCGCCGCCGAGACCGGCCACGCGGTGCGGGCGGCGATCGCGGCGATGCGCGGCAACCCGGACGGTGCGGACGGGATGGGGTGGCTGCAGTACCAGCCGGGGCTGCCGGGCATCGGGCTGGCATCACCCGGTCGGGGAGGCCCCTACCTGTCGGTCGCGTTCTCCGTCTCCGGGCAGCTGCGCGGCGTCGAATCCTCGCGGTCCTGACGCGGGCGGCGGACGGGTGGGGAGGGTTCCTCGCCGGCCGCGCGCGGCCGGCGTCGAGCCTGGTCGGTGGGGTGCAGACGTTGACGCGGGTGCTGCCGCCGGACACGGCCCGGCAGCAGGCATGGGCGGCCGGCGAACCTCGACCCGGCATGCGTCGGTGGAGGAGCAGCAGTCCTATGCGGAGGTCATCGCAGCGCGACGAGTGCGGCGCGATGGTGCAACGCCACTTCATCGTCGTGACCTGGCCGTTGACCGCCGACGTTCGTCGACACCGCCCGCCGGTACGGGGCCGGCCGGGACGGCTGGCGGGCGCTGATGGCGCGCGGAGATCGACGCGACCATCCGCGGCCTCGCGGACGCGCGCGTCGGGGCAGGTCGCGGCGTTGACCGCGCGGCAGACGGTCGCGCGTTGATGCTGCACCAGCAGGACCCGTCACCGGCCTCTCGACGCGGCCCGCCGCGTCGACCCGCTCGTCAGCGGGGGTCGCGTCGCGGGACGAGTTCTCCGCCCACGTCGTCGACACGACCGATCCGGCGACCGGGCTGAGCGGGGCAGTGGTGGCATCGGACCGCGGCGATCCGGGCGGAGGCGATGGCGGCCGCGCCGCGGAGCCAGCTGTGGGTGCTGGACCTGCTGCTCGGCGGCGGGCTGACCTTCACCCGCTCCGTCTCGTTCCACCTCCGGCTGGTGCCGGCGATCGAGGCGAAGGTCGCCGCGCGCCGCGACGTCGTCCGCGACCTGTCCGACCAGGTCGCCGACCAGCGCCCCGGCCGGCTCGCGGACGAGGACCGCGGTCGCGGTGACCGCGGCGCAACGCCGCCGCGCGGACCTCGCCGTCCGGCTCCCACCACCACGGGGTCGAGTGGATCGGCTACGTGACCATCACCGCCCCCTCCCGCGACGGGCTTGCGCTGGCGTCGCCGGCAGCTGGCGGAGGTGTGCACGAGCGGGCTCGGGATCGACCGGCTCGACTGGCTGGACACCTACCAGTCCGCCGCGTCCGGCACCACCTGGCCCATCGGCCGCGGCATCCGCGCCGGCTCGCTCGAGTTCGCGCAGCCGCGTCTACCGCGGGATCGCCGGCCACAGCGAACAGGAGGCGATCGCATGACCCGCGGAAACCCGCTCGACACTTCGCCGAGCGACGCCGGAGCGGCGCAGCCGCTCCTGGCTGCCCGCATCCCGGGCCTGCGGATCCTCGTCCCACCGACCGGCAGACGTCCCGGCAGCCGAGACCGGGGCCGGGTCGACGTGCCGCCGTGGTCGCGGCCGCGGCAGCCCCGCTGCGGGCCTCGAGCCGGGCGGCGAAGCACGGCTGGTATGCGCCGCATCACCGGGGTGCGCCGTCGACGACGAGGCAGGCCGAGATCCTGAACACCGCCCTCATCGGCCCGCCGACGGGGACGGCGGGGATCGTCAACGGCCGCGACTCGCCTCTCCCGCACCCTCATCGCCCACGACGCCGCGACCGCCTACAACTGCGGAACCGCGGCAGGTGACGAGCCCGAACGTGCTCGTCTTCGGCACCGTCGGGTCGGGGAAGTCGTCGTTCGTGAAGACCGTCTGCGTGATCCGGCCGCTGCTGCTGCAGCACCGGCGGGCGGTGGTGTTCGACAAGAAGGACGACGGCGGGCGAGGGCGAGTACGCGACCTCACCCGCCGCCTCGGCGCCGAACCGCTCCGGTTCACCGCCGACACCACCGGCACCCGCCTGAACCTCCTCGACCCGCTGATCGCCCGCGGCTCCGGCATCAAAGGCGTCATTCCGGCTGCTGGCCGCGATCACCCGCGTCGCCCGCAACGACGCAGGCCCTCACCAAGTGGGAGGAGGAAGCCCTCCGCGCCGCCCTCCGCGCGCATGACACGCCACCGAGCAGCGCCGGCCGGACGCCGGTCGCGGCGGACCTGCTGCCGCACCTCGGCCGCATCGTCGACGACGCCGACTACGCGGAGCTCTCCGCCGGCGGCCCGCGACCAGCTGCACCGCGCCGGCCTCTCCGTCCGGTGGGCGCTCACCGGGCTGCTGGACGAGTACGCGGGCCTGCTGGACGGGGAGACCAGTCGAACACGGTCGATCTGTCGCACAAGCTGACGTCGTTCGACCTGTCCCAGCTGCCGGACGACGGGCCGGCGGTGCCGGTGGTGATGGCGATCGGGAACATGTGGCTCACCGGCCGGCTCCGCAACGAACGCGGCTGGGTGACGAACGTGATCTACGAGGAGGGCTGGCACATGATCGGCGGCCCGTCCGCGCAGCTGGTGAAGTCGAACCAGAAGCTCGTCCCGCAGCCTCGGGATCTCGAACGTGTTCGTCATGCACAAAGGCACCGACATCCCACCCGACTCACCCGGCTACACCGTCGTGCAGGAAGCGCAGACGGTCTACGTGTTCAACCAGGCCCGCACCGAGGACGCCCACTGGGCCACCACCACGTTCGGGTTCGCCCCGGAGACCGCGAGCACGCTCATGCGGTTGAAGCCCGGGCACTGCGTGTTCAAGTACGGCGCGAACCCGGAGACGCACCTGCAGCACGTCCGCTCCACCTGGGAGGCCGAGGTCACCAACACCGACTCGGCCCTCGCCGCCGCCACCCGATAGACGACCACGGCCGGGGAGCGAGCGATGGGGAGGCGGTGCCGCTCATCGCCGCCGGCACCGTCGCGTCCTGCTCACCGCAGCGCTCGTGCTCGGCTCCGGCCCGTCCGGGACCGGCAGCTGCGCCGGCACCACCGCCGCCGCCGCCGCGGCCGCGACGCACAAGCCCGTCGCCGGGTACGGCGGCGACCAGCTCGCGAACGCGGCCGCGATCATCGAACGCCGGCGCCGCGCTCGCGCGTCCGCACCGACCGGGATCACGATCGGGGTGATGGTCGCGATGGGGGAGTCCGGCCTGCGCAACCTCACCTACGGCGACACCGCCGGCCCCGACTCCCGCGGCCTGTTCCAGCAGCGCGACAACTGGGGCACCCTCGCCGAACGGCTCAACCCCACCACCGCCGCGACCCGCGTTCTTCCGCACGACTGCTCACCGTCCCCGGCTGGCAGTCGATGGCGCCGACGCTTGCCGCGCACGCCGTCCAAGGCAACGCCGTCGCCGGGCTACTACACGCCCTTCTGGGCCGCCGCGCACTGCCGGTCGTCGCCGCCCTCACCGGCGGGTCAGCCGCCTGCGCCGCCGACCTCGTCCCGCCGCGAACGCGCAGGCGCTCGCGCAGCAGCTCGCAGACCGGCGATCGACGCCGGCACGATCACCGGCCTCATCCCCGACCACCTGCGGGAGATCACCTGGATCGCGGCAGGCCGCACCGTCCCGAACTGCGGCGTCGACCCCCGGATCCTGCAGGTCATCACCATCGCGCTGGACCACTCTTCGGCCGGATCGGGATCTCCGACATCAACCGGCACTGCACCGGCCAGATCGCCGGCGCCGGCACCGAGTCCAGCCACTGGATCCACGGCGGCGGCCAAGCCGTCGACTTCTACTCCCTCGGCGGCACCCCCACCACCGGCGCCGACGCCAACGCGCATCCGCCTCATCACGCACCCTCGACCCCGTCATGCCCACCGGCGCCCGCATCGGGCAAGCCGAATGCCGCACCGCCGACGGCGACAGCCCGCACCCTGACCCACCTCACCGACGTTCGACGACACCTGCAACCACCTCCACGTCGACGTCGCCTACACCACCGCCGGCCTCACCGCCGCCAACCTCACCAGCGCGTATGCCCACCAATAACGACGCTCCGGTGACCTCGGTGATCCGCCTCGAGGACGACGAGTGGGTGATCGCCAACATCGACCACCCCGACGTCGTCACGCGCGGCCTGTGGCTCAGCACCGTGCTCAGCGAGCACCGCCGCGCCCTCGAAGAGTTGGGCGCCACCTCGATCCGCTGGCGCTACCTCATCGGCGACACCACCACCGCGGACCGCATCGCCCGCATCCGCGAAGCCGGCGCCCAGATCGCCGGGCTCCGCCACCGCGCGAACGAACTCGAGAGCCAACTCCGACCCGACCGGGAAGAGCTGATGGACGTCCTCGCCGAGCTCCACCTTGCGCCGACGGAGATCGCCCACGTCGCCGGCGTCCCGCCGACCGCACTCCACCGCGACCTCGGCAGCGACGAGGAAGTCCGCCTCGCCCGGTGGCTGCTCCACCACCTGCAGACCCGAACCGGCCAGGGCGACGATGAGGAGCCGGTCTAAGACCGCTCGTGGGCTGTTGCGTCGGGGGTGCGGCGGCGGCCACGGTTCGGCAGTCGGGGGTCTGAGGGCTCGATCGTGCCGTCGGCCTTCAGCCGCCCCCACATGCGCTTGATCGTCATGTGCGAGACCCCGAGCGCCGCTGCCTGCTCCGGAATCAGCAGATGCGCATAATCCAGCACCGCTGCAGGCTCATGCTTTGGAGGTCGCCCTGTCCGTGCCATCACAACCACGGTAGCGGATAGGGCAGTCGCTCACTGGAGCATTGACGCGATTGCGGGAATCGCGTTCCATTGGCCGGATGGATCAGGCGCCCCTTGACGACTTCGGCGGAGTCGGGCTCCTCACCTGCCCGAACTGCCTCACGCGCATGCAGATCAGGGGCGCCGAGGAGGCGCCCTACCTGCTCTGCGACCAGTGCGGCC
>CAVTTZ010000008.1:0-58060 GCA_963737755.1 uncultured Alphaproteobacteria bacterium | reverse complement strand
GGCCGCGAGGATTCAGCCTGCCGCGAACATCGGAAAAGTGACGCCGATTGCCCATGCGAGAAGCAGGCCGAGGCCAATGCCGACAGAGCAAGGCGAGCCTGTTCTGCGACCCACCCAGCCGCCTATCACTCCAAAAATTGTGAAGAAAACTAAGATCACAGGAATAATGATCAACAGAAAGAACAGCCGCTTGAAATCGAGCGCGACGGCTGCTCCCAACGAAGCGATGAATAGGCTGCGGGCGACGAGTACGCGCCAGACGGCGGCGCGCCCTCCTTCGGCGATTAGACTGTCGGCAATCATGTAGGGCAGCGCACCAACGGCAATCACTGCGATGATTGGCAGCCTGGCCGGGATCGGCCAAAAAGACGCCACGTACCGATCAATGGCGCCACCGAAGACAAAAATTCCATAAACCGTGAGAGCGAGAGCTATGAAGCGCGTTTCTTCCGATAACATCCCTTCCCGGAAGTAGTCGCGGGTAGTGACGCGTCTATTTTTTTAGCCCCTGCTCGACCAAAGCGCGGATGGCTTCCGACCGGGACATCTTATTCTCAGCCGCCCACTGATCGATAGAAACTCGAAGATCGTCCGGCAGGCGCATAGTCGTAACCGGATCCCGTCCCGTCGCTGGACGACCGCGGCCACGCTTCTTTTTTGGTATTACCCTTATTGACTTGCCCATATTTTGGTATTACCTGAAATATAGCGCCATCGCTGGGGTTGTTGGTCCACTCATGGGAAACCCTTCTTACAGTCTCATTGTATCTGGCGGCAACCGAGTTGCCGGGCAACTTGGGCCTGAGCTCGAGGAGGCTACTCAATACGCGCGGTCGGCAAAAGCGCCCGCTACTCGGCGTGCATATCGCTCCGACTTCGAAATCTTTCGGACGTGGTGTGATGAGAAGCGACTTTGTCCCCTTCCCGCCTCCGCTGAGGCCGTTGCCGCCTTCCTGGCCTTTGACGTGAAACACGGCGCCAAACCGACAACGCTCAGCCGGCGGCTCGCGGCGATCCGCTATGCGCATACCTTGGCTAGCCATCCTTCGCCCACCGATTCCGAAGTCTTGAAGGTCACCCTGAGCGGCATCAAGCGAACCGTCAGGTACTCCCCTGCGCGCAAGGCGCCGGCGACCTCCGACAAGGTGGCCGCCATGGTCGCTCTAGCCGGCGACGGGCCGAGAGGCCTTCGCGATCGCGCACTCCTCCTGCTGGGCTTTGCCGGCGCGTTTCGGCGCTCGGAGCTTATCGCGCTCAACCTCGAGGATTTCGAATTCTGTGACCGCGGGCTGCTGGTGGTGATCCGAAAGAGCAAGACTGACCAGGAAGGTGTTAGCGCGACAATCGCAATAGCTCGCGGTTCAGTGGCATGTCCGGTCAAGACGTTGCACGATTGGATAGCAGCAAGCCGGATCGAGAGTGGTCCGATCTTCCGACCGGTCAGCAAGAAAGGAAGAGTGCTAAATCGCCGTCTTTGGGATCGTACCGTCGCCGATCTGGTGAAGGCCTATGCGCGGCGAGCTGGTTTGAAGGCGGGGGATTTCAGTGCGCATTCGTTGAGGTCAGGATTTCTGACATCGGCCGCTTTGCGAGGTGCTTCGATTTTCAAGATGATGGACGTAAGCCGTCACAAGAGTATTGAAACGTTGAGGGCGTATGTGCGTGACGCCGACCGTTTCCGTAACCACGCTGGCGCTGGTTTGCTTTGATCATGAAGCCCCGCCGCCAATCAAATGAGAGTCCGCGCCCGCGCGGCTGCCTGATAGCGGGCTGGGCGCCTCTCGCTCTGTCCATGGAACGGCGCGCTAATCAGCGCACAAACGTGAGCGGGCGGCTCATTTCCGTGGCGGCGCGTAAAGCAGACCGCTTGAAAAATCGAGCCATTCGCTTCGCTCCCGCCCCGGGAACGTCGTCTTCAAAACGTCCGCATAGCCCTTTGCGGAGGTATGGGTCGCGTAGGCATCCTTCGCATTCAGCAGATAGACACGCGTTGCTTCGAAAGCCGCCGCGTCCACAGGACCATCATGTCCAATCAGGATCGTCTTGTAATCCCGAGTAGCATTCCTGAGATCTTGAACAACATTGATCCAATGATCAAAATTCGGCGCAACAATGAATAGATGATCTCTCGGAGAGAATACCAAATCGAAAGTCAGCACAGCTTTTTGAACTGGCAGGAAAGCGACTAATTGCAAATCAGACTCGGCGTCAGTATAGCTTTTAAACTTATAAGCCACGCCATCGATGATCTGGTCACCTTCCACAATGGTTTCCGTAGGGACTTTGACCTTAGTCGCGACGCGGTCTCCGAATTTGCCACGCATCGCCGCAAGCACACGGTCGCCCCTCATTTTCAGATTCTCGGCGATGCCGTCCAAAGCATAAACTCCAGCCGACGGGAATCTTTCTGTGAGAACTTGCAAGCCTGACCAGTGGTCGGGATGTCCATGTGAAATGACGATCCTGTTGACCGGCTTTCCCAAGCTCGTTGCATAGTCAGCAACTTCCTCGGCATAGGGCAGGAACAGTTGCGCATCGAAAATTACAAGCTGTTTCGGGCCTTCTACGATCTGGGAGTTGACCAGCCACCCATCAACGGGGCTGACGTAACTGTGGATCTTGACGTCGCCGAATTGAACGACCCGCACGGTGCCTTGTCGTACAAGTTCAGCCCCTTGCGACGGCGAATTACTCGCAATCATGATCGTCGGGACCATAGCCAACGCGGCATAAAGAGGCGTGGGCCAGAGCGACCATCCGTAAGAAGAAAGATTGATCGGCATAATTTCTGCTCCCGTCAATTATATACTGATCGGTATATAATTGCGCAGCTTGGCCGTCAAGAGAGGAGCTTGACGACTTGTCCGATCACGAGTTTTACCTGCTCTTCTGATTGCCCCTCCTTCGCCATTGCCATCAAGCCGGTATAGACCGTTATGATAATGCGGCTGGCTGCAACGGGATCGAATTCAGGCGGGAACTGCGAGCGATCCGCCTTTAATCGGCCGAGAATCAAGCTCTCAAGGCATGCGTTATAGTTTGCGATGCTCTTCTCGACCGCCGCCTTCTTTGGACCGCCATCTGTCAACGTGTTGACGGAAAGGCAACCGCGACGTCCTTGCGTGCCCGAACAGATCGGCAGAAGGCTCATGAGCCAATCTTTAATTCCGGCTCGCGCGTTCGGGGCATTTGACAGAATACTTGCCGAGCGGGCTACAATGGGTCGTGATAGTCGTCGAGCACCTTCAAGAAGAGAGAAGACTTGTCCCCAAAAGCGGCATAGAGGCTAGGTTTAGTCAGCCCAGTTGCTGCCGTGATGTCATCGATCGACGTCCCCTGATAACCCTCACGCCAGAAGACGTCACGCACTCTAAGCAAAATTTCATCTGGATCGAAAGAGCGGGGTCTTGCCATGCTTGCGTATCTAGGACGTCGTTAGAACAATCGCAAATCCACTCCGATGAAGTGGATCTCGACGATTTGCATTCGGCCGAGACCCGTTGCGGGTAGTGCCGAACTGAGCGCCAGTACCCGATGCGCGGCAGGTCCTTTGTCTAGCTCCTCAAATCCCCAGGGCTGACCGTCCGAACCCTGCAACAGTTGCGGGGCTTCTGCGACCATTAATCCCGCCACATGTTTCCAAAACTTAGCACTTTTAAAGCCGTCGTTGAACCCGGCTAAGGTGCCTTGGATCACTCTCAAACTCGAGAGACGTTTGTCTCATTGTTCGAAAATGCGATCGAGCTCGGTGGAAGGGCTGGAAGAGAAAGCGATGATCTACTTCATTGGGCACGCGCTGAATGACGCTTAAACTCAGAGATCGGTCGATCAAAGGCCACCGCTCCAATGAAGAAAGGCTGCCGTCTGCGATCAGCCGACACCTAAGGGTATTCAAGGCACACTGGCGACGATTACATTTCGGGAGTTGGTTGGGCAGCTACTAGCCGAAAGGATCTTCCCCGTGCGTCCCCTAGCAATTGTTTTCGGCATCGGGCTCGCGCTCGCGACAATGGCCGAGGCCGCCACGGCTCAGAACACCTGTTGCTTGGTCGGGCTCAGGCGCCGAGGCTGACAACTCGGCCTCTGCCAAGCGCCCCCTAGTACATGCCGTAGCAACGGGGGCAGTTCATGGTGCCGGCACAGCCTCAGGCGTGTCGGATGCCGAATGGCCCTACACCGTGATCACTCCGCATCCGCTCTTATAGGCCGGTAGGTCAGAAAACGGCCCCGTTCCATGGGCCGGGGCCGCAAGTGGGAGACTTCTGAAGCTCCGTCCGGATCGACCGTACACGGCACCTCTTCGCAAACCGCGAAGGCAAAAACGACCCGCGCCGGGGCCGTTCCGTTCTTCCTAGGAGGAGGCTTGGGGCCGGCCGATTGGGTCGAGTTCCGGCCCGGAGGTCTCTACACCGATAGAACTGCACACCGGTCGGCGATGTTCAAGTTGGGAAGCACGCCGTGAATCGTATAGCGGTTATTCCGGTGCCCGTTGCAATGGTCGTCCTGATCGGTCCACCGACCCGACTTACCCGCGGCCATGCTTATGTCTGGTGGCGCGATGCCTTCAATAATGCGCGAGCTGCGGCGCCGTGTGCGTGCCGAGGATAGCCCCCGAACTGCCCTCCCTGCCTGGCCGCCGGCGGGACTTGGCTGGATTCGCGAGATCAAGCACGATGGCTTCCGGATCCTGCAGTATCGGAATGGCCACCGGTTCGGCTGCTCACCCGTGAAGGTGAAGAACCCGGCGGCCCGGCCGTCAACGAGAGGCCGAGGAGGAATGGAAGTGAGCGACGATGATCTCAAGATCTTTGTCGATGTCACCCGACCGGCGACGCTCAATGATGGGGGCGCAGACCGATTTCGCCACACTGGAGGCTGCCCTCGTGGCGTGGCGTGCGCTGCCGTCCGCGATAAAAATCCGAGCGACGCTCAAGGGCTTTGGCGGCCCGGTTTATCGTGCCTAAGAGATCGAGCGATTTCACTATCGGCCGAAGCCGGATGCTGCCGAATGAAAAAGCCAAGTGAACCCGCGACCCGTCGCCCGCCGAGGCCGCGGAGGAAGTTACCGCCCGTTTGTCCGTACCGGCTAGCGAGAGCGAGACTGGAGTAGACGAGACCTACGTCGTGTTCGACGGCAAACGCATTGCCAAACGAGGAAGCCCTGGCAGTCTACAAGCCGGCACGTGGATATCGCTGGAGCCGGGTTTTCAGGTGATGGTGGAGGACGGCCAACTGGTCGTGATCCAAGACACGACGCCCGCCTCAATCCATTGATCGAAGATGAGGCCGCCGCGGCTCCAGCTATCCCTTGCTCGGCCTTACGCTTCGTCGCTTATTTCGCTTCTGGCATCGACAAAGTTGACCCAGGCGAGGCCGCCTAAAATAAAGACCATGGCTATGGAACCTGGCTCAGCTCGTTGTTAGAGCCGAGACAACGCAACGACGGTACGTGGTACTCGCAAGCGAGTTGGGCCGACGCTTCCAACAGAAGACGTCGGTTATTTCAAATCGGCATCGGACCTCCGGGACTGGATCGCGAAAAGCGGCCGCGGGTATTTGAACAGCGGGCGGGACTGTAGCCCCCGAGCGCCGCAATCAGATGCGCTTACGCAACTCGACGGCCACGAGGGCTCCGGCTAGGCATGACGGATTTGAATAAACACGAGCGACAGGAACATTCCGATCTTCATCACAAACCATCTCTTCCCACATGGCTTCCCTTCTAGCCAAAACCGGAAGTGATATCTTCACTTGGGCAGTGTCGAGCATGAGCTGCGGGACTTGAATGTCTCTCCACGCACACAACATCGACTGAATGGATTCCGTTTGCTCCAGCGGGGCATGAATTGAATGGAGCCCGAGCGCGAATGCGGCTAATCGGCTGCCTGCACCAAGTCGCGCGCACGCTGTTGGCGGTCCGTTAGACTCGTACGAATGATCCGCCAGCACTCTCTGAGCAGCGGAGGCCAGTTCGCCAAACCGCGATAGTAACTTGCAACGCCAGGATGGCCGTGTTCATCGACCATCGCTTGAAAAACGTCGGCGGTGTCTCGATCGATCGGAGGCATTTCTATCAGCGGGATGTCAGCACTCAAATCGCCCCGTCCCGGTGCCTCCCTGCGCTCTAGCCTTCGATCAACTTGATCGCCCTCAAGCATGTTACTTCCACCCAGCGCACGCGCCCATCCCGCCACCAACAGCAAAAGTTGCGGCTGTACGAGAAGGAAAGCATCCGTAAAGCGCATGACCCGCTTAATATCGTCTACCGCCATGTCCGGGGGCCACTCAAAATCCTTCGCCGCAGTCTGCATCAAGGCCATGCCGCGAAGGCGATCTGCTTCCTTCGCAAAATTTGAAGTTAGGACGATCGGGCTCGCGTGCCGCCAAAGAACTGCGAGCACTTGGGGCCATGAGGCCAGTTTATGAAACAATAGGTTTGTAAACGGGACACCAAGAGCACTCTGAACGTCAATGAGAACATCTTCTGCAGATTATTTGGACCACAATTCATGCGGTGGCCCTCATTAGCAAAACAGCTAAAACGAAAACCGGTAATCCACGATTAGTGAAGTTCATCACGTACAATGCGCGCACCCTCAACCATTGCTCGCATTTTACCGAAAGCTACGGTACGTGGCAAATATTTCAGCCCACAGTCTGGCGCCACAATGATCTTACTTACATCGACGTGCTGTACAGCGCGACGAATGCGTTCCGCGACAACTCCTGGCGACTCTATGTTCGGATCCGAAAGGTCTAGACGCCAAGTAGAAAAGTCTTTGAAGGCATCGACGCTAGCACGCTACAGTCGAGATTGGACTGCGCTGTCTCAATTGAAATTTGTCCGATATTGGAAGCTTCCAATTCAGGAAGAAACGAATATCCCGATGGCCGCTCGTGGATAATCGCCGCGTAACCGAAACAGATATCACCGCGGTCTGCCACTGACCCCGCGTACCATGTGGTTCAACGCTTTGACGCCGTATTGCCTCGCTTTCTCTGGTCGCGCTTGCAAATAGGGCTCGTCATTTGTACAACATCCGCCCCGGCTGCGAAAAGATCTCTAATTTCCTCGTTGACCGCAGAAGCGTAGTCCTTAATGAGCTCGAGCTCATCTTCGTAAAAATCGTTTTGCGCCTGCTGGGCCATAGTAAATGCGCCAGGCACCGTGATCTTAATCTTGCGGTTCGTGTTCGCGCGCAAGAATTCGACGTCTCGTACCTGTACGGGATGGCGGCGGCGAATTTTTCCGACTATCCGCGAACGGAATTTGGGTGCCCACTGCGGTCGAGCGCAGTGCCTGGATTGTCGATATCAACTCCGTCTAGCGCGGTAGCAAATCTGTTTGAGTAGCTCTCTCGGCGCACCTCACCATCGGTGACAATGTCTACGCCAGCCTTCTCCTGGTCACGGATTGCCAAAATTGTCGCATCATCTTGCGCTTGCTCCAAAAATTCCGAAGCAACACGCCACAGCTCGCGAGAACGCACACGTGGCGGAAACCGGCTCGCAAGTCTGGGGCGGTCGATCAACCAATCCGGTTGAACGTAACTTCCAACGAGTGTCGTGGGCAACATATGTTCCATACTACCCTCTCGATACAATTCGATATACGATCCCTTATGACACTTGGCTCTCCGCCGAACCCAGAGCCTCTATTCACGGCTTTCCTCGAAAGCTCTGAGCTGATCACGGCGTGCTCGATCTTCCCGCAATCGCGTCAGGTAGGTCGACAACGCGACGCCGCCGCCTAGGGCTAGTCCATAAACAACGTGTTCGACCCAGAATGGCACCCCAAGCTGTTGAAGCCCCGCGACAATGACCGCGATAAGGTACACGGCCACCAAAGTACCGAGCGCGTTGTAGCGTCCAGGGCGCACAGTCGTTGCACCTAAGAAGGCCGAGGCAAAGGCCGGCAATAGAAATGACGGGCCCAGCTCAGGCTGCGCGGAAGCAAGGCGGGAGGCTATGATTATACCACCCAGGCTACAAACAAAGCCGCTCAGACAAAAAGCCACGATGACGGTCCATGGCACAGCAATTCCGGCTAGAAGCGCTGCTCGGCGGTTGCCGCCAACCGCATACAATCGCCTACCAGCGGGAAGGTAGCTCAGGACCAGTTCAACGATGACCACAAGGATTACGGCGTACCAAATTGGAAGAGGCACGTAGAGGAAAGAACCGCTTGAAATTTTGAGAAATTCCGGCGGCACCCCCTGAAATAAGATCGTCCCACCGGTGTACCAAAGCACCATACCATAGATAAAATTTCCGGTCGCTAGCGTCACAATCAGTGAATTGAGACCTATCTTTATAACCAAGAGACCATTGACGAGACCGGCTAACGTGCAGATTGCGACGGAAATGAGTACCGCAAGTGGCGGTGGAATTTGTTGCATTGTCATCAAGCCCACGACCAGAGCTTGGCTGAGGCCAACGATATATCCGATCGAAAGGTCGAGCTCACCGACAATCAGGGGCCAAATAACGCCAATCGCTGCGAAGACGACGACTACCTGGTTGACGAAAATACCCTGAAAGTTATTGACCGTGAAAAACGACGCTGGCCGCGCAATTGAAAATACAACGATCAGGAAACACAATAAGAGAACTAAGGAGTATCGACCCAATACGGTCAAAAACGCCTGTTGCCAACTTCTTGATGCTTGGAGCGGTCGTTCGTTATTCGTGTCCCGATTATCAACCGCATCCGTGCTTGTCATTGTCTTGCCTCCGTTGATCTATTAGCAACAAGGCAAGCCGCTATTCGAGCAACGTTCACATCGGCACCCGATAATTCGTCACGAAAGAGTTCCCCGTGAAAAGACCAAGGTGCGCGAACACAGCGCTTCGATTTCTTCAAAATCCGATGTTATGACCAAAACCGCAGTCCCAGAAGAGGCTGCACGTCGAATGGCATTATATATTTCCTCGCGAGACCGAACGTCCACGCCAACGCTGACGTCATTGACGATCAGCAACGAACCAACCTTGAAGAGCCATCGTGCGACAAGCACCTTTTGAGCATTGCCACGGCTCAAAGTTACCACTTGTCTGCTGGGGACTGCTGGCCTCACCGCGAAGCGGCGCAAGATTTCGACCCCAACTGTTTGCTCCCGAACGGACGACATCATGCCGAGCGGGCCAAGGACTGGCGATCCACGCTTTGGGTTGAAGAAAAGGTTTTCTGCGATACTCATGTCGCGTGCTAAGCCCAACGAATTTCGGTCTGGGGGCACGTAACTCACACCGCGGCGGATAGCCTCGGCCGGTGAAGCAGGCGCGTAAGGCTTGCCAAACAAGGCCAGCGAACCCGAGCGCAGAGGCCTCACGCCAAAAATCATTTCGCCGACCTCGTAGTGCCCAGCATCGGACAGACCAGTCATTCCAACAATTTCTCCGGGTCCGACGGCGAACGACACAGGTCCGACGATACTTCCCTGCAGAGTCTTGGCAGACAGCGCAATTTCTTCAGTTGTAACACCCTCTCCCTTCTTATTGATCACAACACGACGTCCGCAGATGAGACTAACCAGATCATCTTTTGTAATCTCATCGCGGGAAACGGCACCCACAGTCCGGCCATCACGTAAGACAGTAATGTTGTCACAAAGCTCGAACACTTCGTCTAAGCGATGGCTCACGAAGATTACCGCGTTACCAGCTGCGCTCACACGGCGTAACACCCTAAACAAGGCCTGCACATCATTCATACCAAGATTGGCCGTTGGTTCGTCGAGCACTAGAATTCGCGCGGAACGCGCGAGCGCCGCCGCGATAGCAATAACAGTGCGCGTTGCCGGAGGCAGCTCGGCCACCAAGCGGCTTGGATCGAGATCGACGCCCATTCTAGCAATTGCTTCGTGCGCAAAATGGCGCACTTGGCTCCAGCTGATCAGCCCACACCTACGACGATATCCATTTGCGAGCGCGATATTTTCCTCGACTGACAAACTTTCAATCAGAGCCGTTTCTTGATGAATGAAAGCAAGGCCTGCATCGGTCGCATGTCGCGCAGTGTGATGCGTTGGGAGCGCCCGCTCATCTATCGCAATCTCGCCAGCATCGGGAGGCGGCGTACCAGCCAAACATTTGATGAGGGTCGATTTGCCCGCGCCATTTTCACCCAGCAAAGCGTGGATCTCGCCTGCCTGCACTATCAGGCTGCCGGCCGCAAGCGCGACAGCACCTCCAAATACCTTTCTAAGGTCCTTTGCACGAAGCAAGGCATGGCCGGCAGACATAATCTGCCGGCCATGGTCCGCTTTTTGGGTGATAAGCGCCATCTTATGACGCGATCCGAACGACTACTTACGTCCCCAAAGCTCTAAGTATTTTCCTTTGTAGTCGTCAGTTTCTGAAAATCGAACTCACCGTTAGCAGGGGCATTACTCTTAACAAAGATGTGTTCTGGCTGATTCTCTTCCATACTCTGCAGAGGCGCCTGGCCTGCTAACAGCCGAACCATTTGATCCATGGCGGCCCAACCACCCCAATTCGATGAAGCACCAACTTCGGCTTGTAATTCCCCTTGAGCGACGAATGCGACGTTTATCGGGTCCGCATTCTTTGCTACGACCTTAACGTTTCGGCCGACTGCTTTAGCAGCAAGAGCAATTGAATGTGAATTGAGGCCGTAGGGAGTGAGTACGTAGTCAGCGTCCGGGTTGCGAGCCAAAAGACCAGAACCGAGTTCTTGCATACGAACAGGATTTGCAGCCGCCGAAGCTCTCGGAGCCCGACTTCCTCCGCTTTGCACTCAGTACACTCTGCAATGATCTTCTTTTCACGCTCGAGCGCCGCCATTAGGAACGGGATAGCCCGGATCCCACAGCCATGTCGACCTTAGCTTTGCCATCGGAATCACGCGACGGTGTACCAAGCTTGCAACAGTGTAGTCGGATCCTCCCGCACCGAGACGTAAGCGTCGTAATTTCCGTTCTCGACCGATACTTTTTCAGGAATTGATGACGCACCGACAAGTTTTATGCCGGCGGCGTGCGCCTTCGCAATGTATGTCGCGAGCTGGCTCTCTGGGAAGAGCCATTGTGACGATCCCATCCGGCTTCATATTGATAGCTGTCTCAAAAGCCTGGACAAATCCCTGGATGGAGCCCTTGCCGTCGATATAGGTCGCTTCCCATCCAAGCGCTTTTGCAGCCTCAACAGCACCCTTTGTAACATTTCACAAAATGGAGCGACGGTAACACAGGCTATGGCGACAATCTTTTTATGCTCCGGCGCCTTCGCGGAACTCTTAGGACCGACCCACCCTGTGACGGGCTGAAATCGTCGATGGAGAGCTCGAGTTCTGGCTTTGTCGGATTGGTCGTTGCAACTAGGCCACTCACAGCCTCATTGACGAGGTTCTTCGCCTTGGCAACAAATTGCTCATCTGCACGAACGGATGCAGACTCGCTCATGAACGTCGCGACTACCAACGCTGCTGATAGCCCAAATAGCACACCATTTTTCATTGCATTTCCTCCTTTATTCTCTGGCGGGGCATGTACCTCACCAGCCGCAATCGAATTGTTCTTTTTCAGTCACTCGTCTTCAACCGCACGCGCTGATGAACTACCTTGCAGCGTCACGGATAGCGCGCCATAGGCGTTCAGGCGTCGCGGGCATTTCGAAATGACGTATTCCAAGAGGTGAGAGTGCGTCGTTAATCGCGTCCATCACCGCCGGAAGAGCGCCTACAGTGCCGGCCTCGCCTGCTCCTTTGATGCCCAGTGGATTTGCATTCGTGAGTACTTCGTTGCTCGCTACTTCGAAAAAAGGCAGATCACTCGCACGCGGCATCGCGTAGTCCATGAATGAGCCGCTCAATAATTGTCCATTTCCCTGGTCGTAGCTGATGCACTCGCATAGGGCCTGCCCTATGCCCTGAACGATTCCGCCATGCAGTTGTCCCTTGAGAAAGTAAAGGGTTAACAACGCGCCCAACATCGTCAACCACAGCGTATCGAAGGACGCGGGCGACGCCCGTATCTGGATCAATCTCAACTTCGCAAACGTGGCAGCCATTAGGATAGGTGGCCCGCAGGCGTAATTGCGGCCTTCGCGCTAAGACCGGGTTCCATATCGCGCGGAATAACATGCGTATTGAACGACGTTTGCGCAATTGTAGTCAGGGCGACAGTTCTGTCCGTCCCCGCAACAGTAAAGTTGCCGTCAGCGAATTCGATATCGGATGGCGCTGCTTCGAGCATATGGCTCGCGATTGTTTTCGCCTTCTCGATCACTTTGTGCGACGCACGCTGCAGTGCTTCTCCAGCAGCGCTAAGCGTGCGAGACCCAAATGTGCCGAAACCAAAATAAACCTGATCAGTGTCGCCGTACACTATACGAACATGTTCCGGATCGAGGCCCAAAAAATGCTGCGCCAGCTGACGAAAGGCTGTTTCGTGTCCTTGGCCATGCGAATGGGATCCGAGCAGTATGACGGCATCGCCTGCCGAGTCGAAGCGAATTTCCGCCCCTTCGGGGAAGGGAACGTCTGGCGGCCCAGCGGCAATCTCAACCGCATACGCAATGCCAATGCCGTACAACCTTCCGCCCGCCTCAGCGGCCGTTCGGCGCGCCTCACTGCCCCGCCAATCGGCAAGGTCGAGCGTCTGATCCATTGTTTCTTCAAATGAACCCAAATCGTAGGTATAGACGAGGCGAGTATTGAATGGCATCGCGCTTGACGGAATCATGTTCTTTCGCCGGAGCTCGATGGACGATACACCGAGTTGTTTGGCAGCAATCGCAATAATTCGTTCCACACAATAGCTAGCTTCAGGACGACCGGCGCCCCGATAAGCTGAAATAGCATGTGTATTTGTGAACACACCGGTTACGTCGACGTGATATTGACCGATCGCGTAAGGTCCCGCCAAGCCGCCGAGATTGTTCGTCGAACAATGAAGACCAAAACTATCGATATAAGCTCCTATATTGGCGATCGTTTTTACGTCCAGCGCAAGAAATTTGCCATTTTCATCGAGCGCAAGTCGGACTCGAGAAATGTTGTCGCGGGCGTGGTGATCTGCGATAAAGGCCTCACTTCGATCGCAAACCCATTTTACCGGTCGCCCAGTCCGTTTTGCGGTCCAAAGCACAAGCGCTAGTTCGGGAAAAGCGCCGGCCTTCAATCCAAACGCGCCGCCGACATCGGGGGCCACTACTCTCAGTTGGGTTGGCGGAATTTTAAGCACGCTACGCGCCAATTCATCACGAATGATGTGCGGAGCCTGCAAACTCGCGAACAACGCGTAACGATTTTGTCCTGCGTCGTAGGTACCAAGCGCCGCGCGAGTCTCCATTGGGTTTGCCAAGACCCGGCTAATCTGAAAAGTCTCATCAACAACATGCTTGGCCTTAGCGAAAATCGCCTCAGTGGCGTGACCGTCGCCAAGTTCGAAGACAAAACATATGTTGTCCGGAACATCATCCCACACAGCGACCTGACCCGCAGAAATCGCCGATGACGGTTCAACGACGGCAGGCAGTATCTCATAGTCGATGTGGACCAATTCGGCGGCATCCTTCGCTTGCTCCAGCGTTTCGGCCACAATTGCGGCAACTGGATCGCCGACGTGTCTCACTTGATCCACGGCCAGGACACGGTAGGGCGGGACAAAACTTGAACCGTCTGGCCTATTGCGCGGTACGAACGAGGAGAAACTTCCAAGCCCATCATTTATGGCGTCGGTACCGACAAAAATATCGACTACACCGGCAGCCGTCTTGGCTTTTGTGACATCGATATGCCGAAGCTTAGCGGCTGCGTGCGGCGAGCGCAGTACGTAAAGACGAGCAGTTTGCAGTAGCGGCAGATCGTCAGTGTATGATCCTTCCCCACGCAATAGCCGCGCGTCTTCGCTACGTGGCACCTCTCGACCGAGCGTAAATTCTCTCATTAACTCAAGCTCCGACTTTTCTCTTGGAAGAATATGTCAATTCGCTCTAATTCTTCGACAGGGAAGCGCTTCTTTACGTCGCCATCTCGCCGGACTGTGCGCCAACTTCTGGTATCGACCCGCCACACTTATGATACTCAACCTTGAGGGCTGGGCGTCTTCGGTTGACAGTAGCATCGTCAACCAATCTATCGTCCGTTAACTTCGCAAGCCCGCCTGCTTCATTTGCGGAATGACCCGTTCAGCGAAATGCCGCATTTCCTCATGGTAATCGAGGAAGCCGAGAATGACTTCGTCCATCCCAGCATCGGAAAGGGACTGCAGCTGGCTCACCACTTGCTCCGGGGTTCCAATGATCGGATATCCTCCCCACCCTAATATGAAACGCTCCTGGTACTGCCTTATCTGTTCCTGGAACGAGGCACTCTCCATGCCAAGTACCGACATGATGTTCCTGGCACCCTCGTAGTCGCCTGCGTCAAGGATCGCCTGTTTGGTTTGATTCGCTTCTTTTTCAGTATCTCTACAAATTACGAATGCGTATGTCATGACCCCAATGTCACGCTGATATTCAGTACGCGCGCGGTCTTTTACAGCTTTGGAATATCTGGCTGCATTCTCAAGCGTGTCGACGGTCGCAAAATTAAAGTCAACGTAGCGGGCTGAAAAATCGATGCCTGCTGGCGAGTTGCCCGCGTTAAGTAGCACCGGCCAGTTCTTTTGTATTGGTTTTGGCTCAGACACAGCCCCTGCAACCTTCACGTATTTCCCCTCAAAGTCGAACGGTCGATCCGACGACCAAAGCTTAGTAAGCACTTCAACCCATTCAGCGCCGTACTCGTAACGATCGTCGTGCTGCCGCTGTGGCGCTCCAAACATCTCCATTTCCGGAGTAAACCAACCCATGACCATGTTTAGGGCAAATCGACCTTTGGAAATATGATCAATTGTAGTTCCAGCTTTCGCTGCAACGATTGGGTGCACGGTAGGGAGATGCGAAGTCGAACCGATCATGATGTTTTTAGTGCTTGCGGCGAGCCCCGCTGCCCAAGTGTAGGTGTCGAAGTTCACGCCATTGAAGTTTGTCGAACCACCAAAGCCTTTCCATCGAGCTATTGGCACTAAAATTTCCATGCCTATTTCGTCAGCCCTCTGCGCGACCTTGAGCGTATGCTCCCATGTCGGCGAGTATGTCGTCGGCGCCTCGGTCATAGTGAGACCCTGACTACAGTTTGTTCCGAAAAGACCAAGCTTGAGCTTCTGTTCGTTGTAGAGTGGCACGTGGCGCCGGCGATACTCTTCGACAGCGTCAAGATCCTGGATCCGTGTCATTCCGTTACTCTCCCTAGTGAGATTTTTGTTTCATTTTTTAGAAAGAACCCATCAGCTTAAAGCTACCAGACTTTGTTTGGTCGAACTTCGAGCACTTTGATTGTGATCAACGCCGATCTCTTGTGTTTGAAATTCGACATAACGTCCATGGTGTCTGTGCAGCGTCCCTTTAAGGGCAGATACCGCCGACACGACGATGATTGGAAGCCCAGATACTGTTTCTTATCGCTAAGGCGATCACTGATGACTCGCTGAATTCAGTACTCATACGCGCAGCGCGACGGAGGGAACTACGGCCGCTCAGTATGTGCGAACGCATTATGGATTCCGCGAGGATTCCATCTCTGTCCCTCAACGCCTCTATTAATTGTCGATGTTGCGAAAAGCTGCGCTCAAGTTCGTGCTGCGAGTAGCGGCGAAAGGTGTGCCGAACCAACGGCACCTGCACCACTCCAGTCAATAGCGACGGAAGGACCTTAATCTGAGCAGCCGTATAGATTGCATGATGAAATTGAAGGTTAAGCTCAGTCATTCGCTCATAGGCTTGTTCGCTCAGATCTGCTCGAAGATCCTCCATTTGTCCGCACATTTTTTGCAAGTCGTCTAAGGGCAGCCTTGTTCGGCAGCGCGACGCGCCGCAAAGCCTTCTAACAAAGCCCGCAATTCATACGTGTCCTCGAGATCGCCGTCAGTGACGTCGATAACTTGGGCACCCCGGTTCGCGACGATTTCAACAAGGCCGCTTCCCTTCAGCCGACGCAGCGCCTCTCGCACGGGAGTCCTACCGACACCTAGATCCTCGGCAAGAATTTCCTCACGCAACCTTTGTCCAGGGGCAAACTCGCCTTTGATGATCTTTTCGCGCAAAGCCTCGTAAACGACATTTACAGCAACCATCCCTTCGTTCCCCTAGTGGTCGCCGTATCCACACTGCGGCGCCTGCGATCCGCAATGACGGGGGTTCGGCATACGCCGGCATCAGAAGGAAGCTGTCTGGGCTAACCGGTCGAATTGGGATGTTGCTGCAGCCCCGCCAATGCTCGCAGCACTCTTCCCAAATTTCCTCCCTATATTGGTCTACAATGTAAGAATAGCGGACTGAGAAATGCAAGCGCAAAGTCGGGCCCCCGAAAGGGCTTTTTTCGCACGCTATTATATAGGCTTTACCCCGCGAACTTCTTCGCAACTCACCGCGTTTGCGACGACGCAACGATCGTTCTCGATGTAATATTGTCGACAAAATTGCGTCGTTCACGTTCTGCAAGCTGTCCTTAGGAATAGGGACCGGACATCGCCTCTGTAGTTCGTCATGTCGACGGCAATTGTCCGGATCAACTTGATGCGCGCCTATCGAGCGACGCCGAGATTGGCCGCCTGTGAACTGCCGACAAGGCGCGTCGACGTGTTATTGGCCACACCCCGAGTGTCACGTTGAAGGCTATAAACGGCCTTGGCCTGGCTGCTCCGATAAATCGGAATTAACGTCTATGTCCCCCTCGGCACGGCATTTCGCGTTGGAGGTGTCATCTCTAACAGTAGTCGGTCTGCCCTCGGCGGCTCATGGTCCCGGCCGCGAGATTCCCACCGCGACGAGTTGCCCCCTCGCGTTGGGAGTTTCGCACGGGTTGCCGCCAGTCCTTCGGCTGGCGGCGCCCAGCGTGTCGTCGCCGGCGCGAGCCGGCGGCGAGCCGTTACCTTCGGTGCCTTGGCTAGCTTCGCGCATTGCTACAGGGGTCGTGCATTGCCGAGCCGGGATCGTCCGCCGTAACCTAGCGGAGTCCGCTTATGCGTTTCTAACCCTCCCCCGCCACCATCTAGCGGCGAGCAGGAAGACACCTCATGGGCCTGCTCTGAGTTAGAGGGCGTTGTCGAATTCACTGCCTGCAGCCGCACCCGTAGCCTCCCGAGCATATCTTTGAGTGCCTGCTGGGCGTTCCGTTCTCGCCGAATAATCAAGTTCACATCTTTTCGGTGAGCGCGCGGTCGACATGCACCATGCGCTCGTAGGTCGCTCGTAGTGCCTCGTCGACGAGGGGGTCGTCGTTCTTGATTGCCGTCTTCCACAGGCGGTAAATAGCCTCGCGGCCGAGCCCAAAGCGGTCGACCGCGTCGCCAGGCTGTTTGATCTTGTTCATGGCACAAAACCCTTTGAACTGACCTCCCATTCCCATACCTATCGGCGCTCGCGTCTATCGTGAAGGCAGCCACAGTTTACGCTTTCTCGCGCCGGCGCGCGATCCCGATCCGCACACTGCCTCGCAGTCGTTCTGCGCGACTTTCGTTCTGGCCAATGCAAGGGGTTTAAGCGAACCGGGAACGGATCATGTCTGAGATCGTCGCGCCAAGCCAGATTATTGGAACCAAGTGCCGGACGCTCAATTGATCCCAAGAATCAACCTGCGCCCAATCACGCTTCATTGCTCACACATGATGAGTGAGGAGCAACGGTCGCAATGGAGGGAAACGTGAGGAAAATCTTATTGATACTGACCTGTTTGGCGACCATTGCCTGTGTTAGTCAACGCTCGATAGCTCAGTCTTCAAATCCAGAAGAGTTTGCGGCCCGGGCCACTCTACAGTCGCAGACACCTGGGGGGACTTGGGCGGTAATCGAAGCTCAAGTCAAAAACACATTGGAACAAGCCGGATTTAAAAACGTGGAAGTCATGCCGAGCAGCTTTGTTGTTCAGGCTGATAAGGAAGGCCAGCAGGTAACGCTCGTCATTCATTCCGACGGCAAAACCATTAGCTACTTGGCTGTGGCGCCGAAAAGTACGACGGCGGCGCGCCCAGCTGATAAAGATGTGCGCCCGGCTGATAAAGAATAAAAAATCTCGCCGGATTTGTAATCAGCTCGAACTTTACGTGTAGGGATTATCCCCAAGGGTTGTCATCGCGGGAACAGAATTCCGTGACCAGATCAGCGGTTTCGACAAGGCATCTCAAGCCCGCCGCGAGCCGTGTCGATTGGCCGTCCCACCGCCGTCGCTAATGCGGCGGCTTTTTGCGGGTCTAAGGTGCTCTGCCGCTATCTAAACTTCGCGATGATCGCGAGCGCGGCCGTCAGATAGATCAATAGGGGGAGCAGCCGCCCGAATATCTTATTGGGTTCATGCGATCTAACCGTCGTCAGCAGGAATACGGCAAGCCCTGCGATAGCGACCGCAACGACGAATTTATCCTGTGGTCCCATCCGCCCATCCTGAACCCCTGACGCTCTAAAGTCAGTCATCGCCGATGACGAGCGCGAATAGTCCGCTGACTCGGTGTCCGCAACGTGAAGTATTTGATGATAAACCGGCCTTCGCGCGCAGCAAGAGGCGCGCCGCATGAGCGGCAGGTTAACTGGCGGGTTTTTGTCTCCGGTCCGCTTCTACTTTGATGACCTCGTAAAGCGCTTCGCAGGTCGGGCAGGTAAAGCGTACACCTGCTTTTGGCATGACCGTCGTGCTCCGTTCGCGAGCCCGTCACAATATACTTTGCGCCCGCCTTTTAGTGCCACAAGTTATAATAATCGCCTTGAGCGTAAAAAAAGCGAACCGCATCAGGAACCACGCGTTAAGGCTTTGTCCCTGGGGAACGCATTCGCAAAACCGTCACTGGAATTGAAAACAATGCTCGATTGTGGATGGCGCCCCGGAAAGGCCAAGGCGTGAGCAAACGAGGGAAGCGAAAATGTCAACGACGGCTTACACCGTATCCACGAATCATAACGGCGAAAATCTTACGTTTGACAGTTTTTTTGAAGCGACCGAAGTTCTGTACCAGCATCTCAGCGACTTCGCCATGAGCGCGGGCGAGGGAGATAGTTTCCAAGGACAAGTTTTGGATGACAAAACAAAATCGGTTGTCAAGATTGATTGGACGAATGATGGCACCTGGAATGTCGTCGAAGACTTGAGTGAAGAAGAAGCCTTAGCCTAATCAGAGCGAATGCAGGAAGGCGCGGCGCGACTTTCGACTCGCGGCGTAGCGTGACCTATTGCGAATTGGTTTTAGCGAGAAGCTGTGGGCCGAAAAGTCCAAGTACTCGGGCGAGTTCTCGGCTTCTGGTCATCGTACCAAACTGATATTGCGATCGCAAATCCGCGCCGATCGGTCACCCTGTCGGCGATAGCGTCCCACCCTCGGCTTCGGAGCGTTTTGATGGCGACGTCTGTCTTGCGAACTTTGACATTGGACTCGGCCAACCAGTCGTTGACCAATTGATCGACCGCGGCTCTATGGGTGCCAGTGAAGGTCTTTACCTTCATGATCTCTTCTACGGCTATGACAGGAGCATACGCCCTCCTGCCACCAGCAACAGGGCTGCGAGTGCGTAACGCACAGCCCAAATTGGTAACTGACGAATACTAAGCCATGAACCAACTGATCCACCGCAGACTACCGCTAAAAGCCACCACGACGGCGGGGCCACGAAAGTTGGAGTAGTAATCCACAGGCCCACAAGCGCCGCGGCCGTATTCAAGAGATTGAAGGCGGAGGACACCGCAATCGTCTCACGCGCGCTCCCCCATCCCCGCGCAAGCATCAACGGTGCCAAGAGAATACCGCCGCCGATCCCGGTAATGCCGGCGAGAAATCCGATAAAAGCGCCTGCGAGCATTGATGCTGCAAAGGGTGGCTGACGATCCGCGTCTGCGTCAAAGGCCTCGCTTTTGCCTGCCGATTTCGCGGCCCGCCACGCTGCATACAACAGTAGCGCGCCAACGATGGGGTGATAAATGGGCGGGGGAAGGTGAGTTACACCGCCGAGGATCGAGCACGGGATACCTAAAGTGACGTAGGGGTAGAACTTTCGCCACCGAAATAGGCGCGCTCTCGCAAAGTGCGCCGTACCGATGAGCGACACCAAGATGTTGAGGGTCAGCGCGGTCGGTCTGATCACATCGGGTGAAAATCCGACCAAGCCGAGCACGGCGATATAGCCCGTGGCACCCCCCTGACCAACGGACGCATACGCCGTCGCTACGATCGCCAACGCAAACGAGAGTAGAATTTCGGTGGTCGAAGATGCCAACGCGTTGAACTCGTCCGGGTCGGAGCCGGCCGCGGAGGCTTGAAGGGGCCTTCCGCCGGCTGTCGGTGTTGTTCGCCGCGATTAAGCATGCGGCACTGTCCGACTTGTCGCGAGGGCGCCTAACGCCCATAGGTACAAGGTAAGCTCCAGATTGTTTCCAAAACGACAATGGGCGCCATTCAATGGTAGCCGAGAACTCGGCTTCAAACGGCCCTGCGACAACTCACAGGGCCGCGATCAAATTTTGGCTCTCGGTCATCACGGTGTCGCCCGCGAAGGCGAGCGCCGCGACGGCACGGGCGCCGGCTTCGGCGTTTCCGGCTCCGCAAGCGTCGGAAACCATGACCGGAATGAAACCGAGGTCGGCAGCCTGTCGTAATGTAGGATCAATCCCGACCTCTGTGGCAATGCCGCACACGATAAGTGTGGATAGGTGGCAATCGCGCATCATCGTGTCCAAATAGGTCCCGACAAATGCCGACATCGCAAATTTATCGAGAATCAGGTCATCCGCGGTAGGTTCGAGCTCTGGCACAATTTGGGTCGCGGCAGCGTCTCGGGGAAATGGAAAGGTTACCTCCGCAGGGTCCTGTAAACGCTGCCAGCTCATCGCAGTCCTTGTCGCCGTGGCCCCCAGCCAGGAGCGCGGAGCGGATAGGTGTCGAGTATAGGCGATCCGAAGGCGTGCCTCGCGGGCCTTCACAATCAGTTTGCCGATCGTACTGACGATCTGCGGTGCTTGGGATACTTGGCGAGAAATACCAACTTGCATGTCGTAAACAAGCAGAGCCGCCCGAGATGGGTCCACGATCTCGTTCAATGTTTGCGGCAGCGAGAGAGTCAGCGCAGTCTGCAACATGGCAGTCCTCATTGATTGCGGTGTTGTGAACGATGGCGTTGGATTGTGACAGCCGGTTGTTGATCTCTCAGCCACCCGCTTCGCCCCCGTGAACAGAACATCGCCAGCCAACCCGTCTTCGTGTAACTTAATTGAGCGCCGCCAAATCACTAGTCATTCTTGTCGTCTCGAGGCACTTACGGCTCGCAATACATGGAGAGAAAGGTGCTCAAGGCTTTATTCACTATGGCAATGTGCCTCGCGTTGTTCGACGTCGCACTTGCTCAACCAAAATCTATGAAGGAACAAATTGTCGGCGCCTGGACGCTCGTGTCAGTTGACAGTGAAATGGACGACGGCAAAAAGGGCGAGCCCTTCGGCCCCTCCCCTAAGGGACTGATCATCTTTTCAAATGACGGCCTCTTCTCACTTTTTCAGTCGCGCGCGAATATTCCGACGATTACAGCAAATGACCGAAACAAGGCTACGGCGGAAGAAGCACAAAACATTGTGGCATCGAGCATCGCGTACTACGGCACATATTCAGTCGACGAGAATTCCAGGGTGTTAACGGTCAATCTAATTGGAAGTACCTACGCAAATCTCGAGGCCATTCCTAATCAAAAAAGAATTGTCACTTTGCTGACCGCAGACGAACTCAAATTCGACAATCCCCGAACCCCAAGCGGTATGATGCTGCGAACTGCCTGGAAGCGAGACGCGAAGCCTTAGTTGCTTTATACCGTCGCCGCAGGCGACGCCAAACAGACACACACGCATTCTCGTTCGAATCCGAAGTTAGCAAGATTGAGGAGACCACAGTGGCGGTGTGTCCTCGCCTTTCGGGCCCTCGTCTCGCGCCGTAGGTGCGAATTCAAACCGCCCTAGCGCCGAGCGCGGGTCGTCTTTTTCAGATCGGCTAATACGACCAGCTCGGAGGAACGGCCGTTATAAGCCAGAAAATACCGCCTTAACACCGTGCGGAGCAGTCCTGCGTTGCACCTTGATCCCGAGTTTGGCGGCAACGCCGGCGCGCTTGACCGCGCGCAAGGTTCAATTGCTCTCAGTTACCCCAAATGTTACCCCAATAGTATCTCCGCATTGAAACGTTCATGCTAAGTATTTGATTTACTTGGCGCGCTCGGAGAGATTTCGAACTCCCGACCCTCAAATTCGAAGTCTGATGCTCTATCCAGCTGAGCTACGAGCGCGTCGGCCGGAACAATAGCGGGTTGGGCGCTCAGTTCAACATGCTCTCCGTCCTCGGTGCGCCATGTCCACTGGACAAGGCGGCCATTCGCTAAGCCCATGCCGAAAAGGAAACCGCCTCCGGGTGCGGCAGGTTGTCAGGGGACAACCGCAAGGAGGTCACACATGTCCGATTATCGCGATCCGAACGATCCGATGTATGGCAATACCGGCTTCGAGCCCGCCGACGGCCGGGATGGCTCGAGCTGGGGGTGGATAGCCGGTGCTCTATTCCTGGTCGTCGTTCTCGCCCTGGCCTTTGGCGTTGGGCACGAGCCGAGCCGTGTTGCGTCCAACGACGTCGCCCCGCCGCAAATCATGTCGCCCGCGACACCTTCGCCCATGCCAGGGCTGACGCCTCCGTCTGCGGCGCCCAATCGTCCGTAGCCTGTGCGAGCAAGGAAACAGATAAGGAAGCCGCTCAACGTGTCGACCAAGCAAGCGGTCCCGCTCAGGGGCCGCTTTTTTGTTGGAACACGCAAACACTCAGGAACTCGATCTCGCGCCCGTGAATTGCTTGAACAGCCCAACCGACACCGCCCGCTGGGCATCCGGGTGCGACAACGCCGAGGGCGGCGCCGTCCAACGAACATGGGGGTCGAGGATGACCGCTTTTGCCTATGCGACCGTACAAGCCCCGCGACCGGCACTGGCCCACCCGCGAAATTCGCGCCCGATCGGACTTGCGCCGCTCAAGGGCGGCGCACCGCAGCGCGCGGCGATAAGGCCGCCAAAATACCGGCCCGGCACCCGCCCCTGGCATACGAAGCCATCTTATTTGTCGAAAGCCGCGTCGATCGGAACGCGATAGCCATTGGCGAGCCGATTGGTCTCGTTGGCCATGCCGACGACGGCCATCAGCTCGCCGAACATCGCTTCTGTCATGCCGGCCTTGCGCGCGGCTGCGCCGTGGCTGGCGATGCAATAGCCGCAGCCGTTGGTGACGCTGACGGCGAGATAGACCATTTCCTTGGTCGCAGCATCGAGCGCGCCCGGCGTCATGATCTCCTTCAGACTTTGCCAGGTGCGCTTGAGCGTCGGCGGATCGTGGGCCAGATATTTCCAGAAATTGTTGACGTCCTTGATCTGCCGCGACTGTTTGATGTCGTCATAGACGGCGCGCACTTCCGGCGAGGCATCGGCATAGTCGATGGGTTGCAGGGCCATACAGGTATTCCTCTTTGAGACTACTGCGGTGCGTGTCTGCTCGACGCGATCCGCGGGCGCAAGTTTCGCGCGCCACGCGCCGGCAGGCAAATTCAGCTATGCGCGCTACGCCGAAAGCCGTGGTGCAGTCTACACATCAATCGGCGGTTTTCGGGCACGCGCGCTCGGCGAGCCGAGAATCGCAGACGCTGACGTTTTTGAGATAACCCATCCAGCGGGTGATCTGATCTTTGTCCGGCATGAACTTGAACGCCTTCTGCACCAAATAGAGGCTGTCGTTCCCTTTTACGGCTTTGAACCAGGTGATCTCCGGCTTGCCGCTCTTCGGATTCTTCGGACAATCGAGCAGCCAGACTAGCGTCGGATAGCCGTTCTCGGTGGCTTCCGCCACCGTGTGAGCTTCCGTCGCCGCCGGGCAGCCGCTGCGCCACAGCTTGTCCATGTTCGCCATGAATTGCTGCGGCGTCGTCTTCAAACCGAAGAACACCTGCACGGTGACCATCTCGCTCCAGTCTTCGACCGTCTCCTTGTCGGGCACGAATTCGGTCATCAGCATGTTGGGCTTTTTGGTTTCGAAGCCGACCTTGTATCCGGCTGGCGCCGTGACCAGAAGGTTCTCATTCTCCAGGCCGGCGCCCGCTGCCGAAGCCGACGACGCGGCAAGGACGAGCAGACATTGCAGTGCCGTCGCGCGCAGTGTCATCATGGTTCGGATCCCGTTGCGGTGTGAAGCTGCTCAACGGGGCGGCACGTTGCACCGAAATTTTGTGGAATCCGTAAAACCTCTGTGAAAAATCTAAATGATCAGACCGTCCCTGGCGTCATGCGGCCGGAGCTACGCGGTGGCCGGCCGCCAATTGACCAAGAAGACCGCGCCAACGCACACCGCCATGCCGACAAGCGCCAACGGCGCCAGCGTCTCGCCAAAAAGTCCGAAAGCCATCAGCGCCGTCACCGGCGGCGTCAGGTAAAACAGACTGACAACACGCGTCGCGGCCGACTGGCGGATCATGAAATAGTATAGCCACACCGTGCCGAGCGACAGCACCGTGGACAGATAGAGCAGCACGAGCACAAAATCAGGCGTCCAATGCACGGTGCGGGTCTCGAACGCGAACGCGCCGACAGCAAACAAAACCGCCGCCGCCGCATATTGGATCAACAATGCCGGCCGCCAGTCGATCGCGCCGCCGAAGCGCTTCTGATAAATCGTACCGACCGTGATGCCGAGCAAGCCCGACGGTTACCGAGGCCCAGGCCAGAGGCGTCGCTTCGCCCGTCGTGGCCTTGTCGCGCAGCACCAGATAAACGCCGACCAGCCCGATCGCGAGCCCAATCCATTGTCGCAAGCCGACGCGCTCGCCGAGCCAGCGATTGGCCAGGGTCGAGGTCAGCAGCGGCTGCAAGCTCACCAGCAGCGCCGCAAGCCCAGCCGGCAGGCCGTGGCCGATCGCGACAAACACGCCGCCGAGATAAAGCCCATGCACCAGCAATCCGGTGACGACGCTGTGCCGAAAACCAGCCGCGTTCGGCCATTTCGGCCGCGTCAGCGCGATGATGATGCCGAGCAGGATCAGCACCCCGAGCATGCGCAGCAGCAGGTAGGTCAATGGCTCGGTGTATTTGAGGCCGAACTTGGCGCCGATAAAGCCGGACGACCAGAGCAGCACAAACACGGCCGGCATCACGAAGATGGCGGCCTGCTTCAACGTTCGCGGCATTATTGTAGGGCCCGGCGGCAGAGTTTTTGGTGCCGACTACCTAGCGGGCGCAGACGGCTGGGTCGAGGGTGGGCGCCGGGCGGCGGCTATGCGGAGGGTGCAGGGTTCCAAGGCCTACATGGCTTAGGCCGTTGCGCGCCGCCCTTTGAGCATGCTGGCAATGCTAAGGTCTTCGTCGAGCAGGGCCAATGGATTCCCATCGGCATGATCTCGTATTGCGCCCTCTCCGCCGCCGACACGGTTTGCAGGCGCGGATACCAAT
This sequence comes from uncultured Alphaproteobacteria bacterium, assembly GCA_963737755.1. GTDB lineage: Bacteria > Pseudomonadota > Alphaproteobacteria > Rhizobiales > Xanthobacteraceae > BOG-931. Next base: position 32,562 of record CAVTTZ010000008.1, on the reverse strand, counting down.
CGAGTGGCGTCGCAATCTTGCGGCCATCCAGCAGCGTAACCACGAGCTCCGTCGCCGTAAATTCGACGGCGCGCGCTTTCAGATCACCAACATCAATCTCTAAAGTGCTCATTCCACGCGCTCAGGAGGTTTTCGCGCTCGCGACGCAAGTGACGAATAATATCGCCGAGTTCGTGCGGCGGGAAACCCCGCATTTATCGCGACCGCTATGTCATGAAGCCAGAACTTGGCTTCCTTATCACCTGCACGGACGTGCATGTGCGCCGATTCATTCCCTTCATTTGAATAGAAAAAGCGCGATAAGCTCCCCATCGCAAAACTGTCGGCACGGCGTGCTCGTCGCCCCTCTCCTCGTGTGACGACCCTCACACCGGCAAATTATCGTGCTTGCGCCCCGGCATCTCCACGGTCTTGTTGCGCAGCATGGCGAGCGCGCGGGCGATGCGCGGGCGGGTGGCGCTCGGCATGATCACGTCGTCGATATAGCCGCGTTCGGCGGCGATGAAGGGCGAGAGAAAGCGCTCTTCGTATTCGCGGGTGCGCGCGGCGATCTTGTCGGCATCGCCGATGTCGGAGCGGAAGATGATTTCCACCGCGCCCTTGGCGCCCATCACGGCGATCTGCGCGGTCGGCCAGGCATAGTTCACGTCGCCGCCGATGTGCTTTGACGCCATCACGTCATAGGCGCCGCCGAAGGCCTTGCGGGTGATCACGGTGACCAGCGGCACCGTCGCCTGCGAATAGGCGAACAGAAGCTTGGCGCCGTGCTTGATCAGGCCGCCGTATTCCTGCGCGGTGCCGGGCAGAAAGCCGGGCACGTCGACGAAGGTCACGATCGGAATGTTGAAGGCGTCGCAGAAGCGCACGAAGCGCGCGGCCTTGCGGCTGGCATCGCTGTCGAGCACGCCGGCCAGCACCATCGGCTGGTTGGCGACAAAGCCCACGGTGCGGCCGGCGATGCGGCCGAGGCCGATGACGATGTTGCGCGCAAACGTCTCGGACAGCTCGAAGAAGTCGCCCTCGTCGACGACTTTCAGGATCAGCTCCTTGATGTCGTAAGGCTTGTTGGGGTTGTCGGGCACCAGGCTGTCGAGCGACGGCTCGATGCGGTCGATCTCGTCGAACGACGGCCATTCCGGCGCCCCGGCCGCATAATTGGCCGGGAGGAAATCGAGCAGCCGGCGCATCTGCAGCAGACATTCCACGTCGTTGTCGTAGGCGCCGTCGGCGATCGAGGAGCGGGTGGCGTGGATCGAGGCGCCGCCGAGCTCTTCGGCGGTGACGATCTCGTTGGTCACCGTCTTCACCACGTCGGGGCCGGTGACGAACATGTAGCTCGTGTCGCGCACCATGAAGATGAAATCGGTCATCGCCGGCGAGTACACGTCGCCGCCGGCGCACGGCCCCATGATCACCGAGATCTGCGGAATGACGCCCGACGCGATGACGTTGCGCTTGAACACCTCGCCGTAGCCGCCGAGCGCCGCCACGCCCTCCTGGATGCGGGCGCCGCCGGCATCGAACAGGCCCACGATCGGGGCGCGGGCGCGCATCGCCATGTCCTGGATCTTGATGATCTTCTGCGCGTGCGTCTCCGACAGCGAGCCGCCGAACACGGTGAAATCCTTGGCGAAGACGAAGACGCTGCGGCCATTGACGGTGCCCCAGCCGGTGACCACGCCGTCGCCCGCGATCTTCGACTTCTCCATGCCGAAATCGTTGGAGCGGTGCTCGACGAACATGTCGAACTCCTCGAACGAGTTCTTGTCCATGAGGAGCTCGATGCGCTCGCGCGCGGTCAGCTTGCCGCGATTGTGCTGGGCGTCGATGCGGCGCGCGCCGCCGCCACCGCGCGCGCTGTCGCGCCGCTCGTCGAGCTTGTCGAGGATATCCTTCATGTCTTGCCCTGCTGGTCTTGCTGGTCGTCCGCCGACGCGGCCGAGGAATTGGTCCGGAGTTCAATAGCAGGGGTCGCGGGACCCGTCATGCTCCACGTCCCACCCTGCCCCGAGACCGGCCTTGAGTCGGCCGCGGTCTCGTGCATCAACCTCGGCGGCGCGACGGGGAGCCGTGGGTCAGGGAGCCGTGGGTCAGGGAGCCGGGGGTCAGGGAGTCGTGGTGGCGGGTACGGGTGCGATGGGCGGATTGATCACGGCGGTCGAAAGGCGGCCGGGCACTGTGCTGGCCGTGTTCCTGGCGCTGCATGCGCTGGTGTGGACCGCGCTGCCGGCCCTGCTCTATTTCAACCTGCCGCTCGACGTGATCGAGGCCATGACTTACGGACGCGAGTGGCAACTCGGCTACGACAAGCTGCCGCCCCTGCCCTGGTTTCTGGGCGAAATCGCTTACCGGCTGACCGGCAGCGACGCTTCGCTCTATGCGCTGTCGCAAGCCGCGGTGATCGTCGCCTTCATCGCCGTGTGGATGACGGCCCGGCCGCTGGTCGGCGCCGTGGGCGGCCTGGTCGCGCTGCTGATCATCGACGGCATGCACTATTTCAATATCAGCGCGGTGAAGTTCAACCACAACGTGATCGAGATGCCGGTCTGGGCGTTGGCCGGCTTTGCCTTCCACGCCGCTCTGCGTTCCGGCAAGCTGCGCCATTGGGTGTTGCTCGGCATTGCGCTTGGGCTCGGCTGGTGGGCGAAATATTTCGTGGTGATGCTCGCCGCGCCGCTCGCGCTGTTCTTGTTGTTCGACCGTGATGCCCGCCGCCGCCTGGCCACGCCGGGTCCCTGGATCGCCGCCGTCGTCACCATCCTCGTCGTGGCGCCAAATTTCTATTGGCTGCTGCAGCACGGCTCGCAGCCGTTCGGCTATGCGCAGGCGCGCGCCGCGGCGCCCGGCGGGGTCCTCGACCACGCGACCCGCCCGCTGGAATTTGCCGGCGGCCAGTTGCTCTTTCTGCTTCCGGCTCTGCTGATCGCGCTGCCGCTATTTTGGCCACCGGCGAAGACCGCCGAAAGCCCGCGCCTCGACGCCTTCGATCGCCGCATCGTCACGCTGCTGGCGTTCGGGCCGGGGCTGACGCTGTTTGTTTTCTCGATGCTCACCGGACGCGACACCAACGCGATGTGGGGCTTCCCGCTGTGGCTGTTCATCGGGCTTTGGATCGTCGTCTTCGCACCGGCAGCACTCGATCGCACACGGCTCGCGCGCCTCGGCGCGATTTGGGCCGTCGTGTCGGTGATTTTTGTCGCGACGTTTGTCACCGACTATCTGGTGCTGCCGCATTACGATCGCCGCTATCGCGCCGCATTTTTCCCCGGCGATCAGCTTTCGCAGGCAATCACGCAACGCTTCGCGCAGGCGACCGGAGCCGCGCCCGCCTACATCATCGGCTCGATGTGGGACGGCGGCAATGTTGCGCACTATGCCGACGAACGCCCGCAACCGCGCGTGCTGGTCGACGGCGCGCCGGAGCATTCGCCCTGGATCGACATGGAGGATTTGCGCAAGCGCGGCGCCGCCGTCGTGTGGACGCAAGGCAATCCGCATGTGCTGCCGCCGGCGCTCGCCGCGGCGGCGCCTGGTGCGCAGGTCGGCGAGCCTTTCGATCTTCCCTATCATCGTGGCGAGGGCATCGTGCATGTCGGCTGGGCCATCCTGCCGCCGCAAAAGTTTTGAGCTGCTTTTCCGCGCATTGCCTGAGATTGATTTACCTCGCAGTCCAGCTCTGCTAGGTTGCCGCCTCACCCAGATCAGAGCGAAAAACGTCTATAAATCTGAGGCTTGTGACGTTTCGCTCGTCGCCGCTGGTGGCAGAATCGTGCGCACATCGCATCGTCTCGGGATTGATCGGAGCGCGACCAGGTGCGCGCTAAACCCGCTCGACTGCGCCACGGGAGCGATGGTTTGAGCGTGCAGCAGGTCGATCTAAAGAACCGCAACTTTCGCAAAATTCTGCTGATCAAATTGTCGGCCGTCGGCGACGTTGTGCAGACTATCCCGCTGTTCAACGCGCTGCGACGACGCTACCCGGCGGCGCAGATCGATTGGCTGGTGAAGCCCGCGCTCGCCGAGTTGCTCCAGCACAATGCGGCAATCTCAAACGTCATCAAATTCGGCAATGCCGATGGGTCGTTGGCGAGCTACGCACGGCTTGCCGGCCAACTGCGCACTGATGCCTACGATCTTGTCCTCGACCTGCAGGGACAATTGCGCACAGGGCTGGTCGTCATCGCCACCGGCGCGCCAGTGAGACTGGGTTTTGATCGACCGCGCGCCAGCGTGTGGGACGCCTCGCCGCGGCGTTTTCCCGCCGAAGCGCGCAAACATGCCTGGCAGGGCGCGCGTGAAGGAAGCTGGCTCGCCTACACGCACCGCATTCCGATCCCGACGCTCGATATTCACGCAGTCGACCGTTATCTGAGCGTCGGCGCGATGCTCGGTTTCCCCACGCGCGAGGCCGACTTTTCCTTTCCGATCCCGCAGGGCGCCGCGACGCGTGTTGAAGCGCTGCTGCAGGAGCGCGGCCTCGCGGGCGCTCCGCTCGCGATCATCGCACCCGGCACGATCTGGGAAACCAAGCACTGGGGAACGGAGAAATTTGCCGAGGTCGCGCGGCATTTGTTGCGCAAGGGGTTCGCGGTGGCGCTGATCGGCAGCGGCCGCGAGCGCGCCGTCTGCGAGGACGTGGCGCGCCTGGCACCGGGCGCGATCGATATCGCCGGCGAGACGTCGCTGACCGAGCTTGCGGCCCTTATCCGCCGCAGCACGATCAACGTCACCAATGATTCCGGGCCGATGCATCTGGCGGTGGCGCTTGACCGTCCGGTGATCGGTATTTTTGGTCCGACCGATCCGGTGTGGATCGGGCCCTACGGCCATCCAGACAACGCGCTGCGCGCCGGCGTTGCCTGTTCGCCATGCCTTCTGCGCCAACTCAGCCGTTGCCATTACGGCCATGTGTGTATGGAAGACGTTTCAGCCGCCACGGTGATCGAGCGGATCGAACACGTGCTCGGCAGCGGCCAATCTGCTGCGCCGCGCACGTCCTTTACGGACGCCTGACCGGCCCGCTTGGCGGCGGTCCCCATTGTTGGGTCGTCTCATAACGCTTGGCGTAACGATAGAAGGTCGTCTCGAAATACGCGAAGGCGATCACAAATCCAGCCCAGCCGTCGATGAAGCCCTTCTTGAAAACATAGTGCTTCAGAAACGCCCAGACCGCGTGCCAAAACGCGGCCGCCATCGAGACCCGCTTGTGCGCGAGCTTCGGCGCGCCGAGCGACGAGTAGCGATCCATCTTGCGAATGACCTCTTCCAGATTGCGGAAGGGAAACTGCCAGATCGCATTACGCAAGCGTGCCGAGCGGCTTGTCGTTCAGCAGCTCGTAGCCCTCGTGGACCGGTTCGAGCGTGTAGCGCATTGCGTCTTTGCGGAAGAGCTGCGGCTGGCGGAAATTCGGATACCAGCCGGAGCCGCGGATGCGCCGCCCCATCATGTAGTTGCGCCGCGGCACACGATAGACATCGTGCGGCGGCGTGCCGGCCAGCAGCGTCAGGATCTCGTCGCGCACCGCTTCGGTGCAGCGCTCGTCGGAATCGAGACTGAACAGCCAGTCGTGGCTGCACGCCTCGATCGCGCGGTTGCGCAGATCGCCGAAACCGTTGAACGGCACCTGCACGACGCGCGCGCCGAGACTTTCGGCGATTTGCTGCGGTGCCGTCGGTACTGTCGGAATCGACGACGACGATCTCGTCGGCCCACAGCACCGTCTCGACCGCGGCCTTGATCTTCTCGGCTTCGTTGTAGGCCAGGATGAAGGCGGAGATTTTCTGCATGCGCCGCTGCCGGCCGTCACTTCGGCTGGCCGCGCGCGGCAAAAATCGCCAGCCAGAGATAGACCGCGAGCAGTGAGGCCTCCACCAGCACGACAAAAATGCTGCCGCCATAGACCTGCGGAAAGAACACTTCGACCACGGCCATCGATGCCACCGCGGTCAGCCAGACGACGGCGCCCCATGCCGCCGCCAGCCACAGCCCGACCGCCGCGACAAGATCGATCACCGCGAAAAACACCGTCGCCGTCTGCCAGGCAACCGTATGCGACTCAAAACCCTCATCCGCCGGCGCACCGATGCCGCAGACCTGGGTCCAGTGGTACAGCCCCTTGACCAGGGACACGGCTGCCATAATGCGCAGAAAAAGAACGAGATATTCGGCCCAGGAGCCTGCGGGCGTTACGGTTTTACCGGCATGCACCGGCTCGAGCAAATCGCTGGGGCGGGTCGGCGTTTTCTGCGCGTGCTCGATCATGGCTGGTCGGCGTTTGGCATCGGATCCGGGCGCAGAGTCAATGCCGCTTAGCCCGGCGCAAGGCAGCCAATTGAGCCGGAGAGTGGCAAGACGAAGGCGTAACGGCTAAGAATCGTTCCATACAGCGACGCCTGATGGAGTTGAAACGATGGCGATCAAATTTGGCCGCCCGCTCGAGCACACCCGGTCCTTTCCGCCACTCGCCGAACCGCCGAGCGCGCAACGCCTCGATCTGGCGATCCGCCCGCGCCGCAACCGCCGCACCGAATGGGTCCGGCGCATGGTGCGCGAGCACGTGCTGACCACGGACGATCTGATTTGGCCGATCTTCGTGGTCGAGGGCTCCAACGTCCGCACGCCCGGTTGCGTCGATGCCGGACGTCGAACGGCTTGTCGATCGATCAGGCGGTGCGGGCGGCCGAACGCGCGGCCAAGCTGACCATCCCGTGCATCGCGCTGTTTCCTTATACCGAACCGGACAAGCGCGACGATTTCGGCTCCGAAGCGCTCAACGCCGAGAACCTGGTCTGCCAGGCGGTTCGCGCCATCAAAAAAGAGGTGCCCGAGATCGGCATCCTGTGCGACGTCGCGCTCGATCCCTATACCAGCCATGGCCACGACGGCCTGATCCGCGACGGCGTCATCATCAACGATGAGACCGTGGCGGTTTTGGTCCGGCAAGCTCTGGTCCAGGCCGAGGCCGGCTGCGACATCATCGCACCGTCGGACATGATGGATGGCCGGGTCGGGGCGATCCGCGCTGCGCTCGATACGGCCGGCTTCGGCGACGTTCAGATCATGGCCTATGCGGCCAAATATGCGTCGGCCTTTTATGGACCGTTCCGCGATGCCGTGGGCTCGAACGTCACCCTGGTCGGCGACAAGCGCACCTATCAGATGGACCCATCAAACAGCAACGAAGCGCTGCGCGAAGTCGAGATCGATATTGCCGAGGGTGCCGACATGGTCATGGTCAAGCCGGGCATGCCCTATCTGGACATATTGCATCGCGTCAAAGAAACATTCGGAATGCCGACCTTTGCCTACCAAGTCTCTGGAGAATATGCCATGATCATGGCCGCAGCGGGGAACGGATGGCTGGACGGCGATAAAGCAATGACCGAGAGCCTGGTCGCTTTCAAGCGTGCAGGGGCGGACGGTGTGCTGACCTATTTTGCGATCAAAATTGCGGAGAAACTGAAAAACAGCGCCATCTAAAATTCCGTATTCCGCCGGGGACAGAGGGCGGTTACGTTATGCGTGAGGACGACAGATTTCGGCACGTTGTGCCGTTGCTACGCCGAACGATCATTCTCGTGGCGGTGATTATCGCGGTACCGGTGATCTTGTGGACGATCACCGAGTTTCGTTCGGACCTATGTGGGTCCGCCGCGCGTCCCGACATTCCATCAGCTCGCCGCGACCGCCACCATGAACGCGCCCGCAGCCAGCACAATCCCGCAGGCCACTGGGCAATTGACGCAGGACGCCGGTGGGCCGGACACGGTCGTCGAGGCGCGCGCCACCGTCAGCGACGTTGCCACGCGGGGCGACCAACCGGACGGAATCGACGCCCAGCGCGGCGGCAACAAGCGATGCGTCGCGGGCCTTTCCGCCCTCGCCGCTCGCCGCTCCGGGCGGCAGCGTCACCGGTTCGCTTCCGGCGACGCAAACCGGTGGCGACGAGGGCAGCGCCTCACGCGCCGCCGCGACGGCTTTGCCGGATCCAATCCCGCTGCCGCGGCGCCGCCCGCGCAATATCGAGACGCGCACGGCGGACAATGCGAACGTACCAATGCCGCGGCGGCGCCCCGAAGCCGCGAGTTCGACTGCTTCGTCGGATACAACTTCGGGCAACAGCGCACTCGGTTTCATTCAAAACGTGTTTCACTGAGTAGGCGGCGAACAGACAGATTTTATTGATTCGGATTTCTACTCGCGGGCCGTGCCGCTCGGCATGCGCACCGGCTGATAGCCGTCGTCGGCAAATGCCTGAAAAATATCCTCGGCATGGGCGGCATCGCGTGTCTCAATCGTCACGTCGAGCTTGGCGCCCTTGGCCGGAATGTCGAGGAACAGGCGGTGATGATCGACGCTGAGAATGTTGGCGCCGAACTCGCCGAGCCTGGTCGCGATCTGGCCGAGAATGCCGGGGCGATCCGGAATCGTCAGCCGGAAGGACACGATGCGATCGGCACGTTCCAGTTCGCGCACCATGATCGATGCGAGGATGCGCGGATCGATATTGCCACCGCAAAGGATGAGGCCGACCTTACGTCCCTGAAAGCGCTCCGGCTCCGCAAGCAGGGCCGCGAGCCCCGCAGCGCCAGCGCCTTCCGCCATCGCTTTTTGTAGGGTGAGAAACGCATTCACCGCCCGCTCGATCTGCGCTTCGTCAACCAGCACGATGTCGCGCACCAGTTTGCGCACCACCGGAGAGGTAAGCTTGCCGACATTCTTCACCGCGATGCCTTCGGCCAGCGTCGCGCCGCCGCACGGCCGGCTGGATTGGTGGATGGCATTCCACATCGACGGATAGAGCGCCGCTTCGACGCCAACGATCTCGATCGACGGCTTCTGAGCGCGCGCCGCTATGGCACAGCCGGCCACCAGCCCGCCGCCACCGATCGGGATCACCAGCACGTCAAGATCGGCGCAATCTTCCAGCATTTCGAGCGCGATCGTGCCCTGTCCGGCGATGATCAGCGGATCGTCGTAGGGATGCACCCAGACCAGATTTTGCGCCGTAGCGATGGCCTCGGCGCGGGTCTGCGCCTCCGCAACCGTCTCGCCGTCGAGAATGACGGTCGCACCGAGCTTTTCGGTTGCCTTGATCTTCACGAACGGCGTGGTCACCGGCATCACGATGGTGGCCGGAACGGACAGCCGGCGAGCGTGGTACGCCACCGCCTGGGCATGGTTGCCCGCCGACATGGCGATAACGCCGCGGCGCCGCTCCTCGGCCGACAGCGCCGCAAGCTTGACGCAAGCGCCGCGCTCCTTGAACGAGTTGGTGACCTGCAAATTCTCGTATTTGACGAAGACCTCGGCCCCGGTCAGCGCCGACAAAGGCGGCGCCGGCAGAAGCGGCGTCCGCAAGACCTTCCCGGCGATCGTGTCGCGCGCCCTCTCGATATCGGCCAGCGTGACCATGGCACACTCATTTTCCTGATTTGGACAAGGCTCGGTTTACAAAATCGTCCGCCTCGCCTTTGGCCCTGCCAGGGTGAACGTGGCGTTACGATATCGATACCCGTACTCGCGCTCGGGAATCCATCGATTTGCCAGGGGGCTGGTGAGCTCCCATTTACTGTGCATGCCGCCCAAACCTCGGAGGCCAGTGCCGGCTCCGGGCGCACCACACGCATACCGATTTTAGCCTTTGCGGTGTCGCCATTCTCGGGCAATCTAGTGGCGACCGAATAAACTCAGGTTGCATGAAAACGATCGGTTCCATCGCGACATCACGCAGGCGCCGCGGCGACAGTGACTGCGACAATGGCGCAAGCCGCAGCGAACGCACGCCGTGACGCAACATTCCCGCGACACACCGCAATTTTACCTGACTGCCCCGTCGCCCTGCCCCTATCTGGCCGGCAAGGAAGAACGCAAGGTCTTCACCCACTTGGTCGGCGAGCGTGCCGGCGAGCTGAATAATATCCTCACCCAGGGCGGTTTCCGCCGCAGCCAATCGATCGCCTACCGGCCGGCCTGCGAAGGCTGCCGCGCCTGCGTGTCGGTGCGGGTGATCGCCGAAGAATTCACGCTGACCCGCAGCCTGCGCCGCATCACGGCCCGCAACGGCGACATCGTCGGCGACATGAAAATCGCGGTGCCGACATCGGAGCAGTATTCGATTTTCCGCGCCTATCTGGATTCGCGTCACCGCGATGGCGGCATGGCCGACATGACCGTGCTCGATTATGCGATGATGGTCGAGGACAGTCATATCGAGACCACGGGTGGTGGAATACCGGCGGCGCGTCGGAGACGGAGCCGGTCGGCAGGCCGGCGACCTCATTGCCGTGGCGCTCACCGACGTGCTCGGTGACGGGCTGTCGATGGTCTATTCGTTCTTCGAACCGGACGAGGCAGCGCGCTCGCTCGGCACCTTCATGGTCCTCGACCACATCGCCCGCGCCCGGCAGATGGGCCTCGCCTACGTCTATCTGGGCTATTGGGTGCGCGGCTCGCGCAAGATGGACTACAAGAGCCGCTTCCTGCCGCAGGAGCGGCTGACACCGGACGGCTGGGCGCGCACGAAATAGCGGCCTGCCTCACGACGCGACAGTGCGCTTAGCTGCCTTTTCCTTCGCCGTTCTTGTCGCTGCTCATGTCGTTGCCGCCCGTGCCGTTGCCGAATTTGTTGGTCTTCGGGAAGCCCTTCGGCGGCAAACGCCCAGCATCGCCGCGATTGCCGCGCCAGTCCGCAAGCTCTTTCAGCGACAGCGTAAAGACGCGGCCGGCCGTGTCGGTCCAGCTCAAACCCTTTTCCGCCTCGAACGTCTTGATGTCGGAGAGCCCGCCGTCCTTGTAGCGCTGCAGCCGCACGCCACGGCCGCGCGTCATCTCCGGCACCTGATCGATCGGGAAGACGATCATCTTGCGGTTGTCGCCGATCACCGCCACGAGCTCGCCGATGGCGGGCGCAATGCCGCGCGCCTCGTCGGGCAGCGTCACGTTGAGGAGCTGCTTGCCCTTGCGGGTATTGCCGACGCACTCGTCCTCGGCAACGATGAAGCCCCGGCCCTCTTTGCTGCCGACGATGAGCTTGCGGCCGCCTTCGTAACGAAACACGGACACGACGTCGGCTTCCTGCTCGAGCTCGATGAACAACCGGATCGGCTCGCCGTGCCCGCGCCCGCCGGGCAACTTCGCGGCGTCGATGGTGTAGGCAGCGGCCGTTGGTGGCAAACACCAGAAGCTTCGATGTCGTCTCGGCGAAGAACGCAACCCGGAGCCCGTCATCGGCCTTGAACGTCAGATTGGCGAGATCGGCCACCTGTCCGCGCAGCGCACGGATCCAGCCTTTCTCGGAAACCACCACCGTGATCGGCTCGCGCTCGACCAACGCCTCTTCGATCGCGGCCATGTCGTGCGCCGGCGCTTCGGCAAAGCCGGACCGGCGCTTGCCGAGCGGCGTCTTCGGGCCGTACTTTTCGCGCACCTCGCGGATCTGGCCGGAAATCGTTTTCCATTGCGCCTTTTCGGAGCCCAGCAGATCCTCGATCGATTTCTTTTCGACGCGGAGGTCCTTGTCCTCCTGGCGGATCTCCATCTCCTCGAGGCGGCGCAAATTGCGCAGCCGCATATTGAGAATGGAGTCGGCTTGCAGGTCGGTGAGCTTGAAGGTCTTGATCAAAACCGGCTTCGGCTCGTCCTCGGTGCGGATGATCTTGATGACCTTGTCGAGATTGAGATAGGCGATCAGATAACCGCCGAGCACTTCAAGCCGGTGCTCGATCTGGCTCAACCGGTAGCGCGAACGCCGGATCAAAACCTCGCGGCGATGCGCGAGCCACTCGCTCAGCGCCTCGGCAAGCCCGACCACTTTCGGAACGCGGCCGCGCACCAGCACGTTCATGTTGAGCGGAATGCGGCTTTCCAGTTCGGTGAGCTTGAACAAGCTCTCCATCATCAACGCCGGATCGACGGTCCGCGAGCGCGGCTCGAACACCAGCCGTACGTCTTCCGCGGATTCGTCGCGCATGTCGGCGACGAGCGGCAGCTTCTTTTCGTTGATCAGTTCGGCGATCCGCTCGACCAGGCGCATCTTCTGCACCTGCCAGGGAATTTCTGTCACCACGATCTGGAAAGTGCCGCGGCCGGTGTCTTCGGTCTTCCACACGCGCGCGCAGCCGGAACGAGCCGCGTCCGGTGGTATAGGCTTCGGCGATCGTTTCCGGCGGATCGACGATCAAGCCGCCGGTGGGAAAGTCGGGCCCGGGAATGTATTTCAGCAGCGTGCGGCTGCGCGCATTTGGCGTCTCGATCAAATGCAAAGCCGCATCGCACAGTTCGGCGATGTTATGCGGCGGGATCGCGGTCGCCATGCCGACCGCGATGCCCTGCGATCCGTTCGCCAACAGATTGGGGAACGCCGCCGGCAGCACAGCCGGCTCTTCCGACAGGCCGTCGTAGTTCGGCCGGAAGTCGACCGCGTCTTCGTCGATGCCGTCGAGCAGAAGCCGCGCGGCTTCGGTCAGGCGCGCTTCGGTATAGCGGTAGGCGGCGGCGTTATCGCCGTCGATGTTGCCGAAATTGCCCTGGCCGTCGACCAGCGGGTAGCGCGAGGCGAAATCCTGCGCCAGCCGCACCAGCGCATCGTAGATCGCCTGGTCGCCGTGCGGATGGAAATTGCCCATCACGTCGCCGACGATCTTCGCCGATTTCTTGAAGGTCGCGCCCGGATCGAGGCGCAGCAGCCGCATGCCGTAAAGGATGCGGCGATGCACGGGCTTCAGCCCGTCGCGCGCGTCCGGCAGCGCGCGGTGCATGATGGTCGAGAGCGCGTAGGCGAGATAGCGCTCTTCGAGCGCCTCGCGCAGCGCGATTTCCTGCACGTCGCCGCCGCCTGCCGGCTCTGGGGGAATCACTTTTTTAGCCATGGGGCAGACCGGTAGCGCGGTTGCGCGGGCCGAACAAGTGATGAACGGCCGCATCGGGAACCGCCCCGGTTCCCGGCTTGGTTGCACCCATAAGACGCCCGACGCTCATCGGTTATGACGGCACGCGACACACCGCGGCGACAAAGCGGGCGCGTGCGTCCGGCAAGGGAAGCCCACGCGGTCCGAACGCGTGGCGGTCGAGGAAAAAACCGGTCAGCGTGAAGGCGTCGGCGACGTCGGCGGCGCTGGCCGGCTCGTTGTCGGAGTGCAGGAAATCGGGCAGCCGCATCAGTCGATCGTGATAAGCCGCGCCGGCGGCGCGCGACACCGCCCGGCCGGAGCGCGGCGACACGTAGATCAGATCGTCCTTGGTGCCGGTGGCGGCGCAGGATGAAAGGTCGAGACCGAAACCAAGCTCGGCGAGAAAGACCAGCTCGAACTGCGCGATCATCGGCGCCACCACTGCCGGTTCCTCGAGCCGGTCGAGGATCATTTCGAGCGCGCGATGGATACTCGTATGCGGTTCGCGTTCGGCAAGGAGCCGGCAAAGCGCCGCCAGATGCGTGACGCCATGCACCGCATGCGCTGCGGTGAGAAAGCCCGCGGCGCGCAATTGGGTGCCTTCGACCGCATAATTGCCGAGGTGATCGTCGAGCCGCGCGCGCCAGGTCGCGCGCAGTGAATTTCCCGGCTGCAGAACGCCGCGCATGCGGGTGCTGGTGCCGCCGCGCACGAGGCCGAGATGACGCCCACGCTCCAGCGTCATGAGTTCAACGATGACGCTGCTTTCACCGTGGCGTTTGACGCCGAGTACAATGCCTTCGTCGGTCCATTGCATGCGGTTTACGTATGTGCGGCGCCCTCTCGCGCCATCCCGATCCCATCACTCCCGCGGAAACTCCAACCCCATCTCGCGGTAGCGTTCCGGATCCTCGCTCCAGCCATCCCGCACCTTGACGAACAGAAAAAGGTGCACCGGCTGCTCGATGGCCTGCGCGATTTCGATACGAGCCGCGGCGCCGATTGCCTTGATGGCCTGGCCGCCCTTGCCGAGCACGATCTTGCGCTGACTCTCGCGTTCCACATAGATCGTTTGTTCGATGCGCACGGCGCCGTCCTTAAGCTCCTTCCAGACCTCGGTCTCGACGGTCGATTGGTACGGCAATTCCTGATGCAGGCGCAGGTAGAGCTTTTCCCGCGTGATCTCGGCGGCAAGCTGGCGCATCGGCGCGTCGGAGATTTGATCCTCCGGGTAAAGCCAGGGACCGGGCGCCACTTGCGCCGCCAGAAACGTTTTCAGATCGGCGACGCCGTCGCCGGAGCGCGCCGAGACCATGAACGTGGCGGTGAAGGTGGCGCGCTCGTTGACTGCTTGCGCCAGCGCGAGCAATTTCTGCTTGTCGATCAGGTCGACCTTGTTGAGCACCAATACTTTCGGCGCGCGCACCTCGGCCAGGCCGCGCAGGATCGCCTCCTCGTCCTCCTGGATGCCTTTGTGCGCATCAATCAGAAAGGCGACGATATCGGCATCCTGCGTACTGCCCCAGGCGCTGCCGACCATGGCGCGGTCGAGCCGGCGGCGCGGCGCGAAGATGCCTGGGGTATCAACAAAAATGAGTTGCGCCGAGCCCTCCATCGCGATGCCGCGAAGCAGCGCGCGGGTCGTCTGCACCTTCGGCGTCACGATGGAGATCTTGCTACCGACAAGGGCATTGAGCAGCGTCGATTTGCCGGCGTTGGTCGCACCGATCAGCGCAACGAAGCCGCAACGCGTCTCCGTGGGCGTCTCCTCAGCCATGGGCACCCTCGAACTTGACCCCTTCGCGCGCCATCATGGCGGCGGCGGCGGCTTGCTCGGCGGCCCGTTTCGAGCGTCCCGATCCTTCAGCCGGGTCAAACTTGGGCAGATGCACGGCGACGCGAAACTCCGGATCGTGATCGGGACCGGAGCGCGCGACCTCGCGATATGCCGGCGTCGGCAAACCGCGCGCTTGCGCCCATTCCTGCAGCACCGTTTTGGGATCGCGGGTCGGCTGCGCGGTCGAGCGCAAGCGCTCGTCCCAAAGCCGCCCGACCAGCGCTTCCGCGGCCGGAAAGCCGCCGTCGAGATAAACCGCGCCGATCAGCGCTTCGCAGACATCGGCCAAGATCGCCGGCCGCTTGCGTCCGCCGGCATTGGCCTCCGAAGAGCCGAGCCGAATGGCCGCGCCGAGATCGATGGCGCGGGCCATGTCGGTGCAGGTCTCCTTGCGCACCAGATCGGCGAGCCGGCGTGACAGCTCGCCTTCGTCGGCTTTGGGAAACGCACGAAACAGCATGTCGGAAATCACCAAGCCAAGCACATGATCGCCCAGAAACTCGAGCCGTTGATAGCTGCCGGCGCGATTGCGCGCACCTTTGAGCGAAGAAATATGCGACAGCGCGCTGTCGAGCAGCCCCGCATCCTCGAAGCGGTAACCGATGCGTTCTTCGAGTGAGCCATCGCCACGGCGGCGGCGACGGCGGGCGTCCTTGTGTCCCTCGGCAGCCGCCGACTCGGCTTCCGGCTGGGCCTCAACGGCAGGCGGCTCTTGCGTCGTATCGACCGATTTTGCTTTTTCGCGCCGTGTCATCGAACCAGGTGGAACAGACGATCCCAGCGGACCGTCGAGGGCCAGCGCCAGACTTCCCAGGCATGGGCGCCGTCTTTGATCGAGAAAAAGATGATCTGCGCTCTGCCGATAATGTTTTCGTAGGGCACGTAACCGACAGCGCTGAGGACGCGGCTATCGGTCGAGTTGTCGCGATTGTCGCCCATCATAAAGTAATGGTCGGGCGGCACGGTATAGACCTGGGTGTTGTCGTAAAAACCATTTTCGGTCAGATCGTGCGTCACGAAGGTCACGCCATTCGGCAGCGTCTCGCGGTACCGCCGTATCGTCTGCGGCGCGCCGTCTTCATCACTGGTCAAATCCTCGATGCGCTCGCGCTTGACCGGCGTCCCATTGATGTTGAGGACGCCGTCGATCATCTGGATGCGGTCGCCGGGCAGCCCGATCACGCGCTTGATGTAGTCGGTGGTGTCGTCCTTGGGCAGCCGGAACACCACGACGTCGCCGCGGTCAACCGGTTGGCCGAAGATGCGGCCGGTGAAAAGCTGAGGCGAGAACGGAATGGAGTAGTGCGTATAACCGTAGGAATATTTCGACACGAACAGGTAATCGCCGACCAGGAGGGTCGGGATCATGGAGCCGGACGGGATGTTGAAGGGCTGAAACAGGAATGTGCGGATGACAAGCGCGATAAACAGGGCTTGAATAATCACCCAAACGGTTTCGGCGAATCCGCTTTCTTTCCGCTTTGTCCCGGTTTGCACGCTCATCGACCTATGGTTCCATTCAACTGAAATTGCGCCCGGCGATCTTGTAACCGTTGGGCAAAAGCCACGCAATTGCACGCGAACTTTCGTCCGCGTCCGGTCCAATCGGCTTTAGCTAGTGAGGTCATGTGCTTAGCGGAAGGACCCGTCTATATGACGAAATTGTCATGGGGAGTGCAACTGGCTTGCGCGGCATGCCCCCACCTTCTTCAAGGTCCACCGACAGGGACAGCCGAGATCACCACAAAGGCGTGGGCGGTCGGTCCTTCGTCGGTCATGGTGAGGTCGATGCGCGCCTCGTAGCCGGCAGGCGTCAGCGCGGCGAGGCGCTTTTTGGCGCCTCCCGTCAATTGCAGCGTCGGTCGCCCTGACGGCAGGTTGACCACACCCATATCGCGCCACCACACGCCGGCGCGCAGTCCAGTACCGAGCGCTTTCGAGCAGGCCTCCTTGGCGGCGAATCGCTTGGCGTAGGTCTCGGCGCGATTTCGGCGCTTGTCGGCTTTGGCGCGCTCGGTCGCAGTGAACACGCGATCGAGGAAACGTTCGCCATGACGCTCGATCACTTTGGCGATGCGGCGGGCGTCGCAAATATCGGACCCGATGCCGATGATCATTGTGCGACGGCCTCCCTGCGCAGGCATCCGCGCGCGATGGCCTCCTGCATGCGGCGCACGCTCGCGTCCAAACCCTGAAAGATGGCGTCACCGATCAGAAAGTGCCCGATATTGAGCTCGGCGATTTGCGGCAAGACCGCGATCGCCTCGGCAGTCAGGAAATTGAGACCATGCCCGGCATGCACTTCGAGGCCGGCTTGCGCGGCGAGCACGGCGCCTTGGGCGATGCGGGTGAATTCGCTGGCGGCTGCGACGCCATCGCGCGCCGCCAAGGCATCGCACCAACCGCCGGTGTGAATCTCGATCACCGGCGCACCGACAAATACCGCCGCATCGATCTGCTCCGGATCGGGCGCGATGAACAGTGACACGCGAATGTCGGCGGCGGCGAGCCGCTCGACGGTTTCGCGGATCGCGGCGCGCTGTCCGGACACATCAAGGCCGCCTTCGGTGGTGCGCTCCTCCCGCCGTTCCGGGACCAGACAAGCGGCATGCGGACCCACCGAGCAGGCGATCTCCACCATCTCGCGGGTCGCGGCCATTTCCAGATTGAGCGGCCGGTCGATCCTGGCTTTCAGGCGGAGGATATCGTCGTCGATAATATGGCGGCGATCTTCGCGCAGATGCGCGGTGATACCGTCAGCACCGGCCGCGATCGCGATTTCCGCGGCCTTGACCGGATCAGGGTGCCGGCCGCCACGCGCATTCCGTACGGTCGCAACATGATCGATATTGACGCCGAGGCGAACACGGGATGGGGCGGGCATGATGCGGTTCGTTATGCGGTTCGTTGCAACTAGCCGTTCACCCGCTCGGCGGCGGCGATCACCTTCTTGGCGCGCAATTGCGAGATGATCGAGGTGAGGTGTTTGAGGTCGTACACTTCGAGGTCGATGGTCACTTCGGTGAAATCCGGCGACTGCCGTGACATGCGGATATTGTCGATGTTGCCGTCATGGTCGGCGATCACCTGGGCGATCTGCGCCAGCGAACCCGGCTCGTTGACCGACTGTATCGTGAGCTGTGCCGGAAAGCGTTGCGGCATTTTCTCGTCAACATCCCAGCGCACATCAAGCCAGCGTTCCGGCTGATCCTCGAATTCCTTCAGGGCCGGCGACTGGATCGGGTAGATGGTAATACCCTCGCCCGGCGTCATGATGCCGACGATCCGGTCGCCCGGCACCGCGCCACCGTTGGGCGCAAAGCGCACCGGCAGTTCGCTGTTGATGCCGCGGATCGGGATAGCCGCGCCATGCTCAGCGGATTCCGGCACCTTGAACTTGACCGACTTGGCGCGCGTCAGCCCAAACCAGCCGCTGTCACCCTGCGGCGCGGCGCCGGTGACGCGCTCGTCCTTGTAGTCCGGATACATGGCGCGCACGACATCGGCCGCCTTCATTTCACCGCGGCCGACCGCCGACATCACATCGTCGATCGAGGCGCGTGCGAGCCGCGGCAGCGCTCCTTCGAGCTGTTCGTCCGAGTAGGCCACCTTGGCGCGCTGGCAAAGCCGCTCGAGGATGCGGCGACCGAGCCCTGAATATTGGTCGCGGATTGCGTCGCGAGTTGCGCGGCGAATGGCGGCGCGCGCCTTGCCGGTGACGACGATGGATTCCCAGGCGGCCGGCAAAGCCGTCTGCGCTTTCGAGGTGAGGATCTGCACCTCGTCGCCGTTCTGCAGCGGCGAACTCAACGGACCGATCTTGCCGTTGATCTTGGCGCCTACCGCCATGTTGCCGACATCGGTGTGCACAGCGTATGCAAAGTCGATCGGCGTGGCGCCGCGCGGCAACGCGATCAGCTTACCTTTCGGCGTGAAGCAAAAAACCTGATCGTGGAACAGCTCGAGCTTTGTATGCTCCAGAAACTCTTCCGGATTGGAGCCATCGGCCAGAAGCTCGATGGTCCGGCGCAGCCAGGCATAGGCATTCGATTCACGCGACAGCATCTCGGTCGGCGAGCCGACATTGTCCTTGTAGAGCGCATGCGCGGCGATGCCGTATTCGGCGATCTGGTGCATCTCGCGGGTGCGGATCTGCAGCTCGACGCGCTGCCGGCCGGGCCCGATCACGGTCGAGTGGATCGAGCGGTAATCGTTCTGCTTCGGTGTTGAGATGTAATCCTTGAACCGCCCCGGAACGACCGGCCAGGTGGTGTGGACGATGCCGAGCGCCTGGTAGCATTCGTCGACATCGCCGACGACAACGCGGAAGCCGAAAATATCGGACAGTTGCTCGAAGCCGACGGCCTTGCGCTCCATCTTGCGCCAGACCGAGTAGGCGCGCTTGCGCCGGCCGTGGACTTCCGCCGGGATGCCGCTGTCGGCCAGTTTTCGCGCCAGTTGCGCTTCGATCTCCGCGATCCAGCCTTTGCTGCGTTCGGCCAGCGTCTCGAGCCGCTCGGTAATCACCTTGTAGGCATCGGGATTGAGCTCGCGAAACGACAGGTCCTCGAGCTCATCGCGCATTTCCTGCATGCCCATGCGGCCGGCAAGCGGCGCATAGATATCGAGCGTCTCCTCCGCGGTGCGGCGGCGCCCGGCCGGCGAGCGATACTCGATCGTGCGCATATTGTGCAGGCGGTCGGCGAGCTTGACCAACAGCACCCGCACATCGTCGGCGATGGCGAGAAGCAGCTTGCGCAAATTCTCGGCTTGCTTCGCTTCCTTGGAAACGAGGTCGAGCTTTTTCAGCTTGGTCAGGCCCTCGACCAGATGGCCGATTTCCTGACCAAAAAGCTTGTCGATCTCGGAGCGGGTGGCGTCGGTATCCTCGATCGTGTCGTGCAACAGCGCTGCCGCGATGGTCGCGTCGTCAAGCTTAAGGTCGGTGAGAATGGCGGCGACCTGGAGCGGGTGCGAAAAATAAGGATCGCCCGAAGCGCGCTTCTGCTCGCCATGAGCCCGCATGGCGTAGACATAAGCGCGATTGAGCAGATCTTCGTTCGCCTCGGGATTGTATTGCTTGACCCGGTCGACCAGTTCGAACTGCCGCATCATCCGTGGCTTGCGGACCTTCGGCGGTGCCTCGATCTCCTGCGGCACCGCGACCGGCGCGCGCACCGCCGCGATCCGGCCTCGCGGCTGGTTCTGCATGCGCGGCAAATCGATCGGCGAACGCGCCATCAACTCCCTCTGAATACGCCAGAAATTCGGGCGAATTGCTTACGGTATCATAAGGATATCATGACGCAGCCACTGCGCCACAAGCCGCGACCTTGCCGAGGTCGCGCACCAGCTTGGCGAGTTGCCGGCAAACTTTCCGTTACTGTGGCGTTGCCGGACTGCGCTTGCAAACACGCGAGCGGCCGGTTTGGGACCCCGTCGACGCGTCGGCAATAACTCATGCGGCCACACGAGAGGTAAAAAGCAAAATCCCGACGTTGGGCCTTTGGCCAAACGCCGGGATCGCAATCTCAAACGCGATATAGCTTGCGGAAGACTCAGTCTTCCTCGTCGCCGACGTCCGGCTCCGGCTGATGTTCCGGCGGCGTCAGACCTTCGAGGCCCTTGAGCAACTCTTCCTCACTCATGCGATCGGTGATGACTTCGGTATCGTCGGCATCGACGCCGGTGCCGGGCGCGCCGATCAGCGGTACGCCTTCGGGCTCGGGCTCGTCGACTTCGACGTATTTCTGCAGCGAATGGACGAGCTCTTCCTTCAGGTCCTCCGGCGACACTGCCTCGTCGGCGATCTCGCGCAGAGCAACGACCGGGTTCTTGTCGTTATCCCGCTCGACCGCGATCTGGCCGCCCGAGGAAATCGAGCGCGCACGGTGGCTCGCCAGCAAAACCAGGTCGAAACGGTTCTCGACCTTGTCGATGCAATCTTCGACGGTAACGCGCGCCATTATCGCTGCTCCTCGATCGCCGCTTTTGGGGGCTGGGCGGGGATACACACGCCGCCCGCGCGGGTACCTATCGCTCCTGAGACCCTAGCGCAAGGGCGTTTTTGCCCTTTAGCCATGGCGAAACGATTAACTTTGCCCCCTGCCCCACCACGACCAGCCAACGCACCGGCTCGGGGCCAGTCTGGCACCTCGGAACCCCGCACAGTCTTTTGCTTTAACCCTCAAGGATCGCCGCGACGGCATGACGCAGTGATCGTTAACGCCGGGTCGAGCCATATGGCCTGTGCGTTGCAAATTGGTGCGCGCGCGGAAGTTATTAGACCACCGCGTTTTCGCCACCGTGCGCGGCTAATTTGGTGTTGGTGGCGGCAAAAGTTTTGAAGAACAACGCCGGAAACGTCGAATTTATTGCGGCTCATCCGGTTTCATCACCAGACTTGCATCGAGAGAAACATGTCGGCTCAAATCGAGAAAATTGCGTTATTTATTGACGGCGCCAACCTTTATGCCACGGCCAAATCGCTCGGGTTCGACATCGATTACAAGCGGCTGCTGCGCGAGTTCCAATCGCGGGGCTATTTGCTGCGCGCATTCTATTACACCGCCGTGATCGAGGATCAGGAGTATTCCTCGATTCGGCCGCTGATCGACTGGCTCGACTACAACGGCTACACGGTCGTCACCAAAGCGACCAAGGAATTCGTCGACCAGACCGGACGCCGCAAGGTCAAAGGCAACATGGACATCGAACTTGCGGTCGATGCCATGGAGATTGCGCCGCATATCGATCAGATGGTGCTGTTCTCCGGCGACGGCGACTTCACCCGTTTGGTCGAGGCGATGCAGCGACGCGGTGTTCGCGTCGTGGTCGTTTCCACGATATCGACGCAGCCCCCGATGGTGGCCGACGAATTGAGGCGCCAGGCCGACCAGTTCGTCGATATTCTCGAATTGCAGAACAAGATCGGCCGCGATCCCGGCGAACGTCCGGCCCGCGAAGCGCGGGAGCCCCGCGAAGCCCGCGAGCCGCGGCATACCCCGCAATTCCTTCAGCGCAGCACCGGCGCGCGCGGCGAGGTTGAGGTCGAGGACGACTTCGACGAAGAATAGGCTAAACGAAACATGGCGCTTCGGGACTCATCCCATTCGATCGAATCGGATCGTCGGCTAGATTTGTCTTTGAGGACAATTGCCGCCTGAAAAAACCGCCGCCGTCCTGGATCGCATTTCAAGGGGCGGGCTGTTTCGGGGCGTTGTTTAATTGGGTTGGGGAAGATGCTGCGCCCGAGTGGAAAGCCCGGCCGCGACTGTCCGCGTTGTCCGCGCCTCGTCGCCTTTCGCAATACTTGGCGCGAGAAAGAGCCGGATTGGTTCAACGCTCCGGTCGCGTCGTTCGGATCGGTCGATGCACGCTTGTTGATCGTCGGGCTGGCGCCGGGACTGCGCGGCGCCAATCGCACCGGGCGTCCTTTTACTGGGGATTATGCGGGCGATCTGCTCTACGACACACTGAAGCATTTCGGCTTTGCGCAAGGCACCTATCAGGCGCGGCCGGACGACGGCTTCACGCTGGTCGATTGCCGCATCACCAATGCGGTGCGCTGCGTGCCGCCGGAAAACAAGCCGACGCCGCTCGAAATCAAAACCTGCCGCGAATTTCTCGTCCAGACGATCGCCGAAATGCCGAAGCTGCGCGCCATCGTGGCGCTCGGGCGCGTCGCCCACGAGACCCTCGTGAGCGCGCGCTCGGCGCGGCGCGTCGATCATCCGTTTGCCCACGGCGGCATGCGGGCCATCGGCGAGTTCACGCTATTCGATAGCTATCACTGCTCGCGCTACAACACGAATACCGGGGTGCTGACGCCGCAAATGTTTCGCGACGTATTCGCCAAGGTGCGCCTGTTTCTCGATGCCGGCGCGGACCAGACGACGACGCAGACTTCGGCGAACGCCTAGACTACATCTCTCGCTCAGACTGAACCTCTCGCTCACCCTGAATCTAAGGTGCTTCAATAGCTCCGGAGTATCTCCCCACTCCGCGTCATGCGCGGGCTTGACCCGCGCATCCCGATTGTCAGAGCTCAGTGCCCGCCTAAGCGAGATGGCCGGGACAAGCCCGGCCATGACGACATTGTGTTGTGCATTCGCTTTGAAGCACATCACGATCAGGCCGATCGCAATGCATTCCGCAGTCGCGATCTGGTCAAGTCCGCGGACATCGCCGCATCAATTAAAGATCGCGGCCTCGTATTTACCGTTGCCCATCTCGCCGCGCGGAAAAATGCCGTGCTGCTCGATCCACGCGAACGACTCATCGAACGTCTCTTTTGAATAGGGTTCGAACACCAGCCGCTCTCCCGGCCCCCAGCGCCGCGTATCGATTTGATCGTGGAAGCGGTGCGGAAATTCTTTCTTGTAATAGTGCGTGTAAAGCTCCGGCCGCAGATCGATGTCGCGCTGCGCGCGGCGCAGGCCGCGGAAATATTTGCGAACGTCTTCCGGGTCGGGCGTGCCGTTGACGATCGATGCGATCATGAAGGTCGTGTCGATGACTTTGCGAAAGCCAAGCTGTTCAGCGAAATAGTAGGGCCCGCTGAACAGCGAGACCGCCGGCACCTTGCCGTCGATCAGCATCTCCATGCGGCTGAACAGGAGCCCATCCTGAAACGACAGCGTGATCTCCTCCGGCTTGAGATATTGCTCAAGCCCCTGGATGGTCGCGTAGTGGCTGCCGGATTGGTAGCCGACGGAGATCGGCACGCCGGCGAGATCGGCCGGCGTTTTCACCGGCGACGTTGCGGGTACAAAGACACCGCACGGCGAGACTGAATAACAATCGGCGTAGAGCTTGCCGTGCCCATTGGAGGCGGCGACATTCATCGTCCAATGGCACGCGGCGCTGACGTTGCAGGTGCGGCCTGCTTCCAGGGTTTGATAGGCGCCGACCTTGTTGCCGAGCTGGTGGCCGCTGCCGGAGCGTGAGTCCAACGCCTCGCGAAATTCGTATTCGAGGCCTTCGGCGGCGAAGTAGCCTTTCTCCTCGGCGACCCATTCCTGCAGGCGGAAATGCGGGGAAACGATGAATTTGGCCATGGCGTCCTCCTTGCGGTTCTTGCCAGCAGGCTACGCCTAGGACGCCGTTTGATAACTCCGGCGCAGCGAATTACATTGTCAACGGATCATTGACAATCGAGCGCCTGATGGATCGCTTCGAAAATGCGCGTGTGTTCGTCACCGTTGTTGAAGCGGGCGGCTTCGCGCGCGCCGCCGAACGGTTGGGTCTGTCGCGTGCCGCAGCCAGCAAGCACGTCCTGCAATTGGAGGCCCGGCTGGGCGCGCGCTTGCTCAATCGCACCACCCGCCGCGTTAGCGTCACAGCCGCGGGCCGAACCTTCTACGAGCAGTGCCGGCGTATTCTCGCCGAGTTCGACGACGCGGAGCGCTCGGCCGGCGCCTTGCACAACACGCCGAGCGGCGAACTGCGCGTCATTGCCCCGACCAATTTCGGCTTGGCTGAGATCGGCACGGCCATCGCCGATTTCGTCTCAGCGTACCCGGGGCTGCGGATCAATCTCACCATGAGCGATCGGCTCACCGATCCGATCGAAGGCGGCTATGACATCGCCATCAGTGTCGACATGCCGCGCGGCGCGTCGGCAAACCTCGTGGCCCGCAAGCTCAACACCTCGCGTCGCGTCCTGTGCGCCGCACCGGATTATCTGCACAAACACGAAGCGCCGCACTCGCCGGCCGATCTCGTCGCACACCAATGCCTGAGTTACAGCTACGTCTCGCCGCCGGACGAGTGGCATTTGGTCGGCGCCGACGGCGAGCACATGGTGAAAGTCAGCGGCCCGATCGTGACCAGCCACCGGCACGTGCTTCGCTCCGCGGCATTGCGCGGACTTGGGATTGCGTACGGTCCGATCGATTTTTTCCGCGACGACATCGTCGGCGGCCGCCTGACGCAAGTGCTGCCGGACTTCGAACTACCGCGCGCAACGATTTACGCGGTCTATCCGGCGGCCCGAAAGCTTTCGGCCAATGTGAGAGCCTTCAACGATTTCATGGCCCGCCAATTCGCGGCGAGCCCGATCTTTCGTTGAAGCTTAAGCGTGGCAGACTAGTGCTGATCCTGACGCAGCCAAGCCACGACTTCAGCAGCGCTCTTATCGGGTGGAAACACCGGATAAAACACCTTGGTGATGACGCCGTCGTCGATGACCAGCGTCATCCGCTTGATCAGCGTCATGCCGGCGACCGTAAAGGTTGGCAGGTCGAGCGCGCGGCTGAATTTCAAGTCCGCGTCCGACAGAAGTGGAAACGGCAGATGCAGTCGTTCGGCGGCTTCGCGCTGATAATCGGTATCCTGCGCGAGAGGCCGAAGACATGCACGACGCCCAGCGCTTTCAGATCGGCGAAATGATCGCGGAAACCGCAGGATTGCGGCGTGCAGCCGCGCGCGCCCGGAATGTCGTCCCAGCCCGGCGGCAAGTCGACGCCCGGAACGCCGGTGCGCGGATAGATGTAGAGCACCGTGCGGCCGCCGAGCACCGACACGTTGAAAGCGCCGCCGCGCGTCGCCAGTAGCGCCAGATCCGGCAGCGCCATGCCGGGAAGATGCCGCGCGGCGCCATCGTCCTGCGGCACCGGGATATCGGCTGGCAGCACCGTCGGATCGTGCTGGCCTGACGCCTCGCGCGGCGCCCGCTTGTCGGCGGCCGGCGCGTAGGAGATAAACTCCATCAGCGAACCGTCCGGATCGCGGAAATAAACGCTGGTACCGGTATCCTTGGCGCCGAACCGCTGCATCGGACCGGCCTCGATGGCGACGCCGCAGCGTTCCAAATGACCGACGGCGTCGGCGATGGGTCCGCTCCATTCGAAGCATAGATCGCTGTTGCCCGGCGACACCGGCAGGCGGGCGACCTGGGCCGGGTGCACGCCGGGCCCGTGAACATTGAGCTGCCGGTCGCCGAACCGATAGGCGAAGCCGACCGGCCGCGCGACAGCTCGGCGCCCATGACCGTCGTGTAGAACGCGTTCGAGCGCTCCCAGTCGGTGACGTGGATGACGCAATGATCGAGTCTTGTGGGCAGCGACATCTGCTATCCCTTGTCACGCAGCAGCCGGCCGCGCTCACGATCCCATGAGCGCTTCTTTTCGGTGTCGCGCTTGTCGTAAAGCTTCTTGCCGCGCGCCAACGCGAGTTCGACCTTGGCGCGGCCCTTCTCGTTGAAATAGAGCTTGAGCGGCACCAAGCGTCATGCCCTCGCGCTCGACCGCGCCGAGCAATTTGTTGATCTGCCGGCGATGCAGCAAGAGCTTGCGCGGCCGTTTCGGCACATGGTTGAAGCGGTTCGCCTGCAGATATTCGGGGATGTTGGAATTGATCAGCCAAATCTCGCCGTCGCGGCTGTCGGCGTAGGATTCGGCGATCGTCGCCTTGCCGGAGCGCAGCGATTTCACTTCAGTGCCGGTGAGCGCCAGACCCGCTTCCATGGTGTCGTCGATGAAATAG
Organism: uncultured Alphaproteobacteria bacterium; assembly: GCA_963737755.1. Lineage (GTDB taxonomy): Bacteria > Pseudomonadota > Alphaproteobacteria > Rhizobiales > Xanthobacteraceae > BOG-931. The sequence continues at coordinate 6,347 of CAVTTZ010000008.1, read as the reverse complement.
TTGAACCGCGCCTTGCGATTGTCGGCAACGACACGCAGCTTTCGCTCAGCCTTCTCAGTCATAACCCTCGCCTTGCCCTCACCGGGCCTTCAACGAATCGCGGATCTCGGTCAGCAACTGGACCTCCGCGGACGGGCCCGCCGGCTCTTTGACCTCCTCGGGCCCCTTGAGCCGGTTAATACCTCGGATCGCAAGGAACAAGATCCAGGCGATGATCAGAAAATTGATCACCAGGGTGAGGAAGTTGCCCCAGGCGAAGACCGCGCCCTGCTTTTTCGCCTCGGCCAAAGACGTCGCCGTCACGTTCGACGACAGCGGCACGAAATGGTTGGAGAAATCGAGGCCGCCGGTGACCGAGCCGATCAGCGGCATGATGATGTCACTCGACCAACGAATTGACGATGCCGCCGAACGCCGCGCCGATGATGACGCCGACCGCAAGATCGACGACGCTGCCGCGCATGGCGAATTTTTTGAATTCCTCAAGCATGATCTTCTCCTGTCATTGATGCGGGACGTTGACTGTTCCCGGCACGCAAATGCCGGAATCAGTCTCCGCCAAGAGCTTAAAGATCACACAAAACTCTCCCGCCGATGCGGGAAAGGCAAGCCGCGCGTCCCTGCTCTGTCAGTTGATCAGACCTGCATGCACCATGGCGTCGCGCACCGCGGCGCGGGTCTTTTCAGCGACCGGCACCATCGGCAACCGCACCGTGTCGGCACACTTGCCGAGCAGCGAGAGCGCGTATTTCGCCGGCGCCGGATTGGTCTCGATGAACAACGCGGTGTGCAGCGGCATCAGCTTGTCCTGCACCTTCAGCGCACCCGCATAATCGCCCTTCAGGCAGAAATCCTGGAACTCGGCGCACAGCCGCGGCGCCACGTTGGAGGTCACCGAAATGCAGCCGTGGCCGCCGTGCGCCATGAAGCCGAGCGCCGTGGCGTCTTCGCCGGAAAGCTGGTTGAAGTCCGGTCCCATCGCGGCGCGCTGCTGAGAAACGCGCACGACATTCGCGGTGGCATCCTTCACGCCCGGCGATATTCTTCAGCTCAGACAGCCGCGTCATGGTCTCGACCGACATGTCGATCACCGAGCGCGGCGGAATGTTGTAGATGATGATCGGAATACCGATCGCATCGTTGATCGCCTTGAAGTGCTGATAGAGGCCTTCCTGCGTCGGCTTGTTGTAGTACGGCGTCACCACCAGCACGGCGTCGGCGCCGGCCTTTTCGGCGTGCTGCGCCAGACCGATCGCTTCCTTGGTCGAGTTGGAGCCGGCGCCCGCTACCACCGGAACGCGGCCGCGCGCCTGGGCGACGCACCACTCGACGACCCGCTCGTGTTCGTCGTGCGACAAAGTCGGGCTTTCCCCCGTGGTGCCGACCGGCACGAGCCCCCTGGTGCCTTCGGCGATCTGCCAATCGACCAGATCGCGGAACGCTTTTTCGTCCAGGGAACCGTTCTTGAAGGGCGTGACCAGCGCAGTGAAAGAGCCTCGAAAGCTCGTCTTTGCGGTCATGATGACGAATCCTTTAATGAACGGAGCCCGGCGGCAGAGCCGCATGAAGCGGCATCCTGCCGCAATTCGCTTAAATATCGTCTTGCTGACGGGCTTAAAAGCCCTTTCGCAGGATCGGCGGTAGGAAGCGATCCGATGACGGGCTACAATACCAAAGCTCGAATTGGCACAGCCGATATGCCGTGTTTTTGCCGCGAAATTCGCCGATTGCAGGGCCCGCGCGCCTCATCTTTTCTTCAATCTTTGCCGGTCGAATGCAGGATGCGAGCGCCGCGTCGCGGCAGAAAGGTCCGGATCAGTGAAGAGCGTTCGGCTCACCTGCTTCACGCTGGCTGCGGTGACCCTTTGGGCCGCGGCACCGGAGGCTGCGCCGCTTGCCGATCCGAACACGATTGCCGCGCCCGAGACGACGCTCGTAAAGCCAGCCCCAAAGCCTGCGGCAATCCCCAAGGCTCACGATCCGCACAAGCTCGACCCCAAAGCCGCGAAGCAAGCCCCGGGCAATCGGCGCGCCCAAGCAGGCCGCGAACAAACTCGATAAGGCGAAACAAACTGCCAAGGGCACGCCACCCGCCGCGCCTTTGGGCGCGCCGCCGCGACCGTTCGCTGCGACCGCTTCGGCGCCACCGCCGGGCGGTACCGGTCGTCCGGGATCCGACGCGGTACGCGCACCGGCCTACACACCGTCGACCCTGCCGCTGCGGCCTTCCGGCGCTGCGGTGCCGCCTCCTCCGGCTGCGCCGGCGCGGCGGTTTCCGGCGTTCGCGATGGCGGCGAGCGCCGCCACTTCGCCGCTCGATCTTTCCGCGATCAAGCAGGCGCTTGAACTCGCACACAAGGGCCGGGCCGACGAAGCGACCAGCGTGGAAAGTTCGATCGGGGACTCGGTCGGCCGCAAGCTTGTCGAATGGACCATTCTGCGCGGCGACGAAAACGATCTGGAATTCGCTCGCTACGCGGCCTTCATTTCCGCCAATCCGAGTTGGCCGGGATTAGGGATGCTGCGCCGCAAGGCCGAGGGCGCGCTGTGGCAGAAAGAGACGGACAGCCGGACCGTCATCGACTTTTTCAAAGACGAGCCGCCACGCACCGCCAAGGGCCGCTTCGCGCTGGCGCGCGCGTACCTCGCGCAAGGCAACACCGCCGACGCACAAGCGGCGGTGCGCGAGGCGTGGCGCAAGGACGCCTTCCCTCCTGACGTCGAAGGCCAGGCGCGCGACATGTTCGCCGGCATGATCACTCAAGCCGACGACAAGGCGCGCATGGATGCGCGCTTCGACGTCGAGGACGACGATAGCGGCCTGCGCGCTGCGCAGCATCTGGGCCCCGTCGACGCCGCCATCGCCAAGGCGCGCGCGGCCGTGATCAACAAATCGCCCAAGGCCAAGCAGTTTCTCGACGAGGTGCCGCCTGAAGGCCGCAGCGATCCCGGTTACATGCTCAGCCGCATCCAGTGGCTGCGCCGCAGCGAGAAAATCCCCGAAGCCGCGCACCTGATGCTGTCGGTGCCGCGCGATCCGGACCGGCTCGGCGATCTGGATCAATGGTGGGTGGAGCGGCGGCTGATCGCCCGCAAGCTGCTCGACCTCAATGACTTCAAGTCTGCTTACGCGGTCGCCAATATGGCCGGCGTCCTCAGCACCGAGAACCATCGCGCCGAGCAGCAATTCACCGCCGGCTGGATCGCGCTGCGGTTCCTGCGCGAACCGGCCGTTGCGCTTGGCCACTTTGCTCGGGTCGGCGACGGCGCGACCAATCCGATCACGCTGGCGCGTTCGTCCTATTGGCAGGCGCGCGCGGCCGAGGCGGCCGGTCACGAACGCGATGCCAAGGGCTTTTACGAAGCCGCCGCGCGTTATCCCACCGCCTATTACGGCCAGCTTGCGCGCGCCCGGCTGGGCATCGAGACGGTCACGCTGCGGGCGCCGCCGCAGCCCGGCCCTGATCAATATCGGCTCGAGCCCGCGCGCCTGTTCGAGATTCTGTACGCGCTCGACGAACGCGACACGGTCGCCAACATGGCGGCCGATCTGGGAGACAAATCGACGGACGTGGCCGCCTTGGCGGCGCTCGGCGAAATCGCGGCGCGCCATAACGATGCCCGCACCGCGCTGTTGATCGGCAAGCCGGCGCTCGGCCACGGCTTACCGCTCGAGCAATATGCGTTTCCGGATTTCGGCGTGCCGCCCTATCAGCAGATCGGTCCGCAAGTCGAGCGATGCGTTGTCTATTCGATCGTGCGGCAGGAAAGCGCTTTCAATAGCCGCGTCGTCTCCAGCGCCAATGCGATCGGGCTGATGCAGGTGACGCCGGCTGCGGGCCGCACCATCGCCAAGCGCTTGAATGTCTCGTTCGACCAGCACCGGCTGATGGCCGACGTCGCCTACAATGCCCAGATCGGCACGGCAGAGCTTGGCAATGAAATCGCCGACTGGCACGGCTCGTACATTCTCGCCTATGTGGCCTACAACGCCGGACCGCGCCGGGCCAAAGAGTGGATCGAGCAGTACGGCGATCCACGCAACCCGAAGGTGGATCCGGTCGACTGGATCGAGCGCATCCCCATTTCCGAGACGCGCAATTACGTGCAGCGCATCATCGAAAACATGCAGGTCTATCGGGCCCGCTTCGGCGACGATTCCCGGCTTTTGATCGAAGCGGACCTGCGCCGCGGCGGTTAATTTGCCCGCGGAACGGACGCCTTCGAGCCGAAGTTCCGTCCGCCTTCCCCTCAGAGCGCGCGAGGAAGTGAACTTGTTCTCCGGACCCTTTGTGTTGCAATCGGCTTATCTTTGAGCAACCAGGGTCAACTTTTTCGGCAACGATGAAGCTTTTCTTCGTTGCACTTGTGCCCAGAGGCCATTTAATGTCTCTTTTATGACCCCTCACAAGCGTGTGAACCAACGGGGGGCGACAGGGACAGGCAATGAACAAGCCCTACCCGCATTTGGTGCCGGACCCCGAATCCGGTGCCTTTGATCAAGGCCGGAGCCTCTTCGTAACCGCGCAGGATGGGCTGCGGCTCCATGTGCGCGAATTCGGCGACCGCAACGCTCCGGGCTTGCCGGTGGTGTGCCTGCCGGGTTTGGCGCGCTCGACCGCCGATTTCGACGAGCTGGCGCCGGCGCTGGCGGCCGGTCCGCCGGCGCGGCATGTGATCGCCATCGACTCGCGCGGTCGCGGCCGTTCCGATCACGACAGCGATCACACCAACTACAATTGCATGACCGAGCTCGGTGACATTGTCAGCGTGCTGTTCGAGCTTGGCGTCGGACCTGCGGTCTTTATCGGCAGCTCACGCGGCGGCGTTCTGACGATGCTGCTCGGCGCCGCCCATCCGGTCTCGATTGCGGCCGTGGTGCTGCACGACGTCGGACCGGTGCACGAATGCACCGGCATGCGGCGCATCAAGAGCTATCTCGGCAAGCTGCCGCATCCGCAAACCGTTCGAGGAAGGCGCCGAGGTTCTTCGCCAATTCATGGGCGCGCAGTTTCCCAAGCTCACTGGCGAGCAATGGCTGGGCGCGGCACAGCGGACCTGGCATCTCAAGCCGGAGGGTTTGCTGCCGGCTTACGATCTCGGCATCGCTCGCGCGCTGGCCGGTATCGATATCGAGCGCCCGATGCCGCCTTTATGGCACGAGTTCGATGCACTGGCGGGCGTTCCGATGCTGGTGGTTCGTGGCGCCAATTCGGATCTGCTGTCGGCCGAGACGGTTACGGCGATGCGGGGCCGGCGCGCCGAGATGGACATCATCGAAGTGCCCGATCAGGGCCATGCGCCGCTGCTCGAAGGCCAGCTCGTCCGCCAGATCGCCCGCTTTGTCGAGCGCTGCGAAGGCGCCAACGAAAGTGTCGCCGAGCAATCGGCACCACTGCACGCCGCGGCAGGACGCTCGTAGAGCGCATCCGCGGCCTTATTCCGATGACCTTATGCCGACGGCTTGATTTCGGGGCGACTTGGCTCGGCTAAGCTGACCCAAGCCCGGTTGACTGCTTACCAGCCGGCCTTGTAGTTGAGCCGGCCCAGAATGCTCTGGCTCTTGAGCGCCGTCGAATACATTTCCGGCGAGCCCGACATGCCACTGCCGCTAAGGCCGCCCGCTGCGCTATTCGGCGCGCCGGCGCTCAGGTCGGTGTAAAGATATTCAAGGCCGAGCGACCATTTCGGCGAGAATTGGTATTCGAAGCCGAGGCCCGCGGTCCAACCGGTCGCGGTCGTGCCTTGCGTGAAGGAGCCGGCCCCGCCCGCACCCTGCATGCGGCGATCCGACATCGGCGGCAGCGAAGCCGCCCTTGACGTAAGGCAGCCACTGGCCGGCCGAATAGCCGACACGGCCCGTCACCGTGCTCAGCCAATTCATGTTCGGAGCCCAGCCGCCCGCGGTCGTCGCCGGCATGTAGGGAGCGGTGAATTTGCCGTCGAAATTCGCCGCCGCAAACGAGCCTTCAAGACCGAAGACGACATTGCCGGACTGAAAATTGTAACCGAAATTCTCGCTGCTCTGCTGCGGCTGCGACGCCGTGCCCTGGGCGGCAAAGCCCGCCGAAGGCGTCAGCGCTGTCCACGGATCCGATCCGGTCGCATTGTTCTTGAAGTAGAAGCCGGCCCAGTCAGGCTTCTGCTGCGGCTTCACAGGCGCCGGCGTGATGGTGTTCAAATCCAGCGCGACTGCAGCTTGCGCAACACAAGCCATCACGCCGATCACTGCCATCAATGTGCAAGTCTTTTTGACCAGCACGCAATCAATCCCATTCGCGGGTCTTACGGTCTGAGATTTGCCCCGCGGCTCGGGCGTACGAACACCCAACCCGCAGGAGCGTGCG
>CAVTTZ010000007.1:0-88007 GCA_963737755.1 uncultured Alphaproteobacteria bacterium | reverse complement strand
TCGGCCCAATCTAGTGTAGCAACTTTGGGGCAACCATAGGTACGCAGAATTTCGTCTCGCCACGCCGGCGGCGCCTCCGCAAGTCCCCTAACGCGATGGTTCGAAAGATGCCAATCCTATGGTACGCCTGCAACTGCCCGCGCTCATGGCCACTAAAACGGTGTCGTTTCAAACGTCATCATCATTCGACATCCACCAAGACGGAAGCGGAATGTAAAAGCTGCTTGGTCCCAACGATCTCGGCGCTGGAATTATAGTTGAATAAATTGCGCTTTACTTTCGGCGTGCCGTCGATGCCTATGGCGGCGATATTTCGGTCGAGATTTAGCAATTGCTGCGTCAAAAGACACGATCGGCGTCGAGGGTCGCTATCGGGGGCCTGTCGAAATCTGCAATTCCAATTCGCGCTTTCGTGCAATCAATCGGCTTTCCATTTTTGTGTTCCTACGCCCGGCGAGAACCGTCGACCGTCAGACGTGTCGAGTGCGGCATTCGATATTTATCGCGCATCGCGCAAGGCTGCGTTAAGATGGCCCCCAGCATTCAATAGTCTGACCCAGGTCACTGGAAGAACGGGACGAATTATTCGATCAAGAATAAGTCGTTGCATGAGAAATCCTAACGCATCAAGGCCGCCTGATCGACTTAGTGGGCAGCCTTCGGCCAGAATGAATTTTTACTCGCCGAGGCGTTCGTATTAATTCGTTGATGATGACATCCGAGTTCCATGACGCGTGCATGCCCGATTCCGAACACTAGCGGAGGTTCTTGTGGCTTCGAAGTCGCGCGGTGTGACCCTTACCGGACCTCGCGCGAATACACTCATCCGAAATCGTCAAAGTCCTCAGGCTCGGCGTGACTGCCTTCTTCTCGGCGGCGTCCTCCACCGAGCCGCCTCCACGACCGCGAAGGCTCCATTGCCGTCGCTCCGCAGCCGACCCTGCCGGATTACGCCCACGGCGTCGGCCAGGATCCGCTGTCCTTTCGCCTCTCTCAGCCTTACGGGTCGAGGCATCAACGCGGGATCGGCGCCGAAAGCCGTGGGCGGCGTGGCGGCGCTAGCCGCCAGGCGAATGCTTCGGCGGGTCGCCGCGCGTGCCGGCTGGGGTCGCTCATTGAGCGCGAATTCCGGACTGGGGCTCGCCAGCTCGTTCGGGCAAGAGCGCGACATGCCGACTTGGTGCGCCTGCGTTGCCGAGGTAGAGGTCGACAGAAGGACGGCTGTCGTCACGGTCCAAAAGCTATGGCTCGACATCTACGCCGGCACCGGCATCGATCCGGACCTCGCGCGTGCTACGGGGCCGGCCGTTCAGCGTGTCGACCTTGCCGGCCTGTCAATCGTCGCTAGAAGCCGCCGTACATCTTCTGGTACGTCTCATCGCCAGCCTGAGTATGTCCGATCTGATCCGAATAGAAAAAGCGACGTTTGGCGCGATGATGAACTCGCTGGATAGGGTCGTGAGAAGGTTGAGGACGATTATTGAACGTGCAGAACACGCTTCGGCTGAACTTTAATGTTTCTAATCTTACCTTTGCAAAGATCGCGATGGAAACTTCGTTAGGTCCTTGTGAACGCGGGTGACGTCGCGGGCGGCGTCGTGCGCTGGAACATTCTGGACACCGGCACGCGCGCTGCACGGAAGCCACCTCCGACGTGGCAGTTGCCGAGATGGTACTTTGGCATCGTCTCGGGACCTCCTGATTCATTGGTGTGAACCTCGGATGGCCATAGGCCGTCCGCAACATTATGTTGCTCGGTCATGGGCTCAAGCATGCGGCTGCGGATCACCGCAGGCCCTTTGTCACTAGTAGTCCTGTGGATATCGCCGGTGCATTCCAGCGTCTGGCGCACGTCTTGCATGAGGGTCCAAGCATCCGCTCCATCTCGTGGCGGACTGGATGCTGTGCAGCCTCGAGATACCCGGCCTCGGGGCTGCACACCATATTGTCGTTTCGGCCGGCTCGTTCGACTAGCTGCTGGCGGACGCCCGATATCACGGTTCGTCAGCGCTCCGTGGTACTTGCGCTAGCGAAGAGCTTTGGCGACGTAGCGGCGCCGCGCACCCCCTCTCACCTGCCGCTGTTCCGGCATGCGCTGATCATCATGGCAACGAAAACGACGAAGGCCCCGCTTAGCGCCGCGGTCCTGATAGTGTCGACCGAAATTCCGAGGTCATCGCAAGCGATCTCGGCAAGCAGCGCGGCCAGGGCACCGGCGATGATGATGTATCACGCGAGGCGCAGGTGCTGCATTGCCGAAGAGTGTCGCACTAAGTCCAGCGATTCGCTGGAGTGGATTGGGCGTGCTGAGGTGTGCTCGTCGCGGCTATGCTCGACCAACCCTTGGCATCCACATCCCGTACCAAATTTCTGTGGATACGGCGCTTTCGATTGAACTTTCGGTTTCTCAAAGTGATTATCCTGCCATCGACCTGCTGGGGCCGGCGACCTCGTCATCCCAACGCATGACGATACCAGCCAGATCTTGGGCAGGCCGCCGGGAAGGCGACCCCGATTGGAAACGATCGGGGCTGACCTCTTCGATCGGTGACCAGCGATCGAATCGATCGTGGCGAGTTTTACTTCTCAGTCAAAGGCGTTATTGATCGAAGCGGGCGAGACAAGCGACTGGATCGACGACGTTTTTACGTTCACCGTAACCTCCATGCCGAGATCGTCCGACGCACTCCCCCAATAGGTCCCACTGAGTGGAACGGCCTGATCAGGTGTTCTCGTAACCGCCACTCTTATCAGGTCTTGGTTGCCGACGATCCCGTTGGTCGGATCAAACTCGATCCACCCCGATCCCGGCACGTAAATCTGGCACCATGCGTGGGTCGAGCCACCCCCGAGGCTCGTTGGTCCGTCACGATCAGGTACATAGATGTACCCAGTCACGAACCGGGCGGCGAACCCGAGCGAGCGGGCAGCTTCCATCATCAACAAGGCCAGATCCCGACAAGTGCCGTTCTGCTTGCGCAGCGTTTCCGCTGGGGCCTGAGTCCCTCTGGCAGTCCGCCGCTGGTATGAGAAGCTTTGCGCAATTGCCTGATTGAGGGTCATCAGCAGTTCGCCGGTCGGCTGATCCGCCTGTTTGCTGAGGAATTGATCGAGCCAATCGTTGAGCTGCCCATCGTCTTGGTGATGGCGGCGCATGCAGGCGGAAAGGTCCGGAAGCTCCTCCTCGGCATAGCGAAACGGATGGACACGCGCATAGTCGGCGATGCGAAAGTCGGGAGCGTTTCCAGGCGAATGATCGAGCTGGATCGTCGTCTCGAAGGCGAGCTCACAACAGGATGCGTCGAAATCAATAAGCGTTACGCAGTTGCCGAAAACGTCGTGGATCCACCTGACATCGACCGGCTCGGGCGTAACCTTGACCTGGAAATCCAACAAGCGCTGATCAAAGCTGTCGCGCGGACGAAACAATAACTGATGCGTCCCATGCTTAACCGGCTGGCTATATCGATATGTCGTCGTGTGGTGAACTGTGAAAACAGTCATCTCTTAAACCGCCTAAAGACGCCTGCCCGTTTAAACGTCACTCCCGCCAATTTTATTAGCATCTCAAACACAAGCTGCCGTGGAACTATTGCTAGGCGGTATCCCTTGAAAGCTAAACTAATTTGGAGCTGAGCGCATTGAAGATCCGGGCCGGCTATGACATTGCGTTCGAGTGCCCGCAAGACGTGCCCATGCTGCTGATGCTTCACGTGCACCCATCCCGGCGATCAGACCTTCTCAGCGAAGACACGATCAAAGTCTCGCCTTCCGTGCCGACGCGCACCTATCGAGACAGCTTCGGCAATATCTGTACCCGCCTCGTAGCGCCGAGCGGTAAGCTTGAATTGCGTAGCAACTTCGTCGTCGCCGACAGCGGTCTGCCGGATGCGATAATGCCCGACGCCGCGCAATGGCCCATCGACGCCCTTCCCGACGAGGCTCTGATATTTCTGCTCGGCAGTCGATACTGCGATACCCAGAAACTGACCGATCAAGCTTGGTCTCTTTTTGGGAACATCATTGGCGGCTGGTCGCGCGCTCAGGCTATTTGCCAATATGTGCATGATCGCATTCAGTTCGGATATCAGCACGCTAGGGATGATCGGACTGCCTCGGAGGGACATGAAGAGCGCATCGGTGTTTGCCGCGACTTCGCGCACCTCGCCATCACGCTGTGTCGCTGTATGAACATCCCAGCTCGTTATTGCACAGGCTATCTCGGGGATATCGGCGTGCCACCTGATCCCGCTCCGATGGACTTTAGCGCATGGTTTGAGGTCTTCCTTGGCGGCGCGTGGTTCGCCTTGGACGCACGGCATAATCAACCGAGGATCGGTCGTATCGTCATCGCGCGGGGGCGAGACGCGGCCGATGTGGCCATTTCAACAACCTTCGGTCCTGCACACCTAGCCCAGTTCGCAGTCACCACTGAGGAAATACCGCCGGCATGACGAGCCGCGATCCGAAGCCTTAGGAGGGTCGCTCCCTCCGAGTATTTCAGAGCAACTGTTCAACTTACAGTGGTTGGCGCCGCCAGTGGGTTAGCTGCGACCGATATCGCTGTGCCTTCTCCCATCCGGTCGAGGATCTGACCGATCAACCCTAGAGCGTCGACCTGGTCGTCATGTTTGCCGGCAGGGAAGTTCGTCATTCGCTCAGGAAAGCGGGATACCAGTGAGCCTGAGTCGGCACGTATAGGCCGTCGAGCTCCATCCGGCCGCGGATTGACTGAGCTCTGACCGCCTTGTCGCCTCGGGTTAGGGAATTGCACGGACGACACGCGCGCCGCGCTCTCTCATTCGCTGCCCGAGGAACGGCCCCATGCTAGCCCGTATCTGACCGCTCCCCTTGGCCCATCCCGCGGACTTCCAGCGGAGCATGAGATCGCAGAAGGTCTCAGCCCTGTCGGCCGACGACGTCTGGCCCCTCATAGATCCAAAATATAAATGCACCCCGCAGGGTCGACCGACGACGATGTGGACAGTGAAATCCCCTACGTTCGCGGTCACGGCCATGTCGAATGCCCCGCAGATCCTCAGTGTCTCCCTAGGGGGGGTCTTATCGTAGTGCCTCTGCAACTCCGCCTTGAGGTAATCACCCTCTTCAGGCGCAGGCTGTTGCTGATACAGGGCCGAGAAAGACCGGGCCAGCGTGTTCTGCCGGATCCGGTGGAGCGCATCAATCGGGTAGACCTCCGGGCACAAGCGTATTCGATGTGGGACTTGGCAGGGCGTCTGGTGACCTGCGATGAACCCCAAACTCAAATCACTCACCGTCTAGCGAGCGTACGACATGTATGTGGGGCAGCGATCAAGCCAGACTTGTTGATCAAAATATGCAATAGGTCGAGCAACCTAAGCCGTGATCGAAATCTATCTACAGTAACGGATACTGCAAGCGTACCCAGGAACATTTCCTCCGGACGCGATACACTTGCGAATTGCGAACTTCTGGGCTCTTTCGAGAATGATGCCGGAACCTAACCCAGTCGCTCCATTAGTGCTGCGAGCCATGCACTCCCATGCGGACGCGGATGATGAAAGTGTTACGGCGACCCCTAAGCCACTAAGCCCCAGCACCCAGAACAATCTCATAACTCGCCCCTCATTAAGCCCGCGGGTTGCGGCCATTGCCCACCTAGACCGCCACCTTGCGGATGACGTTCATGAGATTGTCTCTCTTGTGACCACGGCAGTATCTCTCGACTAGCTTCTTGTTGGTCGCAAACCTTTTCAGATCAACCATTGGCACATTGCGCTCGGCATTGAAATAGCCGCTCATCCAAGCGGCAAATTGCTCTTGCCTGTCAGGGGAAGCCCCCAAATAGTCTCCACACTTAAGAGCCGACATCTCGATGATTGTCTGAGCCGCAGCAGGACCGAAACCACCAGCCAAAGCGAGGGATCCGAAAATCGCCGCTCTTATAAAAACAATTGATGTCGCTTTCATAACGTCACCTATTTGCCGGTCGAGCGCTGGACCTCAGTCATAACCAACTCATTAGGATTGGTGCCGCACCACGCCTTAACATTGGCGACGTTTCTTTCGTAGGCCTCTATATTGACGTAGGTGTATCCCATCTTTTGATTGAACCACCCACTCATCCAAGCGGCATATATGCGAGACTGGTCTGGCGACATGGCTAGGTATTGTCCACAAGTCAGTAGCGACATATCAACCGCGACTTGGGCTTGACTTGTTGATGGGGCGGCAATGCCGACCATGAACAAAAATCCGCAAAACGAACTCACGCGGCGCGTACCCATCGCCCCTTACTCCCTTTCAGTTGGAGGCTTCATGAATCCCCCCACTCTTTACCAACTGCTCGGTTCGATCCGCTATCTTCGATTGGTGGCTGAGGTTCAGGCAGTGCCATACTCACAAGCCAAACCAAAGTCTTCTCGGTGCCGTGGCAATATTACTGTTGAAATAATGTCGTCAGGGACTCGAATGAATCCTACATCGATCGCCCGTGACCCGTCCCAGCTCTTCAAACGAAAGGTGGCACGAAAATTCACAATGGGCAACCGTTGAAATACAGTTTGCTTGATGCGTACTGAACTTGATTGCCGCCGAAGAAGGCCTCGGTATCTGGGTGGGTGATGTGGCTTGGATAGATCTAATACTCGTCACGCAGTGCGGTGACATGGCTGTTCCTCTCCGACACTTACCTCTCTGACGCCCTCGTTGGGCCCGCGTTGGTCATAACATTCCGCGACGTTGGCGTTGTCCGCGGACGAAGTCGCTGAGCGACATGCGTCAGTTGCCACTCGGCAGTGGGATCGAGATGCCCTCTTTGGAGAGTTGTTCCCGGACGAACTGGAAATGCTCGTACTGCGAAAGTGTGACCGGGCCAGCATAGGCTTCGCTTTGGAGCTTGCGCGGTGGATATTTCGCATAGGTCTTCATCAGCTCCTTGATGGCGTCGCTGATCGTCACCATGACCCAAGTACGTTCCGTGTAGTTGTTCATGAAGATATCGTAACGCTCTTGCGGGTCCTGCCAAAGATCGAACACTTGCGGGACGGTGGCGACATAGGCTTCAGCGCCTTTCCAGCCAAGGTTTGAGTCCACCGCAAGCCCCCCGGTCTTGACGCCATCGTCACCACGCAGGTTGAACACAGCCTTGTAATTTCCGACTCGTGCCGCACCGGGTGTCAGTTCATTTTCGGTAAAATAGAACCACGATTTGCGTGGTGATTTGGCAGTGCCAAACAATACCGGGGTCATGTCGTAGCTGTCGAATATGATCGGTTGACCTTCGCGGTCCTTATCCGGCAGTGTCGCGCCCCCAAGCATGGCAAACGTTGCCATGTAATCGAGCCCGCCAAGTATTTCGGAATTCTTCGTATTGGGTTTGATTTTAGGACCCCACGCGATAGCCGGGACTCGATTGCCACCCTCGCGCACCGTGCCCTTGGTGCCCCGGAAAGGGGTGTATCCCGCGTCGGGATAAACGTCCTGCCAGGCGCCGTTATCGGTAGTCCAGAATACATACGTATTTTTGTCGAGACCGAGCGCGCGGACTTTATCCAGGATGCGGCCGATGCGCGTGTCGTTTTCGACCACCGAGTCCGCGAATTTGGATTTCGACAGTGACTTATGCTCGAACTCGGGAGCCGGCATGTTAGGCTGATGTACCTTCATGAAGTTCACGCTCATGAAGAACGGTGTGGTCGACGTCGCGTTGCGGTCGAGATAGTCAAGCGACGCCTTTTCAACGTATTCGTCAAAGAATGGAATTCCGACAACGCCTTTGTCGGGAGTATTCACGTATTGACCGTTGATCTTGAAGTCCTCGCGCGGCGCCTCGCCGGCATTGCCCGATAGCACTCCCTTCGTCACGCGTACAAACATAGCCCGCAAGTCCGGTGACATGTCCGGAAACCACGTCGGGTCTGCATATGTGTAGGCATTGAGATGATAGAGGCCGCAATATTTCATCTCATCGTAGCCTTGCGCGTTGGGGAGTGCGTAATCGGCCTCGCCGAGATGCCATTTCCCGGTGAAGAAAGTTTTGTAACCAGCCGTTTTAAGCATTGAGCCCAGTGTCCATTCTGCCTTCGGCAGTCCGCCCCCTTGGCCCTGAAACGCCACCGTTGTCATACCGCTGCGATTCGGGATGCGACCTGTCTGCATCGCGGCGCGGCCCGGCGTGCAACTGGGCTGGGCGTAGAACGAGGTAAACATCATTCCCTCGGCCGCCAGCCTATCGATGTTTGGCGTTGGCATGCCCCGGGCTTCGCCACCGAGATAACAACCAGCATCGCCGTAGCCGAAGTCATCCGAGACGATCAGAATGATATTCGGCTTGGCGTTTGCCGGACCAGCGGTCTGCTGTGTCTCCGCTGCCTCGACCGGCACCGCGGAGCTTAACGCCGACGCAGCGGCCAAAGTCGTGCCGGCGAGCAGAATATTCCTGCGATTGAGCACGCTTTTATCTAGGCTAAAGTCGTCTCCGTGATCGGCACTGGACATTTGTCGCTCCCTTGTCTGACGACACAGCGAAACCCAACGTGGCTGGTAGACGTGTCAACTGGCTCGGCGTGCCGCGCAGCTGGCCGATAGCGGCGGCAGTAATTCGGTGCGCAGAGATGTGAACCGCCTTTGATGACTTTTCGAGGAATTTTGATCTCCGGCTGAGATGGGTCGTAACTTGTCTCCTCGCCGCCGCCCCTGGGGTTTTTCGGAACACAACACGCCTTCTTCGCGTCCACCAGATGCGTCGAGGCATACCAATCGCTTGTCCATTCCCAGACGTTGCCGATCATGTCGTGGATGCCATTACCATTTGGCGGAAATGCTGAGACCGGCGAAGTACGCTCGTAGCCATCGCTTGCTAGGTTTTGGTGCGGGAATAGGCCCTGCCAGATGTTCGCCATGTGCTCGCCGCCTGGCATAATGTCATCACCCCAAGCAAACTCCGCACCGTCGAGGCCGCCGCGCGCGGCAAACTCCCACTCGGCTTCAGTCGGCAAGTCCTTTCCAGCCCACCGCGCGTAGGCAAGCGCGTCGGGATACGTCACGTGCACCACCGGGTGATCGTCGAGACCGTGAATGTTGCTCTTTCGACCATAAGGGTGCCGCCAATTGGCACCGCGCAACAACGTCCACCACTGCGACCAATCTCGCAAATCAACGGGATGGCGAGGCGGTGCAAAAACAAGCGAGCCGGCGAACAGCATTCTTGGAAGTGCGTTGGGGTAGTCCTTCGGGTCGGGCTTTTTCTCGGCAAAGGTAACGTGCCCGGTGGCGCGGACGAATTGTTTGAATTGGGCATTGGTGACGGGCGTAGGATCAATCCAGAATCCATCGACGCTCACCCGATGAGCCGGCGCCTCTTCCGGATAGTGCCCATCGGAGCCCATACGAAATGTGCCCCCAGTAACCCAAATCATGTTTTCGATAATAGCGCCGCTTTCGTGATGTCGCGCTTGTTTCATGGCGGCCACCATCAGTAGTCTTTCAGCAAATGAGAGCATTCACCGGGACCACAGCTGCAACGCCAACTATGGTTCACTCTTGAATTTCAGCTCGCGAGTGGCTTTTCCGCGCCTAAGTTCCCAATGGCGAGATTCAAACAATCGGTCGGTCGGTTGTAGGAAGGGCTTTGGGTCGATATGGTTTGCCCTTAACCCGGCTAACTAAACGTAAAGCCCGATGCAAACATTGAATGGGCTTTCGGTTGCGCCGTCAAGTTCGACACTCTCTCGATCTGCTCAGATCCCGACTATTTTTTTTCGATTCTGCGATGCTATTGGGCGACTGTGTCACAAGGAGGGTGAGAAGATGAGGGCGAAGGTTGGATCGTTCGGCGTTGACCGCCGCGTTTTCCTCAAAATGACAGCGGCGTCTGCGATCATCTTGGGATATGCACCTACTATTTTTACGCAAGCCCACGCTCAGGCCGATCCCCTCCCGTCCTGGAACGATGGAGCGGCGAAGCAGGCGATCATCAGTTTTGTTATGAAGGTCACACAGCAAGGCGGACCGGATTTTGTGTCACCTGCTGAGCGCATTGCGACTTTCGACAATGACGGGACCTTGTGGGTCGAACAACCGATGTACACTCAACTGGCATTTGCACTCGATCGCGTGAAAGCGTTGGCGGCCCAACATCCGGAGTGGAAGGGTGCGCAGCCGTTCAAAGCAGCCCTGGAAGGTGATGTTAAAGCGCTCGGCGCGTTGGGCGAGCACGGGATGGCGGAACTCGTCATGGCGACCCATGCCGGCATGCCTAGCGAAGAGTTTGAAAAGATCGTTTCGGGGTGGCTCCAAGCTGCCCGTGATCCAAAGTTCAATCGCCCCTATACCGAACTATCGTACCAGCCGATGATCGAGTTGCTCGCCTATCTACGCGTGAACGGCTTCAAGACCTTTATCGTGTCGGGTGGGGGGATCGAGTTCATGCGACCATGGACCGACCGAGTCTACGGTGTGCCGCCGGAGCAGGTCGTCGGATCGTCGATCAAGACGAAGTTTCAGATACGCGATGGCAGACCGGAGCTTTTTCGTTTGCCTGAACTGAACTTTATCGATGACGGACCGGGAAAGCCCGTCGGTATCAACGAATTCATAGGGCGTCGCCCGATTTTAGCGTTTGGAAATTCCGACGGCGATCTCGAGATGCTGCAATGGACGACGATGTCACCCGGCGCTCGGTTAGGCCTTCTTGTCCATCACACCGACGGAATCCGCGAATATGCCTACGACCGGGGAACGTCCTTTGGGCGTCTCGACAAAGCCCTGGACCTAGCGGCTACCAATGACTGGATCGTCGTCGATATGAAGAATGATTGGCGCCGCATCTTCGCGTTCCAATAGCGATCTTCGCGGGCCGGGCACGGGCTTCTCCTACCATCGCGTTCGCCGTAGTGGGGGGGAAGAAGGTTAGGCTAAGCACTTTAGAAACTCACTGGTCTAATGTCGTGGTGCCGCGGCGTCGGCGACGGTATTTTCTAGGCGGTTTCGTGCGAGACAACGTCGGTCGAGGTGAAATCAAAAAAATGCGTTTCGGCCCTCGCCATCATTGCAGGGCGCGCGAGAGGCGGTCAATCGCTAGCAACCCAGTCTGGCGATCGCTCGTGAGCGGATCCGTATTGAGCCTGATAGTGCTGCCGGCGTCAGGCGTTGACGCGCAACAATTGAATACCGCAAATCAGACGCCCAATACTGGTCAGGATTTCTTCAAGCCTCCTGCAAACTTGTTCCAGCTGTTGAACAGCGACAAGACAGCACCTGGAGGCGGAGCGACGCCCGGCTCAACTGACACGGTGGCCACAAACACCGTCAATCTGCGGCTGGATCACCGCGTGGACTTTTCGCAACAGTCGGTCATTGCGTTGCGGACCGATCTGCCACTGCTCGCTAAGGACCCGATAACGTCCGCTAATCCGAACGGGGACTACCTATATGGAATAGGCGACATCGACGCCCAGGCTCTTTACATTTACGACTTCGATAAGCGATGGGCCGCCGGCTTCGGTGCTCGCGTGATTGTGCCGACGGGTTGGGAAGCATTGAGCAGTGGAAAGTGGCAAATCATGCCGATTGCCGGCTTCCGCTATGGGCTGCCGGAAATCAGCGCCGGTAGCTTTCTTGAGCCGTTTGCCCGTTACGATGTGAGTTTCGCGGGCGATCCATCCAAGCGAAACATCAGCAATTTGCAACTGGCTCCATATTTTACCGTCGGACTGCCGGACCGTTGGTTCGTCGCCTTGTGGCCAAGCGCAGATATTCGCATCAATTTTGGCGATCCTCTCACCGGACAAACCGGGCGTCTTTTCCTACCCTTCGACGCGCGAGTCGGTCCGAAATCTTACGGATCAGGTCGCTCTTTCGTTGGAAATCGGAGTACCTATCGTCAGGGACTACCCGGTTTACAACTTTAAAACGGAGATCAGGCTCAATGTGACGTACTAGGATTTTCCGCGAACCGAAGGACGCCTCATGGCTACCGAAGCAGAACGGTTGGAGTACCAGCGACGGAAGGCCGAACGTTCGAAAGACGGCCAGTGATTGAAGTTGGCGAGATCAGTAACGGCGCGCTGGTGGAAGCCGAGTGACCTGTGGAAGCATCGGCGCTCTGTCGACCGCTAGTGCAAAAAGGAAAAATCAAGACGTTTCATTCGCGGCCGGAATATACTCTTGCAACGGGCTATACGCGAGAGCCTACATGAAACAGGATATCCGACTATTTCGGAAGATACTTGCCGCTATTCAGAGCAACAAACAAACCATCATGAGCCATCCGGATGTTCCCGGTTACTCCGAAGAGACGATAAGTCGTCACATCGAATTGTTGCACGCTGCGGGTTATTTGGACGTGTCCGGTGCCCCAACGGAGACCTCACGCGGACGGAAGTACCTCATCAGAGACCTGAGCGTGCAAGGTCATGAATTTGTGGGAATGATTCTAAATGAACCTGTTTGGAATGAATTCATTACCAAATTCAGCGACGATGAATTGAACAAGATACCTATCTCTGACCTCTACGAGGCGTGTAGACGAGTTAGTCGGAATTGGATGGATCGTAAGATAGAAGACTGACGGCAATAGCCACTGGCGGAAAGTCCAAGCAGCAGCCCTACGATCGGTGCGAAGGCAAACACCATGATGGCGTCGTTGATGCGACCTGGCTTAAGGTGAAATGCGGCTCGCCCTTGGTCAGGTTCGTCCACACGAAGACCATCGCGGTACAGGGTGCAGCAGCAAGGAGTATTAAGCCGGCTATGTAGGAGTTGATCTCCGTGGATGGGAGGTAGGGGCGAATACGTGGCCAACGAAAAACCACCCAAGCGCTGCCATCGAGAATGGCTTGATCGCCCAGTTTATAAACAGAGTCACCCCGATTCCGCGCCAGTGGTGGCGCACTTGACCGACTGCTGCAAAATCAATCTTGATCAGCATGGGAATGATCATCAGCCAGATCAGGACAGCAACAGGTAGGTTCACCTTGGCAAGGTCGGCCGCGCCGATCGTGCGGAAGGCCGCTGGAATCTGGTGGTGGCGAGGCCGCTCGTGTCGGCACCAGCGCTGAAGGTCGTGTTGTGCGTTGCGCACGACACGACCAATCCGGCGGTAGCGGCGTTGGCGGAGATTGCGAGGGGTTGGAGATAGATCGCGGGATGGGTTGAGCGCAGCGAAACCCATCAAACATCGAACGTGCCGTGATGGGCTTCGCTTCGCTCAACCCACCCTACGCGCCACTACGCGCTTATTTTTTTATACGTCTCCGCGTCCCTGCCGCATGCAGGCACGTTAGAATTCCATCAGCGTGTCGCGCAGCGTCGACTTGGTGTATTCCGTCCGCACCAGGCCACGGCGCTGCAACGCCGGGACGAGCCCGTCGGCGACTTCGCTGATGTAGCGGCGGCTGATGCGCTGAAACGGGTGGCTGATCAGGAAGCCGTCGCCGCCGACCTCCGTCCATGATCTCGCCCATGCGCTCGCGCGACCTGCTCCGGCGTGCCGACCAGCTCGAGTGCCGCCGCGTGCCGCCGTTCGACGCCGA
The DNA here is from genome assembly GCA_963737755.1 of uncultured Alphaproteobacteria bacterium. Lineage (GTDB taxonomy): Bacteria > Pseudomonadota > Alphaproteobacteria > Rhizobiales > Xanthobacteraceae > BOG-931. The sequence continues at coordinate 74,490 of CAVTTZ010000007.1, read as the reverse complement.
GCTGCGCGCAGCGTCTTGCCGGTGCCCCATTGCGCGAATTTGTCCAGCGAGCCCTGCTCGCCGTTGGTCGTCAGCTTGCGGCAGCGGCTTGTCGAGATCGAACTTCGAGAAATCGATGTCGGTGAGCGAGCTGATCTGGCCAGCGCGCTGCTCGATGAAGCGCGTGCGAGTCGACCATGCGCGCGCTACGTTCGCGCAGCGCCTCCTCCTCGGTCTCGCCGAGGACCGGCGCGACCAGGAACAGCACCTTGATGTCGTCGGGGTCGCGGCCGATCGCGGCGGCGCTGGCGCGCGCACGTCGTCGCGGATAGTCCTTCATGCCCTCGATGCCGTTGGCCGACGGCGATGATGGAGTCGGCGTGCTCGGCGGCGAAGTCGCGGCCGCGCGGCGAGCCGCCGGCCTGGACGATAGGCCGGCCGGCCCTGCGGCGAGCGGCACCGTGTTGAGCGGACCGCGGCACTTGTAGTACTTGCCCTCGAAATCGATCGGCCGGACCTTGCGTGTAGTCGGCGTAGGTGTCGCGTCTCGCGGTCCATGACCACCGCGTCCGGCTCCCAGCGTCCGAACAGCTGGCTGACCACTCCACATATTCGTCGGCCATGTCGTAGCGCAGCTCGTGCGGCGGCAGCTTGTCGAGGCCGAAATTCTGGGCGGCGGCATCCTCGCCGCGGTCACGATGTTCCAGCCGAAGCGGCCGCCGGCGATATGATCGAGCGTGCGAGCCGAGCGCGCGCCAGCAGGAACGGCGGATAGGCCATGGTCGACATGGTCGCGACGATGCCGATGCTGGCGTCGTCTGCGGCGCCGATCACGGCGGCGAGCGGCATCGGATCGTGCTTCGGCACCTTGATGGCGCTCTTCAGTACGCCTCGGCGTGTGCCGCCGATAGGCATCGCGACACCATCAGCGTGTCCTCGAGCATGATGTAGTCGAAGCAGGCCCGCTCCAGCGCCTTCGCCATGTCGACATAGAACTCGCCGTCCCACGGCTTGCCGCCTCCCGACGACGGGATCGAGCCATTCGTCGGTATCGAACATCGTGAACCAGGCGAGGTGAAACTTTTTCGGGGGCATTGCAGTCTCCAGGTATCCGTTGGTCGGACCTGACACGCAAAGGCAATGCCATCCACCGCGCGGGCGCGGTTATCCCTTGTAAAGTCCCGCGCCTTGGGCGCGCAGGCGCATCAGCACAATCAGCAGTTCCAGTGTCGGCACCGGGACGTTCAGCATCTTCGCGAATTCCAACGGGACCGTGAACATGGCGTCGAGTTCAACCGGACGGCCGCGCTCCAGGTCCTGCACGATGCTCGGCTTGTGCGCGGAGGGGTTTCCGCGGTGCTCGCCACGAGAGTGACCTAGAAAATCGGGGTAGCCGCCCCACGATGGCAACCATCTCCCACGTAGATCGTTGTTGGGAGCTTTCAGAAAGTCGGCGGGGAGTTGATCCAAAGCACACGCGCTTTAGTCTTTCCCTTATTGATCCATGAATGCGGATTTTCCGAGCGAAAAGAAAATGAAGTTCCCTTTGCCCGCAATATATTTGCGGCCGCCGACGGTCAGTTCGATTTCACCCTCGAGCACGTAACCGAACTCTTCGCCTTCATGCTGAAAGTTACCCCCACCGCCGCCACCCGGCATGATATGATGGAGATGACACTCCAAGAGGTGAGACCCGGCGTGATGGGCGAGCGGCTCAAGCTTGTCGCCATTTTCAGTTGTTTCGATTTTCAACCGTTGTGCCGCCCGCATCATGATTTCGTTTGGATCGTCGGGCTGTGCGAAGAGCTTTCCGACGGTCAATCCCAAGGCGGATGCAAGTCGCTGCAATGTCTTGAGCGACGGAGTTGCGCGACCGTTCTCAATTTTTGAGAGTAACGACTCCGAGCAGCCGGCGTGGACGGCAACTTCTTTGAGCGTCAATCGGCGCAATCGCCGCGTGTGGCGCAGCTTCGCGCCGACATGGACCGCCCCGTCGATCGGGAGCCCCTAGATCCGCCAGTGCCATTCTTTCCGTCCGTCCGATCAAGCGATCTCTCGATGCGCGCCTATAGCATTGTCTTGCCGAGGCGCAACAAAATTCAATGTTGCACCAAAGTCCACGTCGCCTTTCCGCGTCCGATCACGATTGACCGGGGCGTCTGGCGTTGGACTGGGCCGGCGGTTTCATTGCCCGCAAAGATTGAGCGAAGACGTCACCGGTCGCCTGCACAATTTTTGAACGCCGAAAAGCTACTTTATCAGCATTCAAGTTTCTTGACAAAAATTGACCGCACTTGAATCCTTCGCGCGCTTCAAAGAGGTGACGGCAATTGGACCGATCAGCTTCCGCCCTTCTGCGCGCTGTGCAGATCAGCAAAAGGTACGGCGACGTTCTGGCGAACGACGCCGTGACGCTGGAGGTGCGTGGCGGTGAAGTTCACGCTCTGCTCGGCGAGAATGGTGCGGGCAAATCCACCATCATGAAGATGCTGTACGGTCTCGAATTTCCCGATAGCGGGCATATCGAGTATCGTGGCCGCCCACTGGCTCTCAATTCACCGAATGAAGCGATCCATGCCGGCATCGGCATGGTGCATCAACATTTCATGCTGGTGCCGACGCTCAGCGTTCTGGAAAACGTCATTCTCGGCACGGATTTCGGTGGCCGTGCTGTGCTCAGTATTCGCAACGCGCGCGAGCGCGTTGCCAGCCTTGCCAAGCAATATCAGATGGAGGTCGAGCTCGATCGGCTGGTCGGCCAGCTTTCGGTCGGCGAGCAGCAGCGCGTCGAAATCCTCAAGGCGCTGGTGCGCGGCGCCAGCGTGCTCATTTTGGATGAACCGACGGCGGTTCTAACGCCGCAGGAAACCGCGAAGCTTCTGGTCGTCCTGCGCGATCTCGCACGTAACGGTCTCGGCATCATCCTGGTGACCCACAAGCTGGCGGAGGTGATGGAGGTCAGCGACCGCGCCACCGTCATGAGAAGCGGCCGCGTCATCGGTACGTGGAACACGGCCGAAACCACCGCGGATGCGCTGGTTGCTCACATGATCGGGCGCAGCCGCACGGTACAGCTCGCGCGCACGGCGTCGCCGTCGAAAGAGATCGTACTCGAAATGATGAACGTTGAGGCGACGGGGCGCCATGGTCGACCCGCGCTCAATGGCGTGCGCCTGACGGTCCGGGCCGGCGAAATACTCGGCGTCGCAGGTGTCGAGGGCAACGGCCAGCGCGAGATCGCGGAGGCGATCACCGGCCTGTTGCCAGTAACAGCGGGCGACATCGTTCTCCGCGGCGAGACGATCTTGCACCATCCGACGGCGCAAGTTTTGCGGCAGGGCGTCGGACATATTCCCGAGGACCGGCATCGCGACGGTGTCGTGCTGGAATTTTCGGTCGCCGAGAATGCCGTTCTGGTCAGCTACCACGAGCCCGAGTTTCAACGTCGCGGCTTTCTGGTCGGCAGCAGTCTCAAGTCGTTTGCCGAAAAGCTCATCGGCGAGTTCGCCATTCGCTGCCCCAGTCCCAACATTGCCATTCGCAGCCTGTCCGGCGGCAATCAGCAGAAATTGATTCTGGGACGGGAGATTTCCCGGCGGCCGAAGCTTCTCATCGCCATGCAGCCGACACGCGGTCTGGATGTCGGCGCCATCGACTACGTGCACGGGCGATTGATGGAATTGCGCAACAGCGGTGTCGGCATCCTGTTGGTGTCGGCCGAGCTCGACGAGCTCATGGCCTTGAGTGACCGCATTGCCGTGCTTCGCAACGGCCGCATCGTTGAGACCCTCGATCGTGCCGATGCGACCCCGGAGGAAATCGGCCGTCTCATGCTGGGTGGCCAAAGGATCGCCGCATGAGCGATACCGCCGCCGCGATCGCCGGTCCGTCGCCACGCAGCCTTGGGCCGTTGCTCACCAGCCGCTTGGGAATTGTGATTCTGGCGTTCCTGTTGGTCGGGGCCGCATTGATGCCGTTCGGTGTCAATCCGCTGAACGTTTACGGCGCGATGCTGCAGGGCTCGCTGGGTTCGCTCAACGCCATCGGCGAGACTCTCATCTATGCGGCGCCGATCCTGCTCACCTCGCTTGCGGCGATCGTCTGCTTCCGCGCCGGCATGTGGAATGTCGGTGCCGATGGCCAGCTTTATCTCGGCGCGGTCGCCGCGGTGTGGATCGGCTTTAATCCCTGGGGCTTGCCCTCATTTCTGATCATTCCCGCCATGGGAATTGGCGCATTCGTTGCGGGCGCCCTTTGGGGCGGCGTTCCCGGAATCCTGCGGACGCGTTTCGGCGCGAATGAAGTGATCGTCACGATCATGATGAATTTTCTCGCCGTGATTTTCGTCACCTATTTGATCAGCGGTCCGTGGGCGTCGGGACTGACGCCGGTGACCAAGCCGATCTCGCCGGAAGCGCAGATGCCAATTCTCGTGCCCGGCACCCGCCTGCACATAAATCTTTTGGTCGCGATCGCCGCCGCTGTTTGTGTGCACTGGCTGCTCAAATACTCGGTCTACGGCTACCAGGTTCGCGCCGTTGGCCAGAACCCGCGAGCCGCGCGCGTTGCCGGCATGCCGGTCGAGCGGGTCGCTTTTCTCAGCTTCGTGATCGCGGGTGGCATTGCCGGGCTCGCCGGGCTCGGCGAAGTGGCCGGCATTCATCACGCGCTGCCCAATCAGCTGTCACCGGGGTTTGGCTACACCGGCATAGCGGTAGCGCTTCTCGCCGACCTTAATCCGCTTGGTGCCATCGCCTCAGCGTTTTTCATCGCGGCGTTGAATGTTGGCGCCAACGCTATGCAGCGCGCCATCGGTGTGCCGGTCGCGTTGGTTTGGGTCATTCAAGGAATCATCCTGTTCGCGCTGCTCGCCTCGCGCATGAGGAAGCGGCAATGAGTTTCGACGATCTCTTCACGCTTGCGGCGTTGACCGCCGTGCTCGGCGCCGCGGTCCGCATCGCCACGCCGCTGTTGTTGGCAGCATTGGGCGAGGCTGTATCGGAGCGCGCGGGCGTTCTCAATGTCGGCATCGAGGGCATCATGGCTCTCGGCGCGTTGACCGGCTTCATCGTTGCTTACTGGAGTGACGATCTTTGGATCGGGTTCGGATCGGCCTTGCTGGCCGGTGCGCTCGCCGGACTTGCCTTCGCGATCCTCACCGTCATCTTCGGGGCCGACCAGGTCGCCACCGGCATCGTCGCCAATTTCTTTTGGCTCGGGGTCGCCAATCTCATCTACCGGTCGACGTTCAACGGCGCCCATACGATCCCGGCCGTTAAAAGCATGCGGCCGTATAAGATCCCGTATTTGAGTGACCTCGACGTCGTCGGCCGCGCTCTATTCTCCCATACCACCATCGTCTACATCGCGTTCCTGATGGTCCCGGTTTGCTGGTTCCTTCTGCAACGCACCGTGTGGGGACTGGACGTTCGTGCCGTCGGCGAAAATCCCGGAGCGGCCGATACCGCAGGTGTCGATATCTGGCGCGTTCGCATCATCGCCGTGATGGTCGGCGGCGCCTTCGCCGGCGTGGCCGGCGCGACGCTGTCAATCGCGCAGCTTGGCGCCTATCTCGACAACATGACCGGCGGGCGCGGCTTTGTGGCGCTGGCGGTCGTCGTATTCGGCGGCTGGAATCCCTGGCGTATCGCCGGAGCCTGTCTGATCTTCGGCGGAGCCGAAGCGCTGCAGCTTCGCATGCAAGCCATCGGCGTGCCTGTGCCGTCCGCATTGCTGGTGTCGGTGCCGTACGTTTTGACCATCGTCGTCATCGCGATTTTCGCCAGCACCGCATCGTATCCGGCGGCGATGAACACCCCGTATTTACGTCGGCTCGGGCGCAAGACCCAGGCCGCTCCGGCAGCCGTAGCGGCGGCTGCGGAGCAAAACAATTCTGCGGTTGCGGCAGCTTCGGCCGCCGCGAGGCAGCGATAACCGGGCATGAGCGGAAGGAGTTCACACGTGAATGCGACTGTCCTGAAAATTGCCGCCGCGACCGCGGTGGCCGTCATCACATCGGCTGCGGCACACGCGGCCGAATACAAGATCGCCTACATCCCTTGCGGCCAGGTCAACGATCAGTCGTGGAGCCAGGCCGGCTACATGGGCGCGCAGGCTGCCGAGAAGGAATTGACGGCAGCCGGCACCAAGGTGACGCTGAGCTACAGCGAGAGCTTGCCGCCAGCGCAGGTCGAAGCGGCAGGGCGTGACTATGCCTCACGCGGATACGATGCCGTCATCTTTCATTGCGGCACGTTTGCCGACGGCGCCGTTGCCGTAGCCAAGGGCTTTCCGAAGACCAAAATTTTGTTCGCGACGACGCCACCGAGTGGGCCGTTGCCGCCGAATTTCTGGTCGTACGACATCGCCCAGGGCGAAGCGTCGTTCGTCGCCGGCTTTCTCGCGTCTCAGCTCAGCAAGAGTGGACAGGTTGGTGCAGTCGGCGCCTTCGACTTCCCGGTGCTGACGCGACAAATGGAAGGCTTCCGCCTGGGCGCTCGCTACGGCAACCAGAAAACCAAGACGCTGTCGTCCTACATCAATAGCTGGGAAGACGCCGGCAAGGCCAAGGAAGCCACCCAGGCCCAATTGGACGCCGGCGCTGATATCGTCTTCGCCGCGACCGACCAGGCGGCGCGCGGCGTCTTCTCCGCAGCGGAGGGGTCCGGCGACTACGCGATCGCGAGCTATGCCGATCAATCCAGCCTCGCTCCGAAGGCCATTCTGGTCAGCGTTGTCTACGACTTTCCCAAGTTGGTGAAGGAGATGGTCCTCAAGGCGTCACAGGACAAGCTCGAGCCGGGCAAACAATACCGCTACGGCCTCGACGGCTACAGCGCGCTCATCCCCAACCCTGGCTTGGCCAGCGTCGTGTCCAAAGAGACAAGCGCCAAGGTCAAGGCTCTCGAAGACGACATCAAGGCCGGGCACGTGAAAGTGCCGGAGCTTCATAAGGTCGGCGACTCCCTGACGGTCGATCTCGCCACGCTCAAGGGGAATTGATCATGGCAAGCACCGGCAAAAGCGCGCCGCAGACCAATGCCAAGACGGTGACGGTCGAGATCAACGGCCAACAGGAGGACATGCTCCGCAAGTTTGCGGCGGAGCATCCAGAGCTTGGACCAATCGAAGACGTCATCCGCCAAGGCTTTGCGGAGTTCGCCAAGTCGAAGCGCATTTCGCGGTAACGACAAGCCACAATCCGAGGTTCACCGATGAGCGAGCGTGAGATCGTCCAGCAATTTGTCATGGAGCCGACCACCGGAAAGGGCATTCCGGTTCTGCGTGGTCAGGTGTTGCGGATCAAACAGGTCGGCAAGGGCCAGTGTCTGGATTTCAATGCGTTCAACCTGCACGACTACAAGGAGTTCTTTCACTGCGGTCGAACCCGGCACATGCATGGACTGAACCCGACCAAAGGTGATCACCTTTGGTCGGCGCCGCCGCGCGATCGCCCGATGTTCACGATCATCGAGGATACGGTCGGCACGAACGACGTGAACTATCCACGCTGCAGCGCCTTCTTGTTCGAATACCATTTTGGCTTCGACGAACATCCCGCGCACAGCAATTGCCACGACATTCTCGCGGAATCGATCCGCGAATGGGGGCTGACGCCGGACGACGTGCACGACAGCTTCAACGGCTTCATGCACACCGGCGTCGATAACGGCAAGCTCTACATCGACCGCATGGTGGCGGGGGAGGGCGACCATATCGATCTGTTGGCGCAGATCGATTCACTGGCGGTGCCGATCTGTTGCGGCGCCGACGTGATGGCCACCAGCAATTACGAACTGAAGGCGCTGGAGATCACCGTCTTCCAAGGCAACGCGGCGGATCAATCGAAGCTGGTTGATGAGAAATACACCCATCAGCGTTCGCCGGAGCAGTTTCGTCAGCCAAAGATCAAGGCCGACCGGCCGCTCTACAAGGATGGTTCATACAAAGCAGAGTGGCCCTGGCTGGAGAAAGTACGGGCGCGGGCCAAGCACGTCGTCAAGCTCGATGACCGCGAGACGGCGCTGCTCGAAGAAATGAAACAGGATCCTGATTTCTTCGGCTGGAGCGAGGCCGAGATCATCCGGTTCTGTTTCTTCCGCTGGTACTCGATCAATCACATGGTCGGCTTGAAGCACCTGTCCGGCCAGAACTAACGGCCGCACACCCAGGACTTATCAAAGCAATTCAAGGCCGACGCCATCGCGGCTGCGGCCGAACGCAAGCGATCTTTCACGGAGAATATTATGTCGACGAAGGCAGATCCAAACGCGCCGACCGCGGTCATCCCGCCCGATGTGCCCTTTCCGAAGGCGCCCTACACGCCGGCGATCAAAGCGGGTGGCTGGGTGTTTGTTGCCGGCCAGCTCGCAACCGATTTCAAGAACGGCCTGGCCCCGCAGGTCATTCCTAAAAACAAAGATCTTGATAGCCAGCTCGGCCGCGAGGCTCGGTTTATTCTCAAGAATTTGTCCGCAACCGTGGCGGCGGCGGGTTGCGACCTGAGCAAAGACACGGTTCGCATCTGGCAATGGTTTGCCTCGCAGTATCCGACCGCGGAAGAGTTTGCCGCCGGCACCGGACTGCCGCGGATATCGGTAGACGCCTATCACCGCGGCCGCGACGAATTCCTCAAAGAGCCGCGTCCCGCGTCGACGGGGATCGCCATTCGCGAACTCGCGATCGGCAAAGCCGAACTGGAAATCGACGTCATCTGTGTCGCCGATGGCGGCAAGAATGTGGGCTTTGGCGTGCCGGACGGGTTGCCGGCGCCGCTTGCCGGCTACTCGCCCGCTATCCGCCGCGGCGACTGGATTTTCCTGGCCGGCGAACTGCCGGTGGATTGGCACGGTGATTTCCTGAGCCCGGTGCACTTGGGCGAGCCGAGCTCTCTGGCCAAAGAAGCGCGCAACAATCCCTATTATTGGTTCGGCTCGCCGATCGAAAAGCAGACCGACTACGTCCTGCAGAAGCTGGCGAAGATCGCCGAGGCCGCGGGCAGCTCGCTCGACCGCGCCGTCAAGGCGGACGTCTATCTGCCCAACCCGTCGGATTATGCCGGGATGGATCATGTCTGGAAGCGCTGGTTCCCGAACAAGCCTCCGGCGCGCTGTGTCATTCCGCACGTCGGATTGGGCAGCATGGGTGCGCGTATCGAGATCGCGCTGGTTTTGTTGGCGAACGACTCGTCCTTGTCGATCGACACGATCGAGACGTCAGACGCGCCGGAACCGTTCAGCCATGAACCGCAGGCCGTCAAGGCGGGTCATTTTCTCTTCCTCAGCCAGCAGATGGCCTATGAATTGTCGGGCCAGCTCGCGCCCGGCATGGTGCGCGTTCCGGAATATCCCTGGTACGGCTCGCCCGCGAAAGCGCAGATGCGCTACATGATGAAAAACGTCTCGGCGATTTGCGAGAAGGCCGGCAGCAATCTGGAAAACGTCGTGCGGCGCGCGTGCTTCCACCCGGACATGCAATGGTTCCAGGAATTGATCGACGAGTGGGCGGTGCACTTCCCGAAACTAAAGCCGGCTTCGACGACGCTGAAGATCGCCGGTCCCTTGGTCATCCCCGGAGCCAACACGCTGCTCGATCTGATCGCCTACGTTCCCTGATGGCGAGGGTCGCGGCCAGCAATGGCCGCGAACGAGGGGGCGAGGTGAGCAACCAGGTGCGGTGTCGCAACGGTCGTCATCGTGCGACGTTCGACAGCGCACCGGGGCACGTAGACCGATCAGCTAACGGCGTCGCACATTGGCGCTCGGTTTTGAACCTGCACCCAGCGAAGCTTTCTCGACCCGGCCTTTCCGGAGAGCTGGCTCTTACTTCAATTGATCAAGCCCGTCGGTGCGAATGGACGCCATAGGAAGAGGAAATCGATCTTGACGACAATCAATCCCTACGGTCCGACGGCGGCCAGAAAGCACGGTAAGCCGGGGAAAAGCACGCGGCCGCAAACGACGACGATCGATATCCACGCGCACGTCTCCGTTCCGGAAGCAGCGTCGTTGGTTGCGCCGTATCTCGACATCGCCACCGTTCCGCTCGCGTTTTTCTCATCGCCTGAAACAAAAAAGGTGAATGCGCAGCAGGAAGTCGATCGTCTGACGCGATTTTCCGGACGCGAGAAAGGCCTGGACGAGCGACTGTCCGATCTCGACGAGATGGGCGTCGACATGCAATTGGTGATGCCGCCGCCGCCGCAATGTTACTACACCGTTCCGATCGAGATCGCGGTCAAGGCCGCGCAGGTCGTCAACGACGGCATTGCCGCTTACGTGGCGCGAAAGCCCGATCGCTTCATCGGGATGGCGACCGTGCCGATGACGGACGGTCATGAAGCGGCTGCGGAGTTGGAGCGCGCCATGCGCAAACTCAACTTCAAGGGCGTGCAAATATTGACGAACGTCGCGGGGCGTGAGCTATCCGACCCAGCGTTCGAGCCTTTCTGGGCGAAAGCGGAAGCGCTGGGCGCACTGGTGGTCATTCACCCGAATGGCTTCACCGAAGGCCAACGCTTGAGCCGATTCTACTTCAGCAATATCGTCGGCAACCCGCTCGAAACCACGCTGGCCCTGCATTACCTCATCTTCGACGGGGTGCTGGAGCGCCATCCCAAGCTGAAGCTCTTAGCCGTGCATGGCGCTGGCTATTTGGGCGCTTATCCGGGCCGCATCGATCATGCGTGGGGCGCGCGTCCCGACTGTCAGGCCGACCTGCCGCATCCGCCGACCACCTACCTGAAGCGCGTGTTTGTCGACAGTGTCGTCTTTACGCCGCAGCAACTCGCCGGGTTGGTCGAGGTGTTCGGTGCCGATCATGTTCTGATGGGGACCGATTATCCGTTCGACATGGCCGAGGCGGATCCGATTGGACACGTGACGTCAGTCGAAACTTTTGATTCGAAAACGATTGAAGCGATCACCGGCGGTAACGCCCAAAGATTGCTTGGTCTTTAGCGGCTACGATAACGGCCGATCATCCTGAAAGGGCAAACACCGTGGCTGATGCAGTCAAGAGTGGCACGACATTCAAGCTCGAAGAAGCAACCATCGCGGAAATGCAGGCGGCCATCCGGGCAGGTCAAGTCACCTGCGTTCAAATTGTCCAGCGCTATATCGATCGCGCCCGCGCGTATAACGGCGTGGCGAGCGTCCTCGTAACCGAGGCCGGCAAGCCGGTTGCGCCGGCGACTGGCACTGTTCGCGCCGGTGCCGCGCTCGCGTTTCCCACGGAGACGGTTCCGGCCTCCACGATCTTTCCTGATCTCGACCGGTACGAGGGCAAGCCGCTTGAACTTGGGCGCATGGAGTCGACCATGGCGGATCCATCCGTGCAGCAGCAATACGGGATGATCGTGGGCGTGCCGAATGGCACCCAGGTCAATGCGCTGTCCGTTCTCAATATCCGCGGCGAGCGTTCGGTAACGTGTCGCGGCGATTTCGACCGCCATCCATCGCAAGGGCCGCTGCCTGCGGGAGCCCCTCCGGTCTGCGAATTCTTTCGCCACTATCCTGACGCGCTCGAGCGCGCGGCCGAGCTCGACGCGACTTACGGCAGCAACCCCGATCTGGAAAAGATGCCGATGTACGGCGTCGTTTTCTCGTTTAAGGACCCGTTCGATTGTAAGGATATGCGATCCGTTGGCGGCGGGGACGCCGCTTACGACATCGACGTTCCGGCGCGCGACCACCAATTGATTGAAACACTCCGCGACAAGGGCGCGATCATTTACGCCAAGGCGGCGAGCACGGAATATAACGGACGCGCCGGTGATCCGGGCGGAGACTTTCTGCCGGATAAGATTCTGCCCTCGACACTCGGCTATCAGCGAACGACATGGGGCGGCAATCCGGCCAACCCTTACGACACGACCCGTTCGGCCTCGCTCGGCTCCAGCTCCGGTTCGGCGGTGTCGGTTTCCACCAATCTGGTGATGGCAAGTTTTGGTGAAGAGACGAGGGCGTCTTGCCGCGGTCCCTCGAACCACAATTCCGTCGCTTTGATCCTGCCGCACAAAGCCATGCTGGGCTTCGACGGCGGCGCGATCGGCGCCGACATCTATACCGACCGCACCGGCGTCATCTGCCGATCCATTGTCGATTGCGCGAAGGTGATCGACGCGCTGGTGGGGACCGGCAACGATTATTACGACCCGCGCGATCCGTTCACGACGATTCCGCGAACGTCAGTTCTCAGCTCGCGTTTTGCCAGCCACCTGATGACCGGCAAAACTGAGGGTGCACTTGGAGGGCGTCAGGATTGGCGTGGTGCGCGAGTTGCTCATTGTTCCTGATGGCTCTCTCGCCGAGAAGCCGATCGTCAGTGCTGCCAACGCCGAGATCAAGGCCATCCTGCGCGATCACCTCGGGGCGACGCTGGTCCAATCGAACGATCCGCAAGCTGAGAACGATCCTGAACTCGAGACCATGCGGCTCGACTTCCGAACGGCCGTGGCGAAGCTTGTACCGATATTTATGCCCGACATTTTGTTTCGCTTGGGCGCCAACGGCGAGCCTGTCTACAAGGAAGTGGCCGAGGCGATCGTTCCCACTCCGTTTGTTGCAGGCGGAATGCCAAGCCTGGCGTCACCATCCGTCGCTGCCGGCGCTGAAGCCACATACTTGCCGCCGAAATTGTTCGGCAGCGGCACGATGAAGCCGATCGATTATTGCGTGGCCCTGGCGGAAGGCAAGATCAAGCCGCCGCGCAATCTCGACATTCACTCGATCCAGGAACAGGAGCTTGCCACCACCTTCCGTTTCCACATTCAGCAATATCTGATGCGGCGAGTCGACGACTGGGCACAAAAAGGCTTTTCGGAAACACTATCGGATTTCGCCACGCTGAACGCTCGGTCGAAATTCTGGGGCGATGATCAGCGCGCTGCTTTTCTGAATTGGGACGCGCTGTCTGATCCGCGCAATCGCCTGGATGGCCGACAGGGCGTGAACGAACGCATCATGCTCCGCGAGCTTTTGCGCCGCATCGACATGATGGTCTTGCTCGAGAACAAGCTTGACGCTTTTGTGCGTCTGCATTCGGCCTGGGTTCCGGGAAAGATCGGTCACGCAAATCAGCCGCGCGGCGGCATGCACAACATCACGCTTGAATCATTTTTCGGTCCGAACGCCGGACTCACCGAAATCCTCATTCCTGCGGGTTATGTCGATACCGCCTACGACCCGGTATTCGTGCTGTCCGCGGACCGGAAGCGGTATCAGGCCGCCGCTTCAAACAAGCCGACTTCACTCGCCGCGCCGGGTCTGCCGTTCTCCCTCGTCTTCCGTAGCGATCCAGGCAAGGAGGACGTCATTGTTCGCATCGCATCTGCATACGAGGCGGCTTCGCGCCGGCGCGTTCCTCCGCCGAATTTTGGCCCGATCTAGCAGAGCTGCAAACCAAGTGATGCGGCGGTTGTCGGCCTTCCGATCTTCACGGACGACAATCCTTCCGAAGTGGCGGCATTCGACATCATTTTGTATATGTGCCGAGGCACCGGCTCCTGTGGCTGCATGCTGAGAAGGAGCTTCGTCGCTTACGACTCCATTGAAGAATAGGGTTCAGCATCACCGACACGATAACCGCAAGTAATATTCCTGATTCCGGTAGAGGTTTCAAAACTAGTCCAAAACGTTGGAAGATTGCCGCGCCTCAGCCGCTCCCGTGAACGGGCACCGGATGAAAGCCTATCGCGCGGGAGACTCGCGATGCCACGGGGCTACCACTGCCCGTGGAGCGACTGTTTACGATAGGACCGGCTAGCGTATCATTTCAAAAGGGTGAAGAGTTTGACAAACGCCTGAAGGCGGTCGTTGCGAAAGGCGTCGACATCGAGATTGTCGTAGTTCAGAAATCCCTTGCGATTCCGCAAACCGACACGTCCTTTGCGCATATTTTTTTCGACGATCTCGGGCGGTGCGTAGCGATCGCTGTCCAATGCGCCGGTCAGATACGACCAGCGTGGTATAGAATGTCGACGCCGCGCCAGTCGATGAATTCGAGCATTCCCAGCACGGCAAATCGAATACCGAAGCCGTATTTGATCGCCTTGTTGATTTCGGTGCTCGAGCACTTCGGGCACGCACTCGAAAATGAACGCGGCCGTGGGAAGCGCCGTCGCCGCCTCCGAATTGGCCGCGACCGAGACGCGCAACCGAGGCCCGCGTTGTGATCGCGACTTCGAACAGTGCGTGCTTACGGGTGAGCCAAGGCAATGTATGGGTTTCCGCGCAAGCCACATCGCGGCGCGTGCGCTATTCTGCTACAGCGCCGCTGTCGTTCGCCGAACTCGGCAGAACGAGATTATCGATCACTTCATTGGTGGTCATGACATCGCCGAAGCTCTGAAACACGGATGAAAATCCAATGTTATGATCTTCGATGAAGCGGGCCGCATTGGCGTCGGTGACCATCACGACCCGATAGTCCAGCATCATTGCGTCGCGCGCTGACGTCTCACAACACATGTTGGTCAGCATTCCGGTGATGACGACGTTCTTCAGTCCGAGCGGATTCCAGTTTCGCCGGAAGATCCGACTTCGACGGCATGAATGCGCTGAAGCGAATCTTGGTGGCGTGTATGTCTCCCGGTCGGACGTCCAGCGACGGGTAGAGCTCGTGGCCCTCGGCGCCCACCGTCAGATTGTCGCGGTGGCGGGCAGCGTTTTCGCCGCTGAAGAAATAATCATGATACAGCGGCCAGAGGCTCTTGCCGTTGTCGCCGGCGGTCATCTTGACCCAGGCGACCGTGGCGCCTCGCTCGCGAAAGGTTGCCGCGAGTCTGTTGATGTTGGGAACAATGGCAACGGCGGCCGGAACATCGGTGACGTAGAACCGCTGCATGTCGATGACGACCAGTGCCGTCTCGCGCGGCTCGAAGCGGTCGAAGACGCGCAAGCGCCCGCGCTTTTTCATAACGCGGTCGGTTACGTAAGGCGGGCATTTCGTAGGAAGCTGGCTCTGACATTCGATCCATCCCGGCATATTGCCTAACGAAAGTTAGCTTGCCGGAACGCAGCGCCTAGGTGCAAATACGTCAGAATGATATCTAAATTGGTTATGCTTGGCGAGATCAGCGGACCGGATCAATTGCTCAACATCAGAAATTTGCGCGCCTTCGTAGCGGTGGCCACCTCGGGAAGCGTCATCAGATCGAGCCGCCTCATGCGGCGAGCGCAATCCGCCGTGACCCGTTCGATCAAGGAATTGGAAACCGAACTCGATGTTCAGCTGTTCGAGCGTCGATCGCAAGGCATGCTGTTGACCGAATTTGGCAAGGCCCTGCTGGTGCGGATCGAGCGTGCGTTCTTCGAGATGGAAGCGGCCCGCGCTGCGTTTAAAGCCTCGGTAAACTCTGCGCGGCTCATCGACAAGGCACCGATTTTCTCGCTCTCCATTAGCCGCAGGCGGCTGCTGGTCTTTTCCGAGCTCGTTGAACAGCACCATATGGGCGCGGCTGCGGACAGCCTGGGAATATCGCAGCCGGCCGCGAGCCAATCACTTCGCGAAATCGAGAGCAGCCTGGGTCTGAGATTGTTTTCGCGCGGCGCCGGTGGCATGCAACCGACGCCGCTGGGCGCGCTGCTCGGAACGCACATTCGCCGCGCGCTCGCTGAAATCCGCGCCGGAGAAATTGCGGTCAAGTCGCTCCGCGGTGCGATTGCGGGCGGCGTCGCAGTCGGAACGTTGTCTCTTGGGCGTACCCGCCTGCTGCCAAGGGCGATCATCCAGTTGACGCAGCAATATCCGAACCTGACAGTCTCAACTGTCGAAGGCGCCTTCGAGCACCTCGCGATGCGGCTGCGCGCCGGGGATATCGACTTCATTCTCGGCGCCTTGCGCACTCCAGAGCATACGGTCGGATTAACGCGGGATATCGTGGCGTACGATGTGTTGTCGCTGGTCGTCGGTAAATCTCATCCGTTGGCTCGCAAGAGAACGCTGGCCTATTCGGATTTGGCGTCCGCCGAATGGGTGCTGCCGCCGCGCGGCACGCCGACCCGTGAAATGATCAAGAGCGCAATGAAGAACAATCGCGTGAGCGAACCGCGCGTCGTCGTCGAGACGACGGATCTGGCGATTACCCGAGGACTCCTGGTTGGCAGCCTCATGGTGACGGCCGTTTCGGCTCATCTCTTCTTCGATGAGCTTCGCGCAAAGATCCTTCAGATTCTGCCGCTCGAACTTCCCGAGACGCGCCGACCGATCGGCATTCTGCAACGGTCCGACAGCAGTCCGTCTCTGGCCGCGCAGCTCTTGATGGCGAATATCCGGTCAATTGGTGAACTTTGACCCGCGAAAGCGTCGCAGGCCTTATATTGCAGCATGATCTTTTCCGGATTCCACTTTTCCGGATCGTGCTCTAGCCGATGTCGAACGGCGGCAAGGGGCGGCCAACATATTGTTCGGCCAGCGTAGTCTGCGCGGCTCGCGAACCCAGGATATATTCCAGTTCTGTGAGCTGAAGGTTGCGCTCGAACGGTGAATGCTCCGGAAACTTGTGCAGCAGCCCCGTCAGCATCGTCGAGAAGCGCACGGTTTTCCAGACGCGTTCCAGACAGTTTTCGGAATAGGCATTCAGGCCGGCGGAGCTGCCGGTTCGGTAGTATTGCGTGAGACCTGACGCCATCATCCGAACATCCGCGACTGCGAGATTCAGGCCTTTCGCGCCGGCCGGCGGGGTGATGTGCACGGCGTCTCCCGCAAGAAACAGCCTGCCGTACTGCATCGGAGACGCGATGAAAGAACGCAGACGCGCAATGTCCCGTTGAAATATTTCACCCTCTTGGATCTCCGAGCGATCCGCGTCGAACATCCGCGCGTGGAGTTCATCCCAGAACCGATCGTTGCTCCAGGAGGCGTGGTCATCGGTCGCATCGATCTGCAGATAAAGGCGCGAGACCGTCATCGAGCGACGGCTACAAAGCGCGAAACCGCGGTCGCTGTTTGTATAAGTCATGTCGGAGATAGGCTTGGAGCGTGACAGAACCCCAAGCCAGGCGAAGTCATAGATGCGTTCAAATATATCGATATGGCCTGACGGCACCGCGGCGCGACTTACCCCGTGAAAGCCGTCGCAACCTGCAACGAAGTCGCATTCGAGAACGTGAATCTGTCCTTCATGAATGAACTCGATTTTGGGCCGATCGCTATCGAGGTCCGACAGCCGCGTGACCTTGGCCTCGAACAGAAGCGGCTGCGAAGTATCGACGCGCGCGGCAATCAAATCCTTCACGACTTCCTGCTGGCCGTAGATCACGACCTTCCGACCCGTGAGTTCCGGCAAATCGAGATGGATGGCCTTGCCGCGAAAGCGTATGTCGAGCCCGTCGTCGATCATGCCGTCGCGCCGCATCCGGCCATCGAGACCGAGCATTTCCAAGGTCTCGATCGTACCTGGTTCGAGAACGCCGGCGCGAATACGGCCTTCGACATAGTCGCGGCTCTGCGCTTCCAGTATCACGCATTCGATGCCGGCACGCTGCAGCAGATGCGCGAGAAACAGTCCGGCAGGTCCGGCGCCGATGATGCCAACTTGCGTTCTCATATCCGTGTTGCTCGCTTGAACTGAGACGATCACCGATCCAACAAACGTCGCTTCAACCCTGGGAGATACGATCGTGGCCTGGATGGACGCAACACACAATATTCGATATGCCGATCGAAGTTTCTTATTGGAAACGGGGCGTTTCGTCGCGCGTTGCGGGCTGGTATGACATAACTATTTTCGATAGCGTTGGAGGCATTTTTCCATTGGCAACCTCGGACATCCAGTTGAGATAGTTTGAGGATGCGCGGAGACCGAATGTGGGTTTGCGAGGCCGGACGGCGACGTTGGAAAGGTGATGTTGGACCACTTTCTCGGATCTCCTGCATCTCGGTCTGTCGGCGTCGATAGACGTGACCGGTCTCATAGGTATCCTGCCCGACCGAAAGCGCAGGAGACTTGAGAAAGATGCACGATTATTCGATCTGGACCTTTGAGTACTGCGCTGGGAAGCTGCCTGCTGATTTCATGGGTGGCGCTCCGATCTGCAGCAATCAGGGTTTTGCCGACGTTTCCATGGTGTATTCGCTGATCCGAATGGCGCCGTCGGCCGACAAACCGGTCAACATCCTGGTCGATACCGGCTTTCTTTCGGCCTTTTCGATGACCGGGCGCGCCTACGAAGGCAACGAAAGTCCAAGCGTCATTCTCGCTAAGGTCGGCCTCCGTCCCGACGACATCGATATTGTTGTTCTCACGCATTTGCATTTTGATCACGCGGGGGGCTTCGAGGCGTTCCCGCGTGCACGCGTTTTGCTTCAACGGTCCGAATTTGAAGGGTGGTGCCAGCACCTCGCCGAGATGCCGGATCAGTCTCAGGGAAAGCAACACTGGGAATTATCGTCGATCGATCTCGACGTCATGGCCCGCGTCGACGCCGCGGTGGCGGCGGGGCGAATTGAATTGGTCGACGGCCAGCGCGAAATCAGCCCAGGCATCCGATGTCACCTCGCGCCGGAGAACCATACCTTCGGAATGCAATGGGTGGAGATCGAAACACCCGATGGGCCCTATGCGATCGCGAGCGATTGCGTGTACTGGTATCTCAATATCGAACGGATGTGGCCGCCGGCCTACGTTCAGGGCAACACCTGGAACCTGATGAAGACCTACCGGCGACTGCGCGGCCTGGTCGGAGACGACAACATTGCCCGCATCATTCCCGGCCACGATCCGCAAATATTCACCCGTCATCCGAGCTGGATCAGTGGGCTCCATCCTGTCGCCGAGATCCGTCTCGCTGATGGAGAGCCGAGCCGCATGAACGGGGCGCTGTCTATTTCCTCGCATCGCCACGGAGGCGTCGCATCATGAGACCTTTTTGGCTCGGCGTTGCCGCTATTGTTCTTCATCTGGCCACTGGAGGATCCAGTTTTGCGGCGGATCCGATCCGGATCGGCGACATCAATAGCTACTCGGCGATTCCGGCTTTCACGATCCCGTATCGCAACGGAGCAACGCTCGCGATCGAGGAAATAAATGCAAACGGCGGCGTGCTCGGCCGTCCGCTCGAGCTGGTCAGTCGCGACGACAACGGAAAGCCGGAAGATGCGCTGCGGGACGCAAACGATCTCGTTTTCAACGAGAAGGTCGTGGCGCTGACAGGAACGTTTTTCTCGAATGTTGGACTTGCGGTCTCCGACTTTGCAAAAACAAATAAGATACCCTTCATCGCAGCAGAGGCATTGAGCGATGCGCTGACCTGGCAACATGGTCATCGTTATGCGTTCCGGGTTCGCTCGAGCACGTACATGCAGGCTGCGATGCTGGCCGAAGAGGCTGCCAAACTGCCGGCGAAGCGCTGGGCGACGATCGCTCCCAATTACGAATTTGGTCACGCCGTCGTCGACGCCTTCAAAAAGCTCCTGTCGGCCAAACGGCCCGACGTTGTGTGGGTCGCCGAACAATTCCCGACGCAGAGTAAAATCGATGCCGGCGCCACAATCCAGGCGATCGCAGCCGCCAAGCCCGACGCCGTCTTCAACGCTATGGTGCTGCCAGACCTGGTTCGCCTCGTGCGCGAAGGCAACGACCGGGATTTTTTCAAAGACAAGGCCGTGGTCAGCGTCATGACCGGACAACCCGACTTTCTCGATCCGCTGAAAGACGAAGCCCCCGTCGGCTGGATCGTGACCGGATATCCGTGGAGCGAAATCTCAACCCCGGAGCACAGCAAGTTCCTTGAGGCTTATCGTAAGCGCTTCAACGATTATCCGCGCGCCGGGTCGGTCAGCGGTTATACCACCATGAAAGCGCTGGCCGCAGCCATTCAGAAGGCCGGGAAAACCGATCCCGAGAGTATCGTGGATGCGCTGAGCGGACTCGAGGTCGATAGCCCGTTGGGGAAGGTGACTTTCCGGGCGATCGACCATCAGTCGACCATGGGCATGTATGTCGGCAAGATTGGGTTGAAAAACAACATCGGTACGATGACCGACTTCCACTACGACGACGGAGCGAATTATCTTCCGTCCGACAGTGACGTCCGCAAACTTCGCCCACAAGATTGATCGGCTCAGGACCATTTAGACGCCGGGATCATTCATAGGTCATGTCGCTCGGTCAAATACTGGGGCAGGGCTTAACCGGGCTTGCATCCGCCTCGACACTGTTTTTGGTTTCGGTCGGGCTATCGCTGGTCTTTGGCATAACCCGCGTCGTGAATTTCGCCCACGGCGCTTTTTTCATGCTCGGCGCCTATGTCGGCTATTTGCTGACCAGCTATTTCGATGCCCGTAGCGCACTTGCCTATTGGCTCTGCATCGCTGCGGCAGCGATCATCGTCGGCGCGATCGGGATGATCGTTGAAATCGTCCTGATGCGGCGGATGTATAAGGTGCCGGAGCTGTTCCAGTTGCTGGCGACGTTCGCGATTTCGCTGATGATCGACGATCTGCTGCCGATGATATTCGGCCCTGACGATTTGCTCGCACCACGCGTGCGCGCCCTGAAGGGAGGCGTAGACCTGTTCGGCGAGCGTATGCCGATCTATGATCTCTATATCATCGGGACCGCGGTGCTTGTTGTGCTGCTGCTCTATGTTGCGATTACGCGAACCCGGTGGGGCGTCTTGATCCGTGCCGCCACTCAAGACCGCGACATGGTCGGGGCACTTGGCGTCAATCAGGCGTGGCTCTTCACCAGCGTCTTCACGCTCGGCATGTTCCTGGCCGGTTTGGCTGGCGCCCTGCAACTCGGCCGGACCTCGGCCAATCTCGGCATGGGAGCGACCGCCATCACGGAGGCCTTCGTGGTCGTCGTTATCGGCGGCATGGGGAGCATTGTCGGCGCGCTCGTCGCCGCGGTGCTGATCGGCGAGATGTCGGCGCTCGGCGTCGCTTATTTTCCTCAGCTCAATCTGGTGTTGATGTTTCTCGTTATGGCGGCCGTCCTGGCGGTTCGGCCGTCCGGACTTTTCGGCAAGCCGGAAGCGCTGACGCGGCCGCACGAGTTCTCTGACGAACCGCCGCTTCGCCCGATCAATCTTTCCTTGATATCGGCCGCTGCGATTATCCTGACTATTCTGGCGCTCGCCCCTTCGATCCTGGGTACTTACGGCTTGAGCGTAACCGTGGATGTGATGCTTGCGGTCTTGTTCGCCAGCAGTCTCTATCTCATCCTTGGGCCCGGCGGGCTCGTCACCTTCGGACACGCTTGTTACTTCGGGATCGGCGCGTACGCCGTCGCACTCGGTATTCGCTACGGGGGGCTTTCCTTCACGAGCGCGCTGGCTTTGGCGCCGCTGTCGGCCGGCTTGTTCGCCCTCATTTTCGGTTGGTTCTCGGTTCGTCTGTCCGGCGTGTATTTCGCAACGCTGAGCTTTGCGCTGGCGCAGATCGTTTGGTCGGTTGTGTTCCAATGGTACGATGTAACGGGCGGAGACAACGGCCTTGTCGGACTATGGCCGGCACATCTGTCGCGTCTGGTGTTTTATTATGTCACCCTGTTTTTGGTGGCGGCTTCGATTGCGCTGCTCGGCTGGGTGCCGCACAGCGCTCTCGGCTACGCATTGCGCGTCGCCCGTGACTTGCCGGCACGGGCCGCCGCGATCGGCATTAATGTCCGCCACGTACGGCTCGCGGCGTTCACGCTGTCCGGGCTTTTTGCGGGTCTTGCAGGCGGTCTCACGACCTTCGCCAAGGGCAGCGTTTTTCCGACGGCGATCAGTATCGGTCGTTCCATCGACGGCCTTGTCATGGTGCTGCTCGGTGGCGTCCAATCGATCGCAGGTCCAATCGTCGGCGGCGCGACCTTCTTTCTCCTGCAGACGGAAATTCTGCGCTACACGGATCGCTGGCGTCTCATCCTGGGCGCATTGATCATTCTCATCGTTCTGGTGTTCCCGAAGGGCATCGTCGGCTCGATCAATAGTCGCTGGCGCGGGGAAGGCCGAAGATGAGCCCCGTCGATCAAGCGGCACCGCTGTTACAGGTCAAAGACCTGAAAGTTCGTTACGGAGCGACGCTCGCTGTCGATGGCGTCTCTTTCGATGTCGAATCTGGACGCCTGATCGCCATTATTGGTCCGAACGGTGCCGGCAAGAGCACCTGCTTCAATGCGATCAGCGGGCAGTGGCCGCCGAGCGCCGGCAGCGTTGTGCTGAGTGGACAAAGCATCGCCGGCCTGACGCCCGAGGCCATTTTCCGGCTCGGGGTCGGTCGAACGTTCCAGGTGACCGCGACAGTACCAACCATGACCGTCCTCGAGAACGTTCAGGTCGCGCTCATCTCATACCATCGTCGCGCGTTTTCGCTGACGCATTCGGCGCGGGCCATGTATCGCGATGAGGCGTTGCATCTGCTCGAATTGATCGACATGGCCACTCAATGCGATCGTGCGTGCGGCATTCTCGCTTACGGCGATCTGAAGCGCCTGGAACTCGCAATCGCACTGGCCAACAAGCCCAAGCTGTTGCTGATGGACGAGCCGACCGCAGGAATGGCCCCCTCGGAGCGTCAGCAACTCATGACGCTGGTTGCGCAACTCGCGGCCGATCGCGGCCTCGGCGTGCTGTTTACCGAACACGACATCGATATCGTCTTCTCGCTGGCAAATCGGATCGTGGTGATGAACCGCGGCAAGTTGCTCGCGGCCGGTTCGCCGCATGAGTTGCGCACCGATCCGGTGGTTCGCGAGATTTACCTTGGCGAAGACCATTCCGTTGCCGATGGCGGCCAATCGCCATGACGGATGCGCCGCTGCTCCGCGTTTCCGGTTTGGTGGCGCGCTACGGCAAGGCTCGCGTGCTTGATGGCCTCGACCTGACCATTCATCGCGGTGAGACCGTCGCCATTCTGGGACGCAACGGCGCCGGCAAGTCTACCCTCATGAAGTGCATCATCGGCTTGATCACCAACAAGGACGGCTCGATCACTTTCGATGGTCAGGACATTTCCAACCTGCCGCCCTACAAAGTCAGCCGCGCGGGTATCGGCTATGTCCCGGAAGAACGACGCATCTTCAAGGAACTGACCGTCAGGGAGAATCTGGAAGTTGGCCGCCTGCGCGGCCGTCGCAACACACGATGGCCGCTCGATCGAATCATCGAAGCGTTTCCAAACTTGAAAGATCTGCTCGACCGGCCCGGCGCGCAGATGAGCGGCGGCGAGCAGCAGATGGTCACCATGGCGCGGACCCTGGTAACGGACCCGGATATGATCCTGCTCGACGAGCCCTCTGAAGGACTGGCGCCCGTTATCGTCAATCAGATGACGGATATGATACGCGAGATGAAGGCCGCTGGCCTGACGATCCTTTTGTCCGAGCAGAATATGCGGTTCGCAAGCAGGATCAGCCATCGAGCTTACCTGATCGAGCGCGGAACAATCAAATACGAAGGCCCTATGGCAACAATTGTCAATGACCCGGCCATCTACCAAACGCATCTTGCCGTCCGATAAGAGCGAATTGCGTGACGGCTCGCCCCAACGAGTGCAAACTCCAGAGACGATCGCGCTAAGAGGATTGGCTTGGTGAGGGCGTTTGATGGCTGCCCGGGGCAGCTCTTCTGCTTATCCGCTGAGGCGCCGGCCAAATCTCTTGAACTGGGAGGGTGCTCGTGAAACCTAGCTCAGGTCCGGTGTTGGAACCGAAACAGCGCAGAGACGGCACTTGGTATGTCGAGGCGAGTTGGCCAAACGCTCTGAAGGAAGACGTCGGTCATTTTTATTCGGCCTCCGAAGTTCGCGACTGGATCGAAAATTCAGCGATCAGTTATTTCTGGCGGCGAGCCGGATTGTAGTTTCGGCCTCATGCCGAAGCGATGGGCTCGACGCCACTGATCGCCCCGGCTTCGTCCTATTTCTTTCGACGCCGAGCCCGCGGGCGCGCGGCTAGAATTGGCGACTCTCAAAGAGGTGCTTATACGCAAGCGGCGCAAAATGAGCCAAACAGAGCTTGGGGAGGCGCTTGGAGTGCCTTTCCAGCAGATACAGAAATACGAGAATGGCAAGAACCGTGTCGGCGCGAGCCGCCTGCACCTTGCTGCTACCGCAGTCAATGTGCCAGTCGGTGAATTTTTCGATGGCGTGCCGAACACCGGCACCACGTTGAAGGCGACGAAATCAGTTGCGTTGGGCCCGCCGTTTCGCCGAAGCTTTCGCGAAAATCTCCGACAAAATGTTGCGCTCGTCGCTAGCCGATCTAGCGGAAGGCATGGCGCGCAACTCAAGCCCTTGCAGATCGCGGACCGGGGATTGGCGCCGGCCGCAACTATGGAACGCATGTTCTACTTGGCGGTGGAAATCGATCGTCTTTCGGAACTGTGGACGGCCACCTCGCATTGAAGCTGCAAGCTTTCCCCGCGCATGAGCGCATCGAGGGCCATTAGGCAGACGCGGGTCCCCTGCGCTGTATTTCGGCGTCGCGTGTTTGCATCATCTCGTAGACCTGCGTTCGCTCAGACCAATCAAGCATTGGCTCATGCAGATTGGCCCATGCCGCTGCCGCGAAAGCAGCCCGCTCAAATTCCACGGTGGGTCGACCATCCCATGGCCGCTCACTCGCCGCCGTCCACATTCCACCGCCTTCGTAATAGACTGCGTATCTCATCGCCATGGCCGTTTTATGCGGTAGCTGTCCGACCCTAAATACCTTGGTTTCGGTTGTTGAGACAGCACGGCGCCCCGCTTGCCAAAGAAGATTGTGCCAACGGGCGCAGTGCGAACATCCAGGTGTTGCCCATTTGGGCGAAACCAAATGCAGTCGGAACCTTAAACTGTACGCATGCACATTTCTGAGGGCGGTGCAGGTGCTCGCCTATATTAAGCTTGCCGCTTAAGGTTGACACGCGGCCGTGCTCGCGTCGGCGATGCGGTAACGGCAGACTTTGCGGTGCGGCCGCACTCCTGCCTTCTGCGTATCGGGGCGCTGCTCGTCCGGCGGGACCGCATCTGCCATGCATGCGGTCCCTCACCGGCATGTGGCTTCCGCTGGCGTATTCGGAAGGACGCGTCAAAGGCCGCGCCTAAAGCGCAAAATGAAACAAGTGGTCATCGTTCGGGAGGGCGGTTGACGATCCCACGCGCTGCGCTCGACTGACGCTCGTGAAGCACAGACACAGCTTCCACGCCCCCTAATGCGGCGTCCGGTTGGTCCCCAACCTAGCCGGGGGTTTTATTTGCGGTGTGTGCTTTCTTGCGTGCCTGGCGCCGAAATCAAGCTCTCGCAGGCAGCGGGCCGGCAACCTCTCACTGAATTGACCCTCGCCATGCGATCGGTCTGGATAGGTCTTTTACTAAGCACAAACAGACTTTACCCCCCGGTCGCCGTTGGCCGGGGTGTTTTCGTAAGCGGCGGCTAGTACTCCGCGACGCACGACCCGTCTTCGCCGCGTTTGCCGCGTGCTACCGCACGACCAACACCGGCACACTTCCGTCTGTTAGGACCTCCGATGTTTGACTCCCTAATAATAGCTTTCTGAGGCCGCGACGCCCATGAGAGGCCATGACGATTAAGTCGCAGCCTTTGGACTTCGCGGTTTCGATAATCGCGGTGGCTGGGTGTGCATTCGGTACATGCAATAGTTCTGCAGTTATCCCTATCTGCTCCGCCATTGCTCGCACTTCATCGAGCATTTTGCCCGCACGTTCCATGTTGGCTGTGTCAAAGCGGTCAGCCTCTTCCGGCGAGGGTATCCATCCCCCGGCGTGTCCGCCACCATAGTCGACCGGCAACGGTTCCGTTGCGGTAATGACTGTCACTTTAGCGTTTAAAGCCTTCGCTAACGCGATACCCTGCTCAACGCCTTTTTTCGCGAGATCCGACCCGTCCGTGCTCAAGAGAATATTGGCGTACATTCGGGACTTTCCTTTCTCATCGAACATTGCTTGCTGAACCAGGCGACGAATGGCCTCTGCCTTGTTGGATTTAGAGTGATGAGGGCGTGGAAACTAGCCACCCTTGGTTGCCTTACCTCGCTCAGGGGCTATGCTGGCCAGACGCCCCAAGGCCTTCGCACGCCTCGGAAGATAGCGCCCGAAACTAGGTTTTAGTCTTCAGTTTATTGACTAGCTAGTCCAAGCTCCACCCGGCACCGGATCGCCTAAGTGCTTGACGGCAAATCCGACTGAACCCGCCGCCCTGCGTCGATGACATGGGCCGAGCATCTGTCCATCGAAAGACAACTCGTTCACTGTCGGAATCTGCAGGCTGCGCGCACAGTCGGCGACCCCAGCGGATGCGTCCTGCCAGCTGGGAGCTCCGGGCGGAGTATTCATCAACCACGGCTTGATTGTTTGTTTTAGGTCACGCTGGATTCGATAGAAATATCCTGCAGACTTCAAGCGACTAGCCTCGACAATTTTCGGCGCACCATATTGGCGATATAAGACCAATTTGACGGGAGATCTGTCTGCCTTTTGCTTTAGACGCTTCAAAAGCCCGCAAGTGACCCGTATTTTATCCGTTGCTACCGGCACGATGCCATTGTTTCCAGAGTTAAACCAATAGTTCGGAAACAGCCGCGTCATAAACTGATCTAAGACTGCGGAGTGTGCCAAATAGTATCTGAGGTCGGCGTTTCCGGTGACCGCCGCTTGAGATAAGGGGACCGGATTATTGTGATGGATGAGTTGACCTTCCTCGACCGTGAAATAAGGTTTTGGCCATCCGGACGACGCGTAACCTGTGCCGATAATCATCCTGTCAACGAAATCAATCACAACGACCTTCGGATGCAATAGAGGCAACAATTGCTCGGCGAGCAGAATTGCTTGGTCAGCGTGGTAACCACCCTGGCCCGCGTTGTTGACATTCTAACCTGTCATTCCCGCGGGCTGAGCTGGCCACGTTTCTTGGTCGATCACATCTGAGACAGCCGTGAACGAAGCGCCGACGGCTAGGACACCACCAGTTTGAATGTGCTTTTCAGGATGCCGTTCGAGCAAAACCCAAATTCCAGTGTATTGAAGCCCGCGGAACGAATGAACGTCTTGATCGCATCATTGAGGGGTTTTGCCGCGTGCTGTTGACGAAAATCTCGCGTCGTCAAAACAGAATAGTTGAAGGCCCATTGTGTACCGATCTCAAGATAGAGAAAAGTCAACACGATGCTTGTCAAAACAAGTCCTAAGCGACCCGCGAACACTTGAAATTTTTGCTTGGTGAGTGCCAAAACGAGGTCCTAAAAGACTTTGCATGCTTCTACAGCCATCCCTCCATGCTGGGACCGCAAACCTCTTCGCGACCGATCTATCTGAAATTCATCTCCACTTCGAAGGTTGTGCTAGGCAATCCGTACACGCCCGCCGCTAACACCGCGCTTGTGTAGAAGGATTTAAAGTTTCCTTCCCGACCGTGCACTTGACTGGTTAAAAAGCGTTATATCTAATCGAATATAACCAAGGGGGGCCTGGTTATGGTGACGTTGCGTTCTTGTTGCGTTGTTTGTTGTGTGATGTCGTTGGTTACTTTCGTTGCTGATGCGCGATCTCAGGAAAGCGGAAATCCAAACGCTACACCACCGGCGGCGGTGCCGGCACCGAGCAGTGCTCCTGCGGGAGGAAAGCTAAATCCGGTCGTTGTTCCCGCTCCGGAGAAACCCAAGGGTCGCTCCGTAGCGAATGACCGGGGCGGTGCACCGCGGGCCGCCGTCCATCCTCGGCGCGCGCAAACAAAGAAACCAGCTGCCGGCAACGCTGCGAATGCACCGACGACGGGAACAGGAATCGCATCGATCGCTTTGATGTTACCCAACAGCGCCGATTTTGGAACCGCAAGCCCGCAAAGCGGAGGGATGTTCGTTCCCAACCAAAGCTTTGGCCCGCTCGGCACCGTTCCCGCTAAAGACATTCCGTTCTCTACGAATTCGATCCCGCAAACCCTAATTCGGGATCAGCAAGCCCATTCGGCCGACGAGGCACTGAAAAACGATCCTTCAATCCGTGCCTTTCCGCAGACCCCAGGATTTGCGCAGAATATTTTGATCCGCGGTTTCATGACGAATACGTTCTACAACACATTCCAAGATGGCTTGGATTTGTTGGGTTACGGTCAGCCTGCTCTCGAGAACAATGAACGAATTGACATTCTCAAAGGTGCTCCCGCAATCCTCTATGGCTTTGCTCCGCCTGCCGGAATCGTGAATTACATCAGTAAGCAGCCTCTCGACACTAACCTGAATGAAATTGGAGGTGGTTTTATTAGCAGCGGCACTGGCGAAGAGCATCTTGATGTCAGTCGGCGCTTCAAGGAAGGCTTTGGATTCCGCGCCACCGTGTATCAGCAGGATGGCAACTTGCCGGTCGACCACACTTCGGCGTCTCGCGCTGCGCAGAGCTTCTCCGCGGATTGGAAGAACGACGAACTGCGAGTGTGGACGTCATTTCAGCATTATGACTTCAAGCAATTCGGCGGCAATCCAGCAATTTTTTGGGCACCTCAACGTACTTCCGTTCTCCCCGGAGCTCCCAATCCAAGTAACCTGTTTGGACAGCCATTCTACAATCAAACCGGTGAGACAAAAATGGTCACAACCGGACTCGATTGGCAGCGCGATGGTTGGACGGTAAGTGCAGCCGCTGGGTACGCCGGAAACAACTACAACGCAGTAACTGAGCAATTTCCCGGCACGACCGCTGTTGCGGCAAACGGCAATATCAACACGGTTGCATTCGCGAACACCCTCGACGTCAACAGTACTGCTCAAAGATTAGTTGTAAGCAAGGAGGTGTGGGTCGGCTATTTTTCGAACACCACATCGGTGTCGTTTAACCACTCGATCCATAACCTCGACACCGGAAATGGCACGGGGATTACGCTCGGACCATCGAACATATACAGGCCAGTTTACTTCGCACCTCCGGCGCTGACGGTGGTGGATACCACCACCATCAATACGGATCTCACGAACACCCTGCTTTATGACAAGTTTGATATTGGGCCATGGGTCTCGTTGATTGGCGGCGGAGTCGATGCTCAATATCAAGCGAAGACGCTGGCTCTCATCCCAACCACGCGACAACTCTCATACCTTTCGCAGCAAGCGCTAACACCCTTGGCTGCAATACAAATCCATCCAGTCGATTATGTGACTGTCTACGGAAGTTACATTAAATCACTTCAACCCGGGCAAATTGCGCCCGCAACGGCTGCAAATGCTTTCCAGGTCTTGGCGCCCTTCGTGGGAGAGCAGGAAGAGGTGGGCGTTAAGGCGGACCTCAGTGCGGCACTTTCTGTAAACGCCGCGCTCTTTCAGATCAAGCAAGCCTCAACATTCTTGAATGCGCAGAATGTGTTGACGGAGCAGGGTCAACAGGTCAA
Source organism: uncultured Alphaproteobacteria bacterium (assembly GCA_963737755.1). Classification (GTDB taxonomy): domain Bacteria; phylum Pseudomonadota; class Alphaproteobacteria; order Rhizobiales; family Xanthobacteraceae; genus BOG-931. Next base: position 45,203 of record CAVTTZ010000007.1, on the reverse strand, counting down.
TCGCGGTGTTGAGTTTCTTGTGACGGGAAAGCCGGTGCACGAGCTCGCCCTCTATGGCGGAGCTACGTTCATCGACCCGCGGGTCTACAACAACACGACGTTCTACACGGGCCAGGCGCCGGGAGTATCGAAGGCTCGAGTAACAATGTTTGCGGAGTATTCCCCCGACTACCTCCGCGGAGTGACGTTTATGGGCGGCGTCTACTACTCATCAAGATTCCTCGTCCAAGAGAATAGTCTGGCGTTGGTAGCAGCAGGTGTCGCTCAAGATGTCTATGCAGATCAAGCTGTCACGGCCGACGTCGGGCTGAAATATCAGTTCGTTGCATACAACACCCCGATGATCCTGCGAGGATATATTTCGAACGTATTCAACGAGGGCTATTGGCTAGTCGCCAATCCGTCCAACAACGGCCAGGTGATCATCGGGCAACCGCGCAGGTTCTCCTTGGACATGACCGCCCGCTTTTAAGAGGACAACGCGGTTAAACATTTACTGGCAAAGGTGAGTGGAGCCGGGTATCCGGCAGCATTTTGGGCTGCCGTCGCGATGGCGGCATTGGCGGTTTCCATATCTTCTAACGGGAAGCCGCATGCTTTGACGCGTATTGATGGCGCCGCCACCCGTCAAGTGCGGGATGGCCGAGGTGATCTCGTTGAACTCAATACAAAGAGGGATGAAGTCGATATCTTTTGGGGCCAAGGAGTTGCCTCATATCTCTTGATTGGTCGGCAACCTGCGCACACAGTCGGAACGAAGACACTCGTTGATCGAATTGTCCTGAACAGTTCGCTGTTGAAGCGGTCATTTCATGACCTGGACTCCTTGAAGCTTCTTTTCACCATGGAAGGAGGACCGCTCGGGCTCGGCCTCGAGGCCGTCGCGGCTCGAAACCCAATGGCCATCATTACCGTTCCGTGGGCAGCGGACATTTTCCGAAATTACCGATTGCCTGCGCTGTCCGTTTCCAACAAGGCAGGCGAGCAAGGTATCATAGACGACGCCGTGCTGCAGGCGAGCGTGGCAGATAATCCGGAACGCGGAAATGCTCTTGTTTCACATTTCCGATTGTCGATGCAGACTTTGGAAGAAGAGACGAAGGCCCTGCCCGAGGTCAGCGTAATTGCACTTGGACGGGAAGGCTCGAATGTCTTTTGGTATTCGAATACGGAGCTGTCCGATGCCACCTATCGCCACGCACGAGCCAAGAATTTACTGCCGATGCGCGGATTCCATCGCATCGACACTGAGGCAGTCCTTGCGGTTGATCCCGAGGTCATCATCCTCCGGCAGAGCAATTATACGCTGCAGATGAGACCGGACGAGTTCCTCGCTGAACCGTGGGCGGCTCGCCTAAGGGCAGTCCGCGCTCGCAGGGTCTACTCCGTGCCGGGATTGATCGCCCCGTTTGGAAACGACGCAATTCAGCTTCCTCTCTTCAACCGTTGGCTCGCAGCAATTCTTCATCCCGGAAAATTCGCACCGTCGCTCCGACAAGAGACGCGCAACACGATCCGCGACCAACTGAGAATCGAGCCGACGGATGACGACCTGGATGTTGCACTGGGAGCCCGTCAAAACGATAAGGCAGCACCCTTTTGACGTCTAGGCGCTGTTGAGTGGTCCCTCCCAAAACATGCGCCGGGCGTCTTTTCTTGGGTGCAATGCCCGCCAGGCGTGTTTCGGCGAATACCGCGCTACTTCATACTCCGTCGGGGGGACTACTTCCCGAGCTAACTCATAGACGGATGAGCCGATGGACGTAGGCCACCCGCGCTCGGTAGCATGTCGACCCTGAAATCGAGCGACAATGCTCCAACGAGTAACACCGGGACTTTCCGGGAAAAAGGTTCCATGGACGAGACGTCTGTCAAAGAGCAACAGGTCCCCAGCGTCTATCAGGATTGGTACGCGGTCAGCGGTCTCGTGGATCATCGCGACCTCGAGCAAGTCTGCGGTGGCAGCCTGAAGTCGACGCCCCCAGGCATTCCATTCCTCTATGGTTCCGCCGAACTTCCGTAACGATTGCAGGTCCCGATCCAAGACAACATCTGAACGCAAAATGCTGTCGTACAAGCTTCCTCGTAGATGACTTTTCGGCCACACCCACATCGGCCCTGCTTGGGGCTTTACCTTCTCAAGTGCCAACCATCCCATAAGCGAACTATGATCAGGCGTGATGGTGAAGAGGTCGTGGAGATGAGCGTTTCTGGGCCTGACTGGGTCGACTTCTTGCCCTCGATTCCAGGCAGGGCTTAGACGGAAGGGTATCGCCTCAGATATCAATAAGGCTTGGTCCCCCAGCAACTCGCTAAGCAACGCGTTGATCGTTGGACCGGTCAGTAGACGATAGCGATCGGGAAAAAGCCGCTCGAAGTCGTCGAATGTCGCAGACATGGCGCTGGCATCATTTTCATAACGCGCTTTTCCGCCGATTATTCCACTGCATCGGGCTACAAAATCCGAAATCTCATCTTTTGGGATGACGTCACGAACAATCGCGAAGCCCGCCGAGCACAAACCGGCGCGAACACCGTCGAGATGCACCTCGTGTGTCACTTGCGCTCTTGGTCCGAATAATTCGGCCGCATGTCCAGCATCGGCAGAATTGCCGTACGCACGTGTCCATTCTCTTGATATTTAAAAGTCCGCATCGGTGTCTCGAAGAGATCAGACAAGCTTTGATCGGAGAGGACATCCGCCGGCGCGCCACAAGAGATCTTATTGTGCCGATCCATCACAATTGTGAAATCGCAAATCGCGGAGGCATGGTGCGGCTGGTGGGTCGTGAAGACAATTGTGAGCTTTTCTTCGCTCGAAAGACGCATAAGCCAGTCGAGAATGAGAGCTTGGTTCCTAAAATCCAGCGACGCTGTGGGTTCGTCGAGTATTAGAATATTCGGATCGGAAGCAATCGCTCTGGCGAAAATAACCAGTTGTTGTTGCCCCCCAGAAAGGTTTTGGAACGGGCTAGAGGCATATTTTGCCATACCCAGGCGACCGAGCGCGCCAAGGGCGATCTGCACATCGTTTTTAGAAGGACGGCCAAACATGCCGATGTGCGCCGCCCGTCCCATCAGCACGATATCCAAGGCGGAATATTCAAAGATTGTACCAAAAGATTGTGGGACGAGTGCCGTTCGCCCGTCGACGTTGACGGCGCCTTCGCAAGGCGCGAGGGCGCCAATCAATAGATGGAGAAGAGTGGTTTTCCCGCTTCCGTTCGGACCTAAGATAGAGCAGATGCTTCCCTTGGCAATCTGTACGTTGAGATTGCGAAATATCCATTTTTCGCCGCGGCGATAGAAAAAGCCTGCGTCAGATAGACTTATTGCTTCAGACACCAGCCCATCCTCGCCGTTGTGTTCGCCAGAAGAGAATCGCGAATATCGGCGCCCCGACGATGCTGGTCAAAAACCCTATCGGAATTTCAGCTTGGCTGACAATTCGCGCCAGATCATCCATGAGTAACAGATAGATCGCGCCAAGCAGCGCGGCGGTCGGCAATAGGCGTGCGTGATCCGGTCCGACAAGGAAGCGTGCACAATGGGGAATAATTAGGCCGATCCAGCCGATGGCACCGCTAACCGCGACCTGTGCGGCGACAATCAAAGCGACAAGCAACATGATCAACCATCTCGACCATGCCACATTAACGCCCAATGCTGCCGCATCGACGTCACTCAAGGAGAGCACATTGATGCGCCATCGCATGGCGAGCAACGGGATGCCTGCTGCCAGGGTGACAATGCTGATCAGCTCAACCTTGCCAAAGTTGGCGCCTGCAAATGAACCGAGGAGCCAAAAAATAATCGAAGGAAGCTTATCTTGAGAGTCCGTCGTCAGCTGCAGCAGCCCTGTAATCGCGCTGCAAAGGGAGTTTACGATTACTCCGGCCAGGACCAACGCGAGGACGCTCGCTGGACCGGCAGATCTGGAAATGCCAAGAGCAAGGACGAGCGCGACAAGCCCCATACAAAATGCCAATGCGACCACGGATACGGACGACAGTGACAGCGTTATCGCTATCACGCCACCCAGGGCGGCCCCCGTCGAGACCCCAACGATTTCTGGTCCTACTAGGGGATTCCGCAGCGCGCCCTGCAAAGCCGCCCCCGACGTAGCCAAGCCCATCCCGCAAATAGTTGCCAATAAAACGCGGGGAAGGCGAACGGTATGGACGATCGTCCAAGCCGTGCCCGCATTGCTTTCGAAATCCAACGGCGGAGCGCGACTGAAAAGGGTACTTAGGGCTTCAGTTACCGACAGCGGATATCGCCCAAGAGTGAGGGACACGATGACCACTACCAAAAGTAAGGCCGTCAGCCCGATCGAGGACGCGAAGAACGGTAAGTCCTTGTACTGCTGGGATCGCGTACCCGTTAATTCTGCTTCACCCACGAACTTACCTTTCTTTCCGAGATATTGGATAATCTCACGCGACGACCCTACTGACAAACGGCCTGCGCCGGGGCAGCGAGAAGCCGATATCGCCCGATCTTGATAAGGCTCAATCGAAGCCCCGTATGCCGGGCCTAGCTGTTCCGCTCCTGGTGTTGTGTATTGCGCTCGTGGCCTTGCTCATTTTCACCGCCTTAGTCCCCACAACCTTACAAACACCAGGCATGGAGACCTTCATGCCCGTGACCTGATATCTGACCTATGCGCGGACGCACCTTTGGCGGCATCTATGTGTCGCGGCGATTAAGGAAGGCGTGGTCGAATACTGGGCGACAGCGACAACGCACGGCAACGCGGTCGCGGCGGTCAAGAGAGAAGTAGGGCCGGGCAGGATCGTAACGCTTACCGAGCAACGTCTTCCAGACAAGCGACTTTCAGACCTCGGAATGCTTCCTAATACCGCGCGGAAATTGTAGGTCGCCCGCACTTCGGGCCCTTGTGGCAGGGCACGGGCAGCCCCCAATCCCTAGCGGCTTGCGTTTTCGTTCCGGAACTTTTCTTTTCGCGAATGAGCGTGCTTTTCGAGATCAATCGCGATTTTCCGGTGCCGCATAACGATGGACGTAAAGCTCACGTCGTGGAGGACGTGTTGGCGGTCGGCGTTCCCTCACGCGAGCCAAGAGCGAAAGGAGCTTGACGGACGCCGCACCGCTTAAGTCGAAAACGAAATTTGATCAGGAACGAAAGCTGAGCTTGCTTTCTAACGCGACGGAATACCTTAAAACGATCCGATACCCTTCGCGTCCTGCTGGTCCACAAACCGATCTACTGCACTCAGTACGGCGCATGTCACACCAACGCCTACGAAGAAACTGACGACACAAATCACGCCGACTGTCATTTCGATATCCCCTTGAGCTGAACGTCCATCGCAATTTGGATATACGAACGAGCTTTCCAATCCCTAACCCAAGGGGGATGCATCAAATTGGTGCATTAGCTGCAAAAACTCGCAAATGCCGTAGCCTGTGGGAATGTCGGGCCGATAGCAGACTCAGCGGTACTGACGGAGGCCGCGGTTCCGAGCCCCTGGCGTTCGCCCAAGCCCCGCTGCTCATTTTTGGTGTGGGATACAAAGGGCCCCCGCATCCGACGGGGGCCCTTTTCTCCGCCACAGTATTGGTCAGCCTTTGGCTGTACGCAACGGACCAAGGAGAGGATGAGGTGGTTAACGTTAGGTTCAGGCGCCACAGCGCTTGGACGCGCGCCTTTAACAAGAAGGCAAAGCAATTCGCGTACATAAGCGACGCTACTGAATGAACTCCTTCTAGAAACTAGCCTCAGCCGGTCGCATCCGTGCTGAGGCATTTTATTTCTTCAATGTTCCAAAGAACAAAAGCGATGTTCGAAATTCCTACGCCCTTCGACTTCTGGCCCGTTGTGCTGATGGGAGGGGCAATGCTGCTCGCGGCAGCCCGTAAGTTCTAGTCCATTACCTTCCTCGTTACCGCGCAAACAGCGGCTCGATCAGCTGCTATTTGGGTCTTTCTTTCTCGGCCTGCTCCCGCGTCTCCGTTGCCCCTATCGAGGTACATTGGGCGGATAGCGCCGATGCAATCTCGCGGCGGCGCGTGTTGCATACCGTACTCGACGAGTGGACACCCGACGGCTTTCCACAGAGGATCACCAGAAGAGATGAGCCGCCAGCAACCGGCGTCACGCCATGCCAGTCTTGTGGCATGTCAGACGTGCGAAGCTGTCCATCAGCGGGTTTGAGCGAACTGACCTCACGAATTTTCTTTTCAGCGCAATCTACTTCGAAAAGGACCGTTCTGAGCGGTTGAACGCCGCCTGTGTTTGCGAGCTCTTCGTCGAAGACCGCATCAATAAATTGATCTCCTTCCAAGTGCTCGACTTTGGCAATCGAAGGTACGTAGTTGCGGGCAATTTTGTCCGCAACGGTATCGGAGAGCGTACCTGTCGTATCGTTTTTCACTGCTTTGTTGAGGTCGTTCCTACCAAGACACTTCGTCCAAACTGTTCGGATGTTCTTCGAGCGAGAGACGTCAACGGAGTTATAGAAGCAAGTCTCGGGAAGCTTGGCGGAGTACGGACCAAAGATCCGCCACCCCGGCCCCCCGGCTGTAACCGGAACAGCTCCGGCGATGAGAACGATGCATCCAACGAGGGCGGCGACACCATATCTCACAGCATCCCCCTTTCGGCCATCTCGGTGATTGCAAAATCTCTTATAAATCTCGAAGCCTGGCAAGGGCGGTGATGATTCACTGTCGCGAGGGCGTTTCGCGATTACGTGGCCGGATAGCGCTGGGGGATGGAGTCGCGACTTGCTTGACCGCCACTAAAATGGACCCCGCGCACACGCTCGAGGTTAATACAGCCTGCTTGTAAGCTCTTCTGGTCCGGGCGGCGGGGTCGTCGGGGGATGGATGTCGCCTGGGTCGGGCTCAATTGCATCAAATTGTATCGATGCAACCATCCGTGCAACATCGTAACAATCGGACACTTAACGCGGCAGCTTCGATGGTCAAAGCGGTAAAGGACAGCCCCTCTCCGGCATAAACTGTAGTTTTTGCCCTGCTGCACCGTGGGAATCCGCTTTTGCAGTTTTGAACTATTTGAACTTGCGTCTGGAAAAGGGCAAAATTGGCGCCTTTGGAACCAAACATCGCGCAGATGCTTGACGTCAGCAGGAGCCAGTCCGATGCATCAAATCGTGACGCGAGCACAAGCTTACCGCGCACGGGCCGCCGAATGCGCGATTGTCGCCGCCAATAGCACAGATAGCAAAACCCGGGCTACTTACGCCGAACTCGCCGCTCAATGGCGACATACGGCGAATCAAACTGAAGCGAAGGAACGCAAACAGTTGGCAGAAGGGTAGATCGAACCTCCGGGCGACTACTTTCAATCGGTGTAGACCCCTGGTTGGCTGCGGGTCGACATCTTGCAAACCGAGCGCCACTATCAGCCAGTGGTCGCTTCTGAGCACTTTCGGCGAAACTTTCATCCAAAGCGGTCCGCTGAGACCGAGGCGTCCTGTTTCCTCATTTCATTTAAAGTTCTCTTAACCGCCCTCCCAAGTCCCAAATTGGCTTAGAAACCAAATTCCGTTTTATGCGTATTTGAGCAAGGACGGTACTGGTCGCTGGAATGGCAGAATTCTTAAACCCCGAGAACGTTGAATCGCTCAAGTCCGCATTGATGCATCTGATCGCCGGCGAAAGCGTGCGCATTTCGGCCAGCGACTTTAGGAAGCTGACGGGTGATGAAATAACTGCATTCTGCAGCGAAGGTCGTCTGATGATGGGAAATCTGGCTGCGTCAGCGAACTGCCAGATTGACACGACAAACCGCGTGGCTGTGTTCACTAAAAAGACCGCGACCCCGGTTGCTGGTATTTGGACATCGTTCAGCCGCGCTGAGCTTGAGAAAGCCAAATTGCAATCTGACAAGCGCTCCGCCTAATGTCGGCCGGATTTGCGGATTACATCCCGTCGTCCAGCGGTCGCCGTGATCTCCATGCCGAACGCACGGCAGAGACGCAGTTGAGCTTTTCCTTGATAAGCATCCCATCAAAGTACGTAACGTGCGCAACCTTCGGCAGGCGGGACCATGAGTCGAAGATGTCTTCACCAATCTTGAACCGGGTTTTCAGGTGATGGTAGACGGCGGCGAACTGATAGCCGTGATCCACGGCACGACGCCCGCTTCGATCGATTAAGCAATGATGAAATCGTCGAGTCCGTCCAACTTTCCCACGGCCGTTGAAGACATGATGAAGCTGGCCGACGTCGACCAGACGGAGCGTTATGCGGTGGAACGCGCAGACGGGCTGCTGCTCTACAGCAGCAATGATCTGTCGATGGCCCGGGCGGTTTTCGCTGTCTGGAAGGAGCGCCGGCCGCATGGGAGCTACTTGCTCCGGCGGAACGTCGAGGTGCTGGAGCGCTGGTCACCGAACAGCTGAAGCAATATAGCGGATTTTGGACTAGACGCCGCCCAATATTCACGCACGCGGCCAAGCTTTATTTTAAATAAAGGTTAAATTGTTTGCGGATTTTGCCGGCGCGACATAAACGCGGTGTCAAACGGCCTCAAGTACGGTCGATGCGACTCGAGTCCTTTGATTGCAACAACGCATGTTCAAAATTCCCGCCTTTGACCTCTGGCCCGTCCTCTTTGTGTTGGCGTGAGCTTTTGTCTCCGCTAGCGTCTCTACAAAGTTTTCAGGGAAATTTCGTCGCATTTTCTCTGCGTACAAAATTCGGTTTCCGGGAAAGAAAGCCCTCGGTTCGAAGAGACACGGTTCGAACGACGTATGGGTGTATTTGCTCTACCGCGATTCTGCGTTTTGGGAGGCTTCAATCTTCACGTGGAGGCGGCTCATCAGAGTTGGCTCTCTAATAATGGGGGCGAAGAGGGAGCGCCCTTTTGCTTGATGGGCTTCAGCGCCGTGAAACGCTCGGATTGGCCTTGATGCCCAATCCATACTTTGCGGCATATTGAAGTGCGTCCCATTTGGCGGGCGGGGGTTCCGCTTCGGTCGGAAGGGTCGTGATCGGCCGCACCTGCACGATCGAGATCAGCGCTCCGGTTCGCCACGCCGGCTCGATCACCCACTCGATATCCACCGGCTTCCCAAATTGGCGTTCGATATCCGCGATCGTGCTCCACAGCGCGCATATCATTTCAGACGTCAGACATTGTGCTCGCTGAAACCGCGAAGGCAGCGGCTGTTCGGTAATGCCACCACGCATCGGATCGAACAGCGAGGCGACCCGCTTATTGCCGATGCCATAGGAAAGGACGTGGCCGTCGGACCGATCGACTTCGATTCTGTCCGGCTCGACGGTTCCTTGCACGACGGATTCGCCCCAGCCCCACGATGCTTCGATAACGAAACGATCGCGCTTGCCGTTGACCGGATGCGCCGAAAATGCAACGCCGGCGCAGCGGGCGTGAACCAGCCGCAGCACGCCGACCCCCATGGGGGTCTGACGAAAATGCTGTTTCTGTCGAGCCCGATAGGCCAAGGCGCGGGCCACAAAGAGGCTGCTCCAGGCGCGGCGCACCGCGGCCATAACCGCGTCGGCACCGATCACCCCGAGATAGCTTTCATACTGCCCGGCAAAGCTTGCGGTCGCGGCGTCTTCTCCCGCGGCCGAACTGCGCACTGCGACGGCGAGGCCGACATCACCGTGGCGGAAGCACAGTTCGTCATAGGCATCGCGCAATGCGCTTTCGAATCCGCATCCCAGCGGAGCTTGCTCGATAAGCTCACGGATGCGGTGCGAGGTGGCTTCGGCCGCGGATATGTTGTCGGCATCTGAAAGTTGCTCGAGCTCACGCTCAATGCGGTGTCCGAGATCGTCTTCGGTCAGAAATTTCTCGAATGCGGTGGTGGTGATCGCGAAGCCATCCGGCACTTCGATGCCGCTGGCCCGCAGTGTCCCCAGGCGGGCGATCTTGGGTCCGACATCCGCGCTGTCTTTATCGGTCAGCTCGCTTAGCCATCGGAACATCGGCATTTCCCCGACTGCGTTTCCCAATCGACGCGGCGGTTGATTCCGCCGGATGTTATACTCGCACGCTAGCGCATCGTGAGCCGCTGTGCCACTGCGCGAAACAAGAACAGTTCTTTTTGTTTTTACCCAGCACAGTTTGCCGTTCGGAACAGTTGTCGACCGGATCGTGTGGCACAGCGTGTCGGCGCAAGCGTCGGTTCTAAAAAACGCAATGCAACAGGCGCGTTTGTGCTTGTGAGCGACAAAGGCCGATGTTAGCACCGGTCAATCATCGTCGCGTTTCGGCGCGACCGATGTGTTTGTTGATGTAGCGCAGAAGAACCACGAGGAAACGAGCCGATGGCAAACGAACCACCGTTCCGCGCCGATCATGTCGGCAGCCTGCTGCGGCCACAGGAAATCAAGGAAGCTCGCGCCAAGCGTGATGCAGGCGAGATCAGTGCCACCGATCTGAAAGCCGTAGAAGACAAGGCGATCAGCCGCGCAGTGGCGAAGGAAGCGTCGCTGGGATTGAAGGCGGTGACCGACGGCGAATATCGGCGTAGTTTTTGGAGTCGCGATTTTTTCCGTCATATCGATAACGTCGAGACGTTTTCGACGCCGGACGTCAAGCGATTCCAGGGCAGCCAGCCAAAAACGCTGGCGCACCGCCCGACCGCGAAGCTCGGCTCGTTCTCGGGCCATCCGATGATCGAGCATTTCCGCTACCTCAAATCGGTCGCGCCGCCGGCACGGTGCCGAAAATGACAATCCCGGCTCCGAGCGCGTTCCTGGCGCATCGCGGCAAGACCATCCTCGATGGCTCGGTCTATGATTCCTTCGAGGAGTTTTATACCGACCTCGGCGAAACCTATCGCCAGGTTGTGCGGGGATTCGGCGAAGCCGGGTGCCGTTATCTGCAACTCGACGAGGTCTACATGATCGTTCTGGTCGACCCGAAGCAGCGCCAATTCTTTGTCGAGCATGGCAATGATCCTGACAAGCTGCCGGAATTGTATTCGAACGCGACCAACCTGGCGCTGAAGGACAAGCCCGCCGACATGGTCACCGGCATGCACCTCTGCCGCGGCAACTTTCGCTCCACCTTCCAGGGCGCCGGCGGCTACGACGCGATCGCCGATACCTTGTTCAACAAGACCAATATCGACGTCTATTTCATGGAATACGACACAGAGCGAGCCGGCGGCTTCGAACCACTCCGTCTTGTTCCCAAGGGCAAGAAGGTCGTGCTCGGTCTTGTCACGTCCAAAACCGGCAAGCTCGAATCCAAGGATGAGATCAAGCGCCGGGTGGAGGCCGCGACCAAATACATCGATATCGACCAGCTCTGTCTCAGTCCACAATGCGGCTTTGCCAGCACCGAAGAGGGCAACTTGCTCTCGGAGGACGAGCAATGGGCGAAGCTTGGTTTTGTGGTCGAGGTCGCCAAGGAAATTTGGGGACACGCCTGACGCATTTCGCGGGGTTAACGCCGATGCAGGCCAATACCGACCGGATTCAAACCACGCACGTCGGAAGCCTCGTGCGGCCGTCGGAACTCGTGGACTACATGCGCAAGCGCCTCGAGCGTGAGGCCATCGACGATGCTGCCTACGAGCGCTATCTCACCGGCGCGGTGGCGGATGTGGTTGCCCGGCAGGCGGCAGCGGGCCTCGCGGTCGTCAACGACGGCGAGTATCCAAAGAGCTCATGGTATCGCTACATCACCGAACGGCTCGACGGCCTGGAATATCGCGCCGTGCCGAGCGAGCGCCCCAAGCCGACCCCGTCATCCGGCTTAGATTTCGAACGTTTCCGAGATTTCTACGCCGAATACCAGAGCGGGCAACAAGCCAATGCGGGAGGCGGCTATTGGGTCGTGACCGGCCCAATCAAATACCGCGGCCAGAAGCAGGTGCAGCGGGACATCGCCAATCTCAAGGGTGCATTGCACCAACACCCGAACGTGAGCGGCTTCCTTCCGGTGGTGGCGCCCGCGAGCGTGCTGCAAGGCATGCGCGATGAGTATTACGGCACTGAAGAAAAACTCGGCGCGGCTCTCGGCGAGGCGCTGCACGCCGAGTACAAGGCGATCACCGACGCTGGGCTGATCGTGCAAATCGACGACGCCTGGCTCGCCGCCAAATACGACGTGATGGTGCCGCCGGCAAAATTCTCCGACTATTACGCCTGGGCGGAGCAGAAGGTCGAGGCGCTCAATCGTGCGTTGGACGGAATCCCCGCCGCCCAAAGCCGCTATCATGTGTGCTGGGGAAGCTGGAACGGTCCCCACACAAATGACGTCGCCGCCGAGGATATCATCGACCTCATTTTGCGCGTGAAGGTCGGCGGCTACTCCTTGGAGATGGCCAATCCGCGTCACGAACACGAGTGGCAGATCTGGCAAAAGACCAAGCTGCCAAGCGATCGCGTCCTGCTGCCCGGCGTTATCGCGCACACCACGAACGTGGTCGAGCATCCAAAGCTTGTGGCGGAGCGTATCGTCCGGTTGGCAAAACTTGTCGGCCGCGAGCGGGTGATCGGTTCGACCGATTGCGGATTTGCCCAGGGCGTCTTCTATCGCCGCGTTCATCCCTCGATCATGTGGGCAAAGCTAGCAGCGCTGGCCGAGGGCGCCAAGCTTGCGACCGCAGAGCTTTGGGGCCGCGCGGCGGCGGCGTGACGAAACCGCCGCCTCAGGTATGCTCGCGGACGAGTTCGCCGATCGCCTTGAGGCGTGCCTCCGCATCGGGCGTCCATGGGAACGACAGGTTGAGCCCGATACAGTTGCAGAAGGCCTCGCGCACCGAGAACAGCGGGCCGGGCGGCAGGCCGACGCCGCGTGCCAGCGCGTCGCGACAGGCGGCAACGGAATCGAATCCGGGTGGTCCTTCGATCCAGCACATGAAGCCGCCCGATGGTTTCGTCACCCTGCAGCCGGCCGGAAAATGCCGGTCGATCAGCGCCAGCCCGCGTTCCATGCGAGATTGCAGCTTGCCGCGCAGATTGCGCAGGTGCCGATTGAAGTTGCCGCTCTGCATGTAGTCGGCGACGGCATGCTGGAAGATGCCGCCGCTGAGCAGATTGCCGGCAAATTTCATCTGGATGATCTTGTCACGGAAGCAGCCGGGCACCAGCCAGCCCATGCCATAGCCGGGCGCCAGCGTGTTGGAGAAGCTGCCAACCTGCAGCACCAGTCCTGAATCGTCGAAGCGCTTTAACGTCGGCATGCAGGCTTTGCCGTACTGCAAATCCATGTAGCCGCCGTTCTCGATGATCGGCAGATTTTTACGCCGGGCGATTTCCACGATCTTTTGCACCGCATCCGGCCGGCGTCGAAACGCCGGTCGGATAATGATGCGCCGGCATTAGCACGCAGGCGCGGACGTCATGGCGATCGATGAGATATTGAAACTGATCCGGATCGAGACCGTGGCGTGGACGAGTAGGGGATTTCGACGGCGCGCAATCCCCGATGCTCGAGTGCCGTAAAAACCGGAAACATCGTCGGCGACTCGATCAGAACGATGTCGCCGGGTTTGGTCAGAATGTTGATGCAGAGATTAAGCGCGTGCATGCCGCCGGCGGTCAGCACGATGTCTTTTGCTGACAAAGCGATGCCGTGGTCGACGTAGCGATGTGCCAGCGTTTCTCGCAACGCGGGATCGCCCTGGGTCGAGCTCACCGTATCAGCGCCCTTCGAGCCGGTGCTGGTCCGCAAGACGCGGCGGAAGTGCCGGTTGATCTCGTCGACTGGAAAAAGATCGGTGCTGGCGTAGATGGCGCCAAATTGCTGGATCTCGCTGTTGCTCCAGGAGGCGAAGAGCCGCAGCGTCAGTTCGCTGATCGAAATTTCCTGTGCGGCATCGGCGGCGGCGTCGTCGCGCAGCAAAGCAGGTCTTCCCGGCGCGAGCAGATATTCTCGTCGATGTAAAAGCCGGAGCGGGGCAGGGCGACGAAGACGCCGGCATTTTCCAGAAGCCCGTAGGCTTGATGAACCGTCGACATGCTGCAGCCGGCGATTCGGCTCATCTGCCGGACCGAGGGCGCCTTGGCCCCGGGCGCCAGCGCGCCGTTGTCGATCCATTGGCGAACGAGATTGACGACCCCCTCGGATCGCTTCATGCGATACTCCCTCGGCTCGCCGCATTGCTTGGAGCGCTTCGGTTTTTTCCGAGCGCCGACTTTTGGCTTCGGCGTGTCGCCGAAGGCGAGCTTGAGAGAATTATAGCTTTCGGCCGCCTGCGCGCCAGCGCTAACGTAACACGCGTGCCCGGCCGCCGGGGTCGCGGCAGAGGCGTTGCGCAGTGCAAAAACAACGCGGAACTGTGCTGACTAAAACACCAGGATTCTGTGCCTTCAAAGACGATCTGCCGCCACGTACCATCACGCGCTATCATAAGGCCAAACGCCTCTGTCTTTGCCGGATGCCTTTAGGGAGCCGGTCAAACCGAGAGCGAAAAGCACGTCACGCAGCGGCTGCGATGGCGGAGTGCGACGACAAAGCCGCCTGGGGAGGACATGAGGCGTGATAACCTTTGCTGAAATCCTCAAGGACAAGGGCTATCCGGGATATGATCCGGTCAAGCACGTCAACGCTCCCTGGGTGAGCGACCAGCTCTCGCTGTTCAAACCCGAGGACGAAGCGCGGTTCTGGTTCAAGGGCTTCCAATGGCCGCGGGCTTATCCGCTCAACTTCGTCTGGCTGGAAGATGGCTTCGCGTGGGGCACGCAAGCGGCTGCACGCAACATGCCGCTGCCGCCGAGTGATGGTCTGGCGCCGCGGGTTGCCGGTATTTTTGTTTACGGCTCGGATATTCCAGTCACGCCGTGGGTTCTGGGTTGCCGCGCCGAGCGCGTCGGCGCTGTGCTGCCACCATTCCTGCAGAACTTTCCAGCGATCTGGGATGAGCGCCGTGACGAGATCGTCAAGGGGCTGCATTACCTTGAAACCTACGATCTGTCGGGCAAGTCGCCGAAACAGATTTGGCAATACATGGTCGATGCGCGCGCCTTCCATGTGCGGGCGTGGGAAATCCATTTCGACCTGATGTATCCGCTGACCGCGAACTATCTGGGCTTCTACGGCCTGTGCAAAGAACTCGGCATCAGCACGCCGGATATTCCGAAATTCCTGCAGGGCTACGAAACCCAGCCGATGAAATCGGATCGCGCGATGTGGCAGCTCGCCAATGCGGCACGCGGCACGCAAGTCCAAAAACTGATCGCCGACACCGCGCCGGGCGGCATCTACAAGGCGCTCAAGAATGCGCCCGCGGCCGCCGGCTGGGTGAAGGATTTCGACGCCTTCCTTCAGGACTATGGCTGGCGCTCCGACCGTGTTGTCGATGTCAGCTCGCCGGCCTGGATCGAGGATCCAGATCGCTGCCTCGGCATCATCCGCTCGCTTCTGCAAAGCAATGATCCTTATGGTTTCGAGCATAGCTTGAAATCGGCCGTCACCGAGCGCGAAGCACTGATCGAGCAGTCGCGCGCTGGGATGACGACGCAAGAGCGCGGCGCCTTCGATCAGGCGCTGGCGTCGTGTCAGCACGCCAACTTCGCTTGGTGGAACGACGATCACAATTGGTATATCGACATGCGCTGCACCTTGCCGATCCGCAAGGCCGCGCAGGCTATCGCGCACGCTGTCGACTTTGCCGATCCCGATGACGTGAATTTCCTGTTCTATTCGGAGCTGCGCGCACTCGCCAACGGCCACCAAAGCCTCAAATCGTTCGAGCCGCTGATCGCAGACCGCAAGGCCTATTTCGACCACTGGGACAAACGGATCGAAGAGATGCCGATCGTGCTCGGCACGCCGCCCGAGACTATCGCCGACCCGGTCGTGATCGAGATTTTCGGCATCACCGACGAGTTCCTTGCGCGCATGAAAGCGGGCGCGGAGGACGCCAAGCAATTGTCCGGCGTGCCGGCATCATCGGGCGTCGCCCGCGGCACAGCGCGGGTGCTGCGTTCGCCGGACGAATTGTATCGGCTGCAGCAGGGCGACGTGCTGGTATGCGTCGGCACGACCCCGACATGGACGCCGGCCTTCACCAAAATCGCGGCGTGCGTATGCGACGGCGGCGGCACGTTGACCCACGCTTCCGTGGTGAGCCGCGAGTATCGCGTGCCCTGTGTCGTCGGCACCGGGCTTGCGACGCAAGACCATCAAGGACGGCGATGAGGTCACGGTCGACGGCGACAAGGGATTGGTGACGGTGCATCGCGCCGCCTGAATGCGCGACAACCGCCGCAGAGCGCAAAAACTCAAATAATGCGCCAGCCGGCAACGAGAGAGCGGGAGGATCACATGGCGAAATTGGACGACGACCCAAATAGCGATGAACGGCGCGAGAGACCTGCGCACATCGCGGGCGGCGGTCTCGCGGCGCAAATTCGTGACCACTGCGGTCGCAGGCGCCGGCGCGCTGGCAACGTCCGGCCGCGCCAGTTGGGCGCAGTCCGAGCGACACGATCAAGATCGGCTTCATTACGCCGCGTTCCGGCGCTCTCGCGGCGTTTGGCGAGCCCGATGCCTTCGTTCTAGAGGCGGCGCGCAAAATATTGGCCGATGGACTCTCGGCCGGCGGCAAGAGCTACAAGATCGAGATTTTGGACCGCGACACGCAGTCCGATCCGGCCCGCGCCGGCCAACTGGCCAAGTCGTTGATCAACAATGATGCGGTCGATTTCGTTCTGACGTCGTCGACGCCGGAAACGGTCAATCCGGTTTCAGACGCCTGCGAGGCCGCCAGCGTTCCCTGCCTCTCGACCGGCATGCCGTGGGAGCCGTGGTATTTCGGCCGTGGCGCCAAGCCGGGTGAGCCGTCGCCGTACAAATGGACCTATCACTTCGGTTTCGGCGTGGCGAACTTCTCGAAAGCCTACATCTCGCAGTGGAACGGACCGGTGAAGACCAACAACAAGGTCGCGTTCCTGATGCCGAATGACGCCGACGGCAACGCGCTGCGCACCATTTTCAAGCCGATCCTGGAAAAGGCCGGCTTCACCGTGATCGATCCAGGCGGATACGAGGACGGCACCGCCGACTATTCGGCCCAGATTGCGAAGTTCAAAGACGAAAAGTGCGAGATCTTCACCACCGGGCCGATCCCGCCGGACTTCGCGGTATTCTGGCGGCAGGCCGCGCAGCAGGGCTATACGCGCATGGTCAAGATCGCTCAGATCGCCAAGACCTGCCTGTTCCCCTCCCAGGTCGAAGCATTGGGCTCGCTCGGACCGAAGCTTGCGACCGTCGCATTCTGGCATCCGACCTTCCCGTACAAGTCCTCGCTGATGGGGCTTACCTCGCAGCAGCTTGCCGACAAATACGAGAAGGATACCGGGCGGCAGTGGAATCAGATGCTCGGCGACAACGTGGCGCTGATGGATGCCGGCATCGCTGCGCTTAAAGCGAGCGACAATCCTAAGAGCAAGGAGTCGGTTGCCAAGTCGCTCAGCAAACTGCAAGTGATGACGCCGGTGGGTCAGATCGATTTCGGCAAGGGGCCGTTCCCGAACGTTTTCCCGATGATCTTTGCCGGGACCCAATGGCTGACCGCCAAGCCGGGCAGCAAATTCAAGCTCGACATGGTCGTCACCGACAATGCCGACGATCCCAAGGTGCCCGTCGGCGCTCAACTCGTGCCTTACAACAGTTGATGGGACCGGGGGCGCCGGTGGATGAAGCGTAATGCATGCAGGAAATGCGCTTCTCGCTGGCGCCGGCCTCTCTGAGGGCTTCGGCGCGTTGACCGCCCTCGATCAACCGGACTTTGCCACGGCGGCCAACATCTCAGCCGGCAGGCGGATCGCTGCTGCGTCGGATTTCGCTCAATGAAGATGAGGTGCGTATGAATAGCGGTGGTGGGACCGATGGCGCTCCGCCGTGCCAAGCTCTGCTGTTGGATTTTGGCGGTGTCATTCAAAAAAGCTTTTTCGAAACGCGCGCGGAGATCGAGAGCCTTCTCGGCATCCCGCGCGGCACGCTGAACTGGGCGGGTCCCTTCGAACCGGAGTCCGATCCGCTCTGGCGTCAGGTCGTGAGCGGAGAGTTTTCAGAGCGTGACTATTGGGGCCAACGGGCGCGCGAAGTCGGCAATCTGGTCGGCGAAGATTGGCGCATTCAGGACTTCTGCAGGAAACATAACGAACTACCGGCGCACATCGTTCTGCGTCCGGAAATTCTCGCACTGATAGCCGACGTCAAGGAGGCCGGTCTCAAATTCGGTATCCTGACCAACGAGCTTGAACTTTTCCACGGCAAGGACTGGGTGCTGGCCGTGCCGTTTGCCGACAAGATCGACGTTCTGGTCGATGCGACCCACACGCGGATACTAAAGCCCGATCCCGGTGCCTACGAGCTCGCGCGCGAAGCCCTAGGCCTCTCGGCGCATGAGATCGTCTTTGTCGACGATCAGCCGCGGAATGTCGCGGGAGCCTCCGCCGTGGGCATTCGTAGCTTCTATTTCGATATTGTCCATCCACGCGAAAGCCTAAGCGCGGTGCGATCAGCGTTAGGGGTGTAGCGCGAGGTCGTCTTGAAGGACGACGCCGGTGCAATTTCTACTGCGTTCTGAACGCGCTCGCTCGACCCGAACTCGACGTGGAGACACTGCATAGTCGTCGATGTCTGCTTTTGGCTCGAAGCGGATGGCGTGCTCCTTCGACCATTGGTCTGCTTACCAAAATCGCGGCACAGAGACCGGTTCGACGAGGACCGCGTGCTTGGCACACAGTTCGAAGTCCTCTCATCTCCACCAGCATTGCGACGTACGTGAATATTTCCCGGATATCCTCCAATTGCTACCTAATTGGCCGATTTATTGAGGTGAGCTACGCTCTGCTGGTGTCTCTGTGAATTCCTTGACGATGTCTTGCCGCTTTATCTCCGTTCATAAAATTCGATTTCCCGGAAACAGAGACTATGGTTTGAAGAGACACGGTTCGTATGCGGGAGGTCGGAAATCCCCACGAAGGCGCTGTGGATTGGTCGCGGTCTGAGGAGCGTTAGGTAATCGCGAGTTCTGCTTCGCATCAATCGTCCGGCCTGGTGACATTCGACCAGAGCGTGTACCCGGAAATTCGGCGTGTTTGATTTCATGTTGGCCGCGAGCGGGCATGAAAGCGCCATTGAGCGATTTTCCCTTCTTAGGGTGAAGTGGCCTCCGCCTCGGGAATTGTGACCCCTGCGTTAGACCTGAAAGTGACGCAGGGTTGCGGTCGCGGCGCGTCTATCGTGTTGCCGCACCTTAAAATGCGATGACTGGCACTGTTCCAGAGGTGGCGATACCGCCTAGAGAGGATGGTTTAGTGCGGAGGGGTTGCGGCGTGAGCATGGCCCTCGGCAGTGTTGGGTATCAGATAGCTGGCGAGATGAGCGTCGAGAGCATCCATCGTCGTGGCATCGGCAGGATCGGCGCGAAAGCCGACGAAGCCATCTGGCCGCACCAGGATGACGCCGTCGACGATATCCGAGAATTTGCCGTCGGATTGCGACGCATAGACGATCGAGACCAATCCGTCCCAACGGTCTCGAAACTTATCCAGACCAAGCGTGCCGTCCGCCACGACAAGATGGTGACCTGCTCCGCGGAGGTGATGGCATGCGGCAAATCGAAATCCGGCTACCGGATCATCGGTCATTCGGCCGGCGTGGCCGACCAGCGCGCTGCCCGTATATGAGACATCGAGCATCGACCGTCGACGCGCCGTCGCCATATCGGCCGCCGCATCTGGGGGCGGCACAGCCGGCGTACCGCCGCCGCGACACATGCCGACGAAATCCATTACCGAGCTATGAGCCTCGTCCGATACTTCGAGCACGTGGTGGTCCGCAATCCCGCGCTCGACCGCATAGCTGTCGAGCAACGACGGCTTTGCCGCGCCGCGCATGACGAGGCTCATTTTCCAAGCAATATCCGCGGCGTCCATAAACGCGGAGTTGAGTCCCTCACCACCGAGCGGGCTCGACAAATGGGCGGCGTCGCCCAGCAGAAATCGCTTTCCGTCACTGAACCGCGTAGCAGCCCGCTTGTGCATCTTGAAATAGGAAACCCACAAAAGGTCATGCAAACCAACAGCGGTGTGAGCTCGCGCATCCAGCAGTGCTCCCAAGGCGGCCTCGGTCGGAAGCTCGGTGCTGGTATCCGCCTCATCGCGATTGACGAAGATTAGCCAGTGCGCGTCAGGGAGCGGCGAGAACAGCACGAATCCATTAGGTCCCACGATGACGTTCCCGGATTCGGCCGGGAAGGAGAGACCAATTTTCGCGTCGGCGACAATGTAACGGCCGTCGTAGGTCTCGCCGTCGAGATGCTCCTGCATCGAGTGACGCGTAATGCTGCGGGCGCCACCAGCGCCCAGCACGTAGGCGGCGCCGACGTGTTCCGTTCGACCGCCGGCTTCGAGCGCCAGGCGCAGTCCGGATGCGTCGCTCTCAATCGATTTCACTTCCGTACCGTATTCGATGGTGACGCCGCGGCTCCGCAAGTGCTCGCGCAGGATCGTCTCGGTCCGCCACTGCGGCAGGCTGCACTGAAATTCATACTTGCAGCCAATGCCGGCGAACTTGGTCGAAGCGATCGGCTGCAAATCCGGACCAAGCAAGCGCACTTGCCTTATAGGCACGCCAGCGCGGAGAAACGGTTCGATCAGGCCGGCGCGGTCGATGATATCGAGCGTGGCCGGTTGCAACGCAGTCCCACGCGCCTCGTGGTGTGGCTCGAGCCTGCGTTCCACCACGCGTGGCCGCACGCCATGACGCAGCAACTCGCACGCGGCAAACAGGCCTGCCGGACCCGCCCCGACGATGACGACAGTTGAATGCGCGGTGCTTCGGTCAATTGAGTTGATCGATAGCGTCATAGATGACTCCTTGAAGTCTCCGCTTCGCTCCGAACCGCGAAGCGATCAAATTTATCGGCAGGGAAACATTACCGTCCAATTGTCCGGCGTTACCGGCTGATCGGTCTATCTCTCTAGAGGTCCGTTAGCTTTCTTCCACGCCGCGATGCCTCCCTCGACATGCATGGCGGTGCTGATTCCAGCGTCTTGTGCGGCCTGAACGGCCATCGCTGAACGCTCTCCGAACGCGCAATAAAACAGGATCCGCTTACCTGTCGCCAACGCCAATCCGTGCAGTATACCCGCCGGACCGATCGCTTCCTGCAGGCTGGGGTAGGGCATGTGCAGTGAGCCCGGAATGATGCCGTGCTTATCGCGCTCGCTCTTCTCGCGCAGGTCGACCAGCATGACATCCGGCTTGCCGCACAACATGAGCGCCTGGCTTGCCGAGATCGCCCAGCCCTTGCGAGCGATATCCTCCTGGTGGAGGCCAATGTGAACATTCGCGGGTACGGCGACATCCATCATTTTCGGATTCGGCAACTTCAGATTATTCATCAAGTCGGCGTATTCATCGACCGACTTGACCCTAAGGCGGGGATTGAAAAGCTTCTCCTCCCCGACGGTCGAGACCGTGTCGCCCTTATAGTCGTGGGCCGGATAGATCAGCGTCTCGTTCGGCAGCTTGAGCAGCTTGTTGAAAATGGAATCGTATTGCGCCCGCGGGTCGCCGTTCTGAAAGTCGGTGCGCCCGGTGCCGCGAATGAGCAGCGTGTCGCCGGTGAACACGCGATCGTTCAAAAGAAACGAATAAGAATCGTCGGTGTGTCCCGGGGTATAGAGCACATCGAGGCTCAAGCCTTCGATGTCGATTCGGTCGCCTTCGGCTACGCGCATCGACACGACATCCGCACTGGTCTGCTGGCCCATGACGGTGATGCAATGGGTGCGGTCGCGCAACGCTCCAAGTCCCGTGACGTGGTCGGCATGCAGGTGCGTGTCTACGGCTTTGACCAGTTTCAGATCCAGCTCGCGTACCAGTTGCAGATAACGCTCGACCCGCTCGAGGACTGGGTCGATGATCAGGGCCTCACCGCCGTGTCTGCTGGCCAGTAGATAAGTGTACGTGCCCGACGTGCTGTCGAAGAGTTGGCGAAAAATCATATGCACCTCCTCTGGCGCAATTCGTTGTATCAGGTGAAGGTGACGGCGAGGCGGTCTTGGGTCACCTCGCCGCACCGGATTGTCAGGTCAAGACCGGTTGGGGCACGATACGGATGTAGGGCCTGGGCTCCTTCCAGCCTTGCGGATAGAGCTTCTTGGCCTCTTCGTTCGACACCGAGCCGGCGATGATGACGTCGTCGCCGGGCTTCCAATTGACCGGCGTCGCAAGCCGATGCTTGGCGGTCAACTGGAGTGAATCGATCACGCGCAGCACTTCGTCGAAGTTGCGGCCGGTGGTCATCGGATACGAGATCACGAGCTTGATCTTCTTATCGGGGCCGATCACGTAGACATTACGCACGGTCTGGTTATCGGCGGCCGTGCGGCCGTTGGCATCGTCTCCCGCCGAGGCCGGCAGCATGTCGTAAAGCTGGGAGATGGCTAGTGTCGGGTCTCCTATCATGGGAAAATTCGGCGCCGCGCCCTGGGTCTCGGCGATGTCCTTGGCCCACCCTTCGTGCCGGTCGACGGGGTCGACCGACAGTCCAATAATCTTGACCCCGCGTTTGTCGAATTCGGGCTTGAGACGGGCCATGTACCCCAATTCCGTGGTGCAGACCGGGGTGAAGTCCTTGGGGTGTGAGAATAAAATACCCCAATCGCTGCCGAGCCACTGGTGAAACGAGATTGGCCCCTGCGTGGTGTTGGCGGTGAAGTCCGGTGCGGTATCGGCGATTCTCAGTGACATGCTTGCTGTCCTATTCTGATTGAATTTCGATTGCGGATGCACCCTAGGAAATCTATGTTCCCCGGCCGTTCCTCGATCGCCCTGGGCTCGTGACGGGTTTCCTTTGGCCGGTTGGGCCGGACCTTGTGGATGGTGCTAGCGTGCGTGTATCGATTCATCTGCTTGGCCAATTTGTTATCCGGGTCGAAGACCGCCTGATTCCGGCGGCCGAGTGGCGCCGTGATCGCGCTGCCGCCTTGGTCAAGCTGCTTGCGGTCTCGCCTGGTCACCGCATCCATCGCGAGCAGGCCATGGCCAAGTTCTGGCCGGATCTGGATTTCGACGCGGCCGGCGCCAATTTGCGCAAGGCCATCCATTTTGCGCGGCGGCTGCTCGGCTCGCACGAACTGATCGAAGTGGCGAACGATATCGTCTCGCTGGCGCCGCACGCCGAACTTGAAGTCGATGTCGAATTGTTCGAGAGCGCGGCCAAGCTGGCTCTCGCCAGCCAGAAGCCGGATGCGTGCGAGCGCGCCGCCGACCTCTATGGGGGCCAGCTTCTGCCGGACGACCCTTACGTGGACTGGCTTGACGCCCCGCGGAGCCAATTGCAGCAGCGCTATATCGACGTGCTACGGGTCGGGCAGCTTTGGCAGCGTCTGATCGCTCAGGACCCGACCGACGAGCAGGCACAATGTGCACTGATGCAGGCGGCGTTGGATGCCGGCAACCGCGTCGAAGCAATTCGTCTTTTCGCCCAACTGCGGGACAGCCTGCGCGCGGAGTTGGGCGTTGGACCCAGCGCCGCGACGATCACTCTTTACGAAAAGGCCCTGGCGCTGTCCGGTGCCGAAACGACAAGCACCTCGGATCGCATCCGTGCGTCGCTGGCCTGGGGGCTGGTGCACCTGCAAAGCGGAAAATTCGACAAAGCCGGCGAGATCGCGCGGGAAACTCGCGATCTGGCGATGGTGGCCGATTTGCCGCGGGAAGTTGGTCAGGCTAGCGCCCTACTGGGTCTGGCTGCCAACATGCAAAATCAATGGCCGAAGCTGTTTCGATCCGAATTCATTGAATGGGTTCGCGCCAAACCTGCCTTTGTGCAGCACGTGTTTGATGGACACCTGTGCCTCTCGGAGTTCTGCTTGTGCAGCGCTTCGGGGCACGGTGAAATTGCCGAATCCGCGCAAGAGCTGTTGGCCGTCGCCGAGGATGCGCAGTCGACCGCCGGCAAGGCCTTGGCTTGCTTATTGTTGGGTGAAGTTGCCCTGCTTTCGGGAAATCTTGATGAAGCAGAAGCAAGGCTGAAGGAAGCCGAGCGCCTGCATCAGGACGTTAACGCCGTCGCCGGACGCGTTCTGGCCATCGAGCGATTGGCTGAGATCAGTCTTGAGCGGGGACAGAAGTGGCAAGCCGGCCGCCTCATTCAGCGGGGTCTCGCGGATGCGGAAAAATCCTGGCTCGCGCCGCACCTCATCATGCGAATGCAGGCGCTCGCCGTGAGGGCGGCAACCACACCAGAGCAAGCGGCCGCCGAGATCCTTGCCGGTGACCGTCTGATGACCGACGGCGCTTGCCAGCCCTGCTCCATGGCGCTCCGCACCGCCTCGTCCATCGCGTTAGCCGAGGCTGGCGAGCTCGAACAAATCGATCGCCGTCTTAACGACGCCGAGCGCATCGCTGGCATGTGGCACGGCGGACCGTGGGCTGCGGCGCTGTGGGAAGCGCGCGGCGTTCAGCGGCGAGCTCAGAAACGAGAGCTCCGAGCCCTTGCAGCCTTCGAGGAGGCGGCGGCTCGTTATCAGGAGTTAGGCAGACTTCGTGATCAAGCACGTTGCCTCGCACGGATGGCGCCCGACGGCGCCGCCTGAGCCAACGGTATCCGCTACCGGCGGCGACTTCCGCTTTGGTACGCGTTCCAGGCACAAGTCGAACCTCGCACGAGGGCCGAAAAGTGCCGACTTCGGACATTCCTGGCGATTCGGGCGATCCAAACTTCTTGGTCGAACGCTATCGTTGCCAAGGCCCCTGAGGATCTCACTGGCGCTTTCGCCGCGTGCGTGACTTGATTTGGGCAAGAACATTCTGGCCTTTGCAGATTGGCTAAGGTCAACGCCGATTGCCTCGATGCGCTCGGTCTGTAATTGTGCTCCACCTGTCGTCGTTTAGAAGTCGACGTCCCTCGTCTCCGGACCCAGGGCGGCGCCGATCGTGGCTATGACGGCGCCGATGAAGAGCAGCGCCGCCGGTGCGGCGTGCGGCGAGATGAGCTGGCCCAGCCAGTTCACGTAGACGGCATAGAAGGACGGCAGGATGACGGAGAGACTGAATCCGATGCCGAAGCCGGTGGCCCGGACGTTCGTTGCGAAGCGCTCGTTGATGTAGGTGACGATCACCCCCCAGGGCGCGGTGACGAGGATTGCGAGCAGGCAGACCAGGAGAATGATCCACGGCAAGGCAAGGCCTGCGCCATTGGCGAGCGTGTAGAGCAGAGCGACGCCGACCGTCGCGATCAGCACACCGAGGATGAGGAAGGTTCGCCGCCGGCCGATTCTCTGGCCGAGCATGCCGGCGCCGATATAGCTGAAGAACAGCGCGCAGTAGGTGATGATCAGGGTCGTGGTCAGCTCGAATTTCGACAGATGCAGGGTCTTCGCCAGCAAGGTCGAGGGCATATAGATCGTGATGATGTTCTGCGTGGTCCAGAAACCGGTCATCATGATCAGGACCTGGATCAGGTTGCGCGCGTTCGATCCGCTGAAAAGCCGTCGCGGCGGGTGCCTTCTCGGCGTCTTCGCTCGGTCTTGGCTCTGCCAGAGCTCGGATTCCGAGACCTTCCGCCAGTAGTAATCGGCCAGAGAACGCCGGCGAGCACCGCCCCGATGAGGAAAGGAATGCGCCAGCCCCAGTTCGCATAGGGCGAATCCATGCCGTTGAGCGGGAACAGCGCGAACATCATCATCGCGACGAGGCTGATCGCGACATAGGCCGCCGGGAAGGCGGCGATGATCAGGCCGCCGACGAAGCCGCGCTGGCTCTTGCGGAATATTCCATCGCCAGCGGATGGCTCGCCGTGTAGCCGCCGCCGAGGCAGATGCCGTCGAGAAAGCGCAGCAGCACCAGCAGCAGTACGAGGCGATGCCGATCGTCTGGTAGCCCGGCAGCAGCGCGATCAGCAGCGTGAATGACGCCGAATCCGGCCACCGAGATGATCGAGGCATGTGCGCCGCCCGACCCGGTCGGCGACCACTGCCGAAGATGAACGCGCCGACCGGGCGGCCGAGCAGGGTGGTGATGAAGACGAAGCGAAGTCGAGGATCGCCGCCATGCCGGGCTCGAGGTGCGGCGGCTGGAAATACGACCAGCACCGGCGCCAGCACCACGACCGGCAGGTAGATGTCGAACATGTCGATGAATTCGGTCAGGAACGCGCCCTTGATCGCGCTGCGCCGCTTCGCGTCGATGGCCGCGCTTGCGGCGGAAAGTCTCGGCAGCCTGTTCGTAGGTGGTCACGGCAGCAGCTCCCCGGCTTTCGTGTCGTCAACCGCTTTCCGAATTCCCCATTTGTATCAAAAACGATCGTGTGGTCTTTGCCGCTACGCGTCGGCGATCGCGGCACGAATACCTTACGCTCAGCGCGAAGCGGCGTAGCGTCTTGCCAACGCCGATACGCCGACTGCGAGGATCAGAATTCCTCCTTTGAAGATCGGCTGAAAGTGCGTGGGCGCGCCGAGAATGGCGAGCCCGTTGAATCCGACTGCGAGGATGAGCACGCCGATGAAGGTGCCGACGATATGAAACTCGCCTTCGCGTAACGTCGCCGAACCCAGAAAGACGGCGGCAAAAGCATCGAGAAGATAGCCGTCTCCGACGCCGAGCGTTCCACTGCCCAGAAGAGACGAAAGCAGCGTGCCGGTGATCGCCGCGCAGAGTCCGGCTGTCGCGAACGCGAACATCTTGATCCGGTCGACGCGGATGCCGGAGAGCCGTGCGGCCTCGATATTGCTGCCGACCGCCTGCATTTTCTGGCCGATATCGGTCTTGTTGAGCGTGACCCAGAGGACCAGAAGAATGCCGAGCATGAAGAAGACCGGATTCGGAATCCCGAACAGCACCCGGCCGAGCGACAGATTGGTGAAGGCGCGCGGTATGCCGGTGGCGATCGGGAAGGCGCTATAGGAGAAGCCGATACCAGTGAGCATCGTGCCGACAGCCGAGCGTCGCGATGACGGCGTTTATCCTGACCTTGGTCACCAGCAGAGCCGTTGATCAATCCAAGGCCGATCCCGATGGCGAGAGCCACGGCAATGCTGAGCCAGATCGGCAAGCCCTGATAGGACATGAGCCCGACCACGATCAGGCCGATGAAGCTTGCGACAAAGCCGACGCTGAGATCGAACTCCCCGACCACCAGCGTGTAGGTGAGCCCCGCCGCGATGATCGCGGTCAGCGACGCCTGGCTCAAAATGTTGAGAAAGTTCGCACGCGAGAAGAACGTGTTGGGCGCCATGATCGAGAAGAACAGGATCATCAGCAAAAGCCCGAATATGGTGCCGTAGCGCGACAGGAAAGTCAGACCGAGGCGGCCGCCATCAATCCGCTTGCGGTTCGGCGCGGCTCCCGACCGCAGCTTCGCTCCGTGTGGTCAAGCCTTGTTCTCCCCCGCCGCCGTCGGCGTCGTGATAGCTGAGTTCGATGATCCGGGCCTCGGTGATCTCGCCGCCGGTGAGCTCACCTGTGAGACGCCCCTCGCGCATGACGAGAACACGATCGGCGAGCGCGGCCAGTTCCTCGACGTCGGAGGAGATCACGATAATGCCGACGCCGGAGCGCGCGAGGGCGCGGATGGCATCGTGGATCTCCTCGCGGGCGCCGACGTCGACGCCGCGCGAGGGCTCGTCGAGGATCAGGAGCCTGATGCCCGGCCGCAGCCAGCGGGCGATCAGCGCCTTTTGCTGGTTGCCGCCGGAAAGGCTCGCGATCTTGGTGTCGACTGCTCGGGGTCTTGATGCCGAGCTTGTCGACCAGGCTGTCGGCTTGGCGGCGCCCTTTGCTGGCGGACACGAAGGGCAACGTCGGGAACGGTGCGCAAGCTTGCAAGCGATGCGATGTTGATGTTGAAGCCGACGGAATGCTGCAGCATCAGGCCTTGCGAACGGCGTTCTTCCGGCACGAGGGCCATCCCGGCTTCGACCGCCTCGGCTTCGTTGGCGACGTCGAGGCGCGTTCCTCCAAGCTCGAAATGACCCGCGTCGGGCCGCTCTACGCCGGCTGCCAGATGCGCCAGCTCGGTGCGGCCGGCGCCGACCAGTCCGCCGAGCGCCAGACACCTCGCCGCGGAAAGACGTCGAAGCTGACGCCCTTCACCGCGCCCCGCCAGGCGACGTCGCGAACCGAAAAGACGGGCTTGCTCCGATCTGTCCGCGGTAAAGCGTGCACGGTCTTCGGCGCGACCGGATATCGTGGCCGACGATGGCGCGGATGAGCCCCTTCTTGTCGAGGCGCCCGCGC
Source organism: uncultured Alphaproteobacteria bacterium (assembly GCA_963737755.1). Lineage (GTDB taxonomy): Bacteria > Pseudomonadota > Alphaproteobacteria > Rhizobiales > Xanthobacteraceae > BOG-931. The sequence goes on along the minus strand of CAVTTZ010000007.1, from coordinate 17,020 downwards.
TCGGCGCTCGTCGACGATCCGGCCGTCGCGCAGGACGGTGATCCGATCGCAGAGGTCGAGCACCTCTTCGAGGCGATGGGATACGTAGAGGATCGCGACGCCGTCGCGCGAAAGATCGCGGATGATCGAGAACAGCTTGTCGCTCTCGGGACCCGAAAGGGATGCGGTCGGCTCGTCCATCGCGATCATGCTGGCGTCGCGCATCAGCGCCTTGCCGATCATCACCAGCCAGCGCTCGGCGACGGAGAGGTCGGAGACCCGCGTCTCGAGCGGGAAGTGCACGCCGATACGTTCGGCCGCGGCGCGGGCGCGGGTGCTCGAACGCTTCCAGTCGATCAAACCGAAGCGGGTCGCCTTAGGCACGCCGAGCAGCATGTTCTGCAGGGCGCTGAAATGGGGAACCAGATTGAGTTCCTGGTGGATGAAGGCGAGCCCGGCCTGCTCCGACGCCTGCGGCGAGCCTTGACGGAAGTTCCTCGCCGTCAACAGTGATCCGTCCACGATCGGCGAGCGTGACGCCCGCAAGGCATCGGATCAGGGTGGACTTGCCGGCGCCGTTCGCGCCGACCAGTCCATGAACTTCGCCCCTTTTTGATATCGAGGTCGGCTTCGTCCAGATGCGAGCTCGCCGGCGAACGATTTGGTGAGCCCGCGAATTTGCATCCAGACGTCGGGGGATCGCGCGTGTGCGGATCCCCCTTCGGCGCGATAGCGTCAGAAATTTGGCCTTGCGCGAGCATCTATTTGGTCGGGTGGTCTTTCGCGAATTGATCGACGTTGTCGGTGTTGACGACGACGCCCGGGATGGCGATGACCTTCGGGGTCCAGGAAGCGCCGGCGGCCATCGAGTCCAGAATGGCCTTGAACACCTGCTTTGCCCTCCTCATAGGCGGGCTGCCAGATGGTCGCGGTCATGTCGCCGTCCTTGACCATCTGCACGGCCTGCGGGCTGCCGTTGATCGACGAGGTGACGACGTCGGTACGGCCCGCCTGACGCAGCGCCGCGACCGCGCCCGTGCGTCGGCTCGTCCCAGCACGACCAGATACCGAGCTTGCGCTCGCCGCCGCCCGGATGGCTGGTCAGCCAGGCCTGCGTGAGGGCGTTGCCGTTCTGCACCTGACCCGGCACGGTGATCTCGCTGTAGGTGACATGAATGTTCGACTTGCCCTTTACGGCCGTCATCGAAGGCGACGCCGCGGTCGATGCACAGCTTGCCGGGGTGAAAGGTCAGCGCCAGGATGTCGGCGCTGTCGCCGACCTTGCTGAGCAGAATATTTGGCGGAGTTGTCGCCGACTTGCCGGCCGCTGGTCGTCACGACGATGCCGGGCACGATCTCGCCGCCCCAGATCGCGACGGGAATATGCGGCTTGGCGCGCCGCCTCAAGTCCGGAGCCGATCGAACTGCTGGCGAAGGCCAGCACGAAGATCGCATCGACATGCTCCACCGCGAACGTGTTCATCGCCGCGTTGGCCTTGTCGGCGCTCGCCTGCGTGTCGATGACCTTGACGTTCCACCCGGCCGCCTTCGCGGCGTCGGTCGCGCCGGCGATCACGTCGATATTCAAGGCGTCATTGGCCAAGAGCGCGACGATGCCGAGCGTTTTGGCGTTGGCATATCCGGCGGCGAACAAAGCGCACGCCATGCGCCGCGGCAGCAAAAAGCAATTTACGCATCCTATTCCTCCCAGTGACGTTGCCGCCTTTTGCTGAGGCGGCGTTCGTTTCATTCGACACGTGGTGGTGCAGACCGATCAGAGCCGGCGGATCAACCGGCTCAGCGCCTGCGCCTTTTGCGTCTCCGTCTTTCTCGTTCCGTCTTCTCGCATCGCTGGGCCGGCGCCTCGCGCGGCTTGTCGCGAACAAGCGGCCCGTAATGCTGGCGCATCGACCATCGCCTCAACGCCAATCCTGCTCAGACCGGGCAGGCGATCCTGACCGAGATTTACTCTCTCGAGCCTTCGAGTATGCTCATTCGGTCTTGATAGCGGTATCATGGAGCGACTTTTCCTGAAGTGGCAATAGGTCCACTCCATGACACTGTCGCGTGATGCTCTGCGCCTTTGCGCGCACCGAAACGGCGAGCGCGCGGATCTCGGCATCGCACGGCGTCGCTTTTTTGTGGAGCCTGTTATCGGTATCGATAATACCGTGACTGCGCGCACAGGCTTAACCGAGCGTAGAACGTCTCACGCATAGCTGATCGCATTCGCGTCTGGCCACGAACATAACGCTAGCGCGCATTTGGCCTGCCGCGTTCCCGAAAAAGCGGAGCGCGGCGCGCAAGGTGGAGGAGAGCTGAGATGTCGCAAGTGAAATACGACTTTTCCGGAAAGAACGTGCTGGTGGTCGGCGGCACGACCGGCATCGGGCGGGCAACGGCGCTGGCCTTCGCACAGGCCGGCGCAAATCTTTTCGTCGCGGGCCTCGGCGCCGATCACGGGCGGAGCCTCGGCGAGGAGGTCAAAGGCGATCGGCGGAAGATTGAGTTTCGCGAGATCAACGTCCGCGACGGCGCGCCATGAAGCGGCTCCACGACGAGGCGTTTGAGCGATTTGGCCGGATCGATGTCGCCTTTAATAATGCCGGCGTATCGGGCAAGACCGCGCCGGTGCAGGATCTCGACGATGAGATTACAACCGGTGATGGAGGTCAATCTCCGGGGTATTTTCTACGGATTGCGAGTACCAAATTCCCGCATATGACCGCGAAGGGCGGCGGAGCAATCGTCAACACGTCGTCGCTGTTCGGCGTTATGGGGTTCGCGACACGGCGGTCTATTGCGCCAGCAAATGGGGCGTTATCGGCCTCACAAATTCGGCTGCGCTCGAGGTGGCGCGCAAGAATATCCGCATCAACGCGATCGCGCCGGGCTCGGTGATGACGCCGCTGATCAAGAATATGTTCGGCGGCGAACAGGCGGCCAAGAGACACGGTATTGCCGATGATCCCGATGGGTCGCATCAGCGATCCCGCCGAGATCGCGCAACTCGTGTTGTTTCTCTGTTCGGACGCGGCGTCATTCATTACCGGCCAAGCCATGGTGATCGACGGCGGCGGTTTTGTGGCAGGCGCCGATCAACTTTACCAGGACGCATAGCGGCAGACTTAAAGACATGTCGCACCGGTCAATGTACGCCGGTCCGATTGCCGAGGCGGAGCAGGGCGCTCGTTTTTCTCGCTAATTCTGATTGAAGGGAATCAGCGTCCAGCCGGACGATGTCGCCAACGTTGGGATGCGCTGCGGGATAGTGCTTGAGAACCAAGGGATCGTGACCTGGGATGACATGGTGGTTCGACGACGCGAGCCGCCGCATGGTCGTCGAACCCCTCCAGCATGTCGCTGACGCTCTCCAGGACGGGAAACGGCCGGTTCTGTTCGAAATTGGCGTAGAAAGTGCGACGGCGTCCGATCCGAGCACGACCCAGCCGCGTCGCGTCAACACGCGCACGATCTGCAGCCCTTGGAGTGTCCGCCCACTTTGTGAACGGTGAGGTTCGGCGCGATTTCGGACGTGCCGTCGTGGAATATGACGCGGTCGGCGAAGATCTTTTCCGACCATGGCGGTGACGTCGTCCGCGTCGAACGGACCTCGCAATGCCTGATGGCACATGCAGCGGCCCGTGCAGTATTTCATCTCGGTGTCCTGCACGTGATAGCGCGCCTTCGGGAAGAGTTCGTGGTTGCCCGCATGATCGAAATGCATGTGCGAAATGATCACGTCTTCGACCGTATCGGGATCGATCCCGATCATCTTCAGTCCTTCACCCACCGGACGCAGCAACGTGCGCTGTCTCTTCGCAGCGCGGGCTGCGTCGAAGCCGGTATCGAAGACGAAGCTGCGCTTCTTTCCGACGATGGCCCAGACGAAATAGTCCAGCGGCATGGGGCCGTCGTGCGGATCGCCGCCGAGGAAATTATGCGTCGCCGTGCGATGATGATGACCGTAGCGGATGGCGAACAGTTCGTAGGTTTCGCTCACGACGGCTCCTCAATTTTCAACTGGCAAGCCAGCCGGCTTCGACCGGCAAAATGGCGCCGGTCATGTCTTTCGCCACCGGGCCGCACAGAAAGACAAGAAGTTCGGTCACGCTTCGGGCCGGTACGAAACGGCCGCCGGGTTGCTTTCCCTGCAGAATATGCCTTCTCGGCGGCTTCCCGCGACATGCTGCTCATCGATCATGATTTGCTGGACGCGGCCGTCAGTTCCCGGCGTCAGCACCGAACCGGGACAAATCCCGTGGCAGGTTACGTCGTAATCGAGATTCTCCAGCGCAACCGCACGCGTCAGACCAAGCAACGCGGCTTTGGTGGTCACGTAGTCGACCCGGTTCGTGGTTCCGCGCGAGCCGTAGACGGAGGTCATATTGAATATTCGTCCGAAGTTGCGTTTGCGCATATGCGGCAGGCTCAACCTTATCGCGTGAAAAGCGGCTGACACATTCACCGCCAAGGCTGCGTTCCAATGTTCGCTCGGAAAGTCGACGATCGGCGAGAAATGCCGAACGACTGCATTGTTGACGAGAATATCGATTGCGCCGAAGCGGTCCAGTGTTGCCCCGATGAGCGCCTTCGATGTCACTGTTCGGATCGCCGACATTGGCCTGGTGGTAAGCGACGGCCACCCGGGCGCGCTCTTCGAGTTCGCCGCGCACCGTCTCGACAGCATCCGGCGGACTCGATCCCGTTCAGCATGATGCGGCATCCCGCTTGCGCCAGCCCTTCCGCCAGCGCGAAGCCGAGGCCCCTCGTCGATCCAGTCAGAATTGCAACGCGGCCCGCGAGCGACCCACGCCGCAACAGACGCTTCGGTGCTCAAATCGCTGACGTCCGCAAGTTCCGTCATTTTCCAGAATGCTCGCTGATAGGACGCGTGGCCGGAGAGCGGTCTCGTGTTGCAAAAACCGCAGCGCGCCGGAAAACGACCAACATCTTTGAGGGCGACCGAGTTCGTTGAAAAATGCCCGAACCTTGTCGGGAAACAGCCAAGCCTTTCGCAGCGTTGCCAGTAATAGCTGATGCCTCTCGCTTGTGGGACCGGTAACAAGCGCTCAGACTAACTTTGCCAAAGTCTCTTTGCAAGATCGAATGGCAGGACAGGCAGAGCAACAATTCGGCTATGCGCTCTCGCGCTGGATGATCTCAAATTTCAGATCGATCACGCTGCCGCGCAAGTGATCGGCTCCATCGATGATCCGGCTCAGCAGCATTTGGGCCGAGCGCTCGCCGATATCGTAGCGCGGCAGTCTCAGCGTCGTGATCGCCGGCGACACATGGCGCAGCAAATCGACGTCATCGAAGCTGGCGATGGCGATCCGTTCGGGCACGGCCCAGCCGCGCTTTCTGGCACTCGAACAATGCGCCGGCCGCGAGGACATCGCCGGCGCAAAACAGCGCATCGACCTCAGGGACGGTCTGGATGACCCGCGCCGCCACTTCGGCGCCGGCGGCGAGACCGCGCGAGGTCTCGATGATCAAGCGCGGATCCGGTGTTTGGCCGAGTTGCTCGAGCGCCGCCAGATAGCCCTCGATACGGTCCCGCGAGCGCTCATTGTTGAAGGAATAAAGGCTTGCGAAAGCGATCCTCTTGTAGCCGAGCCGGCCCAGATGCAGGGTCATCGCTTGAGCCGCTTCGCGATTGGAATAGCTGACCGCCATGTCGAGTGGCTTGCGCGGCAGATTGCCGTTCTCCACCACCGGCACTGCCGTTTGGCGGATCATTGCTCGAGCCTCGGCGCTATGCTCGGTGTTGTGCAGAATAAGCCCGCTGACCCGGTGCGCCAGGAACGCCTTGATGAGTTCCTCCTCTTCGACCAGGTCGTAACCGCATTCGGCGATCATGATTTGAAAGCCGGATCGCCGGATCACGTCGGACAGGCCCTTGATGGTCTGCGTGTAGATCGAGTTGTCGATGCTCGGAACGATAAGACCGACCGTGGTCGAGCGCGTCGACGACAAGCTGCGCGCCAGATGATTGGGCAGGTAGCCGATCTCCTTCACGGCGCGGACGACGCGCTCGCGCATCTCGGCGGAGACCTTGTTGGGCTCATTGAGAGCGCGCGACACGGTCATGGTTGAAACGCCGGCCCGCTTGGCGACGTCGCGCATGCGCGCGCCGCCGCCACTCATTCTTTTCTTCGTTGGCGCCGGCTTTTCGGTCGCTTTCGCCGCCGCTGTTATGTCTTTTGCCATTTTGCAAACGTGACCAAGGGGGGCGGCGGCGTCAAGAACGCATGATCGATCGCATTATTTTATTGGTACCGGTATCAGATCGCGTATAGTAGGGCAAAGCCATAAGGCGAAACGGCCACGGGTGCACCCCGTGTTTGGGGAGGATAACGTGGTGCTCTGCCAGGAACTCGATGCGGCCGACGATCCGACGCTGCACTATATCGTCGGCGGCAAGCCGCTTCTGGTCCGATTGCAACAAATTCTCACGCAAACCGCGGGCTTCGCTCTGCTGGTTATGAGCCGCGGTGGGCGGTTGCCGATGCTCGACGTGCCGTTAGCGGTGGCAGCCCAGGAGCTGGCATCGACTGCCGAGGAATTTCGCGCGGTGCCGGTGCCGGAGCGAGCGCGCCATCATCATCACCATGCGATCGAGGCGGTCGCTGCGATTGCGCAAGCCATCGATCTGGTAGCGGTCTGCATGAGGCGTGCGCCAGACGATCCGACACGCGCGGTGTTGACGCGTTGTTTGCAGACCGCGACCGACCATCTGCGCGCCGCAAGCCGGCTGCCCGACTTTGGTATGGTCGACCTGCGCCAGGCTTGCTGTGCCTATCACGCCGATGCTCTGCGCTCGGCCAATCCGTAACATCGCGACGTCAAAGGGGAAGAGGGAAAGCCCATGGGCGACTATTCGATTTGGGTGCTCGAACACGCCGCCGTCGAGAAATTTCCACTGAGCGTGATGCTTTATGGGCCGCAATATCAAGGCATCCGCAAGCTGCCGTACGCCTACGCTCTGCTCAAGGGCAAGGGGCAAACCATCCTGATCGACACCGGATACGACCACGTCAACTACGGGAAAATGTTGGCCGAACTGTATGGGGTCACCAACTTCCACGGCCCCGCCGAGGTGCTCTCGCAATGCGGCGTGACGCCGGCAGACGTTACCGCTGTGCTGATCACGCATGCCCATTTCGACCACATGGGCGCACTCGATCACTTTCCCAACGCCACGTTTTATATTCAGCAGCGCGAGATCGAAAAATGGGTTTGGGCGCTGACACTCGGGCCTGAATATCGCTTCCTGGTCGGTGCCGCCGATCCGGGAGATATCGTGAAGGCGGTCGAGCTGACGCGGCAGGGCCGCATGATCGCGATCGACGGCGATCGCGACGATGTCCTGCCGGGAATCGATGTTCGCCTCGCCGCCGACACGCACACCTACGGTTCGATGTACGTCACCGTTCGCAACGACGGCGCACGCAACAGTCAGGACACCTGGGTTTTCGCCGGCGACCTTCTTTACACCTACGACAACCTCACCGGGCTCGACAAACAGAATCCCCAGTATGTGCCGATTGGTCTTGCGGTCGGCAGTCAATCCAATCTGATTTTCGCGACCGCGGCCATGCTGAAGGCCGTTGGTGGTGAGCATCGCCGCGTCATCCCCATTCACGAGGAGCGATTGAAGGACATGTTCCCGTCGCGCCTCACGTCGGCCGGCCTGCAGGTTGTCGAGATCACTTTGGGCGCCGGTGAGACCAGCAAAGTCTCAAGCTGAGAGACACAACGGCGCCGAAAACGCCCGCACGGGCAATACGCGTAAACTGAAGCAGAGTGCATGAGTGTCGAACAAGTGCAGCGCCATCCCGAAACGGTCAGCGAAACCTTCGCGGCCTTTGTTGAAGCGTCATCGTGGTCCGATATCGGGCCGCTTGTTGCGCATGAAGCCAAACGGTCGCTGCTGAATTTTTTCGGCTGCGCGCTCGGAGCCGCGAAGGATGATGCGATCACGACTGCGCTTGATGTACTGAGACAATCCTCTGGCACAAGACAAGCGGGTCTGATCGGTCGTGCCGAACGGCTGGATATCCTGAACGCAAGTTTCGTCAACGCGGCGGCCGCAAATTTCTTCGACTTTGACGACACGCATTTGCGCACGGTCATCCACCCGACCGCTCCAGTCGCGCCCGCGGTCCTCGCGCTCGCCGAGGCGGAGGGGTTCTCCGGTGCCGCCGCCCTCCATGCTCTGATCCTGGGAATTGAAGTCGCCTGCCGCATCGGCAACGGGGTTTCGCCCGGCCACTATGCACGCGGGTGGCACATCACGGCGACCTGCGGCGTGTTCGGGGCCGCGGCGGCAAGCGCCAAGCTGCTGGACTTAACGCGCGATCAAATTGCCAATGCGCTCGGGATCGCCGCCAGCCAGTCGGCCGGTCTGGTCGAAAACCTGGCGACGGCGGCAAAGAATGTTGGCGTCGGCAATGCGGCGCGGAACGGCCTGTTCGCAGCACTGTTGGCGCAGCGCGGCTATGAAGCTGCGGCGGGCTCGATCGAGGGACCGCTCGGATGGGCGATGGCATCGGGCGATGCGCCGGACGTCGCCGCGATGCTTGACGGCCTGGGACAGGACTGGGAGCTGCTCAACAACACCTACAAACCCTATCCGAGCGGCATTGTGTTTCATGCGATCACCGATGCCTGTTTGAGCTTACGCCGCGATCATGAAATCGATCCGGATTCGATTGATTCGGTAACCGTAAGCGGCGACGCCTTGCTGCTCGCACGCGGCGATCGGGACGTGCTCAACGAACGGGATGCGCGCGTCTCCATTCATCACACCGCCGCGGTCGCCTTGCTGTTCGGCGAGGCTGGGTTGCGCGAATATTCGCTTGAGATCGTTGCCGACGAACGTGTACGCGCCCTTCGCTCGCGTGTGCGCGCAATGCTCGATGCCGATCTGCCGCGAGGTGCCGCCCGCGTCGAACTGACATTGCGCGACGGACGTACGATGAACGCCACCGTTTTGAATGCACGCGGCAGCGCGGTGCATCCATTGAGCGATCGAGAAATCGACACAAAAGTGCGCGACCTCGCCGAAAGTCTCCGCGCCGCGTGATGTCACCGCCCTGATCAATGGGATCTGGCAGCTGGAATCCGCGAGCGATGTCCGAGCGCTTATGGGATTCGCCGCCGCGCGGAACTGATCGGGACCGGCACGCCGCTGCGCGTGGGCAAAAGCCGGGCCGTCGCTGCGCGTCCTCTATATCTGATATCGGGGTTCAGAATAGCGCCGTTTCACGGCATTTTGCGGAAAAGATACCGGTAACTTTATCCTTGCCAATGGCCGCCCGAGCGCGCGAAGATGACTTCAATAATTACGGCCAAGACGGTCTGGGCAAATACAAAAACCGTCTGTGGCTCCGAGGGGAGAGATACCATGAGGGCCTTTGTCGCCGGCGCCGTTGTCGCCGCAACCGCCTCCTTGCTGGGTGCAGTGAGTTACGCAGCCGAAACCGGCAACCAAGCGCCGATGCTGATCGGGTTGATTGCCGGAACGACGGGCGCCTATGGGTCGACCGGCGTTGCCGTGGTCAACGGCGCTCAACTCGCGGTCGACAAGATCAACGCCTCGGGCGGCGTGCTTGGGCGGCAACTGAAGCTCGACGCCAACAACGACGATGCGTCCGCGACGTTATCAGGGCAATTGTTCGCAAAACTGGTCAGTGCCGGCGCGGTCGCCATTGCGGGCTCGCCCGACACCGGTCCGGTCACGGCTGAACTCGCCATCCGGCACAAGATTCCCGACGATCGGCGTGGTCGATGACGGCGGCCTCACGGTTTATCCGAAAGGCCCGACCAGCGAGCCAAATCCGTGGGTTTTCGACTTCGGTCTGAACACCTTCGCTTGGGGCCAGAAGATCGGCGAATACGCGCTCAAGCATTGTCCCAACGGCGGACTTGCCGTGCTGCACGATCCGACCACCTACGGCGAAGGCGGTAATCTACGGCATCAAGCTTGCCTACGACAAGGCCGGCAAGAAGATCGCGATGGATCAGACGATCACCGAGAACTGGTCGACCGGCGCGACGACCGGCCTGATGCCGCAGGTCAACGCCATCAAGGCTGCCGGCGCTCAAATGCGTCGTCGTGTGGCTGACGCCGCAAGATCAGGCGGCCTTCGTCGCAGGACCTTCATTCGCTCGGATACGACGGCCACCGTTTTCGGCAATGACGAGACCAATGCCGACGACACCTTTGCCAAGCTGGCGGGAGATCATGGCGGACGGCGTTATCACCGCCGCGCTCACCTCCGGCCTGCATCCAAGCCCCGAGCTGAAGGCGTTCCGCGAGGAGTACACGAAGCAGCTTCAATCTGAATCGACGCCGTTCGCCGAGACCAGCTACGACAGCATCATGATGCTGGCGGAGGTCATCACCAAGGCGAACTCCACAACGCCCGCGGCGCTGCAAAAGGAGTTCAACAACACCAAAGGGCTTCAAGGGCATCACTGGCGACCTCGGATTCTCGCCCGAAGGACCACATTACGATCACCGCCGACCAGATCACCTTGGTCAAATACAAGGCGTCGACCAAGGAGTGGGTCGAGCTCAAGATTGAGCCGGCTTTTGGACGATCGCGGCGGGCGGCCGGCAACGGCCGTTCGCTTGTTGATGAATTCGCGTTTGACGTGGAGATGTCCAAGGCGATCGGCCGTCTCCCTCCTTTGTTCGTCATATCGGCACCCGCGAATACGCGCGCCTCCTGCCGCGGAGGAATTCGAAACGGAGCCGCGGCGCGCTTTCCATGTTGTGCAATTCACCGCGTCAATCTGCGCAATGAGACGTCGAGCGGAAGGAGAAGCTGATTGCTGCAGTTCGTCCTCAGCGGACTGGCGATTGGCGCCGTCTACGGTCTCGTCGGAATGGCGCTGGCGATCTCGTTCTATGTCACGCGCGTCATCAATTTCGCCCAGGGCCAGTTGATGATGGTGGCGATCATGATCGCGGCGGCGATCACGGCCGCCGGCTACTCGCCCTGGCTCGGCGTTGCCGCCGGGCTTGCATTCGCGCCTGCCTGGTGGCGATCCTGTCGCTACTTCATCGCGGTCAGGCCGATCCTGGCGTTCGACCGGTTCAGCTTCGGCTGGCTGGTCAGCACGCTCGGCTTCGCGGTCGTGGTCGAGAACGCCGCGGCCTATATCTGGGGACCGACGTCGCGCGCCTTTCCGCCGATTCTCAACGGCCTCAGCCTTCACTATCGGCGACGCCGTCCTGACCGGGCAGCAACTCCTGGCGATCGCGGTCGGCGGTCCTGTTCACCGTCGCGTCTTCGAGTTGGTGCGCAGCACACACTGTTCGGCAAGCTCGGCATGGCGATCGCCTCGGATCCGGAGATGGCCTCGGCGATCGGCGCCAACACCGCCGTCGTCGCGATCGTGGCTTTCGCGATCTCCGGGCTGTTCGCCGGCATCGCCGGGCGTGCTGATCGGCCCGAGCACCTTTGCCAACCCCTATCTCGGCCACACCTTCGGCACCTACGGCTTCATCGCGATGATGATCGGCGGCGGCACGGAAAAGCCGGTCGCGGCGATGTTCGGCGGCCTGCTGCTCGGCGTTCTGGCCGAGGGCGCCAACGCGCTGATCAATTCGCAGGCGTCCGACTGGTTTCCGTTCCTGGTGCTGGTCGTGATCCTGATCGTGACGCCCGCGCGGCCTGTTCAGTTCGGGAAATCCGCTGCTCCGTCTCGCGCCCGGCGGCGTGCGCGCGACGCTAGAGGAGCCGCGATGGACGGGCAGCGCCGAGCAACGTCTGGGCGCACAGCGGTCCTGCGCTCGCGCCGGCGCATCGACTGGCGGCGCTTCGGTTGGCTCGGCCGCGATCGCGGCCTACCTGGTTGCGACGCTTCTGGTCGCGCAGTCGAGCCTCAACGTGCAGAGCCTCGTGCTGGTCGCGGCCGTCTTCGGCATCCTGGCGATCAGCCTCGACCTCGTCGCCGGCATGCTCGGCCTCTATTCGCTCGGCCAGGCCGGCTTTTTCGCCATCGGCGCCTATCTCGACGACGATCGCTCGCCGCGGACTACGAGCTCAACCCGTCTTCCTGCTGCTGCCGGTCGTCCTCGTCGTCGCGCGGCGTCGCCGGCATCCTCATTGGCGCCACTGTCGCTGCGGGTCAGCGGCCTCTATTTCGCGATCACGACCTTCATCTTCACGCTGGTGCTCACGGTGCTGGCGACGGATCTGAAAATCACCAGGCGGCACCCAAGGCCTGCTGGGGCCGACTTTCCCGGACTTTCCCGAGGCGCTTCGCAGTCGCTCGGCGCGCCGGTGGCCTGGTGCTCATGCTCGCTGCTGCTGGCGCATGCTGTTGCGTCGTCTGGAGCATTCGCCGGCTCGCCGCTCTATCCCGTGCTGCTGTCGATCCGCGACGCCGAACCTTTCGCGCGAGGCCGCCGGCGTCCGCACCTCGCCGATCAAGATCGGCGTGTTCGGCATTGTCGGCGGCGATGGCGGGAATGGCGGGCTGGCTGTTCTGCGTTTCTCGGGGTGGTTTCGCCCGGCCAGTTCGACTGGGCCGTGTCGCTGAATATTCTGGTCATGGTGCTGGTCGGCGGCATCAACACGACGCTCGGTCCGCTGATCGGCGCGGCGTTCGTCACGATGTTTCCGGCGGTCGTCAACATCAATCCCTGGCTGCAGGAGGTGCTCTACGGCGCCTCTTCGATCCTTGCGATCACGGTGTTTCCGGAGGGCGTCGTCGGCCTGGTGAAGCGCCGCCTCAGCCGCCGTCCGTCGATGCGATCCGCGCAGACTGCCAGTGCTCGATGTCCAGACAGCGCCATCGGAGCCGCCGAACGGCCTGCGTTCGGCGGTCGAGATCGCCGTCGCGGCACCGAGAGTCCGGTCGACACGCAGCCGAGGCCGCGACAGGCGGTGGTCGTCGAATGCCGCGGCATCGACTTCGGCTACGGCGTCGGGCCCAAAGGTGCTGCGCAACGTCGATCTCGCGGTCAGGCGCGGTCACATCCACGGCCTGATCGGCCCCAACGGGTCGGGCAAAAGCACGCTTGCCAATATCATCGCCGGGCCGCTTGCGGCCGCATGCCGGCACGATCAATCGTCGACGGGACGGTCGTCGATCGGCTGTCTGCCAGCGGTCGCGCGCGGCTCGGCCTGCGCCGCACGTTCCAGGCGGCGCAGCTGGTGCGCGAACTGACGCCGGCCAGAATGTGTTGGTCGGCCTCTACACGCGCGTGCCGGGTATCATCGAGCGCGCGCGGCATTCTGGCCGCTGCTTGCCGTCGGGCCGGCGCAAGACGGCGCGTGGATCGGCGAGTCGTGCCGCTCGCGGCGCTGCGATGCGTCGGCGCCGGCGACTGGACCGACCGCCGCGTCCGCGACGTGCCGCACGGCATCGAGCAACTCACGCAGCTCGCATCGGTCTGCGTCGCCGAGCCGGACATCATCATCCTCGACGAGCCCGCGACCGGCCTTTCGACGCCGCGAGGTCGAGCATCTGGCGACGCATCCTGGCCCGGCTCAAGGCGCGTGGCGTGACGATGATCATCATCGAGCATCAGACGCGCTTTCTGTTCCCGCTCTGCGACCAGGTCACCGTGCTCAACGCCGGCGAGGTCATCTTGACCGGCACGGCTGACGAAGTGCGCGCCGATCCGGTGGTCCGACAGGTGTATCTCGGGCGAATGACGAGCGAGCTCCGCCCTCGAGCTCTCGTCGCTGTTCGCCGGCTACGGCCGCTTCGACGTCGTGCGCGACGTCGACCTGCGCGTCGAGCAGGGCGAAGCCGTGGCGCTCCTCGGGCCGAACGGCGCCGGCAAGACCACCGTGCTGCGCGCGATCATGGGCCTCGTGAAGCACCGCCGCGGCGCCATCCAGGTCGGCGGCGCCGACGTGATCGCGCTGCCGCCCCATCGCATCGCCGAGCGGCTTCGCCGCCATCGCGCCCGAAGGCCGCCGCCTGTTCACTCGATCACTCGGTCGAAGACAACCTCATCCTCGGCGCCCTGCATCTGCGGCGCGACAAGCACCGCGTGCAGCGGCTGCTCGCGATCGGTCTACGACCTGTTCCCGGTCTTGCAGGACTATCGGCGCCGGCGATCGTCCTTTCTCAGCGGCGGCGAGCAGCAGATGGTTGCGATCGGCCGCATGCTGATGAGCGACCCCGAGATACTGCTGCTCGACGAACCGTCCGTCGCCCTCGTCGCCGGTCACGGTCGACGCCGTCGTCAAGGCACTGCTCGAATTGCGCAGCGCGGGCGCGTCCCTGTTGCTGGTCGAGCAGCGCATCGACGTCGCGGTTCGGATCTGCGACCGCCTTTACATCATGACGCATGGCGAAATCGTCGAAGAAATGCGCCCGGACACGGTCAAGCGCGAGGGCGTCGGCATCATCAACAAATATCTCGGATGATCGCGCTCGCGCGTTTTCCGTTGGGGGAGAACGCGTGGGCCATCCTCAATGGACGGCGGCATACATTATCTTGGTTTCCGTCGCCTCGGAGACGTCCATTTCTTCGACGATGCGGCCTTGCCGCGCCACCAGGATGCGATCGGATAGCGCAAGGATTTCCGGCAAATAGGAGGAGATGACGATGACGGCGATACCGTCGTCGGCGAGTTGGTTGATGAACCGGTGAATCTCGACGATCGCGCCGACGTCGACGCCACGCGTCGGCTCGTCAAAGACCACAAGTTTCGGATTTTGAATCAGTGATTTCGCGATCACGACCTTTTGCTGATTGCCGCCGGAAAGTTCGATCACCCGAGCGGCCGGATCGATGGCGCGAATGCCCAGCCGTTTGGTCCAGGTCTCGGCGAGCCGCCGCGCCTCCGCCATTGAGACGAAGGCCAGCGGACTGTGTCCCATAGTCACCCGGCCCATCTGGATATTTTCAGCGATCGACATGCTTTCAAAGAAGCCTTCGACTTTGCGATCCTCCGTCACATAGACGATGCCGTCGAGAATTGCCGGCCGCGGCATGCGATAGCGCACCGGTCGCGAGTTAAACCTGACTTCACCGCCGTGAAAGAAGTCGCGCTTCAGCACGCCGCACACGATCTTCATCGTTTCGGTGCGGCCCGCGCCAACAAGCCCGAAAAGCCCGGTGATCTGGCCCGAAAAAATGGAGAAGGCGGTGTTACGGACGATGTTGCCCATTGAGAGATTGCGGACGCTGAGAATCTCGTCCCCGTAGGGCCGGATCTTGCGCTCCCCGGCCGAGCCGTAAAGCTCGGTCGAGAGACTGCGCCCGACCATGGCCTGCACCAGCCGCTCGCGATCGAAGTTTTCGGTACTGTCGGTTGCTACGACCTCGCCGTCGCGCAATACGGTGATGCGATCGGACAGGGTCAGCGCCTCCTCGAGGGCGTGACTGATGAAAACGATCGACAGGCCCTGCTGCTGCAACCGTCGCAGCAAGTTGAAAAAATGAAATTTCTCTTCAGGGGTCAGGGCGGCAGTTGGCTCGTCGAAAATGAGGACACGCGCGCGGTGGTGAACGGCACGGGCGATCTCGACCATTTGCTTCTTGCCGGCTCCCAAGGTCGAAACCAGCGCCATCGGATCGACGTAGAAATTCAGCGACAGCAGGAAACGCTGCGCTTGGATGTAAAGCCCGCGCAGGCGATTGAACAGGTGCTCCTCGCCCAGATAGATATTTTGCGCCACGGTCATCGACGGCACCAGGTTGGTTTCCTGAAAGACCATCGCGATGCCGCGCGCGATCGCGTCGGCCGGCGATTTGAGATTGAGCGGCTCGCCGTCGAACGTCAATGTTCCGGCATTGAGCTGATAAACGCCGGCCAGTACCTTCATCAGCGTGGATTTTCCCGCGCCATTTTCGCCGACGATGGCGTGGATCTCGCCGCGGCGCAGCGTGAAGTCGATGTCCTTAAAGGCCGGTATGCCGCGGAACGTTTTGGTCGCGCTGCGGAATGCGAGGATATCGGTCATGCACCGCCCGCTCGGGTTGCCCAGCTCGGATCGATCGCGACGATGCGGCCAGAGCCTCTGGCGGCTGCGTAAAGAACGCCATTTGCCTCGCAGCAGGAGGTCACGCCATGGACAACGCCGTCGGCGCGGCTATGCAGGCTTGCGAACGGCCGCATCTTGCTGTTGCACCGCGCCACGAGCCCATACGACCAACTGGGCGACCAGGGCTTGAGCATGTTGAGCTTCTTGCGTGCTCCTCCTGGATGGGCTCGAGAAAGCTTGCGCCGCTCGACAGTGCCGGCGCGATCCAGTAGGCGGGATCGATGCCGTCGATCATGCGGCGGCGATACGCATTCTCGCGCAAGACAAATTCGATGAGCTGATTGCGCGGTGCGAACAGGCTCAGCCAGAAGCCGCCGTCGGGCGCCGGCGTCATGCGTCCCGGATAGGCGGGTAAGTCGCGGAGCAAAACGCTTGGCGGCGCGGCACCGCGATCGCGAAGAGCGACGACGCGGTGAAGCCATGCTTCGGAAATGTAAAGTGTGTTGTCCGACGCCAGCGCGATGCCGCTGGGAAAAGCGAGATCACCGGAAAGGCGCTCTGGCTCGGTATTTGTCCGCCGGAGGTCCACCGACCAAATACTGCCGCTCGCACCACGTTCCATCAAATCCCGCTTCCAATCGGCGGCGTGGCGGTCGGCGGCGCCATTGGCGATGATCAGATGATCGGGCGTCTGAAAAACCGCGGCGGTAGGGCATGCCAACGATTGACCGCCGGCTGAGATGATCGTTCGCCCGGCATGTGGGCCTTCGGCGATAAGAACGCCGTTGCCATCTAAGCCTACGGCCAAGCCACCGCTGGGCTCGCTAGCAATGAAACTCACGGGCGCTTGGAACGTCCGGCGCCCGGTTATGGCGAGACCTTCGGAAGTGCGGTCGAGGTGGACGATGTCTCGGCCGCTCGAGCAAAGCAGACCATCTCGCCAGGCCGTTATGTTGTCGACATCGTCCAGCATCAGCGCGATGGGCGCCGCATCGAGCAGCGCATTCGGCCGCAATGGGCCGTCCATCATCGGCACCGAGCCAGTTTCATCATCAAAGCCGCGGAAGGCGGC
>CAVTTZ010000006.1:0-593793 GCA_963737755.1 uncultured Alphaproteobacteria bacterium | reverse complement strand
AACGATCCTCGAAAAGGCTGTGCTATCGGGTTTGGACGGTTCCATTTCCCGCAAGTGGAGTAGCGACGGACTTTCTTTGTCGGTGAAAATTCCATTGGCGCGTCTTAGAGGCTGAATTATGCCGCTCGTCCGGGGCAGTTTTTTTTATTTTTTTTCGGTTGGCGACCGCGGTTCGGCTAGGTCGCTGTGGACCAACGTGGCGCCCCTTCACCTGCTCGTCGCCCGTCGAATGTGATTTTAAGTCGTGGCCTCTTCGAGCCGAGTATCACACCTTGGAACAAGTTCTCATCTCGTCTTTACATTTTTTGTCAATTCCCTCCGCCATGTCGAGGTGGTGCTCCCCGCCTCGGTGAATAATCGGAGCAATGCAATCTCCTTCCGGCATCATTAAACGCTTTTTGGGAGTTGCTGGTTTTTGACCTTCGTTCGCGTCCTACCAGCCGATCGGGCATCCGAGCGGCATCGCTTTCTGGTGCAAGCGTAGGGTTTGAGCCGGGTGTTCGCATGGTCGAGGGCTCCCAAATGGCCTTGTCTGCCCGTATCAGTTGTGGCCCAAAGCAAAGTGGAATGGTGGGACGTGGCCGAGCTGCAGTTATGGGGCTAGTCTAGTCTCCTGCACGCGAGCAACGATCTCACCCGAGCCCGCCAAGTCTTCGCCGCCAAGAAGGAGTTAGAGCCGGAGCAGCCCACCTCGCTTCGGAGCGCCGGGCCTTTTTGTGGAAGCACACAAAAGCCTCTCCTGGACGGTTGGGGCCATGGCCGGAATGGAGCTCCATGTGAAACCCACGTCTGTCAGATTCATCTATGACGCAGCCATGCCCAGCCGCCCATTCAAGATTTTTGCAGGAATTGAAAGTCCTTCTCATAGAGATTGTATGCGCGCAGCCTTAAGGGCCGTGGCGGCGGCGGTATAACCGCCCTGGGCGCCATCGATAAAATGCACATGATCGTCCCGTAGTGCCGACTGTGTGAAGCAGGTCATTATTGCGCGCTGCTGGCGATGTAGTCCGTAACGCGCCGCCCCTGCGGCGCCCGCGACTCACTCCTCAATCTCATCAGCCAGCTGTGACGAGCAGTCGATGACCATCCGCAGTCCGTCATCGTACTTGCGAAAATCAGAGTTTTGAGCGACCTGCCGCAAATAGGTCGCCGGCACAAAGCTGCCCGCGCGTATCCCCGATCGCATGATCAGATAAGCAAAGAATGTCTCGAACAGAATTTCACGCGTCGCAGTCGGCGATCCCCTTTTGCCGTCCGTGCCTCGAGCTCAGCGCCCGGTGACGGCCGAGTAAATCCTGGTCCGCCTGCAGGCACCGGCCGACCAGAATCAGGGCTTTGCTCGATCAAGCCTATCAATCCCTCGGCGAGCGTGCGAAAGGCTGCGGGGTTTTCGTTGGGCGCCGGCGACACTAGCACTGAGAGAATAACGCCACGCGCCGAACGGATCTCGCGAAAGCGACAGGATAGTCCAGTCAAATTGGGCCATGTGTCAGGCGGTGCTGGCGAATGCGTATTCGCCACGCTTCATCGCCGCGTCCGCCCAGGCAATACCGCCGCCGGAGAACATGGCATAGCTGAGATGTTCGGAGACAGCGTAGCGGGCCACAAGGACATCAAATCCGTGCGAGCGAACTTCCTGCATCGGCACCATGGCGACGCGCAACTTTAGACCCAACTCCCGAGCCGACCAACTTGCCGTGGCCGACAGAGCGTCAGCCGCCGCTTCGCGATTCCGGCCGACACCGCCAGAGACGCCCCGTCGCCTCCGAAAACGAATGGAAATTCGCTCCCGCCAAGCGCGTTGCCGAAGCAACAATAGCCGCACCTGCCATGTTGACGGCTTTATAGCGATTGTCTGCAATTGCCTTGGTCGATCCCACGACGTCGGCAACGCCAATGCTCCAATCGTCGGGCAGCGGACGATAATGGGTAGGGTCCATCAGGCTGCGGAAGCCCCGGAATATCGGGACGCTTCGGTAAAACAAATCGCTTTCGATAGTTTTTACGGCCATCGTTTTGTTAAATCGGGCGACTGGAGAAAGCCGACATTTGAGATGAGCGCGAGGGTCACCGGACCAAGAAATTCAAATCTTCGGCCGGCGTGCCACTTCACTCAAAACGCGTCCAAGACACTTCCAATCTTAGCTGCGCCCGATCAACCTAGCCTCTACCAAGATCGACGGCTCGCTGCCATCCCGATTAGAACACCGATGCCGAGGGCTACCGCGACAGCCACGAGCGGACGCTGTTCCGTTTCCTTAGCAATCTGACTAAGCGCCGCGGTTCCGTATCGGGCTGCGTCCTTTCCAACAGCCGCAGAGTGGACGCCGAGCGAGTCTGAACCTTGGCGGAAACGATCCGCCCAACTGGATAAAGCCGAAGCAACGGCTTCGCCCAAGCCGTTTACGGTGTCCCGAGTATTCGACGAACCGCGCGCCCCGAGTTTCTCAATGCCGTTCTGCAAGATCCGTAGCCGGCGCTCGATATTTCCGACGTCAGAGGAGATCGCGCGGGGGTAACCTGACGACGTAGTCATGGCGCATACCTTTCCAGAGATGCTTGATCAAAAGGGCCGGTGCATGCGACCAAGCAGCCATCCTATTCCGAGGGCGACTAAGGCGCTGGTATAAGGCTGTGTTTCGATCGTGCGGCGCAGCACTTTCTCAAAACCACTCGCCGCGTCCGCCGCCTGTCCATAAACGTCCTGAGCAGTGCCGGCCGCTTGGTTGGCCAGGCCTTCTGCCTGTGTTTGCGTGCTGCCAGTGGCCTTGCCCCAGCCCTCCTGGACCTTACCACCTAAGTTGCGAGCGGTGCCTTCTATTCGGTTCTCATCCATCGTTTTTACTCCGTTTGACCGTCAATCTGCCGCAGTCAGACAAGGTTCCGTGATTTCCTACCGCCGGGACAGCCGTCGTTTCTTTGCATGCACGGGCTTGCTATAAACCGCGAGCGCCTTACCAGCGACGACATGGTCTTTAGGGCCTCACATGACAGCTGTCGTCACCGCCAGCTGAGCTTCGCCGGCCGCAGCCGTTTTCTCACTCAGGATACGATTGGCCTCCGCATCTGCACGAGCGCCCCCTGCAGCCATGCGCATCAGACGCAGAGCAATTACGCTTTGAACCTCAAACCCGAGTTGCCAGGCCTTAATGCTGAACGAGATCCACGGATCTAACATTGCGGGCAATCTCCTTTATCTGCAGTGATCGTCTCAAGCTCCTGAGAAAACATGCCCGTTTACTTGCGCTGGCGGCGCGGCCCAGACCGTCAGTCGCATCTCTCGCTGACACGCATCGCAACGGTAGACGCGGATTGCTGCGTAGCTCCCATGTGGAAGAGCCTCAATGGTTACAACGTCCATTTCCCCGCCACACTGGCAAGCGGGACTTTCCGTGCAGCCTGGCTCCAGAAGCCGTTCAAACCTGTTGATCGTCCTTTCTATACTGCATTGCGCAAGGCAGCGGACGTCTCTGTTGTTCCGGTTTGGTTTGGATTCACGGGCGTAGGTCAATGAAAAGTACGCCAACGGGGTCTATGGTGACGCAGCCCGCTAACACCCGCGCCTAACACGAGAGCGCCTTGAGGGCGCACTAACGCGCAAGCCTGTGTGATCTGTTACCGCCGTGGAATATCACGCGCAGTCCTATGCAATGTTACGTCCGATAATATCTTGTACAATAATGGATTTTGCGTGATTTGTGGTTTCGCGGCGTTTTAGGTATGCCTCATCGAGCTGTCGCTTTTCATAGACTTCGTAACGACTGAGGCGCACCTTGACGGAATGAGCACGCTGAACGAGCGTCACGCCTTGGCAGAGCGTCACGTCTCCGAAGGGCGCCGCACGATTGACCGACTGCACGCTCTTATCGCGCGGCAGCAAGTGCGCGGTCGAAGCACGGTCTCGTCGCAAGGACTGCTCGCATCGCTTCAGCACACTCAGGCAGTGTTCGAGGATGACCTGCGGCGTATCGAAGATGAGCGAGGGTAGGAGCGCTGCTTCCAATGCCCTTCAACTACAACGCTCCCGCTGAACTGTTCCTATCCAGTCGACCAAAGAATAGCGTTGCCAAATACCGCCGCTTCACCACAGCGGTCGAAGCCATCAAATACGCCGTTGAAGATTTGAGGACGACACACGGCCTTGGGGCTTGGATGGAGGTTGGCGACGAGCGTTTCAACGGCGTTGACATTCATCGCCTCTACGAAGCCGACGATTATCCGCTGCCGAAGTCGAGGTGAGTGGAGGTCATGCGCACGCCAGGCGCCCAGCGGGAACGTCATGTGGCGCGAGCGGGCCGCGGGGTAGCCGCTCGCGCCGCGCCCCACGCATTGGCCCCCCACTCCCGCCGCACATTTCAGGAATAAGACCCGCCACCCCATTTCAAAATATCGGAGTAAAGGGCCGAGCATGGGCTGACTGTGCGGTGAAGACAAGGCCGCTGGAAATATCAGGTCCCATTTTGTTTGTTTTTCTGGATCACTTCCGCGCCGCAGTCTCAATATGAAGGGGAAACTTTTATGCATGTTCAAACTACATCGCATTCATGCTAGGCACCCTGGTCTCGCACCGCGACCGGAAATCATCGTCGCGGACACTGATCAGCGCGCCATCGAGGTAGCTCGGGTGCTTCGCGACTACGCCTGCGATGTGGAGTTATGGCTGCTTGATCGGCGCGGCGCCTCACTCAAGTTCGCCAAATAAAGGGACGACATGCGCTCGAAGAAACCCAAACATGTGGACTTGTTGGTCGGTGCGCGCATCGCATTCTGCGCAAGCACCTTGGTATGAGTCAGACCGACCTCGGCAACGCGCTCGGGGTGACGTTCCAGCAAGTACAGAAATATGAGAACGGTAAAAATCGCGTCAGCGCCAGCCGTCTGCAAATGGTCGCTGACGCGCTTACCGTGACGATTAGTGATCTTTTCGACGGTGTGGCGGCGACGAGTAAAAGCATGTTAGGGGCAACGAAGTCGGTCGCGTTCGACCCCAATGCGCTTCGCCTTGCCGAAGCCTTCGTCAAAATCTCCGATAAAGAGGTGCGTTCGGCGCTGGTCGATGTAGCGGAAGCGATGGCGCGGATATCCGGCCACCGTGTTTAACACGGATTGTGATGCGCTGCGGAACCAAGCGCGACCAGCCCGCATTATTTACGCAACGACGGGCCGTCCAATCGCCCCCCAGCCCCAGGCCCGTCGTTGAACTAAGAGCCCTACGCCCCCGCCGGCGTGGGGCTTTTCGTAACCGACGCCTCCAGAGCCGACGTGATGCCTCACCGCGCGGGCGTGGGCGTCCCTCCACTTTAACTAAAATGTGGGATTTGTGCTCAACTGGCCGTCAGTCTGGACCCGATAGTGATGCGTCTCCATGTCGTTCGTGAGCCGCATGACCGTGATCAGTTTTCCTGCCATCGACGAGACCGATGGAAGACCTTTGTGGTTCCGGAAGGCCAGCGAGTGCTACCGCATAGCGTTACCACTGAGGACCCCGAAGCCCGCCGCGCGTATCTGAAGCTCTCTCAGCGCTGGCGCGAAATGGCTGTCAACCACACGATGCCAGAAGCAAGTGGTGATGGCGGTGTTGTACTTCGCTTTCCGCAGCGCTTTCGGAGTGTCGAGTGAAGACGACAGCGGCCGACGACCGGAAACGCTTCTCCGAAGGCTTCATGGCCGAATGGCATTGGGACGGTCTGACGCGCCCGTCCGCTGTAGCTTCGTTAGAGCTACAGCCACACGAAGCGCGCTTCGACGGCGGCGCGCCAAGGATGGACTCCCTTCCCGCAAATTTCCAGGATTTCGACCCGGCACCCGGTGCTCGCGGCCGTGGCGATTTTTGCGAGCCGCCGCTTATACATAGGCCGAATGAGAAATCGGAGATACTTTAAAGGGGTTCTTCGATCGCACGCAGCGTTATTGCGGTCGGCGGAACGACGCCGCATACGGTCGATAGAGCACGATTTAAATATCCGATTTCACCTCCTTCGTCCTTTTACAGCGGCCGAGATAAACACATTCGAGGAAGGCTTCGAAACTCATCCCCCGCCTCTCCGCTTAGCCAAGGGCCTAATTGATCCGGACTTAGCAGCGTGGCCTAGCTGTGAGCTTTCATTAGGTTGTCGATCCGGTCCTGGTCGAGGAAGCTGGAATTGCGAGGCTTCAGCATTCTCGGGAGGACCGGATGAACGTGCACCAGAATGCCCGGCTTACGCCGCGCGGTCGAGAGCGGATCGTACGGCAGGTTGAAAGCGGGGAGACCGCAGCCCGATCGGCATAAAGTTTAACGACGTCACGGTCGGCGATCTGTGGGAGGTCGAAGGCCGGAAGCTCGATCACCCGGCTGCCGTAAGGTTGCGCTGAAATCGTCCAGCGACGTCGACCCGACGAACGTTGACAGCGCAAGGAGCTCAAGCCACACTTCGCGAAGCTCGGCTATCAGTTTGAGATGCCGCTCGCCAAGGTCAGTCGCTCGCGCCGCCTCGACAACGGCTTCCTTGAGAAAAGATCCCAAGTCGATGCGCTATTGGTGGGCGTTGCGACGTACTCCGTGACTTAACGAGCATGCTGGAAGCTTTCGAAGTGCAAAGTTCTGCGAACCATGGAAATTTGAGTGTCCGAGACACCATCAGAGCGCCGTAACCCGGCATCAGCAATAAGCGCGGCGGCCCTAAGTCTAAGCGCGCTTGGAATCGTTTTCGGCGATATCGGCACAAGTCCACTCTACACTTTAAAGACGGTCCTCAACCTCACGGGCCGCAATCCTGATGCGGCCACGACGCTCGGGGCGTTGTCTCTGATACTTTGGACGTTGTTCGTCATAACAACGATCAAATATGTCAACTTCGCCATGCGTTTCGACAATGACGGCGAAGGCGGCATTATTGCACTTTTGGCGCTACTTGGGGTGAAGCATCAACACCGGCCGGCAATCGTCGCCGCCGGATTGTTCGGTGCTGCTCTAATTTACGGTGATGGCACTATAACTCCCGCGATATCGGTGCTGTCAGCGCTGGAGGGTATGGAGCAGATCGCGCCGAGCCTTCAGCCGTATGTGCTCCCCGCTTCCGTCGCTATCTTGCTCGCACTCTTTGTAGTGCAACCACTGGGTACTGCGAAAATTGCGCGAGCCTTTGGCCCCATCATGTTGTTGTGGTTCGCTTCTATAGCAGGCCTCGGCCTCAATGGAATCGCTCGCCATCCTGGCGTGATAGCGGCGATAAATCCGCTCTACGGTATCAAGTTTTTGGCAACCGGCGGCGCAAAAGGATTCCTTGTGCTTGGCGGCGTCTTTCTCTGCGTAACGGGAGCTGAAGCGCTCTATGCCGATATGGGCCATTTCGGCAAAGTACCAATTCGTCGGGCGTGGAATTTCGTTGTCTTTCCCTGCCTCATACTGAACTACGCGGGCCAAGCGGCCATTGTCCTTGAAGGCACTTCGACAGAAGGCAACATTTTCTATCAGCTTTGTCCGTCGCTACTGCTCGCGCCTTTGGTGGTGTTGGCCACGCTTTCTACCATCATAGCCAGCCAATCGATTATCACGGGTGCTTTTTCGATGACGCGGCAAGCGATTGCGCTTGGATGGATGCCCCGCCTGCGCGTGACGCAGACTTCCGAAGAAGGTTTCGGTCAGATTTATGTTGGCGCGGTCAACTGGCTGCTTATGATTGCTACACTTGCGCTGACGGTCATTTTCCGTCGGTCCGACAACCTCGCAGCCGCCTACGGCATCGCCGTTTCGCTGACGATGCTGTTGACCAGCGTGTTGCTTTTCATCGCCATGCGCGAAATCTGGGGATGGTCTGCCCTCAAGGCAGGCGCCATCGCCTTTGTGTTTCTTGTTGTGGACATTGGCTTCTTCGCAGCCAATGTCACAAAAGTCATGGAGGGCGGCTACGTACCGTTGCTATTAGCTGGGGCGGTCTACGGGGTCATGTGGATTTGGCACCGGGGGACAAGTGCAGTTCGGGCGCGGGTCATGGCTGACGAAGTCCCGCTTAAGGAGTTCGTGGAAACCATCCGCTCGCCCGACATTGCACGCGTCCCTGGGTCCGCGGTCTTCTTAACCCGCGCCGACAGTGAGACCCCGCCAGTCTTGGTTTGGCATGTTCGAAAAAACCGCTCTCTTCACGAGTATGTCCTCATACTAAAGCTGGTCGTCACGCCGTCTCCACGGACAAAGTCGAGCGAACGGCTTCACATCGAGCGTATTACCGACAAGCTCTGGCGCATCGAGGCAAGCCACGGATTTATGGAGCGGCCGAACGTATTAGCGATACTCGATGACTGCAGGACAAAGGGCGTCGGAATGAAGCGCGAAGATGTCACATTTTACGTCGGTCGCGAGACGATCGTACCGCGCGAGGGTCGCGGAGGCATTCCGCATTGGCAGGAAGCAATCTTTGCCGCGATGGCTCGCAACTCCCTGCGTATCACGGATGTCCTCAAGCTGCCTCACAACCAGGTCGTAGAGATTGGTCGGGAGGTTGCTATTTGATGCGACTTGACAATGACATTCGTTGGAGCTCAGGACGCGCCCACGGGCGGGGACTTGCCATGCAGCTGTGTACATACGAATGCGAAAATCTTTCTGGACGTTTCAGGAGAGCCAAAGCTGTGCCTGCTGTACGTGCTCAACCTGCGCGACCACCGCAGCTGTATCGACCGATGCCAGGTCAATCTTGCGGCCATCAGAAGCCGCGCCGTGCGTGCCAATCCGATATTGCGCTCTTTCAAGCGCCCGTTCCTTCTCGTTCACTGGTAATCCGCTCGGAGATAAAGAAAAAGCCCTTACTTTCGACCAGGGCTTTTTTCGATTTAGGACCTCCGAGTTGCGCTCATGCGCTGGGGAGGTGTCCTAATCACAAGCTTCGATAGTTGGATGGTTCCAAAGATTATTCAAAGGCATCGCCATCCTGCGCTTGAGTCCCGCGTCACGGTTCATCGCCATCCACCGACGTCAAGTGCCGGCCCTCCTGCAGCGACCGCCGTGTTGATGCGGGCCGATATGCGAGCGCTAACGGCGTTGCTTCGGCTCCTAACCTTAGTTCGGAACATAAGTTGAAACCGCCGAACGAGAGTGTACGTAACTACTCGAAGAGGCCCGACCCGGGCGGCACCCATCCCCCGACACCCCGCCGCCCGGATCAAAAGAGCCTACAAGCTGAGGCAACAACCTGCAGAAGCGCTGGGAACGTGGACTGCCCGGGGCTCCTTTTTGTGGCGGTCAAGAAGTCAATTCGTGGCCCCGTTGAGATAATTGTGGACCGTGACATCTCCGCCACAATACGTCAGCCGGGTGTCCAGGAAAAAGAGAAGAGAGACAGTCGCCGAGGGACTTACCGGGCCGCACCATACTCAGGGAACCAAAAGGTATCTGAAAGGTCGGCAGTCGTTCGCGAGAGCTAAAGGGGTAGCATAGCGCGCGGCAATCAAACAGATCCAAACAGATCCACGCGGAAAAGGACTCACCGAAGGGCCACATAAAAGTAGCGGGCAAATAACAATAACAGGAGGAGCATTGCACAGGCTTGCAAGCCCCTTGCAAGCCCTCCGCCGGCGAAGCAGTCGTTCGCGAGAGCTAAAGGGGTAGCATAGCGCGCGGCAATCAAACAGATCCAAACACAGACAAAACCCCGCTTAGACTTAACTATGTGCGACGATAGCCCGTCAAACCACCTCTTGTCTACGCACCTATCATTTTTTACAGGAACGCAGCGAAGGTCAAAAATGAAAATAACATGTGTAGGGTTCCGTGGCTACGTCCGCGTTCCGACCGGGGCCAGATTGAGGGTGTGAGGTCAGTGAAACCTCACGTCCGAATTCAATACCTGCACTTGTACCGCGTCAATCGGGCGACGGAGGATTGTCCAGCTGTTCCAATGAGCAAATTAAAACCCGGGCTGGTGGGGCCAGCCGGGGGCCATGTAGGAAGAACACGTGAGGTGCATGACTTCTCACTCCGCACTCCCATTCAATGCGAGGCCGTAGTCGGCATCGATCGAGGCGAACCGTACTTTGTAGACGGAGATCAACCAAAGTATTCTTGCTGTGCAGTGAGCCGGACGAGCTTTCTGTGATCGCGGTCCGCCTTACTCAGAGGCGCCCACTGCGCCGCCTCGTTCATCTTCATCGGCGCCGGTCGAGCGATCAGCAAAACGGTAATAGCGCGTCCATTGTACCATGTCTTCCGCTGCCAGCCGGCGTAAGTACTTAGAAGCCAAGCTTTCCCATTTCTCGTCAGTGGCCTTGTCAGCCTCCGCTTGTTCTGGATACCATGCCTTCCGATCGAGAAGCCTTCGTTAAAATGGACATTCCCGAAAATACCAACGAGAGCCCTTTGCGCGCGGCGTTATGTGTTCAGCTAAATGGTACGCCGCGCATGCTATGCGCCGACGCAGTTAACAAATGGTTGACGCAGCCTAGGCCGCTTAGCCTATCTCTAATCCTCACACGCGAAAATATGCTCATGAGAACACTACTCTTCGCAGTCGTAGCGCTCGCGGCGCTGCTGACGGATTGACAGGTCCTCGATGGGCTGTCGTTTCTCTAAATTGGCGGCCACCATTGCGCCTCACTGGTCGCGAATTCTCGCCGCGTGGAAGTACCGGACTTATTCTTGTCCCCGCCGTTCACGGACCATCGCCAACCGCAATCAATGGCGCGAAGAACGTTGTAATGGGATTCCCCGATATTCCATTAAATTCCTGCTACACCACCAGCCAGTGATCCGGAACGCCCTTGCCGTTTAAGTGCCGCACTTTAGCGAGACGGGCCTTGTGTTGAATGTTTTGTCGCCCATTCGGTGGCCCCGTCTTGGGTCGTTGCAGTGTGCAGCACGCTTTCGATGTGATCTTCGACCCATACCCTTTGATCAGGTTACCTTCGTTTCGTCCCTTTGGTCGTGCTTCAACGAATACGTTCGCCGCGGTTGAGTGAGCCTTCGAAGTTATCGAGGGGCCTACAAATTACAAATGACCCAAGTACTCTAACACTGCCCGGGATAGAATGGTTGCAATGACGGCGGTGGTCTGGGTCCTTTAGCTGACTAGCCGCGCAACGGAGGTAGTCACCGACGATCACCATCTCCAGGTTCGATCCAGATCGCCGGCAAGGTCGTGGCTGTGCGCGATCGCGTAGGCATCAGTCTCAGAGTTGCCGAGATATTTTAGGTAACTTGCTTTCTTGCGAAGGGGACGGTCAGCGCCCTTTGTTCTGAAAATGTGCGCGACTAGCCCGTCCGCCTTGCCTACACGCAAAGGATAAATTTTACGACAGTGTTGGCGGCGGGCCGTCACTGCAGGAGCCACGGCCCGGCTCCGTTAGCCAACAATGTTCGCAAGATAAGCTTCTGCAGCCTTTGTGTCGTCGTGACGAGCCGCAAGGCCGACGTAGCCATCAGGCCGCACTACCCATAATCCTTTCATATCATCGGCTGCAGCGCGCAGGTTTGCGACGCTTGCGAAGCGATTGGCAACATCGCCTGCTGCGTCATTGTTGGCAATTAATGCGAACCGCGAGGTGTTGCCTGCACCAACTGGTGGCGCATTTTTCGCTAAGATCGGCCAACGTTCCCCCGCTGTTGGCAGATCTGCCGGAGCTCGAGCCCCAGTCACGGACAGGGGACTATGTGGATAGGCAATGTCGAGTTCGGTCATGGTGTTCGACATACGCCGTTGAACTTGTGACAAGCCAAGCAGGATTTTTGCTCCAAAATTGCGCGCTGCTTGGGCTATAGGATTGCGCAACAGTGCGACCTCAGTTAGCTGTGTGGCGTTGTGCAGCACGCGGTCGCCGACAGCGCTGCGCTCAACCGAATAGCTGTCGAGTAAGGATGGTTTTGCCTCCCTCTTGATCACCATGGCAAGCTTCCAAGCGAGGTTGAACGCATCTTGCATGCCGGTGTTCATACCCTGGCCGCCGGCTGGCGAGTGAATATGGGCCGCATCGCCTGCGAGAAAACTCGTCCGCGTCGATAGTCTTTGACTTTGCGCTCATTGATACGAAACGAGGCTAGCCAATAAGGATCGTGTAGGCGGATATTTCCTGGTCCGCGTTGATCAACGAGCGCCTGCATTTCTTCAAGCGTAGGATCAGCGAGGGGGCCAGCCGTTTTCGCGGTTCCGAGATCAGCTATTATGCGGTAACGGTCTCCAACAATCGGAAAGAACGCCAGAATTCCTTTGGCATGCCAGAACACGTCAAGCTTGTCGGGACGGAGACCTTCAAGCCGCAGATCCGCAAGAGCAAAGTCGCTTGGCTCGGTGGAGCCCTCGAATTTCGCACCGAGCCCGTGACGTATGGCAGAGTGAGCGCCATCGCAGCCGATAAGCCAATCGAACTTGACACGCTCTTCCTTACCGTCGCTGCTTCGCAAGTTCGCAGTCACGCCGTCAGGCGACTCCTCGAAGCTTGCGAGTTCAGTCAGGCGCTCCACCTTCGTACCAAGTTCTGCAAGATACTCTTCCAATAACCGCTCAGTTTCGCTTTGGGGGATCATCAAAGCAAACGGGTAAGGACTTGCGACATTGTCGAACGTGACGTCGGCAATTCGCGTAGTACCATTAGAAATTCGCGCCCCATGCGCTGGTACGCCGGCAGCCAAAAAGCGATCGACGCAACCCATTCGTTGGATCAGCTCAAGCGAGCGGCTCCAAAGAACCAATGCCTTGGACTTGTCGGTGCGGCTGGCGGATTTGTCGACAATTCGCAGCTCAACACCGTATCGGCGCAACTCGGCCGCCATCGTAAGCCCGACCGGGCCCGCACCGACGACCAAAACTGGAACTCTTTCCGCCATTTTTAAGCTCCTAAGGAGAGGCTTCTGCAGCAACTAGCTCCTAGAGAATAATAAGTAGTTACGGGTCAAAGCGCGGTCAGTGCCGTCGCTCGAGGCGTCCAATCCGATAGCTTTTATGTTTTGATTCTTGATGGAAATTTATGGTTCGACTTTCAGAACGCCAGCAATGTAGTCATGGTGATTATCCACGGTCGGCGGTATTGATACTAACATCCTTGGCAACGGATCTGGTCCGCCTCTACATAAAAGTAACGGGCAAATAACAGGAGGAGCATTGCACAGGCTTGCAAGCCCTCCGCCGGTGGTGAGAGCTAAAGGGGTAGCATAGCGCGCGGCAATCAAATGAAATGAAACAAGGCGGCTGCCGATCAACCGCCTTTCGCAAACTTTGCTTCGAGGAGCCCGTTTCCAACGAACGTCTACGCGTCGGCATTGGATTGCGAACACTTGTCTGCTTGCGCAGACAAAACTCGCTTAAACTCAACTATGTACGACGATGGCCCGTCAAACCACCTCTTGTCTACGCACCTACCAGTTTTTTGCAGGAACGCAGTTTGGCGACGGATTATTCATCCGGCCGAGGTGCGCGATCTCAACCTGATCGACGAGCGGAACGGCATTTACGTCGTGACCTCGCGGCGAATGCTCAAGATCATCTGGAACGGACAAAAGCTTTCCACCGATGAAAAAGATGGAGCATGGGAGTCCGGCTATGAGTGGACGCCGGACGAAAAAGGCTCTGGCGGCCGGAGCTATTTCACGAGGCTCGGGCACGACGCCGACACTGATGGGTTTCGGCAACGACCCGGACAAGCTGATCGTGATAGCAGACGCGGCGGAATTGGGAACAAACGCAGTCGCCTTTTGGCGCGAGCGACATTCCGGCCGACTTCAAGCAAAAGCCAGGCACCAAATCGCGCCGCATTGCAGACCAGGCCCGCATCGAAATTTCTCAGCTCACCATCGAGCCCTCGCCAAACGTGCTCGGATACGGCGTGGTATACATCAACGGCTCCTATCCCGACCCGCTCAAGACACCCGGTGCACCTAACGCCTTCACGGCTGGCGTGACCCGGCCTGCTCCGCTCGGCATTCAGAAATTCGAGTGGAACCCCAAAACGCACCAATTCGACAACGCGTGGATTAACCGCGAGGTTGATAACTCGGACATTATAGTGCCGGTGGTTTCGGCGGCGACCGGCTTGCTATATTGCGCGCACAAGGAGAATGGCGACTATCAGTACGTAGGACTCGACTGACGAACCGGCGAGTTAAAGGAGCGGTGGATTTTCCCCGACGACAGCCGCGTCTGGAATGCGTTCGGTGGCATCACCACGATTTTCGAAGACGGTGACCTACTGATAGGCGGCGCTTTCGGCATCAAACGAGTAATAGGAAGTTAGCTGCGCTTGATTAGGCAGGCATGTCGCACCTGCGGCCCTGAGGCGAAATGGTTGAATGTACGCTTTTTCGTCGCTGTCGGGGCGCGAAGCCATCAGTTGCACCTACTCCAAGCGGCCGATTTTATGACTACGCACCCTAGCTAATTCATCACCAAACATGCTTCGGACATCGGAGGCCGTAACCGTAATTGTAAGCAAAACTACAGTCGCGACTGGCGCCATGAAATTATTGCCATCCTGCCGCAAATCAAATGCGCCGTCAGGCACACCAGCCGATAAAATTTGGAGCCTTGGGAAGTTAAACGGCTTCAACAGGCTTCGACGTCGTTCGGAAAGAAATAAGTTTCTACAAGGCGCGCCGGCCAATTCAGCGCCGTGCACAAACCTTTACCAATTGTCGGTTCCGGTCTACCCCGCGCTAAGCGCTCCCTCTAATACTATGCAACGCCAGTTTTCGCGAAATTGTTTTGTAACGACCCTCCGCGTCGATGAATTCGTGGCATAATTGGCCTGGTACCCATTTTAGATTGACCGTTCTGCGCTCTGTTGGCTTCGGCCCGCTTGGAATGGGGCTGTTAGGTCCTGTACTCTCGGTGGCGAGCGGCATTGATGCAAATGAAACCAGGGGGACTAAATGAAAGCTGCCATTTTAGCGATCGCGGCGTTGAGCCTTGCGTTGGCAGGCTGTGAGCAGAAGCCGGCGGTTGGACCGCAAGGTCCGCCGGGGCCGGTCGGCCCTCAAGGCCAACAAGGGCCTCCCGGGCCTGTTGGATCGAAGGGCGAGCCCGGTCCAAATGGAGCGCCAGGTCCTGCGGGACAGAAAGGAGAACCCGGAACACCAAGCCGTCAGCTACGCGTCGTAACGGGACAAAAGACCGTTTCATGCGATGAGGGCGAGATCCTGGTCTCGGTTATCTGCTCCGCCGGTGCGCCGAACGGAGTCACTTGTCCTGACTCCGTCGAGACGAAGGGGCTTTGCTTTCATCAGTGATTGAAAGTCGTTGCGCAATCTTCAAGGCCCGCGAACCCTCAACAAGGGCGTATGGCAGGCTGTTCGGTAGCCGGAGATTGAATTTCCGCAGCTGTTCGTCCAAAACTAATGTGACCAAACCGAATTCCTTTCCGATGAGGATAAGTCCGCACGGGAAAGATGTTTGAGGAACCGCAAGTGATTTTGATGGATTGAATCTCTGTGGCCGGTCATCTTCGATCCCAATCCAGGACGGCTGTCCACAGGCTTCGGCTGCCGTCACCCGCGCAGCCGGAGCCGCTGACGAGATGAGCCGAACCAGCTCAAGCGTTAGTTAGTCGGGGCAGACCCTGGAAGAACGTCACGGCGTATTGGAACGTACCCGTATTTTCGCATGCAAGTAGTGAAGCTCGCCATCCAAAGATCTTCACGGCCCGTATAGATCGCCGCCTGGGTCGCACAGACAGACCGCTCATGCTGGAACACATCCGGATCGATCGGTCCACCGTTGGGTTTCGCCCACGAAGGTGGATCATCGAACCATCCGCCGAGAAGCAGCGGTATCACGATCAGGGCCAACGCAATCCGCCTTTTCATGGCATTTCCCTTCCTGCCGCCGGCCAGGCTCGACCAAGACGCCCTTTCAAAGTCTGGCAGGATAGTTACGGCGGCGCTATGGAAAGGCTCTCTGCCGTCTTCAGCTCCTTATCGATGGCGTCGTTGAGTATGCCCTTTATTTGATAAGCCCCCAAGGCGAGGTGGTCAGCCGAGTTTCGAGCCGTTCATGTGAGCAGCGACCAACTCCGTCTCGTTCACCATCCGCTCGTGGGCCTCGTCGCGACTTCGGATGCAATAACGGTAAACGCCGCCCTCGCGTGGCATCTGCCTGATAACCACATACACGCCATGAGCGGCACTGGTACCACGGGGCGCCCTGTAGATGACTTCCTGGCCGATGTCGAAAACCGGCGTTGGGCTGACGAATACCTGAGCCACGGTTGCCTCCACAATTGACGGCCCGACACCACTAAAGAAACGCGGCAGTTTCTGCGAGGGTTCCAGCTATCAGCCACCGCCCATGCCGGCCTGCCAACGTACAGCCAAAACTGATTGGGCCCGGGTGTGAGGCCAGGCCCAAATACACATCGGGACACAAGAGATCGATTCACTTCTTCGGATGGCCCGAGCCAGGCGGCGTCGTCTTCGGAGCCTTGCCGTCTTCGATACGGCCTTCGTTGCGCAGATCCCGGCCTTCCTGCGCCTTGCGTTGGCTCTCTGGAGACTTGCCGTGCTCGTTCAGCTCTTCCTTTACGAAGCCTGCGCCTTCTTTCAGTTCGCCCTTCGGCTTGCGGTCGACGCGAGGGGCCGCGGTGTCAATTGCCCGGTTCGACCCAGGAACGCGGCGCCGGTCACGTTCTCAGGGCTTGGCGACGTCGCCTAGCAATTCGCTCGGAACAACAGCTTGGTGACTAGCTTAGCTGGTCTATCACCAAACATGCTTTGGACATCGGGGCCCGTAACCGTAATCGTAAGCAAAACTACAGTCGCGACTGGCGCCATGAAACACGCAGTCAGGCACACCAGCCGACAAAAATTGGAGCCTTGGGAAGTTAAACGGCTTCAACCGGCTTCGACGTCTTTCGGACAAGAAATAAGTTCACGAGCAGGGCCGCCGTTGCGCATATGCAGATGATCACGATGAGAGGCCGGGGCGTTCCATCAGCCGACCATCCGACTGCGGCGCTCGCTAGAGCGCCCGAACCAAACTGGATGGCTCCCGCTAGCGAGGCTGCAGCTCCGGCGCGGTGCGGAACGACGGAAAGCGCGCCGGAAATCGCATTGGAAGCAACCATCGTCAGCAACGATAGCACCACGAATAACGGGATCGCGAATCCAAAAAGGCCCCCCACCTTGAAAATCCCGGTAAGCAAGAGGCCGAACCCGCCTAACGCTCCAATAACGCAAGCAACGCGCAATAGACGGTCGCTGCCGCGTCGCACGACGATGCGACTGTTGACGAAGGTGGACGCGATCATCCCGAGCATGTTTACGCCAAATAGAAATCCGTAATACTGGGGAGGAATACCGAAATAGTCGATATAGACGAACGGTGATCCAGCGATGAAGGCAAAAAGACAGCAAAAATACAAAGCCGAGCACGCGACATAGCCGACATAACGAATACTTCGCAAAAATTGGAAGTAGCCTAACAGCATAGCAACCGGACGCGCCTCATTTCGCCGTGACCGTGCTAAAGTCTCCGGTAGCCTAAATGCGGCGCACAGCGAAATGACGCCAAAGATCACCAGAACCCAAAAGATCCCCCTCCAATCGAACCAAAGCAGCAGTTGCCCACCGATCAATGGCGCTATCACGGGGGCTGACGCTGTTACGACCATATTAAGCGACAGGACCCGGGCGCTCTGGTTTCGATCGTAGAGGTCTCGAACCATTGCCTGGACCGCGGTGGGCACGACTGAGCCGCCCAATGCCTGGACAAATCGCCACAATATGATCGCCGACATGCTCGCGGCCGAAGCACATGCGATTGAGGCAGCCACATAAACAAGTAAGCCGACAATCAGAAGGGGTTTACGCCCGTAACGATCCGACAGAGGACCAAAGAGCAGTTGGCCTCCCCCGAAACCGATAAAGAAGGCGGAAAGAGTGAACAGCGTCTGCGCTTCGTCAGCTGCGAGCGCCTGGCGAAGCATGGGAAGCGCCGGTAAGTAAATGTCGATCGAAAGTGGCGCGATCGCCGATAGAAATCCGAAAATGAAAATTCGGCCGCTACTAGGAAAGGAGGGCGCGCGAGCATCCATAGAGACTTCACAAGGAAATTCGGTTTCTGTTCGTGGCTTAAATATCGTGCAGTAGCTGGCCTAAATAAGCCGGCTTCAACCCCTTGTAGCACGTTTGGATCGCGGGAAAAAATCGGTTGGCGGCGGCCGCCCTTCTGCGACCAGTCATCCTCTGCTCGATTGCTCCTGCATCCGAGCATATATTAGCTTGATGGACGCATTTCCTTTGCGAATTGGCACCGCCAGTTGGAGTGTACCGGCTCGCTACGCCGAGCTGATGCCGCACAACGGAAGTCATCTGCAGCGTTACGCCGAACGCCTAAATGCGGTCGAGATCAATTCTTCGTTCTATCGGCCGCACCGGCGCAAGACCTATGAACGGTGGGCAGCCTCGACACCCGCGGGCTTCTCCTTCTCAGTCAAGGTGCCGAAAGCGATAACGCATGAATCACGTCTGAACAATTGTGACGCCTTGCTCGATCGTTTCGTGGCCGAGGTTACGGGCCTTGGTGACAAACTCGGCATTTTGCTCGTGCAGTTGCCGCCGAGTCTTAGTTTTGACGAACAGGTCGCCGGTCGATTCGTTTGCTGCCTGCGCACGCGCATCAACATTCCTACCGTCCTTGAGCCACGGCATTCAAGTTGGTTTACTCCAGAAGTCCAAGGTTGGCTTGCCGACCAGTGTATCGCGCGCGTTGCCGCCGACCCCTCATCGACTACCGAAGCTGGCGATGCAGGTGGCTGGGATGGGATTGTGTACTACCGTTGGCACGGCTCCCCACGGATTTATTTTTCAGCCTATGATAACAAGGCGCTCTCTTTCCTGAGGGGGAAACTCGACGAAGCTCACCGAAGAAACGTGCCCACTTGGTGCATTTTCGATAATACCGCGTCAGGAGCAGCCCTCGGAAATGCGCTGGCGCTCGCCGGTCGAATTTAGCCTATGCAGCGATGTTAAGCTTGTGTTGTTGCAAATGATAGAACAACAAAAACTATCGCAGAATTCGACGCGCAAAATTCTGCAGGCCCGGATTAGAGCGGACAGGGTGGGTCGAACCCTCTAGCGTACCGAGCTATTCAGGATCGGCCTTCAACAATGCCGCGATTTGGTCGTGCGTCCAACCCGTGATCCCCGCGACCGTTACGGGCTCGGGGAGCCGACCGTCCCTGCGCCAACGCCAGATCGTTGATTCATTTACGTCAAGGAGCGCTGCAAGTCTGGTCGGACGATAAAGCCGCAAAGAAATGATCCGCGAATGCGGTTTGTAGCCGATCACGACGAGCTCGTCGTTGTGTAGTCTTTTTGCCGTTCACAGGTCCGCATAGCGCGCGGCAATAACCCACATAAAAGTAGAGGGAAAATAACAAGAGGAACATTGCGTAGGCTTGCACGCCTGACAACGCATCTACATCGCATTCGTCACCCTGAACGGTAGCGCGCGGCAATAAAATTTCTCTATGGCAGGAGACCGGGCGGCGGAAGGGACTCACGCTCACCCCACATAAAAGTCAAGGAATTCTTCCGGGACTGACGAAGCCTACTTGCGACCTGCTGCGCGGCGCTTATTCATCTCGCATTTAGCAGCTTTGCCGCCATCCTCGAAGTAGAAGTGAACGGTCCACTGAATTGGGGCGGGATATGTCACAGGCCAAACGGCGCATCATCCATACAGACTTCACAAAACACTTCGGATTTCTGATCGGTTGCTCAAGTATCGTGTAGCAGCCGTCCGACGAAAGCCAGCTTCAGCCCCCAGCACGTTTGGAATGCGGGAACAGTCGGTTCAGGCACGCCAGCGCCAAGATTGAAGCCTTGGAAAGTTAAACGTCTTCAACCGGCTTCGACGTCTTTCGAACAAGAAATCAGTACACGAGTAGGCGGCCGATATGCATTCTCAGATGATCACGATGAAAGGCCGGGGCGTTCTATCAGCCGACCACCCGGCTGCGGCGCTCGCTAGAGCGTCCGAACCAAACTGGAGATGGCGCGTAATGATCCGACAGCAGTTGGCCTCCCCCGAAGCCGATAAAAATGGCGAAAAGAGCTAAGAGCGACTGCGCTTGTTCAGCTGCAAGCGGCTGACGAAGCATGCGAAGCGCCGGTAGGTAAATGTCGATCTGAAGTGGCGCGATCGCCGATAGAAATCCGAAATAGAAGTTTGGCCGCTATTAGGAAGGGAGTGCGCGCGAGCATGACTTCTCAAGGCAATTCGGATTTCTGATCGTTGCTTAAGTATCGTGCAGCAGCTGGCCGAAAGAAGCTGTTCAACGCTTTTTACCACGTTTGCGTCGCGGGAAAAATTGATTGGTTGCGGCTGCCCTTCTGCAACCAATCAGTAATCCTCCGGTCGATTGCTCCTGCGATCTGAGCAAACGAGGACCACATCAAAGTGAGCCCATTACCGATGAAGGAAGGCGGACAATGGAGAGAGGTACCGTGGCGGCACAGAGCGTCTCGAACCAAGGCAAGCAGGCAGCGAACAGATTCCTTTAGAACTTCACACAAGGCAATTCGGGTTTTTTGATCGTTTGCTTAAGTATCAGCAGTATCGGCCGCATCGGCCGCAAACCTATGAACGGTGGGCAAGATCGACGCCTCCGGGTTTTTTCTGCTCCGTCAAGGTGCCGAAAACGATAACGCACGAATCACGGCTACAGGATTGTAATGTGTTTTGCTAGATTGTGCGCGCACGAGGTGACGGGCCTTGGTAACAAACTCAGCGTCTTGCTGGTGCAGTTGCCGCCGAGTTCGTTTCAGAAGAGGTCGCCGGTTAATTTTTCACTGTCTGCGTATGCGCATCAACATTCCTACGGTCCTTGAGCCACGGCATTCAAGTTGGCTTAAACCGGGAATCCGAGAATGGCTTGCGAACCAACTATCGCGCGCGTTGCCGCCGACCCTCGTCAGCTACCGAAGCCGGCAATGCAGGTGGTGAGGATGGATTGGTGACTATCGTTGTCACGGGTCCCCACGGATTTGATTCAGCCTATGATGACAAGGCGCTCACTTTCCTGAGGGGCAAACTCGACGAAGCTCACCAACGCAAATACTCTGACGTGGTGCATCTTCGATAATACGGCGTCAGGAGCAGCCTTAAATGCGCTGGCGCTCGCCGTTCGAATTTAGACCGCTAGCCATTTCCCGTTGCAGAATTTCGACGCGGAAAATTCTGCAGACCGTATCAGTCTGGCCTGGAGCGTTGAAGTATTCAGCCAGCGCATAGAGCGTTCGGACGATGCGGGGCTAGGCCCCTACGCCGGCTGCAACCTGACGTTATCGACCCGGAAGCGTCAGCGCGCCCGGGAGATTGACCCGCAAATCCAGCCGAAGCGCATACCGGCTGGGCAAGTCGAGATCGCTAGTGCGAGGAAAGGCTTCAGCGACAAATATGCCCTTTGAGAAGCTCGCCGATCTGCTCGTGCGTCCAGCCTGTGATTTTGTGCTGTATCGTAACTGGCTCAGGCAACTTACCAGCCATCCGCCAGCGCCAAATAATAGAACTCTGTGCACGTCTAGGAGCGCCGCAAGTCGCGACGGGCGATACAGCCGAGCGGATTACCCGCGACTTTTACGCAATTGGTCGCGGCGGGTTCGTCGTTGAAGATTTTTCTTCTCATTAGCGTCCTCGCGGGCGTGGTCGTTGACTTCCGCCTCATTCGTGCAGACAGCGAGAGCCGAAGATGAAAGCGCCGGAGCGAGCGGCTTAGGTGCAAATACACCCGCGATGCGAAATATAGAGAGCCACGGTGCGTTAGCTAAAAGGTCAGATGCAGGCGCCTCCAAATCAAAAATCGAAGGCGGTGAGCCGGAGATTGCGGACTTAATCACGGCAGAAGAACATCAGACGATACCGTACCATCCGTGTATCCATGCGCGCGGCTGGAAAAACGGTCACCTCGTCTGCAGCCAATGACGCGCCCAAGCGACGATGCAAACGGCGCGTTTGCTTGCGAAAAACCTGATGCTCCGCAATTCACGCTAGCTGGCCGTGTCATATTCCCCATCCCCGTTTTCAAACTTTCGTTTGAAATGTGTTGGCGGTGAGGCAGAGTCACCCGAGCCGCAACAGATATTTGAGGACCGACTTACTTTGTGATTGTCTGGGTGCGTCGGCGGCCTCGGTCACCCAAAGGTTGCAGGTTCGGCAGCTGAAAGTCTGCAGATCCGCAAGACCGTCAGTCCCACGAACGGTTCGCGCTAGCTGAAGCGCTCCGCCGCAGCTCGGGCAAGCCGTTTGCGACATCAGATGATCCTTGCGTGGGGAGGCGAGTCTGCCTGCATCACGGCGAATACTCCTCAGCTATCGTGGCGCGACACGAGCAAGGGGGTGGGCAGCGCGGACCCCTCTGGGAAGCCTCGGATGACGTACTGATTGCCGTCCTTGGCTCGCTGTAGCGACCACGCTCTTCGGCGAGCTGCCTGTCGGACCATATTGGTGACGAGATCGTGCTCGTCGCGCACCAGCTGCGTCATACTGAACTCAGAAACGGGCGCTGCCTCGGCCGCGCGGCCAGTTGTGCTTCCGATGCCAACGGCCGCGACGATCACGAGTGATCCGACTGCCAGCTTCAACATGACCAAAGCCTAATGCCAGCGTTTCAAACGCGCGAATGGAATTCAAACACTCGTTTGATACAAGATCAAGGCTGCCGTTCCAGGAGCCCCCCTGTTTTTCGAGCCTTGGCTTTCGCGCGACATAGCGGAGGGGTGCAAAAGAAAGTATTGAGCCCCGAGGATTGATTGGCGACCGAGGCAAGAGCATTGGGGGATGGCGCTCTGCCTGCCTCGGGGCTCACCGCTTCTCTTCAAACGGTGTGTCAATTTAAAACGCCCGTTGATTTGAAATAGTGCCATGAAATTAATGACACGGACTGTGGCTGCAAATAACCCAGATCATTTCGCAGAATGATCTGGGTTAGCAGTTTTGCCATAATTGAAGCAACTGCCTGCCGACACCAAAAGGTGCGCTAGTCTAATGATAGTGGAGTTGACGCAGAACCCGTCGCGTTTCGAATACACAAGCATCTTCCGCCACGCTGTAGCCCGCGCTGGCAGTGGACAAATGATGGGCGAGCTTTCTGCCATGCAATTACCAGGCAGAATTTTCGTATCTGCATGGCAGCTGACTAACAGTACAAATTTCTCAGCATCAGCAGTTAGATGTGGCGCGCCCGAAGAGATTTCGAACTCCTGACCCCAAATTCGTAGTTTGCAACTCGCCCCTTTGACGCGAGTTATTAAACAAAGCAGCCGGCGCGAGTTTACGCCCTTGGTTCCACCTAGCTGACTTTATAGCAAGGGAATTTCTGGAGCTCTTTCGTTTTATCTGCGAGCGTGGGCTCGCCATAGCCACGCCCGACTGAAGCGGGCGCATGCCCGACAATGACGTCGAGCACTTTTTCTGACATGCCGCTTCGGAAGCCTATGGCCTTGAATGTGTGTCTCCAAGCGTGATTAGGCGACAACTCAGGGTCATTGACGCCAAGGCTCCGGACCCACGTTGCCACCTGTTCGCGTGCTTTCACATAGCGAGGTTTGCGGGGATTGCTCGGATCGATTGGCCCACTAGGCTGTTTCGGCTCATTGTAAAAAAGCGGCCCGGCGCCGCTGGCCTTCGCGAATGCAAGGAAGCCTTGGTCAACCAAATGCTCATGAAGCGGCACTGTGCGCGCTTGGCCAGTCTTGGTCGTACCAGCTTCCGGCGAAATTCTAATAGCGTGAATACCGTCGCGCTCGATGATATCAACACCACGCAATTGTGTGAGCTCGCCCATGCGCGCACCGCTGTACGCAGCCAGCCAGGGACACCACCGCTTGGCGGCATCGGTCTTGCTGTGCACTTGGATCGCTAGCGCGGCACTCAAAATCGTTTCGATCTCGCCGTCGGTGAAAGATTTCGTTTCGCGTATCCTAATCTTTTTCGGAACCTTCACGCGCCAGCCGGTAAAGGGGTTGCGCGAAATCAGCTTTTCATCAATGGCCCATGCAAATACGGTTCGAGCCGCGCCAACCCAGATATGGGCGACCGTGCCGGCAGTGCGGCCAGGCTCTATAAGTCGATTGGCCCATTCCTGCATTTGCTCGGGCAGCAACGCTGCCGCGCTGGTATTCGGAAAATCGATTTGCAGCCGCTGAAACACGGCGCGCCATCGATTTACGGTCGAGCTGGCCGGCTTGCCTTTAGCGATCCAACGCTCGAACAAGGACCACGGCGTCAGGCTCGGATCGGCGGCGCCCTCGTATCGTGGGAATTGCTCCGCCCACTTGTCTGGGCCGTGATCGCCGCGCGCGCGCCGGGCAAGCAGCGTTAGAGCAGCGAAAAAATCGCGCGTGACATAATCAATAAACATATCACGTGACGCCGCATCCAGGACCAGTCCCTTAGCCGCTAGAAACTGGTTCGATTTAAATACTCATCGGCAATGATGGGCCGCACGCGTTCGCGCATGGCGCCATCACGTTCCCAAAAGTCCAGGGGATCGCCAGAGAACACACCGCCGGCCATGGCTGGACCATAAAACTCATCGTGCACGCGCCACTGGTAGTCCTCCCAAACGTCTGCCGGCCAATTGTGAAGCGCCATTCGCGCGGTGAACCAGTGATACCAGTCGCCCGCCAGTCCTCGCGCTTCCTTTGGTATGAGTGTGCGGCCTCCCCCCGTGCACGCTGCTCGTATGTTGGCAATCCGCGCTTCAATCTCGCTGGACCATTCGCGGTGTTTCGCTCGCGCGAGCGAAACCGGCAACGGGCCGGTATTCAAGCGCTCCTCGGTGCGCTGGCCATATAGTTTGGCGTATTCTGCGCGCACGTCAGAAGGGATCACTTTGCGCGCGATGAAGACGCCTTCGCGAGTGGGGGCAAGCTTGGTCGCAACTCGAGGCATCAGATCACGCTACAAAACCGTTTTGTGACAGGATTTGTAGCATCCGCCCTGGGAAAAGCCAACGTTTTCAGCAAGCTGTTGATAAATCTCGGCCAGGGAGATTATTGGAGCGGGCGAAGGGATTCGAACCCTCGACCCCAACCTTGGCAAGGTTGTGCTCTACCCCTGAGCTACACCCGCATCCGACAAGAGGGTAACGGCGGGCCATCGGCTCGCCGGGACCGAACACCTATGCCAAAGCGCGGGCTTTTGCAACTATCCTGGCTCGGACGGGCGCCGGCCCGCGAAAGTGCCGTGAAAAGCCGGTCTCGGCGGCCAGCCGACGCCGGCCCGACATCGCCGCCCAAGACTTTTACGCCCGGGCCGATCGTGATCTATATCGCCCCGCATGCCCGCCGCTTCGCCCGAAGATCTGTTCGCCTTCCTGGATAGCCTTAGCGTTCCCCACCAGACGGTGCGGCATGCGCCGGTCTTCACGGTGGAGGAATCGCGCGGGCTGCATGTCCGCGTGCCCGGCATTCACAGCAAGAACCTGTTCCTGCGCGACAAGAAAGGGACCTTGTTCCTCGTGGTCGCGTCGGAGGATGCGCAGATCGAACTCAAATCGCTGCACCGGTTGCTCGGCGCGTCCGGACGGTTCTCGTTCGGCTCGGCCGAACTGATGCGCGAAACGCTGGGCGTGGAGCCCGGATCGGTGACACCGTTTGCCGCCATCAACGACACCGGCCACCGCGTGACCGTCGTGCTCGATGCCGCCATGATGGCGCACGAGGTGCTGAATTTTCACCCGCTGACCAATACCGGGACCACGACCATTTCCCGTCAGGGGCTGGTGAGGTTTCTGGAAGCCACCGGCCATCCGCCAAGGATCGAGCCGGTTTCCGCCCCGGAGGCCGCCGCCGACCCTGCCGAAGAGCTTGGACCAAGCTGAACGCGGCGATTGCATTCGGCGACATTCTTTCCCATTTAATCGGGCGAATAGGGGAAATCGCGGGCCGTTTCGGCCCAAAAGGGAAGGCGTAGCTCCGAGATGCTGCAGCAAACGCAAACCGCCGCCGATGGCCTCATTAAGGACACGACGACACAGACCTTCGTCAAAGACGTCATCGAAGAATCGAAACACCAGCCGGTTCTGATCGATTTCTGGGCACCGTGGTGTGGCCCCTGCAAGCAGTTGACGCCGATCCTCGAAAAGGTCGTGCGCGCCGCCAAGGGCAAGGTGAAGCTCGTCAAGATGAACATCGACGAGCATCCGGCCATTCCGGGCCAGATGGGCATTCAGTCGATTCCGGCGGTGATCGCCTTCGTCAACGGCCAGCCGGCCGACGGCTTCATGGGCGCGCTGCCGGAAAACCAGGTCACGGCGTTCCTCGAGCGGCTGACCAAGGATCGCATCGGCGGCGAGGCGCAGGATCTTCTCAAGGTCGCGGATACGGCGATGGCCGAGGGCGACTTCGCCGGCGCGGCGGACCTCTACGCTCAGCTTCTGGCCGAAGACAACACCAATGTGCCGGCGCTCGCCGGCCTGGCGCGTTGCTACGTCGAGACTGGCGCGATCGATCAGGCCAAGCAGACGCTGGCGCTGGTGCCGGAAGCAAAGGCCAACGACGCGGCCGTGCTCGCCGCCAAGGCCGCGCATCGACTTGTCGAGCAAGCGCAATCGGTCGGGCCGATTGCCGAGCTCGAGCAAAAGGTCGCCGCCAATCCGGCCGATCATCAGGCGCGCTTCGATCTTGCGCTGGCGCTCAACGGCAAGGGTCAGCGGCTCGAGGCGCTCGAGAATCTGATCAGCATCGTCAAACGCGATCGCAAGTGGAACGACGACGGCGCCCGCAAGCAGCTTGTGCAGTTTTTCGATGCGTGGGGTCCGACCGACGAAGCAACGATCGAGGGGCGCAAGCGCTTGTCCTCGATCTTGTTCGCCTAGAGGCGCGTCCCGGACGAGCGTGCTTTAGTCGATCGCCGAGCGGCGCGCGCGTTGGTCGCGCGCGGAGTACGATATGCCGATGAATGTGGTCTACAAGGGACCGGAAGACCTCCCGGCTGTGATCGCGGTGTTTCCGCTGCCGGGCGCGCTGTTGTTGCCGCGCGGTCAGATGCCGCTCAACATTTTTGAGCCGCGCTATCTGGCGATGATCGACGATGCCTTGCGGGGGACGCGGCTGATCGGGATGATCCAGCCCGATCCAGCACATCCCGGACGCGACGAGAACAAGCCGGATCTGTTCCAGATCGGCTGCGTCGGCCGCATCACGCAATTCGCGGAAAGCGGCGATGGCCGCTATCTGATTCAGCTTACCGGCGTCGCGCGTTTCCGCATCGAGGAAGAGCTGCCGGCCGACACAGCCTATCGGCAATGCCGGGTGACGTTTGCGCCATTCG
The DNA here is from genome assembly GCA_963737755.1 of uncultured Alphaproteobacteria bacterium. Classification (GTDB taxonomy): domain Bacteria; phylum Pseudomonadota; class Alphaproteobacteria; order Rhizobiales; family Xanthobacteraceae; genus BOG-931. Next base: position 566,560 of record CAVTTZ010000006.1, on the reverse strand, counting down.
CCGACGACTTCATCGCCCGCAAGGGTGAGAGCGAAGTCGACCGCAAGACGCTGTTGCGCACGCTCGCCGACTTTCTCAAGGCCAACGACCTCAAGGCTGACTGGGCCGACATCGAGAATGCGCCCAACGAAGCGCTGGTGAATGCGTTGTCGATGATGTCGCCTTACGGCCCGCCCGAGAAACAGGCGCTGCTGGAAGCGCCGGACCTGAAAACCCGCGCCGAGATTCTGATCGCCGTCACCGAGATCGAGCTTGCCAAAGGCGAGAGCGGCGAGACGCTCGCTGCAGTGAAGCTCGACAAGACACACGCACGCCGCCCGCCGGCCGAAGTTCATCCGCGCTCTAGGAGCCTTCCATGTCGACCGACCATCAAGGCGACGTTGTCGATCCGAAGCTGTTGGAAATCCTGGTCTGTCCGCTGACCAAAACGCCGCTCGAATACGACGCGCAAAAGCAAGAGCTGATCTCACGCGCCGCCAAGCTCGCCTATCCGATCCGCGACGGCATTCCGATCATGCTGCCCGAGGAAGCGCGGCAAATCGAGTGAACTAACCCCGCTCAATCATTTTGAGTGCGTCATGGCCGGGCATAGCCGTTCGAAGAACGGCGTTGCTTTACGCGCTTACGCCCCGGCCATCTCGATTGAAAGACGCGGCGAGTCGGCTCTGACGGATTGCGTCACGCATAGGCGAAGCTCAGCGACGGGAGGAAACGTTGATCAAAGTCTGGGGACGAAACACCTCGTCGAACGTGCAAAAAGTGATGTGGGCGGTGGAAGAAATCGGCCTGCCGCACGAGCGCATCGATATCGGCGGCCCGTTCGGCAAAAATCGCGAGCCGGCTTATCTGGCGATGAACCCCAACGGGCTGGTGCCGACGCTCGAGGAAGAAGACGGCTTTCTGCTGTGGGAATCCAATTCCATCGTGCGCTACCTGGCCGACAAGCATCGCGCGCAACCTGCTCGAGCCGGCCGATCTGCACGCCCGCGCGCGTGCCCATGCGTGGATGGATTGGCAGCTCTCGGTGCTCGGACCGGCGATCACGCCGTGTTTTCGTCGGCATGATTCGCACGCCGCCGGAGAAGCGCGATCATGCGGTCATCGAGGACTTCGAAGAAAAAGACCACCGAGGCTTTTGCGCTGCTCGACGGCGCGCTCGCCAACGACGCCTTCGTGGCCGGCGACGGGTTCTCCTTCGGCGACATTCCGGCGGCCGTGATGGCCAACCGCTATCGCCAGCTTGTGCCTGACCGGCCGGCGTTCAAGAATTTCGAGCGCTGGTTTGCGGCGATTGCGGCGCGGCCGGCATTCAAGAACCAGGTCGCCGCGGTGGCGCTGGCGTGATGATCGTCACTCCGGGCCGCTCGATCCCCGCGAAGGCGGGGACCCAGATACTTGGCGCGTCCGAACTGGATTCCGCGCTTTCGCGGGAATGAGCGGAGCTTGAACTTCCGCGCCAATGACGGAAGCGCTGATTACTCCGCCGCGGCGCGTGACGCGCTGGGCTGCGCCGACACGATGTAATCCATCGCCGCCTGCACGCCGCCCTTCTTGTGCGGCACGCCGGCGAGCGCGAGCGCCATCTCGGTGGCGGCCAGCGCGCCGAGCATCATCGTGTCGTTGACATCGCCCATATGGCCGATGCGGAAATATTTCTTCGCGAAGGGACCGAAGCTGGCGCCGTAGGAAATATTGAAGGTGTTGAGCGCGATGCCGCGGAACTGATCGGCATCGTGGCCGTCCGGCAGCAGCACGGCGGTGACGCTCGGCGAATAATATTTCGGATCGCGGCAGAGGATTTCGAGGCCCCACGCTTTCACCGCGCGCCGGGTCGCTTCGGCCAGGCGATGATGGCGCGCAAAGACGTTGTCGAGGCCTTCCTCGTGCAGCATCTGGATCGACACGTCGAGGCCGTAGAGCATTTGCGTCGCCGGCGTGTAGGGAAAGAAGCCCTGCTTGTACATGTTCAGCATGTCGTCCCACATGAAGAACGACCGCGACAGCTTCGCCGACTTCGACGCGTGCAGCGCCTTTTCACTCACCGCGTTGAACGACATGCCGGGCGGCATCATCAAGCCCTTCTGCGCGCCGCCGATGGTGACATCGACGCCCCATTCGTCATGCCGATAGTCGGCGGATGCGAGCGACGAGATGGTGTCGACGAACAGCAGCGCCGGATGGCCGGCGGCGTCGATCGCCTTGCGGATCTCGCCGATCGGCGACAGACAGCCGGTGGCGGTCTCGTTGTGCAGAATGCACACCGCCTTGATCTCGTGCGCCTTGTCCTTGCGCAAATGCTCTTCGATGATTTTCGGATCGGCGCCGACGCGCCAATCGGTCTTGATGAATTCCGGCTTGAGGCCGAGCCGCTCGGCCATCACCTTCCAGAGCGTCGGCGAACTGGCCGGTCTCGACCATGAGCACGCGGTCGCCGGGCGAGAGCGTGTTGGTGAGCGCGGCTTCCCAGGCGCCGGTGCCGGTCGCGGTGTAGATGATCACCGGCTGGGTGGTCTTGAAGATCGTCTTGATGCCTTCGAGAACGCGCTTCGTCATCTTGGCGAATTCGGGCCCGCGCTGGTCGATCAGCGGCATGTCGATGGCGCGCAGCACGCGATCGGGAACCGGCGTCGGCCCGGGGATATGCAGGGAATGGCGCCCGGGAAGACGCGAGGCGTTCTGCGACATGTCGGCACTCCTTCGGACCAGTCTGAGTTCGGACGATTGTTCGGATGTCCGGCTGCGCCCGAGGGCAGCGCGGCGGCGCTTTGATCCCCGAATGGCGCACGCCGGTCAAGTCTTCTCTCCGCCGCAGCAGCAATGCACGCGAGTGGGCAGGATCGATGGTCAGCGCAACATCGCGAGCATGATCTTATCGGAAAACCGGATTCGCTCGATCATGCTCTAGCGCTCGGCGCCGAGCGCGCTTTCGTGCCAGCGGCGCAGCGCCAGATAGTTAATCAGCGACAACAGATAAAAAATCGCGACGCCGGCGGCCGAGAGCAGCAGCAGCGCCGCGAACATGCGCGGAATGTTGAGCCGGTAGCCGGACTCGGCGATCCGGTAGGCGAGCCCCGAGCCGGCGCCCGCCGAGCCCGCGGCGATTTCGGCAACCACCGCGCCGATCAGCGACAGGCCGCCGGCGATGCGCAGGCCGCCGAGGATGTAGGGCAACGCCGACGGCAGCTTCAGCCGCCACAGCACCTGTCCGCGCGAGGCGCCGTAAAGCGCGAACAGATCGGCGAGATTGCGATCGACCGAATTCAGCCCGAGCGTGGTGTTGGCCAGCACCGGAAAGAACGCCACGATCCAGGCGCAGGCCAGCACCGCGGCCGGCTGCGGCAGATAGATCAACAGGAGCGGCGCGACCGCGACGATCGGCGTGACCTGCAGAATCACGGCGTAGGGATAGAGCGAATATTCCACGAGCCGCGACTGATTGAACAAGATCGCCAGCCCGACGCCGCCGAAAGCCGCGAGCAAAAAACCCTCGACCGTGGTGACCAGCGTGACCACAAGCGATCGGCCGAGCAAGTCCCAATCGCTGACCAGCGTTTTGAGAATGAGCCACGGCGCCGGCAAGACATAGGGCGGGACGTTGTCGAGGCGGACGACCGGCTTCCCAGATCAAGAGCCCGAGCACCAGCACGACGATCGGCAGCGCGATGCGCAGCACGTGCTCGCGACGTTCATGGCTGGATGCACGCACACTGAGGCAAACCCTCCGCTCGTCCCCGCGAAGGCGGGGACCCAGATCTTCGTTGATCGGCCCGGTCTGGATTCCCGCTTTCGCGGGAATGAGCGGATGATGGATCGTCATGCTCGCCTCCCGCCGCCATGGCCTGCGCCAGCGCTTCCGAAGCGCGGCGGCAGTTTTGCGCATAGATCGCCGAGGTGCGGAAACCCTGATCGCGCTGCGCCGGCGGATCGAAATTGAGCTCGGTGAACACGCGCCCCGGCCGCGCCGCCATCACCACGATGCGGCTCGACAGATAGACCGACTCGAACACCGAATGGGTGACGAACAGGACGGTCGTGCGCAGCGCCTGCCACATCTGCAGCAGATCGTCGTTGAGCTTGAAGCGGGTGATCTCGTCGAGCGCGGCGAACGGCTCGTCCATCAACAAAAGCTCCGGCTCGGTCACCAGCGCGCGCGCGATCGAAACCCGCATCCGCATGCCGCCCGACAATTCGCGCGGATAGGCGTCGCGGAAGGCGCTGAGGCCGACGCGATCGAGCGCCGCGCCGACACGCGCGGCCATGTCGGCGCTCGACGTGCGATGCAGATCGAGCGGCAGCATCACGTTGTCGAACACCGACGCCCAGGGCATCAGCGTCGGCTCCTGAAAGACAAAGCCGAGCCGGCTCTTGGCATTGTTGCCCGTCGCCGCCGGCCATTCGACCGCGCCCTGGCTCGGCTCGCTCAAGCCCGCGATGATGCGCAACGCCGTGGATTTGCCGCAGCCCGACGGCCCGAGCAGCGAGAGAAATTCGCCGCGACGCACCTCAAGATCGAGTCCGGCAAGCGCGCGCGTGCCGTTCGCGAAGTCCTTGCCGACGCCGCGCAGCGCGACAAGCGGAAGAGCGGTCGAAGCCGTTGAGGGAGGAAGCGACATCGCGAGACCCGCGCGCGGGTGCCCCTGAATCACGTCAATGCTTCAGATCCAGTCCGACTTTCTTATTGACGAATTGCAAGGTGTAGGCCTTGCGGTAATCGAGATTGGCCTTGGCGACGCCGGCGCGCACCATCTTGTCGAAAAAATCCTTCATGCGCGCGTCGGTCATGGCGCCGATGCCGAGCGTCTGCGAGTCGCCGGAATCGACGATGCCGTATTCCCTCATCTTGGCGACCGAATAAGCCAAAAGCGCGTCGGTCATTTCCGGGTTCTGGCTCTTGATCAGCGCATTGGCGGCGCTGTTGTCGCCGTAGATGTAATTGTACCAGCCGACGATCGACGCATCGACAAAGCGCTGCACCAGATCGGGCTTGGTCTTGACCAGATCGCGGCGGGTCTCGACCAATGTCGAATAGGCAGAGAAGCCCTGGTCGGCGAGCAAAAAGACCTTCGGCTTGAACTTGCCCTGCTGCTCGATCGCGAACGGCTCCGAGGTCACATAGCCCTGCATCGCCGATCGTTTGTCGGCCAGAAACGGCTGCGGGTTGAAGGTGTAGGGTTTGACCTGGCTGTCGCTGAAACCGTAATCGGCCTTGAGCCATTGGAAATAGGTCGCGACGCCTTCCTTGGAGATGAACAGCGTCAGCTTTTTCAGATCCTCGAACGTGTCGATGCCCTGGTCCGGATGCGCGATCAAGACCTGCGGGTCTTTCTGAAACAGCGCCGCGATTTCGACGATCGGTATGTTGTTCTCGACCGCATCGAACCCCTGCAGCGTGTTGGCGCTCAGGTAGAAATCGATCTTGTCGACGAGCAGCAGCATGCGGTTGTTGGCGTTCGGGCCGCCCGGCACGATGGTGACGTCGAGGCCGTATTTCTTGTAGGTGCCGTCGGCCAGCGCCTGGTAAAAGCCGCCGTGCTCGCCTTCCGCCACCCAGTTGGTGCCGAAATTGACCTTGTCGAGCGCCGCAGCCGGCCGTGGCGCGAGCACCGCAAAGGCAAAAAGGAGAAGCGCCGCCGACATCCGGCGGGAGGTTGCGAAACGCGGCATGACGTGCTCCTTGAGCCGGCGGCGACACCCGATAACGCGCAATCCTAAAAAGAACCTGCAAGACTTAATCAAGACCTGATTATGCTTTGGCGTTGCAGAATTCATTAACGGCCAAGCCGAGGAGCAAGCGTTCAATGAGCCTGCCGAAACGCGATTACATGGAGATGACCTGGCAGGAGGTCGCCGGTGCCGGCGCCGATACGGCGCGCTGGATCGCGGTGCTGCCGCTTGCCGCCGTGGAGCAGCACGGGCCGCACCTGCCGCTCGGGGTCGACACCTTCATCGCCGAAGCCTATCTGGCGCGCGTGCACCAGATCCTGCCCGCGGAAATTGCCGGTAACATTTTTGCCGATCCAGCGGATCGGCGTCTCCGTCGAACATCTGGCCTTCCCGGGTACGTTGACGCTGTCGGCGGCGGCGGCGATCGCCGCCTGGACCGAGATCGGCGACAGCCTGGCGCGCGCCGGGCTGCGCAAGCTCGTGCTCGATCACCAGCCACGGCGGCAATGTCGCCGCCATGGAACTGGTGGCGCGCGATCTTCGCGCCCGCCACGGCATGCTGGCGGTGACCGTCGGCTGGCATCGCTTCGGCTATCCGGAGAACACGTTCACCAGCGACGAGAAACGCCACGGCATTCATGGCGGCGACATCGAGACCTCGCTGATGCTCGCCGGCCGACCCGAAACCGTGCGCCGCGAACACGCCCCCAACGCCATCGCCGGCGACCATCGCGATGGCACAGGAGTTCAAGTGGCTCGGCGCCTATCGGCCGGCCGGCTTCGCCTGGATGACGCAGGATATCAACCCGACCGGCGCGATCGGCGACGCCACGCTGGCCACTGCCGCGAAGGGCGAAGCCGCGCTGGCGCATGGCGCCAAGGCTTTCGTGGAGCTGTTGCGTGAGATCGATCGCTTCGATCTGAAACGGCTGCGCGAAGGGCCGTTGGAGTCGTAACGCCCCGGACGTCAGCCGGGCTTGTCCCGGCCATCCCGGTAGACTGTGCAATGATAGGCGGGATGCCCGGCACGAGGCCGGGCATCGACGGCCTTGCAATCGCCAGACGAAATCTACTCCGCGATCTTCACGTACTCGAAATCGCCCGGCTTGTTGTCGATGCCGATGCGCGGCGGCGCGATCCAGCTGGCAAATTCGCCGATCTCGGTCTTCGGCTGCATCAGGCTGACAATGAAGTCGCCGTCGTCCTTCGACGGCAGCCATTTGTTCGACACCGCCTTGCCAAGTCGTGTCGTTCACGATCTCGCCGGCCGGATCGATCTTCACGTCCTTGAACTCGCCGATGTTGCGGTGGAAGCCGACATGCGGCAGCTCGAGCTTGAAGCCGACGCCGGTGCGGTCGATGACCTTGTTCCAACGATCGAGGCCGCGCTGACAATCGGCGGTGTAGTCGTCGCGCAGCCGCATGTTGACGGCGGTCAGCGCCGGCTCGTCGACCCGCTTGATCGCGCCATCGACCAGCTTCAACACCGGATAGGTCGCGTTTTCGAGCCGGTGATCGTCGTCGATCTTGGTCTCCTGGAAGCGGCCCTTGAGGCCGGCATTGAAGGAATTGGCGGCGTTGGTCGACACTTCCGAACCGAACAAATCGAGCGACAGCGAATAGTGCAGATTGAGTTTCTTCTGGATGGTCGGCAGATCGATCACGCCGAGCTTGCGGACCTTCTCGATCTGCGAACGGATCGTCGATGCCTGCCTCCTTCATCGCCTCGCAGGTGCGCTGGATGGTGCGGCCGACGCCGGTCTCGCCGACGAACATGTGATGCGCTTCTTCGGTCAGCATGAAGCGGCAGGTGCGCGACAGCGGATCGAAGCCGGATTGCGCCAGGCTTTCGAGCTGCATCTTGCCGTCGCGATCGGTGAAGAAGGTGAACATGAAGAACGACAGCCAGTCCGGCGTCGACTTCGTTGAAGGCGCCGAGCATGCGCGGCTTGTCTTCGCTGCCGGAGCGGCGTTGCAACAGCTCGGCCGCCTCCTCGCGGCCATCGCGGCCGAAATATTTCTGCAGAATGTAGACCATCGCCCAGAGGTGGCGGCCTTCCTCGACATTGACCTGAAAGACGTTGCGCAGGTCGTAGAGCGACGGCGCGGTCTTGCCGAGATGGCGTTGCTGCTCGACCGACGCCGGCTCGGTATCACCCTGGATCACGACCAGGCGGCGCAACATGGCGCGATATTCGCCGGGCACGTCCTGCCAGGCCGGCTCGCCGAAATGATGGCCAAACGGAATGGTGCGGCCTTCTTCCTTCGGCGCCAGCAGAATGCCCCAGCGGTAGTCGGGCATTTTCACATAATCGAATTTGGCCCAGCCCTTCGGATCGACCGAGACGGCGGTGCGCAGATAGACCAGCGACTCCTGGAAGCCTTCCGGCCCCATGTCCATCCACCAATCGATGTAGCCGGGATGCCAGCTTTCCAGCGCGCGCAGCACGGTGCGATCTTCGGCGAGATTGACGTTGTTGGGGATCTTGGTGGTGTAATCGACAGCTTCGATATTCATCGCTCGCTCTCCATGTCTCATCAGCCGCTTGCGCGTCTCCCTCGTCCCGCAAGCGGGAGAGGTGAAAAACATCAAACCCGGCGCGTATCGAACACCGGCTGCTGGCCGCTGCCGTAGCGCTTGAGCGCACCGTCTTCGCCGACCGCATTTGGACGCTGGAAGATCCAGTTCTGCCACGCGGTCAGCCGGGCAAAGATTTTTGATTCCATGGTCTCCGGCCCGGCGAAGCGCAGATTGGCTTCGAGACCGGTGAGACCATCGGGCGAGAAGCTGGCGCGCTCTTCGAGAAAGACGCGCACTTCGTCATCCCAATCGATGTCGTCGAGCGCGAAGGTGACGAGCCCGAGCTTTTGTGCCTGCTCGGCGTCGAGCATGGTGTTCTGCGCGGCTTTGGCTTGTTCGAGCACACTCGCGTCGGCCAGAAAGCGGCTGCCGAGCCGCGTCAAGCCGTTCGACATCGGATAGGGACCGAAATTGGCGGCGGCGAGCGCCAGCGTCGCCGGCGGCTTGTTGTCGCCTTCGCGCTGGCCGAGGAACATGTACGAGCGGTCGCTGGCGAAAACGAGCTCAGCGAGCGTCCCCGCAAAGCACGAACCGGGCTCGATCAACGTCACCAGCGAACGCGAGGTGAGATCGACGCGCTTGAGCACCCGCTTCCAGTAATGACGGAGTTCGCGCGTCAGCCAGTGGTCTTTGTTGGCGTCGAGAAATTTCTCGTAACCCATCACCTCGGCCGGATCGCCGGACGATTTGAACACGATCGCGGCGACGTCGAATTCGTTGAGCCGGATGTTGAGAATGGCGTCGTCGAGTTCGCGCGCGAGCTTGAGCGGCCAGAATTCCACACCTTGCGCCTGCATGGCGTCAGCCGAGGCGGGCGGCGGCGCCGAGGGTCCGCGCAGCGTGATGGTAGCGATGCGGCCGGAGCGGTCGAATTCCACCGCCACCAGATCGTAGTCGATGCCATCGGCCGAGAAGCTGCGCTTCAGCGGCGTGAACCGAACGCCCTGCTGGGCCTCGCCACGCTGCGATTTCGCGGCGAAATCTTTCGCCCGCGCCGCGACCGCCTGCTCGAATTTCGAACCCGGCACGACTTCATCGACCAGCCGCCACTCGACCGCGCGCTTTCCCTTCACGCCCTCTTCGGTGGTGCAGAAGAAATCGGCGTGGTCGCGCCGGACCTTGCGCTTGTCGGACACGCGGGTGAGGCCGCCGGTGCCGGGCAGCACCGCAAGCAGCGGCAACTCCGGCAGCGACACCGCCGACGAACCGTCATCGACCAGCATGATGTGATCGGTCGCCAGCGCCAGCTCATAGCCGCCGCCGGCGGCCGTGCCGTTGATCGCGCAAATGGTCTGCAGGCCCGAATGGGCGCTGAGGTCTTCGATGCCGTTGCGGGTTTCGTTGGTGAACTTGCAGAAGTTGACTTTGTGAGCGTGGCTCGCGCCGGCCAGCATGCGGATGTTGGCGCCGGCGCAGAACACCCGCGGCTTGCCGGAGCGCAGCACCACGGCGCGTACCTGCGGATGCTCGAAGCGCAGCCGCTCGATCGCGTCGGCCAGCTCGATATCGACGCCGAGATCGTAGGAATTGAGCTTGAGCTCGTAGCCCTCGAACAGCGCCGCCCTTATCGTCGACGTCCAGAAGAAGCGTCGCGACGTCGCCGTCGATCTTGAGCTTCCAATGCCGGTAGCGGGACGGTTCGGTCTGGAAGTCGATCCGGGTCTGGCCGTTTGCCAGCGGACGCTCGGGGGCGTGGGCGTCAGCCATCAGCGTTTCCTGAGATGTATTATAATTCACATAAGGCGCTGATGGCCTTATGCACTATAATGCATCAGACCGCAACCCCGGATTCGAGCGGTCCGTTCGCCTTCGTGATGGTCGCGCAGCAGGCGATTGATGAACGCCGCCACGGTATCCCGGGTCAGGACCGCGGCGCTCGCGATGGGGCGAATGGCGCACGCCGGGCAGGACCGCCACCTCGACCGGGCAGTAGCATTCCTGCTCGCGCCGCCTCGATCTGCTTGAGCGTGCCGTATTGGTCGTCGGCGCCCTGCACGATCAGCATCGGGACGCGGATATAGCCCAGCGCCTCGGTGATGTCCCAGGCGCGAAACGCCGGATCGAGCCACGGCCCGCTCCAGGACTGAAAGGCGGCATCGACATCGGCGTGCCAGCGTCCGAGCTTCTCGCGCAAATTGCCGGAACGATAATCCTCGTTGGTGCGGCGGATCTGCTCGAGCCCCATGTCCTCGGTAAAGAAATGCGGCGCCATCAGCACCAAGCCGCGCACCCGATGATCCTGCACGCTGCCGGCATAAATCGTGGCGATCGATGCGCCGTCGCTGTGGCCGAGAAGAATGCCGCGCTGAAAGCCGATGGCGTCGAGCACCTGCGGCAGCACGTCGAGCGCTTCTTCGTGCATGAAGCGGACCGAGCGCGGCAGCTTGCCGGGACTCGATTGGCCGTAATTGGCGCGCGAATAAACAAACACGCCGGCGCCGGTCGCCGCGGCGAGCTCTTCGGGGAACGTGCCCCAAAGCCCGACGCTGCCGAGCCCCTCATGCAGCATCACGATGGTCGGCGCTTCGTAGGGCCGCGGTCCGATCATGCGGTATTCAAGCCGCAGCGGCGCAAGTTCGAGAAAACCCTGCGTCGGCGAGCGTCACGCGCCCTGCTCCCCGACCATGCGCGTGACGATGCGCAACAGCTTGGCGAAGCTTTGCTTCGACCGCATCGCCTGACGTGTCGACCTCGGCTTCGGCGCGGGCGTAATCGGCGCGGCGCGCTTCCAGGATCGCCACCAGATCGGCCATGGCCTGGCGGTTTTCCGCCATCGGGCGAAAATCGCCTTGCGCCATCACCCGGCTCATATGCTCTTGCGGCCGCGCCTTGATCCAAACAGTGTGGGCGTGGCCAAGCAGCAGCGCGTAGGTTTCCAGATTGGCGACGATGCCGCCGGCCGTGGTGATGACCGCGGCGTCGTGCTCGCGCAGCACGCGCTCGAGCGCGCTGCGTTCCTGACGGCGGAACGTTGCCATGCCGGCCATTTCGATCAGGTCCGGAATGCTGGCGCCGTAATCCTCTTCGACGCGGCGATCGAGTTCGATGAACGGCCAGCCGAGATGCTGCGCCAGCATCCGCCCGAGCGTCGACTTGCCGGCGCCGCGCAGCCCGACCAGCGCCATACGGCGCGCCCGGTCGGCGGCGCCGCGCGATGCGACGCGCGCCGCGATCTCTTTGGTCAGCGCCGGCAATTCATTTTCCGGCACCTGGGCCAGCAAATCGAGGATCGCGCTCAGGCCGGTGGTGCGCGCGCCATGCTCCGGCAGCAAGGCCGCAGGCGGAAGATCGAGCGCCTGCGCGATGGCGCGCAACACGCTGACCGACGGATTGCCGGCGCCGCTCTCGATTTGCGCCAGGTAGCGCTCGGAGGTTTCCGACGCTTCAGCCAATTGCCGCCGCGTCATGCCGCGCTTGGCACGATTTTTCCGGACTTCGCCCCCGACCGCGGCGAGAAAAGCTGCCGTCTGCGGCGCCTGATCGGCCGGCAAGCCGGTTGCGGCCTCCGGCTGAAGCGGTTTCTGCGCCTTGGGTTCGGCCACCGCGCGCTTGTCCTTATGCATTATAATTCATGCGGTATAATGCACGCGTTGGCGCCGAGATCGCAAGCGCGGGACGAGCAGGCGCAGGCGTTCGCTTATTCGAAGATCCGGCGCCAGCCGCCGTTGGGTGCTTCGGCCGGCGGAGTGGTTTCGTCGATCGCATCCGGGCCGGGATCGTCCGGAGCATGGACCAGCGGAATCACCGCTTCGGACTTCGGCGGAGCCGCCACGACCCGCGGCGCGGTCTGACCGGGCTCCGGACTCGCCGTAGCCGGCGCAGCCTCAGTTTTGGCCGGGACCGTCCTCCGGCGCGGGCGGCGGCGCCAACGCCACCGGCGCTTTGTCCTGATTTTCGACCACGGCCGGCGGCGCGGCCGTAACCGCGGGAACCGGGGTGATCACCGGCTCGATCGATGGCGCCACCGGGGTGACGCCCGTGACCGGAACCCGCCACTCGAACGCATCGAGTTTGCCGCTCGGCGACAGCGGCCGCCAGCGATCGGACACATGTCCTTCCGCGGTCCAGGCCGGATCCGGCGCCGCATGCAGCGCGCGGGCGATCCATTCGCGGGCGCGGCCCTCGTCGTTGTGTTCGACCCGCTCCAGCTCGGCCATCAACAGCGCCACGCGCCGGGTCGGCGCCGCCAGGAACGCAGCCAGGGCATCGCGGGCCTTGGCGAATTCGCGCGCGTCAAGCGCCGCACGCGCCACCGCGAGGCCGCTTTCGATGTGGTCGGGCACCTGCTTGGCCAGCGCCTCGATGCGCTTGAGCCGATCGCGCGCGGCGTCGCCGAAGCGCAGATCGGAGAACACTTGCGCCAGATCGGGATGCGGATGCGCCTCCCAGGCGGTGTGCAGAATGCGCGAGGCTTTGCGCAGGTCGCCGCCCTCTGCCAGCATCCGGCCGGCAAGCGCGGCGGCCGGCACGAAGGTCGGCTCGAGCTTGTTGGCTTCGAGCGCCAAGGCTTTGGCTTGGTCGCGGTCGGCATCGTGGCCGGCGAGCGCGCGCGCGGTCAGCATCACGGCGCGCTGGCGGCGATAGCTGTCCCGGTCGAGCGCGTGCTTGTTGGCGTCGAGAAGCGCCAGCGCACCGGCCCAATCGCCGGTGATGCACCGAAACTCGAGCACGGCCTTGCCGGCCCAGCCGAGCGATGGATTTTCCCGCGCCGCTTCCTCGGCGAAGGCGTGCGCGCTGGCGCGGTCGCCACGGCGATGCGCCTCGATGAACAGGCCGTGCAGGCCGAGCGCCTTGGTGTCGGTGCGGCCCGCCATGGCGCGGAAAGCGCTGTCAGCCGACATCCGATCGCCGGCGAGTTGCGCGTGCTGGGCATCCAACAACAGGGCCAGCGGCTCAGTCGGCGCGATGCGCTTGGCTTCGGTCGCGTATTTGCGCGCCGTCAGCAGATCGCCGGCGCCGATGGCGACCAGCCCGCGCGAGATCGCCTCGTAGGCGCGCTCGCCGCGGCGGCGGCGCAGATGCCGGCGCATGGTGAACGGCGAGCGCACCAACGCGCTCAACAGCGTCCACAAGATCATCACCGCCGCCACGGTGGTCAGCAGCGAGGCGGCTAGAACCATGAGCGAGGTCTCGAGCCGCATGCCCTGCCAGGTGATGACCACCTCGCCCGGGCGATCGGCAAGCCACGCGGCACCGAGCGCCAAAGCGCCGACGACGATGAGAAAGAGGGCGATGCGAATCATTGTGAGTCCGACTTCGTTAAGTCCGACTTCGTTGAGTTCGACTTCGTTGAGTCCGACTTCGTCAAGTCCGACCTGGCCAAACTGGCGAGCGCGGTGGCGGCGATCTTGCGGCTGTCCGCCAGCGCCGCCTGGCGCGCGCTGGCTTTGTTGCTCCACGCTTGCGCAAGCGCCCGCGCCGGATCGGGCAGCTTGGCGATTTCGGCAAGCGCCGCGTCGATGTCGCCGCGCGCCGCATCGGCGTTGAGCCGCGCGATCACGGCCGCGGGATCGTCTCCCACCGGTCCGCCTGACGCGCCGACCGGCGGTGATGCGGACAAGCTTTTGCGCCTGGCTTTCAATCTTCGCCAGGATCGAATTGTCGGTGCGCGCGGGCGCGAGCGCGCCATAAAGCGACGGCGTTAGCGCCGTGAGCTCGCGTCCAAGCTCCGCGGTGCTGGTCAAGCCTTGGGCGGCAAACGGCTCAAGCTTTGCGACCGCGTCCGCATCGGCGCCGAGCGCCTTGGTGGCCGCAAGCTCGGCTGGAAACGGCGCACCACGCTCCGCCGCCGCACGCAATGCCTCGGCCGCGACGGCAAGCCGCATCGTCCGGTCATCCGCGCGCGTCGAGGAGGCGCGCTGCGCGAGGTTGGCGCCGAGCTCCTTGACGGTGTTTTGCAGCGCGGCAACCTGGCTCTCGAGCGAGTCGAGGTCGCTGCGCTGCACCGAACCCTGCGTCGTCGACTGAGCGGCGTTTTTGGCGGCATCCGCGGTGCTGGCCGCGCCCTTGGCGTCGGCGAGCGCCGATTGGGTCGCCGCGGCGACGTCGTCCACCCGGCGCGTCAGTGCCGTCAGCGCACTGTTGAGTGCCTTGGACTGCGCCTCCGTTTCGGCAACACGGCCGCCCAACGCCGCATCGGGGCGCGGCGCGCTTTGCAGCCCCTTCTCGATCCGGTCGAGCCGCGCCGAAATTTCGGGTGAAACATTTGCCGTCGTGCTTGGCGCGGCCGGGGGCGCCATCGCGGCTTGCGGCGAGGGCATGTCACGAACAGGCAGAATTCCTGCGAACCAGAGTGCGGCCGCCATGGCGGCGGCCCCGACGATCCCGGCCACAAGGCCAATCAGAGAAGACATCACGCGTCCCGCCGATGCGGCGGGATGCGGTGTGGCGCCGGGCGGCGGGATTGTCGCCGATCCGCCTGCCGGCTCCGGGTCGTCAGCCGCACCATCGGCCGATGACGCCGCCGAATCTTCGGCCGGTCCGGCCTCCGGGTTCGGGCCGGTGGAGTTGGTCGTACCGGCGGCCTCCGAAGCCACGCCGTCGGCCTGACCCGTGTCCGTAGTTGCGGTTTCGACTTCCTTCGCCGTCAAATCGATGGTCGGCGGCTGGCGGCGGGACGTGCTGTCAGTCTCGCTCATAGTGTCTCCAGGCCGGACCGGATCCCGATTCGTCGCACCGGCTGAGTGCGATCTTCGGCATAGTACGGGGGCGCGATTGCGGCAACACGACCGGCGAAACGGTCGCGCGCATAGAAAATCAGACCTTAAGCCCTCGGGATTAACGCCAAGAGGGCGGCTTCGGTCGGCTCATGAGCCACCCGCGTGTCGGTAGCGCCCGCTTCGATCAACGGCTCCGCAGTCTGTTGCGACACACAGAAATGGATCATTCGTCCGACCGCATCCTCGTGACAACCGCCGGTCCGCACAGCACGGACATACATGTCCGCGCTGCGCCGGGACAAGTGGAGGACGCCGTCGATTGCCACCATGGCCGCTGTCACGGCCGGTAAAAGCCTGCCGGTCGGAACGGCGCGATAGACCACGGCAGTTTCGACCGCAAAGCCTCGCTGCGAAAGAACGCCGGCGAGATCGCCGGAACGATCGGCCCCGGCGAGATAGAGCAGCGCAGCACCGGGTTTGATCCGCGAGGCCGCAAATGCCGCGAGATCGCCCACGTCGCCCTGCGCCGATGTCACGTCGGCGAAACCGACCGCCCGCATCGCCGCGGCGCTGCGATCGCCCACCGCAAACGCCGGCAGCGCACGCAACTGTGCGAAGCGCGCGTGGCCGGCAATCGCCGGAGCCGCGTTCGCACTGGTCACCAGCAGCGCCGCAAACGGACCGGGCGCGATGGCGGCCTCCACCAACGGCTCGATCCGCAGCAACGGCGAAACCAAAACTTCATGGCCGCGCGCACGCAAAACCGCCGCCGTCCGCTCGGCATCCGGCTCCGGCCGTGTGACCAGAAGCCGCATCGCTCACGTCCCAACGAAAAAGTCGGCGCCGGCGCGTTCGCGCAACTCCTGACCGGCGTCGGTACCGAGCGCCGCCGCAGCCTCGCGCGAACCGCGGCGCAAGGTTTCGAACGCCTCGCTGCCGTCCGGGCTGATGACGATGCCGCGGAAGAAAAGCTCGCCGTGCGCGAACCTGGCGTGACCGCCGATCGGCGTACGGCACGAACCATCGAGCACCGCGAGGAATGCGCGCTCGGCTCTGAGCGCAACATTTGTATCGGGGTCGTCGATCGCGGCGACCAACGCGCGGGTACGGTCATCGTCCGCGCGTGTTTCGATCCCGATGGCGCCCTGCCCGACGGCGGGCACGAATTCATCGGGATCGAGAATTGCCGTCGCCGCCGACAAAAGCCCAAGCCGCTTCAGGCCGGCGACAGCCAGCAAGGTCGCGTCCACCTCGCCGGCGTCGAGCTTGCGCAGCCGCGTGTCGACGTTGCCGCGCAGCATCGCGACCTGCAGGTCGGGCCGCAGCCTTTTGACCAAGGCCGCCCGCCGCGGCGATGCGGTGCCAACCGTGGCGCCCGGCGCGAGGTCACGCAGGCTCGCCGCCTTGCGGCTGATGAAGGCGTCGCGCACATCCTCGCGCGACAGAAAGGCTGCCAGCATGAGGCCCGCCGGAAGGACGGTGGGCAAATCTTTCGACGAATGCACCGCCAGGTCGATGCTGCCGGCCAGCAGCGCCTCCTCGATCTCCTTGGCGAACAAACCCTTGCCGCCGGCATCCGCCAGTGGCCGATCCTGCACGATATCCCCCGTGGTGCGGATGATTTTGATCTCGATCGTGGCCGCGTCGACGCCCGCCGCCGCGGCGATTCGGCCTTGCACCTCGCGCGCCTGCACCAGCGCGAGCGGGGAACCGCGCGAACCAATGCGCAAAAAGGGCGTGGCGTTTGCCGATTGTGTCATGTGGCCTTCAGATGCTAGGCGAACGTCAATCCGCGACAACCGGCGGGCGGCAACCATAACGCGGTCTGAACCAGAAATGTATTGGATCGGGCATGGCTCATTTTGGAACACAGATCAGCTAGGAACATCTATCAGATAGGGCCACGCATCAGATACAACACGCGTCAGATGAGGCATGCCCTGGATCGGATACGGCTTAGACAAGACCTGCATTCAATGACAAAGTTTGCACCAACAAACAGGTGCAGCAATCATCGCTGTTAACGATTTGGGTGGCTTCGTCCACGCCTCGGCAAAGTGACCATATAATAGACGGATGATCGTTCTCGGCATTGAAACGACTTGCGACGAAACCGCGGCCGCCGTTGTGGAGCGGGATGCGGAAGGACAAGGCCGCATTTTAGCGAATGTGGTGCTATCGCAGATCAACGAGCATGCGGCCTTTGGCGGCGTGGTGCCGGAGATCGCCGCGCGCGCGCATGTCGAGTTGCTGGATTCCATCATCGCCAACGCGATGAGCGAAGCGCAATTGCCATTCAGCGCCCTCGACGGCATCGCTGCCGCGGCTGGACCAGGCTTGATCGGCGGCGTGATCGTCGGATTGACCACGGCGAAAGCGATCGCGCTGGTGCACGACAAGCCGCTGATCGCCGTCAATCATCTCGAAGGCCATGCGCTGACGGCCCGACTGACCGACGGCGCGACATTTCCGTACTGCCTGTTCCTGGCGTCGGGCGGTCATACGCAAATTCTCGGCGTGCGCGGCGTCGGCGATTATTTCCGCATCGGCGGCACCGTCGACGATGCGATCGGCGAAGCCTTCGACAAAACCGCAAAACTTCTTGGCCTCGGTTATCCGGGTGGACCGCTGGTCGAGAAAGAGGCCGCGCGCGGCGACGCCGAGCGCTTTCCGCTGCCGCGTCCGATGGCCGGACGTCGGGATGCGAATTTCTCGCTGTCCGGATTGAAGACGGCGCTGCGTCTTGAAGCCGAGAAGATCGCGCCGCTCAGCGACGACGACGTCGCCGATCTCTGTGCATCGTTTCAGCAAGCGGTCGGCGAAGTCGTGATGGATCGGCTGCGCAATGGATTGCGGATCTTCCGGGAGGAGCTCGGCGCGCCGACGGCACTGGTTTGCGCCGGCGGTGTCGCCGCCAATCTGGCGATCCGCAAGGTGCTGCATCGCGTCGCCTTCGAGATCGGCGTGTCGCTGGTGGCCCCGCCGCCGGCTTTGTGCACCGACAATGGCGCAATGATCGCCTGGGCGGGCGCCGAACGCTTGGCGCTCGGCCTGACCGATTCCCTCGACGTCGCGCCGCGCGCACGTTGGCCGCTCAGCGAAGTGACCAAGCCCGAGCCGACTGAGCCGGTTGCTGCCGAGGAGGCGACGCCGGACGCCCCGGCAATGGAAGCAAAAACAGAAGTCACGGCAGCGAGTGCGACGACGGACCAAGACACGGCTGCGGACGCTCCGACGGCGGAAGCTGCGGCCGGAGATGCCGCGACGAGAGAGGACACGGTGACCGAAGCCACCACGGCGCCTGGCCCGGATTCACCGTCACTGCCCGAATGACGCACTCAAGCCCCGCACCGCGTCATTGCCGGGCTTGACCCCGCAATCCATGCGGCCAAGCCGCACACGCAAGCCACGTTTTTGTTTGCTGCGAGTCAGCATCGGACCACCGGGTCAAGCCCGGTGGTGACGATGCAGAGGGGAGAGATGCTTGCGCGTCATTGCGAGCGCAGCGGCGCAATCAGAGCCGGCCTGCGGAGCAATATCGCTACGCCCGCCCCGCATCGATCTGCGCCAAGATCGCTTCCAAACGCTCGAGCCGGTCGGCCTCGCCGGGCGGCTTGTCCCAGCGCAAGCGACTGATACGCGGGAAGCGCATCGCCAATCCGGATTTGTGCCGGGTCGAACGCTGCAGAGCCTTCGAAGGCGACCTCGAGCACAAGCCCCTCATTCGCCAAGTGCACCACCTCACGCACCGGGCCGAACCGATCGGTGGTGTGGCGGCGAACAAAGCGATCGATCTGCACCAGCTCTTCGTCGGTGAAGCCGAAATAGGCCTTGCCGACCGGCACCAGTTCGTCGCCGCTGTCGCCGCGCGTCCAAACGCCGAAGGTGTAATCGGAGTAAAACGACGAACGCTTGCCGTGACCGCGCTGCGCATACATCAGCACGGCATCAACGATGAACGGATCGCGCTTCCATTTCCACCACGGCCCCGTCGGGCGGCCGGGCACGTACAGCGAATCGCGGCGCTTGAGCATGACGCCTTCGACCGCGTCGGCATCGAGACCCGCGCCTGCCGCGGCCGGATCTTTGCGCGCGGCGGTGAGATCGTCCCAGGTCGCGAACGAAACCAGTGGCGAGAGATCGATGCGCTGATCGTTCAGCCGCGCAAGAAAAGCTTCGAGCCGCGCACGGCGCGCTGCGAACGGCAGCGCGCGCAAATCCTCGTCGCCGTCAGCGAGCAGATCGTAGGCGCGCAGATGTGCGGGGAATTCGCCCATCAGCTTGCCGGTGACGGTTTTTCGATTGAGTCTCTGCTGCAACACGTTGAATGACTGCACGCGGCCTTCGCGCATCACCAGAAGCTCGCCGTCGATCGCCCCCGGCAGCCGCAACGCCTCGGCCAAATCGGGAAAGCTTTTGGAAATGTCTTCGCCGGTGCGCGAATAAAGCCGGCTGATCATTTCGTTGTCGCGCGCGGCCGCGACCGCCTGCACGCGAATGCCGTCCCACTTCCACTCGGCCAGAAATTCGCTCGGGTCGAGCGCGGCGAGGTCGGTTTCCTCGAGCGCATGCGCCAGCATCGCCGGCCGGAAGGAGACCGGATTGGTCGTCGCCGGTTTTTCGCCGCGGCCCTCGAGCCAGGCAAAGAGCTCGACATAAGGCGGCGCAAGCCCAGGCCACAGCAATTCGATGTCCTGGGCATCCGCGGTGCCGAGCGCCGCAACCGCGGCCTTGGCGAGCCGCGCCGAGACGCCGATGCGCAGACTGCCGGTGACGAGCTTGATGAGCGCCCAGCGTCCGGTCTCGTCGAGCGCATCGAGCCAGCGCGTCAACCGCGCCGGCAGTTCGGCCTTGCCGAGGGTCGCGAGTGTTTCGATCACGGCGGTGAGGGACAGCGACGCCGACTCGGCTGGCTCTTCCCCTCCCCCTTGTGGGGAGGGGCTAGGGGTGGGGGTCGGGACGTCATACGCGAGCGAAGACTGGCGCTCGTCGCCCCGTCCCCGTTGGTGTGTCGCCTCCCGACCCCCCTCCCCACCCTCCCCCACAAGGGGGGAGGGAGTGCGAGGCACGAGCGGGGATGGATCCTGCTGAGGCAGCGGGGAAGAAACGGACGTCGCAAGCGGCTTTGGCCACAACAGCGCGATCGTCTCGGAAAGATCGCCGACATAATCGTAGGACAGTTCGAACAGCACCGGATCGGTGCGCTCGGCGATCAGGCTGCGGATCAATCCGGACTTGGCGTGCGGAAACGTCAGCGCGCCGGTCAGCGCCGCCAGCGCCCAGCCGCGCTCGGGATCCGGCGTCGAACGGAAATAATCCGTCATCAGCCGCAATTTTGCATTGCGCGCCGGCTCATAAGTGAGGCGGTCGAGCAATTCGGCGAAGCGGTTCATGGCTCTGGCTCGCCGCCGCGTTCCCCTCCCCCTTGTGGGGAAGGGTCAGGGGTGGGGGTCGAGAGGTTGTCTGCCGGCGAAGACGGGCGCTCCTGCACCCCTCCGCTTCCGTGCGCCGCCTCCCGACCCCCCTCCCCCACAAGGGGAGAGGGATTTTCGTCATCCTCATCGCCGTAGCCGACGATATCGAGCGGCCGCGCCTTCAAACCCTTGGTGGCGCACCAATGCACCAGCGCATCTTCCTGTCCGTGGGTGACCCAGATCTCGCCGGCGCCGGTGGCCGCAATGGTCGCGGTCAAACCGTCCCAATCGGCGTGATCGGAAATCACCAGCGGCAAAGCGACGCCATGCTGGCGAGCCCGCGCGCGGATCCGCATCCAACCCGAAGCAAACGCCGCCAGCGGATCAGGAAACCGCCGCGTCCAGACATCGCTCAACGCCGAGGGCGGGCAGAGCGTGATGGTGCCGGCGAGTTCGGCTTTGTCGGCGCCGCGCACCGGACGCAATTCGCCGAGCGCAATACCGCGGCTGGCATAATAGCCGGTGATGTTTTCCATCGCGCCGTGCAGATAGATCGGCGCGGTATGGCCGGCCTTGCGCAGCAAGGCGATGACGCGTTGCGCCTTGCCGAGCGAATAGGCGCCGACCAGATGCGCGCGCTCCGGGAACACCGAAACCGAGTTCAACAACTTGGCGATCTGCTCATTCGGATCGCCGTGGCGGAACACCGGCAGCGCGAAGGTCGCTTCGGTGATGAAGACATCGCAGGGAACAAGCTCGAACGGTACGCAGGTCGGATCGGGCACGTCCTTGTAGTCGCCGGAAGCCACCACCCGAAGGTCGCCGGCCTCGACCGCAATCTGCGCCGAACCCAGCACGTGGCCGGCCGGATGAAATGTCACCCGCACGCCGCCCAGATTGACGCTTTCGCCATAGCGGATCGCCTGACTGGTGCCGGCGAAATCTTCGCCGTAGCGTATCCGCATGAGATCGATCGTCTCCGGTGTCGCCAGCACCGCGCCGTGGCCGCGGCGGGCATGATCCGAATGGGCGTGCGTGATCAGCGCGCGCTCGACCGGTCGCGTCGGATCGATATGAAAGGAACCGAGCTTGCAGCAGACGCCGGCGGGCGTCGGCACCAGGATGTCTTCAGGCCGCATGGCGAGTTATAAATAGGTATTTGTTCTCTCACCGCGAGCACATGATGTCCGATACCGGCCCGCTGTTTGTTTCCTCCGGCGATCTCATCGCCGACCGCCGCTACAAGTGGGGCCTCGACCAGGCCGCCGCCGGCGATTTCGCGGCCGCTGCCGACATTCTCACCCAAACCGTCGAAATTGCGCCCGGTTTTGCCACCGCGTGGTTCGCGCTCGGCGCCATCCGCGATCGGCTCGGTGATCGCGCCGGCGCCGTGACGGCGTTCGAAAAGGCCCGCGACGCCGACCCGGACGATTATCACGGCGCCCGCCTGCAGCTTGCCCGCCTCGGTTCCGGTGAAACGACGCCGGCGATGAACGCGTCTTATGTGCGCCGGCTGTTCGATCAATATGCCGCCCGGTTCGACGTCGCTCTGACCGAGCGCCTCGCCTACCGCGGACCGGCAGCGTTGCGCGAAGCGGTGGAACAGGCGCTGCACACGGCGCGGCGGCCGCTCCGCTTTGACGCCATGCTCGATCTCGGCTGCGGCACCGGCCTCGCCGGGGCGGCTTTCGCTCCGCTCGCGGATCGTCTGGTCGGTGTCGATCTTTCGCCCGCCATGATCGCGCAAGCGGAGAAGAAGCAACTTTACGATCGCCTCGCGGCCGGCGACCTGGCGCCATTCCTGGCCGACGAATTGAGCGACGGCGCGCGCTACGATCTCGTGGTCGCCGCCGACGTCTTTGTTTATGTGAACGATCTGGCCCCGGTGCTCGCGGCGATCACGCGCAATCCTGACCCCGAACGGAGTTCTGGCGTTCACGGTCGAGACCCACGCGGGCGAGGACGTGACCCTGCTGCCGACGCTGCGCTACGCCCACAGCGCTGTCTACGTCCGTCGCGCGCTTACGATGGCCGGCCTGGCGACGGTCTCGCTCGCCAAGGCCGCCGTCCGCAGCGAAAAGGGCGTGCCGGTCGACAGCCTCGTGGTGATTGCCTCGACAGCACCGCCGGTCGCCACTACTTCCTCGCAATGACCGTGCTCGATCGTCCCGCGGTGTTGCCGGACGCCTTCCTTCGTTGGTTCGCCGGCCGTGGCTGGACGCCACGCGCGCACCAGCTCGATTTGTTGGCGAAGACGCAGGCCGGCCGTTCGGTGCTGCTGATCGCGCCGACCGGCGGCGGCAAGACCTTGGCCGGATTTCTGCCGAGCCTGGTCGAACTGAGCGGCAAGGCGATCGAGACGTGCGTCCGCTGCCGAAAATCCGCAGCGCCGAAAACTACTTTCGACCGGCCGCGACCTGCGCCGCGATGGCGGACTGCATACGCTCTACATCTCGCCGCTGAAAGCGCTTGCGGTCGACATCGCCCGCAATCTTGAAGCGCCGGTCGCCGAAATGGGGTTGCCGATCCGTATCGAAACCCGCACCGGCGACACGCCGGTCTCCAAGCGCCAGCGGCAACGGCGCGATCCGCCGGACATTTTGTTGACCACGCCGGAGCAACTGGCGCTGCTGCTGGCATCCGCCGATGCGCCTTATCTGTTCGGCTCGCTCAAGCGCGTGATCCTCGACGAACTGCATGCGCTGGTTCTGTCCAAGCGCGGCGATCTTCTCTCGCTCGGATTGGCGCGGCTGTTTCGGCACGCGCCCGACGCTCACCACCATCGGACTTTCGGCGACGGTGGCGGAGCCGGCCGAGCTTGCGCGTTTTCTGGTGCCGCAGCGCCCGGATGGCCCGACGGCGCACGCCGATCTCCTCATTGCGGCCGCGGGCACCGCGCCGAACGTGACCATGCTGGATACGCGCGAGCGTTTGCCCTGGGCCGGGCACTCGGCGCGTCACGCGCTGACTGAAGTTTATCAGCTCATCATCGCGCACAAGACTACGCTGGTCTTCGTCAACACACGCAGTCAGGCGGAAGCGATCTTTCAGCAGCTCTGGCACATCAACGAAGACAATCTCGCCATCGCGCTGCATCACGGCTCGCTCGACGTGGCGCAGCGGCGCAAGGTCGAAACCGCGATGGCGGACGGCCGCTTGCGTGCCGTGGTCTGCACCTCGTCGCTCGATCTCGGCATCGACTGGGGCGATGTTGACCTCGTGATCAATGTCGGGGCGCCGAAGGGTGCGTCGCGGCTGCTGCAGCGCATCGGCCGCGCCAATCACCGCATGGACGAGCCGTCGAAAGGCGTGCTGATTCCGGCCAACCGCTTCGAAGTTCTGGAATGCCGCGCCGCGCTCGATGCGATCGCCGAGAATGCGCAGGACACACCGCCGCTGCGCACCGGCGCGCTCGACGTGCTTGCACAGCATGTTCTCGGCTGTGCCTGCGGCGCGCCGTTTCTGAGCCAAGAGCTTTACGACGAAGTCACGATGGCGGCGCCCTACGCGACGCTGACGCGCGCCGATTTCGATGCCGTGGTCGATTTCGTCGCCAGCGGCGGCTACGCGCTGCGCGCCTACGATCGCTTCGCGCGGATCCGCGAAGGCAAAGACGGCCGCTGGCGCATCGCCAATCCCAATGTGGCGCAACGCTACCGGCTCAATGTCGGCACCATCGTCGAAGCCGACATGCTCAAGGTGCGTCTGGTGCGTTCGCGCGGCACAGCGAAAGCAATTCCGCGCGGCGGCCGGATCCTCGGCGAAGTCGAAGAATATTTCGTCGAGACCATGGTGCCGGGCGACACCTTCGTGTTCTCCGGCGAAATTCTCAAATACGAGGCCCTGGTCGAGGACGCGGTTTATGTTTCGCGCGCGACCGCGCAGGATCCGAAAGTGCCGGCCTACGAGGGCGGAAAATTTCCGCTCTCCACTTATCTGGCCGCGCGCGTGCGCAACATCGTGGCCCATCCGCAAGAATGGAGCGGGCTACCGCCGCAGGTGCGCGAATGGCTCGAAATCCAGCAATGGCGTTCGCAGATGCCGGGCGCGCGCGAGCTGCTGGTCGAAACGTTTCCGCGCGCCAACAAATATTATCTGGTCTGCTATCCGTTCGAAGGCCGGCTCGCGCATCAAACACTCGGCATGCTGCTGACGCGGCGGCTGGAACGCGCGCGGCTGCGGCCGCTCGGTTTTGTCGCCAACGAATATGCGCTCGCGGTGTGGGGCCTGGGCGACGCGGCGCAGCGCATCGCCCGCGGCGAGCTTCGCCTCGACGACCTGTTCGCGCAGGACATGCTCGGCGACGATCTGGAAGCCTGGCTCGCCGAATCAGCGCTGATGAAGCGCACGTTCCGCAATTGCGCGATCATTGCCGGCCTGATCGAGCGGCGATTTCCCGGGCCAGGAAAAATCGCGCCGCCAGGTCACGATCTCGACCGATCTTGTTTATGACGTGCTGCGCAGCCACCAACCCGACCATGTGCTGCTGCGCGCCGCGCGCGCCGATGCGGCCACCGGACTCCTCGATGTGCGTCGCGTCTCCGAAATGCTCTCGCGTATCCATGGCCGAATTATTCATAAAGCGTTGGACCACGTTTCGCCGCTCGCGGTTCCGGTGATGCTGGAGATCGGACGCGAGATGGTTTACGGCGAGGCGTCCGACGCGCTGCTTGCGGAAGCGGCGGATGAATTGGTGAAGGAGGCCATGCAATGAGGGGCGAGGCTTTGGCCGTTTACGCCCGCACCGGCGGGACGGCGTCCGCGGGATTGCCGCTATCACGCGGCCACGCGGATCATCCCGTCCAAGTGGCGGGAACGACATTCCTGGCCGATCCGGACGGCGCGCTGTTTTGGCCCGAGGAAAAGCTTCTGGTCGTCGCCGATCTGCATCTGGAAAAAGGATCGGCGTTCGCCAAGCGCGGCGTCCTGCTGCCACCTTACGACACCGCGTCGACCCTGGCGCGGCTGGCGCGGCTCGTTGAACATTACGCTCCGCAGATCTTGATCGCGCTCGGCGACAGCTTCCACGACGACGGCGGCCCGTTGCGCATGAGCGATCTCGATCGCATCAAGCTCAAGGGCATGCAGCGCGGCCGCGATTGGGTTTGGATCGCCGGCAATCACGATCCGGATCTGCCGCCTGACATCGGCGGCCGTTTCGCCGATACGCTGGCGATCGGCGCGATCACGTTTCGGCACGAGCCGTCGGCGGATGTGCAAGACGGCGAAATTGCCGGCCACCTGCATCCGGTCGCGCGCGTGGCGCAACGCGGCCGCGCGGTCAGCCGCCGCTGTTTCGCCGCTGACGGCCGCCGCATGGTCATGCCGGCATTCGGCGCCTATGCGGGCGGCCTCAATGTATGCCATCCGGCTATCCGCGGCTTGTTCGGCGCGCCGGCGTTCACCGCACACATGCTCGGTGCGCAACGGCTTTACGCCATCGCCGCCGAACGTTGCCTGCCGGACTGAAGCGGTCAGCTTCATCGTCGCGAAGGCTCGCGGCTTTCAGTCTCTTCTGAAAGCGACGCTGGCGATCCAGCCGGTCGCCATCGCCAGGCAGACGGTCGCGAGACCGTACAGCAGTCCGTGCTCGCGCGCGGCCTCGACCACGAACTGCTCGAAGCCGACCTTGACGATCTCAAACAACAAGGCGGTGTGGCCGATCATGTTGCCGTCGGCGAACAGCTTGACGTCGACCGTATAGTCGCCGACCGGCACTTGCGCCGGCAACCTGATGGTGGCGCGAAACAAGGTCGGCGTCAGGAACGTCACCCCATTGGCTTGCTCGCTGTAGAGCCCGCGCTCACCCATCAAATCCACCATCGCGACCCGGAACGGATCATTCGCGACCTCGCCGACGTCGTTGTTGATCAGTTCGGGCAGCGGCGTATCGGCAATGCCGAGTTGCAATCGGCGCCGCGTTTCCGCGCTGGCGATCGCATTGAGCGGCCGGTTCGCCAGCACCGCGAGGAAAGACGGCGGATCGACAAAGGTCCGCGCCTCGGTGTTCACCCAGATGCCGAGCACGCGCTGCTTGCGGCGGGTGCGCAGCGTCTGCCGCGGCCCGATGACGGTGGCGACGATGTCGTAGGGATTGCTGCGGCCAGCGCCCGCCGCTTCGCGCTCGATCGATCCGAACAGCACGAGTTCGACGCCCGTATAGTTTGACGTGATCATCACGTGACGATCGGACAGCGACGCCACGAGACGCTCGGCCGCGGCCGGCGTGCACGATCGCGGCCGACCAGCGCTGCAAGACAAGCGCAGCGACGCGCAGGCGCCTCACAAGCACGCCTCCGACCGGCCGGATCGAATAGAGTTCATCCGGGCGGATCACGAGCTGGAACGCAAAACGCATTCCGACCGCCAGCACCAGCAGGCCGAGCAGCAGCCGCAGCCACTCGCCGCGGATGCGCTGCGCCGGCATGCGCGCCGAACTGCGCGCCGATCACGCCGCCGACCATCAGGATCAACGCCAGGACGGCATCGACCAGATGATTGGTCACCGCATGCAGCACGGTCGCCGCCACCATGGTCAGGAAGGTCAGCACCATCGAGGTGCCGATGACCGTCATGGTCGGCACCCGCAACAAATAAATCAGCATCGGCACCAGCAGAAAGCCGCCGCCGATGCCCATGACGGCGCCGATAAAGCCGATGATGAAGCCGATGGCCAAAACCGGGATCGCGGAAACGTAAACCTTCGATCGCTTGAACCGCAGCTTCAGCGGCAAACCGTGAAACCAGGTGTGGCTGCCGGGCCGGCGCATTTCCACCGGCCGGCCTTGCCGGCTGCGCATGATGGCGCGCGCGCTTTCGCCGACCATCAGCACGCCGACGACGCTCAGCAGCGTGACGTAGGACAGTCCGATCACGAGATCGAGTTGATCGAGCACGCGCAGCCAGGTGAACAGCGCCACGCCGCCGGCGCTGCCGACGATGCCGCCGGCCAGCAGCGTGAGCGCCAGGGTGAAATCGAGCACGCGCCGGCGCCAATAGGCGAGCGCGCCGGAAAACGACGAGGCCGCCACGTGCGTGGTCACGCTCGCCACCGCTACGGCCGGCTCGACGCCGATAAAGATCAGCAGCGGCGTCATCAGGAATCCGCCGCCGACACCGAACATGCCGGAGATGAAGCCCACCGCCAGCCCCATGGCCAGCAGCAGGAAGATATTGACCGGGATATCGGCGATCGGGAGAAAGATTTGCACGATGCGCTGCCCGACAAGCGATGAGGCGACAAGCCCCTTCTACGCGCGCACCGCCGCGCGGCAAACCGTGAAAGTCCGGTGACCGCACAAATTTGATTGCCGGCTCAGTTCCGGAGCCGCCGCCTCAACGTCGGCGACGGCGTCGACTTATTCGACCTTGGCGGCCTCGCGGCGGAGCGCCTTCGCGGACTTCGGCTTCGGCTTCGCCGCGGGCTGACCGCCCGGCGGATCCCAAACACCCTTCACCGTAACGGCATCCGCCGGCTGCGGCGTCGCGGTCCAGCCTTCAGCCGCCGCACGTGCCGCCGCGAGGGCCGGCCGGTCGAGCCGCGATCCGATCTCGTCGCGCTTTTGCGCCGCGTCCTGGTCGCCTTCCTTCGCGGCCAGGAAGAACCACTTGTAGGATTCGGCCAGGTTTTGCTCGACGCCGACGCCGCGCGCATAAAGGATGGCGAGGTTATACTGGCTGTCGGCAACGCCATGGTCGGCGGCCTTGCGGAACCATTGCGCAGCCGTCGCGTAATCCGGCTTCCCTTCAGCCCCCTCGGCATAAATCACCGCCAGATTGTGCATGGCCTTGGCGTGGCCCTTGTCGGCGGCGGCGCGGTAATACTCGCGGGCTGCGACCGGGTCCTTGGTGCACGCCGAGTCCCTTCTCGTAGAGCGTTCCGAGCCGGAATTGGGCCGGCACGATGCCTTTCTTGGCGGCGATTTCGAACCAGTGCGCCGCCTCTTCATTGTTGGACGGCACGCCACGGCCCTCGGAGAAGCGCACCCCGACCTCGTAGGCGGCCAAGGGATCGCCGGCGACCGCGGCCAGGCGCAATGTGGTCCCGCCGATCGCTGCCGGTAGCCGGTCAGCGATCGCGGCCGTCCCGGCGCGGGGTGACGGCGCGGGCGCCGCGGCGGGCGCGAGCGCGGCCGCAGCGGGCGGGTTCGCAAGCCCGGCGGTGATCTCCAGCGGTGTACCCGGAACGGCGTCGGCGACGACGTCGGTCTTGCCATCGCGGCGGCCCGGAAGTTGTGGAGCGGGCGCCATTGCGCCGGCCTCGGCCGACTTCTGCGCCGGCGCGATGGTCGGCAACGGCACCGGCGCCAATAAACTCTGCGCGTTGAGGGGCGGCGACGGGCTGGCCTCGGTGTGCGGCGGCTCCTTGCGGGGCGGCGCGCCATCCGGCTGAGCCTCGAACGGCGCGCCTTGCGTATGGGGCGGCTCGCTCTGTGACGACGGCGCGGGGCGCGGCGAGCTCAATTTGCGCCGGTTGCGACGCGCCTGAACCGTCCTCGAAGAGTCGCGAAACAATGTGGAAGCCGCCGACGACGATGACCACCACGGCCGCCGCGACCGCCAGCGTCCGCAACCGCTCGGTCAGCTTCTTGGGCTGTCTGGCGCTGGTCTTGGCCGCATTCGTTCCCGGCGCAGGTGTCGCGCTCGCGGCTTGTGCAGCCCGCCGTGCAGCGGCGATGAAGTCCGGCTTGCCGGTCGCCGGCTCTGCGGTTGGCGGCTGTTGTGGGCCGATCGGCTCGGACATGCTGGTCCGTTCCACAGATGATCCGCGCGGCCGGCTGTTCAAACCAGGCTCCAGCGGATGATCGGGCGGCAGGTCGGGATCGATCGGCGTCCGCGTCGCGGCCGATCGGGCGGCGGTCGAATTGGGCCCACCGAGCCGCGCCATCGCGTCGGCGATCGCCTCGCTCGAGGCGTCGTCTGTTTCAAGAGGTTCTTCGTAGGTCTCGTCGGACGATGGCGGCGATACCGCCGGCTCGGATTGCAGCGATCGTGACGGCGACGCGATTGCGGGCGTGTAGGCTTCGCTCCGCGATGCGGGTCCGCTGGCGGACATGTACGCGGCGTCACGCGCGTTGGTCGCCGGTCCATCGTCGAACAGATCGTCGTGCAGCGAGCCCGCGCTCGACGGCTCGGTTTGTTTGCTCCAATCGGGCGGTCGCGCCAATTCCATCCGCTCCATCGGCGGATCCATCCGAGCGGCGGACTCCATGACCGAGACCGGCGCGGCGACCGCGGCGACATTCCCTGTCGCACGCAATTGCTCGATATGGGCCAACAGATCTGAAAGCCCGCGCTCGACACCCTCCAGCAAACCAAGACGGGCATCCGAGGCGTCGAGCCGGCGCACCAAGCCCGCAATGCGGTCCTCGAGATGGCCAAGCGCGACGTGATCGCGTTGGGTCAAATGCGTCCGCTCGAATTTCTCCACCAGACCCGACAGGAGCTTTTCGAGTTCGCGCGGCACGGCATGACCGGCTTCGGTCGAAGCGTTCAGCGCGCTGGCCAGAATGTCGATGCGATTTTCCAAGGCGGTGAGCGTCGGCTGGCTCACGCCGCCGGCGGCGGCGTGATCGACCTTGGCAGACAGCGCGCGCACGTCGTCGGCGACTTTCGCCAACGCTTCATCGGAGGCAACGCGCGCGATCATGCCGCGCAACACCTCCATGGCGGCTTCAAGTTGCTGCAGCGCTGCCGGATCGCCCTTGGCGCCGATGGCGTCGACTTTGCTGGCGATCGCCCTGAGCGCGCCGTCGAATCCGGCCAAACCTTCGGCCGGCATCAGTCCGCGCAACGCCTCGCGAACATCAGCCAAGCCGTGCTCGATGCCGGACAGCGCCGCCGAATCCACGCCGGCTTCGCGGCTGCGGTCGATCCGCTGCCCGAGCGCCTTCACTTCGGCTTCAAGCGACTCCATCGCGCGCCGCGGCAATGCTTCGGCAAACGAGCGGCTGATCTCGGCAAGATCGGCGCGCAGACCGATCACCGCGAGTTCGAGGTCGCGCGACGGACGCAGCGATTCGATGCGCGCTGTCATTTCGCGCAACTGGTCCTGCAGTCCCGACAGATCGATCGACGGCTCCGGCGCGGCAGGTACGGCAGCGGGCGACGGCGGCGGCACATAGGCGGCGGGTTCGATGGCGGAGGCGGACGAGCGCCAACCTTCCGGCCAAGGCGCGAATGCGCGCTCCCGCGGCGCTCCCGCTTCCTCGCGCACGTCACGATCGGGCACCAGAGGTGGCGCAACGCGAGATGGCGGCGTGACCGAGTTGGCTGGCGCGGTCGCGGCATCGTCGACGATCAACGACTCGACGATGGGCGCCCTGAACCCCCTGAGCATCAGCAATTTGAACTGCGGCTTGCGCACCGTGCTCCCAAGATCCCGTGCTTGTCCGGGCAGTTTTTTCGCTCGCCTGGTCGTGATCGAGGACACGCTGGCGCGCCGCGATCTCAGCGACCGCCTGATCGATCGCAGCTTGCCGGCGCTCTGCCGCGGCGCTGGCGGCGCGTCCGAACAGATCGCGCTCCCGGCGCTGGCGGTCAGCCCGCGATTCTTCGTCACGCCCGCTGACGTTGAACCGATCGACAGAGCGGCGGTCGTCCCGATCCTGACGCTCATGATCGGATGACGGCGCCGGGCCCGCAGGCTGACGCCACAGCGTAGGGGAATCCATTGTCCGGCTCTCGCTCTCAGAAGGATTCAGCCGATCGTCTTCCACGGCGCTTTCGCGGCGACGCTCCGGCGATCTTGGGAAGCGATTGGGGAAGCGCGCGGACCCTTGCGTGTGATGGCGATCTGGCCCATGCCCATCGCGATCGTAATCGCCTTCGCTCGACCGCTCGACCCGATCTTGCTCGCGCTCGTCCACATGATCGCCGGCCGGCGCGAGTTGCGCCCGCAGCTTGTCGATCTCACGCTCGTAAAGTTCGTGTTTCTGATTGCGCTCCCGCGCGCGCAGGTCAGCGCCCGCTGCGGCGCGCCGTTGCGGTTCCTCGATTTCGTTGTCGCGGCCGTTCGCGCGGACGCGATTTTGTTCGGCTTCGCCGTGATCGTCAGCCGGCACAGCGCGAAGCGGTTCGCTCGCGCGCGCTTCCGGCTCGCGTCGTGGCGTATCCGTCTGGCGCGGCGCGTCGCGATCGCGAAACTCTTCTTCTCGGCTTCGCCCTTCAGTACCGGTCGTGTGTGATCCGTCGGTCGCGCCTGACCATTGCGCCTGCTGCTCCGTTGGCTCACTGACTGAGTTGAGCCATTCTCCGACCGACATGCCCGACCGGCGTGCAGCGTCACGGGTGGCGGCACGCGCGTCCGGACGGAGACTTTTTCAATTCCATGGACCGCCCGATTTCATTGTCACGTCCAGTCGCACGGGGAGCGGAAGTCGCTCCGGCTGATTCCAGTGATTCGCGCTGACGTCTTCGGATTCACGACGCAGTACCCAAGACGCAGAACCAAGACGCCGAGCACGCGTTTTTGGCCCTCATCGGGAATGTTCAAGATTACGGTAAAGAAGCCGTTAAAGAGCGGGCTCGGCCGAGCGCGGAAGCGCGCCGGCGGCAATGCGGCAGCATCGCACAAATGTTCCGGTAACGGTTACGGTTACGGTGGAACACTTTGTCGAGAATTGTATCTATGACAGCGTGAGCCCACGCTTAACCTGCACAAGGAGCGGCATGACGCATGCCAAGTCGCAGTAAACATGTCGGCTAACAGACATGGCTCATAATAGACATGGCTAATAATAGACACGGCTCAAACGTGAGAATTGGCTCGTTGGGTGGTGAGGCTGGTAGAGGCCCCGCACATCGGCAGCCAGGGCACGACACTCAGCCAGCAAGTTCGCTAAACGACCTTACCGTCGACCGGCCGCTGACGATCGGCGAGGTCGCGCAGCAATACGGCATAACGCTGCGGACCTTGCGGTTCTACGAGGCGAAGCGGCTACTCACCCCCGATCGCCACGGCGCTATCCGATTGTACCGCTGGGGCGATCGCAAGCGCCTCAATATGATTCTCACAGCGCGGCGGCTGGGCTTTACGCTTGCCGAGATCAAACATCTTTTGAGCAAGACGAACGGCGACGCATTGCACCTGACCCGCGAGCAATGCTTGAAGCAGATCAAGCTGCTCGAGCAGCAGAAGCGCAGCATCGAGACCGCGATCACCGAGCTACGAGAAATTCATACCTCGTTCTATCGCAGGCTTCTCGAAGAAGCCGGCGAGCCCACGCATTAAGCAGCTCGCTTCCGTCACGAGCGCCAATGCCAGTGCCGGTCGGCCACGATCGCAGCGTACGCCCCTCGAGTCCCGTTGACGCAAAGCCGCAACGCTATACCTTCCTGCGCGGCGGCCGACCCGCGCTGGGTGGATGAGACCGAACGCCGCCTCCGGAGGAGAGCATGCCGACCTACAAGGCGCCCGTTGCGGACGTGATGTTTCTGTTGAACGACGTGTTTCACATCGAGCGCTACAACAATCTGCCGGGCTTTGCCGACGCCACGCCGGATCTCCTCGAAGCCGTCCTCGATGAGGCGGCGAAGTTCTGCGAGGACGTGCTGACGCCGCTCAACCGCGTCGGCGACAAGGAAGGCTGCAAGCGCCATTCCGACGGCTCGGTAACGACGCCGAGCGGCTTCAAGGACGCCTACAAGCGCCTCACCGAGGGCGGCTGGATGGGCGCGTCGGCGCCGGACGAATTCGGCGGCCAGGGATTGCCGCGCGTGCTCTCACAAGCCGTCGGCGAATTTCTGATTTCCGCCAACATGGCCTTCGCGATGTATCCCGGGCTGACCCAGGGCGCGGTCGCGGCGCTGGTCGCCCACGGTTCGCCGGAGCAGAAGGCGCTGTATCTCCCGAAGCTGATCAGCGGCCAATGGGCCGGTACGATGAATTTGACCGAGCCGCAATGCGGCACCGATCTCGGCCTGACCCGGGCCCGCGCCGTGCCGCAGGCCGACGGCAGCTACAAGATCACCGGCACCAAGATTTTCATTTCCGCCGGCGAGCACGACCTCGCGGAAAATATCATCCACCTCGTACTCGCCCGCATCGAAGGCGCGCCCGAAGGCGTGAAGGGAATCTCGCTGTTCGTCGTGCCCAAATTCTTGCCGAATAAAGACGGCGGCGTCGGCGAGCGCAACGGCGTGTCGTGCGGCTCGATCGAAGAAAAGATGGGCATTCACGGCAATTCGACCTGCGTGATGAATTACGACGACGCCACCGGCTGGCTGGTGGGCGAGGCCCATCGCGGCCTCAACGCCATGTTCGTGATGATGAACGAAGCGCGACTCGGCGTCGGCCAGCAGGGTTTGGCGATGTCGGAAGTCGCGTATCAGAACGCCGCGGCCTATGCCAAGGAACGCCTTGCCGGCCGCGCGCTCACCGGCGCGAAGTTCAAGGACAAGCCCGCCGATCCGATCATCGTGCATCCCGACATTCGCCGCATGCTGATGACCATGCGGGCCTTCAACGAAGCCGCGCGCGCGCTGGTGTTGTGGACCGCGCTGCGCAGCGACATCGCGCATCGCTCCGGCGACGCCAAGGAGCGGCAAGCCGCCGACGATCACATGGGCCTGATGACGCCAGTGATCAAAGGCGTGCTCACCGACCAGGGCTTTGCCAATACGGTGATGGCGCAGCAGGTCTTTGGTGGTCACGGCTACATCGCCGAGCACGGCATGGAACAGTTCGTGCGCGATGCGCGCATCGCCATGATCTACGAAGGCGCCAACGGCATTCAGGCGCTCGACCTGGTCGGGCGCAAATTGCCGCGCGACGGCGGCCGCGCCTTGCAGGCCTTCCTTGCCGAAGTTTCCGGCTTCATCAAACAGCACGGCGACGATGCGCATTTGGCGCCGTTCACCAAGCCGTTGGCGCAGGCGGTCGGCGAACTCCAGCAGGCGACCATGTGGTTCATGCAGAACGCGATGGGCAACCCCGACAATGCCGGCGCCGGCTCGACCGATTACATGCAGCTCTTCGGCCTGGTCGCGCTCGGCTACATGTGGTGCCTGATCGCAGAGGCGGCCCATGCGAAGGGAGCGGCCAGCAACGGCGCCGGCGATCCGATGGCGGCGAAGCTTGTCACCGGCCGGTTTTTCGCCGAGCGCTTGCTGCCCGCCGCGAGCACGCATCTCGCCCGCATCAAAGCCGGTGCTGCCTCGACGATGGCGCTGCCGGCCGAGGCCTTTTAGGGCGAGGCGACCCCACTGCAATTCCCCGGAACTTGGACTATATGGAGGGTCCTGGTTTCACGGCCGAGTAATCCCCAGCGTCGAGTCGCCCATAAAGCTCCAAGGCGCGGGCCGCTCGGCCGCCCTGCCCCATCGCGGGTCGGGGTCACATCAGTGAAGGAAACGCCATGCCCGACGCTTTCATCTATGATCACGTGCGCACCCCGCGCGGCCGCGGCAAGGTCGATGGCTCGCTGCACGAGGTGACGGCGCTCAATCTCGCCAGTCAGGCGCTCGGCGCCATCAAGAGCCGCAACGAGCTTGATCCCGTCCTGGTCGACGACGTGGTGCTGGGCGTGGTCGATCCGGTCGGCGAAGCCGGCGCCGATATTGCCCGCACCGCGGCTTTGGTGGCGGGCTATGGCGATACGGTCGCCGGCGTACAGATCAACCGCTTCTGCGCCTCCGGCCTCGACGCCGTGAATTTTGCCGCCGCGCAGATCATGGCCGGGCAACAGGACATGGCGATCGGCGGCGGCGTCGAATCGATGAGCCGCGTCGGCATCGGCGCTTCCGGCGGCGCCTGGGCGGTCGATCCGACCATCGCGGTCGCGCACTATTTCATGCCGCAAGGCATCTCGGCCGACCTCATCGCCACCAAATACGGTTTTTCGCGCGATGACGTCGATGCCTATGCGGTGGAGAGTCAGAAGCGCGCCGCGGCGGCGTGGAGCGAAGGCCGCTTCGACCGCTCGGTGATGAAGATCAAAGACGTCAACGGGCTCACGATCCTCGACAAGGATGAGCACATGCGGCCAGACGCCAGCATGCAATCGCTGGCGTCGCTGAAGCCTTCCTTCGTGCAGATGGGCGAAATGGGCGGCTTCGATTCGGTCGCGATTCAGAAGCATCCGGAAGTCGAGTTCGTCAATCACGTGCACCATGCGGGCAACTCGTCCGGCATCGTCGACGGCGCCGCCGCCGTGCTGCTCGGCAACAGCAAGGCCGGCAAGAAAGCCGGGCTGAAGCCCCGCGCGCGCATTCGCGCCTTCGCCAATATCGGCTCTGAGCCCGCGATCATGCTGACCGGACCGGTCGACGTCACCAAGAAGGTGCTCAAGCGCGCCGGCATGACGCTCGCCGACATCGATCTGCTCGAGCTCAACGAAGCATTCGCCTCAGTGGTGCTGCGTTACATGCAGGCGTTCGACATCGATCCCAACAAGATCAACGTCAACGGCGGCGCCATCGCGATGGGGCATCCGCTCGGCGCCACCGGCGCAATGATCCTCGGCACTGTGCTGGACGAATTGGAACGGCGCAATCTCTCGACCGCGCTGGTGACGCTGTGCATCGGCGCCGGCATGGGCACCGCCACCATCATCGAGCGGGTGTGATCGCTCGCTCGGCGCGTCGAAACAGGATGGGGAGGCGCATCGATGCCGAAGATCGACATTGCAAGTGTGCCGGCCGATGACCGCACCTATTATCCGCAGCCGTTCGACCGCGTGGTGATGGGCCGCTTGCGCCGGCGGCTCGGCGTTGCGGCCGGTCTCGATCAGTTCGGCGTCAACCTGACGACGCTCAAGCCCGGCGCTGCATCGGCGTTGCGGCACTGGCACGAAAAAGAAGACGAGTTTGTCTTTCTGCTCGAAGGCGAACTGGTGCTGGTCGAGGACGGCGGCGAGACTTTGCTCAAGGCCGGCGATGCCGCCGGCTTCAAAGCAAACTCAGGCAATGGCCATCATCTCATCAATAGAACGGATCGCGATGCTGTCCTTCTGGAAATCGGCACGCGCTCCAAACTGGAACGCGTTGAATATTCCGATGTGGACATGCTGGTCATTCGCGACGGAGCGGGACCGCGTTACACCCACAAGGACGGCGAGCCTTACAACAAGTGATATTGCCCACGGCAGGGCACCAACACGTTCATCGAGGCGACGGAGACGCGCATGACGTTGCAGAATTTCACCATCGACATCGACGCCGACGGCATCGCGCTCGTCACCTGGAACATGCCGGGACGTTCGATGAACGTCATCGACGAGAAGGTGATGGAAGAACTGGCGAGCGTGGTCGAGCGCGTCGCCACCGAAGACGCCATCAAGGGCGCCGTGCTGACCTCCAGCAAGGATGCGTTCTGCGGCGGCGCCGATCTCACCATGCTGGAAACGCTCAGCCGCACGTTCGCTGAATTGAGCGCCACGCAAGGCGAAGAAGCCGCCAACAAGCGTCTGTTCGAGGAAAGCCGCAAGCTCTCGCAGATCGCCCGACGCATGGAAACCTGCGGCAAGCCGTGGGTCGCGGCCCTCAACGGCACCGCGATGGGCGGCGGTTTCGAGTTGGCGCTCGCCTGTCACCATCGAGTCGCGGCCGAGAACGACAAGACGCGGCTCGGCTTGCCGGAAATCAAGGTTGGCCTGTTCCCCGGCGGCGGCGGCTCGCAGCGGATCGCCCGCATGCTGCAGCCGGCGGACGCCCTGCAATTCCTGCTCAAGGGCGATCAGCTTCGGCTGAATCGCGCCAAGGCGATGAAGCTGATCGATGCGGTGGTGCCGCAAGCGGACCTGGTGCAGACCGCCAAGACCTGGATCAAGGGCGGCGGCACGGCGAAAGCGCCGTGGGACGTCGACGGCTTCAAGCTGCCGGGCGGCCTCGTCTATTCCAAGAACGGCATGATGGTGTTCCCGGCCGCCAACGCGATCTATCGCCGCGAGACCTACGACAATTATCCGGCCGCGCGCGCCATCCTGCAGGTGGTCTATGAGGGCCTGCAATTGCCGATGGATCAGGCGCTGCGCGTGGAGTCGCGCCACTTCGCCAATATCCTGAAATCGCCCGAAGCGGCGGCGATGATCCGCTCGTTGTTTGTTTCGATGCAGGATCTCAACAAGGGCGCGCGGCGGCCTGCGGACGTGCCGCCGCACGCGATCAAGAAGGTCGGCATTCTGGGCGCCGGCTTCATGGGCGCCGGTGTCGCTTATGTCACCGCGCAAGCCGGCATCGACGTGGTTCTGATCGATCGCGATCAGGAAGCCGCCGACAAAGGCAAGGCGCATACGCAGAAGCTGATCACCGATCAGGTCAATCGCGGCCGCGCCACGTCGGCCGATCGCGATGCGCTGCTCGCGCGCATCACGGCGACGCCGGATTATGCGGCGCTGAAGGATTGCGACCTCATCATCGAGGCGGTGTTCGAAGATCGCAAGGTCAAGGAAGAAGCGATCGCCAAGGCGCAGGCCGAAATCGGCGACGGCACGATCTTCGGCTCCAACACGTCGACGCTTCCGATCACGTCGCTGGCTTCCGCATTCAAGGACGCATCGCGCTTCATCGGCATTCATTTCTTCTCGCCGGTCGAACGCATGATGCTGGTCGAGGTGATCAAGGGCAAAAAGACCGGCGACAAGGCGCTGGCGATGGCGCTCGACTATGTGCGCGCCATTCGCAAGACCCCGATCGTGGTCAACGATTCGCGCGGCTTCTACACCTCGCGCGTGGTCGGCACCTATGTGCGCGAAGGCCATTTGATGCTGACCGAAGGCGTGCCGGCGGCGATGATCGAAAATGTCGGCCGCATGGCTGGCATGCCGGTCGGCCCGCTGTCGCTCAACGACGAAGTCGCAGTCGATCTCGCCTGGAAGATCCTGAAAGCAACCGAAGCCGATCTCGGCGCCGACAAGATCGATCGCGCGGCAGAAGGTGCTGCTCGAGGAGATGGTGGAAAAGCGCGGCCGCTTCGGCCGCAAGAACGGCAAGGGCTTTTACGACTACCCGCAGAATGCGCCGAAACGGCTGTGGCCGGGCCTTGCCGACCTGCAGCCGAGCAAGCTCGATCCCGACACCATCGATGTCACCGAGCTGAAACAGCGGCTGCTGGCCATTCAGGCGCTGGAATCGGCGCGCTGCATCGAGGAAAAAGTCGTCACCGACGTGCGCGAAGCCGACGTCGGCTCGATCCTCGGTTTCGGCTATGCGCCGTTTACCGGCGGCACTATTTCCTATATCGACGGCATGGGGGCGAAAGCCTTCGTCGAACTTTGTAACCGTTTAGCGAAGAAATATGGCGACCGTTTCAAGCCGGGTAAGCTCTTGCGCGACATGGCGAAAACCGGCGATACCTTTTACCATCGCTTCCCGCCGGAAAAGCGGAAGGCCGCGTGACGTCGTCGCTGCCTATTTGTAGCTGCCGGTATTTGATTTCGGACACCTATGGCGCGTGATCAAGTCGACCTGACGCCGATCGAGGGGCGCGACGAGCTCGTCGATTGGATCGCGCAAGGCGCCAAGCCGAAGTCGCGTTTCCGCATCGGCACCGAGCACGAGAAATTCGTCTTCACCCTCGACGATCATCAGCCGGTTCCCTATGAGGGCCGGCGCGGCATCCGCTCGGTGCTGGAAGGCATGCAGCACCTTCTGGGCTGGCAGCCGATCACCGAGGGCGACAACATCATCGGCCTGTTCGATGTGACCGGCGGCGGCGCGATTTCGCTCGAGCCCGGCGGGCAGTTCGAATTGTCCGGCGCGCAGCTTGAAACCGTGCACCAGACCTCGAGCGAACTGATGGCGCATCTCGCGCAGGTGCGCGAAGTCGCGGAACCGCTTGCGCATCGGCTTTCTCGGCATCGGCATGACGCCGAGCTGGAGCCGCGCCGCAGTGCCGAAAATGCCCAAGGGGCGCTACAAGATCATGACCGCCTACATGCCGAAGGTCGGCAGCTCGGCCTCGACATGATGTATCGCACCTGCACGGTGCAGACCAATCTCGACTTTTCGTCGGAAGCCGACATGGTCAAGAAGCTGCGCGTCTCGATCGCGCTGCAGCCGATCGCGACCGCGCTGTTCGCCAACTCGCCGTTCACCGAGGGCAAGCCGAACGGTTTCCTCTCCTATCGCGCGGAGATCTGGCGCGACACCGATAATGCGCGCTCCGGCATGCTGCCCTGGGTGTTCGAGCCCGGCATGGGTTTCGAGCGCTGTGTCGATTACGCGCTCGATGTGCCGATGTATTTCGTCAAGCACGGCGACGATTATGTCGACGTCGCCGGCCAGTCGTTCCGCGATCTGATGATCGGCAAGCTCCCGGGCATGCCGGGCGCGCACGCGACGATTTCCGATTGGGCCAACCATATCAGCACGATTTTTCCGGAAGTGCGGCTCAAGCGCTATCTGGAAATGCGCGGCGCCGACTCCGGGCCGACGCGCAACCTGCTGGCGCTGCCGGCGCTGTGGGTCGGCATTCTCTACGACGATGTGAGTCTCGATGCGGCGTGGGATCTGGTCAAAGACTGGACCGCGGCCGAGCGTCAGAAACTGCGCGACGAGGTGCCGAAAGCGGGCCTCGCCGCCACGATCCACGGCCGCACCGTACGCGACATTGCCGGCGAGATGCTCACGCTGGCGCGTAGCCGGGCTGGCGCGCCGGCAATATTTCGACACCAGCGGTCAGGACGAGACGCACTATCTGGACATCCTGGACGACCGTCTCGCGCGCGGAACAACGCCCGCGCAAGAGCTGCTGGAAAAGTTCAAGGGGCCGTGGGGTGGCTCGGTCGATCCGATCTACACCGAAGAAGCTTATTAGAGTTCTGCTGATTGGAAGCGCTTTTATCCGGATCTCTCGCTCAGTCATGCGCGGGCTTGACCCGCGCATCCCGATCATCAGCACTCAGTGCCCACCTAAGCGGGATGGCCGGGTCAAGCCCGGCCATGACAACACGACGTAGAGCAGCGCACCAACCTCATCCGAGGGTACGAGATCGCCCGCCGATCGCTATTCGACGCCGTAGATCGCCTTGGCCTCGTCGAGCGCCTTGTTGCAGACCGCGGCATTACCCTCGGCATCAGCCTTGCGCGCCCGCTCGAGCGCGGCGTCGCCGTCCGCATTCGCGATGTGCTCGGCGCTTTGCACCGAGCCGGGCGTCGGCTGGTGATGCAACTGCGCGCCGACCGACTGGGTCGCGCTGGCCTCGCCGGCGCCGCCCGGGCCTGATTTCGCCTGAGCTCTGGCAATGGCCTGCTCGACCTGCGAAATCTGCGTGGTGCACGGCCCGGCTTGTGCGGCCACGCCGCCGCCGAGAACGCCCACCACGATCATTGCTAAAATGCGCGATCGGTCCATGACCGGCCTCCGGATGAAGGAAATTCCACCTTTACAATAATGTCGCAGGGAACTGCCGAGAAGAGCGTCGGCGGAACTTCTCGTTTGCAGTCTCCGCAGTCCAAGCCGGTAGCTTCGATAGCCGAAACCTGTCGTCAAAGACGGCCAACTCTCGGCGCGTTTTAATTTAAAATGTTTGTATGACGGAACGGCGGGTCCGGAGGACGCATCATCACCGCGCGCGACGACACATGAACTAAAGCGCGACCTTGCGGAGAAAGCCGTCGACGCTGTCGCGCAACGAATCCGCCGCGCGCTCGACCGATTGCGACGCGGCCAGCACCGTATCCGCTGAATTGTGGACATGCGCGATGGCGTCGGAGACACGCTCCAGCACAGCCACGACGGTCTTCGTTCCGGCGGCGGCTGCGGCGACGCTGCCGGAGATTTCCTGGGTGGCGGCGTTCTGCTGGTCGACCGAGGTCGCGATCGCGCCGGTGAACTGGCGGATTTCCTGCATCTTGCCGGCCACGCTGCCGATCGCGCTGACGGCGCTGCGCGTCGACCCCTGAACCGCGGAGATTTGCTTGGCGATATCGTCGGTGGCCTTCGCGGTCTGCACCGCCAGCGCCTTCACCTCGGAGGCGACGACGGAAAAACCCTTGCCGGCGGCACCGGCGCGGGCCGCCTCGATGGTCGCATTGAGCGCGAGCAAGTTGGTCTGCCCCGCGACGCTCTGGATCAGCTTGACCACGTCGTCGATCTTGCGCGCGGCTTGGGCAAGACCGGCAATGTCCTGATTGGTCGATTGCGCCTCGGTGGCGGCCCCGATCACCACATCGCTCGCCCAGGTGAGCTGGCGGTTGATCTCGCCGATCGATTTCGACAATTCGTCGGCCGCGGTCGCCGCAATCTGGGCACTGCCGAACGCCTCGTTCGACGTCCGCACCGCGCCGACCGTCTGCGCCGCGGTCTCACGCGAGGTGGCCGCCAGGACGCTCGCGGTCGACTGCATCGCGGTGACGCCGTCGGCAACGGTTTTCAGGATGCCTTCGACGCTTTCCCGAAACCAGGCGATCGCCTCTTCGATCCGCGCCCGGCGCGCCTCCTGCTCGTCGAGCACCGTGTTCCTGCGCTCGGCCAGCCGGCGTTCGGTAATGTCGTCGTGAGTGCCGACCCAATAGATCGAGCCCGGTATCGGCCGGTTGACCACGGAAATGGCGCGGCCGTCCGGCGTCTCATTGATGAAGCTGATCGTCTCTCCCGCCGTGATCTGGCGCATGATCTCGTCGCAATATTCCTCGGCGTCGCGGCGCAGGCTGCCGCCGCTGATCCGGCTGCGGATGATATCGATGAGCGCGGTGCCGGGCCGCACCATCTCGGGCGCGAGCCCATACATCGAGACGATATTGCTCGTTGCAGACGACCAGGCCGCCGCCGGTATCGAACAACACGACGCCTTGGGTCATGTTGTTCAAGGTCAGCGCCAACAGTTTTGCATCAGGCCTGCGGGCCTGGCCTGCGATCATGCGTTTGAAGGCCCCAAACATGGTGCTCGCGGCCTGGTCTTTCCTCGTCTCCGTAGCTACCGGAGATCGACTTACGTTTCGTTAATCACGTCAGATGCTCATGCCGCCGTCGACCATCAGCAGGCAGCCGGTGGTGAAGCTGGAAGCGTCGGAGGCGAGAAACAGCACCGAGCGCGCCACCTCGTCGGGGCGGACGTGGCGGTGAAGCGGAATGATCTCGTTGAAAAATTCGGTGCCGTCGCGGCCGATCAGCGTGCCGAGTTTCTGCTCCACGTTCAGCTGAAAGGAGTTGTCGACCGGCCCGGGATGAACCGTGTTGACGCGGATATTGCGTCCGGCCAGCTCCTTGGCGAGCACGCGCATCAATCCGACCTGCGCATGCTTGGCGGTGATGTAGCCATAGACGCCGGGATCGCCGGTCACGCCGGCGACGCTCGACGTGATGATGATCGAGCCGCCGTCGTTCATCTGCGGCACCGCGTGCTTGGCGCAGAGGAAAGCGCCGCGGACATGCACCGCCAGCACCGCGTCGAACACCTCCTCGGGATATTCGGCGATCGGCGCGACGGTGCCGAAATTGCCGGCATTGCTGAACAAGACATCGATCTTGCCGAACCGCTCGACCGCCTTTGCAATCGCAGTGCGGACCTGATCCGATTTGGTCACGTCGGCCGTGCACCAGGCGACGTCGCCGCCGATGGCTTTTGCGGTCTTGGCCAGCGCGGCTTCGTCCAGGTCGATCAGCATGACCTTGGCGCCCTCGTCCCGCAACAGCTTGGCTGATGCCGCGCCGATGCTGCCGGCGCCGCCGGTGATCACGCAGACCTTGTTTTGCATGTGGCCCGTCATTGTTTGCCCCTCCCCTCGTCATAAGGCGGCGCAAACTAACACCAGGACGCCAAGCCTGCGCAACTGGTCCGCGGCCGCGTTTATTGCCTGACCGGCGCGGTCAGACGGCCGCGAGGGTGACGTGGAGACCATCGCGCGGATTGGGAATCGGCCACATATTCCAGCGCGGTTGATAACCAGGCGCCATCGACACCTGGAAGCGGCTCAGAAAGTGCCACGCAAAGCACTTCGCCTGCATGTAAGCGAAATTCAGTCCCAGGCACATGTGGGCGCCGCCGCCGAACGGCACGTAAGCGAATTTGTGCCGCGCCCGCGAGACTTCCACATCAAAGCGCGCCGGATCGTAGCGCTCCGGCTCGGGCCAAATCTGCGGCATGTAATGGGTGTAGAGCGGATTGATGTTGACGCCCGTACCGGCCGGAATGCGGTAGCCCTTGAATTCGAAATCGCGCATCGCGCGGCGCGGCAACGACGGCACCGGCGGCGTCAGCCGCATCGCTTCCTTGAACGCCATCTCGGTGAGCATCAGAGCATCGAGACCGGAGAACGGCAACGGCGCGTCGGCTGCAGGCATTTGCCCCCGCACCTCGGCGCGCACCCGCTCTTGCCACTCGGGATTGGCGGCGAGGCGATAAACAAACGAGGTCAGCGACGACGTCAGCGTGTCGTGCGCAGCCATCATCAAAAAACTCATGTGGTCGACGATGTCGGCATTCGACAGCAGCGATCCGTCCTCCCAGGTGGCGCGACAGAGCTGCGAAAACAGATCGTTGCCGCCGCGCTCGCGCCGCTGCGGGATCTGACTGTTGAAATAATCGACGATCAATGCACGCCCGCGAACGCCGCGTCCCATCTGGGTGCCCGGCAACGGCACGCGGACCAACGCGACGGACGCCGCGACCATCGCCATGAAGGCGCGCTTGACCGCCTCGAACTGCGGACCCAGATCTTCGCCGAAAAATGAAGTCGCCGCGAGATCGAGGGTCAGTTGTTTGACCGCCGGATAAAATTTGAAATCGCGCCCGCATGGCCACTTTGCCAAACCGTCAGCGATGCCGGCATTGAGCTGGCTGAGATAAGACTGCATCGGCCCGGATTTGAAAGCGACCGAAAGTGCGCGCCGGTGGAGCCGGTGCTCGTCGAAATCGAGCAGCATGAGCCCGCGTGGAAACAGGCGCCCGAGCAGGACCTCCCAACCGTGCGCGGACGAAAACAGTTTCTCGCTGTCGAGCAAAACAAGCTCGTTGGCTTCCGGGCCGAGCAAAGAAATATTGCACTGGCCGAATGCATGGCTGCGACAAACCAAACCGTAACGCTCGACCCGCCGCTCGACGAAGCCTTTGGGATCAGCGAGCAGAGCCAGCGTGTGGCCGACCAGCGGCCATCCATTGTCGCCCGGAATATGCCCGAGCATGCTTGGCGATGCCGACTTGCCGGCATGCGGCGATAAACGAGAGGCACTGTCTGTTCGCACCGACATCAACGTTGCCCTCACGCAGCGGCCGCCTGATTGACCGCCTGAGCTGTTCGATCTTACACGCCCAACGCTCACCCGTTTGTTCAATAAAGTCTTAAAATCTTCCCGCCACGGTCACAAAATCACATTGCGCTTGCGCACTGTCGCCCAATTCGCGCGTGCGTTGCGGG
Organism: uncultured Alphaproteobacteria bacterium; assembly: GCA_963737755.1. Lineage (GTDB taxonomy): Bacteria > Pseudomonadota > Alphaproteobacteria > Rhizobiales > Xanthobacteraceae > BOG-931. The sequence continues at coordinate 521,945 of CAVTTZ010000006.1, read as the reverse complement.
CTTTTGGACGAAACAGCCGAAAGGTCGATCGCGAAGCATTCCAAATCTGACAAAATGTTCAGGATGAAAATAACATGTCGCGCGTGCGCTTGCTTAGCGACCGACCGAAAGGTACCATGCCGGCGCTAGCTGTGCTCACAATTGATTCCGACCCACATTGTCCCGAAAGATGGGAGGACTTCACGATGTCGAACGCTAAGACCGCTCCGAAGCGCAAGCGCCGGGTGAAAGCGGTACCGGTGCTGGGGGCTGCAGGCCTGTTGTCGCTAGCGGGTGGCGCCGCCTCGGCCGCCACAGGCGGAGTGCAGGTCGCCGACCTGCCGATGCAAAAGACCGCGCCGAACCACGAAATCATTCTCGGCGAGGAAGAGCTTTCGGACGTCAGCCTGTCGACGTTCTACGTCTTCGAAAAAGAAGCCGCGAAGCCCCAACTTGGCGACAAGGTCGCCTGGTGGCGCGGTTGCGGCGGCTGCCGCTGCGGCGGTGGCTGCCGTTGCGGCGGCTGCGGTTGCGGCTGGCGTGGTTGCGGCGGCGGCTGCGGTGGTTGCGGCTGCTGCGCCTCTTGGGGTCGTTGCCGCATCTGCTAAGCGGCTTCCACACCCGGTGGACAAAGAATTGTGTGGCCGGCTTGATTTGCTTCGAGCCGGCCATTCATTTTTCTTTTTGTTCTCTGTTTCGTCTCATTTGCAGTGAATGGATGCGCGGCGCGACAGCGTGCGCATGATCGCATCAGGGGTTAGCCTTGCCGAGAAGCACCGCAGAAGGCGCCAAACGCCCACACCTTCAGGAACGACCGCCAGCCGGAGATGAGCGTCCCAAAGCGCGCGGCCGCAGCGCGCGCAAAGTCGCGGAGCCCGCCGCCGCCCTTCGCAGCAGCAAAAACGTTCCGCAATTCGCGCCGAATTTCAGCGTCTATCTGCTGCCGCCCGAGGCGGTGTGCCTGTATTCGGAAGATCGCAAATTCTTTCTGCATGGCGAGCTCTACTGCGCGGTGGCCGACGCGATCGGCAAAGGCGGCCGCAGTTTTCGCGACCTGTTTCGCGAGCTCGAGCGCAAGTATCCGGCCGACAAGATTCAAGAGGCCTTCACCCGGCTTCTCGACCGCCGCTATCTGGTGCAGACGTCACGCTCCTCCAAGGCGACCGCGTCGGCTTATTGGGCGAGCCTCGGTCTGCCGCTCGAGGTCGCCGAAAAGAATTTGCAGAATTGTCGCGTGAGCATCGCGGCAAAGGGTGTCGAAGGCGCCAAAGAACTTGAAAGTGCGCTGCGCGATCTCGGTGTCCGTATCGTCAAACGCGGCGGCGACCTGACCGTCACGCTGGTCAACGACTATCTCGACGGCCAGCTGTCCGAATTGAACCGCCAACATTTGTCCGAGCGCTCGCGCTGGCTGCTGGTTCAACCATCTGGAATCGCGCCGCTGGTGGGACCGGTGTTCCGCCCAGGCGAAGGTGCGTGCTGGCAATGCCTCGCGGATCGCATGACGCGCAATCGCGAGGTGCGCGCGATGCTCGACCGCAGCGAAGCGCGCTGCGTCGCCGTATCGCCGCTCGCCAGGCATCCGCTCGGCGGCAGCGCCATCGCGCTCGCGGCCGTGGAAATCGCCAAGGCGATCGCGACCGACTTCCGCACCGAGTTATCTGATCACGTCGTGAGCCTTGATCTCACCGGCGCGAATATTGTGAAGCATTATGTCCCGCACCGTCCGCAATGCGCGGCATGCGGCCGCAAGAAATTGCGCGATCCGCGCCGCGAAGCGAAACCGGTCGAACTGAATTCCGGCGGCAAGCTGGTGATGACCAGCGGCGGCTATCGGTCCATGGCCTCGCGGGAAACGGTGGCGCGGTATCGCCGGCATGTGAGCCCGCTCACTGGCGTGGTGTCGCGCCTCGACCGGATCGAAGCCGATTTGCCGCTGAACACCAACTATTACGCCCGGCACAATTTCGCCGGCAAATCGGGCTCGGTCCATGAATTGCGGGCCGGCCTTTCCGGCGGCAGCTTCGGCAAGGGCAGCACCGCCGAACAAGGCGAAGCCAGCGCGCTGATGGAAGCGATCGAGCGCTATTCGGGAATCTATCAGGGCGACGAAGTCAGGGTGCGGCGGCGCTTTACTGATTTCGCACCCGGCGAGGCCATCCATCCCAACGACGCGATGCTGTTCAGCGAGGCGCAATATCGCGGACGCTTCGAACCGATGCACGACCATCAGGCGATGCCGACGCCGGAGCCGTTCGATCCGTCCGCGGAAATCGACTGGTCGCCGGTCTGGTCGCTGCGCGACGAGCGTTTCAAATACATGCCGACCGCCTTCCTCTACTTCTTCTATGAGGGCCCCGGCCAGATGCACGCCGATTCCAACGGCTGCGCCGCCGGCAACACGCTCGAAGAAGCCATCGTGCAGGGCTTTCTGGAGCTAGTGGAACGCGATGCCTACGCGATCTGGTGGTACAACAGACTGCAGCGCGAAGAGCTCGACATCAGCCAGTTGACCGACCCTTATGTGCGCGAACTGCGCGCGCAGCTCGCCGACACAGGGCGCAAGCTCTGGGTGCTCGACATCACCCACGATCTCGGCATTCCAAGCTTTGTCGCGATGTCGCATTCGAAGGAGAACGGAGAGGATTTCGTCGAATTCGGCTCCGGCTCGCACTTCGACGCGCGGATCGCGCTGTTGCGCGCGCTGACCGAGCTCAATCAGTTTCTGTCGATCGGCCTCATGGGCATGCGCGACCAGACATCAACGAGCGAGAGCGGAACGCCGTGGCGGCTGGAGGATCATCCTTATTTGCTGCCGAACGGCCGTCCGCCGACGCAGGCCGATTTCAATCCCAAATTCGGCGTGCTCGACGCGCGCGAACAGGTGATGGCCTGTGTGAACCTGGCCAAACGCGAGGGCCTCGACTTTCTCGTGCTCGACCAAACACGCCCCGACATCGGAACGCCGGTCGCGCGCGTCATCGTGCCGGGGCTGCGCCATTTCTATCGCCGGTTTGCGCCGGGCCGGCTTTACGACGTGCCGATCAAGCTCGGCTGGCTTGATCAGCCTGTGCCGGAGAGCAAGCTCAATCCGGAACATCCCAAGACCTGAAGCAAGACCTGATAGCAAGACCTTATTGATCACGTGATCGAAAACACGTGATCGCAGAAATGGTATCAACAGGGCTTGATCGAGAAGCCTTGAACAAAAAGACCTGAGGCTCGCCCTTGCGTGCACCGCGGAAAAAAAGCGTGCGGCGGCCCACCGCGCCGGCCATCCTGTTCGCGCGGCTCGACGGGCACGTCGTGATCGAGGCGCGCGCGGGCGGTGACGTGGTCGCCCGCTTCAACGGCATGTCGTTGGCCTTGGGAAACTTCAGCCCGGCCGCCGCCGCTCGCGCGAAAGACCTGCATACCGGGCTGGCGATCAGCGCGCTGACCAGTTCGCGCAAGGCGGTCGACAAAGAACTCGATCTTCTGGTTCGCCGTCTGGCCGCGCGCGGCCTGCTCGAATTTCATCTGGCACGGCCCGCACGCGGAGCGTGGGCAGAGCGCCGAGGTTCTGGTCGTCATCGAGGCGCAAGCCGGCGATTATTGGCCGCAAATCGCGCGGCTGCGTGACTCCGATACGCTGGCGCTGTCCCGCTTCGCTTATTTGCGGCGGCGCGCGCAAGACATGGTTCTTAAATCGCCGCGCGCCCGCGCGCTGTTTCGGATCTGCGACCCCACAGTCGCGGCCACGTTGACCGCGCTCGCCACGCCGCAAAGCATCAAACAATTGCGCCAGTCCGGCGCCTTTCCGGGCGTCGAGCTGCTGGCGCTGCTGCTCGATTGCGACATCCTCTTCAAGACGGATGCCAAGGACGAAAACCTGCGGACGTCCGAGGGCGACGATCATCTGGTGCTCTGGGACTTTCACGATCTCCTGTTCCACGCCCGCAGCACCGAAGGCCGCCACGCCAATCCGTTGGGCGGCACCTATTTTTATGCCGAAGAAGTAGATCCGCTGCCGGCGGTGCGACCCACTTGGCCGGGAGCGAGAATAGATTTGCGCCAAGCCACTCCGCCGACCACGGAAGCCAAGCAACAAACGTCGTCCCTGCTGCGCGCGCGGCATTCGGTCCGCGACTTCGATGGCGAGCGGCCGATCACGCTCGACGAGCTTGCGCATTTTCTCGATAGCGCCGCCCGGGTCCAATCGACCTTCAGCAGCCCGGCCGCTGACGGCGAACCGCCGGCCAGCTACGCGCTGCGGCCTTACCCGTCGGGCGGCGGCAGCTACGAACTTGAGCTTTATCTCGCGGTCGACAATTGTGCAGGGCTTGCGCGCGGCTTTTATCACTACGATGCGGGCGGTCACGCCCTGGTCGCTCTCGACACCGATGCGCATGCGGTCGACACGCTATTACGCCACGCTCAGTTCGCCATGAATGCCCCCGCCTTGCCGCAGATCGTGATCACGCTGGTCGCGCGCTTCGGCCGCATTTCATGGAAATACAGTTCGCTCGCCTATTCGCTCATTCTCAAGGACACCGGCGTGCTGATGCAGACGCTTTATCTGATGGCGACCGACATGGGGCTGGGCGGCTGCGCGATCGGCAGCACCCATATCGACTTGTTCGAAAAGATCACCGGCATCCCGTTTCACGTCGAAGGTCCGGTCGGCGTATTCGCGCTCGGTCGCGGCGCTAGAGCACATCACGATTAGGCTGAATCGCGATGTGCTCTAGATCTACTTGTTATCGCATGTCCTTTTTCGGAAAACCGGTTTCCACCTTTCCGGGCCATGCTCTGGATCTACTTGTTATCGCATGTCCTTTTTCGGAAGACCGGTTTCCACTTTTCCGGGCCATGCTCTGGATCTACTTGTTATCGCACGTCCATTTTCGGAAAATCGGTTTCCACTTTTCCGGGCCATGCTCTGAAGCCGGAGCAGCCGGGCCCCACAGTTAAGTTCACCAATACCAGCGCTTGCCGCGCGGATCGGTGCGGTCGCGCGGCGGCGAGCGCTCGAAATAGCCCACCGCCTTGCTGGAGCGCTGTCCCATCAAAGCAAACATCACACCCTGCGGATCCTCGCAGCGCGTGATCCAGCCGCCCGGCACCGCGCCCGGCCCTTCGAGAATCTTGCCGCCGCTCGCTCTCACCCGCTCGACCGCAGCGTCGATATCGTCGACGCCGAAATAGAACAACCAGAAAGGCCGCGGCGCTATGGCGGGCTTGGTGAAAATGCCGCCGAGCGTTTGTTCGCCGTCCGCAATCAACTGATAGGCGCCCTCGGCGCCGGCTTCACTTGCGCCTGCTTGCCAGCCGAAAAGCTCGCTGTAGAAAGCGAACGCCTTGTCGCCGTCAGCGGCCAGCAATTCGTGCCAGCCGACGCGTCCCGGACTGCCCCAATCGGCCGGCGGCCGCTCGGGCGGCAGCTGCCATTTGACCAGCGCGATCGTGGTCATTTGCGAATCGGCGACAACCGCAACGCGGCTGACGCCCGGAACGTCGGTCGGCGGCAGATAAACCGAACCGCCGCGTTGGCGCACGCCCGCCACCGCGGCGTCGACGTCATCGACCGCCACATAGCCGATCCAGCATGGCGAGCCGCCGCGCTGCCTGACTTCGTCAGGAAGGCTCATCAGCCCGGTCACCGGCGTGTGGTTGATGGTGAAAAACGTGTAATCGCCGCCGGGCTCGCCGGAATCCCGCGCGCCCCAGCCGACCACATGCGCATAGAAGGCCTTGGCCGCCTCCACGTCGGTGGTGAGCAACTCGTACCAGGTGAATCGGCCGTGCGTGGCGGTCACGTCAACATCTCCGAGCATTCAGCGCAAACGGCGACGCCGCGTCCGAACGTATCAGCGCGCTTTGAATCAAAAAGAGAATGAGCCGCCGTCAATGGCTGACGAAGCGAGATCGAGGAGAAGAAGCTTATCAACGATCGGAAGACCGAGTGGTGCCCAGGGGCGGAATCGAACCACCGACACTGCGATTTTCAGTCGCATGCTCTACCAACTGAGCTACCTGGGCCCACGCTCGGGGCCGAAAGGCTGTCGCCGGCCGGCCCGAGAGCGGCGGTTATAAATCCTCCATATCCGGCTGTCCAGGATCGGGAGCGACGTGTCGGCCCGCCATTGATCGGCCGTCATGAATGGCGGTCGGCCAAACCCTCGTCGCGGCGTTCATCCTCTTCTTCGTCCTCGCTCACCGGGACCGCGTAAACGCCGGACAGCCAGCGATTCAGGTCGACATCGGCACAGCGGCGCGAACAGAACGGGCGCGCCGCTTCCGTGGCGGGATTAGCGCAAATCGGACAGAGCCGGGACGTCGGTTGAGACATTCACTGTATATAGTGTTTGGCGCCTACCCGCCAACCGGACGGCTGGCGCGGCAGACCCGATAACTGCACGGCGCGCCAGCCGTTGCTACGCGCCGGCGTTGTTGAGCCAGCCGAAATGGATCGGGTAGCCTTCGCCGCCGAGCAGCGCGACCGTCTCGTAAAGCGGCAAACCGACAACGCCCGAATACGAGCCGACGATCTTGACAATGAATGTTCCGGCGATGCCCTGCGCCGCATAACCTCCGGCTTTGCCGCGCCATTCGCCGGAGGCCAGGTAGGCTTCGATATCCTGATCCGACAGCCGCTTGAAACGCACGCGCGTTTCCACGTGTCGCATGCCGGAAGCCTTCCTTCGGCGTGACCAGACAAACGGCGGTGTGGACCCGATGATTGCGGCCCGACAGAAGCCGCAAGCACTGCGCCGCCTCGTCGAGCAATTCCGCCTTCGGCAGAATGCGACGGCCTACGGCCACCACCGTGTCGGCGGCGAGGATGAACGAGCCTTTCAATTCTTCGTCGAGCCGCAGCATCGCCAGCGCGGCTTCGGCTTTGCTGCGCGCCAACCGGGTCGCGCAGGCGCGCGGCAATTCTCCGCGTTTCGGCGTTTCATCAATGTCGGCTGGACGCAGCGCGTCGGGCTCGATCCCGGCCTGGTTGATGAGCGCAAGCCGGCGCGGCGAACCGGAGGCGAGAACAAATTTGGGGCGGCCGATCATTTGAAGCGGTAAGTGATTCTGCCTTTGGTCAAATCGTAAGGCGTCATCTCGACCAGAACCTTGTCGCCGGCCAGAACCCGGATCCGGTTCTTGCGCATGCGTCCGGCGGTATGCGCGATAATTTCGTGCTCATTCTCGAGTTTGACGCGGAAAGTAGCGTTCGGAAGCAATTCCGTGACGACCCCGGGAAACTCCAGCAGTTCTTCCTTCGCCATTCGCTATCCGGACTCGTTGCGGCAGTCGCGGTGCATTCGGCCATCCCCTGGGGAAATGAGCGCCGGAAATTAGCGGATGCCGGGCTGGTCCACAACTACCCCAGCGGCACAACCACAACTCAAAATGTCCAGTCCTGCCCGGCAGCAATCCGACGACGGGTCGCACGAACAACGTCATTCGTTGCCCGGCCGACGGCCGGCGAAGCGCTCGCGGATTTTGTTCAACAACTGATCGCGAACCGTCCGATAGGCTTCCAGGCGCTGCTCGCGGCTACCCTCTGTATCGGACGGATCGGCCGTGGGCCAATACTCCACGTCGACCGCGCTGGTGCGGGTGAGTTCGAGCGCGCGGTGATGCGCCTCCGGCGACAGCGTAACGATCAAATCGAAATTGAGCCCCTCCAACTCATCGAGCTCTTCGAAGGTGGTGGGCTTGTGCCGCGAAATATCGACGTCGATCTCGGCCATGGCGGCGACCGCGAAGGGATCGAGCTCGCCTTTGCGCACGCCGGCGGAGCCGACATAAATCGTGCGGCCGAACAGCTGTGAAAACAGCCCGGCGGCCATCGGCGAGCGCACCGAATTCAGACCGCAGGCAAACAGAATGGCGAGCGGCTGTGCCGTGGACGCCGGCATCGCCGCCTCTTAGCCCTTCCAGTGCAACACCGTGACCAGCGTGAACAGCCGGCGCGCGGTATCGAAATCGAGCTCGACCTTGCGGCTGAGGCGTTCCATGAGGATATGCGAGCCCTCATCGTGCAGCGACCGCCGCGCCATATCGAGCGCTTCGATGCGATCGGGCGTCGCGCCGCGGATCGCGGCGTAGTAGCTGTCGCAGACGGTGAAATAGTCCTTCACGATGCGGCTGAACGGCGCCAGCGAAAGCAGATGCGCGACCACCGGCGCGCCGTCGGCGAGCCGGATGTCGAAAACCAGCCGGTTGCCGTCGATGCGCAGGTTGAGCGCATACGGGCCGCCGTCGTGACCGACCGGCCGGAACGCGTTCTCCTCGATCAGGTCGTAGATCGCGACCGCGCGCTCGTGCTCGACATCGGGCTGGAGCGGCCGATCGATGACTCGTCGAGCGTGACCGCGACCAGGCGGCCGGTCTTGCTTGGTGTCGGGGTCTGTCGCGCGTCATCAGCGATTGAGCCGGATCGCCACCGAGCGGGCGTGGGCGTCGAGACCTTCGGCGTGGCCGAGCGTGATCGCCGCATCGGCGAGCGCGCGCAATTGCTCGCGGGCCGCATTTGAGGATCGATGTGCGCTTCATGAAATCGAGCACGCCGAGACCGGAGGAGAAACGCGCCGAGCGCGCCGTCGGCAGCACGTGGTTCGAGCCGCCCACATAGTCGCCGATCGCTTCCGGCGTGTGGGCGCCGATGAAGATTGCGCCGGCATTGCGGATGCGGCCGACCAGACGCTCGGCATCCGCGGCTGCGATCTCAAGATGCTCCGGAGCGATCGCATCGACCAGCGTGATCGCGTCGTCGAGGCTTGCGCACCAGGATGATGGCGCCGAAGTCGCGCCACGAAGCGGCGGCGATCGTTTGGCGCGGCAGACGGGCGAGCTGATCTTCGACCGAACGCTCGACCGCGGCCGCCAATGCGGCATCGTCGGTGATGAGGATCGACTGCGCACCGGCGTCGTGCTCGGCCTGCGCCAACAGATCGGCGGCGATCCAATCGGCATTGCCGGTCGCGTCGGCGAGGATCAGGACCTCGGACGGACCGGCGATCATGTCGATGCCGACCTTGCCGAAAACGACGCGCTTGGCCGCGGCCACATAGGCGTTGCCGGGACCGACGATCTTGGCGACCGGCGCGATGCTCGCGGTGCCGTAAGCCAGAGCCGCGACCGCTTGCGCGCCACCGACGCGATAGACCTCGTCGACACCGGCAATCTGCGCGGCGGCCAGGACCAACGGCGGCACGGCGCCGCCCGGCGCCGGCACCGTCATCACGATGCGCGGCACGCCCGCGACCTTGGCGGGTACGGCATTCATCAGGACCGACGACGGATATGCGGCCGTTCCACCCGGTACGTAAAATCCCACCGCCTCGATCGCGGTCCAGCGTGCACCGAGTTCGACACCGAGCGCGTCGGTGAAGCGATCGTCGCGCGGCAACTGGCGCCGATGAAATTGCGCGATGCGCTCGTGCGCGAAACGCAGCGCCTCCAGCGTGCGCGGGTCACAAGCTTCGATCGCGGCCGCAAGATCGCGGTCGGTGACCCGTACGCCCGCACGTTCGAGATCGAACTGATCGAACTGCCGTGTGTAGTCACGCAACGCGCCATCGCCACGCGCGATCACGTCGGCGACGATCGATCGCACCACCGCTTCAACATCCGCGGCTGCCTCACGCTTCGTCGCCAGGAAGGCGCCGAAACGGTCGGCAAAATCGGTCGCGCCGGACTCAAGACGAATGGCCATATCTGCGCTTCTGGAACCTGTTGCGCCTCAATCCAGATCCGATCGCTGTGATCAGGTCAGGATTTGATGTCTACGGTGGAGCAGATCTTTTCGAAAACCGGCTTTGTCGTTCTCGGGATCATGCTCTGGTAACGATGTAACGCGGCCGGTGCGTTCGTGCACGCAATGTTCGCGTCCTGGTGACGCGACGCCTAGCAGTTCTCTTTTATTATAACAATTCTAATCTCGCTGCTGCGCTTGTGTTTCTCATTGACAAAGCTACGGCATTTCACCAATTCCTCGTGTGTCCGAGGCTTCATTGATAGCGGCGATTGCGCGCCTTAGCGGCCATGAAAAGAAATGCGCGTGCGATACTCAGTGTGACGGCGCTCGGGTGTCTTCTTGCAATCACCGCCGGTGCGATCCGCGCCGAAGAGCCGGTGACGATCGCAATCGCCATTAAGGATCACCAGTTCGATCCCGCCGAATTGCACGCGCCGGCCGGAAAGCCGATCACGCTGACCATCAAGAACCTCAATTCGGTTGCAGCCGAATTCGAGAGCGACGCGCTGCATGTCGAAAAGGTGGTCCCGCCGGGTCGCGACGCGGCCGTGCGTATTCGCCCGCTCGAGCCCGGCCGCTATGGCTTCTTTGACGACTTTCACCGCGCCACGCAAGGCGTGCTGGTCGTTCCATGACGCGGGTCCAGCAACCTGACGCCGTAACAAGCCGCCACGTCAGCCGCGGCGCAGCCATTCACGCAGTGTGAGGTATTCGTGCTGACGTCCATGCTGCCGTCTCTGATCATCGTCTTCCGCGAAGTGTTCGAAGCCGGATTGATCATCGGCATCGTCATGGCGGTCACGACAGGCGTGGCCGGACGCGGACGGTGGATCGCGGGCGGTGTTGCGGCGGGCGTGCTTGGCGCTTGCGTGGTTGCCTTGTTCACCAGCGGACTATCTCAGCTCTTCGAGGGCAGCGGTCAGGAATTGTTCAACGCCAGCATTTTGGGTTTCGCGGTGGTGATGCTGAGTTGGCATAATGTCTGGATGTCGCGCCACGGCCGCGAACTGGCGACGGAGATGCGCGCCGCCGGCCAAGCCGTGGTCGAGGGGTCGAAGTCGCTGGCCGCGCTTGCGCTCGTGGTGATGGTCGCGGTGTTGCGCGAGGGCTCGGAAGTCGTGTTGTTCCTCTATGGTGTCGCGGCCGCGCAAGGCGGCGCGAACAGCGGCATGCTGGTCGGCGGCTTGGTCGGCGTCGTGCTCGGCGCGGCGGTTTGCTTTTTGACCTATCGGGGTCTCGTGACCATACCGACCCGCTATCTGTTCGCCGTTACCAGCACGCTGATCGCGCTGCTGGCGGCCGGCATGGCGGCGCAGGCGGTCGCCTTCCTCGAGCAGGCCGACATTCTCACCGCCCTCGATCAGACGGTGTGGGACACGTCTTGGATTTTGCGCGACGGCAGTTTCCTCGGGCGCGCGCTGCACACCCTGATCGGCTATGTGGACCAGCCGACCGCCATGCAAGTGATTGTCTATGCGGCGACGCTGGCGATCATCGCGCTGTTGATGCGGGTATTTGCGATGCCGCACGCGCCTTCTCAGAAGGCGGCGTAGCCGTCACCGGCCGTCGCAGCCAGGCGCTGCTTCATCGGGGACTTGGTTGCGACGGTTTCGGCGCTGCCTCGCACTGCCGCTGCAGCGCTTGAATTGCTGCAGCGCGGCTCGATGCGCCGATCTGAAAACGCGGCGCCTTAGACCATCTTGGTGCGGGCGAAATGGTCGGGACATCCCACCGCCGCGTAAACTTCGCCAAGGTCGACGAGCTCGCCTTCCAGGCACTCGACTTCCAACCGGATCGCTCCGCCACCTGAAAATGTCATTGTCACGATGCCTGCGGGTGCGTCGTCCGCGGCGAATTCGACGGCGAGCAAATTGAGCACCGTGTCTTTTCCGGTCTGGTCGAGACCGCGGCATTTGCACGACACCACGCGCTCGAAACGAAGCGCCGTGCGGCATCGCCGATACTCCGGCGCTTTATCCGCCAGCGTGACTTCGTCCTGCAGTGCGTCGGCATCGACCGCATTCATCCAATCAAAGCGCTTGAGCGCCATGACGAAGCGATGCTCCTGCGGCCGCCACAGAATATCGCCAACCTTGACGAGCGCGTCCTGCACGTGAGCGGACATCACCTCGACGTCATCCTTATCCAGGGCGACGAGTTTGAGTTCCTCCATGGTCACAATCCATTGCCGACATCCGTGACCAAAAACTAAGAAGCAAACAACGAGGCCGCAAGGCCCCGTTGTTTGGCGTCATGAGCCGATTTCGCGGCCGCTCCGGCCGGCAACGCCGATCCCGGCGTTACTTCTATTTGCAGGTCGGATGGCCGGCTACGTCGACCATGGTCTTGCCCGGAGGACAGCCTTGCCTCGCGGCCGCGGGTGGTGGCGGCGGCGGCGGTGGTTTCACAGCCGCTGGTGCCGGCGGTGGTGCGGCATGCGGGGGTGGTGGAGGCGGCGGCGGTGGCGGCGCCGGCCTCACGGTTGCCGGAGCAGGCGCCGGATGCGGCGGCGGCGCGGGCGGTGGCGGCGGGGCCGCTGGTTTGACCACCGCAGGAGCTGGCACTGCCGGATGCGGGGGTGGTGGTGGCGGCGCAGGCTTCACCGTCGCCGGAGCAACGGCCTCCGGGTGCGGCGGCGGCGGAGTCGCTGGCTTGACCGTCGCCGGAGCAACCGGCTCCGGATGGCGGCGGTGGCGGCGTCGCTGGCTTGACCGTCGCCGGAGCAACGGCCTCCGGGTGCGGCGGTGGCGGCGTCGCTGGCTTGACCGTCGCCGGAGCAACCGCCTCCGGGTGCGGCGGTGGCGGCGTCGCTGGCTTAATCGTCGCGGGAGACTCGGGGTGCGGCGGCGGTGGCGGCGTTCCTGGCCTGACCATCGCGGGCGCCGGAGCCGTACCGGGAGCGACGACCGGCGGTGGTGCCGGTCTTATGGCAGCAGTCGATGGCGGCGAAGCTGTCGGCGGCGCGCCGGCAGGATGATTGGGGATCGCAACCGCAGGCGCCCCGCCGGCGCCGGGATGCGCGCCCGGACCGCCATGCGGACCGGGAGCGCCGCCTCGCGACACCACCGGCGGCAATGCCACAGGCGTCGGGCCGGTGGTCGCCGGGCGCACTGCAACCGCCGGTGGCGGCCGCACAAAGGCGGGCACGATCGCGGCGACAGGCGCCGGCAGAAAAAAGCGCTCACGCGGCGGCGGTGGCGGTGGCAGCACGACGAATTCGCGGGGGCGCGGCGGCAGGAAGAACGCCGGCGGCGGCGGTGGCGGCCCGTAATTGTCGCCCCAAAAGCCGACCACCGGCCGATCAACAAATTCCATTTCATCGGGCGGCGGCGGCGGCACGCCGAAGTCGACAGCGGCGAAATCGGGCGGACCTTCCAGCATGGCGCCGATCATGGCCAGTCGACGCCGGGCATCCCAAACGTGCGGGCCGTTCGGATAACGCCGCAGATACGACCAATAGGCCGGCGGCGTGTTGTTGAACACGCAACGCCGCCAAACGATCTCTTCGCGGCGCACGGCCACCATCGCGGCAATGCGGCGTGCATAGCGACTGTTGGGATAGAGCGACAGAAATTGCTCGTAGCCATCGATGGTATCGAGCGCCAGCGCGGCCGCGTACGCATCCTCGGCGCGCCCGTAACTGCGCATCGGCTTGTCACGCAGGTCGCCGACCGGCATGGCGTCGGCCGGCGGCGGCGCATCCGCCGAGCGCTCGGTAAACAAAAACGGCGCGTTGAGCTGTGAGGCGTACCAGGGGACTTCGCCACCGTTTGTCACTTCGCTGACACGCAAGCGAACGCGGGCAAACACATCGTCCAAAGGCAGACCGCCGGCCGCAATCATTTCAGTCAAGGCGGTCGCGTACGCCCCATAGGGACCTGGCTCTTCAGGGCCGACCGTGCCGGGAGCGGCATTGAACGCAACAGCCATGCCGGGCGGAGCATCAACCAGTGCCAAACCGCTGGCCAAAGGCTCACCGCCTTGCGCGAACGCATTTTGTCTGGCGGCATCGAGGATGACGACCTTCACACGCGCGGGTAGCGCGGCGAGCGGCTGCGCGAAATCTGAAATTCTCACTGCCTGCAGCGGCACGTCGACATCGCGCACCAGATCGGCATCGACCGGCACGTAATAGTTCTCGCCGGCGAACTGGACGCCGAAGCCGGCCAGATAAATCACGGCAACCGCGTCGGGTCCGGCTTCCGCTACTTGTCCGAGAAATTCGCGAACCGATTCACGCAGCGTCGCTTGATCGAGATTGCGTGCTCCCGTTACAGTGAATCCGGCAGCGGTGAGCGCATTGGCGACTAAACCGGCATCGTTGGCGGGGGTCGCGAGCTTCGCCGCCTTGTATTCATCATTGCCGATCACCAGCGCGAAGCGTTGTTCTCCGGCGTGGGCGGAGCGTTGCCCTAACGTCAGCATCAGCAGAAGCGCCGTCAGGTAGAAAAAACTCACCCAACGCTTCCGGCCGATGCGTTCAAACTTGCTCATCGGTCACCCCCGAATCGGCGTGCAAACTTTCTCTCGATGAGCGCGTTAGAACTAATCAATGGGTCCTAATCATGTCGAAAGCCGCACGTTTTTTCTGGAAATCGGTAGTGCTGTTGCCGTATAGAGACAAGCGCGCTGCCGCAAGAAAGATTGTCGTCGGGGACCAACAAAGTCTATCCCATCTGGTAAAGTTGGATTTGCGTAAAGCGCCGCGGGTTGCTACAGATCGATCTAACAACACCACTCATTAACTTGAGCTGCGCTATGTCAAGCGCCTCACTGATAACACTACGATCTTGTGACATCACGCGACCTTGTAACATCACCTCATGCGTTGCGTTTCTCCGCCCCCGTTAAGGGATACCGTTCGCCTTTCTTGAAAGGGAGAATTTATGGCTAAGAAGTCAAAGAAGCGGCGCGCCTGGACGGCGACCGAAATTCGTGAATTGAAGTCGCTGGCGAAAAAGAAGACCGCTGCGGCGAAGATTGCCAAGAAGTTGAAACGGACGGAAGGCGCTACGCGCCAGAAGGCGTTCAGCATCGGGCTCTCGCTCGATTCCCGTTCCTGATTTTTCCAACATCGCATTTGTCGATTGGCGGTAGCGGCCTGTGTGTGCAGGTCGCGACCGTTCCCGGATCTGCCTTGTTATTTGCATTGCCTAGACTCAGTATAAAACTCGGCAAGACAAACACGGCGCAGGAACGCTCGGTAGAGCAGCAATGCTTAGCGAAGCGGGGCGCCTTGGCGACTGGCAAAACTGGCACTCGCGAAATAGAATTGCGCTCGGCCCATCGCTGGCGATCCATCGTGGCGTAGGCAGGCCCCGTGCCCGTTCCCCGGCGTCCGGCCCGATCCACGAACTGAACCAACGCCCGCACTCCGCCGTAAACTACGCTATGATGAAGTGGCGTAGCGTCGAGCCATCCCTGCCTCCAGGCATGCTATGATGCTCGGGATGGTGGTGGGCGCCTATCGATGATTCAACTATTCCGCTCTCAGCGGCAGACACCGGCGAGTTCAGAACTGGCGGCCGCGCTCGGCGCCTGCCGGCGCGCGTTCCTCGCCATCGCGCTGTTCAGCGGCATGAGCAACATTTTGATGCTCACCGGCTCGTTGTTCATGCTGGAGGTCTATGACCGTGTGCTGCCGAGCCGCAGCGTGCCGACGCTCGTGGCACTCTTAATTCTGACCGCCGGGTTGTACAGCTGCGCAAGGTTTCATCGAGGCGATCCGCAGCCGCATCCTCGTGCGCGTCGGCGACAGCCTCGACGAAACGATGAGCATGCGGGTGTATGATGCGGTCGTCAGGTTGCCGCTCAAGATTGGCAGCAAAGGCGAGGGATCACAACCTATACGCGATCTCGACGCCGTGCGCGGCTTTCTCTCCGGCGCAGGCCCCTCGGCGTTTTTCGATTTGCCCTGGTTGCCGGTCTATCTCGCGATCTGCTTTTTGTTTCATCCCTATATCGGACTGACGGCGCTGGCCGGCGCCCTCATCCTGATTTCCCTCACCGTCGCCACCGAGTTGCGCACGCGGTCGCCGACGCGACACGCGACCCAATTTGCGACGGCGCGCAATGCGCTGCTGGAATCGAGCCGGCGCAACGCCGAAGCGATCACCGCGATGGGAATGGCCGGACGCATCGCGGGCCGCTGGCGCGACCTGAATCGCAGTTTTATCGCGGCGACCGGACAAGCCAGCGACGTGGTTGGTGGCCTTGGCGCCGCCTCGAAAGTGCTGCGGCTGTTGTTGCAATCGTCGCTATTGGCGGTCGGCGCCTGGCTGGTGATTCATCAGGAATCGACTCCCGGCATCATCATCGCCGGCTCGATTTTGGGCGGCCGCGCGCTGGCACCGGTCGATCTTGCGATCGCCAATTGGCGCGGCTTCATCGGCGCACGACAGAGCTGGCAGCGTCTGTCGCGGCTGCTTGCAAACCTGCCGCCACGCAGCGATCCGATGCCGTTGCAGCCGCCGACGCAATCCTTGGCGGTGCAAAATGCCGCGGTCTGTCCGCCGGGCGAGCAAAAGATCGTCTGTCAGGATGTGAACTTCACGCTCACCGGCGGTAAGGCGCTCGGTATCATCGGCCCGACTGCCTCTGGAAAATCATCGCTGGCGCGGATGCTGGTTGGCGTCTGGTCGCCGCTGCGCGGTACCATCCGGCTCGATGGCGCCACGTTCGACCAATGGTCGCCGGAAGCGCTGGGTCGGCACGTCGGCTATCTGCCGCAAGATGTCGAATTGTTTCCCGGAAACATTGCGCAAAATATCGCGCGGTTCGAGGAGCCGCCGAATCCCGAGGCGGTGTTGGCTGCCGCACAGGCAGCGGGAGTTCACGATCTGATCGTCAACCTGCCCGAGGGCTACGAAACAAAAGTCGGCGAGCGCGGCTCGGCGCTCTCGGCCGGCCAGGCGCAACGCATCGCGCTGGCCCGAGCGCTATATCGCGATCCATTCCTGGTCGTGCTCGACGAACCGAATTCCAATCTCGATGCGGAAGGCGATGAAGCTCTCACGCGCGCTATTCTGGGCCTGCGCGCTCGCGGCGCTATTGTCGCAGTGGTCGCGCATCGGCCGAGCGCGATCGCCGGCGTCGACTATATCTTGGTGATGGCGAAGGGACGTCAGCAGCAGTTCGGGCCGAAGGAAGAGGTGCTCGCGCGGGTTGCGCAACCACAAGCAGCGCCGCGTGCCTTGAAGATCGTTCCCGGTGAAGGCGGCGCTGGATGACAAGCAGCGCGCCCGCACCCGATGCCCAAGCATCCATCACCCGTCTCATCCTGATCGGCTGCGCGGTCGTCGTTTTCCTCGCGGTCGGTCTCGGCGGCTGGGCCAGCACCGCGGAAATCGCCGGCGCGCTGATCGCGCAGGGCTCGCTGGTGGTCGATTCCAATGTCAAAAAGGTGCAGCACCCGACCGGCGGCGTCGTCGGTGAGGTGCGCGCCCGCGACGGCGATCGGGTGAAGGCTGGGGACATTCTCATCCGTCTCGACGAAACGGTGACACGGGCCAATCTCTCGATCATCACCAAAGGCCTCACCGAACTTTACGCGCGCAAGGCCCGCCTCGGTGCCGAACGCGACGGCACCGACACTATGCCGGTGCCCAAACAGCTCGCCAACAAGGCCGATGACCCGGATGTGCAGGAAGCCTTGGCAAGCGAGCGCAAGCTGTTCGAACTGCGCCGGACCGCGCGGCTTGGCCAGAAGGAGCAGCTCCAGCAACGGATCAAACAATTGCAGGAGCAAATCACCGGCCTCACCGCCCAGCAGGACGCCAAGTCCAAGGAGATGCAGATCATCGGCGAGGAGTTGCAAGGCGTTCGCGATTTGTGGGCGAAAAACCTGATTCAGATCAACCGCCTGACCTCTTTGGAGCGCGAAGAGGCGCGGCTGCAGGGCGAGCACGGTCAGCTCATTGCGAGCGCCGCCGAGGCCAAAGGCAAGATCGTGGAAACCCAACTGCAGATCCTGCAGGTCGATCAGGAATCCACCAGCGACGTCGCCAAGGAGCTGCGCGACACCGACAGCAAGATCGGCGAATATGTCGAGCGCAAAGTCGCCGCCGAGGATCAGCTGAAGCGCACCGACCTGCGCGCGCCGCAAGACGGCGTCGTCTTTCAGTCGACCGCCAATACGGTTGGCGGGGTGATCACCGCCGGCGATCCGGTCATGCTGGTCGTGCCGGAATCCGATACGCTCCTGGTCGAGGCCAAAGTCGAGCCCAAGGATATCGACCAGGTCCAGTTCGGCCAGGCGGTCGTGCTGCGCTTCTCCGCCTTCAACATGCGCACCACGCCGGAGATCAACGGCACCGTTGTTCGCGTCGGCGCCGACACCTCGACCGACCAGCGCACCGGACAGAGCTATTATCTGGTCCGCATCGCGATGACGCCCGAGGAGATCGCCAAGCTCGGGGCGGTGAAGCTGACGCCCGGCATGCCGGTCGAAGCCTTCATTCAAACCGGCAACCGCACCATGCTGTCCTATCTGATGAAGCCGCTCCACGATCAACTCAAGCGGTCGTTCCGGGAAAAATAGCAATCGCGGTACCCGCCCGAAGCGCGCTAATCCCGACACATTGCTATAGTTACTCACAATCGGCCGCCGACGGACGAAGGGGAACGGCGACATGAAGCGCATTGCGCGCTGGGCAAGGCAATTCGGGATCGCGCGGGCGGTGTGCGTGTTGCTGCTGTTCGCGCTGGTGCCGTTGCGCGTTGCCGACCCGTTGCCGATCGAGGAATTGCGGGTGCGCACCTTCGATCTGTTCCAGGTGCTGCGTCCGCGCGAGCAGACGATAAGGCCGGTCGTCATCGTCGATATCGATGAAGCTAGCCTGAAGGACATTGGGCAGTGGCCGTGGCCGCGCACGATCGTTGCCGACCTCGTCACCCGCTTGCGCGAGGCTGGTGCCGTAGCGATCGGCTTCGACGTCGTATTCGCGGAGCCTGACCGCCTGTCACCGGCGGTGGCAGCACAGAGCTTTCACGGCCTCGATGAGCAGACCCGCGAGAAACTCGCGGCGCTACCCAGCAACGATGCCGTATTCGCCGAGGCGATCGAGACGGCAGGCGGCGTCGTTGTCGGTCAGTCCGGCGCCTCGGAGGCGACAACCGGTTCAGATTCGAGATAAGCGCGCCGGTTTCGCCATCCTGGGCCCCAATCCGCAGCGCTTCCTGCTGACGTTTCCGGGACTGTTGCGCAACATTCCGGCGGTCGAGCACGCGGCGGCCGGCCGCGGGCTCTTCTCCATCGATCCGGAAGACGACGGCATCGTCCGCCGCGTGCCGGTCATCATGCAAGCGCAGGGCCAATTGGTGCCGGCACTCACGATGGAGATGCTGCGTGTCGTCAGCGGCGCCAGCGCTATCCTGGTGCGTGCCGATCAGGTTGGCGTCAGCACCGTGGAGGTGCCGGGGCTTAAAGTACCGACCGACAACCGCGGCAAATTCTGGGTTTACTTCAACAAGCGCGATCCGGCGCGATCGGTATCGGCGGCAGACGTGCTCGCCGGACGCTTGCCGCCCGACCGCGTGCGCGGCCGGCTGGTACTGATCGGAACATCGGCGACCGGCCTCCTCGACATCAAAACAACGCCGGTGCAACCCGATATGCCGGGCGTCGAGGTCCATGCGCAAGTCCTGGAAAATGTCCTCACCAACGCGCTGCTGGCCTCGCCCGGATACGCCATCGGCGCCGAGATCATCGCCGCCGTTGTGTTCGGCATAGCCATCATTATTGCCGCGCCGATGCTACCGGCGGCGATCGTGGTGGCGCTCGGCGCCGCGCTGATCGCCGGCTTGATCGGAATTTCCTGGTATTTCTTTGTTGTTCATCACCTTTTGATCGACTTCACCTATCCGCTGATTTCCTGCTGGCTGATCTATCTGGTGCTGACTTTCGTCAATTATTTCCGCGAGCAGCAGCAGCGACAGCAGATCCGTTCGGCATTCGGCTTCTATCTGTCGCCGCCGCTGGTCGAGCAACTGGCACGCTCGCCGGAAAAGCTGACACTTGGCGGCGAGGAGCGCCGCATGACCATTCTGTTCAGCGACGTGCGCGGCTTCACGACCATCTCGGAGCATTACAAGGACGACCCGCAGGGCCTCACGCAACTGATGAACCGATTCCTGACGCCGCTCACCAACGCGATCATCGAGCGCAAAGGCACCATCGACAAATATATCGGCGACGCCATCATGGCGTTCTGGAACGCGCCGCTCGACGATGATGAACACGAGGCCAATGCGTGCGATGCGGCGCTGGAGATGCTGGCCCGCGCCGAGGTGCTCAACGGCGAACTCAAGCGCGAAGCCGAGGCGTCCGGCAACGTCTATATGCCGTTGCGCATTGGCATTGGACTGAACAGCGGGCCGTGCGTCGTCGGCAACATGGGATCGGACTTCCGCTTCAATTATTCGGTGCTCGGCGACACGGTGAACCTGGCGTCGCGGCTGGAGGCCAGGACCAAGGACTATCGCCTGGCGCTGGTCATCGGATCGCGCACCGCCGAGCGCGCCAAGGCGAAATTCGCCGTCATGGAAATCGATCTCATTCAGGTGAAGGGCAAGAAGGCGCCGGAGCGCGTGTTCACGGTTTTAGGCCGTGCCGAACTGGCCGACGACCCGCGCTGCGATGAATTGCGCGATCTCAACGGACAAATGCTCGCGGCTTTCCGACGGCAGGATTGGGACGGTGCGGAGCGTTTGATCGAACGCTGCCGTAAGCTCGCGGGCAGCTTCGGCGCCGATGGCCTTTATGAGATGTATCTGGCGCGGATCGCAGTCTATCGCGTGGAACCGCCGCCCGCGGACTGGGCCGGCGTGTATGAGGCGGAATCGAAATAAGGATTGCTCACGTGGCCCGGTAGACGGGCCTGTAACGCGATCATCGGACCGTTGCCTCGATCAGAGACGGCCGACGCTCGATGCCTGATCAACAAACCGCACCGGCGCTTTGTCCGTCTCACCCGCCAAAGTCGGCTGAATCCTGAGCTGCTCGAATGCTCGCCGCAGCACCTCGACATCGAGCGGCTTGGGCGCGACGTCGTCTTCGACGTCGAGACCGAGCAACGCGGCGTGCTGCACGGCTGCGTCCTGCCAACCGGCGGTGTCGTGATGGCCGGTGACGATGATCTTAGCCTTGCAGCGAAGCGCGTCCATACGATTGAAAAAATCAAAAATCGCCTCGCGGCCGAATGAAAGATCGAGCGTGATGCTGTCGAAGAGCGTCGCCTGTGCGAGCCGGGTTGCTTCCACCAGATTGGCGGCCCCGGCCGGAATGCAGCCCGCTTTGTCTGCCGCCCGACAAATTATCATGCGATGAAGATTGTCGCGATCAACGACCAGCACGCGTGGTGGCAGCGTGGCTCGCTCGCTCTCGGCTGTGGGCCGATCACTGTCTCTACCCCAAGCCGTCGCTTGCTTGGTCGTCGCTTGCCCGATCGCCGCTCGCGTTGCCATTGATCTCTCCGCAGTACGATAGAAAACCCGGCAAGCAGCCGCATACCTCAAGCAGCGCCATGCGAGCTTTAAGATGCTCGCGTAAATCGGGAAGCTTTTGGTCGGAGCAAACGGGCGCGGTTAGCCGTCGTTAAACGCCGACAGCCGCGATTCGGTTGCATCCGAATCTTTGTTTATTTGCTGCGCGCTTTTTTGAGAACGCCTACTTCGGCGCCCGCTTGGCCAAGATGCGCTGCAGTGTCCGGCGGTGCATGTTGAGCCGGCGTGCGGTTTCCGAGACGTTACGATTGCACAATTCGTAAATGCGCTGGATGTGCTCCCAGCGAACCCGATCGGCCGACATCGGATTTTCCGGCGGCTCGATTTTCTTGTTGTCGAGCGCCAAGAGGGCGGCCGCCACATCGTCAGCATCGACCGGCTTGGCCAGATAATCGACCGCGCCAAGCTTCACTGCATTGACGGCCGTCGCGATATTGCCGTAGCCGGTGAGAATGATGGCGCGTGCTTCCGGCCTCCGCCGTTTCATCGCGGAAATGACGTCAAGGCCGTTGCCGTCGCCCAGCCGCATGTCGACCACCGCGAAGGCGGGTGCAGCCTTCTCGACCTGCAGGAGCCCCTCCGCGACCGATTCCGCGGTCGTGACGATGAAGCCGCGGCCTTCCATGGCGCGCGCCAGGCGCTGCAAGAACGACTTGTCGTCTTCGACGATCAACAACGAGCGCTCACCCGGAATCGCGACAACCGGTCCGGTCTGCGTTTCGCTCATCAGAGCATCGGGGGCATCAATCAGAGTATTGGCCATCGCCACTACACTCCCAGCTGCAACGTCCGTCGCCCACGACATGGTAGCTATGAAACCTCTGCGACGCTCTCAAGGGGGGTGACCACTGCCACCCGTTCGAAATCTTCCCGGTTCCAGACGATGGTTACCGTTGCGCCATGCAGCGGCGGCATGCGGTTTTTGAGCGAAAGCGTGGCGCCGGAACGTTCCAGCAGGGTTTTGGCGATGAAAAACCCCAGGCCGAGGCCAAATCCACCCTCCTCCGCGTCACCGCCGGCATCACGTGATCCGTTGCGCCGGTGGGTGACGTAGGGAGCGCCGATGCGGTCCAGGATTTCCGGCGCGAATCCCGGGCCGTCGTCGCTGATGGTGATCCGAACATCCGCGGCGGTCCATTCCGGGGTGATTTCCACGCGCTTGTGGGCAAAATCGACGGCGTTTTCGATCAAATTGCCGAGGCCGTAACGGATCGCGGGATTGCGCGCGCCGCTGGGCACGTCGGGCTGATCGGCGGGCAGCTTCACCTCGATGGCGACGCCGAAATTCCGATGCGGCGCCACGGCCTCCTCGATCAGCGCCGGCAGCGGCACGCGATCGAACGGGTCGCCAGCCGGCAATTCGGTGATTTTGGCCAGGATCCCGCGGCAACGCTGCGCCTGCTCGCGTAGCAATTTGATGTCATCCGCGTAAGGCGATTGCGGATCCAGCGCCCGCTCCATCTCGCGCAGGACCAGCGTGATCGTGGCGAGCGGCGTGCCGAGTTCGTGGGCCGCGGCTGCAGCCAATCCGTCGAGTTGCGAAAGATGCTGCTCGCGCGCCAGCACCAGCTCGGTCGCCGCCAACGCGTCGGAAAGCTGGCGCGCCTCTTCGGCGACCTGCCATGTATAAACGCCGATATATCCGATCGCGAGCAGGATCGAGAGCCACACCGCGACCACGTAGGTCTCGGGAAGCTGCAACTGTTCGCCGCTTTCCCACGGCAGCGGGTAGTGGAAGAAAATCAGGACTGTCGCACAAAGGATGGCGAACACGCCGAGCAACAAGGTCATGCGCCGCGGCAGCGCCGTCGCCGAAATCAGAACCGGGCCGAGCAGCAGAAACGAGAACGGGTTCTCCAAACCGCCGGTGAGATAAAGCAGCGCGGCGAGTTCGGCGATGTCGAAAGCCAGCAGGTGCGCAGCGCGTTCAGGCTCCAGCCATTGGGTATGGGGAAAGCCGATCCGCAGCGCGACATTCAGCAGGGCCGCGAGCGCAATGACGGCCAGCGCCGACCATAGCGGAACGTCGAATTCCAGCCCGAAATGCACCAGCAAAACGGCGGCGAGCTGACCGAGCACGGCGAGCCAGCGCAACCGCACCAGCGTTTCAAGCCGCACGTTCTTGGGCCGGTGATGGGTTCGCGGCAAACCAAACATGCGGCTAATGTAACGCTGCGGCCGGTCTTATCCAATCAGCGGAAGGTGCGACAACGGGCGCCGGCAGACTTACGGCTGCCAGCTTGCTTCCTCGGCCTTGCGCTCGGAGCGATCGCGCGCCTGTTCGATCACCGCCATCAGTGCGCGCAACACCTCGCGGACGCCCTGGCCGGTGGCCGCGGACAGCACCAGCACATCCTTTTTCGCCGCGCGCTTGAGCCGCTTGGTTTGTTGTTTGATTTCCTCGGGCGTCAACGCGTCGACTTTGTTCAACGCTACGATTTCCGGCTTGGTCGCCAGCCCTTGCCCATAGGCGGCCAATTCATCCCGCACGGTGACGTAGGCTGCGCCGGCATCTTCGCCGGTGCCGTCGATCAGGTGCAGCAACACCCGGCAGCGCTCGACATGTCCGAGAAAACGGTCGCCCAGACCCACGCCCTCATGGGCGCCTTCGATCAGTCCCGGAATGTCGGCGAGCACGAATTCGCGGCTGTCGACGCCGACGACGCCGAGTTGCGGCTGCAGGGTCGTGAATGGGTAATCGGCGATTTTCGGCTTGGCGGCGCTGACCGCGGCCAGAAATGTCGATTTGCCGGCATTGGGCAGACCGACGATCCCGGCGTCGGCGATCAGCTTCAGCCGCAGCCGAATGGTGTGTTCATGCCCGGGCTGGCCCGGATTGGCCCGCCGCGGCGCCCGATTGGTCGAGGATTTGAAATGCGCGTTGCCGAAACCGCCGTTGCCGCCGCGCGCCAGCACGGCGCGCTGGCCGCGCTCGGTGAGATCCGCCAGCAGGGTCTCGCCGTCTTCTTCGTAAATTTGCGTACCCACCGGCACTTTAAGATGAGCGTCAGCACCATTGGCGCCGGCGCGATCCTTACCCATGCCGCCGCCGCCGTTCTTGGCGAAAAAGTGCTGCTGATACCGGTAATCGATCAGGGTGTTGAGGCCGTCGACCGCCTCGGCGATCACATCGCCGCCCTTGCCGCCGTCGCCCCCATTGGGACCACCGAACTCAATGAACTTCTCGCGCCGGAACGACACGCAGCCGTTACCGCCGTCGCCGGAGCGAATATAGACCTTGGCCTCGTCGAGGAATTTCATGCGGATACTCGTAGCGGGCTCGGCACCGTGAATCCACCGGACAAATCGGCCATGCGGGAGCGGACGCCTAGACGTCCCGGATGACGAAGTTGATATAGTGCGATGACGCCGGGGGCGGCAGACGGGGCTCGGGTGGGTTGGGCGTTCGATGAACAGTGCGTTAGCGGTCCTTAGAGTCGCGTTCCGCGCCGCCATCTGGCGCGCGACGCCCGAATGCCGGTCTCGGCAGTCTGTCGAGCCTTCTAGCGTGGGCATGCGTTCTGATAGCGCTGCGCGTCGCGCTGGAAATCGCTGCAGCCGGGAGTGTCGGCGGCTTCAACCCTTATGGAATCAACGCGGCCATCGCCTGGGTCGCTCTCGAGATCGCGGTCGCTGCGCTCTTCATACCGCCGGGCGCACGGGTCGCGGCGCTGGCGGCGATGCTGGTTCTTTCAAGCCTCGCCGAATTGATCGTCGCCGCCGCCAAGCTGGCCGCAGCGAAGTTCGCAATTGCGCAGTTCGCCATCGCCAAGATCCCGTCGCTCGCGGCTTTGGCACCGGCTTATCAGGAGCGAGCCGTGCCGGTCGCCATCTTTGCGATTGTGTCGCTGTGGTGGATCGGCGCGATGGCGGCCGTGATCAGGACGTTCGTACCGCGCAGGCCATTCGCCACGCTCGGGCGCGCCGTGGCCGTTTGGGCCGCGGTGCTGGTGGTCAGTGCTGTGCTGCCACATGCGCCGATTTTTGTCGGGCGGGATTTCGACGTGCGCACCGCCAATCTGTGGGAGGCGCTGCATGCGCAGTTTACAACCGCAGAGGCCAAGGGCGCTGCACCGGGCTTCGAGCAAACGCAGCGCAAGCTTCTTGAAGCCGAAATTGCCAAGCTGACGCCGCCGCAGAAAGGCGCCACCAACATCTACACGCTCGGCATCGCCGGCTGGGCGGGCCAGGACGTTTTTCTCAAGGAGCTCGACGGGGCTCTGGCGGTGCTCGGCGTGCAGTGCTGCCGATCCGCGGTCATGCGGTGCGGCTGGTCAACAACGCCGACACGCTGGAAACCCTGCCGCTCGCCAATCAGCGCAATTTCGCGGCCGCCATTCACGCGCTCGGCCAAATCCTGAACAAGGATTCGGACGTGCTGTTGTTGTTGATGACCTCGCACGGCGATCCGAACGGGTTTGGGTTGCGATTGCCGAGCGAGGTGGTGTCCGACTTGACTCCGCAGGAAGTGGCCACGGTGCTCGAACACGAAGGCATCAAAAATCGCATCGTCATCGTGTCGGCCTGCTTTTCGGGCACCTTCGTGCCGCCGCTGGCCAATGACACCACCATCGTGTTGACCGCGGCGGACGCGAAGAACACCTCGTTCGGTTGCGCCCCCGAACGCGACTGGACCTATTTTGGCGACGCTCTGTTTCGGCAGAGCCTGCGGCCCGGCCGGGATTTTCAGCAGGCGTTCGACAACGCACGCGTTCTCATTCAGGGCTGGGAGCTGATGGACGGAGGCGCGCGGCCGTCAAATCCGCAAGCGCATTTCGGGCCGGCTCTGGTCGCCAAGCTGGCGCCGCTGTTCGAGGCCCAGCAAACCGCTGCCGGGCCTTGAACACCTGTCTATGAAAATCCCTGGTGCGGACCTCGTCGCGCGTTCACGCCACGCGGCGGACGCGTCCCCAGGCTTTGAGCGACAGCCACAGGCCGCGGTCGAGGCGGAAACGATCGACCGGCGCAGCCGAATGAATGGCGCGAATGCGGGTCAGGCGTACACCAGTCCATTGAAACGCGCATTTCTCCAGGACGCGACGTGAGGCCGGATTGCTCACCCGCGCACCGGACTGCAGCGTATCGTGCCGCAGATCGCCGAAGGCATGATCGATGACAGCGCGGGCCGCCTCGGTCATGAAGCCATTGCCCCAGTAACCGGCGCCAAGCCAGTAACCAAGCTCCGCGCCCTCGTCGCGCGGATCAATTCCGCAGGCGCCGATCAGAATACCGTCGAGCATCAGAACGAAGCAGGCTTCGCCGTCGCGCTGATTCACGTTCGCGACGAATTGCTCCGCGTCCGTCAGCCGATAGGGATGCGGAATGCGGGCCGTATTCTCGGCAAGGCGGCGATCGTTCGCGAGCACCGCAATTGCTTTTACGTCCTCGTGACGCGGCGCGCGAAGCGTCAGCCGTTTGGTCTCGAGGACGGGAATACTGCGTTCGCGTCGGGTCGACGTGTCGACGTCTTCCAAGGGTGTCATTTCCAGGCTCCTGCGCATAAAGCGAAAGGGGGAGCCGGCATCCCGGTCTCCCCCTTTTCGGAACCCATTGGGCCCGCCGGTTCGACTGGATACCGGCGGACTCACTATGATCCACCGTATTACTGGGCCGTAGCCTCCGTCATCGGAAGTACCGATACGAAGGTGCGGCCCTTGGCTTTCGACTGGAACGCGACGCGACCGTCGATCAACGCAAACAGAGTGTGGTCTCGGCCAATACCGACATTGCGCCCAGGGTGCCATTTGGTACCGCGCTGGCGCGCAATGATATTGCCGGCGATCACCTGCTCGCCGCCGAACGCCTTAATGCCCAAGCGCTGCCCGGCCGAGTCACGGCCGTTACGCGAGGAGCCACCTGCCTTCTTATGAGCCATCGCTCAAACCTTTCGTGTCGCTTGTGTATACCGGATTCGTGACAAAAGCATCACCACCGGCGCACTTCTTTTTTGTAACCTGTTTCGGTCATCGGACTGACGCACGATGGCTGCCAGCCCGACGCTTTTAATCGCTTTCCGAAGCCTATTCGGCCGCTGCCTCGGCCGGCTTCGGCGCCGGTTCCCGTTTCGGGCGCGGCGGCGGCGTCTCGCTGGCCTTCTTGCCCTCGGTCAGGATCTCCGTGATCCGCAGCAGGGTGAATTCCTGCCGGTGACCGCGCTTGCGGCGCGAATTCTTGCGCCGGCGCTTCTTGAAGGCGATGACCTTGCGGCCGCGCCCCTGGTCGAGCACTTCGGCCGCAACCGTGGCGCCGGAGACGGTCGGCGCACCAACCGTCACGCTGTCACCGCCGACGGCAAGCACTTCGCCGAATTCGACGACCTGTCCGGGTTCGCCCTCGATCTTGTCGACCTTGAGCACGTCTTCGGTGGCAACCCGGTATTGCTTGCCACCTGTCTTGAAGACCGCGAACATCTTTATCCTCGTGTTCGGTTTCCGATGCTCGGCATACCGCCGGACCGGCTTTTTTCAGTCGATGCTGCTGTTAAGCTGCGGGTTTTAAGCGTCGGCGCGCAAGCCTATACGGCTCGCCTATGCCAGCGCCCGCGCTCTTATGGCCGGGTGGTAAATCCATGTCAAGAAAATGAAACTCGCCGCGCCATTTTGGCCGGCCGCCCTGCGGGCGCGCGGACAGGCCTTTTGCTGTTGTGATAAGACAGCTTGGGGGAATCCGAAAGCCTGGCAAGGAGCTTACAATGACGGCGAACGGTAAAGGTAAAAAGCAAAAGATCGGTTGGATCGGGGCAGGCCGCATGGGACTTCCCATGGCCGAGCGGCTGATCAAGGCCGGCTATGACGTGGTGGTCTGGAACCGCACCCGGGCCAAGGCCGAACCGCTCGCCAAGCTCGGCGGCACGGTGGTGGATCACCTGTTCGAGCTCAAGGACGTAGACGTTTTGTTCTCCATCGTCTCGACCGGCAAAGACGTCCAGGAGGTGCTGTACGGGAAAAACGGCGTCTCCAGCCAGGGCGGCAAGCTACCCCCGGTGGTCGTCGACTGCTCGACCATCTCGGTCGAAGATTCCGCAACCGTTCGCGAGCGTCTCAAACAACTCGGCGCCGAGTTTATTTCCGCTCCGGTCAGCGGCAACGCCAAGGTCATCAAAGCGGGCCGGCTGTCCGCCGTGGTCTCGGGCGACGAGGCCGCGTGCAAAACCGTGATGCCGATGATCGAAGTTTTCGCCCCGCAGGGCGTCTCCTATGTGGGCGAAGGCGAACTGGCCCGCGTCTGCAAGATCGCGCACAACGTGATGCTCGGCGTGGTCATCGAAAATCTCATCGAGATGACGCTTCTGACCAACAAGATGGGCGTGCCGCGGCACGCGTTCCTGGCGTTCCTCAACAACGGCGTCATGGGCTCGATGTTCACCCGCTACAAGTCGCCGGCGTTGGTCAATCTGGACTGGACCACGACCTTCACGCCGGAGCTTTTGCGCAAGGACCTCGATCTCGGACTTGAGCTCGGCCGCGAACTGGATGTTCCGCTGCCCGTCACGGCCGCTGCGCGCGAAGTTCTGCAAACCCACTTCGGCGCCGCCATGCTGCAGAAAGATCCCGGCGCGTATCTGGAGAAGGATTTCGCGGCGCTCGCCGAAACCATGGCGCTGGCTGCCGGCATGAAGCTCGAGAGCGAGAACAAGAACGTACCGACTGGTCTCGAAAGCTGAGTTGGCTGATCGGGGCTGCCTGCCCGGGCACATCACGACGAACCTAAGTCGTGATGTGCGGCAGGCAACCGAAAGGCCCGGATTACCGGGCCTTCACGTCGGTCTGCGCGGTGGCAGCCATGAGCCAGCGACCATCGCGTTTCACAAAAACGCGGGCCGCCCGATAAGCCGGATGGATGCCGCTGGCTTCGGTCGCGGTCATCACCGCGCCATCGCCGTAAACCGCGAGCCGCATATTCTGCACTTCGCCGATGCGCGCGGCGCCGTCGTCATTCGGATCTTCGATCGCCGCGATCCGGCTTGAGCGCGCCAGCGGGGCGCGACTGCTGGCATAGGCGACGAATTCGTCGGCGACATTCTTGGCCCACGCTCCAGCGTCGCCGGCCGCGATCGCTTTGGTGATCGCCTGATAGGTTTTGGCGACGTCCTGTTCGGCCGCAGAGCGCACCCGGTACGGGATGGTGTTGCATGGATTATTGCAAGGGTGCGCGCCCATGTCGGCCACCCGGATCGGCTGCAGCGCGTCCAGATCTTGCGCCGTCCCGACCGGCATGTCCTGCATCAGCAACGCCCGCCAGACGCCTTTTTGCTTGACCCAAATATCCAGGAAGAAAACGTCGGAACCCTGGGCCGACGTGTGCTTTCCCGTCATCATGGCCAGCGAGCCGAAGTTGCGCACCTTGATGTCGGTCGCGGGCCGCGCGTCGACGTTTTTCAAATCACCGAGAAACTCGCGGCGGGGATGAATTTTTCCTTCGGCGTCGACGAAGCTGAATTGCAAGGTCAGCAGCCGCCGCGCCGCCGTTCGATTGCCGGTCCGGACCGCCGTGCTGAGCGCGTTGTCGGCCGACAGGACGACCTCGTCCAAAGTCGCCGACTGCGCCATGGGATGCGATTTCGGCAGCGCGAAAGCCGCGATGAACGCCCCGGCGACGACGACGCCGAGGCTCGACCAGCGAACCGCCGGCCGCACCGCGGCCAGTGCTGCCACTGAACGGTTAGGATTGAGGGCGCCCCACATAACGCGCTGTTGCAAACTCCGTCCCGGCGCTGCTTCTCGATTCACGTCCGCCCACAATGCATTGTCGAGCGCGCGCGCTCAAGGATTCGATTGCCGCAGCAATGGAGACTGAAGGCGGCGCGGCGATGGCGGATCGCCGCATCGGCACATGGACTTATCGGCAGCGGAAATGCGCACAGCGGCCGTGGGAATAGCGGGCCGCCGGGCGGGTCGGCCTGGTAGCGTAACCACGACGCGCCCCGCCTCCGCCGGCCATCGCCGAGCGGCAAGCCGCGCTCAACTGACCGCGCTTGGCCATCATGCAGTGAGTGACCTTGGCGACGTCGGGAATGAAATCGGAACACAGCCGCATGGCGTCCGGCGTACAGGCTTGGCGCGCTTCGGGAGTGCCCTGCTGGGCGGCGGCGCCGCCGATCCCGGTAACCGCGAAGGCGACGAAGAGCAGCGCAGCCGGCAACACGATCCTGCGAGCGAGGCGCATGGCAGAAAGCATTATTTTCCTCTTGGGGTTTCGCGTGTGGAGGCGACTGTCCGCGGCCCGCAGCCTAATGCATGATCGGAAAACTGAAAACCAGTTTTCCGAAAAGTTTCGTTTGCGGCTAAAAACAACGACGGCGTCGCAACTTGCCGGTCTAAAACGGCGATTTAAGCGCGATGCCGTGCAGCGTCAGTGCGGACCCCAGGCGAAACCCCGCGGAGGCCGATGCGTATCGCGCGGACGCGCTTCCTGGCATTGCACGACCGTGCTCTCCCGCAGTTCCGCGGTCTTATTGTCGAACGCAAGATGACGGCAAAACGCACCATCCGGCATGGTGAAGACGATGTCGCCCTTGCGGTGCGCTTCGCTGCTCTGGGCCGCAGCCTCGCGCATCATCGGACCGACCACCTTGCGGCAACCGACAAAGACCGCCGCGACAAGAAAGACGATGAAGATCGACAGGATGACCGCCAGTCGGGCCTTTTTGACCCGCGCATCGCCTCGCCGAATACCCGTGGGGGCCGACGCGGCAACCCACCCGCGATCTTGCACCGATCGGGTGTCCGAGTCTGGCAAAGATGTGTTTGCCCGCCGACCTTCAGCCATCGCCGCGATAAAAGCCAAGAACCATTGCGCGGCGTGTAAAAAATCGTCTTGGATTTAATTGAAAAATCCGGCCGTGCCGAGTGGGAGCGCGCGCGATGGCTGCCGTCAGCCGATCGTCGTCCGCGACGATAAAATCACACTGCACGTCGAGCACGACAGCAAATTTTTTTGGCGCGCCTGCATGCACGGCGTTTTCGATTGCATCAGCCGCGGCGCGCGGCGACGACTGCGCGAGAGCGTTGCCGCGATCCACTCATCTGACAACCGACGCGCGATCATCGCGTATTTGGTGTGCGCTGGTACAAAATCGGGAGCATCGGTTTCGTCACATGATTAAACCGGGTTGCTGTCGCAAGACGCTCTGAATGGTCTTGTTGTTTCTTCTTTCAAACCGTCGCCGCGATGCTATGAGGACGCCATGCGAACTCAAGTCGCCATCATCGGAGCCGGGCCGTCGGGACTTCTGCTTGGTCAGCTTCTCCACAAGCACGGCATCGACAACGTCATTCTCGAACGTCAAACCGCTGATTACGTTCTCGGCCGCGTGCGGGCGGGCGTGATCGAGCAGGGCACGATCGAGCTTCTCGACGAAGCCGGCGTCGGCGCGCGCATGCATGCAGACGGGCTGGTGCACGACGGCGTGCAGATGTGTGTCGACGGCGTGCGCCATCGGCTGTCGTTGAAGGAGATGACCGGCAAGGCCGTGATGGTATACGGCCAGACCGAAATCACCAGAGATCTGATGGACGGCCGCGCGCGTGTGGGCGCACCGACGATCTATTCAGCGCAGGATGTCGCGCTGCACGGCATTTTTGATGGTCAGCCGCGCGTCACCTTTCGGGCCGATGGAAAACAGCAAGAGCTGGTTTGCGATTTCATTGCCGGCTGCGACGGCTTTCACGGCGTCAGCCGCAAGAGTGTGCCGGCCGCCGCCATCACCACCCACGAGCGCGTCTATCCGCTCGGCTGGCTGGGCCTTCTTTCGGCGACGCCGCCGGTTTCCGACGAACTCATTTATGTGCGTCACCCGCTCGGCTTCGCGCTGTGCTCGATGCGCTCGCCGACGCTCAGCCGCTATTACATTCAATGCAGCCTGGCCGAAGATATTGAAGCGTGGCCAGACGACCGCTTCTGGAGCGAATTGAGACCGCGGCTCGACGACGAGGCGCGCGAGCGGCTGGTGACCGGACCATCGCTCGAGAAGAGCATCGCGCCGTTGCGCAGTTTTGTTGCCGAACCGATGCGTTTCGGCCGGCTGTTCCTGGCCGGCGACGCCGCCCACATCGTGCCGCCGACCGGCGCCAAGGGACTGAACCTCGCAGCAAGCGACGTGCGCTATCTGTCGCGGGCTCTGGTCGAACACTATGCTGAAAAATCCGACGCTGGCATCAACGGCTATTCGGCCCGCGCGCTGGCGCGGGTGTGGAAAGCCGAGCGCTTTTCATGGTGGATGACCATGACGCTGCACCGGATTTCCGACAACAGCTTCGATCATAAGATCCAGCTCGCCGAGCTCGATTATCTGTTCCGCTCGAAGGCGGCGCAGACCGTGTTTGCCGAGAATTACGTCGGGCTGCCCTATTAGAGCGCGATACCTTCGAGCATAACAAACAAACACGCGTCATGGCCGGACTTGTTCCGGCCATCCACGTCTTTGTTCGGCGCTGCGAACGCCTGTCCCGCATCGCGTCTCTGACAGAGAACGTTCGTTGAACCCCAAGCCGATCAGGCGGCCTTCCGTCCCCAAAGTTCGCGCGACGCCAACCGCGCACCTTCGGCAAGCGCCTCAAGCTTCGCCCACTGAATTGAGGGATGCACACGCCGCACGTAGGGCGACTGCGAGAACCCGCAATCGGTACCGCCCAGAACGTTCTCGCGCCCGACCAGGCGAGCCACACGGGTCAACCGCTCGGCGACCAATTCGGGATGCTCGACGATGTTGGTGGCGTGGCTGATGACGCCGGGAATGAGCTTGCGGCCAGCCGGCAGCTTGGCCGTTTCCCACACCCGCCACTCATGCTCGTGGCGCGGATTGCCCATCTCGATGCAATAGGCGCCGGCTTTGACGCGCAGCACCAGATCGACGATGTCCTTGAGCCCCACGTCGGTGACGTGCGGCGTGTTAAAGCTGCCCCAGCAGATGTGATAGCGGATGCGATCCTCCGGCAGGCCCGCGATGGCGTGATTGAGCGCGTCGATGCGCACCGCCGCCCATTTGCGATATTGCTCGAGTTGATCCGACGCGAAGGCGACGTCATACATGTAGGGCAGAAATGCATCGTCGATCTGCACCATCAGGCCGGCATCGACGATGGCTTTGTATTCCTCGCGCAGCGCTTCGGCGAGCTTGAACAAAAACTCTTCGTCGTTCTTGTAGAACTCATTCTGATGGCGCGGTACCGCGCTCGCCGGCGCCACCACCGGCAGGAACGCGTCGGCGACCGAAGCGCCCTTCAGGCCGGCCTTGAACACCGCGATGTCTTTTTGCACCGCGGCCTGGCCCTTGTAGGTGATCGGCCCGACGCAAACCACCGTGCCGCGCTTCGGTAGTTTCTGGGTGGGAAAATACTCGGCATAAAAATCCGCAAACATTTGCTGATCGCGGCCGGCGCCGCGCGCGGTTTCGACCGCGCGCTCTTCGATGCCGCCGAGGCGATCGAGCACATAGAACGACCAGCTGCGGAATTTTCCGAACTCGCCGTCGGAGACGACATCGACGCCGGCCTGCTGCTGCCGCCGGACCACGTCGGCCACGGAATCCGTGAGGCACGCGTCGAATGCCGCCGGATCGATTTTGACGCCGTTGTCGATCGCCTCGATGTACCGCGTCAGCTGCGGCGGACGCACCAGACTGCCGACGTGCGTGGTGAGAATGCGATCTTGGCTGATTGGCATGATAACGAAAACCTCCCCGGGGATGCGCTGCACATTATAGGATCAGCTTACGACTTATAGAGGCTTACGACTTGCGTCGATCTTTCACCTGTTGAACGAGAAATTTTGACAAGCGTTCGCGCACCGCGGCGGCACTCTCGGCAGTCCAGCGGCGCAAACCCTCGCCTGTCCTCATCCCGAGTTGCCCGTCGGCGACCTTCTGCTGCAGAAACGGATGCGGGCCGGCGGTGCGATCGAGATCGGCGTAAAGTACGGTAGCGATATCGAGGGTCAGATCGAGGCCGACGAGATCGGATTGCTCCATCGGACCGAGCACGGCCATGCGGGCGCCCGGACCTTCCTTGACGACGGTATCGATGGTCTCAGCATCGCAAACTCCGGCGGCGACCAGCGCGATGGCCTCGCGCTTGAGCGCATGCTGCAGCCGGTTGCCGACAAAGCCCGGCACATCGCGGCGCACATGCACCGGTGTCTTTCCGACACTGCGCAACAGATCCATGGTGGCGCGCAGCACGTCGGCGCTGGTTTTTTCGTTCTGGATCACTTCGACCAGGGGCACGAGGTGCGGCGGATTCCAGAAATGCGTGCCGATGACCCGCGCGCGATGCTTGAGATGAAGCCCGATCTGGGTCGACGGGATCGCCGATGAATTGCTGGCCAGGACGGTATCGGGCGCGACCGCGGCTTCGAGCTCGGCAAAGATCTTTTGTTTGAGCGGGAGCTTCTCGGGCGCGGCCTCGAAAACGAATCCCGTGTCCGCGACCGCACGATCAAGCCGGTCGTGAGCGGAAATCCTGTCCAGCAGCGCCGCATCATCACCAAACAAATCAGCGATAGCGCGCAACCGTTGCGGCAGCGTCTCGCGAAGCGTTGCGGTCGGCTCGAACACGCCGACCGCGTGCCCCGCGGCCGCGAACAGATAAGCGATGCCGTGACCCATCAGGCCGCCGCCGACAACGCCTATTTTTTCCACACGCATTGGAGTTGCCTCAGTGACTGTTAAGCTCGCTCAAACGGACATTAATGGAACTGAAGACGACCCGAAACGTTGTTCCGCCAGTTCGGTCCGCTATGGAGCCAAGGTAATGCCTATCCTATTGTGGATCGCGTTCTGGTCCAGCATGACGGGTGTCGCGAACGGGTGGACAGAGACGATGTCGCCGGTTCGCGTCAAAACCAAAGACCGTCGCGATAATCCGCACGCCAACGAATAGTTAAGCCGATCGTTTAGAGGTTTTAGCAGCGCGCGTGGTGGCGTCCGCAGAAGCGGACCACCGCGCGCGCTGCTGTTTGCGGGGGTGTTGCAGGCCGGGCATCCCGCCGCTATGCATAGCCGCCCTTTGCGCCGGCCCGGCCCTGCCGCGGCGGCGCTTCCGCGGTGAAGCATAGATCCGAGTTATGGCCCGTCTGGTTATGAAATTCGGCGGCACGTCCGTCGCCGACATCGATCGCATCCGCAACGTAGCGCGGCACGTCAAGCGCGAGGTCGACGCCGGCCACGATGTGGCGGTGGTCGTATCCGCCATGTCCGGCACGACCAATCAGCTCGTGGCCTGGTGCGAAGGCGCCCTGAAGTCACGGCAGATCTTCGACTCCCGCGAATACGACGCCGTGGTCGCGACCGGCGAGCAAATCACCTCCGGCTTGTTGGCGATCACCCTTCAGGACATGGACATCAACGCCCGCTCCTGGCAGGGCTGGCAGTTGCCGATCCTCACCTCCGATGTCCACGCCTCGGCGCGCATTCTCGACATCAACGGCGAGGAAATCGTCAAGCGCTTTCGCGACCGCAACGAGGTCGCTGTCATTTCCGGATTCCAGGGCCTGCACAAGGACACCGGCCGCATCACCACGCTGGGACGCGGCGGCTCCGATACTTCGGCGGTGGCGATCGCGGCCGCCATCAAGGCCGATCGCTGCGACATCTATACCGATGTCGACGGCGTCTATACGACCGATCCACGGGTGGTGCCGCGGGCGCGCCGGCTCGAAAAGATTGCGTTCGAAGAAATGCTGGAAATGGCTTCGCTGGGCGCCAAGGTCATGCAGGTGCGCTCGGTCGAGCTCGGCATGGTGCACCGGGTGCGCATTTTCGTGCGCTCGAGCTTCGAGCGGCCCGAGGACATCGACCCGCACGGCACACCGCCCGGCACGCTGATTTGCGATGAGGACGAGATCATGGAGCAACAAACCGTCACCGGTATCGCGTTCTCACGCGACGAGGCGCAAATCTCGATCCGTCAGGTCGACGATAAGCCAGGCGTCGCCGCGGCGATCTTCATTCCGCTCGCCGACGCCGGCATCAATGTCGACATGATCGTGCAGAACGTGTCGGCGGATGACAAAACCACCGACCTGACCTTCACGGTGCCGGCCGCCGATTATCAACGCGCGCTCGATGTGGTGACCAAGTCGAAGTCCGCCATCGGCTACAAGCGGCTCGACGGCGCCACCGACGTCGCCAAGATTTCCGTGATCGGGATCGGCATGCGCAGCCATGCCGGCGTCGCCGCCCAGGCGTTCCAGGCGCTGTCGGAGCGGGCGGTGAACATCCGGGCGATCACCACCTCCGAGATCAAATTCTCGCTCCTGATCGACGCAGCCTTTACGGAGCTCGCGGTGCGGACCCTGCACTCGCTTTACGGCCTCGACCAGGCGTCGGCGTAAATCCTTCGGCGCCTCCCGGCTGCCGCGGGTCCCGCCACGCCGCGGGCGAGCGCTTGCGTTCCTATCTCGTCGTCTTCGAAATATCGCCTAACTCTCGCTGCGGCGCACAAAATTCCCTGCCGTCATCGGGGCG
Source organism: uncultured Alphaproteobacteria bacterium (assembly GCA_963737755.1). Taxonomy (GTDB): domain Bacteria; phylum Pseudomonadota; class Alphaproteobacteria; order Rhizobiales; family Xanthobacteraceae; genus BOG-931. The sequence goes on along the minus strand of CAVTTZ010000006.1, from coordinate 485,262 downwards.
TCTTTGGCTTGCGGTTTGCATACCGCATTCGATATAGGCAGCAGGGTGTTCGCCGCGGACTTACGCTCCGGGCGTATTCCTCTTCGGATGACGGCCGGCGCGACACGGGCGACGCGGCGGTTTAAACAGGCCCGAGGGACCTCACGCCATGCGTGGCTCGCTCGGCGGTCCGCGCGTGCTGTTGCGGCGCCTCCGCGAGGTCATGGCGGAGCCGGTCAGCGCGCAGGACCGCCTCGACAAGATCGTGGTGCTGATCGCCGCCAACATGGTGGCCGAGGTCTGCTCGGTCTACGTGTTGCGCGTCGACTCCACGCTTGAGCTCTACGCCACCGAGGGTCTGAACCGGGACGCGGTCCACCACACCGTGCTGGGCTCCGACGAGGGCCTCGTCGGCCTGGTGTCGAGCCAGGCGACCGCCATTAACCTCTCCAACGCCCAGGCGCATCCGGCCTTCTCGTACCGGCCGGAAACCGGCGAAGAGATTTATCACTCCTTCCTCGGCGTGCCGATCCTGCGCGCCGGCAATACGCTCGGTGTGCTGGTGGTGCAGAACCGCGCCAAGCGCACCTATTCGGAAGAAGAAGTCGAGGCGCTGCAGACCACCGCCATGGTGCTCGCCGAGATGATCGCTTCCGGCGAACTCTCGGCGCTGGCGCCGCCTGGCGCCGAGCCGGCAGCGCGGCGCTCGCTGCATCTCAAAGGCATGGCGTTGTCGGAAGGCATCGCGCTCGGCCACGTGGTGCTGCACGAACCGCGCGTCGTCGTCACCAATTACATCGCCGACGATGTGCCCAAGGAACTGAAGCATCTGGAAGCCGCAATCGAGACGCTGCGCACCGATCTCGATCAATTGCTCGAACAGGGCGACGTGGTGGACGGCGGCGAGCACCGCGACGTGCTCGAAGCCTATCGGATGTTCGCCTACGACACGCGGCTGGGTGCACAAGCTGCGAGAAGCGGTCATGACCGGATTGACCGCGGAAGCCGCGGTCGAACGCGTGCAGTCGGATACCCGCGCCCGCATGTTGCGGCAGACCGATCCTTATTTGCGCGAGCGGCTGCACGATCTCGACGATCTCGCCAACCGGCTGATGCGGCAATTGACCGGGCGCGATCATGCGCCATCGCGTGAGAACCTGCCGGAGAACGCGGTCCTGATCGCGCGCTCCATGGGACCGGCGGCATTGCTCGACTATGACCGCAAGCGATTGCGCGGCCTGTTGCTCGAGGAAGGCGGGCCGCAATCGCATGTCGCCATCGTGGCGCGCGCGCTCGGCATCGCGGCTGTCGGCGAGATCGACAACGCCACCGGCATCGCCGATCCGGGCGACGCCATCATTGTCGACGGCAGCGCCGGCGACGTGCATCTGCGGCCGTTGCCCGACTTGGAGGCAGCCTACGCGGAACGCGTGCGGCTGCGCGCCCGGCGGCAACAACAATATCAAACGTTGCGCGACGTGCCGTGCGTGACCCGGACGGCGAGGAAATCACGCTGCTGATCAACGCCGGCCTGAGCGTCGACCTGCCGCACATTGCCGACACCGGGGCCGCCGGCATCGGCCTGTTCCGCACCGAGCTGCAATTCATGGTCGCGCCGAATTTTCCGCGCGCCAGCGAACAATACACGCTGTATCGCGCCGTGCTCGATGCCGCCGAGGACAAGCCGGTCACCTTCCGCACGCTCGATATCGGCGGCGACAAGGTGTTGCCCTATATGCGCAACATCGAAGAGGAAAACCCGGCGCTGGGCTGGCGCGCCATCCGGCTCGGTCTCGACCGGCCGGCACTGCTGCGCACGCAACTGCGCGCGCTGCTGCGCGCCGCCGGCGGCCGCTCGCTGAAGATCATGTTTCCGATGATCGCGACGGTCTCCGAATTCGACCAGGCCAAGGGCTTGGTCGAGCGCGAACTGACGCATTTGCGCCGTCACGGACACAAGCTGCCCGACGCGGTCGAGGTCGGCAGCATGGTGGAGGTGCCGTCGCTGCTCTATCAGCTCGACGAGCTTTTGGAGCATGTCGATTTCCTGTCCGTCGGCTCGAACGATCTGGTGCAGTTCCTGTATGCGGTCGACCGCGGCAATCCGCGTGTCTCCGACCGCTTCGACCCGCTGTCTGCGCCGGTGCTGCGCGCGCTCAAGGACATCTCCGAAAAGTCACGCGAGTACGGCAAGCTCGGCGACGGTGTGCGGCGAACTGGCGTCGCAGCCGATCGGCGCGCTGGCGCTCACGGCGCTCGGCTATCGGTCGCTGTCGCTGGCGCCGTCGGCGGTCGGCCCGGTCAAGGCGATGTTGCTCGATCTCGATGCCGGCAAGGCCGCTGAGTTTCTCCATCCGCTGATCGAGAAGCCGAACGCCGCCATGCCTATTCGCGCGCATCTGGAGAAATTTGCCGCCGACGGCGGGCTCCAGCTTTAGCAGGCGAACTTTCCGGCCAGCATTGGCGCCTTGCCCGCTGCGCAGCGTTGCCGCAGCCTTGCCCGGATCGGCGGCGTCTTCTAGTTAACGACAAACAACGATTAAGGTGATGCGGACAGCATGATTTCGACTTGATCCGGGATAAAACCCTTCCCGAGGCGATCATGCATCAACAAAACGCCGGAGCGGACAAGAACGCGAAAGCGAAGGCGCCCCGCATCAGGCCTGACATTCGGCGCCACGGCCGAGGCTTAACAGAGACCATGTTACCCGATCAAAAACTCAACGCACTTGTCGCCCGACACGGGACTCTCGAACGCGAACTGACCGCCGTGGTTCCGCCGGAGACCTTCGTGAAGCTGTCGCGCGAATTTGCCGAGCTCACGCCGGTCGTGGAAGCGGTGAAGTCCTATCGGGCCGCCGAGCGTGAGCTTGAAGGCGTCACGCAGCCTGATGACCGATCCGGCCACCGATCCTGAAATGCGCGCGATCGCGGAAGCGGAGAAGCCCGAGCTTGAGGCGCGGCGCACCGCGCTCGAGCATCAATTGCGGCTGGCGCTCCTGCCCAAGGACGCCATGGACGAGCGCAACGTCATTCTCGAAATTCGCGCCGGCACCGGCGGCGACGAGGCCTCTTTGTTCGCCGGCGATCTGTTCCGGATGTATGAGCGCTACGCCGCCAAGCAGGGCTGGAAGGTCGAGATGGTGACCGCCAGCGAAGGCACGATGGGCGGCTACAAGGAAATCGTCGCGGAAATCTTCGGCCGCGGCGCTTTCGCCAAGCTCAAATTTGAATCCGGCGTGCATCGCGTGCAACGCGTGCCCGACACCGAAGGGTCCGGACGCATTCACACCTCCACCGCGACCGTTGCGGTTCTGCCCGAAGCCCAGGAGGTCGATGCACCGATCAACGACACCGATCTGCGTATCGACACATTGCGCTCGGGCGGCGCCGGCGGTCAGCACGTCAACAAGACCGAGTCGGCGGTCCGCATCACCCACATTCCCACCGGCATCGTCGTGATGATGCAGGAGGATCGCTCGCAGCATCGCAATCGCGCCAAGGCGATGGCTGTGCTGCGCACCCGGCTCTACGATTTCGAGCGGCAGAAACTCGACGCCGCGCGTGCCGCCGAGCGCCGCGGCCAGGTCGGTACCGGCGACCGCTCCGAACGCATTCGCACTTACAATTTTCCGCAAGGGCGCGTGTCGGACCATCGCATCAATCTGACGCTCTACAAATTGCCCGAAGTCATCGAGGGCGAAGCTTTGGGCGAATTGGTTGACGCGCTCGTGGCCGAGCATCAGGCCGAACAGCTTGCCGCGCAGGATGCCGCAATGAGCGCGGCGGAGCGCGTCTCCACATCGGCGCCCGGAATCGACGAACGCACTCACTGTATCGGCCGCGCGCCGGCTTTTGGCCGCGGATTTCCGCGCGGCCGGAATCGAAACGCCGGACCTCGATGCCCGCGTTCTGGTTGGACACGCGCTGAAACTTGATCACGCCGGACTCGCGGGGGCAAACCAGCGCATTCTTGATACGACCGAATGGGATTTGATCGGCCAACTGGCCGCGCGGCGGCGGCGGCATGAACCGGTCGCGCGCATCGTCGGCTTCAAGGAATTCTGGAGCCTGCGGCTCGCCGTCGATTCAACCACGCTGGTGCCGCGCCCCGACACCGAAACGCTTGTGGAAGCGGCGCTGGGCGAAATCGATGCCGCGGGATTGCGCGCACGACCGCTGCGCATCGCCGACCTCGGGACCGGCTCAGGCGCAATTCTGTTGGCGCTGCTTTCTGAACTGCCCAATGCGTTCGGTGTCGGCACCGACACGAGTCACGGCGCGCTGCGGATCGCCCGCGACAATGCCCGGCATTTACAGATCGAACGCACGGGCTTTGTCGCTTGCGATCTCGGCGCGGCGCTCGGCGGCACATTTGATCTCGTCGTCGCCAACCCGCCTTATATCGCGTCAGGTGACATTGCCGCCCTCGCCCCCGACGTTCGTGATTACGATCCGCGCGCGGCTCTCGACGGCGGACCAGACGGGCTCGACTGTTATCGCGCCATCGCCACAACGATCCCACGCTTGCTCGGCAGGGCCGGAACGCTGGTGGTCGAAGTCGGCTCCGGACAGGCCGCCGACGTCGGCGCGGTGTTTTCACGGGCAGGCCTTGTGCCCGTCCGTGTGCATAACGATCTGCGGGGTACGCCGCGCGCCCTCATTGCCAAAAAAACGTCATAAGGGGCAGGGTAGGGTCATGTTTGCAAAGCATTGGACCCCGGCAAAAAAGCACTTGGAATATCTGCAGGAACCGACTAGTTTGCGGCCACGGAATCGGCCCGAAACAATGGGTGCCGCGTAGCCTTTGAACGCTCGGAGTTCCACTCCTTGAGGTTCGGCCACGCAAGGCCAAGTGAGACGAAAGCCGGAACAGCGAGAACCGGAACAGCAACCGCCGGATCGGACGGCAAGCGAGATCGTCAGATTCAGACCGTGAAGTTTCATCGGTTTGCGCGCGTTTAGGAAATTCGCGCGCTGCGAGGGGTTGGCGACACGCGGTGATGTCGCCGACAGGGGCCGTATTGTCGGAACACTGGACGTGGAATCAGCAAGAGCGATGGGCGAGCAAAGAACGCTGAGCGAACAAAGCGTTCGGATTCGCATGTCGCTTTGACGTGAGCTGGGGGCTTTAGTTCTTGGTGTGACGGCGGCATCCGTGCTGCCGCAAACAGGGGTTGGCGGGAAAGCAAGTCATGAGAAACGGTCAAAACAAGAGAATGCGTAGTCGCAACCGCAAGGGTGGCCACCACCAAAATCCACTGTCGCGCATGTACGAGTCCAACGGACCGGACGTGAAAATCCGCGGCACCGCGTCCCACGTCGCAGAAAAGTATCTGCAGCTCGCACGCGATGCGCAGAGCTCCGGCGACCCGGTCGCGGCTGAAAACTATTATCAGCACGCCGAGCATTATTTCCGGCTGATCGCCGCCGCCCAGGAACAGTTCCGACAGACCCAGCCTTATTATCAGCAAGGCGACCAGCGCGGCGGCGCTGCCGACGAAGGTTATGACGACGGCGACGATCAACCCTCGATCGGCGAGCCGTTCGCACCGCGCGAGCAACAGCCGTTTTATCCGCGCGAACAGCAACAGCCGCAAAATCACGGTCATCAGCGCGCCCAGCCGCAGCAGCAGCCGGTCGATGAGGAAGACGTCGAGCGCTTGCCCTCATTCATCACCGGCGGCGGCGGCCAGGGACAACAACAGCCCGCGCCGGCGCAAGCCGCGAACGGCCAGATCGCCAATGGCCAAGCCGCTCCGAATGGTCAAAACGGCTTTGACAATTCGGCCGATCGCTTTCCGCTGCATCGGCGGCGGCGGCGGCACCGCGGCCCGCGCGATCATGCGGCGCAGGGCGGTGACGGCGGCGATGCCCCGGCCGGAGCGCGCTCGGACGATTGATCCGCGTCTCTTGATTGCATCCTGAAGTTGCGAAATGATCCTCCCCGTTTGAGGGGGATCCGATGTTGTCGCGTCAGTGCTGCGCTGTTGCGGCGCGCCTGTTGTGTGCGTTGCTTGGCGGCTTACAGGCCGGTTGCGTGCAGACCCAGCCGGGTGCCCTGCCAGCCTATATGATCGAAGAAGAAAAGCGCGCGCTGGAGCGCTACGAGACCGAAAAGGTCAAATATGAGCCGCTCGTCGGCAAAACGCTTTGGGTCACGGCTAGCATGCATTTGAGGCTGTGCACCGTACCGACCTTGATCCCGACGGAGTGCAAGTCGATTGAGCCCCGCGAGCGCTTTGTCGTTGATCGCTTGGCACCTGGTTCTTACGGCTCAGGTCTAAACAAAACGACGGAAAGCGAGCCCTACTGCCACGTTACAACCAGCGATGACCGCAGCGGATACGTGAACTGCTACGAGCTCGAGGAGGATTCAACGGATATCGATCAGGCCGTCGCCGCGGCCGATTGCAAACGGCACGGCGGGAGGCCGCGTATCGGCATGTCCATCAAGCTCGTCGTCGCCTGCTGGGGCAAGCCGAGCACGATCAGGCGCCGGGAGACCGCCAGAGGCATCTCCGAGAGTTATATCTACAATCGCGAGCGATCCGTTCTCTTCCACAACGGAGCCGCGGTGACGATTCGGACCGAGCCGGATTGAAGCAACGTCGCTAGCGCGCGTGCGGCGCCTTGGCCAGCCGGACCAGAAGCCAGATCGGAACCACGATGACGGCGCCCAACAGGAAATAGCGCCACAGCCAACGCACGATATCGAAGCCCATGGTCCAGACATGGACGATCAGGGCCTGCACCAACTCGAGGATATTCCAGGGATCGAGGCCGATCGCGGCCAGGATCACGCCCACCAGGATCGACAGCAGGACAAGCCGTCCGGCGACCGCCAGCGGCGGGCCGCCCAGGAAGCGCTGAATGGGTTGGTTGGCTTCCAACTGCTCTTGCGCCATCGCAATCTCCGCGCTCGCCACTTAGCTAAGGAACAACACCGGGCGCAAGCGTTACCTGCAAATGGTGCCTGCAAGTCTGTCCGGTAAGTCTGTCCGGTCAAGATCCGGCCGCGGCCGTTGCTTCGCATCAGCAAGTGGCGCTAAGTTGCGGCCCCGCCAGAATTTGGGTGTTCTGAAGGATATTCCATGGCCAAGATCGAGGATCGAGCCGCTGCCGCGGCCGCGCTCAACGACGATATCGGCGAAGACAAGCGCCTTGAACTGTACCGCACGCAAGTCGTGCTCCGCGAGGCCGAGCAGCGCGCCTACGATCTCTTTCTGCAGAACCTGGTGAAGGGCACGAGCCATCTGTCGCTCGGCCAGGAGGCGGTTGCCGCGGGCTTCGCCGGCGCCATGAAGCCGGGCGATCTGTCGTTCTGCACCTACCGGGGCCATGCCCATACGCTGGCGCGCGGCGTACCGGTGAGCAAAGTGCTCGGCGAACTGATGCAGCGCGACATCGGACTGATGCGCGGCAAGGGCGGCTCGATGCACCTGACGTCGATCGAGCACGGCGTCATGGGTTCGTATGCCATCATCGGCGCGCATCTGCCGATCGCCTGCGGCGCCGCCTGGCGCGCGCAATACAAAGGCCAGAAGGACGTTTCGGTTTGTTTCTTCGGCGACGGCACCACCAATATCGGCGCCTTTCATGAGGCGCTGAACTTCGCGGTGGTGTGGAAGCTGCCGGTGGTCTTCGTCTGCGAGAACAATCTTTACATGGAATACACGCCGATCGCCGATGTCACCGCGGTGAGCCCATCCGGCGGCCGACCGCGCTTCAGCCTACGGACTGCCCAGCATCGTCGTCGACGGCAACGATGCCGACGCGGTTTATCGCTGCGCGCTGACGGCCTACGACAAGGCGCGCGCCGGTGACGGCCCCTCGCTGATCGAATGCATGACCTACCGGCACAGCGGCCATTCGCGCGCCGACCCGGCCAAGTATCGGCCCGAGGGCGAACTGGAAAAGTGGAAAGAGCGCGATCCGATCAAGATCTATCGCGAGCGGCTCAAGCAATTCGGCGTCTCCGAGAAGACGATCCACGGCATCGATGCCGATGTGAAACGCGAAGTCGATGAAGCCACCGAAGCTCTGCAAGGCGGCGCCGCCGCCCTCGCTCGATATCCTCACCACCGATGTCTATGCCGACGGGGGCTTCGCATGGCGGAACTGACCTATCGCGATGCCGTGATCCGCGGCATCGCTCAGGAGATGGAACGCGACCCGGACGTGGTGTTCCTCGGTGAGGACATCGCCAAGGCCGGCGGCGTGTTCAAGGCGACGGTCGGCCTCTACGAACAGTTCGGTCCGCTGCGGGTGCGCGACACGCCGATCTCCGAGCAGGCGATCCTCGGCGCCGCCATGGGCGCGGCCATGACCGGGCTGAAGCCGATCGCCGAGATCATGTTCTCCGACTTCATCGCGGTATGCTTCGACTACATCGCCAACGAATTTCCGAAGAGCCGCTACATGACCAACGGGCAAGTGAAAGTCCCGCTGGTCGTGCGCACCGGCAATGGCGGCGGCGTTCGCTTCGGCGCGCAGCATTCGCAGAGCGTCGAGAACTGGTGCATGATGATCCCCGGCCTCAAGGTCGTGGCGCCGTCGACCCCGGTGGACGTGATCGGCCTGCTGGCGGCGTCGGTGCGCGATCCCGATCCGGTGATCTTCCTCGAGCACAAGTCGCTCTATGCCACCAAGGGCGAAGTGCCGGACGGCGAGATCGTCGACACGCTGGGCACCGCCAAGATCGTGCGGCCCGGCAAGGACGCGACCATTTTGGCGCTGGCGCTGATGGTGCCGCGCGCGCTGGCGGCGGCCGAGAAGCTGAAAAACGAGCACGGCATCGACGCCGAGGTGATCGACGTCCGCTCGCTGGTGCCGCTCGACACGCAGACGATCCTCGGCTCGGTCGCGCGCACCCATCGGCTGTTCACGGTCGAGGAAAATCCGCGGCTGTGCGGCTGGGGCGCCGAATTGGTCTCGATCGTCGCCGACGAGGCGTTCTACGATCTCGACGGCCCGCCGGTGCGCATCACCACGCCGCATATTCCGCTGCCGGCCGCCGACATTCTCGAAGACCTTGCGCTGCCGAGCGTCGATCGCATTGCCGAACGGGTGCAGCGCAGCCTGAATGCCTAAGCGGACAAACCGCAGCAGAACGCATCAACGGAGGAAACGATGGCAGACCAACCGACCCGCGAAAATCCGTGCGGACCGATCGGCACCGAAGTTTTGTTCGAGAATGATCAGGTTCGGGTTTGGGACATGAAGGTGCCGGCCGGCGGCAAGAAGGCTTGGCATCATCACAAACTCGATTACGTCATCATCAACGTCACCGGCGGCAAGATCGAACTTGAGAATGTGCAAGGCCACACCATCGTGGCCGACGACAAAGTCGGCGGCATCATCTGGCGCGATGCCGGCGAGAAGCACGAGCTGCGCAATCTGAGCGGCGAGCTTTATCAGAACATCCTGGTCGAACTGAAACAGTCCGTGAAGTAACAGATCGGGCGAGACACGATCGCCGAACAGCCGGCGCCAAGGGATGAGTACCATGTACGACAATCTGCTCGCGAATGTGCCGACCGATTTGTGGATCGGCGGCAAGTGGCGCAAATCCTCCGATGGCAGCCGCTTCGACGTGATCGACCCGGCGACCGAGAACGCAGTGGCTTCTGTAGCCAGCGCCACGGTCGAGGACGCCAAGGCCGCACTCGACGCCGCCAGCGCCGCCTTCCCGGCCTGGGCCGCCAAGAAGCCGCGCGAGCGCGGCGAAATTCTGCGCAAGGCCTACGAGCTGATCATCCGCGATCAGGAACGGCTGGCGAAACTGATCACCATCGAGAATGGCAAGGCGCTGTCCGACTCGCGCGGCGAAGTCGCTTACGCGGCCGAGTTCTTCCGCTGGTTCGCCGAAGAAGGCGTCCGCAATATCGGCCAGAACTCGGTTGCACCGTCGACCGGCGCCCGCATCCTGGTGCACCACAAGCCGGCCGGCATCGCCGTGCTGGTGACGCCGTGGAATTTCCCGGCCGCGATGGCGACCCGCAAGATCGGCCCGGCGCTCGCCGCCGGCTGCGCCGTCGTGCTCAAGCCGGCGTCCGATACGCCGCTGACCATGCTGGCGCTGATGCCGATCCTGGAAGAAGCCGGCGTGCCGGCGGGCGTGGTCAACGTCATTCCGTCGCGCTCGTCCGGCAAGGTGGTCGGCGCCATGCTGCACGATCCGCGCGTCCGCGTGGTGTCGTTCACCGGCTCGACCGAGGTCGGCCGCAAGCTGTTGCATGAAGCCGCCGACAATATCGTGCGCCCCGGTATGGAGCTTGGCGGCAACGCGCCGTTCATCGTGTTCGACGACGCCGACATCGATGCCGCGATCGACGGCGCCATGATCGCCAAGATGCGCAACATGGGCGAGGCCTGCACGGCAGCCAACCGCTTCTATGTGCACGAAAAGGTGCACGACGAATTCGCCAAGAAGCTCACCGCCAAGATGGCGGGGCTGAAAATGGGCAACGGCCTCGATGACGGCGTGGCGCTCGGCCCGCTGGTCAACAAGGAAGGGCCCGACAAGGTGATCGAGCTGGTCGACGACGCCGTTGGCAAAGGGCGCCAAGGTGCTGACCGGCGGCAAGGCGCCGGGCGGACCGGGCTTCTTCTATCCGGCCACCGTGCTGTCGAACGTTCCCAACGACGGCGAAGATGCTCAACGAGGAAATCTTCGGACCCGTTGCGTCGCTGCAGACCTTCAAGAGCGAAGACGAAGTGGTCACGCGCGCCAACGACACCGAGTATGGCCTGGTCGCCTATCTCTACACCAAGGATTTGAGCCGCGGCCTGCGCGTCTCGGAGAAGCTCGACTTCGGCATGATCGGGCTTAACCGCGGCATCGTCTCCGATCCGGCGGCGCCGTTCGGCGGCATGAAGCAATCAGGCCTCGGTCGCGAAGGCGGCCACGAAGGCATGATGGAATTTCTGGAAACCCAATACGTCTCGGTGAACTGGTAAGCTTTTCGTTCCGTCGTGCCCGGCTTTATGCCGGGCATCCCGCTTCGACGGGCACGGAACAGATAAGCGAGATGGTCGGACGAGCACGGCCGTGACGAAGCGAAGGTTTGGACATCGCAATGAACATTCTGATGCCGCAACTCGGCGAAACCGTCGCCGAGGGCAAAATCACCAAGTGGTTCAAGGCGGCCGGCGATGCGGTCAAGCCGGGCGACAATCTGTTCGAGATCGAGACCGATAAAGTCTCGATGGAAGTGCCGGCGACCGAAGCCGGCGTTCTCAGCGAGATCCGCGTCGCCGAAGGTGAAGTCGTTCCGGTCGGCGCGATCGTCGCCGTGATCGGCGACGGCAGCGGCGCTGCCGCGACGCCGGCGGCAAAATCCGCCCCGGCAGCCGCTGCGGCAAGCAAGGCGTCGGCACCGCGGAACTGCACCGCAAGCTTCAGCGCCCGCACCCAAAGCACCGGCGCAACCGATAAAGCTTGATCCCTTCCTCGAGGTCCGTTCGCCCGAGCGCAATTTCGGGCCGGCGAAGCTTTCCGGCGGAATCTCGATCACGCCGCTGGCGCGACGGCTGGCCAGCGAAGCCGGGATCGACCTGTCGCGGCTGAAAGGCTCCGGACCACACGGCCGCATCGTCGCGCGCGACGTCGAAAGCGCGCCGCGCGCCCAGGCCACGCCCGGGGTGGCCGCGTTGGCCGAAGGCCCGACCGCCGAGCAGGTCAAAGCGCTGTACGATCCTGCAAGCTACGAAGAAGTGCCGCTCGACGGCATGCGCAAGACCATCGCGGCGCGGCTGCAGCAGGCCAAGCAGACCATCCCGCATTTCTATCTGACCGCCGACATCACCATCGACCGGCTGCTGGCGGTGCGTGAGGAGGTCAACGCCTCGGCGCCGAAGGACGACGCCGGCAAGCCGCTGTTCAAGCTCTCGCTCAACGATTTCATGATCCGGGCGCTTGGCGCTGGCGTTGCAGCGCGTTCCGGCCGCAAATGCGGCGTGGGCGGGCGATCGCATTTTGCGCTTCAAGCACGCCGACGTCGGCGTCGCCGTGGCGCTGGAGGGCGGCTTGATCGTTCCGGTCATCCGTCACGCCGAAACCAAGACGCTGAGCGCGATCTCCGCCGAGATGAAGGACCTCGCCGCCCGCGCGCGCGACAAGAAACTCAAGCCCGCCGAATACCAGGGCGGCGCCTCGGCGATTTCCAATCTGGGCATGTACGGCGTCCGCGAATTCTCCGCCATTATCAATCCGCCGCAGGCGACCATCCTCGCGGTCGGCGCGTCGCGACGGCAGGCGGTCGAGAAGCCTGATGGCGGCGTTGCTTTCGCCAGCATGATTACCGTGACGTTGTCGTGCGATCATCGGGTCGTCGACGGCGCGCTCGGAGCGCAGCTCCTCTCCGCCCTGCAGGCGCTGATCGAGACGCCGGTCACGATGCTGGTGTAGGCCACCCTTGGCGCAGCTATCTCGGCGTCAGGTTCTTATGGCGCTGCGGTCGCGCCACCATCGCGGATGAGGTCTGCGAGCGGACATTCCGCCGGGACTTTTTAGAGCCGAGGTTGAAGTGCGATATTCGCTCTATGACCTGCCGCTCCTTGTCCTGTGGTTGGGATGGCTCGTGTGCTGGCTCGTCGCCGCACGGTACGTCAAGCCGACGCGCCGAAAAGAGTTTTGGGCGACGCGCTTTCTGACAATCGTATTCACCTTGCCGGCGGCCGTGGTGCTCGCCGTTCCGGCCTCTTGGCTACCTGGGGGGCTGAGTTGGCTGAGCGCGCGCTTTCTGCCCGACGCTGCGATTGTGTATTGGCTCGGTTTGTTGATCGTGATTACGGGAATCGCCTTTGCGGTCTGGGCGCGTGTTTACCTCGGGCGCAATTGGAGCGGCACCGTTACGGTCAAAGAAGACCACGAGCTGATCTGCAGCGGCCCCTACGCAATCGTCCGTCACCCCATCTATACCGGGCTGCTGATTGCCATCCTGGGGACCGCCGTCGTCTTCGGCGAGTGGCGCGGCCTCGTGGCCTTTGGCTTCTTGACTGTCGCCTATCTGTTTAAGCTTCGGCGCGAGGAACGGTTCATGGCCGAAAGCTTTCCCAATGTGTACCCGGGCTATTGCGCGCGGGTGCCGGCACTCATTCCGTTCACTTACAGCCGAGCCAGCCGCAGCAGCTCAAACTGACAGGGAAGGATAGCGCTTGCCAACAGAGCGACCCGATTTGCTGTTGATCGGACCGATGCGGCCGGTGCTGGCCGAAGGGTTTGCCGATTTCACCGTCCACAAATCCGGCGCTACGCCGCGGGACAGTATCCGCGCCATGGCGGTCAGCGCGCCGGTGCAAGCCATCGATGACGCGCTGCTCGCCACTTTGCCGAAGCTGCAGATCATTTCGAGTTTCGGCGTCGGCTACGACCACATCGACGTCAAGGCCGCGGCCAAGCGCGGCATTATCGTCACCAACACGCCCGATGTGCTGACCGAGGAAGTCGCCGACACCACGATCGGTCTTCTGCTCAACACCGTGCGCGAGCTGCCACAGGCCGAGCGCTATGTGCGTGCCGGCGAATGGCCGTCAGGAAATTACCCGCTCAGCCGCGCGACCTTGCGCAACCGTACGGTCGGCATTGTCGGGCTGGGCCGTATCGGCATGGCGATCGCGCGGCGGCTCGAAGCCTTCGGCGTGCCCGTCGTCTATCACACCCGCCAAAAACGGCCGGAGCTCTCGTACCGGCACTATCCGCGGCTGCTCGACATGGCGCGTGACGTGGATACGCTGATCGTCATCGTGCCGGGCGGCGCCGCCACCAAAAACATGATCAATGCCAATGTGCTTGATGCGCTCGGTCCAGAACGGCATCGTGATCAACGTCGCGCGCGGATCGGTGATCGACGAGCCGGCGCTGATCGCGGCACTGCGCGAGCGCAAGATCCTGGCCGCCGGTCTCGACGTGTTCGCGACCGAACCGCATGTGCCCGACGAATTGCTCGCCATGGACAACGTCGTGGTGTTGCCGCATGTTGGCTCGGCGTCGGAATTCACCCGCGCCAAGATGGATCAGCTTCTGGTCGACAACATCCGCGCCTGGGTAGCGGGCAAGCCGCCGCTTACCCCGGTGCCGGAGACGCCGTTTCGATCGTGGAAGTAGAGCGGAGGAGCGCGGCTTACTCAGCCGCGATCCGCACTTCTGGCGCGGCCGCGCGTACGTCGGCTTCCACGTGCTCTTCGAACTGCACGAAGTTCTTCTGGAACATGCCGACGAGCTTGCGCGCTGTTTCGTCGAACTCGAGCTTGTTTTGCCAGGTCTTCTGCGGATACAGCAGATGCGGCTCGACACCGGACAACTGGGTCGGGACCGAAAAACCAAAATACGGATCGGTGCGGTAGCTCACATTCTTGAGCGAGCCGTCGAGCGCGGCGGTGAGCAGCGTGCGCGTCACCTTGATGGGCATGCGGCGGCCGACGCCGTAAATGCCGCCGGTCCAGCCGGTATTCACCAGCCAGCAATCGACGTCATGGGCGCTGATCAGTTCGCGCAGCAGATTGCCGTAGATCGACGGATGGCGCGGCAGAAACGGCGCACCGAAGCAGGTGGAGAATTCCGGCTGCACGCCGACCAAGCCCTTTTCGGTGCCGGCGACTTTGGCGGTGTAGCCCGAGAGGAAGTGATACATCGCCTGCGCCGGCGAAAGCTTCGCGATCGGCGGCATCACGCCGAAGGCGTCGGCGGTGAGCAGCACGATATTGCGCGGCATGCCGGCGCGGCCGGTGCGCGAGGCGTTGGGAATGAAATCGAGCGGATAAGCCGCGCGGGTATTCTCGGTCTTTGAAATCGTCGTCGAAGTCGCAGATGCGCGTGTCGGGATCAAACACGACATTCTCGAGCACGGTCCCGAAGCGATGCGTGGTGGCATAAATCTCCGGCTCCGCTTCGGCGGAGAGATGGATGCACTTGGCGTAACAACCGCCTTCGAAATTGAAGACACCCTGCGGACCCCAGCCGTGCTCGTCATCACCAATGAGCGTACGTTTGGGATCGGCCGACAGCGTCGTCTTGCCCGTGCCTGAAAGGCCGAAGAACAACGCGACATCGCCGGATGGGCCGACATTGGCGGAGCAATGCATCGGCATCACGCTCTCGGCCGGCAGGTAATAGTTGAGCGTGGTGAACACCGACTTCTTCATCTCGCCGGCATAGTAAGTGCCGCCGATCAGAATGATGCGCCGGGTGAAATCGATGGCGACGACGGTTTCGGTGCGCACGCCGTGGCGCTTCGGATCGGCCTTGAACGACGGCAGCGACAGAATGGTGAAGTCCGGAACGTAGTGCGAGAGTTCGCCACGGTCCGGGCGAATGAGCAGCGCCCGGATGAACTGCGAATGCCACGCCAGCTCATTATAGACACGGACCTTGATGCGATATTTCTGATCGGCGCCGCCATAAAGATCCTGCGCATAAAGCGACTTGCCCTTGGCGTGCGCGATGAAATCGTCGAACAGAAGCTGGAATTGCTCGGGCGTCAGCCGGCCGTTCTTTTCCCACCAAACGGTTTTTTCCGTCTGGGCGTCGGCGACGACGAACTTATCCTTGGGACTACGGCCGGTATGGACGCCGGTCTCGGCACAGAAGGCGCCGCCGTGCACCAGCTGGCCTTCGCCGTTGGCGACCGCGTGCTCGACCAAAACAGTGTCGGGTAAATTCCAATGGACCGCTGCGAGATTTTTCAGCCCAAATTCCTCGGCGCCGTGGGCGCCATTCCGCAGACCGGTTTCCTTCACGCTTGCCTCCGCACCCCACCGAGCCCAACCCGGGCTCCAGGTCTTTCAGTATTTCGCAGCCACCCTAGTTCGTCCAATGAGGACCCGCGACCCTATACCGAGCATCCCAGCCCCTGCCAAGACGCACACGCCGCGCATTCAACGAGCAAAGATTACGGCCCGTTCCACGCTGCACTGCAGCGAATGCGATCATTCCGCCCGCGCTTGCGCGGCCAGTGCCACCAAGGCCTTGCGCAGGGCCTGCATCGTCGTCACCCGCTGCGAAAATGGCAGGCGAAGTGTGGCGTCGCCTTGAGCAAGATCAATGCCGTCCGGATCGCAGCCCGTCAGCCGCCACGATGCGTCGGCGGCGCCCAGGAGTTTGGTCGCGTACAACCGGACGGCATCGGCGTGGTCGGCGTTCATGTGCGCGACCGCTCCGGCTTCGCCTTCGATCAGCTCCGGCGCGTCGGCGACGTCGGTGATCATCGTCGGCCGCTTTCAGATCGGCAGCGCGGGCAAAGCCGCCATTGAGATGCGCCGACGACGACGCTCCATCCGCCAGAACGAAAAATCCCCGAAGCCGGCATACAGCTCCGATTTCGGATGCCGCGCCAGAAAGCGCCGGCGCAAACGCGGCTCGGCGGCATCCTCCCGCGCCGACCGGCGCGAAGGTGCCGAGCACGGTCAGGCGCGGATGAGCGAGCGGATCGCCGCGGCCGGCGGCGGTCAGAAGCAGCGACGCGCGCCCGTCCTTTTCCAGATTGGCCGTATGGGTCGCAAGCCGGGACACCAGAATGAGAGGCGAGCCATCCATGTCGGTCGCGACGTTAACCAACGAACCAAACGGATGACCGGTATTGCGGTCGATGCTGCTCAGCGCGCCGGCCCGCGTGACGCGCAGGAGCTGCTTGGCAACGGGACAGGGTCGAAATCAGAAGCCGGGGCGTCCTCAGGCAGCCGATCCGGCATGGAACCCGGCAACGGAAAGCCTTTATCTGACAACGACATTAGGATGTTTCCAGTTCTCGCGCCTTAAGCAATCGCCTTGATTTCCGCCTTGTCTGGTCACACTTCCGCCCCCACATGGGTCTTCAAAGGCTTATGGGGCCGGGGCAGATGATGCTTGCGGCCGACTCATGTTAGAAGGCCGCTATGCCGACCATCGCTCTCGTTGACGACGATCGCAACATCCTCACTTCGGTCTCCATTGCGCTCGAGGCCGAGGGCTACCGGATCACCACCTATACGGATGGCGCCTCGGCCCTCGACGGCTTCAAAAGCGCTCCACCGGACCTCGCGATCCTGGATATCAAAATGCCGCGCATGGACGGCATGGAGACGTTGCGGCGGCTGCGGCAGAAGTCCGATCTGCCGGTGATTTTCCTGACGTCGAAGGATGAAGAAATCGACGAGTTGTTCGGCCTCAAAATGGGCGCCGACGATTTCATCCGCAAACCTTTCTCGCAGCGGCTTCTGGTTGAGCGGGTCAAGGCGGTGCTGCGGCGCGCTTCGCCGAAGGACGGCACGGTCGTCAAAGAGGTCGACAGCAAGGTGCTGGAGCGCGGCCTGCTGCGGATGGACCCGGAGCGCCACACCTGCACCTGGAAAAACGAGCCGGTCACGCTCACCGTCACCGAGTTTCTGATCCTGCACGCGCTCGCCAGCCGGCCGGGCGTGGTGAAGAGCCGAAACGCCCTGATGGACGCCGCCTACGACGATCAGGTGTATGTCGACGACCGCACCATCGACAGCCACATCAAGCGGCTGCGCAAGAAGTTCAAGGCCAGCGACGACGACTTCGATATGATCGAAACGCTGTACGGCGTCGGCTATCGGTTCAAAGAATAAGCGCTGATTGCGCGGCAATGTGTCCGGGACGCGTGTCACCGACATGTGTCCCGCGACCCCTGACTGGGCGGCCGACGTACGGTAGTAATGGCGTTTGTGCCCGCAAGGCGCGGACACGCTGGAAACCCGGCAGACGACGTGCTCGATCGAACCGCAGAAATCGCACGCGCCAAGATGCGAGCTCAAGCCGCGTCCGAGGACGCTTCTGTGTCCGAGACTGAAATCGAAACTGAAGCGCCCGCCGCGCCGCCGCGCGCGCTTGCAGGCATCGCCGACTGGCTGCAGCGGGCGTGGCAGTTCTTTGTCACCCAAAGCTTCTCGAGCCTCACGCGGCGCATCGTCTTTCTGAACGTCGCGGGGCTGCTGGCGCTCTCCATCGGCATCAATTTCCTGTCTGAATTCCGCGCCGGCCTGATCGACGCGCGGGTGCAGAGCCTTTTGGTGCAGGGCCAAATCATCGCCGGCGCCATCGCAGCCTCGGCGACGGTCGAAACCGATTCATCGCTCACCATCGATCCTGACAAGCTGCTCGAATTGCATCCGGGCGAGAGCTACGGACCGTCCGAAGAGGCGCTCTACGGCATCGATTTCCCGATCAATCCCGAACGCGTCGCGCCGGTGCTGCGGCGACTTGTTTCCCCGACCAAGACGCGGGCGCGGATCTACGATCGCGACGGCGTGCTGTTGGTCGATAGCCGCAATCTGTTCGGTCGCGGCGACGTGCTGCGCTTCGACCTGCCGCCGCCGAATGCGGAAAAGCCCGGCTTTTTCGAGCGTGGCTTTATCGCGGTACGGCGCTGGCTTGGACGCGGCGATCTGCCGCTTTATCACGAGCTCGGCGCGCTCAACGGTCGCGGCTACCCGGAAGTGGCGCAAGCCCTGAGCGGCCAGAATTCCAGCGTGGTGCGGATCAACGATCGCGGCGACGTCATCGTGTCGGTCGCTGTGCCGGTGCAGCGCTTCCGCGCGGTGCGCGGTGCGCTGATGCTGTCGACCCAAGGCGCCGACATCGACGACATGGTCGAGGCCGAGCGGCTCGCCATCCTGAAAGTCTTTCTGGTCGCCACCGCCGTGATGGTGGTGCTGTCGATCCTGCTCGCCGGCACCATTGCGGAGCCGGTGCGGCGCTTGGCGGATGCTGCGGAAAGCGTGCGCCGGCGCATCCGCGCGCGTGTCGAAATTCCCGACTTCACCCGCCGCCGCGACGAGATCGGACATCTGTCCGGAACGCTGCGCGACATGACCAATGCGCTCTATAGCCGGATCGAAGCGATCGAGAGCTTCGCGGCCGACGTGGCGCACGAACTCAAGAATCCGCTCACCTCGATGCGGTCCGCCGTCGAGACGTTGCCGTTGGCGCGCACCGAGGAAAGCCGCGGTCGCCTCCTCAACATCATTCAACATGACGTGCAGCGTCTCGATCGTCTGATCACCGATATCTCCGATGCCAGCCGGCTTGATGCCGAGCTGCAGCGTCAGGAGGCGGTGCCGGTCGATTTCACCAAGCTGCTCAATACGCTGGTGAGCGTCGCCAACGAGGTCAAGCGCGACGACGGCGTCAAGGTGACCTTGCGCTTCGAGGGCGGCACCAGCCCACGCGCGTTCGAGCTGCCTGGGCACGATTCACGGCTCGGCCAGGTCGTCGACAACCTGATCGAAAATGCCCGCTCGTTTTCGCCGCCCGGCGGCACGGTGCGCGTCACCTGCCGGCGGGTCAAAGCCAATCTCGAAATCCTGGTCGATGACGACGGCCCCGGCGTGCAGCCGGACGCCCTCGAGAAGGTGTTCGAGCGCTTCTACACCGACCGTCCGCATCAAGGCTTCGGCCAGAATTCCGGTCTCGGCCTCTCCATCTCCAAGCAGATTGTCGACGCCCATGGCGGGCACCATCTGGGTCGAGAACCGGCCCGGGCCGCCGGACGAACAAGGTGAGCCGACCGTCACCGGCGCACGCTTCATTGTCCGGCTTGCCGGCGCCTGCAATGACTGCCACGTCCGGGACGGTGCACGCATCCGCCGTCCTGGTCGGCGCCCGCGCCGTGCTGATCCGCGGGCCGTCCGGATCGGGAAAATCCAGGCTTGCTCTGGATCTGATGGAAACCGCGCGATCAGGCGACGTTCGCCCGGCTGGTCGCCGACGATCGAGTTCACCTTGAAGTTGCACAGGGGCGGCTGCTGGTGCGGCCCGCCGAAAAGCTGGCCGGATTGATCGAAGTCCGCGGCGTTGGCCTGATGCGGCTGCCTCACGAGCCCTGCGCCGTGGTGGGGCTGGTGGTCGATCTCGCCGCCGCCGATGCCGAGCGCCTTCCTGAGGCGTTGGCCCGCAGCAGCGAATATCCAAGGCGTCGCGTTATCGCGGCTTGCCGTCGCATCCGGGATCGTCGGCCTTGCAGCCGGTGCTCGACGTTCATCAAATCTCCCCCGGGCAGCTGGCTTTGAGCCGGCTCTGGGATCGCACGCTCCCGACGCTCTCGCACAACCATAACGTTTGTTGTTGGCGGCGAGCGGTTTGGTAACTTTGGGCAGTTTAGGATCGCCATAGCTCCTCTCTGCTCTCCAGGACGCGTGCGGCTGCTCCGCCAATCGCACCGGAGCGTTAGCTATCGCGATGCAACACTCGGCCGGAATCGGCCAAAATGCCCTTGCGCTTGGGCTTCGGATGGTCAAGATGAGCAGCCTTTCGTGCGGTGCACCCGGGACGCGCCCGCGGGGAGTTTCATGATCGGTCTAGTGCTAGTGACCCACGGGCGGTTGGCTGTTGAGTTCCGCTCAGCTCTGGAGCACGTCGTAGGTCCGCAAGGCCAGATCGAAGTCGGTGACCATTGGTCCCGACGACGACGTCGAAGAGCGCCGCAAAGACATTATCGAGGCGGTCAAACGGGTCGACAGTGGCGACGGCGTCGCCATATTGACCGACATGTTCGGCGGCACGCCGTCCAATCTGGCGATTTCGGTGATGAGCCGGCCGAAAGTCGAGGTCCTCGCCGGCATCAACCTGCCGATGCTGGTCAAGCTCGCCAAAGTGCGGGGCGAGTGTCCGCTCGCCGAGGCGGTCGCCGCCGCCCAGGACGCCGGGCGGAAATACGTCACCATCGCCAGCCGGGTGCTGACCGGAAAATGAGCACGCCGGTACAGCAGAAGGACGAATGCCCGCCGGACGAGGTCCGCGACGGGGCGGTCGTCCGCAAGCTCAACATCTGCAATCGCAAGGGCCTGCATGCCCGCGCCTCGGCAAAATTCGTGCAGACGGTGGAGAAATTCGACGCCGACGTCCGGGTCATGCGCTGCGGCGAGACCGTCGGCGGCACCTCGATCATGGGACTGATGATGCTCGCGGCCGCGACCGGCACATCGATCACGGTCGAGGCGACCGGCACGGAGGCCGCGCAGGTCGTCGAGGCCCTCACCACCCTGATCAATTCGCGCTTTGGCGAAGAAGACTGAACGCGTCGACGTTCGCGCATCCAGCCGAGGAGAGCCCCCATGAGCTTCGAACCGAACGCTTCGGCGCCCGGGACGCAGAGACAGGCGCCGACGATCCGGAATTTCGATCGGCCGGAAGTTGCCGAAACATTCGCGGACTCGATCACGAGCCTCGTGTTCGACGGTCAATCGCTGCGCATCGAATTCGGCGTCACGCGTCTTGACGAAGTCAAGACCGACGCTCCGATCACCGGACGCCGCTACACCGCGGCCCGGCTGGTTTTGCCGCCGGCGGCCGCGGTCGAGCTCATCAACCGCATGCAGCAGATCGGCACGGCTTTGACCCAGGCCGGCGTGACCCGGCAGACGCAGCGCCCGGATTCGACCACCGGCTGATCACCACTATGCTTGCCGTTCGCGGCGTTCATCCGGGACACGCGTCGGACCGGTGCGCGCTTCGGGCCGCACGCGTTCGTTCAGAACGGAATCGTGACGCCGACCCGCGGTATCGCCGCGACGATCCATCCGAGCGTGAGATTGGTCTTGTTGTTCGCCGCGAGCGGCGGAGCATTTTTGGTCGCGGTCGACGGCAGCAACCGGATGGCGTGCATCGCCAGAAACATGCACACGGCCCAGCCGCAGACCCAGCGCGCGTAATCGTGGACGACGACGCAGATCGGAAGATAGGCGAGCGTAATCGCCGCCAACGCAATGACCGTACTGCGCCGCATGAGCGGCGTCGGCAGCGCGACGACCATGTCTTTCAGATAGCGACCGATCGGTAGGTGCAGCGCGATCAGGATGGCGTAAACCGGAAAGCGCAGCGCATGGCCCGGGAGACGCACCCAGGTGGCGTGCATCTCCTGCGCGAACGTCGAATACCACATCTGCGCATTCGACGGATCGATCGGGTCGAGGGCACGCGAACGCACGTAGGCGAGAAACGCCTCCTGCGGCACCGGCATGCGCCCAGACGCAGCGACGACCAGAAAAGCGGCGCAGACCAATAAAGCGAGGACAACGCAATACGCAGCCTTCGCAGTCGAAAAACCCGGCACCAGGCCGTAGCGGACAAACACGATAAAGCCGATGGTCGGGATATAGAGCAGAAAATGCAGGTGATGGACCAGCACCAGCACGACGCAGCCGGCCGCGATCACGAGTGGATAAAGCGCGCCCACCGGAATCAGCAGTGCGACCAGCGCCCAGAGACAGCCGTAGATGTCGAAATGCCCGAGCGCGACGGCAAAATTCTTGAAAAAGAACGGCGAGCCGACGACGAAAACAAACAACGGAAAATTCTGCGGCCTGAATCCGTACACCTTGCGAAAGACGGCGACGAACAAAGCAAGCGTGACGATCCAGGCCGCGATCGCGATCACGTAGACCGACCACAGCGGCACGGCGTCGGTGAACCACGACAGCGCGCTGCCGATAAGCGCCCGCCGGACAAATCCGAAATGGTAGGTGACCAGGAGGTGCATGTAGCCGGGATAGCGCGGTGAATTGATGAAGACCGTGTAGAGCAACACAGCCGGCGCGATGATGCAGTCGAGCGCGAGCATCCATCGCCACGGCGCGTTGGATTTGCCGTCGTCGGACTTCGTCCCCCACGCCTGTGTCAGCTCTGCCCCCCTTCCCGCCGCATGGCGGCACGCGGATTTCGTATCGGCGGGAATCCTCCGCAAGGCCCTATCGGCTTCTTGATCCGATCCCCTCGCCAAAACAAGAACTTATCCAAAGTCGCAGCTATGTCATGGACATAAAGCTTTCCTTATGTCTTATTGCGCCGCGCCGAGCGCCCGACCGCAGCGGCAGCTTCGCTTGCGGCGGTCGCGGCCCGCCGATCCATCGCCCAGAACCAAGACGGCAAGGACGCCAGAAGGACTGTTCATGAGCACATCGACCAAGCCCAAAGCTTCGCAGACGGATTATGTCGTCAAGGACATCGGCCTCGCCGAATGGGGCCGCAAAGAGCTCTCGATTGCCGAAACCGAAATGCCCGGCCTGATGGCGACGCGGGACGAATATGGCCCGCAGCAGCCGCTCCGCGGCGCGCGCATCGCCGGCTCCCTGCACATGACCATCCAGACCGGCGTGCTGATCGAGACGCTCACCGCGCTCGGCGCCGACGTGCGCTGGGCTTCCTGCAACATCTATTCGACCCAGGACCACGCCGCGGCCGCGATCGCCGCCGCCGGCGTGCCGGTGTTCGCCGTCAAGGGCGAATCGCTGAAGGAATACTGGGACTACACCCATCGCATTTTCGAGTGGGCCGACGGCGGCGCGCCGAACATGATCCTCGACGACGGCGGCGACGCCACCTTGCTGATGCATCTCGGCATGCAGGCGGAAAACGTCGCCGAATGTTCTGAGCCATCCGGGCAACGAAGAAGAGGAAGTGCTGTTCGCCGCCATCAAGAAGCGGCTGGTGTCGCAGCCCGGCTGGTACACCAAGACCGCGAAGCAAATCCGCGGCGTCACCGAAGAAACCACCACCGGCGTGCACCGGCTCTATCAGATGGAGAAGGAAGGCAAGCTGCTGTTCCCCGCCATCAACGTCAACGACAGCGTCACCAAGTCGAAGTTCGACAATCTCTATGGCTGCCGTGAATCGCTGGTCGACGGCATCCGCCGCGGCACCGACGTGATGATGGCCGGCAAGATTGCGATGGTCGCGGGCTTCGGCGACGTCGGCAAGGGCTCGGCGGCGTCGCTGCGCCAAGCCGGCTGCCGGGTGCTGGTGTCCGAAATCGATCCGATCTGCGCGCTGCAGGCGGCGATGGAAGGCTACGAGGTGGTGACCATGGAAGAAGCGGCGCCGCGCGCCGACATCTTCTGCACCGCCACCGGCAATGTCGACGTCATCACCATCGAGCACATGCGCGCCATGAAGCATCGCGCGATCGTCTGCAACATCGGTCACTTCGATTCGGAAATTCAGGTCGCGGCGCTGAAGAACCTGAAGTGGGACAACATCAAGCCGCAGGTCGATGAGATCGAGTTCGCCGACGGCAAGCGCATCATCCTCCTGTCCGAGGGCCGGCTGGTCAATCTCGGCAACGCCATGGGCCATCCGAGCTTCGTGATGTCGTCGTCGTTCACCAACCAGACGCTGGCGCAGATCGAGCTGTGGACCAATCCGGGCAAGTACGAGAAGAAGGTCTACACCCTGCCCAAGCAGCTCGACGAGAAGGTGGCGCGGCTGCATCTCGACAAGATCGGCGTGCACCTGACGCAAGCTCACCGACAAGCAGTCGACCTATATCGGCATCCCGGTCAACGGTCCGTTCAAGACCGATCAGTACCGGTACTGAGAACGACTTAACACATGCGTCATGGCCGGGCTTGTCCCGGCCATCCACGTCTTTGTTTCGGAACCGCAAAGACGTGGGTGCCCGCGATAAACGCGGGCATGACGATTCTTCTCAGATTACTTCACACTTAGAGAGCGTATCAATCGCGCCGCTCGCCCGCGCTAACCCGGCGGCACGGCCGTGATCTGAAAGCTCACCGGCTTGGCGGAAAAGCCCAGGAAGCTACGCGTCAGCGTGACGGTTTTGCTGGGCGCGCCGGCATCGATGAACGGCTCGGCGTTTTGCCGGCAGCCTTCATCATCGCTCGTGCAAACAATCAAAAGACCATGCGCTGCGACGGCTGCGCGGCCTTCTGTCGAGAGCGGGCCGACCGTCAGCCGCTTCGCCTGGGGCAGATAGAACGGCAGGCCCGACACGATGCCTTCGGAGCCCCACAGCAATGCGACCGGCCGGGCGGCGAGCGTCGCGCCCATTTGCGCCACTTCTTGAAAGTGCGGCCGGTACGGGTCGTGGCCGTGACTAAGCCGGACCATCGCAATCACCGGCGAAGCGATCAGAATGGCGAGCGTCACCGCAAGCGTCGCGAGACCGGCGCGCGCCGTCACCGATTCATCGATCAGCAAATAACGTGAGCCGTAGAGAACCAGCGGCAACAGCGCCCAATTGGCCGAGGTCCAGGCGGCGGTGAGCCGATAGGGCATGAAGAGGTTGACCAGCGCCGGGAGGACGAGCGGCACCAGCCACAACAACCAGGCCTGCCGCCGCAGCTCTTCGGCCGGCCAAACCGTGTCGGCCAACGCCGCGCGGGACGGACGCAAGGCCGCGAAGAAGATCAGCGGGCCGATCACATAGGCCACCGAGCCGAGAAAATAATTTGCCGACTTTGCCAGTGCCGCTGAGAAGGGCACGCGATTGACCACGCTCTCGGCGAACTGCACGCTGGCGCCGCTTTGCGTCAGCATCCACCACAGATGCGGAGCGATGACGATCGCGGCACCCAGCGCCATCACGTACGGCGCCGGCGAACGCCAGAAGCGGCGTACGCCCGGACCCGTGAGCGCCGCCACCGCCATGCCGGCGAACAAAAACACCGCCCAGTATTTGCCCAGCATGGTGAGACTGGCGAACGCGCCGGCCAAAAATGCGTCGACCGCGCCAAGCCCGCGACGCGCGCGCAAGTAGAACAACAACGCCGCGGCCCAGACCGGGATCATCACCGTGTTGGCGTTGAGCACTTCCGCTTTCACGTCGTAGAGCGGGATCAGCATCAGCGCGAACAGGCCGAGCAGCGCCCGATTGCGGTCGAGATGATCGCGCAACAGACGCCAGCCGACCGCAAGCCCCACAGCGCTGGTCAACACGGTGAGAAGATTCATCGCCCATTGGGCGTGCGGGAAAATCGAAAACCACAGCGCTGAACAGCCAGCCGGTGAGCGGCGGATGCTTGTAGCCGAAGGCAAAATGCTGCGCCCAGATCACCGCTTCGCTGGCGTCGTAATGCACGTCGACCGACGCGGTCGAGATTTCCCAAAACAGCATCCAGGCGGCCACGAACGCGATCAGAATTGTCGCCACGATCGCGCCTTCATGGTCCGCGGCGAGAAAGCGCACACTGCGGCGCATGAGACCGTCGGCGAGGCCTGCGAGCCCTCGGGACATACCGCCGTTTTCGTCGCGCCCTGCTATGGACATTGCTGCTCTGAAGCGCTCTATCGGCGATCGCGCCGGCGCGGCCTTGGGGTACCGGAAGGCTTCCAAAGCGCGCCGAAGCTAGTAGCTTGCCGTCGGGGGCAGAGCAATAAGCCCGGCCAATGCGGAAAGGCGTACGGCGTGCCACAATCGGCGATCAGCGACAGCCCGGCCGCGAGCTCTGTAGCGCTCTCGCCACGCGTCGACGCCGTTTCGGCCGCCGTGGCCGTGCGCCCGGCGCCTGAATTGAGCATCGTGGTTCCGACGTTCAACGAGAAGGCTAACATTCCGATCCTGGTCGAGCGGCTGGCGCAGCTTCTCACGGACTGTGACGTGGGAGGTTATTTTCGTCGACGACAATTCGCCCGACGGAACGGCCGCCGCAGCGAAGTCCATCGGTACCACCGACAGTCGCGTCCGCTGCATTCGCCGCATCGGCCGGCGCGGACTTGCCGGCGCGTGCCTCGAGGGCATGCTGGCAAGCCAGGCCCGCTATGTGGCGGTGATGGATGCGGACCTGCAGCACGACGAAGGCTTGCTGGTGCCGATGCTGGAAGCGCTGCGCGCCGGGCGCGCCGACGTCGCGGTGGCGAGCCGCTATCTGGATGGCGGCTCCAACGCCGGACTATCGAAGCAGCGCTCCCGTGTCAGCCGCGGCTCGAATGCGCTGGTGCAGCGCTTGCTCGGCATCGAGCTGACCGATCCGATGAGCGGTCATTTCATGATTCGCCGCGATGCGCTCGAAACGGTGGCGCCGTCGCTCTCGACGCAGGGCTTCAAGATCCTGCTCGACATTCTGGCGACCGCGCACGGCAGCACTGCGTACGGTCGAACTGCCGTCGACCTTCCGCGAGCGCCAGCACGGCGAGAGCAAGCTCGATTCCAAGATCGCGCTCGACTTCGCCGCGCTGGTGACCGCGAAGCTCACCAACGATGTCGTCTCCGCGCGCTTCATCCTGTTCTGCCTGGTCGGGCTCACCGGCATCGCGATCCATTTGAGCATTCTGAGCGTGCTGCTGGTCACCGCGCTCTCGTTCGG
This sequence comes from uncultured Alphaproteobacteria bacterium, assembly GCA_963737755.1. Classification (GTDB taxonomy): domain Bacteria; phylum Pseudomonadota; class Alphaproteobacteria; order Rhizobiales; family Xanthobacteraceae; genus BOG-931. The sequence continues at coordinate 458,244 of CAVTTZ010000006.1, read as the reverse complement.
GGTGGCGCAGGCCTTCGCCACTGTCGGCGCCATCGCGTGGAATTTCGTGCTCAACAACCTGTTCACCTACCGCGATCAGCGGCTGACCGGCTGGCGCTTTCTCACCGGGCTGCTGCGCTTTCAGGTGATCTGCGCCATCGGCGCCGTCTCCAATGTCGGCATCGCCACCTGGATCTACGATTACGACGAGACCTGGTGGATCGCCGGGCTGGGCGGCGCGCTGATCGGCACCGTCTGGAACTTCGTGGTCAGCGCCGCGCTGGTGTGGCGGCAACGGTAGGTCGGGCCAGCGACGGCAGACTGAATCACGTGCCCTCTCCCGCGCTGCGCGCGGCCTTTCTTCGCCGCGCCTAGTAAAGGGGCGAGATTACGGCGCTACGGCCTTCTTCGCCTCGCCCTTCCGGGGAGAGGCAGGCCGCGCCTGCGGTCGGAGAGGGGAAGCGGCTGGGGCTTCGCACCCCCGTACGAGCAACGCCCACGCTTGCCGCATCGAAGCCCCGATGTTATCTGCGCGGCATGACCGCGGCCCCCATCGCCAACATCCGTAATTTCTCGATCATTGCCCATATCGACCATGGCAAGTCGACGCTCGCCGACCGGCTGATTCAGCTCACCGGCGGCCTCGAAGCGCGCGAAATGGTCGAGCAGGTGCTCGATTCGATGGATATCGAGCGCGAGCGCGGCATCACCATCAAGGCGCAGACTGTGCGGCTGAGCTACCGGGCGCACGACGGCAAGACTTATATCCTCAACCTGATCGACACGCCCGGGCACGTCGACTTTGCCTACGAGGTCAACCGCAGCCTCGCCGCCTGCGAGGGCTCGCTGCTGGTGGTCGATGCCAGCCAGGGCGTCGAGGCGCAGACGCTCGCCAACGTCTACCAGGCGCTCGACAACAACCACGAGATCGTGCCGGTGCTCAACAAGGTCGATCTGCCGGCCGCCGAGCCCGACAAGGTCAAGCAGCAGATCGAGGACGTGATCGGGCTCGATGCCTCCGACGCGATCCTGATTTCGGCCAAGACCGGCTTGAACGTCGCCGACGTTTTGGAAGCGATCGTCACCCGGCTGCCGCCGCCCGAAGGGCGACGTCGACGCCGCCGCTCAAGGCGCTGCTGGTCGATAGCTGGTACGACGCCTATCTGGGCGTGGTGGTGCTGTTCCGCGTCGTCGATGGCGTGCTGAAAAAGGGCCAGCGCATCCGCATGATGGGCACCGGCGCGTCCTACGATGTCGACCGCGTCGGCGTGTTCACGCCCAAGCGCGTCGAAACCGGCGAGCTCGGCCCCGGCGAAATCGGCTTTCTCACCGGTTCGATCAAAGAAGTGGCCGACACCCGCGTCGGCGACACCATCACGGACGACAAGAAGCCGGTCGCCGAGCCGCTGCCCGGCTTTCGGCCGGCGATTCCGGTGGTGTTCTGCGGCCTGTTTCCGGTCGATGCCGCCGACTTCGAAGACCTGCGCGCCGCGATGGGCAAGCTTCGCCTCAATGACGCGAGCTTCAGCTTCGAGATGGAAACCTCCGCCGCGCTCGGCTTCGGCTTCCGCTGCGGCTTTCTCGGCCTGCTGCATCTGGAAATCATCCAGGAGCGGCTCGAGCGCGAATTCAATCTCAACCTGATCGCGACCGCGCCGTCGGTGATCTACAAGATCAAGCAGACCGACGGCACCGAGATCGAAATTCACAATCCGGTCGACATGCCGGACGTGATGAAGATCGAGGAAATCGAGGAGCCGTGGATCCGCGCCACCATTCTGACGCCGGACGAATATCTCGGCAGCGTGCTGAAGCTGTGCCAGGACCGCCGCGGCGTGCAGGTCGAGCTCACCTATGTGGGCAATCGGGCCATGGCGAAGTACGACCTGCCGCTCAACGAGGTGGTGTTCGACTTCTACGACCGGCTGAAGTCGGTGTCGAAGGGCTACGCGTCGTTCGATTATCAGCTCACCGACTACAAGGCGGCCGATCTGGTGAAGCTGCAGATGCTGGTCAATGGCGATCCGGTCGACGCGCTGGCGATGCTGGTGCATCGGACCCGCGCCGAGCAGCGCGGCCGCGCCATGGCGGAGAAGCTCAAGGAGCTGATCCCGCCGCACATGTTCCAGGTGCCGATCCAGGCCGCCATCGGCGGCAAGGTCGTCGCCCGCGAGACCGTGCGCGCCTTCCGCAAGGATGTGACCGCGAAGTGCTACGGCGGTGACATCAGCCGCAAGCGCAAGCTTCTGGACAAGCAGAAGGAAGGCAAGAAGCGCATGCGCCAGTACGGCAAGGTCGACATCCCGCAGGAGGCGTTCATCGCCGCGCTGAAAGTGGATGTGTGAGTTGCCGGACGCCGAGCGGGATCAGGCTGGAGCGTAACCGCTTCGGCTAGTGCCCATCTCGCTGAGAGTGATCGAAGCGCTTTCATATCTGGGAGCGCTCCCCTCTCGCGTCATGCGCGGGCTTGACCCGCGCATCCCGATCATCAGGGCTCAGCGCCCACCTAAGCGGGATGGCCGGGACAAGCCCGGCCATGACGACGCAATGAGGGTGGCGGTGTTCTAATCTCAAGCCTGATTTACAGAGATTGAATCGGACAAGAACTCGCAATCAGATAGCTATGCCGAAGCGGCCGATTGGCTCGCGGCCTGCGCCGTGATCGCGGCGGCCGCCGCTTTAGCGGCTTGATGTCCGGCCGCATCGTGACCATCCACCGCAACGATTCCGCGCAGCAGCCGGCCGAGCAAATCGGCGCCGGTGATGATGCGTTTTTGCTCGCCCCAGACCAGAATGAGATCGTTATCGACAACATCGTCGCCGGCCCGCTCCGGGTTGACGCGCAACTGGCCGATCACATCGCCGAGCTTTGTCTTCATGTCGCGAACGACAAGCGGCCGATGCCAATAGGCGGTGGGATCGCTTTCCAGTTGGCCGAACAGCGCGTCGCGCAGGAACTGGTGCGAGTTCAGCACGAAGGCCGGATCGCCGGTGGGATCGGTCACGATCACCCATTTTTTGCCGGACGCATCGATCTTGCGCAGGAACGCATCGTCGGGCTTACGCTCGAAGGTCGGCAGGACGCAGCGCTTGTGGGCCACCGGCAGGCTGATGATGCTCTTCTCGTCGGCGATCTCGCCCTCTTCGGTGACCGGAATGTCGTCGAGGTCGAGAAAATTCTGCGCGCCGATCGCTTCGATTTTTCCGATATCGCCGCCGCTGGCGGCGCTGCGGACCATCAGCGAGCGCACGTCGCGTTCGCGCAAATAGGTGATGCCTTCGATGCCGAGCCACCAATCGAGCACCATCGCGGTCGGTTTGGTGAGCGGATACAGGGCGATGAGATAAAAATTCAGGAACGGCAGAAACCGCGTCGTCATCTTCAAGGCATTGCGGGAGAAATAGGCCTGCGGAAAAATCTCCGCGAGCAGCGTGATGACGACCGCCGAGAAGAAAAAGGCGGCCACCCCGCTCAACACCGAATTCTGACAGCAAGGTCAGCAGCACGTTGGTGCTGATATTGCCCCAGATCACCGTCGACAGGACCTGGTTCGAGTTCTTTCGCAGTTCAAGAACCTTTGCGGCGTCGCCGTTGCCGCCGTCGGCCTCGAGCTGCAGGCGCAACTGACTGAGACTGAAGACCGCCAGGTTGAGGCCGGCGAACAGTGCGGACTGGACGATGCAGGCAATGATGCCGAGCCAAATCCATACGGGGGGAATGGACGCCATGAGTTTGCTCCCGAGCTCACCGTTCGTGGGGCTGGAGCCTAAACATAAGTGCTTCTCATGACAGTTAAATTGAAGACGCGACCGCCGCGACCGGCGTCCCGACGCACGGCTGGTCGGCGCCGTAAAGGCTTAACGAAGGGTTGGGATCGCGCCGCCGGAACGGGGCGGCGAGCAGACCGGGCTACCAAGGCCTGGGTTAGCAGGCTTGGGCAGCAGGCTGGGCAAGCAGACTTGACCAAGCAGACTTTGGGCTAGTGCACCACGATCGTGGTGTTGTGGGCGCCTTCGCGCTGCACGAGATCGTACAACGCGGCGGCCGCGCTGGGATGCAGGCGGACACAGCCGTGCGACGCCGGACCGCCCAGGTGCGCGGTATCATAGCTGCCGTGGATCGCATAGCCGCCACGGAAGAAGATCGCATGCGGCATCGGCGCGTTGTGATAGACGCTGGAATACCATTGCGGCGACATGCGCTGCGGCCGGTAGATGCCGCCCGGCGTGCCGAAGCCGCGCCGGCCGGTCGAGACCGGGAAGCGATAGACGGACGAGCCGTTGACGCTGACATTCATGGTCTGCGTTGCGCGATCGACCTGCACCAGCACGGTCGCCTGCGCGACGCTCGGCAAAACAACAAAAGCTAATGCGGCGCAGACAGCCGCGAACGCGACACGACGCATGGAAAAGCCCTCAGCCCTAACCTGATCCGTGCATTATTGTGATGCGTTGGATGATGTAAAGCAGACTCAAGTTTGAGGCTTAATCAGGTGATCGCTTGTTGCAAATCCTTTGCTGTGCGCAATCCAGAAAACGTAAACTAATATGGCGCCTCAACAAGACATAGCGTGTTGAATCAACATGGCGCCTGAAACCGACATGGCATCTGAAACCGACATGGCATCTGAAACCAAAAATCACAATCCGGCGTCCCAATAAAAATGGCGTCTTACCACCTTTTCAGCATCGGCCATTCCAACCTCCCGGCCGAGCGGTTTCTGACGATGCTGCAAGCCGCCGGTGTCACCGCGATCGCCGACGTGCGCAGCACCCCGTTCTCACGGTTCTGTCCGTGGTTTTCACAAAAGCCGCTGGCGGTATCGCTTGCGGCTGTGGGCATCGATTACAGCATGATGGGCGATGCGCTCGGCGGCCGGCCGCGCGATGACTCGCTCTACCGCGACGGCGTTGCTGATTACGAAGCCATGGCGGCAGCGCCTGAATACATGGCCGGTCTCGATCGACTGATCGCAGCAGCCGAACGTTCGCAGCTTTGCGTGATGTGCGCGGAGCGCGAACCGCTGGATTGTCATCGCTGCCTGCTGGTGGCGCGCAGCCTTGTCGAACGCGGCCTCGCCGTCGGTCACATTCTGCACGACGGGTCGGTCGAGGCCCATGCGATGACCGAGCAACGGCTGCTCGTCCTCGACGAAAAAGCTGATCCGCATAGCTGCGACCTGTTCGCGACTGGACAGCGCCAACGACTCGCGGCAGCGTACCGCCGCCGGGCGCGGACTGTCGGCTTTCGGCGGAAATCCTCGCACCCGGGGCAGATTGCCGGGCATTGATTTTGCGGAGCGTCGACCATGCTTGCGCTCGCTCGTTCGATCGTTGTTTTATTCTTTGCCGTCATGTGCTTCGCGACCCTATCGCCGGCCGCAATGGGCCCGGCGCTGGCACAGGATGCCGGCACGGTGGAGGACAAGATCCTGCCGCCGATCGACCATCCGGGCCCATCGACTCCGGCTCGTGAATTGTTCGGCCGCAAGACCACGCCCGACCCGGCGACGCCGCGCTCGATCGGATTTTATTCGCGCGGCTGCATCGCGGGCGCTGTGGCGCTGCCGATCAACGGATCGACTTGGCAAGTCATGCGGCTGTCACGAAACCGCAATTGGGGCCATCCCAAGCTGATCGAGTTTTTGGAACGCTTGGCCGGCAATGCCAAGAAAGTCGGCTGGAACGGTCTTCTGGTCGGCGACATGTCGCAGCCGCGCGGCGGTCCGATGTTGACCGGTCATTCCAGTCATCAGGTCGGGCTCGATGCCGACATCTGGTTCACACCGATGCCGGATCGCAAGCTGTCGCGCGAAGAGCGCGAATTCATGTCGGCCACCATGATGGTGCGGGAGGACCGGCTCGATATCGACCCGACCGTGTGGACGCATGCGAACACCGAACTGATCCGGGCCGCCGCCGAAGATCCGGCGGTCGAGCGCATCTTTGTGAACGCGGCGATCAAGAAGGCGCTGTGCCGCGAGGCCGGCTCGAAGCGCGCGTGGCTCGGCAAGGTGCGGCCCTGGCTCGGCCACGACTATCACTTCCACGTGCGGATCTTCTGTCCGCCGGACAGCCCGAAATGCGAGCCGCAACCGCCGCCGGACGGCGCCGAAGGGTGCGGCCCCCACGATCTCGATTCCTGGTTCACGCCGGCGATGTTGCATCCGCAGTTTTCCAGCGCGCCGCAGAAACCGGGCCTGGGAATGACGATGGCAAAGTTGCCGCCCGGCTGCCGCGACGTTTTGATGGCGCCGTAAGCGCCGCTGCGCGGACAACGTCGATGAGCGTGCGGTAGCGCTCACGGCCATCACAGCATGGCGAGACCGAACATCGCGTGTTGCGCGGCGGCGACAATCAAGCTCAGCGCGGCGCCGCAACCGACGACCACCGCCGTGAATGCGGTGGCTTTTTTCGGCGGCGTCCCCATCATCCGCGGCAGGCCTTTCCACAAGAGATAAGCGCCGTAGGCACTCAGCACGACCAGAAAGCGCAGCCCCGGCGCGAGCAGAAAAACGCCGGCCAGCCAGAACGGCGTGTAGGAATAGACCGCGAGCCGAAAGGCGCGGCCGAAATCGCGGCGGCTATCGAAGACCGGCGCCAAGAGATCAATCACCAGCCCGATAATCAGCACCGTCGCGCAGGCCATCACATAACCAAATGCCGCGCCGAGCAGGCCCTGCAGAATCGGCGCCCGCACCGTGCCGACACCCGGCACGACCACACCGACCAAACACGCACCGACAAATCCGGATAGCGCCGGGATCAGCGCCAACGGCAGCACATAACTGATCAGCAACTGAAAGACATCGCCCTGTTCGCCGCCGATCTTGTTCCACTCGGCCGGCGGATTGGAGAGGATGCCGTGGGTGCGCGCCACGATGTTCATGAGCGAAGCCCTTTGGCATCGGCGAGGATCATGGCCGCGCCCTTTTCGGCGATCATCATCGTCGGTGCATTGGTGTTGCCGGATGTGATGGTCGGCATGATCGACGCATCGACGACACGCAGCCGCTCGACGCCGGCGACGCGCAGACGTTCGTCGACCACCATCATGGGATCGCTGGCGAGGCCCATTTTGGCCGTGCCGACCGGATGAAAGATCGTCGTGCCGATATCGCCGGCGGCCTTCACCAGCGCCTGCTCGTCGTCGTCCGACACGCTGACGCCGGGCAGATATTCGGCCGGATGATACGGCGCCAGCGCCGGCTGCGCGACGATGCGCCGGGTCAGCTGGATCGATCTGATCGCGACCTCGCGGTCCTTGTCGGTCGACAGATAGTTCGGCTTGATCGCCGGAGCGGCCGCGGGATCGGATCCACGCAGCCGCACATGCCCGCGGCTGGTCGGCCGCAAATTGGCGACGCTCGCAGTAAACGCCGGAAACCGATGCAGCGGCTCGCCGAAACGCTCAAGCGACAAAGGCTGCACGTGATACTGCAGATTGGCCCGCTCTTGCGTCGTGTCCGAACGGGTGAACAGCCCGAGCTGCGACGGCGCCATGGTCAACGGACCGCGCCGGAACAGCACATACTCGGCGAGCATCCGGGCGAGTCCCAGCGGCGCGTGATAGCGCTCGTTGAGCGTGGTGATGCCGTCGACCTTGTAGATCAGCCGCAATTGCAGATGGTCCTGGAGATTGCCGCCGACGCCAGGCCGGTCGGCGCGCACCGCAATGCCCTGCTCCTGGAGATGCTGCGCCGGTCCAATTCCCGACAACATCAGAAGCTGCGGCGAACCGATCGAGCCGGCGGCGAGAATCGACTTCGCCGCGGCAACGGGCGCTGCGCACGCGACCATCGTGCCGCCAACGAACGCCGGCGGCGCGGCGGCCGTCGAAGTCGAGACCCTCGACCAGGCATTTGGTTTCGAGCCGCAGATTGCTGCGATTGAGCACAGGTTTGAGAAACGCTGTCGCTGCCGACCAACGCCGGCCACGCTTCTGATTGACGTGAAACGCGCAGCAGCCTTCGTTGTCGCCGGTGTTGAAATCGGTGACCGATTTGATGTTCGCTTCCGCGGCGGCGGCCCGGAAGGCATCGAGCAACTTCCAGTGCACGCGCGGCTCTTCGATCCGCAACTCGCCGCCGACGCCATGCAATTCGCTTTCGCCCAGAAAGCTGTTTTCGTGCTTCTTGAAGTACGGCAGCACGTCGTCCCAGCCCCAGCCGGTAAGTCCGAGCTGACGCCAATGATCGTAGTCGGCCGCCTGGCCGCGCATGTAGATCATGGCGTTGATCGCCGACGAGCCGCCGATCGCCTTGCCGCGCGGATAGCTCAGGCTTCGGCCGTTGAGCCCTTCTTCGGGTTCGGTCTTGAAGCACCAGTCCGACCGCGGATTGCCGATGGCGAAAAGGTAACCGACCGGTATATGGAACCAGATCCAATTGTCGTATCCGCCGGCCTCGAGCACGAGCACGCGCGTTGTCGGGGTCCGCTGAAAGCCGGTTGGCGAGCAGGCAGCCTGCCGACCCCGCTCCCACGATAATGTAATCAAATTCGCCTTCGATCGGCTCCGGCCCGGCCATCGTTCGCTTTCCCCTAACCTTGCGGATGATAACGGTTCGCCGCAGCTTTGCCACACCATCGGCCGCTGGTACTCTCGATCATACGGGTGCGGCCTGCTGAGCGCTTGCTGCACCAGCCTGGAACGATGGTTCCTCAAGGCGATTTGTCGATCAGTTCGCGGAACTCCCGGCGAACGACGAACATTTATGCTTTGGAGGATTGTCGTGTTGCACAGAAGACGTCTTCTAGCCGCCATTGTCACGGCTATCGCGGTCGCCGGTCTGCCGCTGACGGCGTCGGCGCAAGAGAAATCAATTACCGTCTTCGCCGCCGCCTCGATGAAAAATGCGCTCGACGAAGTCGATGCGCTGTTCACCAAGCAGAGCGGCATCAAGATCGTCGCCAGCTACGCGGCAAGCTCACAGCTTATGAAGCAAATCGAGCAAGGCGCGCCGGCGGATGTTTTCCTCTCCGCCGACATCGACTGGATGGACTACGGCGTCAAACACGACCTCATCAAAACCGATACGCGCCAGGACCTTTTGGGCAATCGACTGGTGCTGATCGCGCCGAAAGATTCCAAGATCGCCAACGTGAATATCGCCCCGGGCTTCGACCTTGCGGCGCTGGCAGGCTCCGGCCGCATCGCGACCGGCGACGTGCGTGCGGTGCCAGCCGGGCTTTACGCCAAGGCGGCGCTAGAGAAACTCGGCATCTGGTCGAGCGTCGAACCCAAACTCGCGATGGCCGATAACGTGCGCGCCGCGCTGGTGCTGGTCTCGCGCGGTGAAGCGCCGCTCGGCATCGTGTATGAGACCGACGCGAAGGTTGATCCGAGCGTCAAGATCGTCGGCGTGTTTCCCGAGGATTCGCATCCGCCGATCGTCTATCCGGTGGCGATGACCAAGACCGCGAAGCCGGACGCCGCGCCGTATCTTGCCTTTCTGACCACGCCGGCCGCCAAGGCGGTGTTTGAGCGCTACGGCTTCAGGGTCCTGGCGAAATCCTGAACAGGCCGATTGTTTAAGACTTTTGGTGGAGCATGTCCGTGCGGAATGCCGGTTGCCGGACATCCGGACAAAAGCTGAGAGCGCGCCCTTTCGCATCATGAGCTAAGCTCGAAAGAACGCCCAGGTGTTCACGCTCTCGCCCGACGAATGGACTGCGATCGCGTTATCGTTGCGCATCTCAATCATCGCCACCGCGTTCTCGCTGCCATTCGGTATCGCCATCGGCTGGCTGCTGGCGCGCACGGATTTTTGGGGCAAGGCGCTGGTCGACGGCATCATCTATTTGCCGCTGGTGCTGCCGCCGGTTGTCACCGGCTATCTGCTGCTGATCTCGTTCGGGCGCCGCGGCCCGATCGGCGCATTCTTGGAAGACTATTTCGGCCTGGTGTTTTCGTTTCGCTGGACCGGCGCGGCACTGGCCTGCGGCGTCATGGGCTTTCCGCTCATGGTGCGTCCGATCCGGCTGGCGCTGGAAAGCATCGATCGCCGGCTCGAAGACGCAGCGTCGACGCTCGGCGCCAACCGGTTATGGGTATTTTTGACCATCACGCTGCCGCTCGCGCTGCCCGGCATCATCGCGGGCGCCGTGATGGCGTTCGCCCGCGCGCTCGGTGAATTCGGCGCCACCATCACATTTGTGTCGAACATTCCGGGCGAGACCCAAACCATTTCCGCCGCCATCTACACGCTGCTGCAGGTGCCCGGTGGCGAAGCGCAGGCCGGTCGTTTGGTGCTGGTGGCGATCGCGCTGTCGCTGGCCGCGCTGATCTTGTCCGAGTGGTTCGCGCGCCGCGCCGGCATGCGCTTTCAAGGCGAATAATCGTGCTGTCCGTCAATGTGGAAAAAAAGCTCGGTAGGGTCGCGATCGCCGTCGCGTTCGAAGCGACCGGTGGCGTGACGGCGCTGTTCGGCACGTCAGGCGCCGGCAAGACCACGCTGGTGAACATGATCGCCGGCCTGCTCAAACCGGATCGCGGCGCGATCGCGCTCAACGGCACAAAGCTGTTCGACGCCGCCGATCGCACCAACGTGCCGCCCTATCGGCGTCATATCGGCTACGTGTTTCAGGAAGGCCGGCTGTTTCCGCATCTCAGCGTGCAGCAAAATATCGACTATGGCCGCTGGATGAGCGGACAACCGCGCGACCCCAAGGAGGCCGCGCGCGTCATCGCCATGCTCGACATCGGCGATCTGCTCGAGCGGCGGCCGCGGCTGCTCTCAGGGCGGCGAACGTCAGCGCGTCGCCATCGGTCGGGCGTTGCTGATGCGACCAAAGCTCCTCTTGCTTGACGAGCCGTTGGCCTCGCTCGACATCGGCCACAAGCGCGAAATCCTGCCCTATCTGGTCCGCCTGCGTGACGAAGCCGGCATCCCGATGGTGTATGTCAGCCACACCGCGGCCGAGGTGCGCCGGATCGCGACCGACGTGGTGCGCCTGGAGAGCGGCCGGGTTACCGCCGCAGGCGGCCTGGAACTGATCACGGCGGCTGATATCGACACGCTGGACTGACCGGAACTTCGCGTTTGGCGAAGCCCAGCTCAACGTTTTCAAGGGTTGTCGCTGCCGCCGACATGCGCCTATGATTCTTTCAAAAGCCCATCCCAATTATCGATGTCCCGTTTGCAAGACCGGTTTTGCTGTCCGGGACATGCTCCAATCGTGACGGCGAGCCGCTTCTGACCATTCCCCAATCGCTCAAAAATCCGACCACACTCGGGCTCGCTTGCGGAGTCGGCGCCGCCTTCTGCTGGGCGCTGGGCTTCGTCGTCGCCCGGCAAGGCATCATGGCGGGCATGTCGCCGTTCGTCGTTGCCATGCACCGCTACATTTGGCCGGGCCTGGTGCTGCTTCCCTTTGTCGCCCGCAATGGCTTCCGCGATCTCGGCGGTATCGGCTGGGGGCGCGGCTTCGCCCTGGCGCTGTTCGGCGGCTTGCCACTGGCGCTGTGGAGCTATCTGGGCTTTTTGTATGTTCCTCTCGGCCACGGCGGTGTCATCCAACCGTCCTCCGCGGCCCTGGGCGGCATGCTGTTGGCGTGGCTGGTTCTGAAAGAGCCGTTGCCGCTACGGCGCATCGCCGGCGGGCTCGCCATCGTGGCCGGCCTGTGCACGATCGGCGTCGAGGCGCTACGCACGATCGGCAGCCATGGCATCGGCGGCGATCTTTTGTTTGTTCTGGCCGGCGGCTCGTTCGCCACCTTCGGCATGCTGGTGCGGCTGTGGCGCGTCTCGGCGATGCCGTCGGTAGCGATCACCAGCGTGCTGTCGCTGGTCGCCGCGCCGTTTTTGTTGCTGTACACCAACAATATCCTGGCGGCAGGATTGTATGAAAACATCCTGCAGGCCGTCATCCAGGGCGGACTGGCCGGAGCCGCCGCGATTTATCTGTTCACCCGCGCCGTCGTGCTGCTGGGCGCTTCCCGCGCGGTCTTGTTTCCCTCGCTGGTGCCGCCCTTCGTGCTGTCGAGCGGCTTCATCATCCTCGGCGAAGTGCCGACGCTTTCGCAGCTCGCCGGCCTTGTCATCGTCGTCATCGGCTTTTGGTTGACGCAGAAGGGCGACGCCCGCCCCGCCGACACACCGGCGGCTCAGCCGCAATAATCGCTCTCGCACAAGAGCGTTTAGGCGGCTTTGCGGTTCGCCAAAAATTCGCCGATGCGATCGAGCGCGCGCAAAATATTCTCGGTCGAGTTGGCGTACGACACGCGCACGTAGCCTTCGCCGAGCACGCCGAAATCGGGTCCGCCGATCAGCGCCACGCCGGCGTCTTCCAGCAGCGCCGAAGCTAGCGGCTTCGCCTTCCAGCCGGTGTGCTTGACGTTCGGAAATGCGTAGAAGGCGCCTTTGGGCGTCGCGCACGAAACGCCGGGCAGCCGATTGAGGCCCTCGACCACGACTTTGCGCCGCTTGTCGAACTCGGCGACCATTGTGGTCACCTCGTCCTGCGGACCGGTCAGCGCCGCAAGTCCGGCATATTGCGTCGGCGCATTGACGCACGAATGCAGGTTGACCGAGAGCTTGCGGGCGAGCTCGTACAGCTTGCCGGGCCACACAGCGTAGCCGAGCCGCCAGCCGGTCATGGCGTAGGTCTTCGACCAGCCGTTGAGCAGGATGAGCCGATCGCGGATTTCCGGATAGCCGCAACAAGCAGACATGCTTCTCACCGTCATAGAGCATGTGGTCGTAGATCTCGTCCGACATGATGGCGACGTCGGGAAACCGCGCCAGCCCGGCCACCAGCTTGTCGACTTCGGCTTTCGGCGTGACGCCGCCGGTCGGATTGGCCGGCGAGTTGAGAATCAAGAGCCGCGTCTGCGGCGTGATCAGCGAAAGGGTCTCTTCCGCCGAGAAAGCGAAATTGTTTTCCTCGCGGATCGGCACCGGCACCGGCCGCGCGCCGGTGAATTCGATCATCGAGCGATAAATCGGAAAGCCCGGATCGGGATAGAGAATGTCGACGCCCGGCTCTCCGAACATCATGATCGACATGTACATCGTCGGCTTGCCGCCGGGCAGGATCATCACCGCCTCAGGCGAGACCTCGACATTGAAGCGTTGATGCAGACCGGCCGCGACAGCTTCGCGCAGCGGCAGGATGCCGACCGACGGCGTATAGCCATGATGCCCATCGTGAAGCGCCTTCACGGCGGCCTCGACAATAAAGTCGGGGGTACGGAAATCCGGCTGACCGATGCCGAGATTGATGATATCGCGGCCTTGCGCCGCCAGCGCCGTGGCGCGGGCGAGGACCGCGAACGCGTTCTCCTCGCCGATGCGATCGAATGCCGAAATGGTTCTCAACATGGCCGGCACTTGATCGCAATTGTTCCTGAAAAGCAAACCTTCGCGGAAATGCTGCGTTGCAAAATGCCGGGCTGATATGCACGCGCAAAACGGGGTTCGTGTTCGTGTCGGATAAGTCTATTTTGGCGCCCGGGCAAGGGCGCGCGGAGACGACAATGGTCAAGGGTAACGGTTCTGGAAAGCCGCGCCTGCGCTCGCAATTGTGGTTCGACAATCCGGACAATCCCGGCATGACCGCGCTCTATCTCGAGCGCTATCTCAATTACGGACTGACCCGCGAGGAACTGACCTCGGGCAAGCCGATCATCGGCATTGCGCAGACCGGCTCGGACCTCAGTCCCTGCAACCGTCACCATCTGGATCTGGCCAAGCGCGTCCGCGAAGGTATTCGCGAGGCCGGCGGTATCGCCTTCGAATTTCCCGTTCATCCGATCCAGGAGACCGGCAAGCGGCCGACCGCGGCGCTCGACCGCAACCTCGCCTATCTGGGCCTCGTCGAGGTGCTCTACGGCTATCCGCTCGACGGCGTCGTGCTGACCACCGGCTGCGACAAGACCACGCCGGCCTGCCTGATGGCGGCGGCAACCGTGAACATTCCGGCCATCGTGTTGTCCGGCGGACCGATGCTCAACGCCTATGACCATGACGGCAAGCTCTTGGGCTCCGGCACGGCGTTGTGGAAAGCGCGCGAGGATATCGCCGCCGGCAAGATCGACTACAAGGAGTTCATCGACATCGCCGCCGCTTCGGCGCCGTCGGTCGGCCATTGCAACACCATGGGCACCGCCTCGACCATGAACGCCATGGCCGAGGCGCTCGGCATGTCGCTGCCCGGCTGCGCCGCCATTCCGGCGCCCTATCGCGAGCGCGCGCAGATCGCCTACGAGACCGGGCGGCGCGCCGTGGCGATCGTGCATGAGGATCTGAAACCCTCGGACATTCTCACCCGCGCCGCGTTCGAGAATGCGATCGTCGCCTGCTCGGCGATCGGCGGCTCGACCAACGCGCCGATCCATCTGGTCGCGATCGCGCGCCACGTCGGCGTTGAACTCACCACCGAGGATTGGGAAACTGTCGGTTACGACGTGCCGCTGATCGTCAACATGCAGCCGGCCGGAGAATTTCTCGGCGAGGACTATTACCGCGCCGGCGGCTTGCCTGCGGTGATGAACGAGCTCCTCGCCGCCGGCCGCCTGCACGGTGATGCGCGCACCATCAACGGCAAGACCATTGCGGAGAATGTCGGGACGGCGAAGACCAACAATCCGCGCGTCATTCTGCCGTACGATCAGCCCTTGAAGCCGCACGCCGGCTTCAAGGTGCTGCACGGCAATCTGTTCGATTGCGCGATCATGAAAACCAGCGTGATCTCCGACGAATTCCGCCAGCGCTATCTCAGCGACCCGAACGATCCGAATGCTTTCGAGGGCCGTGCCGCGGTCTTCGACGGCCCGGAGGATTATCATCACCGCATCGAGGATCCGGCGCTCGGCATCGACGAACACACAATCCTGGTGATGCGCGGCACCGGGCCGATCGGCTATCCGGGCTCCGCCGAAGTGGTCAACATGCAGCCCCCGGCCACGCTGATCAAACGCGGCGTCACGGCACTGCCCTGCCTCGGCGACGGCCGCCAATCCGGCACCTCGGGCTCGCCCTCGATCCTCAATGCGTCACCGGAGGCCGCCGACGGCGGCGGGCTGGCGCTGCTGCGTACCGGCGATCGTGTGCGCATCGACCTCAACAAAGACACTGTCGAGATGCTGGTGCCGGCCGCCGAATTGGCGGAGCGCCGCGCCGCGCTCAAACAAAACGGCGGCTACGATTATCCGGCCAGTCAAACGCCGTGGCAGGAAATCCAACGCGCCATGGTGGATCAGCTTGCCGGCGGCATGGTGCTGGTGCCTGCGGTCAAATATCAACGCGTGGCGCAAAGCTCGGTGCCGCGCGACAACCATTAGAGCATGTCCCGGAAAAGTGGAAACCGGTTTTCCGAAAAAGGACATGCGACAACAAGTAGATCTAGAGCACATCGCGATTCAACCTGATCGTGATGTGCTCTCGGTCTGTTATTGCGGAGAGTGTCGTGAGTAAACCTCGACCGACGATTGCTCAGAAGCGTCAAACGTTTCGCAAATTGCACGAGGCTGGCTGCTTCGTCATTCCCAATCCGTGGAATATCGGCACCGCGCGCTATCTCCAAGGCCTCGGCTTCAAGGCTTTGGCAACGACCAGCGCCGGCCACGCGCACTCGCTGGGATTGCCGGATGGCGGCGAAAGCCTCGATGTTGTCCTGGCGCATTATCGGGAGCTTGTTGAGGCCACGGACGTTCCGCTCAACGCCGACTTTGAGAACGGCTTTGCCGATGATCCCGAAGGCGTGGCCGCCAATGTCACGCGCTGCATCGCGACCGGCGTCGCCGGATTGTCGATCGAGGATTTCCCGAACGACGCGCGCCCGCTCTATGAGCTCGACGAGGCCGTCGCGCGCATCAAGGCGGCCCGCGCCGCCATCGACCGCGCCGGCGGCGATGTCGTGTTCACTGCCCGTGCCGAGAACTTCATTCGCGGCGTGCCGGAACTCGACGACGTAATTCGCCGGCTCAAGGCCTACGCGGACGCCGGCGCCGACTGCCTTTACGCGCCGGGCATCAAGACCCGCGAGCAGATCGCGGCGGTCGTGCAAGCGGTGGCGCCGAAGCCGGTGAATTTTCTCGCCGGCTGGGCGATGGAATTCACGGTGAGCGATCTCGCCGCCATGGGGGTTCGCCGCGTCAGTGTCGGCGGCTCGCTGTCGCGTGCGGCCATGCACGCTTTCGTCAAAGCCGCCACCGAGATTGCGCACCAGGGCAAATTCGACAGCCTCGCCGGTATCATCTCCAACGCCGAGCTGAACAAATTCTTCAGCCAGGATCACGAATTGCAAACACAATGAATTCCAAACAACCCGTCGGACCGGCGGTGGATTCTACACCGGCGCAGCCGCCTGGGCCGGTGACGCTGACTGGCCGGTTTGGGTCGGTGTCGAAGCTCGATGCGGCGCGCGATGCCGCCGATCTGTGGCAGGTGTTCAACGGCCACGACCTTATTTGGACCTACATCTCGCGTCACGGCCCCTTCGCCGACCAGGCGACATTCACGGCGTGGCTCGGCGAGCGCGCGGCGGTGAACGACCCTTACGCGTTCACGGTGCGCGATCCGAACGGCCGCGCGCTCGGGCTCGTGGCGCTGCTGGAAATTCGCCCGGCCATGCGCGTGATCGAAGTCGGATTCATCGTTTACAGTCCCGCCCTGCAGCGCACCGCGCTTGCCACCGAAACCCAATACCTGCTGGCGCGTTATGTGTTCGAAACGCTGGGTTATCGGCGCTACGAATGGAAGTGCGACACACTCAATGCGCCGTCGCGCCGCGCCGCGTTGCGCTTCGGCTTCGCTTTCGAAGGCATTTTCCGCCAGCACATGATCACCAAAGGGCGCAGCCGCGACACGGCGTATTTCTCAATGCTCGATCACGAGTGGCCGGCGCGCAAACAGAGTTTCGAGCGCTGGCTGGCGCCGGAGAATTTCGATGCCGACGGGCGGCAGAAGCAGAGCCTCGCATCATTGAACGGACAGACTTTGAAGACCGACGTCTGATCCGCGCAATCGCACGGGCAAAATACGAGTAAGACACGAGCAAGGCGAGACACATGAACAGGCTGCAAGGCAAAGTCGCGCTCGTGACCGCCGCCGGACAGGGCATCGGCCGCGCCATCGCAGAAAAATTTGCCGCCGAAGGCGCCACGCTGATCGCGAGTGATCTTGATGCGAAAAAGCTGCACGGCCTGCCTGGCAAATTGCACAAGCTCGACGTGCTGGCGCCGGACGATATCGAGGCTTTCCGCAGCGAGATTGGCGCGCGAATTCGGCGCGCTCGATATTCTGGTCAATTGCGCCGGTTACGTGCACCAGGGCTCGATCCTCGACTGCTCCGACAAGGACTGGGACTTTTCGTTCAACCTGAACGTCAAAGCCATGCACCACATGATCAAGACGTTTTTGCCGGCGATGCTGGAGAGGAAAAAAGGCTCGATCGTCAACATCGCGTCGACGGTGTCGTCGATCCGCGGCGTGCCTAACCGCTACGCGTATGGGGCCTCCAAGGCCGCGGTGATCGGACTGACCAAGGCGGTCGCCGCCGATTTCATCAAACAGGGCGTTCGCTGCAACGCCGTATGTCCCGGCACGGTCGAATCGCCGTCGCTTGGCGAGCGCATGGACGCAGTCTCGCATCAAAGCGGCCGCTCGCTCGATCAGGTCCGGCAGGACTTTGTCGACCGCCAACCCATGGGGCGGCTCGGGACGCCGGAGGAAGTCGCCTGGCTGACGCTGTTTTTGGCGAGCGATGAATCGAGCTACATCACCGGCCAGGCGCATCTCGTCGACGGCGGCATGGCGTTGTAGGCTGATCTAAAGTCAACGCCATGCGTTTCCGTCATCCTGAGGCGGCCGCGCAGCGGCCCTCGAAGGATGCACGGCCCGGGCCGTCGCCCTCCGAGGCTCGCTGTGCTCGCGCCTCAGGGTGACGGTAAAACTTCTGAGCACTGCTGAGGGGGGGATACATGCACATTCTCATGACCGGCGCCGCCGGCATGATCGGACGCAAGCTGACCGCGCGTCTGGTCGCCGACAAGACGCTCAACGGCCAGCCGATCGAACGGCTGACGCTGCTCGATGTCAACGCGCCGGACCGGCCCGAGAATTTTTCCGCGCAGGTCACAACACTCGCAGCCGACCTCGCCGATCCGACCACTGCGCGAGCCGCAGTCGTCGGACGGCCCGACGTGATCTTTCATCTGGCCGCGGTCGTGTCCGGCGAAGCCGAGCTCGACTTTGAGAAAGGCGTGCACGTCAATTTCGACGGCTCGCGCGCCCTGCTGGAAGCCGTGCGCGGCGTTGGCGACGGCTATCGGCCGCGCATCGTGTTCACGTCGTCGATCGCCGTGTTCGGCGCCCCGTTTCCGGAGTCGATTCCAGACGATTTCGCTCTGACGCCGCTGACCTCCTACGGCAGCCAGAAGGCGATGGTCGAGCTGATGCTCGCCGATTACACGCGCCGCGGTTTTGTCGACGGCATCGGCATCCGGCTGCCGAACATCGTGGTGCGGCCCGGGAAGCCCAACAAGGCGGCGTCAGGCTTTTTCTCGTCCATCATCCGCGAACCGCTCAACGGCGAGGAAGCAAAGCTCCCGGTCGCCGACAGCGTGGGCAACTGGCACGCCAGCCCGCGTGCGGCCGTGGGCTTTTTGATTCATGGCGCCGGCCTCAAGGCCGAAGACGTTGGGCCGCGCATCAATCTGACCATGCCGGGCGTGTATTGCACAGTTGCCGAACAGATCGCCGCGCTGCGCCGGATCGCCGGCGACAAGGTCGCGGCGCGCATTCGCAGCGAGCCGGATCCGCTGGTGCAGCGGATCGTCGGCGGCTGGCCGAGCCGCTTCGACGCGACGCGTTCCCGCGCGCTGGGCTTTGCGGTCGAAAGCTCATTCGACGAGATCATCCGCGCCCATATCGACGATGAACTGGGCGGGCGGATCGCCTCTTGACTATCAAACAATGGCTCTTCCCGCTGCGTGCGCCGCGGTTTAAGTGAGCGCATGCTGTTCACTTCGGCCCTGATTCCGGCAACGCTGACGCGCCGCTACAAGCGATTCCTCGCCGACGTGGTGCTGGAAAGCGGCGACAGCACCACCGTGCATGTCGCCAATCCGGGCGCGATGACCGGTCTAGACCACGCACTCTCCCGTATCTGGCTGTCTGACTCGGGCAATCCGCTGCGCAAATATCGCTGCACCTGGGAGCTGGTCGAAACCGACCTGGGCAGCGGCCCGGAACTGGTCGGCGTGAATACCGGACAGCCGCACAGCCTCACCGCCGAAGCGATCGCGGCCGGGCTCATTCCGGAATTGCGCGGCTACGCCTCGGTGCGCCGGGAAGTGAAATACGGACAGAAATCACGGATCGATTTTTTGCTCGAGGATCCGGCGAAGCCGCCGTGTTATCTCGAGGTCAAGAACGTCCACCTGATGCGCCGGCCGCAGCTCGCCGAATTTCCCGATTGCGTGACAGAGCGCGGCGCCAAGCATTTGCGCGAGCTGGCGCAGATGCGCGCCGCCGGCGCGCGGGCGGTGATGCTCTACGTTATCCAGATTCCATCGGCTGATCGGTTTGCCCTCGCGCGCGACATCGATCCGGCTTACGGCGTCGCCTTCGATCTCGCCCGCAAGGCCGGCGTCGAGATGCTGGCATGGCGCTGCAGCGTGACGCTGACCGGCATTCAGATCGCGACGCCGGTGCCCATCGTCGAGCCATAGCGGAGAACGGCGGTCGCGGGCCATCGGCTGAGTGCTCTCGCACGTCGCATCAGCGGCCGCGCCAAGGATAAATTTCCGCGGCATCATTAAGGCGCTCGGAGCCGTTTACCGCTGCCTTCGGGAACCCGTCTGCACGCACTCAGATTGCTTGCGTTGGGCGCGCATATGCTTACATTCTCACCAGAAATGCGGCCCTGGCCGCGCCCCCTAGCGGCCAAAGCTTAACGCCAAGACAGTACCCCCATGACCTACGTCGATGCGGCGGCAACACCGCTGCGAAAAACCGGACAGATCAAGATTTACGGCCCCACGGCTTTCGCCGGCATGCGCAAGGCCGGGCAACTCGCCGCCGCTTGCCTGGACATGCTCGCGGCCGAGGTCGCGCCCGGCGTCACGACCGACCATATCGACAAGCTGGTCTATGACTTCGGCATGGATCATGGCGCCATCCCGGCGACATTGATGTATCGCGGCTACCGCAGGTCGACCTGCACGTCCGTCAATCACGTGGTCTGTCACGGCATCCCGACCGACAAGCCGCTGCGCGAAGGCGACATCGTCAACGTCGACGTGACCTTGATCCTCGACGGCTGGCACGGCGACTCAAGCCGCATGTACGGCGTCGGCGAAATTCCGCGCCGCGCCGAGCGGCTGATCGAGGTGACCTACGAAGCGATGATGCGCGGCATCGCGGTCATCAAGCCGGGCGCAACCACCGGCGATATCGGCCACGCCATCCAGACGTTCGTCGAGGCGCAGCACATGAGCGTGGTGCGCGACTTTTGCGGACACGGCCTCGGCCGGCTGTTTCACGACGAGCCCAACATCGTCCATGTCGGCCGTCCGGGCGAAGGCATTCTGCTGAAGCCCGGTATGTTTTTCACCGTCGAGCCGATGATCAATCTCGGCCGCCCGCACGTCAAAGTGCTGTCCGATGGCTGGACGGCCGTAACGCGCGACCGCTCGCTGTCCGCGCAATTCGAGCATTCGGTCGGCGTCACCAACGACGGCGTCGAGATCTTCACGCTGTCGCCGAACGGCCATACCAAGCCGCCCTACGTCGGCTGAACCACCTCGGCGCGCGCCGCGATCTGCGCGCGCAGTTTTTGGTTCTCGGCTTCCAGTTCGGCGATGCGGCCCGTCAGTGAGCTGACCGCGACCGCGATATCGGGCTCGGTGAAGCGCGGCGTGATGTGCTGCGGGCAATTCCAGTCGAACGTCTCCAGATGCAACACGAAAGCGCGCTCGACCTTGGCCTTGTAGCCGGGCAGCGTGAGCCGCGCCGCGAGCTCGGGATCACCGCTGAGATCGCGCGCTTCCATATGCGCCAAGATCTTGATCCGCGCCCGGTTCGGATAGTCGACCATGATCAACGCGACACGGTCGTCAGCCGCCACGTTGCCGAGGCTGATATATTGCAGATTGCCGCGAAAGTCCGGGAACGCCAGCGTCTTTTCATCGAGGACTTTGATGAAGCCCGGCGGCCCGCCGCGGTGCTGCACATAAGGCCAGCCGCTCTCGGACACCGACGCCATGTAAAAACTGTCGCGCTCGGCGATGAACGCTTCCTCGTTTTCCGTGAACCGATCGAACACCCGGTGGCCTTTGAAGTTTTCCCAAATGTGCCGGGTGCCGTTGGCCGCCTGTGCGGCCTGCACGCTCGGGGTCGCCACGATGTCGAGGAATTTGTAGGCCATGTCGGCCGCTCCATTCCGTCTTGCCCGAAGGCTTCTAGCGTCAATGTAGGCTTGCAAGACGGTCGGCATAATAGAGCCGATTGACAAGTCATTATTGCTCGTTCAGCAATAATGCCCATGGATCGTCTCGGCGCCATGCGGATCTTTGTCAGCGTCGCCCAGTTGCGCAGCTTCTCGGAAGCGGCGCGGCATCTGCAGCTTTCGCCTTCAGTCGTCACGCGCTCCATCGCCCAGCTCGAGGACGAACTCGGCTTGACGCTGCTTCTGCGCACGACACGATCGCTGCGCCTGACCGAGCGTGGTGCGCTCTATCTCGAAAGCTGCCAGCAGATCCTGCAGGACGTCGATAATGCCGAACGGCAGGTGCGCGGCGAGGATGCGGCACCGCGCGGTCTGCTGAAGATCGCGGCGCCCACGGTGTTCGGACGGCTCCACGTCCTGCCGATCGTCAATCGTTTGCTGCGCGAGCATAGCGACGTCACCGTCGAGTTGGCGCTGGCGGACCGCAACGTGCACCTCGTGGAGGAAGGCATCGACGTCGCGGTGCGGATCGGTGACCTGGCCGACAGCAGCCTGATCGCGGTCAAGCTCGGCGCGGTGAGCCGCGTCGTCGTCGCCAGTGCGGCCTACCTGAAACGGCGCGGCACGCCGCAATCACCGGCAGATCTCGCCGCGCATGACATCGTCGCCTACGAGGGCTTGGGCGCCACCGACGAGTGGCGCTTTCGCGACGGCAACAAGCCCGTCCGGCTCAAGCCACGGCTGATGGTCAACAGCATCGACGCGTCGATCGCGGCTGCCGAAGCCGGCATCGGGATTACCCGCGCGCTGTCCTATCAGGTCCGGGATGCGGTGGTGTCCGGGCGTCTGACGCCGCTTCTGCAACACTTCGCGCCGACCGCGGCGCCCGTGCAGGCGATCTATCCGCAGCGCCGCATCGCGTCAGCCAATGTCGCGGTCTTTATCAAAACGGCGCGTGACCATTTCAAAGCTCACCCGCTCGTCCCGGTAGAGCAATGGCGGCGGCGGGCCAAAGGCTGAGCCACGGGCGCTATATCCAGTGGCGCGCCGTCGAGCGACGCGATTGCATAATGCAATTCAGTCATCCTAGACTGGTATGCAATGGCAGTTACTTAATGCCCATTGCGCCGGAATTGCCGGCAAATTCACATGCTCGAAAAGAAGCCCAACAATCCAGGCGGACTTGCTGAAGCGCCGCCGCACTATCACGGCCATCGCGAGCGCTTGCGCGAACGATTTCGCGAAGCCGGCCCTGAAGCACTCTCGGATTACGAGCTGCTGGAAGCGCTGCTGTTTCGCGCCATGCCGCGGCGTGACGTCAAGCCGCTAGCCAAGTCGCTGATCGCGACCTTCGGCTCGTTCGCCGAAGTGATCTCGGCGCCGGTCGCGCGGCTGGCCGAGGTCAAGGGATTGGGCCAGGCCAGCATCACCGAAATCAAGATCGTGCAGGCGGCGGCAAGCCGGCTGTTGCGCGGCGAAGTTAGAAAACGCACGGCACTGTCATCGTGGTCGGCGGTGCTCGATTATTGCCGCAGCGCCCAGGCGTTCGCGGAAATCGAGCAATTCCGCATCCTGTTTCTCGACAAGCGCAATCAGCTCATCGCCGACGAAGTGCAGCAGAGCGGCACGGTCGATCATACGCCGGTCTATCCGCGCGAGGTGGTCAAGCGCGCGCTCGAGCTTTCGGCGACCGCCGTCATCCTCGTGCACAATCACCCCTCCGGCGACCCGACGCCATCGCAGGCCGACGTCCAGATGACCAAGCAGATCGTCGCGGCGGCGGCCCCGCTCGGCATCGCCGTGCACGATCACATCATCGTCGGCAAAGACGGCCACGCCAGCCTGAAGGGGCTGCGGCTGTTTTGAGGTTCAGGCGGATTTGACAAAGTCCCGCCGCGGGGACGCTATTCGTCGTCGCCCTTTTCATTGCTCTTGCGATCACTCTTGCCATCACTCTTGCCATCGCTTTTGGCGTCGGCTTTGCCGCGGCTTTGCTTCGCATCCTTATGATAGAGCCGGCGGATTTCGTCGAGATCGACGGTCGGCTTCGGCACTTTCAGATCCATGTCGTCCATGGCGTCGGCGATGATCTGCGATACCGCGAGATTGCGAAACCACTTGCGATTGGCCGGGATGACAAACCACGGCGCATGTTTGGTCGAGCAGTGCGACAGAGCCGCCTCGAAGGCCTCGATATAGTCGTCCCATCGCTCGCGGTCGGCGTAATCGCTGTCGCTGATCTTCCACCACCGGTCCGGATCGTCGAGACGCGCCTTGAACCGCGCCAACTGTTCGTCCTTGGAAATATAGAGGAAGAATTTCAGG
This sequence comes from uncultured Alphaproteobacteria bacterium, assembly GCA_963737755.1. Classification (GTDB taxonomy): domain Bacteria; phylum Pseudomonadota; class Alphaproteobacteria; order Rhizobiales; family Xanthobacteraceae; genus BOG-931. Next base: position 434,547 of record CAVTTZ010000006.1, on the reverse strand, counting down.
ATCGTGGTGTTGCTCTCGGCCGCGAGCAATTTCTCCCATTCGTTGATGAAATCGTAGCGCGCCTTCCAAACCTCCTTGGCGACCAGTTTGTGGACGCGCGCGACAAGGACATCCTCGTAGTGCGAACGGTTGAACACGGAGACGCGCCCGCGCGGCGGCGCATGCGGGTGCACCCGCCACAGGAAGTCGTGGTCCCGTTCTTCCTCGGTCGGCTGCTTGAAGCTTTTGACGTGGACGCCCTGCGGGTCCATGGCCCGGATCACATGCCAGCAGGTGCCGTCCTTGCCGGCGCCGTCGATGCCCTGGAGGATGATCAGAAGACTGTGGTGCCGATCGGCGTAAAGCTTGCGCTGCAAGGCGGTGATACGCCCAAGATTACGATCAAGCTCCGGCCTGGCATCGTCCTCGGATTTCCACTTGCCGCGAAACGATGGATCGATATCCGCCAGGTCGACCTCTGAACCGGGCTTTACCGCAAAGTCCTTGGTGAAATTCATCGCGCGATCTCCGCGGTCATTTTGCAATCAAACGAGCCATGCGCTGGCGCGACGGCAGTTTAAAGTTCTGAGCAAAATATTGGATTAATCGGCCAGAACGCCCGAATTGTCAGGAAGTTCCGGTGGCTTACGTCAGGGCCGAGGGTCCAAACATGCCAAAGATGGCAAATGGAACCTCACCCGCGGCCAACTGTTAGGAGGGTGGCTGAACGGGAACCCTCGGATGTCCGACCAAACCACCCTGCCTGCGGGCCTGACGCACGGCGCCAAGCGCCTGCCGTCGGTCCTTGTCGAAAGCTACAACGTCGAGGTCAAAGACGAGGACGGCTTCGTCGGCGACCGCGCCAACAAGGGCGCGTTCCGGGACCTGCTGGACAAGTGGCGCAATGTCATGAGCAAAGGCGGCGAAGACCCGTTCGGCGATCAGGAAACCGAGGCGATCGCCAAAAAGCATCTCGAGGAATTATTGGTCGAAGGCGACCCGGAAGCCGCCGGCGTCGTGCAAAGCGCCATCGAGGATTTCGCCCAGGAACTCAACGCGGTGATCCGGCGCTTCCTCAAGCTGAAGGCCTGGCGCGATACCGAACGCCTGGTGATCGGCGGCGGCTTTCGCGGCGGCCGGGTCGGCGAACTGGCCGTCGGCCGGGCCACCGTCTTGTTGAAAAAAGACCATCCGGATCTCAACCTGACGCTGATCCGCAACGATCCCGACCATGCGGGCCTGATCGGCGCGGTTCATCTGGCGCCGTCATGGATCTTCAAAGGTCACGACGCCATTCTGGCCGCGGATATCGGCGGCACCAACATTCGCGCCGGCGTGGTGGAGTTCGATGTTAAAAATGATCCGACGCTCGCGAAAGCCTCGGTCTGGAAGCACGAGCACTGGCGCCACGCCGATGAGAAACACTTAAGTCGCAGCGAAACCGTCAAGAATCTGGTGAGCATGATCAGCGACCTGATCGAACGGGCGCGCAAGCAGAAACTGCATCTGGCGCCGTTCATCGGCATCGGCTGTCCCGGGGATCATCGAAGCGGACGGCAGCATCGAGCGCGGCGCCGACAACCTGCCGGGAAAATGGGAAGGCAAGAATTTCAATCTGCCGCTGGCGCTGTTCGAAGCCATCCCGCAGATCCTCGATCAGGACACCGTCATCGTCATGCACAACGACGCGGTGGTGCAGGGCTTGAGCGAACGGCCGTTCATGGACGACGTCGAACACTGGGGCGTGTTGACGATCGGCACCGGGCTCGGCAACGCGCAGTATCGCAACCGGACGCGGCAACGACGATTGATGCGTCAGGTCCGCGCGGTCGCGGCGTCAGAGCGTTTCGCGTCTTGCTTGACCAACAGCGCCGCGGCACGGCCCGCCACGCGGCCCAGCACGGTCGCGGTCAACAACCCGTTTCCCGACAAATAACCGGCAGCGCGTGGCCCGGAAACGCCTGCCGCCGCGCCGCCGGCGGCAAAGATGTTCGGCAGCGGTTTGTTGTTGATATCGAGAACGCGCGCCTCACGATCGACCTTCAGCCCGCCCTGGGTGTGAAACAGCGCGCCGGTGACTTTGACGGCCTTGAACGGCGGCGCCAGGATGCGGTGCCGTCGAATTTGCGTCCGAAGCGATCCGGATTGCTCGCTGCGGCTGCGCGTCTTCGATCTCGGCAAAGCTTCTCGTCAGCGCCGCTGGCGGCACATTCAGACGCGCAGCGAGGAGCGCGAGCGTCGGCGCCTCGATCACCGCGCCCGATGTTTCCGCCTGCTGAAAATCGGCAAATTGCCGGGCGATCGCCGCGATGCGTTCGTCGAAAATATCGAAGGCGATGCCGTCGGGTTGCGTCAGAACCGTGGCGGCCTGCTCGGAATAGCCGAGGCTCTCGTTGGAAAAGCGCTCGCCGTGGATGTTGACCTGGAAGCCGCCCTCCATGATCACCGCCCAGCTGATCAGGATGCCGTGCGGATGCGCGACCGAACCGTGCCCCTGATATCCCGACATGTGTTCGAGCTTCGCGCCGAGCTCTTCGCCCCACAGCACGGCGTCGCCGCGATTGCCCGGATGGCCGAAATATGTGGCGTCGCGCATCTCGGGAATGTACCTGGCGACCAGATCGGGCGCGCCGCCGTAGCCGTTGCAGGCCAGGATCAACGCGTCGCAGCCGAGCGCGTCGCGCGTGCCGTCCGGACGCATAATTTCGACGCCGCGGACTGTGCGATCCGCATCTGCATAAAGCGCACTCACCGTCGCATTGACGATCAGCGGAATGCCGTGCTCATCGGCCGCCTGACGCAAGCGGTCGATCAGTTCGACGCCCGAACGGCTGGGCAGCCCATGCATGCGCCGCGCCGCATGACCCGGATAGTCGAAGTCGTGAACGACTGAAAATGGCAGCGCGTAGCGATCGGCAAGCCATTCGACCGTCGGTCCGGCTTGCGCGGCAACAAGATCGACAAGCGCAGGGTCGGCCTGATCGTGCGCCTTATGCTTGAGATCGGCCGCAAACAATCGCCGCGCTGTCGCCGATCCCCAATGCGGTCTTGAAAGCGCGTGCCGGCCGCCGGAATGAGACCGGCCGACAAGGCGGTCGAGCCGCGCGGAACGGAATCGCGCTCCAGCACGACGACTTCGGCGCCAGCCTCCTGCGCCGCCAAGGCCGCGCAAAATCCGGCTGCGCCCGCGCCGATGACAACGACGGAAGCATTCGCTTCAAAGCCCTCTGCGGGCGGCGTCTTGATGCTCACGAGCGCTCGAGCTTATTTGTTCAATGTGTATTTTCGCATCTGAAAGAAGCGAGTTGCGATGTCGTTCGCACGCGCAGCGCTGCTCCCTCATTGCTGCCGCAGCATAATCACCGGATCGGTGGATCTCGGGAACGCGCGTCCAGGTGTTCGCATCATCCTCTTCGAAGCGCCAGGTCTGGCCGCGCGGCGAAACCAAAACCAGTTCGCCGCGATCGACGCGCCAGGACACCGGATTGAACCGCATGACGAATGCGTCGCAGCCGGGCTTCACTTTGAGCGTCAAATTGTCGGCACTCACCGGCGCGGTCGCCAGCGTCAGCATGCAGATCGGCTTGCCGGTGCCGCGCGCAATGCCCCATTCGCCGGCCAAATCATCGGCCGTGCGGGGCGGCGCGGTCGCCGCACTTTGTAGAACATAGCGGCCTTCGGACGGTTGAAAGCCATCGAAGATGCCGTTCTCGGCCTCGCTGAGTTCGATGACGGCGGTGCCGGCTTTGTCGAGCAGACGCAGCGTGCCGAAGCTGTCGAGCGTCCAGGCGACAACGTCCTTGGTCGACGGAAAAAGATTCGCGCAATTTCTGTCAATGTCGACTTTGTATGGGCCGGCTGCCGCACCCGCCGCGGCGTCGGAACGGAAGGCGAAGCGGCAAATCTTGTCGCGATCGGCGTTGGAAAACTCCCAATTGCCGATCATGGCACTGAGGGCATCCGGAGACGCCGGCGACTCCTGAGCGGCGGCGCCCGCGATGCACAAAGGAAAGGCAACGGCGGCCACAATAACGCCGCGTACCAACGAGAGCTTAGCGGTCATGATCGAAGAGGCTAGCATGGGCTTGATCGGCAGTCATGGTTAGTGGTCGCGTCAGCCGTTTTGGCCAAGGTGGGTGCGCGCCGTCTGGGCAGCGCCGATCGGTTCAATATCATTGTTTCTTTGCAGGCGCGCGGAACCTCGATAACGGCGGCTGGTTTGGCATCGGTGGTTGCTGGAGGCACGTATGCCGCGATCGATTGAGCGAGCGACGATCATGAGTACAGCATCTCAAGTGTTCCCGACCCGTGACCGCTACTGTCTCGCCCTCGGCGCGGCGGCCCTCGACCTGTGGAGCAACCTGCCGCAGAACCTGCAGGAAACCCTGTTTGAACGGGCGGTCATTCTCGGGCACAAGGCGGAAAGCGACGAAAGCCTGCGGGAACAGCTGGCGAAATTCCTCCACGATCACCACGTCCGGACCGAACGCGGCCGGGGCAGCGACAAGCCGCCGCTTGGTGGTGAGCCGCACAGCCATTAAATAGCTGACGCTTCGACCCTGCCAACCCACGGTTCACAAAGACGGTTTGCCATGGCGCATTACACTGATCGGCCGGAACGCCCTCGACTGGAACCGGAAATTATTCCTCCCGCCCGCGGCCGGCGTGAGCCCGGGTACCAGTATGACGTTTGGGAGCCCAATGCTCCGAACGCGGGGACGACGCACCGGCTCTATATGGCCAAACTCGGACCGTTCGGCCTGGCCATGATCATGATGGGCATCGGCTTCGTGGCGGCGTTGATCCTGCTCGCGGTCGTCGGCGCCCTTCTGGTCTGGCTTCCGATTTTGGCGCTGCTCGTCGGTGCGGGCGTGGTGTTTCGCCTGCTGCGGCGTTAGCGCAGAATTTTAGGACTTCGGACGACCGGCTTGCGGCGCCGGTCGTTACGGCGATTTCGTCTTGAGCGCTAAGCCGCCAACACGGCGCCAGCGAGCTTCGAGCGGCTTTGCCGGAGCGCTTCAAGCCCCTCCTGCAAGTCTTCGCGCCGCGTATTGCCGCTCTCCACCACCATGATGACGTTGTCCAAATAGCGTGGCGACGCGAGCAGGATCGATTCGGTCGACGACAGGCCATCGTCGATCACGATGAGGTCGAATGAATTGGCCGCGTCCGCGATCAGGTCGTACAGACGCTCATTGGCTCTGCGGTCGTAACCCCCATTGGCGGCGAAGCGCAGGAATTCGACACCGGCCCACGGCGTCTGGACGACGCGATCAGCAAAATTCGCTGCACCACGGCGCACGAGGGCGGTACCGCCAGCCGGGGGCTTTGCCTCATGCCGCTGCGGATCGCTGATCACCAAAAGCACGTGCGCACCGGCGTCGCCGGCGCTGACCGCAAGGTTGAGCGCGATGACGGAGCGGACATCGGCGTCGCCCGAGGGCGAGGTGATCAGCGTGATATCGGCGCCGTCCGCTCCGCTTCGCGACCGCAGAACGCCGACGACATGCTGCATCGCCGCGGCCTGCGGCGAATCCGGCGCGAACACCGGCGACGGCGCCCCGGCATTGCTCGGCACCTCCGCCAGCACCCGCATTCCGAATTCCGCGGCGAGCTGCCGCGCGGAAACAACCGTCGGATTGAACTGATCGCGCAGCAAGCCGATCATGCCGCCGGCGATCAAGCCGAACACTAACGAACCCGCGACGATGAGCATACGCGGCGGCCCGCTTTTCGCGGTCGGCGCCACGGCGCGCGTGATGATGCGCGAGTTGGTATCGTTGAGATCCTGTTGTTCGCCGACCTCTTTGGCGCGATTCAAAAATGCCGTGTAAACCGCGCGATCGGAGTCCGACTCGGTTTCCAGTTCGCGCAAGCGGACCATCTCTTGATTGGTCTTGGTTACGTCACCCTTGAGCGCATCCAGCGAGTGCTGAATTGCGTCTTCATTGCTGCGCGCCCGGTTGTAGTCGCTGAGTGCGGTCTCGGCGATCCGCGATAATTCCTCGTCGATGCGGCGCCGGCTTTGCGCCACCTGTGCAGCCGCGGCAATGACTTGCGGATGGCGCGGACCCAGAATGGCGACCTTGTTGGCTTCGGCTTGCTTGGCCTCGGCATACTGGCTGCGCAGCGCGGTGATGGTCTGTGAATCGATCGCCTCGGCGATCGCATCGGGCTCGGCGGAGCCGCGTTGCAGGCGCTGGACGTCTTCATAGCGTGCGCGTCTTTCCGCCGTCAGGGCGCGCGCCTGCACGAGCTGCTTGTTGAGCGCGCTGAGTTGCTGCTCGTTGATCAACTCGCCGTTCGCGCCCAGGATCTTGTTCTGCTCTTTGAACTCCTCGACGCGGCGCGCGCTGCGGCTGGCCCGGTCGCGCAACTCGGCGATCCGCGACAGCAGCGCGCCACTGGTGCGCTGACTGGCGTCGGACCTGGCGTTGAATTCATGCTGGAGATAGACGGTGGCGATCGCATTGGCGAGGCGCGCGGCCTTCGCGGGGTCCTTCGACGTGACCGATATATCGATCACGAAAGACTTGTCCGGCCGACGCGTGCCCATCTTGCTTTGCAAGATCCGCGTCGCTTTCAGCACCCGGTCTTCCTGTCCGCCCGAGCTACCGAATAGCGATGCCAGGAAGGATGCCAGGAAGCCCGGCGGCGCCTCGCCAAAATCCGGGTCGTCCTGAAGCTTTTCATGCTCGACCACGGACCGCAGCACGCTGCCGGACGAGACGACCTGCAACTGACTTTCGGCGTCCGACAGCAGTGCATCGCTCGCCCGGTCGGCGCGCGGCGTGAGATCGCCCTGCATCACCTGCAGGCCGTGAACGTCGAGCAGAACCTGGGCGGTGGCGGTGTATTGCGTCGGCAGCAGATAGGCCACGATCGTGCCGACGATCGTGCAGATCAGCGCCGACCAGAAAACCCATTTGCCCTGGCGTTTCAGGGTGACGAACATATCCCGCAGATCGATTACTGCGGCGGGAGACGGCTTCCGCTCGGCGACCGGCGCTGCCGACGATGTTCCGGTCAGTGCCATGCCTTCTCCATCACGTCACGTTGCGGACCGGATGCGACGACCCCAGCGTCGCCGACGCGCGCTCGAGACGTCAGCGGCCCGACGATGTCGACTTGGGTCCGCGCCGTATCGTCGGCCAATTGGCCCGCGAGGATGATTTGCATGGTCGGCGCCAGATGACCGAATCGCAGGGAGTGAACGGTCTCGGCAATCTCGACGGTAAATCCTTTCGGTGGTGTGACGAAACACAGCGCCCCGTGGCGTCCGTCAATCTTGATTCCGCCGTGGTCGCGGGCAACGGAGACCGCGGGATCGCACAGGAACCGCAGCGCAACCCGCAATAGCCGGCCGTTCTCCTCCAACTGATCGTCGATGAAAAAACCGGTTTCCGTGCGTCCGACGCGGCGGACATGGCGCACGCGGAAATCGCGGCGATAGCCGTCATGCGCACCTGCGACGGACCAGGCCGGTCCGCGATCGGCGGCGGTCAAACGGGCATCCGCGCGGGTTCGCCAACTGAACGCGGTCGCGGTGCGGCTCGGCGTCACGCCATCGATCACCAGGGTGTTGTGCGCCAAACCTTCGCGCAACGCGGTGCGGGTCTCGCCGCCGGAGAAATAGCGAAAGGTGCCGGCGTCGATAAACACCGGCTCGCCGTCGATGGTGAGCCACACCGCCAGCGCATCGGCATGGCCGTGCGCGGCCAGCGGCGACATGCCGAGCGGGCCGTGATCGAACACGAGATGCGTGCGGCGGCCGAGTATGGTGTCGTCGGCAACCGAAATCCCGCCCTGATCAAAAACCCGCACTCCCGAATGTTCGCGCGTTGAGTGTTGCGGGCTGCCGAAGATCACGTCGCGCAAGTGCGGATCGTGTCGCGGAACAGAAAGATCCGCCGTATGATCGGCTTCCTTGGCGAGCCCGGCGACCGCAGCCACGATCGAGGCGACGTAACGCGGCTCGCGATCCGGCGGCTGCGCGATCACGCGGCCTTCATCGTCGTCGCCGATCGCCGGCATGCATCCGTTCTGGTCGCTCAGCCAGGATAGATATTCGGCGCCGCGGACCAGACGCGCGATGACGGTCTCTACCAGTGGTGTGCCGAGATCGTTGGCGAGTTGAGCCGTCAGCGCCACCATTTCCATGCTGAAAGCCTGATAGGTCGGCGATTGCTCGACGCCGACGCCATCCGAAAGAATTTGACGCAGCGTTTCCGTCTCGATGACCTCGCGGCCCTCGTCGCGCCAAGCGCGCGCCTCCGGCACATCCGGCAACAGTGCGCCGGCAACAAACAGACCGAGCCCTTCGGCGATCCGATGATTGTTCGCCGACGAGTAAAGCGAGGGAAATGCGGCAAGGTATCGTGCGTGCGCAACCACGATGGCGCGGATCCGCACGCGCTCTTCGGCGCTCAGGGCCGCGGGATCGAAGGCCGCGACAAAAAGCGCGAGGCTGACGAGGCGCAACGCAAGCTCGATGCCGGACTTCCAGTTGACGCCCTGATAGGGCGGATTCGCCGCCATCCAGCTTGCGATGATGGAAAAGCCGAACTGACCGAGATCGCGGTCCTGCGTCCCGGCAATAACGGCGGCCAGTGGCTGCAGCATCTGCAGCCGGTTCGGCTCCCAAACGTATTTCACATCGCCGATATTCGCGCCGGTTGCGCGCACGTTGACATCGAAGCTCGATAGTGGCGGACCGGGCCAGGATTTTCCGGTGATCGGATCGTGGAGCCAGAATGTCGGCGGAATCTGCGACAACTTGCCCGGCTCTAACGCGACAGTCGGCCAGACTTCGCCCAGAAACGCGAATTGTCCATCACGAAGCCGCCGGACACTGTCGCGCACCGCGACCGCGGCATCGAATGCGCCAAATCGCGCCAGCCGGCCGCGCAACGCAGCGAGATCGGCGAGTTCGCCGTCACCGATATTGTCGAACGGCTGCCAGCCCGACGTGTCTCGACGCCAATGCAAACGCGTGCGCGCCTCGGCGATGCGATGAGGAATTTCCGCTGCCGGCATGGCGGCGAGCCGCGCAGCGTACCAGCGGCCGCGGGCAACCAACTTTCCAAACGTCGTCATTTGTAACCCGCTGCACGCCGCGGCAATCCCGAGGACTTTGGCCTTGCCTGCATGAGTAGTATGGGCTGTTCAGATCGCGTTTTTGATGGTTGCTGTCAGTTAAGGTTATCAATGTAAACGTTAATCAAAAATGAATTTTAAGAACTTCTTAACCCAATATTTTCGCGACTGCCTGCGGTTGCATGTGCTTTAGCATCTCAACGAGCCTGGCCTCCATGAACGCACTCGACAGATCCTGAAAACGACGCAAGCCGGCATTGGAATTTAGAGTCTATGCGAGTCCTTTCCGTATTCGGCACGCGCCCCGAAGCCATCAAGATGGCGCCGGTGGTCCACGCGCTCGCTCAGAAAAAAGAGGTCGAGTCGCGCGTCTGTCTCACGGGTCAGCATCGCCAGATGCTCGACCAGGTCATGGCCACCTTCGCGCTCAAAGCCGACTACGATCTTGACGTCATGCAGCCCGGGCAAAAGCTGGGCGATGTCTTTGCGCGGATCTTGAGCGGGCTGGGCCCGGTGCTTGCGGAGTTCAAGCCGGACTATGTGCTGGTGCAGGGCGACACCGCGACCAGCACCGCCGCCGCCCTTGCGGCATTCTACTCCGGCGTTGCGGTCGGTCACGTCGAGGCCGGCCTGCGCACCGGCAATCTGAAAAGCCCGTGGCCCGAAGAAGCGAACCGCCGCCTCAGCGCCGTCGTGACGCAACGCCACTACGCGCCGACGCTGCGTGCGCGCGACGCTCTGCTGGCGGAAGGCCATCCGAAAGAAAATATCATTCTGACCGGCAACACCGTCATCGATGCGCTGTTGCAGGTTGCCAACGACGTCACGACGCCTGGCCCATTGCAGCAACGCCTGGCTCGGACTTTCTCCTGGCTCGATCCGCAAAAGCGCGTCCTGTTGGTCACCGGCCATCGGCGTGAAAGTTTTGGTGCCGGATTTGCACGCATCTGCGATGCGCTCGCAAACATCGCACGCCGTGACGACATCGAGATCGTTTATCCGGTCCATCTCAATCCCAATGTGCAGGGACCGGTGACCGAAAAGCTTTCGGGATTTGCCAACGTCAGACTGATCGAGCCGCTCGACTATCAGGGCTTCGTCTATCTGATGACGCGCTGTCATCTTATCTTGACCGACTCTGGTGGCGTGCAGGAGGAAGCGCCGTCGTTGCGGAAGCCTGTGCTGGTCATGCGCGACACCAGCGAACGCATCGAAGCAGTCGAAGCCGGCGTTGCGCGGCTAGTGGGGACCGACGTGGGGACAATCGTGGCGGCGGTCGACGAGATGCTCGACCACGAAAACTCTTATGCGGCTATGGCACGGGGAGCCAATCCATTTGGCGACGGCCGCGCCAGCGAACGCATCGTGAAGGACCTCATGACATGCAAGAAACAAAAATCCAATCTGTCAGCATCGTTGGTCTCGGCTATGTCGGACTCCCAACCGCAGCAACGTTCGCCGCTCGCGGTTTTGACGTCATCGGCGTAGACATTAACCGCGAAGCGGTCGAACGCATCAATTCCGGGCGCGCGCATATCGTCGAGCCCGATCTCGACATGGTGCTCGGCGCCGCAGTGAAATCCGGCAAGCTTCGGGCCGTGACCAAGCCGGAGCCCGCGGACGTGTTCGTCATCGCGGTGCCGACGCCCATCACCCATGACCACAAGGCCGATATTTCCGCGGTCGAGGCGGCACTCAAGTCGATTGCCACCGTGCTCAAGCGTGGCGATATGATCGTCATCGAATCGACCTCGCCGGTGGGAACGACCGAGCGCGCAGCGACGCTGCTGCGCAAGCTGCGTCCTGAATTCACCTTTCCGGATACCCATCCGGAACAGTCGGACATTCTGATCGCCTATTGTCCGGAACGGATCCTGCCCGGACACACGTTGCGTGAGCTCACCGAGAACGCGCGCGTGCTCGGCGGCCTCGACCGCCTCAGCGCGGTGCGCGCGAAAGAGCTGTACGCATCCTTTGCGATGGGTCCGATGCGGCTGACCACGGCGCGCGTCGCCGAGCTGTCGAAGCTGGTCGAGAATTCCTTCCGCGACGTCAATGTGGCTTTCGCCAACGAGCTGTCGCTGGTTTGCGACACCCTCGGCATCGACGTTTGGTCGGTGATCCAGATCGCCAATCTGCATCCGCGCGTGAACATTCTGTCGCCCGGCCCAGGCGTCGGCGGGCATTGCATTCCGGTCGACCCGTGGTTCATTCATCAGGCGTCGCCGGAATTGACGCCGCTCATCAAGACGGCCCGCGAGGTCAATGACGGCAAGCCGCATTTTGTCGCCGACCGGATCATCAAGCTGGCCAAGCGCTTCCGCCAGCCGGTGATCGGGCTTCTGGGCCTCTCCTACAAACCCAATGTCGACGACCTGCGCGAGAGCCCGGCGCTGGAAATCGCCAGCCGGATCGCCTCGCGCCGCATCGGCACCGTGCTGGCGGTCGAGCCGCACCTCAAGGATTTGCCGCCGGAGCTCGCCAACTTTCCGGGCGTCCACCTCACCGACCTGAACACGGCGGTGAAGCGCGCCGACATCGTCGGCATTCTGGTCTCGCACAACAAATTTCGCTCGCTCGACCGCGGCGCGGTCGCATCCAAGATCGTCGTCGACACGGTGGGATTGTTGAACGGACCGGACAACGCCGCCGCGGCGTAACGCCAACGATAGAGTAGACGACATGCGCGTAACGCTGCTGGGCCTTCCGGTCGACATCCTGTCGTCGGACGAGACGATCGGGCGCATCATCGCGGCGATCGACACGCGACAGCGCTGCCAGCACGTGGCGCTCAACGTCGCCAAGCTGGTCAATGCGCGCACCAATGCCGAACTCGATCGCGACGTCCGCGAAAGCGACATCGTCGGCATCGACGGCATGGGCATCGTCTATGCGTTGCGGCTGCTCGGTCATCCGGTGCCGCAGCGGGTCGCCGGCGTCGATCTGTTCGAAAGCCTGATGGCGGAGTGCGCCAACCGCGGTCTTCGGCCCTATTTGCTCGGCGCTACGCCCGAGGTGCTCGGCGCGGCCAGGCGCAATCTGTCGGAACAACATCCGGGGCTGATCTTCGCCGGTAGTCACCACGGCTATTTCACCACCGAGCAGGAAGCCAGCGTCTGCGACCAGATCCGCGCCAGCCGCGCCGATTGCCTGTTCATCGCCATGCCGACGCCGCGCAAGGAGCGCTTCATGGCACGCCACCGCGACAGTCTCGGCGTGCCGTTCGTCATGGGCGTCGGCGGCACGCTCGATGTCGTCGCCGGTCACGTGAAGCGCGCTCCGGCTTTCGTGCAAAACCTCGGGCTCGAATGGGCCTATCGGATGATGCAGGAACCGCGTCGGCTCGCCACACGATATCTCCGCACCAATGTGATCTTCTGCGCTCTGCTCCTCCGTGCCCTTCTGGTCCATCTCACCACCGGCGCCGGGCACGCCAAGGCGATGCCGGAGTAGTCCGCTCATGAATTTTGCGTGGTCATCCGGCCGGCAGAAAAGCGTGGCCGCAGACGCCTGCGTGCCGGCGGCGGCCAGCCGCGAACCGCCGCGTCAAGATCAACCCTCCGGCACCGATCACGACCACGCGCGCGGGGTTTATCCGCTTTATTTCCTCGCCAACATCGCCGCGCGCGCGTCCATGCTGGTCGTACTGATCGTGCTCACGCGGCTATTGCCGGCGGCCGAATATGGTTTGTTCGCGCTGGTCGTCACGGTCGGCGAAATCCTCGAAATGGGATCGAGCAACTGGGTACGCGTCTATCTGCTGCGCACCGAGGCCGGCGCGCATAAAATCCGGCCGCGGCAACTCGGACGCGCGTTGATCTTGAGCGCCGGCGGCACCGTCGCGGCGCTGGCGGTATCGATGCTCATTGCGCCATTCGTCAGCGCCGAACGCGTCGGCGACATGATGCTTGCGGTCGCCGTCTATATCGGGGCGTTCTCGCTACTGCGCACCACCCTGATGCTGGCGCAGCTCTCGCGCAGTCATATCCCTTACGCGGTCATCGAAACGACGCGCGCGCTGCTCGTCGTCCTGGTGACCATCGTTTTCGCGCGGCTCTATCCGCAATCGTTCCTGCCGGCATCGTTGGCGCTGTCGCTCGCGACCGGAGCCTGCGCGGCGCTCGGTCTTCTGTTCGCCCGCGGCCTGCAGATGCGGGCCATCATTCCGCGCGGCGGCTATCTTGCGGCGTTGAGTTTTGGCGTGCCGTTCCTGTTGGCGAATTGCTTATCGTACGCGATCGGCTGGTCCGACCGTTTCGTGCTCAATTATTTTCTCGGACCGGCCGCGGTCGGCGTTTATGTGGCGGCCTACTCGATTGCCCGGCAGCCGGTCGAACTTTTTGTCGGCGCGCTCAATACCTTTACTTTTCCGTTGCTGGTGCAAGCCTATGCGGCTGACGGATCGCGCAAAGCCGGCCCCATCCAGAGCGGCCTGATGATCACCATCGCGACGCTCGGCATCGGCATCGTCGCCGGCCTGTCGCTTGTCGCCGAACCGCTGGCGACGTTGCTGTTTCCGGCAAGCTACCGTGCTGACGTGGTCATGCTGATCCCATGGATCGCCACCGCCACCTTCATTCTCTCGATCAAGCAATTCATTTTCGACAACGGGCTGCACGTGACCCAGCAGAACTGGCCGCATCTCTTCACCATGATGCCGACCGTTCTGATCAGTGTCGGACTTGGCATTCTGCTGATCCGCGATCACGGCATCTTCGGCGCGGCGATCAACTATGTCGTGGTGGCGACGGTCGCGACCTGCGCGAGCGCCGTCTTTTCGTTCCGCGTGCTGTCGTTCGCCATTCCGTGGGCCACGCTCGCCAGAGCCGGCCTGAGCGCGCTGATCGCCACGTCGGCCACCTGGACGATCATCCACCACTTCGCGTTCGGCGTCATCGGAACGCTGATCGCAGCCGTGATCGCCTTCTGCGCGGTCTACGGGGCGCTTTTGACGCTCACCGGATTCTCTTTGTGGCGCATGGTCGAAACCCCGTGGCTGCCGTTGCGCAGCCACGCTCAGGCCGAGAGGATGTCCTCGAACAGCGTTTCGTAGTGCGTGACGATCGCCGACGCGGCGAATTCGCGCGCCCGCGCCAACCGGGGTTCCGGATCGCCGGGCTGTTCCAGCGCCCGCGCGATGGCCGCGCTCAAGGCGGCTGGGTCGCTGATCGGCACCAATGCTCCGAAGCGGCCGCGGTCCAGGATTTCGGTGGGACCGCCGCACGCGGTCGATACGACCGGGAGCCCGGACGCGAGCGCTTCGACCACGACATTGCCGAACGCCTCGTTTTGCGACGACAGCACAAAGCAGCGACCGGACGCGTACGCATCCCAGGGATCGTTGACATAGCCGCACCAATCGATGCGGCCGGCGATGCCCAGGCGCTCGGCGAAACGCTTGAGCGCCGGCTGCTCGGGGCCCTCGCCGTAGATCGCCAGCCGCACGTCGAAACGCGGAAGCAGCGCGATCGCCTCGATCAGGGTCGCGTAATTCTTCTGCGCCATCAGACGCCCGAGCGCGACCACCACGGGCGGACGCGCCGCCAATGCTTGCGCGTCAACGGCTGGTTTGGCGCGCTCGATCGCAATCGGATTATAGATGCGCACGATACGTTTGGCGTTACCGCGCCAATCTTCCACCATATGACGAACGAGCTCGTCCGATACGCAGATCGTTCGCGAAGCATAGCGCGTCAACAGCGGCGCTAAAGGATGGCCCAACCACCCGAGCCGGCCGGTGCCGTGCGATGACGGCCCGTGATAGGACAAAACAACGCGTGTCGCCGTTCCGCCCGTTAACTTTGCGCGTGCATGTGCGGCGACAAGCTTGATGTTGGTCGCAGATCCGATGGCAAGCGCGATTTCCGGCTGTTGCTTCTTCAGATAATCAGCGAGCCGAACAACATCGCTGCCGTGCGTGCCTGCAAGCGTCACCCGTTTGACGCCGGGGCCGACAAAGCCCTCGTTTTGCGTCGCTTCGAAATCGACCACGAGTGTGACGTGGTGTCCGACAGCGCTCAGCTCCGTCGCCAAGAGGGCAGCCACGCGCTCCGCGCCGCCGCCAATCAACGCGGGAACATAAATCGCGATGTGCCGACGCGGCTTTGTGGGCAAATGCGCGGGCGTTGCCGGCAAACGCTCCGTCGTGCCCGGCTTCTTGGTATCGATAAACACGCTCACCAACCTGTTCAAACTCTGCAGCGCTTGTGGGGGATTTGGAGCCCTGGCGCAGTGCTTCTACATAGCGCCGTTATGGAGAATTCGTCTGATCGACAACACCGCCAACCGCCAATTAACGCTAATATTTCGCGGTAGCATAACAACCTTAGCGCGTCCTGCAGTTTTTGCAACACAGGCCCCCGACACGATGTGCGCCGGTGCATTTGCCGTGACGGGAGTTCTTCATATTTCCTAGACACAATCAGACATACACGTCAGTCAACCGTCTCCTAATCCGGATGAGGAAATTGCAAGTCGCTCTCGTTCTTCCACAACACCGACTCGCATGGTGGCATGAAAGCCTGGTGGACAACCTCTCTGGAACGCATGACATCAAGATATTCTTCGATGATCATGCGCCGGCTTATCCATCGGCGATACGCGCGTGGTTGAAAGTCGAGCATCTCCTCTATCGCCAAGGGCGTGATCCGTCGTCCGGCTTCGCCGGCAAGATCAAGCCGCACGCACGCGAGCTCGACGACAGCAAGTTCGATACCGTCATCGACCTGTCCGAGCACGAAACGCCGCGACCCGGGGCCATGACGATCCGCTATGACGGCTCGAACGACAGCGTGGCGTTGATCGATCGGCTGCTTGGGCAGCAGACGCCGCAGCTCAGCGTGCGCCGAACCGGCTCCGACGAGATTCTTGCAGAATCGATCCTTGCCATCGACGACAAGTTTCGGCTGACCCGCGGTTTGCAACTGGCATTCGGCCGATGCATCGCGTTGATCGAAAGAGCCCTGCGAAACACCAGCGCATGCGCCGCCAATGCCCCCATGGCGTCGCAGGCGGCATCGCCGGGATTGCCGACATTCGTCGGGCGTTTCGTCACGCGCAAAACGACCAACGTGTTGGTCAATCGCCTGACGAGCACGCCGCAATGGGCGGTGGCGATCCGCAACGGCTCCGGTCCGTTCAAGCCGATCGAAAGCCAGAAGGGGCACTTCTACGCCGACCCGTTTTTTTACACGGACGGTGGCAAGACATTCTTGTTCGTTGAGGACTATGACGACGCAACACAAAAAGCGTTGATTGCGGCGGCGGAAGTCGTCGGCGATCGCCTGGCCGGCCCGCCAGTTCCGGTTCTGGAACGGCCCTATCATCTCTCATATCCGCTGGTGTTTGCCGAAGCTGGGGAGATCTTCATGCTTCCGGAAACCGTGGGCAATCGTTCGGTCGAGCTGTATCGGGCCACGGAGTTTCCGTGGAAATGGCAGCCCGAGAGCGTTCTGATCGAAGGCCTGCCGCTCGCCGATGCGACGCCGATGTTTCACGAAAACCGCTGGTGGCTGTTTGCCAGCATGGCGCAGCACGGCACCACCGACCACGACGAGCTTTTTATTTTTCACAGCGACCGGCTCACCGGCCCCTGGCAATCGCATGCGACCAACCCGGTGAAATCCGACTGCCGTTCGGCCCGTCCGGCGGGACGAATCGTCCGCCGCGGCGATCGGCTTTACCGTCCGGCGCAGGATTGCGAGACGGCGTATGGCTCGGGGCTTGTTTGGAACGAGATCGTCGAACTGACGCCGACGAGTTTTCACGAGATCGAAGTCGCGCGCTTCAAGGCGCCGCGGGCCGTGGGCTTCGACGGCCTGCACCACTTCGAGCAACTCGGCACGCTGCAGGCGATCGATATGCGACCTATGCCCCGCTTTCGCGCACAGAATGCGCAGCTGGGCAAAGCCATGTCATGCTTTGGGAGCGGCTTCGATCGTGTGTTTCAGGTCGCCGTATCCGGCCGGCCCTCGTAGGGCCGGCGACGGCCGTTTTTGCTGCGCGGCAACGTCGCCCCATAGCTTGACCAGACGCGCCGCGTAGCCGCGGATGTCATAAGCCCGCGCGTGATCGGCGCGTGCCGCCGCACCGAGACGGTGGCGCAGATCATCATCCTCAATCAGCCTTCGGATCGCGGCAGTCAGGGCATCGATGTCGCCGACCGGCACCAGCAAGCCGTTATGCTCGTGCTCGAGAACCTCAGTAATCGCCGCGACCGGCGTGGTGATCACCGGAACGCCGGAGGCGAAAGCCTCGAGAATGATCATCGGCAGATTTTCGATGAATGTCGGCAGAACGATGATATCGCTGCGCCGCAAAACCTGGTTGGTGGCTTCGCCATCGAGCCATCCGGGAATGTCGACGACGTCGGCGATGCCCAAACGCCGGGCCGCGGCGCGGGTCTCTTCGATATCGCCGTTGCCCGCGATCGTCGCCGTCCAATCGCGACGGTCGGCCAGACGCCCGAGCGCTTCCATCAGCTGCGGCGTACCTTTTCGCCGGCCGAGCTCGCCCAGAAAAGTCAGGCGCACGCGACGGTCCAGCGCCGGCTCGTTCTCACCGGTTGCGGCGTACGTGGCGTTCGGAAAGATGTCGATCTTGTCGCGCGTCTCGGGGAGCCAGCCGGACAACACATCGACCCAGTAGCGGCCGAGGACGACGATCCGGTCGCTTTCCACGAACAGGCGATCGACCGCGCGCCGCAAACGATTGGCCGCCGTCAGCCAAAAGAATTCGAAGCCGCCGCCATGCAGGTGAACCACGTAGGGCACGCCGCAATAGCGCGAGAACAGCCCGACGATGACCTTTCGGTAAGCGCTGCCCTTGAGCGACAAACAGATGTGGACCACGTCCACTTGCCGTCGCCGGGCCGCGCGCCAAAGCCGGAATAGCCCCAAACAGAGCGCGATCGGCGCAAAGAGGACGCTGCCGTTGCCGCGCGTGACCAGTCGCTCGACCTCAACGTTCAACGTTGGATCGGCCGCAATCACGTCGATCAACATATCGTTCATGCGATCGATGCCGCCGCGGCCGCCCAGTCCATTTGGCGTGGCGATGAATACGCGTAAGGGTCTTTGTTGTCCTGCCATGTATTTTCCCAAGGAGCTTGGCACGCCGTCAATTTGTCCGAGCACCGCAACGAGGCGATGCCTATCCGCCGCGGCGCGATTACCGCGCCGACGCGCTCACCGTCACGGGTTCAAAAGACAAACGGCACGAATCGTTTGGTGTGCTGCATGTATTCGCGATAACTGCCGCGATGAATTTGCAGGAGCGCCTGCTCTTCGACATGCACGCGGTAAACGTACATCACCACCATGCCGGCGACGATGAAGGCGATGCTGCTCCAATTGGTCAGCGCCAGACCGAGGCCGAGATTGAACAACATGCCGCCGGTGTAGGACGGGTGGCGCACCCACTTGTAAATGCCGCGCTTGATGATCTGGCTTTTTTCAGAAACCCGCACGTCGTAGGTGAAGTGATCGCCGAGCATCTTCAGCGCATGTTGCCGCACCAGCGCGCCGCCGATCATCAGAGCCAGGCTGAAGAGGAAAAGGGCATTGCGCGGAGCGCCTTCGGCCATCGGCGGCGTGATGAATGCCGCCACCAATGCGGCAAGCCGGACCAATTTCCAGCCGTGATTGATGACCGGCCACGATCCCTTGTCGAGGCTCGCCTCGGAGTCGTTGATCGGCTGCGAGCGCGACAGGATCTGCCGTTCGCGTATGCGCGCCCACAGAAACACCGCGAGAAACGGAATCACGGTCGGTATCGGCCAAAGCGCCAACGGCAGCGGCCAATAAATCACGGAACGCAGATGGTCGAACGTCTCTTGGAAGGGGAGTACTGTTAAGCTGCTCATCCTGATCGGCTCTATTCCATTTCAGATCATACGCCCGCGACTGCGACCCGCTTGTGCGGATCTGAAAGAAAACGCGGTGACATGAACACGCCGAACTGCCTGTCTGAAGTCGCAGCCGGTAGACGCCAGTCCCTGAAGCCACTTTTATGAGTGAAGTAGCTCTGTTTATCTGTTGATTTTATATATTCGGAATTGGCCGGCGGCGGCAAGAAAGGCTAGCCGCACAAACGCGCAATCGCGGCTGCTTGGTTAATCGGTCATTAATCACGACACGACATTTTTGCAGTTAATGACGCTCGCTGCGCCCAGCCTCGCGCAAGACACGAAAGTTTCCGCGCGTTAGAACGCAGGCGCTGGAACGAGAAAGCGCACAACGAGCGAGCCGACCTGATGCGGTGCGATAACTGATGCGGTCTGGAGCGGCCTATTCCACGCCGGTGTGGGAATCCGACAATCGCGCCGTGCTGCGATACTGGTTCGGGCTGTTTTGCGCGCTGGTATTGGTGCGCTTCCTGCTCAACGCCAATCTGCTCGACAAAATCGTGAACTACTCGGCCGACGGCGGCAGCATCGTCACCAAGATTCACCCGAGTACTTACGGAATATTCGCCGTCCTGATCGGCACGCTGGTAACCACGCGGATCGAACTCGGCGAATGGGAATTGCGGGCGATCCGCGCTCTCATGCTGTTCGTCGCCGTCATGGTGGCAATCGCAATCTTCGCCGTGCTGCTCGGGCACAGCGGCTCGATCGGTTACCTCGTGGACTCTTATCTGGCCGCCTGCGCGAGCGCGGCCTTGATGCTGTTTTTTCCGCCGGCGTGGCGCGAGCGGCTGGGCTCGATGCTCCTGGTCTTCATCAGCATCAGCGCCATCCTCGGCATCATCGAGTTCGTATTGCGCCGGCGTTTCTTGCCCTATCCGTATGAAGAACTTGCATTTCGGCCCACGGGACTGACCGAGCATCCGCTGGTGCTCGGCTTGTTCAACGCCGTCGGCATCAGCTTCGTAGGCGCCTCACGATGGCGGGGCAGCGCGAAAACGATCGCCATCGCGATCATGCTGCTCGGCGCCTTCGCCTCGGGCGCGCGGGTGGCATCGATTGTCGCCGGGTTGAGTGCGATCGCGGCGATCGTTCTGCATGAATGGCCGTCAAGCTCGGCGCAAACGCGCTTCCGCATGAAGTCGCTCATGTTGCTCACCGTTGCGATGGCGGTGCCGGTGGCGCTGATCGTGCTTCCGGCGCTCGGATTGTTCGGGCGTTTTCAGAACGGCCTGATTGACGAAAGCGCGCTCGCGCGGGTGAACATCTACCGCCTGTTCGATCTGGTCAGCTGGAATGAAATCCTGTTCGGTACCGACATCAGCAATATCCGGCACCTCGCGCTGTTTCATTTCGATCTGGAATTCATCGAGAGCGCGTTCGTGATGTTCATCTTTCAGTTCGGGCTCTTCGGCATGATCATTTTTCTACTGAGCCTGGCGCGAACTTACTGGGTGCTGCTGTCCGGCGCCGGCCGTCACGTCATCATCGGCGCCATGGCGTTTTTTGCGATCGCCTTCGGCAACAATTCGCTGTCGACCAAAACCACGACCATGCTGATGGTCACACTCTTAATCACCGCTTTCCACAGCGCACATGAACACACGCGCGTGGCGTGAGCTTCATCCGAGAGGTCGCGTCCTAGATCTACCTGTTATCGCACGTCCTTTTTCGGAAAACCGGTTTCCACTTTTCCGGAACGTGCTCTAGAGGCCGGGATTGAGGCCGAGCGCCCGCAGCGAGACCGGATCGAGCCGGTCGCTGTCGTCGCGCTCGATCAACGACATGCCGCCATAGCCCGAAAGCACCCACAGGGCCCAGCGAAAACCGTGACGCTCTGCTTCGCCGCGCACGTCATGCATCCAGGCTTCCTGCGAGACCGGATCGGAGGCGCGGTACATGCCGTAGGTGCGCGTCACGCCGAACTCGCCGAGCAGAATTGCGCTCGGCGGAATGCCGTATAATTTCGCCCAATCGCTGACGGCATCGAAATCGCTGGCGATTTGCCGGCGGTCGAAACCGCTGGCGATATAGCTGGAAACACGTTCGCGGACACGCTGCAGCGCCGTGCGCCGCTCAGCCGCGGAGATATTCGGATCGCTCAAAATATTTTGCTCGATCTTCGCCCAGACGCGATCCGGATCGCCGCTTTGCGCCGGATACGGCAAGCCGCTGATGAATTGCCACGGCCACGCGCTCGGCGTCGTCGATTTGACGCCTTCGTGGGTGAAGTCGTGCGGTTCATAATAGTGGAAGCTGAACAGCACGTGGCCGCCTAGGAACGGTTCGGGATTAAGCGCCAGCAAGCCCTTGATGTCGCCACCGCGGGCGCCCGATACGACCACTAACAGATCCGGTGCTTCGGCCCGTGCGCCGCGATACAAATATTCCAGAAGACGCTGCCAGCGCTCGGTGGTGGATGGATCCCAGCCGTATTGCGGTTCGTTCATGAGCTCGAGCGCAACGCGGTTGGAATGAAAACCCGCCAGAAGGCGGGCGGATTGTTTGATCACGCCGGCGTAGGCGCGGAATAACGGATCGTCGATCCCCTGCACCAGCTTGTCCGGCGCATATTTTGCAACCTGGCTGGTCGGATGGAAATCGACGATGACGCAGAAGCCCTTGCCGAGCAGTCGCTCGACCACGCGCTTCAGGTGTTGATCAAGTGCCTCGCGGTCGGCGCCGGAAAATTGCAGAAACGGCCCGGGATCGATGGTGAGCCGGATGAAATCAATTCCCGAAGCAGACACATGGCGCAACAGCGCGTCAGACGTTTCGTAGTTCGGTCCGACGAAGGCTGGCGACACATATCGATCGGGATGCGCCGGATCGACCGTGGCCCAGTTCATCATGTTGTGAATGGCGACGCCGCGATGAAAGCAAGGAAGCTCTTTGGCGGCGGACCCATCTTGGCCGGCGGCGAAGCAGGGCGACACCAAAAGCGCCGCAACGAGACAGACGACGGCTCGCGGAAAAGCGCGGCGCAGGGCCGCAGTCGCGTTGCATAATCTCTGAGCCCGGAAAACGGCCATTCGCCCACTCTCTTCCTGCAGCAAAGCTTCGCGCCGTTGAAGCCAGCGCGAGCCGCGCGAACACGCGCCAGCATCTTTGGTTGCCAACGATGGTGTGTATTTGTCGGCCGCAGAGCAAACGCCAAGGCGCGCCAAAGCCGTGTCGTTGCATCTTAAGCTTAACGGCGATCACCGCATGCGCCGACTTTATTTGTAACCTATTTGGCGCGTTGGTGACCGCGAGCTTCGGAACCAATCACGCGCCACACGAGCCACGCGCCTCACGAGCCATGACATGAGCCAGCTGATCGATATCGCCCGTGGGGCATATTCTCGTCTCCCGCCGCGCACGCGCGCGAAGCTCGCGTCGTTTCTGCGTTTCATGCCGGAAGATATGAAATGGGGACCGAGCTATCGCGCCTGGCAGGCGCGACTGGACGCCGCACGCGATAACCCGGCGCTGATCGGAGAGCAGCAAACACGCGCCCGTCTGGCCATGATCGAAGCCGCGCACGGTACCCCGTATTATCGCGCGTTATTTGCTGGACTGTTCAGCGCCGATTGCGCATCCGAGCGTTTGCTGGAGGCGGCGAACTGGACGCGCATTCCGGTCCTCACCGGCGCGGCGGTGCTCGCCCATGCGCGCGACATGTGCACGCGTGCGATCAATGAGCTCGACACCGGATCAAGCGGCGGCTCATCAGGCAACCCGGTCAAATTCTATCTCGATCGCAACCGCAGCCCGATCGAATACGCGTTTGTTCATGATTCCTGGTCGCGCGCGGGATTCCGTCCGGGCGACGTACGCTGCGTGTTCAGAGGGCTCGAACTGAGCAACACCGATCCCTCGCATATGGAATACGAGCCGGCGCTCGCTGAGTTGCGGTGTTCGGTCTTTCACCTGACCGACGAAACGATGCGGGGTTATCACGACGCGATCATCCGCCGTGGCATCCGCTTCATTCATGGCTATCCGTCGGCGATCGCGATTTTTTCCGCCTATTTGGTCCGCACCGGATTGGCGCCGCTGTCGCAGATCGCCGGCGTTTTTCTGACCTCCGAGCGATTTGATGCCACGCAGCAGGAGATCGTGCGCCAGGCTTTCGAACGCGCAACGCTCGTGCCGTTCTACGGGCTTAGCGAGAAAGTCGCATTCGCCACCGCGCGCGCCGACGATCCGGACGTGTTCGAATTCGAGCCGCTCTACGGCTACACCGAGTTGGTCGATGACGACGGCGCACCGGTCGTAACAACAGGCACGTCCGGCCGCATCATTTCGACCGGCCTTCTGTTTCGCGGCATGCCGTTCATCCGCTATGACACCGGCGACACCGCCGAACTGGTCGCACTGCCGAATCCGATCAACGGCTATCGGCTGACGGTCCGCGGCATCCGGCCAAAGCACGCGACCGAATATCTCGTCGGCCGGACCGGCAGCCTGATCGCCATCAAGGGCATCATCTCCAACCTGCAGGGGACCGCCTACGGCATTCGGGAATATCAGTTTTATCAGGACACGCCGGGCGAAGCCCTGGTCCGCCTCGTCCCGCTGTCGCGTGCGGTGACGGACTTTTCGAGCTATCGGGATTTGCTCAATCGCAAACTGTCGGGTGAGCTGCGCGTGGCCGTTGAAATTGTTGATCGCATTCCGCTGACGCCTCGTGGAAAGCGCAAGTTCATCGATCAGCGCCTCGACCTTGCCGGCAGGCAGGCAGAGCCTGGCAACGGACGAGAGGCTTTTGTTGCTCCGTCTATATCGCGCGCTTCATAAGTTCGCGCGCCGGCGTGTTCGACGCCATTCGAAAGTTGATCCAGCGAATTCTGAGCCTGCGTCGACGCTCAGCAGCTTCGACGGCGCAGCGGCTTTAGCGCAACGCTGACGCCAACGATTGTATTTCACTAACGATTCAACGTCGGCGATACGTGACGACTCATGGTCGTCGATTCCGTGTGAAGGATTTATGACAATCAAAGCCCCGAAAATTCTTCTTTCGGCGTATTGCTTATCTTCATGGCGGCGGAGGATCATGGCACCCACGTTTGCTGAATCGCAGGGCGTTTAGCGTCTCTACCAGACTCGCGGAAGGAAGGTTGCTCGCGCGACGACAGACGGATTCGCCAGAAAATCGCCGAAGCAAGGGTGCATTGTCATAACTTGCCCATTTCTTCATTCCGTTGTCACACAGCTTGCGCAAGTTCAAAGCCCTTCCGAGCAAGAATGAGGGGATATTATGAGTGATGTCGCTTTACCGGGCTCAATAGAGCCGGCAGCGCACAAGGGACCGGATCTCTCGGGCGCCATCAATCCGATAACCGGAATAATCTTCGGCGGCGTTATCGCCGCGGTTCTGCTGTTTGTTGCTTACAGCATCTACAGCGACGTCAACGCGAGCGGCGCCAAGATCACCAGCTATGCGCCGTTTCTGCTGCTGTTCGTGGCTCTCCTGATCGCGCTCGGCTTCGAGTTTGTGAACGGCTTCCACGACACCGCGAACGCGGTTGCGACCGTCATCTACACGCGCTCCCTGCCTGCCAACATCGCCGTGGTGTGGTCGGGCTGCTTCAACCTGCTCGGCGTGCTGGCGTCGTCCGGCGCGGTCGCCTTCGGCATCATCTCGCTGTTGCCGGTGGAACTGATCCTTCAGGTCGGCAGCAGTGCCGGCTTCGCCATGGTATTCGCGCTGTTGATCGCGGCCATCCTGTGGAACCTCGGCACCTGGGCCTTCGGCCTGCCGGCGTCGAGCTCGCACACTTTGATCGGGTCGATCATCGGCGTCGGCGTGATGAACGCCATCATGCGCGGCCGCGACGGCACCTCCGGCGTCGATTGGTCGAAAGCCAAGGAAGTCGGTGAAGCGCTTCTCCTCTCGCCGCTGTTCGGTTTCGCGCTCGCCGCCGCGCTGCTGCTGCTGCTGCGCTCAATCGTCCGCGTCCCGGCGCTCTACGCCGAGCCGAAGGGCAACGAGCCGCCGCCGTGGTGGATCCGTGGCATCCTGATCCTGACCTGCACGCTGGTGAGCTTCTTCCACGGCTCCAATGACGGTCAGAAGGGCATGGGCTTGATCATGCTGATCCTGATCGGCGTGGTGCCGACCGCTTACGCGCTCAATCGCGCCCTGCCCGAGAGCCAAATTGCGGCCTTCGCGCAGAACTCACAAGCGGCCAGCGCGGTGATCGAGCAAAAAGCGGCGGGCCACACCATTCTCGGCAATCCGCGGACCGAAGTGACGGCCTACGTCACCTCGCGCACCATCAACGAAGGCACCTTCCCGGCGCTCGCCGCGCTGGTGAAGGATATCTCCGATCAGATCAGCAAGTACGGTTCGATCGCCAAGCTGCCGAATGATACCGTCGGCAACACCCGTAACGACATGTATCTGGCCTCGGAAGCCATCCGCTTCCTGTTGAAGGACAAGGGCAACGATCTGTCGCCCGAAGGCATCAAGACCCTGAATACCTACAAGGGCTCGCTTGACGAGGCGACCAAGTTCATCCCGACCTGGGTGAAGATCGCCGTCGCCATCGCACTTGGCCTCGGCACCATGATCGGCTGGAAGCGCATTGTCGTGACCGTCGGTGAGAAGATCGGCAAGACGCATCTGACCTACGCGCAGGGTGCTTGTGCCGAAATCACCGCCGCTGCGACCATCGCCGCCGCCGACATCTACGGCCTGCCGGTGTCGACCACGCACGTGCTGTCGTCGGGTATCGCCGGCACCATGGCGGCCAACGGGTCCGGATTGCAGCTCTCGACGGTGCGCAACATCGCGCTGGCGTGGGTGCTGACGCTGCCGTCCGCGATGGTGATCTCCGGCGCGCTGTACTGGGGATTCGCCTCGATCTTCTGATCGCATTCTCAATAAATTCGAGATGGGCGCCGGTCACTCCGGCGCCCTTTTTGTTTGGTCGCGGGGTCACGCCACGCATGCCTCACCGGAACCAAACATCGCGCTCCGGCAAGCGCCACACGTTTTCCGTGCCGCATCGCACCCACACTCGTTTGTGAACGGCGGACGCCGCCCGGCGGATGGCGCAAAAGCCGCATCAGCGCGATGATGACGGCAAGGATCGGGAGAGCATGCAAGGAGGCCTTGATGTCTTCTTCACACCTTCTCGTTGGCGTCGATACGCCGTCCCAGATTCAAATTCGGCGGCTCCATCCACGTGACGTCATCGAGGCCCTGGCGCGCGGCCTTGACGATTTTGCCGCCATGCCGAGCCACGCCTTGTTTCTCTGCGTCTTCTATCCGCTGATCGGTTTGTGCCTGATCGCGTTTGTTTCCGGCTACGCGATGCTGCCGCTGGCCTTTCCGGTGGCGGCGGGTTTTGCACTGGTCGGCCCGTTGGCGGCGCTCGGTCTTTACGAGCTCAGCCGGCGGCGCGAGGCCGGTCTCGATACGTCGTCAACCCACGCGTTCGATGTCCTGCGCTCGCGGTCGATCGGCGCCATCGTGGCGCTCGGTGTTTTGCTGATGGTGATCTTCTTTGTTTGGGTCGCGGTCGCCGATGCGATTTACGTCGCCAATTTCGGCTATGTGCGCCCGGATTCGGTCGGTCAAATTCATCAGCGATATTTTCACCACCTCGGCCGGCTGGACCGTGATCATCGTCGGAACGGCGATCGGATTTCTGTTCGCGCTGGTGGTGCTGGTGATCAGCGCCATCTCGTTCCCCTTGCTGCTCGACCGCGATGTCGGCGCCGCCGTCGCGGTCTACACCTCGATCCGCGTCGTGGTGGACAATCCGGTCACCATGGCGCTGTGGGGTTTGATCGTCGCGCTGCTGCTGGTGGCGGGATCGCTGCCCGTCTTTCTCGGATTGACGGTGGTCATGCCGGTCTTGGGTCACGCGACATGGCACCTCTATCGTAAAGCCGTCGTCGCGGACGGTTTGCCGAGCGCCGAGCGTCAGCCGGACGACCGTCCGCGGCCGCGGCGTTCTGCGGCGGACTTCCCGGCGGCGCTGTTTCCGACCCGGCGCTAATCGCAAATCGTCCGGGAGCCGTTCCCGGCTCCCGCCTGACCCGAGGGCTCGCCTTCTGCGGATCGACCAAAGCCCCGAGCCGCGCCCGACGATGGCGCTGGCAGCGGCCTGTTATCGTTTGAGGAGACGAAACTCGATTTAATCTGCTCAAAAATTCAGCATGAGCTCTGCTTCGGGGCGCAGGCCACTCGCCCAAAGAATAGGCACAGCTACAAGTGGAATCGGATTCAAATTGGGCGCGTTGCGCTCGCCGTGCGCCGCGCTTGCCAAAATAGTCGCCGCCGCAACGGCTTAAATCGCTGGGCGGGCTTGGCACGCTCCTTGCGATTTCCTCGTCACGCGACGGCACCGGGTCGTACGCGCGCGTTTAACAGAGGACATCGCGATGCTTAAATCCATTGGCGCGGCCGCGCAGCGGCCGCGGGGCCTTCGCTGGCTTGCTGCGGCGGCGGGCCTTGCCCTCGGCCTGTCGGCGGCCCTGCCCGCCCGGGCCGAAGAGACGATCAAAGTTGGAATTCTCCATTCCCTGTCCGGCACCATGGCCATCAGCGAAACCACGCTGAAGGACGTGATGCTCATGCTGATCGAAGAGCAGAACAAGAAGGGCGGCGTGCTCGGCAAGAAGCTCGAAGCCGTCGTGGTCGACCCGGCATCGAACTGGCCGCTGTTCGCCGAAAAGGCGCGCGAGCTGATCAGCAAGGATAAAGTCTCGGTGGTGTTCGGCTGCTGGACCTCGGTGTCGCGCAAGTCGGTGCTGCCGGTGTTCAAGGAGCTCAACAGCATCCTGTTCTACCCGGTGCAGTACGAGGGTGAAGAGAGCGAGCGCAACGTGTTCTACACCGGCGCCGCGCCGAACCAGCAGGCCATTCCGGCGGTCGATTATCTGATGAGCGCCGACGGCGGCTCGGTGAAGCGCTGGGTGCTGGAAGGCACCGACTACGTCTATCCGCGCACCACCAACAAGATCCTCGAAGCCTACCTCAAGCAAAAAGGGGTGAAGGACGAGGACATCATGATCAACTACACGCCGTTCGGCTTCTCCGACTGGCAGACCGAAGTCTCGAAGATCAAGGCGTTCGGTTCGGCCGGCAAGAAGACCGCGGTGGTCTCGACCGTCAACGGCGACGCCAACGTGCCGTTCTACAAGGAGCTCGGCAACCAGGGCATCAAGGCGACCGACATCCCGGTCATGGCGTTCTCGGTCGGCGAAGAAGAGCTCGCCGGTCTCGACACCAAGCCGCTGGTCGGCCATCTCGCCGCCTGGAACTACTTCGAGTCGATCAAGACCCCGGCCAACGAAGCCTTCATCAAAGAGTGGCACGACTTCACCAAGAATCCGAAGCGCACCACCAACGACCCGATGGAAGCCCATTACATCGGCTTCAACATGTGGGTGAAGGCGGTCGAGAAGGCCGGCACGACCGATCCCGACAAGGTGATCGAAGCGCTGCCCGGCACCGAAGCCCCGAACCTCACCGGCGGCATGTCCACCTTGCTGCCGAACCATCACATCACCAAGCCGGTCTATATCGGCGAGATCCGCGGCGACGGTCAGTTCGACGTGGTGTGGAAGACCAAGGGCCTCGTACCCGGTGACGCTTGGTCGGACTTCCTGCCCGGCTCAAAAGACCTCGAAGCCGATTGGGTGAAGCTGAAGTGCGGCAACTACAACACCGCCACCAAAAAGTGCGGCGGCGCTTCCTAAGCCTCGCCAATTCTTAAACTTCGCCAAGACGTAAAATCTGCGGGAAGGCGAACCCTCGCCTTCCCGCTTCAACCTGCCGCCGGGCCCTGAAAAACAATGCGCTTTTGCCGAGCTGCTTTCGCCGCTCTCTTGTTCGCACTCATCGCGATCGCAAGTTCAACGATCGTCCATGCCGCAGGCCTCGACGAGGCTCTGGCTCACTTCACTGCCGACGACTTCAGTGAAACCGCGGACGGTATCAAAGAGGTCGTCGCCAGCGGCAGCCCGCGCGCCGAAAGCATTTTGCGCGCGCTGCAGGACGGCCAGCTTGTCTACAGCGCGCAGACCAAGGCGGTCTTCATCAAAAGCGCGTCCGGTACGCTGCTCGACGCGGCGACCGGACAGCCGGCCAGCGGCGCCGCGCCGGCCGACGTCGACAATGTCCGCATCAACAACCGGCTGCGCGGCGCGATCGAAGCCGCGCTCGGCGGGCTGACGTTGCTGGCCGCCGATCCCTCGGCCCGCTTCGAGGCCGCGCAAGCCGTATTCAAATCGCGCCAAGTCAGCGCGCTGCCGACCATCGAAGCCGCGTTGGCCAAAGAGCAAGACGCCCGCGTCAAGCGCGCGCTCACCGACGCGCGCGCCGCGATCCTGCTGACCAGCGACAAGGGCAGCGACGACGACAAGCTCGCCGCCATCGAGGTTATCCGCCAACGCGGCGACCAGGACGCGCTGGGCCTGCTTGTCCAGTCTGCCGTCCGGCGTTTCGCCTGCAGTCGCCAAAAGCGCTGCGGCTGCGATCGACGCGATCAAGAACCGCCTGGCGGTTTGGGAAGCGGTGCAGAATGCCTGGTACGGCATCTCGCTCGGCTCGGTGCTGCTGCTGGCCGCCATCGGGCTTGCCATCACCTTCGGCGTCATGGGCGTGATCAACATGGCGCACGGCGAGATGGTGATGATCGGCGCCTATGTGACCTTCGTGGTGCAGGATCTGATCCGCGCCTACAATCCGGCGCTGTTCGACTATTCGCTGGCCATCGCCATTCCGGCGTCGTTCCTGGTCGCTGGCCTCATCGGCATTGTGATCGAGCGCACCATCATCCGCTTCCTCTACGGCCGGCCGCTGGAAACGCTGCTGGCGACCTGGGGCCTGTCGCTGATCCTGCAGCAGGCCGTGCGCACCATGTTCGGACCGAACAACCGCGACGTCGGCAATCCGTCCTGGATGAGCGGCGCGTTCGATTTCGGCGGCATCACCATCACCTACAATCGGCTCTGGATCGTCTGCTTCGCGCTGGCGGTGTTCGTCGCGCTGCTGGGGCTGCTGCGCTACACCCGTTTCGGCCTGGAGATGCGCGCAGTCACCCAGAACCGCCCGATGGCCGCCTCGATGGGCATCCGCACCGCGACCGTCGATGCGCTCACCTTCGGGCTTGGCTCCGGCATTGCCGGCATGGCCGGCGTGGCGCTGTCGCAGATCGATAACGTCAGCCCCAATCTGGGCCAGGGCTACATCATCGACAGCTTCATGGTCGTGGTGTTCGGCGGCGTCGGCAATCTCTGGGGCACGCTGGTCGGTTCGTTCGTGCTCGGCATCGCCAACAAATTTCTCGAGCCTTATGCGGGCGCGGTGCTCGGCAAGATCGCGATCCTGGTCTTCATCATCCTGTTCATCCAGAAGCGGCCGCGCGGCATGTTCGCGCTCAAGGGACGGGCGGTGGAAGCATGACGCCGCACATTCTCATCCGCTCGCTCGATCGCGGCGCCACTGCGTTCCTGATCGTCATCGCGGCGATCGCGATCCTCGTTCCGGTGCTGCATCTGGCGCTGCCGCCGACCTCGCCGTTCCACGTGCCGACCTATCTGGTGGCGCTGTTCGGCAAATATGCCTGCTACGCGCTGCTGGCGCTGTCGATCGACTTGATCTGGGGTTTCTGCGGCATTCTCTCGCTCGGCCACGGCGCTTTCTTCGCGCTCGGCGGCTACGCCATGGGCATGTATCTGATGCGGCAGATCGGCACCCGCGGCGTCTATGCCGATCCGATCCTGCCCGACTTCATGGTGTTCCTGAACTGGAAGGAATTGCCGCTCTCCTGGTACGGCTTCCAGTATTTCCCCTACGCCGCCCTGATGGTGCTGGCGGTGCCGGGCGTGCTGGCGTTCGTGTTCGGCTGGTTCGCGTTCCGCAGCCGCGTCACCGGCGTCTATCTGTCGATCATCACCCAGGCGCTGACCTACGCGCTGATGCTCGGCTTCTTCCGCAACAATTTCGGCTTCGGCGGCAACAACGGGCTCACCGATTTCAAGGACATTCTCGGCTTCAACGTGCAGGCGGAAGGCACCCGCACCGCGCTGTTCTCGATCACCTGCGTGGCGCTGATGATCGCATTTCTGCTTTGCCGCGCGCTGATCACCTCGAAGTTCGGCAAGGTCCTGATCGCGATCCGCGATGCCGAAGCGCGCGCGCGCTTCCTCGGCTATCGGGTCGAATCCTACAAGCTGTTCGTGTTCACGCTGTCGGCCTGCATGGCCGGCGTCGCCGGCGCGCTGTATGTGCCGCAGGTCGGCATCATCAATCCGAGCGAGTTTGCGCCCGGCAATTCGATCGAGGCGGTGATCTGGGTCGCGGTCGGCGGCCGCGGCACGCTCACCGGCGCGGTCATCGGCGCGGTCCTGGTGAATTACGCCAAGACGTTTTTCACCTCCGGTTTCCTCGCGCCCTATTGGCTGTTCATGCTCGGCGCGCTGTTCATCCTGGTCACGCTGCTGTTGCCGCGCGGCATCGTCGGCACGTTCCGGCACTGGACCGCGCTGCGCCGCGATCGCGCCTCCGCGGCCGCCGAGGACGGCGTGACCGAACCGCTGCCGGCGGAATGAGAGCACGATGACGGAAGCGCTCACCACCTCGCTCCTCTATCTGAACGGCGTCACCGTCTCGTTCGACGGCTTCCGGGCGCTCAACAATCTCTCGTTCGCGATCGAGCCGGGCGAGATGCGCGCCATCATCGGGCCGAACGGCGCCGGCAAGACCACGATGATGGACGTGGTCACCGGCAAGACCCGCCCGGACCTCGGCGACGTGATGTTCGACGGCTCCTACGATCTCACCCGCCTCGACGAGGCCGAGATCGCCGAGCTCGGCATCGGGCGGAAATTCCAGAAGCCGACCGTGTTCGAGAGCCACACCGTCAACGACAATCTCGAACTGGCGCTCAAGGCCGACCGCCGCGCCCGCGCCGCCTTGCTGTGGCGGGAAAGCGCCGACGAGCGCCAGCGCATCGACCGGCTTGCTGGAGATCATCCGCCTGACCGCCGTGCGCCATCGGCTCGCCGGCAGTCTGTCGCACGGCCAGCGGCAATGGCTGGAAATCGGCATGCTGCTGGCGCAGGAGCCAAAGCTGCTTCTGGTCGACGAGCCGGTCGCCGGCATGACCGACGTGGAAACGCAGCAGACCGCCGAACTGCTCAAGGAGATCAATCGCGACCGCACCGTGGTCGTGGTCGAGCACGACATGGCGTTCGTGCGCGAGCTCGGCGTCAAGGTGACGTGTCTGCACGAGGGCTCGGTGCTCGCCGAAGGCACGATCGATCAGGTCTCGGCGAACGATCGCGTCGTCGAGGTGTATCTGGGACGGTGAGAGGATGTATTGCGGACGGCGCTGAGTTTTCCCGCTCGTCCCCGCGAAGGCGGGGACCCAGGCTGGATTCGCCGCTCTCGCGGGAATGAGCGGATGCAGGGCCTGCCGCTGGCCGTCGCACTTTGCCGAACGACGTGCGCGAGATAGCCATGCTTGACGTCAAAGCCATCGATCTGCATTACGGCGCCGCGCAGGCTCTGCGCGCCGTTTCGCTCAAGGCCGAGCCCGGCAAAGTCACCTGCGTGCTCGGCCGCAACGGCGTCGGCAAAACGAGCCTGCTCGATGCGCTCGCCGGACAACATTCGGTCACGCGCGGCACCATCGTCTGGGAAGGCCAGGACATCACCGCGCTGCGGCCGCCGGAGCGCGCGCGGCGCGGCATTTCCTATGTGCCGCAGGGCCGCGAGATTTTTCCGCTGCTGACCGTGGAGGAAAACCTGCGCACCGGCTTTGCGCCGCTCAAGCGCGAGGAGCGCAGCATCCCGGACGACGTGTTCACGCTGTTCCCGGTGCTCAAGGACATGCTGCGCCGGCGCGGCGGCGATCTTTCCGGCGGCCAGCAGCAGCAGCTCGCCATCGGCCGCGCGCTGGTGATGCGGCCGCGGCTGTTGTTGCTCGACGAGCCCACCGAAGGCATTCAGCCGTCGATCATCAAGGATATCGGCCGCGCCATTTCGTATCTGCGTTCGCTCGGCAAGATCGCCATCGTGCTGGTCGAACAATATCTCGACTTCGCCCAGGAACTCGGCGACTATTTTGCCGTCATGGAGCGCGGCGCCATCTCCTATGCCTCGACGCGCGCGGAGCTCGACGAGGGCGCGCTGAAGCGGGCCATGGCGATTTAACCGCGCGGCCGTTAACGCGCGGCGATCTGAGGCGTGATGATCCGGCCGTGACCATCCGATCGTTGGGGGCAGGACTTGCTTGCAGGCGCGCCGGCACAAAGTGAGATCTTCGCCGGCAACCGGGCCATCGGCGGCATTTCGCTTTCGGTCCTGGCCGACGGCGGCAGCAGCCGCCGGCAACGCGTGCGCGAGGAAGGCGCCTTGCGGGTGCGCTTTCCGAACCCCGCCAGCCGCGACATTCTCGAGGCCGTGACGGTCAACACCGCCGGCGGCATGACCGGCGGCGATCGTTTCGACATCGACATCGCGGTCGGCGCCGGCGCGAAGCTCGCCGATGACCACGGCCGCTGCCGAGAAAATCTACCGCTCGCTCGGGCCCGACACGCGAAATCAATGTCAGGCTCGACGTCGGCGCCGGCGGCATGCTCGCCTGGCTGCCGCAGGAGACCATTCTGTTCGACCGCGTCCGGCTGCGCCGCACGATCGAGGTCGATCTCGCGCCCGACGCAAACCTGCTGCTGGCCGAAGGCGTCGTGTTCGGCCGCTCCGCCATGGGCGAGACCCTCGCACATGGCCATTTTTTCGATCGTTGGCGGGTGCGCCGCGGCGGCCATCTCGTCTTCGCCGAAAGTCTGCGGCTGGACGATGCGATCGCCGAACGGCTCGCGCAGCGCGCCGTTGCCGGCGGCGGCGTTGCGATCGCGAGCGTCCTCAAGATTCCGGGCGATGAAGCGGCGACCGCCGCTCTCGCGGCCAAGGACGCTTTCGCCGGCGAGGTCGGCGTATCGGCCTGGAACGGTTTTGCGCTGGCGCGGCTCGTGGCTCCAGACGGCGCCGCCCTGCATCGCGACCTGATTGCCGTTTTGACCGCTTTTGGCAATATGCCGATACCGCGCCTCTGGCTGAATTAGCGCATGACCCGAGGGGCGGAGCCGCTTTCGAACGATGTATGCGCCGCTGTCATTGCTCGCTTGAACAGCATTTCGCTTGAACACAGGGCCGACCGATGAACCTGACACCGCGCGAAAAGGATAAGCTTCTGATCGCCATGGCGGCGATGGTGGCGCGGCGCCGCCTCGAGCGCGGCGTCAAGCTCAATCACCCGGAAGCCATCGCGCTGATTTCCGATTTCATTCTCGAAGGCGCCCGCGACGGCCGCACCGTGGCCGAGCTGATGGAAAAAGGCGCCCACGTCATTGCGCGCAGCCAGGTGATGGACGGCATCGCCGAGATGATTCCAGAAATTCAGGTGGAAGCCACGTTTCCGGACGGCACCAAGCTCGTCACCGTGCACGAGCCGATCCGATGATTGTTTTAATCTGCAACAACCGCTCGTCATGGCCGGGCTTGTCCCGGCCATCCACGTCTATTTCAGGCCGCGAAAAAGCAAGACGTGGATGCCCGCGACAAGCGCGGGCATGACGAAAGTAAAGGACACGACTGACCATGATCCCCGGCGAATATTTCATCCAGGACGGCGAGATCGAGCTCAACCAAGGCCGCAAGAGCCTCACCCTCACCGTCGCCAACACCGGCGACCGGCCGATCCAGGTCGGCTCGCATTATCATTTCTTTGAAACCAATCCGGCGCTGCAGTTCGACCGCAAGAAAGCCCGCGGCATGCGGCTCGACATTGCGGCCGGAACGGCGGTGCGTTTCGAGCCCGGCCAGACGCGCGACGTCACGCTCGTGGCGCTCGCGGGCACGCGCACCGTCTACGGCTTCCGCCAGGACGTCATGGGCAAACTGGAAAGAACGGGCAAACTGGAAAAGGGGAAGTCGCAAAGAATCATGACGAGCGGACTTGCGCAAGTCCGCCCGTCACGTTCTCAGCGCCGCTACCGCTGCTGGGACCAGGATCAAATCAGCACGTGGTGCCACGCCGGTAGCGGCTTCGACACCAGGCCAACTCTGACCTTGGCGATCTCTCTCATCCGGCAGAACCAAACGCGAGCGATCTGGAAGTCAGAATACTGCGCGCACGGCGCGACGCAAGCAAAAGCGTGTGTTTGTTTGGTTGTGCAACGCAGTGGGGATAACATTGGGGATTTGTTGAAACCTATGCCGAGCATCTGACCGCAGCCAAACGTGCGCGGTAGTTTTGTATTGACGAGGATTTGGCTCAGCGTATCCGCCGCGATCCGGACCGCTGTTTCCGATGGAGGAAAGAAAAATGCCGTCCAGAATTTCACGTTCGGTCTATGCCGACATGTTTGGGCCGACGACCGGCGACCGCGTGCGGCTGGCCGACACCGATCTCATCATCGAGGTCGAAAAGGATTTTTGCACCTACGGCGAGGAAGTGAAATTCGGCGGCGGCAAGGTGATCCGCGACGGCATGGGCCAGAGCCAGATCACCAACAAACAAGGCGCGGTCGACACCGTCATCACCAACGCGCTGATCGTCGATCATTGGGGCATCGTCAAAGCCGATGTCGGCATCAAGGACGGCAACATTTTCGCCATCGGCAAGGCCGGCAATCCCGATATCCAGCCCGGCGTGACCATCGTCATCGGCCCCGGCACCGAGGTGATCGCCGGCGAAGGCAAAATCCTCACCGCCGGCGGCTTCGACTCGCATATTCATTTCATCTGCCCGCAGCAGGTCGACGAAGCGCTGATGTCGGGCGTCACCTCGATGCTCGGCGGCGGCACCGGCCCGGCGCACGGCACCTTCGCCACCACCTGCACGCCCGGCCCCTGGCACATCGCCCGCATGATCCAGGCGGCGGACGATTTTCCGGTCAATCTCGGCTTCGCCGGCAAGGGCAACGCCTCGCGGCCGGCGGCGCTCGAGGAAATGATCAAGGCCGGCGCCTGTGCGCTCAAGCTGCACGAGGACTGGGGCACGACGCCGGCGGCGATCGATTGCTGCCTGTCGGTCGCCGACGACTACGACATCCAGGTGATGATCCACACCGACACGCTCAACGAATCCGGCTTCGTCGAGGACACCATCAAGGCCTTCAAGGGCCGCACCATCCACGCCTTCCACACCGAAGGCGCCGGCGGCGGACATGCGCCCGACATCATCAAGGTCGCCGGGCTGAACAACGTGCTGCCGTCGTCGACCAATCCGACGCGGCCCTACACGCGCAACACCATCGACGAGCATCTCGACATGCTGATGGTGTGCCACCATCTCGATCCGTCGATCGCCGAGGATCTCGCCTTCGCCGAAAGCCGCATCCGCAAGGAAACCATCGCGGCCGAGGATATCCTGCACGACATCGGCGCGCTGTCGATGATGTCGTCGGACTCCCAGGCCATGGGCCGGCTCGGCGAAGTCATCATCCGCAC
Organism: uncultured Alphaproteobacteria bacterium; assembly: GCA_963737755.1. GTDB lineage: Bacteria > Pseudomonadota > Alphaproteobacteria > Rhizobiales > Xanthobacteraceae > BOG-931. The sequence goes on along the minus strand of CAVTTZ010000006.1, from coordinate 398,107 downwards.
CTGGCAGACCGCGGACAAAATGAAGAAGCAGCGCGGCCGCCTGAAAGAAGAAAAGGGCGACAACGACAATGCGCGGGTGAAACGCTACATCGCCAAATACACCATCAATCCGGCGATCGCGCATGGCGTATCGAAAATCATCGGCTCGATCGAAAAAGGCAAGCTCGCCGATCTGGTGATCTGGTCGCCGGCTTTCTTCGGCGTGAAGCCCGATTGCATCATCAAGGGCGGCACCATCGTGGCCGCGCAGATGGGCGATCCCAATGCCTCGATCCCGACGCCGCAGCCGGTGCATTACCGGCCGATGTTCGGCGCCTATGGCCGCGCGCGCACCGCCTCGTCGGTGGTGTTCAGCTTCAAAGGCGGCGGTGAAAGCAGGTCTCGGCAAGAAGCTCGGCGTCCAAAAGGAACTGGTCGCGGTGCAGAACACCCGCGGCAAGATTTCCAAGAAGAGCATGATCCACAACGACGCCACGCCGGATATCGAAGTCGATCCGGAAACCTACGAAGTGCGGGCCGACGGTGAATTGCTGACCTGCGCGCCGGCCGAAACGCTGCCGATGGCGCAGCGCTATTTTTTGTTTTGACGGGATCGCGAACGGCGGCCGGTTTATTGCTCGAGTTGCGCCAGCAATGGCGACAGCCCGCGAAAAGCCGGCGGCAACGTTCGATAGGCGAAATGAATATTGTCGTTGAAGGTCGCGACTTTATAGCCGCACCGCGCCCATGCGCGCCGCAACGCCTCCCGTGAAAACAACGAGACATGACCGTTCCGTGGACCGGCGTACCACCAATTCAGCCGCTGCTTGTCGATGTCCGCCGGCTGCACCAAGGTCGTGAAGAAAATCAGCCCTGGCTCCGCCGTCAATTTCACGATCGCGTCGATGCCGGCAGCGGGATCCGGCATGTGCTCGAATGTCTCGAAGCTGGTCACCAGATCAAAGCTGCCTTCAGGCGTCGTTGCATATTCGGGCACGAAGGGATCGAACGTCACGGCGACTGGAAAGCCGGCCTCGCGAAGAGCGGCGCAAAACGTGTCGTTGCCGCCGCCATAATCCAGGACCCGGATATCAGTCTTGAGCGCGCCCCACAGCCGGGTCACCACGTCGGCGTTTGAGCGCGGACGCACCGACTTATAGTCCGGGTCAACGAATTTGTAGGCATCGTTGTAGATATGCGCGCGAAAGTCCTCAAAACTCCAATCGTCGAAGGCGTCGGTGAACAGAAATTGGCAGTCGGCGCAACGCCGGTAATAGACCGGCTGTCCCGACAGCGAGAAAACGACGCGGCGCCAATCCTCAGCGGACTGCTGAAAGTCGACGACGCCAAACAACGAGGCCTGGCCGCCGCAAATTTTGCAGGGAGAGGCCTCGTGCGACACCGGCTTGAGTTGGGTGATCATGACTGCCGAGATGAAGAAGAATCACTCGGCGCAAGCTATCGAAATTCAATGACTAATCAATGCGCGTGCTTTCGCGGTGGGGTCGACCAACGCGCTGACGAAGCGATCTGGTCCGGGCGATCAAACGTCCGACGGCATACTCAACGGATTTGATATTTTTGAGCGCCTTCGCTTGCCAACGCTGGAATCGGATCCCTCGGGCACTACGCTGGACGGATCGGATCCGCTTTCGCCGTCTGAGGCTTCGGGAGCAGCGACTTCAGCTTCAACGTGCTCGGTAGCTTGAACGTGCTCAGTGAGCGAACGGCCCAGCAATGGTTGGCTCACCGTCGGCAGCGCTTCGCGCTTCGGCGGCAATTCGACGACGAGCGTGTCGAAATCGCCGAGCATGTCGCGATTGATCAATGGCTCGTGCGGCAATTCATCCATCGGTCCGTACCAAGGGCGGCGCTCGGCAGCACTGCCCTCCACCGCGTTGGCGATGAGTTGACCGATCTCCTCGCCTTCGAGCGGCACCAGCTTTTCGGCATCTTGCCGGAACAGCTGCGGACAAAAATAGAGGGCGTGGATGCGGGGATTGTAGCCTTCGATCACGATGAAATACTTCGTCCGCAAAAACATGTCGTATTTCTTGACGATCTTCTTGTCCTGCATCCAGCGCGCCACCCGAACCCGCTGCTGCGACAGCCCGACGATGGTGCCGGCTTCCAGCAAGATCGCCCAATCCCCGCTGCCGCTGTTGTCCGCATGGATGGGAACGAGATCGTGCGAAGGCTTCTTGCGAAAAAAGCTCATGGCGATCTCCGTGGGAGTATGGCCGACACAGCGCCGCGTAAACCGTATCAAGCTTCAGGAGAACAATTCCGTTCCGTCCCGCCGGTACGCAAGACAACAAAAAGGAATTTCGCGGTCGCTGAACGCCATGCAACGAAATACGCACAAGGCGCGACGACGTGATGATCACCGGAGCATGTGAGGAGGCCCCGACGGCTTCCGTCACCGGGGGTGAAGGCGACACTGACCGGCCCTGCTTCACGCCCCCGGGAGGTACCGGGGCACGACGCGCAAGCGCGTCCGGTAGCGCGCAAGATCGTCCTTAAATTTCATCGATTTAACTTACCGGCCTTTAAGGCTCGCACTGTAATAACCTGAACGTAGGGCGACCGGCGGTATTCCTTCCTAGGGCCGTTGGAGATCGGGATATGTCCGACACAAGTCACGCAGAACAGCCGACGGAAGCGCGCAAGACAGAACGCGCGCTGGTTCGGCGTTGTGGCTGGTACGTCCGCTCGGTCGGCCAGCAATTGCGCGAATGTACGGTGTGGGACGTGTCGGAAAGCGGCGCGCGTCTCGTGGTCGACGCTCCGGAAACAATCCCGGACATTTTCCACATCTACATGACGCTGGATTTCAGCTCCCGCCGCCACTGCCGCGTCGTCTGGCGCTCGAAGACGCAGATCGGCGTCGAATTCCTGCCTCAAGGCGCGCCCGCGCCCTGATCGGGTCTGCGCTGGTTCGATTTCCTTCCATCTGACGATTCAGTTCGCCTGCTGCCTCTGATCTCCGTTTTCCACGGGTCATGATTTTTGCGGACCCGAGCAAATATCCGCGCCAAGTATTGGCGACCGGAACCGCGCAGGTTATCGCTATAATGGAACCGCGGATGGATTCGCGACGGGGACCGGGTATGGCGGGCAAGCTGACGTTTTCTACTCTGGCATTCTGCGCGGCGCTGGCGTTGCCGTTGGCAGCACAAGCGCAGTCCGGCGTCGATCTGTCTTCCGCCAACCGCGCCGCGATCTGGCGCAGCCTTGGCAAGACCGCGACGGACACCCAGCTCGCGTCCGGATTGGAGGTCGGTCAGACCGTGCCCGATCCGATGCAGGTTCTGTCGTTCAGCCACCACCTGCGCAAAAAGGTGCCGTCGCTGAAGCCGTTTTCGTATGCCCTGGTGAACGGCCAGGTGCTGATCGTCGATGCGCACACGCGAAAGATCGTGGCTATCGTTTCCAAATAGGTCTTTCGAGGGGTCTCGTTAGCTGCGGGAAGCCGAAGCGCTCGCATCCACGGTCTTGCCCGGCCACTTGCACAGGTCGGCGATCAGACATTTTTCGCACAAGGGGCGCCGCGCCACGCACGTGTACCGGCCGTGCAGAATGAGCCAGTGATGCGCATGCAGCCGGTAATGTTCCGGCACGACCTGCATCAGCTTCATCTCGACATCGAGCGGCGTCTTGCCGACCGCCAGTCCGGTGCGGTTACCGACTCGGAAAATGTGGGTATCGACCGCAATGGTCGGCTCGCCGAACGCAATATTGAGCACGACATTCGCGGTCTTGCGGCCGACACCTGGCAACGCTTCGAGCGCTTCGCGGTCATGCGGCACCTGGCCGCCGTGTTCCGCGACGAGAATCTGCGACAGCGCGATCACGTTCTTGGCCTTGGTGCGATAGAGCCCGATGGTCTTGATGAGATCGCGCACCTGCGCTTCGCCGAGCTTGGCCATTTTGTCCGGCGTGTCGGCGAGCTTGAACAAAGCCGGCGTCGCCTTGTTGACGCCGGCGTCGGTCGCCTGCGCGGACAGCACCACGGCGATCAACAAGGTAAATGGATTGACGTAGGCAAGCTCGCCGCGCGGCGTCGGATTGGCGGCAGCAAAGCGGCGGAACGCCTCCTCGATCTCCGCATGCGTCCATTGCGGCAATTCGCCGTGAGCCGCCTCGCGATCGGCCTGCACCCGCGCCTTAAGACCTTTGAGGTGCGCGTCCTTCACGGGGCCGCCTTTCGCAGTCGCCCTGCCCCTGCGAACCGTCCTGCCGGCGGTCTTGCCGGCGGTTTTGCGGCTCGGCGGCGTGGTCTTGCGCGCGGCCTTGCGGGTGGTTTTTTTGGCCATGTTTTTTCGTATAGTCGGCCCCATGACCGGCGACAACAGCGCCTCTGACGACGGCGGCCCCAGCGAACCGCAATTCGCGACCCGAAGATTTTCGCGGCGGTGATCACCCCGCACCGGTCGCTCGGTTCGACCAGCTTTCTTGTCCTCATGCTGTGCGTCGGCGGCGTCAGCTTCGCGGCGGGCATATTCTTTCTGCTGCTCGGCGCCTGGCCGGTGTTCGGCTTCTTCGGGCTCGACGTGCTGCTGATCTACATCGCCTTCCGGGCCAACTTCCGCGCCGCGCGCGCCTATGAGGAGGTCACCATCACGGCCACGGAGCTCACCGTCCGCAAGGTCAGCCATCACGGCGTCGTGCGCGAGTGGACGCTCAATCCGCTGTGGGTGCAGCTCGACCGCATGGTGCACGCGGAATTCGGCATCGAGCGTTTGTTTCTGGTCTCGCGCGGCCGGCGGCTGTCGATCGCGAGTTTTTTGAGCCCGGACGAGAAGGCAAGCTTTGCGCAGGCGCTGTCCGCCGCTCTGGGCGAGGCCAAGCGCGGACCGACACGGACGCCGATCTAGGACGCCGGTTCGGCGCAGTGCAAATCGCGCAGGTTTTATATAGCGTTTTGACCGTCAGTTTTGCGAGCGTGCGCGTACAGAAATCGGGTGGTTGGCGGCCTTTGACAGGCCTAAATGGGACGCAAATGACGGAGGCACCCATGTTATCCCCTGATCGTATCGCCGACCTGAGCGTGCTCGACGTCGCCGCCACCGATTACGAGGTGGTCCGACGCGCCATCGGCTTCATCCGCAACCATTGGCGCGAGCAGCCGGAGATCGAAGCCATCGCCGACGCCGCTTGCGTCACGCCGACCGAGTTGCATCACCTGTTTCGCCGCTGGGCCGGATTGACCCCGAAGGCGTTTTTACAGGCGCTGACGCTCGACGGCGCCCGGCAGTTGCTGCGCGATTCCGCGAGCGTGCTCGACGCCAGCTACGAAGTCGGACCTCTCGGGGCCTGGCCGCCTGCATGATCTGTTCGTTACCCACGAGGCGATGTCGCCAGGCGAATGGAAATCCGGCGGCGAGGGTTTGACCGTGAGCTTCGGCTTTCACCCCTCCCCGTTCGGCAAGGCTTTGATCATGGCGACCGAGCGCGGCCTTGCCGGCGTCGCCTTCGCCGAAGCCGACACCGAAGACGCGGCGCTGGCCGATATGCGCCGCCGCTGGCCGAAGGCCGCGTACGTCTCCGACGAACCCCGCACCGCAGCGCTGGCGCGCCGCATCTTCGACCCGTCGCAGTGGCGGCAAGACCGTCCGCTCCGCGTGGTGCTGATCGGCACCGACTGGGAGGTCCGGGTGTGGGAAGCGCTGCTGAAAATTCCGATGGGCCGGGTCGCGACCTATTCGGGCATCGCCAAAAAGGTCTGCGCGCCGACGGCAGCCCGCGCAGTCGGCGCGGCGGTCGGCAAGAACCCGGTCGCGTTCGTGGTGCCGTGCCACCGCGTGATCGGAAAATCCGGCGCGCTCACCGGCTATCACTGGGGCATCACCCGCAAGCAGGCGATGCTGGGCTGGGAAGCCGGGCAAGTCGCGTAGCGTAGCCTCGGCGTCATCGACGCCCCCTCTCCTCGTCATCACCGGGCTTGACCCGGTGATCCATGCTGATGGCGCCTGCGATACGCAAAAGGCGCGGCGAATTCCAGCAAGCCGACAGCGCCGCATGTGCCATCTGCCCGGCAGTGAGAGATGCTCGGATATCGACGTTAAAAGATCGGATGAGGAGGCGGATCGCCCGCAAGCCTACGCATTCTTCACTTGTCGCCAGGCCTAGCGCCGCCCTCTCCGCGTCAACGGGGAGCGGGCATCCATATTGAGGCGCGCACGCGCAATGCGTGGGATCAGTAGCCGCGCTGCAAGCTCGGCAATGACGCATCAGGGGCAAAGCCGCAGTGCCTACGCCGCCAAATCCTTCATCGTGGCGACAGTCGAGTCGGCGTTGAGCCGATAGATCAGCGGCACGCCGGTGGCGATTTCGCGATTGACGATGTCCTTGGGCGACAGCCGCTCCAGCACCATGATCAGCGCGCGCAATGAATTGCCGTGCGCGGCGACGATGACTTTCTCGCCGCGCAACACGCGCGGCAGAATGTCCTGGATGTAGTAAGGCAGCACGCGCGCCGCGGTGTCTTTCAGACTCTCGCCGCCGGGCGGCGCCACGTCGTAGGAACGGCGCCAGATATGGACCTGCTCCTCGCCCCATTTCTTGCGGGCATCGTCTTTGTTCAGGCCGGACAGATCGCCGTAGTCGCGCTCGTTCAGCGCCTGATCTTTGATGATGGTGAGATTGGTCTGCCCCATCTCGCCGAGCGCGATGTCGAGCGTTTTTTGCGCGCGCACCAGCAGCGACGTGAAGGCGACATCGAAATGCAGCCCTTCGGCCTTGAGTTTCTGCCCGGCATTATGCGCCTCGGCGATACCCTTCTCGGTCAGGCCGACATCGCGCCAACCGGTGAACAGATTTTTCAGATTCCATTCGCTCTGGCCGTGACGCACGAGCACAAGCAACCGATCACTCATTCCCTGTCCTCACTTTGTTTTCCGTCACCCTGAGGCGTGAGCGAAGCGAGCCTCGAAGGGCGACGGCCCGAGCGCCTCGGCCGTATCCTTCGAGGGGCCGCTTTGCGGCCGCCTCAGGATGACGGATGGACTTCAAAAATCCTTCACGCCCAAAACATCTGCCATCGCGTAAAGCCCCGGCTGTTTGCCGCGCGCCCACAGCGCCGCACGCAGCGCGCCGCGCGCGAAAATCATGCGGTCTTCGGCGCGATGGGTCAGCTCGATGCGCTCGGACGGGCCGGCGAAGATCACCGAATGATCGCCCACCACGGTGCCGCCGCGCAGCGAGGCAAAACCGATATCGCCGGCGCGTCGCGCACCGGTCATGCCGTCGCGGCCACGCGCCGCGCGCTCCGCCAAGATTGATCGCACGGCCTTCCGCGGCCGCGCGGCCGAACATCAACGCGGTGCCGGAGGGCGCATCGATCTTTTTGTTGTGATGCATTTCCAGAATTTCGATGTCGTAGTCGTCGCCGAGCGTCTGCGCCACGCGCTTGACGAGGGCGGCCAGCAGATTGACCCCGAGACTCATGTTGCCGGATTTGACGATCGGCGCGCGGCTTGCGGCCTTGGCGATCATCGCGTCTTCCTCGGCCGAATGCCCGGTGGTGCCCATGACGTGCACGACACCGGCAGCCGCCGAGAGTTCCGCCAACGCCACGGACGCGGCCGGAACGGTGAATTCGATCAACCCGTCGGCATCGCGCAGCAGCGGCGCGACATCGCTCGAAATCGTGATGCCGTTGGGACCGAGCCCGGCCAGTTCACCGGCATCGCGGCCGATCACCGCCGACCCCGGCGGCTCGACCGCGCCCGCCAGCGTGACGCCCTTGGTCGCCGCGACGGCATGAATGAGCGCGCGCCCCATGCGCCCGCCGGCGCCCGCAATCACCAGCCGCATGTCTGAATTTTCGCCCGCCATGGCCTCGTCTCCGCGCGCTCGCGGATATAGCGGGAGCCGCGCACACGGGCAAACCGCGTGGATCACCCTCCCCTGAAAGAGGGAGGCGGCGGAGCGAAGCCGAGACGGTGGGGTCGTCCCGAACATCTAGACCGAGAAGAGACACACCGCTCATTCCCGCGAAAGCGGGAAACCAGAGGCACGCTCCGACGGCTCAGCAAAAAGCTGGGTCCCCGCCTTCGCGGGGACGAGCGGATTTGCGGTTCGGTGGCAAACTCGCGTGCTGCGAGGCAGCCCGCCTGAGAGGAAAATTACGGCTGCGGGCCGTCGTAGCCTTCGACGATGATGAGGTCGGCGATCGCGTGCGGCTGCCGCACTTTGATGTTGGCCTGATATTCGGGCGACTGGTAGCAGGTGACCGCGGCGGCGTAGCTGTCGAATTCGATCACCACATTGCGCGCCCGGCTTTCGCCCTCGGGGCATTCGAACTTGCCGCCGCGCACGACGAAGCGGCCGCCGTATTTGTGAAAGATCGCCGGATTGGCGGCCGCATAGGCCTTGTAGCCGTCTTCATTATGCACGTCGACGCGACCGATCCAGTAGCCTTTAGCCATGATGTGTCTCCTTCGCGGCTTGCGCGATTTCGGCAACGATCGCTTCCGCCGCAGCGCGCGGCTCTCGCGCCGCGACGATGGGCCGGCCGACCACCAGATAGTCGGCGCCGGCCGCGATCGCTGCGGCAGGTGTCATGATGCGTTTCTGGTCGCCGGTGTCGGCGCCGGCGGGACGGATGCCGGGCGTCACCAGCGCCATGCTGGCGCCGGCGATCGCGCGGACATTGGCGGCTTCTTCGGGCGAGCAGACCAAACCATCGATGCCGAGCGCGCGGGCCTGTTCGGCACGGCGTGCGACCAGCGCCTTGACTGAGGTGTCGTAACCGGCGGTTTTGAGATCGTTATCGTCGTAGGAGGTCAGCACCGTGACGGCGAGAATGCGCAAGCTGTCGCCGCGTGCTTCGACCGCCGCCTGCATGGTCTGCGGATAAGCGTGTACCGTGAGGAACGTGGCGCCGAGCCGCGCCGCGCTTTTGACGCCCTGCGCGACCGTGTTGCCGATGTCGTGCAGCTTGAGGTCGAGAAAGACTTTCTTGCCGGCGCCGGTCAATCTTCTCGACGTAAGCAAGACCGCCCGCATAAGCGAGCTGATAGCCGACCTTGTAGAACGACACCGCATCGCCGAGCTGCGCCACCAACGCCTCGGCCGCCTCGACCGACGGCAGGTCGAGGGCCACAATCAAGCGCTCACGCGGCGCGATCATTGCGCTGGCTCACTCCGAATCCAGTTGGCTCGCTTCAGCCTCTCGGCATGGCGCCCGCCAAGTCGATAAGCCTTCGCACCATATCCTTCAAGGCGCTTGTCAGGATCTTCGTCGCGGAGATTGTCCATGTCGTCGAACGCCTCATCGGCGCGGCCGACATTGATCTGCTGCGGGCAGAACCAGCGCGCCGCAGCCGACTTCAAGAATTTGCCGCAACGCCAGCAGCGCGTGCAGACCGCCATCGGCCGGGCCGACGCGGAGCCGAGGCAAAACACGCGGTCCCGAAAGGCGGCGTACGGCTCGTCGCTGCGCTCGCGCACCCGCGTGATCCAGTCGATGGCGTTCTTCAGAAGCGGCGTGACCGAGGCGGTGTATTCGGGGCTGGCGATGAAGACGCCCTGATGCGCGGCCAGCATGTGCCTGAGCTTGACCGCATTGTCGGGCGGCCCCGAGGTGGCCAGCAAATCGGCATCGAGCAGCGGCAACGGATAATCGGCGAGCGAAATCCGGGTGACATCGGCTTCGGCGAGCGCCAGCTCCTTGGCCACCAAAGCCGCCAGCCGCCCGTTATGCGAGCCGGCACGCAGCGAACCGGCCATCACCAGGATCTTCGGTCCGATCATGCCGGAGGCGTCAAATTTTCCGGTAGACCCAAACGCGCGCCGGCGGGATGTTCATCCAGATTCGCTCGGACGCCTCGACCGAGAAGCCGCCGAGCCGGCGCGGCAACGGCGACGCCACCGAATAGGTGAACTGGACGAACGGCGCGCCCGGCAGCATCAGGTCGAAGGCGTCGCGAATCAGCCGAAGCCGCATCCGCATCGGCTTGGTGACCAGCGGCAGTCCGGAGACGACCGCGGCGGCCGGCTGCATCAGTAAGGTCTCGAGCAGACGGCGCATGCTGTAGGCATCGCCCTGCACCAGCGTCGCGGCCGGATAGCGCGCGCGCAACATCCGGCAGAAGGTCGGATTGAATTCCACCAGCACCAGCCGCGCCGGATCGACGCCCGCCTCAACCAAAGCGGCCGTGACCGGCCCGGTGCCGGGGCCGAGCTCGACCACCGGCCCATCGCTGTGCGGATCGACATAACGCGCCATGGCGCGCGCCAGCATCTTGCTCGACGGCGCCACCGCGCCGATACGTCAACGGCCGCTCGATCCAGGAGCGAATGAAGCGCACCTCGTCGTCGAGCTGAGTGCCGCGCTTGCGCTCGAACAGCCGGATCTGGTCTTCGATCTTTTTGCCGATGTCGTCACGCCGGCGCTCGAACAGCCGGATGTGGCGTCCGATGTTGCGCTCGAGGATAGTCTTCTTCAACTCGAGGAGCCGCAATTGCCGCTCGATCCTTTCTTCGAAAGTACGCAGGGCCATCAGCGGCATTGCAATCACGCGCGACGAAACGCGGCCCTTTTAGACCATTTTGTGACAGAACACTAGCACGCCTCGACGGGGAGGCAAAGCGTTATGCCGAATTGGCGCGGCCGGCGCCGAGCCCGTCGATGAAGTCTTTGACCTTGCCGAAGAATCCCGATGATTCGGGATGCGTTTCGGTCGACGAAAGTCGATCAAATTCGAGCAAAAGCTCGCGCTGACGCTTGGTCAGATTCTGCGGCGTCTCGACCACCACCTGCACATACATGTCGCCGAACTGGCGGCTGCGCAGCACCGGCATACCTTTGGCCTGCAGACGGAAGCGTCGGCCAGTCTGCATGCCTTCCGGTACTTTCACGCGGGTCTTGCCGCCATCGATGGTGGGGACTTCGAATTCGCCGCCGAGCGTTGCGGTCACCAGCGACACCGGGACGCGACAATGCAGATCGGCGCCTTCGCGCTGAAAGAACGGATGGCTGCCGAGCGAGAGGAAAATGTAGAGATCGCCGGACGGTCCGCCGCGCACGCCGGCCTCGCCTTCGCCGGCGAGCCGAATGCGCGTACCGTCTTCGACACCCGGCGGAATGTTCACCGACAAGCGTGCGCTCGCGCATCACCCGGCCCGAACCCGAGCACGACGCACACGGGCTCTCGATCACCTGGCCGCGTCCCTGGCAATTCGGGCAGGTGCGCTCGAGCGTGAAGAAGCCTTGCGCGTGACGGACCTTGCCCTGGCCGGCGCACATCGGACACGCCTTCGGCTTGGTGCCGGGCTTAGCGCCATTGCCCGAGCAGGCTTCGCACGTCACCGACGTCGGAATGCGAATCTGCGCGGTCTTGCCCGCAAAGGCTTCGAGCAGCGAGATTTCCATGTTGTAGCGCAAATCGGCGCCGCGTTCGCGGCCGGAGCCGCGGCCGCGCCGCGCGTTCATGCCGAACAGGTCGTCGAAGATATCCGAGAAGGTGGTGGCGAAGTCCGCGCCGAAACCATGGGCGCCGTTCACGCCGCTGCCATGCTCGAAGGCGGCATGGCCGTAGCGATCGTAGGCCGCCCGCTTGTCGGCGTCTTTCAGGACCTCGTAGGCCTCGTTGACTTCCTTGAAACGATGCTCGGCGTCGTTGTCTCCGGGATTGCGATCCGGATGCCACTGCATCGCCTGCCGTCGGAAGGCGGTCTTGATGTCGACTTCCGTCGCGGTGCGTTCGACGGACAATGTCTCATAGTAACAGCGCTTGGCCATCATTCCCCACCCGATGACGACCGATCATTCCACGTCGGGATGGCGCCCGTCAAAAACATACACCCCCGGCTTGCGTCCGGGGGTGCAAATTTGACTGCGCGCAGTGGCATCGGCTCGCCTGATTGTTAGGCGGATTTCTTGTTCTTCTTGTCGTCGTCGACTTCGGTGAATTCCGCGTCGACGACGTCGTCCTTCTGGCCTTCAGGTGACGCACCAGCGCCGGGCTGATCGGCCGACTGCTTGTACATCGCTTCGCCAAGCTTCATCGACGCTTGCGCCAGCGCGTTGGTCTTGGCGGTGATCGCCTCGGCGTCGTCGCCCTTGAGGGCTTCCTTCAGATCCGCGATGCCGTTTTCGATCGCGCGGCGTTCGCCTTCGCCGACCTTCGAGCCATGCTCGGCCAAGGTCTTCTCGGTCGAGTGGACCAAAGCTTCGGCGTGGTTCTTGGCCTCGACTTGCGCCTTGCGCTTCTTGTCGTCCTCGGCGTGCGCCTCGGCGTCCTTGACCATCTTCTGGATGTCGCCTTCGGACAAGCCACCGGACGCCTGGATGCGGATCTGCTGCTCCTTGCCGGTGCCTTTATCCTTGGCCGACACGTTGACGATGCCGTTGGCGTCGATGTCGAACGTCACCTCGATCTGCGGTATGCCGCGCGGCGCCGCCGGAAGGCCGATGAGATCGAACTGGCCGAGCATCTTGTTGTCGGCCGCCATCTCGCGTTCGCCCTGGAACACCCGGATCGTCACCGCGGTCTGACCGTCTTCGGCCGTGGAGAACACCTGGCCCTTCTTGGTCGGGATCGTCGTGTTGCGATCGATCAGCCGGGTGAACACGCCACCGAGCGTTTCGATGCCGAGCGACAGCGGCGTGACGTCGAGCAGCAGCACGTCCTTGACGTCGCCCTGCAGCACGCCGCCCTGGATCGCGGCGCCGATCGCCACCACTTCGTCCGGATTGACGCCCTTGTGCGGCTCCTTGCCGAACAATTGCTTCACGACTTCCTGGACCTTCGGCATGCGGGTCATGCCGCCGACCAGAACGACCTCGTTGATCTCAGCCGCGGTCAGCCCGGCGTCTTTGATCGCCTGCCGACAGGGCTCGATCGTCTTCTGGACCAGATCGTCCACCAGCGCTTCGAATTTGGCGCGGGTGAGCTTCATGGTCAGATGCTTCGGACCCGAGGCATCGGCGGTGATGAACGGCAGATTGATTTCGGTCTGCGTGGTTGACGACAGCTCGATCTTGGCTTTCTCGGCGGCTTCCTTCAGCCGCTGCAGCGCGAGCTTGTCGCGGCGCAGATCGATGCCCTGCTCTTTCTGGAATTCGTCGGCCAGATAATTGACCAGCCGCATGTCGAAATCTTCGCCGCCCAGGAAGGTGTCGCCGTTGGTCGACTTCACCTCGAACACGCCGTCGCCGATTTCGAGTATCGACACGTCGAATGTGCCGCCGCCGAGATCATAGACTGCGATCGTGCCGGTCTTGCTCTTGTCGAGACCGTAGGCGAGCGCGGCCGCGGTCGGCTCGTTGATGATGCGCAGGACTTCAAGGCCGGCGATCTTGCCCGCATCCTTCGTGGCCTGACGCTGGGCGTCGTTGAAGTACGCCGGAACGGTGATGACCGCCTGCTCGACCTTGGCGCCCAGATAGGCTTCCGCGGTCTCGCGCATCTTTTGCAGAATGAACGCGGAGATTTGCGACGGCGAATAGGTCTTGCCTTCGACCTCGACCCAGGCGTCGCCATTGGAGGCGCGCGCAATCTTGTAGGGGACGAGCTTCTTGTCCTTCTCGACCATCGGGTCGTCGTAGCGACGGCCGATGAGGCGCTTGACTGCAAAAATGGTGCGCTCGGGGTTGGTAACCGCTTGGCGCTTCGCCGGTTGGCCCACGAGCCGTTCGCCCTCGTCCGTAAAAGCGACGATCGACGGCGTCGTGCGCATTCCTTCGGCGTTTTCGATGACTTTCGGCGACTTCCCTTCCATCACTGCGACGCAGGAATTGGTCGTCCCGAGATCGATACCGATGACCTTGGCCATGGAGTTAATCCTCTTTTTATCGGCAGGTCGGGCAGGCCCGAAAGGCGCCCTTTGTCCGACCCCCTTGATAGTCCGTGATTGCCTAAATCTAAATCCGCCCCGGACGCTTCCGGGCGATTTCCCTTGGCTCATATAGGAGGGCGGTATCGTGCCGCAAGGCAGGAATGCACGCGACAAGAGCATTCGGGTTGACGGCTAAAGCGGACCCGGCACACGACTATTCGGTGATGCATTTGCAATCGGACACAAACAGCTTCCCAACCGGCTTTCGCCTTTACCCCGGCCATTTCGACCGCGACGCTCAGGTCGACTTGCTCGCAGCCGTCCGCGCGGTTCTCGCGGCCGCGCCGTTGTTCACGCCACGTATGCCGAAATCGGGGCGGCCCTTCAGCGTACGCATGTCGAATTGCGGCGTGCTCGGCTGGGTCTCCGACGAAAGCGGCTATCGCTACCAGGCGTCGCACCCGGAGACCGGCGCGCCGTGGCCGCCGATTCCCGCGGCGTTGATGCAGCTATGGGAGCGGCTTGCCGGTTTCCCGGCGCCGCCGGAAGCCTGCCTGATTAACTTTTACGGTCCGCAAGCAAAAATGGGCCTGCATCAGGATCGTGATGAAACAGAATTTGATGCGCCGGTGGTCTCGATTTCGCTCGGCGATACCTGCTTATTCCGCGTCGGCGGGTGTCGGCGAAACGAGCCGACCCGGTCGGTCCGGCTGAGTTCCGGCGACGTCGTCGTGCTTGGCGGCGCCTCGCGGCTGGCCTTTCACGGGGTCGACCGGATCTTTCCCGGCACATCGCGCTTGCTCCCGGAGGCCGGACGGATCAATCTGACGCTGCGCCGAGTGACACGTAGCGGCACCGACAAGTCGAACCAGGCATTGTCTGCCAAGGCGCCATCAGAGACCTCACATGATTTGCACTAGCTTTTGCTCCATCCGAGCCCTTGTGATTTTTGCCGCGTTGGCGCTGGTCATCCAGATCGCGCCGGCGCGGACCGAAGAGGCGATCTTCCCGCCCGGCTCGCGCATCGGACTGGTGCCGCCGCCCGGCATGGTGGTCAGCAAGACCTTCGACGGCTTCGCCGATCCGGCAAAGATGCCGCGATCCTGATCGCGGCGTTGCCGGCGGCAGCCTTTGCAGAAATCGAGAAAGTGCTCGACACCGACGCCCTGAAAAAACAAGGCGTGACGATCGAGAAGCGCGAACCGATGCAGCTTAGCTTCGGCTCCGGCATCCTGCTGATCGGCCGGCAGGTCGCCGACAAAGCGCACTACCGCAAATGGCTTCTGGTCGGCTCCGGCAAAGATCGTGACCGCGATGGTGACGGTTCAGGTTCCCGAACCGGACGACAGTTATTCGGACGCCGTGTTGCGGGCCTCGCTGGCGACGCTGGCGATCCGCGCAACCGTGCCGGAGGCCGAAGAGCTCGGCCTGCTGCCGTTCGCGGTTGGAGACCTTGCCGGCTTCCATGTCGACGACGTGCTGCGCGGCCGCGCCGTGATGCTGCGCGATCCGGCGCCCGCCCCCGAGGCCGGCAAGGAGGCGGATATGTCCGACGGCGTCGACACGCGCATGTTGATCGCGGCCGTGCCGGGCGGCCCGCCCGAGGCCGATCAGCGCGCGGACTTCGCGCGACTGATGTTCAACGAAATCGGCGGCATCCGGCAGGTCCAAGTCGTGCTGTCGGAGCCGCTGCGCATCAACGGCCAGCCGGGTTTTCAGACCATGGCGGAAGCGCAGGACGCGCGCACCGGCGCCCGATGTCAGGGTCGTTCAATGGCTGCGTTTCGGCGGCGGCGGATATCTGCAAATGGTCGGCATCAGCCCAATCGACGGCTGGCCGGGCGCACTCGCAGCTGCGCACGGTGCGCGACAGCGTCGAGCCGAAATAGACGCAGGCGGCGTCGGCGGAAATCCGCCCGCCCAGTTACGATTCTTCGCGGCGCCGGCCGTGGCGTTGTCATTGACCGTGCGCGAGACTGGCGCAGGCTTGGGGACCGCCCTTCGACACGCCGACCATCGCGGGACGCAACACGCGCTCGCCGATCATGTAGCCGGGCGCCACCACTTCGACCACGCTTCCGGCCGGTACCGAAGGGTCGGGCACTTCGAACATCGCCTGGTGAACGTTGGGATCGAACTTCTCGCCGCGCGGACTGAATTGCCGCACCCCGCTCTTTTCCAGCGCCTTGATGAGTTCGCGCTCGGTCAATTCCACGCCGTCGACCAGCGCCTTGACGCCAGCCTCGGCGCTGGCGCGCATCTCGGGAGACACCGTGTCGAGTGCGCGGCGCATGTTGTCGGCCACGCCCAACAGGTCGCGGGCAAGCGTCGTCACCCCGTACAGACGGGCGTCGGCGACTTCGCGTTCGGTGCGCTTGCGCAGGTTTTCCATCTCGGCGAGCGTGCGCAGCAACCGGTCCCGCAATTCGGTGGCGACCGCCACCGGATCGGGCTGCTGCTGAGCCACCGGGTCCGCAGGTGCTGCGGTCTCCGGAGCGGCCGCTGCGTCCTCAGCGCGCGCGGTCTTGTCCGTCATGTCCACTACCTATCTGGTTTTTTGCTGCCCCGGCATATCAGGGCTCATGGGACAAAAATCAAGCAGTTTGGCCGTCCGGCGTCCGCGGCGGCCCGATCTGCGGGCGGGAGTTTCGCGCTAGAGCACATCACGATTAGGCTGAATCGCGATGTGCTCTAGATCTACTTGTTATCGCATGTCCTTTTTCGGAAAACCGGTTTCCGCTTTTCCGGGCCATGCTCTAAAGCATCAACCGGCGAGCAGCTTGCTGACGACTTTGGCGGTGTAATCTACCATCGGGACGATACGGGCGTAATTCAGCCGGGTCGGGCCGATGACCCCCAGCACGCCGACGATGTGGCCGGCGGCGTCGTGGTAGGGCGCCACGATGGTGGAGGAGCCCGGACAGCGAAAACAGCTGATTCTCCGAGCCGATGAAAATGCGCACCCCCTCGGCCTGTTCGGCGCGCCCCAGCAGGTCGACCACCTCGCGGCGGGTCTCCAGATCGTCGAACAGGAGCCGCACCCGTTCAAGGTCGGCGAGCGCTCTGAGGTCTTCGAGCAGATGGGCCTGGCCGCGCACGATCAGCTTGCGCTCGTCGCGCTCTCCCCCGGACCAGCTCGCCAGCCCCTCGGCAACGACCTTTTGGGTCAATTCGTCGAGCTCGGCCTGGCCTTCTTTCAACCGCCGCTCGATTTCGACCCGAACGTCGGCAAGCGTGCGGCCGCGAACGCGCGCATTGAGAAAATTCGAGGCCTCCATCAGGGCCGAGGTGGGCAGCCCGACCGGGACATTCGAGCACGCGGTTTTCGATCTGCCCGTCCTCGGCGACCAGCACCACCAGCGCGCGCTCGGGCTCCAGCCGCACGAATTCGATGTGCTTGAGCCGCTGATTCGACTTGGCGGTCAGCACCACGCCGGCGGCGCGGCTCAGGCCGGACAGAAGGCCGGACGCCTCGGTCAGCACCGCCTCGACCGTGGTGGACGTGCCCACGCCCCGCCACCTGGGCCTCGATCGCCTTGCGGTCGTTTTCGGTGAGATCGCCGATCTGCATGAGGGCGTCGACAAAGAAACGCAGCCCGATTTCCGTCGGCAGGCGGCCGGCCGAGGTATGCGGCGCATAAACAAGGCCGAGCTGTTCGAGGTCGGACATGACGTTGCGGACCGACGCCGGCGACAGCGTCATCGGCAGAATGCGCGACAGATTGCGAGACCCGACCGGCTCGCCGGTCGCCAGATAGCTCTCGACGATCAGGCGAAAAATCTCGCGCGAGCGCTCGTTGAGCTGCGCCAGGCCGGCTGGGCTGGAGATCGGATGATCGTGGTTACTCAAGGCTGCGCTCCGATGCTGGCGCACAAACGTGTTCGCTCGCCGGGATTCTTTCAAGTCGAGAGGCGGATAACCCGGACCCGAAGGCTATCGGCAAGGTGACCGATCAGGCAATGCGGAGCTTCCGCGCCGGGATTTGGACCGTTTCCGCCCTTGTCGCTGCCAATTCGCCCCCCTAAAAGACTGGGCCGATCCGGCGGCTCGATCTCACTCAGGTCTGGCACCAGATCTTGCGCCCAAATTCCGCGCCAAACCTTGCGCCCGAGGAGACATGCATGCGGCCGAGCCGCCGACAGCCCGATGAATTGCGACCCGTATCGCTCGAACGGGGCGTCGTGAAATATGCGGAAGGCTCCTGCTTCGTGCGCTTCGGCGACACGCATGTCCTGGTCACCGCCACCCTGGAAGACCGCCTGCCGCCCTGGCTCAAGGGCCAGGCGCGCGGCTGGATCACCGCCGAATACGGCATGCTGCCGCGCGCGACGCTCGAGCGCACGCGCCGCGAGGCCTCGGCCGGCAAGCAGAACGGCCGCACGGTCGAGATCCAGCGGCTGATCGGGCGCAGCCTGCGCTCCGTCGTCAATCTCAAGGCGCTCGGCGAGCGTCAGATCACCATCGACTGCGACGTGATCCAGGCCGACGGCGGCACCCGCACGGCCTCGATCACCGGCGCCTGGATCGCGCTTTACGACTGCATCGCCTGGATGAAGACCCGCGAGATGATCCAGGACGACGTGCTGCGCGACCATATCGCGGCGATTTCCTGCGGCGTCTGCTCGGGCACGGCGGTGCTCGATCTCGATTATGCCGAGGATTCGCAGGCCGAGACCGACGCGAATTTCGTGCTCACCGGCAGCGGCCACATCGTCGAGGTGCAGGCCACCGCCGAGAAGGTGCCGTTTTCAGAAGAGCAATTAACGACCCTGCTGGCGCTGGCGCGCAAAGGCGTCACCAAGCTGATCGACCTGCAGAAAATGGCGGTGATGTGAGCGCCCCCGCGCATCGCCGCATCGCCGGACGCCTGGTCATCGCGACCCACAATCCCGGCAAGCTGGCGGAAATGCGCGAATTGCTGGCGCCCTACAAAATCGAGGCCATATCAGCAGGCGAGATGGGCCTTCCCGAACCCGACGAAACCGGAACGACACTTTCGCGCCAACGCGCGGATCAAGGCCGAGGCCGCGGCGCTGGCAGCGGCCTGCCGGCCTTCGCCGACGATTCCGGCCTCGTGGTCGATGCGCTCGATGGCGATCCCGGGAATCTACTCGGCGCGCTGGGCCGGCCCGGACAAGAATTTTCGCGGTGCCATGGAGACCATCGAGCAAAAACTCCGCGACGCCGGCGCCACCGACGCCGCGCAACGCAAGGCGCATTTTGTTTCCGCGCTGTGCGTCGCCTGGCCGGACGGCCATGTCGAGGAATTCGAAGCCCGCGTCGACGGCACCATCGTGTGGCCGCCGCGCGGCGACCAGGGCTTTGGCTACGACCCGTTCTTTCTGCCGGACGGACACAGCCGCACGTTCGGCGAAATGCCGAGCGACGAAAAACACGGGCTTCCGCCCAAGGGCAAAGGGCTGTCGCATCGCGCCCGCGCCTTTGTGAAACTCGCGGAGGCTTGTCTTGGATAGCCGCGACACGCCGCTGGTTCCTGCGCCGGACAGCGACGCGGCCGCCGTTCGGCGTTTACATCCATTGGCCGTTTTGTTTGTCGAAATGTCCGTATTGCGACTTCAACAGCCACGTGCGCCGCGCGGCGATCGACGAAGCCGCGCTTCGTGAGAGCGTTCGCCGCCGAGATCGCCACCACGGCGGCGCGCACGCCGGGCCGCACCGTCTCGAGCATCTTTTTCGGCGGCGGCACGCCGTCGCTGATGCAGCCGGCGACCGTCGGCGCCATTCTGGATGCGATCGGCCGTGACTGGCAGGTGTCGCCGGATGTTGAAATCACGCTCGAAGCCAATCCGACCAGCGTCGAGGCCGAGCGCTTTCGCGGCTATCGCGCGGCCGGCGTCAACCGCGTCTCGCTCGGCGTACAGGCGCTCGACGACCGCGTGCTCAAGGAGCTCGGCCGGCTGCACACCGCCGACGAAGCCATGGCGGCCGTGGCCATCGCGCGCAGCGTGTTCGAGCGCTACTCGTTCGATCTGATTTACGCGCGCCCGCAGCAAACCGTCGCCGGAATGGGAGCGCGAGCTGAAAGAGGCGCTGCGCCAGGCCGGCGAGCATTTGTCGCTTTATCAGCTCACCATCGAACCGGACACGCCGTTCGCGGCGCTCCATGCCGCCGGCAAGCTCGCACGTGCCTGACGACGATCGGGCGCGCGAACTTCTACGACACCACGCAAGACGTTTGCGCCGCGCACGGATTGCCGGCCTACGAGATTTCCAATCATGCGCGGCCGGGCGCCGAGTGCCGGCACAATCTGGTTTACTGGCGCATGCACGACTATGCCGGCATCGGGCCCGGCGCGCACGGCCGCCTCGACATCGACGGCGACCGCCACGCCACCGCGACCGAAAAGCGCCCGGAAAGCTGGCTCAGCGCGCGTCGAGCAGGACGGCCACGGCCTCGTCACCGACGAGGTGTTGACGCGCGAAGAAATCGGCGACGAGTTTTTGTTGATGGGCCTGCGGCTCGCCGAAGGCATCGATCCGGACCGTTTCACCGCGGTGTCCGGCCGCAAACTCGACGCTGCGCGCATCGCCGCATTACGCGAACACGGACTGGTCGAGACGACACCCGCCGGACACTTGCGCGTCAGCCTGCCGGGTTTTCCGGTGCTCGATGCGGTGGTCGCCGATCTGGCGGCTTAGTCTTTGGTTCGCTACCCCGCCGCCGGACCAAAACTCCGCGGCGCCGCCTGCACGACCTGCGGCCCCGACGGCGTCACCCGCAAGATCGCGAGGCCGCGGTCGTTGGTGCCGTCCTGGCGGAAACGGAACAGTCCGTCGATGCCCGCAAAGCCGGACGGATTGGTCAGCGTTTCGGGCGAGAAGCGCTGCGGGCCTTGCGTCTTCACCAGCGCGGCGACCAGCGCGACCGCATCGTAGGCCAGCGTCGCGGTGCGCACCGGCTGTTGTTTGAAACGCGCCGCATAGCGATTGGCGAAATTGCGATAGCCGACGCCATCCGGTGCCGCGAACAAACCACCGTCGAGCTGCGGCGTCTGAAAAACACGCGGATCGTCCCACAGTCCGGTGCCGAGCAACTGGATCCGTTTGGTGTTGACGCCGTTCG
This sequence comes from uncultured Alphaproteobacteria bacterium, assembly GCA_963737755.1. GTDB lineage: Bacteria > Pseudomonadota > Alphaproteobacteria > Rhizobiales > Xanthobacteraceae > BOG-931. The sequence goes on along the minus strand of CAVTTZ010000006.1, from coordinate 377,255 downwards.
CGGCCAAAACCTGCGCGACGTCCGGGCAGCGAGTCGCCGCCATCCGGAATAAACAACGCGTCGGCGCGCGGCAGTGCCTGGGCGATGTTGCGCACCGGTCCCGCCATCGCGGCCTTGTCGCGCGGAAAGCGCTCGATCGCCGCCACCTGGCCGTTGCGGCGGGCGACATCCTGGCGGAAAGCCGCCTCCACCACCGTGCCGTAGGGATTATCCGGAATGAGCGCCGCATAGGAGCGCTTTCCGACCGAGGCGGCATATTGGATGATGCGCGCGACATCGGTCTCGGGCAGGAAGCTGAGCAGATAAATGCCGCGCGACGCGACGTTGGCGTCGGTGGAAAACGCGATCACCGGAATGTTGCGCGAGCGCGCCACCTGACCGACGATGCTGACCGCCTGCGCGAACAGCGGCCCGAGAATCAGCTCGCAGCCCTCATCGACGGACTGTTGCGCGGCGAGCCGCGCGCCGTCGGCCGAGCCGGCGTCGTCCTTGACCAGAAGCTGGATGTTCGGATTGTTGAATTCGGCGAGCGCCATTTCGGCGGCATTGCGCATCGCCTGGCCGGCAACGCCGGCATTGCCGCCGGCCGACAGCGGCAGAATGAGCGCGATCCGGACCTGGCCGGTTCCGATCGTGGTCTCCGCCACCGGCGGGCCGGCCGGCGCTTGCGGCTCGGCCGAGGGCGACAGCGACGGCATCGAGGAAAACGTGGAGCCCGAACAACCCGCCAGCACGGCGCCGGACGCCGCCAACAGGCCCAACAGCGAATGGCGCCGTGTCAGCAACCCCGACCCTTTAACCGGCATTCCCGCAGACAAAGCGGCTCTCCTCACGGCATTTACGCGCGGAAACGATAGGGCAGCGCCAATCTGTCATTCTGGCGGCGAATTGTTAACCAAGCCAGAAAGATACGGAATTCACCCACAACCGTGACCTGCCCAGGCCTTGCCACTAGGGTGAGGCCCAAGGGTCGAAATCATGGGCCAGATCGTGAGTCAAATGCCGACGGATTTGGGCAAAGACCCCGCGCGCCGCAGCTACAGCCTCGACGGCCACCCGATGGCGGCTGCCCCGATCGCGCCTGGGCTTCATATCGTGTCCACGCCGATCGGCAATCTCGGCGACATCACCTTGCGGGCGCTTGCCACATTGGCAGCCGCCGATCTCATCGCCTGTGAAGATACGCGGGTGACCCGCAAGTTGCTCGACCGATATGCCATCACCGCCCCGCTCACACCCTACCACGACCACAACGCCGCAACAGCACGGCCCAGGCTGTTGCAGCGGCTGGCGGAGGGGGCCGCGATCGCCCTGGTATCGGATGCCGGCACGCCGCTGATTTCCGATCCAGGCTACAAGCTCGTCCGCGAGGTCGCCGAGGCCGGCTACGCGGTCACCGCAATCCCCGGCGCCTCATCAACCCTGACGGCGCTCGCCGTCGCGGGCCTGCCCACCGACCAGTTTTTCTTCGCCGGATTCTTGCCGCCCAAACAGGGCGCGCGCCGTACCCGCATTGCCGAATTGGCGCGCGTGCCGGCGACCCTGATCCTGTTCGAGACCGGACCACGACTTGCCGACACGCTGACTGATCTTGCCGACGGGCTTGGCGAACGCGAAGCTGCAGTGTGCCGCGAACTCACCAAGCTGCATGAGGAAATCAGGCGCCAGCCGCTGCCGGCGCTGGCGCAGACCAGCGCCGAGCAGGAAACGCGCGGCGAATTCGTTCTGGTGATCGCGCCGCCTGCGGCCGCGGCGCTGCCGAGCGAGGACGATGCGGATGCGCTGTTGCGCACCGCGCTGGCGCGCACGTCGCTCAAAGACGCGGTCGGCTGAAGTCGCGGTCGCAACCGGACTGCCGCGGCGCGCGCTGTATCAGCGCGCGCTCGTGCTGGCGGACGAAAAAAATCAGGAGACCGCGTGATGGCCCGCCGCGCTCAGCCGCTTCGCCCGCCGACCACGCCGCGCCCCGACCGCGTCGAGGCCTTCCGGCTCGGGCTTTCAGCCGAAAGCCGCGCCGCGATGTTTCTGATCGCCAAGGGCTATCGCATTCTGGCGCGCCGCTTCAAAACGCCGATGGGCGAAATCGATATCGTGGCGGGCCGCCGCCGCACGCTGGTCTTTGTCGAGGTCAAGGCGCGCGAGCGTGCCGACGATGCCGCCGAGTCCGTGACCCCGCAAGGCAAGCAACGCATCATCGCCGCCGCCGAATTGTGGCTCGCCCGCAAGCCGGTCGACGCCCAGACCGAAATCCGCTTCGATGTGGTGCTGGTGACGCCGGGCAAATTGCCACAGCACATTCCGAATGCCTTCGATGCGACCGCGATGAGTGCTGCCGCCATGGCGGCGGGCCGGAAAATTGCGTAGAGCTTGGTGCCTTCAACCGTTCACCCGAAAAGCTTCATGCCCCTGAACGTTGCCGTCCAAATGGACCCGATCGAGCGGATCAACATCCGCGGCGATTCGACCTTCGCTTTGCTGCTGGAAGCCCAACGCCGCGGCCATGCGCTCGCGTATTACACGCCCGATCGCCTCGCGCTCGCGCGACACCAAAGTCTCGGCAGCCGTGCGGCCGCTGACGGTGCGCGACACGCCCGGCGATCATTTCACGCTTGGCGAGCCGCGCGTCACCGATCTGTCCACGCTTCGACGTGGTGCTGCTGCGCCAGGATCCGCCGTTCGACCTCGCCTATATCTCGACCACGCACATGCTCGAGCGCATTCATCCGAAGACGCTCGTGGTCAACGATCCGGCGCAGGTGCGCAACGCGCCGGAAAAAGTCTTCGTCACCGAATTTCCCGACCTGATGCCGCCGACGCTGATCACGCGCGATCTCGACGCGATCAAAGCGTTCCGCGCAGAAGCACGGCGACATCGTCATGAAGCCGCTCTACGGCAAAGGCGGCGAAGCGGTGTTCCGGCTGACGCGCGAAGACCTCAATTTCGGCTCGCTCTACGATCTGTTCGTCGCCACGTTCCGCGAGCCCTGGGTGGTGCAGCGTTTTCTCCCCGAGGTGAAGAACGGCGACAAGCGCATCATTCTGGTCGACGGCGAATTCGCCGGCGCCGTCAACCGCGTGCCGGCGCCCGACGATCTGCGCTCCAACATGGTGCGCGGCGGCTCGCCGAAAGCCACCGACCTCACCGCCCGCGAGCGCGAGATCTGCGCGCGGCTCGGCCCGGCGTTGCGCGAACGCGGCCTTTTGTTCGTCGGCATCGACGTGATCGGCGATTTTCTCACCGAAATCAACGTCACCTCGCCGACCGGCATTCGCGCCATCAAAAATCTCGGCGGCCCCGACGTTGCGGCGCTGATCTGGGACAGGATTGAGGAGAAGCGCAAGGCTGCCTAAATGACTCTGCGTCGCTTCGCAGTTGGAGGTCCGGTCCGACATGAGCGCGCAAAACGAACGCAAGCCAGACGTAACGCAAGCCAGACGAACGAACGGCGCTGACTGAAGCGCTTGCAATTCTCCGCTCTCTCACGGCGGGCGCCAAGCCTAATGCAGACGCGGCAGCCACGTTCCGCGAAACCACCCGGCAACTCACGACCGCTATGGCGCGGGCAACGGCCGGCGAATCGGCTCTGAACGATTTGCGGGAAGATGCCGCAACTGCACTCAGTGCCGTTAGGGCATCGATTGGGGACGCTGGCGCCCACGCAAGACACGGTCAGCAGTGCCGAGCGTGCCGCTGCTCGCGCTCCGAGAGGCTATCGAACGTCAGGACAAAGCGCCGGACAGGATTTACGTCGATCCGACGCACCCGGCGACCTTGCGGCACGACGGCGAGGATCACGCATGCCGCACGCTGGAAGAAGCCGTGCTGGCCTGGCTGCATTTGTCGGAAGACGAGCGCAGGCAAGCGACCATTCAGGTGGATATCCCGAATGGTCCGCTCTACACCGCCGCCGAAATCGACCGGCTCCATATCGAAGCCAAATATATTGATGATGAGCAGCGCTGAGCGCGCCTTCATCTCGTCATGCCCGCGCTTGCCGCGGGCATCCACGTCTTAAACGCGCAAAAAGGAAAGACGTGGATGGCCGGGACAAGCCCGGCGCATGACGCCGAACTTGTTTTTAACGCGCCGCCGCCGGAGCAGGCGCCGCGACGTCCGCGCGCTTCGGCTTGGCGATCATCAGCACCAAAATCGAGGCGAACAGACAAAGCGCGCCGGCGGCAAAAAACGCCGGCAGATAGGTCGAGAACTGCGTCCGCGAAAGGCCGGCGCCGAGCGCTGCGGTCGCCGCACCGATCTGATGGCCGGCGAAGATCCAGCCGAACACGATGCCGGCGCGCTCGCGGCCGAAACGATCGGCGGTGAGTTTTACGGTCGGCGGCACGGTCGCGATCCAGTCGAGGCCATAGAAAGCGGCGAACAGCGACAGGCCGTAAAACGTGAATGACGTGAACGGCAGGAACAGCAGCGACACGCCGCGCAGGCCGTAATACCAAAATAAGAGCCAGCGATTATCGACGCGATCTGACAGCCAGCCCGAGCCGATGGTGCCGACGAAATCGAACATGCCCATCATCGCCAGCACGCTTGCCGCGGTCACCGCCGGCAGGCCGTAGTCGCCGCAGAAGGTGATGAAGTGCGTTTGGATCAAACCGTTGGTGCTGCAGCCGCAGATGAAGAACGTTGCGAACAGCACCCAGAACAACGGCACCCGCGCCGCATCGCGCAACACCTCGATCGGAGCCGACAGCAGCGACAGCAAGCCCGCGCTGGCGGGCGGCGGCGGCACGATCTCGCGCTCGCCGTAGGCCGGCAAACGAACATCGCTCGGCCGGTCGCGCATCAGCATGAAGGCGAACACGGCCGCGATGCCGAGCACGCAACAAACAAACACCAGCGCCAGCCGCCAACCGAGATGATCGGTCAGCGACGCAATCAACGGCAGGAACACGAGCTGTCCGGTGGCGGAGCTCGCCGACAAAACACCGACCACCAGGCCGCGGCGGGCGGTGAACCAGCGCGTCGCCACCGTGGCGGCGAGCACCATGGCGGTCAGTCCGCTGCCGACGCCGACCACGATGCCCCACAGCACAACGAGCTGCCAGACCTGCGTCATGGCCAGCGACGCGAGCAGGCCGCCGGCGATCAGGATCACCGCGCACACCACGACGCGCCGCAGTCCGAAGCGGTTCATGAAAGCGGCAGCGAACGGACCAAACAGCCCGAACAACAACAGCCGCAGCGCCAGCGCCGACGAAATCTGCGCATTGTCCCAGCCGAACTCGTGTTCGAGCGGCACGATCAACACGCCCGGCGCACCCATGGCGCCGGCCGTGACCAGCATGGTCAGGAAGGTGACGCCGACCACCACCCAGCCGTAATGGATGTTGCGGCGGGCGAGAGCGTCGGCGAGCGGGGACGAGATCATGGAATGCCTCTGCGATCGTCCTGTCGGCCGAACCGATCTGCGCAGCGAACGACGGGGCGCTCGCGACGTTAGATGACGGCCATCATATTTCTTGCCGATTGATGACGATCATCATATAATTTGTCAAGGGCCAGACGAACACGAGACTGGGACTAAGACATGCGGGTCAGCCGGGAGCAGGCGGCGGCAAACCGTGAGCGCATCATCGATGCGGCGGCCGCGCTGTTTCGCGCCAAGGGTTTTTCGGCGGATCGGCGTCGCCGACATTATGAAGGCCGCCGATCTTACCCATGGCGGCTTCTACGGGCATTTCAATTCGAAGGACGATCTGGTCGCCCAGGCAAGCCGGCGCACCATGGCGCAGGCGGCCAAGAACTGGGGACGCGTCGTTGCCGACGCGCCGAAAGATCCGTTCGCAGCGTTGCTGCAGCATTATCTGACCCAGCGCCACCGCGACGAACCAAGCCACGGCTGCGGCTTTGCCGCGCTCTGCAACGACGCCGCGCGCAGCGGCAAGGCAGTGCACGACGCCTTCAGCGAGGGGCTTGAGCCTTTGCTGGCGATTTTGGCGCAATCCATGCCGGGCCGCACCAAGGCGATCCGCCGCCGCAAGGCGGTCGCCGCCATGGCCGCGCTGGTCGGCGCGGTGTCGCTCGCGCGCGCGGTTGGCGATCCGGCGTTGTCGGATGAAATTATCGCCGCGGTCCGCGACCAACTGTTGGCCGCCGCGGAGCGCTGATCCCTTCCTTGCGCGGGCGCCTGGGTGCTTGTTCGCTAAATGTTCTTGACGCGTACTCGCCTTGCGGTAGTGTTGCACCACAGGCGGGAGCGGGCATGGTCCAGCGGGTCACCACGGTTGCGTTCGAGGGCATCGAGGTCCGGCCCGTCGATGTCCAGGTGCAGGTCGCGCCCGGCCTGCCGGCGTTCACCATCGTCGGTCTGCCCGACAAAGCCGTGTCGGAGGCGCGCGAGCGGGTGCGCTCGGCGATGATCGCGTCCGGACTGGCGCTGCCGTCGCGCCGCATCACCATCAATCTGGCGCCGGCCGATCTGCCCAAGGAAGGCAGCCATTACGACTTGCCGATCGCGCTCGGCCTGATGGCGGCGATCGGCGCCATTCCGCATGACGCGCTGTCCGGCTTCGCGGTCCTGGGCGAGCTTGGCCTCGACGGCTCGATCGCGCCGGTCGCCGGCGTGCTGCCGGCCGCGATCGGCGCCAATGCGCGCGGCGAAGGCTTGATCTGCCCGGCCAAATGCGGACCCGAGGCGGCCTGGGCGAGCCCGGAGATCGAGATCATCGCGGCCGCGTTCGCTGATCCAGCTCGCCAACCACTTCAAGGGCACGCAGGTGCTGTCGCGGCCGCAGCCGAAGATTCTGGAAGCGCGCCGACAGCCTGCTCGACCTCGCCGACATCAAGGGCCAGGAAAGCGCCAAGCGCGCGCTCGAAGTGGCGGCGGCCGGCGGACATAATCTGCTCATGGTCGGGCCGCCCGGCTCCGGCAAGTCGATGCTGGCGGCGCGGCTGCCCTCGATCCTGCCGCCGCTGGCGCCGGCCGAACTTGCTCGAAGTCTCCATGGTGCAATCGGTCGCCGGCGTGATCGAAGGCGGCGCCTTGACCAACCGGCGGCCGTTCCGCGCGCCGCATCATTCCGCCAGCATGCCGGCCCTGGTCGGCGGCGGCCTGCGCGCGCGGCCCGGCGAAATCTCGCTGGCCCATCACGGCGTGCTGTTTCTCGACGAGCTGCCGGAATTCCAGCCGCAGGTGCTCGAATTCGCTGCGCCAGCCGCTGGAGACCGGCGAGGTCTCGATCGCGCGCGCCAATCATCGTGTCACCTACCCGGCGCGGTTCATGCTGGTGGCGGCGATGAATCCCTGCCGCTGCGGTCACGCCAACGATGTCGGCTATCGCTGCAAGCGCGGCGCCAATGACGCGTTGCGCGGCCGATTATCAGACCCGCATTTCCGGACCGCTGATCGACCGCATCGATCTGCACATCGAGGTGCCGGCGGTCACCGCCGCCGATCTGCTGCTGCCGCCGCCGACGGAAGGAAGCCGCGAGGTCGGCGAGCGGGTAGCGCAGGCGCGCGCGCGTCAGGTCGCGCGCTACGCGGCAATCGGACTGCCGCATGTGCGCAGCAACGCCGCCGTTCCGGCCACGGTGCTGGAGGATGTGGCGCGGCCGGACCCGAGCGGACTTGCGCTGCTGCGCGAAGCCGCCGATGCGATGCGGCTGTCGGCGCGCGGCTATCATCGCGTGCTTGCGGGTCGCCCGCACGCTGGCCGATCTCGACGGCGCCGACAAGGTCGGCCGCGTCCATTTGGCGGAGGCGCTGTCCTATCGGGCGCTGACCGACGAAATCCGGCGCGCGGCCTAGAGCACATCTCACTTAGATTGAATCAGAGGTGCTCTAGATTCATTTGTTTTCGCATGTCCTTTTCGGAAAACCGGCTTCCACTTTTCCGGGACATGCTCTAGACGCGCCACGGCTCGGTGCGTAACGCCATACCATTGACTGCGTCGGCGTGGAGCGCTGAGCATCGCCCGTACCTGCGAAACGATTCGCCGCCGTCGCCAGCGCGCCACGGCTGACGCCGCGACCACCCCGATGACCAATCCGCCCCGCAAGCTTGCTTTCGTCCTCGCCGCGACCGAGCACGGCACGATGATCGTCAATCGCTTTGATGAATATCGGCGCCCGGACAATACCGCGTTCGGGGTCGGCTTTCAGCTTCTGGACAATGCCGCCTACGATCCCGCCGATGTCAGCTTGTTGCTGACCCTGCTCGATCTGCGCCACCGCTGTTACGGCGCCGGCGTCGTCGCCGTCGATTGCGGCGCCAATATCGGCGTCCATAGCGTCGAATGGGCCAAGCGCATGACCGGCTGGGGCATCGTCGTCGCCATCGAGGCGCAGGAGCGCATCTACTATGCGCTCGCCGGCAATCTGGCGATCAACAATTGCTTCAACGCCCGCGCGATTCACGCCGCCGTCGGCGCCGCGCCCGGCACGATGAAAATTCCCAGTCCAAACTATCTGGCGCCCGGCAGCTTCGGCAGCCTGGAGCTGAAGCAGCGCGAGGGCACCGAATTCATCGGCCAGACCATCGATTATTCGGAAAGCCGGATGACCGATGTGCGCACCATCAGCCTCGATGCCTTCAACCTGCCCCGCCTCGATCTCATCAAGATCGACGTCGAGGGCATGGAGATGGAAGCGCTAGCGGGCGCGGCCCGGTCGATCGAGACGCACCATCCCATCATGCTGATCGAGGCCCTGAAGGTCGATGCCGGCAAGCTGCGCGTCTGGCTCGAGGAGCGCGGCTATTCGGTCGTCGCGAGCGGCATCAATTTGATCGCGATCCACAAGGCGGACGAGTGCCTCAAGCATTTGAAATTCGAACAGCAAACGCCGGCGTCCTGAGGACGAATTCTTCTGAATAAATGCCGCGCCGGCGGCCATCCGCAGCGCAACGTCAATTCAACGAAAGTGCAGAACGCCGGGAGACGGTCGTGATGCCGGTACGGTCAGTGCTCCAACTCGTTGACCACCGGGCCGCCGTCGAGCGCGCTCAGCAAATTCTGCGTCGCCGCCTGACGTAAGCGTTCAAACGCCTCGTGAGCGACGCCGCCGATATGCGGCGTGAGAACCGTATGGGGCACGTCAGCCCAGCGTTCCGGACCGGTCGGCTCGCGGGCGAACACATCGAGCGCGGCGTGGCCGAGCCGTCCTTCTTTTAACGCCGCAATCAGCGCATCTTCATCGATCACCGCGCCGCGCGCGATGTTGACGATCAAACCATCCGGACCCACGGCCGCGATCGTACCGGCGTCGATCAGACCCGTCGCATCGCCGCGCGTCGCGACAATCAACACCGTGCACCACCGTGCCAGATCAAGCAGGCTCTCACGCCGAGGCCAGCGCGCGACCTTCGCACGAGGCGACCACCAGGCAATCTCGCCACCGAACGGCACCAGCCGCTCCGCAATGGCGGTGCCGATGTTACCGAGGCCGACGATGCCGAAGCGTTGCGCCGACATGGCGTGACGGCGCGGCGCCGCACCCGCGCCCGCATTCTGCCAGCGCCCATCGAGCAAATAAGCCTGCGCCTCCGGCAACCGGTGAATAGCCGCCAGCACCAACGCCATTGCGTGGTCGGCAACATCGGCGCTGTGGGTATTTCCGGCATTCGCCACCGTGATGCCGCGCGCCCGCGCCGCCGCGACGTCAATGCCCTCGTAGCCGGCGCCCGGCACGACGATCAGTCGCAACGCGGGCAAGCGATCGAGCTGAGACGCATCGAGCCGGGTGGTCAGCGTTGCGACGACATCGCCACCACGCGCGTCGAGCGCGCGTTGCGGATCCTCAGTTTGCCACAGACGCAGGACATCGAATTGCTCACTCAGCGTATCGTCGAGAAAATTCTCGACCCACGGGGTCCAAAGCAGAAGGCACGGCTTGCGCATCGGTCGCTCCAAGCTATCGCCATCTGGATTGTCGGCCGCTGGTGTGGGAAAGGCTTCGATTCAAGGCTGGAGCGCAGCCCCGCGGCAGCCCAAAGAAGCAGCCGTACGTCAGCCGCCGTTGAAAACGTGCGCGCCGCCGCGAATACCGATCGCCGCCAAAAATTCCTGACGGGTTTCGGCGTTATCGCGAAACACCCCGAGCATGCGGCTGGTCACCATGCTGACGCCGGTCTTATGGATACCGCGCGTGGTCATGCATTGATGCGTCGCTTCGGTCACCACGGCGACGCCGTGCGGCTTGAGCACGTCATCCAAACACGTCGCGATCTCGGCGGTCATCTTTTCCTGAATCTGAAGACGCTTGGCATAAACATCCACAAGCCGCGCCAATTTTGAAATGCCGACCACGCGGTTGCGCGGCAAATAGCCGATATGCACTTTGCCGATCACCGGGCACATGTGATGCTCGCAGTGCGACTCGAAGCGGATATCGCGCAACACGACAACTTCGTCGTAGCCGCCGGTCTCCTCGAACGTCCGCCCCAGATAATCGCTCGGATGATCTTTGTAGCCGGCGAACCATTCCTCGTAGGCGCGCACGACGCGCGACGGCGTAGCCCGCAGTCCCTCGCGATCCGGATCGTCGCCGGCCCACTGGATCAGCGTGCGCACGGCCGCCTCCGCCTGCTCGCGCGTGACCGGCGCCGAGGCCGCGGCTTGCGCTGCCGAACTCTTGGAACCAACTGGCTTGTCCATTCACTCATCTCCGCGGCCCGACGGCCTGCATCGGGTTCCGCCCGACCAAATATTAACAAAGAGTCAACCGTCGCTCCAATCGTTGCTATGGAAGGCAAGGGTTGCGCAAGGTTCATACGCCAAAATTGGCGGAACTACATAGGTAACTCCACTAACAGTGACGCGCGCTCCCCAGCCTCATCGGTCTCGACCAGGCTCTTGGGCCATCGCTGCGATCCTGCCGGGCGGGATAGCGACCATGCGGCCTCGCGCAGACGTGAAGAAGCCTGCCACTCTCACCCGCCGCTTGTCCTCTTTCGTTGTTCGCGCCGCGGTCGTTGTTTCAATGTCGTTTGCCGTCGCTTTCGGCTTTCTGGCCGGAGCCCGATCGCCGGCGGCCCATTACGACCCATATATGTTCGCGATCGGGGTTGCGGCACTGTTCGGCGCCGCCTGCGGCGCCATGGGTCATCATGATCGCGCGCCTGCGCAGCATGAAGGCCGAAGTGCGGGATCTCGAGGTCCGGCTCGACGAGGCCGCCGACCGCAACTGGGAAATCCGCGAGGCCCAGGAGCGCACCGCCAGCCTGCTCGAAGCGCAGGACGATGTGATCGTGCGCCGTGGCGATGATGGCGCCATCAGCTACGCCAATGACGCCTACTGCGCGCTCGCCGGCCGCAGCCGCGAAGACCTGCTCGGCAGCCGCCTTCACCTTGCCGGTTCTGGAACAAGGCTGTCCCGCCGTGATGTCCGATGGGGCGCGCGCCTACGATCAAAAAATCACCACGCCTGATGGCGAGCGCTGGATCGCCTGGCGCGAGGTGACCGTGCGGGCCGACGGCGCCAGCGAAACGCAGAGCGTCGGACGTGATGTCACCGACCGCGTGCTGACGGAACGCGCACTCGCGGTCGCGCGCGACCAGGCGGAAACGGCCAACAGTGCCAAGTCGCGTTTCCTGGCGATGGTCTCGCATGAGATCCGCACCCCGCTGAACGGCATTCTGGGCATGGCCGATCTTCTCGGCGATACGCCGCTGACGGCGGAGCAAACGACCTATCTGAAAGCCGTCAAGAGCTCCGGCGAAACCTTGCTGTCGTTGATCGAGGACGTGCTCGATTTCTCCAAGATCGAAGCCGGCAAGCTCGAGCTTGCGGCGCGGCCGTTTTTGCTCACCGCGTTTGCCGAAGAGGTGGTCGAATTGCTTGGCCCCCGGGCGCAGGAAAAGGGCTTGGACATCGGCTGCTATGTGGACGAACGATTGCCCGCACGCGTGGTCGGCGACGCCGCACGGCTGCGCCAGGTGTTGTTCAATCTCGCCGGCAACGCGATCAAGTTCACCGAAAAGGGCGGCGTCTCGATCGTGGTCGAGCCGACCGCGCAGCCCGATCTGATTTGCTTTGCCATCAGCGATACCGGCATCGGCATCTCGGAGCAGGATCGCGCACGCATCTTCTGGGAATTCGAACAGGCTGATAGCGGCTCGACCCGAAAATTCGGCGGCACCGGCCTCGGACTGACGATCTCGAGCCGGATCGTGGAGAGCATGGGCGGCGCGATCACCGTCGACAGCGCGCCCGGACAGGGCTCCACGTTCCGGGTCACCGTTGCGTTGCCGCGCGCGCAGGGCGACCAACGGCCGGCATTCGGTGTACCTGATTTGAGCCACAGCGATCTTCTGATCGTCGCGCCGGCTTTCGCCGAAGCATCTTTGATCGCGCGACGCCTGCAAGGCTGGGGCGCGCGCGCGAAAGATATCGTGAATGAAAAGGCAGCCGTGGGCCTGCTGGTCGACCGCGCCTGGAGCGCACTCATCGTCGATCACGCGCTTGGCACCGAGGCTTGCGTCAAACTCGCGCGCGCCGCGGCAGGCGTTCCGCAGCGGATCGTGTTGATCACGCCGGCAATGCGGAGTGAGCTCGCCGCTCTCAAACACGCCGGCTTCACCGGATATCTGATCAAGCCGGTACGCACGGCGTCGCTCGCGGCGCGCTTCCTCACCCAGGACGGATTTGAGCCCCGCGGGATCAATGACGTAATTGGGTTGCCGAGCGTTGCTGCCCAAGAGGGCCTTTCGATTTTGGTCGCTGAAGACAACGAGATCAATGCGCTGCTCACCCGGGCACTGTTGGTGAAGCTCGGCCATCGCGCCACCGTGGTTGCCGATGGCGCGGCGGCCATCGACTGCTGGCTTGCGGCCCACGCCGGCGGCAGACCCTACGATCGCATCCTTATGGACGTGAACATGCCGGACCTGGATGGCTTGCAGGCGACCCGGCGCATCCGCGCCAGCGAAGCCGAACGCGCGGCACCCCGCACCCCAATCCTGGCATTGACGGCCAATGCTTCCGCAGAAGACCGCGACGTTTGCCTCGCCGCCGGAATGGATGGCTTTTTGGTCAAGCCGCTCGATCGCGAACGGCTGGCCGCGGCGCTGTCGGATGCCGGTAAGGCGGCGCTTGCGGCGTAGCTATTGCCGTCGCACGGCGAACGCTGCGTTACAGCCGGCGTAGCGCCACTTCCTCGATCTGATGGCTTTCGCCTTTTTTCAAAATCAGATCGGCGCGCAGCCGCGTCGGCAAAATATTCTCGTGCAGATTGACGAGGTTGATCCGCGATCCAGATCGAGGTGGCGGTGTCGGTCGCTTCCTTGTCCGATAGCTTGGCGTAGCGGTGGAAGTAGGATTTCGGATCGACGAACGCGGTGCCGCGCAGGGTCAAAAAACGATTCACGTACCACGACAACAGCACGTCTTCGTCGGCATCCAGATAAATCGAGAAATCGAAAAAATCGGACACGAACGGAACGGCCTTGCCGTCCCGCGGCAAACGCCCGGCCTGCAGCACGTTGAGGCCTTCGACGATCAAAATATCCGGCCGGTCGACCTCGACCCAATGGTTGGGGATGACGTCGTAGATCAAATGCGAATAGACCGGCGCGCGCACCGGATGCAGCCCGGCCTTGATGTTGGAGAGAAAGCGCAACAGCGCTGACAGATCGTAGCTTTCCGGAAAGCCCTTTTTCTCCATCAAACCTTCGCGTGCCAGCACGGCGTTGGGATAGAGAAAGCCGTCGGTGGTGACGAGCCCGACTTTCGGAACATTCGGCCAGCGCGCCAGCAAGGCCTGCAGCACGCGCGCGGTGGTCGATTTGCCGACCGCGACCGAGCCGGCGACGCCGATGATGTAGGGAACCTTGGCGTCTTCTGTGCCGAGAAAGCCCTGCTGGGCGCGAAACAGACGCTGCGTCGCCGCCACATAAAACGAGAGCAGGCGCGACAGCGGCAGATAAATCTCCTCGACCTCGGAGATATCGAGCCGGTCGTGCATCGAATGCAGCCGCGACACCTCGTCGGGCTCGAGCGTCATCGGCGTGTCGTCGCGCAGCTTCGCCCATTGGGCGCGGGAAAACACCCGATACGGCGAAACTTCCGGTGCGGTGCGCTGGTCCATGCCTTATCCGCCCTTGCGGGCCGCCTTCTCCTCGAGGCCGGATTGCCGGGTGCGTTCGCCCAGCACCGCTTCCACCTCGGCGAACGAAATACCCCGCACCTGGAGCAGCACCAGCAGGTGATAGAGCAGATCGGCGGTCTCGGCGACCAGCCGGCCGCGGTCTTCGGACACCGCGGCGATCGTCACCTCGACCGCTTCCTCGCCCAGCTTCTTGGCGCAATGGGCGACGCCCTTGTCGACCAGCGTGCGCGTATAGGAGGTTCCGGGATCGGCTTTGGCCCGGTCCTGCGACGCGCTTTTCCAGATCGTGAACTGTGAATGGCTCCATGAGGGCTCCTCGGGGCTCCTTAGCATCTCTCCCGGCGGCCGGGGAGAGGCGCTATGCATAGATGGTTTCCCGAACCGTTTCTTGGATGATCCGGGCCTTCGTTTATTGAATTGGTGGCCGGGCTAATCTCCACGGTCAGAGCGCGCGGCGCTCCCCCAAAAGCGGACGATCGTTCATGCCGGCACCGGCGCTGGATTTCTGGTTCGAGTTTGCATCGAGCTATTCCTATCCGGCCGCCATGCGCATCGGCACGTTGGCCGCGGCGGCCGGCGTCGCCGTGCGTTTGCGCCCGTTTCTGCTGGGGCCGATCTTGCAGGCGCAGGGCTGGGACAATTCGCCCTTCATTCTTTATCCGATCAAGGGCCGCTATATGTGGCGCGATGTCGAACGTGTTTGCGCCGAGCTGTCGCTGCCGTTTCGGCGACCGGAAGCTTTTCCGCAATCCGGATTGCTGGCGGCGCGGGTGCTGCTCTCTCGCATTGGAGCAACAGGCAACCTGGGCGGAAGATTTCTGCCGCGCTGTGTATCGCGCGGAATTCGCCGAAGGCCGCCGCATCGATCAACAACAAACGATCCGCGATATTTTATTCGAACTGAAAGTCGATCCGGAAAAAGCGCTGGCGGCGGCGCAAACCAACGCAACCAAAGACAAGCTTCGCGCGCAAACCGACGAAGCGCAGCAACGTGATATTTTCGGCTCGCCGACTTTCATAACACCCGATGGCGAAATGTTTTGGGGCAACGACCGCTTGGAAAGCGCAATCGCGTGGGCCAGGCGTGTCGGCTGACACATCCTGTAGCGGCTGGATTTGCTTTATCTCCGTCCCTATCTGAGCGGCGATCCACACGGGGTCGTTTTGTTTCTCATCCCGCGGTGTGGTTACGCTCGCAAACGGAGTGAACCATGTCGTTCCCGCTTTTCATCATTGTTCTGCTTGTTGTTTTTGGCTTGGCCGGCATTCGCGTCGCCGATCAGTATGTGCGTGGCGTCGTGTTCCGGCTCGGCCGCTATCACGCCACCAAAGGACCGGGACTTTACTGGATCATTCCGGTGATCGAATGGCAGCGTCGCTCGATTTGCGCATCAACACGGCTGCGGTCGAACAGCAGGAAACCATCACCAAGGACAACGTTCCGATCAAGGTGAACGCTGTCGTCTGGTATCGCATCCTCAATCCCATGGCGGCGGTCCTCGAGGTGCAAGAACATCGACACCGCCGTCATTCAGGTGGCGCTGACCACGTTGCGCACCGGCATCGGCCAGCACTCGCTCGACGAAGTGCTCAAGGAGCAGGAAGTCGTGGTCAAGGTCATGCAGGAGACGATCGATTCGGTGACCGAGCCATGGGGCGTCAAGGTCGAGCGCGTCGAGATGAAGAACATCGAGATCCCGGAATCCATGCAACGCGCCATGGCGCAGGAGGCCGAGGCGTTGCGCGAGAAGCGCGCGCGGCTGATCAAGGCGCAAGCCGAGTTCGACGCCGCCGAGCAGTTGCGCAAGGCGGCCGACATCATCATGCAGAATCCGGCCGGCCTCGAACTGCGGCGCATGCAGATGATGACCGAAGTCGGCGCCGAGCAGAACACCATGACCATCATCATGATGCCGAGCGAGTTCGTCACCATGGCCAAAGCCATCGGCGCGATGAACAAGGCGCCGGGTTGATCCGTTCACTCGTCATGCGCGGGCTTGACCCGCGCATCCATGCTGCCTCGCGGTTATCTTCAGCTTGCATAGCGCAGATGCCGCATGGATTGTCGGGTCAAGCCCGGCAATGACGCGGTGCGGAGTTACACGAAACACGCTGTGCAGACTCCGCTCATTCCCGCGAAAGCGGGAATCCAGAACGGTGCGCCAAACCGGGTCCCCGCCTTCGCGGGGACGAGCGGAGGTCACCAACTTACGGATCGAGCCGCACCGGCAATCCGGCCTTGCTCATAAACGTCTTGGCGTCGCGCACGGAATATTCGCCGAAATGAAAGATCGACGCCGCCAGCACGGCGCGGCATGGCCGTCGCGAATGCCGTCGACCAGATGCTCGAGATTGCCGACGCCGCCGGAGGCGATCACCGGCACGGTCACCGCGTCGGCGACGGCGCGGGTCAGCGGCATGTCGAAGCCCTGCCGGGTGCCGTCGCGATCCATGGAGGTGAGCAGAATTTCGCCGGCGCCGAGCGCCGCGACTTCGCGCGCATAGGCGATCGCATCGAGCCCGGTCGGCTTGCGGCCGCCATGGGTGAAGATCTCCCAGCGCGGCGCTTCGTCCGGCTGCGAAACTTTTTTGGCGTCGACCGCGACGACGATGCATTGATCGCCGAATTTCTCCGCCGCCTCTTTCACGAACGCGCGCCGCGCCACCGCGGCGGTGTTGATCGAGACCTTGTCGGCGCCGGACGACAGCAGCGCGCGGATGTCCTCGATGGTGCGCACGCCGCCGCCGACGGTGAGCGGCATGAAACACGCCTCGGCGGTGCGCCGCACCACGTCGAGCATGATGGCGCGGTCCTCGTGGCTGGCGGTGATGTCGAGGAAACGTGAGCTCGTCGGCGCCGGCTGCGTCGTAGGCGATCGCGGCTTCCGACCGGATCGCCGGCGTCGCGCAGATTGACGAAGTTGACGCCTTTGACGACGCGGCCGTCTTTCACGTCGAGGCAGGGAATGACGCGGACCTTGAACATTCAGGCGGCTTCCGCCGACGCGGATGCGTTTTCAGCGCCGCCGCCGCATCGAGCCTGCCGTCGTAAAGCGCCCGGCCCGCGATAGCGCCGGCGAGCTTTTTGGCGCGCGGCTGCAGCAGCGCTCGATGTCGTCGAGCGAGGCCAAGCCGCCGGAGGCGATCACCGGAATCGACACCGCATCGGCGAGCGCGATGGTGGCCTCGATGTTGAGGCCCTTGAGCATGCCGTCGCGGGCGATGTCGGTATAGATGATCGCCGCGACGCCGGCGTCCTCGAAACGCTTGGCGATCTCCAGAGCCGAAAGCTCCGAGCGTCTCCGCCCAGCCTTGCACCGCGACATTGCCGTCGCGCGCATCGAGGCCGACCGCGACACGGCCGGGAAATTTCCTCGCCGCGACCTTGACCAGATCAGGATCGCGCACCGCCGCGGTGCCGATGATGACGCGGGTCACGCCTTTGCCAGCCAGCCTTCGATGGTGGCCTGATCGCGAATGCCGCCGCCGAGCTGCACCGGCATTTGCACGCGAGCCAGGATACGCTCGACCGCGGCCGCGTTCATCGGCTTGCCCGCAAAGGCGCCGTCGAGATCGACGATGTGCAGGTATTCAAAGCCTTGCGTCGCAAAGATGTGCGCCTGTTCGGCCGGGTCGGCGTTGAACACGGTGGCGCGCGCCATGTCGCCTTGCTGCAGGCGTACGGCTTCGCCGTTTTTCAGATCGATGGCGGGAAAAAGAATCACGGCTTCCACGCAAGGAAATTGGCAATCAGGGCGAGCCCGAGCTTCTGGCTCTTCTCGGGATGAAATTGCGTGCCCACGATGTTGTCGCGGCCGACAATGGCGGTGATCGGGCCGCCATATTCGGCTTCCGCAACCAGATCGTCGCGTTGCGCAACATTGAGCGCATAAGAGTGCACGAAATAAGCGTGTCGGCCCTCGGGACCAAAACCAAGGCCTTCGACCAGCTTGTGCGGCCGCGTGATGGTCAGCGTATTCCAACCCATATGCGGGATCTTCAACTGCGGATCGGATGGCGCGATACGGTCCACCTCGCCGGCGATCCAGCCGAGACCCGGCGTGACCTGATATTCGCGCCCGCGTTCAGCCAAAAGCTGCATGCCGACGCAGATACCGAGGAACGGCTTGCCCTTGCGGTGCACCGCCTCGTCGAGCGCATCGACCATGCCGTCGACCGCATCGAGACCGTGCCGGCAATCCGCAAACGCGCCGACGCCGGGCAGCACCACGCGATCGGCCGCGGCGACCGTGTCGGGATCGTTGGTCACAATGATCGGCTGGTCGATGCCGGCCTCATGCGCCGCGCGCTCGAACGCCTTCGCGGCCGAATGCAAATTGCCGGAGCCGTAATCGACGATCGCGACACTCATCAGGACGCGCCCGCCTCGGGAAACAGTCCGACGATGGGTGGCGAGTGCAACGGCGAAGCTGACTTTGGCGGCAGCGGCGGCGGCGCGTAACCGGCGCTCGACACGCCCGGACCGTCGGCCCAATCATGAAAGAAATGCCGCTCGGCCGCTTCCAGATTGGTGCCGCTGACGACGCCGATATGTCGCCAGCCGCGCCGTGCCAGCGTGAACCGCCGCAAGCTGCCCGCTTCCAGTCCGACCAGAACGGCGATCAACAGCATGACGAAAAATCGCCCGCCGGCGCCGACACCCGCATAATGCATCGCCTGGGTGATGCCGAAGGTCACGACCACATAGAGCAACAGAACCAGCCACAGCCGACGCCAGATCAGCCAGAGCGGCGCGAGCGCGAAAGCCCAGAAATAAAACCCGTCGCGCACGAACACGAAACGCTCCGGATCCGGCGCGACCGCGCCATTGCGCAACGGCGGCTCGTGAACGGTGAAAATGGGCATGCGCTGTTCCCGTTTGTCGTCCCGGCGCTCTATCTAGGGCGCCGCACGTGACATTCAAATCGCCGCAGCCGGTCCTGGCTGACGCGCGCGACATGACTTCTAGCCGCCGAGCGTGCCCTTGGTCGAGGGCACCTCATGGGCGGCGCGGGGATCGATGGCGACCGCCGCCCGCAGCGCCCGCGCCAGGCCCTTGAAGCAAGATTCGGCGATGTGGTGGTCGTTGCTGCCGTAAAGCGTCGCCACATGCAGCGTTACCGCCGCGTTGATGGCAAAGGCCTGGAACCATTCCTGCACCAGCTCGGTGTCGAACGGCCCGATCTTGTCGCGGCCGAATTCGGCCTTGAAGACCAGGAACGGCCGGCCGGAAATATCGATCGCCACCCGGGTCAGCGCCTCGTCCATCGGCAAATGCACGTCGGCGTAACGGGTGATGCCCTTCATGTCGCCGAGCGCCTGCTTCACCGCCTGGCCGAGCGCGATCCCGACGTCCTCGGTGGTGTGATGGTGGTCGATATGCAGGTCGCCCTTGGCCTTGATCTCCATGTCGATGCGCGAATGGCGCGCCAGGAGATCCAGCATATGGTCGAGAAAGCCGATGCCGGTTGAGATCGCAGAACGGCCTTCGCCGTCGAGGTCGATCGTGACCTCAACCGCGGTTTCCTTGGTAGTCCGCTTGACAGATGCCTTGCGCATCGAGCTCTCCGGGACGCGAAGCGGCCTTTTATCAGGGCTTTGGCCGCGCCGCCAATCTCACTATGCCGCATTTGCATTGCCGCAGCCTAAATCCTAAATCATGCCGGAAACGAAGGCCTCCCAACGCATGCATTCCTCCGAATCCGGCCCGGCCGGCGGCAGCACGGCCCCTGGCACGGCACCACCATCCTGACCGTCCGCAAAAACGGCCTTGTCGCCGTCGGCGGCGACGGCCAGGTGTCCATCGGCCAGACCATCATCAAGTCCAACGCCCGCAAGGTGCGCCGGCTCGGCGGCGGCGAGGTGATCGGCGGCTTTGCCGGCGCGACCGCGGACGCGTTTACCTTGTTCGAGCGGCTCGAATCGAAGCTCGAGCAATATCGCGGCCAGCTCATGCGGGCTGCCGTCGAACTCGCCAAGGATTGGCGCACCGACCGCTACCTGCGCCGGCTCGAAGCGATGATGATCGTCGCCGATAAAGACGTATCGCTGGTTCTGACCGGCACCGGCGACGTGCTCGAGCCGGAAGCCGGCATTGTCGGCATCGGCTCCGGCGGCAATTACGCGCTGGCCGCGGCGCGGGCGCTGGCCGACAGCCCGCTCGATGCCGAGGCGATCGTGCGCCGCTCGCTCGATATCGCCGCCGATATCTGCGTCTACACCAATCGCAATGTCACGGTCGAAACACTCGCGAGCGGCTGATGGCATCACCGACTTACGCATTTCGGCCAATGACGGCCGACGACCTGCCGACCGTGCGGCGGTGGCTCGGCAAGCCGCATGTCGCCGCGTGGTGGGGTGACCCTGAGGAACAGTTCGCGCTGGTGCGGGACGATCTCGCGCATCCGGCCATGGATCAGTTCATTGTCGAACACGACGCGCCGGCCGTTCGGTTATCTGCAATGTTACGACCCCGGCGCTTGGGCCAATCACGGTTTTGGCGCGCTGCCAGCCGGCGCCCGCGGCATCGATCAGTTCATCGGCCCGGAAGACATGATCGACCGCGGCCACGGCGCCGCCTTTATTCGCGCTTTTGTTGACGGCTTGCTCAAGGCCGGCGTGCCGCAAGTCCTGACCGATCCCAGCCCCGCCAATGGGCGCGCCATCAAGGCGTATGAAAAAGCCGGCTTTCACAAACAGCGTCCGGTCGATACACCCGACGGCACAGCGCTTCTAATGGTTCGCAATTCATGAGTGACTTTTCTCCCCGCGAAATCGTCTCCGAGCTTGACCGCTTCATCGTCGGACAAGCCGACGCCAAGCGCGCCGTCGCCATCGCGCTGCGCAACCGCTGGCGCCGGCTGCAGCTTGATGATCGCTTGCGCGAAGAGGTCCTGCCTAAGAACATTCTGATGATCGGGCCGACCGGCGTCGGCAAGACCGAAATCTCGCGGCGGCTCGCCAAGCTCGCGGGCGCACCGTTCCTCAAGGTGGAAGCCACCAAATTCACCGAGGTCGGCTATGTGGGCCGCGACGTCGAGCAGATCATCCGCGACCTGGTCGAGATCGCGATCACGCTGACCCGCGACAAGAAACGCAAGGACGTCGAGACGCGCGCTCAGCAAGCGGCGGAAAACCGCGTGCTCGATGCGCTGGTCGGCGCCAACGCGAGCGCATCGACCCGGGAGGCGTTCCGCCGCAAGCTGCGCGCCGGCGAACTCGACGACAAGGAAATCGAGATCGAGGTGCAGTCGTCGGGCAGCGGCATGCCGCTGTTCGAAATTCCCGGCATGCCGGGAGCGCAGGTCGGCGCCATTTCGATCGGCGATATCTTTGGCAAGCTCGGCGGCGGCCGCTCCAAGACCCGCCGGGTCTCAGTGCACGATTCCTACGAGGTCCTGATCAACGAAGAGTCGGACAAGCTGCTCGACACCGACCAGCTCACCCAGGAAGCGATCAAGACGGTTGAGAACAACGGCATCGTGTTCCTCGACGAGGTCGACAAGATCTGCGCGCGCGACGGCCGCGTCGGCGGCGACGTCTCGCGCGAGGGCGTGCAGCGCGATCTGCTGCCGCTGATCGAAGGCACGACGGTCGCCACCAAGCACGGCGCCGTGAAGACCGATCATATTCTGTTCATTGCGTCGGGCGCGTTTCACACCGCAAAGCCGTCGGACCTGCTGCCGGAGCTGCAAGGCCGCTTGCCGATCCGGGTCGAGCTCAAGGCGCTCACCCGCGACGATTTCCGCCGCATCCTCACCGAGCCGGAAGCCTCGCTGATCAAGCAATATATCGCGCTGATGCAGACCGAGGGCGTGACGCTCGAATTCTCCGAGGACGCGATCGACGCGGTGGCCGATACGGCGGTGGCGGTGAATTCAAGCGTCGAGAATATCGGCGCGCGCCGCCTGCAGACGGTGATGGAGCGCGTGCTCGACGAAATATCGTTTGCCGCACCCGACCGTCACGGCGACACCGTCCGGATCGATGCCGCCTATGTGGACAAGCACATCGGCGATTTGGCGAAGAACGCCGACCTGAGCCGATTTATTTTGTAGAGCACCGCGTTGTTCCTGACGCGGTGTTTTTATCGACAGTCGCAGCAATCAACATTGTTATCCGTCATCCTGAGGCGCGAGCGAAGCGAGCCTCGAAGGATGCACGGCCCGGGCCGTCGCCCTTCGAGGGCCGCTGCGCGGCCTGCCTCAGGGTGACGGATCACACCTAGCGATTCGCATAATATACGCTCAGTCCGCACGCTTGCGCTCGGGCGGCGGTTCGCGATCGATCTCGCGAATCACCGCCATCCACTTTTCGACTTGGGCCAATGCCTGGTTATTGGTGCGCGCCTCGCGCCTCGGATCCGGCTTAGACGGCGCGTTGACGATGTCGGGCATGACGCTCGCTCCGCTGAACGCCGTACGATGACTCGAGAAGTTGACGAATTCGTGTGCGCGCCTTGGCGATGCGATGGTGACTTCAATCGCCGCCGCGTTGGCTGCGCCGCAAGCGAATATACAGTGCGCCGCCACCGCCGTGCGCGATGTGCGCATCTTCGAATCCGACCACCAGCGAACGGAACGTCGGCAGCGCGAGCCACAGCGGCACTTGTCGCTTGAGCACGCCGTGCTCGCGCGTCTCGTCGCTTTTGCGCGTGCCCTTGCCGGTGACGACGAGCGCGATGCGCACACCATCGGCCTGCGCGCGCTGCAGGAAACTCAGCAACGCCACATGCGCCTGCGTCTGGGTGAAGCCGTGAAGGTCAAGCCGCGCATCGATCGGCTCGCGCCCGCGCGCCACCCGCCGCTTGAGTTTTCGCTCCAGCGGCGCGATCGGCGGCGGCTTTTTTTCAACGCGCGGTTCATGCGCAGCAATAGCCCGCGGCAGCGGCGACGAGCTTCGCGGTCGCGGCACCTTCGCGGGTTTGGCGGCGTGACTGCCCTCGAGCACTCCGGCTCGGCAATTTCGGCAACGACGCGAGACGGGTGCAGCGGCTTGATGGAGCGCGCGACGCCGGTCCACAACACGCGTTCTTCGTCGCTCAAAGACCGCCGCCGCCTCATCGCTCGCGCCAGGTTCTCGACGCGGCAGCTCTGGCCTTCGGCGGCGCCGCGGCTGGCGCAGTTGCTGGCCTGGGCAGCGGGCAACGGTACGTCTTCGGCGGTCGGATCGATCATGGCGTTGGCGCCTGATTGCGCCATGCCCTCGCGCCGCTCCGGCGGCAACGGCGTGTTCTGGCCGCCTCGACCGGATCGAGCTCGCGCGGGATCAGCATCACGAACTGGGCGAGATTCTTGATCCGCCCGGCCATGTTGCCGGCCTCGACGCCGGCGCCGAAATAAATGTCGGCGCGGGCCGGCCCGACGATGGCCGAGCCGGTATCCTGCCCCACCATCAGGCGGCGAAATTTGATGCCGTTTTTTTCGTTGGCGATCGGCAGATCGGCGGCAATGAAAAACGGCGTGCCGTAAGCGTGCAAGGCGCGATCGATCGCGATCGAGCGACCCGGCATCAGCGGCACGCCCTGGCCGCCGACCGCCTCGTCCTGCGGGCCGAGCCCGGTGATGCGGAAGAACACATAGGACTTGTTGGTGCGCCGGACGTCTTTCGCGGCTTCCGGATTGGCCGCCATCCAATCGCGGATGCGCTGCATCGACAGTTCGTCCCTGGTGAAGACCTTGCGCTCGATCAGCGCGCGGCCGACCGGCGTGTACGGCAGGCCGTTATGCGAGTCGTAATTGACCCGCAGGATGGTGCCGTCTTCGAGCCGGATGCGCGCCGAGCCCTGGATCTGCGCGAACAGCACGTCGATCTGGCTGCGCACATAGCAGATTTCCAGATGCCAGCCGTCGAGCGCGCCTTCTTCGATCTGGCCGCGGTCGTAATATGGCTCAAGCTTGCGGCGTCCGACGCGCCGGCCGACCTTGACGCCTTTGCTGGGAAAAGCGTCGCCGAACTTTTGCCGGCCCGCGATGGTGAGGTTCGGCGGCCGCCGGTAGAGCGGCGCCGTGAACTCGCCGGTCGGTACCCGCGAGCCATCGATGATCGGCTCGTAATAGCCGGTGAGAAAACCTTCGGTGTCGCCAAGCTTGCTGATGCGCAGCGGACGGAAATTGTCCTCGAAGAACTTGCGCGCGCCGTCCTCTTCCAACGGCACGGCCGCAACAGCGCGCACGCAAACGGCCTTGAGCGCGTCCGTGATCGTGGATGGATCGGAGACCGGCGCATGACCGCCATTGAGCGCACGGCAGCTTTCGAGAAAGGCCGCAAAGGCGGTGGCGTGATCGTCGCTCGCCCAGCCGTCGACATTGGTCCAGGCAAGCGGCTGATACTGCGCATCCGGCCATTTGATCGGCTCACGGGCGGCGCAATAGGCCGCGGTCGTTGCCACGCCGAGACCAGCGACGATTGCGACACGTAGCCACGCTCGAGCATATGTCGCCATCAGCGCACGATCCGGATGAAGCCTGCCCCAGACTTGATCCGGGATGGAAACCGGCTGTCCGCGACAATCATGCTTCACCAAAATGCGTGTGGCAATCAGCTTCGATCGGAAGCGATCGTGACGCCGCCTTACTGGCCAGCTTCGGTCGCCACCACTTTCCAGTTGGGATCGCGTGAGGAGACTTCGCGAGCAAAGGTCCAGACGTCGGTCACGTCGGTGACCTTCTCGGCATTGCCGTCGATGACGTCGCCGGTGCGGCCGCGGGTGACCGAGATCAGCTTGGAGACGAACCGGATGGTGATCTGCGCGGTCCGCGCCCGCAATTCGGCAGCCGTGACGGTCGATCCGTCGATCGAGACAAAACGCGACTCCGCGGTTTCGCCGCGCCGTTCGCGTTCGCTGATGGCCGCGTCGAAGCCGTCATACACCTCGCGCGACAAGAGATTGCGGAGCTGGCGGCGGTCGCCCTCGGCAAACGCGGTAACGATCATTTCGTAAGCGGCACGCGCGCCGGCGATGAAGTGCTTGGCGTCGAAGCTCGGATCGGCCGCCCACAATGGCGTCGAGGCCGGTGGCGACACTTGAGCCGGTCTCGGCCACATCCTTCCAGCGATCGGCCGGGGGCGGCGTCGGCTCAGCCGGCCGGCTGGCGGCCGGTTCGCGCCGCGCCGCGGCGGCAAGGTCACGATCTTGTCGCTCGCCGGACTTCGCACCGCGTCCCGCGCCGAATAGGGATCGTAAGGCGGCCGTTCCCGGCCGGTCCGTTGTCCCAATACGCTGCGAAGCCGAAAGAAGATGAAGACGGCGAGCGCCAGGAAGATGATGGTGTAGATGTCGAACACGTCTCAATTCTCTCGGCGTCGCGATCGAAGGACGATGTGCCCGAAGGCTGTTCGGGGTCGCGAACCCTATAGTCCCGGGGTCTTAAGCTTATGTAGTCACGTACCGGAGACCATCCAGTGGGGTCGCAGGCCATAGCCGTGCTTCGCCGAAGTTTAAACGATCACGCGGCGCCGCCGCCAACATTGTCCCGGCCTGCTCCGCCGTCGCCGCACGGCGACCGGCTGCCGCCTGGCGGTCACAATTGGCGCAATTTTCAGCTGTCGCCAGTCATTGGCCGCGCCTCGGGTTGAACTTGCCGCGGCCGCCATTGTTCACCGGCGTCGCGTGTGTTAGCCAACCCTTAACGCCAATCGGCGGCCGGAGATCAACAATATGTCAGAAGGTAACGGCGGCCCGCAGCCGCAGGCGATGCCGCAAATCGGCGTGCTCGGCCAATACGTCAAGGATCTGTCGTTCGAGAATCCCAACGCGCCGCGCTCGATCACGCCGACCGGGCAACAGCCGAGCATCAACATTCAGGTCAATGTCGATGCCGCGCCGATGAGCGAAACCGATTTCGAGGTGACGCTGCGCCTGGAAGGCAAGGCCGAAGCGCAGGGCATGCTGCTGTTCAACTTCGAACTGGTCTTCGCCGGCGCGTTCCGCATCCAGAATGTCCCGCCGGAGACGCTTGCAGCCGATCGTGCTGATCGAATGCCCGCGGCTTTTATTCCCGTTCGCGCGCGAAATCGTCGCCACCGCCGTGCGCAACGGCGGTTTCGCGCCGCTGCTGCTCGACCCGATCGATTTTGTCGGACTTTTCCGCCAGCGCATGGCCGCCGGTGGCGAGCCGAGCCGACGCAGCCGGCTAATTCGAACTGAGATAGTCGCGCCAGATGGCGTTCTCGCCCAAGGTGGCGATGAACGCCCGATGCGCCGCGCGATCGTCTTCGCTCACGCTGATGATCAGCGGGATCAGGCGCTCGCGAACGATAATCATGCTCGCCCGCAGCCTGGCTCGGCCCCGTCGCTTGCGACAGCACGAGTTGCGCCTGGCGCGCGCCGATAAGCTCGACATAAACCTCGGCCAGCAGTTCGGCGTCCAACAGCGCGCCGTGCTTGGTGCGGCGCGAATTATCGATCGCGTAGCGCAGCGCACAGATCATCCAAGCGGTTGGAACCGCCCGGATGCTTGCGGCGGGCAAGCAGAAGCGTATCGACCAGCCGCTCGCGGGCGATCAGCGGCCTGCCGGCGCGATCGAGTTCGGCATTGAGAAAGCCGTGATCGAAATTCGCGTTGTGAATGACCAGCGGCGCGTCGCCGAGAAAAGCGACCAGGTCGTCGGCCTTCTCGGCAAAAAACGGCTTGTCCTTGAGAAACTCTTCGCTGAGGCCGTGAACCGCGAAAGCTTCCGCCGGCATGCCGCGCTCGGGATTGAAATAGACGTGAAAGGTCTGGCCGGACGGGATGCGATTGACCAGTTCGACGCAGCCGACCTCGACCACGCGATGGCCGTCCAGCGGATCGAGCCCGGTGGTTTCGGTATCAAGAACAATCTCGCGCATCGACAACCGGACCGGCGGCTCGGCGACTGCTTATTTGCCGAATCACCACGGCCTCAGGCGCATTTTAGCGATCGCCCGCAGGATGTCGCGCACTTGCGCCCGGGCGTGATCGAACGACTGCGAGCTGTCCACGATAAAGTCGGCGCGGCGACGCTTTTCAGCATCCGGAACCTGTTTGCCGACCAGAGCGGCGAATTTCTCCTCGGTCATGCCCGGCCGCTCGAAAGCGCGCTGGCGCTGAATCTCCAGCGGCGCCGACACCACGACCACCGCGTCGCAATGGCGCTCGCCGCCGGTTTCGAACAACAGCGGCACATCGAGCAAAATGACCGGCGCGCCGCGCGCCTGCGCCTCGCGCAATGAACGCGTCACGCGCCTTGGCGACCAGCGGATGCACGATGGATTCGAGCCGCGCCAGCGCGGCGGCATCGCCGACCACCTGTGCGGCGAGCTTGGCGCGATCGACCTTGCCGTCGACGGTCGTGCCCGGAAACGCGCTTTCGATCAGCGGCGCGGCTTCGCCGGCATAAAGCGCATGCACGGCCGCGTCGGCATCGTGCACCGGTATGCCTTCCTCGGCGAAAAAGCTCGCGGTCCGCGATTTGCCCATGCCGAGCGATCCGGTCAGGCACAGAACGAAAGGGCGTCCCTTGCTCATCGCGCAAGACATCCATGCCGGCGCAGAAAATCGAGCGCGCGCAAAAGCGGCAGACCCAGAATGGTGAAATAGTCGCCCTCGATGCGCTCGAAAAGCTGAACGCCGAGTCCTTCCAACTGGTAGCCGCCGACACTCGCCAGCGCCGCGTCACCGACCGCGTCGAGATAGCGATCGAGAAATTCGTCGGAGAAAGACCGCATCGTCAGTCGCGCGGTTTCGACATGCTCGAACAACACGGCGCCGTCCTGCACAAAAGCGAGAGCGGCGTGAAGTTCATGCGTGCGGCCGCGCAAGCGCTTTGATCTGATCGCGGGCGGCTGCGCGATCGGCCGGTTTGGAGAAGCGCTCGGCCGCCTAGCGCCAAAGTCTGGTCGGCGCCGAGAACAAGCCGGCCCGGATGCGACTTGGCAACAAAAGCCGCCTTCTCGCGCGCCAACAAACGTGGCGACCGCCGCCGGATCCTGCAGGCGCGCTTGCGCCTCGACCCCACGCTCGTCGATATCGGCCGGACAAAGCTCGATCGGAATGCCGGCCGCTTCGAGCAGCGTGCGACGCGCGGCGCTGCGCGACGCCAGCACCAAGGATCGGACGTGCAAGCCACAACGCCATCGACTTACGACGCCAAATGCCGGCGGCGCTCGGTGAGCAGCGCGATCACCGCGGCGGCGGTTTCCTCGATCGATCGCCGCGTCACGTCGATCGCCGGCCAGTTATGGCGTGCACACAGCCGGCGCGATGCGGACACTTCCTCGGCCACCGATTGCTGGTCGATATATTTGTCGTCGTCGCGATGGGCGCGCAGGCCGAGCATGCCGATTCTGCCGGATCTGCACGATCCGCTCGGGCGTGGCGTAAAGCCCGACCACGAGCGGCTGCTTGAGCGCTTCGACACCGGAGCGGCAACGGCACGCCGGGCACCAGCGGAATATTGGCCGTCCGCACGCCGCGATTGGCCAGATAGATCGAGGTCGGCGTTTTCGAGGTGCGCGACACGCCGATCAGCACCACGTCGGCGGCTTCGAGATCGTCGGCCATCTGACCGTCGTCGTGCATCATCGTGTAGTTGAGCGCGTCGATGCGGCGAAAATATTCGGCATTGAGCGTGTGCTGGGCGCCGACCTTATGGGTCGAATTCGGCGCCGAGATAAGACTGAAACAGGTGCAGAACCGGCCCCAGGATCGACAGGCAAGGCAGGCCGAGCTCGCGGCATTTTTCTTCGAGCCGCGCCGCCAGGTTTTCCTGCAGCAAGGTGTAGAGCACGATGCCGGGCATCTCCTCGATTTCAGCTGAGCACGCGATCAAGCTGCTTTTGCGTGCGCACCAGCGGGTGCACGTGCTCGACCGGCATGATCCGCGAATATTGCGCGGCAGCGGCGCGCGCGACCGTAATCAGCGTTTCTCCGGTCGAATCGGAGATCAAGTGCAGATGAAAATAGCCGGGCGCGGTTGTCATCACGAGGCGGATAACCTGTCGATGAATGGGGACAAGGCCATGCCCCCATGGGTGAGTCCAGCACTATGGCGGGAAAACCTTACCGTCCATCCACAATCGACCCCCGCGGAACAACGCAGGGAGGCCTCTGAAAGAAAATCGGTGAAATGTGGACAGGCCGACAATAAACCGGAAAAATCATGCCGAAAATGCCCACGGATCCACGTCTTCGGCGCCGGAGGGATTATTCCGCCGGCAGTGAGCACATGTGGGTCAGCCGTGGATGACATGTGCATTCAATTGTATGAGTTCAATCAACGGCCCAAATACTACAACAAGATTCTCTAAGATTGGTTGGTTTAGGAAAAGAGCGTGACGGCTTCCTCTGTGCGTAAACCCTTGCTCCGCGTGCTCGCATGGCGAGCGTGAAGCCGTTCCCCCGTTGTGGTTGATGCGCCAAGCTGGCCGGTACCTGCCCGAATATCGGGCGCTGCGTGCCAAGGCTGGCGGTTTTCTGGACCTCTGCTTCGATCCCGAGAAAGCGGCCGAGATCACGTTGCAGCCGATCCGCCGGTTCGGTTTCGATGCCGCGATCCTGTTTTCCGATATTCTGGTCGTGCCGCATGCGCTGGGACAACGAGTCTGGTTTGTCGAAGGCGAAGGCCCGCGGCTCGAACCGCTGGCTGATCCCGCGGCGCTGCAGAATTTGGCGAGCGCGCTCGACCACGCGGTACTCCAGCCGGTCTACGAGACGATTGCGCGGGTGCGCCGGGAACTGCCGCCTGAGGTGGCTTTCCTGGGCTTTTGCGGAGCGCCCTGGACGCTTGCGACCTACATGATCGCGGGCCGGGGAACGCCGGATCAATTACCGGCGCGGCTGTTTGCCTATCGGTATCCGCAAGCCTTCGCCAAGCTGATCGATGTCCTGGTCGATGCGTCGGCGGACTATCTGCTGCAGCAGTTTGCGGCGGGCGTTGATGCCGTGCAGATTTTCGACACCTGGGCGGGGATTCTGCCGCCGCAGGAATTCGCCAACTGGTGCATCGAGCCGCATCTGCGGATTGTCGAAAAGGTCCGCGCCAAAATTCCCGGAGCGAAAATCATTGGTTTTCCGCGCGGCGCAGGGACCGAGCTTGGCCGCTACCTTGATGCGGTGGCAGTTGATGCGGTGGGGCTTGATTGGACGATCGAGCTCGAATTCGCGCGTTCGATGATCCAGGCGCGGCGGCCGGTTCAGGGTAATCTCGATCCGGTGGCGTTGCTGAGCGGTGGCGACGCTTTGGATCGTTCGATCGACGACATTCTGGGTGCTTTTGCGCAGCGGCCGTTTATTTTCAATCTTGGCCATGGTGTGTTGCCGCAGACGCCGATCGAGCATGTCGAGCGTTTGGTGGAGCGGGTGCGGGGTCGCTCGACGGCGCGCTAGAGCATGTCCCGGAAAAGTCGAAATCGGTTTTCCGAAAAAGGACATGCGATAACAAGTAGATCTAGCGCGTGGTTCTGAAAAACGAATCACCCTGCGGATCACGTGTCAGCGGATGATCGGACCGTTGATCGAATCGATCTGCGGCGTGCCATAGCGGCGTACCGTAAGCCGGAGAAATGAGCGTGGATGTCTACGCCTGGGTGAAAGCGTTTCACATCATCGCGGTCATCGCCTGGATGGCCGGAATGCTCTATTTGCCGCGGTTATTTGTTTATCACTGCGCGGCTGAGAAGGGTTCGGTGCAGTCGGAAACCTTTAAGGTCATGGAGCGGCGGCTGCTGCGCGCCATCATCAACCCGGCGATGATTGTGACCTGGATTCTGGGGCTTTGGCTGGCGTGGCGCGCCGGCTGGTTTGGTTTTGGCTGGCTGCAAGCAAAGCTTGCGGTTGTAGTCCTGCTTTCGGCCTTGCACGGATTTCTGGCCCGCTGGGTGAAAGACTTCGCCGCCGACCGCAACCAGCATTCACAGAAATTCTATAGGATAATCAATGAAGTACCTACGATCGCGATGATCGTCATCGTGCTGCTCGTGGTGCTGAAACCGTTCTGAATCGCGCGCGTTGCCAGTGCACAAAGCGTTTCGCCTCTTGCCTGACACGTTTTGTTTTCTTATGTTCGGCATATCCCTCCGAACGTAGGCGGATGCAATTGGGTTCTGGCTCCTTGGATTGGAGCCGGCTGGTGGCATCGGGACCGGAGCCCAAAGCTCTTCACTGCCCAAGGCTCTCGTTGCCCACGACCTGCGGCACTTCTTCTCTTCCTTTAGTCGGCTGCGTTGCAATTCCCCATCCGCGGCCGGCCCGATTTTCCATAGGACATTCCGCATGCGGGAAATGAAACTCCAAGAGCTCAAGGCCAAGACACCGGCGGAGCTCGTCTCCTTCGCCGAAGAGCTCGAGGTCGAGAACGCGTCGACGATGCGCAAGCAGGAGCTGATGTTCGGCATCCTCAAGCAGCTCTCGGCGCGTGAGACCGACATCGTCGGCGAAGGCGTTGTCGAGGTATTGCCGGACGGCTTCGGCTTCCTGCGCTCGCCCGAAGCGAACTACCTGCCCGGCCCCGACGACATCTACGTGTCGCCCTCGCAGATCCGCCGTTTCGGCCTGCGCACCGGTGACACCATCGACGGCCATATTCGCAGCCCCAAGGAAGGCGAACGTTACTTCGCTCTCCTCAAAGTCAATTCACTCAATTTCGAAGATCCCGAAAAGGCCCGTCACAAGGTCAATTTCGACAACCTCACGCCGCTCTATCCGAACGAGTGGCTGAAGATGGAATTCGAGGATCCGACCAAAAAGGATCTCTCGGCGCGGGTCATCGATATCGTGGCCCCGGTCGGCAAGGGCCAGCGCGCCTTGATCGTGTCGCCGCCGCGCACCGGTAAAACCGTGCTGCTGCAGAACATCGCCCACTCGATCACCCACAATCATCCGGAATGCTACCTGATCGTGCTTCTGATCGACGAGCGTCCGGAAGAAGTCACCGATATGCAGCGCTCGGTGAAGGGCGAGGTGGTTTCCTCGACCTTCGACGAGCCGGCGGTCCGGCACGTGCAGGTCGCCGAGATGGTGATCGAGAAGGCCAAGCGTTTGGTCGAGCACGGCCGCGATGTGGTGATTCTGCTCAACTCGATCACCCGCCTCGGCCGCGCCTACAACACCGTCGTTCCGTCATCCGGCAAGGTGCTGACCGGCGGTGTCGACGCCAACGCACTGCAGCGCCCGAAGCGCTTCTTCGGCGCCGCCCGTAACATCGAAGAGGGCGGCTCGCTGACCATCATCGCCACGGCGCTGATCGATACCGGCAGCCGCATGGACGAAGTGATTTTCGAAGAGTTCAAAGGCACCGGTAACTCGGAACTCATCCTCGACCGCAAGGTCGCCGACAAGCGCACCTTCCCGGCGATGGACATCACCCGCTCGGGCACCCGCAAGGAAGAGCTTCTGGTCCCGCCCGATCAGCTCAAGAAAATGTACGTGCTGCGCCGCATCCTCAACCCGATGGGCACCATGGATGCGATGGACTTCCTGCTCGACAAGCTGCGCAGCACCAAAAACAACGGCGAGTTCTTCGACTCGATGAATACCTAAAAATCCGTGGCGGCGTCACCGGGCATCCGAATATCGGAAGCGATCTGGCCGGACGACCGCGAAACGGTGGAAGGCCTGTTTCGCGAGTACGTCGCATCGCTCACCGCCGATATCGGTTTTCAAGATGTTGAAAACGAGATCGCGACCCTGCCGGGCAAATACGCTCGCCCGACCGGCGTCGTGCTGATCGCGAAAAGCGAAGACCCTGCTACCGAGCACGCCGGCATCATCGCCTACCGGATGATCGAACCCGCCGTCTGCGAGATGAAACGGCTTTACGTGCGGCCGCCATTCCGCGGCCGCTATGTGGGCTGGGAGTTGGTCGAAGAGCTGATCTTTGATGCGCGCCAGTGCGGCTATCGCACCATGGTGCTGGACACGCTGTCGTCCATGCAGCCCGCCGTCGAGCTTTATCGCCGGCTCGGCTTCAAGCCGGTGTCCGCCTATTACGAAAACCCCCTGCCCGGCGCGGCCTACATGGCGCTCGATCTGGAATGAGGCGACGGGCCGCGAACCTTTCAGTTCCCTCGGCGGCACTCGATCAACGAGCAGCCTGTAAGGAATCTAAAGCCGCAGCGGTCGTCGCAGCCTTTTTGGCGACGGGATCGGTCAGCGACGCATTCCCGTTGCCGAGCGCGTTGCTGATGAAGTCGATGAATTTTCGCACCTTCGCGGGCACGTGGTTTCGGGACGCGTAGTAGACGTAGAGCGGAAATCGTTCATCCGACCAGTCCGGAAATAAATTGATCAGCGCGCCGCTGTGTAAATGCTGATCCAGATCCAAGATCG
This sequence comes from uncultured Alphaproteobacteria bacterium, assembly GCA_963737755.1. GTDB lineage: Bacteria > Pseudomonadota > Alphaproteobacteria > Rhizobiales > Xanthobacteraceae > BOG-931. Next base: position 343,902 of record CAVTTZ010000006.1, on the reverse strand, counting down.
ATGACTTGCGCCGATGCCGAAGCCGGCGAGGCAGGCGCCGAGCTTTGTGCCTAAATCGGTCACCGTCAGCCGGCCATTGACGGCGACCGCAATCGTTTCCTTGCCGCGCCGGAATTCCCACGTCGTACGGACGTCCCGCTCGCCGGATCGATCGCTCTGGATGCATTGGTGAGCCGCGCTTGCCAGGTCTTCCGGGTGATCGGGCTTGCCGTGTCGCGTCGATATAGACCGGCGCCGCGACCGTGAGGATGCGCGCCGTCGAAAATGCGGCGGGCGATCAGTGCCGGAGGGCGCCGGCTCGCCGAAACGGACCGCCAGATCGAAGCCGTCGCTGACCAAATCGGCAATGCGGTCGCGTGTTTCGATGCGCACCTCCAGGTGCGGATGTTGCAGCAGAAACGCGCTCAGTTTCGGCGAGAGAACGGCACGCGAGAACAGCGGATCGACATTGATGCGCAACCGGCCGCGGACCGCATCGCGCGATTGCGCAGTCTCGGTCGCAGCCGCGCCGATGCCGGCGAGATGTTCGGCGACACGTTCGCAGAGCGCGCGACCCTCGTCGGTGAGTTCAACGGCGCGGCTGGTGCGGTGGATGAGTTTGGTGCCGAGGCGGCCCTCAAGCTTGGCGATGGCCTTGCTGACGCCGGATTGGGTCATGCCCAGCCGTTCGCCGGCTTTGCCGAAGCTGCGCGCCTCGGCGACCGCTGCCGAGAACCACCAGGCCGCCAACCAGTCGGCCGTCGATGTCGTCCATCATCGATGCCTTTCCGTCATCCAAGCGATGACGCCGTGAGCGCTGGCTAGAGCGTCGCTGCAGCGCGCCACCTTGGCGGCAGTCGAGATTGCTGTCTCGGCCGGACACCAAAGCCATGTTTCGCAGCCCGCAAAGGAGATTTTCATGGACCAAATTCCCGCCATCGCGTCCGCGATCAACAGCTATTTCGATCTCATGTATGATGCAGACGACGATCATTTCCCAAAAGTCTTTCACGAAGCTTGTCTCATCCACGGTCTGCGCGAGGGAAAGCTGACCGCGTGGTCGGCAGCCGAATTTAGCGACGTGATCCGTGGACGGCCGTCGCCGGCGGCGATGAAATCTCCGCGTGAGCAGGAGATTCTGAGCATCGAACACACCGCGCCCGATTTAGCCGCCGCCAAAGTGCGGGTGCGGATCGGCCAGACCGGTTTCCTCGATTATCTTGTCTTTTGTCGCATCGCGGGGAATGGCTGCTGACCGCGAAGGCTTTTCATGTCGCCCGCATCTTTCCGGCCGGTGCGTAGCCGAGCTCACGCCATCCAACCCGCGCGGCGGCTCGGCGGGTCGGATGGGCAAAGCCAACGCGGTTATTCGCCGGTAAAATGCACGAGCTGGCGCTTGGCCAAATCGACCGTGACAAAGTCGTCCGGCGTTTTTGCACCCGTGCCGTCGCTGGCCGGATGATATTCGATGCGCAGTTGCGTCGGCGTCACCACCACGCGCAGATATCCGAAATCCTGATCGTCGTAGTTTTCCAGAATCACCTTGTCCGCACCTTTTTCGGCACTTCGAGCGGTCTGCGGCGTGCGCAGCGCGCTATCGGCCTTGCCCACGCAGCTTTGCGTACTTCGTGCCCACCGTTACCCGCAATGATGTAAGGCATTTGCCGTGTTGTCGTTGCATGCGGGTGAAGCGCTGATAGTTATGCGCATGCGCCGACAGCACGGCATGCGGCCAAACGCCGGTCTCCGTTGCAGATCGCGTCGATCTGCGCCAGCATGTCCGTGCTCCAGCCATGCTTGGTGCCAGCCGTGTAGGCCGGATGATGATGCGCGATCATCAGCGCGCCGGCGTATTTTTCCGCCTTCACGCGGGTCAGTGCCGCCTTCAGGTAGGTCGAGCTGCGAGTTGCCGATCGATGCCGTCTGGCGATCACGCCTGGATCCTCCAGCGTGTTGCTGTACAGCGCCAGGATCCGCACGAACGGCGCGACTTCGAACGTGAAAAACACGCCGGGCTGGATCTGCGCCGTGCGTGACAGGCCGCCGGCTTCCGGCGTACATGAAATCCGGGCCGCGATCGGCGCAGAAATTGTCGAGGAACGCCGCCAGGGTTGGCGACTGTCGTCCCCGGCGCCACCATGCCGTCGTGATTGCCGGCCAGCGCCAGGATCGGCGCCGGATAGTCGCGGTACGGATCGTAGAACTGATCGTAGTAGTATTGCGCTTCGCCGAAATTGTAGATCACGTCGCCAAGGTGAAAAAAGAACTGCGGCAGGTCCTGCGGGTCATAATCGGAAAAGTCGCCGATCATCTTGTCGGCGACCTGATTTTGATCCTGTGGGCCGCGGGTGCTACCGGTGTCGCCGACCGAATGAAACACCAGTTGTTTTTGTTTGGTGATTTTGGCTTCAGCCGCGGCGGCGTCGGTGTCGAGGACCTCGGCAGGCTCAATCGCGGTTCGGGCACGCCACGCGGCGGCGGGAACGGCAGCGTGGTGATCTTGTGCTCGCGATTGAGCTGGTCGATTTTCTTATAGACCGCATTGTCGGTCGGATGTTTGGTTTCGAATTCGGTCGGATCCGGCGTCGGTTTCGGTGAGCGAATACCGGTTGATCGAGTTCGGTTGTTCCGACATTGTCGATGGGTTCGGAAGCGGGTGGCGCTTTGGGCTTACGACCTCTGGGCGTGCGAGCCATGGCAATCCTCCGAGAGCGCAGCGATCAATCTGTCACGATTCGCGGCAGGATGATCTGTCGCGCGGGGTGATAACGATCTGAAAGCAATCGATGGAAGACTGGAAGAATTCCACCCGGCGCTTGCGACAGTAAAGAATCAGCGGGCGATAGACACAGCGCTCACCCGACCGGCATCGCGTCAGCGCCGCCAGCAAACAGTATACGAAAATATTTGTGTTGGTCGGATCGCGGATGTTCAGCTTGATTTGCGGGTTTCTCGGCTGCTTTCAAGAACACGCAAAAGGCCGGCCCGATCGTTGACCGGCAGCGAGCAGGTTTCGGCGATACAAACAAAGGCTTGCGGCTCGGACGACAGCCTGAACCTGAGCCCGCGCCGGATGCGATGGCGGCAATGCGTCGGCGCTCGCGCGCGTGCAACACGATGCGGTCGAGCGGCGGGATGCTGCGTGCGGCAGCCAGCAGTTCGTCGGCCCGCGCGCCCTCCCCGGTTACCACGATCTCGGCGGCGCGCAGCCGCAGATCGATGGCGTTGAACAGCGCCATGTGCATGTAAAGATTATCGACAGCGGCCGGCGCGATCGCGGCCATCAGCCGGTCGGCCTTGTCGCGCCATTGATCATCGCCGGTGAACAAAGACAGCCGGATCAGATTTTGCGCCGCGACGGCGTTGTGATTGGGCGTCGCTTCGTCGGCGGTTGAGGCCGGACGGATCACCAAACCCTCGGCGTCGGCGGCGGTGAGGTAATAGGTGCCGGTTTGCGCATCGGCGTGATCGCGATCGAGCGCGTGCTGCCACGACAGCGCCTGCTGCAAATAAGTCTGCTGGCCGGTGGCTTCATAGAGCGCCAGGGCGGCGCGGATCATGGCGGCGAAATCGGAAGCGAGCCCGGGAAATTTCAGCTTGCCCTGCCGCCACGAATGGCCGAGCCGGTCGCCGCGCGTCATGGCGTGCGTGATGAACGTCGAAGGCGCGCTCGGCCATCGCGAGCCACGACGGTTCGCCGAGCATCTGACTCGCATTGGCCAGCGCCGCGATCATCAGGCCGTTCCAGTCGGCCAAGACTTTGTCGTCGAGACCGGGCCGGACCCGCGGCGCGCGGGCGGCGAAGAGTTTGGCCCGCAGCGGCGCCAGCCGGTGCTCGTCGTCGTGGCTGCGCGCGATGGATTTCAGACGATTGAGAATGGTGTGGCCTTCGAAATTGCCGTCCGGCGTGACGTCGTAGTGCCGCGCGAAAAACGCGCCGTCTTCGGGGCCGAGTTCTTTGATCACCTGGTCGTAGGACCAGACGTAAAACTTGCCTTCCTCGCCTTCCGAATCGGCGTCGAGCGAAGCCGAAAAGGCGCCCTCGCCTGTCGTCATTTCACGCGCCAGCCACGCGACGGTCTCCTGCGCGCGTTGCCGGTAAAGCGGCTTCTGAAAACGCGCATGACGCGGCGGCGAGCAGTTCGAGAAGCTGCGCGTTGTCGTAGAGCATTTTCTCGAAATGCGGCACCAGCCAGCGCTCGTCGACCGAATAGCGGGCGAAGCCGCCGCCGAGATGATCGTAGATGCCGCCCTCGCAGATGTGATGCAGCGTAATGTCGACGGCGCCGAAATAGCGCGCCTCGCCGGTGCGCAGACCGGCGCGCCACAGCAATTCAAACAACGCCGTTTGCGGAAATTTCGGTGCGCCGCGCGTGCCGCCATTGACCGGATCGATGATGCCGCCGAGCTGCTGCGCCGCCTCGTTGAGCTCGGTCGCGCCGATCGTCGCCCTGCCCGGCTTGCGCGCGGCGCCGGCGAGCCGCTCCATCAGCGCGGTGCGGTTTTGTTCGATCTTCTCCGGCTCTTCGCGAAACAGCCGCGCGATTTCGTGCAGCACGTCGACAAAGCCCGGACGGCCGTAGCGCGACGTCGGCGGAAAATAGGTGCCGCCCCAGATCGGCTCGCCGTCGGGGGTGAGAAACATGGTCAGCGGCCAGCCGCCCTGCTCGCCCAGATGATGCAGCGCCGCCATGTAGATCTGGTCGATGTCGGGCCGCTCTTCGCGGTCGACTTTGATGTTGACGAACAGCTCGTTCATGACGCGCGCGATGGCGTCATTCTCGAAGCTCTCGTGCGCCATGACGTGGCACCAGTGGCAGGCCGCGTAACCGACCGAGAGCAGGATCGGCTTGCCGGTGCGCTTGGCTTCGCCAAGCGCTTCGGGTCCCCACGCCCACCAATCCACCGGATTGTGCTGGTGCTGCAGGAGATACGGGCTCGTTTCCTGCGCCAGCCGGTTTTCGTGGTGGCCCTGTCCATGCCCGGCCTGGCCTTCGGATAATGGCGTGGTGGCGGTCATGCTTTGCATCCCGGCTTGAGGTTTGGGGAGTTCTTCCTACAACGTTTGCTGATCCATGGCAGTTGCCGGGATCGTACCGATTTGGCACCGCGCGTTCGTGACGCGCGTGCCAGGATTACGACAGGCAATCGCGAAAAGTTAGAATCGCACCAGAGCAGGCAACCCGACCTTGGGCCAAAATCGACCGGGTCATGATCGACCGACTATTTTCGCGCTGTCGTCTGGGCGGCCACCGGCGGCGGTGGCGGTGGTGCGGATCTGCGGTCCGCAGGCGGGCAGGGTGCTTGAGTCGCTGATCGGGCGGATACCGCAGCCGCGGCGCGCCACGCTGGCGCGGGTGCGCGATCCGGCCGACGGCGAGGTTTTCGACGAGGCGTTGGCGCTGTGGTTTCCAGGTCCGAACAGCGAGACCGGCGAGGATATGGCCGAGATCCAGGTTCACGGTGGGCCGGCGGTGATCGCTGGATTGCTTGGCGCCTTGGGACGGATGGACGGCTGCCGGATGGCGGAGCCCGGCGAGTTCACCCGCCGTGCCTTTATGAATGGGCGGCTCGACCTGACCGAGGTCGAGGGTCTCGCCGACCTGATCGCGGCGGAAACGCCGGCGCAGCGGCGGCAGGCATTTCGCCAACTCAAAGGTTTGATCGGCGATCAGGCAGAGGCGTGGCGACGGCAAATTATCGAGGCGCTGGCGCTGGTCGAGGCGCGGATCGACTTTTCGGATGAAGCCGATGTGCCGGAAGAATTGGTCGGACCGGCGCTCAACGCTGCGCAGCAGTTACGCACCGCGATTGCGGCATCGCTGGCCGATGGGGGCAGGGGAGAGCGATTGCGCGACGGTTTGGTGGTCGCCATCGCGGGACCGCCCAACGCCGGAAAGTCGACGCTGCTCAATCGGTTGGCGCGGCGGGAGGCGGCGATCGTATCGCCGTATCCGGGCACGACCCGCGACGTCATCGAGGTCCATTTCGATCTTGGCGGCTATCCGGTGACATTGCTGGATACGGCCGGTGTTCGGGCGAGCGATGATCCGGTGGAGCAGGAGGGTATCCGGCGGGCCATGGCGCGCGCTACGGCGGCAGATCTGGTTTTGTGGATAAATGATTCACAGGTGGGCCAAAGGCCGACCAATGCGGCGCCGGAAAAGCTCGGAGGCGTGGAGACTTGGCTGGTCTCCAATAAGATCGACTTGGCTGTGGGTACATTGGGGATAAGTTGGGAACAACGAAATAATGAATCAGAATCCACAATTTACGCGAAGACCTTCGAAATCTCGAGCGCGACCGGCGCCGGCGTCGACGCGTTGATAACGGCACTCTCGGCGCACGCGCACGATTATTTCGCGGCGACGGAAAGCACGATGGTCACCCGCGTACGCCACCGCGAGGCGCTCAATGCGACTGTCACGGCATTGGATCGTGTTCTCGCCATGGGGCCATCCGGCCGGGAAGAGTTGATCGCCGAAGAGTTGCGGGCCGCCGCCACGACACTCGGGCGGCTGACCGGACGCGTGGACGTCGAGGACATTCTCGATGTGATCTTCCGGGATTTTTGCATCGGCAAGTAAGCCGTTCCTTCGGGCCGCTCTCGTCCAGGACCTTCGCGTGGTTCCTTCCATCGGAACCTGTCGTGGATTGGTATTTCACGTCAACCGCGGCTGTGTCGGCCTGCGGGCGAGGCGGCTAGCGATACGTTTTGGATCTGCGGCCCGTGCCATTCCAGGTAGGCCGCTGCCGTGAGGCGGCGATGTTTCACGTGAAACATCGGCGGGGCGGCTTGGATGCTCCAGCCGTCCGAGCCGATCAGAAGCGCAGCTCTCTGGCGCTCCGCCGGTTCGATCCTATCGGGCTCCGCGAACCGTAATAATTCAGCGGTAAGCTCGACCAGCATCCCCGCCACCCAAGATGTTTCACGTGAAACTGCAGCCAAATGCTTTTTGACGCGCGGCCCGCGCCTTATTTAAAAGACCATCGTTCCGGAGATCGAACTGTGGACCATCGCTTCGACGTTATCGTCGTCGGGGGCGGGCATGCCGGCTGTGAAGCCGCTGCAGCTGCCGCGCGCCTTGGCGCGCGTACGGCGCTTGTGACCCACCGCTTTGCGACCATCGGCGCGATGTCCTGCAATCCTTCCATCGGCGGTCTCGGCAAGGGACATTTGGTCCGCGAAGTCGATGCGCTCGACGGTCTGATGGGCCGCGTCGCCGACGCCGGCGGCATCCAGTTCCGCATGCTCAATCGCCGCAAGGGGCCCGCCGTGCGCGGGCCCGCGGGCGCAGGCCGACCGGAAGCTCTACGCCGCGGCCATGCAGGATGCACTCCGGCAGACGCCGAATTTGACCATCGTCGAGGGCGAGGCGGATGACCTCGTTCTGGTCGACGGAGCCGTGGCAGGGGTTCGCCTCGGCGATGGCCGAACCCTCAATGCCCGCGCCGTGGTGCTCACCACCGGCACCTTCCTGCGCGGCCTGATCCATATCGGCGAACAGCAGATTCCGGCCGGACGGGTCGGCGAGGCGCCGGCGCTCGGCCTTTCCGGCACGCTCGAACGCGCCGGCGTTACGCTCGGCCGTCTCAAGACCGGCACCCCGCCGCGGCTCGACGGCACCACCATCGACTGGGCGGCGCTGGAGATGCAGCAGGGCGACGATCCGCCCGAGCCGTTCTCGATGCTCACCGACCGCATCACCAATCCGCAGGTCGAGTGCGCCATCACCCGCACGACGCCGGCGACGCATGCGATCATCCGCGAGAACGTCCATCGTTCGCCGATGTATTCCGGCCAGATCCAAAGCCGGGGGCCGCGCTACTGCCCGTCGATCGAAGACAAGATCATGCGGTTCGGCGAGCGCGAGGGGCATCAGATTTTCCTTGAGCCCGAGGGTCTCGACGACACCACCGTTTATCCGAACGGCATCTCGACCTCGCTGCCGGAGGAGGTACAGCGCGCGATCGTGGCTACCATCCCGGGCTTGGAGCGGGCGCGGTTCGTACGGCCCGGCTATGCGATCGAGTATGACCATGTCGATCCGCGCGAGCTTGAGCCGTCGCTCGAGACCAAGCGGCTGCCGGGCCTGTTTCTGGCCGGCCAGATCAACGGCACCACCGGCTACGAGGAGGCCGCCGCGCAAGGTCTTGTTGCGGGCCTCAATGCGGCCAGGCGGGCAGGGGGCGGGGACGCGATTATCTTCGACCGTGCCGAAGGCTATCTCGGCGTGATGGTCGATGACCTCGTGAGCCGCGGCGTCACCGAGCCGTACCGCATGTTCACCTCCCGGGCCGAATACCGTCTGACCCTGCGGGCCGACAATGCGGACCAGCGCCTCACCGATAAGGGCATCGCCTTCGGCTGCGTCGGCTCCGAGCGCCGCGTTCGGCATCGCGCCAAGATGGCGTTGCTGAACGAAGCCCGCGCCATGGCGGAGACGTTGAACGTCACGCCGAACGAGGCGGCGCGGCATGGCCTTGAGTTGCGCCGCGACGGACAACGCCGCTCGGCTTTCGATCTTCTGTCCTATCCGGATATCGGCATCGCCGACGTCGCCCGGATCTGGCCGCGCCTCGGCGCGCTCGATCGGAAGATCGCCGAGCAGCTTGAGACCGACGCCAAGTATGCGGTCTATCTCGATCGCCAAGCGGCCGACGTGGAGTCCTATCGCCGCGATGAAGCACTCGCGCTCGGCGACGATCTCGACTACGCGGCGCTGCCGGGTCTCTCCAATGAAGTCCGCCATAAGCTCGCGACCCACAAACCGCGCACCATCGGGCAGGCGAGCCGGCTCGACGGCATCACACCGGCGGCGCTGACGTTGTTGGCGGCGCATGTTCACCGCGAGCGCCGTAAGCGGAGCCGCGGTGTCGCATGAGCGCGGTAGGTGAGGGGCGGTCGGCAGCGCAAGATCAGGCGATTGATCTCTCCGCTGACCGCGAACGCGCTCTCTCCCTCACGCCTGTTTCACGTGAAACATCGGAGCGGCTCGATCGCTTTGTCGCGCTGCTGCTCTCCTGGAGCCACACCAATCTCATCGCGCGGTCCACGATCCCGGTCATCTGGACCCGGCATATCGCCGACTCGCTTCAACTCCTGGAGTTGGCGCCGCACGCCAAGACTTGGATCGATCTCGGTTCGGGAGCCGGATTTCCGGGGATCGTCGTCGGCGCCGCGTTCGCGGACACGGAGGGCGCCAACGTCCATCTGGTCGAAAGCATAGGCAAGAAGGCGGCATTCCTGCGCGAGGCCGTCGGCGTCACCGGCGCACCGGCAATCGTCCATGCGATGCGGATCGAGGACTTTGTGGACAACGCGCCCGAATCCATCGACGTTGTCACGGCGCGGGCCTTGGCGCCGTTGCCGAAGCTGCTCACGCTTGCATATCCTTTGTTGAAAACGAGGCGCCGTGGGCGTGTTTCCCAAAGGACAAGATGTGGCGTCTGAATTGACCGAAGCCGCTAAATATTGGAAAATTGACTATAGCTTGATTGCAAGTCGAACCGACGATCGAGCGCAAGTTTTGGTTGTGAAGAGCCTTGAGCCGCGCGGCGGCTCTGGCCCTCACAAGGCATCTAACTCGGCACGTCGTGCGCCACCCAACCCGGCACCCAAAAAGGGACATCGGCCCCATGAGCGACGGATCCGCTCCTGACAAATCTCCCCTGGTACCCGATCTGCCGCCGTCGATCCGCGACACCCGGATCGGCGTGCCGCGACCGCCGCGCATTCTGGCCATCGCCAACCAGAAGGGCGGCGTCGGCAAGACTACGACCGCGATCAATCTCGGCACGGCGCTGGCCGCGATCGGCGAGGAAGTGCTGATCGTTGACCTCGATCCGCAGGGCAACGCCTCGACCGGCCTCGGCATTGATCGGCGAAGCCGCCGCTATTCGACCTACGACGTGCTCACCGGCGAGCAGCCGCTGCGCGAAGCGATCGTTGCGACGGCCGTGCCGCGGCTGCATCTGGCGCCATCGACCCTCGATCTGTCCGGCCTTGAACTCGAAATCGGTCAGGCGCGCGATCGCGCCTTTCGTCTGCGCAATGCGCTGACACCGCTGAAGACGCCAGCACCGGGGCAGGCCAACTTCACCTATGTGTTGGTCGACTGCCCGCCATCGCTCAATCTGCTCACCGTGAACGCGATGGCGGCGGCGCATGCGATCCTGGTGCCGCTGCAATGCGAGTTCTTCGCGCTCGAAGGTTTGTCGCAGTTGCTCAAGACCGTCGATCAGGTGCGCGAGCAGCTCAATCCCGAGCTGACGATCCACGGCATCGTGCTCACCATGTACGATGCGCGCAACAATCTGTCCGGCCAGGTCGTCGCCGACGTGCGCGAGTTCATGGGTCCAAAAGTTTACGACACCGTCATCCCGCGGAATGTTCGGGTGTCGGAAGCGCCGTCCTACGGCAAGCCCGTGCTGGTCTACGATCTCAAGTGCAGCGGCAGCGAAGCCTATTTGCGGCTCGCGACCGAAGTGATCCAGCGCGAGAAGGAAATGTGCGTCGCCTGAGGCGCCGGCGCGGCGCTCGCGCGTCGACGACAGCGAGTTCGAGCATGATCCGGAAAAGTGGCATCCGGTTTTCCGAAAAGATCATGCGCCAGCAAAAGTTAGAGTGCGATCGCTTCAATCTGAAGCGACCGCCACTGCTGGAATTCGCGGAGTGGGCATGACGGAACGTGCAGGAGAGTCCGTGATGGCGGAAGAGGGATCGCGATCGCGATTGGGGCGCGGGCTCGCCGCGCTGATCGGCGATGTCGGCCAGGAAAGTTCGACCGAGCGGCCGCGCGCACAGCGCCGGCTGGCGATCGGCGCATTGCGGCCGAATGCGCGCAATCCGCGCCGCGTCTTTGCCGCCGCCGACCTTGAAGAGCTCACCGCATCGTTGCGCGAACGCGGCATCATTCAGCCGATCGTCGTGCGCCCATTGCGCGGCGTTCCGGAGGCTTATGAGATCATCGCCGGCGAACGGCGCTGGCGCGCGGCGCAACGCGCCGGCTTGCACGAAGTGCCGGTCGTCGTCATCGAGGCGACCGATGCGGAAGCGTTGCAGCTTGCGATCATCGAAAACGTGCAGCGCGCCGATCTCAATCCGCTGGAAGAAGCGGACGGCTATCGGGCGCTGATGGATGAGTTTCACAACAGCCAGGAAGAGATCGCCAAGATCGTCGGCAAAAGCCGAAGCTACATCGCCAACACGCTGCGGCTTCTGAAACTCCCCGAAACCGTGAAAGGCTATCTGCAAGAGGGCAAGCTCACTGCCGGTCACGCCCGCATGCTGATCGGCGAGGAGAATGCCGAAGCGCTCGCGGCCGACATCGTCGCGCGCGGTCTCAACGTGCGCGAAGTCGAGTCGATGGCGCGCGAGCGCGCGCAGAAGAGCGGCAAGAAACAAACCGGCGGCAAGCGCGCCCGCGGCGCATCTGAAAAAGATGCCGACACGGCGGCGCTGGAGCGGCGTCTTTCAGATGCGACCGGACTGGTCGTCACGATCAACGATCGCGACGGCGCCGGCACGCTCAGCGTTCGTTATCAGACGCTGGAACAGCTCGACGATATTATTGCGCGTTTGGATCGCTGATCTGATTTATTTGAAAGGGCTTCGTCATTGCGAGGAGCGCAACGGTGTCCGGCTCCTGAAATGGCCGGCCGGATGACAGGCTCCGCGACCAAGCAATCCAGCTTTGAGCGAGCCGTTCTGGATTGCTTCGCTTCGCTCGCAATGACGAGTATGGATCGATCTCATCATCGCTCTCGAATAATTATTTTGTTGTTTGATGGGCTTGACCCGACTTCCGTACACCGCTCGTCCCCGCGTAGGCGGGGACCCAGCGCTGATTCCCGCTTGCGCGGGAATGAGCGGGTAAATCACGCCGCGACCAACACACGGCGTAACAAACTAGCTAACGCAGCGGTTTTCGGCTCCAGTCCGCCATCAGATAAGCGGCGCCACCGGCGACCACTGACGCGACCATCAAATACCAAGCCGGCGCCAGATCGCTGCCGGTCGCGGCGATCAGCGCCGTGGCCACCAGGGGCGCGGTGCCGCCGGCGATGCCGATGCCGAGATTGAATGACAACGAATAGCCGCTGAGGCGGTATTCGCTCGGAAACAGTTCGGCCAGCATGGCCGGCTCGGCGGCCATGACCAAAGCAAACAAAAACGCGAAAGCAAGTTGCGCGACCCATATGCCTTCGACGCCGCCATGACGCGCCATCGTTATGCCCCACCAGGCGATGGCCAACTCGGCGACGAACACGCCGACCAACAGAGCCCGGCGCGAGAACGCCCAATCGGTCAGCCACGCCGCCAGCGGCACCACCGCCAGGGTCAAGGCCTGTCCGGCGGTGTTGGCCGCCAGCGCTTCTTTTTCGGCGACGCCGCCGAACACGGTGGCGTAGGTCGGCAGGAAGATCATGGTGATGTAATCGACCACGCCGTAGCCAGAGGTGAAAAGGACCGCGAGCAGCATGGGTCCCGGCGCCTCGGCAAACGCCTTGCGCAGCGGCAACAAATCCTGCGTCGATGCCTTGGGCACATAGCCGGCCTCCGGCAGACCGTGACGCAGCAGGTAGCCGGTGATTGCGATGATGCCGCCGATCAGGAACGGAATGCGCCAGGCCCAGTGTTGGATCTCGTCGGACGTCGCCAGCGTCGCGGTCACGGTTGCGACGCCGGCCGCGAGCAGCATGCCGGCACTGGCGCCGACATTGGCGACGCTGCCGGCGAGACCGCGCCGATGGGTGGGGGCGGTTTCGACCAGATAGGCGACCGAGCCGGTGAACTCGCCGCCCACTGAAAAGCCCTGTATCACGCGGATGACCAACAGCAGTATCGGCGCGCCGATGCCAATCGCCTCATAGGTCGGCAACAGCGCCATCGCGGTCGTGGCGCATCCCATCATCACGACCGAGGACACCAGGACGACGCGGCGGCCGAGGCGATCGCCCAAATGGCCGAACACCGCGCCGCCAAGCGGACGCACCGCGAAGCCGATGGCAAAACCCGCATAAGCGCCGATCAGCGAGGCGACGCGGTCGTGGGCCGGAAAAAACAGATGCGCCAGGATCGGCGCGAACAGGCCGTAGAGGCCGAAATCATACCATTCCAGCAGGTTGCCGACCCCGCCCGCGAGCAGCGAAGCCACCGGCACTTTGTGTTCGCCCGGCCGCGCGTGTTCTGGGTCTGCCAAACTCTGGTTCGCGAGGTCTTGCTCGACCATGTCCTGTGTCGACCGTGTCCTGCCGCCATCAGCGAACGGCGTAGCAGACGAATTTGCGCAAGTGCCAAACGACGAAACAACAACTTGCCATAACGTGGCAACGCCAAAATCGTTCTGTCGTTTCCAGGAACTCAATAAAACCCGGAGACAACGATAACCGACGTATTTCCGCAATGAAATTTGGACCGGCGTCGACTGCAGACGAAATCGATGAACCGAAGGCAATACGGCGCTAACCCGTCCGCTGTATGCGATTGACCCGTTCGATCAGGTCCTGGATGGCCGGAATGCCGCCTATTGGGGAAAAACGCATCGGCCCATTGAAGATGATTTCATCTCCGAACGCGGTCGCTCGCAGCAAAGACAAGGTCACGCGCGGTGGATTCGCGAGCGGGGAATAGCTGACAGCCTTGATATCGCTGAGCGCAACGCGCTCCCGCCGGCCGCCCTTTTTGATCACGAGCGCATTGCCGTCGTCCCAGACTTCGTCGGCGAGAATAAAGATCAGCCTCTTCATCAGAAAATAGCTGCCGGCGATCACGAGCGCCGCGACGACGAAGGCGATCGCCGGCGGCGGCGCGGTATTGCGGATGAAGCTTAAAACAAGCGGAACCGTGACAAACAAGACGACAAGGCCGAACCAGAACGTCGGGAAGACGCGTTTGTTGACGAACGTCATCCGCGACGAGATGCGCCGCATGGCGCGTTGCCTGGCTTATTCGGCCGCGGTCTGCCGCGCGCCACCGGTGCCGAAGCGGCGCTCGATGTAATCGATGACGAGCTTCTGAAAGTCTTCGGACACCGTCGCGCCGCGCAAGGTCAGCGCTTTCTTGCCGTCGATGAACACCGGCGCTGCCGGGGCCTCGCCGGTGCCGGGCAGCGAAATGCCGATGTCGGCATGCTTGCTCTCGCCCGGTCCGTTGACGATGCAGCCCATCACCGCGACGTTGAGGCCTTCGACGCCCGGATAGCGCGTCTTCCATTCCGGCATCGATTCGCGAATGAAGTTCTGGATGCTGGAAGCGAGTTCCTGAAACGTGGTCGAGGTGGTGCGGCCGCAGCCCGGGCAGGCGGCGACCAGCGGCACGAAGGTGCGCAAGCCGAGCGTCTGCAGAATTTCCTGGCCGACCTTCACCTCCAGGGTGCGATCGCCCTTCGGCTCCGGCGTCAGCGACACCCGGATGGTGTCGCCGATGCCGCCTTGCAGCAGGTAGCCCATGGCGGCCGACGAGGCCACGATGCCTTTTGAGCCCATGCCGGCTTCGGTGAGGCCGAGATGCAGCGCATAGTTCGAGCGCTTGGCCAGTTCCTGATAGACCGCGATCAGATCCTGCACGGCCGAGACCTTGCCGGAGATGATGATCTTCGAGCGCGGCAGGCCGATGTCCTCGGCGCGCTCGGCCGAGAGCAGCGCCGACTGCACCATCGCCTCGCGGGTGACGTCGCGGGCGTCGGCCGGCTTTGCCGAGCGTGAATTCTCATCCATCAGGTGGGTGAGCAGTTCCTGATCGAGCGAGCCCCAATTGGCGCCGATGCGCACCGGCTTGTCGTGGCGGATGGCGGTTTCGACGATGGCGCCGAACTGCTTGTCCTTCTTTTCCTTGAAGCCGACATTGCCCGGATTGATGCGGTATTTGTCGAGCGCCTCGGCGCAGGCCGGATGATCGGCCAGAAGCTTGTGGCCGATATAGTGGAAGTCGCCGACGATCGGCACGTCCACATTCATCTTCAGCAGCCGTTCCTTGATGTGCGGCACGGCGGCCGCAGCCTCGTCGCGGTCCACGGTGATGCGCACGAGTTCCGAGCCGGCTCGCGACAGCGCCGCGATCTGGCGCGCGGTGCCTTCCACATCGGCAGTGTCGGTGTTCGTCATCGATTGGACCACGACCGGAGCGCCGCCGCCGACCGTAACATTGCCGACCTTCACCGCGACCGTCTGGTGCCTGGGAGATGGCCCGGAAAACGCGATCATTCTCTAACCCTTTGCATCAACTGCGGAATTCAGCCGCCCCGGCGTCCGGCGAGCGCATCCCAGGCTCTGCCGACGCTATTGCAGCCACCGATATAGCCTTATCGCGGCCGGTTTACGAGCACCAAGCCCAAAGCGACGAACGCCACGGCTAACGCGAAGGCCGGAGTCAGCGGTTCCCGCAACACCACATAGCCGGCCGCGACCCCGAACAGCGGCGTCAAAAAGGTAAACGCCGAAAGCCGATTGGCCGAGTAGCGCAGGATCAGCGCGAACCAGACCACGAAGCTGACGCTGACCACCCAGATGGCCTGGTAGAGGAACGCGGCGATCGACAGCGCCGACGGCACTGCATCCATGTGTTCGCCCAGGACCAGCGCACCGAGCCCAAGCAGCGGCGCCGACACAACGAGCTGGTACAGCGCCGTCTTTTCGGCGCTGACCCGGCTGAGCGGGCTTGCCTTGATGACGATGGTGGTCGCCCCCCAGGCCAGCGCCGCGCCCAGCACCATGAGATCGCCGAGCATTTGCCGCGGATCGGCGGCGGGCGTCGGCAAGCCGAACGCGATCACGATGCCGACGAAGGAGATCAGCAGCCCGATCCATTGCGACGGATAAAAAGTGTCGCCGGGGATGAACAGGCGCGAGCCGATCGCGACAAAAAATGGCGCCGTGTAGAGAAACAACACGGTGCGGGTCGCGGTGGTCCACACCAGGCCGCGATAGACCAGCAGGAACTCGACGGTGAACAGGATGCCGGCGGCGATGCCGGCCAGCAACGTGCCATCGCGTTTGAACAATGGAATGCCGCGGAAGCGCGTGTAGGCGGCGACGCACAGGGCGGCGAGAGCCGAGCGTCCGGCGGCCTGAATCAGCGGTGGAAAGTCGTGAATCGAAAGCTTGATCGCGACCTGGTTAAAGCCCCAGATCAAGCACAGCGCGATCGTGACCATGATCGCGAGCGCGTCGAGGGGACGAGACTGCGGAGATTGCTGCAAGGATGGCTATTCCGGTGTGCGAGGCGATTTCACTGGTGTGAGTTGTCGGCGCGCGGGTGCGCGGCAAATGGGGCGTTCCTGTTTTTGTTTGAACGCGATCAGCTGAACCGCGATCACGTTCGTTTTCGATAGCGGCGCGATGCGCCGGACGTCTCGACAACAGATCGCAAAAATCACTCGCGACAGTGCGCGCAGATGCCGGCGATTTCGATCACCGGGCTTTTTGGAGCAAAGCCGGCCGCGCGGCAGGAGTCCTTGACCGCGTTCGCCATGGCGCCGCCGGAGGCTTCGCCGACCGTGCCGCAGCGCTCGCAGATCAGAAACACCACCGGATCGCCGCCGGTGTGATGGTGCACGCAGGCGACGAAGGCATTGCGGCTTTCGATGCGATGGACGAGGCCGTTTTCGCGCAGGAAGTCGAGCGCGCGATAGACCGTGATCGGCGCCAGCCGGCCGCCCTGCGCCAGGCGCTCGATGATCTCATAAGCGCCGAGCGGCTTGTGACTGGCCAACAGCGCCTGCAACACCTGCCGGCGCATCGGCGTCAGGCGTTGGCCACGGGCGGCGCAGAATTCTTCCGCGTGCATGATGGCCGAGCTGGCGCAGCTATCATGATCGTGGTCCGGCGCCGGAAAGACGGCCGCTTTTGTCATGTCCGAGCCATCAAGGGGCGACACCATCTGGACGCTTGAGCCGGGAAGCTCCCCGCCATTGTAGCGATTTCGTAGCGATTTTCACGCTAACACCGCCGTCGGGGTAAACCTCCGCCTTAAATATCGCACCGCAACACAAAAGCGTCCCAATGTGCGGCGCTTTGTCCGCGAGATGTTGAACGCCGAACTTTCGATCTGCACGCCCGGCGCGGACAGCGCGCGGCGCTAATTTGGGGATGAGCATGCTGAAAGGAAAGAACGCCCTGGTAACCGGCTCCACGTCGGGCATCGGCTTGGGGTATGCGCGTGCTCTCGCGGAGCAGGGCGCCAACGTCACCATCAACGGTTTCGGCGACGCGGCCGCGATCGAGAAAGAGCGCAGCGGCATCGAAAAGGATTTCGGCGTGCAAGGCGGTTTATTCGCCGGCCGACATGACCAAGCCCGCCGAAATCGCCGACATGGTCCACACCGCGGAAAAGACCTTCGGCTCGGTCGACATCCTCATCAACAATGCCGGCATCCAGTACGTTTCGCCGATCGAAGAATTTCCCGTCGAGAAATGGGATCAGATCATCGCGATCAATCTGTCGTCGGCGTTTCACACCATCCGCGCCGCCGTTCCCGGCATGAAAGCGCGCAAGTGGGGCCGCATCATCAACACCGCGTCGGCGCATTCGCTGGTCGCCTCGCCGTTCAAGGCGGCTTACGTGTCCGCCAAGCACGGCCTCGCCGGTCTCACCAAGACGGTGGCGCTCGAGGTCGCGACGTTCGGCATCACCGCCAACTGCATCAGCCCCGGCTATGTCTGGACGCCGCTGGTCGAGAAACAAATTCCCGACACCATGAAAGCGCGCGGCATGACCGCCGAGCAGGTCAAGCGCGACGTTCTGTTGGCGGCGCAGCCGACCAAGGAGTTCGTCACCGTCGAAGAAGTCGCGGCGCTCGCGGTCTATCTGTGCTCCGACGCCGCCAAGGCGATCACCGGCGCCAACATGTCGATCGACGGCGGCTGGACCGCCGCATGACGCCGCGTCTCACCGCAGCGTGCGGGAGCGGCCGTTTTGGTCGTGGTGCGTGCATGGCGGTGAGAAAGATCATCGAGGCGGTGTTGCCCGGCCGCGGCGGCGCCGCGCCGAGCGGTCAGCCCGTCAAGCGCATCAATCTGGCGCTGCAAGGCGGCGGCGCGCACGGCGCTTTCACCTGGGGCGTGCTCGAGCATTTGCTGAGCGACGATCGCCTCCAGATCGAAGGCGTGTCCGGCACCTCGGCCGGCGGCATGAATGCGATCATGCTGACCGACGGCTTGGCGCGCGGCGGCCGCGCCGAGGCGCAAAAACGGCTTGCCGATTTCTGGCGCGCGGTCAGCAGCACCGGCGATCTGCCGCCGTTGCAGCGCGCCGTGATGGAGCGGCTGCTCGCCTTCACGCCGGTCGAAGGCTCGCCGGTGCAGGCCTGGTTCGACCTGATGTCGCGCTATTTCTCGCCCTACGATTTCAATCCGCTCAACATCAATCCGCTCAAGGATCTGGTCGAGCGCTTTGTCGATTTCGAAGCCGTGCAGTCCTTTCCCGACATTCAGCTTTTCATCTCGGCCACCAATGTGCAGACCGGCCGCGTGCGCATTTTTCCGCGCGAAAAAGTCACCGCCGATGCGGTGATGGCGTCGGCCTGTCTGCCGGAGCTGTTTCACGCCGTCGAGATCGACGGCGTGCCCTATTGGGACGGCGGCTATCTCGGCAATCCGGTGATCTTTCCGTTCTTCGGCACCACCCAGACCGAGGACGTGCTGGTGGTGCAGATCAATCCGCTGGTGCGGCAGAAGACGCCGACGTCGTCGGCCGAGATCCTGAATCGGCTCAACGAGATCACCTTCAACTCGCCGCTGATCGCCGAATACCGCGCCATCGAATTCGTCGCCCGCCTGATCGATCAGGGCCGGCTGCCGCGCGGCACCGGGCCGGGCCAATACCGCCGCATCAATGTGCATCGGATCGTGCTCGACAGTCTCGGCACCCAGTTCGATGCGTCCTCGAAAATGACGACCGACTACGATTTCTTCGACATGCTGCGCACCAACGGCAAGCGCGCCGCGCGGCGCTTTCTCGATGAGCATTTCGACGACATCGGCGTGAAGAGCACCGTCGACCTGCGCGCCGAAGCGCAAGCCGAGTGGGCGTGATACGCATCGCAGCCATGCCGGACGTGAGCCCATTGGTGACTGCCGAAATCGGCGCCGCGCGGCTCGAGGTCTGCGTCGCCGACATCACCACGCTTGGCGCTCGACGCTATCGTCAATGCGGCCAACAGCTCGCTGCTTGGCGGCGGCGGGGTCGACGGCGCCATCCATCGCGCCGCCGGGCCGGAGCTGCTTGCCGAATGCCGGACGCTCGGCGGCTGCGAGACCGGCAGCGCCAAGATCACCCGCGGTTATCGGCTTGCCGGCCAAGTACGTGATCCACGCGGTCGGCCCGGTATGGAGCGGCGGCGGCAGCGGCGAGGACGAATTGCTGGCCTCGTGCTATCGCACCGCGCTCGACCTCACCGCTGCGGATCGGCTGACGTCCGTCGCCTTTCCGGCGATATCGACCGGCGTCTATCGCTTTCCGCCCGACCGCGCCGCGCGCATCGCCGTGGGGACGGTCGCCGCGGAGCTTGCGGCCGAGCCCCGCAGGCGGCATCACGCACGTCGTCCTGTGCTGCTTCTCGCCGGCTGCGGCCGACCATCACGTCGCCGCCTTGAGCGACCTCGGCCTCGTCTGACCCAGGCTATCACCGTTGAGTGACTGCGCAGGGCTGCCCTGCCGGAAGCTTCATAGCACTAATATAAGCTAGCTTATATTATGCTGGCCTAAAGGTGCAGACTTACAGCCATGCTTCAGCCGTCAAAAAATAGAGAATTCGCGTTCATTCTCAATGATGTGGCCCGCTTGTTGCGGACCTACGCGGATTATCGTGCCGCGCAGTTCGGGATGACGCGCGCCCAATGGGCCGTGCTGGTGCGGCTCGATCTTTATGAGGGCCTCAATCAATCCGAACTTGCCGAGATGCTCGATCTGCAGCCGATCACGCTCACCCGGCTGCTCGACAAGCTGTGCGACAGCGGATTGATCGAGCGCCGCCCCGATCCCGAAGACCGGCGCGCCAAGCGCCTGTTCCTCACCCACGCGGCGCGGCCGCTGCTCGAACAGCTCGCGACGCTCGGCGAAGAGACCATGGCGAACGCGCTCGAAGGCATCGTGCCGGGGCAGGTCGAGGCGATGGTGTCGCAGCTCGAGGTCGTCCGCGACAACCTGCGCCAGCTCATCCAGAAGCGAAATGGCCACGCGGCCAGCGCAACGGCAAACGGGGAGCGGCATTATGGCTGAACCCGCCCGCAAGCCTGTCGTCGCCCCGGTACCCGACGAAACCGCCGAAAGCCCGCGGCCGCACGCGGTGCCGCCGGCGGCGCCGCCTGCTCCGGCCGACAAGCCGGTCCACGGAGCAAAAAAGCGCTCCCGACAAGGCGCCGCGTTCGCGCCGGCGCAACGGTGTCCGCTGGTTTCTGTTCGCGTTGCTGCCGATCGTTCTGATCGGCGGCGCCTATTACTACGTGACCGGCGGTCAGATCATGTCGACCGACGACGCCTACGTGCAGGCCGATCGCGTCGGCGTCTCCACCGACGTATCCGGCATCGTGCAGGACGTCGCGGTCAAGGACAACGAGCACGTCATGGCCGGGCAGATTCTGTACCGGCTCGATCCGCGTCAGTTTCAGATCGCGCTCGACAACGCCAAGGCCAATCTCGCGCAGACCGCGTTATCGATCGATGCGATGAAACAAGATTACCGCCGCATGCAGAGCGACGTGGCGGCCCAACAGGCGCAAGTCGATCTCGATCAGAAAAACTACGATCGCAATGCGATGCTGCTGAAGACCAATACGGTCTCGCAAGCGGTATTCGATCAGGCGCACTACACGCTCGATAACGACAAGAGCAAGCTCGCCGCGCTGCAGCGGCAGGTCGAGGTCCAGCTCGCCAAGCTCGGTGGCGATCCGCAAACCCCGACCAGCGAGCATCCGCAATATCGTCAGGCCAAGGCGCAGGTCGACGAGGCGCAACGTCAGCTCGACCATACCGTCATCACTGCGCCATTCTCGGGCACCGTAACGAATGTGCCGTCGATCGCGCCGGGCAAATATTTGACCGCGTCGACCACGGCGTTTTTTCTGGTCGACACCGATCACGTCTGGGTCGATGCGACGCCGAAGGAGACCGAACTCACCTACGTTCGGCCCGGCCAGAACGTCACCATCACGGTCGACACTTATCCGGACGTCGAATGGCACGGCGTGGTGGAAAGCGTCAGCCCGGCGGCCGCGCAGGAGTTTTCGTTGTTGCCCGCGCAGAACACCAGCGGCAACTGGGTGAAAGTGGTACAGCGCGTGCCGATGCGCATCCGCATCGACACCAGCGACAAGGATCTGCCGCCGCTGCGGGCCGGCATGAGCGTCGTGGTCGATGTCGACACCGGCCACGCGCGCGGTCTTCCCGGCTTCCTGAAATCGTTGTTCGGCCACCGGGGCTCGTAATGAGCGGTCCGGCCGAAAACGCCTTCCTCAACGGCAACCGCGGCGCCATCACGGCCTGCGCGATTGTCGCCACGCTGATGCAGGCGCTCGACACCACGATCGCCAATGTCGCGTTGCCCTACATGCAGGGAAGCGTATCGGCCAGCCAGGACCAGATCGACTGGGTGCTGACGTCTTACATCGTTGCCGCGGCGATCATGACGCCGCCGACCGGCTTTCTGGCCGGTCGCTTCGGGCTGAAAAACTTGTTCCTCGCCTCGATCATCGGCTTCACCTTCGCGTCGATGTTATGCGGCATGGCGCAATCGGTGACGCAGATCGTGTTGTTCCGGGTTCTGCAAGGCGCGTTCGGCGCGGCGCTGGTGCCGCTGTCGCAAACCGTGCTGCTCAACACTTATCCGCGCGAACGCCAGGGTTTTGCCATGGCGCTGTTCGGCATGGGCGTGATGGTCGGGCCGGTGCTCGGCCCCGTGCTCGGTGGCTGGCTGACGGAAAACTACAGTTGGCGCTGGGTGTTCTATATCAATCTGCCGATCGGCATCATCGCGCTGCTGGGCATGATGGTCTTCCTGCCGGACACGCCGCGCGACGCCAACCAAAAACTTGATTGGTTCGGGTTCGGCACGCTCAGTCTGGCGATCGGCGCGTTTCAGGTCATGCTCGATCGCGGCGAACAGAAAGACTGGTTCGGCTCCGGCGAAATCTGGATCGAAGCCATCGTGGCGGCCGCGGCTTTTTATTTGTTCCTGGTGCACACCTTCACGGCGGAAAAGCCGTTCGTGCGGCCGGCGTTGTTTCGCGATCGTAATTTTGCCGCCGGAACGCTGTTCGTTTCGGTCGTCGGTCTCACCTATTATTCGTCGATGGCGTTGCAGCCGCCGTATCTGCAAACCCTCATGGGCTATCCGGTGGTCACCGCCGGCATGGTGATGGGGCCGCGCGGCATGGGCACCATGGCGTCGATGCTGATCGTCGGCCGGCTGACCGGGCGCATGGATACGCGCATCCTGCTCGGCATCGGGCTTGCGCTCACGGCCTGGTCGTTCAATCAGATGACCGGATGGACCCCGGACGTCTCGCAAGCCACGATCATGAGTGTCGGCGTGGTGCAAGGTGCCGGACTTGGATTTTTGTTCGTGCCGTTGAGCGCCGCGACGCTGTCGACGCTGCCGCTGCAGACCCGCACCGAGGGGGCAGGACTCTACAATCTCTCACGCAATATCGGCTCGAGCGCTGGCATCTCGATCGTGAACAGTCTTCTGGTGCAGAACACCCAGGCCAATCACGCCGCGATCGTGCCCAATGTCAACGCGGTGAATCGCGGCTTTGAAAATCCGACCGTCGCGCACGCATGGGATCCCCTCACCGCCGCTGGCCGCGCCGCGCTCGATGCGCTGATCACCCAGCAGGCGCAGATCATCGCTTATATCGACGACTACAAATTCCTGATGATCGCAACGCTGGCCGTGATCCCGCTACTGATGGTGTTCCGCAAACCTGCCGGCGGTCCGCCGCCGGAACCGATCATCGCCGAGTAGACGCGAGCCCGCCTAAGGCATTGCCACGTTTATTTATCGTTGACGATTCCAGGAATCTGAGCGGGTTCCGAATTGCTCTGGACGTTCCGACAGCGAGTTCCCCGGGCCGCGACTAGTCTAGTAGCAGTTCGCCGCCGTCCACCATCACCTGAAAACCCGGTTCAAGATTGGTGAAGACATCTTCGACGCACGGTCCCGCCTGCCGAAAGTTGCGCACGTTACGTACTTTGATGGGATGCTTATCAAGGAAAAGCTCAACTGCGTCTCTGCCGTGCCTTCGGCATGGAGATCACGGCGACCGCTGAACGACGGGATGTAATCCGCAAATCCGGCCGACATTAGGCGGAGCGCTTGTCAGATTGCAATTTGGCTTTCTCAAGCTCAGCGCGGCTGAACGATGTCCAAATACCAGCAACCGGGGTCGCGGTCTTTTTGGTGAACACAGCCACGCGGTTTGTCGTGTCAATCTGGCAGTTCGCTGACGCAGCCAGATTTCCCATCATCAGACGACCTTCGCTGCAGAATGCAGTTATTTCATCACCCGTCAGCTTCCTAAAGTCGCTGGCCGAAATGCGCACGCTTTCGCCGGCGATCAGATGCATCAATGCGGACTTGAGCGATTTAACGTTCTCGGGGTTTAAGAATTCTGCCATTCCAGCGACCAGTACCGTCCTTGCTCAAATACGCATAAAACGGAATTTGGTTTCTAAGCCAATTTTGGACTTGGGAGGGCGGTTAAGAGAACTTTAAATGAAATGAAGAAACAGGACGCCTCGGTCTCAGCGGACGGCTTTGGATCTCGGGTCCTCCTACCAATAAGAATAGTAATAGCGAGGGCCCCAATAGTAGGGAGGCGGAGGTGCTGCAACGTAGACCGGTTCCGGGGCGGGAGGCGCGCCAATTCGATTTCCCTTGGCCGTCATGCATTGAGCGTAAACTGTGTCGTACCTGGCTTGCAGCGAGCCGCCAGCAAGTTCACCATTGCTCGCGCCGACAGCACTGCCCGCTAATAAACCCGCTCCGCCACCAAGTAACGCTCCCGCTCCCATATTTCCTGACAGAGAACCAAGTGCAGCGCCGCCGACGGCCCCGAGTGCGGTGCCAATTGCTGCGCTGCGAGCCGTCGACTGATTCGCCGTCTCGCCGGGAGATTGGTTGCCTATCGCCCGCTGAGCTGAAGCCTGACAGTATTGTTCATCTCTTTGGAAGAGTTCAAAAGATTTTCCCCGCCCAGGCATTGCTATGAGGGACGGGCTTGCAGGTCCAGGCGAAGCGCATCCGCTACAAGCCAAGCTCAAGGCACTCAAGAGTGCGAAACCCAGAGATTTGTTGAACACGCCCCAATCCACCATTGAAATCAGTGGCGAAGAGGGTGCCAAGACAAAGATAAGAACTGGTTAGTAAGTGGTCGCCACTTGCGGCAAAGGACCAGCATGCGCTTCCAGCGTGATGTCGGGCTTTCGCGCTACGCTAGATCAAGAAGATTAAAGAGCCCAGCGCGCCACCCGAGATTAGCACTAACAAAGCGACCATCACTTGTGACATTGGCAATTATTGCAAGCCCCACAGCTTGATTCGTCGCAAGCATGGCGGGCGAAGAAGCGCTATTGCTGTAACGGGTGTGTTACACGGCCACATAACCGCAGGGCAGCAGCCTCCCACGTGACGACCGGCCTCAAAAAGTCTTGGCGATAATTCTCAGCGTCAGGCAGGCGGCTCCTCGCTCGACCAGCATGGAGGCGCTGGTTCAAGCCAATTTCAGCTCGGATTGTCTTCCTCGCCGAACAAAAACTGACCGGCCGCCCTGACGCGCGCCCTCCACCGGCGGGGTATGGCGGAACGCAAAAGGTTGGCGCCACTCCGAGAAAATCGAGCACGGTTGACGTGAATTTGAGCCCGAGCGGACGAAAGGCTGCTCCCACCTACAACACCAGGGGCGCTCGCCGCGATGTCGATGAACTTTTGCGCGACGCGTTCGACGTCTTCGTCGCTCCAGTTGGGATCGATCTCGACTCCGACAGTCCC
This sequence comes from uncultured Alphaproteobacteria bacterium, assembly GCA_963737755.1. Taxonomy (GTDB): domain Bacteria; phylum Pseudomonadota; class Alphaproteobacteria; order Rhizobiales; family Xanthobacteraceae; genus BOG-931. The sequence continues at coordinate 318,934 of CAVTTZ010000006.1, read as the reverse complement.
CTTGAGGTGATTCAAAGTCTTCGGCAGCATGTTTGGGGCGTAGGCCTGCGCGCGCCCTGCCTCAGTTACGTGCAGCGGATCCCAGTCGGGATGGTACGCGCCTCTGCGTTTCATCAGCGGCTCCCAACTGGAATAAACGTAAGGGCCGCTCTCGTAGGGGTACAAAACCGGCAATCTATCCCGCGCGGCAATTAAGAAGCCCCGCGCGCTTGCCTCGTTCGCGAAGCGAACGAGGAGTGCCGATCCGCAATTACCGTCGATCTCGTGTAGGGGAATCGGATCGAAATATTGAAAGCCGGTGAGCCGTGATCGCAGATCTTTCCATCGCTTGCGCAAATTCGCCGAAATCTCGTGCAGTCGCTGGAGTTGAACTCGCAGGACGGCGGCGCGCAGTTCGTCGAGCCTATAATTGACCCCGACGAAAAGCTCGGCCTGCCGTTCGCGATTAAATTTCTGATTTCCGAAAAACGCCGTTCCGATATCGTGATAAATCCGAGCGCGCTCATAAGCCGCGCGATGTCGAGTCACAACCATTCCGCCTTCGCCAGACGAGATCGTCTTGAAAAAATTGAAGCTAAATGCGCTGGCGTCGCTGACTGAGCCAATCGGTCTTCCACGATAGGCTCCGCCAATGGCTTGGCAACAGTCTTCAATTAGAGCGATTTTCTTACTGCGAGCAATCTCTCCAAGAGTATCGAGATCAGCAATGTGCCCGTTCATATGAACGGCAATGATTGCTTTCGTTCGTGCTGTGCACGCCAGAGCGACCGCAGTCGAATCCAGCGTCATGGTGGCGTCAATATCGACCAGAACAGGGACAGCACCGATCACGAGTGGCGCCATGGCGGTGGCAATGAATGTATAACCAGGAACGATGACCTCGTCGCCCGGACCGACGCCACATCCGATCAGCGCGCAGATCAGGGCAGCGGTGCCATTCGTAACGGCTAAAGCACTATTGCATGCAAACATGTCGGCGAATTCACGCTCTAACATGTCTGTCTCCGTGGGGCCGGAGCGATCGAGGGGGTATCGAAAAAGACGTCCAGAGCGCACTACGGTGCGCAAGGCTTCTATTTCCAAATCACCGATAATATACAGGGATGAGTCCCCCGAGTTGCAGCAATGCAATCTGCATATTTTGTGGACGCATTCCACCCATAGGGACAAGAGATTCAGAATACCTAGGGGTTTTTCCCTAGTGCGGGCTGGCGTCGCGCTTAGGTTGCGATGAAGCGAAATGGAAATCTCGTTACGCGTGCCGCGTGTACAATCAAGATGCCGAGAAGATACTCGACATGTAATCACGCCAATTTTCGCTGTCCGCGCGCGAAAAGTTCCCCAAGTATGTCTGCAAAAAAATACCTTACGCAGAATTCTTTTTCATCGTGATGCGCAGTGGTCCACTGGGACAAAAAGGTTGCGACATCCGGTACTATGTCTATTGTTGGCTCGCGGTCGCGAGTACCCGAAGATATTCGGCGCATCAACGGCGCACGGGGGCAAGTTCAGCATGTATTCGTTCAAGCGAAACGCGCCGCGCGGGCGCGCAGATATTTGGTTGGTGATCAAGCGAGCTGACAACTCTCTCCAGTTTGAGAGTTACGTTGATTCAATCAGCGATTTCCTAGCTCGCAGAATGTATATGCCGAGGCTCTCGATTGATTACGGCTGCCGAGGCACGGCCGCCGTGGCGTGCTGCGCGCCTAAGTGTGCTGCTATTCAAGGAAATCTAAATATTACTGAGCAAAGGCCTGCGTCGTGGTCGGGTGATCGGCGAACAGGCGATCTTAAAAACACTGTGTTGTCGTATCGCCTCTAGTCGCCATGAACGAGGTAACTCACGCAATCCATACCGGATCGCCGGAATCACTTCAGCAGTCTGAAGCGTTCGACGCAATCATCATTGGTGCTGGCGCGGCGGGGGGGCTTGCCGCGGAGCGTCTGGCAAAGTCAGGGTTGACGGTTCTGCTCTTGGACGCAGGATTCTGCCGCACCTTCACGGAAGCCCCGTTTCGTTGGCTTGTGTCGGAAATTGTGGGCCGCGCGGCCAATCCGAATTTTTTACCTTACGTACCGTCACCTTTATTAAATCATGCTCGGCGCGGTCTGCGTTTTATCGGGAGTGTTCGTCAGCGCGTACAAACAAAATGCTATGCGTGGGAACGACTTCCAGCGGCCTTCGTGGACGACGTGGAATCGCCTTACACGACGCCCCCGGATCGCCCATTTCATTGGATTCGTGCGCGCACACTGGGTGGTCGCGTGGTAATTCCCGGGCACGGTCGGCAATATTTTCGACTCGGAATGGATGATTTCTGTCCTCAAGATGGAAAAAGCCCGGCTTGGCCAATTTCGGAAGAGGACATTTCGCCCTGGTACGCCGACATCGAGAAGCGGCTCGGCCTATCCGGGACGCTGGACCACCTACCATGGCTGCCGGATGGTGAGATCGTAAATGTAATAGAGCCCACGCCCGTCGAGGCAGCCTTGATGAAAAAGGTGGAATCTCGATGGCCTGGATTTCAATCGGTACTAGGGCGCTTCGCTCCGCCCGCCGATACGTTAGTCGGGGCCGCGAAGACGAAAAGGCTAACCGTGCGCCAAGGGGCCGTTGTCCGGGAGGTTGTTGTCAAGCACCGTAAAGTTTCGGGAGTAAAATGGTTCGATCAGCAAAGTAAGAGCGAATGTGAGGCGAGGGCGCCTCTGGTGTTTCTATGTGCGTCCGCTCTCGAATCAACGCGTATTTTGATGCTGTCGAAAGATGCAGAAAATGGCCGACAGCTTGCTGCTGGCTCGAATGCTTTGGGGCATTATCTTATGGATCATATTATGATGAAGGCCGAAGGCAGTGGTCCGGAATTGCCGAGCGAGACACCTGTAAAAATTGAGGATGGGCGGTGTGTTTATCTGCCCCGGTTCGATGCAAGAAACGATGGCCGTCCCAAGCCCCGTCGCGGATTTGGCGTACAAGTGTATCAAGCGGATACGGCACTGAGTCGCTCATATTTTCTTGCTGTATCATTTTCTGAGATGTTGCCTCGGCATTCCAATACCGTCCATATCAACCCTGCCAAAACGGATCACTGGGGTATTCCAACGCTCCATATAAACTGCTCGTTTGATGAGACGGATCTGGAACAAGCACGCCAACAGACGGAAGCTTTGCGCGAATTGGCCGAGACTATGAATGTTTCATTGGACCGGATCGACGTAAAATTACCGATCCCAGGAAGCGCGATCCATGAATGCGGCACAGCTCGCATGGGACACGACCCCCGCAGTTCTGTACTGGACCGATACAATCAATGCTGGGACGCTTCTGGTCTCTATGTAACAGACAGCTCATCGTTCCCTTCGCAAGGCAGTCAAAATCCCACTTTGACCGTTATGGCCCTCACTGCGCGCGCGTGTGACCATGCCTTGCGATCACGGTGATGATCACGTTTGGCTGCTCGAGATAGAAGAGGGCAATTTGCGGCAACTTAGCAACCTCAGAAGCTCGCCCATGTTTTTAATCGAAGACTATCGGCGAAGCACTTGTGCGTGATTCCGTGAGACGGCTCCCAGGTGAGTTTCTCATCATCTCAATCCCTATGCCAAGATGCCAGGAGAACGCCGATGTCTTCCAGGGAGGCCCGCGCACGCACTGCCCGCGATAGAAGGACGGCAAAAGCGCGCGCTGCTGCGGACGTCCCCGATCGGTCTAATGCACGGCCTCCCTATCAGCGGTTGCTTCTCGCGATGCTGGGCATCGCTGTAGCTTTCGTTGGTGCTCTCATGGTGTTTTATTTTTTGTCCGCGGTAGAAATAATCTAACTGATTGTTCGCGGCGGCGCGTGGTACGACCACTTCGATGATGCAGTGAAATCGCTCCCGCAAGGGCCAAGGCAGTCCGCTTTCAGCGACCGCTGACGTCCAGGTTAGACGGGATCGAAGACGACCCGTGGATTTGTCGGACCTGATGCTCGCGAAGAATAGTTCTCGGCTTCGCAGTTTCCACGATCTCCAAGCCAATATCGTAAAATTGCGGCTCGATCGTTTTTGTCATTTTGTCATGAGATCAAATGATACGAAATGGCACATGCGTTGCCCCGGCCTTCTTGAACCGAATAATCGCGATCACCCACGCCATTCTCGCCTTAGAAAGGGCGAGAATATCCAAACTCGCAACCGCTGCGCAAGCTAGCACCGGAGATACGCGGCCAAGGTGCCTGAAAAAAAACTATAACAGGCGAATGCAGAGCTAGTTCAATGCCGTAGCGGTGCGCGCTGCGCTTATCCGGCTGATTTTGAAACAAAAGATTCGCTGCAACCGCTCGCGGCGGCAATCGTTGTCACAGCGATTGACGCACTTCGAGGAGGATTGCTTTTTATGAAAGTGAAGAACTCGATGCACAAGGGCGCCCATTGGGTGTCGCCTGACACTTTGGTGACCGAGTTGGCGCAAATGATGCGCGACCAAGATATCGGCGCCATACCGGTCGGTGAGAATGACCGCTTGGTCGGTATGGTGACTGATCGCGATATCGCCTTACGCGGGTTTGCCGACGGCAACGGCCGCGACGTGTCAAAGCTGACGGCAAAAGATGTGATGACGGAGGGCATCGCGTGGGTTCGCGATACCGATGAGGTCAGTCACGCCATTCAGATCATGGGATCGAAGCAGGTCCGCCGGCTGCCCGTTATCGACAAGAACAAGCGCATGGTCGGCATCTTGAGTCTCGGCGACGTCGCCCACACCGCGTCGCCCAAGATCGCGGCCGATGCCACCAAGGCGATCTCCGGGCATCACGAATAAAACGATAGTTGCGCGTGGTGACGTTATCGGTCGCTTCGCCCAGCGGAGAGGCCCCTCACCCCGACCCTCTCCCCGCGTGCGGGGAGAGGGAGATGCATAGCTGCGAGCGCGTAATAAAAAAGGCGGCCCTGCGGCCGCCTTTTCTCGTTCTTCTGAAACGCCAGCGCGAAACTATTCCGCGCCGCCGGCAGCCGCCTCGGGCGCTTCGCCCTCGGCCTTCTGCTTTGCTTCCAGATCTTCGCCGGTTTCCTGATCGACCACCCGCATCGACAGGCGGACCTTGCCGCGCTCGTCGAAGCCGAGCAGCTTCACCTTCACCTTGTCGCCTTCCTTGACGACGTCGCTGGTCTTTTGCACCCGCCGTGAAGCGAGCTGGCTGATGTGAACCAGGCCGTCCTTGGCGCCGAAGAAATTCACGAACGCGCCGAAGTCCATCACCTTGACGACGGTGCCTTCGTAGATGAGGCCGATTTCCGGCTCGGAGGCGATCGATTTGATCCAGTTGATCGCCGCCTTGATCGACTCGCCGCTGGCGGACGCCACCTTCACGGTGCCGTCGTCCTGAATGTCGATCTTGGCGCCGGTCTTTTCCACGATCTCGCGGATGACCTTGCCGCCCGAGCCGATGACTTCGCGGATCTTGTCGACCGGGATCGAGAACACCTCGATGCGCGGCGCATGCTCGCCGAGCTCGGCGCGCGCCTGGGTGAGCGCCTTCGCCATCTCGCCGAGAATGTGGATGCGGCCGTCCTTGGCCTGGCCCAACGCAACCCGCATGATCTCTTCGGTGATGCCGGCGATCTTGATGTCCATCTGCAGCGAGGTGACGCCACGCTCGGTGCCGGCGACCTTAAAGTCCATGTCGCCCAAATGGTCTTCGTCGCCGAGGATGTCGGACAGAACGGCAAAGCGCTCGTCCTCTTTGATCAATCCCATGGCGATGCCGGCGGTCGGCCGCTTCAGCGGGACACCCGCATCCATCAGCGCCAGCGAGGTGCCGCAGACCGTCGCCATCGACGACGAGCCGTTCGACTCGGTGATCTCGGAGACGATGCGGATCGTGTAGGGGAACTCGGTGTGCGCCGGCAGCACCGGGTGGATGGCGCGCCAGGCAAGCTTGCCGTGGCCGATTTCGCGCCGTCCCGGGGCGCCGAGCCGACCGGTTTCGCCGACCGAGAAGGGCGGGAAGTTGTAGTGCAGCAGGAAGCTTTCCTTGTAGGTCCCCTGCAGCGCGTCGATGAACTGCTCGTCTTCGCCGGTGCCGAGCGTCGACACCACCAGGGCCTGCGTTTCACCGCGGGTGAACAGCGCCGAGCCGTGGGTGCGCGGCAACACGCCGACTTCGCAGACGATCGGACGCACGGTCTTCACGTCGCGGCCGTCGATGCGGGTGCCGGTGTCGAGAATGTTCCAGCGCACGATCTTGGCTTCGAGTTCCTTGAACACGCCGGCGACTTGCAGCTTCGGATATTTCGGATTCTCGACGCCGGCCGGCAGGAAATGTCCGAGCACGCGCTCCTTGGCGGCTTCGACCGCCTTGTGGCGCTGCATCTTGTCGGGAATCGCATAAGCCGCGCGCAATTCCTTCTCGACCAGGTCGAGCATTTCCTTTTCCAGCGCGGCATTGTCGATGGTCTTCAGCTCGCGCGGCTCCTTGGCGGCCTTTTCCGCCAGCCGGATGATGGCGTCGATCACCGGCTGGAAATGCCGGTGGCCGAACATCACCGCGCCCAGCATGATGTCTTCCGACAGTTCCTTGGCTTCGGATTCCACCATCAGCACCGCGTCCTGGGTGCCGGCGACGACGAGATCGAGATTGCTCTCGGCCATCTCGTCGACCTGCGGATTGAGCACGTACTCGTTGTTGATGAAGCCGACGCGGGCGGCGCCGATCGGGCCCATGAACGGTGCGCCCGAAAGCGTCAGCGCGGCGGAAGCCGCCACCATCGCCAGAATGTCGGGATCGTTCTCAAGATCGTGCGACATCACCGTCACGATGACCTGGGTGTCGCAGCGCCAGCCGTCGGCGAACAGCGGACGGATCGGGCGGTCGATCAGGCGGGAAACCAGCGTTTCCTTTTCGGTCGGCCGCGCTTCGCGCTTGAAATAGCCGCCCGGAATGCGGCCGGCGGCATAGTATTTTTCCTGGTAGTTGCAGGTCAGCGGCAGGAAGTCGATGCCTTCCTTCGGCGACTTGGCCGCGACCACGGTCGCCAGCACGGTGGTGTCGCCGTAAGAAGCGAACACGGCGCCGTCGGCCTGGCGAGCAAATCTGCCGGTCTCTAGCGTGAGCTGGCGGCCACCCCAATCAAGTTCGACTCGATGAACATTGAACATTGCAATTGTCTTTCATGGTTTTCGCGAAAGCGCGAAAGCCATAAGCAAGACGGCGAGACGCTGCTGGCGCAGCAAAGCTGCCTTGCCATTCCAGCGTCCGGCGATCCTGCCATGGCTTTCGGACCTTCATTCGGATGAGACGGACCCTTGGTCCGTCGTTCAAAATCGGCAGCTCGAGCTGCCGTACATGTGGCGGTCGCCTATGCGTACCGCCAACCGCGCGCGGAATCTGCCGCGCGCAAACCGTCAACGGCGGATACCGAGCCGTTCAATCAACTCTTTGTAGCGTCCTTCGTTGGTGCGCCGCAGATAATCGAGAATCTGCCGGCGCTGCGAAACGAGCTTGAGCAGCCCGCGGCGCGAATGATTGTCTTTGGTATGAGTCTTGAAATGGCCGGTCAGATTGTTGATCCGCTCCGACAGGAGCGCAACCTGAACCTCCGGCGAACCCGTATCGCCGGTCTTCACGGCGTATGTCTTAATGACATCCGCCTTACGTTCGGTCGTAATCGACATCGTTACCAATCCTTTTGTCTGTCGGCGCGGCCTGTCACGCCTGATAGGTTGAACACGCGCCTGGGGACGATTTCGCCGCGGTCGATCTCGGCTATGGCTACGAGCTGTCCGCCCGAAGCGACCTGGACCGCGCCGCGAATGACGGCAGCGTCCCGTCCGCGCAACAAAACGGCTTGACCCCTTGCGAGTCTCGCCGCGTCTGCCGGGCTAACGGCCAGCGCCGGGATGTCGTCCAGCGCGGTCTCGACCGGCAGTAGCAGGTCGGCGAGGTTGCCCTCGCCAGCGGCCGCTCTATGGCATAAAGCCTCGAGCTGTTCCAGCAAAATCATGTTTTTCTCGGTGAACGGGCTGACCCGGCTGCGCCGCAGGGCCGAAACATGCCCGAAGCAGCCGAGCGCCCGCCCCATGTCGCGCGCCAGCGCCCGCACGTAAGTTCCCTTGCCGCATTCGGCGGCAAATACCGCATGATCGGCGTCCGGCATGTCGGCGATCTCGAGCCGATCTATGGTTACCGGCCGTGGCGCGAGCTCGACGGTCTCGCCCTCGCGGGCCAAATCGTAGGCCCGCTCACCTTCGATCTTGATGGCCGAGTAGCGCGGTGGCACCTGCTCGATGGTGCCGGTGAAGCGCGGCAGCAGCGCCGCGATGGCGTCGCGGTCCGGGCGGCTTTCGCTGGTGTTCACCACGCGGCCTTCGGCATCGTCGGTGTCGCGCTCTTCGCCCCATCGCACCGTGAAGATGTAGATCTTGCGGCCGTCAACCACGAACGGCACCGTCTTGGTGGCTTCGCCGAGTGCAATCGGCAGACAGCCGGACGCCAGCGGATCGAGCGTGCCGGCATGACCGGCGCGCTTTGCCGAAAACAAACGCTTGATCACCGCCACCGCGTGCGTCGACGTCATGCCGACCGGCTTGTCGAGCACGAGCCAGCCGTGCACGTCGCGCTTCACGCGTTTTTTGTTGGCGGGTTTTTCCGGCGACGCGGCTGTCGATTCGTTTACTGCGAGCGACGGATCCGATTCGTTCGCCGCGCGCAGCGAATCGCCGTCGATCTCATCCACGCGCGACGCAACGATATTATTTGCTGACGACATCACTCGTCCTTTTTCCCCGCCAGATCGCGCTTTACGTCCGGTGTTCGCAAAAGCTTCTCGATCCGTTCTGCTTCGTCGAATCGTTCGTCGATGCGAAAACGAATTTCAGGAGCAAATTTTAAGTTAACGCGCCGCGCGACCTCGCCGCGCATATAACGGGCGTTGCGATCGAGCGCTTCCAGCACGGCTTTCTCATCGTGGCCGCCGAGCGGCATGATGTAGATCGTCGCCAACCGCAAGTCGGGCGACATGCGGACTTCCGGCACGGTGATCATGTGAGTTTCGATCACGGGGTCATGGACGTCGCCGCGCGACAGCATCGCCGCAAGCTCGTGGCGAATGAGTTCGCCGACGCGCAATTGACGTTGCGAGCCGCCGGCGGATTGAACGCGTTGATGGTGACGAGGCATTGTAGATACCGTTATGCGTCATGGCAGGATGGCCGGGTTTTTCCCGGCCATCCGTGCCTTAAACTTGCGATGAACCTTTAAAAGACGTGAATGGCCGGCACAGGCGCACGCAGCGACGTCGTTCTTGCGGCGCCCATGCCGAGGCTTGCTCCTACAGCGTCCGCTGTACGGTCTCCACGCGATAACACTCGATAACGTCGCCGACTCTCATGTCCTGATAGTTCTCGAACGCCATGCCGCATTCCTGGCCGGCGACCACTTCGCGGGCGTCGTCCTTGAAACGCTTGAGCTGCGAGAGCTTGCCCTGGTGGACGACGACATTGTCGCGAATGAGCCGCACATTGGCGCCGCGTTCGACGGTGCCGTCGGTCACCCGGCAACCGGCGACTGCGCCGACCTTGGAGACCTTGAAAATCTCCAGGATGGAAGCGTTGCCCAGCATGGTTTCGCGCAAGGTCGGCGCCAGCAGGCCCGACATCGCTTTTTTCACGTCGTCGACGAGATCGTAGATGATGTTGTAGTAGCGGATCTCGATGCCGACCTGCTCGGCGGCTTCGCGCGCTTCCTTGTGCGCGCGCACGTTGAAGCCGATCACCGCAGCGCCCGAAGCGCTGGCCAGCGTCACGTCCGATTCGGTGATGCCGCCGGCGCCGGAGAAGATGACGCGCGCGGCCACTTCATCGGTTGCCATCTTGTCCAGTGCGCCAACGATGGCTTCGACCGAGCCCTGCACGTCGCCCTTGATCACCAGCGGGAATTCCTTGCGCCCGGTGGTCTTGAGCTGAGTCATCATCTGCTCGAGCGAACCGCGCATGCCGGTCTGCCGGGCAGCCGCGATGTCGCGCTTCTGCCGCGTGCGATAGTCGGCAACTTCGCGGGCCCGCGCTTCGGTCGGCACCGCGGCGAGCCGATCGCTCGCCTCCGGTGTGCCGTTGAAGCCCAGAATTTCCACCGGCATCGACGGGCCGGCGGCGACCACCGCGTGTCCGGTGTCGGAGACGAGCGCGCGCACGCGGCCCCATTCCGAACCGGCGACGATGATGTCGCCGGGGCGCAGCGTGCCGCGTTGTACCAGCACCGTCGCCACCGAGCCGCGGCCGCGGTCGAGCCGTGCTTCGATCACGGTGCCTTCCGCCGAGCGGTTCGGGTTGGCTTTGAGCTCGAGCACTTCCGACTGCAGCGCGATCACGTCGAGCAGCTTGTCGAGATTGATCCTCTCTTTCGCCGAAACATCGACTTCCAACACGTCGCCGCCGAGCGATTCGACCTGAATTTCATGCTGCAAGAGCTCGGTGCGCACCCGCTCCGGCTTGGCATCGGGTTTATCGATCTTGTTGATGGCGACGATGATCGGAACCTTCGCGGCCTTGGCGTGCTGGATCGCCTCGATCGTCTGCGGCATGACGCCGTCATCGGCCGCCACGACCAGCACGACGATGTCGGTGATCTTGGCGCCGCGGGCGCGCATGGCGGTGAAGGCGGCGTGGCCGGGCGTATCGATGAAGGTGATGCGGCCGCCGGACGGCGAGGTCACCTGATAGGCGCCGATATGCTGGGTGATGCCGCCGGCTTCGCCGGCCGCGACTTCGGTCGAGCGGATGGCGTCAAGCAGCGACGTCTTGCCGTGGTCGACGTGGCCCATGATGGTGACCACCGGCGCGCGCGGCTGCAAGGTGGCCGGATCGTCGGGCGTGTCGAACATGCCTTCTTCGACGTCGGACTCGGCAACGCGCCGCACCGTGTGGCCGAGTTCTTCGGCGATGAGCTGGGCGGTGTCGGCGTCGATCGTATCGGTGATCTTCGCCATGTGGCCTTGCTGCATGAGAATGCGGATCACGTCGACCGCGCGTTCGGCCATGCGGTTGGCCAGCTCCTGAATGGCGATCGTTTCCGGGATCGTCACCTCGCGGGCGATCTTTTCCTTTTGCTCGTCGCGATGGCCGGTGCGGCGTTGCGTGCGCCGGCGGAAGGCGGCGACCGAACGTTCGCGGACCTCGTCGGCCGACAGCGCAGTCACGACGGTCAGGCGGCCGCGGCGCTTCTCTTCGCCGGGGCGCGCAGGCTTCGGCGCCGGCGCGGGCCGTGCCGGAGCGCCGCCGGGGCCGCGGCGAGCGGTGCGCGGCGCTTCCTCTTCTTCGGCCTCGAGTGCGGGCCGGGGCGCGGTGGATGCAGATTTGAGCGGGCTTGGCGCCGCAGGCGCCGCCGTGGTTGCCGGCGCGGCCGGGGTTTGCTCTCCGCCGAAGCGCTTCTTGGCGACTTCGTCGGCTTTGCGCTTGGTTTCTTCGTCGTGCTTGCGCCGGTCGTCCTCTTCGCGCTTGCGCGCTTCAGCCTTGACGCGTTCGGCTTTTTCAATGTCTTCGCGGCTCTGACGAATCCGGGCTTCTTCTTCGGCGATCTTGCGCTCTTCAGCTTCGCGCAGGCGCGCATCAGCGAGCGCATGCGCGCGAGCGCTGCGTTCTTCTTCGGTCAATGTGCGCAGCACGACGCCGGACGGTTTTGCCGGCGCGGCCGCTCCACCGGATGGGCCGCGACCCGATGGGGTGACATTGCGCTTCGGCGGCGGCGGTGCCGCGCGCTCGACGACCGGTGCTGCCGGTTCGGGCTTGATCGTCTCGCCGGGGCCAGCGACGCGCCGCTTCACCTTCTCGACCACGACGGCCTTGCTGCGGCCGTGACTGAAGCTCTGACGCACGACGCCTTGTTCGACGCCGCCACGCTTGAGCGTCAGCGTCTTGGTGGAGTTGACGCTTAGCTTGTCGCCGCTATTTTTGTTCGTCTCAGTCATACGCGTTCATATCTCCGGCCGGTGTTATCTCGGCGCAGCTCTTCCAGCCTGATTGTGCTGATCGCCAGTGCGAAACCACTCCAGGCGCCGGCAACGCGCCAAAAAGGTTTCGCTCGCAGGTCCGGCGAGCAAGGCAGCATGTACCACATTTGGGCGGTTCAATGCCAAATCCAATTGCGCCGTCGTCAAAAATCCCACTTGCGCGGGCGTTTCCCCCGTCCGGCGACGGGCGCTGAGGCCAAGCTTCCGGGTCCCATCGGCTGCCGCGCCGGCGGCATGAAGGACGGCGATCACCTCTTCGTGGGCTAGGGCGGCTTCGGTCTTGGTGAAGCCGGCCGCGACAGATCCGGCCTTGTGGGCCATCGCCAAAGCGTCGAGAACCGCGCGTTCCAGGAGCTGTTCGGTCCGCTCCGCGAGGTCGGGCGACAGCCGGACGTCGCGTTTGAAGCCGCGGGCAAAGACTTTGCGCTTGATCGCCGACTCCAGGGCTTGGCGGGTTGCCGTCACCCATAGGCCGCGGCCGGGCAATTTGTTCTTAACGTCCGGAACGGCGTCGCCGTCGGGGCCGACAACGAAGCGGATCAGTTCGGATATCGGCCGCACCTCGCGGCTGACCGCGCACATGCGGGTGCGTTCGCCGGCGTGCGGGCCGCGGTCAAGCTCGATGGCAGTCTCGGGTTCTTGCGTTGCAGCGATCATACGCTCGCTTCATCGCTCTAGAGCACATTTGATCGGGTCAAACTGCGCTCCAGATTCATGTGTTGTCGCATGTCCCTTCCGGAAAACCGGTTCCAACGCTGCGGAATGCTCCGTGCTTGAGCGTTCCGTCTCCTACGCCTCGGCTTCTTCGGCGGCCGTGGTCTCTTCGGCCGGCGCCGGCGGCGCCAGATCGGCCTCGCTGACCCAGCCGGCCTTCAGCCGCGCCTGCATCACCATGGCCTCGGCCTCCTCGCGCGACAGATCGAAACCGTCGAGAATGCCGGCTTCACGCACGGTCTCGCCGTCCTTGCGTTCCGTCCAGCCGGCCAGATCGTCGGTGGCGCAGCCGGCCAAATCCTCGACGGACTTGATGTCGTTCTCGCCGAAACGCACCATCATGGCGGTGGTGACGCCGGGCACCTCCCTGAGCTCGTCGGCAACGCCCAATTCGGTGCGCTTGGCGTCGAGCTCCGCCTCGATCTTGTCCAGGTACTCTTGTGCGCGCGCTTGCAGCTCGGCGGCGGTGTCGTCGTCGAAGCCTTCGATGCCGGCAATCTCCTTGGTATCCACCAAAGCCAGTTCCTCCACTGAATTGAAGCCTTCCGAGGCCAGCAATTGTCCGATCACCTCGTCGACATTGAGCGCGTCGATGAACATGCGGGTGCGATTCTCGAACTCGGCCTGACGGCGCTCCGATTCTTCCTGCTCGGTCAGAATGTCGATATCCCAGCCGGTGAGCTGCGACGCCAGCCGCACATTCTGGCCGCGGCGGCCGATGGCCAGCGACAGCTGCTGGTCGGGCACCACCACCTCGATGCGCTCGCGCTCTTCGTCGAGCACGACCTTGGCCACCTCGGCCGGCGCCAGTGCGTTCACCACGAAGGTGGCGATGTCCTGCGACCACGGAATAATGTCGATCTTTTCGCCCTGCAGCTCGTTGACCACCGCCTGCACGCGCGAGCCGCGCATGCCGACGCAGGCGCCGACCGGATCGACCGAGGAATCACGCGACAGCACCGCGATCTTGGCGCGGGAGCCGGGATCGCGCGCCACCGCCTTGACCTCGACGATGCCGTCGTAAATTTCCGGAACTTCCTGCGCGAACAGTTTCGACATGAATCTCGGATGCGTCCGCGACAAAAAGATCTGCGGTCCGCGCTGCTCGCGGCGGACATCGTAGATGAAAGCGCGGATGCGATCGCCGTTGCGGAACACTTCGCGCGGCAGCATCTCGTCGCGCCGCACGATGGCTTCGCCGCGGCCGAGATCGACGACGACGTTGCCGTATTCCACGCGCTTGACGACGCCGTTGACGATGTCCTCGATCCGCTCCTTGTATTCATCATACTGGCGGTCGCGCTCGGCCTCGCGCACCTTCTGCACGATCACCTGCTTGGCCGATTGCGCGGCGATGCGGCCATATTCGAGCGGCGGCAGCGGGTCGGCGATGGTGTCGCCGATCTGTGCGGCCGGATGGCGCCGGCGCGCCTCTTCGAGGCTGATCTGGAACGACGGGTTCTCGACCGCCTCGACCACCAGCATGTGGCGCGACAGATGCAGTTCGCCGCTCTTCGGATCGATCTCGGCGCGCACTTCGGTTTCGCTGCCGTAGCGCGAGCGCGCCGCCTTGGCGATCGCGTCCTCCATGGCACCGAGCACGATCTTGCGATCAATCGCCTTTTCGCGGGCGACTGCGTCCGCGATCTGCAAAAGTTCGAGCTTGTTGGCGCTAACAGTCGCCATGGTCAGTCTCCTTTGCGTCCGCCGCCGCGCCGGTCATTGACCGGCTCAGCGTCTTCATGTCCGCCGGAATGTTCGGCGCGTTCGCGATGCTTGTTCTGATGTTTGTTCTGGTTCTTGTTCTGATTTTTGTTCTTGGATTTATACGGTCGGCCGCCGCGGGCCGGTTCGGCTAAGTCTTCTTCCGGCTTGTCGCTGTGCTTGCTCCGCCGCAGCGCTTCGGCAATCAGCGCGTCGGTGAGAACAAGCCTGGCTTCCCCGATGTCGTCGATCGGCAGCAGAACTTCCGGATTATCCGGAGCCGCCGCGTCGGTGCGACGCAGCCGCACGGTCTGATCCTGCGTGCCCAAAAGGTCGCCGCGGAAGCGCTTGCGCCCATCGAACGGCGCCAGCATCTCGATTTGCGCGACATGGCCGGCATGGCGGTCGAAATCCGAGCGCCGCACCAGCGGACGATCGATGCCGGGCGACGATAGCTCCAGCCGATACGGGCCTTCGATCGGATCGTTGGCGTCGAACACCGGCGACAAGCGCCCGCGAAGCCGCTTCGCAATCCTCGATCGCCATGCTGCCGTCCGGGCGTTCCGCCATGATCTGCAGCGTGCCGCCGTTCGCGCCGGAGATGCGCACCCGCACCAGCCGGTAGCCGAGATCGGCCAGCACCGGCTCGGCGAGCGCGGCCACGCGGGCTGCCCGTCCGGGCTCGGTGATCAGCCGCGGCTCTTCGGCAAAGGCTGTCGGCCTGTCGTCCATGCTGCGAAGCTTTGGTCCTTGAAGCTTGAGTCGTTGAAGCTTGGGCCCTTAACGTGGTGTCTCACAAACGCAACTTCGGCCCCGAAGTAATAAAAAAGAGCGGGTCCCGGGGGGCCCACTCTCACAAACCGTTCGGATCAGCCGACCGTTATGAGGTATCCGTTATGCACTATCGGCCATAACCGGATGCGCGGAATATAGCCTTTTCGCGCAATGTTGCAAGGGCCGTTCAGGGAACAGTAATCGCTCCCCGGTAAGCAGAAGCAAGTCAAAAACTTAACAATTTCTGATCGTCGGCATGGGCGGCACCCTTTCGCTAATTCCGGAACTGGAAGATATCGTTGTGCATGGGTCGCGCGCCAGGCGCCGCGACATCCTGCAACGCATCACCACGCTGTTTCTCGATGGCGCCAGCCGGTTTGACGAAGGGCAGGTCGATCTTTTCGGCGATGTATTTTCGCTGCTGATTACGGAAATCGAGAGCAAGGCGCGCGCCGAGCTGTCGCAGCAGCTCGCGCCGCTTTCCAACGCGCCGGCCAAGATTCTGCGCCAGCTCGCCGGTGACGACGATATTGCGGTCGCTGCGCCGGTGTTGCGGCTTTCGCCGGGGCTTTCCGACACCGATTTGATCGATGTCGCGGGCCACAAGGGCCAGGACCATTTGCGCGCCATTTCGGCGCGGCGATTGCTGGATGAGGCGGTGACCGACGTGCTGGTTCGCCGCGGCGATCGCGATGTCGTGCGCAGCGTTGCCGGAAACCCAGGTGCGCGGATTTCGCCGGCGGCGTTTTCCGATCTGGCCGAGCGCGCCGCGAGCGACGGTGTGCTGGCCGAGACGGTTGGTGCGCGGCCCGACATTCCGTTGTCGACGTTCCGCAAGTTGCTCGAACAGGCGACCGCCGTCGTGCATCGCCGTCTGCTTGCGGTGGCATCGCCGCAGATGCGGTCGGCGATCGGCGCGGTGTTGGCGAAGGTTTCCGAAGACGTCGGCGCGCGCATCGGCCCGCGCGATTATCGCGCGGCGCAGCGCGTCGTGTTGAGCCTCGGCCAGGCCGGCGGGCTCAACCAGGATGCCCTCGTCGCCTTTTGCCGCGACGACAAGCGCGAAGAGGTCGTGGTCGGGCTGGCGGCACTTGCCAAAGTGCGGATTGAAATCGCCGACCGCTCGATGGAAGGCGATCGCCTCGATCCGGTGCTGATCCTGTGCAAGGCGGCGAACCTGAGCTGGTCCGCGGTGAAGGCCGTGATTCAGTTGCGCTCGGCCGGAATTGGTATCGCGGCCGCCGACCTTGATGCCGCAAATCTCAATTATGGCCGCCTGTCGGCTTCGACGGCGCAGCGCGTCGTTCGCTTCTGGCAGGTGCGGCAGAGCTAGACACCGTCTTCCGAAATGCAGAGACCGCTTTCGGAACCGGATCACGCGCAGAGAAAGGACGATCTGAAAATCATGCCGTCAGACTTGACCGATGGCCGGAGCGGGTTTTCGGATGTCGTTCGCCGCGTACTAAAAAACTACGCCTTGGGTGCTCACACCCGCCGGAAGATCAAGAAACAAGACGAGCGTTGTTCGCGCGCCGCTTTGGCGTGATAGCGGGTGCCGATGAAATCCGGCCAGCCCTTGCGCCAATCGTCGGCGCGTTCGGCGGTCCAGGCGAAATCCGCTCAGACTGGATGAAATGCCGCAGTGTCCAGGCCGCATAGTCGGCAATGTCGGAGACGAAGCGTAACTCGCCGCCGCGGCGCAGGATGCGGGCGAATTGCGCGACCGTCGTCGTCTTGAACGAAGCGCCGCTTCCAGTGCCGCCGCTTCGGCCATGGGTCGGGATGAATCAGATCGATGCGCGCCAATGACGCCGTACGGCAGCCAAGCCATCAGCCCGGTAGCGTCGTCGAAATGCAGACGAACGTTGCGCAGTTCGGCGGCCTCGATTGCGGTCAGTGCCTTGGCCATGCCGTTGACGAACGGCTCGACGCCGATCACCCCGGTGCGTGGTCGCGCGGTTGCTTGCGCAATCATGTTTTCGCCGCCGCCGAATCCGATCTCGAGCTGAATGTCGTCCACCGGCACGGGAAACAACGCCGTCAGATCCGCAGGCGGCGGCTGAGCAATGTCGACCGCGAGCCGCGGCAACAACGATGCCATCAGCTCGGCCTGGCGGGCGCGGAGCTTGTGGCCTTTGCGCCGGCCGAAAAAAGCGCGCGCCTGATGTTGTTCAGAATTCGCCGTCATTGCCGCCGTAAAGGCGAGCAAAACATGCGCTGTGTCTAGAGCCATTCCGATTCAACGAAATCGGGACGCGTTCACGATACATGTGTGGTCGCCGGTGTCCCTTTCGGGTTTCCGAGAGCGACATGCCGCACCACGCTACCGCGAGCCCACCGCGAATTGACGGATCGCGATGGGCCTCGGTGTCGGTGGCAGCTAACGCGCGTCGGGGTTTTGATGCTGATGCGCCATGTGATGGCCGACCACGCAGCCGGCCGCGGCGCCCAGTAGGCCGTGATGACCCGCATAGTGTCCGGCGACACCGCCGACCACGGCACCCTTGATGCAGCCTTTGGCGTCGGCTGGGATTGCGGTCGCCGCCATCGCGAGCGCCAATGCACAGCTAAAGAAAATCGCCTTCATGTTTCTCCTCCAGAAGTCATTGCAGCAACGCACATCTGGCGGTTCCGTTCGGTCGCGATGTGGGTGGAGGCGCATATAAAACAAGAGGCGGCGGATCGTTGTGATCCACCGCCCCGTTGGCAACGATTGGGGCCGCGAATTGCGGCCGAGAACGCTGATGCGGGAGAAGAGCGCTTAGAAGCTGCGCTTGAGCGCGTCGGCGAGGTCCGTGCGCTCCCACGAGAAGCCACCGTCCTTTTCGGGCGCACGACCGAAATGTCCGTAGGCCGAGGTGCGGCGATAGATCGGCCGGTTGAGCTTCAATGCCCGGCGGATGTTGGTCGGCCGCAGCGGAAACAGCTCCGGAAGCAGCTTCTGCAATTTGGCCTCGTCAACCTTGCCGGTGCCGTGGGTGTCGACATAGACCGACATCGGATCGGCAACGCCGATCGCATAGGCGATCTGGATGGTGCAGTTTTGCGCCAAGCCTGCGGCGACGACGTTCTTGGCCAGATAGCGCGCGGCGTAAGCGGCCGAGCGATCGACCTTGGTGGGATCCTTGCCGGAGAACGCGCCGCCGCCATGCGGCGCGTAACCGCCGTAAGTGTCGACGATGATCTTGCGGCCGGTGAGACCGCAGTCGCCGTCCGGGCCGCCGATGACGAAATTGCCGGTCGGATTGACCAGGAAGTCGTTCGCGTCTGACGGCATCCAACCTTCCGGCAGGGCTTCTGCGACCGAGCCGGAGATCAGCTCCCGGACCATGTCGGGCGAATACTTCTTGCCGTTACGGCTCTGCGCGTTGTGCTGGGTCGAAACCACGACCTTGGTGGCGCCGACCGGCTTGCCGTCGACGTATTTCACCGTCACCTGGCTCTTGGCGTCGGGCTGCAGATCGAACAGCGCGCCGGAGCGGCGCTTTTCCGACAGCACCTTGAGGATCTTGTGCGCGAAATAGATCGGCGCCGGCATGAACGAGCCCTTTTCGTAGACCTCGCTCTCGGTGCAGGCGTAACCGAACATCATGCCCTGGTCGCCGGCGCCTTCTTCCTCGCTGTCTTTCGTCTTCTTGGCGTCGACGCCCATGGCGATGTCGGGCGACTGGCCGTGCAGCAGCACCTCGACGTCGGCGCCGTAAAAGGAGAAGCCGTCCTGGTCGTAGCCGATATCCTTGACCACGCCGCGCGCGATTTCGGTGATCAGTTCGCGATCGACCACCGCCTTGTCGCCATGCTTGCGGAACAGCGGCGCCTGGCCACGGCCTTCGCCGGCGATGACGATCTTGTTGGTCGTGCACAGCGTCTCGCAGCCGAGCCGGGTATTGACCTCGCTGTCGTCGGCGATGCCGAGCTTGAGATCGTTTTCAAGAAACGCGTCGAGCACTGCGTCCGAGATCTGATCGCAGACTTTGTCGGGATGGCCTTCCGACACTGACTCGCTGGTGAACAGGTAGTTTGAACGTTGCACTGACAGACACTCCCCTAATGAGCCACTCTCGCCGCCTCGGGCGTTGTTCGGTTCCGGCGCCGACGAGACCCCGCGCTGACCGTGACAAAGTTGTTGCAGTGTCGCCCTGCGCGGTCAAGATGTGGGCCGAAGGTGGGCGATTTGTTGGGTGCCCGCCGCGCGATCGTCTGTTGGTTCGCCTGGGTTTAGTTCTTCCCGTGTTGAGTTCGCCGCGGAACCGAACGAAATTCGCGTGCTTCAGACGTCATCGTCAATTGCGATCTGTTCGACAAGATCGACGATGCGGCGGCGCAGCTTCATGTCGGATATGCGCATGAAGGCTTTGGTGAGCGCCAGTCCGTCGGAGGTGGCGAGAAAATCCGAGACGTAAGCCGGCGACGGCGCTTCGCTCATGCCTTCCTCGTGCGGCGTGTTCGTGTTGGCCGGTGCGCCCTCGAAGAAAAACGAGACCGGCACTTGTAGAATGTGGGAAATTTGCTGCAGGCGGCTGGCGCCGATCCGGTTGGTGCCCTTTTCATATTTTTGGACTTGCTGAAACGTCAGACCAAGACTATTGCCGAGCTTTTCCTGGCTCATCCCCAGCATCATGCGGCGCATACGCACACGGCTGCCGACATGCTTGTCGATGGGGTTGGGTGCCTTCTTGGCCATCATAGAACCGGTCTCCTATCACGGTAAGCTTTGTACAGTAGTTGCTTTAAATATCAAACATGAGCAATGCTCATTATTTACCTAGCCTTGGCTTCACCGGCAGCTGGGAACCCGGAAACGTTGGGAAATAAATTTTCTATAATAGAATTTAGTAGATTTAATTGGTTAATCTTGCTCGACATAGTTGAGATGACAGTCGATCGCGCAACCGATTGATTTCAATATTGGATTGGCGTCTTCGGTTTGCGCGCGCCACAACCGCTCGCGATTTCCACACCTCTCGTCAAATTAATTCTGTGTGCGAACTCAATTCGGCGATGGGCCGTTGAATTTCGCGGCGCCCGGTTGCCGGCGCCGATGCACCAGAAGCAACAACGCGACCGCGACCATCATGATCGCGGGCACATCGCGTACCCGGCTGTAGATCGGCGCCCCGATGGGCTGCGGCAGCGGCGCATCGATGACGCCTTCGACGCCAAGTGGCAGCGCCTGAATGACTCGCCCGAGCGGATCGACAACCGCGGAAATACCGGTATTGGCGGCGCGCACCAGCGGCAAGCCTTCTTCGATGGCGCGGACGCGCGCCTGCTGAAAATGCTGATACGGCCCACTCGAAATGCCGAACCAGCCGTCATTGGTCACGTTGACGATCCAGCCCGGCCGCGCGCCCTTGCCGCCAGTCGCCCGCTTCGGCGCCGACCTCGCCGGGAAAGATGACCTCGTAACAAATCAGCGGCACGGCCGGCGGCGCGCCCGGCACGGCAATCGGCCTGCGCCGGTCGCCGGCAAGAAATCCGCCGCGTTGCTTGGTGAGTTGCTGCAAGCCGAGGCTTTCGAGGAAACGCTGGAACGGCAAGTATTCGCCGAACGGCACCAAGTGGAGCTTGTCGTAGGTCGCAGCGATCGCGCCATCGCGGTCGAGCACATAGATCGAATTATAAACCCCGATGTCCGGCGGGATGACCGGCTCGGCCAATCGCACCGCGCCGGTGATCAGCACGGTCGAACCATGCAGCATGCGGGCGATTTGCCCGAGCGCATCAGGCTCGCGCGTGAGAAAGAACGGAAACGCCGATTCCGGCCAGATCAAATGCGTGACCTCGCCGCCGACGGCGGTGTCGTCGACTGGCCGTTCGGACAGCGCGATGTAGCGCTCCAGGACTTGCTGCTTGGCGGCATAATTGAAGCGCACATCCTGCTGCAGGTTCGGCTGCATGATGCGCAGATGCACGCCGGCCACCATTTCCGTCGGCATACGGGCGAGCCGCACGGTGCCGAAGATGCCGAGCGCGATCAGCACCGCCACGCCAAGCATCAGCGGCAGCAGCGGCCGCCGTGTTTCGCCACGATCGTCGAACAGCGTCGCCGGCGTGGCGAAGATCGCCACCGCCAGGAACGTCAGGCCCCAGATGCCGATCAGCGCGGCGCTTTGCGCCATGATGAGCGGCGAGGTCAGTGCGTAGCCGAAGACGTTCCACGGAAATCCAGTCAGCACGTGGCCGCGCAACCATTCCGCGGCGGTGAGCGCGACTGCGAGCGCCAGGATGCGCAACGCGCCGCGCACCCACAGCAGCCGCGCCAATGCCACGCCGAAGGCGGTGAAGATCGCAAGCCCCGCCGGCAACCCGATGACGGCAAGCGGCAACAGCCAGCCGAAGGTCGGCGCGTCGACCAGAAAGGCAAAGCCGACCCAATAGAGGCCGGCGAGAAAGTAGCCGAAGCCGAACCACCAGCCGGTCGCGGCGGCACCGGTCAGTCCGCGCCACTCGCCGGCTCCGGCCCCGTCAATCAGCCAGACCAGCACCGGAAAGGTCAGGAACAAAATCGGCCAGAAGTCGAGCGGCGCCATCGCGGCGGCCGACAGCGCGCCGGCCGCGAAGGCAATCAGCCATCGCCGCCAGCCATACGAAAGAACGATGATGTGGACGAGGGCCGCCGGCTTCACGGCGGCGGAGCATTCGGCGACGGCTTGCTCGCCTCATCGCGCGGCGCAGTGGCGCGCGCCGGCGGCCGCACCGCTTGCGGCAATTCCCGCGCGGTTGCCGATCGGCGGTCTTTGCCCCGATAGATCTTCACCCGCTTGACCCGTCGCGGATCGGCGTCGAGCACCTCGGCTTCGAATGTGTCCGGCCCGGGAACCAGTTCGCCGCGCACCGGCACATGGCCGGCGCGCATCACCAGATAGCCGCCGAGCGTGTCGACGTCCTGTGCGGCGTCGCCGACGTCGAATTCGTCGCCGACGACGGCGCGCACGTCATCGAGGCTGGCGCGGCCGATGGCGATGAAGGATCCGTCGCTCTGCCGCGTGACCGCGGCGGTCTCGGCCTCGTCGTGTTCGTCGGCAATGTCGCCGACGATCAGCTCGACCAGATCTTCGATCGAGACCAAGCCGTCGCTGCCGCCGTATTCGTCGATGACCAGCGCTAGATGAATTTGCGTCGCCTGCATTCTGGCGAGCAAGTCGAGCGCCGGCATCGAGGGCGGCGCGTAAAGCATATCGCGGACGATCTTGGTCGTCTTCAACGGCATCGTGAGGTCGATCTTGCTGAAATCGAGATCGGTCGCGGATGGCGGGTCTTGTTCCGAGGCGGCGGCGGAATCGGCGGTGCCGCTCGGTTTCACCACCGCGCGCGCCGCCATGAAGCCAAGAAGGTCGCGGATATGCACCATCCCGATCGGATCGTCGAGCGTGTCGTTATAGACGACGAGCCGCGAATGGGCAGCGCCGGCGAACATCAACAGCAGTTCGCCGATGGTGACATCCTGCTGCACGGCGACGATGTCGGCGCGCGGCACCATGACGCTTTCGATCCGGCATTCGCGCAGCCCAAGAATGTTCTTGAGCATGGTGGCTTCGGTCGGGGAGAAGCCGGACTCCGGTTGCTCGTTGGTGAGCACGAGCTCCAGATCGGCGCGGGTCGCCGACGAGGCGCGCCAGCCGAACAGAATGCGCATGACGCGCGACATCCAGCCTTCGCGCAGGTCGCCGCCGTTCTCAGGCAACACCATGGGCAGGCCCACGCGCGGGGCCTCGTTCGGTTCTTGGCTCATTGGGGATTGGGTCATTGCTTATCGCCAGTTTGGCGCTGACCGGCCTTGAGGTTTTGCGGGAGCGGGACTGATACGGAGCTATTATAGAGCTTACGCAGCCTCAAAGCATGTGCTGGCCACGATAGGGATCGGGAATGCGAAGCTGCTGCAGAATGTCGCGTTCCGCCTGCTCCATGACGTCGGCGTCCTCTTCACGCACGTGATCGTAGCCCAGAAGGTGCAGGAAGCCATGCACCGCCAAATGGGCAAAGTGATGGGCAAAGGGCTTGCGCTCGGCACGCGCCTCTGCGGCAATGGTTTCATACGCGAAAACAATGTCACCCAGAAATGGCCGCTCGCCGGCGGCGGGCGCCGGAAACGACAACACATTGGTCGGCGCATCGACCCCGCGCCAATCGCAGTTGATCGTCCGGATCGTCGGGTCATCGGTCAAAAGCACGGAAAGCTCGCATGTCGGTCGCGCCATCATGGCGGCGGCTTTGACGATGGCGCGTCGCGCTATCGTCTTGATGTCTTGTTTGCGCTTCCAGAGCGGGGATTCGACGCGATAGTCGATCGTGATGCTGGCCCTGGTCTTGCGCGCTGCAGTCTTTGTCGTTCGGGTTTTTCCGGTGCGAGCCCGACTGGCTCCAACCTTGTTTGTTTGAGTCTTCGGCTTCGTTTGAGTCTTACTCTTCGCTTGCGGCGTACTTCTTGTTTGAGCCTTGCTTGCTGCTCGGGTCTTGCCTGCCGTGCGCGGCGAGCGTTTTTTGTTCGCCGTCATGGTTGCTCGCGCTTGGCGGCCGCCTCCCGGTCATAGGCCTCGACGATGCGCGCCACGAGCTCGTGGCGGACCACGTCGGCGGTGCCGAATTTCACATGCGCGATGCCTTCGACGCCCTCGAGCAGGCGCACTGCTTCGGCAAGCCCGGACTTCTGGCCCGGCGGCAAGTCCACCTGGCTCGGATCGCCGGTGATCATCATGCGGCTGTTTTCGCCGAGCCGCGTCAGCAGCATCTTCATCTGCACCGCGGTGGTGTTCTGCGCTTCGTCGAGAATGATCGCGGCGTTCGAGAGCGTACGGCCGCGCATGAAGGCCAGCGGCGCAATCTCGATCTCGGTGTTTTGCAACGCGCGTTCGACGATGCGGGCGTCCATCAGATCGTAAAGCGCGTCGTAGATCGGCCGCAGATAGGGATCGACTTTTTCGCGCATGTCGCCGGGCAGAAAGCCGAGCCGCTCGCCGGCTTCCACCGCCGGGCGTGACAGGATGATGCGATCGACATCCTTGCGCTCGAACAACATCACCGCTTGCGCCACCGCCAGCCAGGTCTTGCCGGTGCCGGCCGGGCCGGTGGCGAACACCAGCGCGTGGCGCTTGAGCGCGCGCACATAGGCGTCCTGCGCGGCGGTGCGGGCGCGCACCCGGCGCTTGCGCAGATTGATCTCTTCGAAATTCTCCCGCGCCGCCGCCGGATCGAAATCAAACAACGAGCCTTGCGAGAGCGTCATCCGGATGGCGCCGTCGACGTCGCCTTGCACCAGTTCGTCGCCGCGCTTGAGCCGCTCATAGAGACCTTCGAGAACGCGGCGCGCCTGCTCGCAAGCCTCGCGGGTGCCTTGCAGAGTCACCTGATTGCCGCGCGACGTCGCCGCCGTCCCGAGCCGCCGTTCGATCAGCGCGAGGTTTTGGCCGTATTGCCCGAACAGGCTCGAGGCCAGGCGATTGTCGTCGAAGGTCAGAACGATCTGGGTGGGATTTTCCGGTGCGGCCACCAGGGTCGCCGCATTCGTCGGTAAAGAACCGGCAGGGCTCGATGTGCGCATTCAGGCTCCGGAGCCGGCGAAAGCCGGCTGTTGGGTCAATGCTCCGAACAGGCTGTTGCTCGCGGCTTCGGTGATGGTCACCGGCGCGATCTCTCCGATCAACGACACCGGCGCCTCGATATGCACCGGTTGCAGGTAGGGCGAGCGGCCGACGATCTGGCCGTTGTGACGGCCCGGATCGTTCAAACAACACCGAAACCGTGCGGCCGACGCAATCCCGGTTGAAATTCGCCTGGCCGCGCTCGATGGCGCGTTGCAGCCGCTGCAGGCGTTCCGATTTCACCGCTTCGTCGACCTGGTCGTCCATCTCGGCGGCGGGCGTGCCGGGACGCGGCGAGTATTTGAACGAGAACGCGCCGGAAAAGCCGATCGTTTCGATCAGGCTCAAAGTCGCGGCGAAATCTGCTTCGGTTTCGCCCGGAAAGCCGACGATGAAATCCGACGTGAACGCCAAATCCGGCCGGCGCCGCGAACAGCCGCTCGACCAGCGCCAGATAATCAGCCCGGGTGTGGCGGCGATTCATGGCGGCGAGGATCCGATCCGAGCCTGATTGGATCGGCAGATGCAGTTGCGGCATCAGCGCCGGCAAGTCGCGGTGCGCGGCGATCAAATCATCGCCCATGTCGCGCGGATGGCTGGTCGTGTAACGCAGCCGGTCGATGCCGGCCGCGGCGAGACGTTCGAGCAGCCGCGCCAGACTCCAGGTGCGGCCGTCCGGACCTTCGCCGTGATAGGCGTTGACGTTCTGGCCGATCAACGTGACTTCGCGCACGCCGGCATCCGCGAGCCGGGACACCTCGTCGAGGATTTTCCCAACCGGCCGCGAAATCTCGGCGCCGCGCGTGTAAGGCACCACGCAAAACGTGCAGAACTTGTCGCAACCTTCCTGCACGGTGACGAACGCCGCGACGCCGCGCGCGCGGGTTGCCGCGGCGCTGGGTGCGGCCAGGCGATCGAATTTGTCGTCGAGCGGAAATTCGGTGTCGACCGCCTTGCCGTCGCGCGCGGCGCGCGCCAGCAGTTCCGGCAGCCGATGATAATTCTGCGAGCCGACCACGAGATCGACGGCCGGTGCCCGGCGGATAATCTCTTCGCCTTCGGCCTGCGCCACGCAACCCGCCACCGCGATGCGCACGTCGCGGCCCTCGGTTTTGCTCGCCTCTTCCTTGAGAACGCGCAGCCGGCCGAGCTCCGAATAAACCTTTTCGGCTGCCTTCTCGCGGATGTGGCAGGTGTTGAGAATGATGAGGTCGGCGTCTTCGGCGCTGCCGGTCTCGATATAGCCCTCGGGCGCGAGCGTGTCCGCCATACGCTGTGAATCGTAGACGTTCATCTGGCAGCCAAACGACTTCACATACAGCTTGCGGGAACCTGTCATTCCGGTCGAATCGCGCCTTCTCGTCGCCTCACGCTGGCGGGTTTGTGTAACACCATCATATCGCTTTTTCGGCCACGGCGTCAGCCGGGTCCTAAGCCGGAGATATCACCAGAAATTCACCCAAGGTCGCGGCGCAGCACCAGCGCGCTGGCGCCGCCGCCATAATAGCCTTGCCGGCGGCCGACATCGTAGAACCCGGCCTTACGGTAAAGCTTTACAGCCGGTGCGTTGTTCTCATCCACCTCGAGAAACACCGTGCGGGTGGCCAATCCGGCCAGCCGGCGCAGATGCAAGTCGAGCAGCGGACGGGACAATCCGCGCCCGCGCCAGCCCGGCTTCGACGGCGACCGAAAGGATTTCCGCCTCTCCGGCCACCAGTCGCGACAGGATGAAGCCGACCAGGGTGCGGCCGATCTGGCTGCGGTGACAAACCACGTTGCGCTCCAGCAGCAGCCGCCGGAACTCGTCCTCGCCCCAGCCGCGCTGGAAGGACGCCGCATGCACAGCCGCGATCGCCGGGATGTCGCGCGCGTTCGCCTCGCTCATGGTCGGTGCGGCCCGGCCGAACAGGCGCGCGATCAAGCCCCTCATCGGCGCGGCAGTTGGGCGGCATTTTGCGGCTGAGCGTCCGGTGCGCGCAGGTATTGGGGTTTCAGCGGCGCTTGCTCAGGCGGCACGACGGCGCCCATGCGGGCGACCCAGCCGATATCCGGCGCCGGACTGGGATCGACCACGACCGGTGCGACGCCGTTGGCTGCAAAACCCTCGGCTGCCAAACCGTCAGCGACAAATCGTGCGGCCGAGCCGGCGATGCAGGACGCTGTCTCTGCCGCCGCCTTTATGGCTTCGTGCAACGGCGCAAGCCGCGGCGCCGTGAACGAGCGTCCGCCGGGCGCGAACACCTGCAGATAAACGTGGCTGTGCCGGGCATCGATCGCGGCGACGACCGGAAAGCGATCGTCGTCGGCCACGTGCGGCGCCGCGTAGGCCGAGAGGGTCGACACCCCGACGGCCGGCTTGTCCGCCGCCAGCGCAATGCCGCGCGCGGCCGCGAGACCGACCCGCAGCCCGGTGAAACTGCCGGGGCCGGTGGTGACCGCGATGCGATCGATGTCCGGAAACGTCAGGCCCGCCGCCTGCATCACCCGCTGCAGCAGCGGCAGCAACGCTTCGGCGTGGCCGCGCACCATCGGCAGGCTTTCGCTCGCAACGACGCCGCCGTTCTGGGTGTCGAGCACGGCGGCGGAACACGCCGCCAGTGCGGTATCAATGGCGAGGACGCGCATGATCGCTCATGGGGCAGCCGGCAAATGCCGGGCTACATCGGCCGCACTTCGGTGACGTCGGGCAGGAAGTGGCGCAACAAATTCTGGATGCCATGCCGCAAGGTCGCGGTCGACGATGGGCAGCCGGCGCAAGCGCCCTTCATGTTCAAATAGACGATGCCGTCCTTGAAACCCTTGAACGTGATGTCGCCGCCGTCGTTGGCGACGGCCGGCCGTACGCGGGTTTCGATCAGCTCTTTGATGGTCGCGACCGTGTCGGCATCGGCGGCATCGAAAAATTCGTCGGCGTCACCCTCAGTCTCGGCACTGGCGCCGGCGCTCAGGAGCGGCGCTCCCGACATGAAATGCTCCATGATCCCGCCGAGGATCATTGGCTTCAGATGCTGCCATTCGGCAGCATCGTCCTTGGTGACGGCGACGAAATCCGAACCGAAGAACACGCCGTTGACGCCATCGACAGCAAACAGCCGCTGTGCCAGCGGCGATTGCGTTGCGTCATCGCGGCTGCGCAGGTCGAGCGTGCCGTTCTCCAGCACGGTTTGCCCCGGCAGGAATTTCAAGGTCGCCGGATTGGGCGTTGCTTCGGTCTGGATGAACATCGGTGTCTCCTTCACTCGGCGCCGCCATCGCCACGCGTGGCCTGGGCAGCGCGCCCGAGACGGAATTCTACCCCAATACGTGGCGAAATTCGCTGAAAATTCAAGTGGCAAACGTTGTTCTGCGGCACCTGAAGCACGGGGTGGACGTTCCGCGCCCCCCACTATCGTCATTGCCGGACTTGATCCGGCAATCCCTGGAGCGGTGAGGTACCATCGACCGCCGGGTCAAGCCCGGCGGTGACGAGCGAAGAATGTTGGGCGCGTTACGACTTCACCCCGACAGCGCGTCGATCTCATCGTCGCTGAGGTGCCCGGGCACGATGGCGACCGGAATCGGGAAATCGCCGGCGGTGCGGCCGATGGTGGCGACCAGCGGACCTGGCCCTTCGGTGCTGATGCCGGCGCCGAGCACGAGAATAAAGACATCCTCGTCCTCGTCGATCAGCTTCAGAATTTCCTCCGCCGCGTCGCCCTCGCGCACCATGCATTCCGGCGAAACACCGGCGATCGCTCGGGCGCGGGCGCTGAATTTCGCCAGCTCGGCGTCGGCCTTTTCGTGCGCTTCGGCGCGCATGATGTCGGCGACGCCGAGCCATTGCTGACTTTGATCGTGCGTCTCCAGAATACGCAGCATGATCACGCTGCCGCCGACGCGCGCCGCACGCCGGCAGGCGAAATAAACCGCGCGGTCGCATTCCTCGGTGTCGTCGATGACGACCAGAAACTTCGGCTTGTGGCCGGCTTCATAGCTGCGGCGCCTGCGCGACATCGAATCCCCCCGGTGAACGCCAAACGCCACACGCATGGGATGCTGCCATGGCGATACGTCATTCGACAAGCCGGAGGCGATGAAGATCGCCAGTCAGTCACTTAGCGATCATTAGGTTTGGCGATTGCGGCGTTTGGCTACGCGCGCACGAAGCCGACGATGTCTTTTACCGCCTTCATGGTTTCGCCCGCGATCTTGCGCGCGCGCGCCGAGCCGTCGGCGAGGATGCCATCGATCATCACCGGGATCGCGCAGCAGCCGCTGCATCTCGCCGGCGATCGGGCTCAGTTTGGCGACGGACAGATCGACCAACGCCGTCTTGAAGGTCGAGAACTGCGCGCCGCCGAATTGGCTGAGCACGTCGACGCGCGTGGTGTCGGCGAGCGCCGCGTAAATCCCGACCAGATTGTCGGCCTCGGGCCGCGCCTTCAGGCCGGCTTCTTCGCTCGGCAACGGCTCCGGGTCGGTCTTGGCCTTGCGGATTTTCTGCGCGATGGCGTCGGCATCGTCGGTGAGATTGATGCGCGAATAGTCGGACGCATCCGACTTCGACATTTTTTTGCTGCCGTCGCGCAGCGACATCACGCGGGTCGCTTCGCCAGTGATCAGCGGCTCCGGCAGCGGGAAGAACTGCTCGCCAAAGCCGTGGGCGTGGATCGACTGCGCGAAGTCGTTGTTGAATTTCTGTGCGATGTCGCGCGCCAATTCCAGATGCTGTTTCTGATCGTCGCCGACCGGAACATGCGTCGCCCGATAGACCAGAATGTCGGCCGCCATCAGCGCCGGATAGGCGTAAAGCCCGACCGACGCATTCTCACGGTCCTTGCCGGCCTTCTCCTTGAACTGGGTCATGCGGTTGAGCCAGCCCAGCCGCGCGACACAATTAAAGATCCAGGCGAGTTCGGCGTGTTCGGGCACCTGGCTTTGATTGAACACGATGTTCTTTGCGGGATCGATCCCACAGGCGATGAACGCCGCGGTCACTTCGCGGATGGTGCGCGGCAGCTCGGCGGGATCCTGCCACACTGTGATGGCGTGCATGTCGACGACGCAATAAATGCAGTCGTAACGGTGCTGCAGCTCGACAAAGCGCTTGATGGCGCCGAGATAATTGCCGAGATGCAGATTGCCGGTGGGCTGCACCCCCGAAAAAACCCGCTCCTGAAATCCCATCGAAGTTCTCCAACACCCCGGCGCCGGCCCACTGGTGCGCGCCGATTGCGGCGGTCCATGCCGAAAGCCGCAGGCCGCGTCAAATACCGTGTCGGCGCCTTGCCCCGCAAGGGCCGGCCGCTATAGTGCCGGTCCCCGCAGCGTATTTTCATGAGAGTTTCAGCATGTCCTCTGCTCGGTTTGACGTTCTCGGCATCGGCAATGCGATCGTCGACGTGATCGCGCGCACCGAAGAAGACTTTTTGCTCAAGCAAGGCATGAACAAAGGCGCGATGGCGCTGATCGATGAAGCGCGCGCGCAGGCGATCTATGCGGCGATGGGGCCGGCGATCGAAACCTCGGGCGGCTCGGCCGCCAACACCATCGTGGGTCTCGCGTCGCTCGGCTCGCGCGCGGCCTTCATCGGCAAGGTCAAGGACGACGAGCTCGGCCGCGCCTTCGCGCACGACATCCGCGCCGCCGGCGCGACCTTTACGACCGCGCCGGCCGCCGGTGGCCCGTCCACCGCGCGCTGCTACGTGCTGGTGACGCCGGACGGCGAGCGCACCATGAATACCTATCTGGGCGCCGCCCAGAATCTGCATCCGTCCGACATCGACGCCGATCTCGTGGCGTCAAGCGCGGTGACGTATCTCGAAGGTTATTTGTGGGATCCGAAGAACGCCAAGGATGCGTTCGTCAAGGCCGCAAAGATCGCGCACGAAGCCGAGCGCAGCGTGGCGCTGAGCCTGTCGGATGCATTCTGCGTCGGCCGCTGGCGCGCTGAGTTCCTGGACTTGATGCGCTCGAAGACGGTCGATCTGATTTTCGCCAACGAGGCCGAGCTGCGCAGCCTCTATGAGACCGCGGATTTCGACGCGGCCCTGAAGGCTTTGCGCGCCGACGTCAGCACCGCGGTGGTGACGCGCAGCGAAAAGGGCTGCGTCGTCGTCAGTCCGGATGGCATCGAGGCGGTCAACGCGTTCCCGGTCGACCGGGTGGTCGACACGACCGGCGCCGGCGATCTGTTCGCCGCCGGCTTCCTGTCAGGGTTGGCGCGCGGCGCCGACGACCGCACCTGCGGACGGCTCGGCGCGCTCGCAGCCGCCGAAGTGATCGGCCATTTGGGCGCGAGGCCGGAAGCCTCGCTGCGCGACATGGCGCGTGACAACGGATTGCTCGACTGAAGTTGCTCTCGCAGCGATAGAATCGCGATCGCTGGGCGCCGCCAGTAACCAAATCCTAACCAACGCGGGTTTACGGATCATCCACCATCCGGAGGATCCGAAAACCATGGACGAGAGCTCGAAAGAGACCTCTGGCGAGCGCCAATCGCAAGAGCCCGAAGCCGCCAAGCTGACGAACGAGACGCCAGCGGGCGACACGCCTGAAACTCCCGAACCGGCCGCCGGCGAGACGCCCGCCGACGACACGGCGGTCGAGGCCTCATCCGCCGCCGCGAAATCCGCGCCCGTACCCGCCGTGACCAACGGTCAGCGATCGCCCGCGCGTGTCCGTGGCGCCGCCGTCGACAGCGCGCTGCCGATGGTGTGGTCGCCCAATCTGGGCGATGCCGATGTTAACGCAGACGAGATTTTGGAATCTCCCGGCAGCGAGCATTTGGAGACGGACGCCGAAGCCGCCGATGAGCAGGCCGAGTCCACCGCCAAAGCCGCTTCGCCGCAACGCTCCTTGCGCATCGTGATGGTGGCGGTGGCGCTTGCCGGTGCGGCTGCGATCGGCTCGTTCATCGGATCGCTCTCGGCCACCGGCGTGGAGCATTTCTGGCCGGTCGCCGACCGACCACGAGCACGCCGGCGCCGGTCCGCACCGTCGCGACCGCCAAAGGCGAGCCATCCGAAATGCAGGCACTGAAGTCCAATCTTGAGGCGGCCGCGCGCGGAGCGAATAGCCAACTCGCCAAGCTGACCGAGCGCCTTGAGCGGCTGGAGCGCGGCCAGGCCGAACCGAACGCGAAAATCGCTCGCGTCGCCGAAGCGCTCGACCGGCTCGAGAAGAAAAACGCGGCGGCTTCCGCGGCCTCGGCTGCGGCGGCTCCGGAGACGACCGGCAGCATCCCGAGCACCGGCCCAAGTGCGGCCGAAGCAAAATCATCCGAGAAAGTGCTGCCGGACTGGATCGTGCGCGAGGCGCACGGCGGCCGGGCGCTGGTCGAGAACCGCTTCGGCGGCATGTTCGATATCGCGACCGGCAGCGTTCTTCCCGGACTCGGCCGCGTCGAGAGCGTGAAGAAACAGGACGGCCAATGGGTCGTCGTCACCGCTCACGGCATGATTTTCTCGGCGCCCTGATCGCCGAACACCCGGAATCCATAACCACGAGCGGTGAAGTCCGCTCGTCCCCGCGAAGGCGGGGACCCAGCTTCCTTGCGCCCCGCCTCTGGATGCCCGCCTTCGCGGGCATGAGCGGGTTGCAGTCGGCGATAGGCTCCAGCCTCATTCCCAGCTCATTTCTCCGCTCCACTCAGTCTGCCGGGGCGAAAAGCTAAGGAGTGCGGGCCATGAGCCTGTCGCTTGCCGGCGCGTTGAGTGCTGTCGGACGTGCCGCGCTCGCAGCCGTACTCACCACCGTATTGCATCAAACAAGTTTCGCCGGCGCTGCTCATGCGCAAGACGCTGCGCCGCCGGCGCAGGCCGAGCCGCAGCCGGACGCGCGCGAGGCTTGTCCTGGCCTATTTGCTCGGACGCGTCCGCCGCTGCTGCCAGCGGCGTTCAATACTGCCGCGCTCAATGCCGACCAGGTGCGGCTCACCTTCATCGGCCACGCGACCTTTCTGATCGAAAGCCCGCAAGGCGTGCGCATCGCCACCGACTACAACGACTATCTGAAACCGCCGGCGATCCCTGACATCGCCACCATGAATCATGCGCACGACACGCACTTCACCGATCATCCCAATCCGGCGATCAAATACGTGCTGCGCGGCTGGGGGCCAAGCCCCGACGAGCCGGCGATCTGGGACATGCGCTACGGCGATGTCCGCGTCCGCAACGTGCCGACCAACATCCGCAACTGGAGCGGCGGCACCGAGCGTTACGGCAATTCGATCTTCGTGTTCGAGATCGCCAATCTCTGCATCGCCCATCTCGGCCACCTGCATCATACGCTGACCACGCAGCAGCTCAACGACATCGGGCGTGTCGACGTGGTGATGGCGCCGGTCGACGGCAACTACACGCTCGACCTCGACGGCATGATGGACGTGCTCACCGCGCTGAAAGCGCAGATCATTATTCCGATGCACTTCTTCGGCCCGGCGACGCTGGAGCGCTTTTTGGAGCGC
Organism: uncultured Alphaproteobacteria bacterium; assembly: GCA_963737755.1. GTDB lineage: Bacteria > Pseudomonadota > Alphaproteobacteria > Rhizobiales > Xanthobacteraceae > BOG-931. Next base: position 285,727 of record CAVTTZ010000006.1, on the reverse strand, counting down.
GCGGCCCAGCAATGGCCGGTGGAGCGCTCGGAAGTGCCGACGTTCGTTGTTTCAAAATCAACGCTGCCGGCGAGCCCCAAGGTCCTGGTGCTGACGGGGTTCTAGTCTAGCAGGGCGCTTCGCGTGACAACGTTATCCGTCACCCTGAGGTGGCCGCGGAGCGGCCCTCGAAAGGCGACGGCCCGGGCCGTGCATCCTTGGGGGCTCGCTGCGCTCGCACCTCAGGATGACGGACTACACATCACGCGCGCGGAAGGCGAACGCCGGGCGGGGCGCGACCGAGCGAGACGGTCGCGCATCAAATCATCTGCGACTGCAGCTCGGCCGCGAGCCCCAACAACTTCGGCAGAAACACGCCGCGCATCGTCTCCAGCGTACAGCGCCGGCTGTGCGCGCCGATATTGAGCGAGGCAATAACGCGGCCGTCGAGCCGGCGCAGCGGCACCGAAATCGAGCGAAAGCCGAGCTCGGCCTCCTGATCGGCGAGCGAATAGCCATCGTCGCGAGCTTTGCGGATCGCCACGCGCAATTTGGCGCGGTCCACGATGGTCATCGGGGTGAGTTTTTCCAGCGATGCGCGCGAGCCGCTGCGCCAATTCGCGCGATCATCGAGCGCCGCCAGCAATACCCGGCCGAGCGAACTCGACACCGCGGGCAGCCGGAAACCGATCTGCGCCGCCAGATTGAGCATGCGGTTCGGCGCCGCGTGCGCGATCATGATGACGTCGTCGCCATCGAGCACGGCGGCCGAGCAGGCTTCGCCGACCTCTGCGGCCAATCGCTCGCAGGCCGGCTGCAAAATGTCGGACACCGCATTTGACGCCAGATAAGCACCCGCGAGCGTCAGGATCCGCGGCGTCAGCCGAAACAACCGGCCGTCGGTTTCGGCGAAGCCCAGATGCACCAGCGTGTGCAGCGTCCGCCGCACCGAGGCGCGCGGCAGTTCGACCAGCCGTGCGATATCGCTGAGCGTGAGCTGGCGCCGGTCGCGGCCGAACGCCTGGATGATGCGCAAGCCGCGCGCCAGCGCTTCCAGAAATTCCGGCCCGGCATCCTCGGCCAGGCGTTGCTCCGCAGGCGTTCGGTTGACGCGCGGCATCGGGGTCCTTCGGGTTTGGTGGCCGCAACGCCACGCTTGCGGCTACGGCAGGTCGTGCTAGATTAGAACCGAACAAATGTTCGGTCAACGAACGGAGCGCAGGGCCATGATCAGCGCGGAGCAGAACGATCTCATCACCCTCACCAAGCCCGGCACGGCGGCCGGGGCGCTGATGCGCCGCTACTGGCAGCCGGCCGCGTTGGTCGACGAGCTCGCCGGCACCAATCGTCCGATCAAGCCGGTGCGGCTGCTGGGCGAAGATCTGGTCATCTTCCGGGATCAGGACGGCCGCTACGGTCTGGTCGGCCGCCATTGTCCGCACCGCGGCACCGATCTGGCTTACGGTCGTCTGGAAGACGGCGGCTTGCGCTGCGCCTTTCACGGCTGGCTGTTTGATGTCGACGGCCGCTGCCTGCAGACGCCGGCCGAGCCGGCGACCAGCAACATGTGCGCGAACATCCGGCTGAAGTCCTATCCAGTCGTGGAAAAGAGCGGCATCCTGTTCGCCTATCTGGGCGGCGGCGAGCCGCCGGCGTTTCCGCAATTCGATTGCTTCGTCGCGCCGTCGACCCACACCTTTGCCTTCAAGGGCATGATCGATTGCAATTGGCTGCAGTCGCTCGAAGTCGGCATCGATCCGGTGCACACCTCGTTCCTGCATCGCTTCTTCGAGGACGAAGACCCGAACCAGGGCTACGGCAAGATGTTCCGCGACATCTCGAAGGACTCCGACATGCCGATGACCCAGATCATGCGCGAGTTTCCGCGCCCGCGCATCGAAGTCGAGCAGACCGATTACGGCTTTCGGCTGGTGACCTTGCGCCAGATCAGCGACGCCAACGCGCACGTGCGCGTCACCAATCTGATTTTCCCGAACGCCTTCATCATTCCGATGAGCCGCGAGATGACGATCTCGCAGTGGCATGTGCCGATCGACGATACGCGCCATTATTGGTATGCGATTTTCACGTCGTTCGGCGCGCCGGTGAACAAGGACGAGATGCGTCGCCAGCGGCTCGAGCTTTACGAACTGCCGGATTACATTCCGCGCCGGAACAAGAGCAACGAATACGGCTTCGATGCGCACGAGCAGGAGCACACGACCTACACCGGCATGGGCGCCGACATCAACGTGCACGACCAATGGGCCTGCGAATCCATGGGCGTGATTCAGGACCGCACCCAGGAGCATCTCGGCACGTCGGACAAGGCGATCGCCGCCTATCGCCGGCTGCTGCGCCGTGCGCTCGACCAGGCCGGCAAGGGCGAGACGCCGATGATGGTGCTCGATGATGCTGCCGGCCGCCACCATCAAGGGGCCGGCGTGCGTTGACGGCATCGGCCCGGCTGCCGATTGGGAAGGCTATTGGCAGCGCACCAGCAACGAGCGGCAGGCGACCAAGAGCTGGACGAATGCTGTTTGATGCACCGGTCATTCCGGATTGCCGCGCAGCGGCAAGTCCGGAATCCATAACCACAGGTCAGCGAATATGGATTTCGGGCTCGCGCTTTCAGCGCGCCCCGGAATGACGGCGCCCGATGGCCGCCGCCGCCCATCGTAAATCCGCATCCTTCGTCGATCGCCATGGCCTGTGGACCGACGAACAGGCGCGCCGCGCCAAGGCGGTCGCGCAGGCGATCAAAACGAACAAGCTCGAACTGGTCCGCTTCTCCTTCGCCGATCAGCACGGCGTGCTGCGCGGCAAGACCGTGGTCGCCGCCGAAGCCGCGGGCCTGATGCAAAGCGGCGTCACCATGACGACGACGCTGCTCGCCAAGGACACCGCGCACACGCACCGTCTATCCGGTGTTCACCGCCGGCGGCGGCTTCGCCATGGAGGAGATGCAGGGCGCCGGCGATTTCGTCATGGTGGCCGATCCCAGCGACGTTTCAGGTGCTGCCCTGGGCGCCGCACACCGGCTGGCTGCTGTGCGACATCTATTTCCCGAACGGCAAGCCGCGTGCCGTTCTCGACCCGCCAGGTTTTGCGCGATGCGCTGACGCGGCTCGCGGCGCTACGGCTACGATTTCGTCGCCGGGCTCGAAGTCGAATTTCATCTGTTCAAGCTGGAAAACCCGCGGCTCGATCCGAGCGACGCGACCTGGCCGCCGCGCGCGCCCGAGGTGAGCCTGCTCAATCAGGGCTATCAGTATCTCACCGAGACGCGCTTCGATCAGCTCGATGCGGCGCTTGAGCCGATCCGGCGCGGCATCGCGGCGCTCGGCATGCCGCTGCGCTCGCTCGAGGTCGAGCTCGGGCCGAGCCAGTGCGAATTCACCTTCCGGCCGCAGTCGGCGATGGACGCGGCCGACACGATGATCTTGTTCCGCGCCGCCGCCAAGCAGATCGCGCGCCGCAATGGCATGCTGGTCAGCTTCATGTGCCGGCCGGCGCTTGCCGAACCTGTTCTCGTCGCGGCTGGCATCTGCACCAGTCGCTGATCGCGCGCAAAGGCGGACGCAACGCGTTCGCGGGCGACGAGCGCGAGGGGCTTTCCGCCACCGGCGTGCATTATCTCGCCGGCCTGCTGGCGCACGCGCAGGCCGCCGCCGTCTTCACCACGCCGACCGTCAACGGCTACAAGCGCTACCGGCCCTACGCGCTGGCGCCCGATCGCGCCATCTGGGCGCGCGACAATCGCGGCGTCATGGTGCGGGTGTTCGGCCAGCCCGGCGATCCGTCGACGCATCTGGAAAACCGCGTCGGCGAGCCGGCCGCCAATCCGTATCTCTACATCGCCTCGCAGATTTACGCCGGCCTCGACGGCATCGCACAGCGCCGCGATCCGGGCCCGTCTGCCGACACGCCCTACGAGACCAAGGCGCCGGGCCTGCCGAAAAATCTCGGCGAAGCCGTCACCGCGCTACGCGGCAGCGAGGTTTTCCGTGACGGCTTTGGCGACGCTTTCGTCGATTATTTCGCCCACATCAAGGAAGCCGAATTCGCCCGCTTCACTGCGGAGACCAAAGGCGAAGCCGACGTCACCGCGTGGGAGCACAACGAGTATTTCGATTTGTTTTAAGGGCACGGAGCCCTTCTCCGCTCATTCCCGCGAAAGCGGGAAATCCAGTGTCCGGGCTCAGAGCTGCGCGTAAAAAGACTGGGTCCCCGCCTTCGCGGGGACGAGCGGATGAAACGCTCAGAATTCGCATTTCGTCCAGCTAGATTCGACCAGCCTGCGCGACCCTAGTCTAGTCACAGCGTCATGGCCGGGCTTGTCCCGGCCATCCCGCTTAGGCGGGCACTGAGTCCTGATAATCGGGACGCGAGGGTCAAGCCCGCGCATGACGCGGACAGGGGGAAGACGCCGCCCGTGGCCGGCGCGTGCTCTTCGTTGAACAATCCGGCGCGCGGCGTTCCACAAAACGAGATGGCCGGGACAAGCCCGGCCATGACGCGTGAGTTGAATATAATTTTTAGATATCCACGCTTGCCGCCAGCGCGTGCTCTTCGATGAACACCCGGCGCGGCTCGACTTTGTCGCCCATCAGTTCGTCGAAGATCGTGTTGGCGTCGTCGATCTCCTTGACGTTCACTTGCAGCAGCGAGCGGGCGTTGATGTCGAGCGTGGTTTCCCAGAGCTGGCCGGGATTCATTTCGCCCAAGCCCTTATAGCGCTGCAGCGATACGCCCTTGCGGCCGGCCGCCAGCACGGCTTCGAACAGGCCGACGGGGCCGTGGATCGGAGTCTCTTCGTCCTTGCGGCGGAGCATCGCCGGCGGCGTCGGCCGCGGATAGATCGCCTGCAGCGATGAGGCGAATTCGTCGAGCTTGCGGGCGTCGGCGGAGCCGAGCAGCGCCTGATCGATGACCGCGACTTCCTTGACGCCGCGCAAGCGTGCGCTCGAAGTGGAAGCCTTCGTCGTTGAAGGTGCCGATCCAGCCGCGTTCGGTCTCGTCCGCCAGCGCATCGAGACGCTGGGCGATATAGGCGGCGGCCGCCGACGCGGTTTCCGCATCGCCGGTAACGCGCGTTTGCAGTACGCCGGTGATGGCGGCTTGCTCGATGACCTTGCGGTTATAGCGGCTGTGCAGGCCGTTGAGCAGACTGCGGATGCTGCGCGCCTCATCGACCAGCTTGCGCAGATCGTTGCCGGCGCGGACTTCGCCGGAGGACAGCCGCAGCGAGGCTTCATCCAGCCCGGTGTCGATCAGATAATCTTCCAGCGCGCGCTCGTCCTTGAGATACTGCTCGGACTTGCCGCGGGTGATCTTGTAGAGCGGCGGTTGCGCGATGAACAAATGGCCGCGATCGATCAGGTCGCGCATCTGCCGATAGAAGAACGTCAGCAGCAAGGTGCGGATATGGGCGCCGTCGACGTCGGCGTCGGTCATGATGATGACCTTGTGGTAGCGCAGCTTGTCGGCCGTGAACTCGTCGGCGCCGATGCCGGTGCCGAGCGCGGTGATCAACGTGCCGATCTGCTCGGACGACAGCATCTTGTCCATGCGGGCGCGTTCGACATTCAGGATCTTGCCGCGCAGCGGCAGCACGGCCTGGAAGGCGCGGTCGCGGCCCTGCTTGGCGCTGCCGCCGGCGGAATCGCCCTCGACGATGAACAATTCCGACTTGGCCGGATCGCGCTCCTGGCAGTCGGCAAGCTTGCCAGGAAGCGATGTGATCCCGATGGCGCTCTTGCGCGTCATCTCACGCGCCTTGCGCGCGGCTTCGCGCGCGGCAGCGGCCTGGATCACCTTGCCGACGATGGTCTTGGCCTCGCCCGGATGTTCCTCGAGCCAGGACTTGAGCATGTCGTTGATCACGTTCTCGACCGCCGGACGCACTTCGGATGAGACGAGTTTGTCCTTGGTCTGCGAGGAGAATTTCGGGTCCGCGACCTTCACCGACAGCACGGCGGTCAAGCCTTCGCGGCAATCGTCGCCGGTGAGCGCCACCTTCTCCTTGCGGGCGATGCCGCCGGATTCAGCGTAGCCGGTGATCTGGCGGGTCAGGGCGCCGCGGAAGCCCGCCAAATGCGTGCCGCCGTCGCGTTGCGGAATGTTGTTGGTGAAGCACAGGACGGATTCGTGGTAGCCGTCGTTCCACCACAGCGCGCAATCGACCATCACGCCATCGCGTTCGGCGCGGATCATCACCGGCTGCGGGATCAGCGGCGTCTTGTTGCGGTCGAGATAGCGCACGAACGCTTCGACGCCGCCGTCGTAGATCATTTCCTCGCGCTTCTCGACCGCATGGCGGTTGTCGGAGAGCACGATGCGCACACCGGAATTGAGGAACGCGAGCTCGCGCAGCCGGTGTTCCAGCGTGGCGAAGTCGAACTCGGTCAGCGTGAAAGTCACTTTCGACGGCAGAAACGTCACCTCGGTGCCGCGCTTGTCGTAGGCGGCGCCAACGACCGCGAGCGGGGCCACAGCCTCGCCGTCGCGGAACTCCATGAAATGCTCATGGCCATCGCGCCAGACGGTGAGCCGCAGCGAGGTCGAGAGTGCATTGACCACGGAGACGCCGACGCCGTGCAATCCGCCCGACACCTTGTAGGAGTTTTGGTCGAACTTTCCGCCGGCGTGGAGCTGCGTCATGATGACTTCGGCAGCCGACACGCCTTCGCCCTTGTGGATGTCCACCGGGACGCCGCGGCCATCATCGCGCACGGTGCAGGAACCGTCGGGATTGAGCTGAACCAGCACTTCCTTGGCGTAGCCCGCCAGCGCTTCGTCAATCGCATTGTCGACGACTTCGTAGACCATGTGATGCAAGCCGGAGCCGTCATCGGTGTCGCCGATATACATGCCCGGCCGCTTGCGCACGGCATCGAGGCCCTTGAGGACCTTGATCGATTCGGCGTCATAGTCGGACGGTGTCGCGGGCGGTTTGCGGACGGCTTCAGCCATGCACGAGAGCTTTCGAATCGCTTCAGAAAAGAAGCGTGAATCGCCTTGTGACTTGTACACGAAAACGGCGATCCGTACAGGGGTAATTGGTTATCGGTAAGATATTGTCGGAGCGTGATTTTTCAAGGTTTTGGCAGCGCAAAAAAGCATTGGATTCGCAGTATCGCAAAAGGCCGATTCTTACACGTTGCGAAAGCGTTCACGCGGTGCGTTTTTTACGCCGATGAATGCGATGAATACGCTGAGAAACGGCTTTGGATGGCCGATCCGCAGACCAACGCATGCAGATCAAGTTCCGGGCAGCGCGGCGTGACGACGGTCTTGCGTGGTGTCGAGTTGTGCGTGTGCCGCCGCCAGAGCATGTCCCGGAAAAGCGGCAACCGGTTTTCCGAAAAAGGACATGCGATAACAAGTAGATCTAGAGCACATCGCGATGCAGCCTAATCGTGATGTGCTCTAGCGCCGCGGCAACAAATAATCGCTCGCGGCCGGGTATCGTGGAACTGGCGCTTGAAAAGCCGCCAGTGCAGCGGTCCAGAATTCGACGCGATCGAGATCGGCGTGCAGCCGGTGCACCGTCGCCATCAAGTCCCGCACGATCAGATCGTCCGCGTTTTCCGCCACCGGCAAGTCACCCGTTCTGGCTTGCGTTGTCGTCTGCAAGCACAAGGCGTTTGCGTGTGGGGTCGTTCCGCAGATTGCTGTTGTTGCCAACCGATATTCGCGCGCGATTGGCAGAACGTCGCGTGGTGCGACGACGCGAAGCGGGTGCGTGGCTTCAGCGCTGGCGTTCGACCCGACCAGCGCGCACGTCGAGCAGGGTGGCGCGATCCGCGACTTCGGCGAACAGCGCCGGATCCGCGCCGGTCATCCAGGCCTGCGCGCCGAGTTCAGCCAGTTCGCCATGCAGCGCGCTGCGCCGTCCGGGGTCGAGATGGGCGACGATTTCGTCGAGCAGCAGCACCGGTGTCGCGCCGGTCATCTCATCGATCAACCGCGCCTGCGCGAATATGAGGCCGATCAGCAAAGCCTTTTGCTCGCCGGTCGAAGCGGTGCTCGCCGCGATGGCCTTGCGCGCGTAAACGACCGCGAGATCGGTTACGTGCGGGCCGTCCAGCGTGCGGCCCGCGGCGGCGTCGCGGCCACGATTTTCGCGCAGCACCGCGCGGTAGCGTTCCTCGACATCGAGGGCCGCGTGGGTCGGCAGCAGTCGCTCCATCCAGCCCTCAAGGGTGAGTTCGGCCGGCGGAAAATCGGAATCGCGGCGGCCATCGAGCACGCGCTGCAGCCGGCTCACGGTCTCGACCCGCGAGCTTGCGACCGCGACCGCGAGTTCCGCGGTTTCGTGCTCGACCGCGTCGAGCCAATGCGCATCCGGGCGCGGCTCGCTGAGCAGGCGATTGCGCGAGCGCAACGCCCGTTCGAGCGCATTGACCCGCGTGCCGTGATCGGCGTCGACTGCAAGCGCCAGCCGGTCGAGGAAACGACGCCGTTCCGAAGGCGCGCCGACAAAGAGCTAGTCCATCGACGGCGTCAGCCAAACGACCCGCAGATGATCCGCAAACGCTGCGGCGAGAGCCGACCGGCTCGCGATCGATTCGGCATTTGCGCTGGCTGGACGTGGCGTCATCCGGCGGAGCTTCCATGCCGGTGCCGAGGGTCGCAAGTCCGAGCGCGCCGTCGACTTCGGCCGCCACCGCCCAGGCGCCATCGCCCTCCTCGAACGCGACCTCTTCCAGGGCAGCGCGCCGCAGTCCGCGTCCGGGCGCCAGGAAGGAGATCGCCTCGATCAGGTTGGTCTTGCCGGCGCCGTTCGGTCCGGTGAGCACGATGGTTCGGGCATCGCCGACCGCGACCGTGGCGCTGCGGTAGTTGCGGAAATTGCTCAGCGTCAGGCGGTGGATGGTGGCGGGCATCGCCCTAGCTTCTAATCGTCATGGCCGGGCTTGTCCCGGCCATCCACGTCTTTGGCGCGGTCAAAGACGTGGATGCCCGGCATCAGCGCGCGGAGCGACGCCGTTCTCCAAACGGCAATCGCCGGGCATGACGGCAAAGATCTCGTGCAGGCGCGTGAGTTCAAACCCGCATCGGCATCAGGACATACAGCGCGCCGTGCGGGTCCTTGTCCTGAATGAGCGTCGGCGAGCCGGGATCGGCGAGCTTCAGCACCGCCGCTTCGCTTTCGATCTGGCTGGCGATGTCGAGCAGATAGCGCGAATTAAAACCGATATCGATCGGCTCGGCTTCGTACTCGACTTCCAGTTCCTCGGTGGCGCTGCCGGAATCCGGATTGGTCACGGACAGCAGCAACTTTCCGGCATTCAGCGACAGCTTGACCGCGCGTCCGCGCTCGCTCGACACGGTCGAGACGCGGTCGACCGCGGCCTCGAATTCCTTCTTGTCGACGATCAGTTGCTTGTCGTTGGCGACCGGAATGACGCGCGCGTAATCCGGGAACGTGCCGTCGATCAGTTTTGAGGTCAGGATCACCGCGCCGACCGTGAAGCGGATCTTTCCGGGCGACAGTTCGACCGTGACCTCGGCATCCGGCTCGTCGAGCAGGCGCTGCACTTCGCTCACCGTTTTGCGCGGAATGATGATGCCCGGCATGCCGGTGGCGCCGTCGGGCAGCGGCAATTCCACTTGCGCCAGCCGGTGGCCGTCGGTCGCAACCGCGCGCAGGGTTTGCGCCTGCGCGGTGCCGGCGATGTGCAGATAGATGCCGTTGAGATAGTAGCGCGTCTCTTCGGTCGAGATGGCGAATTGGGTCTTGTCGATCAGGCGCTTGAGGTCGGATGCCTTCAGCGTGAATTTGTGCGTCATCTCGCCAGGCGCCAAATCCGGAAAGTCGCTTTCCGGCAGCGTCTGCAGCGTAAACCGCGAGCGGCCGGCGCGAATCGCCAGGGCGGCGCGGTCGCCGGAGGATTCCAGGACGATCTGTGCGCCGTCGGGCAGCTTGCGCACGATGTCGTAGAACATGTGCGCCGGCACGGTGGTCGATCCGGCCGGTGCGGCTTCGGCCGCGATCGCGTCGGTGACTTCCAGATCGAGGTCGGTCGCCTTCAGGCTCAGCGTGGAGCGATCGGCGCGCAGCAGCACGTTGGCGAGGATCGGAATGGTGTTGCGCCGCTCGACCGCGCGATGCACATGCCCGAGCGATCGCAGCAGCTCGGAACGCTCAACAGTTACTTTCATCGCAATATCCGTTCAAGCGGTGGGGCACGATCGTTCCCGAACACCCGCTATCATGCCCTAGGGGTTAGCAAAAGTGGCGCGGCGGCGCGCTTTCGGCAAGGGCATTGGAAGGCTCGCCGACGCTTTTTCCCCGTCGTTTCACGGCGATGTCACGGGCGCGGCCGCCGCAAGGCCCGCGTGCCGAGGGGCTGATCTTGCCCAGCCCAAGGATGACGGGCCGGCCGCATGGACCGGCCCGATAGGGCATCATCAGGAAAATGCGGAGACCGTCACTCCTGCAGCAGTCGCTTGAGTGTCTCGATCTCGTCGGCGAGGGCGCTGTCGTTGCCGGCCAAATTCTCGATCTTGCGCACGGCGTGCAGCACCGTGGTGTGATCGCGGCCTCCGAAACGGCGGCCGATTTCCGGCAGCGAGCGCAAGGTCAGCACCTTGGCGAGATACATCGCCACCTGCCGCGGACGCACCACGTTCGCGGTACGGCGCGAGGACAGCAGATCGGCGCGGCTCACATTATACTGCCGGGCCACGATCCGCTGGATGTCCTCGATGCGCACCCGCTTCGGTTCGGCCGGGCGGATCAGATCGCGCATCTCGCGCTCGGCCATTTCCAGCGTCACCGGCTGGCCGGTGAGTTTGTTGTGGGCGAGCAGACGATTGACTGCGCCTTCCAAATCGCGGCCGTTGTGGGTGACCGACTTGGCGATGAACGCCAGCACCGAAGTCGGCACTTCGAAGCCCGGATGATGGATGCAGGCGGCGGCGATGCGGCTCTTGAGAATTTCGAGCCGCAGTTCCTCGCCGAGCGAGCCGACTTCGACCACGAGGCCGCCGGCAAGCCGCGAGCGGACGCGATCGTCGAGGCTTTCAAGATCGGCCGGCGGCCGGTCGCTGGCAATCACCACCTGACGGCCCGCATCGATCAGTGCGTTGAGGGTGTGGCAGAATTCGGCCTGGGTCGAACGGCCTTGCAGGAATTGCAGGTCGTCGATGATCAACACGTCGATGCCCCGCAACGCCTCCTTGAAGGCGATCGTGTTCTGGCTGCGCAGCGCCGAAACGAACCCGTACATGAAACGCTCGGCGGTGAGATAGAGCACCTTGCGGTCGCCGCCGTTCGCGGTCCAGGCGATCGCTTGCAGCAAATGTGTCTTGCCCAAGCCGACGCCGGCATGAATGTAGAGCGGGTTGAACATCAGTTGATCGCCGCGGCGGCTTGCGGCGACTTGCCGTGCCGCTGCATGCGCGAGCGTGTTCGAGCGCCCGACGATGAAGCTGTCGAAGGTCAGGCGCGGATCGAGCGGCGAACCGCCAAGCGCTTCATGCACCGACATGAGCGGCGCCGCACCATTGGCGCGGCTCTCGCCGCCACTGTGATGTCCTTCGTGCGGCTCGCGCGCCGGAGCGATGGCTTCCGCCGCACGCGGCTTTACCGGCATCGGCCGCATCGTGGCCGAGCGCACGCTCAATTCAAGACGCGTGACCGATGAATCCTCGGCTTGCCAGTTGCTCAGCACTTTCTCGCTGTAGTGCGATTGGATCCAGTTGCGCAGGAAACGCGTCGGCACCGACAAGCGGACCGCGCCGCTCTCAACGGCTTCGAGTTCCATGCGCGCAAACCAGCTCGTGAAGACATCCTCACCGAGCTCGGTGCGCAGCCGGTTTTTGACGCGCTGCCAGCGTTCCTGATCCGTGCTTGTCATATCGTTTTGCTTCTTTGCCGGAAAAGAGTTCGACGCAAGAATTTGGGGCGCAGTTCCACCCACCATGCTCCACCTCGTGAAACACAAGAGACGTTTGAACGGATGATGTTTGTGTGGCGTCGAGCGCGAACGCTCACGCCGATCGACGAGCGGGTTCGCTAGCCGCTAGACGGAATGGTCGATCGACAATAGCGGCGCAACGCCACGGGCCGCACGGACACAACAAATCGACGAACGGAGGACGCACAGAACTTCGCACGTGCGCATTGATTGCTTGTCATTTTCTTCATGCCCCCACTCCATCGCTCCCAAGTCGATGTACACTCAAGTCAATGGCAACCGTCATCGTCGGCCCGCAAAGGCCGTTGCGGATTGCTATCGTCGATCGTTCTGAAACTCGCGACGCTACGCTTACAATTACGCTACGCGCTCTAACCTGACGCCGGACACAATGCTCCCGCACCCATACTCGATGAGTTTGGCCGTAACGATTTTTGTAAGGCCCGTCGGAAAGGCGACAGGAGATGAAAACTAGCACGTCGTTTTCGGCCCGCAACATTTAAAAAATCGGGGCATGGCCGATTTTTAGATTCTATTAAGGTCCATCTGGGTCAGCGTGTTTACGCAAGACGTTGACTCCATGAGCGATTCACAAATCCGTGACATTTGAGTCGCGGTTGGGAAGAGAGACGATTGCGGGTTTGAACAAACAGAGAGAGGGTCGCCGGATTCGCCGTCGACTCCAAGTCCCTCGCCGCGCATGAGGGCTAAACCCTTCAGGTCGCGTCGATTATTTTGTTCAAGAAGTCGGGGTAACCCCTCCGGGCCGCACTCAGATCAAACAAGATTGCGGCGCGACTCCCGCTATAGCGGATCAGGCTACCAGCGATGCATACTTTATGCAGTTCGACGTGACAATTCCGCAACAGACATATGGCAGCGCACCGGAAAAGTTGAACGCGCTGGTGCGCCACACGCCGCAGCCGCGCTTGTTGGTTGGTCAAACGCATCCAGAAACAAACGCGCGTTTCAAGAAAACGCGAGCACCGTCAGATCGGTGCCGATGCTGATGAGCGATCAAGATGTTGAAGAATGCGCGCAAGCAGGCTGCTATTGGAGCGGTCTCGCTGACCGGTCCGAACACGCATAAAGCCGGTGCGCACACTGCGACCACCGGCTTGAATGCGATGCGACAGAAACGAAGAGGGGATTGAGAGCGGCGACCGAAAGGGCCCGCGCCGCCGGCGGTTTATTTGCCCAGTGCGGCAATCCGATGGGCAAGGCGCGAAACTTTGCGCTGTGCCGCATTGCGGTGCACGACGTTCTTCTGCGCCGACCGGATGATGATCGGCTCGGCCTCGGCCATCGCGGCCATTGCCTGAGTCCGATCGCCGGAGGTGATCGCCTCTTCGACTTTACGCACGGCAGTCCGCAAGCGCGAACGCCGCGCGCGGTTGACGAGGGTGCGACGGACGGTTTGGCGCGCGGCCTTCTTGGCGGACTTTGTATTGGCCATATCAACAACGGTTCTCGGTGAAGGGGGGCTTATAGTGGATGGCGGGCGTCCCCGTCAACGCTTCTTCGCTTCACGGTTACGAAAGAAACCACGCCAGGACCGCCCCACCAACGCCGCGGCGCGGTGAGGGCCGGGCCGGCCGTCACATGAGGCCCATATAGTAAAGACAGGCGGGCGGCGACTGAGCACCCGGCAGGGGGATAAATTCCGCTCTTAGGCGACGATGGGCGACTATCCCCGGGGCGCCGCGCCGTTTAAAATCGCGCGGTTTTGGAACGGTATTGGAACAACAGGGGTAGTGATTGGTCATGCCGGGCAAGTCATTTCATCGCCGGGGTGCCGGTGTTGCGTTCTTCTTTGCGGCGGTCGCCTGCGGTCTTTTGACGTCGGCGCCGGCGTGGTCTGCGGATAACCAGGTTCCGGCCGACAGTCGGCTGAAGACCATCGCGGCCAAAAAGGTCATCCGGATCGCTTACCGGTCCGACGCGCGGCCGTTCGCCTTCGTCAACGACAGTAAAGAGACGCTCGGCTACACCATTGATCTCTGCCAGCAGGTCGTGAAGTCGATCCAGCAGCAATTCAATCTGTCCGACCTCAAGATCGAATGGGTGCCGGTCACCGTCGATACCCGCTTTTCCGCGGTGTCCGGCGACAAGGCCGACATGGAATGCGGCTCCAGCACGGTAACGCTCAACCGCATGAAGGAAGTCGACTTCTCCAATTTGGTGTTCGTCGAGTCCACGGGCGTGCTGGTGTCGACCACGTCGAACATCCACGCCTTCGGTGAAATGGCGGGCAAGAAGATCGCCGTGGTCACCGGCACCACCAACGAGCGGGTGGTGAAAGAGCAGCTTCGCCTGCGCAACCTCGATGCCACCCTGGTTCAGGTCAAGGATCGCGACGAAGCGATCGAGGCGCTGGAGTCCGGCAAGGTCGACGGCTTCGCCAGCGACAAGCTGTTGCTGGCCGGCGCGCAGATCAAGCATCCGGAAGCGTTGGTGATGCTGCCCGACGATCTGTCGATCGAGCAATATGCGATCGTGCTGCCGCGCGGCGACTGGGCCTTCCGGCTTGCGGTCAATACCGGCCTGGCGCAGTTCTTCCGCGCCGGCAAGACCAACGAGCTGTTCGAACGCTGGTTCTTTGGCTCACGTCCGGGCCTGCTGCTCGAGGCGCTGTACGCCCTCGGCCGGATTTCGGATTAAGTCATTCGGTTGGTCGTCGTCATGCCCGCGCTTGTTGCGGGCATCCACGATTTCCTTCGTCGTAAAGCTAGCTGTGAGCTTTCATTAGGTTGTCCACCCGGTCCTGACCGAGGAAGCTGGAGTTGCGAGGCTTCAGCGATTCTCGGGAGGACCGGATGAACGTGCACAAGAATGCCCGGCTCACGCCGCGCGGTCGAGAGCGGATTGTACGCCAGATTGAGAGCGCACAGACGCCGGAGGCCGTCGCGGAAGCCGCGGGCGTCTGCCCGCGGACCGTTCGGAAGTGGGTTGATCGTTATCGCCGTGAAGGGGTGGCCGGGTTGCAGGATCGCTCATCCCGGCCGCATCGGCTTCGTCGTCCAACACCCACGGCAGCGGTCGTGGAGATTGAACGGCTGCGTCGGCAGCGCTGGACCGGCAAGCAGATCGCGGTGCAGGTCGGCGTCTCACCGGCGACTGTCAGTCGTGTTCTGCGTCGGCTCGGTCTCAACAAGCTCAGTGCCTTGGAGCCCGCCGAACCGGTCCGTCGCTATGAACGCGAACACCCAGGCGAGTTGATCCATCTCGACATCAAAAAGCTCGGTCGGATCGGCTCCATCGGGCATCGCATCACCGGACGACAGACCGGCGTGGTCAATCGCCACCTCGGTATCGGCTGGGAGTATGTCCACGTCTGCATCGATGATGCCTCGCGCATTGCTTTCGTGCAGGTCATGGCCGATCAGCGCAAAGAAAGCGCGGTCGCTTTCCTTGAGGCCGCCATCGCCTATTACGCAAAGCTGGGTGTTCGGGTCGAGCGCGTCATGACCGACAACGGCTCGTGCTATCGATCAAAGACCTTCCGGACAGCTTGTAAACAACGCGGCCTGCGCCAAGTCTTCACCAGGCCCTACACACCCAAAACCAATGGCAAGGCCGAACGCTTCATCCAAACCGCGCTACGCGAATGGGCCTACGCGCGCGCTTATCACAACTCCGCTCAGCGATCGGCTGAGCTCACTCACTGGCTCCATCGCTACAATTGGCACCGGCCACATGGTAGCTTGAAAGCCAATACGCCGATTAGCCGCCTCGGCCTCGCCGAGGACAACCTGTTGAGGCTCCACAGCTAGCTAAGACGTGGATGGCCGGGACAAGCCCGGCCATGACGAAGCTGTCGGACTTTGCTTTGACGTCTTCGCTCTCGTGTGGGTAGGCGGCTACCGAAAGCTTACAAATACCCGCGCAACTGCGTGGCGGCGGCTTCCGGGGTTTGCTTGAGGCTGAACGGCGCGACGAAGCGGCCGTCCTTGTCCATCAAATAGACCAACGCGGTGTGGTCCATGGTGTAATCGCCGCCTTCCAGCGGGATCTTCTTGGAATAGACCCGATACGCTTTCAGCGTCGCCGCCACCGCCGCCGGATCGCCGGTCAGGCCGTGCAGATGCGGATCGAAGTTCGACATATACTCTTTCAGCACCGCCGGCGTGTCGCGTTCCGGATCGACGGTGATGAAAACGCCGCCGACGCGATTGGCGTCCTTGCCCAGCGCTTTGAACACTTCGGAAATCTCGAACAGCGTCGTCGGGCAAACGTCCGGGCAGTGCGTGTAGCCGAAGAACACCAGATAGGGCCGGCCTTTCAGATCCTGGTCGGTGATCGGCGCTCCGGTTTGATCCTCCAGGCGAAACGCGCCGCCGACCGCGCCGATCGCAGCCGGCGAGCGGCTCGAAAGGTAGCTGGTGCCGGCGAGCACGACGGCCAGGATCAGCACCAGTCCGGCCAGGAAGGCGGCGATCACGGGCGCGCGGCTGGTTTTGGCTTCGCTCAATGCATCACTCCGCTGGAGCGTGTGTCAGACAGACGGAAACGGACATGCGACAACTCATTCAGCCGAAACACGCCGCAAAGCCGGTGCGGATGCTCTCGAAAAATACCGCCGTGCCGTAATGCGCCCACAGCCATGCGGCCGCAGCAGCCGCAACGATGACGATGCCGCCCGCCCACACGACTGGCGGCGAAACCGATAGGCGACGGGGTGGACTATAGCTTTCGCGCACGAGACGCCCGCGCATCGATGAATTTCACGTCCGCTACATAGTCCGGGTCGCGACAATCGACAACGTGGCGCGGCGGCGCGGGCGGCGGAGCGTCCCCGCAATAATAAGCCCCGGACGTTGGTCCGGGGCGAAAAGCATGGGTCCGTGATAGCCCCGTGAACCGAAGCCGCGTTAATTGCCGACTTGCTCTTCCGCGCAGGCGTCGTACAGCGCCGAAAGCTCTTTGCCGCGCAGCGCCATGATTTGCGGCTTGAGGCCGCCGTGACGTTCGATCCATTCGCGGATTTCCGGCGGATAGAGCCGCATGATCACCGCGGTGCCCTGGCGGGTCGGCACCAAGGTGTGGCGGGCGTCGTCGAAATAGGAGGCGGCGTGGAAACCGAGCACGGCGCGGCGCGTTACGCAGACATGGTCGTGCGGGATGATGCCGGTAAACAGCGTGCAGGCGGACAGGCAGGGGCCGTCGATCACCAAACGCTCGCCGGCTTTGCGCAGTTCGTGGAATTTCTCCACGTATTCGCCGACTTCGCCGCCTGAATCGTTGACGATATGGACTTCAGCGGGTGCTGCAGTCGCGATGAAGGCCGACGCAACTGCGCCGGCCAAGAGGGCCTGCCACTTCATGCTTAACGCCTTTCCCCGTTCACCGGCGACCATTGTCAGCCATTGTGGCGAGAGTTCGAAAAGCAGTCCAGCCAATCGTGGACAGACTGGACACTTTCGACGGCAAAGGAACCGTTAACCACGACATAAGTGTTAACGCTGTCAGACATTTAGCTGACGAACGTTAATACGTATCCGCTGCCATGCGGCGCCCCACGCCGGCCGCCACACGCACGAAGCGGCTGCGCGGCAGCCTGTGGCGGCGACTCAACCGCGCCGCGCAAACGCAAATGCAGTGCTATAGTGCGGCCGGCTCAAACCAGAAAAACGATCGGCGGGGATCCATGGACACGGCGGCAGGGCGGAATACCAACGTCAGCAATTTCTCCAGCGCCTATTATTTGCTCGAGGGGCTGAACGAGATCGGCATCGACTATCTGTTCTGCAATCTCGGCACTGACCACGCCCCGATCATCGAGGAGTTCGCCCATCGCCGCAAACGCGGCGAGGCGCTGCCGAAAATCGTGCGCTGTCCGCATGAGAACACCGCCGCCCACATGGCCGGCGGCTATGCGCTGGTGACCGGCCGTGGCCAGGGCGTGCTGGTGCATGTCGATGTCGGCACCGCCAACGCCGCCAATGCGATGCATAATCTCTATCGCAGCCGGCTGCCGGTGCTGCTGATGGCCGGCAAGGCGCCCTATACCTCGCACGACGAGCTGGTCGGCAGCCGCGACACCCACGTGCATTTCGTGCAGGAGCCGTTCGATCAAGGCAGCCTGGTGCGGCCCTACGTCAAATGGGAATGGACGCTGCCGTCCGGCGTGGTCGTGAAGGAAGCGCTGCAGCGCGCCTACGCGATCATGCAAAGCGCAGCCGCGCGGGCCGGTCTATCTGATGATGCAGCGGGAAACGCTGACCGAGCATTGGAGCGTCGACGACATCCGCCGCTACCCCAACGACCGCTACGGCGCGCTCGCCGGCGGCGGCGCCGACCCGGAGCTGATCGATACGCTGGTCGATCGCATCCTCGCGGCGCAAAACCCGATCCTGATCACCGGCTATGGCGGCCTCGATGCGCTTGGCGCGCAGAAGATGGATGAGCTCGCGCAATTCGCCGGCATTCCGATCTACGAGGCCAATTCCAAGAGCAACATCTCCTACGAAAGCCCGTGCTTTGCCGGCTTCTCGCCCGACGCGGCGCTGCCGGACGTCGATCTCGGCCTGCTGGTCGATGTCGAAGCGCCCTGGTTTCCGGCCGATGTCGACGCCGAACGAAAACGCGTACTGGGCGCATATCGATGTCGACGTGCTCAAGCTCGGCTCGCCGATGTGGACCTTCCCGGGCCATTTGCGGCTGCAGGGCCAGACCGGACGGATTCTCGATCAGCTCCTCGTGGCACTGAAGGCGAAGGCGACGCCGGCGTTCGCCGCGGCGGCCGCGGAGCGCCGCAAGCAGATCGCCGCGTTGCGCGCAGGCCCGTCTCGCGCGGGCCGCGACACTCGCCGCCGATCACGGCCAGCCCGGCGCCATCAATCCGCACTACTTCATGGCCGAGCTCGGCAAGGTGCTTGGACGACGAGGACATCATCTTCAACGAGGCGGTGACCAACACGCCGGCGGTGCTGATGCAAATTCCGCGGCGCGTTCCCAACACCGCGTTCAACACCAACGGCGCTGGTCTCGGCTGGTCGGGCCCGATGGCGCTCGGCGCCAAGCTCGCGGCGCCCGGACCGCATGATGGTGCAGGTGGTCGGCGACGGCGGCTTCTATTTCTGCAATCCCGACCTCGGTGTTCGCGGTGGCGCAGCAATACGGCCTGCCGTTTCTCTCCATCGTGCTCGACAATTCCGGCTGGTCGGCGGTGAAGCAATCGACGCTGCGGGTTTATCCGGAGGGCGACGCCAGCAGCACCAACGAGTTCGAGGCCGAGCTCGCCACCGGGGTCGAGTTCGGCAAGGTCGCCGAAGCTTTTGGTGCTTACGCGGAAGTGGTGTCCGATCCGGCCGACGTGCCGGCTGCGATCGCGCGCTGCGCCAAGGAAGTCCGCGGCGGCCGCGCCACGCTGCTGCACGTGAAAGTCACGCGGATGTAATTTCGCTTGCCCCGCTCATGCCCGCGAAGGCGGGCATCTAGAGCCGCGCCGCAAGAACTGGGTCCCCGCTTTCGCGGGGACGAGCGGAATTAGCGGAGTGGGTGTAGCCCGCATGAGCGAAGCGACATGCGGGTCTTAGACTAGAAAACAAAACTCCCGGATGTCGCTGCGCTCATCCGGGCTACAGCCCGTCACCCCACATAATCCGCCGCGACCGTGGCATCGACCGGCGGCTTGCCGCCGCGCAGCGCGTTGAACACCGGCGTCAGCACCACCGCGACCGCGAGATTGAGAATGACGCTGTAGATCGCCGCATAGCCGGGCAGGGTATAGCCGCGCGATCACCAGCGGATAATTCGGCGTGTTGACGGCGACGAACATCGCCGTGCCGGTCGCCATGCCGACCGCCCAGCCGATCAGCAAAGCCCAGTCGTTGAACCAGCGCGTATAGACGCCGAGCATCACCGCGGGCAGCGTCTGGATGATCAGAATGCCGCCGAGCAGCTGCAGATAGATCGCGAATTGCGTGGGCAGGAAGACGATGAAGATCAGCGCGCCGAACTTGACCACCAGCGACACCCATTTGGCGATCTGGGCTTCCTCGCGGTCGGTCGGGTTGGCGGTTGATGAACTCGCGATGGATGTTGCGGGTGTAGAGGTTCGCCGCCCCGATCGACATGATCGCCGCCGGCACCAGCGCGCCGATGCCGACCGCCGCAAAGGCGACGCCGGCGAACCAGGACGGGAAGCTGTGCAGGAACAGCGCCGGGATCGAGAAATTGGTGCCGAATTGTTTGAAGCCGGCGGCGAATTCCGGAAGGTTCGCGACGCCCGCCGCGATGGCGAAGAAGCCGACCAGCGCCAACAGCCCGAGCACGAACGAATAGCCCGGCAACAGCGCCGCGTTGCGGCGGATCGCCTGTCCGCTCGAAGCGCTCAAAATGCCGGTGATCGAATGCGGATAGAGAAACAGCGCCAGCGCCGAGCCGAGCGCCAGCGTCGCGTAATAGCCGTAGGCGCCGGTCGAGTTGGCGGGCGGCGTCGCCAGCAGCACTTTCGCCGGCGGCACCGCCGCGAAGATATGGCCGAAGCCGCCCATCTGGATCGGCACCACGATCACGGCGGCGAATCGCGGTGATGTAGATCAGGATGTCCTTGACCACCGCGATCGAGGCCGGCGCGCGCAGGCCGCTCGAATAGGTGAAGGCCGCGAGAATGATAAACGCGATCAACAACGGCACGTCGGCGATATAGCCGGTGCCCGACACGCCCATCGCGGCGATCACCACCTGCAGGCCGACAAGCTGCAGCGCGATGTAGGGCATCGTGGCGACGATGCCCGTGATCGTCACCGCCAGCGCCAGCCAGCGATTGCCGAAGCGCCCGCGCACGAAGTCGGCCGGGGTGATGTAATTGTGCTTGTGACAGACCTGCCAGAGCCGCGGAAACACCAGGAACAGGATCGGATAGATCATGATGGTGTAGGGCACGGCGAAGAACGCGATGGCGCCGGCGCCGAACGCCAGCGCGGGCACCGCGATGAAGGTGTAGGCGGTGTAGAGATCGCCGCCGATCAGAAACCAGGTGATCACGGTGCCGAAACGCCGGCCGCCGAGCCCCCATTCGTGCAGTTGATCGAGATCGCCCTTGCGCCAGCGCGCGGCGGCAAAGCCGAGCCAGGTGATGAAGGCAAACAGCACGACGAACACGGTCAGCGCTGTCCAGTTCACGTCCTGCACGGCAAGTCCCCCATTACGCTCGTCAACGTCCGCAGTGCGCGCTAAACCAATTTCGTCATTGCGAGGAGCGACAGCGACGAAGCAATCCAGCGCGCCGAGGACTGGATTGCTTCGCTCCGCTCGCAATGACGAGTGTGCCGCATCCCCGTGCGCCCTATCGACTGCGCCCGGTGGCGAAATACACGATCGCGGTCAGAATGGCGCCGATCACCACCCAGAGCAGCTGATACCAGTAGAAGAACGGCAGTCCGATCAGGGTCGGCTCGGCCTTGTTGTAGAACGGCGGCCACAGCACGGCGAGAAATTGCACCACGAAGAGCAGGTACCACCAGCTCCACGCCCGCCGCTCGCCGCCCGCCTCGTTCATCAAACCGTCCCCGCCGTCCCGTGCCGGCGCATCCCGGCCGGAAGATTGGAGCGGGCGATGGGAATCGAACCCACGACACTCAGCTTGGGAAGCTGATGTTCTACCACTGAACTACGCCCGCATGGCCCGCAACATAGCGAAGCGGGCGCGTACTGAGCAAGCGGCCAGCCGTAGCCCGGATGAGCACAAGCGACATCCGGGATCGCGGGCCCACCGCGGCGATCGACACGTCTGCACCGGGTGCACGATACCGGAGATGAAGTCCGAAATCCGCGCGCCGCCATCGTTGCCCGTCGCTAAGCAGGATCCCGATATTTCGTATCAAGCGGGAGAAAACGATGTAGAGCGCTGGCGTCAATAAAACCTACGGGACCGTTGCGGCGCAGCAGCGCCAACAGATGAGCGGCCTCGACTTTGTGCGCGGTCTGGTCGACGGCACGCTGCCGCTCAACACCATCGCGCGCACGCTGGGCTATGACATCGCGCGAGTCGCGGACGGCCGCGTGGTGGTCACTGCGACGCCGACCGATGCGCTGCTTAATCCGGCCGGCACCGTGCATGGCGGCTTTGCGGCGACGCTGCTCGATAGCTGCATGGGGCTCGCGATCTGGTCGACCCTGGAGAAGGGTTTTGGCCAGACCACGCTCGAGTTCAAGATTTCACTGCTGCGGCCGATCACGCCCGAGACCGGAACGATCAGCGCCGAAGGCATCGTGCTCAATCGCGGCCGCCGCGTCGGCACCGCCGAAGGCCGCATCACGGACGCAAGCGGCCGTCTGCTCGCGCACGGCACCACGACGTGTTTGATTTTTGAGGGCTGACACACGCGCGTCATGGCCGGGCTTGTCCCGGCCATCCACGTCTTCTTGTCGTCGTGACTCGCGCAATCCCGCCCGGACATCGATGCCGCGACCGCGCCGTTGATCAGGCCGATCGCACGAAGCCTATATCGTCCTGGATCACCGTGTTTGGTCCGATCGGCACGCGGCCGGGATTTGCCAGATTGAGTTTGCGAAACGCGATCTTGTCGCGCCAGACCTTGCGGAGGAAATCCTCGAAGACCTGGATGGTCAATTGCTCGCCCGGGCAGCGGCGATAGCCGAACCCGAAGGGCGCAAAGCCGGCATAATCGCAAACCGGACGGTCGGCGCCGTCGACGACCGCAAACACGGTGCCGAAGCCGCTGTTGGTGATGTTGGCCTTGCGTCCATCCTTCACCTCGAAACCGGTGATGTCGAATGGGCAGCGTGCCAGGCCGATCTGCCGGCATTTGTCATCGTTGACCTGGGCGCTGGTCGGAACGTGCAGATAACGCTGCGGATCGAACGCGCCGGGATCCTTCCAGTGCACCGGATCGAAGCTGGTGCTGGTGTGCGGCGTGCTGACGTAGCTGTGGCGCTCCAAGGGCAGGCCAAATTTCTGCTGCGGAGAGGCGCCGTAAGCGTTGGCGCGGGCGTCGCGGATCACGGAGAGGCTGCCGCCGTTCGGCGAAATGACGCGGAACAACTCCATGACGAAAAGCTCGAGCGGCGTGAACGGCGCGCCGCCGGCCGAGTCGTAGTTTCCGCTCATGGTCTTCTGGAACGACGCCCGCACGGCCGGGTCGCCGCCGTCTTCGGCGAGCCGCGACATGATGCCGAAGATGGTATTGCCCCACTGGCTCAGCGCGACGAAGTTATGGAAGCACTCGAAGACGACGTCTTTCTTGCTGAAATGGCTGCCGTCGCCGGCGTTCTTCAGCCAGTACCACGCCATGGTCTTTTCCGGGTTCTTGGCTTTGCCGGACTGGATGTCGCCGATGCGCTCGTCGATCCACGACTTCAAGGTATCGAGCAATTCGCGAACCTTCATGTAGTTGTCGTGGGTCATCGGCAACAGCGGATTGCGATAGGCGAGGACGGTGTTGAAGGCCTCGCCGATCTGCCGCACCTCGAACGGAATGCCGTCGCCGGTGACGCCGAGGTGAAGATCCCAATACAGGTCGAAATAATAATCGAGGTAGTGCCGCATGAACGGCTTGTTGGCGAACTGCGGATCCAGGATCTTGTCGAAAAAGGCCGCTACCTTGGCGCCATACATCGGCTTGTAGAGATCGGGCGTCACGCCGGTAAAATAGATGCGTTTGCGCAGGTTGTTCTCGCCCCGCTTTTCCAGGCCTTGCAGGAACACCGTCACGCCATCCTCGGGGGTCGGTTTCCAGTCGTGATAGATCAGGCCCCAGAGATCGTAAGGCAGCGCGTTTTCCTTGCTGAAATTGACGTCGATCATCGGCAGCATCGGCCGCTCGCCTTCGTAGACGCTGGTCAGGAAAAACGGAATGACCGCGTGCTCGACATAGTCAGGTTCGAAATCGGCCGGAATGGTCGCGCGAAAACGCTCGACCGCGGTGAGAAGCTGTTCAGGCAGCGGCGATGGTGCCGCGTCGCTTGCGGCGGGCTTGGCGGTTGTGACGGATGCTCCGCTGCCGATCAGGCCGAGCGCGGCGGCGCCGCCTTTGAGGACGGTGCGGCGTTGCAGGTCTTTCGCTTCCATTGCCCTTCTCCTGTTTCACGTCGGTCTGATTGACGTCGATTGGATGCCGAAGGTCTCGTCACGAAACGGCTTGCGCGGGCGCACCCGCAAATGTTGTCGGAGTCACCAGAACTGTCGGATCGAGAGGCGCACGGTTTGCGAATCCGGCTCGCCGGCAGGCTTGGCGACGACGTGCTCGTAGTTGAGGCTGAGATCGGCGCCGCGCCATAGCCGAAGCCCCATGCCGGCTCCGACCCGAAGCGTGCTCGCGGCGTTGTCTTGCGGCGTTCCATCGATGCTCGTCTCGCCGCCGACGTTGTAGTACGCGTCCGCCGAGAGCCAGAACCGGTCCGTCAGATTACGGCTTATATGTTCTTCCACGCGGAAGATTGGATTCTGCGCGAGCGTTTGGGCGCCGTTTACGAAGAATCTGGGGTTGTCCGGTGAAAAACTGGCCGGTGAAATAGGTCTCGACCCAGGTTCGGCCGCGGTCCGGCGTGTAGCTGTAATTGATGGTCGGCGAGATCATCCATCGGTTTGCGCTCGGATTGATCGGCGAGGTCGGATTGTAGGTGCCGAGCGGCGTTCCGATGTAGAGATGGAAGCTCGAGAATGTTTGCGGCACAAACGAGCTGAATTGTTCGCGCGTGAGCGCAGGACCGCCGAAGATGTTTATTTGCCCGAGGAAGGCGATGTCCGAAAAGCCGTTCGTGCTGGCCTGAAAAGTGCCGGTGCTGGTATTCGCGACGGCGTATGGCACAATGATCGACAGCCCGCCGGTGCGCCCCCAAAAGTCCATCGTGCGTGTCAAAGCAACCGACTGGAGCAACGCGTTGGACGCTGTGCGCGAGGATATGTCGGTCCCATCCTCGGGCGTAACCGATGCCACGTAGCCGGCATTGTAGGTGACCATCCAGGCATCCACCGGCGCGTTGAGATAGTCGCGGGCCGAGCCCGCGTGCGCTGAGCTTGAAAACAACAGGCACGCCGCAGCGCCAAACAGGGCGGCGATGAGCGACAGGTGCTTCGCTGGCTGTATCGCTGGCTGTCTTGGACCGACCAACTTTGTCCCCGCGAATAATCACCGTGCGTGATGCAGGTGCGGAAAAAGCGCCGACAGCAATTTCACCGTATCTTGGTCTGATTACAGGGATGTTTCAACGATTGGCCGCTTGCAGCGGTCATTGGGCGCCTTCAGCCAAGGCGTACCACGCTACCGGGCCGTCGTGAGCGTAGCGGTTGAGCCGATAAATCCGGTCGTAAACTTACGCCCGGCCGAATTGCTTGCGCAGTTCGCGCTTGGCTTGCTCCAACGTGCGGCGGCGGGTGGCGGGCAAATTCTTGCCGGCGCGATTGATATAGAAGACCAGCATCGACAACGCCGAGCGATACGGCTCGGCCTTGCGCCGATGGCTTTGCTCCGCCGAGCGTTTGAGCGACGCGGCGATGCGTTTTGGATCTTTCAGCTTGAACACGCCGCCTTGCAGGTCGAGCGCATCGCTCTCGCGGGTGACGCGGCCGGACCAGTACCGGCCGGTGCCGCGTTTTTTAGTCGCCGCGCTGCGCGATTGTCTCGGTGTCGACTTGCGCCGCGCGGTCTTTGCCGAGGTTGCGCCGCGGCGCGTACTTTTTGGTCGGGTTGTGATGCGGGGCATGTGGCCTCCGACTTTGGTTGCTCGAGCGGTCTTTGCGCTCACCAACAAAACCGTCGGAGGATCGTGATGGTTCCTGGCGCTGAGGGTGCCTCGGAAAAGCACCCGCTCCGTGAAAGCTGGAATTTTCCGAAATGTCTAACTAATGGGTGTCGTCATGGCCGGGCTTGTCCCGGCCATCCCGCTTAGGTGGGCACTGCGCCCTGATGATCGGGATGCGCGGGTCAAGCCCGCGCATGACGCGTGAGAGGGGATGCGCGTCCAGGATATTAGTGCGATTTCAGATTCAAACTAAGCGAGATGCGCTCGGGTCAGGCGACAGCGTAAATCCAAAACGCCGCTCAGCTCGCCTTCTCGATGCTCGAGGTCGCCACCGTGCCGTCGGAATCGAACACCGCGACGCCCATGATCGGATCGATCGGCGTTTCCCACGGCTTGTGCGCCAAGGTCCGCTGCGTGTCCGCGTAGCCGGCCTCCCAGCGCTGCTCGATGGCTTCGGGCGAGAAATCGATGTCGCGCAGATAATCCTCATGCGCGAGCGGCGCGGCGTTGAGCCGAATGATGTGCATCAGCGTGCCGCAACCATAGCCGGCGATCTCTTTCACCTCCGGGGTCTCGCGCTGCGCTTCCGGCATCATCCGCACCAGCTCGCGCACCATGTGGCGGAGCTGATGAATGTGCTCCTGGCGCGGGATGTGGCTGTCGGCGCGGCTGGCGAACGCGATGTCCTTCTGCCGGCTCATCACCTGCAGCAGCGATTCCGGCTCCGGTCCGGCGATCGGAAAAACCTGCACCGAGAACACCACCGAGTCGTGGCGCGGATTGTCGTCGAACACCACCTCGACCGGCGTATTCGAGTAAAGCCCGCCGTCCCAGTAGGGATCGCCGTCGATGCGCACCGCCGGAAAGCCCGGCGGCACTGCGGCGGAGGCCAGCACGTGATCGAGCGTGATCGGCATCGTGCGGCTGTCGAAATAATGCATCTTGCCGGTGCGCACATTCACCGCGCCGACGGTCAGCCGCGGCTTCAAGGTTTTGATCCGCTCGAAGTCGACCAGGTCAGCCACCGTCTTGCGCAGGCCGTCGGTGGTGTAGAAGGCCGCATGCTCGACCCCGACCAAAGCGTTGGGGCCCCAGGCCACGGCGCTGTTCGGTGCGAAGTAACCCGGAATGCCGCCCAGAATCGTGTTCCAGTAGGCGCCGGCATGACCGATGAGCGTGCCCCAGGGCGTGTTGCTCCAGGGCGACCGGCTCTCGATGCCCTGCCAGAAGGCGCGCAGCCGCGGCAGCCGCTCAGCCGGCTCGTTGCCGGCGATGATCGCCGCATTGATGCCGCCGATCGAGGTGCCGACCACCCAGTCCGGCTCGATGCCGGCCTCATGCAGCGCCTGATAGACGCCGCCCTGATAGGCGCCGAGCGCGCCGCCGCCCTGAAACACCAGCACCATCTGGCCCGGCATTTTCGGCGGCTTCGTTTTCGTTAATGGCTTTGGCCGGCTGATGAAGCACATAATCCATGGAGCATCTCCCCGCCCGGGGCCAAGCGAGCGGTTCTGGTGAACCGACTAGTTCCTTAATTTGGATGCTTTGCAGGGCGACAACAATATTCTCGCAGACGCGGCGTCGCGGACGGCTCCGGCTCGACTTTTGGCCGCGATCCCGCTAAGCGGGCCGCGACAGCAAAATCGGGCTTTTCCACCGGAACATCGCTTCACCATCTGCCTGCCACGCCGCGTCTGCCAGCGCGCAGGCTTCTCGCCGCCGCGCGCGCCGTCGTCCGGGCTTGGGCGCCGGGCCGTCTGGCTTGCTGCCGGCGTTTCTGCTCGCGCTCGCGGCGCCGCAGCGCCCGGCGGCGGCCGCCTCGGCCGACCGACGCGGTCGCCGCCCCGCACGCGGTCGTGCTGCCGGGCTTCTGGGACCCGCGCCGCCGCCCGGAGCGGCCGGATCTGTCGCGCATCCAGACCATCCGCTTTCTCACCGACGCCGATTATCCGCCGTTCGATTATACCGGCCAGGACGGCAATCCGGCCGGCCTCAATGTCGATCTGGCCCGGCTGATCTGCGAAGAGATCAAGGTCAGTGCACCATCCAGGCGCGCTCCTTCGACACGCTGCATCGATGCGCTCGACGACAATCGCGGCGATGCGGTGATCGCCTCGATCGCGCCGACGGCCGACACGCGACGCCGCGCCGATTTCACCGATCGCCTATTACCGCACGCCGGCGCGCTTCGTGGCGCGGATCGATTCGCCGATCACCGATGTGCTGCCCGAGCATCTTGAGGGCAAGAAGATCGCGGTCATCGCCGGCACCGCGCACGAGGCGTATCTGAAAAGCATGTTCACCGAGGCGCAGTTGCGCCCCTATCCGGATGCCGCGGCGGCCCGCAAGGCGTTGCGCGACAAGGAGGTGGATCTTTTATTCGGCGACGGCATCGCGCTCGCCTTCTGGCTCAACGGCGCGGACTCGGAAGGCTGCTGCAGCTTCCGCGGCGGGCCGTTCCTGGAGAGCCGCTTCTTCGGCGAAGGCGTCGGCATCGCGGTGAAACGCGACAATGATCTGCTGCGCCAAGCACTCAATTGGGCGCTGTTTCAGCTTTGGGAAAAAGGCACGTTCACCGACTTGTGGCTGCGCTATTTCCCGATCAGCCCGTTTTAGATCGTGATTGCGTTCGCGCAATGCAGAAACCGCTCATTCCCGCGCAAGCGGGAATCCAGCCAGCGGGCGGGAAAACGCTGGGTCCCCGCCTTCGCGGGGACGAGCGGAGTGATAGCGTAAGCCGAGCTTAATTGCAGACGGCTCCAAACAGACGCGGCAAACAGAAATGACGACGACAATGACCACCGATGATGCATCAAACATGCGCGCGCTCGCCGAGCAATCAAACGCCTGGCCGTTCGAGGAAGCGCGCAAGATCGTGGCGCGGCTGAAGAAGCATCCGAAGGACGAAGTCATTTTCGAAACCGGTTATGGCCCGTCCGGCCTGCCGCACATCGGCACCTTCGGCGAAGTGGCGCGCACCACCATGGTGCGTCACGCCTTCCGCGTGCTCACCGACGATAAGATCAAGACCCGCCTGATCGCCTTCTCGGACGACATGGACGGCCTCCGCAAGGTACCGGACAACATCCCCAACAAGGAGCTGGTCGGCAAGCATCTGCACAAGCCGCTCACCGAAGTGCCCGATCCGTTCGGCACCCACAACAGTTTCGGCGAACACAACAATGCGCGGCTGCGCGCCTTTCTGGATCAGTTCGGCTTCGACTACGAGTTCATGTCGGCGACCGCCTGTTACACGTCCGGCCGCTTCGACGAAGCGTTATTGAACGTGCTGGCGCATTTCGAGCAGGTGATGGCGATCATGCTGCCGTCGCTGCGCGAGGAGCGCGCGCAATCCTATTCGCCGTTCCTGCCGATCTCGCCGGCGACACGCGCGGTGCTGCAGGTGCCGGTGCTTGCCCACGACGCCAAGGCCGGCACCATCACCTACGAAGATCCCGACACGCACGAGCAGGTCACCACTCTGGTCACCGGCGGCCGCTGCAAATTGCAGTGGAAGCCCGATTGGGCGATGCGCTGGGTGGCGCTCGGCATCGATTACGAAATGGCCGGCAAGGATTTGATCGAACTCGGTGAAGCTGTCCGGCGAGATCTGCCGCGCGCTCGGCGGCGTGCGCGCCGGAAGGATTTAACTACGAGCTGTTTCTCGACGAGAACGGCCAGAAGATTTCGAAGTCCAAGGGCAACGGGCTCACCATCGACGAATGGCTGCGTTATGCCAGCCCCGAAAGTCTCTCGGTGTTCATGTATCGCGAGCCCAAGGCGGCGAAGCGGCTCTATTTCGATGTGATCCCGCGCCACGTCGACGAATATTATCAGTTCCTCGACGCTTACGGCCGGCAGCAGCCGCGCGAGCGGCTGTCGAACCCGGTCTGGCATCATGCACGCGGGCGCGCCGCCCACGATCGACAATCCGGTGCCGTTCGCGATGTTGCTGTCGCTGGTCACCGCCTCGAACGCGGAGAATGCCGACACGCTGTGGGGCTTCATCGGCCGTTACCGGCCCGGCGTCACGCCGCGACAGCCACCCGCATCTCGCCAAGCTCGTCGATTACGCCATCCATTACTTCCGCGATTTCGTGCTGCCGGCGAAAAAATTCCGCGAACCGAGCGAGGCCGAGCGCGCCGCGTTGCGGCGATTTGCGCGATGCGCTGTCGCAATTGCGCGCCGAAGTCCGACGCGCAGGAAATTCAAGACGTGGTCTACGAGGTCGGCCGCCGCGAGCCGTTTCTCGATCACAAGAAGAAAGCCAAGGACGGCAAGCCGGGTGTGTCGCTCGATTGGTTCAACATGCTCTATCAGGTGCTGCTCGGCCAGGAGAAGGGCCCGCGCTTCGGCTCCTTCGTCGCAGCCTACGGTATTCCAGATATACACCGTCGACATGATCGACGGCGCACTCTTCTTGCCCTAGTATCGGACGCTGAGTCTAGCGGCGCCAAGGATACGTCGGTCCGTCATGACGCGGAAGTGTCCGAGCGCGTGAGCGCATTCGCACGGCTGTTTGGCGCCGGCGATGACACGAAATCGATGGATTGCGAGGCAAGTTCGCAGGTGCATGACGAATTTCGAAGAATGCTGTTTCATTTCGATCGCGTGCATAGCCCGCTCAGGCGCGAGCTGTTGCTGTTGTTCCGTCACAGCCTGAGGCGCGAGCGAAGCGGAGCACTCGAAGAGCGACAGCCGGGCCGTGATCTTCGCAGGGACCAGCTTATGCGGCCACCGTCGGCATGACGGTTCACTTGTCAGCAAATTTTCAGAACGGCAATCTCTAATTCCCGATCGTCCGCACGACGCTGCCTTCGGGCCGGCCGTCGTTAGCCGAAAGCTTTGCCTTCGCCCGCACCATGTCGTCGTATTTCGGCAGGCTTGCGAGTTCGCCCTTCGGCACCAGGTGCACGATCTTGTAGCCGCCGTCTTTCAACTGGTGGATCAGTTCAGGAATCGCCGCGGCGGTGTTGTGATGCAGGTCGTGCAACAGCACGATGCCGTGGCCGCGTTTGTCGAGTTGCGTCATCACCGATTTGACCACGTCGTTGGGCGTGTGCAGCCGGAAGTCGCGCGAGTCGATGTCGGCGGAGAAGATCGCGATGTTGCGCTCGCCCAGATAAGAGATGAGCTGCGGCGATTGCAGCAGATAGGGGAAGCGGAAGAACGGCGCGATCTTGCCGCCACTGCCAGTGGCGGCGATTTGCACGGCGCTCACGCCCATCTCGATTTCTGTCTTCGCCCGCTCGATATCCTTGGCGTAAACGCCGCGCGCCAGATCTTTGTGCGACCAGGTGTGGGTCCCCACCGTCATGCCGGCGTCGAGCGCCAGCCTGGTGATCTCCGGATGCCAGGTCGCCGGTTCGCCGACCTGGAAGAAGGTGGCCTTCAGGCATTCGTCGGTCAGCGCCTTGACCACGTCCGGCGTGTTGGCGAGCGAAGGACCGTCGTCAAACGTCAGAATGACTTCCTTGTGGCGTAAAAAATCATAGCGCCGGAACGGCTCGCCGAAGCCGGGGCCGCTGGTGGTATCGATCTCCACCGTGCGGGCAATCCCCATGGTGCCCGGCTTGTCGCAGGCTGCGATGGTCGCCGACGTCTCCCGTGCCGAATTATTCGGTGCGGCGGTTTCGGGAGCGTTGGCCTTCAGCAGGTTTGCCGCGGGTGGCAACGCTGCGGGAGTCGTTTGCGTGGTCAACGGATCGACCGAACCGGAAGCCGGCGAGGGGGTCCGCGCCGAAACGGTGGTGATCTTCTGCGCCGCGACCAATCCGCCCGCGCCAACACCCAGGATCAAAAGAATCGCCGCAATGCCGCCGATGCGCCACATGAGAACTCTCCAGGAGCTCCCGCAATGGCGGCACTAAGACATGACGACCTTTTAGCGCTGGCTGAAGCAAATCCTGAAAAAGCGCGAGAAATCTTCGGTGGTCGCGAAGCCTCAATCAATTCAATCTGCAACGATCCTGTCGCGCGTTTTTGAATCGTCATCTCGATCGCCGCTCCACGATCGTCACCACCGGGCTTGACCCGGTGGTCCATGCGGCGATGAGGCTAACGGTGACGTTGAATTGTCATGCGGCACGTCCGCATGGATTGCCGGGTCAAGCCCGGCAATGACGCCGAGATGATGTGGCCGC
Organism: uncultured Alphaproteobacteria bacterium; assembly: GCA_963737755.1. Taxonomy (GTDB): domain Bacteria; phylum Pseudomonadota; class Alphaproteobacteria; order Rhizobiales; family Xanthobacteraceae; genus BOG-931. The sequence goes on along the minus strand of CAVTTZ010000006.1, from coordinate 253,964 downwards.
TGGCGTTCTTGTTTTCTTGCTTATTTGTTTGTTAGCGACTTATCGATCGAACGTCGCATGCAGCTTTATAGATCCGGCAACGCGACCTACTGACTCACCCACACGATGCGCGCCATCCAGACCACATCTTCGACCGCGAGCGTGCGGTCCTCGTGTTCGGCATTGAGCGAGCGCAGTTCGATCGTGGTCGTGGTCTGGCGCTCAAGCTCCTTGGCCATCACTTCGCCGTCGCGGGTTTTCACCACGACGCGGTCGCCGCGATGCAGTGGCGTAGCCGGCGACACCAGGATGATGTCGCCGTCGCGATAGACCGGCAACATCGACTGGCCGGAAATCTTCAGCGCGTAGGCGTGCTGATCGGCGACTTCCGGGAACGCGATCTGGTCCCAGCCTTCGCCGGCCGGAAAGCCGGCGTCGTCGAAAAACCCGCCGCTGCCGGCCTGCGCGAAGCCGAGCAGCGGCAAGGGCTTGGTCACGGCACCGGCAGGGCGGCCGTCATCGGGGTGCATCAAGGTGACGAATGTTTCGATCGGCGTCGTGGTCGCCGCGAGCGCCTTGGCGATCGACTCGGTCGACGGCCAGCGCGCCCGCCCTTCGGCGGTCATGCGTTTGGATTTGTTGAACGTCGTCGGATCAAGCCCGGCGCGGCGCGCCAGCCCTGACGCCGACAAACCGGCACGGTCCGCCAAACGATCGATCGCTGACCAGATCTGCGCATGGGTGAGCATGGAAAGCCCCCAGAGCCGCCACGGTGATGATAGGAATGATTGCCTGCCGGCTCAAGTCCTGTCACAAGTCGATTGCTCAAGAGCTTACCAGCAACCCGCGGCACGCGTATTACGCGGATGGCGCGCGCCGGTCGAGACACAGGGCAAAATTTGTGACGACGATCTATAAAATCTGCGATCAGGCGGCGTGGAAGGAAGCCCAGAGCGCGGGAGCGTATGCCGGATCGCCGGTCGATCACCGTGACGGCTTCATTCATTTTTCCACCGCGACGCAATTGCCCGGCACCGCGGCGAAGCATTTCGCCGGCCTGCCTGGCTTGATGCTGGTCGCGGTCGATGGCGCGCGGCTTGGATCGGACTTGCGCTGGGAACCGTCGCGCGGCGGTGAGCTTTTTCCGCATCTCTATGCCGCGCTGCCGCTGGCGGCGGTGCTGTGGGCGCGCCCGCTCGCCGACGAGGTCGATGGCCACCGCGCCTTTCCGGAGTTGGTGACGTGATGGCTGCGTTCGAGCGTCTGGTGCGGCCGGTCCTGCATGCGCTCGAACCGGAAGACGCCCACGCGCTCACGCTGCGGCTGCTCAAATTCGCCCCGATGGTGTCGCGCCCGCCCGAGGACGATCCGCGGCTTGCGGTGCGGGCCTTTGGGCTGAATTTTGCCAACCCGGTCGGCATGGCGGCCGGCTTCGACAAGAACGCCGACGTGCCCGACATCCTGTTGCGGCTGGGCTTTGGCTTTGTCGAAGTCGGCACCATCACGCCGCGCCCGCAGACCGGCAATCCGCGCCCGCGCCTGTTTCGTCTCGATGCCGATGGCGGCGTGATCAACCGGCTCGGCTTCAACTCGCAGGGGGCCGACGCGGTGCTACGGCGGCTGGCGGCGCGCGCCGATGCCGGCGGCATTGTCGGGATCAATGTCGGCGCCAACAAAGATTCGCCCGATCGGGTCGCCGATTATGTAGCGCTGATCGAGCGCTTTGCCTCGGTGGCGAGTTACGTCACCGTCAATATCTCGTCGCCGAACACGCCGGGCCTGCGCAACTTGCAGCAGGCTGCGGTGCTCGATGATCTGCTCGCCCGCGTCGTCGATGCGCGCGAGCGCATGGTGCCGCAGGCGGGGCCGACGCCGGTGCTGCTTAAGATCGCGCCCGACTTGTCGCTTGCCGAACTTGACGATGTGGTCGGCATCGCGCGTTCGCGCCGGGTCGACGGCATGATCGTCGGCAACACCACGCTGTCGCGTCCGCCGAGCCTGCGCGAGACGAAACTTGCCGGCGAAACCGGCGGCCTGTCCGGCAGCCCGCTGCGGGCCTTGGCGACCCGCATGCTGGCGGAAACCTATGTGCGGGTCGAAGGCGTCTTCCCGCTGATCGGCGCCGGCGGCATCGATTCCGGCGCCGCCGGGCTTGCCAAAATCCGCGCCGGCGCGACGTTGCTGCAGCTTTATTCGGCCCTGGTGTTTCGCGGTCTCGGTCTGGTCACCGAGATCAAAGCGGCGCTGCTGCGCGCGCTCGAGCGCCATCGCCTCGATGGCCTCGGCGAATTGGTGGGTGCCGACGCCGCCGCCGTTACTGCCGAGCCCTGGCCGGTTTAGCGAACATCCTCGCCGCCGCCATCCTCGAACCGCAGCGCGGCCGCGCCCGGCGTCGGCGCCAGGACCGGCGGCAGCACCGGCACCAGGCGACGCCGCTCGCGCCGGGCCGGAACGGCGCGATAAACCTGCTTGGTGGCTTCGACCAGATGCACGCCGGCGAACGGTGCCGAAATGGTCGAGCCGGCGCGCTCCCAGGCTACCGCCGAGCGCAGGAACCAGCCGCGCCCGATCGGCGGCACATAGAGCGCCTCGCCCCAGCCAACCGGTGTGAACCAGGTTTCGCGCAAGAGATGCGTCAACTGCGGCCGCGAATAGGGGCGGCCGTGCCCGAACGGCGTCGTGTCCATGCGCGCCCACAGCCCGCGCCGGTTCGGCACCACAAGCAGCAGGCGGCCGCCGCCGGCCATCACCCGCCAGATTTCGCGCAACAGATTGATCGGATCGGGCGAATGCTCCAGCGCATGCACCAGCAGCACCCGGTCGACCGCCGAATCGGTGAGCGGCAGGTCGTCTTCCTCGACCAAAGCCGCCAGCGCCGGCTTCGATGACGGCCAGCGCACGACCCCCTGCGGCGCCGGCATCAGCGCCAGGCAGCGCTCCGCCTCGCCGCGAAACAGGCCCAGATACGGCGTGGCGTAGCCGACCCCGAGCACCCGCAGGGTCGCGGTGTCGTGCCAATGCGCGCGGATGCTGCGGCCGATAAAGCGTCGCGCCACGACACCCAGCCGTTGAGCATAGAAATTGCGCAGGTCGACGACATCCATGGGTCCAGGATACCACGTCTTCTGTGGCCATTCGGAGCCGGGCCGAGCGCGAACTCCCGATGGTAAAAAAACGCCGCCGTGCGTGAATCGATGACGGTCGGCCTTGCAGTCAATAATAGGCAGGCCCTACTTACCGATCGTGATGATGGCCAGGGTTCGCATCGAGCGGGCCCCGGAATGACCGGGAGTGACCATGCCAGCTCAGACCTATTTATTTCCCTGCCTCAAAGACAATTTCGGTGTGCTGCTGCACGATCCGCAAACCGGCGCGACCGCCTCAATCGACGCACCGGAGGCGGCGCCGGTCGAGGCAGCGCTGCAGAAAACCGGCTGGCGGCTGACCGAGATCCTGGTCACCCATCATCATGCCGACCACACCGCCGGCGTCGGCGAACTCAAGGCCAAGCACAAGTGCCGGGTCATCGTCCCGGGCGCCGAAAAAGAGCCGATCGCGCACGCCGATGAAAAAGTCCGCGAGGGCGACACCGTGACGGTCGGCGGGCTCTCGGGCCGGGTCATCGACACGCCCGGCCACACCATCGGTCACATCTCATATTTTTTCCCCGCCGATAAGCTCGCCTTTGTGGGCGATACGCTGTTTTCGATCGGCTGCGGGCGCGTCATCGAGGGCACGCCGGAGATGATGTGGGAATCGTTGCTCAAGCTGCGCGGCCTGCCGGACGACACGCAGTTCTTTTGCGGCCACGAATATACCGACGCCAACATTCGCTTCGCCAAGACCATCGAGCCGAACAACAAGGCGCTGGCGGCGCGCGCCGAAGAGGTCAAGCAGCAGCTCGCTGCCGGCAAGCCGACGATCCCGACGACCATCGGCGCGGAAAAGGCCGACAATTGCTTCCTGCGCGCCGATCTGCCCGAACTCGCGCAGGCTGTCGGTCTCGCCGGCAGCCCGGCCTGGAAAGTGTTCGCGGAAATCCGCGAGCGCAAAAACAAGTTCTGACCGGAAAGCTCCGGCCGTGCTTACCGCCGCCGAAGTGATCGGGCTTCTGGACCTCAAGCCGCATCCGGAAGGCGGCCATTATCGCGAGACCTTTCGCGACGCCTCGGTGCCGTTTCCTCCCCCGCTTGCGGGGGAGGGCGGGCTCGACGCCACTCGCTCGATTTCCACGGCGATTTATTTTCTGCTGGCGCGCGGCGAGCGCTCGCATTGGCATCGCATCGATGCGGTCGAGATCTGGCATTGGCATGCCGGTGCGCCGCTTGAGCTCGACATCGCCACCGCGCAGCAGCGCGAGCGCATCAGGCTTGGCGGCGATCTCGCCGCCGGCGAACGGCCGCAAGGCATCGTGCCGGCTCATGCCTGGCAGGCGGCGCGTTCGCTCGGGGATTGGAGCCTCGTCGGCTGCACGGTGGCGCCGGGTTTCGCGTTCGCCACCTTCGAGCTGGCGGCGCCTGATTGGGAGCCGCAGTAACGCCGTCAGCGCACCGGGTCGGCGTTGCGAATATCGACCGGCAGCGAGGCCGGATTGACCGGCGTGAAATTCACGCCGGCGCCGGAGCGGCCGGTGTAGCTCATGATCCCATCCCGGGTGGCGACCATGTCGCCCGGCCGCAGCGTCGGATCGTTGCGGACATCGAGCGGCGCCAAGCCCATCGCGTCGCGGCCGTTGCAGGTGCAGTTGTTGATTAGCTGCTTGCGGTACAGGAACGCGGTGTCGATGTCGCTGTAGCGCTGCCCGTCCTGCGCCACCGCGCCGGCGATCTCGGAGCCGAAGAACACTTTAGTCTTGCTGTAGGGACAGATCGACCGGCAAGTTTCGGCCGGCGTGTCCTTGACCATCTGCTCCATCGGGAAATGGTGGCCGTCGCACAGCCGCACGCAGAAGGCGACACCGTGTCCGGTCGAGCCGCCGCCTTCGGTGACGCTCTCGCGGCCGAGCGGCGCCGGCGCGATCCGTCCGGGCACTGGCGCCGGCGGTGCCGGATGCTCGCCGCCGCGCCACGGCGGCTCCCATCGCCCCGAGCCGCCGAACAGAAAATCGAAAAATCCCTCTTCGGCGTGGGCGCCGTTCGGGGCCGTAGCGGAAAGCATTGCGACGATGAACACGGCCCGCCGGAGGGCCGTCATCAAATGGATTGCACCGCGTCGCGTGCTTTCACAGCCTTTGGGCATCGCCATACCGTTGCGCCGGTCAGCCTCACTATAGCACGCGATCCGCCCTTGACAGCCACCGAACGGCGGCCGCGCCAAGACCCAGCGCCGCCGCCCAAATATCAATCAAATCAGATGCCTGGTAGCGGTTTGGCCTCGGCAGCCGCGACGACACTCGACGTCATCGCAACCGATCAGGTGATATACTGCCCGCCGTTGGCGGTCAGCGTCGCGCCGGTGATCAGGCCGGCGTCGTCGGAGGCGAGGAACACCACGCAGCGGCCGATCTCCTCCGGCTCGCCGAGCCGGCCGATCGGAATTGTCGGCAGGATGCTCTTTTCCAAAACGTCTTTCGGCACCGCCTGCACCATTTCGGTGTTGATGTAGCCCGGCGCGATGGCGTTGACGGTGACGCCAAGCCGCGCGCCTTCCTGCGCCAGCGCCTTGGTGAAACCGATCTCACCGGCCTTGGCGGCGGAATAATTGGTCTGGCCGAACTGGCCCTTCTGGCCGTTGATCGAGGAAATGTTGATGATGCGGCCGAACTTGCGGGCGCGCATCCCCTCGATCACCTGCCGGCACATGTTGAACAGCGAGCCCAGATTGGTGTTGATCACCGTGGTCCATTGCTCGGGCTTCATGCGATGCAACTGCGCGTCGCGGGTGATGCCGGCATTGTTGACCAAAATGTCGACCGGGCCGAGCTCGGCCTCGACCTGCTTCACGCCGGCCGCGCAGCCCTCGAACGACGACACATCCCATTTGTAAACCGGGATACCGGTCTCGGCCTTGAACTTCTCCGCCGCCTCGTCGTTGCCGGCGTAATTTGCGGCGACCGTATAGCCCGCAGCCTTGAGCGATTTGGCAATGGCCGCGCCAATGCCGCGGGTTCCTCCCGTCACGAGTGCGACGCGTGGCATGATCTCCTCCCTGATCTCTCTTCCGTCCTCTGCCAGACTTTGCTGGCATCAACCACTCTAACGCTCCCCACGAAACGTACATGGCCGGGACAAACCCGGCCATGATTCAACTCAACGTCTTCGTTTGTCGCGCGTTAGCGCTCCACGCACAAGGCGATCCCCATGCCGCCGCCGATGCAAAGCGTCGCCAATCCCTTCTTGGCGTTGCGCTTCTGCATTTCGTGCAGCAGCGTCACCAGGACCCGGGCGCCGGACGCGCCGATCGGGTGGCCGATCGCGATGGCGCCGCCATTGACGTTGACCTTGTCGGTGTCCCAGCCGAGATCCTTGTTGACGGCGCAGGCCTGCGCCGCGAACGCCTCGTTGGCCTCGATGAGATCGAGGTCGTTCACGGTCCATCCGGCCTTCTTGAGCGCGGCGCGCGAAGCCGGGATCGGCCCGGTGCCCATGATCTTCGGGTCGACGCCGGCCTGCGCCCAGGAGGCGATGCGGGCGAGCGGGGTCTTGCCAAGCTTGGCAGCTTCGCTGGCGCGCATCAGCACCATGGCGGCGGCGCCGTCATTGATGCCCGAGGCGTTGGCGGCGGTGACCGTGCCTTCCTTGTCGAATGCCGGCTTCAGCTTGGCGACCACTTCAAGCGTGGTGCCGTGCTTCGGATATTCGTCGGTGTCGACGATGATGTCGCCCTTACGGCTCTTCACCGTCACCGGGGTGATCTCGTCGGCGAACTTGCCGGCTTTCTGCGCCGCCTCGGCCTTCTTCTGCGAGCCGACCGCGAATTCGTCCTGCTGCTGGCGGGTGATCTGCCACTGCCGGGCGACGTTCTCGGCGGTGGTGCCCATGTGATAGCCGTTGAAGATGTCCCAGAGGCCGTCCTTGATCATGGTGTCGACCATGTCGAAGTTGCCCATCTTCACGCCGTTGCGCAGGTGCGCGCAGTGCGGGGACAGGCTCATCGATTCCTGGCCGCCGACCACGGCGATCTCGGAATCGCCGTTGGCCAGCGCCTGATAGCCGAGCGCGACCGCCCGCAGACCGGATCCGCAAACCTGGTTGACGCCCCAGGCCGGCACTTCGATCGGGATGCCGGCGCCGATCGAGGCCTGGCGGGCCGGGTTCATGCCCTGGCCGGCGGTGAGAATCTGCCCCATGATGACTTCGGACACCCGGGCCGGGTCGACGCCGGCGCGATCGATCGCGGCCTTGATGGCGACCTTGCCGAGTTCGTGGGCAGGCACGGAGCCCAACGCCCCGTTAAATGCGCCGATCGGGGTGCGTACCGCGCCAACGATGACAATGTCGTCCTTCATGAAGGTCCCTTTCCCAGCTTTATGGAGGCTTAGGTTGTGTGACTGACGCGGCAGCGCCGCCGCTAAGCTGCCCTATGTCATAAGGAGACGACAGGCCGCCGACAAGGCGCGCGCCGCGCAAAGGAGCATCGCAGCCATACGGATGCCGGCCTTAACGCTTTGGGGAAATAGCGCCGTTAGGGCAGAGCGGGCCGCACAAAACGGTAGCTGTTGTGGCCGAAACCGCCTATTTTGAAGAACAACAGAACAGATGGCGGTTGTCCCATGGCAGAACCGATGACCAAGCCGACTGCGGTGAGCAAGACCGCACAGCCTATTACGATCAAAAAATACGCCAATCGGCGGCTCTATAATACCGGCACCAGTACTTACGTAACGCTCGAAGACCTCGCCGCCATGGTGAAGACCGGCGAAGACTTCGTGGTCTATGATGCCAAGACCAGTGAAGACATCACCCGCACGGTGTTGACCCAAATCATCTTCGAGCAGGAAAACAAAGAAGGTCAAAACCTTCTGCCGATCACCTTCCTGCGTCAGCTGATCCGCTTCTACGGCGACAGCATGCAGATGCTGGTGCCGCGTTATCTGGAAGTCTCGATCGAATCGCTGACCCGCGAGCAGGAAAAATTCCGCAATCAGATGGCGCAAGCCTTCGGTGTCGGCGCTTTTACCTCGCTGGAAGATCAGGTGCGCCGGAACATGGAAATGTTCGAGCGCACCTTCGCGATGTTTGCTCCGTTTGCTCGCCGCGAAGGCCAGGCTGGCGAGGGCGAACTGGAAGCCGGCAAAATCGTCTCCGGCAAGCCCGTCGGCGATATCGACGACCTCAAGCGCCAGCTTGAGGACATGCAGAAAAAAGTCGATCGCCTGTCGGAGCGCGGCAGCCACTCCTAGGCTTACGCACGCGCCAGTTCGTCATTGCGAGCGAAGCGAAGCAATGCGGCCTCCGGCGCAAGCCGCTGGATTGCTTCGTCGCTGCCGCTCCTCGCAATGACGAGGTCAAGGCGACGCCAAGATCAAACGCGTCATTGCTGGGTCAGGCCCGGTGGCGCCGACGATGGGTTTCTACATCGCTTCCACGCGCTCGGCTGGCGCGCCAGGGCCGCTCGGTGGTGGCAAGGCCGATCAGTGCGCCCTGAATGTAGTCGCAGCCCCAGGCGTGCAAGAGCCGAACGGTGTCCTCGTCCTGCACCCATTCGGCGACCGTCGTGAGCTTCAGCCGCTGACCGAGATCGATGAGCGTGTGCACGAAGGCGCGGTCGTCTTCCGAGCGGATCATCTTCTGCACGAAAGCGCCGTCGACCTTGACGATATCGACCCCGAGCTTGCGCAAATTGCGAAACGAGGTGTAACCGGCGCCGAAATCGTCGATGGCGATGCGGCAGCCGAAATCCTTGACGCGGGTGACGAAACCGCGGGTTTCGTCGATATCGTGAATCGCCGAACTCTCGGTGATCTCGATGATCAGGCGCTCGGCTACGCCCGGATGGGTGCGCAGCAAAGAGCCGAGACCGGCCCACCAATTGGGATCGGTGGTCGAGCCGGGTGAAACATTCACGCTCGCCTGCAAGGCCGGCGTCGCCACCATCTCCTCGATCACGAGCTCGAGAACCCGATGGTCGAGCAGGCGCACCAGCCCCAGCCGTTCCGCCACCGGAATCACGTCGCCGGCGCCCAACATGCTGCCGTCGGCGCGGCGCACCCGCATCAAGCATTCGTAGAAGGCCGGCGTGCGGTCGGCCGTCCGCGCCACGGTTTCGTAAGCCAGGAAAATCCGCCGCTCGTTGAGCGCGGCGACGATCTCGTCGGTGGCGCGGATATTCTCGCGGCGCAGCGCCTCGCGTTCGACATTGGGATGGTAGGGGAAGAACGCGCCGCGCCGCTTGATCCTGGCGACGTCGAGCGCTTCCTGCGCGCGCGCCAGAACATCGATGATCGTGCGCGCATGGCGGGGTGCGGTCACGCCGCCGATCGTCACCGTCACGGCGATCGCGCCCGAGTCAGTCGGCACCAGTTCGTCGCGGATACCCGTGGCGAGCCGGTCGGCGGCGACCGCCATATCGTCCGGCGTGCAGTCCTTGAGCACGATACCGAACTTGTTGCCCGAATAGCGCCCGAGCACATCGCGGCCGCGCATCAACCGGCGCAGGCGCTGGCTCACCGCCCGGATCACCTGATCGGCGGTGTCGTATCCGTACGATCGGTTGATGCCGCCGAGATTGTCGATGCCGACCAGCAGGAATCCGCAGGAGGAGCGGAAGCGCGTGGCTTCGTCGAGCGTTTGTTCGAGGATTTCGGTCAGGTGATGCCGGTTGAACTCGCCCGTGAGATCGTCACGCCGTGCGAGGTGCTCGAGCCGGCGCTCGCGCTCATGACGCTCATTGATGATCTGGATCGTGCCGTGGGCATGCGCCGGCTTGCCGTCGGGACCGGCGAACCAGCGGCCGGCATCTTCCACCCACAGCAGCGCGTCCGCTTTGGGATCGGGCCGGATGGCGTATTGGATGCGATAGGGCACGCCGTGCCCGTCGTCGCGCTCGGCCGATTTCACGATGGCGTCGAACGGCGCCTGTGTGTTGTCAGGATCGAGAAGTTGCGCGTAGGCGCGGCCGCTGCCGATGACGCCGACGTCTTTGACCAGAACCACCGCCGCCGCATTCGGGCTCCAGGTCAGAAGGTCATTGTCGATGTTCCAGCGGTAGAGCGCTGCGCCTACCGATGCGAGGATCTCCGCGGCATCGAGCCGAGCAGGGGCCTGCGCGCGGTCGGGATCGGCGGCGGCCATCGGATCAAGCTTGTCGTTCACCGTCGTCTCGTCGTTGCGCATCTGCCCCGAGGGAAGCGCAGGAATCGTCGGGGACTTAACCTTAAACTACCGCGACAGACTAAAGAATTCGGAAAATGATACCGCCAAACCGCCGCGCGGGCGAAGCGGCACGCCGTTTGCGGTTTTCCATCCGACATGGCCTTGGCGTCCTCTTTCAGGGCGGCGACGCGCCATTTCGGTACAGGAAACGGCGACCCGTGAGCACCACCCTCGTCCCCGCCGTCGTCAATGTCTCATCCGAGGCGCCGGATATGGTTGCGGTGAGGCCGCGCGCGGATTTCCTCGCGCAACTGATCGCCACCGCCGTGCAAATGCCGCAGACCCGGTTGCGCCGCCGTGCCGAGCCGGCCGACGCTGTCGCCGTGTACGGCGCCGCCGAACAGCGCGAGCTCGCGCATCGCCCACGCTCTGCGTTCACTGTAAGTTCTGTTCGCTGCGCGAAGCTTGCTCGAAGGATCGGTGCGGCCGGGGCGCTGAAGCTGCCTAGCAAATCATGACGTCTCTCTCACACCCGCTCGGCCTCGATCTCGACCTGGCGCTGCGAGCTGCGGATGCTGACGATGAAGCCGGCGAGCACGTCGACCAGTGCGATCATGGTGAGCAAAAAGAATGTCGACGTCCCGGCTTGGCGCACCAGAAGAAATTCGATCAGCATGACGATGAACAGCGCCATCGCCAGCACATGATCGATGACGGTGCGCATGCCCATGCGGGTCGCCTTCATGATCTCGACTGCGAGCAGCAGGATCGCGAAGGCGATGAGCAGATCTTCCCAGGTCAAGACCCAGTCCTGGCCGGACATCATCTGGATGGTCGCGACCGGCGTCGTCCAGCCGACGCCCGGCGTGAGAAACGCGATCATGTTGTAAACGGCGAAGGGAATGAGAAGGAGAGGAAAGCCAAGAATGAACATGCCGCGCGCCTCGTCTTGCAAAGCCGCACTCAACAGTCTTTACAGCGTACCGGAAGACAGAAGACTTCAGCCTAGAACATGAGCCCGAACGTGGAAACCGGATTTCGAACGATTTCGAGCTTGAGCCGAAATCGGCGAACGGCGGTCCGCCGATGAGAAATTTGGCATAGCACTTTGAACGTCACGGAGACCGAGCTGCGCATTTGGCGCGTCAGTCTCATGGGCGCACCGCGGCGGTCTTCCCGTTAGGGAAGCGGCGGCGCAGCCTTACGCTTCCGCCTTCTTATTGGTCAGCACCTGCCGGCCGCGATACATGCCGGTCTTCAGATCGATGTGGTGCGGACGGCGCAGTTCGCCCGAATCCTTGTCTTCGACATAGGACGGACGCGCGAGCGCATCGGCGGAACGACGCATGCCGCGTCGCGACGGGGAGGTCTTTTTCTTCGGCACGGCCATAGTGAACGTCTCCTGAAAGCGGTCGCCGCTATGCTGGGGTTGGCGGGCTTATAGAAGAATATGCCGCGAAACGCCAGAACCGATTGCGGGACCGCAGGTGGCGGCTAGGGCTCCTTACCCCACCCGTTCGCGGAACCAGCGGATAGCCTTAATGGACCTGCGCCCGGGCTTCACCTCTCCCCGCAGGCGGGGAGAGGGAGCAGGCTGCGGGGAGAGCGAGTTGCGGTCGCCTCTACGGCGTCCGTCCGCGCAGGCACGAATCGAAGCTCGGGTGGGCGGCGGCGCGGCGCTCGTAGAGGCCGGCGAGCTTGCGCAGTTGCAGGCTCGGCACCCGGGCGCTGCGATGCACCGGATTGGGCAGGATCGCGGTCAATTCGGCGGCTTCCTGCGGCGTGAGGTCATCGACTCGAGCGGCCGAAGGCGTAACGGGCGCCGGCTTCGGCGCCGAATTCGCCGCTCGGTCCCAACTCGGCGATGTTGAGATAGATTTCCAGCACCCGTCGTTTCGGCAGAATGAGGTTCATCCACAGCGCCAGCGGAATCTCCAGGGCCTTCCGGATAAAGCTGCGGCCCTGCCACAAAAACAAGTTCTTCACGACTTGCTGGGTGATCGTCGAGCCGCCGCGCGCGTCCTGCAGGTCGTCGTCGGCCTGGTGCAGGGCTTCGCGGATCGCGCCGAAATCGACGCCGTGATTGCGGCAGAAGGTGCCGTCCTCGGCGATGATCACGGTCAGTGGCAGGCTCGGCGCCATGTGGCTCAGCGGCACGTAGATGCGTTCGACCCGGCCGCCAGTAAGCGAGCGCCACAGCATCGTCATCGAGACCGGATGACCGTACCGGTACAGCGGCACGAGCAGATAGGGCAGCGCCACCAGAATCAAAACCGCAATACCGACCGCCCACAAGAAGCGCCGCAAGCCGGATGGCAGGGAGCGGCGCACGCGCGGCCTTCGCTCTAGCGGGTGTCCCGATTCAACGGAATCGGGACGTGTGCTGGAATCAATGGCGGCAGGCTCGTTGCGGGAAATCGCATCCGGCCCCGGAGCAGGTCCAAGGGCGGAATGGTCCCGCGACATGGGCTAGTTCCGCGCATAGCCGATGAGCGGCTTCTTCTTGCGGCCCAGCACGATCAAAATCATCGCCAGGATCGCCAGCACCGCCCAGGCCGGAAGATTGAAAACCGCTTGGATGTATGGGTCCCAGGCGAAGGCCGCTTTCTGCTTCAACCATGCCTGAGCCTGATTGAGGCTCGATTGATCGACCATGGCCCAAACCTCCACCAGCTTGGCATAGACCACGCGCTGGTTGGCGATCGATTTGGTGCCGTCGTAAACCAGCAGCACGAATGCCAGCGCCAGGATGAAAAGGCCGATGAAGCGCAGCAGAAATCTGATCATGAGCGTTCGCTAACGAGCCGTTGTTTGCTACGAGGCGTTCGGCGACGACGCGGACCGTGGAGCGCGATCGTGGACGAAGCGGCCGGACTTAAACGATCTGGTAAGACTCGCTGCAGGAATTACCCCGGCACATTCCCGCATTCAATGTCCGCATGACCGCACCCCTCGCTTTCCAGGTTGTCGTCGAAAAGTGCGGCGCTTTTGGCGCCTGCGATCGACGCCGGGCTGCCATCCGCTGAGTTTTGGCCCGTAGCGTCCCGCAATGGCTTCCGCTAACGTCGTCCCGCCGCAACCTCCGAGCGCCTCTTTTTCATCAAGGAATTGAAATGTCTACGAAATCCGGGGGCCGCTCGCAGCGGCCGACTTTTACCGATCAGGAAGCGTTGCTGTTTCACAGCCAGGGCCGCCCGGGCAAGCTCGAGGTCGTGGCCACCAAGCCGATGGCGACCCAGCGCGATCTGTCGTTGGCGTATTCGCCGGGCGTCGCCGTGCCGGTGCTGGCGATCGCCGAAGATGAGAGTCGCGCCTACGACTACACCACCAAGGGCAATTTCGTCGCCGTCATCACCAACGGCACCGCCATTCTGGGGCTCGGCAATCGCGGCGCGCTGGCCGCCAAGCCGGTCATGGAAGGCAAGTCGGTGCTGTTCAAGCGCTTCGCCGACGTCGATTCCATCGATCTGGAAGTCTCGACCGAAGATCCCGATGAATTCATCAATTGCGTGAAGCTGCTGGGCAAGAGCTGGGGCGGCATCAACCTTGAAGACATCAAGGCGCCGGAATGCTTCATCATCGAGCAGCGGCTGCGCGAACTGCTCGACATTCCGGTTTTCCACGACGACCAGCACGGCACCGCCATCATCGCGGCCGCCGGCCTGATCAATGCGCTCGAACTCACCGACCGCGAGATCAAAAACACCAAGGTGGTCTGCAACGGCGCCGGCGCCGCCGGCATCGCCTGCTTGGAGCTTCTGTGCGCCATCGGCTTTCATCCCAGCAATCTCGTCCTCTGCGACACCAAGGGCGTCATCTATGAGGGCCGCACCGAGGGCATGAATCAGTGGAAGTCGGGCTTTGCGGTGAAGACCGACGCCCGCACGCTGGCCGAGGCCTTGGTCGGCGCCGACGTATTCTTCGGCCTGTCGGCCAAAGGCGCGGTGACGCCCGACATGGTGCAGGCGATGGCCGAGAAGCCGATCATCTTCGCCATGGCCAATCCGGATCCCGAGATCACGCCCGAGGAAGTCGCGGCGATCCGCTCCGACGCCATCGTGGCGACCGGTCGCTCCGACTATCCGAACCAGATCAACAATGTGCTCGGCTTTCCCTACATCTTCCGCGGCGCGCTCGATGTCCGGGCGCGGGCGATCAATATGGAAATGAAGATCGCCGCCGCGCATGCGCTGGCGCAATTGGCCCGCGAGGACGTGCCCGACGAAGTCGCGGCCGCTTACGGCGCGCGGCCCAAATACGGGCCCGACTACATCATTCCGGTGCCGTTCGATCCGCGGCTGATCTCGTCCATTCCGCCAGCGGTGGCGCAGGCGGCGATGGATTCGAAAGTCGCGCGCCGGCCGATCGTCGACATGGACGCCTACCGACAGCAACTGCGCACCCGCCGCGATCCGATCGCCGGCGTGCTGCAGCGTGTGTACGAGCGTTTGCGCCGGCAGCCGCGCCGCGTCGTTTTTGCCGAGGGCGAGGAAGAGCAAGTGATCCGCGCCGCCGCCTCGTTCGTGCAGCAGGGGCTCGGCACGGCGCTGCTGGTCGGCCGTGAAGCCCGCGTGCGCGAGACCGCGAAGGCCACGGGCGTCGAACTCGGCGGCGGCATCGAGATCGTCAATGCGGCGGTGTCGTCGCGCAACGCCGCCTACGCGGCGCATTTGTATGAGCGCCTGCAGCGCCACGGCTATCTGCAGCGCGATTGCCAGCGGCTGGTGAACACCGACCGCAATCACTTTGCCGCCTGCATGGTGGCGCTCGGCGATGCGGACGCGATGGTCACCGGCGTCACCCGCAATTTCTCGGTCGCGCTCGAGGACGTGCAGCGCTGCATCGATCCAAAACCCGGTCATCGCGTGATCGGCGTGTCGATGGTGCTGGCGCGCGGCCGCACCGTTCTGGTCGCCGACACCGCGGTCACCGAAATGCCGGATGCCGCCGACATCGCCGACATCGCCATCGAGGCGGCGCGCGTGGCGCGGGCGCTCGGCTACGAGCCGCGATTGGCGCTGCTGGCGTTCTCGACCTTCGGCCATCCGCCGGGCGAACGTTCGGAGCGGGTGCAGGAGGCGGTGCGGCTGCTCGACCGCCAGCGCGTCGATTTCGAGTACGACGGCGAGATGGCGGCTGACGTCGCGCTCAACATGGAACTGCGCGAGGCCTATCCGTTCTGCCGGCTGTCCGGGCCCGCCAATGTGCTGATCATGCCGGCGTTCCACTCGGCCTCGATCGCCACCAAAATGCTGCAGGAACTCGGCGGCGCTACCGTCATCGGCCCGCTGCTGGTCGGCCTCGACCGCTCGGTGCAGATCGTGCAACTCGGCGCCAACGACTCGCAGCTCGTCAATATGGCGGCGCTGGCGGCGTATAATATCAGCGGCTGATACGGCCTTTTACGCCGCTCCTCCCCGCGAAGGCGGGGATCCAGCTTTGGGCCACGGAGCCAGCCGGCCTGGATTCTCGCCTTCGCGGGAATGAGCGGAGAAGCGGCCGAATTCGGGAGCCGGATTCACGGCACCGAAACCAGTGCCGGCTAAGAAGCGAAAGCCTACATATCCCGGGCGCGGCGCAGCATGGAGCGAGGCGCAATGGTGCGCTGCCGACCCGGGATCGTCACAGACGCCGGGCTTGTAACGATCCCGGCTCGGCGACGCATCGCTATCGCGCTGCACCGCGTCCGGGATACGTGACGGAGAGTTGATCGCTCAATGAAGCACGAACCGTTTCAATCGAACCACGCCCTCGACATCCGCGGCCTGCGCAAAAAGTTCGACCGCCCGGCGGTCGACGGCCTCGACCTCGCGGTGCGCACCGGCGAGTTTTACGCGCTGCTCGGTCCGAACGGCGCCGGCAAGACCACGACGCTGCGGATGATCGCCGGCCTGCTGCGGCCGGACGCCGGCTCGGTCCACATCGCCGGCATCGATGCGCTGGCCGATCCGGTCGGCGCCAAGCGGCTCACCGCCTGGATTTCCGACGAGCCGATGACCTACGACAAGCTCACGCCGGAGGAATATCTGGAATTCGTCGCCGGTCTCTGGGGCGTCGAGCCCAAGCTTGCTGAAACGCGCGCGCGCGAATTGTTGGACTGGCTCGGGCTTGCTCCGCATGCGCGCGAGCGCTGCGAGACGTTTTCAAAAGGCATGCGGCAGAAAGTGGCGCTCGCCGGCGCGCTGGTGCACGATCCGTTGTTGATCATTCTCGACGAGCCGCTCACCGGTCTCGACGCCGGCTCCGCCCGCCAGGTCAAGAACGTTTTGCGCGAGCGCGCCCGCCAGGGCGGCGCGGTGTTGATGACCACGCACATTCTGGAAGTCGCCGAGCGCATGGCGGATCGCATCGGTGTCATTGCGCACGGCAAGCTGATCGCCGAAGGCACGCTCGACGATCTGCGCCGGCAGGTCGGCAAGCAGGCGAACGGCGCGGGTGTTGATGTCGGCGGCAATGCGAGCCTGGAGGATACGTTCCTCGCGCTGGTCGCCGAGTCGGCGGAAGCCGCGTGAATGCGTGTTCCCCGTCACCCTGAGGCGGCCGTGAAACGGCCCTCGAAGGGCGACGGCCCGGGCGCCCGGGCCGTGCATCCTTCGAGGCTCGCTTACGGCTCGCGCCTCAGGATGACGGTGAAACCAAATGTGAATTGACCAGAGCGACGCGCCAAGAGCGACCCCATGATCCAGCCCGGCACCGCTGTCTGGTTCGCGCGCCACGAGTTGCGGCTCGCCTGGCGCGATTTCGTCGCGATGATGACCGCCGGCCGCGCGGCGCGCCGCCGCGGCGTCGCCATCGGCCTTGCGGTGTTTGTCATCGGCATGCACGTGGTCGCCTGGTTCACGGTCGAGGGCATTGCCACCGCGGTCGTCGACAAGCATTTTTTGATCACCATCTCGGCCACCATCCTGCTGGCCTGGCTCTTGATGGTGTCGCAGGCGATGGAATTCGATCACGCGCGCGTTTTACACCCGCGCCGATCTCGATCTCATTCTGGCGTCGCCGGTGGCGGCGCAGCGTTTGTTTGCTGTGCGCATTGCCACGGTGGCGCTGGCGATCGCGGCGCTGGCGTTGCCGCTTGCCGGACCGTTCATCAATGTGCTCGCCGTCCGCGGCGGCCCGCATTGGCTCGGCGCTTACGGCGTGATCGCCGCGATGGGCGCCGCCGCCACCGCGGTCGCGGTCGCCATCACGGTGGCGCTGTTTCGCATCATCGGCGCCAAGCGCACGCGGCTGATCGCACAGGTGTTCGCCGCCGTCATCGGCGCCGCCTTCGTGATCGGGCTGCAGGTCGGCGCCATCTTGTCGTACGGCACGCTATCGCGCAGCGACATGCTGCAGTCGCAAACCCTGGAAGCGCTCGCGCCCGGCCTCGGCAGCGCGCTGTGGTGGCCGGCGCGCGCTGTGCTCGGCAATGTGCCGGCGCTCATCGTCGTGCTTGCCGTCAGCTTTGTGTTGCTCGCTGCGGTCATCGCGCTGGTGGCGCCGCGTTTCGGCGAATATGCGATCGCGGCGTCCGGGATCGGCGCCGAGCCGGGCGCGCGGACCCGTCGTACCAGAAGCTTCAGCGTCACCTCGCCGCGCTCGGCGCTGCGCCGCAAGGAATGGCTGCTGCTGCGCCGCGACCCGTGGCTCGCCTCGCAGACCTTGATGCAGATTCTGTATTTGCTCCCGCCCGCGATCTTGTTGTGGCGCACGTTCGCGGTCGGCGGCGCGCTCAATTTGTTGGTGCCGGTTTTGGTGATGGCGGCGGGCCAGCTTGCCGGCGGCCTCGCCTGGCTCAGCATCTCGGGCGAGGATGCGCCCGAGCTGGTCGCCACCGCGCCGATCCCGCAACGTTATCTGCTGCGCGCCAAGATCGAGGCCGTGATCACCATCGTGGCCGCGATCTTTGCGCCGCTGATCGTTGCGATCGCGATCGCGTCGCCCTGGCATGCGCTCGTCACCGGCTCCGGCATCATCATCGCCGCCGGCTGCGCCACCGCGATCCAGCTCTGGTTCCGCACCCAGGCGAAACGCAGCCAATTCCGCCGCCGCCAGGTCTCCTCGCGCGTCGCCACCTTCGCGGAAGCCTTCTCCTCGATCGGCTGGGCCGCCACCGCCGCCGTCGCCGCGATGAGTCTCGTGCTCGCCATCCCGCCGGCGCTGATCGCCTTCGCGGTGGTCTTCGGCGCGCGGTTGCTGGCGCCGCGGCGGGCGGCCTGACTCGTCATTGCGAGGAGCAACGCGACGAAGCAATCCAGCTTCTTGCGCAAGCCCCCTGGATTGCTTCGCTACGCTCGCAATGACGAGTTACTGGTTCTCCGAACAAATCCCTTCGGCAACCGATTGCTCGTGCCGCGGCAGGCGGCTTGATTTCGTCATTGCGAGCGTCAGCGAAGCAATCCAGCTTCTCGCGCAAGCCCACCTGGATTGCTTCGCTGCGCTCGCAATGACGGTTACTGAAGCTCCTCGAATAGATCCCGCCACGCCGGGTTAAGCGCTTCGATCAAGGTTAGTTTCTTATCTCGCGATCCGCCTTTGATTTGCTTCTCGCGCGCGATGGCGTTTGGCATCGTGGCGTGCAGCTCATACCAGACCAGCATCTTGCAGCCGTAACGCTTGGTGAAGCCGGCGACACTGCCGGAACGATGCAACCACGCGCGCTGCGGCAGGTTCGACGTCACGCCGACATAGAGCGTGCCATTGCGTCGATTGGCCATGATGTAAACGGCAGGCTGACGCATCGATCATTCTCGTCATTGCGAGGAACAACGCGACGAAGCAATCCAGCTTCCCGCGCAAGCCCGCTGGATTGCTTCGCTGCGCTCGCAATGACGAGTTTCTACCGCAGCGCCACCAGCAAAATCACGATCTCGCTCACCTACTCCACCGGGGCCAGCGCATCTCCGGTCTAGCCACTGACTCGTCATTGCGAGGAGCAACGCGACGAAGCAATCCAGCTTCTTGCGCAAGCCGCTGGATTGCTTCGCTGCGCTCGCAATGACGCGTTTCTACCGCAGCGCCACCAGCAAAATCACGATCTCGCTCACCTACTCCACCGGGGCCAGCGCATCTCCGGTCTAGCCACTGACTCGTCATTGCGAGGAGCAGACGCGACGAAGCAATCCAGCTTCCGGCGCAAGCCCGCTGGATTGCTTCGCTGCGCTCGCAATGACGCGTTTCTACCGCAGCGCCACCAGCAAAATCACGATCTCGCTGACCTGCTCCACCGCGCCCAGCACGTCGCCGGTCTGGCCGCCGATCTGCCGCGTCGCCAGCCAGCACAGCAGCGCCACCGCGATCGCCAGCACCACCAAAGCCACCAGCGCGTGGCCGAGCCCGAGACACAACAGCAGCGCCAGAAAGCCCAGCGCCGCGGCGATTGCTACGCCCCCGCCGGAAGGTTTCCCGGCGGAAAACGCCAGCCCGTCGGTGCGCGCCGCCGGCAACAGAAACATCACCAGCGGCAGCACCGCGCGCGCGCCGACATGCGCGGCGATCAGCGCCGGCGCCACCAGCACCGGCTCGGTCAAACTCGCGATCGCGTCGGCGCGGAGCAACAAACAAATGATCAGCGCGCACACCCCGTAGGTGCCGATGCGGCTGTCGCGCATGATGTCGAGCTTGCGCTCGCGCGTAGCGCCGCCGCCGAAACCGTCGGCGGTGTCGGCGAGCCCGTCCTCATGCAGCGCGCCGGTCACCAGCATGGTCGCCGCGAGCGTCAGCGCCGCCGCCGGCCAGGAGAACAGCACCAAACGGTCCGCGATCAGATAAACCAGCGCGCCGATCAGCCCGACCACGAAACCGGCGAGCGGAAACGCCCACGCGGCCTGCGCCAAATTCGCGCCGGCCGTGCCGGTCTCGTGCCGCCGCAACGGCAGCCGCGTCAGGAAATGAATGCTGGCGGAAAATTCGCCGATCCGCGCCCCGATCCGCTCGCCCCACGCCCCCCATGCCGCCATCGTGCCCCCCGCTGCGTCTCATCGGCTCAAGTTGCGCCGAGTTTACCACCTCTCGCCACCGGATAGACCGTATCACCACTCCCGGCCGGCGAGACTGCATCGCCTTTCGCCACCAGTGCGGAGCCGTGTCACCTCACCCCGCCGGGGAAGAGGCGCGAGCGCATCGAGCGGAGAGGGAAAGGGCAACCGCGCAGCGGCCCAGTTGGCCCGCGCCGGACAAGTTTGCTAAGCAGCAAGCGCCCGAAATTCCGCTCATTCCCGCGAAAGCGGGAATCCAGGGGCGAGCGCGAAAATCGGTGCAAGAATTTGGGTCCCCCGGCCCCCGTTCGGGGACGGGGACGAGCGGGAAAGACCCACACGGAAACACCCATGCCCATCTTCGCCTCCTTCGCCGACCTCCGCGCGCTGTGTCTCGATCTCCCCAGCGGCCATCCCGCAGCCAGCGCCGCCGTGGCGTTGCGCGAAGACACGCTGACCAAACCGCCGCGCAGCCTCGGCCGCCTCGAGGAGCTGTCGGCGTTTCTCGCCCATTGGCAGGGCCACGCGCCGCGGCTCGAGCGCACCGAGGTGCTGGTGTTCGCCGGCAATCACGGCGTCACCCGGCAGGGCGTGTCGGCCTATCCGGCCGCGGTCACCGCGCAGATGGTGGCGAATTTCGCCGCCGGCGGCGCCGCCATCAATCAGCTCGCGCGCGCCGCCGGCGCCGCGCTGAAAGTCATTCCGCTCGATCTCGAAACCCCGACCGCCGATTTCACCGAAAGCATGGCGCTCACCGAGCCGGAATTCATCGCCGCGGTCGCCACCGGCTATGACGCGGTCGAGCCGGAGAGCGATCTGCTCTGTCTCGGCGAAATGGGCATCGGCAACACCACCGCGGCGGCGGCGATCGCGGCGGCTTTGTTCGGCGGCGGCGGCGGGCGCTGGGCCGGCCGCGGCACCGGCGTCGACATTTCGGGGCTGGAGCGCAAGCGCGAGGTCATCGACCAGGCGCTCGGCCGCCACCGCTTCATCCTCAACGATCCGCTGCGCATCGCCGCAGCCTTCGGCGGCCGCGAGCTCGCCGCCATCATGGGCGCGACCCTGGCCGCGCGCCGCCACAACATTCCGGTGCTGCTCGACGGCTTTGTCTGCACCGCCGCCGTCGCCCCGCTCTACAAGCTGCGCAACGATACGCTTGGCGCACGCGCTCGCCGGCCACGTCTCCGCCGAAGCCGGCCACCGCGCGCTGCTCGGCGAACTCAACCTGCGCCCGCTGCTCGATCTCGACATGCGGCTCGGCGAAGCCTCCGGCGCCGCCACGGCATTATTGATCCTGCGCGCCGCGCTCGCCTGCCACACCGGCATGGCGACGTTCGCGGAAGCCGGCGTCTCGGATAAGCCGGCGGATGAGGGGGCTGAGCCGAAGGCGGCGGGGTAGCGTTACTGACTGCTCAACGTGAGTTATTTTATGTCCGGGCGCTTAATGCCAGCGGCATCGTATATCGTTTCGAAAAACGGCCTCAACGCATCGAATGGCGACGTCGGCCAGCTTGCAAGTTCAGCATCGTAGGTAATCGCGTTTCGAAGAATTCGGCCTTCAAATTCACTAAACGCGAAGTACCGCGGATCGACCGCAAGACGGTAATTGTGAGTTCCGACTAATCCCACTTTAAGCTGGACCGGCAACTCGGTCTTCAGATGATTCTTAGCTATTGCAATAAAATTCTGAAGCGTATCAACGCAGATATCCTCGATTGCGCCAGTCGGCACAAATAAAAATCCTCGCGCTCTCATCTGTTCTCTTATCGGATTTAAAAAATAAAAGTCATTGGCCCAGAGTTCGCCACTCATAAATAACTCGGCTGCGTCAAGTGCGAGGCGAGCTACTTCCGTATTTTGAATATACGCGACTGTGCCGCTCTCGTGCCTTCCCACGCGCCAAGAGCTCGTTCTCTGACTCTGCATTGGTCGGAGATCGGCTTGACCTATTCGATAGGCTTCAATGTCGCCTAATGGGGCGCGTGCATATTTTGAAATCAACCTAAGAAAAATGTATGGCCCTTCAGGAAGGAAAATGGCTTCACCGTCATTTGTTATACAAAGGTAATCTGCCCCCGGACGTCGCAGCAATCCGACGCCGTCGCCGGGCGAGGCAGGAACAAATAGTGCTCTGTTGTCTACTTTCTCGGGGCTCGATCGGTTGTCGAGAGAGGGTTGTGCTGCTAGCGCGCGCGCCAGCATTTCTGGCAATGTATTTCTGAGATCGTCAATTGACCTATAAATTAAAATGCGCTTCGATTTGACGTCAAACGGCAAATCGGAAATTGTTTCGGACACCAAAATTGCGGGTTTATCTAGAGCTTGAGCAATACCAAGTTCGTAGAAAACGTTTGGATTTCGACTTCCTATATTTGCGATCACTAGTCGTGATCTCACCATAAGGCGGAGTATATGGCCTAAGATGTCTCCATGGGCATCGTCCTCGTCTCCCCGAACACAGATCAACCCGACCCGTCGACAGGCCTCAACTATCGTCAAATAGCTCTCTTGGAAGTCCGGACTAAATGGCGTCAGCAGAAGCACCAATTTGGGATCAATCTGCAGTCGCTCTTCCGCTATTCCCATTGATCGAAGGAAATCGCTGGATCTGGGTCTGTTTGGATCGCTCACTTCGAAATTTTGTGACGAGATCAATAGGTAATTCAGGTCCTTCCATCTCTGATCTGTCGCCGTGAGCTGAAGCGTCAGCGTTTTGATTTGCTCTTCATACGACTTCCGCATCTCCGAGATTTCGGCGCGACGAAGTAGGGCGTCGTATCGTGATTCAGATTTGTTCCGCAAAATGAAAATTGTAAAGAAAGCAATAGATGCGCCGATGACAGCTGTGAGAGCGACGGAAACGATAGCCGAAAATTCTACGGTTCGCAGGAGATCGGCAGACAATTTAGCCTCCCCAGGGTAAGATGCTGAGGAATATAGCGAGTAGCGAAATAAGATAGGCAGGAAGGGTCCATGCAACCGAGACCCAGTGACGATCGACGACAAAGGCGCCGTCAGATTTTTTCACGAGTACCGTCACCAAACCTGCGGCTAAAACGTAAAGCAGGAAAATGCCCAGAACAGCTCTCGTCGGTAGGGGCTGTGTAATTCAAGTCTGCATAAAGCCAAGAAAAATGGCGGAGAAAGAAATCGCTAGAAACGCTAAGTCCATCGGAAAGGTCAGCGCTACTTTGGCGAAATCCACCTTGTTCGCGGATTGGCCAGCGTAAAGGCGTAGAAATAACTTTAGTAACACTACCGTTGCCGGTGAAATGCAGTCGGCAAGCATCGTTCGCAAAATCGGTTGTTGGTCGATCATCCATACTCGTATCAACTGCTATGTGCAACTAATCGGCGAATATTTTCAGATTTGTAGGCAGATCGCTCTACTCCTCGCCCAGACTGAAATGACCGAGCGAAGCATCAAGAGAGTCGGGAAGGATGTTCTCCCCAAATCAGTGTCGAAACTCTGATCTTGTCCCTGAATCTGATGACATATCGAGAATCTCGAACTCACCAAGGGCGCCTTTCGCGAGGGCACTTTCGGAAAGCGGAGCGGGATGCGGTGCCCGCGCGCGGATCGATGCGATCCGCTCCCGGGCGGCCCTGGGGCACCGCGGTCGGCCGGCACAAAGACCGGCCTGCACGGAGCGTGCTTAACTCAAGGCTTTTTGCGGCGTGCGGGCAAAACTCCGGCGCGCCGTGGCTTTGAGGAAACCCGGTTCTGGGGCTGAGCCATCGGGGTGACAGCCGGTGGCGAGTGCCGCGGTCGAAGCGCCGGAAGGCGGGCGCGCCCCCGAGAGCGGCGCGCAGCCGCGCTGAAGGCACCAAAACGGTGACGTTTTGCGCTGCTGCGCGGACATGGCTGGCATGCGCCTTTCGGCGCTTCGCCTCCCTTTTTGGTGGGGGCGGTTTTTCTTCGGGCGTGGTGGTGGTTGGCAAGCCTCGGGCGCGTTGGGCGTCGCGGGAATGATGGCGCGCGCGCTGTGTCCCGGACGCGGTGCAGCGCGCAGCGGTGCGCCGCAGAGCCAGGACCTTCGCAGATGTGGGCGTTTGTCAACGATTGAGCGGCCGGTCTGCAGCGCATCACTTCGTGCTGCGCTGCGCCCGGGACATGTTGAGTGGGCTGTGGGCGCGTCGAGTGCTGCCGTGGTGTTTGATTCTTGGAGAGGTCAGCATGGACCACCGGGTCAAGCCGGTGGTGACGCGGAGAGGGGAGAGTGGGCCGTGGGGTTGCTGACGTTGACGGTTTTTGTTTGATTCGCGCGGCGATGGCCGCTTGCTCGTCATTGCGAGCGTCAGCGAAGCAATCCAGTGGGCTTGCGCGGGAAGCTGGATTGCTTCGTCGCCATAGCCCGTCGAAGACGGGCGTAAACGCCCTGATGGCTCCTCGCAATGACGAGAGTTGCGTAACCCCTCCCCCTTGTGGGGAGGGGTAGGGGTGGGGCCTGGGAGGCGACGCACGCATCGAGCCGGCGGCTTACGCACCCCACCCTTGCCGCCTGCGGCGGCGTCCCCTCCCCACATGGGGGAGGGAAAGACCAGGGGGAGGGAAAAGATTACATAAACGCCTGGATGCCGGTCTGGGCGCGGCCGAGGATCAGGGCGTGGATGTCGTGGGTGCCCTCGTAGGTGTTCACCGTCTCCAGGTTGCGCGAGCACGCGCATCACGTGGAATTCGTCGGAGATGCCGTTGCCGCCGTGCATGTCGCGGGCCATGCGGGCGATGTCGAGCGCCTTGCCGCAATTGTTGCGCTTGATCAGCGAGATCGCCGGCGGCGCCGCCGTGCCCTGCTCGATCAGGCGGCCGAGCCGCAGCACGCGCATGCAGGCCGAGCGTGATCTCGGTCTGCATGTCGGCGAGCTTCTTCTGGATCAGCTGGTTGGCGGCGAGCGGCCGGCCGAACTGCTTGCGGTCGAGCGTGTAGTCGCGGGCGCGGTGCCAGCAGAATTCGGCGGCGCCCATGCGCGCCCCAGGCGATGCCGTAGCGCGCCTTGTTGAGGCAGCCGAACGGGCCGGCGAGGCCCGCTGACATTCGGCAGCAGGTTCTCTTCCGGCACGACCACGTCCTCGAGCACGATCTCGCCGGTGATCGAGGCGCGCAGGCGAGCTTGCCCTCGATCTTCGGGCGTCGAGAACCCCTTCGTGCCGCGCTCGACGATGAAGCCGCGGATCTTGCCGTCGAGCTTGGCCCAGACCACGGCGACGTCGGCGATCGGCGAATTGGTGATCCACATCTTGGCGCCGTTGAGCCTGTAGCCGCCGGCAACCTTCTCGGCGCGGGTCATCATCGAGCCCGGGATCGGAGCCGTGGTCGGGCTCGGTCAGGCCGAAGCAGCCGACCATCTCGCCGGTCGCGAGCTTGGGCAGATATTTGCGCCGCTGCGCCTCGCTGCCGTAGGCGTAGATCGGGTGCATCACCAGCGAGGACTGCACCGACATCGCCGAGCGATAGCCGGAATCGACGCGCTCGACCTCGCGCGCGATCAGGCCGTAGGCGACGTAGCCGAGGCCGGCGCCGCCGTATTCCTCCGGGATGGTCGAGCCGAGCAGGCCGAGCTCGCCCATCTCGCGCATGAACCGCCGGATCGAAGCTCTCCTCGCGATAGGCCTTCGAGCACGCGCGGCATCAGCTTGTCCTGCGCATAGTCGCGCGCGGTGTCGCGCACCATGCGCTCTTCTTCGGTGAGCTCGCCCTCGAGATCGAGCGGGTCCTCCCAATTGAAGGCCGCGTCCTTGATCGCGGTGGCCTTGTTGCTTTCGCGCTTTTCCGCCGGCTGCGCCATGATTTACTCCTTGGAAGGCTTGCTTATTGCTGCTTCCGTCATCCTGAGGCGGCCGCGCAGCGGCCCTCGAAGGATGCGGCCGAGGCGCTGTGGCCGTCGCCCTTCGAGGCTCGCTGCGCTCGCGCCTCAGGGTGACGGAATGACGAATTCGCGCCAACCTATAGGAGCCGGGCGCGGAGGCGGCAAGCGTCCAGAGGGCGAGACATGTCCCGGGCGCGGCGCAGCACGCAGCGGAGCGACGTGGTGCGCCGCAGAACCGGGACCTTCGCAAATACCAGGCCCAGGAAAATCGCGCCGATCCGGCCCGCGAAACGACATCGCACGGCGTTCGGCAATCGCGCATTGCCGGTTTGCCCGCGTTCCGCTATTTAAGCCGCAATTCCGCGTCATTGCGCCCGTAGCTCAGCTGGATAGAGCGTTGCCCTCCGAAGGCAAAGGTCAGAGGTTCGAATCCTCTCGGGCGCGCCAAGCCTTTTTCGGGCGAGGTCTTGGCGATTGGACGAGGTCTTGGCGATTGGACAAGTCGATGGACCGGTCTTGCAACCGCGCAAGGTCTTGCAACTGGGCAGGGTTTTGGCAATTTAGGCCTTACGGGGTGAGATTGTGTTGAGCCAGGCTGCGTCCAAGCGAGCTGCCGCAAAGGAAGCCTTGCCGAGGCGTAACGCCCTGTTCCGCGCGCCGTTTGGCGGCGGCAGGGTTGGCCGGTGGGTGGCAGGGCTTGCGGTTGCGCTGTGCCTTGCAGGCGTCGTCGGTGCGAGCGCATCCGATACCGTTCCGATCAAGCGCGCTTCGCCCGAGGCGGCGCGGCCCTCGATCGTGCGCGATGCGATCGAGGCGGCCGACTGGATGGCGAAGTCGCTGGTCGACCGCGGCTACAAGGCGGATTTCAGCCTCGAAAGCCTCAAGGAGGTCGACCGCTTCATCAACGACGAGGCGCCTGACGGCCGGCCGAAGCCGGGCAGCCATTTGGCCGCGCAATTCGGCACGCAGATTTTCGGGCTCGGCGCCTATTTGGGCGAGACCATCCGCCGCCAGGGCGAGGGCCAATGGGAAGGCAACGACCGCGACACCTGGCCGGAAGTCACGCTGGCGGTGCGGCTCAAATCCGGCACCCTGGTGCGCCCCACCCAGCGGGTGCTGAAGCGGCTCTCGACCGGCCCGGAAAACAGCCTCTATCCCTACGGCGTCATCGTCCTGAGTGAGTGACGCCCGCCGTTTCGGTGGGGATGGCGAGGCGTGCGATATCGGCTGCAAAGACGTCGCGTCGGACGGCATGCAGTGCGCTTCATCGTCGAATTTCCTGGAAGGCGGGCGAGCCGGCGCGATGAATAGTCGGCCCGAGCATCAGTCCGTATCCTTGCTGCACCATGTCCCAGGCTTGATGCAGAACGGGACGCGACTGCAGCTTGAACGTCGCGGACTTTCGCCGAATGTGCCTTTGTATCTTGCCGGACAGCCGGGCCAGTGCCGCCCAGTCGCAGTCACGCACCAACTCCTCGGGCAAATATTTCGCTCTCGCCTCGTTCCAGTGTCCGAAATGGCTGTGGTAGATGACGCCGTCGCGAACGCCGCCGAGATAGAACTGGATGAGACCGGCGCCGCGGATCGCATAACGAAAGAAAGGCACCGGCGCCCGCGTCGCCTCGACGCGATCAACGAGAGGACGCGTCCTCACGGAGGGCGACCAAAGAACCAGGTGCGTTGTCTGGTCAGCACCGAGATCAAACGCTTCCGTCAATTCGCCTACGGTGTGGAAACTGCGGATCTCGCAGTTTTCGCGGGACGACAATTCATAGATGACGACGTCCGTCTCCGCGTAGAGAAATGCGAGAAGCGAGCGAAGGTCGTCACTCACGGCGTAGAAATCCAAGTTCGCCATTGATCTTCTCGCAACAGCAGCCAGCGGAGGCACAAGCATGATCAGCGCACACAACACCATCATGAACATATCATGAACGCTAAGCGGCCGGCCACAGCCTCACAGCCGGTATGCAACGGCAAATTTCAGACTGGCGGGCATCCGGCTTTCGCCGCTTGCGCTAGAGTGTCGGTCCAAAAACAGTCAGCGTGTCGCCCAGCCGGGAGAGGAATGCCGTTATGAATAGCTATGATCTCAAAGACCGTGTCGCGATCGTTACGGGCGGCGCGCAGGGTATCGGCCTGACGGTCGCGACTCGCATTCTCGAGTCCGGCGGCAAGGTTTCGCTTTGGGATCGCGATACCGAGTTCCTCGACAAAACCGTTGCCGGGCTGAAAGATTCGGCGCGGGTCCAGGGGCTCACTGTCGATATCGCCGACCTTGCCGCGGTCGAGGCCGGCACCAAACAAACGCTGGCGCATTTCGGCAAGATCGACATTCTGATCAACAATGCCGCCATCGTCGGGCCAAACGCCAACGTCTGGGAATATCCGCCGGAGGCGTTCCGCGACGTGGTCCATATCGGGCTGGTCGGCACGTTTTATTGCTCGCGCGCCGTGGTGCCGCACATGATCGCGCAAAACTACGGCCGCATCGTCAACATTGCCTCGGTCGCCGGCAAGGAAGGCAATCCGAAAGCGCTCGGCCTACAGCTCGATGAAGGCCGGCGTGATCGGCTTCACCAAATCGCTCGGCAAGGAGCTCGCGAGCTACAATATCGCCGCCAATTGCGTGACGCCGGCGGTGGCGAAGACAGCGCTCGGCGATGAGCCAGGACCCGGATTTCCTCAAGATGATCCTGTCGAAAATTCCGCGCGGCCGCATGCTGGAGCTCGACGAGGCCGCCTCGATGATCTGCTGGCTCGCCAGCGAGGAAAATTCATTCACCACCGCCGGCGTGTTCGATCTCTCCGGCGGCCGCGCGACGTATTAGGATTTGGTTGCGGGCATCCAACCTCCGCTCATTCCCGCGAAAGCGGGAATCCAGGGGCGGTGAGCGAAGAACTGGGTCCCCGCCTTCGCGGGGACGAGCGGAGCGAGAGGCATCGGTCCCGGCATGCTGAAACTCTACTACACACCCGGCGCCTGTTCGCTCGCGCCCCACATCGCGCTCGAAGAAGCCGGCGAGCGTTATGAGCTGTCGCGAGTCGATCTCGCCGCCAATCAGCAGAACGATCCGGATTTCCTGCGGCTCAATCCGAAGGCGCGCGTGCCGCTCCTGGCCGACGGCGATTGGGTGCTGACCGAGGCGCCGGCGATCCTGCGCTACATCGCGGCGCGGCATCCGGCGGCGGGCTTGTGGCCGTGGGATTCGCGCGAGGACGCGCGCTGCACCGAATGGCTCGGCTGGCTGTCGTCGACCATTCACGTCAGCGCCGGCCATGTGCGGCGTGCGGCGCGTTACGCCTCCGATCCGCGCGCCGTCGACGATGTCGCCGCGACCGCGCGCAAAACCAGCCGCACGTTATGGGAAGCGGTCGAGCAAAAGATCGGGCAGGGGCCGTACGCGATCGGTGAGCGCTACAGCGTCGCCGATCCCTATCTGCTGGTTTACTGGATGTGGGGCCGGGGCCCGCTGCTGAACTACGACATGGCGCGCGATTTTCCGCGCTGGACCGCGCACGCGCGCCGCCTGTCGCGCCGGCCGGCGGTGCAACGCGTGTTCGCGACGAAGGCTTGCAGTTGCCGGATTGAGTTTTACGTTTTGCGCTGTTGCTTTTCGTTGCGCTCATCCCCGCGAAGGCGGGGATCCAATTTCAGAGCAGTTTGTATTTGTGTGCCGTGGCCGCTTGTTCGTCATTGCGAGGAGCGAAGCGACGAAGCAATCCAGCTTCCCGCGCAAGCCTCTGGATTGCTTCGCTGCGCTCGCAATGACAGAGTCAAACAATCAGCCCAGCGCCGCGATCACCTCGCTGGGATTTGGTCACCGCGGCGACGTTCTGCATGGCGTATTGCACCGAGGCGCGGTGCCAGTCGGCGTTCATGGTCGAGCAGCAATCCTCCGGCACGATCATGAAATAGCCCTTGTCGGCGCCGGTGCGCGAGGTGTGCTCGATCGACATGTTGGTCCAGGCGCCGGTGACGATGACGGTGTCGCGGCCGCCGGCGCGCAGCACGGTTTCGAGCTTGGTGCCTTCGAAAGCGCTCATGCGGATTTTTTCGACGACGAGATCGCCGGGCCGCGGCTCGAGACCTTCGGCCGGCGCGGCGCCCCAGGTGCCGCGCACCATCGCCTTGGCGTCGAGCAAACCTTCGAACAGCGGCGCGTTGAGGGTGAAGCCGGGCGCGCCCGGTTCGACAATGAACCAGACGTGGATGACCATCACGCCGCGGGCGCGCGCGGCGTCGGCGAGCCGGCGGATATTTTCCACGACGTTCTGTTCGCGCGCGTGTTGCGGGGAGCCGGATGACGCAAATGCGCCGCCCTCCATCATCACGTCGTTCTGCATGTCCTGGATGATGAGCGCGCAGCGCGACGGATCGAGCGTCATGTCCTGCCGCCCACTGGCGCGCTCGGCTGTGGCGGGCCGCGAAGCGGACGAACTCGATGAAGAGCCGGACGCGGCGGCGCTTGCCCGCATGAATGGCTCGACGCGCGGGCCGATTTTTGTACGCACGGCATACAGCGAATGCGTTGCGGTGATGAACAAGGTGCGCCAGTCGGACTTGCCCCAGTGCAGATTGGACACCAGTTCGGGCACGCGGACCTTGCCGAGCAGCGCGCCGTTCTTGCCGTAGACCCAGACTCCGCCTGGAGCAGTGACCCAAACGTTGCCGTCGCTGTCGCATTTCATCCCATCCGGCACGCCGGGCTCGAGCTCGGAGCGAATGCCGGATGCAAAGATACGATCGGGGCCGAGCGTGCCGTCGGCGTTGACGTCGAATACGCGGATCAGACAGCGCACCGTATCGTTGACATAGAGAAGCTTTTCATCCGGCGAGAAGCAAAGCCCGTTCGGCTGCTCGAACAGATGGCGGTCGACCAGAAGCTGCGGCTCGCCGCCGTTCGGCCCGACGCGATAGACGCCCTGAAAGCCCTGCTGGCGCGGCCGCTCGACGCCGTAAACCGGCATGCGCCCGTACCAGGGATCGGAAAAATAGATCGAGCCGTCGGAGCGCACGCAGACATCGTTCGGGCTGTTGAGCTCCTTGCCTTCGAAATGCGAGGCCAGCACTTCGCGGCGGCCGTCGCGTTCGCGGATCAGGCTCGACGTGGCGTGCTCGCAGACGATGAGGCCGAGGTTGGCGTCATAGGTCATGCCGTTGCATTTGTTTGAGGGCTGCATGACTTCGCGCACGCCGCCGCGCTCATCCCAGCGGCGGCGGATGTCGGCCGGCATATCGGAGAACAGCAGATACTGATCGCGCGGATGCCAGATCGGCCCTTCCGTGAAGGTGAAGCCGCCGGAGAGGCGATCGACTGATGCGTCGAGATCGATCAGGTCGGAAAACTCGCGGCGGAGCGCGGTGTGGCTCATTGGACGCTCCTTGGCTCAGGCCGGAAACCAGTTGCGCTTCGGCAACGATTGCACGATCGGGCCGGGCACTGCATCGCGCAGCCGCGCGACCACCTGGCCGCCCTCGATCATGGCCGGAAAATCGTGGATCGGCAGCACGAAGCGCGATTGGTTGAGCACCTTCTTGATCGCTGCTTTCTCCTGCCGCTTGGTGGTGCCGTGGTTGCCGGTGACGCGCGGCTCCATGTCGCTGATCTCGCGGAAGGGTTCGACGATCTGATCGTTGAAGTCGTAAATCACGTCGCCGCAGATCGTGGCGTTGCCTTCCGCGGTTTGGACGATGACGTTCATCGATCCCTCGGTATGGCCGCCGGCGGCTTCGCAGATCACGCCAGGCATCAGTTCGACCGGGCCGGTGATTTCAAGATCGAGAAAACGCAGCGCGCCCTTGGTGTGCAGCCGGTCGATCAAATGCTTGATGTCGATCGCCGGATATTGCGGATGCATCAGGCCGGACACCGAATATTCCAGCTCGCGGCGGGTGAGCACCACCGTGGTGTTCATCGGAAACAGATCGTCCTTGCCGGCATGATCGATGTGCAGATGGGTGTGCAGCACATAGCGCACGTCGCCGAGCCGCAGGCCGTGTTTCTTGAGCTGGTTCTCGATCATGGTCTCGTGGCTTTGCAGGCCGCGCATGCCGAGCGTTTCCATGATCTGGTTGGAGCGATAGCCGGTGTCGATGACGATCGGCCAAGTCCCGCCGAGCACCAGAAAGCCCAGCACCGGGACGCGGCGGACGCGGCCGCAATCGCGGCCGAGCACCAGAAAGCTCAATTCCAGCTCGATGTCCCCGAAATCGAGGACTTTAATTTCAAGCGCCATACTGTTTTCCTCCCAGCCCGCGGTCGTTGCCGCGCGTTATTTGAGCCGATAAATCTTTTTCGCCGTGTCGTGGAGTGCCGCGCGCGCCGACCGCGTCGCCGAGCGGCTCGACCGCCTTGCGGTAGGCCGCGATCAGATCGGCGTAGCTCGTCCACAATTTCTCGACCGGAAAATTCGAGCCGAACAAACAACGCTCCGGGCCGAAAATGCCGATGGTTTCGCGCACGATTGCGGCGATGTGCGCCGGATCGTTTTTGTGAATGAACGTGCCGAGCGCCGAGAGCTTGGAAACGATATTCGGGCGCTTCGCGAGAAGCCGCATGCCCGCACGCCATTCGTCCCAGCCTTGCGGCGAGAGGTCTTCCAGCATGCCGGCATGCTGGAGAATGAACGTGACCTTGGGGGCGCTGTCGGCAAGTTCGGCGGCGCCTTGCATCTGCCCGGCGAACACTTGCAGGTCGAACGACCAGTTGTAGTCGGCAAGATACGCGACGTTTTTCTGCAAGGCCGGCTCGCGCGCCAAGTCCGGAGCGGAGGCGAACTGATATTGCGGGTTCTGGTGCCACTGCAGCTGCATGCGCAAGCCGCGCATGCCGGGATATTTGGTCAGCCGATCGAGCTGCGGCCGCACGTCGCCCGCCAGAAAATCGGCGTAGCCGACGATGGCTTGCGGAAAGCCGTGCTGCGTCGGCGACCTGCTGCACATAGGCGACTTCGTCCTCGAAGCGATCCTTCGGCCAATTGCATTGCACATAGACCGATTGGGTCACGCCGGTGCCGGCGAGATCGGCCAAATATTCGTCGATCAGATAATCGCGTCGGATCGCCTCATAGGGGCCGAAGATGCGCGGCTGCATCGGTCCGTCGAGCCAGGGCAGATCGCGGCGGCGCCAGATGTGATGGTGTGCGTCGATAATGTCGGTCATGCCGCCTTCTCATTCGCCATGTCGAGAACGTTCGCGCAGATGGATTCGATCGAAGAGCCGTCGGAGAGGCGGTCGAGATAGGGCCGCGCCGCGACCAGGCCCGCGGTTCGGCCTCGAACGCCGGATCGGCCGCCAGCGGCGTCAGCCAGATGATGCGCCAGCACAGGCGCGCAAGCCGCGCGACCGCGTCCGCCATCGCGGTCGGATCGCCGCGCTCGAGTCCATCGGAGAGCACGATCAGCGCCGCGCCGCGCGACAACGCGGCAAAACGCGGCACCGCCAGAAAGGCATTGAGTGCGTCGCCGATCCGGGTGCCGCCGTCCCAGTCGGCGACCAGCAGCGAAGCCGTCGACAGCGCCTGCTCGCGATTGCGCAAGCGCAGCGGCCGGGTGATGCGCGTGAGCCGCGTCCCGATGGTGAACACTTCGACCGTATCGGCGGCGCGCACCAGCGCGTGCGCGAACGCCAGATGCGATTGCGTGCGCTCCTTCATCGAGCCGGAGACGTCGATCAGAACGACGACGCGGCGCTGGCGCAGCCGACGCTTTCGATGGCGCAGCCGGATGATCTCGCCGGCATGCCGCATGGCGTCGCGAAACATGCGCCGCGCGTCGGTGCCGGCGCCGCCGCGTCCGGAACGCCAGCGATAGCCGCGCCGCTTCGGCATGCGTCCCGGCAGTGCGCGCGAGAACAGGCGCAGTGTTTCGCCTTCGCCGCCGGTGCTGAAGCGCCGTTCGGTCAAGCCGCTCGGCGGTGGTCGCTTGCGCGCCCGACTCGCGGGTCTCGTCGCCGAACAGCGGCTCTGGACCGATCGACAAATCTTCGGCGGCCTTCAGCGGCTCTTCGTCGCTCGGTTCGCCCTCGAGGCCCGGCACGACCGCGCCGAGAAAATGCGCATCAAACAACGCGTCGAATTCGGCGAAGCGTTCCGGCGGCGGCGCCAGAGTGGCGCGCGCGGCGCGGCGGATGTCGTCCATGCTCTTGCGGGCCGAGCAACTCGATGGCGCTGAGCCAGGCGATCGATTGCTCCGGCGCCACGGCAAAACCGCTACGCCGCAACAGCGCGGTGAAGCCGAGAAAGTGGGCGATCGGCCGCGCGGTGTCGCTCATGCCTGCGCCTCGATGAGGATCGCATCGATCCTCGGCGCGATATGGACGAGATCGTCTTCGTCCTTGAGCACGACGCCGAGCGAGCGGCGGAACGCGTCGGGCCAGCGCGCGCCTTGCTCGTTGAGCAGCGTCGCGGCTTCGGCCCATTCGACCGCTTCGGCGATGCCCGGAAGCTTTGCCAGCGGCTCGCGCCGCAAGCGTCCGACCGCGGCGACGACGGCGCGCGCGGCGCGCTCGCTGCACGCCGGAGGCGCGCATCATGATGATGCGCATTTCGCGCTCGGGCGTCGGATATTCGATCCAGTGATAGACGCAGCGGCGGCGCAGGGCTTCGTGCAGTTCGCGGGT
This sequence comes from uncultured Alphaproteobacteria bacterium, assembly GCA_963737755.1. GTDB lineage: Bacteria > Pseudomonadota > Alphaproteobacteria > Rhizobiales > Xanthobacteraceae > BOG-931. The sequence continues at coordinate 219,341 of CAVTTZ010000006.1, read as the reverse complement.
GCGGTTGGAGGTGAGAAACACCACCGGCCGTTCGTAGGCCCGGATCGCGCCGCGTTCCGGAATCGAAATCTGAAAGTCCGACAGAAATTCCAGCAGGAACGCTTCGAACTCGTGATCCGAGCGATCGATTTCGTCGATCAGCAGCACGGTTTCCTGCGGGCGCCGCAGGCTTGCCAGCATCGGCCGCTCGATCAGAAACTCGTCGCCGTAAATATCGACGCGCCGCCGGTGCCTTCGCTCTGCCGGCGCAGCGCCAGCATCTGGCGCGGAAAATTCCATTCGTAGAGCGCAGCGGAGGCGTCGATGCCCTCGTAGCATTGCAGCCGCAACAGCGTGCGGCCGAGCACGCCGGCAATCGCCTTCGCAGCTTCGGTCTTGCCGACGCCCGGCGCGCCTTCGAGCAACAAAGGCTTGCCGAGCGCGAGCGCCAGATAAGCGGCGGTCGAAAGCTCTTCGTCGGCCAGATAATAGGCGGCCCGCAAGGCGTCCTCGAGCGCGCGCGGACTGCCGATGCCGACGATGCTGTGGCGGACGGCCATGAAGCGTTACCGCGCGCGCGCCGGCCGTGCGCCGTTGCGGTCCTTCAGGGCGCGCAGGACTTTCTCCGGCGTGATCGGCAGATCGTTGATGCGCACGCCGACGGCGTTGAAGATCGCGTTGGCGACCGCCGGCAGCACCGGATTGGCGCACATCTCGCCCGGTCCCTTGGCGCCGTAAGGTCCGTCGGGCGCGGGCCGCTCCAGCACCACGATGTCGTGCGGACAAATATCGCCGGGGCCCGGCATCAAATATTCGTTGAAGTCGCGCGGCCCCTCGCGGATGTCGGGATAATACGGTTCGGGCGTCTCGTAGAGCGCGTGGCTCATGCCCATCCAGGCGCCGCCGACGAGTTGTTGCTCGACCAGTCGGGGATTGAGCGCGCGGCCGATCTCGTAGGCGCTGGTCATTTTCAGCACCGCGACATCGCCGGTCTCGTCGTCGACTTCCACTTCGGCGACCAGGCAGGCGTGCGCGTAGCAGGTTGCCGGCGACATCTCGCCGGTCTCGGGATCGACGTCGGACAGCGGCACCAGGAAGATGCCGCGGCCCGAAATGGTCTTGCCCTGACGGAATTGCGCCGCGATGGCGACGTCGCGCACCGAGATCGAGCGATGCGGCGCGCCCTTGACGTGAATGGCGCCCTTGCCGTCGGTTTCCAGATCGGCCGGATCGACTTCAAGCTCTTCGGCGGCCGCCTCCATCATCACGGCGCGGGCTTCGCGCGCCGCCACCATCACGGCGTTGCCGACGCGATGGGTGCCGCGCGAGGCGAACGAGCCCATGCAATGCGGGCCGGTGTCGGAATCGGCGGTGTCGACATAAACGTCTTCGACCGGCACGCCGAGCGTCTCGGCGCAGATCTGCCGGGTGACCGATTTCATGCCCTGGCCGAGATCGATCGACGACAGCGCCACGGTGAATTTGCCGGTCGGGTTGGAATGCACCAGCGCCTGGCTCGGATCGCCGCCGAGATTCATGCCGATCGGGTAGTTGATGGTGGCAACGCCGCGTCCACGATGCTTGGTCATGATCAGCGTCTCCTGGTGCCGAAAACGGAAGAGAAGCGCGGCGCGCCGTGTGTCGAGCCGGCGGGCGCTGTTGCCGGCGGCAATGGTGCACTGCGCGGCGGTGGCGCTGCCGGCGCCGGACGGGGCGGCAGCGGCGCAGGCGTCGGCCGCTCGTACGAAATCCGCTGCGGCGGAGAGGCGGTCGCGGCCGCGGGTACCGGTGTCCGCGCGGGTGCGGGCGGGGCCGGCGCGCGGCTGCGGTCCGGCGTCATGCTCGGGCGCGTTGCTGCGCCTTCGCCCTTGCGCGACGACGCCCGGCGGAATTCTTCGCGTAGCGGCCAGTTGGTTTTTTCGGCAACGACTTGCGCGCATTCGATCAGCGCGGTGTTCTTCGCCTCGCGCCGATGCGCTTTCATGTCGCCGTCCCGATAGGCATTGAGAATGCGGTATTCGAGCGGATCCATGCCGATGGCGGTCGCGCCTTTATCCATGTGGCATTCGAGCGCGAAGTCGAGGGCCGTAACGCCGAAGCCGCGCATGGCGGTCGACGGCGTGCGATTGGTGTAGACGCAATAGACGTCGCCCGAGACGTTCGGGATGGTGTACGGCCCGGGAATGTGCGCGGCGCATTTGACCACCGCGTAGCTCGACAGCCGCGTATACGCGCCGCTGTCGAAATAAGCCCGCACCGAACGGGCGATGATGCGGCCGTCGCGCATGACGCCGTCTTTGACATAGATGCGTTCGCCGCCGCGCGGCGAGCCGAACTGCATCTCCTCGTGGCGGGTGAAACGGTAGCGCACCGGCGCGCCGACCAGCCGCGCCGCCAGGATCGACAGCGGCTCGGTCATGGTGTCGACCTTGCCGCCAAAACCGCCGCCGACGGTGCCGCCGATGAAATGCAGTTGGTTCGACGGCACCGCGTTGATCTTCGCCGACGTGTCGAGCGAGAAGAACAGCGCCTGCGTCGACGTATAGACGATGAAGCGGCCGTTGGTGTCCGGCACCGCGATCGAGCCGTTGGTCTCGGTCGGCGCGTGCTCGATCGGCGACATCTGATAGCGGTCTTCGAACACGATGTCGGCCTGCGCGAAGCCGGCTTCGACGTCGCCGTAGCGCAGCTTCTGATGATCGTATTTGTTGTAGTATTCGAAGGTGTTCTTCGGATAGGTCGCGTTGACCGACGGCGCGCCCGGCTTGAGCGCTTCCTCGACATCGAACACCGCCGGCAACTGGTCGTAGGAGATCCGCACCAGCGCCATCGCTTCGAGCGCCGCGCGTTCGGAGGTCGCGACGATGCCGAGGATCGGCTCGCCCTTGTAGCGCACGAAGTCGCTGGCGAGCGACGGCTCGTCGTCCTTGCCGAACTGGATGAGGCTCAACAGCGTGTTGAGATTGACCGGCACGTCGGCGGCGCGAATGATGCGCTTGACGCCCGGAGCGCGCGCCGCCGCCGAATCGTCGATCGAGCGGATGCGCGCATGCGCGTGCGGGCTGCGCAGAATTTTTAAGTGCAGCAGATTGCCGAAACGGTGATCGTCGTAATAGGGCGAGGTGCCGGTGACGTGTCCGAGCATGTCCTGCCGCTGCGTCGGCTGGCCGATCTCGTGCAGATTGTCGTCGCGTTCGTCGGCGAAGATGTCCTTGCGGAATTCCAGCATGGCGTCGTCCTTCAGGCGCGGCGGCGGCTGTCACCGCCGGCGGCATCCAGCACCGCATTGATGATCGGCTCGTAGCCGGTGCAGCGGCAGATGTTGCCGCTGAGAGCATCGACGACGTTTTCGCGCGTCGGGTTCGGGTTCTTGTCGAGCAGCGCTTTCGCGGCCATCAGCATGCCGGGCGTGCAATAGCCGCATTGGGCGGCGAAGCGCTCCATGAATGCGGTCTGCAGCGGATGCAGATCGGGACCACGGCGCAGGCCGGCCGTGGTTTCGATCGCATGTCCGGCGCAGGTTTCGGCGAGCGTCAAACACGACAACCGCGGCGTGCCGTCGACCAGCACGGTGCAGGTGCCGCACGTGCCCTGCCAACAGCCGCCCTTGACCGAAAGATCGCCGACCGCCTCGCGCAGCGTATCGAGCAGATTGGCGCCGCTTTCCACGAACGTAGCGACCTCTTCGCCGTTGAGCAGAAACTGGATCGGCGTTTTCACGAGTGCCTCGCAGTTTGTTCGCCGAGCAACAGCCGGCGCAGATGGACCGGAAGAATTTCGCGGCGCCACCAGGCGCTGCCGAGGGCGTTGTCGGCCGGTGCCGTGCCTTCGTGCGCCGCCGCGAGCGCGGGTGCGATGCCGGCGGCGTCGAGGGTGCGGCCCTCGAGCGCGCGCTCGGCGCCCTTGGCGCGCATCGGCGCCGGTCCCATGGCGCCGTAAGCGATGCGGGCGCCGTTGACGCGGCCGCTCGACAGCGGAAGCTGCGCCGAGATCGACATGATGGACACGCCCTTGGGATGGACGCGCGTGACTTTCAGAAAGCGGAAAGTGTCGTTGGCGGGCCGCCGAAAGCCGACGCTCGCCACCAGCGTCTGGCCGCGCTCGCGGCGATTCAACAACTCGTCGAGCGGCAGTTCGCGTTGGCCGAAGCCGCCGGCGAGCGTCACGGTGGCGTCGAGCGCCAGCAAGGCGGCGGCGAAATCGCCATAGGGCGACGGCGCGAACAGATTGCCGCCGACGGTCGCGGCTTCGCGCACCGCCGGACCGCCGATGACGCGCGCCACCGGATGCAGATAGGACAGTTCGCGCTCGGCCAGGATCGCCGCCATGGTGACGCCGGCGCCGAGTTCGACCCGGCCTGACGAGACCCCGATATGGGTCAGCGCCGGATCGGTCGAGCGCACGATGGTCTCGATCGCCGGATCGACCTCGTTGACCGCGCGCATGACCAACGTGCCGCCGCCCAGAAAGCGCGCATTGCGTTCCCGCGACAAGGCGCCAGCGGCTTCGGCCAGGTGCGCGAATGTCTTGACGCTGATGCTCATGCACGACCCTCTTGTGGGGTGCCGACCGGCACCCGTCACATGGGCACGAACGGCGGCAAATCCAGCTTCGTAAATGTCCTCACTCACCATCCGCCGCATGTCCTCTTCCAGGCCGGGCCGGGTGGTGAAGGAACAGCGCCAGTCCCAGAAGGTGCGGTCGCCGTCGGTGACCGGCGCCAGCCGGACATGGGCGACGTAGTTGAACAGCGGCACCGGGGTTTCGACCAGGCAGTAGCTGAATGTCTGCTCGAGGTCCGACAGGGTCAGGAGCCGTTCCCGCAGCTCGGCGCCGTCGCGCAGAAAAAAGTGCCGCACGCAGCCGATCTTGTCGGAGGGCTGGTTGCGGTCGATCTCGCTTTTCGCCACCGCCGGATGCCAGCGGTCGTGGGCGTTGAAATCGCGCAGGAACGCCCACACCCGGTCGGTCGGCGCGTCAATGATCGTTGAGCGCACGATGCGGATCACCGCCTAGCCTCCGAACTGCCGCTTCAGGGCGTCGAAGCCGCCCTGGAAGACACCGCCGCCGATGCCGGCGATCAAATCGGCCTCGCGCTCGGGCGGGCAGTCGAACTCGGCGGTCCATTCGGCGAAAGTCCGATCGCCGTCGGTGATCGGCGTCAGCCGCAAGGTGGCGACATAGTTCTCGACGCCCATCGGCGATTCCAGGATCGCATAGGTGCAGAACAGATCGAAGTCCGAGAGGCCGAGCAGTTTCTCGCGGATGCGGTCGCCGTTGCGCAGACGGAAATCGCGGACGCAGCCGATCTTGTCGGACGGCTCGCCGTTCTCGATGCGGCTTTCGGCGATGCCCGGATGCCAGGACGGCAGGCCGTTGAAATCGCGCACGCGTGCCCAGACGCGGTCGGAGCGGCCGTTGATGACACTCGAAACGAAGACGCGAGCCATTTTGTCTTGTTCCTCTTTATCGCTGGCGATCGCGTCAGCTCTGGCCCGATGAGCCGCCGCCACCGCCGCCGCCGCTTCCACCGCCTTCCGGCGGCTTCTTCGGCGCGGTGTCCTTGCGGATGCCCTGCATGTCGCGCGCCTCGCGAATGAGGCCGCCCATGCGGGTCAGGCTGCCGCCTTCGATGCCGATCTCGGCGAGCACCTGGTCGATCAGCGGCGCCTGCACGCGATAGCGCAGCGCCGAATTCGATCACCTCGTCGCTCGGGCTGCGGCCGCCATTGCCGCCGCCGCCGGCGAGGCCGTCGACCTGGAGAATGCGGATGCCTTCGATCTTCTCCATCGGCTTGACGCTCTCGCGCACGATGCCCTCGATGCGCTCCAGCAGCCGGCGGCGATAGAGCGAAGCGCGCGAGGCGTCGGAGAGGACGTTCTCGGCTTCGTTCATCAGCCGTTGCGCCTCGGCTTCGACCGCTGCGCGCACCTGTGTCGGCGGCTGCCGCGATCCGCACCTCGTCGGCTTCTTTCTCGGCGATCAGCACTTCGATCTGACGCCGGCGGCGCGCCACTTCAGCTTCGCGCACGGTCTTGACGCGTTCCTCGGCTTCCACCGCCTGGGCGCGGGCCGCTTCGGCGTCGGCTTGCGCCGCGGATTGCTCGCGCGACTTGTGATGAATTTCGATCGCGCTTTCCATGCGGGCGTTCTCGACCGCGGTCTCGCGGGCGATTTCGAGCTGACGCAATTCGCGATCGCGCAGGATGCGGGCTTCGTCGATGCCGCGCTCGGAGGCGATGCGCGCGCGCTCCACTTCCTCGCGGGCGGCGATCTCGGCCTCCTGCAGCGCCTGGGTGCGCGACACTTCGAACTGCTCGACCGAGCGGCGGCGCTCGAGCCGGGCGATTTCGAGTGTCTGCTCGCGGGTCACATCGGTACGGCCGACCTGCTGGGCGGCGACGATGTCGGCTTCTTTGACGCGCCGGTCGGCGTCGGAGCGTTCGACCAGCTTGGCGGCAATTTCGATCGAGCGGTCCTGCTCGGCCATCTCGACGATCTTGCGCCGCTCGACGTCGAGCACGTCGCGGGTCTTCGACGAGGCGATGCGTTCGCGTTCGAGCGCCAGTTCGGTCGCGATCCGCGCCGCCTCGATCGCCTCGCGCCGCTTGATCTCGGCGTCCTCGATGGCCTTCTCGCGGGCGATGTCGCGGGCGCGGGTTTCCTCGTCGGCGGCGATCCGCTCGGCGGCGAGCCGCTTCTCCTGCGCGATGCGGCTTGCCTCGACCGCCTCGCGGGCGGTGATTTCGGCGGTGTCGACCGCGCGGTTGCGGGCGATCTCCAGCTCGCGAACCTCTTCGTCGCGGGCAATGCGCTCGCCGGCGAGCTTGCGATCCTCGGTGATGCGGATCGACTCGACGGTTTGCCGCGCGCTGATCTCGGCCGATTCGAGCGCTTCGTTGCGCTCGATTTCCAGACCGCGGGTCGCGCGCTCGGCGCTGATGCGCTCGGCGGACAGCTTCTTGTCGAGCGCGATGCGCGCGGCTTCGGTGGACTGGCGGGCGGCGATCTCGGCGGCCTCGATCGCCTTGATGCGGCCGATCTCGCGGTTACGGGTTTCTTCCTCGGCGGCGATGCGGTCGACCGCGATCTTCTTCTCGCGGGCGATGCGCGAGGCTTCGACCGCTTCGCGCGCGGTGATCTCGGCTTCCTCCACCGCGCGGGTGCGGGCGATGTCGAGCCCGCGCACGCGCTCTTCCTGCTGGATGCGCGCTGCGGCCGTCACTTCGCGCGCCGCAATGTCGCTTTCCTCCAGCACGCGGGTGCGTTCGATTTCGAGCGTGCGGGTGGCGAGTTCGGATGCGATGCGCTCGGCGGCGAGCGCCTTCTCGCGCGCGATGCGGGCGGCTTCGGTCGATTGCGCGGCCGCGATCTCTTCCTCGTCGATGGCGCGATTGCGCGTGATCTCGCGGCGGCGGATTTCTTCTTCCAGCGCGATGCGCTCGTCGGTGACGACGCGCTCCTGCGCGATGCGGGCGCGCTCGGTGGTTTCGCGGGCGGCGATCTCGGCCTGTTCGAGATTGCGGGCGCGCTCGATCTCGAGCCGGCGGTTCTCTTCCTCCTGGGCGATGCGCGCCACGGTGACGGCAAGTTCCTGGGAGATGCGCGCCTTCTCGGTTTCCTCGCGCGCGGTGATCTCGGCGTATTCGACATTGCGCTGCCGCTCGATCTCGCGGCGCTGATCGTCTTCCTCGCGGGCGATGCGGGCGTCGGTCAGGACGCGCTCCTGCGCAATGCGCGCACGCTCGACGCGCTCGCGCGCCGCAATTTCGGCCTCGTCGATCTGCCGGCTGCGCTCGATCTCGCGCTCGCGAATGTCGCGCTCGGAGACGATGCGGGCTTCGGCCAACGCGCGCTCGTGCGCGATGCGGGACTTTTCCACTTCCTCGCGGCCGGCGATCTGCGCCTGCTCGGCCTCGGTGTCGCGCACCGAACGCTCGCGGGCGAGTTCGGCGCGCTGCACCGCGCGGCGCACTTCGATGTCGCGCTCCTGGTTGAGCCGCGCGGTTTCGCTCTCGCGATCGATTTCCAGCGCCTGCTTCTCGGCTTCGAGATTGCGGCTGCGGATCAGGATCATCGATTCCTGCTCGATGTCGTTGCGCAGCTTGCGGCGGGACTTCGATGTCCTCGATCAGCTTGGTCAAGCCTTCGGCGTCGAAGCGATTCGATGGATTGAAGAATTCGAGATCGGTCTGGTCGAGGTCGGTGATCGCCACCGATTCCAGCTCGAGGCCGTTCTGCTTGAGGCTTTCGAGCGCCGATTCCTTCACGCGGGTGACGTATTCGCCGCGCCGCTCGTGCATTTCCTCCATGGTCATTTCGGACGCGACCGAGCGCAGCGCGGACACGAACTTGCCGGAGAGCAGCGCATCGAGCTCGGTGACGTTCATGGTGCGGCGGCCGAGCGTCGCGGCCGCGATGGTCACGGCTTCGCGGGTCGGCGGCACGCGCACGTAAAATTCCGACTCGATGTCGACGCGCATGCGGTCCTTGGTGATCAGCGCATCGTCGCGGTTGCGCACCACCTGCATGCGCAGCACGTTCATGTTGACCGGCGTCACCTCGTGGATGAACGGCAGCACGAAGGCGCCGCTGTTGATGACGACCTTTTCCCCGAACAGACCGGTGCGCACGAAGGACACTTCCTTCGACGAGCGGCGGTAGAGCCAATTGACGAAATAGACGACGATCGCGATGACGATCACCGCGACAATCAGCCAGATGATGAGGCTGCCGAGAATGGCGACGGACATCTTGCTCTCCTCCCGCCCGCGCTCTCCGGCGCGGGTCGCTTCTTAGGTCCTCTGGGGTTTCTTGATCGCTTTGAACTTGGCGACTTGCGCCGACAGCGCGCGCTCGACCGGCAGCCGCTCCATCGACGAGGCGCCGTAGAAGCCGTCGCAATGCTTGGCGCGCGCCAGCACGTATTCGGCATGCTCCGGTTCGGCGATCGGGCCGCCGTGAACCAGAATGAGAGCGTTTGGATTGATCGCCAGCGCCGCCTCCGCCATCGCGTCGGTCAGTGCCGGACACTCTTCCAGTTTGGTCGCCGTGGCGGCGCCGATCGTGCCGCCGACCGTGAGGCCGAAGTGACAGACCAGAATGTCGGCGCCGGCCCGCGCCATCGCTGCGGCTTCGTCGGGGTTGAAGACGTACGGCGTCGTCAGCAAATCACGCGCGTGCGCCTTGGCGATCATCTCGACTTCGCCGCCATAGCCCATGCCGGTTTCTTCGAGGCCGGCGCGAAAGCGGCCGTCGATCAGGCCGACGGTCGGAAAGTTCTGCACGCCGGAAAATCCAAGCCGCGCGATCTCGTCCAGAAATACATCCATCTGCCGGAACGGATCGGTGCCGCAGACGCCGGCCAGCACCGGCGTGTGGTCGACGATCGGCAGCACCTCGCGCGCCATGTCGACGACGACGCCGTTGGCGTCGCCGTACGGCATCATGCCGGCGAGCGAGCCGCGGCCGGCCATGCGATAGCGGCCCGAATTGTAGATCACGATCAGATCGGCACCGCCGGCTTCTTCGTTCTTGGCGGAAATGCCGGTGCCGGCGCCGGCGCCGATGATCGGCTGCCCTTGCGCTTTCATGGCGCGGAAGCGGGCGAGAATTTCAGAACGTTGAATACGCGGCATTGCTAATCTCTAGATCTCTTTCGTGGTCGCATGGCCTTTTCGGAAAACCGGTTTCCACTTTTCCGGGACATGCTCTACCCTCTTGCGCGACGCCGGGCGAACCGGGTGCCGAACATGCGGCGAAACTCGGCGGCGACTTCTGTTGCAAAACGCGGATCGTTGATGTGTTCGGGCATGCGGATCAGCCGGCGCGCGCCGGTTTGCCGTACGGTGGCTTCCAGTGCGCGGAACAGTTCCGCGTCGGCCATCGGATCTGAAAACGGCCGGCCGGGTGAATCGAGCGCCGACACGCCGCCTTCCGGCAGATAGAACCGCACCGCGCCATCCATGCGATTGAGCCGTTCGCCGATCCAATGGCCGACGCGGATATTTTCCTCGGGCGTCGTCCGCATCAAGGTCACGGTCGGATTGTGGACGTGCAAGGTACGGCCGCGATAGCGCTCCGGCACCGTGTCCATCGCGCCGAAATTGACCATGTCGAGCGCACCGCAGGCGCCGATATAAGGAATACGCGCGCGCGCCATGGCGCCGAAGCGATCCTCGCTCGCCGGCAACACGCCGCCGAACAACAAGTCGCAGACTTCCGTCGTGGTGATGTCGATGACGCCGACCAGCGCGCCGGAATCGACCAGTTTTTCCATCGACTGGCCGCCGACGCCGGTGGCGTGAAACACCAGGCATTCAAAGTCTTCTTCCAGCGCATCGACGACCGCGTCGACGCAAGGCGTGGTCACGCCGAACATGGTCAGGCCGATCGCCGGCTTGTTGCTGCGCGGGCTCGACCGGCGCTCGCGGTCGCTTTGGGTGGCGGCGCGTGCGCGCACCATGCCGACCATGGCGGCGGCGCCGTTGGCGAGCACCTGCCGCGACACGGAATTCAGTCCGGCGACGTCGGTCACCGAATACAGCATCATAATGTCGGCCGGCCCAACGTAAGGTGCGACGTTGCCGGAGGCGACCGACGAGATCAGAACTTTCGGCACGCCGATCGGCAGTCCCCGCATGGCCGGCGCCACCAGCGAAGAACCGCCGGAGCCACCCGCCGAGATCAAGCCGCCGACCGGCTCGTGGCGCTTGACCCAGGTCTCGAACGCTTCCGCCATCGCGGTGATGGCGGCGCCGCGGTCGCCGCTGAACACGGCATTCGGGCCGCCCCGATAGTAAGCGGCGACATGATGCGGCGGCACGTCCGCGGGCGAAGGTCCACCGGATGTCGATAGATCGACCAGCAAGACGCGCACGCCGGCGCCGGCGATTTGATCGCGAATGAAGCGCAGCTCATCGCCCTTGGTGTCGAGCGTACCGGCGACGATGACCGGCGCGACACCGCCGCGATGGATCGGGCGAATTTCCACGGCCGGCGCAATGTCGCCGCTGCTGGGCTCGGGCGCCTGGGTGCGGGTGCGCGCCGCGGCTTCGATTTGTGCGACCGGCACCGGCTGCGACCAGCGCGTCGGCGGATTCGGATTGGCGTTGTAGACCCGAACGGGCCCGCGTTGCTTCGCCGGCTGACGTGGATCCTGCGGACCCGGCGCCGCTTCACCGGCGTCTTCCTCGGCCGGCTCAGCCTGGCCGTGCTGGCCGACGCCGAGCAGTCTTTGCTGCAATTCGCGGTCGGCTTCGAGGCGGGCGGCATCCATCAGCCGGTTGACCCGGCCGTTGATCATGATGGCGACGCGTTCGGCGACCGCGGTGGCGACGCCGATATTCTGCTCGACGACGAGCACGCCGATGTCGCTTTCCTCGCCGAGGCTGAGCAGAATTTGCTCGACCTGCTCGACGATCACCGGCGCCAAACCCTCGGTCGGCTCGTCCATGACCAGGAGGTGCGGGTTGAGCAGCAGCGCGCGCGAGATCGCCAGCATTTGCTGCTCGCCGCCGGACAATTGATTGCCGCGATTGCTGCGCCGCTCGGCGAGCCGCGGAAAGGTGTCGTAGATGCGCGGAATCGTCCAGGCGCCGCGGTTGCCGCCGGCGAGCCGCAAATGTTCGTCGACAGTAACCGACGGCCACAGGCGGCGGCCTTGCGGCACATAGCCGAGCCCCATGCGGGCGATTTCGGCGGGCGTACGTCCGGTGAGTTCCTCGCCCATGAAACGGATCGAGCCGCTCGTCGCCGGCGTCAGCCCGACGATCGTCTTGCAGAGCGTCGTCTTGCCCATGCCGTTGCGGCCGACCAGCGACAGCACGCCGTGCGAGAGTGTCAGATCGACGCCCTGCAGTGCATGGCTGCGGCCATAGAAGACGTTGAGGCCTTTGATCTCGAGCAGATTGGCGGGCCGGCGCTCAACCATCCTTCGCTCAACCATGGCCGCCTCCGAGATAAAGCTCCTGCACTTCCGGATCGGCTTCGATCTCGTGCGGCGAGCCTTCCTTGAAGATGCGGCCGTTGTGCATCATCGTCACGCTCTCGACGACGCGCAGAGCCACGTCCATGTCGTGCTCGATGATGATGTAGCCGATATGCGCCGGCAGCGCGGTCAGGATAGCGACCAGGTCGCCGCGCTCGGCGGGCGACAGGCCCGCCGCCGGCTCATCGAACAGAATGAAGCGCGGCGCACCGGCAAGCGCCAGCGCGATTTCAAGCTGCCGCTGCTGGCCGTGGGCAAGCTCGCCAACCAGACGATCGGCGACCGATTCCAGATGCACCAGCGCAATCAGGTCGCTGGTCGATTGCATGATGGAGTCGTGAGCGCGGGTGCGGATGAAAGAAAAACGTCCCCGCGAAACGCCACGGCAAGCAAGATAAACATTTTCGCGCACGGTGAGCCGCGAGAACAACAGCGAGATCTGATAGGTGCGGCGCAGCCCGCGACGAATGCGTTCGTGCGGCGGCAGCGTGGTGACGTCTTCGCCGAAGAACCGCACCGTGCCGGAGGTCGGCGGAAAATCGCCGGTCATGCAATTCAGCAACGTGGTCTTGCCGGCCCCGTTCGATCCGAGCACGGCGCGACGCTCGCCTGGCCGCACGGTCAGCGAGATGTTGGTCAGCGCTGCGAGCGCGCCGAACAGCCGGCTCACACCGCGCAACTCGAGTGCGTTGCCGGTACCGGCTGCTGCCATCCGTTCGGCGATGGAGCTCAATGGCCGCTCCTGTTGCCGGAGGTGTTGGACGTGTTCGTGCGTGATGCGCGGTCGACCACGCGGCGCCAGAGACCGATCACGCCATCGGGCGAAAACAACACGATGACCAGGAAGCCGAGCCCGATCAGGGTCTGAAAGCGGCGGCCGTCGAGACCGACGGCGACCAGAAAGTCGAGCGAGAAAGTGCGGAGGATCACGTAGATGAAGGCGCCGACGAAGGCGCCGATCGGATGCCCGAGCCCGCCGACGACGGCGATCACCAGCATGTCGATGGTGGCCTCGATGCCGGCCGAGCCCGGCGAGATCTGGTTGTTGAGCCAGACCATCAGAATGCCGCCGATCGAGGCGAGCAAGCCCGCGAACGCATACGCGGCGACCCGATGGGCGGTGACGTTATAGCCGATCGCTTCCATGCGGCGCGGATTGTCGCGAATGCCCTGCAGCGCCAGCCCGAACGGCGCGCGCGAGATATAGACCACCGAGAGGTAGGCTGAGCGCAGCAAAGAACAAGATCAGATAATAAAACGGCATCGGCTCCTTCCAGTTGACGCCGAAAGCGACCGGCGCCGGAATGGTGGTGAAGCCGGCAAAGCCGTTGAAGATCGGCCAGTTCTGCAAGGTGAGATAAAAGAACGCCGCGGCAATCGCGAGCGTGATCATGATGGTGTAGATGCCCTCGGTGCGCGACGACAGGATGCCGGTCAAAGCTCCAAAGGCAACCGAGATCGCAATCGCCATCGGCGCCGCGGCCCACCACGGCCAGAACAAGCTGATGGTCGGCAACGAGCTGACGCCGAACACGGCGACCATGTAGCCGGACAGTCCGGCCACGGTCATTTGCGCGAGGCTCACCATGCCGCCGTAGCCGGCGAGAAACATCAGCGACAGTGCGATGATGCCGAGGATCATCGACCAGCCGACGACCTGTACGAGAATGAAGTTGCTGGTGACAGCCGGCAGAACCAGCAACACCAGGCCGAGCAACAGAATGGCGGCGTTGCGCCCGATCCATTGTGAGAAGGCGCCGCTGCGCTGGGTGTCGATGCCGAGCGAATCGCGTTCGGTTGTTTGCAGGAGCGCCACTGTCAGCGCCTCCCCAGCAGTCCTTGCGGACGCAAGGCCAGCACGATGACCATGATCACGAAGGTCGAGACGGTTGCGTAGTTCTGGAAATAGACCTGCCCGAATTGCTCGGCGAGCCCGATGATCAGCGCGCCAAGCGCGGCGCCGGGGATCGATCCCATGCCGCCGACGATCACGACCTGCAGCGACGCCAACAGAAAGTGCGAGTCTTCGCCCAGCGAGATCGACTGAAAGGTGCCGCCGACGACACCGGCCATTCCGGCAAGTCCGGCGCCGAATGCGAAGACCGCGACGAACAGAAGCTGCACCCGATAGCCCAGCACCGAGAGCATGTCGCGGTCATCGACGCCGGCGCGGACCATGACGCCGATTCGGGTGCGGTTGAGCGCCAACCACATGGCGATGCCGATGATCACCGCGGCCGCGAAGATCACCAGCCGCACCACCGGATATTGCAGAAAGACCGGCTCGCCGCTCGATTTCAGCGCCACCACGATGGGGGTCGCGGTCGGACCGATGAGATAGTCCGGCGTGTCGATTTGGATGGCGTTGCCGCCCCACACCCAAACCATCAGGTCGGCGAACACGATCGAAAGCCCCAGCGTTACCAGCGTCTGGCGCAGATCCTGGCCTTCCATCCGCCGGAAGATGAAGAACTGCATGGCGACGCCGACGATCGCGCAGCTCACGAAAGCAATCACAAAGCTGAACAGCCACGAGTTGGTCCACTGCGTCGCCTCGTAGCCCATATAGCCGCCGAACAGATACAGCGAGCCGTGCGCCAGATTGACGTTACGCATCAGCCCAAAGATCAGCGTGAAACCGGTGGCGACCAAAAAATACAGGCCGCCGAGCGTGATGCCGTTGAACAAGGCGTTGATGAACAGCCGCTTCTTGCCGAAGATGCTTTCAAAACCGGCCGGCCAAGGCGCCAGCACCAGCCACAGGAACACGATCACCAAAACGGCGATGACGAGTGACCACACCGGATGACGTCCGATCCAGCGTCCCAGCGCGTCGCCGCGCGCTGCCGTCGGGTTGTCCTCGCCGAAAGCCGTGGACACCACATTTCCTCCGATTTTTCTGGAACCTAACCAAACAGAACGATGCCGTCATGCTCGGCAGTCTGATTTTCTCTTAGGTTCCCGAGATATAGATGTTCCGCCGCCGCCGGCGGATATTCCGCACCGCAGCGAAGCCTCAAATTATGTCTTGTCTGGAGAGGCTTAGTTCAGCTCACTCGCTGACGACGCGGGCGATGGTTCGGTATTGCGTCGGCGCGATGCCCACATGGGCCGAAAAGAAATGCGTGAAGTGGCTCTGCGACGAGAACCCGAGCTCAAAGCCGATGTCGGTCACCGACGCCGGTGTTCCCATGAGCCGGTCAAGGGCCCGCTCGATCCGCATGGTGTTGGCATAAAGCGCCGGGGTCACGCCGGTATTCTCGCGGAAAAGCTTGAAGAAATGCGGCCGCGACAGCCCGGCGTCGCGGGCCACATTGTCGAGCTCGATGCCGTCGGTGATGCCGTCGTCGAGAATGCGCAGCGACTTGCGGACCCGAAAATCGATCGGCTGCGGCGGTCGCGCCGCAAGGCTCGGGTGATCTCTCGGATCTCCAGGATTCATCGAAGCTCGCGTCGAAGAGCTGATTCAGATAGCGATTGACGATGCGATAGCTGGCGTTGGTCACCAAGGTGTGCGCGAGGCTTGCGCAGATCGAGCGGATCGTGGTTCCGACCCGCAACAGATTGCTGCCGAAGCGCAAACTGCCGCCGCCCCCGCGATCGCGGTCGAGCCAGTTCTCGCAGATATACGCGACCAGAAAGATCGAGGGCTGATCGCTCGAACAAGGCTGAAAGGAATGCGGCTGCCAGGGATTGATGGCGACGCCGGCGGTCTGATCGACCAGATGCGGAATATCGTCGATGGTGATGACGGCGGGCGAGCCGCTGAGAAGGAATGTCAAATGGCCTTCGCGATGCGCATGGGTGCGCATCGGCTTGTCCAGCCGATAGACGGTAACGCGGCCAAAGGATCCATGACAGACCGCTAACGCGGTACTCACGGGCGCCTCCCAAGGTGCAGCTTATTGTTTTGTCGGATTAAACGACGGCTTGGCGGCGTTGACAAGCGCGGCCGCGCGGTTTGCCGCACGAAGGCGGTGATCGGCCTCCTCATGCAGTTAATCGAAGAATCAGACTAGCAGACACGGCCCGGACCGGACCAAAGCGGCGCGCAGACTTGTCGCGCAGTTCCGCCCGCTGTTACGATTTGTCAGTCGTTCGGAGCGGGGGAATTCGGCTTTCGATCCTCCCGAGACGCAAAAAGCGCATTTCGAAACGGCGAAACGACACCGTTCAACGGCGTTCGGGCATCAGGAGGAAACCCCACATGTACAAGGGTATTGGATTAACTATCGCGGCTGCGGTCGCCGCGGTGGCCGCAACCTGCGCGGCCAACGCCGCCGACAAGCTTAAAGTCGGCGTCACCGCAACACTTGAAGGCACGTATACCGTGCTCGGCGAAGACGGCATGCGCGGCTATGAGCTTGCGGTGCAGGCGCACGGCGGCAAAGCCGGCGGCAGCGAAATCGAGACCATCGTCGGCTCGACGGATACGAGCCCGGATTCCGCGGTCCGTGCGGCCAAGAAGCTGGTCGAGCAGGATAAAGTCGATGTCCTGATCTCGCCGCTGTCGGGCTCGGAAGGCATCGCGATCCGCGACTATTCGAAGACCCAGCCGCAGATCACGGTCATGAACGCCGGATCCGGCGCGCTCGAGACCACCTACGGTGATCCGTCGGCCGGCGTCACGCCGTCGCCGACCTTCTACCGCACCAATCTGGACGGCGCGCAGTGGCAGGCGGGTCTCGGCGACTACGCCTACAACGTCAAACACTACAAGAAGATCGCGACGGTCGGCGAGGATTACTCCTTCGTCTACACCCAGGTCATGGGCCTGACGGTCGAGTATTGCAAAGCCGGCGGCGAAATCACCAAGCGCTTCTGGGTGCCGCTCGGCACCAAGGACTTCGCCTCGGTGATCTCTTCGCTGCCCGATGACGTCGACGCCATCTATCTCGGTCTCGGCGGCGCCGATGCGGTGAACTTCCTCAACCAATACCAGCAGGCCGGCGGCAACGCCCACTTGCTCGGCGGCTCGATCATGATCGACCAGACCGTGCTGTCGTCGAAGGGCAAGGCCAAGGAAGCGCTGATCGGCACCATCGCGGCGAGCGGCATGGCCGACAACGATCCGAACCCGAAGTGGCAGGAATTCGTCAAGGCCTATCAGGCGCACGCCAAGACCGGCTACTTCAAGAACGCTTTCCCGAGCCCGTCGCTGCTCGCCATCAACTACTACAATTCCGGCGACGCGGTGTTTAAAGTGCTCGACCAGATCGGCGGCGATCTGTCCGACGGCAACAAGAAGTTCCGCGAGGGGCTCAACAAGCTCGATCTGGATGCGCCGAACGGAAAAATTACGCTGGACGAAAACCGCCAGGCCATCGGTACCAACTTCGTCACCGAGGTGGTGAAGGACGACAAGGGCGAGCTCATCACCAAGGTGGTGAAGATGGTCCCCAACGTGCAGGAGCGGCTCGGCTTCTCCAAGGCGGTGTTCGACAAGTTCGTGCCGCCGGGACGCGACAACCCGCCCTGCAAGAAGAGCTACGACTAAAACAATCGAATAAGAACGAGGCGTCAACAGGAAGGGCCGGTGCAAGCCGGCCCTTTTTCGTTCTTTGCGATTGGTGCTCGGTCTTTAATAAATTGTGCTAGCTCAATCGCGTCGTCATGGCCGGGCTTGTCCCGGCCATCCCGCTTAGGTGGGCACTGCGATCTGATAGTCGGGATGCGCGGGTCAAGCCCGCGCATGACGCGGAGAGGGGAGATGCTCCCGAGATATTAACGCACTCCCAATCGAGGCGCGTGCGGCAATCGCATCGCGCCAGCGTGCCGTCACTCCAGATAGTCGTAAACCACCTTGCCGAGGCCGAGTGTCAGGTCGGCGATGATGTGGGTCGCCGAGATGATTTCAAGCACCGGCAGTTCGGCGACCGGCGCCAACGCGTTCGGACGAAGATCGAGCGCGCCGGGTCCGGTCCAGGCGCCCTTGAGCTCGATGTCTTCCAGATGATATTCGACCAGCTCGCAGATGCGCGGCGTGCCGTCGACATGCGGGATGATTTTCAGCAGGAAGTTCGGCGCCCGCAGCGAAGCCAGGATCGCTGCCGGGTCGGCGGCGACGTGTGCTTATAGCCCATGGTGCCGGTGACGACGCGGATCGGGCCATAGTCGAGAGTGCCGACCATCTGGTCGATCTCGGCGCGCAGCGTCGGGTTCGCGAGCTTCTTCGGAAAACCCCACAACTCGCGGCCGCCGGCGATCGGCGGCTCGTCGTTGAGAAACATGCAGTGGGTGTAGCCGCCTTTGCGGCCCTGAAATGAGACCGGAATGACCTGGCCGGTTTCGGTGTAATCGCCGAAGCCGGTGGAATCCGGCATGCGGATGAATTCGTATTTGACGATCGGCTCATCGACTTGCAGCGGCTCGGGCACCACGCGCGCGCAATTTTTCCGGGTCGGTCCGATAGGCGATGATGACAAATTCGCGCTGGCGAAACCGGTAGGGTCCCGGCGGATAGGCCGGACTGGTGAGCGGCATCGCAAAGGCGCGCTTACGCACATCGTCTTCTTTCATGCAGTCCTCTCGGTTTTGCCGCGTGCGCGGGACGCGCCGCAGGTTCAGCTTGTCGTGGAGCTTGTTTTGGAAAAGTAAAATCCGACTTTCGAGACAGAGCGCGATAACAAAACACACAGCGCTGATTGCGATTGAACCAAATAGAGACGGGTCAATCGCGACTGGACCAATCGAGACCGAACCTAATGCTCGGCGATATCGAAAATGGAAACGCCCTCGGGCGTGCGCGGGCGCTCCAGCACTTCCGGATGCGCGAGAGTTCGCACCGTGTCGTCGTAACCGGCGCGCCAGTGATCGACCATGCTCTGGCGCGAGAACTCGTAGTCCTTCGAATCGCCTTCGTAGCCCTTGGCGCGATAGATCAGGTGGATCAGATTCCAGACTTTGCGCTCGGCGATGGGCCGCAGCACGTCGAGCTCCGGCTCGTTCGCCAGTTCGGGCGGCAATTTCTTCAACAGCTCGCCGAGCGTATTGCGCAACGCCTGCATCTCGATGAAGCGGGTCGAGGCCGCGCGGGTGCGGCTCGAATAGGTGATTTCTTTCTGCCGCGTGCTGACGCTCGCCATGTTGTGCGGAAGTTCGCCGCGCGACGGCCAGAGATCGACCTGAAAGACCAAGCGTATCCTTTTGCGGACGGCCGTCGACCACCCAGCGCAGCGGCGTGTTGGAGACGATGCCGCCGTCCCAATAAAAATCGCCGTCGATTTCGACCGCCGCGAACGCCGGCGGCAATGCGCCGCTCGCCATGATGTGCTCGGCGCGAAGCCGCTCGTGGCTGGTGTCGAAATAAGCAAAATTTCCAGTGCGCACATTCACGGCGCCGACGCTGACGCGGATCGGGCCATCGTTGACGCGGTCGAAATCGATCAAGCGCTCCAGCGTATTCTTGAGCGCGGTCGTGTCATAGTAACTCGTCGCGCGAACCGATGTGCCGGGCCAAAGCCAGGGCGTGACCGGCCGCAGCGCGAAGAAGCCGGGCGTGCCGTTCCACAGAACCCGTCCGGCGGCCCATTGGTTGAGCAGCCCGCGCGGGCCGTCGGCGTTCAGCCCCGGCACCCAATCGCTGGCGAGCTTCCAAAAATCCGAGGGCTGCGGCGCCCGCGAAGCCGCGACTGCGGCTTCCGCTTCCGCGATCTGAAAGGCAGACCGTCGCTCCCAATCGACATAAGGCTCGGTGATGCTCTCCCAGAACGCGCGCAGTTTGTCGACACGCGTGCCGGGCGGATTGCCGGCGATGATGGCCGAATTGATGGCGCCGATCGATATGCCGCAAATCCAGTCGGGATGAATGCCCGACTCGGAGAGCGCCTGATAAACACCCGCCTGATAGGCGCCGAGCGCGCCGCCGCCTTGCAACACCAAGGCGATGCATTCGAATGGCGGACGGTCCTGCGCCGCAGGCGGATGCGCCTCGCTCTGCTTGGTCATGTTTTCCGCCAGTCCACAGCCTGAAGACAAAGCTGCGCCGGATAATGGCCGCACTATGCTGCAGTTCTATTACATAGCGCGTGCCATCCGGCGCAGCGTCTTCGCGAAACCGCGAACGCGCGGGCCGATCAGCGGCCGTACGTCGCCGTCAGGCTGGCTTTGTCCTTGCTGTGGAAATGCAGCTCGAAGCCGACCACCGCCGCCGAGACATTGTCGTCCTTGGCATATTGCAGCTCGGCTTCATCCACCGCGTAGACGGTGAAGATGTAGTGGTGCGGCTTGTCGCCCTGCGGCGGGCAGGGGCCGCCGTAGCCGTCGCTGCCGAAGTCGGTGCGGCTCTGGATCGCGCCCTTGGGCATCAGTTTCTTTTTCACGTCGCCGGCATCCAGCGGGATCGCGGTGGTGGCGGCCGGAATGTTGAAGACCACCCAATGCCAGAAGCCGCTGCCCGTCGGCGCGTCCGGGTCATAGACCGTCAGCGCAAAGCTCTTGGTGTCCTTCGGCGCGCCGCTCCAGCTCAACGACGGCGAGGCATTGCCGCCCTTGCAGCCGAACACGTTCGCGACCTGCGCTTCCTTGATGGTCGAGCCGTCGGCGACCTCGGCGCTGGTCAGTTTCATATCCTGGGCAAATGCCGTGGAGGCGCCCAACGCGCTCAATGCAATGACGCCCGCAGCCAATATTCGATTGTACATGATGTGCTCCTCAGCTTCGAAGATGCACATGCTACCACGGCGCGAACCGCCGTTCTTTCAAACCTTCGTCAGACGCCGGCGGGCGACGGGTCGTTAGCGCGGAATTTCCCGGCCGCCGGTCACGCCGCCGTCGATGGTGAGGATCGCGCCGGTGGTGTAGCCGGACAGCGGCGAGGCGAGGAAGACCGCCGCGGCCGCGATCTCGTCGGGCGTCGCGGCACGGCCGAACGGCAGCGTTGCGGTCGCTTCCTGCCAGCGCTCCGGATCGCCGATATTTCTCTTGCGCCTTGGCTCGCGCCAAACGCTCGAAGCGATCCGTGGCGCACGGCCCGGGATTGATCCCGACCACGCGGACGCCGGCCGCATGGCTGTTCGAACCCAGCGATTTGGTCAATGCCGCCATGGCGGCGTTACCGACGCCGCCGGCAACATAGCCCGGATCAAGCAGATCGCCGCCGATGCCGGTCAGATTGATAATGACGCCGCTGCGCCGCGCCTTCATGCGGCGGAAGTATTCGCGGCAGAGATTGATGTAGGCGAACACTTTGCTATCCCAGCCGGCACGCCAGCGATCTTCGTCCACGGCTTCCAGAGAACCCGACGGAACGTCGCCCGCATTGTTGACCAGAATATCGACGTCGCCGCAGGCTTCGGCGACCTGCTGCGCCGACCCGCGTTGCGCAAGGTCGATGGCGAGCGTCGCGACCTTGACCGGAAACTGCCGGCGAAGCGCATCCGCGGTTTCGTCCAACGTCTTTTGCGTGCGGGCGACGAGGTGGAGATGACAGCCCTCGGACGCGAAACGCTGCGCCATCGCCTGGCCCAGGCCCTTTGAGCCGCCGGTGATCAGGACGATCTTGTCGCTGAGTTTCAGATCCATGAGACTTTCACCTTGCCGCGCGGCGATCGTGAGTTTCCGTGTTGCCGATCGCGGTTCCTAGTCGTTGCCGGTCGGGATAATCGGCAGCAACAAATGCGAGGGATGGGCCGCGTCGTGATGGATGCGATGCACCACGGTGCGGCTCGAGCAGACATGATAGGGGATATATTCGACGTTGGTGGCGCCGAGGACGCCGGTCGAGATGATCGAGGCTGGTGATCTCGACGCAGATCCGGTGGCCTTTGCGGAACATATTCGCGGTCGCGAAAATCTCGATCGCGTATTCCTCGACCTTGCCGGGCGTCACCTTCTGCCGCGCCTGCCGGGTCAATTTGTGCCACGGCTTCCATGGCTTTGAGCGCTCCGGATCGAGCGCCCGGTTGGAGGCCTTCAGCCAGCCGCGGGTGACCTCGCGTTCCGGCAAGTCGGTCGGAATTTCGCGCTCGCCCTCGCGCGAGGTGCGCACCGTCGGATCCGGACCGACATCTTTGAGAACGATGATCCAGTTGGTGTCGTCGGCATCGATCGACGCGAACAGATTGAGCATGCTCGGACCGGCCACCAAAGTGTCGTGCGGCAGCGGATCGGTGAGAAAGCGCAGCTTGGCGATGCGATTGGTCTGCGTCGGCGGCATTTGCGCGAACGTGTCCGGCGGAATGTAGCTGTCGATGCTCGCGGTGACGTACGGCTCGGGAGTCAGCCGCTCCCAACTCGCCAGATAGAGCTTGGTCCATTGGGTTTCGGGCAGCGGCCAATCCGTCCCGTGCCGCCATTGGTTGGCG
Organism: uncultured Alphaproteobacteria bacterium; assembly: GCA_963737755.1. Taxonomy (GTDB): domain Bacteria; phylum Pseudomonadota; class Alphaproteobacteria; order Rhizobiales; family Xanthobacteraceae; genus BOG-931. The sequence goes on along the minus strand of CAVTTZ010000006.1, from coordinate 197,068 downwards.
CCCATCACCCAATAGCGAACGGCGGGCTCATTCAACATGCCGCTGTCGCGGCCTTTGAGCCAATGGTCGTACCAGCGCAGCATTTCGCCGCGCAGCGCGCGCAGCGGCCGGTCGGGATGGGCCGGGCCGGTGAACACCGCCTTTTTTTCGGGTGCGGCGATTTTGCTGAAATAGGTTTGCGCGCCGGCGAGATGGGTTTTGTAGGTGTAGCCGTACCAGCCGGCGCCCGTGTAGGTCGGCACGGTGATCTTGCGAAACTCCGCCTCGGCTTCGACGATGGTTTTCTCGTCGTCGTACGGATCGATCAGCACATCGAAATAGCGCGGCATGTGCTGTCCGCGCTGGATCAGCACGTTGTGCAGGTGCGGATACATGCGGATGTCCGCATCCGCCATCGCCTCGCGCCATTTCTCTTCCTTGTCGGCCGGCAATTCGCCGGGGGCGTTGCGCGTGGTGTGGATCGAAGAAAAATGATCCATCAAATAACGAAACGCATGCAGCACGCCGCCCGGATATTCCTCGCGAAAGCCACCGAACTTGCCGTAGGCGCCGCGCGGGTCGTAGGGAAAGATGGCTTTGAGTTTCGGCGGTTGCTGGCGTGCGACATGAAATTGCTCCGACGCGAACGCGCCGATGCCGATCATGCCGATATTGCCGTCGCACCAGGGCTGCTGCGCGATCCATTCGATCACGTCGTAGCTGTCCCATTCGCGCGAGCCGCCGTCGCCGGATTTGAGAAAGCCGCGCGGCGTGCCGACCACATGCACATAGCCGCGCGACACGAAGAATTCGGTGTCGCCGGCTTCCGCATGGCCGAGCCACAGGCTCGACCACGAGGGCTGCGGCGGGAAGGTCTGCGGAAGCTCGTGGCCCTGCAACTCCTTGGAATGAACCCCGAAGGCGAACAGCACCGGAAAGCGTCCCGGTGCGTCCGGACGATAGACGTCGACCACGACATTGACGCCGTCGCGCATCGCCACCGCGACGTCCTTGTCGCAGACGATCCGCGTATGCTCGGCCGGCCGTTCGTAATCCGACGGCGGCTGGAAGCTTAGGGGAAAAATCTGTTCGGCGGCGTGGGTGTCGTTATTTTTCATCTGTGTCCGATCCGCTTTTGAGGTCGAGTTGTTACTTGCCACCGACCATCACGCACATCAGCAGCGCCGGCTCGCGGCCGGTGTTCACCCAGGAATGGTTGGTGGCGCGCTGCACGACGGCATCGAACGGCTTGAGCCGGATCGGCTCGCCCTCGTCGAGCAGCAGCGAAATCTCGCCGGACAGCAGCAGGATGTAGTCAATCGTCGCGGTCGTGTGCATCATCGGATGGCGGCTGGTATCAACGCGCGCGGCCGGATCGCCGACTTCATTGAAGAACCAGTCCTGAATCGCTGCCACCTCGGCCGGACCTTTTGTCGGATCTTCAGGTGGAATGGTGAAGAGCCGAAACATAGTGCCGCCGGGCTGCGGATAGAACTTCATCGGCGCGCGGCCGAACGACAGGTCGTGCGGCGATTGACCGGGCTTGGTCTGCCAGAAATCGAAATTGCCGGGACCGCCGAGCGATGCCTGCGTGTCCTCGGCGACAACGGATTTACCGGCCGCGTTGGTGCCGGTGACGATCACGCGATGGGTTTGCGTCATTGCTGAGTCCTCACGGAACGATCACGACATTGGTGAAGCCGCCGTCGCGGAATTGCGAACCGTCGAGCGCGCGGTTCACCTCGCTGAGCGGCACGCGAACGTGGTCGAACACCGACATATCGAGCGTGCCTGCCGCCACCATTGCCGCAAGCGCATCGCCGTCTTCGATGGTGAACCAGTTGCTGCCGATGAAGGCGATCTGGTTGTCCATCATCCAATGGATGTCCATCACGGTCTTTTCGCCGACGCCGCCGATGTTGATCGCCTTGCCGCCGCGGCGCAGCGCGTAGATCGCGTTCATCAGCAGCGTACCGGACGTGCCCGGGCCGAGACAATCGATCACCGCATCGACACCGTGTCCGCCCGTAAAGCCGCGCGCCCAGTCGGCGACCGATGGGCCGTCGCCTTCGGCCAGCGTTTCGATCCGATCCGGCGCCAGCGCCTTGACGCGAGCGAGGCGTTTCTTGTCGCGCGCCGTGCCGAGAATGCGGGTAACGCCGCGCCCGAGCGCGCACAGCGTCGCGCCGAGACCCAGCGTGCCGCTCAGTCCGTTGATGAGGATGGTCTTGCCGGGGCCGGCTTCCGCCTTGCGCAACGCCGCGTAAGCGGTGCCGATATAGCCGAAGCGTGCGGCTTCCTCGAACGAGATCTTGTCCGGCAGCGGCACCAGATTGTGCTGCGGCGCGGTGATGTATTCGCACATGCCGCCGTACGGATAGGCGTCGAACTGCTTCTGCACGTCCGGGCCGAAACCGAAATAGCCGCGGAAGGTGTAGTTGGTGCAGTTCATCGTGTCGTCGGCGCGGCACGCCGGACACGAGCCGCAGAACAGGCCCGGCGTGACATAGACGCGGTCGCCTTCGCGAAAATTCTGCACCTGATCGCCGACAGCGGCGACGACACCGGCAACATCCAGGCCGAAGATCGCGGGCAGCTTCGGCAGCAGCAATTCCGGGAACCACGTTTGCCAGTGGGTGAGCACGTTGATCAGGTTGGGCACGACGCCGCAGGCCTTCACGGTGATCAGAACGTCGGTCGGGCGCGGCGTCGGAATTGGCACCTGCTCGAGCCGCATCGGCTCGCCGATCTTGTGGAGCCTGGCGGCCAGCATCGTGGTCATATCAACTCTCCCTACTGAAATATTTTTGTAAATCGCGTCGTAACGGTCGCGTCCGCTATGCCGGGAAACGGCACGGCGCAGAGCAAGCAAGAATGCGCATGAATCGTGATGCCGACGCCGCTGCGCGACGACGCCGGCACATTGGTGTTCACCGAAGCGCGGCTTTGATGATGCGACGTCTCATTGGACCGGTCGCTTTCGCGCCGAGCTGGATTCCCGGCTGTTGCGTCGCGGCGGCAACCTGACCGCGCTGATCCGGTGCGATTGCGCCGGGTCGGGCCGCCCGATTGAGCCGTGCAGCAAGCCATCCATGAATAGCGTCTCCATCGCGCGCGCGACGGTGTCCGCGGTCTGCGGCCGCTTCGGGTCGAACCAGAACGGGATCCAGTTGGTCATGCCGATGGCGCCGAACGCGGCTTGAGTCGGGTTAATGTCTGTTCGGCAGCGGCCGCTGGCCTGAAGTTCGGCGATGCTGTCGCGGACCACGTTGAGGCCGCGCCGCCAGGATTTTTTGATCTCGGCAAGATGCTTCGGTTCGAGCCGGCGCGCTTCGCGGATCAGAAGACCGGCGGTCGGCTCCAGCGCCAGCATGCGGGCATGTGCGAAGATGAATTTCCGCAGCCGCTGTTCCGGATCAGGCTCGACATCGGCCTCGTCGAGCAGCGGGATGAGTTGCCGCTCCATGGTCCGCCGATGCGCCATGAACAACAAGTCTTCCTTGGTGGCGAAGTGATGATAGACGCCGGCTTTGGTCAGGCCGAGCCGCTCGGCGACCGCCGACAGCGGCGTGTTGTCGTAGCCGCGCTCCAGAAACAATTGCAGCGCAGCCTCGATGATGGCGTCGACACGCGTGCCGCTCGCTTCCCGTTTCCCCACCGTTGCGGATCCCCGCGTGCTCATGCATATGTCTTCGCTTGCAGACCGGCCGGCCGGTAGGTACGCTATCGCCAACATCGGCTGCTGTCCAGAGCGCGATGGCAGCGCGGGTCCGGGAGCCCACGATCATGGATTTTGAGTACTCGTCCGAACAGAAGCTTCTCTGGGAGAGCACCCACAAGTTGATGCAGCGCCTGGCGACGCCCGACTATCTGCGCCGCCTGGATCGCGAGCGGCTTTATCCGTATGAGCTCTACGACGCGTGGGTCGAGGCCGGGCTGTTCGCGCTGCCGTTCGCCGAAGAGTATGGCGGAGCCGGCGGCAGCGTTGTCGATCTCGCCATCGTGTCCGAGGAACTTGGCCGCTACAGCGCTGACGTGGTGATGGCGTTTGGCGGCAGCATCTTTTGCGCGCTCAATGTGGCGCGCAAAGGCTCCGAAGAACAAAAACGCCATTGGCTGCCGAAGCTGATGTCGGGCGAGATCCGCATGTCGATCTCGATGTCGGAGCCCGACGCCGGCTCCGATGTCGGCGCGATGCGCACGCAGGCGCGGCGCGACGGCAACGAGCTACGTCATCAGCGGCCAGAAAATCTGGGCGACCGCCGCCGGCGCCCGCGACAACGTCATCAATGTTTATGTGAAGACCGACCCGAGCGCGCATTACCGCCAAGGCATGTCGCTGTTCCTGGTCGACAACGACACGCCGGGTCTCGAAATCCGACGGCTCGACATGCTGGGCCGCCGTTCGGTCGGCACGTATCGAGCTATTCTTCAACGATGTGCGCATCCCGGCCGACCGTCTGATCGGCGGCGAGAACAAAGGCTGGGACTGCATCATGACCGGCCTGCAGGCCGAGCGTGTTGTTGCCGCGGCCTGCGATTGCGGCAGCGCGCGCGGCGCCCTCGATATGGCGGTGAATTACGCCAAGGAGCGCAAGCAGTTCGGCCGGCCGATCGGCAGCTTTCAGGCCATCGCACACATGCTCGCCGACCTGGAGGCGCAGGTGGAAGCCGCCTGGGCGCTGACCTTGAAAGCGGCGTGGCGCGTCAGCCGCGGCGAAGACGCGCTCAAGGACATCACCATGGCAAAGCTGCTCGCCGCCGAAGCCTATGTGAAGACCACGGAGGCCGGCATGCAGGTGATGGGCGGCTACGGCTACAACATGGAGTTCGACATGCAGCGGCATTTCCGCGATGCCCGCGCGGCGACCATCGCGGCCGGCACCTCACAAATCCAGCGCAACCTGATTGCCGGCCAAATGGGCCTCAAGGTCCAATAAGCGTTCACACACGATGACAGTCGGCTTGCCGCTCACGATTCCCAATGCCTTTGCGCGGACCGCGCGATGGTTCGGCACGGGCGAAGCGGTGGTGGATTCCACCACGCGACTGACTTACGCCGAGCTTGATGTGCTCTCGCGGCGGGCTGCGGCATTGTTTGCATCGCTCGGCGCCGTGCCGGGCGAGCCGCTGGCGCTTTTGTGTCCGCCGAGCGCGATCTATTTGGTCGCGTGGCTGGGCGCGGTGCGTCTCGGCGCGCTGCCGATGGCGTTGCACACGCGGGAATCTGCCGCGACGCTGGCCGCCGTTTGTCGCCGGATGGGCGCGCGCTTGCTCGTTTACGATGCGTCGATGGAAAGCACGGCGGCTGGTATCGCCGCGGCGTTTCCGCAGCCGCTGGCGTGCGTCGAGGCCTTGTCGGCGGTTCCAGCGAAGCGCGGCGGAGCGTTTACGCCGGCGGCGTCCATTCCACGCGATCTCGATGCCGAGCGTCCTGAAATCACATTGGCGCGGCCGGCCGAGAACGATCCGGCGGTGATCGTGCTGTCTTCCGGCACCACATCGGTGCCCAAGGGTGTCGTCCACACCCATCGGGGTTTCGTCGAGAACGCGCGCTCGAACCTTCACCTTTATCAGGGCTTGCTGCCGAGCGACCGCTCGGTGGTGCCGCTGAGCACGGCCTTCATCGGCTGCTACAACGGCTGGTTTCCGTTCCTCAATGCCGGCGCCTGCACCATTTTCATGGAGCATTTCGATCTCGGCGATCTGGTGCGGCGTACCGTCAACGAGCGCGCGACCCACGTATTTCTGACGCCGACGCTGTGGCGCCGGTTGTTGAACTCCAGCGAACAGGGTGCCGATTTCAGCTCGGTGCGTCTGATCGGTTTCGCCGCCGAACCCATGGACGCGCCGACCCTGAAGCGCTTGCGCGAAATGATCAGCCCCAATGTCGTGCAGATGTACGGGTCGACCGAACTTGGCGCGGCCGGCACCTGCATCACCGCCGAGGAAATGACCGGGGAGCGGCTGGTGAGCGTCGGCCGGCCCTTGCTCAATGGCGACCTGCGCGTGGTGGTGCCGGGAGGTGGCCCGGCAGACGAAGTACCGGCTGGCGAAGTCGGCGAAATTCTTGTTTCCAGTCCGTCGCTGGCGGCCTGTATCTGGCGCGATCCCGAGGCCAGCGCCGCGAGCTTTGTGGTCGACGGCGACCGGCGGTGGTGGCGCTCGCGCGATCTCGGCCGTCTCGATGACGGCGGCTATCTCTATCTGGAAGGCCGCCGCGACGACATGATCATTTCCGGCGGCATCAACATCATGCCGGCGCGCGTCGAAGAGGTGCTGCTGGCGCATCGCGGCGTTGCCGAATGCGCGGTGATCGGCCTGCCGGATGCCGAATGGGGCGAGCGCGTCGAGGCCTTCATCGTGCGCGGCGATCAGGCGCTCGATGCGGCGGCTCTCGAGCAACACGTCCGCGGCAGCGACCTGTCGCCTTATCAGCGGCCACGCGGCTATACGTTCGTCAGCGAATTACCGCGCACGCCGACCAACAAGGTGCTGCGACGCGCCTTACGCGATGCGGCGCTGCGCGGGGCTTCATCCGATCAACCAGCACTGGAAAGAAAATGAGCGATACCGAAAAAGTCCTTTTGGTCGAACGTCAGGGTCCGATCGCCGTCGTTACGCTCAACCGTGCCGACAAGCGCAACGCGCTGAGCGAAAAGCTTTGGGGCGAGCTGAAAACGACATTCGAGACTTTCGAGCCTGACGTCCGTTGCGTCGTGCTCACCGGCGCCGGCAAGCACTTTTGCGCCGGGCTCGATCTGTCCGAGCATCGGCATCGCGAGGCGTTCGACAGTATTTTCATGTCGCGTTTCGCGCACGCCACGCTCGATGCCATCCAGTTCGGCGGCCGACCGGTGGTGACGGCGATGCAGGGGGCTGTGATCGGCGGCGGTCTGGAGGTCGCGACTGCGACGCACGTCCGCGTCGCCGACCCGACCACGTTCTACCAATTGCCGGAAGGTCGCCGCGGCTTCTATGTCGGTGGCGGCGCCAGTGTGCGGGTCGCGAAAATCATTGGCTCCGGCCGCATGGTGGAAATGATGCTGACCGGCCGCCGGCTCGATGCCGAAGCCGGCGAGCGGCTCGGCCTTTCGCACTATCTGGTCGAGCCGGGCAAGACGCTGGACAAGGCGATGGAACTTGCCGAGGCGATCGCCAAGAATGCGCGCATCCCGAATTATCTGATCGTGCAGGCTATACCGCGCATCGAAGACATGTCGGCATCGGACGGGCTGTGGACCGAAAGCGTCGCGCAGGCGGTGAGCATGGTTTCCGACGATGCGCGCGCCGGCATCGATGCGTTCTTCGACAAGCGCAAGATCGAGTTTTGAAGATCGAGTTTTGTTTGCCTGCGTCGTCATGCCCGCGCATAGCCGTTCGAAGAACGGCGTCGCTCCGCTCCGCCTATGTCGCGGGCATCCACGTCTTGAGCGCGGGCGAGATAAGACGTGGATGGCCGGAACAAGCCCGGCCATGACGGATGTTTGTTTAATCGCGTCCTCACACCCGCGTCATGGCCGGGCTTGTCCCGGCCATCCCGCTTAGGTGGGCACTGAGCCCTGGCAATCGGGATGCGCGGGTCAAGCCCGCGCATGACGCCGGAGAGGGGAAGGCGCTTCCGAGATACAAAGCGCCGCCGATGCAATCCAGGCGAGACGCGCGCTATGCCTTGCCGGCGTCGTCGGTCGGCGCCAGCGCCAGTCGCCGCCCGACCGGGAACAGCTCGATATTGAAGCGGTGGCTGATATAGCCCCAAACGCCCGACGGCGCCTTGAGCATGACCACGATGGCGATCGCGCCCATCAGGATCAGATAATAGGCGCCGTAATCGGCGAGCAGTTCGCGCAGCACGATGAAAATCAGCATGCCGATGAACGGGCCCTCGAGCGTGCCGATGCCGCCGATCACCACCATGAAGATGACGACCACGGTCCAGTCATTGATGCTGAAGCCGGCTTCGGGCGAGATGCGCAGCTTCTGCAGGAAGATCAGGCCGCCGACCAGGCCGGTGCAGGCGGCGGTGACGATGTAGATGATGAATTTGGTGCGGAACGTGTTGACGCCGAGGCTCGCCGACGCCGGTTCGGAATCGCGGATCGCGGTCAACGCCAGACCGTGCCGCGAGCGCAGCAGCAGATAGACGACGCCGAACACGATGGCCGAGACCGCAAGCGTCATGAGATAGAGGATGGTGTCGCGGCCGGCGCGGTCCGGCGCGATCTCGCGCATGATCGCCGGCGTCAGCGACAGCCCTGAACCGGCGCCCAGTACCTCGATCAGGCTCGCCGACAGCGCGAACACTTCGGACACCACCCAGGTGCCGATCGCGAAATAGGCGCCGCGCAGCCGAAACACCGCGAACGATACCGGGATCGAGATCAGGCCCGCGAACGGCCCGGCGATCAGCAACGCGATGTAGACGTCGATATTGAGCACGCGGGTCAGATAGAAAAACGCGTAGCCGCCGAGACCCACATAGGCCTGCTGGCCGACCGACACGAGGCCCGCATAACCGGCGAGCAAATTCCAGAGCTGCGCCAGCGCCAGGTAATAGGCCATCTCGGCGACCAGCCGCATCTGTCCGGCGTCACCCCACCACGGCATGGCGATCAGCACCGCAAGTGCGATCAACGCCACGACCGCGAAGGCGTGGCTGGTGCGTGTGCCGCGTGCGACCCGGGCGGTGTCCATGTCAGCCTCTCGTCCGCGGGAACAGTCCGCTCGGGCGGATGATCAGGATGATCAGAAAGGCGAGGTGCCCGGCGAGGATTTGCCAGGTCGGCGACAGCGCCGCCCCGACCGACTGCGCGATGCCCAGCATGATGCCGCCGATCAGCGTGCCCCACATGCTGCCGAGGCCGCCGATGATCACCGCCTCGAAGGCCAGGATCAGCCGGATCGGACCGGCGGCCGGATCGAAGGTGGTGCGGATCGCAAACAGCACGCCGGCGATCGCCGTGAAGATCATGGCGATGCCGAGTGCGACCGCATAGAGCTTGCGGTTGTCGATGCCCATCAGCTCGGCGGTGTCGGCATCGTCGGACACGGCGCGAAAGGCGCGGCCGAGGCCGGTGCGATAAAACAGAAGCTGCAAGCTGGCGAGCGCCAGCAAGCGCGACGCCGAATACCAGGAGCGGATAGACGCCGACCGAGATGCCGCCCGGCAATTGCAGGCTCGCGGTCTCGATCGCGCCTTCCTGGAGGCGGTGCGTGTAGGCGCCGAAGACCTGCAGCAAGCCGTTCTGGATGATGATCGAAATGCCGAAGGTGACCAGGAGCGGCGGCAACAGGCCGCCGCTGAGCGTCTGATTCAGCAGGCCGCGCTGCAAGGCGTAGCCGACCAAAAACATCACCGGCACGACGATGACCAGGCAGGTGATCGGATCGAGCCCGGTGGCCTGGCCGACAACCAGGGCCACGTAGGCCGAGAGCACGATCAGATCGCCGTGCGCGATGTTGACGAGCCGCATGATGCCGAACGACAGCGACAGTCCGATCGCGAACAGGGCGTAGATGCCGCCGAGCAGGACGCCCTGGATGATGATGTTGAGCCAATCCATCGCGGCCACCGTCACAGCTTTGTTGGTGCATGATCTTCACGGAAGCCGGTGTCCGCTTTTTCGGATCATGCTCTAAATGCCGAAATACGCCGCGCTGATCGCCGCGCGGTCGAAGCCCTTGGTCGGCGCGGTCAAGGCGAGCCGTCCCTCCTGGAAGCAATAAAAGCGCGCCGAGGCGTCGAGCGCGCGGTTGATGTCCTGCTCGACCAGCACCACGGTGGTGCCTTCGGCGGTGATTTTGCCGAGGCAGTCATAGATGTCGCGAATGACGACCGGCGCCAATCCGAGCGAAAGCTCGTCGCACAGCAGAAGCCGCGGGTTCGACATCAACGCGCGCCCGAGCGTCGTCATTTGCTGCTGGCCGCCGGACAGGTCCGTGGCCGGCAAATGCCGCAGCTCGTGCAGGCGCGGAAACAGCTCGTAGACGCGCTTCAGGCTCCACGGACCGGGACGCTTGCTGTAGCCGCCGAGCTGCAGATTTTCTTCGACCGACAGGCTCGGAAACAGCCGGCGGCCTTCCGGCGCCATGGCGATGCCGAGCCGCACGATGTCGTGCGCCGTATGGTGGCCGATCGGCTTGCCTTCGAACACCACCATATCGGGGGCGTTTTCGATGGCGCCGGCGACCGAGCGCAGAAAGGTGGTCTTGCCGGCCCCGTTGGCGCCGATGATGGCGACGGTTTCGCCTTCCTCGACGGTGACGTTGATGTCGAACAGCGCCTGGAAGTCGCCGTAGAACGCCGACAAATTCTGGGTCTGCAGCAGCGTCATGATACCGGGAATGCCCATATAGACTTCGCGCACCTTGGCGTTGGCCATGACCTCGTGCGGATTGCCCTGCGCCAAGACCTGACCGAAATTCATCACCACCAGCCGGCTGGCCACCGAGACCAGCGCGTGGACGATGTGCTCGATCCACACGATGGTGGTGCCGGTGGCGTGAATTTCCTTGATGGTTTTCACGAGCTCGGCGCATTCGTGCTCGGTCAGTCCGCCGGCGATCTCGTCGAGCAGCAACAGTTTCGGCTGGGTCGCGAGCGCGCGCGCCAGCTCCAGGCGCTTGCGCTGCAGCAGGGTCAGCGTGCGCGCCGGCTTGTTGGCCTTGTCGTAAAGGCCGGTGATCTTGAGAACGTCGCTGCAGCGTTTGTAGCTGTCGCGCTCGTGCAAGCCGCCGCCGAAGATCGCGCCGACCAAAAGGTTCTCGAACACCGTCATGTTCGCGAACGGGTGCGGTATCTGGTAGGAGCGGCCGATGCCCATGCGCGAGCGGGCGTGCGGCGGTTTTTTGGTCACGTCGGCGTCGGCGAACAGCACGCGTCCTGCGGACGGCGCCACGTCGCCGGTGATCAGATTGAACATCGTGGATTTGCCGGCGCCGTTGGGGCCGATCACCCCGAGCGCCTCGCCGTCATCGACGGTGAGGTTCACCGTGTCCACGGCTTTGAGTGCGCCGTAGAATTTGGACACGCCATCGAGTTGCAGAAGAAGCGTCATGAACGACTATCAGAAACGCCGCCGCGCGTTGGGGCGCGGCGGCTTTGTGACCCCCGAGGAAGCGATCAGGAATATTTAATCGCTTCGAACGGGCTGTCGATCGGAATATTGGGCGCCAAGCCGTTGAAGGCGATGTCCAGGTCGTACTTGAACTTCTTGCCCTTCTTCCACTGACCGCCGACCAGCGGCGTGATGCTGACGTTCGGCACCGGATTGTTCGGGCCGCCGCCTTCAACTTCACCGGGCCGACGATCGACTGATAATCGGTCTGGACGATCGCCTCGCGGATGGCGTTCGGCTCGAGCTTCTTGGCGCGCTTGAGCACGTCGATCGCCACTTCGAGATTGGCGTGCTTGAAGCCGAGCGGCTGCGTCCACTGCTTGCCGGTCGCGCTTCTCGTAGGCGTCGCAGAACTGCTGCGCGGTCTGGCCGGTCAGGCCGGACTTGAACGGATGGTGGTGCGACCACCACACTTCGGTCGACATGTCGACGCCGCGATCGCCGAGCGCCTCGACCGAGGTCGGGAACAGCAGCGCCTTGGCCGGCGTCACGATCTTGGGCTTGAAACCCTGCTGGGCGCACTGGGTCCAGAAAATCGCGAACTGCGGCGGGGTGAAGATGCCGCAGACGATGTCGGCGTTGATCTTCTTCATTTCCGCGATCTGCGACGAGAAATCGTCGGACTGCATCGGATAGAGTGCCGAGATCGTGGACGTCGAAGCCCTTGGACTTGAAGAGCCCCGGCAGGCCCTTTTCCTTGTCGTCGGCGGCGAGGCCGTCCGGATCGTTGCTGAACAAGGTGGCCACGATCTTGTTGGTCGGGATCGAGGCCCACATGTCGGCGAAGGTGTTGCCGGCTTGGTCGAAACCCCAGAAGAAGTGGTAGGTCCACTCGAAGCCCTTCTTGGGGTCGCCCTTGCGCGGGAAGAACCAAGCCTGCCACGGATCGTCCGACGAAACGCAAGGAACGCCGGCGAGCTCGCACTGGTCGGACACCGGATTGACCGTGTCCGACGTCGACGACGCGGTCATCAGGTCGACTTTGTCGTTGTTGATGAGCTGCGCCGCCACTTCCGCCGCGCGGTTCGGGTTCGACTGGCTGTCCTTGGTGATGATCTCGACGTTATACTTCTGACCGCCGACCGTGATGCCGTCGGCCAGCACCTTCTTCACGCCGTTGACCACCCATTGGGTCGGCTCGCCGAAAGCGGCGATCGGGCCGGTCTCCGGGGTCACCATGCCGATCTTGATGGTCTTGCTGGCGGCGCGCGACGATTGAAACGTCCACGGCGAGGCGATTGCACCGGCGCCGGCGGCGCCCAGAAGCTTGATGACCTTGCGGCGCTGCGGATCGACGTTTTGCGGCCGCTTCTTTCCCCACGCTGTTTTCATTCTGGATTTCCTCCCTGGTTCAAGAGTTGCCGTCCAATTCTGGATTGGATCGGCGCGCTATTGGATCGACTGATTTCTTGTCGATGTTTTTTGCCCGCGGCCGCCGCGAGGACGGACACGAGGTTGTCGTGTCCTATACACTATCGGTCCAGCCCGGGATACGGGGTAGATTGACCCAGGATGCGGGTCAGCCGGCGTTCGCGTGTTGCGGTAAACGGCGCCCGCGCCTGTCGCGGCCGCCGTGCCGGCATCACGCCTCGTAGTTGTGGACGAAATCCTCGGGCACGTTAGGACCCCAGGCGTAGAAGGAATCATTCTCGGCGTGGTCGCCGGCGGCCCAGTCGCAGGTTACGGGGATGTAATCGATGTCGGCCGAATACTCGCTGAAACTGCCCCACGGATCCTGCACGTAGTGGAAGTAGTTCGAGCCGAGCACATGGCGCCCGAGGCCCCAGCCCTTGGCAAAGCCCTTGTCCAGCATGTGCATGGCGCCGGCGCCGATCTCGTCGACCGAGCCCACATCCCAGCTGAAATGATGATGGCCCGGCGCATTCGAGCGTGCGAACGCGATCATGTGATGATCGCTGCCGTGAATGCCGTGCATGAAGGCGATGTTGTCGCTGGAATGATCGGACAACCGCAGCCCGAGGACGCGGGTGTAAAACTCGACCGCCTTGCGCACGTCGGTCGTGAACATCAGCACATGCGACAGGCGTCGCGGCCGGGTGCGCGGCATCGTGCTGCGGAACGGTGCCCCGCGCTGGCCGGCCACCGTCGGCAAGTAGCCGAAGCGGCTCTTTTCATCGGGCGACGACTTTCGCCGCGACTTTGATCTCGACCAGAATGCCGTTGTGGTCGTGAAACCAGAGGCCGTTGGAATCGATGCCCGGCGGCGGATCGAGCCGCTTGACGCCCATCTCCTGCAGCCGCTGCGAGAACGCCTCGATGTCATCCTCGAAGGCGCCGAACGACACGTAGCCGAGCTTCTTGCGTGGCCCTTCGCCGATCGTCCCATAGACATGGGGCTGGGTGAACGTGCTCAGGGTCAAGCGGTCGCTGCGATGACCGACATCGAGGCCGAATTCGCCGTAGAAATTCTGCGCAACGGAGAGATCGGGCACGGCGAAATGGAAATGATCGACCGAATGCACGCCGAGTTCGCCCGGGCGGCGGTTCGGCTGAATGAAACCGTGGATCGCCGTCATCGCGCTTCCTCACTTCCCACTATTCAGGTCAGCGAACCCGTCAGGCCGCGACCTTATCATCAAACAAGCGACGGCCATGCTGCGCCGCGCGTTACCAGATTCAATTCACCAGAAAATATTTTTGTCAACGGAAAATAATTTTTCCTTGCTCGTGTCGTCGCGATGCCGCATCCTGGGCGCATGAGCATGACCAAGCTTGCCGGCATTGACCGTGCGGCGACCCAGGCGGACCAAGCCTACGAGGCGCTGCTGGCGGAAATTCTCGATTGCCGGCTCGCACCTGGGGCGAAGATTACGATCAGTGATGTCGCCGCGCGTTTGCGCATGAGTCCCGGCGCCGTGCGCGAAGCACTGTCGCGGCTCTCGGCGGAAAAGTGGACCATCGCGGCGGCGCAAAAAGGCTACTCGGTGGCGCCGGTTTCGCTCGCGGACCTGCAGGATCTGACGCGCACGCGCATCGCGATCGAGCAGATGTGCCTGCGCTCGGCGATCGTGCATGGCGATGTCGAATGGGAAACTTCGATCGTCGCCGCCTATCATCGGCTGCATCGCATTCCGATCGTGGTGACTGACGCGGTATCGCGCCTGAACGGCGGCTGGGTCGCCGCCCACACGACATTTCACGCCGCGCTGGCGGCCGGCTGCGACAGCCCATGGCTGCTGAACCTGCGCACCATGCTGTACGCCCAGAGCGAACGCTATCGGCATCTGTCGTTTGCGCTCGGCCGGGAAAATCGCGACGTGAACGCGGAACACAAGACTATTCTGGATGCCTGTCTGGCGCGCGACGCCGATCTGGCTTGCGCGCTGATCGACGATCACCTGAAAAAAACCACCGACATCCTGGCGTGTTCGCCGCCGTTGCGCGGCGTTCCACGCGAAGTTCTGCTGCAGAGCCAATAAGCGCGCCATCGTCGCGCGTCACATGGGAGGAAGTGTGTGATGAACAAGATCGTCAATGTTCGCAGCGCCGCAGCGCCGACCGTTTCGGATCTCGTCGCCAAGGCGCGTGACCTCAAGCCGCTGTTCAGCAAGAACGGCCCGCTCGGCGAAACCAACCGGCGCGTCGTCGAGGAATCGATCGACGCTGCCGGCAGCGCCGGCTTCTTCAAGGTGTGCACGCCGAAACGCTATGGCGGCTGGGAGATGAATACCCGCGCCATGCTCGACGTCAGCGCGGCGGTCGCCGAGGCCGACGGTGGCACCGCCTGGGTGGTCAATCTCAACAATGTTTGTTGCTGGCTCGCGAGCCTGTTTCCGGTCAAGGCGCAGGACGAGGTTTTTGGCAACGATCCGGATGTGCGCATCTCCGGCGTGCTCAATCCGACCGCGACCGTGACCAAAGTGGATGGCGGCTATCGGGTCACCGGCCAGTGGCACTACAATTCCGGCGGCTGGCACTCGCAATGGGCCGTGCTCGGCATGCCGATCGTCAACGAAGCCGGCGAGCCGATCGACCAGGGCTTGGCGCTGTTTCCGATGTCGGACCTCGAGCAGGTCGACACCTGGTTCGTCGCCGGCATGAAGTCGAGCGGCAGCATTTCGTTGAAGGCCAACGACGCCTTCGTGCCGAACCATCGCGTGTTGTCCGTGCCGCAGGCGATCGAGGGCAATTACCCGACCGAAATGCGCAGCCAGGAGGCGTTCTATCGCAGTGCCTTTGTCCCGATCCTGTCGATCATCCTGGTGGGACCGATCCTCGGTCTCGGCCGCGCCGCGCTCGATTTCGTCCGCCAGAAAGCCAATTCGCGCACCATCGCCTACACGTTCTTTGAAAAGCAAAGCGCGTCGGTCGCGTTCCAGCTTCAGGTCGCGGAAGCCGCGATGATGATCGACACCGCCCATCTGCATGCCTATCGGGCGGCCGATGACATCGACACGGCCGCCGCGCTTGGCGTCTATCCCGACATGCTTACCCGTGCGCGGGTGCGCGCCGATGCCGGCTACACGGTCGAAAAGGTTACCCAGGCCATCGACAAGCTGTTGTTCGCGCATGGCTCGGCGGCTTTTGCCGACGCAAGCCCGCTGCAACGTATCTGGCGCGACACCGCCGTGGCCTCGCGGCACGCGGTGGTGCTGCCGCCGATCGGCTACGAGCTTCTCGGCAAGGCGCTGCTCGGCGTCGAAAATAACGTCACGCCGTTGATTTAGGCCGCGCGGCAGCCCCGCGGCGGCTGGGCGCTCCGCCGCCTCCCCGGAAGCTGAGCCCGGCGTTCCTCGTCGGGGCGCTGGCCTAGCGCCGGTGGTGCCCGCGAGGCTATACTTTCCCGAACAACAAGAGCGGGCGCCGCGAAGCGCCCTTGAGGTCCGGCAATGCGCGGATAGGGAAAGCGACCCGGGAGAACGCATGAACGCGGTGTACTCCAGTCGATCGTTTGGCGACGACAAGCGGCGCGCCTGGGAGGCGGTCGTCAGTCAGATTTATGCCGCCATGGATGTGCAGGTCGCGGACCCCGGCCAGTTCGAAGGCGTCATCACGCAATGCGCGCTCGACGATCTCGACCTCACCCGGGCCGTCGTCGGTTACGAGGTCGCCACCCGCAAGCGCCGCCATATCGCCAGCGATGTCAGCCAAAGCTGCGTGTTTTTGTTCGTCAAGAAAGGCCCGATGACGCTCGAGCAGTTCGGCCGCGAGGCTTTGCTCGACTTCCAACAGTTGTTCGCTGGTCGATCTCGGCTCGCCCTACGTCCTCAAACACTCCGGCGTCACCGATACGTTTTTCCTCAAGGCTCCTGAGGTCGTTCTCAGATCCAAATTCGCGGACATTCAATCGCACTGCGCGGTGGCGCGGCCGATTGGTCCCGGCATGGGCAGCATCGCTGCCGACATGATTGCGTCGCTGGTGCAGAATGCGGGCGCAACAGGTGGGCCGGGCGCGACCAGTCTGGCGACACAAATCCTCGACATTCTGGCGATGACTTTCGAATCGACGCCGGCCGATATGCCGGATGGACCATCGCTCGCACAAGCCGCCATTCGCAAAAGGGCGCTGACCTACATCGATCGGCGTGTCGCGGATCCGGCGCTCGATCCCGCCAAGATCGCCGCCGCCATCGGGGTGTCCACGCGTTATCTGCACCGGGTCTTTGAGGCATCGGAAAATTCCGTGAGCGCCTCGATCCGCGCCACGCGCCTGCAGCGCGCGCACCAGGACCTCACCGATCGGCGGCTGCGCCAGCGTTCGATCTCCGAGATCGCCAACCGCAATGGTTTCGCCAACCAGAGTTCGTTCGCGACCTGCTTCAAGAAAGAGTTCGGCGTGTCACCGCGCACGGTCCGCGCCGCCGTACGCCCGGACTAGATCTACCTGTTACCGCATGTCCTTTTTCGGAAAACCGGTTTCCACTTTTCCGGGACATGCTCTAGGAGCCATCCTCCGAGCGAGCCGGGCGCGCGTTTCAAAATAATAGGACGCGCAGGCGAAAATGGCAGTCCCACGGTGGTTTGCGCCGCGGTGGTTGAGCGCGTATGAATCAAACAAAGCGCCCGACCGCGCCAGGACTCCTGCTCATGCGGCAGGAGCGTGAGCCGGCGGGATCAACGATTTCAAGCGACTGCTTCGGCCGTCGCCAAAGGGAGGTCACGATGGACGGCACCGTCCGTTTCGATTTCATGCACTTCATGCCGTATGTGCATTTCCCGGACAATCATAAGGACTACAAATCGACCTGGGTCGATTTTCCGAACAAATATTATGACCCCAAGAAGGGGCATGCGCTCTATCAGCGCTATCTTTCGGAACTGGTGATTGCCGACCAGGTCGGCTTCGACGCGGTCGTGGTCAACGAGCATCACAACACCGCCTACAGCATGATGGCGGCGCCGAATCTGATCGCCGCCGCGATCATCCCGCAGATCCGCAATGCCAAGATTTGCGTGTGGGGCACGCCGCCGAATCTCGAATATCCCGAACCGACTGGCGGAAGAATACGCCATGCTGGACGTGATGTCGGAAGGCCGGCTCGAAGTCGCCTTCCCGCTCGGCACCGGCATGGAATACTGGGCCAACCCGATCAATCCGGCGACGGCGCGCGACCGCCATCGCGAGGCGATCGACATTATCCTGCAGGCCTGGACGCAGGATGGGCCGACCACCTATTACGGCGACTTCTATACCTACCGCTATCTCAACCCCTGGCCGCGGCCGTATCAGAAGCCGTATCCGCCCTGCTATATCGTCGGCACCGGCAGCCAGGAAACCATCGACCTCGCCGCCCGGCTCGGCTTCGGCTATTCGTCGGTCTTCGTCACCAAGCAGCGCGCGCATCGAGCTCAATCAGAACCTTCGCCGGCTCGCGGCGGAACACGGCCACCACATTCGTCCCGAGCAGCTTCCGGTCCAGGTCATCGCCTATGTGGCGGAGACCAAAGAGAAGGCCGAGGCGGAAGCGGTCGAGCACCTGCGGTTCTTCTTCGAAGACGCGTTGCGCACCACGCCCACCTTCCTGGCGCCGCCCGGATATCTGTCGGTTGCGGAACTGAAGAAACGCGCCGCGCTGGCCGACAAGCTGCATGGCGGTTTCAACTTCGACCACATCAACGAGTCATTCTTCGTCGCGGTCGGTACGGCCGATCAGGTCGTCGAGCAGCTTGAAGAATGGGGCGAAAAGCTCGGCACCAACCATTTCAACATTCTCGGCGCCATCGGCGACATGCCGCACTGGAAGGTGGTCAAGAATCTGAATTTCTTCGGCCAGGACGTCATTCCGCGCCTGCGTGGACGTGCGGCGACGCAACGCCGTGTTGCCGCCGAATAGTCAGAAAGAGCATTCGATGACCGCGACAGCCTTCCCTCCGCAGTTCAAGCGCGAAACGCACAAAATCAACGGCCTCAACACCACCGTCATGACAGCCGGCAGCGGGACGCCGCTGGTGTTTCTGCACGGGGCGGGGATTTGGCACGGCATCAATTTCGCTTTGCCGTGGACGGAAAAATTCCGTGTCATCATTCCGCTCCATCCCGGACTCGACGAAGCCGACGACGATCCGGCGATGACCGGCGTCCATGACTACGTCATGCATTATCTTGAGTTGTTCGAAACGCTCGGCTTGGAGAAATTCAACCTGGTGGGCTTCTCGCTTGGCGGCTGGCTTGCCGCCAACTTTGCGGTCGGACATGGCGACCGCATCAACCGGTTGGTTCTGGTCGGCCCGGCGGGCTTGCGCGGCAAGGAGCGCCCGAAGGGCGATCTGTTTCTCCTGCCGCCGGAGAAAATTCCTTCAATGCTGGTGTCGAATTTCGACGTGATCAAACCATACCTTCCCGACAATCCCAACGATCTGGAATTCATGGGCGCACGCTATCGCGAAGGCGGCACGCTGGCGCGGCTCTGGTGGGAGCATCCTTACGACAAGAAGTTGCCGCGCTACATGCACCGGCTGACCATGCCGACGTTGCTGGTTTGGGGCGATGAGGATCAGTTGATCCCGGCGGCGCAGGCCGAGCTCTGGAAGAGCTTCATTCCCAAAGCCGACATTCAGATCTTCAAGGGCGCCGGCCATCTCGTGCTCGACGAGAAGCGCGAAGCCGTCGATGCCGTGCAGCGATTCCTGTCCTGACTCGGTTCGCGCGTGTCTTATCAACGACACGCTCACGCATGTGCGTCGGTATCATGCAGGTGACCAACGCATCGTGATTTCTCAATTCGTTGCGCAGCGCAGCGAACATCTCCCATGTTTGTGATTGGCGGCCTATGGGCTGACTGTTACGCTCGTTACGCGCTTACGGGGCGCTAACAGGAGTTGGGGGATAAGAACATGGAAAACGCAAAGACTTATTTGGTGCCGCTCGGCCGGTTGCTGCTGTCGAGCCTCTTCATCTGGGCCGGCTGGGGCAAGCTGATGAATCCGTCCGGCACGGCTCAGTATTTCGCAAGCTATCATCTGCCCGCGCCCTCGGTGCTGGTATGGATCGTGATCATCATCGAGCTGATCGGCGGTTTGTTGATCCTGGCCGGCTTTCAAGCACGCTGGGTTGCGCTGGTCCTTGCCATATTCTGCCTGATCACCGGCTTCGCGATTCATCTGCCGGCAGGCGACCTGCCCAACATGATCAATTTCTACAAGAACCTGAGCATGGCGGGCGGCTTCCTTTACGTCGTCGCTTACGGCGCCGGTCCGCTCAGCGTCGATCATCGCGGCAAAGTCTAAGACGGATCACGAACAGTCGAACGGGCGGACTATTTGTTCCGCCCGTTTTGTCTTTCGTTCATTCCGTCGCCACCGCCGACTACGCGGCCGGCCGCCCCGAGATTGACCGCTTCATGAGCGTCCCGCGCTCGCGCGCAACGTGACGAGAAGCTCGTCCAATTGCTCGAACGTCTCGGCCATCCCGTCCTCCATGCCGGCCATCACCGCATCGAGCGCTTCCTTCGACGGATAGAGTTCGTGCAGAACGAACAGCGTCTTGCCATCTCTTCTCCTCGAAGGTCGCTGTCGTGACGGCGCCGTCATTGCTTTCCTCGTTCGTCCAGACTAGGCGTGCGTGCGGTATCACTTCGATGTACCGACCGAAGAAAGCCATCTGCGTTGTGCCGTCGCGGCCGAACTCGAAACGGTATCGTCCGCCGACACGGACATCCGCTTCGCAGGATACCAGCAGCATCCCTGATGACTGCGGTGCCCACCACCGCTTCAGCAACTCCGGCTTGGTCCACGCCTCGAACACAAGGCGCGCCGGGCCGTTGAAGGTTCGCCGAATGATGAGCTCGCGTTCGGACTTTCGTTCAGCGACGGTGCGGTTCTTCGTTGGCGTGGGCTCACTCTCTGTTCTTGAGTTCATCGGCCTTCTCCTTCTGTTTCAATTCCTCGACGATCAAGTCCAACGCATCGAAGCGTGCGTCCCAGCGTTGGCGGTACCTCTCAAGCCATGCCGCCTCTTCCTCAAGCCGGCGTAGACCGAGCTTGCAGGTCCGCACGCGCCCGACTTTTTCGGTGGTGACCAGCCCCGCCTGCTCCAAGACACCGACGTGCTTCTTCATGCCCGTGAGGGTCATGTGAAACTTCTCGGCAAGCTCCGTGATCGAAGCGTCCGCGCGCCCGAGTTGCTCGAGAACGCCGCGCCGGGTGGCGTCCGAAAGCGCGGCAAACGAGGCGTTGAGGCGGGGCTCCATATACTGAACCATGTAGTTCAGTATATGGCGATCGATCCCATCACGCAAGGTGAGGCGCGTGCGCGACTTTGGAAAGTTCAGATTTTCATCCCATGCCCCATTGACGCGCTTCGTCGCGTGTCGGGGCGTTGCGCAACACGTTGCAGAAGATGAGCGCCGTCAGGCCGCCACTGCGACCAGATAAAAGAACGACGGGTCCGGCAGAAATTTCAAAAGAGGATCGGTCTTTCAGAGGCAGCGCGCCGGAATCAAAATTCCGCCACCGCGCCGATCAACCGCTCGATGTCTTCGGGTCGCGACAGCCGGTGGTCGCCGTCTTTGACCAAAGTCAGCACCACGTCGTCGCTGGCCAGCCGTGACACCAACTCCACGGCGTGTTGCCACGGCACATCCGGATCCTCGACGCCTTGCAGGATGCGCACTGGACATTTGGTTTCGATCATTCCGCCCAGGATCAGGTGACTGCGCCCTTCCTCGATCAGCCGCCGAGTGACCACATAGGGATCGGCCGAATACTCCGACGGGCGCGCCCAAACGCCTTTCTCTTCCAGCTCCTGCTTGATCGCCGGTGTGAAGCGCCGCCACATCAGTTCCTCGGTAAAGTCGACCGCGGGCGCGATCAAAACCATACCGGCGATCGACGCCGACGACGATGAAGACCGCAGCCGCAGTGCGCGCACCATGAGCAAGGCGAGCCAGCCGCCCATCGAGGATCCGACCACGATCTGCGGGCCGAGGCAGCAGCCGTCGAACACCGCGAGTGCGTCGTCGAGCCAGCGGCCGATCGTTCCGTCGGTAAAGGCGCCGCTGGATTCGCCGTGGCCGGAATAGTCGAACAACGTGCAGGCGCGCCCGTTGTCCGCGGCCCATTGCGCCAGCGCCGCCGCCTTGGTGCCTTTCATGTCGGATTTGTAGCCGGACAGCCAGAACAGCCCGGGAGCTGTGCCGTCAGTTTGGCGGACGGCCAATCGGCGGGCATTGCTGCCTGTTCCAATGTCGAGGAATTTCAGGCCGTTATCACTCATGCCTGGCATCGGTATCGCGGAAGGGAGGGGAAGGAGGGTTGGGCTTCGCTATCACGTTTCGCCGCAAAAGGCGCTCAAATGCAAGATATCGCGCGCCATTGTCGTTGACTTACGGACAAAAAATCCCAATCTTGAGCACTCGCCGAATAGCATCACGGATGGACATCCATCATGGGTGGACGTTGGATGCCACGGCGCGTCGCAGCAAGGCGGTGTCAAAACGGTAGATCGCGAACACGTGGCGACCAGCAAGACGTTGGCAACCATAAGGTTAGCGGCTGCACACAGTCGAAACTGCACGAAGCCCGCAACAGCATAGGAGAGAGCACCCATTCGTCGTCCAATCAGAGCGCCGCAGCCCGCCGCCAAGGAAGGGCCGCGCATCAACGAGGAGATCCGCGTCCGCGAGGTCCAACTCATCGACAAGGATGGCGCCAATATGGGCGTCACACCCATCAATACCGCGTTGGCCATGGCGCAAGAGGCCGCGCTCGATCTGGTAGAGATCGCGCCCAATTCGGTCCCGCCGGTCTGCAAGATTCTCGATTTCGGTAAATACAAATATCAGGCGCAGAAGAAGGCGGCCGAGGCGCGCAAGAAGCAAAAGGTCGTCGAAATCAAGGAAATCAAGCTGCGACCGATGATCGATGATCACGACTATGACGTGAAGATGCGGTCGATCGCGCGGTTTTTCGAAGAGGGCGACAAGGTTAAAGTCACGCTGCGGTTTCGCGGCCGCGAAATGGCGCACCAGGATCTCGGCTACAAGCTGCTCGATCGGGTGAAAGGCGATACCGCCAAGATCGCCAAGATCGAGCAGGAACCGCGCTTCGAAGGCCGCCAAGTGGTCATGGTTTTGGCGCCGCGCTGACGGTCGGCGCTTCACCTTTCGCGGCTGGCCTGCCCAGCCGCACTTCATTTCCGCCCATTGCCAGAAGTCTTTAGCTCTGCCATAAGGCGCCCTCCCGTCGCCCGGCTGATAAGGGCTGCCGTGGCGGCGGCGTGCACCAAGCACACATCGCTCGTTTGATGAGCATTTATCGGTCTGCCGAGCGCTCGCGCTCGCGGCCATAGGAGAGCCAAATGCCCAAGATAAAGACCAAGTCAGGCGCTAAAAAGCGCTTCAAGGTGACGGGGTCCGGTAAGGTCCTCTATGCCCAGGCGGGCAAACGCCACGGCATGATCAAGCGCTCGAAAAAGCAGATTCGGCAATTGCGCGGCACCAACGTGCTGTTCAAGACCGACGGCGACAACATCAAGAAGTACTTCCTGCCCAACGGCTGAAGTTCGGCCGCTCGCGCGGCTTGTCGCTCGTTTAGATTCCGCTATTTTTGAAGGAGATCCGCCATGGCACGCGTTAAACGCGGCGTCACCGCCCACGCCAAGCATAAGAAAGTCCTCAAGGCCGCCAAGGGTTATTATGGCCGGCGCAAGAACACGATCCGCATCGCCAAGCAGGCGGTCGAGAAGGCCAACCAATACGCCTTCCGCGATCGCAAGCGGCGCAAGCGCACCTTCCGGGCGCTGTGGATCCAGCGATTGAACGCGGCCGTTCGTCCGTTCGGACTGAACTATAGCCGCTTCGTCGATGGCTTGACCAAGGCCGGGATCGTGATGGACCGCAAGGTTCTCTCGGACCTCGCCATCCGCGAGCCGGTGGCGTTCGAAGCCATCGTCGGACAGGTGAAGACGGCTCTGGCCGCCTGACGTGTCGTGATCGACGGCGCCTATGTTGCACGCATGGCGCGTTATAACCGCTGGCAGAACCAGAACCTCTACAGCGCAGCCGACCGGCTGCCTGATAGTGAACGGCGCCGCGACCGCGGCGCCTTTTGGGGTTCGATCCACGGCACGTTCAACCACCTGCTGTGGGGCGACGGCATGTGGATGAACCGGCTCGCCGGGACGCCGCGGCCGGCCGTCGCCATCGCGGAGTCCGGAGCGCTGCACACCGACTGGGCCGACCTGAAGACCGCACGGGCACGCTTCGACCAGACGATCATCGATTGGGCCGAGAGCGTCGCACCATCGTGGCTCGCGGCGGATATGACCTATTATTCTTATGCTGCTGAACGGGACATCACCCAGCCGCACTGGGTGCTTGTCACGCACTTGTTCAATCATCAGGCCCATCATCGCGGGCAGGCGCATTGCCTGCTGACCCAAGCGGGCGAACGCCCAGGCGACACCGACTTGCCGTTCATGCCGGAGTGAATTCGAGATGGCCGATACTGCGCAGCTTGAGACCCAGATTTTGGCCGACGTGGCTGCGGCCGCCGATGAGCCGGCGCTGGAAGCGGTGCGGGTCGCCGCGCTCGGCAAGCAAGGCTCGATCTCGGCACTGTTGAAGACGCTCGGCACGATGTCGCCGGATGAGCGCAAGAGCCAAGGGCCGCTGATCAACGGCTTGAAGGAGCGCGTCAATGCCGCGCTCGCCGAACGCCGCGAGGCGTTCCGGGGCGCGGCGCTCGAGGCGCGGCTTAATACCGAGACGCTCGACGTGACGTTGCCGGTGCGCGAAGCGCCGTTCGAGATCGGCCGCGTCCATCCGATCACCCAGGTCGTCGATGAATTGACCGCGATCTTTGCCGACATGGGCTTTGCGGTCGCCGAAGGTCCCGACATCGAGACCGAGGACTACAACTTCACCAAACTGAACTTCCCGGAAGACCATCCGGCGCGCGAGATGCACGACACGTTCTTCTTCAATCCGAAGGCGGACGGCTCGCGCTTGTTGCTGCGCACCCACACCTCGCCGGTGCAGGTGCGCACCATGCTGAGCCAGAAGCCGCCGATCCGGGTCATCATTCCGGGCCGCACCTATCGGTGCGACAGCGACCAGACGCACACGCCGATGTTCCACCAGGTCGAAGGCTTGGTGATCGACCGCGGCTCGCATCTCGGTCATCTGAAATGGATTCTGGAAGAGTTCTGCAAGGCCTTCTTCGAGGTCGATCGCGTCGGCATGCGCTTCCGGCCGTCGTTCTTCCCGTTCACCGAGCCTTCGCTCGAAGTCGATATCCAGTGCCGCCGCGACAAGGGCGAGGTCCGGTTCGGCGAAGGCAACGATTGGATGGAAATCCTCGGCTGCGGCATGGTGCATCCGAACGTGCTGCGCAATTGCGGGCTCGATCCGGACGAGTACCAGGGCTTTGCCTGGGGCATGGGGATCGACCGCATCGCCATGCTCAAATACGGCATGCCGGATCTGCGACCGTTCTTCGATGCCGACGTGCGCTGGCTCTCGCATTACGGCTTCCGCCCGCTCGACCTGCCGACCTTGGCGGCCGGCTTGAGCGCATGATCTCACGCCTCGTGTGTGCCGTGTGACCGACATGTCGTTGATCAAGACGGTCGACCGCTTCATCTATCGCGTCGTCACGCACGATCTGCGCGGCGACCACGTCGAGCGCTACGTCGCGCATCTTGCGGTCGACCACGACGAAACCAGCGTGCCGAATGTGATCGGCCGCGGTTTTCAGATCATCGACAGCAAGGCCAGCGGGCTTCTCACTCACACCTCGATGATGATCGCGGCGCTCGGCATCTCCGCGCCGGTCGTCGCCAACGATCACTTCGAGCAGGGCGTGATCGTCGTCGAGATCATGTTCTATCTTCTGGTCGCGCTCGGCTGCCTGCGCTGCCTCTCCATGTTCCAGGACGATCTGGAGAAGCCAGCCAAGGAGGCGGCGCGCGACGAACTGATCCTGCGCCATAAGCTTTTCCGGCTGTGCAATCGCGCCGCCATCCTGCTGACATTCCTGGTTCTGGTGAGCTTGCCGTTGCTTTATCTGTACGTTCCCCGAACGGGTTTGGCCTCGTGAACGCTTTTTGTTGAGATGCTGCGATGAAATTTACCTTCGGCTGGCTGAAAGAACACCTCGACACCGATCGTCCGCTGGACGAGATCACCGACAAGCTCACCATGATCGGGCTTGAGGTCGAGCGCATCGAGGACAAGGCGAAAACGTTCGCGCCCTTCGTCATCGCCCGCGTGGTCGACGCCAAGCAGCATCCCAATGCCGACCGCTTGCGGGTCTGCATGGTCGATACCGGCAGCGGCGATCCGATTCAGGTGGTGTGCGGGGCGCCGAATGCGCGCACCGGCATGACCAGCGTGTTCGCGCCGCCCGGATCGTTCATCCCCGGCAAGAACATCACGCTCGGCGTCGGCAAGATCCGCGATGTCGAGAGCCGCGGCATGCTGGTCTCGGAAGCCGAACTGCAAATCTCCGACAATCATGACGGCATTATCGATCTGCCCGACGGCACGCCGATCGGCGTCAATTACGCCAGCTGGGCCGGGCTCGACGATCCGCTGATCGAGATCAATCTGACGCCCAATCGCGCCGACTGTACCGGCGTGCACGGCGTCGCGCGCGACCTCGGCGCCGCCGACATGGGCAAGTTCAAGAACCCGACCATCAAGGCGGTGAAGGGCGAATTCCCCTGTCCGGTCGGCGTGACGATCGAAGCGCCGGATCTGTGTCCGGCGTTCGCGCTGCGGCTGGTGCGCGGCGTCAAGAACGGACCGTCGCCCGAATGGCTGCAGCGCCGATTGATTGCGATCGGGCTCCGCCCCATCAATGCGCTCGTCGATATCACGAACTTCATGACCTTCGACCGGGCGCGGCCGTTGCACGTGTTCGATGCCGCCAAGGTGCGGGGCGATCTCACGGTGCGCCGCGGGCGCGCCGGCGAGACGCTGGTTGCACTCGACGGCAAGACCTACACGCTCGACGACAGCGTTTGCGTGATCGCGGATGCGGACGGCGTGGAATTGCTCGCCGGCATCATGGGCGGCGAGCAAACCGGCTGTTCGGAAGCAACCACCGACGTGTTGATCGAGTCGGCACTCTGGAATGAAATCAACATCGCCCGCAGCGGCCGCAAGCTCGGCATCAATTCGGATGCGCGTTATCGCTTCGAACGCGGCGTCGATCCGGCCTTCGCGCTTCCCGGGCTCGAGCTTGCGACCCAGTTGGTGCTCGACCTGTGCGGTGGCACGCCGTCGGAGATCACGCTGGCTGGTGCCGCCGCCGCACCTGACGTCGTGGTCGATTTTCCGTTGTCTGAACTCAATCGCCTCACCGGTCTATCGGTGCCGTTGCCCGAAATGCGCGGCGTCCTGGAGCGGCTCGGATTTTTTGTTGCCGGGCAGGGCGAGCGCATCAAGGTCGCGGTGCCGTCGTGGCGCGCCGATGTCAGAAACAAAGCCGATATTGTCGAAGAGATCGTGCGCATTGTCGGCGTCGACCGCGTGCCGCTGACGCCGTTTCCGCGCGGCGATAGTCCGCGCAAGCCGGTGCTGACGTCCATTCAGGTGCGCACCCGCAAGGCCAAGCGCGCGCTGGCCGCACGCAATCTGGTCGAGGCGGTGACGTGGTCGTTCATCGCCAAGCCGCAGGCGGAATTTTTCGGTGGCGGCAAGCCCGAACTGGCGCTCGCCAACCCGATCGCCGCCGAGCTGTCGGATATGCGGCCGAGCCTCATTCCGGGTCTGGTGGCCGCCGCGCAACGTAACGCCGATCGCGGCCTGAACGACGTTGGCCTGTTCGAAGTCGGCCAGGTGTTTCGCGGCGATCAACCACAGGATCAGCTCACCGCCGCCGCCGGACTGCGGCGCGCGCTGGCGAAGCCCTCCGGTCCCGGGCGGTATTGGTCCAAGCGCGACGGCGAGGTCGATGCGTTCGATGCCAAAGCCGATGCGCTTGGCGTGCTGGTGGCGGCCGGCACGGCGCCGCAGGCGCTGCAGATCGTACCGGGAGGACCGTCCTGGTTTCATCCCGGCCGTTCCGGCACGATCCAGATCGGGCCGCAGAATGTGCTCGGGCATTTCGGTGAATTGCATCCGACCACGCTCGAGACGTTGAAGGCCGATGGCCCGCTGGTCGCCTTCGAAGTTTTCCTGGAGCGCATTCCCGAGCCGAAGGCCAAGCCGACGCGGGCCAAGGCTGCGCTCGGACTTGTCTGCGTTGCAGCCGGTTGAGCGTGATTTCGCCTTCGTGGTGGAGCGGAGCGTCAAGGCGGCGGATATCGTGCGCGCCGCGCAGGGCGCCGACCGCAAACTGATCACCGGCGTGACGGTGTTCGACCTTTACGAGGGCACCGGCATTCCGGCTGACAAAAAGTCGGTTGCGATCGCGGTCACCATTCAGCCGCGCGAGCGCACCATGACCGATGACGAGATCGAAGCGCTTGCCGCCAAGATCGTCGGCGAAGTCAGCAAGCGCACCGGCGGCGTATTGCGCAAGTAGTTACGCGGTTGACCAGCGCGTTGATCGGACGGAGCCGATTGCGATCGCGATTTCCGAAAACTCCGCTCGTCCCCGCGAAGGCGGGGCCCAGTTTCTTTGCATCCGCCCCTGGATGCCCGCCTGCGCGGGCATGAGCGGAGCGGTGAAGCGGGCATGAGCGGGGATGGCGAAGACGCGCGTGATCTGACCTCAGCGCAGTCGGGCCGCGGTCGAAATTACTGCCGATAATAACGCGGCGCGGTGCGGTATCGCGGCGCCGGGCGCGCCGGCGTGCCGGTGGTTTCCGCGGGCTCCCGAACGCCGCCAAGCCGGCGCAGCACTCCGTCAGCGGCGCGCTCGCCGGATTCCCAGGCGCCGCCGACGGTGCCCCACAGCGTCTCGTGCGCGGCTTCGCCGGCAAACCAGATCGTGTTTTGCAGCGGCTCCATCAGGATCTTGCGTGCACCTTGCCCGCCGGGGGCGGCGGCCGAAAACGCCCCGAGCGTGCGGGCCTCGGCATTCCAGCGCGTCGCCTGCGAGCGCTTGATCGCCTTCTTGATGTCGCTGCCGTAAAGGTCGGCGAGCCAGTCGGCGGCGAAATTGACCATGGCGGCTTCGCCCTTGGCGGACAGTTCGCGCCCGAAACTGCCGGCGACCTCGATCAGGCAGAGCGGCGTGCCGGAGACGTTGCCCAGGATCGCCGCGGTCTTTGTGTTGGTCGATTTCTCCAACACCAGGTCGTCGCTCTCGAAGCCGAGCGGATTGCCGGCCAGCTCGAGTGCGATGTGATCGTAGCTGCCGAGCGTAAGCTTGCCGAGCGCATCGAGCTGCCGCCGCGGAAGCTCGGGCGTGAATTTGATGCCGCCGGATGCGAGCACGTTGGTCGACACCGTCACGATTGCGGTGTGCGCCGCGATGGCGCCGCTCGGCGTTTCCACCACCAGGCCGCGCCGCAGGTCGATCGCGGTCGCCGGCGTCGACAGCTTGACCGGAATGCCCTCGGCGAAGGACGCCAGCAGCGTACCGAGTCCTTGCCGGCAAAAGGCGTCGGTATTGCGCTCGGCCGATTTGGCATAGTCCGTGGTCGAGACTTCGCTGAGGTCTTTGCCGCAGCTGAAAGGACCAAGCATGAATTCGATCGCCGGCCGCCAGTCGCCGAGATCGTTCGGCAGCGCCTGTGCGCAGGCGGTATCGCCCTTGCGGGCGGCGTCCATGATGCCGCGATTGGCGCGCACCTGCAGCGCCAGAAAATCCTCGAGCTCGCCTTCGCGGGCGTAGCGCCGGCCGATGCGCACCTTCTGGCTCGCCGGCGCCGGATAAACTTCAGGACCGCGGCGGCCCGTGAGTTTTATCAACGGGTTGAGATCGGGCGTATGGATCCAGTGCGCACCGCGGTCGAATGGCACGCCGAAGCTGCGGGTATCGGTGACGCAGCGTCCGCCGATATGGTCGGCCGCTTCGATCATGATGTATTTTCGGCCTGCCGCTCCGATACGGCGCGCGGCGGCGATGCCGGCCGCGCCGGCGCCGATGATCACCACGTCCACCGGCGGCGTCGCTGCCGGGGTCGCGGCGAAAGCGGAACGGCCGGCGAGCGCCGCCGAGACAGTCAGAAACGAGCGGCGGCTCAGTCGTGACATGTTTTCCAGATGCTGATGGACGCGCGCAGATTGCCCGAAGTGACCGGGCGAGGCAAACGCCATGGTTAAACAATCCTCAGCATTGAACACGCTGCGCTTTTTTGCACGGACCGAATTGCCGCAGCGTGCGCAAGATGGCCGCCAAACAAGACGCGGCGAAGAAATCGCCGCACTAGGGTTCGTGGTCACTGCCGGCGCCGCGACACGGTTCCGTCCCGATCGCCACTTGTTCTTGCGCAGTGGCGGCTTTACCTCTGCGGTCC
Organism: uncultured Alphaproteobacteria bacterium; assembly: GCA_963737755.1. Lineage (GTDB taxonomy): Bacteria > Pseudomonadota > Alphaproteobacteria > Rhizobiales > Xanthobacteraceae > BOG-931. Next base: position 167,158 of record CAVTTZ010000006.1, on the reverse strand, counting down.
AGCGGAGGGTTTCATGCTCGAAGATGCCTCAAGGGCACTTGGCCAAATGCTTTCGCCGCCGTTGCGCGCGGTGCTGTGGAAAGCGATCGGACTGGCGCTCGCCCTCATCGTCGTGGTCGGGATCGTCGTCGATCGCGTGATCGCGTGGCTGCTCGGCGCCGGCGGCACTGCGCTCGAGCACGGCTTGGGGCCGCACGCCCACATGCCGGCGATGATACTCGGCTGGATCCTGTCGATCGCCGCCGCTCTCGGGATCGTGGTCGGCAGCGTGATGCTGATGCCGGCGGTTACCGCCTTCGTGGCCAGCTTCTTTGCCGACGAGATCGCCGACGTGGTCGAGCGCGAGCATTATCCGTCAGACCGGCCTGGCGTTGCGCTTCCCCTCGGCATCGCCATCATCGAAGGCATCAAGACCGCGCTGCTGGCGGTGGTGGTCTATCTGGTCGCGTTGCCGTTTCTGTTGTTTGCCGGCTTCGGCGTGGTGATTTTCTTCGTGGCGACGGCCTGGCTGCTGAGCCGCGAATATTTCGACCTCGCCGCCATGCGCTTTCGGCCGCCCGACGAGGCCAAGGCGTTCCGCAAGCATCATGCCGGCACCGTGTTCATCGCCGGGCTGTTGATCGCGGCTTTTGTGTCGATCCCGATCGTAAATCTGGCGACGCCGATCTTCGCCATGAGTCTGATGGTGCATGTGCACAAACGGCTCAGCCGACGCGAGGTATTGGCGCGCTCGGCGGCGTGACGGCCGCGTTGCGCGCCTATGTTGAACTCCGCGCCACTTTAAATCCTCGCGCCGTCATGCGCGGGCTTGACCCGCGCATCCCGATCATCGTGCTCAGTGCCCGCCTAAGCGAGATGGCCGGGACAAGCCCGGCCATGACGCAAGTCGGAAAGATGAGACTGAAAACGACGCGGCCGCGTTACCCCCACACCTCGTCGGCGAGTTCGACCACCATGCGGAGCTTCGCCCATTGCTCTTCCTCGGCCAGCGCGTTGCCTTCCTCGGTCGACGCAAAACCGCACTGCGGCGACAGCGCCAGCTGTTCGAGCGGGGCATACTTGGTTGCCTCCTCGATCCGGCGCTTGACGGCGTCCTTCTTTTCCAGTTGCCCGGATTTGGTGGTGACGAGGCCGAGCACGACGATCTTGTTGCCCTTCGGCAGGAAGCGCAGCGGTTCGAAGCCGCCGGCGCGCTCGCTGTCGTATTCGAGGAAATAGCCGTCGTAGTTGAGCTGCGCGAGCAGCACTTCGGCGACCGGTTCGTAGCCGCCTTCGGAAATCCAGGTCGAGCGGAAATTGCCGCGGCAGATATGCGTGGTGACCACCATGTCGGCGGGCTTGCCTTCGAGCGCCTTGTTAATGATGCCGGCATAGTCTTGCGCCAGATGGTCGGCGTTCAGGCCGCGCTCGCGCGCCTTTTTCAGTTCCGCCTGCGAGCACAGATAGGCCCACGCGGTATCGTCGAACTGCAGATAGCGGCAGCCGGCGTCATAGAAAGCCCGAATAGCTTGGTTATAGGTTTTGGCCAAATCGTCGAAAATCGCGTCACGATCAGCATAAGTCTTTGTTGCTATGGCTTCCGGTTCGAGCCGGAAGTGCAGAATGGCCGGGCTCGGAATGGTCATCTTCGGCGTGACGCGCGTATGCGCCTTGAGGAACTTGAAATGCTCCAGCATCGGATGGCCCGAGAAGCCGAGCTTGCCGGTGATCCGCGGTGTGCGGTGCTTGGTTTGGACGCCGTGGAACTGAATGCCGTGGTCGACCTCGGTGATCTCGACGCCGTCCAGCATGTCGAAGAAATCGAAATGCCACCAGGAGCGGCGAAACTCGCCGTCGGTCGTGACTTTCAGTCCGACCTCTTCCTGCTTCTTGATGACCTTTTCGATCTCGCGGTCCTCGATCTCCTTGAGCGCCGCGGCGTTGATCTCGCCCTTTTCGCGTTTCGCCCGCGCCTCCTTCAAGGGGGCGGTGCGCAACAGGCTGCCGACCACGTCGGCGCGGAACGGCGGTGTGGTTCTGGTCATTGGCAAAAGCTCCTGAAAATTTCGAGAGGTAACAAGCGTCACGAGCGGCATTCGTCAACCGCAAACGTGCCCCCTGCGAATGGGCGCTAGTCCCATAGACGCATGAAACGCTCGCGGCGTGTGGCCAAAGAGCGCGGGCCGGGACGGTCTCGGTGCGACCCTCGCGCCCTGCCGCCACATCTGCTAGAGCAGCGATTGGAAAATGCCACCGGTTTTCCGAAAAGATCATGCGCCTTCAAAATGTTAGCTGCCATCGACGCGATTCGAAGCCGTCGTGCCCAAAACGATCGTGCCCCACGCGGGCGCGGGCGGCCGCCTTGCGGCGGCGCGCGGCGGCCAGCAGTGCCATGATGCCGGTCGGGAGCGCGGGATGCTGAGCGGATTGCGCACCATCGCGCATGTGTTCAAGCACAAGATCGGCTTTCACCGGCTGGGCCTGGCGCTGAGCGTGACCGTCATCATCGTCGCGGCGTTCGTGCTCTATCACATCCTGCGCGACATGGACCTCGACGCGCTGATCGACGCGATCGAGGCGACCGATTGGCGAACGCTCATCATCGCCGGCCTCTTCGTCGCCGCCGGCTATCTGACGCTGAGCTTCTATGATCTGTTCGCGCTGCGCACGATCGGCCGTCCGGACGTGCCGTATTGGGCCGCGATGCTGGGCAGCTTCACCAGTTACGCGGTGGGGCACAATGTCGGCGCCAGCGTTTTTTCCGGCGGCGCCGTGCGCTATCGGATCTATTCCCCCTGGGGCCTGACCGTCGTCGAGGTCACCAAGATCTGTTTCGTTGCCGGACTAACGTTCTGGCTGGGCAACGCCGCGATGCTCGGCCTCGGCATTCTGATTGCCCCGCAACAGGCGAGCGACATCGACCGGCTGCCGATTGGACTCAACCGCGTTCTCGCGATCGTGATTTTGGCGGTGCTCGCGGCTTATATCGCCTGGGTCTGGGTGAAGCCGCGGGTGATCGGCCGCGACGGCTGGCGCGTGGCGCTGCCGGGCGGCCCGCTGACGCTGGTTCAAATCCTGATCGGCATTCTCGATCTCGGATTCTGCGCGGCCGCCATGTACATGCTGGTACCGGACGAGCCGCATCTTGGCTTTATCCCGGTCGCCGTCATTTTCGTCACCGCGACGCTTCTGGGATTTGCCAGTCACGCACCCGGTGGGCTCGGCGTGTTCGATGCCACCATGATGGTTGCGCTCTGGCAATTTGATAAAGAGGATTTGCTCGCAGGTCTGTTGCTGTTTCGGCTGCTCTACTACATCATCCCGTTCGCGCTTTCGTTATTGATCCTCGGCACGCGTGAAGTGTTACATGGGCGAGCGTCGCGACGCGTCGCGCGCCCAATGACACGGCCGTTGGCGCCGATCAGTGGTTTGGCGCAAGAAAAATCTGACGTGGCTTGATCCGCCGGCGGAACGGGCGAGGATAGACATCGAGAGCTTGCCCGAAAGGCTTGCCGATGAGCTTGCATGGAATTGGCCGCGCACCCGTCGGGTGGCGCGGCGGCCGTATCGTCATCTTCGCTGCAGCGATTGTGTTCGGGGGCTTCGTTGCGCTCGGCGCGATGTCATCGGGTTACGCGCTTCTCGGATTTGTCGTCGTGCTGTTGTCCGCGCTGCTGGCGAGCCGCGCCACTGACGAGAGCGACCGCTTAGCGCGTCCGGTCGCTGTCGCCGAACGGGCGGGCGAACCGCTCGAAGCCGTGATTGCCGGTGTGCCTGACGCAGTCATCGCGCTTGATCGCAACGGCCGGGTGCTGACGCTCAATGACGCTGCGCGTTCGCTGGCGCCGGCCTTGCGGCAGAACGAACCGGTTTCGCTGGCGCTGCGCATGCCGGAGCTGATCGAAGCGATTGGCCGCGCCTACGCGACCGGCGACGAACAACGCGTCGAATATTCCGAGCGGGTGCCGATCGATCGCTGGTTCGAAGTGATCGTCAAGCCGGTGCGGCGCGATCCCAAATTGCAGATGCCCGATCTGGTGTTGATGACCTTTCACGACCTCACGCCGTTGCGGCGTGTGGAAGAGATGCGGGCCGATTTTGTCGCCAATGCCAGCCATGAGCTGCGTACGCCGCTGGCGGCGCTGTCCGGCTTCATCGAGACTCTGCAGGGCTCGGCCAAGGACGACGCCAGAGCGCGCGAGCGCTTCCTTCGCCATCATGCAAGAGCAGGCGCGGCGCATGGCGCGGCTGATCGACGATCTGTTGTCGCTGTCGCGCATCGAGCTGAATGCGCACCGGCGCCCCGATACGCCGGTCGATGCTGGTCCCGATCGTCCGGCAAGTCGCCGACAGTCTGCAAACCCTGGCGCGCGATCGCGGCGTGACGGTCCATGTCGACGCCACCAACGGCGTGCGGATTCCCGGCGATCGCGACGAACTCGTTCGCGTGTTCGAGAATTTGGTCGAGAATGCACTCAAATACGGCGCTTCGGGAAAGAAGGTCGACATCGCGCTCGGCCATGGCGAATCCCCCGACGGCGAGCGGGAAGCGCTGATCAGCGTGCGCGATTACGGGCCGGGCATCGCGCCCGAGCACGTGCCGCGGTTGACCGAACGGTTCTATCGCGTCGACGTGCGCGAGAGCCGCGCGCAGGGCGGCACCGGCCTCGGGCTGGCACTGGTCAAACACATCCTCAACCGCCATCACGGGCGGCTCTCAATCCAAAGCGTGCCCGGAGCGGGCGCGACCTTCACGGTTTATCTTCCCCTGGCCGAAACTGTCACGATCGATAAACCTATGCGAAATCAGAGCGATAGCGTGTCATCTAACTGTCATGCAGGCTGCATAGAACGGTGACGCGCTGAAAATAAGCATTCACCGCTGTGGGTCGCTCGACCGAACCTCGCCGCAGCGCGTTGCCTCTCGGGCGTCGAGCAGTCGCATATTGGGCGTCGAAAACATAAGTCCCGAACGGGACCGGGCCGGCGTGGTTTCGTATCCGCGTCGCCGCAAATTCCGCTGACAGGAGCATCCAGTGCAACACCTGAGAACTTTCGCCATCGCCGGCTATTCTGGCCGCAAGCATCCTTCCCGCTGCCGCCATCGAAATTTCGGGCGCCGGCGCGACCTTCCCGTATCCGGTCTACGCCAAATGGGCGGATACCTATAAGAAAGAGACCGGCGTCGGTCTCAACTATCAGTCGATCGGCTCGGGCGGCGGCATCAAGCAGATCGAGGCCAAGACCGTGACGTTCGGCGCCACCGACGCGCCGCTCAAGGGCGCCGAACTTGAGAAATTCGGCCTGGTGCAGTTCCCGATGGTGATGGGCGGCATCGTGCCGGTCGTGAACATCGACGGCGTGAAGCCGGGCGAACTCGTGCTCGACGGCCCGACGCTCGCCAACATCTTCCTCGGCACGATCAAGAACTGGGACGATCCGGCGATCAAGAAGCTCAACCCGGATGCCAAGCTGCCGTCGCAGGCGATCGCCGTCGTGCATCGCTCGGACGGATCCGGCACGACCTTCAATTTCACCTATTATCTCGCGAAGGTCAGCGCCGACTGGAAGTCCAAGGTCGGTTCAGCGACTTCGCGTCGAGTGGCCGGTCGGCATCGGCGCCAAGGGCAACGAAGGCGTTTCCAACAATGTCAGCCAGACCAAGGGCTCGATCGGCTACGTCGAGTACGCCTACGCCCTGCAGAACAAGCTCGATCTTCACCAAGATGGTGAATAAGGACGGCAAGGCCGTTGCGCCGACCAGCGCCGCGTTCCAGGCCGCCGCCGCCAACGCCGATTGGAATTCGGTGCCCGGCTATGGCGTGATTCTGGCGAACCAGGCCGGAGCGCGAATCCTGGCCGATGACGGCCGCGACCTTCATCCTGATCCACAAGCAGCCCGACGATGCGGCTGCCGCCGGTGCGGCGCTGAAGTTCTTCGGCTGGGCCTACGACAAGGGCGACAAGATGGCTGAAGAGCTCGATTACGTGCCGATGCCCAAGAAGGTCGTCGGCGAAATCGAGAAGATGTGGTCGACCGAGATCAAGGACTGCGGCGGCAAGGCCCTCTACATCGGAAGGCACGGCGGCTCATTAGTAATGCAATGCGCCGTAGCGAGCGATCGCCCGGCGTGTCGCTTCCATAACCGGCCGCTGCACGACTGGCTTGTGCGGCGGCCGGTAGATTGTTTCAGTAGGAATGATCGTTCGCGTAGGGACGTTCTTTTCGCGTAGGGATGTTCTTGGCGGTTCTTGAACAGGCAAGTCGTGAGAATAAGAACTCGGGATTTCCCGACGGGGCCCCGATCAAAGATCTGGCGCGGAGGTAATCCGTGGTAGACGTGACGGTGCAGGAGAGTGGGATGTCAACCGCCGAGGCGGGGATGCGAGCCAGAGTGCTCGACCGGCTTCGATTTGGCGATGTCGCGTTTCGCAACATCACCCGCGCCGCGGCCGTCGCGGTTCTTTTGCTGTTGAGCGGGGTGATCATCTCGCTTGTCCTCGGGTCGTGGCTGGCGCTGCAAACGTTCGGCTTCGGCTTTCTCCTCAGCGATAGCTGGAATCCCGTCACCGAGAAATTCGGCGCACTGGCGCCGATCTACGGCACGGTCATTACCTCGTTCATCGCCATGCTGATCGCGGTTCCGGTCGGGCTGATGATCGCTTTTTTCCTGACCGAATTATGCCCGCAATGGCTGCGGCAGCCGATCGGCATCGCCATCGAACTGCTCGCCGGAATCCCGAGCATCATCTACGGCATTTGGGGCCTGTTCATTTTCGCTCCATTCCTGCAGGACACGTTGCAGCCGTTCCTGATCCAGACGCTGGGCAACGTACCGGGCATTGCCCCACTTTTTACCGGGCCGCCCTACGGCATCGGCATGCTGACGGCCGGCTTGATCCTGGCCATCATGGTGCTGCCGTTTATCACCTCGATATCGCGCGACGTATTCGGCGCGGTGCCCGCCGTTCTCAAGGAAGCGGCCTACGGTATCGGCTGCACGACCTGGGAAGTCGCCCGCAACGTCGTACTGCCTTATGCCCGCGTCGGCGTGATCGGTGGCGTGATGCTGGGGCTCGGCCGCGCGCTCGGCGAGACCATGGCGGTGACCTTCGTGATCGGCAACGCGCATCGGATCTCGGCGTCGCTGCTGGCGCCGGGCACCACCATTTCGGCGAGCATCGCCAACGAGTTCACCGAAGCGGTCGGCGACCTCTATACGTCCTCGCTGATCGCGCTCGGTCTCATTCTTTTCGTCATTACCTTCATCGTGCTGGCGGCAGCGCGTTACATGCTGATGCGCATCGAGCGCCGGATCGGATGATCGCCATGGACACCGCCCGATACAGCCGGCCGCCGCCGCACCAACACAGTCGCGATGGGCTTGGCCTTGGCCGCGACGGCGTTCGGCCTTGGCTGGCTGGTGCTGATTCTTGGCGCCCTGTTGTGGAAGGGCTTCAGCGGCCTTTCGCCGGCGGTCTTCACCGAAATGACGCCGCCGCCGGGCTCCGCCGGCGGCTTGCTCAACCCGATCGTCGGCAGTCTCATCCTGACGCTTTTGGCGGTCGCGATCGGCACGCCGATCGGCATCCTGGCCGGCACCTACATGGCCGAATACGGCCGCCACGATCGCCTCACCAGCGTGGTGCGCTTCATCAACGACATTCTGTTGAGCGCGCCGTCGATCGTGGTCGGGCTGTTCATCTACGAAGTCCTGGTCGCGCCGATGGGCCATTTCTCCGGCCTGGCCGGCGGCGTCGCCCTTGCCGTCATCGTCATTCCGGTCGTGGTGCGCACCACCGAGGACATGCTGACGCTGGTCCCCAATGCGTTGCGCGAAGCCGCCACCTCGATCGGTCTGCCGCGCTCGATGTCGATCACGCGGATCTGCTACCGCGCCGCGCGCGCCGGCATGGTCACCGGCGTGCTGCTTGCCGTGGCCCGCATCAGCGGCGAGACCGCGCCGCTGTTGTTCACGGCGCTGAACAACCAGTTCTGGAGCACCAACCTCAACGCGCCGATGGCGAGCCTGCCGGCCGTGATTTTCCAGTTCGCGCTCAGTCCATACAAGGACTGGCAGTCGCTGGCCTGGACCGGCGCCCTCATCATCACGCTCGACCGTTCTGGCGCTCAGCATCACCGCACGCAGTCTCATCTCATCAGGTAGGCAGTCATGAGCGTAACGTCCGTTGCCGTTCCTTCGGTCTCCGTTGCTCCCAGCGACCGCTCCGGCCTCGTCGAAAAGGTCACCATCCGCGACCTGAATTTCTTCTACGGCGAGTCGCGGGCGCTGAAATCGGTCAGCTTGCCGCTGTATGAGCACAAGGTCACGGCCTTCATCGGTCCGTCGGGCTGCGGCAAGTCGACTTTGTTGCGCGTGCTCAATCGCATGTACGACCTCTATCCGCACCAGCGCGCGACCGGCGACGTGATTTTCGACGGCGGTAATATCCTGTCGCCGAAGCAGGATCTCAATCTGCTGCGGGCGCGCATCGGCATGGTGTTCCAGAAGCCGACGCCGTTTCCGATGTCGATCTACGAAAACATCGCGTTCGGCATCCGGCTTTACGAGCGGCTGCCGAAATCCGAGCTCGACGGGCGCGTCGAAACCTCGCTGCGCCGCGCGGCGCTGTGGGACGAGGTGAAAGACAAGCTCGGTGCCAACGGCCAAAGCCTTTCGGGCGGACAGCAGCAGCGTCTGTGCATCGCGCGCACCGTGGCGGTGCGGCCGGAAGTCATTCTGTTCGACGAGCCCTGCTCGGCGCTCGATCCGATCTCGACCGCCAAGATCGAGGAACTGATCGACGAACTGACCGACGACTACACGATCGTCATCGTCACGCATAATATGCAGCAGGCGGCGCGCGTCTCCGAATTCACCGCCTTCATGTATCTGGGCGAGCTGATCGAGTTCGACACCACCAGCCGCATGTTCACCGCGCCGCACGATCAGCGGACGCAAGACTACATCACCGGCCGCTTCGGGTAACCGCGATGACCGATGTCAGCTCCAGAGTCGACCACACTGCCAAAGCTTTCGATGCCGATCTGCAGGAGATCTACGCGCAAGGTTGCCGAGATGGGCGGATTGGCGGAGCGGCAAATCGCCGACGCCACGCGTGCGCTGGTCGATCGGGACGCCGATCTCGCCGAGCGCGTGATCGCCACCGATCTGGTCATCGATACCATGCAGCACGATGTCGAAGAGAAGGCGATCTTGACCATCGCCCGCCGTCAGCCGATGGCCGTCGACCTGCGCGAGATCATCGGCGCCATGCGGGTGTGCAACGATCTCGAGCGGATCGGCGATCACGCCAAGCATATCGGCAAGCGCGTCGTGGCGCTCGATCTGGACCTGCATCCGCAAAAATTGATCCGCGGCGTCGAGCACATGGCGACGCTTGTCTCGGCTCTGCTCAAGCAAGTTCTCGACGCCTATGCGAGCCACGATATCGCCCGCGCGCTTGCGGTGTGGAACGGCGACGAGGAAGTCGACGCGGTTTGCACCTCGCTGTTCCGCGAGCTTCTGACCTACATGATGGAAGACCCGCGCAATATCACGTTCTGCATGCATCTCATGTTTTGCGCGAAGGATGTCGAGCGCATCGGCGATCACGCCACCAATATTGCGGAGACGGTTTACTACATGATCGAGGGTCGTCCGATCACCGATCAGCGCCCGAAGGGCGACACAACGAGTTTTGGAGCGGCTCTGCTGCAGAAATAATAGGAGACTGGGATGGGCGCCAACATCCTGATTGTTGAAGACGAAGAGCCATTGACCACGCTGCTGCGTTACAATCTCGAGGCTGAGGGTTACGACGTCGATGCGGTTGCCCGCGGCGATGAAGCCGACACCCGGCTGCGCGAAACCGCTCCGGACCTCATCGTGCTCGATTGGATGCTGCCCGGCCTTTCGGGCATCGAATTGTGCCGCCGATTGCGCGCACGGCCGCAAACGCAGTCGCTGCCGATCATCATGCTGACCGCGCGCGGCGAAGAGAGCGAACGCGTGCGCGGCCTGGCGACCGGCGCCGACGACTATCTGGTGAAGCCGTTCTCGGTCCCCGAATTGCTAGCCCGCATTCGCGCTTTGCTGCGCCGTGCCAGTCCGGAGCGGGTGGCGACGGTGCTGATCATCGGCGATCTTGAACTTGACCGCGAGAAGAAGCGTGTGTCGCGCACCGGCCGGCCGGTCGACCTCGGCCCGACTGAATTCCGCTTGCTGGAATTTCTGATGGAACGCCCGGGCCGGGTGTTCTCGCGCGAGCAGTTGCTCGACGGCGTCTGGGGCAGCGACGTTTATATCGACGAACGCACCGTCGATGTGCATGTCGGGCGCCTGCGCAAGGCTCTCAACCGCGGCCACGGCATTGATCCGATCCGCACCGTGCGCGGTGCCGGTTATTCGCTCGACGATCGCTTCGGTAAAGCGGGCTGACGCGACGATCGAAGTAAATGAGCGTGCGCCAAGGCTGTTCGCGCCGCGAAGCAATCTTGCTTCGCGGCCGTATCACTTCTGAATTAAATTAAATCCAGGCGACCTTCAGCAGGTCTACCTGCTATCGCATGTCCTTTTTCGGAAAACCGGCTTCCACTTTTCCGGGACATGCTCTAACGCGCCGGCGAACGCCGATCGCGGCGGCGATCGCTCACCGGCTGATAGGCGACGCGCGAGTGATACGCGCAGTACGGCAGCCCCGCGATCGTGTGACCGCCGCAGAAGAAAAATTCCGTGCTGCCGGGATCGCCGATCGGCCAGCGGCAGGTTTGTTCAGTCAATTCCAAAATGGTGCGGCGTTGACCGATCGGTACGATATTCTCGACCAGTTCCTGCGTTACCTCGGTCTCGATCTCGTAAGCATGCGCCAGTGCGGTATTGCCGCGAACCGCAGGCCGTCCGATCCGCACCATGTGTGTGGCCGGGCGCGCCTTGCGCTGTCGCGGCGCGGCGCTGGAAGCCGTTTTGGCGCGGCCCGAAAGCCCGAGCCGATGCACCTTGCCGATGACCGCGTTGCGCGTGATGCCGCCGAGTTCTCCCGCGATCTGACTGGCCGACAGCCCATCCGACCATAGCTTCTTGAGCAATTCGACCCGCTCGTCAGTCCACGACATGCTCAATCCTCCTTCAAGTGCGGGCGCAAAAAACCAATTGGCGGAATCGTTCCCCGGTCGAGCGGTGCCTGCCGCCCAACATGTCACGCTACCGACGCTTTCGAGGAACTGTCCGCCGCACGAGATGTCGTACTTGACAAGGGAAAGCCTACAATATGGCGCGAGTCTCGCGCAAGAGTTCGGGCGTGCCGCGTCCACATGTTCCTGCCCGGTGTGGACGAGTGCGTGGACAAGCCGGCGATTTCTCATTGCGGCCGGCGAGTTGACCAAGGCGCGCCGCACCAATAAAATGTTGCAGCGTGCCGCCCGCAGAGGCGGCATATTTTATTTCGGCAGAGCAGCTTGCAACTGCGCAACAGTGCGCGGGCCCAATCGTGACATCACATCTGTTACCCACCTATGCGCGTGCCAACCTCGCTTTTGAGCGGGGCGAAGGCGTTTGGCTCATCTCGACGGACGGCGAGCGCTATCTCGACTTTACCTCCGGCGTTGCCGTGAATGCGCTGGGGCACGCTCATCCGCATCTGATCGCGGCGCTCACCGCGCAGGCGCAGAAAGTCTGGCACGTCTCCAATCTCTATCAGGTGCCCGAGGCCGAGCGGGTGGCGCAGCGGCTGTGCGACGTCAGCTTTGCCGATGTCGTTTTCTTCTGCAATTCCGGCGCCGAAGCGATGGAATGCACCATCAAGATGGCGCGCAAATACCATGCGGTGAATGGGGCGCCCGAGCGTTTTCGGATCATCACCTTCGAAGGCGCCTTCCACGGCCGCACGCTGGCAACACTCGCCGCCGGTGGTCAAAAAAAATATCTTGAGGGCTTTGGCCCGGTTCTCGACGGCTTCGATCATGTGCCATTTGCCGATCTGGAAGCGACCAAAGCGGCCATCACTCCGGAAACCGGCGCCATCCTGGTTGAGCCGATCCAGGGCGAAGGCGGCGTGCGCGTCTTCGAGGCGTCTTTCCTGCGCGCCTTGCGCGAGCTCTGCGATCAGCGCGGCTTGTTGCTGCTGCTCGATGAAGTGCAGACCGGCATGGGACGGAGCGGCGAATTGTTCGCGCACCAGCGCGCCGGCATAAAGCCGGACGTGATGGGGCTCGCCAAGGCGCTCGGCGGCGGCTTCCCGGTCGGGGCGTGCCTCGCCACGCACGAAGCCGCCAAAGGTATGACGGCCGGCACGCATGGGTCGACCTTCGGCGGCAATCCGCTCGCCATGAGCGCCGCCAACGCGGTACTCGATGTGATGCTCGAACCCGGCTTCCTCGAGCGCGTGCGGCGGACCGGTCTTTTCTTCAAGCAGCGGCTCGCGGAAATAAAAGACCGGTATCCGACGGTCATTTCCGAGATCCGCGGCGAGGGGCTTTTGGTCGGTGTGCGCGCTGTCGGCGCCCCGGGCGATCTCGTCGATGCGCTCCGCGCCGAAAAAATGATCACGGTCGCCGCGGGCGACAACGTCGTGCGGCTCCTGCCGCCGCTGATCATCAGCGAGCCGGAGATCGCCGAAGGCATCGCGCGGCTCGACCGCGCTTGCGCCCGGCTGTTGCGCGCGCAGCAAGACGCACCCAAGGAAAAGGCGATGCAATGACGGCCATCCGTCATTTCCTCGATCTGATTGACGTGCCGGCGCAGGATTTGCGCCGCATGATCGATCTGGCGCGCGCCATGAAGGCCAAGCGTTCGGCGCACGAACGGCCGCTCGCCGGCAAAACGCTGGCGATGATTTTCGAGCGCCCGTCGACCCGCACGCGCGTGTCGTTTGAAGTCGCCATGCGCCAACTCGGCGGCGACGTGATCATGCTCACTGCCGATGAGATGCAGCTCGGCCGCGGCGAAACCATCGGCGACACGGCGCGGGTTTTGTCGCGCTATGTCGACGCCATCATGATCCGCGCGCTCGATCCGGAGGCGGTGGCCGAACTGGCGCGGTTCGCCACCGTGCCGGTGATCAACGGCCTGACGCGGCGTTCGCATCCATGCCAAGTCATGGCCGATGTCATGACGTTCGAGGAGCATCGCGGCCCGATCCGCGGGCGCACCGTCGCCTGGACCGGCGACACCAACAATGTCCTGGCCTCGTGGATGCATGCCGCCGAACGGTTTGCTTTCCAGATGCGGGTGGCGACGCCGCCGGAGCTGGCGCCGAAAAAGCCGCTGGTCGACTGGATCAAATCGTCGGGTGCCGCCATCAGTCTCGGCGCCGATCCCGAAGAAGCGGTCAAAGACGCCGACTGCGTGGTCACCGACACCTGGGTGTCGATGGGCGACCGCAACGGCGCGCGCCGCCATAACCTGCTCAAGCATTATCAGGTCAACGAACGGCTGATGGCTCACGCCAAGCCGGATGCGCTTTTCATGCATTGCCTGCCTGCGCACCGCGGCGAAGAAGTCACCGACGCGGTGATGGACGGCCCGAGCTCGGTCGTGTTCGACGAGGCGGAGAACCGGCTGCATGCGCAGAAAGGCATTCTGACATGGTGCCTCGAGAGCGCTGGCTAAGCTTGGTTTGATCTCGGCGCGAGCAGGTTCCGCAGGGCTCACAATTTCGCTGGTCTCGCCTATATTGTTGGGCGATGAACACGCCTCATACCGACATTCCCGTGCGCGCGCCGGCGCAAACCAGCGTCGATGACACGATCCTGCCTTTCGAGGTGTCCGCGCTCGATCTGCGTGGCCGCATCGTGCGGCTGGGGCCGGCGGTCGACGCTATCTTGAGCAGTCACGATTATCCGCTGCCGGTCGCAAAGCTTCTCGGCGAGGCCATCGTCCTCACCGCCATGCTCGGGTCGGCGCTGAAGTTCGATGGCCGGTTCATCCTGCAGACGCAGAGCGACGGTCCGGTGCGCATGCTGGTGGTCGACTTCACGTCGCCCGGCAATATGCGCGGCTGCGCGCGTTTCGATGCCGACCGGGTTGCGGCCGCGATTGCCGCCGGCGCGGACAAGCCGGGCCAATTGCTCGGACACGGCCACCTGGCCATGACCATCGATCAGGGCTCGGAGATGAGCCGCTATCAGGGCCTCGTTCCGCTCGAGGGCGGTGATCTGGAGCAGGCGGCGCACGAATATTTTCTTCGCTCCGAACAGATCCCGACACGGGTCCGGCTGGCTGTCGCCGAGGAGTTTCGCGGCGGCGAGAATGGCGGCGCCCGGCGCCGCTGGCGCGCCGGCGGAATTTTGCTGCAGTTCTTGCCCAAGTCGCCTGAGCGGGCGCGGCAGGATCTTCCGCCTGGCGACGCGCCGCCCGGTGCGGAGGCTCCCGATCTGCCCGAAGACGACGCGTGGGTCGAAGGCCGCTCGCTGGTGGAAACGGTCGGCGACATTGAGCTGATCGACCCGGAGCTGTCGAGCGAGCGGCTGGCGTATCGGCTGTTTCACGAGCGCGGCGTGCGGGTCTTTCGCGCGACGGACATCCAGGCGCAGTGCTCGTGCTCGCGCCACAGCGTCGAAAACATGCTGCAAAGCTTTTCGCAGCAGGATCGCGACGACATGGTCGAGGACGGCAAGATCACGGTGACCTGCGAATTCTGCAGCTCGACCTATGTGTTCTCGCCGGCCGAGATCGCTTCGCCCGAACCGCCCGCGCCGTAGCTAGAGCATGTCCCGGAAAAGTGGAAACCGGTTTTCCGAAAAAGGACATGCGATAACAAGTAGATCTAGAGCACATCGCGATTCAGCCTAATCGTGATGTGCTCTAGGCGCAGCCGTCCCGGTTGGCACGGCGGCTCCCGCGCTGAACGTCGGACGCTAGCGGTTGCTCCCAACCAAAAACGCTGCGGCCCCCATAGTCGTGGGACCGCGCGAATTCGTCGGCCACCAAATCGCCGAATGCCGGACCTCGCGCAACGCTTTCGAGCCGGCGCGATTCCATGTCGAGCTTGCGCAAAGCAAACAGTGCGTCGTCCCGCCCGAGCTTTGCCTTGTCGACGGCGGAGCGAAGCACCCGAATGGTCTCGTCATAGACTTTGATCGGGACCGGAAACGGATGCCGATCCTTGCCGCCATGAGCGAGCGAAAAGCGCGCCGGATCGCTGAACCGGCAGGGCGCGCCATGAACCACTTCAGCGACCAACGCGAGTGCGCGGACCGTGCGGGCGCCGACTCCCGGCGTGAGCAGGAGATCAGCAAAGTCGGTCGGTCCGCGCTCCGCGGCGGCGGCAAGATTGCCGTGCAAGCGTCGGATATGGACATCACTCGCGCGGACGTCGTGATGCGCCGGCAAGACAAGATGCGGCAGCGTCGCCTGCGCCGGCTCTTCGGTCGCGGCCGCCGACACCTCCGGTGTCTCATCCGCAACACACAGAGCCGCGGCCTCACGCGCGATGCGGTCCGGCCCAAGGCTGCCGAGCAACTCGATTTGCTTGCGCCGTGACGGCTCGGCGCGCCGATCGGTCAGATTGATGATATGGCCGCGGTTGCGCCCTTCGATGGCGGCGTGCGGCTCGTCGATAAAACTCTGCAATCCCTCCGACAGCCAGTGATAGCGCCGCGCCTGTTTGCGATCGCCGTTCATGCCTTGTTGGACCACCGCCCAATTGCCTTGGTCGCTGACGACGAAGCCGTGCAGATAAAGATCGAAACCATCTTGCACCGCGGCGCTGTCGACCTTGGCGATCAGCCGGCTTGTGCCCGCCAGCGCGCCGCCGTCAAAACCGATGCGATCGCCGAGGGCGGTCAATTCGCCCGGCGTCAGCCGTGAGTGCTTGCCGCGGCCGCCGCACACATGCAGGCCAAGCTCGCCGCTCAACGGCGCGAGGCCACGTTTGAGCGCTCCGAGTACGCTGGTGGTGATGCCGGATGAATGCCAATCCATTCCCATCACCGCGCCAAACGATTGAAACCAGAAAGGATGCGCCAGGCGGCGCAGGAATTCATCCCGCCCATAGTGATGGACGACGGCCTCGGTCAGGACCGTGCCAAGCCGGACCATGCGGTCTGCGAGCCATTTCGGCACGTGACCACCATGCAGTGGCAAATCAGCGCTGCCGGCGCGTCGCATCGCGTGGCGTTCTCTCCGCAGATAGTTCTCATTTTGTTCCGATCGACGGCAAAAGTCAAAGGCGCGCGTGCGACGGCTTCAGTTCAAGGTGCGCTGGCCTTCGCTGGCATCGAGCGAAAACGCCGGAATCTCGATGTCGAAATGCTCGCCGGTCGTGGTCACCATGCCATAGGTGCCGAACATAAAACCGGACGGCGTCTGCAGCGGTACACCGCTGGTATATTCGTAGGATTCTCCAGCCTTGAGAACCGGTTCCTCGCCGACGACGCCGGCGCCGCGCACCTCTTGCCGACGGCCACTCGCGTCGGTGATGTGCCAATGCCGCGTCTTCAACTGCACGGTGTCGGCGCTGCGGTTGGTGATCTCGATCGTATAGGCCCAGAAAAAATAATTGTTATCCGCAGACGAGCGGTCGGCGACAAAGCGAGGGTTGACGACGACCTCTATGTCCCGGGTGACAGCGCGATACATATGCGATCCAAATTTCCTCTCGAAGTCCTGAATCCATTCCGGGGCCATGCGATCCGGAGCCATGCAATCCGGAGGCCTGCAATCCGGGACGACACAATCCGAAACCATGCAATCCGAACAGATGGAACCGACATCTGGAACCGTCGTTCGGAACCGTCATGGCGCCGACAACGCGGCCACACATTGGTTGTCAGTGAATCGCGTTAAGCCGCAACTTGCAACAGCAGCGTGACTGCTGTCATCAGGTCGCATGCGTCACGATTGCTTGCGAACGCGACAAACCCGTGCATTACATGGCTCGGGGGATGATCAGTGCGCGGCTCCGCCGCGGCCGTTGATGGTGGCAGATTTCATGGCGACGGCACCCCTGCCTGCGTCGACCACGACCGGGCGCGACTTGCGGCTCGATCTGTTCCGCGGCCTGGCGCTGTGGCTGATCTTTCTCGACCATATTCCAGACAACATCGTGAGCTGGATCACGATCCGGAATTACGGCTTCAGCGACGCCACCGAAATCTTCATTTTCATTTCCGGCTACACCGCCGCGTTCGTTTACGGGCGTGCGATGCGCGACCGCGGCTTCGTGCTGGCGAGCGCGCGGATATTGCGCCGGGCCTGGCAAATCTATGTCGCGCATATTTTTCTGTTCACGATTTTCATGGCGGAAATCGCCTACGTGGCCTCGACGTTCGAAAATCCGCTGTACGCCGAGGAAATGAAGATCATCGACTTTCTGAAGCAACCGGACATCACGATCTTTCAGGCGCTGCTGTTGAAATTCAAACCTGTCAACATGGATGTGCTGCCGCTTTACATCGTGTTGCTGCTGTTCTTCCCGCCGGTCCTGTTTCTGTTGTTGCGCTTTCCCAATATCGCGCTTGGCGGTTCCGCTTTGGTATATGCGCTGGCCTGGCGGTTCGATTGGAATTTGCCCGCTTATCCGAACGGTGCGTGGTTCTTCAATCCGTTTGCCTGGCAACTCTTGTTTGTGTTCGGCGCATGGTGTGCGCTTGGCGGCGCGCGCAAACTCGGGGTCGTTCTGCGCTCGCGCGTGGTGCTGGTCGTCGCCATCGCGTATCTGGTGTTTGCCTTTCTGGTTACGCTGACCTGGCATATTGAATTGCTGGATCGTTTCATGCCGGGCTGGTTGGCCGACTGGATGTACCCGATCGATAAGACCAATCTCGACGTGCTGCGTTTCGCGCATTTTCTGGCGCTTGCCGCCGTTACCGTCCGCTTCGTGCCACGCGATTGGCCGGCTCTGAAATTGCCCATCCTCCGCCCGGCGATTGTTTGCGGACAGCACTCGTTGGAGATTTTCTGTTTGGGGGTCTTTTTGGCTTTTGCCGGCCAATTTGTTATTGGCGAATCCGCGGGCGGGCCGCTGCTGCAAACGGCCATCAGCCTGGTGGGCATTATTTTGATGGTGGCGACCGCGTACCTGGTATCATGGTACAAGACCATGGAAGGACGAAGCTCCCCCTCGCGCGTCAAATCACCTGACGCCGACCTCGCGGGAGGCGAGGCATGACGTTTGTTCTGGCCATTCTGGCCGCGATTGCATTCGCGGGCGGCGCCGTTGCAGCGGAATCGCAGCCGCCCGGTTGCGACGTGCCGGAACGGCTTTTGCCCACCGACGCCGACCTCGTTCGCATCGGCAACGAGGTCAAAGACCGGCACCGGCTGGATATCTCGGTCGTGGGCTCAGCCTCTTCGGCTTTGGCGGGTCCGGATGGTGCCCGTTTCGCGTATCCGGCCCAATTGGAGCAGTCCCTCAAGGACCGGCTGCCCGGGGTCGAAGTCAGGGTGATCGCGCACGTGCCGACGCGCCAGACCACCGCGGACATGGTTGCTGCGCTGCCAAAAATCCTGGCCGACGACCATCCGGCGCTGGTGATCTGGCAGACCGGCACCGTCGATGCCCTGCGGGGGGTTGAGCCTGACGATTTCCGTAGCAGCCTGGATCAGGGGCTCGACGCCATCGCGGCCGCCGGCGCCGACGTTATTCTGATGAATATGCAATACAGTCCGCGAACGGAGTCCATGTTGAGCGTCACGCCCTTCGCCGACGTCATGCACTGGGTGGCCGAGCAGCGTGGCGTCCTGCTGTTCGACCGGCTGAGTATCATGCATTACTGGAGCGACGAGGGAACTTTCGACCTCTATGCGGCGACGACCGGGTATGCTATGGCCCGGCGTGTGCATGAATGCATTGGCCGGGCCCTGGCGACGCAGATTATCGATGCCGGCCACCTCGACGCCGCGAAACTGCAAACGACGCGTTGATGCGAACCCATAAGAAGTTAACCACGGCCTTTCTTGCGTGCGGCGCCATCGTGTCGATGGCGGTTGCTGCGCATGCGGAAGTCCCCGGTGGGCCAGCCGTCGAGCGGTCGCCGGTTACCGTCGAGACGCCGACTGCGGCCACGCCGGCCTGCCGGACGCCGACCGAGTTCGCGCGGTTTGTCCATCCGTTGGCTCACACCGCCCGCCGCCTGGCGAGCGATGCGCCTCTGGTGGTCGTCGCCATCGGGTCGTCGTCGACTGCCGGC
This sequence comes from uncultured Alphaproteobacteria bacterium, assembly GCA_963737755.1. GTDB lineage: Bacteria > Pseudomonadota > Alphaproteobacteria > Rhizobiales > Xanthobacteraceae > BOG-931. The sequence continues at coordinate 148,047 of CAVTTZ010000006.1, read as the reverse complement.
GCCGGCGCCAGTTCACCGGCTGCCAGCTATCCGAACCGTCTCGCCGCGGAACTCAAGCTGCGGTTTCCGACCAACCCCATCACGGTGGTCAATCGCGGCATCAACGGCCAAGAAACCGATCAGATGCTTGCGCGCTTCGAGACGGATGTGCTGTCCGCGCATCCCGATCTGGTCGTCTGGCAAGTCGGCACCAATTCGGTGATGCGCGATCATTCGCTGCAGCGCCATGCCACGCTGCTGCGTGAAGGCATCGAGCAACTGAAACAGAACGGGACCGATGTGGTCCTGATGGATATGCAGTATGCACCGAAGGTGCTCGGCAAGGTCGAGACACCCGGCATGGAAGATCAGCTGGCTTTGACTGCCAAGCAGGAGAATGTCGACCTGTTCGAGCGGTTTGCCATCATGCGCGATTGGCACGAAGTGCAGCACATTTCGTTCGAAACATTCGGTGCGCCCGATGGGCTGCACATGAACGACTGGGGCTACGGCTGCCTCGCCAAGATCCTCGCCGACGCGGTCGCTGAAGCCGCAACGCGGCCGGTGACCTCAGCGCATTCGCGACACTGAAGTCGGCCTTTTAGCTCAAATCGCATCTCGGCGCGACCATCATCGCGTCGTCATGGCCGGGCTTGCCCCGCCCATCCCGCTTCAGGGGTCACGTGCGCTCTGACGATCGGGATGCGCGGGTCAAGCCCGCGCAGGACGCGTGAGAGAGGACACGCTCTCAAGATATTAAGGCGCTGCAAGATGCGCTCTTAGCTAAACCGTTCACACAGCTTCCAGCGCCGTCAGCACGTCCTCGATGACATCGTCGGGATGTTCGAGCCCGACCGACAAGCGCACCAATCCATCGCTGATGCCGAGCTCGGCGCGCTGTGCGGGCGCAAGACGCTGATGAGTCGTCGTCGCCGGGTGGGTAATGAGGCTCTTGGCGTCGCCCAGATTGTTGCTGATGCGCACCAGCCGCAGCGCGTCCTGAAAGCGGAATGCGCCGGTCTTGCCGCCCTCGATTTCGAAGGCCACCAAGGTCGAGCCGCCGCGCATCTGCTTCTGCGCCACCTTGGCCTGCGGATGATCCGAACGGCCCGGATAGATCAGGCGCGTGATCTTGCGGTGCGACGCGAGCGCGGTTGCGAGGGCCCCGGCGCTGTCGGTCTGCCGGCGCACGCGCACCGCCAGCGTCTCCAAACCCTTGAGCAACACCCAGGCATTGAACGGCGACAGCGACGGTCCGGTCTGCCGCAGCAGAACATGGACATTCTTGGCGATGAATTCCTCGGACGCCAGGATGATGCCGCCGAGGCAGCGGCCCTGGCCGTCGATATGTTTGGTCGCCGAATAGACCACGCAGTCGGCGCCGAGCGCGAGCGGTGACTGAAAGATCGGCGTCGCGAACACATTGTCGACCACCAGCGTGGCGCCGGCTTCGTGCGCGATGTCGGCCACTGCCGCAATGTCGATAATCTCGAGCGTCGGATTGGTCGGCGTCTCGATGAAGAACGTTTTGGTATTCGGCCGCAGCGCATCGCGCCACTGGTCGAGGTCGGTGCCGTCCACCAGCGTCGAGGAAATGCCGAAGCGCGGCAGATAATCTTCGACGATGTAGCGGCAGGAGCCGAACAGCGCCTTCGCGCCGACGACGTGATCGCCGCTCTTGAGCTGACCGGCCAGCGCCAGCGTCACCGCCGCCATGCCGGTCGCGGTCGCGCGCGCGGCTTCGGCGCCCTCGAACGCCGCCATGCGCTCCTCGAACATCGCGATCGTCGGATTGGCGAAGCGCGAATACTGAAAGCCGGGCTCTTCGTTCTTGAAGCGCCGTTCGGCCTGCGCGGAATTTTCGTAAACGTAGCCTTGCGTCAGAAACAACGCTTCTGACGTTTCGCCGAACTGCGAACGCAGCGTGCCGGCATGGACCAAACGTGTTTCGGGACGGTAACGATCTGTGCTGCGACGCTGACATCCTGGCCCTCCTCGGCCAAAACAAAACCCGGCCGGGAGGAAACATCCTCAGGCCGGGCTCAAGCGTCCCCGGCCTTTTAGCAATTTGTTTTACGTGGCTGCAAGCCGGCCGGCTCAAATGACCACGGGATAACGTGCCTCATACGCCGCCAGTCTCTTTCCGTCAAGCCGGCCATCGGCTTAGATCGGAACCGGCAGGTTGCGGACGGCAAATTGAATCCGGCCGCCGTCTCTGGATTGTTTTTTCCGAGCATGATTTGGTCCGAAAATCGCGCGCCACCCGGATCAGCCCGGGCAGGCTTTTTCGGATCACACTTTGGTGCCGGCGGCGTGCGCTGAGACGATGGATGTTCGCATGCCGCTTTCGTTCGCGCCGTCCGACAAGGGCATTCTCCCCGACCGCTTGATTGCGGCACTGGCGGATGCGGGCGCGATTTCTAGCACGCGGCCCTTTGCCTCCGACCAAATACAGCCGGCAAGCCTCGACCTGCGTCTTGGCAGTGTCGCCTATCGGGTCCGTGCCAGCTTCTTGCCCGGACCGGGCGCCACCGTTGCGCGCCGCATCAGCGAATTGAAGCTGCACGAATTCGCGCTGACCGATGGCGCCGTTCTCGAAACCGGCTGCGTCTATATCGTGCCGCTGATTGAGTCACTCAACCTGCCGCCCGACATCGCCGCGTTCACCAATCCTAAAAGTTCGACCGGACGGCTCGATGTTTTTACGCGCGTCATCGCCGACGAGACGCGCGGCTTCGATCGCATCGAAGGCGGCTATCGTGGTCCGCTTTATGCCGAGATCAGTCCGAAGACGTTCCCGGTGCTGGTGCGCGAGGGATCGCGGCTGTCGCAGATCCGCTTTCGTTACGGCGAGGCGGTGCTCGACGGCGATGCGCTGCGGGCGCTGCATGCCCATGAGCGATTGGTGGATCGTACCGAAGCCGTGATGGGTGAAGGCGTCGCCGTCAGCGTCGATCTGTCGGGGAGCATCACCGCAGGCGGTGCCGCGATCGTCGGCTATCGCGCCAAGCGCCACACCGCGGTGATCGAAGTCGAGCGGCGCGCGGCCTATGACGTTGCCGATTTCTGGGAGCCGATACCGGCGCGCGCCGACCGCAGCCTTATTCTCGATCCCGACGAATTCTATATTCTGGCCTCGACCGAAGCCGTGCAGGTGCCGCCCGGCTACGCCGCCGAGATGGTGCCGTTCGATCCGCTGGTCGGCGAGTTTCGCGTGCACTATGCGGGCTTCTTCGATCCGGGTTTCGGCTATGAGGGCGCCGGTGGCATGGGCTCGCGCGCGGTGCTGGAAGTGCGCTCGCGCGAAGTGCCGTTCATCCTCGAGCACGGCCAGATCGTCGGCCGTCTGGTGTACGAAAAGATGCTGGCCATACCGGACCAGCTTTATGGCACGCGGCATCGGTTCGAACTATCAGGCGCAGGGCTTGAAGCTCTCCAAACATTTCCGCGTCTGAACACTGGGTCATATCCTGCGCGCCGCTGAGCAAGCGCATTGTGTCAAAGCACACGACGCGGTGAGCCAATTTGCCGCCATGCAAAAAGAATACGGGCGTAACACCAAAATACTTGTGGCATTTCCCTGAGAACGACGTTTTGCTGTGGCGGGGGCACGCGGCAAGGCAATGCAGAGCGGCGCATGCGCGTACGTACCCAGGTACGGGCCTTTACACTTCTCTTTGGTTTCGTGGCTTTCTTGTCCGTCCTGGCTGCTTTGGCTGGTGTGAAGCCCGCGCGCGCGCAATTGGGCTTTGACCGCCCCGGCGGTGATTACGCCAGCGCTCCTGTTGCCAGCGGCGATCCGGCCGATTGTGCGTCCCGCTGCGAGCGCGACCGCGCCTGCCGATCGTGGAGTTTTTCGTATCCCGCCTCGGGCGAGCAGGCGATGTGCTGGCTCAAACGCCAGGTGGTGCCGCCCGCCAAGGCCAGTTGCTGTGTCTCCGGCGTGCGCGGCGCGGGCGTCGTCGAACCGGCGTTGGGTGACGTCGAATATTCGATCGACCGCATCGGCGGCGACTATCGGTCTTTCGAGACACCGGCCGATCCGCGCGGCAAGGCGTGCGCGGCCGCCTGCAAAGCCGACAGTCACTGCCGCGCCTGGACCTATTTGCGGCCCGGCTACGGCACCCCGAGCGCGCAGTGTTTTCTGAAGGACAAGCTCAAGCCGCCGCGCCGCAGCCCCTGTTGCGTCTCCGGCGTCGTGCGCTGAAACGCAGGAGGTTTAGAATTTCCGCTCATTCCCGCGAAGGCGGGAATCCACTGGGTCCCCGCCTTCGCGGGGACGAGCGGGGAAAACCGAAGGTGAAGCGCATAGCCCGGATGAGCGAAGCGATATCCGGGGACAACCTTGAGGCACGTCCCGCATGTTGCTCCGCTCATGCGGGCTACATTTACATCCGCGCGATTTCACTGCACCGCAGTGAAGAAACGCGACAGCCGCAAGCCGGAAGCCCAGGTCCAGATCGGCCGCCGCCGCGTCGCCGAGATCCCAGGATCCGACCAACGCCTCGACCCGGCCGACCAGATCGTTTATCGGCAAAAGCCCAACGCCGCCGGCTTCGAGTGCGACCCGGCTGTCGGCGGAATTGTCGCGGTTGTCGCCCATCACGAACAAATGGTCCGCCGGCACGGTGATTTCGGTCATGTCGTCGAACGCGCCGATGCCGGCATGCTTGAAAATCGTATGGCTGCGATTGCCCGGCAGGGTCTCGATGTAGCGCGGCGCGGCATGCAGCGCGCCATCTTCGGCTTCGACCTCGCCGCTGCCGTCCGGCTCTGATGTCGACCGGTCTGCCGTTGATCCACAAATGGCCGCTCCGCATGGCGATGCGATCGCCCGGCAGGCCGACAACGCGCTTCACCCAAATCTGCGAACGATCGCCCGGCCAGCGAAACACGACGACATCGCCGCGCGCCGGCAGCGCCGAGAGGATGCGTTGCGTGTCGGGCAGGTTGATGAAAGGCGGCAGCGACGCAGCGCTATAGCCGTACGGATATTTGGTGGCCAACAAGCTCGTCGCCGATCTGCAGCGTCGGCTCCATCGAGCCGGACGGAACGTAATACGGCTCCGCGATCGCGGTCTTTGCCGCGACGACGATCACCACGATCACAGCCGCATCGAACAGCGGTTTCGCCCAGCCACGCATTGCCCACACCTCCAGCCGTTGCCGACTTCGCATGATCGACGAAGATTGGCAGGACACAAGTTACCAAAGATATAGGTCGGCCGTCCCCGCTGCCGGCGTTACCCGCCGGTGCCCCCGACGGTGATGCGATCCATCCGCAAGGTCGGCTGTCCGACGCCGACCGGCACGCCCTGGCCGTTCTTGCCGCAGGTGCCGATGCCGTCGTCGAGCGCCAGATCGTTGCCGATCATCGAGATGCGGTGCAGGTCGGTCGGACCGTTGCCGATCAGCATGGCGCCGCGGATCGGCGCGCCGACCTTGCCGTTGTCGATGCGATAGGCCTCGTTGCACTCGAACACATACTTGCCCGAGGTGATGTCGACCTGGCCGCCGCCGAAATGCACGGCGTAGATGCCGTTCTTCACCGAGGCGATGATTTCCTGCGGATCGCGCTTGCCGGCGAGCATGTAGGTGTTGGTCATGCGCGGCATCGGCACGTGCGCGAAAGCTCTCGCGGCGGCCGTTGCCGGTCGGCTTCATGCCCATCAGGCGGGCGTTCTGCCGATCCTGCATGTAGCCGACCAAGATGCCGTCCTCGATCAGCACGGTGCGATTGGTCGGCGTGCCTTCATCGTCGATCGACAGCGAGCCGCGGCGCAGCCCGATGGTGCCGTCATCGACCACGGTGACGCCCTCGGCGGCGACGCGCTGGCCCATCAGGCCGGCGAAGGCCGAAGTCTTCTTGCGGTTGAAGTCGCCTTCGAGGCCGTGACCCACGGCCTCGTGCAACATCACGCCGGGCCAGCCGGGTCCGAGCACCACATCCATCTCGCCGGCCGGCGCCGGCACCGCGTCGAGATTGACCAGCGCCTGGCGCACCGCCTCGTCGACGGCGTGCTGCCAGCGGTCGGTGACGATGAAACCCTCATAGCCCTCGCGGCCGCCATAGCCGGCGCCGCCGGTTTCCTGACGGTCGCCATCGCCGACCACGACCGAGATGCTGACGCGGACCAGCGGACGCACGTCGCGATAGGTCTCGCCGTCGCCGCGCACCACTTCCATGGCCTGCCAGGTCGCGCCCACGCTCGCCGTCACTTGGCGAACGCGCGGATCCTTGGCGCGCGCATAGGCGTCGATTTTCTCAAGAAGCCGCGCCTTGGCGTCGAAGGCCGGCGACGCCAGCGGGCTGTCTTCGCCATAAAGCCGCACATTGCTGCGCGGCGGCGGCTCCGCATAGTGGCCCGAATAGCCGCCCTTGACGGCGCGCACGGCGTCGGCCGCCCGGGCGATTGCCGCTTCGGAGACGTCTGAGGCATGCGCATAGCCCACCGCCTCGTCCTTGACGGCGCGCAGGCCAAATCCCTGGGAGGTGTCGTAGGTCGCCTGCTTCAGCCGGCCGTTGTCGAACACCAGCATTTCGGCTTGCCGGTATTCGAGGAACAGTTCGCCATCGTCGGCGCCCTCGAGCCCGCGTGAAATGATTTTGGAGAGTTTCGGACGGTCGAGACCCGCGCGGTCGACCAGGGAAATCGGGGCAGGGGCCATGCGGTCCTCCAATTGTTCTATGTTGTCTTGAGACTCTTTGGACAGTCTCCGCCAACGCACCGGCACGCAGGCGATCCGAAGGCGTACACATAAGCCATCTCCGCGCGCTTTGCATGGGGGCCTCCAATCCATCGGGCCGCGTTTCCGCTTTCCAGCTTCGAAGTCTCCGCGCGCGAGGAGCGAGTTAGGCAAGGCATGCTCACCGCGTGCGAGGAAACTGTCCTCTTATCAGAGACACAATTTGGATGCTGGCAACATGATTTTCTCCGTAAACGCAGATGTTTACCGCAGCGGGTGAAGCACCTATTGGTTGAAATATCTGCGGATTGAGCTAGCCTTTTTCAAGATGGAACCGACTCGCCGAGCAACCGATGAGCACGCTACTGGGTGAGCGCCTCGCGCCGCTGCGCGCTCGCATGGATGGGGCCCGCGGGGCGGTCCGCCCCGTTCACAACTCTGGTTTGAATTAACTGATAAGCTGCGTTCGAACAGTGCATTGATCTCTCGCTAAAATGGATGGAGGCCCGCTCCGGAGTTCGTCTTCCACAACAGGCCTGGGAAGGAGAGAGCTTCGACATAACTGACGTTCTTGGTGCCAACCCCGCGAAGGCCACCCAGGTTAAGGGTTCTGACGGTGCAATTTGGGCTGCTCGATTAGACTGGCCTGATCCAAATGAAACCCGAACCTGGGTTACCGAGTTCTTCGCGGAACGTCGGAAAGGTCGGCTGTCGCGTTTTGGTGCGCAGCTCACCTGCGTACTACGTGGAGAATCTTCCTTCCGTACGACATTACCCGACCTAGCGTAGTTCATCATGTTCTTGCACTGCTCTCAGCTGAAGCTGACAACTGGTCTCTAGCTGACACGGCGACGGTCGTGGAGGCATCAGATGCCTATTTTTTTGGAGGAACTACTGTACCGCCAGGGTAGGCGATTGCCTGTTATCGCAATCTCTGAGACTGAAGCAGGCACTTACCGTATCGACCCTAACGCGCTCGCGCGCAGAGTCGCAGGCGCCGCTCACATCGTCCACTTGACCTCCGACGCGTCTTGGGAGCTGACACACGCTCTTGGAAAGCGCATGTCCGTATTCAATGGGGCTGTACGGCTTTATTTGCCTGGCCTCTCGGAGGACACGGAAGATCCACATCAACACCCGTTGTGGCTGTTGAAGGACGGAGATGAAGATCGCTTCATTCAGTCGATAGCTGCGCGAGTGCTGCCGCTAGCCTTCTTAAATAGTGGACCCGACGATTTCCCTCGATTTGCGTTTCTGCGTGATTTTGCGGCTCGACAGGCGCTCGCCCAGCGCCCCTCTAGCACGGAGATCGACCGAATTCGCGGCGAACTCGAAGTCGTCAAGGTCGAATTCGATGAGGCGTCAGAAGAGCGGGACTCCTGGCAAAGTTTGGCGCACGAAGAGCAAGCTAAGCGACTTTTAGGAGAAGCCGAAATTGAGCGACTGAAGACTGAAAACGAAAGGCTTAGCGCCAAAGCGGAAGTCTTACAGCATCGACTGGAAATACGTTTAGATAATAGTATTGAGGAAAAAGGAGCAGACCGGCAACTATCATCATACGGTGAGTTGGAAGATTGGGCAGAGGACGTCCTCGGTGAGCACGTCTATATCCATCAAGCTGCTCTAAAAGACTGCAAAAAGAATGGGCATGATAACATGCTAGAACGAATAGGTGCGGCGCTAGTGGCCATTCGAGACTATGTGGTGCCTTTTAAGATCCACGGCGGCCTTGAACGACGGATCCTCGCGCGCGAGAAATTGGGGGAGCTTGGCATGGAAGATACGCCATGTTTCGCTGATCGGGACGAAGCTAGGAGGACGACCGGATATTCCGTTCAATACGAAGGCCAGACATGCATCCTCTATGATCACATCAAATATGGGAATGGGTACGACAACGGAAATCAAATTCGAATATATTATTTCTGGGACAATCATAAACGAAGATTTGTAGTTGGCAAAATGCCATCTCATCTCAGAAACAATCTTACCACTTAAGGCGGTGAGACCCGCCTGGAAAGCGGTGGGATGCCCGAATGAACTTGTACAGCGTCGTGCGTTTTTCGCACGGTCAACCGCGACAATAACCACGCGGATGTTTTACGCGCCATGGCTTCGTCATTGCGAGGAGCGCGGCGACGAAGCAATCCAGCTTCCCGCGTAAGCTTCTGGATTGCTTCGCTGCGCTCGCAATGACGATGAGGGGGTAGACCGCGCCGCATCGCGCAAAAATAGGGCCGGCCTGGATTGCTCCTGACCGGCCCGAACTCACCCGCTGGCTGTGCTCCCGACGGGAGAGAACTTCTTTTAGTAGTACGTATTTGTTGTGCCATCCGACCCCATCCGCACGCGTGCGCTGTTTGATAAGCCGTGTAGCCGGACGAGTGCTGGCGGTATCCGGGGGCAGAGACACGGTCAGTCCCGGATGTCTTCTCACGCATCCGCGCGACGTTGCCAAGCGGCGCGAGCCGCGTGCTCGGTTTGCGGTTTCAGATCGACCGGCACCGGTGCGTGTAAAATATCGAGCACCGGGCGGTGAGCGTCGACCACCTCTTTGAGCTCCGCAAGATCAGCGGCGAGGCCTTCTCGCAAGATTTGAGACTAGGGTTTTTGCTCGAAAATCTCTTCAGTTTTTTTTGTTCGGTTCGTAGTCAGTTTGTTTGCTGTTTGGTTGGTCGGGCAGATGGTTCTTCTGTTCGGCCGCGCGCCATTGGCGATAAGCCTCGCGCATGCAATTGCCGCAAGGACGATAGCCGGCGGCGATCGCGGTCGCCTCGTCGGCGAAGAAGACCCGATAGCGTGGATAGGGGCCGCCGCCCTTGATGGCGCGAAGCGCCGAGGGACAATCAAGCCGGCCATAGATTTTCAGCCGGCGATTACCGCCGAGCGTGCCCTTTGTTTCGCTGTCGTAAGCGCGACCGTCGGCGCCGATCAGGTGATAGGTTTTTGGTGTCATTGTTCGTATCCGGTCATGGCGGAGATGTTGGTAGGATGAGTTTCGCTGCGCTCGACCCATGCTGCGACGCGACCTTTAATCTGCCGACTACCATTTCACGCGTTTTGGTTGCTATTAACGTCGATCGCACGGTTATCCGCTGTTGATAACGCCGGCCATTCTACCGGCGCCGGTTCGGAAAGGTTCGAGCAGCGTCTAGTCTTTTCACGCTGGTTCGGCCCGCGATTCGGACCGATTTGCGCTGGAAAGGGAAACGCCGCCATGAATCACAAAGCCTATGTGGCCGAAGCGATCGGCACCTTTTGGTTGACGTTCGGAGGATGCGGAAGCGCGGTCATTGCCGCCGGTTTTCCGCAAGTCGGCATCGGCCTGGTCGGCGTTTCGCTGGCGTTCGGCCTCACCGTTGTGACGATGGCGTATGCGATCGGTCACGTGTCGGGATGCCACCTCAATCCGGCGGTGACTGTGGGCTTGGCCGCGGGCGGCCGCTTTCCGGTCGGGCAGATCATTCCCTACATCATCGCCCAGGTGATCGGCGCCATCGTGGCGGCGCTGCTGCTCTATGCCATCGCCAAGGGCGCGCCGGGTTTCGATCTCGCCAAGGGTTTTGCCACCAACGGCTACGCCGAGCATTCGCCGGGCCACTACGATCTGTTGTCGGCGGCGCTGATCGAAGTCGTGATGACCATGCTGTTTCTGTTCGTCATCATGGGCGCCACGCACGGCAGTGCGCCGGTCGGCTTCGCGCCGCTGGCGATCGGTCTTTGTCTGACGCTCATTCACCTCGTGAGCATTCCGGTCACAAATACCTCGGTGAATCCGGCGCGCTCAACCGGTCCGGCGCTGATTGAGCAAGGCGCGGCACTCACGCAGCTTTGGCTGTTCTGGCTGGCGCCGCTGGTCGGCGGCATCCTCGGCGGTTTGCTTTACCGTTGGCTGAGCCCGATCCCGCGCGGCCAAGTGGTCGGCACCGGGGCGTAACGTTTCGCGCCCACGAATCTCTCGACGCGATGGCCGGGCTTCGTCCCGGCCATTTCGTTTTTACGGGCTTGCGTATGCGCCGTAGGGTGGGCGGAGCGCCAGCGAAGCCCACGCGGTCATTCTGAAGACATGCGTGGGCACACCGCTTGCGCGTCTTAGCCCACGCCGCGCCTGTGCATGCAATTGCAATGTAAAACCGCGTGGGCACGGCGCTTGTGCGCCTTAGCCCACCCTACGATTTCGAGTTTGGGAACGCACAGCGCCTATAACATCGACGGCAGCACGCGGTCCGGCGGCCGGTGGCCATCCATGAAGACCTTGATGTTGACGATGACCTTCTCGCCCATGTCGATGGCGACCTTCGAGGGTTGCCGAGCCGAGATGCGGCAGCAGCACCACCTTGCCGGCCTTGGCGAGCTTGACCAGCTTCGGCGACACCGCGGGCTCGTGCTCGAAAACGTCGAGGCCGGCGCCGGCGATGTCGTCGGCTTCGATCAGTCGCGCCAGCGCGTTCTCGTCGATCACCTCGCCGCGCGCGGTGTTGACGATATAGGCCTCGGGCCGCACCAGCTTGAGCCGCCGCGCCGACAGCAGATGATAGGTCGCCGGCGTGTGCGGACAATTGATCGAGATGATGTCCATGCGCACCAGCATCTGGTCGAGGCTCTCCCAGTAGGTGGCGTTGAGCTCTTCCTCGATGCGCGGCGCGACGCGGCGGCGGTTGTGATAGTGAATTTGCAGACCGAATGCCTTGGCGCGCCGCGCCACGGCCTGGCCGATGCGGCCCATGCCGACGATGCCGAGCCGCTTGCCCCAGATGCGATGGCCGAGCATCCAGGTCGGGCTCCAGCCGGTCCACTCGCGATCGCCGGTCAAGCACCTGAGCGCCTTCGGCGAGGCGGCGCGGCACCGCCAGGATGAGCGCCATCGTCATGTCGGCAGTGTCTTCGGTGAGCACGCCCGGCGTGTTGGTGACGGTGATGCCGCGCTGAAGCGCCGTCGCCACGTCGATGTGATCGACGCCGTTGCCGAAATTGGCGATGAGCTTGAGCTTGTCGCCGGATTGGCTGAGCACCGAGCGGTCGATCTGATCGGTCACCGTCGGCACGATGACGTCGGCGATCTTCATCGCCTCGGCGAGCTCGGCCTGGGTCATCGGCTTGTCGTCGAGATTGAGCCGCGTGTCGAATAACTCGCACATGCGGGTCTCGATGCTGTCCGGCAGCTTGCGGGTCACCACGACCAGCGGCTTTTTCGTTGATGCCATTCGCTGCCCCACTCACTGCGCTACTTGGCGAAGCACGCTTGCGCGGAAACTATGGCGGCGCGGACAGTGTCCGCGCGCAGATTCCCGACCATGCCCGACCGGTCGAATTGATCCCGGCCTTATGCGCTTCCGCCCGTTCAAGCCACGTTAACCCCTCTGGCCGACAGTGGGCCGGGGGCGGTTCGGGCAAATCTCTAGCAGATGGTTTCCGTTCCCACAAAGCATGCCGGGGGGACCGGCCAGCATCTTGTTTTGCTGTAGAAATCCGGGCGGGTGACGGTGGCGGCGTCTCGGCGTGGCAGTGGCGTGAATGTTCGAACCGGGATTGCGGCTCACCGCGCCGGGCCCGCGGCTATTCTCGCGCTGACAGTATTCACGTTTGCGGTCTTGGCGCGGTCCGCGGCGCGCGCCGGGCGGTGATGTCACCAGCGGGCTGCCGATCCCGCGGTTTGTCAGCATCAAGACCGATCGGGTCAATGCGCGTGGCGGCCCCGACAAGGACCACGACGTGACGTGGATCTATACCCGCGTCGGCTGGCCGGTCGAGATCACCGCCGAATTCGAGAATTGGCGGCGCATCCGTGATTCCGACGGCACCGAGGGCTGGGTTTATCATTCGCTCCTGTCCGGTAAGCGTACCGCGGTGGTGCAGCTCAAGACCAAGACCGATCTGGTGCCGCTGCATGCCAAGGCGGACGGCGGCTCAACGGTGACCGCGCAACTGCAATCGGGCGTGCTCGGCTCGGTCAAAAGCTGCAACGGGGCGTGGTGCCGGATCGTCGGCGAGGGTTATGACGGCTGGATCGAGCAAAACCGGCTGTGGGGCGTCTATCCGGACGAGAAGGTCGAGTAGGCTCACACTCGCCGTCACGCCCTGGCGCAAATTTGCGCAATATCAAAGCCGAACGACGCGCTAGATTGTAGGCACACCCAGCGCGTCGCGAGGAGGGGCGTCCGGAATGTTAGTTGCGGCCCGGCAGCCGACCTTCGTCGAGCTCTATACCCCCAAGATCTTCACCGTCCTGAGCGAGCGCTATCGGCTCGACGATTTCCGCGCCGATATCGTCGCGGGGTTGACGGTTGCGATCGTGGCGTTGCCGCTCTCGATGGCGATTGCGATCGCCTCGGGGGTCTCGCCGGAGCGCGGCCTCTACACCTCCATCGTCGGCGGATTTCTGGTGTCGGCATTCGGCGGCAGCCGCTTTCAGATCGGCGGCCCGGCCGGCGCCTTCATCGTGCTGGTCGCCGCGACCGTGAATCAGCATGGCTTCGACGGGCTCGTGCTGGCGACGCTGATGTCCGGCCTGATCATGCTCGCGGTCGGCCTGCTGCGGCTCGGCACCTTCGTCAAATACATCCCGTATCCGGTCACGGTCGGGTTTACCGCCGGGATCGCGGTGATCATTTTCTCCGGCGAGCTTGCCGACCTGTTCGGACTGACGCCGCACGGCAAGGTGCCGGGGCCGTTCGTGCCAAAACTGATGGCCTTGTTCGACGCGGCTCCGACCGTCAACGGGCAGGCCGTGGCGGTTGCCGCGTTATCGATCGGCGCCATCCTCGCGGTGCGGCGATGGCGGCCGCAGTGGCCGGCTTATCTGGCCGGTGTCGTCATCGCCGGTGTCGCCGTATGGGCGTTCGGGCTTCATGTCGAAACCATCGCCAGCCGGTTCGGTGGCATTCCCAACACGTTGCCGTTGCCGCATTGGCCGGATCTGTCGCCCGACAAGGTCGTGGAGATGCTGCCGGCGGCCCTGTCGTTCGCTCTTCTCGGCAGTATCGAAAGCCTGTTGTCGGCAGTGGTCGCCGACAGCATGACCGGCCGCCGCCACCGCTCCAACGCGGAGTTGGTTGCCCAAGGCATCGCCAATATCGGCTCGGCTTTGTTCGGCGGCATTTGCGTCACCGGCACCATTGCGCGGACGGCGACCAATGTGCGCGCCGGGGCGCGCGGTCCGCTCGCCGGCATGATGCACGCGCTGTTCCTGCTGCTGTTCGTGGTCATCGCCGCGCCGCTGGCAAGTTATATCCCGCTGGCCGCGCTGGCCGCGGTGCTCTGCGTGGTGGCGTGGAATATGGCGGAGCGTCATCAGTTCGCGACGCTGTTGCGCAGTTCGCGCGGCGACGCCGTTATCTTGTTGGCGACATTCCTCCTGGTCGTGTTCCGCGATCTGACCGAGGGAATCGTCGTCGGCTTCTGTTTGGGGACGCTGCTCTTTCTTCACCGCATGGCGCAGGCGGTCGAGGTTCGCACCGGTAAACCGGTCGCATCCGTCGACGTGCCCGACGATCCGAGGCGATACGGCGCGGCGGCCCTACGACGCCGCCATTGCGACCGATCGCGATGTCGTCGTGTACCGCATTTCCGGAGCATTCTTTTTCGGCGCTGCTGCGGCCGTGGCCGCCGCGCTCGATGGCATCGGCGAGCATCCGCGCGCGTTCGTGATCGATTTTTCCGCCGTTTCGGTGATCGATTCGACCGCGGCTTCGACCATCGAAGGCTTTGTGCGCAAAGCGCGGCGCAACGGGGCGCTGGTCTATATCTCGGGCGCGGAAACCGGAACGCGCCGCGTGTTGCTCACGCATGGCATCCGCCCACCACACGTGCATTTCGCGGCCAAGCTCGAAGCCGCCATGGCGATGGCGCGCGATAGAATCAGGGCGATGGAAAACGCCGACGCGATTGCAGCCGGCGAAAACTGACGCGTTGTAGCGGCTCTCAGCGCTTGCGGCGCAGACGGACCACCACGTCGATGCGGGCGATCTCATAGCCTTCCGGCGGCACCGGCGCCTTGCCGACGACGACGTCGGACGACGGAATATCGAGCAGGTCGTTCTTCTCCTCGACGAAGAAGTGATGGTGCTCGGTATTGTTGGTGTCGAAATAGGCCTTCGAGCCGTCCACCGCGACCTGGCGGAGCAGGCCGACTTCGGTGAACTGGTGCAGCGTGTTGTAAACCGTGGCCAACGACACCGGCACTTTGGCGCGGTTGGCTTCCTCGTAAAGCATTTCCGCCGTGATGTGGCGGTCACCTTTGGCGAACAGGATCCAGCCGAGCGCCATGCGCTGGCGGGTGGGGCGCAGGCCGACTTCGCGCAGCTTCGCCTTCACGTCGTGCCAGGGGCAGCCGGTCATGTCGTCGGCGCCAGCCGGCAAACGCGGGTGCATCACCGGCGGCGTTGGCATCATGCCGGCGGCGGGAATGAGAGGGCGCCCGGGAAATCGCGACTGGTTCATAGTCCTACACCTGACGGTCTACGCGTTGGTCTTTCGCTGTCAGCATTTAGCATATGAACCTTGCTAAATGGCCTTGCAAATGACGAACTTACGTCCAAGCCGCAACAAGATCGTTGCAACTGAAATCATTATATGATGCTCAGCCCCCTGCCTGCAACACCCAAGGTTACCAGGTTGTAATCCCGACGTTGCTGACCTTCGGCGGGTACGCGCCAGATTCTTGCCGCCGCAGCAATCGTGGGAGACCAGGAGGGTGCCGCTTTGCCCTTATAACCCCATGTGTTAGGGAACGATGCCGGTGCCGCTGATTTGAAGTTCCCGCGCCTCTCCCGGCTGCGTTGAGGAAGATCGAATCAGAGCGGAATGCCGGCCTTTTAAGCGTGCGGGTGCCCCTTGGTTTGTCCGAAGTAGGGTGCTGCTGCGGATTGACGATCGCTGGGAACTGGGTGATCAGGCGGGGCGGAGTGGCGGAGCATGCAGGAACGGCGTTCAAATTTCGACTATGAGGATCTGCTCGCCTGCGGGCGCGGTGAACTCTTTGACAAAGGCCCGCAGCTGCCGCTGCCGCCCATGCTGATGTTCGACCGGATTTCGGATATTGCCGAGGTTGGCGGCGAATACGGCAAGGGGCTTGTCCGCGCCGTGCTCGAACTCAAGCCCGACCTCTGGTTCTTCCCCTGCCACTTCAAAGGCGATCCGGTGATGCCGGGATGCCTCGGCCTCGATGCGCTTTGGCAGATGCTCGGCTTCTTCCTCGGCTGGTTGGGTGCTCCCGGCAAAGGCCGCGCGCTCGGCATGGGCGAGCTCAAGTTCTCCGGGCAGGTGCTGCCGACGATGAAGAATGTCGTCTACGGCATCGATATCAAGCGGGTGATGCGTTCAAAGCTGGTGCTTGGCGTCGCCGACGGCTGGCTGTCCGCCGACGGTTCGGTGATCTATAAGGCGCTCGACCTGAAGGTCGGGCTCTTTGTCGATCCGCCGCCGCAGGCCAGCGAAGCCTAAATCCAAGCCGCGCAATTGCAGACGTTACGACAGGGACGAGGCGCAAGATGAGACGGGTGGTCGTCACCGGAATGGGCATCGTCTCGTCCATCGGCAATAACACGCAAGAGGTGTTGGCGTCGCTGCACGAGGCGAAATCCGGCGTGGTGCGTGCCGACAAGTACGCCGAACTCGGCTTTCGCTGTCATGTTCACGGCGCGCCGACGCTCGATGCCAGCGAAGCGGTGGATCGCCGCGCCATGCGGTTTCTCGGCGGCGGCGCCGCCTGGAATCATGTCGCCATGGAACAGGCGATCCGTGACGCCGGCTTGGAAGAATCCGAAATCTCCAACGAGCGCACCGGCATGGTGATGGGCTCGGGCGGACCTTCGACGCGCACCATCGTCGAATCGGCCGACATCGCACGCACAAAAGGACCGAAGCGCGTCGGACCGTTCGCGGTGCCGAAGTCGATGTCGTCGACTGCGTCGGCGACGCTCGCGACCTGGTTCAAGATTCGCGGCTTGAGCTATTCGATCTCGTCGGCTTGCGCGACCTCGAACCATTGCATCGGCAATGCCTACGAGCTGATCCAATACGGCAAGCAGGACATGATGTTTGCCGGCGGTTGCGAAGAGCTCGATTGGACGCTCACGGTTCTGTTCGATGCCATGGGCGCGCTGTCGTCGAAATATAACGATACGCCGCACAAGGCCTCGCGCGCCTACGACGCCGATCGCGATGGCTTTGTGATCAGCGCCGGCGCTGGTGTGCTGGTGCTGGAAGAACTCGAGCACGCCAAGGCGCGCGGTGCGCGCATCTATGGCGAAGTCGCGGGTTACGGCGCGACCTCCGACGGCGTCGACATGGTGGCGCCGTCAGGCGAAGGCGCCGCGCGGTGCATGCGGCTGGCGCTGAAAGACGTGAAGCCGCCGGTCAATTACATCAATCCACATGCCACTTCGACGCCGATCGGCGATCTCAAGGAGATCGAAGCGATCCGCGATGTGTTCGGCTCGGGCGACAAGTGCCCGCCGATTTCGGCCACCAAATCGCTGGCCGGACATTCGCAGGGCGCGACCGGCGTGCACGAAGCGATCTACTCGCTGCTGATGATGAACAACGGCTTCATCTGCGAAAGCGCCAATATCGAAACCATCGATCCGGCTTTTGCCGACATGCCGATCTTGCGCAAGCGTCGTGACAACGTGACGCTCGGCTGCGTCTTGTCGAACTCGTTCGGCTTCGGCGGCACCAACGCATCTCTCGTGTTCAAGCACGTGGATGCCTAACGATCGCGGTGCGCCGCGAGCGTCATGGCCGGGCCTCGTCCCGGCCGTCTGCGTCTTGGACGCAGGCAAATTGCTGGGGGCAGACTGTTGGCGGATCGTCGTTCCTGGCGATCGCCTTTGTTGAAGAGCGGGTTGGGCATTCGCCTTGGGGGACTGGCGAAATCCTGACGGTCGGAAGGGGTGCCGGGCGTAAGCCGGCAGTACGGGGAGAATAAAGATCCATGCAGGATTTGATGCACGGCAAGCGCGGCCTCATCATGGGGGTCGCCAACGATCACTCGATCGCCTGGGGCATCGCGCGCACCTTGGCGGCGCACGGCGCCAAGCTTGCCTTCACGCACCAGGGCGAATCGCTCGGCAAACGCGTCAAGCCGCTCGCCGCCTCGGTGAATGCCGATCTGGTGATGCCGTGCGATGTGGAAGACATCGCTTCGGTCGATGCGGTGTTCGCCGAGATCGCGCGCACCTGGGGCACGATGGATTTTCTGGTTCACGCCATTGCGTTCTCCGACAAGAACCAGCTCACCGGCCGCTTTGCCGACACCACGCGCGACAACTTTCTGCACACCATGCTGATTTCGTGCTTCGCGTTCGTTGAGGCGGCGAAGCGCGCGGCGGCGCTGATGCCGAACGGCGGCGCGATGGTGACGCTGACCTACAATGGCGGCGACCGCGCCATGCCGAACTATAACGTCATGGGACCCGCCAAGGCGGCGCTGGAATTGTCGGTGCGCTATCTCGCCGTCGATTTCGGCGGCCAGGCGATCCGGGTCAACGCCATCTCGGCCGGACCGATCCGCACGCTCGCCGGCGCCGGCATCGGCGACGCGCGTTCGATGTTCGCATTTCAGCAACGGCACTCGCCGCTGCATCGCGGCGTCTCGCTCGACGATCTCGGCGGCGCCGGGCTTTATCTGCTGTCGAGCCTGTCGGCCGGCGTCACCGGCGAAATTCATTTCGTCGATTCGGGCTACAACGTCATCGCCATGCCGCATCCGGAAGCGCTGCGCGCCGATCGCGAGCGCGGCGGGGATTGAGCGAGGCGAACGCTGCCGCGAAAATTGTTTCTGCGTCTCGCAATTCTCCGCCGTCACCACCGGGCTTGACCCGGTGGTCCATGCTGACTCGCAACAAACAAAAACATCGGCTTGAGTGCGCGGCTTGGCCGCACGGATTGCCGGGTTAAGCCCGGCAATGACGAGGTGGTGGCCGTTCGGCCGGGCGCTGTTTGCCGCCCCCAGGCCCGCTGCGACCAAATGGCTGATCGCAGAATGTGCAGCCGTAGCAAGCCTGTCACTGCCCTTTCGCTAAGCGCCAGATAAGTCTGCGGAACTTTCCGATTGCGGCGGCCACTTGATTACGCGCCGTCCAGGTGGAAATGCCTAAATTATGACATATGACGAATATTGACATTCGTCACTCGTCACAACACGTTTGATGGCGATGTGAGGTGTTTGCGATGTGGAAGCATAATTTCGCGAGCCCTAGCGGGAAATTAAGTCAACTTGCGACTCTCGGTGTCCTCGGGCTGGCGTTGGCCGGATGCAACGAGACCGTTGCGCAGCGTGCCGCGCCGGTTCGGCCGGTGCTGGTCGCTACGGTTCACTACGAAGCGCAGGCGCGGGACCGCTCATTCGTCGGCACCATCCGCCCGCGCATCGAAAGCGATCTCGGCTTCCGTGTCGGCGGCAAGGTGCTCAAGCGCCTCGTTGAGGTTGGCGCGATGGTGGAGCCCGGCACCCCGCTAGCGACTCTCGACCCGATCGATCTCAAGCTGCAAGCCGAACAGGCCGAGGCGGAGTTGCGCGCGGCAACCGGTGTGCTCGCGTCCGCCAGCGCGGCCGAGGGCCGCGCCAAGGAGCTGCGGCAAAAGGGCTGGTCCACCGACGCGCAGCTGGAGCAGGCCAAGGCGACCGGCGATGAGGCGCGCGCGCGCCTGAACCGTGCCGAGCGCCAGGTCGACTTGACCAAGAACAGTTTGTCTTATGCGACCCTTCTCGCCGATGCCGCCGGCGTCGTCACCGCGACGTTGATCGAGCCCGGCCAGGTGGTCGCTGCCGGGCAGACGTCGATCCGGGTCGCGCGGCTCGCCGAAAAAGAAGTGGTGGTTGCGGTCCCCGAGACGTTGCTCACCCGCGCCAAGTCGGGCGAGGCGCGGGTTTCGATCTGGTCGGTGCCCGACAAGCTCTATGTCGCCAAGCTGCGTGAAATGGCGCCGTCGGCAGATCCGGCGACCCGCACCTATCTGGCGAAATTTTCCGTACCTGGCGTCGGCGATGAGGTGCAACTCGGCATGACGGCGATGCTGATCCTCTCCGACCCGGCCAGCGAGCGCGTCGCGCGCCTGCCGTTGTCGTCGTTGTTCGATCAAGGCGGCGGCCCTGCGGTGTATGTGGCCGATCCGTCGACTGGCGCGGTCACGCTCAAGCCGGTGCGGGTGAAAGCGTACGAGAGCAGCGACGTGCTGATCAGCAGCGGCGTCGACGAAGGCGCCAAGGTGGTCACGCTCGGCGTGCAGAAGCTTAATCCGGCCGAGAAGGTCAAAGTCGTCTCGTCGTTGTCGTTTTAGCACGCCGATGTCGCGCGACATGACCAGACCTGGTGCCGCCTCGTCATTGCGAGCGCAGCGAAGCAATCCAGGGCCTTGCGCGGAAAGTTGGATTGCTTCGTCGCTTCGCTCCTCGCAATGACGCGATTGGATTTCGCAAAATGATCCACCGCACCGTGCCAGAGGTTCCGAAGAACGGGAGAGCCCGATGAACAGCCGTTTCAATCTCTCGGCCTGGGCCGTTGCGCATCCGGCGCTGATTCTTTTTCTGATCGTGATGCTCGGCGCTGCGGGTTTGTTCTCTTACCGCAGCCTGGGGCGCGGCGAAGATCCGTCCTTCACCATCAAGCTTGTCGTCGTCACTGCGATTTGGCCGGGCGCGACCGCGTCGGAGATGCAGACCCAGGTCGCCGATCCGATCGAAAAGAAGATGCAGGAGCTGCCCTTCATCGACAAGGTCACGACCTACAGCAAGTCGGGCTTTGCGGCGATGCAGGTCGCGTTCAAGGACAACACACCGGCCCGCGACGTGCCGCAACTGTTCTATCAGCTCCGCAAGAAACTCGCCGACATCAAGGACGATCTGCCGTCCGGCCTGATCGGGCCCTCGGTGAACGACGAATGGGGCGACGTCGATTCCATCCTCTACATGCTGACCACGGACGGCGCCGACTATGCGCAGATGAAGAAGGTCGCCGAAGCGTTCCGCCAGCGCATGCTCAAGGTCAAAAATGTCACCAAGGTCAATCTCTACGGTACGCAAGACGAGAAAATCTATGTTGAATTCTCCCACGCTAAACTGGCTACGCTCGGCATCACGCCAGAGCAGTTGTTCCAGTCGCTGGCGCGGCAGAACGCCGTCGTGCCCGCCGGCGTACTCGAGACCACGGCGCAGCGCGTGCCGCTGCGCGTTACCGGCGCGCTCGATGGCGTAAAGGCGGTTTCCGAGACGCCGGTTGAAGCCAACGGCCGCGTCTTCCGGGTCGGCGATATCGCCACCGTGTCGCACGGTTTCGCTGATCCGCCGGACTTTCAGGTCCGGCAAAAGGGCAAGCAGGCGATCGGCATCGGCATCGTGATGGCCAAGGGCGCCAACATTCTTGAGCTCGGCCCCGACGTCGCCAGCGCCACTGCCGAATTCATGGCGGCGGTGCCGCAAGGTTTTGACCTCGAACAAATCGCCGATCAGCCGGTGGTGGTCGATCACGCGGTCAACGAGTTCGTGCACTCCTTCATCGAAGCGCTGGCGATCGTGCTGTTCGTGAGCTTCCTGGCGCTCGGCTGGCGCACCGGCATCGTGGTGGCGCTGTCGGTGCCGCTGGTGCTGGCGATCGTTTTCATCATCATGAATGCGCTCGGCATCGATCTGCACCGCATCACGCTCGGTGCGTTGATCATCGCGCTCGGGCTTCTGGTCGATGACGCCATCATCGCGGTCGAGATGATGGTGGTGAAAATGGAGCAAGGCTGGGATCGCGTCCGCGCCGCTTCGTTCGCCTGGGAGTCAACGGCCTTCCCGATGCTGACCGGCACGCTGGTGACCGCAGCGGGCTTTCTGCCGATCGGTTTCGCCAACTCGTCGGTGGGTGAATATGCCGGCGGCATCTTCTGGGTCGTCGCCATTGCGCTGCTCGCGTCCTGGATCGTTGCCGTGGTGTTCACGCCCTATATCGGCGTAAAACTTCTGCCCAATTTCAAAAAGCTCGCGCCCGGCCACGATCCGCACGAGATCTACGAGACCCGGATGTATCGCGGGCTTCGCCGGGTCATCGAATGGTGCGTGCGTTGGCGCATCACCGTGGTGGCTGCGACTGTCGGCATCTTCGTGTTGTCGATCCTGGCGTTCGGTCACGTGCAACAGCAATTCTTCCCGCTGTCCGAGCGGCCGGAATTGTTCTTCCAGCTGCGCCTGCCCGCCGGCACCGCCTTCGGCACCACATTGGAGTCGGTCAAGCGCGCGGAAGCGCTGCTCAAGGGCGACAACGATATCGCCACCTACACGGCCTATGTGGGCCGCGGCTCGCCGCGCTTCTGGCTTGGCCTCAATCCGCAATTGCCCGACGAAGCGTTCGCCGAGATCGTGATCCTCTCGAAGGACGTCGAGGCGCGCGAGCGCATCAAGGCGCGTCTGGAAAAGGATGTTGCGGAAGGCGCATTGTCGGAGGCGCGGGTGCGCGTCGACCGGTTCAACTTCGGACCGCCGGTCGGCTTCCCGGTGCAGTTCCGCGTTATCGGCCCGGATGCCCAGAAGGTCCGCGATATTGCCTATCAGGTGCGCGAGGTGATGCGCGGCGACGACAAGGTGATCGACCCGCATCTTGATTGGAACGAGCAGGCGCCGTTCCTGAAACTCGTCGTGGATCAGGATCGCGTGCGCGCGATGGGGCTGACGCCGCAGGATATCGCGCAGTCGCTCAGCATGCTGATCTCGGGCGTCCCGGTGACGACGGTGCGCGATGGCATCGAGAAGGTTGCGGTCGTTGCTCGCGCTGTGCCGGGTGAGCGGCTCGATCTCGCGCACATCGACGACCTGTCGCTGTACTCGCGCAACGGGGTCGCGGTGCCGCTGTCGCAGATCGCGCATGTGGAATACGGCCACGAGGAACCGATCCTCTGGCGCATCAATCGCGACATGTCGATCACGGTGCGGGGTGACGTGGTCGACGGCGCGCAGCCGCCCGACGTCACCAACGCGATCTGGCCGAAACTGCAGTCGATTCGCGACAGCCTCAATCCCGGCTACCGGATCGAAATCGGCGGCGCCATCGAGGAATCGCAGAAGGGCAACGCCTCGATCTTCGCGCTGTTTCCGCTGATGCTGTTTGTGATGCTGACGATCCTGATGATCCAGCTGCAAAGCATCTCGCGGCTGATCCTGGTGTTCCTGACCGCGCCGCTCGGCATTGTCGGTGCGTCCTTGGGATTGAACGTCGCCGATCGCCCGTTCGGGTTCGTGGCGCTGTTGGGATTGATCGCCCTCATGGGCATGATCATGCGCAATGGCGTCATTCTGGTCGACCAGATCGAAACCGACGTCAGCCACGGTTCGACCCGGCGCGACGCCATCGTCGAAGCGACGGTGCGCCGCGCCCGGCCGGTGGTGCTCACGGCGCTCGCCGCCATCCTGGCCATGATACCGCTGTCGCGCTCGGCCTTCTGGGGGCCGATGGCGATCACCATCATGGGCGGCCTGTTCGTGGCCACCTTCCTGACGCTGTTGTTCCTGCCCAGCCTGTACGCACTGTGGTATCGTAAGCGCCTTGACGAGCGTGGCCAGCCGGGCGGCGTCGCCCCGGCTGATGAGGGGAGGGAGCGCGTCGTGCCGCTTCCAGTCGCGGCCGAATGAGATCGCCGCGATTGCGGCATCGCGATATCGAGCAAACAAACAAAAGCAAGATACGGATATGCCCATGACTGACGTGATGGACCACACCGAGACAGACGTCCGCGAGCGGATTCTGACGACGGCCGAACGTTTGTTTCGCGAGATCGGCTATCAGAAGACCACGGTCGCCGACATTGCGAAGATTCTGCGCATGAGCCCGGCGAACGTTTATCGTTTCTTCAATTCCAAGCGGTCGATCACTGCCGGCGTGGTCAACCGGCAGATGGGCGAGATGGATCAGGCGATCCAGGCCATCGCGATCCAGCCGCGCAGCGCCACCGAACGGCTGCGCGAAATGATGGTCACCATGTTTCGCATGAACACCGAGCGCTTCGCCGGCGACTCGAAAATGCACGAAATGGTCGCCGTCGCCATGGATGAGAACTGGGACGTTTGCCAGGAGCATATCGACAAGATGATCGTCGGCACCGCCCGTGTGGTTCAGGACGGCATGACGGCGGGCGAATTTCGGGTCGCCGATCCCACCGTGACGGCGCTGTGCGTACTCACGTCGATGCTGCGGTTCATCCATCCGCAATTGATTGCGCAATTCGCCGGCAAGCCGAGTGCGACACACGACCAGTTGATGGATTTCGTTCTCGTCGCGCTGCGCGCGCCGAAGGCCGAGGCGTAACCAGCGGGCGCGTCACCCCGATTGCCGCGTAGCGGCAAGTCCGGAAGCCATAACCCCCGGTCGAGGCGTCTTGGCGCGGAGTTTTTTCTGAAAGCATCGCGGTTATGGATTCCGGGCTGGCGCTCCGCGCGCCCCGGAATGACGGCGTGCGATGCTGCCGTTATTCCACTTTGGTCGCGCGGCCGTTGCGAAATCCGTCCAGGATCAGCGGGATGATGTGCCGGATGGTGGCCTCGACATCTTCGGGATCGCAGGCGCCGCCGCTGATGGCGCGGATTCGCCCGGCGTCGGCCATGATGAACGTCATCGTTCCGATCATCATCTGATAGGCCCACTGAATTTCCGTGGCGCTGCGTTCGGGTAACGTCGCGGCGAGCAGATCGATGACCGCAACCGCGATTGGATCGAGCAGATCGCCGATGACTTCCGCGTTCGCCGGAGCGCGGATCGGACACTTCGCGTGCCAGCAAGCGGCCGAGCGATTGCCGACCCTCGCTGCTGCGCAAGCCAAGCATCGGCACCAGCACGGCTTTGACGATCGCTTCCAAGCGTCGCTCGGGATTTTGTTCGAGTGCCGCGAGTGCCAAGCCGGCGCGGCGCTCGGCGACCAAGCGTTGGCGCATGCGCCTCGAACACGCGGCGGTAGAGCCCGAGTTTGCCGCCGAAGTGATAGCTGATCAGCGCAACGGGTACGCCGGCCTTCAGGGCGATTTG
Source organism: uncultured Alphaproteobacteria bacterium (assembly GCA_963737755.1). Classification (GTDB taxonomy): domain Bacteria; phylum Pseudomonadota; class Alphaproteobacteria; order Rhizobiales; family Xanthobacteraceae; genus BOG-931. Next base: position 123,388 of record CAVTTZ010000006.1, on the reverse strand, counting down.
CCGGATCGATGTTCCCTCGTAGCCTGCGTCGGCGAACAGCGCCTCGGCCGCCGCCAATATTCTTTGCTGGGTCGGGCGATTCTCGACCTCCGCCTTCGGGCCACGGCCGCGGGCTTTTTTCACCCGGGCTTTAAGCACAGTGGGCCGCGTTCGCGCCTTCATGGTGCCAACCCTAGAGGATTTGAACGAATATTCAATATTGTTGAACGATTGATCAACATATGCCGTAATGGCTCCGCAGACAGGCGGCTGGTCACAGTGCGACGTAACGATATCGTCGGCCGTTCCCGGCACCTGTGTGCGAATGATAGAATTGCCGACCCCAAGGAGAGAGCAAACACATGTGGAAAGCGCGGCGTGTCGTTACAGCGACGGACAAGGACGGCAAATCGTATTTGGCTTCCGATGAAACCGGCGGCAACTACAAAGAAATGTCCGGTATGAGCGGCCTGTTTCTCACCGATTTGTGGGAGACTAAAGGTCCGCGCGCCGACAATCGCGGCGCCGAAGACGCGGCCAAGCGCCCGGTCAATCTGGAACCGCCGGACGGCGGCACGATCCTGCGGATCGTCGAGTTTCCGCCGGACAAGGACTGGCGCGGCAAGGATGTCTCCGGAGCGTTCACGTCAGTCGGCGCCGGTCACGCGCCAGTCGCCGGCAGTGGCGATCCGATGATGCACATCACCAGCACGGTCGATTACATCATCATCCTGGAAGGCGAGATCTACGCGGCGATGGACAAAGGCGAGACCCTCCTGAAACGCGGCGATATTTTGATCCAGCGCGGCACCAATCACAGCTGGTTCAATCGCTCCGATAAGCCGTGCGTGCTCGCGGCGATTTTGGTCAGCGCCGACCCGGTCAAATAGCGCGCGACGCTTCATCCACCACAAGCGTCATGGCCGGACTTGTTCCGGCCATCCGCGACTTTGGGCCGTGACGTTTAAGACGTGGATGCCCGCGACCCAGGCGGAGCGGAGCGACGCCGTTCTTCGAACGGCTATGCGCGGGCATGACGAAGGCTTAGACGCGCCGCCCGGCTCCGTCACAGCTTCTCGACGTGCGGCATCACCTCGGTGCTGAACAGCGCGAGCGAGGCCATCGCATCCTTGGCCGACATGCTGCCGAGGAACATGTAGGTCAGCAGATAATTGATGCCGAGCTCGCCGGCCTGGCGCTCGATTTCGGCGCGCACGGTCTGCGGCGAGCCGGCGATGACGCCGCCGTGCGCCACCATGTCCTCGTAGCTGGTGCCGTGCGGGATCTTCACCCGCGACGTCAGGCCGGTGTCGTTCTTGTAGACGCGCAGCCAATTCAGGTTGGCGAGGTGCGCCTCCATCGCCGGCTTGAAGATGCGATGCGCTTCGGCGTCCGTCTCGGCGACGCAGATGTGGCGCTGCACGCCGATCGCGATCCCGCCGGAAAATTCCGGTTTTGGCTGCGCCGGCGCGCCGCGCTTGGCCAGCGCGGTCTTGAACGCCGTGATGTTGGCCTTGGCCATCGGGGTCGACCCCAATGTCACGTAGTGCAGCCCGTGCTCGCCCGCCCAGGTCGAGCCGATATCGCTCGAGGAGGCATACCAGAACGGCGGATGCGGCTGCTGCAGCGGATGCAGCGCGACCGGTACGTCATTGTAGAGATAACGGCTGCTCTTGAAGCTGAGCGTTTCGGAGGTCAGCCCAGACTTCACGCACTCATAGGCCTCGAAAAAGATGTCGCGCGAATCCTCGTGCATGACGTTGTGGAACTCGAGCTCGTAGGGCGACACGCCGCGGCCGACGCCGATATCGAAACGGCCATGGCTCAAATGATCGAGCATGCAGATTTCCTCGATCAGCCGCAGCGGCGAATAGAGCGGCAGCAGATAAACCAGCGGGCCGAAGCGCAGCCGTGTGGTGGCGCGGGCGACCGCCGCCAGATAGATGCCAGGTACCGGCACCAAATTCAGCGGCGTGGCGTGATGCTCGGCGACATGCAGGCAGTAGAAGCCGGCCTTATCGGCAGCGACAGCGAACGCAATGCGCTCGTCGTAGAGTTGTGCGACCGGCCTTGCGCCGTCCTCGACGTGATCGAAAAGCCCGATTTTCATGATGCCTCGTTGGTCTTGATCGCTGATGCCCGCGCCGGCGGGAATCCAGCTTTGTGAGCTGCGTGGGTCCCCGGCTTCGCGAGGACGAGCGGATTGGTTTGCTCCCTAGGACTATATTTTTGCCATGTTCCGCAGTGCATCGCTATCCCATAGCCGCCCGATAGCTATCCGTTCGGCGCGCGGCAGGACCATGCCGGATCCTCTTGCTTCGCCGCGCCGCGCGGGCCACATGTCGGGCTCATGTCCCGGGACTCAGCCATAGACGTCGACCGCCTGAGCAAGATCTACAAGCAGGCGCCGGCCGTCGACGACATCTCGTTCTCGATCCCGCGCGGCTCGATCACGGGTTTGCTCGGCGGCAATGGTGCCGGCAAGACCACCACGATCTCCATGATCATGGGCTTGCTGCTGCCGACGTCCGGCACGGTGAAAGTGCTCGGCGCGCGGATGCCGCATCAACGCTACAGCGTGCTGCAGCGGATGAATTTCGAAAGCCCCTATGTCGAAATGCCGATGCGGCTCACCATCCGGCAGAATCTGAACGTTTTCGGCATGCTCTATGGCGTGCCGAATCTCGCCCGGCGGATCGGCGAACTGGCGGAGGCGTTTGATCTCACCCGTTTGCTGGACCGGCCCACCGGAAAGCTGTCCGCCGGACAGAAGACGCGCGTCTCTCTCGCCAAAGCGCTGATCAATTCGCCCGATCTTTTGTTGCTCGACGAGCCGACCGCATCGCTCGATCCGGACACCGCCGATTGGGTGCGCTCGCATCTTGAAAACTATTGCCGCGAGCGGCAGGCCACCATGCTGCTCGCTTCGCACAACATGCAGGAAGTTGAGCGTCTGTGCGAACGGGTGATCATCATGAAGCAGGGCCGCATCCAGGACGACGACACGCCGGCGCGGCTGCTGACCCGTTACGGTCGCCGCACGCTCGAAGAGGTGTTTCTCGACGTGGCGCGCGGGCGCGACGAAGCCGAGGCGGCGCAATGATTACCGCATCCGAAAGCGCATTCGCCTTCTCGCCACGCCGCGTGGCCGCGATGATGCTGCGCTACTGGTATCTGTTGCGCTCGTCCTGGCCACGGTTGATCGAGCTGGTCTATTGGCCGACGATGCAGATGATCACCTGGGGCTTCATCCAGTATTACGTGATGCAGAATGGCAGCTTCTTCTGCCCGCGCCGGCGGCACGCTGATCGGCGCGGTGCTGCTCTGGGACATTCTGTTCCGTGGCCAACTCGGCTTTTCCATCTCATTTCTGGAAGAAATGTGGGCGCGTAACATCGGCAACCTGATGATGTCGCCGTTACGGCCGATCGAGTTCGTTGCCGCTCTCATGATCATGAGCATCGTGCGGCTGGCGATCGGCATTGTCCCGGTCACGCTGCTGGCGTTTCTGTTCTTCGGATTTAACCTCTACGCGTTCGGCTTCGCGCTGGCAGCGTTCTTCATCAATCTGATGCTCACGAGCTGGTCGGTCGGGATTTTTGTGTCGGGCCTGGTGCTGCGCAATGGTCTCGGCGCGGAAAACTTCGCCTGGTCGATCATGTTTTTGTTCATGCCGCTGGCTTGCGTCTATTACCCGGTTGCGACCCTGCCGGTCTGGCTGCAGCCTGTGGCTTGGGCGTTGCCGCCGACTTACGTGTTCGAAGGCATGCGCGCGCTGCTGATCGACCATACCTTCCGGGCCGATCTCATGCTCGAAGCGCTGGGGCTCAATGCGGTGCTGCTGACCGGCGGCACATTCGCCTTCCTCAAGCTGCTGCAAGCCGCGCGGCGGCATGGCTCGTTGATGCAGACCGGCGAATAGCCAACGAGCTGCGTTTGGCCGCGGCCTTCCGTTCCACGGACGGAACCCGGATTAAGCGAGAATGCCGGAAAAATTTGCTTTAATGATCTCGCTATGACAAAGCATTCCTATATTGCTGCAATGCAGCAAGCCGGGTAAGGAACGTTTATGGCCATCGGAGAGTTCGGCGGTGCGCCTGCCGTGCCGGGCGGCGTACTGGTATCGACGCCGCTCTATTGGCTCTATGAAATGACCCACGCCGCGCTCAATCCGGCGCGTGCCGTTGCGGATGCGACGCGGCTTGCGTTTCGCAATCCAATCAATCCGTTTTACTCCACCAGTCTCGGCAAGTCGGTCATTGCAGCGACCGAATTGTTCGAGCGCTCGACGCGGCGTTACGGCCGGCCCGAGTGGCGGATTTCGTCGACGCTGGTTGGCGGCGAGCGCGTGCCGGTCCGCGTCACGCCGGTTTGGGAGCGGCCGTTCTGCCGGCTGCTGCGTTTCGAGCGCGTCTTCGAGCGGCCGCCGCGCCGGCAACAGCCGCGGCTGCTGCTGGTCGCGCCGTTGTCGGGCCATTACGCGACGCTGCTGCGCGGCACCGTCGAAGCCTTCTTGCCCAATCACGACGTCTACATCACCGATTGGAGCGATGCGCGCACGGTGCCGATGTCGGAGGGCGCCTTCGGCCTCGACGATTACATCGACTACGTCATCTCCATGCTGCACGCGCTCGGCAGCGACACGCACGTCGTGGCGGTGTGCCAGCCGGCGGTGCCGGTGCTTGCGGCCGTCGCGCTGATGGAGGCCGACGACGATCCGTATGTGCCGGTCACGATGACGCTGATGGGCGGCCCGATCGACACGCGCGCCAATCCCACCGCCGTCAACATGCTGGCGCAGAAGCGCGGCATCGACTGGTTCCGCCACAACGTCATCACCAAGGTGCCATTTCCGAACCCGGGCTTCATGCGCGATGTCTATCCGGGCTTTCTGCAGCTGCACGGCTTCATGAGCATGAATCTCGAGCGCCATATCGAGGCGCATCGGAATCTGTTCCTGAATCTGGTGAAGGGCGACGGCGACTCGGCGCACAAACACAAGGAGTTCTACGACGAGTATCTCGCCGTCATGGATCTCACGGCCGAGTTCTATCTGGAGACGGTCGACACCGTGTTCGTGCGGCACGCTCTGCCCAAGGGCGAGATGATGTATCGCGACCGCCCGATCCAACCGGAAAAAATCCGGCGCGTGGCGCTGTTCACGGTCGAAGGCGAGTTCGACGACATTTCGGGCGTCGGACAAACCGAAGCGGCGCAGCGGCTGTGCAGCAACATTCCGTCCGAACGCAAGGCGCACTGGCTGCAGCCCGGTGTCGGCCATTACGGCGTGTTCAACGGATCGCGGTTCCGCGCCGAAATCGCGCCGCGCATCTCCGACTTTATCTTGTCGATGAGTCACAGCAATCCGCTGCGGCCGACAGGTTCGAAAGCCGCGGAACCCGCCGGCGCGACGGAGCGCGCAGAAATCAAGGCCTAGCAATGTTGCAACCCGCGCGAGCAGTCGGGGTGCCCGCGGGAGGCCGAATTCGCGACTTATCAGCCAAAATCGCGGGGCACCACCGTTTGAACGGGGTTGTCCACAGCAAGCTTTTGAGAAATCTACGGTTTTTTGGAATCACGATCGTCAGATTTTCGTCCCTGCTGCGGGGCAAGCTCTGAGATCTGATTCATTTCATTAAACACGCTATATTGGGGCAGACGATTCTGTCAGCCACCACGCTTGGTATATCGGCGACGCCTTTATGAAAGGCACTTCACTCTTCTTCGGATATGGCACACTCGGGCCAGGGTTTGGTTTTGGGTCGCCGGCCATGTCATCGCGTGCTTTGCTTTATCGTCGGCCGAGTGAGCCGCAAGCAATTGAAGTCATCTTCGATCGCTCGATTTATCTCGTCCGCGTGCGCCGTCACCGGCAAGCGCGGCGCTACACCTTGCGCATCGCCGCCGCCACGCGCGAAGTCGTGCTGACAATTCCGCCGCGCGGTACAATGAAAGAAGCGCGCGACTTCGCCCAGAAGCACGGTGGCTGGATTGCGGCGCGACTTGGGCGTTTGCCCGAGGCGGTGCGGTTCGCAAACGGCATCGTCATTCCGCTGCGCGGCATCCCGCACCGGATTGCGCATCGCCGCAATGTGCGCGGCACGGTATGGACCGAATGTAACGATGATGGCCAGCGGTTGCTCTGCGTCGCCGGTGACGCGCCGCATGTCGACCGCCGCGTCAGCGATTTTCTGCGCCGCGAGGCCAAGCGCGATCTCGAAGCCGCCAGCCAACACTACGCAGAGGCGCTCGGGGTCTCGATCCGGCGCATTTCGGTGCGCGATCAGGCGAGCCGCTGGGGCTCCTGCTCGAGCGCCGGCGTTCTGTCCTATTCATGGCGGCTCATCCTGGCACCGAGCTATGTGCTCGGTTACCTCGCGGCGCACGAAGTCGCGCATCTGATTGAGATGAACCACTCTGCGCGGTTCTGGCGGCTGGTGCAGCGTCTGTGTCCGGACCACGAGCGCGCCAAAACCTGGCTCGACGTGCATGGCAGCGACCTGCATCGCTACGGCATGCCGCAAAACGGCGCCGAGGTTTAACCCCCGGCTTCTCTTCGTCCGCTCGTCCCCGCGAAGGCGGGGACCCAGGGGTTGTCTCAAGCCTGGTGTCTCCCACTGGATTCCCGCATTCGCGGGAATGAGCGGAAATTGGTGTCCTCAACGCGCTAATGCCCGCCGCGCGTTTCCACCGCGACCACATTGTCGGGCGGCGTGAAGAGGCCGACCGACAGCTTCGCCGCGACCACCAAGAGCGTCACCGCGAGCACCACGCGCAACGCCGGCTCGGGCAAGCGCACCGCCGCGTAGCTGCCGATCAGCACGCCCGGGACCGATCCCAAAATGAGCAGCCCGAAAACCAGAAAATCGACCGAGCCCAGGAGCCAGTGCCCGATGCCCGCCACCAGCGTCAGCGGCACCGCATGGGCAATGTCGGAGCCGACGATCTTGACCGCCGGAAGCTTCGGATAAAGCAGCAGCAGGCAGGTCACTCCGATGGCGCCGGCGCCGACCGACGACAACGACACGATGGTGCCAAGTACCGCGCCGACCACGATGGTCAGTGTGGTGACCGTCTTGGGCGTCAGATCGGCAAGCCGGTCCGCGTAACGGGCGACGATGCGGCCGCGAAACACGAGTGCAATCGCCGTCGCCAGCAGCGCCAATGTCAGCACGCCGTTCACCAGATTGCGCCCGAAGGCGCCGTTGAGGTCGAACGTGCTCATGGCCGCGATCGTCAACAGCGTCATCGGCACGCTGCCCATCGCCAGCCGCCGCACCACCGTCCAGTCGATCGTGCCCTTGAGGCCGTGCACCACGCTGCCGGCGCTTTTGGTCGCAGCAGCATGCAGAAGATCGGTGCCGACCGCCGCCGCCGGATGGATGCCGAACAAAAGGATGAGGATCGGCGTCATCAGCGCGCCGCCGCCGACGCCCGTCATGCCGACCAACAATCCGACCGCAAAGCCGGATATCGTGTAGAGGTACGGCATCGACTCAATCACACTCATGCAGTCGTCCCGGTCGCGCCGGGATCATGAACGGTGCGTCATGTTCGATCCCGCGCTCTTAACAATACGAGACTAGTGGATTTTTGCCGCGCGCGCACCGGGCGTCGAGCCTATTGCGCCGAATAAAATCGTTGCGCCCGGACTGACCCACTGAATTGAAAAGCCTTTTGGCCGCCGGCGCGGATTGCAGATCGCCGGCGCGACTGAAGTCTTGGCTTGGCGTTCGGCGGCGTCCGTCGCCGTGCGAGTGGCGATCCGGCGCTCGGCCCGCAAGGTGTTGCGTCGCAAAATTCTGCGATCCGCGGAGGCGATTTGCCGCAGCAAATAACACTAACGCGTGATCTGCATTGCATCTGGAAAGAGCGCACAATACTTCACGTCTACTAGGCCAGACCGGGCGGCTCCCCATCCCCCCCGACACCCCGTCGCCCGGCCATATAAGCCAAAGTTGAGGCAACAACTCGAGAACCCCAAGCGCGTAACGGCTTGGGGTTCTTTTTTGCCTAGAGCACATCACGAATAGGCTGAACCGCGATGTGCTCTAGATCTATTTGGTATCGCATGTCCTTTTTCGGAAAGCCGGTTTCCACTTTTCCGGGACATGCTCTAAGCGCCATCCTCAGCTTGGTGCTTCGAGAAAACTTTGGCGCTGATCAAACAACGGCATTCTGAGAACATTCGCGACAGCGCTGTCGGCCGCGGCGCATTTTGATGGGCGGCTAATCCTTCACCAGGTCGCCAAGCAGACTCGCCGCGACTGAAAGCTTCGACAGCGTCAGGCCCGAATTGGCGATTTCGTGGATCGCGCCGCGAATGCGCTCGACCTCGCTTTTGCGCGGCGCCACCCAGGCTTCGACGGCGCCGGGCCGACCGCGCCATTGCCCACCATGGCGGCCGTCAGCCGGCGTTCCGCATCGCCGATCGAGTTGCGGGCGCGATCGAGCGCCAGGCGATCGAAATAATCCGCGACCGGGATCTTGCCGGCGGCGCCGGCGATGCGGTCGAGATTGAAGAACGCGCCGGTCGCGAAATAGGTCGCCGCCACTTCGCCGACCGGCCTGCCGGCGCGGTCGCCGACCAGGACGATGTCGGGCGCGGCCGCCAGCGGCCCGAGATTGGCGATGCGCAGTGCCAAGTCGTCGGGGACGCCGGCTTGCGCAAGCTCCTGCCGCCGCGCGTCGCGGGCCCGCAACGGCGCCTCCGGCAACGCTGTATCGAGCGCCGCTTCGACCGCGGCGATGCCGTCGCGGTAGTGCGCGACGACGTCGGCGAGGCCGCTCCTCAGATCCACATTGCGCAAGAACCAGATGATGCGGTCGAGCAGCAGGTCCTGCACCGCCGCATAAAGCTCGAGCTGCAGCTTGCCGGGAACGCGGTTGTCGAGCGCATCGATGGCGCCGTTGAGCGCGGTCATGCCGTAGCTGTCGCGCACGGCCGCAAAGGCGCCGGCGATGGCGGCCGGCGCCGCGCCGGTCTGGTCGGCGATGCGCACGATCAGCGACGGGCCGCCGCGATTGATCATCGAGTTGGCGAGCTGGGTGGCGATGATTTCGCGGCGCAGCCGGTGGCGCGTCAGCGCGTCGGGAAATTGCGCCGCGATCGCGTCGGGAAAATAGCGGCCGATCTCGCGGCCCAGATATGGATCGTCCGGCACCGACGATTCCAGGAGGTCGTCATGGAGCGAAAGCTTGGCGTAGGCCAGCAGCACCGACAGTTCGGGCCGGGTGAAGGCTTGCGAGCGACGCCGGCGTTCGGCGAGCGCCAAATCGTCGGGGAGAAATTCCACCGCACGATCGAGCAGGCCGCGCGCTTCCAGGGTCTGGATCAGCCGTTGCAGAAAGCCGAAGTCTTCCATGCCGCGCCGCTGCGACAGCGACAGCGCCAGCGTCTGCAGATAATTGTTGCGCAGCACCAGCGCCGCGACCTCGTCGGTCATTCCGGCCAGAAACGCGTTGCGCGCCTCCATCGCGATGCGGCCGTCGCGCAACGGGATGCTGAGCGCGATCTTGATGTTGACCTCCATGTCGGAGGTGTTGACGCCGGCCGAGTTGTCGATCGCGTCGGTGTTGAGCCGCACGCCGGACAGCGCCGCCTCGATGCGGCCGCGCTGGGTCATGCCGAGATTGGCGCCTTCGCCGATCACCTTGCAGCGCAAGGTCGTTGCCGGTGATGCGGACGGCGTCGTTGGCGCGGTCGCCGGCCGCCTCGTCGCTTTCGTCAGAGGCGCGGACATAGGTGCCGATGCCGCCGAAGAACAGCAGATCGACCGGCGCTTTCAGGAGCGCTCGGATCAGATCCGCCGGCGTGATCCTGTCGCCGACGCCGAACAGCTTCTGCGCCTCGGCCGACAGCCTGATCTCCTTGACGGCGCGCGAATAGATGCCGCCGCCCGGCGATAGCAGCGACTTGTCGAAATCCTGCCAGCTCGAACGCGGCAGATCGAACAGCCGCTTGTCGCTCGGCAAAGGTGCGCTCCGGATCCGGATCGGGATCGATGAAAATGTCGCGATGGTCGAAGGCGGCGACGAGCTTGGTGGTGCGCTCGCGCAGCATGCCGTTGCCGAAGACGTCGCCCGACATGTCGCCGACACCGACCGTCGTGAACGGCGTCGTGCCGATATCGATGTCCATCTCGCGGAAATGGCGCTTGACCGATTCCCAGGCGCCGCGGGCGGTGATGCCCATTTTCTTGTGGTCGTAACCGGCCGAGCCGCCGGACGCGAACGCGTCGCCGAGCCAGAAGTCGTGCGCGACCGCGAGCTCGTTGGCGATGTCGGAGAACGTCGCGGTGCCCTTGTCGGCGGCGACGACCAGATAGGGATCGTCGCCGTCGTGGCGCACGACATCGGCCGGCGGCACGACGCCGGTAATGCCGGTGCCGATATTGTCGGTGATGTCGAGCAGCGTCGAGATGAACAGCTTGTAGGCGGCGACGCCTTCGGCCTGGATCGCCTCGCGCGGCCCGGCCGCCGGCAGCCGCTTCGGCACGAAGCCGCCCTTGGCGCCGACCGGCACGATCACGGCGTTCTTGACGTTCTGCGCTTTGACCAGCCCGAGCACTTCGGTGCGGAAATCCTGCGGCCGGTCCGACCAGCGGATGCCGCCGCGCGCCACCTTGCCGAAGCGCAGATGCACGCCTTCGACCCGCGGCGAATAAACGAAAATCTCGTAGAGCGGCCGCGGCAGCGGCAGGTCGTCGAGCTTGCGGCTGGCAGAACTTGACCGCGATCAGGTCCCGCGGCGCGCCGTCTGTCGCCGCGCTGATAGACATTGGTGCGGATCGCCGCCGTCACCGCGTTGACGAAGCGGCGCAGGATGCGGTCCTCGTCGAGGCTGTCGACGGCGCCGAGCGCGCTTTCGATCGCGGCGGCGATCTCGGCTTCGCGCGGCCGCATGCTGCTCCGGCGCCAAGCCAAGTTGCGGATCGAAGCGGGCGTGAAACAGATCGACGATCTGCGTCGCGATGGCCGGCGTGCTTGCGCAGCGTCGCCCACATGTAATCCTGCGAATACGGAACGCGCACCTGGCGCAGGAAGCGCGACAAGGTGCGGATCAGCGCAACGTCGCGCCATGCCAGGCCGGCGCCCAGCACCAGCGCGTTGTAGCCGTCGTTCTCGGCCTCGCCGCTCATCACCGCCAGGAAGCAATCCTGCAGGCGGTCGCGGTGTCGCATCGAGATCGACGGGAGTGCCGGACGCGCTGTCCAGCGTCATGTCGTGGAACCACACATCGTCGGTTTCGCGCGGCGCGGATGTGATAGGTGCGCTCGTCGACGACGCGGAAGCCCATATTCTCCAGCACCGGCACGCGCTCCGAGAGCGGGATCGGACGGCTGCGGCTCAAGACCTTCAGGCCGGCGCCGGCAGGTCCGGCAGCGGCATCGCGATACAGCTCCACGCCCAGCGGCCGCGCGGCGGTGAGCGTTTCGATGACGGCGATATCGGAGATCGCCAGCGGCGCCGCATAGACCTCGCGATAGTCGACCGGAAACGCCTCGCGATAGCGCGCCAACAGGGTCCGCGCTTCGCGCGGCGGATGGGCGGCCGTGAGCGCATCGCCGAGCGCGTCGGTCCAGCTCCGCACGATCGCCTCGACCGCGCTCTCGAGCGTGGCGCGGTCGACCTGCGGCGTGTCGCCTTCGTAGCGGCCGATGATGAAGTGCACGCGCACCATCGGACCTTCCGGAAAGAACGGATAGAACGCGCGCAGCCGGCCCTGGAATGCGGCTGGCGAGATAATCGCCGATCTTCGCCCGGATGCGCGGAGTCGTAGCGGTCGCGCGGGATGTAGACCAGGACCGACACGAAGCGGTCGAAGCGGTCGCGCCGCGGCAGCACGCGCACTCGCGGACGCTCGTCGAGCTGCATGATCGCCATGGCGAACTGATACAGCGTGTCGTCGTCGATCTGGAACAGATCGTCGCGCGGATATTGCTCCAGCACATTGACCAGCGCCTTGCCCGAATGGCTCGCCGGATCGAAGCCGGCGCGGCTGATGACGCTGGTCGACCTTGCGGCGCAGATACGGGATGGCGCGCACCGAGCGGGTGTAAGCGGTCGATGTCAGAAGCCCGCAGAACACGCATTCGCCGACCAGGCTGCCGTGTGCATCGAAGCGCTTGATGCCGATATAATCCAGATACACGCGGCGATGGATGCGCGAGCGGATCGCCGCCTTGGTCATGATCAGGAGCTTCGGCTCCTTGAGGAAGGCGCGGATTTCCGGCGTCATCGTCACAAGCTGATTGCCGCGCCGCAGCAGCCGGGTGTCCGGCGAGCGCAGAATTCCGAGGCCGGTCTCGAATGTCGGCACCAGTTCGGTGTCGGTGTCCGTATAGGTGTAGTCGCGGGCGCCGAGCAGAGTGAAATTGTCGGCTGCGATCCATTGCAGAAATTGAATAGCTTCGGCGATCTCGTCGGCAGGCAGCGGCGGCGGGTTGGCTTTGAGCTCGGCGGCGACTTCGCTCGCCCGCGCCAGCATCGGCCGCCAATCCTGCACGGCGATGCGCACTTCGCCGAGCACCGTTTCGAGCGCGTCCACGATGGCAGCGCGCTCCGCCTCGTCGTCCGCATCGGCGACATGAATGTGGATGAAGCTCTCGCGGTTACCGTCGCCTTTGTGTGCGGCCCTGAACGCAACGAGCTTGCCCTCCGCATCACGCTCGACGGTGAAGACCGGATGCACCAGCAGCCGGATATCCACGGCGCGCTCGGACAACTCGGCCAGCACCGAGTCGACCAGGAACGGCATGTCATCGTTGAGAATCTCGAGCACTGCGGTGCTTGTCCCGGCACGCACCGAGCGGAAGGCGATTTTGGCCGCGCCGGCCTGCCGGTTCTGGAAGAACGCCCACGATTGCTCGCCGATCTCGGCAAGTTCTTGCGGGCTGTACCGCACCAGATCGTCGGGCGTCGCGCGCTCGAACAGCGTCAGCAAAAAGTCGTGGGGAATATCGCCGCGCCGGCCGGCCAACAGCGTGGCCGCCGCCTGGACAAGCGTTCGGCCGGCTTCAGCGTCTTCGATATGGGGCATGTTCATGACGGCGATTGTTCCCCCTCGTTTTGCCTCTTGCCGGCCCTTTGACGTGCGGGCTCATATAGCAGGACGATCTTAGCCGTGCGGCCTGCTTATCGGCTACCGTGCCATCCTATAATGTCATGTCTGTCCACCGACCACCGCAGGTCGGCCGCGGCGAGGGAAGGACCAAGAGGAAAAATATGGCCAGGACTCACACTCAGCAGCGCAATAAGAACGGCAACCAAAATAACGACGCCAAAAGCAACAAAATCGTCACAAAGAAAATTGCGACCAAAGAGCGCGTGCCGGCCACCGCGGGCGACGACACGGAGATCACTGCGCTGAAGCTTGAGGCCGACTCGCTCTCGCCCGAGATGGCGGCTTACTTCGCGAAGTGCCAAGAAAAGCTCGGCTTCGTGCCCAACGTGCTTGCGGCTTATGCCTTCGACACCGCTAAGCTGTCCGCCTTCGTCGGCATGTACAACGATCTGATGTTGGCGCCGTCAGGCTTGAGCAAACTCGAACGCGAAATGATCGCGGTCGCCGTGTCCTCGCACAATCGCTGTTACTATTGCCTTGTCGCCCATGGCGCTGCCGTGCGGGGGCTCTCCGGCGATCCGGCGCTCGGCGAATTGATGGCGATGAATTATCGGGCCGCGCGCCTCTCGAAGCGTGAGCGGGCGATGCTGGACTTTGCCATCAAGCTCACGGCCACGCCTCACGGCGTGGAGGAAGAGGATCGGGACGCGCTGCGGCAGGTGGGATTTAGCGATCGCGACATCTGGGACATCGCCGCCGTCACCGGCTTTTTCAACATGTCGAACCGGATCGCCTCCGCCACCGACATGCGGCCGAACAGCGTCTATCACGGCCAGGGACGGTAGGCAGGGTGCCGCTGGGGTGTTCTTGTTTGCACAAAGGCCGCGGCGGTCAAACAAAAGCAGTCATGACGAAATCAAGTTCGTGACTTATCATATCATCTTCGAATTCATGAGCTCAGGAGGCTCACCATGCGTGCAATTGCTGCTCGCGCTTCGGCCCGAAAGGCGTTCGCCGCAAGGCGCTTAACCGCGACGGTTTTGGCGGCCACCGTCACCGGCATTGTGCTGTCCACGGCCGCCGTCGCGGCGTCGCCGCCGCCCGCCGCTGCCGCCGCGAAACCGACTGGCACCCCCAAGCTGGCGCCGGCGGACATCCAGACCACCTTCTTCGACGGCAAGCCTTTCACCGCGACGACGCCATCCAACCTCAAGTTCAAGATGACGTTCACGGCCGACGGCAAGATAAAACGTCAGCCGATCGGCACCGGTAACCGTGGCGAGGGGACCTGGAAGCTGTCGGAGAAGGGGTTCTGCACCTCCTGGAAGGGCGGCAAGGATAGCTGCTTCACCGTGGCCGCCGCCGGCGACAACAAATGGTCGGTGCTCAAGGGCTCGACCATCATGGCGACCTGGAGCAAATAACGCGCGGTGTTGTCCCGGGTGTAGATGCTCGCGCGTCATTGCGAGCACAGCGAAGCAATCCAGCGGGCTTGCGTGAGAATCTGGATTGCTTCGTCGCTCCGCTCCTCGCAATGACGAGCTAATGGTTCGCGAGAGTCACCACTCGTCATTGCCGGGCTTGACCCGGCAATCCATGCGGCCGCCGTACGCTCCATCGGCCGTATCGACACGCCGCCTTCAGCATGGACCACCGGGTCAAGCCCGGTGGTGACGATGGAGAGGGGGAGACATTTGCGCGTCATTGCGAGCGTAGCGAAGCAATCCAGCGGCTTGCGCGGGGAGCTGGATTGCTTCGTCGCTCCGCTCCTCGCAATGACGAGGCTGGCGGCCGCCTCGCGTTTCAGCCCGCCCGCACTACGCCGCGGCGATCTCCGGCACGGCGCGGCGGGCGATGCGCGCGGCGTCGAGGTTTGCGGACAGGTCGCCGAACTGGCCGGCCCAGCCGCCGGCCAGGCGCGTGGCGATAAAGGCGTCGGCAACCTCATGCGGCGCGTGCCGTAACAACAACGAAGCCGAAAGCAGCAGCGCGATCCGCTCAACCAGACGTCGCGCCTGGCCTTCGTGCTTGCGCAGGTTCGATAGCTCGTCTCTGAGCGCGGCGACGCCGGCGTCGTAGGTGCGGTCGGCGCCGGCGGCGATGTCCAGTTCATCGAACAGCGCCGGAATGCAATCGGGCTCGCGTGTCATCGAGCGCAGCACGTCGAGACAAATGACATTGCCGGTACCTTCCCAGATGCCGTTGAGCGGCGCTTCGCGATAGAGCCGGGCCAGCAGGTGATCTTCGATGAAGCCGTTGCCGCCATGGCATTCGACCGCTTCGGCGACGACCGCCGGCGCGCGTTTGCAATTCCAGTATTTGGCGACCGGCGCGCCGATGCGCGCCAACAGTCTTTCGGATTCGCTGGTGCCTTCGCGATCGAGCGCGGCGACGAAGCGGAACGCGAGCCATGTCGCGGCTTCCACTTCGAGCGCCATGTCGGCGACCACATTGGTCATGATCGGCTGATCGATCAGCGCGCGCTGGAAGGCGCGGCGGTGGGCGACGTGATGCGCGGCCTGCGCCAGCGCCTGCCGCATCAAGCCGGCGGAGCCGACCGCGAAGTCGAGCCGCGTATAATGGTTCATCTCGATCCCGGTGCGGATGCCGTGTCCGGGCTCGCCGATCAGATAAGCGATAGCGCCGCGGAATTCGACCTCGGACGAGGCGTTGGATTTGTTGCCGCACTTGTCCTTGAGGCGCTGGATTTGCAGGCGGTTGCGCGTGCCGTCCGGCAGCCAGCCGGGGACCACGAAACACGACACGCCTTCGTCGGTGCGGGCGAGCGTCAAAAAGACATCCGAGTGCGGCACCGAGAAAAACCATTTGTGGCCGATGATCGACCATGTGCCGTCGCCATTGGCGCGCGCGGTGGTTTGTGTTTGCCGCAGATCCGAGCCGCCCTGCTTTTCCGTCATGGCCATGCCGACCGTAGCGCCGGTTTTGTCGACGGCGCGGATCTGGCGGCGGTCGTAGCGCGGCGACGTGACCAGCGCACCCCATTCGGCCCAGCGCGCCGGATCGCGGCGCAGCACCGGGATCGCCGAATAGGTCATGCCGATCGGACAGCAAATGCCGTTCTCACCTTGATTCCATAAATAAGACAGCGCGCCGCGCGCGACTTGCGCGCCCGGCTGCGGATCATTCCAGCACAGCGCATGGGTTTCGTGGCCGATGGCGAGCGTCATCAGTTCATGCCAGGCCGGATGAAAATCGATCCGGTCGACGCGATTGCCGAAGCGGTCGTGGGTGCGCAACTCGGGCAAATGCCGATTGGCTTGGCGAGCCAGCTCCTGCGTGTGCGCAGAGCCGACGGTCGCGCCCGGCCTCATGCAATTTTTGCTCGGCCCATTGCGCGTCGAAGGTGCGCACGATGCTTTTCAACAGCGGGTCGGAGCCGTAGGCGTCGTAGTCGGCAAGCGCCGGCGGCTGGTTGAGAACCTCGTGGGTCGCGTAGCCGAAAGCTTCGTCGCTCATCGCCGACCCTGCGCCGGACGTGCCGTTCGAGCCGGACATTGATGTTGCTCCATAACGTTCAAGAGAAACGTCAACGACGTTCAAGACGAAAACCTGCAAAACAGAGACATTCAAAACCGGCGTCATGATGCACATCAAGCGACGCGGAGTCTTCAGCCGTGGATCGATAAATCCTTGATGGTCGGCGTCTCGCCGCTGAGCGGATTGGCCGGATCCCAAGCGTAGCGCAGCGTCTCGAAGCGCATGGCGCGCGCATCGAGCATGACCAGGCGGCCGACCAAACCTTCGCCGAAGCCGACGATTTCGCGAATCACTTCCAGCGCCGCCATCGAGCCGACCACGCCGGCGAGCGCGCCGAGCACACCGGCTTCGGCGCACGTCGGCACGGTGCCGGGCGGTGGCGGTTCGGGGAACAGACACCGGTAAGTCGGGTTCGGCGTGCCGGCCGCATCCTTCTCATGCGCCCGGATGGTGGTGAGTGTGCCGTCGAAAACGCCCAGCGCCGCCGTGATCAGCGGCTTTTTGGCGAAGTAGCAGGCGTCGGAGACCAGATAGCGGGTGGCGAAATTGTCGGAGCCGTCGACGATCAGATCGTAGCGGGCGAGCAGATCGAGCGCGTTGGCCGCGGTCAGCCGTACCGGATGTTGTTCGACGGCGACGTGCGGATTGAGACGGCCGATCACGCCGGTGGCGCTATCGACTTTACTGACGCCGATATCGGGCGTGGCATGGATCACCTGCCGCTGCAGGTTCGAGAGCGACACCACGTCGTCATCGATGATGCCGAGCGTGCCGACGCCGGCGGCGGCGAGATACAGCAGCACCGGCGCACCGAGGCCACCGGCGCCGACCACGAGAACGCGCGCGCGCCGCAGCGCCGCTTGTCCCGGCCCTCCCACGTCGCGCAACACGATATGGCGCGCGTAACGTTCCAGTTCGTCACTGCTCAACATCACCCGAAGATAGGAGTGAAAAGCGCGCGCAGCTACCTGTCGTTTCGCGTGCATGGCGCGCGTGTGAACGATTGGCGTCCGCCCGGCCTTCGGCTACCCTGATTGCCGGGGCGGATGGGTCGATGAAACTTGCAGTCCTTGTTGCTCGGGGCTTGATCGTTGCCGGCGCATGCGTATTGGCACAGGCGAGTTTTGCGCGCGATCCGTCGGCTCCGCCGGCTCCGGCAGGCGCCCGCACCGCACCGCCTGCAGCGACAGTCCCGGGCGCGCAGCCGCCGAAAACGATCGCGAAGCGGCCCGCGGCCAAGCCGGCGACCCCTGCCGCCACCGCGGCGGCGGCGCGCCGCAGTAAAGATGAACCCGCCTCGCTCCCTGAAACGCCGAGCTTCTCGCAGGAAGCGGTGGGCTGGGAGTTGATCGAGGACGCCAAGACCGGCGTGCGGCTTGGCGTGCCGGAAAAGCTCGTGCCGCATTTGGGCACTTCGCGCAGCGGCACGCGCTGGAGCTCGACCCAGGGTCAGATCCAGATCGAGACATTCCGCCTCGCCGAGGCGGCATTGCCGGCGTTGTTCGACGAAGAGCGAAAATCCTGGCACCGCCAGGTCGCCTCGAGCAATCTCAAACCGGATAGTTTTTTTATTCTCGGCAGCCAAGGCCTGAAAAACTTTGTCGTGCGTGCCGAAGCGCGCGGCACCGAGGTGCGCGGCGTCACGGTGCTGTACGATCAGGCGACGGAGGGCACGATGAGCAATGTCGCGGTCGCCGTCGCGAATGCGTTTGTGGGTTTTCCGGATCCGACCGCGCTGCCGCCCGTCGGCCTGCGGCGGCGCGTGGATTATGGTTCGGCGATTGTTGTTTCACGCGACGGTGTGTTGATCACGGCGGCCAGCGTTGCCGACGAATGTGAAGCGATCACCGTGCCGCCGTTCGGTCACGCCGAACGTGTCGCCGAAGACGAGGCAAGCGGGCTGGCGCTGCTGCGCCTTTACGGTGCGCGCAATCTGATCCCGGCACCTCTGGCGGATACGCGCGTCGAGAACGGCGATGTCACGCTGATCGGCGTTGCTGACCCGCTGGCGCAAAGCGGTGATGCAGCCACCGCGATATCGGCGCATCTGTCCGCGCAACTCCTCGAGCCGGTGCCGAAGCTTGGATTCTCCGGCGCGGCTGTTGTTGATGCGCGCGGCGGTCTCGCCGGTGTGGTGGATCTGCGCCCGACCGTGGTTGCCGGCGCAAGCGCAGGCCAGGCGGTGGCGATGGTACCGGTCGAGAGCGTCCGTGCTTTCTTGAAAGCCCAGCGCGTCGCGCCGCCCGTCGGCGAGCGCGGGGGTATCAATCAAGCGGTGCTGCGTGTGATCTGCGTGCGCAAGTAACCATACGCCGCCTTGGCCTCCAGATTTTTTGCTGATTGCGCCGACCAAATCATGGCGGACCGCCGCCACATTGTTCCTTCAGAAATCGTGAAGTCCTACGGAATTTCGCCCAGTTCTGGCTGGTTTGCGTCAGGTCATGGGCGTTTTCTGTTCCAAAATGTGGTCAAGGCAAGAATTTTTCCCCATATGCGGTAAGGCCGCGTTCGCATTAACTAATTTGCTCACATTCGACGTAATTATAAGCCAAAATTAGTATTGTGGCGGGGACCATCAACCACCTATCGGGGACATGATGAAGAACTGGCAAGTAGCTTGCGTACTTGTTGCCATCACGGTCGTCGCCGTGTGTCAGCCTCTCATCGCGAAGCGATTGTTCGGCGTGGCGCCGACGTTGACGGCCGAAGCCGAGGCGACTGGTTCGCTGCCGAGTGCTGAGACGGACGCGCAGGTCGGACAAACGATCGTGCCGGTGGTGACGCAAGCGCGTCGCTTCAGTTCAGTGCCGGTCGTGTTGCCGCCGTCTGCATTTTCACCGCGCGAGCTCGCCTATGAGTCCGATCGTCAACTCGGTGTTGCCGCGCCCGCAGAGGTGAAGGTCGCCGGTCTTGAAGGCGGAGATTTTTCGATGCGTGACGCCGCCGCCTCCGGTGAGGCCGCGCCGACACAGAAACTCTCGTACCTCGCCTATTATGTGTATTCCGAACTGCCGCCCGAGAAGCGGCCGGCCGACATTGTGCTCGAGTCGCTCAAAAACGTTCCGCAGGGAACGCCGGTCGAAGAGATCAAGCGGGCCGCGGACGCCTTCGGCCTCGACTTCAACTTCATGAGGGCGGTGGCGAAGATCGAATCCGATTTCGATCCGAAAAATCGCACCGGCCAGTACATCGGCCTGTTCCAGCTCAGCAAAGCCGAATTCAACAAATACGGTTCGGGCGAGATCACCAACGCGCGCGACAATGCGGTGGCGGCGGCCTACAAATTCGTCAACGAAGCGACGCTGTTCGAGCTGGACACGCACAAAAATCCCACCCCGAGCGATCTTTATTTGATCCACCAGCAGGGCTGGCAGGGCGCCTCGGAGCACGTGCAGCATCCGGAGCGGGTGGCCTGGCAGTCGATGTGCGCGACCGATGAAGGCAAGGAAAAAGGCGAACGCTGGTGCCGACGCGCCATCTGGGGCAACACCCTTCCGGCGATCAAGCGCACCTGGGGCTCGGTCGAGAAATTGACCTCGGCGGCCTTCGTCGAAATGTGGCGCGATCGCGTCGATTCGCTCTACGCGCGCTATTCGGCGCTGACGGAGAAATAGCGCCGGATCACGCTGCGTCTTTGCTGCGCTGCGTCGTTGCTGATCAGGGGGAAGGCCGCTAGGCTTTCCCCCTCGGCATTTGTGGTCGAGCGTTGGCCTTTATTCGTCCGTCTTTGAGGGCTCCGTATGCGTCGCTGCGTGCGTGGAGGCATCTCGTGAACATCAGAAAAATTTTGAGGGAGCGGGGACGAGCGCTCGGCGGTTTACGTGGATTCGGCTGGCGGCTGATCGGCGCCGTCGCGTTTCTCACCGGTGCAAGCGCGCTCGCGGCATTGAGCGCCTTCGCAGCCAAGCCGCTTCAACCGGCGACAGTGCAAATCTCGACGCGTGAACTCGGACAAATGCCAACCGAGATTCCATTCTGCCACAGCCGGACAAGCGCAGTGTCGCGCGCCGGCGCGGCGATCCGGGTCGCAGCCGCAGGCGGTGAGGTGCCGAATGCGGAGATGCAGGCGGCGGCCGCGAATGCGGCGTTCGCCGACATCGATCCGCCGCTCTGGAGCGGCCTCGGCACGCTCAGTTTCAAGATCACGACCGCCAATCCCCAGGCGCAAGCGTATTTCGATCAGGGGCTGCGGCTTGCCTACGCGTTCAACCATCCGGAAGCGCAGCGCGCATTTCGCAAGGCGCAAAAGCTCGACCCTGGCTGCGCCATGTGTTTTTGGGGCGAGGCGCTGGTGCTCGGCCCCAACATCAACGGACCGATGGCGCCGGAAGCGGTCGCGCCGGCGTTCGCGGCCGTGCAGAAGGCGCAGGCGCTGGCCGCCGCGACCAGCGCGCGCGAGCGGCTGCTGATCGCCGCGCTGGCCAAGCGCTATGCCGAGGATCCGCAAGCCGACCGCAAGGCGCTCGATGCTGCCTACGCGACCGCCATGGGCAACGCCGCCGAGGTTCTGCCAGACGATGACGACGTTGCCGTGCTCTATGCAGAAGCCGTGATGGATCTCACGCCGTGGAATTATTGGCAGCCGGGAGGACACGAGCCGACGCCGCTGGCCGTGCCGGTCGTGCCGACGCTCGAGCGTGTGCTGGCGCGCAATCCGTCGCATCCGGGGGCCGCGCATTTTTATATTCACGCCGTCGAGGCATCGGATCGCCCGCAACGCGCCGAGCCGTTCGCCGACCGGCTCGCCGCCGAGATGCCGGCCGCCGGGCATATCGTCCATATGCCGAGCCACATCTATTTCCGCATCGGCCGCTATCTCGACGCCTATGCGGTCAACAAGACGGCGTCGGCGGTCGACGAGACCTATTTGAGTGCGACCGACGCGCCGATGAACGCGTATCGGCTCGGTTATTATCCGCACAACATTCATTTCCTGATGATCGCGGCGCAGATGGCCGGCGACGGCAACACCGCGATCGCGGCGGCCGAGAAATTGCGCAATCTCATTCCCGATGATGTGGCGCGCGGGCTCCCCATGATCCATCCGATCAAGGCGGCGCCCTATTTCGCCCACGCTCAGTTCAGCACACCCGATACGATCCTGGCGCTGCCTGATCCGGGCGACGACATTCCGTATGCGCAAGCGATGTGGCGTTTCGCGCGCTCGCTCGCCGCCACGCAGAAAGGCGATTTCACCGGCGCCGAGGCGGAAGCCAACGCGATCAGCGGCATCGCCGAGCGAGCCGATTTCGCGCCGCTGCAGGCCGAGGGTGTTCCGGCGCTGGATGTTCTGAACCTGGCCCGTGCCGTGGCCGACGGCCGGCTCGCGCAGGCGCAGGGCGACAGCAAAGTCCGCCATCGAGGCTTTTGAAAAGGCGGCCGCGCTGCAGGACGCCTTGCCCTACGCGGAGCCGCCGTTTTGGTACTATCCGGTGCGGCAAACGCTCGGCGCCGTGCTGTTGCAGGCCGGCCGTCTCGACGACGCGGAGACGGAGTTCAAACGCGCGCTGGCGCAAACGCCCAACAACGGCTGGTCCTATTTCGGCCTCGCCAAGGTTTACGCGGCGAAAGGCGATACCGCGGCGGCCAAAGAGGCCGAAGCGAATTTGGCCAAGACCTGGGTCGGCAACCGCTCGCTGCTGCAGCTTTCAAGGCTTTGAGAGCACGGCGACACCGCGCTGGCTGGCGAAGCGAACGCGCCACGATCTTCACGCACACGCAGCTGTGGATCAGGCGCTCGGGGCGATCTCAACGCCCCATGCGTCGTTCGTTCTGAATTTCACGCGCTGTTCGTGAAAATCGACGATCTTGCGCGCCGCCTCCTGGGTCAGTTTGGAATAGCGCTCGAACGTGCGCGCGAGCGCGTCGGGCTGCAGGTCGCGTTCAGCCACGAACATCAGCAGCAATTCCTTGACGGTGATCCACGAGCAGCCGGCGGCCCGCCCGAGAATCAGGATCATGTCTTCGCCCTTGTCGGTGAGCGCGCGTTCCACGAGATCGACCGGGAAGCGTCCGAGCTTGGCGAGTGCGATCACGGTGCGCGTGAATTCTTTTGCATGCGCGCGGGCGTGCACGCTGGCTTCGGTAAACGGCTGGGCGTTGAAACAGCGATTGGCGTCACGCAGCGCGTTGGCGAAGCGCGGTGAGGTATCGCGGACTTCCTGCTGCAAGTCGGTCGCCACTTGGTCGATGGCATCGCGGATGATGGCGACGGCCTGCGGATTGTCGGCTTCGAGCCTGGCGCGGACTTCGGCCGACGCCGTTTCCAGAAGTTTGAGGAAATACTGCCGCGGCAAGTCGTGGCGTTGGCCCAGCGCAAGCGTCAGGCGGCGGCTCCGCCGGGCGCGTCGGGTCAGCTTGTCGTAGCCGGCGAGTGAAAAGCGCGCGCCCGCATTGGCGGCAACTTTTTGGATGACGCGACGGTCGCCGCGTTCGACCAAAACATCAGTGACGCGTTCGGAAAGCTTGAGCCGCTGTGCAATGGCGAGCAAATGGTCCTGGCTTTTGGTCGTGGCATTCTCCACCAGGTCGGCGTCGCTGAGCTGCGCCGCGTGAATGAGAATCGGCTGCGCCACGGCGATGGCGTCGTCGAACGCCAGCGAGCGCATCAGGTCCGGCGGCGCGTTGTCGATCGGCGCAAGCCGTCGCGCCAGGCGTGCGCGCGTCTTGATCTCGATATCGGCGCAGAGCTTCTGCAGCACATCGTCGAACAAGGCGATCTGCTGGCCCGAATAGCCTCGCGATCCGGCCGCGAACAGATCAGCGACCCGCTCGAGAATGCGCCGGCGCTCCTCGTCGCCACCGCTTGCCAGCGCGGCGTTGAGCTCGTCGATCAGCGAATGATTGCCATGGTGAGAAGGATTGGCAACAGGGGTGGCGGCTTTGGCCATGGGGATAACCAGAAATGAAATGGTTTCAGAAAATGCGTTCGCGTCATCGTTGCGAGCCGCAACATCTCCACAACCTAAACGTAAAATACAAAAATTCGCGTCATGCGCGCGGCGCAAAACGGCGGCAAATTTTAGCTAATATGAATTTTAGCTACTATCCTTGGGCCGGCACGACCAAACACCATGCCGGCAGGTTTGAAATCGTTTCGTTCGTTGCGAAAAACGAAGAATACGCGGTCGGCGATTCAGGTCTTTTCGGAGCCTTCGGCTTTCATCGACCACATCAGGGCGGCGATGAACCCTTTGCAGCGCGGCAGCAGCAGCAGCGTCAGCGCCACCGTAACTGGCAGCCAAATGGCGAACATGAACTCAAGCGACGGCTTCATCGCCTGCTCCATGATCAGAACAAACGGGATGACCAGGTGGCCGACGATCAAAATCGTGAGCCACGGAGCGGCGTCATCCGTGCGCAAATGTCCATAAGCCTCGCCGCACACCTCGCAGTGATCGACGATCTTGAGGTAGCGGCGAAAAAGCTTGCCCTCGCCGCAGTGTGGGCAGCGCTCGAGCGCGCCCCGGTACAATGCGGTCTGCGTTGATGGATACTGAACCCCTGCAACGATCATGGAAGTAACCTTCCCGGCTTAAGATCGGTGAGAATCTACGCGTCGGCCTCCTTTTACGCCGACGCCATCGGGGTGACGACTGTCGCGATTGTCGCAACAGCCATGCTGCGGCAGGTGTTGAGATCAGAGCCCTGGAGACGGTCAAGACTACCGGTTTTCGAACTTCGGCGGGCGCTTGGCCACGAAGGCCGCCATGCCTTCCTTCTGGTCGGCGGTGGCGAACATCGAATGAAAAATTCGCCGCTCGAAGCGCACGCCTTCAGCAAGCGAGCTCTCAAACGCCACGTTTACCGCCTCCTTGGCGGCCAGCACCGAAGGCAGCGACAGCGCCGCGATGGTCTCGGCGGTTTTGATCGCCTCCTCCAGCAGGTTCGCCAGCGGCACGATGCGCGCGACCAGGCCGGAGCGTTCGGCTTCCTGCACGTCCATCATGCGGCCGGTAAGGACCAGATCCATCGCCTTGGCCTTGCCGACCGCGCGAGTCAGGCGCTGCGTGCCGCCGATGCCCGGAATGACGCCGAGCTTGATTTCCGGCTGGCCGAATTTGGCGTTGTCGGCCGCAATGATCAGGTCGCACTGCATGGCGAGTTCGCAGCCGCCGCCGAGCGCAAAGCCTGCGACTGCGGCGATCAAGGGTTTGCGCACGGTCGAGGCGCGATCCCAATTGGCGGCGAAGTCGCCCAGATAGGCGTCGGTGAAAGTCTTTTCCGCCATCTCCTTGATGTCGGCGCCGGCCGCAAACGCTTTCTCCGAACCGGTGATCACCATGCAGCCGATATTGGGATCAGCCTCGAAAGCGTCGAGCGCCTGCGTCAGCTCGCCCATCAGCGCGCGGTTGAGCGCGTTGAGCGCCTGCGGGCGGTTGAGCCGGATCAGGCCGACCTTGCCGCGGGTTTCGACAATGATGGTCTCGTAAGCTTTTTGGTCAGCCATGACGTTTCTCTCACAATGACGCTGGGGCGGTTCTCAATCCCAGTGGGGTGGGCGAGGGGAGGGAAAGACAATTATTTCTGGCATACCGGGCAGTAGAAGGTCGAGCGCCCATTCTGCACGACACGCTTGACGGTGCCGGGACACTTCGGCGTGACGCAGCGTTCGCCCTCGCGGTCATAGACGCGGAAATGGTGCTGGAAATAGCCGAGGTCGCCGTCCGGCCGTTTGTGATCGCGCAACGATGAGCCGCCGGCTTCGATCGCATCGTTGAGCACGGCCTTGATGCTGCCGGTCAGCCGCTCGGCGCGGTCGTTCGGCGCGCCGGCTTTGCTGGCGATGGTTGAGGCGATGCGCTTGGGCGACAGCAGCGCGCGGTGCAGCGCCTCGCAGACATAAATGTTGCCAAGACCGGCGACGACGCGCTGGTCCAACAGCGCCGCCTTCAGGCTGGTCTTTTTGCCGGCGCAGGCCGCCGCCAGCATGGCGGCGTCGAAGGCATTGCCCAGCGGCTCCGGGCCCAGGCGCGCGAGCAACGGCTCATCGTCGAGCTTGCCGCGCGGCACGATCTTCATCGAACCGAAGCGGCGCGGGTCGTTGAAGGTGACGATCGCGCCCGACGACATGTGGAACACGACGTGGTCGTGGGTGGCGTGCTTCTCGCGCTCGTGATGGTAGCGCGCCAGCTTCTCGGTGCCGGCTTCGCGAAAAACGTGGAACGATCCCGACATGCCGAGATGCATCAGCAAGACGTCGCCGGAGGACAGGTCGGCGAGCAGATATTTCGCCCGCCGGCCGAGCCCGGTCACGGTCATGCCCTGCAGGCGTTTTTTAAAATCCTTCGGCAGCGGCCAGCGCAAATCGCCGCGATTGACGTCGATCTGAGCGAAGCGCGCGCCGTCCATGACCGGTTCGAGCCCGCGGCGTACGGTTTCGACTTCGGGAAGCTCAGGCATCAGTCACGCGCGTCCTGCGTCGGCGACGCGCACCGATTGACTGTCATCCGTTACCTCTTACCTGAGACATTGCATCCCTCAACCATGCCATAGCGGCTTTGTAGCGCCGCGACGCCCGGCGCGCTATCGTCCCGCCGGCCACAACCCCGGTGCCCCACGATGCCCGACAGCGAACGCAAATACGCCGATTTCGGCGCACGCCAAGTGCCGCTTGCCGACAAGCAGGCGCTGGTGGATGACGTTTTCCGCAGCGTCGCGCGCCGTTACGATCTGATGAACGATCTGATGTCGTTCGGCCTGCATCGCGCCTGGAAGGACGCGCTGGTCACCGCCCTTCACGCGCCGAAGAACCGCCCGTTTGCGCTCCTGGATATCGCCGGCGGCACCGGCGATATCGCGATGCGGGTGGTGAAGGCGGGCGGCGCGGAAGCGCGCGCCACCGTCAGCGACGTCAATCCGGAGATGCTCGCGGTCGGCCGCGAGCGTGCCGCCGCGCGCGGACTTGACGACGCGCTGACCTTCACCGAAGCCAATGCCGAGGCGCTGCCGTTCGCCGACAAGAGCTTCGATGCGGCGACGATCGCGTTCGGCATCCGCAATGTGCCGCGGATCGACGTGGCGCTGGCCGAGGCGCATCGCGTGCTCAGGATCGGCGGCCGCTTTGTCTGTCTGGAATTTTCCGCGGTGACCATGCCGGGCCTGGACACGCTGTATGATCTTTATTCGTTCAACGTCATTCCCGCGCTGGGCCGCGCGGTGGCGGGCGATGCGGAATCCTACCGCTATCTGGTCGAGTTCGATCCGCCGCTTTCCAAAGCCGCCGGTGTTTGCCGAGATGATGCGCGTCGGCCGGATTCGCCCGCGTGTCGCACCGGCTGATGAGCGGCGGCATCGTGGCGCTGCATTCCGGCTGGCGCCTGTGATGACACAGAAACGCTGTGACGGCCGGGGTCGCACGCCGTGATTTCTGCGCTCACCAGTTTCGTTCGCCTCGGCCGCGCCGGCTTTATTTTTGCCCGCGAGGGTGTGTTCGGCGTCATCGATCCGGTGGTGATCCCGCCGTCGCTGCGGCCATTGGTGCGTTTGGCGCGCCTGATTGAGCGGCCATCGAGCCGTGCCGCCGACATGCGGCTGTCGACCGCGCTGTCGCGGCTCGGTCCAAGCTACGTCAAGCTCGGCCAATTTCTGGCGACGCGGCCGGACGTGGTCGGCCCTGCCTTCGCCAAGGATTTGGAGCGGCTGCAGGACAAGATGCCGCCGTTCCCGCAAGAGCAGGCGGAGGCGTGATCAGCGCGGCTTTCGGCAAGCCGGTCCACACGGTCTTCACCAGCTTCGGGCCCGCGGTTGCGGCGGCCTCGATCGCGCAGGTGCATCGCGCCGAAGTCATCACCGCGGACGGTCTCAAGTCGGTGGCCGTCAAGGTGTTGCGTCCCGGCGTCGAGCCGCGCCTGCACGGCGATCTGCGCGCGTTCATGTATCTGGCGCGCCGGGCCGAAGAGTTTTCGGCGGAAGCCCGCAGGCTGCGGCTGGTCGAAGTGGTCGACACCTTGCGGCGTTCGGTGACGGTCGAGATGGATTTCCGCCTCGAAGCGGCGGCGCTGTCGGAAATGGCCGAGAACGCCAAGGACGACCCGGATTTCCGCGTCCCGGCGGTGGACTGGGACCGCACCACCAAGGAGGTGCTGACGCTGGAGTGGATCGACGCCACGCCGCTCTCGGACCGGGCGCGGCTGGCCGCCAAGGGCTTTGACCTGCCGCAGCTCGGGCGCTCGGTGATCCAGACGTTTCTGCGCCATGCGCTGCGCGACGGCTTCTTTCATGCCGACATGCATCCGGGCAATTTGTTTGTCGACGATGAGCGGCGGCTCGTCGCCGTCGATTTCGGCATCATGGGCCGGCTCGGCGTCAAGGAGCGGCTTTATCTCGCCGAAATCCTGCACGGCTTCATCACCCGCAACTATCAGCGCACCGCCGAAGTGCATTTCGAGGCCGGCTATGTGCCGGCGATCCATTCGGTCGAAAGCTTCGCGCAGGCGATCCGCGCCATCGGCGAGCCGATTCACAACCGCGCCGCCGAAGATATTTCGATGGCGCGGCTGTTGACCCTGCTGTTCGAAGTCACCGGGCTTTTCGACATGCGCACGCGGCCGGAACTGTTGTTGCTGCAAAAGACCATGGTGGTGGTCGAAGGCGTGGCGCGCGCGCTCGATCCGAAACTCGATATGTGGTCGACCGCCGAGCCGGTGGTGCGCGAATGGATGACCCGCTATCTCGGCCCGGTCGGCAAGCTTGGCGCGGCCGCGGAAGGCGTCAGCGAGATCGGCCGTCTTGCCGGCGGGCTGCCCAGCCTGCTGATGCGCGGCGCCCGCCTGGTCGAACATCTGCACCACACCGCCCATGGCGGTATTTCGCTGTCGTCGGAGACCATCGCCGAGCTCGCCAAAACCGAAGCTCGTGCCAATCGCTGGGGCGTGCTGGCCCAATGGGCGATCGCTCTGCTGCTGCTCTGGATCGTAATCTTGCTGCTGAAATGATTGCATTGATTGCAATGCAATCGATCTGATGTTAAGTTTGCGCCGATCCGGGAAAGCCTGGCGCGAACTCGATCAAGGACGCATGGCAAGTCTCACCGTCCGACAGCTTGAAGACCGCTTGAAGCAGCTTTTGCGGCTGCGCGCCGCGCGTCATGGCCGGTCCATGGAAGACGAGGTGCGGGTCATTCTCCGGCAGGCCGCCGAAGAGACCGGCCTTGAAGCGCTCGACCTGATCAATCCGCCGAATTCGCCAATAACGCAGCCATCGGCGCGCTTGACGCACGTGGAAGCGACGGGGCAGAAGCGCGTCCTGCTGATCATCGGCGGCGGCATCGCGGCTTACAAATCGCTCGATCTGATCCGCCGCCTGCAGGATCGCGGCATGCAGGTGCGCTGCATTCTTACGGCTGCGGCCACGCAATTCGTCACGCCGCTGGCGGCCGGCGCCCTGGCGGGCGAGCGCGCCTACACCGATTTGTTTGATCCGCAGAGCGAATTTGACGTCGGCCATATCCGCATGGCGCGCGACACCGATCTGATCGTCGTGGCGCCGGCGACCGCCGACCTGATCGCCAAAATGGCTTCAGGACTGGCGGACGATCTGGCCACCGCGGTGTTGCTGGCGACCGACAAGCCGGTGCTGCTGGCGCCGGCGATGAATCCGCACATGTGGAGCGCGAAGGCGACGCAACGCAATCTCGCCCGCCTGCGCGAGGACGGCATTGCGTTCATCGGGCCCAACGCGGGCCAAATGGCTGAGCGCGGCGAAGCCGGTACCGGCCGCATGGCCGAGCCGCTCGAGATCGCGGCCGCCGCCGACGCGCTGCTGCGCGCCGAAGGGTTGCTCGCTGGCCGGCGGGTGCTGGTCACGTCAGGCCCGACCAGCGAACCGCTCGATCCGGTGCGGGTGCTCGCCAATCGCTCGTCGGGCAAGCAGGGCCATGCCATCGCGGCGGCTGCAGCCGCGGCCGGCGCCGAGGTCGTGCTGGTCAGCGGCCCGGTCAATCTGCCCGATCCGCCGGGCGTATCGGTTGTCCATGTCGAAACTGCGCGCGAGATGCTGGCGGCGGTCGAAAAAGCGCTGCCGGCGGACGTGGCGGTGTTTGCCGCCGCCGTCGCCGATTGGCGGCCGCAGCAGGCGAGCGGCAGCAAGATCAAAAAACAAGGCCGGCCGCCGACCATCGAGCTTGTTGAAAATCCCGACATCCTCGCCACCATCGCGCAGCGCAAATCCGAGCGGCCCACATTGGTCGTCGGCTTTGCGGCCGAGACCGACAACGTCATCGCCAACGCCAAGGCCAAGCTGGCCAAAAAGGGCTGCGACTGGATCGTCGCCAACGACGTCTCGCCCGCGACCGGAATCATGGGCGGCGACAGCAACACAGTCCATCTGGTCACCGCCGAAGCAGTCGAAGACTGGCCGCCGCAATCCAAGGAAGCCGTGGCGCGGGCGCTGGTGTCGCGTATCGCAGATGCGTTCGAGGGCACGGCATGACCGGCGACGGACGCGTCGAGGTGCGCATCATGCGGCTGCCCCACGCCGCCGATTTGCCGCTGCCGCAATATCAGAGCGCACTGGCCGCCGGCCTCGATCTGGTCGCGGCGGTGGCGTCCGAGACACCGGTCACGCTGGCGCCGGGCGCACGCGCACTTATCCCAACCGGACTAGCGCTTGCGCTTCCGCCCGGTTACGAGGGCCAGGTGCGCCCGCGTTCCGGACTTGCGGCACGTCATGGCGTCACCGTGCTCAACGCGCCCGGCACCGTCGATGCCGACTACCGCGGTGAAGTCCAAGTCGTTTTGGTGAATTTCGGGGCTGAGCCGTTTGTGATCAGTCGCGGGACGCGGATCGCGCAACTGGTTATCGCCGCAGTGCAGCATGTGGTGCTTGTGGACGTTGACGCGCTCGATTCAACAACGCGCGGGCAAGGCGGCTTCGGATCGACCGGAACAAATTGAGCGGCGAGCGCATTGCTAGCCCGCCCCGTTTCGAAACTATTCCGCGATCTGGACGTTTCTTATTTGCTCATGTCGTTACTCCCTCGCAAAGGACTTCTTGCAATCGCCGCCGTTGTTGACGTGGCCTTGCAAACAGATGGGCGGCCCATCTCCGCCAAGACGCTGGCGACTCGCCACGGCTTGCCGCCCGGCATCTGGAATCCGTGCTGCAGTCGCTGGTGCGCGTTGGCATCCTCAAAGGCATCCGTGGTCCGCATGGCGGCTATGAGCTTGCGCGCGAACGCGACGGCGTGACCGCGAACGAGATTCTGCGTGCCGCCGGCACGGTCGACGACGTGGCCGAAGAGCCGAATTCAGAGCTCGTCGCCAAAGTCGTGCTGCCGGTTCTATCGGCCGCCGAGCAGGCCTTCGGACTGGCGCTCAGCCAGATCAATCTGAACGACATGACGCGCCATGCCGAGCGCCTCAATGGCAACGGCGAGCACAAAAGCGCGCCGTAAAATCGTACGCGCCCCCCGTTCACGATCTGGACTCTTTCGGCGCGATTCCCCTTGAGAGTAAAGTCGAGCAATTCGCGGCCTGGGACGCGATGGACCCGCTGGCGAGGCGGGGCCAGCAGAGGTAATGGGGCATGCCGGACACGACCCGGAGCAACGGGGCTCGTCCGTGGGTGGGCGGATTGACGTTGGCTGGTGCGCTCAGCGCGGCGGCGACGCCGTCGTTCGCCGAGCAGCCGCCGAAATTGGCGCTGCACGAATTCGTCCAGGGCGCTACCCGCAGCATCGATCGGCACGAAGTTGCGGCGATGGTCCTGTTTGCCGGACTTTTGTTGTTCGCGGTGGTGACGGCGATCTTGCTGCTGCGGACCCGCGCGCGGCTGCTGCGCCTGGAAATGTCCGCCCATGACGACATCGCCGCGCTTGCGCAGCGATCTTGATCGCGCCAACGCGCTGCTGCTGTCCGAGCCGCAGGTCATGGTCGACTGGCCGGCAGCGTCCGACGATCCGACCATCGAGGGCGATCCGGCGATCGTCGGCGCCGCGGCGCCGCATCGCGTGCTGGCGTTCGGGAGCTGGCTCGATCCGCAGCGCGCCGCCGCCATGGAGCAGGCGGTTGAGGCGCTGCGCACCCGCGGCGAGGCTTTTTCGATGGCGTTCACCTCGCTCGGCGGCCGGCCGATCGAAGCGCAGGGCCGCGCCATCGCGGGCCGCGCCGTGCTCCGCCTCAAGGACGCCAGCGGCGTCAAGCGCGAGCTGCTCGCGCTCGCCGACCGCCATGAAAGATTGCTCAACGAAGCGGTGTCGCTGCGCGCCCTGATCGAGCAACTGCCGTCGCCGGTGTGGACGCGCGATACGATCGGACATCTGAGCTTACGTCAATGCCGCTTACGTCCGCGCCGTCGAGGCGCGCGATGCCGAGGATGCGATCGAGCGCAATCTCGAGCTTCTCGACAGCGCGGCGCGCGACGGCATCGGCCGTGCCCGTACGCAAGCCGGGCATTTCGCCGGCCGCCTTCCGGCCATTGTTGCCGGCGCGCGGCGCAGCTTCGACGTGCTCGATTTCCGCACCGAGACCGGCAGTGCCGGCCTGGGCATCGACGCCACCGAAGCGGAGAGCATGCGCGGCGCGCTGGCGCGGCTGACCGACGCCCATCGCCGCGTACTCGATCAGCTCACCACCGGCGTCGCCATGTTCGACGCCGGCCAGCAGCTGACATTCTATAACGCGGCCTACGCGACGTTATGGAATCTCGATGGTGCCTATCTCGATCAGCAGCCGACCGAACTCGGCGCTGCTCGACACCTTGCGCACCGCGCGCAAGCTGCCGGAGGAGCAGGATTACCGGCAGTGGCGCGCGCAGCTTCATGCCGCCTACCGGACGCTTGAAGCCACCGACCACACCTGGCATCTGCCCGACGGGCGAACGTTGCGCGTCGTCACCACGCCGAATCCCGACGGCGGTGTCACGTATTTGTTCGACGATGTCACCGAGCGGCTCGATCTGGCGCGGCGCTTCCAGGAGCTGATCCGCGTCCAGGGTGAAACGCTCGACAATCTGGCCGAGGGCGTCGCCGTGTTCGGCAGCGACGGCCGGCTACGGCTGGCCAATTCGGCGTTCGGCCGGATGTGGAATCTGTCGGTCCAAAGCATGGAGGAGCGGCCGCATATCGAAGCCGTGTCGGCCATGTGCCAACCGCTGCATGCCGATCACGAAATCTGGCACGCGCTGCGCGACGCCGTGACCACGATGGACAATCGCCAGCCGATTTCCGGACGGCTCGAACGGCGCGACGGCATGGTGGTTGATTGCTCGACCGTGCCGCTGCCCGACGGCGCTACTCTCGTGGCTTTCCATGACGTGACCGATTCGGTGAATGTCGAGCGCGCGCTGCTGGAGCGCAACGATGCGCTCGAAGATGCCGACAAGATCAAGATCGATTTCGTCCATCACGTCTCATACGAGTTGCGCTCGCCGCTCACCAACATCATCGGCTTCGTGCATCTCCTGGCCGACCCGTCCACCGGAGAGCTGGCGCCGAAGCAGCGCGAATATCTCGACTACATCACGGTCTCGACCGACACGCTGCTGGCGTTGATCAACAACATTCTCGATCTCGCCACCATCGACGCCGGGCGGATGCAGCTCAATCTCGGCTCGGTCGACATCCGCCAGACCATGGCGTCCGCCGCCGAAGGCGTGCAGGATCGGCTGGTCAGCGGCGCGCTCGCTCTCGATATCGTTGCCGCGACGGACATCGGCAGTTTCGTTGCCGACGAACGCCGGGTGCGCCAGGTCCTGTTCAACCTGCTGGCCAACGCGGTGAGCTTTTCACCACCGGGCGCGACGGTCACGCTGCGCGCCGAGCGGCGTGCCAGTGCGGTCGTTTTCTCCGTCACCGATCACGGTCCGGGCATTCCCTCAGACGTGCTCGAAAGAGTGTTCGACTGGTTCGAGACCAATTCGTTGGGCTCGCATCACCGCGGCACCGGCATCGGGCTGTCGCTGGTGCGGTCCTTTGTCGAACTGCATGGCGGCACCGTCGAGATCGCTTCGGTCGTCGGCCAGGGAACCACCGTAACGTGCACCTTTCCGCTCGGCGAAACTGCCAGAATGAGCGCGGCCTAGGGCATGTCCCGGAAAAGTGGGATCCGGTTTTCCGAAGGGATCATGCGCGAATAAAAAGCTGGAGCGGGATGCCAATCAAGCCATAATTCATCCCGTTCCAGGCAAACAATCGGACAAAAAGCCTGGGGCCCGAGGGGGGAACCGGCAATGTCACTGCAGATTTTCGACCTGACTAACGAGTTCAATATTCTTCGCCTTATTTGCGGCTTGTTTCTGCTGCCGCATCTCTATGCCAAGGCGAGCGATCTCAATCTGACCTACAAGATCTACGACGATTTCAAGCTCCGTCCAGTCAAAGCTTGGGTCTTTTCCTGCATCGCCATTGAGATCGTTTGCGCCATCGGCATGGTGTTTGCGATCTACACGCGCTATGTCGCTTCGCTTGAAGCGGTGTTTCTGTTCGTCGCCGCTTGGGCGGTGTGGCGCCACAGCAAGGGGAAATGGCTGTGGCAAATCGGCGGTTTCGAATACTGCCTGTTCTGGGGGATTTGCTGCATTGTCGTTGCGATGCATGGCTGAGCCAAACTTGATCCATGTTTGTTGTGAGCATGGTTCGTTCAAGATAATTCGTTGTTCGGCGCGCCCGGCCGCGGCCGTGATGTCATGCCGTTGACGAGCGCCATCATGTTTCCGACCGCGCCCGCCGGGACGAACTTCACCATCACCTTGCCGGACGAAGAGGCGACCGCGCGCTTCGCCGCCGATATCGCGATCGTGCTCGAGCCCGGCGATCTGTTGACGCTGTCCGGCGATCTCGGCGCCGGCAAGACCACGTTCGCGCGCGCGCTGATCCGCGATCTCGCCGCCGACGATACGATCGAAGTGCCGAGCCCGACCTTCACCTTGCTGCAGAGCTACGAGCTGCCGCGCTTCCCGTTGGTGCACGCCGACTTCTACCGGCTGTCGAGCGTCGGCGAACTCGCCGAGCTCGGCTTCGACGATCTGCCGGCCGGCACGGTGATGCTGATGGAATGGCCGGACCGCGCCGCCGGCGTGCTGCCGCCGGACCGGATCGACATCACCTTCACGCTCGCACCGCAGCTCGGCCCCGATGTGCGCAATGCGCGCGTCGTCGGCTACGGCGCGTTTGCTACGCGGGCCGAACGCATCCAGCTGGCGCGCGATTTTCTCGACCAGACCGGTTATCGCGACGTGCCGCGCCGCCGCATGGTCGGCGATGCCTCGACCCGTGTGTTCGAGCACTTGTTGTTGTCCGATCGCACCGAGATCCTGATGAACGCGCCGCGGCGGCCGGATGGCCCGCCGGTACGCAACGGCAAGCCTTACAGCGCCATCGCGCATCTCGCCGAGGACATCGTGCCCTATGTGGCGCTGGCCCAGGGGCTGCGCGATCGCAACCTGTCGGCGCCGACGATCCTGCAGGCCGATCTGGAACGCGGCTTCCTCATCATGGAGGATCTCGGCGATGATCGCGTCGTCGCCGGCGATCCGCCGGCCCCGATCGAAGAGCGCTATGAGACCGCCGTCGATCTGCTGCTGTCGCTGCACCGGCGCAAGTTGCCGGAGCGGCTGCCGGTGGCGCCGCGCAAGGAGTATTTCCTCCCGCCCTACGACATGGACGCATTCCTGATCGAGGCGGAGTTGTTGCTCGACTGGTATCTGGTCGCCGCCGGCGTCACGGTCACCGACAGTCTGCGCGAGGAATTTACCGAACTGTGGCGCGAGGCGTTGCAGCCGGCGATCGACGCGCCGGCAACCTGGGTGCTGCGCGACTTTCATTCGCCCAACCTGCTGTGGTTGCCGGACCGGGACAACGTCGCGCGCATCGGCCTTCTGGACTTTCAGGACGCCATGATGGGACCGCCCGCCTACGATCTGGCGTCGCTGTTGCAGGACGCACGCGTCGATGTGCCGGAGGCGCTTGAGGTCGCGCTGTTCAGCCGCTACGTGCGCGGCCGCCTCTACGACCAGCGTTTCGACGCGCCGGGGTTTGCGCGCATCTACGCGACCTTGGCGGCGCAGCGCGCGACCAAGATCCTGGGCATATTTGCGCGCCTCGAGCGGCGCGACGGCAAGCCGCAATATCTCCGTCATATCCCGCGCCTATTGCGCTATCTGGACCGGTCGCTGGCCCATTCCGAGCTTGCCCCCCTCAAGGCCTGGTATAGCGACAACATGCCGTCAAGAGATCTGTGAACGGTTATAATGAGACATGAGTCGGCGAAGTGTGAGGCTGGTCCGGGGACGCGTAAGAATAGTTTGGGGACGTTAGGCCTTTCAGGGGACACCATGATGCCGAACCGCGCGATTGTCTTGGCGGCTGGTTTGGGCACGCGCATGCGGCCCTATAACGGACACATCCCGAAGCCGCTGGTCGAAGTCGGCGGCAAATCGTTGATCGATTATTCGCTCGACCGTCTCGCCGATGCCGGCGTGGAAAGCGTCGTGGTCAACGTCCACCACCTCGCCGATGTCCTGGAGCGGCATCTGGCGCCGCGGCAGCGGCCGCACATCGAGATCTCCGACGAGCGCGGCGAACTGCTCGGCACCGGCGGCGGCATCGCCAAGGCGCTGCCGAAGCTCGGCGACGCGCCGTTCTTTCTGGTCAATTCCGACACCGTCTGGCTCGACGGCGTGCGGCCGAATTTCACCCGGCTGGCCGAAGCCTTCGATCCGAAGACGATGGATGTGCTGCTGCTGCTGGCGCCGACGACGAGCTCGATCGGCTATGCCGGGCGCGGCGATTTCGCCATGCTGCCCGATGGCCGCCTGCGCCGCCGCAAGGAAAACGAGGTCGTTCCGTTCGTCTATGCGGGCGCCGCGGTGCTGTCGCCGTCGCTGTTCGCCGACGCGCCGAAGGGGCCATTTGCGCTCACTGTGCTGTTCGACCGCGCCGCGGAACGAGACCGGCTGTTCGGCCTGCGCCTCGAGGGCGTCTGGATGCACGTCGGCACGCCGGAAGCTGTCGCCGCCGCCGAAGCCGCGCTGGCCGCGACTTAAGCAAATCGGATAGGCATCTCCAACCGTCGTCCCCGCGAAGGCGGGGACCCATAACCACAGGTCGGGCAAATCTTGCTTTGACAGCGGCTATGGATTCCCGCATTCGCGGGAATGACGAGGACGAAATTGATCACCGCCATGCGCCCGCGCGTCTTCACCATTCCGCCGTCGGTGCCGTTTCTGCCGGCGTTGATCAAAGCTCTTATGGCCGGCGAGCTCGGCTTTGCGGCCCCGAAGGATCCGCTCGCGCTCGCCGCGGTCACGCTCTACCTGCCGACCCGGCGCGCCTGCCGGCTGGCGCGCGATGCGTTTCTCGACGCGCTCGACGTCGACGCCGCGATCCTGCCGCGCATCATCCCGATCGGCGACATCGACGAAGACGAATTGGTGTTCTCCGAAATGGCGGCGGGCGACATCGCGGCCGATGCGCTGGCGTTGCCGCCGGCGCTCGGCGGCCTGGAGCGGCGTCTGTTGTTGGCGCAACTCGTGCGCATGTGGGCGCGCGCTCCGGAAGTGCGCGGCGCGGAGGGCATGCCGCTGGTCGCGCAGACGCCGGCTGCGGCGAGCGCGCTTGCCGACGATCTCGCCCGCCTGATCGACGACATGACGATGCGGGGCGTGTCCTGGGATCGGCTCGACGGATTGGTGCCGGAAGCGCTCGATCCGTTCTGGCAAATGACCCTGAAATTTCTTCAACTCGCGCGCCAAGCCTGGCCGCAAATTTTGGACGAGCGTGGCCACATCGAACCGGCGGCGCGTCGCGACGCGCTGATCAAAGCCGAAGCGGCGCGGCTGGCGCGCAAGACCGACGCGCCGGTGATCGCCGCCGGCTCGACCGGATCGATTCCGGCGACCGCCCAATTGATCGCCACGATCGCGCACTTGCCGCACGGCGCCGTGGTGCTGCCGGGGCTCGACACCGACCTCGATGAGGACTCGTGGCGGCTGATCGGCGGCGATTCGCGCGCTGCCGTTTTGCCCGCGCCGGGTCACGCGCAATTTGCCTTGCAGGCGCTGCTCGCGCGCATCGGCATCGGGCGCGACGGGGTCGGGATACTGACGACCGGCGCGCGGCCGCGAACGGCTGGTTTCGGAAGTGCTGCGGCCGGCGGCGGCGACCGATCTGTGGCGTCAGCGCGCATCGGGCGAGAGCTTCGAGGCGCATGCCGATGCGGCGCTGTCGTCGATCGCCATGATCGAGGCGGCGAATGCCGAGGACGAAGCGCTGGCGATCGCGGTCGCGCTGCGCGAAGCGCTTGAGAACGGCAAGACCGCCGCGCTGATAACGCCCGACCGCGCGCTCGGAGCGCGGGTCAAAGCCGCGCTGCAGCGCTGGCAGATTGTTGCTGAAGACACCGGCGGCGTGGCGTTGTCGGAGACGCCGGCCGGAATCTTCGCGCGGCTTGCCGCCGAAGCCGCGCTCGGCGAATTGGCGCCGGTGACGTTGCTCGGATTGCTCAAGCATCCGCTGCTGCGGCTCGGCGCGCGTGATAATGCGCGGGCGGTTGCGGCGCTCGAGCGTGCGGTATTGCGCGGGCCGCGACCGCGCGCCGGCAGTGCCGGACTGCTGCGGGCGCTTGACGCGTTCATCGCGCGGCTCGAGAAACACCGCAGCAAAAAGGGCGAGAGCGATCTGCACGGCTCCGATCCGCGCACGCGCTTGTTCGCCGAAGAGCTCGCGGCCGCCGCGGATCTGGTGCGCGCGCTCGCCGCGGCGGTGGCGCCGCTTGAAACCATCGGCACCGAGGAGCACTCGCTCGCCGATCTCGCCGCGCGGCATCGCGAGGTGCTGGCGGCATTGTCGCGCGAAGGCGCCGCCGAGCGGGCTTTTCTCGGACCCGATGGGACCAAGCTCGCCGATGCGCTCGACGAATTGGCGGCGAGCGAGGCGGCCGGCGGTGTTGCGGTCGCGCCGTCGGACTATGTCGAGCTTTTTTCCGCGCTGCTCGCCGACCGGGTGGTGCGCGCGCCGCCGCTTGCGGGCGCGCGCGTGCGCATCCTCGGCTTGCTCGAAGCCCGCCTCACCGCCAACGATCTGGTCGTGCTCGGCGGCCTGGTCGAAGGCGCCTGGCCGCCGGAAAGCCGGACCGACGCCTGGCTCAGCCGCCCGATGCGGCTTGAGCTCGGCCTCGATCTGCCCGAGCGCCGCATCGGCCTGTCGGCGCACGATTTCGCGCAGATGCTCGGCGCGCCGGAAGTGATTCTGACGCGCGCCGCCAAGGTCGGCGGCGCGCCGACGCAAGCCTCGCGTTTCATTCAGCGGCTCGCCGCCATCGCGGGCGAGGCGCGTTGGCAGGCCGCGCTCGACCGCGGCAACGTTTATCTCCGTTGGGCGCGCAGTCTCGATCAGCCGGCCAGCGTCAAGGCGGAGCCGCGCCCGGAGCCGAAGCCGCCGCGCGCGGTTGCGGCCGAAGCGCTTGTCCGTCACCGAGATCGAGCACTGGCTGCGCGATCCCTACACGATCTACGCCAAGCATGTGCTCCGGCTCAGCCCGCTCGACGAGGTCGATGCGCCGCCCGGCGCCGCCGAGCGCGGCACCGCGATCCACAATGTGCTGCGCGAATTCAGCGAGCGTTACGCCGCGCGCGCTGCCCGCCGATCCGGCCGGCGTGCTGATCGAGATCGGGCAAAAAGCATTTCGAAGAGCTCGAGGAATTTCCCGAAGCCCGCGCCTTCTGGTGGCCGCGCTTCATGCGCATCGCGCAATGGCTTGGCGGCTGGGAAGCCAGCCGCCGCGCCAGCCACGACGTTGGTGGCGGTCGAAATCCGCGGCGCGATCGAAATGCCGCTCTCTGGACGGTACGTTTCATGTTGAGCGGCATCGCCGACCGGATCGAGCGCGATGCCGACCGGCGGCTATGTGATCCTCGACTACAAGACCGGCTCGGTGCGCACCGAGAAGCAGGTGCGCACCGGACTGGCGCCGCAGCTCACGCTGGAAGCCGCGATGCTGCGCCAGGGCGGCTTCAACGCCGCGCCGACGCCATCGCCGGGCGGCTCGGTGTCGGAGCTGGCGTATGTGTCGCTCAAAGGCGGCGCGCGCGCCGGCGAGTTCATGCCGATCAATTTCAAGGACGGCACGCCCGACGCGCAGGCCGACCGCGCGCTCGAAAAGCTCGCCGAACTGGTGCGGCGCTTCGACGACGATCACGAGCCGTATCGGTCGCTGGTGCATCCGATGTGGAACGAGCTACGGCGACTACGACCATCTCGCGCGGGTGAAGGAATGGTCGAGCACCGGCGGGCCGGAAGACGATATTCCGGGGGTGTCATGAGCGGCGCCGTGAGCACGATCGCCGGCGACCATTCCGGCCGACGTGCTGCGGGTGCAGAGCGAAGTCTCCGCGCCCGGACGTCTCCGCCTGGGTGGCCGCCAATGCGGGCTCCGGCAAGACCCACGTGCTGGCGCAGCGCGTCATCAACCTGCTGCTCGCCGACGTCGCCGCCGGAAAAGATCCTCTGCCTCACCTTCACCAAGGCCGCCGCCGCCAACATGGCCAAGCGCGTGTTCGACACGCTCGGGCGCTGGACCACGTTCGACGACGCCAAGCTCGACGAAGTCATCGGCCGGGCGGTCGGGCCGGATGCCGGCGGCGCGGCGCGCGCTGGCGCGGCGGTTGTTCGCGCGGCGCTGGAAACGCCGGGCGGGCTGAAGGTGCAGACCATTCACGCCTTCTGCACCCAGCTCCTGCACCAGTTTCCGTTCGAGGCCAATGTCGCGGCGCGCTTCACCGTGCTCGACGAGACCGCGCAGATGCAGCTTCTGGAAGACCTGACGCTCGGTGCCTTGCTGGAAGGCGCGTCGACGCCGCAGAGCCCGCTGGCCAGGGCGCTCGCCACCGCCATGACGGCGGGAGCCGACCAA
Source organism: uncultured Alphaproteobacteria bacterium (assembly GCA_963737755.1). Classification (GTDB taxonomy): domain Bacteria; phylum Pseudomonadota; class Alphaproteobacteria; order Rhizobiales; family Xanthobacteraceae; genus BOG-931. Next base: position 82,996 of record CAVTTZ010000006.1, on the reverse strand, counting down.
ACATTCCGCGACGTGGTGCGCGAAGCGATCGGCCGCCGCGACGCGTTTATTGATTGGCGCATCGCGCGCCGGCAGCGTCGACGAAGCGGTCGCGGAGCTGTCGCGCACGCTGGGCATCGCGCCCGAAGACACGCTCGACAGCATCGAGGCCGAGTTTTTCACCGGATCGCTGATACCCGCGACCGAATGGCCCGCGATTGCCGCGACGCTGGCGCAGGGCAGCAAAACCGACCGCGATCGGGCGGATCGCTTCTCGGCGCTCATCGGCTTGACCGGCGCCAATCGCATCGAGCCTTATCTGGAAATCTTCTGCACCAACGACGGCAAGCCGCGCAAATCCATCGTCACCAAAGCGATCAAAGATGCGCGCCTGGTCGAACTGCTCACCAGCGAGCAGCAGCGCGTCTGCGCAGTTCTCGAACGCCGCAACGCCGTGATCTGCCGCGATCGCAGCGGCGCGCTGCTCACCGTCGTCGATGCGGTGCTGCGCCGCTACGCGGAGCAAAAAGAGCGCCGCGGATTGCTCGACTACGACGACCTGATCGACAAGACGCTGGCGCTTCTGAACAACGTCGACGCCGCCTGGGTGCATTACAAGCTCGATCTCGGCATCGATCACGTGCTGATCGACGAGGCGCAGGACACCAGCGACAAGCAATGGGCAGATCGTGCGCAAGCTGGTGGCGGAATTCACCGCCGGCAAGGGCGCGCGCGATCGGCAAGCGCACGATCTTCGCGGTCGGCGACGAGAAGCAATCGATCTTTTCGTTTCAGGACGCCGCGCCGCAAACATTTCGCGCTGATGCGCGGCATTTCGAGCGCGCACACCGCGACGGCGATGTCGCGTTCATCGCCCGCGAGTTCAAGCATTCGTTCCGCTCCGGCGCGGGCGTGCTGGCCGCCGTCGATCAGGTGTTCAAGGCGCCCGGCATGGCGGCGAGCGTCACCACCGACACGGACGGCTTTCCGCCGCATATCGCGCTGCCCGATGCAGCGCCGAGCGTGGTCGAAATCTGGGAGCCGGAAAAACCCGACGAGCGCCAGGAGATCGAAGGCTGGGACGCGCCGTTCGACACCGTCAACGAAACCTCGCCGCGGGTGAAGCTCGCGCAGCGCATCGCCCGCACGGTGCGCCGTCTGGTCGAAGACAGCACGCCGGTCGGTATCGACCGCCGCGCGGCGCGCTATGGCGACGTGCTGGTTCTGGTGCGCCAGCGCGGCCCGTTGTTCGAGGCGATCATCCGCGCGCTCAAGAACGAGCGTGTCGAGGTCGCCGGCGCCGACCGGCTGGTGCTCACCGAGCATATCGCGGTGATGGACCTGATGGCGCTCGCCGACGCGCTGTTGCTGCCGGCGGACGATCTGGCGCTGGCGGCAGTGCTGCGCAGCCCGCTGTTCGGATTTTCCGACGACGATTTGTTCGCCGTCGCCGCCGAGCGCGGCGGCGCGTCGCTGCATACCGCGTTGAAGAAGAAAGACCGCGGAGCGCGATCTGTTTGCGCAAGCCGTTCGCGCGCCTCGAAGACTTGCGCGCAGCGTCGCAACAGCAGTCGCCGTTCGCTTTCTACGCAGCGGTGCTCGGCGCCGGCGACGGCCGGCGGCGTTTCCACGCGCGGCTCGGCGCCGAGGCCAACGATGCGCTCGACGAATTCCTCAATCTGGCGCTCGATTACGAGCGGCGCGAAATTCCCTCGCTGCAGGGTTTCGTCGCCTGGCTGCGCGCGGCCCGCGCCGAGGTCAAACGCGACATGGAGATCGCGCGCGACGAAGTGCGGGTCATGACCGTGCACGGCGCCAAGGGCCTCGAAGCGCCGATCGTCATTCTCGCCGATACGATGACGCCAGCCGTCGGGACCGCGGCCGCCGCGGCTTCTCGCGCTTGGCCGATGGCGCGGTGTTTGGGCGCGGCCGCAAGGACGACGATGTTGAACCGGTCGCCGCCGCACGCCAAGTGGCGCTGACTGAAGCAGAAGACGAATATCGCCGGCTTCTGTATGTCGCGATGACCCGCGCGGCCGACCGGTTGATCATCTGCGGCGCCGACGGCGAGCGTCAAGCGGCCGAAAGGCTGCTGGTACGATCTCATGGTCGAGCCGCTGCGGCCTTTGCTGATCGAGGACACGTGACAACGGCGAAAAGGTTTGGCGTTTTCAAACGGAGCCGGCGGCCGCAAGCGAGACCGCACGGCCATCGACCGCACCGGCGCCGATGCGCAAGCGCCCGAATTTCCGTCGTGGCTGCGGCAACCGCTCGCGGCCGAAACGCCAGCCCGTGGCTCCGGTCTCGCCGTCAGCGGTTTTCGAGGACGACGTCGGGGCGGCGACCGCCTACAGCCGCGGCTCTCCGGCCGAGCGGCGCAAGGCGCTGGCGCGCGGCCGCATCGTGCATCGGCTGATGCAGTCGTTGCCGGATGTCCCCGAAGCAGCGCGCAAGGCGGCGATCGAGCACTATCTGAAAAGCGCCGCGTCGGACTTTACAGCCGACGAGCAGGCGGCGATGGCGCAGCGCGTTCTGGTCATTCTCAACGATCTGATCTTCGCCGACCTGTTTGCACCGGGAAGCCGCGCCGAAGTGCCGATCGTCGGCCGCATCGCCCGTGCCGGCGCGCCGCCGCTCGGCGTTTCCGGACAGGTGGACCGGCTCGCGGTGTCGCGCAACGCCGTCTTGATCGCCGACTATAAGACCGACCGCACACCGCCAAGCCGTCTGGCCGACGTGACGGAGCATTATACCGGCCAGCTCGCGCTGTACCGCGCGGTGCTGTCGCGCATTTACCCGGGGAAAACGATTCGCACCGCACTCATCTTCACCGAGGGGCCGGTCGTCATCGAAGTGCCGGACGGCACCCTGGATGCGGCCTTGGCGAAAGCGCTGGCCCGCTGATTTCATTGATGAAATCGGCGTTCGGCGTTCGTCACAGGGCGGTGAAGTTCCCTTGACGCTTGCTGAGTCCGTTCTTACGTTTCGTTCCCTGTCAGATTCCCCACCGGAAACGGCGAGCCAACAGCGAGGTTTTCCCATGGTCGACAAAACAACCGATGCCACGTTCGAACAGGACGTCATCAAGGCCACGGGACCCGTGGTCGTCGATTTCTGGGCCGAATGGTGCGGCCCGTGCCGCCAGATCGCGCCGGCCTTGGAAGAAATTTCCAAGTCGCTCAACGGCAAGGTCAAGATCGTCAAGCTGAACGTCGACGAGAATCCCAACACCGCCGCCAAATTCGGCATCATGTCGATCCCGACCCTGATGCTGTTCAAGGACGGCCAGCTCGAGTCCCGCCAGGTCGGCGCCGCGCCGAAGGCGAAGCTCGAGCAGTGGATCTCGGCTTCGGTCTGAGTTTCTGTTCCGGTTATTCCGGGGCTTGAGCATTCGAGCCCGGAATTCCTAGTCGCTCTCGGCGCGCGTTGCGCATAGCGATTATGGATTCCGGGCTCATTGCTGCGCTTGGCCCCGGAATGACCGGTGAGCGGCGTCCTTCGCCATCGAGAAACTCGTCATTGCGAGCGAAGCGAAGCAATCCAGTGGCTTGGCGAAGACTGGATTGCTTCGTCGCTTACGCTCCTCGCAATGACGGGCGGGTAAGATCGGGAATCCCAGCAGGCTAATGCCGGAAATGCCGCGTGCCGGTCACCACCATGGCGATGCCGTGGTCGTCGGCGGCTTTGATCACTTCATCGTCGCGCATCGAGCCGCCGGGCTGGATCACCGCCGTGGCGCCGGCTTCGATGGCGACCAGAAGGCCGTCGGCGAACGGAAAGAAGGCGTCGGAGGCGACCACCGATCCGCGCGTCGCCGGCTCTTTGAGCCCCGCGGCCTTGGCGGCGTCTTCGGCTTTGCGGGCGGCGATGCGCGCGGAATCGATGCGGCTCATCTGGCCGGCGCCGATGCCGACGGTCGCCAGATCTTTCGCATACACGATGGTGTTCGACTTCACGTGCTTGGCGACCCGGAAGGCAAAACGCAGGTCGCGCAACTCCGCGTCGGTCGGTGCGCGCTTGGTGACGGGCTTCAGCGCCATGCCATCCACGACGGCATTGTCGCGCGACTGTACCAACAAGCCGCCGGCGACAGTTTTTGCGGTCAAACCTTTGGCGCGCGGATCGGGCAGGCCCCCGGCGATGAGCAGGCGCAAATTCTTTTTTGCTCCGACGATCGCGATGGCCTCTTCGCTCGCCGCCGGCGCGATGATCACTTCGGTGAAAATCTCGGTGATGGCGCGCGCGGCTTCCGCGTCCAGCGGACGGTTGAGCGCGACGATGCCGCCAAAGGCGGAGACCGGATCGCAGGCGAGTGCCTTGCGGTAGGCGTCGATCAAACTATCGCCTTCAGCAACGCCGCACGGGTTGGCGTGTTTGATGATCGCACAAGCCGCGGTGCGCGCCGGATCGAATTCGGCGACGCATTCATAGGCCGCGTCGGTGTCGTTGATGTTGTTGTAGGAGAGCTGCTTGCCCTGCGCCTGGCGCGACGTCGCGACGCCGAACCGCGCTTCGGGTGTGCGATAGAAGGCCGCCCACTGGTGCGGATTCTCGCCGTAGCGCAATTCCTCGATCAGCTTGCCGCCGACAGAGCGGAAATCCGGCGCGGTATTGCCGAGTTCGCCGGCGAACCAGTTGCTGATCGCCGCGTCATAGGCGGCGGTGCGCGCGAATGCCTTGGCGGACAATTGCCGGCGTAGTGACAGCGTGGTCATGCCGGCATGCTGGGCGAGTTCGCCGAGCAGCAACGCGTAGTCGCTCGGCTCGACCACCACGGCGACGTCGGCATGATTCTTGGCGGCGGCGCGGATCATCGCCGGGCCGCCGATATCGATATTCTCGATGCAGTCGTCGAAATCGGCGCCGCGCGCCAGCGCCTTCTCGAACGGATAGAGATTGACCACCACGAGATCGATCGGCTGGATGCGATGCAGGCGCATTGCTTCGGCATGCTCGGGGTTGCTGCGAATCGCGAGCAGGCCGCCGTGCACGGCTGGATGCAGGGTCTTCACCCGGCCATCCATCATCTCGGGAAAGCCGGTCAACTCCGACACCTCGATGACGTTGAGCCCGGCCGCGAGCAGGGACTGCCGCGTGCCGCCGGTCGAAACCAATTCGATGCCGTAATCGGCGAGCGCACGGGCAAATTCGATCAGCCCGGTCTTGTCGGAAACCGAAAGCAGGGCACGGGTCGGGCGACGCAGGTTCTCTGTCATGGCGGTGCTTTTACACGCGCTTTTTCATTTCGTCATGAGCGGGTGTGCAAGTCGCCGCGCCTTACGTTGATGCGGGGTCGCGAGGATAAGCTTTTTACAACGGCAGCATGCTTACAAAGGTAATCTTGGCGCCGTCTCCCGCGCGCGACGCGGCGTGTTGGTGCCGGTCGGTGCGGCCGCCGGTGTCGACTGCGTGAACCACCAGGCCACCCGCGGCGACGAACGCGCCTCGCCGTGAACCACGATCTGCGCGGTGCGCCGGGCGCCGTCGTTGCCGGAGAGATAGACCGAGTCCTCGAGCTGCACCCGGCCGTCGCTGGCCGAAAAGGTCCAGACCTCACGGTTCGGCATCATCAGCAGCACGCCCTGGCCGTCGCTCAGCCGCGACGCCTTGACGGACGGATGCAGGTGGAAGCGCACCGCATAGCGGTCTTGCGTGGTGGCGATCTCCGCGCTCCCGTCGGCGGCCGAAAACAGATCCTCGCCCTCGAACCGCGTGCCGTCGGCGGCCAGCGTGATCGTGCGCTCGTGCAGCACGCCATAGCGGGCCGCATAGCCGTCGTGGGTGGCGCGCACTGTGATCGAATCGAATTCATCGTCGCGCCCGACCGTCACCCGCGTCGGCCCGCCGACCATCGGCAATCCGCCGAGCAGCCGCCGGAACGGGCTGGCCTTGGCGAAATGCGCCGACGAAGCATCGTTGAACGTCACGGTCGAATGCGCCGCGGTGGCGCGCGCCAGCGCACGCCAGTCGTCGCGCGCGGCGGCCGGCATGCCGCAATTGACCACGATCAGGCTTTGTTGCGGCGACGAGAATTCAAAGGCCAGACAGCCGGCGTGGGCATCGAGGCTGGTCTCCGGCGGCGGCGCACAGCCGGTGTCCATGATCAGCACGGCACCGCCGGCTTCGAGGCGCTGATAGGCCGAATACGGCGCGTTCGACAGCGGCGCGCCGCGGCTGTCGTCGTAAGCCAGCAGCGTCATCAAGAGCTCGATCGGCGTCGTGCCCATGCCATTGAAGTGCGCGAACGTGCCTTCGGAATGACGGAAGAAACGCAGCATCGGCATCATGCGGTCGATGGCGTTCAGGAGCGCCGGTGGCGGCGTGATGTTGCGCGACGCGTAGGCTTGCCGCAGCGGCAGCAGCTCGATCAACACGTCGATGATGACGCCCGGATCACGGCTGATATGGCCGCCATCGGGAAGGATCTGCCGCCCGAGTTCGCTGGTCAGCCACGCCGTCGCCGAGCGGATGTGCCGCCCCTGGCCCGCGATGCACAGCGCGGCGTAGCAGAGCGCGATCGCAGCCTGCAGGCGCGCCGCGCCGCGGTGCGCGTCGGCCGCGGTGTGGCGCAGATGCCGAACCTGCCGCAACAGGCTGCGGATGAAGCGGCGATAGAAGCGGGCGTCGGTATCCTGCAGCAGCAGCGGCGCCTGGCTCAGCCATGAGATGATCCGCCGCGCCAGCACGTCGGTACGCCAGCCGACCGGATGCCATGAGCCTTGCAGGTTGATCCATTCGTCGACCAGCGCCCGTGCGTTGGCACGCGCAATGCCGGATTCGGCGGCACGCAGGTGCCGCAGCCAGCCGAAGCCCAGCAACTCGCTCGCCCATTCGGGCGATGGCGCCGTCATCTCGAAGACGGAGCGGCCGTCGCAGATCACGACCTTGCCGGCGAAGGCGAAACGGCCGGAATAAATTTCGCTGGCATAGGTCGCGTCGGCAGTGCGCAGGTCCTGCGGCGCGATCACCAGCCGATCGTTTTTGTTTGGCAGAAACGGCGAGGCGAGCGGCCGATAGCCATTCATCCGGGCCGTGCCGGAACGCACGACGCTGCGCAGCAGAAGCCACGACAGCTTCGTGTAAACCTTCGTCCGACTGAGAATTAAAACGCGCGCCATCGCCGCGCCCGGTCTCCACCGGCGGATGCGCCCAAACCTCGCCCACCAGTCAACAGCATATCGGGATCAGGCGGTTTCGGCCAATGCCGGGCCTTTTTCAAGGTAAATGTCAGCGTTTGCGCAGCCTCGCGGCGTAAAAGCCGTCCAGACCCGCACGCCGCGGATCGGCATCGGGCAGGTGACAGGGCAGCGTGCGCAGATCGCCCTGCGGCGTGATGAACTCGGCGCGGCCAAAAACTTCGTCGGCGCCGACCGGGGCGCGTTCGATGCTGGCATCGTCCGCCAGCAAACCCTCCACGATGGCCTCGCCCTCTTCGGGCTCGAGCGAGCACGTGCAATACACCAATGTGCCGCCGGGTTTGGTCAGCGCGCTGGCCTGGGCGATCAGCCGGCGCTGCAGGCCGGCGAGCTTCTCGATATCGGCCGGCTGTTTGAGCCAGGGCACGTCGGGATGGCGGCGGATCGTGCCGGTCGACGAGCAAGGCGCGTCGACCAAGACGGCATCGAACGGCTCGGCCGTCCATTCGGCGGCATCGGCACAGACCACCTCGGCCGTGAGCGACAGCCGTTTCAGATTCTCTTCCAGCCGGGCAATGCGCGCCGGCGAGCGGTCGACGGCGGTGACCTGGGCGCCGGCGGCCGCAAGCTGCGCCGCCTTGCCGCCGGGCGCGGCGCACAGGTCGGCGACGCGCAGGCCGGCGACATTGCCGAGCAGCCGGACCGGCAGCGCTGCTGCCGCGTCCTGCACCCACCAGGCGCCTTCGTCGAAGCCCGGCAGCGCCGTCACGGTGCCGTGTGCGATCAGCCGCACCGTTTCGGTCGGCAACACCCAGCCGCCGACGCGCTCAGCCCATGCGGCCGGATCGCTTTTGACGGTGAGGTCGAGCGCGGGCTCGCTGGCATTGGCGTTGGCGATCGCGCGCGCGGTGGGCTCGCCGTAAGCCGCGATCCAGCGCGCCATCAACCACGGCGGGGTGTCGAGCGCGGCCGGGTCGAGCTCCGCCAACAGGGTGTCGCGCTCGCGGGTGAGCCGGCGCAGCACGGCGTTGACCAGGCCCGTAAAGTGCCGGGCATGCCGGTCGGCCTGGACCAGCCGGACGGCGAGATCGACCGCCGCGTGATCGGGCACGTCGAGAAACAGAATTTGCGCCGCGCCAAGCAACAGCGCCGTTTCGACGCGCGGCGCATCCTTCGGCACGCCGCGTTCCAGCAACTGGCTGACGAGGTGGCGCAAGCTGCCGAGCCGCCGGAACGTGACCGCGACCAGCGCCCGTGCCAGCGCCCGGTCGCGATCCGGCAGGCTGGCGAGGCCCGAATGGGCGCTGGTGCCGTCCAGTTGCTCGTCGAGCGGGCGGTTGCGGCGGAGCACGCCGTCGACGATGTCGCCGGCGATGCGCCGGACGGCAAGGCCGGGCGAGTCACTGGCCTGGCGGGCGGGGGCGGTGCGGGAGTCTCGGGGTTCGCGATTCATGATCGGGGTTCTATACCCGATCGCGGCCGCTTGCAGACAAGCCCCGCGTGCGCCAACTAGGGGCCATGTCTGACGATATGTCTGGTGACCAAAGCCAATACGGGCGAGACCTCGCCCCAACCCGCAGCCCCCGCCGAGCCGCAAGATCGCGCGGCCGCGCAGCGCCCGCTGACGCCGGCGGCCCAGCGCGCCCTGGCCGAGGCGGCGGCACGCCGCGCCGAGCGGGATCGACATCCTGCCGACAGCCCTGAGGAAATCGCCGGCCGCGGCGGTCCGGAGCCGACGCGCTACGGCGACTGGGAAATCAACGGCCTCATCTCGGATTTTTGAGCGGACCGCCGGAGCTGCAGACGGTTTCGCCTGACGCCCCGCTTCAAACGTCGCCACAATCAAAAGTAATCGAATGTTGAAATGCGCGGAAAAGGCGCATAGAACATTTGATGAACATTTTGCCGTATTGGAGGCCGAGGATGCGTCGCCGGGCTGGGGGAATGCTGAGTGTGGCGGCGTTCGCCTTGATGCTGTCGGGCTGCGCCGGGCGCGATCCGCATCCGGTCGCGGTGGTGCAGCCGCAGGATGCGCAGAGCGATTGCGCCATGATCCGCGCCGAGATCGAGGCCAACAATGTCCAAGCCGAAAAGCTTGCCGCGGAGAACCACGCCAAGATCGCGCAGAATGTCGCTGCCGGCGTAGTCGGGGTGGTGGTGTGGCCGGTCTGGTTCGCGATGGATGCCAAAGGTGCCGCCGGCACCGAGATGGATGCGCTCAAGGCGCGGCAGGAATATCTCGCGAGCCTTGCCCAGCAACGCTGCACACAACCAGCCGCGCCGCCACCGTCTCGTCCGCCGCCGCCGCCGCGGCACTGACGCCTCGCGCGCCTGGGATCGCGGACGTTGTTTGGTTCGACAGGCTGTTTGTGAGCAGGCCATTCTGGGCAGCCCCATTGTGAGCAGTCCATTGTGAGACAGGCGTGAAGCGCCCTTTGTCCCCGGCAGACGTGTCGCATCGCCGCTCCGCCCGGCCGCTCGGCGGTGTACTGCCGATCATCGGCGTGATTTTCGGACTCGGGCTTGTTCGCGGGCGCGATCATTCATCCACCGGCCGGGATCGATCCGTTCGCCACCGCGGCTCGCGAACGCGGCGCCTTTTCGTGGTCCCGTTACCGATTGGCCGATTTCAATCCGCAGGCGAGCTACCAGGCCGAGGTGCTCCGCGTGATCGACGGCGACACGTTCGAAGCGCGCGTCCGCATCTGGTCCGGCTTTGAGATCACCACCAAGGTGCGGCTGCGCGCCATCGATGCGCCGGAGCTGCATGCGCGCTGTGCCCGTGAGTTTCTCAAGGCCGAAGCGGCGCGCGCGGCGTTGCAGCGTTTGCTCTCAGCGGGTGCCGTCACCATCACGCAAGTCGCGCCCGACAAGTATCGCGGCCGTGTCGATGCCACGGTCGCGACACGCGATACGCCCGACGTTTCGGCCGCGCTGCTGAAAGGCGGCTTCGCGCGCAGCTATGACGGCGGCCGGCGCGCGCCGTGGTGTTGATTGTTGCAGTGGTTGATCGCCCATAAGTGCCGTCATTCAACGACGACCCGGGTGCCGACACGGACACGGTCGTAAAGATCGCGGATGTCCTCGTTGAACATGCGGATGCAGCCGTAGGAGACGAAATGCCCGATCGAGTCCGGCTGGTTGGTGCCGTGGATCGCGTATTCGCCGCCGGCAAGCGACAGCGCGGCGGCGCCGATCGGATTGCGCGGCGATCCGCCCTTGATCACTTTCGGCAGGCCGGGATGGTCGTGCCGCACCACGTCGGGCGGCGACCAATCGGGCCGAATGTATTTGCCCTCGATGTGTGAGTTGCCCGCCCATTGCTTGCCCGCGCGGCCGACGCCGACCGGATAGCGGATGGCGTGGCCATTGCCGGTGAAGAAATAAAGTTGCCGCTCGCTGGTGCGCACCAGGATCGTGCCGGGCGCGAAATTCTCCTCGGTGGTGATGTCTTCGCCGCCGGCATTTGCGGTCAGCGGCGCGAGTGCGCAGGCGCACGCGATCACCGCCGCGATGGCGGACAAGCAAATATTTGCTCGCATTCTCGTAGATCTCACCAACACGCCGGACGCGGACGCTATCGGGGCGCATCCTGTCGGAAACGATGTGCCAAAGCGTGCGCGATTGGCGCCGCTTTTGAGGCTCGGTGGATCAGATTTATTTACCTTGGACGCTTGCCGTCATTCTGGGGCCGAGCGCAGCGAGGCGCCCGGAATCCATAACCACGAGACTTTCAGAACCGTCTCAGCGTTCACGCCGCCTGACCTGGGGTTATGGATTCCGGACTTGCCGCAGGCGCGGCAATCCGGAATGACGGGGTTGTTTATTCGCGCCTGATACCGGCGATCAAAAACTCACGCGCTCTTTTTGTTCTGCCGGTTGGTCACCAGATCGTCGACCACATGCGGATCGGCGAGCGTCGAGGTGTCGCCGAGATTGCCGTATTCGTCCTCGGCGATCTTGCGCAGGATGCGGCGCATGATCTTGCCTGAGCGCGTCTTCGGCAGATTGGGCGCGAACTGGATGAGATCGGGCGAGGCGATCGGGCCGATTTCGCTGCGCACCCATTGCACCAGTTCCTTGCGCAAAGCTTCGCTCGGCTGCTCGCCCGCCATCAGCGTGACATAGGCGTAAATGCCCTGGCCCTTGATGTCGTGCGGATAGCCGACCACGGCGGCTTCCGACACTTTCGGATGCGCGACCAGAGCCGACTCGACTTCGGCGGTGCCCATGCGGTGGCCGGCGACGTTGATCACGTCGTCGACGCGGCCGGTGATCCAGTAATAGCCGTCCTCGTCGCGACGGCAGCCGTCGCCGGTGAAATACTTGCCCGGATAGGTCTTGAAATAGGTGTCGACGAAACGCTGGTGGTCGCCATAGACGGTGCGCATCTGGCCGGGCCAGGAATTGGCGATGCACAGATTGCCGGTGACCGCGCCCTCCTGCACCTTGCCTTCGGCGTCGACGATCTGCGGCACGATGCCGAAGAACGGCAAGGTTGCCGAGCCGGGCTTGAGCGCGATGGCGCCGGGCAGCGGCGTGATCAGAATGCCGCCGGTCTCGGTCTGCCACCAGGTGTCGACGATCGGGCAGCGATTGTCGCCGACCACGCGGTAGTACCATTCCCAGGCTTCCGGATTGATCGGCTCGCCGACCGAACCGAGGAGCCGCAGCGAGGCGCGCGAGGTCTTTTTGACCGGCTCGTCGCCCGATTGCATCAGGGCGCGCACCGCCGTCGGTGCGGTGTAGAAGATGTTGACCTTGTGCTTGTCGATCACGTCCCAGAACCGCGACACGGTCGGATAATTCGGCACGCCTTCGAACATCAGCGTGGTGGCGCCGTTGGCGAGCGGTCCGTACAGAATGTAGCTGTGGCCGGTGACCCAGCCGACATCGGCGGTGCACCAGTAGATGTCGCCGTCGTGATAATCGAACACATACTGGTGGGTCATCGCGGTGTAGACCAGATAACCGCCGGTGGTGTGCAGCACGCCCTTCGGCCGTCCGGTCGAGCCCGAGGTGTAGAGGATGAACAGCGGATCTTCGGCGTTCATCTCGGCGCAAGGGCAGTCCGAGGTCACCATGTCGGCGGCGTCGTGGTACCAGACATCGCGGCCGGGCAGCATGTCGACCGCCGCGCCGGTGCGCCGAACAACGATGACGTGATCGATCGCGTCGGCCGGCAGCTTGGCGATGGCTGCATCGGTGTTGGCCTTCAGCGGCACCTTGCGGCCGCCGCGCAATCCTTCGTCGGCGGTGATGATGACCTTGGACTGGCAATCCTCGATGCGGCCGGCGAGCGAGTCCGGCGAGAAGCCGCCGAACACCACCGAGTGGATGGCGCCGATGCGGGCGCAGGCGAGAATTGCGTAAGCCGCCTCCGGAATCATCGGCATGTAGATGGTGACGCGATCGCCCTTCTCGACATTGCGATTGCGCAGCACGTTGGCCATGCGGCAGACGCGGTCGTGCAGTTGGTGGTAGGTGATCTTCTCTGAATCTTTGGGGTCGTCGCCTTCCCAGATGATCGCCACCTGGTCGCCGCGTTCGGCGAGATGGCGGTCGATGCAGTTATAGGCCGCGTTGGTGACGCCGTCCTCGAACCATTTGATCGACACATGGTCGGGCGCGAACGACGTGTTCTTGACCTTGCTGAAGCGCCGGAACCAGTGAATGCGTTCGGCTTGTTCGGCCCAAAACCCTTCGGGATCGGCGATCGAGCGATCGTACATCGCTCGGTATTTGGCCTTGTCGATGAAAGCGCGCTTCGCCCAGTTCGCGGTGACTTCGTAAATCTTGTCCGACATGTCCTACTCCACGCGCACGCCGCGATGTTGCGGATGGCAGCTTGTGGCCCGTTATTGATTAACGTGCTCTATCCGACGCTCGGCGTCATGCGGCGACCGAACTTAAGCAACCGAACTTTTGCAACTGAACCCGGCCAAATTGATCCGGGTCATTATGCGCCGCCGGACGGAACGGCGACAAGCCTGGGCATGTCATTCGTTTGTCGCAGCGGTCTGTGCCAAGGTCTATGAGTGGCGCGGAAAGGCGAAGAATATCGCTCGGAGGAGTATCTCTCATGAAGACCATAATCGTGGCCATCGCCGCCGCCTTGGCGCTCCTCGCACTCAACCCGGCCGCACGGGCGCAGACGACAGCGCCTCAAGCCCCGGCAACTCCGTCGCCTGAGGCCCTCGCCGCCGCGCACGAATTAATGGCCGTTATCAAGCCTGAGGATCGCTTCAAGGTGATGCTGCCGGTGATGATGCAGAATTTGAAGCCGGCGGTGGTGCAAGGCCGGCCGGAGGTCGAGAAGCAATACGACGCGACGATGCCGATCCTTTTGGAAAAAGCGCAGAAGCGGGTCGATGAACTCGCCAATACGATCGCTGTGATCTATGCCAGCAACTTCACCGCCGCAGAATTGCGCGATCTCATCGCGTTCTACAAAACGCCAACCGGTCAAAAGCTGCTGGCACACACGACGGATATCGCCCAGCAAAGCATGGCGGCGGGGCAGGAGCTCGGGCGCGCGGTGGTGCGCGACGTCCAGGAGCAGATGCAGACCAAGGATCACGCCAACTGAACGCGGCGGTTGCTCGGTGCGCCGGTCACGCTTTCGCGCCGCCCATCTTGCAGACCAGCTTCCATTCCTCCGTCGTCACGGGCTGAACCGACAGCCGGGCGTATTTCACCAGCGCCATGTCCTTGAGCTTCGGCTCGGCCTTGATGGCGGCAAGCGTCACCGGTTTCGGCATCGGTTCGATTGCAGCCGTTTGCACCGCCACCCAGGACTCGCCCTTCGGGGAGGTCGGGTCGGCAAAATGGTCTTGTAGGATTTCGCCGATGCCGACGACCTGCTTCTCGCCGCCGGTGTGATAGAAGAAAAACTTGTCGCCCTTCTTCATCTCCTTGAGATGGGTGCGGGCGGCGAAATTGCGTACGCCAGTCCAGGCCTCGCCCTTGGCGCCGCTCTTGACCTGATCGTCCCAGGAAAACTCTTCCGGCTCGGTCTTCAACAGCCAATAGGCCATGCGCGCCCCCTGCGTAGGATGGGTTGAACGACGCCAAACCCATCATCCGTTCCAGTCACCAGCCGGTGATGGGTTTCGCTCCGTTCAACCCATCCTGCAAGTTACCATTTTCACGGTCCCGAGCCCAAAGACGTGGATGGTCGGGACAGGCCCGGCCATGACGGAGCCTGCGAGCAGTCACCCCTCCGCCTTGAGCGGCCGGGTCAGCAGTGAATCGATCGCCGCGTCGACGCTGAGTGTGCCATCCAGCAGGGCGGCCACGGCGGTGGCGATCGGCATGTCGACCGCGCGCTCGCGCGCCATGGCGAGCAGCACCGGGGCGGTGAACACGCCCTCGGCCAGGCCGCCGCGAATGTCGGCCGGGTTTTGGCCGCGACCGAGCTCGACCCCGAAGGTGAAATTGCGCGATTGCGCACTCGAGCAGGTCAGCAGCAGATCGCCGAGACCGGAGAGCCCCGTCATGGTCTCGGGCTTCGCCCCATAGGCCCGGCCGAACCGGGACAGCTCGGCGAAGCCGCGGGTGGTGAGCGCTGCTTGCGCGCTGGCGCCGAGGCCTCGTCCGGTGACGACGCCGGCGGCGATCGCCAGCACATTCTTGGCGGCGCCGCCGAGCTCGACGCCGCGCACGTCGGTCGAGCGATAGAGCCGGAAGGTCGCCGAGCTGATCGCCTCGGCCAGCGCGGCGGCGAGCGCTTCGTCCTGCGCGGCCAGCGTGACTGCGGTCGGCAGGCCGCGGGCGACGTCGGCCGCGAAGCTTGGCCCCGACAGGATCACCGGCGTGGCGTCGGGCGCGCATTCGCCGAGCACGTCGGTCATGAATTTCTGGGTGCCGCGTTCGATGCCCTTGGCGCAGACGATCACCGGTGTGCGGGGCGTCAGAAGCGGCGCCAGCGCTTTTGTCACCGCGCGGACCGCCTGTGCGGGCACGACCAGAAGGATCGCTTCGGCACGCGCAGCCTCGGCAAGATCCGTGACCACGGCGATGCCGTCGTCGAGCGGGACGCCGGGAAGAAACCGGCTCTCGTGATGGACGCGCAGATGCGCGGCATTGGCCGGATCGCCTTCCCACAAAGCCACGGATCGTCCGGCGCGGCTGCAGCTCAGCGCCAAGGCGGTCCCCCATGCGCCGCCACCGATCACCGCAATTTTGTCAAAGCTCATTGCTGCACTTTTGCTGCACGGTTAGCGTCAATTTGGGGAAATGGTCGATTTTACGAAAATCAAGCTATTCCAATGTCTTACCGCGCAGCAATTTTGTCTCTCAGCCTTGGTGCGCCGGCAAGTTTAAATTATAAATTCATTTATTTACAATGACTTACCGCGCAGCAATTTGGGAACGTCGCCAACCAGGCCGGCGGCCTCCCGCATAAACAGCTGCTTGAGGTTGGGGACACGATCGACCAGGCCGAGCCCCATGTCACGGACGAACCGCAATACCGGGGAGTGGTTCGAGAACAACCGGTTCAGGCCGTCGGTCATCACCCCCATGGTCATGGTGTCGAAGCGCCGCCAGCGCTGATAGCGCTCGAGCACGTCGGCGCCGCCGATATCGAGCCCAAGGCGCGCGGCATCGACGATCACCTCAGCCAGCGCTGCGACATCGCGCAGGCCCATATTCAGCCCCTGCCCGGCGATCGGATGAATGAGGTGCGCCGCATCGCCGACCAGCGCGATCCGCTCGGCGATAAAGGAGCGGGCGACGAAAAAACCGAGCGGGTGCGCACTGCGCGCGCCGACCGCGCTGATGTCGCCGAGATGCAGCTTGAAGCGCTGCTCCAGTTCGGCGTGGAAAGCGTCGTCCGGCAGCGCCACGATCTGCGTGGCCTCCGGCGTGGTCTCGGTCCACACGATCGACGAGCGGTGGCCGGTCAGCGGCAGGATCGCGAAAGGGCCATTCGGCAGAAAGTGCTCAACTGCCCGGCCTTCGTGATCGCGCTCGTGGGTCACCGTGGTGACGATGGCGGATTGTTCGTAAGTCCAGCCGTGCACTGCAATCCCGGCCTGTTCGCGGATCGAAGAACGGGCGCCGTCGGCCGCGACCAGAAGGCGCGCCGCGAGGCTGCTCCCGTCAGCGAATTTGACGCCGATCTCATTTCGATTGGCGGGACGCGCAAGCACGGAGCGCGGCGGTCCCTCGCCGGAACGCTCCGCATATTGCCTGTCCCTCTCAAGGGGAGGCGTGAACTCGCTGACGGCGGTGGCACGCAGCACGACGCCGATTTCGCGCGCTTTGTTCTCCAGCGCCTCAAGCAGAAAACGGTTCTCGATCATGTGGGCGAACGGCTCGCCCGGCTCGACCTCACCCGTAAAGGTGAGGAATACGGGACGTACCGCATCTTCCAGCCGGCTGTCGGTCACCACCATGTCGAGGATCGGCTGCGCACCGGGGGCGACGCTCCCCCAGACCCCAAGCGCCTCGAACAGCCGGCGCGCGGCCGCGACGATCGCGGTGGCGCGCTCATCACCCTCGTGGCCCTTGCCAAATGCCGGATCGGCGACCGTGATCGCGGCCGAAGAGCCGAGGCTCTGACGCAGCGCAATTGCCAACGCCAAGCCGGCAAAGCCGCCACCGGCAATGAGAATGTCCGTCCGCTCGTCGCCTTTGGTCACGTCGCTCTGGGTCATAACGCCAACCTGCCAATCAACTGACCTGCCTACTCACTGCCAACTCACCGCCGACCACCCCGCCAAGACCGATCCGTCGCATTCTGCGCGCAATGGTTTCCGGGAACGCAGGTGCGCCTTCTCGGGAGCGAGCACCAGACCGCGCGGAGCATACCATTGCGGTCCGGCTTACACATCCTCCGTTGCCCGGTATCGTCGCCCGAAACGCGGATATGTTTATTCGAAACGCGAATTCGTGGACATTGCGCACGATGCCACGCGTCGGACCAATTCTGAGCAAGTTACGCCTGGGGTGACACTAAACTTTCAAAATAGGTGGCGTAACTGACCGGCACGCACCCCTGAAGGAGAGCTCCCGATGGCCTTCCGATTCACGCATCGCAATCCCGAGATGCAACTCGACAAGCCGCGGACCGCGCTGATGGTCACCGATCTGCAGAACGAATTCTTGGAGCCTGCGACGGGCACCTATTATGAGATGATCGAAGACACGTTGAAGGCGCACAACGTTACGGAAAATCTCGAAACGTTGCTCAAGACAGCTCAAGAGCTTGGCTATTACATCATCCACTCGCCGCATTATTACTATCCGAGCGATGCGCAATGGAACGTTCCGCCGGGAGCCATCGCCGACTATTTGCGCAGCATTGGCTTCTGCGGTCGAAACGATCCGTGGAATGAAAGCTTTGAATGGGATCTCAAAAATTTTAGGGGTCAACGCGCCGATTTTTATGAGCCGTTCAAGAAATATTTGATGGACGGTCGGACCTGTAACTGTGCGCCCCACAAGCACATGGGCACCGAGGCGAATGACGTGGTCAAGCAGCTGCACATGCGCAATGTGAAAAAGCTGATCATGGCCGGTCCTGCCGGGAACATTTGCCTTGAATCGCACATGCGCGATTTGATCGAGGCCGGCTTTGAGATCGCGATGGTGCGCGATGCGGCGGGCGCCATATCGAGCGATGAAGGCGATGGTTACAAAGGCCAAATGAATGTCTGGCGATACCTCGCCAACGCGGTGTGGACCACCGAGGAGACGGTCGCGAAAATGAAGGCTGCGGCGGCCGCCTGATTTACGAACGCTCCGTACCGAACCATGGCGGCGCGCGACGCCGGCGCCGTCTCGGCGTACCGGACAGGCCCAAGCACTCCGCCCGTTCGCGCGTTGTGAAACGATCATTTCTTTGAGATCGGGGCGCTGACGGCGCGCGCCTTGCAATGATCCCGAGATTGACCTTAATGCAAAGCCATAGATTGGGGTCGCGCATGTCCTCCGCCATCCAGGACGTTTTATCCATTCTCGACCTCGAGACGCTCGAGGTGAACCTGTTCCGTGGCCGCTCGCCGCAGTCAGGTTGGCAGCGCGTGTTTGGCGGCCAGGTGATCGGCCAGGCGCTGGTGGCGGCCTGCCGCACCGTCGAAGATGTGGCGGCGCGGCCGCCGCATTCGCTGCACGCTTACTTCCTGCTTGGCGGCGATCCCAAGGTGCCGATCATCTACGAGGTCGATCGCATTCGCGACGGCCGCAGTTTCACCACGCGCCGGGTGAACGCCATCCAGCATGGACGCGCGATCTACTCGATGTCGGTCTCGTTCCATCTGCACGAGGATGGCCTGACGCATCAGTTGGAGATGCCCGCCGTGCCAAAACCGGACGAATTGCCGAGCGAGGCGGAGATCCGCGACCAATGGCTGCCGCGGATGCCCGACCCGGTGCGCCGCTACTATGAGCGTGATCGGCCGATCGAATTGCGGCCGGTCGAGTATGACCGCTATCTCGGCCGCAAGGTGGACGGCGGCCGCTTTCACCTCTGGATGCGCTCGACCGGCAAACTTCCGGACGAACTGGCGATCCATCAATGCGTGCTGGCCTACGCCTCCGACATGGCGCTGCTCGATGCGGCGCTGATCCCGCACGGCAAGACGGTGTTTCACGACGACATCATGGCGGCGAGCCTCGATCATTCGCTGTGGTTTCACCGGCCGTTCCGCGCCGACGAATGGTTGCTCTACGTGCAGGACAGTCCCAGCATGAGCAGTTCGCGCGGTTTTTCGCGCGGCTCGGTGTTCACGACCGACGGCGTCCTGGTCGCTTCGGTCGCGCAGGAGGGCTTGTTGCGTCAGCGACGTGACAAGAAAGACTAGCGCCTCGGCGTCGGCTTCCGCCGGCCGAAAGCGGTGAGAAATTACCACGCGCGAAAACGTTTTGCAGACAATCCATGCGGATACCGATATCGTCCGCGCGCCGATTGAGTGTTTATCAAAGACCTCGGGGATCGACCCATGAAGCTCGTCATCGCCATCATCAAGCCGTTCAAGCTCGAGGAAGTGCGTGACGCGCTGACCGCGATCGGCGTGCACGGCATGACCGTGACCGAAGTCAAAGGCTATGGCCGCCAGAAAGGTCACATGGAGATCTATCGCGGCGCCGAATATGCGGTGAACTTTCTGCCAAAGGTCCGGCTGGAAGTCGCCGTGCCGGCCGATCTCGCCGCGCGCGCGGTCGAAGCGATCGGCACCGCCGCCAAGACCGGGCAGATCGGTGACGGCAAAATCTTTGTCGCGCCGATCGAGCAGGCGGTGCGCATCCGCACCGGCGAGACCGACGCCGACGCGCTTTAATCGCAGGGGCATCCGGGCAATTATCGGCGATGCAGCTCGCTGCTCCCTCTCCCCACCGGGGAGAGGGTGGGGTGAGGGGGCTCGGCCTCTCAGTTGATGCCGGGACTCAATACCCCCTCATCCTGTCCTTCTCCCCCGTCGGGAGAAGGGACGCAGCGCGCCGCACGGCGATATTTCTGCGCCGTCCGTGTTGTTGATAGAGGCGCGCTCCGCGCCAGGCGAAACCGACCGACGAGCTAGATTGAAAGTACGAAAAACTTTCTGCCTCACGGCTCGCTCCTCCCTCTCCCCGCGTGCGGGGAGAGGGAGCTGCTTGCGCCGCCTTTCGCCTCGGCGACCGAGCCGCTAGCTCCAGCGATAGTCGAAAGCCTAGTTATTATGCAGCTTGTCTGATGTTTGGGCGCATCCCAGCGCGCCGACGCATGGCTCGCGCCCAAAACCGCGACTCCACACCCCCAGCCATGCACTACCAACGGATGAATGGCCGCGCGGCCAAACTGGCACGGCCCTTGATTTACAGCGTGGATGCCAGGCCGCGAACGGGGGCTCACGCCATCGCGGTCGCCGCAAACTTGTCCGCCAAACTGGCCTGCCGAGTCGGCGTACGCGCGAAGGGGATTGGGGAGATCGCAGCAATGAAAATCGTCATGGCCATCATCAAGCCGTTCAAGCTCGACGAGGTCCGCGACGCGCTTACCAAGATCGGCGTGCAAGGGCTGACGGTCACCGAGGTCAAAGGCTATGGCCGCCAGAAAGGTCACACCGAGATCTATCGTGGCGCCGAATACGCGGTGAGCTTCCTGCCCAAGATCAAGCTCGAGATCGCTTGCGCCGCTAATCAGGTGGAAAAAGTGGTCGAGACGATTTCTACCTCTGCCAAAACCGGCCAAATTGGCGACGGCAAGATTTTTGTCTTCGGCATCGATCACGCGGTCCGCATCCGGACCGGCGAAGTCGATGCTGCCGCCCTCTAGAGCGCGATGGCTTCATGTTCAATTGTCATCGCGCGCTAGATCTTTGATGGGGCATGATCTTTCAGATAACCGGCGTCCATTTTCCGGACCATGCTCAGTAACCCCGCACCTCGATCCAGACGGACAGGAGTAAAACTCATGACATCGAAATTGTTTTCGCGCGCGGGGCTAGCGGCTCTCGCAGGAGCGCTGGTGCTGGCGATCTTGCTCAGCCTACCGACCTTCCATGTGTCTCTGGCCGAGACCGCGAGCGATGCGCCGGCGGCGGCCGCTGCGGCGGCGCCACCGGCCTGCGACGCCAAAACGCTGACCAATTGCTCGCCGAATTCCGGCGACACCGCCTGGATGCTCACCTCGGTCGCCATCGTGCTGATGATGACCATCCCGGGCCTGGCGCTGTTCTACGGCGGCATGGTGCGCAAAAAGAATATCGGCGACACGGTGATGACGAGCTTCGCCGTCACCTGCCTGATCAGCGTCCTGTGGCTGGTCTTCACTTACAGCGTCGCGTTCAGGGCCGGCACACCGTTCATCGGCGGGCTTGATCGCGCCTTCCTGCAAGGCATCGTGAGCGACATCTCAAAGGGCATCGGCAATCCCAATCCGCTGGCGCCGACGATCCCCGAGACCGTCTATTCGATGTTCCAGCTCACCTTCGCGATCATCACGGCGGCACTGATCGCCGGCTCATTCGCCGAGCGCATGAAGTTCTCCGCCATGCTCTGGTTTCTCGGGCTGTGGGCAATCTTCGTCTATTCGCCGGTCGCCCATTGGGTCTGGGGACCGGACGGCATCCTCAACGCCACCAACGACGCTGCCTGGTTCAAAGTGCTCGACTTCGCCGGTGGCACGGTGGTGCACGTGAATTCCGGCACCGCCGGCCTGATGGCGGCGCTGATGCTCGGCAAGCGCAAGGACACGGCGCCCCCGCACAATATGGTCTTCACCCTGATCGGCGCTTCGCTGCTGTGGGTCGGCTGGTTCGGCTTCAACGCCGGCTCGGCCGTGTCCGCCGGCATGCAGGCCGGCATGGCGATGCTGGTCACGCACCTCGCCGCCGCGACCGCCGGCTTCACCTGGATGGTCGTCGAGTGGATCATGCGCGGCAAGCCGACCGTGATCGGCATCTGCTCGGGCGCGGTGGCGGGTCTGGTCGCCATCACGCCGGCTTCGGGCTTCGTCGGCCCGGTGGCGGCGCTGGCCATCGGCATCGCCGCCGGCATCGTCTGCTATTGGGGCGTCACCGGGCTCAAGCACTTCTTCGGCTATGACGATGCGCTCGATGCGTTCGGCGTGCACGCGGTCGGCGGCGCCACCGGCGCCATCCTGACCGGCGTGTTCGCGGCTGCCGCCTACGGCGGGCACCGCGGGCCTGCTCGAGGGCAATCCCGGCCAGGTGGTCAATCAGCTCGTCGGCGTGGGGATCGTGTTCGTGTACGACGTCGTCGTCACCCTGATCATCCTCAAGATCGTCGACATGGTGATCGGGCTGCGCGTCAGCGAGGAAGTCGAGCGCGAAGGCCTCGACTTGGCGCTGCACGGCGAGGTCGTCCAGTAAGGCAATCGGAAGAAGCTACCGCTCCGGATCGTCAGCTCCGGGGCGGTGCTCGCGAAACATGTCCTCCGAGGCCATCGGAGGTTGCAGCCCCGGCGAACAGCCGGGGCTTTGTTTTTTGCACCATCGTTAAGCGTCCGGCCCGCGAGCCATAACGCCGGAATCTGCGCCGGCCGCGAAGACAAAAGCCGGGCGTAGCCGTCGCCTGGGACAACCTGTGATCTGGACAAGCCCGGTCCGGAATGGCAATGCCAAAAGCACAAATGAAAGCCGTTGTGGCGCTCGGATCGCCCGCGTGGGAGGAAGACCATGGTGCGTAGTTCTGTAGTTCTCGCCGGCGCGCTGGCGCTCGGCCTGGCGGTGGCCGGTGCAGCCGCCGCCGAGGATACGGTCAAAATCGGCTTCATCATCCCGATGACCGGCGGACAGCAGTCCACCGGCAAGCAGGAAGTCGCCGGCATCAAGCTCTACATGGCGCAGCATGGCGACACGGTCGCCGGCAAAAAGATCGAGGTCATCATCAAGGATGACGGCGCCGTCCCGGACAACACCAAGCGGATCGCGCAAGAGCTGATCGTCAACCAGAAGGTCGCGTTCGTGGCCGGCTTCGGCGTGACGCCGGCGGCCCTTTCGGTGGCGCCGCTCTCGGCCGAGTCGAAGACGCCGGAGATCGTGACCGCCGCCGGCACCTCGATCATCACGGAAAAGTCGCCCTACATCGCCCGCACCAGCTTCACGCTCGCCCAGTCGACGGTGCCGATGGCCGATTGGGCCTACGACAACGGCATCAAGAAGGTCGTGACCATGATCTCGGACTATGCGCCGGGCGTGGACGCGGAAAAATCCTTCGTCGCGGAGTTCAAGAAAAAGGGCGGCGAGGTCGTGGAATCGATCCGCTTCCCGCTGGCCAATCCGGATTTCGCGCCGTTCCTGCAGCGCGCCGCCGACCAGAAGCCGGACGCGATCTTCGTGTTCGTCCCGTCCGGCCAGGGCGGCATCTTCGTCAAGCAATTCGTCGAGCGCGGCCTCGACAAGGCCGGCATCAAGATCATCGGCTCGGGCGACGTCATGGACGACGATCTGTTGCCCGCCATGAGCGATGCGGTGATCGGCGCCGACACCGCGCATCTTTATTCGGCCGACCACGACTCCGCGCTCAACAAGGAGTTCGTCGCCGCGTTCAAGAAGGCCAATGACGGCATGCGGCCGAATTTCATGGCGGTCAGCGCCTATGACGGCATGCACCTGATCTACGAGGCGCTGAAAAAGACCGGCGGCAAGACCGACGGCGACTCGCTCATCGCCGCCATCAAGGGCTTGGCCTGGGAATCGCCGCGCGGGCCGATTTCGATCGATCCGCAAACCCGCGACATCGTCCAGAACATCTACATCCGCAAGGTCGAAAAGAAGAACGGCGAGCTCTACAACGTCGAGATGCGTCACCTTTCCGGCAGTCAAGGACCCGGTCAAGGCGGCCGAGCAGAAGTAGATTGCTGTTGCGCCAGGGGCGGATCCGGTCTCGGCTGTTCCGAGACCGGATAGAAACGACCAATAAAACGGGCCAAGCCGGCACCAGCCGGCTTGGACATCGCCCGCAAGCCCGCTATCCATAAGTCCAGGGCGTGGAAAAATATCGCCGACTGTGGTTATGGAGTGCAGGAAGGCCGCCGGCGCGGCCTCCGGGGTGACGAGCGAGTGACCGACTGCCGATGCTGACGATCCTGTTCGACGGCATTGCCTACGGCATGCTGCTGTTCGTTCTGGCGGCGGGCCTTTCCATCACCCTCGGCCTGATGAATTTCATCAATCTGGCGCATGGCGCGTTCGCCATGGCGGGCGGCTATTGCACCGTCATCCTGGTCAATCGCCTGGGCGTGCCGTTCGCGCTCGGCCTGCCGCTCGCCTTCGTGGTGACGGCGGCGATCGGCGTCGTGTTCGAGCGCGCGCTCTATGTCCACGTCTATGCCCGCAGCCATCTCGACCAGGTGTTGTTCACGATCGGGCTCGTCTTCATGTCGGTGGCGGCCGTCGATTACGTGATGGGCTCGTCGCAGCAATTCGTGCATCATCCCGCAAGCGTTGCAGGGCCAGTTCAACGTGTTCGGCGTCGGCATGAGCAAATACCGGCTGCTGATCATCCTGATCTGCGGCCTGCTCACGATCGGCCTGCAATTGGCGATCACCAAAACACGCTTCGGCAGCCGCTTGCGCGCCGCGGTCGACGACCGGCGGGTGGCGCGCGGGCTCGGCATCAATGTCGGCGTCGTCTTCGCCGTGACCTTCGCGTTCGGCTCCGGGCTGGCCGGGCTCGGCGGCGCGCTGGGCGCGGAAATTCTCGGTCTCGATCCGACCTTCCCGCTCAAATACATGATCTACTTTTTGATCGTGGTGGCGGTCGGCGGCACCTCGAGCATCATCGGGCCGTTCCTGGCCTCGATCCTGCTCGGCATCGCCGACGTCGCCGGCAAATACTACGCGCCGAAGCTCGGCGCGTTCGTGATCTACACGATCATGATCGTGGTGCTGATCTGGCGG
Source organism: uncultured Alphaproteobacteria bacterium (assembly GCA_963737755.1). Classification (GTDB taxonomy): domain Bacteria; phylum Pseudomonadota; class Alphaproteobacteria; order Rhizobiales; family Xanthobacteraceae; genus BOG-931. Next base: position 58,530 of record CAVTTZ010000006.1, on the reverse strand, counting down.
CCGCAGGGCCTGTTCGCCCGCAGCGCCGCCCGGTGACGCAATGACCGAAGCCAGCACGACGGAAACCGGGAAAGACGTGGCATCGTATCTGGCGCGGCGCGCGCGCTGGTCGCCGCTCGAGATCGCGTTCTGGGTGTTCGCGTTCGCCACCATCTGGCTGTTTCCCGGCAAGCATCTGATCCTGACCGAGACCGCCATCCTGGGGCTGTTCGCGCTGTCGCTCGATCTGATCCTCGGCTACGCCGGCATCATCTCGCTCGGCCACGCCGCGTTCTTCGGGCTGGCCGGCTATACTGCGGGCCTGCTCGCCAAATACGAGCTCATCAACGAGCCGGTCATCGCTTTGCTGGTGTCCGGCCTGGTGGCGGCGGCGCTCGGCTTCGTCACCAGCTTTCTGGTGCTGCGCGGCTCCGATCTGACCCGGCTGATGGTGACGCTCGGCGTCGCCTTGATGCTGGGCGAGCTCGCCAACCGCTATTCCAACATCACCGGCGGCGCCGACGGATTGCAGGGCGTCAGCATCGCGCCGATCCTTCGGCATGTTCCGCTTCGATATGTTCGGCCACAACGGCTACGTCTATTGCCTGGTGGTTTTGTTCATCTGGTTCCTGATCGCCCGGCGCATGGTCTATTCGCCGTTCGGTCTGTCGCTGCGCTCGCTCAAGGGCAATCCGCTGCGCGCCTCCGCGATCGGCATTCCGGTCAATCGCCGGCTGATCGCGATCTACACCGTCGCCGGCGGCATCGCCGGCATCGCCGGCGCGCTGCTGACCCAGACCACGGCGTTCTGCTCGCTCGACGTGTTCTCGTTCGAGCGCTCGGCCGACCTGCTGCTGGTTCTGATCATCGGCGGCACCGGCTATCTCTATGGCGGCCTGATCGGCGCGGTGATCTACAAATTCCTGCAGGACTGGATCGCGAGCCTGACGCCGCAATACTGGCAATTCTGGATCGGCTTCGTGCTGGTCGTGATCGTGCTGGTCGGGCGCGAGCGGGTCGAGGGCTGGACCGCGGCGGCGCGCGCAGCGATCGTCAGCCTTTGGGCCCGCCCGGCGCCGGCCGACACCGCCGCGCCGGAGGGACGTTAGGCGATGCCGATCCTGCAAACGATCGGCCTGGAAAAGCGCTTCGGCGGCATCCTCGCCACCAACGACGTCTCGCTGTCGATCGAGAAGGGCGCGCGCCACGCGCTGATCGGGCCGAACGGCGCCGGCAAGACCACGGTGATCAATCTGCTCACCGGCGTGCTGCGGCCGACCGCCGGCAAGGTCATTCTCGCCGGCAACGACATTACCGCGCTGCGCCCGCACCAGCGGGTGCGGCTCGGCATGGCGCGCACCTTCCAGATCAATCAGCTGTTTCTCGACCTGACGCCGCTGGAGACCATCGGGCTTGCGGTCTCCGAGCGGCTCGGCCACGGCAGCGACTGGTGGCGGCTCGTCGGCAGCAGATCTGAAGTGACCGAAGAAATCGCCGAGATCATCGAGCGCTTTCGGCTGACCGACATCATGCACGAGCGCACGGCGATCCTGCCCTACGGCAAGCAGCGCCTGCTCGAGATCGCGCTCGCCTTCGCGTGCCGGCCGCAGGTGCTGCTGCTCGACGAGCCGGCCGCCGGCGTGCCCGATGCCGAGCGCCAGGAGCTTCTCGCCACCATCGGCGAATTGCCGGCCGACGTCACCGTGCTGTTGATCGAGCACGACATGGATCTGGTGTTTTCGTTCGCCGACCGGATTTCCGTTCTGGTCAACGGCGGCGCTGCTGCTCGACGGCGCGCCGGATGAAGTCGCCCGCGATCCGCGCGTGAAGGCCGTCTATCTCGGCGAGGAGCTCGATGCCTGAACTCCTCCGCATCGAGCAACTGTCCGCCGGCTATGGCGAGGCGGTGGTGCTGTCGGGCATTTCGCTGGCGCTCGCCGAAGGCCAGGCGCTGGCGCTGCTCGGCCGCAACGGCATGGGCAAGACCACGCTGATCAACACCATCGTGGGCGTCACCCGCTACTTCTCCGGGAGCATCGTGCTCGACGGCCGCGACCTCACCAAGCTGCGGCCCGATCAGCGCGCCCATGCCGGCGTCGGCTGGGTGCCGCAGGAGCGCAATATCTTCAAATCGCTCACGGTGCATGAAAATCTCACCGCCGTTGCGCTTCCGGGCCGCTGGACCCCCGACAAGGTCTACGCCATGTTCCCGCGGCTCAATGAGCGCCGCGACAATCTCGGCAACCAATTGTCCGGCGGCGAGCAGCAGATGCTGGCGCTCGGTCGTGCGCTGGTGCTCAATCCGCGCGTGCTGCTGCTCGACGAGCCGCTCGAAGGCCTGGCGCCGATCATCGTCGACGAATTGCTGAAGGCGTTGCGGCGCATCATCCGCGACGAGGGCATGTCGGCCATTCTGGTGGAGCAGAACGCCAAGAAGATCCTCGGCGTCACCGACCACGCCATCATCATCGAGCGCGGCGCCGTGGTCCACGCGGCCGACAGCGCGATCCTGCTGAACGACCGCGCGGCGCTGGAAACGCATCTCGGCGTCACCGACACCAGCCCGCGGCGCGCCGGCCGCACCGGGCATTAAGCCTAAAAGCCGTTCGAAACTATTTTAAAAGGCCGCAGAGGAACCCTGCCCAATATCGCGGCGTTTGCTTGCGGGCGACGTTGGGCTTGTTGAGCCCGTATTCGTTTCGCATCTGGGGGCGTTGATGCCCGTACGCGGTAGACAGACGTGAAGACCGAGCGGAGCCTTGCGGCCGTCAAAGCGGAACCCGTGCCCGAAATGCCGACGGTGCTGTTGGTCGAGGACGAAGTTCTCATTCGACTGATGCTGGCGGATGAGCTGCGCAGCCACGGATTTGAAGTGCTTGAAGCCTCCGACGCCGCCGAGGCGCTTGACGTTCTGCAAAGTTCCTTGCCGGTGCATCTGCTGTTCACCGATATCCGCATGCCCGGAGCGATGGATGGTGTCGCCTTGGCCAGGACCGCGCACGCACGCTTCCCGCAGATGAAGAGCATCATCGGTTCGAGCGCGCGGCCGGAGCAGCCGATCGAGGATTTCACCGACGCGTTCCTGCCCAAGCCCTACGACCTGCGCGAGTTGGTCAAACAGGTCCACCGCTTGCTGGATCGGCCGGATCATGACCACTAGCCAGGAGCTGTCGGCCAAAGCCGGGGATACCGTGCTGGTGGTCGAGGGCGACGTTTTGCTCCGCCTGAGCATCTCCGCCTATCTGCGCGATTGCGGATACAAAGTCATCGAGGCTGCGGATGCCGAGGAGGCGGTGCTGGTCCTCAAGCAACCGCAGCTGGATGTCGACGTGCTGTTCAGCGATGTGCAGATGCCGGGCGCGATGGACGGTTTTGGGCTCGCGCAGTGGACGCGGGCGAACCGCCCGGGGCTCGACATCATTTTGACCGGCAGCGTTCCGCGCGCCGTCAATGCCGCGGCGACGCTGTGCGAAGAGGGCCCGATGCCGAAGCCCTACGAGCCGCAAGCCGTGCTCGACCGCGTTCGCCGCTTACTGGCGGCGCGGCCGCCGCGGTTGGCGAAAGAAACGCCGCCGGCGGATTCGTGACTCGAGGGGGAGCGCTTTCGGCGAGCTGAATCCGTTAATCATACGACCCGCCGCCGAAAATTGCGGCCACGCTAGGGCAACCGGGGCGCGAGGCGCTCGCTATTTTCCTCCAAACCTGCATCGCCAAGTCTGTGCCGGCCGTCTAAAATCCCGCCGCGAAAACGGGATTCGACGGTGGGAGAGCTATGGCTACGTCCTTGATGACGACGCGACGTTTTGCGCCGCTGTTCTGGTGCCAGGCGTTCTCCGCGTTCGGCGATAACTTTCTCAAGCAGGCGCTGGTCTTCGTTCTGCTGTTCCGGCTCGGCGAGGCCGAATCCGGCGCGCTGATCCAGCTCGCGGCCGCGGCGCTCACCTTCCCGTTCTTTTTCCTCTCCGGTCTTGGCGGCGAGATCGCCGACCGCTTCGACAAGGCCATTGTGGCCCGCCGATTGAAGCTGTTCGAGATCGCCGTCGCCGTCCTGGCCGTGGTCGGCTTCTGGTTTCACTCGATCCCGGTGTTGTTCCTGGCGGTCTTCCTCTACGGCGTGATCGCGGCGCTGTTCGGTCCGATCAAATACGGCATCCTGCCCGATCATTTGAAGCGTGAAGAACTCGACCAAAGGCAACGCGCTGGTCGAAGGCGGCACGTTCATCGCCATTTTGATCGGCACCATCGTGGCCGGTCTTGCCGCCGGCGACGGCGGCGATCCCATCCATTTCGCCTGGCTGATGCTGGTGACGGTGACCGCTTGCTGGATCGCGAGCCTGTTCATCCCGCGCACCGGCGAAGGCGCGCCGAATCTCAAGATCAATCCCAACATCGCGGCCTCGACGGTCAACCTGATCAAATACGTGCGCGCCGATCGGCGGCTGTGGTGGGGTGCGCTGGTGGCGAGCTGGTTCTGGCTGGTCGGCGCTGTGGTGCTGTCGATGCTGCCGACGCTCGCGGAGCATTATATCGGCGGCACCGCACGGCGTGGTCGACGCTCTATCTCACCATCTTCTCGGTCGTCGGTCGCGATCGGATCCGGCTTGGCGGCGTGGCTCGCGCATGGCCGCATCGTGCTGTTGCCGACGCTGATCGGCTGCGTGCTGATCAGCGTGTTCGCGCATCGATCTCGGCATCGCCGCATTCGACCTGGCGCGGCCGGCGCACTCGATCGATTTTCTCGCATTACTTCTCGCGCATCACGCTCGATCCATATCGCCATCGATCTCGCCGGCCTCGCCATCGCCGGCGGCCTGTTCATCGTCCCGACCTTCGCGGCGTTGCAGGCCTGGGCCGGTACCGATCATCGCGCCCGCGTCATCGCCGCGGTCAATGTGCTCAACGCCGCCTTCATGGTGGTGGGCGCCGTCGTCTTCGGCATGTTGCAATCGCTCGGCCTGAGCGTGCCGCTGCTCTTCATCCTCATCGGCGTCGCCAATCTGATCGTCGCCGTGTTCATCGCCCGCAGCATGCCGGCGAGCTGGCTGAACGATCTGCTCTCGATCGTCTTCCGCGCCTTCTACCGGCTCGAAGTCACCGGCCTGGAGAACGTCGCCAAGGCCGGCGACAACGCCATCATCGCGATGAACCACGCCAGCTTCCTCGACGCGCCGGTGGCGATGGCGATCCTGCCCAAGCGGCCGGTGTTCGCCGTCGACACCGGCATCGCGCAGCGCTGGTGGATCCAGCCGTTCCTGCCGTTCGTGCGCACCATGAAGCTCGATCCGCTCAAGCCGATGGCGCTGCGCACGATCATCAACGCGGTGCGCGAAGGCAACATGCTGGTGATCTTCCCCGAGGGCCGCATCACGCTCACCGGCAGCCTGATGAAGATCTACGACGGCGCCGCCATGATCGCCGACAAGTCGGACGCGATGGTGGTGCCGGTGCGCATCGAAGGGCCGGAGAAAACCATCTTCTCGCGCCTGACCGATGCGCAGGTGCGGCGCCGCTGGTTCCCGAAGATCAAGGTGACGATCCTCGAGCCGGTGAAGATGGACGTCGATCGCAAGCTCGTCGGCCGCAAGCGCCGGCTCGCGGCCGGTGCGGCGATGTACGACATCATGTCGGACATGATGTTCCGCACCGCGCACACCGACCGCACCGTGGTCGAAGCGGTGCTCGAGGCCGCGCACGAGCACGGCGGCAAGTGGCAGATTTGCCAGGACCCGACCAGCGGCGAGCTCACCTACAAGCGGCTGTCTCAGGGCGTCCGGATTTTAGGTGCGAAACTCGCCGAGCTGGCGCCGGTCGGCAAGCCCGTCGGCGTGATGCTGCCGACCTCGAACGGCGCCGCCGTGACGGTGCTGGCGCTGCAATCGGCCGGCCGCGTGCCGGCGATGATCAACTTCAGCGCCGGCGCCGCGAATGTGCTCGGCGCCTGCCGGGCCGCGCAGGTCGATACCATTGTCACCGCGCACGCCTTCGTCGAAAAGGGCCGGCTGGAAAAGCTGATCGCCGGGCTCGAAGGTCAGGTTCGCCTGGTTTATCTGGAAGACGTTCGCAAGACCGTGACCTTCTCCGACAAGCTGTTCGGCGCGCTGCGGGCGCGGGCGGCCGCTGGTGGCGCGCAAGCCCGACGACTGGGCGGTGATCCTGTTCACCTCCGGCACCGAGGGCGTGCCGAAAGGCGTCGTGCTCTCGCATCGCAACGTGCTGGCGAACGTCGCGCAGGCGGAATCGCGGATCGATTTCGGCCGCGACGACCGTTTGTTCATGGCGCTGCCGGCGTTTCACTCGTTCGGCTTCATGGGCGGCATCGTGCTGCCGCTGATCTCGGGCGTGCCGACTTTCTTCTATCCGTCGCCGCTGCATTACCGCACCGTGCCGGAACTGATCTACGGCATCTGCGCGACCTACATGTTCGGCACCGACACGTTCCTCAACGGCTATGCGCGCATGGCCAACCCCTACGATTTCCGCTCGCTGCGCTACATCATCGCCGGCGCCGAGCCGATCAAGGAAACCACGCGCCGGACCTATCTGGAAAAGTTCGGCATGCGCATCCTCGAAGGCTACGGCGTGACCGAAACCTCGCCGGTGCTGGCGCTCAACACGCCGATGTTCAACAAGTTCGGCACCGTCGGAAAACTCTTTCCCGGCATGCAGGCGCGGCTCGAGAAGGTCCCGGGCGTCGATGATGCAGGCGCCGGACGGCTGTTCGTCAAAGGCCCGAACGTGATGCTCGGCTATCTGCGCGCCGACAATCCGGGCGTGCTCGAGCCGCCGCCGGAGGGCTGGTACGACACCGGCGACATCGTCGCCATCGACGATCAGGGCTATATCGCCATCAAAGGCCGCGCCAAGCGTTTCGCCAAGATCGGCGGCGAGATGGTTTCGCTCGCCGCCGTCGAGATGCTCGCCGCCGAACTGTGGCCGAGCTACAATTCGGCGGTAGTGGCGGTGCCGGACGCGCGCAAGGGCGAGCGGCTCATTCTGGTCACCGACAAGTCCACCGCCACCCGCGCCGACTTCCAGGCCTATGCGCGCAGCAAGCATGCGGCCGAACTGATGTCGCCCTCGGACGTCGTCATCGTCGAAAGGCTGCCGCTGCTCGGCTCCGGCAAACCCGATCTGCAAACCATCCAGAAAATGGTCAACGAGCAGGTTGCCGCGAAAGCCACCGCGGCGGAGTGATTTTCCGCCGTCAACTCCAGGGAAACCGTGGCCGGTATTTGATCTTGCGGCGATGCCAGCCGCTGGCGATATGAGTGTCACGATTACTGAAGAAAGACCGTGAGTTCCCATGTTTGCATCGTTTCGAAATTTTGTTGCCGAGTTTGTCGAGGGCGAAAAGCATCCGAGCGCGTTTGCCGATAATGACTACCGGCTCGCGGCGGTCGCTCTGCTGGTGCACGCCGCCGCCATCGATGGCGACATGTCGGCGCGCGAGCGCGATACGCTGCGTGCGGTGGTGAAGCGGCGTTTCAATCTCGACGATGCGTTGACCGATGAGTTGATCGACAAGGCGACTGCAGCCGAGCACGAAGCAGTCGATCTTTATCACTTCACCAAGCAGCTCAGCCGGGTGCTCGACGAAGAAGGCCGCGCCAAGATCGTCGAGATGATGTGGGAGATCGTTTACGCCGACGGCGAGCGCGACGAGCTGGAAGACAACCTGCTGTGGCGCGCGGCCGATCTGTTGGGCGTTTCGCCGCGGGAGAGGATCGCGCTGCGGCAGCGCATCGCCGGAGAGGCGAGCCACGAGGACGATGGCGAGGTCAGCGCGCGCATCGCCGGAGCGCTTGAAGAATAAGCGCTTCCCGCGCCCTCATAGCAGGTCCGCAGAGGGGACCTTTGCTTTCGGCGGCAAAAACGATAAAAAAATTCTTCGGGGGCGCTTGATTCTTGAGGCCATGCAACAGCCCATCCTGATCGTCCTGCACCAGGAACATTCCACGCCCGGACGGGTCGGCTACTCGCTCCAACGCCTCGGCTACCGGCTGGACGTGCGCCGCCCGCGCTTCGGCGATGCGCTGCCATCGACCCTGTGTGATCACGCCGCCGCGGTCATTTTCGGCGGCCCGATGAGCGCCAACGACGACGACGCGTTCATCCACCAGGAGATCGACTGGATCTCGGTCCCGCTCAAGGAAGACAAGCCCTTTCTGGGCATCTGCCTTGGCGCGCAGATGTGTGCGCGCGCTCTCGGCGCACGGGTGTTTCCGCATCCGCAGGGCCAGGCGGAGATCGGCTATTATCCGATCAAACCCACGCAGGCCGGGCTTGAGCTGGTCAGCGACTGGCCCGAGCAGGTCTACCAATGGCACCGCGAAGGCTTTGAGCTGCCGCGCTGCGGCGAACTGCTGGCCGAGGGCGACCTGTTCGAGGTGCAAGCCTTTCGCTACCGGCGCAGCTTTGCCCTGCAATTTCATCCCGACGTGACCCACGCCATGATGCACCGCTGGACCACGCGCGGGCATGTGCGCCTGGAAATGCCGGGCGCGAAGCCGCGCGCACAGCATTTCGCCGATCGCGAGGTCTACGATTTCAGCGCGCGCGCCTGGCTCGCGGTCTTTCTGGAGCGCTGGATCGGCGGCGACGCCTTCGCAGCCGATCTGGAAGCCGCGAGCTGAGCGGCAGCCGGCGTTGTGCTGACACGCGACTTATTTTGCTCTGCAGATCAAACGCTTATGAGATGCCGCGGGCTTCTCGCGGCGTCACCAATCGACCCGCTCGTCAGAGCCGCCGAATTGCGGTGGGCGCGAGCGAAAATGCGGAAGCGCGTCGGTTATGGGTTGGACGGCGTACTGGCACTGCATGTGAAACGCCGGCCGGAATGATCCCGCCGGCAGCAGGTAGCCGTTCAGCCCGCGGACGTTCAGCGCGACCACGTCGATGAACAGACGCGTCCCGCAGCGGCCGCAGAAAGAGCGCGGGTTGCGCTTGAGCGTCCAGTGAACCGGCTCGCCTTTGACAACGGTCACCGCGTCCGCCGGGTACACGGATTCGGGCACATACGCGGCGCCATGCACCGCCTGGCAGTCGTCACAGTGGCAGAAGAACTCAGCCACCGGCGCAGCCGAAATTTCGATCTCGATCTCGCCGCAGCGACAGCTCACACGCATGATGCTCTCCCGGTGCGCCAGCGAATGCGCGGCAAGATTATCGCGAAATCGCGCTGCCGGGTGATGTCGTCATCGTTGGCCAAGACGGCTCGCCCGCGCTACCGACGACGATCGCAAGCTCGATGCCGGCACCACGCCGCCAAGGCGCCGCTTAGCTATAACTTAAGGCATCTCAAAGGGTTACGATGGACTTGGTGGAGCCGAGGGGATTTGAACCCCTGACCTCCGCAGTGCGATTGCGGCGCTCTCCCAACTGAGCTACGGCCCCGCTGCCGGCGCGAACAGGCCGAATAAACTGCCGGCTTTTAAGCGAGTGCGGGCCATTTAGGGCGGTGAGCGTGGCGTGTCAATGGCTGCGAGGCGGAGGAGCTCTGTTAACAAAACCGAAGCCGTCAGCGGTCACTCTTGGCCGCCACTTATGGGCCGTCTGCTTTTGCTTGTTCGGCGAGCGTCAAATCGGTAGTTTCCCCCCTCTCATCCCGAAGGGCATCCATGCGCGCATTGTTTCTCGTTATCGATCTCGCCCTCGAACTCTACATCTGGATCGTCATCGCCGCCGCGATCTTTTCGTGGCTGGTGGCCTTCAATGTGGTGAATACGCGCAACCAGGCGATCGGGATGATCGGCGAATTTCTGTATCGCATCACCGAGCCGGTGCTGCGGCCGATCCGGAACGTTCTGCCTAATCTGGGCGGCATCGACATGTCGCCGGTGGTGCTGTTTCTGATCATCATCTTTATTCGCTACGTCATCGCGCTCTACATCCTGCCGAACGTCTACTGAATGGGCTTCACGCCGGAGCCGTGACCCGGCGTCCCTGGATCGCGACGGGCGACGGCGTCTTCGTCGACGTGCGCTTGACGCCGCGCGGCGGTCGCGACGCCGTCGAGGGGATCGAAACCCGGGCCGACGGGCGCGCGGTGCTCAAGGCGCGGGTGCGCGCGGCGCCATCCGACGGCGAGGCCAACGATGCGCTGTGCCGGCTGCTCGCCCGCCTGCTCGATGTTGCGCCGCGTGATGTCACGATCGCAACCGGGACGACCGCGCGCATCAAGCGCTTGCTGATCAAGGGGCACGCAGACGTGATCGCTTCCGCATTGGAGCGGCTGGTCGTTCGTCCGCACGATTGATCGTCGCGCCGGGCGTCACGCGGTAACCCGGTTTGGTATCGTTGAAGGGTGCGAAGGTTCTCGACGCCTGTCCGGCCCGACCTGTGGCTACGGATTCCGGGCTCGCGCTACGCACGCCCCGGAATGACCAGTCCGGACGATGGCACCCGGGAAGGGCAGCCGCTCAGCTATTCCAGCCGAAGGCGATCTTATCGAGCACGCGGGCGCCGAATTTTTCCGACGAGCGGGCGACGGTCTTGCCGCCGAGCGCGCGATAAAATTCGACTGCGGTGTCGTTTTCCGACAGCGCCCAAACGATCAGCGATTTCAATCCGCTTTGCGCCAGGTCGCGGCGAGCGGCGGTGAACAGGCGGCGGCCGAAGCCAAGCCCTTGGAATTCGGGGCGCAGATACAGCTCGTAGATCTCACCATCATAGTGGAGGCTGCGCGCGCGGTTGCGGCCGTAATTGGCGTAGCCCGCAACCTTCTCGCCGAATTGCAACAGTGCGATGCGGCTGCCTTTGCGGATGGCGCTATCCCACCAAGCGGCGCCGCGGCGATTGATCAACCGCTCTAGTTCGGCGCCCGGGATAATACCCTGGTAGGCCGCTCGCCACGCTTCATCATGAGCATCCGCTACGGCCTCGGCGTCGTAGGGTTTAGCACGGCGAATCTCGATGAGGATGGTGCTCATGGCTTCATCAAAGCAAGCGATTGTCCGACCTTCAAGTCCTACGATTCACGATGGGTTAACGATCTCGATTATTACCGAAACGGTACGAACGGCGCTATCTTTGCCGCGTAAAAAAGCGCGCTCCCCGCACAATCTACCCGGCTGTTGCACGAGCGACACGGTTACGCGCTAGTACTTAGGTTTTCGCCGATTATTTCGTTTTCCGACGCGCGTTCTAAAGTGACGAGCGCTCGAATGCGGCCATCGCCGGCCTGCCGCCGGCGACGATCACGCCGCGTCTGGACTGGTGTCGGCGGATGCGCCGCGCGAAGGCTATACGCCTTCGGCTTCCTTGCGGCGCTCTTCTTTCTTGCGCTCGTTGGGATCGAGAAGCTTCTTGCGCAGGCGAACGGATTTCGGCGTCACCTCGACCAGTTCATCGTCCTGAATGTAGGCGAGCGCCTTCTCCAACGTCATGCGGATCGGCGGTGTCAGCCGGATCGCCTCGTCCTTGGAGTGGGTGCGGATGTTGGTGAGCTTCTTGCCCTTGAGCACGTTCACTTCGAGATCGTTCTCGCGGGTGTGCTCGCCGACGATCATGCCGCGATACACCTTCCAGCCCGGCTCGATCATCATCGGGCCGCGGTCTTCCAGGTTCCACATCGCATAGGCGACCGACTCGCCCTGATCGTTCGAGATCAAGACGCCGTTGCGGCGTCCGATGATATCGCCGCGGTGCGGACCATAGGCGTGAAACACGCGGTTCATGATCGCGGTGCCGCGCGTGTCGGTGAGGAGTTCGCCGTGATAGCCGATCAGCCCGCGCGTCGGCGCATGGAAGATCAGCCGCGTGCGTCCGCCGCCGGATGGCCGCATCTCGACCATCTCGGCTTTGCGCTCGGCGAGCTTCTGCACCACCACGCCGGAGTGCTGCTCGTCGACGTCGATGACGACTTCCTCGATCGGCTCCAGCACGTTCGCCGGCGTCGCCCTCCTGGAACAGGACCTTCGGCCGCGACACCGAAAGCTCGAAGCCTTCGCGCCGCATGGTCTCGATGAGGATGCCGAGCTGCAATTCACCGCGGCCGGCGACTTCCATGGAATCCTTTTCGTTCGATTCGGAGATGCGCAAGCGCCACGTTGCCTTCGGCTTCGCGCAACAGGCGGTCGCGAATGACGCGGCTCTGCACCTTGTCGCCCTCGGTGCCGGCGAGCGGCGAATCGTTGATGCGGAACGTCATGGCCAGCGTCGGCGGATCGATCGGCTGGGCCGGCAGGGGCTCCATCACCTCGGGCGCGCAGAGCGTGTGCGCCACGGTCGCTTCGGGCAGGCCGGCCAGCGAGACGATGTCGCCGGCAACGCCTTCATCGATCGGCGCACGCTCGAGCCCGCGGAACGCCAGCACCTTGGTGACGCGTCCGGTTTCGACCACCGCGCCGTTGGCGGTCGAGCACCTTGACCGGCTGATTCGGCTTGATCGAGCCGGAACAGATGCGGCCGGTAACGATGCGGCCGAGATACGGATTCGATTCCAGGATGGTGCCGAGCATCCGGAACGGACCTTCCTCGACCGTCGGCGGCGCCACATGGCGGACGATCAGATCGAACAGCGGCGCCATGCCCTGATCGGTCGGGCCGGAGGCATCCGAGGCCATCCAGCCCTGCTTGGCCGAACCGTAACAGAAGCGGGAAGTCGAGCTGCTCTTCGGTGGCGTCGAGCGCGGCGAACAGGTCGAAGACCTCGTTGGCGACCTCGCTCGGGCGGGCGTCCGGGCGGTCGACCTTGTTGATGACCACGATCGGCTTCAGCCCGATCTTCAGCGCCTTGGTGACGACGAACTTGGTCTGTGGCAGCGGCCCTTCGGCGGCATCCACCAGCACCAGGGCGCCGTCCACCATGTTGAGGATGCGCTCGACCTCGCCGCCGAAATCGGCGTGGCCCGGCGTATCGACGATGTTGATGCGCACATCGTTCCAGAAGATCGACGTCGCTTTCGCGAGGATGGTGATTCCCCGCTCGCGCTCCAGATCGTTGGAATCCATCGCGCGTTCGGCAACGCGCTGGTTTTCGCGGAAGGAGCCGGACTGCTGCAGCAGGCGGTCGACGAGGGTGGTTTTGCCATGATCGACGTGCGCGATAATGGCGATGTTGCGAAGCTTCATCGGGGCGCTATTAAATTGTCCGGAGTGTTAAAACTGTTGCGGGCCCCCCAAGGAGCCCGCGCGCTGGCCGCAATATAGTCAGCCGCGGGCACTTCGCAATGCGGGAGGCGTGCTAAGGTTGACCAGCGCCGTCGCCGAGTTCCTTAACCGGGAAAAGCGATCGGCAGTCAGGAGGGTCCCGTTGCGCTATTCGCCGACCACCCGCAATACGCGCCATATCCTTTGCGTTTTTCCCGCCTACACGCCATCGTTCGGAACATTCTCGCACGCCTATCACCTGTTCGGCCGGGTGCGCGCTTTTATGCCGCCGCAGGGCCTTCTGGTGATCGCGGCCTACATGCCCGAGGCTTGGCCGGTCCGTTTCGTCGACGAGAACATCGCCCCGGCCAGCGCCGAGGACCTCGCCTGGGCCGACGTGGTGTTCGTCAGCGGCATGCATATTCAGGCACCGCAGATTCATGACATCGCCCGGCGGGCCAAGGAGGCCGGCAAGGTGGCGGCGCTGGGCGGCCCGTCGGTTTCGGGCGCACCGGAGATGTATCCCGAGTACGACTATATCCATGTCGGCGAAATCGGCGACGGCACCGACAAGCTGATCGACAGCCTCGACGCGGACTGCGTGCCGCCGCCCGCGCAGGTGCGTTTCGACACGGTCGAGCGGCTACCGATGCCGGATTTTCCGGTGCCGGCCTATCACCTGATCCGGCTCGACGCCTACCTGCTCGGCTCGCTGCAATTTTCCTCGGGCTGCCCGTATCGCTGCGAGTTTTGCGACATCCCGGCGCTCTATGGCCGCCAGCCGCGGCTGAAAACGCCGGAGCAACTGTGCGCCGAGCTCGACGCCATCATGGCGCAGCGCCGCTATCCGACCTTCATCTATTTCGTCGACGACAATTTCATCGGCAATCGCAAGGCGACGCGCGAGATGCTGCCGCACCTGATCGAATGGCAGAAGAAAAACGGCCATCCGCTGCGCTTCGGGTGCGAGGCCACGCTCAATCTCGCCAAGCAGCCGGAAATTCTGTCGCTGATGCGCCAGGCCGAATTCCAGACCGTGTTCGTCGGCATCGAGACGCCGGAAGTCGATGCGCTCAAACAGATGCGGAAGGAGCAGAACGCTTCGCTGCCGATCCTGGAGGGCATCAACACGCTCAACTCCTACGGCATGGAAGTGACATCGGGCATCATTCTCGGGCTCGATAGCGACAGCGCCGATACCGAGGAGCGCCTGAAGGCCTTCATCGATGCGTCCGGCGTGCCGATCCTGACCATCAATCTGTTGCAGGCGCTGCCGAAGACGCCGCTGTGGGACCGGCTCAAGCGCGACCAGCGCCTGATCGCGGACGACACCGGGCTGGAGAGCAACGTTCGCTTCCTGCGGCCTTATGACGAAGTCGTCGCGATGTGGCGCCGCTGCGTCGCGCACGCTTATGAACCCGAGCGGCTGTTCAAACGCTTTGAGCATCAGGTCGAAGCGACCTATGCGCACCGGCTGACCGACGGTCCGGTGAAGGGCAAGCTCACCTGGAATAATATCAGTCTGGCTTTGGTGCTCGCCTTCAACATCCTGCGCCACATCGGCCTGCGCGCGGATTATCGCCACTTTTTCTGGAAGGCGATGATGCCGGCGCTGCGCCGTGGTCAGATCGACGCCGCATTCTCGATGGCGATTGTCGGCCATCACATGATTACGTTTTCGCGCGAAGCTCTGCGCGGCGATCAGAACGCTTCGTTCTATTCGGCGCAGACCCGGAACATGTCCGCCCAGGCTCCGCCGCAACCGGAATTCGTCAAGTTGCGAAAATCCGGCTGATAGTTGTGTCGTGTGGTTTAGGGGCCACACCTTTTTACCGCCGAAGCCCGTAAGTTCCGGTTCCCGCCTGTGATTTTCACGACCGGAGCCGACCATGAAACAATTGCTCGCCGCGCTGGCGTTCGCCGCGTTGCCGTTTGCCGGCGCATCTGCCGCCGACCTGTCTTTGCCGCTCAAATCGCCGTCCGCGCCGGCTTTCAACTGGAGCGGATTTTATGTCGGCGGCAACGCCGGCGGCGTGTGGGGCAACGAGCGGGTTTCGCAGACGTTCAGCGCACCGCCGCCGTTTCTGGCGGTCGACACCGCGGCGATCAACGGGACGCTGTCGCAGTCCTTTCAGTCCGGCAGCGCCACGGCGGGTCTGCAGGCCGGCTACAATTATCAGTCCGGCAATTGGGTTTTCGGCGGTGAAGTCGATTTCGAATATCTCGGTGTGCGCGGCGCCAATTCCAGCAGCACTATTTTCCCGAGTACGCTGCCGGGCGGCGCGGCCGGGCCGCCTGCCACGTTCTTCAATACCTCGACCTCGGTCGCTGCGGATTGGCTGTTCACCGCGCGACCGCGCGTCGGTTGGGCGGTGCAGGACTGGCTCCTGTATGCCACCGGTGGCCTCGCCATCGGCCGGGAGAGTTTCTCGCAGAATATCGCGGTCCTTGCGCCGTTCGTGGAAAATTCCAATTTCACGACCGCACGCGTGGGCTGGACTGTCGGCGCCGGCGTCGAATACGCCATCGCCCGCAACCGGTCTATTCGCGGCGAATACCTCCATGTCGATCTCGGCACGGCGAATACGACCGGGACGCTGACGCCGGCCAGCCCGATACTAACGCAGCAGACGGGCTCAGTCCGCGTAACGACGGAGATCGCGCGCGCCGGACTGAACTATCACTTCTGAGACGGATCGCTTCTGACAATGCGTCGCGGAGCGCTTAAGCGCTCCGCGGGCCCAGTGCATCGGCGGTGGTGGGACGGGCCTTCTGCCGTTCGCCGAGAAGGTCGCGCAGATGCTTGCGCCAGACGATCTCGATGCCTGAATACGTTGCGCCGGCGATGAGGATGCAGAGCGCCAGCATCGGCAGCATCAGGGCCAGCGATTCGCCGGCAGAGAGCGCGGCGCGGTGCAGGATACCGAACGCGAGCATCCCCTTGCCGGTGGCGTACTGAACAAGGCCCTGGATCAGGTAAAGCGAATACGAGATCTCGCCGAGCCAAACCAGCGGCGCGATATTCGCGAATTTTGCGAACGTGCCGGTATTGGCGACGGCCAGCAGAACCAGCGCCGCGAACAATCCGACGATCAACAAGTCGGAGGCGCCGAAATGCAGCGCCGCCAGCATCGTCGCAAGCAGGGCAAACATCGCCAAATCGCTGCGCAGCCACGCGCGATGCTCGTGATCGCGGAACGTGAAGTACAACACCGTGCCGAGCAGGAACTCCGGCATGCAGCGCAGCAGCGTGATCGGGCCGTCCCATTGGTCGAAGTCGCCCTTGGTCATCACCGCAAGCGAAGCCAGCGCGGCAAAGAGCAGCGCGCCGAGAATGAGCCTGGCAGAGCCGGAAGCGCGGGCAATCGCCGGAAGCGCGAACGGAAATGCCAGATAGGCCATGAACTCAACGCTGATCGACCACGACGGATAATTCCAGCTCAACTGTCCGGCCGCGAGGCCTTGCAGCATGAACATGTTGGCGACGATCGCGGTCAACGATTCCGGACCGGTGAGCGGAATGCCAGCTAAATGAACCGCTGGCGAAGCCAGTCACCAATTGCGAGATGACTGCCGTCGCAACAAATAAAAACAAAACAAAAATGTGCAGCGGATAAAGCCGCGCGATACGCGCCACCATGAAGCCGCGATAATGCTGACGGACGCCCTCGCTGAAAGACCGACAATAAACGTGCGCCATCACGAAGCCGCTGAGCATGAAGAACATGTCAACGCCCAGATAGCCCTTACTGAGGAAGTAGCTGTGCGGCGTGATGTCGAGGTTAGGGAAGTACTGCCGGGTGCCGCAATAATGGTAAAGAACAACCCAGAGTGCGGCGATGCCGCGCAGCGGCGTCAGCGAGGGAAGCTGACGATTGGACGAGCCGACGTTCCGCCGGACGCCCGGCGCTCATGCGAATTTCCAGCCTGCATTTCCTGCTCAGACCGCTGTTCCGTGTCATCATCGTCGTGATCCACCAGCCGCAGCGATAACTGATCAGGTAGGCGCTAGTTCCAACTAGGACCGCGCGCAGGCGCGCAGTTTACCTTTGCTGCGCGAAATGCAACTCAGCTCGATGTGGACGGTTACTGAGTTCCGTCTGCGCCGCCGGCGCCGCTGACGGCCAGCGGCTTGGTGCCGACATCGATCGGGACCGTGTGCACGATGCTGTAGCCGTGCTCTTTCAGTTGACGCAACAGCAGGGCATGGCCGCAGCCGTGTGCGGCTGCACATCGTGCAACAAGATGATGCCCGCGTGTTTTGCTTGCAGAAGATTGAGCGTACGCGCGACAACCTCTTCGGGCGTGATCTGCTGCCAATCTTGCGGAATGATGTCGGCGCTCCATTGCATCAGACCGCGCTGGACCAGAAACTTTTCCAGCTCCGGCGTCGCTTGCAGATAAGGCGCACGGAAGAACGGAGCCGGCGCGACGCGCGGGCCGAGCGCAGCCTGCACCGACGTCGATGCCGTCGTCGATCTCGTGTTCGGCCGCCTCGAGCGGCATTTGTGCGAGATCGGGATGGGTTTGCGAATGCGTGCCGACGGTGTGGCCGTCCAGGATAGCACGGCGAACCAGATCGGGCCGTTCCTTGGCGTGCTCTCCGACGATGAAGAAATTTGCGCTGACGCATTCCGCCGCCAAGGCATCGAGCACCTTTTCGGTAGTGGCCGGCGACGGTCCGTCATCGAACGTCAACACGACTTCATGATCGCGCAACGGCAAGGTCTGGGCATATTGCTCGGTCCCGACCTGATGAAGCGCTGCCGGATCGACGGTGATCAGGCGGCTGGTTCCGATCGCCGCGGGATGTTCCGGGCATTCTTCGGCATACGCGCAGAATGCCGGAAGCGTCAGCGCGGCGGCGACGAGCACAAGCCTAGCTGCCGCGCGCGCGGCCGTGTTCGATTGCATTTCAGTTCCTCGATCTCGCCCGTCTTGCCCGAGATGTTCCGGCTCAAGACTGTCTTGCCCAACACCTTGAGGGCCTTAGCATCGCGGCATAATTCGGGCCGCGCGCCGATGGTCGGCCATCGAGCGTGAAAAATATCTGATGCAGCGGCCGATGCGTGCTTTCCAGTTGAAGACGGGGCTGACATAATTTCCGCGTCGCGCACGTGGTTTTTTGGATCCCAAAGGCCTTGTTTCGCGTTCTCCATTTCGGTCTTGGGAGTTTCACATCGCCCGCGCGGGGCTGCACGGGGGAGGCGGTCATGCAGCGCATGAAACAATACCAGCGATTTGCGGCCCGTTGTCTTGAGGAAGCCCGCGTCACCATCGATCCGCGGATGAAGGCGTTCATGGGTGAGATGGCGCAGGAATGGCAGCGCCTGGTCCAGGAGGCGCACGGCGCCAAGAACCTGCCGAAAATTCAGAGTTCGGACGTCGATCAAGGCGATTAGGCGGCAAAATCTGTGCTAAGGATCGTGCCTCTAGGCTTTGGAGCGCCAAAGCGGCAAACCCGTATTTCCGGCCAGTTGCCGTGGCGTCGCCTCGAACCATTCCCGCTTTAGGAGGACGACATGGCGAAAGACGCAAACCCGGCCGAGGAAATGAATGCATTTGCCCAGCAGGCCAAGGATCAGGCATTGGCGGCGGCAGACACTTATTTCGATTTTATGAAAAAGGCTGTTTCCTCGTATCCGTCGACCGGCAACATGTTCGGCGACAGTCTCAAAAGCTACGCGGAAAAGAACCTCGCGGTCATGCAGGACTACGTGCACAAACTGGGTCGGGCGAAAGACTTTCAGGAAGCGCTGCGGATCCAGGCTGAGTTCATGCAATCGCAATTCGCCGCCATGGGCGAGCAGACAAAGAACCTTGGCGAAACCTACACACGATCCGCCGCCGACGCGATGAACAAGACCCCCAAGTTCTGAGATCCAGGCTTTAGATCCAGAGCCTCAATCCAAGAGCCTAGATCCAAGAGTTTAATCCAAGAGTCCAAATCCAAGAACTTGAACCGAAGACCTTAAGTCAGGACGGGGCGGCAATCGGCGATCGGAATAGTCTCCGGTTTGATCGATTGCCGCTCTTTATTTCCTCGACGCAGCGCAGTTTGGCGCGCGTCGCGTAGTGCCCTTTCGATTGCCAACGTGCGGACCATCCCATTGCCGCATGGTGCGACGCCGGGTGCCGGTTCCCTCGGTTCACGGAGCCTTGCGCCCGCCGAATTCGATCGCCATCTAGCCGCCGTCGCACAAGGTGGTTGACGATGCCGTTCGGATTTAGGCCCGCCTGGGCTGGTGCTGGAGCTTCCAACGCCGGGTCTGGCAACTCGGAACAATATTCAGAAAGCTGGGCGGACGCCGAAGCCCGGGCGCAACGTCTCGCCGAAAACGAAGAGACGCTCAAACAGCGCTTCTGGCGAAAGCTGCGCGCCCTGGCGGTGCGGCTGCCTTTCGCCGAGGATCTCCTGGCGGCCTATTACTGCGCCTTCGACCGGCAGACGCCGGCGCATGTCAAGGCGGTGCTTGTCGGCGCAGTTGCCTATTTCGTGCTGCCGGCCGATTTGATCCCCGATGTCCTGCCGGTGATCGGCTACACCGACGATGCCGCCATGCTGGCCGGCGCGATCCGGCTGGTCGCCGCGCACATCACGCCGGATCATCGTGAAGCTGCGCGCCGTAAGCTCGAGGCTCTCCGCGACACGCAGTGAGGCCGATCACGGCCGCAGCACGATCTTGCCCATGACCTTGCGCTCGGCAATCGCCTTGAGCGCGGCGGCAGTGTCGGCCAGCGGATAAGCCGCGTGCACATGGGCGCTGAGCTTGCCTTCGGCGCACCAGGCCGCGATCTCTCGCATCAACGCGGCCTGGCCGTCGGGATCGCGCGTCGTCCAACTGCCCCACAGCACGCCGCGGATATCGCAGCTCTTGAGCAGAACCAGATTGAGCGGGATTTTCGGAATGTCGCCGGCGGCAAATCCGACCACCAGATAGCGCCCCTCCCACCCGAGCGACCGCAACGCCGGTTCCGCGTACGGGCCGCCGACAGGATCGTAAACCACGTCGACGCCCTGCTTGCCACCGAGCTGCTTCAGCGCCTCGCGCAGATCCGTGCTGGCGTAGTTGATGGTTTCGTCGGCGCCGTGCGCCTTGGCGAACGCGAGCTTCTCCTCCGAAGACGCGCAGGCGATCACGCGGGCGCCCATCACCTTGCCGATCTCGACCGCGGCCAGGCCGACGCCGCCTGAGGCGCCCAGCACGACCAACGTCTCGCCCTTTTTCAGGTCGCCGCGCTCGCGCAATCCGTACAGCGTCGTCGCGTAGGTGACGGTAAGCCCCGCGGCGCGTTCGAAATCGAGGCCCTCGGGAAGCTTCACCAATTGGGTGGCGCTCGGCCGCGATCTTTTCGCGCGCCGCGCCCCAGCCGGTCCAGCCGATCACGCGATCGCCGGGCGATACGTTGCTCACGCCGGCGCCGACGCTCTCGACCACCCCGGCGAATTCGGCCGCCGGCGAGAACGGAAACGGCGGCTTATGTTGGTATTTGCCGGCAATGATCAGCAAATCGAAAAAATTGAGCGCGGCGGCTTTGATCGCCACCACCGCTTCGCCCGGACCGGCCTTCGGCTCAGGAATATCGGCGAGTTCCAGATCATCGGGGGTACCGAAGCGCGTGCACAGAATGGCTTTCATGGGGATCCTTCATTCCGGGATGCTGAAGGGCAGATGAAACTCATAAGCACGGAACGGTGCGGCATTGGAAGTAGGACGCAAGGTGGCCGGAACAAGTCCGGCCATGACGCCGAGGGTAGGAGTTGCTGTTGCAGATGTGCCGTGCTTCGTCATTGCGAGGAGCAAAGCGACGAAGCAATCCAGTGCGGAGCACCGGCGCTGGATTGCTTCGCTACGCTCGCAATGACGAGGTTCTCCGCGTCATGCTGGGGCTTGTGCCGGGGCATGGCCGGTCACTGAAAACGAGATGGCCGGGACAAGTCCGGCCATGACAACACGATGAGGAAAGCGCAGCAGCTATGCTAACTAGCAGGCGGTGCTGAGACCGTTTTCCGCCAGCAAGCGCTGCAGCCGCCCGCAGGCCAGCCGCAATCGCGATTTGACCGTGCCAAGCGGAATGCTGAGCCGGTGAGCGATGGCGCTGTGCGAGAGGCCTTCGAAGAACGCGAGGTGCACCAGAGCAAGCTGCTCCTGCGGCAAGGCGTGCAAGGCACGGCGCACGTAGGCTTGCCGCTGGCGCGCATCGAGATCGTCGTCGCACGCGGCGGCCGGGTCCGGAATGGTGAAGAAATCTTCGTCGGGGACGCAACATTCACGGCTGCGGCGTTTCACGTCGATGCGCCTGTTGCGGGCGATCTGAAATACCCAGGTGATCGCCGCCGAACGGCTGCGATCGTAAAGGTGCGCCTTCTGCCAGATCGTCTCCATCACGTCCTGCGCCAGATCTTCGGCGGCTGCAGGCGCCAAACCCAGGCGTACCAATTGCGCGTGGACGCGCGGCCGAAAATGATCAAACAGAACCGTAAACGCTTGTCCGTCGCGGCTTGCGCCGACGGCCGTGAGCAGATCGTCAAGCTCGGTCTTCCGTGTCGCCGCACGACCCGCGGCAGCATGTTTATCGAGCTCAGTGCAGTAGGTCAGATCCACGACACCCCCCAAACGCGCCAAAAAATTGCGGGGGTATGTAAGTTCGCGCGGTAGCCAATGGCTGTGTTCGCCGTCACGTTTGATGCTGGTGTGTGACGGGGATCCGCGTCGGGCCGACCGCCTCGCTGCCGCGTACCGAATGCGTTCCCTCGCATCTGAAATTGGGCTAAGGTTTTGGAGTTTGGAATCAGCCCAAGCGCTGTAACCGTGAGGTCTGATGATTACCGATCGACGATGGTGGTTGTTGCTGTCGCTGTTTGCTGCGGCGGCGTATGCGCTTCCCGTGTTGGCACAGCAGCCGGGTCCGGGCGATACGCCGAAGGCCGGCGCGTCTGCTGTCAAAAAACCGCCCAAGCACAAGCCTGCGCCGGCGACGACCGGCACGGCCGATCCGCCACCCGTCATGGCAGGTGGGGTCAAGCCGACGTTGCTCGGCCAATACGACGATTGGGGCGCCTACACGGCCTCTCCGGGAGGCAAGAAAATATGCTTTGCGTTTGCAAAGCCGGCGTCGTCGGAAACCAACCCGCCGGCCAAGACGCGCAATCCGTCCTACATGTTCATTTCCTCGCGCCCGGGCGAGAAGGTGACCGACGAGGTCTCCATCGTCATCGGCTATCCGTTCAAACCCAATTCGGAGGCGACGGTCGCGGTCGGCACGACATCGTTTGCGCTCTACACCCAGCAGGACGGCGCCTGGATCAAGAATTCCGCCGAGGAAACGCATCTGATCGACGTTATGCGCCGCGGCCAGAATGCGATTATCAAGGGGATGTCGGCCAAGGGCACCCACTCGACCGATACGTTCTCGCTCAAGGGCCTCGCCGGAAGCGCTTGACCGCTCCGACCATGACTGCAAATAACGAGGAGTAACGCGCCCGCCGAGAACCGGCGCATCGCTCGCAAGATCGGCCAGGATGGGTTTTCCCGCTGGCCTCTCCTCGCGCCCGCGACGGACCGCGTGTTTAGAGCCGGGTTCCGCTTTTATCGGGTATGCTCTAACAGATCGGTGCCGACGGGCAGGCGGTTCGCTGCGGTTCCGTGGTTTCGCACGAGCCTGGTGGCATCGGGCTCCCCAAGGCGCCACAACGCATTATTTATGGGCCTGCGCGCACTTTCGGATCGATCATGACGACGTCTCTCACTTCTGCTGACAGCGAAGCCGCCACGATGGGTGCCCCCATCGAGAAGCGGCCGCTCGAGCGCTATGTCGCCCCCGCGAAGCCGTCGCTGGTCGGGCTGTCGCGGGTCGCGCTTGCCGAAGCGCTGGGCAAAATCGGCGTGCCGGAGCGGCAGCAGCGCATGCGCGTGCAGCAAATCTGGCATTGGCTGTACGTGCGCGGCGTCCAGGACTTCGAGGCCATGACGACGCTGTCGAAGGATTTGCGCGCGGGCCTCGAGCAGCACTTCACGCTCGCCCGTCCTGAGATCGTCGCCGAGCAGATTTCAGTTGACGGCACGCGCAAATGGCTCCTGGCGCTGCCGGGTGAGACGGCGGATCGGCCGCATCACGTCGAATGCGTCTACATCCCGGAGACCGACCGCGGCACGCTCTGCGTCTCCAGCCAGGTCGGCTGCACGCTGAATTGCTCGTTCTGCCATACCGGCACGCAGCGCCTGGTGCGCAATCTGACGCCGGGCGAGATCGTCGGTCAGGTGATGCTGGCGCGCGATCGGCTTGCCGACTGGCAGCGTGCCGCCGCGCCCGCCGGCGCCGATCCGGAGAAGCGGCTCGTCTCCAACGTCGTCATGATGGGCATGGGCGAGCCGCTGTACAATTTCGAGGCGGTGCGCGACGCGCTGCATGTTGTCGCCGACGGCGATGGCCTTAGCCTCTCGCAGGCGGCGCATCACGCTATCCACGTCGGGCGTTGTTCCGAACATCGTCCCCGCCGGCACCGAAATCGGCTGCATGCTGGCGATCTCGCTGCACGCGGTGACCGACGAACTGCGCGATGTGCTGGTGCCGCTCAACCGCAAATATCCGCTGCGCGAATTGCTCGAAGCCTGCCGCAATTATCCGGGCCTCTCCAACGCCCGCCGCATCACCTTCGAATATGTGATGCTCAAAGGCGTCAACGATTCGCTCGCCGACGCCCGCGCGCTGGTGCGGCTCATCAAGGGCATTCCGGCCAAGATCAATCTGATCCCGTTCAATCCCTGGCCGGGCAGCCAATACGAATGCTCGGACTGGGAGCAGATCGAGAAATTCTCCGAGATCGTTTTCGACGCCGGCTATGCCTCGCCGGTGCGCACGCCGCGCGGCCGCGACATCCTCGCCGCCTGCGGCCAGCTCAAGAGCGAGACCGAAAAGCTCTCGGCCCGCGAGCGGCTCGCCTTGCGCGCCATGGCGATGACCGATTGATGCGGCTTCGATGAGCGTCGTCGCCCGCATTGTTGTGATGCTGTTCGCCTATGTGCTCGCCTGCATCACGGCGTCGGCTGTTTTCACGATCGGCATGCTCGGCGTCGATTGGAACAGCGTATCGTCGGACACGCCGGTCACGGTGATCTTTTTTGTCATTGGCACGGTGGTCGCCGGCATCATGGGTTATTACGCGGCGCTGCCGACGGCTTTGATGGTCGTCCTCGCCGAAGCCTTTGGGTGGCGTTCGGCTTTGCTGTATGCGGCCGCCGGCGGCGCACTCGCGCTGGCTCTGTCTTATGGCTTAGGGTTGCCCAACAGCTTTGGTGGCGCCACCCAGCTCGAGACCTCTCTGGTGCATTGAACTCCGGCTCCTCGCCGCCTCCGGCATCGCCGGCGGTCTTGTTTACTGGTTGTTCGCGGGCCGTCGCGCCGGTTCGTGGATGACGGAATGAATCGCGCCGGCCTCATCGTCGCGCTATCGATCGCCGCTGTTGTCGGCATCGTCTTCGCGATCTGGCCGCAGCTCGATATCGCGATCGGGGCGCTGTTCTACAATCCAACCACGCATTCGTTCGCGGCCTGGTATTCGGATCGGGTCGAGCAGGCGCGCGATGCCGCAAGCTTGTTGATCGCGCTGTGCGTCGTGCCGGCCTTTTTGGCGCTCGCCGGCAAGATCGCCTTTCCGCAGCGGCGCATGTTGATCCCCGGTCGCGCCGCGCTGTTCCTGATCGTGACGCTTGGCGCTCGGGCCCGGCCTGCTCACCAACGTGGCCCTCAAAGGCCATTCGGCGCGCATGCGTCCGGTCGACGTCGTCGCGCTCGGCGGCAAGGAGCGCTTCACGCCGTGGTGGGATCCGCGCGGCGATTGCCCGGACAATTGCTCGTTCGTCGCCGGCGAGGCCTCGGGCGGATTCTGGACGCTGGCGCCGGCGGCGCTGACGCCGCCGCAATGGCGCGCGTTCGCCTATGCCGGCGCGCTGGTCTTCGGCGCCGCGCTCGGCCTGCTGCGCATGGCGGCCGGCGGGCATTTCTTCACCGATGTCGTGTTCGCCGGCGTGCTGATGTACGTGCTGATCTGGATCCTGCACGGCCTGATCTATCGCTGGCGGGCGACACGCCTCACCGATGCGGCGATCGAGCGCCCGCTCGAGCGGGCCGGGACCGCGATCCGCGACGGCTTGGCGGCGCTTTGCCGCCGGATGTCCGATCGCCGGAAAGCCGGCCCGTGACCGCCATTCGGGTGCGCCGCGATAGCCGCGCGCGCGGAATCCATAACCCGGAGCGGCGCAGAACGGAATGCCGACGAAAGGCTGGCCGATCAGCGAATATGGATTCCGGGTTCCGCGTTGCACTCGGCCTCGGAATGGCGGTCACGGCTTGCGTCGCTGTCCGCGCCTGCCTATAGTCCGCGCGAATCTCTGGGATTTCCATCCCGTACCGATTTCCCTCGATGTTTCAAAGGCTCCTATGTCCAAAGGTGACGTGAAAAAAGTCGTGCTGGCCTATTCGGGCGGCCTCGATACCTCGATCATCCTCAAATGGCTGCAGACCACCTACGGCTGCGAGGTGGTCACCTTCACGGCCGATCTCGGTCAGGGCGAGGAACTGGAGCCGGCGCGCGCACAAGGCGATGATGCTCGGCATCAAGCCGGAGAACATCTTCATCGAGGATTTGCGCGAGGAATTCGTCCGCGACTACGTGTTCCCGATGTTTCGCGCCAACGCGCTCTATGAGGGCCAGTATCTGCTCGGCACGTCGATCGCGCGGCCGCTGATCGCCAAGAAGCAGATCGAGATCGCCGAGAAGGTCGGCGCCGACGCGGTCGCGCACGGCGCCACCGGCAAGGGCAACGATCAGGTGCGCTTCGAGCTTGGCTATTACGCGCTCAAGCCGGACGTGAAAGTCATCGCGCCGTGGCGCGAGTGGGATTTTCGCTCGCGCGAGGCGCTGCTGGCGTTCGCCGAGCAGAACCAGATCCCGATCGCCAAGGACAAGCGCGGCGAAGCGCCGTTTTCGACCGACGCCAACCTTTTGCACACCTCGTCCGAAGGCAAGGTGCTGGAAAATCCGGGCGACGAAGTGCCGGATTATGTCTATTCGCGCACCGCCGATCCCGAGACGGCGCCGGACCAGGCGGCCTATCTGACCATCGATTTCGAGAAGGGCGATCCGGTCGCGATCGACGGCAAGACGCTTTCGCCGGCGGCGTTGCTGACGCATCTCAACGCGCTCGGCCGCACCCATGGCATCGGCCGTCTCGATCTGGTCGAGAACCGCTTTGTCGGCATGAAGTCGCGCGGCATGTACGAGACGCCCGGGCGGCACCATTCTGCTTGGCCGCGCATCGCGGCATCGAATCGATCACGCTCGATCGCGGCGCCGGCCATCTCAAAGACGAGCTGATGCCGAAATATGCCGAGCTGGTCTATAACGGCTTCTGGTTCTCGCCGGAGCGCGAGATGCTGCAGGCGGCGATCGACAAGAGCCAGGAATTCGTCAGCGGCCGGGTGAAGCTCAAGCTCTACAAGGGCAATGTCGGCGTGGTCGGACGCGAGAGCCCATATTCGCTCTACGATCAGGACCTGGTGACGTTCGAAGAAGGCGCGGTCGCCTACGATCAACGCGATGCCGCCGGATTCATCCGTCTCAATGCGCTGCGCTTGCGGACGCTCGGACAGCGCAAGCGAAAGCTCAAGCTCTAGCCCGGTCGTCGCACGGGCCTTGAGCGGACACGAAGGCCGTTAAGCGCGGCGTCTTAAGCCGCGTTGCGCTCGAGGGTCCGTAGAAGTTGTCGCAGTGCCAGTTTGGCCTCCGCGTCGAGCCGCTCGGGATCGATCGCACCGGCCATCGGGTTACCCCCGCGCGCGAGCGCGTCCGGCATCACGTAGTCGTCCGTCTGCCACAGCGGCTCCCGCCGTTCGGCTGCGGCTTTGCGCCGCCGCGCGAATAATCTCATCAAAAACCAACGCATCAGGACGCCGCCGGCGACGAAGGCGATGGCCACGACCAATGCCATCATGCCGCGTCCCGACAAATTTCCTACCCCGGCAGCCGTCGGCTGAGGCGTGTCCGCAGGCGCATCGGTCGCGCTGTTCGGGTTAGCGTTGGAAGTGCCTGTGTCCTGTGCGGGCGCGGCGTCCGACGTCGCGCTCGTGGTGCCAGGGTCGCCGGGCGCCCCCGTGGACGGCGGATCCGGCCAAGGCGCGTTGGCGGCGGCGTTCTGCTGTTGCGGCGGGTCAGGCCATGCCCCGCCACTCTGAGCGGCCTGCGGCGGTGGCGGGCTAGCGGCGGCCTGCGGCGGCGGATCGGGCCAGCCGCCGGCATTTTGGCCGACCGGAGCTTGGCCGGCCGGCATGGCTGTCGGGGAGGCTGCCGGATTCGGCGCGGCACCCGCAGGCGGCTTCGCCGCATGGGTCGCCTGATGCGGCTTGTGCGAGTGCGCTGCGGGATTGTTCGGGTCGGCGGCAACCTTGGGCGCCGCCGCGGGCCTCGGCGGCCCGCCGGCGGCATCGGCGTTATCCGCCGCTGCGGCCGATTGGGCGGCCTCGCCATCGGGCTTCAAATACCAGCACTTGGTCTGTTTGGCCGCATCGGTTCGGTAATGCCAATGGCTGCCGGGCGTCGCCTTTCCGGCCGGCGCTGCGAGGCAATTGTCCTTATCCTGTGCTTGGGCAGTGTCTTGCGCGCAAACCAGCCATCCGCCCATACCGGCAGCGGCAACAACGAGCAAAGCACGCAGAGCGAAACGCCTTCCTGCCTTCGCCAAATCCCCCTCGCATTCCATGCGACTGCTTCCCCAAACAATCGCCGACCCGCAAGCCTAAATGCCCCGGTAGTCCTCCCGGTTCATAAAACCTAAAAAGATATTGCAGCGAAAACATGTTGTCGTTTTGCTGCCATCCACAATTTTTTCAACCGCGACGGCCGTGCGCAAACGGTTGATGCCACCGGACGGCTTGAGATGCCCGGGCATCTCATTGCAAACAGCGAAGAAGCGCGGCATACGGAAACCTAGACCTGACGCTCGACCATCTTGCGCTTGATGTCGGCGATGGCCTTGGCGGGATTCAGATGCTTCGGGCAGGCCTTGGCGCAATTCATGATGGTGTGGCAGCGATAGAGCCGGAACGGATCTTCCAGGTCGTCGAGCCGCTCGCCGGTGGCCTCGTCGCGCGAGTCCGCGATCCAGCGGTAGGCCTGCAACAACGCAGCCGGTCCGAGATAGCGGTCGGAATTCCACCAATAGCTCGGGCACGAGGTCGAGCAGCAGGCGCACAGGATGCACTCGTAGAGGCCGTCGAGCTTCTGCCGGTCGTCGTGGCTTTGCTTCCACTCTTTCTGCGGCGTCGGCGACACGGTCTGCAGCCAGGGCTGGATCGAGGCGTGCTGGGCATAGAAATTGGTGAGGTCGGGGACCAGATCCTTGACCACCGCCATGTGCGGCAGCGGATAGATGCGCACGGCGCCGTTCACGTCGCTCATCGCCTTGGTGCAGGCGAGCGTGTTGGTGCCGTCGATGTTCATCGAGCAGGAGCCGCAGATGCCTTCGCGGCAGGAGCGGCGGAAGGTCAGCGTCGGATCGACGTTGTTTTTGATCCAGATCAGCGCGTCGAGCACCATCGGGCCGCAATCGCCGGTATCGACATAATAGGTGTCGATGCGCGGATTGTTGCCGTCGTCGGGATTCCAGCGATAGACGCGAAACTCGCGCTCGGCTTTCGGCTTGGTCGGATGCGGCCAGGTTTTGCCTTCGCCGACTTTGGAATTCTTGGGCAGCGTGAACTGGACCATCAGATCCTCGATAGAGCGTGCTTATCCGAGATCCGCTTTCGGGATCATCGTTCAGTAGACTCGCTTTTTCGGCTCGATATACGAAACGTCGTTGGTCATCGTGTAGGTGTGCACCGGCCGATAGTCGATCGTGACCTTGCCGGTCTCGGTGTCGAGCCAGCTCAGCGAGTGCTTCATCCAATTGGTGTCGTCGCGCTCCGGATAATCCTCGCGCGCGTGCGCGCCGCGGCTTTCGGTGCGGTTGAGCGCGGCATCGACGGTGACCACGGCCTGCTGGATCAAGTTCATGAATTCCAGCGTCTCGACCAGATCGGAATTCCAGATCAGCGAGCGGTCGGTGACGCCGATGTCGCGCGCGCCTTCGAACACTTCGTGGATCAGTTTCGAGCCTTCCTGCAGCACCTCGCCGGTGCGGAACACGGCGCAGTTCGTCTGCATCACCTGCTGCATCCGGGTGCGCAGTTTTGCGGTCGGGGTGCCGCCGGAGGCGTAGCGGTATTTGTCGAGACGCGACAGCGCGCGCTCGGCGGAATCCTTCGGCAATTCCGGCTGCTTGTCGCCGGGCGTGAGAATGTCGGCGCAGCGCAGAGCCGCGGCGCGGCCGAACACCACGAGATCGATCAGCGAATTCGACCCGAGCCGGTTGGCGCCGTGCACCGACACGCAGGCGGCTTCGCCCAACGCCATCATGCCGGGCACGACGTGATCCGGATTGCCGTCTTTCTTGATCAGCGTTTCGCCGTGATAGTTCGTGGCGATGCCGCCCATGTTGTAATGCACGGTCGGCACGATCGGCACCGGCTCGCGGGACAGATCGACGCCGGCAGAAGATGCGCGCCGACTCGGTGATGCCGGGCAGCCGCTCGGCCAGGATTTTCGGATCGAGATGGTCGAGATGCAGGAAGATGTGATCCTTCTTCGGCCCGACGCCGCGGCCTTCGCGGATCTCGATGGTCATCGCGCGCGAGACGACATCGCGCGATGCCAGATCCTTGGCGGACGGCGCGTAGCGCTCCATGAAGCGCTCGCCCTCGGAATTGACCAGATAGGCGCCTTCGCCGCGCGCGCCCTCGGTGATGAGCACGCCGGCGCCGTAGATGCCGGTCGGATGGAATTGCACGAATTCCATGTCCTCGAGCGGCAGGCCGGCGCGCAGCACCATCGCGTTGCCGTCGCCGGTCTGGGTGTGGGCGCCGGTGCACGACGCATAGGCGCGGCCATAGCCGCCGGTCGCCAGCATCGTCATTTGCGCGCTGAAGCGGTGCAGCGTGCCGTCGTCGAGGTTGAGGGCGATCACGCCGCGGCAGCGGCCTTCCTCGTCCATGATCAGGTCGATGGCGAAGTATTCGATGAAAAACTCGGCCGAGTGGCGCAGCGCCTGGCCGTACATCGTGTGCAGCATGGCGTGGCCGGTACGGTCGGCAGCAGCGCAGGTGCGTTGCGCGGTGCCTTTGCCGTAATGGGTGGTCATGCCGCCGAACGGCCGCTGATAGATCTTGCCGTCATCGCGCCGCGAAAACGGCAGGCCCCAATGCTCGAGTTCGTAAACCGCCGCGGGCGCGTTGCGGCACAGATATTCGATCGAGTCCTGGTCGCCGAGCCAATCGGAGCCCTTGACCGTGTCGTACATATGCCAGCGCCAGTCGTCCTCGCCCATATTGCCGAGCGCGGCCGCGATGCCGCCCTGGGCGGCGACCGTGTGCGAGCGCGTGGGGAAGACCTTGGTGATGCACGCGGTGCGCAAGCCCGCCTCGCTGCAGCCGACGACGGCGCGCAAGCCGGCGCCGCCGGCGCCGACGATCACGACGTCATAGTTGTGATCTTCGATCGGATAGGCGCGGCCGTTGGTGGCCGGAGCGGCGCTGCCGCCGTTTGCTCCATTGGTAGCCATGATCACAATCCGAAAGAAAGCTTGAGAATGCCGTAAATCGAGGTCAGCGCGATCGCGATGCAGAAGAACGTGTTGGCCATCACCATCACGATCTTGGCGAGCTCGTCATGCACGTAATCTTCGATCACCACCTGCATGCCGATGCGCATGTGGAAGGTCACCGAGATCACGAACAGCGCCATGATGATCGCGACCGCCGGCGAGCCGACGATCTGCGCGACGGCGGCCTGGTTGCGGCCGAGCAGCATGATGAAAATCACGATCACCGCGATGGTCAGCGGGATATTGGCGACCGCAGTCAGCCGCTGACGCCAGAAATGATCGGTGCCGGAACGGGCGGAGCCGAGACCGCGGACGCGGGCGAGTGGCGTGCGGATGTGTTTGGCGGGAGTGTCGCTCACAGCGGTCCTCCCATCGCCAGCAGGCCGAAAATCCACAGCAGCACGGTGATTGCGATCGAGCCGATCAGGGTGGCGGCGGCGAGCCATTCGCGCTCGCTCGGGCCGAAGCCGTGGCCGGTGTCCCAGATCAGATGGCGAATGCCGCCGAGGGCGTGGTGAATGACCGACCAGGTGAAGCCGAACAGAATGATGCGGCCGATGATCGAGCCGGCGAACCATTCGAATTTCGCGTAGGAACCCGGCGATGCGGCGGCGATCAGCCACCAGACCAGCAGCAACATGCCGAAGTAATTGCCGATCCCGGTGATGCGATGGACGATCGACATCGTCATCGTCAGCATCGGCTTGTAAATTTGCAGGTGCGGCGACAGTGGCCGTGCAGCGGGGGCCCTGGTTGCGGCCATCGTTTTCATCCGAACTCTATTTACCGTGTCCTACCCAATCCGTCGGCCTGCCGCAATCGAGACCAAAGCCGGTACAAGATTAGCGGCGGTCCAAACTTCGTGTCACACGAAACGTAGCCATTGATCGCGCCCTAAGCAATCGCCATTATTACAATTATGGCTTCGTATTTGGCGAAGGCTGCATTATGCGTTTCGATCTGGCAGATCTGAGCCTGTTTCGGCATGTGGTCGAAGCCGGCAGCATTACCCACGGCGCGCAGCGCTCGAATCTGGCGCTGGCCGCAGCCTCGACGCGCATCCGCAATATGGAGGAGACGCTCGGGGTCGCGCTGCTCACGCGCGGCCGCGGTGGCGTCACCCCGACCCAGGCAGGCCGGACCCTTTTGCAGCATGCCCGCACCATTCTGCGTCAGGCCGAGCGCTTGCACGAAGATCTCGGCGCCTATAGCGGCGGCCTCAGCGGCCAGATCCGGGTTTTGTCCAACACCAATGCGCTGACCGAATTTCTCCCGGAAGCCTTGAGCTCGTTTCTGTCTGCGCATCCGAATGTCAGCGTCGATCTGGAAGAGCGTTTGAGCGACGAGATCGTCGGCATGATTGCCGAGGGCGTCGCCGACCTCGGCATCGTCGCCGGTACGGTCGACGCACGCACGCTTGAAACCTATCCGTATCGCCGCGACCGTTTCGTGCTGGTGGTCGCGCGCGATCATCCGCTCGCCAAGCGAACGAAGATCAGCTTTGACGAAGTGCTCGAGCACGACTTTGTCGGGCTCGATCGCGGCAGCGCGCTGCAGCGCTTCCTGGCCTCCAAGGCGATGCGGATCGGGCGGCCGCTGCGGCTGCGCGTGCAGTTGCGCAGCTTCGACGCGGTCTGCCGGCTGGTGGAGTGCAAGGTCGGCATCGGTATCGTGCCGGAAACGACCGCGCGCCGGGTCGCCACGACGATGGCGATCGCGGTCGTACCGCTGACCGATTCGTGGGCGGTGCGCGAACTGACGATTTGCATTCGCGGCATGGACGACCTGCCGCTGTTTGCGCGGCAACTGGTCGAGCATTTGCGTGCGCAGTAGATCAGCGCACTTTTAGTTCGTTTGGGTCGACGCCGTCGCGCAGATGGCCGCCGCTGTGGGAATCGGGATCGGGGCGTATGAAGTCGTCGCGTTCCAAGTAGATGCCGTATTGGCTGAGCGGCCCGAACTGTGTCTCCGCCGGCAACAACGGTCCGCCGATGCGACCGACCATGTAGATTCCGAAACCGAGGATGAGAAAAATCGGAATCGCCGGGTTGAAATGCCAATAGGCGCCCGCGACCATTACCGCGGTGATCAGTCCGATAACCAATCCGAGAAGCTTGAGCACGAAAAATTCGCTTGGTTTCGCCGTGCAACGCCGGGCGCAGAAATCATGACGTTTCAATTGTAACATTGCATTGGAACAAAGAAACCATACGGCGATGTGACAGCAGTCACACGAAACCGGGCCCGTCGTTGCTAGTTTTTAAACACAGGCACGATATGGGTGCCTTCACGGTCGTGTCCTCAACAACCTGATGAGATTTTATGCGTCTGTTCGCTTCCTCGACATTGCTTTGGGCAATGGTGGTGATTTCCGGTTCGGCCTCGGGCGCGACGCGCGATGCTTACCTGGGTTGCGATTCAGACGACGCCGATCGCAACATCGCCGGTTGCACGCAAATCATCGACGATGCTGGGGAGAAACCTGTTGTGCGCGGCGCGGCCTACGTGGCGCGCGGGCTCGCGTGGCAGAAGAAGGGCGATGACGATCGGGCGCTGGCCGACTTCAACGGCGCGATCCGTGTGAACCCGAAGGACGCGCTTGCCTACAATGACCGCGGCTTGTTGTGGCGCGAGCGCGGCGAATCCGATCGCGCCATCGCGGATTTTACGGCGGCGATCGCCATTGATGCGCTGCCCCACTCGGACGAGGCGTTCAGCCGACGCGGCAACACCGTCGTCCCGAGGCACGAGGTGAACGTTTATGAGAATCGTGCGCTGACCTTCTTGGAAAAGTCCGATTTCGACAGCGCCATTGCGGACTTCGATCAGGCTATTCGCCGCAATCCCAACGCGGCCGAATCCTACAACGGTCGCGGCGCCGCGTGGCGGGCCAAGGGCGAACTCGGCCGCGCCAGGGCGGATTTCTCGCAAGCCATCCGGCTCGATGCCGCCAACATCGACGCGCTCTACAATCGTGGGCTGGTCGAGATTGCCGATAGCAAGCCCGATGCGGCGATTGACGATTTCACCACCGCGCTGCGGCTCGAACCGGATTTCGTCGACGGGTACGAAGCCCGCGCCGAAGCGTTTCTCGCCAAGACCGATGCCAAGCACGCGGTCGCCGATCTCGACGAGGCGATCAATCTCGATCCGAAGCGGGGGCGCGATTTTTATCTGCGCGGCAGCATTCGCTACGATCAATACATGGGCTTTCTCGGCGGCGGCTGGATTCAGAAAGACGATCTGGATCGCGCCATCGCCGATTTCGGCGAAGCCATCCGGCTGGACGACCAGAGCGCCGCGGCCCATTACGCCCGCGGTCTAGCCCAAGGCACCAACGGCCAGGCGGATCTCGCGGCGCGCGATTTCGCCGAGGCGGTTCGGCTGGAGCCGAACAACCAGAAATTCGCTGCGGCGCTGAAAGAGGCCAAGCGTTAGACCAAAGCTGCGCAGTTTCGCCCAGCGCGCGCCATCTCAGCGCGGGATCAGCACCCAGTAATCGAGATCCAGCAGCACCGCGGTATCGTATTCGTCGCCGGTCTTGTAGGGAAAATCCGCGCAGGGTTTGTCGGAGGTCGCGACCGTGCGCAACCGTAGCGCGCCAACGTCCTCGCGGCCCGGCAGTTCGGCTTTGCCGAGCACTTCCGACCACGCGAACACCGTGCAGCCGGCGAACAGCGGCGCCACATGCCGGCCGCCGTTGATGGCGGCGACGTGGAACGCGTTGGCGAAGCCGTTGAAGGACAGCGCGCGCGCCAGCGAGATCACGTGGCCGCCATAGATCAGCCGCCGGCCGAAGCGGCCGTGCTTGAGCACCAAACAGATCGAAATGAATGCGCGCGGTGTTCTGATAAAGCCGCGTCGCGATCATGTGCTCGGCTTCCTCGACCGTGATGCCGTCGACATGATCGATGCGCTCGCCGACCTCATAGTCGGCGAAGCGATATTTGTTGCCGGAGACTGCAAAGTCGTAAGCCGAGACGTCGATCGGCGGACAGGCTTCGCTCAAAAGCTTGGCGTCGAGCACGGTTGCGAGGCGCGGCACGTGGTCGCCGGGCGTCGGCGCCGCTTCGTCGCGCTTTTGCACCATCACCCAGCGGACATATTCGAGCGCCGCGGTGCCGTCCTGTTTGTAGCCCGTGGTGCGCACATAGACGATGCCGGTCTTGCGGCTGGAATTTTCCTTCAGCCCGATGACTTCGGAGAGCGCCGACAACGTGTCGCCGGGAAAAACCGGACTGCGAAAGAAACAGCCCGCATAGCCGAGATTGGCCACCGCATTGAGCGAGACATCCGGAACGGTCTTTCCGAACACGATATGAAAGACGAGGAGATCGTCGATCGGCGAACGCGGATAGCCGATCGCCTTAGCGAACTCGTCCGACGATTGCACAGCAAAGCGCGGGCCGAACAACCCGTTATAGAGCGCGACATCGCCGGTTGTGACGGTGCGCGGGGTTGCGTGCCGGATCACTTGGCCGACACGGAAATCTTCAAAGAAATTACCGGGACTGGTCTTCGACATCAGACAAACCTTTTTGCGCTAACCTTTTTGTGCACGAGCCCTTTTATGCACGAAACCTTTGTCATGAAACTTCGGCGTCTCCCGGACTTTGCGCGCTTCATACCGCAACGGCAGCGACACGCAAGCGTTCACGCCGCTGTGAGGCGGGCGCTGAAACCCGCTTCATCGCGCCCCGTATCTCTGCCTGATGACGCAGACACGCGCGCCATCGCCGGTGCAATCACCGGCTACGCCCCAGCGCGTCTCACAGCACATACGGGAGCCCCGCTTATGTCTAACCGCGTATCCAATCGCCTGACCCTCATCGCCGCTGCGACGGCGCTGGTCTTCGCCGCCGGCGCGGCCGTGCCGGTGTCGGCCGAGAGCATGTCGGAAAAGACCGTCGAAGTCGGCGGCGCGCCAATGTATCCCTCGAAGAACATCGTCCAGAATGCGGTCAATTCGAAGGATCACACCACGCTCGTCGCGGCCGTGAAGGCAGCCGGTCTTGTCGACACGCTGTCCGGACCCGGCCCGTTCACGGTGTTCGCGCCGACCAACGCGGCCTTCGCCAAACTGCCGGCCGGCACGGTCGACAGTCTGGTGAAGCCTGAGAACAAGGCCACGCTGACGAAGATCCTCACCTATCACGTCGTTCCCGGCCGGATGACCGCCGCGAACCTGATGAAGGCGGTGAAGGACGGTGGCGGCGAGGCCAAGTTGAAGACGGTGTCGGGCGACATGCTGACCGTCAAACAAGCCGGCCCCGGCAAGCTGTCCGTGACGGACGCCAAGGGCGACGTCGCCATGGTGACGATCGGCGACGTCATGCAGTCCAACGGCGTCATCCATGTGATCGACACGGTGCTGCTGCCGATGTGACGCGCGGCACGGCACGCACGGCGGGCAGGGCGCGGTGACGCCCGCCCGCCGCTGCGAATGTAACCATTCTGGCCCGGCAACGAAAAGAACAGCGACACAAGCGTTTTCACGTGGACGGTGCAAAGTACTATGCCGACGGCGGCTCAAGCGAACGTGATCCTACGGCAGGGCCAAGGGCCGTTGCGTCCCACGCTCTTTCCCGGCATCCCGGCAGGTCATGCCGGGAGCCTGTTCATGCGTGAGGCCGAGCCGCAGGTTCGAAGCGCTGACGACCTGCGCCGTGCGGCCCAAATGG
The DNA here is from genome assembly GCA_963737755.1 of uncultured Alphaproteobacteria bacterium. Taxonomy (GTDB): domain Bacteria; phylum Pseudomonadota; class Alphaproteobacteria; order Rhizobiales; family Xanthobacteraceae; genus BOG-931. The sequence continues at coordinate 22,082 of CAVTTZ010000006.1, read as the reverse complement.
CGGCGGCGCAGCGCGGCGACCGTGCCGCCTACGAGGCGGTGCTGCGCGATTGCGTTCCCCTGATCAGAGCCATCGCGCTACGGCGCGGCGTTGCCGGCGCCGATCTCGAAGACGTCGTACAGGACGTTCTGCTCACCATTCATCGCGCCCGCCAGACCTACGATCCCAATCGCGCATTCGGCGCTTGGCTGCGGGCGATCACCGAGCGCCGCGCCATCGATCTGCTGCGCCGGGTCGGGCGTCTCCGTGTCCGCGAAGTGCATGCGCCGCTCGCTGTCGAATCCTTCGCTGACGATGATGCCGGCCCGGTCGCGCGTGACAGCGACGCCGGCGGCCGCGCCTTGCTGCAGGACGCGCTCGCGACCTTGCCGGAGCGCCAGCGCGAGGCGGTTCAGGTCTTGGTCCTGGAGGAGCAGTCGCTTTCAGAGGCCGCTGCCCGCACCCAGCGCAGCAAGGGGTCTTTGAAGGTCAATCTGCATCGGGCGATGAAAGCGCTGCGCAGCCGGTTCAACAAGGATACGGTGCAGGGATCATGACACACGTGTCTCATGATCAGCTGATTCGCGGTCTGGCCGACGATTTGCGGCCGGTGCGCCGCTTGTCGCCGCCGCTGGTGCGCGCGCTGACTTGGCTCGCCGCGCTGCTCGCGCTTGCGGTCGCGCTCAGCACCTTCGCCCATCTCGATGCCATTTGGCAACGCATCAGCGCCACACCGGATTTGTGGCTTGCCGCCGTCGGCTCTGCCTTGACCGCCGTTCTGGCCGCCATCGCAGCGTTCGAGTTGAGCGTGCCGGGCGCGCCGCGGGCGTGGGCGGCGCTGCCGTTGCCCGCCGCCTTGTTATGGGTGGGAGCAAGCGGGTTTGGTTGCCTGCGTGTTTGGGTCGCGCCGGCCAGTCATGTCGCCAATCTCGGCGAGGCGCGCGATTGTCTGGTCTTCATCGTGTCCCTGTCGGTGCCGCTCTCGGCCTTGCTGCTCCTGATGCTGCGCCGCGCGTATCCGCTTTATCCCGGCCTCACGGCGGCCATTGGCGGTCTGGCGGTCGCGGCTGCAGCCGCGACGCTTTTGAACTTCTTTCATCCGTTCGACGCGGCGGCGACGGACCTTTCCGTACACGCAGCGGCGGTAGCACTGGTGATCGCGGCTAACCGATTGCTCGGCGGGCGGATTTTTCGCCGCTCCGGCATCACGCCCGCGTGATGTAACCGCGACCGAAGCTGGAGCGAATGAGGGAGGTCGGCGCCGTAATGCGCCGCGGACACCCTAGGAGGATCTTCCATGAAACGTTCGATCGCGATCAAGACTCTCGCCGCTGCGACCCTTGGCCTCGCTGTTGCGTTCGCGCCGGCCGCTTTTGCCGCCGACGACATGAAAAAGGACACGATGTCCAAGGATTCGATGTCGAAGGACAGCATGTCCAAGGACACGATGTCGAAAGACAACATGTCGAAGGACTCGATGAAAAAAGACACCATGAAAAAAGACGACATGAAGCACTAAGTCACGTCGCGTGTGCCGGACGCGTTTGGCGCACCGGCACACGCAGATGCGTCATGAAAGACCATGAGTTCATAGACCATGAGCACGATCGAAGCTGCTAACCAGGTTGCCGTTGACTACGGCGCTCCGCGCAAAATCATTCACCCGGTTTGGGTGCGCGTGAGCCACTGGATCAATGCGTTGGCGATGCTGATCATGATCGGCTCGGGTTGGCAGATCTACAACGCGTCGCCGTTGTTCGGCTTCACCTTCTCGCGGCACATCACGCTCGGCGGTTGGCTCGGCGGTGCGCTGTTGTGGCATTTCGCGGCGATGTGGATCCTGATGCTCAACGGCCTTTTCTATCTGGCGCTCGGTTTCGCCAGCGGCCGTTTCCGCCGCAAGCTGTTTCCGATCTGGCCGTCGGAGGTGGTGAGCGATCTGTTGGCGGCGTTGCGCGGCAAGCTCGCGCATGAGGATCTGTCGACCTACAACGCGGTGCAGAAATTGCTCTACGTCGGAATTCTGGCAGCCGGTGTGGTCATCGTCCTGTCCGGACTGTCGATCTGGAAGCCGGTGCAGTTGTGGTGGCTGACCAGCTTCTTCGGCGGCTACGACGTTGCGCGTTACGTTCATTTCGCCGCCATGGCGGCGATCGTGGCGTTTCTGGTCGTGCATGTGAGCTTGGCCGTGTTGGTGCCGAAAACGCCTGCGCGCCATGGTCATCGGTCGCTGAAACAGCAACGCGGTTAAAAAAACAAGGAAGAAGAACAATGCCCCGTCAGCGCAAGTCGGTACCGGGTGTCGACCCGAAGCATCTGATCAAGGATGCCGGCAAGCTGTTGCCCGAGCCGTCGCGGCGGTTCTTCCTGCGCGGCGCCGCGAGCCTGGGCGCGCTCGCGGTGCTGAGCGGTTGCGACATCATCGACGGCGATACCTCGGAAAATGCGCTGCGGGTCATTTCAACCTTCAACGACCGGGTGCAGGCGATTTTGTTCAATCCGCACACGCTGGCGCCGGAATATCCGGACAGCATGATCACCCGGCCGTTCCCGTTCAACGCCTATTACAGCGAGGACGAGGCGCCCGAGGTCGACGGCGAGCAATATCAGCTCGAAATCGGCGGCAAGGTCGACAACAAGAAGCCCTGGACGCTGCCCGATCTCTACAAGCTGCCGGAAGTCTCGCAGGTCACCCGCCATGTCTGCGTCGAGGGCTGGAGCGCCATCGGCTCCTGGCAGGGCGTCCGCCTCTCCGATTTCCTCAAAATGATCGGCGCCGACCTGACCGCCAAATACGTCTGGTTCCAGTGCGCCGAGGGCTATTCCAACACCATCGACATGCCCACCGCGCTGCATCCGCAGACCCAGTTGACGCTGAAGTTCGACCACAAGGTTCTGCCGCGCGCTTACGGCTATCCGATCAAGATCCGCATCCCGACAAAACTCGGCTTCAAGAATCCGAAATACGTCACCGCCATGTGGGTGCAGGACAACGACGCCGGCGGCTATTGGGAGAACCAGGGCTACAACTGGTTCAGCGGCCAGTGACACCTGAGCCAGTGACACCTGAGCCAGTGACACCTGAGCCAGTGACGGTGCGTTATTTCGCGTAACCGTGTTCGCGCAGGATTTTGGTGAACGCTTCGCTGGTCTGCCGCTGCAGGTCTTGCAGGCGCGGCACCATCTGGGTCGTCAGTTCGCCCATCACCTGCGGCATCTCGTGAAGCGCCTTGGCGCCGGTCGGCGTTTGGTAGAACGCGGTCAATTCCTTCAATTCGGGAACGGTGAAGTGCCGGGCGTAAATCGGCGGCGCGTCCTTCATGGCGTCGCTGGCGAAGGCGACCTGGATGCGCTCGAACTCGGCGCGTAACTCGGCGATGGTCGCGTCGTCGATCTTGTCGGCCTTTGCGCGTTGCTCGACCACCGGCCAGAACGTCGCCGAAATGGAGGTGGCGAGCTGCTTGAGCATGTCGGGCGAAATCACCGCCATCAAATCCTTGGCGGCGGTCAACGCCTCGGGGCTCGGCGCGTCATCGGCGCGAGCTTGCAGGCCCACTCCGCATAACAGGAGCATAAGTGCGACAACGCGCATGGTTCGCATGGAGGGGCCCTTTTTGACTGCGCTTCCTTCGCTTGGAAGAGCACTCTAGCACGTCGGCCGCGGCGCGGCTTGCCAAGCCGAGCCGCGCGCTTTAGCAATCCTCGCGTTCCCAGGGAGCCCTCTCCGCAAGGGCCGACCGCTGGCGGCTTTTCCAATCGCGAGGCATCCCCGATGGCGTCCTACAATCTGCTCCTTCTTCCCGGTGATGGCATCGGCCCGGAAGTCATGGCCGAGGTGAAGCGGCTGCTCGGCTTCCTCGACAAGGCCGGCATCGCCAAGTTCGAGACCGAGGAAGGATTGGTCGGCGGCTCTTGTTACGACGCCCACAAGGTGTCGGTCACCGAAGACACGATGGCCAAGGCGCATGCGGCCGATGCGGTGATTTTCGGCGCCGTCGGTGGCCCGAAATGGGACAGCGTGCCGTATGATGTGCGGCCGGAGGCTGGGCTCCTGCGCCTGCGCAAGGATTTGGGACTGTTCGCCAACATTCGCCCGGCGATCTGCTATCCGGCGCTGGCGGAATCATCGAGCTTGAAGCCCGATGTGGTCGAAGGGCTCGACATCATCATCCTGCGCGAGCTCACCGGTGGCGTCTACTTTGGCGAGCCGAAGACCATCACCGACCTCGGCAACGGTCAAAAGCGCGCGGTCGATACGCAGGTTTACGACACCTACGAGATCGAGCGCATTTCGCGCGTCGGTTTCGAGCTGGCGCGGGCGCGGCGCAACAAAGTCACGTCGATGGAAAAGCGCAATGTCATGAAGACCGGCGTGCTGTGGCGCGAGGTGGTCGGCGAGTTGCACGCGCGCGAGTACAAAGACGTCGAGCTCGAGCACATGCTGGCCGATGCCGGCGGCATGCAGCTGGTGCGCTGGCCGAAGCAGTTCGACGTCATCGTCACCGACAATCTGTTCGGCGACATGCTGTCCGATATCGCCGCCATGCTGACCGGCTCGCTCGGCATGCTGCCGTCGGCGTCCCTCGGCGAAGTCGACGCCAAGACCAAGCGCCGCAAGGCGTTGTACGAGCCGGTGCATGGCTCGGCGCCCGATATCGCCGGCAAGGGCATCGCCAACCCGATCGCCATGATCGCGTCGTTCGCCATGGCGCTGCGCTACTCGTTCAACATGGGCAAAGAGGCCGACCTGATCGAGCAGGCGATTGCGGCCACGCTGGCCAACGGCCTGCGCACCGCCGACATCAAGTCGGACGGCACCAAGGTGGTCAGCACCTCGGAGATGGGTCAGGCGATCATCGGCGAGCTGGAGCGCCTCGCCGCGGCGTAGCCGCACGCGGAGTTTTCGCTACCACAGCAAGTAGCCCGCATGAGCGCAGCGACATGCGGGGCAGACTTCGTCGTTTGGTCGCGGCTCCCGGATGTCGCTGACGCTCATCCGGGCTACGCTGCGACGCTGCGAATCACCGCAGCCGTTCCAGAATGCTGACGTAATTCGCGACGGCGGCGCCGCCCATGTTGAAAATGCCGCCGAGTTTTGCGCCTTTGAGCTGCATGTCGCCGGCCTTATCGGTGAGCTGCATCGAGGCGATGGCGTGCATCGATACGCCGGTGGCGCCGATCGGATGGCCCTTCGCCTTCAGCCCGCCGGAGCGGTTGATCGGCAGCTTGCCGTCCGGGTTGACCAGGCCGTCCTCGATGGCGCGTGCGCCCTGGCCCTGCGGTGCCAGCCCGATCGCCTCGTAGACCAACAGTTCGGCGATGGTGAAGCAGTCATGCACTTCGGCGAAGGAGATGTCGGAGAGGCCGACGCCGGCTTGCTCCAACGCGCGCTGCCAGGCCAGCGCCGGGCCTTCGAACTTGAGAATGTCGCGGCGCGACATCGGCAGATAATCCTGCACATGCTGGGCGGCGCGAAACACGATCGCCTTGTCCATGGTCAGCGCGGTCTCGACGTCGGTCAGCACCACAGCGGCGGCGCCGTCGGACACGAGTGAGCAATCGGTGCGCTTGAGCGGGCCGGCGACGCGCGGATTCTTCTCGCTCTCCTGACGGCAGAAATCGTAGCCGAAATCCTTGCGCATCTGCGCATACGGATTGTCGACGCCGTTCTTGTGGTTCTTCGCCGCGATGCGGGCGAGCGCGTCCGATTGATCGCCCCAGCGCTGAAAGTAGAGGCTCGCGATCTGGCCGAAGATGCCGGCAAAGCCACCATCGATATCGGCCTCTTCGCGCACGTACGACGCCTTCAGCAGATTGCGTCCGATTTCCGGGCCGGGCGTCGCCGTCATTTGCTCAGCGCCGACCACGAGCACGATGCGCGATTTGCGCGCGGCGATCGACGTCAAACCCTGATGGATGGCGGCGGATCCGGTGGCGCAGGCATTCTCGACACGGGTCGCGCGCTTGAAGCGAAAATCTGGCGACGCCTGCAGCACCAAAGACGCGGTAAAGTCCTGCGGCGAAAAGCCGGCATTGAAGTGTCCGAGCACGATCTCGTCGACATCCTTCGGACCGATGCCGGCATCGGCCAGCGCCTCGCCGGCGACTTTCACGATCAGGCTCTCAACGCTCTCGCCGGCAAGCTTACCGAACGGGGTATGCGCCCAACCTACGATGCAGGCTGTCATGTCGCTTCTCCTTGTCGAATTTCGGACGTTTTTGCTCGGATGTTGTGTTCGTCGGCTACGCTGATTTAGCCGAAGCGGCCTCGAATGTGAAATTCACGGATGGAACTCATGCGACGGGTTTTCGCTTTGCCATCGAGTCCCTTCGGTTTACATATAGTGCGCCACAACCGCTTCGGGAACCTTTCGTGAACCCATCGCGGCCTGATCGGTCAGTGGGACAGGCCTGCACGACGGCTCTCCCGATGACCTCCGAAGGGGCCGGCCAACGGAACGGACCGCGACACGTGCAGCATGTGAATTCTTTTAAAGCGCTGGCGCTGGGCATCATGGTCGGCTCGGTGTTAGCGGCTAATCTTGCTGCGACGCCGGCGCGGGCCGGGGCCTCGATTCTGATCGAGGCTGAAAGCGGCAAAGTCCTGCGTGCCGAGAATGCCACCTATCCGTGGTATCCGGCTTCGACCACGAAGCTGATGACGCTCTACGTCACGCTGCAGGCGATCAAGCAGGGCCGAATCACCTTCGACAGCCTGTTCACCGTGTCGCGCAATGCGATGGCCCAGGGGCCCACCAAGATGGGCTATGCGGTCGGCACCCAGGTGACCGTCGATAACGCGCTAAAGATGATGATGGTGAAGTCGGCCAACGACATGGCCGTGCTGCTCGCCGAAGGCGTCGACGGCTCGATCGAGAATTTTTCCGACGACATGACCAAGACGGCGCATCGTCTCGGCATGACGCAATCGAATTTCGTCAATCCGAACGGGCTGCCGGCTGACGGTCAGCTGGTGTCGGCGCGCGACATGGCGATCCTGGCCCGCGCGCTGATCCATGACTTTCCCGAATACAGTTATTATTGGCACATCCCGGCAATCAAATACGGCCGCCGCATCGTGCGTAACTACAATACGCTGCTCGGCCGCTATCCGGGCGCCGACGGCATGAAGACCGGCTTCATCTGCGCTTCGGGATTCAATCTCGTCGCCACGGCGACGCGTAACGGCCGACAACTCATCGCGGTGGTGCTCGGCTCGCCTTCTGGCGCCGCGCGCGCCGTCAAGGCCGCCGAATTGCTCGAAGGCGGTTTCTCGCAGAACCAGCTCACCTGGCTGACACCGTCGCTCGGGACCGTCGATAATCTGGCGCCGGTCAATGCCGATCCGCCCAACCTGCACGATCAGGTCTGCGGTCCGCATCGCAAGCGGCCGGCCGCGGAGGACGAGGACGTCGACGCCGGCGGCGAAGCCGGCGCCGGCGTGGACACGCCGTTCTCGGCACTGTTGTCGAGCCTGCGGGCACCCACGCCCAAGGGCGCGGCTTTGTTGTCCGATCTCGGTGCGATTACGCCGGTCGTTGTTTATACCGGACCGACGCGGACGCCGGATCAATTGGCGCGGCTCAATGTCAGCGCCGATGAGCCTGCGGCAGGACCGCATCGCCGCAAGAAGGGCGGCAAGACGCTTGCCGCCAAGCCGGGCGACGACAAGGCCGTTGGTGATACTGCGACCGAGCCGAAGGCAGCCGCCGCAAAGGCCGAGGACGGCAAGACGCGGCCGGTGGTGCACTGGACGCCGACGTCGGCATCGGCGCCGATCGCAGGCGCGTCGCCCGACGCCAAGGCTGCGGCCGACAAGCAAAAGAAAAAGCCGCCGCAGAAGGCGCGACCACGACCACCAAGCCCGCGATCGCCACGACACCGCAATAGCGCTCGCGCGTTCGAGGTCTGCTCAAGGCGCCTCGGAATTTCGAACGCGAAATTTTCTATAGAGCACGTCTCGATGCGCTCTGTGTTACGAACAGCTTGCGACCCTCCATCGTGCCGTCATGGCCGGGCTTGTCCCGGCCATCCCGCTTAGGTGGGCACGGAGCCCTGATGATCGGGATGCGCGGGTCAAGCCCGCGCATGACGCAGAGAGGGGAAACGCTCCGGAGATATCAAAGCACGTCCGATTCAATCTAAGCGAAACGCGCTCTAAATTCCCGATAGCGTCAGACGAGCGAAGCGATGGGTTGCGCTACGCAGCCATCGTCAGCGGCGCATCGGTCACATCTTGCAGCGCTTCGAGCGTGAGGCCAGGCACCATCTCGCGCACCGCGAACGCATCTCCGGTGACATCGAGCACCGCCAGATTGGTGTACACCCGCGTCGCCACCCCGACCGCCGTGAGCGGATAGGTGCAGCGGCGCAGCAATTTGCTTTCGCCGTCCTTGGTGGTGTGATCCATCACCACCCACACGCTCTTGGCGCCGACCGCGAGGTCCATGGCGCCGCCGACCGACGGCATGTCGGTGGCCGATTTCGACCAATTGGCAAAGTCGCCGTTCGCCGCGACCTGAAAAGCGCCGAGCACGCACAGATCGAGATGGCCGCCGCGGATCATCGCGAAGCTGTCGGCGTGATGCACGTAGGAGCCGCCGGGAACGAGCGTGACGTATTTCTTGCTGGCGTTGATCAGCCAGCGATTGATCTTGTCGGGCGCCGGCTCCGGCCCCATGCCGAGAATGCCGTTCTCCGATTGGATGATCACTTCGCGTTCGGGCGGAATGTAGTTCGCCACCAGCACCGGAATGCCGATGCCGAGATTGACGTAAAAGCCTTCGGGGATATCGCGTGCCGCGCGGGCGGCGATCTCCTCGCGCGTCCACGGTTTGCAGTTCGTCGTTACGCCGCGCTTTGCTTTCACATTCATCGCGGTTCCTCGTCAGGTCACCGTCGGCTCGCCATAGGGAACGTGCAGCACGCGATCGACATAGATGCCGGGCGTGTGGATCTGTTCCGGATCGATGTCGCCGAGCGGCACGATGTGCTGAGCCTGCACGATGGTCAATGCGGCGGCTGTCGCCATCACCGGATTGAAGTTCCGCGCCGAGGATTTGTAGATCAGATTGCCCCAGCGATCGGCCTCCCAGGCTTCGATCAGCGCGACATCGCCGTAAAAGGCTTCTTCCAGCACATAGCGGCGGCCGCGGAATTCACGCACCTCTTTGCCTTCCGCCAGCAGCGTGCCGACCGAGGTCGGCGTGTAGAAGGCCGGGATGCCGGCGCCGGCGGCGCGCAGGCGCTCGGCCATCGTGCCTTGCGGCATCACTTCAAGCTCGATCTTGCCGGCCCGGTACAGGCTCTCGAATACCACCGGATCGGTCGTGCGCGGATAAGAGCAAATGATCTTGCGCACGCGGCCGACTTCCATCAGCCGCGCCAGGCCGAGATGACCGACGCCGGCATTGTTGGCGACCACGGTCAGGTCGCTCGCGCCTTGTTCGATCAAGCCCTCGATCAAGGCATTGGGCTGGCCGATGCTGCCGAAGCCGCCGATGAGCACGACCGAGCCACTGCGGATTCCCGCCATCGCCTCGGCCATGCGCTGCACGATCTTGTTGATCATCGAAGAACGGCGGGAGCCCGCCAAACAATCCATGTTTCCCGGACGCGATGCATCGCGACACGATGCGCCGCACGCTCAGGACCGCCACAGGCTCGGTGCTTGCTGCAATCCCGAACCCACAGCGTAGCAGATCGCGCCGCGGGGCGCTGAGGAAATCTCCGCAGCGGTGGACGAGCGGTTCAGCTTTTCTGGATCCAGCGAGGCGGCTGCCTTACGTGGTGCCCGCCGCCGCCTGAGCGAAGTTGGCGAGAACATTGGCGAGGCCGGTGACCGCCGCGGCGGTCGCATCGCCGATGTCATGCCGTTTGGCGAGCCAGTGGGGGTCGTTGTAGGACAACCATGTTTGCCCTTTGGCATCCTCCCAGACCAGGATCTTGAGCGGCAGGTCGATGCCGATGGTCTGGCCGGCTTGCATCAGCGGTGTGCCGCCCTTGGCGTTGCCGAAGATCAACAGATCGGTGGGACGCAGCGACAGGCCGGCCGCGGTGGCGCCGGCCGGCATGGTCGATATGCGCAAACACCGTCAGGCCTTTGCCTTTGATGTCGGCCTCGAGCCGGTCCATCGTCTCCTTCGGTCCGAAGCTGCTCGGTATGGTAACCAATCCGTCTGCGGCCATGGCGTGCATTCTCCCGTCGGCAATCGTTGCTATCAATGTCGAGCGCTGTCGGCGTTTCCGGCGACGAGGCAGGGCGTTTCCCGCCGGTTGTCATCCCTAGGCGCTGAATCTTTCCGAAAACATGCGTCGCGCCCTCGGATCAATCGGAGCGCGCAGGTCTTTCGCGATCGTGCTTTAGTGTACCAGACTTGCACCGGAATGAACCGCCACAGACCTCAGGGCCAATGAAACGCGCTCAGGCAATCAAGACGGCAGGCCGCTGGGACGACGCCGGCGCGATCGATCAGGTCGTGCTCGATGCCGATGAGCGGCAACGCCGTCGCATCGTGTTGACCGGCGCAGCACGGCACCACGTTCCTGCTTGATTTGCCACAGGCCACGGCGTTGCGTGACGGCGATGGCCTCGTGCTCGACGACGGCGGCATCGTGCGGGTCGTCGGCCGTCCTGAGGCGCTGATCGAAATCACCGCCGCTGACAGCCACGCGCTGGCGCGGCTCGCCTGGCATATCGGCAACCGGCACATCGAGGTGCAGATCGTCGGCGACAGGCTGCGCATTCGCCGCGATCATGTGATCGAAGACATGCTGCGCGGGCTTGGCGCCCACCTCGCTCCAGTGGAAGCGGCATTCGATCCGGAGCGGGGTGCCTACGCGCACGATGCCGGCCACGTGCATGCCCACGGGCACGATCATCGGCATGATCACCATCATGCGCACGACCACGATCACCGCCACGATCATGACCATGACTAAGCCGTTTGTCGGCTCGTCGGGACGAACGCGCGGACCCGCACGGGAGAAGCCGCCGTTGAATACTCCCGGTCAAGCGAGCGAGCTGATGGCGTCGTCCGCGCTCTACCGTCTCATGGCCTGGTTGTCTCCGGCGTACCCGATCGGTGCATTCTCGTATTCAAGCGGCATCGAATGGGCGGTCGAGGCCGGCGACATCAAGGACGCCGAGACATTGCGGCAGTGGCTCGCCGCCATGCTCGATGCGGGCAGCGGCTTCTGTGATGCGATTTTGTTTGTTCACGCGTATCGCGCAGTCGCTGAGCACAACGACGCCCTGCTGCGGGATGTGGCGGCGCTTGCAGCGGCGCTGGTTGCTTCCAAGGAGCGCTATCTCGAAACGACGGCGCAGGGACGCGCTTTTCTCGATGCCACCAAGGCGGCTTGGTCGTGTTCGGCGCTGACCCATTTCCAAGATGTTTGGTCCGGCGCAGTCGCACTGCCGGTGGCGGTCGCCGTTGCTTGTGCCGGGCATGACATCCCGCGCGAGCCGGCGCTCGCCGCCTTTCTGCATGCGCTGACCGCGAACTGGATTTCCGCCGGCGTGCGGCTCATTCCACTCGGCCAAACCGACGGCCAGCGGATCCTCGCCGCGCTCGAAGCTGCCGTAGCCGCGACAGCGCAGCGCGCCTTGGCGACGCCCCTGGATGACATCGGCAGCGCCACGTTCCGCGCCGATCTCGCCAGCATGCGGCACGAGACCCAATATACCCGGCTATTCAGGAGCTGAGAAACAATGACACATGCACACGGCCCCTTGCGTGTTGGCGTCGGCGGTCCAGTCGGCTCGGGCAAGACCGCGTTGATGGACGCGCTGTGCAAGCAGTTGCGCGAGCGCTACGAGATCGCCGCCATCACCAACGACATCTACACCAAGTGGGATGCCGAATATCTGGTGCGCTCCGGCGCACTCAAGCCGGAGCGCATTGCCGGCGTCGAGACCGGCGGCTGTCCGCATACGGCGATCCGCGAAGACGCATCGGCTAACTTGGCAGCCATCGCCGACATGCGGCACAAATTCCCGGCGCTCGATCTGGTGCTGATCGAATTGGGCGGCGACAATCTGGCCGCGACCTTCTCGCCGGAACTCGCCGACCTGACCATCTACGTGATCGACGTCGCCGCCGGCGACAAGATTCCGTCCAAAGGCGGTCCCGGCATCACGCGCTCTGATTTGTTGGTGATCAACAAGATCGATCTGGCGCCCTACGTGGGCGCGTCGCTCGACACCATGGAGCGCGAGTCGAAGCGCATGCGCGGGACGCGGCCGTTCTTGTTCACCAACCTGCGCGCCGGCCAGGGCGTCGATGAGATCGCGCGCTTTATCGAAGAGAAGGGTGGGTTGGGAGTTTAGCGGCTTCCGCTCCTCCCCGCGAAGGCGGGGACCCAGCTCATTGCATCCGCCCCTGGATTCCCGCCTTCGCGGGAATGAGCGGGGAATCAGCGCGATTGTAGGATGGGTTGAGCGAAGCGAAACCCATCGTGGCGCTTCGGCGAAGCGTGATGGGTTTCGTTTCACTCAGCCCATCCTACGGAATACTGCAGCGGGCTCCGGGTGTTTTAGGCTCGTCATGGCCGGGCTTGTCCCGGCCATCCCGCTTGCCAAACACTGAGATCCGCCCAAGCGGGATACCCGGGTAAGCCCGGGCATGACGTCAACGGGCCGCCGTCAACGCGGCATGGTGCCAGCGATGCTCATGCGCGCCCCGTATGCTTCCGCGCCGCTTCCAAATGCCCGTAGCTCTGCACCGGAGCGCACATCAGGAAGCGATAGCCTTCGCTGATCACGCGCTCGACATTGCCCTGCTCGACATGCGGATGACCGACCACGACATTGTGCTTCTTGCAGGTGTCGACCACGCGCTTCATCCATTCGAGCACCACCTTGTGCTCGTATTGGCGCGGATAGCCGAGCTCCTGGGAGAGGTCGCCTTCGCCGATCAGGATCGCGCCGATGCCCGGCACGTTACGCAGCATGTCGTCGAGATTTTCGACGCCGCGCGTGTCCTCGATCTGCAGGATGCAGAAAATCTCGCCCTGCGGATTGAGCGGCCAGACGTCGGCCTTCTGGTAATACTCCTGCTGGGTCAGCCCCCAGTAGCGCGCGGCCGTGGTCGGGCCGTCGCCGCGGATGCCGGCGGGCTCGTAATGCGCCGCGGTCTTGAGCCGCGGATAGCGGCAGGCGCCGACCGCGTTGGCGGCTTCCTCGACCGTGGAGATGTGCGGGAAGACGATACCGTAGCAGCCCATGTCGAGCGCCTGCTTGGCCTGCCACTGGGCCATTTCGACGCCGTTCACCGGCACCCGCGCCAAGGGCGTCACTGCCGGCGCCACCGAGCCCGATTTGGCGATCTGCGCCCGGTTGAGCATGTATTGCAGGCAATCGCGCAGCAGCCGCCCATCCCAGGGCTGATGTTCCATCTCATAGACGCAGCCGTCGAACTTCGAGGTTGCGAGCGACACCGCGCTTGAGACTTCGGCGGGCGAGAAACAGGTCAGCGCATGCTGGCCGGATTCGAGTGCGCGGATGATGCTATTGAGGCGCGGAAGCTCAGCCATTCCGTAAGTCTCCTTTGGGCGCAGTCGGAGCATGCTATAGAAAAGGCGCCGCTGTTTGACAATCGCACGGCGGTCCTTAGCATTCCGGCTTCAGCGAGTTCAGCGACCCACATCATGATCATCGATTGCCACGGCCATTACACCACCGAGCCCAAGGACCTGCATCGCTTCCGCAAGGAGCAGACAGCGGCCGCTAACGCCAAGGATAAGGCTGCGCTGCCTTCGCGCGCGTCGCTGAAGATGTCCGACGACGAAATCCGCGAAAGCATCGAGCAGAACCAGCTCAAGCTGCAGCGCGAGCGCGGCACCGACCTGACGATTTTCTCGCCGCGCGCCTCCGGCATGGGCCACCACGTCGGCGACGAGAGCGTCAGCCTGGAATGGTCGCGGATCTGCAACGACCTCATCCATCGGGTCTGCACGCTCTATCCGAAGAACTTCATCGGCGTCTGCCAGCTGCCGCAATCGCCGGGCGTGCCGCCGAAGAACTCGGCCGCCGAGCTCGAGCGCGCCGTGAAGGAGCTTGGCTTCATCGGCTGCAATCTCAATCCGGATCCGTCCGGCGGCTATTTCAATTCGCCGCCGCTGACCGACAAGTGGTGGTATCCGCTGTTCGAGAAAATGGTCGAGCTCGACGTGCCGGGAATGATCCACGTGTCGGGCTGCTGCAATCCAGCCATGCACACCACCGGATCGTATTATCTGAACGCCGACACGATGGCGTTCATGCAGATCATTCTCTCGGATCTTTTCAAGGACTTCCCGACGCTCAAGCTGATCATCCCGCACGGCGGCGGCGCGGTGCCGTTCCACTGGGGACGCTTCCGCGGGCTCGCGCTTAATAACGGCCGCCCCGAGCTTGATGAAATCATCAAAAACAATATCTTCTTCGACACATGCGTTTACCATCAGCCGGGTATCAATCTGCTGACCGAAGTCGTGCCGGTGGAGAACATTTTGTTCGCCTCCGAAATGGTCGGGGCGGTCAAAGGCGTCGATCCGAAGACCGGTTTTAATTTCGACGACACCAAGCGCTATATCGATGGCGCGACGCGGCTGAGCGACGCCGATCGCGCCAAAATTTTCGAAGGCAATGCGCACCGGGTCTATCCCCGGCTCGGCGCCGCGCTGAAGGCGGCGTAGTTTATCGCTGTTGCGCGCCGCGTGAGGCAGCGGCACACGGCCGATCCGCCGGTTGATGCAACAGAGCGGTCGCTTCGCATGGCTTCGTTGCTATCACTCGTCATGAGGCAGAGAGCGTAGGTCTCACAGCGTGCCAAAACTCGCCGCAAGCGCTCAGCGGAAAAGCCCCAGCTCGTCAAGCTGGGGCACGCGGGAGATCGAGACGCATCGGCCTCGGCCAAGGGTTCTGGACCGATCTCTACCACCGGGCGATGTCGGTCACGTGGCCGGTATTCTTCGGCAGCGCGGCGTTTTTGTTCGTGGCGCTGAACGCGATTTTCGCGTGTCTTTATTCGCTCGGTCACGAGCCGATCGCCAATGCCGGCGGCAACGGCTCGCTGGCGTATTTTTACTTCTCCATCGAGACGCTGGCGACGGTCGGTTACGGCGATATGCATCCGCAAACCGATTACGGGCATTTGATCGCCACGATCGAGATTTTCAGCGGCATGACCTTTCTGGCGGTGATGACCGGATTGGTGTTTGCCCGGTTCTCGCGGCCGCGCGCGCGTTTTGTCTTTGCCAATTGCGCGGTGATCTCGTCGCGCGATGGCCGGCGGACCTTGATGGTGCGGACAGCAAATGGCCGCCACAACGCGATCTCGCGCGCCACGGCGCGGCTGTGGCTGGTTCGCGTCGAGCGCCAAAAGGATGGCGATCAGCTGCGCCGCTTTTACGAGCTCACGCTTGATCGCAGTGAGCATCCGATGTTCGTGCTGAGTTGGACGCTGTTTCACGTTATCGACAAGGACAGCCCACTGCACGGCGCAACAGCGGAGGACCTCGCCGAGAGCGACACCGTGCTGGTGCTCAATGTCAGCGGGCTCGATGACGGCTCGGCGCAGCAGCTTCACGCCCGCCAGGTTTATTCCTGGCGCGATATCCGCTGGGGCCACCGCTACCGGGATATCGCCGGCGTCTCAACGCACGGACGTTATTTGCTGGACTACACCAAATTTCACGACGTGGTCGCCGAAGAAGAGCACAAGCCCGCGATCTTCGTTGATCCGGCGCCCGAAACGGTGCCCTATGAAACGGCAGCCAGCGCGCGCAAGCCTTCGCGATAGCTCGGATAGCGCAGCGTCACACCGAGCGCGTGTTTGAGCTTGTCGTTACGGACGCGCCGGCAATCCTGCCAAAAACTCAAAGCCATCGGCGACATCGTCGGCGCAGCGTCCGCGAAGGAGATTTCCTGCGGCGGCGCGCGGCCGAGCAACTGCGCCGCGAAGACGAGCGGATCGCCGGGCGGGCAGGGCTCGTCGTCGGCGACATTGAAAATGCCGGCAGCTTTCTGCGACAGCGGCCGCGTCAATCGCCTGCGCGATGTCGTCGACATGGATGCGGTTGAAGACCTGTCCGGGTTTGACGATACGTCGCGCGTCGCCGCGAGCGACCTGCACCAGGGCGTTGCGGCCCGGTCCGTAAATCCCGGCAAGCCGCAGGATCGCGACCGGAACGCCGCTCCGCGCACCGAAATCCTGCCAGGCTTGCTCCGCGGCGAGGCGGTCGCGGCTGCGCGTCATGTCGGGCTGCGGCGGTGTTTCTTCGTCGACCCAGGCGCCGCCATGGTCGCCGTAGACGCCGACGGTCGACAAATAGACGACGGAGCGCAGACGTTTGGCGGCGTTCAACGCATCGCCAAAAGCGGCCAGCACCGGATCGCCGGTTTGCGTTTGCGGAATCGATATCAGCGCCACATCGGCTTGCGCGATCGCGGTTTCCACTTCGGCCGTTGGAAGGCTGCCGTCGAATGCAAACATGCGCAAGGGATCGCCGATGCGTGCACTCAATAATGCGGCGCGTTCAGCACTGCGGACCGTGCCGACGATGTGTGAAAAGCGTGTGCCGAAGCCGCCGAGATAATGCTCTGCCGAATAGCCGAGCCCGAAACAGATCAATGCCGTCATCAGAGGCTCACTCCGCGCACGCCGCGTCCCATTCAGCGATCACGTCCGGCTCGGATTCGCTCGCGCGCTGCTCGTTGGCGCGCAGGCGGAGCCGTTGCGGATCGAGACGTCCCAGCGCCCATATGGCGGCGCCGCGGACCAGCGGCGAGGCGTCGTCGAGCAAACGTTCGGCCTCGGGCACCAGCGCCGCGTCTTCGGCATTGCCGATGGCGTTCAGCACATTGCGGAGGAAGCGCGCGCGCCCGATGCGCTTGACCGGGCTCTTGCTGAACAGCGCGCGGAAGCCGGCGTCGTCGAGCCGCGATAATTCGGCCAGCGAGGGTGCGCCCAGGGCCGCGCGCGCCGCGAGCTTCGCTTCGCGGCCGCTCTGGGCAAATTTGTTCCAGGGACAAACAGCAAGGCAGTCGTCGCAGCCATAGATGCGGTTGCCGAGTTTTGGCCGTTCCGCTCGCGGGATCGGACCTTTGTGCTCGATCGTCAGATACGAGATGCAGCGCCGCGCATCGAGCCGATACGGCGCCGGAAATGCGGCGGTCGGGCAAATATCGAGACAGGAGCGGCACGAGCCGCAATGATCGCGCTCCGGCGAATCGGGCGGCAGTTCGAGCGTGGTGAAAATCGCCCCGAGAAACAGCCACGATCCGTGCGCGCGCGAAACCAGATTGGTGTGCTTGCCTTGCCAGCCCAAACCCGCGGCTTGAGCCAGCGGTTTTTCCATCACGGGCGCGGTGTCGACAAAAATTTTGACGTCGCCGCCGGCTTTTTCGAGCAGCCAGCGCGCCAGTCCCTTGAGCCGCGGCTTGAGCAGATCGTGATAGTCGTCGCCCTGTGCGTAGACCGAGATGGCGCCGTGCAGGCGTTCCTTGAGGATCGCCAGCGGATCGTCCTGCGGTCCGTAATTGAGGCCCACCATGACGATCGCGCGCACCTCCGGCCACAAGGTGCGGGGATCACCGCGGCGATCAGCGTTGCGCGCCATCCAATCCATGTCG
Organism: uncultured Alphaproteobacteria bacterium; assembly: GCA_963737755.1. Taxonomy (GTDB): domain Bacteria; phylum Pseudomonadota; class Alphaproteobacteria; order Rhizobiales; family Xanthobacteraceae; genus BOG-931. The sequence goes on along the minus strand of CAVTTZ010000006.1, from coordinate 4,486 downwards.
CCATGGCTGCCGGCGTCGAGGAAGGCGCGAAGGCCCGCCGCTGCGCGCGGGATGGCGTCCGGCGTCGTGACGCCGATAGGCGTCAAAACCATGAGCGCGGGATTCCGCGGCCAGCGCGACCTTGGCCTCGGCAGGCGTCAGAAGTCGAGATTGGCGTAGCTTTGCGACGGCGGCAGGCCCGGCATGGTCTCGCCCAGCAGGGTGCGGAACGACGGCCGCGATTTGATCCGCGCGTACCAGGCCTTGGCGGTCTCGTCTTCGTTCCACGGCACGTCGCCCAAATAGTCGATAGCGGACAAATGCGCGGCCGCGCTGAGATCCGCATAGGTGATCCGGTCGCCGGCCAGCCAGTCGCGGCGGCGAACGAGCCAGCCGATATAGCTCAGATGGTATTTAACATTGCTGCGCGCCGCCCGCATGGTCTCGGTATCGGGCGCGCCACCGCCTTTATCGGACGGAATGTAGCGCTTGTAGACCCGCTCCATCACCAGTGGACCGCTGACCTCGGCAAAGAACTTGTCGTTGAACCAGCCGAGCAGGCGGCGCACCTCGACATGGTCGATCGCGTCGCCCGGCAACAGCCGCACCGGTGGCACGGTGGCGGTGGCGTTGGTTTCCTCGAGGTATTCGGCGATCACGCCGGCACCCGGGACGGGTGGCGCGCCCTCTTCCACCAAAACCGGCGTGGTTCCGGCCGGATTGAGCATCAGGAACTCCTCGCGCCGCTCCCAAACCCTTTCCTCGACCAAACGCACCGGCAGCGCGAGTTCCTCGAGCACGAGCCGAACGAACCGCGAATGAGGACAGAAGGGATGATGGAACAATGTCAGCATGCTGATGATGAATGCGCGCCTGAAAAGCGGCCGAGAGGCAGCCGCGGAATGATGGATGGGAGCAACCGCGAATCGCTTCCTTATAGGCGATGAATCGGGCAAGCAAGGCGTCGGACGAGGGCTGTTGAGAGCATGGCGTTTGCCGTTGCCTTGCATTCACGGCTGGGTCACAAGTGCACCCTAACTGTCCTGCGAGTTCCAGCCGACGGGCGCCCAGCGCCCCTTCCCGCCGCGGAGTGAATTCATGGATTTCATCAAGGCGATCATCCTTGGCGTGGTCGAAGGCTTGACCGAGTTCATTCCGGTGTCCTCGACCGGCCATCTGCTCTTGATGCAGCGGTTCTTCGGCTTCGGCGACGACGATTTCGGCAAAAGCTTTGCGGTGCTGATTCAGTTCGGCGCGATCCTGGCGCTGCTGTCGATCTATTCGATGCGGCTGTGGCAATTGTTTCTCGGCGTGTTCAACGATCCGCAGTCACGCCGCTTCGTCATCGGCGTGCTGATCGCATTCCTGCCGGCGGCGATCATCGGCGCCACGGCCTACAAGCTGATCAAAGACGTTTTGTTCAACCCCTGGATCGTGTGCATCGCGCTCATCATCGGTGGCGGCATCTTGTTCTGGGTCGATCGGCTCGATCTGAAACCGCGCTATCACGAGGCGACCAGCTTTACGTTGCCGATGTGTTTGATCATCGGCATCGCGCAATGCGCTTCGATGATTCCCGGCGTGTCGCGCTCCGGCGCCACCATCGTGGCCGCGATGCTGTGCGGCGCCGATCGCCGCGCCGCCGCCGAATTTTCATTCTGGCTGGCGATGCCGACCATGGCGGGCGCATTCGCTTATGATCTTTACAAGGACCACGGCCATTTGAGCCAAAGCAACCTCGCGCTCATCGCGGTCGGCTTCATCGTCTCCTTCATCGCCGCCTGGTTCGTGGTGAAGACGTTCCTCGGTTACGTCTCGCGCAACGGCTTTACGCTGTTCGTCGGCTGGCGAATCGTGGTCGGCGCGCTCGGCCTGATCGCCTTGTCATTGGGTCTCTGAGGCCGTTTCGGGCCTGAGAACCTGGTTGATCCAGGCGACGAGCGTATCCAAAACCTCGTCGAGCACCTGCGCATCCTTGCGGCCGCTGCGTGCCGGCACGTGAAACGAATGATCGGCATCGGCGAATAGCTTCAGCGTCGCGTTGGCGCCAAGCGCTCCGCACAGCGGCTCGATCTGGTCCAGCATGGCGAGCGTGTCGCGGGTTCCCTGCAGGAACAGCAATCGGAATCCGAATCTCAAACAAATGCTCGCCGCGTTCGCGCGCCGGCTTGCCGGCGGGATGCAGCGGAAATCCGAGAAACGCCAATCCGCGCACATCGGGGAGCGGAGCGCGCGCCTGCGCCTGCGAGGTCATGCGGCCGCCGAACGATTTGCCGCCGGCGATCAGTGGCAGGCCGGGGAGCGCCCGCCGGGCCGCGGCCACCGCGGCGCGGACGGCTGCGTGGGCGAGATGCGGCGGGTCCGGGCGCTTGCTGCCGCGTTCCATATAGGGAAACTGATAGCGCAGCGTGGCGATGCCGCGGGCCGCAAGCCCGGTCGCGACCGCGGCCATAAAGGGGTGACGCATGCCGGCGCCGGCGCCGTGGGCGAACACGTAGCAGGCCACGGTCTGCGGCGGCGCCTGCAGCAGCCCGCTGACCCGGATATCGTCAGCGCCCGTGATGGTGATAGGCTCGGCATCCGCAGACGGCATCGCGCTCTCCATTCGGCCAGTCATCATAGAGTGTCGCGACAGGCGATCGGACTGAAAGACGACAGAACAAAAGGATCGGCAAGGCAGAGGATCGGAAGATATGTGCCGCAATATCCGCACGCTGTTCAATTTCGAGCCGCCGGCGACCGAGGAGGAGATCCGCGCGTCCGCGCTGCAGTTCGTGCGCAAGCTCAGCGGTTTTGCCAAGCCGTCGCGCGCCAACGAAGAGGCTTTCAACCGCGCGGTCGAGGACGTGACCGAGGCGGCGCGCCGGCTGCTGCAGTCGCTGGAAACCGCCAGCCCGGCGAGAGATCGCGAAGTCGAGGCGGAAAAGGCTCGCGCGCGTGCGCGTGAGCGATATGCCTGAGCGTCGGCGGTAGCAGCCAGCGCGACGGTGCCACTATTTTCGCCGCGGCTTCTTGCGGCTGGCCGGGTTCAATTGGTGAACAGTAGCGGAGACGCCGGCGCTGCGGCGCAGTGCGTCCTTCAAGTCGACCGGGCGGCCGTACTTCTTGAGCAAATCGCGCATCGCCTCGTCGGCAAGCTCTTGAAAATCCTTCATCTGATCGTGGCCGAGCAGGGTGAGCTGCTGCCAGGTTTCTTCGTCGATCTGGATGCGCTTCCCCGGCATGGCTCGCCCTTTCGGCGCATGTCCTGGGGCGGTGGTGACCGGCGTTCCCGAACGGACATACGGTTGAGCCAGAATCCTGCCCGTTCGCACGGCTTCGCGCAAATAGGAACGCAACGACGCGCGCCGCTTGGCGGCTGGGTCGGATCAGCTTTGGGCGGTACGGCCGTGGAATTGACCGGTCTTGCGGAATCGCCAGAGATAATCCGGTACGATCGACTCGATCGAATTGGGAATGATGCCGAGCCCTTCGAGGGTGCGGCGCTGCGCGTGGGCTTCGGCGGACACCAGATTGTCGGCCCGGAGCATGTCCACCTGATCCGGCGTCAGCGGTGGATCGGGCAGGTGTTGCAGGAACGCAGCCTGCAGCTTCATCACCCCGAACGGCACCGGCACCAGCAGGCGGCGGCGCCCGATGGTGGTCAGGATGTATTCCATCAACGCTTTGAACGTATGGACGTCCGGCCCGCCGAGCTCATAGGTCGTTCCGGCCTTGGCTTCGTCATCTACCGCCTTGGCGATGGCCTCGCCGATGTCGGCGACGAAAACCGGCTGCGAGCGCATCTGCCCGCCTCCGGGCAACGGCAGCATCGGCGAGAGCTGCGCCATGGCGGCAAAGCGGTTGAAGAACTCGTCCTCGGGGCCGAATACAAACGACGGCCGCATGATCACGGCGGATGGCTGCGCCGCCAAGACGGCACGCTCGCCGGCCGCCTTCGAGCGGGCGTAGTGCGACGGCGAATTTTCGTCGGCGCCAATGGCCGAAACATGCACCAGGCTGGCGCCGGCGTTTGCGGCCGTGCGGGCAACCGTTTCGGCGCCCTGCGTCTGGATCGCATCGAAGCGCTGGCGGCCGCGCTCGAACAGGATGCCGACCAGATTGACCACGGCGTCGGAATCGCGCACCGCCGCCTCGACCGAATGGGCGAAGCGCAGATTGGCCTGCACCGCATGGATTTGGCCGACCCGGCCCAGCGGCTGCAAATGCCCGGTGAGTTCCGGGCGGCGCACGGCCACACGGATCCGGTAATGGCGGGTGGCCAGAGCCCGTACCACATGGCGGCCGAGGAAGCCCGAACCGCCGAAGACGGTGACCAGCTTGTCGAAGTTGTTCTTCAGGACCATCGCAAGGCGGGAATACAGGATGGATTTTGCGCTGTACAGAGGGGTAGCGCCATCGATTGACAATGAGAAGACGGCTCCGTACCTATCGCCGCGCAGGCCCAGGTGGCGGAATTGGTAGACGCACTAGTTTCAGGTACTAGCGCCGCGAGGCGTGGAGGTTC
>CAVTTZ010000005.1:125000-208094 GCA_963737755.1 uncultured Alphaproteobacteria bacterium | reverse complement strand
CGGGCGGCTCCGGGCATCACGCCCCGCGGCACCAGGACCGCGGCGGGAGGTGCTTTCCCTGCACTGGGCTTGCGAGCGCCCGGGTAATGCCCGCCGCGCCAACATCCCAGGAAGCATGGCCTGGAGTTGAGTCAGGCGAACCCTGACGAGAGCCGCAGCGGTGCGCCGGAAGGCGAGCGCGCCCCGCGCGGAGACGTTGCGCAAGCAATGTGCTCCGTGGCGCGCATCCGCCCCCACGCAGGCCAGCGCGGCTCGCGCCCCTGCACGGCGGACATTGTTGGATGCGTCTTTCGGCGCTCCGCTCCCCTCGCTTTTTTGGCGCGAGCGTTTGTTTTTCACCAGCTTCGTTGTGACAAAGCTCGGACGCGTTCGCGCCGCGAGACTGCATCGGTGTGTCTAAGAACCATGCTTGTGTCCCGGCTCTGCGGTGCAGCGCGTCAGCGGTGCACCGCAGAGCCGGGACCTTCACAATCACTGCCCTTGCAACGATCCCGGGTCTGCGGCGCATCACTTCGTGCTGCGCCGCGCCCGGGAAATGTAGATATCGCGCGAGGATAAACTGACAGCTCAATGATCGAAGCTGAATACTTCACCCCCGAAGACTTTCAGCAGCGCTTCGTCGCCGCCGTCGAAGCAGCGCGGCGCGAATATTGTGCCATCTTGGGGTTCTGGCACCGCTGCAAACTGAAAGCATGCCGGCGGCCGAAAACCTGCCGCGGCGATGCAAGGCTTTGTCTTGCGCGCGGCTTCCCACAAATCACCGATGACGCGGCGGAGCGCGCCTTCGCGCATGTCGTCGCGATAACGGCCGCAAATGCCGATCGACCAACACAGTTGGCGCGCCGCACGCACCCGCAGACCTTGTACCTGTGGGCGCTGAGCGAGCAACAAAAAGGAAATTCGTAGGGTGGGCGTAGCACAGCGAAGCCCACGCGGATGGACATCGCATAAGAACCGCGTGGGCACGGCGCTTTGCGCCTTAGCCCACCCTACGGAACGACGCGGAACACACCTATGGCTGCCGCAGGCGATCGAGCACGGCGCTCGAGGCAAATCCGTCGGGGACCTGGCCGCTTGCGGCCTGGAAGTTGCGGATGGCGAGCCGCGTGCGCGAGCCGAACAACCCGTCGGGCTCGCCGACATCGTAGCCGCGGCGCGCCAGCAATTGCTGCATCTCGATGCGCTCGCTGGTCGACAGCGCCCGCTCGTCACGCGGCCAGGGCTGCACGAACGGAGCGCCGCCGCGCAGCCGGTCGGCCAGGTGACCGATGGCGAGCGCATAAGCTTCCGCCGGATTGTATTTCATGATGACGCGAAAATTCTGCAGCATCAGAAAGGCCGGACCGCGCGCGCCGGCCGGCAACAACAGAAACGCCTTCTCCGATGCGCGCGGGAACGGTTTTGTCGCCGGCGCGCTTGACGCCGAGACCTTCCCACTGCGCGATGGTCATTTGTTTGGAGCGGTCGGCGAGCAGATAATCGAAACCGGGCGGCAGCACCACTTCGTAGCCCCAGCTTTCGCCCGGCACCCAGCCGTCGGTTTTCAGATTGTTGGCGGTCGAGGCGATCATGTCGGGGATGTCGTCGACGACGTCACGACGGCCATCATGGTCGAAGTCGACGGCGAAGCGCTTGAACGTCGAGGGCATGAATTGGGTCGGCCCGAACGCGCCGGCCCAGGAACCGATCAGCCGGTCCGGCTTGACGTCGCCGCGCGCCAAAATCTCCACCGCCGAGAGAAACTCCTCGCGGAAAAAATCGCGGCGGCGGCCCACGCAGGCCAGCGTCGCGGTCGAACGCAGCACCGGACGATCGCCGCCCTTGGTGCCGTAGAACGACTCCACGCCCCAGATGGCGGCGATGATGTGCCGGTCGACGCCGTAGGCGCGCTCCATGGCGGCGAACGGCGCGGCATATTGCGTCAGCATCTCGCGCCCGCGGGCGATGCGGTCGTCATTCACCAAAATGTCGAGATAGTCCCAGGGCGATTTGTTGAACTCGGGCTGGGCATCGAGCAGATCCATGATCCTCAGGTCGGGGGTCAGGCCCGCGGTCAATTGCGCATAGACGTCGCGGCTGACACCGCGCCGCTCGGCAAGAGGCTCCATGTTGGCGACGCAATTGCGGAAGTCGGCGGCGGCGGCGCGGATCGCATCGGCGGTCATCAGCGGATGGCCGGAGCCACCCGATTGGCCGCTCCATTCGCGGCGGCGTCCCGTCCGAGCCCGGAACCGGCGTGCCGGTGGAGGGCTGGAACATCCGGCTCAGCCAGTTGTCTTCCGCCAGCCGTTGCCGGCTCGGTTGCGTTGTCGAACCTTGCTGCGCGAAAGCCACCCCGGACAGGCTCGCGCCGAGCAAAATCGTCGCAACCAGGCGGCCGATCGGTGCGAAGACCATCGTGGATAATCCTCTGGGAACAGCCTTGCCGGTATCGACAATCATGCCTGGACGCCGCGCATGGACGTTGCCGGAACCTTATATCAAATCCGGACGATCCTGGTTTGCCTATCAAATCCGGCTTATTCCTGAATAAGCCGTTCACCCGATGGCAAGGCCGTCTTGTTATTTTCGAGGGCGACGCGGCGAGTTCCTGAATTGGACCAAGATTTCGGTCATAATTTGCATTCTATTCAAATGCTCCTTTTCAACCGCATCTCCTGCAACGGCACCCTTCATGACATCGAGAATTCGTAAAGCTGTGTTTCCCGTCGCCGGCCTCGGCACCCGGTTCCTGCCGGCCACCAAGGCCATGCCCAAGGAGATGCTGCCGGTGGTCGACCGGCCGCTGATCCAGATCGTGGTCGACGAGGCCCGCGAGGCCGGCATCGAGCATTTCATCTTCGTCACCGGCCGCAACAAGGGCGTCATCGAGGATCATTTCGACCGCCAGTTCGAGCTGGAAGTCACGCTGCTGGAGCGCCAGAAGCAGACGTCGCTCGACGTGTTGCGCAACGATCTGCCGCGAGCCCGGCTCGACCAGCTTCACCCGCCAGCAGGAGCCGCTCGGGCTCGGGCACGCGGTGTGGTGCGCGCGCGAACTGATCGGCCACGAGCCGTTCGCGCTGCTGTTGCCTGACGTGCTGGTTCAGCATGAGCGCGGCTGTCTGGCGCAGATGATCGACGCGGCGCACGAGCTCGGCGAACGCGCCAATATCGTCGCGGTCGAGGAAGTGCCGCTCGAACGCGTCGACCAATACGGCGTCGTCGGCGTCGGCCCGACCAAGGGCAAGGTGTTCTCGATCACCTCATGGTGGAAAAGCCGCCGCGCGAGAAGGCGCCCTCGAACCTGATCCTCACCGGCCGCTACATCCTGCAGCCGGAAATTCTCGACCTGCTGGCGAAACAAGATCGCGGCACCGGCGGCGAGATTCAGCTCACCGACGCCATGATCGCGCTGTCGCAGACGCAGAATTTCTACGGCCTGAAATTCGCAGGGCCGCAGCTTCGATTGCGGCTCCAAGATCGGCTTCCTCGCCGCCAACGTCTCCTACGCGCTGGCCCGCGACGACATCGCGCCGGGCTTCCGCGCCGAGATCAAAAAGATCATGGGCGACAACGGCGCGTAGGCGGAGACTCCGCTTCAACGTAGCCCGCATGAGCGCAGCGATATGCGGGAGCAGCGCCTGGCGTTAATCCCGGACGTCGCTTCGCTCGTCCGGGCTACGGGCAGCGCATTAACTCTGCACGCGGACGCCGAGCAGCACCGACGTGGCGTTGAACGTAAAGTCCGGCTGCGTCGCAAGCTGCCAATCCTGGCGCACCGTCGCGGTCAGTTGCCATTCACGGGTCAACTTGTAGACCGCGCCGACGGACACGAACCAGCGGCTATCCTGCAGGCCGGAGCCGGGATAAACGTCATTGCCGTAACCGGTTTTCAGGATGCCCATGAGCCAATAACGGAACGCATGATCGACCTCCACGGCCACGTCGCGGCTGAACTGGCCGGAGGCGTTATCCACGGTGGTTTCGTAGATCTGCGATGTCGCGCTCAGTTTGGCGGTGGTGAGCGCGGTCGGCTGCCAGATCAGTGCACCGTCGCCGACCATGCCCTGGATGGTCGGCAGCGTCGGATCCTTGTAGTTGCGATTGACGTAGCCGATCGCCATTTCGCCGGTGAGCGATGCCGAACATGGTTGATCGCCGCGCCGACCTTTTCGGTGAGACCGACCGACTCGCGCTGCAGGTTGTTGCGGTCGAACGGCTCGTCGTGGACGCGCTGGTCGCCTTCGATCTGAATGAACGGCCGTAGCGCCGGATCGATCTCGTAGGCGATGCGGCCGACGCCGCCCCATTGATCGAAGTTGCGGTCGCCGTTGCTGGAATATTCGCCGTCGGTGAGCAGCGACGGATTGTAGGTGGTGCGATCGAAGGTGCCTCTGAAGTTCAACGTCAGGCGGTTGAACTGCTGGGTGATGCCGACGGTCTGACCGACGTCGAAATTGATCGGCAGTTGCGCCAGACCCGAATTGGTTGTTGGGGCTGCCCGGATTGTCGGTGTTGATGATGCCGCGCAATTGCAGATTGATCTGGGTGTCGCGCGTGACGTCGATGCGGCCGTCGACCCTGGAATTCATGAACGGAACATTCAGCGACGGCTGCAGATCCTGCATATACTGCGTCCAGGATCCGGCGAAGTCGGCGATGAGCGAATGGCGCTCCCAGTCGGAGCGCACAATCAGTTCCGGCGCTGCGACGATGTAGGAAGCGGCGCCGGCCGCCGGGCACGCGCTCGGCGATTGGTGGTGGCCGACGGTCGAGACGTCGAGCGACGGCAGCAAGATGAAAGAACCGGCGCGGATGCCGAGCGCCGCGTAGGGATCGGGCTCGGCCAATATCGGTAGCAAGCGCTGCGGCACTTGCCCGAGCGCAAAGGTATTCGGTCGGCTGCAGGTTCGGCGGTGGCGGATTGATAATGTAGTCCGGCAGGAAGTTGGAGATCGCATAAGTGTAGTATTGCGGCCCAGGCGGCGCCAAAGCCGCGCCCTGACGCGTGGACGGCAAGCACCGGGTGAATTTCGGCCGGCGGATTGTTGACCGGCAGATCCTCCGCGGGCTCGGGCAAAGTCGCGCCGATCCGCACCGCGGCACGTCGCGGATAAACCTCGGGCGGCGGCGTTTTGATCTGCTGGGGGCTGGCGGATTCGGGCCGGCCGCGGCCGCGTTGTAAGTCGGCACCGGCGTGAACGTTGTCTCGGTCTCTTGCGGCACGACCGTCCGCTGCGGCGGCGTCTGGCGCTTCTTGCGCTTCTCGGGTGGCGTATTGAGCGAGTCAAATCCGGATTTCGCGGCACCGGAAGCGTCCGCGCTGCCGTAACGCGGCGTAGCGCCGATGCGGCTTGGCGCGAAAGTGTCGGCGGGCGGCGCGTCGTCGGCGTTCAGACCTCTTTTGCCCGGGCTTGCCGAAAGCGCGGCGGCGTCGCCGGATTGCCCTGCAGCGATGGCTGCAGCAGATCCCCGTTGGCGCTTGCCGGATTGGCGGGCGGTGCTTGCGCGGCGGCGGGAGCAGACAACAAACCGATGAGCGTCGCAGCCGCGAGGCCGAGGAATAGAGACGCGCTCAAGCGTCGCCTCGCGTGGGCGCTTTCCGCACCCGAGACACGCGCCAGCCCAACCGTCTGCGTCACCTCGGAGACTGCCAAGGCCAACCACCGTTAGGGAGCCGAATGGCGGCGCGTTTCCTTCCGCGTGCGGCACGCAATGACCGACACGGGTTGCCGCGCTGGCCCCGATGGTTAACGGACGTAGAACGGATATGGTTAACGAGGGGTTGATTTCGCCGGCACGCCCGCGGCAAAGGGCGCATTACGGGCTAGAAACCGCGGTCGCACTGCCGGCCAGCGTCGCCGGAAACGTTAAAGTCTCAAACCCAGCCCTTGAGCTCGCGCATGGCGAGCTGCCAGATCATCAGCATGCCGGCCTCGCTGTCGTTGAGGCACGGGATGGCGGCGAAGTTCTGCCCGCCATAGCGCTTGAACACGTCGCCGTTCTCGACCGCGATCTCCTCGAGCGTCTCCAGGCAATCGGCCGAAAATCCGGGCGTGATCACCACCAGGTTTTTGACCCCCTTCTTGGCCAACGCCTTCACGGTTTCGATGGTGTAGGGCTCGAGCCATTGGGCGCGGCCGAAGCGCGACTGATAGGTCAACATCAACTTGCCGGCGTCGGCTCCAAGCCGCGCGCGCAAAAGTTCGGTCGTCCGCTCGCATTGGCTCTGATACGGATCGCCCTTGCGCACATACTCGGCCGGCATGCCGTGAAAGGAAGCCACGATCGCCTCCGGTGCGAACGGCAACGCCTTCAGCTCGGCTTGGAGCGAGGACGACAGCACCTCGATGTAATACGGATCGTCAAAATAAGCCGGCATGATGCGGATCGCCGGCTGACGGCGCTAGCTGCAGCAAAAAGCGGAAGACTTCGTCGGCGACGGTGGCGGTGGTTGCAGCCGCATATTGCGGATACAGCGGCATGATCAGAATCCGGTCGCAGCCGCGCGCCAGCAGCGCTTCGAGCCGCGAAGCAATCGACGGGCTGGCGTAACGCATCGCCCAGTCGACCACGACGTGCTTGCCGAGCGGCTCGAGAATGCTGGCGAGCTTTTCGGCTTGCGAGCGGGTGATGGTCTTCAGCGGCGATTCATTGCGCTCGTGGTTCCAGATCTTCTGGTAGTCGCGCGCTTTAATCCGCGGACGCACCGGCAAAATGATGCCGTTGAGCACAAGCTTCCACAGCAGGCTGTTGTTTTCGATTACGCGCTGATCGCTGAGAAATTCCTTCAAATAACGGCGCACGGCCTTCGGTTCGGCGGCGTCAGGCGTTCCCAGATTGACCAGAAGAACGCCGATGCCCGGAACCGTTGGCATCTGGGTGCGCGCTGTCACGGCAGTGGCGGTCGGCGTGCCCGGGGATTTCGGCGCAATCTCGACCGACGGCAGATCGCCGGCAGCAGCCGTGATTGGCGTCGGCGCCAGCGGCGCCAACGTTTCTTTCTCGTCTGTCACAGTCTGCGGCAGGTCATTCATGAGTTAAGCATACCTGATCGTGAACCTTATTGCATGCGTCCTAATGCGACGCGAATCCGCGTATTTGCTCAACCAAAGAACTGGAACGCGTTCAACGTTCAATGAATTGACGTCAAAGTTTAGCTTCGGGTCTCAATGCAGCCCAATTCCGTTGGGAAACCGCGTCGCGATCACCGTGCAATATTTTTGATCACGCCGCACCCTTGGAGGAAACAAACATGGTTCGCACTCTGAGCATCGTTGCAGTCCTGCTTGCGGGCTCCGGCGCCGCGTGGGCGCAAGGCGGCCTGGCGCATACGCCCGCCGAGGAAAAAGCCTGCCGCGGCGACGCCAATCGTCTATGCAAGGACGTTCTCTCCGATGAATTCCAAGTCGCGTCCTGCCTGCAAGAAAACCGCGGTCGCGTCAGCCACGGCTGCCGCACCGTCCTGGAAAGCCACAAGCACTAGAGCATGTCCCGGAAAAGTGGAAACCGGTTTTCCGAAAAAGGACATGCGATAACACGTAGATCTGGAGCACATCGCTATTCAGCCTAATCGTGATGTGCTCTGGTCGCCGCTACTCCGCTGCCTTGAGCAGCGTCGGCGACCCGTTCTGAAACTGTTCGAACAACGCTGCTTCGTCGGCCTTGGCGGCGGTAAGCTGCCGTTGCTTGATATGACCGAAGCCGCGGATCTTTTCCGGGACTGATGCCAGTGCGACCGCGACGTGATGATTGTCCGCCGTCAAGCCGTCGAGAAGCCTGCCGAGCATCGCCTCGTAATCCTCGATCAGCTTCCGCTCCGTGCGACGCTCCTGAGTGCGGCCGAACGGATCGAACGCCGTTCCGCGCAGGAACTTGAAGCTTCGCCATCAATCGGAAAGCGGACAGGAGCCACGGACCGAAACTCATCTTGCGCGGCAATCCGGTAGCCGGATCGCGCCGCGCCAATAGCGGCGGCGCCAGGTGGAATTCGAAGCGCAGGCTGTCGCCGTCGAAAGCATCGGCGACCTGCGCCAGGAACGCGCCGTCGGTGTAAAGCCGCGCGACTTCGTATTCGTCCTTGTAGGCCATGAGCTTGAACAGATAGCGCGCCACCGCTTCCGCGAGCCCGGTCTTGCCCGGCGTTCGCGCCGCTTCCGCGGTCCGCACCTTCTCGACCAGTCCGCGATAGCGCGCGGCATAGGCGGCATCCTGATAGTCGGTCAGGAATTTCACCCGTCGCGCGATCGTCTCGTCGAGGGAATTCGGAAAGATGCAGCGCGTCACTCAGCTTCGTCGCGGCGGGCTTGGCAAGCGCCTCGACCTGCGCGCGATCGACCGCGGCGCGGCGGCCCCAATGGAAAGCGGCTTTGTTCATCGCCACCGCTTCGCCGTTGAGCTCGATCGCCCGCTCGATGGCAGCCGAGGACAGCGGGATCGCGCCGAGCTGATAGGCGTAACCGACCAAGAACATGTTGGCGCCGAGCGACTGGCCGAACAAAGCCGTGGCAAGCCGCGTGGCATCGACGAAATGCGTGCGATCACGGCCGGCATCGGCGGTGATCGTGCGTTTGAGTTTCTCGGTCGGCAGCGAGAAGTCGGCATTGCGGGTGAAGTCGCCGGGAAGGAATTCCGCGGTGTTGACCACCATCGTGGTGGCGCCGTGCTTGACCGAGGCCAAGCACCTTGCGCGTGCCGGTGACGACGATATCGCCACCGAGAACCAGATCGGCGCGCCCGGCGGCGACCCGGATGGCGTGAATGTCGTCCGGCGTCTTGGCAAAACGCACGTAGCTGAAAACCGCGCCGCCTTTCTGCGCGAGACCCGCCATGTCGAGCACGCCGACGCCGCGGCCTTCGAGATGCGCCGCCATGCCCAAAATGCCGCCGATGGTGACAATGCCGGTGCCACCGACGCCGGTCACGATGATGTTGTAGGTCTGCTCGATCGTCGGCAGTTGCGGATCGGGCAATACCGGCAGGTCGTGATCGCCGGCGACGCCTTTGCCCTTTTTCAGCTTGGCGCCGTGCACCGTCACGAACGACGGGCAGAAGCCGCGCACGCAGGAAAAGTCCTTGTTGCAACTCGACTGGTCGATGGTGCGCTTGCGGCCCCATTCGGTTTCCAGCGGCTGCACCGACACGCAGTTCGACTTGACGCCGCAATCGCCGCAGCCCTCGCAAACGAGCTCGTTGATGATGACGCGCTTGTCCGGATCCGGGAAGGTATGGCGCTTGCGCCGCCGGCGCTTTTCCGCCGCGCAGGTCTGATCGTAGATCATCACCGTCACGCCCGGGATGGCGGCAAGCTCTTTCTGCACCGTGATCAGATCGTCGCGATGATGGACGCTGAGGCCAGCCGGCCATTCAACGTTGCTTGGATATTTATCCGGCTCGTCGGTGACGATCACGACGCGCTTGGCGCCTTCGGCCGCAACCTGGCGGGCGACCTGCGGCACCGTGAGGCCACCATCATTGGCCTGACCGCCGGTCATCGCGACCGCGTCGTTGAACAGGATCTTGTAGGTGATGTTGGTGTTGGCGGCGATGGCGGCGCGGATCGCCAGATAGCCGGAATGGTTGTAGGTGCCGTCGCCGAGATTCTGAAATACGTGCTGCGCGCGTCGAGAACGGCGCCTCGCCGACCCAGTTGGCGCCCTCGCCGCCCATCTGGGTATAGCCGAGCGTCGAGCGGTCCATCCATTGCGCCATGAAATGGCAGCCGATGCCGGCATAGGCGCGCATGCCTTCGGGCACGACGGTCGAGGTATTGTGCGGACAGCCCGAACAGAAATACGGAATGCGCTGGGCGATGTCGCGCGTCTCGGCGGCGATGCGCTGCAATTCCTTGAGCCGCGCCAGGCGTCCGGCAATGTCGTCGTTGCGGTGATACTTCAACAGCCGTTCGCCGATGCAGATCGCGACATCGTTCGGATCGAGCGCGCCCTTGACCGGAAACAGCCAATTGCCCTGCTCGTCGCGCTTGCCGATGCACACCGGCTGGTTGGCGCTGCCGTACAACTCCTCGCGGACCTGCACTTCGATCAGCGAGCGCTTCTCCTCGACCACGATGATGAGATCGAGGCCTTCGGCGAATTCGGCGAGTTCCCGCCGCGACAGATCGGCCACGGACATCCGACCTTGTAGAGACGAATGCCGAGCTGGTTGCAGGCGACTTCGTCGATGCCAAGCTCGTCGAGCGCCTGGCGCACATCGAGATAGCTCTTGCCGGTGGTGATGATGCCGATCTTCGGCTCGCGCCCGCCCGAAGTGATGGTGTGGTTGATCTTGTTGGCGCGCAGAAACGCCAGCATGGCGTCGCGCTTGAAGTCGTGCAGACGCGCTTCCTGCGCCAGGATCGGGTCGTTGAGGCGGATGTTGAGCCCGCCGTCCGGCATCAAAAAGTCGGCCGGCTTGATGATGTTGATGCGGTCGAAGCTGGCGTCGATCGCCGCCGTCGACTCGATCGTCTCGTGCATGGTCTTGAGCGCCACCCAGGAGCCGGTGAAGCGCGACATCGCCCAGCCGTAAAGCCCGTAGTCCAGAACCTCCTGCACGCCCGCCGGATTGAGGATCGGGATCATCACGTCGATGAAGTGATATTCGGACTGGTGCGCGGTGGTGGACGATTCCGCGGTATGATCGTCGCCCATCAGCGCCAGCACGCCGCCGTGCTTGGCGGTGCCGGCCAAGTTGGCATGGCGGAACACGTCGCCGGTGCGGTCGACGCCCGGACCCTTGCCGTACCACATCGAGAACACGCCATCGAACTTGCCTTCGCCGCGCAGTTCGGCCTGTTGCGTGCCCCAGACCGCGGTGGCGGCCAGATCCTCGTTGATGCCGGCTTGGAAGCGGACGTCGCTCTTCTTCAGGAACGGCTGCGGCGCGCTGGAACTGGGTGTCGAGGCCGCCCAGCGGCGAACCGCGATAGCCGCTGACATAGCCCGCGGTGTTCAGACCGTTGCGCGCGGTCCAGCTCCTTCTGCATGAGGCAGAGCCGCACCAGCGCCTGAAAGCCGGTGACGAACACGTGGGTATGGCCGAGATCGTATTTATCTTCGAGCTTAACGTCGCGCAGCGCCATCGGGGGGCGGCCTTCCACACTAGCTCATTGGCGGAGCATGATCTTTTCGGAAAGTCGCTAGCCAGATTTTCCGCGCGCATTCTCCGGTATTTCGATGACGCCAGTTTGCCTGTGCGGTCCATGATTCCGCCAGAGGCGCCACTTCGAGACATATAGTTCGGCCCGAAGCGCGAACAATGCCGCTGCGACGCCGAGAGCTGTCAGTGCACCAGGCCGTACACGGTTTGCGGTGCGGCAAAACCGGCGACCGCGTGCTCGCCGAGACGCGTGAACGCGTCGGGGACATGCCCTGCGAAAGCCGCCGAGGCGACCACCGCCTCGCCAAGCTTGGCGGCGACCTTTTCCAGCCGCGCCGCGAGATTCACCGCCGGGCCGATGCAGGTGAAATCGAGACGGTTGCCGCCGCCGATATTGCCGTACATGACCTCGCCGACATGAAGCGCAAGCCCGAACCGGATCGGCGCCTCGTTCTCGCCGCGCGCGGCAACTCGGCGATGCTTTGCTTGAATTCCCGCGCGCAGGAGAGTGTGCGGCGACAAACCTCATCGGCTTCGGCCTCCGCCGGCGATGGGAAAAATCGCCAAGAAGGCCGTCACCCATGAACTTGAGCACCTCGCCGCCGTGACCGAGCACCGCCGGTACCTGGCAACCGAAATAGAGGTTCAAACGGTCGATCAGTGCCTGCGGCGGCAGTTTCTCGGAGACCGAGGTAAAGCCGCGCATATCCGACAACCAAATCGCCGCGCGGATCGCCTCGACGTAGCCGCGGCGAATCTTGCCGGAAAGGATACGCTCCCCGGTCTGGTGACCGACATACGTGTCGATCAGATTTCTCTGACGTGCGCCGCAGCGCACGGATTTCGGCCACCCGCGCCAGTGGCGCGATGACCGATTCAATGTCGGCAAACTGCCTGGCGGTAAAACCTCCCGGCTGTCGTGTCGACCAGGTGGCGACATGGATGGTGCCGTCCGTGAACACCAGCGGAAACGCGACATAATCCGTCGCGCCGTGAGCGCGCATATCTTGCAAGACCTCGTAGTCGGTCGGGCAATCCGGATCGGCAAAGCGGCGCCGCAGCGGCTTACGGGTCGCATAGACGGTCGTGAATGGGCTTACGCGGTAATCGTCTGTCTCGACCAAACTGTGAAAGGCGTTCGAAACGGTGACGCCGGACTCCGCCTGCCAGAGAAAACGCCGGCCCATGACGTCCGGATGCAGCGTCGTGACAAATACGGCTCGCGCGCCACAGCGGAACGCCGCGCTTCCACCATCCGCTGGCACAATTGCGCCAGCACATCCTCGGAATTGGGTCCCGACAGCGCCCCGCCGGCGAGCCACGCGAGTACCTCACGGATGTCGCTCATCGGCGAGCTCCTTTGCTCAAGCTTTGGCGCTCGGCCGTGCGGAGACCTGGGCATGCCAGCGGCGCACATGCGCGCCGCTTTCCGGGATCGGCATTTTGGCGCGGCCGGCGAAATCGATGGTGACCAGCGCGGTGATGTCGGCGATCGAATAGCGCGGGCCGGCGATGAATTCGCTCTGCGCCAGGCGGGCGTCCATCTGCTCGTAGAAATGTTGCACCCGCAGGCGTCCGCGTTCGGCCAGCGCCGGGATCTGCTCGTAGTCGTGCGGCCCCGGCAGCGCGCGCCCCTTCAGGCCGGGCGTCGCGTTGCGGAAGCGCTTCCATCACGGCGTAAAAGCCATTGCGCTCGGCCTCCCGCTGCCACGAAGCGACCAGCGCCTTCTCGTCGGCGCGTTTCCCCCATGAGCGCCGGCTGCGGATGCAGCGCTTCGAAGTACACGCAGATGCCGACCGCGTCGTTGATGCGAGTGCCATCATCGAGTTCGAGCGCCGGCACGGTCGCGTCCGGATTGATGGCGCGAAATTCCGGCGTCAGTTGCTCGATTGTTGCGCAGGTCGACCTGCACGGTCGGCACGGTGATGCCCTTCTCGGCCAGGAAAATGCGCACGCGGCGCGGGCTGGGTGCGGTGGTGCAATCGTAAAACTTCATGGGCAAATCCTCACCGATCGATCTTGGTTCTTTCCTTGGCTCGCGCGAAGTGGCCCGCCGTCCGTATATCAAAAGAACGGCAGATGCGGATCGCGCGGAATCGCCAAGTTCGCTGCGGCCGAAATGGGCGAAATTCTGTTCGGGATTGAGCGCCACATGCATGGCGGCGAAATGGATGTCGCGCCAGGCCCGCTGGATCGGATGCGATGCGGCAAATCCGGCGGTCCCGCTCATGCCGATCAGCATATCGATGACCTCGACGCACAGTTCGGCGGCGCGCGAACAATCGCGCATGGTACGCGCGCGCAGCTCGCAGCGACGGCGGCGCTCGGCGAGCGCGCCGCGTCGACCGCGCGGCGGAGCAGCAATTCGGCGGCATCGAGGTTCGGCGGCCGCTCGCGCCAGCCGCACTTGCACGCTGGTCACTTGCGCAATCGGCGTGCCGCCGCGACCGGCCTTCCGCGTCTTTGGATCCATTCGCGAAACACGTCGTAAGCGCCCTGGGCGGCGCCCAGCATCGGCGCCGCGAAGGTGAGCGGCGCATAACTGATCCAGGGCGCGCGGTAGATCGGATTCTCATGCAGCTTGCCGCCCGGCGTCTTGCCCTCGCGCAGATCGGCGAGCGGAAGCGTGTGGTCCGCCGGCACGAAAACATCATCGAGGACCGCGGTGTTGCTGCCGGTGCCGCGCATCGCGGCTGGTGAACCAGGTGTCCTTGATCTGATAGTCGTTCGGCCGCACCAGAAAAAATCTCGCCTCGGGACCGCCGGCGCCTTCCGCGATGCTGCCGACCACCAGCCAACGGCAGTGATTGATGCCGCTGGCGAACGCAAACTCGCCGGAGATCCGATAGCCGCCATCAACGGGGGTGACCCGTCCCGGACGGCTGGACGGACGCCGCGATGGCGGAGTCGACGCCGTCCGTCCAAATGGCGTTTTGCGCAACTTCGGGAAAATGGCCGACATAATGCGGATGATGAATCATCAGGCTCGCGCACCAGCCGTGCGACGCATCGGCCTTGGCGATTTCGCACACCACGTCGAACCAGGTGTCGAGGCTCAGGCCATAGCCGCCGTAGCGCGGCGGGATGAGGATGCGGGATATGCCGGCAGCCAACAGCGCATCGACCGTCGCACGCGGCAGCGTCCGCGCTTCCTCCGCCGCCGCGGCGCCGTCGCGGATCATCGGGGCAAGCGCGCGCACGCGCGCCAGCACGGTATCGTGTGTTTGCTCCATCACCGCGAGCCGATCGTTTGTGGTCATTTTCGGCAGCTCTCCGTCGCGAGCACACACGAGCGCTGAGATAATTTTCGCCGACAGAAGAAACTTCTGACGCGCAGGCCTCCGGACGATACGATTATTTCGCATTCCGCCGGCGCCGCAACAGCTTCATCATCCAGGCATTTTTCACGGCCGCGAAGACCTATTTGCGGCGGCAGATCGGCGACATATTGTGCAATGGCACGCGGCGGCTGCCAAACACAAGCAGTGCCGTTTCGACCTTCGAGGCAACCAGATGATCAATTTCACACCGATTTCCGCCGCCATCGGCGGCGCGCTGATTGGGCTCGCCGCGGTCCTTCTGATGCGGCTCAACGGGCGCATCGCCGGCATTACCGGCATTTTCGCCGGGCTGATCGATCCGACCAGTGACGACCGTCTCTGGCGCGCAACCTTCGTGGTCGGCCTGATCGCCGCGCCGCTCTCGGCGGCTTTGCTCGGATGGTCGCTTCCCAGTCCGCAAATGCCGACAAGCCTTACGCTTGTCGCCATCGCCGGGGTTTTGGTCGGCTTCGGCACGCGCATGAGCAACGGTTGCACCTCGGGCCACGGCGTTTGCGGGATTGCGCGATTGTCGCCGCGCTCGATCACGGCGACGGTCATTTTCATGGCGGTCGCGGTGGCCGTCGTCGCGCTGACGCGTCACGTTTTCGGAGCCTGATATGCGCCCTCTCGCGAGCTTGATCTGCGGTTTCGTTTTCGGCTGGGGGCTGTTCATTTCCGGCATGATGCGGCCGGACAAGGTCCTGGCTTTTCTCGACGTCTTTGCAATTCCAAGCGGCGGATGGGATCCGAGCCTCGCGGTGGTGATGGCGGTTGCTCTCGTCGTGACGGGCGTCGGCTACGCGCTGGCACGGCGAAGCACGCCGATCTTTGCGGACAAGAGCCTGTGGCCAGCGGAATTGGTCATCGACCGCCGGCTGGTCGCCGGTTCGGTGCTGTTTGGCGCGGGCTGGGGTCTGGTCGGGCTATGTCCGGGGCCAGCGATCGCCAACCTCGCAACATTGTCGATGCCGGTCATTGTGTTCGTCGTTGCCATGGCGGTCGGTACGCTCGCGCATGATCATTGGCTCGCGCGCGGCGCACAGCCGAGCACGACGTCGCTTGCGCCGGCGAATGCAGATGGCTGAGATCGCGCCGCCTCGGCGGCCCATGGATCTCGGCGTGGCTTTACGGGTCAGTGATTGCGGAACGATTTGGCGATTGTTTCCAGTCGGCCCGGCTTGCTGATCCCGGTGTCGCAATCGACGCGCCCTTTGTCGCCTCGCTCGCCGGTGACGACATTAAGCTGATAGCCCCGGCAATCGTTGCTGTTGGGCGTAGAGACGATGATCGACGTCGAACCTGCTGCGATCCTTGAGGCAGCAGCCGAAGATTTGGGCATGATGTCCGCCGCCGTCCGCGGCTGCGCCATCAACAAGGGCGCGCCGTAAAGGACGCCAACAACCACAATCGTTGCCGTACTGACAACGACGACAGCGCCGAGCAGTTGGCTTTGCGACGAGCGTTTCTTCTTGCTCGTCACCGGATCACCGCTCGTCTGATCGCAGTCCCGATGATCCGTCATCGGACAGGCGCGGCGGCAGCGGCGGCGGTCGCCTTAAGGGGCGAAGCCGGTTTGCCGCCAAAGAATTGGCCTCCTCGTTGGCGACCGAATGCCTGACTTGCCAGAAGCGCAGCACGCGCTGGGCGCCGCCAGGCGACAGTCTGCGGAAATCGGTGCGCGCCGTATCGGCGTCGAGGTCGGACATTCTGCCGGCAAGCGCGCGGCAGTTCAAAATCGAGCGGACCGTCGGCCATTCCAGTTCCGCCGCCTTGCAGGCGATCAACACGGCTTCGCGGTGCTTGCTCTGCAAAAGCTCGTCGACCAGCGGCATGGGTGCGCCGCATAGCGCCGACAGCGCCGCCACGATGCAGGCGTACTGACCTTTGTTCGCGAATTCGAGCACGGCGGCTTCGTTGAGTTGCCCTGTCGTTTTGAGCGCAGCGACATGGGCCTGCGCGGCGACATAATCGTGTTCGGTTTGATGGCGCGCTTCGTGCTGGGCGTCCTCCGCGATCGCCGACAGCACGCCTTGAATGTGCTGGCGGCTTTCCGGCCCGGCCAGATCGAGCAAACGAGCGCGCACGACCTCCGTCGCCCGCGACAACAATTCGCGAAACAGGCGCAGCGGAACGTCGAGACGCACCCCTATTTTCTCGGCCAGCCGCTCGTCGTGCTCGGCGCTGCGGACCAGGGTCTCGAAGCCGTGGACGGAGAATTCCGCGCCGGAGTTGTCGGCGAGCTTGCGAAAAACGTCAGGGTTTCCCCGTTGCAACAGCGCATCGGTGACGGCAGTGCCGATTTGCTGGCGCGCCGAAATTGCGAGCAAGTGCGCCTGAGTTTTTGTATTGGCGATCTCGATCAGATCGCCTTCGCTGAGCCGGCCCGAGACCGTCAATATCGGTTCGGCCACGGCGATATCGTCGTCACGGGCGAGACGGCGCACCACCTCGGTCGGCGCGTTCTGGATCGGCCCGAGACGGCGGCTCAGTTCGGCCAGCGCTCGCGTTTCGATCCGCTTGACCAGATGTCCGAGAACTTCGTCAAAGACGTTGATTTGTTGATCGCTGAGCCGCTCGGCGTCGGCAACGAACAAATCCGTGACGCGCCGCAGCGTGTCGATGCGCTTGTCTTTGGAGCCGCTGCGCAGCGCGTCTTCCAGCTCGATGATAAGAGATTGCCCCACGCTCACGGCGACGGCGCTCCTCCACACGCGGCGGAATGGGACCACCGTTCTGGCGGTACTATAAGGCGACACCGTTGAATAAAATATTAAGTTGCAGGATCGAAACTCAAACGCATTGCGTGTGTAACAACCAAAACGTACGGCCGGCGAGGGTACGTGTTGCTGCTGCGACCGCCTCAGGATGACGGACGGAGCGCAGCAACGGGCGAACGCAACCAAGATGTGCGTCGTCAGCAATCGCCCAGCAAGCCGAGCATTGCGGCCCCTAACCGGCTTCCCCATTATAACGGCACCGCATCCGCCAACGGTCGTCGTCCATGCCAGATCCGCTCGTCATCTCCATTCCGCACCGCCTCGGCAAAGGGGAAGCGCGCCGCCGCCTGCAGGAGGGTCTCGGCGGTGCCGGCGCGAGCTTCTCGCATCTGTTCAGTATCCAGGAGCAGGTCTGGACCGGCGATCGCCTGCAGTTTCGGGTGAGCGCGCTTGCCCAAAGCGTCAAAGGCACGATCGACGTCGCCGACGACTATGTAAGGATCGAAGTATTTCTGCCGTGGCTTTTGGCAAAACTTGCAGAAACGTTGCAACCGCTCATTCGCAAAGAAGGCACGCTCCTTCTGGAAAAGAAATAGTAACCCTCGTCGGCAAAACTCCACCGCGTAAGTCAGAAGTAATAATTCGGCGTGCGATAAACCGCGCGGGCGCAGGCGGAAGCTTGTGTCGGCTGGCGAAGGGCAATACGCGGGGCTGCAATGCGAAATTCTGTTTCGGTGAGTCTCTGGTTCGGCATGGCGCTGTACGCGGCCATCGGATTGTTCGGTGTCGTCGTGTTCCACGAGATCGCGCCGTTCGGCCAGCAACCGGCCGATGGCTACGGGATCGGCTATGCGGCGCTCGCCGTCAGCGCTCAGCCTGCGAAATAATTTTCCGATCGTATCGTTCGTCATTCCTTTCGGCTTTTAGGTGCTTCACGCGCGGCCGCGCATCAGCGCGCCGCTCGTGCATCGTCCTGTCTCCACTCGCCGGATTCCGCGGCCGAGTTCCATCGGCTATCAGACATCCTCACGAACGCATCACCGGGCGCACGCGCGCGCGCTGCGTGCTATAATGCTGGCGTTCCCGAAGGCCGAAGGGAGAGCGCAGCATGGCGCAAGATCACGAACACGACGCCGAGGGCCACCATCACGGCTCCGAACTGTCGGACATGCAGCTCCGCGTCCGCGCGCTGGAGACCGTCCTGGCCGAGAAGGGCTACATCGATTCGGCGGCGCTCGATCAGATGATCGAGGCTTACGAGACCAAGGTCGGCCCGCATAACGGTGCGCGCGTGATCGCCAAGGCCTGGCACGATCCGGCCTTCCGGCAAGGCGCTGCTGGCGGATGCGAGCAAAGCAGTGCGCACGTTCGGGCTGGTGAATCCGGTCGGCGATCATTTGATCGCGGTCGAGAACACGCCTGATCTGCACAACATGATCGTGTGCACGCTGTGCTCCTGTTATCCGTGGGAAGTGCTTGGCCTGCCGCCGGTCTGGTACAAATCGGCGCCCTACCGGTCCCGCGCGGTCAACGATCCGCGCGGCGTGCTGGCCGACTTCGGCGTCAGCCTCGAGAGCGGCACGCAAATCCGGGTGTGGGATTCCACCGCCGAGACCCGCTTTATCGTGCTGCCGATGCGGCCAGCCGGGACCGATGGCTGGAGCGAAGAGAAGCTCGCCACCTTGGTCACGCGTGACAGCATGATCGGCACCGGGCAACCCAAGCGTCCGAGCGAGGTCGCCTGATGGACGGCATCCACGATATGGGCGGCATGCACGGCTTTGGCAAAGTCGAGCCCGAGGCCAATGAACCCGTCTTTCACGCGCCGTGGGAAGGCCGCTGCCTGGCGCTCAACCGCGCCATGGGGGCGATTGGCGCCTGGACCATCGACGAGGGCCGCGCCGGTGTCGAAAAATTGCCGCCGGACGTCTACTTGGCGTCATCCTATTACGGCAAATGGGCGCTTCGGCTCTACAACATGGTGGTCGAGTACGGCTATGCCGGGGCCGACGAACTGACCGCCGGCCGCAAGCTGCGCGACGGCAAGCCGGCCGCGCGCAAGCTCTCCGCCGCCGACGTGCAGCGCTCGCTCAGCCGCGGCAGCTTCGAAAGGCCGGCGCCGGCGCCGGCGCGCTTTGCGGTCGGCGAGCGCGTCCGCGCGAAGAACATTCATCCCAAGACCCACACGCGGCTGCCACGCTATGCGCGCGGCCATACCGGCGTTGTCGAAGCCATCCGGGGTTGTCATGTTTTCCCCGACTCGACCGCGGTCGGCGGCGGCGAAAATCCGCAATGGCTTTACACCGTCGTGTTCACGAGCCGCGAATTGTTTGGCGAGGCCGCCGATCCGAGCCTGACGATCTCGATCGAAGCGTTCGAGCCCTATCTGGAAAGCGCGCAGCCGTGAACGCCGGCGGCGCTTCTGCGCCCGATCTCACGGAACCAAGCTTTCCGCGCAATGCCGAAGGCCCGGTGTTTCGTGAGCCCTGGGAGGCGCAAGCCTTTGCACTTGCGCTATCGCTGCACGAACGCGGCGTATTTTCGTGGAGCGAGTGGGCTGACGTGCTCGGCGAGGAGATCAAAAAAGCCCAGGCCGCCGGCGATCCCGATACGGGTGAGACTTACTACCATCACTGGCTCGCCACGCTCGAGCGCATCGTCGCCGCCAAAGGTTTGGCCGATCCGCAAACCCTCGCACGGACCCGCGATGCCTGGGCGCACGCCTGCGAGCGCACCCCGCACGGCGCGTCGATTGAGCTGCAGGCCGATGATTTCGCCGACTGATTGACCCATTCTCAAGGCCAGACCGGCGGATGGGTGCCGAGCGGCACCGCTGGCCGGGTCCAGCCGGCCGGGGTCGCCGACATTTGCGCGGCATGGCCCACGCCACGCATCAGGCCAAAAGGTGAGTGGCTGTCTTCCAGTAAATCCGCGATGTCGTCGCGCGCGGGCAGCGGACACGCAAAGCCATTCTCGATGCGACCGAGATTCCAGATCCAGCGGCCGGTCGCGGCAAGCGAAACGCGTACCGAAAAGCTGCCGCCTTCCTGGGCTTGGCGCAGTCGGGCCATCAGCACACCGAAGGCGAGCAAATACCCGCTGGCATGATCGAGCGCCTGGCAAGGCAATTCCTTCGGCCCATCGATGCCGGCGGCTTGCGCTTCCGCGACATTGAAGCCGGTCGCGGTCTGCACCAGTGAATCGAAGCCGCGGCGCGCCGCCCAGGGACCGACATCGCCATAAGCCGACAGCGAGCCGTAGATGATGCCCGGACGGAGTGCTGCGACCTCGACCGGGCCGAAGCCTTTGTGCGCAAGTGAACCCGGCCGATAGGCTTGCAGAAAAACATCGGCATCACCGATCAGCCCGCGCAACGCGGCGGAGCCATCCGGCGTCGAGATGTCGGCGAAGGCCGAGAGCTTGCCGCGGCCGGTGTCCTTTACCAGCCAATCGATGAACGGCAGATGCGGCGCGGCAATGCGCATCACGTCGGCGCCATGAGCGGCGAGCGCGCGGCCAGCGACCGGACCGGCGATGATGCGCGTCAGATCGAGCACACGGAGGTTCGAGAGCGCTCTCGCGCCACGCCGCAGAGGCCGCGGCGGCGCCTCGCCGATCTTGTCGATCTGCACCACCGGAATTTCGGCGAGCGCGGCTGCCTGCGGATGCGCGGCCCATTCTGTAGGTGTTCGCATCGCGGCGACCACGCAGCCATTCTCATAGGCCTGCGTCTCAAAATCGATCGCCGCCCAGTTCTGTAACGCCGTCTCGACCGCCGGGCGGTTTGCCGCACAGCCGAGAAATTTCAGAACACTGTCGCGATGATGCGGAAAATTCATGTGCAGCCGCAGCCACCGTCCGTCGCCGGCGCGATAGGCGCCGAACAGCGGATCGCCGATCGATGCCGGCGCGTTCCCGTCAACGGTCAAATAATGCTCGCTGCGAAACTCCACGGCGGCATGGCGCATGTCGACGCTGACGGTTTGACGCGGCGCGCCGGCCTGATGGTGCAGTTCGGCAGCGGCGAGGCCGACGGCCGCGATACTGGCTTGCGCCGCCGTACCGATCCGGAAGGATGACGGCAGCACTGGATCGCTGCCGGAGGGATGGACTTGCGTGAGCGCTGTTTCGTCGCCACCAGCAAGCCGCCACAACCCGGCGACAACATCGGTGGCCGACGCCGTGTCGGTCACAGCAGTCCCAACAGATGCGGCAGCCACAGCGACAAAGCCGGAATGTAGGTCACCATCACCAGAAAGATCAGCATGGTCACGAGCCACGGCAACACCGCGACTGTCAGTTCGGCGATGCCCATGCCGGTTATGCCTGACGCGACATAAAGGTTGAGCCCAACGGGCGGATGGCACAAGCCGACTTCCATATTCACCGCCATCAACACACCCAGGTGCACCGGGTTGACGCCGAGCGTCGCGCCCATCGGAAACAGGATCGGCGCCATGATCAGCACGATCGCGGCCGGATCCATGAAGTTGCCGGCGGCCAGCAGCACGATGTTGGTCGCGAGCAGAAAACCGACCGTGCCAAAACCTTGCGCCGTCATCCAGCCGGCCATGGATTGCGGGATTTGCTCGGAGGTCAGCAGCCAGGAAAACACCGCCGCGTTGGTGATGATGTAGAGGATCATCGCGCTCATCGCGGCGGCTTTAAGCAGCACCGCGGGGACCTCGGAGAATTTCAAACCCTTGTAGACGAACACCGCGACGATGAAGGCGTAAACGGCAGCGACGGCGGCGGCTTCAGTCGGCGTGAACAATCCCGAATAGATGCCGCCAAGAACCAGCACGATGAGGAGGAGGCCCCAGATGCTCTGGCGAAAGGCGTCGGCGCATTCGCGCCAACTCGCACGCGGCATGCGCGGATAATCGTTGCGCCAGGCCCGGTACCAGGTCGTCGCGCCGAGCATGGCGGCGAGGATCAGGCCAGGCACGACCGCGGCGATGAAGAGCTGGCCGACCGACGCCGAAATCCACCACGGCGCCACCTGGGCCGCGCGGCTGCATGCCGCTGGTCGCCACCGCATAGATGACGAGGTTGATCGACGGCGGAAACAGAATGCCGAGCGCGCCCGACGTGGCGATGACGCCAGCGCCGAAGCGCGGCGGGTAGCCGTTCTGCAGCAACGCCGGCAACATGATCGAGCCGATGCCCACCACAGTCGCCACCGACGAACCGGAGATCGCAGCAAACAGCGCGCAGGCGACCACGCCGGCGAGCCCGAGCCCGCCGTACCAATGACCGATCAGCGAGGTGGCGAAATTGATCATGCGGCGCGCGACGCCGCCGGTGGTGAGGAAATTGCCGGCGAGGATGAAAAACGGAATCGCCATGATCTCGAAACGGTCGATGCTGGTGAACAGCTTCAGACCGACCATCTTGGGATCGACGTCGGAGAGGATGAACAAATAGGTGAGGACCGACAGGCCGAGCGCGATCGAGATCGGCATGCCGCTCGCCATCAGCGCGAGCAACAGAGCAAACAGAAGTTCGGCGCGGACCGTCTGCGACAATTCGATGATGTGCAGCCGCGCCGCAAAGCAGATCAGCGCCAAAGCGAGCGGCACGACGATGATGGCAGTCGCCGTGAGCTTGTCGCCGAATGGGGTCCGCATTGCCGGTTTTGCCGCGGGCGAAAGCAGGCTCATCGCGCTGCCTCGCCGACTCTTGCCCCGCTAAGTCTTGCTTCACCGAGTGCCGGCTCCGCCGGCGCCTCATACTCGACGCCATGGCCCTGATGCGGCACCAGACCGGTGCGCAGAAAGCGCCACATCACCTGCAGGAAGCGGAAGCACATCAAATAAGAGCCGAGCGGGATGCACAGATAGATGATCCAGCTCGGCCATTCGAGCTCCGGCGACACCTGATCGGAATCGAGATCGTAAACATAGATGGCACCGAGCGTGCCGATGACGCCGGTGAACAGCGCGCCGCACAACAGCGCGAACACGATCACCGGTCTGCGCGCCGGCTGCGCCAAGCGCTTGACCAGAACATCGACGCCGACATGGATGCCGGTGCGCACGCCGAGCGCGGCGCCGAATTTCGCCATCCAGACGAACATGTAGGTCGCGAGTTCCTGGGCCCAGGAAAGATTGATCGCTGCGAGCACGCCGTAGAGCCAATCGGCCCCGTGGCCGACGACAACAAGACCGTGCCCGTCAGCCCACCGGGCAAACCCGGCCGAATTGCTGGCGCCATAGCGATGCACGACGGCAACGAAGGTCAGCAGGGTCGCGGCGCCGATCAGCGTGGCGATCAGCCATTCCTCGAGCCGGTCGAGACAGAGATTGAGGATGACGCCGAGCCTACTCAATCCCGTCGTTGGGGGCACGGACCGCGACGGCATCGACACAGGCGTTCACCCTCCCCTATCCGTCTCCGCGAGGGAGGACGGCGCGCTCCGGCGGCAACACACTACGACTGCGGCGGGGTGAAACCCGAGGCCTTGTAGATCTGCTCGATGAATTCCTTGCCGAAACGAGCCTGCATCTCGGTATGCACCGGCATCAGCTTGCCGATCCAGGCTTTCCTCTCGGTGTCGGTGAGGACATGAATTTCGCTCTTGCCCGAGGCCTTGATCTTCTCGATGGCGTCTTCGTTATCCTTTGCGGCCGTGGTGTTGAAGAACTCGGTCGTCTCCTTCACGGCGCGATCGAGTTGTTCGCGCACGTCCGGCGGCAGCGAATTCCAGAAGGTCTTGTTGGCGACCAGCGCGTAGGTCAGCCGGCCGTGGTGCGAAATGGTCAGATGCTTCTGCACCTCGTAGAATTTCTGCGTCAAAATGTTGGAGGGGACATTGTCTTCGCCGTCGACCACGCCGGTCTGCAGCGCCTGATAAAGTTCGCCGAAGGCGATGATCTGCGGAATGGCGCCAAGCTCGCGCGTCACCGCGTCCTGCACCTTGCCGCCCTGGATGCGCATCTTCATGCCGCGGAAATCGTCGGGCACGATCAGCGGCTTGTTGCCGGTGTAATCGTGGGCGCCGTTGTCCCAATAAGCGAGGGGAAGAACCGACTTCTTCTCGAGCTTCTTGTTCAGTTCCGCCATCATCGGGCTAGCCATCATCTGGCGCGCCCGCGCTTCATCGCTGAGCAAAAACGGCAGATCGAAAATATCGAATTCCTTCACGCCCAGCGGGCTGAATTTCGCAATCGACGGCGCCAGCAATTGAACCGAGCCGAGTTGCAAAGCCTCGAGCTCTTCCTTGTCCTTGTAGAGCGAGGAGTTCGGATAGACCTCCACCTTGACCCGGCCGTCGGTGTATTTTTCGGCCAGTTCCTTGAAGTACAACGCCGCCTTGCCCTTGGGGGCATCGGGCGCGACCACGTGGCTGAATTTGATGACGATCGGGTCGGCGGCCCGCGCGGGAGCGAAAGACGCGACGGCCAAGCCAATGACGGCGGCAAGCGCAACGGCCAAGCGTTTCATCGATGTCCTCCCGTTGCCCGAGCAACTGTGCGTGTCGTTAGCCGCAGATCATCGGCTTGATGTTTGATGTGAGCCGGACGGATTATCTGCGCTCTTCCACGCCGTGTCACCTGTCCGGCGCTTGCCGCTAATGCATGGCGGCATCGCGGCGGGGCACCAGAGCGCCGTGATGGCGAATAACATCGCCGGCGAGACGATGCGCCGCATTGGCCGATTGCGCCGGCTCGGTGCCGGAGAGCCGCGCCGCCAGGTAGCCGGCATTGAAGCCGTCGCCCGCCGCCATCGTGTCGACCGGGACCATCACTTCCGGAACTGGGATGAATTCGTGGCCTCCGGCAGTCGCCACCAGCGCGCTGTTGGGGCCGTTCTTGACCACGATCTCGCCGATACCGAAGGCCTGCAGCCGCGCTACCGTCGCTTCCGGCGACGGATCGCCCCACAGCACCACTTCGTCGTCGAAGGTCGGCAACGCGATGTCCACCCGCTTGAGCGCTTCGATGAATACGGTGCGGGTGCGGGCCAGATCGCCGTTCCAGGCGCGGGGACGAAAATTGCCGTCGAACGCCACCTTGACGCCCTGGGCGCGGGCGGCCTCGAGCAGCGCGAGAAAACGTCCGATGGCGTTGTTTGAGTAGAGCGACAAGGTGATGCCGGAAAAGTAAATCAATCGCGCCGCCATCAAGCCTTCGGCGATCCGCATCCAGTCGGGCAGTTCGAACAAATCGCGTGACCGGCGCGCCCTCGCGCCAATAGCGGAAGCTGCGCTCGCCTGCCGGACCGCTCTCGATCAGCGCCAGTCCGGGAAGCCGGCCGGGCACGCGAAGAATGAGTTTCCGAGAAACCCCCTCGGCCGCAGCCGAGTCCACGATGCTGTCCGAGTAGGAATCGTCGCCGAGCGCCGACGCGAACGCCACCTCGATCCCGGCGCGCGCCAGATAAACGGCAGTGTTGAAGGCATCGCCGCCGCCGGACAGCGAAAACCGGCCGTCGGCGCCGCGCGCCAATGCGATGAGCACCTCGCCGACGCACACTGCGCCCCGCTTCTGCTCGGTCATGATCTTGCCGTCCGCCTCGCCACCAGATTGCCGCGAGAGAGGAAATAGCCCAGCGCGCTCAGCATGGCGATGCAAAAACTCACCGGCCAATCGGAATAGTAAGCGACCACGAGACCGAGCCAGGCTTCGGCGAGCGCGATAGCGGCCGACAAAATCATGCCGCTCCAGAGGCCGCGCGCCAGCCGCTGAGCCGTCGCCGGCGGACCGACCATGAGCGCGAACACCAGCAGCACGCCGACGATTTGGGCGCTTTGCGAAACCGCCAGCGCGACGATGACCAGAAAGGCTGTGGAGATGAGGCGCAGCGGCACGCCTTTGGCTTCGGCGAGTTCAGGCTGCAGGCTGCTGAAAATCAGCGGCCGCATGATCGCCGCCAGACCCGCGATCGTGATCGCGGCGAGCGCGACCAAAGTCGCGATGGTCGCGTGGTCGACGGCGAGCACATTGCCGAACAGCAGCGCCGTCGCCTGGGTGGCGAACGCGGTATAGTAGTGCAGGAACAGAAGCCCGAAACCGAGCGCCAGCGACAGCACCACGCCGATCGCGACATCGCGGCCGCTCAGACGTTCGCCCAACAGGCCCATGCCGACGCCGGCCGCGATGGTGAATCCGACCAGGCCCCACACCGGAGCAAGACCGATCAGTACGGCGCCGGTAGCGCCCGCAAAGCCGATGTGCGAAAGCGCATGACCGGCGAAGGTTTGTCCGCGCAAAACCAGGAAATAACCGACCAGCCCGGAGACGACCGCGGCGATGCCTGCGGCCGCAAACGCGTTCCGCATGAACTCATAGTCAAGCATGGTGATGGTGGCCGTGCGAATGACCGTGGCTGTGGTCGTGACCGTGTGCGGACCGCTCGACATCGCCGCCGCGGGACAGCACGAAAATATGCCCGCTGGCCCGCACCACTTCGATCTCGGTGCCGTAGAGCTGTGACAGCACCGGCGCGGTGGCGACTTCATCCACAGTGCCGAGCGCGGCACGGCCATTGCCGAGATAGAGCACACGGTCGAGCGCACCAATGAGCTGGTTAAGCTCGTGGGCGCTGAACAAAACCGTGATATTGCGCTCACGGGCAAAGCGGCGGACCAGATCGATTACCGCTTCCTGATACCGATAGTCGAGGCTGATCAGCGGCTCGTCGAGCAGCAGAAGCTTCGGATCGCCGAGCAACGCCTGCGCCAGCAACAAACGTTGGCGCTCGCCGCCCGACATATCGGACAGAGGCCGGCGGGCGAGATCGGCGGCGCCGACCGCTTCCAGCGTCGTTTCGATCGCGCGGCGGTCGATCGCGCTGAGCGACGGCAAGCCCCAACGCTCGCCGTGCACCGAACTGGCGATAAAATCGAAACCGCTGACCCGCAGATCCGGCACCACGGTCCGAACTTGCGGAAGATAGCCGATCTGCGGATCGCCGCGCCGTGGCGCTCGCCCGAACACGCGCAAGCTCCCAGCGCTTGGCGACAGCAGGCCGAGGATGGCGCGCATCAACGTGGTTTTGCCGGCGCCGTTGGGGCCGAGAAGACCGATGAATTCCCCTTGCTGAATGGCGAAACTGGTGTCGACCAGAATGTTGCGGCCGCCGATGCCGATACTGGCGTGATCGAGCTCGATCACGTTCATGACGACGAGCCGCTCAACGCGCGAGCGGTCTCGTCAAGCTGCCGCAGCATCCAGTCCTGGTAGGAGACGCCTGCGGGCGCGGTCTCGGTAATGCCGACCACTGGAATATTGGCGTCGTGCGCCAGCGCGATGAGATGTCGAACAAGCTCGGTCGGCGCCTGCTTGTTATAGAACAGCACGTGCACCTTGTGGTCTTTCAGGTCGCGTTCAAAGGCGGCGACGTCACGCGCGCTCGGCTCGGTGTCGTTCATGATCGCAAGCTGGAAGCGCTCGTTGGTCATCGGCAGCTTCAGCGCCTGCGCCATATAGCCGAAGACCGGCTCCGTCGCGGTGACAGCAGTGCCGGCATATTTGTCGCGAATGGTGGCGATCTTGGCATTGAGCGGGCTCAGCTGAGTCGAGGAAGCGCGCCAGCCGTGCCGCGTACTCATCTTTGTGCGCCGGATCGGCTGCGGCGAATGCGCCGGCGAGCGCGCTGGCAACCGCCGGCATCGTCGCCGGATCGTACCAGAGGTGCGGATTGACGCCGCTCTTGCGGTGCATGACGTCAGCGGCAGAGATCACGACACGTCCCGGACGCGCGGCGGCCTTGAGCATCTGCTCGATCCAGGAATCATAGCCGGCGCCGTTATAGACGACGACCTGCATGGCCGCGATCTGGCGGACGACCGTGGGCGACACTTCGAACAGATGCGGGTCCTGGTCGGGGTTGTTGAGGATGCTGACGACCGTAACCCGGTCGCCACCAATCTGCTGGGCAACATCGCCGTAGAAGTTCTCGGCAGCCACAACCGCGATCTTGTCCTCAGCCGCTTCGGCCGTAGTCAGCGTCGCAGCAAACCACGCCACTGCAAGCGCAATGAGGATCTTCATCGGAAGGCCTCGTAATTTACCTGAGAAATCAATGCAGCCACTGAGAAAATGTAATATTATAACATTGCTTTTGCAATCGGATTGATTGCGCATCGGCGGCCGTCTTTGGCCGCCCGATCGCCGTGACCGACTTAAAACGGCCCGCGGGTCACCCCGCGGCGCCGTCCGATCAGTCCCGATTTTGGATTGGGTTTTGGGTCCAAGCGGAAGCGCCTATATAGCTCTGCCAGGAGGGCCCTCATGTCAAAATCGGCTACGTCAGATCAGGCTTCGTCCGAACAGGTTACGGCGGAGAAAGTACCCGTCACGGTACTCACCGGCTATCTCGGCGCCGGCAAAACCACCCTGCTCAATCGCATTCTCTCCGAGCCGCACGGCAAGAAATACGCCGTGATCGTCAACGAGTTCGGCGAAATCGGCATCGATAACGACCTCGTGGTCGGCGCCGACGAGGAAGTGTTCGAGATGAACAACGGCTGCATTTGCTGCACCGTGCGGGGCGATTTGGTTCGCATCCTCGACGGACTGATGCGCCGCAAGGGCAAATTCGACGCCATCATCGTCGAAACCACGGGCCTCGCGGATCCGGCGCCGGTGGCGCAGACCTTTTTCGTCGACGAGAATGTCGGCAAGAAAACCCGGCTCGACGCCGTCGTCACCGTTGCGGACGCCAAATGGTTGAGCGATCGGCTCAAGGACGCGCCCGAGGCGAAAAATCAGATCGCGTTCGCCGATGTGATCCTGCTCAACAAGACCGATCTCGTGTCCGCCGACGAACTGGGCGAAGTCGAAGGCCGCATCCGCGCCATCAATCCCTACGCCAAGCTGCACCGGACCACGCGTTCGCAAATTCCGATCGCCGAAGTGCTCGACCGCAAGGCGTTCGACCTCGACCGCATTCTCGACATCGAGCCGCAATTCCTCGAAGCCGAAGACGATCACGACCATCATCACCATGGGCACGGGCATGGGCATGATCACGACCACGGACATGACCATCATCACGATCATGGTCACAAGCACGATCACGGCCACGCCCATCATGGTGAGCACGCCCCGAAGGGGATGAAACACTATCACGACGAGGATATGCAGTCGGTCGCACTGAAGATCGAGAAGCCGCTCGATCCCGACAAGTTCTTCCCCTGGGTGCAGAACCTGGTGCAGACCGAGGGCCCGAACATCCTGCGCAGCAAGGGCATCCTGTCATTCAAAAACGACGATGACCGCTTTGTCTTTCAGGGCGTGCACATGATTCTCGACGGCGATCATCAGCGGCCGTGGGCGAAGGATGAAAAGCGCGACAGCCGCATCGTCTTCATCGGGCGCAATCTGCCCGAGGACAAAATCCGCGAAGGATTTGAAAGCTGCGTCGCGTGACGCTTACTGCTTCGTTGTGCGCAGATCCGTTCCGCGCATTCTTCTGATCTCACCGAACCGTGGATTGCCGGCACAAGCCGGCAACGCTGAGTATGACCGATACGCGCGAGAATATGCCCTCCATCGCCGACCGCACCCATCCGGTCGCAGCCGGCGCGCCCGTCGTGGCGGCGCATTTTCTGCGCCACACCGCCGTGTTCGTGCTTGGCGAAGAGGCCGTCCTGTTGGTCGAGCCGGGGGGTGAACCGCGGCGCATCGACGTTCACGGCGGCGGCATTCTGGCGACGGCCGCCGACAAGCAGCGGGTCGTCACCGGCGGCGATGACGGCAAGGTTGTCAGCATCAGCGCCAAGGGCGAAAGCGAGGTCATCGCCACCGACGCCAAGCGCCGCTGGATCGATCACGTCGCGCTCGGACCGGAGCGCGCCGTCGCGTGGTCCGCCGGCAAGACCGCGTTCGTCAAAGCCAAGGAGCTGCGCGAGTTCGAAGCGCCGTCCACCGTGGGCGGATTGGCGTTCCTGCCAAAAGGTTTCCGGCTGGCGATCGCGCACTACAACGGCGCTTCGCTTTGGTTTCCCAACGCCAAGGAAGCGAAGCCGGAATTTCTGGAGTGGAAGGGCTCGCATCTGGGCGTCACCGTCCATCCCGACGGCCGCTTTCTGGTCACCACCATGCAGGAGGCGATGCTGCATGGCTGGCGGCTCGCCGACGGCAAGCACATGCGCATGACCGGCTACGCATCGCGGGTGACGTCGCTGAGCTGGACCGCCGACGGCCATTTCCTGGCGACCTCCGGCGCGCCGCAAGTCATCCTCTGGCCGTTCCAAAGCAAAGACGGGCCGATGGGCAAAGAACCGCAAATCCTGGCGCCGGCCGAGCAGCGCGTCGAAGTCGTCGCCTGCCACCCGAAAGATCCGATCATCGCGATCGGCTATGCGAACGGCATGGTGCTGTTCGCCAGCATCGCCGACGGCGCCGAACTTCTGGTCAGAAAGCCCGGCAACGCGCCGGTGACTGCGCTTGCCTGGAGCGCGGACGGTCGCTTCTTGTCGTTCGGCACTGAAGATGGCGAAGCCGGCGTGCTCGATCTCGCTTAACCCAGCAACGGGCGGACTCCATGTTTCTGAAACTGACGGCGGCTCGCGAAATCCAGTTCGAAGATCGCCAGAATTTTCGCGCCTTCAAGCTTGTGGTCGCGGGCGACCGCAACGAGCTGGAATCTGTTCGCAGCGCACTCGCCGGCAAGGCGGAACTGCCCGACGCCGAGACGGCATGGATCAATCAGGCAACGTTGCGGCAATGGCCCGGCACCGCGCAGGACGAAGCATGGCAGCAGAACTTTTCGGCCATGATCGAGAAGGCCCGGCCGCACGGCTGGATCGATGATCAGCGCCAAGCCATCAAAGCGCATATCGAATGGGTCAACGCTTCCTGAAGCTTTGCGCCTGCAAACCGGAACCCCGCGTGTGGCGCGGCCGTTGATTCTGCATGAGCAGAAACACAAAAGTCGCGATCTCGGTCGCACTGGCGCTCGCGATCGCGTCCCCCGTGGCGGCACAGACCACCACCGATTCGAAAGCGTGCTCCGAGCAGGAGCGCAGCAACCAGACTTTGGGTGAGAAACTCGGCCAATCCAACGGCGTGATCTGTCCGCCGGAGGTTGATTCCGGGATGAAGGCGCCGACGCCGGAAGGCGGCAAGACGCCCGTCATTCCGCCGCCCGGAAGCCCAGGCGGCGATCCCAGCGTTCAGCCGAAGTAATCGTGCGAGATAAATACGGAAGGCGCGTCGGGTGACGCGCCTTCCGTCGCCGTGCCGTCATGGCCGGGCTTGTCCCGGCCATCCCGCTTAGGCGGGCACTGAGCCCTGATGATCGGGATGCGCGGGTCAAGCCCGCGCATGACGCCGAGAGGGATGGCAACTTCTTAATTCGATGCAGCTTCTAATTCGACGCCGTAAACGGCTCGACGCGCTGAGCAGCGCGGATGAACCGCACCATCACGAAGATCCCGCAGAGCACGAACAGCGCGTCCAGGAACCGCGCGCCGTAATTGCCGAGCGCCAGCAGGTTGGCGATCGCCCAGCTTCCCGCGAACGCGGCGCCGAATACTTCGGCGCCGATCAGGATCGCGGCGCTGACCACCGTCAGGACGTTTTCCCAGAGAATGCGGCGAGGGCGCGAGATTTGCGGTTCGGACATGAGATCGGTGCTTTTTTCCAAATGCGGCCGCACTCTCTCCGAAACGGAGGCTCAATTCAAGGCGGGAACCCCTATATAAGGGCGGCATCGTCTCTTGGTAAAAGCCCGCATGAGCACCCCGAAAACGAGCCAAAATCCGTTTTTTGCCGCCTGGAACACCCCGGATGAGAGCCCTCCCTTTGGGGCGATCGAGCCCGAGCACTTCGCCCCGGCCTACGCGCGCGGCTTTGCCGAGCATGACGCGGAGGTCGCGGCCGTCGCGAGCAATGCGGAACCGGCCACGTTCGCCAATACGATTGACGCACTCGAACTGAGCGGGCGGGCGCTCTCCCGGGTCGAGCAGGTGTTCCATCTGCTGGCCGGGGCCGACAGCAACGATGCACTGCTCGAAATCGAGCGTGAGCTCGCCCCGCAAGTCGCCAGCCATTGGCACAAGTTCCACACCAATGCAGCGCTCTTCCGCCGCATCGATACCTTGATGCGTGCGACCGAGCAGCTTGACCTCTCGGCCGAGCAAAAGCGGGTACTGGAGCGCTACCACACCTCGTTTCGCCGCGCCGGCGCGGCGCTCGACGGCGAGGCGAAGAAGCGGCTCGCCGCCATCGTCGAGCGGCTGGCGGAGCTCGGCACAACCTTCAGCCAGAATGTGCTGGCGGACGAGCAAAGCTTACGTGCTGCCGCTGCATGAGGACGCCGAGCTTGCCGGCCTGCCCGACTTCATGCGCGAGGCGATGGCGGCCGACGCGCGCGAACGCGAGCATCGACGGCTATGTGGTGACGCTGTCGCGTTCGAGCGCGGAGCCGTTTCTGGATTTCGCCGAGCGCCGCGACCTGCGCGAAAAAGTTTATCGTGCCTTCGTCTCGCGCGGCGACAACGGCGGCAAGACCGACAACAAGGCGATCATCGCCGAGATGGTGCGGCTGCGTGCCGAGCGCGCCCGCCTGCTCGGCTACACCGACTTCGCCCATTACCGGCTCGACGACGCCATGGCGAAAACGCCAAGGTGCGGTACGCGGCCTGCTCGATACCGTGTGGACGCGCGCACGCGCACGCGCCGAAGCCGATCGCGATGCGTTGCAGGCGCTGGTGCAGAAAGAGGGCGGCAACTTCAAGCTCGCGCCGTGGGACTGGCGTTACTACGCCGAAAAGCTGCGGCAGGAGCGCTGCGATATCGATGAGGCGGAGATCAAGCCGTATCTCAATCTCGATCGCATGATCGAGGCCGCCTTCTACACGGCGGAGCGTCTGTTTGGTCTGCGCTTCTCAGAACGCACCGACATTCCGACCTGGCATCCCGGACGTGCGGGTCTGGGAGGTGCGCGGCGGTGATGGCGGCGAGGTCGGATTGTTCTTCGGCGACTATTTCGCCCGCCCCTCCAAGCGCAGCGGCGCCTGGATGACGTCGCTGCGCGATCAGGAACAGACTCGCCGGCGACATCCGTCCGCTGATCATCAATGTGTGCAACTTCGCCAAGGCGCCGGACGGCGAACCGACGCTGTTGAGCTTCGACGATGCCCGCACGCTGTTTCACGAATTCGGCCACGCGCTTCACGGCCTGCTCTCGTCGGTGACCTATCCGAGCATTTCCGGCACCAATGTCGCCACCGATTTCGTCGAGCTGCCGTCGCAGCTTTACGAGCATTGGCTCGAGCAGCCGGATGTGCTGCGGCGCTTCGCCAAACACTACCAAACCGGCGAGCCGATCCCCGAGGATCTGCTGCAGCGGCTGATCGCGGCGCGGAATTTCGGCCAGGGTTTTGCGACCGTCGAGTATGTCGCTTCTGCCATCGTCGATCTCGACTTCCATTCGCTGCCGGAGCCGCAGACGATCGACGCGACCGCATTCGAAACCGACGCCGCTCAATCGCATCGGCATGCCGGCAGAGATCGCGATGCGGCATCGGCCGCCGCATTTCGCGCATGTGTTCTCCGGCGGCGGCTATGCGTCGGCGTATTACAGCTACATGTGGTCGGAAGTGCTCGACGCCGATGCTTTCGAGGCTTTCGCGGAGACCGGCGACATTTTCGATCCGGCCACCGCGAAGCGGCTGCGCGACACGATTTATGCCGCCGGCGGCGCGCAGGATCCTGCCGACGCCTACAAAGCCTTCCGCGGCCGGTTACCAAGTGCCGAAGCGCTGTTGCGCAAACGTGGCCTCGCCGAGGCTCAGCGTACCAAACTGAACTAAGCGACATGGATCTCCACACTGCCGGTCATCGCCGCGGCGTCGTCTGCGCACCGCATCATGAAGCTGTCGAAGCCGGCAGGTCGATCCTGGCCGAGGGCGGCAATGCGCTCGAAGCGATGGTGGCGATGGCGGCGATGATCGCCGTCGTCTATCCGCACATGACGCATGTCGGCGGCGACGGCTTTTGGCTGATCCGTTTTCCCAACGGGCGCGTGCACACCATCATGGCGGCCGGGCCTGCCGGCGAATTCGCCAACCCGGATTTTTATCGCGGCTTCGAGACGATCCCGCCGCGCGGGCCGTTTGCGGCGCTCACCGTGCCGGGCGCGGTCGGCGGCTGGATCCGTGCGCTCGAGGCGGCCAAGCACCCAGGGCGGCAAACTGCCGCCCGATGTGCTGCTGCTGCCCGCCATCGTGCAGGCCCGCAACGGCTATGTGGTGTCGCGCAGCCAGGCGCGGCTGACCGCGGAAAAGCTTTTCGAGCTTTCGGTCGCGCCGGGTTTCGCCGAGACATTTTTGCGCGACGGCGAGCCGCCGGCTGCCGGCAGCACGCTCAGCCAGGAAGCGCTCGCCGCCACGCTGCGCCATCTCGCGCTCGACGGCCTCGATGATTTTTATCGCGGCGATGTCGGCCGCGAGATTGCGGCCGATCTCGATCACATCGGCAGTCCGGTCACGCGCGAAGATCTTGAGAACTATGACGCCACGTTCGGCGAGCCGCTGCGGCTCGAACTGCCCGTCGGGACCATCTACAACACCGATGCGCCGACCCAGGGCGTGGCCTCGCTGATGATCCTCGCCCTGTTCGATCGCCTGCGGGTGACCGAGCCGGAAAGCTTCGAGTACGTCCACACATTGGTCGAGGCGACCAAGCGCGCGCTGCGCACGCGCGACCGCGTGCTCACCGATCCGAGCCGCCTCGCTCATCCGCTCGATCGCTGCCTGGAGCCGCGCTTCATCGCCGGCGAAGCCATGAAGATCGACCGCCGCAAAGCGGCGCGCTCGCCGTTCGCGGCGGGCGCCGGCGACACGATCTGGATGGGCGCCGCCGACACCAGCGGCCTCGTCGTCTCCTACATCCAATCGATTTATTGGGAGTTCGGCTCCGGCTGCGTCCTGCCGCGCACCGGCGTGCTGATGCAGAATCGCGGCGCGAGTTTTTCCCTGCAGCGCGGCGCGCTCAACCTTGTGGCGCCCGGCCGGCTGCCGATCCACACGCTGAATCCGGCGATGGCCGTGCTCAAGGACGGGCGCATCATGGCCTATGGCAGCATGGGAGGCGACGGCCAGCCGCAGAACCAGGCCGCGGTGTTCACCCGCCATGTGACATTCGGCGTGCCGCTCGATGCCGCGATCGATCGCCCGCGCTGGCTCTATGGCCGCACCTGGGGCGACGAGAACACGCGGCTGCGACTGGAATTGCGTTTCGACGGCAATCTGGTCGACCGGCTCGCGAGCGCCGGTCACGATATTGAAGTCCTGTCCGAGCCTTATTCCGACACGATGGGACATGCCGGCGCGGTGGTGCTGCATCCGGACGGAACCTGCGAAGGCGCACACGACCCACGCGCCGATGGCGGTGCCGCGGGATTGTGATATCCGCGAGCCTCGTTTCCGCCTATTTCCGGTGGGATCCAAACGCGGGGCGGAATGGAATGTCGGGCGCGGGAATGTTTCGCAAAATTCTGTTTCTTATCGTCGGGCTCTTGGGCCTGATCGCGGCGGCGCCGCATGCACGCGCGCATCCGCACGTGTGGGTGACGATGACATCGGAGATTCTCTACGCGCCGGACGGCTCGATCACCGGCGTGCGCCATGCCTGGACCTTCGACGACATGTTCTCGGCCTTCGCCACCCAGGGGCTCGCGCAGAAAACCCAAGGCCAATTCACCCGCGAGGAGTTGGCATCGCTCGCCAAGGTCAACGTCGAGTTGCTGCAGGAGTACGGCTACTTCACCTACATCAAGGTGGACGGCAAGCAGCGCAAAGGCGTTCTTTTGGATCCGATCGATTATTATTTGGACTACGATCCCAAAGAGACCATGCTGACGTTGCACTTCACGCTGCCGTTCAAGACGCCGCTGAAAGCCAAGTCGCTTGATGTCGAAGTTTACGATCCGGAATTCTTCATCGACTTCGCGTTCGCCGACAAGGATCAGGTGCGGCTGGTGCATGCGCCGGAAAAATGCGCCGCGTCGGTGGTGAAGCCGCACGACGACTTTTTCTCCGCCGCCGCGCGCCTCGACAAATCGCAGGCGTGGGAAGCCAACGCCGGCATGGGCGCAAGCTTTGCCAACCGGATTTCGGTGACCTGCCCGTGACGCGCGCGGTCAGGGCGGCCGCGATCCTGAGCGTTGTTGTCCTGGCGATGCTGGTCGCCGCCGCGATTGGCCATGAAGCGTTGGCGCAAACGAGCCCGCTCGCCGCCATGCGGCAACCGGCACCGAGCGGATGGGCCGGCTGGATTTTGAACCAAGCAGTCTTTGTTTTATCGCCAGTTATCCGGTCTCATTCGCGCCGCCAAGACCGACGGCACCGCGCTCTGGGGGCTGATGGGCATCTCCTTCATCTACGGCGTTTTTCATGCCGCCGGACCGGGTCACGGCAAGGCGGTGATCTCGTCTTATCTGGTCGCCAACGAGGAGACCTGGCGCCGCGGCGTCACGCTGTCGTTCGCCTCGGCGCTGTTGCAAGCCCTGACGGCCGTAGTGATCGTCGGCGTCGCCGCGGTGCTGCTCGGCGCCACCGCCAAGATGATGGGCGACACTGTGCATATCATCGAGACCATCAGCTACGGGCTGATCGTTCTCGTGGGCTTCCGCCTGCTCTGGGTGAAGGGCCGCGCATTTCTCCGCGCACTGCACGCGGCGCAGGCCGAACCGGCGCCGCCGCTCGCCTACACGATCGAGCGCGGCGACGAATTCACACTCGATGACCATGGCGTCTGCGATCATGATCACGCGCACCAAGAGCACGCCGCGTGCAGTCATCCCGATCACGCCCACGCCGCTCACGAGCACGTCCACGACCACGCGACGCCGCATGGTCACGACGATCACGATCATGCGCACTGCCACGGTCACTCGCACGGTCACGATCATGACCACGAAGAGAACGTGCTGCCGTGGGGCCATGCGCACGGGCCGGAGCCGGACGAACTTGCCGGGCCAGGCGGCTGGCGGCGCGGGCTGACTGCGATTGTCGCGGTCGGGCTGCGGCCCTGCTCCGGAGCAATTATCGTTCTGGTCTTCGCGCTGGCGCAGGGATTGTTCTGGGCCGGCGTCGCCTCGACCTTCGTGATGGGAATCGGCACCGCCATCACGGTCGCGGTGATTGCCACGCTTGCGGTCGGCGCCAGAGCCGTTGCGAAGCGCTTCGCCGCGACCCGCGCCGGCTACGGCATGGTGGCGCTGCGCGGCGTCGAGGTTGGCGCCGCCGTGGTGGTGATCGGATTCGGCGCGTTGTTGCTCACCGGTACCATCGCCAGCGAACGCATGGGCTTCTTTTGACGCGGGATCGTATGACGATGAACACGACACGCCGCACGGCACTTGCGATCGGCGCGGGCGCGATAGCGTGCGCGCTGTCCTCCGCGCATCGAAAAGCCTTCGCGGCGCCCGACACGTTCGACCGCGCTACGCGACGATTTTGCGGCGCTCGAAATGGCCAGCGACGGCCGGCTCGGCGTTGCCGTTCTGGACACGCGCGCCGGCGTCGGCGGCTTCATCGGCTATCATGCCGAGGATCGCTTCCCGCTGTGCAGCACGTTCAAGCTTCTGGCCGCGGCGGCGATGCTCAAGCGCGTTGACGACGGCAAGGAACAACTCGACCGCCGCGTGAAGTTCGCGGCCAGCGATCTCGTCACCTACTCGCCGGTCACCAAAGAACACGTCGGCGGCGACGGCATGACGATCGCCGAGCTTTGCGCGGCGGCCATCACGGTGAGCGACAACACCGCCGGCAATCTGATTCTCGCCAGTCTCGGCGGCCCGCAAGGGGTGACCGATTTCGCACGATCGCTTGGCGATACGCAGACCCGCCTCGACCGCATCGAGCCTGATTTGAACGAAGCTCTCCCCGATGATCCGCGCGACACCACGACGCCGGCCGCGATGATCAAGACGATGCAGGCGCTGGTGCTCGGCGACGCGCTGTCGCAAAAATCACGCGAGCAGTTGATCGCCTGGCTGGTCGGCAACAAGACCGGCGACGCCCGTTTGCGGGCCGGCTTGCCGCCGGCTTGGCGGGTCGGCGATAAAACCGGATCGGGTGAACGCGGCACCAGCAACGATGTCGCCGTCGCCTGGCCGCCCAATTCGGCGCCGGTGCTGATCGCGGTCTACCTCA
This sequence comes from uncultured Alphaproteobacteria bacterium, assembly GCA_963737755.1. Taxonomy (GTDB): domain Bacteria; phylum Pseudomonadota; class Alphaproteobacteria; order Rhizobiales; family Xanthobacteraceae; genus BOG-931. The sequence goes on along the minus strand of CAVTTZ010000005.1, from coordinate 169,856 downwards.
CCGGCACGACGGTGACCGCTGAAGCACGCAACCGCGCCATCGCCGCGATTGGCACGGCCATCGCGGCGCGGCTGCGCGCTTAAAGCATGATCCGGAAAAGCATGCCCTCGGGCTTAGATCCGACGGGTGGAATCCGGTTTTCCGAAAAGATCATGCTTCAACAAAAGATTGAAGCGGAGCGTCGCGCTTACGCGACCTTTTCGTGCATGTGACGGAACATGGCCTTGCGGGCCTCGTCGTCCATGTCGGTCTTGAAGGTGTGACTGTCCTTAAGCGTTGCGGCCTTTTGGGCGGCCGGGCGCGCACTGATCTCGTCGACCAGCCGCTTCAGGTTGGGGAATTTCGCCCAGGCGGTTTCACCGAGCACGAGCGGCATCGCCCGCGCCCAGCCCCACAGCGCCATGTCGACGATCGTATAGGTGTCGCCGAGCATGTATTTCTGCTTGGCGAGCCGCGCGTCGATGATGCCGAAATGACGTTGCGCCTCGAACGCGTAGCGATTGATGGCGTATTCGTTCTTCTCCGGCGCATACATGCGGAAGTGCACCGACTGGCCGGAATAAGGACCGACGCCGGAAGCGATGAACATCAGCCACGACAACAGCTCGCCGCGCATCTTGTCACCGGCCGGCGGCATGAACTTGCCGGTCTTTTCGCCGAGATAGAGCAGGATCGCGTTCGAATCGAACACGGTGACATCGCCGTCGACGATCGACGGCACTTTCGCGTTCGGATTGACCGCCAGATATTCCGGCCGAATGCTGCTGGCCCTTGCGGGTATCGACCGGCACGCCCTCATAGGGAAGGCCGGACTCTTCGAGAAACAATGCCACCTTGGTGGGATTGGGCGCGCCACTGAAATAGAACTTCAACATCTTATACCTCGCCGCTTGATGAGCTCCGTCGGAGGCCGATGGAGCAAGATTTCAGAACAGTCCCGTGATTCGGCCGTCGGCGCCGACATCGATGCTGTCGGCCGATGGGATTTTCGGCAGCCCCGGCATGGTCATGATCTCTCCGCAGATCGCGACCACGAATTCGGCGCCGGCCGAAAGCCGGACTTCGCGCACCGGAATGGAAAAGCCGGTCGGCGCGCCCTTGGCGTCCGGATTGGTCGAGAACGAATATTGCGTCTTGGCGATGCACACCGGCAACTGGCCAAAGCCCATCTCCTCCCAGGTCTTGAGCTGATCCTTCACCGCCTTGTCGGCGGTGGCGTCGTCGGCCCGATAGATTTCCTTGGCGATGGTGCGCACTTTCTCGAACAGCGGCATGTCGTCGGCATAAAGGAGCTTCAGGTCTGCTTTGCCGTCATCGATAATCCGCACCACCGCTTTGGCGACATCGGCGGCGCCTTCGCCGCCCATCGCCCAGTGATCGGCCATCAGGGCTTCGACTCCGAGCGATTTGCACTTCTCTTTCACCAGATCGATCTCGGCGTCGGTATCGGCCGAGAAGCGGTTGATCGACACCACCGCGGGCAAATTGAATTTTTTGATGTTCTCAACATGGCGCTGCAGGTTGGCCATGCCGGCAGCCAGCGCCTTGAGGTCTTCCTTTTTCAGATCCTCTTTCTTCACGCCGCCGTGCATCTTCAGCGCGCGGATCGTGGCGACGATGACCACGCAATCCGGCCGCAGCCCGGCCTTGCGGCATTTGATGTCGAGGAATTTTTCCGCGCCCAGATCGGCGCCGAAGCCGGCCTCGGTCACCACATAGTCGGCGAGTTTCAGCGCCGCGCTGGTCGCCGACACCGAGTTACAGCCATGCGCGATGTTGGCAAACGGACCGCCATGAATGAAAGCCGGGGTGCCTTCGAGCGTCTGCACCAAGTTCGGCGCGATGGCGTCTTTCAACAAAGCCGCCATGGCGCCGTGGGCATTGAGCTCCTTGGCGCGCACCGGCTTACGCTCGCGCGTATAGCCGACGATGATGTTGCCGAGGCGGGTTTTCAGATCCTCGAGATCGTTGGCGAGGCAGAAGATCGCCATCACCTCGGAGGCGACCGTGATATCGAAGCCGGCCTCGCGCGGATAGCCGTTGGCGACGCCGCCGAGCGAACAGACGATCTCGCGCAGCGCCCGGTCGTTCATGTCGACGACGCGCCGCCAGGCGACACGGCGGCTGTCGATGCCGAGCGCATTGCCCCAATAGATGTGATTGTCGATCAGCGCCGAGAGCAGATTGTGCGCCGTGGTGATGGCGTGAAAGTCGCCGGTGAAATGGAGATTGATGTCCTCCATCGGAATCACCTGCGCATAGCCGCCGCCGGCGGCGCCGCCTTTGACCCCGAAGCACGGCCCGAGCGACGGCTCGCGCAAACACATCATCGCCTTCTTGCCGATGTGATTGAGCGCGTCGGTGAGCCCGACCGTGGTCGTGGTCTTGCCCTCGCCGGCCGGCGTCGGACTGATCGCCGTGACCAGGATCAGCTTGCCGTTCTTTTTGCCCTTCAGCGACTTGACGTAATCCATCGAAACCTTGGCCTTGTAGTGGCCATACGGCTCGAGATTTTCCGGACGCGATGCCAAGCTTCTCCTTGGCCACATCGAGGATGCGCCGCGGTTTGGCGGCCTGCGCGATTTCAATGTCGGACTTTGGATGTTGATGCTGCGAAGCGGGCATGGGATCCACTCAAGCGTGCGGGAAAGGAAAACACGGTACGGACGCTGTGTTCAAACAAACCTGGCTTTGACGGCGACGTTGGCGGATTTCGCCCAAGCGCCGGCCTCGATCTTCTTACCGTCGGCCGGCTGAACGCGCGTGACGTGGAAACGGCCGTCGGCGCAAACAACCGTGATGCCTTGATCGTCGACCGCGACGATCTCGCCCACCTTGCCGCCGATACCTTTCGGGTCTTTGGCCGGCAGCGGCTTTGCGTCAAAGATTTTCACGGTGGCGCCGCCGAGATTCGACCACGCGCCGGGCGCCGGATTGCAGCCGCGGATCAAACGATCGATCTCCTGCCAGGGCCGGCCCCAATCGATATGCGCATTGTCGGGACCGCATTTGCCTTCGTAGGTGGCCTTGGCCTCGTCTTGTTTGATGCGCGCCGCCTTGCCGGCCTTGACCAGATCGATGGACTCCAGCATCGCCTCGACACCCATCGGAAACAGCCGGTCGAAATAGACCGTGCCCAGCGTATCGGTTGCCGAGATCGGCGTCTTTTTCTGAATCAGAACATCGCCGGTATCGAGGCCGTTGTCGGGCCAGAAGATCGACAGGCCGGTTTCGGTTTCGCCCTTGATGATCGGCCAGTTGATCGCGCTCGCGCCCCGATAGGCCGGCAGCAGCGACGGATGATATTGAATCGAGCCGTGGGTCGGGATGTTGAGGAATTCCTCCGGAACAAACAACGTCACGAACGCCATCACCTGCAGGTCAGGCTTGAGCGCGCGGAATTCGTCCCACACGTCCGGCTTGCGATACGACTCGGGCTGATAAACCGGCAGATTGGCCGCGAGCGCGGCCTCCTTGAGCGGGTCGGCCTTGGCGCCCGGCTTTTCCGGCGCGACATAAACGCCGACGACGTTGTCGCCGCGCTTGAGCAGCGCTTCCAACACCGCCTTGCCGAACGCCTGCTGCCCGTGAACCACAATACGCATAGATGATTTCCCTCCACCCGCTCATGCCCGCGCAGGCGGGCATCCAGTAACCGAACTCGGCATCCAAAGCTGGACCCCCGCCTTCGCGGGCACGAGCGGTACAGTAAGCTACGCTGCCGCCGCTTCTTTCTTCTCCGCAACGCTCACCGCACCGGAGCTCTTGATCGCCTCGATCTCCACGCTCGGAGTATTGCAGCACATCGCGTAGCACTTCGTCGGTGTGTTCGCCAAGCAGCGGCGAGCGGCGGACGTCGGCGATCGAATCTGAGAGTTTGATCGGGTTGCCCACCGTGAGATATTGCCCACGCACGGGATGCTCGACTTCCACGACCGTGCCGGTCGCACGCAACGATTGCTCGTGAGCGAGCTCCTGCATCGACAGGATCGGCCCACACGGAATATCGAGCTTGTTGAGAATATCCATGGCCTCGAACTTGGTTTTGGTCATGGTCCATTGTTCGATGGTGTCGAAGATATGCTTGAGGCGCGGCAGCCGCGCCACCGGCGTGGCGTAATCCGGATCGGACTTCCATTCCGATTTTCCGATCACATCGCAGATCGGCCCCCACACCGGCGCCTGGGTGATGAAATAAATGTAGGCGTTGGGATCGCTCTCATAGCCTTTGCATTTGAGAATCCAACCCGGCTGGCCGCCGCCGGAATCGTTACCGGCGCGCGGCACCGTTTCGCCGAAGGCGACGCCTTCGCCATATTGGCTGTACTCGGTGAGCGGTCCGTGCGTGAGCCGTTGTTGATCGCGCAATTTGACGCGGGTGAGATTGAGCACGCCGTCCTGCATGGCGCACAGCACCTTCTGTCCGCGGCCCGTGCGGGTGCGCTGATACAGCGCCGACACGATGCCGAGCGCCAGATGCAAGCCGGTGCCGGAATCGCCGATCTGCGCGCCGGTGACCAGCGGCGGCCCCTCGCGAAAGCCGGTGGTTGATGCCGAGCCGCCGGCGCATTGCGCGACATTCTCGTAGACCTTGCAGTCCTCATACGGCCCCGGGCCAAACCCCTTGACCGAGGCGACGATCATGCGCGGATTGAGCGCATGAATGTGTTCGAAGGTCAGACCCATGCGATCGAGCGCGCCGGGCGCGAAATTCTCCACCAGCACGTCGCATTCGCGCACCAGCCGGTCGAGGATCTCCTTGCCTTGCGGATGCTTGCTGTCGATCGTGATCGAGCGCTTTGAGCCGTTGAGCATGGTGAAATAAAGACTGTCGGCGCCCTTCACGTCGCGGAGCTGGCCGCGGGTGATGTCGCCGACGCCTGGCCGCTCGACCTTGATGACGTCGGCGCCCATGAAGGCGAGCAACTGCGTGCAAGTCGGACCCGATTGCACATGCGTGAAGTCGAGGATACGGACGCCGTCAAGCGCCCTGCCGGCTTGCCCCCACGGCCTCGACGACGGCTGCGGCGCGCCATTGCGGTTCGCGGATTTGATTGCAGGCTTTTTGGCGATGGTTTTCCGTGCGCTCTTTACCGGCTTTTTTGCTGCCGTTTTGGCGGTCTTGACCGATGTCTTCGCCGCTGTCTTTGAGGCTATCTTGGCGGCGGATTTCAGCGCCTTGCTGTTCTTCGCCGGCGCCTTGGATTTGTTGCTGCGCACGTTGGACTTTGCTTTCTTGCGCGTCGCCATCGCGATGGTCCTTTATTTCTTGCGGATCTTGCTTTGCGGATTGAGGTTGCCGATGCGGCCGCTCTCGCTGCCGGCCGCCGGATCGATCGCAGCGTTGATCAGCGTGGGCCTGCCGGAATCCATCGCCGCGCTGACGGCGCGTTTGAGCTCATCGGGCGTCGTGACATGCACACCGACGCCGCCAAAGGCCTCCATCATCTTTTCGTAGCGCGAATCCTTGACGAAGACGGTGGTTGCGGCGTCGCGCGCCCGACGGATTGACGTCGGTGCCGCGATAGATGCCGTTGTTGTTGAAAATGACGACGCAGACCGGAAGATTGTAGCGGCAGATGGTCTCGACTTCCATGCCGGAGAAGCCGAAGGCACTGTCGCCCTCAAGCGCCAGCACCGGTTTGCCGGTCTGGATCGCCGCCGCGATGGCAAAGCCCATGCCGATGCCCATCACGCCCCAGGTGCCGACATCGAGACGCTTGCGCGGCTGATGCATATCGATGACGCCGCGCGCCAGATCGAGCGTGTTGGCGCCTTCGTTGACCAGGATTGCGTCGGGCCGCTCCTTGATGATGCTGCGCAGCGCGCCGAGCGCGCCATAAAAATCCATCGGCGCCGCATTGCTCATGAGCCGCGGCGCCATCTTGGCGATGTTCTCATCTTTCTTGGTCCGGACGGCATCGACCCAGGCCGTCGGCGGCGCCGACCACTTGTTGCCCATGCCATGGAGCAGCGCCGCGACGCAGGAGCCGATATCGCCCACCACCGGCGCGGCGATCTCGACATTGCTGTCCATCTCTTTCGGCTCGATATCGATCTGGATGAACCGCTTCGATCCCGGCTCGCCCCAGGCTTTGCCCTTGCCGTGCGACAGCAGCCAGTTGAGCCGGGCGCCGATCAGCATCACGACGTCGGACTCTTTCAACACCGTCGAGCGTGCGGCGCCGGCGCACTGCGGATGGGTGTCAGGCAGAAGTCCCTTGGCCATGCTCATCGGCAGGAACGGAATGCCGCTTTTTTCGACCAAAGCGCGAATGTCGTCATCGGCTTGCGCGTAAGCCGCGCCCTTGCCGAGAATGATCAGCGGCCGTTGCGCGCTCTTGAGCACGTCGAGCGCGCGCGCCACCGCGGCCGGTGCGGGAATTTGCGCCGGCGCCGGATCGATCACCTTGACCAGCGATTTCGCTCCGGCCTCCGCATCCATCGACCTGCGCGAACAGCTTGCCGGGCAGATCGAGATAGACGCCACCGGGGCGGCCGGAGACGGCGGCGCGGATCGCCCGCGCTACGCCGATACCGATGTCGGCGGCATGCAGCACGCGAAACGCCGCCTTGCACAGCGGCTTGGCGATGGCGAGCTGATCCATCTCCTCATAGTCGCCCTGCTGCAGGTCGACGACCTCGCGCTCCGAGGAGCCGCTGATCAAAATCATCGGGAAGCAATTGGTCGTGGCGTTGGCGAGCGCAGTCAGACCATTGAGAAATCCAGGCGCGGAGACCGTGAGACAGATGCCTGGTTTCTTGGTCAGGAAGCCCGTGATGGCGGCGGCGTTGCCGGCATTCTGCTCGTGGCGGAACGAAATGACCCGAATACCCGCGGCTTGCGCCATGCGGCCGAGATCGGTGATCGGGATGCCGGGCACGCCGTAAATCGTGTCGATGCCGTTCAGCTTGAGTGCATCGATGACGAGGTGGAAGCCATCGGTCAGCGGCCGATCGGCCTCGCCCGCGTCCGCGCTCCCGTCCATGTCCCTAACTGCCGCGCCGGCCATGCGATTCTCCGCGTAGCGCATCGTCCCCGAGGGCCTGTTCGTAGTTCATTATTCCATAATCCGCCATGTGAATCAGCGCTGTGCATCCGCTGCGGATGCACGACGTGCAAATGAGCCGCCCGGCCCGGCCGGCGTGTGCTTGATGCAGTTTGCATAAAATTGCTGGAGTCGTTCGGAACCCTTCGTTTGTACAGTATTTGCCTCGTTGCCGGAATATTGCACCGCACACTATTGTTCGCGCTATCGCCACGGTGATCATGGCCCCAACGAAAACATGACGGTTGAGCGTGCGTCATGATCCGGCGTGATCATTCTTTGCGCGATCATGCCCGACATTAGCTTCGCAAGTGATGATCCGGCATGCGCATGGATCGGCGCCGACATGCATCGAATGACATGCATCGAATTCAATGCATAGTCTGGTCACGATCTCGCACTAAGCACATGAGTTGTCGCGGTTGAAGAGCACAGACACCCGACGCTCAGACAGAATCTCAGGATAGCAATGTCGCCAAAATCCGCAGCACAAACGCTCCCACTTGTTGCTCCACCCGAAGATGCTTTCTACATCTCGGTCACGCAATCGGGGTCGCGGCCGCGCTGCGTGCTCAAGAACAACGACACGTTCATCGTGCTCGATACCCATGGCGACATGGGCGCAGCGACCGGCGGGACCGATGGCCTGTTCTCCCACGACACGAGATTTCTCTCGCAGCTTCAGCTTCTGATCAACGGATCACAGCCGCTGCTGCTCGGCTCGAACCTGCGCGACGATAACGCGGCGCTGGTCGTCGATCTCACCAATCCGGACATCTTCGCCGATCACCGCGTCCTGCTCGAGAAGGACACGGTGCACATCCTGCGCACGGTCTTCCTCTGGCGCGACACCGTGTATCAGCGCTTCGGCCTGCGCAATTACAGCGATCGGCCGATCGACGTGCAGTTCGCGATCCTGTTCGCCAATGACTTTGCCGACCTGTTCGAGGTGCGCGGCACCCGCCGCGAGCGCCGCGGCACCACCACGATGCAATTGCGCGGCGACGATCAGGTGTTGTTGAACTACCACGGGCTTGACGACACGTTGCGGCGCACGACCCTGACATTCGATCCCGCGCCCAACAAACTGGCGACCAACGGCGCGCTCTACGAGCTACGACTCGAGGCCGGCGCATCACACCCGATCTTTCTTGCCGCCGGATGCAACACGCCGGAAAACCATCCGGTGCCGTTCCTGGGCGCGCTGGTCAAAGCCCGGCGTGAAGCCCGCGAAACGGCGCGCGGCCATTCCAGCGTCGAGACATCGAACGATCTTTTCAACGAGATGCTCTGCCGCTCGGCCGCCGATCTGGAAATCCTGATGACCGATACGCCGCAAGGACGCTATCCGTATGCAGGCATCCCGTGGTTTTCGACCACCTTCGGGCGTGACGGCTTGATCACGGCACTGCAGATGCTGTGGTGGAGTCCCGATGTGGCGCGCGGCGTGCTGCGGCGGCTCGCGCATTTTCAAGCGCACACCACGGAGGCGCTCGACGACGCCGAGCCTGGAAAAATTCTGCACGAGATGCGCGGCGGCGAAATGGCGGCGCTGCGCGAAGTGCCGTTCGGCCTGTATTACGGCAGCGTCGATTCGACGCCGCTGTTCGTGCTGCTCGCCGGTCTTTACCTGGAGCGCACCGGCGACATCGAGACCATCAAAGAATTGTGGCCCGCCATCACCGCGGCCCTCAAATGGATCGACGGCCCCGGCGATCCGGACGGCGACGGCTTTGTCGAATATTTGCGCGCCACCGAGCAGGGACTCGCCAACCAGGGCTGGAAGGATTCAAACGACGCGGTCTTCCACGCCGACGGACGTTTGGCCGAAGGCGCCATCGCGCTCGCCGAGGTCCAGGGTTACGTCTACGCCGCCAAGCGACTGGCCGCTGTGTGCGCGCGTCACCTGGGGCACAAGGCCGAGGCCAACAAGCTGGATGCCCAGGCCACCAAGCTGGCCCAGCAGTTCGAAGCAGCCTTCTGGTGCCCGGATATCGAAACCTATGCGATCGCGCTCGACGGCGCCAAGAAACCCTGCCGGGTTCGCACCTCGAATGCGGGCCAGGTGCTGCTAAGTGGAATTGCCAGCCCGCAGCGCGCCGCGCTGGTCGCCAAGGGCTTGTTGCGGCCGGACTTCTTCTCCGGTTGGGGCATCCGCACCGTGGCGCGCGGCGAGCCGCGCTACAACCCGATGTCCTACCATGACGGCTCGATCTGGCCCCACGACAACGCGCTGATCGCGCTCGGCTTTGCGCGCTACGGGCTGAAGCAGCCGGTCGAGGCGGTGTTCGAAGGCCTGTTTCGCGCCGGCACCTACATGGACCACCGCCGGCTGCCGGAGCTGTTCTGCGGTTTTCAGCGCCAGCACGGTCAGGGCCCGACGCTCTATCCGGTCGCGTGCAATCCGCAAGCCTGGGCGGCGGCGACGCCATTCGCGCTGCTGCAAGCCTGCCTGGGGCTCGAATTCGATCCCTTCGCAGATGAGATTCGCCTGAACAATCCGAGACTTCCGAAATTCCTCGACGAAGTGACGCTGCGCGATCTGCAACTCGGTTTGTCGTATGTCGACCTGCACGTCCGCCGCCACGGCGAGAATATTTCCCTCGACACGCCGCGCATCAGCGGCGGCATCCGGGTGTCGATCGTTCATTCGTGCTAGCCGCTACGGTCGCCCCATCGGCGGCATGGAACAAGACGGGGCGACCCCACTTAGTGCGGTGAAGCACCGCTGGAGGGCGGGCCTATGGATGGAAGATTTCGACCGGCGTTGATGTTCGCCGCTGCGGGTTTGCTCGCTGTTACGTTGGCCACCGCGGCGAACCTGGCATTTGCTGAAAATGATACCGATAAGAAAGCCCAGCCGCCCGCCGCCGAAACACCCGCCCCGCCCGCTGCGAATCCGGCGCCGCCCCAGGTCACGCCGGAAATTACGGTCTTGAACAAACACGAAGTCGAGGGCGTTCTCGGCCGCGATGTCCGCAGCGCCGCCGATGAGGACATGGGCCGGATCGTCGACGTGCTGGTCGACCGTGCCGGCCAGGTGCGCGCTGCCATCATCGATTTCGGCGGCTTTCTCGGCGTCGGCAGCCGCAAGATCGCCGTCGACTGGAGCGCATTGCACTTTCCGCAGCCCGGCAAGCCCGGCGAACGGGTGGCCCTCGATCTGACCCGCGATCAGGTCAAATCGGCGCCCGAATACCGGGACGGCAACCCGGTCGTCATTCTCGGCGCGCTCGGCAAACTCGAGTCCCTGCCCGAATAGCAACCTGCTGGAGATCTATTCTGGCCGCGGAACCGTTACGCCGCTTGGGCGACAATCACGATCAACATGACGACAGCGGCCGCGCATCTCCGCCGCCGCCTCCGCCTTCGGTGCCGCCACCCGACGCGCCGGAAGCGCCTGTCGGGCCTTCGCAGCGCAGCCGTCTTGGTCTCGATTGGTTCGTCTTTTTTGTCGCCGACGTGCAAACCGGCTTCGGCCCGTTTGTTTCGGTCTTTCTCACCACGCAGAAGTGGACGCAGATCGATATCGGACTTGTTTTGTCGGCCGCCGGCTTCGTGGCGCTCATTGCGCAAATGCCGGGCGGAGCATTGGTCGACGCGGCGCGCTCCGAACGCCTGGTCGCCGGGCTTGCGGTCGGCGCGATTTGTCTCAGCGCGCTTGGCTACGCCGCGCTGCCGATTTTCCCGATGGTGCTGTCGGCGGCGATCGTCCATTCGCTCGCGAGCTGCGTGCTCGGCCCAGCGATTGCGGCGATCAGTCTCGGGCTCGTCGGGCACGCTGCGATCAGCGAGCGGCTCGGGCGCAATGCCCGCTTCGCCTCGATCGGCAACGGACTCGCGGCCGCCGTCATGGCTGCCGTCGGCTACTTTTCACCGCGCGGCGTTTTCATCGTCACCGTCTGCTTGCTGCTGCCGGCCATCGTCGCGCTGCGCAGCATCTCGGCACGCGAGATCGACCCGGAACGTGCGCACGGCGCGACCAAGCCACCGCGCAAACCGCCGGTTAAGCCTGGCGAGCTGATGCACAACCGGTCACTTTTGATCTTTGCCGGCTGCCTGCTGCTGTTTCACATGGCCAACGCGTCCATGCTGCCGCTGATGGGCAGCGTCGTCACCATGCGCTCAGCGCGCTGGGCGACGATCCTGATCGGTGCTTGTATCGTCGTGCCTCAGCTCGTGGTCGCGGCGCTGTCGCCGTGGGTCGGCCAACGGGCGCAGATTTGGGGCCGCCGGCCGCTGTTCATCGTCGGCTTCGCCGCACTGCCGATCCGAGCCGTTCTGTTCGCCTTCGTGACCAATCCGGAGGCGCTGGTCGTCATCCAGGTTCTCGACGGCATCACGGCTGCAGTCTTCGCCGTGCTGGTACCGCTGGTGGTCGCCGATCTCACGCGCGGCACCGGACACTTCAATCTCGGCCAGGGGATCGTCGGCACATTTGTCGGCATCGGCGCGTCGCTCAGTGCGACATTGGCCGGCTACATGGCCGATCATTACGGCAGTCCGGCAGCCTTCACGGCGCTCGCCATCATTGCGGCCATTGGCCTGACGGCCGCGTGGCTTCTGATGCCGGAGACCCGCACCGCTGACGAAGCTAACAAGGGTGCGCCGGCGAGCGCGGACTGATCACGCGCCGCTACAATGGCGACACCATCGCGACGAAACAGCCTTCAGACAAAAGAACATCAACAAAAAAGCCGCGCCGATCGCGTGCATGACACCGATCGGCGCGGCTTAGACGGTTCGTGCAAAACCGTGCCGCCGGACAGCGGCAGATGACTACAACGCCGGAGCTCCCTCAACCAAACGCAGATGGGGCGCGGCACGATCCGACAAGCGGCGATAGAGCGACAGATAATCGAGCGCCATACGCCGCGACGAGAACCGCTCCTCGAAACGCGCCCGGATCTTTTCGCGGGACAAATTGCCCAAGCGGTCGACTGCGCCGATGGCGCCTTTGATATCTTCGACCACGAAGCCGGTGAGATCGTCTTCAATGACTTCCGGCGCCGATCCGCGGTTGAAGGCAATGACCGGCGTACCGCACGCCATCGCCTCGATCATCACCAGACCAAACGGCTCCGGCCAATCGATCGGTACGAGCAGCGCAATGGCCCCGCTCAAGAACTCGGGTTTATCGCCGTCATTGATCTCGCCAATATACTCGACCAGCGGCGATTTCATCAGCGGGCGGATCTGCTCCTCGTAATACTCGCGATCGGCCCTGTCGACCTTCGCGGCGACCTTCAGCGGAATGCCGCAATGCTCGGCAATGCGAATCGCGCGATCGAGTCCCTTTTCCGGCGCGATGCGGCCGAGAAAGGCGAAGTACGACGGCTTGACCGGTTTCGGCCGCAACAGGTCCACGGGCAAGCCGTGATACACCGTGCGCACCCAGTTGCCTTGCGGCAGCGCGCGGCGTTGCGCATTCGAGATCGACACCACCGGCACCGACGAGAACTCATCGAACACCGGCTGATGCTCCGGCAAGTCGAGCCGGCCATGCATCGTCGTCACGAACGGCGTCGGCTGCCGCATGAAGAGGGAGAACGGATAATAGTCGAGATGAAAATGGATCAGGTCGAACTCGCTGGCGCGGCGATAAACCTGCTCCACCATGACCATGTGCAGTGCGTTTGGGTCGCGTACCGAACCATCGAGGCGCAAGGACCGCGGCCAGCTTGCCTCGAGTTTCGCTTTGGTCACGGAATCGCCGCTGGCGAAAAGCGTGACGTCATGACCGAGCGCGACCAACTCTTCCGTCAGCCAGGAGACGACGCGCTCAGTTCCACCGTACAGCTTCGGTGGAACTGCTTCCGTCAACGGCGCGACCTGCGCAATATGCATTGAATTTTAGCCTTTCCCTTTGGAGACGGCGGTCCCCGGAACTCCCGTGCAACAGGTCTAGAACTAAAATCTGAGCAAATGTTTCAGCGGTTATGTGGAACTTTATTTTTCGCAGTGCGAGGAACTTTTTGACCGATGGAGACTTCTTTCTTATCAGTTCCACACTTTCTGGTGATGCGACTTAGCACGGCTCTCTCAACGACCTTCGGGGAAGCGTGACTAACCGTGTGATGCTGGAAAAAATTAACGTCCACACGCGGAGACATTCGGGGATTTCGGCGTTGAGTGCTGTGGGTGGGAAAGTTCCCTTTCGTAGGCCGGAATGAGGTTGGAGCGCGCATGGTCGATTTGTGTGTTTACGCCGGTCGTCCTCTGGCTTTTGTTTTCCGCTACGCGCGGCGCCGACCTATAGCTCACGCCGTCATCCTCACCACAGTTCTCGCCGCTGTCGCCTGCTCGGTCGGCACGCAGTACGGCGTGAAATTCTTGGTCGACGTTCTATCCAATCATAAAACCAACTCTGTCTGGATCGCGTTTGCGGTGCTCGGCTCGCTGATCGCGGCCGACAACCTGCTCTGGCGCGTCGCCGTCTGGATCGCAAATTATGCATTCGTCGCCGTGACCGGCGACCTGCGGCGCGATTTGTTTCGGCACTTGACCGGTCACTCGCAGGGTTACTTTGCCGACCGAATGCCCGGTACGCTGACCAGCCGCGTCACCTCGACGTCGAATGCGGTCTTCACCAGCGAAAATATGTTCTTCTGGAACGTGATGCCGCCGTGCGCCGCGACCGTCGCGGCGATTGCTCTGGTCTTTACGGTGAGCGTGCCGATGGCGGTTGGCTTGAGCCTGATCTCCGGCGCCATGGTGGTCGTCATGTTCCGCATGGCCGCCGCCGGGCGGCCGCTGCATCACGATTTTGCCAGCAAAGCCGCGTCGGTCGACGGCGAGATGACCGACATCGTCGGCAACATGCCGCTGGTGCGCGCGTTCGGCGGCTTCTTGCGCGAGCATCGCCGTTTCGACACGACGGTCGAACGCGAGATGGACGCGCGCAAGCGAAGCTTGTTCTACCTGGAAAAGCTGCGCATCTTCCACGCGCTGGTCACCATCGTGCTGGTTCTCGGCTTGTTGGCCTGGGCCATCATGCTCTGGCAGAGCGGCGCGGCAACCACCGGCGACGTGGTGCTGATCTGCACGCTGGGCATCGCCGTCCTCCATGCCACGCGAGACCTTGCGGTCGCTCTGGTCGACATTACCCAGCACATCGCGCGCCTGTCGGAAGCATTGTCGACGCTCTTGATCCCGCACGAGTTGCGCGATCATCCGGAAGCAACGCCGCTGGTGCGCCGCGGCGCCAGCGTTAAGTTCGAACATGTTGAATTCCGCTACAGCGATGGCCAGAAGATCTTCAGCGACTTGAGCCTGAATTTCATGCCGGGAGAGCGCGTCGGCCTGGTCGGCCCCTCGGGCGCCGGAAAATCGACCGTCTTCGCACTGCTCCAGCGATTTTATGATGTTCAGTCCGGCCGGGTGCTGATCGACGGCCAGGATGTCTCCCGCGTCACTCAGGATAGCTTGTGTGAGGCGATCGGTGTGGTGCCGCAGGACATCTCGCTGTTTCACCGTTCTGTCATGGAAAACATCCGCTACGGCCGTCCTGACGCCTCCGACGAAGAAGTCCACGAAGCGGCGATCGCGGCGCGCTGTGACTTTATCGAAGGCCTGCCGAAGGGCATGCGGACTCTCGTGGGCGAGCGCGGCGTAAAGCTCTCGGGCGGTCAGCGCCAGCGCATCGCCATTGCGCGCGCCTTCCTCAAGAATGCGCCGCTCCTCCTCCTTGACGAAGCTACCTCCGCGCTCGACAGCGAGTCCGAGGAGGCGATCCGCGAGGCGCTCGGTCGCCTGATGAGCGGCCGCACCGTGATCGCGATCGCGCACCGGCTATCGACGGTGCGGAATTTCGACCGTGTGGTCGTCATGCAACTTGGCAATGTGGTGCAAGACGGACCGCCCGATCACCTGGTCCGGCGCGAGGGCCTCTACCGGCAACTGGTGCAGCGTGAGATGGACCGGCTGGGCAGTCAGATCGCGGCGTAAGCGCTGCCGCAAAATCTAACCCAGGTCGCCGAAATAGTTCTGTCGTTACAGGGCATGTTTGGGAGAGTTTATTCGCTTTTGACTGACTTCGTCAGCTAAAAGCCTCTTATTTTAGCCGTTCACATTGACTCTGACCTTCCCGATCAATGATTTCATTGGTTGGGAGCGCCGCTTTTGCCTCGCGGCGAATGCATTCATGTCCGAAACCACCGTTAACGAATTTCGCCCGCAACGCGCCGACGCAGTCACCTCTCCGATCAACGAGGATTGGCTCGCGGTCGTGCTCGGCCTCGCGATCTTTGTCCTGGCGCTCGCCGCGTTGGTCAATGTCGACCTAATCGGTTGGGTCGTGACCACCACGGTCTGGACCAATCTCGGCCAGGCGCTCAAGGCAACGTCGAAGGACTTCTCGTCGCTCAGCGGCATCGGATCCCTCGTCGCGACGTATGTGGCCTTGCTGGTTGTTCTCAGTGTCGGCGCCGCCGCGCTCAAAGCAAACGTTATGCGCTTTGTGCTGGCCTTCACCGCCGTGTTCTGGATCGCCTATGCGAGCTGGGTGATCGGCAACTACGCCAATTTCGCCGCCGTGACACCCGCCGAGCAGCAGAAATACGGCATCAGCTGGTCGCTCAAGCTGACCAATGAAGGCGGTTACATCTTTGCGTTGATCGCCGGACTGATCATCGCCAATTTCTTCCCGCGCTTCGCCGAGGCGGTGCGCGAAGCGGTGCGGCCGGAGCTTTACATCAAGGTCGCCATCGTCATTCTGGGCGGTGTGTTCGCCGTTACCGCCGCAGGCAAGCTCGGCTTCGCCAGCTCGCTGCTGCTGCGCGGCGTCGCCGCCATCGTCGAGGCCTACTTGATCTATTGGGCGGTGGTCTATTACGTCGCCCGCCGCTGGTTCGGCTTCAATCGCGAATGGGCGGCACCGCTCGCCTCCGGCATTTCGATCTGCGGCGTGTCCGCCGCCATCGCGGTCGGCGGCGCCATTCGGGCCCGGCCGATCGTACCGGTTCTGGTGTCCTCGCTGGTCGTCATCTTCGCCGTGGTCGAAGTGCTGATCCTGCCGTTCATCGCCCAGACGTTTCTGGCACATCAGCCGCTGGTCGCCGGCGCCTGGATGGGGCTTGCGGTCAAGACCGACGGCGCCGCGGTCGCTGCCGGCGGCATCACCGAGTCGCTCATTCTCGCCAAGAATGCGGCCGAAGGCGTCAACTACCAGACCGGCTGGATCCTCGGCACCACCGCCACCATCAAGGTCTTCATCGACATCTTCATCGGCATCTGGGCGTTCGTGCTTGGCTACATCTGGACCAACCACATCGACGTCAAACCCGGTCAGGACAAGGCGCGCCTGAGCGAGATCTGGCAGCGTTTTCCGAAATTCATCATCGGCTTCGTGATCACCTTCGCGGTTGGGCTGTTCCTGGCGCTCGGCACGCCCGCAGATGTTGCCAAGAAAGTGCCGGCGGCGATCGGCGAGGCCAACACGTTCCGGGTGATCTTCTTCATCCTCACCTTCTTCTCGATCGGCGTTCTGTCGAATTTCAAGACGCTGTGGCAGGAGGGTTTCGGCAAGCTCGCCGCGGTTTATCTGGTCAGCCTGTTCGGCTTCGTGGTCTGGGTCGGGCTGTTGATCTCCTGGATATTCTTCAGCGGCATCACCCCGCCGCTGGCGAGCTGAACGCAGACCGACAGCAACCGGATTGGACGCCACCATGGCTCAGAGCAAACTCCAGGACGAACTGAACCGCGCGCAGTATGAGCCGTTGCTGCCGATCGAGAAGAAGCTCGTCGGCTGGAGCCTCGGCATCGGCATCGTGCTGCTTGTGGGGCTGGCAGTGCTCAATCATTTCGTGCCGGCGACGTTCTGACGTTTTCGCGAGCCTGCGCTGCACGCCGGGCGCAGCGTCACAGCGCGGCATTGCGCGACGATCGCGACTAAGGCAGGCTTGACCCCGCCAAACATGCCGGGTCGATCATGAACGAACATCGTCGCTTGCAGAGTGAGCCCATCGCGGCTCCAGAAGAACTTGAGGACTGCCCGAAGAACTTGGGCTCTCTCCCACTGGGCTCGATCGCTTGTCCTCGATCATGCAGCGCGAGGTCGAGAGCCATCACGTGCCCGGCGCCTCGATGCTGATCGCGCGGCGCGGCCGCATCGGCTACCGGCGGGATTTTGGCGCGCTCACGCCCGGCGGCCCGGCGATGCCGGCGAACGCGATCTTCCGCATCTATTCGATGACCAAGCCGATCGTGTCGGTCGCGCTGATGATCCTGCTGGAGGAAGGCAAGCTCTTCGTCGCCGATCCGATCAGCAAATTCATTCCCGAACTGGCGAACGTGAAAGTCGGCGTCGAGAACAACGGATCGCTCGATCTAATCCCGACCAAGCGGACCATGACGGTCCACGATCTGCTGCGTCACACCTCCGGCCTAACTTACGCCTTCACCGGAAACTCGGCGGTGCAGCGCCGCTATGGCGCAGCCAACCTGTTCACCGGCGACCCCGCCAATGCAGCGCAGTTCCTGACCCGCGATCTCGATGGCGCCGAGTTCATCACCGAACTCGCCAAGCTGCCGCTGATCGCGCAGCCGGGAAACTCGTGGGACTACAGCCATTCCACCGACGTGATCGGCCGGGTTGTCGAAGTCGTCTCGGGCAAAACTCTGGGCGCATTCCTGCACGAGCGCATTTTCAAGCCGCTCGGCATGATCGACACTGGATTTCCATGTGCCGACGGAAAAACAAGCGCGCCTCGCCCAGCCGTTTCCCAAGGATCCCGACGGCGGCCTGCCGGTGCAGCTGATCGCGCCGGAAGCGCCGCGCTTTGAATCGGGCGGCGGCGGTTTGTTCTCGACCATCGACGATTACACCCGCTTCGCCCAAATGCTGTATGGCCAGGGCACGCGCGGCGATACGCGCATCATCGGCCGCAAGACGCTGGAATGGATGACGTCCGATCATCTCGGACCGAACGTGCGGATCGGCACCCCGTCGCTATTGCAGCCCGGGCATGGCTTCGGCCTCGGCGTTGCGGTGCGACGCGAGGCCGGCATGGGACAGACGCCCGGCACACCGGGCGAATTCTTCTGGGGCGGTGTCGCCGGCACCTATTTCTGGGTCGCTCCGAAGGAAGAGCTTTACGCGGTGATGCTTGTGCAGGCGCCGCGGCAGCGCGACTATTTCCGCCAGCTATTCCGCACACTGGTTTACGGCGCGTTGGCGTAATTCCGTTTGGCGTAATCAGGCGAAGTCGCTCCAGCGAAGCAACGCGCGCGTCTCTTTCCATATATCCCGCACGACGGCGCCAGCCGGTTCAGCGCGCGCAAGCCGCGCCGATTGCCCGGCCCAGGCCTGCATGCGCTCGATATCGTTCGCGCGCTGCGCATCGCCACGCATGGCCGCGGTCAAGCCGCGCTGCACTGGATAAGGCGCCGGCTTCGGCGCATCTGCTGCCGTCGCGGCGCGGGCATATTGGGTCGCAATGCTGCGTCCGGTGCGGCCGCTGAACGCGCGACTGACCATCGTATCTTCCGGCGCGGTCCGCGCGAGCGCGTCAGCCCACGCCGGATGAAGTTTTGCCTCCGGACAACGCAACAGTGCAGTCCCGATCTGAGCCGCACTGGCACCGAACATCAATGCCGCGGCGACACCGCGTGCATCACCGATGCCGCCGGTCGCGACCACCGGAATCTTGACCGCATCGACCACGGCGGGAAGGAGTGCGAAGAGCCCAACCATCTGGGGTTCAGCGTGCGCCGCATCGAACGAGCCGCGATGGCCGCCAGCTTCCATGCCTTGCGCCACCACGACATCGGCACCGGCATCCTCGGCAGCGCGCGCCTCGGCAACGGTCGTGACATTGGCGAACCAGGCGATGCCGGCGCTTTTCAGCTTCGCCACAAAATCCGGCGGATAAACACCCATGATCGACGAGACAATCGGTGGCCGAGCGGCGAGCAGCGCCTCGCATTGCGCCGCGAAATCGCGCGGTGCAGCATCACCAGCGTTCGCCGCAACCGCAGGACCAAAGCGCTCCAGGAATGCGCGCACTTGATCCTCGTGAGCGCGATCACGTTTTGGCGGAGGATCTGGAATCCACAAATTAAACAGAAAGGGACCTTGGCCCTCGGTGCGCACCTCATCAGCCCAGGCGATGATTTCCTCGGGTGCCATCAACAAGGCGCCGCAGGCGCCGAGACTTCCGGCATTCATGACCGCGATCGACAGCGACGGCGGACAAGCTCCCGCCATCGGCGCCAGCAGGATCGGCAGCTTGAGGCCGAAGCGTTTGCAGAACGCTTCGGCGCGGTTTTGATCGAGGGGCATGGTTCTCTCCCGGCGCCCGGCTTGGCCGCAAATTATGTCATTGCGCCGAGCACACCCATGAGAGCACGATGGTTATTTGGCGCAAGACGGTTTCCGCCGAAGTCTGCTTTCACATTCGCCGAAGATTCAGCGAAAGCCAGCTCACCGCGCGAACGCGCTGCGCGACGTCAGCCAAAGGATCGCAGTCGCCACCACGTAAACGCCGATGCTCAGGAGAATCGGCAGCGTGTAGCTGTGGCTGAGATCGAAGACAAAACCGGCAGCGCTCGGTCCTACCAGCGTGCCGAACGCCACACTGGTGTATAGGATACCAATGAGGGTGCCGGCCTGCCGCCCGCCGAAATAATCGATCACAACGGCCGGCGCGAGCGCGACAAAGCCGCCATAGAAAACGCCGTAGACCAGCGCGAACGCGGCGAGCGACCACAGACCTGCCGAGAACAGCCACGTGACGAATGACAGGCCCATGCCGACAAACATGATCAAAAACGCGAGCGGCCGGCCGATGCGATCCGCCAGGTCGCCGAGCAGAAAGCGGCCGAGCGTGCTGCCGACACCGATGGCGCCGACGAGCAGAACAGCGGCCGATGGCGTCACGCCGTAATCGAGCGCATACGGCACCAGATGGACGAACGGAACAAACAAACCGAACGAACAGATAAAACACGACGCATAGAGGCCGACGAATCGCCGCGATGTGATGACGCTGCGGATCGACTCCCCAGCTTCATCCGGCGTGCGCGCGCTATCGGCCGGCGGATCGCCGTCGGGGCCCAGGCCGCGCTTGCCGGGATCGTTCTCGATCAGCAGAGCCAGGCCTGCGCCGACGACAATCGAGACAATGCCGAGGATCAAATAAGACTCACGCCAGCCGACCGCGTTGATCAGCAGCGACGCCACCGGCGGCACCACCAGCGTCCCGACGCCGATGCCGCTAACCGCGAGACCCGATGCAAAGCCGCGGCGGCGCAGAAACCAGCGCTGCACCGCGCCGACCGCCGGAACATATGAACAGCCGATGCCCAGGCCGACGCCGAACCCATAGGCCGCATATACCTGCAGCAGCGTCTGCGCGAAGCTCGCGGCGATGAGGCCGACGCCGGCGAGGATCATGCCGATGACTGCGAGCAGCCGCGCGCCGTAACGATCGGCCAGCGGGCCGCTGATCACGCCGAGCGCGAAATAGAAAAAGCCCGCGATGGAGAACACCAGCGAAATCGAGCCGCGCGAGGCGGCGAAATCGTGCTGCAGCGGCAACAGGAATGCGCTGAACGAATAGGCGCAGCCGAAACCCACGAAGGTGACCGCGAACGTCCCGGCGACGACAAACCAGCCGTAGAAAATGCGCGGATTGGCGACGGACGAATTCGTGCTCACGTTGGTTCCCGGCAGCATGCCACCATCTCCGCAGCTTTGACGCGATGCAAGCGTTAAGATGGGTGAGACAGGCGCGGGAAGCGACCGCCGACGCTACGGACGATTCCGAAGCGTCGTCGATGCCCGACGTTCAGTCGTCGTAAGTTTCGTGCACCGCGACGGCGCCCTGCTTCCAATAGGCCGCCGCCTTGATGCGGTCTTTGGGCACATGACGCTCATCGACCAGATAGCGGCGCAAAGCTTTGGCCACACCGGCCTCCGCGGCGATCCACACGTAGCCCTCGCCGGCCGGCAACGCCAATTGGGTCAGCGCCTTTTGCAGCAGCAGATGATTGCCGGCCGCGGCGCCTTGCCGATGCAGCCATTGGATGTCGAGGCGCGTGCGAGTATCGAGGCGCTGCTCTTCAGCCGCATCGGCAACTTCGATCAGCGCCATCGCGCGGGCACCTGCCGGCAACTCTTCCAGCCGCCGGGCGATTGCGGGTACAGCCGCCTCGTCACCAACAAACAAATACCAATCGAAGTCGTCGGGCACGACAAAAGAACCGCGCGGACCGCCGACGCCGAGAAACTGTCCGGGCCGTGCCTGCGCCGCCCAGGTGGTCGCCGGGCCCTCGCTGTGCACCACGAAATCGACGGTCAGCGTATTGGCCGCCGCATCATAGCGGCGCGGCGTGTAATCGCGCGACACCGGCTTCACGGCCCCTTCGGGATAAACCGGGCCGTTCGGTGTCGGCGTCGGCAACACCGGCCTGTCCTCGCCGGGATGCGGGAAGAACACTTTCACGTGGTCATCATGGGCTGCGCTGACAAACCCGGCGAGTTGCTCGCCGCCGACAACGACACGGACCATTTTCGGTGTCAGGCG
The DNA here is from genome assembly GCA_963737755.1 of uncultured Alphaproteobacteria bacterium. Lineage (GTDB taxonomy): Bacteria > Pseudomonadota > Alphaproteobacteria > Rhizobiales > Xanthobacteraceae > BOG-931. Next base: position 148,282 of record CAVTTZ010000005.1, on the reverse strand, counting down.
GCTGACTTCGCGCACCTGCAGCAACCGCATCTTCAGTTCGTGACGAACACGGCGGGGTGTGCGCACGGATGTTGTTTGGAATGTTTCTGACATGAAATCGCCTGCGTTGACCTGACGAGCAAACAGATAGGCCTGATCAGCGTCATATCAATGTGCGGACATGGCGGAAAGAGGGCCCCGCGGGGAGCGCATATCGCCTGATGATGAGCAAAAACGCCGATCAGAATTGCACGTGGCGCAGCTTTTCGGGGTTGCGCACCACGTAGATCGCGACGATCCGGCTGCCGTCGTGCTCGAACGCCATGGTGTCGATCGCGCCACCCTCCTCGCGCAGCACAAAGCCGGCAAGGCCGTTCACCGTCGCCGGCCGCGCCTGCAGGCTCGACACCGCCGTATTCTTGCGGGTGATGCCGCCGAGGAAGCGCAGAATCTTGTCGGCGCCGACGATCGGATTAAGCGCCGCGATGCGCTTGCCGCCGCCGTCCGAATACAGCACGGCATCGTCGGCCAGCAGCTTGGTGAGGGCGGCGACATCGCCCTTTTGCGCGGCGACCGCGAATGCGGCGGCGAGGCGCGCGCCCTGCTCGCGCGACGCCGGAAAGCGCGGGCGGGCATCTTCGATATGCGCGCGGGCCCGCGCGGCAAGCTGGCGACACGCCGCCTCGCCACGCTGCAGAGCGTTGCCCACCTCGGCGAAGTCGAGACCGAAAACATCGTGCAGCAAAAAGCTCGCGCGTTCGAGCGGCGACAAGCGCTCGAGCACCAGCATCAGCGCGACGGAAAGATCGTGCGCGATATCGCCAGCCGTATCGGCATCGAGCACTTCGTCGACAAGCGGTTCGGGAAGCCACTGGCCGACATACACTTCGCGCCGCGCCTGCGCCGATTTCATGCGGTCAAGACAAAGCCTCGTCACGATCGTGCCCAGATAGCCGCGCACATCCGCGACCGTATCGCGATCGACATCGTGCCAACGCAAATAGGCGTCCTGCACGATGTCCTCGGCTTCGGCGCGCGAGCCGAGCATGCGGTAGGCAAGCCCGGTCAGCGCACGCCGGTGCTGCTCGAACGATGTGGCTTCGCTTTCGCTCGCGACGTTCATGCGGCTTTCGTCAGTTGACGCAACACCGGCCGGGTTTCACCGCCGACGGTCAGGCGCGTGCAAGCGTGGCCATGACCCAGCGCGTATTTCAAGGTCGGATATAGGCGCGAGGCGGTCATCGCGAAAGCGAGCGACACCAGTCCGCGCTTGCCGAAGTGGCGAACGACCTCCTCGCGCAAGTCATCGGCCTCGGGCGCGTGACGCAAGGTCGTTTCGGCAAAGCGCGCGGCAAGCGCCACCTCGAACGGCATCGCGGTGAAATCGCGCGCCACGATGGCCCGCAGGATATTCGGATCGACGCCTTTGCGTTGCGCCATGTCGATGACGAGCTGGGTGCAGGGCCCGCAATCCTCCGCCATGGTGCCGACAATGCCGGCGGCGCAATACGCGGCGGGCGGCACGTCCTTCTGGTAGCTGCTGAGCGCGGCGACCTTGCCAAAGGCCATCATCGCCCGCGGATCGGCGTCGAGCAGGTCGCGCAGATAACGCGCATCGTAGTTCCAGGTGCGTTCGAACTTGGTGATCCAGCGGCTCAAGAACCATTTGATCATGGTGCATCTCCCTTGGTGAGCGTGTGTGTCCGCGGCGGCCACGCGATCCAGATGGCGAGCGCCGGTGGGACAAAGACTGTGGGAAGGTCGATGAGCAACTGGTGGGCATGTTCGCGGCCGGCCGCCGCGTCCCACAGATGGACCAGCCCGTGGAGTGCCAGAAAGGCGGCGGCGGCCTGCGCGGCTGGCCTGGCGCCGCGATCGATTGCGAACCACGCCAGCGCGCCGCCGGCGACCAGATAGGCCGCTCCGATATCGCGCACGAAATGCGGGTTGAACGGGCCGGTTTGGGTAACGCCCGGCACCAGGCCGTACCAGGATTGGGGAACTGCCAGCATGGTTAACCCATTGGCGAGCAAGCCCAATCCGACGATCCACGCGACTGCGACACGCATCTTTACGGCCTCCTGCAGCTTAAGACGAGACAGGCTGAGCCGGCGTGACATGACGGCGTCGTGGAAATTTCGAGGGCCAGGCGCCCCGGACCGTCCCGCGCGCTTCACAACGGACCGATAAGTTGATTGAGTGCAGGCTAGAGCGTCGACCGCCTCGCTGAATTGATCGGCGCTCTTGGTCGGTGTGATCCCGGGCACCCCACCCGGGGCGAGCGTCTTGAAATCCGGCTTTCCGGATCGTGCTCCGGTTGAGTGCCGCAAACATTGCCGCAGGGAGCGGCGCTACCTCGGGACACAATGCCGGATTACCACGCGATCCTGTGGCGCGCTCTGCGACAAGGCGATTTTCGTAACCCGCAATGGCGCGAACGGGTCTTCACGCAGACCCGGCAAATGTTGCGCGATCAATTGCGTGACACACGACCGCCGATGTCGGCCATCGACATGCGGATGCACAGCGACGCGTTTGAAGCCGCCATCGACATTATTCAAGGCGAATTGGCGCAAGACGCACGGGAGAGAGCCGAAGACGCAGCAGCGGTGAGAGGCGAAGCCGAACGCCGCCGCGCGGCCGCAATGGCGGCCGCCATGGCGGCCAACAACACAGCCGCAGCGCCCGAGCCGGCGCCGAAACCCAGCCGAATCGGCAACGTGCCGACTCTGATTTCGATAGCCGCAGCCGCCGCATTCGCGGCGCTGGCCGCCGGCGGCTATACGCTCGTGACCTCCTGGACCAGCACGCCGCCGCCTGCCAAGCAGAGCAAATTCGAACCGCTCAAGATCCCGCCACCGCTCGCGCCGTTACCGGCGCCAGCACCCCTGCCAGCGCCTACCTCCTCGGCGGCCCCCGCCAAAACCATGGCACCGCCGCAACCCGCCGCACCGACGCTGAAACGGCCGAAAACCGACCACAAGGGGGTCGAATTAGCGGATGGAGACCTACCGCCCGGCGTCGACGGCGGCTCGAGCGACACCGATGTACCGTTTTACTTCCGACGCCAGCCGGTGTTCTATCGCACGACGCATCCGGTCGGTTCGATCATCGTCGATAAGCAGCAGCATTTTCTTTATCTGGTTCAGCCCAACCAGGTGGCGCTCCGCTATGGCATCGGCGTCGGCAAATCCTGCGCCGGCATAGCGGGCATCCACAAAGTCGCGGCCAAGAAGGAATGGCCGGAATGGCAGCCGTCGTCCGATATGATCGAGCGCAAGCTCGCGCCGGCGGGCGCGACCAAAGGCGTGCCGGGAAATCCGCTCGGCGCCCGCATCATCGTTCTGGAAGATCCCGGCCTGAGCATTAACGGAACCAACGCACCCAAGACCATCGGCCACCACGTCGATTTCGGTTGCGTGCGTCTCGTGAATGACGATGTCACCGACCTCTACAATCGGGCCGCCATTGGTGCGCGCGTGGTCTTTTCCGACTGAGCCTGCCGGCGCTACAAGCTGGACCGTGCACGCCGGCCGGTGAACATTGCGGTCAAGCGCGAAACATCGATCCCCGACAGCGCCATGCCGATCGCAATGGCCGCGCCCTCGATGACGAACTGCAGAGCCGACGACAGTCCGAGCATTTGCAACATCTGTCCGAGTTGGGTGAGAAACAGCGCGGCGCCGCCGACCGCCACCATGCTGCCGATACCGCCCGACATGGCGGTACCGCCGAGCACAGCAGCCGCGATCGGCGCCAGCAGATAGGGCTCACCGACCCGCAGCGTCGGATTTCGGATGAAGGCCGAAACCAGGATGCCGGCGACGCCATAAAGGAAAGCCGCCGCCGCGAAGGCCGCGGTTTGATACGCCGCGATGTTGATGCCGGCGATCCAGGCCGCGCGCGGATTGGCGCCGACTGCCGAAAACCGCCGCCCGATCGTGGTTTTGCGCAACACAATGTCGAGCAGGATCGCCAGAGCCGCGACCACCCAGACCGCGAAATTGATGCCGAGAAAGCGCGCATCGCCCCATTCCGCCATGCCGGGCGGCACGCGCGCCTCCTGGGGCAACGAGTCCCGGTACCAGAGCGTGGCGCCGGTCGTGATGGCACCAACCGCGAGCGTCACGATCAGGGCGTTGAGTTCGAACACGGCGACCAGAATGCCGTTGATCAAACCGATCAGCGTTGCAAACAGCAGCGCGGCGCAAACCGCAGTCAGGATCGCCTCGTCGTGGCCGCCGGAAAATCCGAGAACGATCGTGCTCGACAGCGTGACCACGGCGGGAATCGACAAATCGATCCCGCGCGCCATCAGCACCAGCGTTTCGCCGATCGCCGCGATGGCCAAAAACGCAGCCAGCGGGATGATGGCCAGAAATGTCGAGGGCAAGAGGCTGCGCGGAGCAACGATGGCGCAGAGAATAATCAGCCCCAGCATCGCGATCCAGATCGCGGCAAATCGCGTTCGTAGCCGAAAGCGGCGCGCGGCCGAGGCGGGGCGCGCCGGCGAATCGGCGGCGAGTGTTTGCGCAGGTACGCTCATGGCGCCTTCGCTGTTACGGCGCCGCGATAGAACGCGGTGCGGATATTGGACCACACCCGACGGACCGGCTGCAGACCCGAATAGAGCGCGACCGCGAACAACGTCAAAGCACCGCTCACCATGATGCCGGCGCCGGTGTTAAGGCCGAGCAGCGCGATCACATTGACGGTCAGTGCGAAGAACAGCGCGCCCAGGACGGCACCAACAAACGACCCACGTCCGCCGGTGAGCGCGGCGCCGCCCAGCACCGCGGCCGCGATGCTGGTCAAGGTATAGCTCGACCCCACGACCGGCGAGCCGACGCCGACCTCGGAGCCGACGAACAGGCCGCTCAGCACGGCGATGACTGCGGACAGCAAATAAGCCCGCAGATGGACGAAATCGATGCGGACACCGTTGCGCTTCGCGGCCTCCTCGCGAAAGCCGACGGCGCGCATTTTCAAACCGCTGCGCGAGCGATAGAGCCACCAGTCGCCCGCGATCGCCGCGGCCAGAATGACCAGAAACGAAACCGGCATGAAGCCCAGGCGCGTTTGAAAGAAATCAATGAAATCCTCGCTGATCACCCCGAAGGGCGACGGCCGCAGGTACAGCGCGATGCCCTGGACGACGCTCAGCATGGCGATGGTGGTGATGACCGAGTTGATACCGACCAGACGGACCAGCGCCCCATTGGTCAGTCCTATAAGGACGCCGGCGGCGACGCACACCAGAGCGCCGAGCAGAATGAATCCGGCACCAAAATCCTCGGCAATCAGGAACGAGCCGATCACCACGGTGAGACTGATGACCGCGCCGACCGACACATCGAAGCCGCGCACCATCAGCACATTGAATTGCGCCATGGTGACCAGCGCCAACGGCGCGGTCGCCAGCAGAATATGCCGGATGTTGAGCGGAGTGAGAAAGGCATCCGTGCGCACGCCGGCATAGATCCCCACCGCAACGATCAGGAGCAACAAAAACAGCACCGGCACCCACCAGGGCTGTGCACCGCCACCAAGCATCCGCCGCCAGTTCAGCGCCGACAACCAGCCGGCGCCGGCGGGCTCGAGCGAGGCTTTGGCGCCGGCTGCGAGTTCCTTCGAGCGCAGGAACGACGAGACGATGCTCTGCTCGGTGATGTCCGCCCCGGTGAGCTCGCGAATGACGCGGCCGCGCGAAAACACCAGCACGCGATCGCACAATCCCGCCAGTTCCATCGCGTCCGAGGAATTGATGACGCAGGCCAACCCCTGATCGGCCTTGGCGCGAATGGCGCGATAAATATCGAACCGCGCCTTGGCGTCGACCCCTTGGGTCGGCTCGTCGATCAGCAGGGCTTTGGCGTCGCGCAAAAAACTGCGCGACAGCACCACTTTTTGCTGATTGCCGCCGGACAGGCCGCCGACCGGCTGATCGACATCAGAAGCGACGATGTTGAGCTTGTCGACGAGCGCATGCACGGCGTCGTTTTCTTTGCTCGCCGATATCAAGCCGCCGGCGGCGAAATTGCTCAAGCACCTGCACGGTCATGTTCTCGCGCACGCCGAGCGTCGGAAAAATCGACTCGGCCGCCCGGTCCGCGCTCAGAGAAAGAATTCCGGCCTGCAGCGCGGCACGCGGCGTGAACGCCGCGACCGAACGCCCCGCGCACACGACCTCGCCGGTCGCGGTGTCGAAGCCGCCGAGCGCACGGATGGCCTCACGCTGGCCGTTGCCCTCGGAGCCGGCGAAGCCGAGGATTTCACCGGCGCGGACATCGAAGCTGATGCCGGCGAAGCGCGCGCCGCTCAGATCGCGGGCCGAGAGCACGATGTCGGTCGGAAGCACAGCCGGACGCGCCGGATATTCGGCCTCGATCGGCCGCCCGACCATCAGGGCGATCAGATCGTTCTCCGACAGCCGCTCGTTGACCTCTAGGTGCCCTGGCCGACGCCGTCGCGCAGAATGGTGACGCGGTTGGCGAGCGCCAGAATTTCCGGCAGCCGGTGGCTCACATACACCACCGCGACGCCGGCGGCGACAATGCGGCGGACGATCCCGGTCAGCTTCTCGACGCCGGAAATATCGAGGCTCGAAGTCGGCTCGTCGAGCAGCAGCACCTTCGGGTTCGCCGCCAGCGCCTTGACGATTTCCAGAAACTGCCGCTGCGCGCTGCTCAGTTGCCCGACCAGCGCGTCCGGCGATATCCCGAGATCGTAGGGCGCCAGCTGCTTGGCCGCCCATTGCCGCTTGCCGGCGAGCGTTTTCGGGCCGCCATCGGAGCCGAGCAGAAGGTTTTCGGCGACCGACAGTTCGCGCACCAGCGAATCGTCCTGGTAGACGACGGCAAGGCCGAGCTGCCGCGCCATCTTCGGATCGGCGGCGGCCAAGCGCCTCGCCCATGATGGTAACGCGGCCCTCGTCGGCGGCGACCGCGCCGCCGGCGATCCCGAGCAGCGTGCTTTTGCCGGAGCCGTTCTCACCGAGCACGGCGTGAATTTCCCCGGCGCGGCATTCGAAATTGACACGATCGAGCGCCTGCACACCGGGATAGCGCTTGGATATGCCGCGACAGCTCGAGCGAGGGGACCGAATTCATCGTGCACCAAAACAACGAAAATCTCGTTCGTCGCGACGAACGATACGAAGGTCGGGTCGGACGCGCGCGGCACAAAGTTCGCGCACGTCCGACCCGGTCAGCGCTCGGGAGGCGCTTACTGCTTGGCGAACATCGTCCTTCATCATGTCGTTGTCGACCAGCGTGGTCAGCGACGCGCCTTCCGGAATGGCCGGATTGCACTGGCCTTTGACGACCGGATGCATCTTGAACGGCACGTTGATGTTCGGCGGCACGTCCTTGCCGTCCTTCTTCATCATCGCCGCCGTCAGCGCAAAGCGCGCCTGATCGTTCTGGCCGTTCGAATAGAAGATCTTGAAGTTCGGATCGTTGGCTTTTTCCCAGTCGCAGATCACGCCCATCTCGTCGGTGCGCAACGCCACGATGAGATCCGGGGCCTTCTTGGCGGCCTCATAAGCGCGCAGACCGCCGCGGAAGCCGTCGGCATATTCGAACAGCACCGCGTCGACGCTGCCGTGCTGCGCGAGGAAGCCCGACATCGCCTTGAACGATCCTTCCTGCGTCCAGTTGGTGTCGGCCTTGCCGAGCAGCTTCATCGTTCTTGTGCTTGGCGATCTCCTGCTCGGCGCATTTCTGCCATCCGGCGCTCAGCCCGTTGCCCGGCGTGCCGCCGAGCTCGACGATCGTGGTCGGGTCTTTGGTCGAATTCTCGCCGACCTTTTTCACGAACTCGGTGCCGAGCGCGCAGAGATCCTCGGCGATCGAGGTCACGAAATCCTTGCCGGCCTTGCCGCCGACATAGGTGCCGTTATGCAGAACGACGAGAATGCCGGCCTCGGTCGCCTCCTTGACGGTCGGCAGCAGCGCCGGCCCGGCGTCGGCGAAGATCACGATGACGTCGACCTTCTGCGCGATGAAGGCACGCATGTCGGACACCGCCTTGGTGGCGTCGCCGGTCGCCGAGGTGTAGATGATTTTCTTGATGTCCGGATAGGTCAGCGCCTGCAGGATGAATTCCATCTTGGTGACCTGGCGCCAGACGTTTTCGCCGAAGCCGTCCGCATAAGCGACGGTGAGATTGCCGTGCCCGGTCTCGCAGACGTTGTTCTTCCAGCACTCCAGCGCCAGCTTGCGCTGTTCCGGCGTCAGATCCATCGCCGCGTGCTTGACGGCTTCGAGCGATCACCGGCGAGACGTCCTCGCGTGGTGCCGACCGATTTCAGCAACAGCTCGTTGAAGTCGCGGGCTTGCGCCGCAACGCCGGTGGCGGCGCCGAGAGCAACGCCCAGAACAGCCGCGACAAGCGGCGACCAGACTTGGCGGCGCATGGCCGCGATATCGAATTTCATGATTTCCTCCCTGGTGTTGTTTCTTGCAGTTGGCCGTTTGGCCCGTTCGGCGTTTGCCGGCGGGCTCTCGGCGCTTACTTGTTCTTGAGCCACGGATAGCGCGCCGTGTCCTTGCCGGCATAGTCCGGATCGAGATAGATGAAGCAGCGCTGGATCTTTCCAGTCGCGGATCTCGAACACGTCGCACCAGCGGCCGGCGCCATGCTCGGGCACGCCTGCGCGCCACGAGCCGTCCTGATGCTCGCCTTCGCTGGTGCCTTCGCAGACCACAAGGTCGCTGCCCGAGAAAATGTAATTGAAGTGCGAGTAATGATGCATGATCGACTTCAGCGTGCCGCCGATGTCGCCGAACATCTTGCCGATTTCCTCCTTGCCGGTGGCCAGGCCCCATTTCGGGAAATAGACCTGTGCGTCGTCGGCAGAAGAGATCGAGAATGCTGCCGCCGTCCGAGAGTCTTGCCGGCACGGTCGAACGCCTTGAGATATTCGACGATCACCGACTTGCGCTGCTCGTCGGTCATGGTTTGCTTGGCCAGAGCCATCGAAGAGTCCTCCCTTGAGATTCGTTGCCGCGCCGTCGACCGGCGCCGCGAATTATTTTGCGCGCTTCTTGCGTTCTTTATGCCGCGGCCGCTGCGGCCAGATAGGCGAACGCCAGGATCGGACCGATCGTCGCGCCGCCGGCCCAATAGGCCCGCGCCGAGGCCGAGGCCACGCAATTGCCGACGCCGTAGAGGCCCGGAATGGCCTCGTCCTGATCGTCCACGACCTGGCCGGCGGCGTTGGTCTTGGGGCCGCCCTTGGTGTCGAGATTGCCGCCGGTCATGAGCGCGGCGTAGTACGGCCCGTCCTCCGAGATCGGGAACATGGTCGGGTTCGGCGCCGACGGCGACGGCGCCACGTTGCCGTTGAACAGCAGCTCGACCTGCCGCTCACCGCGATGGAAATCGAAGTCGCGGCCGCCGGACGCGAAGCCGTTGAAGCGCTCGATGGTGGACGCCAGCGTCTTCTCGAAATCGGGCGAGAGCGACAGCCCGCCGGTGACTTTCTTGTAGCGCTCCAAGCGTTCGCCGATCGCCTTGCTGAGCGCGGCGAGCGTCGCGCCCTTGATCACGTGCTTGTCGCTGGCGCCGGGCGGCACGATGAAGCGCCCATATTCGTCGCTGGCGCTGTGATCCTGGCTGCGCTGATCCCAGACGGCGATCAACAACAGATTCGGATATTCGCCCTTGGCGCCGTCCCACTGGAAGAAGGTCTGCGCCATTTCGTTGTAGGCGAGCTTCTCATTGGCGACGCGCCGGCCCTCCTTGTTGACATAGATCATCGAGTCGCCGGACGGCGAGAACGTGCCGATCAATTCGGGATCGCGCGCCATCGCCTTCTCGAACACGATCGGACACATCCACGCATAGTTCATGTTGCGCAGCTGCGCGCCGACCGTCGCCGGCGATGTAGACGAAATCGCCTTCGTTGCTGTTCGCCGCGCAGCCGCCATAGATCGGCACGGCCTGGAAATTCTTGCGCAGCTCGACATTGTGGGTGAAGCCGCCAGTGCAGAACACCACCGCCTTGCGGGCGAAAAAGCGCTTCTTGCCCTTCGGGGTATCGGCCTCGACGCCGATGACCTCGCCGGCCGAATTCCGGATCAGGCGCTGGACCCGATGACCGGTGCGGATATCGACGCCGTCGCGCTTGGCGGCGGCCGACATGGTCTCGATCGCGACCTCGCCGCCGTCCGACATGGTTTCCCGGGCGCCCTTCGGCAGCAGCACGCGGCCCTTGGGCGCCTTGTCCTCGGGCAATTCGGCCCAATAATCGGGCACGAAGTCGCAATGGCGATATTCCAGCGCGCCTTTCTTGCTGAGCAGCTCGGTCGCCGTCGAGGCGTTGTCGTAAATCGCCTCGTATTGCGCGTAGTCCCAAGCCGGCATGCCGAATTTCGGCGCCTTAGGATCGTAAACCTCGGGCCGCGAAAGGCGCGCCATGTAGGCGATGCAGTCCTTCTTGGGATCCTTGAGGCCGGCCGCTCGCATTGCAGCATTGTTCGGCACCCAATACCAAAACGCCGCCTTGCGCGTGGTGCCGCCGAGCCGCTTGGCCTTTTCCAGCACGAGGACGTCGTTGCCATGCCAACGGCTGAACAGCGCGGTCGCGAGACCGGCCACGCCGCTGCCGATGGCGATAACGTCGACCTCCGCGTCGAATTTGCCCTTGGCCGCAGCCGGCGCCGACGATTTGCGAGCGATCGTTGCCATCGACATCCTCCCTGTTCGTTGACCGGAGATTGCCGCCGTCTGCGCTCGGCGATCTTTCAAATTCCGGTTTTTATCGAATCCTGAAAAGCGCAATTCTCAGATCATGTTGTCAGCATCTCCGGGATGGCCTAACATCCCCACACCCCCGTAGCTGAGACGACAGAATCCGCGCGGGCCTGTTTTTCGCACCGCACAATCAACGTGCGCGACGGCGATCTGGGAGGAAGCGATGGTACTGTCGCCCCGCGAACGGCCGGGCCTGACGTCATTGCGCGGCCTTGAACAGTTCAATCTCCGCGGCAACGCCAACGGCGTTGGCTACTGTATCGCCGGCGCCAAACCCTATGCGCTCGAATTCTCGAATTCTTCCGACGTTATTTGTTTGCTGCTGGGCGACATCAACAGCAGCACCAAATTCGACGACGACCGCGAACAGTCCCTGGTGTTTCTCGGCGACTCGACCGCCTTTCATCCGCGCGTCGGCAATGTCCGGGTGCGCGCCGCCGACGTGCGCCACGGCTTCATCGCCTTCAATTATGCGGGCGACTTTCAGACCGTGCTTGACGACCGCAACATCGAGCACCTGCGGCGCGGCGGCAGTTCCAACAATATCCGCAACGATGCCATCCGCTTTCTGGCGCGCTACATGAAGGATCGGCTGCGCCGGCCGGAAGGCTTGCAGGCGCTGGAACTGCAGTTCCTCGCATTGGGCACCTACGTCGAAACCATGCGTCAGCTTGTGGCGACGCCGCCGGCGCGGCGCGACCTGCTCTCCGACCAGGACTTCGTCCGGCTTTGCGCCTACATCGACAGCAATCTGGAGGACAAACTGTCCTGCGCCGACCTCTCGCGCGCGGTCAATCTGCCGCTGCGCATCATCTATGACAGCGTCAAGGCGCGCACCGGGCGTTCGCCGTACAGTCTCATTATCGAAAAACGGGTCGAGCGCGCCTGCGCGATGCTGCGCGACACCGACGCCTCGATCGCCGAAGTGGCGTGCGCCTGCGGCTTCTCCTCGCAGCAGCACCTGACCGCAACGCTGTCGCGCCGGCTCGGCCGCACGCCGCGCCGCCTGCGGGGCGCGTCGTAGAGCGCCGAACCGGCCTACGCCGCCGCGAATTGGTTCCCTTGAAATGACAGCGAAGCTGCTGAATAAGACCGTGCGGCGCGCGTTCAAACCCAAGAACGCCGCCGTCCGGAAGCAGCGTTCGCGCGCGCTTGCCGGAACCGTGTCTGCAGCGAGGGTCGTTTCATGCCGCCGGCACCGACTTTTCTGACGCCCGAACCGGTCGCGACCCAAGCCCTGACCGACGCCGGCGCGGCCGTGGAGCGGCTCAAGGAAATTTACGAGCGCAACACACGTTTTCTGCGCGATCACTTCGAAGCGTATGTGAACGGCAAGCCGCCGGCGATGCGGGTGCGCGCGACTTATCCGTTCGTGCGCATCACCACGTCGACTTATGTGCGGCTCGACTCGCGTCTGTCCTATGGCTTCGTCACCGGGCCCGGTACCTACGAGACCACGGTGACGCGGCCCGATCTGTTTGCGACCTATCTCACCGAACAGATCGGATTGTTGATCGAGAACCATCGCGTTCCGATCGAAGTCGGCGAATCGAACGAACCGATCCCCGTGCATTTTGCCTATCGGCGCGACATCAATGCCGAGGCTGGCCTCGGCGACGCGAGGCTTCCGGCCGATCTGCCGCTGCGCGATATATTCGAACTCTCCGGATCTCGCCGCCATGGACGACACCATCGCCAACGGCACGCTGCAACTGCCGCCGGGAGCGACAATACCGCTTTCGCTGTTTCGGGCCGCGCGCGTGGATTATTCGCTGCACCGGCTTTATCACTACACCGGCACCGATCCACAGCATTTCCAGAACTTCGTGATCTTCACGAACTATCAGTTTTATGTCGATGCGTTCTCGCAGCTCTGCCGCGAGCGAATGGCCTCCGGCGCGCCGGGTCATGACGCCTTTGTCGAGCCCGGCAATGTCGTCACGCGCAGCCAGCGCCTCGGCGGAGGAACGACTGGCGCCGCGGCGGCGCGCGTCCCGCAGATGCCGGCCTTCCATCTCGTTCAGCAAGGCGTCCAGGGCATCACGATGATCAACATCGGCACCGGCCCATCGAACGCCCGCAACATCACCGATCATGTCGCCGTGTTGCGCCCACACGCTTGGCTGATGCTCGGACATTGCGCCGGCCTGCGCACGACGCAGAAACTCGGCGACTACGTCCTGGCGCACGGCTACATGCGTGAGGACCACGTTCTCGATGAGGAGCTGCCGCCGTGGGTGCCGATTCCGGCACTGGCGGAAATGCAGGTCGCCATCGAGCAGGCGGTGAGCGAAGTCAGCGGGCTTGCAGGATTTGAATTGAAGCGCGTCATGCGCACCGGCACCGTGGCCAGCACCGACAACCGCAACTGGGAAATCGGCGATCCGGCCATCATCCGGCGCCTGTCGCAGTCCCGCGCCGTAGCGCTCGACATGGAGTCGGCCGCGATTGCCGCCAACGGCTTTCGCTTCCGGGTCCCTTACGGCACCCTGCTCTGCGTCTCGGACAAGCCGCTGCACGGTGAAATCAAGCTCGCCGGCATGGCCAATGAGTTTTATCGGCAGCGGGTCGGCCAGCACCTTGAAATCGGTTTGAAAGCGCTGGAAAAGCTGAAGGCCCAGGAGTGGGAACGCCTGCATTCCCGCAAATTGCGGAGCTTCGCCGAGGTTGCCTTCCAATAACCTGTCCTGAAATCGGCAGCCCAGCATCCGGCGAATGCGCCCTACCTTTCCGGACGCAAGTTCGCTAAATCGTTGGCCTGTTCCTGCACTCAGATCATGGAGTTGTACTGCGGTGGAGAAAATGGCGCGAGGCGTAGCCGAAGCCGAGATCACCAAGCTCTTCGACGAGCGCGACATCGCGATCCGCGTCGACGAGCTCGCGGGTCTGGCCGCAGCGCGTCTCCCCGGCGATTTCGTCATCGTGGGCTTGCTGTTGGGCAGCTTTATCTTTGTGGCGGACCTGATGCGTGCGCTCAATCGCCTCGGCTGCAATCCCACTGTCGAGTTCGTGCGGCTGTCGAGTTACGGGCTTGGGCGGGAAAGCTCAGGCGACCCTCAGCTTGTTGGCAGCGCTGAGCTCAACCTTGCCGGCCGGGCCGTGCTGCTCGTTGACGACATCGTCGATAGCGGGCGGACGCTGCGCTACGCGCGCGACCTGCTGCACGAAAAGAACGCCGCGAGCGTGCTGACCTGCACGCTGCTCGACAAGCCGAGCCGGCGCGAAGTGTCGATCGAACCCGACCTCGTCGGTTTCACCGTGCCGGACGTTTTCGTCGTCGGCTACGGCATCGACTACGCGGACCAGTATCGCGAACTGCCATTCCTGGCGACCATCGACTGATCGGCTAAACCGGACGCAGCCGCCTACGCGCGCCGCGTAGCTAAGACGGACGCCGCCGTCGTCGTGCGCGTCCCGACGCCGCGTTGCGAGCGCGCGTCAACGCATAAGCGGGAAACACGCTGCACGCGGCGCATGCGAGAAATCACTTCTCGCAATGCGAGAATCCATCTCGACTCCCGAACCTAGGCTTGCAAAGCCATTAGTATAATTTTCGCGACCTCATCTGACCTTCGGTTCACCAAGTCACGATTCTGTCGCGGGCGAATGAACCGCTCGGGCCTCCGGCTCATTATTTAGCAAGGGACGGTGACGCAACTCAGAGTGATCAGGGACGGAAACCGCACTCGTTGGCCTTTGACTTCAATTTGGACGACTTCAATTTGGACAAAGCCATGCCACGCTCGCCTATTGCCATGTTGGTCGCCGACAACTCGCACGTGACCCAGCAAATTCTTGCCGAGGCTGCGCGCGCTTCAAAGCTGCCGCTACGGCTCACCGTGACCGACAATGGCCGCGAGTGTCTGACCCTCCTCAACGGCGCCAATATCGACCTCGCCTTCATCGACGTGCACATGCCGGAGTTTTCCGGCATCGAGGTGTTCTGGTCCGCGCGCAAGCAGGGCATACAGACCTTTGTCACGCTGATGTCCAATCCGCCTGCCGCGGAAGCCGTGGACATGGCCGTCAAGTTGCGCGCCTACGAGTTTCTGTTCAAGCCGTTCAGCCCCGAAGACGCGGTCGGCATCATCAAGACCTACGCACGCATTTCCTCGCCGACCAAAATTTTGGTTGTCGACGATTCCACCACGGTGCGCCAGATCGTCCAGAAGGTCGTCAACGGCAGCGTGTTCGATTGCAAGATTACCGAGGCTGGCGACGGCGAGACCGCCGTGAAGCTTTGCAAATCCTCGGAATTCGACACCGTCTTCCTCGATCGCAATATGCCCGGCATGGATGGGCTGGCCACGCTCGAGGAGCTTCACGCGCTGCAACCGTCACTCAAGATTGTCATGATGTCGGCAGAGCATAATGCCGCCAAGGAACAACAAGCGTTCGAGGCCGGCGCCAGCGCCTTCCTGCAGAAGCCGTTTCATTCGCAGGACGTCGACCGCGTGTTGCACGCAGCCTTTGGACTGCGGTCGCCGAACCTGAAGGTCGCCAAGAGCGAACCCGATTTTGATGTCGTCATCGAGGGCAGCACCATACGGCTGGCCCACAAAACCAGCGGACACGTGTTCGAGTATTTATGGTCGGACACGCCGCCTCATCTGCGGAACTCCGTGGTGCACTGCGCTTCGACCAGCGCTATCGCTCCGGGACGCGTCGCGCCGATTGCGGCGCAGGCCGCTCTCTTACAACTTCGGAGCGAACATCTGCTCGGGACCTAGGCGCATTCGGCAGGAATATATTGGATTTCAGATCGGTTCCGGCGCGGAACCAACGGGACCCTATTCCAGTTAACGGAATTGGGGTTCTATCTCTCTGAGTTTCTGTCG
Organism: uncultured Alphaproteobacteria bacterium; assembly: GCA_963737755.1. Classification (GTDB taxonomy): domain Bacteria; phylum Pseudomonadota; class Alphaproteobacteria; order Rhizobiales; family Xanthobacteraceae; genus BOG-931. The sequence continues at coordinate 132,707 of CAVTTZ010000005.1, read as the reverse complement.
AAAAGGATACTAATGTCGGCCATCGTTAAGACCGAACAAGGTCCTACCTGCGCGCAAATCCGTCCGAGCTTTCGTTATCTGCTTCGAGAAGCCACCGCCGCCGCCCATGCCCGGCTGGATGCCGCCTTTAACGGTCTCGATTTGCAAAGGCTGCCGGATTACAGGGATTTCCTGCAAGCGAACGCCGTAGCGCTGCTGCCGCTGGAAGGAAGCTTGGTCCAATCCGGTGTTGAAGAGTTTTTCCCCGACTGGACGCTGCGATCCCGCACGGCAGCGCTCGTGCGCGATCTGATATCGCTCGGCGGTGTCATCCCTCGCCTGCAGCCGTTGCGCCAGATCGACCGCGAGGCCATGCTTGGCGCTCTGTACGTGCTCGAAGGGTCCCGGCTCGGCGCCGCCTACCTGCTGCCCATCGTCGAGCAATCGCCCGATCCGAGTGTTGCGGGCTGCATCGCATATCTGAATCACGGCGCTGGTCTGCGCTTGTGGCAATCTTATTGCGCGCGTCTTGAGCAGCAGTCCGTTCAGATCGGCGATCCCACAAAGATAATCGACGCGGCGCTCCAAGCGTTTGCTTTGTTTGAGCACGGCGCCGACATCGTTCTCGGCTCGGCAATGCCGGCCGCGCACGGCTTGGCCGCGCTATGAAGCAAAAAGTCGACCTGAGCAACTGCGATCGCGAGCCGATTCACGTTCCCGGCAGCATCCAGTCTTTCGGATTTTTGCTGGCGCTGCTGAGCGATTTTTCGATCTGTATCGCTTCCGACAACATCGCGGACTTTCTCAATTTCGATCGCGATGAGATCGTTCAGCGCTCGCTCCACGATGTGTTCTCGCCGGCCGCCGTGGCGGCGATCCGCGCGCGCGTCGACTATCTGGTGGGCAAGGATGCGGTCGAGCGGATTTTCGGCCTGCAACTGCAGAATGACGGCAGAAAATTCGATATCGCGGTGCATTTCTCCGGCGTCTATCTGGTCATCGAAGGCGAACCCAGCATCGTCGAAGACAATGTAAATTCCGGCGAACTCGTGCGCTTGATGCTCGGACGCGTGCGCAAGACCGCCACCCTCCTGGCGCTGGCGCAGGAATCGGCCCGGCAGGTCAAAATCCTCACCGGCTTCGATCGGGTCATGGTCTATCGCTTCCACCCCGACGGTTCCGGCGAGGTCATCGCCGAGGTGGCGTCGAGCGGTCTCGAACCATTCCTGGGATTGCACTATCCGGCGTCCGATATTCCAAAGCAGGCGCGGATTCTGTACCAGCGCAACTGGCTGCGCATCATTGCCGATATCAATGCCGAGCCGGTACAACTCGCTTCGGCCAGCACCCACAGCGCGACGCTGCTTGACTTATCGATGAGCGTGTTGCGCTCGGTCTCGCCGATCCATATCGAGTATCTGCAAAATATGGGCGTCGGCGCGTCGATGTCGGTATCGATCATGCGCGACGGCGCCTTGTGGGGCCTGTTTGCTTGCCACCATTACAGCGCCCGCCACATCTCGTTCGAACGACGCACGGCCGCCGAGTTGTTCGGCCAGATGTTTTCGTGGATTCTGGAAAGCCGGGAGCGTGAAAGCGACGTCGCCTACGAGGCCCGCGCCCATCAGATTCAGGAGCGCATGATCGAGGTGGCGGCAACGCATGCGCATAGCCGCGGCGCCATAGTCGACTTCATTGCCGACTATCGGCAGATGATTCAATGCGACGGCATCGCGGTGTGGTCGGACGGCCATCTCACTCTGTCGGGCGAGACTCCGGCCGAAGCCGAGGTGATGGACCTGATCGGATTCATCAATCGCACCACGCCCGGACGTATCTGCGCCAGCGCGGAGATCGCCAAGGTTTATGCGGCAGGTGAATCGTTTCGCGACCGCGCCGCCGGGTTTTTGGCGATTCCGATCTCACGCGTGCCCAGCGACTGTCTGATCTTCTTCCGCCGTGAACTGTTGCGATCGGTCAACTGGGCCGGCGATCCGAATAAGTCCTATTTGGAAGGCCCGCTCGGCAGTCGCCTCACGCCGCGAAAAAGCTTTGAGCTCTGGCAGGAGATCGTCCGCGGTCAATCGGCGCCATGGACATCGGGCGACCTGCACATCGCCGAGGGACTGCGGGTCACCTTGCTCGAGGTCATTCTGCAACTGGCGGATCTGGCGGCGCGCGAACGGCGCGCCGCACAGGAGCGCCAGGAACTGATGATCGCGGAGCTCAATCACCGTGTTCGCAACATCCTGAGCCTCGTGCGCGGTCTGGTGGCGCAGAGCAAAGACGCGCACATGAACACGGAGGAATTTGCTAGCGTTTTGGGCGGCCGCATCCAGGCGCTGGCCCGTGCCCACGATCAGATCACCAATCTGAACTGGGCGCCGGTGGCGCTGAAATCGCTGGTCGAGTCCGAGGCCGGCGCTTACCTCGGCGCGCGCGCCGGACGCATCAGCCTCGGCGGCCCCGATGTCGCGCTCGATCCGAAGGCATTCGCGACGCTGGCGCTGGTCGTCCACGAGATGATGACCAATTCGGCGAAATACGGCGCACTCGCCGAATTCGACCGGACAGGTCGACGTGTCGTGGAAGCTCGATGCGAGTTCGAGCCTGATCATCGAGTGGAAGGAAAGCGGCGGCCCGCCGGTCAAGCCGCCGGCGCGCCGCGGTTTTGGCACGACGATCATCGAACGCTCGATACCCTTCGACCTGAACGGCGACGCGGAGCTGCGCTTCGATCTGCTCGGCGTGCAGGCCCGGTTTGTCGTGCCGGCGAACTATATTCAGCTGATGAGTCGTGCCGGCAGGCGACGATCTCGTTGCCCGACGAGCCCACCACGTTCCGTCTTTCCGGCACGGCCCTGATCGTGGAAGACAATCTCATTATCGCCATGAGCGCCGAAGTCATTCTGCTCGAATTGGGCGCGCGCCATGTTGAGACCGCGGCGAGCGTAGCGGAGGCTCTGAAATCGATCGGGCGCGTCAAGCCGAGCTTCGCGCTGCTGGATCTCAATCTCGGCAGTGAGAACAGCATTCCGGTCGGCAAGAAATTGGCGGAGCTGAAAGTGCCGTTCATCTTCGCCACCGGCTACGGCGAACGCGCGCCGATACCGGCCGAGCTCGACTTTGCGCCCGTGGTGCAAAAGCCCTATACGCGCGAAGTCATCGAGAAGGCGATCGGCAAGTTCGCAGGCGTGTTAGCCGCGTCCTGACGCTGGTGTCGCCGCGGTGAGCAAGCGTTTACGTTTCAATGCGATCCTGGCCGTTACGGGGCGGACCACATGTCGACATGGCAGGAGCGGAAGGCGGAGATCAATCGCCGCGCGCTGGCGCGCCTGACCAAGGCGCTGCCCGCTATCTTTCCCGCCATTGTTCAAAGCCGCGCGCTCGCAGCGGCCCTTCATTCCACCGACACCACGCTTGGCAATCAATTCGTACTGGCGCGCGCATCCGTTGCGCGCCGACCGGCTCGCCCGCGCGCTTGCGGCACGCAGCGGCCAGCCCGAGAGTTGGACGTGGCAACTCGGCAAAGCACAGACAGGGTCTGCCAGTATCGTTTCGCGCACCGCCCGCGCCTTACCGCGAAAAGGCGCACGCACGCGGCCCCGGGTTTTGCTGCGTGTGCGGTCAGCCCATTTATCAGTTCGGCTGGCACGTTGATCTCTGGGACAAGGGACCAAACAAGCGCGCGACCTGGCATTGCGCCTGCGTCATCGCCTGGCAATTCTGGAACGCGCCGAGCGAACAAACACCGCTCATGCGGCGTCTGCAGGCACGCCGCTGCGGCCAGACCGGCGGCCGGCTTTGGAAGAACGCCGAAGTCGACCATCGCGTCCCGCTGTATCGTGTGTGGGGCGAACACCGCGACACAGCGTGGCCGGAGCTGCTCGACTATTGGGGCCTCCCCAATCTGCAAGTCATCAATCGCGAAGCTCACGTCCTCAAATGCGCCGACGAAGCCCGCGATCGCAGCGAAAAGCGTTCGTTGACGCTCAGCACAGTCCGAATCACGTCGCCCTGATCTGCTTTCGCGCAGTGCGCTGAACGAGTCGAGCGTGGCGCTTGAGCCATCTCATGCCGGCATCGTGTCGAGGAATTTTCTCCGACGATCGATCGTCGTCGCCGCGAGGCCGCTAAATCTTGGCGGGGCCCGAGGCAGTTTCGGGCCATGGGTGGAAAGCCGCCACCACGGCACAACCAGCCAACACATTGATTTTGAGGTAAAATTGGTTGCGGGGGTAGGATTTGAACCTACGACCTTCAGGTTATGAGCCTGACGAGCTACCGGGCTGCTCCACCCCGCGCCAATGTGCGATTTTTCGGCTTGCGATTGTCCGCCGCCGTTCGCGAGGTTCATTTAGCAAGTGCTTCCCTATAAGGGAAGTGCACCGCCTGCGAAATTTCGTCATAATGTCACGGAAAACCGTGTTGAGCCGTCATGCATGCCCTTCTAGAAGCGGAAATGAACGAGAAGCCCGCGCTGCAACCCAGTGCAGCGATCGGCCCGACGTTGCGGGCGATCGCCGCGATGATCATTGCCAAGGCGCGATCTGCCATCACCAATCCGGAACTCTCCGGCGCCGATGCCGTGCACGAGTTTCGCCGCACCATGAAGCGCTGGCGCGCGCTGATGCGGCTGCTCGAGCCGTTCGTGCCGGATGCTCTGCTGATGCGCCAGCAGGCCCGCGACCATGCCCGCTCGCTGACCAAGGCGCGCGACGGACAATCGGCGCTCAATGCGTTCGAAGATTTGGTTAAGAGCGGCAATCTGCTGCTGTCGGAGCGCACCATCGACACCATCCGCAATCGCATCGAGTCGACCCGTAACGGCGAAGAAGACGCCGTGCTCACGCCGGAACTGCGCGACGCCATCATCGCCTGGCTGGATTCGGTGACCGATGCGATCGCTTTGTGGCCGCTGGACCCGTTCGAGTTCACAAAAATCGCCGCGCGACTCACGGTTGGCTACCGTAATGCGCGGCGCGCCATGCCGGACGATTGGTCGCAGGCAAGCCCGGAAGAACTGCACGTGTTGCGCCAGCGCGTCGTCGAGCACCGCTATCAGATCGAGCTGATCGAGCCGCTCTGGCCACGCCACAGCCGGATGTGGACCGACGAGGCCGAACGGCTGCGCGACCGGCTCGGCCGTTGCCAGGATCTGGAAATTCTTCGGCGTCTCACCGAGCCGCACGGGCCGCTGGCGCATTGGCGGTCGCGGCTGACGCCGGCCTGTCAGGCGCTGACGCTCGATCTGTCGCAGCGGGCGGCCCGCATCGCCAATCGGCTGTTTGTCGATCGGCCGAAGGCCTTCCGGCAGCGCCTCGAATTGCTCTGGGACAACGCGCGCTAGAGCACATCTCGCTCAGATTGAATCAGAGGTGCTCTAAATTCATTTGTTTTCGCATGTCCTTTTCGGAAAACCGGTTTCCACTTTTCCGGGACATGCTCTAATTCGGCCGGCGGCGCAGGAGATGCGCGGCCAGCGCTTCGCCATCGGCGAGGCCGAAATCGGCCGGTTTCACGCAGCCTTCCAGAATGAGCTTGGCGATGCCGTGGACCATGGCCCACAACCGCAGGCATTCTTCCGGGCTCGCCTTGGCGGTCGGCGCCAGTTGAGGCCGCGTCGGCCGCTTGCTGCAGCACGCCGTAGGCGCGCTGGCGCGCCAGGTCCAGGGATTGTCCGGCCGCGGGATTCTGCCCGACATGGCTGAACATCAGGCTGAACAGAGCCGGATTGGCGACCGCAAACGCCACGTAGCCGATGCCGCTGGCATCGAGGCGCGCGGCGTTGCCGCCGGCGCGATCCATGCGCTCGGTCATGGCGGCGGTGAGGGCGTCGAAGCCGCGCTCGGCGACGGCGTCGAGCAGCGCCTGCTTGTCGGGGAAGTGGTGGTAGGGCGCAGCCGGCGAGACGCCGGCGCGGCGCGCCACGGCGCGCAGTGACAGCGCGGCCGAACCCTCGCTCTCCAGGATCGCCTGCGCGGCCTCGATGAGGGCGTCGCGCAGACCGCCGTGATGATAAGGCGCGGGGCGTCGCATCGGCCTTCGGGGCGCGGGCAGCAATGGGTTTGTTCATCATTTTCGGCCATTAGCGCGGTTTGCGCGCCCGGTCAAAGAAATCTTGACATCGTTTAGATCGCGAGTATCTTAACGACGTTAAGATCGAGCCACAAGGAGGCCGCCATGACCATGCCGATGCAACGCCACGACGAACCGGCGCCGCGCTGCCTGACTTTGCTGGGGGTTTCCGAACGCGGCGGACGCGATGAGACGCCGACGATCGATGGCGAGATCCCGCGCGATCTCAACGGCTCGCTCTATCGCAACGGCCCGGGTCTGTTCGAGCGCGGCGACCTGCGAAAGCCGCATCTGCTCGACGGCGACGGCTTGGTGCAGCGGCTGTCGTTCGCCGGCGGCACGGTTCGCTATCAGAACGCGTTCGTGCGCACCGAAAAATTTGTCGAGGAGGAAAAGGCCGACGCGTTTCGCTATCCGACCTGGTCGATGCGGCGGCCCGGCGGGATGCTCGCCAATCTGGGCGGCGGCACGACGCGCTCGCAGGCCGGCGTCACGGTCTATCCGTTCAACGACAAGCTTTATGCTTTCGACGAGGTCAGCCCCGCCTACAACCTCGATCCGGCAACCTTGGCGACGCTCGGCGAAGCGCGGCTGGGCGATCCGGCGCGCGAATTCATGCTCAAGGCGCACACCAAATTCGATCCGCTCACCGGCGAGTGGCTGATGTTCGGCATCAGCTACGGCGCGACCATGAAGCTGCACATGATCGTTCACGGCAGCGACGGCGCGCTGAAGGAGCATCGCATCGTCACGTCGCCGCGGCAGATCTACATCCACGACTTCTTCGCCACGCGAAATCACTTCGTCTTCGTGCTGCAGCCGATGATGTTTTCGCCGTTCCGGCTGCTCACCGGACAAGCGGCCTATATCGAATCACTCAAATGGAAACCGCAGGACGGCAATGTGGTGATGGTGCTGTCGCGCGACGGCAGCGGCGAGCCGCTGCTGCTCGACGCGCCGGCGGCCTTCATCTGGCACGCGCTCAACGCCTATGAGGAAGACGGCGCCATTATCGCGGATTTTGTCGGCTACGATGCGCCCGATCATTTCGCGCCGCACGACGCTCTGTTCTATCGGCTGATGCAGGGCGAGATGGGAACGTCGAAAGCGCCCGGCAAAGTGCGGCGCTATCGCATCGATCTGCGGACCAAGACGCTGCGCGAGGAGATCATCGATGCGGCCGCGCACGAATTCCCGATGATTGATTCGCGCGCCGCGTTGCAGAAGCACGCTGTCGGCTATTTCACCTTCGGGGGACGACACGGTCGCTCAACAGCGGCATCAAGCGCTTGGACTATCGAAGCGGCGCATCACAAAGCTTCGACTTCGGCGCGGATGTCGCGACCGGCGAGCCGGTTTTCGCCGCGCGGCCAGGCGGCGGCACCGACGACGGCTGGCTGATCGTGCAATGTCTCGACGGCACGACCGAGCGCGCCTTCTTCGCGCTGTTCGACGCGGCTCATGTTGATTCGGGCCCGATCGCGCGCATTCATCTGCCGCATCATTTGCCGATCAGCTTTCACGGGGCGTGGCGGGCAGCGTAAGGGGCTACTTCTTCCAAGATCGGCGAGTGAGCGCGAATATCACGATGGGCGGAATATCTTCGCGGCCCCCTCCTGAACGAAAGCTGCGCCCACCGACAATTTTCCG
>CAVTTZ010000005.1:0-117500 GCA_963737755.1 uncultured Alphaproteobacteria bacterium | reverse complement strand
TGTCTCCCGACGATGTCGTTGCGCGCGTGCGCGACGTCGCCAGCAAAGCGGTCGCCAGTTCGCCGCTTCTGGCCAATTCGGATCCCGGCGCGCCGCCCGGTATCCGCTTCAACTACGCCGCCGAGGGCGACCCCGACCCTTATCTCGGTTTCGAGGCGCGCGTCGTTCCCGAGAACATCACGCTGCTGCCCAAGACCGCCGGCAATACCGAGTGGAGCGAGCATCTCGTCATCGTCAAGAAGAGCGAGACCGTCGGCTCGATCCTGCGCGAACTCGGCTCTCTTCCCGACGACATCAAGAACGTCCTGGCGACGCTCGGCGCCCGCGGCCGCGAAGGCGGCGTCAAGGAAGGCCAGAAGCTGCGCGTGCTGACGGCCGCTACCGGCGCCGGCCGCATGCAGCCGTTGCGCGTTATCATTTCGGGCGAGGCCGGCGTCGAAGCTGCCGTCGCGCTTTCCGATACCGGCCAGTACGTTCCGGTCGATATCCGCAACGTCGGCACCCGTGCGACTGAAAGCTCCGAGGAAACGACCGACGACGACGGCAGCGGCGTGCGGCTCTATCAAAGCATCTTTGAGACCGCGATGCGCAACAACGTGCCCAACGCCGTGATCGAGGAGATGATCCGCATCTACTCCTACGACGTCGACTTCCAGCGCAAGGTGCAGTCCGGCGACTCGTTCGATATTTTGTATTCGGACGACGAAAACAACGAAGGGCACAACGAAGTCCGCTATGCCTCGTTGACGCTCGGCGGCGAAACCAAGCGGTATTATCACTATCAAACGGCCGACGACGGCACCTACGACTATTACGACGAGACCGGCAAAAGCGCGAAAAAATTCCTGGTCCGCAAGCCGGTTGCGGTCGGCATCATGCGCTCCGGTTTCGGCGAACGAAACCATCCATTGCTGCACTACATGAAGGCGCACACCGGCGTCGACTGGGCCGCGCCCTACGGCACGCCGATCTTTGCCGCCGGCAACGGCACCATCGACGAGATCGGCGTCAAAGGCGGTTACGGCAAATACGTCCGCATTCGTCACGCCAACGGCTATCAGACCGCCTACGGCCACATGACCGCCTTTGCACGCGGCCTCAATGTCGACAGCCACGTGCGTCAGGGCCAGGTGATCGGCTTTGTCGGCTCGACCGGCCTATCGACCGGCGCGCATGTGCATTTCGAGATCCTGATCAACGATCGCTTCGTCAACCCGATGACCGTCAAGCTGCCGCGCGGCCGCGTGCTTGATGGCCAGTCGCTCGCCATGTTCGAAAAATCGCGCGAGCAGCTCGATTCGGTGCTGACGCACGGCCCCGGACGCATCGCGCAGGCCAAATAGGCCGGCGTCCGCAGCGACCTCCGTAATCCAACACGTTCGCTTCCCTTCATGCTAGCTTCGCGTTGTTTCGGCACTGCATGCAGGCAACGAATTGCGCATGTCCTTTTCGGAAAATCGGTCTTCACTTTTCTCCGACATGCCCTAGGCAGGAGGCGGCGGTGACGCAAGGTTCAACGACGGGCGATCACATCGGAGCGCGCTCGAGCCGCTTCTGGGCGATCGTGCATTTCAGCCTGACTCGCTGGCTCTTTCCAACCGTGATGATCGCCGACCATATCGGCGTGTCAAAGAACGAGGTGCTGTTCTGGCTTACGCCGTGGCGCCGCACCGACGAGCATTTGCCGCTGTCGCATATCGCCGAGGTGACCCACACCCGCGGCCTGATCTGGGACCAAATCACCGTCGAAAGCTCCGGCGGGCTCAATCCACTGGTCATTTCGGGCGTGCCCAAGGGGCAAGCCCGTTATTTTGTCGAGCACGTCCGCGAGCGTCTCAACGAAGCACCGGCGACGCAGCCACAGCCGGCGCGGCGCTGAACAAACTCCGGCAATTTCCCCGCTCGTCCCCGCGCAGGCGGGGACCCAGCTTCGCCGAGCCACGCGGAAAAGCCTCCTGGATTCCCGCTTTCGCGGGAATGAGCGGAAGACATTAGGCTGCGGCAGCCGACGTTTTCGTCATTGCGAGGAGCGAAAGCGACGAAGCAATCCAACTTCTGGCGCAAGCCAACTGGACTGCTTCGCGGAGTTTACCATCGGGCCGGCTCCTTCGAGCCGGACCCGTTGGCTCGCAATGACGCGAACAATTACGCCGCAGCAGCGAGTTCGCCGTTGAATTTCAGTCCCTGCTTGCTGCCGCTGATCGCCACCTTCTCGCCGTCCTTGATGCGGCCGGAGAGGATGAGTTCGGCGAGCGGATCCTGCACCGACTTCTGGATGACGCGCTTGAGCGGGCGCGCCCCATAGGCCGGATCCCAGCCTTTTTCGGCAAGCCAATCGCGCGCCGAAGGCTCGAGGGTGATGGCGATCTTGCGATCCTCCAACAGCCGCGCCAGCCGCTGCATCTGGATGTCGACGATGCGGCTCATGTCGGACCGCTGCAGCCGGTGGAACAGAATGATCTCGTCCACGCGGTTGAGGAATTCCGGCCGGAAGCTCGCCCGCACGATCTCCATGACCTGATCACGGACCGCGTCCGTGTCCTGGCCCTCGGGTTGGTTGACCAGGATCTCGGCGCCGAGATTGGAGGTCATGATGATCAACGTGTTGCGGAAGTCGACGGTGCGGCCCTGACCATCGGTCAGCCGGCCTTCATCGAGCACCTGCAACAGGACGTTGAACACGTCCGGATGCGCCTTCTCGATTTCGTCAAACAACACGACCTGATAGGGGCGCCGCCGCACGGCTTCGGTCAGCGCGCCGCCTTCCTCGTAACCCACGTAGCCGGGCGGCGCTCCGATCAGCCGGGCGACCGAATGCTTCTCCATGTATTCCGACATGTCGATGCGGATCAGCGCGTTTTCGTCGTCAAACAGAAACGCGGCGAGCGCCTTGGTCAGCTCGGTCTTGCCGACGCCGGTCGGCCCCAGGAACATGAACGAGCCGATCGGCCGGTTCGGGTCCTGTAATCCGGCGCGGGCGCGGCGAACCGCGGTCGAGACCGCTTTCACGGCATCGGCCTGACCGACAACGCGCTTGCCGATCTGCTCCTCCATGCGCAGAAGTTTTTCCTTCTCGCCTTCGAGCATGCGGTCGACCGGAATGCCGGTCCAACGCGACACCACTTGGGCGATATGGTTGGCGGTAACCGCCTCCTCGACCAACGCGCCGCGATCTTCCGAGCCTTCCATCGCCTTGAGCTTCTGCTCAAGCTCGGGAATGCGCCCATAGGCGATTTCGCCGGCGCGCTGATATTCGCCGCGGCGTTGCGCATCGGCGAGTTCGACGCGCGCGGCATCGAGCTCGTTCTTGAGCTTCTGCGCACCGGAGAGCTTTTCTTTCTCCGATTTCCATCGCGCCGTCAGGTCGGCTGATTGCTTCTCCAGCGCCACCAGTTCGGCTTCGAGGCCGCCGAGGCGGGCCCGCGAACCGGGATCGCTTTCCTTTTTCAGCGCTTCCTGCTCGATCTTGAGCCGGACGATTTCGCGGTCGATGGAATCGAGCTCTTCGGGCTTCGAAATCCACCTGCATCTTCAGCCGCGCCGCCGCTTCGTCGACCAAGTCGATGGCCTTGTCGGGCAGAAAGCGGTCGGTGATGTAGCGATGCGACAGGGTGGCGGCGGAAACCAGCGCGCCGTCGGTGATACGCACCCCGTGATGGGCCTCGTACTTGTCCTTCAGCCCGCGCAGGATCGAGATCGAATCTTCGACGCTCGGCTCGTTGACGTAGATCGGCTGGAAGCGACGCGCCAACGCCGGATCCTTCTCGACGTGCTTTTTGTATTCGTCGAGCGTGGTTGCGCCGATGCAATGCAGCTCGCCGCGCGCCAATGCCGGCTTGAGCAGGTTCGAGGCATCCATGGCGCCGTCGGCTTTGCCGGCGCCGATGATGGTATGCATCTCGTCGATGAACAGGATGTAGGCGCCGGCCGACGACGTCACCTCCTGCAACACCGACTTGAGGCGCTCCTCGAACTCGCCGCGATATTTCGCGCCGGCGATGAGTGCGCCCATGTCGAGCGACAGGAGCTTTTTGTCTTCCAGGCTTTCCGGCACGTCGCCATTGACGATGCGCAGCGCCAGGCCTTCGACGATGGCGGTCTTGCCGACGCCGGGCTCGCCGATCAGCACCGGATTGTTTTTGGTCCGGCGCGACAGCACCTGGATGGTGCGGCGAATTTCCTCGTCGCGGCCGATCACCGGGTCGAGCTTGCCGTCGCGCGCCGCCTGGGTGAGATCGCGCGCATATTTCTTCAACGCCTCATAGGCGTTTTCCGCCGACGCGGAATCGGCCGTGCGGCCCTTGCGCAACGCTTCGATGGCGGCATTCAGATTTTGCGGCGTCACGCCGGCCTGCGCGAGAATCTTGCCGGCTTCGCTGTTCTTTTCCAGCGCCAGCGCCAGCAACAAACGTTCGACGGTGACGAAGCTGTCGCCAGCCTTTTCACCGGCCTTTTCGGCGGTATCGAACACCCGCGCCAATGCGGGATCGAGATAAACCTGTCCGGCGCCACCGCCCGACACTTTCGGCCGTTTGGCGAGCGCCGCCTCGACAGCCGCCAACGCCTGCCGCGAATTGCCCCCCGACCGGTCGATCAGACCGGCGGCGAGCCCCTCGGGGTCGTCGAGCAAAACCTTGAGCAGATGTTCGGGAGCGAATTGCTGGTGTCCCTCGCGCATCGCGAGCGACTGGGCAGACTGAACGAAACCGCGACTGCGGTCGGTATATTTTTCGAAATTCATGTTCATTCCCTCGGCCTATTCCGTCGCCCATTTTGGCGCGATCGGAACATCGTCATGGGGTTGTTACTAGGAGGTTCGCCGGGCGGCGCCGGAGCCGGATTTGCATCCGGGGGCTACGCAAAGCGGGCGGACCCACGAAGGCATCCGCCAACTTTCCATATGGTTACGTCGACCAAAAACGAAAGAGGGCCGCTCGGCAAAACTGGCGCTTTTTGGGCTTCGGCGCGTATGCGATCGGCGTAATGGCCCATTAACCGCCGACGTCCCACTATCGGGGTAAGGTATCCCTCAGCTGAAGGATCGCAATGAACGAGCGCCGAGTGAGCCGGCGACGAAAGAGCTTCCTGCGTGGCTTTGTCTATTTCGACAAACGCCGCAGTAAGATGGCTTGCCTCGTGCGCGACTTGTCGGACGACGGGGCGCGCATCGTTCTCTCGCAGGCTATCCCTATTCCAGACGTCATCGAGCTGCAGATCCCGCAACGGGAAGAGATGGCGTCCGCGCGCGTGCAGTGGCGGCGCGCCGACGAGATCGGCCTCGCGTTCGCCAAGGCGGATACCGACGCTTCGCCGCGGGAGGTTGAGCTTCTGAAACGCATCGCCGAACTTGAAACCGAAATCGGCGTGCTCCAGCGCACCGTCAAACGTCTCAAGCGTGAAAGCGGCGGCGACATCGAAGCGGCGTGAAAGCCCTTTCCGCTCAGCCGAACATGCGGTCGCCCTGCAGGTCGATCATCTGCTGCGCCTTCGCGACGGTGAATGTCACGGCATCCTGAAGCGAAGCAAAGGCGTCGGCGCGGATGAAGCGGTGCTCCTTAAGCGCACCGGCGACCTCGTGCTCGATCGTTCCGGCCGTCTGATATTGGCCGTCGGTCTTGAACGGCGCCGGCCGGATGACGAACCCCTTATACGCGACCGGTTCCGGCACTGACTCCGATGTTGCGGGCGCCAGTCTTCCAAACAACGCGCTGAGCAAGGACATAAGCGGCTCCGGCTCTCCAAGACGACCGAGACTAATCCGAAAGCACCCGGCCGATTGAGTACAGCTCGAATGGGTACGGCCCTAGAAGCGCAACCGCGGATCCCAGCCGTAGCCATAATAGCGGCGCTGCACCGGGCCGGGATAATGCGACGCCCAATAGGTATCCTCGAAAGCCCCGAAGGTGCCGTAGAACGGCGAATGCCAGACTTCAGCCATGATGCCCGGAACGGTATGCCGACAATGGCACGGCCCGTAACCGTAGTGGCGCGCCGTGACGTAACGAGTCTGCGCGGCCGCCGGCTGTAGCGGCACCAGGACGGCAGCAACGGCAAGCAGCAGACCATATGAGAGACGCGCCATTTTGAATTCCCGTGTGTCGGCTTGAATTTCCAGGTCTCGGCTTGAATTTCCAGGTCTTGGCTTGAATTTCCACGTCTCGGCTCGAGGCCTGAGCGGCCCACCGGGCGGCAGACTAGCACGGAACAGTCGACGGCCTGGGCCGATTGCGCGAACGCGGTGTCGATACCCAGACCCTGAAGCTCAGTGCACATCATGATAGCCGCGCGCATAAAGCACCAGCGTGCGCGCTTCGTCGCCGTGCGCGGCCCGATAAGCGCCGGCCAGATAGGGCATCGCGTAGGTCATGTTCGTGGCCGGATCGAGCAAGCCATCGGCATCGCCCCGATAGCCGAGCGCCCGCGCGGTGCCGAGCCTGATCTGCATCAGACCGAAATTGCCCCGATAAGATGCGCGCGGATTGAAATTGCTTTCGCGCCTGATGACCAGCCGCACCAACGCTTCCGGCAAGCTGTGCACCTTGGCGTGCTGGACGATCAAAGCCTCGATCGCGTCGCGCTCGTCGGTCAACTTGGCTTCCATGGTCTGCGGTTGGACTTTGACGATTGGGGCCGGCTGAGTTTGGGTCGGCTGACCTTGGATCGGCTGGGTTTGGATCGGCGGGACTTGAACCGGCTGAGCTTGAACCGGGGGGACTTGAATTGACTGGACTTGGTTTGACTTGGCCGAGACCGACGTTGCCGGCACTGACGCTGCAGGCATTGACTGGACCGTAGTCGTCTTGGCCGGAATCTTGGCCGGGTCGGTCTTGGCCTGAGCCGCCTGAGATTGGATGGGTTGGGCTTGGACTTTGGCGTTAGCTTGGGCGTTGGCTTGGGCGTTGGCTTGGGCTGGCCTGGCCGGAACTGGCTGGAGTTGAACCGGTTGAGCTGGGACCGGCTTCGCCTGGACCGGGTGGAGTTGGACAGGCGGAGCCTGGACCGGCTTTGCCCGAACTGGCTTGGAATGGATCGGCTTGGATGGAATGGGCGCGGGCTGGACCGTCTCGGCTTGCTCAGGCTGCCGTTCGACTGCGGCACCCGGGTGTTCCGTCGCGATCAGCGCCAGCAAACAAAGCGCAGTCGTGCGCCGCATTTCGATGAATCCCCGACCGACGCCCGACATGCGCCGTGCCGTGCCGTTTTGTCAAATCGACATCGCCATGAAATGGCCTTGCCAATGGATCGAAATACCCCTGTCACCGAGGATAAAATTCGCAGAAAATCGCGCACAAAAAGCGCCGAACTTTCGCAAGGAAAATGGCCGCGCAGATTGCAAAATCGGCGAGGCGACACTATACACCCGTCCATTCGCGATTGAGCTTGCCTTGCAGTTGCGCCCTTCCCTCGTCATAGAGCCAGGGCTCCTTCCAAGAACACGCAAAATCGGGATTGGGACCGCGTGAATGGTTTATGCGGCCGCAAACGCGTTAAGGCGTTTTCCAGAGGAGAGAGCCATCATGGCTACAGGTACCGTCAAGTTCTTCAATGCCCAAAAGGGCTATGGCTTCATCGTGCAGGATCAGGGCGGCCCGGATGTGTTCGTGCACATTTCGGCCGTCGAGCGCGCCGGCATGCGCACGCTCAACGAAGGCCAGAAGGTCTCGTTCGACATCGAAGCCGACCGTCGTAGCGGCAAAAACGCAGCGACCAACCTTCAATCCGCGTAAGCGCGCACTATATTGGGAGAGCCGGCGTCATATTGGCGCCGGCTTTCTGCTTTTTGAGACAGCCGTCTTCCGGGCGGTGAGTGGGCGAATGTGCCGTTGGCCACAATTGTTGGTCCTTGGCGTAATCGTCGGTCCTTGGCATGTAGCCCTTTGTGTCGGCCTCGACACAAGCGATCGGCGTCCCCAGCGGATCGCGCTGCAGATACTCGCGGCCCCGGTTCGGAAACGCCGCCTGGAGCCCGCCTCCAGGTTCCTACCCTGTCCCCGCGCCGCGCTTGCTTCTGCGCCGCGCCAATAATCGCGAGAACACACCATGCCGAGAAAACCGGGATTGAATTCCGAATTCGTGATGTTCGACGTGGTCTACGAAGACGGCTCGCAACGCTCGAACCGTAAGGTGCCGCGCACGCTGACCGACGGCATCGACGGCGACAAGCCGGCGCACGAATTCCTGATCGAACAGGATCGCGACATTGCCGAGAAATCCGGGCGGCCGCCGCTGGCGATCAAAACCATCGCGCGCGCCGGCGCCAAGAAGAAAGACCGGAGCTATTCTTAGCGTCAAAACTTGGTGCGAAATCTTGGCGTCAAGTTTTGCCGCCAAGTTTCGGAGCCACGCGCTGAGTGAACACATCGCAGCGCTGGCCAGACCCAGTAGGCTTTGTTTGGTAATGCGATCGGACCGCCGCGAGACTTTCTTCCGCGCGGCGGCAAAGGCCACGGCGCACAAGATTTCATCATCGGACCTGGACCTATTTTGATTGCTCGCGCCGTCGCGGCAGCCGAAGTCCAGCAAGAGACGCGGACCTAGATAGCCACGGCCTGTGCACCGGCCCGCCGGCAATGCGCGGCGCGAAACGGCAATCCTCGATTCCATCCGATCGTCATGGTACAAGGGTAGTGGCGATTTACTGATTCGGGTCCGCCTGGAGCCTGCCCGCCATGCCCGAACCCGCGGCCACGCTGGCCGCCGCTTTCTCCGCCGACGCTACCACGAACGCGCTGCTGCTTGTCGCCGACGCGCTGATCTACTTCGCCGTCCTGGCCGCCCTGTTTCGCGCCCGCCATCGCCTTGGCATCGGGGCCTTTTTCTGTGCCCTGGGCGTGATGCATTTCCTGGAGACGTATCTGGCCAGCGTTGTCTATGTCGCGCTGCCCTTCGGCATCGTCGCCTCGCCCGGCTCGACCGTGCTGTTCACCGGCAAGCTGATGTTGTTGCTGCTGGTTTATATCCGCGAGGATGCAATCGTCGTGCGCCAGCCGATCTACGGCCTGCTGATCGGCAACCTGCTGCTGTTCGCGTTTGCTTTCCTGGTCCGGCAACACGGCGTGGACAGCATCGTGGCCAACCGCCACGCCGACTTTGCTTTTCTCGACGAGATGGGCGCGCTCATGGTGTGGGGCACGCTGATTTTGTTTGTCGATTGCATTCTGATGATCCTGCTTTACGAACGCTCGCGCGTTCTGCTGCGCGGCCGGCGCCTGCTGCTGCGACTGGCGCTGACCGGCGTGCTGATCCTCAGCTTCGACCAGATCGCCTTCTATGGCGGCCTGCGCGCCCTCACTGGCGCGCCGCTCGCCGTGCTGTTCGGCGGCTGGATTTCGAAGATGGCGGCGGTCGCGATCTACGCGGTGCTCGGCGCGATCTATCTGCGCCGGGTCGAGGTTCCGCGCCGGCGCAAACATCCGCCGCGCATCATCGATGTCTTCGACCTATTGACCTATCGCGAGCGCTACGAAGATTTGTTGGCACGCTCCGGCCGCGACGCGCTGACCGGTGCGCTCGATCGCGGCCGGCTGGAGCATTTGGGGCGAAAGCGCGTCGACGACGCCGCGCAGGCCGGACGGCCGCTGAGCCTGCTCATCATCGACATCGATCATTTCAAGAGCTTCAACGATCGCTTCGGCCACGCCGCCGGCGACGTGGTGCTGCAGCGGATCGTGCGCCTCATCGCTGCGGCCGTGCGGCCCGAGGATGCGCTGTTCCGCTTCGGCGGCGAAGAGTTCGTGGTGATCGCCGATGATCTCAACCGCGCCGCCGCGATGGCGCTCGGCGAACGCATCCGACGCGACGTCGCCAGCCACATGGAAGCCGATGGACCGACTGTGACGGTGAGCATCGGGCTTGCCACCTGCGCCGACGATGCCTCCGATTATGAGGCTTTGTTCGAATGCGCCGACCGCAGGCTTTATCTCGCCAAATCGGCCGGGCGCAATTGCGTGATCGGCGAAACCGGCACCGACGGCAGCGGCCCGAAACTCGCCTGGGCGGGCTAGCCGGCGACGCAGTTTGATTTCCCGGCCACTCTCCGCCGCTCTTGCCAACGGAGGGCGGTGTAGCCCGCATGAGCGAAGCGACATGCGGGAGTTATCCCGACGCCATTCCCGGATATCGCTTCGCTCATCCGGGCTACGCCCCGCCCGGGATTCCCGCTTGCGCCAGCATGAGCGAACGAAACATCATGCGCGGGCTCGCAGATGCGCTTCCCGGGAGAAATGGAGGACCACCGATGCCCACGATCCAATGCCTCAACCCCGACGGCATGATTAAGCCGGCGGCGCCGTATTCGAATATCGCGCGTGTCAAAGCCTCGGAGTTTTTGTTCATTGCCGGCCAAATCGGTCTCGGCCAGGACGGCAAGGTGCCGGCCGATTTCGAAGCGCAGTGCGCGCTGGTTTTCGAGTCGATCGGCACCGCGCTCGCATCGCAAGGCGCCGCTTTTCCGAACATCGTGTCGTTCACCAGCTATCTGGTGCATTCGCAGGACATTCCGAAATTCGCCGCCTACCGGGCGCGCGAGTTTCCGCGGCTCTTTCCAAGCGGCGGCTTTCCGCCCAACACGCTCCTCGTCGTCGACCGCCTGGTCCGCGAGGATTTGTTGGTCGAAGTCGAAGCGGTCGCCGCGTTGTAAGATGCGCCCTGCCGCTTTAGCGTCTCGTACGGCTAAGGATCACGCGCCTGATTGCGAGGCATGTGGGGTAGGCTGAAGCGACAGCGAAGCTCACGCGCGATTTCCACCGAGCTTCGTCATGCGAGACGCGACAGCGACGAAGCAATCCAGCTTCCCGCGCAAGCCTCTGGATTGCTTCGCTGACGCCAGCAATGACGCGCGGGAGCAGTTCCTCTCACGTCATGGATTTCCGGATCGAGTCCGGCAATGACGCCGACAAGCCAGCCTCGCAACACACTTACTGCGGGTGTCGAAACGACATCGCCGGTGGACAAGCTTGACAGGAACGTATCGTGAACTATTATCTGGAGTTGTTACACGCTCATAGATTGATCAACATAACGTCATCATCTCCCATCCATGTGGCCATTCACCCGCAAATCCATCGTCGACGAAGAGACGGCTGCGTGGCACGTCGATAACTTCGCCTGGTTGATCCGGCGATTTGGCGGATTGGAGGGCTTGGCGCATGCCAAGCTGATACTGCCGCGGCCGGGATTTTTCATCACCGATGGCGAAGCCGGCCACGCTTTCGCGCAGCGCATTTTCAATCAGACCAAGACGTATTGCGGCATGTCCAATTGGGATGTTGACCTCGTGGCCGACGACAATCCGCTGGCCGAGGACGCAACGCCTTCGCTGGTAACAGTCGCTGCACAAAAGCACGCACTCGGTACGTTCGGGGTTGCGGGCAACCGCATCGTGATCAGCTATGTGCCGGCTTTGCTGAAGCGGCCTGACAATCTCATCGCAACATTTGCGCACGAGCTCGCGCACTATCTGCTCGCCACGACGGCAAATGAGCCGCCGTGCGAAGAGGATGAGCGCGAATTTCTGACGGACCTCGCGGCGGTCTATCTCGGCTTCGGCGTCTTTTTGGCCAATGCGCGATTTCAGCACGAAGCTTATGTCGCCGGTCCTCTGCAGGGCTGGCGCATCGCCCGTTCCGGCTATTTGCCGGAGGCGGATCTGATCTTTGCGCTTGCGCTATTCTTGCATGTGAAAGCGATCGAGCCCGGCCCGGCCTTGTCCTGCCTCAAGCCGCATCTCGCTACGATGTTGAAACGAACGGTCTCAGATTTTGCGCGGCGCCCGGCGCAGCTCTCGCCGATCCGGGATGCTTTGGCAGCCTGAATCAACGCCGCGCAAGCTTGAGAGACCGGCTCACTTGCAATCAAACTGCCAACCGGCAGCGCGACGCCATTGCTGCAGGCAGGCGCTGTCCTTCGACAGCACCAGCGGCAGCGTATTCCAGGGCTGCTGGCCGCCGATGAGCTGGTGTTGATTGATCCAGGTGCCCGTCCAGGGCGCCATGACCTCGGCCTCGAGGCGGTCGTTCGGCCCGGCGACGCGCGGTGGCGTTGCCACCACGGGTTCGGGTCCGGCCAGCACGGCGGCCGGCTTGCCGGGCGATGCCCAGCCCGCGGCCGCGACCCAGAATTGGCCGAGTTTGGCGGCGGCGTACGGCGCGAAAGGGGTATCGGCCGGCGGCGGCACATTGAAGAGTTTTGGATCGAGTTCGACGACGCCGCCGGTCCACTTGCCCGAAGGAGCCGCAACGATGTCGGCGCGTTCAGCCGAGTCCATGCCGAACGCCTCCGGCACCGCAAGCTCTTCGCCGAGCATCAGCGCGATGCGTCCGATCGGCGTCGTTTCCACGACGAAGCGATCGCCGGGCTTGGCCCAGGTGCGGTCGGCGCCGAGATGAATGGCGCGATAGCGCGCTACGATCTCACCTTGGGGCGAAGCAAGCGCGACAGTGTGAAACACCGCTTCGCCATCACGTTCGGGATAGCTGCCGGCCGCGTAGCCACCGCCGCGCCGCGCGAGATCGGCGAGCATGCGTTCGGACGGACCGCCCTGCGGCTCCGCAAGGCGGCGATAATCGTCGGCCGTGCGATCCGGGCCGTAACGGAACAGGGCCGGCAGCACCGCGAGGCCGCCGGCCGATGGCGGCGCCAAAAGCTCGGCGTCGATCGGCTTGCCGGGATCGGCCCCCGACATCGAAATCGTCACCTTGTGCGACTCTTTGGTCGCGGAATTATCGACCGGCGCGCGATGCAGCGCCAACAAGCCATAAAGCTCGGGCCGCCGCCGCTCCAACAACGCCGCGCGCACTGACGCGGACTTCGCCGGTTCGATCTCCGCCATGGCAACGCCGTGTACGCCTGACGGCAGCACCTCGGGCGGCAATACCGGCGCCTGCGCCAGCTTGTGGCTGTGCGGGTCCCAAATGCTCGAGCCGCCGTTGTAGTAGAGGCGCTGGTGGGTGAGCGGATTTTCCTCGATGCCGTTGCGGGTCGCCGCAACCACATAGGCGCCCGAATAGGCCGAGAGATATTGCACCGTGGCGACCGTCGAATGATCGCCCTTGGCTTCGTTCGCTGGCGTGCCCGGCATCACCCGATCCGACGCGCTGGTCCACGCGATGATATCGACGTCATGCAGGGCGGCGAGCCGCGCGTATTGCCAATAGGTGTCGTCGTAGCAGATCAGCATGGTGATGCGGCCAAGCTCGGTGTCGAACACCGGAAAGCCGAGATCGCCGTTTGCCACCCAGCGCTGATCCTGCGAATTG
This sequence comes from uncultured Alphaproteobacteria bacterium, assembly GCA_963737755.1. Lineage (GTDB taxonomy): Bacteria > Pseudomonadota > Alphaproteobacteria > Rhizobiales > Xanthobacteraceae > BOG-931. Next base: position 104,244 of record CAVTTZ010000005.1, on the reverse strand, counting down.
AGGCCGTGCTTGCGGTATTTGCCGATATAGCCGTCGGGGCCGATCAGGGCGGCGGTGTTGTAGCCAAGTCCGGTCGCGGCATCGCGCTCGGCAATGCCGACAACGACATACATGTGGTGCGCGCGCGTCACCTTCTCGATCGCCGCCGTGGCCCGGCCGGGCACGGTGTCGAGATAAGGCGCCACCATCGCGAAATTGTCGAAGATGTAGCCGGTCGTCGCCTGCTCCGGCAGCACGGCGAGACGCACGCCCTGCTTGGCGACATCCTCGATGCCCGCCACCAGGCGCGCGATGTTGCCGTCGAGATCGCCCCAGGCCGGATCAAACGCGACCGCGGCGACCTTGACGCGCGCCGACGGCGATGCCGCGTTGTCTTGCGCCAAAGCCGGCGCGGACACCAACGCAACGGGCAGCATCAGCATCGACGTGAACAAACAGAACAGACTCCTGCGCGCGACACCTTCGCGGGTGCGCAGACGCGAAATGATCGTGCTGCCGGAATGACCCTCCGCAGCGCGGCTCCATGCAAGATGTTTCATAGTGCGGCCCCCTGCCTTGCTTCGCGCCCAGGTAAAAGATGCGGCGCTGATTTTTATCTGCCGGCGTCTTTATCTGTTCGCGCCGGCAGCGATGAAATACGCCAAATCACATCTCAATTCAGTTTAATGTTATTCCGCGGCAGACGACAGTGCGGATACATTTCCCTTTCGCTGCGCCCTAGCAGGCGGCGCGTTAATCCGGGCTTAAATTGACGCGCCGCGCCAAGACGTGGCAGCCTGCAGGGCGCCAACATCCGTTATAAAAACTGTTTTATTTGTTGTTGTTAATGACTTTCAGAATTGTACCGATGGCGCAAAAAACGCACCGGCGTGAGCGCAAACGCCATCATTCGCAACCATTAGTTAGCATCGAAGCGAACAAACTTGCCGCCGCGGTAAACAAATAATGCCGCCGTCAGAGCATTGGGTCCGGCTGCGAATTTGCTGGCTGCGGCGCGCAAGCGTGCGAGCCCGGCTGCGTTACCCGAACCGGTCGCGATCAACGCATTCTTCGCCGGCACGGCAACGACAACATCGCCATCGACCTTGATCTTGTCGCTGGACCAAAGATTGTCGGCCAGCAGCAGGCTCGCATCAAATTCACCGCCGGCGCTGATCAGAAGAACGCCGTCGGCGCCGGGACGAATCTCGATCTTCGGCAGCATGCGGCTCAAATTGGTGAGCGCCATCTCGCGCAAATGGGCACGGTCGCCGACATCGTCGCGGCTCGAGAGGATGCGCAGCGTTCCCAGATGATTTTCGGCATAGACAACGATCAGCTCACTGTTGAGCGGTTCGGCCAAAAGCTCTTGCGGCGGCGATTGCTCACGGCCACGGCGCGCCATCGCCTCGTACCAGGGCCGGTCCTTGATGATCGGCACGACGCGGGTGCGGTCGAGCTTGGGCAGGCCGTTTTCGTCGCCGGTGGCTTCCAGAAGCGCCGTAACCTGCGCCTGCACCAGATCATCGAGGTGCTCGGGATCGCGCGCGTAACTTTGGTAGGCCTTGCCGAGATCCGACGTGGCCGAGGCGCCGTTGGGGTAGCGCACCACGAACTGCAAATCGCCGCTGAGCGCGACCTTGGCGGCGGGCATTGCGGCCAACACCGCGCGCGCCACGCGGTCGGTAAAGGCGCGCGGCGGCAGCGTGTCCGCATGGGCCGCGCCCGCGGTCAACACGATGGCGGCGACGATCGCCCAAAGCCGTTTCACGATTCGCACCTCGCCCGTTTCGTCAAGGATAGACGAGGCGCCGCGAGGAGGGAATCAGCGGCGGCTCAATCGCCGTCGAATTTCACGAACTTGCCATCCCGATAGACGAACAGCGACGGCGTCAGCGCATAGGGGCCGACGGCGCGTTCGGCCGCGATCTTGCGCAGGCGCGCAATGCCTTCGCGGTTGTGCGAGCCGGTGATCAGGAGCGCGCTCCGGTCGGGCACCGCGACCACGATATCGCCGTCGACTTTGATCTGGTCGCTCGACCAAATGCCGTCGGCCAACAAGAGGCTTGCCTCGTAATTGCCGCCGGCTTCGATGAGAAGAACATGGTCCGCGCCTTCCCGCATCTCGATCTTCGCCAGCATGCGGTGGAGATTGCCGAGTGCGAGTTGGCGCAGTTGCGCGCGGTCGCCGACATCGTCGCCGGTCATCAGATAGCGCAGCGACTGCGGCCGGTCCTCGGCGTAGACGATCGCCAGTTCGCTGTTGAAAGGTTCGGTGAGGATTTCGGGCTTGGGTCCGCTTGGGATCGACCTTTGCGGCCCGCTCAGCTTGCAGAGCGCCGTCGACCCAGCGCTGCGGCTTGAGCACCGGGACAATGCGCGAGCGGTCGAGCGCTGTCTTGGTATCGCCGAAGGTCACGCTCTCGACCAGCACGCCGATATAGGTGCGGATGACCTCGTCGCGGCGTTCCGGCGCCTGCAGATACGCCTCATAGGCATTGTGCAAGTCGGTGGTGATTGTGCTCGCCGCCCGCACTGTGTGTCTCCAGATGCAAATTGCCCGCGACGGTCACTTGCGCCGACGGCATGGCGGCGCGCGCCGCCGCCGCGGCAGCATCGGTGAAAGCTTGAGGCGTGAGGGTTTCGGCGGCGTGCGCGATGCCGGCAGCCAGCAGGACCACGCAGAGCATCGAGAACAAAAATCTCATGGCATCATTCCCGCAACTTGAGGAAGACTATCGAAGTCGATGGCAGGCGCAAGCTCCGCCCGCCGCGCTGCACCAACACACAAGGCGGCCCAAGAGCGGCGCCTTATACGATCTTACCAACGAAGATTTTTGGCAGCGACTTCGTTCCGAATGGTCGTGGCCGGGCTTGTCCCGGCCATCCCGATCCATTTGGCACAACCGTGCCGGCATAAACGAGATCGCCGGCCCAAGGCCGGCGATGACGCGATGCGATGGATGCCCGCCGTTCGCGGGATAAGCGGAGTTAGCTCAGTTGTCGAGGAACGAGCGCAGCTTGCGCGACCGCGACGGATGCTTGAGCTTGCGCAGCGCCTTGGCTTCGATCTGACGAATGCGCTCGCGTGTCACCGAGAATTGCTGGCCGACTTCTTCCAGCGTGTGGTCGGTGTTCATGCCGATGCCGAAGCGCATGCGCAGCACGCGCTCTTCGCGCGGCGTGAGCGAGGCAAGCACGCGGGTCGTGGTCTCGCGCAAGTTCGACTGAATCGCGGCATCGATCGGCAGGATCGCGTTCTTGTCCTCGATGAAGTCGCCGAGATGCGAATCCTCTTCGTCGCCGATCGGCGTTTCCAGCGACAACGGCTCCTTGGCGATCTTGAGAACCTTGCGCACCTTCTCGAGCGGCATGCCGAGCTTTTCGGCCAATTCCTCCGGCGTCGGCTCGCGGCCGATTTCGTTGAGCATCTGCCGCGAGGTGCGCACGATCTTGTTGATGGTCTCGATCATGTGCACCGGAATGCGGATGGTGCGCGCCTGATCGGCGATCGAGCGGGTGATCGCCTGCCGAATCCACCACGTGGCGTAGGTCGAGAACTTGTAGCCGCGGCGGTATTCGAACTTATCGACCGCCTTCATCAGGCCGATATTGCCTTCCTGAATAAGGTCGAGGAATTGCAGGCCGCGGTTGGTGTATTTCTTGGCGATGGAAATCACGAGGCGCAGGTTGGCCTCGACCATTTCCTTCTTGGCCTGGCGGGCTTCGCGCTCGCCCTTCTGCACCATCTGCACGATCTTGCGGAATTCGCCGATCTCGAGACCGGTTTCGGTGGCAAGCGTGTGGATGTTGGTGCGCAGGTCCTTGATGCGGTCCTTGTCGCGGGCGATGAAATTCTTCCAGCCCTTCTCCGACAGCTTCGATACGCGATTGAGCCAGCGCGGATCGAGCTCGGAGCCCTGATACTGGCGCAGGAAGCCTTCGCGCGGCACGCCGTGGCTTTCCGCCAGCCGCATCAGCCGGCCTTCATGGCCGACCAGCTTCTTGTTGATGTCGTAGAGATGCTCCACCAGCGTATCGATGCGCGCCTGATTGAGGCGCAGCACCTTCACCTCGGCGATGATCTCTTCCTTGAGCTTCTTGTATTTGCGCTCCTGTGTCGGCGAGAGCTTGTCGTTGCCGGTGCTCAGCTTGTTCTGGATGTCGATGTCCTGCAGGCGGCGCAGCCGCTTGAAGGTGTCGGCGATGTTGTCGAAGGTCTCGAGCACTTTCGGCTTCAGCTCGGCCTCGATCGCTGCGAGCGACATCGAGTTCTCGAGATCGTCCTCGTCCATCTCGGCTTCGCCGATGGCGGCCTCGAGCGCTGCTTCCTCACCTTCGGCGGCGGCTGGCTGCGCCTTGAACGGCGTGGCGGCGGGCGGCGCCGACGGCGGCGCGACTGCCTGCGGCGGCTGGCCGGCGAAACCTGCGCCCGGCGCGGACGCGTCGACTGCGGCCGCGGCGCCGTTCTTGGCGTCCGGGCCCGCATAGGTCGCTTCCAGATCGATGATGTCGCGGAGGAAGACTTTGCCCTCGTTGAGCTCGTCGCGCCAGATGATGACGGCCTGGAACGTGAGCGGGCTCTCGCACAGTCCGGCGATCATGGCTTCGCGGCCGGCCTCGATGCGCTTGGCGATGGCGATTTCGCCCTCGCGCGACAGAAGCTCCACCGAGCCCATTTCGCGCAGATACATGCGCACCGGATCGTCGGTGCGTTCGGCCGGCTCCTTGCCTTCGGTCTTGGCCGGCGTTTTCGCCGAAACTTCGACCAGGTCGCCGCCTTCGGATTCTTCTTCCTCGGCCTCCTCGCGCGACGCCTTCTTCTTCGTCGGAGTCCGCTTCCTCGGTCTCAACGACGTTGATGCCCATCTCGCTCATCATCGCCAGCACGTCTTCGATCTGCTCGGAGGTAACTTCCTCCGACGGCATGACCGCATTGAGCTGTTCGTAAGTCACATAGCCGCGCTTCTTCGCCTGCTTGATCATCTTCTTGACGGCGGCATCGGAAAGATCGAGCAGCGGCAGCGGGGCATCCGGGGTCTCGGGACCGTCCTTCTCGGGCGTGTCGCCCTCCTTGGACGGACGCGGACTTCTGGGCCGCAAGCTTTACCTTTGCGACGTTCGCGGCCGTTTTGATGTTGCCCATAGTCTTAATTGCCATCTTCGTCTCCACCACGCCTGTCCTTACCGCCGTGCGGCACCGCTCGTCGTAGCCCCTACCCTATGGCCGTTCCCCACGCTGGGCAGACGGACCCTCCCGTACGTCGCCGCCACAGGCCATGCCCGTTATACGGGCACAACGCTCCGACGGACTTGCATGTTCTGGGCCGGCTGCGGCTTTTCGGCTGCAAAAGCTGCAAATCGACGCCCAAAAAGGGGCAGCCCCAAACGGTGCCGCCCGAATCAAGCCCCTCACTCTTCTCGGAACTCCGTTAAGCTCCGACTAACCCTAACTCTCGGACGCCCTCTTAGTCTCCCGTCCGCAGAGCGTCCAGCGCGGCCCCGGGAGACATTTTCGGGCCAGGCACCCTTCAGAACGACCGCGTCGGGCGGCCCGACTGATCGCCGAACCCCTCGATCAGAGCCTCAGTTCCATCAAGGGTGGAAAGCCGAGATTTCACGTCGATCAGACGCGCGTAATTCGCTTCGCTGTTGTCCTGACCAAGCGCCAATTCCGCATCCTTAAGTTCCCTAGTTAGGGAATGCCGTTGCCGATGCAAGGCAAGAAGTTGCTTCCAGGTCAGCAAAACATCGCCCGGCGCCGCTTCCGGCCGGGCTCCCCAGACCGAAGGCGTCGTGATCGAGCGCTCGATCCGGCCGAGAAGGTCGCCAAAGCCCTGGCGCTCGAGTTCGCCCTTGAGCGCAGCGCGCTCGGCATCGCTATCCGGGTGGCCTTGGTCGATGGCCTCGTGGCTGGCTCCTTCATGACCAAAGCTGTGGGCGAGAATGTCGATCAGCGCGTTCTTGAGCCTGCCTAGTGTCGGCGTGGTGGAATTCGGTGTCCGCCAGTTCCTCCATCCGATCGTGCAACAGCCAGGGATGATTGAGGGCAGCCTGGAGAATCAAGCGCTTCGCGGCGCGGAATCGCGGCACGGTGGCCGCGATGCAGCGGACTCGCCGCGAAATCAGGGCTCGTCACGACGTAGCCCTGCTCGCCGAAGGTTTGCCCGCCGAAATTTTGGCGCTGCCCGAACTGCCGCTGACCGCCGCCTGCCCGGCGCGCTTTGTCGCCCCAGGCGCCGTTGCGCGGCCCGCCGTCGTTCCAGCGCCCACGCGGCGCCGACATCGGCCGGCGCGAACAAGCGCCGCAGCCGGGCGGCGAAATCCTCGCGGTAGTAGCGGCGCACGGTTTCGTCGGCGATCGTGGCCATGACCTCGCCAAGCCGCGCTTCAAGCGCCGCGCGCCGCTCCGGCGTCTGGAAGGATCCGGCCTCGCTCTCGCGCGTCCACAGCATGTCGGCGAGCGGCCGCGCGGTGCTGAGCACATCCTCGACAGCCTCGCGTCCGCCCGAGCGCACCAGATCGTCGGGATCCTGGCCGTCCGGCAGCGCGGCGAATTTGAGGCTCTTGCCCGGCTTGATCAGCGGCAAGGCGACATCGAGCGCGCGGTAAGCGGCGCGGCGGCCGGCGCCGTCGCCGTCGAAGCACAGGATCGGCTCTTCGGCCATGCGCCACATCAGGGCCAGTTGATCGGCGGTCAGCGCGGTGCCGAGCGGCGCGACGGTGGCTTCGTAGCCGGCCGTGGCCATGGCGATGACGTCGACATAGCCCTCGACCGCGATCACCCGGCCGGCGGGGCTATCGGGGCCTGACTTGCCGGCATTGTGAGCCGCAGTGCGCGCGGCAGCGATGTTGTAGAGCGTCGCGCCCTTGTGAAAGAGCGGCGTTTCCGGCGAATTCAAATATTTCGCCGGCACGTCCTTTTCGAGCGCGCGGCCGCCGAAGGCGATGACCCGCCCGCGCCAATCGCTGATCGGGAACATGACGCGATCGCGGAAGCGGTCGTACGGCACCGGAATGCCGTCGCCGGCGACCAGGAGGCCGGCCTCGATCATGTCCTCGACCGGAATTTTCGCCGCGCCAAGATGCTCCTTGAGGGCATATTGATCCGCACTCGCGTAGCCGATGCCGGAATTTGAGCTGCGTCGCCGGCGATGATGCCGCGATCGGCCAGATAGCCGCGGCCGCGGGCGCCGGCGCGCGACGCCAGATTGGCCTCGAAGAATTTGGCCGCAAGCTCAACGACGTCGTGCAGCGTCTTGCGATGTTCTTCGTGCTCCTGCGCCTCGCGCGTCATCACCGGCAGCGGCACGCCGGCTTGCGCAGCGAGACGTTCGACCGCTTCCGGAAAGCTCACGCCTTCGGTCTGCATCACGAAGTCGAAAATGTTGCCGTTCTTGCCGGAGGAGAAGTCAAACCACATCGCCTTCTGGTCATTGACGAAGAACGACGGCGACTTCTCCTTGTTGAACGGCGACAAGCCCTTTCCATTCGCGCCCCGCCTTGCGCAGCTTCACGCGGCGGCCGACGACTTCCGAAGCCGGAAGCCGCGCGCGCAGTTCGTCAAGAAATTGCGGCGAGAATCGCATGCTGATCGCAAGTGTAACGCGTGAACGGGTTAAATAGCGGGCGGCCCGAGTACGTGGCAGGGCGTCCCCGGATTGTCCCGGTTATCCACAGGCCTGCACAGGATCTACGCCTGCGCTGACTTTGACCGTCATTGCGACGGCCGCGCAGCGGCCCTCGAAGGATACGGCCGAGCGCCGCGGCCGTCGCCCTTCGAGGCTCGCTTCACTCGCACCTCAGGGTGACGGTGAACAGGCGGCTAAACCCTCACCCAGCCAAAAGCTTCTTCACCGAGGCGCTCGCCTTGGTGAAATCCATGCGGCCCGCGAAGCGCTCCTTTAGCGCCGCCATGGTGCGGCCCATGTCCTTGAGCGTCGCGGCCTCGAGCTCCTTGATCAGCGAGGAAATCGCCTCACCGGCCTCCATGTCGGAAAGCTGCTGCGGCAAATAGGCCGAAATGATCGCGATCTCCTCGCGCTCCTGGGTGGCGAGTTCCGTGCGTCCGGCCTTCTCGTAGATCTCGAGCAATTCCTGGCGCTGCTTGATCATCTTGCCGAGGACATCGAGAATTTCGGCATCGTTGAGGGTGATGCGCTCGGCCGCGCTGGTCTCGCGCTTGAGGATTTCGGCCTTGATCAGGCGCAGCGTCGACACGCGGCGACTGTCGCTGGCCTTCATGGCGTCGTTGAGCGCAGTGTTGATCTGTTCGCGCAGCACAGCTATGGCCTCATTGAAAAATGCGCCCCGGAACGAGCCGACGCGCATACATGGACTATATGTAGAACGATCATGTAGGCCCTCGCCGATGCAGACACAACCGCAGAGCCACACACTCTGGGACGATCCGAAGCCGACAGCGCTCCTGGTGCTGGCCGACGGTACTGTGCTCGAAGGATTCGGACTTGGCGCCACCGGGCACGCCGTGGGCGAAGTCTGCTTCAACACGGCGATGACCGGCTACGAGGAAATCCTCACCGATCCGTCCTATGCGGGGCAGATCATCACCTTCACGTTCCCGCATATCGGCAATGTCGGCACCAACGAGGAGGACATCGAAACCGTCAACCTCGCAGCGACGCCAGGCGCGCGCGGCGTCATTCTGCATACGGCGATTACCGCGCCGTCGAATTACCGCGCCACGCGCCATCTCGATCAGTGGCTGAAGGCGCGCGGCGTGGTCGGGCTTGCCGGCATCGACACCCGCGCATTGACCGCCTTCATCCGCGAAAAGGGCATGCCGAATGCCGTGATCGCGCACGAGCCATCCGGCCGCTTCGATCTCGACGCGCTCAAGCGCGAGGCCGCAGATTGGCCGGGCCTGGTCGGCATGGATCTGGTGCCGATGGTGACAAGCGGACAGCGTTTCACCTGGCAGGAGACGCCCTGGGAATGGGGCGAAGGCTACGGCGAAATGCGCGATCCGGAATTCCACGTGGTCGCCATCGATTACGGCATCAAGCGCAACATTCTGCGCCAGCTCGCCGGCAACGGCTGCCGGGTCACGGTAGTGCCGGCGCAGACGGCCGCCGCCGACATTCTGGCGCTCAAGCCGGACGGCATTTTCCTTTCCAACGGCCCGGGCGATCCGGCGGCCACCGGCGAATATGCGGTGCCGGTGATCCGCGCGCTGATCGACAAGAAGCCGGTATTCGGCATCTGCCTCGGCCATCAGATGCTGGCGATCGCGCTCGGCGCCCGGACCATGAAGATGCACCAGGGTCATCACGGCGCCAATCATCCGGTGAAGGACCTGGCCACCGGCAAGGTCGAGATCACCTCGATGAATCACGGCTTCGCGGTCGACCGTGCAAGTTTGCCGGCGGCGGCCGTGGAGACCCATGTCTCGCTGTTCGATGGCTCGAACTGCGGGCTGTCGCTGAAAGACCGGCCGGTCTTCTCGGTGCAGTATCATCCGGAAGCCTCGCCCGGTCCGCGTGACAGCCACGGCCTGTTCAAGCGTTTCGTCGCCGAGATGCGGGCGAGCAAAGCGAGCTGAATGTCATGGACCGGAATCCCGCGCGAACTAAGAAATCGGAGATCAACGTTTCGTCACCCTGAAGGCGGCCGCGCAGCGGCCCTCGAAGGGCGACGGCCCGGCCTGGGCCGTGCATCCTTCGAGGCTCGCTTCGCTCGCGCCTCAGGATGACGCACCATAGCGTCACGTAGCACCTGTCATCTCAAAGTTGAGTTAGACAATCTCAACCCGCCGCCGTTAGCACCACACCGTCCGCTGCATCAGCAACCTCTCGCCGTAAGGCCAGCGCCCCAATGCCGATTGTCAGTAAACGCGCCGTGCAGCCGATCACGCATGTCTTTGCCGACGACGGCAATATCCCCAACAACGTGTTGCCGCTGGTGCTCTATCGCGGCGGCATCGACCTTGCCGGCTCGCCCGATCCGGAAACACTGATCGAGAAGACCTTTACGACCAACGGCTGGGGCGGCCTGTGGCGCAATGGCATCTTTCCTTACGTCCACTATCATTCGATGATTCACGAAGCGATGGGGGTCGCGCGTGGACGTGCCAAGGTGCGTTTCGGGGGTGACAAGGGCGAGGCGATCGACGTGAGTGCCGGCGATGTTGTCGTGCTGCCCGCCGGCACCGGCCATCAGCGCTTGAGCCAATCGCCGGATCTGTCGTGATCGGCGCTTATCCGCCCAACGGACAGTACAATCTGTGCCGCGGCAGCAAAGCTGAGCGGACACAGGCGCTCACCGTCATCCCCAACGTGCCGCCGCCGGACAACGATCCGGTGTTCGGACCCGAGGGCCCCTTGCTGGCACTGTGGCGGGCATGACGACAGACTGGCTCGCGTTCTGGGACGGCCCGCATTCGATCTATGTCAATGCGCGCCATAAGGACGTGCATTACCGCTTGATCGCGACGGAAATTGCCGCGCTGGTGCCGGGCCCGCAGGCGCGCGTGCTCGATTATGGCTGTGGCGAGGCGCTGCACGCCGAAATCGTCGCGGCCGCGGCCGGCGAAGCTTTTTCTGTGCGAGGCGGCGCCCGGCGTGCGCGAACGCCTGACCGACCGCTTCGCCGGCCAGCGCAACATTCATGTGCTGGCGCCGCACGAAGCGGCACGACTGGAGGAGCATTCGCTCGACCTCATCGTGCTGCATTCGGTCGCGCAATATCGTGACGCCCGGCGGGCGCCAGCGGTTTGTTTGGTCTGTTTCACCGGCTATTGAAGAGCGACGGCATGCTGGTGGTCAGCGATGTGATCCCGCCGCAAGGTGGCGGCCGCGACCGACGCGCTGTCGCTGCTGCGCTTCGGCGCCGGCAATGGATTCTTCTTTGCCGCCGTATGGGGACTGCTGCGCACGCTGGTGTCGAGTTATTGGAAGCTGCGCTCGCAGCTCGGCCTCACCCGCTACGACAACCACGGCGATGATCGAGAAGCTCAAAGCCGCCGGCTTCAACGCGAAGCTCGCGCCGACCAATATCGGCCACAACCAGGCGCGCAAGGCGTTTTACGCGCGGCCGCAGTAAGACGAATTCGCTGCGTTGGCGGCGGCCAACGACGTCCGAAGATTTCCTTTCCGGCGCGAAAGCGACTAAGAGCTGCCCGGTCTTTATGCTTCCCGGGAGTTTATCGATGCGCCGATCGACCGCGACGACTTTGGCCGTCTTGTCGCTCTTGTGTTTTCTGACGCTGACATCCGGGCCGGCGCCGGCGCGCATCGAGCCGTTTCCGCCGGCGTTCAAGACCGAGATGATCGCCGACCAACGGCACGACGCTCTACGTCCGCGTCGGCGGCAAGGGCCGGCGGTGGTGCTGCTGCACGGCTACGGCGAGACCGGCGACATGTGGGCGCCGCTGGCCGCGACGCTCGCCGGCGACCACACCGTGATCGTGCCCGATCTGCGCGGCATGGGCCTCTCGGCGCGCCCGGCCGGCGGCTACGACAAGAAGACCCAGGGCCAGGACATCGCCGGCGTGCTCGACGCGCTGAAGATCGACAAGGCCGATCTCGTCACCCACGACATCGGCAACATGGTCGGCTACGCCTTCGCCGCGCAGTATCCCGATCGCGTCACCAGCTTCGTCCTGATGGACGCGCCGCTGCCGGGCGTCGGACCGTGGGACGAGATCGTCCGCAACCCGCTGCTGTGGCATTTCTCGTTCCGCGGCCCCGACGCGGAGCGGCTGGTGGCAGGCCGCGAGCGCATCTATCTCGACCGCTTCTGGAACGAGTTCTCGGCCGACCCGAAGAGTTCGACGAGGCGTCGCGCGAGCATTATGCCGCGCTCTATGCCCGCCCGGGCGCGATGCATGCCGGCTTCGAGCAGTTCGAGGCCTTCGATCAGGACGCCGATCGACAACAAGGCGTTCGTCGCAGCCGGCAAGCTGACCATGCCGGTGCTGGCGATCGGCGGCGAGAAGTCCTTCGGCCCGACCATGGCGGTGGTGATGCGTGCCGCGGCGACCAATGTCACCGAAGGCATCGTGCCCGCATTCGGGCCATTGGGTGATGGAGGAAAATCCGGCGGCGACCATCAAGCTCGTCACGGATTTTCTCGCGCAATAATCTCGGCACTGCGGTCAGCCGCCCAGAGCCAAAAAGCCCCGCGACGGATCGGCGCCGCGATAAGCCATACGCATGCTTTCCACCGAACTGTCTTAGCGGCCGTGTTGATGCTGATTTTTCCGGCCGGCTGATCGATCTTGACCACTTGGCCGTCGGCCAGCGGCGCAGCGCCGCAAACTGCGGCGCAGCGCCGCAAACTGCGGCGGGCAAGATCGCTGCCGTCAGCGGCGGGCGCGCTTGGCACTGGGGAATCAGAGCGCCGGTGTTTAATTCTGCCGCGCGCCGACCGTGTCAGCCATGACCGCACCGCGTTCGCCCAGCGGCTTCTGCGCGCCGATCGTGGAATCGTGCGCGGTTTGATGCTCGATTTCAGCATTGAGTTCGGCGCCGAGCAGCACCACGATGGTGGAGATCCAGAGCCACGTCATCAGGCCAACCACGGCGCCAAGCGAACCGTAGGTGGCGTTGTAGTTGGCGAAGTTGGTCAGATACCAGGAGAACAAAAACGATGCCGCGAACCAGGCCAGCGCCGCAAACACGCTGCCGACGCTGACCCATTGCCAGCGCGCCGCGCGGCGATCCGGACCATAGCGATAAAGAATAGCAAGACCGAACAGCAAAAAGATCAGCAGCAACGGCCAGCGCGCCAGACGAGTCACGGTTTCAGCCGCGCTGCCGAGGCCGATCGGCGACAGCACAAGCGGCAGCACGACAATCGCCGCCATAGCAAAAAGAAACGTCGCGAAACCGAACAGCGTGAAGACAAGCGCGACCAGATTCAGCTTGACGAGACTGCGGCTCTCACGCTGTTCGTAGATCACGTTGAGCGCATCGATCACGGCCTTCACGCCGCCCATCGCGCTCCAAAGCGAAATTAGAATACCGAACACCAGGCCGAGAGAAAGTGTCTGACTGCTGTTGGAGGCGATGCGCATCGCCTGTTCGTGGACGATGGTCAGCACCGTAACCGGTACGACGTCATTCAATTGGCTGATGTCGTTCACGATCGTGCCGGGATTGAAAAACAATCCGTAAGCGGAGACCAGAGCCGTGATGGCCGGGAAGATTGCCAGCAGGGCGAAGAACGAAACGCCGCCAGCGATCGACACCAGACGGTCGTTTTGCATTTCGCGGTACGTCCGCCAAAGAATGTCGTACCAGCCCTTCCACGGAATTTGCAGTGGGTGCGTGGCATGGCGCCCGCGATCGTGCTCTTGCGCGCGACGAAGCTCGAGATTGCGCGGCTCCTCGGAGCTTCGTGGCTCGCCGAATGGACGCTCGGTTTTTTCCAGCCGTTTGGCCGGCGCACCTTTTTCAGATGAGCGGCTTCGCGGTGCGGGCATGATCGTCAGCAAAGCGGTGCCGGCGACGCTCAACCAAAACGGCAGGTCCATGCGCTTCTGCAACATCTGCAAGCAAACCACCCTCGGCAAATCACGCGCCGCATCTGTAAAATAAACCGCGGCGCGAACAGCTGCGGAGACCGCTCCTTTGCGAAAAAGCCGCAGAGAGAGCGGATTGTTCCGCACCGGAACCGCGCAAATCCGCCTTACTTCAAAAAAATAAAGTCACCACTGCGCAATACGCATGACGAGACTGGACAGGCTGCTATAAGCGCCTGTAAGGGCGGTGTGCATGCCGATTTCAAGTTTCTCTTTCGTTCGCGTCACCATACTTTCAATATTGATCGGACTGGCCGCGCTCCTCGCCATCGTCGGCGTTAACCTATGGCTGGTGCGCCAAGCCGCCGTTTTTTCCGCAACCGTTGCGCTGGCGACGGGAGAACGCGCGGCGATCGTCGATCTGCGCAACACGCTTGACGACGCCGAGACCGGCCAGCGTGGATACCTTTTGACCGGCAACCCGGACTACCTTGCGCCGTACGACGACGCACAGCGGCGCGTTCACGACAATCGCGATCGCATAGCGGCGCTGGCGAAAAGCGATCCCTTGCTGGCGGCAGACGTGGCCAAACTGACCACGGTGACCGACGCCAAGCTCGCCGAGTTGCAGAAAACCATCGATCTGTTCAACGCCGGCCAACGCGACGCATCCCTCAAGCTCGTCAACACGAATCTGGGCCGGCAATTGATGGACGAGGCCCGGGAGCTTTTCACCGCGATGATCGGACGCGCAGAAGCGCGGATCGCAGACGCCACGCAAAGCCAGCATAACAGTATCATCGCGCTGCAATGGGTCACCATCGGCGGCGCGCTAGTGATCCTGCTGGTGGTTGGCGGGTCGGTTTGGGCGATCTTGAGCTATATGCGGCAACTGCAGCAGGCCCGACAAGAAGTCTCGGTGCTGAATGTGAATCTCGAGCAGCGCGTGCGCGAGCGCACCGCAGACCTCGGCCGTGCCAACGAGGAGATTCAGCGCTTCGCCTATATCGTCACCCACGATCTGCGGGCGCCGCTGGTCAACATCATGGGCTTCACCAGCGAGCTGGAAACGAGCCTCGCCTCGATCCAGACCTATATCAAACAAAATGTGGATGGCGGCGGCCCCCAGGACGACGTCGCCAAAGAGGCGCAGACGGCGGTGCTGGAAGAAGTGCCGGAAGCCGTCTCGTTCATTCGCTCGTCGACGCGCAAGATGGACGGACTGATCAACGCCATCTTGAAATTGTCGCGCGAAGGCCGCCGCGCGCTGCGGCCGGAATGGATCAGCCTCGACACCCTGTTTAAGACCGCCGCCGCCAACCTGCAGCATCAGATCGACGATGCGGGCGGCGCGGTAAAGATCGACACCAGTGTCTCCGCCCTCGTATCGGATCGCATGGCGCTGGAACAGATTGTCGGCAACCTGCTCGATAACGCCGTGAAATACCGATCGCCGAGCCGTGACCTGCGGATCCAGATTCGCGCCCATGAGGCGCGCGGCCAGCGCATCATCGTCGAGGTCGAGGATAACGGCCGCGGCATCGCCGCCCATGACCACGAGCGGGTGTTCGATCTGTTCCGCCGCTCCGGCACACAGGACACGCAGGGCGAGGGCATCGGGCTTGCCCATGTCCGCAGCATGGTCCGCAACCTCGGTGGCGAGATCACGCTGCAGTCTCAAATCGAACAAGGTACGACGATGCAACTCAATCTGCCGCGCGACCTGCGCGCGATCCTGGCCACGCAAACCGGAGCCGCATGACGTGAACAAACAAGCCAAACCCGTCATCATCGTCATGATCGAAGATGACGAAGGCCATGCGCGCCTGATCGAAAAGAACATTCGGCGCGCGGGCGTGCACAACGAGATCATGCCGTTCGTCAACGGCAGCGAGGCGCTGAATTATCTGTTGGGCGACGACAAATCCGGCGAAGTCAGCGCCGGCCGCCAGCTTCTGATTTTGCTCGACCTGAATTTGCCGGACATGACCGGCATCGACATCCTCGAGAAGCTGAAGAACAACGTCCACACCAAGCGCTCGCCGGTGGTGGTGCTGACCACGACCGACGACGCGCGCGAGATCCAGCGCTGTTACGACCTCGGCGCCAACGTCTACATCACCAAGCCGGTCAACTACGAGGATTTCGCCAACGCGATCCGTCAACTCGGCTTGTTCTTCGCGGTGATGCAGGTCCCGGAAACCAACTGATCCATGCCCAACGGCACGCCACGGGTTCTCTATGTCGACGACGATCCTGCGCTGGCGCGCCTCGTGCAGAGGACGCTGGGACGGCGCGGCTACGCGGTGGAAAACGTACCGTCGAGTGAAGCCGGGCTGGCGCGGTTGCGCGAAGGCGGCATCGACCTGATCGCGCTCGACCATTTTCTTCCGGTCGGCACCGGTCTCCACTTTCTGCAAGCGCTTCGCGACGTGGCGGCGGCGCCGCCCGTCGTTTATGTCACCGCACAGACCGACGCGGCGGTCGCAGTTGCGGCGCTCAAGGCCGGCGCCAGCGACTATGTCCTGAAGACGCCCGGCGACGACTTCTTCGAGCTCCTGGGCACCGCGATCGACCAGGCGATCGAGAAAGCGCGCCTGCAGCAGGAGCGTGACCGGGCCGAACGCGAAATTCGCGAAGCGCGCGACCGCGCCGAGGTGCTGCTTCACGAGGTCAATCATCGGGTCGCCAATAGTCTCGGCCTGGTGGCGGCGCTGGTCGCCATGCAGGCCAAAGCGGTATCCGATCCTTCGGCGCGCGAGGCGTTGAGCGAAATCCAAGGCCGGATCACGGCGATCGGCAGCGTGCATCGTCGTCTGTATACGTCGCAGGATGCCCGCGCGGTCGAAATCTCGGAATATCTCGCCAGCCTGTTGCGCGACCTCGAAGCCACGCTGAAGGAGGCCGGCCACGCCTCTACAGTCCGGCTTTCCGCCGAACGGATCGAGGTGGCGACCGACAAGGCGGTGTCGATCGGCGTGGTCGTGACCGAGCTTGTGACAAACGCTTTCAAATATGCCTATCCGAGCGAGCGCGGCGGCGAGATCAGGGTTGCGCTCCGCAAGCTCAATCCCAGAAAAATCCGGCTGTCGCGTGGAAGACGACGGTATCGGCTGGATCGGCGACGGGCAGCCCAAAGGCACCGGCGTCGGTAGCCGCATTATCAATGCCATGGCCAAGGGTTTGGGATCGACGCTGGTCTATTCGGATCGCGGCGGCGGCTGCGAGGCAAGCCTCGAATTCGAGACCTAGGCATTTCGAACGCCGGCCTCCCATTCGTCGACGTTGAGGGCTTATCTTACCGGCTCAGGCGCGGCGCTTGTGCACCGTCGCCGGGCGGCATTTGCGGCGGGTGCAATTCTCGTCTAAGACCCCCGTCGCGGGGCGTAATACTTGGCGCCAGACCGAGGGACGACCTTGGGACGTAGGGGGACGCGCAGTTGCGCGCCCTTTTTTTGTGCGCCCTTTTCTCCCTCTCCCCAGCGGGGAGAGGTTTCGGCTGCGCCCTCGTCGACGGCAGAGTTCGTGCCGCAATCGTATAGGATTTTGCTGAAGTACAATGCCCAAACGGACCGACATCTCCTCCATCCTCATCATCGGCGCCGGGCCCATCGTTATTGGGCAGGCTTGCGAATTCGATTATTCGGGCACGCAGGCCTGCAAGGCGCTCAAGGACGAGGGCTATCGGATCGTTCTGGTCAATTCCAATCCGGCGACCATCATGACCGATCCGGATCTGGCGGACGCGACCTATATCGAGCCGATCACGCCGGAAATCGTCGCCAAGATTATCGCCAAGGAGCGCTATGCCGTTCCGGGCGGCTTTGCGCTGCTGCCGACCATGGGCGGTCAGACCGCGCTCAACACCGCGCTGTCGCTGCGCCGCATGGGCGTGCTCGAGAAGTACGACGTGCAGATGATCGGCGCCACCGCGGAAGCGATCGACAAGGCCGAGGACCGCAAGCTGTTCCGCGAGGCGATGGAGAAAATCGGGCTATCGACGCCGCGCTCGCATCAAATAAAGACGCTGATCCAGGCCCTGCAGGCGCTCGACGATATCGGCTTGCCGGCGATCATCCGGCCGTCGTTTACGCTCGGCGGTACCGGCGGCGGCATCGCCTATAACAAAGAGGAATTCATCGAAATCGTCGAGCGCGGCATCGATGCCTCGCCGACCAGCGAAGTGCTGATCGAAGAATCGGTGCTCGGCTGGAAAGAATACGAGATGGAGGTGGTGCGCGACAAAGTCGACAATTGCATCATCATCTGCTCGATCGAGAACATCGATCCGATGGGTGTGCATACCGGCGACTCGATCACCGTGGCGCCGGCGCTGACCCTTACCGACAAAGAATATCAGATCATGCGAGACGCCTCGATCGCGGTGTTGCGTGAGATCGGCGTGGAGACCGGCGGCTCGAACGTGCAGTTCGCCGTCAATCCGGCCGACGGCCGGCTTGTCGTCATCGAGATGAATCCGCGGGTGTCGCGCTCGTCGGCGCTGGCTTCGAAGGCGACCGGCTTTCCGATCGCCAAAGTCGCCGCCAAGCTCGCGGTCGGCTACACGCTCGACGAGATTCAGAACGACATCACCGGTGGCGCAACGCCGGCCTCGTTCGAACCGACCATCGATTACGTGGTGACCAAGATCCCGCGTTTTGCATTCGAGAAATTTCCGGGTGCCGAGCCAGTGCTGACCACGTCGATGAAATCGGTCGGCGAAGCGATGGCGATCGGGCGGACATTTCAGGAGAGTCTACAAAAAGCGCTGCGCTCGCTCGAGACCGGGCTGACCGGACTCGACGAGATCGCGATCCCGGGGCTTGGCGCGGGCGATGACAAGAACGCCATCCGGGCGGCGCTCGGCACCCCCTCGCCCGACGGCCTGCTCAAGGTCGCGCAGGCGATGCGGCTTGGCACCAGCGACGAGGATATTCACACCGCCTGCCGAATCGACCCGTGGTTTCTGCTGCAGATCCGCGACATCGTCGAGACCGAAGCACAAATCCGCAGCCGCGGACTTCCGGCGACGCCGGGCGGTTTGCGACGGCTGAAGGCCATGGGCTTTTCGGACGCGCGGCTCGGCCGGCTGATCGGGCGCACCGCGGACGAGATTGCCGAACAGCGCCGCAGCGTCGGTGTGCGGCCGGTGTTCAAGCGCATCGATACCTGCGCGGCCGAGTTCGCTTCGCCGACGGCCTACATGTACTCGACCTATGAAGCGCCGTTCGCCGGCCAGGCCGCCGACGAAGCCGCGCCATCAAACAAAAACAAAGTGGTGATTCTCGGCGGCGGCCCAAACCGAATCGGGCAAGGCATCGAGTTCGATTATTGCTGCTGCCATGCAGCGTTCGCGCTCAAGGATGCCGGCTACGAGACCATCATGATCAACTGCAATCCCGAAACGGTGTCGACCGACTACGATACGTCGGACCGGCTCTATTTCGAGCCGCTCACTGCTGAGGACGTGATCGAGATCATCGATACGGAACGCCGCGACGGCACGCTGCATGGCGTGATCGTGCAGTTCGGCGGCCAGACCCCGCTCAAGCTCGCCGAATCGTTGGAAAAGGCCAATGTGCCGATCCTCGGCACCTCGCCTGACGCCATCGATCTGGCCGAAGACCGCGACCGCTTCCGCGAGCTTTTGGACGAGCTCAAGCTGCGCGCAGCCCAAGAGCGGCATTGCCACATCGCCCGAAAAGGCGCGCGCCATCGCCGACGACATCGGCTACCCGGTGGTGATTCGGCCATCATATGTGCTGGGCGGCCGCGCCATGGAGATCGTGCACGACGGCCATCAGATCGACCGCTATCTCGTCCGGCTGACCGCGGACCTCGACCGGCCGTCAGAGCTTGCCGTTTCCGATCGCCGGCCGCTCCTGATCGACCGCTATCTCACTGATGCGATCGAAGTCGATGTCGATTGCCTGTCCGACGGCAAGGACACCTACGTGGCCGGCATCATGGAGCACATCGAGGAAGCCGGCATTCACTCCGGCGATTCGGCGTGCTCGCTGCCGCCGCACAATCTGTCGGCCGAAGTGATCGCCGAACTCGACCGGCAAACGCGCGCCCTGGCGCTGGCGCTGAAAGTCGGCGGACTGATGAACGTGCAATACGCGATCAAGGACGGGGTGATCTACGTCCTCGAAGTGAACCCGCGCGCCTCCCGCACGGTGCCGTTCGTCGCCAAGGTGACGGGCGTACCCATCGCCAAGATCGCGGCGCGAATCATGGCCGGCGAATCACTCGCGAGCTTCGGCCTCAAGCCGCAGCGTTTCGAGTTCGCCACCGCGGAGCATATCGGCGTCAAGGAAGCGGTGTTCCCGTTCGCCCGTTTCGGCGACAAGGTCGATACCGTGCTCGGCCCCGAGATGAAGTCCACCGGCGAGGTCATGGGCATCGACCGCGATTACAATGTCGCCTTTGCCAAAAGCCAACTCGGCGGTGGGACGCGGCTGCCGAAAAGCGGCACGGTGTTCGTGTCGGTCCGCGATGCCGACAAGCCGCGGATTCTCGACACCATGCGGCTGCTGGTCGGGCTTGGCTTCCAGGTGCTGGCGACCTCAGGAACTCAGCGATACCTTTCAGCGGCAGGCGTTAACGCCGTGAAGATCAATAAGTTTGCAGAAGGACGCCCGCATATCGTCGACGCCATCAAGAATGGCGGCGTCCAGCTGGTTTTCAATACGACCGAAGGAGCGACGGCTTTGGCGGATAGTCGCTCGCTACGGCGCGCAGCCCTCTTGCATAAAGTCCCGTACTACACCACTCTTTCAGGGGCTGTCGCCGCAGCACAGGGTATCAAGGCCTACCTCGGGGGCGACCTCGAAGTGTGTGCGCTGCAAAATTACTTTGCGGCCGCTACTGATCCAGGACCGGACCAGCCAGCGCGACGGCACGTGTAGAGACAGGTTTTGGGCCGCGGGGCTGAACGAGATTTCGGCCCGCGTCTTGAATTTTGTCTTTGCGAGGATGGAGATTGAGAGCAATGGAAAAGATTCCGATGACTGCGGCGGGCCATACGGCGCTTGAGACAGAACTCAAGCATTGCCAGCAGATCGAGCGCCCGCGCATCATCCAGCAAATCAGCGACGCCCGCACCCACGGCGATCTCTCGGAGAATGCCGAGTATCACGCCGCGAAGGAATCGCAGTCGCTCAATGAAGGCCGCATCGCCGAGCTTGAGGACAAGCTGGCGCGCGCCGAAATCATCGACGTCTCCAAGCTGTCGGGCGACACCATCACCTTCGGGGCCACCGTCACCCTGATCGACGAGGACACCGAGAAGAAGACGGTGTGGCAGCTCGTCGGCGAACCCGAAGCTGATGCCAAGAAGGGCAAGATTTCGATTACCTCTCCGCTCGCCCGCGCGCTTGTCGGCAAGAAGAAGGGCGCCTCGGTCGAGGTGGTGACGCCCGGGCGGCGCCAAGGCTTATGAAGTCATGAAGGTGGAGTGGAAGTAGCCACTCCGCTTCGCGGGCTCTGTGCATATTCATGGCCGGACACTGTCCGGCCATTTGCTTTTGTCCGCCCACAACGGCCGCCCCGCGCGGGTGTCGCACTCCAACAGGATAGTTTGCAGGTACCAAACAGTCCGTTTGACAATACCAAACGATGGTTTGGAGATACCGAAGCGCTTGTGCGTGCGCCGGACACTTCTGACGCCTCGCGCAGTCCGGCTCGGTCAATGACCTAGCCCACCCTGATTTCGAAAAAGACTAAAAAACATAATAAATTCAATATATTGCTTAATCTCCCTGAGGAGTTTTCGCCCGCTTCTCCGGCCACGGTCGAGCTTCCCAGCAGCCGCTCAAGCTTCCTTTCAGCAGCAGAACGCGCAGTGCTCTTTTGCTCGCAAAACACGTCCGCTGAACTTCGCGTCCTCCAAATGATCTTGCTTAACCGCATTGCAGCCGTTGCATGGCTGAGCAGAATGCATACATATGCATAGGAGGGGCGGAGCTGACACGTGACGGCTGGCAAATGACTGCTGGCACGTGGCTGAGGTTTGGGGTTGAGGCCGTTGATCCGCGCGCGTCTGAGCAAGCAGCCATCAATGGGCTTCCGGGGCAAACCATCGGTTTGTCTCCTAACGCACGGATGAGCCGGTGAGCGACACGATCCACGCCAAGCTTGTGATCATCGGCTCCGGGCCGGCCGGGCTACACGGCGGCGATCTACGCTGCGCGCGCCATGCTGGATCCGATCCTGATCCAGGGCATGCAGCCAGGCGGCCAGCTCACCATCACCACCGATGTCGAGAACTACCCGGGCTTCGCCGACGTGATCCAGGGCCCCTGGCTCATGGAGCAGATGCAGAAGCAGGCCGCGCATGTCGGCACCAAGATCGTCACCGACCACGTGCACCAGCTGGACCTGGCGACGCCGGCCATTCCGCCTGGTTTGCGATTCCGGCGATGTCTACTTGGCGGATAGCCTGATTCTCGCGACCGGCGCGCAGGCGCGCTGGCTCGATCTGCCGTCGGAGCAAAAATTTCGCGGCTACGGCGTTTCCGCCTGCGCCACCTGCGACGGCTTCTTCTATCGCGGCAAGGAAGTCCTGGTGATCGGCGGCGGCAACACCGCGGTCGAGGAAGCGCTGTTCCTCACCAACTTCGCCAGCAAGGTGACCGTCGTGCATCGCCGCGACAGCTTCCGCGCCGAGCGCATCCTGCAGGAGCGGCTGTATCGCAATCCGAAGATCTCGGTGCTCTGGCACACGGTGCTGGACGACGTTGCCGGCGACGACAATCCGCTCAAGGTGCGCGCCGCCGTGCTGCGCAATGTCAAAACCGGCGAGATCACCAAGCAGCCGGTGGACGGCATTTTCATCGCCATCGGCCACGCGCCGGCTTCCGAACTTGTCGCCGGACAAGTCGAGATGAAGCACGGCGGCTACATCAAAACTGCGGCGCACTCGACCGCGACGTCGGTACCGGGGCTGTTTGCTGCCGGTGACGTCGCCGACGACGTGTACCGTCAAGCCGTTACCGCCGCCGGCCTTGGCTGCATGGCGGCGCTGGAGGCCGAGAAATTCCTCGCCGCTCATGGCGAGGCCGAGCCGCGTGTGGCGGCCGAATGAGTTCTCGCCTCCCTACCCCCGAGAGCGTGATTATGGATTGGGATAAGCTGAAAGTCTTTCATGCCGCCGCTGAGGCGGGAAGTTTCACGCATGCCGGCGAGCACCTTGGATTGTCGCAGTCGGCCGTGTCGCGGCAGGTCAGCGCGCTCGAGCAAGAGCTCGCGGTCTCGCTGTTTCATCGCCATGCCCGCGGCCTGATCCTGACCGAGCAGGGCGATCTGTTGTTTCGCACCGCGCACGATGTGTTCATGAAGCTCGAGGCGGCGCGCGCCAAGCTCACCGACAGCCGCGAGCGGCCGAACGGCGACCTGCGCGTCACCACGACGCCGGGCATCGGCGTGCACTGGCTGACGCCGCGGCTCGGCGAATTCGTCGAGCTTTATCCGGAAGTTCGCATTACGCTGCTGACGACCGAGGAAGAACTCGATCTCGCCATGCGCGAGGCCGATGTCGCCATCCGCTTGCGGCAGCCGACGCAGCCGGATCTGATCCAGCGCAAATTGTTCTCCGTGCACTTCCACGTTTACGCCTCGCCCGAATATCTCAAGCGCTTCGGCACGCCGCGCACCTTCGAGGACCTCGACAATCATCGCGTTCTGGTGCTGGGCGGCAATATTCCGACCTATCTGCAACGCTCGCGCTATCTGATCGAAGTGGCGCGCGACGGCAAAGGACCGCGCACCCCGCATCTGGTCATCAACAACATTCTCGGCATTCTGCGCGCCTGCCAGCGCGGCATCGGCATCGCCATGCTGCCGGATTATCTGGTGGAAGGCGACGGCGGATTGGTGCAGCTTTTTTCGCGACAGCGACCCGATCGCGCTTGATGCTTATTTCATCTATCCGGAAGAGCTCAAGACCGTCGCGCGCGTGCAGGCGTTCCGCGACTTCCTGGTCGCCAACGCGCAGCGTTGGAATTACTAGACGCCAAAGTCGGTTGAAGTCGTACGATTGAAGTCGTGCGCGGTTGAGCCCGCATGCGAATAAAACCGTGCGTCGCTTTACGGCGTGCGCTTTGCGAATCAGAAGCCCGTAGCACGTTACCGCCCGCGTCTGTTCAGAAGCCGACACAAGCCGAATTATTTGGAAAACCTGAAAGCATGCTTCGGTTTTGCTGAACACTCGGCGCTGCGGAAAAACATCTGTGATTTCACAACGTTATTCGTCCGATCATTGACGCTGCATGGCTGGCATGTCGACCGCTGCGTTGTGCGTCGCGGGATCCGTTTGCATTATACGGCTCTTGCTGCGTGACTTGCGGGGCCGTGATCCTCCCAGATTGGCAATCGTAAGCGGGCAGCTTCTTCCCCTCTGGAAGGTGTTTCGCTGGCGCCCCCACGCTGGCGAACTTCAAGCCGGGCCCGCAAGGGCCCGGTTTTTTTACTTGCGCACGCGTCGGCCTGCCATGCCGATTGTTCGCGCCGGGTCGTTTTGTGCGACTATCCAGGCGATGTAACGTTAGCAAATAACAGTCTGCAGCGTTGTTTCAATTAACAATCGTTGTCCTGTAGTCATGAGGCACGCTTGGTCGTGAGCAAAACTCCGGCGAAAAAGCGAAAGAGCTCGGCGCGAAAAACCGCCACGAAGAAGCGCAGCATCATCGTCAACGACAAGATGCAGCGCGGCTATCGCTATACCCTGACGGCGCCGACCGGCCGCAACTTCGACCCCGATTTCGCGCCGCAACTGACGCCGCCGGAGATGCTTCGCCTTGGGATCTTTGGCGGGAAATACCTCACCGACTGTCGCAAAGAATTTCCGCGCTCCTGGTTCACCCACGCCAAGCTTGCCGGCGACAAGCGCGATTGCGCGCTGAACTACTATGGCGTCGATGCCAGCCAACCGCTCACGGAATGGCGCCGTAAGGGTTGGATCTATCGCGACGATCCCCGCGGCTGGTTCCAGTGGTATTGCCGCTATTATCTGGGCCGCCGTCTGCCAGACGAGGACGCCCGGCAGATCCGGCGCTGGCGGGCCATCCGCCGCCATGTCCGCCAGGTCGAGCGCAATTGCGAGCCTGGCGACGTGACCTGCCGCAAGCGACAGCGCCAAGCCCTGCTGCATTGGGCCTACGACAGCCGCAAGATTTGAAGGGATTTGACACAAGAGCGTGGCTTCGCCTCGCTCATCCCGCAGCGCTGCTCAGGCGGAGTTCACCAAATCGTGCCGGCCTTGTTACCGCCTGGCGCGGTGACCGCGGCGCGTGAGCCCGCTATACCGGACGTAGCTTTGGAGGATGACATGCTGACACGCCGACATGCTTTGCTCGCTGGTGCCGCCGGCATCGCCGCACTGGCGCTTGGGCGACTGACCTGGCCGCACGCCGCCGAGGCCGAAGCTGCGAAGACCTACGAGCTCACCCACACCGACGCCGAGTGGCGCGCAATGCTCAGCCCCGAAGCCTATCAGGTGCTTCGCCACGAGGGCACCGAGCGGCCCTACACCAGCCCGCTGCTGCGTGAACATCGCGCTGGCGCCTTCGCCTGTGGGGGCTGCGACCTGCCGCTGTTCTCGTCGAAGACCAAATATGATAGCGGCACCGGGTGGCCGAGTTTTTGGGCACCGCTCGGCAAAGCGGTCGACGAAACCAGCGACCGCTCGTTCGGCATGGTGCGCACCGCCGTCTCCTGCCAGCGTTGCGGCGGTCATCTCGGTCACGTCTTCAACGATGGCCCGAAGCCCACCGGGTTGCGCTACTGCATGAACGGCGTGGCGATGAAGTTCGCGCCCGAGAGTTCCGGCGCGAGCTGAGCTTCCGCGAACCGCGCGAACGGAGCCTCCCGCGTAGCCCGGATGCGCGAAGCGACATCCGGGACAAACGCCGGCTGCTGTCCCCGCATATCGCTCCGCTTATGCGGGCTACGAGCGGAGACGCGAAGCGCTACGCCGCGACCGTGCGCAAAAAATCTTCGACTTCGCTGCGCAGCTTCACGGCGGCATTCTCCACTTCTTCGGAGGCGGCGAGCACAGTCTGCGCCGAACTGCGCGTCTGTGTAACACCCGAGGCGACGTCGCCAAGCGCCGCCACAACGGCCCGCGCGCCGGCCGCGGCACTGGCCACATTGTGCGAAATCTCGCCGGTCGCGAGTTCTTGCTGCTCGATGGCGCCCACCACTTCCGAGGTATGGGCGTTGATGTCCTGCATGCGCTGGGTGATGGCGCGGATGGCGGCGACCGCATCGCCGGTCGAGCTCTGCACCGAGGAAATTTCCTTGGTGATTTCGCCGGTCGCCTTGGCGGTCTGCACCGCAAGCGATTTCACTTCCGACGCCACCACCGCAAAACCGCGCCCCGCTTCACCGGCGCGTGCCGCCTCGATGGTGGCGTTCAATGCCAGCAAATTTGTCTGCTCGGCGATGTCCTGGATCAGCCGCACCACGTCGCCGATGCGCTGCGCGACACGGGCCAGCGCGGCGATGTCGTCGTTGGTCGCGGTGGCGCCGGCCGCCGCCGTGCGCACCACG
The DNA here is from genome assembly GCA_963737755.1 of uncultured Alphaproteobacteria bacterium. Lineage (GTDB taxonomy): Bacteria > Pseudomonadota > Alphaproteobacteria > Rhizobiales > Xanthobacteraceae > BOG-931. The sequence goes on along the minus strand of CAVTTZ010000005.1, from coordinate 78,230 downwards.
TCGCCGGTCTGCGCCAGCCGGCGGCTGATCTCCTTGATCGAGGCCGAGAGTTCTTCGGCGGCGGCAGCCGCGGTTTCGACATTCGCCGATGCTTCGTTCGATCCGTGCACGGCGCCTTCGGCGCGCTGCAGGGTGTGATCGGAACTCGCGAGCAAACTCTTGGCGGCCTGCTTCATGGCGGCAGCACTTTGCCCCACCGTGGCGATGACGTTCTCGACCCGGTCGCGGAACAGGGCGATATCGGCGTCGACGGCGACGCGGTGCTCCTCGCGCAGGCGCAGCGTATCGCGCTCTTTTTCGGCGACCAATTGCTCGGTGACGTCGGTATGTGTTTCCACCCAACCGCCGCCGCGCAACGGCCGGCTGATCATGGAAACGATGCGGCCGTTCTTCATCTCGAAGGTTTTGGTGTCGGTGGTCGCCTGCGCCGCGCGCCGAACGCACTCGGCGGCATAGCGTTGCGGATCGCCCGCGAAAGTGCCGGCTTCGGCGCTGCGGGCCAACAAATCACGCATCGGCATGCCGCGATAGATTTGCGAGCGGCCCAAATTGTAAATTTCCATGAAACGCACATTGCACAGGACGAGCCCACCGTCGGCGTCGTACATGCATAGCGCCTGGGTCATGTTGTTGAGCGCAATTCGCGACATCAGGTTGCGCCAGCGTTCCTGCGCGACAGTAAACAGCGCACCACCGGCGAGAAAGACCAGTGCGAGAAGGCCCGAGAGGATGAGGGCGGCGACGCTCGGCGAAACGCTCTGCAGCGCGCGGATCATTCCGTCCAATCCATAAAGACGGAACAGGACGAGGCCGAGTGCAAAGCCGGCAAACGCCGAGCCGAAGAGCACGCCCCACTGTCGAAGGTTCTTCACCAAAGTATGACCGGTCATCTCGATACGCACCGAATGGTTGTAGAAACCTACGGGTTAATACGTTGTTTTGCAGTTAACGAACGCCGAATGGCGCTCGTCAGCCAACGTGGCGGGCCGCAGCGCCCGGCGCCGCTAGAGCACATCACGATTTGACTGAATCGCGATGCGCTCTCGATCTACCTGTTATCGCATGTCCTTTTTCGGAAAACCGGTTTCCACTTTTCCGGGACATGCTCTAACGCGCACGCTGGCGCAGGCTATCGCGTACACTCTTGGCGCCAGCGATTGCGGCCGACCGCAACGCCTCGAGCCGCCGCGCAATCGCGAACGGCCCGTGCTGGCCAACACCGATCAGGCGATTGCAGAGCGGTAACCGCTCGCGCCAGATATGATCGATCATCGGATGATCGGCGGTGGCGCACGAATCGACGCGCGCCACGCGGCCGTCCTCAACCAGCGCCTCGGTGAGCGCGACGCTGAGCATCACGCCCGGCGAAAACCGCGCGAACGCTTCGTCGTAGGCGATCTTCCAGAACCATCCCGAACGGCCGCTGCGCAGCACGATGGCGGCCGCGATGGCGCGGCCGTCGACCAACAGCCGGTCGATGGTGACTTTGCCTTCCGCTGCCAGACCCGTGATGGCCTTGCGCACGAAAAGCTGCAGCACGTCGTCGATGGCAGCGGCCGTACCGGCGCGGCCTTTCCAACCGGCGGCCTCGATCGCCAAGAACTGATCGAGCGCCCCGCTGACCGCCGCGGCATCGTCAGCCGCCGCAAGCGCAACCGCGCCGGTATCGCCGAGCCGGCGCCACTGGCGGCGCACCTCCTTGCGGCGATGCTTGCTCAGCGTGCGCTCGACATAGAGCGCGCGCTCGCCGGATGGCGCCAACAGCGCGCGTTGGTGATGATCGAAATCGGCGAACGGAATTTGTCCGCGGCGCAGGATGGACTCCAGGCGCCGCAGCGAACGGACCGTTTCCCGTCAGGTAGGGCAACAGCAGCAATCCGGGCAACGCCGCCTCGGCCGCAGCGTGCGCGAGCCACGCTGCGATCACGAGTTCGGCGGCTTCGCGCTCGACCAGCGGTACGCCGAGCGGACCGTATGAATGCGTCAAGCCGACCAGGAGCGGCAAACCGAGGCCATAGCGGCGCTTCTCGATGCGCGCCGGAAAAAAACCAAGGAGCCGGCCGGGATCGCGTTCGGACCAAACCAGCATCGCGCCGGCATCGGCAGCGAAGACCGGCGCGGCGGCCAACGCAAAAGCGGGCTCGTAAAAGACATTCGGCTCAAGCGCGGTCTCGGCAAGTTTCCGCCAAGCCGGCACGATTGAGGCCAAGTCGCCGAAGCTGCGCCATTCGACCGTCAGCGAAGCCACCGGATAGCGATCGGCGAGCAGCGCGCGGCGCGCGCTGGCAATCGCCGAAACGGTGCCGTCGCGTGCTGCGAGCGGCGTTTCGCTAGCGGAGACTCTCGCGATCATGCGCGCGCCAAAAAGCTTTCCATGTTGCGTTCCGCCTTCGGACCCGTTTGAACCTTGGTGTTGTTAGTTTTGAGGACCGCCAAAGATGAAGCAGTGCAGCCCCAGGCGATATTTCGCCACCAGAAACAAGCTCACGGATTCGAACACCAGCGCGATCGAGCTTGCGGCAGCCGCGCCGGCCAATCCGAACCGCGGAATCATCAGCACGCACAGGATCAAGCTGATGGCGAACGAAGCGCCGTAGATCAGCGCGCAGGCGCGGCGCTCACCGAGCATGTTGAGAAGCCGCTCGGCCGGCCCGACCGAAGCGCGCGCCAGGAGTCCGACGGCGATGATGAACATCAGATAATAGCCGGAGGTGAATTCGCGGCCAAACAGCCGCAACAGCGGATGGCCGAGCGCCAACAGCGCGACAATCACCACGAGCGAGGGCCAAAATGTCAGCCGCACGGATTGTTTGAGAAAAGCCGTCAGGCCCTCGCGATTGCCGCTGACGTCGTATTGGACGAATTTGTGGGCGATCGTCTGCGCCACCGAATAGTAGATGAAGGCAACCAGCGCGATGGTCTTGGACGCAGCGTAATAGACCGCGACTTCGTCGGCCGAGCAAAATTGCTTGACGACGATGATGTCGGAATAGGTGAGCAGATAATAGAAGGCTTCGACCAAAAAGATCGGCAACGATACCGCAAGCCATGTCCGCGTCGCGTAGGCGCGCGAGCCATGTTCGACCACGCCGTCGAGCCGGCGATTGAGCACCACCACCTGGGCAAGGCCGACGCTGGTCAGGGCGACGACACCAACCAGCGTGGCGGTGTCGGCATCGGTGGGAAAGCCCAGCGCCCAAATCAGGCCCATCAGGGCCAACAACAGGATCGGCCGCTGCAGGTAAACCGGCGACAGGCCGAGATTGACCCAATTGTAAGAGCGCGCGATGCCGCTCTGCGCTGACCAGACTCCAAACAATGGCAGCGAGGCGCACGACAGATAGAGCGGCACGACGGTCGAGGGATCGATATGCGGCGTGAGCAGTTTCACCGCCAAGGCGCCGATACCGCCCGCAATCGTGCCGAACAGCAGCGCCAGCCAGCGGCTGCCGCTCAAAAAACCGCGCAACAGCGCGAAACGTTTTTGTTCGGTGTATTCGGGAATGAAACGCTGGGCGGCCGAGCCCAGGCCGAGATCGACCATGCCGCCGATCAGCAGCACCCAGGTCCAGCCGTAAATGTAGATACCGAACTCGGTGCTGCCCATCCAACGCGCCAGCAGGATCTGCGACACGAAGGTCAGCGCCGCGCTGGCCACCCGGATCAGGAAGGCGGCGCCCGCGAGCCGGCGCACCAACGATGAATCGCCGTCATCGGTAAACAGCGCATAGGCACGTTCGATCGCGCCGCGGGCATGCGCGCCGAGTGGCATCGAATCGTAGAGGCGCGCAAGCATAGGTGACGCTTCACGCCGATAGGGATGCGGCGCCGGCTCGGAACTCACTGATGCCACTACGGCACATCCCGATTGAGCATCATCGGTACATGCTCCAGATTCGTTTGCAGGCGCACGTCCTTTTCGAGAATCCGGCTTTCACTTTTCGGGGACATGCTCTGAACCTCTGCGTCGCCGGAACGGATGTCGAAGCAGGGGCAGCAATATCAAGGAAGCGTTAACATTCGGTTGGAATAAATTAACAATTGTGATGAAGGGCGCAGCGCCATCGTCATTCCGGATTGGCGCGAAAGCGGCAAGTCCCGAATCCATAACCACAAATCAAGCAAGATGGGCGACGGCAGGGGTTATGGATTACGGGCTCGCGCTGCGCGCGCCCCGGAATGACGATCAACAATCGCCGATCAGTCGGTGAGATGAAGCGCCGCTTCGCTGCACTCAATAATCCTTGAGCAACCGCTCGATGTAGTCGAGCTCTTCCTGCGGACGCAGCGTGTCGCCGAACCGGCGGCGCAACTCTTCGATGATGCGGCGAGCGCGCTGCACATCGATTTCGCCCGGCACTTTGACCGTGTAGTCGTCGGCATTGGGACCACGCGGCCGGCCGAGCGGATCGGTTTCGCCTTGCGCGCGCGGCTGACCGATGCGCCCGTTCTGCCCAGGACCGTTGCCCTGCCCCATTTGCTGCTGCATCGATTGCGCCAGCCCTTGCGTACCCTTGCGCAAGGCATCGAGGGCACGGCCCTGTGACTCGACCGCGTTGTCGGCATTGTTGTCGCCGAGCTGCGATTGCGCCTCGCCCATGGCATCGTCGGCCTGGCCGAGCTCGTTCATGCCGTTGTTGCCTTCACCCTGGCCCTTTTCGCCGCGACCCTTTTCGCCCGGCTGGCCCTGATTATTTTGACCGAGGCCGCGGTTTTTCAGATCCTCAAGCAGTTTCTTCAACCGGTCGCGCAACGCCTGCTGGTTTTGTTGCAGGCCGTTCATCGCGTTATCCTGGCCATCGTCCTGGCCCAACTGATCCTGCTGACCGCGCTTGCCCTGCTGCTGGCCTTGCGGGTTGCGAGAGCCGTTCTGCCGCCGTTGATCCTGGCCTTGCCGGAAGGTGCGATCGCGCAACTCCTGCTGTTTCTGGATCATGTCGCTGAGCTCGTCGAGTTGCGACATCATATCGTCGTTGTCGTCGCCGTTCTGGCCAGGCGATGCCGCCTGCAAATTCTCCATCATCTGCTCAAGCTGCTGCAGAAGCTGGCGCGCCGCATCCTTGGCGCCATTACGTGCCAAGTTCTCCAGTCGATCAAGCATGCTCTTCAGATCGCGCTGACTCAAAACCTTGGCATTGCGGTCGAGCGGCCGCGCGAGTTCCTGATTGTTGCGGAGCTGGTCCTGCATGGATTGCACGAAGCGGTCCATCGCGGCCCGCAACTGATCCATCAGCTTCTTGATTTCCTCGTCGCTGGCGCCGCGTTCGAGCGCCTGCCGCAACGCCTCTTCGGCATTGCGCAAATTCGCCTGCGCGTCGGACACATTGCCGTCCTCGAGGCCGACCGCCATCTGCCAGAGCTGGGCGGTGACGTCGCGCAGATCGTCGTCGTTCTTGGCGTGAACAAGCGACCAGAAAATCGAGCGCAGTCCGAGATAAATGCCGGCGTTGGGCGTGAACTTTTCCGGCGCCAGCGCCAGCGCATCGAGCGCGGTGGTGACAAGCGGCCGCGCGCCGGTATCAAGCGCGAGATTGCGCCGTTGCTCGATCAGCGCCCGCGCCAGCGGCTTGGTGAACACCCGCTCGGGCAGACGGAATGTGAACGGCTCGCTCTTGCCCTCGTTGCCGGCTTCGTCGCGCGCGGTGAGCGTCATCACCACTTCGGCGCCGGCCCACGGATGATCGGTCAGATCCTTGATGGTTTGGCCGACGCCGTTGCGGGTGCGCGCCTGCGGCAAGACCAAGCGCGAAATCGGGCGGCCCGAACAGCGGATGACTGCCGTCCTTTGAGCGGCGGCTCGTCGCTGGGCGCGAACGTCGCCTTGGCTTCGGTGACGCCGTAATCGTCTTCGAGATGGTAGGACAACAGCAACGCACCGCGCGCCTGCTGCTCGGGATCCTTGGTGAGCGCAATCGTCGGCGGCTTGTCCGGAATGACGTTGAACGCCCAGGTCAGATTGTCGCCGGCGCCATGCAGCGTCGCCGAACCGGTCCCCGCAATGTTGAACCGATATTCCTGCGTGCCGGCAGGCGCGTGCAGCCTTCTCATCGGCGGGCGTCACGCCGCCCTTGCCGGCAACCTCGAGATTGAGCTTGCCGGTTGAGCGCACGACCAGCGTCGAGCCGACCGGCACTGCGATCGGCACGTTCGGCTCGCCGTCGATCTTGGACATTTCACCGGGATGGATGCCGGCAAGAATGACCGGCGGCTTGCCGGTATAGGGCGGCGGCGTGACCCAGGCGTCGACGCGGAAATTCGCCGGCAGCACCACGCCCTGCCAGTCGAAAGCGCTGGTCACGCGCCGCAGACGTTCGCCGCCCGCGGCGATGAAGGTCGCGATCACTGCCATGAGCACCAGGCCGCGCAGCGCATAAGGATCGCGCATCGAGAGCCGCGGCGACGGCCATCCGGCCTTGAAGGCGCGCGCCGCCGCCAGCGTGCGCGCCACGTGCGCCTGCCACAGCGCCAGCGTATGCGGATCGGCCGGCGTGACGGCGAGCTCGTCGGCGATGGTGGTCGCCGGACGGTGCAGAATGCCGCTGCCGCGATCGAGCCGGCGCAGCGCCTCCGCGGCAGTCGGCAGGCGCAGGAACGCAAGCGGAACAAGGGTCGCGACCAGCAGCGCGGCGAATGCCACCAGCCCGGCAGCGCGGCCGAGCGGCGGCAGCATCAGCCACAAGCCCAGCCACGACACCGTAAGGAACAAGCCGACGACGACGGCAACGCGCGCCAGCGCCGGCCACAGCCGCTCCCAGAGGATGCTCCAGCGCGCCCGGCGCAACGCCTGGCCGAGTTGCGAGCGCGCGTCTGCCTCTCCCCGGAGCGGCGGGGCGGCACGTTGGCTCGACGAAGTATCCGTCAACACGCTCTCCGCGGAAATCCCCCGCATAACGCCGCGACAAAGGGGGCAGTTCAAAGGCGCTAGGTCCGGACGTGCCGAGGCGCAAAGTCGCTTCACACCAAATATGGGCGCAAAAATCAGCGCCGCGTGAATACGACCTGACAAAAGCTAGGCAAGATTGACGCCAAGCGAAAGAGGCCGATCAAAGCCAATCAGGCATGCGATCGAGCGCGATCAATTCCTCAACCCCGACGCGCGGCCGGACCAGCGCCCATTCGGCTTTGCGGACAAGGACTTCAGGGACCAGCGCCCGGGTATTGTAAGTATTTGCCTGGACCGCCCCATAGGCCCCGGCGCTCATGATGGCAATGAGATCGCCGGGCTGCGGTTCCGTGATCGGCCGATCCAGAGCGATGAAATCGCCTGATTCGCAGACCGGACCGACCACGTCGGCGATCAGCCGCGGCGCGCCGACGGCCGCCTCGCGGACCGGCTGCAGATCGTGATGCGCGTCGTAGAGCGTCGGCCGCACCAGATCGTTCATGCCGGCATCGACGATGACGAAGGTCTTGGCCTCGCCGCGCTTCACGTAAAGCACGCGGGTGACCAGGATACCGGCGTTGCCGACGATCAGGCGGCCGGGCTCGAAAATCAGCCGGCAATCGAGGTCGCGGGTGGCGCGCTTGACGACAGCCGCATAGGCATCGGGATCGGGTGGCGGCTCGTTGTCCTCGCGGTACGGAATGCCGAGCCCGCCGCCGAGATCGACGTGATGGATCGCGTGGCCGTCGGCGCGCAGCTGGCGCACGAAATCGGCGAGCAGCGCGAACGCATCGCTGAACGGATCGAGCGCGGTGATCTGGCTGCCGATGTGCATGTCGACGCCGGTGACGCGCACGCCTTCGAGCTTGGCGGCGCGCGCATAAACCTCGCGCGCGCGGCTGATCGGAATGCCGAATTTGTTCTCGGCTTTGCCGGTTGAGATCTTGGCGTGGGTTTTTGGATCGACGTCCGGATTGACGCGGATCGAAATCGCCGTGGTGCGGCCCTTTTGCGCGGCGATGGCGGCGAGCAATTCGAGCTCCGGCTCCGACTCGACATTGACGCAGAGAATGCCCTGGTCGATCGCGAGCGCGAGTTCACGCTCGGTCTTGCCGACGCCCGAGAACATGATCTTTTCCGGCGGAATGCCGGCTGTCCGCGCGCGCAAAAGCTCGCCGCCGGAGACCACGTCGGCGCCGGCGCCAAGCCGCGCCAAGGTGGCGATCACGGCCTGATTGGAATTCGCCTTCATGGCGTAGCAGATCAGCGCATCGACATCGGCAAAGGCTTGCGCGAAGACCCGATAGTGCCGCTCGAGCGTCGCTGACGCATAACAATAAAACGGCGTGCCGACGGCGTCGGCGAGCGCGTTCAGATCGACATCCTCGGCGTGCAGCACGCCATGGCGATAGGTAAAGTGATGCATGCGCGGCTGTTTAAAGCATGGACGGGGTTATTGCGAGCCTCGGCCGGGCTCCGGCGGAGCGGGCGATGCGCCGCCACGGCCTTGTCGCGGCCACTGGCGCTGAACAGCCTTGGGACCGCCTGCCTTGCTGCGCCTTGCCCTTATTGCAGCAGGAAGTCGAGGAAGAACGATTTCGCTCGCTGGCGGGCGCGACCGGGTTGCCGTAGGCGTCGAAGCCGGTCTTTTGGGCCTGCGCCTGGGCCTGTTCGGGCGTCAGCGGGCCGTTGCCAGCGACGGGCGTGCCAGCGGACGAAACCGGCGCCACAGCCGGCGGCGGCGCGGAACGCTGAATATGGGGCCGGGGGGCAGTTCGGGCTGTCCATTGCGCCCGCAAGCCGCCAGACTGAGGGCGGCGACGCCCAGCACGACCGGCAACGCCACGGCGCGCACGCGCTTACTCAACCAGTAACGGGCCAAAATTACCCCCAAATCCCCCACGTCCAACCCACCATAGCAGATCACAGCGGCGCGGCGAGATTTTGACGGCAAAACCTTGCGGCGGCCTTATGGGCCGCGGAAATTCGCTTTTTATCTGTAGCCCGGCCCGATCACGCCCTGATGTCTTCTCCAGGCGTCTTGAGCCAGCGCTGCGCCGCGGCGCGCACATTCTTCGGCGCGGTCCCGCCATAAACGCTGCGGCTTTTGACCGACGCTTCGACCGAGAGCACGCCGTAGACGGCCTCGCCGATCCGCGGCTCGATCGCCTGCATGGCCGACAGACGGCAGCTTATCGAGCGGCACGCCGGCCTCGGCCGCCGCGGCCACGATCCGCCCGGTGACGTGATGCGCCTCGCGGAACGGCAGCTTCAGCGTGCGCGTCAGCCAATCGGCGAGATCGGTCGCGGTGGCGTAGCCGTCGCCGGCGGCCTGCCGCATCCGCGCGACGTCGGGCTCCATGTCGCGCACCATGCCGGTCATCGCCCTGATCGACAGAAGCAGCGCGCCGAACGCATCGATGGCGCCCTCCTTGTCTTCCTGCATGTCTTTCTGATAGGCGAGCGGCAGCCCCTTCATCACCATCAGCAACGACGTCAGCGCGCCGGCGATGCGGCCGGCACGCGCGCGCACCAGTTCGGCTGCGTCGGGATTGCGCTTCTGCGGCATCATCGACGAGCCGGTGGTGAAGGCGTCCGACAAGCTGATCAGGCCGGCGAGCGGCGACGACCAAATCACGATCTCTTCGGCGAACCGCGACAGATGCACGGCGGCGATCGAAGCCGCCGACAGACTTTCCAGAACGAAATCGCGATCCGCCACGGCGTCGAGCGAGTTCGCGGTCGGCCGCGCAAAGCCGAGCGTCTTCGCCACCATGGCGCGATCGAGCGGAAACGAGGTGCCGGCCAGCGCGCCGGAGCCGAGCGGGCTTTCGTTGAGGCGCTCGCGCGCATCGGCAAAGCGGCCGCGGTCGCGCGCCGTCATTTCCACATAGGCCAGCAGATGATGGCCGAACGTGACCGGCTGCGCGGTCTGCAAATGGGTGAAGCCCGGCATCACCGTGCCGGCATGCGCCAGCGCCTTCTCGGCGAGCGCGCGCTGATAGTCGGCGAATGCGGCGTCGATGCCGTCGATGGCGTCGCGCACCCAGAGCTTGAAATCGGTGGCGACCTGATCGTTGCGCGAACGCGCGGTATGCAGGCGCCCGGCCGCCGGCCCGACCAGCTCCGACAGGCGGCTTTCGACATTCATGTGAATGTCCTCGAGCGCCCGCTTAAAGGTAAATTTTCCCGCTTCGATCTCTGACAGGATCGTGTCTAGACCGTGAGCAAGATGCTTTGCATCTTGCGCCGAAATGATGCCGGTTTTGGCCAACATTGCCGCATGGGCCTTGCTTGCGGCGATGTCCTGCCGGTAGAGGTGGCGGTCGAAATCGATCGAGGCGTTGATCTCCTCCATGATCGGATCGGGCCCCGAACGAAAGCGTCCGCCCCACATTTTGTTGCTCATGATGCGTCCGCTGCCGAGGTTTTTCTGTTCATGACCGAGTCGTCTGCCAAGCCGCCCGCCAAGCCGTCCCCCACCGCGCGCCGCCGCTTACCCGTGTTCACAGCCGTGGGCGCTGGAATCGCCATTTTGGCGGTGCTGGCCGGGATATACGGGATGGAACGCCCGCGAAGCAATCCGGCTGGCGCGGCCGATGCCGGATCTTGCACGAAGGCCGTGGCGGCCGCACAGCGGCTTGCACCGTTGGCGCAGGGCGAAGTCGCCGCGCTCGCCGTCACGCACAAGCCGTTCCGGGTTCCCGACCTCACCTTCAAGGACGCGGAGGGCCACGAGCGCAAGCTTTCCGACTGGCGCGGCCACACCGTGCTCCTGAACCTTTGGGCGACGTGGTGCGTGCCCTGTCGCAAGGAAATGCCGGCGCTGGACAAGCTGCAGGCCGCGCTCGGTGGCGACAAATTTCAGGTCGTGACCATCAATATCGATACCCGTGATCCCGAGAAGCCGCTGGCGTTCCTGAAAGACGCCGGCGTCACCCACCTGGTCTATTATGCCGATCCGACCGCCAAGGTATTTCAGGAGCTCAAGCTCGCCGGCAAAGCCTTCGGGATGCCGACGACGCTGATCATCGATCCGTCCGGCTGCGAAATCGGCGAGATGGCGGGGCCGGCCGAATGGGCGAGCGACGACGGCATCAAGCTCATGAGCGCGGCGATCGATAACGGCAAAGGCAGCGTCACCAACTGACGTTCGGTTGCCGTATTCGCCAGCCTGCGCGGCCGCGATCGGCTTACGCTGTAATGTCCAGGTTCGTGCCGATACCGGCCGCCACATTGGCGAGCGAGTTCATGGTCCGTTGCGCGCCATCGATCAGCTTGACGACCGACGCACCCATGTCGGCATTCATCTTGAGCATGCTGTTGGCGAGCGAAATCTGGGTCAACCCGGATTGCGCACCGAGTGCCGCGGTGACGAGGCTCATATCCATTGAGCCACGATAGAGCGCGAAGCTTAAAGGCGTGTTGATGCGTCACATCGCCGAAAGCCAGGCGGCGAGTGCGGAAATATCCTGCGGGGTAAGCGACTTCATCAGATCGGTCATCCCCGGATTGTTGGCGCGCGCGCCCCTCTGAAACTCCACCATGGTCTTTTCCAGATAGGCACGCTCCTGACCCGCGAGCCGCGGCTGCATCCCGCCGCCGACGAATCCCTCCTGATGGCAACTGGCGCACACCACCCAAGCGCCGGCACGTTGCCCCGGCGCCGGCGGGTCAGCCGAAGGTTGCGGCGGCAGCTTCGGCCACGGCTTTTGCGAAAAATACTGCGCCAGCGCCGTCAGGTCTTCGTGCGGCAGCGCCTGAGCGATCGGCGTCATCACATCGCTTTGGCGTGAGCCGGATTTGAAGTCGCGAAGCTGAAACAGCAGGTAGCCGAGATTCTGTCCCCAAATGATCGGAACCGGAAACGATTGTTCGGGCGGCAGGCCATTTTCGCCATGACAGGCGGCGCAGAGTTGCGCCTTGTCTTCGATGGTTTCCGCGTGGACGGCCGTAACCTGAATCGCGGCCGCGATCGCGAGGGCAAAAAAGAGCCGATGTCGTCGCATCCGTTCCGCTCACCGTCCGTAGCCGCACAACCAATCGATGCCGCCTTGCCGCCGCGATCACGATGCACCTTTGCTGCCGCCGACGATGAAGGCGACCGCGGCCCGCTCGACATGTCGGAGACGATCGTCGCCTCGGCGTCGTGATTGGCGAATAGTGGGTAGCGAACAGCAGGCGAATAGCGCGATAATGAGTAGCGAATAGTTCCGCTCTCGTCACGCCACCTGTTTGCTGATTCGAAGAACAAGCACGGAGCAGCCCTATGGATACTCACGGCCGGTTTCACTGGAACGAACTGATGACGCGCGATGTCGAGAAGGCCAAGAAATTCTATGCCGACACGATCGGCTGGTCCTTCCAGGACATGCCGATGCCTGACGGCACGTACTGGATCGCGATGATGGATGACGAACCGGTCGCGGGCATCTTCGAGATCAGCGGTCCCGAATACCAGGGCGTGAACGAAACGTGGATGTCCTATATCGCCGTCGACGACATCGATGCCCGCGTGCGCAAGGCGGTGCAAGCCGGCGCCAAGCTGATGAAGGGACCGTTCGACGTTCCGGGCGTTGGCCGCATCGCCATGCTCACCGAGCCGGGCGGCGCCGGCATCGGCTGGATGACGCCGGCCATGCAATAGCGGCGCAGCGAACCTAACTGGTGTAGCCCGGATGAGCGCAGCGACATCCGGGAAAACCCGCGCAATGCTCCCCGGATGTCGCTTCGCTCATCCGGACTACAGAATTTTTAGTGACGAAAATCAGCGCGTCGGGACCGGCTTCTCGCCGCGATAATCGTAGAAGCCGCGCTGGGTCTTGCGACCGAGCCAGCCGGCTTCGACGTATTTCACCAGCAGCGGGCACGGCCGGTACTTCGAGTCGGCGAGGCCTTCGTGCAGCACCTGCATGACCGAGAGGCAGGTGTCGAGACCGATGAAATCGGCGAGCTCGAGCGGCCCCATCGGGATGGTGGGCGCCGAGCCGCATCGCGGTGTCGATCGCCTCGACGTTACCGACGCCTTCGTAGAGCGTGTAGATCGCCTCGTTGATCATCGGCAGCAAGATGCGGTTGACGATGAAGGCGGGGAAATCCTCGGAGACCGCGATCTGCTTGCCGAGCTTGGCGACGAATTGCTTGGTGGTCTCGAACGTGCCGTCGTCCGTGGCGATGCCGCGGATGATCTCGACCAGCTCCATCAACGGCACCGGGTTCATGAAGTGAATGCCGATGAAGCGCTCGGGCCGGTCGGTGGCTGCGGCGAGCCGGGTGATCGAGATCGACGAGGTGTTGGTGCCGACGATGGCGTCGCTCTTGAGGTGCGAACACAGCGCGGTGAAGATCTTGCGCTTGACCTCTTCCTTTTCGGTGGCGGCTTCGATCACCAGATCGCAATCGCCGAGATCGCCCAGCGTCTGCGCCGGCGCTGATCCGCGACAAGCGCCGCATGGCGCTCTTCATCGGAGATGCGCTGACGGGTGACCTGGCGGGCCAGATTGCCGCTGATGGTGGCAAGCCCCTCGGAAATGCGCTCGACGTCGATATCGTTGAGCACCACGTTCAAGCCGGCGAGCGCGCAGACATGGGCGATGCCGTTGCCCATCTGTCCGGCGCCGATGACGCCGACTTTGTGGATGGTATGAGCGCTGCCGCCGCCGCTGCTGCGCGTCTTCGGCCGCTCTTTCACTTCGACCATCTCCGCCTACCCTGTGCGAGGTGCATATCGCCCTCCGCGTCAACGACCGCGCTTTTCAAGCTCCTGGGCCAGTTCCGGCAAGGCCTGGTAGAGGTCTGCCACCAACCCATAGTCGGCGACTTGAAAGATGGGCGCTTCCTCATCCTTGTTGATCGCGACAATGACTTTCGAATCCTTCATGCCGGCCAGATGCTGGATGGCACCGGAAATGCCTACCGCAATGTAGAGATCCGGCGCCACGACCTTTCCGGTCTGGCCGACCTGCCAATCGTTCGGCGCATAGCCGGCATCGACCGCCGCGCGCGATGCGCCGACCGCGGCACCGAGTTTGTCGGCCACCGGCTCTATATATTTGGTGAAGTTCTCGCGGTTTTGCATCGCCCGGCCGCCGGAAATGATGATCTTGGCCGAGGTGAGCTCCGGGCGCTCGGACTTTGACAGTTCCTCGCCGACAAAACCGGACAGGCCCGGATCCGCGGCTGCGGTCGCCGGTTCGATCGGAGCGGAACCGCCTTCACCGGTAGCCTGGAAGGCCGCCGTGCGCACGGTGATGACCTTCTTGGGGTCGAGCGAGCGCACGGTCTGGATCGCGTTGCCGGCATAGACTGGACGTTCGAAGGTGTCGGGCGCCACGACTTTGCTGATCTCGGAAATCTGCATGACGTCGAGCAGCGCCGCGACCCGCGGCATGATGTTCTTGCCGTTGGTGGTGGCGGGCGCGAGGATCGCTTCATAGGGCCCGGCCAGCGACACGATCAGCGCGGCGGTCGGCTCGGCCAGCATGTGCTCGTAGGCCGACGCATCGGCCAGCAGTACCTTCTTGACGCCGTCGAGCTTGGCCGCGGCATCGGCAACCGCCTGACAGTTATGGCCGGCGACCAGAACATGGACGTCGTCGCCGATTTGTTTGGCGGCGGTCAGCGCTTTGGTGGTGGCGTCCTTGAGCGATTTGTTGTCGTGCTCGGCAACGAGAAGAATCGCCATCAGATCGCCCCCGCTTCGTTCTTCAGTTTGTCGACCAGTTCGGCGACGGTCTTGACCTTGACGCCGGCCTTGCGCACGGGCGGCTCCGACGTCTTGACGACTTCAAGACGCGGCTTGGTGTCGACGCCGTAATCGGCGGCGGTTTTATCGTCGATCGGCTTTTTCTTCGCCTTCATGATGTTGGGGAGCGAGGCGTAGCGCGGCTCGTTCAAGCGCAGATCGGTCGTGACGATCGCTGGCATTTTCAGTTTCACGGTCTGCAGGCCGCCGTCGACCTCGCGAGTGACCATCAGCGCGTCGCCCTCGATCGCCACCTTGGAGGCGAAGGTACCCTGCGACCAGCCAAGCAGCGCCGCCAGCATCTGGCCGGTCTGATTGGAATCGTCGTCGATCGCCTGCTTGCCCATGATGATCAGGCCGGGCTGTTCGGCCTCGGCAACCGCCTTGAGGATCTTGGCCACCGCCAGCGGCTCGGCCATGCCTTCGGTCTTCACCAGGATGCCGCGGTCGGCCCCCATGGCGAGCGCGGTGCGGATGGTTTCCGCGGCCTGAGGGGTGCCGATGGAGACGGCGATGATTTCCGTCGCCTTGCCGGCTTCCTTGAGCCGGATCGCCTCTTCGACGGCGATCTCGTCGAATGGGTTCATCGACATTTTGACATTGGCAAGCTCGACGCCTGAGCCGTCGGACTTCACCCTGATTTTTACGTCCTTATCAACCGCCCGCTTCACAGGCACGAGTATCTTCATGGCTAAGTTCGACTTAATCCCGGTTGCTCTTTTGCAGCGCCCCGGCCGCTTTACAGAAGCGCCCCATGCTGCGGTGCGGGACCGTACGCGTGCCCGTGGCTGCGGTCAACGCCAGCGCTCGGGCGACGAACGGACAGGCGTGCAGGTGCGCCGCACGCCCAATGTCGGCCAGAACGCTCATCTGATGGGACGGGAAAAGGGCAGCGAACTCGACAGACCGCCATCGACAGCGAACGCCTGGCCGTTGACGTAAGAGGCTTCGTCGCTGGCGAGAAACAACGCCATCGCGGCGATCTCCTCCGGCTGGCCGGCCCGCTGCAGCGGATTGAGCTGCCCGACTTTGTGTTCCTTGCCGGCTTCGCGCACGCTGTCGAAGAACGGCTTGGTCATGGCGGTTTCGATCAGGCCCGGGCAGATCGCGTTGACCCGCACGCCGGTGCCGAGGAACGAGGCCGCTGCCGTCTTCGCCAGACTGATCACGCCCGCCTTGCTCGCACTGTAGGCCGCGGCACCGGCGTTGGCGGCGATCCCCGCGACCGAGGACGTCAGCACGATCGAGCCGCGGCCCTGCTCCACCATGCGCTTGCCGGCGTGTTTGATCGCCAGGAACGGACCGATCAGGTTGATCTGCAAGATCCGCTGCCAATACTCTTCGGTCTGCTCGAAGATCGGCACGACACCACCGCTGACGCCGGCGTTGGCGTGAACGACGTCGATCGTACCAAAACTCGATACAGCGCGATCGATAAAGCCGGCGACGCTCACTTCGTGGCCGGCATCGCCGACCATCGCCTCGGCCGAACCGCCGGCTTGCGTGATGAGCCGCGCGGTTTCGTTGACGCCGTCGGCGTTTTGATCGGCGACCACAAGGCGTGCGCCTTCCCGTGCAAACAGGATCGCGGTGGCGCGGCCGATGCCGCTGCCCGCGCCTGTGACGACCGCGACCTTGCCGTCGAGCCGGCCCATCATCCCCTCCCCATATCGTACGACTTTTGGTTATCTTATGATTTCAGTTCAACGGTCGTCAGCGGTTGGCGCCCGGCCGCCACAAGATTTCGATGGCGCCCTTGTCGTTGGCGTAACGCGCGGCGACAAACAAATAATCGGATAGCCGGTTGACGTAGTGCAACACGTCCGGCGAGACGTCCTCGCCGTCTTTATCCATCAGTTCGGCGATCAGCCGTTCGGCGCGCCGGCAGATGGTGCGGGCGAGATGCAGATACGTCGCCGACGGCAGACCACCCGGCAAAATGAAAGAGCGCAGCGGTTCGAGGTCTTCGTTAAGGCGATCGATCTCATGCTCGAGCCAGGTCACCTGGGCGGCGGTGACGGTCAGGCGCGCGCCGCCCGGCCCCTTGCCCTTACCAGGCGTCGCCAGGTCGGCGCCGGCATCGAACAGATCGTTCTGAATCCGATAGAGGGCCGGATCGAGCGACGGGTCGCCGCCGGTGTGCAGCCGCGCGACACCGATCGCCGCATTGGTCTCATCGAGCGTTCCGTAGGCGGCAACGCGCAGATCGTATTTCTTACGCCGCTCGCCGTCCGCAAGCCCGGTGGTGCCGTCGTCGCCGGTGCGTGTGTAGATCTTGTTGAGGATCACCATGAGGCGCGCAATCCCGCTGATTTCCGCGAATGCGGAAACGCATTTGGCTCGCGCCGACGGCGTATTGCAAGGGGAGAGTTCCGGCTTCGCCGCGAGAGCGGACCGAAGCTCATCGTGATGCGTTAAGCCTCGGTGGCTCGGCTTTGCGCGGTCCGGTTCTTACTTCGCCGTCATCCAAATGGTGAACATGATGATGACGATGGCGATGAATTGCAGCAGCACGCGCAGCCGCATCAGCTTCTGCGAGGTGTTGCCGGAACCGCCGCGCATCATGTTGATGAGGCCGAGCAGCAGGACGATGGCGACCGCGCCGATAGCGATCGGAACGAGCGCATGCGACAGGAAATTTCCCATGGACGCCCTTGTAGCCCGGTTTGTGCGGAAAGCAAAAACGATCGGGCGGTCGGGATCGATCTCGCTGCATCGGTGTCTGATCCATGCTAGTAGAGTTGATATGAGACGAGCAGAAGCAGTTGCGCGGCTGAGAGACCAAGCCGACGCTATCAAGGCGATGGGCGCCACATCGCTTTACCTATTCGGGTCGGTGGCAGACGACACCGCCGACGCCTCCAGTGACCTCGATCTTTTTGTCGATTACGATTTTACGAGCCGATTCAACGCGTTCGATCTTGTCGGCATCAAGCTGCTTTTAGAGGGCACCCTAGGTATGGACGTCGATGTCACGACCCGCGACGGCCTGCATCCGATGCTGCGAGATACGATCGAACAATCCGCTGTTCGCGTGTTCTGATGGCACGCAAGGTCGGCCACGCGATACACGACATTTTGGAAGCGATTGCGCGTATCGAAGAAATTACGGACGGCAAAACCCTGCAAGAATTCGAAGCCAGCTGGCAGCTCCGCTGGCTTGTACAAAGAGCCATTGAGATCATCTCGGAAGCCAGCCGCGCGATTCCAAGCGAACTGACAAGCATCCGGCCCGAAATTCCATGGCCGAGGGTGGCGGGAATCGGAAATGTTCTCCGCCACGAATATAGCGGCCTATCTGACCGCATCATCTGGAACGTCATCGCCGACGAATTGCCGCGGCTGAAGCTGGCGATCTCCGCTATTGCCGAGCATATCGACGAATAATCGCCCGGCTCAGTTGCTTCCATCCAGCAGGCGACGAGCGATGACTTGCGCCTGAATCTCGGCGGCGCCTTCGAAGATGTTGAGAATGCGCGCGTCGCAGAGCAGGCGCGAAACCGGAAACTCCAGCGCAAAGCCGTTGCCGCCGTGGATCTGCACCGCGTTGTCGGCCGCGGCCCAGGCGACACGCGCGGCCAGGAGCTTGGCCATGCCGGCCTCGAGATCGCAGCGCCGGCCGGAATCTTTCTGCCGCGCTGCGTAGTAGGTAAGCTGCCGCGCGATCGCGATTTCGACCGCCATCATCACAAGCTTGTCGGCGACGCGGGGGAAATGACCGATCGGTTCGCCGAACTGGACGCGCTGCGACGCGTAAGCGCGGGCCTGTTCGAGCGCCGCCTGGGCGACGCCGACCGCGCGCGCCGCGGTCTGGATGCGCGCAGATTCGAACGTCGCCATCAGTTGCTTGAAACCGAGCCCCTCGACGCCGCCGAGCAGGTTCTCGGCTTTCACCGCGAAGCCGTCGAAGGCGATCTCGTATTCCTTCATGCCGCGATAGCCGAGGACTTCGATTTCGGTACCGGACATGCCGGGCGCCGGAAACGGCTTCTCATCGGAGCCGCGCGGCTTCTCAGCGAGCAGCATCGACAGGCCGCGATAGCCTTTTTCCGCCGGATTGGTGCGCACCAGAAGCGTCATCAGGTCGGCGCGCACCGGATGCGTGATCCAGGTCTTGTTGCCGTAGACCTTGTAGCTGTTGCCCTCGCGCACGGCGCGGGTCTTGAGCGACGCCAGGTCAGAACCGGTGTTCGGCTCAGTGAAAACGGCAGTCGGCAGCACTTCACCGGAGGCGATTTTCGGCAGCCATTTGCGTTTCTGCTCCTCGGTGCCGCTGCCGAGAATAAGCTCCGCGGCGATTTCCGATCGGGTGCCGAGACTGCCGACGCCGATATAGCCGCGCGACAATTCCTCGGAGACGACGCACATCGATTCCTTGCCCAGCCCCATGCCGCCGTAATCCTCGGGGATGGTGAGACTGAACACGCCGAGCTCGGACATCTGCGCGATGATGTCGAGCGGGATGTATTGATTGTTCAGATGCCACGCGTGCGCGAACGGCACGACCTGTCCGTCGGCGAATTTACGCATCTCGTCGCGAATCGAATCGAGCGTGTCGTCGAGGGCGGTGGCGCCGACGGTGGCGTCGTTCTGCTCGCGCATCAGTTCGGCAAGACGCGCGCGGCGCTGCGCGGTATTGCCGTAGGCGATCAAATGCTCGACCGCCGTGTTCAGCCGCGCCGCCACCGCCGCCGGCGACAGGCCGAGGTCGGAGAGCCGCAGGATTTCGCCCTGGCTCATCGCAATGCCGCCGACGATCTGCGCCAAATATTCGCCGGCGCCGATGCGGACCAAAAGCTCTTCAACCTCGCCGAAATTGTCCGCGGCCGAGAGCCGTCTCGCATAGTCCGCAAGCTGGCGCAGCGCCTCCGTGTAGGTCGCCAGCCAAGCCAAGCCGTGGGTGGCGCGCTGCTCGCGATCGAGCGCACTCGCGTTAGCCTTGCCGTCGCGCACCACCTGCGCGGCCACCGCTTTGCGGGCTTCGGCGAACAAGGTTTCGACGGCAGTGACCGCTTCCTCCAGGGTACGGATCAGCTCACTGTCGGCAGACCGGGCGGCAAGCGGCATTCAGGACTCCGGAGACCTTGGGGCGGGTTGGATTGTGAATTTCTGTAAACGCCGCCGACCTTACGCGTGCACTGCACAAAAGCCAATCATCCGGTATCGGAGGGCCGGACCGGGCCTCGTCGCCGCATTTCGCCCGGACCGGAGCGGTGTGCGTATCAGGGGCGGCCAAGCCCTGAACCTGATGCAGCCGCCCGGCGCACTTCGCTCGGCGACAGCCCGTGATAACCCTTGAACGCGTCGCTGAAATGGGTCGGGTTCTTGAAGCCGCACCGAAATGCGATTTCCTTGATCTTCATGTGCTGTTTGCCAAGGTCGGCGAGTTCGTCGTAGCAGCGCGCAAGCCGCACGCGCCGCACGTAATCGCCGACGGACTTACCCGAGCCATGAAATATCTTGTGCAAATAACGCACTGAGATGCCGGCCGCCGCAGCGATTGTTTGAGGACTAAGCCGCGGGTCGTCGAGATTATTTTCAATGTAGGCGAGGCAGCGCCGATAAATCGCCCAGCGCACCGCCGACTTGCCGAGCGGCAGGCCAGGATCGCTTCCGCTGTCCAACACGATGCCCATCATGTCGGCGATCTTGCGCGCACAATCGTCCGCCTCTCCATCCGCAATCAGTGGCGCTTCGCGCGCGAGGGAGCTCAGCATATCGGCCATCACCCGGCCGAGCCCGCTGTCGGCAGATCGCGGCTGAGCAAGACAGGACTCCGGGTCCTTCAGGCGAGCGCGCAACGCACCGGCCGGCACGATCACGTCGAGAACCTCGGTCGGCTCGGCGTGATCAAAAACGTAAGGCCCGTTACAATCAAACAGCGTGAACGTATTCGGGCCAAGCAGGCATTCGCGGCCGGCCTGGGTGATTTTGAGCCGACCGGTCCGCAGCATGACGATCACGAAATGCTCGTTCTGCGCCTGTGCAACCTGGGCCCGGCTTCGCTTGCCGAGTTGGCGCGACGCTTTGATCTGCGCCAGCGTCAGGAAGCCGAGCGATGAGCACCTGATGTCGCCGGAAAAGCCGGAGTTGTCGCCAAGGCTCACCGAACTGACGCCGAATTTCTCTTCGACGAAGTCGTACCATACGCGCCGCGCATTCTTGCTGACGGCGGTGTTGAAATAGAACGATGTCATACCGTTTCCTCGCAACCGCACCGCTCAACCGGCGAAGCAACGCGGCGCTATTTTCGGAGTGGCGCGACCGCCGTCAAGCCGGAGCGCCCTATTCCTTTCGCCAGAGCGCACGGTCGGATCGCCGCGCTTGACCAAACTCGGCGACAAGCTCTTTTATTTAATGGAATTTCCAACGCCCGGCACCAAGCCGCACCCCGCGAGACCGAATTCGCGGCACAAGACTCATAGGGAGGAACTAATGCCCAGCGCGGCGACACGGCGCGACGATCGTCGCTCGACCAACCCGATCTTCAACAATCGCAAGCTCAAGCTTGGGACATTTCAGAGCAACCTCGATTACGGCTGCCTGATGTCCGATGTCGAAGGACGTCTGGACATCAGTTGGCCCAGCACGATGGCACTCGCCAAGCTGGGCGACGAGATGGAATTCGAATGTTTATTGCCGGTGGCGCGCTGGCGCGGATTCGGCGGCAAACTCAATCCGGCAGGGCCCGGCTTCGAGACCTTCGCCTGGGCGGCCGGGGTCGCGGCTTCGACCGACAAAGCCGGCGTCGTCGCCACCTCGCACTGCTCGCTCAATCATCCGATCATCGCCGCCAAGCAGAGCGCCGTCATCGATCACATTTCCAACGGTCGCTACATCCTCAACATCGTCACCGGCTGGAACAAGCCGGAAATCGAGATGTTCGGCGCCGAGTTGCTGCCGCATGATGAACGCTACAGCATGGCCGAGGAATGGCTCGACATCGTCAAGCGGCTGTGGACCGAGGACGATGAATTCGACCACGAAGGCAAATACTACAAGATCCAAAAAGGCTATCTGCAGCCGAAGCCGATCCAGGCCCCGTTCCCGGCAATCATGAACGCCGGCGGCTCCGAGCGCGGCCGCCACTACGCCTGCAAGCACTGCGACATTGCGTTTACGGCGCTGGGCGCGCCAAGCTTCGAACAGAACAAGGCGCAGGTTGAGGCCTACCGTAAGCTCGCGCGCGAGGAATATGGCCGCGAGATCACGGTCTGGACCTCCGCCAACATCATCCAGGCGGAGACCGAGGCCGAAGCGCGCCGCTATTCGGACTATGTCGTGCACGAGAAGGGCGATTGGGAAGCCGCCACCATGGCGCTCAATACGCTCGGGCTCAATGCCAAGACCTTTTCGCCGGAAGCGATCAAACATCTCAAGGAGCTTTGGATCGCCGGCTGGGGCGGTTACCCGCTGGTCGGCACCAAGGAGCAGGTGGTCGACGGGCTCAAGACGCTGTCGGACATGGGCCTCGACGGCGTGCTGTTGTCGTGGCCGCGCTATGAGGACGGCATGCGCGAATTCAAGACCGAGACTTACCCGCTCCTGGTGCAAGCCGGATTGCGCTAAATAGATTGCTTGCAGAACATATTGATGGCAGCGAAACTCATCGAGGAGATCGTCGCCTCATCGGCAAGGCTATCGGCAAGGCACGCGAACCGCATCGGCGAGAACGGCAGGGGAAATGCTCAATTTCATTGTCGGCGGTTTCGTTGCGCTCTTCCTCCTCGGCTTGCCGCTTGCGATTATCGCGCTGTTTCTCGTCAGTTCGCTTGAGAAGAGACCGATAGCGGAATCTAAAAGAGACGGACTTGCGGTGGACCTCGTACCGGCGCTGGATCCTCTGGCCGAAGAACGCCGCTATAAGCGGCGGCGCATCGTCTACGGTGGCCACTCCGTGATGGCGACCAGGCCGCTCAGCCGGGAACAATCCGTTCGTTTTCACGGCGCCGAGACGTGATCCGCGGCAAATGTGATCTGTGTCATTGTCGGCGGCACTCACGGATTCTACAGGGGAGGCGTGTGCAGGCGCGTGCCATGCGGCCGCGAGCAATTTGTGGCGCAGCGCATGGCATCGTGACCGTGCTGGGCCGTA
This sequence comes from uncultured Alphaproteobacteria bacterium, assembly GCA_963737755.1. GTDB lineage: Bacteria > Pseudomonadota > Alphaproteobacteria > Rhizobiales > Xanthobacteraceae > BOG-931. The sequence goes on along the minus strand of CAVTTZ010000005.1, from coordinate 55,508 downwards.
CGGCGTCTTCGTTCACCCAGCGTTCATCGCAAATCGGATCGAAGTGAGCGCCACGCCGGAATGAAATCCGAGAATCCAATGCGAAATGCCCTTGCCCTCATTATCGCTTTTCTCTGTGGAATAGCCGCGACCGCCACAGTCGCGCGCGCCGGCGACTGTCCGAACAACCCGAATGCGCTTGGCACCAGCCGTGTGCTCGCCATCGATCCCGCTCAGTTCCCGAAGGTCGGAGCGATGGACCGCGCGCTGGCATTGCCGCTCGCCGACAAGGAAGTTGTCCTGACGTTCGACGATGGCCCGCTGCCGCGCTACTCCAACCAGGTTCTCGACACCCTCGCCGCCCAATGCGTGAAGGCGACGTTTTTCCTGGTCGGCGAAATGGCGCGCGAATATCCCGCGACCGTGCGCCGGATTTTCGCCGACGGTCATACCATCGGCACTCACAGCGAAGATCATCCGCCGCGGTTCGGCAAACTGCCGCGCGACCTCGTCGAGTGGCAGATCGACAAGGGCATCATCGACGTCGGCGTCGCACTCGGCGATCACCGCCAGGTCGCGCCGTTCTTCCGGGTTCCGGGTCTGGCGCACTCCGACATCATCGACGAAGAGCTGGCCGCACGACACCTGGTATCGTTCAGTTCCGACACTGTCGCGGACGACTGGCACCGGATATCGCCGAAGCGGATCGTTGCCTTGGCGATGAGCCGGCTTGAAGCGCGCGGCAAGGGAATTTTGCTGCTGCACGATATCCATCGCGCAACGGCCGCGGCGTTGCCCGAGTTGCTGAAAGACCTGAAGCAAAAAGGCTTTCACGTCGTGCACGTCGTCCCGACCTCGGTCGATCAGTTTTAATCGCGCGTTTGGTGTTTAGGGTCGTCGATCGTGCGCCTCGCTGGCTAAGCGCGAATGCTCAATCGATCGGACCACCTTCCGGCGCCAAAGCCGGCTGGTAGCCCGGCGGGATTTCAAACAACTCGGCGGGCTGCGGCGCGTAGACGACCGAGCGGGCCTCGGCCACGATGTGGCCGTCGACGATGAGACGCAGCAACACACCATCCGGCGTCAAGCAGGCGGTGTGCATTTCGATGCCGTCCAGCCACGACCAGTCGCTGCACGTAAGCCCGGCAATCTTTGCGGTCTCGCCGCGCTTCACGCGTGTTGCTTTCGGCGGCGACATCCGCTTCGTGGCCGCGCCTTGCAGCGTGCGGTAGGTGCGGTTGGCCGGATTGAGCAAAGTGAGTTCGCCCTTGCTCAGATCGAAGATGGTCGCAGCCTTATCCGGCCCGTCGACGCGGCGCAGATGTCGGCTGGCAGACCATCGCCGCCGCTCGACGATGGGCGGGGAACCGGGCTGCGTGATCTCCAGCGTGATATCGACGTCTTCGGTCGGGGCGTTCTGCGGCGGTCGCTCTTGTGCCCACAGCGGCATTGCTGCCGCCACGATTGCGAGAGCGACAACCAAGCGTACGGTTTGCGAACGCTACGGTGCGTGCCACGGCCATTATTTTTCAACGCCGTTGACAATAAGCGACTCCCAACTTTAGCGATTGCGCCGAGACCATCAAGCCAGGGCTTGGCCGCCGGCAGCGACATCGCGAAGCGGAACTGCCTTCACGTCGCGACGCGCGAATCAGGGCGCGTTCGCCTCCAGGAACGAGGCGTTATAGCCTTTCAGAATGGTCGCGTAGCCGTCGCGCGTGAAATGCAACAGATCGGGCTGATAGTTTTTGCACGGCAACGTATAGCCGCAAGTCAGAGCATCATCGAGATTAAAGGACGCGAGCCCTGCGACGTTACCCATCGCCTCGTTGATTTGCAGCCGCTGCGCTTCGTACTGACGAAAATCGGTGCCACGCGGCGGAATCTTCAAATAAGAAATGCGTGCCGTCGGCCAAAGCGCCGTCAGCTTCTGGACCACCTGACCGAGGCCGCTGATGATCGCGCAGGGCTTCTGGCCCGCTGAGATTGTTTGTTCCCAGGATCAGCAAGACGGTTTTGGCCGACACCTTCGACCAGTCGAAAGCATTGAGACGCCACAGCACCTGTTGTGTTTTATCGCCGCCGATCCCCAGATTGAGGATCTTCTTCGGTCCCCAATACTCGGCATTGAACATCTGCGCCAGCGAATCGCCGACAACAACGGTATCGACCGAAACCGCCGTCCGCGCCGCCTCGATCTCGCCAAGATGCGCCCTCCATCGTTCGATAGTGTCGGGCGGGCTTGGCGTCGTTGCCATTGTTTGTTCGACACTGTCGCAAGCTTCGGCGGCGACGGCGCGACCGCAGAAGACGGCGACCAAGCACAGAGCAAGCGCCATGCCTTTCAGGATTGAGGGCATATTACATCCAGTTGTTGTTCATTACGAAGGCGCGATGGGATCGTCCGAGACATGCCATCAGCAACACGCTATTGCAATTCAAGATGTGCGGCAGCGTCAAATAAACACAGATGCGTGCGGCTTAGCGGGCCGCGAGAGCGCTTCACGCCGGCCCGGTGCCGACAACGGGGCGGCGTAAAGTTCATTCTTTCCGCTCTCCCGTGCGGAGCCTCGACACCCCGCCGCAAGACCCGCCAAGCGGAGATCCGTTTTCGAGTCCCCGGAAGGATGCGAACACCCATTCGCTCATCGCGCTATGACGCTGCTTTCCGGCTTCGCAGCGGCGGCCGAATAGCGTATTTGTTGCCGCCGATGCCGTCCGCCGAGGCGCCGCACTGTGCACTCCATTCGCCACAGCTTTCACATTCTTCTTGACGCTTTTTACCGGTTCAATCGCGACGACGGCTGGGCCATCGCCAGCCATATTGCCTTGTCGATCTTGATGTCGGTTTTTCCGTTTCTCATTGTCGTCACCGCGATCGCGGGCTTCATCGGCTCGGTGGATTTGGCCAACGAGGTCGCCCGCCTCCTGTTCGCCGCCTGGCCGCAGGAGGTCGCCGCGCCGCTGGCGACCGAGATCCACCACGTGCTGACGACCTCCCATAGCGGGCTGGTCACGGTCGGCGCGGTGTTTGCGGTCTATTTCTCCTCCAGCGGCGTCGAGAGCCTGCGCATCGGGCTCAACCGTGCCTACGGCTTGCGCGAGCGCCGCAGTTTTTGGCTGCTGCGCCTGGAATCGATCGGCTTTGTGCTGCTGAGCGCCATCGCGCTGTTGGTGCTGGCCTTCTTCGTCGTGCTCGGCCCGCTGCTGTTCAAGACCGCGACCGCCTATTTGCCGTGGCTCGCGCCGCTACAAGCGCACTTCGATCTCGCCCGCTTCGGCATCAGCGGACTGGTGCTGTCAGTCGCCCTGATCATTCTGCACATGTGGCTGCCGGCCGGCCGCCGCGGTTTTGCCCTGGTGTGGCCCGGCATTCTGGCCACGCTGCTGCTGTGGCTGATCTGCGGCTTCACCTTCGGCCGTTACATCGCCGACTTCGCCTATACCTACGTGCATTATTACGCCGGCCTGGCGTCGGCGATGATCGCGCTGGTGTTCCTTTATTACAGCGCCTGGATTTTTGTTTATGGCGGCGAGTTGAACGCGGCGATCATTCGCGCGCGCGAGGACAGGGCCGATTCGTCATTGCGAGCGTAGCGAAGCAATCCAGCTTTTACGCGGCTCAGCGAGGCGTGGATTGCTTCGTCGCTCCGCTCCTCGCAATGACGAGAGAGGTCTTGCCGCTCGTCCCCGCGAAAGCGGGGACCCAGTTCTGCCGCTCGGCCTCGCAAGCGCATGGATTCCCGCCTTCGCGGGAATGAGCGGGGACCACACGGGACGCTAACTACGCCCGATTGGACTGCCGGCTCAGTTCCGGCAGCGAGCCGGCTTCCACCACGTCGTCGAAGTTGCGCAGCCCCGTGGTCGGCGCATTCACCAGCACCGACATGTTGCCCGGCTTGTGCCGGTTGGCGCGCATGAGCTCGTGCGCGTAGGGGATTTTCTCCCACGGAAACACGTCGCTCATGCACGGATCGATGCGGCGGTCGATGACGAAACGATTGGCGGCGCTGGCTTGCTTCAAGTGCGCGAAGTGCGAGCCCTGAATGCGCTTCTGCCGCATCCACACATAGCGCGCATCGAAGGTGATGTTGAAACCGGAGGTGCCGGCACAAAACACCACCATGCCGCCGCGCTTGACCACCAGGCATGACACCGGGAACGTCGCCTCGCCCGGATGCTCGAACACGATGTCGACATCGCGCTTGCCGGTGATGTCCCAGATCGCCTTGCCGAAACGGCGCGCTTCCTTGACCCAGCTATCGTATTCGGGCGTCCCGACTTTCGGCATCGCGCCCCAGCATTTGAACTCGCTGCGGTTGATGACGCCCTTGGCGCCGAGATTGAAGACATATTCGGACTTCGATTCATCCGATACGATACCGATGGCGTTGGCGCCGGAGGCGGCGACGAGCTGCACGCCGAACACGCCGAGGCCGCCCGAAGCACCCCAGACCAAAACGTTGTCGCCCGGCTTGAGCGTGTGCGGCGAATGGCCGAACAGCATGCGGTAGGCGGTGGCGAGTGTCAGCGTGTAGCAGGCCGCCTCTTCCCAGGTGAGATGCGCCGGCTTCACCATCAGCTGGCGCGACTGCACGCGGCAGAATTGCGCGAACGAGCCGTCCGGCGTCTCGTAGCCCCAAATGCGCTGCGAGAGCGACAGCAGCGGATCGCCGCCGTTGCAGTCCTCGTCGTCGCCGTCGTCCTGATTGCAGTGGACGATGACTTCGTCGCCGACTTTCCAGCGCTTGACCTTGGAGCCGACCGCCCAGACCACGCCCGAAGCGTCGGAGCCGGCGATATGGAAGGGGTGCTTGTGACCGTCGAACGGCGACACCGGCACGCCGAGGCCGGCCCACACGCCGTTATAGTTGACGCCGCCGGCCATGACGTAAACCAGCACTTCGTCCTCGGCGATCGGCCAGGTCGGCACGACCTCCTGCAGCATCGCCTGTTCGGGCGGCCCGTGGCGTTCCTTGCGGATCGTCCAGGCGTGCATGTTGGCCGGAACGTGCCCAAGCGGCGGCACTTCGCCAATGTCATAGAGGTCCTTCAGCGGTGCCGCTGAGGGCTTTCGTTGCGCGACGGCCATGGTGGGCTCCCAGTTTCCCCGCCGGGGATCCGTTTCAACCGCAGGTCTGCCACAACAAGTCTGCCAGCAGCAGCTCCTGCAAGAACAACTCTGCCGTACTTGATATTGCGGCGCAATAAATAGTTGGCAACGTGACATCATCGGGCGCGTCGTGCTGACAACGCGGACTCGCGCCTTTATGGTCGGGAACTTCCGGCAAACGCCGGTGGGACTGGGGCATTGGGGGAAATAATGGAAATTCTTATTTTTATCATCGTTGGCGCGATCGCGGGCTGGCTCGCCGGACTGGTGGTCAGGGGCCGTGGCTTTGGGCTGATCGGCGACATCGTCATCGGCATCATCGGCGCTCTGATTGCGAGCTGGCTGTTGCCCCGCCTCGGTGTCTCTTTCGGCGCCGGCATCATTGCCGAAATTATCGAGGCCTTCATCGGCGCGGTGATCCTGCTGATCATCCTGCGGCTGATCAGGCGCTAGCGCGCCCACGCGCCGCGACCCGGCCGCAACGCCGGGTCGCTTCAAAGTTTCGGCAGTATTTAAAGGTTCCTCAAGGCGTCCCTGCTTAAGCCTCGCGTGCGATCGCGAGGACAGCGGTACTGCCGATGGCGCTTTACGAAATTTCGCCCGGACAGATCTCGCCGGGCCATCCGGGCGGCCTCAAACTGGCGCCGCCGGTGGAGCTTATTTGTTTCGCGCTGCTCGTTGTCAACGTCGCTTATCTGGCCGCGTCGTTCGTTCAAGGCTCCTGGCTGATTGCGCCGAACGGCAGCGGCATCGAATCCGATTTCGTCAACGTTTGGGCCGCGGGCAAGCTTGCTGTGGCCGGCCATGCGGCTGCGGCTTACGATTGGCCGACCCACAAGCTGATGGAAGAGACTGCCGTCGGGCATGCGTTCGACGGCTATTTTGGTTGGCACTATCCGCCGACTTTTCTGTTCGTCGCCGCCGCACTCTCGGTGCTGCCCTACGCGGCAGCTTACGCGCTGTGGGCTTTTGTCACCTTCCCGGGCTATCTGATCGCGATCCGCGCCATCATCGGCAATCGCATCGGATATCTGCTGGCGGCGGCGTTTCCGGCGATATTGCCCAACTTCATCGTCGGGCAGAACGGATTTTTGACCGCTGGCCTGATCGGCGGCGCGCTTGTTCTTCTGGAAACCAATCCGATCACTGTCCGGCGTCCTGCTCGGGCTTCTCACCTACAAGCCGCATCTCGGTCTGTTGTTTCCGATCGCGCTCGCGGCTGGCGGCTACTGGCGCACATTCTTCACCGCCGCCGTCGTTGCGATCCTGATCGCCGGCGCCTCGTGGCTCGCCTTCGGGAGCGAGGCCTGGCAGGCTTTCCTGGGCAATATCGGCCACACCTCGCAGGCTTTCCTGTCCCAGGGCTGGGCCGACTGGAGCAAGCTGCAAACCGCGTTCGGATTGGTCCGCACGCTTGGCGGCAGCGAGACATCGGCCTGGACTGTGCAAGCCGTCATCTCTCTAACAGCCGCCGTCCTGGTTGCGATCGTGTGGCGCTCTAAAACAGCGTACGACCTCAAGGCCGCGGCGCTTGGCGTCGGCGTCTTGCTGGCTACACCCTACCTCTACACCTACGACCTCGTCGTGCTGGCCGTGCCGCTCGCCTTTCTGCTGCGCTTCGGCAATGCCCGCGGATTTTTATCCGGCGACTCGGTCGGCATCGGGCTCGCCTGCGGCCTGGTCATGATCTTTCCGTTCGTGAAATTCCCGGTCGGCTTTGCGGCGCTGCTGGTGATCGCTGTCCTGCTCGCGCGCCGCATGGTCCAGCCCGCCGTCGCGAGCGCGTAAGCGGCGGCCGACGCGCCATCCCGGCGTCGCACAGCAGTTCAGTGTTTCAGTTTCCCCGGCCCTTCGCTGATGTTGCGTCGCAACACGATCCGCGTCAGAGTAGCCGGGGTTCTCAGTCGGCGAGACCGATGACCGAACAACCACATCACGACACAGCACGAGGCGACAAGCCGTTGAGCGACAAGCGTTCGCACCCGAAATCTTCGCACGACAAACCGTGGATCTTCCGCACCTATGCGGGACATTCCACGGCGGCGGCGTCGAATGCGCTCTATCGGAAGAACTTAGGCAAAGGCCAGACCGGCCTTTCGGTCGCCTTCGATCTGCCGACCCAGACCGGCTACGACAGCGATCATCCGCACGCCAAGGGCGAAGTCGGCAAGGTCGGTGTGCCGATCTCGCATCTCGGCGACATGCGCGCGCTGTTTGACGGCATTCCGCTCGGCGAGATGAATACGTCGATGACCATCAACGCCACGGCGCCATGGCTGTTGGCACTCTACGCGGCGCTCGCCGACGAGCAGGAGCGTGCCGCGGAAAAAGCTGACCGGCACGACGCAGAACGACATCATCAAGGAATATCTGTCGCGCGGCACCTACGTGTTTCCGCCGGCGCCGTCGATGCGGCTGACCAAGGACGTGATTTTGTTCACGACCAAGGAAATGCCGAAGTGGAATCCGATGAATGTCTGCTCCTATCATCTGCAAGAGGCCGGCGCGACGCCGGTGCAGGAGTTGGCGTTTGCGCTCGCCACCGCGATCGGCGTGCTCGACGCGGTGAAAGCCTCGGGCCAATGCGCGCCGGAAGAATTCGGCGACGTGGTCGGTCGTATTTCCTTCTTCGTCAATGCCGGGCTGCGCTTCGTCACCGAAGTCTGCAAAATGCGCGCCTTCGCCGAACTGTGGGATGAGATCACCCGCGAGCGTTATGGCGTGACCGATCCGAAGCAGCGGCTGTTTCGCTACGGCGTGCAGGTGAATTCGCTCGGGCTGACCGAACAGCAGCCGGAGAACAACGTCGCCCGCATCTTGATCGAGATGCTGGCGGTGACGCTGTCGAAAAAGGCGCGAGCCCGTGCCGTGCAATTGCCGGCCTGGAACGAAGCGCTCGGACTGCCGCGGCCTTGGGACCAGCAATGGTCGCTGCGCATGCAGCAAATTCTCGCCTACGAGACCGACCTTCTGGAATACGGCGATCTGTTCGACGGCTCGCCGGTGATCGCCGCCAAGGTCGATGAACTGAAAGCCGCCGCCAAGGAAGAGCTGCAGCAGATCGAGGCGATGGGCGGCACGGTCGCCGCGGTCGAGACTGGTTATTTGAAGCAGCGGCTGGTCGAATCCAATTCGCGCCGGGTCGAGGCGATCGAGCGTGGCCAGCACACCGTGGTGGGCGTCAATCGCTTCGTCGAGACGGAATCCTCGCCGCTTGCGGAGGCCGCCGACGCCATCCTCACGGTTTCAGAAGAAGCCGAGCGCGATCAGGTCGCGCGACTGAACGCCTGGCGCGCCGCGCGCGACGCCCGCGCAGTCGAAGCCGCACTTGCCGATCTGCGCAAGGCGGCAAAGAGCGGCACCAACATCATGCCGCCGTCGATCGCCTGCGCCAAAGCCGGCGTCACCACCGGCGAATGGGGTTTCGCACTGCGCACCGCGTTCGGCGAATACCGCGCCCCGACCGGCGTCGGCACCGCCATGCGCAACGACGCCGAAGGGCCTCGACGACATCCGCGCCGAGGTTGACCGCGTCTCCAAAAAACTCGGCCGGCGGCTGAAATTTCTCATCGGCAAGCCCGGCCTCGACGGCCATTCCAACGGCGCCGAGCAGATCGCCGCCCGCGCCCGCGACGCCGGCATGGACGTGGTCTATGACGGCATCCGGCTGACTGCGGAAGCCATCGCCGCCGCGGCCGCCGAGAAGGATGTGCACGTCGTCGGTCTCTCCATCCTCTCGGGCTCGCACCTGCCGCTGGTGCACGAGGTGATGGCGCGCATGAAGGAAGCCGGCGTCACCGACGTGCCGGTGGTGGTCGGCGGCATCATTCCGAAGGAAGACGCCATCGTGCTCAAAGACGCCGGCGTCGCCGAGGTCTACACGCCGAAGGACTTCGACCTCAACCGCATCATGACCGATGTGGTGCGGATTGTTGAAGGCACGACCGCAGAGCGCGATTGAAATTCCTGCCGGCAGATCAAGTCCATCCGACGACACTGCGGAAGGTCGTCAAAATCGGCAGGCCGACCGGACCACACTTGTTATCGTTGAATTAAATTACCTCCTTGTTTTTTGTTTGAACACAACCTGTTGGCAAAAGCCGAACTCCACTTTTCCGGATCAATGTGCGCTGCGCAACGCCATTAAATCCAGGCTCGTGGCCTCGTCAGGCTGGGCTGGATGAATGCAGCGCGACGAGGCCTTCGCGCGAGCGGCATGAAGCCATTGGGCGGTGTCGATGCCAAAGCGGCTGACGATCTTGATACAGGCTCTGATCCTGGCGATCGGTGCCTGCCCGCTGCCAGCCGGGATTGCTGGGGGTGGCACTGACGTCGGCCGCCGGCTGCCAACTCAGTGAGAATTCGCAGATTCCCTGCGTGGTTGCCGGTCACGATTTCGGCGGCCTGCTCCAGGGGATGGCGACCAGCATTCGGTTCGTTGCGGTCACAATACCGCTTGCCGTATTGGCGCTGATTGTTTGGCACGTCGTCTTGCATTTCACGAGCCGGCGTACTGAACCTATGGTCAGTCTTCGGCAGATCAAAACGAACAACAGCCTAGACGCTATCGGAAAATTCCCCGGACCGCTGACGCTCGGACCTCCCCTGAAAGGGCGTTTGCTTGTGCTCTTAGTGATGGCTGGCCTCACCGTCCTGTGCGTCGACCGGGACACAACGTCGATCCTCGTGACGGCCTTTTTCGGTGCCGTTACCATGGCAATGGTCCTCGATCTAATCCCGGGTAGTGGCACAATTCGACTTGACGCGAGCAGCTTCGAAATCACTCGCTGGTTTCGCAGGCGACGATATCTTTGGAGCGACGTCGGCAACTTCGCGACATGGGGCTTCGGCTACGGACGCGTTGTGACCTTCAAAGACAAGACGCTGCGGCTCGGAATTTTCGGCAGGATGAACGCTGCGCTATTGGGCGGCAGAACCAATGCACTACCGAATTTCTTTGCGGCGCCTGATGGTGTGGCGCGGTTCATGAACGCTTGGCGAGAAATCCGCGTTGAAGGCGGCTAAGCGGAGTGGACCAGAAGCAATCGCTGGGCAAGTGCGACAGCGGGGCTTTCGCAACAAGCGTCGGAACGCACCGGAACGGTGAGCGGCGTCAAACCACCGCGAGCGCGTCACCGACTGCATTTGGACTGAGCGGCCTGCACTGATGCGCATTCATGCAGGCGGCGCCCGGCCGGATGTATCTCAACGCGCCGCCACCTGCAGCCGTTCGAGATCAGCGATCAAACTCGGTCCGGTCGGCTCCCAGCCGAGCTTGCTTCGCGTCAGTGCGCTTGAGGCGGGCAAGTCCAATCCAGCAAACATGGCGAGCCAGCCGAAATAAGCCGGCGTCTCCTCCGGCGCGATGGACTTGACCGGCAGTTGCAGGCGCCGGCCGATGGTTTCGGCGATGTCGCGCATCGGCACGCCCTCCTCGGCGACCGCGTGATACTTCGCGTTCGGCTCGGCCTTTTCGATCGCCAACCGGTAGAGGCGAGCGACATCGGTGACATGCGCGGCCGGCCAGCGATTGCGTCCTTCGCCGACGTAAGTGCACACGCCCTTTTCGCGATACATCGCGATCGCCGGCGTAATGAGGCCCTGCGCGACCGGATCGTGAACCTGCGGCAACCGCACCACCGATACGTTGACGCCGTCCGCCGCCATCGCGGTCGCGGTCTCTTCCGAAGCCGCGCGCGGATGTTTCTCTGATCCGGCGATCGCATTGTCTTCTCGGGCCGGCTCACCCGGGACCGAATTGGCGATCCCGGTTCCGGACGTCACGAGCAATGGTCGGTCGGAGCCTTTCAGGGCGGAACCGAGCGCCTCGATCACACGGCGGTCGTCTTCACAGTTCGCCACGAATTTCGAGAAGTCGTGGTTGAAGGCCAGGTGGATGACGCCGTCCGATCGCGCGGCGGCTTTCTTCAGGCCGTCGGCGTCCTGAAGCGATCCGCGAACGACCTCCGCACCGGTCGCAGTTCAGCGCCGCAGCCTTGTCCTCCGAACGACAAAGGCCGAGGACCTGATGACCGGCGGCGATCAGATCTTTGACGACGGCCGAGCCGATGAAGCCGGTGGCTCCGGTGACGAAAACGCGCATGAGCAAGATCTCCAGATTTCGCTGAGAGATACATTTCGCGCTATGCTTCATCCCGGTAAAGTAGTGACGATTATCCTGGTATAATGGCTAACACCATGGACCAGCGCGTCACCAACGACAACCGGCTCGGCGCCTATCTGAAAGATCGGAGAGCAAAGCTCGATCCGGCGACCTTCGGCTTTTCCGCGCAGCGCCGCCGCACCGCGGGCCTGCGCCGCGAAGAGGTGGCGCAGCGCGCCAACATCAGCGCCACCTGGTACACATGGCTTGAACAAGGGCGCGGCGGCGCGCCGTCCGCCGACGTGCTGGACCGCATCGCCCGCGCCCTGATGCTGACTGATGTCGAGCGCGAACATCTGTTTTTGCTCGGTCTCGGCCGGCCGCCCGAAGTGCGCTACCAGGCCGCCGAAGCGGTCTCGCCGCGGCTGCAGCGCGTGCTTGATGCGCTGCCGTTCAGTCCGGCACTGATCAAGACCTCGACCTGGGACATCGTTGCCTGGAATAACGCGGCGACTGCGGTGCTGGCCGACTACGCGTCGCTGCCGCCGGAAAAACGCAACGTGCTGCGGCTCATCTTCTGCGATCCGCAGGTGCGCGCGGCGCAGTACGATTGGGAGAGCGTGGCGCGGTTCGTGGTCGGAGTATTCCGCGCCGACGTGGCGCGCGCCGGCGCTGCCGCCAAGGTCGAGGCGCTGGTGGACGAGACTCTGCCGCGAGAGCCCCGAATTCGCGGCGATGTGGCGCGACAACGACGTCCGCGCCCACGGCGGCGGCGTCAAGCATTTGCGCCATGCGGTCCTGGGGCCGATCGCGTTCGAATATTCCGCCTTTGCAGTCGATGGCCGGCCCGATCTCGGCATGGTGGTCTACAATCCGGCGACGCCCGCGGACGCCGAGCGGATCAAAACGCTGATCGAGTCGAAGACGCCGGCGCCCCTGACGCGAACACACCCACCTCTCGTCGTCGCCGGGCTTGACCCGGCGGTCCATGCTGCGTTTCCGCATGAGCAGACTCTGCCGACAATCCGACGATTTCCCATGCCGAGAGTCAGCATGGATTGCCGGGTCAAGCCCGGCAATGACGATCTTTTTGTTTGCTAGGCCGGCTTCGGCATCACCGCCAGCGAGCGCGTCGCTGAGCGCTTTCGGGCTGAGCGGCTTGCGCAAATAGGCATTGATGCCGGCAGCCTGCGCCGCCGCTTCGTCACCGGGCTCGCTGCGGCCGGAAATGCCGATGATCGGGGTCTCGCCAGCCGGTGCCGCGAGCGTTCGGATACGCCGGGTCGCCTCGAGACCGTCGATCCCGGGCAGCGTCATGTCCATGAGCACGGCTTCATACGCGCGCGTCATCGCCGCGACGGCTTCCTCGCCGGTGCTGGCAAAGTCGGCGCGATGGCCAAGTTCGGTGAGCAGCGTATTGAGAATGACCCGGCCGTAGGGGTTGTCCTCGACGCACAACACGGAAAGCCGCGGTGCCGGCGGCTTTGCGGGCGGTAGTATCGCGGGTTTGAGTTCGGCACCAAGCTTCGCATTCGATTTGGGCTTGAGAGCGAATTTGGCGTTGCGCTTGGCGTCACGCGCGAAGCCGGCGTCTGACTTTGCGTCGCGCGCAGAGTTGTCGAGATCGGATTGATTGAGATTTGAGTTATCGGGATCAGACTTGCCGTCAGTCTCGACGTTGGCGTCGTACTCAGACGCGGCGTCGGGATCGGGACTATTTTTTTGGTCAGGATCGGCAGCCTCTACGACGGCCACCGTTTTGACCTGCACGGCAAAGCGAAACGTCGAGCCCTCTCCATAAGCGCTGGTGACGGTAAGGTCGCCACCCATCCGTTTCGCCAACGCCTTGACGACCACAAGCCCAAGCCCGGTACCGCCGTAACGCCGGGCGATATCCGCGTTGGCCTGAGTGAACGGACGAAACAGCCGGTGGATTTCGCCGGGCTTGAGCCCGATGCCGGTGTCGCTGAGGGAAAACGCCAGCGTCATGCGGCCACGTTTGGCGGGCTCAACGCCGAGTTCAAGCCGAACCTTGCCACGCTCCGTGAATTTCACCGCATTGTCGATGAGATTTTCCAGGGCGGCGCGCAACCGCACCACATCGCCGCGAACGCGCTCCGGCAAATCGTCTGCGACCGCGACCTCGGTGACGAGATTTTTGGTTTCGGCACGCGCCGACAGGGAATTCGCAACGGCCGTGATCAGCTCGCGCAGGTCGAACACATCGTCCCGCAGCTTGATCACGCCGCCCTGGGCCTGGGCGGCATCGATCATCAGGGTCGTGAGGCTCGACAAATGCTCGGCGCTGCCTTTGATGCCGTCGGCCCACCGCCGCTCGCGCTCGCCGATCGTTGAGGTCGCCAGCAACTCGCTGAGCGCCAGGATGCCGGTCAGCGCGGTGCGGATATCGTGCGCATAGGCGACCAGCGACGCCTCGGTCGCAGCCGCCGAAGCCGCGTCCACCACCGGCTCAGTCGCTTCCGGCTTTCTCGACGGCTTCGCAGCCGAGAACTTGCCAGGCTTCCCGAGAGGCTTTTTGCCTTTGCCAAGCGATGGCTTGCCGGACGAAAATTTCCCGCTGGCGGACTTACCTGTAGGAGATTTGCCTGCGGCAGATTTGCCGGTGGGAGACTTGCCCGCAGAAGACTTGGGTGCGGAAGATTTGTGTGCGGAAGACTTGTGTTCGGAAGACTTGGCCGCAGAAGAAGGCTTGCCGAACGAAGACTTGCCTGCAGAAGGCTTAGACGGCTTGGCTGCGGATGGCCTGGTTGCGAAAGATTTGGCGCCCGACGATTTGAACTCCGAAGACCTGTCAGGCGGCGTTTTGCCGGGACGATGCTTGATGAAGATCGGCACCTCCGGCTCGCGCGGCTTGCGCTGGCGACGCGCAGACCTTCGTCGCCGTTTTTTTGCCTGATCGTGAACGCGCCATAAAGCCCCGCACTCATCGTGCCATACGCCCGGCCCGAACCCAAACCTGAACTCAAGAAACATGCCGTCCGGAGAGCAGCCCCCGCCGGAGCATCAAACAAAATATGTCCTTAAATGGGGTTCACTCGCAAATACCGCCGGGCCAAACTTTCACCCGCTTTGGTCAAAAAGGCATCAATGCCGAAGCCCGACCATGCGCCTGACATCCGCCGGGCTGGCTCCGGAGGCGCGCAAGTCGCGCAAGCTCGTCGCCAGCGTCGATTTCGACAGCTTGCGGCCGGCGGCGTCTACAATCAGCGTGTGGTGATGATAGGTCGGTTCAGGCAAGCCGAGCAAAGCCTGCAGCAGCCGATGAATGGCGGTCGACCAAAACAAGTCCTGCCCGCGCACCACATCGGTGACGCCCTGCAGTGCGTCGTCGAGCACGACGGCGAGATGATAGCTGGTCGGCGTATCCTTGCGCGCCAGCACGACATCGCCCCACATCTGCGGCGCCGCCGCGACGACACCAGTTTGCCCCTGAGGCCCGGAGCCGGTCTCGGTCCACGTCAAAGCGCCGGCGCGCGCGGCAGCCGCGTCGGTGGCAAGTCGCAGCGCAAATGGCTCGCCCGCGCGGCGGCGGCGTTCGCGTTCGTCCTTGGGCATTTTGCGCGCGCGTCCCGGATAAAGCGGCACGCCGTCAGGGTCGCGGGGCCAATGCCGTTCGCGATCGCGCTCGGCGACCAGTGCGGCAAGCTCGCTGCGGCTCTCGAAACTCGGATACAGCAAGCCCAAGGCTTCGAGCTTGTCGACGGCCAATTGATAATCGTCGAAATGCTGGCTTTGCCGGCGCACATCGGGCTGCCAGGCGATCCCGAGCCAGCCGAGATCTTCGGCGATGGCTGCTTCGTATTCGGGCCGGCAGCGCGCGGCGTCGATGTCCTCGATGCGCAACAACAGCCGGCCGTGATGCTGTCGCGCCATCTCGTCATTGATCAGCGCCGAATAGGCATGGCCGAGATGCAGATAGCCATTCGGACTCGGCGCAAACCGAAACACACGCGTATGCATGACTGTCACTTCCCCAACCCACAGGATTGACCACCTGATAGGCTCGATCCATCAAGTAGGCGCGCGGCATGGAATTCGCACGGCGCGCGTAACCGGATGCTACGATGCCATCCTTTATCCACACCGAAGCCGATCTCGATGCGGCGCTCGATGCCCTCGGCAAAGCGGACGCGCGCTTTGTGGCGTTGCTGACCAAAGCCGGCCGGCCGCCGCTGCGGCGGCGCGAGGACGGCTTCGCCGGCCTTGCCGCCATCGTGGTGGCGCAACAGCTTTCGACCGCAAGCGCGAATGCGATCTGGGGACGGCTCGCGGCGGCATTCGAGCCGCTCGACGCAGCGGCGATTCTCCGCGCGCGTCCGGCCAAACTTGCACGGCTGGGGCTGTCGGCGCCGAAAATCCGCGCCCTGAAAGCGATCGCCAAGGCCGTCCAAAGCAAGGAGCTTGCGCTCGAAGGTTTGGCCGCGCTCGAGGCCGACGCTGCACATGCAGCGCTCACCGCCGTGCACGGCATCGGACCCTGGACCGCCGATATCTATCTCTTGTCAAACCTCGGACACGCCGATGCCTGGCCGGCCGGCGATCTGGCTTTGCAGGAGGCGGCGCGAGTCGCCTTCGGCTTGCCGGCTCGACCCAACGTCAAGGAGATGCAGGCTTTGGCGGAAGCGTGGCGGCCGTGGCGCGCCATCGCCGCGCGCATCCTGTGGAGCTATTACCGCACGATCGCCGAAGAAGCGAAGGCTGCCGGCATCAAACGGCCGCGTCCGCCCAAACCGGCACCGCCTGTCGTTCCACCGTCGAAGCGGCGCACCTCGTCCAAAAAACCTCGCACCGCGCCGCCAAGCCGCAAAACGGCGGCGCGCAAACGCCGCTGACGGAACAGAGAACCTCCGAGGTCCCGTAATCGTCCGACGTGGACAACGAGGCTGGGCTCCGGCTAAGCAGGCGTCGCGCACGCGTCAGCAAGCCGGTGAAAAGCCAATGACCGCTGAACTCGATGGTCCCCGCCTGGCTCCACGCTCCGGCCGTGCACGGCAACTCGTGGTCATTCTTCACGGCTATGGCGCCGACGGCAACGACCTGATCGAGATCGGCAAGGTCTGGCAGCCATTGCTGCCGGACGCGTCTTTCGTTGCGCCGCATGCACCGGAGCCCTGCGAACAGTCGCCGACGATGCGACAGTGGTTCCCGTTGACCTTTCGGGACCCGAACGAGCGCTGGGTCGGCGTCAATCGCGCGCGCCCGGTGTTGGAGCGCTTCATCGATGGCGAACTCGGCCGCCTCGGCCTGCCGGCTTCCGCGCTGGCGCTGGTCGGCTTCTCCCAGGGCACCATGATGGCACTGCATGTCGGCTTGCGGCGAACCGTGCCGCCGGCGGCGATCGTCGGTTACTCGGGCCTGCTCGTCCTGCCCCCGAACGACGGTGACATAGACACATTCGCGGCCGAGATCAGCGCCCGCCCACCGGTGCTCCTGGTCCACGGCGATGCGGACGAGGTCGTGCCGCCGCAGGCCTTATTTCAGGCGACCGAGGTGTTGCCCTCGCTCGGCGTGGCGGTCGAGTGGCATATGTCGGCCGGCGTCGGCCACAGCATCGACCCCGAAGGACTGCGTCACGGGGTTGAGTTCCTCGCTGCCAGTTTTCGCCGATAGCCGTCCGGCGGAAGCCGCAGGCTCCGAACGGGTCCGGAGGCCACTCTCAGCCCTCGGCCGCGACTGAGCCGGCAGAATGCGGCGAAGCCCGCTCGGCAGCCCGCTGCGGCGAAAAAGTTGGCCGCCACAGGCCTTTGACGCATAACCCCCCGTACAGGCTTCACAATCCTGTCACGCCTCCCTATAAACTAGGGGTCGAGGCCGCACGTGCGGCCAAGTGAGTCGCGACAGGGACTTGGTCTTGAACGCTCACGTGCCGCCATCGGGGTTTCCCGCGCTGGTATTGAATGCGGACTTCCGTCCGCTGAGCTATTATCCGCTGTCGCTTTGGTCCTGGCAGGACGCCATCAAGGCGGTGTTTCTCGATCGTGTGAACATCGTCGCGAACTACGAGAAAGCCGTTCGGAGCCCGAGCTTCGAGATGCGGCTGCCGAGCGTGGTGTCGCTGAAGACTTACGTAAAGCCCTCGACGCACCCGGCCTTCACCCGGTTCAACGTGTTCCTGCGCGACCGGTTCTGCTGCCAATATTGCGGCGACCGGGACGATCTGACTTTCGATCATTTGCTGCCCCGCTCGCGTGGCGGCCTCACCACTTGGGATAACGTCGTCGCGGCCTGCTCGCCCTGCAATCTGAGAAAGAGCAACATGACGCCGGACGAGTCGAGGATGTGGCCGTCGCAGCGGCCGTTCCAGCCGACGGTGCAGCATCTGCACCGCAACGGCCGGCTCTTCCCGCCCAACTATCTGCACGACAGCTGGCTCGACTATCTCTATTGGGACACCGAGCTCGATCCATAATCTGGATCCGCTGTTGCTCGAGCCTCTCGCAATCTCACTGCCGCGCCGACGGGGCGTTAAGGCTCGCTTGCGAGATTTGGCTTTGAGGCTTGTGCCTCGGCCTTTTTCAGACCAAGCTTGGTTCGGGGTGACGGTCCTGCGCGCCTATTAGCGGCGTGAGCGAAGGACCGTCATTAAGCGTTAGCGTTCTTCCGGAGGGAGTGAGCAGTAATGAATACGAGGGCTCGGCACGCCGAGAGCAAAACAAAACAAATATGGGCGCGGATCACGGCTCTGCGAAGCGGCCTTGTGTTGGCGGTTGGCGCAGCGCTTGCGCTCACGACTGCAGCACAGCTTCATGCCGAGGAAAAGCCGATCAAGATCGCGCTGATCGTCGACAAGACCGGCCCGCTCGAAGCTTACGCCAAACAAACCCTTGCCGGCTTCGCCATGGGCCTCGACTACGCCACCGGCGGCACCATGATGGTCGAAGGCCACAAGCTGGTCGTCATCGAGAAGGACAGCCAGTTCAAGCCGGACGTCGGCCGCAATTTGTTGAACGAAGCTTATAACGATGAGGGCGTCGATATCGCCGTCGGCGGCACCAGCTCGGCGGTGGCCTTGGCCATGCTGCCGGTCGCGCTCGACAACAAGAAGATCTTCATCGTCGAGCCGGCCGTGGCCAATTCGATCACCGGCGCGGCGTGGAATCGCTACATCTTCCGCACCGGGCGCAATTCCACCCAGGACGCGGTTTCCAACGCACTCACCATCGGCAAGCCTGGGACCGTGGTGGCGACGCTGGCGCAGGACTTCGCCTTCGGCCGCGACTTCGTCACCGCCTTCAAGACGGCGCTGGCTCCGACCGGCGCCAAGCTCGTGTTCGAGGAATACGCGCCGCCGATGACGACCGACTTCACGGCGCCGATCCAGCGCATCTTCGATGCGATGGCCAAAGAGCAAGGCCGCAAGATCATTTTCGTCAACTGGGCCGGCGCCGGCAATCCGCTGGCGGCGCTCAAGGCCATGGGCGCTGAACGGCAGGGCATCGAGATCTCGACCGGCGGCAACATCCTGCCGGCCTTGGTCGCCTACAAGGATTTCCCCGGCCTCGAAGGCGCCGCCTATTACTACTACGACATTCCCAAGAACCCGGTGAACGACGCGCTGGTCGCCGAGAACAAGAAGCGCTTCAACGGCGCGCCGCCCGACTTCTTCACCGCCGGCGGCTTCATCGCCGCGCAGGCCGTGGTGCTGGCGCTGAAAAAGACCGGCGGCTCGACCGATGCGGAAAAACTGATCACCGCCATGGAAGGCATGGCGTTCAACTCGCCGAAGGACACGGTGGTGTTCCGCAAGGAAGATCATCAGCTGCTGCAGCCGATGTATGCCTTCAAGATCAAAGTCGATCCGAATGTGCCCTGGGCAATCCCGGAGCTGATCCACGTGATCACCATGGACGAGATGAAGATTCCGATCACCAACAAACGGTAACAACAAGAACGGGCGCAAGCCCCGAAGGCTGCGTAAGGACGGGGAATGACCGGCGACGTCCCTGCTCTATCGACCCGCGATCTGACCATCAATTTCGGCGGGCAGATCGCGGTCAACGCCGTGACGTGCGCGTTTCATCAAGGCACGCTCACCGCCATCGTCGGGCCGAACGGCGCCGGAAAGACCACGTATTTCAATCTGATCTCGGGGCAATTGCGACCGACCGGCGGCAGCGTCAGTCTGTTCGGCAAGGACATTACGCGATTGGGCGCGCCCGGCCGCACCCGGCTCGGTCTCGGCCGCGCTTTTCAGTTGATCAATCTCTATCCGAGCCTGACGGTGTTCGAGAATGTGCGGCTCGCGGTGCAATCGGTGGCGCAAATCCGTTTCGATTGCCTGAGCATCGCGGCCCGCAACGCCACGGTGCGCGATCAGGCGCGCCATTGGCTCGACCGCGTCAAGCTCGCGCGGCGCTTCGACCTTCCGGTGGCGGCGCTGTCGCACGGCGATCAGCGCAAGCTCGAGGTCGCGATCCTGCTGGCGCTGCAGCCGCGCGTGCTGATGTTCGACGAGCCGACCGCGGGGATGAGCGTCGACGAGATCCCGACCATTCTGGATCTGATCGAAGAAATCAAAGGCGAGACGCATAAGACGGTGCTTCTGGTCGAGCACCGCATGGATGTGGTCACCCGCCTCGCCGATCGCATCATCGTGCTGCAGGACGGCGTGCTGATTGCCGACGGTCCGCCGGCCGACGTCGTGGCGCTGCCGCAGGTGCAGCAGGCTTATCTGGGCGCTCACGGCGCCCACGAATTGCGGCGCGGGCCGGCCGCATGAGCGAGACCAACAGTGAGACCGACGATATATTGCTGCGGGTCGAAGGCGTGTTCACCAATATCGGCCGCTACCGCATTCTGCACGGCGTCGATCTCGCGGTCCGCCGCGGGCGCGTCACCGCGCTATTGGGGCGAAACGGCGCCGGCAAGACGACGACGCTGCGCACCATCATGGGGCTGTGGAAGGCGCGGCTCGGCAAAATCATTTTTGACGGCGAGCCGATCACGGCGCTGGAGACGCCGCATATCGCGCGCCGCGGCATCGCCTACGTGCCCGAGACCATGGGCATCTTCGGCAAGCTCACAGTGCGCGAGAACATGCTGCTGGCGACCGGCAGCGCTGGCTTTGCGGCCAACGAGCTCGAGCGCGTGCTGGAAAGCTTTCCGGCGTTGAAGACGAAATGGGACGCGCCGGCCGGCTCGCTATCCGGCGGCCAGAAACAAATGCTGGCGATCGGCCGCGCCATCATCGAGCCGCGCCGGCTCATCCTGATCGACGAGCCCACCAAGGGATTGTCGCCCGCCATGGTCGACCAGCTTGTCGGCGCGCTGCTGCGGCTCAAGCGCGAGCACACCACGATCCTTCTGGTCGAGCAGAATTTTAGGGTCGCCGAAGCCGTCGGCGACGACGTCGCGGTGATGGACGAGGGCCGCATCATTCATAGCGGCGAGATGGCGGCGCTTGCACACAATCATGGCCTGCAGCACCGGCTGCTCGGCTTGAGCGTGGCGGAGGGCGTATGAAAAGCGGCTGGCGCCAGCGTGTGCAACAATGGGCGCCGCATGCGCTGACACCGCTCGTGGTGATCGCTGCGCTGCCGGCGATCGGACCCGGTCCTTGGCTGACGCTGACGGTCGCCGGACTCACTATGGGCATGATGCTGTTCATGGTCGCAGCCGGACTGACTTTGATCTTCGGACTGATGGATGTGCTGAATTTCGCCCACGCCGCCTTCGTGGCGGTCGGCGCCTATATCGCGGTGACGGTGCTGCAGCCGTTGGCCGGCTGGACCAACGAGACGTCGCTGGCGCTCAACATCGCCGCGCTGCTGGTTGCGCTGGTCGCCGCGGCAGTGGCGAGCGGCGCGCTCGGTTTCGTGTTCGAGCGCCTGATCATCCGCCAGGTCTACGGCGCGCCGCTGCGGCAGATCCTGATCACCATCGGCGCGCTGACCGTGATCGAGCAATTGCTGATCGTCATCTGGGGACCGCAGGCGCTGCCGCTGCCGAAACCGTTGATGCTGCGCGGCAGCGTCTTCATCGGCTCCGCATCGATCGAGACCTATCGGCTGTTCGCGCTGTGCGTCGGACTGGCGATCGCGCTCGCCATGCATCTCTTCCTCACCCGCACCCGGCTCGGGCTGGTGGTGCGCGCCGGCGTCGAAGACCGCGAGATGATCCAGGCGCTCGGCTATCATATCCGCCGGGTGTTCATCGGCGTGTTCATGGCCGGTACCGCGCTGGCCGGCATCGGCGGCATGATGTGGGCGCAATATCAGGCGGTGGTATCGAGCCAGATCGGCGATAGCATGACCATCCTGGTGTTCATCATTCTGATCATCGGCGGCCTAGGCTCGGTCGGCGGCTGCTTCATCGGCGCCATCCTGGTCGGCCTCACCACCAACTATATCGGCTTCCTCGCGCCTAAATTGGCGCTCGGCTCCAATATCCTGCTGATGGCGCTGATCCTGCTGTGGCGTCCGCGCGGCTTGTTTCCGCTCGCTGCGCACCATTGAGGCCGCGATGACCGCAACGCCTCAAGACGTCGGGTTCAGCGGAGAGGCGCAAACAACCGCAGCGCCGGCGCACCCGGAACTGGACGCACGCCGTCCATCAGGGCTCGGATGGCTTGTCTCCGACAATCCGCCCGGCGGCATGCTGCTCAACGGCCTGATGCTGGCGATCCTGGCGATATTGTTGTTCGCGCCATTTCTGTTTCCGACCAGCAAGGGTATCAATGTCGCTTCGCTGATCTGCATCTTCATCATCCTGGCCGCGAGCTACGACCTGATGCTCGGCTTCACCGGCATCGTGTCGTTCGCGCACACGATGTTCTTCGGCATCGGCGCTTACGGCGTAGCGATCACGCTGGCGAAAGGCGTCACCGGCTGGACCGGCGTTCTCGTCGGCACGCTCGCCGGTGCGTTGGTCTCGTTGTTGATTGCCGCCGTGATTGGACTGCTGAGCTTGCGGCTGCGCGCGATCTTCTTTTCCATGATCACGCTTGCGGTCGCGGCCTTCGCACAGATCGTCGCCGAGCAATGGCGCGACCTGACCGGCGGCGAGGACGGCCTGACCTTCGCAGTGCCCGAGATGCTCAGGCCGAGTTTTCGGCTCTTCCACGACAAGGTGATGGGCGTGGCGATCAGCGGCCCGGTGATGACCTACTACATCACCTTCGCCACGGCACTCCTGCTGTTTCTACTGATGCTGCGGATCGTCAATTCGCCGTTCGGCCTGGTGCTGCGCGCCGTGCGCGAAAACGAATTCCGCGTCGAAGCGATGGGCTACCGGGTGGTCGCTTATCGAACGTTGATCTGCATGATCTCCGCCGTCATGGCATCGCTGGCCGGTGCGCTGATGGCGCTGGTGCTGCGCTACAACGGACCCGACGCGACACTGTCGTTCGCCCAGATGCTCAACATTTTGCTGATGGTGGTCATCGGCGGCATGGGAACGCTGTACGGTGCGGTCATCGGCGCCATCCTGGTGGTGCTGGCGCAGTACTATCTCAAGACCGCGATGGGCGCCGTCAGCGAGCCGGTGGCCGGCATCCCATTCGTCTCCGCGCTGCTGGCGCCCGATCGCTGGCTGCTATGGCTCGGCATCATCTTTATTTTGATCGTGACGTTCCTGCCGCAAGGCATCGTCGGACGGCTGCGGCGCAAGCGGTAGCCGACGGCGCGCGGAAATTTGACAGCGTGCTGGTCCGAACTTCAGCCGTCTGACATCGCGAGTGATTGGCGCGGCACTGTTCGTATAAAAGAACGTCAGGGCCGCACACCAGCGACGATCGCACCGCCTTGGCGATCGCGATCGTCAGCCGGCGTAATCCTGCTCGGCGGCGTATTACGCCGCCTGCTCCTTGTGCGCGCCGGCGAAGGCGGGCGCCACTTCGGTCATGAAGCGCGCCATCTCATCCTTGACCTGATTGTGCGGCTTCATGCCGACGTTGAAATAAAGGATCACTTCGTCGAAGCCGGCGGCCTCGACCTTCTTCAGCGACTCGGTGATGCGCGCGGATGAGCCGATCAGCACGGCGTTTTCCGTCAGATCTTCCGGCTTCACCTTATGGAGCCGCTCCACCATGCCGATGAAATAACGGTAGCTCGGCGGCGCCGTCTTCGGATCGCCCGGAAACGCCGGGATCACGCACTCTTTGTAGTAACGGATTTGACGCGCGCGCTGCGCATCTTCCTGCGCCTTGTTGTCGGCAAAGTGGGCGAAGTAGCTGCACATCAGCCGGCCCGGCTTGGTGCCGTACTTGGCGCAGGTTTCGTGATAGAGATCGGCGACCTGCTTGAGACCGCCGTAGCTGATGGCGGCGGCGAACGGCGCGACAATCAATCCGCACTCGAGCCGCGCGGCGAGTTCGATCGAGGGCTTGGAGAACGATCCCGACATAGGTCGGCAGCGGCTGCTGCACCGGCTTCGGCGTGATGCGCACGTCGTCGAACGAATAATGCTTGCCGTGATGCGAGATGCGGTCTTCCGCGGCCCACAGCTTGCGCACCAGTTCGAGACCTTCCTCGAAGATGCCCTGGTTGTCGGAGAACGACACGTGGAACGGCTCGTACTCGCGCTGGTCGTAGCCGCGGCCGCAGGCGAAGTCGACGCGGCCGTTGGACAGAAGATCAAGCGTCGCCCATTGCTCGGCGACACGGATCGGATGATGCAGCGGCAGCACTGTCACGGCCGGCGCCAGCCGGATACGCGACGTGTTGGCGGCGACGTAGGACAGCACCAGATCCGGACAGGACAGCACGCCGAGCGAGTTGAAATGATGCTCGCCGACCCAGGCCGAATGCATGCCGAGCTTGTCGGCATAAATCGCCTCCGCGGTGATGTCGGCGACGAACTGATTGGAGGTCCGCGTATTGTTGGCGTAGTGATTGTCGCTCAGCGTGAAATAGCCGAAATCCATCATCGTCTCCTCAAGTCCGTTGCGGTTTGGCGTGCGGCGATCGCGGCCGCACGCTGTGTTTCACCTGACGTCCGTTCAATCGCGCCCGGCCAGCATGATCGCCTGTGCCAAGGCTTTTGGGTTCGAGAAGCAAAGTTCGTGGCTGCCCGGCACTTGCACGAGCCGATACAGGCCGAGCTTCTGTGACAGCCGCGGATGCCACGGAAACTGGTGCGGCAGCGCGGTGTCTTCGGTGCAATTGATGTAAGACTTGGCGATCGGCATCGCCGCCGGGTCGGCCTTCAGCGCGATCTTATCGGTAAAGGTCCGCAGCGGATGCGGATTGAGGATGTCGTAGGCCCGCTGTGCCGTTTCGCCGTCCGCATCGTTGATGAAAGCCTCGCGCCAGATCGGGAACGGCAGCACCACCGAGTTGTCACCGCGATCCGCCGCGATATGATCGAACAAGGCCGCATAGTGCGGCGGCACCATGTCGTTGAGACATTCGCCATTGTTGGGAACGAACGCGTTCCAATAAATCAGGCGGCGGATGCGCTCGGGCACCTGGTCGGCTACGCCGGTGATGACCATGCCGCCATAGCTGTGGCCGAGCAGGATCACGTCTTTCAGATCGTTGCTGACCAGATAATCGACAATCGACGTGATGGCTTCCGGCAGCCCGCTGGTCTTGGCATCGCCCGGCCGGTTACCGGCGATCGTCGGCGTGTGTACATCGTGACCGGCAGCGCGGATCGGTGCCGCGGTCGGCTCAAGCTCAGCGCCGGTATGCCAGGCGCCATGGACGAGCACGTACGTCGCCATGTGGTATCCTCCCCTTGGTTTTGGTCTCGATCGGACCTTATGCGCCCACCACCATAGCCTAAGGCCGGCGCGGGGAAACAGCGCAACGATAGTTGAAAATGCATCTGTTGTAAATGCAATAAAAGCGTTCGCTCCGGGAGCGGCGTCGCGGGCCGTTTTGACCGGTGCTGCGAATTGAACTAGACGAGAAGCTTCCCGCAGGACGCGCCCGAATCGTGACCGATTCCACCAAGCTCGATCTCGATAATTATCTGCCCTACCTGGTGAATCGGGTCGGTACCATCATCGCCGATCAATGGGGCGGCGAGCAGCTTGCGCCCTATCATCTCAGCATCGCCATGTGGCGGGTGATGGCGGTGTTGGCCAGCAAGGGCCATCAGCGCCAGATCGATCTTGCCGGCTTGACCAGCATCGAAGTGTCGACACTCTCGCGTCTCGTGACCCGCATGGTGCAGATGGGCATCGTCTCGCGCACCCGCTCCGCCAGCAACACCCGCGAGGTCGTGGTCAAGCTGACCACCAAAGGCAAGGCGCAGGTGGCGCGGCTCGTCCCGCTGGCGCGCGATTACGAAGCAGCCGCCATCGCGGGCGTCGCGCCGGAAGAGCTCGCCATGGTCAAAAGTGCGCTGCGCCGCATGTATGCCAACATGAATGCGCGGCAACCGGCGAACGCCGCCGCCGCGACGAACGCTCCCCGCAAAGGCCGGCGGCCGACTCCAATCGCCGCGGAGTAATCGCGCAACACAGTCGCATCGCGCACGTCCGCGATGACTGTCATGCACGCGCTCGAACGCAAGCACTCGCTTGATTGCGGCGCCCGCGATTCAGCCATAGGCTGCAGTGCGCAAGTACCGGCGGAAAAACTGCCGGAGAAAAAGACGCAGTAAAAAACCGGGGGGAACGATGGCGCACGGGCCGGAGATTTACGTTTCGCGGCTGCTCGATCAGCACGGAATCGGCGCCTATCAGATCCGGCTAATGGTCTGGGCGATCCTGCTGTCGCTGATCGACGGCTACGACATTGCCGCCATCGCATTCGCAGCACCGCATCTGGTCGCCTCCTGGGGCATTCCGCGTAGCGCGCTCGGTCCGGTGCTGAGCGCCAGCAATATCGGCGTGCTGTTCGGCTCGGCGATTTTCGGGTGGGTCGGCGATCGCTACGGCCGCAAGCCGGCGCTGATCGCCGCCAACATCCTGTTCGGTGTGTTCACGGTGGCGGCCGCTTATTCGGCCGATCTGACGCAACTGTTCTGGCTGCGGCTGATCGCCGGCCTCGGCATCGGCGGCGTCATTCCCAACCTGGTGGCGATCTGCACCGAGTCGGCGCCGCGTAACATGCGCGCCACGTTGCCGATCGTGGCCGTGGGTTGCGTGCCGCTCGGCGGCGCACTTGGCGGCGCCGTCAGTGCATTCCTGGTGCCGCAGTACGGCTGGCCGATTTTGTTTCTGATCGGCGGCATCGTGCCGATCGTGATCGCGCTTGCCGCCATCGTGTTTCTTCCTGAGTTCGATCAAATTCATGGCGCTGCATGGGAGCCAGCGCGCGAAAATGACCAAGCTGGTCGAGGAACTGCAACCCGGCCTCACCATCCCACCCGATGCGCGCTTTGTCATCGAAGACGAACTGCAGACGCCGTCGTCGAATCCGGTTTATTTGTTTCAGCACGGCTTGTGGCTGATCACGCCATTGTCGTGGCTTTTGTTCGCGCTGAACCTGATGGGCTATTTCTTTCTATCCGGCTGGACGCCGACGCTGCTGACCGCGGCGAAGCTGCCGCCGGCGACCGCCGCCATCGCGGCAGCACTCCTGCAGCTCGGCGGCACCGTCGGCGCGCTGTCGTTGTGCTGGTGGCTGCAACGCCATCGCTTTCTGGCCATTTCGGTGTTGTCGTTGCTGGCGGTCCCGGTGGTCGGCTCTATCGGCTTTGCGGGACTAACATCGCAGGCCGCGTTGCTAACCGCGACCTTCCTGGCCGGCTTTATCGTGCTCGGCATCCAGATCGGCATCAACGTCGTTGGCGCCATGCTGTACCCGACATCGCTCCGCGCCAATGGCTCCGGCTGGCAACTCGGCCTCGGCCGCCTCGGCTCGATCGTCGGACCGCTCGCCGGCGCCTTGTTTGTCGGCCTGCCGGTGCAGGAGCTCTACATGTGGTCGGCGCTGCCGTTTGCGCTCGGCGCCATGGTTTGCTTCGCCATTCACCTGCTCAACACGGCGCGTCTGAGCGCGCATCCCGAATTGGCGAAGGCGGGATAGACGCTGCGACTGCGGCGTCGCAGCGAGATTCAACGCGAAAAGCCCGATTACCGGCCCTGCACAGTCACGCCCGTGGGCGCGTTGCTGTTGATGGCGATGTTTTCGGTGCCGGGCGGCTGATCGGCGCCCGGCTTGCGGGAATCGAGACACCGGATGGGAGTGCAGTTCAACGGCACCACCGCGTAGTTGCGGTCGCCACCGCCATACACTGTCATCACGACACTGGCGGGATACGGATAGTCCTCGAGCTCGTGCGGCTGCGTCGAGTCCTTGACCGCGACGTCAAGGCCATCGAGCGGCCGATCGTTCTCGTCGAAGAAATAGATATTGGTCTGCCCGAGGCCGGCGCCGATGACTTCGACCCGGCGCTTCGACAGCGCGACCGCGGTGGCGATGGTGCGATCGGCGACGACGACGCTTTTGATATCGCTGGAAAGCTCGACCACCACTGATTTGCTGACCCCGAGCGCCAGGAACCGGGTATTGTTGTCGCTGCTGACGACCCGCATTTCAGCCGATGCTTGGCCAGCGCCCGCCGCGAGCGCGGCGACAGCCGCAGCGACCAACATTCCGCGGGCAAAACGCTTCATATCGGCTCTCCTCGCGCCATCAGTAAACGAAGCGTATCGGATCGCGGTTTATAAGGGGTAAAGCCCTCTTCCCACGATAAATCAGTGAAATCGGGCGTCGGCGCCGTGCGGATTGGGCTGGAAAGTCCACCACATTTCGAAGATCGTCCGCCGCGCACGGGCCATTAGCGGGCAGCCGCGTCCGTTGCCAGGCGCGGCCGCCGCCGTTAAACCATTTTTGCTGGGGAGACGGGCTGGACAGCCCGTAATCGGGAAGGTTGCCTGATGAATGCGGAGGCGGAAACCAGCCTGCCACGGGTGTTTCCGACCGTCGTCCACATGCTCGCCGACACCAGCACGCGCTTTCCAGATCTTACGGCGCTGGTCTGCGGCGCGCGCAGTCTCAGCTACGCGCAATATTGGCGCTGTGTCGCCGGGTTCGCTGCGGAGCTTGGCGGCTACGGCGTGCGTGGCCAGCGCGTCGCGCTCATCTGCGGCAACTCGCTCGATATCGCGATTGCGATGTTTGCCGTGCACGCGGCGGGCGCGCAGGCGGTGCCGGTCAATCCAACCTATACGGAGCGCGAACTCGGCTATCTGCTCAAGGATGCCGACCCGATCGTGGTCATTTGCGACACCGACATCGCCGGCAAAATCGAGCCGCTCGCCACGGCGCTCGGCATTGGCCGCTTGCTGCGGATCGGAGGCGACGGCGGCCGCCTTCTCGATGTCTGGAAGGACGATCTCGGGCGCGACCTGCCGCAGACCCTGGCCGTCGCCCGACGATCCAGCCACGCTGCAATATACCGGCGGCACCACCGGGTTGCCGAAGGGCGTCAATATCAGTCACCGGCAGATGGCGGTGAACATCAGCCAGCGCGAGGCGGCACTCCCGACGCAGCCGGGCGATGAGGCGATCCTGTGCATGATGCCGCTGTTCCACGTCTTCGCCGTGGCGATGTGCCTGCATCTCACCGCCTATTGCGGCGGCCGCCTGGTGATCATGCCGCGCTACCGGCCTGACGCCGTGCTTGATCTGATTGCCGAACAAAAAATCACCCGCTTGCCGGCCGGGCCGACGGTGTTCATCGGTTTGCTGGCGCACGAGAGATTCAAAACCACCGACTTCTCCTCGCTGCGCACCGCCTATTCGGGCTCGGCGCCGCTGCCGGAAGAAACGATGCGGCAATGGACGGCGCACACCGGCACGCCGGTCCTCGAAGGCTTTGGCCAAAGCGAAGCCGGGCCGGTGCTCACGTATGTGCGCCAGGATGCGCCGTTCAAAGTTGGTTCATCCGGCCCCGCTTTGGCGCTCACCACCATCGAGATTGTCGACACCGAAACCGGCACCAAAATCTTGGACGTGGGCGAGGTCGGAGAAATCCGCGCCCGCGGTCCCCAGATCATGTCCGGCTACCGCAACAAACCCAAAGAGACCGCCGAGGCACTGCGCGACGGCTATCTCTACACCGGCGACATCGGCGAACTCGACAGCGATGGCTATCTGTTCATTCGCGACCGCAAGAAGGACATGGTGATCGTCGGCGGCTATAACGTTTATCCGCGCGAAGTGGATGAAGTCTTGTTCGCGCATCCGGCGGTTCGCGAGGCCGCGACCACCGGCGCGCCGGACAGCTATTACGGCGAAACCGTTCGGGCCTTCGTGGTACTCAATGACAATGCGCGCGTTGCCGCTGCGGATTTGATCGCGCACTGCAAGAAAAATCTGGCGCCCTACAAAGTGCCGGCACAGATCTATTTGGTGGATGCGCTGCCGCGCACGACGGTCGGCAAGATCGACAAGAAAGCGCTGCGCGAGCAGCTCGTCTCCGAGTCACCGAGCGCCAGGAAAGGCTGACATGTCCTACAAGGCCGAAATACCCTATGGCGCCTATTGGAGCACGCCGTTTGCGCGCTGGCAGGGCGCGTTCGCGCATCTGCATTCGCTGGAATTCGCCGCCGACCAGACGCGCAAAGAGCTCGAACGCCGCGACATTTCGGCAAGCGCCATCGACCACGGCGTGCTTGGCTTCAGCGTGCCGCAAGCACATTCGTTTTACGGCTTGCCCTGGGTCGCGGGCCGCGCCGGACTGCCCCACATCGCCGGCCCGACCATCATGCAAGCCTGCGCCACCGGCGTGCGCGCGTTGCTCGCGTCCGCGCAGGAGATCGAGGCCGGCCTGTGCACCACCTCGCTGACGCTGACCTGCGATCGCACCTCCAACGGCCCGCATCTTTACTATCCCAATCCCAAGGGCCCGGGCGGCACCGGCGCCCACGAGGATTGGGTTATGGACAATTTCAGCAACGATCCACTCGGCGGTCACGCGATGCTGCAGACGGCCGAGAACGTCGCCGCCAAACACCAGATCACCACGGCGCAACAACATGACGTGGTGTTGATGCGCGAGCAACAATATCGCGATTCACAAGTAGACAATTACGCTTTTCAGAAGCGCTACATGAGCCTGCCGTTCGGCGTGCCGGACGCGGCATTCAAAAAGACCACAGCGACGCTGGAGTCTGATGACGGTATCCGATTTTCCTCCGCTGAGGGCCTTGCCAATCTCAAGCCGGTCGTGGCCGGTGGAACGGTGACGTTCGGCGGGCAGACCCATCCGGCCGACGGCAATGCGGCCATCATTGTCGCTGCGCCCGAGCGCGCGCAAGAGCTGAGCCAGGACAAAAACATCCGCGTGCGGCTGCACGGCTTTGGCAGCGCCCGCGCGGCGCTGGCGCACATGCCGGAGGCGCCGATACCGGCCGCACGGCGCGCGCTCGAGAGTGCCGGCATGAGCATCGAACAAATAGACGCGGTCAAGACCCACAACCCCTTCGCGGTCAACGACGTGTTGTTCTCCCGGCAAACCGGTTTTGCCATCGAGGCAATGAACAATTACGGCTGCTCGCTGGTCTGGGGTCATCCGCAGGCGCCGATGGGCACCCGCGGCGTCATCGAGCTGATCGAAGAGCTGGCGCTGCGCGGCGGCGGTTTCGGCCTGTTCACCGGCTGCGCCGCCGGCGATACCGCCATGGCGGTGGTGCTGGAAGTCGCCGACCGGCGGAGGAGCTGAGCCGCGGGCGCAACGCGCGTGTTCACGTCTCCTCGATATGGAAGCTGCGCAACTGCGGCGCCTCGCCGGAGAAACCGAGCTCGTTCCACCGGCTGGCAACGCGATCGTAAGTCGAGCGCCGCAACGCCGTCGCCTTGGGAAACTGTTTGATGTGACGATGCGGCTTGCAGGCGTTGATCAGAACCTTTGAGCCATACGGCCGATCCTCCGGCGTGTATTGGCTCGGGTCGAGACCGGTCGACCAGGTGTTGCGCAGAATGTCCAGATCCTCGCTCGGATGGCAGCGCGTGCTTAAAGCCCAGAGCACATCGTTGAGATCGGTCGGATCGACGTCTTCGTCGACCACGATCACCCATTTTGTGTAATAGGCCGCCGCCGGGCATTGCGCGGCGAGCGACAGCACTTGCGCCGAGTGGCCGGCATATTTCTGCTCGATGGCAACGACCACCATGCCCCAGCCCGACGCCGCGGCCGGATGCGAGTAGGCAGAGACCACGCCCGGCACCCCGATGGATTCGAGGTCGTCGAGAATGCGCGCCGAGCGCATGATCGCGTAATAGGCGCCGATCTCGCACGACGGATACTTCGCCATCAGCGCGTGGGTGAAAATCGGCTGCCGTCGATAATGCACCGCCTTCACGTCGATCACCGGCTGCGGCGAGCGTTCGCGGCCGTAGTAGCCGGTGAACTCGCCGAGCGGTCCTTCCGGCTGCACGTCGCCCTGGCGCACCGTGCCCTCGATGACGATCTCGGCATCGGCCGGGATCGGCAGACTCACGTATTCGGCCTCGGTCAGCCGCACGCCGCGGCCCATCATGCCGCCGGCGACATCGAGTTCCGATTGATTGACGCCAAAGCTTTGCGCCGCGACCATGAACAGCACCGGGTCGACCCCGTAGGCGCACACGACCTCGCAGGCCTCGCCGCGCGCCCACCAGGCTTCGCGGTCGAGCAGGCCATGCTTGCCGGGCGAGCAATAAAGTCCGACGCGGCGCGGGCCGTGCAGCATCTGCCGATAGCATCCGACATTGATGCGGCCGCTGTCGGGCGATGCCGTGAAGGTGATGTCGCCGGTGCCGATGTAACGGCCGCCGTCGCCGGGCCAGAATTGCGGCACCGGAAATTTGGTGAGATCGATCGCGTCGCCGGTGAGCACGACTTCGTTGACCGGGGCAGCGTCCTTTGCCACCCGCGTCGGCGCGATCCGGCGCTTCATGACGCGGCGCGACTCTTCGATCATCGCCGCAGTCGAGAGCCGCGGATCGAGGCCGACCGCCAGCGCGTAGCGTTCTTTGCTCGCGCCCAACATGTTGGTGAGGATGCGCGTGCCGGTCTGGTCGCCGTTGAGATTTTCGAACAGCAGCGCCGGCGCGTCGTCTTGTCGCGTCGCCAGATAGGTGATGGCGCCGAGTTCCTCCTCGGTATCCACGGCCGCCGTAAGCCGCTTGAGCGCGCCGCTCGTCCTCGACCAGGCGTAGCCAGTCGCGCAGGTCGTGCCACTCTACGGGCTCGAAATCTTGCAATCCGGTGGGCGCGGCGGTGTCGCGCGCCTGCGCGTGTCTGGCCTTGGCGGTCTGCTCATCCATGGATTTCACCTTCGGCGATTGCGGTAGGCATAAGGCGGTGCTTCGCTTGTCGAGGACAAGAAGTTGTTGCCTAATCGGCAACCGCCGGTGGGCACGCCGCCGCAAACTGGAATAATCAGCCGAACGGATCGGACCGCCCCATGAGTAATTTTGCCCTCGCCAAAGCGCTGCTGCTCTTTGGCCAGTTTAGCAGCCAGCATCCGGAACGCAGCGTTACCGATCTCAGCCGGGCGACCGGCTTGAGCAAGAGTAACGTATCCAAGATATTGCGGGAATTTCGTGCCCAAGGCTTTCTGATCCAGGATCAAGCGTCGCGGCGCTACCGCGTCGGCCCTCAGGCACTCGCCGTCGGCGTCGGATACTTCGCCGGTTCAGATCTGGTGCGTTGCGCCGACCGGGTGATGCAAAATCTCGCCAAACGCACCGACGCGACTGCGACGCTCAACGTCGTCTGCGATTCCGGCATGTTGTTTGTTGACGCCAAAAGCGGCAACCAACGTCCCGCATTTAGCTGGCCGGTCGGCAGCTTCATTCCGCTTCACGCCACCGCCGCAGGGAAGATCGCGGCCGCCTTTACGGCGCCGCACGACGCGGTGATCGCGGACACTGAACTGCGCAGTTTCACGCCGTCGACGATCTGCGAGGCCGAGCACGCTGAGGCAGCAATTGTCGGAGATCAGGCGCGTCGGCATCGCCTGCACGCTCGGCGAGAGCACCTACGGCATTGCCGGGGTGGCGGCGCCAATCCTGGATGGTGAGGACAAGGTGGTGGGCGCGATCAGCGTGCTGCTGCCGCTTGAACACGCGCGGGAAAATGGACAAGGCGCTGGCGTCGCGGATGCCGTCTGCGCCGCCGCGCGCGACGTCAGCCGCGAGATCGGCGCCTCACACTATCCCTTCTATGCGGCGGCGCTGCCGGGCAGGGCACGCGAAAGCGTACAAAAACAATTTCGGACGCATGCGTGAACGTCGTCTTCAAATTTGCGCGATCAAAAACCGGTAGCTGAGCCTCGGCTAACCAAACAGCCCGCGTGGGAGAGCCCCAAACGTGAAAACAAGCCTTTCATTTCCGCTGGTGCTTGCAGCGGCGGCGATCGGGCTCGCGACCCAATCAGCCAGAGCCGAGGACAAAGTTAAGGTCGGCATTGTTGCCAGCCTGTCGAGCCACGCCTCGATCACCGGCGGCATGATCCGCGACGGATTCTCGCTGGCCGTCAAACAACTCGGCGGCAAGCTTGGTGGTCGCGATGCCGAAATCGTCGTCCAGGATGACGAGACCAAGCCGGACGTCGCCGTCAGCAAGGCCAAGACCCTCGTCGACCGTGACAAGGTCGATTTCGTCGTCGGCACTGTTCTTTCGAACATGCTGCTGGCGATCGCCAAGCCGGTGACCGACGCCGGCGTCTTTCTAATCAGCCCCAATGCCGGGCCGTCAACCCTGGCGGGCGCAGGCTGTAATCCGAATTTCTTCTCCACCGCCTACCAGAACGATCAGGTCCACGAGGTGGTCGGAAAATACGCGCAGGATTCGGGTGTCAAAACCGCAATCCTGCTGGCGCCGAACTACCAGGCCGGCCGAGACGGCGTCGCCGGCTTCGAACGCTATTTCAAGGGCGAGGTGCTCGACGAGATTTACGTGCCGCTCGGCACGCTCGACTTTTCGGCCGAGCTTGCGCGCATCGCCACCGCCGCGCCGGACGCGATCTATGTCTTCCTGCCCGGCGGCATGGGGGTGAATTTTGTCAAACAATTCCGCCAGGCCGGTCTGAGCGACAAGGTGAAATTCCTCTCCGCCTTCACGGTCGACGAAGTGACCTTGCCGGCGCAGAAAGACGCGGCGCTTGGCTTCTATGGCGGCAGCAACTGGGCGCCGAACCTCGACACGCCGCAGAACAAGGCCTTTGTCGAGGCCTACGAGCAGGCTTACGGGATCGTGCCGGCAAGCTACGCCTTCGAAGCCTACGACGCAGCGCTCCTGATCGACGGTGCGCTCAAACAGACCAACGGCGCGACCGCAGACAAGGAGGCCTTGCGCGCGGCGCTGAAAAAGGCCGATTTCAAGTCACTGCGCGGCAACTTCAAATTCAACAACAACCATTATCCAATCCAGGACTTTTATCTGGTGAAAGTCGGCAAGCGCACGGACGGAAAATATCAGACCGAGATCGACAAGAAGGTCTTTACCGATTTCGGCGATAGCTATGCGAAGGACTGCCCGATGAAATAAGGCGGCCCGGCGTGGCCGGCTGACTGATGGGCATCGTCGACGTTTTTTGAGTTGAGCACGCGGTTTTCATGAGCACCAACCACCCGCTGGTCGTCGGCATCAGTGGCGCTTCCGGCGCCATTTATGGCATACGCATGCTCGAAGTCCTGAAGGCGAACGGCATTCCGGCGCATCTCGTCGTCTCCAAATCGGCGGCGCAGACGCTGAAGGAGGAGGCCGACCTCTCCGTCGAGGCGGTGCGTGAACTCGCGGCCGCCACCTACCCCATCGCCGATGTCGGCGCGGCCATTTCGTCAGGGTCCTTCAAGACCCGCGGCATGATCATCATTCCGTGCTCGATCCGCACCCTGTCCGACATCGCCTATTGCACCACCGACAATTTGCTGAGCCGCGCCGCCGACGTCACCCTGAAAGAGCGCCGCCGCCTGGTTCTGGTGGTGCGAGAAGCGCCGCTGCATACCGGCCATCTGCGCAGCATGCTGGCCGCCACCGAGAACGGCGCCATCGTGGTGCCGCCGGTCCCGGCCTTCTACCCGCGGCCGCAGACCGTGGATGACATCATCAATCACACCGTCGGCCGCTGCCTGGATCTGTTCGACATCGATGCTGGTCTGGTCAAACGCTGGCGCTCTGACACCAACAAATAGTGCGACCGTGCTGAGCAAATTCCGCTTCTGGACATTTTCGCTTGCGGTGTACGCCGACGCGGACGTCCAGCGGGAATGTTTGGCGCTGCAAGACGATCACGGTGTCGACGTCAATCTGCTGCTGTTCTGCGCCTTCGCGGGCGCAACGCATGGTGCAGTGCTGACCGAGCAAGCGGTCAACGAAGCCGCCGACATCAGCCGCGCGTGGCAGACGGACGTGGTCAGCGCGCTGCGGGCTGCACGGCGCACGCTCAAGCGGTACGCGGCCGAAACCGGACCGCTCGACACACCGATCGCTGCGTTGCGCACGCGCGTCAAAGAACTCGAGATCGATGCCGAGCGCGTCGAGCAGGCGATGCTGGAGCAGTGGGCGGCGGCGCATATCAACTCCTGGCCGCGAGCGCAGCCGCGGGACGCGGCAGCCGATAACATCCGCACGCTGCTGGCGATGTCGGCGCGAAAACCGGTGCCGGCGCCATGGCCCGAGCATCTCATCGCTGCGGCGTTGGCGGCAGCCGCCCGCTAAAGCCTCAGTATCGCGGCCTTCGCTTCTCACGAAATGCAGCCAAACCCTCGGCGAGATCTTTGCCGATGACGTGTTTTTCGAACGCCGCGATCTCGGCCTGAAAGCCGTCATAGGGCGCAGCGGCGAAATAACCGCGGGCGAGGGCTTTGATGTGGGCCAGCACTTCGGGGCTTTGCCGGGTAAACTGCGACGCAACGTCCTTGGCGCGTGCGAGCAGTTGCGGCGGCGGGACGACTTCGTTGATCAAGCCCCAATCTTGAAGTTCGCGCGCGGAGACCAAGCTCGCGCTGAAAAAAAGCTGCATGGCGCGATTGGGCGGAATCTTGCGAAACAGGCGAACGGTGGCGCCGCCGGCCGGCACGACGGCATACTGCGCGTGGCCATCCCCCAACTTGGCATCCTCGGCAGCGATCAATACGTCGCAGCATAGAAGCAGCTCGAGCCCGCCGGCGACAGCGGTGCCGTTCACCGCACCGATGACCGGCACCGGCAGCGCTTCCAGCTTGGCGAAGACGCGTTGATTGAAGGCGAGCGTTTCGATCAGTCGTTGCGGACTATCGTGCAGCTTGTCGTGAAACTCCAGTAAATCGCCGCCGGCGGAAAAGGCCCGGCCCTGGCCGGTGACGATGACCGCGCGCAGTGTTTTGTCGGCTGCGAGCTCATCAACGACAGCATCCAAGGCCTGCATCACGCCTTGCGACAGCGCGTTGAGTGCATTCGGCCGATTGAGAGTAACCACCGCAACGCCGTCGGCGCGCTCGAGCAAAACGTCATCGCCTGAGTGTAATGGCATCGTCCGTCCTTCGACCACATAGCTCTGCGGCAGAGATACGAGACTTTCGGACAGCGCGCGCAGCCGCGCCTCATCGCTGCTGTCGACAACGATACGGACCTGCGTGTTCAGCTTATCGTCCTTGTCGACGGTAATTTCGGCATTCGCCTTCCCGCCAAAAATGCGCTCGATTTCGGTCTTGGCCTTCTCCCTGATGGCGAGATCGCGCAACGCCGGCTTGAAAATCTTGCCGACCGCGGTGACCGGCAAGGCGTCGAGCACGACAACGCGCTTGGGCTTCGCCGGCGGCTCCATGATGTTGCGATCGAGATGCATCTGCAGCCCGGGCAGATCGATGGTTTGAGCCGGGCGCAGGCACGACAAACAGGATCGGCACTTCGCCCGCATATTGGTCCGGCATGCCGACCGCCGAACTGATTTGCACGCCGGGAAAGTCGTTGGCGACATCTTCGATCGCCGCCGGATCGATATTGTGGCCGCTGCGCACGATCAAATCCTTGGCGCGCCCGGTGAGGACCAGCCGTTCGTCTTCGGTCAAATACCCGATATCGCCGGTGACCAGCCACCCCGCGCCGGTCAACACACCGGCGTTATGTTTCGGATCCACATAACCGGGAAATACCTGCGGCCCGCGCACCAACACCAAACCGCTGGTCAGCGGCGGGCATGCTTGGGGTTTTGTCTCTTCGCTACCGAACGCAGCAATCAGGGTCGTGGCAAACGGCGCGCGAAAACCGACGCTGCCGGCGAGTGGCACGCCGCGGCCGGGATTGAACGCGATGGCCGCCGCCGTCTCCGTCATCCCGTAGGTTTCGAACAGCCGCATGCCGGTGCGGGTCTCGAAGCGTTCGCTGACCGCCTTTGGGCACACGGCGCCGCCGGTGAGCGCCATGCGCACCGAAGCAACGTTGCGCTGGCCGATCGGCACTTCGGCGAGCGCGGCAATCGACGTCGGAACGCCGCTGACGATCGTGGCGCCGAAATGCTCGACGATGCTCCAGTAATTCGCGATGACGCGCGGCAGCCGCAAGCTCAAAGCCGACGGGATGATCATGTGTCCGCCGGCCGCCAGGATCGACAAGCCTGCCGTGACGGTGCCGCCGACGTGAAACAGCGGAAAGCCATTGATGGCCACGTCGAACTCGTCGAGTCCGTGCACCTGGGCGAAGCCCCAGGCGGCGTGGATCTGATTGCCATGCGTGAGGCGGACAAGCTTCGGACGTCCGGTCGTGCCACCGGTGTGAAACAGCGCGCAGACGGTGTCGCGATCCGCGGTGAGTTCGAAGTCGAGCGTCGGACGCTGCGCGGCTACGCTGTCTTCGAAGCAGAGGATTTTGCGTGCGGGATCGTTGTTGCCGCCGATGACCAAAACATGTTGCAGCGACGGGACCCGGCCGATGACGGCATTGGCCTTCTCCCAAAGCGCCGCATCGTGGGCCGCGGCAGGAATGACCAGCACGGTCGCGTTCTCGGCGATCAGAAGATCGGCAATGGCCTCGGCATTGAGTAGAAAATTGATCGAGCTGGCGACACCGGCAACCTGCGCACCAATGAGCGCCGCCGGCACCGGCGGCAGTGCCGGGCACAGAAAGGCGACAACGCCGCCGGTTGGCGTTACCCCGAGCGAACGAAACAGATTGGCCGAACGCGTGATCGCTTCGAGCAACCCGGCGTGCGAGAGCGTCACCGCACCCTTATCCGGATCGCCGGCCGCCAAAACCGTCACTGCCGGCCGTTCGCCGTGCAGCGCCGCCGTCGCCGTGAAGACATGGAAGAGATTGCGCGCCGGGATGAGCTCGTCGTAGGGCGACTGCTCCAGCGCCACGATGTCGGCGATGCTCGTGATCGTCCGGGTGAACCTGGTGGTTCTCGGCGCGCTCACCGGCTTGGTCATGTTTCCCCCTGCCTCATCACTCAAACGCCGGCGCTTCGCCCACGGAATCCCCTTACGCCCGCGCTGGCGAGGTCGCGTGGAAGCTAACCCGAAGGCGGGAGGGAATCACCTCGCAGCGCTACCGGCAAAATCCGCAAAAATCCGAGGCTCGGGTCAACGATGTGGTGCCGGCCGGGCGCCGAAAAGGGCTAACCGGTTGTCTCAATTCAGTGTTCGACATCTATCGGCGAGGCCAAGATGCCATCGCCGCAGGTGCAAAGCCGCAATTTCACGCCGCAGCAATGAGCCGCCGTTCGGCGCTCTCCACGACCATCGGCGTTTCCCATTCCTGGCGCTGCGGCGGTCCCGCCCAGCGCTTGGTCACCAGTTCGATCCATGCCGGCGTATAGAACGCATCGGCCGCAGACGCATTTTCCCAGAGATAAATGCCGGAGAGGGAGCTGCCATCGGGAGCGATACAATAGGACTTGCGGATCAATCCCGGGATGCCCTCATACGTGTGAGCGGTCGCGTTGATCGTCTCGATCAACTGCTGTTTCGATGTCCCTGCGGGTACTTTGAACGTCCACATCACCGTATGCATGCTGATTTCCTTCCGATGATCAATTCCCGCTTCACTCGGTTTCAACCAGCATGGGATCGACGGAAACGAGCGTCAAGCGGCGCCTCTTCTCGTGCGGTCCGCTACCAATCCTGGCCGCAAGGGTGCGCGCGATCGTTAACCCACGCGAAGCCCCCCTTGAAAAAAAGCCCTAATCCCTCATAAAAAGGCGCGTCGTATAAGCCAATGCGCCGGAATTACCGCCGGGCGCGTAGGAAGATCGGCCCAAATCCCAACCTAAATCCACACGGACCCAAAAGGATACCGGCATTTCCCTATGAGCAATCGAAGCGTTCCAAACCTGCAAGATCGTCTCAAACACGCCTCCGAAGCCAAAAAATCGATCGTGGCAAAATTCAAAATGTCGCTTGTCGAGACGCCGGAAGTCATTGAGAAGCGGCAGCAACGCCAAGCCATCGTCGCGGCCAGAGCCGCGCGCGAAGTGGAGCGTGCGGAAGCGCGGCTGCGCGAAGAGCGCGAGCGGGCGAAACAAGCCGAGCTTGAAGCCAAAGCACGGGCCGAAGCCGAGCGCGTGGCAGCCGAGCAAGCGGCCCGAGAGGCCGCCGAAAAGGAAGCCCAAAAGGCCCAGCTTGAGGCGGAACAGAAGGCAGCGCGCGATGCGCGTTACGCGGCCCGCAAAGCCGCCAAAAAGGAACGGCGGCGGGGTTATTAGTCCATCGGATAACGGTCAAACGAGCCGATCGAAGGGACATGGGAGGCTGCTTGCAGCGTTACGCGCCTCCCATCTCTGAGGTCGCTGAAAGCTGGAAAGGCCGCTGGCGGTCGGGCCAGCCCGGAACACTTGCGTCGCCCTCTGGTGGCGGTGCTGGCCCCGATGCTCGTTTTTGCCTCGTGCCGCCGTCGCAGCCCCTCGCGGCCTTCGCACGCGCGCACTCCCGGCAAGTCGAACCTAGGTCTGAAATCGAGGATGCCGCGACCTACTTGCGGCGTCTCCGTCGGACCAGCCCAAAATAGACGATAAGCAGCGCAATAAGCACCACCGCGCCGACGCCCAAGATAGAAACCGTTGCGTCGTTCACCGGCTCTCACTTTTCAGAAATATCGTGCGCAGCTCAGAGGCCATTTCGAACAGCAGCGAACAAGCACGCAGGATCGCATGGTGCCCGTGGAGGGCACCATGCTTGAGTCCGAGGCCATCCGGCACAGTCCGATAAGCCGCTGAAATTAGACGATTTTTTCGATCGCACTGTCTACCCTCATCCAAAGCGGTCCGGTAAAATCCGGACCAGAGCTTAGGGTAAATCTTAGGGTAAACGGAACGATGGCACGAGCGATTCGGAGATTATCGGCACGCAGGGCCGAGACGGCCAGCAAGCCGGGGTACCATGCCGACGGGCGAGGGCCTGTACTTGGTGGTTGACCCCTCGGGCGCGCGCAGATGGGCCTTCATCTATCACTCCCGCGGCAGGCGCCGAGAGATGGGCCTCGGCCGGATGGGCCTGAAGGAGGCCCGGGAAGCCGCCGAGGACGTCCGTCGACAGATCAGGAAGGGCGTCGATCCGATTGCTGCCCGCCGAATCGAACGCGCCTCGGCAAGCGACGATCCCGACGTTTCGAGAAGGTGGCGGCAGTGGTCATTGCGGACGCCAGCAAGAAGTCGACGAACGACAAGGTCCGTATCAGTGGGAGTTCTTCTCGGTGCCGGTATTGCGGCTCAATCCTCCAGAACCGGTCAATGAGATCACGACGCTGGACGTCGAGGTGTCCTTCGGCCGGTGTGGTGGGAAAAGCCAGAGACCGGTCGTAAAGCTCCTGGTTCGATTACGTCGGGTTTTCGACTACGCCCGCGTGCAGCTCAGGGACCGTCACGGCGTGGTGATGCCGCACAATCCGGCGGCTTGGCAGGATCTTCGCGACCGCGGTTTCGAGCGAATCACGAAGCTCTCGCGTGGTCGACAAGCCGCCCTCGATTACGCGCAAGCGCCGGAATTCCTGACGGTTCTGCGGGGACGTCAGGGGATTGCAGCACGAGCGCTCGAGGTCACGCTATTGTCGGGCCTTCGAACCGGAGAGGTTATCGGCGCCCGATGGGACTGAAATCGACCTCAAGAACGGAGCCTGGACCATTCCGCCGGAACGCCTGAAGGACCGGCGAACGCGGACCGAGCCGTTCCGGGTGCCCTGTCGCGAGAATTGGTCGCGTTCTACGAGACCTTCCGCGGCTAGGGGACCACGTGTTCCCAAGCGCCAAAGCGGGCAAAGCGCTCAGCAACATGGCCATGCTCACCCTGCTGAAGAAGATCAACCGGGATGGCTCCGGCGGACCACGATGGACCGACCCGAAGAGCAATCGGCCTATCACTCCGCACGGCTTTCGGGCGACATTCAGGACCTGGGGCGAAGAAGCCGGCTTTTCTCGCGATCTGCTTGAGGAGTTGCTCGGCCATCAGATCGGCAACGCGGTCGAACGAGCCTATCGCAGAACGGATAACTTTGACCGACGCCGGTCAATCATGGATGCATGGGCTGATTTCTGCTGCGGAAACCAAGCAGATCGACCCGCATTAGCGGGGTTAACGATCACGACCCGTCCGGCATAGAACTGACGCCCTCCGTATGAAGTTAGCAAACTTGAGTTCCGCCAGCACTCACCTGAGCCGCGCCCCACAAAGCTTCCCCGAGATTTGCGATCAATCGCTTGACCTGGAGCGAGCACATATGATTTTCGGATAGGCTAAAGTCCCCGAACTACCACTGGCCCCATGGCAGAAACGAAGCATAGCAGATCGACCCTCTTTGTTGCATGCGTATTGATTCTTTCAGGAGCATCCGCGGCGCTGTCGATCTATTTTCCAACTGACCGTCTATCTCTATCGCAAATTTCTGTTTTCTCTCAACAACTTTCTTCATTCTCGCATGAACCATCCAAGGTCCCGATCCTGCCGGGCCTCTACTTCGGGTTTGTGATTGGATTCGCTGTATACGTTATCGAGCGAGACATGCTTCGCACAGTAGTAGCAGTAGTTGCGATTGTCTTCGCTTGGATATTGGCTTTCGAGACCGCCGTTAAGATCATTTCACTGTTAGATGCGTCACAGACGGACAATCCGTCGACGCCGCAAACTGCACCTTCCAAAACTTCGCTCATGTCACGTTCCATTCGGCCGTGTGAACTTCTGGTTTGAACATGAGGAGCCGGTCTCCCTCGGGAAGTAGTCAACTTCTGGTGACCATTCACTTTTGTCCAGGCAAGAGGAAGCATAAGGCACCGCGAGGTAACTATCGCGAACTCCTCTGGCAACAAGGTGCGCCCGGCCGGCATCACCAAGGCAGGCAATCAGTATCTGCGCCAGATGCTGGTCGTTGGTGCATGGCGGTGATACGGCACGCCGAGCCCAACGGCGCCCGCCGGGCCGTGGCTCGTACAATTGCTGGCACGCTCGGCGACGAAGCAGCCGCCATCGCGCTCGCAAACAAGACGGCGCGCATAGTGTGGGCGTTGATGACCAGCGGTGAGTGCTACCGGGATGCTCCAGGTGTCCCGTCTCTTTCGGCTCAGATTAATAGCTGCGTCGAGAAGACCGGCCGACGAGGTTGGGAAGGCCAGACGGGAGCTAATGCACAGAGCCGGTTGGTCCGCGATTACGAGCAACGCCTCGACGTCTCCGAAGCCATGATCTTCCTCGGTATGGGAATCTGCTCCTCCGCCGGATCACTCATCCATGACATTCTCAAACGGACTCTTAGCTGCCCAAAAGCCGATCGATCGCTTCAAGCTGAACGTCGTGCCCGAGCGATCCGCTGGGTAGCTCCATGAGCGCGAGGGGCGAGATCAATTTTTATAGTGAAAGCTGATGACCAAGAAGCGGCCCCATATTCACACCGTCTTTGCAGAAGAATTTTGAACAATATTATTTAGGGACCGTCCCTCGTCACGCCCCCGGCCAGTGAGCTATTGCGCAGCTTTCCTGCCGGAAACCGTTGAAGGATTTCAATCACTTCCTCATCCGAAACCTGTCGAAAATCGTGATAGTAGAAACCAATCGCTCCGAACATCGGGTCGTCTTCGAGACACACTATGTCGTCGGCCTCCCGTCGCAATTCGCAAAGGCTGTCGCTCGGCGCCACAGGCACCGCAAGCACAAGCCGCTTCGGATGGCGCATGCGAGTGGCGCGCAGAGCCGCACGGGTCATCGCGCCCGTCGCAACGCCGTCGTCAATTACAATCGCCGTGCGGCAAGCGACCTCCGCGCGTTCGCGATTGCCCAAGTAACGCTCGCGCCGTCGCTCGATTTCGG
This sequence comes from uncultured Alphaproteobacteria bacterium, assembly GCA_963737755.1. Lineage (GTDB taxonomy): Bacteria > Pseudomonadota > Alphaproteobacteria > Rhizobiales > Xanthobacteraceae > BOG-931. Next base: position 12,196 of record CAVTTZ010000005.1, on the reverse strand, counting down.
CGAATCGGCGTCGCAAACGGCTTTGAATCCGTCTTCGTCAATTCCGACGTGCTCGATGACATCCTCGTTGCGCACGATGATCGAGGCGCCGCCGTCAACAACCGCGCCCATCGCTACTTCCGGTTGGAAAGGCACGCCGACCTTGCGCACGAGGATCAAGTCGAGCGGCGCATCGAGCGCTGCAGCGACCTCCGCTGCGACCGCAACTCCACCGCGCGGCAGCGCGAGGATCGCCGGCCCCTCCTCCTTATATCGGGCAAGCGCAACAGCAAGTCTCCGGCCGGCTTTGGAGCGGTTCCTAAATGGCATGGCGTTTTCCTCAGGCTGGTAGTAACCGATCCAACCTAGTCCGATCCTTCCAGGTGTTAGCGGGCCCTGATGGAAAGCCCGGGCGACGAGGCTAGGGCTTTCTTGATCGATAGCAGCTGTCGCGCTTTCAGGGAGGAACGCCATCGCCGCCCTGCTTGCGATATTCGCATGTGGCTCGTGAAATGATACAGTGAGCGCGCACTACGACAGCGACTTCCGAGCAGGTGGAAGCGGAGGGCTTGTACGACAGATTTTCAAAAGGCCCGAGAGTTCCCGGGCCTTTCTTTATCTTCAAGGATGAATGGCGCGATCAATAGTCCATTCCCCCCATTCCACCCATACCGCCATCCGCCGCCGCCCGGCATTGCTGGGCTCTCCTTCTTCGGCAGCTCGGCAACCATGGCCTCGGTGGTGATCAGCAGGCCGGCGACAGATGCGGCGCCCTGCAATGCTGCGCGCACCACCTTGGTCGGGTCGATGATGCCCTTGGACACCATGTTGACGTACTCGCCCGACTGTGCGTCGAAGCCGAAGCCGTAGGTATCCTTCTCGAGGATCTTGCCGACCACGACCGAGCCATCCTCGCCAGCATTAAGGGCGATCTGGCGCGCCGGCCAAGAGAGCGCTTTGCTGACGATGTCCATGCCGTGCTTCTGGTCCTCATTCGAAGTACGCACGCGCTTGAGCGCCTCCGTCGGCGCGCAACAGCGCGACGCCACCGCCAGGCAGGATGCCTTCCTCGACGGCAGCACGGGTCGCGTGCATGGCGTCATCCACGCGATCCTTGCGCTCCTTCACCTCGATCTCGTCGCGCCGCCGACACGGATTACCGCGACGCCGCCCGCGAGTTTTGCGAGCCGCTCTTGGAGCTTCTCACGGTCGTAATCAGAGGTGGTCTCCTCGATCTGCGCCTTGATCTGAGCAATGCGTGCCTGGATTTCGTTCTTCTTGCCGGCGCCGTGACGATTGTGGTGTTCTCCTTCTCGATCATCACCTTCTTAGCCCGGCCGAGCATCTTGATGGTCACGTTCTCGAGCTTTATGCCGAGATCGGCGGAGACCATGGTGCCGGCAGTAAGGATTGCGATGTCCTCGAGCATCGCCTTGCGGCGATCGCCGAAGCCGGGCGCCTTGACGGCCGCCACCTTGAGGCCGCCGCGCAGCTTGTTGACCACGAGCGTCGCGAGCGCCTCGCCCTCGACGTCCTCGGCGATGATCAGCAGCGGCTTGCCGGCCTGCACCACCGCCTCGAGGAGCGGCAGCAGCTCCTGCAGGCCCGAGAGCTTCTTTTCGTAGATGAGGATGTAGGGGTCCTCCATCTCGACCCGCATCTTCTCGGCATTGGTGATGAAGTAGGGGGAGATGTAGCCGCGGTCGAACTGCATGCCCTCGACCACTTCCAGCTCGGTTTCGAGCGACTTGGCTTCCTCGACCGTGATCACGCCCTCGTTGCCGACCTTTTTCATCGCATCGGCAAGAAATCGGCCGATCTCGGCATCGCCGTTGGCGGAGATGGTGCCGACCTGGGCAATCTCCTCGTTCGAAGTGACCTTCTTGGAGTTCTTTTGAGGTCCGCGACCACGGCTTCGACCGCGAGGTCGACGCCGCGCTTGAGATCCATCGGGTTCATGCCGGCAGCAACGGCCTTGGCGCCTTCCCTGACGATCGCCTGGGCGAGCACGGTCGCCGTAGTGGTGCCGTCGCCGGCCTGGTCTGAGGTCTTCGAGGCGACCTCGCGCACCATCTGCGCGCCCATTTCTCGAACTTGTCTTCGAGCTCGATCTCCTTTGCGACGGTGACGCCGTCCTTGGTGATGCGCGGAGCGCCATAATGATTTGTCTAGCACTACGTTGCGGCCCTTGGGGCCGAGGGTTACCCGGACCGCGTGGGCCAGCGTATCGATGCCGTGCAGCATTCTGTCGCGCGCATCGACTGAAAATCTTACTTCTTTCGCAGACATTTCGTATTCCCTTTCTGTTCGACCTCGCCATCCCGCAGCAGAAAAATCGTTCTGGCGCCCCACGCATCAAGGTAGTCCGGATCTACATGCTTCTCGACCTTCGATGTGGCGGTTACGGCGTCTCAGGAAAGAATTCACGTGATCAGGCCGCCTTTTTCTTTGCTTCGGCCTCGGCCAGCACCCCCATGACGTCGCTCTCTTTCATGATAGGTACTCGACGCCATCGATTTTGACCTCGGTGCCCCCAGCCATTTGCCGAACAACACGCGGTCGCCGACCTTGACATCGAGATCGGAATGAGCTTGCCGTTTTCGTCACGTCCCCCGGGGCCAATGGCGACACCCTGCCCTGCTGCGGGTTCCTTTGGCCGTGTCGGGAATGATGATACCGCCGGTGGTTTTTCCTCGGCTTCGATGCGTGATGACGACGCGTCGTGAAGTGGACGGAATTTCATTGGTATCCTCCTGCGGTTTTGCAAACTGATGAATTTGAAGCCGATCGTGTCTCAAAGCTGTTTGTTGTGGGTCTGAAACTGCAAAACCTCTTGTACGCAGTCAGCTGGCCTTATTAAATGCTTCGGACGAGCCTGTCTTGATTGCTCCACCGGCGTCGGTCGCGATCTCCTGAGCGAGCACGCACAGCTCCTTGTTCTGTGCGGAAGCGATCTCGAATTGTTTGCGTATTTGTGCGGTCGATAGCTCGATAAACTCGGATGGAGACTTCACAGCCAACAGCGCATGCGCGAAGTCAAAGGCGGCGCAAGTGTTGGTCCGGACAATTTCGATAAGCCTGTGATTATAGCCTATCGTTCGCTTGGCAGCGGTCTCGTAAGTATTTTCGAGCAAGTCGATCGCTTCCTCACTGGCTACCTTGGCTTTCGCGTAAGCGTCCCAGCTTGCTTATCGGCTTATTACCAAATGCCGCTGGCATTTCCGTGTTCGGCAGGCCGAATTTTGGCATCGCTTCGGCATGCCGTAGTCCGGCATGGCAAGGAAGAAGGTGGTGTGCTTTGGGGCTTTGGGCTTTATTGGCGGCACTAGTGGTTTGCGTCATGACGCTGATCCTTTAGAGAGGCGGATTTGAGTATATTCCTGCGCCGCCCTCAACGCCGGGTGCCGGTAGACCGATTTAAAGAACTGTTCAGTGCGGCCTTTGTTGAAACTTAGTCGCCGTCGTCCCGTCCGCTGACTGACTGATTTCCTGTGAGGCATTCCTCGAAACTGGAAAAGGTCCAGAAGAAAGGTTGCCGTCATCCTCAATCGCGTACCATCCGTATTTGATACCGCGCATGTCGGATCGGTTTTCACTGATGTAATACGGCACGGTCATATGGCGCTGAATTTCCTTGCCCTTCAATGAGACGACAGGGATCCGTGAAGCGATGCTCGGATGCCCGGACGTTCATGCGCACATGCGTCGCAAAGCAAATTCTTTTGAAGCATCATTGTGCCGACCGACGGCACCAGGGCTGCCAATATTGGGGGACCGGGGACTTCGGTACGTCGCCGATTTTCAGGCAGCTCTCGGACAAGCCGCTGCTTGCCAGTAACTAAACATTTGGGGGGCGGGGGCGTAAAGCACAATGGCGGGGTGAGATATTAATGCCGACGAAGAAGCGGTTTCTTTGGTGCCAGTAGACGAACTCTAACGTTTGCTTTCCGCATTTGACAGCGGCGAACACGCGTTTTGGGTCTGCGGTTCAGACGAAAGGTTTGGGATTGAGGTTTGTCTCGGAACAACTCGGTTGATGGCGACCTGCAGATCAATAACAGATCGAAACACGCCGCGCTTGAGGCGCTGGCGCGTGAGCTTGGCGAAGAAGTCTTCGACCGCGTTTGGCCGGGATGCTGAGGTGGGGTAAAATGGAACATCCAGTGGGGATGCTGCGCCAGCCGTTGGTACACCTTTATGTTTGTGGGTAGCATAATTATCGATGATGGCCTGGATCGCTTTTTTTCCCACAGGGACCCACAACAATTCCACCGCCGGCAGAAAATGCGAGAGGACCTGCCTCTGCCCTCTGATCCAAAAGTCCTATTTCTTGGTTCTATTCGTACCCGCGGTTCTGGCGGGCGACCCAGTACCGTGGTGAAATCGTTGCGGCTTCACACTTGATCTGCTCCACTGGCAGTGCTGGCGTCAGCGCCAACTCTAAACTAATATTGCGGCCGGACCACTTAACGAAGCCGGTCAGCATCGCGGAGAGCCCCGCTATTGGCGCAACTTGTCATCGTCTCCAACAGAGTCGCCATCCCGGACAAAAATGCAAAGGCGCGCGCCGGCGGGCTTGAAGTCGCCGTCAAGGCCGCGCTCAAACAAAAATCCGGCATTTGGTTCGGCTGGAGCGGAAAAATCGCCACGCGCACCAAGATCGCTACGCAGCGGGTCGTGCACGACGGAATTACCTACATCACGCTCGATCTCTCCAAAGAGGACCACCACGAATACTACAACGGCTTCACCAATCGCGTGCTATGGCCGATCCTGCATTATCGCATCGATCTTGCCGAGTTCTCGCGCCGGGATCTGAGTGGTTATCTGCGCGTCAATGATCACTTTGCGCGCGAGTTGCACGAAGTGCTCGGAGCCGGATGACCTGATCTGGGTGCATGATTATCATCTGATTCCGCTCGCCAAGGCGTTGCGCGAGCGCGGGCACAAGAACCGCATCGGCTTTTTCCTTCACATCCCGTGCCCGCCGCCGGAAATACTTACTGCGTTACCTAACCACGAGCGTCTTATTCCATCGCTTTGCGAATACGATCTCGTCGGCTTCCAGACCGGCGATGATGCCTTCAATTTCAGCCGCTATCTGACGCGCGAATGCGGCCTGCACAGCCACGACTTCAATTTCGTCCTCGCCGATCGGACAATTCGGATCGGCGTATTCCCTGTTGGCATCGAAACCGCAGCTTTCGCCGATCTTGCCCAGCGTTCAGTACGATTGCCGTTCGTTAAGCGCGTGATCGGCAGCCTCAATGGCCGGGCGCTCATCATTGGGGTCGATCGCTTGGACTATTCGAAAGGGATCGCTCATCGCCTTTCGGCATTCGAGCTGTTCCTCCAAACGCAGCCTGACTGGCGAGGCAAAGTGACTTATCTGCAGATCGCACCCAAGAGCCGCACCGAGATCCCGGAATATGCCGATATGGAGCAGGAGATTGGATCGGCCGCGGGACGCATCAACGGCGCCTACGGGGAGGCGGACTGGACGCCGATCCGTTACGTCAACCGCGCCTACAGTCACTCGACACTTGCCGGGCTTTATCGAGCCGCACGTGTTGGGCTCGTTACCCCGCTGCGTGACGGGATGAACCTCGTCGCCAAGGAATATGTCGCTTCGCAGAATCCCGACGATCCCGGGTGTGCTTATCCTGTCGCGTTTCGCTGGGGCGGCCCAGGAATGCAAAGCGGCGCTGCTGGTCAATCCTTATGATCCCGACAGCGTCGCGGCGGCTATCGGACAGGCGCTCTCGATGCCGCTGGCGGAGCGGCGCGAGCGGCACGACGCACTGTTCCGGGTGCTCTCACATAACGACATCCAACACTGGGCTGACCGATTTCTTGCCGCGCTGGAACATGAGCCGAAGGCGCCAAGCCAGCTCGAGCAAATGCCCTCTGCCAAATCGTAATATCGCCGTTTTTTCGACCGTTTTCCTCGGTATTTTCGCGGTGGGATGCGGCGCGCGACAGTTATGCACCTTCCGTCAAGGAAGGCTGGTTTGACGCACGGCTCGCCAGCCTAGTGGCAAGAATATGGATCCTGGATCGGACGGGAACGGCGCTACGGTGCTAAATTGGTTTATTAAGCCAGAGGAAGCACTCATGCTCCAGACGGTATCGCCGCTCATTCTGACAGCTTTCGCTATTTCTCATGACTGCTGTCGCCACGCATTTGGTTATGTCATTTGGGCAGACGTTCTTACATTATAAGGTCGCGCACCATCCGATTGGCGGTAAGTTGTTTCGCAACCACATCAACTTCCATCACGCCCATTATGCCGACGATCATCTTGTCTCTCGGACGTACCTCGGTGACGAAGGCAACATTACGCCCTACTTCCTTATTCCTGTATTTCTAGTCGGGGGGTGCCGCTTATTTCTTATTGCCGCTAAATCTTTTTGTGGTGATGGTAATCGCAAGCGCGGCGTCGTTTTACGCGCATGTTTTTTTCGACAAGGAATATCACGTAGAAGGGTCGCGGCTTCAAAGGTTTGCGTGGTTCAGACGCCAGCAAGAACTGCACTTCGTTCATCACCGTCACGCGAACAGCAATTTTGGTGTAATTCACTTCTTCTGGGAAAATTTTCGGTACCTATCGAAGGCCGAATGCAGGCGCATAAATCAGACGCCTGTAACGCGATTACGTTTTCGTAGCGTCTCAGTTTGAATTCCATCTTGACCCAGGACGCTATTCGTTCAGACACGGCGTCATGGGGAACTATCCGTCGCAATATCAACCTAATTATAGCGTTGATACCGGTCGCTCTGGGTTGTGGGGAGTTCATTGCAGCCATTAGGCACAGCCCGGAGAATTGAAGCGATACCCCGAGGCAAGAACGATGCCTCCATCGTGACCCAAAGTGAACGGCACGCCGCGTTGCATCATACAAAGCGGCTTTGGTTCGGAAAACGAAGCGTCATGGTGTAAGTGGTCAACCTGCTCGGCATCCACAATGCCCCGAACAAGCGCTGGCAGATGCGACCTGCCTTCTTGAGGCAAAGCCCCGGCGGTTTCCATCGCTCTCTCTCGGATCCGAAGCGCGGCATGCGGAAGGGAAAGGAGCTGACGAGTGACGCAGCTGCGACCAAGGTGCCATCTGGCCCGAAAGGCGCTGAGGAGGATCATCAGTCCGGCTTATTGGTGGCTTCGGGTCGTGAGTTGACGGCGTGCTGAGTTCCAATGTCAGCCGCTCAAAGAACTTTAACGCTTCAGTTTGCACAAAATCTTGGGTAATTTGGTCTACGGTAAAGTTGCCCAGCTGTGAGCCAGACCCTCTGGTCGCTACATAGATCACTAACGCATCCTTTGATTTTTCCGGCTGGAATGTCATGTAAGGCCTTTCGCCCTTCACGTTTCCCCGGTAAATCGTGAAGTGGCAGCCTTGATCCTTATCTGCACGAACCTCGCACTGCCACCCCGCCTTGCTCAATAGCGCTTTGATCTCCTCGAGTGCTGGAACCACAACGACTGTTCTTATTCCAGCTGACTCGATTTCAAACTTTTCACGCTCGCGGAATTGCTGATGTTCGGCCTCCTGCCGCTTTTCGAAGCTGGCGAGCGCCTTCTCAAATCCTTCTTGAAGCTCCTTTTTCATTGCCTCACTCATCACGTGAAACTCGGAGTATCAATTTTTAGACCCGACTTGGACCCAAAGACTTTGAACGTCTATCAGCTCGGCGCCGGTAGTCTGAAAATACAGTTGGTAACTCCGACCCCGCGGGCCTCCCGGTGGAAGAGCCGCGCGTTCAGTTTGCTTCCCAGCAAGCCAATCGGGCAGGCAAACGCACATGGCACTTGGCATGGCTCCACTGCCGGAATGACAGGGGAGCCATCGTCGCCGGCAATAGGGACATTTGAAGATCACTATGCTTTCGCCATGCGCCGATATGCAAAGGTCCACTCTGTCCGAAAAACGGGGTGACCGCGTTTGGCTTCTCGGCACACATCAACTATCGAGGAAGCTTCTAGAGCACCTCTTGATCGGCTGGGGTGCTTGAGCTTCCGCAGTGCCTTGGCCTCGATCTGCCGAATTCGCTCGCGCGTCACCGAGAACTGTTTGCCGACCTCCTCCAAGGTGTGGTCGCTGTTCATGCCGAGGCCAAAGCGCATGCGTACGATGCGCTCCTCGCGTGGCGTCAATGAAGCCAGCACGCGCGTCGTAGTGTCGCGCAGATTCGACTGGATCGCGGCGTCGATCGGTAGAACAGCGTTCGTGTCTTCGATCAAGTCGCCGAGGTGGGAGTCCCCTTCCTCGCCGATCGGCGTTTCGAGCGAGAGCGGTTCTTTGGCAATCTTCAAGGTCTTGCGTACCTTTTCGAGCGGCATATGGAGCTTCTCGGCGAGCTCCTCCGGCGTCGGCTCGCGGCCGAGCTCGCTGAGCAGTCTGCCGGCTTGTGCGTACGATCTTGTTGATCGACCTCGGTCATGTGAACAGGCACGCGGATGGTGCGCGACTGATCGGACGAGCGAGCGGCTGACCGCCTGCCGGATCCACCAGGTGGCGTAGGTCGAGAACTTGTAGCCGCGCCGGTAGTCGAACTTGTCGACCGCCTTCATCAGGCCGATGTTGCCTTCCTGGATGAGGTCGAGGAACTGCAGGCCGCGGTTGGTGTATTTCTTCGCGATCGAGACGACGAGGCGCAGGTTCGCCTCCACCATCTCCTTCTTGGCCTGGCGCGCCTCGCGCTCGCCCTTTTGCACCATCTGGACGATCTTGCGGAACTCGCCGATGTCGAGCCCCGTCTCGCCCGCGAGCGCGTGGATGTCGCTGGCGATGCTCTTGATGCGGTCCTTGTCCTTGGCAACGAAGCTTTTCCAGCCCTTGGCCGAGAGCTTCGACACGCGGTTGAGCCAGAGCGGGTCGAGCTCGGAGCCCAGGTAGTTCTTGAGGAAATCCTCGCGCACGACCCGTGGCTCTCGGCGAGCCGCATCAGGCGGCCCTCGTAGCCGACGAGGCGCTTGTTGATGTCATAGAGTTGCTCGACCAGCGTGTCGATGCGCGCCTGGTTCAGCCGCAGCGATTTCGACCTCGCCGATTATCTCGTTCTTCAGTTTCTTGTACTTGCGTTCCTGCGCGGGAGAGAGGGACAGCCTTTTGAGCTGGAATTGGATGTCCTGGTCCTGCAGCCGCCGCAGCCGCTTGTAGGTGTCGGCGATGGTGTCGAAGGACTTGATCACCTTGGGCTTGAGCTCCGCCTCGATTGCAGCGACTGAGAGCCAATTCTCCATGTCGTCGTCGTCATCGAGGTTGCTCTCGCCGATGGTCCCGTCGGTTGCCGTCTCCTCCCCGTCAGCGCGTTCGTCGGCCGGCTTGAACGGGGTGGCGGGTGCGATGGCCGGCGCCGGCATCTGGGCGGCAGCCCGGGTTGGCCCGGGAGTGGCGACGCCCACGATCAACCGGCCGTCGGGAGCCATCGCTGGCGCCGGCATGACCTTGACGTCAGGACCGGCATAGGTCGCATCGAGGTCGATGATGTCGCGAAGGAAGACCTTGCCCTCGTTGAGCTCGTCCCGCCAGATGATGATGGCCTGGAAGGTGAGCGGGCTTTCGCAGAGCCCCGCGATCATGGCCTCGCGGCCGGCCTCGATGCGCTTGGCGATGGCGATCTCGCCCTCGCGCGAAAGGAGTTCCATCGTGCCCATTTCGCGGAGATACATGCGCACGGGGTCGTCGGTGCGCTCGACCGGATTCTTGGCCCCGGACTTGGCCGGAACGGACGTTGCTGCGTACTTCGATTAGCTCGTTCCCGCCCTCGGCTTCCTTCTCGGCTCCTCGCGGTCGTCACCTCTTCCTCGAGCTCGGCCTCCTCGGTCTCGACCACGTTGACGCCCATCTCGCTGAAATTCGCCAGGATGTCCTCGATCTGCTCGGACTTGACCTCCTCCGACAGACAGTAACGCGTCGATCTGGTCGTGGGTGACATAGCCACGCTTCTTGGCGCTGCGGATCAGCTCCTTGACGGCGGCGGCGGAAAGATCGAGCAGTGCGGTCGGACTGGGTCTCGGGACCCTCCTTCTCCAGCACCTCTTCCTTCTGCGGCATCTTGATCTTGCTTGCCATGAATCCCGGCCATAAGCCGACGGTGCCGTTGAAGAAGGTTTTTCAGGCGAGCTTATCGGGCGCCGGTTACGGTTGTTCCGCGATCAGAAGCGGGGGGCGCGCGGGGGGCCGCCTCTTCCGGGGGCTCCCGGGATCACCCGAGGCTTCATCGGCAGCAGGCCCTCGCGCTGCATCTTTTTGCGCGCGAGCTTGCGGGCGCGGCGGATGGCTTCCGCCTTCTCCCGGACTCTCCTCTCGGAGGGCTTTTCGTAATGGCCGCGAAGCTTCATCTCGCGGAAAACGCCCTCACGCTGCATCTTCTTCTTCAGCACCTTGAGGGCTTGGTCGACATTGTTGTCACGGACGAGAACCTGCACGCGGCGTTCCTCTTCGATCGAGCGGTGGACGGGTCCGAGGCCAAGGCGCCGGCCACTGGCGCGCGGATAGGATAGTCAGGATGCCGATGGCACCCGACGTACGGACCAAGCGTCGATATTTGCGAAAATGTGCCTGCCGATAGGCCACCAAAGCCTTGCCAATTGGAAGAAACTCAACAATTTCGGTGCGTCGCCGTTTTTTGGGCAGCTCTTCATAACAAAGTCGGTACGTCTGCCTGTTTTATTACTCCCAACTGGGCGTGCCGGAGATAAAGAGCAATAGGAAGTCACCCGGCTTTTGTGTCGACACCGCCGTGTGGCGGACCTGGTCGATCGCGACCTCTGTGTTAGATCGGCTGCGGCGCTCCGAGAGTTGACAATCTCTCCCGCTATCCTCATATCGCAACGATTTGTTCATCTATATCGCGTGTAGTCGGTAAGGTATCGCCACGACTACTGAAACTAATCAGCGTCAAGAGCCCCCGTTTTATTTTCTCCGGGGCCCTTATCGCCGCTGCCACTTCCAAGAATTCGTCGTTGGTCGGGTCGTCCGCCAGCGAGGGCCGCGTCTGAATTCTTTCCCATGAACGCAACGCACAGCAGGCCACACAGGCGCTTCAACAACAGTGCGTCGGCTCCCGCGCGTCAGAGAATGCACGCCATCATCTCCGGGTTTTATCGTTCCTGTGTCGCACGGAGCTTTTTAGCCGCAACTACCAAGGAGTAAGCCATGCAATGGCCAAAGCCAATCGTAAGTGCGCGCCAACCTAGACCGGTAGCGTCATTTGCTGCCCCCGCTCGAAGCGGTGGACATCGAGTGCCGCCCGTCCCGAGCCGATAGGCTCTCAAAACGCGCGAAGAAACTACGAGCGGTACCTGGCGCTCGCCCGCGCTGAAGCTCAAATCGGCAACACGGTCGCGGCAGAGAACTATTACCAGCACGCCAAACATTATTTCAGATCCATGTCCTCGGACCGAGAAGGAACGTAAAAGCCTTCCCTGCGACGGCCGTTTGTGGTCAGCGTGATCCGGTTCGAGGCGTCGGACAAATAATTTCCAGAAGGTTTTGGGTCGTTCAGTCTAAGCGACGGCGAAGCGGGCCCTTTCTTTGCTGAGCATGCGTCCGCAGGTAGGCCAAAGGCCGCCGACCGCCGGCCTCGAAACCTAGAAAAGAGTGCGACGCCGGTTGACATCTGCCGGCTCGACCATCATCTTCTTGATCTCGGCGATCGCCTTGGCGGGGTTGAGGCCCTTGGGGCAGGCCTTGGCGCAGTTCATGATGGTGTGGCAGCGATAGAGCCGGAACGGGTCCTCCAGCTCGTCCAGCCGCTCGCCGGTGGCCTCGTCGCGGCTGTCGACGAGCCAGCGATAGGCCTGGAGCAGGACGGCCGGGCCGAGATAGCGCTCGCCGTTCCACCAATAGCTCGGGCAGGCTGGTGGTGCAGCAGACGCACAGGATGCATTCGTACAGCCCGTCGAGCTTCGCGCGGTCCGCGGCGCTGCAGCCGCTCGCGCGTCGGGCGCGGGCGTCTCGGTCTGCAGCCAGGGCTCGATCGAGGCGTACTGGGCATAGAAATGGCGTCAGGTCCGGCACCAGATCCTTGACCACCGGCATGTGCGGCAGCGGATAGATCTTGACGTCGCCCTTCACCTCGTCGATCGGCTTGGTGCAGGCCAGCGTGTTGGTGCCGTCGATGTTCATGGCGCAGGAGCCGCAGATGCCCTCGCGGCAGGAGCGGCGGAAGGTCAGCGTCGAATCGATGTCGTTCTTGATGTGGATCAGCGCG
>CAVTTZ010000004.1:0-244030 GCA_963737755.1 uncultured Alphaproteobacteria bacterium | reverse complement strand
ATGTATTGCTCATAGAAATTACGACAGCGATTTCGCGTAAGAACTGATCGATAACCCAAAGATCACCGCTGAAGCTAAGGAGAATCGTCCCACACACACACTACGCGTGCATAATCGATATACAGCGGGCTGATTGATCGACTGACGATGGCATTTCAGAATTGCCTCACAAAATCCAAACCTTCCGGGCCTGAAATTGCCACCGCGCAACGGCGTACCAGACCCAACCCAAACCCTACGGCGGCACGGCAGTCTCTGTTGTGCACAACCCCCGCCAATATCTCACGACCCGCCCTGTATTCCAGGGCCGTCTGCATGACACCGTCGAAAAAGTCGCGATTTGTGCGCAACACAATTGGTACAGCCTTCACCGCGCGCTCCCGCAGCGATCTGAATGCCGTTGTTGCTCAGTTGAGCTAACGACGAACGCTGAATTATTTTTTCAGGTTGAAAACATTGGAGCGCGTTGCGGAACGTGTTTGCACGATTAAGGCCCGGCGGCATTCGCCAGGACAAGCCGCAATGGAGATCTTGCGAGACAAACGCTCCCGGCCAACGAAGGACTCCGGCCAGCCTGGCACTGACCGGGCCTACTTTACCCGCAGCAACCGCATGCGCACCGGGCCGACTTTCAGAAAGAATTCACCGGCTCCGATGCGGCGGACTTCGCAGCCGACAAAAGCGAGCGGCAAACGGACAATGTCGCCCAACGTCCGATGCCTGGCGTCGCCGCATGCATCGGGCGCCCTTAATGAGGCCTCGCGCTCGGCGAATTCCTTCCATTTCCAGTCTGGATCAAGAGGATGAGGAAAGGCGATCTTGGCCATTGTTTGCAACCCCCGGTCAACTCAAAGAAGCAACCTTAACCGCGGTCGGCGCTCAACAGCCTAAACCATCGAAGCGCTGGACTGGTGGTATTTGACGGCCGCAGCAAACTTTGATTCCTGGCCGGCATGGACACAGGCCGGAACCGCTGGCCCAAGACTTTCAATGGTGATGCTTCGCAGAGCGCGAACTCGTCCACGGCGCCACTGTCTGTTCCGCGATCTCGAGAATAGCAGAGGGCTGATTACACTCTTGGGCTGCAATTTGCGCTATGCGCCCGGCGGCGAGATGCTCTGACGTAGCGAGACGAACACCGGCCTGGCTCGCGCGGCTTCTGCAGGAATGACTAACGGCAGCGCCCTCTTCTCAGAGTGAGAGCCGAGCTTCGCATGTGGCGGCTGATAGGCATAGGGGCGGAAACACCTAGGCAATCTCCCCCATCGCGCGCTGTCGTCCAGACTGCTATGGCTGCATGCTCGCCCGGGTCGCTTAGTGGGAGAGCCGCGGCTTCTTTTGTCGCGGACTGGAAGTTCGATCCTCTCACTCGGCCTTCACACTTTTGTACGAGAGACTGATGCGATCGGCTCCCTTACAGCGCTTTTGGCCAAAGGCAGTCCTTGCACTTGGACTTATTCTGACGTTGGCCTGGATCGGATTTCTTGGCTTCGAACTTTTCAGATTGGCCGAGCCAGCGTTTCTCTGACAGAAAGGCGCCGCTCTCTCGCTCACGACCGCCAAACAAAACCCCGGCCAGCATTGGCACTGACCGGGGCCCAAAGGTGTGTGGGGTGACGCCACGTCGACTCACCCCGGATATTCAGGTGAGTCCTCAGCGAGGATCGATCGCGCAAGTCGATCCGGACGCCTCGCGGGTCAACAATTATCGAGGCGCGGGACACATATTCCAAGGACACGGCTTATATGTGCCCTTTTCTATGAACCAATCCGGATGCTGTCGCTCCGTACTCTGGAGGGTTACGGTCGCGGGTGCCGGCGTTGCCTTCTGGTCGTCTTGAGCAAACGCGCAGACGGTTGGAGCCGACAGACAGATTGCGGTGGCGAGAAGCAAGCGCATGAAGTGTCTCCGATGCTATTCTGAACTGAATTGCTGTTGGGACAAATATCTGAGACTCGTAGTCGAATTGATCCAATCGCAGGAGCAATCTTAATAAAATTAAACGCAAATGGCGGGAGTGACCGGAGCCAAGTCGATCGCATAGCCAGCGCACGGCAAGGTGCCCAGCCCCACTGCCGATTGCATACGAAATTTCGCGTTGCCAACGGGCGTCGACTGATAGCCCCAAGCTAAAAGCCTTTTGCGGCGTCGCCGCCTTCGCTGGGCTTCAATGTCCGGCCAATGCTTCCAAGATGCGTTTTCTTTTTGGCATGCGACTTAAGCGGCTTTACGTTCGGCCTTTGTCCGCGCACCTCTCTTCGCAGCCTTTTTGGTCATCAAATATCACTTCCGGCTTTTTCAGATGAAGGCGGCCTTGTAACCAGGATGCGCCGGATGTTGCGTTCGCTACGACGCATACCGCTGCGCTTGCGGCTTGAGTCAATCAAACGGACCTGCTCGCCAATCTTCTGAGCCGCCTCTGCGGCTTGTCGGTCGTTATGATCAGCCGTGTCCGCAGTTCGGTGCAGTGAGAGTGAGGGCGCTTGTCCGGCCTCATCGCGCTCGTCGTCCGAATCATTGGTGGGGTCATGCCAAAACCACACCCCGACGGGCGGGTCGCAGGTAAGGCGCCACCGTCGGCATGGCGCATCATCCTCACAAATTGCGAGATTGGCTTGTTAACAAAGATTTCTTGATCAGGATGGCATGGTGCGTCCCTGGAGAGGGCGCTCGACATGATCACCGACGATGAAAAGTGGGAAAGCTTAGCCGCCGAATACCTTCGTCGCCTCGCGGCGGACGACATGCTGCAGTGGGCGCGCTACTGGAAGTTTGCAGAACGCTCCACCGGCTCCGATGCTGAACCGCAGGCTGAAGTCAGCGGCACCATCAGCAAAAGAGAGCGAGATCGGAGAAAAATCATGCGGATCACGTCCCAACAAACAATGGCCGGCTAAAGGCAGGGACTCTTGAGTGTATACTAGGGCGACCTTCGTCAGGCCGACCGCTTGGCTTGCGAGATCGGCTGTTTGCGGCACTTCTATTACGAACGACTGATGTGTTGCGAGGCGCAACCTCGTTCAGAAGTGGTCACTGCAAACCAATCGCCCATTCACCCAACCTCTGGCATTGATGCAGGGCCGATACGGTATTTTGTCTTCGGCAGCCGGCGTTATGAGGTCGGGCACGTTGTGAGTTGCCGCGTCCTTGGGAATAGTGTTCGTCGTCGGCGGGTCTGCTGCGCTAGCAGGCGATGACACGGTCGAAATAATTGTCAGAGTAGCAGCCACTGCAAATGCGCTGATCCCGAGACGCATAATCCAAACCTTTCGCGTTAAATTTTCAAGCACTCTTTGTATTTTGTTTTACACGGTTTTATTGGATTAG
This sequence comes from uncultured Alphaproteobacteria bacterium, assembly GCA_963737755.1. Lineage (GTDB taxonomy): Bacteria > Pseudomonadota > Alphaproteobacteria > Rhizobiales > Xanthobacteraceae > BOG-931. Next base: position 240,702 of record CAVTTZ010000004.1, on the reverse strand, counting down.
CTAGGCAAAATCACTTGATCGGACACGACAAGACAAGGTCAATCATCGTAACCTTACTCGGGAACCCTAAAAGCTGCTGGGTGCTGAACTCTCGCAGGCGGACGCCGCCAGCCTCGCAGTGAGCGTCCAAATAGGCCGCGGCCCCTGCGGTTCTATGCCGCCCGCGAGCCGTGATGATCGCCAGATATATTACGGTCTCATGCGGGGGCGGATAATCCGAGCCTGCTGCGGTCGTTCGGATTGATCATCAGCGCGGAGCGACCAGTCATTTCCGATCGTTATGGCGGCGATCGGCCGCGGCCTCTACGCTTCTGTCGCGGACGCCAACGAGTTCATTCACCGATGGGTGAGCTTCTGGTCTTTACGTCTTATTGGCCGCGCACATATCCGCCGTCATCTGGCGGCGGCCGCAACGTGGCATTCGTTCTTGATGACGAAAAGCGTGGAAGCAACAGAGCGTCAGGTTGTTAAGCGGCGCCCCGTCAGCGGTGCCTTGCCCGTCGAACAGTGCCGGTACGACGCAGGCACTTCGCCGCCTCGCGTTCCTGTGCGGGTGTCATGCCGGCTGCTCGGGCCTTGGCGCGCGCTTGTGCCAAGCCATTTTCAGCCACAAACGCTCGAACTTGATCGCAGGTATACTGAGCAGAAGCTGGAGTGATCAGCAAAGTAAGAGCAAAAGCAAAAATAATGGTCTTGATCATCGCATTCAAAATCCAAACCTGCTCAGTCGCTAGACTATGCATGAGTTGCCGCGGCGGGGCTATTGCTTTCGTGATATCAGAGTCCAACAAGTGCGCCAGCCGACGACGCGAACTCGCGTGAGCGCACGGTGGACAACAGCTGATTGTCATTCGGCTGTTACACGCGATCAACAGACTTCCGATTCCTTGTCCAACGATTTTTCCGAACCCTGGCGCGCTCCTGCCCAGGCGTCCCAATGGCAAAGTGGAATGCACGGGGTATCCGGCCTCCCGATTAGGACGAGCCATCCGAACGCCGATATCCATCACGAATCCATTTTCAGCATACTGAGCATTTGCTATCATCGGCCGAACTTCGCAGGGAGTACGCCGATGCCCATCAGGCGATTGATTGCCGAAGTCACGAAGCTTGCAGAAGAGGACAGTCCCGCGGCTCGAGCCGTTCACGTTCGCTTGATCGTTGATGACTTGAAAGAAATCGGCGATCGGCTTGCTGCGGTTGAAAAGCGAATCGACGCGCTGGAGCGAGATCGGAACGCGCGTGACAGTTAGATTTCATCCCGTGCGCCTATTCTCCTTGCTCCGCGCGGAATTCAGGGAGATGATTGCACGCGGGGTTTATTTGTCAGGGAGGGCGGATGATGTCGCTTGAACTAGACGATTTCGTTCGTGCGTGCGTCGAAATTCAAGCCAAGTCAAAAATCGACATCAACGCCGGCACGGAAGCGGCGCTCAGCGAGGCCCGCAACAGCTTGCTGATGGCACTCGGGAGCATTGAGCGGCGTCTCGATGCGCTCGAAAAAGGATCCAAAAAGCGTCAGGCCAACTTGGGCGCTCACTCGAAACGGATTCGCAAGGTCCACACCTGAATCGAGAGACTGGCGAGGCGCGCTGACCCGCTCTTGGGGCATCGCGGATATTTTGCTAAATTTCTGTCTCGCAGAATCACTGCAGAAGCTGGTGGGTACAGCGAATGTTTATGCGACTAGCCTCGATGACGGTCTTCGCAGCCGTTTCATTGAGTTTGCCTGCCGAAGCGGAGTTGTTCAACCGCCAAGACCTCGATTGCGCGGTTGCTGCTTCCATCGCGGACGCGCGGGCCGATAGGACGACGGCGGGAAGTAATAGCTACCATGAACTGACCATCTTCTTTACGCGTCGCCTGAATGCGCAAGATGATGAAACCAATTGGGCAAGGGTCGTCTACGATCGATCCCAATTGTATCGCAAACGAGATTCAGCCGAGCTTCTGGCAAAATGCACGGAGCTTTATCAAGGCTCGCCCCGTCGATAAGCGCCGCTTTGGCCGTTCGGGATAATTTGCCATAGGGCGCGGTCGGGGCAATCGGGCACGCGGCGCCTCTACGAAGTCCACGTCCGATCCATGCGCTGTCGCTTGACGCTTTGCCCGGCAACGAAAGGCCCCGGCCAGATGCTTCTGACCGAGGCCCTTCCTAACGACGAGCCGACCTGCTCACCGGCAGGTGGCGACGTGACAGCCGATCCCGCCGGCGACGCGGCAATGCCGAACGGCAAAATGCGCGGCGCGATTGAAGAAGATGCCGTAGCCCCACGTGCTCACCCCGTTTTGACTCATGGCCAGACATTGAAATGCCGACGCCGAACTCGAGAGTGACGCGGCGATCGTGAAGCCCACGAGCGCGGTGACGATAAGACGCTTCATAGTATGGCCCTCCAGCCGTGTGTGAAACTGCCCGAAAGGGACTTTCGCCGAACGCTGGGAAAATGAAAAGCCCCCCGCAAGCATGGCCGGGGTTGCATCTGCGTGAAACGATATGTCCCGCGCGAAGGATCATGCGTGCGGCGACACGCGCGGCTGCGCATCAAAGTCGATTTGTTCTGGCCTGCCGGGGCAGCCCGGAAAACCCGCAACGGACCAGTCGAAGCCAAGGCACGCGACGAGGGGTAAGCGCTCCTAAAGCAACTTCGCGGATTCTTTCCCACCCCCCACCGAAAACGGTCAAAGTGGAACGTGCCCCCCGGACACATAGGACGATACCCATGGCGGAGTTTGTCTCAATTCCCACGATCGATGGCGAGATGGCGGATGTGAACTTGGACATGATCACCCACATGCGGCCAAACCCGATCAACAAAAGCCAGATCATTCTCCACTTCGTGGGTGGCCACACGCTGACCGTCCCGGGCGATCGACGCAAGGTATTGACGACGACGCCGGTGCCACAGTCATAAAGCCGTCTCGGCGCAAATAATCGCCTCGGTGCGGCGGCCCCCGGGATAAGCAACTCTGATTGGTGCAGCGCGATCGCGAGGCTGAGGTCGGGAGTTTTTCGCCGAAGCGCAACTCCCTTCCCCGGCCGCCTGGTTATCGACGTCGGCCGAGGCGCCGTCCGCCGTTGTCAGACGATGTGAAGACCTAGCCCCCGAAGAATATGACCTTGATCAGCGACGCCAAAAGGGAAGCCGTGCACACATAAAACAAAATGGACATCAGACTGGCCGTTCGCTCGTCTTTTCGATGAGCCGCCGCGTTCCATCCCGACATGCAAGCCATCATCCCGATGCCGACGCCGATGATCGCGAGTGACATTGTTTTACCCCTCCCCTACCATCCCGAGTTGGCCCGTTTCTTCCCGCGAAACGATCGGAGGCTCGGCGGTGCCGCTCACTTACCAGAAATGCTCACCGTCGCTCCGTTGCAGCCCGCAGATTTCCGCGACGGTCAGTTGCGTTGATAAGGCAACTGTCGGAGCGCTGGATTCAGCGGCGCGGTTGAACCGACTTGCGCGGCGCGCTCGCGCTCTAGGCTTTCCCGATAGTGATTTAGAACAAACAGCCTCACCGCCGACGAGAGGTTGCTGAAATTGCGCTCGGCATCGATCCTGCCGATGACGGCGGACAGTTTCTGCTTTCGCCGTCGCGCAATGTCCTTCAACCCGGTCCAAAAAGCTTCTTCGAGACTGATGCTTGTCTTGTGCCCCGCGAGCACGACGGAGCGCTTGACGATTGCCGATTTCATGCGCTGTTTTCCCAGTTTCCACTGTGATCGAAGTCCTAACGGTATAAAAATAAGAGAAACAAATTTTTCCTGCAACTTCTAGTTAGGAGGAACCCACAAGGAAGATATTGGAAATGCACGTATGGGTATTTTATTTACGTTAAAACTACTATTAGGAGAATTAATCGGCGTACGCTTCGAAACATCGGTGTGGTCGCAGAACCGACCCCGGGGGCGAGTGACTACGTCAAATTGTAAAACGATGAGCGGCAGACGCCGCTATAACGAGCCTGCAGGCTGCCGAAATTTGGGCCTGAAAACCTCTCCCCGCTTTTGTCCGAGATGCTCATGACGTCCATTGCACGCTTCGCTCCAGTCACCGGGGCATTCGACCCGGAAGCGACACAAGTCCTTGGAAGAGCTTTCGATATGGCATGCGCCCTCGTCGGCCACACCGCACAGCCGACCGCCACACGAGAAGCTATAGCGCGGGCAATCGTCGCTGCTGCCAAGCAAGGCGAGCGCGATCCGCAGCGTTTACGAGACGCCGGTTTGGCGGCCTTGGAAAATCATTAGGACGGCGCTTACCGGGCAAACACGCGTTTCCAGACATTGAGTTCGGAGACGCGACCGCCGCAGCGCAGTTTGCGCGCCTTTACCCGACGCGGCACGCTGAAGTCGCGGATGCGACGAGCATTTGTCCTTGCATCCGCCACCCTTAAGTCATGCACGGTCAGGCCGTTTTACCGGAGAGGCCGCATTTTCCTCACGCGCGCCTGCTTCATCTCGTGCAGATCGCGCTCCGCTCGCAATTTCAGCTTTCCGGGGAAGTCCTTAGCAGGCTCGTCGCCGACGCAGCTCGGGCGCGAAATCTCCCGTTAAAATGCGGAAGCCGCTATTTCAACTGGGTGGAGATCGATGTGAATGTCGTATTCAGCTTGGTGCCGATGCCTTTGACGGTTGCGATGATGACAACGGAAATGCCGGCAGCAATCAAACCATATTCGATCGCCGTCGCTCCGCCTTCGTCCCTCAGAAACCGCTTTACCGTCTTGAACATTGATGCACTCCGCTCGACCTGTGGCGCACCACTACGAGAAATATCTAAAACAATAGGAAATCTGAGCTTCAGCGATTCCGAGATCGCCGTAAGAAACAGAAAATTACAAGTTTTAACTGTGGATTTACTTGTCGCAGATGGAACCATCGCGAGCCGTCGAGCCCGCCTTGCCTTAGCTCAATGACGTGCCCGCCCAGCCATGATCGGTGCCCGTCGATGGCGGCTCCAAGCTACGCGTCGCAATCACATTGCGCAGCGAGAAGTATTGGCGAGACTCTATTTGGTGCAGCACAGCCTCGGCTTGCCACAGACTATCCATTCGCCGACCGGTCAGCGGCTATCAAATAACGGCGATAAAATCACTTGACGCGGAAGCGACGAGCGTCGCCGTCGAAAACAAGCAATTCGCCGGTTATCAGCCTTATCTCGAGCACCGGTCGTCGGCAATCAAGCTTCGATTCCGGCAGACCGACGACCAGCGCGTGACCCTTGAGATAGGTAGTCCACACGGTCGGAAAGTCTTCGCCGTGACGAACCATCATGGTGCAGACATCCGCAAGCTGTTTTGCCATGCCAAAGCATGACGCGATCACGATGCTCGATCTTTGATCTGCATCAACGATCGCGTCGGAAAACTCTCGAAGCCGATCCGGTGCCGCTGTGCTTTGCTATCCGGCTAACGTTCGGAATGGCGGCTCCGGGAAAACGTGCGCAGGCAAAATAGTTGCGCGAGACTCCCGCACTGAGCGACTGATCAAAGAGAAAGCAATCTATGCGAGTTTTTTTACCCTTGACAGTTGAACAATCGCGTTGCGACCCTCGTCGGTGTGCTGGGATCGATTGTAACGAACCTGATTTTAACGTCGCACCGGCCGTCGCCTGGACAAATCCTGCGCGCGCTCAGTGCCTCATTGGCCGCGTTGGCAATGTGCGTCGGCGTCTTCTGCTACTCGGTTAGCCAAGACCACTTTGCCGCCATCCCGCTCGATGGCGATGGAAAGTGGTTCGCCAACTATGTGATCAATGACCCGATCCTCGACACCGACATTTTTTTCCACGGCATCGGCCGGTCGATCGAGCATGCGCGCGAAGCCGAGATCGTCTTTCTGGGAACGTCGCGCGTTGTCTTCGGTGTGAACTGGCGGGTTTTCGACGCGTTTGCGCAAGAGCATCACCTGAAGATGTTCAACATGGCATTCGCCGGCGTGATGGCCGGGAATTTCAGCAAACTGCTCATGCACAAGTGGGACCTGAGGCCGCGGCTATGGGTCGTCGACGTGTACGCCGATACGACGGGCTACGAAAACAGCTTCTTCAAACCCGACCAATACGTTGGCGGCAACGAAGGCCCGAGCATGCGGCGACCCGGCAGGACGGCGGGATACCTCCACGTCGCGATGATCGATTTTCGCTGGCGCCTGAAAATGGCGCTCGGGATGGACGGCCCGGCATCGTACCGATCCGGCGAAACCGGCAATTGGTACAATGATCGATGGCCCGCATACCTGATGACGAGCCTGCCGAAGATGCAGGGAGGAAGGACAAACTGTCCCGCCGATCCGCGCGAACTCTCGGCCATACGGAGCTTCGTCAACGAGCTCGGCGGCGATGTCGTGCTCACGCAGGTACCGAGCATTTTCTCCTGCCAGCAGCGCGTTCGTGAGATGGCCGCCGCGGCTGGCGTGCCGTTCTTCGCCCCCGATCCGGCGGGCTACAGCACCACAGACGGCGGTGGGCATTTGGATGGGATCAGTTCCGCTCGATACACCCGGGAGTTTTTTGCTTGGCTGGAGAATACCAAAAATTTTCAACGGAACTTCAAAAACCAAACCTCACTGCGGCGAACAAATTCCTATCGGTCCGCCAATTAGGTTCGCGGCTTTCTGTCCTGCACGCCCGCGCTTTCTGTCGAATAATTGAATTGGGCGCACAACGCTTAGCGGGCTCTCGATCGTAGTGGCCGACTCCAACGGAGTGTGACTCCATCGCGGGACGGATGAGCGGCGTGGCTGGGTCGATCTTAACGAAGGTCCTTTTGACGCCACGCCGGCCGTCGCATTGGCAAATCCTGCGCGCGCTCGCCGGCTCGCTGGCCGCCCTCGCATTCGTCGTCGGCATTTTTTGCTATTCGCGCGGGCAAGACCACTTTGCCGCCATTCCACTCGACGGCGATGGAAAGTGGTTCGCCAATTATGTAATCAAAGATCAGGAGATCCTTGATACCGACATTTTCTTCCACGGCATCGGCCGATCGATCGAGCATGCGCGCGCGGCCGAGATTGTCTTCCTCGGAACGTCACGCGTTATCTTCGGATTGAATTGGCGCGTTTTCGATGCATTTGCCCAAGCGCATCGGCGCAAGATGTTCAACATGGCCTTTGCCGGCGTCAATGCCGGCAGCTTCAGCAAGGCGATCATCAAAAAATGGAGCCTGAAACCACGACTGTGGGTTATCGATGTGTATGCCGACGCGAGGAACGACGACAACAGCTTCTTCAAGCCTGATCATCGCAATATCGGATACGAGGGCCCGACCTTGAGGCGCCCCGGCAAAATGGCCGCTTACATCAACGTCGGGATGATCGATTTTCGCTGGCGGCTGGAAATAGCTTTCGGAACGGATCGTCCCGCATCGTATCGGTCCGATGAAACTGGCAATTGGTATAACGATGAATGGCCGGCTTATCTGATGCCGAGCATGCCGAAACTGCAAACGGGAAAGACCGGGTGCCCCGCCGATCCGCGGGAGATTTCAGCAGTGCGGAATTTCATCGACGGAATCGGCGGCGAGGTTGTCCTCACCCAAGTCCCCAACATGTTCTCCTGCAGTCAACGCGTGAAGGAGATCGCCGAAGCGATCGGCGCGCCCTACTTCGCGCCCGATCCCGCCGGCTACAGCACCACGGACGGCGGCAGCCACTTGGACGGAATCAGCTCCGCGCGGTACACGCGAGAATTCTTTGCTTGGCTGGAAAAGACGGAGCCGTTTCAGCGGCTGGGCGAAGGCCAAGCCTATCTGCCGCACTCCCGCGACTGAGATCGTTCGCGTGACCACCCGCCGCCGCGGCCGAAGATCGCTCACGAGAGAGCATCTCAGCTTGCCGCTGCGTAGGTCCGGCGCACCATCTCCTCGAGGTGGCCGCGCACGGTGGTGTCCGGAAACAAACATTCATCACCGGTGCATGTCGGGATGCAGGACACCAGGTGATCGGACCGCCCGTCCAAAAAGAACGGCACCGAGTAACGATCGCGGCCGGAGGTGTTGATCACGCGATGCAGGGTCGATCGGTACAGATTGTTGGTCCAGCGCGCGAACAGGTCGCCGATATTGACCACGAACGTTCCGGCAATCGGCGGCGCCGGGATCCAGGACCCGTTCGCATGCCGCACCTGGAGACCGCCGGCCTGGTCCTGCAGCAGGATGGTGATGCCACCCCAATCGGTGTGAGCGCCGCAACCCTTCTCATCGGGAGCCGGATTTGGCGGCTGTGGCGGATAATGCAACAGACGCAGCGTCAGAATCGGATCCCGGCAAAAGTCGTCGAAATAGTCCTCTTCCAGCTCGAGCGAGCGGGCCAATCCGTGCATCAGCGTTCGGCCGAGACCTTTCATCGTTGCGGTATAGGCGATCATGGTCTGCTTGAACGCCGGAAGTCCCGCCGGCCATTGGTTAGGCCCGACATTGTTTGGATCGTTCACGACGGCGGGGTGATCGGGCGCCAGGTCTTCACCGGCCAAAAAGCCCTCTTTGAGGTCCGGAGGCGCGCCGACCTCGAGGGTCTGCGCCTTCAACGGCTCGTAGCCGTGCCGGCACGACGATTGCGTCATGGCCACCGCAAGTTTCTGCTCCATCGGAAGCGCAAAGAAAGCGTGCGACTGCGCGAAGACCCGATCGGTCAATGCGGCCGGCACACCATGCCCGGAAATGTAGAAGAATCCGGTATCCGTGCAGGCCTTGCGCAGTTGTCGCGCAACCGCTTGGCGCTCGGCGAAGCTTCCGTCCAGACCGGCAACATCGATGATCGGCAAGCTCGGCGCCTCTGACGGGAATGTGATGCGCGGCATGAACGGTTCCTTTCTCGAGAATCACAGAGTGCGATCACGCGACATGGCAGCGGCCAACGGACCGCAAAAGGCCAAGCAAAATGAATGCCACCGACAGTCGCGCGGCGGCGCGTGCGGTGAAACGTCCACGATTTAGATGCCGATGACCGCGCGCGCAATTCTGCTGCGCGCCGACAAAACGATCGCTGGCGTCATTTTTGCAGGTAATCTGGGACGTGACCAATCTCCCCAACGGCGGATGGATCGCCGTAGTCGGGGCGACCACAATCGACGGCAACCAGCGAGGTGACCATGAAAACGGACATCGTTTGTTATCTTGAAAACCGCAATGCGAAACGCGTTCCGGATACCATGGATTCCTGGTTCGATCCGGAGCGCACGGCGGTCATTTGCATCGACATGCACCGCGGTCACCTCGGCACCGAATCCGATGTCACCTGCCCGGCACCGCGGGCGCGCGATGCCATCGAGGCCCACAACAAGCTGCACAAGGCCGCCCGTGATCTCGGCATTCCCGTGATCATGGTGCAACACTGGCAGCGCCACGGCGGCATCGACGACATCGCATCGCGCAAGCGGACCCGCAAGGCGACCTGGCGATGGCTTTATGAAATGTATCTTCCACCCAACCCCGCGATGGATCAGCACAGTTGGGAAGGAACCAAATGGCTCGACCTCATGGTCGATGTCGACGAGCGCGATCTGTTCGTACGCACGAAGAAACGCCTGAGTTCCTTTTATCCGACCGATCTGGAATTTCTTCTGCAGAATCTCGACGTGGACAACGTCATCATCACCGGCACGTTCACCGACGCCTGCGTCCTGAGCACCGCATTCGATGCGGCGAACCGCGACTATCGGGTTATCGTGCCGCGCGATGTCGTCGCCGGCTACTCGGCGGAAGCCGAGAATGCCGCGCTGATGATCATTTCCCTGCACCTTGGCCTGGTAGTCGAATCCGATCCTCTGATTGCGGAATGGTCGGCGCGGCGCGGAACCAGCGCCAAAGCCGCGCGCACATCGGAGCTTGCTTCCGCAGGCTAGGCTGCAACGCCAATGCCTCCGTTGCAGTGAAATACGACATGCGAGGCTCGCAAGAGCCTTGCATCAAACTCCCGACGCCGCCAATCAAGTCGCCAGATTGGCCCGCAACGTCGTGCCCTCATAGGCATTCCGATACCGGCCACGACGTCTCAGTTCCGGCACCAGCATATCGACGATGTTGGTCAAGACCGCGCGCGGCGCGGCTTGCGAGATCGACAGCATGAAACCACCGCGGCTGCCGGTCGCATCGAACACGTCCTCGAACCGGTCGGCCACCTGCGCCGCCGTTCCGGCCATCGTGATGTCGTAGCCGGTCGCGGCCCGTAGCCCGTAATGAAAGAATTCGTCCCGCGTGATCTCGGCCAACTCGCCGTATTTCTTCGCCAGAAGATGCACGAAGCCGACTGGCGAAGCGTTCGCGGCAACGATGCGCGCCTGCAATTCAGCGAGCGAAAAGCGGTCCGGCAATTGCGACATGTCGTAACCGGTATTGTGCGACAGCCACACGCCGACCGCTTCGGGAGCAACACCCGCAATCATGTCCTCGCGCAACGCGCGCGCTTCGTCTTCGGTTTCGCCAACGATGGCGCGGCTCGACCAGAGAATGCCGACCTGCTCGGGATCGCGCTTCTCGGCAACCAGCGCCTGGTCGAGATCCTCGCGCTGTTTCGCCATCAGCGGTATCGCCTTCATCAATCCGAAGACGTGGTCGGCAACGCGCGCCGCGGCTCGTGTGCCGCGCGGCGAACCGCCGGCCTGGATGACGATCGGCTGGCCCTGCGGCGACGGTACGACGCTGAGCGGTCCTTTCACCTTGAAGAACGCGCCGACGTGATTGATCGCACGCACCTTGGCGGGATCAGCGACTGTTCCACTGTGGCGGTCCCAGACGAATGCGTCCGCATCAACGCTGGTCCATAGTTTGCGGCAGACCTCGATGAATTCCTCGAGCCGTTCGTACCGCGTGTTGTGATCAACCAATTCGTCGTAGCCGTAATTGGCATAATCAGCGCGGCGCTGCGACGTAATCACGTTGAATGCAATGCGCCCATTGGTGATGTGATCGAGCGAATTCAAAAGCCGCGCGGTGTAGAACGGATGCATGAATGTCGACGCGTAGGTGAGCCCGAAGCCGAGATGGCTCGTGACCCGCGACATCGCCGTAATCCAGGGGCTCATCTCGAACCGCGGCCAGGCGACGCCATAACGTACGGCGTCGTCGGTCGAACCGCCCCACGTGCTCGGGATGCCGGTCGAATTGCCGAAGAAGATCATGTCGAAGCCGCCGCGCTCGGCGGTGCGCGCCACCTCTTCGAACATGCCGATGTTCGGGTGGTGACGATCGACCCAGGAGCCGGGTTTTCGCCATTGGCTTTCGACTTGCGTCCAGGACAGATCGAACGCCAGGTGAATTCGCTTCTTCATCAACAACTGTTCCGCAACGCCGCGGTGATCCTCTGCAACTACGGTGCCAACAATGCGTGGCTCAACGCGCGCAACTGCGGTGGCCGCTCATTTCGCTGCCGCGACAGCGAAACGCTTTTCGGCCGCCTGCTCCTTCTTCGGACGAGACTGCACCGTCGGCGCGGACCGAAACAACGCCGCGAATGTTCTGATCATCGCTTCGAGCGCCACATCGGTTTGGCTCGATTGGCACTTTCCGCCCGATAAACCTTCAAGCTGCCCGGAATCGGACATGGTGTAGAGCATTGCACCGACAAGGAAATGAAAACGCCAATGCAAGTCCTCGTAAGTCAACTCGGGCAGTACGGCCTTCAGCTCATCGATGAAGCGCAAATCATTCTCGTCGAACGCCCGGCTCACGATCTTGCGTGTTGTCGCGCTGCGCTCGAGCGATACCCGGGCACGAAGCCGATTGAACAGATCGTTGCGATCGCCGCGCGTCACCTCGAATGCGGGCCGTAGAAATGCGTCGAGAACGCCCTCCAGCGAAGGCTTGCCGCCGCTATAACGGTGTGCCGCTTCCAACAGCTCGTTGCGGCGGCTGGTCAACAACGCCGCGCGGCGCGCGAAAATCTCCGACAGCACCGCCTGCTTCGAACCGAAATGGTAGTGAATGGCCGACAAGCTGACACCGGCAGCGTCGGTGAGATCACGGAAACTCGTCGCGTCATAGCCGGAGACGGCAAAAAGCCGTTCCGCCGCTTCGATGATCCGCTCCCTTGCCTCGCCGTGATTGAGTTGCTCGCGCGGTTTCTTCTTTCGCATTCCTGTACTCGCTCGCGTTTGAACAGCTGTTCTAATTGCATTTGTTAACGGCAACAATTGCGCCCGTTCAATTGAACTTACGGATGAGGTCGCGTTTTGTAAATTAAATGGGCGAACGGCTGCCTAATATTTGTAGTTTTGCATGAATTGCCGGCAAATCGGGCATTTCAACTACAAAGCGTTTGACAATTAGTACGATCGTTCTTGAAATAATCAGGCCGGCTTCGACTGATGTTTTTCTGTGCCCCATTGCCAGCCTGAACCGGCTGGCGAGAGGATCGAGGTGCCATGAGCACGAATGCGGAAACAGCCGGATTGGCATCGCCATCGTTAGACGCTTCGCCAGCAAGTCCGACACGCGTGCCGACGGCCGTGACCGCAACCAAATCGGCGCGGCAGATGCCGACGACGGAAATCCAGATCTTCATTGCCATCGTCCTCCTGGCTTTGATCTTTTCGTTCGCCTTCCCTGACAGCTTCGCGACCAGCGGCACGCTTCTCAACATGGCGCGTGTCGCCGGAATTTTGTTGGTCGTTTCGATCGGACAAAGTTTTGCACTGATCGTCGGCGGCTTCGATATCTCGGTCGGCGCCACCATGGGCTTGGTCAGCGTCACTAGCGCGCTGTTGATGAAGCACGGCCTCGACGTCAGCGCCGCGGCCGCCTTGGGTGTGCTCGCCGGCGCGGTGGTCGGGCTGATCAACGGCATCGGCATCTCGGTCCTTGGCGTGACGCCGTTTGTGATGACGCTCGGTATCCTGACGTCGGCACGCGGATTGGCCGACCAGCTTGCGAATGGGCGCGTCATCACCGGCTTTCCGGCGGTGTTCGCGTACTACGGGCGACTGTCGTGGTGGGGCATTCCGAGCGCAGCATGGATCGCCGTTATTGTGCTGATCGTCGCCTGGCTGATCCTGCAACGGACCCGAGCAGGCCTTTACATCTTCTCGATCGGCGGCAGCCGCGAGACCACCCGCGTCGCCGGCGTCTTTGTCGAGCTCTACGAAGTCCTCGCCTATACGCTGTGCGGCACCATGGCGGGCGTCGGCGGCGTGATGCTGACATCGCGGGTCGCCGTTGCCCAGGGCAGCCTCGGCAGCGGCTACGAGCTTCTGTCGGTGGCGACTGCCGTGATCGGCGGCGTTCTCATCGGCGGCGGCGTCGGCCGTCTCACCGGCGTCGTTCTCGGCGTCATTCTGGTCACCGTTCTGAACACCGGCCTCGACATCGCCGGCGTGAACCCGTTCGTCCAACAAATCGTGACGGGCCTGGTTTTGATTTCGGCCGTGCTGCTCTCGAAAGCGCGCGCGCTGTCGATCCATACCTTGCTGCGGCAGGTCGCACTGCCGCGCCGAGGATAGACCCCGGGAAAACGTGAGCAACGACAATCACCACTGGAGGGTTGGTACATGCGTTATCGTGCGCACTGCAAAGAACTGAACATGCTCCGCAGCGCGGTCTCGGCGGCGGCGATACTCGCCGTCGGCTCCGTGGCCGCTCACGCTCAGTCGCTGAACTTGACCGACGCGGAAAAGACCCCGGCCAAATGCGACTCGACCTACAAGGTCACCGATCTGCCGAACTTCAAGGTGCCGAAGGCCAAGAAGCCTTACAAGATCGAATTCTCGGTGCCGATGTTCATTCCTTACCTGCAGGCGGTGATTTACGGCGCTCAGCAGGCCGCCAAAGAAGCCGGCGTTACAGCTGACAACCGACGCCGGCAAGGGCTTCATGGATCCGGCCGCGCAGATCACGCAGGTCGAAAACGCGCTAACCCACAAGCCCGACGCGCTGCTGATCAATCCGTCGGATCCGGAAGGCATGGCGCCGACCATCGACGAAACCATCGCCAACGGCACACCGGTATTCGACGTCGGCACGCTGTCCGCCAGCACCAAGTCGGCGAAGGTCGTGCAAGATGACTACACGCAAGGTCTGATCGCCACCGAAGCCGCCGCGAAACTGTTGCCGCAGGGCGGCAGCGGCCTGCTGATGGCCGGGCCGCCGAATGCAAGCTGGGCGCGCCGGCGCGTCGCCGGCTTCCTCGACGGCATGAAGAAAAATCCGAACATCAAGCTCAACGCCATCATCAGCTCCGACAACGATGCCGCCGACGGTTTGACAAAATTCTCGAACGCCGCGCAGGCCAATCCGAAATTTGATTTCGTTTATGTCACCGGATCGTTCGTGCTGCAGCCGCAGTCGATCCCGGCGGAGTACAAGAAGGCCGCCTACCTTGCCGGCAGCCTGACCAACACGACGCTGGAAGCGCTACGCGACGGCAGCGCCGGTGCGATCATGCCGGACTTCCCGATTTCGGTCGGCTACATCGGCTTGTCGCTGGCAGTTCAAAAGCTCAACGGCGATCCGGTCCCGCAATATAACTGCGCACCGGTGGCGGCGATGTACAAGGCGCAAGCCAACGACCCGCTATGGGTCGACACCAGCATCATGCCGGCCGACGCGGTCACGGCGAAATAACGCGTCCGGGCGCCGCGTTCACAGCGCGGCGCCTCCTCACCGCGACACATGCCCGTATCTGTCCTTGCGAGACTTCTGCCCTAGCGAGACGTATTGATGAGTGAGGCGCCCCTCCCCGGCACGCTGGCCCTTCGCCTTGCGGGGGTCACCAAGAAATTTCCCGGCGTGACCGCGCTCGATCGCGTCGATCTCGACCTGCACCGCGGCGAAATCCATGCGCTGCTCGGCGAGAACGGCGCCGGCAAATCCACCCTGATCAAAATTCTCAGCGGCGTGCATGTGGCCGATGACGGCGATTTCATCGTCGGCGGCAGCCCCGTGGTGGTGACGCGGCCGAACGAAGCATCGCGGCTCGGCATCACGGTGGTGCCGCAAGACATTCTGATGGTGCCGGAATTCTCCATCGGCCGGAATATTTTGTTGGGTGGCGAAAGCAGCCTCGCCAATCGCGGCCGCCTCAGCGCCACCGAGCGGCAGACCGTCGTGGCGGCGCTGGCAAAGGTCGGCGCGAGTTTCGATCCGGATACAAAGACCTCGACGCTCAGCGTGCCGCGGCTGCGGCTGGCGCAGATTGCGCGCGCATTGGTTCATCCTGGCGAAATCATGATTCTCGACGAGCCGACGGCGGTCCTGTCGGAGCCCGATGCTGAACTTTTAATCGAGCGGGTGATGAATTTCAGGTCGGAGGGTAAGGCGGTGCTGTATGTGACGCATCGCCTCTCCGAGGTCATGCGGCTGGCCGACCGCATCACCATCCTGCGTGACGGCAAGCGCGTCGGCGTTTACGGCCGCGGCGAACTCACGCGCGCCGACATCGTGCGCCTGATGGCGAAGGAAACCCCGTCTGCCACGCGCACCACGAGCGCGACGGCGACCACCGAGGCGAACGGCACCGCGGCAAAAGCCGCTGCTACACCGAAGAGCACGGCGCAGATCCAAATTCGCGATCTATCGTCCGGTCGTCGCTTCACCCGGGCGACCCTGACCGCTTCGGCCGGCCGGATCGTCGGCATTGCCGGCGTCCAAGGTTCCGGCCACGGCCATTTCCTGCGCGCCGTTGCCGGCGTGGACGTGCCCGACAGTGGCGAGATCAAGCTCGACGATCGGCCGCTGCCGCTCGGCTCGGTGCGCCACGCCGTGAAAAAGGGGATCTTGCTGGTGCCAGCGGACCGCCGCGGCGCCGCCATCGTGCCGTCGCTGTCGGTGCGCGCCAATCTGTGTCTCGGCGATCGCGTCCGCCACACGGTGCGCCGCTTCGGTCTGCGCTGGCCGACGGAAGAGCGTGCGATGGCGACCTATTACATCGACCGGCTCAGCGTGCGCCCGCCGTACACCGAAGCGCGGATCGGCGCGTTGAGCGGCGGCAATCAACAAAAAGTCGCGATCGCCCGCGCGCTCGAAGGCCATGCCCGCGTCCTGTTGATCGAAGAACCCACGCAGGGCGTCGACGTCGGCGCCAAGGCGGAAATTCACGCGCTGCTGCGGCGCGTCGCCGTCGAAAGCGACTGCGTCGTCATCATCGCCACGTCGGAGTTCGAAGAGCTGATCGGCCTCGCTGATGACGTCCACGTCATGCGCGAAGGCCGCATGGTGGCGAACTTTCCCGGCGCCGAAGCCACCTACCACCGCATCCTCGAGAATGCCTTGTCATGAGCGCGCCGCGTTTGCGTCATCGGCGCCGCGGCCAACGGCGCATGTTTGTTGATCGCAGCTCATGGCAACTCGAGGCGAGACCAACCGCAAACGGTTCGACCATTTCGTCACTTTCCGCATCCGCCGTTTCATCAAGGAGATAAAAAATGAACGCTGCCGCAAAACCCGGAAGCAAGGCGCCGGTCGCGATCTGGGCAGACGGACCACCGCGCCCGCTTGCGCCCTACAGCCCGGCCATCAAGGCCGGCGGCTGGGTGTTCATCGCCGGACAATTGGCCAGCGACTTCAAGAACGGCTTGGCGCCGGAGGCGACGCCGACCAACCCCAATCTCGGCAACGCGCTCGAGATGCAGTCGCGCTTCACGATGGACAATCTCGCCAAGACGGTGGCAGCGGCTGGCTGCGATATCTCCAAGGACGCGGTGCGGATCTGGCAGTGGTTCACGTCGCCCTATCCGACCATGGACGAGTTCAAGGCCGGCAATACCTGGCCGCGGATTTCGATCACGCCGTATCTCGACACCCGCAACGAGTTCATCAATGAGCCGCGCCCGGCCTCGACCGGCATGGGCATCCGCGAACTCCTGGTCAAAGGCACGATCCTCGAAGTCGATCTGATTTGCATTGACGACGGCGGTGTGATCGAAAGGCTTTCCGACGCCCGAGGGCGTGCCCTCGCCGCTCGCCGGCTACTCGCCCGCGATCCGCCGCGGCGACTGGATCTTCATGGCCGGCGAAATTCCGGTCGACTGGGCCGGCGACTTTCTCAGCCCGGTTCATCTCGGTGAGCCGAGCGCGCTCGCCAAAGAGGCGCGGATCAATCCGTATCTCTGGTACGGCTCCGAAATCGAGAAGCAGACCGAATATACGCTCTGGAAGCTCCAGAAGACCGCCGAGGCTGCCGGCACCACGCTCGACCGCACCGTCAAAGCCGACGTCTACATCGGCGATCCGAGCGACTATGCGGGCATGGAGAAAGTCTGGAAGCGCTGGTTCCCGAAGAACCCGCCGGCACGCTGCGTGATCCCCTATATGGGTCTCGGCGGTAAAGGCAGCCGCGTCGAAATCGCGCTGACGCTGCTGGCGTCCGACTCCAAGCTCAAGATCGAGACCATCGAGACCAGCAAAGCGCCAAAGCCCTTCAGCCACGAGCCGCAGGCTGTGAAGGTCGGCAACCTTTTGTTCTTCAGTCAGCAAATGGCCGCGGACGAGAACGGCCTGTTGCCGGCGGAAGTGCAGCGCGATCCGAACTTCCCCTACTACGGCCAGACCAGCCGCTTGCAGATGAGCTACATGATCAAGAACATCGCGGCGATCTGCGAGGCAGCCGGAACGACCGTCGAGAACATCGTGCGCCGCGCCTGTTTCCACGACACCGGCGAACGCTTCGCCGAGTCGATGTCGGAATGGGCTTCGCATTTCCCGCACCGCAAGCCGGCCTCAACGACGCTGATCATCGGCGGACCGCTGGTGGTGCCGGGCGCCGATACGCTGCTCGACCTGATGGCCTACGTGCCTGATTGATACCCGCACACGAACAGGCGCCCGAACGAACGGGCGCCTGTTCAATTTTTTGCTCCTTAAACCAATCCGACCAAACCCCGTGACCGATCGCAGCAATTCCATTCCGGCCAGCGTTTTGATCCTCGCTGTGGCCGGCGGCTTGGCCGCCGCCAATCTCTATTATGCGCAGCCGCTGCTGCCGACCATCGCCACCAGCCTCGGCATCCCGATCGATCGCATCGGCTTTCTTCCGGCGGCGACGCAAGTCGGTTTTGCCATCGGCATCGTCACCGTGCTGCCGCTCGCCGACATGCTGGAGCGGCGCCGGCTGATCATGACGATGCTGCTTTTGATCGCCGGTGCGCTCGCCGTGCAGGCGGCCGCGCCGACACCGACAATTGCCTTCGGTGCCGCCTTCCTGGTTGGCCTGTTCGGCGTCACGCCGCAACTGATGACGCCGTTCTCGGCGCTGCTTGCACCCAAGGGCCGCGAGGGCGCGGCCGTCGGCATGGTGCTGTCCGGCATCCTCGGCGGCGTGCTGGTGTCAAAAGTGCTGGCCGGTTTTATCGGCGCGAGCGTCGGCTGGCGCGCACTCTACTGGTTTGCAAGCGGCACGACGATCGTTCTCGCCCTCGTCCTGCGCCGATTTTTGCCGGAGAGCCGCACGGCAAATCCGCCCTCCTACGGCGAACTGATGCGGTCTTCGCTGCGGCTCATTGTCGAAGAGCCGAAGCTGCGCCGCCATACACTGTACGGCGGATTGACTTTCGCGACCTTCATGACGTTCTGGTCGACCTATGCGATCGACCTGAAGGACACTTTCGGTTTCGGCCCGGCGATCGCCGGACTGTTCGGCATCGTCGGGCTTGCCGGCAGCATCGGGGCCTCGGTCGCCGGCCGACAGATAGACAAGGGACGGTTTGCCACGATCTGCATCGGGTCGGCGCTTTTGATGGTGGCGGGCTTCGTCGTGATGATGATCGGCGACCGATCGATCGCCTGCATGATTGTCGGCGTTCTGCTGATGGATTTCGGCGCCGGCCTCTGCCACGCTGCTAACCAGTCGACCGCGTTCGCGCTGCGGCCCAATGCGCGCGGGCGGATCAACAGCGTCTACATGACCGGCTATTTCCTCGGCGGCGGCATCGGCACCTCGCTGGCGACATTGGCCTATTCGCTCGGTGGCTGGCGATGGACGTGCGCCTTTGGCGCGGCCTGCGCCGTCAGTATATTGTTCATCGAAATCATCCGCGAAGCTTTGGAACGGCGGCGCGGACCGAAAGAAGACTTCGCCGCCGCACCGGAGTCGGTCTCGCCGGGAAGTCGCTGAGCACGGACACAGAGATGAAAATCACCAGGCTCGACGTTGGATCGCATCTGCCCTTTCCGCGCGCCGTGCGGGTTGGCGATTATGTGTACACGTCCTCGATCTATCCCATGGACGATGACGGGCGGCTGATCGAGACCAAGCCATGGCTCGGTTCCGCGGGGCCGTCACCGATCGCCGTGCAAACGCGTCATTGCCTTTCGGTCCTGAAAGAAACGCTCGGCGAACTTGGCTCGTCGCTTGATAGCGTGGTCAAGATCGACGCACACTTGGCCTTTGCTTCCGATTTTTACGAGTTTAAGCTGGCATGGCGGGAGTTCTTTCCGACTGATCCGCCGGCCCGCATGACCATCGAGGTCGGCGACACCTTTCCGTTCAGCGGCGTCCGGGTGAACATCGACGCGGTGGCGCTCGCCACCGGCAGCGCGCTCAAACGTCAAGCATTGTGCGACCCGCAAGGCCCGAACCCGCTGGAGGCCGAGGCAGCGCCCGATGCGATGCGGGCCGGCAATTTTGTCTTCTGTTCGGGATTTCCGGCTTCGGATTTTCAGACTGGTCTCGCGGTCGGCAAGCCGCCGGGCTTTCCCTATTACGGCAGCGACGCCGAAATGCAGGCCAATCATGTGTTCGATCGGCTCGACCGAGTATTGGGCCAGGTCGGCAGCTCGGTCGAACAGATCGTCGAGTCGCAGCTTTACGAGCCAGACCTGCGCACGTTCTATGACGTGGATACGGTCTGGGGCCGCCGCATGCCGACGCCGCCGACCCGTAGCTCGATGGGCGTCAAAGGTTTGATCGTGCCCGGCGCGGCTTTCGTCCCAAATTTCGTCGCGCTCATCCCCGATGCCCAGCACGAGAAGAAAGAGTCGCTGAAAGGCATCCCTTGGCATCCGCAGCAACGCAAGGTCAACTTCTCGCCGACCATCACGGTCGGCCCGTGGCGCTTCTTTGCCGGACAGATCGCGAGCGACGACTACAAGACCGTGCCGCTGGCGCCGGCCGGTCTGCCCCATCATTTTTCATCGATTGAAATCCAAACCCGGTTCACCCTCGATCTCCTGACGAAGCAACTTGAGGCGAATGAAACCGATTGGGAGCACTGCTTTCACGTCCGAGTCTTTTTGATCGAACCGGTCCGGGATTATCGAGGATTTGTTCGCGCCTGGCGCGACTACTTCCCCGATCCGGCGAAAGCCCCGGCGGTCGCCTACGTCCCGTGCACGACGATGATGTTCAACGGACCGTTGATTGAGATCGATCCAACCTGCGTGGTGCGGTCGTAACCAGACAGCGCCGCATACGCTCGCCCCTCGGTGAACGAGGTGAGCCTCAAATGAGCGCCCGTCGGGTGGATTGAGCGTCAGCGAAACGCATCAGCAATCGTCGCCGCTGCAGGGTGGGTTTCGTTTCACTCAACCCATCCTATGTTCGCCAAGTCGATTTGCGCCGGTGCAAAACAAAGACTTTGAGAGCTCAGCGTTTCTCTTCGGTATCGACCTGCACGGTCGCGGTCATGCCGGCGACCAGGCGAACGCCGTCAGGCACGTGATCGATCTTGATACGCACCGGCACCCGTTGCGCCAGCCGCACCCAGGTGAAAATCGGATTGACGGTCGCCAATCCCTGCTCGTCGGCGCGCGCGTTGGCGACGTTGATGCCGCGCGCCGTGCCCGCAACCGTGCCGCGCACGACATCGTTATAGCCCATCAACTTGATCCTGGCCGGATCGCCGTCGCGAATGCCGGCAAGCTGGGTCTCTTCGAAATAGGCGTCGACCCAGAAAGCATCGGCGTCGACGACCGAGAGAACCATCCGCCCGACAGTAGCGTAATCGCCGAGTTGCACGAGCAGATTGGTCACCCAGCCGTTCACCGGCGACTCGATTTGGGTACGGCCGAGATTGACCTTGGCCTGATCGAGCTGCGCCTTGGCCCGGGCAATGTTGGCGTCCGCCGCGGCAAGTTGCGCCTTGAGCGATGTGACCTGGCGTTGCGCCAGCATGAGGCTTGACTGGGCGTTCTTAAGCGACGCCTGCGCCTGGCCGAGCGATGAGGCAGTCTGCTGCTCCATCTGGACGGTGCCAACTTCCTTCTGCGCCAAATCGCGATACCGCGCCGCCTGCTGTTGCGCGAACGTCAGTGTCGCCTGCGCGCTCTCCACCTGTGCCTGGCTGGCGCTGACCTGGGCCTGCTGCACGGCGATCTGCGCGTCGACATTATCGGCGTCGGCTTGTGCCTGACGTACGGCGGCTTCGCTGAGCGCAACCGCGACTTTGTAATCGGTCGGGTCGATGACCGTTAATAGGTCGCCCTTATGGACGAATTGGTTGTCGACCACCGGAAGCTTGACGACGCGGCCGGCGACCTCGGGCGCGATGGTGACGACGTAGGTGCGCACCACGCCGTCGCGCGTCCACGGCGTCAGCATGTAGGTTTGCCACATCCACCAACCGAACACGGCGGCAATCGCCGCCATCGCCAGCGTCAGCAACACCGGGCCAACACGGCGCCGCGGCGCACGAAGCGGACTCGTGACCGGCTTCGCGACGACCGCCGCCGGCGGCTCCGCGGGCTTGCTGTGCTCGGGCTTCACCTCAACGTCGGTCATGGCGCTCTCCGCGCCACGATAAGCACCATCGACGACAAAATAACGATGTACACCGAAAACACGAACAACGCCGGGTGCCAGACATGGCGGAGCAGATCGTAGCGGCCGGCGACGCGGCGCAACGCCATGGTGACGAGCCACGCCGCCACCAGCAGCAGCGAAATTGGCGCAACGTAAACACCGAAGACATCGATCTCGGCAAACTTCACCGGCTACTCCCGCGCATCGAAATAGTCGTGATGTTGAACGAGTGCATCGCGGATGGAAAGGAGTTGTCCCCGCGCGCGCAACGACAACGCCGCAGCTCCCTCCGGCTCGCTGAGCTCGGCGAGGCGCTGATCGATCGCAGCAAACTGTCCTGCGGCCGCATCGACGTCCGGGCGGGCGAAGTCGGCGAGAGCCGCATCAAGATCCGCGGCCAGACCAAGCTGCGGCGCAATGCGGCGCAAGTGAATGATCGCGGTGCCGACCGACAAAGCTGCAACAAGCTGGCCGCGCTGCAACGGCTCCGCCGGGTCGGGCAGCACTGCAAGCCGGCTATACATACGGCCTTCCCAGTCTTCGTGCGGACGCAGAGGCTCGACCGCAAGATGGCGCAGATCGCGCAAGGTCCTGACCAAAAGCCGCCGCGTTCGTAGCGACTGGCGAGAGCGGCGGCAGCAGCCGAAACGACATCGCCGCAACCGCACTGCCGACCAGAATCGAAAGCGCGGTGTTGTAGAATTGCAGCGTGTTGTAGCTCATCTGATTGGTCGGCGCGAGCAACGGCACGAAGTTGGCCGCCATGGCGGTGAACATCACGGTTTGCCAGGGCTGGGCCATCAGCGCGCCAAAGGGCACAAGAAAAAGGCCCACCACCATGCTGAAGCCGAAGAACGTTTCGACCTGCGGCAGCAACGCGAAAGCTGCAAACGCCGCGCAACCGGTGGCTAAGATATTGCCGATCGTGAAGCTCACGGTGCGCGCATAGGCCTCGTCGGCTCGCGCAGCAAACAAAGTGACACCGATGGCCGTCCAGGTGATTGCCATGGCGCCGCTCGGCCAGGCGCTCACGACCCAAAATATCGCGACAGCACCGACGGCGACGAAGGCGCGCATGCCGCTCACCAGCGACGGCAGCAAATCGGGAACATAAAATCGCACGCGGCGTCGATGCGCGCCGCCGGGCGAACGGTCGACGATCAACAACGCCAGACCGTCGAGAACGCGTGACAAGCCGGCAAGCACCCGCGCAGCCTCGTCGGCCACCAGCCGCAACGACGGCGTCGTTGCCGGCATCGCGAGGAGCGCCCGAACCGCGGCGTCGGACTGGTGGCGCATCCCGATCGGGTCGTTAAGCCAGCGGCGCGGATCGAGCGGGACCTGCGGTGACAGAAGCTCGTGCGGAATCCTGCGCAGCACGCTCGCGCCCTGCTGCCTGGCCTCATCGTCCGGCAATGAGGCGAGTTGAACCGAGACGGTGCGCCAGCCGGCCAGCGCCGAGAATAAGCCGTCGACCGCTTCTTGCAGGAGCGGTGCGCGATAGCGAAGCCAGGACGACTCGCCGATCGCCTCATCGATCACCGGATCGAGCGCGATAACCTGCCGGGCGAATTCACGTCGGATCGGCTGCGTATCCGAGAACGGCGCGGCGCGCGTCAAGGTCACGCCGAATCGCCCGAGGATTTTTTCCGCCAGATCGGCAAAGAGCACCGCCAGCCTTCGGGGCGCAGCGCCGAAATCAGTTCCGGCCAGGACGATGCCCGCGCACGCGATGCCGATCCAGATCTCGCTGACCCGCGCAAGCGCGTAGGTGAAGATCTGTCCGTCGGTGCCACCGGTCGTTCCGAGCGTATCGCTGGCCAGGATGGCGGCGGTGAAACCGGCCAGTGCGGCGGCGTACGAGGCGAAGTTGCGCAGCAACGTGGCAACGCAGGCGCAGGCGGCGCCCCATAGCGCCAGGCCGATGAGAAAGCCGACGCGATCCTGCGGAAAGACTGCGGCAAGCACCACGATCCACACGGCCCCGACCACGGTCCCGATCATGCGGAACCATCCCTTGCGCAGCGAGGCGCCGAGATGCGGTTGGCAGACCAGGGCCGCGGATGTGCCGGCCCAATAGGCGTCGCCGAGCTCAAGCCAGAAGGCCACATAGAGCGCGAGACAGACCGACGCCCAGAGCCGCAAGCCGAATAGCAACGGCGGCCCGGCCGCCTGCAGCGCCGCCGCGCTCGCGTCGCTGAGCCGCGTCGCCAGCGGCAAACTGGGAGCCACTCCTGGCCCGCCGGTATCGGCTTCGGCCATTCAGTTTTCACTCCAGGGTACGTTCGGCGCGATGGCTACGCGAATTCGCGCGCCGAAATCTGAAGCATGATTGGGAAAAAGCCTAGCCGCACTTGATCGGCGGCATGGAAATCAGTTTGCGGTCAACAATCCGGACCGTAACCCGGTCGCATTGCGCCATGGCGATTGGCGATCGGTAAAGGCTCAAGTCATGCGAGGCGTTCGCGCTCACCGCGGCCCATGCGCGCCCCGCAGGACGCGATTGCCGGCGTTACCTCGCGACTAAGCTTTAAGACAGCTTAGTCGCCAACGGACGCTGGCGGGCGCGGCGTTTCATCGCTCGATGCCGGACGGCTGAAATCCGGGAGGATGTGCTTCAGCGCCGAAAACACGTTCCGCTCCTCGGGCACCGGCGCAGACTCGGGCGGCCGCTGCGTTTCGATCGTCGCCACCGGCCGCGATTTGATCTCCACGGTCGTGAGCGCCTCGGGCTGCTGAGGCTGCCCGGGTGCTGCCGTTGCCGCAGGCTGAGAGGTCGAGGACGGAGACGGCGCCGTGCCCTGCTGCCCTGCGGTCCCAAGATCAGCG
The DNA here is from genome assembly GCA_963737755.1 of uncultured Alphaproteobacteria bacterium. GTDB lineage: Bacteria > Pseudomonadota > Alphaproteobacteria > Rhizobiales > Xanthobacteraceae > BOG-931. Next base: position 216,201 of record CAVTTZ010000004.1, on the reverse strand, counting down.
GAGCGCGGCTGCCCCGCGTTGGATGCGTTCGAAGGCAATTCGAGTGGCCGCGCCGGGACGGTCGTCGCCATCGGCGAAGTCTCGCCCGGCCGCGCGGGTCCGGTACCGGTCTGGCTCTCGCCACGACGCGGCGGCACGTCGGCCGGTATCGGGTGGCTGGCGTCGACATTGGCGAGCGCGGCGCGGACCTGCGCTTCGACGGCTTTATCCTCGGCGGCCTCACGCGGCTTGGAGTCCGCAGTTTCGCGCGCTTTGGCTTCGGCCGCCTCGCGCGGCTTTGTCTCCGCCGCGTCCCGCACCTTTGCTTCGGCCGCTTCGCGGGACTTCGCCTCCGCAGCCTCACGCGATTTGGCTTCCGCCGCCTCGCGCAACTTGGCTTCGATGCTGTCGCGCGGCGGCTTGGCCTCGGCGGCCGGTCGGCTGGGCTCGGTCGCTGCGGTTTCCGGCTTGCCGGACTTGCGCGCCGGCGGAGCTTTTGCGGTCTTATGGACGACCGACGAACCGGTCTGGTCCGCCGGCGACGATGTCGGACGGGCCTCGGGCAAAGGCGGCACGGTCGCGGTCTGCACAGGTTGCGGCGCCGTCGCGTTCTGGCTTGGTGCGGGATTTGGCGGCACACTCTTCGGAGCCGGGCGCTCGCTCGGCAACGCCACAACTTCAGCCGGCGGCGTCGGCTGGTTCTGTGACGGCAGGAAGCCGCCCATATGCGCAACGAGATAGCCGCTCACCGCGGTGGCGACGGCCGCCCCCACGATCTCTAGGATCTTCAAGAAAAAGCGAGAAAAGAAACTGGCCTTCTCCTTCACGGATGTCCCCAATCAGCCGCGTCAACACCGTCCGTCCCGACGAAAGACGTGTTCGCATTCAAACGCAGGGTATCAGGCGAAATTGAGTCCGAAAAGGTGACGATACGGCGGAAATTGCACGTTCGGCCGCGACTTTTTGCGGTCTGTGGCTTTCCGTAGACACGACCGGTACGCGCGGCCCTCGCCCCTCGGACGAGATGGACCAAATTCCCGATCGGAGGTGTGCATTCGAGGTCCGACCGGCCTCGGCGCAAGCCACCGCGGTTTCGGAATCGTGTCCTAGCGCTGCGCGTGCCAATGCCGGCGATAGTGATGCGCGTGCAGAACGCTGTGCGGCGGATTGACCACCTGATTGGTGCCGCGAAGGTAAGATCCGGTGCCGAACACGTGAGAGCCTGCGCCGGAAGAGAGCGAAGGCGACACCGGCACTTCGCGCGGCTGCGGCACCACAAGCGAGCTGCTGGGATTCAGGTGCGGAGTCGGTGCGACATAAGGCGACGGTGGAATTTGGGCGATTGCGGAGGCGGCCGGCAGCAGAGCAATCGCGAGCGACAAACAAACAGAGTGTGCGGTATTCACGGGATCATCCTCGATCATCCGACTCCCGCGAACTTAATCTAAAACAATCGGCGAATGTTCCGGCCGCGCTGTCGCACAACTTTCGTCTGCCGGGCCACCGTTGGCCTGACCTGCGTCACGACGTTGCCACAGGTTCCGGCTAGGTTCTCCTCACGGGGAAGCGGGTGTCGCCAGGAGAAACCCGATGGCACTGCGATACGCGGCGAGTTCACGCCTGGTCACATACGACAAGAATATCTGCCCACAATGCAGCGCTTGGCTGCTGGCGCCGGATTGGTCCGAACACTGCAATGAACGCTGCGTCCGCCACAATTGGTCGTGCGACGCCTGCAGCTACAGCTTCGAGACCACCGTGGTTTTTCCGGAAGCACAGAAAACAGCCGCTTAGCGCGGCCGCCGGAAACGTCGGAGAGTTTTAGAAAAATCACGATTTCGGCGGATAGGCGTGCCGCCGGCCCTCATAATCTTCGATCAGCGCCGGCTGTTCTTGGCCGGCGGTCTCCACATAGTTCGGGCCGATCGGCGATTTGCCGTGGCCGCCCGGAATGTCGAGCACATAAGTCGGCTGGCACAGCCCCGAGAACCGTCCGCGCAGGCTGCGCATCAAATACTGCCCCTCTGCGATCGTCGTGCGCAGGTGGGCCGTGCCCGGCGCCAAATCAGCGTGATGCAAATAATACGGCTTGATGCGGCACGCCACGAAGGCGCGCATCAGCGCGCCGAGTGTTTCGACGTCATCGTTGACGCCGCGCAGCAACACCGACTGCGACAGCATGGGAATGCCGGCGTCGATCAGCCGCGCGCACGCGGCGCGCGCTTGCGGGGTCAGTTCGCGCGGATGATTGGCATGCAGCACGACGAAGGTTGCCTTGTCGGTGCGCAGCGCACGCACCAGCGCCGGTCCGATCCGCTCCGGCGCCACGACCGGGACACGGGTGTGCACACGGATCACGTCGACGTGCGGGATGACCGCGAGCCGCTGCATCAGTTCGCGGATCCGGCGCGCCGACAGGATCAGCGGATCGCCGCCGGAGAGAATGACTTCCCAGATGTGCGGATGGCGCTCGATATAGCCGATCGCGGTCTCGAGCGCCGCTGCCGACAGACCGCCCCGCCCCGGCCCGACCATTTCGCGGCGGAAGCAGAACCGGCAATAAACCGCGCAAGCATTGACGATCTTCAGCAGCACGCGATCCGGATAGCGATGCACCAGCCCTTCGACCGGGCTGAACGGATCGTCCGCGATCGGATCGGCGCGTTCCTCGGGGGTTTGCTCGCCTTCGCGGACATCGGGCACGAACTGCCGCGCAATCGGATCGTCCGGGTCGTTGCGATCGATCAGATCGGTCACCGCCGGCGTCAGCGCGACCGCGTACCGCGCCGCCACATCGGCCAGCGCATCGAGATTTGCGCGCGGCACCAGCGCCTGCTCGCACAGTTCATCAAGGGTGCGCAAAGTTTTGGAGGACGATCTCATTTCTGACGATTTCTGCTTCCCGGCCATTTCAATCTCAAGCCGCCGCTCGGTCGAATTGATCATTTTTTCCGAACGCCGCGGCGCCTTCGATCCCACCGGCATAGAGCGCGAAACGTCCAGCAAGCCAACCTCCCTCTTCCGGCCGCGCCAGGCCCCCGGCGTGCGGATACTCTCGGAGCTGCGGAAAAGCCATATCCAGGGGGCTATGGGCAGCAATCCCGCATAACCCTACGGATGACAATTCGCGGAAATTGCTGGCGATTAGGCGCAGGATCAGTATGGTGCGGCCCGAATAAGCGCATGTCCCGGCCTGATGGGAACCGGTTTCCCGGTGAAGGCGCATGCACAAGATCTAGTGGCCAACCGTCGAGGAACCCGTGAAAGTCATCGCCAGCTCGCTCCGCAAAGGCAATGTCGTCGAGATCGACGGCAAGCTCGGGGTTATCGTCTCCACCGAGAATATCCATCCCGGCAAGGGCACTCCGGTCACCCAGATGGACGTGAAGCGCATCGCCGATGGGGTCAAGCTGTCGCTGCGGTTCAAGACCACCGAGCAGGTCGAGCGCGCCTTCGTCGAGGACCGCAAGCACCAATTCATGTACCAGGACGCTGACGGCTCCCATTTCATGAACATGGAAACCTACGATCAGGTCGCGGTGCCCGACGACATCATTGGCAGCCAGGCCGCCTACCTGCAGCCCGAGATGGAAGTAACGCTCAGCCTCCACGAAGGCACGCCGGTCGCGATCGAGCTGCCGCCCCGCGCCACCCTCGAAGTGGTCGAGACCGAGCCGGCGATGAAAGGCCAGACCGCCAGCTCGTCCTACAAGCCCGCAGTGCTGTCGAACGGCGTCCGCACCGCTGTGCCGCCCTTCATTACGACGGGCACCCGGATCGTGGTGATGACCGCCGACGGCAGCTACGTCGAACGCGCGAAGGATTGATCGTAGATCATTCTCCGCTCGTCCCCGCGAAGGCGGGGACCCAGTTTCTTGTCCGAGCCCGCTCTGGATTCCCGCTGGAGTTTACCCCCGACAGCGATCGGGGGCGGGAATGAGCGGATTTGCACATCAATCAAAAAATGCCAGCGTGCGGATTTCGATGCTCTCGCGCGGACGGGCGTTCGGCGGTGAGGTCGGATCCTCGAAAGCGGTATGCGCAGACCAGCGCGCGCGTCCGTCTTTCGCGGAATCAAAAACCTTGAACACGATCGCCTCGTCGCGCCGCATGCGCGGGAACCAGAACCATTCGTGCTTCGGGTTGTAGATGATGGCGTAGGTCTGCCCGACGCGATTCTGATAACGCCGCTCGGACACCACCAGATCATCGACTGAGATCGAACGCGCATCGCACATGGCGAGCGGCGAGCTTTCCACCGGATGGCGGATCGGCCGCCATACTTGCACGATGGCGAAGCGCCGTTTCAGCAAGTCGTCGGCCTCGTCGGGCAGAATGTCCTGCACGCGCTTGGGCGCCGACCATTCGGTGTAGTCGTTGTGCACGCGCGGCACCACTTCGCGGATCTTCAACTGCTCGCGCATCGCCTCGTCGCCGGTGCGCAGCGTGTGATCGAACACGACGACACGTGACGCGCCGCTTTCTGCCTTCACCAAATCTTCCATTTCCCGATAATAGGTGCGGCGGATTTCGGCATCGTCGAAGAAATCCGTGACCTTGGTGTCGTGTCGCACGAAGCGAAAACCATCGCGCTCGAGGTCAAATCCATCGCGATGCAAACGTCCGTTGTGGACGACGACTTGATGCGGGTCGACCGTGCCGCCGCGCTTGTCGCGTTCGCCGGCGCCGGCGGCTTCGGTGAAAATCTTGGTGCCGTCGTTAACAAAGTAATTGAGCGTCGCTTCGATTGCCGGAGTGGCCTCCGGCGCGGGGCGCTGTTCCAGAACCTGATCCATGTGCTCACTCCGTGGCGCAAGCCGCGTTTCATCTGCCTGAATGGAACATAGAGCCTAAACGCTGACGCCGTAAGAGCCGCCAACAGTGGCGCCTCCGCAGGGCCGCCATGCGCGCGATGTGCCACCGTGTGGCTTGATCACCACAGCTTCTGAATATCTATTCAGGTCGCGAACGCTTTGTTCTGAAAAAGCCAAACTACAGAGCATTTTTTCCGTATTTTTCTCACATCGGCGCAACGACACGACTTGGCATGACAAGCGTTGGTGACGATAGTAGAGAGGCTTTAATTGGAGTGTCGAAGATTTGAAAATGGGAATGAGGGCATTGACCGGGCCGGCTGACGTTTTTGCAGACATCCGCAAGGCGAGACGGCGGTCCCGCGGTAGCGGCTTGCAGATGGCGATCGTCGCCGCCGTCGCGCTGTGCTTTTCCGCAGAGGCCGCGTGGAGCGATCAGTGCATGCCGCGGCATTTCCGGGCGCCGTTCACCATCAAGACCATGGGCCGCTGCGGCTTCGACCTGGCGACCATGAGCTTTCAAGGCGAGCCCGCCGAGCAGGCGCGTTGTTTGATGCGCGGCATGGATGAGAGCCGCAATCTCGGGCCGCAGATGCCGATGATGCCGTTCGCGCTCGCCGACCGCGTCGGCCGCGACACCGGCCTGCCAACGCGCGAGGCGCTGGCCACTCATCTCTCAAAGCTCGATCTGGAATGGGACTTTGCGCAGTATCTGTGGCTGCCAACCTCGCGCGCCAACGACAACGATCCCGCCGCGCCACTGGCCCGCTATTTCGTCATCCACGACACCAGCGGCCCGAATTTCGGCCATCGTCCGTTTCCGGATGGGGTCGACAGCGGCAGCTCCAAGCTCAACAGCTTGAACAAATTCCGCTGCTCGGATGGCTGGGGCAAAGCCCACGTCGTGATCAATCGCTCCGGCGATATGCTGCTCAACCACGAGCTGGAGATTCCCTGGCGCGAAACCAAATTCGAGCAGGCCGCGAATTTTTCAGGCGCACTGAAAGGTCTTTTTCTGCACGTCGAACTGATTCAGCCGCGGCGATCGACCGGCCGCGGCCACAACGACGCGCAGAGCCCGGATCCGGCTTTCACACCCGCGCAATACGACCGGCTCGCGTTGCTCTATGTGATCGCCAGCGTCCGCGCGCGGCATTGGCTCATTCCGGCCTATCACGCCGCGCTCGACGCCGACATTCCCAATGGCCACGACGACCCGCTGAATTTCGATCCGCCGAGCTTCGCCGAGAGCATCGACGCGGTGGTCAAGAAACTGCAGCCGCCAAATTCGATGCGCGCGGCGAACACGGAATAACCAGGCGTTGTATCCGGCGTCCTGACCAATCAACGCGCTTGTTTTCCTTGCCGCGGACAAGCCGCGTGCGGGGCATTGCAGGAACTTCTGGCTCTCGCCATCGTGGCGGCGGACCGCTATGCAGGAATCAAGCTGCTCAGCCGCTTGCGCCAGGCTTCGCGATCCGGTTCGATCCGGCCTGACGCGTCCATAAGACCAAGATCACGAATTCGAGGAACGCCGATGTCTCCGCCCCACCCTGCGGCCGCGCGCCAGAGCGCGACGACACCCACCGATACGTCGATCGCCGCGATCGAGCGCCCGAACGCCGCCAGCGCCAACGCGCCGGGCTTCGGCAGCGACGTGGTTGCCGACACCCTCCGCGCCCTCGACATCCCCTACATCGCGGTCACCCCGGGCGCGAGCTATCGCGGGCTGCACGACAGCATCGTCAATTATCTGGGTAACACCGCACCGCAGATGCTGCTCTGCGTGCACGAGGAGTTCGCCGTCGCCATCGCGCACGGCTGGGCCAAGGTGACCGGCAAGGCGCTCGCCGCCGCGGTGCACTCCAATGTCGGGTTGCAGCACGCCACGATGGCGATGTTCAACGCCTGGTGCGACCGCATGCCGGTCGTCGTGCTCGGCGCCACCGGCCCGGTCGATGCGATGAAGCGCCGGCCCTGGATCGATTGGATCCATACCGCCCGCGATCAGGGTGCGCTGGTTCGCAGCTACGTCAAATGGGACGACCAGCCCGCCTCGGCCGGCGCCGCCCGCGAAGCGATCCTGCGCGGCACCTGGATCGCCAACACCGCACCGCAGGGCCCGGTCTATATCAATCTCGACGCCGAGATGCAGGAAGCAAAACTCACCGAGCCGTTGCCGCCCATCGACGCCGCCCGCTACGTGCCCACAATCACGACCGCTGCGCCGGCCGATTTGGTGCAGCAAGCCGCCGCGCTGCTGAAAGCCGCCAAGAAGCCTGTTATCCTTGCGGGTCGGACATCGCGTAGCGAGGAGCCGTGGAACGCCCGCGTGGCGCTTGCCGAAGCGCTGAACGCCCGCGTCATCACCGATATGAAAATCGGTGCGAGTTTCCCGACCGATCATCCGCTTTACGTCGGCGCCGCGCACGCGTTGACCCCCGACAGCGCCGAAGTGTTGCGCGAAGCCGATGTGATCCTGAGTCTCGATTGGGTCGATCTTGCCGGCGCCATCAAGCTCGCGCCGGTTTCGCCCACCGCCAAGATCATCCAGGTCTCGATCGACCACCGCATCCACAATGGCTGGAGCATGGACCATCAGGGCCTGCCCGCGGTCGACCTCTTCCTGTCCGCTGATCCCGATGCCGTCGTGCCTGAATTGCTGAAGGCGCTCGGTAGCGCCAGCCGGCCGCGCGTCGCCCCAGCGCCGCGCGCGGCGAGCGTAGCCAACGATCCGCCGGGTTTCACCAATGAACATATCGCCCGCACGCTCAGCAAAGTCGTCGGCGAGCGGCCGGTGTCGTTCACGCACCTGCCGATCTCCTGGGAGGACCACTGGTGGCACTTCCGCCATCCGCTCGACTTCCTTGGCTCTGATGGCGGCGGTGGTATCGGCGGCGGACCGGGCATTTCGGTCGGCGCCGCGCTAGCGCTTAAGAATTCCGGCCGGCTGCCGGTGGCGGTCTGCGGCGACGGCGATTTTCTGATGGGCGTGACCGCAGTCTGGACCGCGGTGCATTACAAGATCCCGCTGTTGTTCGTGATCGCCAACAATCGCTCCTTCTACAATGACGAACTGCATCAGGAGCGCGTGGCGCGGATGCGCGATCGCCCGGTCGAGAACAAATGGATCGGCCAGCGCATGGCCGATCCTGAGATCGACATCGCCGCCATGGGCCGGGCGCAAGGCGCACAAGGCTTCGGGCCGATCACCAATACGGCCGATTTGGCAGCGACCCTGGAGAAGGCGATCGCCGTCGTCGATGCCGGCGGCGTTGCCGTCGTCGATGTCCGCGTCGAGCCGGGCTACAGCGCCACCATGACGGCGGCCATGACCCGCGCCAAAAACTGATAATCTTCCATCTTTCCCCAATAGGGACAGGACGCAAGCCGCGCTATTTTGAGTTCCACGACATGAAGAGGAAACACCCATGAACACCGCCGCCCCCGTCAAGTCGGCCAAGCCTGAAACGCTCCGTCTCCCGGACCATCGCGACGCCTTTTATGGCGGCGAATGGCACAAGCCGAAGTCGGGCAAATATGTCGACTCGATCAATCCCGGCACCGGCGAAGTTTTGGGCCAGTTCGCGGATTGCGGCGCCGACGATGTCGATGCGGCTGTGCAGGCGGCGAAGAAAGCGTACGACGGCTGGCGCAACACGCCGCCGCTCGAGCGCGCGCGCCTGCTCAAGAAGATCGCCGCGGTGCTGCGCGAGAATGCCGACGAACTGGCGATGATCGACGCGGCCGATTGCGGCAACCCGGTGCACGAGATGGTGATGGACGCCACCATCGCGGCGGCACAGATCGAGTTCTACGCCGGCCTGGTGACCGAGGTGAAAGGCGCCTCGATCCCGATGGGCCCGGGCTCGGTGAACTTCTCGGTGCGCGAGCCGCGCGGCGTCGTCGGCCGCATCATTCCGTTCAACCATCCCTTCATGTTCTGCGCCGGCAAGATCGGTGCGCCGCTCGCCACCGGCAACGTTGTGATCATGAAGCCGCCGGAGCAAGCGCCGCTGTCCTCGCTGCGGCTTGCGGAGATGATTGGCGGACTGTTGCCGCCGGGCGTCTTCAACGTCATTCCGGGCGGACGCGAAGCCGGCTCGGCGCTGACCACGCATCGCGACATCGCCATGATCGCGCTGATCGGCTCGGTGCCGACTGGACGCGCGGTGATGAAGGCCGCCGCCGACACGCTCAAGCCGGTGATGCTGGAGCTTGGCGGCAAGAACGCGCTGATCGCCTATCCGGATGCCGATGTAGACGAAGTCGCCAGCGCTGTGGTCGGCGGCATGAACTTCACCTGGTGCGGACAGTCCTGCGGCTCGACCAGCCGCGCCTTCGTCCACGAGAAGCTCTATGACGCGGTGCTCGCCAAGGTGAAAACCAAGATCGCCCACTTCAAGCCGGGCATCGCCACCGACCGCTCGACCACCATGGGAGCGATCATCTCCAAGACCCAGTATGAGCGCATCCTGGGCTTCATCGACTCCGCCAAAAAGGAAGGCGCGCGCCTTCTCACCGGCGGCGACCGGCCGTCGGATCCGGCGCTGGCCAAGGGCTTCTTCATCGAGCCGACAGTGTTCTGCGACGTTCAGCCCAACATGCGCATCGCGCGTGAGGAGATCTTCGGACCGGTGCTCTCCATCTTCAAATGGAGCGACGAAGCCAAGATGCTCGAAGAGGTGAACGCGGTCGAATACGGCCTCACCGCCTCGATCTGGACCAACGATCTGTCGACCGCGCATCGCACCGCCGGCATCGTGCAAGCCGGCTTTGTGTGGATCAACGAAGTGTCCAAGCACTTCCTCGGCGCGCCGTTCGGCGGCTACAAACAATCCGGCATCGGCCGCGAGGAATGTTTTGAGGAAATGCTGGCTTACACGCAGGAAAAGAATATCCACGTGAAACTGCGGCCGGCGAAATAACTTCCAGATTTAGCTGATCAACCTCCCCCGCCTCGCGGGGGAGGTTTTTTCACGCGCGATACGATCGCGGCGTTGGCCGCCTTCGATCAAAACACATCGAACTGCCGCAGCGCCCACGAAATCTGATAGAGAATGCCGGCGCTCGCAAAGGCAGCGTGATAAGGCCGCCAACGCACGAAGATCGCGATCAACGACAGCGAGATCATCACGGCTTGCCGCAGAAAATATTCCAATCCCAGCGCTTGCAGATGCGCTTGGCCCTTCAACGCGGTGTCGCCGATATCGACAAGAAAAATCGCGGCGAGCAGCGCGTAAAACCAGGTTTTGCGCGAGAAGAAGTACTCTTCCTGGTCGACGTAGCGGTCCATGTGGTCGGGGAACAGGATCGTGCAGGTAAAGAACAGCAAAATCCCGTAACCGATGACAAAAAGGTAGAGACCGAAGGTCCATTTTTCGACCTTCGACAGGCCGAACTCGAACCACCAGAAATGCACGATCATGAGCAACAAATAGATCGCCCACGCCGTGTGCACATAACCGGCCGTCTTGAAGTCGCCATGCTGCACCGGGCGGGCCAGACCGCTCAGTACGCGGAACATGCTCAGGCCGGTAATGATGCCGACCAGCATGCGAACATGGAAGAAGATGTCTACCGTCGTCGACATGCGCGCGTGTCCCGTCCCTGAATGTGCGCACCGATTCGCGAACTTGAACGCTTACGCCCGGCGGCGTCGCACGGCGATCAGTCAACAAGATGGCGGCTCGATCGACAAGCAGGCAATTCGTAGAGCAAGCCGCCGGTACGATCCGTGGACCGACGGCGTGACACTCAACGCCGATCGATGTAACGCGCAATCAAATCGCGCGTGCGCTGTTCGGTCTTTTCGAGCATGCAGCTTTGGGTGGCAGGCCCCATGCCGGTGCCGTGGCCCCATTCGTAGCCGACCAGCGCGCCGCAATCGGCGTCACGGAACGCGATCCAGGCTTGCTCGGCTTGCTTCAATTCAGCCTTCCAGGCGACGACATGGTCGCTGTCCGATTTTTCGATGGCCGCGACGGCGCGCTGGTAGACTTGGTTCAGCTTGGCGTCGGCGGCGTCGAAGAGCTTTTCCAGGCACCCGGACTGGGCGGGCGGCGGCAGCGCGTCGCACGCGGCAACGTCGCGACCCTGCGCATACGTCGGCGCCGCGAACGCCAAAGACGCCATCATCAGCCATCCGACGACACGCATCGAAACCTCCCGCGCAGGCCACTTCATCGCACCCACGCGTTCGATACTGGCGAGCCGTTAATTATTCGCGTCTTTGCAAGCGCAATTACAACTTGAACGACGCGTGGGTCGACGGATGGAACAACTCATCCACCGCCACGCGCCGCGACGAGAGCCCCTGCGCGTGATGTTGCTGGAGAAAGTAGTCGAGCACTTTGCGATTCTGCTCGAGGCCGTACGACCAATAATCATCGCCCATCAGACTGCGCGCGCTCTTGATGGCTTCTTCGACGAACGGCAGCGTGACTTTGGTCGCCGACGTATCTGCGAGCTTTGCGATGCAGGCGGCTTTGGCTTGCTCGAACGCCTTGTACACTGCACCCGGCAGCCACGGGTGCTGCTCGACCAGCGTGCGGCGAATGCCGACCACATGCATGATCGGGAAATAGCCGGTGCGCTTGTAGTAATCCTGCGCCGTCGCCACCGGATCGGCGAACAACCAGCCGATATTCGGATGCCCTTTTTCGACCAAAGCAGGCGGCCGCGGCGCAATGAAGCCATCGATTTCGCCCGCTTCCAGCAAGCCCGAAATCGTTGCGCCTTCCGGCGCGTTGTCGAGCCGCACGCCCGGCGGCAGCTTGATCGCAAGCTTCTCGGGGCGTCCGGCATGCTCGATGCCGCCGCGAATCCAGTGGACGTCTGCCGGCTTCACGCCGTAGTCGTCTTGCAGCATGGCACGCGCCCAAACGTTGGCGGTGAGCTGATATTCGGGCAACCCGACCTTGCGGCCTTTGAGGTCTTCAGGCTTTTTGACGCGGTCGGTGCGGACGTAAATCGCGGTGTGCCGAAAGGCGCGGGAGACGAACGCCGGCACAGCGACATAAGGAGAATCGCCCTGCGCGGTCTTGACCGTATAGCTCGACAGCGACAATTCGCAGATGTCGAATTCAGCGCCCCGGAAGGCACGGAAAAATATCTCTTCGGGAACCAGCGTCATAAAGATCGGATCGACGCCGTCGATCGCCACGCTGCCATCAACCAATGGACGGGTGCGATCATAGTCGCCGACCGCAACAGACAGTGCGAGCTTTGCCATGAAACGTTTCTCTCCCAGATTATGCTGCTCCCATAACCGCGCTCCAGCGCGATGCCAAGCTGGAATTCCGCATGGCTGCCGGCCGAGCGTGGTGAATTGTCCGGCCTTTTGGGCGGAAAAGGTGGGTGCAGCACAAGGGCCGGGGTCCGGACCTCATCAGCCGAAGCTGCACAGCAAGGGCCGCCATCGTCCGACCCCATATCTCAATCATGTTTCGCTTTCGCTCGCCTCCCCGGTGCAGAGTTGGATAGAATTTCAGCGATCACGCTAACGACAACGCGCCCTCAGCTCTTCGTCCATAAGGATCGCCCATGCGACGGTGTTTGATAATGGCGGGCTTGACGCCTCTTCTGATGGGCGTCGCGGTGGCGCAGCCCAAGGCGCCGCGCGTTTACAGCGAAGGAAACGGCATCGTCCTCGAACGCGAGGGGGGCAAGATCGAGCTGACCAAGTCGCCGCAAGACGTCGACCCGGTCGTGTCGCCGGACGGACGTCTCGTCTTCTACACCAGGCGCGCCGCGGGCAAACGCGACGAGCAATTCTGCGACCTGGCGCCGAAGGCGGACGAACTGCGGCAAGTCTCGATCGACGGAAAGGACGACAAGCTTCTGCTGAGCGGGCATCCGGGCGATCCCGAGGGACAACTCTGCAGCTTCGGCAACAAACAGTTCAGCGCCGATGGCCGGCGTCTCTATTTCATGACGCCCGGCTGGGCCACCTCGGCCGCTCTCCACGTCTACGACCTGCGCGCCCGCGAAGAACATTATCTCCTGCCGGCCAACGATTTTGCGGTGTTGAATTTTTGCAAGAACGAGCACAAGGACAATCTGACCATTCTGTCTCACCGCTATTTCGTCTTCGGCGGCAGCTACGACTGGTATTGGCTTTACGATGCCTCCGGCAAGAAGGAGCTCGGTCCACTTGGCGAGTTCAAGGATCGTGCCGAGTTGATCAAGATCGCGCGCGATGAATGGTGCCGCTAGCGCCGTCGGCTCCTGGCTCTGCAATCTGCGCAGTGATCGAGGGCTACCGGCCCAATCCGGCGCGCGCGAAGCCCTAACTCGCGAAATTCGCTCGCAGATTGTCTTTAAAGACATTTTCAATCAATTTACATCACGTTACGCGCCGACCGCTTTTGACCTGCTCCGCTGGTTTCCACGATGGACGACCGCCAATTCGTCAACGCCCCCTCACCGCAGCCGAACGGCACAGTGCCGCTGTGCTTCGTCGTCGACGAAGACTTCGGCCTGCGCCGCGAGCTGAGCAAGGAACTGCGCCGGCAGGCGGTCGACGTCGTCGAGTTTTCCAATAGCTCGCGGTTGCTGGGGATGGTCGATGATCAGAACCCGGATATTGTCCTCATCAGCGTTGTCGGTACCGCACCGCATGAGAGCGTCCGCGCGCTTCTGGCTTTGAAGGACTGCCGCTATGCCGGCGCCGTCCAATTGTTTGGCAACTGCGAGCCGAAATTTCTCGACAGCCTGAAAGTCACCGGCCTCGATTGCGGCTTGAGGATGCTGCCGCCGCTGCGGACGCCGATCAAGCTCGCCGCGCTCCACGCCATCATCCGCGAGCAAAAGCTCGGCAAGCCCGCCGGCAAGAACGGCGGCATGTCGCTCAAGGACGCGCTGGCAAAGCAAACCGTGAGTTTTCTCTATCAGCCCAAGATCGATTTGAAGGCGGGCATTGTCACCGGCGCCGAAGTCGTCGCCAGGATCGCCGACCCGCAATTCGGCATCCTTGCACCCGACCAGTTCCTCAAGGGCGCTGCGCAAGACACGCTCGCAGACCTGACGCGGCTCGCGATCATCAACGCGCTCAAGGCCAGCGCGCACTTCCACAAACTGGGTGTAACGCTCCAGATTTCGATCAACATAACCGCCGACGTGCTGCTGCAATTGCCGACCGCCGAGCTGATTTTGCTGCACCGGCCGGACTGCAGCGATTGGGCGGGCCTGATCCTGGAGATTCCGGAGCGGCAGATCGTCAACAAAATGGAGCCGCTGCAGGCGCGCCTGCCGAAACTTCGGCAATGCGGGGCCTCGATCGCGATCGACAATTTCGGCCGTGGGTCCTTTAGTTTCGCGGCGATGAGCCAGATGTCGTTTTCCGAGATCAAGATCGACCGCTCGCTGGTCGAGGGCTGCGCGAACGCTTCGGCGAACGCCAACATCTGCAAGGCCATCATCCAGATGGCGCACAACTTCGGCTGTCGCGCCGCGGCCGTGGGCGTCTCGACGCCGGCCGACCTTCAACTACTGACGCAATTCGGTTGCGACATGGGTCAGGGATTTCTGCTCGGCAGACCGATGACCATTCCGCAACTCGGCGCGCTGATCGCCAATTTCCGCACGCAGGCCGACAAAAGGTCGGAGCAACGTCCGTCGTAGCGTTTATCGCGGTCTCGCAAGTTTCGGCGCGATAGCAGTGAAGCCATCGTCCACGGCTTGACGGGACGCCGGATGACGCGACTGGCCGCCTCCCCGCGCATCGGCTAAACGATCCTCCCGACCGGGAGAAGCATGATGCGCCTGCCGATCTATCAAATCGACGCCTTCACCGACAGATTATTTGGCGGCAATCCGGCCGCGGTCGTTCCGTTGCAAACCTGGCTCCCGGACGCGACCATGCAGTCGATCGCCGCGGAGAACAATCTCGCCGAGACCGCTTTCTTCGTGCCGGACGCCGCCGACTATGCGCTGCGCTGGTTTACCCCGACGGTCGAAGTCGATCTTTGCGGCCATGCGACACTCGCCGCAGCCCATGTTGTGTTTGAGTTTCTCGAGCCGCGACGTGACGGCGTGCGCTTTCAAACACTCAAGGCCGGAGCGCTGACGGTGAACCGTCGCGACGGTATGTTGGTGATGGATTTCCCTGCCCGGCCGCCGGCGCCGTGCGAACCGCCCGCAGGTTTGCTTGCGGCGCTGGGCGGCGCGCCGCGCGAAGTGTGGAAAGCCCGCGATCATCTTGTGGTCTTTGACAGCGCCGCCGAGATCGATGCTCTCACGCCAGATTTAGCCGCGCTGGCCGCGGTGGATTGCTGGGCCGCCATCGTAACCGCGCCGGGGGATGATGATACCGACTTTGTTTCGCGTTTCTTTGCTCCGGCGCAAGGCGTGCCGGAAGATCCGGTTACGGGTTCCGCGCACACGACGCTCGCGCCTTATTGGTCAAAACGCCTTGCCAAGACTGCACTCACGGCGCGCCAATTGTCGCGCCGTGGCGGCCTATTGCACTGCACCCTTCACGGTGAGCGTGTCGACATCGCCGGCCAAGCTGTGACTTATTTGATCGGCCACATAGAGCTTTAAGATCGGCAAAACAATCAGCCAGCGAATAATGCCGCGCGTGGACCGCGCCGGCGGATTTGCAAACATTTTATCTGGATAATTTTTGAATTACTGAAGCTGATCTTTTATATGTCTGACGGCATGACGACAGCTATCTGACAGTCGGACCGTCAGCATGGGACTGTTTGAACGCCTGAAGCGACTGATCGTTGGCACGCCGGCGGAATTGCCGCCGCCGGAAGTCTACGGTGCACTGCTCGACGATTTGCACGCGCCGTTATTCTCGCTCGTCGCCGGCGCAGCAACGACCATTCTGGTCGGCTCGATGGCGGCGTGGCGCACCGGCAATCTCTGGATCGCGGCGCTGACCGTTTGCAGCGCCATCGTCACGGTCGCGCGGATTTCCACCATATCGGAATACCGAAAACTACGGCCGCGCCGCGGGAACAATATCGACTTCCTGCGCCGCTTCGAATGGCTCTACGCCGTCGGCGCGATCATCTATGCGACGCTGCTCGGTTTGATGGCACTCGTCGCTTACGCATTTACCGAAGACCCCGTCAGCTTTCTGCTGATCACGGCAAACATCGTCGGCTACTCCGCCGGCGCGACCGCCCGCAATTCCGGCCGACCGTCGATTGCCACCGCTCAGCTCTCGATGTTGCTGGTGCCAACCGCCATCGGCGCCGCAATGCGCGCGCAACTTCCTTACGTCATTTTGACGCTGAACGCGGTGTTGTACCTGATCTCATCGATCGAAATCGTGCGCTACCTGGGCGCCAATCGTTTGCGTCTCTGGATGGCGACACGGGAGAAAGCCGACTTGGCCGGCTCGCTCGAAGAGCAGAATATGCTGTTCGAAGCCGCGCTCAACAACATGGCACAAGGTCTGTGCATGTTCGACGCCGAGCATCGGTTGCGCATTGCCAACAGGCGTTTTGCCGAAATGTTCCAGATCGCCCCCGAGGCGCTATCACCCGGCATGGCGATGGGCGAGGTGATGCTGTTGGCCCAGGCAGCCGACAGCGATCCGGATTACGCCGCCGCGGCGCAGCAACAGCTGCTCGCCAACGTCACGACCCCGATCCTGACCACGCTGGCGGACGGGCGAATGATTTCGATCACCCATCGGCCATTGCCGAACGGCGGCATCGTGGCGACCTTCGAGGATGTCACCGAACAACGCCGGATCGAGGCGCGCGCCTCGTTTCTGGCAACCCACGACACGCTCACCGGCCTGCCCAATTGGATCGTCTTCGGCCAGGAGGTCAACAGCGCGGTCGGCAGCGGCAGCGATCGCGGCCGGCAGTGTGCCGTCATGTTTGTCGATGTCGACCGCTTCAAGATCATCAACAACACGCTCGGTCACATGGCCGGCGATTCGTTGCTGATCGAAATCGCCCGGCGGATCGAACAATGCGTCAATACGCGCGACGTGGTGACACGGATCAGCGGCGACACATTCGCCATTCTGTTGCATGAGATCGCCAACACCGAACAGGCTTGCAACGTCGCGCGCAAGATGATGGCCGCCGTGGTCAAGCCGGCAATCGTCGACGGGCATGAACTCCGCGTGACCGCCAGCATCGGCATCTCGCTGTTCCCCCTGGATGCGCGCGATGAAGTCACGCTGACCAAGAATGCCGAGGCGGCGATGTATGCCGCCAAGGACGCGGGACGCAACATGTTCCTGCTGCATTCAAACGACATCAAAACGCAGTCGATCGAGCGGCTGATGCTGGAGACCGGCCTGCGTCGGGCCATCGAGCGTAACGAATTCGTTTTGC
Organism: uncultured Alphaproteobacteria bacterium; assembly: GCA_963737755.1. Classification (GTDB taxonomy): domain Bacteria; phylum Pseudomonadota; class Alphaproteobacteria; order Rhizobiales; family Xanthobacteraceae; genus BOG-931. Next base: position 199,097 of record CAVTTZ010000004.1, on the reverse strand, counting down.
ACTATCAGCCGCGGCTGGATCTACGCCGCGGTTACGTGTCCGGCGTCGAGGCGCTGTTGCGCTGGCAACATCCCGATCTCGGATTGCTGCAGCCGAACCAGTTCGTTCCGCTCGCCGAGGAAACCGGCCTCATCGTGCCGATCGGCCGCTGGGTGTTGGAGACCGCGTGCGCGCAGAACATGCACTGGCAGCGGCAGGGACTGCCGGCCTTGCGCGTGGCGGTCAACCTGTCGCCCCGGCAATTCGTCGATCCCAGCCTCCTGAACGATATTCGCACCGCGTCGGGCCAGGCCGGGATGCCGCCAAGTCTGCTCGAACTTGAAATCACCGAAAGCATGGTGATGCAGGATCTTGCGCGCACCGTGCGTCTGCTCAATGAGATCAAGGATTTGGGCATCACGCTGGCGATCGACGATTTCGGCACCGGCTATTCGTCGATGGCGATGGTCAGGGAATTGCCGATCGACGCACTCAAGATCGATCGCTCGTTCGTGCGCGAAATCAGCCGCGACACCGAAGGCAAGGCGATCATCAACGCCATCATCGCGCTCGGCCGGGCGCTCCGCCTCACCGTGGTCGCCGAAGGCGTAGAGACAAAGGAGCAAGAGGCGTTTCTGCGCGAGCAACAATGCGACGAGGAGCAGGGCTATCTTATCAGCAAGCCGCTGCCGCCCGATGAGTTCACGTCCTTCATGGCCGCACACATGCGCGACCAATTGCGGGCGCAGGCCGCCGAGGCTGCGTCGCATCGGCGAGCGCGCCCGACCGGGACCATGGGCTGAAGCGCCGGCAGCACGCTCGGCGTACCGTCTGAGAAGTCAGTGCCCGGCAAAAGGCTCCGCCGGCGCGATATCCGACAGCCGGAATTGCACGCGCTCCTCGCCCTGCCAGCGGTCAATCGCGAACGATCCGGCGGCGTGCACCAGCCGCCCGCGGTTTTGCACCAGCGCCGCACCGAGCTTCTGCCCGACGGCGCGGAAGGCGATGCCGTTGACGCCGGCGCCGTTGGCGGCCTTCAGGCGCACCCGGATGTGCGACTGCCCCGCCTCTTCCGTATAGGCGAGCGTGTGCGCAGGCAGCGCGATCATCGGCTCGGGATTACCCGAGCCGAACGGACCGGCGCGTTCGATCATCGCCACCAGGTCCGCGTTGGCCGCACCGGCGCTGACCGCGCCGTCGATCATCAGGCCGGTGGAGCGGCGCGCGGTCTCAACATCAGTGGCAAGCGCAGTTTCGAGATAAGCGCGAAACGGCGCGAGCGCCGATTTGCGCAGCGTGACGCCCGCCGCCATGACGTGACCACCACCCTTCTCCAGGAGGCCGTCGGAAACGGCACGGCGCACGGCGCGGCCGATATCGACGCCGGGGATCGAGCGCCCCGAGCCGGTACCGATGCCGCCGGGCTCGAGCGCGATCGCAAATGCCGGCCGGCCGAATTTCTCTTTCAGCCGCGCGGCGACGAGGCCGACCACGCCCGGATGCCAGCCCTCCCCGGCGGTGACGACGACCGCGCCCTGCTCCTCGAGACCGAGCGCGGCGATCGCTTCGGCTTCGGCCTGCGCCACGGTTTGCATCTCGATGACCTGGCGCTCGCGATTGAGGCGATCGAGCTCGCCGGCCATGCGCGCCGCGGCGATCGGATCCTCCTCGATCAGAAGCCGCACGCCGAGGTCCGCCCGGCCGATGCGGCCGCCGGCGTTGATGCGCGGGCCGAGCAGAAAGCCCAGATGCCAAGCCTCCGGCGGCCCGGCAAGCCGCGCCACATCCATCAGGCTGGTATGGCCGATGCGGTTGCGCTGGCGGAGCGCGATCAAGCCCTTGGCGACGAAGGCGCGATTGAGCCCGATCAGCGGCACCACGTCGGCAACCGTGCCGAGCGCCACGTCGTCGAGGAATGTCAGCAGATCGGGCTCGGGCCGGTTCTCCGTCCAAAAGCCGCGCGCGCGCAGCAGGCGATTGACCGCCACGACCGTCATGAACGTGAGACCGACAGCGGCCAGATGGCCAAGCCCGGAGAGATCGTCGCGCCGGTTTGGATTGACGATGGCCACCGCCGGCGGCAGTTCCTCGTCGGCCTGATGATGATCGATGACGACCACGTCGACGCCTAGGGCGCGGGCCTGCACCAGCGGCTCGATGCTGGTCGTGCCGCAATCGACCGTGACGATCAGCGTGGCGCCGCGCCCGGCGAGCGCGCGCACCGCTTCGACATTCGGGCCGTAGCCTTCGAACATCCGGTCGGGAATGTGGATCAGCGGATCGGCGCCGGCCTGGCGCAAGAAGCGCGCGAGCAGCGCCGCGGAGGTCGCGCCGTCGACATCATAGTCGCCGAAGATCGCGATGGTCTCGCCGCGCTGAATGGCGTCGGCAATGCGCGCGGCCGCCTCCGGCATCGCGGTGAGCACATGCGGATCGGGCATCGATCGCTTGACGGTCGGATCGAGAAAGGCCTCGACCGCATCGATCTCGACATTGCGGCCGGCCAGGATGCGCGCCAGCAATTCAGGCAAATCGTGGCGCTGGCCGATCGCCAGCGCTCGCGCGGCACCGCGCGCATCGAGACGGTCGCGCCAAGCGCGGCCGGTCGCCGAGTTCTCGACGCCGAGAAACAGTCCATCGTTCAGCGGAAACGCACGCGATTCGAATCCCATCGCCGAAGATTAGCCGATTTCGCCGGGGATCGGGGGCCATCACGCACGTTGTGCACGATCTGCACAGAAGGAAGCCCGCTGCAGACGCAGCGCCGGCGGCTGAGGATGGGACTCTGCCATCCCCTAAAAACGAGCCCGTCATTGGCCTTTCTCGTCAGGCGAACTGGCAGGCGATCCGGCCCGCTCCGCCACACACCGCTCCAGGTCCTTGAAGTTCGAATGCATCTGCTCGAGCGCGAACCCGAGCGCAAAGAATCGCTCCGCCGCGTCGGCCGAGAGATGATGGGTCAGACCTTCGCGCCGCACCGAGTCAATTTCCGCGGCATAGCCATTGGCGGCCGCCTCGACTGCGTCCAGCGAGGGTGGCTGCCGTCCCGCCCGCAGTGCCATCGCATTGCCGTGCAGATACTCGGCGAAGGCTCTGCCGATTTGCGCCAACGGTGATTGCAGTCGCGACGAGAGACCCGGGGGCAACGGCGTCGTCGCGGCCCGGCCGACGATCACGAGATCGTGGCGCAGCCGCAGCAGCATGCGCAGCAGCGGCCCGGTATCGGGCCCGGCGGCGAGCCGTGTCGAGCGCTCACGTTCGGCTTCGGCGCCGACGACATTCATGTGCACCAGGGCTTCGCCAATTCCATCTTGAATGCGGTGAAGCGCGTCGAAGTCGAGCCCGCTCGTCAGGCCGGCAAGCAACTCGCGCAAGGCATCCGCCATTTGATCGAGCGTTCGTGCGGCCGCGGTAACGACCTGCGGATGCGCGCTCGCCGGCAACAGCAGAAACGAAATGACAAGCCCGGTCACACCACCGATCGCCACTTCGATGACGCGGTCGAACGCCGATACGAATGGACTGGCATGAGTCATCGTCGGGATCAGCAGCACGATGATTGCGGTGATCGGCGCGACGGAGAACCGCGGATTGATTGCCGCAACGAGCGCAAGCGGCGCGACCGCGAGCGCCAGGACCGCGAACAGCGCAATGACGCCCTCGTGCGGGATGAACACGCCGATCGCGCCACCGTAGACCGCTCCGCCCAGGGTTCCGACCAGATAATCGAACGTCGCCATCAGCGAACGGCCCACGCTCATTTGCGTGACGATGACGGCCGTCAATACCGCCCACAGAGGCAAAGGAAGGTGGACGAGTTGCGCCAATGCGTACGCCACCAGCGCGGCAGTCGTCACCCGGATGGACAGGGCCAGTTGCACCCAGTGCCGGCGGATGAAAGCGGCGGTGCGGACCCGGAATTTGGCGGTGCGGCTGATGATCACGGTTCTGTTGCTGCGCAGTCCCGCGGCAGCCCTCGCGTGAACGTTTGCCCTTTCTCAATGTCCGCCGTATGTGATCAATGCTTAGTTGCCATTTTAATGTCCGTATGGCAAATTCGAAGCCGAACGCAAAAGCGCCGCATGTTGCGGCATCCCTGCCAAACAGAGACGTGAGCCGCGTATGAACTTTGACTATATTTCGATCGGCCGGGATCCTCCCGAGGAAGTCAACGCCATCATCGAAGTACCGATCGGCGGCGAGCCGATCAAATATGAGATGGACAAAAAAGCCGGAACGCTTGTCGTCGACCGCTTTTTGTACACGCCAATGCGCTACCCGGGGAATTACGGCTTCATCCCGCACACGCTGTCCGCCGACGGCGACCCGTGCGACGTGCTGGTCGCCAACACCCGCCCGATCGTTGCCGGCGCCATCGTCGCGGTGCGCCCGATCGGCGTCCTCAAGATGACGGATGAAGCCGGCGGCGACGAGAAGATCATCGCCGTGCCGATACCGAAGCTGACGCAACGTTACGCGCACGTCCACAATTACACCGATATGCCGGAAATCACCTGGCGCCAGATCGAACATTTCTTCGCCCACTACAAAGATCTGGAACATGGAAAGTGGGTCACCTTCGACGGCTGGGGCGACGCCGACGAGGCCAAGCGCCTCATCATCGAAGCGATCGAACGCGGGAAACCGGCCGCGGCGGGATAAGCCACTCCTGTTTGTCGCCCTGCCCTCGCATTCGCCGGCTTGTCAGCGCTTCTTCTTAAGACGCCCGCGATGTGCCGCCTGTTTGGCGCGGTTGCCGCACATCGCCATGCTGCACCACTTTCGCGCTCGCCTGCGGCTATGGTCGGCGAACATCAGCGTGCAGATTTCCCCCTGACACGCCTTGACCGTCGTGAAATCGTCCTCGCAGACGAATTGCGCCAAAGCTTGGCCGACCGGCAACAGCAGCAATTCCGGCGATCGCCAGCGCCGCGTCATGCGAAGATCCAGGCCTTCACCTTTTTGATGACGATATCGGCTTATTTGGTTGAAGGCTTCGTCGCGCGCCAAAAGGCTGTTGAGCGGAGCCAGTTCGTTGAGCGCTTTGGCGGTGAGCGGCCGGCCCATATGCTTTTGGACGAAACCGCGGAACCACTCGCGCAGCGCCCGTGCTTGATCGGCGACTTTGTCAAACTCGCCCGGCAGGGCGCGGGCTTTCAGGTCGTCCAAAACTTCAGCTGGCACGAGCTTGGCTTGCGCCAGCCACCGCAGAAGTCCGTCGCCACTGTCGATCCAGTCGACGGGGGTGTCGACCGGCGACGCGATGGAATTCAAAAAATCGAGAGCCAGCAAGTCGGCAACGAAAATAGCCGGCAGTTTGTCGTGCACGATTGGCCCCTCCAGGCCGGAATATAGTCCCTTCGCATAACCTGTCACGCCGCCGTTAACAAGTTATGGACCGTTGACATGCCGGGCGCAATCGGCGATAACCGCATCCAGTAATCCATATAGGTTATCGATCGAAGCCGGCTACGCAAATTTTGGGAGCAGCCCGATGGCGTCGAGCAGTGTGAGCGTGGTGCTTGCGCATGGAGCCTGGGCCGACGGTTCAAGCTGGGCGCGCGTCATCGCGGCGCTGAAGGCGGAAGGCTTGCCGGTGACGGCGGCGCCGTTGCCGCTGACATCGCTCGCCGAAGACGTTGCCGCGCTCAACCGAAGCTTGGATCGTGCCGAAGGTCCGATCGTGCTGGCCGGACACGCCTACGCGGGCGCCGTGATTGCTCTCGCGCGGCCTGACCGCGTTATGGCTCTGGTTTATGTCAGCGCTCTCGCCCCCGATGAGGGTGAGAAGGTCGCTGATGTGTTTTATCGCCTCGAGCCTCATCCCCCCAGGCGCCAAAACTCGCGCCTGACACGAACGGCCTGATCTGGTTGCCTGCCGGCGCTTTTGCGACGGCGTTTGCGCAAAACGCCTCACCGGATGATCACGCCGTACTTGCGGCCGTGCAGCGGCCGATATCGGTCAATTGCATCGGCGTCCCGGTCGGACGCCCGCTTTGGAAGGACGTGCCAAGCTGGTTCCTGCTTGCCGAACAAGACCGCATGATCGTGCCGGCGACGCAGCGCTTTATGGCCGAACGCATGAAGGCGCAGATCACATCGCACGCCGTCGACCACACGCCGAGCGTCAGTGCGCCGGCACCTGTCGTCGATATCATTCGCACCGCAATCAGCGCGGTGAACGGCAATTAAAACAACATTTCGCGCCACGAACGCATGGCGCATCAGGCTTTCGTTGCTAACCTATAATTAGTTTGAATACAGGTTATGAAAAATGGAGGAGACTATGTCGCCTACCACGTATCGCACCGCCGACGTCGATGGCTTCAAGGTGTTTTATCGCGAAGCCGGTCCGACGGACGCGCCGAAGCTGCTGCTGCTGCACGGCTTTCCGAGCGCCGGTCATATGTTCCGCGATCTGATCCCGCTGCTCGCCGACAACTACCACATCGTCGCGCCGGACCTTCCCGGGTTTCGGCCAATCCGACATGCCGTCGCGCGACGCAGTTCAGCTACACCTTCGACAATATCGCCAAGGTGATCGAACGCTTCACCGAGGTGATCGGCTTCGACCGGTACGCGGTTTATGTATTTGACTATGGCGCGCCGACGGGCTTCCGGCTTGCGTCCGCATCCCGAACGGATCACCGCCATCATCTCGCAGAACGGCAACGCCTACGAGGAAGGCCTCAGCGACGGCTGGACTCCGATCCGGGCGTATTGGCAAGACCCATCGCGCGCCAACCGCGAAGGCGCTGCGCGCCTTCCTCACGCCGGAAACGACCCGCTGGCAATACACCCACGGCGTGCCCGACCCGACGATCGTGTCGCCGGACGGCCAGAACGCTCGACAATTTTTATCTGGTCGCGGCCGGGCGCCGATGACATCCAACTCGATCTCTTCGGCGACTACAAAAGCAACGTCGCGCTCTATCCGACATTCCAGGACTACTTCCGCAAGCACAAGCCGCCGCTGCTGGCGGTGTGGGGCAAGAACGATCCGTTCTTTCTTCCCCCCGGCGCCGAGGCATTCAGGCGTGATATTCCGGGCGCGGTGGTTCGCTTTCTCGATACCGGCCACTTCGCGCTGGAAACGCACGCCCGCGAGATTGCGGACAGCATCCGCGGTTTCCTGAAATAAATTCGGGGAGCCGCCGGCGCTTGACCGGCGGACTTGCTCGCGCCGGAAGAACTAAAACTTTTCCAGCTGCCGGTGCTCGGCGCGGATCCAGCGCACCGTGCCGGTGACCGAACGCATCACCACCGTCTGCGTCTCGACGATACCCTCGCCGAACTTGACGCCGTCGAGCATGCGGCCGTCGGTGATGCCGGTGGCGGCAAACAAACAATCGCCGCGCACCATGTCTTCGATCTGATATCTCTTGCGCGGATCCTTGATGCCCATCTTGGCAACGCGCTCGCGCTTCTCGTCGGTGTCGACCGTGAGCCGGCATTGCATCTGGCCGCCGATACAGCGCAACGCCGCCGCCGCCAGCACGCCCTCCGGCGCACCGCCGCTGCCGAGGAAAATATCGATGCCGGTCTTTTCCGGCTCCGCGGTGTGGATGGCGGCCGCCACGTCGCCATCGGTGATCAGACTGACCGCGGCGCCGGTCTTGCGGATCGCCGCGATCATGTCGGCATGGCGCGGACGATCGAGCAGCATTGCGGTGATGCCCTCGGGCTTGACGCCCTTGGCCTTGGCGAGCGCGCGGATGTTCTCCTCCGCCGGCGCGTCGAGATCGATCACGTCCTTCGGATAGCCCGGACCGACGGCGATCTTTTCCATGTAGATGTCAGGCGCATGCAGCAGCGTGCCGCCTTCGGCGATCGCGATGGTGGCGATCGCGCCCGGCATGTTCTTGGCGCACAACGTCGTGCCTTCCAGCGGATCGACCGCGATGTCGACCTTGAAACCGCCCGGCGCACCGACCTTCTCGCCGATGAACAGCATCGGCGCTTCGTCCATCTCGCCTTCGCCGATCACGACCGTGCCGTCGATCGGCAGCTTGTTGAGTTCGCGCCGCATCGCGTCGACCGCCGCCTGGTCGGCCGCTTTCTCCTGCCCGCGCCCGCGCAGCCGCGCCGCATTGACTGCGGCACGTTCGGTGACCCGCACGATCTCCATCGTGAGAATGCGGTCCAGCATCAGGTTATGCGGTACGGTGATAGACGACGCCATTGTCTTCGCTTCCTCGTCTTGTTCTACGCGCTCAGGCTTGGCGCAGCGTTGTTGTTACACGCATCCTTGCAAGCCAACAGGTTTGCCCCGTTGGTGCCCCATGAAGCGATCCAGGCCGGAACCGAAGGGCTGGATCGCGTCTTTGCTTTCGCTCCTTGCGACGACGCGTTTCGACCGAAAATCATGGCACTCTAATTCTTCTCGATACGGATGACCTGCGGCCGGCCGGAGATTACACGGTCGCGGCGTACCGCGGCGAGCGCCTTGTGGACGGCGTCCTCGCTGGTCGCATAGGTGATGAGGATCACCGGAACCGGGTCGCCGGATTTCCCGGCTGGCCCGAGCGGCTTTCGTGGCGCTGCACAATCGATTCCAGCGAGATCTGGCGCTGTGCCAGGCGCCGCGCGATGGTCGCGGCGCTGCCGGGACGGTCACGCGCCATCAGCCGGATGTAATAGCCCCCCTCGTGCCGCAGCATCGGCGCTTTGCGGACGGCCTTCATCCGCGCCACCGGCTGCCCGAAAGGCGGCGTGCGCACGCCGCGCGCGATATCGGCAAGATCGGAGACGACCGCGGAGGCGGTCGCCATGCCGCCTGCGCCCGGGCCGACAAGCGTGATCGGCGAAAGTCCGTCGGCGTCGACGGTCACCGCGTTGGTCACGCCCATGACCTGCGCGATGGCGGAATCCTTCGGCACCATGGTGGGATGCACGCGCTGCTCGATGCCGGCATCGGTGCGCACCGCAACGCCGAGCAGTTTGACGCGATAGCCGAGCTCGGCCGCCGCATCGAGATCGGCGAGCGAGATCGATGAAATGCCTTCGACATAAACTGCCGCCTGATCGACCTTGGTGCCGAAGGCGAGGCTCGCCAGAATGGACAGCTTCTGTGCGGTGTCATGCCCCTCGATGTCGAAGGCTGGATCGGCTTCGGCATAGCCGAGCCTTTGCGCTTCGCGCAGGCAATCCTCGAAGGAAATCCGCTCCTCTTCCATGCGCGAGAGGATGTAATTGCAGGTGCCGTTGAGGATGCCGTAGATCCGCGTAAAAGAATTGCCGTTGAGGCCCTCGCGCAGCGTCTTCACGATCGGGATGCCGCCGGCGACCGAGGCTTCGAAATTGAGGGCCGCGTGCTTCCGCTCCGCAAGCGTTGCGAGCTTGTGACCGTGAGCGGCAAGCAAAGCCTTGTTGGCGGTGACCACCGACTTGCCGGCAGCGAGCGCGGTTTCGATCGCGCTTTTAGCCGGATCTCCGGCGCCGCCGATCACCTCGACCAGAACATCGATGCCGCGGTCACCGGCGAGCTCAACGGGGTCCGCGGCCCAGCGCACTTTCTTCAGATCGACGCCGCGCTTCTTGCTGCGCGAGCGAGCGGTCACCGCCACCACCTCGATCGGTCGCCCGCAGCGCGCCACGAGCTTGTCGCGCTCGTGCTCAAGAAGCTGGATGACGGCCGAGCCGACAGTACCCAGTCCGGCAAGACCGACTTTCAACGGCTCAGCCATAAACGTCGCTAACCTGGAACGCCGCGAAAATGCGCCGCCTATGAGGGATGGAGGCGCCGGACGGCTAACGTCGCGTCGCCAAGGGTACGACGTTGTGCAGCATTTCCGGCCCTGTTTCAAGAAAGCGCCGGATGTTGCGCGCGGCCTGCCGGATGCGCTGCTCGTTCTCGACCAGCGCGATGCGCACATGGCCTTCGCCGTGCTCGCCAAAGCCGGCGCCAGGCGATACGGCGACGCTCGCCTTCTCGACCAGAAGGGTCGCGAACTCGACACTGCCCATGCTCCCGAACGGCTCGGGGATCGGCGCCCACGCGAACATCGAAGCGCGCGGCGCGCGGCACCGGCCAACCGGCGCGGCCGAACGACTTCCACCAGCGCATCGCGGCGGCGCCGGTAGGTCGCGCGCATTTCGTGAATGCAGTCGTCGGGGCCGTTGAGGGCGGCCGTCGCCGCGACCTGGATCGGCGTGAACGCACCGTAGTCGAGATACGATTTTACGCGCGCCAGCGCCGCGATGATCCGCTCGTTGCCGACCGCGAAGCCGATGCGCCAGCCCGGCATCGAATAGGTCTTCGACATCGAGGTGAACTCGACCGCGACATCCATCGCGCCCGGCACCTGCAGGATCGACGGCGGCGGATCGTCGTCGAAATAAACCTCGGCGTAGGCCAGATCCGACAGCAGCAAGACACCGTGCCGTTTCGCGAACGAAACCAGTTCCCGATAGAAATCGAGATCCGCCACGCAGGCGGTCGGATTGGACGGATAGCAGGTCACGATCGCGATCGGCTTCGGAATGGTGTGCTTGATCGAGCGCTCGAGCGCGCCGAAGAACGCGTCATTAGCCTCGACCGGCACCGAGCGGATCGCGCCGCCGGCCATCAGGAAGCCGAAGACGTGGATCGGATAAGTCGGATTCGGCACGATGATCACGTCGCCCGGCGCGGTCAGCGCCTGCGCGACGTTGGCAAAGCCTTCCTTGGAGCCGAGCGTGGTGACGATCTGCGTATCGGGGTTGAGCTTCACCCCGAAGCGGCGGGCGTAATAGGCCGCTTGCGCGCGGCGCAGCCCCGGAATTCCCTTCGACGCCGAATAGCGGTCGGTGCGGGTCTTGCCGATCGTCTCCTTGATCTTCTCGACCACATGCGCCGGCGCCGGCAGGTCGGGATTACCCATGCCCAGGTCGATGATGTCGGCGCCGCCATTGCGGGCGCCGGCCTTGGCGCGGTTGACCTCTTCAAAGACGTACGGCGGCAGACGGCGGATGCGGTAAAATTCTTCCATGGATATGCCTAGCGGAATGGGGCCCGTGATGGCCCCTCTTCACCCTCTATATCACTGCTTGGCGTAAGCGCTGATGCCGACGGGAGCTTGTTGGGGCTGTTGCTGCTGCGCCGCGGCCGTGGCCTGCTTTTTCTTCGGCGGAACGGATCCGGTCGTTGCGGGTGCCGGCACCGGAGCCGGTGCGGGCGTTTGCGCCTGAGCCTCGGTACGATCGCGATCGGAGATCAGGGCGTCGGTAGCCTGCCTGACCTCGTCCGGCGTCAATTTCGTTTCGGTGCGCGCCGCCGGCATGTCGTGGATTGCCGGAAAAACCGTGTCCGACGAACAGCCGGACAACAGAATCGCAGCCGAAAACGCTACCACGCCTGCCAGCGCAGGACCGGCCGTGCGTCGGTTATTGGTCACCCTCGTCCCCGTCGGCCCCACTCGGAACCCTCTTCGACTTAAGGCCGCCCCGCCTGTCGGCTCCCGAGGGAGCCGCGTCGTCATCGAAGCCCCGCTTGCAAAGCAAGCCTACGATGTCCGCCAAACTCCCCACCGAATGGTTTAGCTAGGCAATGGTTTACAAAAACCAACCTAAACGTGACATCCTTGTTTTGATATCGCGCTAATATGGTGGAAACAAGGACCGAGCCTCGGGAGCGCAGAGGGCCGGCGGTGTGCGGCGCAATGCCGAGTTTTGCGGCAGGGTAATCCCTAACCGCCTGAAAACTCGGCTTGCAGAGCGCAAGCGAGCGCGCCATTTCTGCGCGTGAACACGATCCGGAAAACGCCATCGCGTGTTTTCCAAAAGGTTGCGTTCCACCAAATGCTTAGAACGCGACACCATCGCGTTCTAGGGGCTAGGATAGCCCTGGAGATTCGAGGAAACGCTGGTGCGAGCGCCGTCACAAGAGCCGGTCAAGATCGGTGCCGTCGATGTCGAGGCATTCTCGCGTAACTTGGCGCGCGTCGTCGAGGAAGGCGGCCGCGCGCTGGCGGCCTACCTCAAGCCGCGCGAGCAAGGCCAAGGCAACCGCGAACTGGCCGAAGAGCTCAACGAAGTAGCGAAGACGCTCGGCCAGGTTGCGCATTACTGGATGGCGGACCCGAACCGCTCGATGGAATTGCAGAGCCGGTTCGGCCAAGCCTATCTCGAGCTCTGGGCGTCGGCAGCCAAGCGCCTTGCCGGTGAGGCCACGATGCCCGTTGCCGTTCCGGCCGCCAACGACAAGCGCTTCAGCGATCCCGAATGGACGTCGAACCACTTCTTCGACTTCCTCAAGCAGCTTTATCTCTTGAGCACGCGGCTCGCCAACCAACTGGTCAACGAAGCCAAGGACCTCGACCCGCATACCCGGCAAAAAGCCGAGTTCTATGTGCGGCAGATCGCCAACGCGATTTCGCCGTCGAATTTCGTGCTCACCAATCCGGAATTGCTGCGCGAAACCATCACCAGCAACGCGGAAAATCTCGCCCGCGGCATGCACATGCTGGCCGAAGACATCCAGGCGGGCGGCGGCGATTTGCGTATCCGTCAATCCGACGCGACGATGTTCGAAGTCGGCCGCAACCTCGCGGTCACGCCCGGCAAGGTGGTCTTTCAGAATGAGATCATGCAGCTCATTCAATATGCGCCTTCGACCGAAAAGGTCTTGAAGACGCCGCTGCTGATCGTGCCGCCGTGGATCAACAAATTTTATGTTCTCGACCTGACGCCGGAAAAATCGTTCATCAGGTGGTGCGTCGACCAGGGCATCACAGTGTTCTGCATTTCGTGGGTGAATCCGGACGCCCGGCTCGCCCGCAAGAGCTGGGAAGATTATATCAGCGAAGGCCCGCTGGCCGCGATCGAGGCGATCAAGCTCGCGACCGGCGAAGACAAAGTGCATGCGATCGGCTACTGCGTCGGCGGCACGTTGCTGTCGATCGCGCTGGCCGCGATGGCGGCTCGGCGGGACGACCGCATCGTCTCGGCCACGTTCTTTGCCGCTCAAGTCGATTTCACCTACGCGGGCGATCTCAAAGTCTTTGTCGACCAGGACCAGCTCAAAGTGGTCGAACAGCGCATGGCTGAGCGCGGCTACCTCGAAGGCAAGTCGATGGTGACGGTCTTCAACCTGCTGCGCTCGAACGACCTGATCTGGCCGTACATCATCAACAATTACGTCAAGGGCAAAACCCCCTTCCCGTTCGACCTGTTGTACTGGAATTCGGACGCCACCCGGCTGCCGGCGGCCAACCATTCGTTCTATCTGCGCAACTGCTATCTCGACAACAAACTCACCAAGGGCGAGATCACGATCGGCGATACGCCGATCGACCTGAAGGCGGTCAAGATCCCGGTCTACAATCTCGCCACCCGCGAGGACCACATCGCGCCGGCGAAATCGGTGCTGCTCGGCAGCAAATATTTCGGCGGGCCGGTGCGCTTTGTTCTGTCCGGCTCCGGCCATATCGCCGGCGTGGTCAATCCGCCGGAAAAGCACAAATACCAATACTGGACCGGAGCGAAGCCGCGCAGCGCCAATCTCGAAGGCTGGCTCGCCAAGGCGACCGAGCATCCGGGCTCGTGGTGGCCCGACTGGCTCGCATGGCTCCGGGACCATGACGAGACCGAAGTCCCCGCCCGCACGCCGGGCGACGGCAAGCTCAAGCCGATCGAGAACGCACCGGGCGGCTATGTGAAGGTGCAGGCGTAACTGGCTGCATTTTGTGTCGCTGCGGTCACACGCGCCATGCTGGTGACCGCGAGCGAAATTTGCTGAAGTGGCGGTACAGCCTGCGCCGCCACAATGCCGAGACTTAGCGCGCCTTTTCGTTACGGAAACATCGCGACCTGATCGATGCCAGCCGTTTCGGCAAAGCCGAGCATCAGATTCATATTCTGAATCGCCTGCCCGGACGCGCCCTTGGTCAAATTGTCGAGCGTCGAGACAATGATCGCGCGGCCCGGAACACGATCGGCGGCGACGCCGATGAAGGTCATGTTTGATCCGCGCACGTGCCGGGTGTGCGGCAATTTTCCGAACGGCAACACATGGACAAACGGCTCGGCTGCATAAGCCTTGGCGAGCAGCGCGTGCAGATCCTGCGCCGTCGCTTTCGGCCCGCGCACGTAAATCGTGGAGAGAATTCCGCGGTTCATCGGCAGCAGATGCGGCGTGAAGCTCACCACCACATCGCGACCGGCGGCGAGCGAGAATTCCTGGTCGAGCTCGGCCATGTGCCGATGGTGGCCGACGCCGTAGGCGTTAAAGCCTTCCGACACTTCCGAAAACAGCATTTCTTCTTTCGCCGACCGGCCCGCTCCGGTCATGCCGGATTTGGCATCGATCACGATCTCATCCGGATCGATGGCCTTGCCGCGCAACAGCGGAATCGAGCGCAAGCTCCGCGCAGCTTGTGTAGCAGCCCGGATTGGCAACGAGTTGCGCCGGCTTGATCTTGTCGCGATAGACTTCGGTCAGCCCGTAGACCGCCCGCTTCTGCAATTCGAGCGCGGCGTGCGGATGCCCATACCAGCGCTCGTAAGCGGCCGGATCGGCGATGCGGAAATCGGCCGACAGATCGACGATCTTCATCGCCGGCATCTGTTTGAGGAGTGCCGAAATCACTTCCTGCGTCGTGCCGTGCGGCAGCGCGCAGAATACCAGATCGAGGCCGAGCGCGGGCCAATCGACCTGATCGAGCGCCTGCAAGGTCGGCAGCTTGAACGGCGCGAATTGCGGAAATACGTCGGCCATCGCCTTGCCGGCGCGGCGGTCGGCTGTCAGCAGGCCGATCTCCACATGCGGATGCCGCAGCAACAGCCGCACCAATTCCGCACCCGTATAGCCGGACGCGCCGAGAACGCCGATTTTCGCTTTTGCCGCCATGGATCAACCCTCAATGCGAACGAAGTGGCCGAGAAACTCAAAGTCGGCGTCCGCGGGAGGTTTGGGAAAAGACGTGCCGCGCAGCGCCGGCGGCACGAGCGTTTACGCGCGAACGCGTGCTCGTGCCGCGGTGGTACGGCGGCGCCGAGTGACAAAATGGGTCAAAACGCAAAGCATCATGCCCGGCATATAGAAGGCGCCCGGAACCACGTCAACATTCTGGCCCCGCAATATTGCGACCGCGCGACAGGCGGCAGAGTGCCCCCAGAATAGCTCTGCCGTCGCGATGCTTGGCACACGAGGCGGCCTCGCTTCCACCCTGTTGCAACGGCGCGTCTCTTGCCCCATGTAGCCCGTCTATGTGACGCAAAGTTCCGCGTTCGTTCTCACGCAGCGACCCGGTCCATGGCATAGTCACGCTTGATTCGTCGCATCGCCGTGTCGCCCCGCGATCGGCCCTGCGCACGGAAAATCCGTACGGGAAGAGCAGTGGGAAAAGCAGCCAAGTTGGGTAAAGCCGCCAAATCGTCGAAAAAATCCAACGCACCGGACCTGTTCGCAGGCGCGAGTGAACCGCGCTCGGCAGCGCGACGCAGCGCGCGCGCCAGCGCTCCGGCCGCACGTGGGTCCGCGGGCGAACAGGGCTACACCGCCAAGCACATCGAGGTGCTGGAAGGCCTTGAGCCGGTGCGCCGGCGGCCGGGCATGTATATCGGCGGCACCGACGAGAAGGCGCTGCATCATCTGTTCGCCGAAGTTATCGACAACGCCATGGACGAGGCGTTGGCCGGCCACGCCGACTGGATCGAGGTCACGCTCGAGGCCGACGGCTTTGTCAGCGTCAACGACAATGGCCGCGGCATTCCGATCGATCCGCATCCGAAATTCAAGAACAAGTCGGCGCTCGAAGTGATCATGTGCACGCTGCACGCCGGCGGCAAATTCGACTCCGAGGTTTATGAGACATCGGGCGGTTTGCACGGCGTCGGCGTCTCGGTCGCCAACGCATTGTCCGAGCGCCTGGAGGTGGAAGTCGCGCGCGGCCAGAAACTTTACAAAATGGCGTTCGAGCGCGGCCACCCGAAGACCAAGTTACTCGATGCCGGCAAGGCGCCGAACCGACGCGGCACCAAGGTGCGCTTCCGCCCCGATCCGCAGATCTTCGGACCCAAGGCGCATTTCCGTCCCGAGCGCGTGTTCAAGATGACGCGCTCGAAGGCATATTTGTACGGCGGCGTCGAAATCCGCTGGTCATGTGCCAAGGAATTGCTGCAGGGCGTTGAAGGCGTTCCCGAGCAGGCGACGTTCCACTTCGCCGACGGCTTGAAGGATTATCTCTCCGAGACGCTTACCGGCACCACCCTCGTCCACCCGGACATCTTCAGCGGCAGCGCTGGCAAGACCGGCTCGCACGGCGGCGCGCAATGGGCGGTGGCATGGACCGCGGACGCCGACGGCTTCCTGAATTCCTACTGCAACACCATCCCGACGCCGGACGGCGGCACGCATGAATCCGGCTTGCGGTCGGCGTTGACGCGCGGGCTCAAGGATCACGCCGAGCGCACCGGTCAGGGCAAGCGCGCCGCGTCGATCACGTCCGACGACGTGATGACCGGCGCCGGCGCCATGCTGTCGGTCTTCATCCGCGAGCCGGAATTTCAGGGCCAGACCAAGGACCGGCTCGCCACCGCCGAAGCGCAACGGATCGTCGAGCAGGCGATCAAGGATCCGTTCGACCACTGGCTCGCGGGCAATCCACTGCAAGCCAACAAGCTGTTCGACTTCGTGATGGAGCGCGCGGAGGATCGAATCCGCCGCCGCCAGGAAAAGGACATCGCCCGCAAGAGCGCGGTGCGCAAGCTGCGGCTTCCCGGCAAGCTTGCCGACTGCACCAATACGGCCGCCGACGGCGCCGAGTTGTTCGTTGTCGAGGGCGATTCCGCTGGCGGCTCCGCCAAGCAAGCGCGTGACCGCGCCATCCAGGCTGTGCTGCCGCTGCGCGGCAAAATCCTTAATGTTCGAGTCAGCCGGCAAGGACAAGCTGGCGCAGAACCAACAACTCGCCGATCTGGCGCAGGCGCTCGGTTGCGGCACCGGCGCGCACTATCGCGACGAAGATTTGCGCTACGGGCGCGTCATCATCATGACGGACGCCGACGTCGACGGCGCCCATATCGCTTCGCTGCTGATCACCTTCTTCTATCGGCAAATGCGGGGGCTGGTCGACAACGGGCATCTTTATCTTGCCGTGCCGCCGCTGTTTCGGCTCAGCCACGGCGGCAAGATTTTCTACGCGCGCAACGAGCAGCACCGCGACGAAATTCGCAAAAAGGAATTTCACGCCAACGCCAATGTCGAGATCAGCCGCTTCAAGGGGCTAGGCGAGATGATGGCCGCGCAGCTCAAGGAAACCACGATGGATCCGCGGAAGCGCACACTCCTGCAGGTCAAGGTGATCGAAGACGAACGCGACAACACCAACAAATCTGTCGAGCGGCTGATGGGCAACAAGCCGGAAATGCGCTTCGAATTCATCCAGGAGCGTGCCGAATTCGCCGCCGACGATCTGCTCGACGTGTGATCCTCGGCGTGGCTTTTCGAGGCCTCACGCGATTGCGGGCAATCAAACAGCGCGTCGCAAAGCATGTGCGCTGCGACCCGTGGCTACATTTGTAACGCGGAAGTTCGCTTCGCGAAATTTTGCCGTAACGATCGGACCGACACTTTGCCTCGACGACTCCCGCCACACACCAGCAGGCGGGAGTCCGAAAGAGAACAGGCAAGTGACATGTCCAATCTCATCATCTTGGCGAGTTTGATTGCCGCAGCGATGCTGCTGGCGTGGGTTGGTGTTCGCGCCTGGCGCGCCAAGCGCCGAACCGTCCGCTGGGCCGGCGCAGTGATGGCAAGCCTGCTCGTGCTGACGTTCTGTGTGATCGGCGGCACCGCCATCGCCGGGCTCTACAAGATACATCTGCGCGGTGCGCCGGTTTCTGAACTGAAAGTCGACGCCGGCAGCGAGCAGATCCGTCGCGGTCAAGCAATCAGCGACAGTTTCTGCGGCGCCTGCCATTCCCGGACCGGGACGCTGACGGGCGGCGTCGATATCGGCAAAGAACTTTCGCCCCGTCTCGGTTCGTTCGTGTCCTCGAACCTCACGCCGGCCGGGCCGCTGAAGCATTGGTCGGACGGGCAAATCTTCCGCGCCATCCGGAACGGCATCGGCGCCGACGGAGGCTGGCTTGTGGTCATGTCGCAGACCAACACCGGCAAGCTCAGCGATGACGATACCCGAGCCCTCATCGCCTATATGCGTCAGCTTCCGGCGGACGGCGAGCCGACGCGGGATTCTCCCGACACCTTCAACTTTCTCGGTCTGCTTTTGCTCGGCGCCGGCCAGTTTCCGCTCGGCAAGCCGGTCTTCAACGGTACCGTCACCGCGCCGCCCCAGGGCCCGACCATGGAGTACGGGGAATACATCCTGTCCTACAGCGATTGCCGCGAATGCCACGGCGCCCACCTGCACGGCGGCGTGGCCGGTCAGTTGGGCCCCATCGGGCCAGACCTCAATATCGTGAAAGATTGGACCCGCGACGGATTCATCGCCACCATGCGCACGGGGAAGGATCCGTACGGTCACGACCTCAGCCCACAAATGCCGTGGCGCCCGATCGGAAAGATGAACGATGACGAACTCAGCGCGATCTACAAGTATCTACGCCGCATGCCCGAGGTCGAAACCGCCGGGACGGACTGAAAGCCAAGCATCTGGCGTCGGGGGCCCTGCCCCGCAGCCCGCACTGCGCCGCCGGCCCTATTTGGCGAACAGTTCGTCGGCTGCCGTGATGATGCCGGTCTCGGGGTGCGCGGCGCAATACTCTCCGAGTTTTTTGGCATTGGCGACGAACTTCTCGGTGTCGATCACCGGCGGATCGTCTTCGCCGCGATAATAACCGTCCATCCAGGCCAGGATCACGCCGATATCGTCCTTGTCTGCAGCCTGGAATTTGGCGCAGGTCCAGGTCGAGAGATCAATCGACGATGCCGAAGCGGACGTGCCGCCGGTGAGAAGACCGATAACGAGAGCGCCGATCGCGCCCGTGGCGAACCGCATGACAGTATCTCCTTGAGCCGGTGGATTCTTTTCCGCGACGATTCTTGGCCTGCGCCCGAACGCCCCGTCCGGACGCCTGCTCGGCCGCAGCGTAGCAACACTTCCGGAAGGAAACATTACCCGCGTCATCGTCAGCCGACCCGCTGCAAGCGGTGGCAGTCGGCGCGTCGGCCTGATCACAGCGGCGGTGCCGCTGGCAGTGCCGGCACCATCATCGTCGCATGCAGCACGTAGCGCATCGGTCCGTGCGCGATCGCGTCGAACGGCCAGCATGTGGTGAGAACGAGTTCGTGGCCGCCCGTGGACGGATCAATGCCCGATTGATCGAAGCGCACGATCGAGGAGCCATCGGCGCGATAGCGGAAGGTTTTTCCATCTTGGCGTGTGACGTCGATCTCGTCGCCGACGGTCACATCCTTGAGAAAACGAAAATGGGTGTCGCGGTGGGCCGCATAGACGGCGACCCCGCTTTCGCCGGCATCGGCGGTGCGCTCCACATGACCGGGCCCGAAGGCCAGCGCCTGCCCGCTGCTGCCGGCAAGCACGATTGCGCTCGCGCCGATCCGCTGCACCGTGATGCGGGCCTCCGGCCAGGTGTCGGCCCAGGGCCACGGCTTGACCGCATGGCCGGTCGCGATCGCTTCGGCGAAGGCGCGTTGCAGCAATACCTGCGCGAGCATGGCCTTGGCGTGGATTGTGATGCCTTGGCCGAACAAGATCGCTCCGGCGATCGCGAGGACGGCAACGGCGAACATTCGGGACATCGTCCACTCCGGTCTTGCGCGCGTCGAGACAGAGAAGGCGCGCGGCCTCGGGGGAAAGCCGCGCGCCATGGGCAAGACCTCGGGGGTCGGGGGATGACGGTCTTGCCCTAACGGATCAGACGAACACCCGGCGGCGGCGATGCACGAGCATGAGGGCGAATGCCATCAGCACGGCGCCCGCGATCATCTTCCACTCGGCATCGGTGGCGGTCGCCGGCAGCATGACGGTCGGCTGCGGCGGATTGGCGGGCGATGTCGCCGCCGATCCGCCACGCATGGCGACTTGGGTGCGGCCGTCGCGCGCGTCGGCTCGCCGCTCGGTCGGCGCCATGGCGGGAAGAGCCTTGGCTCGCTCGCCGAACACCTTTTCGAAGTCCCAGCCCGCCGGCAGATTGAGCGGCAACTCGCTGACTTTCAGCGGCTCGCCTGCGGGTCGGGTCACCGTCTTGTCGACAGCAACCAGGCTGGTCAGCCGCGTCACCAATTGATGCTCGAGCGCAAGCGCAAGGATCGTCTTGTTGGCCTCATCGGCGGTCAGCGTCTGCACGGTCTGCGCGACTTCCGCATCCGCGATCTTGCGCCGCGCCCAGAGCTTTGAGAGGCCCTTGCCCTCGGCGGCGTTGGCGAGCGGCAGCGCGACGCTCCAGGGCCGATCGCCGATCCGGCCCTTGATCTCCATCGTGCCGGCGAGCTTGCCGAGCTTGGCCGACAGAACCAGCGGCTCACCGCGATACAGATCGGGCAGCATGGCCGGCGCCATGTCCGCCTTGGTGTCGGAGAACGTCACGGACAGTTGCGTCACCGCCGGATTTTCGAGCTTGCCGAACAGTTCGCGCATCCGGCCTTCGACCTGATCGATCGAGCCGATGTGGGTGAACGTGCCACGGCCAAGCTCTGCGGCGCGCGTCATCAGATAAGAATTGGGCGCCGAGCCGATGCCGACCATGAAGACGCGCGAGCGTCCGCGCATCGCCGCGATCGTATCAAACAATTGTTGCTCGTTGCCGATCTCGCCGTCAGTCAGGAATACGACCTGCCGCACGGTATTGCCGTCGGCGTGGCGGTCGGTGAGCGCGGCGCGCATCGGCGGGATCATCTCGGTGCCGCCTTGCGCCTGCAGCGCCGTGACGAAGGCTTGAGCACGCGCGACATGAGCGCCATCCGCAACGACCACATCGGGAAACAGCGTGTCCATGGTGTTGTCAAAACGGATCACGTTGAACCGGTCGTTCGGTTGCAAGCGCCCAAGCGCATACAGAAGGCCGGCCTTGGCCTGGGCGATCGAGGTGCCGCCCATCGAGCCGGAATTGTCGATAACGAAAATCACCTCGCGCGGCAGCGGCTTTTGCTCCGCATCATTCACCATCGGCGGCGTCACGTACGCCAAGAGATAGTCGTTGCCGGCGACCTGCTCGCGAAACAGGCCGACCGACGGTGTCTTTTCCGACGCCGCGGTCCAGGTCAGCTCGAAGTCGCGATCCGCCGGGACGGCGCCGTCGGCAAGTGTGATCACCCGTGTCGAAGCGTCTGGATTGTCGATCTTGACATTGTGGTGGTGGCTTTTGATGTCACCAATCGGGAAGCCTGCTTGCAGCCGGATGCTGATCGTTGTGGGATTGACCGGCGCGTTGTCCTTCGGGTCCAGAACCGGCGGCGAAATGCGATCGCGGTCTGGAACCGGATCGTTGCTGGCACTGCCCCAGCCGTTGTCGCCGGTGCGTAAATCGACGGTCTGCACCACCGGCGCCGGATTGTAGCGCGGCCCGACCACCATCGGGATGCGCAGCGAGAACTGATCGCCCGACTGGTGCACCGGCTCCTGATATTCGATCTGCACCAACACGGTTTCGCCCGGCCCGATATTCGCGACCGCATTGGTGAAGATGTTCGGCCGTTGCTGCTCGGTGAGCGCTGCCTTTTGTCCGTTCTGCTTCGCCTGCTCGTAGATCGCGCGCGCCTGTTGCCGCTCCTTGATGTCGGCGACCACGACACGGTCGCCGATCACCATCTTGAGCGTATCGACCGCGCCGCCATCCGGCAGTGGATAGACATAAACCGCCTCGACCCAATCCTTGGTCGTGTTGCGGAAGACCTGGGTGACGCGGGCGCGCAGCGTCGGCCCCGACACCGTGACGTCGACATCGATGCCAAGACGCGTGGCGTCGACGTAACCTTGGTCCCCGGTTTTCAGCAGCAGCGAGCCGGATCGCGCATCGCCCGGCCGGGCAACTGTTTCGGCACGCGCTCCGCTCGCGAAAGGAAGGCCGGAGCCCAACAGGGCCGCCGCAGCGGCCAGCACCGTCAGGACGCGCCAGCGTCGATCAGGTCCAAATTTCGCCACGGCAAACAGCCCCGCAGCAGCACCCTCACCCATCGTCATAGTTTGCTCCTCCAAATGCGTCGCAATGGCTCCGCATTGTTCGGATGGAACTGCGCCGCGCGAGCGTGATGTTCCGCCTTGTTTGGTCACGGACGGCGGGAGGTCCGGTCGGAGCGGCGGTCCGGTGGGGATTTGTGCGGTTTTTTACGTTTGCTAGAGTTGCGGACCGAGGGAGATCAGATTGTCGTCCGAGCAGGAGTTTTCCGACGAGCAGAGCCGCCAGATCGCCGCGCTCATTCGCGAGGAGATCGCGCGCCGGCGCATGTCGCGGCAGCAACTCGCCGATAAGGCGAAGCTGAGCCTGTCGACCCTCGAGAAAGCCCTCGGCGGCCAGCGCCCACTGACGTTGGCGACGGCGGTGCGCGTCGAGGAGGCGCTCGGCGTATCGCTGCGGCGCACCGCCGCCCGGTGCCGATGCATTCAAGGACGGAGTGGCGCCGGACGCGCTCGGCGCCTATTCGCGGCGCGGCACGACTTGGCTCGAAGGCGTCTATGTGACGATCCGGCCGTCCTTTGGCGAAAAGAGCGCGATCTATGCCTATCGTACCGAAATTCTCTGGGACGAGCCGAGCTCATGCCTGGTGTTTCGCGAGGCGCAACGCATGGACGCCGCATTCACGCAATTTGGTGAAGTCGCGGTGCCGAACCAATCGGGTCATATCTACCTCACCACCAACCGTCACGGTCAGCACCGGCTGATTACCGTCTCGCGCCCGATGATCGGCGGCGAGATGTACGGCATCATCGCAACGCTGCTCGCCGGCCGCGGCTCGTTGTTGACCCCGATTGCGGCGCCGATTGCGCTATTGCCGGCCAAGAATGTGCCGGATGCGGCCTATGGCCGGATCGCCCCGGACGACGCGCGCGGCACGCTCTACCGTGACCACCTGCAGCGGGTCACCAGCGAGCCGTTCGCCATGTTCCTTCCGTAACTCAGTTCCTTCCGTAACTCAGTCCCTTCCGTGACCCAGTTCTTCCATGACCCAATCTCTTCCATGAACGCAGTTTCTTCCATGCGCCGCGTTGCTCACGCCTGAGCGCGTCATTCCGGCGAGGCTGTTTCCTGCTCCGCGTGATTCACGCCCGGCGCGCGCAAGTTCCGGGCTGCAACGACAGGCAGCCATGCCGGCGCCCTCTGTTGACTTCCAGGCGGCTTCGGCGATGGATAGCACCCATCCGGCCAAGCATATGGCGCGTCATTTTGAGAGGAAACGTCGTGAAGCGGATCGTCGATCTGTCGCAAGAGATTTATGACGGCATGCCCGTCTATGCGGGGCACCTTGAGACCAAGGTTTGGCAGCATCACCGCTTCGAGGACACGGCGAAGAATTTTGACAGCGATTTCGCTTACCAGAGCCTCGGCATCACCTTCTGCGACCACGGGCCGACCCACGTGGACGCGCTCAGCCATCTCGACCCGCGTCCGGGCGCGCCGACGATCGATCGGATGGACCTCGCGCAGTTTTGCGGCGAAGGCACCTGCCTTGACGTGACCGGCGTCGAAGCGCGGCACTACATCACCGCCGATCATCTCGAGCGCGCGGCCGCGAAGGCCGACCTGCGCGAGGGCGATGTCCTGTTGCTGCGGACCGGCGCCGCCGACCTCCACGGCGGCACCCGCGAGTACACAACCCAGTATCCGGGGCTCGACCAGAGCGCCGCCGACTGGTTGCGCGACCGCAAGCCGAAGATCTTCGGCGTCGACTCGCCGAGCCCGGACAATCCGGCCGACCGCATCTATCCGGTTCACCTGTTCAGCCGCGCCTCCGGCATCACCCATTACGAAAATCTGGCCAATCTCGGCGAAGTCGCTGGCAAGCGGTTCACGTTCTTCGGGTTCCCGTTGCGCATCCGTGGCGGCCATGGCTCGCCGGTGCGTGCGGTCGCGATGCTGGACAGTTGATCACCGCGGAACTGATGCGCGGAAAAATCCGCACGCACGTGACCTGAGGTCGGAACCGCCTTTCACGGAGCGTTGTTTCAAACAAGCCCCGGAGTGACAATCGATTCAATCACATGCGATCGCGCTCCGAATTGGGCCCAAGGAACCGGGCCCAAGAAAGGAGAGGACGACGCATGCCGACGAAAGTCACCGAAACGATCCTCCCGACGACCATGATCGGGTCCTATCCGAAGCCGCGCTGGTTCGAGGACTACAACGTTGCCGGAGCGGACCTCCTGGAATGGTGGAAGATCGAGAAGCATTTCCAGGCCTACCGCGACGCCACCACGGCCTGCATCAAAGATCAGGAACTCGCCGGGCTCGATATCGTGACCGACGGGCAGATGCACTTTGATCAATATGGCGGCGCCATCGGTTCGTTTGTTTGGTACTGGTATGAGCGGCTCGGCGGCTTCAGCAAGGGCAAGCTGCCGAACCCGATCGCACGCGGCATCGAGGCCAGGGGCGACGCCAGCGATCTCAGCCAGGTCGCCTGGATGCACGATTGGGGCGGAACCGCCGTCACCGCCAAAGTCAGCCGCGGCATTCCGGGCAGGCTCGGCGAGATGTACGAGGTTGCCCGCGGACTGACCGACAAGCCGCTCAAGGTGAGCGTCGGCGCGGGTCCGGCCAACCTGACCTTCCATGTCGACCTCAAACATCCGGGCTCGCATTATTCCGAACAGCGCAAGCTCGCCGAGGACATCGTGCCGATCTTCAATCAGGATCTGAAAGACCTGGTGGCGCGCGGGGCCGAATTCATCCAGATCGAGGATCTCGGCGGCTGGCAGCTCGCCTGGGATCCGGACTCGAAGTGGATCATCGATGTCATCAATGCCTGGATCGACGGCGTCGACGCCAAGATCGCCTGGCATTCCTGTCTCGGCGCCGGCTACGGCAACACGTTCCGCACCGTCGAAGACGCGCTCCCGCGCGTGCTGGAGCGCTGGCAGGGCGTCAAGGTGCAGCAATTCGCCCTCGACTTCGCGCTGCGCGACATGGTCGACGTGCACGCCCTCAAGGAGCTCGAACCGGATCGCGAGGTGCAGGCCGGCGTCATCGATATCCGCTCGCTGTACATCGAGACCGACGAACAGATCGTGCGCCGCATCCACAAGATCCTCGATCACATCGAGCCGGAGCGGGTCTACCTGACGACCGACTGCGGCCTCAAGGCGCTGCCGCGCTTTGTGGCGTTCGAGAAGCTGAAGGCGCTGGTGCGCGCGGCCAACCGCGTGCGCACGGAGCTGCCGGCGCGGAAGAGAGCGGCCGCCTGAAGGCCGCCGCTCCTAACGGAGGAAATCCGCGAACGCTCGGAGCGTCGCTTCGGACACATAATGCTCAATGCCCTCGGCGTCGGCTTCCGCGGCTTCGGCCGGAACGCCGACGGCGAGGAGCAGATCGACGACCAATCGATGGCGCGCCTTGACCCGGGCCGCCAGCTTTCGGCCCTCGTCAGTGAGGAACACGCCGCGATACGGCCGTCCGGTCGCCAAGCCCTCCCGCTTCAGGCGCGAGATCGTCTTGATGGCAGTGACGTGCGATACGCCGAGCCGGCGCGCCACGTCGGTCGGCCGCGCCTCCCCGCTCGCCGCCAACAAATCCGCGATCAGTTCGACATAGTCCTCGAGCAGCGCACTCGAGCGCGCGGTGCGCGCCTTGCCAAACCGCCGCGCGTGAGCGGTCTCGGTCGGCAGTTCCTCGCGCGGCGGGCTTCGTTTCGGTTTTGACGCCTGTGGCATCGCGATCAGCATCCGATGTTCGAGGTCTTTGTATGCTGCATCCAATGTAAAAATTCAAGTCACGATCCACATTGTATCCTAAGCTACATCCTGTACGTTGACATCCCAGATTGATCGCATACTTTTTAGTGTAGCAAGAGGTACATTTTGGTGATGGATCAGTTCTGGTAATGGAACGGCTTTGGTGATGGACCAGCGAACCGCCATGCCCGACACGGCAGGTCGGCCGGGCTCGCTGACCGATCGGACCGTCGCCGCTGCCCAGGGCGTGCTGACGGGCCAGCGCCGCGGGATTGGCGGCTACCTGGCTTTCGCCGGGCCCGCCGTCATCGCTTCCATCGCCTATATGGATCCTGGAAATTTCGCGACCAACATCCAGGCCGGCGCGAAATACGGCTACACCCTGCTCTGGGTGGTTTTGCTCGCCAATCTCATTGCCATCCTGTTTCAAGCGCTGTCGGCCAAGCTCGGGATCGTGACCGGCCGCAACCTCGCGGAAATGTGCCGCCTGCATTTTCCGCGCCCGATCGTGCTGGCGATGTGGGTGGTCAGCGAAATCGCCGCGATGGCGACCGATCTTGCCGAATTCCTCGGTGGCGCCATCGGCCTCTCGCTGCTGTTCCATATGCCGCTGCTCGCCGGCATGGGCGTGACCGCGGTCGTGACCTACGGCATCCTGATGTTTGAAGGCGCAGGCTTCCGGCCGATCGAGCTGATCATCGGCGCCATGGTGAGCCTGATCGCTCTTTGTTATCTGGTCGAGATGTTCATCGTGCCGGTCGATTGGACGGCGGCGGCGGTGCATACATTCACGCCGAGCATCCCCGACGCCGAGGCGCTGCTGCTCTGCGTCGGTATCATCGGCGCCACCGTGATGCCGCATGCGGTGTATCTGCATTCCGGACTCACGCAGGCGCGTATGCCGGCCCGCGACAACTCCGAGCGCCGCAAGGTGTTGCGCTTCTCCAACCGCGAAGTGATCATCGCCCTGGCGGTCGCCGGCCTGGTCAACATGGCGATGGTGGTGATGGCATCGAGCGCCTTCCACGCCGGCCATCGTGACGTCGACCAGATCGAAACCGCCTACAAAACCCTGACGCCGTTGTTCGGTATCGGCGCCGCCGGGGTCTTTCTGCTGTCGCTCATCGTCTCGGGCATTTCGAGTTCGACAGTCGGCACCATGGCGGGCCAGATGATCATGCAGGGCTTTGTCGGCTTCAAGGTGCCGATCTGGATCCGACGCCTGGTCACCATGGCGCCGGCCTTTGTGGTCGTGGCGTTGGGCGTGAACGCGACCAAGGCGCTGGTCCTCAGCCAAGTCGTCCTCAGCATCGCCCTGCCGCTGCCGATGATCTCGCTGCTGATCTTCACCGGCAAAAAGGACATCATGGGCGCGTTCGTCAATCGCCCGCTGACGCAAATCGCGGCCGTCGTAGGCACCGTGATCGTGCTGGCCCTGAATGTGGTGCTCATCCTCGGGACCTTCGGCATCAACGTCCCGGGACTGTGAGCCCCCGATCCGGTTTTCGTTCAGATTCTCCAATCTTGGCTCAATCAACATTGCCGAGTTTGATCATCGCCGATGGCGCCCGTGGCGCCGGTTGACTTCGCCTTAACCAAGCGCGCGGCGAAAGCATGATGCTTCGGTCCTTGCGGCGCTACGCGTCATGATTGTCTTACAGTTCGTGGCTTAGATCTCGACCCGCTCTCTCAGCGAGGAAGATCACCAACATGACACAGGATGTGTCGCGGTCGCGCACCAACACCGTACAAGGCTACATCGACGAAACGCCGCTGTGGCGGGACGGCACCGTCGCGTCGACATCGCCGATGACCGGCATGCAGAAACGGATTTGGTGGCTGGCCGTCGCCGGCAAGTTCTTCGAGGGTTTGGTCGTCTTCATGACCGGCGTCGCCCTGCCCCTGATCGGCAAGGAGTTCAACCTGACTTCGGCGCAACATGGCCTGGTCAGCGCGGCAAGCCTGTTCGGCATCCTGATCGGCGCCAGTGCGCTGGGAGGCCTCTCCGACCGTTACGGCCGCAAGCCGATGTTCATCATCGAGATGGCGCTGTTTGTCTTTTTCCTCGTCGCCATCGTATTCACGCAAAGCTTCGTCTGGCTGATTGTTTGTCTGTTCGGCATGGGGCTCGCTCTCGGCTGCGATTATCCGACCGCGCACCTGGTGATCTCAGAAAGCACGCCGACGCGCAGTCGCGGCACACTGGTGCTGTCCGCGTTCGGCTTTCAGGCGGCGGGCGCGCTGGTCGGCACCGCGGTCGGTTATCTGGTGCTGCGAGAGGATCCGAATCTGCTGGCATGGCGGTGGATGTACGCCACTGCAATCGTCCCGGCAGCTCTGGTGCTGCTCGGGCGTTTCTTCATCACCGAAAGCCCGCACTGGCTTGCGATCCAAGATCGCGAGCGCGACGCGGAACGCGAAATTCTGCGCCTCTTGCGGCGCGTGCCGGCCTATCCGAGCAACGTCAAACTGGCGGACATCGCCGAACAGGACGACGGCGACAACGGCTATGCCGCCCTGTTCCGATTGCGAAACCTGCGCGCCACGATTTTGGCCTCGGTGCCCTGGTTCTTGCAGGATCTCGCGACCTACGGCATCGGCATCTTCACGCCGACGATCTTAGCGGCCGCGGTCGGTCACAAGCGCGAGCATGTGCAGAACGTCGCCGATCTGGTGGCGAATGATCTGATGGCGGCCAAGGGCGCGGCCTTCATCGATATTCTTTTGCTGGTCGGCATCGTCGGCGCCGTTCTGCTGTCCGACCGCCTCGGGCGCATCCGGATGCAGGTGTTCGGCTTTGTCGGGTGTGCGCTGGGTCTCTTCATCGCCGCCCAATCGGTCCGCTATGACGGCGACAGCAAAACCATGCTGATTTTCGTCGGCTTCATGCTGTTCAATTTCATGACCAATCTTGGACCGAATTCGCAGACTTATTTGATTGCCGGTGAGGTTTTTCCGACCGCCATCCGCGGCATCGGCGCCGGCTTTGCGGCGTCGTTCGGCAAGATCGGCGCGTGCATGACGGCTTTTCTGTTTCCTATCCTGCTGGCTGACATCGGCACTGCCGCCTTGCTCTATCTGCTGGTCGGTGCGTCGCTGCTGGGCGCCGTCGTCACCTGGCTGTTCGGCATCGAAACCGCCGGCGTGAACCTCGAGCACATTGGTGTGGATGCCGAGCAAGATCCGTTGCCGAACAGCGCCGAGATGCCACAGCCGCAGTCGATTCACTCCGAGGCGGTCGCGCACTAGCCGCGACGCAGCAATGCACGCAGCGTCGATCAAAGACGCCATGGAGCGACGCGCGAACCAGATGACAATGTAAACTCCCGCCTTGGCTGCCGCCTGTGAGTGTCGTGGCAAGCCGAACCGCGAGTGCCGCATCACGAATGAGATCGGGGGAGCCATGACACAAAAAAAGGACACGAGGACGCCGCAGACAAAAAGTGCCGAGCTTCTGGTAGCGATGACTGGCAAGGCAAGTCCCGCGAAAGCGGCCGAAGGCGACAAGCCGGTATTTGCCTATATCGAGAGCCTTCCCGAACCGCAGAAGAGCATCGCCAAACATGTCGATGCCTTGGCCGCCAAGGCACTGCCGGACCTCAAACGCGCGGTGAAATGGGGAATGGCTTACTATGGCGTTCCCAACGGGTGGTGCTTCAGTTCCGGCGCCTTCGTCGGTCACCAGAAGCTGATGTTCATCCGAGGTAACGAACTGCAACCAGAACCCCCGGTGACGCCGATCGGAATGGGCAAAGCCACCCGCGGCGTCGAGTTGACCGCCATGGACGATCTCGATGATGTCCAGGTGCTTTCGTGGATGGCTCAGGCCGCCGAAAAACCGTTCGTCGGGGGGAAGAAGAAGAAATAGGCCTCCTAAAAAGGCCCTGACATTACGACTGCATCCACTCGACCAAGGCTTGGGTCACCGCCTGCGGGCGCTCGAGGGTCGACAGATGACCGCACTCGGGAACGATCACGAGGCGCGTGCCGGAAATGCCGCCGGCGATTTCGTGAGCGAGCTCCGGCGGCGTCCCCTGGTCCTGCGCGCCGACCAAAACTAGCGTCGGGCAGCGGATCGCAGACAATCCGGGCCGCGAGTCCGCGCGCCCCATGATGGCTTGCTGCTGGCGCAAAAACGCCGGCGCCCCGGTATCCTGTGCCATCGCCCGAACGACGTCGCGCAATGCGACATCGCCGTGACGGCTCGGATGCACAAAGAAGACAAACGACTGGTCGGCGACCGTGAGCAAATCTCCGGCACGCGCAGCCGCCATCGGTGCTTGCCGCCGCGCGCTCTGCTCGGCGGTTTCCGGACGCGCACCGGTGTCCAGCAGCGCCAGTTTCGCCACCCGCTGCGGCGCCTGCCGCATGATCTCAAATGCGATATAGCCGCCCATCGAGAGCCCAACGAGCGCGAAACGCGGCGGCGCGGCAGCCAATATCCGCGCAGTAATAGCGGCGATACTCGCGTCGCGGGTATGGTCAGCGACCACGACGGGGCCGAAGCGCCACAGCGCCGGGATTTGCTCGCCATAAAGTCGCGCGGAGCAATTGAGCCCCGGAACTAGGACGATTGGTAAGCTCTCGGTGGAATCAGCGGCCATGACTCTTCGTTTGTTTCATTGCGACGACAGCGAGAAAAGCGGTCCCTTAAGCTTAATCGGGCCGTTCGAGGTTGACTTTCGCGCCCTCGAACCTATGTTCCGGGCACCTGAAGCACGGGTGGATCAGACGATAGCGCGTCATTCCCCGTTTTATCCATGGGTACACGAGCCCGGTTCTGACGTCCGGCGCGACCCGATCTGAGGGTTTATGTCTTTCGCACATCTCGGCTTGTCCGACAAAATTCTCGCCGCTGTTGACGCGGCCGGTTACAAAACTCCCACGCCCATTCAAGATCAAGCGATCCCTCACGTGCTCGCCCGGCGCGACGTGCTCGGCATCGCGCAGACCGGCACCGGCAAGACGGCGGCGTTCGTGCTGCCGATGCTGACAATGCTGGAAAAAGGCCGCGCACGGGCGCGCATGCCGCGGACGCTCATTCTGGAGCCGACCCGCGAACTGGCGGCGCAAGTCGAAGAGAACTTCACCAAATACGGCGCCAAGAGCAAACTGAATGTCGCGCTTCTGATCGGCGGCGTTTCATTCGACGATCAGGACGCCAAGTTGACGCGCGGCGTCGACGTGCTGATCGCCACGCCGGGACGGCTGCTCGATCATTTCGAGCGCGGACGGCTGCTGCTCACCGGCGTCGAGCTCCTGGTGATCGACGAAGCCGACCGCATGCTCGACATGGGCTTCATTCCGGACATCGAGCGCATCTGCAAGCTCGTTCCCTTCACCCGGCAGACGCTTTTCTTCACGGCGACGATGCCGTCGGAAATTCAGCGCATCACCGAACAGTTTCTGCACAATCCGGTTCGGGTCGAAGTTGCCAAGCCGGCAACGACCGTTTCCACGATCACGCAGCAACTGATGAAATCCGGCCGTGAATCGCATGAGAAGCGCGACACGCTTCGCCGCCTAGTCCGGTCGGCACAAGGCTTGAAGAACGCCATCGTGTTCTGCAACCGCAAGCGCGACGTGGCGACGCTGCACCGCTCGCTGCTGCGGCACGGCTTTTCGGTTCAGGCCCTGCATGGCGATATGGATCAGCCGGCCCGCATGGCCGCGCTTGAGCAATTCCGCAAGGGCGAGGTGACGCTGCTGGTCGCCTCCGACGTTGCGGCGCGCGGTCTCGACATTCCGGACGTCAGCCACGTCTATAATTTCGACGTTCCGATCCATCCCGACGATTACGTGCACCGTATCGGCCGCACCGGCCGCGCCGGGCGTAGCGGTACGGCGATCACCATCGTGGCCGGCTCCAATGACGCAAAGGCCGTGGCGGCGATCGAAAAGCTGACCGGATCCGCGATACCTTTCATACAGGACGGTTCTGTTCCCGCCCCCGAGCCCCAAGAGGTGATGGCAGCGTCCCCGCCGCGCGAGCGTGAGCGTGGGTCGTCACCACGCCGCGCGCGTAACGACGAGCCGCGCCGCCCGCGCAGCGACGAATCGCGCCGCCCACATAACGACGAGCCGCGCCAGGGCCGTCGGAGCACTCCAGCCTCGCGACCTTCGCAGCGGCCGCAGCAATCCCCCAAGCACCAGCATCACGACGAGGAAGCAGACATGTCGCATCTGCCGGCGTTCCTGCTGCGTCCGGTGCCGGTTAAGGCGTAGCGCTCGCACGCGCGCCCATCAGCGCAACGCGGCCCTATTGGAGATTGTGGCTGAGCCTCAGTGTGCTGCGGCCAGTCTGTGGGATGCCGGCGTCACACGCCTTCAACAAAAACAAGACGGCGATCGAGTGCGTCTTTGCGCACCTCAAGGGCTTTGGCGTACGCCGGTGAGGCGTACCACTCCTTGGCCCGCGCCATGCTCGGAAACTCGACGACGACCAGCGCTTTCGGCTGCGGGCCGCCCTCGATCAGTTCGCTCGGGCCACCGCGCACGAGATAGCGGCCGCCATATTCCGCAACGCTGTCGGATGCCAGCTTACGATAGATCGCGACACGATCGGGGTCGCGATACTCGACTTCGGAAATGACGTAGGCGGTCACGCCCGGTGCTCGGCGCCAGTACCGCCATCCGGCCGCGCCGGCTCGATCTGCACCGACTCACCGCAGCCGCAGGCCGAGGTCTGGTTCGGGTTGTTGAACACGAACTGGGCCGAGAGCTTGTCGACTTTGTAGTCCATCTCGGTGCCGAGCAAGAACAGCACCGCCTTGGGATCGACCAGGATGCGGACGCCCTTGTCCTCGACCACTTCGTCGAGCGGACCGGCCTGGTCGGCATATTCCATCGTGTAGGCCATGCCGGCACAGCCACCGTTCTTGACGCCAACACGAACTGCCGTGATCGGACGATCGGCCTTGGCCATCACGGATTTGATGCGTTCCGCCGCGGCTTCCGTGAGCCGCATCACCTGAGGTCGGGGCCGGGGGCTGGCCATCTTCACATTCCTCCTCATGTCCGCTTCAACGAACATGATGCTGCGATCGGTTTAAGAGCCCGATCGCTTCAAATTGAATCGATCGGCACTCTCAGCTCTATCTGGCGCATGACCCTCTCGGAAAACCGGATGCCACTTTTCCGGATCATGTTCCAGTTGCGAATTGGCGTAACTCTAAAACTCCCAACAATCGCACTCACTTACCGCACTCACTGAATGTAGGCAGCCAAGCGCACGGGCGCAACTCACCACATATTGAGGACGGCGCGGGCCTCATCCGACATCCGGCTCGGATCCCATGGCGGATCCCAGACGATATCGACCTTGGCTTCACGGACGCCCTGCACGCTGGCCACGGCGTTCTCCACCATGGCCGGCAGTTCCGCCGCCGACGGACAATTCGGCGTTGTCAGCGTCATTTCGACTTTGACGACGCGCTCGTCGTCGACGTCGACCTTGTAGATCAGGCCAAGTTCGTAGATGTCGGCGGGAATCTCCGGATCGTACACGGTCTTGAGCGCGCCCAGGATATCGCCGCTCAAACGCGCCAGTTCATCCTCCGGGATCGCGGAACCATGCTCGATCTTGAGCTGCGCAGCGGCAGGCGTCGGCGGCGCCTCGGCCGCCGCATCTGCAACGGCGGCGGTTTCGGTCTTGGGCTCGTGAACTCTGGCTCGTCGGTCTTGGGCTCGTCGGTCTTGGGCTCGTCGATCATGCGAAGATATCCTGAGCTTTGATCAGCGCCTGCGCCAGCATATCGATCTCTTCGCGCGTATTGTACATGGCGAACGATGCCCGGCAGCTTGCGGTGATGCCAAAACGCGCCAACAGCGGCATGACGCAATGGGTTCCGGCGCGCACGGCGATCCCGGAACGATCGATGATCGTCGCCACATCGTGCGGATGGGCGCCCTTCATCTCGAACGAGACGATGGCGCCCTTGTTGGGCGCCGTGCCAAAAATGCGCACCGCGTTGATCTCGCGTAACCGGTCCTGCGCGTAGCCGACGAGATCGGTCTCGTGAGCATGGATCCGTGCCTTGCCGACCGACGCCATGTAATCGAGCGCCGCGCCAAGTCCGATGGCCTGCACGATCGACGGCGTTCCGGCCTCGAACTTGTGCGGCGGATCGCCGTACGTGACCACGTCCTGCGTCACCTCGCGGATCATCTCGCCGCCGCCGTTGAACGGCGGCATGGCCTCGAGATGGCGGTATTTGCCATACAGCACGCCGATGCCGGACGGGCCGTAAAGCTTGTGGCCGGTCAAAGCGTAGAAGTCGCAGTCGATGTCCTGCACGTCGACGTCGGCATGCACCGCGCCCTGCGCGCCATCCACCAGCACCGGAATGCCGTGAGCGTGCGCGATCCGCGTCACCTCTTTGACCGGCACCAAGGTGCCGAGCATGTTCGACATGTGGGTGATCGCCACCATCTTGGTGCGCGGCCCGATCAGCTTCTCGAACTCATCGATGAGGAAATTGCCCTCGTCGTCGACCGGCGCCCACTTGATCACGGCGCCATAGCGCTCGCGCAGGAAATGCCAGGGCACGATGTTGGAGTGGTGCTCCATGATCGAGAGAATGATCTCGTCGCCTTCGCGTATGCGCTCGCGGCCGAACGTATAGGCGACCAGATTGATCGCCTCGGTGGCGTTGCGGGTGAAGATGATCTCTTCCTTGCGGCCGGCATTGATGAACGCCGCCACCTTCTCGCGCGCACCCTCGTAGCCTTCGGTCGCCGCATTGGCGAGATAATGCAGTCCGCGATGCACGTTGGCGTATTCTGCGGTATAGGCTTGATTGATCCGGTCAAGCACGGCCTGCGGCTTTTGCGCGGACGCGGCGTTGTCGAGATAGACCAGAGGCTTGCCGTAAACCTTCATGGCCAGGATCGGAAAATCCGCCCGGATGCGGTTCACGTCGTAGGCGCCGTTGCTTACTGCCGGATGCATTGAAAACTTCCACGCTTTTCCCGGACGCGATGCAGCGCGACAGCGATGCAGCGCTGATCCGGGATCGTCACAGACCGTAACGGTCCCGGTTCTGCAGCGCACCACTTCGTGCTGCGCTGCGCCCGGGACACCATGGTAACGCTCAATTCATCGCTTTAACCGCGCCCTCGCAGCCACGCCGCGACGCGCTCGTTCAGCGCTTCACGCATGCCGGCGTGCTCGATGCTTTCGATCGCCTCGCCCAGGAACGCCTGGATCAGCAGCGCCTCGGCTTCGGCGGCCGGGATACCGCGCGCCATCAGATAAAATTTCAGCTCATCGTCGATCGCGCCCACCGTGGCGCCGTGGCCGCATTGGACGTCGTCGGCGAAGATTTCCAGTTCCGGCTTGCTGTCGGCTTCGGCTTGCTCTGACAGCAACAACGCCCGCGTCATCATCTTGGCGTCGGTCTGCTGCGCACCCTGGCGCACCACGATGCGGCCCTGGAATACGCCGTGGGCTTCGTCGTCGAGCACCGACTTGAATACTTCGCGGCTCTGACAGCCGCGCGCGTTGTGGTTCGCGACCAGCGTCGTGTCGGCGTGCTGGCGGCCCTTCAGCAAGGTGGCGCCGCCGATATTGGCCACCGTGCCTTCGCCGTCGAATTTCAGAAACAGCTGGTTGCGGACGACCGCACCGCCGGAAACGAAGCTGAACGTGTTGAAGCGCGCCCTCGCCCCGATCGCGGCTGCCAGCGTCGAAATATGCAGCGCATCGGCGGC
Source organism: uncultured Alphaproteobacteria bacterium (assembly GCA_963737755.1). Classification (GTDB taxonomy): domain Bacteria; phylum Pseudomonadota; class Alphaproteobacteria; order Rhizobiales; family Xanthobacteraceae; genus BOG-931. The sequence continues at coordinate 163,617 of CAVTTZ010000004.1, read as the reverse complement.
CTCGCCGACGACCTTGACGTGGTCGACATGGGCCTCGTCGCCGACAAAGATTTCCAGCGCCGCGTTAGCCTGATGGCCGCCGCCGGCGGGGCCCTCATGGCTTTCGACCAGCATTACGCGCGCGCCTTTGCCGACCAGCATCAGTGATCGTACGAAATTGGCCGCAGGCTTTTCCGAAGCCACAAACACCAACTGCAGCGGTTTTTTGATCGCCGCGCCTGGTTGCACCCGGATCACCGCGCCGTCACCCATGAACGCAGTGTTGAGCGCGACAGCGACATCGCTCGCGGGCGCGAGCTTGCCGAGATGCCGGGTTACGTCCTCGTCGTTGCCCGCAAGCGCTGCGGCAAGCGAGGTGACCGAAAGCCCGTCTTCCAGCGCCGCGGTGTCCGACAATTCCGGCACGAACGCGCCATCGACAAAGACAATCCGCAACGCTTCGCCGGCATCGAGCAAAGCGCCTGCGTCCTTGCCGTGCGCCTTCGCCTGCGCATCCGGCGGCGTGGCGAGCGGCTTGGCATCGCGCATCAAGGCGCGCAAGTCGGTGTATTTCCAATCCTCGACGCGGCGATGCGGCAGCCCCTCGCGAACGAACACGTCGAACGCGGCTGCCCGCTCCTGGGCGATGACCGCACCACCGGGCAATTGCGCACGCGCCTGCGCAAAAGTTTGCGCCAGCGCCGTCTCGGCCGCGGTCTTGATGACTTTCAGTTCAGCCATGGCAGCATCACTTCAGCACTGACGTCGCGCTCACGCCGCCGCCTCTTCGGCCTGATATTCGGCATAGCCGCGCGCCTCAAGCTCGAGCGCCAGATCCTTACCGCCGGTGCGCACGATGCGGCCCTTCGACAGCACGTGCACGACGTCGGGCACGATATAATTCAGAAGCCGCTGGTAGTGCGTGATGACGATGAACGACGTTCCCGGACCGCGCAGCCGGTTCACACCGTCGGAGGCGATGCGCAACGCGTCGATATCGAGACCGGAATCGGTTTCGTCGAGCACCGCGAGCTTCGGCTCGAGCAGCGCCATCTGCAGAACCTCGTTGCGCTTCTTCTCGCCACCGGAAAAGCCGACATTGACGCCACGGCGCAGCATGTCCTGGTCGATGCTGAGCTTCTTCGCCACCTCGCGCACGCGCTTGAGGAAATCCGGCGTCGACAGCTCGGCCTCGCCGCGCTTCTTGCGCTGTGCATTCAGCGCGGTGCGCAGGAAGGTCATGGTGGCGACACCGGGAATTTCCAGCGGATATTGAAACGCCAGGAACAAGCCCGCCGCGGCGCGCTCGTCCGGCGCCATGTCGAACATGCTCTTGCCGTTGAACAGCACCTGCCCTTGCGTCGGCTCATAGCCGTCCTTGCCGGCGAGCACGTACGCAAGCGTGGACTTTCCGGAACCGTTCGGCCCCATGATCGCATGGACCTCGCCGCCATTCACGACGAGGTCGACACCTCTGAGAATCTCCTTGCCGTCGATCTCGACGTGAAGATTCTTGATTTCAAGCAACGGCATCGAACTACCTTCTAACTAAGCCTGTCATCCTTCGAGGGCCGCTGCGCGGCCGCCTCAGGATGACGAACAAACGCCTGTGATCCGTCATCCTGAGGCGCGAGCGCAGCGAGCCTCGAAGGATGAGCGGCCCGAACCCTTAACCGACCGATCCCTCCAGCGAGACCGAGATCAGCTTCTGCGCCTCAACCGCGAACTCCATCGGCAATTGCTGCAGCACGTCCTTGACGAAGCCGTTGACCACAAGCGCTGTCGCCTCTTCGGCCGACAGCCCGCGCTGGCGGCAATAGAACAGCATCTCCTCGGAAATTTTCGAGGTCGTCGCTTCGTGTTCGAACACAGCCTTTGAGTTCTTTGCCTCGATGTACGGCACGGTGTGCGCGCCGCAGTCGCCGCCGATCAAGAGCGAATCGCAGTTGGTGAAGTTGCGCGCGCCGGTGGCGCGGCGATGCGCGGTCACGAGCCCGCGGTAGGTGTTGTTGGAATTGCCCGCTGCAATACCCTTCGAGATGATGCGACTGGTCGTGTTCTTGCCGAGATGCAGCATTTTGGTGCCGGAATCGACCTGCTGGTAGCCGTTGGAAATGGCGATCGAATAGAACTCGCCGCGCGAATTGTCGCCGCGCAGGATACAGCTTGGATATTTCCAGGTGATGGCGGAGCCGGTCTCCACCTGGGTCCAGGAGATCTTGGCATTCTGGCCACGGCAATCGCCGCGCTTGGTGACGAAATTGTAGATGCCGCCGCGCCCGGAAGCGTCGCCCGGATACCAGTTCTGGATCGTCGAGTATTTGATCTCGGCATCGTCGAGCGCGACCAGTTCGACCACGGCCGCGTGAAGCTGGTTCTCATCACGCATCGGCGCGGTGCAGCCTTCCAGGTAGCTCACATAAGAGCCCTTGTCGGCGATGATCAGCGTGCGCTCGAACTGGCCGGTATTGCGCTCGTTGATGCGGAAATAGGTCGACAGCTCCATCGGGCAGCGCACGCCCGGCGGCACGTAGACGAACGAGCCGTCGGAGAACACCGCCGAATTCAGCGTGGCGAAGAAATTGTCGGTCACTGGCACCACCGAGCCGAGATACTTCTTCACCAGGTCGGGATGGTTCTGGACCGCCTCCGAGATCGGCATGAACAGCACGCCGGCCTTGGCGAGTTCGGCCTTGAAGGTGGTGGCGACCGAAACCGAATCGAACACCGCGTCGACCGCAACCTTGCCGTAGCCGCCGCGGCCCTCGGCACCCTCGCTGCCTTCGCCCGCCTCAGCGTCGTTCGCGGGCTTCTGGATACCCAGGAGCGCCTCGCGCTCGCGCAACGGAATACCGAGCTTCTCGTAGGTGCGGAGAATTTCCGGATCGATTTCGTCGAGCGACTTCGGCGCCTTCTTGGGCGCGGAATAATAATAGAGATCCTGATAGTCGATCGGCGCGTATTCGACCTTCGCCCATTTCGGCTCATGCATGGTTTGCCAGCGCTTGTAGGCATCAAGCCGCCAGGCGAGCATCCATTCGGGCTCATTCTTCTTCGCCGAGATGAAGCGGATCGTGTCTTCGGAAAGGCCCTTCGGAGCCTTCTCGGATTCGATCTGCGTCTCGAATCCGTACTTGTATTGGTCGACGTCGATCCGGCGGACCTGATCGACCGTCTCTTGCACTGCCGGCATTCGTCCCTCCGCTCACGGTTTCAAGGACCGCGGGTTGGATGTGTCCGTATGGTCAGGTGCGCCTTGGTGCGGTTCACCTCATTGAGCCGTTTGAATCGTTCAAAAGGCCGCGAAATCCGTCATGCATAGAGCCATTTAGGCCGCTACGCTCTGTCCCTTAGATAATGCAGTTCCGAGCTTTCTCCAAGCCTTGAGAAAGTGTTCGATGTCGCGGTCCGTCGTTCCCCAACCCAGGCTGACGCGCACCGCACCTTGCACCAGCGCCGGCGAAACGCCCATGGCCGCAAGCACATGGGAGGGCTGAACCTTGCCGGATGAGCAGGCCGAGCCTGACGAGACCGCAATCCCCTCAAGATCGAATGCGATTACAGCCGTCTCGGCCTTCATGCCGGAATGGGCAAACAGCGTCGTGTTGGGCAGGCGCTCGACCGCTTCGCCGAAAATCACCGCCTGGGGCGTTATCGCCCTGATCCCGGCTTCGAGGCGGTTCCGCAGGCCCAGCATGACGGCAGCCTCTTCGGCCCGCCGCGTCAACGCCGCCTCCGCTGCCGCCCCGAAGGCAGCGATACCGGCGACATTTTCCGTGCCGGCCCGCATGCCGCGTTCCTGCCCACCGCCACGGATCAGCGGATCCGGAAAATGGATGTCGTCGCGGGCCCGGATCAGCGCGCCCACGCCCTTGGGGCCGCCGATTTTGTGCGCCGAGAGCACCAGGAGGTCGGCGCCGAGCGCATCGATGTCGCACACGATGCGGCCTGCCGCCTGCACCGCGTCGACATGCAGAAGCCCGCCCGCGCCATGCACCAGCGCCGCCGCCTCGGCCACAGGCTGAATCACCCCGGTCTCATTATTGGCGAGCATGACCGAAACCAGCGGCCGCGATGCCCCTGCCAACATGCCGCGCCAGGGCGTCGAGATCAAGCCGGCCGTCGGCATCGACCGGCAAATCCTCGACCGCTTCGCGCGGGAACCGGCCGCCGGTCCGCACCGAGGCGTGCTCGATCGCCGAGATGAACAAGCGGCCGCGCGGGCGCTTTTCGACCGCGGTCTCAATGCCGGGCGTCAGCGCCAACGCGTTGGCCTCGGTTCCGCTCGAGGTGAAAATCACGTCGGCGGGTTGAGCGCCGACGAGCCGCGCCACCCGCTCGCGCGCATCCTCAACCAGCCGCCGCGCGGCCCGCCCCTCGGCGTGGACCGAAGACGGGTTGCCGGACACCGCCAAGGCCTCCTGCAATGCCTGACGCGCCGACTCGCGCAGCGGCGCTGTGGCGTTCCAGTCGAAATAGGCGCGTTCGGGCATGGCGAGGCTTAATGTCCGTTCTGTACATGTCCGCGCAAGCGGCAATTCAGCAGGGCCGCAACGTTTTGAGCGGGCACCCGGGTCCGGCCTTCGCGGCGACCAGCGGTCGACAGCCCAGGGGCAGTAAAACTGTCGTAATGCTTGCTTTTTGACCCAGGGCCTGTGCTAGAAGTCGCCGCTCGCGCTCCTATGTAGGTGCCAGTCCAAAAATCAGAAATGGTTTTCGTCAGTTACGTTCGCCTGCCGGTGCCGTCAAGCGCCCGAGCCGCAGCGCTCGTTGCAGGGTAAAGCGAGGTTCCGCAAGCATGCCCGAAGTCATTTTCACCGGCCCTGCCGGGCGCATCGAGGGCCGCTATCATCCAGCGCGCCAAAGAAATGCGCCGATCGGCATCGTGCTGCACCCGCATCCGCAATTCGGCGGCACGATGAACCACCAGATCGTTTATCAGCTCTACTATTCCTTCGTGCATCGTGGCTTTTCCGCATTGCGCTTCAATTTCCGTGGCGTCGGCAGAAGCCAGGGCGGCTTCGACCACGGCATCGGCGAGCTCTCGGATGCTGCCTCCGCGCTCGATTGGGCGCAAACGGTCAATCCGGAAGCGCGCGCCTGCTGGATCGCCGGCTTCTCTTTCGGCTCCTGGATCGGCATGCAACTGTTGATGCGCCGGCCGGAGATCGAAGGCTTCATCACCATCGCACCGCCCGCCAACCTCTACGACTTTTCGTTCCTCGCGCCCTGCCCGTCATCCGGCCTGATCATTCACGGCGACAAGGACGCGGTGGTGCCGCATCGCGATGTCACCACGCTGGTCGAGAAACTGAAAACCCAGAAGGGCATCGTCATCGAGCAGAAAGTGGTGCCCGGGGCGAACCACTTCTTCGACGGCAAGGTCGAGGCCCTGATGACCTCCGTCAGCCAATATCTCGACAAAAGGCTCGGCGCCAAGGGCGGCCGCACGCCGACGGCGGCGTAAACGCGCCACCGCGGCGGCTGCGACCACAATCGGGACGCAGCCCTGATCCCGCAGATCGGCTAAAATGCCGGCAATCCGTGATTCGCGAGAAGCGATCCCGATTGCCGACAAAATCCTCAGCCCTGGCGATGACGGTTGTGCTTGCGACGGCAGCGCCAGCTTTTGCCGTACGCTTGCGGCCGCCCAGCAGGCGGATGGCTACAGCGCTTCGCCGATTGTCATCAAGGCGCCGGCGGCATAAAATATCGACCGGGACCGCGTCCTCATTCGACGCCAAATTCACCGCGGCGCTGACCAGCAACAACATTTTCCGCGGCTACACGTTGTCGAATAATCTGCCGAGCGCATCCGGCAATCTTGAAGCGACCTATTGGATCCTGTTCGCCAGCATCAACGGCGCGTCGGTACAAATTCCTGAGCTGTCGCATTTTCAGATGACCGACACGATTGGGCTGCGGCCGACATTCGGCAAGCTGACGGTCGAAGCCGGCGCCGCGTATTACAGCTACCCGCGAAGCACGGAGGATTTTCCTACGCCGAGTTCTATCTGGCATCGAGCTACGCGGTCACGCCGAAGCTCACGCTTGGCATCAGCACCTATTATGGGCCGAACTATTACCGCTCGGGCGCTTGGGAAAATTACAATGCCGTCAGCGGCAAATATGAGCTCGGTTACGGCCTCGCCGTCTCCGCCGAGGTTGGCCGGCAAGATTTTGGCACCACCGACAACACACCGCCCGTCAAGCTGCCCGATTACATCTACGGCAACATCGGCGGGACCTACACCTACAAATCCGCTGGCATTCGATGTGCGCTTTCACGGCACGACGCTGTCGCGGCAAAGCTGCTTTCTGATCACCGGCATCGGATCGCCGAGCGGATCGAATGGCTGCCAACCGACCGTCGTCGGCACCGTGTCTTGGAACGGCGCGTGGTCCGAACTGAAATCGGCTTTTGGTTTTCGGACTCAGTCAAATAGATGAAGCGTCAGAGCGCGGGGCCGGACGGGACTGACGCGCAAGCGGCTGTCGCGGCACGGCCGCTCACGCCCGGTGGAACGAGTCCTCAGGCATCACGTAGCCCATGGTCTGCATGGCTTCGCTGATCTCGGCGACATAACCGAAGGTACAATCGCGGAGCTTCTGTCCGTTCGGCATGACGATGTCGGAAAAGCGTGTCTTGCCTTCCGCGGCCGCCTTCATGCGGCCGACAAGTGAAATCGCCTGCTCGAAGCCAAGGACGGGTCTTGCCATTTTTGTTCTCCCCAGTTGCCAACGCTGACGCGATCGGTACGCCACGCACGCAACAGAACGAGACAATCAGAACACGGAGTCTGAAAACCGAAGGTGCGTCGCCTTACAAACAACAGCGCTCGTCAAAAGCGCGCACGGCAAAGCGAATCACCACCGTCCAAAAAATTTAAGCAGAGCCCGATCTTCGAGGAAAGCGCCGAGCACCCGCGAGCGCCGATATTCGTCAGGCCGCGGCCTGCTTGCGCGCTTTGGCGGTACCCGCGTGTGCCGCATTGATCGCAGCAACCGAGCGATCCACGGCCGACCACAGTCCGCTCATCTCGGACCCCGCGGCGGACGCCGGCGCGACTTCGCCGATGCTGGCGCCGGCGGCGAGTGTCAGCACGAAGCCGGTGCGCTGGCTCACTTGCCCCGCCCATACCGGAATACCCAGCGTGTCGAAAAACGCGCGCGACTGCACCACCGCCGGCGCTTCCTTCTCATCGCGCTTCACCGGCGTCGCATTGAGCACCACCGCGTAAGGCTTGTTGCGCTCGCGCGCAGCCGCGACGGTCTCACGCACGGCATTGAGATCGAAAAATCCGGGGCGCGCCGGGATCAGCACCATCGTCGCGGCGCGGATCGCCTCCTGCGCAACCACCCACATGCTGGCCGCGGTATCGATGAAGGCCCATTCGTAGCCCTCGACCATGGCCATCGCCAGCGCCCGATCGATCCCGCGGGCGCCGCTGCGCAAATCCGGTTGCCGCTCCGGCCGCAACGAATGCCAGAGCGTGAGCGAGCCCTGCGGATCGGCGTCGATGACGATGGTGCGGTGGCCGGCCTGATGACAAAGCGCGGCGAGATGGGCCGTGAGCGTGCTCTTGCCCGCCCCGCCCTTACGCGACGCCATGGTGATGATGTTCACGGCAGAATCTCCCGCTTACCGCTCGGCACAGCGTGCGGCCAATATGGTTAACGAAAGGTAACCGCGGGAACCACGAGGATTGTGGCGCGCGTTATTCGCCGCTCGACGACCTCTCCTCGCCGGTATCGAGCCGCGCCGTCGTATCCGGCCCGGATGGCTCGAACGAGAAAGCCAGAACGATCGTCTTGGGCTTTTGCTTGAAATGGCTTTCGACCGCGCGGCGCACGATCTGCGCCAGCGCCGGCAACGGCTTCTGGTCATAGATCTGCGGATAGGTGACCGTGACCGACACGAGCCGCCCGTTGCTCCAATCGAAGCCGACGAACGGCTTCACCCCGGTCTCGGTTTCAAGTTCGGCCGCCACCGCGTTGGCGTATTTCCACCCGTCGACCAGCGTGCTGATCGCGCCGCAAGCGGCAACGCCGAGCCCGATGGCAAGGAGAAGGGCCAGTCGCAAGGCGCCTCGTCGGGTCATGTCAGCGGCTCCTCGCGCTCATTCGGAGCCAGGATTATGCCACACAAGCCGCCGACGCCACGTTGACGTGTACAAAAGCGAACGGAAACGCAGTACCGTCACGGCTTGAAAAACGAAACGCCGCCGCGCGCTCGTCGACGCCGGTCCAGGGAGGGGTATCGTCATGAGGACTTTCGCCGCCGCCATGCTCGCGGCCGCCGCACTGTCGGTCGGTGCCGCCGACCTCGCCCACGCCAAGGGGAAGGTGATCGGCGTCTCCTGGTCGAACTTCCAGGAAGAGCGCTGGAAGACCGACGAGGCGGCCATGAAGGCGGCGATTGCGGCCGCCGGCGACAAATACATTTCCGCCGACGCCCAATCATCCCCGCAGAAGCAATTGACCGACATCGAAAGCCTGATCGCGCAAGGCGCCAACGCGCTGATCGTGCTGGCGCAGGACGCAGCGGCGGTGGCTCCGGCGGTGCAGAAGGCGGTCGACGAAGGCATCCCGGTGATCGGCTACGATCGTCTGATCGAAAATCCGGACGCCTTCTACATCACCTTCGACAACAAAGAGGTTGGACGCCTGCAAGCGCGCGGCGTCCTCGCAGCAAAACCGCAAGGCAACTATGCCTTTGTCAAAGGATCGTCCACTGATCCGAATGCGGACTTTCTGTTCGCCGGCCAGATGGACGTGCTCAAGCCGGCGATCGATGCCGGCACGATCAAAAATGTCGGCGCGCTCTATACTGACGGTTGGCTTCCCGCCAATGCGCAGAGGAACATGGAGCAGATCCTCACCAAGACCAACAACAAGGTCGATGCGGTGGTGGCTTCGAACGACGGCATCGCCGGCGGCGCCATTGCGGCACTGGCCGCGCAAGGCCTCGCCGGCAGCGTGCCGGTCTCGGGACAGGACGGCGATCACGCGGCGCTGAACCGCATCGCGCTCGGCACCCAGACCGTCTCGGTGTGGAAGGATGCGCGCGAACTCGGCAAGCAGGCCGCCGAAATCGCGGCACGCCTCGCCGACGGCAAAAAGATGAGCGACGTACCGGGCGTGACCACGTTTTCCGACGGCCCCAAGAAGGTCGCCATGAAAGCGCTGTTGCTGACGCCCGTGCCGATCACCCGCGACAATCTCGGCGTCGTCATCGACGCCGGCTGGATCAAAAAGGCCGAAGTCTGCCAGGGCGTGAAACCCGGTACCGTCAAGGTCTGCGATTGATCTGAAAATGCTCCCTGCGATCCATTCGCAACAATCAAGACAATGAACCGGCCCGTGCGATCTGATTCACCCGACGCTCCGGCCGGTGAGCCTGCGGGCGCGACGCTGAGCACGCCTTCAGGCTCCACCCTCGCCCGCTTTCTCAAAACCACCGAGCTCGACACCCGGATGCTCGGCATGATCGGCGCCCTGGCGGCAATCTGGATCGCCTTGCACATCTTGTCCGGCGGCTTGTTTCTGACGCCGCGCAATTTGTGGAATCTGTCGGTGCAGGCGTCGCCGGTGGCGATCATGGCGGCCGGCATGGTGCTGGTGATCGTCACCCGCAATATCGACCTCTCGGTCGGCGCGGTGCTCGGCTTTGTCGGTATGATCATGGGCCTTGTCCAAACCGACCTGGCGCCAAAGCTGTTCGGCTTCGAAAGCCCACTGACCTGGGTTCTGACCCTCGCCGCCGGGCTTGCGGTCGGCGTCCTGATCGGCGCGCTGCAGGGCTTTATCATCGCCTATCTGGGCGTGCCGTCTTTCATCGTCACGCTCGGCGGCCTCCTGGTTTGGCGCGGCGGCGCCTGGTGGGTGACAAGCGGACAAACCATCGCGCCGCTCGACGCGCGATTTAGATTGATGGGCGGCGGCCCTGAAGGCGCGATCGGCGCGCGCTGGAGCTGGCTCGTCGCGCTGGTCGGCTGCGCGGCCGTCATTGCCTTGCTGGCGCACGGCCGCGCGCGACGAAAGGCTTTCGCCTTCGCGCTGCGGCCGATGGCGGCCGAGGTTTTTCTCGGCGGCGTCGCCTGTGCATTGATCCTCGCCGCGGTCGCCGTCGCCAATGCCTATCCGTGGCCGGCCGGCAGCGTGCGCCGTTATGCCGAGCAGCATCAGATCACGCTGCCCGAGGGTGGCCTTTTCATCGCCCACGGCATCGCGGTGCCGGTCCTGATCGCAATCGGCGTCGGCATCGTGGCGACGTTCCTCGCCACGCGCACGCGCTTCGGGCGCTACGTCTATGCGATCGGCGGCAACCCGGAAGCCGCCGCGCTTGCCGGCGTCAACACCCGCTGGGTGATCATGAAAATCTTCATGCTGATGGGGCTTTTGGCCGCCATCGCCGGCGCCATCTCGATCGCGCGGCTCAACGCTGCGACCAATTCGGAAGGCACGCTCGCCGAATTGTTGGTCATCGCTGCAGCGGTGATCGGCGGCACCTCGCTCGCCGGTGGTGTCGGCACGGTCGCCGGCGCGATGCTGGGCGCTATCCTAATGCAATCGTTGCAGTCCGGCATGGTGTTGCTCGGCGTCGACACGCCGGTGCAGAACATCGTGGTCGGCGCAGTTTTGGTGCTCGCGGTCGGGCTCGATACGCTCTACCGCCGCCGCACGGGCAAGGCATGATGCGACGGCATCCAACAGACCAACTGACCGCTCATCCCCGCGAAAGCGGGGATCCAGTGGCTGGCTCGACGGCGGAGCAACCCGCTCTGGATTCCCGCTTCCGCGGGAATGAGCGGAGTGAGCGAAGCGAACGTGGGGCAGACGATGAATCAGTCCCCCACCGCCCTCGTCGACCTGCGCGACATCTCGCTGGCCTTCGGCGGCGTGCACGCGGTCGACCGCGCCTCGATCGATCTTCACGCCGGCGAAGTGGTTGCGCTGCTCGGCCACAACGGCGCCGGCAAATCGACGCTGATCAAAATTCTCTCCGGCGCCTACCGGCGCGACTCCGGAGCGATCTTCATCCGCGGCGCCGAGGCCACGATCGCCAATCCGCGCGACGCCAAAAGCTACGGCATCGAAACGATCTATCAAAATCTCGCGCTCGCCGACAATGTCGACACCGCCGGCAATCTGTTTCTCGGCCGCGAACTACGCACCCGCTGGGGCACGCTCGACGACATCGCGATGGAAGCCGAAGCCCGCAAGGTCATGGGGCGGCTCAATCCGCACTTTCAGCGCTTCAAGGACCCGGTGAAAGCGCTGTCCGGCGGTCAGCGCCAGTCGGTGGCGATCGCACGCGCCATTTTGTTCAACGCGCAGATCTTGATCATGGACGAGCCGACCGCGGCGCTCGGTCCGCAGGAGACCGCGCAAGTGGCCGAACTGATCAAACAGCTCAAAGCTGACGGCCTCGGCATTTTTCTGATCAGCCACGATATGCACGACGTGTTTGATCTCGCCGATCGGGTTTGCGTGATGAAGAACGGCCGCGTGGTCGGCACCGCACGCGTCACCGATGTGAGCGAAGATGACGTGCTCGGCATGATCATTCTCGGCAAATGCCCGCCGGGCGCAATTCCCGGGCCGGGAGCGATGCAGCGCGCCAGTGAGCAAACAGAAAGCCGCGCCTAGAAACTCAGCGCCCGCTCAAGGCTCGGCCAGAACGCCACCGCTCAGCGGACGCGGCACGCCGGTCGTCGTCGGCAGACTGATCGGCAGGCCACGCAAGCTGCGCACGGCGAGATACGCGAACGCCTGCGCCTCGAGGGCGTCGATCGACCATCCTGCGTCATCCGCGGTCTGCACGCGCCCCGGTGCAAGGCGCTCGGCGAACATGCGCATCAGGGTGGGGTTGCGGGCGCCGCCACCGGACACGATCCAGGTTTTCGGCACCCGCGGCAGCAGCGGAACGATGCGCGCCACCGATGCGGCGGTCAGCGCCGTCAAGGTCGCGGCGCCGTCCTCGACGCTTTCGGTGTCGAATGTCGAACCCACCCAACTGCGGAAATCGTTGCGATCGAGAGACTTCGGCGGCGCCTTGGCGAAGAACGGATGCTTGAGCAACCGCGCCACCGCCTCCGCGTCCACCCTGCCCGCCTGCGCGATCTGGCCATCGGTATCGAGCGGCTTCCCGGTCCGCAGCCGCACGAAATCGTCCAGCAAGGCATTGCCGGGACCGGTATCGCAGGCAATGAGTTCGTCGCCGTCGATATAGGTGACGTTGGCGACACCGCCGACATTGAGGACGGCTACAGGCGGCTCGAGGCCCAATCGGGCCGCAAGCGCCCGGTGATACATCGGCGCGAACGGCGCCCCCTCGCCGCCGGCGGCAACATCCGCAGCGCGAAAATCATAGACGACCGGAATGCCGAGACGCGTCGCCAGCACATGGCCATCGCCGATCTGCATCGTCAGCGCGCGCTCGGGCCGATGCAGCACGGTCTGGCCGTGAAAACCGATGACCGTCACATCACGCGGCTCCAAACTGTTGGCGGCGAGGAAGGTTGCGACCGCCTCGATATGGGCTTCGTTGATCGCCGCTTCGGCCTCGGCGACGACGTCCGGACGCGCGGTGCGCTCGGTGATATTCACCGCTGCCGCCGTCGCGCTGCGGATCAGCGCGCGCTCCGGCGTCGTGTAGGACCGATAGGCGGTCGCACCGAAACGGCTAATGACATCGCCGTCAGTCTCGATCAGGGCGACGTCGACACCGTCTTGCGATGTTCCGCTCATCAGGCCGATGGCGAGAACCGGCGATGATGGCGCCGATAGGCGCGATGCCTTGGACAACGTCTTGGGTGACGTCTTGGGCAATGTCTGTGCTATGGCCATAATTGGGGTCTTTGGTTGAACCGACAGTGCCGGAACTGTTACACACCGGCGCAAGCACCGCATTTCCTACCGCAAGGATGACGGAAATGAGGTTGCGAGACCGGCGACCGTTGCAGAAACAAATTTAAGTTAGCAGACTATGAGCACGTACAAATCAGACTTTCTTCAGGTCCTGGCCAGCCGCGGCTTCATTCATCAAGTCTCCGAGCCGGAGGCGCTGGACGCATTGGCGGCCGACAAGGCGATCACCGCTTATATCGGCTTCGATTGTACCGCCGCGTCGCTGCACGTCGGCTCGCTGCTGCCGATCATGATGCTGTATTGGCTGCAACAGACCGGGCACCGCCCAATCGCCCTGATGGGCGGCGGCACGACCCGGGTGGGCGATCCGTCCGGCAAGGACGAGAGCCGGCGGCTGCTCACGGATGAGGTGATCGGTGAGAATCTCAAAGGCATTCGCGCCATCTTCGGCAAATTCCTGAAGTTCGAGGACGCTGGCGGCAACGCCGTCATGGCCAACAATGCCGATTGGCTCAACACGCTGAACTACATCGACTTCCTGCGCGACGTCGGCCGCTACTTCTCGATCAACCGCATGTTGGCGTTCGATTCGGTGAAGCTGCGGCTCGAGCGCCAACAGGAACTGTCGTTCCTCGAATTCAATTACATGATTTTGCAGGCTTACGATTTCGCCGAGTTGTACAAGCGCTACGGCTGCGTACTGCAGCTCGGCGGCTCCGATCAATGGGGCAACATCGTCAACGGCATCGATCTCGGCCGGCGTCTGCACAATGCGCAACTGTTCGCGCTGACTGCGCCGCTGATCACGACGTCGTCCGGCGCGAAGATGGGCAAGACTGCCGCCGGCGCCGTATGGCTCAATGCCGATCTGATGAGCCCGTACGCGTATTGGCAATACTGGCGCAACACCGAAGACGCCGACGTCGAGCGCTTCCTGAAATTGTTCACGGTGATGCCGCTCGACGAAATCGCGCGGCTTGCCGCGCTGCGCGGCCAGGACATCAACGAAGCCAAGAAAGTGCTCGCGACTGAAGCGACCGCTTTGGTGCACGGCCGAACGGCTGCCGATGAAGCCGCTACGACGGCGCGGACCACCTTCGAGGAAGGCGGCCTTCGGCGCCAGCCTGCCGACCGTCGAAGTAGCACGTGGCGAATCTCCGGAGGGACTTGGCGTGCTGGCGGCGTTCGTGAAGGCTGGCCTTCGCGTCTTCGAACGGCGAAGTGCGGCGCGCGATTGCCAACAACGCCATCCTGGTCAACGATGTTCGCGTCACCAGCGACAAGACCATGATTCGCCGACCAGCGACTGTCACCGCCGGAAGGCGTGGTGAAGCTTTCACTCGGCCGCAAGCGTCATGTTCTGCTCAAGCCGGTTTGAGCGGCGCCGCTGCCTACCGTGGCCGCGGCGACGCCTGCGTGGGCGACCAATCGGCGCTGTTGCTTTCACCGTTCGCCGGGAACTCGAAGACCTTGCGCAGAATGCCTGGCGTGAGGGCGGAAATCGGATTGATGCGCAGTGTCGGATTGGTCGGCCGCCCGACCACCTCGTAGGTGATGCCGAACAAACCTTCCTTCTCGCCGCCCATGAACAGCCCGACCAGCGGGATCTGACCGAGCAGATTGTTCGGCCCGTAGAGCGGCACCAGCGTGCCGCGCAAATGGACATCGTCACGTGCGTAATCGACGACACCGTCGATGGTGCCGCCGAGCAGCGGGCCGCGCACGACGCCTTCGCGCAACCCGACCTTGTTCGGAAAGCGCGTGAACTCCACCCGCATGCCCGAAAAGTCGATGGCGTTGCGTTGCGCCTGCGTCCCGTTGGTCACGGCGCGTTCAAGCTGGGTTTCATCATGAACCGCGAAGTTGCGGACAGCGAGAACGCCCTGCTGAGTCTGGTTCTCGGTCGACGGCGCTTCCATGGTCATCGCCAATTGGCCGCCGGTCATGCGCGAATAAATGTCGGCAAAACGGAAGAAGGCGCCGGCATCGGCGCTCTCGAGATAAATGATCTGGCGCGCGTTCGAGCGGCCGCGCAGATCGCCCGTCAGCGTTGCCTCGCGGCCGATCTTGGCATTGAGGCTGAAGCTGCGAACCTCGCCGTTGCGGCGCGACATTTTCAGATCGACGCCCCGCAAGGCCTCGCCGTTGAAGCCGACAACGGCGGCAACTTTCATGTCCAGATCGGCATCGACCGAGCGGCGCTTGGCGCTCGAGTTCTGCGTACTCGCACCCGCGGTGTTTTTGACGAAACCGCGGCCGTCGTAAACTTCGCCGCGCATGATCACCTTCAGCGCACCTTCAGGGCTGCGCTCGATCTTGAGGTTGGCGCGATCGCCGTCGGAAAACCCGTAAGACGGAAAGCTTGCCGATTGCACGTCGCCCGAGCCGTCGAAATCGATCGTGCCCTTGACGCCGGCGCCGGTGCCTTCGATCAACAAATCCTCGACCCGGATCGACTGCGGCTTGGTTATGAGCACGAAGGTGGCGCGCGCCGGCTTGCCCGACGGCTTAGCCCAGCCCGGCAACAGGCCGTCGATCTGCGTGGACGTCAGATCGGCTTCGATATTGAAACGGCCGTCGCGTTCCGTGCCTGTCGCGACCCGGCCGGAGAGCCGGATCGGAATAGCGCCGGAGAGCGCCTCGCCCATTTCGAAGCCCAAGGCTGCGCGCGCGGAGTCATCGAGCATGCCTTGCAGGCGGACTTCGGCGTCCGGCTCGTTCCGCGCCTTGCGGTATTCGAGAGTCATCGGCGCACCGCCGATCTTGACATCGCCCTTGAGCTGGAAGCCCTGCGGCGTCGCCGTCGCCCGCAGCAGCGGGGATTCGACCTTCTGTCCCATGATCATGTGATCAGCGCCGAAATTCGTGGCTTCGAGCGCGATCGTATAGTTGGTCGATCCAGGCGGCAGATCGGCTTTGAGCGGCATGCCGAGCGAGACTTGCGCGGTCAAGTTGCCGCGCATCGCCGCAGGATCGAACGGCGCGTCGGACACGTCGCGCAGGCGATCCATGCGCATCAGTTCGGCCGCCGCCTGTACCGGCCCTTCCATCTTGAAATGAACCCGCGCCGGAGGCGCGTGCGGCGCCGTATCCGGAACCTCGAATACACCGGAGGTAAATGTGAGCTTGCGTCCGGACGGCAGGTCCGAAATCGCCTTGCCGATCGAGACGACGGCATCGCGTCCGATGATACGCACAGTCATGTCGGCATCGTGCATCGCCGGCAGACCCTCGACCGGACGCACCACGCAATTCGATCCCACCGCTTCGATCGAGAGACCGTCATCGGGCACCGGCGGGCCGGTGTCTTTGAGATTTTCCAGCGGCGAATTCACCGCGATGACGATGTGCTCGAGCGTCCCGCTCACCACGTGTTCATTGAACCAGTCGCGCACTTTCGGCACCAGGAAGACCGGCCAAAGCCGCCGCGCCGCATCGGCCGGCATGCGCGTGCCGGCCAATCCGGCAGCGAGCTTCGGCGTTCCGCCAGCCAGATCCAGCGTGCCCGACATGGCGATGCCGACACCGGTATTGCCGATATCGCCTTCATCGACGCTGAACCGCTGGTTCTTGGCATCGTAACGGCCGCCGATGGCGATGCGGTTGAGCACCAACGGCTCGCCAGTCGCGCCCGCGAGCACGATGGTGCCGCCGCCGATCTTGAACAGCCAGTTGCCGGTCGGATCGTTGGGCGCTTCGATCTGGCCAAGCAGGGTGATGCGATTGCCGCCGGAAAAGATCTGGAACGGCACCGAGAGGACGTGGTTCTCCGCGTCCCAGTTGAATTTGAACTCCGCGCGATCGAGCGGGATGGCGCCTTCGTCGTCGGCGGAGTCTCCGATTTTGCCGCTCTCGACGACGATATGGCCGACAAAGTTTTGCGGCAGGCCATCTGGCCCGATTTCGCCGTCGATGCTCGCCGACAACGGCGTGTCGACATACAGACTGCCGTTGTCGACCCGCGAGGCGAGCAACAGTTCGCCGGGCGGAACGCGATGCGCTTCGACTTGAATCCTGCGGTAGCCCTGGCGCGTCGGCGTCGCCGCCGCCTTGATCATCCAGGGACGCGTCGGATTGGCAGAGCCGACACTGACCTCGACGCCACCGCCATGAAGCCGCGTCGCGCTCAGGCTGATGTCGCGAAAGGTCCAGTGCTTGCCGGTGCGCTGATCGTCGACGGTAAGGTTACCGTTCTTAAGGCCCAGTTCTTTTAGATCGTGGCCATCGAGACCGGTCTCACCGATGCCGTCGATCCACGACAGCAGTGCCGCAATGACGTCGCGCGGGCGATGCGGAGCGACCGCATGCACATCGGTCGACGGCAATGAGGGGATCGCAGCGCGCGGGCCTGCGGGCGGCTGTGCCCGCGCGGCATCCTGCTTCTCCTGTGCCGAGCGCAGTAACGCCGCAGCGGCGGTTACCGGAACCGCGGCAGTGGCGATCGGATGCTGGTCGGCACCGGCGAAAATCGTGACGGTGCCATCCTGCTCGATGCGCACTGCCATTTCGGCGCCGACGAGGTTGAGGCTCTCGGCACGCATGCGACCGTGCAGCAGGCTCAATCCGTTGACGTGCACCTCGGCTTTCGGCGCACTCGCGACGATCGTGCCGTCGGCATCGCGCACCACGATGTCGCGGATGCGGACGGCGGTTCCGCCATTTTCAGTGCGTTCGATTTGCGTGCCGCCGACTTGGACCTTACGGCCGTTGCCGAAATTCTCTTCGATGGCCGAGGCCAGCCAGGGCGTCACGACATCGAGCTGAATCGGACCGCTCGACAGCCGCCACCACAATCCGAAGCAGGCCACCACCAGGACAGCGGCGACCGCGCCGACCCCGATCGCCAGGCGACGAAGCCCGCGGCCATAGCGGGCGAAAAACCAGCGGATACGATGCCAGCGGCGTCCAAGTTGCGCGTGCCCGGAATGCTCAACGGCTGGGTGTCGGACTGGCCGGCGCTGCGGCACGACGGATCGCCATCGCGGAAGCCTTGCGCGCTGCCTGTCCTGGTTTGTCATGCCCCTCGGGCGTCCCCTCGTCCGTGGTGCCTCAAGACGACCGGCGCGCTACCGTGCCGAGATTCGCGTGGCGGCGCCAAATACCCGACGAGGCCGGCGCCGCAACGCAAACAGCACTCGCAAGTCACTTATTGTACGGTGCCAATTCGAATGTTCTTAGCACCGCAACTCTATTGGCTTTGTGTCGAACGGATCAACCCGCGCTGTGGTCCCGGAGCGATCCGACCCAGTCCACCCATACGCGTCGTCGGGGCAGGATGGCCCTGCGAAAGCGTCGAAAGGAAGGCACATGCAGAGCGAGCTTCAGGCGGGCGCCAAGGCGCCGGCCTTCACATTGCCGCGTGACGGCGGCGGAACGATTTCGCTTGCCGACTTCGCCGGCCGCAAGCTCGTCGTGTATTTCTATCCGCGCGCCAACACGCCGGGCTGTACCAAGGAAGCGATCGACTTCTCGCGGCTCAAGCCCGCCTTCGCCCAAGCCGGAACAGAAATCCTCGGCGTCTCCGCTGACCCGGTTCCCGCACAGGACAAGTTCAAGGCGAAGCACAAGCTCGGCATTTCGCTCGCCTCGGACGAACCCCACCAAATGCTCGAGGCCTATGGCGTGTGGCAGGAAAAATCCATGTACGGCCGCAAGTTCAAGGGCGTCGTGCGAGCGACCTTCCTGATTGGTCCCGACCAAACGATCGCGCAGATCTGGCCCAAGGTGTCGGTGACGGGCCACGCCGATGAGGTGCTGGCGGCCGCGCAAGCGCTTTAAGATCAAGCGCGCTGATTCGCTAAGTTACCGTGATGTTTACCGAAACCGACGAAATACCCGCCGGCATTTCCAAAAAATTAACCATACAGGCCCCAACCTCCCCCGCTCCTGGCCGCAATAGGCCGAGCGTGGGGAGCGTTGATGTCGGGCGGGAGAACGGCTGATCCGTACCAGACTGTTCGGCAGGCGGGCCCATCGGCGCCGCGCGTGCCCGGCCTTATGCGTCCGCCGCGCTTCGCCGGCTACATTATTGCGCATGCCGGGCGTCAGATCCGGCTCGGGCCGGTCGCATTTTGGATCTTTGTCGGCTCTGTCGTCATCATGGCTGGCTGGTCGGTGGCGACCGCGACTTATTTCGCGTTTCGCGACGACTTGCTGAAAGGCCTCATCGCGCGGCAGACCGAACAGCAAAACGCCTACGAGGATCGCATCGCCGAATTGCGCGCGCGCATCGATCGCACGACCAGCCGCCAGTTGCTCGACCAAGAGCAGTTCGAGCAAAAGCTCGACGATCTGCTGCGTCGCCAGTCGTCGATGGAATTGAGGGCGACCGCGTTGGGCGCACTTTCAGATCCGGTCGTGACCGGATCGATCAAATCGGGAAATTCCAGCGCGGCCGGCGCGGCGCCGCAAGGACGCGATCGCCGTTCTGCGCTCGAGCCGGATCGAACCGCAGCCGCGCGCGGCTCCGGCAAGAACGGCGATATCAATTCAAGACTGGCGCGCGTCGAAGCCTCGCTCGATCGGCTCGACCATCGGCAGGGGGCCGGCCTCGCGCAGCTACAAGAGCGCTACGAGGGCAAAGCGCGGCGGCTGCACGACGTGCTCGCCGAGCTCGGCCTCAAGCTCGCCGGGCCAGCGCCGGCGGGGACCGGCGGTCCGTTCGTCCCGATCAAACTGCCGGGTGAAGGCAACAACTTCGAACGCGCCGTCGCGCGCATCAAACTCGCGCGGACGCAAGCGGATCACCTGACCCACACGCTGTTGCGGGTGCCGGTCCGCAAGCCGGTGACCGGCGAGATCGATGTCAGTTCGCCCTTTGGGGTGCGCCTCGATCCGTTTCTGCATGTCGCCGCGATGCACACCGGATTGGATTTCCGCGGCGACAGCGGCGAAGCCATCCACGTGACCGCAAACGGCACGGTCGTCAATGCCGGCTGGAGCGGCGGCTACGGCCGCATGATCGAAGTCGATCACGGCAACGGACTGTCGACCCGCTACGGTCATCTTTCGGAGATCGAGGTCAAAGTCGGCGACGAAGTTCGCATCGGCCAAGTCATCGGCCGCATGGGCTCGACCGGACGCTCCACCGGCCCGCATCTGCATTACGAAACCCGCATCGATGGCGAAGCCGTCGACCCAGAGAGATTCCTGCGGGCCGGCGACAAGCTCGGTGCGATCAGCCGGAATAGCGACGGCTCGCGGAGAGCAGCGCCCTACTCCACGTCCTCGATCTGCCCCGGCACGGTGCCGAAGGCCTTCTGCGCCAGCGCCGCTTCCATGAACGGATCGATGTCGCCGTCGAGCACGCCGCCGGTGTCGGACGTTGAAACACCGGTGCGCAGATCCTTCACCATCTGATAGGGCTGCAGCACATAAGAGCGGATCTGATGGCCCCAGCCGATATCGGTCTTGGCGGCCTGATCGGCGATGGCTTTTTCCTCGCGCTTTTTCAGTTCGGCTTCGTAGAGCTTGGCGCGCAGCATCTGCCAGGCCTGCGCGCGGTTGCGATGCTGCGAGCGGTCGCTCTGGCAGACCACGGCGATATTGGTCGGAATGTGGGTGAGGCGAACCGCCGATTCCGTCTTGTTGACGTGCTGGCCGCCGGCGCCGCCGGAGCGCATGGTGTCGACACGCACGTCGGTTTCCTTGATGTCGATCTGAATGCGGTCGTCGACCACCGGATAGACCGTGACGCTGGCGAACGAGGTGTGCCGTCGCGCATTGGAGTTGAACGGCGAAATCCGCACCAGACGATGCACGCCGTTCTCGGTCTTCAGCCAGCCATAGGCGTTGTGCCCCTTCACCTCGATGGTCGCCGATTTGATGCCGGCTTCTTCGCCTGAGGTCTCTTCGATGTACTCGATCTTGAAGCCGTGCTGCTCGGCCCAGCGCACATACATGCGCAGCAACATGTTGGCCCAATCCTGGCTCTCGGTGCCGCCGGCGCCGGCATGCACTTCCAGATACGTGTTGTTGGCGTCGGCTTCGCCCGACAGCAGCGCTTCGAGTTCGCGCCGCGCGACGTCGGACTTGAGCTTGCGCAATGCCGCTTCCGCGTCGGCGATGACCTTCTGATCGTCCTCGGCTTCGCCGAGCTCGATCAAGGTGACCTGGTCGTCGAGCTCCTGCTCGATACGGGAAATGGCGGTGAGTTGATCCTCGAGCGCGGTGCGCTCCTGCATCAGCCGGCTGGCCTGCTGCGGATCGTTCCAGAGAGCGGGATCTTCGGACTGGCGGTTCAGTTCGGCAAGTCGCGCACGCGCCTTGTCGACGTCAAAGATGCCTCCTCAGCAGTCCGACCGACTGCTTGATGTCACTGAGAATGCCTTCGATTTCTGCGCGCATGATGGGGAGCGATTTAATGGCTGGCGTCGCGGGATGCAATGCATCACCGCGACATCGCCGAGGTTATTCAAATAAAATGCGGCGAAGCGAGCACGTCAGTAGAGCCCGCCGGTATTGGGCCGCACGACGCTGCCCGCCGAATCCGGCGACACCATGCCGCCGTTGCTGCTGGTGGCGTCGGTGCCGATCACCGAATAGCTGTCGGGCGGCGCGGTGCCCGGCTTGAAGGCTTCGAGAATGACCTTCGGGTCGCCCGGACCGGCGCGCATGCCGCTCTTGGCATCGACGCGAATGAGCTTGATGCCGGGCGGAACGCGGAACGGAATCGGCGGCTTGTCGGCAAGCGCGGTCTTGAGGAAGTCTTTCACCACCGGTGCGGCGAGATGGCCGCCGGTCGCAAGCCGACCGAGGTGCCGCGGCTTGTCGAAGCCCAGATATACGCCGCAAACGATGTCCGGCGAATAGCCGATAAACCAGACGTCCTTTTCTTCGTTGGTCGTGCCCGTCTTGCCGGCGATCGGCTTGCCGACCTCGCGCACCGCCGTGGCAGTGCCGCGCTGTACGACGCCTTCCATCATCGAGGTGATCTGATAAGCGGTCATCGGATCGATGACTTGCTCGCGATGATCGACCAGCGACGGCTCTGCCTGGCCGGGGGCCCACTTGTCGGCGTCGCAGCCCATGCATTCGCGCTGGTCGTGCCGGAAGATGGTGTGGCCGTAACGATCCTGAATGCGATCGATCAGTGTCGGCTTCACGCGGCGGCCGCCGTTGTCGAGCATCGAATAAGCGGTGACCATGCGCATCACGGTCGTTTCACCGGCGCCAAGCGCATAGGACAGATACGGCGGCAAGTCGTCATAGACGCCGAAGCGCTTGGCGTACTCGGAGATCAGCGGCATGCCGATGTCTTGCGCAAGCCGCACCGTCATCACGTTACGCGATTGCTCGAGACCGAAGCGCAGTGTCGAGGGGCCGTAGAATTTGCCGCCGTAGTTTTCCGGCTTCCAGACGTTGCCGCCGCCTTGCCCGGTGTCGACTTCGATCGGCGCGTCGAGCACCACGGTCGACGGCGTGTAGCCGTTGTCGATCGCGGCGGCGTAGACCAGCGGCTTGAACGACGATCCAGGCTGACGCAACGCCTGTGTGGCGCGATTGAACTGGCTTTGGTCGTAGGAGAAACCGCCCACCATGGCGAGCACGCGGCCGGTGTGCGGATCCATCACCACCATGGCGCCGGAGATTTCCGGCAACTGGCGCAGGCGGAATTGTCCCTGATCCTTGAGCGGCTCGACATAGATGATGTCACCAGCGGCCAGGACCTGGTTGACGTGCTGGATCGGCTTGCTCGCACCGGTCGCGGGCTTGGCCCACTTCACCCCGTCGAGCGAGATGATGCCGACGTCGCGCGCTTTGAGAACAGTGCCGCCCGGATCGCGCGCCGGCTGCAGGCCGATGCGCGCCGACTGGTCGCTGACTTCGAGCACGACGGCGAGCCGCCAGGGATCGATATCGGACAGCACCTTGTGGTCGGCGAGCTTGATGCCCCAATCGCCGGCAATATCCAATTTGCCGACCGGACCGCGATAGCCCTGCGCCTCATCGAAGTTGATCAGGCCATCGGTCATGGTCTTGCGGGCGAGCACCTGCATCTTCGGATCGAGCGTGGTGCGGACCGACAGGCCGCCTTCGTAGAGTTTCTTCTCGCCGTAATTTTCGAACAGATAACGGCGGACTTCTTCGGTGAAATATTCGGCCGCGAACGTGTGCGCTCCGGTCGGTCGCACCGTGACGCTCAGCGGTTCTTTCCTGGCCTTTTCACCATCGGCCGCAGCGATAAAGCCGTCTTCGACCATGCGGTCGAGCACGTAGTTGCGACGCGCGATCGCTTCGTCGCGACGGCGGAACGGATTGTAGTTGTTCGGCCCCTTGGGCAGCCCGGCGAGATACGCTGCCTCGGCGATGGTCAGTTCGTGCACCGACTTATCGAAATAAAGCAGCGACGCCGCGGCGATGCCGTAAGCGCCCATCCCGAGATAAATCTGGTTCAGATAAAGCTCGAGGATTCTGTCCTTCGAATAGGTTCGTTCGATGCGCAGCGCCAGCAGCGCTTCCTTGACCTTGCGTTCGAACTTGACCTCGTTCGTCAGCAGAAAGTTCTTGGCGACTTGTTGAGTGATGGTCGAAGCGCCCTGCGGCCGTCGTCCGCTGCCGTAATTTTGCACAAAGACCATCGCGGCGCGACCGATGCCGGTGATGTCGACGCCGGGATGTTGATAGAAGTTCTTGTCCTCGGCGGCGATGAAGGCGTTGGTCACAAGCTTCGGAATGGCCTGGATCGGCAGATAAAGCCGACGCTCGTTGGCATATTCGGCGAGCAACGAGCCGTCGCCGGCATGCACGCGCGTCATCACCGGCGGCTCGTAATTCCGCAGCTGCGTATAGTCCGGCAGGTCCTTGGAGAAATGCCACATCAAGCCGGCGATGCCGGCAATCGCGGCGATGAAGACGATCGTCCCCGCTGCGAACAGGAAGCCAAAGAATCGGAGCAAGATTTTCATGCTAAACGCCCCGCCCCATCACGTCCGGCCCCATTGATCCGCGCCGCGAGGGGCCGCGAAACGTTGCTTATCCCACTTTTGCCGGCAACGGCCAAGCAACGGATAAGCACGCCGTACAAGGAACTCGGAATAATCCTGCCCAGCAAACGCTGTGGTCGCTCTCGTTTTTGTTCAAACTGAGGCCGTTACGGCATCAGTTCGATCCGGTATGGGCTCCTGCGACCTGCTCGGACAAGAACGTTTCGATGGTGTGCGCGATCGTATTGGCCGTCCGGTCCCGCCACGTGTCCGACAGCAACGACTGCAGATCCTGACGATTGGAGACGTAACCCAACTCGACCAGCACCGAGGGAATGTCGGGCGCGCGCAACACGCGGAAGCCCGCCGACTTCAGCGGCTTCTTGTGCATGCGGGTGACGGTTTTCATTTCGCCGGCGAGTTTATGGGCGAATTGCGAGGAAAAACTCTTGGTCTCTCGCTCGGCGAGGTCGATCAGAATGCCGGCAACGTCGTCCGGCTCGCTCTTGAGATCAACTCCTGCGATCACGTCGGCCCGGTTTTCCTTCTCGGCCAGGCGCGCCGCCTCGGAATCGGTGGCGGTGTCGGACAGCGTGTAAATGCTCGCGCCCTGGGCATCGCCCTCGCCGTGCGGCAGCGAGTCGGCGTGAATGGACACGAACAGTGTAGCTCCGGCATCGCGGGCAATGCGCACGCGGTCGCCGAGTGGAATGAACGTGTCGTCGCTGCGGGTCAGCACCACACGGTAGTTGCCGGATTTGTTCAGCAGGTCGCGCACGCGCAGAGCGAAGTTGAGAACGATATCCTTCTCCTCCTCGCCGTTCGGGCCCCTTGGTGCCGGTATCGATGCCGCCGTGCCCCGGATCGAGCACCACCAGCGGCCGCGGATCGGCGTCTTTGGCGGCAGCGGCGTCGGGGCGCGGCAAATCGGCACGCGCGGCGCGATTATCGGCGACGGTGCGGCGTAGAAAGCTCTCCCGATCGGTCGGCGCCAGATCGAGCACCAGCCGCGCCGGCGAGGTGTCAGTCTGATCGACCACGAAAGCCTTTTCGACTTTCGCGGGCTTGGTCAGATCGAACACCAAGCGAGAACCGCCCTGCATCACCAGCCCGAAGCGGAAGGCTTTGACCAGGCCACGCCCGGCCTCACCGGTCTTTGCCGGCAGTTGGAATACGACCTGGGGAATATCGACCACCACCCGATACGGATCGGCCAGCGTGAATGCCCGCACCTCGATCTTGCGGCTAAAGTCCATGACGAAGCGCGTCTGCGCGTCATCGCCGCCAAGCCGAGCGTCGGTCGCGACCGGCAGCGAATCAGCCGACGATACGGGAATCGCCGGCGCATCCGCCGCCCGACTCTCCGAAGCCCCCAAAACGCAGAACATGCCGAGGAACGCCCAGCCCGCTACCCGGACAGCCATCGGTTCGACCCTTCGTGTGCAGTCCTATTCCAATAGGCAGCCGTGGTTAATCGAAGCTTACGAACCTATCTAAGGCACCGGGCGGGCCCTTTATGGTGGCGGCCGGTTTCCGTCATGATTTCACCATCGGTCGGACACAAAGCGCGGGCCGCTTGCCAATTCCGTGTTTTCGGTTCTATGAAGGAGACAGCTGACGGTGAGTGTTCCGGTTGTGTCCCGTCAGGGCCTCGGCACGTCCGCCGCGATGTCTTCCACGGAAAGACCGCAGGCGAACGCGGATTTCGATCCACTCCAGCACTTTCGCGCGCTTGTGTGCGGACGAAGAGCTGGGCCGCCGACGCCCTTAAAGGAGCAGGGCAACCGGAACCTGCGGTGCGCGACAGATGCTGGCGGACAATGCCGCCGAGGTCGCGTTACCGGATGTCGTCGGCTTGGCAATACCGCGGTGGCGTTAGCGTCGCCGCCGTCCACTACGGTTTGAAGTCTATGTTCGAGGCGCAACAGATTCGATCGGATCGGCACAGCAGCGTTCACGCAACGCGCACCAGCCGGCACGACGGTCCTTGCCCCTCGGAGTACTCGATCCGTCACTTTCACAGACAAACTGGCAGCGCGCCGTGTTCGTCGCCGTTACGGCACGAAGTGCGCGGCACGCCAGCCTTCATGAGATTTGCAAATGGCCAACAAAATGCTCATCGACGCGACCCATCCGGAGGAAACCCGGGTGGTCGTGCTGCGCGGCAACCGTGTCGAAGAGTTTGATTTCGAGTCCGCGCAACGCAAGCAGCTCCGAGGCAACATCTATCTGGCAAAGGTGACGCGCGTTGAGCCGTCACTGCAGGCCGCCTTCGTCGATTACGGCGGCAACCGCCATGGCTTCCTGGCATTCAGCGAAATTCACCCGGACTATTACCAGATCCCGGTCGCCGACCGGCAGGCGCTGATCGACGAAGAAGGCCGCGCCCAGCGCGCCGCCGACGACGAAGACGAGCGCCGGCCGCGGCGCGGTCGCGGCCGTAACCGCCAAATGTCTGCACGACGGGGCGGCGAAGACGTCGTGCAAGGCGGCGAGCCGGCCGATGCGGCAGACGGCGCGCCGGCAGACGTGTCCGACGGCGAGGTCTCCGCGTCGCCGGTCGATGAGGTCGAGACCCATACGCCGGAGCTGACGGTCGAAGACGAAGCGGCTGTTGAAGCCGAAGACACCGAGGGGCCGACCCCGCTCCCCGATTCTCTCGCAGTCGCCACGGCATCGGCGGCAGCCGAGCCGGAAGCCATCGAACCAGAACCCGCCTCTGATGCCCCTCAGCCCACGCTGGCCGAAGGCCTGGCTCCCGATGCCGGTCTGGACGCAGGCACTCACGCAGAATGAGGAAGCCCCGGACGCGCCGCACGCCGAGCCTGCTGCCGAGGCGGAACAGGCAACTACGGAATTTGCGGCTGACGTAACCGCGCAAGAGGTCGGCGCTCCGGCCATCGCCCCGAACGGCGATCATGCCGACGGCGAAGACGATGACGAAGCCGACGAAGCGCCCGAAGAGATCGTCGAATCGGTCGGCGGCGCCGACGCGCTCGAAGAGGTGCCGGACCGGGCGCCGCGCTATCGCCGCCAATACAAGATCCAAGAGGTGATCAAGCGCCGGCAAGTGATGCTGGTGCAGGTCGTGAAGGAAGAGCGCGGCACCAAAGGCGCGGCGCTGACCACCTATCTCTCGCTCGCCGGCCGCTATTCGGTGCTGATGCCCAACACCGCCCGCGGCGGCGGCATCAGCCGCAAGATCACCAGCGGCGAAGATCGTTCGCGGCTGAAGGAAATCGCGCAGGAGCTCGAGGTTCCGGAAGGCATGGGCGTCATCGTGCGCACCGCCGGCGCCAGCCGCACCAAGACCGAGATCAAGCGCGACTTCGAATATCTGCTGCGGCTGTGGGAAACGGTCCGCGACCTGACGCTCAAATCGACCGCGCCGAAGCTCGTTTACGAAGAGGGCTCGCTGGTCAAACGCTCGATCCGCGACCTCTACAGCAAGGAAATCGACGAGATCGTCGTCGCCGGCTCGGAGTCCTATCGAGGAAGCCAAAGACTTCATGCGCATGCTCATGCCGAGCCATGCCAAGAACGTGAAGCTTTACGCCGAGACGCAGCCGCTGTTGTCGCGTTACGGCGTGGAAAATCAGCTCGACGGCATGTTCTCGCCGGTCGTCCAGCTTCGCTCCGGCGGCTACATCGTGCTCAACCAGGCTGAAGCGCTGGTCGCGATCGACGTCAATTCGGGCCGCGCCACCCGCGAGCATCACATCGAAGACACGGCGCTGAAGACCAATCTGGAAGCAGCCGACGAGATTGCGCGGCAGTTGCGGCTGCGCGACCTCGCCGGGCTGATCGTCATCGATTTCATCGACATGGACGAGAAGCGCAACAATCGTTCGGTTGAGCGCCGGATGAAGGAATGCCTGAAGCAGGACCGGGCGCGCATCCAGGTCGGCCGCATCTCGCATTTCGGCCTGCTGGAAATGTCGCGCCAGCGCATTCGCACCAGCGTGCTGGAAAGCTCGACCGAGCGCTGCCCGTATTGCGGCGGCAGCGGCCATGTCCGCGCCGTATCGTCGCTGGCGCTGCAGGTGCTGCGCGCGCTCGAAGACCAGCTCATGCGCGGCGCCACGCACAATCTCATCGCCCGCACGCGGCCCGACGTGGCGCTGTACGTGCTCAACCAGAAGCGCGCGCATTTGCGGGCGCTGGAAGAGCGCTTCGCGATCACCATCACGGTCAACGCCGACGAAACGCTGGTCGCGCCGCAGGCTTTCGCGATCGACCGCGGCGAACAGGTGCATACGCTCGAGGCCGCAAAAGCGCTGGCGCAGCAGACCGAGCCGGTCGTAGCGCCGCTGGAAGAGGAAGACGAACTCGAAGAATCACCGGCTCTGGACGAAGACGGCGAGAGCGAAACGACGACCGCGGAGACCTCCGAGCAGCAGGGTGAAGGCAGCGGACGTCGCCGCCGCCGGCGCCGGCGGCGCGGCGGACGCAATGGCGGCGAAGCACATGCGCAGGCGCATCATTCCGACGATCATGCCCACGACGAACAACCGTCGGAAGGCAATCACTTCGACGAGTCGTCCGAGAGCGAAGAGGAATTCGGCGCCGAGGGCGCCGAGGCGGCTTCCTCAGATGAATCCGCTGCGGAAGGCGACGAGGCCGCATCGTCGAACGACGATCAGCAACGCGATGGCGAGCGGCGCCGGCGACGCCGCGGCCGTCGCGGTGGCCGTCGCAATCGCATGGGGCGCGAGCGCGACGACGCGCCGGCTGCCCACGAAGGCGCCAACGGACGCGACGACGAAGCGCAGGAGTTTGAGCCGGCCGGTGACCCGACGGCCGTCGCCACCGCGGAAACCGGCTCGGCGCGGGCCATCGCTGATTTCGACGTGGTGCCGACCGAAGCGCCGCCGCCGGCCGAGCCGGCAGATGTAGCGCCCGCGCAAGCCTCGCCGGAGCCGCCACAGCACGAGGCGCCGCGCCGACGCTCGACGGTGCGAGAGGCTGCTCCAACGGCTGCGGCAAGCGACGTTCCCGCTCAACCGACGCCGATCCAGCCACCCTCGCCGGCTCCGGCGCCGGTGGTCACCGAAACTGGCGAGAGCGAAGCTGCCGATAAGCCGCGCCGCAGCGGCTGGTGGTCGCGCCGTTTCGCTGGCGGTTGATCATAGGCGCGCCCTGCGCGGTCGAGCATGATCGTGTTTCAACAATCCTCGCTGCCCCGGACCAAATCCGGGGCAGTTCTGTTTCAAGATGCGCGGCCATGAAAAGCACGTCATGAAAAGCACGCGATGAAAAGCAAATGGGTCGAAGCGGACGCGGCGGAGTGCGTGGCGCGCGGCGCCGACGGCCGCATCACGCCTGATCTGTCGCTGCGCATCTACAGCACGCGGTTGCTCGGCGCCGATCCCAAGCTGGTGCTGCATGGCGGCGGCAACACCTCGCTGAAGACGCGCGAGCCCGATGTGTTCGGCGCAGACGTCGAGGTGCTGCGCATCAAGGCGTCTGGATTCGACATGGCGACGATCGGACCGGCCGGGTTGCCCGCTGTCCGTCTGGCGCCGCTGCGCGCTTTGCGCGCTCTACAAACAATGACCGACGATGAGCTGGTGGCGATTGAACGCGCCAACTTGATCGACGCAAAGGCGCCCACGCCTTCGGTCGAGGTGATGCTGCACGCGTTTCTGCCGCACACCTTCATCGATCATACCCATGCGAGCGCCGTGCTCAGCATCATCGATCAAGCGGACGGCGAGCAAAAATGCGCCGATGCGTTCGGCGATCGCATGGCGTTCGTGCCCTATCTGATGCCCGGCTTCGGCCTCGCCAAAAAAGCGATCGAGGTTTTCGAACAAACGCGCCCCAGCACTGGCCTCATTCTCGGCAAGCACGGCATCGTCACCTTCGGCGACAGCGCGCGTGACGCCTACGAACGCATGATCGAGATGGTGTCGCTGGCCGAGGATTTTGTCGCGCGACGCAGCAAGTCCCGCATAGTCGTGACACAGTCGCGCGAGGCCGAACCGCTCGAGGCCGTGGCGCCGATCGTGCGCGGCGCATGCAGTCGGAAGCACCCAACGATCGAAGGCGCCTGGCAACGGCTGGTGCTTGATTTTCGCGGCGGCGAAACAATCGTCAGTGCCCTGCAATCGGATCTACCGGCTTTGACCTGCGGCGGCGTTGTTACGCCCGACCACGTCATTCGCACCAAAAGCCGCCCGCTGGTGCTTGCCGCATCCGGACGCGGGCGGGCTCGACGATTTTGCGCAAGCCACGCGCACAGCCGCTGCCACGTTTGTGGCCGACTACCGCGCTTATTTCGCACGTCACAACGAACGCGCTGGCGGCATCAAGCAGGAGCTCGATCCCCTGCCCCGCGTAGTCCTCGTGCGGGACGTGGGCCTGTTTGGTCTCGGCCCGAGCAAACGCGACGCCGCCATCGCGGCGGACATTGCCGAAGAATGGATCGGTGTCGTCGCTGATGCGGAGCGTACCGGCGGTTTCGAGTCGATCTCCGAAGCCGACATGTTCGATTGCGAATATTGGCCGCTGGAGCAAGCCAAGCTGGCAGCGCGCAAGACGCTGCCGCTGACCGGCCAGATTGTTGCCATCACGGGCGCTGCCGGCGCTATCGGCGCCGCGACCGCCAGGACTTTCGCGGCCGCCGGCGCTGAAGTTGCATTGCTTGACGTCAACCTCGCGGCGGCGCGCGAGCAAGCAAGCCGCCTCGACGGATCACCGTTTGCGCTGGCCTGCGACGTGACCGACCCCGGCTCGGTGAGCGCCGCCTTCCAGCAGATCGCCGCTCATTTCGGCGGCGTCGACATCGTCGTGTCGAACGCGGGCGCCGCCTGGCAGGGCCGCATCGGCGACGTCGATGAAGATATTCTGCGCAAAAGCTTCGAACTGAATTTCTATGGCCACCAACGGGTTGCGCAAGCCGCGATCAAGATCATGCAGGCGCAGAACACCGGCGGCTGCCTCTTGTTCAATGTCTCCAAACAGGCGGTCGAATCCCGGCCTGAATTTCGGACCTTACGGCATTCCGAAAGCCGCACTGCTGGCGCTGACGCGACAATACGCGCTCGACTACGGCGCCGACGGCATTCGCGCCAATGCGGTCAACGCCGATCGCATCAGATCCGGACTGTTGACCGAAACGATGATCGCTTCGCGCGCGACGGCACGCGGCTTGAGCGAAAAAGATTATATGAGCGGCAACCTGCTCGGCCGCGAAGTGACCGCCGAAGACGTGGCGCAGGCGTTTCTGCATCAGGCGCTGGCGCTCAAAACCACTGCGGACGTCACCACCGTCGACGGCGGCAACATCGCCGCCGCCATGCGCTAATCCAGCACCCTGCGAATTACCTCGAACGCGGGAAAGCACTTTCAACTTTCGGCAAGCAATGCTTGCGGCGTTCGACAACCATTGATAATCGTATGTCTGAAATATGACAGCCATACTCGCGTGATTCGGCTTGGCAACAGCAGCGTTTGCGCCGAATTAGACAACTATTACGCGAGTCGGAGCAGGCGCCGTGACTGCAAAAACCCTGGCCATTGCCAACAAAAAAGGCGGCACCGGCAAATCGACCATGACGGTCAATCTCGCCGCCGAACTCGGCGCGCGCGGCTATCGGGTTCTGGTCGTCGACACCGACCCGCAAGGTCACGCCGGCCTCGGCTTCGGCATCAGCGCGCGTAACGAAGCGCGATCGGTGCATCACGTCTTTCATTCCCGTCATCCTGATCTGACCGACGCCATCTGCACGACGTCGGAGCCGGGTGTTGATGTCCTCCCCGCCGATCGCCATTTTGACGGTCAGGTTCAGATTGCCGATCCGCGTTGCCTTGCGCGCGCGCTGGACCGCATCAAGCCGCGATACGACGTTGTTTTGATCGATACGCCGCCGGCGGCGGCCAATATCACGGTCTGCGTGCTGATGGCCGCAGACGGCGTCGTGGTGCCGACGGTTCTCGACTATCTCGCCCTCGACGGCGTGCGCCAGTTCGCGCGCGCCTATCATCAGGTCGTGTTGAAGCTCAAGGCAACGCTGCTCGGGCTTGCGATCGCGCCGATGATGATCGATTGCCGCAGCAATATGCAAAAGCAGGTTCTCGCCGATCTGCAGCTCGGATTTGGCGGCGGACAAATGATGCGCGGCGTGCGTATCGACGTGAGCGCCGCCGAGGCGTTCTCGGTGAGCAAGCCCGTGCGGCGCTATCGGATCAATTCGCGCGCGGCAGAAGACTTCCGCGCCGTTGCCGATGACGTGATCCGG
This sequence comes from uncultured Alphaproteobacteria bacterium, assembly GCA_963737755.1. Lineage (GTDB taxonomy): Bacteria > Pseudomonadota > Alphaproteobacteria > Rhizobiales > Xanthobacteraceae > BOG-931. The sequence continues at coordinate 131,597 of CAVTTZ010000004.1, read as the reverse complement.
CGGTTCAATTTGCCGGCCAGTGACGCAAGCGAATGGCACCGACCCGTCTCTCGCACGCAATGAGTATGGTCCGAACTTCCGCGCCGCCCGCCAAGCCCGGCTCTGACGCCGGCAAACGCCGCGCGACAACTCAATCGCTCGACAAGATCACGTTCTTGACGATCGGATAGACTTGGTTTTCCCAGCGCTTGCCGGAAAACACGCCGTAATGGCCGACGCCGGCCTGCATGTGGTGGCGCTTGAGATAGGGCCGCAATTTCTTGCAAAGGTCGTGCGCCGCAACGGTCTGGCCGACGGCGCAAATGTCATCGCGCTCGCCCTCGACGGTCAGCAACATGGTGCGGCGGATCGCGTTCGGCTCGATGGTGTGCCCATGCCATTTGAGCTTGCCGAGCGGCAACGCGTATTCCTGAAAAACGTAGCGCACGGTTTCCAGATAAAACTCAGCCGTGAGATCGAGCACTGCGAAGTACTCGTCGTAGAATGCCTTGGTGGTGGCCGCCTTATCGGATTCGCCGTTCGCGAGGTTCTGATAAAGCTCCTGGTGCGCCTTCACGTGCCGCTCGATATTCATCGTCATGAAGGCGGCGACCTGGACAAAGCCCGGATAGACCCGCCGGAATGCGCCCGGATAACGCATCGGCACGGTCGCGGTCAGCATCCGCTCGAACCAGGCGATGTTGCGCTTGTTCGCCAGCTCATTCACCTTGGTGGGATTCACCCGGCAGTCAATCGGCCCGGCCATCAGCGTCATGCTGCTCGGCTGCGCCGGATTTCCGGATTGCGCCATCAGCGCAACGGCCGAAAGAACCGCGACGCAGGGCTGGCAGACCGCGACGACGTGCGCGCCGCCGCCGAGCACCTCGAGATATTTGATCAGGTGATCGACATATTCATCGATGCCGAAACGGCCGGCCGTAATCGGCACGTCACGGGCGTTGTGCCAATCGGTGATGAAGACGTCATGCTCGGGTAACAACGTGCGCACCGTCGCGCGCAGCAGCGTAGCGAAATGGCCGGACAGCGGCGCCACGACAAGAACGCGCGGCTGCGCCACCGAGACATCTTTTTTGAAATGCAGCAATGTGCCGAACGGCGTCCGCGCCGCGGCCTCCTCCCGCACTTCAACCTCGCGATTGCCGATAGTAACGTGGGAGATGCCGAACGGCGGGCGTGTGTGCGTGAGGCCGATGCGCGCGATCAACTCATACGCGGCGCTCAGATTGCGTTGCACCTCGTCACCGAGAAGCGGCTGCGCGCCCGCGGCAAGTGCCATCGACGCCCAGGCCCGCATCGGGGCCATTATGTCGGACTGAGCCTGGTAGGCGAAGTACAGCATCCGTTACCCACGGGTGCCGCAGTCCGTCTGGCGACAGAAGCCCAGCCCCCTCGACAGAAAAGCTAGTGCATTTTTTGTTGCGCTGCGACAAGATTGTTTACATCCTGCACAACGGCTGCGGAGAACGGTCAACGGCCGACCAACACGGTTGCGTTCGCGCAATTTTCGATTGTAACATTCTGAAAACACTCATGTTTAAGAGATGAAGCCGATATGTCAAAAGCCATCCTGACAATCGCCAGCAAGAATTACGGCTCGTGGTCGTTGCGCGGCTGGTTGCTCTGCAAAATGGCCGGCATCGACTTCGACGAGCAGCATGTCGGCACCGACGACCCGTCAACCCGGGCGGAACTGCTGTTGCTGTCGCCATCCTTTCTGGTGCCTCGGCTCACCCATGAAGGCCTGAAGATCTGGGATACGCTGGCCATCGTCGAGTACCTGCACGAGCTTCGGCCGGAGGCAGGTCTATTGCCGGCCGACCAGGCACAACGTGCGCACTGCCGCTCGATCTGCGGCGAGATGCATGGCGGCTTCAGCAATTTGCGGTCGGCGCTGCCGATGAACGTCAAAGCCCACTTCGCCGGGTTCAAATCCTGGGCCGGCGCTCACGCCGACATCGATCGGATTACCGCGATCTGGCGCGAGTGCATCGAAGCTTACGGCGGCCCGTATTTGTTCGGCCAAACGCCGGGCGCCGCCGACGCCATGTACGCGCCGGTCTGCACCCGCTTTCTCACCTACGACGTGACGCTGGAGCCGATATCGGCGCAATACTGCCGCACGATCATGGCGCTGCCACTCATGCAGGAATGGATCGCGGCTGCCAAAGTCGAGCCGGACGAACTGGAAGAACTCGACGTCGAATTCTAAGAGCGTAGTCTCTCTCAACCGCGGCTGTCGCGTCGGCAAAGCAAAAGCTGATCCGCCAGCTTTCTGATCGCATCGGCCGACCGATCCGCCCGCTGCGTTTGTAACGGGATGGGCCCGCCGCGGATGTTGACGAATCACAACTTCAGCTTTCAATTGAGTGCATTCTGGATTGAAATGCGCGCTAGGTGCCTGCGTGCACCCGATGTCTTGCGGCTCGACCAACGCCGGTGAGATCTCTGCCAAGCCGCAGCGTCTTGGCCCCTAAATCAGTAGAGCGTCGATCCTCACGTACGAGCTATAGATATGGTTGCGAAGGCGGCGGTGCAGAGCAGGTCACTGCGTGCCTTCGGGATCGTCATTTTTTTGGTCGCGGCGCCCTTGCTGGCGGCCACCAACCTGCAGGCCCAGACCTCCGCAAGCATCTGGAATAACTACGCAGGCTCCAGTTCGGTTGAGCTCAATTTCTCTACCAGCGCTAGTACAGGGACATCCCCGTACCTTTCCGCCGCAGTCGGCGGAAGCACCAACTCCATGTCTTATGTGTTCGATACCGGCTCAACCGGGATTGTGATTTCCCAGAGCATCGCCTGCAATCAGGGTATGATCCAGTGCACCGGTGGAGCTTACAACGGTCCAACGACGAGCGGCCAAGGCGGTTTCATCGGATATGCTCAGATCGGATATTCGTCCAGCAGCAATGGCTACAGCGGGTTTTACATCAACCTGCCTGTCACTCTTTGCAGCAACGGGGCTTCAACGAGTGGTGCCTGCAGCAATGGCGCACCAATGGCAACCTCTACGGTGCCGGTATTCATCGCCACGAGTACGGCCGCGGGGACTGTGCAACAAATGGGCGTGGGCTTCGGCCGGCCGGAGACCGCAAGTGGAGTCAATTATTACAGTCAACCGGTGCCGCTAACATCACCGATCACTCAGACGCCCATTGGAACGCTCTACGGCAAGGCCCTCAACCCCCTGCTGAACCTGACTCAGCTGAACTTAGGATCGGGACTCACCTCGAATATTTCGTCGATCGCTCCCGGCTATATCGTCACCTCCCAAGGCGTCTCTCTCGGACTAAGCAGCATTCCTGCGAGCGCAACGGGAGGTTTGGTTGCGCTCACCCCTTACACGCCGACTCCGACTACGCCGTCCTCTCTCTCGCAATATGCGGCGAACGCTACGGCGAAGGATTGGGCGACGCCGCCGATGCTGATGCGCGTTTCCAACAACAGCGCTGGGCTCAACGGCAGCTACTATGGAACCGTCGTCGTCGACACGGGAATTGCGGGCGGAATCATCACCAATGGCGGCACCACGCTCAACGGCAGCCCCTGCACCACTGGATGCGTCAATCAGGCGCTCGTGCAATCGGCAATCCAGTCTGCGACACCCACGTCCATCACCATAAGCCTGCCCGGAGTAACACCCTCCGGAAGCAATCAGCTTGGACAATTCACTTATGTGTTCCAGGGCGCGTGCAACACGTCGGACACGTTCAAATGTGGGCCGTCGCCAGGAACCAAGTACGACGGGACACAGGCGACGATCAATGGCAATCCGACGCGGCTGTTGATCGGCGATCAGAGCAACCAGATGATCCCAATGTATCCGACCAGCAGCAAGGACAGCCTCACTAACGGTTATGGCGGCACGAATACCGGATTTTCCGACGCGACTGCGAACGCGGCGTTTCTCAACACCGGAGTCAACTTCCTAAGCTACTTCGACATCGTTTACGATCCAGTCAGCGGATTCATCGGTTATATCCCGAACGGCACAACAGCAGGCCAAGCGGCAAACCTGGTGTCGGCGTCGGCGATGACGACGCTGGCTCTGCAAGGGTCGTTCAACATTCCGGCAGGCACGGCGGTATCTTGGCCGGTATTCCTGTTCACCGCGGTCGGCAATCAGGCGCAGCAGAGCTTTTCGCCAGTTGATGTCGTCCTGTCGACACCGGGCACGGTGACATTTTCCCAGCCAATCTCCTCCGACGTGGTCGCGAACTGTACGCTCGCCAACTGCAGCACCGGCCTTGTTCTTAATCAGGGCACATTCTTGCTTAGCGCCATCAACACATATCTTGGCGACACCACGGTCAACTCCGGCGCGACCTTGATAGTCAACGGCTCGATCGCGTCGAGCTTCGACGTCACGGTCAACAGCGGTGGGACGCTCGCCGGTATCGGGACAGTTTCATCAACGACCATCAACGCGGGCGGTATGCTCGCTCCAGGCAACGGCTCGACCGGAACGCTTTCGGTCAGCGGCAATCTCGCTTTTCAGAGCGGCGCGATCTATCTGGTCACATTCAGCGGCGTCAATGTGGCGAACACTAACGTCACCGGCACTGCGGCGCTTGCCGGCAATGTCCAGGGCACCGTCAGCTCCGGCGACATCATGATCAGGAGCTACGACATCCTGCATGCGGCTGGTGGCTTGAGCGGCGCCTTCAGCAGCGTCAACGTGACAAATTTCAATGCGACTTTGAGCTACACGGGTACCGATGTATTCCTCAACGTGACCGGTGCGGCGCTCGGCGCCGGCTCGGTGCTCAACCAAAATCAGCAGAGTGTCGCCGACGGAATCAGCAAATCCTTCAATTCTGCCGGGTCGCTGCCACCCGGCTTCGCGAGCCTCTTCAACCTCACCGGGCCCGCCTTGGCTGTCCCTCTGACCCAGCTCGACGGCGAGGCCGCGACCGGTGCCGAACGCGCCGTGTTTCAGCTCACGAATGAGTTTCTGGAGCTGATGCTCGACCCATTCGTCAACGGCCGAGGCGATAGCAGCGGAAGCGCAGGCGCTCCGGCGCTCGGCTTCGCACCCGATCAACAGGCGAGCCAGACGCCAGATGTCGCATTGGCCTTTGCGTCGGTTCTGACCAAAGCGCCGCCGCAAGACCCGGAGCAGAGATGGACGGCGTGGGGCGCAGCTTATGCCGGAGGCTATAGCGCGAGCGGCAATGCATCTGCCGGTTCAAATAATGTCGCGGCGAATACTTATGGGTTTACCGGCGGCATGGACTATCGCGTCACGCCCCACGCGATCGCCGGCTTTGCGCTCGCCGGCGCCGGTACCAATTGGGGACTGGCCAACGCGCTCGGCACCGGACGGAGCGACGCGCTGCAGGCCGGCGCCTATGGGATCACCTGGCTCGGTCCGGCCTATATGGCCGGCGCGCTGTCGTTCTCCAATCACTGGTTCACCACCAATCGCTCGGCGCTTGGCGATGCCATGACCGCGAACTTCGTCGGACAGGGTTACGGCGCGCGACTCGAAGGCGGCTATCGTTATGCCGTCATCCCCCGGGTTGGCGTCAGCCCCTATGGCGCCGTTCAGTTTCAGGATTTTCACACGCCAGCCTATAGCGAGACCGATGCCACCGGTGGGGGCTTCGGCCTTTCCTACAATGCGATGAATGCCACTGATGTGCGCACCGAGCTTGGTTCGCGCTTCGATTCGTCCACGCTACTCTACGGCAAGCCGCTTGTGCTCTACGGCCGCGTAGCCTGGGCGCACGACTTTGTCGGCAATCCATCGCTGAGCGCCGGCTTCCAAACGCTTTCGGGCGGCACGTTTACGGTCAACGGCGCGCCAATCCCACGTGACTCGGCGCTGACCACCGCGGGTGCACGGCTTTTCCTAACGCCCCGATGGACGTTGGTTGCCAAATTCGACGGCGAGTTCGCGAACGGCTCGCAGACCTATGCTGGTTCCGGCACGCTGCGCTACGCGTGGTGACAAGGGCCGCCGAGGCACGACTTGGCTGCTGGCGCCCGTCGCTTCATTGCGGCGTCGGAATGCCGTGCTGTCGAATTAAAACCGGCATCTTCATCGGCATGGGCCAAGGCACGCCGCAGCAACCTGCGTGCTAATCCCATTTCGGTCGGCCGGAAAAAGCAAAATTCACCAAACGGCCGTCGCGGCGCGCCAGCGCACCAATGCTGGTCATCTCCTCGTCGCTCAGCGCAAAGTCGAAGATCGCCGCATTCTCCGCCAGCCGTTCGACCTTGCTGGTGCGCGGGATGACAACGATGTTTTGTTGGACCAGAAAGCGCAAGCAGACCTGAGCGGCGGTCTTTTTGTGCGCGGCCCCAATGCGAGACAGAGTCTCGTCGTCGCGCGCACTGCCCTTGGCGATCGGGCAATAGGCGGTCACCGCCATGCGGCGCTGCCGGCAGGCGGCAATCAGCTTCGACTGATCGAGAAATGGATGACATTCGAACTGATCGCACACCAGCGGTTCGCTGCTCAACCGCGTGGCTTCATCCAGGAGCGAAACACCAAAGTTCGACACCCCGATGTTGCTGGCGAGACCATCGCGCTTGACCTTGCAAAGCGCACTGAGCGTTTCCTCAAGCGGTATCTCAGGATTCGGCCAGTGCAGCAAAAGCAGATCGACGTGGGTCAAGCGCAGCCGCGCCAAGCATTCGCGCGCGGTGCGCTCCAAGTCGCGCGGCGCGAAATGCGAGGGCCAAATCTTCGTGGTGACGAAAATGTCATCGCGCTTGACGCCCGATGCGTGCAGCCCTTCGCCGACCTCGCGCTCGTTGTCGTACATCTCCGCGGTGTCGATGTGCCGGTAGCCGAGCCGCAACGCCTGTTCGACCAGGCGGGCACAGACGCGCCCGCGCAAATCCCAAGTGCCGAGGCCGAGAAGCGGGATACGCGCGCCTTGCGCGTCGATCGCCGGACTAATGATGCTGTTCGTGGTCACGCCTTCACTCTAAGTCGCCATCGCCCTGGCTGTCACGGCCGCTTGCCGCTCAGCGCTGCGAATACGGCCTCGGGCGCACCGTCGATAACCTTGAGCAGCGCCCGCGCCGGCCCGCGCGGCGAGCGCTTGCCTTGCTCCCAGTTGCGCACGGTCTCAACCGGCACACCGATTTGCGCTGCAAACGCGGCCTGCGTCAGCCCGGTGCGTCCGCGCACGTTGCGTGCATAGGCTGCATCCTGGAAACGATCGGAGGTGTCGCGGCGCGCACGCGGCTGCGGCTCGGACGACGACAACGGCCGCTCACTGCCGTCCGGCAGGATTTCGACCAAGCGTCCATCGGCCTTCAGTCGCACCCGAAGCATGGCGGTTGCACCAGCCTTTCCGCCACGACCATAGCTGATTCGCTGTGGATTCAGGACGTTACAGATGAGGGCTCGCACCCCTGACCTGTATCGCCAACGCGAATCGGACTGACTCGCGCCAGACGGGATCGCTACAAGACAGCAAAGAACTTGAGCAGCAGCGCGCGGCGGGCGGTCTCGCGCGTCACACAAGCGGCGCTCGTCGGCTGTGCGATGGTTCCTTGGATCTTCGTCCCACCGAGAAGCCCGAAGGTCAGTCCACACGCGGCATCACCGCGCAGTCGCGGATCACCGCGACCGCGCTCGGCGCCGGCTTGCGGTTTTGGGCGTAGCCGGCCGCGGGCGCTACAAACAAGAGAACCGGCAGCAGACAAGCCCAGCGGCGCGCGGCCGGCCCCGCCATGTCGTGTCCTCGCCTCAGCGTTTGTCGTCGCCGCCGCGGCTCTTGTTGTCCGCGCCTCAGCTCTTGGGCGGCATCACCTGGCCGCGGATCTCGCCGTCGGCATGCGCCTGGGTGTGAATGTTGATGTACCAATCGCCGGCCATCATTTGCTGCGCCTGTTCGGGCGTCAGCGTCGCCTGACCCTTGATCGGATTGGCGACCGGCGCACCCTTTTCGCTCAGAAAGATCACCGGCGGCGCGTTCTTGCCCTCGGCGGCAGGCCCGTGGATGTGCGCCATGGTGGCAGGACCGGACAGGCCGCTATAAGACACATTCCAGGTCAGCACCCGGCTCGACGCATCATACGTCAGGTCAGCCGTGCCGGTGCCACTCGTCGTGACCGGCGGCACCTGCTGGGCGCCCGTCAGGGGCACTTTGAAGGCAACCGGCGCCGCGAAGGCCGGCTGCATTAGAGCGACCAAACCCACCGAACACGTAGCGGCCAGAATATTGCGTCGCGAAATTGAAAGTCCCATCGTCCGTCTCCTTGGATTGCAAAGCGCCCCTCATCCAAGCATCGCGGCGAGAATTGTAGGGGCGCGTGTCAGGCGAGTCGATTGATCGTCCGCCAAAATCATCCCAACATTGCATCAACAGATTTTGACGAACCACGCGCGGGACGCCAAAAATACCGTCACACCCGCTGCATCGAAGCGAGCCGCCCATGCAAAACCTGCAAATTGACGCCCAACGCCTTTGGGACACGTTGATGGAGACAGCGAAATTCGGCGCCACCGCAAAAGGTGGCATCTGTCGCCTGACATTGACCGATCTGGATCGTCAGGTCCGCGACTGGTTCAAGGCGCAATGCGAGGCGCTCGGCTGCACCGTGACGGTTGACGAAGTCGGCAACATGTTCGCGCGGCGGCCCGGCAAGAACGACACGCTTGCACCGATTGCGATGGGTTCGCATCTCGACACCCAACCGACCGGCGGCAAGTTCGATGGCGTTCTCGGCGTGCTCGGCGCGCTTGAGGCGATGCGCACCCTGCACGAGACCGGCTACGAGACCAACGCGCCGATCGAGATCGTCAACTGGACCAACGAGGAAGGCTCGCGCTTCGCGCCCGCCATGATGGCGTCGGGTGTTTTTGCCGGCGCGTTCACCGCCGAATACGCCTATTCGCGCACCGACCGCGACGGCAAGACCTTCGGCGACGAGTTGGCGCGGATCGGCTACAAGGGCACGGAAAAAGCTGGCGCGCACAAATTCGGCGCGATGTTCGAATTGCACATCGAGCAAGGCCCGATCCTCGAAGACGAACATCGCATGATCGGCATCGTGCAAGGCGTACAGGGCATGCGCTGGTACGAAGTCACGATAACGGGGCAAGAGGCCCATACCGGCGCGACGCCGATGCGGCTGCGCAAGAACGCGCTGGTCGGCGCGGCCCGCATGATCGAACGCATCGATGCCATCGCGCTGGAGCATGCACCCAATGCGGTCGGCGCGGTTGGCCTCATCGAGAACAAGCCGAACAGCCGCAACGTCGTACCGGGCGAAGTATTCTTCAGCATCGACTTCCGCCATCCCGACGACAAGGTGCTCGACGTGATGGAGAGCAAGCTGCGCGAATCCCTGGCCGAGCTTTTGCAGCCCCTGAACCTCAGTTACACCGAAGAGCGGATCTGGAATTCGCCGGCGGTCAAATTCGCGCCGGAACTGATCGAGTGCGTTCGCATTGGCACGCAGAAAGCCGAATACGCGTCGCGCGACATGATCTCCGGTGCCGGCCATGACGCCGCCTACGTGGCGCGCGTCGCGCCCACCACCATGATCTTCGTGCCGTGCGCCGGCGGCATTTCACACAATGAAGCGGAGTCCACGAGCTTCGAGGAATGCGCAGCGGGTGCGCAAGTGCTTCTCAATGCCGTGCTGGAATACGACCGCCGTCTCGTCTGAGACAACGAACGGGTAATTGTCAGGCGCTCGCGAAGCGGCTCGCCGGGGCGAGCATCTTGTCGATTTCGGCGGCCGGCTGCGGCATTGCAAACAGATAACCCTGCATCTCGTCACAGCCGGCAAGGCGCAGAAGCACCCGCTGCTCGTCAGTCTCCACGCCCTCTGCCAGCACCTTCATGCCGAGCGCATGACCAAGCGTGACAATCGATTGCACGATGGCGCCGGCATTGCCCGACGTGCCGAGCGACGCCACGAACGAGCGATCGATCTTGAGCCGGTCGAACGGAAATTTCTGCAGATAGTTCAGGCTCGAATAGCCGGTGCCGAAATCGTCGAGCGCGAGCTTCACGCCAAGCGCCCGCAGCGCCTCGAGGCAGGCCTTCGCCTCTTGCGGATTGTCGATCAAGACGCCTTCGGTCAATTCGAGAACGAGCCGGGACGGCTCGATCGCAGTCTCCCGCAACATGCCGGCAACCAGATCGACCAGCCGGCCATCACGGATCTGCAGCGGCGAGAGGTTGACCGCGATGGTCAGTTCAGGCCAACGCGCGGCGTCCGCGAGCGCACGCCGCAACACGGTTTCGCCGAGACGCGACATCAAACCGCTTTGCTCCGCCAGTGGAATAAAGACCGACGGCGCGATTGCACCACGGGTCGGATGCGTCCAGCGCAGCAGCGCCTCGACGCCGATCACGGCGCCGCCATCGGCCGCCACAATCAGCTGATAAGCGACGTCGAGCGCCTGCGAAGCAATCGCCGATTCCAGCTCCTGCAACAAAAAGCGCCGCTCGGCGCAGTCGAGTTCAATCTGCGGATCGAAGCGGCGAGCGCTCCCGCGACCACTTCGTTTCGCGGCGCGGAGTGCAAGGTTCGCGCGGCGCTCGATTTCGTCGCCGGTCGCGCCGTGATCGGGCGCCCGCGCAACGCCGATACTGGCGGTGAACTGCCACATCCGGTCCATGAAAATCGGGCGTGCCAGCGCCGCACGCAGCCACTCGATGAGAACATCTTCGATGCCGGAATCGCGGCTCTCGGCGAGCAGCGCGAACTTGTCTTGGTCGAAGCGCCCGAGCGTCGCGCCCGGCGGCAAATCTTCCTTGAGATGTTTTGCGATGCTCGCGAGCAGCGCATCCCCGCCCGCGCGCCCGAGCGTTTCCTTGACGTCAAGAAAGCCGTCGATCTCGACCAGTGCCAGCACAACCACGCCAGCCTGGCGTCTGCTCAGCGCCGCGCGGAGTTGCTCAAACATCGCGCGCTGATTCGGCAAGCCGGTCAGCGGATCCTGGGTCGCGAGCTTGCGCACATCCGCAGCATTGCGATTGAGCGCCCGCAACATGTGTCCGGCGGCCCGCGTGGCGACGAAGGTGCAGATTCCCAGGATTGCGCCGATCAGAGCGAGCATGCCCCAAAGCTGATCCATCGCGGCCGCCAAACCGCCGTCGCCGGCCCAGCTGAACCAACCGATGATTCGGCCGCGCGGGTCGTGCAAGGACTGCAGCGAGCGCCCGCCTTGGCCGACCGGATTGGCGTCGAAGCGAAGATCGCTGAGGCCGCTGCGGCGCGCGATCTCGCGCAATTGCACGTCATCGGGCCTGTCGCTGTCACCGAACTGGCCGTGAAATTGATCGAGCGCCTGCTGTAAGGCGGCACGCTGCTCCGCCTCGAGTAGACCTTTGCTGATTCGTGTGGCACCGAAGCCGACAGCGGCGCAGAGCAAGATCACGCCCACGACGATCAAGGGCAAAAATAATGCCCAGCGCGCGAAAGTTGCATCTCGAGAGTGTTTTGTGGGGTGGAATTGCGCCCTAGGCGGATGCGGCCGGTTCGCCGCCCACCAATGCCGGGCTGCATCGACCTCCATATTCCAACGCCCTTTACTAGTATGCCGATCGGTAGACTTATGGGGTCCTGATTAACGTCAAGGAAAAACCGGGGATGCTCAGTGTAGGCAGTTTTCAACAACTCGAAACACGTAGCCGCTATAGTTAAGATTGCCTTAAAATGGCCAATCCCTAGTCTGCGAGCGGCGCGAGGGCGTCAGGAACACGACATGCAAAGCTTCCCGCGAAAGTCGACCGGTTTCCTTCTGAGTGCCGGGCTGTGCGCGACCCTGGGTTTAGCGGCTTCGATCGGCATCTCCGGATCGGCATCGGCGGAAGATTGCCCCGGCAATCCCGACGCGCTGGGAACGAGCCGGGTTCTGGTTGTCGACCCCGCCAAAATCCACCGGGTTGGCACCATGCAATATCCCGAAAGCCTGCCGCTTGCCGATAAGGAAGTGGTGCTGACTTTCGATGACGGCCCGATACCGCCCCACTCCAGCAACGTGCTCGATACGCTCGCTGCGCAATGCGTCAAAGCCACCTTCTTTCTGGTCGGCGAGATGGCGCGCGCCTATCCCTCGATCGTGCGACGCATTCACGACGAAGGGCATACCATCGGAACGCACACCGAGCATCATCCGCTGCGGATGAATCGGATGTCGATGGACAAGGTTCGCGACGAGATCGACCGCGGCATCGCCAATGTCGGTGGAGCGCTGTGGGACGATAAAGACCTCGCACCGTTCTTCCGCGTCCCCGGCCTAGCGCGCACCGACGCGATTGAGAAGGAGTTGGCGCAGCGTTCACTCGTCGTGTTCAGTTCCGATACGGTTGCCGACGATTGGCATCGGCGCATTCGCTCGGAGGACATCGTCCGCCTGTCGCTGAGCAGACTTGAGGCGCGCGGCAAGGGCATCTTGCTGCTGCACGACATTCATCGGACCACGGCCAACGCCCTGCCCGACCTGCTGAAGAAATTGAAGGCGGCTGGTTTCCACGTCGTGCACATCGTGCCCGGCACCGAACAGCCGGCGATCGCCGCTGTCTCGCCCGCGATCGGCGCCTGCTCCGTCAAGTGCTGCAAGTTCGAGTGCTCCCGCGGCGGCGACGCCGCCTGCAGCGGTTGAGACTCCGGCCTCAAGCGCCGACGCTTCGGCGGAGAAGAAGGACGCCGTCCAAGCGGCGGCCAACGCGGCAGACGCCAAGTTGAGCGCCGCGGCCAGCGACACCACGGCGCCCAACGACCAGAAAGCCGCTTCGCCGGCCGCCGCGACGCCAGCGCATGAGATCATTGCCGCGAACGCTCCTGCGGCCGATCACAGCGAGGCCGCACAGGTGCCGTCGCCGCTCTACAATCGCGCCACGACCGCAGACAGCAACATCACCCGCGACCCGGAAAGCGCAAAATCCGATACCGCCGACGCACCGGCCACCAATCCGGTCATCGCCGCAATCACGCCGTCGGCACAGCCAACCGAAGCTACGCAACCGGCGTCTGCCGTGCCGAGCGCCGATGCTGATCAGGCCGCGAAGGCGAATGTCTCGTCGCCGCAGCCGGGCGAGCCGAACAGCGCCCCAACCGAGACCATTGCGACCGCTGAACCCACGCAAGTGCCGGAAGAATCGGCGCACGACCTGGACGATCCGGTTTGGCCAAAACCGTTCATCAGCCCGACGCTGGCCGACGCTGGCGCCGAACTGGCTGTTCCGGATGAGCAAGTCGTCAGTGCCGACTATCGTCCATGGCGCGCGGTGAAACTCGCTGATGGTTCGCAGGCCGCGGTCTCGCTGGCGCTCGACGCGGTGCCGCAATGGACCGATCCGCCAACCCCCGTGCAGGCGAGCAGCGACGAGCCACAACTGCCGGCGCCGACCGTGCCGTATTATTTCGGCGGCGGCGAAATCGTGACCTCGATCGCCGAATAGTAGGCGGCGAGGTCGTCGACATCCTTGTCTTTGAGCATCGGCGCAACGAGCGACATCATGTCGTTCTTGCGCGCTCCGCTGCGGTAATCGTTGAGCGCCTTGGCCAGATACACGGCGCTCTGACCGGCGAGGCTCGGCGCCTCGGGGATTTTCGCCCTGCCGTCGAGACCGTGACAGGTCTGGCACATCAAGGCCTTTTGCCGGCCCGCCGCGACATCGCCGGCCGCGTCGGCTTTCGCCGCGATGAACGCGCTGGCTGCAAACACCAGCCCTGACAGCACCAAAGCGTAACCACGTTGCTGCATAAATAAATGACCGGTTCGGTCCAAAGTTTCGGTTCGGACTTTCGGTTTTGAGCTGTCGGCACCCGACTTGAAGCCGGGTGCCGCTGTTGACGTTACAACTATTTGCCGTCGTACCAGATGCGATACAAGGCCCCGGCGAAATCGTCGGAGACCAGAATCGAGCCGTCGCGCAGCTGCGCCACATCGACCGGCCGGCCCAGATATTCGCCGTCATCGGTGAGCCAGCCTTCGGCGAACGGCTCGGCCTTGTCGGCGGTGCCGTCCTCCTTGAGGTAGGTCACCATTACGCGCGCGCCCACCGGCACGGTGCGGTTCCAGGAACCGTGCTGCGCCGAGAAGACCGCGCCCTGATATTTCTTCGGAAACATCTTGCCGTTGTAGAAGGTCATGCCGAGGTCGGCGGCGTGCGCCGCCATCTCGACCTGCGGGAAGATCACGTCGGCCGGCGGCGTTTCGTTCTTGTATTCCTCGGTGCGGACGTGGCCGCCGCCGTAATACGGGAAGCCGAAATTCTGTCCGGCCTTGATGGCGTGATTCAGTTCGCCGGGCGGCTGATCGTCACCCATGCCGTCGACCTGATTGTCGGTGAACCAGAGCGTCTTGTCCTTCGGGCTGAAATCCATGCCGACGGAATTGCGGATGCCGTTCGCGAAGACTTCGCGGTTCTTGCCGTCGCGATCCATGCGGATGATGCCGCCGATACCCCACTTCTTGAAGCCGTCGAGCTTTTCGGGCGCCGGCACGTTAAACGGCTGACCGAGCGTAATGTAGAGCTTGTTGTCGGGTCCGATCGCGGCAGGTGCGCGCGGTGTGGTTATAGCTCTCGTCTTCCTTCGGGATTAGTTCGCCTTGCGGCACGACCGGCACCGCCACCACGTCCGGGCTCTCATAGAAGAACTCCGCCGCGGGGAACATCAGGACGCGGTTCTGTTCGACGATGAACAGAATGCCGTCCTTGGAGAAACACGGACCGTTGGGAATGACCATATCGATGGTCGAGGCGAACGGTTTGACCTCCTCGGCCACGCCGGATTTCGAGCGATCGGTCACCGCATAGACTTGCGCCTTGCGGGTGCCGACGAACGTCACGATCCCTTGCGGGCCGACCGCCATGTGGCGCGCATCGGGCACGATCGCGTAGAGCCCGATGTGGAAACCGTGCGGCAGCTTGATCTTCTCGAGATTCTTTTTCAGCGCCGCGGCCTTGGCGCCGCCCTGCGGCACCGTCGGAATGTTCGGCGACGCCCCGGTGGTTTTGAATTCGCCGAGCTTTTGCAGATTGCCCGCATTGCTGTCCTCTGCGAACGCTGCTGTCGACGCCAGCAGCGCAGCCACCGAAGCGCCGATGATCAAATGCCTGCGCATGAAACGACCTCCCTCATTGCGGTTTCTTCAGACCCAACAAAAGCAATCTTGGCACTCGCGAAAATGCCGAGCAAGCCATTCACGTGTTCCAGCGTAGCGCGCGGAGCGCACCAGACGCTGCACGCTGACAGATGTGCTCGGTTTGCGACCGTTGTCACGGCCGTGACGCCATATAGTGGGCAAGCGCCTTCATATCGGCATCGCCCAATTCGTAGGTCACGTCGGCCATCGAGGCGACACCGGAGCCGACGCGTTTGCCGGACTTGAAGTCGTGCAACGCTTTGTCGAGCACATCCTCGCGCTGCCCCGACAAGCGCGCGCCGGCGCGAAAGCCGTTGTAGTCGTCACCGTGGCAGGACTTGCAGCGGTGCTGCAACGCCACGCGCTCGCCCTGCTCGGCCAGAGCGTCGGCCGCCACCGTGGGCTTCGGCGGCGACAATGATGCGTAATAGGCGCCGAGGTTACGAATATCCTGGTTGCTCAGCGCTTCCGAGATTGGGCTCATCACGTCGTTCTTGCGCGCGCCCGAGCGAAAATACACCAACTGCCATTGCACGAACTCGTCAGGCTGGCCGGCCAGCGACGGCGTGAGTTCGGTTTGCGACACACCGTCGGCGCCGTGACACCCGGCACAGCCATCCGCCAACGCCTTGCCGGCAGCCACATCAGCGGCCGGCGCGCTCCCGCCAAACGCAAGAAAAGACACACCGCCAAGAAGCACGACAGCAATGCGCAAGACGCCAAACGCTCTGATCATTCGGCTCACCAAAAGAACAGGTCCAAGCCGGGGGTTCCGACTTGGACCGAAGATTTGCTTCGCCGATCACTCTACACCCGGAGCGACCGGACCGATCATCACTTCGCGTAGCTGATCCGATAGATCGCGCCGGTGAAGTCGTCGGCGACGAGCAGCGAACCATCCTTGGCCTGCAGCACATCGTTCGGACGGCCGCGATACTTGCCGTCTGGACCGATCCAGCCCGAAGCAAACTCGGTCTGCTTGACGTTCTTGCCATCCGGATCGGTGGTGATGCGCATCAGCCGCGCCCCTTGAAACTGATGACGGTTCCAGGAGCCGTGCTCAGCCAGGATGATGTTGTTCTTATAGTCGGCGGGAAACTGGTCGCCGGTATAGAACTTCATGCCCAGCGGAGCGATGTGTGCGCCGAGCTTGAGTGCCGGAGGCGCAAACTCGGAGCACTTGTGACCCATGGCGAGTTTCGGATCCGGAATGTCACCCTGGTGGCAGTACGGATAGCCGAAATGTTCGCCAAGCTTGGTGATGTGATTGAGCTTGTCGCTCGGTATGTCATCGCCGAGCCAGTCACGCGCATTCTCGCTGAACCAATAATCGCCGGTGCGCGGATCGACGTCGCCGCCGACGCTGTTGCGAACGCCGAGCGCGACGATTTCCGCAAGGCCGTTCTCCGGATTCACGTGCCTGATCTGCGACGTCGATGTCGGCGGCAGACAAGAGTTGCAGGGCGGCCCGACCGGGATATAGAGCCAGCCGGCCTTGTCGAAGGTCAGATACTTCCAGCCGTGCGCCGGATAGGGCGGGAAGTCGTCATAGACGACCTTCGGCTCCGGCAGGCTGTCGGGATTGGCTTCGGGATTGTCGTATTTGTAAACTTTGTCGATGTCGGCGACATAAAGCGCGCCGTCCCGATACGCCAAGCCGGTCGGCATTTTCAGGCCTTTGGCGACCGTCTTGACCGTGCGCTTGCCGTCCTTGTCGGTCACCGCATAGACGTTGGTGGCCAGGAACGAGCCGACGAACAGCGTGCCGTCCTTGCCCCACGCCATCTGCCGCGCCTGCGGCAGGCCGCTCGCCCACAATTCGATCTTGAAACCGGGCGGCAGTTTGACGCTCTTCAGATTGCCGATGATCTCCTCGTCGGTGAAACCGGTCGGCGGCGGCAGCGTGTTGAGCACGTGCGTGCCCTTCTGCTCCTTGGTCTCGTCGCCCATGAACCAGTCGTCTGGCGGATGCAGCCAGTAGTCCTTTTTGGTCGAGTCGTAGTGTTTGAGGTCTTCGGCCCGCGCGGCGGAAGTGAACAGCAATCCGCCCACGGCAGCCATGGCGACGAGCATCGCAGCGCTCGTCCTGTAGTTTGCTAGCAGACTCATCGAACTCCTCCCTTGGAAAACGTCATTCGGCGATAACGTCCTTCGTTCAGTTCCGGCACGATGCCGTCGCCCCCGCGACGAGAGTGGGATCAGTCCGGGCATGCAGGCGCCGAGTCGGCGATGGCACGCCACGGCGCCGCAGTGCATGCGGTCGATGATGAATTAGTTTTGCCGCCAGACGGCGTCGGAAACCCTCCCCTGTGACGTCCCCGGTCGTCTTGCGACCGTTTCGGCATCATTTTTCGATTGCAATCAGCGTACGTCACCACCAAAAACTGTCAAGCACGCGCTGACGGCTCACCGCATCGGGAAATAACAGCGGGCATGCCAGAACCCGCGCTTCAATCGCCATCAGTTTCTGTGCAGCCGGCAACGACGCCGCGATACGCCAGCGCGTCCTGTTACGTCACCGCGCGTGCGGGCCTGCAGCCGCACCCGAGCCAAAGGTGCGACGTCCAAGCGGAAATCGCAGTGAAAACAACGCCAAATTTTGTAAATGGTGCGGCCGAGAGGACTCGAACCTCCACGGGTTGCCCCGCTAGCACCTCAAGCTAGTGCGTCTACCAATTCCGCCACGGCCGCGTGTGGGGTGGACGCGTGCCAGGAACGGCGCGCGACCGCGGGGATGTAACAGCTAGGCTCCCCCACGACAAGCCCAACGGCAGAGTTTCCCAAGGGACCGGCAAGGAGCCGACAAGGAACCGACATTGCGTCACGCGACGGCGTCACCAAATGTGTGTCGACGCTGGAATGATGCAAGTGCCCGGACCAATGCCACCAAGCTTATTTTGCGAATTGACGACGTCGCGCGTTCGCGGCCGATCAGGCGACTTCGGGCGATCGCGGCAGCAGCTCTTTGACTTCGACGGCGATGCGGTTGCCGCTGACGATGACGGTGCCGCGCGCCACCGGCATGTTGTTGGCGAGGATGCGGACCTCATCCTCCTCCGACGAATCGAGCTCGATGATGGCGCCGCGGCCAAGCCGCAGGACCTGGTGGATCGGCATCGCGGTCTGGCCCAGGACGACGGAGATGTCGATCGAGACATTATCGAGGGTCGCCAAGGGGGCCTCGCAGGAGCTATGGAAGTGAATTCCGAACGTCGGTGTTTCACCACGGCATGGTTACGAGGGCGTTAACGGCCCATGCGCCTTCGTTATTTCGGCGAGAATACCGGTGTACGAGGACCGTCCCGCTGCGGCGCGTATCCGTCGCGTTGCGGGTGTTCGCCCCGGGCAGCCTTGCGCTGCCCTTTATCTTTTTCGTGCGAACTAGGAGCGAAGCAACACAAGAACCTCCGGGCCGAGCAAAAGCCCATGCTCAGCCTTGCGCGCGTTCAATCGGGAGAGTTTCGGAGTTTCCCAAGGCAAGCGATTGTCTTCTGCTTCCGGGTTTTTGTTGTTTGATTTTCTTTGTTCTTGATGTTGGGCCGTGTTTGCTTTCGTACTTTCTTCAGACACTATTCCATTCCCCGCGAATCATTCCAAGTCTGCCAATCGTCTGATGAGAAAATGGCCCCATCAAGAGATTTTATCTGTTGAGGAAGCAACGACCCGAGACCCGACGGCGAATGCCATCAGATTCAAACGAGTTGGAGGTAACTGAAAGCGGATCGGTAGCATGCTGAGCAAATAAGACGGCCCCCGCTTGAGTGTCCAAGCGAGGGCCGCGAGAGGTACGCATTCCGAGCGTGTCGCCAAGGACTCACCGGAAATCCTCCAGATCACCAAAGCTACGACATTGTGACGATTTGGTGACAATGCGATCTGCGTCAATTCTCTGTCATCGCTGAGCGGAAAAGCCGGGTTTGTTGGAAGGTAACCGTCCATGCGTCTTCCGCGATCATTCCTGCTTTATGAGGCTCAACCGGTCATACTGGCGCGACTCTCGGCTGCGTCTCTTGCTGCGGTTTCTAAATCCGGACGCGGCTGGGCAAAGTCGCCGAATAGGTTCTTTAGTCTAGGCAATCGGCTAAATGCACAGGCCGAAGCAATGGCACTCTTTACTCAGTTGGACGCCGTAACTATCTGATGGACCTTCCCTTCTTCATGCGAGGGCGTTGACACGCGCGACGATCTGCACATTGGGCTTCTGCCGCCGGCCGATGCGGCGCCGGTCGAATGGCGCGTGAGTGATCGTCAGGTCGATTACGACGCGGCGCTTGCCACGATGAATGCAGCGCGCCGCCGCCATTGCGCGTGGTGAAGCGGCCGAATGCGTCTGGCTGCTCGAGCACCCGCCCCTTTATACATCCGGCACGTCGGCGCGGCCGCAAGAGCTGATCGAGGCGCGCTTTCCGGTGTATGCCGCCGGCCGCGGCGGGCAATTCACCTATCACGGCCCCGGCCAACGGGTCGGCTACGTGATGCTCGACCTCAAGCGCCGCGCGCCCGATGTGCGCCGCTTCGTCGCCAGCATCGAGGAATTGCTGATCCGCACGCTGGCCGCGTTCGACGTCCACGGCGAGCGGCGCGAAGATCGCGTCGGCGTCTGGGTGCCGCGACCGGACAAAGGCGCCGGCGCCGAGGACAAGATCGCCGCCATCGGCATCCGCATTCGCCAGTGGGTGACGCTGCATGGCTTTTCGCTCAATGTCGCGCCGGACCTGACGCATTTTTCCGGCATCGTGCCGTGCGGCATTTCCGAGCAAAAGTTCGGCGTCACGTCGCTGGCCGATCTCGGCCGGACCGCTTCGATGCGGGATGTCGATCATGCGCTGCGCAGCACCTTCGAAGTTTTGTTCGGACCAACAACGGAAGTTAGAGACTTGCTTCAAGACCTGGATCGAGACTCGATTCAGGACGTGGCAAGCACGGAAAACAAATCGCCGGAACGCCGCAGCGCCAAGTCCGCGGAATCGGCCTCGCGCTGATCGACCGCCGTCACCTGCGCACCTCGCGGACCATTCCGGCACGCCTCGATCATCGTCAAAACGCTCTCCTCGGTGCCGGCGAACACCGCCTCGACCGAGCCGTCGCGACAGTTGCGCACCCAGCCCTCGACACCGAGCTCGAGCGCGGTGATCTGCGTCCACACGCGGTAGCCGACGCCCTGGACGCGGCCGCGGATCAGGACTGCGAAAATCACGTCCATCGGAATGCCCGCCTTTGCGGCCCGCGCAACGACCAGCCGCGCAAGCCCTCGATGTAGGAAGCCGGCAATTGCCACTCCAGCGCCGCCGCGATCACAATATCCATGTAGCCCGCTCGCGGCGGCGCTTCAGCTTGCGCGCGCGCCACATAGACCAACGCGGGCCGCAGCGAACCGGCATGGCGCACCGGCAGAATCGCCCCGCGATAAAGCCCGCTGGCGATATTCTCCCAGGCGTCGAGCGTGACGCGGTCGCGCGGCGTGATCCGCCACAACACGCCGTAGACGAGGCCGGTCCGCAGCGGCACTACCGAAGCGTGGCCGTGTGTCGTGATCAGAAAACGATAGTCGCTCAGCGTCGCCACCCCGACGGCTTCGGCACCCGGCCCGTGCCGGCGCATCACGTCGCGGCTCATGTTGGAGCCGTAGGCGAAGTGCAACGTCACGCCGATGCCTCCCCGACGGAAGGCCGCGATGCCGCCCACACGGTCGTCGCCACCGCGAGCACGATCGGCGCGTAGGCGAGGACCAGCAGCACGGCGACGATCAGCCAGGCCAAGCCGTCCTGCGACACACCGGACAGCACGGCGAACACCGACACAAAGAAGATCAAATTCAGCGCGCCCGTCGCGTTGGGATCGGTCAAAGTGTCACCCCCGAGAGCGCTATAGAATGCACCGGCGACCATCACCAGCAGAGCCACTGACAACAGATAAAGGATGGACACGGCGATCGGGAGCGCAACCGGCTTACCAGCATCGTGCAGCCGCCGGGCGTGCAGCACGTACCAGATCCAAATGAGCACAAGCTGCGCCGCCAGAAACGGCCACAGCCCGGCCGCCTTGATCACCGCGCGCAGCGTCAGCGCCTGCGACGCGATTGCGGCGAGATAAACACCAACGACGGCGATCAAAAACCGCTGCGGCGAAAGCCGCCCCGAAGGCGAAAGCAACGAACGAAGACCCGGCTGCGCCACCATCATCTCCGCAGTGCGTTCCACCCGCGCTTTACGCGAACTCCATGATCACCGCATCGACCGCGACACTGTCGCCCGGCTTGACGCGGATCGTCTTGATGGTGCCGTCGCGCTCGGCGCGCAGCACGTTTTCCATCTTCATGGCTTCGACCACCGCCAGCGTCTCGCCGGCCTTGATCTCCTGCCCTTCGGCAACCGCGAGCGAGACGACGAGGCCGGGCATCGGACAGCGCACGGCCTTCTCGCTGCCGGACAGTTTCTTCGCCGGCATCAGCCGCGCGTAGCGCGCTTCGCTTTCGGTGTAGACAAACGCCTTCACCTCGAGGCCGCGATACGCCAGTTCGAAGCCGTTCGGGATCATGCGCACGTGCACGGCGATCGGCGTGTTGTCGATGGTGCCGGACCAGAGCGGCTCGCCCGGGCGCCATGACGACGACAGGCGATGCGTGTTGCCATCTTCGAACGCGACGGTGGTCGCGTTGCCGTTGGCGGTGACATCGGCTTGAAGCTCTTCGCCGCTGAGCCAGATCACCCGCCGACGCTCGCGCGCGAATGCGCTGTTGAGCTGCCCGGAGATGCGGCGCTTGCGCTCGCCGAGCACATGATCGATGGCAGCGGCGACACCGGCGATGACGCGCGCCACCGCGCCGGTCGGCGCCACGCGCTCAAACCCTTTCGGAAACTCCTCGGCGATGAAGCCGGTCGAAATATTACCCGAACGCCAGCGCGCATTCTGCATGATCGCGGCGAGGAACGGGATGTTGTGGCGGATGCCTTCGATGGTGAAGGCATCGAGCGCGTCGGCCTGCGCGTCGATCGCCTTCTCGCGCGTGTCCGCATGGGTGACGAGCTTGGCGATCATCGGATCGTAATAGAGCGAAATCTCGCCGCCCTCGGTAACGCCGGTGTCGTTGCGCACCGTGACGCCGTCGTGCACGCCCTCGGCCGGCGGCCGATAGCGCACCAGACGCCCGATCGACGGCGAGAAATTGCGATACGGATCTTCCGCGTAGATGCGGCTTTCCACCGCCCAGCCGTTGAGCTTGATGTCGCTCTGCTTGAACGGCAGCTTTTCGCCGGCGGCGACGCGGATCATCTGCTCGACCAGATCGATGCCGGTGACGAGCTCGGTGACCGGATGCTCGACCTGCAGCCGGGTGTTCATTTCCAGAAAATAAAAGCTGCGGTCCTGGCCGGCGACGAACTCGACCGTGCCGGCGGAATCGTAGCCGACCGCCTTGGCCAGCGCGACCGCCTGCTCGCCCATCTTCTTGCCGCGTGGCTTCATCAAGCAGCGGGCTCGGCGCTTCCTCGATGACTTTCTGATTGCGGCGCTGGATCGAGCATTCGCGCTCGCCGAGATAGATGACGTTGCCGTGCTTGTCGCCCAGCACCTGGATTTCGACGTGGCGCGGATCGGTGATGAATTTCTCGATGAACACCCGATCGTCGCCAAAGCTTGATTTCGCTTCGGAGCGGGCGCGGGTGAAATTCTCCGCCACTTCGGCCTTGCTGTGGGCGATGCGCATGCCCTTGCCGCCACCGCCGGCGGAGGCCTTGATCATCACCGGGTAGCCGATCTCGTCGGCGATTTTGACGGCCTCTTTTTCGTCGGCGATGACGCCGAGATGGCCCGGAACCGTCGACACCTTGGCGCGCGCCGCGGCCTTCTTGGACTCGATCTTGTCGCCCATGGCGCCGATCGCCACCGGATTGGGCCCGATGAACACGATGCCGGCCTTGGCCAGCGCCTCGGCGAAAGCCTCGCGCTCCGACAGGAAGCCGTAGCCCGGATGCACCGCCTCCGCGCCGCTCTCCCGGCAGGCTGCAACGATCTTGTCGATCACCAGGTAGCTCTGCGCCGCCGGCGGCGGCCCGATGGCGATGGCGGTATCGGCCATTTCGACATGGAGCGCGTCGCGATCGGCTTCCGAATAGACCGCGACGGTTTGGATTCCCATCCGGCGCGCGGATTTGATGATCCGGCAGGCGATTTCGCCGCGATTGGCAATCAGAATGCGCTTGAACATGGGCGCCTTGAATATGGGCGGATTTTAACTCGTGAACGGTTCGGGTGGCTTTGCGGCGTGCGCACGAAAATGTCAATCGCGGCACCGTGGTGGCTCCTTTGCTTATCCTGTCCCATGAAGTGGGGTGGGGTCGGGTAAGGTCGTTTCCGCGAGCCGCAGCGCGCTCCTTCTCCCCGCCTGCGGGGAGAAGGTTGGGATGAGAGGGCTTCTCCGCCGGGCTGTGCTACGGGCAAAATCTCCAGCACCGCCGCAACCCCCCGCACCGCTCGAGAATCGCGGAGAGCCCCCTCACCCGCGGTCGGCTCCGCTGCCACGACCTCTCCCCGCACGCGGGGGGTACGCACGCGACACGGCATTCAAAACAGCCACAGCCCCTCCGCGCCTTTGAGCGAGCCGAGCGACAGGAGCGCGCGCAGCGGCTCGCAGACCAGATCCGCTTGCGCCAGTTCGTCCGCGCTCATTGCCTGTTTGCGATCCCAGTAACACGGATAAGGAACGAGGCAGCGGTGCGCGCGACGGCAGTGCGCGTGTTTGCAATCGCGCCAATATTCCAGAAGCGTGCACTGCGCTTGCGCCAGACACGCATGCCGCTCGCGGTACGGCAGCGCGCTCCACTGCTTCAAGGTCATGCGCCGTGGAAAGCGCCAATCCGGCGCGCTCAGCTTTCGCCGCATCGGTGTCTCCGGCTTTCGTGGTTGCAACACGCGGGACCAACTCTCGTCATTGCGAGGAGCGCAGCGACGAAGCAATCCAGCTCTGCGCAAGCCGCCCTGGATTGCTTCGCTACGCTCGCAATGACGAGCCTTTTCGCAGATCGTTGCTCTCATCCCCAGTCCCCCTCCTCCCCTAGTCCCCTCTCCGCGTCACCGCCGGGCTTAATGTTCAGCCCAGGGACATGACCGACGCGCGGCGGCACGAAGGTTCGGCGACGCACAGCAAGCCGAAGCGGCCCATGGATTGCCGGGTCAAGCCCGGCAATGACAAAGACAGGCCAATGACGCATGAGAAATCATCCTCGCGACGCTGACGCGCGCCCGAGCTTTGCTCACCACCACCACGCTGAAAAAGCTTGCTTCCCATCATTCAAAGAGGGAAGCGGAGCGCCGAAAGGCGCATGCCAGTCACGTCCGCGCAAAGCGCGGCGACGCGACCTCCTGGAGAGGCGCGTCCGCCTTTCGGCGCTCACGCTCGCGGCACTCGCCATCGGCTATCACCCCGATGGCTCAGCTCCAGAACCGGGTTTCCTCGATGCTGCGACTGCACAGTGTTTTGCCGGCAAGCCGCAACGCTGCGCTCGAGTTAAGCACGCTCCGTGCAGACCGGTCTTGGTGCCGGTCGACCGGGGACCCAGAGCCGCCCGGGAGCGGATGGCAAATCCGCCGCGCGGGCACCGCACCTCGCATCCGTCTCTCAGGCTTGCCCGTCCGGAAAGGCGCCCTCTGTGATGGGAGGCAGTCCCTTTGTAACTGAATTATTGACACATGTCAAGCCAACGTCTCATTATTGGAGACGGCACGCACTGCTGGCTCCCTTCCTCTCGCATTTCGTGCATGCGCGGGTCGAGCGCAAAACGTCACATCTGGGTCACGCCGCCTCGGCACAAAAGCCGACGCTTCGCAGGCTATACTCCGACGTGAAAGCCCTCGGAGTCTAGGACGTCCCTGGAGTTATTCGTATGTACCGCTGCTTGTCGCTCGCCGCCCTTTTTATCCTGGCCGCCATTTCCATCGCCTCGGCGCAATCCCCCCGCCCCCACAACGTCGTGCTGTTCGTCGCCGACGGGCTGCGGTCGCGGATGGTCGATGACACGACGGCGCCGACGATGGCGACGCTGGCGCGCGAGGGGGTGAGCCTGCGCAACAGCCATTCGCTGTTTCCGACCTTCACCACCGCCAATGCCTCGGCGATGGCCACCGGTCACATGCTCGGGGACACGGGTGATTTCTCCAACACGATCTATTCCGGCTTCGAGGTGGTGAACGCGCACAACAGCGTGACGCCGTTTCTCGAGAGCGACCCGGTGCTGGCCGATGTCGACGAGCATTTCGCCGGCAATTATCTCGACGAGGCCACGATCCTGAAGCTCGCCCGCGACAAGGGCTTCAGCACCGCCTCGATCGGCAAGGTCGGGCCGGCGCTGATTTTCGATTCCACCGAACGCACCGGCACGCAGACCATCCTGGTCGACGACGCCACCGGCAGCGGCAAGGGCATTCCGCTGTCCGATGAAATGGTCGAGCGCCTCAAGGCTGGCAGGGCTGCCGCTGGTGACGCCGCCGCGTGGCGCCAACCGCAATTACGGCTCCGCGACCACGCCCGGCACATTGGTACCCAACATCGTCCAGCAGGACTATTTCGTCGACGTCACCACGCGGGCGATCCTGCCGCTGTTTCGCGAACGCGACAAACCGTTCGCGCTGGTGTTCTGGTCACGCGATCCGGACGGCACCCAGCATTTCGAGGGCGACAGTTTGAATTCGCTGGTGCCCGGCATCAACGGACCGACGTCGCTGGCAGCGATCCGCAACGCCGACGACAATCTGGCGCGGCTGCGCGCGTCGCTCGCCGAGCTCGGGCTTTTGGAAAACACCGATATCGTGGTGGTCGCCGATCACGGCTTCTCCACGATCGCGAAGGAGAGCCACACCAGTTCGACCGTGAAGACCAAATTTTCCGACACGCCCGGAAGGGCATTTGCCGCTCGGCTTTTTGGCGCTCGATCTGGCGCAGGCGCTGGCGCTGCCGCTGATCGACCCGGACGATAACTACGCTGCCGTCGCCGCAGGGCCAGCACAGCAAGTTCGGCAACGGCTTGATCGGCGGCGACAAGACCAATCCCAAGGTCGTCGTGGCGGCGAACGGCGGCTCTGACCTGATCTATCTGCCGGACGGCGACCGCGAGCTCGCCAAGCGCGTGATCGATGCGCTGTTGGCGCAGGATTACGTCAGCGGCATCTTTGTCGACACCAAGCTCGGGACATTTCCGGGCACGCTGACGCTCGACGATATCGCGCTCGAGGGCGCGGCGATCACGCCGCATCCGGCGATCGCGATCAGCTTCCGCTCGTTCGACACGGTGTGCGGCGAGCCGGTGCGTTGCACGGTCGAGGTCGCCGATACGATCCTGCAGGAAGGCCAGGGCATGCACGGCTCGTTCAGCCGCGCCGACACCTGGAATTTCATGGCGATGCAGGGGCCGGATTTCAAAGCGCGCTTCGTCGATCCGGCGCCGGCCAGCAATGCCGATGTCGGCCGCACCATCGCGCAGGTGCTGGGGCTCGACGTCAGCGACAAGGGCAAGCTCGACCGGCCGGGTTTTGTCGGAAGCGTTACCCAACGGCGCGCTGCCGAAGGTCGGCAGCCGCGTGCTGATCTCAGAGCCGGCGGCGAACGGGCTCACCACCGTGCTCAACATGCAGACGGTGGGCGATGTCCGCTATTTCGATGCGGCCGGGTTTCCGGGACGCACAGTCGGATTGTCGGCAACGCCGTTGCCGGACGATTTGAAGTGAGGTGTGTGATTTTCAAGTGATGCGTGGCGGAATGTAAGCGTTGAAACATACGGGCCAGAAGGACTGGCCCGCAGCTTACATCAGCGTCGCGCGACGCATGCGCTGCGCTTCACCCGCGAGCCAAGCCAGAATTGCGACGTCGACATCTTCGAAGCCGGCCGGAAGCAGCGTCGACGGCGTGCGCGACAACGATCGGCGAACGCGCGATCTCGGCCATGATGGCCTCGACCCCGGCAAAATCCTGATCCATCGAACGCATCATCGCCACCTCCACCCTGCTCTCCCAACAACGCCGGCGGACGTTTCCGGTTCAGCGGCAACCGAATCAACCTGAGGTCAGGTTGCATGGAGAGACGGGCCGCGCGAGGGCGACCATGCGGCAAAGTCGGGGCATCGACTGTGATCGAAATCACGCGCGCGTCGGCGCGGGCGAAATGCTGCTGCGACAGTCGTCATCCGATCAGATCGCCCGGATAGAACGCAAAGGTCGCGGCAGAACATTATTCCTTGCAGCCGCTGCCGCGCGGTTCAATTCTTCTTTGTTTTCAGCGCAATTCGGCCATTCAATCCCAGTACAGAAGCCTAGTATTCGGGCAGGCTGAACGCTATCTAAACGCTCGCATTCCTTTCCAATATTCCCGCGCACGCGACGGAGGTTTGTCATGGCGCTGCAAATTGGCGATATCGCACCGGATTTCGAGGCCGAAACCACCGAAGGCAAGATCCGTTTTCACGATTGGATCGGCGACCACTGGGTTGTGCTGTTCTCGCACCCCAAGGATTTCACCCCGGTCTGCACCACCGAGCTCGGCACCATGGCGCGGCTGAAGCCGGAGTTCGACAAGCGCGGCGTGAAGATCATCGGCCTGTCGGTCGATCCGGTGACCAACCACGCCAAGTGGGCGCTGGACATCAAGGACGTCTCCGGCTTCGCGCCGAACTATCCGATGATCGGCGACACCGACCTCAATGTGTCCAAGCTCTACGGCATGCTGGCGGCTTCGACCTCGGGCACCTCGGATGGACGTACGCCCGCGGATAACCAGACCGTGCGCAATGTGTTCGTCATCGGACCGGACAAGAAGGTCAAGCTGGTGCTGGTCTATCCGATGACCACCGGCCGCAACTTCGACGAAGTGCTGCGCGTGGTCGACTCCCTGCAGTTGACCGCCAAGCATCGGGTGGCGACGCCGGCGAACTGGAAACAGGGCGAAGATGTCATCTTGGCCGGCAGCGTGACCGACGAAGAGGCCAAGAAGCTCTATCCGGACGGCTGGAAAACGCCGAAACCCTATATCCGCATCGTGCCGCAGCCGCGCTGATCCGCGGTTCCAAGCTTGATGGCGTGAGAGCGCGGCGGTGGCCGCGCTCTTTGTTTTTGCGCAAGTGGCTTGGCGCAGGTGGCTTGGCGCAGATGGCTTGGCGCAGGTGATTTGCACGCGTCCGGCCGCGAGCCCTTGGCCGGTCGGCACGGCGCGTGACGCAGTCTCGTCCCGGCCCTTGCTTTTACGCCTCCGCGCATGCAGACCTTCGGTTCAAGTTGCCGCCTGTCCGTTGCGGAGAAGCGGATTCCATCCATCGGGTGAGCCCCGATGGCATGCTTTTCCGGGACCAGTTTTAGCGCCTTCTGACATTTGACGAGGATCATCATGGACGTCCGCGCCGCCGTTGCATTCGCCCCCGGCAAACCGCTCGAAGTCACGACGGTCCAGCTCGAAGGTCCGCGCGCGGGCGAAGTGCTGGTCGAGATCAAGGCGACCGGCATCTGCCACACCGACGAGTTCACCCGCTCGGGCGCCGATCCGGAGGGTCTGTTCCCGGCGATCCTCGGCCATGAGGGCGCCGGCATCGTGGTCGATGTCGGGCCGGGCGTGACCTCGGTGAAAAAGGGCGATCACGTCATTCCGCTCTACACGCCGGAATGCCGGCAGTGCCCGTCGTGCCTGTCGCGCAAGACCAATCTCTGCACCGCGATCCGCGCCACCCAGGGCCAGGGCTTGATGCCGGACGGCTCGTCGCGCTTCTCGATCGGCAAGGACAAGATCCACCACTATATGGGCTGCTCGACCTTCGCCAATTTCACCGTGCTGCCGGAGATCGCGGTGGCGAAAATCCGCGAGGACGCGCCGTTCGACAAGGTCTGCTACATCGGCTGCGGCGTCACCACCGGCGTCGGCGCGGTGATCAACACCGCCAAGGTCGAGCCCGGCGCCAAGTGCATCGTGTTCGGCCTCGGCGGCATCGGGCTCAACGTGATCCAGGGCCTGCGGCTCGCCGGCGCCGACATGATCATCGGCGTCGATCTCAACCCGGACAAGAAGGCCTGGGGCGAGCGCTTCGGCATGACCCACTTCGTCAACCCGAAGGAGGTCGGCGGCGATCTGGTCGCCCATCTGGTCAACATGACCAAAAGCGGCGCCGACCAGATCGGCGGCGCCGACTACACCTTCGAGTGCGTCGGCAACGTCAATCTGATGCGCATCGCGCTGGAAAGCTGCCATCGCGGCTGGGGCCAGAGCATCATCATCGGCGTCGCCGGCTCGGGCCAGGAGATTGCGACGCGGCCGTTCCAGCTCGTCACCGGCCGTAGCTGGCGCGGCACCGCGTTCGGCGGCGCTCGCGGACGCACCGACGTGCCGAAGATCGTCGACTGGTACATGGACGGCAAGATCGAGATCGATCCGATGATCACCCACACGATGCCGCTCAGCCGACATCAACAAGGGTTTCGATCTGATGCACGACGGCGAAAGCATCCGCAGCGTCGTGATTTACTAGCCGAGCGTATTAGCCGCGAGGGAGCGCGCCATGTCCGAGACAGACCGAGCGACATCACCGACCTGTCGCGGTTCGACGCGCCCTTCGCCCAATTTCTCGGCATCAAGCTCACACACGTCTCGGCGGAGCGCGTCGAGGCCGAACTCGCGGCGCGCGAGGAGCTCGCGACCGTTCCGGCGATGCTGCACGGCGGCGCCATCATGGCGCTCGCCGACAATCTCGGCGGCGTCGCCACCCTGGCCAATCTGCCGAAAGGCGCGCGCACGGCGACGATCGAGAGCAAGACGAATTTCTTCGCCGCGATCCCGATCGGCGAAACCGCGCACGCGGAGTGCACGCCGCTGCATCGCGGCCGCACCACGATGGTGTGGCAAACCAAGATCACGCGCAACGACGGCAAGCTCGCCGCCATGGTGATCCAGACGCAGATCGTGATTCTGCCGCCGAAGAGCTGACGTCCACGCCGTCATGCCCGCGCTCGTCGCGGGCATCGACGTCTTGAGCGCGGGGAATAGACGTGGATGGCCGGGACAAGCCCGGCCATGACGCCAGGAGAGTCGAAGCATCAAGCCTCGAACAACTTCATTCGCCGACGAGGCGCTCGGTCGCGTCACCGAGACGGCGCGCGAGCTCGGGATCGAGCCGCTCCGCCAACGCTTCGTGGGCTTCGCGCCAAACCGGGATCGCGGCTTCCAGGCGGCGGGCGCCTTCCTCCGTGAGCCAGACGGCGCGGCGGCGCTGATCGTCGGCGGCGACGGCGATTTCGACCAGGCCGGCGGCTTCCAGGCCGCGCAGATTGCGCGACAGCGTCGACTGGTCGAGGCCGGTGCGTTCGGCGAGCGCGCCGAGCGTGTCGTCGGGCGCCGCCGCGATCTGCGCCATCAAGCCGAATTGCGCCAGACGTAAGCCGCTGTCCTGGATGCGCTCCTCGAGGAAATTGGTGATGCGCCGCGCCGCCAGCCGGCTGGACCAGCCGGCGCACGCCGCGATCGCCGCCTGCGCGTCGCGCACCAGCGTCTTCGCCGGGACTTTCTCGCGCGGGCTTTGCTCCCGCGACACTTGCTTTCGAGAGACTTGCTCCCGGGAGGCTTGCGGCCGTTTGCTCATTGGTTGTATGTATCAGCATCATTTGTAGATACAAGGAATAATCCATGCCGCCTGCCTTCGCGTTGACCTACGGCGTCGCCACCCCGGCGGATATTTCGGGCATGACCGGCCGCGAAATGTTGCAGGCCATGGTCGAGGGCAAAATTCCGGCGCCGCCGATCGCGCAGACGCATGGGCTTTTGGCTGGTCGAGGTCGGCGACGGCGAATGCGTCTTCGAAGGCGATACCGGACCGCATTTGCTCAATCCGCTCGGCGGCGTGCATGGCGGCTGGGCGCTGACCTTGATCGACAGCGCGGCCGGATGCGCGGCGCATTCGCTGCTGCCGCCCGGCGTCGGTTATGCTTCGATCGAGACCAAGGCGAATTTCAACCGGCCGATCAAACATGACACCGGCCGCGTGCGCGCCGAAGGACGTGTGGTCGGCCGTGGACGTCAGATCATGTCGGCGGAAGCGCGCATTGTCGATTCCACCGGCCGCATCCTGTCGCACGGCACCTCGACCTTGATGGTGTTCAACGGCGCCGGGAGCAAGCCAGCAGCGAGCCAATGACAGCGAAACGCTCAACGCACCCCAAGACAACACCCGGCTTTCGGATCAAACGGATTTATGAGCCGGCCGCGGCGGAGGACGGCTTTCGGGTGTTGGTCGATCGGCTGTGGCCGCGCGGCGTCAGCAAAGAGAAGGCGCACCTCGATGTGTGGCTGAAAGAGATCGCGCCGAGCGATGCGTTGCGTCACCGCTTTCACGACCATGCAGAATTGTGGAACGCGTTCGTCGAAGCGTATCGGCAAGAACTCGAGCAAGAGCCTGCGAAAACCGCGGCCGCCGATTTGCGTGAGAAAGCCAAGCATCAGACGGTCACCCTGCTCTACGCCGCACGCGACGAGAGCCACAACAATGCGGTCGCGCTGAAAGACTGGCTCGAACGCGCGCACTAGATCGTGTTGTGTTGCAACGGTAACACGCATGCGTCATGGCCGGACTTGTTGCGGCCATCTAAGTCTTTGTTCACCGCGCTCCAACAGTGAATGCCCCGCGACAAGCCGTCATGGCGATTTGTCACAGCGCCACCGAACTTTTCAAATCGGATTCACGACCGACATCATCGGAATGGCAGGACAGCCAAACGCGGCTTGTTCTCCGGTATCGTGGCGTGCCGGCCTCTTTTAGATGGACGGCTCCGGGAGAAAACTCATGAACAAATTTGGAGAAAGCGTTCACGACGACTCGACGGCGAAGGACATGGACCACGCGCGCGATCTAGCGCGACGCGACTTTCTACAGCGGGCAGCGTCCGTCGCCGGCGCCGCCGCGCTGTATTCGCTGCCTCTGGTATCAGCGGCGCAGGCTAGCGAGCGCGCGCTCCAAAAGGTTCTTGATGACTCGGTGGCGGCCGGGAGGGTTCCCTTCGCCGTCGGCATGACCGGCAGGGCCTCGGGCGTAACCTTCGCTGGCGCTTCGGGCGATGCGGCTCCCGGCATGAAGGCCGCGCCCGACACAGTTCTAAAGGTCTTCTCCATGACCAAGGGCATAGGCTCCACGGCAGCGATGATCCTCATCGAGCAAGGCAAAATGAACTTCGACACGCCGGTGCAGGATGTGCTGCCTGAGTTCGCGGAGCTTCGCGTTCTCGAGGGGTGGGACGGCGATCGTCCCAGGATGCGTGTGCCTCATGTGAAGGCCACCGCGAGGCATCTCGCAACCCATACCTCGGGCCTTGAGTATGAGTTCTACCGGGGCGAGGTCGCCGAATTTCTGGCCAAGACGAAGCATCCGTCGATCCTCACTGGCACCAAGGCCGCGATGTTCTATCCGATGATGACGGACCCCGGAACCCGCTGGGGTTACGGGCCCTCGGTGGACTGGTTGGGCCTGATGGTGCAGAAGATCAGCGGCCAGCGTATCGACGCCTTTCTCAAGCAGAATCTGTTCGAGCCTCTGGGCATGAACGATACCGACGTCGAGGTTCGGCCGCACATGCAGGCGCGGCTGGCCGGCGTGAAGGCACGGGATGCAGACGGGAAGTTCGCCGACTTCGCGCTGGCGCCGCCCTCCCATCCCGAGGTCTATGGTATGGGCCATGCGCTATACTCAACGACGCAGGACTACATGCGCTTCCTGCGCATGTTCCTCAATAAAGGCACCCTCGACGGCAACCGGGTCCTCAAGACGAGCAGCGTTGCCCTTATGCTTGAGAACCATATGGGTCCACTGAAGTTCGAGAAAATGGTCACCGCGGCGCCAGCGATCACCGCAGACGTCAATCCTTTCGAGGGGACGACAAAGACCCACAGCTTCGGCTTCCTGCGCAACGAGGCCGACATCCCGGGCCGTCGCAGGGCTGGCTCACAAAGCTGGGGCGGCGTGCTGAACACGCATTTCTGGTTCGATCCCACCGCGGACCTGGCCGGCCTCATCATGACCCAGACCCTTCCTTTCGTGGAGCCGCCCTTCATGGCCGCCCACGATGCGTTTGAAAGGGCCGCATACGCCAACGTCTAAGCCGTTTCAGGGACCGGCGGGTGGCGATGAATGTCTCGAGCCACCCGACCAAATAACCGACTTATGAACACACGCCCCGGATCTATTTGCTGTCCCGCGCGCTATTTTGGAAAGTTCGGGTTCGAACTATCGGTCACGCTGCGCTACGCCGCCCGCGACGAACGCCACAACAATGCCTTCGCACCGAAGCAGTGGCTCGAACGCTCTCGGCAGATTGTTTCGCGCTGGTCGGATCACGTCATTGCGAGCGCAGCGAAGCAATTCAGGGCGGCGCGGGAAGTTGGATTGCTTCGTCGCTACGCTCCTCGCAATGACGAGATTGATCACAACATCTGAAAGAACTTCAGCTTCACGGCGGCGGGTTCGCGTTCTCCCGAGCAAACAATGATGTGTTTGCCGAGCCACGCATAGCGGGCGCTGCTGGTTTCGAAGAACGTGGCGCCACGGAAATAATACCGCGTGGAGTCGACCGGGCGACCGGCCGCGAGCGCCGCGATCACCTCGGGCGGACCGTGGCGGAGCGCGTGATTGCGCACATAGATCAGCGCATTGTCGCTGGTGCGCAACGTATAGCGTGCTTCCAGTTCGGCGACGCCATCGGTGCGTAAAACCTGCCAGTCGGCGCCGCCCGGCAGCACCTCCCCGCTCATGTCCGGACCTGAAAAATCGCCGCCGGTGATCGGCACGATGCGCCGGCCGCCCTTGGCGACATCGCCGAGATCGAGCGCCGGATCGACGGTCACGCGCGCCGAACAAATAAAATTAAGCTGCGGATGTGAAACTGTATTTGCCATATTCTCCTCTGCGATCCGATCGCGGCGCAATCCTAGCACGCGTCGATCAACCCATGGTATTTTAAGAAACACAGTTTTAACGATTCCAGGTGGAAATCCGCATCCATTTAACAAGTTACGGTCTTTGCTGAGTTATTCTTGCGGCGACACAAATTCCGCGCCTCAGGCGCCGAGGATGGTCGAAGCTGAGATGAAAACGTCAGCAAACAGATCCGACATTTCCCGAGACGATTTGCGCCCCGCTCCGCTGCGCCCGGCGCAAGAAACGGAACGCCTCAAGGCCCTGGAGGACTTGGACGTCCTCGATACGCCCACCGAGGAGGCGTTTGATCGCATCACGCGCCTCACCAAAAGGCTATTTGATGTTCCGGTCGCTATCGTCTCGTTCATCGATGCGCACCGGCAGTGGTACAAGTCCTCCCCCGGAGCCGTCGTATCTGAAGTTCCACGCGAACAAAGCTTTTGCCGCTATGTGATCAACAGCGGCAACGCCGTCGTCGTCCCGAACGCGACCGAGGATGTACGTTTCTCGCAAAACCCCTACGTGATGGCCACGCCGGGCGTGCGCTTCTATGCCGGCTTTCCGCTGCAGACCAAAGACGGCCACAACGTCGGCACCTTGTGCCTGGTGGATACAAAACCGCGCGCCTTCGATACCGAGCAGCTCGAAGTCATGTCCGATCTGGCGCACATGATCATGGACGAGCTGCATTTGCGCCGGGCCGCCGACCGCGACGTTCTGACCGACGCTTTCAGCCGCCGCGCCTTCAAGGACACCGCGGAACGCCTGATCGCGCTGGCAATACGCCATCACCACCCGCTGAGCGTGATTTCATTCGACCTGGACTTCTTCAAGTTGACCAACGACACCTTTGGTCATGCGGCAGGCGATCAGGTGCTGCGCGAGACCATCGCGATCTGCGCGCGGCATCTGCGCAGCAGCGACGTGATCGGTCGGCTGGGCGGCGAAGAATTCTCGATCGTTCTGCCGAACACCGATCAGGCCGGAGCCCTGGAGACCGCGGAGAAATTGCGACTGGCCATCGAAGGCAATGAGATCCGCCTTGAATCAAAATCTATCAAGGCGACGGCCAGCTTTGGCGTCGCTTCTGTGCACGCCGGGGCCAGAGACATCGAGACACTGCTCGAACTTTCCGATCGGGCGCTCTATCAATCAAAATCGGAAGGCCGCAACCGCGTCACTGTCTGGCAATCCGGACCGGCCGAGGCCGAACACGCAGCGGCGGCGCGTTCTGAAGGCGGCGCAGATCCTATTCAACGGACGCTCATCCACCATCGACTGCACCGTCCGGTGGGTTTCAGATCAAGGCGCAGGCCTCGCCATTTCGTCGACCGTTGGTCTTCCGGAGCTGTTTTATCTGGTGATCGCCGCGGACGGATTCGATCGACCATGCCGCGCCGTCAGCCGCTCGGAGCGGCACGTTGAGGTGGCATTTTGTGAGGATCGCCCGAAGCGTGTAATTGCTCATGATCGGGCATAATTTTTTAGATCGCGCGGAAAGGTCGACTGCCGTTGAACAACTGAAGAGCCTTGGTCGGCACGGACTCACGATTGCTAAAATTCGAAGCAATTAGCTCACTAAAACTGAAAACAACGCGTGAGAACAACAAAACAGGCGGCAGATACCTAAAAACGCACTGATCAGGAAAATAGCGATGTCTTTCAGGAGCACCGTTGAAGCAGCCATCCGAAACCGGACCGCGCGTGTCTTGCTCGCTGTCGTGTTGATCGCCGCGGGCGCCTGGGCGTTCTTCCCGCATCTCGCCTATCGGATCGCCCCGACCGCCTTCGTCAATTCCGAGCTGGTGCGCGTCACCGCACCGATCGCCGGGCGCCTCGCCGTCGACCTGCCCCGCCGCGGCGCCATCATCGAGCAGCCGACGACGCTGAACATCGTCGAGGCATTGTCCTCGGATCGGCGGCATCTGCTCGATCTCGAACAACAAACGACCGTCGCCAAGGATCGCGCGGAACTGGCCAAGCGGCAGCTCACCGATATCGCAAACAGCGATCGCGACCTGCAAGCCCGCATCGATTCGTATCGCACCGGCACCATCCAGCGGCTCGACCAGGAGGTCGTCGAAGCACAGGCTGAGAAGGTCGCGTGTCTGGCCGAAAATCAACAGCGCCGCACGGTTCGGAGCCGCCTCGAGGAGATGGCGAAATCCGGCTTCACTCCGTATTTGCGATCGAGCGAGGCGTTCGCGACCCAGGAGGCGAATGCCGGCCGCTGCGAGATGGCGGACGCGCGCATTCAGCGCCTCAAGGTCGAGCGCGACTCGGCGCAGAAAGGCATCTTCATCGCCAACGGCGCCAGCGACGTGCCCTACTCCCAGCAGCAACGCGACCGGCTCGCGCTGCGCCGCCAGGAGCTTGAGAGCGAGGTGCTGCACCAGAACTCGATCGCCAAGCAGCTCACCGCGGAAGTCGGCGAAGAACGCAACCAACTCGACCGCATCGGGCACTCCGACGTCGTGCTCCCCGCCGATCACGTTGTCTGGTCGGTCCAAGCGAGCCCGGGCTCGACCGTGACCGAAGGCCAGACGATCTTCGATCTGGCGGATTGCGCGCACCGCTTTGTCGTCGTCGACCTTCCGGAGCGCGAATTCGAGCGCATCAAACCCAATGCGCCGGCGGAAATCCGCCTCATCGGCGGCGATGAATGGCGGCGCGGCAAGGTTCGCCAGGTCATCGGCTCGGCCGCCCGCAGCGACGACCGGTTGCTTGCGGCGCAAGTCCCCCACCCGACCTCGAGCAGCATCGCGGTCGAAGTCGAGATCCTGCCGGACGCCGACGCCGAGCATAGCGGCTTCTGCAACATCGGACGCCTGGCCGAGGTGCGGTTCCAGCGGTCGGGACTTGGCATCGTCGACCGTATGTTCAAGACGCTGGCCTCGCTCATCGATCGAAGCGGCGGCCAGACCGGCATGGTTACGGCCGGCAAATAACCATGAACGTTGAAGGCGTTCCTTACCTCGAGCTGCTGTCGCCGCTGCTGCTGGTGCTTGGCGCCGTCTATGTGCTGGCGCCGATGCTGCCGCTGACACAGTCCTGGGCCCGCGTGATGGTTTTTGCCGTCGTCTGGCTGGTGGTCGCGCGCTATTTTCTCTGGCGATTTTTCGACACGGTGATTCCGGCCGACGGCGCCTGGTACGAGAACGGATGGGTCTATTTTTGTTTTGCCGTCGAATTGCTGGCGCTGTTCGACGCACTCATCCTTTATCTGACGTTCTTGCGCACCACCAATCGTCGCGCCGAAGCAGATACGCATGAGGCGCGGCTGCGCGCCTTGCCGCCCGACCAATTGCCGTCGGTCGACGTCTACATCCCGACCTACAATGAGCCGCTGGAAGTCCTGGAGAAGACGATCACGGGCGTACTGTGCCTGGATTACCCGAACTTCAACGCCTGGGTGCTCGATGACGGCCGGCGGCCCTGGGTCAAGGAATTCTGCGAAGCCAAGGGGATCGGCTATCTGACCAGGCCGGACAACAAGCACGCCAAGGCCGGCAACATCAATCATGCCCTGACCAAGACGACCGCCGATTTCGTCGCGATCTTCGATGCCGATTTCATTCCGCAACGCAATTTTCTGATGCGCACCATGGGCTTCTTCGCCGATCCCAAGATCGGCGTGGTTCAGGTGCCGCACGCGTTCTACAATTACGATCCGACCCAATCGAGTCTGGCGCTGCAGACCTCCCTGCCGGACGACCAACGATTTTTCTTCGACGCGGTGATGCCGAGCCGGGACGCCTGGAACGCGGCTTTCTGCTGCGGCTCGAACTCGGTGACGCGCCGCACGGCGCTGCGCAGCGTCGGCGACGTGCTGCCGACGGAATCGATCACCGAGGACATGCTGTTCACCATCACCCTGCTGCGCAATGGCTACATCACGCGCTATCTGTGCGAGCGTCTGGCTGTTGGCTTGGCGCCCGAGGGGCTCAAGGCCTTCTTTGTGCAGCGGCGGCGCTGGGCACGCGGCGCGATGCAAATCCTCTATCTGGCGGCGGGACCGCTGGGCCGGAATCTGACCGTGATGCAGCGGCTGCAGTTTCTGCCGACGCATTGGCTATCGCAGAGCCTGATGCTGCTGATGGTGATCGTGGCGCCGCTGGTGTTCCTGTGGGCCGGAATTTTGCCGCTGGTCAATGTCACGACCGAAGCGGTCTTATATTATCAACTGCCGATGATGCTCGCCATCGCCGGAGGTATTTGGGCCTTCGCACCGCGCCAGTATTTTCCATTTGCGGTGCAGGTGCACGGCACTTTCCAGAGCTTCAAAATCCTGCCGACGGTGTTGATGACCATGGCGCGGCCGTTCGGTCACGTTTTCAAGGTGACGCCCAAGGGCGCCGGCGCCAAAGCCTCGGATTACGACGGCACCATCTTCTGGACGTCGGCCACCCTGATGGTGCTGACCATCGTTGGTTTGTGCATCAACGCGATCCCCGAATGGCGCATCATCGGTCAGGCCGGCTTGCTGCCCATCGTCGCCTTCTGGGGCTCGATCAACATCGTTGTGTTGTTCATTATTTGCATGATGTCGCTGCAGGCTCCGGTGCGCCGCGGCGAGGAACGTTTCGTACTCGATCAGCCGATTTCGATCTTCACTGCCAGCGGCGCTTTGTCGACCGGCCGGACCAAAAACGTCTCGCTCTCGGGCGCCGCGATCGTCGCGGATGAAAGTCGCGCCCTGACCGCCAAGGTCGGCGACCGGATCCGGGTCTATGTTGCCGAGGTCGGTTTTATCGCGGCGACGGTGGTCCGGCAGAGCGGCCGCTTCCTGGCCGTGCATTTTGACCTGCCGCAAAGCCTCGAGCGCGATCTCCTGATCCGCAAGCTGTTCACCGGCGGGTTGGACGCCACCACCGTCAACGCTTCGGCCTTCTCGTCAACCGGCGCCCTGCTGATGAGCATTTGGTCGAGCGGGCGGCGAAAGGCCATCGCGGCGGTGCCGGAAGCCCCGGAGCCGGTCCAAGAGAAGCTGCCGGCGCAAGCGCTGGTCATCAAAGGCCGCCCGGCGCCGCAACGTTTGGCCGATGTCGCAGCGCAGCGCTCCAAAGCGGCTTGAGTTTGCTACGCGACTACGGCATTGCGCCGGTCAATGCGCCATGCCGGGGCCGCCTTTTGCCGTTCCTCCTGATGCGAGAAAACACAGCGGGACGACGCAGAGCGACGCAATGCCGAAAAACAGAAACACGTCGGAATAGGCCAGGATCGCGACCTGGGCTTGGAACATCAGATAGACTTTGCCGACCGCGGCGTCGTGGGCGTATTGCGCGGCGCGGCCCATCGCGATGAGACTGCGCTCGTACGTGGCGACCAGCGCGTTGTAGGGCTGGTAGAGCGGCGTCGCGTATTGCGACAAATAGGTTTGGTGGACCTGGCTGCGCTCGACCACCAGCGCGGTGCCGAGTGAAATGCCGATCGAGCCGAAGACATTGCGGAACATCGAATAAAGCGCGGCGCCGTCGGCATTCAGTTCACGCGGCAAGGTCAGATAGGTCATGGTGCTGATCGGCACGAACAAAAACGCCAGCCCGATGGTCTGATAGGTACGCATCAGCATCAGGGTCTTGAAGTCGATTTGCGGCGAGAGGCCGCTGGAATAGATCAGCGCACATCCCATAATGAAAAAGCCGACCGCGATGATTACGCGCGTCTGCAGGAAGCGCATCAAGATGCCGACGATGGGTATCAGGAAGATCACCGCGATGGCGCCGGGCGACAAAACCAGGCCGGCCCAGGTCGCCGTATAGCCGAGCACCTGTTGGCTCAGTTGCGGAATGACGACGGCGCTGGCGTACAGAATGGCGCCCATGACGCCGATCATCAGACAGCCGGCGGCGAAATTTCGATCCTTGAAGACCGCGAGGTCGATGATCGGCCGTTTCGCCGTCAGCAGCCAGCCGATCGCGCCGACGATGCCGATGAATGCCAGCAGCGCCATGATCTGGATAAAGCGCGAGCCGAACCAATCCAACTCCTCGCCGCGATCCATCACCACTTCCAGACAGCCGAGGCCGAGCGCGATCAGGCCGAGGCCGATGTAATCGACGCCACGGCTGCGCCGCTGACTGACCCAGGGCGGGTCCTCGACCAGAAAGGCATTGATGATCACCGCGAAGATGCCGACCGGAATGTTGATGAAGAAAACCCAACGCCAGCTCGCCTGGTCAGTGATGTAGCCGCCGAGCGTCGGTCCGAGCACCGGGGCGACGATGGTGGCGATCGCAGTCACCCCGAAGGCGGCGCCGCGGCGCGCCGGCGGGAAGGTATCGACGATGATGGACTGCTGGTTGGGCTGCAAACCACCGCCGAAGAAGCCCTGCGCCAGCCGGAACACGATCAACTGGCCGAGGCTGGCGGCGATTCCGCACAGCAACGAGCAGACGGTGAACATCGCAATGCAGATCAGAAAATAGCGCTTGCGGCCCAGCACGTCGGACAACCACCCGGAAATCGTCAACACGATGCCGTTGGCGACCAGATACGACGTCAGCGCCCAGGCGGCTTCGTCCGAACTGGCCGACAGACTTCCGGCGATATGCGGCAGCGCCACGTTGACGATGGTGGTGTCCAGAATTTCCATGAACGCCGCCAACGTCACCGACACGGCGATCAGCCAGGGATTGAATCGCGGCCGCCACTCTTGGTTCGCCGGCGCGGGCGCTGCGCTCATCGCACCGTCACCGTCGGCACGACCGAGATCCCGAGCGGCAACGGCATCTTTGGATCGAGCCCCTCGTCGATGATGATCTTGACCGGCACGCGCTGCACGATCTTGACGAAGTTTCCGGTCGCGTTCTCCGGCGGGAACGCCGTGAACTTGGTGCCGGAGCCGAGCTGAACGCTGTCGACGTGGCCTTTGAGCTTGAGGCCCGGATAGGCATCGACCTCGATGGTCACCTTCTGGCCGGGCCGCATGTCGCGCAACTGGCTCTCCTTGAAGTTGGCCGTGATCCAGACTTCAGGCGACACGATCGAGAAGATTTGCTGGCCGGGCGTCACGTAGTTGCCGACTTCCACATTGCGCTTGGTGATCCAGCCGTCTTGCGGCGCGGTGACCACCGTCCAGCCCAAGTTCAGGTCGGCCTTGTCGAGTTGCGCCTGGGCCTGCTCGATCTGGCCCTTGTTCTGCATCACCTGCGCATCGACTTGCTCGATACGTTCCTGCACCGGGGAGTTTTCCTCGACTTGCGCCTTGGCCAGCAGAAGCTGCGCTTGCGCCTGCTGTTGCGCCGCGGTGACCTGCTCGACCTTTTGCTGCGTGGTGGCGAGGTTGGTCAGGCTGGTTTGCCGCTTGTATTCCAACTGCGCCTGCACGAGTGCGGCTTCGGCGTTGGCGACTTGCGCCTTCGCCTGCTCCAACTGCGCCGGGAAAGTTTTTGCGCGCGATCAGCGCGGCGGATTGCTGGCCGGCATATTGCGCCTTCGCGGTCGTCAGCGTGCCTTGCGCCTGCTGGCGATCGTTGTCGTACTGCCGCGGATCGATGTGAATGAGCGGCTGGCCTTTGTGCACGAACTCGTTGTCGGTGACGTCGAGCGAGACGACGTTTCCGGAAACCTGCGGCGCGATGGTGATGGCGCGGCCGTCCGTATAAGCGTCGTCGGTGCTCTCGAGACCGAGCGTGCTGATCCAGTAGTAAGCGCCGCCCGCGATCAACAACACCGCCAGGACGGCCGCGATGGCGATGACCATCGGCCGGCGCTTTTTGCGTTCCTTTTCCCCGGCCTCAGCCGCGGCCTTGCCGCTGTCCGCCGGATCCGGGGGTGGCTTCTGGGCCGGGTCGTTGCCGGGGTCTTGCGCTGGTTGCTTGTCCGGAGGCTCTTTTGCCGGAGCCTTGGCGCGTTCGTCCGCCGGCGCGGGCGCTCGGTCCTTGGCCGTTTCGCTGGGCGGCGGCGAGCCCCGTTCGCTCAGTTCGGCGGCATCGGCACACAGCGCGGTCCGATCCTTGGCAAGTCGCTCCCTGGCCAAAAGCTCTTTGGCCACAAGCTCTTTCTCGGCCAGCTTTTCCTCACCCATCTCGACATTCCGTGATTTGGCGCTGTCGCGGCGGAACCAGACCTGTCCGGCCGCCGTTTTGCTCGTAAGCCAACGCTAAGCGAACCATAAGGTTCGATCTATACGAACTGTATAGTTCGGATATAACGGTTCCGCAACAGTCTGCGGCCGATGATGGGCGACGATCGGCGGCCACCCGGGATTCCCTTTTGGGCGGCTTCCGCTTGGGTTACATGCTCATTTGTCCAAAATGGTTGGCGCCATGGCTTCGCTTGGTAATCGCTCCGATCCTTCCCTCCTGCGGCCACTCGACGCCGCGCATGCGCTGCAGCATCCCGATCGCGCCGCGGTGACCGCCAAGCGCCGCATTCCGCGCGGCGACGTGCGCCGGCGCGAACTCGCCGACATCGCCGAGGAAGTGTTTCTGGAAAGCGGCTTTGCCGACACGACGATGCAAATGATCGCGTCGCGCGCCGGGGCTTCAAAGGAAACGCTCTACCGGCATTTCGCCAGCAAGGAAGCGCTGTTTGCGGAAATCATGAAAGAGCGGGCGACGACGCTGGCCGGACCGGACAGCGCGCTCGCACGCCGGCAAACGCCGCGAAAAGCGCTCGGGGAACTGGGATTGAACTTGTTGCGGATGATGATCCACGGCAAAGCGCCGGCGATGTTTCGGGTCGTGCTGGCCGAGACACCGCGCACGCCCGCGCTCGGGGCTTTGTTTTATTCAGCCGGCCCCGGCTCCATTCTCGAGCGTCTGACCGAATACCTGCGA
Organism: uncultured Alphaproteobacteria bacterium; assembly: GCA_963737755.1. Lineage (GTDB taxonomy): Bacteria > Pseudomonadota > Alphaproteobacteria > Rhizobiales > Xanthobacteraceae > BOG-931. The sequence continues at coordinate 88,817 of CAVTTZ010000004.1, read as the reverse complement.
GAGGAAACGGCGCGTGGAGAATTGCGTTGCCGACGGCCCGCGCAAGCTGCGCGATTGTTTCTCGGCGCCGTGATAGCCAACCACCATCTGCTGGTGCTGGTCGCACCGCCCGAAAAGCCGATCACCGACCGCGATTTGAGCGCGCACGTGCGTGCGGCGGTGGCGCTGTTTCTGGCACGCTACGGCAAGAGATCGAGCCGCGCTGGCGCGCGCTGACAGATTGATCCGTCGGACTTTTGATTTCTTCGATAGCGCGCGATCGAATTCGTGAGCCTACATCCGCATAAACAAACGCCGCAGCGTGACAAAACACGCTGCGGCGAATGGCGTAAGCGACGGGACGTTAGTCGGCGGCTTTGTGCTGCATGGCTTTCTGGATTTGCGCCTTGATCGCATCCAGATTGAAGCTCGCGCCCGCCTGCATCGGCGGAAAATCGATCGCGGTTTTGGCGAGCTTGCCGACCTCCTGCTGGACGAAGACGAACCGCCAGAACTCGTAGGTGAACCAGCTCGCGTAATCCAACGAGCCGTTGTCCTTGCCGTTGTACATGCCGGTGCGCTCGTAGGGATCGAGGCGCAGATTGGTCAGGATCGGCCAATCCACCTTGTCGGTCGCGCCGAGCCAGCCGTTGGGCTGATCGGTGAAGCGATATTTGAAGTCGTCGATGCGCACCGCCGACAACGTGCCTTGCGTAAAGTAGAAAACCTCGTGACGGGCAGACGGACCTTTGCCGGTGATCAGATCGAGCTGGTTGTAGCCGTCGAGATGCACCTTGAAGGTCTGATCGCCGAGCGCTTTGCCGTTGAGCAATTCGCCGACGATGTTGGCATTGCCGGCGGCCGCCACCAGCGTCGGAAACCAATCCAGTCCGGAGATGACGCTGTTCTCGATCTTGCCCGCGGGCACGTGACCGGGCCAGCGAACGATGCAAGGCACGCGGAAGCCGCCCTCGAGCGCCGTGCCTTTGCCGCCAGCGAACGGGGTCTGACCGCCGTCCGGCCAGGTGAAATTCTCGGCGCCGTTGTCGGTGGTGAAGACCACGATGGTGTTGTCGTCGAGGCCCTTCTCTTTCAGATGCGCGAACACGGCGCCGACGACATCGTCGAGCTGCGCCATGCCGGCTTCCTCGATGGTCCAGCCGTTTTGCGGCGTGCGCATCGCCTCGTATTTCTCCGACAAGTGCGTGACGACGTGCATGCGCGAGGGATTGAGCCAAACAAAGAACGGCTTGTTCTGCTGCTTGGCCCGATCGATGAAGTCGAGCGCCTTGTCGCGAATGACCTCGTCGATCGTTTCCATGTTGTATTTGATGTTGGGCAGCGGATGCGGCGGCAGCGGCCCCTCGTCGGTGATTTTCTGCTTGCCGACCTTGCCCCAGCGCGGCTCGACCGTGGCATCGTCGACGTCGCTGGCCAGGCAGTGCAGGAGGTTGCGCGGGCCGACCTTGTCGCGAAGCTCAGGCGGATAGGTGCGGTGAAACGGATCTTCCATCGCGTCGAGATGATACAGATAACCCCAGAACTCATCGAAGCCGTGAACCGTGGGCAGAAACTCGTTGCGATCGCCCAGGTGATTTTTGCCGAACTGGCCGGTGGCGTAACCCATGGATTTCAGCGCGGTCGCGATGGTCGGCGCCTGCGCCGGCATGCCCACCGTTGCGCCAGCCTGCCCGACCGTCGTCAGACCGGTGCGGATCGGCAACTCGCCGGTGATGAAGTTCGCGCGGCCAGCCGTGCAGCTCGCTTCCGCATAATAATCGGTGAAGCGCATGCCCTCGTTGGCCATGCGGTCCAGATTGGGCGTGCGCCCGGCCATGATGCCTTGATTGTAGACGCCGATATTCGACCAGCCGATATCGTCGCCCATGATGACGACGATGTTTGGTTGCTGGCCGGATTGCGCCTTCGCGGTTTCAATAGTCAGCGACGGCAGTGCGGTCGCGGCCGCAAGCGTGGTGCCGGCGAGCAAAATATTCCGGCGATTGACGATGTGAGATTGTCCCTTGTCAGGTTGTTCCTTGGACGAATGTCCGCCATCTTGATCTGACATCTGCCGTTTCCTCCCGGGTCAGCCGCGCAATGTGCGGTCGCCCGCACTGTACAGTTTCGGGCGTGACAAACACTACCGCCCCAGTGCTGCGGTTCGATAACTCGTCATCGATGGTAACTAAACCTTTGACGTCGCGGGCCGTCGAACCTGCGCTCATCGCGCTGCCCTGCTGAGGAGATGGCTGTGGAAATAAAGTGCGCATGTCTTCTGCGCGTCAGGCCGGGCTGCTAATTTGCTCGGCAACATGATTCGCTGCAGTTGACGCCGTGACAGATCTCGCGAGAGACCAAGGCCATCGGGCGATGCCGCTGCTGCGGTGTTTGCTGCGTGGCGCCGCGCTTGTCTCCGGCCTCACCCTGTTACTACCCTCGGCCGCTTTCGCCGATGAGAACGGCATCAGCTTCTGGCTGCCGGGCATTTATGGAAGCCTCGCGGCCGTCCCGGCGCAGCCTGGATTCACTTTCACGGCGATCAATTACTTCGACTCGGTCAGCGGCAGCGGTTCGATCGCGGCATCGCGCGAAATTACCATCGGCAAGCTCAGCCCGAACGTGAACGTCAATCTCAACGTCAACGTGAACGCCAAGATCGATGTCACGCTGCCTTATCTGAATTACGTGTTTGCCTCCAAGGTGTTTGGTGGCCAGTTGGCGGTCGGCATGTTCACGTTTGTCGGCAACAACAGCGCCGGATTGGACGGAACGCTGACGCTGGCGTCGGGTCCGTTCGCGGTTACGCGGCAAGGCACATTCGGTCAGACGGCGTTCGGCTACGGCGATCTCTATCCGGTCACCAGCCTGCGCTGGAACGATGGTTTTCACAACTGGATGGTCTATGGGACCGGCGATATTCCGGTCGGCGAGTACAATCCCTCGAGCCTGGCCAATTTCGGCATTGGTCACGGCGCAGTCGACGTCGGCGGCGGTTACACCTACTTCAATCCGATGACCGGCCACGAGTTTTCCGCGGTCACGGGCATCACCTACAACCTGATCAATCCGAGCACGCAGTACCAGAACGGCGTCGATTGGCACTTGGACTGGGGCGCGTCCCAGTTCCTGACCAAACAAATCCAGGTTGGCGCCGTCGGCTATTTCTATGAGCAGTTGACGCCCGACAGCGGCCCCGGCGATCACCTCGGCGCTTTCGAGTCCGGGGTCATCGGCGTCGGACCGCAGGTCGGTTACATCCTGCCGCTCGGATCGGTGCAGGCCTACATCAACGTCAAGGCCTACTACGAATTCGACGGACACGAACGGCCGTCCGGATGGAATACCTGGCTGACGCTGTCGTTCTCGCCAGCACCGGCCAGCAATCCGCGCTCGGCGATGCTGACCAAATAAAGTGCTCGGTCGGCGACTGTTTGCGCCTTAAGCCCAGAACTCTTTGATCTTCGGCGCTTCGACTTTGGCGCGCTCGTAACCCGCCTTGAGCGCCGGTTCGATCTGTCGCGGGTCAAGCAGGTTCAAGCCGGGCGGCGTGCCGGCGATGATCAGCATGCCCTGGGTGCCGGTCGCCTTCAAAAACTTCATCTCATCGTAAATGTTGTGCGGAATGCCGCTGAGCAGAGCGCCCTCGTAGCCGTTGGTCAGCGTGATCACGATGGCGCGCTTCGATCCAGCGACGACGTCGGTGTGCGCCCAGGTGCGCGCGATGCCGCCGTCCATGCAATAGCGCTGCCCCACGAGCGTCGGACCGATGACACCGGGCAATGAGGAGCTGGCGCCGGCCGCATGGGCCAACGGGATTCCGTTCTTGCGCGCCGCCGCTTGGCCGACGACCAGCCGTTGCCCCGTGTAGCAATCGTTGGCGGTCGTAAACATCTTGGCGACCGGCCAGTCGGTGCGGCTGTCGTCGGTCAACAGCCACGCCAGGCGCTCGACGGCGCTGCCGTTGACGTGATTGTCGGCGGCCAAGGCCGCGTGGCCGATGGCGCGGATCGACGCCGGCGAGCCGTCCTTGACGTTGAAGTTGATCTCCTGGGCGCGCTTCTGACTCAGGTTCGGGCTGGTGACCGGCGCCATCTTGGCGAACAGCCCGGGGAATTCACCGAAAAAGTCGAACACATGCAGCAAGTGCTTGAAATGGCCCGATGTCAGGGCGGAGCCCGCATAGGCGCCGGCGGATGTCCCCACCACCATGTCGGCGATGGCCAGATCGACATTCTGCTCGTAGAGGCCGTGAATGAAGCCGCAATACCAGGCGACGTAATATTCGCCGCCGCCGCCGAGCACGAGCGTGCGATCGAGCCCGCGCGCCAGATCGGAGACGTCGGGCTTTTCCGGTGCCGGCCGTGCCAGTCCGTCATCGGCGAACAGCTTGTCGGAAATCTGCGCCGCCATCGCGGCGGCGTCATAGCGCGGCGGGTCGGCCAGAGCCGCGGTGGCGCTGCCGACAGCGGCCGCACCGAGGCTTGTGACACCCAGACCGGCAGCACCAAGGCTCGCGGCACCAAGCGACGAGGCCCGCATCAGGGCGCGGCGGGAAAGACCGTTGCGGATCGGGCCGGCGTCGCTGGACGGTGGCATTTGAATACCTCATTCATCGGCTTTACTGGGCGCGCCAAAGGCGTGCCCGCCCGATCAAAATACCGGCCATCATCTTGATGATCGGTGAAACGCGAGGTGTGGCCTGTGCTGATTGAATCGGAACCGGCTTCAATAGCTCGGAAGCGCCTCCGCTTCCTCCGTGCCATGCGCCGCTTGAGCCTGCCTTGAGCCGCGCATCCCGAGCATCAGGACTCGGTGCCCACTAAATCGAGATGGCCGGGACAAGCCCGGCCATGACGACACGAAGAAAGGTTGCCAACGGTTTAGGGTCGCCCAAGCTGTTCTGGCGGACTGGCTAACTGCCTCGCCGCTTGCCGCCGGGATTGCTGCAAAAGAAAACCAATGGCGACGATGGCGGCCGCAAAGCCCGAGGCCGCGCCGACGCCGAGCGCACAGCGCGGCCCAAAATGATTGGCCACCCAACCGACGATCGGCGCCCCGATCGGCGTGCCGCCGAGCGCGACGCCGACCCGCAGCGCCATGACCCGCCCGCGCATGGCCGGCTCGGTCGACAACTGCATCAGGCTGTTCGTGGTGTTGGTAACGGTCAGGGCCGCGACGCCGATCACGACCAGCGCGGCGGCGAAGAACCAATAGCCGGGCGCGACGGCGGCCAGCGTGCAGCCGAGCCCGAACACGCCGGCGCCCGCCAGCAGCAAGCCGAACCGCGGCTTGTCGCGGCCGGCGCCCAACAGCGCGCCCGCCACCGTGCCGATCGCCATGATCGAGGACAGCAGGCCATAGCCGCCGGCATCGACGTGGAAAACGCTCGACCGCCATGGTCGAAATGAAGATCGGGAAATTCAGACCGAACGTGCCGATCAGAAACAGCATGATCAGAATCGTCTTGAGGTCCGCGCGGCCCCAGACGTAGCGGAAGCCCGTCGGTGAAGCTCCCCTTGGCGCGATGCGCCCTGGCGTTTGGACGCAAGTCGGCGACGCGCAGCAGCGCGAGCGAGATCAGCACGGCGACGAATGAGGCGCCGTTGATCAAAAATGCCCAGCCGGTGCCGATCGCGGCGATGACCAGGCCGGAAACAGCGGGACCGATCATCCGCGCGGCATTGAACGAGGTTGAGTTGAGCGCCACAGCGTTGTGCAGATCTTCGTCGCCGACCAACTCGGCAACGAAGGTCTGCCGCACCGGCGCATCGAACGCGGCCGCGCTGCCGAACAGGAAGGCGAAGATGCAGACATGCCAGAGCCGGACCAAGCCGGTGACGGTGAGTATCCCGAGCGCCAGCGCGAGTACGCCCATCGTGGCCTGCGTGACGATCAGAAGCTTGCGCTGATTGAAATGATCGGCGGCAAAGCCGGTCCAGGGCAGCAGCAGTAGCTGCGGTCCGAATTGCAGCGCCATGACCAAGCCGACGGCGGACGCGTCGTGATGGGTAAGCTGTGTCAGCACCAGCCAGTCCTGGGCGGTGCGCTGCACCCAGGTGCCGATGTTGGAGACGAAGGCGCCGGCGACCCAGATCCGGTAGTTGAAACCTCGCAGCGAACGGAAGACTCTGCCGAACGCCGTTGTCATCAGTGCGCGGGCCGCCTGCCGCCGTGGAAGCGGCCAAAATGCCGGGCGCAAAGCAACGCGATCAGAAGCGCGCCGGCGCCGAGCGCGACAACGTCGGCCGTGTTGCGCAATTCAAAGTCGCCGACACGACAGACCAGCAGATAGCCGACGATGATGTTGAGAAAGCCCCACAGCACGTTGACGAACGAGGACGAAAGCCCCTCGCCCGGCGGCTTGGCGAATGGCGACTGAAACGCCATCCCCATCATGCCGCTGACGAAATGCGGGATGGCATTCGCCAGGAAGGCGCCGCCGAAGAAATATGACAGCAGCGAAAGCCAGGATATTTGAGACATTGCGGGGACTCCAAATGATGAATGCGATCGACCGCAGCGGCGTGCGGCTCAGTCTTCGACGAGCCGCTTGAGCAACGCGACGGCTGTCGCCACGTCGCCTTGTTCTTGCGGCGAGAGGTGCGCCTGCAGCGCACGCGTCAACCAATCCTGCCGGGCCGCCCGGCCCTCCTCGACCCATTTGCGGCAAGCATCGGTGAGCGAAAGGAGCGTTTGCCGGCCGTCGCTCGGATCCGGCGCGCCGCTGATCAGGCCCTGAGCCTCGAGCGCAGCGACGACCGGCGCCATCGACTGCGGACGCATGCCCTCGGCGCGGGCCAGGCCCGACGTCGTCGCCGGTCCATGCTTTTCCAGGCGCAGCAGTACCGACACCTGAGAGGGCGTCAGATCGCCAATGTCCGACTGCGCGCGCAGGCGGCGCTTGAGCTTGCCGACGACCGCACGAAGGTCGCGCGCCAGAGTCGAGGCGAACTCGGCTTGCTTGGTGTCGAGAGTGAGAGCCATCGAACTCTTGTGGCATATCTACAGGCAACCTGTAAAGCTCACCTGTCGATATGCCGCACCCGCGCTCGTACCGTTCAATCGTCGAGCCGAACGATGGCTACCCAGATAAAAAAGCCGAGCCAAAGCGACGTGCGTTCTCATGGGCCACCGCGGCATAGCGGCGTTGGATACGTCGCAGCAGACGCTTGACGCGGCGCGAGCCCGTTGGAAGGAATCCAGACGGAATCAAAACAGCGACGAACGTCTTGATCATGGATGAAGCGCGGCGTTCGACAGGCACGAGGAAACCGGGATCACCGCGTCGATGAAAAGGCGCATCCTCGCCGGCCTCGTCATCGCGTTGCTGTGCCACGGTTCGTGCCTGGCGCAATCGGCTGCGCCGCCGAGCAATACGCAGTTGTCCAAAGACGTCGAGAATCCGATTACCCGCACCATCACGCTGCCGATCGAGTACGAGGCGGATTTCTTCACCGGCCCCAACAGGCTCACCAACAGCACGATCGAACTCGATCAGGCCGTGGTGCCGTTCCGGCTCAACAACGACTGGTCACTGATCACCCGGACCAAACTCCCCTTCGTGGCGCAGCCGCCGCAAACGCCCGGCGGCCGCTGGGCCGATGGGTTGTCCAACGGCTACACGACGTTCTTCCTCTCGCCCGAGCATGGCCACGGCTTCTATTGGGGCGTCGGGCCGGTGCTGTACTTCCCGACCGCGACCAGCATGGCGGTGGGCAACAACACATGGGGCTCGGGCCCGTCGGTGGCTTTCGTGCACCAGGACGCGGGCCCGTGGGTGTTTGCGCTGGTCGCCAACAATATCTGGTCGGTCGGCGGACCGGCCGCCAACGCCGACCGAACCAACCAGATGCTGCTCAATCCGACCATCAGCTATCATTTCGCCGATGGATGGTCGCTCACCTCATCGCCGAGCATCGAGGCGAACTGGATCGCAAACGGCGGCAAGTGGACCGTGCCGGTCGGCGGCGGCATCGGCAAAGTCGTTCGCTTGGCGACCAGCCGGTGCAGTTCGAGCTCGACGCCTTTTACAACGCGATCCGGCCGCAAGCCGATAACGACACGTGGCAGCTTCAGCTCACGATGACGTTCATTTTCGCGGATCCGTCACGCTGAGGACCGGCAGCGCTGGCTCTCAAGATTTGCTCCGAGTCGGAGCCCCTCGCCCCGCCCTCTCCCCGTCGGGGAGAGGGAGTCGGCGGCCGTCCAAAAAACCGTGCGAAGCAAAAAATCGCCGCGCGACGCGCTGCGTCCCTTCTCCCCAGCGGGAGAAGGACAGGATGAGGGGGTGCTGATTCCCAGTATTTGCTCGGAGTCAGAGCCCCCTCACCCCACCCTCTCCCGCTGGGGAGAGGGAGTCGTAGGCCGTGCCCTACAAACAGTTCGACTGAGAGCTAACGGTCGCTGCGGGAGAGCACGTCGATCAGTTCGCTGACCTTGCGGCGCTGCTCGCCCTTGTTGCCTGAGGCGATGGCGTGCTCGACGCAATGGGCCACGTGGTCGGCGAGAATTTCCTCTTCGGCGCGGCGCAGCGCGGCGCGCACCGCCGAAAGCTGGGTGACGATGTCGATGCAATAGCGGTCGTCCTCGACCATGCGGGCGAGCCCGCGCACCTGGCCCTCGATCCGCTTCAACCGCTTGAGCACCGACGTCTTGGCATTGGCTTGCATGGCCGTCTATATACCCCTACGGGGTATCGGTTTCAAGCCGGCTCCGGTCTCACACGTTGCGGACGCGTTCACATGACCCATTCCTGCTCCACACACCGCAAGCACGGCAAGCCAAAGCCTCGCCATCGATCCGGTCTGCGGCATGAAGGTCGATCCGGCGAAGACGCAGCATCGCCACAGCCATGAGGGCCACGACTATTTTTTCTGCTCCGCAGGCTGCCGCGGCAAGTTCATCGCCGATCCGGCGAAATATCTGAACAAAGACGCAGCCAAAGCCGAGCCGGCCGCCCCACCCGGCACGATCTACACCTGCCCGATGCATCCGGAGATCCGGCAGGTCGGTCCCGGCTCCTGCCCGATCTGCGGCATGGCGCTCGAGCCCGTCGACCGTCACCGCCGAAGCGCCGCCGAACGAAGAACTGATCGACATGACGCGGCGCTTCTGGATCGGCGCGGCGCTTGGCGGTGCCGGTCTTCGTTCTGGAGATGGGATCGCATTTTCCGGGCCTCAACCTGCACCACTACATCGCGCCGCAAATCTCGGCCTGGATTCAGTTCGTGCTGGCGACGCCGGTCGTGCTGTGGGCCGGCTGGCCGTTCTTCGTGCGCGGCTGGGCGTCGGTGCGCAACCGCTCGCTCAACATGTTCAGCCTGATCGCGCTCGGCGTCGGCGCGGCCTACGGCTACAGCCTCGTCGCGACTGTTCGCGCCCGGGCTGTTTCCTGACGAGCTTGCGGCATGGACGGCGTGGTGCCGGTCTATTTCGAGGCGGCCGCGGTGATCACCGTGCTGGTCCTGCTCGGCCAAGTGCTGGAACTGCGCGCGCGCGAGCAAACCGGCGGCGCCATCCGCGCGCTGCTCAACCTCGCGCCGAAGACCGCGCGGCGCATCCGCGCCGACGGCAGCGACGAGGAGGTCGCGCTCGACGCAAGTCCATATCGGCGACCGGCTGCGCGTGCGCCCGGGCGACAGCGTGCCGGTCGACGGCGTCGTCGTCGAGGGCCGCAGCGCCGTCGACGAATCGATGGTCACCGGCGAATCGATGCCGGTCGAGAAAGACCAAGCGCCAAGGTGATCGGCGGCACCATCAACGGCACCGGCAGCCTGGTGATGCGCGCCGAGAAGATCGGCGCCGACACGATGCTGGCGCGCATCGTGCAAATGGTCGCGGACGCGCAGCGCAGCCGCGCGCCGATCCAGCGCCTGGCCGACACCGTCTCGGCGTGGTTCGTGCCGGCCGTCATTGCTGGCGGCGGCCGTGGCCTTCGTCGCCTGGATGATGTTGGGGCCCGCCGCCCGCTTTCGCCTACGCGCTGGTCGCCGCGGTGTCGGTGGTCATCATCGCCTGCCCGTGCGCGCTCGGGCTGGCGACGCCGATGTCGATCATGGTCGGCGTCGGCAAGGGCGCCACGGCGGGCGTGCTGATCAAGAACGCCGAAGCGCTCGAGCGCTTCGAGAAGGTCGACACGCTGGTGGTCGACAAGACCGGCACGCTGACCGAAGGCAAGCCGCGCGTGATCGCGGTCGTGCCGGCCGCGGACTTTGACGAGGCGACGGTGCTGTCGCTCGGCGCCAGCCTCGAACGCGCCGAGCGAGCATCCGCTCGCCGCCGCCATCGTCGCCGGCCGCGAAGCAGCGCGGGCTTGCGCTCATGGCCGTGAGCGATTTCGCCTCGATCACCGGCAAGGGCGTCACCGGCATGATCGGCGGCCGCAAGGTCGCCCTCGGCAATGCCGCGCTGCTGCGTGATCTGGGCGTCGCCGATCGACGCGCTGGAGTCGCAGGCCGATCAGGCTGCGGCGCGACGGCGCGACGGTGATGTTCGTTGCGGTCGACGGCCGGCCCGCCGGCATCATCGCGGTCGCCGATCCGATCAAGGCGACGACACCGGCGGCGCTTGCGAGCCTGCGCGCCGACGGCATGCGCATCGTCATGCTGACCGGCGACAACCGCACCACGGCGCAGGCGGTGGCGGACAAGCTCGGCATCGCCGAGGTCGAAGCCGAAGTTCTGCCCGAGCAGAAAAACGCCGTCGTCCGCCGCCTGCGCAGCGAAGGCCGCGTCGTGGCGATGGCCGGCGACGGCGTCAACGATGCGCCGGCGCTGGCCGAGGCCGATGTCGGCATCGCGATGGGCACCGGCACCGACGTCGCGATGCAAAGCGCCGGCGTGACGCTGGTCAAAGGCGATCTCGCCGGCATCGCGCGGGCGCGCGCGCTGAGCCGCGCCACCATGCGCAACATCCGGCAGAATCTGGTGTTCGCGTTCGTCTACAACGTGCTCGGCATTCCGATGGCGGCGGGCGTGCTCTATCCGGCGTTCGGCTTGCTGCTCAGCCCGATGGTCGCCGCGGCGGCGATGAGCTTGAGCTCGGTCTCGGTGATCGGCAACGCGCTGCGGCTGCGGTTCGCGAGGCTGTGAGATCCCCTCCCCACACGCGGCGGACTCCCTCTCCCCGCGTGCGGGGTAGAGGGTGGGGGTGAGGGGCCTCTTCGCCGGGCGCATCGTCGAGAAATCGCCTGCAACGCCGCCGCTAAACCCGCATTCGCTCGAATCGCGGGAGGCCCCCTCACCGCGGTCGCTCCGCTTTCCTGCGACCTCCGGCACGCACGCTGGGAGAGGTCAAGTATCGCCGCCCGGGACGAGGTGTAGTTCGGCGCGGTGCGCTTGCGCTTGCGCTCGCCCTACCCCCAGCTTCGGCGCACGCGGGCGCCGATATTCACCGGCGCCGGGCCGGCTTCACGGCCGCGGGCGCCGCGGCTGCGGCCGGCCAGGCGCAGCGCTCGAAGGCGTAGAGCAGTTCGGAGGGGATGAAGCGCGTGCGCGATGCGTAGAGGTGGCGGTCGCCGTTGGTGCGCTGGCCCTGAACGAAAAAGCGCTGCGGCACGATCAGGTGCAGGTGATCCTTGGCGCGCGTCATCGCGACGTAGAGAAGCCGGCGCTCTTCTTCCATCTCGGCCTTGGTGCCGGTGGCAAGATCCGACGGCAAACAGCCATCGACCACGTTGAGAACGTGCACCGACTTCCATTCCTGGCCCTTGGCCGAATGGATGGTCGACAGGATCAAATAATCCTCGTCGAGCAGCGGCACGCCGGCACGGTCGCTGGTGGCATCGGGCGGATCGAGCGTCAGCTCGGTGAGAAACCGTTCGCGGCTCGCATAGGTCGAGGCGATCTGCACGAGCTGCAGCAGATCGGCCTGCCGCAACGCGGCATCGTCATGCATGCGCTGCAGATGCGGCTCGTACCAGCGGCGTGCGAGATCAATTTCCGCCGGCCAACCCGCGGCACGCGAGCGAATGAGCCGAACGGTGTCGACAAAGTCCGGCCAAACCTCGACGGCAGCCGCCGGCGGCTTGATCTCCTCCAAAGCCGCGGCCGCGTCGGCGCGCTCGGCGATGCGATCAAGCACTTTTGCGGCGGTCGCCGGCCCGGCGCCCGGGAGCAGTTGCACCACCCGAAAACCGGCGAGGCGGTCGCGCGGATTCTCGGCCCAGCGGATGAACGCCAGCACATCCTTGATGTGCGACGCTTCGAGAAATTTCAGGCCGCCGAATTTGACGAACGGAATGTTGCGGCGGGTCAGTTCGACTTCCAGCGGCCCGGAATGATGCGAGGTGCGAAACAACACCGCCTGCGCTTTCAGCGCCAGCCCCTGTTCGCGGCTCTCCAACACCTTTTCCACCACGTAGCGCGCCTGGTCGGCCTCGTCGCGGACTGAGACCAGTTGCGGCCGCTCGCCGGATTTGCGCTCCGACCACAGATTTTTGGTGAAGCGCTCCTCGGCCAGCTCGATCACCGCATTGGCGGCGGCCAGGATCGGCTGGGTCGAGCGATAGTTCTGCTCCAGCGTGACGATGTCGGCGCGCGGCGAAAAATGGCCGGGAAAGTCGAGAATGTTGCGCACGGTGGCGGCGCGGAACGAATAGATCGACTGGGCGTCGTCGCCGACGACCGTCAGACCCTCTGCCGTTCGGACATAAGCGCCAGCAGCACCGAGGCCTGCAGCCTGTTGGTGTCCTGATATTCGTCGACCAGCACATGATCGAAGCGCGCCGCGACATCCTCGGCGATCGCGGTCTCCTGCATCATGTGCGCCCAGTAGAGCAGCAGGTCGTCGTAATCGAGCACCTGCTGCTGCTGCTTGACCTCGACATAGCGCGCGAACAGCGCCTGCAGTTCCTCCTGCCACGTCTCGCACCACGGAAAGTTCAGATGCAAAACCTCCTCGAGCGGCTGCTCGCCGTTGACGGCGCGGGAATAGATGGCGAGGCAGGTGCTCTTGGTGGGAAAGCGCTTGTCGGTCTTCGAGAAGCCGAGATCGTGGCGCACCAGATTCATCAGGTCGGTGGAATCGCCGCGATCGTGGATCGTGAAAGCCGGGCACGAGGCCGATCGTTTCCGCATATTCGCGCAGCAGCCGCGCACCGATGGCGTGGAATGTGCCGGCCCAGGTGAGCGTGTCCCGCGCCATGGTGTCGGTGAGGCCGCCGTTTTGTGAGGCACTCGTGAGAATGCGCCCAACCCGGCGCGTCATCTCCACCGATGCGCGCCGCGAAAACGTCAGCAGCAGAATGCGGCGCGGATCGGCGCCGCGCCCGATCAGATGCGCCACCCGATGCGCCAAGGTCGAGGTCTTGCCCGATCCGGCGCCGGCGATGATCAGAAGCGGTCCCGCCTCGGACAGCACCGGGCCGCCGTGCTCGGCAGCGTGACGTTGTTGCGGATTGAGGTTTTCCAGGCTCGCCCCCGCCCTTTCAGGCTCACCCCGGCCTGCTGCGCTCCGCCAAAGCTTCGAAATGTCGGTCGATCACACGTTGGCGCGTCGCACCACGAATCAGTGCGGATCGAAACGATACACGATCATGATTCCCCTTTCGTTCGCAACTTGGCGGCAATCGATCCGGCCACCGGCAATTTGGCGGCAACCCGTTGCCAACATTGGGGCAAATTGTCATAAATCCTCGGTCAAAGCGCCCTAGTTTGGCCGCTCTCGAAGACAAACCCCCGCTTAAGCGGTTCCCATATCGGAGGGGCGTATGAAGAAGTTTGTGTTGGCGTCACTGTTCGTCGTGTCGGCTCTGGCCATGCAGCCGGCGTTCGCGGCCGGCGGTGCAGATCATCTCTGTGCCAAGGGCACGAAGACGTGTGCATGCGGCAAGCTGCCGGGCGCCATGTTTCAATGCTGCAAGGCGCACGCCAAGTGCGATTGCTCGCACGGCCTGCCGGATTGCAAGAGCCACTAACGGAAGCGTTTAGTCGGGCGATGGCGCGACTGTTGCGTTGCGCTGCGACAATTCTCACGTCACCGCCGGGATTGACCCGGCGGTCCATTCTGAGTTTCCGCTGGTAGCGGCCTATACAATGCGCCGAAGCGGTGCCCGGATGAACGCTCAGTTTTCCATCTCGCCGTTTCACGAACCGCACATCTGCATGGATTGCCGGGTCAAGCCGGGCAATGACGGTGGTGGTGCGTTTTGCGCTGCTCGCATTTAGAAAGCGGCGCCAAAACCGGCTTTAGTTCTCCGGCAACGGGATGAACTCCTTCTCGTCGCCAGGGACCAGCGCGAACTTGCCGCTTTTCCATTCCTCTTTCGCCTGCTCGATGCGCTCCTTGCGCGAGGAGACGAAATTCCACCACAGATAGCGCGGGCCTTCGAGCGCCGCGCCGCCCAAGAACATCAGCCGCGACGGCCGCGTTGCCTTGACGGTGATGCGATCACCCGGACGGAAAATGAGAAGCCGCGGCGCTTCGAACGTGTCGCCGGCAACTTCGATCTCGCCTTCGGTGACATAGATCGCGCGCTCTTCATGATCGGCATCGAGCGGCGCGCTGACGCCGGCCTCGAGCATCACTTCGGCATAAAACCAGTCCGAGACCATGCCGACCGGCGATTTTTGTCCGAACGACGAGCCGGCAATGATGCGCGCGCGCAAACCGCCATCCTCGATCATCGGCAGGCTCGCGGCGCCGAAATGCTCAAACCCCGGCGCCATTTCTTCGTGGTCTTGCGGCAGTGCGATCCAGCTTTGGATGCCGTACAGGCCGCCCCCCGTGGTGCGGACGCCGTCGGGCGTGCGTTCGGAGTGGGCGATGCCGCGGCCGGCGGTCATGAGGTTCATCGCGCCGGGCGTAATCTCCAAGTCGTTGCCCTCGCTGTCGCGATGGGTGACGCGGCCTTCGAACAAATACGTGACGGTGGCGAGCCCGATATGCGGATGCGGACGCACATCCATGCCGCGTCCGGCGACGAGCTGCACCGGCCCCATCTGGTCGAAGAAAATAAACGGCCCGACCATTTGGCGGCGGCCATGCGGCAGCGCCCGCCGCACGTTGAAGCCATCACCGAGATCGCGCACGCGCGGCACGATGACCAGCTCCAGCGCATTGCAAGACTGTTCGTCGCCCAGCACCGGGTCCTTGTCAGGTAACCAGCTCATCGCCCACCTCCCTTGTCGCCTGCGTCCGGCATGGGTCGCGCAATCCGGGTAGCCCAGAAGACACCGCAGGCGCGCCCCTTCGCCCTACCAGCGTATTTAGGATCGGTCCAATAAACCCGCCATGACGGGCAGGCGCACAATGGCGCGAGCGCTCGCCGCGTGGGCGCGAGGCAATCACCGGAGCCAAAACCAGCGACGCCAAGGCCGCGCAAAAGGCTTAGTGGCTGCCCGGATTGCTCTGAATCACCGCCGAATTGCCGTGGCGACCCGGCGGCGGCGCGGTAAAGGCAGCGGCGGTCGGTACCGCGGGTGCGGGTGGCGGCGCATCGAGATCGCAGTTTTTATCGGCTGCGGTGCGGCGCAGGACTTTCTCTTCGGCCACGGCGTTTTCGTAATCCGCCCGGTAGGTCAGATTGCCGATCAGAACGCCGGCGCCCTCGCCGGCCCTCGCCATGAGGTTCGACAATTCCAGCTCCCGGGCTTGCAAGCCTTTCAGCCGCGTCACCAGGCCATCGCAGTGGTAGACGGAATAATGCGCCGGATCGATCATCGCGGTGCTGTAGGTATCGCCGGTCGAACAGCCAGCGAGCAGGCCGGCGACCAGGAGACAGGCCGGGAGCGCGGCAGCAGCGCTCCACCGCCGGCGGCGACCAGCCTGCAGCGCATGAGCGCACTCGTCCCGTTTCCCTAGACCAAACAACCGATCACACCCACGCGCGCTGGCACATCGAAACTGCCGCCGTTCCCCAACTGACGCCATCCCAAGAACCTGGCGCCGTCCCCAAAGGCACCCGTACGCAGCCTCTTGCACGGAAATAAGGCGCTGCTGCGGAGCACAATTGTGGCCCCATCATCGCCGGGCAATTGGTAAGCATCTCTTTACCCTTTAGAATAAGGGTTCCGGAAATTCCCGTTAGCACATGATGGAACCGCGCATGCAGTACGAACGCGCCACCTTGGACATCGATGGGCCGGTCGCGGTCCTGCGCATGAACGACCCGTCCGTTCTGAACGCACTGTCGCCGGCCATGATCAAGGACATGACCGAAGCCCTCGATGCTCTTGTGGCGCAAGAGACGCCGCCACGGTGCCTGGTGCTGACCGGCACCGGCCGCGCCTTTTCAACCGGCGCCAACCTGCAAGGACGGGGGAAGGACGGCATCATCCGCGGCGCCGGGCAAACCCTGGAGACCGTGTTTCATCCGTTCATTCGCCGGCTGCGGGATCTGCCTTGCCCGATCGTCACCGCCGTCAATGGGCCGGCGGCCGGCGCCGGCATGAGCGTGGCCCTGATGGGCGATCTCATCTTCTGCGCCCGCTCGGCTTATTTTCTGCAGGCGTTCCGGCGCATCGGACTGGTGCCCGATTGCGGCTCGACTTGGCTGCTGCCGCGGCTGATCGGCCGGGCGCGCGCGATCGAACTCTCGCTTCTCGGCGAAAAGTTGCCGGCGGAGACGGCACTGGCCTGGGGCTTGGTCAACCGCGTGTTCGATGACGCGGCGCTGCTCGATGAAACACTGCGCGTTGCCGCCGAACTTGCCAACGGGCCCACGCTGGCGCTTGGGCAGATACGTCGCCTCTACTGGGAAAGCCCGGACAATTCATTCGAGCAACAGCTCGATCTTGAATGCCGCACCCAGCGCCGGGCCGGCGACACGGACGATTTCCGCGAAGGCGTCACCGCTTTTCTTGAAAAGCGCCCGGCGAAGTTCACCGGCAAGTAACGTCACCGCTCACTGAGCAAGTCGCCGCACGCGCTCACGCCGCAGCGCAGCAACCGCTACAATTTGAAGCGGCCCGTGCAGCAGCCATGCCGTTGCCGTTTTGTGACGACAGTATTACATCGAATCGAACTCCGAATGTCATTTGGTAATGCGTGCAGGCAGAAATGCGGATCGAGTGGCTGGCATGGTCTAATCCGCTGGCGATCTGGTGGAGCTTTTTGATCCTGGTGAGCGCCGGCAATCTCGCGCTCCTGTACGCTTTGCATTCCCGCTATCGAACCAACAATTCGGCACGCTCCAAGAGCGCGCAGGCGATCGAGCCGCTGCTGTTGCTCGGCGCCGCCTATGTCATCGGCTGCGCGTTCCGTTCTGTTCTGCCGCGAGCCGACGTACAGCGTATTTGCTTGTTCGACACCTGGCTCTCGAGCGTGCTGGTCGGCCGGTCCGTCGCCACCGTGGCGGAGATGTGCTTCATCATCCAATGGGCGCTGGTCTTGCGCGCGCTGGCGCGCATCTCGCACGCGGAAACCGCGGGCAATATCGCCAAAGTCATCGTGCCGGTCGTCGCTCTCGCCGAGGCGTGCTCCTGGTACGCGGTGATCACGACCAATTATCTCGGCAATGTGCTGGAAAATTCGCTCTGGACGGCGGCGTTCGTGCTGATCGCGATCGCGCTGATCGATCTGCTCAATCGCTATCACGGCATCGTCCGCGCCGTGATCGCCGCATCGGCTTTGGGCATCGCCGGCTATGTGGCGTTCATGTGCACGATCGACGTGCCGATGTATTTCATGCGCTGGCAAGCCGATGTTGCGGCGCATCGGGAGTTTTTTGGTTTGTTCAGCGGACTCTACGATGTGGCGACCCGATGGGTCGTGACGCATGACGCCGCGCGCTGGCGTGGCGAGATGACGTGGATGTCGCTCTATTTCAGCGCCGCAGTGTGGATGAGTCTGATGCTCGCGGGTTTTGGCCTGGTGCAACATCTTGTGCCGCGCTACCGCGCCGGCCGTCCGGTTCCGAGATTTCCGCGCCGGCCCGCGGTGGTGCCGCTGCCCCGGCCACGGCGATGGATTAGTTAGAACGCGAAAGACCGCGATGGGATCGGTCGCGGCCTGTCCGTTGCCTGCGATGAGACGACAGGCCGCGCACCCTCTGTGAGACGCTATTTCAGCGGCAAGAACAGTTCAGCGACCGCCTCGTGCTCCGGCACCTCCGGGAACAAGCTCAAGCGCTGGCAATAGATCGGGAAATCGCGCGCTTCCTCGCCGCTCGCCGGCAGCCACTCGCGATAAAGGTATAGCGCAGCCGGCTCCAGATTGCCGGTATTGCCGACGACGCGCAGCACTGCGCAGCGTCCGCCGGGAATCTCGCCGGCCTTGATCTGCTCGCCGTTGGCCTCGATTGGTTGGTCCGTCCCTGCACAGAGGTCGACGCTGTAATCGGCAGGCGACGCAGGACGCCGCTCGGAACGCCAGATATTGAAGGTCGGACTTGTCTTGGGATGCAGGCCGACGGCTTTGCGCCAGGCGATGAACCGCTGGATGGTGGCCCCGAGCGTCGCGGGATGGCCACGATGCTCCATGATCGCCACGGCTGTCGGGCGCACATCGCGAATTGTCACATCGTCGGCGGTGAACACGTTCTGCATGAGCTTGCTCCTGGCGTTGTCGAGAGGCTCGAAGGCCGCAAGCCACGGCTCCCAGTCGGGAGACTTCCGGAACGATAAAGGCGACTGCCCGAACCGTTGACGAAATGCGCGGGCGAAAGCGTCCGGTGCGTCATAACCGGCATCCATCGCGATGTCGGTGACGCACTGGGCGTCTCGGTAGGCGAGCTGGTATGAAGCGCGCTTCATCCGGGCGAGCTGAATATAGCGATGCACAGACAGCCCGAACGTCGCCGTGAACTGCCGGTGGAAATGAAACTTCGAATACGCTGCAATGCCGCTCAGCACATCCAGGTCCAGATCGTCGTCGAGATGCCGGTCAATGTGATCCAGCACCCGCTGCATCCGGGCATGGTAGTTCTGAAGCGCCGCCTTCATCGTCCCGTGGCCCCGTGGCGGCCGCAGTTAAGCGCACGCAGACCCGACGCGCTCGACCGATCTTGCGGATTTTTGTCACGCGCCGCAGACCGAAGCCAGAGATCGGCAGAAGCAATGAATCACGTCGTCATTGCCGGGCTTGACCCGGCAATCCATGCTCGCTGTCGGTACGCGAGGTTGCGGAGACTGATATCGTCTGCGGCATGAGCCGACGCTCAGCATGGACCAGCGGGTCAAGCCCGGCGGTGACGACTTGGAATGATCGTCGCCGTACCCCGACGATCACTGACGCCGTCACGGATAGTGGTCGCCGAACATGAAGCCGGCGTTCTGGCTACGGTCGGTGGGCTGCCAGTAATTGTAGTAGCTGCGTACCTGACGCTCGTTGCGGGCCTGGGCGGTTTCGCGAACCCGAACTCTTGGCGCCGCGGGCCGACCGTCCGCCTGCTGGTTGCCACCCTTGCGCGCCAGCTTGCGCGGCTCGGCGGTCTTGTCACCGCCCTTGCCGGAGACGACCTGATACTGCGTGTCGTGAATCTCATTGTCGGCGCCGCGGCGGAAATGTTCGACAAAGCTGCCTTTGCCGCGCAGCCGATCACCGCTGCTGTAATCGATCGCGGCGTCGACGATCTGCTTCTGTGCCTCCGGTGACGGGCCGCTGAGCGGCGCCTTGGGGGCGATCTTGTGCGCCCACACCAACTCGATGATCGGTTCAAAAATCGGCAGCGCTACCGCGCCGCCTGTCTCGCTCGAGCCGAGCGAGCGCCGGTTGCGATCATTGTTGTCGTAGCCGACCCACACTGCCACGGTCACATCGTTGGTAAAGCCGATGAACCAGCCATCGACCGCATCTTCGGTGGTGCCGGTCTTGCCGGCGACATAGGGCGAGAGCGACGCGATCGAGCGTGCGGTGCCGCGCGCGACCACGCCCTGCAGAATGGTCTTGAGCTGATAATGCGAAGCCCGCTCGGCCGCGGTGACCTGGCTGGCATCCGGATTTTTCGGAAATTCGTAGATCGTCTGTCCGTTCGACTCGATCGAGTCGATGCTATGCGGCTGCGGCCGAACGCCTTCCTGGGCGATGGCCGCATAGAACGCGGCGAGATTGATCATCCGCGCCGGCTGAGCGCCGAGCACGAACGGATAGTAGCGCAGGCAACTGCTATAGATCTTGGCCGCCATCGCGGTGGCGCAGACGTCGTCGAGGCTTTTGGCCGGGTCGCTCTCGATGCCGCCATCGAGCAAATGCGCGGTGACGAGATTGCGCGAGTATTCAAGTCCGCGCCGCAGCGTCAAGGTACCCATGGAGCCGTGATCGGCATTGCGCGGCGTCCAAAAATAATCCTGGTGCGCGTCCTTGGTCCCGGGCACATGGCGCGGCCCGCCGCCGATCGGCGGCAACGTGATCGGCTCGTCGAGCACCAGCGTGTTGGGCTGCAATCCCTTTTCAAGCGCCGTCAGATAGGTCACCGGCTTGATCGTCGAGCCCGGCTGGCGCTCGGTCTGCCAGGTTCGGTTGAGCTGACTGAGCGGATACGAAAAACTTCCGGCCATCGCCAGAATGCGTCCGGTTTTATTTTCCAGAACGAGCGTCGCCCCCTGCACCGTCGGGCGCAGGCGCAAACGCGCCACGGCGCCGTTTTTGCTGTTCGAGCCGCCGACCCGGGCATACACGACGTCATAGAGATTGAGTGCGCGCGCGACTTCGCCTTTGACACCTGAGAGCGGCGCGGTGCGGCCATCGGGAAGCCCGACCCGGATGCCGTTCTTCCCGGTCTGCAGGACCACCGCCGGCGTCCAATGCACGTCGTAGAGCGGCATGCGTAACGCCTTCAGTGCGGTCAGCCAGTCCGGCGTGGCGGGATGACCCTGTCCGCCGAGTTTTTGTATCGCGTCCCCAAGGTTCGCTTCCGGTCCGCGCCACGTGGTGCGGTCTTCGGAGGCTTCATATTGCGCCAGTCCTTCCTGCAGGGCCGACTCGGTGTCGCGCTGCAACTGCGCATTGATCGTGGAATGCACCGTATAGGGCTGCGCGGTCAGGCTTTCGATGCCATCGCCGCGGGCTTCGCGGGTGACAAAATCAACGAACTGAAAGGCGCTGTCGCGATGCGTGCGCGTGAACGCCGCGACCTTCGGGGGCGCGAGCGCTCGCGCTTTTTGCTGCGCATCGATGACGCCGTCTTCCTGCATGCGCCCGAGCACATATGCCAGCCGTTCTTTGGCGCGATCGGCATGCCGCTCCGGATCGAAATAGTTGGGCCCTTTGAGCATGCCGGCCAGCATCGCGGCTTCGCCCAAGGTGAGGTCCTTGGCCGATTTGCCGAAATAACCGCGCGCCGCCATCTCGACGCCCCACGACCCGCGGCCGAAATAAGCGGAATTCAGATAGAGCTCGAGAATCTGATCTTTGCTCAGCGTCGCTTCCAGGCGCGATGCCACGATCATCTCGCGGATCTTGCGCTCGTAGCTGACATCGTCGCCGACCAGCAGATTCTTCACCACCTGCTGGGTGATCGATGAGCCGCCCTGGGGCCGGCCGCCACCGCCCAGATTGCCGATGAAGGCGCGAATGATGCCGCGCTCGTCGATGCCGGGATGCTCGAAGAACCGCCGGTCTTCGGCCGCGACCGCGGCCTTGCGCACATATTCCGGAATATCGGCAAGATGCAGCCAGATGCGCCGGTTGCCGGGCTCGAACACTTCGGCGACGTTCTGCCCCGAACCGTCGAGCACGGTGCTGGCGCTCGGCAGCTTTCGATCCTTCAGCGCTGCCGGATCCGGCAAATCAGCGGCCGCGGCGTTGTAGAATTCGATGACCTGGCCGAGATCGACGACCGGCCGCGTGATCGCCTCGTTCTTGCAGAATTGGTGGTAGGCGGTGTTCAGATCGCCGAAATTGATGCCGTGGAACGCCTTGCCGCTGAAAGCTTCCGGGTCGTTCAGCGCGGTCGAAATAAGGTCGTCGATGTTGATGGTCTCGATATCGAACGCCCGCCGCATGTGATCGCAGCCGCCGCGCAGCACCTGCACGACCTGTTCCTGATCGTATGCCGGATCCAGATGGGTCCGCACCGAACCGGGATGAGTGAGTACTTCGCTAAGGGCAAATGCGGTCGCAAATATCTTGACGAGAATGGTGGATTCCATGGAGACCTTGACCTGAGGCGCCTGACCCTAGGCTTCGCTACTGCAAGGCAGCTAAAGGCAGTGTGACCGTCTTTCGTACTTTTTTTGATGAAAGCGCTGCATATTTGTTGATTTGCGCAACCGCGGCGCGGCGCGATCAGCGGATACAAGCCCGATACGCCTGCCGCGATCTGAAATAGCGACGGTGCAAATTGCGGCGTTATCCACGACGTTTTCGCAAGCAGGACAGCGATAACTCGAGACGCTGCGCATTTGCGAATCGATGCTGGCGCCGCGGCTGGGCGGGACTGTCGCGTTACCTCTGTGGCTAAGACCCGTCTGCTGACCACAAAGCAAACGATCAATGAAAGGCACGGCAGCATTTGTCTTGTCCGCGCCCACACAGCAATCAGCTTTGTATCAATTGGATGACAACCCGACGATCGGAGCGGCTCTCAACGGAAGCCGTTCCGAATCAAATGAACAATGGGGCGGCGGCAACAAACAACCACAGCGGAGCGTGACGGGATTCTCTCGGCCGTCCATCGCGGTCCAAAAATCGTAAGATTCGAAGAAAATTAGATACGTCGGAACCTGCCGGGTTTCCGCAGCACGCCCGACCTAATCGTTTGCAATCTGCTTCGGCGGCGGCGGCGCCGGATGCGGTTGGATGGGGCGCGGCTGCAGGGGATGCGGCGGCGATCCCTGCGACGTCGGCGAATGCCGCCCACGAATGACATCGCGGAAGAAGGTGTACCAGTACCAGATCAGCACGATCGGCGCGGCGATGTCGTAAATCCCGTCGAGCCCCGGTATCGGTTCGATCGGGATCGCAAGAGCCCCCGCCGCCGCGGTGGCGCCGATTCGGTAGCTCAACGCCGACAAGATCTTCTTGAGCGGATTGTCGTCCGGCATCTTCGACACGACGACGATCAGCACGATGAGCAAAGCCGTCATCGCGACCACAAAGATCATGAGGTCCCGAATGATCTCGGCCACTGTCGACAACACGCTCATCGCTCGCTCCCGCTCATGCGGCGATCGCCACGCCGGCGACCCTGCGGGCGGCTCAGAAACACCGCCCCGTCGTTCCGGCTAAAACATAATGTCTGTATGGGTGCAAAACAGATGGTGCGGGCGGCCATCGTGCCGCTATCGCACACTCTCTGAGCCACTTAGCATTGAAGAGCGACAATCGCGGTGCCTTTGGCTCGAAAAGAGAATTTTCGCGGGCTGTCGGAGCGCCGCTCCTTACGAGCGTTCTTTGCGTGGAAACTCGTTATCCGGCAAACGATAGTTCCAGTAGTCAGGCCTCTGCACCCAATCGATTAGATTTCGATGCCGACGCAGAGCGCGTTGGTGAAATGCGAACCCATTTTCGCGCGCGCTGTCGACCCTCTTTCGCATGTTCGAAGGATTTCAAAAAGACCACGCACCGTCTTTTCATCCTGCCGGCAAAGCGCCGCAGCTTTCTCGCAATGCCCAGGCGAGGCGGTAACCCGCCCGTTCTCGCCTGCGTGTAGGACATCCGGGTGCCTTCCGAATACGACCGCGCCTCGAAATATTCAGGCGTCATCCGGCTTGCCGGCACAAGGTGCAAGACCGTCGCTTTCGGTTCATACATTGAGATATATCCACGAAACTCTGCGGCTTGCGCCAATCCCGTTTCGCCGTCGCCATCGAATTGTTCCAGGCCCTTGGGATAAAGATCGGGATGAAAGCCGCCAAGATCCCCCAGAGCCTTCGCGCGAATTGCGAAGTTGCAGCCGAAGATCAGACGCGGATCGATCTTGTGAGGCTCATCGCCGAGATCGAGCAGGCTCAGATAAAAGCAGTATTGGCCTCCATCGGGGACCGCTTCCCAGAACTGTTCGATCCAGTGCGGCACCGGACCTTCGTACTTCGGCAGGTTCTTGCCGCCCAGCAATTGCACCTTCGGATCGACAAACCCGGAGACGATCGCAGCAAGCCAGCCCGGCACGGCCTCGATGTCGTCATCCGTATAGACCAGCAGATCGGCGCGCGCCTCCTTCGCTCCGCGATGCCGCCCCGACAGAAGCCCGGGCGCGGGCTCCAGAATGTAGCGGAGCTGATGCGCCGGATGCTCTATCTGCAAGGCCTCTACAGTTTCGCGCGTCGCATCGGTTGATCCGTTGTCGACCACGACGATCTCGAATTGATCAGCCGGCAACGATTGAGCGACGAAGGACTTGATCGCTTTTCGCAATAAGCTGCACCGATCACGCGTCGGCACGATGATTGATATTTTCACGGAATCCTCCCTGAGTTTAATCAACGCAGGGTCGCATTCTAACAGAAGTTGCACGAATGGAACTCGGTTATCAGGGGTTGACTTTTTTTGGCCGCTTGAAAGCCAGCCCCCTACGAAGTTACGTCCAGCAGCGTGGTCGTGCCGCTCAAGGGCGGCGGTCGATCGTAGCCGGGCTCGTTACATGCGTAACGACGGTGCCGCCTCGGACACTCCATACCTCATGGAACAAACGACCGGAGGAAACAAAGACCGGAAAGGCGTGAGCAAACTTCTGTCGCAGTTTCCGGTGCGACAAATAGGAGAAAAAAGACCACTGAAAACGCGACAAAAATTTGCGGTGGTGCGGGCGGCCGGACTCGAACCGGCACAGGAGTTTCCTCCCGAGGGATTTTAAGTCCCTTGCGTCTACCATTTCGCCACGCCCGCACGGCCGAAGCGGGCCTCTATAGCACGGCCGCCACCAAGCATAAGCTAAGTCGGCCCCCGAACCAGTGGCTTACCGACCCTGCCATCAGCGCACGTACTCCGGGGCCGGCAATCCCGCCGTTGGGCGGCGCAAACTTTCCCCGCGGAGAACCGCAGCGACCGCCGCCGCGGCGCTAAAACCCGGCCTCGTTGATCGGCGGCTGGAACGCCAGCCCGGTGTCCCAGGGAAAATAGATCCAGGTGTCCTGCGAGACCTCGGTGATGAAGGTGTCGACCAGCGGCCGGCCCATCGGCTTGGCGTAAACGGTGGCGAGGTGGGCGCGGGGCACGATCTCGCGCACCACCTTGGCGGTCTTGCCGGTATCGACCAGATCGTCGACCAGCAGCACGCGGGCGCCCTGCCCGGCGCCGAGCGCGATCACGTTCTCGGCGACATTCTTGAGCACTTTCAGTTCGCCCTGGTTGATGCCGGCGTAGCTCGAGACGCAGATCGTCTCGATGACCTTGATGCCGAGCTCACGCGCCACGATGGCGGTCGGAACCAGGCCGCCGCGGGTGATGCAGACGATCGCCTCGAACGGCCCAGCATTGCTCAGGCGCCAGGCCAGAGCCCGCGAGTCGCGGTGAAACTGGTCCCACGACACCGGAAAAATCTTGGTCGGATCGCGGCGCGCGGACTGACTGCCCGGCTCGGCCGCGGCGTTGTTGGGCGGAGGTTCGTTCATCGCAGGTCCTTGATCGAGAAGACAAACCCGAAGCGCGATCCCGGCGCAGGACCATGCTGGCTGTCAACCCCGATATCAGAGGGAAACCGCGCAGATCAATCAGGGAATCTCATAGACCGTGGTCTTGTCGGCAATGCCCCGCAGCGCGGCGCGCTGCATCATCGGCTGCAGGCCTGAGCTTTCCAGGATCCGGATGGCGTTCTTGTCCTCGACCACCGATTGGGTGACGAAGATCGACCGCGATGACGCGAGCCCCTGGACGCGAGCCGCCAAATTCACGGTCTGGCCGAAATAATCCTGGCTGTCGTTGAGGATCACCGCGAGGCACGGCCCCTCATGGATGCCGATCTTCAGGAGCAAGTCCTCGTTGCCGCGCTCGGCATTGATCCGCCCCATGGCCTCGCGCATGCGCAGTGCCGCCCCCAGCGCCCGATCCGGCGTCGAGAAGGTCGCCATCACGGCGTCGCCGATGGTCTTGACGATGGCGCCGGCCTCGGCGGCCACGCATTCGTTGAGCACCCGGAAGTGCTGGCGGACCAGATCGTAAGCCACCAGATCGCCGACCCGTTCGTACAGAGCCGTCGAGCCCTTCAGGTCGGTGAACAGGAAGGTCAAGCTCGTGATCTTGAGGCGCTGATCGACGTCGAGCGTATCCGTGCGATAGATGTCGCGGAACACCTGATTGGTCAGAAGCCGCTTGGCGGTGAGGAACGGCCGGCGGTGGCCGAGCAGATGGTGCAAGGGGTCGCCGGCGATCCACAGCGCCGGCAGCACGCGGCGGTCGGTGCGGTTTTCCAAGGTCACCCGCAATGGGCCGGGGCGCAGCTCCATGGTGCCGACCGGCGCCTTGACCTTGTTGAAGACCATGGAGAGCGTCTGCCGCTCGCTGGTCGGCTCGCCCTTGACGTCGATGAACTGGGTGCCGTGGGTCACCGGATCGAACACGATGACGAAATTCTTCGGCAGTTGCACCGACAGGACGGCCTTCTCGCCCGGCCCAAGCTCGATCGAATCGACCGTGAATTCGGCAAGGGTGTCGCCCAAAGCCTCCGGCAGGTCGACGCCGGAACTCCAGAAAATCTGCCGATAATATTCCACTTCCGGCAGCGTATCGGGGCTGTGGGCGGCGATGCGGCGCACTCGCGGGCTGACCGTGAAGGTGACTTCGACCATTTCGTCGAGCGTCGGCTTGTAGCCGGCGGCGCACAGCCCGCAATCGTACTCTTCGCGATTGATGGTCTTGAGCGTGGTGCCCACTTCCAAGACGCCGCCGCAGCCCGGACACAGCACGTTCCAGGACAGTTCAAACAGGCCCAGCCGCGACGCGTGCAGGAAGGCGGCGATCACGCACTCCTCGCCGAGGCCGTGCTGCTTGGCGAAGGCCAGCGGATTGACCCGGCACAGATCGCGATCGGACGCCTCGCGCACCGCGTTCTCGATCGCCGACGCGCAGGCCGGATCCGACGATTGGCGCAGGACGCTGAAAAGGGCCTCGGTCTCGCTCATTGGACGCTTTTTCCCGGCGCGCTGGAGGGTCCAAACAAACGTAATGATCGCCTGTCACAGCCGCAAGACGAGCGCCGGCGCGGCGTCAGCCGCCGCGCATCACGGCCCGTTGAGCGCGCGCGTTTATCCGCGACCGGAATCCGCGAATTTATTACCTACTCGGCCGCGAGCGCCGCATGGACGCGCGCCAGCATGGCCACGACCTCGGCTTTGACCACGCCAAGCTTCTGCGCGTCGCGCGCGCGCATCACCACGTGCGCATTGGCGCCGCGCTTCTCGTCCATGAACGGATAGGAGCCGATCATCACCTCGGGATGGGCCTTGGCGATGACCCCGAGCTCGGTGCCGATATCGCCCTCGCGCAAATCGGCCTGCACGCTTTCCGAAAGCATCTTGGCGCCGGTTTTCAGTTGCGGCGCCACGTATTCGAGCATCGATTGCATCACGGTCGGAATGCCGGCCATGACGATGACATTGCCGATGCGAAAGCCCGGCGCCGCCGAGATCTTGTTGAGGACCAACTCGCCGCCGGCCGGCACGCGGGTCATGCGCATGCGCGCTTCGTTCATCACGCCGCCGGTTTGCGCAATCCGCTCGCTGAGAATCTTGACCGCCTCCGGGTGATAATCGATGGTCACGCCGAACGCCTTGGCGACCGCGTCGGCGGTGATGTCGTCGTGGGTCGGGCCGATGCCGCCGGTGGTGAAAACGTAGGTGTAGCGGGTGCGCAGCGCGTTGAGCGCGGCAACGATCTCCGGCTCCTCGTCCGGCACCACCCTCACCTCTTTGAGATCGATGCCGATGACCGTGAGATATTCGGCGATGAAGCCGATATTCTTGTCCTTGGTGCGGCCGGACAGGATCTCATCGCCAATCACCAGAAGCGCGGCGGTGATGATCTCGCTTCGATCTTTTTCCTCGGCCGTCCCGCTCATATGCGTGCCTTTGTCTTTCAGGGAGCGCCCCGCCGGCCAGCTTTATTATCGCATGCCCTTTTCGGAAAACCGGCGTCCACTTTTCCGAGACATGCTCTAGCGCGCAAGCCGCTCAAGCACAACGCCACGGCCGCATGCGGTCGGCTTCCGGGCTTTTCCGGAATTGCGATTTGCCGCCGGATATGCCACGCCAAAACCACAGGGAGAGCCTCATGAATTTCACGATGTCGGAACGGCAGAAGCATTGGCGCGATCGCGTCGTCGCCTTCATGGATGCGCACGTTTATCCGGCGGCCGAAACCTATGACCGACAGCACGACGAAGGCGAGCGCTGGAAGGTGATTCCGGTGCTCGAAGAGCTCAAGGCGAAAGCCAAGGCCGAGGGCCTGTGGAATCTGTTTCTGCCGCCCTCCGCCGAGCACGACGCAGGCGACTTTCACGGCGCCGGATTGTCGAACCTCGACTACGCGCTGTGCTCCGAACAGATGGGCCGCCTGCCCTGGGCGTCGGAGGTGTTCAATTGCTCGGCGCCGGACACCGGCAACATGGAGGTTCTGCATCGCTACGGCACGGCCGAGCAGAAGGCCAAGTGGCTGAAACCGCTGCTCGCCGGCGAGATCCGCTCGGCCTTTCTGATGACCGAACCGGCGGTGGCGTCGTCCGACGCCACCAATATCGAGACCTCGATCACCCGCGACGGCGATCATTATGTGATCAACGGCCGCAAATGGTGGTCGTCCGGCGTCGGCGATCCGCGCTGCAAGATTGCGATCGTCATGGGCAAGACCGATCCGGGCCGCGTGCGCCACGAGCAACAATCACAGATCCTCGATTCCGCTCGAAACGCCCGGCGTGAAAGTGCTGCGCATGCTGCCGGTGTTCGGCTTCGACGATGCGCCGCACGGCCATGCCGAAGTTCTGCTCGAGAATGTCCGGGTGCCGGCGACGAACCTTCTGCTCGGCGAAGGCCGCGGTTTTGAGATCGCGCAAGGCCGCCTCGGTCCCGGGCGCATTCATCATTGCATGCGCACGATCGGCGCCGCCGAAGTGGCGCTGGAGAAAATGACCAAGCGGCTGCTCTCCCGCGTCGCCTTCGGCAAGAAGATCGCCGAGCAATCGGTGTGGGAGCAGCGCATGGCGGAAGCGCGCATCGACATCGAGATGACGCGGCTTCTGTGTTTGAAAGCCGCCGACATGATGGACAAGGCCGGCAACAAGGCCGCGCAGCTCGAGATCGCCATGATCAAGGTGGCGGCGCCGCGCATCGCGCTGCGCATCATCGACGACGCCATCCAGGCGCACGGCGGCATGGGCGTCACCACCGATGCGGGGCTGGCGCAAAGCTACGCGCTGATCCGCACGCTTCGCCTCGCCGACGGCCCCGACGAAGTGCACTGCCGCGCCATCGCCCGGCTGGAGATGCGCAAGCATACGAATACGCGGGTGTGAGGCCCGCTATCCGGCTTTTTAACGTCGACTTTGCCATAAACGGCCCGCCGAAGACGCACGCTTCAGCGCGGGTCAGCGCGAAACTTGCGCCCGCCGCGTCGCAAACGTTCGCGCAACAAGGAACGTGACGTTGCGCCATAAACGTTGCGCCGTCGACGTAGTATTCTGGAGGCCTATCCACGTTCGGATTTTTTTGGTCGTCGATGTGTCGCTGTAACGCGTAACTTACGCATCAATCCCGTAGTACGCTACCGGACACACTAGCTTGCGAGGAATACGACATCGATTGGAGAACATTATGAACCAGGTACAAGTCGAACAAAAAACCTTTCAGATGCCGCCGGTGGATGGAATTACCATCGCCTACTTTCTCACTGTCGCGGACATTCAACGATCGGCTCGCTTTTACGAAACTGTCCTCGGCGGACGCATTCTCAGCATAGGCCCACCGGGGTATATCCAGATCGCGAATACGTGGCTTATCGTCAACGTCGGAGGCGGCCCAACGCCCGACAAGCCACTGGTCACATTGAGCGTCCCCGCCGATCCCAATTCAGTTAGTAGTTTCATGAATATCCGGGTCGCGGACATTCACGCGTGCTATGAACTATGGCGAAGTCGTGGGGCCGAGTTTATTACAGAGCCACGAGAACAGTACGGCGAGATATGCTGTTACATGCGCGATCCCGACGGCTACATCATTGAAGTCGGGCAAAGCAAGCCTGGCTTCGCTTACGGCTAGGGACACGACAGCATTCACGAGCACTGACGATTGGGACTGCAGTCGACGTGTCCTTACGACGATGACGCATTGGATGTTTCATCAACTTGTCACAGCGTGATGAAAACTCAAAGCGGCCGGATACAAAACTATGCATCCATACGGATACATTTCTAGCCTTGCTTTATAAAAATGGATGACGCCATGACGGTATCGCCTCGGCACTGACTGCACAGCGCCAGCAATCTGTCAGCGAAGCGACCGTAAGAAAGCGGCCAATCACTGAATAAATTTGCCGACGCATATTGTTCCGGTCGCCCGGAATGCCCACACTACCAGCTGCCGGTCGAAATACTGCACAAAAGACTGCGATCTACCGAACCGCATCGCTTGTTCTGCGAACACCGGCTTGGCATTCTCGGTAGACGTATTTTTTCAAAACAAATAATCGACATCGGCCGACAGCGCGCCGGCCGATGATGGCTAACCGACGCTTCTTGAATGACACAACACATTTTCTTCAACGTGACCTCCTTTCTTCAAAGTAACCCGCTTTCTTCAACGTAACCTATGGAGAACGTCATGAAAGTGCTGATGGTTATCACATCCCACGATCAATTGGGTAACACTGGACGAAAGACCGGCTTCTGGCTCGAAGAGCTGGCGGCGCCCTATTTCGTTTTCAAGGACGCCGGCGTGCACATCACGCTCGCATCGCCCAAAGGCGGCCGTCCGCCGATGGATCCCAAGAGCAACGAAGCGGCATTCCGAACCGACCTGACGCGCCGGTTCGAGCAAGACGCCGCCGCGGAAGCTCAACTCGACCAGACCCTGCGCCTCGACAGCGTTCAACAAAAAGATTTCGATACTCTGTTCTATCCTGGCGGCCATGGCCCGATGTGGGACCTTGCCGAAGACGCCAATTCGATCAAGCTGATCGAGTCTTTCCTGGCGGCCGGCAAGCCGATCTGCGTCGTGTGCCACTCCACCGGGGCGCTGCACCGGGTCAAGACGCCGGACGGCAAGCCTCTGGTTCTGGGCAAGGAAGTCACCGGCTTCACCGACGGCGAAGAAGAAGAGATGGGCCTCACCAAAGTCGTGCCGTTCCTGGTCGAAGACGAGATGTTGAAACTGGGTGCGGTCTTCTCGAAGAAAGCGAACTGGGCGGTTCATGTGGTCAGCGATGGCTTACTGATCACCGGCCAGAATCCTGCCTCCTCCGGCCCGGCGGCAAAGACGCTGATTGCGGCCTTGAATCGAGAGACCAAGCCGGCGGGTACCGCCCGCGCGCTGTAGATCGACTGCCTGTACCTATTTTTGGCAGCAATCGCCGCTTGCCGCACGCATGCCGGATGTCCGCCTCGTGTGCTGTCGGGCGAGCTGATTTGCGTAGGGAGCTTCGCATGAACCAGATTCAAGTCGAGAATGAAACCTATCAGATGCCGCCGCAGGAAGGTTTTACCATCGCGCATTTTTTGACGGTGGCCGACGTCGAGAGGTCGCTTCGATTTTATGAAACGGTCTTCGGAGGTCGCGTTCTGAGCAGAGGCGACACCAGCGGCGCGCCGGGATACATCCAGATCGCCAACACATGGCTTCTGGTCAATCCGGGCGGCGGTCCGACGCCCGACAAACCGACGGTGACGCTCAGCGTTCCACCCAATCCCGACGCTGTCAGTAGTTTTATGAATATTCGCGTCGCCGATATTCAGGCCTGTTACAAACTTTGGCGCAGCCGGGGCGCCGAGTTCATCACCGAGCCGAAGCCCAAGTACGGTGAGACGCGCTGCTACATCCGCGATCCGGACGGCTACATTATTGAAGTCGGACAAAGCAATCCCGGTGTCGCCTACGGCTAGCACCTGGGATCGCGGACGCACAAGGCGCGTGAGCACGGACAACAAGAAAGCCCGGAGCCCAGCTCAATCCAATCGAATGGGTTTCCGAGATTTTCGAGGCTGCGAACCCGCGGGCGTTGTTTTTCTTTTGCAACGCCCGCAGCAACCGTATTCAGATCGACGCCGCGCCTTGTCCGATCTGTGCCGGTGCAAGACGCCGCATGCGGCGCTGCAGCGTGCGGTACGTCATTCCGCCGGTAACGTCGGCTTTCAAAGCGCGATCCTTCGCACGGGGAGCACTGCCTCACCCCGGCTGTCCGGCAAACAGCTTTTTCAGCTCGCCCTTCATCAGCTTGCCGGTCGGATTGCGCGGCAGCGCGTCCGGCACGAACACGATCTTCACGGGCACCTTGAAAGCGGCGAGCCGCTCGGCGAGGAAAGCGCACAGTTCGGCTTCGGAGACGCTGGCGCCCTCCCGGAGCACGAGCACCGCCGCCGGCTCTTCGCCGAGCGTTTGATGCGCAATGCCCACCACGCCGGCATCGATCACGGCGGGATGCTCGTGCAGCGCGTTTTCGACTTCGACGCAGTAAATGTTCTCGCCGCCGCGGATCAGCATGTCCTTGGCGCGGTCGAGGATGGTGCAAAAACCCTCGTCGTCGAGGCGGGCAATGTCGCCGGTGCGCAGCCAGCCGTCGACGAACGTCTCCGCCGTGGCCTGCGGCTTTTGCCAGTAGCCGCGCACGATGCTGGGGCCCTTGACCCAAAGCTCGCCGACGCCGCCGGACGGCATGGTGTTGCCGTTCGCGTCAACGATCTTCATATCGCCGATCGGATAGGCCGGCCCGCAGCTTGCGGGGCGGAGCAGATAATCTTCGCCCTGATGTCCGGTAAAACCGCCGGAGACTTCGGTCATGCCCCAGCCGGTGCCAGGCACGATGTTCGGCAGCTTCTCTTTCAGGCGCGTGACAAGCTCGGCGGCCGCGGGCGCGCCGCCGTAGGAAACGCTTTCCAGCGACGAAAGATCGTATTGCCCGAACGCCGGATGCTCGAGCAATTGCCAGGCGATGGTCGGCACGCCGCCGGCGCCATTGATGCGCTCGCGCGCGATCAGCTGCATCGCCTGTTCGGGATCCCATTTGTGCATGAACACGAGTTTTGCGCCGGCGAACATCGACGGGATCATCGCGGCATGACAGCCGGTGGTGTGAAACAACGGCACCACCAGCAGCGAGCATTTCTGCGGCGCGTTCGGATCGGGCAGCGGCACCGGCTCGCCGCGCCGCAGATAGGCGCGGGCCTGGCCGAACGCGCGCATGAACGTGCCGGTCGTGGAGTTGCGATGGGTACCGACCGCGCCTTTCGGCTTGCCGGTGGTGCCCGAGGTGTAGAGGATCGTGGCGTCGTCCTCGGGATCGAGCGGCACATCGGGCAACGCACGATCCGGCAGCACGATGCCAATCCGGTGGCGCGCCGGTGATAGTTTCGAGCTTGGTGATTATTGGATGCGCGATGTCCGCGGTCTCGCGGCTGACGAAGACGCGCTCCAGCGCCGGGCAGGCATCGAGCTGATCGAGCAGCCGCGCGAGCCGTTCGTGATCGACGATCGCGACCTTGGCGCCGGAATCCTGAAGGCCGTATTGCAGCTCCGGACCGGTCCACCAGGCATTGAGCAAAACCGCAATGCCGCCGGCCAACAGCGTACCAAAGAACGCCGCCGGCCATTCCGGCAGATTGCGCATCGCGATGGCGACGCGGTCGCCCTTCTGCACGCC
This sequence comes from uncultured Alphaproteobacteria bacterium, assembly GCA_963737755.1. Classification (GTDB taxonomy): domain Bacteria; phylum Pseudomonadota; class Alphaproteobacteria; order Rhizobiales; family Xanthobacteraceae; genus BOG-931. The sequence continues at coordinate 55,181 of CAVTTZ010000004.1, read as the reverse complement.
GGCGCGCTGCAAGGCTTCGGCGATGGCGAGCGCGGCGCGGGCAAAATCCTCGTAGCTCACGCGCTCGTCGTTATAGACCACGAAGGTTTTCTCGCCGTGTGCGCGCGCGAGCTGGAAGACGTCGCGCATGGTCGGCGGGGCGTTTTTCCAGACGCGGGTGCGGATGCCGCGGATGTCGCGCTCTTCGATCTCGAACGGCGAGCCTGCGCGCGTCAGCAGCGCGTGGGCTTCGGTCGAGCGAGATGGCGGGGAATTTTTTGGTCATGCGCGTCTTCTTACGTTCGCTCTGCTCTTGCGCGTGCCGGGGAAGTATCAATACGCTCGGAGCAAGCCTGCCCCCTCCACCACGCTGCGCGTGGTCCCCCTCCCCCGCACTTTGCGCGGGGGCGGATTTAAGGTGCTTCGCCGCTGTCGCTCCTCGCAATGACGCGATCATGGGATCAATCATGGTCTCGCTCTGGCGTCTTTGTTTGCCGCCGGGCGGCGCTTACGAAATGGTAACGCCGCCGTCGATCACAATGGTCTGGCCGGTCATGTAGCTGCCGGCCTGCGCGGCCAGCAGCACTGCGGCGCCGGCGATTTCGTCGGGCTCGCCGATGCGGCCGAGCGGCGTGCGGGCGTTGCGCTCTTTCAAATTCTCGGCGTCCTCCCACAGCGCGCGGGCGAAGTCGGTGCGAATGAGGCCCGGCGCGATGCAGTTGATGCGCACATTGTGCGGGCCGAGCTCGACCGCAAGATTGCGCGCGAGCTGCAGGTCCGCGGCCTTGGAGATGCAATAGGTCCCGATCACCGGGCTGCCGCGCAATCCGCCGATCGACGACACGATGATGATCGAGCCGTCGCGGCGGGCGATCATCTGCGGCGCCACCATGGTGATCAGCCAGTGGTTGGAGACGATGTTGTTGTCGAGCACCTTGCGCAACTGCTCGTCGCTGATGGTGTGCATCGGCCCGTAATGCGGATTCGAGGCCGCATTGCAGACCAGCACATGGATCTGCCCGAACGCCCGGATGGTCTCGTCGACCAGGCGGCCGAGTTGCTCCTTGGACGAGATATTGGCGGCAACCGCAATGGCGCGGCCTTCGCCGTATTTCGCGTTGATGGCGTCGGCGACTTCGCGGCACGAGTCGATATTGCGGGACGAAACGACGACCTGCGCCCCCTGCTCGGCCATCCGCTCGACGATCGCCCGCCCGATCCCGCGCGAGGAACCGGTGACCAGCGCCACTTTCCCGTTCAGGTCGAACAGCGACACATCCCCTCCCCCTGTCTATGACGCCTTTTTGCGCGCCGGCTTGTTTCAGCCTAGACCATGATCCGACCTCATAAAACCGGATCATGGTCTAGGTATCACACTTGGGCGCGCGATCTTTTCCGAAAACCGGCTACCACTTTTCGGGATCACGCTCTAAGACCAGCCGGCAAGTTGAAGGAGCCGCACGATGACCGCCATCAATTCCGTGACCGACCTCACCCGCGAAGGCGATATCGCCGTGCTGACGATCAATTCGCCGCCGGTCAATGCGCTGTCGGCCGAGGTGCGCAACGGCTTGCGCGATGGCGCCCAGCAGGCTGCCGCCGACCCGGCCGTGAAGGCGATCGTCCTGATCTGCGCCGGCCGCACCTTTATCGCCGGCGCCGATATCGCCGAGTTCGGCAAGCCGCAAACCGGCGCCACCCTGCCGGACATCCAGCATGCGCTCGAAGGCAGCCCCAAGCCGGTGATCGCCGCCCTGCACGGTACCGCGCTCGGCGGTGGCTTCGAGGTGGCGCTGATGTGCCATTACCGCGTGGCGGTGCCGTCGGCCAAAGTCGGCCTGCCGGAGATCAAGCTCGGACTGATGCCCGGCGCCGGCGGCACCCAGCGGCTGCCGCGGCTCGCCGGCGTCGAGAATGCGCTCAACCTCATTCTGTCAGGCTCGCCGTTCGGCGCCAAGCAGGCGCTGGACTGGAAGGTGGTCGATGCCGTTGGTCGAGGAAGGCAAGCTGCGCGAAGGCGCGATCGATTTCGCCCGCAAGGTGATCGACACCAACATGCCGCTGCGCCGCATCCGCGATCTCAACGAGATGATCGACGCGGCGCGCGGCAAGCCGGAAATCTTCGACAAAATCCGCAAGGAGAACGCGCGCAAATTCCGCGGCTTTGAAGCCTGGAAGTCGGCGATCGGCGCAGTGCAGGCCGCGGTTGACCTGCCGTTCGACGAGGGCATGAAGCTCGAGCGCCAGGCGTTTCTCGATCTCGTGCCGTCGGAGCAATCGCGCGCGCAACGCTATGTGTTCTTCGCCGAGCGCAAGGTGTGGAAGGTCGCCGACGTGCCGGACGACACGCCGGTTTTGCCGATCAAGAAAGTCGGCATCATCGGCGCCGGCACCATGGGCGGCGGCATCGCCATGAACTTCCTCAATGCCGGCATCCCGGTGACCATCGTGGAGACCGCGCAGGCGGCGCTCGACCGCGGCCTCGGCACCATCCGCCGCAATTATGAGAACACGGCGAAGAAGGGCCGGCTCACCCAGGCCGATGTGGAAACCCGCATGGGGCTTCTCGGCTCGAACCTCGATCTGGGAGCGCTGGCGGATTGCGACCTGATCATCGAGGCCGTGTTCGAAAACATGGCGGTCAAGAAAGAGGTGTTCGGCAAGCTCGACACAGATCGCCAAACCGGGCGCGATCCTCGCCTCCAACACCTCGTATCTGAATGTCGACGAGATCGCGGCGGCGACCAGCCGGCCGGATCACGTGGTCGGCATGCACTTCTTCTCGCCCGCCAACGTGATGAAGCTTCTGGAAGTGGTGCGCGGCGCCAAGACCGCAAAGCCGGTGATCGCGACCGTGATGCAGCTCGCGCGCAAGATCGGCAAGACCGCGGCTCTGGTCGGCGTCTGCTACGGCTTTGTCGGCAACCGCATGCTGGCGCAGCGCCAGCGCGAGGCGCAAAAGCTCATCCTCGAAGGCGCCATGCCCTGGGATGTCGACCGCGTGATCTACGATTTCGGCCTGCCGATGGGTCCGTTCGCCATGAGCGATCTCGCCGGCCTCGACATCGGCTGGTCGAAGGAGACCAGCACATCCTCGACCATCCGCGAGATCCTCTGCGAGATGGACCGCCGCGGGCAGAAAACCGGCGCCGGCTATTACGACTATGACGAGGCGCGCAACGCCAAGCCGTCACCGGTGGTGGAAAAGATCATTCTGGATTTCGCCGCCCAGAAGGGCATCAACCGGCGGACCATTTCCGATCAGGAAATTCTCGAGCGCTGCATCTATCCGATGATCAACGAAGGCGCAAAGATCCTCGAGGAAGGCATGGCGCAGCGCGCCTCCGACATCGATATCGTCTGGATCAACGGCTACGGCTGGCCGGTCTATCGCGGCGGCCCGATGTTTTATGCCGACCTGATCGGCCCCGACAAAGTTCTGGCGAAGATGAAAGAGTTCCAGGCCACCATGGGCGACGATTTCAAGCCGGCGGCGTTGCTGGAGAAGGTGGTCGCCGAGGGCAAGCGCTTTCAGGATTTGTGAGAACGCGTTCCGCCGCCCGCACCGCGGGCGGCTTCAAGAGCCATGTATTGGTGGCCAAGATGACAGCGAAATCGGCACCAGACGCATCCGAGATCGACGCCAGCGTCCCGGCCTATCTGAAGCCCGGGAAAATTGGCAATCTTGTTGTCCCTAACCGGCTCATCCGCACCGCCACGTCGGAGACAATGGCGACGGAGCGCGGCGAAGTCACTGATCAACTCATCGATTTCTACAAGACGCTTGCACGCGGCGGCGCCGGGCTCCTCATCACCGGGCACGCCTATGTGGAAGAGCAAGGACAGTGCTCGCCACGGCAAATCGGCATCTACGATGATGCACTGGTCCCTGGTCTCAAGCGTTTGGTCGCTGCGGTGCACGAGAGCGGCGGACGCATTTTCTGCGAGCTGTCACACGCCGGCAGCCAGTCCGTCATGCCGAACGTCGATCCCATCGCCCCGTCGATTATTGCGAATGCCATATTTGATCGGCAGCCACGGGAGATGTCGGGTGATGACATCGAAAGAATTATCACCGCATTCGGCGGCGCGGCCCGGCGCGCGGCCGACGCCGGCTTCGACGGCATTCATATTCATGGCGGCAATGGCTATCTGATTTCTCAGTTCAACTCCCCCTTCAGTAATCGGCGCTCGGATCATTGGGGCGGCGATGCCGAAGCGAGGAGCAGATTTTTTATCGCGGTGTATGACGCGGTTCGCGCTGCCGTCGGGCCCGGTCTGCCGATTACCGCGCGATACGGTCTTGCGGACTCAGGCCCCGACCAACTGACGGTGGACGAAGGACTGACCCGCCTTCGCGCGCTCGCTGCACGCGGCCTCAACGGCGTCGAACCGACCTATGGTCTGATGACGACCTATCATGAGAACATTCGGCCCTACGTTGCGGTGACCGCGTCCCGCGCCTGGCAAGACTGGGTGTTTCCGCGCTTGTGGCAACGCGCCTACCACGAGGCCTATTACCTTCCGTTTGCGAAGGCGGTGAAAGCGGCAACAAATGTCCCGGTTATTCTTGTCGGGGGAATTCGCTCGACCGGACGGATGGAGCAACTCCTTCAAGCCGGCGATGTGGACTTCCTGGCAGCCGCGCGGCCTTTCATTCGCGAACCCGATTTCCCGCAAGCGCTCAAGAAAGGCCGTCAAGGCCTACTGGATTGCGTCTCCTGCAACATCTGCCTGGACCACGACGGCACCGACCCGCTCAAATGCTGGCGCAAGGACGCAAGAGACCTCGCCAAACACGCCTACGGACACTTTTCCAGTCGCGGATGATCCTCGAACAGCTCGCGCTGATCGCCGACGGCGAACTGGGCCTGCGATCCGCACGTAGCCCGGATGAGCGAACGCGATATCCGGGAGCAGCGATGAGGCTAACCCCGGATATCGTTGCACTCATCCGGGCTACATTTCCATTTCACGTAACGGAAGCTCTCAAATGCCAGCTCTTTCGCCACAAGCCTGCATGACGGATTTTACTGCGGCGTTGATCGACAGAAACATGGCCGCCGCCCTGAGCTTCCTCACTGAGGATGTCGCGCTGTTCTACAGCAACGGGACAGCAATCCTCGGCAAGGACGCATTCGCCGCGGTGATGGAGGCGAACTGGAAGCTGGTCACAGAGTACAGCTACGCGACCCTGCAGACGAAATGGATCACGCAATCTGAAACCTCAGCCGCAGTCATTTATAGCTTTGCCTGGTCAGGTGTGGCGCGGGGCGAAAAAGTCAGCGGCAGCGGACGAGGAACGCGGGTGTTCGTGAAAGACCAATCGGGTTGGCTCATCGCGCACGAGCATTTAAGCGCTGGCCAGTGGCTGTCATAGTACGGTGGCCCGGATGAGCGAACGCGAAATCCGGGATCCCGGCGAAGCTCTCCCGGATTCGCTGCACTTCGGCAGGCTGCGCCAGCTTCCGACATCGATATCGGCTGGATCGACGGCTACGGCTGGTCGGCCTATCGCGGCGGTCGGCTCGCGTCTAATCCGAGAAAAAATAACGCTTACGCAAGAAGACCAGATCAAAGAGAACTCTCCACGCACAATTCAAGCCCGCTAAGCCGCAGTACGAAAGCGAGGCTTATGCACCTGCGAGACCCGAAATTCGTTAGGGATACGCAGACCCTTTGATGCGATTAATGTTCTGTGCCGAGACGTTTCGTGTGAACCGAGTAGTTCAGTGAAAACTGAAATTGCCGACGCGCCAAATAGAGACTGCGGATTTCCTCGCAAGAATCATACGTCAAAATCCACGGTGACGTGAGGTTCAAGATTCAATTCGCGACCTTTTGATGATCTTTATTTTTATAGAAACTCGTATATAGCTGAGATCCTTTGTGAAAGTACGGCGGATCGAGATAGAGAAACGTTTGTGACGGTAGTTTTTTCTGGACATGATCGATGAATTTTATTGCATCCTTCCGATAAAGATTTATCCGCGATCGATACTTTGCGATGCGAAGTATGCGCCTAGTGAGCTCGTCTTTATTGAATCGACAATCAATTTCGTAATTCCCATCTTGCTCAAGGCCACCAATCACGCCACCACGTTTAATAATGCCGGATCGATTAGTTCTATTTAGAAAGAACGCAGCAAATCCGAGCGTCATTGCATCGCTACCAGTTTCAACTGACTGGATAATTTGCCGCTGCCGCTTCCACTCCTTGACGTTGACAGGAGTTTTTTCAATTAGTCTTATAAACTCATCCGTGTGGTTTAATACAGAATACCAGAAAGACCAAATGGCAGGATCGATGTCGTTTACGTGTATATCGCTTACAAATCCGCCGAACAATAATGAGAGGGCAAGACCACATCCACCAGCGTAAGGCTCAGCGTAGTGACCTCGCTCTAACTTGTTGTCTAGAAGAATGCGAGACACCGCCCCCAACATGCAGGATTTCCCTCCAGGATAACGGAGAGGTGAGTTTGCAAGCGGCATCGTCTGCTTCCTTTTTGTTCGATTTTTCTTTGCTAAAAATAGCAAAATCGCGTTCGCCGATTAGCTATTTCCTTGGCACGATTAACTCGGCAACTTTGACCAACAGCGGCGTAATCGTTTCAAGGTCGTTCGCCAGCTGCGCGCCGTCGAACGACGCAGCAATCTCGTGGTGCTTGGTAGAGTTTCCGTTGCGTTGTATGCGCGTGAGAGCCTCTCGAATTGGCCCATATTTTTTGCTGCCGGGAAACCCCAATTCAGTAAGTCGTTGACCGCTGAAATACGCCACAAAATCTGTATTCTCATTTTTTCCAGACAGGGCACTCAGTGACTCGACAAATGCCCAGACACCGATTGTAAGCAATGGCGCATGCTGCAGTCTCACTTCGCAAATCGAATAATAAAGGCTCTCAAGCTTGCTACTTCGCGTTGTCTCAAGGGCCGTTGCTAAAGCTTTATCATAGTCAAGATGCGTTTGCTTACGGGGCTACTTTGGCTGTTTTCGTCGCTTCAATTTTGCAGCAGTTGCAGTCTTCAGACTAAGTGGCTCAATTCGCTCCCCCGTTATATCACCATTGCGAGCAAGCTTGCGGCCGTAAGTATCGATTTGATTTTGATTGTTGCGCGAGGTGACCCGGGTACCATCTCTAAGATCGTTGATGAAGATGCTCAATTGCTTTTGAAAATCTTCGAGCGGACGATTATACGTAACGTCGTCCGGATTGGCCGCATCAATTCCGATCGCTTCCCTCACTACGCTGCGGTTTAGATACCTTTGCGCCGTCGTCAGCTTCCCCTCACGCTCTTCTTTCGTGATTAAGTTCATTCGTTCCGCCGCATCGAGGACGGCGAGCGCGACACGATTTCGGCTCGATCCGAAAAACCGCGCTTTTTGTTGGGCGTCCCAATCCACTTGGCCGACCCCCCCTGAGCGCCATTGTGGATTATGCCCATCCAAAATCGAAGATCGTCTTCGCTGTCGAAAACGACACAGTTGACCCTTTTTATAGGAACCTGCTCGGAGTCTTTCGCCAGACGGCCAAAGTCCTTGCGCAGATGAGGTGGCGCGAGATCGGGATCGTTCAACGGCTTCATGGCGCAAAGCCGCCGATTTCCCTCCCACGCTTGATAGGATTTCTTGGTAGCAGCAGCACCAGAACCCGGAATTTGTACAACACCGAGCAGTTGCAAAGGGTTTGTGCCGGCCTCCGAAATACTGCGAGCCAGATTGTAAACTTGCTCGTCCTTGCACAAATACTCGATGATTTCTGGTTCAGATTCTATCGGCTCGTGTCGCGGGTTCTCTTCGTATAAGAAAATGCGATCGACCTCGATGAACTCGAGTACCGTGCCACGATCTATCCTCCCACAGAGGTGTTTACCCTGCGCCCCAAATGGTTAAGGTATAGAATACAACGTGAGCGTGTCCAAGGATTGCGTGATGGTTACGAAGCGAACGCCAGGTTCAAGAACTGATAGAGGGCCGCCCGCGGAAGAGGGAGGTCCTGCCAGACGCCTGCACACCCAAGAGACTATAGCGCTGCGCCGACGTGATGCGCTCGTCAAGAAGCTGCAAGAAAGGCAAGGTCTTTCGAAAGAAAAAGCCCTTGAGGAGGCTATGAAAATCATGCGCGACAACGGTCGCGGCGACTGGCGACAAGGTTAGAGGGGATCACGCGGGCCCCGCTAAATCGTCTTTGGGACCGCGCATGGGCAAAGAACTGTTGACGTCCCTGAGCGGACTGTCCTCAGTTTTGGAAAAATGTTGAGAAATCGCGCCAATCAAGCATGAAGGCTGAAAGATGCTCCAACATGCCGAGCAGCCAGACGTCTAGCAGACCAAATGCCGTCGCCATTTAAAGCTAAAGAGAAGGGGTTGGCTTGCGCCAACCCCGACCTCCTTGAAGAAAAAACATCCTGAGGACGGTCGCAATAGTGATCCAACTCAGGATATCGCCTTCGATAGTTAGCCTGATCATGGGAAAACCCCCTATGTCAGGACCTACGCAGGCCAGTTACCACTGTGATGCACTTGTAGAGCGCCCGATCTCGGCGCTGCCCTTTCGAGCATTGCGGGTTGCCCCGACTTCAGCCGCCATCGCACTTGGCCGACCTGGCTGTTTCGCGATCCAGCGGGAAAAGTTAACGCCGGACTGGATAACCGTCAATTATGATAAATAGAACAAAAAATGAACATTGGCTGACACTGCTAGCCTTGATCAACCGGTTGCCATGAGCAGCGGAGGCTATGTTGCAACTTCCCGCCTCAACAACGCTCTCACCGAAAAAGCATCACGTCGCCTAAAAGCTGGGCAGCCGGTCGGACGAATAAATACCCTCTCCAGCCATCCAGACCGGCCGCAAACTTTTTTGGCGCAAAGATTGCTACACTTCGGTTGCCGCCGTTGATTTGGCAGGTATTTCGAGAGCGCGCGGTTGGGCTGGGGGCCGTTATGTTCGACGAGATGAGTGGCAACGAAGGCGCGGTGCGGCCGGCCTATACCGAGTTGTCGCAATGGCTCACCGAGATTCCGCCGGACGTGCTGGATTATCGCCGCCGCGAGGCCGAGCACTTTTTCCGCCGCATCGGCATCACCTTTGCGGTCTATGGCGACGCCGAGGCGCAGGAGCGTCTGATCCCGTTCGACGTCATTCCGCGCATCATCGGCGCGTCCGAGTGGCAGTTCCTGCAGCGCGGGCTGGAGCAGCGGGTCAAGGCGATCAACGCCTACATCAAGGACATTTACAGCCGCCGCGAAGTCCTCAAGGCCGGCATCGTGCCCGAGGATCTGGTGTTTCAGAACCCGGTGTTCCGCCCGGAGATGAACGGCCAGAAGGTGCCGCACGACATCTATGTGCATGTCGCCGGCATCGACGTCGTGCGCGTCGATCCCGACAATTTCTACGTGCTCGAGGACAATGCGCGCACGCCGTCCGGCGTGTCCTACATGCTGGAAAACCGCGAGATCATGCTGCGGCTGTTTCCGGAATTGTTCTCGCGCTACCGCGTCGCGCCGGTGGAGAATTATCCCGACGAACTGCTGGCAACGCTGAAATCGATCGCGCCGCCGACCGCCTCGGCCGAGCCGACCGTCGTGCTGCTGACGCCGGGCGTCTATCAACTCGGCCTATTACGAGCACTCGTTCCTGGCCGACAAGCTCGGCGTCGAGCTGGTCGAGGGCCGCGACCTCGTCATCAAGAACGACGTCGTCTATCATGCGCACCACCGAGGGCCTCAAGCGCGTCGACGTGATCTACCGGCGCATCGACGACGACTTCCTCGATCCGCTGGTGTTCCGGCCCGACAGCGTGCTCGGCCTGCCCGGCCTGATGTCGGCCTACCAGGCCGGCAATGTCACGCTCGCCAACGCGGTCGGCACCGGCATCGCCGACGACAAGGCGGTGTACAGCTACATGCCGGAGATCGTGAAATTCTATCTCGGCGAAGAACCGCTGCTGAAGAACGTGCCGACCTGGCGCTGCCGCGAGGCCGAGCATTTGAGCTACGTGCTCGACAACATCGAAGAGCTGGTGATCAAGGAGGTGCACGGCTCCGGCGGCTACGGCATGCTGATCGGGCCGAAGGCCGACAAGCTCGCGATCGCCACGTTCCGCGCCAAGCTGAAAGCCGATCCGAAGAATTTCATCGCCCAGCCGACGCTGGCGCTGTCGACCTGCCCGACCTGCGTCGAGGAAGGCATCGCGCCGCGCCACGTCGATCTGCGGCCGTTCGTGCTCACCGGCCGCGACCGCGTGCGCATCGTGCCGGGCGGGCTGACGCGGGTGGCGCTGAAGAAAGGCTCGCTGGTGGTCAATTCCAGCCAGGGCGGCGGCACCAAGGACACCTGGGTGCTGGCCGGATGAGGACAAATCAGCACACTGTCCGCTCATTCCCGCGAAGGCGGCGAATCCAGGGGCGGAGCGCAAAGAGCTGGGTCCCCGCCTGCGCGGGGACGAGCGGAAGAAGCAGATCATTCACTGTCCGCTCATTCCCGCCCCCGATCATCGTCGGGGCTAAACTCCAGCGGGTATCTCAGGGCCGGACGCAAAGCAGCTCGGCGTCCCACGCTCTGCCGCGGGGACGAGCGGAAGAAGAGAGCCGTGTCGACGTTGATCGGATTGTGCAATAGATGCTGTCGCGCACGGCCGATAATCTGTTCTGGCTCGCCCGCTATGTCGAGCGCGCCGAATATCTTGCCCGCATCCTGGAAACCACCTACCGGCTCACCGCGCTGCCGCTCGCCTATGTGGGCTCGACCAACGAATGGGAATCGGCGGTCGCCACCGCCGGCTGCGGCGCCGCGTTCTTCGCCGCCTACGACGAAGCCAACGAAGAGACCGTCACCGAATTCCTCGCCTTCTCGCCCGACAACCCCTCCTCGATCCGCAACTGCATCGAGACCGCACGGCTGAACGCGCGCTCGGTGCGCACGGCGCTGACGATCGAGATGTGGGACACCATCAACGGCGCCTGGCTCGAGCTGAAGAAGTGGAGCAACGGCCCGCGCTCGCGCGAGGAATTCTCGCGCTTCCTGCGCTGGGTGCAGGAAGCCTCGCTGCGCTTCGACGGCTCGGCCTACCGGACCATGCTGCGCAACGACGCCTACTGGTTCTCGCGGCTCGGCCTGTTCATCGAGCGCGCCGACAACACCGCGCGCATCCTCGACGTGAAATATCATCTGCTGCTGCCGGCGATCGAACAGGTCGGCGGCCCGCTCGATTATTTCCAGTGGAGCGCGATCCTGCGCTCGGTGTCGGCGCTGACCGCGTATCACTGGGTCTATCGCGAGAACGTCAAGCCGTGGCTGGTCGCCGACCTGCTGATGCTCAAGGACGAGATGCCGCGCTCGCTGGCGAGCTGCTACGAAAACCTGGTGCAGAATCTCGACCGCATCGCCCACGCCTATGGCCGCCAGGGCAAGGCGCAGCGCCAGGCCCGCGCGGTGCGCGCACGCCTGCAAAACAGCCGCATCGAGCAGATATTTCCAGACCGGGCTGCACGAATTCATCGACGACTTCGTCGAGGACAACAACCAGCTCGGCACCGCGATCGCGCAGCAATATCTGATGTAGGGGCGGCCGTTCAGCGAGCGGAGACCGGCGATCAGAAGGCGAAGGACATGCAGGCTTGAGGTGGTCTTGCGCTCCAGGTGGTCTATGATGCCGATCGTCATGCCACCGATGATCAACTCCGCCTCGCCCATGCGCTGACCGGCTCCTGACCATGCGCCTGCGCATCGCCCACAGCATCGTCCATCGCTACGAGCCGCCGGCCGCAGGCATCATCCAGGTGCTGCGGCTGTCGCCGCGCAATCACGACGGCCAATATGTGCTCAACTGGCGGATCGACGTGTCCGGCGACGCGCGGCTCAATTCCCACGACGACGCGTTTGGCAATCGCACCCACGTCTTCGCCGCCGACGGCCCGTTCGAAGAACTCAGCGTCAATGTCGAAGGCGAAGTGGAAACCCAAAACACCGACGGCGTCGTGCGCGGCACGCGCGAGCGGTTTCCGCCGAGCCTGTTCCTGCGCAGCACGACGCTTGACCGAGCCGGATGACGCCGTGCGCGACCTTGCCGCCGATTTGCGCGCCGCCGATGGCGACGACATGCTGGCGCAACTGCACGGCCTGCTCAACCGCGTGCACGCGCAGATCGTGTGCGAGGGCGACGCCTCGGCGCCGCCGACCGCGACTGCCGCCGAGACCTTCACGCACAAACGCGGCGACGTCCGCGACCTCACCCACGTCTTTCTCGCCACCGCCCGCTGCCTGCAGATCCCGGCGCGCTTCGTCGCCGGCTATCTGTGCGGCGGTCAAGGCCCGGAGACAGGCGGTGCGCACCACGGCGCACATTCCTGGGCCGAGGCCTATGTGCCGCGGCTCGGTTGGGTCGGCTTCGATACCGCCCATTGCGTCTGCCCGACCGAGGCCTATGTGCGCGTCGCCGTCGGGCTCGATGCGTTCGGCGCCGCCCCGGTCCGCGGCACCCGCTATGGCGTCGGCGACGAAAGCGCCGCCGTCGCCGTCAGGGTCGATCAATAATCCTCTGACGAAGCCCGCGCCCGCCATTGCGGCAAGTCAAGCCGGAAGTATAAAGGTCGCGCCTGCCCCCGAGGAGCCTGCCCAAATGACCTATTGCTGCGGAATTCTGGTGCGCGAAGGGCTGGTCATGTTCGCCGACACGCGGACCAATGCCGGCGTCGACAACATCGCGACCTTCCGCAAGCTGCACATCTTCAAGGACTCCGGCAAGCGCATCATGGCGCTGGCCTCGGCGGGCAATCTCTCGATCAGCCAGTCGGTCGTCAGCATCCTCACCGAGGGCTACGACAATCCAGAAACCGGCGAGCACGAAACGCTGATGAACGCGCCGTCCATGTTCCAGGCGGCGCAGCGCGTCGGGCATGTGATCCGCACGATCCACTCGACCGAAGGCAAGGCGTTGGAAGCCTCCGACGTGAATTTCGATGTTTCGTTCCTGTTCGGCGGACAGATCAACGGCGAACGCATGCGGCTGTTCATGATCTACTCCGCCGGCAATTTCATCGAATGCACCACCGACACGCCCTATCTGCAGATCGGCGAGCACAAATACGGCAAGCCGGTGCTCGACCGCGCCGTCAGCTACGGAATGGATCTCTACGACGCGCTCAAGGTCGGACTGGTCTCGATCGATTCGACCATGCGCTCCAATCTCAGCGTCGGCATGCCGATCGACCTCATGGTGGTGCGGCGCGACACCTGCGATGCGGAACTGATTTATCGGATCGAGCCGGGCGAACCTTATTTCACTGACCTGCGCGAACGCTGGTCGGCGGCCCTGCGCGCAGCCCATATCGCCATTCCGCGGCCGCCTTACAGCAACAAGAGATAGTTTCGCGCCGTTTCGGCGCATTCCACGATTGTTCCAAACAAATTGAAAAGTTCGTTTTACGCCACATTAACTGCAGCGGCGATTTCAGGCTCGCGCGGTAACCCTTTGCCGGCATAAGACGCAAGCGAATAGCAATCTTTTTGGTTCTAATGTCAAAGCGCCTCGATCGCGATACCTTAGGTTGAATAAGGCGTCGCGCGCTAGGTACCTTGTGACGCATGATCCCCTCAGGAAATCTCTTCCTGATCATGCTGCAGAATGCCCAAGGGTGGGAGCGTGAGCGTTTCGGCGGACACTGACAACGCCGGGGATAGTAAGCGGTCGCGCTTCGATTTGGCGTGGCTGAAGCTGATCATTCCTATTGGCACCATCGTTATCGTCGCGGTGATTTGTTTGGTCATCGCGATCTTGACGTCCGCGCGCCGCGCCGACGAGATGGCGCTCAAGCGCGAGCAGCAACTCATCCAGCAGGCCATCGTCGATCACGGCGCCCGTGTGCTGCGCCAGCTCGAAAGTGTGGCGACCACCGAACGCGCGACCGAGGCGATCCGCGCGCATTACGATCCGCAATGGGTAAATGACCATCTCGGGCGTTGGCTCGAAACGTTCTTCGACCACGACTTGGTCATCGTGATCGACGGCGCCGATCGTGTGGTTTATGCGCGCACGCGGGCGCAGGGCGAAATGCCGAATATGCCGCTGTCGCCCGCATTGGTCGCCTTGCGCAATTTTGTGCGCGGCCGCACCGATGCGGTCCCCGCAGGCGCGCTGCCGGTGGTTGCTACGCAGGACACCGGCAAACCCGGGCGCTCCGCCGGCTGGATCGAACAGGTCAAGGGCAAGCCGGCCATCGCCATGGCGGTAGCGATCGGCACCGACAGCGAGCTTGCCGCCGGCGCGGCCACAGCCCCGCTCGTTTTGTCGGTGAAGTACATCGACGCCGCATTATTGCAAACGATCGGCGATCGTCTGCAACTGTCCGGCCTGCGCCCGGCAACGAACGTCAACCATCCGGCCGACGACCATGTCACCGCGATCACAGACCTGCGCGGCGGGCCTATCACGCGGCTGGCCTGGAATCCGAGCCAGCCCGGCGGCCAAGTCGCCGGCAGCGTGCTGCCGTTCATCGCAGTTGCGATCGCCGGCCTCGCGCTTCTCGGCGCCTTGATCATGCGCCATTCGCGCCGTACCGCCCAGGCCATTGCGGCCGGCGAAACGCGGCTGCGTCATCTCGCCCTGCACGATCCGGTGTGCGGCCTGCCCAATCGTATTTATTTCGGCGAACGGCTGGAGCGCCTGATCGGCGAGGTGCGTAAAGGCGGCCGCTCGGCGGCGGTGTTCTTCATCGACCTTGATCACTTCAAGGACGTCAATGATACGCTCGGCCACCATATCGGCGACGAGCTGATTCTCGCGGTCACCCAGCGGCTCAGTCACGTGATGCGCGGCGACGACCTCGTTGCCCGCCTCGGCGGCGACGAATTCGCCATCCTGACCACCTGCGCCTCCGATTCCTACTCGCTGCAGGCGATCGCCGGCCGCATCATCGGCGCGGTGTGCGCGCCCTACTCGATCAGCGGCCACGCCATCAATATCGGCGCCTCGATCGGCATCGCGGTGATCGACCGGCGCGCGCGCGACGCCGGCGATATTCTGCGCTACGCCGACATGGCGCTTTATCGCGCCAAGAACGAAGGCCGCAATCGCGCCTGCATCTACGATGCGGCGATGGACGCCGACCTGTCGCAGCGCAAGCTGCTGGAAAGCGATCTGCTGCACGCGATCAGAAACGACGGCCTGTTCGCGGCCTATCAGCCGATCGTCAATGCCAGCGGCGACACCATGGTGGCGGTCGAGGCGCTGGCGCGCTGGACCCACCCGACAGCGGGTGTGATCCCGCCATCAGTCTTTATTCCGATCGCGGAGAACTCCGGACTGATCGTCGAGCTCGGCGAATGGATGCTGCGCCGCGCCTGTCTGGAGGGCGCCAAGTGGCCCGGCCTGACCGTCGCGGTGAACGTGTCGCCGCTGCAATTCCGCCGCTCGGACTTCGTCGACGTGGTCGAGCGCATCCTCAAGGAAACCGATTTCGATCCCTGCCGGCTCGAACTCGAGCTGACCGAGAGCACGCTGCTCGGCAACCTGGAGACGGCGGAACTCTCGATGCTGCGGCTCAAGGCGATCGGGGTGCGTTTCGCGCTCGACGACTTCGGCACCGGCTATTCGAGCCTGCTGTATTTGCGGCGGTTCCCGTTCGACAAGCTCAAGATCGACTCGAGCTTCGTGCGCAGCATCGAGACGGCGCCCGACGCCGCCGCGATCGTGCACGCCGTGGTCAGCCTCGGCCGCGGGTTGGGCATGCGGGTCACCGCCGAGGGCGTGGAGAACGCCGAGCAGCATCTGTTCCTGCGCGCCGCCGGCGTGCACTCGATGCAAGGCTATCGCTTCGGCCGCCCGGGCCCGCCCGCCGACATCAGCGCGCGCATCGCCTCGCCCGACGATTATCGCGTCGGCAATCCCGACCAGGAAATCGCGCTGGCGAGTTGATGCGCCACCGCTGCGTCATTTCGGGGCGCGACAAAGTCGCGAGCCCGGAATCCATAACCGCCGTCCTCGCCAACCAAGCTCTCGCCCCCTTTCGGAACCCCGCGATCCGTGGTTATGGATTCCGGGCTCGCCGCTTCGCGGCGCCCCGGAATGACAACACGGAGGGAGAACGCCGATGGCCGCGCAGAAAATCGCAGTGGTGACCGGAGCGGGCAGCGGCGTCGGCAGGGCCGCCGCGATGGCGCTGGCGCGCGATGGCTTTACGATCGTGCTGGCCGGCCGGCGCGCCGACAAGCTGCATGAAGTGGCCGGCGAACTCGACGGCGCTTCGCTCGTGGTCGCAACAGATGTGCGCGAGCCGAACTCAATCGCAGCCTTGTTCGCCAAAGTGAAAGAGACTTACGGCCGGCTCGATTTGTTGTTCAACAATGCCGGCGTCTCCGCGCGCGGCATGTCGATCGAAGAGATTCCGCTGGAAAGCTGGCTGGCGGTGGTCGCCACCAATCTCACCGGCGTATTCCTGTGCACCCAGGAAGCGATCAAGATCATGAAGGCGCAGGATCCGCGCGGCGGCCGCATCATCAACAACGGCTCGATCTCCGCGCATACGCCGCGGCCCGGCTCGGCGCCCTACACCGCCACCAAGCATGCGATCACCGGCTTGACCAAACAAACGTCGCTTGATTGCCGCGCCTACGATATTTGCTGCGGGCAGATCGATATCGGCAACGCGGCGACGCCGCTGACCGAGAAGATGGAAACCGGCATGCCGCAGGCCGACGGGCGGGTCATGGCGGAAGCGCGCATGAACGTCGACGATGTCGGACGCGCCGTTGCCTACATGGCGAGCCTGCCGCCTGCGGCCAACGTGCTGTTCATGACCGTCATGGCCAACCAGATGCCGTATGTCGGGCGCGGCTAGCACGCATCACACGTGATTGCACGGGAAGCGACGGAACAGATATTTCCCGGCGACGGTCGTGGATTTAGTCTTTCATGTTCCCCGAAGCGCGTTTCGGCGCTCTAGGTTTCGTTCCTGAAAAAGATCGCAAGCGAGCATTGCGACAAAAGCAACTCTCGCAAACGAACCAACGACCGGCGGGAGCATTAACGCTTCGTTGATGGGAGCACGGGACCCGTCCCCCGCACACCCCCCAATAGGGTTCCGTGCAAGTGACCGAGTCAGGAGAGACCCTGCGCTACACCCCGCGTGGGGTCTCTCCTTTTTCAGCGGAGCATTGTTCACCGCAAGCTTCGCCAGACGGCGACGCGCGATCAGGCCTTCGACCGCTTGACGGCCGAAGAACCGGTCGTCAATGGGCTGCTTTTCAAAGATTTGCCGACCATCAGCGTCTGAGCGCTGCTGTAGAAATTTTCCACGATCCGCTGCACCGTCGCCGGCACGTCGCGTGGCGGGTCGACGTGATAAACCGATTTGCGCACGCCGATGTAAAAGATGCTGCCGTGCAGGCTCCACATCATTTCGGCTTCCTCTTCGCTCATCGGCCTCTTGGCGAAGTCCGGCAGTCCCCATTCATGACGCAACTCGCCGATGACGCGGGTGAAGATGCTGCCCTGGACGTGGTCGGCAAATCGCCGCGCGATGCCGGAACCGCCGAGGCCTGAATACAGATAAATGCGACCCCACTCGTAGTCGTGCAGCATGGTCGCGTAGTCGAGATAAAAGCCCACCAGCCGCCGCAGTATCGGCACGCGGCGGTCGGACAAATCCGCATCCCATTTGGGCTTGAAGCGGCGGAGGAAGACCTCCTCGTAGATGCGCTCGATCAATAGTTCCTTGGTCGGGAAATAGCGGTAGAGCAATCCTTGGGAAATGCCGAGTTGCGTCGCCAGTTCGCGGGTCTGCCCGTTGAACCCGCGCTCGGCAAAGAAACTGATGGCGCCGCGCAGGATCTGATCGCTGCGCTCGCCCGGCGCCAGCCGGCTGCGCGGCTTTTTCGCCACCTTCTTCCGTTTCTTTATGGTCTTCTTTTTCATAGCACCCCATCCGTCGCCGCGGCCCCGCGGCAACCTTTGCCGCAAGCCGACTGCTTGACGTTATTGGTCATTTGACCAATAATAATTCCATAGAGGGAAACACCAAGGGAGAGTAGCCATGGAGACATTGCCGCGTTCCGGCCTGGCGCGCAGCGCGATGATGAAGCGCGTTGCTTTGTTCAAGGATCTCAAGGGTTTCGACGGCGGTCTGCCGGACAGCAAAATGACGGGCTGCGTCCGCACGCTTTATAACGTGATCGGGTTCCAACCGCCAAATGGCGAAGGCGGCGCCGTCACCTCCCCGGTCGGCGAGGAAGCGGCCCGCATGGCCGCGATCAAGATCTCCGAAGGCTTCAATCTCGGTTATTGCCGCGCCAAGCCCGGCAACGGCCCGATGATGCACAACCACGACACCAATGAAACCTTCATCCCGATGACCGGGAAATGGCGCTGCAGCTGGGAAAACGAAAAGGGTGAAGTCGAGTTCGTCGACGTCGACCCGTTCGACGTGGTCTCGTTCCCGCCCGGCGTCGCCCGCCGCTTCGAGAACATCACCAAGGGCGATCCCAATGAAGAGTTGATCCTGATGTTCGTGATCGGCGGCGACGGTCCCCGCGCGGAGTTCACCGATCAGGCGATGGACACGCTGGTCGCGGCCGGCGCCTGGAAGCGCTGATCTTGGCTCTCTGACTTGGCATACCCCCGCGATGTCAGCCGATAACGCCGGCGCCGCCTCCGCGGCGCCCTGGCACCTCGATAGCGCCATCCGTGTCGCTCAAGTCGGCGGCGCGGCGTGGCCCTATATCGATACCGGCGGATCGGGTCCGGCGCTGTTGATGCTGCCGGGCTCGGTCGGCACCTGTGAAATGTTCTTCAAACAGATCGCCGCGTTGGCGCCGACGATCCGCGTCATCGCGGTGAGCTATCCGGCCGATCCCGATCCGGTACGCCTCGCCGACGGGCTGGCCGGCCTGATGGATCAGCTTGGCCTGAAAACCGCCAACGTGCTCGGCTCGTCGTTCGGCGGCTATTGGGCGCAGTTCGTCGCATTGCGCCACGCCGCCCGCGTCGATCATGTGTTTCTCGGCAACATCTTCGTCAGCCCGGAAGCGCTGTTCGTCAACCCGCTGTTCGCGCCCGACTTCGTGCGCGACACGCCCGCCGGGGCGCTGCAGGCGGTCTGGCGCGATCGCGTGGCGCAGGCACCCGAGAGCGAACTCAAGCGCATTCAAAGCGACATGCTGGCCGGACGGCAGAGCGCCGAGAACTTGCACGCCCGTTTTCTCGGCGTGATCGCCGCCAAGCCGTGTCCGCCGTTGCCGATATCGCGCGAGCGCGTCGTTGTGATCGAATGCGCCGACGATCCGATCATCCCGCCACCGGCGCGCGAGGCGGTGCGTGCGGCCTACGCCGGCGCGGAGATCAATACGCTGCCGACCGGCGGCCACTACCCGCACATTCTCAATCCGACCGCCTACGACGCCGTCATCCGTCGCCGGCTCGGCGTTTGATCTGCGCTTGAAGCAAAGCAAATAACATCGAACAAGGGAGGACTCGCATGCTGACATTGGCAACCAGCGCCTTGCGGCGCATCCGGGCAACCGCCGCCTTGCGGCGCATTGGACTGCCGATCCTGGCCGCGCTGGCGCTGGCCAGCGTGACATTCGCCCCGCAGGCGCGGGCCGCCGAGCCGATCAAGATCGGCTTCAGCATGGCGTTGAGCGGCGGGCTTGCCGCCAACGGCAAGGCCGCCCTGCTCGCGATCCAGATGTGGGCCGACAAGGTGAACGCCAAAGGCGGCCTGCTCGGCCGTCAGATCCAGCTCGTCCACTACGACGACCAGAGCAACCCCAGCAACGTGCCGGGAATTTATACCAAGCTCACCGAGGTCGATAAGGTCGACCTCGTGGTCTCGCCGTACGGCACCAACCTGATGGCGCCGGCCATGCCGGTGGTGATGCAGAAGCATCTCATGATGATGGGATTGTTCGGCGTCGGCGTGAACGACCGCTTCAACTACGATCGCTACTTCCAGATCATGCCGATGGGACCAAAATCGAGCGAGATCATTGCGGACGAATTTTTCGCCGTGGCGAAGACGTTGAACCCGGCGCCCAAGACCGTCGCCATCGTCGGCGCCGATGCGGAATTCGGTCGCGTCAACACCGACTCGGCGCGCAAGCTCGCCAAGGAGATGGGACTGCAGATCGTCTATGACCGCAGCTATCCGCCGAGCACCATCGACTTCGCCCCGATCGTGCGCGCCGTGCAGGCGAGCCAACCGGATCTGGTTTTTCTCGCCTCCTACCCGACCGACACGGTCGGCATCGTTCGCAGCATCAACGAGATCGGGCTGAAGACCCGATTGATCGGCGGCGGCCCGGTTGGCCTGCAGTTCGCTTCGATCAAGACCCAGCTCGGCCCGGTGATGAACAACCTGCTCGGCTATGAACTGTGGGTGCCGGCACCGTCGCTCAAGTTCCCCGGCATCGATGAGTTCATCACCGCCTACCAGGCGCAGGCGACCGGACAGGGCGTCGATCCGCTGGGCTACTACGTGCCGCCGTTCATCTACGCGGCGATGCAGGTCATCGAGCAGGCCGTCGAAAAAACCGGCTCGCTCGATCAAGGCGCCCTGGCGGCGACGATGCACAAGGAGACCTTCCCGACCATCGTCGGCGACATCGCTTTCGGCCCCAACGGCGAATGGCGCAAGCCGCGGGTGCTCATGGTTCAGTACCGCAATATTGTCGGCAATGGGCTCGAGCAGTTTCGCGGTCCCGCGCCCTACGTCATCCTTGAGCCGTCCGAATACAAGACCGGCGAGGTGAAAACGCCGTTCGAGGACAAATAAGGCGTGGCGTGTGCCGAGCGGCCAGATCTGACGATCAAGATCTGAAAATCAGGATCAGAAAGTCGCGCGGCGCTTGCCGCGCGACGACTCCGGAAGCTGATGCGTCGACAGATAGGCTTCCAGAAGCCGCACGAGCTGTTCTTCCAGCCGCGTTTCAAATTGCGGCGGAGCACGCCCTTCCAGGAAGGTGCGCACCGGCCCCACCATCGCGGTCAGCGTGATCTCGGCGGTCAGCGCGGCGTCGTCAAAATAAGCGTCGGGGGCACTCGCCAACATTGCGGTGATCGACGCCACCATGCGCGCATGAATCCGCGCGGCGAGCGCTGCGCCGCCGCGCTCTCCCGCGACTGCGTAGAGCGCTCTCGACTCTTTCGGATCGCGCAGCTTCACGGCCAAAAAGGCCGCGATCAGGCCCGACGCCATCGTCGATACCGGCTTGCCCTGATGCGCACGGCAGGCGGCGTCGACCGCGCCGGCGACACCGTCCAAATGCCGTTCAAGAACGGCGGCCAGCAGCGCGTCGCGGTTCGGAAAATATTGATAGAGGCTGCCGACCGAAATGCCGGCGCGCGCGGCGACGCGGGTGGTCGTGCAGCGGCCCAATCCCTCACGGGTCAAAACCTGAATTGCCGCGACGTGCAGCGCGTCGATCGTCGCTGCCGATCGGGCCTGAACTGGCGATTTTCGTGGCTTTAAAGCCGTTGCGGCCGCGTTCATGGAAAGCGAATTCAAAACTGAAGGATCCTTCATAGATACGGTGCGGCAAGGCCTGATGCAAGAAACGGGGATGAACTCGCTATGACCACCACCGAGCACAATCGACACCTACCGCCTCGGCACCCATACCGTGAAACGGCTTGGCTACGGCGCCATGCAGCTCGCAGGTCCGGGCGTGTTCGGGCCGCCGAAGGACCGCAAGGCGGCGCTCGCCGTGCTCCGCGAGGCGATCGCATCCGGCGTCGATCACATCGACACCAGCGATTTCTACGGCCCGCATGTCACCAACCAGATCATCCGCGAGGCCCTGCACCCCTACCCCGACGATCTCACCATCGTCACCAAGATCGGCGCCCGGCGCGGCGCCGACGCATCATGGCTGCCGGCGTTTTCGGCGGAAGAGCTGACGCAGGCGGTGCATGACAATCTGCGCAATCTCGGGCTCGATGTGCTGGACGTGGTCAATCTTCGCGCCATGTTCAGCGCGCACGGTCCCGCCGAGGGCTCGCTCGAGGAGCCGCTGACCGCGCTGGCCGAACTGCAGCGGCAAGGTCTGGTCCGGCATGTCGGCTTGAGCAATGTCACGCCGACGCAAATCGCCGAGGCGCAAAAAATCACGGCGGTCGTCTGCGTGCAGAACCTTTACAACATTGCGCACCGCCACGACGATGCGCTGATCGACAATCTGGCCCGCGACGGCATTGCTTACGTGCCGTTCTTCCCGCTCGGCGGCTTCACGCCTTTGCAATCATCGACGCTGTCTGCGGTCGCCGACCGCCTTCGGCGCGACGCCGATGCAGGTGGCGCTCGCCTGGCTGCTGCGTCGTGCACCGAACATTTTGCTGATCCCCGGCACGTCATCGGTCGCGCATTTGCGGGAAAATCTCGCCGCGGGCGCGCTCGATCTATCAGGCGATGTCTCCGCTTCGCTCGATAAAATCGCGGCATAAACAAACCGTAGCGCCGTAACGATCGACGCCAGCTCTCAGTCGGGCTGGCGTCCAAAAAAATTGCAAGCAGGTGACGGCGAACGTGCCGGGCCGGCGCATCACTTTTTCGCCAGCGACGCAACAGAGCAGCATTGCTACCTTGAGGCGTTATATCCACTGAGATATAACAAACCCTGCGCCGCGAACGCGAAGCACAGTGTGCGTCTGGAATCTGGTTCTGCGTCGAGAGCATAGTTCTGCGTCGAGATACGAAGTGCGGCGAAGCACACTGGGCAGCCTGAGCATGAAGCGCAGCCACGCTGCGCGGCCTCAATCTTATCGCCATTCAAGCACGCTAGCCGCTCGACTCTAAAGAGATAGCGGGCGGGACAAACCGGGAGGACGTCATGACCTGCGCCGCGACTGCGCATGCGCGCCCATTTTTTGCGATACGCGTTACCGGAATTGCGTTGGCCGTTTCAGCGGCGACGTATCTGTCGACACCACTCTTGGCGGCTGAAACCGTCGTCGTGCCGACGCACGATTTTGCCGAGAGCATCACGGCAACGTCCGATGGCACGCTCATCTTCAGCAGCTTCACCGGCGGCCGCATCAGCCGCGCCGCCGCCGAACGCCAAAGAAGCCAGCGAGTGGATCAAGCCGGGCAGCAACGGCTTGCTGTCGGTGCTGGGCGTACTCGCCGACGAGCCATCGAATACGCTCTATGCCTGCTCGGTCGATGCGTCAGGGCTTCGGCGTCAACGTGCCGTCAGGGACAAAGCCCGGAGCGTTGAAGACTTTCGACCTGAAGACCGGCGCGCCCAAGGCGAGCTACGACCTGCCCGCCGGCACGATCGCCGGCCAGATGCCGCTGTGCAACGACATGGTCGTCGCCGCGCGACGGCACTGTCTACGTCACCGACTCGCTTTCCGGCCGCATTCTCCGGCTTAAAAAGGGCGCGACCGCACTCGAAGTGTGGGCGACCGATCCGCGTTGGGACGTGAAGGGGCCGCAGCTTGACGGTATCGCGATGCTGGACGACGGCAACCTCTACACAAACCTCTTCGAGGGCGACGGTCTCTATCGCATCGAGGTCAAACCGGACGGCAGCGCCGGCCCCATCACCAAGCTGGAAACCTCGCACAAGCTCTATCACGCCGACGGGCTGCGCCGGCTCGGCCCCAATACCCTGCTGATGGTTGAAGGCGAGAAGGTCGGAACGCTCGATCGCATCACCATCTCGGGAAACACCGCGAAGGTCGAAACCGTGCGCGACGGCTTCGACGGGCCGGTTGCGCTGGTGCAGGTCGGCGAACGTCGTTTATGTGCTCGACGATCCGCTGCGCTATCTGTTCGACCCTGAGCTGAGCAAAAAGCCCGGGCCGCCGGTGCAGGCAATTCCGGTGACGCTGCCGGCCAACTGAGCGAACCGCAAAAACAAACGGCCCCGGAATTTTGATCCCGGGGCCGCGTTTTTGTTTTTTGGTTGGAACGATCGTCAGATTGGAAAGGCGCGCTGGCCTCTCTGCACCGTGACCCACTTGAGCTCGGTCATTTCTTCCATCGAGAAGCGGCCGCCCTCGCGGCCGAACCCGCTGTTCTTGACGCCGCCGAACGGCGCATGCGGCTCGTCCGACACGGTGCAATCGTTGATGTGCACCATGCCGGCGTCGAGCTTGAACGCGAAGTCGAGCGCCTTCTGCATGTCGTTGGTGATCACGCCGGACGAGAGACCGTAGGACGTGTTGTTGGCGACTTCGAGCGCCTCGTTGGAATCCTTGACCTTGATGATCGAGGTGACCGGTCCAAAGCTCTCTTCGTGAAACACGCGCATCTCCGGCGTCACACCCTTGAGCACCGTGGGCCAGTAATACTGCTTCTCGTGCTTGGCGCCGCACAGGACGGTCGCGCCTTTGGCGACGGCGTCCTCGACATGCCCGTCGATGACGGCGCACTGGGTGCTGCGGATCAGCGGGCCGATCACAGTGTCGGGCTCGCGCGGATCGCCGACCTTCAGGCTCTGGGCGACGGCGACGAACCGCTCGCAGAACGCATCGAAGATGGGCTCCTCGACCAGCACGCGCGAGTTGGCCATGCAGACCTGGCCCTGATGGAAGAAGATGCCGAAGGCCGCAGCACGCACCGCATAATCGACGTCGGCATCGGCGAGCACCACCAGCGGGCTCTTGCCGCCCATTTCCAGAGTGAACTTCTTCAGCGACTTCGCGGCCTCGACGGCGAGATGCTTGCCGGTCTGGGTCGAGCCGGTGAACGTCACCATGCGGACGCGCGGATCGGCGAAGATGGTGGCGCCGATCTCGGCCGCGGGTCCCGGAATAACGCTGAGCAAGCCTTTGGGCAGGCCGGCCTCGTCGAACACCTCGGCGATCTTGAGCCCGGTGACCGGCGTCAGCTCGGACGGCTTGAGCACGAAGCCGTTGCCGGCGGCAAGCGCCATAACCACCTTCTTCATCGCCAACAGGAACGGCGCGTTGAACGGTGCAATGCCGGCGATCACGCCGAGCGGTTGGCGGATGGTGAAGCCGAACTGGCCCGGCTGGGTCGTCGCCATGGTCTCGCCCGGAGAGCGGCGCAGCTCCGAGGCGGCCGTGCGCAACAGGTCGAAACAATAACCGACCTCGAAGCCGGCTTTGCCGGCCACCGAGCCCGACTCCTGGACCAGAACGTCGATGATTTCCTTCGACTTCGCGGCCAGCACGTCGGCGGCGCGGAAGAAAATCGCCTCGCGCTCGGAAACGACTTTGTCCGCCCAATCCCTATAGGCGCCGTGCGCGGCGGCGATCGCCTGCTCGGTCTCGCGCGCGCCGGCCTGATGGACCTTGGCAAAGATTTCGCCGGTCGCCGGATTGTGGCTCGCGGTCGCCTCGTTGCGCGACGACGGCACCCATTCGCCGCCGATGAAAAGATTGTAGGTCGGCACGCCCTCGATCATCTGGAACGCTGCAGCGCTCATGAATTCCTCCGTGCGGATAGCAGCTTCTATGCGGCGCCACGGGCCGCCCGGCCGTTGCCAATTCTCCATCGTGATTAGACAACGGTCCGGGAGCGCCGTCTTGGCGCGGACTCCGGCTTTGGACTTGGCACAGAGTCAGGTTGCGCCTGGTGCGGCGGTCGACAGCTTCATCGGCCGCGTGTTAGCTTTTTCAAATCCCGGGGTCGTCACTTATCAGGATCGTGGGCGTGATACAGAACCCCAACGCCCTGCCGGCACCTGTTGCCGGGGCCACCGAACAAATCCTCGGCGCGACGCTGGTGACCACCGCGAGCGTGCCGGCGGATCATCGCCTGGCATTTTGGCGCGAGGTGGTGTGCCAAACCATTGCCGGCGTCGAGGCGCGGCCGCTGGCACGCCGGCGCTCATACGACGGGCGCATTCTCAGCCGGCCGGTGCATCTACAAGATTTCCGCCGCTTCGATCTGCTGCACGTCGTCGCCGATCCGCAGCAGGTCAACCGCACCCGCGAACTGATCGACCTGCAGGCCGAGGAGGCTTGGCTTCTGATGTTGCAGGAACACGGGACCTGCAGCATTCAACAAGGCGACCAGCGTTCGGCCCTGTCGCCCGGCGACATCGGTTTTCTCGATACATCGCGGCCGTACGAGGTGCTGTTCCCAAAGAGCTTCCGCCAATCGATCCTCAAAGTACCGGCCGCGCTGTTCAAGGACATCATTCCGTTGCGCCGCGACGTCGCCGGCATGGCGCTCGCCGGCAGCGATCCGTTGACCGTGATCGCGCGGACCAACTTGCTGATGCTGGAACGATTGGCGCACACCATCAGTCCGCATCTGTTGCCGGCGGCCGCGGAGCGCGCGATCGATCATCTCGGCCTGGCGATGCGCGCGCGGCTCGATGACGGCCCGATCCGGCGCGACCGTGGCGCTTCGGCGCGCCACTTCGCACGCGCCAGCCTCTACATCGTCGACCACCTGCGCGACGCGACGCTTATCAGTGGAGCGCGTCGCCCACGCGGCGGGCGTTTCACCCGGCCATCTGCATGAGGTGTTCCGCAGGACGACCGGCGGGACGATCGGCGATTACATTCGCGCGCAACGGCTGGAACGCTGCCGGCGCGATCTCGCCGATCAAAGCCTGCGGCACCAGAGCATCACTTTCATCGCCCACCGCTGGGGTTTTGCCGAAGCCAGCAGCCTCAGCCGCGCGTTCCGCGCCGCGTATCAGACAAGCCCGCGGCGCTATCGGCAGGCGAAGCTGTCTGATGCGGTCGTCGGTCATCTGCCTGGCCGCACCGGCGTCGCGAAGATCGACGATTAGGTCGTCACGAGTTCAAAAAACGGCCGTCATGCCCGCGCTTGTCGCGGGCATCCACGTCTTTGGCCGCGACCAACAAGACGTGGATGGCCGGAACAAGTCCGGCCATGACGCGCGTGTGTGTGTCGTTATCAGCCCGGCAGGTAAACCGTCTTGATTTCCTGATAGCCCTCGAGGCCTTCCGGGACCGCCGACGCGGCCGATGCCGGACTCCTTGTAGCCGCCGAACGGCGCATTGATCTGCAGGTTCAGGCCGTTGACGGTGACGTTGCCGGTGCGGATACGTTTCGCCAGCGCCAAGCCTCTTTCAGCATCCTTGGTGAAGACCGCGCCACTCAAGCCGTAACTGCTGTCGTTGGCGATGCGGATCGCATCCTCTTCGTTCTCGTACGGCATGACCGACACGACCGGTCCGAAAATCTCTTCCTTGGCGATAGTCATGTCGGGCGTGACGTTGCTGAAAATCGTCGGCTCGACGAAGTAGCCGCGGTTCAGATCCTTGGGCCGGCCGCCGCCGGTGACGAGCTGCGCGCCCTCCTGCCGGCCTTTGTCCAGATAACCCATGACGCGATCGAGCTGCCGCTTCATCGACAGCGGGCCCATCTGGGTTTCGGCGCTCCAGGGATCGCCGACGACCACGCTGTTGACCGCCTGCTTGTAGGCATCGACGACTTCGTCGTGGCGCTTTTTAGACACCAGCACGCGGGTCAGCGAGAAGCAGATTTGCCCGGTCATCGGCATCGAGAACGGCACGATCGCGCCGAGCGCCGCCGACAAGTCCGCGTCATCCATGATCACGGCCGGCGACTTGCCCCCGAGTTCAAGCGTATAGCGCGCCAAACGCTTGGCGCAGACTTCGGCGATGCGCTTGCCGCCGGCGACGCTGCCGGTGAAGCTGACCTTGTCGATCTCAGGCCGGTTGATCAGATAATCGCCGACCTCGCGTCCGGCCGGCACGACATTGAGCACGCCGGGCGGCAGCCCCGCGGCTTCGGCGCATTCGGCGATGATCTGTGCCTCCAGCGGCGTCTCCGGCGCCGGCTTGGCCACGATGGTGCAGCCGGCAAGCAGCGCCGCAGCGACGCCGTAGGAGGTCAACGGAACTGGCGCGTTCCAGGGCGTGATGATGGCGACGACGCCCACGGGCTCGCGAATGATCTGCGCCTTACCGCCGATGACATCGCGGGTCTCGACCGCCTCGCCCTTGGCGCCGAGTTGGCCGTAAAACTCGAACAGTTGCGGCCCGTACTGAATGACGAAATTGGCGAAGCCTTGCGGCGCTCCGACCTGCGCCGTCCACACATCGATCAAGAGCGGCAGGCGCTTTTTCATCTCCTCGCCGATCGCGGCGACATACTTGGCGCGTTCGGCCATCGTCATCCGCGGCCAGGGGCCATGATCGAAGGCCTGACGCGCAGCCTTCACGGCGCGATCGACGTCGGCTTGCGAGGCTTCCGGCACGCGGAGGAAACATTCCTCGGTCAATGGAGAAACAAGCTCAAGCTTACGATCGGATTGCGGCTTGACCCATTCGCCGCCGACATAAAAATTGTTGAGCACGTGCTGCGAAAGCGCCTGCTGCGGATCAAATGTGCCACCTGCTGTGCCTGCCGACATCGCATTCCTCCCGGATTGATATTTTGATTATGTTTCGACAGCCGGCCGCGCCGTTATCAGCTTACGCCGGCTCACGATAGTGGCAAAAATGCTAGTTGACCCCTTTCGCGTGTCAAGGGTTATACTCATCACAATATAACGGAGGCGTTGGGCCATACCCCAACATTCTTCGTGGAAGCTGGTTGCGCATCGGTGCCGGGAACGCCAGCGCAGTCAGGTGCAGTGGAATGTGTTGGCGGACAACCGCCGACGCTGCTGGCGAAATCGAGTGGCCTTCACGCCAGGCCAACCCGGCATCAAACGGCTACAGCCGTTTTGAATTTCATTTGGCACGAAGCTTGAACTGAAGAGAGCGGCGCCGTCTGCGCAAATGCACGCGAGCCCGGTCAATTTGGGGGCAGTTGCAGGCGATGAACCTTCTCAGTCTCGATATCCGCATGCTGCGGTCGCTGATTTCGGTGGTCGATACCGGCAGCATCACCGAGACGGCGCGCCGCCTCGGCCGCACGCAGCCGGCCATCAGTCTGCAAATTCAGCGTCTTGAACAAATCATCGGCAAGGCGCTGTTCAGAACCGAAAATCGCCGCATGTTTCTGACGCCGGAAGGCGACGTGGTGCTGACCTATGCGCGATCGATCTTGCGGCTGCACGACGAATTGCTGGCCCGGCTATCGACGCCGGAAGTTCATGGCTATGTGGTGCTCGGCATACCTGATTTGTACGCCGCCTACATGCTGCCGTCGGTACTTGTCGGCGTTCAGACAAACATTTTCCGCGTATCCAGATCGAAGTGCGCTGCGCGTCTGTCAGGCAGCACGATCGAACGGCTGCGCCGCAGCGAAATCGATCTCGCGCTGGTGACGCGCATGAACGATTTCACCCAGGGCGTGGTGGTGCACCAGGAGCAACTGGTGTGGATGGGCGGCGAGCACACCAAGGCCCATTTTGAGGATCCGATCCCGCTGGCGCTGTTTCCGCCCGGCGACATTCATCGCGAGTATGCGATCGAGCGCCTCGAGCGTTCCGGCCGCAAGTGGCAGGCCGCCTGCGTGAGCGAAAGCGTCAGCGGTCTGCAGGCGGCGGTATTCGGCGGCATGGCGGTTACGGCGCTTGGGCGTTGTGCGCTGGTGCCTGGCATGCGCGAACTGACGCCCGACGAAGACTTGCCGCCGCTGCCGAAAATCGACCTGCTGTTGTGCAAGGCGCCCGGCGTGATTTCGCCGGCGGCGGAAGCCTTGCACGCGTATTTGGCCTTTTATATCGGGCGCTCGGTCCCCAACGGGCACGCGACGATGCCGTCTCTGCATCTCATGAAAGCGTCGGAAACGCGGGTCGAAAGCGATCCTGTGGCTTGAATTGATCCGCGGGGGCCTGATGACGCTCAGGCGATTCTGAATCGTCATTGCGAGGAGCGATAGCGACGAAACAATCCAGCTTCCCGCGCAAGCCGCCCTGGATTGCTTCGCTTCGCTCGCAATGACGAAATCGATCTAACAACTCGTCGCAGCTTAGTGCGAGATCATCCAGGGGCGGCTTGACGGGAAGCTTTTCAGGCCGTTCTTTCCCTTTTTGGCGCTGCCGCCGCCGCGAGCAGCTACACCCTGCCCCGTGCTTTCCGCGCATGGATGCCGACGAGCGCGGCGCGTTGGCGCTCCGTTCGTTGGTGGCATGCGCGCGGCGGGTTTCCGCGGCGAGCGTCGAGGCGCGCGGCGCCGTGAGAATGACCCGCGGCGCTGCCGCCGCACAGTCCGGGCATTCCGACGGCATTTCGTATTCCGCCATCGGCCGCATCTGGGTGAACGGGCCGCAACGATCGCAGAGATATTCGTAAACCGGCATCGGCTTGTCCTCGAAGGCACGGCCCGAATTCAGGCCGTGCCGCTGGGTTGGCTTCGCTTACTTATCAGGCGACATCGGGATATCGACGCCGCCGGTGATGTGCTTGGTCGGTCCGGCCGCGCTCGGCATGATGTCGAAGTCGAAGATCTCGGTCGGCAGCCACAAGGTCGCGCAAGCGTTGGGAATATCGACCACGCCGGAGATGTGGCCCTGCACCGGCGCGGTGCCCAAGATCGCGTAGGCCTGCGCCTTGGTGTAGCCGAACTTGGTCAAATACTCGATCGCGTTCAGGCAGGCCTGCCGATAAGCGATGTGCACGTCGAGATAGTGCTGCTTGCCCCACTCGTCGACCGAAATGCCTTCGAAGATCAGATAGTCGTTGTAGGTCGGCGTGATCGGCGACGGCTTGAAGATCGGATTTTTGATGCCGTATTTGGCCATGCCGCCCTTGATGCATTTCGACCTTCAGATGCACCCAGCCGGCCATCTCGATGGCGCCGCAGAAGGTGATCTCGCCGTCGCCCTGGCTGAAGTGCAGGTCGCCCATCGAGAGGCCGCCGCCGTTGACATAGACCGGGAAGTAGATCTTCGAGCCGCGCGACAGGTCTTTGATGTCGCAATTGCCGCCGTGCTCGCGCGGCGGCACGGTGCGGGCGCCTTCGGCCGCGATCTTGTCCTTGACGTCGCCCTTGGCGCTGCCGGCATGCGCGGTGGCCGCGAACGGCGGATTGGCCAGCGGCGGCACGCGGGTCGGATTGGTGGCGATGAAATCCACCTCGCGCTTGTTCCAGGTCTCGAGCAGTTTCGGATCGGGCAGACAGCCGATCAGGCCCGGATGCACGAGACCGGCGAACTTGACGCCCGGCACGTGGCGCGAATGCGTGTACAGGCCGGAGATGTCCCAGATCGATTTCTGCGCCAGCGGGAAGTGATCGGTCAGAAAGCCGCCGCCGTTCTTCTTGGAGAAGAAGCCGTTGAAGCCCCACAGGCTCTCCGGCAGCGTGCCGATGTCGAGCAGATCGACGACCAGAAGATCGCCCGGCTCGGCGCCTTCGACGCCGATCGGCCCGGAGAGGAAGTGCACGATCGACAGATCGATGTCGCGCACGTCGTCGGCGGAATCGTTGTTCTGGATGAAGCCGCCGGTCCAGTCGTAGGTCTCGACGACGAAGTCGTCGCCGGGCTTCACCCAGGCGATCATCGGGATGTCGGGATGCCAGCGATTGTGGATGGCCGGATTGTTGTAGGGCGAGTCCGAGAGATCAATCTTGATCAGGGTCTTCGGCATGATGCGATCTCGCAAATTGTGTGTTGGATGATTGAGTGACGCGTATCAGCTCGCGAGCAATTCCTTGATGGCCTTGTCGACGAAGGCGATGTCGGGGCTGGTGCCGCGCGGATCGCCGGCGAAATGGCCCCAGTCGCTCTGACACACGCGCAGCTCGGCGTTCGGCATGTGCTTGACTTCGTACTCGCTGTCCTCGGGCGGGAAATAAAGATCCGTCGACGCCGGCATGACGATCGCCTTGGCCTTGATGCCGGCGAGCGCCTTCTCAAAATCGCCGCCGTATTTCGGATCGCCGGAAATGTCCGCGTACTGCCAGGTCCACAGCAGCGACAGCAGATTGTTGGCGTCCTTGGCGAGAAAGAAGCCTTCCCAGAAATAGACCAGAAAGTCTTCGAGTGACGAGTAGCCCCACGGCACATCGGCCGGCTTGCCGCCGAACGGACGCTCGGGCAGCGCCAGATCAAGCTTCTTGCGGTAGAAGGTCTGCGAAAAGCCCCAGCCGGCGTAGACGCGGGCGGCCGCGCGCAAGCCGCGGCGCGGCGGCTCCTGGTACCAGCCGTTGTTGTAAACGCCGTCCGCGGTCAGCGCCGCCTTGACGCCTTCGAGGAAGACGAAGTTATGCCGCGAGCAACGCGCCGCGCCCATGAACGGCAGAATGCGCTCGACCATGTCGGGATAGGACGCGCCCCACTGGAACGATTGCGCCGCGCCCATCGACCAGCCGGTGACCAGCTTGATCTTCTCGATGCCGAACATTCTCGGTCACGAGCCTATGCTGCAGCACGACCTGATCGTAGACGGTGACGCGCGGAAAGCGCGCGCGATCGTAGGGCTCGCCGGTGTTGCTCGGCGACGACGACAGGCCGTTGCCGAGCATGTTCGGAATGATGATGAAATACTTTGACGGGTCGAGGGCCATGCCCTCCCCGATCATCCATTCGTTGTCGTAATGCTGCGCCGAATACCAGGTCGGATAAACGATGACGTTGTCTTTCTTGGCGTTGAGCGTGCCGTAGGTCTTGTAAGCCAGCTTCGCATCACGCAGCGTCGCCCCGCATTGCAGGACGATATCGCCAAGGTCAAATATTTGATAGTCGCTCACGGGATCACTCCTTGGATGGGACTTTGTTACAAGCGTTGAAGACAAGCCGTTGAAGTCAGCGGAGCACGCGGGCAACGTCGACAGGCCAAGTGGCCAGAACCATATCGCCGATGCCGAATGGGTCGGAGAAAAATTTGCGCTCGGGCACGTAGACGACAAAGTCTTCGCTGCTGCCGGCGATCGAGCATGACCTTGACGAAATAGCCCTGATACTCGATGGCCTTGACGCGGCTCGCGACCTCGACGGTGGTGTCGCTTGCGATCGGCTTGCTGCCGGGCCGAACCAGATCGATGTCGTCGCGGCGCACCGCGAGCGCGATGGCGTCTCCGGTCGACAGATCGACGCCCGGCGTCAACGGCACGCGAATACCGCCGCCGGCCGCGGCGGCCATCACCGCATGCTGGCCGTTGACCGATTGAATGCGGCCTGAAAGCACGTTCTGGCCGCCGAGAAATTCCGCCACATAGCGGTCGTTGGGGCTGTCATAGACATCGCGCGCCGGACCGGCCTGGCGGATCTTGCCCTTCTCCATCACCACGACGAGATCGGCGAGCGCGATGGCCTCGAGCTGGGTGTGGGTGACGTGCACGAAGGTGATGCCGAGCTCGCGCTGCATGTGACGCAATTCCTGCCGCATCTGGATGCGCAAGAATTCGTCGAGCGCCGACAGCGGCTCGTCGAGCAGCAGCACGCGCGGCTCGGTGATCGCGGCGCGCGCCAGCGCCACGCGCTGCTGCTGGCCGCCGGAGAGTTGCGCCGGCAGCCGGTCGGCGAATTCCGTCAGCCGCACCTTTTCCATCATGGCGTCGGCGGCCTTGCGGCGCTCGGCCTTGGCGAGGCCGCGGACCTGCAGCGCGAACGCGATATTGTCGCGCACATTCAGATGCGGAAACAGCGCGTAGGACTGAAACATCATCGCGGTGCGGCGTGTCACCGGCGGCAAGCCGACGACATTCTCGCCGCCGATCAGGATCTCGCCTTCCGTCGGATCGTCGTGGCCCGCGATCATGCGCAGGATCGTGGTCTTGCCGCAGCCCGATGGGCCGAGCAGGCAACAATACGCGCCGTTGGGAATCTTGAGATTGACGCCGTCGACGGCGTTGACGAAGCCGTCGAAGGTCTTGACGACGCCTGCAAGCTCGATGTGGCCGGACCCCAGCTTCCATGCAAATCCTCCTGCTAAGCCGCGACGCGGCTCGCGCGCCGCCGCTGCAGGTGGCCGATGGTGCCGAGGCAGACGACGATGATGACGAACGAGACGATCGTGGTGACGGTGCCGAGCGCATAGAGCGAAGGCGAGGTGACGTTGAGCGTCATGCTCCAGATTTCGAGCGGCAGCGTGTTGAGCGAGCCCGCCGTCTGCAAGGTGCGGGCGAACTCGTCGTAGGACAGCGTGAAGCCGAACAGCGCCACCGCGACGAGGCCGGGCGCCAGGATCGGAATGATGACGAGCCGCATGATCTGCCAGCGCGAGGCGCCGAGATCGTAGGCCGCCTCCTCCCAGGCGCGGTCGAAACGCGACATCACCGCGAACATGACCAGCACGCCGAACGGCAACGTCCACGACAATTGCGCGCCGACCGCCGAGGTGTACCAGGCCGCCGGAAAGCCAACGAAGTTCAAAAGCAGACCGATGCCGATGCTCAGCACCAGGCCCGGCGCCACCAGGCTGCCGATCATCAGATAAAACACGACGCCGTCGCCGCGGAAGCGCCGGCGGAAGGCGAGCCCGGCGAGGAACGACACCACCACGGTGATGATGGTGACGATGACCGCGAGCTTGACCGAGCGGTCGAACGAGCCCTTCACGTCGCCGGTGCGCACCTGCGTGAACAGGTCGACGAACCAGTGCAGCGAAAAGCCCTTCATCGGGAACACGAGGCCGCCGCGCACATCCTGGAACGAGAGGATGTAGATGCAGATCATCGGCCCGTAGAGCGCGATCACGTAGAGAACGAACACCGTGAGCAGCACATAGAAGGTCCACGGCCGGCCGCTGGCGCGCGGCGCGATCGCGTGCGCGGCAACCGCCTTCGGCACCGGCGCCGCGCTCATCGGCGTGATCTCCTTGCGCACATCGACGGTGCGCAGGATGGCGGTGACGATCAGGGTGACCAGGATGGTGAGGACGACGGCGCTCGCCGCGGCGGTCGGATATTGCAGCACGCCGACGTCTTCGTAGAGCGCGCCGACCACCGACGCCGAGCCGCCGCCGCTCATCACCTTGATGACGAAGAAGTCGCCCATGACGATGGAGACGACGAAGATGGTGCCGAGCGCGATGCCGTTCTTGGACAGCGGCAGGATGATGTAGCGCATGATGTCGAAGCGGCTGGCGCCGGCATCGAGCGCCGCCTCCACCACGCGCTTGTCGATGCGGCCCATGGAATTGAAGATCGGCACGATCATGAAGATCGTGAGCTGGTGCACGTAGGCGACCACGACCGAGAAGCCGGAGAACAGCAGGAACTCCAGCGGCTCATGAACGACGCCGACTTTCATCAGCGCCATGTTGATCAGGCCCTCTTTGCCGAGCAGCGGGATCCACGAAATCATGCGGATGATGTTCGAGGTCCAGAACGGCACGGTGCAGAGCAGAAACAGGCCGATGGCGAGCAGCTGGCTGCGGATGTGAAACACCAGAAAGTACGCCACCCAGAAACCGATGAGCAGCGAGAACAGCCAGGTCAGCAGCGTGAACTTGATGGTCTCGTAATAGAGATTGAGCGTGAGGCCGGAGCTGAAAATGTCGATGTAGTTCTGCAGCGTCGGGCTGACGATGATGCCGCCGAAACCGTCGCTCTGCATGAAGCTGGCGGCGAAGATCACCAGGATCGGCGCCACGAAAAACGGCAACAGCACCAGCATCAGCGGCGATATATAGAGCCAGCCGGCAGCATTATCGCGAGCGGCCATCAGGTTCGCCTCGTCCGCAAATCAATTCCGGGATCAGTGTTTTAGATCTTGGTTCAGATCTTGGTTTAGATCTTGCCGTCGAGCACGATCGTGTCCGAAAACCCCAATCCCCTGTTCGGGATCATGCTTTGCAAGAAGCGGGCCGACCGAGGAGGTGAAGCCGGCCCGCGCGCGCGTCAGGCGACCTTGAAGTCGTTCCAGCGCTTGTTCATGTAGGCGGCTTCATCCATCAACGTGTTCCAGCAGGATATGTTGGTCACGCGCTGCACGAAGGAGCCGCCGTCGCGCACGGTGCCGGCTTTTTCCATCGGCACGCCGTACGGATCGCTGATCGGACCCGGAGCGGGCTTACCCTCGTACCAATAGGCCCATTCGGTGTCGGTCATTTGTTTCTTGGCGGTCGACGGCACCGGGCTGTAATAGCCGTAGCGGCTGACGAACGCGCCCTGCCAGCCCGACAGGTACCAGTTGAGATATTCGTAGGCGGCATCGAGCTTCTTGCCGCTCAGGTGCTTCATCAGCGCCATGCCGTTGCACCAGCCGCGATAGCCTTCCTTGCCGTTCTTGATGTTGACCGGCGCGTAGATGCAGGGAATTTCCTTCACCCGCACGGCAGCGACGGCCGGCGACCACATCGACTGGATGACGACTTCTCCGGCGGCCATGAGCTGCACCGACTGGTCGAACGTGGTCCAGGTGGCACGGAATTGCCCGGACTTCTTCAGCTCGATCAACTTGTCGCAGGTAAAGTCGATCTCCTTCTTGGTCATATTGCCTTTGTTGCCGTAGGTGATCAGACCGGCGCTCTCAAAGCACAACGCCGCGTCCATGATGCCGATTGCCGGCACGTCGAGGATGGCGGCCTTACCCTTGAATTTCGGGTCGATCAGTTCTTTCCACTCGGTCACTTCGTGGCCGACGAGGTCGGGCCGGTAGCCGATGGAGTTGGCGTTATAGACCTGCGGCAGGAAGGTCATGTAGTCGGTCACGCCTTCGTGCAGCTCGGTATCGGTCGGCTTGGCGATGTACATCGCCTCGTAGGGCGAAATGCCCTGGCGCGGAATCTTGTGACCTTCGAGCTCGCCCTTGGTGAAGATCGGCAGGATGTTGTCGAATTCCTTGATCTTCTTGACTTCGATGCCCTGCAGCACGCCGCGCTTGGTGGCGAGCTTCGACTGCCAGCCTTCGACGTCGGCGATGTCGACCGAGTCCGGCTGGGTGATGAAGCGGTTGATCGACGCCGAGGTGTCGAGATTCTGCATCGTCACCTTGAAGCCGAGGTCCTTCGCGGCCTGGTCGCCGATCGCCTTCACGACCGAATAGGACACGCCGACGTGGCGCAGCTCGATGTCCTTGATCTCCTGCGCCCAAATGGTCGGGAAACCGGTGATCGCGCCGGCGCCGGCGGCGCCGCCCACGAGCGCGCCGCCTGCTTTGAGGAACGAACGCCGCGACGGGCCCTTCTTTGCTCCGGCGCCCCCACTCTTTTTGACGTTCTTGGCGACGGCATCCGCCCCCGGCTTACCTGCGGTGTCTGGATTTTTGCTCATAGGTGTCTCCCTGCACGCAACGTCTTGCTACGCGCACTGTCTGGAAAATAACCGGCGGACCGTTTTTCTTATTTCACACGGCGTAGCATCGGCTTTTGGACGGGAAAAATTGGAAATTTAAATCAGCTTATAAGCGCGGCTAATGTGCTCATCAGACAATCATTGCCTGCTCGAAACGACGCCAGTCACGCACAGTTTTCAGGCGACGGCTCGGCGCAGAGCGAAATTCGTCAACGCATGAGCGACTTATTCGGGGCGCGGCGTCTGCGCGTTGTTTGTTGTTAACACCATGAACTGATGTGAAAATTCTTCAAGTCACGCAACGTGTCACGCGCATGACATCTTCGCCGCGTGTGCGTGGACACTTTTGGTGCACGCGCGGCGATGGACCGAAAAAGTTTTTTGTCGACAACGAAACAAAGCATCCGCGCTGCGTCGGGATGCGTCTGGCCCTTCGCGGCGCAAGTTGAACCTTAACCGCCGAGTTTCTGGATGGCGTGCTGGCCGGTCGCGAAGGCGACGTTCTTGGTCTCCATATAGAAGTCGAATGACCAGTCGCCGCCGTCACGGCCGATGCCGGAGCCTTTGACGCCGCCGAACGGCGTCGGCAAATGCCGCACGTTCTCCGAGTTGACCCAGATCATTCCGGCCTCGAGCCGATCGGTGAAGCGCAACGCGCGGGTGACGTCGGAGGTCCACAGATAGCCGGTCAGGCCGTATTGCACATCGTTGGCGAGCGCCAACGCCTCGGCTTCGTCGCGGAACGGGATTGCGGTCAGCACCGGGCCGAAAATCTCTTCCTGGGCGATCCGCATGGCGTTGTGCGCTCCGGTAAAGAGTGTCGGCGCCACATAACAGCCGCCGCCCGGCCCTTCGCGCCTTGCCGCCGCCGGCCGCCACCGTGGCGCCTTCGCGTTTGCCGATCTCCAGATACTCCAGGACCTTCTTCTCGTGGACCGGGTGGATCAGCGGACCGATCACGGTGTCGGGATCGAGCGGATGGCCGATCTTGATGCGCTTGGCTTTCTCGGCGACGGCGGCCGTGAACGTGTCGTAGATGCTCGCCTCGACCAAAAGGCGCGACGACGAGGTGCAGCGCTCGCCGTTGAGCGAGTAGATCATGAATACGGCGGCATCGGCGGCGCGCTCGAGATCGGCATCGGCGAACACGATCACCGGATTCTTGCCGCCCAATTCGAAGTGGACGCGTTTGAGCGTGTCGGCGCCCTGCCGCATGATCAGCGAGCCGGTGCGGCTTTCGCCGACAAAACCGATCGCCTTGATGTCGGGATGCTCGGTCAGCGCCTTGCCGGCGTCCTCGCCCATACCGTTGACGACATTCCAGACGCCGGGCGGAATGCCGGCTTCGTGGGCGATCTCGACCAACAGCCGCGCGCGTGAGCGGCGACAACTCGGCGGGCTTGTGCACGACCGTGCAGCCGGCCGCGAGCGCCGGCGCGATCTTCCAGGTCGAGAGCATGAACGGCGTGTTCCAGGGCGTGATGATGCCGACCGGGCCCGATCGGCACGCGCGTCGTCATGTTGAGCTGGCCTTCGGTGCGCAACACCGCGCCGTCGCGCGCCTCGGGGGCACGGTCGGCAAAGAAGCGAAAATTCTCGGCGCCGCGCAACGCCGCCTTGGCCATGAACTTCAGCGCCTGGCCGGTATCCATGCATTCGACGAAGGCGATCTCCTCGGCACGGGCGACGATCGCATCGGCGACCTTGTGCAGGAGCTGCTTGCGCTTTTCGCCGGACAGCGCGGCCCATGCGGGAAAGGCCGCCTTGGCGGCCTTGGCGGCGCGATCCACGTCGGCGGCCTTGCCGTGCGCAACCTTGGCCAGCGGCTGCAAATCCACCGGCGAGATGCTGTCGAACGTCGAACCGTCGAGCGCCGGGACCGCTTCACCGCCGATCTGATTGGGCACGCCTGCATCACGAAAACGCGCGAGATACTTGTCTGCTTTGGCGAGATTGGCCTCGAGTTTCGACATGTCTGGTTCCTGCTCCCTGGCGCAGCGACTTGCACAGCCGGCCTAGGGGGGCCCGGCTCGCCGAGAGTGTAGCGCATCGCGTTTGGATTTTGCCCGGCGCGAGAACGATCCGCGCTCTCGTCCCGGCCGCGCGTGGTTAGGTCGCCGCTCCGAGCGCTGCGTCAGCCGGCTTTGCATCGCCTTGGGTTTACGGCATAGTCCGTTATATTCCTTAGAATATAACGATGATTGCGGGGATCGAGAATGGACGCCCTTCTGCTGATTAATAACGAGCCCAGAGCCGCTTCGAGCGGCCGCACCTTTGGACACGCCGCGATCAACGATCACCGAACTGCGCTGGATCACCATCGAGACCGAGCCGCATCATTATCCGTTCTGAAACGCCGCGCCGCGCGGCTGCCACCTAAATTTGGAGGAATGCCATGAACAAGCCCCTTCCCCATCCGCAGATCAGCGAAGCGGCTGCGAAATTCCTTGCCGGCAAGCATCAGGCGTTCATCGGCGGGAAATGGACCGATGCGGTTTCGGGCAAGACCTTCGACACCTTCGATCCGGGCACCGGCCGGGTGATCGCTCAAGTCGCCGAGTGCGACGCTGCCGACGTGGACAAGGCCGTCGTCGCGGCCCGCGCGGCGTTCGAGGGCCCGTGGAGCCGGACCACCGGAAGCGAACGCGCCCGGATGATGTGGAAGCTCGCGGACCTCATCGAAAAACATGCCGACGAGCTGAGCGAACTGGAATCACTCAACAACGGCAAGCCGCGACCGAACGTACGCAACGGCGATCTGATGCTCGGCTGCGAAACGCTGCGCTACACCGCCGGCTGGGCGACGAAAATCACCGGCGAGACCATCGCGCTGTCGACCGCGCCGAAAACCCACGCCTTCACGGTGCGTGAGCCGATCGGCGTGGTCGGCCAGATCATTCCCTGGAATTCGCCGATCATGATGGCGACCTGGAAGCTCGCGCCGGCGCTGGCGACCGGCTGCACGGTGGTGCTGAAGCCGGCCGAACAGACGCCGCTGACCGCGCTCTATCTCGCCCGCCTCATTCAAGACGCCGGCATTCCGGACGGTGTCGTGAATATCGTGCCGGGATTTGGTCCCACCGCCGGCGCGGCCATTGCGGCCCATCCGGATATCGACAAGGTCGCGTTCACCGGCTCCGGCGAAGTCGGCCGGCTGATCATCCAGGCCGCCAC
The DNA here is from genome assembly GCA_963737755.1 of uncultured Alphaproteobacteria bacterium. Classification (GTDB taxonomy): domain Bacteria; phylum Pseudomonadota; class Alphaproteobacteria; order Rhizobiales; family Xanthobacteraceae; genus BOG-931. The sequence continues at coordinate 14,988 of CAVTTZ010000004.1, read as the reverse complement.
CGGCAATCTGAAAAAGGTCTCGCTCGAACTCGGCGGCAAATCGCCGGTGATCGTTTTCCCCGATGCCGATTTGAGCGTGGCGGCGCCCGGCGCCGCCAAGGCGATTTTCACCAACTCGGGCCAGGTCTGCGCCGCCGGCTCGCGCCTCTACGCCCATCGCCGTGTCTTCGACAAGGTGATTGCCGATGTCGCCGCGGAAGCAAAAAAGATCCGCATCGGCCACGCCCTGAGCGAAGGCACGCAGATGGGGCCGCTGGTGTCGAAAGAACAGCTCGAGCGCGTGTCGGGCTTTATCGATCAAGGCGAGAACGACGGCGCCACCATCGTGACCGGCGGCGATCGCATCGGCAACGACGGCTATTTCATCGAGCCGACGATCCTGACCGACATCAAGCCGGACATGTCGGTGGTGCGTGAGGAGATTTTCGGGCCGGTGCTTTGCGCCATGCGCTTTGACGACGACGATCTCGATCGCATCGCCAAGGAAGCCAACCAAACGATGTACGGCCTCGCCGGCAGCGTGTGGACGCGCGATCTGAGCATCGCCCATCAGATGGTGCGCAAGATCAAAGCCGGCATGGTCGGCGTCAACATGCACGGCTCGATCGATCCGGCATTGCCGTTCGGCGGCTTCAGGCAATCCGGCTGGGGACGCGAAAAGGGCCGCGACGTGCTCGAGCTCTATACCGAGGTGAAGTCGGTCGTCATGGCGCTATGACAATTTATGGCGCTATGACCAGCAGTATCGAAGCACAACAGCGTATCGCACTGCCGCGTGATTGTTCGTTTCATCCGACCGACTGGGACGTTCTTTCAACATCGTGGTTTCCGGTCGCCCGCGCCGATGAGGTGAAGGAGCGGCCGGCGAAAGCGCGGCTGCTCGACATCGATCTCGTGGTCTATCGAACCGGCGGGGTCGCCCGCGTTGCGCGCGACCTTTGCTTCCACCGTGGCGCCGCGCTCAGCAATGGCTGGGTCGAGGGCGACGTCATCGTCTGTCCGTATCACGGCTTTCGCTATGGCCCGGACGGGCGCTGCGCCGGCGTGCCGGCGCATCCCGACATGGCGATACCGCCAAAGCTGCGCATCATCACGTTTCCGACCGTGGAACGCTTCGGCCTGATCTGGACCACGCTGAACGGCACCGACGTCACGCCTGCCGGATTTTGCCGCCTGGGACGATCCGGACTTCCAGCCGATCATGGCGCCGACGATCGACATCAACGGCTCGGCGGGCCGCCAGGTCGAAGGCTTTCTCGACGTCGCGCATTTCGCCTGGGCGCATGTCGAAACTTTCGGCGATCGCTCAAACCCGATCGTGCCGAGCTACAAGGTCGAGCGCACCGAGCGCGGGGTGCGCGCCGAGTATCTCAGCTCGGTGAGCAATTATCCGCGCGAATTGCAGCACCGCGCCCCCGCCGACTTTCCTTGGCTGCGCGTTTTCGAAGTGTTTCCGCCGTTCGCCGCGCGGCTGATCGTGCACTTCCCCGACGGCGGCCGCCTCTGGATCCTCAATGCGGCCTGCCCGATCAGCGCGCGCAAGACGCGGCTGTTCTGCCCGCTGGCGCGGAACTTCGACAAGTACGGCTCCATCGAGGCGGTGCACGAATTCAATTTCAGGATCTTTAACGAAGACCGGGTCATCGTCGAATCGCAAAAGCCCGAGGACTTGCCGCTGGATATCCAGATGGAAGCCCATATCGCCGCCGACCGGACCTCGATCGCCTACCGCAAAGCTTCTGAAAGAGATGGGGCTCGGCACCCAATATATCAGTTGAGCAAAAAGTTGATCGCCGCAGCGGCTTCGATACCAAGCAGATGAACATCAGGCACTTGTGAACATCAGACATTTGCGTTTTTTTGTTGCTCTGTCGCGGGAGGGCCATTACGGCCGCGCGGCAGCCTCCTGCAACGTCACCCAGCCGACGCTCTCCGAGGCCATCCGCCAGCTCGAGCGCGAACTCGGCGTGCCCCTGATCGATCGCAACGGCCGGCGCTTCGGCGGACTGACGCCCGAGGGCGGGCGCATTCTGAGCTGGGCGCAGGAAATCCTCGCCAACGAAGACGCGCTGCGGCAGGAGCTGGGCGAGATTCATGGCAACCTCGCCGGCGAACTGCGCGTCGGTGTCATTCCGGCGGCGATACCGGTGACGCCGCTGCTGACCTCGTTGTTTCATCGCCGCCATCGCTTCGTGACGTTGCAGATCCTGTCGTGCACGTCGCGCGAAATCGAACGCGGCCTGGAAGCCGGCAGCCTCGACGGCGGCCTGACCTATACCGAGAACGAGCCGCTGCGATACGTGCGCACCTTCCCGCTCTATCGCGAGCGCTACATGCTGCTGACGCCGGCGCGCGCGCCCTATGACCACATGCCCGAAGTGACGTGGCGCGAAGCCGCCACGTTGCCGCTCTGTTTGCTGACCCGCGACATGCAGAACCGGCGCATCATCGATCGTCTCTTTGTTGCCGGCGGCGCCGGCGTGCCCAAGGTGGCGATCGAGACCAACTCGGTGTTGTCGCTCGTTGCCCATGTGCGCTCCGGCGAATGGTCCAGCATTGTCCCGCATACCTTTCTCGAACTCTTGGGGCGCGACGGGTCAACATTTCCGGGCTTGCGCGCCATCCCGCTGGTCGCACCGGAGGCGCACCAGGCGGTCGGGCCTTGTGGTGAGCGAGCGCGACCCATTGTCGCCGCTGGTCCGGGCGCTGGTGGAAGTGGCGCAGCAGTTCGACCTGTCGGATCAGCTCAAGGGCGCGGCCGTTCCCTCTGCTTGATCGGGTTTTCCGATGAAGCGTCGGCACATTCCAATTTGATCGGACCTAACCGCCACCCCATTGTGAGGTTGAAAACCCAATAGGCGGAGGCTTCCATGTCCGATCTTGTCGAAACAACCGCCTTGCCGGATGTCCCGTTACGGCTTCTGATCGGCGGCGAGTGGTGCGACTCATCGAGCGGCAAGCGCTTTGCCACGCTCAACCCGGCGACCGAAGAGGTTCTCGCCGAAGTTTCCGAAGCCGAGGCGCCCGAAATCGATGCCGCCGTTGCGGCGGCGCGCGACGCGCTGCGGCGCGGCCCCTGGGCGACGATGACCGGCGCCGAGCGCGCACGCATTCTCAACCGGCTCGCCGGCATTCTGCGCGAGCGCTCCGAAGAAGTGGTGCTGCTGGAAAGCATCGACGGCGGCAAACCGCTGGCCGCAACGCGGCGCATGGATGTGCCGGCGGCGATCGACTGTCTCGAATATTACGCCGGCTGGGCCGACAAGCTCTCGGGCGAGGTCGTGCCGGCGCGGCGCGATGCGCTGACCTACATCAACCGCGTGCCGGTCGGCGTCGTCGCCGCCATCGTGCCGTGGAATTTCCCGCTGATGAACGCGGTGTGGAAGATCGCGCCGGCGCTGGCCTGCGGCTGCACCGTGGTGCTGAAGCCGGCCGAGCTGACGCCGCTGTCGGCGCTGTGGCTCGGCCGCGCCGCGCTCGAGGCCGGCCTGCCCCCGGGAGTGTTCAATATCGTCGCCGGTTTTGGCGCCACCGCCGGCGCGGCGCTGGTCTCGCATCCCGGCATCGACAAGATCGCCTTCACCGGCTCGCCGCAGACCGGCCAATTCATCATGCGCGCCGCGGCCGAGCATGTGACCCGCATCGGCTTGGAGCTTGGCGGCAAATCGCCGAGCGTGGTGTTCGCCGACGCCGACCTCGAAGCCGCGGTGCGGCAAACGTCCTCGGGCGCGTTTTTCAACGCCGGGCAAGTCTGCTCGGCGGCGACGCGCATCATCGTGCAGGACTCCATCCACGACGCGTTCGTCGACGGCCTCGCGCAGCGCGCCAAGAAGCTTCGCCTCGGCGATCCGCTCGGCCGACGGCACCACCATGGGGCCGCTCATCTCGCAGAAGCAGATGGAGCGGGTGCTCGGCTATATCGAGAGCGGTCGCCGCGAAGGCGCGGAAGCCGTCTGCGGCGGTGAGCGCGCCGGCAACGCCGGTTATTTCGTCCAGCCGACCGTGTTCGCCGATGTCGCCCGGGCATGACCATCTCGCAGGAGGAGATTTTCGGGCCCGGTGGTTTCGGTGCTGCGCTTCTCCGACGAGGAAGAAGCCATCAGCCTCGCCAACGGCACGGACTACAGCCTCGCCGCCGCGGTGTGGACCAACGACATAAACCGCGGCACCGCGTTTCGCAGCGCCTCGACGCCGGCACGGTGTGGGTCAACACCTACGGCCCGACCGACACGCGGCTGCCGTGGGGCGGCATGGGCGGCAAATCCGGCATCGGCCGCGATCTCGGCCGCGCCGCGCTCGACAACTACACCGAACAAAAAACCGTTTGGGTGCAGATGCGCGCGTGAGGCTGAAGCCCGATCGGCAAAGCCGGCGGGCTTTTAAACAGGGAGGAAACAGACATGGCAAAGGTTGTTTGTGTACTCTACGACGATCCCGTCGACGGATCTCCGAAGTCCGTACGTTCGCGACGATTTGCCGAAACACGTTGCTATCCCGCGGAGACGCTGCGACTTTGCCGAAGTAGCTATCGACTATCTTGCGGTTGCTATCGAGCCGTGTGGTGAGGGGTCTGGCAAATTCACCCAGGGGGCATGAGTTTGTCTTTGGTCACGTCCGACAAGTATGGCCAATTCCAAGTCCGCAGCGCGTCGGAGTCATCTGCGCGTTCTGGCCAGCTTAATCTCACCGCGGCCTAGGGATCTCAGCATGTCGTCGACGCTGCGTCCGTCATGGGCTTGGCCCTCGTCGATCTTCAGCCGGATAGGCAGGCCGCATAGCATCGATCAGCGCGTGGGTTTTGGTGGTCAACCTCGCCGCGCGAGCGCTCCATGTCAAAGGCATCACGTCGTTTTTTTTGACCGTTCGCAGCGTGCCGATGCACCCGTGCTCGCCGACTGAGCCGTTCATATGCAGTCTGCCACTAAGCCTTTGACATCGCCTGCCGGATGCGATCGTAGACACCCACCTTGCGCAAGCGGTTGAAGCGGTTCACGCGCGCCGAATAGGGGCCATAGCGCTCCAGCTATGTCCGCCCACGGTGCCGCAGCGCGCAGTCGCCAGAAGATCCCGTTCAAAACCCGCCGATCGTCCACCCGCTTCATCTCGCGCACCTCGTTCGGCAGCAAGCACGCTATCACCGCCCACTCGAGATCCGTCCGATCATGCTGTTCGATCCGAAACGCCCGACTACGTAAGCTTGAATCACTCATCGTCAACAAACGCAATCGCCTGCGCGGGCATTGCCTACAGCGCCGGCGATGCCACCCGTGGCTCGCGAAGAGGCCGCGAAGTTCAAAGGCTATCGCATGTCTATATCGTTACCGCATGTCCCTTTTCCGGACATGCGGTAACGCTCGCCCTACCCGGCTTTCGAAACCGGCTGCGGTATCCGCCCACGATTTTGCCAACCGACCATCCAGCCGGGATATTCCGGCTTTGGCGCGCTCGCCTTGTCCAGGACGGCAAGATCGTCGGCGCTGAGCACGAGGCCGGCGGCCGCGATGTTGTCGGCCAGCTGCTCCTCGGTCTTGGCGCCGATGATCACGCTCATGACGCTCTTTTGGTGCAGGAGCCACGCCAGCGCGACGCGCGCCACCGACACGCCGTGGCGCTCGGCGATCGGGCGCACGGCATCGACGATGTTGTAGGCATGCTCGTGCTCGACCGGCGGAAAATCGAACTTCGTGCGCCGCGCATCGTTCGGACCCGCGGTATCGCGGCGGAATTTGCCGCTCAATAAACCGCCGGCGAGCGGACTCCACACCATCAGGCCGAGTTGCTCTTCGGCCATCAGCGGAACGATCTCGCGCTCGAGATCGCGGCCGGCGATCGAGTAATACGCCTGCACGGTTTCGAACCGCGCCCACTCCTTCGCGGCCGAAAGCCCGAGCGCCTTCATGATCTGCCAGGCCATCAGGTTCGAGCAGCCGATGTAGCGCACATGCCCGGCGCGCACGAGGTCATCGAGGGCGCGCAGGGTCTCGTCGAGCGGCACCACCAGATCGGCGCCGTGAATCTGATAGAGATCGATGTAATCGGTGCCGAGCCGCGCGAGGCTGTCCTTCACCGCGTCCATGATGTGTCCGCGCGACAGGCCGACAGCATTCGGCCCGGGCCCGGTGCGGCCCCGCACCTTGGTGGCGAGGATCACGTCCTTGCGGGCGATGCCCAGATCCTTGATGGATTTGCCGAGTATCCGTTCCGACTCGCCTTCGGAATACACGTCGGCGGTGTCGAAGAAATTGATGCCGGCATCGATGGACTGCCGCACCAGATTGTTGGCGGCGGCCTGATCGAGCTGACCGATGATCGGCCACAACTCGCCGCGGCCGCCGAACGTCATGGTGCCGAGACAGATTTCGGAAACAAACAGGCCGGTGCGGCCCAACGGCTTATACTTCATTGCAATTTGTCCTGAGTACTGGCGAGCGGGTGATACAAGGGTGCGGAATTCGCGGATCGATACAGTTCGAAGACGGTCCCGCGCTTTGCGCTGGCCGCCTTCGTGACAAAGATAAAAGCACGTTCGGCTTTTCCAAGGGTGCTGATCTTCGAAGAGTGTCGGTCTTCCAAACTGTTTGTCTTCGAGGAGCGCCTGTCTTCGAGGAGCGCCTGTCTCCGAAAGAGTGCCGGCGAATTGGATTTCGTTATTTCGCCGGCGCCTTGGAAAGCCCCTTGAGGAATTCGGTATGGGTCAGCGGGTGTGAGAACATCGGATAGTTCTTCTCCACCGCGAGCCGCTGCTCCTCTTCGCTCACCGTCGCCGTGCAATCGGTCAGGGTGACGACGTTGTAGCCTTTCTCATATCCGGTGCGCATCGTCGACTCGACGCAGCAATTGGTGAGAAAGCCGCCGAGCGCGATGTTGGTGATGCCGCGATTGCGGAGAACAAAATCGAGATTGGTGCTGGCAAAGCCGCACAGGCCGCGCTTGCCTTCGACCACGATATCTTCCGCCTGCGGCTTGAGCACGTCGACCATCTCGGCGCCCCACGAGCCTTTGCGGAACGACTTTGAATTCGACCACGCCTTTGAGGATGCCGTACGGCTTGGGGCTCAGTTCGTGATAGTCGTCGGTGAAGGTGATCGGCGCATAGACGATCGTCGCGCCCAGTTTCCGGGCCTTGGCGACGGTCTCGACCGTGTTGGCGAGCATGTTGGTGCAGTCCATGACCGGCTTGACCGCCTGGTGCAGCGTGCCGCCTTCGCTGGTGAAATCGTTCTGGTATTCGATCAGGACCAATGCGGTTTTTTCCGGATCCATCGTCGCCTCCCTGATGTTTGTTGCGTCTGTATGAATTGTTGCGTTCGCGCGAATTGCTGCGCCGGCGCGAGCAATGTCCGCGTCTGCGCACGGGCAAAAGAACGGCCAATCGATCGCTATATCCGCTAAAACATAGCGCGACATCTAACCGCCTGACAAGGCATCACATCTCTGTGTGACGCGGCGTAATGCCAGTGACAATGCGACGGCGCCTTCGTATGCGGTGCAGGCGACTTTTCGGCGCGCATGGCCCGCGGAGATGGATCGATGACGTTGTTGGTTCTGGCTTATCTGGCGGGCGTGCTGACCATCATCAGTCCCTGCATTCTTCCGGTGCTGCCGTTCGTGTTCGCGCGCGCCGATCGTTCGTTCCTGCGCAACGGATTGCCGATGCTGGTCGGCATGGCGTTGACCTTCGCCCTGGTCGCGACCTTCGCGGCGGTTGCCGGCAGCTGGGTGGTCGAGGCCAACCAATACGGCCGCATCGCCGCGCTGGCGCTGATGGCCGCTTTCGGCGTGACGTTGCTGTTTCCCGAATTGGCCGATCGGTTGATGCGGCCCCTGGTCGGCGTCGGCGCAAAACTTTCGGCCTCGGCCGAGCGCGAAGCCGGCGAACATCAAGCGACGATCCTGCCCTCGTTGCTGCTCGGCGTCGCTACCGGCTTTCTGTGGGCGCCGTGCGCGGGCCCGGTGCTCGGCCTCATCCTGACCGGAGCCGCGCTGAAGGGCGCCAACGCCAGCACGTCCCTGTTGCTCCTCGCTTATGCGTTAGGCGCGGCGACCTCGCTGGCGCTTGTGCTGCTGGTCGGCGGCCGCGTGTTCGCCGCCATGAAGCGGTCGCTCGGCACCGCCGAATGGATCAGGCGCGGCCTGGGTGTTGCGGTGCTGATCGCGGTCGCCGCGGTTGCGTCCGGCCTCGACACCGGATTTCTCACCAACGTCTCGCTGTCGAACACGACGTCGCTTGAGCAAAAACTCCTCGATCGTTTCCATGCGGCGACGAAGGATGCTCATGGTGGCGATCCCTCCGCCGTCGTCATGAGCGAAAATCCCGCGACGATGATGCGGGCCAATCCGAACGCGCAGGGAAACGATGCCGCCCAGGAACCTAACAGCACGCAGGCCCCCAACCTCGCGATCGAGGGCGGTTTTCCATCGCTGTCGGGCGCGGTCGAGTGGCTCAACTCGCCGCCGCTCACCGCCGAAGGCTTACGCGGAAAAGTGGTCCTGATCGACTTCTGGACCTATTCCTGCATCAACTGCCTGCGCGCCATTCCGTACGTCAAAGCCTGGGCGGAAAAATACAAGGATCACGGCTTGGTGGTGATCGGCGTCCACACGCCGGAATTCGCCTTCGAGCGCAAGGTCAGCAACGTCAAGGCAGCCGTCGCCGATCTGAAAATCGGCTATCCGGTGGCGATCGACAGCGACTATGCGATATGGCGCGCGTTCGACAATCAATATTGGCCCGCGCACTACTTCATCGATGCGCAGGGGCACATGCGCTACCACCACTTCGGCGAAGGCCACTACGACGAGTCCGAGCGAGTGATTCAGACGTTGCTCGCGGAGGCCGGCGACAAGGGCTACGGGCCCGGCCTCGTTTCGGTCAACGCCGCCGGCGCCGAGGCGGCGGCGAGCATGACCGAGACGCAATCGCCCGAGACCTATATCGGCTATTCACGCGCCGCGAATTTCGTGTCCCCCGGCGGCGCCGTCAAAGACGAAAGTCATGATTATGCGCTGGCGACGCCGAAGCTCGACCAATGGTCGCTGGGCGGCGACTGGACGATCGGCGAAGAGAAAGCCACGCTCAATAAGGAAGGCGGCCGCATCACCTATCGATTTCGGGCGCGCGATCTGCATCTCGTCCTTGGGCCGACCACCGAAGAAAAACAGATCCGCTTTCGCGTGACCATCGACGGTGCGGCACCGGGCGCAGACCACGGCGCCGACACCGACGCGGACGGACACGGCGTCGTCAACGAGCATCGGCTTTATCAGCTCATCCGCGAGAGCGGCGGCGTGTCCGACCACACGTTTGAAATCGAGTTCCTCGATCCGGGCGTCCAGGCTTACGCTTTTACCTTCGGCTGATCGGCGCGGTGCGCCACCGCGACGACTGAGCGTTCGCTCGTCCACCGTCCACCGCCCACCGGCGATCATCACAACTCGGTGACGCCTTGAATACACCGGCAAAACGCCGCTTGGCGGCGAACGCTGTATATGTTGAAATACAACGAGCGGAATAGCTGACGAGCGCGCTTGAAATGAGCGTTTGCAGTACGGCATCGCTCATTCTTTTCAAGTTCCTCGGCTGAGAGAGGCTGCACGACTGCCGTGGTCGTGCCGGCACAGCTTTCTGCTGCTCGCAGTGCCTGCACGATCAATGCCGTCATAAGCGGTGCCTTCATAACCAAAAGCCATGAGGAAACGTCATGAATATCGCTCAGCGAATTTCCATCGATGCCAACGCCCAAAGTTATGTCTCAAAGCCGCGCAAGCTTTTGATTGACGGCGCCTGGGTCAATGCCGTGTCCGGCAAGACCTTCCCGGTCTACGACCCCTCGACCGGCGAGGAGATGGTGCAGGTCGCGGAAGCCGATGCGGCCGATGTCGAGAAGGCCGTCAAGGCGGCCCGCAAGGCATTCGATGATGGCCCCTGGCCGCGCATGAGCCCGAGCGAGCGCGGGCGCGCGCTATGGAGACTTGCGGATCTGATCGAGAAAAACGCGGAGGAATTCGCCACCCTTGAGGCGCTCGATAACGGCAAGCCGCTATCGGTTGCGCGGGCCGCGGACGTGCCGCTGACCATCGATATGTTCCGCTACATGGCCGGCTGGGCGACCAAGATCACCGGCACCACCATTCCGATCTCGTTCCCGGGCGAGTATTTGTCCTACACGCTGCGCGAGCCAGTAGGCGTTGTTGCCCAGATCATTCCGTGGAATTTCCCGCTGCTGATGGCGGCCTGGAAGCTCGCACCGGCGCTGGCGACCGGCTGCACGATCATTCTCAAGGTCGCCGAGCAAACGCCCCTCTCCGGCCTGCGGCTCGGCGAATTGATGGCCGAAGCCGGAATCCCCAACGGCGTCGTCAACGTGCTGGCCGGCTACGGCGAGACCGCGGGCGCAGCGCTCGCGGCCCATCCGCTTGTCGACAAGGTCGCCTTCACGGGCTCGACGGAAGTCGGTAAGCTGATCGTTCAGGCCGCTGCCGGCAACCTGAAAAAAGTATCGCTCGAGCTCGGCGGCAAATCGCCGGTCGTGGTGCTCGACGACGCCGATATCGACGCCGTCATTCCGGGCGCCGCAGGTGCCATCTTCTTCAATCACGGCCAATGCTGCAGCGCCGGCTCGCGCCTCCTGGTGCACGAGCGGATCTTCGACAAAGTCATCGCCGGCGTCGCCGACCAAGCCAAGAACATCAAGCTCGGCCCCGGCCTCGATCCGGACACCCAGATGGGCCCGCTGGTGTCGGATGAGCAATTCAAGCGCGTCACCGGCTTCATCAATTCCGGTATCCAGGAAGGCGCGGAGATCGTTACCGGCGGCAAGAAGGGCTCGGACAACGGCGGCTACTTCGTGCAGCCGACCCTCATCACCAAGACCAATCCGGAGATGAAGGTGGTCCGCGAAGAGATCTTCGGACCGGTGGTTTGCGCCGCGCCGATCTCGGACGCCGATCTCGAAACTATTGCGAAGCAGGCCAACAGCACCAGCTACGGCCTCGCTGCGAGCGTGTGGACCCGCGACATCTCCAAGGCCAACAAGCTCGCCAAGCGCATTCGCTCCGGCACGGTCTGGATCAACTGCCACAACGTGTTCGACGCTTCGCTGCCGTTCGGCGGCTACAAGGAATCGGGTTGGGGACGCGAGATGGGCGAGTTCGTGCTCAACAACTATCTGGAAGTCAAAGCCGTCACGACTGCCCTGTAATCGACGATGACGTCTTCGGGCTTCAAGCGATGCTCTCGCCTCGGAGCCCGATTTTTTGTCCGAGTTTCGCCGCAACGCCGGGCGCGGCCACCAGGAAAAAAGAAAAGCCCCAAGCGCTTTGGAGGGGGCCGAAAGCGCTTGGGGCCTGTTGTCCGCGGCGGGACAAGCCGCGGTCGAAACTGTGATTTAGACGATCAGTGGCTTCTGTCGTCCTTGCGGCGGCCGTTGCTTGACGGCGCCTCGTGCTTGTCGTCCGCAGCTTCCGTCAGCCACACGCCGCACCCCGTGCATCCGTAGGTCCGCAATTCAGCAAGATCGCCGTCGCGTGGCGTAACGCGCGACAGACGCAGTGGCCGCGAGCAGATTGGGCACGCCGGCTGCAGCACATTGTGCTCGCCGATTGGCCGCATCAGATCACGTAATGCCAACATGATGAACCTCGACCTTTCCAGCTCTTCATTTTTGCGGGCTCTTCCAAACTCTCCCCGAGCCCTTGGGATCTTCTACAGTGACCGTACTTCACGGCCGTTTGCGGAACGTTAGAACGTTTCAAACGACCGAGTGAAATTCAAACGCATGTTTGAGTCCAAAGCAAGGTCGTTCGATGACAAGTGCGCCGATTTTCGCGGAACCGTGATGCGTGTTTTTGCCGCTGTCACATCACCCCGAAACGCCCGCTGAACCAATTCCCAAGCGAAACAAGCGGCGCAGGAGTGCCAATTTGGAACACGGCCGTTTCGGTTGGAATTGAGCACTGACTTCTCGGTTAATAATCCCTTTCAGGAAGCCCTGCGTGGCCCTAGAGCGCATCACGATGAGGCTGAATCGCGATGCGCTCTAGATCCACCTGTTATCGCATGTCCTTTTTCGGAAAACCGGTTTCCACTTTTCCGGGACATGCTCTAGCCGGGCCTGATGCGAGCGCACCGAAGAGCGGTTCCAAGGTTGCGCGCGCGGCCCATGGATGTGCATCGCGGAGATCTGCAGCGCATGGATGATGGAGACGCGCGTCGGTCGGAAGAACGAGGCGCGTCCGCCTCGCAGCCCTCGGATTTCAAGGAGGGCCGATGTCATGTATCCATTTCGTCCGCAGTTCAGAGATGCGTGACGACGGCGAGCCGCTTGATCTTCTGGCCCAGATAAGCGTGCAGGAACGCGTTGTAGTCGCGAAACGAAACGCAGCCGTTGGAATCGCCTTTCGGGCCGAGCATGTAAGTGTGCGCGAGCAGGCCGGTACGGCCGAGCGCGCCACCCTCTTCCACCGGAACGAGCCTGATCGCCTGCACGCCGTGGAACGGCGCTTCGCGCAATTTCAGATCATAGAGGGTCGGCGGCGTCGGGCCGTGCATTCTCTCATGGACGTAACGCGGATCGTCGAGCTGCGGACCGAGACCGGAATGCGCCTCCAGTTGGGTGCCGTCGGGCATGTACACGGTGTGGGCCGTAATATCGTAGACGGCGGTGAAGTGGTCGTAGCGTCCGCCCGGGGTCATGCCGTCGCTGGCGACGCCGTCTTCCGGCGACGCGTAAGCGAGCGTCACCGGACGCGGCTTGCCGAACAGCTTCTCGAAAATCGTGGGCTCGCGGTCGTCGGACTGAGCGGTGTTCGCCGCCACGTAGGCTTTCGCATTCTCACGCACCGTCGCGGAGCGGATCTTGTCGCGGATCACCTTGGTGGCCGCGGTTGCCTTGGCGATGACGCGCTCGCGCATCGTCGGAGGCGCGGCGGCAGGGTCCATCGGCGCGGTCGGGTTGATTCCCGTATCGGCCAGCGACGCCGTGACGGTCGGTTCGCGATCGCCCTTGGCGACCGTTGTGGCCAACGCAAAGGTTCCGGGCGTGGAACCAAGCGAGAAGCGCGAATCGAATAGCGCGATTTCGTCGGTGGAGACGGTCGCCGCCCGCCTCGCCTGGTTCTGCAGCGCCATCGAAAGTCTTGAATAAGCGGTGGCAACCACAGAGGGGTGTACGGCGTTAGTGACTGCGAGCGCCGGTCGCTCCGCGAAAAGCGCGGTAGCGTCGGTGCTGCCTGACAGATGCGTCCACGCCGTCCAGGCCGAGGCCAGGACGATGCCAGCGAGCGCCAATTGGCTCAACGTCCGTTGCGGACGTGGCTTCTGTGGCTCTTTGGCATTTTGAATGGAACTCAGCACGCGTCGAATACTCGTTCGCTGTCGTCATTCCCCCGATCCACTCTCAGACGCAAGCCGAACACGCTTCGGCGTGCCCCCAACACGGCACGACGAAATCCGACCAGCGTATGTTTAGGCGCTCCCCCGACAAGAGTTGCGCGAACACCCCACACTCGCCTGCGATTGCGGCGGCTTTTAGTTAAATGTCGAGGCGGCGTTAAATGGACCGTAAATGGTTAACGGCGGGCAAAGCGAACGCGCCGCGGAATGAGGCGTTTCCGCGGCTTTAGCGCGTCGAAAACACGCCATCGCCGCATTCGCACAATCCATCATGGCGCCGCGTCGCCCGTGCAAGCGGTGCGATGCCCGACTCACATCATCAGTGCAGCCGGAATTCGCCGTCGATGGCTTTGATTTCCGCGGGCTTGATCAGCCGCGCATGCGCCACGGTCACGGAATGCAGTGGTCCTTCCAGCTTCTCCAGCCAGAAATTGAGGAACTTGTTCAGTTCAGGAAATTTTGGGCAGAGATCGTAATCCTGCCAGACGTAAGTCTGTAGGAGCCACGGATGGTCCGGCCGGCGATACAGAATATTAGCTGTCGTCAGCCCATAACCTTCAAGCTGACGACGGAAACCCTGTGAGACGGAATCGTTTGCCGAGAAGTCGCGTGCGCTCATCTCATTGCCTCATTGTTCTTATAGCGAACGATTGTTTCGAGAACTCGCGCCTCCTTGGCAAGCCTCAAAGTTGAATAACTTGTGCATTTTCAGGGCATTAGCAGCATTCCCTTTGGCCTGCTAACAGCGATGGGAACCGTCCCGCGGGCAGGTCAACGATCCGCTGATGGGAATGTTTCCCGCGAACGGCGCGGAAAGATTGACGCTCGAAGCCCCGGAACCCGATCGCCATTAACCACGGCGAGATTGTTATCGGTGACCGCTAGCAGTCCCAGTCGATGAGTGCTAAAAAATTTAGACAGCGCCTCTTGCGGGCCTAAATCTGCGCCCCAAATCGCTGCCAAGCGGTCAGCCGAACATACCGGCCTTCGATTACGGTCTTGGGGGACCGCCAACCTCAAAATTCTATTCTGATCAACACCCTAGGAGGACACCATGAAGTTTCGCCCGCTTCACGACCGCGTCGTCGTTAAGCGCATCGATGCCGAAGAAAAATCAGCCGGCGGCATCATCATTCCGGACACCGCCAAGGAAAAGCCCTCGCAGGGCGAAGTCACCGCCGTCGGCCCTGGCGGCCGCGACGAGTCCGGCAAGCTGATTCCGATCGATGTGAAAGTCGGCGACCGCGTGCTGTTCGGCAAATGGTCGGGCACCGAGGTCAAGATCGATGGCCAGGATCTCCTGATCATGAAGGAGTCCGACATCATGGGCATCATCGACGAGCCGGTGGCCAAGAAGAAAGCCGCGTAATCCATTTATTTGTTGTCATGCCCGCGCTCGTCGCGGGCATCCACGTCGCACTTCCTTGCATGAAAGACGTGGATGGCCGGAACAAGTCCGGCCATGACGGAGCAAACGAAATCCAGGAGAGAACTCACAATGGCTGCTAAAGAAGTCAAATTCTCCGTCGATGCGCGCGACAAGATGCTGCGCGGCGTCGACATTCTCGCCAGTGCCGTGAAAGTCACGTTGGGTC
>CAVTTZ010000003.1:0-91218 GCA_963737755.1 uncultured Alphaproteobacteria bacterium | reverse complement strand
AAAAATTTGTTGATATAGTACGCCCACCCGAAACCCCAAATTGTATCCCAAATGTTCCCTATGACCATCACCATGGGGTGATGCTGGGGCCGCTTTCACTGTTCGAATCAAGTTTACACGTAGCGGCCACACAAAATTCCACTAGTACCTTCTTCAGAATACTCTACTCTGTCATTAAACACCATTTGTTGATATAGTACGCCCACCCGAAACCCCAAATTGTATCCCAAATGTTCCCTATGACCATCACCATGGGGTGATGCTGGGGCCGCTTTCACTGTTCGAATCAAGTTTACACGTAGCGGCCACACAAAATTCCACTAGTACCTTCTTCAGAATACTCTACTCTGTCATTAAACACCATTTGTTGATATAGTACGCCCACCCGAACGCCTGTTTCGGTGTCGGTGCGCTCGCGCCGCCGAACTGCGCGACCCATTTTTCGGCCTTGGCGCCGGTGCGATTGTAGACGGTGACTTCGTGGCCGCCCTTGGCCTTCAAATGCCCGGCCATCGGGTACCCCATGACGCCCAAGCCGACAAACGCCACCTTCGCCATTGATCGTCTCCGTTTTGATAGCCCGGCAAGCGATATGCGGGGCGAGAAGCGGTATGGAAGGACAACGAGCCGGGGAGGGCCCGGCTCGCGCTTCATTGTCCGCGCTACATAGACGCCGCGCCGACGCGCGGCAATTGAGCGGCTCGCATCGCTGTCTTATCTAGATTTTACGTCGGAGCATGATCTTTTCCGAAAACCGGTTTCCACTTTTCGGGATCATGCTCTGGGCATCGAGATCCGCGGAGGCTTCAGCATGGCATCGCTCAAAGACGACGTTCTGGCAAAGCTTGCCGCTGTGGCCGCGCCCGACGGGCGGCCGCTGCCGGCCACCGGAAAATTGTCCGAGATCGTCGCCGGCGACGGCAAGGTGTTTTTCTCGATCACGGTCGAAGCCGCGCAAGTGCGGACCTGGGAGCACGTCCGCGCCAGCGCCGAGCGCGCGGTGCGCAGCATTCCGGGCGTGACGTCGGTGATGGTCGCGCTCACGGGCGAGCGCGCCGGCGGCGGCGAGGCAGCGGCGCCCGCCGCGGCACGGCCGACGCCCGCGCGCCCATCCGGCCAGACGCAACACGGACAAGCTCCGCGGCGGACATGGTCCAGCGGCACACGGCCAGCAGCCGGCGGGGCCGGCCGGCATTCCGGGTGTCGGCACCATTATCGCCGTCGCGTCCGGCAAGGGCGGCGTCGGCAAATCAACGGTGGCGATCAATCTCGCGCTGGCGCTGCGCGACCTCGGGCCTCAAGGTCGGCGTGCTCGATGCCGACATCTACGGGCCGTCGCTGCCGAAACTTCTCGCCATCAAGGAGCGCCCGCAGACCGCAGGCGGCAACCGGCTCAAGCCTATTCTGCGTCACGGCATGCCGGTGATGTCGATCGGCTTTCTGGTCGAGGAAGAAACCCCGATGATCTGGCGCGGCCCGATGGTGATGTCGGCGCTGACGCAAATGCTGCGCGAGGTGGAGTGGGGCGATCTCGACGTCATGGTGGTGGACATGCCGCCCGGCACCGGCGACGCGCAACTCACCATGGCGCAGCAGGTGCCGCTGCGCGGCGCCGTCATCGTCTCGACCCCGCAGGATTTGGCGCTGATCGATGCGCGGCGCGGCATCGCCATGTTCCGCCGCGTCAATGTGCCGATTCTCGGCATCGTCGAGAACATGTCGACCTTCATCTGCCCGCATTGCGGCACCCGCTCCGACATTTTCGGTCATGGCGGCGCGCGTCACGAAGCCGAGCGGCTCGGCGTGCCGTTCCTCGGCGAAGTGCCGCTGGCGCTGGAGATCCGGGAAAAGTCGGATGCCGGTATGCCGGTCGTTGCGAGCGCGCCGGATGGCCCGCACGCGCAAGCCTTTCACGCCATCGCGGCCGGCGTACGCGACCAGTTGCAGGCCGCGGGCCGGCCGGCGCCGAAAATCGTCATCGAGGCATAATGCGCGCGGTTTGATCGCGCGGCGCGGCGGATGCGCTTGGCCTCTAGAGCATGTCCCGGAAAAGTGGAAACCGGTTTTCCGAAAAAGGACATGCGACAACAGGTAAATCGAGAGCACATCGCGATTCAGCCTGATCGTGATGTGCTTTAGTGCCTCATGCAAAGCGCCAGCGCGGTGCCGGCCACGCCCATGCATGTCGCCGCATCGCTCTCGCCAATCTTGCCGATCTGCAGCGTGCCGCCCGGACAGGTCGCGGACACCAGCGTTTCGTCCGGCATGCAGATCAGCTCACAGCGGCTCTGGCACGCGACCTCGCGCAAGGCGCGGAGCCCGGTAGGAGCTGCGGATCCGGCCTGGCCTTCGGGACCCGCCGGTCCAGCAGGGCCGACGCCGCCGGCCGCGCCTGAGGGACCGGCAATGCCGGCGGGTCCGGGAATGCCTTGCGGGCCGCCCGGCCCGGCGGGGCCTTGCGGTCCGGCCGGTCCAGCGGGGCCCGGCGGGCCAGCCGCTCCCTGTGGGCCCGGGCTTCCCTCAAAACATCCTGACAATGAAAGGGCGGCGATAAGCGCAACGGCAGCAGCGAACGCGCGCATCAGATTTCCTTTTTTGACGGACGAAACCCAAGTGACTTGCATGCATTGCGCTGCGCGTCAACCGCAAGAGCCTCAAAGAGCGACAGGACGTTTGACTGGTGCGCTGGCTGGTGATGCTGGCTTAGTTTGTTTTATTGCTTGTAGTTCTGCGCCAGGAATTTCAACGCATGCTCGCTCAGGTGCGCACGGTCGCGCTCGCCGCGCTGCGCCATCTCGATGATGCACTTGGCCAATACCTCGCGCGCGCCGCGTTCGTACGCCGGACGGGCCAGGATCGAGCCGGATTGTTTGAATTTCGCCCAGGCATCGTCGAAAGCGGCGCTCAGCGTTTCGACCGCTTCAGGATCGAACGATGTACTTGCCAGGAGCGATGCAAGAACCATAGCCGCTACTCCTCGGTCAGATGGGAGGGCGAGCATCGCTCAGTAGCCGGCGCCTGATCTGCTCTCTCGCCGCCGATGATTGTCAAGGCTACGCCGGATTTGTGACAGTTGCGATTCCAAAATCGCGCGAGCGCTGGAGAAAATCGCGGCAGCGTTGGACCAACGGCAGCATTGTGGTGGGATAGCATTCGCATCACGTCAGCGGTAACCGCTCGTTAACGCAGATGGGCCGGTTTTGATCCCAGCGACCCGCGCTTTAACGCTCGGACCTCACGCCGGCGGCCGCGCCGTGCTCTAGGCTGATCGGATCGAATGACCCAGATACCCGCGTCGCGGAGGGCTGAATCAGCCGCGAGCCACGACTCGGCCATCTCGTGCCAGGTGCGCTTCTCGAACTCATTGCGGGTGACCCGTGCCATCCGCTCGCACTCTGCCGCGTTCGCCCTGTATTCGTCGTTTTTGCTCATGGGGCTGTGTCCCCAATCCTTTCGTCTTTTGCTCACGTCAATCGCGCGGCGAGCAGGTTGTTCCGCCGCCGCCCGTGCAGTTTTTCCCTGATCCGCCGCGTGGTTACCGGCTTGTCCGCGAAGGTTCTACTCACAATTGCTGCTGCGCCAACGGGACAAAAGCACGCTGGTACAGATGGGCTCGGCGTTCCAGCGGGGGAGCAGGTCTAGGACGCTCCGGCCGGACCGCTGCCGAGCGCCTTTCGGACCAAGGGATGGTCGGCGATGTGCCGCTGCGATTGCGTGGCTTTTCGCCCGGTGCGCACCGCGAGATCGAGCCACATCTCGGCCAGGCGCAGGAGGCGGCGCTTCTCGATAACGGTGGTGGCTTTCTGGGCGAGTTCGACGATTTGGGCGGCAGTATGCCGGTATTCTTCTTGTTTGCTCATCCGATTGGGGTGACCGCATTGACGTGACTGTGTAGCGCGCAACGCTCTCGGCCGGATCTTGTTCCGCAACCATCCAGCCAACGCTGTGGCATATGCGCCGAGCGATGTCGGTTCGCCTTCCGACTCCTGGCCGCTTTTTGGCGGCTTTTTCGGAGGGCAAATGTCTCAACCAAATTTGCTCGCGGTTTGATCGAGGGGCCACGCGCTATCCGCGCGTCGAAAGTGAAATCGTCCCCCTGGTTCAAATCGCCGAGTGGGTGACCAAAAACCGGACCTCGCGCTGGTGAGGGGGGCGCAGAACCTAAACCTGTCGCGTGAGCGTGTCTCAGGTTCGTGGCGAATGCGGTGACGCTAAGCGCACGCCGCCAGGAATGGGATGGAAAAGGCGACAGCGCGGCACTCGTCTCTGATCCGCACCACCAGATTTGGATCGTCGTAGCCGCTGCTTTTTTTCAGATTGCGCACCAGCTCGCAGGCATAGCCGATCGCTGCGGTGTCGTCGTCGAACGACGCCACCCGCGGCGGCCCATGCAGCCGCTCGCCAGACCGTATGGTAAACACGTATTCCGGCAACTCCTGCTCCTCTCGCCACAAACAGTCGGCGTAGACTTGCGGTCGGCCAGACCCGTAGTCCGCGAAGACTTATGGTCAGCCGGTCAGCATCGACCTGCGATTAGCGAAGACCTAAGCGTCGACAACAAAAACGATCATCGACAGCAAAGAAGCAACGCATCGTAGCGAAGCGATGCGACAGAGAATTGACTTCGGCACATGAGGTTTTCTGCGATTGTGTGACCATCGCACCGGGACAACAACCGTTCTCTTGTTGCGGTCTCGCCGACCGGTCCGTCGAATTGCAACTTGGTGTTGTGAATTGGTGCGCGCGACGAGGCGTGCGGCGATCGTAGGCTGCCGGCAGGAAAGCCGCGACGGATATTCCGGCGACCAATAAAACCGCCGGCCCGAGCTGGACAGATGCGCGCGCTGAGGCCCGGTGGCTCTTGCTGCGGACGATGAGCGAGGGTCGTTCCCGAGTATTCGTGATCGCCGTTCTTTATACGTTGCCCACATCGGATTTGGAGTTGCCGGAAAAGACCTTTTGCTGCTCTCGACATCGGAAGACTTCATGCGGTGGAATGTGACGGGAAAGCCCGCCAGACAGAGGACGAGGTTCGAATCTTTCTAAAATGCATCGCAATAGCACGGCGACTGTGCGCTCACGATGCAATCCCCGGGCGAGATCTTAAACAAACCGCTCGACTATCCGCGCAACCGTTGATCAGCAAAACTACGCACGCGAGATCGCTCTCACGCGCTTGCGGAAAATTCCTGTTGAGAACAGTCGGGAGAGCCCACTCGATATCGATGTTTGGCGATGCGCTGCGGAATAAGATGTTCAACCGGCAACGGCCAACGGCGTATCAACAACGCATGTCTGCGTGGTGCGCTAGTCGGTCTGGGTTTTTCCGGGCACGAGTTTCAGAACGACGGGGGGTTTCTTGGCCGCCCTGCGTGCTCCCAGCAGCTGCCACTGATCGGCGATCTTGAACAGCAACTCGCGCTCCCAAAGGTCTTGGGTTTCGATGGCTAGCGCCTTCGCTTCCTTGGCGCGCTCTTGGCATTCATCAGGGCTCATGATTTTCTTCAACGCCTTTTGGCAAAAAAAGTCCCAACAGGGCAGGGTGCCGAATTCCGCGGCGGCAGTTTTACAGAGATTTGCCGCCACGCCACCTTGATCTACTTTAGGGGCGGAGTTTCTTAAGATAGGTCATGTCGTTCGACGTCAGAACATTAACGTGGTCCGGCTCAGAACAGTGTGTTGGCCGGCACGGAGCGCGCATCGATTTCGAGAGGATGAGGTGACTGCTTCGCCGACCCGGACCGACGGCGGCGGGTCGATATCTTACAAGCGCTTCGATGGCTTGCTCTTTTTCAGGCGTTGTCCCGAGGGCTGCAGCAAACCGAGCGGTGAGGCGATTTGGATGTCTCGCGGCACGGCATCCGCCGCCTTATGACAACGCCGAAGCCGATGCCTGCGGACGGATGTTGTGGCTTCGTGACATGCTGAAGCGGCGCTGCGCCAAAGTCCACGATCACACGAGTGCCAGACTTGCGGATGCCGTCTGATGCCGCTCGGTGTTGTTTTGTCGCATGTTCTTCGCGGTGGTGGCGCTGGCAGAATTGGAGCATCATCGTAGTCCTCAGCGTTCTCTCAGGGTTCGCATCGTACCCGGATCGCTGTAGGATGCAGCCGGAACGCAAAAAGAGGTTTTCCTCTCATTCTCAAGACGGAACCGCGGATTTGGAAAGCGACCAGCACCTGAAATTAGCGCGCACGCCGGACCCCTGGTCAGCCAGTCGTTGGGTCGTCGCGGGCTACGTGCGCGACGTGTTGATCATCTTGGTCATCGCCCTTGGGGCACTGTATCTTTCCGAGCATCCTGAGAAGTTCGACGCCTTTATGAACTGGCTCATCGGTTATCGTTACAAGCATTAGCCGTAGGCGCTCGTGAGCTCGGCAAACGGCTTCGCTTATCAGCGGTGTCGGCTCCCTTCGCTGGCAATCACGAGACACACACGATGCGCCAGGGCGCGATGACGGCGGTGGCTCGCCATTGGCGACGCTGTCGCGCGGCGCGACTACTCTTCCGGCTGGGGATGCAAACCGAGCTTTTCCGCTGCCAGGTTGGCAATCAATCGGGCAATGCCTTCAAGCGCTATCGCATCGCTGACGAACTTGGCCAGTTCCTGATAACGCTCGGTCCGACTGTCGATTTCGACGCAGCGGTCACACACGCAGTGCCCTTAACCTAACGAGCGGGACTGCCCGCAGGCGGTCCCATTACCAAAGGCTGCTGGCGTCACCACAACGAATTAATACGCGCGGCGCCGCCGTTCAGATCAACCCTTTCATGCGGCGAAAGGGATCGTCATGCGCGGCATGAGTGAGCACGCTGGCGTGTATCTCCAGGTACTATGCCTACGCGTCACCCACAGCGACCGTTTCTCGATTTGAAGCAAAGCGCGCCCCAGAAACGCCCGATGTCACGTTCGCTGCCCGCGCAATGCGATAGCTTCACGGACGAGCGGTGGTTGCCCGGTATCGTTCAGCGGCTACCTTGGTTTGTAGGCGGGAGCGCGCCTTGTTTCGCAGCCACCGGTACCCAAAAGCCGCCGCTGCTGATGCTGCACCAATCTCCCCACCGGACTATCGTTCCCGACGTGGCGGAACTCGCTCGACCGGCGCATCCATGCGGACGGGACGCCGAACCCAAGTGCGGCGCGCATTGTGCGTTTTTCAACATCGCATGGATTGCCGGGTCAAGCCCGGCAGTGACAATGGGGAGGGATGCACGTTTTGGAAATGCGCTGGCGCCCTGGCGGAATGAAGGAGGCCGCCAACTCCAGGTGACTCCTCGATAAGCGCTCACGACTTGCCGGAAACCTGGCTGGCGAGAGCCCTCACTGATCGGGCCCCTCCATGGGCGGCCCGTTTGCACCACCACCGCCGCCGGCGCCGAAATTCGGATTGCGCGCTTTGCAGGTGTCGACGAGTTGCAGGTCGACTTGCGGTAACGGCTTGGCGGCGCGCCGCCGCTGCGGTGCACCGGTCATGATCGGCCGGATGCAATCGATGAGGATGCCGACGCCCATGCCGGCGCCGTTGGGAACGAAGCCCGCCTGCAGACAGGCTTCCCTGATTTGCGCACAGGGTTTCGCGGTCGCGGCTTCGCCGGGCGGCGCTTGGCCGGGCGCCGGCCGATTGGGACCAGCTTGCGCGGGAGCGCGCGGAGCTTGAACCGGGGCGGCCTGCGTGGGAGGAGCCTGAGCGGCAGGAGGCTGAACGGGAGCGGCCTGTGCCGGAGCCGGTTGCGCCGCGGGAGGTTGCGCGGCGTCTGTCGGTGCGGGGCCGGCGCAGAGCTTGTCGATACCGGCAAATATCGCCGTGAACGCCTTGCCGTCACTGGAGTTCTGATCGACCTGCTCGAGCCCATCCATCAGTTTCGTATATTCGGGGCCGATTTTGGCGGAGAGTGCGTCGGCTTGTTTGTTGAGCGCGTCGGCCGTCTTGGTGTCGTTCTTCTTATAGGCGGCACCCATCTGGTCGTAGATCTTTTTCGACTCGCAATAGGCCTGCAATTTCGCCTTGTCGCCAGAAATGATTTGGGCGACTTTCTGCGCGTCGGCCTTTGTCGGCATCGGCGCTTTCGAACCCGAACCACCCTGCTGCGCCAAGGCTAAGGCCGGGACGGCGAAGAGAGCGAAAGTCGCGGCAATCAGCTTTGAGGTCACGAACGTTTCTCCAATTCCCTTTGGCGGGCGGCAACAACCAACTGAAGTCGCCCCCGGGGAGGGCGATAATGCAGCCGTATAGCACGATCTGAGATGACGACCGCCGCCGATCGGGCGGCCACGTTCGATTGTGAGCAGTGCCGGCGTCATCAATATGACAAGACTGCAGAGGAGCTTGTCGCGAAACCTCAAGGCCCGGCGTGCAACAATCCGCGGCTCACTGAAGTGGCTTGAGAGTGATGCAAATGGCCATTCCGCATTGGTTGATCGGTCTTGCCATTTTCGCCGCGTTGGGAGGCTTTCTCGTTTTCGCCTTCAGTCAGGGCATGAGCGTCCCACGGGAAGATCGCGACGACATGGGTGGTCTTCCTCCGGGCGCTCCCGGTGGGTGATTGCCACGGGACTGAGCACTCAGGTGCGGCCCCGGATCTAAAACGGAACGCGGCTTCAGCCGTGCGCAGGTCAAAATCAGGAAAAGAGCATCGGGCTTGGACAGCACCGCGAGCCGCCATTTGAGGCGGGGAGTGCGCAAGTTGTTTGTTTCGGATTGCGCGGCGCCGTTGTTGGGTTTGTTGCGACGCCTGCCCGGGGGCGAAGGCGTTTCCCAGGCCAAAAGACCAGCCGGGGGCGCGCCGCTGCGCATAAACCTTAACCGTGAAGCATACCCGCAGGGATGAGATGTGCATGCGACGGAATTGTGCTTCAGATCACAGGCCGGCCTTCAAATGAAAGTTAAATCTTAAGGATCGGGTTCAGGAAAAAGAGAGTGCATCGCTCTCGAGCCGCCGGAAATCCGGCGGCGTTCGCCCATCCGCGCAGCAGGCCGCCGTCCTCCGCGACGGAAAGAATGCCTGAGAGGAGAGAAGACATGCGCTTCGCCATCACCGCCGCGTTTGCAGCGGTTGCCACTTTGACACTGATTTTGACCGGACCAGTGCCGGCGAACGCGGGTGCTGAGCCGCCGGCGGCAAGCACTCCTTCCAAAGATGTCGCGACCGGCAGCGTGCCAGGCCTGATTACGCCGGCCGAGGAAGACAAGATCCCCTACCGCGCCTGCATCAACGCGCGTGGCTGGGTGAACGGCCGGCTTGTTTGCAGCGACAGTTTTTCATCGAACAGCGGGCGTTGGCGCCGTTGATACCCGGTGAGTTGCCCCGCCCACACGGGCGGGGTTACGTTTTGAAGTGAATCATGCAGCCCCGGTCAGCCCCATGCTGGCCGGGGCTTTTCCTTGATGTCCACAGGGCGGCGACATGGCTGTCGAGCCGCGGCATGGCCGTGTTAAAGTCGGGCGCAGACGGGGAGGGGCATATGGCACAGCGCAACGACACGGACGAGTTGGAGCAACGGCTAGACCAAACGGGGCAAACGATCCTCCAACTGCTCAACGACGTCGCCAAGGTCGCCGAGCAAAACAGCCGCCACGCCATCGATACGGCGCAGCAGCTTTCACATCAGCTTCAGGCCGCGGCTCAGCGCGTCGCCGAGCTTGAAGTTCAGGTCGAAGCGTGCCGCGAGCAGGCGAAACACGCCGAAGACTGGCTATCCGCCGTCCACACCCAGATCGAGAAGCAGTTTCTGCATTGAGACGCTAATCCGGCAGGCAGCGCTGGAAGCGGTCGCCCGCTCAGGTAAGCGACGGCTATAAGTCGCGCGCATGATCATGCCTGACCGATGATTTCGAACCGATTTAGAAATTACAATGATCAACGAAAATCAAATGGTGTCCGTGCGTAGGGCGGACCGCGACTACCACACACTCGTTTTAGTGCGGCTAGACGGGCCGTCGCTTACTGTTGTTCAGCAGCAAAGGCGGCGGAGGCGGTGGGGACGATAACGGTATCGATCCAATTATCGCAGGTCTTTTAAAGCGCCTTCCGAAATCCGGAGCGAAGTGGCCGAAGGCCCAACGCAAGCTTTGGCCGCAACTTCTAGAAGGAATCTTTGATTTGATCTATCAAGATGAAGAGGCCGCCTGTCGTTGAGATCGCGTCGTTTGCGGTCGGACTGTTGATCTATGCCGCTATCTTCATGCCGCCGTTTGTGCGCATCTTTGCGACGGGTGGGGCTGAACCGTTGGTGGGCCCTATTGTTCTTTGTGCCGATCGCGAACTTAGTAGCGCTGTGGCTGCTCGCTTGGGCAAGGTGGCCTGCCGAGGAAGCTAGAAAATCAAAAGGGACCACCAGCTAAATCCAAAAGGGACCACGCCGTTCGGAAAGGGACCAGTACCAAATGGTGCAGTTCTCATTGGCATTGCCCATGCCGAAGGATGAGATCGCCGAATGAAAGAGGCCGCCAACTGAGGGAGAGGCTTGAGGTTGAATTGATACTGGATCGCTTTTGAAGGACAGCAAACGCCATCGGTGCTCAACCTTGGCGTAGGGGTTACGGCTTACTCTGAGGCGGACGCCCGCACGCTGGTCGCTGAGACTTTTGACCGGCGGATCGTGGCCGTCGAAGTGATTACCGATATGCGCGCGATTGACCAGAACCATGTGGCTCCGAACATGGGCAATCACCTTGAACGGGGCATCTGGTTTCCTCTGGGATATTCCAAAAGGGACCAGTAGTGAAAATGAAAAGGGACCACGCCATTCGGAAACAGGCCAGTATCAAAAGTTGGGTACTGTCCTATGTGGCACGCTA
Source organism: uncultured Alphaproteobacteria bacterium (assembly GCA_963737755.1). GTDB lineage: Bacteria > Pseudomonadota > Alphaproteobacteria > Rhizobiales > Xanthobacteraceae > BOG-931. The sequence goes on along the minus strand of CAVTTZ010000003.1, from coordinate 80,418 downwards.
GTGTCCTAACTACCCAACTGAAGTGTCCTAAGTCATCATGTTCCGGTTCTGGACCGCCTTGGGAGCGTGACGTGTAGGAGCGCGCGCCGTGTCGCGGCGCGCGGCTTGGGTCGCAATCGCATTTTTAATCGGCGTTATTTCCTGTTGTCAGGCTATTGAAATTCCAGATGCACTCGAGTTCGCTGCCGGACGTGCGGATACAGCTTGGTTTGGTGGGAACATCTCTAAGAAAAAATCTGAAGCGGCTGGTGTGATTATTGCCAGCGGCGCGATATGCGAAACATCCTTCGACAATCAACGATTTTGCACGCAGAGCTATCTGCCTTCGCAGCAAATCATTCTCAGGGGTGTCTTTCAGTACTTCAGGGACCCAAAACGTGGTGGACCTAGGACCAGGCGTGACCGGGTAAATTACGATACCGTCTTCGACATTAGGACTGATATCGTCGCAAGTCATGTTGCGTGGAAGAGTGGGGCCGACATCTCCGCGAATTCCCGGAGGGATGTAGTCCACAGGGAAAGGATTGAAATTCCAAACTACGCCCAACGCCGGCTCCCGACCGACGTCGAGTACTTCAATCTGGTACGCAATTGGAGCGTTTTCCTCGATCGGATTGGTGAGTTGCATGAATGTAGGAGCAAGCCATGCCCGATTGGCTTCAACAGTTCCATCGTCGGCGTGCCGAATGCCGAGATACACGATGCCAATGCCGAGTTCCAGCTACCACCGCAGCGCTGACTGTTATCCAATTAAGATGCGTGGATAACCCGAGCTGTCGTTCCCAATAGCTCTTCTCGGCGCGGCGGTGTTCTTCTTCGGAGGTTGGTGGTCCTCCAAAATCTTCGCAAGCGGCTCCAGTATTGCCTGGGCTTGGGGTTGGTTGATGGGCGTAGCCGGCGGCCTCGTTTTTCTCGCTTGGTTGATGCCCTACATAGCGACGCCAGAGGATCGAATATTGTTCGGAAACAAAGCATAGCGCTATTGTTTCTAGAATCCCGACGACCGCCAGGGCGACAACCACGATTACGAAAACAGCGTTCGCTGGCGAATTATTTAGAAGCGCCCAAGCCCAACTGACGCCGAGCACCCAGAGCATTACGACTGCAAAGGCCGCCCAATAGAGCCACACGATCAATCATGTCCCCAACCTAAATGTCTTCCAGCGTAACTTCCTCCCGGCTCATTGCAACCAACGAAGCTAAGTAGAAATGCGCCGACATCGTTGCGCGCGCCAACTTGTTCGCGATGCTCGCCTTGGTGTCTGTGAAACCATGCTTCTTCAGCCGCTAGTGTCCTAAGTGGCACGGAGTTAGGACACGACCAAAAGTTGCAAAAGAACATATTGCGAACTTGGAACAAATAGTGTACACAGACTCATCATCGCAATGATGGGGCACATCGGGGGCTGGCGCATCCGTTGTGAGCCCGTCGAATCCCGGCCATAAGGAGCACCGAACATGAGCAGTGCAGCGCTTCGTCTCGTCGAAGGAACGTCCATGGATAAGTCGAAAGCCCTTGATGCCGCGCTCTCCCAGATCGAGCGCAGCTTTGGCAAGGGCTCGATCATGCGGCTGGGCAAGAACATGCAGTCGATGGACGTCGAGACGGTGTCCACCGGCTCGCTCGGCCTCGACATTGCGCTCGGCATCGGCGGGTTGCCGCGCGGCCGGGTGGTCGAGATTTATGGCCCCGAATCCTCCGGCAAGACCACGCTGGCGCTGCATTGCATTGCCGAGGCGCAGAAGAAGGGCGGCATTTGCGCCTTCGTCGACGCCGAGCACGCGCTCGACCCGATTTATGCCCGCAAGCTTGGCGTCAATGTCGACGATCTGTTGATCTCGCAGCCCGATGCCGGCGAGCAGGCGCTGGAAATCGCCGATACGCTGGTGCGCTCCGGCGCCGTCGATGTGCTGGTGATCGATTCGGTCGCCGCGCTGGTGCCGCGCGCCGAGCTCGAAGGCGAAATGGGCGACAGCCAGCCCGGCCTGCAGGCCCGGCTGATGAGCCAGGCGCTGCGCAAGCTCACCGCCTCGATCAATCGCTCCCGCACCATGGTGATCTTCATCAATCAGATCCGCATGAAGATCGGCGTGATGTACGGCTCGCCCGAAACCACCACCGGCGGTCATGCGCTGAAATTCTACGCCTCGGTGCGTCTCGATATTCGCCGCATCGGCGCCATCAAGGACCGCGACGAGGTCGTCGGCAACCAGACCCGCGTCAAAGTGGTCAAGAACAAGCTCGCGCCGCCCTTCAAGCAGGTCGAATTCGACATCATGTATGGCGAAGGCGTCTCCAAGAATGGCGAATTGATCGATCTCGGCGTCAAGGCCGGCGTCGTGGAAAAATCCGGCGCCTGGTTTTCCTATGACAGCCAGCGGATCGGCCAGGGGCGCGAGAACGCCAAAACCTTCCTGAAGAACAATCCGGACGTCTCCGGGAAGATCGAAGCCGCCATCCGCCAGAATGCCGGGCTGATTGCCGAGAAAATCCTCGCCGGTGAAAAGGAAGAGGACGACGATGATGATGCCGGCGAGGAGTAAGGCGCCAGCCTTACCCTGAAGGCATCTTCCGAATGCATCTTCCGGATATCAATAACCTCGGGCCTTAACCCGAGGCAGTAATGCGGGTTTTTTCCGAAAAGCATGCGTTACCGAGCCTGAGCGAGCGCGGCGCTGAGCCGTCGCTTCAGCGAACATCATCGCTCGCGGGTTTGGCACGGAAGTCAGTAGCGTCGGCGCGTATCCCGGACGCGGCGCGGTGCAAAAGCGCCGTGTCGCCGGTCCGGGATTGTCGTATGGCGACCAAGAGGTCTGCGCTCTAACGCGTCGCGCGATCTGCATACCGCGAGGCCGTTGTGCTGCGACGCGAGCGGACCGGCGTCAAAGCTCCTCGGGCGGATGCTGGTCGTCGTAGCCATGACGGCTTGAATAAAACAACAGCGCCATCAATCCGCAGCCGACCAGGAGCGACAGCACGATCCCGATGCCCATGGCCGCATAACCGACAGGCGGCATCGGCGGGCCGTCGATGTCGGTCCAGGCGCTGACGGCAAACCATACCGCCAGGACCAGGATGACGAACAGCGCCGCCATCATCACGATCGTTCCGATGCCGATCTTCTGCTTCTCCATGATCCCAAGTTCTCCAGAGCCCAACATAGGATCGCGTCCGCGCGCGTTCCACTGTTGCCGGCTCGATCGCGGGACGCGGCAATGCGTGCCGCGGCGCCGGAGCGCCTGGCTGGAAACCGGTTTGAAAATCTAAGCCTGTGGGAGAGTCCTAACCCGGGACGTCACTTGTCCTTGCGGCGGAAAACGTAGTCGGCGGAGTAGCCGACGCTGCGCTGGCTGCCGGCATGGTCGCAGGCGCCGTTCAGCACGCCGCCCGCGGTGTTGAGCCGCTGCACGACGTCGGCGCCGGACAGCGCGCCGCTGCCGTGGTGCTCGGTCACGTCGAGTTTGAGCCAGGGAATGTCGTTGGTGGTCGCGCCCGGCGCGGAGCCGACCACTTTGGCCTTCACGCTGCTGCCGTCGACATGCTCCCAGGTCGGACCCGCATAATGGCGTCCGACGGTGTGGCCATCGAGCATCAACGATGCGATCGGCTCACGGAACGTCCAGACCAGCTTGCCGTCCTTGTCGGCCTTGCACTCGTAGATCTGCGCACCTTCGGCATGGAAGGTGACCAGCGGACCGGAATCCAGCGCCGCGACGGCGTCCGGCAATTGCGCATGCGCTCCGCTCACCAAAAGCGCCGCTCCGGCCAGCGCGATCGCGGCGGCCGAGGTGGGGATCGTTCTGGCGGAGCGGAGCGTCATGAGCGTTCTCGTTCTTACGCGGCCAACTGACGTGGCGATCAGGCCATGGCCTTGGTGAGGTTCTCGGCGACCTTGTCGAGGAAGCCCGTGGTGGTCAGCCACTTTTGCTCGGGGCCGACCAGCAGCGCCAAATCCTTGGTCATCGACCCGGACTCGACGGTGTCGACCGTGACCTTCTCCAGCGTGCTGGCGAACTTCGCCAGTTCGGCGTTGTTGTCGAGCTTGGCCCGATGGGCGAGCCCGCGCGACCAGGCGAAGATCGAGGCGACCGAATTGGTCGAGGTCTCGCGGCCCTTCTGATGCTCGCGATAGTGCCGCGTCACCGTGCCGTGGGCGGCTTCGGCCTCGACGATCTTGCCGTCCGGCGTGGTCAGCACCGAGGTCATCAGGCCGAGCGAGCCGTAGCCTTGCGCCACCGTGTCGGACTGCACGTCGCCGTCGTAGTTCTTGCAGGCCCACACGTAGCCGCCCGACCATTTCAGCGCCGCCGCCACCATGTCGTCGATCAGGCGGTGCTCGTAGGTCAAACCCTTCTTCTCGAACGCGGTCTTGAATTCCGCGTCGAAGATCTCCTGGAAGATGTCCTTGAAGCGGCCGTCATAGACTTTGACGATCGTGTTCTTGGTCGAGAGATACAGCGGATAGCCGCGGTTGAGCGCGAAGTTCATCGACGCGCGGGCGAAGTCGCGGATCGACTGGTCGAGATTGTACATCGACATCGCCACGCCCGAGCCCGGGAACGTGAACACTTCGCGCTTGATCTCGGCGCCGTCGTCGCCCACGAAGGTGAGGAACAGCTTGCCCTTGCCCGGCACCTTGAAGTCGGTGGCGCGGTACTGATCGCCATAGGCATGGCGGCCGATGATGATCGGCTTGGTCCAGCCCGGCACCAGGCGCGGCACGTTCTTGCAGATGATCGGCTCGCGGAAGATCACGCCGCCGAGAATGTTGCGGATGGTGCCGTTGGGCGAACGGTACATTTCATGCAGGTTGAATTCCTTCACCCGCGCTTCGTCGGGCGTGATGGTCGCGCACTTCACCGCGACGCCGACCTTCTTGGTCGCTTCCGCCGCATCGATGGTGATCTGGTCGCGCGTCTCGTCGCGCTTCTGGATGCCGAGATCGAAATACAGCAGATCGACATCGAGATAAGGGTGGATCAGCTTGTCCTTGATGTATTGCCAGATGATCCGGGTCATTTCGTCGCCGTCCATTTCGACGACCGGATTGACCACTTTGATTTTCGCCATGGAGAGGGGAACCCTTGCAGCGCGGAATGGATGGGAAAAAGCGACAAGACCGTGCGCGGCCGATGGGAGCGCCCACCGCACCGGCGGCGTCGCTATAGCACCGGCTTCGCGGCGGAGAAAGCCGCTCGCCGTCATTCCGGCTCCGAGGCAGGCGAGGGGCTTCGTAGCCGTAAGGACCGCCCGAGCGTTGAGGTTTAGAACCCTTCCGGCGCCGCGCTTTTCCTCGGCGTGGGTCGCGTGCCTGCCGCGGCATCCGGCGCGTCCGGAGAGAGCCGGGCTGGGCGAATCGGCGTGGCGGACCAGACGATTGACCTGGGCCGCCTTGCGGGGTGAGCTATCGGTTGCGGCCGTCATGGCAACCCTTTCCATCCACAGGTTTTTCGTGGATAGGGTGCCGGGCCGGCGCAGAGCGCGGCGCATCCATCAACGGAGCGATCGAAATTTCCATGCCGGGCGCCGGGACCGATAGGACGAAGCAATGGGAGGATCGGCCCGGGCCGGTCGTGGTCCTGGTCGAGCCGCAGCTCGGCGAGAATATCGGCGCCACCGCCCGCGCCATGGCCAATTTCGGCCTGTCGCGGCTCCGCCTCGTGGCGCCGGTGCAGCGCTGGCCGAATGAGACGGGCGCATGTGATGGCCGCCGGCGCCGACCGCATCCTCGACGCCGCGGTGCTGTTCGACAGCGTCGAGGCCGCGCTCGCCGATTGCAGCTTTGTGGTCGCCGCGACGGCGCGCGCGCACGACCAGGCCAAGCCGGTCGTCAGCGCGCCCGAGGCGGCCGCCCAGTTGGCGCCGCGCGTCGCCGCCGGCGAAACCGTCGCGCTGATGTTCGGCCGCGAGCGCAACGGGCTCGAGAATGACGAGATCGCGCTTGCCGACCGCATTCTCACGCTGCCGGTCAATCCGGGTTTTGCCTCGCTCAATTTGGCGCAGGCCGTCGTCATCGTCGCCTACGAATGGTTCAAGCTCGCCACCGGCGGGCAATTGCCGTTCCGCATGCCGGACAAATCCGCGCCGGCGCCGAAGGAGCAGCTCTTCGCGTTCTTCGAGTCGCTCGAGCGCGAACTGGAAAAAGTCGAGTTCTTCCGTCCGCCCGACAAACGCGACACCATGCAGATCAATCTGCGCAACATCTTCACCCGCATGCAGCCGACCCAGCAGGACATCCAGACCCTGCACGGCGTGATCACGGCCATCGCCGAGGGCCGCAAAGGGCCGGCGCGCGGCGGCGTGCTCGACGGCGCCGAAGCCGAAATGCTGCGGTCGCTGCTGGCCGAGCACGGCGAAGGCCGCGTGCCGTTGGAGCGCGGTCCGGTGCGCGGCCTGTCGCGGCTTCTGCGCCGCAATCCGACCGAAGCCGAGCGCACGCTGTGGCAGGCGTTGGTCAACGACCGGCGTTTCGCCAGCCGCGGCTTCAAGCGCCAGACGCCGGTCGGCCCGCACATCTGCGACTTCGTCTCTTTTCCGCTGCGCACGATCATCGATCTGACGCCGGCCGAAGAAGGGCCGACGGCGGCCAAGACCCGCGCCGACAAATACGCCTGGCTCGCCGAACGTGGTTACAAAATCGTTACGCTGCCGGAGCCGCTGGTCGAAGTCCGATCTCGCCGCCGCTCTCGAGCAAATAAACCAGGCGATCGGTTGATCATTGTTAGCACAGGAATTCAGAATGACGCCGCTCAGCGCGCGAAGGCGGGAATCCAGCTCGCGCGTGAAATCGGGGCATCGATCTTCGCGGAAAACCCGACTTGCAACTGCTCTAAGCCTTGAGCACCTTCAGCGCCGCGGCGGTGCCGGCGCGCAGCATCGCGATATCGCTCATCACCGAGAGAAAACGCATGCCGCGTTTTTTCAGCGCGTTGGCGCGTTCGGCGGTGTGGCAAAATGCGCCGGGGATTTTGCCGGCCGCCTGACAGGCGGCGACGATGCGGTCGAGCTCGCGCTCCACATCCGGCGAAAACGGATCGAGGCTCTTGCCGTCCGAGAGCGCGATCGAGAGATCCGAAGGGCCGAGGAACAATCCGTCGATGCCCGGCGTCTCGACGATCGCCTGCAGATTGGCGAGCGCGGTGCGGGTCTCGATCATCGCGAGCGTGATCACGTTGTCGTTGGCTTCGCGCAAATACACGGACTGATCCGCAAGGCCGGCGAGCGAGGTCACGCGATGCGGACCCCAGCTCCGCTCGCCGATCGGCGGAAACTTTGCCGCCGCGGCGAAGGCGCGGGCGTCGGCGGCGGTGTTGATCATCGGCGCGATGATGCCTTCGGCGCCGAAGTCGAGCGCGCGCGACACCAGCGCGAAATCGGCGACCGGCACGCGCACCACCGGCGCCGCGCCGCTCTGGCGAACCGCGGCGACGCCGGTGAGCAAAGAGTTCACGTCCCAGAGCCCGTGCTGCGCCTCCAGCTACGACCGCCGGAAATCCTTCGCGGCCGATCATCTCGGCGACGATCGGATAGGGCAGGCTGCACCAACCGACTGAAGACGGTTTCGCCGGCACGCAAGGTCCGGGCGAGAGTGAAAGTCGGTATTGTCATAAGACCTGCTGCCGCTGCCGATGCGCGTCGCGTCTCGCTTGCAGATCTTGCTTGCGAGATGTGCTTGCTTGCGAGCCTCGATGGCTCGCGACTTTCCCTACTTGCCCGCCTGAATGTCGGCGATCGGCCTTTGCCATCAGTTCGCTCATGACGCGGCCGATCTGATGATCCGACTGCTCCACGCCCTTGGCGTCGAAATCCGTGCGGATCTTGCGCAGCACGTCGTGATCGCCCACTTCCTCGAAGTCGGCCATCACGACCGACTTGGCGTAGGCTGTCGGCTTCGGCGCCGGTCAGTCCGAGCTTTTCCGCAGCCCACAGACCGAGCAGCTTGTTGCGGCGTGCGGTCGCCTTGAATTTGAGTTCTTCGTCATGCGCGAACTGCTTCTCGAATGCTTCTTCGCGCTTGTCGAATGTGGTCATGGCTGTACGGCCCTGATGCTGATGGGAACTGCTGAGAAGCTCGCGCCTTGCATATAGGGGCAGACCCGTCAAGGCAACCTGTATGGAACGAATATCGCCGTTGCGGTGGGGGCGGCGCAGGTCTATGTCGATTGTACTCCGCGCCGCGTTCAGCTAGCTTTCCGGTCGCGGAGGGGCCGCGTTTAAGTCGCGTGCCCGTTACCGCCGCCGCGGACCTCGACAACAGAACTGGAGCCACGGCATTCCATGGATTTCACCAAGCCACGGTACACTCCGATGAGCCGCCGTCGCCGCATCTATGAAGGCAAGGCGAAGGTCCTTTATGAAGGACCCGAGCCCGGAACCCTGATCCAGCACTTCAAGGACGACGCGACCGCCTTCAATGCCAAAAAGCATGAGGTGATCGAAGGCAAGGGGGTCCTGAACAACCGGATCTCCGAATACGTCTTTCAGCACCTCAACGATATCGGGGTGCCGACGCACTTCATCCGCCGGCTCAACATGCGCGAGCAGCTGATCCGCGAGGTCGAGATCATTCCGCTCGAAGTCGTGGTGCGCAACGTCGCCGCCGGCTCGCTGTCGCAGCGGCTCGGCATCGAGGAGGGCACGCAACTGCCGCGCTCGATCATCGAGTTCTATTACAAGAACGACCAGCTCAACGATCCGATGGTGTCGGAAGAGCACATCACCGCGTTCGGCTGGGCGACGCCGCAGGAGATCGACGACATCATGTCGCTCGCGATCCGCGTCAACGACTTCCTGTCCGGGCTTTTCCTCGGCGTCGGCATCCGTCTGGTCGATTTCAAGATGGAAACCGGCCGGCTGTGGGAAAACGACATGATGCGGATCGTCGTCGCCGACGAGATTTCTCCGGATTCCTGCCGGCTGTGGGACATCAAGTCGAACGAGAAGCTCGACAAGGACCGCTTCCGCCGCGACCTCGGCGGCTTGCTCGAAGCCTATACCGAAGTCGCCAAGCGCCTCGGCATCATGAGCGAAGGCGAGCGGCCGCAGGGGGCAGGGCCCGATACTCGTGAAGAGCTGATCTCAGGAGCGCGCTCCGTGGGCGTCCCGACGATCAAAACCGGCCCGATGACGGTGGAGGAATATTTCGCCTTCACCGACACCCGGCCGGATAACGAGAAGTGGGAGCTGATCGACGGGGAGCCGATCTTGAATGCGTCGCCGAGCCGTTCATCAATGGATCGCTTAAAAATCTATTGTCTTTCTCGGTCGAACAACGAGCGCGCAGCCCGGCGCATCTTGGGAAGTACTCCCGGGACTCGGCGTGCGGGTGTCGCGATACGAGCTCGCCGGAGCCGGACGTTTTCATCATTCCGCGAGCCACATTCGCACGCGATCCGTCACAGCGCGACACGAGCGACGTCCTCGTCGCGTTCGAAATCCTCTCGCCATCGACGATGGATCGCGATCTGCGCTGGAAGCGAACGGCCTATACGAGCCTGCCGTCGCTCACGCATTACATCGTGATCGCGCAGGATGCCGTGGACGTCGTCGTGTTCGCGCGTGAAACCGGTTTCGCCGAACAGCGCTTTCGTTCACTCTCCGATTCGATCGCGTTGCCGGCGTTCGGCATCTGCTGCCGTTGTCGGAAATCTATCGCGACACCGGGTTGGAATAGCGCGACCGGCGCCTGGCGGCCCGTAATCGCACCCGCCCGGGTTTAAGCCCTCAAGCGGTCTTAGCTTCACAGAGAATTTTTAGGTCGCAGCGTCGGAATTTTGGGTCGCAGCGTCGTTGTCATCACGCGACCACCGGTAGCAATCGTGCGCGCCCTTACCAGCCCGACATCTAAAACCAGGCGCCTTCCTGCCATTTTGTCAAAAAATCTACGCAATTATAGATTGTATATAGGGATAGCTGGCTATCGATCCGGCTGGATTGCGCGAGGGGATCTTTATGGTGCGACAGGTGGCGTTGTTGATTGGGCTTGCAATGATTTGGCCAGGCGTTCTTGCTGCGCCAGGAGCCGACGAACGCGGATCAGGCGGTGCGGGTCGGCGACCGATGGACCTCGAAACCAAGGACGAGATCACCGGCGAGACCAGAGATACCGCCACGGAGGTCGGTCACCGAGGTCTCGGACAATGGAATTCGTCACGCGGATTTCGGCGCGGGGCAAGGCCGGCGGACGCTTGGTCGCCTACGATCACGAATCGGAATCCTGTCGACAATTTCATTGTGGAAGTACAAGCCGAACGACGGGCGTGGCGTCCGTCTCCCGCTCACGGTTGGTAAGGAGTGGCGAGCGGAAAACAGTCCAACAACATGAAGACTGGGACCGTTGTCAGAACCACGGTTCTCGAACCAACGGTCGCCGCCAAGCGAAACCTTCACGACTCCAGACGGGCGACGTTTGACACTTTCAGGATCGAAACCCAGGCGACCACCGCACATGAACGAGGATCCGACCAAGGGGTCAGACAGCGAACGTCTGTCGCGTGGTATGCGCCGCAGATCAATCACTGGGTCCGAAGCGGATCCGTGGTCAGTTCGATATCGAAGAACCGCGTCGCTGGCGCAGAAGTCGCTGAACGAGTTCGTCGAGGCTATGAAGATCGAGGAAGGGCCGCCCGGAAGCCCCTCCATGCCGACGACGACCGGCGGCAAGACCGAAGAGGCTTTCTCGGAGCCGACTGGCAGTAACGGGGTTGCCGTTGCGGCGGCAGCGATTCGATGCCTATTGAACAGAGGCGAGTGTGGAATTTCCAACATGAAAGCCCGCGTCACCGTTACGCTGAAATCCGGCATCCTCGATCCGCAGGGCAAGGCCATCGAAGGCGCGCTGCGGTCGCTCGGCGTCAGCGGCGTCGCCAGCGTTCGCCAGGGCAAGGTTTTCGACATCGAGATCGAGGGCGCCGACCGCGCCGGCGCCGAGGCGGCGCTTAAGGCCGCGCCGAAAAGCTCCTCGCCAATCACCGTGATCGAGAACTACCGGCGTCGAAGTGAGCCGGATGAGCGAGATGGCATGACGAAGGCGTGCGATGAAATCCGCCGTTCTTGTTTTTCCCGGCATCAATCGCGAGCGCGACATGGCGCGCGCGCTGCAACTCGTCTCCGGCCGCGAGCCGGCGATGGTCTGGCATGCCGAGACCGCGCTGCCGGCCGGCACCGATCTCGTCGTCATTCCCGGCGGCTTCTCCTACGGCGACTATCTGCGCTGCGGCGCCATCGCGGCGCGCGCGCCGATCATGGACGCGGTGCGCGCGCTTCGCCGCCAAGGGCGGCCTGGTGCTCGGCGTCTGCAACGGCTTTCAGATCGCCTGCGAGGCCGGGCTGTTGCCGGGCGTGCTGATGCGCAACGCGCAGCTGCGCTTCATCTGCCGCGACGTCTATCTGCGCGTCGAGCGTTCCGACACGCCGTTCACCCGCGGCTACAATGCCGGCCAGGTGATCCGCGTGCCGGTGGCGCACGGCGAGGGCAATTACATCGCCGACGGCGAAACCATCGCGCGGCTCGAAGGCGAGGGCAGGGTGCTGTTCCGCTACGCCTCGCCGGACGGCATGGTCGATCCCGACTGGAATCACAACGGCGCCATGAACGCGATCGCCGGCATCATCAGCGAGCGCGGCAACGTGCTCGGCATGATGCCGCATCCGGAAAATCACGTCGAAGCGGCGATGGGCCGCACCGACGGCCGCGGCCTGTTTGCCGGCTTGGTGGATCATTTGAGCAAGGCCGCCTGAGCCGCGCCTGCCCTTCGTGTCTCGAGGCTTCCATGCCGATCGGCGTCATTCTCCTCATCCTCAATGTCGTCTTGATCGTGCACGCCGCCAAGACCGGCCGCTTCTCGCCGTGGGGCTACATCATCCTGTTCATCCCGGTCTTCGGCGCGGTTGCTTACATTCTGGTCGAGCTGTTGCCGGAATGGTTCGGCAGCGCGCAGGGCCAAAAGGCGCGCCGGCACGTCGTCAAGACGCTCGATCCGTCGAAGCGCTATCGGGCGCTCGCCGACCAGCTCGAAGTCGCCGACACCATCGCCAACCGTGCGGCGCTCGCCGAGGAGTGCCTCGCGCTCGGGAAATTCACCGAGGCCGAATTCCACTACGAGCAAATTCTCGCGCTGCCGATGGGCGACGATCCGATCTACGCGTTCGGCAAGGCGCGCGCCCAATTCGGCTGCGGGCACCCGGACGAGGCCGTCGCCACGCTCGACGATCTGCGCCAGCGCTGGCCGGACTATCAATCGGCCGAGGCGCATCTGCTGTACGCCCGCGCGCTCGAGGACAGCGGCCGCACCGATGACGCGCTGTACGAATACAAGGCGCTGGCCAACTACTATCCGGGCGCCGAAGCGCGCGCCCGTTATGGCCTCCTGCTCGACAAAGCCGGGCATCAGAGCGAGGCCAAGGCGGTCTTCAATGACCTTCTGACCCAACTCAAGCGCGCGCCGAAATACGTCCGCCGCGTGCAGGCAGAGTGGATCGCGCTCGCCGAAAAGGGATTGCGCGGTTAAGGATCGCTCCAATCCCGCAGCTGAAACTTTGGCTTGGACGGGCCGGCGTACCTAAGTTACCAGCAAGGATAACTTAGCCGCCGCAGCGTCCCGGAACCATGAGCCGTAACGAACCCGCCATCACGCCTGAACTTGTCGCCGCGCACGGGCTCAAGCCTGACGAGTATGCGCGCATCCTCAAGCTCATCGGCCGCGAGCCGACATTCACCGAGCTCGGCATCTTCTCGGCGATGTGGAACGAGCACTGCTCGTACAAGTCCTCGAAAATCCATCTGCGCACGCTGCCCACCAAGGCGCCCTGGGTGATCCAGGGGCCGGGCGAGAATGCCGGCGTCATCGACATCGGCGACGGGCTCGCGGTGGTGTTCAAGATGGAGAGCCACAACCACCCGAGCTACATCGAGCCGTACCAGGGCGCCGACCACCGGCGTCGGCGGAATCTTGCGCGACGTCTTCACCATGGGGGCGCGGCCGATCGCCTGCCTCAACGCGCTGTCGTTCGGCGATCCGCGCCACCCGAAAACGCGGCATATCGTTTCCGGCGTGGTCGCCGGCGTCGGCGGCTACGGCAATTCGTTCGGCGTGCCGACGGTCGGCGGCGAGGTGCGCTTTCACAGCCGCTACGACGGCAATTGTCTGGTCAACGCGATGGCCGTCGGCCTCGCCGAAACCGACAAGATTTTCTATTCCGCCGCATCCGGCGTCGGCATGCCGATTGTTTATCTCGGCTCGAAGACCGGCCGCGACGGCATCCACGGCGCCAGCATGGCCTCGGCCGAGTTCGGCGCCGACGCCGAGGAAAAGCGCCCGACCGTGCAGGTCGGCGATCCGTTTTCGGAAAAGCTTCTGCTCGAAGCCTGCCTGGAAATCATGGCCAAGGGCTGCGTCATCGCCATTCAGGACATGGGCGCGGCCGGTCTCACCTGCTCGGCCGTCGAGATGGGCGCCAAGGGTGATCTCGGCGTCACGCTCGATCTCGACCGCGTGCCGTGCCGCGAAACCGGCATGAGCGCCTACGAGATGATGCTGTCCGAGAGCCAGGAGCGCATGCTCATGGTGCTCAAGCCCGAGAAGGAAAAAGAAGCCGAAGCGATCTTCCGCAAATGGGGCCTGGATTTCGCCATCGTCGGCGAAACCACGCCGTCGATGCGTTTTTTGATCCGTCACGGCGGCGACGTGATGGCCGATCTGCCGATCAAGGAGCTCGGCGATGAAGCGCCGGTTTACGATCGGCCGTTTGCTGAAAGCGCGAAGCTTCCGGTCATCGATCCGGCGTCGGTCACGCCGCCGATGAAAGTTGCCGACGCGCTCGAAAAACTCATCGGCTCGCCCGATCTTTGCTCCCGGCGCTGGGTGTTCGAACAATACGATCACATCATCGGCGGCAACACGGTGCAGCGGCCGGGCGGCGACGCCGCGGTCGTCCGCGTCAACGAAGGGCCGAAGGCGCTGGCGCTTACCGCCGACGTCACGCCGCGCTACTGCGAGGCCGATCCGTTCGAGGGCGGCAAGCAGGCGGTGGCGGAAGCCTGGCGCAATATCTGTGCGGTCGGCGGCCGTCCGCTGGCGCTCACCGATAATCTGAATTTCGGCAATCCGGAGCGGCCCGAGATCATGGGGCAGTTCGTCGGCTGCGTGCGCGGCATTGGCGAAGCAGCGCGCGCGCTCGATTTCCCAATCGTGTCCGGCAATGTCTCGCTCTACAACGAGACCAACGGCCGCGCCATTCTGCCGACGCCGACCATCGGCGGTGTCGGCCTGATCGACGATTTTACCCGTGCGATGACGATTGCCTTCAAGGCTGAAGGCGAGTCGGTCCTGCTGCTCGGCGACACGACCGGCTGGCTTGGCCAGTCGCTGTATCTGCGCGAGATCGGCGGCCGCGAGGAGGGCGCGCCACCCCCGGTCGATCTCGCCACCGAGCGGCGCCACGGCGAGTTCGTGCGCGCGCTCATCCGCGACGGCGTGGTGACCGCGGTGCACGATGTCTCCGATGGCGGCCTTCTGGTCGCGCTCGCCGAGATGGCGATGGCCTCGCATATCGGCGCGGTGCTGGAAGCGTCGGATGGGGTCGCGCCGCACGCCTTCTGGTTCGGCGAAGACCAGGGCCGCTATGTGTTGACGGCGAAAAATTCCAGCGCGGTCCTTGAGCGGGCTCGCACGGCCGGAGTGCCGGTGACACAGATCGGCGCGACCGGTGGGCGAGCGCTGGCCGTGGCCGGCGAACGGCCGCTGCTCGTGGATGAACTGCACCAGCGTTCCGAAAGCTGGCTGCCGGCCTACATGGCTGCCCCGGCGTAATTGCGCCGCCGCAACGGTTTTGCCTCGCGCTGTCCGCGGCTATGATCCGCCCCAACAAACAAGGCGGCGGCGCACAGCGCTGCTCAGGGAGGCACAGCCATGAGACGCAGCACCGATCGGATTCTGACCACGCACGCGGGTAGCCTGTCGCGCCCGACCGCCCTGATCGACATGAATTGGGCGCGGGCGAGCGGCGAAAACCGCGACGATGGCGCGTACGCCACATGTCTGGCCGGCGCGGTCGCCGATGTGGTGCGCAAGCAGCACGCTGCCGGTGTCGATATTGTCGACGACGGCGAGTTCGGCAAGCCGATGGCGGCGCACTACGACTACGGTGTCTGGTGGAATTACGCCTTCGCCCGCATGGCGGGATTCGTCCCGCCCGACCAGGTGCCCGAATCCAAACAAAAACGATCGAGCGTTGCGGATCTGGAATTGACGAGCTTCGCCAATCGCCGCGACTGGCAGAAATTCTCCGACTTTTATCAGGATCCGGAATCGACCGGCACGCTGGTCGGCAGCGCCGCGCGCCGGCGTCCGCGCCGACCGGTCTGCACCGGCGCGATCAAATACACCGGGCAGGCGGCGATCGCGGCCGACATCGACAATCTGAAAAAGGCCATGGCCGCGTCCGGCGTCGAGGAAGGTTTTATGTGCTCGATTGGGCCCGGCAGCTTCGCGCGCAGCGAAGACATGCACTACAACAATCCGGAAGAGTTCGTGTTCGCCGCGGCCGATGCGATGCACGAAGAGTACAAGGCGATCGTCGATGCCGGCCTGGTGCTGCAGATCGACGACCCGAGCCTTCCCGATAATTGGGACATGATCAATCCGGAGCCGCCGCTCGGCGAATTCAAGAAATTCGAACGCGTGCGTATGGAGGCGCTCAATCATGCGCTGCGCGGACTGCCGGCCGATCGTGTGCGCTTTCACATCTGCTGGGGCAGCTGGCACGGCCCGCACACCACCGACATTCCGCTCGCCGACATCGTCGATCTTGTGCTCAGCGTGAATGCCGGCGCCTATTCGGTCGAAGCCGGCAACCCGCGCCACGAGCACGAATGGCGCGTGTGGCAAGACGTTGCGCTGCCGGACGGCAAGCTTCTGATTCCGGGTGTCGTCAGTCACGCCACCAATATCGTCGAGCATCCGCAAGTGGTGGCGGACCGGATCATGCGCTTCGCCAAAGTGGTCGGCCGCGAGAATGTCATCGCCGGCACCGATTGCGGTTTCGGCGGCCGCATCCATCCGCAGATCGCCTGGGCCAAGCTCGAAGCGCTATCCGCAGGCGCCAAGCTGGCGACTAAGGAGCTGTGGCGGTAGCGCCGTAATCCGACCGAGCGAAACCAAACCTCCGCTCATTCCCGCGAAAGCGGAATCCAGCGCTTGCCGCCAAGTCTGGGTCCGCGCCTTCGCGGGGACGAGCGAAGTGCGTGCCGCTTCTTCCATTCGTGTGGACTCGCTCCAAGCGGCATGTCGTCTTGCTTACCGCGTCGCGCGTGCCAGCGCGCCGTAGCACGCCGGCGAGAGCCGCGCGTAATTCTCCGCCAAACACTCCAGGATGCGGCCGCCGCCGGGTGGGACATTGCCACACACCGTTTCGCGCTCGTCAGCACAGAAGGAGAGAATCGCCAGCGCGCGGCGTGGCCGCATCGGCGGAATTGGCCCGAGCGGCGCCACCGGCGGCGGTGCCGCGCCGGCGGCCTCAGGCGGTGCGCCGCCTTCACCCATGGCCATGACGGCTTCGCGGCACGGCGGCGATAGCGCGGCGGCATTGACTTGCAGGCAGTGCAAGGCCGCAGCGCCGCCCGGATGCACACCGGGGCAATGCACGCCGAAATCCGCGCGGCAGGCCGCGCGGACTGCAGCGGCGTGCGGCGATGCGTGCTTTCGGCCTTCGCCGGCTGCGGGCCCCGCAGGGGGAGCGCCAGGCTCGCCCATCGCCGCAGGAGGCGGTGCGCCGCCTTCCGAGGCTGCCGGCGGGTCTCGGCCGCTGCTGGAGGCTCCTGTGGCGTTTTGCGCCGGCTCGGCCTTTGCGGGAGTGTGCGTGGCCGGTGCGGCGCTCTCGGTCGGTCGCGGCCCAACAGCGTCGAGCGCGGTCTTGCACGCCGGCGAGACTTTGGCGGCGTTGTGCTTCAGGCATTCGAGCGCCTCGCGCGTACCCGGCTGCACGCCGGCGCAATTCGCCATGAAGTCGGACCGGCAGGAGGCGCGAATCGCCGAAATTTGCTCGGACGTCGGCTGCTGCGCAACCGCGGCCAGCGCTGAGCCGGTGATGATGCCGGTCGCGATCAAAGCACGCACGACGTGCCCATATCCAAAAGTCACGCAAGCCTCCCTTTTTCGTGCCGCGGCAATGGCCTCGTGGGCGATGCCGTCCCGCATGCGGTCTATTGCCGTACTGCGTCGGCTTTGCGACCGCCGATGAGTTCTGTTAACTCAAGAGCGCGGGGAAGTCGGCACATCGTGGAGGCCCAATCATGCCTATGGCCGCGAGCGATATCGAGCGGTTGATCCGGTCCAGCATTCCGGACGCGAACGTCACGATCCGCGATCTGGCTGGCGACGGCGACCACTATGCGGCGACGGTGATCGCCGAGTTGTTTCGCGGCAAGTCGCGGGTCCAGCAGCACAAGATCGTCTATGACGCGCTCAAGGGCGAAATGGGCGGCAAGCTGCATGCGCTGGCGCTGCAAACCGGTACGCCGGAGTCCTGATCGGCGCGGCACCCCGATTGGGCTGGGCGCGGTTGTTTCCGACCATTTGGCCCCCGATCGATGGAAGGTTTTGCTCGCCGGCGCGGCGGCGGCTGCCCGTTGATTTCCCAGCGAAATTTTAATGCTGGGATGAGGGCAATGCATGGCTTTGCCGCGATTTTGCCCCCTATATTGTGCACTGAAGCTTTGACCAAGAATTTGGCAGCGGGCCGTCCGCGCCGCCAACAGGGAAATCTGCGATGTCCATCGATCAGTTCATCGACAATGAGGTGAAGTCCAACGACGTCGTCCTGTTCATGAAGGGAACGCCGCAATTTCCGATGTGCGGATTCTCCGGACAGGTGGTGCAGATCCTCGATTACCTGGGCGTGCCCTACAAGGGCCTCAACGTCCTCGAGAACGACGACCTGCGCGGCGGCATCAAGAACTATTCCAACTGGCCGACCATTCCGCAGCTCTATGTGAAGGGTGAGTTCGTCGGCGGTTGCGACATCATCCGCGAGATGTTTCAGGCCGGCGAGTTGCAGACGCTGTTCAAGGAAAACGGCGTGCCGGTGAAGGAAGCGGCGTAAGCCCCGCTTCCTCGCGCAAGCCTGATCGATCGGTTGGTGGCCGGGCTCGTCCCGGCCATTTTGTTGTTTGATCGATGTGATGGTGCGGGCTGCCGCAGCGAGACGCCGTCGCCGCTAACGCTTGCGTCCCTTCACGGCGACAGCATGCCGCCACGCGATGGTCAGCGCGTCCTGCAGTTCGGGGATGGTGAGGGCAGAGAGCTTTCGCCGTCGTTGCGCCACGGATGCCCCAGGCGTTGGGGACGGGAGTGAACGCTTCAGGCGCAAGCTCGCATTTGAGCGCCTGCTCGTCCGGCGTGAACATCAGATTGGCGGTTTTGCCGTCGCCGGCGAGCGTGGCGTAGATGCGCCGCACCTTGAACGCAGTGCGATCGAAATGCGGCGCTTCGATTGTGCCTTCGAGCGCGAGGGCGACGCGGCGGAAATCCTGCGCGGTCGCCATCGCGGGTCAGTGACGCGTTAGCGCGAGTAGTATTCGACCACCAGATGCGGCTCCATCTGCACCGGGTAGGGCACGTCGCCGATGCCCGGAATGCGGGAGAGCTTGGCCGTCATCTTGGAGTGATCGACCTCGACATAATCGGGGACGTCGCGCTCGCCGAGCCCGGTCGCTTCGAGGACCAGCGCAAGCTGCTTCGACTTATCCTTGATCTCGATGAGATCGCCGACCTTGAGGCGGAAGCTCGGGATCGTCACCCGGCGGCCGTTCACTTTGACATGGCCGTGGTTCACGAACTGACGCGCCGCGAACACGGTGGGCACGAACTTCGCCCGATAGACCAGGCTGTCGAGCCGGCGCTCGAGCAGGCCGATCATGTGCGCGCCGGTGTCGCCCTTGAGCCGTCGCGCTTCCTCGTAAATGCCGCGGAAGTGGCGCTCGGTCATGTTGGCGTAATAGCCCTTCAGCTTCTGCTTGGCGCGGAGCTGCACGCCATAGTCGGAAAGCTTGCCCTTGCGGCGCTGGCCGTGCTGGCCGGGGCCGTATTCACGCTTGTTGATGGGAGACTTCGGGCGGCCCCAAATGTTTTGGCCGAGCCGGCGGTCGATCTTGTACTTCGCCTCATGGCGCTTGGTCATTCGCGTCCTCGTTGACTAGGGTTCGGGCACGGATGGTCCCGAACGAAACCGGATCGCCAATGGCGGGGCAGGGTTCTTCGGGGCATCATGCCGGTTGAGGATCGCGCCCTCCTCTGTTCCGGTTTCTTTCCCCGCTTGCGGCCGGGAAGGAAACTGAAACTGACAGGTCTGCGGCCGAAGCGCCGGCGCAAACCACGGGTCGCGAAACACTAAGCGGGCCCAAAAGGCCCGCGCAGTGCGGCGTGTCTAGGGGGAAAGCGCTCTAAAGTCAAACCGCGCAACGAAACCGCCGGAAAATCAGGTCGAGCGTGGAAGCGGGCGAACGCCCGGAGGTAAAGACGACGCGGGTCCGCGCTTCGCCATCCTGTTGGGCCTTGCCGAGCAGCGAAACCACCCGCCGCGCGATCGCCGGCGCCGGGTCGATGAACGTCACCGGCCAGGGCGCGGTCTTTTGCAGCCGCTCCAGGATCAGCGGATAGTGGGTGCAGGCCAGCACCACGGCATCGGTGCGGGCGCCGTCGTCGACGAAGCAAGGGGCGATCTCGGCTGCGATTGCGGCGTCGCTCGCAGGGTCTCCGGCAAGCTCTGCCTCGGCGTAACCGGCCAAATTCTTGGCCCCGACCAACGTGACCTGGCAATCGCCCGCATAGTCGCGGATCAGCGCGCGGGTGTATTCCCGCGCCACGGTGGCCTCGGTGCCGAGCACGGACACTCGCCGCGTGACCGAGCCTGCGCAGGCCGGCTTGATGGCAGGCACCGTGCCGACGAACGGCACTGCATAGCTTTTGCGCAAAGCGGGCAGCGCGATGGTCGACGCGGTATTGCAGGCGATGACGATCAGGTCGGGCCGGTGCGCGGCGATCAACTCGCCCATCAGGGTGACGATGCGCTCGAGCAACTCGCGCTCGTCCTTGGCCCCATAGGGGAACGCGGCGTCATCGGCGACATAGATGAATTCGGCATCCGGACGCGCGGCCACGACCTCGCGAAACACCGTGAGGCCGCCCAGGCCGGAATCGAAAACCAGGATCGTTTGCCGCGCCGCCATGGCGACCACATGGCATGAAGAATTGGCGGGTCGCAACCGGCTTATATTGCCGTCCGAGCGTGGGCGTCTTGCGCCGTCATCTGGCCCGAAACAACAAAAATCAGGCGTGCCCGAACACCCGAGCAAAGATCGGTATCCACATGGGCGAGGTGAAAATCGAGATCGAAATTTTTGATCAGTTCCGGCTCGCTCAAATGTTTGCTCACGTCCGGGTCGGCTTTCAGCAGAGCTAAAAATTCGCCTTCGCCGCGCCAGGCTTTCATGGCGTTGCGTTGCACGAGGCGATAGGCGTCCTCGCGGCTGACGCCCTTTTGCGTCAGCGCCAGCAGCACGCGTTGCGAATGCACCAGCCCGCCGGCGCGGTCCAAATTCTTCAACATGTTGCCCGGATAGACGATCAGCTTGTCGATGACACCGGCCAGCCGCGCGAGCGCGAAATCGAGCGTGACGGTGGCGTCCGGGCCGATCATGCGCTCGACCGAGGAATGCGAGATGTCGCGCTCGTGCCAGAGCGCGACGTTTTCCATCGCCGGCTTGACGTAGGCGCGGACCATGCGCGCCAGCCCGACCAGATTTTCCGACAGCACCGGGTTGCGCTTGTGCGGCATCGCCGAGGAGCCTTTTTGGCCTTCGGAAAAATACTCCTCGGCCTCGAGCACCTCAGTGCGCTGCAAGTGGCGGATTTCCGTCGCGACGCGCTCGACCGAGGAGGCGACGACGCCGAGCACGGCGAAATACATGGCGTGGCGGTCGCGCGGGATCACCTGGGTGGAGATCGGCTCGACCGTCAGCCCCATCGCCTTCGCGACGTGTGCTTCGACCCGCGGATCGACTTGCGCGAAAGTGCCGACAGCGCCCGAGATCGCACAGGTCGCCACCTCGGCGCGCGCGGCTTGCAGGCGCGCCTTGGCGCGATCGAATTCCGCATAGGCGTAGGCGAGCTTGAGCCCGAAGGTGGTCGGCTCGGCGTGGATGCCGTGGGAGCGTCCGATCGTCGGCGTGCGCTTGTACTCGCGCGCCCGGCGCTCGAGCGCGGCGTTGAGCTTTTCAACATCGGCGATCAGAATATCGGCGGCGCGCACCAGCTGCACATTGAGACAGGTGTCGAGCACGTCGGACGAGGTCATGCCCTGGTGCACGAAGCGCGCTTGCGGGCCGACGATCTCCGACAAGATGGGTCAGAAAGGCGATGACGTCGTGCTTGGTTTCGCGCTCGATCTCGTCGATCCGCGCGATGTCGAAAGTGGCGTCCTTGCCCTTGGCCCAGATCGCCGCGGCGGCTTCCTTCGGGATGATGCCAAGCTCCGCCATGGCGTCGGCGGCATGCGCCTCGATCTCGAACCAGATGCGAAAGCGGGATTCCGGCGACCAGATCGCCGCCATGTCGGGTCGGGAGTAACGCGGGATCATTCCAGTGACCTCAAACAATCTTTCCGCAGCCTGTAGCAGAGGCCGCCCGATGCAGCAATCAATGGCCGAAGCTCGCCGGCGAGCGTCCGCTGTCTTTCTTTCCGGCGGGATCATCGGCTATATGTGCGTCGGTCTTGATTCCGATCCCCCAGCTCGCTGCCCCCATGTCAGACAATTTCGCCTCCTCCATCGCCCGCGAACTGCGATCCGATGAACGGCTTCTGTGGCAGGGACGTCCGCGCGGCAGCATCAGACTGCGCGCTATCGATTTCTATCTGATCCCGTTCAGCCTGTTCTGGTGCGGCTTTATTCTTCATGGCGAGCGGCATGATTTTCGGAACAAAGGCGCTTCTTTCGGAAACCTCATCTTCTCCTGTTCGTCGCCGTAGGCTTGTATTTGTTGATTGGCCGCTTTTTTGTTGACGCGATGAGGCGGAAAAATACCGCCTACGCTCTGACTGGCCGTCGGGCCATCATTGCCGTCGATTTCTTCGGCCGAAAAGTACAATCGATCAATCTGCAGAGCGCTGCCGGAGGTTTCGCTGACCGAAAAATCCGACGGCAGCGGAACGATACTTTGGCGCGGCGCAATCGTATTCTGGGGACGGGACAATCCGTGGACCGGTGCCCCTTCACAGCCGACTTTCGAATGATCGAAGACGTGCGGCGCGTGAGCGACCTGATCGACAAGCACGGAACGCTCGAAGTGAACGCTTCAGCCGCGCCCTCACGCCGCAAAGCGCGTGCGGTCGTGCGGCTTCTGGAAATCGACCGGCGTGCCCTTGGGAATGATCCCGGTCGGGTTGACGCGTGTGATCGCGTAATAGCCCATCACGTAGTAACGCGGCTTCACGGTCGCGGCGATGCCGGGCACGGCGTAAAGCTCGCGCACGTAGTTCAGTAAATTCGGAAAGTCGGCGATACGGTTGCGATTGCACTTGAACAACGAAAAATAGGCGACATCGAAGCGCACCAAGGTCGGAAACAGCCGCCAGTCGGCCTCGGTGATCTGGTTGCCGACCAGATAACGTTGCCGTCCGAGCCGCGCCTCGATCTCGTCGAGCGCCGCGAACAGCGAGTCATAGGCTTCGTCGTACGCATCCTGCGAGCGGGCGAAGCCGCAGCGATACACGCCGTTATTGATGTTGGCATAGACCTGCGCATTGACGCTGTCGATCTCGGCGCGCAAGTGCTTGGGATAGAAGTCAGTCGGATCGGCGCCGAGCGCGCCGAACTCGGAATTGAGCATGCGGATGATTTCAGACGACTCGTTGTTGACGATCCGCTTGGTCTTTTTGTCCCACAGCGTCGGCACCGTCACCTTGCCGGTGTAATGCGCGTTGCTGGCCGCGTAGGCCTCGTGCAGGTAGTGGAAGCCGTTGACGCGATCCGGCGTGCAGTCCGGAAATGCGGCATTGTCCTCGAAGGTCCAGCCCTGCGCGCGCAGGCCCGGCAGCGCGATGGCGACGCTGATGACGCCGGTGAGCTTTTTCAGCGCCAGATACATCTGCGTGCGGTGCGCCCACGGACACGTATAGGCGACATAGAGGTGATAGCGCCCGGCCTCGGCCGGAAAGCCGGACGAGCCGTCGGCGGTGATGCGGTCACGAAACACGCTGTCGACGCGCTGGAAATTGCCGGCCTTGCCGGTTTCGACCACCGGATCTTCGTCGCGCCATTGGCCGTCGACCAGCATGCCCATCAGACAGTCTCCCCGCGAACCAGCGATGCCGCCTGACGGATCGCCGCGATGTGTGCACGATAAGATTTCGGCGTGCGATCCTTGAACACGGCGGAACCCGCGACCAGCGCATTGGCGCCGGCCTGCGCGACGTCCGCCGCATCGTCGGGGGTGACACCGCCGTCGACTTCGATGTCGATCGGCCGACCGCCTACAAGCGCGCGCACCTTGCGCAGTTTTTCCAGAGCGGCAGGAATGAATTTCTGACCGCCGAAGCCCGGATTGACCGACATGACCAGCACCAGATCGACCATGTCGATCACCGGCTCGATGCTCTCGATCGGGGTTCCGGGATTGATAGCGACGCCGGCTCTCTTGCCGAGCGCGCGGATCGCCTGCAGCGAGCGATGAATGTGCGGACCGGCCTCGACGTGGACGGTGATGCCGTCGGCGCCGCCTTTGGCGAAGGCTTCCAGATAAGGATCGCACGGCGCGATCATCAGGTGCACATCGAACGGCTTTTTGGTGTAGCCGCGCACCGACTTCATCACGTCCGGGCCGAACGAGATGTTGGGCACGAAGTGGCCGTCCATGATGTCGACATGGATCCAATCGGCGCCGGCCGCATCGACCGCGCGGACTTCCTCGCCGAGCTTGGCAAAATCGGCGGCCAGGATCGAAGGGGAGATGATCAGGGGGCGTCGCAAAGGCTTCCTCGCGGATTTGCCGCTCAGTCCGGCGCGGGCATCAGACGATGCCTTCCGAGTCGGCGAACATGAGCGGACCACGCCAAAACACGATGTCGGCCTAACACGCTGCCGGTCGCCGGGCAACGCGCGCTCGTGCGCTGCGCTGATCCGTTCGGTTGATCCCTGAGCGTCACCGCGACCGTACCGGCTTGTTGCGCAACGAGTTCCGTTTCCTTACTTAAAGGCTGAAATTCACACCGCTTCGACTGCCGCACGCCGTTTTGACCAAGCAGAATCGTCGGGCTCGCGGTCAACGCGTGCTGTACGAAAAACCGGCTTCCACACGAAGCTATTCGAGCCGCAACGGAGGATCTCCTGGCGCGCAGTGATATCATCGTGCTCGGGGCCGGGATCGTCGGCACCTCGATCGCGCTCCATCTCGTCAAGCGCGGCCTGTCGGTGTCGCTGATCGAGCGTGGCGAGCCCGGCAAGGGCACGTCTTACGGCAATGCCGGCATCATCGAAGGCAACACGGTGTTTCCGGCGGCCTTTCCGGACAGCCTCATCGACGTGGCGCGGATCGCGCTGAAGCGGTCATCGGTCGCCAACTATCACATGGGCTTTCTGCCCAAGGTGGCGCCGTGGCTGCTGGCCTTTCGGGCGGCATCGCGGCGTGCGCGTCTGATCGAAACCGCCCAGATCATGCGGCCGCTGTTGGCGCGGGCGGTGCCCGAGCACGAGGCGCTGGCCGCGGAGGCCGGCGCCGAGCGTCATTTTGGCCGGCGCGGCTGGCTCAAGATTTATCGCACCCGCAAGCTGTTCGAGGCGCAGAAAGCCGAGCTCGATCTCGCCGCGCGCTTCGGCATCGCCAACACCGCGCTCGATCGCGACGGCGCGCTCGAGCTTGAGCCGGCACTCAATGGCGTTTTCGATCACGCCGTGCATTGGACCGGCGCGGTGAGCGTCGACAATCCGCTGGCGGTGACCCGCGCTTACGCCGCACGCTTCCACGCTCTGGGCGGTCTGACTCTCACCGGCGACGCGCGCTCGCTGCATCGGTCCGATCGCTCCTGGCGCGTGGAAACCGATTCGGGTCCGATCGATGCCGGCGATGTCGTGGTGGCGCTCGGACCCTGGAGTCTCGATGTGCTGGCGCCGCTCGGCATTACGCTGCCACTGGCGGTCAAGCGCGGCTATCACCGGCATTTTCGCCCGCAAGGCAATGCCGTGCTCAGCCGTCCGGTGCTCGATGCGCAATACGGCTACGTGCTGGCGCCGATGGAGCAGGGGATCCGCCTCACCACCGGCGCCGAATTCGCGCCGCGCGACGCGCCGCCGACCCCGGTCCAGTTTGGACGCCTGATGCCGGCCGCCAAGGCACTCTTTCCGCTCGGCGAACCGGTCGAGCCGCAGCCCTGGCTGGGCGCGCGGCCGTGCTTTGCCGACTCCCGGCCGGTGATCGGGCGGTCACCGGGCCAGCGCGGCCTCTGGCTTGCGTTCGGCCACGGCCATTGGGGACTGACGTCTTGGGCCGGCGACCGGCCGGTTGATCGCCGAGATGATGACCGGGGCGACGCCGTTCTGCGATCCAAAGCCGTTCAGCGCAGAGCGGTTCGGGAAGTAGGGCCGACAAGTCCCGCACGAGTGTCACGGCCGGACTTGTTCTGGCCATCCCGGTCCTCATCTCGGAGCGGTCCCTAAAACGCAAATGCCCGCGCCAAGCGCGGGCATTGCAATGCCATCGGCGGAAACTTACTCGCCGATCGTCCGGATCACGCTGTTTTCAGGCCGCGTGTTGTTCGACGACAGCTTGTCCTCGTGCGAGAGCATTTCGTCGTATTTCGGGATCGTGGTGAAGTCGCCCTTCGGCACCATGTGCACGACCTTGTAGCCGCCTGCCTTAAGCTGCGCGACCAGCTCCGGCATCGCCTCGGCGGTGTGCTTCTTGAAGTCGTGCATCAGGATGATGCCCTTGCCGTGCTTCTCGAGTTGGCTCATCACCGACTTGATGACCTCTTCGGGCTTGTGAAGCTTGAAGTCACGCGAATCGATGTCGGTCGAGAACACGCCGATATTGCGCTCGGCCAGATACGACATCAGCGCCGGCGGGTGCTGCAGGGCCGGGAAGCGGAAGAACGGTGCGATCTTTCCGGCGGTACCGGCGGCCATGTGCACGCCGCTGAAACCCATTTCGATCTCGGCCTTGGCCTGATCGATATCCTTGACGAACGGATTCCGCGCCAAATCCTTGTGCGACCAAGTATGCGTCCCGACCGTCATGCCGGCCTCGAGCACCTGTTTGGTGATCTCCGGGTGCCAGGTCGCATGCTTGCCGATCTCGAAGAATGTGGCCTTCAGGCATTCGTCGTTCAGCGCCTTGACCACGGCCATCGTGTTGGCCGGCCACGGACCGTCGTCGAAGGTCAGGACCACTTCCTTGTCGCGCAGGAAGTCGTATTGCTTGAAGTGCTCGAAACCGAAGCCGGGACCGCCGGTGGTGTCGATTTCGACGATGCGCGCGAGACCCATGCCGCCGGGCTTGTCGCAGGGCGGAATTGCCGTCGCGCTCGACGGCTTCGGCTGCGGGGTGGCGCTCGGCGCGGCTGCGCTCGGAGCGGCGGCAGGCGCCTGCGTCGCTTGCGCCAGCCGGATTGGTTCTTGTGTCGCGATCGGCGCGCTGTCCGTGGCGGTCTGAGCGACTTCGCTCACGGGATTGACCGGATGGCGGCGTGCCGTGACCGGCGCAGCTTGCGGTGCCGGAGCGGGAGCCGAATCAGACGCGGCGGCGACCTTCGTGGTGCCGGCCGACATTTTTTGCGCCGAGACGACGCCGAAGGCCGCGAGGCCCAGGATGACTAAAGCTGCGACAATGCTGATTACGAAGCGCATTATAACCCTCTCACGCACGGGTGCCCGGATGGACATACCCCATCGTGCCCGCATGCACTGTGTCACAACGCACTAAACAGCACTTTAAGCAGCGCGAAACCTTGACCGAGAAAAGGCGAAATCCGCTCTCGGTGTCAACGCCGGCACCGGCGGTGCCTCAGAAAGATGGGTGATTGTGCTTTCCGCAGCACGTTTGGAACACCGATAACATGTCGGTTACCGATTGAAGCGGTCGCCCCAGCTCGGCAGCGCGCCGGCGAACGGCAGTGTGGTCGCCGCAAAAACGGCGCGTGCGATCGCCCGCGCCACCACGTTGGCGGCGATGGTGCCGAGCTCGGTCAAACCAAGCAGCGGATCGGCCAATGGCTGACGCGCCGTGGACGCAGCGAAAACCACGTCGCCGTCGAGCGGGGTGTGGACCGGATAAATCGCGCGCGACAAGCCCGATTGGGCCATGACGGCGAGCCGCTTCGCCTGCGTCTTGCTCAAGATGGCATCGGTGGCGACGACGACCAGCGTCGTGCTCTGATTCGCGCCGCCCTTGATGAGCATCGCGAGCGCCGCCGCGGGAAAGCTCTGCGGCCAGCCGAGGCCGCCGAATTCGCCGTCTTGCTCGAACGGCGCCGCCCAGAAGTGCGGGCCGTCGCCCATGATGACACTTCCGACCGCGTTGACCGCCGCGAGCGCGCCGACAGTGTGACCCATGGCGGTCAGCGCCGAGGCCGAGCCGATGCCGCCCTTGCAGTTGACCGTGGTCGCGCCGGTGCCGGCGCCGACGCTGCCGAGCGCGAAATCCTCGCTCGGCCGCCGCCGCCGCCGCGTGACCGAGCTCACGGTAGGGCGGGTAGCGGCCCCAATCCTTGTCGCCGCCGCTCAACAGGTCGAACAGGATCGCGGCCGGCACGATCGGCACCCGCGCCGCGCCCACGGCGAAACCGCGGCCGTGTTCCTTCAGCCAGGCCTGCACGCCGGAAGCGGCGTCGAGTCCGAAGGCGGATCCGCCCGCGAGCGTGATGGCGTCGATGCCTTCCACCGTCGCGCCCGGCTCCAGCAGCGCGGTTTCGCGCGTGCCCGGACCGCCGCCGCGCACATCGACCGAGGCGGCTGCCGGTGCGTCGAAGATGATCGCGGTCGCGCCCGAGCCGAGCCGAAGATCCTCGGCATGGCCGACCGTCACGCCCGGCACGTCGGTGATGAGATTGCGCACGTTCGCTCCGTCGTTTCCGGGATGCCGCAGGGTGGCGAGCGCAAACCCATAGCCGCGAAACATAAAGGGATGTGCGGAGACCGTGTTCTCGCCGGCGACGTGGCTTCTGCGGTTCGGCCGCGGCGCTATCACAACCTCGCGGGTGCGCGGCCGTGGCGCTTGCGCCGGCCGGCATGGGCGGGCAAGGAGGCGCCGATGATTTTGAGTGCCCCATGCATGTGACCATCGCCGCCGCGTTCGCCGCCGGCATGCTGAGCTTTTTGTCGCCCTGCGTGCTGCCGCTGGTGCCGCCCTATCTGGTCTATATGACCGGCACGTCGCTGGAGCGGCTTGCCGACGCCGAGCCGGCGCCGCGGGTGCGCCGCGAGCACCGTGGTGGCGGCGCTGCTGTTCGTGCTCGGATTCACCACCGTGTTCGTGGCGCTCGGCGCCAGCGCCAGCGCCGTCGGGGCGCTGCTGCGCGCCTATTCGGGCGAACTCGCCATCGTCGCCGGCGTCTGCTCATCATCATCATGGGCCTGCACTTTCTCGGTCTGACGCCGATCGCGCTGTTGATGCGCGAGAAGCGCATGGAGATGGTCAAGCCGGTCGGGCTATGGGGCGCCTATCTGATGGGGCTTGCCTTCGCGCTCGGCTGGACCCCGTGCATCGGCCCGATCCTCGCGGCGATCCTGGCGGTGGCGGCGTCCGAAGAAACCGTGGCCAAAGGCGCCGGCATGCTGGCGATCTATTCGCTCGGGCTCGGCATCCCGTTCATCGTCGCGGCCTTCGCGGTCGAGCCGTTCGCGGCGTTCCTGGCGCGCTTTCGCAGGCATCTCGGCATGGTCGAAAAAGCGATGGGCGGATTGCTGGTTCTCACCGGCATCGCCTTCCTCACCGGCGCGGTCTCGCAAGCGAGCTTTTGGTTGCTGGAGACGTTCCCGATGCTGGGGAAGATTGGGTAACGTCTCGGCGTTGCGTGCGAGCGGGCCGATCCCGGCACAACTTGATCCGTCATCCTGAGGTGGCCGCGCAGCGGCCCTCGAAGGATGAATCGGCCCGGTCCGGGCCGTCGCCCTTCGAGGCTCGCTACACTCGCGCCTCAGGGTGACGGAAAAACGCTTCGATACGCGCCTCAACCCCGCCCGGCTCGCTGTAGATCTGATCGTAATTGCCGTCTTTGTCCCAGCGATAGACGGCCCAGCCGCCGGACGTGATATCGCCCTTCTTGTCGTAGGTGATCGGGCCGAGCACCGTGTCCCAAGTGCCGTTCCGGATGGCGGCGGCGACTTTTTGCGGATCGGTGGTGCCGGCCTTGGTGGCGGCCTGCGCCCACACCTGGAACGCGGCGTAGGTGTAGAGCGACATAGCCTTCCGGATCGATGCCCTTGTCCTTGAACTCCTTCACGATCGCCGCCGCAGCGGGCCGCTTGCGCGGATCGGGCGGGAAGGTGATCAGCACGCCTTCGCCGGCAGGTCCGGTGATGGAGGCAAACTCGCGGGTGGCGAGCGCGTCGCCGGCCATCAGGATGGTCTGCAAGCCCTGATCGCGCATCTGCCGCACGATCAGCCCGGCTTCCTGATGGTAGCCGCCGTCATAGACGATATCGATGTTGTTGCGCTTGAGCTTTGAGACCAGCGCGGTGAAGTCCTTGTCGCCCTGGTTGTAGGCCTCGTTGAGCTTCTCCTTCACGCCGGCGGCGTTGAGCGCCTTCTTCACTTCGTCGGCGAAGCCTTTGCCGTAGGTGGTCTTGTCGTTGATGATGGCGATGTTCTTGTCCTTGAAATTCTTCGCCAGATAGCCGGCGGCGAAGCCGCCTTGCTGATCGTCACGCCCGCAGGTGCGGAAGGTGTTCCACATGCCGCGATCGGTGAACAGCGGATTGGTCGAAGCCGGGCGTGATCTGCAGCACGCCGCCGTCCAGATACGCATCCGAGGCCGGGATCGACGACGACGAACAATAATGGCCGATCGCCACCACGACACCCATGCCGGCGAGCTTCTCCGCGACCGAGCGCGCCTGCTTCGGATCGCAGGCGTCGTCGCCGATTTCGAGCCGCAGCTTTTTGCCGAGCACGCCGCCGGCCGCATTGATGTCGGCGACCGCCTGTTCGGCGCCCTCGCGGAATTGGCGGCCGAAGGTCGCCTGGCCGCCGGTCATCGGCGCGGCGACCGCGACGGCGATGTCGTCGGCCAGCGCCGGTGCAGTCGCGAGAACGGAAAGCAGCGCGATGGCGCCGAGCGAAAGCTTCTTCATGGTCGTCCTCTCATCGGGGCGGGAGGATAGGTCGGAACACGTTAACACCGTTACGTGTGGTTTTCCCGCCCGATTTCGCGCCACGCGAGCGGGCCCGAGCGGGCATACAGCCAGGGATATTGCTGCACCATCTGCCGGGCGCGCGTCGCTCGCCAGGCGAGCATGCCGACGATGATGAAGATCGCGGTGTCGCAGGCATAAGACGGCAGCGACCAGCAGGTCGCCCTCGAACAGCGCGAAATGAAAGAAGCGCGCGGCGGCGCCGAGCAGGAACGCGGCGACGGCCATGTGCCATGACGGCTGCCAGGCACGGGCGATGGCGCGCCCCGACAGCGCTGCCGCACCGCCGCCGATCACGCCGGTGAGCAGCACGACCTGCAAAATGTCTTCGCCGGAATAAAGTCGGTCCATGCGTCCTCAGTGCGTCCCGCCTTCGAGATACGCGGCGCGGATTTCCGGTCGCTGCAGCAGTTCGCGGCCCTGGCCTTGCAGCGTGATCTCGCCGTTGACCATCACATAGCCGCGGTGCGCGAGCTTCAGCGCATGGTAGGCGTTCTGCTCGACCAGAAACACGGTCAGCTTGTCGCGCTCGTTGAGCGCGCGAATGGCGGCGAAGATCTGCTGCACCAGAAGCGGCGCCAGGCCGAGCGACGGCTCGTCCAACAGAATCAGCCGCGGCCGGCTCATCAGCGCGCGGCCGATCGCCAGCATCTGCTGCTCGCCGCCCGACAGCGTGCCGCCGCGCTGATGGCGGCGGTCGGCGAGCCGTGGAAACAGCGCGAACACGCGCTCGAGGTCGGCGGCGAAATGCGTCGCCTCGGTCACGGTCGCGCCGATCTGCAAGATTCTCCAGCACGGTCATGCGCGGAAAGATGCGGCGGCCCTCGGGCGACTGCGCGATGTGCAGCTTGGCGACCTCGTGGGTCGGCAGCGCGGTGATGTCGCGGCCGGCGAAGACGATGCTGCCGTCGTGCGCGCGCGGGCTGCCGAACACCGTCATCATCAGGGTCGATTTGCCGGCGCCGTTGGCGCCGATCAGCGCGACGATCTCGCCTTCGTGCACGTCGAGATCGACGCCCTTGAGCGCCAGCACGTTGCCGTACGAGGCCTTGACGCCGCGCAGCGACAGGAGCGGCTGCGGTCACGGTCGTGCCTCCGCCAGCGCTTCGTCCTCGTCGGCCACGCCCAGATAGGCGGCGATGACTTTGGCGTCGTTGCGGATCTCGGCCGGCGCGCCGTCGGCGATCTTGGTGCCGTAGTCGAGCACGACGATGTGGTCGGAGATTTCCATCACCACGCCCATGTCGTGCTCGATCAACAGGATCGACGTGCCGTGTTCGCTCGCGGATCGCGCGCAGCAGCTGATTGAGCTCGGCGCTTTCGTTGTTGTTCAGCCCGGCGGCCGGCTCGTCGAGGCAGAGCAGCACCGGATCGGTGCACATGGCGCGGGCGATTTCGAGCCGGCGTTGCGCGCCATAGGGCAGTGCGCCGGCCGGATCGTCAGCGCGTGCCGTGAGCCCGACGCGATCGAGCCAGTAGCGCGCCTTGTCGATAGCGCGTTCCTGCGCGCGCGCATAGGACGGCGCGCCGAACAGCCCGAGCAAGGTGAAGCCGGACGCGACCATCAGCGTGTTGTGCTGCGCGACCAGAAGATTTTCCAGCAGCGTCATGCCGGCGAACAGCCGCACGTTCTGAAATGTGCGCGCGACCTGCGCCTCCTTGGCGATGCGAAAGTCCGGGCAGGCGTTCGAGCAGAAACGCAGCGCCGTCCGGATGCGCCAGCCGAAGCCGCCCGACGCTCGGCCGGTAGAAGCCGGTGATGCAGTTGAACAGCGTGGTCTTGCCGGCGCCGTTCGGCCCGATCAGTGCGGTGATCTCGCCGGCGCGCGCGGTGAAGCTCAAATCGTTGACGGCGACGAGACCGCCGAAGCGCATCGTCAGGTGCTCGACCGATGAGCAGCGGCGCGGCGCTCACGCTGGGCTCTCCGTGCGTGCCTCGGCCACGATCTCCGGCGGGATGTCCTTGCGGCCGCGCAGGAAGATCGACGGCGTGCGCGCGGACACCAGCCCGCGCGGCCGGTAGATCATGATCGCCACCATGGCGGCGCCGAACACCAGCATGCGGTATTGATCGAACTCGCGCAGCAGCTCGAAGGCGCAGAGCATCACGGTCGCGGCCAGCGCGACGCCGAGCTGGGAGCCCATGCCGCCGAGCACGACGATCGCCAGCACGAACGCCGACTCGCTGAAGGTGAAAGACTCCGGGCTGATGAAGCCCTGCCGCGTGGCGAAGAAGGCGCCGGCGAAGCCGCCGAACATCGCGCCGATCGCGAAAGCGGTGAGCTTGGTGGTCGTGGTGTTGATGCCGAGCGCGCGGCAGGCGATCTCATCTTCGCGCAGCGCTTCCCAGGCGCGGCCGATCGGCAGCCGCCGCAGCCGCAACGTCACCCAGTTGGTCAGCAGCGCCAGCGCAAGGATGACATAGTAGAGAAACACCGTGCGGTGCGTCGCCGAGTAGCTCAGTCCGAAGGTCGCGGCAAAGCCGTGCTCGGATGAATTGAACGGCAAACCGAAAAACGACGGCCGCGGCACACCCGAGATGCCGTTCGGGCCGCCGGTCAGATCCTGCCAGTTCAACAGGATCAGCCGGATGATCTCGCCGAAGCCGAGCGTGACGATGGCGAGATAGTCGCCGCGCAGCCGCAACACCGGGAAGCCGAGCAGGATGCCCGCGAAGGCGGCGAGGATGCCGGCGAGCGGCAGGCAGATCCAGAACGACCAGCCGAAATGCTGCGCGAGCAGCGCGTACGAATAAGCGCCGACCGCGTAGAAGGCGACGTAGCCGAGATCGAGCAGCCCGGCGAGGCCGACGACGATATTCAGCCCGAAGCCCAGCATCGTGTAGGTGACGATCAGGATCCCGAGATCGAGCCAATAGCGGTTGCTGTAGAAAACGATCGGGAACGATCAGCGCGAAGATCAGAAAAGCCGCCGCCGCGTACGGCGCCGTACGCGCAGCAGCCGTCCCGAAATAGCGTGACGCAAACCCGCTGAACGGCGTGCGGAGGCGGCCGCGCAGCAGCGCAAATACCAACCGGCCCACGAAGGCGATCGCGACCAATGATGCCGACGATGTCAAAGCGCGTGGTGAAGACCAGCGCGCTGGTCGGTCCCTGGTCGGTCTTGATGCCGATCATGAGGCCGAACAGGCCGAAGGCGACCGCGGCCGCGATGACGGCTTCTTTCAGCGCGGCGGCCAGGGCAGGTGGCTTGGAAAGCTCGCTCTCGCGCGGCACGCGGTCTCCGCTTCTCTCATACCTTCTCGACTTCCGGCCGGCCCAAAATTCCGGTCGGCAGGAAAATCAGCACGATGATGAGGATGGAGAACGCCGCGACGTCCTTGTACTCGATCGAGAAATAGGCCGACCACATGGTTTCGATCAGGCCGATCAGAATGCCGCCCAGCATGGCGCCGGGCAGCGAGCCGATGCCGCCAAGCACGGCGGCGGTGAAGGCTTTGACGCCGGCGAGAAAGCCGATGAAGAAATCGATCACGCCGTAATAGAGCAGAAACATCAGGCCGGCGACCGCGGCCAGCGCCGCGCCGATGACGAAGGTCAGCGAGATGGTGCGGTCGACATCGATGCCGAGCAGCGCCGCCATTTTCAGATCCTGCTCGCAGGCGCGCATGTTGCGGCCGAGCCGGGTGCGCGCGACGAGATACGAGAACACCGCCATCAGCACGAGCGTCGTCACCACGACGATGATCTGGATGTTGGACAGCCGCACCGCGAAGTCGTTGCCCTCGAACAGGGTGTAGCCGCCGCGAACCAGCGGCGGCAGCGGTTTGACCCGCGCGCCCTGCGCGACCTGGACGTAGTTCTGCAGCACGATCGACATGCCGATCGCGGAGATCAGCGGCGCCAGCCGGAACGATTGCCGCAGCGGCCGGTAGGCGATCCGCTCGACCGCCCAGCCGTACAAGCGCGGTCAGCGCCATCGCCACCAGGAGCACCAGCAGCAGCGCCAGCGGCACCGCGGTGATGCCGATCGCCACCAGCACCAGGAAGGCGATCAAGGCCAGGAACGCGCCGACCATGAAGATGTCGCCGTGGGCGAAATTGATCATGCCGATGATGCCGTAGACCATCGTGTAGCCGATGGCGATCAGGCCATAGATCGAGCCGAGCGTGATGCCATTGATGAGCTGCTGGACGAAATATTCCATGCGTCCGCTGCCTCGCGAATCCCCGGCGGATGGTCAGAATCCCGCGCCGAGTCTTAACAATCTGATGCGGCGCGGCAAGCGGCGGCCGCGCGCCGGCGTGCGAGTCGAAATAAATCGCCGCGCATGACGGCCTTTCCGCGTCGATTGAATGTAATTTTGCCGTGATTTATCAGAGCTTTGTCGAAAGCTGCGGCGATCGCGTTAGGAACTACGCCACGTATCCGGGGGTAGCCTCGGGCGCATGGGGGGCACGACAACCCATGGAGCACGTTCCAATGGCGAATGAGCAACAGGATCCGCGCCGGCAGCAGCAGCAGGGCAACCCGCAGCAAGGCGGCCAGCACAAGCCTGGCCAGCAGCAGCAGGGCGGACAGGGAAAGCCCGGTGAGCAGCATCAGGGCGGCCAGCACAAGCCCGGGCAGGGCGGTGGTCAGCACAGCGGCGGCGGCCAGCACAGTGGCGGCGGCGGCGGTGGCATGAACCGCTAGTTCGGTTTTCCGATCGAAGCGGCAGTCCGTCCGGGCGGCGGACTGCCGCTTTCTGTTTAAAAATTAGCCTAAATGGCCTTTGGCTTGCGCCGAAAGGCTGGTTCTTGTGCGTGACCCGCTTATGCTCGCGGCATGACGCACGCGCTCCCGCTGTTCCATCTCTACGGCGATCCGCCGGACGATGACGCGTTCGACTTCATCCACGTCGAGACGGTGCCGTCGCGCTCCTCGATGCACGATTGGACCATCCGCGCCCATCGGCATCGCAATCTGTTCCAAATCCTCCTGATCGAGCGCGGCGGCGGCGAGATGCTCTATGAGGCGGCGCGGCTCCCTTTCGCCGCGCCGGTGGCGATGCTGGTTCCGGCCGCGGTGGCGCACGGCTTTCGTTTCGAGCCCGGCACGCAAGGCTGGGTCATGACCTTTACCGAGGACGCGGCTTTCGCGCTCGCCGACCGTTCGGGCGAGGCGCTGTCGCGTCTGCGCGCGCTCGCCGCTCACCCGATCATTCCGATTGCCGACGAGCGCGAGCGTGCGCGGCTTTCAATCCTGTGCGGCGACTTGTTTGAGGAAGGAAGTTTGGCGCGCGAGGGTTACCGCATGGCGATGCGCAGCATCCTGGCGCTGATCGCGGTCGGCGTGGCCCGGCTTGCGGCCAGCCGCGCCCGCACCGGCGCCATTACGCTGCAGCCGGCCGATACCACGGTCGCGCAATTGCGCACGCTGGTCGACGAATACTTCCGCCGCGAGCATCAGCTCGAGTTCTACGCTGAACGGCTCGGCATGACGGTCGACCGGCTCAACGATCACGTCAAACGCGCAACCGGCGTCACTGCCGGTCATCTGATCCGCCAGCGTTTGCTCACCGAAGCAAAACGCGCGCTGGTCTTCACCACCCAACCGATCCAGGACATTGCCGGGGAGCTGTCGTTTTCCGACCCGTCACACTTTGCCCGCTTCTTCCGCAAGCAGACCGGCGCCTCGCCGCACGAGTTTCGCGAACGGCGCGGATGATCCCACGACATCGGGCATCCTTTCCGATGCCCGCGACAACGGAAACACGCAGATGAAATACGCTGACGGCGTAACAGACGTGCAGGTCGGTGATCGCATTCGGTTGGAGAACGGCGAGCAAGCCACCGTGACCGATTTCACGGCGCTTGTCGCGCGCACCGATCGCGGCATGATCGTGCAGAAGAACGACGGCACCATGGAAAAAATCGTCTTCCTGAAGCGCATTGGGCCGCCGAGGTAGAGACGCGACCTCCTGCTAAGTCGAAGGCCCTGAAAACGGCTAACCGGCGGCCGCGACCACGCGGTTTCGTCCGGCTTCCTTGGCGCTGTAGAGCGCATCATCCGCCCGATCGAGCAACGTCATCACGTCGGTGAACGAGCGCCGTGCCGCGACGCCGATGCTGATTGTCGCCGAAACGGGGGTAGTGCCGACGACGCGTGCCTGCTCTTCAAAGCTTTTCCTGAGTTGTTCGGCAATTGCGAAGGCCTCGCGTTCCGTCGCGTCCTCGATCAGGCAAGCGAATTCCTCGCCGCCGATGCGGAAGATCAGGTCGGCCCGTTGTACGACTGTTCTGGCGACCTCCGCGGCGCGCGCGATGACCAGATCGCCGAAGGCATGACCAAAACGATCGTTGATCGACTTGAAGCGATCGATGTCGAAGACGATCAGCGCCAGCCCTTGAAGATCTTTCTGGTCGGCGTATTCCAGAAGCTTGACCTGGAAAGCCCGGCGGTTTCCCGCGCTCGTCATGACGTCCTGGAAGGCCAGGCGATGGTTCTCGGCGGCCACGGTTTCGCGCAGCAGCGCGACGATGAACGCGCTCGCCAGCAACGCTTGGGCGACGACGGCGAGATTGTAAAGCGCCACCGCCCATATTGCGGGAGGCGCGATCCCCAGCGGCGCCGGCAGCCAAACGACGGCCAGCGCCCGGACAAAATGCAACACGGCAAAGAACGCGAACAGACGAAACAACAGCGTGGCCGATCGCAGCTGCGCGTTTCGCTCGCGCCAGAATTCCCGCGCGGCGAGGCCGTTGAACACCGCGATCAAAAGCGTGCGCGTGATCGCGGAGACGATCTCGGGCCAGCCGTTCAGTTCGTGCACGCATGTGGCGGAGAAGGCGAGCCATGCCACGCAGGGAGCCAGCGCGGCGAGCGGCCGCGGCCTGCGACCGCTCGTGATCCGCGCGACCTGCCAGGCTGCGCCGTACGCAAGCAGGATCCAAAATACGGCGAGGCGGCCGCTCCACAATCCCGGTAAAAGCGCGGGGCGTACCAGCACGGCGGCGGCCGCGGCAGCGAATGCGAACGGTAGACCGTACCAAATCCGTTCGGCCCTCGTCCGCGAAGAAAACAGGAAAAACAGGAAGATGAGTGCGAACAGGCCGGCGCTGTAGGCGATCACGGTGGCCGCATCGAGGGTCATCGGGGTTCCTCTCCTCCACGGCCGTGTCACCACGGAACGATCCGGCGGCATGGCCGGCGCTGCGATGCGGGGTAGGTAGAGAACGCGACCGGCTGGCTTATGCCTTCAACTCATCTCGATACACGATGATGAATTCCGGGCGGGCTTGCACAGAGCCCGGAATCTGAACGTCACTTCGGCAACAAAAAATCCAGCACGGTGTCGGCGTAAATCTTCGGCTCTTCCACGTTGGCGATGTGCGCGGTCTCGAGCACGGTGAGCCGCGCATTCGGCGTGTGCTGGGCGATGAACTCGTTGGCTTCGAGCGGCGTGCCGGTATCGTGCCGGCCGGCGATCACCAATGTGGGCACGCTGATCTTGGCGAGCAGCGGGCGATGATCCATGTCGCGGATCGCTTCGGCGCAACCGATGAAACCCTCCGGATTGGTTTCCAGAAACATGCTGCGGATGCGCCCGGCGGCTTGCGGCGAGCCGTCGCGGAATTGTTTGGTGAACCAGCGCTCCATGGTGCCGTCGACGACGGCGGTCAAACCCTTTTCGCGCACCAGCTTGACGCGCGCGTCCCAAACCGCCGGATCGGCATAGTGCGCGGAGGTGTTGGAGAGGATCAGCTTGTCGATGCGCGAAGACGCATTGGCTCCGAGCCACATGCCGACCATGCCGCCGATCGACAGTCCGCACCAATTCATCTTCTCAATGCCGAGGCCGTCCAGAACGGCCAGCACGTCGCGTCCGAGCCGCTCCATCGAATAGGGCGCCTTCGGCACGTCCGACTGGCCATGGCCGCGGCGGTCGTAACGCACGACCCGAAAGTGGCGCGTGAACGCCGCCATCTGGTCGTCCCACATATGCAGATTGGTGCCGAGCGAATTCGACAGCATCAGCACCGGGGCCGTCTCCGGGCCTTCCACGTCCACATGAATGCGGCAACCGTCGGCGTTGATATCCGGCATGAAAATTTTCTCCTGGAGCAGGTCCCGCGACAGTGGAAACCGGTTTTCCGAAAAGGACGACAAAAATGAAACCAGAGCACATCCGATTCCACCTTATCGGGCGATTCCGCTGAATCGGGGTGTGCTCTAGCCGCTTCCCGTTGATTTTGATCGGTCCGCGCGCGGCGCGCAATCGCTGGGCCGGTCTGCCGACAACAGCCTTTCCAGCGCGCCTGCAAGGCGCTAAGCGATGATTTTGGGCTGATCAGGAGTTCTGCACGATGGCCATGACGATGAACGGCGAATACCAGCTTTCCGCCCCGCAAGACCTGGTGTGGGAGAAGCTCAACGACGCCGAAACGCTGAAAGCGTGCATCCCCGGCTGTGAATCGCTCGACAAATTGTCCGACACCGAATTTCAGGCGGTTGCGGTGACCAAGATCGGCCCAGTCAAAGCCAAGTTCAAAGGCAAGGTCACGCTGTCCGATCTCAATCCGCCGAACGGCTACAAGATCAGCGGCCAGGGCGATGGCGGCGTGGCGGGCTTTGCCACCGGCGGCGCCACCGTCAAGCTCGAGCCGAAGGACGGTGGCACCTTGCTCACCTACGCGGTCGAAGCGCAGATCGGCGGCAAGCTGGCGCAGCTTGGCCAGCGTCTGGTTAACGGCGCAGCAAAGAAGCTGGCCGATGACTTTTTCCAAAAATTTGCTGCGACGGTCAGCGCTGCCAGCGCCTGAAGAAAAGAGCAGAAAGTCGTCTGCGCACGGCTTCGTGACGCCTCTTGTCGCCCCGGTGGCGCAAATCCCTTGACCCGGGGGCACGCTGCAGTTCAGACTAATTCTTGTTCGAAAGTTCGAAAAACAGGCCAAATGGGCGCGTTTTCGAAACTCGAACGGCGGAAAACGGCCGCAAGCCGTCCGAAAAGCAGTGTTTTAGGGAATCCGAGGAGGCGCATATGGCTGCCGTTTCCCTCACCGTGAATGGCAAATCCGTGACCGCGGAGGTCGATCCGCGGACACTTTTGGTGCAGTTGCTCCGTGAGCATCTGCGCCTCACTGGCACGCATGTCGGCTGCGACACCTCGCAGTGTGGCGCCTGCGTCGTCCATGTGAACGGCAGGGCGATCAAGTCCTGTACCGTGCTGGCGCTTCAGCTCGAGGGCGCCCAGGTGCTGACCATCGAGGGGCTCGCCCCGGCCGATGGCCCGCTGCATCCGATGCAGGAAGCCTTCCGCGAGAATCACGGTCTGCAGTGCGGCTATTGCACGCCCGGCATGATCATGACCGCGGTCGATATGGTGCGCCGCAAGGGCCACGAGCTCGACGATCACACGATCCGCGAAGAGCTCGAAGGCAACATCTGCCGCTGCACCGGCTACCACAACATCGTCAAAGCGATTGCCGCAGGCGCCCGCGCCATGCAGGGCACCGCGACGGCGAAGGCCGCCGAATAGCGCGCCGCGAACGGAGGTTCGCACCGTAAAATCAAAACAAAAATGCCGGAGGAGACCGCCATGAGCGCGACAGTGAGTGCGACCGGAATCGGCGCGCCAGTGCGCCGTAAGGAAGACCGCCGCTTCATCACCGGCAAGGGCCATTATACCGACGACATCAACCGGCCCGGCCAGACCTACGCTTTCTTCGTCCGCTCCCCGCACGCGCACGCCACCATCAAATCGATCGACAGCCAGGCGGCGGCCGCCATGCCGGGCGTGGTGGCGATCCTCACCGGCACCGACCTCGCCAACGATAAGATCGGCGGCCTGATCTGCGGCTGGATGATTCATTCCAAGGACGGCTCGCCGATGAAAATGGCGCCGCATCCGGCGCTCGCCAACGGCAAGGCCTGCCATGTCGGCGATCCGGTCGCGGTCGTCATCGCCGAGACGCTGGCGCAGGCCCGCGACGCCGCCGAGAAGGTGAAGGTCGATTACGCGCGCTTGCCGGCGGTCGCCGATCCTGCCGCGGCGCAGAAGGACGGCTCGCCGCAGATCCACGAAGTCGCGCCGAAGAACACGATCTATGAGTGGCATATCGGCGAGCCCAAAGGCGCCGACGCCGCGTTCCGCGCCGCCAAGCACGTCACCAAGCTCGACATCGTCAACAACCGGCTGGCGCCGAACGCGATGGAGCCGCGCGCCGCGCTTGCCGAGTACGACGCCGGTACCGACCAGCTCACGCTGTGGAACACCTCGCAGAATCCGCATGTCGCGCGGCTCGTGATCTCGGCGTTCGTCGGCATGACGCCGGAACACAAATTGCGGGTGATCGCGCCGGATGTCGGCGGCGGCTTCGGCTCGAAGATTTTCATCTATCCCGAAGAGGTCGTGGCGTTGTGGGCGGCGCGTCGCGTCAACCGTCCGGTCAAATGGACGTCGGATCGCTCGGAAGCGTTTCTCGCCGACGCGCATGGCCGCGATCACATCACCCACGCCGAAATGGCGTTCGATGCCGACGGCAAGATCCTCGGCCTGCGCGCCAAGACCCTCGCCAATATCGGCGCCTACATGTCGACCTTCTCGTCGGCGATCCCGACCTATATGTACGCCACGCTGCTGTCGGGCCAGTACGCCATCCCGCAGATCTATTGCGAGGTCGACGCGGTCTACACCAACACCGTGCCGGTCGACGCCTATCGCGGGGCAGGGCGCCCGGAAGCGAGCTTCGTGGTCGAGCGTCTGATCGAGGTCGGCGCCCGCGAGCTCGGTGTTGATCCGGCGGATCTGCGCCGCAAGAACTTCGTGCGCTCGTTCCCGCATCAGACGCCGGTGATCATGGCCTATGACGTCGGCGACTACGACGCCGCGCTGAAGAAGGCGATGGATTTGGCCGACTATAAAGGCTTCGCCAAACGCAAGCGTGACGCGGCGCGTCACGGCAAGCTGCGCGGCATCGGCATTTCCGCCTATATCGAAGCTTGCGGCATCGCGCCGTCGTAGGCGGTCGGTTCGCTCGGCGGTGGCGTCGGCTTGTGGGAATCCGCGGAGGTGCGCGTCAATCCGACCGGCTCGGTGGAAATCCTCACCGGCTCGCATTCGCACGGCCAGGGCCACGAGACGACATTTGCGCAGCTCGTGTCCGATCGGCTCGGCCTGCCGATCGACAACATCTCGATCGTGCACGGCGACACCGACAAGGTGCAGTTCGGCATGGGCACTTACGGCTCGCGTTCCGGCCCGGTCGGCATGTCGGCGATCGTCAAGGCGCTCGACAAGATCGAAGCCAAGGCCAAGAAGGTCGCCGCGCTTCGTGCTCGAAGCGGCCGAAGCCGACATCGAGTTCAAGGACGGCAAATTCACCGTCGCCGGCACCGACAAGTCGGCGGCCTGGGGCGACATCTCGCTCAACGCCTACATCGCGCACAAATTCACCGGCGAGCAGTTGGAGCCGGGCCTGAAGGAGAGCGCGTTCTACGATCCGACCAACTTCACCTTCCCATCCGGCGTCCATATCTGCGAAGTCGAAATCGATCCCGAGACCGGCGACACCGAGATCGTCGGCTGGACCGCGGTGGACGATTTCGGCGTCGTCATCAATCCGATGATCGTCGAAGGGCAGGTGCATGGCGGCATCGCCCAGGGCGTCGGCCAGGCGTTGTGCGAGGGCGTGCGCTACGACAAGGAAGGGCAGCTCGTGACCGGCTCGTTCATGGACTACGCCATGCCGCGCGCGCACTACTTCCCGCCGATCAAGATGAGCTTCTCGGTGACCAAATGCCCGTCCAACCCGCTCGGCATCAAAGGCTGCGGCGAGGCCGGCGCGATCGCGGCGCCCGCCGCGGTCATCAACGCCATCACCGACGCGGTCGGCACCGAGAATATCGCCATGCCGGCGACGCCGCCGACCGTGTGGGCGGCGTTTCAGAAATCCGGCCGGGCCGTGCCGCACGCGGCATGAGTCAGAAAGAATAACGGAGAACCGCGATGTACAGCTTCACCTTTCATCGTCCGGATACGCTGCGGAAGGCCGTCAACCTGCTCAGCAAGAACGCCGACGCCAAGCTTCTGGCCGGCGGCCACACGCTGCTGCCGACCATGAAGCTCCGCCTCGCCGGACCGCCCGAGCTGATCGACCTGTCGAAGATCGAAGGGCTGACCGGCATCGAGCTTGTCGGCCGCTCGATCGTCATCGGCGCCATGACCCGCCACGTCGAGGTGCACACCTCGCCGGTGGTGCAGGAGCATGCGCCGGTGCTGGCCAAGCTCGCCGGCCTGATCGGCGATCCGGCCGTGCGCCACATGGGCACGATCGGCGGCTCGATCGCCAACAACGACCCGACCGCCGATTATCCGGCCGCGTGCCTGGCGCTCGGCGCCACCATCATCACCAACAAGCGCCGCATCAAGGCCGACGATTATTTCACCGGCATGTTCTCGACCGCGCTCGAGCCGGCCGAGATCATCACCAAGGTGAGCTTCCCGCTGCCCAAGAAGGCGGCCTACCAGAAGTTCCGCAACCAGGCCTCGCGCTATGCGCTGGTCGGCGTGTTCGTCGCCAAGCGCGGCGAGCGATGTGCGCGTCGCGGTGACCGGCGCCGGCGCCGACGGCGTGTTCCGCGTACCGGCGTTCGAAGAGGCGCTGAAGAAGCGCTTTTCGCCGAAGTCGCTCGAAGGCCTCACGGTCCCGGCCGAAGGCCTCAACAGCGACATCCACGGCAGCGCCGAATACCGCGCCCATCTGATCGGCGTTCTCGCGCGCGCCGCGCCGGTCGGCGGAGTAGGCGCGTATTGGAAAGTAGCGGCGAGGCCGCGGACCGCCGTCAGTCCCTTGAAGCGCGCCGTTGTTCGACGCAGTCGATCTGCGACCGCTGCGCTTCTCCCCGATGACGGGCGGATGCCGGCGCTCGCTCTACGCACCGTCGATCGCGCCGTACCTCCTGACATGCGCGGACAAGCCCGGCCGATGACGGGCTACGATCGCCAGCTACTGCATGATGACACAAGACCTCGCCCCGGCCGTTGCCGGCCTCCATCGATGCGACCGTCGGCGCTTCTTGCGGAAGCCGAATATCTCACCGACCGCTCGCTCGGCGACGGTGCTGTATCTCGCGCTGAAAATGGGCCGGCCGCTGTTCCTCGAAGGCGAGGCCGGCGTCGGCAAGACCGAGATCGCCAAGGTGCTGTCGCAGACGCTCGGCCGTCGCCTGATCCGCCTGCAATGCTACGAGGGTCTCGACGTCGCCGCCGCGGTCTATGAATGGAATTACGCCGCGCAGATGATCGCGATCCGCGCCGCCGAAGCGGAAGGCGAGCACGACCGCACGCGCATCGAGAGCGACGTGTTCTCCGAGCGCTTTCTGATCAAGCGGCCGCTGCTGCAGGCGCTGGAGCCGGACACCGCCGGCGCGCCGGTGCTGCTGATCGACGAGCTCGATCGCACCGACGAAGCGTTCGAGGCGTTCCTGCTCGAAGTGTTGAGCGACTTTCAGGTCACCATTCCGGAAATGGGCACGGTGAAGGCCGCGCATCCGCCGATCGTGATCATCACCTCGAACCGCACCCGCGAAGTGCACGACGCGCTCAAGCGCCGCTGTCTCTATCACTGGGTCGGCTATCCGAGCGCCGCGCGCGAACTCGACATCGTGCGCGCCAAGGTGCCGGGCATCAGCAAGAAGCTGTCCGAGCAGGTGGTGGCGTTCGTGCAGGCGCTGCGCAAGCAGGAATTGTTCAAGTCGCCGGGTGTCGCGGAAACGCTCGATTGGGCGAGCGCGCTCTACCGAGCTCGACGTCGTCGCGCTCGATCCGGCGACCGTGTCGGACACGCTCGGCGTGCTGCTGAAATACCAGGACGACATCGCGCGGCTCGAAGGCTCGAAGGTCAAGGAACTGCTCGACGAGATGAAGTCGGAGCTGCGCGCGGCGGAATAACAAGCTCCGCTCATTCCCGCGAAAGCGGGAATCCAGGCTCGCTGGGTCCCCGCCTTCGCGGGGACGAGCGGCAGAATGAACATGACCGAAGACAACGGCCGGCTCGCCGAGAACATCGTCTACTTCGCGCGCGCGCTGCGCGCCGCCGGCATTCCGGTCGGCCCGGGCGCGGTGCTCGATGCGCTAGCAGCGGTCGAAGGCGGCGCGGTGTCGGCACCCGCGAGGATTTTTACTGGACGCTGCATGCGGTGTTCGTGAAGCGCCACGAGCATTCGGTGCATTTTCGATCAGGCGTTCCGCATCTTCTTCCGCCGCCGCGGCTATGTCGATCAGCTCATGGCGATGATGCTGCCGGCGGCGCCGAGCACGCCGCGTGCCGCCGGAAGCCGGCGCCACCCGCGTGCACGACGCGCTGTTCTCCGCCATGGAGGACAAGCTCAAGAAAGAGCAGGAGATCGAGCTCGACACCCGCATGACCGTGTCCGAGCGCGAGGTGCTGCAGAAAAAAGACTTTGCGCAAATGACCGCGGCCGAGATCGCCGCCGCCAAGGAGGCGATGAAGCGGCTGGTGCTGCCGCTCGCCGAAGTGCGCACGCGCCGGCTGGCGCCGCATCCGCACGGCCATGTGCTCGACATGCGCCGCACGCTGCGCGCCAGCATGAA
Source organism: uncultured Alphaproteobacteria bacterium (assembly GCA_963737755.1). GTDB lineage: Bacteria > Pseudomonadota > Alphaproteobacteria > Rhizobiales > Xanthobacteraceae > BOG-931. The sequence continues at coordinate 35,463 of CAVTTZ010000003.1, read as the reverse complement.
GGGCGGCGGCGGCTTCATCGATCTGCGCTTCCTCGGCCCGCAGACCAAGCCGCCGCCGCTCGTGGCGCTTGCTCGATATCTCCGGCTCGATGAGCCAGTACAGCCGCGTGTTTCTGCATTTCCTCCACGCGCTGACCGATGCGCGCAAGCGGGTCAGCACGTTTCTGTTCGGCACCCGGCTGACCAATGTCACCCGCGCCTTGCGCGAGCGCGATCCCGACGACGCGCTCGCCGCCTGCTCGGCGAGCGTGCCGGACTGGTCCGGCGGCACCCGCATCGCCTCGTCGCTGCACGCGTTCAACAAGCTATGGGCGCGGCGGGTGCTCGGGCAGGGCGCCATCGTGCTCCTGATCACCGACGGGCTCGACCGCGACGTCGACGACACGCTCGCCTTCGAGATGGACCGGCTGCACCGCTCCTGCCGGCGGCTGATCTGGCTCAATCCGCTGCTGCGCTTCGAGGGTTTCGAGGCGCGCGCCCGCGGCATCAAGACCATGCTGCCGCATGTCGACGAATTCCGCCCGATCCACAATCTGGATTCGATCGCCGACCTGGTCGCCTCCCTGCAGCCAGGCGGCGGCCGGGCCGGCGACCCCAAAGCGTGGATGCAAAAGGTGGCGTGATCGCCTATATTTAGGGAAATACAGCGAACCCGCATGAGGGAGCGGTGGATAGCCAAGAGGCCTCGGATGGTCTCCCACCAACGTCCCAAGGCGGATCGGAGGAGGTCTGCGATGCTTTCAACCGACAGCGATATCCTCAAAGCCGCCGAAGACTGGCGCAAGGAAGGCCGCGGCGGTGGCGCTCGCCACCGTGGTCGAGACCTGGGGCTCGGCGCCGCGGCCGGTCGGCTCCAATCTGGTCATCGACCAGGAGGGCAATTTTCTCGGCTCGGTGTCCGGCGGCTGCGTCGAAGGCGCCGTGGTCGACCGAAGCGCTCGACGTGATCGATAGCGGCAAGCCGAAGATGCTGGAATTCGGCGTCGCCGACGAGACCGCCTGGAAGGTCGGCCTGTCCTGCGGCGGCACGATCCGGGTGATGGTCGAGAAGGTGGATTAGTTCGTCATCCGAGGCGCCGCGAATCGGCGAGGGATATCGGCAACCGAATGGCGTGATCGGATAAGCCAGTGGCACAGGATTGCCGGCTCACTCGCTTCGCTCGCGCTCCACGGAATAACGCTGTGAAATCGACCATGAAACTTGAGCTCCTCACCGCCCTCAATGCCGAACGCGCCGCGCGCCGCGCCGCCATCGTGGTGACCGACGTCGGAAAGCGGCGAGCAGCGGCTGGTGAAGGCCGCCGACATCGCGCAACGATCCGCTGCGACGCGGTGCTTGCCGGCGCGTCTGCGCAGCGGCAAAAGCGGCATGGAAGAGACGCCGCAGGGCCGCTTGTTTCTCACCGTCCATGTGCCGGCGACGCAGCTCGTCATCATCGGCGCCGTTCACATCAGCCAGGCGCTGGCGCCGATCGCGCAAGCTGCTCGGCTACGACGTGACCATCGTCGATCCGCGCACGGCGTTCGCGACGCCCGAGCGCTTTCCGGATGTGAAAGTGATCGCCGAATGGCCGGACGTGGCGCTGCCGCCGCTCAATGTCGATCGCTACACCGCGTTCGTCGCGCTGACCCACGATCCGAAGATCGACGATCCGGCGCTGCTGCATGCGCTGGCGCGCGACTGCTTCTATATCGGCGCGCTCGGCTCGCGGAAGACCCATGCCGCGGCGCCTCGAGCGGCTCAAGGAGCAGGGCGTGAGCGACGCCGACTCTTGCCCGCATCCATGCGCCGATCGGTCTCGATATCGGCGCGGTGTCGCCGGCCGAGATCGCGGTCGCCGATCATGGCGCAGATCACCGAGCGGCTGCGCGAAGAGCCCGAAGCCGAGCGCCTGATGGTCAAGGCGGCATCATGAAGTTCGGAGCGGTCGCCCCCAAGGAGGCTATCGGCGGCACGGCGGTGCACACCATCCGCCAGGGCGCGCATGGTGCTCAAGAAGGGCACGCTCATCGGCCCGGTGGAAGCGGCGGCGCTCGATGCCGCCGGCATCAAGACCATCGTGGTGGCGCGGCTCGAAGCCGGACGACGTGTCGGAAGACGTGGCTGCCGCCGACATCGCCGAAGCGATTGCGGGCGACGGCGGTGCACGTCGACAACGCCTTCACCGGGCGCGCCAATTTGTTCGCGCGTAGCGCCGGCGTGCTGGTGGTCGACAAGGAGGTCGATCGATCGCCTCAACCGCGTCGACGAGGCCATCACGGTCGCGACGCTGTCGGCCTACAAGCCGGTGGTCGAAGGCGAGATGATCGCCACCGTGAAGATCATTCCGTTCGCGGTCCCGGCGGCCGCGCGCGACAAGGCGCTGGCGGTGGCGCAGGAGCCGGTGGTGCGCGTCGCGCCGTATCGCATCCGCAAGGTCGGCGTCGTCTCCACCTTGCTGCCCGGCCTGTCCGCCAAGGTGATCGACAAGACGCTGAAGATCACCGCCGACCGGCTCGCGCCCGCCAACGCCAACATCATCGCCGAACGGCGCGTGCCGCACGAGCAGAAGGCGCTCGCCGGCGCGATCCGCGAGGTGCTCAAGCAGGGCGCCGAGCTTGTGGTCGTGTTCGGCGCGTCGGCGATCGCCGATCGGCGCGACGTCATCCCGGCGGCGCTCGAAGCGATCGGCGGCCGCATCGAGCATTTCGGCATGCCGGTCGATCCCGGCAATCTGCTGCTGATCGGCAACGCCGCAGGACATCCGGTGCTCGGCGCGCCGGGCTGCGCGCGCAGCCCCAAGGAAAACGGTTTCGACTGGGTGCTGATGCGGCTGCTCGCCGGCCTGCCGGTGCCGCGCGAGGACATCACCGGCATGGGCGTCGGCGGCCTGCTGATGGAGATCGTGACCCGGCCGCAGCCGCGCGACGAGCCGTTGCATCCGGCGCCGCAATGTCGCCGCGCTGGTGCTCGCCGCCGGCCGTTCGAGCCGCATGGGCGGGCCCGAACAAGCTGCTCGCCGAGATCGGCGGCCGGCCGCTGGTGCGCATCGTCACCGAGCAGGCGCTGGCGTCGCGGGCGCGGCCGGTGATCGTGGTGACCGGACATCAGCGCGAGCGGGTCGAGGCGGCGCTGGAAGGCCTGCCGGTCGAGTTCGTGCACAATCCCGCATTCGCCGACGGGCTCGGCACCTCGCTGAAGACCGGCATCGCCGCCTTGCCGGCGCAGTCCGACGGCGTGATCGTCTGTCTCGGCGACATGCCGCAAGTCGATGCCGGCATGATCGATCAACTGATCGGGGCGCTCGCGCCCGACAAGGGCGCGCTGATCGTGGTGCCGACGATCGACGGCCAGCGCGGCAATCCGGTGGTGTGGTCGCGCCGCTTCTTCGCCGACCTCATGGCGGTGGAAGGCGATATCGGCGCGCGCCACCTGATCGGCCGCTACGGCGAGGCCGTCATCGAGGTGCCGCTGACCGGCAAGGCGGCGCTCACCGACGTCGATACGCCCGAAGCGCTCGAAATGGTGCGCGCGGAACTGGAAGGGACCTGAGCGGAACGGGACAGGGACCTGAGCGTTGGCTCACGATGAGACAGCGCATCATCTGATCCAAGACGGGACCTGATCGGCTTCGCTGATGCGTGCAAAAGCAAGGGTGCTTGCAATTGCCGCGCGGTCAACATGCGTTCAACCTGCACGTGAAACAACAAATCATTTTAACGAATCAGTGCACGTTCGGCCGTCTGCGCTTCCACCAAACTTAAACCTGTTGCTCGCGATTATCCCTCGACCAGGGTATGCAAAACAATGACCCAACAACCGCAAGCTGACGTGCGTAACGCGTTACTACAGGACTTGGTGCAAATCATTGAAGGCCGCGTCGGACTGGCGTTCGTCGCGTCCGTCCTCGCTTTGGAAGACGGGGAACTCCGGCACGCCGCGGCGCCGGGTCTGCCGGCGCGCTACCAGCACGCCGTCGACGGGATACGGATCGGACCGCACGTCGGCTCCTGCGGCACGGCTGCCTTTTGCCGTCAACCGGTCTACGTCGCCGACATTGCGACCGATCCGCTGTGGGCGCCCTATGCGAGCATTGCCAAGTTGGCATTGGAAATCGGGTTGCGCTCGTGCTGGTCGGTGCCGATCGTGTCCGGCAGCAAGGTGCTGGGCACGTTCGGCCTCTATCACCGAGAGCCGCGCGACCCGACGGCGGCCGAGCGTGATTTGATTGCTGAAGCCACGCGACCCGCCGCCGTGCTGTTCAGCCGCGCCGCTGCGGGCTCGCCGCCGACGACAGGCGTGTTTCGCCCCTGATGTCCGCTCTGTTTGTCGGTCATTGAGCGGCCGGCTGCGTGTTCTGGCCATTGACGCTCGGGAGCGGAATATCCGTTCTGCGATACGGCGCGCAATAACGCATCTTAAACGCGGTGCGCTTTAGCGTACGCACGCGAACCAACGCGGCAGCCTTCATAGCGCCGAAGATGCGGCTTACTCACGACGCCGCGGACATCTTCTGACCGACTTCATGAGGTTCATGATGCGCTTGTCCAACCGCCGGCCGTCGCCGGCCGCGACCGTTCTGGCCGTTGTTGGGCTCTTCCTTGCGGCCGTTGGCGCGCAGGCGCAGTCGGCGTTTTACACCGCCAGCGATGAGGAGCTGCCGGGAGCGCCGGGGACCATCATTCGCGCCCAGCCGATGCACCGCGCGCCGGACGGTACGATCGCCTACCGGGTGCTGTACCGCTCGACCGGACTCCACGATGAGCCGATCGCGGTCTCGGGTGTCGTCATAATTCCGGCCGGACCGGCGCCCGCCGGCGGTGGACGCCAGATCGTCGCCTGGGCGCATCCGACGACGGGCGTCGTGCCGCGTTGTGCACCCTCATTGGGGATGAATGTTTTCAAGCACATCCAGGGCCTCGAGGCGATGCTGGCGCGCGGCTACGCGGTCGCCGCCACGGACTATCCGGGGCTCGGGACGCCGGGGCCGCATCCTTATCTGGTGGGCGTCAGCGAGGCGCGTGCGGTGATCGATTCCGTGCGCGCCACGCGCGATCTCCAAGGCGCCGACTCCGGGCGGCGGTATGTCGTGTGGGGTCATTCGCAGGGCGGCCACGCGGCGTTGTTCAGCGGCCTCGTGGCCAAGAGCTACGCGCCCGAGCTTGAGCTTGCCGGTGTCGCCGCAGCCGCGCCCGCAACCGAGCTCGCCACCCTGATGGCGGACGATCTCAACAGCGCCGGCGGCCGCAACCTCACGTCGATGACCTTATGGTCATGGCAGCGCGTGTTTGACGCCCCAATGGCGCGCGTGCTCACGCCGGCCGCGATTCCGATCGTCGACCTGCTGGCGCAGAACTGCATCGAGTTGATCTTCGACATCCTCCTGCGCGAGCGGGAAGGGCGCTCACTGGTCCGCAGCTTCCTGTCGGTGCCGAATCCGCTCGACCTCGATCCGTGGAAGACGCTTGCCGCCGAGAATACGCCCGGCCCGGTGCCGCGCGACATTCCGGTTTTCCTGTCGCAAGGCAGCGAAGACAGGCTGGTGCGGCCGCCGGTGACCCGCGCCTACATGGCGCGTCTGTGTGGCGCCGGCACCAGCGTGCGCATGCTGATCATGCCGAAGGTCAATCACGCCTTCATCGGTCGCGACAGCGCGGCCGCGGCGGTCGACTGGATGGCGGATCGTTTCGCCGGCGAGCAGCCGCCGACCGACTGCGGGCCGCTCTGAGTTTTCTAAGCTTCCCGCAACGCCCGCAGGCGAAGCGCCAGAACGCGCGTGCCGGTTTTCATCGCGCCGCCCGGGCCGCCGACGACCTTGACCGCCTCCGCAGTAACGACTTCGCCGCAAGCCGAGCAGGTGACCTGCGGCTCGAAGCGCTGCCCGCAGGTGTTGTGCACGAACAGCATCGGGCTGCCTTCCTTCGGGCGCGCCCAGCGGTCGCCCCAGGCGGTCAGCGCCAAAATCGCCGGCACGAGGTCGCGTCCGGCCTCGGTTAGCCGATATTCGTAGCGCGGCGGGCGGCGCTGATAGGCGTGGCGTTCGATGATGCCGTTCTTGCTCAGGGCGCTGAGGCGCCGCGTCAACAGATTGCGCGAAATGCCCAAATCTTCGACCAAATCGTCGAAGCGCACGACTCCGAGATAAAGGTCGCGGACGATCAGCGGCGACCACCAGTCGCCGATCAGATCGAGCCCGCGCGCCAACGAGCAGTGCATGCGGGCGAAGCTGGTGCGTTTCATGGCTGCAAGCCTACTCAGTTGCATCATTGAACTCAATGGCCTAAAGTTCAATGATTGAACTGAGGTGAACTGAATTGAAACTAGAGTGAGCGGCCAAAGCCACCGCTGTGGTAATCCGACCCAACGCAGCTGACGCGGAGCGACGCATGTATCACGCCATCGTTCGCCGCCGGATCGAGGACTTGTTCGCCGCCGTCAACAAGGGAAACGCCGAGCCGGTGCTGGCGTCATTTGCGCCGCGCTTCGAGCACGCCTTTCTGGGCGAACATGCGCTCGGCGGTGCGCGCCACACGTTGCCGACGACGCGCCGCTGGTACGAGCGGCTGTATCGGCTGCTGCCGGATATTCATTTCGACCTGCGTCACATCGCAGTCAGCGGGCCGCCGTGGAATACCACGGTCGTAGTCGATTGGGACGAGACCAATTCGGGCACTGACGGCGTGCGCACCACCAATCGCGGCATTCACGTCGCGCATCTGCGGTGGGGCAAAGTTACGCGGCTGATCATCTGTCCCGACACCATCGGATTGAAAGCGACGCTCGACCGGCTCGACGCCGCCGGCAATCACGAAGCTTCGGCGGCGCCGATCGTCGACTGACCTTTCGGAAAGACAGAAAAAGGCTTCGACGGTTGCCGGCATTCACGCGCTGGCAACCGTTGCGGGCTAGCGTTCGCGCATCCTCGGGGGAGGGGCTTCATGATCGGAAGTTTGCGTTGGGCCGCGCGCGCGATCGCTGCGGCTTGCTGTTTGATTGCGGCGTTCGGCGCCGCGCATGCCGCCGGCGCCTTGGCGGTCGGCACCTGCGGGGCTTACGGCTACGGTTACGATTTTCACAATCTGGCCGATGCGCGCGTGGCGGCGATGCGCAGGTGCTCCGGCAAGGACTGCAAGATTGTCGGCACGATCCAGCGCGGCTGCGCCGCCATGGCGGTCGACGCCAAGCGGCCATGCGGCTCGTTCGGCTGGGCGATCGATTCGCATCTTGGCCGCGCCGAAAACCTGTCGCTACGGCGTTGCTACGAGTTCGGCGGCAAGGACTGCATGGTGCGCGCCTTCGCCTGCGACGAAAAAGGCTGACGCGGGACGAATACCCGATCGCGGCCCGGAGAATGCCGTCCGGATTTGGAGACCGTCCGCGAACCGGCTCGAGATCATGCGCTAATCGAGGGCGCCGATCAGTTCGATCGGAAACGTCGCGATGATTCGAACAAATGCAAAATGATTTTCGGAAAACACTGCAGTTCAAACAAACTGTCACGATCCAGATTTGATCGATTGGATCGGCCCAATCGGCATTTTCAGGTCGCCGATTTCAGCGTTCTTTAGGACTCCGTCATCTAAGATTTAAGCATAAGCGCATGACGCGCCGCGTTGTCCTATGCCGACGCGCGCGATGTGTGATCCACTCCATGGCAGGCGTCAGGAGTATGTGAGTTTTGCGATGCAACGGCTCGCTACAGGGGGTGCTGGCCATGCGGCCCGCTGCCGTAGAGTTCTGACAAGTACGTCGACACCGGGCAGGCACTGATCGTCAATTGTGCCACGGTCATCAGCGGCTCGGTCCCGACAGATACGGTCGTACAGAAACATTGTTCTCTGCACGTCCGCGGCAACGTCATCGGCAGCCTGACGGTCGAGGAAGGCGCCGACGTCCTGATCGACGGTGCGATCGAAGGTAAAATCGTCAATCGCGGCGGCCGCCTCGTCGTCCACCACAAAGGGTTGACGGAATGCTTGGTCATGGACGGGCCGTGGGCGGAAGAGGCCGACGCCGTCCTGAAAATCAATTTGAGCGCCCTGGCGCTCAACTTCGAGACGCTCTCCAGGAATGCCGATGCGGATTGCGCTGCCGTCCTGGAGTGCAACGCCTACGGTTGCGGTATCGATCTGATCGCCGACGCGCTGGCCAAATCGGATTGCCGGATATTCTTTGTCACCAATCTGGCCGAGGCTCGGCGCGTTCGCGGCGCGGCGCCCAACTCGGTCATCTACGTGCTGCGCGGGCTTCACGCGGGGGCGGCGCACTTGTTCGCAAAGCTCAATGCGCGGCCTGTCATCAATAGCGCCATCGAGCTTGCCGAATGGGACGCTTTCGTCATCGCCAACCGCTGGTCGGGTGGCTGCGCGCTGAACGTGGATCTCGGCGAGAACAGACTCGGGCTGTCGTTGGCCGAGGCTGTCCACCTCTCGCCCCGGGTGCGCTTCCCCGATCATGGCATCACGCTGCTGATGAGCCGTTTGGCTGACGGCGAAAAGATCAACGTCCGCGATACCGAACGACAGATTTCTTCGTTTGACGGACTGCGCCGCCTTTATAGCGCCGTGCCGGCTTCGCTGGCCGCCGGCGCCGGCATTTTCCGCCATCGCAAGTGCCACTTCGATCTTGTCCGCGCGGATGCCACGCTGTTCGGGATCAATCCGACTGCCCGGTTCGGCCAATCCGATGCTTCCCGTCATCGAACTGCACGCGCGCATCGTGCATGTGCGCGACATGATGCCGGGCCAGGACTTTCACGTCGGGGCGAGGCGACGCCGGCTGGCCATGGTCTCGGTCGGGCAGGCTGACGGCTTTCCGCGCTACTGGCATCCCAATACCAAGCTGTACGCCGTCGTCGGCGGTCACCGCTGTCCGGTGGTGGCGCCGTCGTCATTGGATTTGCTCGGCATCGACGTCACCGACTTGCCGGATCCCAGGGCCGCCTGGAGCGGTGAGATGGCGACGCTGATCGGTGCCGCGCTGACCATCGACGAGGTCGCCGCGGCGACGCGATCGACCGGCGGAGAGGTGCTCTCCGCGCTCGGCAACCGCTTCCATCGCCTCTACTACGCGACTTGAAATTTTCGAGGGAATGCTACGCAACCAAGGAGCATGCAATGTTCGGAAAGACCAAAGACGACAACGACCAACTGACCGTCCAACAGCCGCAGCCGCAGCGTCCCGCCGCAATGAAGCCGGCGGAGCCGGTGTCTGCCGACCAGGTCTCGGTCATCAGTCCGCGGCATGACCATCGTCGGCAAGATCAGCGGCGAGGGCAGCGTGAATGTGTTCGGCCACGTCGAGGGCGAATTGCGCGCAGCGACCGTCGTGGTCAACGAGGGCGCGCGCGTCGAAGGCGATGTCGTCGCCGAAGATCTGACGATCGGCGGCCAGGTCAAAGGCGCGATCCGCGCCAACCGCGTCAAGCTCAAGAGCACGGCCGTCGTCGAAGGCGACATCGTCCATCGTTCGCTGACCATCGAGGAAAACGCACACTTCGAAGGATCGTCGAAACGCGACGACAGTCCCGTCGAGGCGGCACGCATGCTGGCCAAGCGCCCGGTCGGCCGGGATGAGCCCGCGACCAGGGTCGCCGGCATTGAAGCCAACCGGAAGACGAACGGCAGCGCGCCAACAAACGGCGCACATCCGGGCGCGGGCGCCGCGTAGCCGCGGGGGCCGTCTCTGGACCGGGCCCGCTTTAGCGCGATCGAGTCACGCAGGAGCGAAGGCCGCAAGCCGGCCCGCGTGACACGTTGGGTGGAGCGAAGCGCTGTGCCCTATAAATCTTGATCTCGCGATGTTCGCGACGGCTCGCCTGAAGCAAACGGCTGGAGCGTAGTCGCACTTGTTTTTTGTTCGCCTCGCGCGGACCATCGCAGACCAATGCTCCGCGATGGCTTTCATTGTGCGGTGCTTGATGGCGCAAACCGTTGCGGGCGTGGGCTATCTCGCTGATGAAGCTCGGCCTACGTCCGTGCGACGTATCTGTTAACTTAACACTTACAGGTCGTTGTTCTTCAAGATTGAACTTTCGCGTGTGTGATTTTCAGCACATGTAGGCCTCAGAACCCTTTGCCATCATGGCTGTTATCTGCGGCGTAAAGTATCGTCGTAGTCGTCTGCGGGGGCGGACGCGAGCATTTCGGGTCGCTGATTGTCGTCGGCTTCTCGGCACTCGGGTTATGGCGGCAGTTGACGATGTGAAGCTGCAGCGGCCTGCGAGGCGATCGCGACGATCGGCCTGCAAGCCCACGCGAAACGTGACCGGGAGTGAGGGGAGATGCGTCAATGAAAAGTATCGAGCAAGTCGGTGCCTACAGGCAAGCCAGGGTGCCCCATGCCAAGGCACCCACCAGTGTGCGCCGGTCGCCGGCGCTGGCGATGGAGCTCAGAGTGCTTCGTCTTGCGGCGGACGCCGTTGAAATCAAGAAAGATATTGCATCGCACGATTTGGCCAATTGTCCGTATGTGGCGGCGGCTCTCAAAGCGTGCGAAGCGCTGTTCGAATCGATGGGCTGGGGCGACCAGACGGTTCTTGAAGAAGACTGACCATTCTGCCCAAGACAGACATGCGGAGGCGGCGCTGGTGACGTGATGCCATCGGCGCCAGCCCATGCGCCGCCGGGGGAAGGCCGCAAGATCGACGGTGAAAGACGGATTCTACCGACGATAGCGCGCGGCTGCCTTGCAAAATGGGCCAATGTGCCCAAAGGTTAGGCAGTGTATAAGCGCGCTCTTCGCGCGAGTCCCAAGGTTTGCCAAATGTCCGTCGACGCTTCCGCCGCTGAGCCGTTCGCTGCCGCCGAGCCGCTCGCCGGTGTATCGCAGCGGCGCGTTACCATCGGCTTCCTCAATTGGGCGCATGCGCTCGATCACTTCGTCATCCTCATCTATCCGTTCGTGGTGATCGAGCTGCAGGGCATTTATGGCCTCAGCTACGCCGAGCTGATCGGTCTTTCGACGCCTGCCTTCCTCGCCTTCGGGTTGTTCTCGTTGCCGGCGGGCTGGCTCGCGGACCGCTGGAGCCGGCGCAACATGATGGTCGCCTTCTATCTCGGCTGCGGCGCGTCATTGATCGCCGCCGCGCTGGCGCCGACGATCATGTCCTTGGCGGGGGCTCTGTTCGTGCTTGGCGTGTTTGCCGCGATCTATCATCCGGTCGGCACCGCCATGGTGATCGAAAACGCCACCCATCGCGGGCGGACGATGGCGCTTAACGGCGTTTGCGGCAATCTCGGTATCTCGCTGGCCGCTCTGATCACTGGGCTACTGACCGCCGCCTTCTCATGGCGCGGCGCATTCGCGGTGCCGGGCGTTATCTGCATCGTCAGCGGCATTGCTTATGTCTGGCTCGTTCGAGACGAGAGGCAGCATAAGTCTGCGCGCAGTGCGACCGCCGATGTGCCGCTGTCGGCGGTGGTCGCCGCCACGATCTTCGGCCTTTTCATCGTTGTCGCGCTCGCCGCCGGCCTGGTCTTCAATACGCTCTCGGTGGCGCTGCCGAAGATCGTCGACGAGCGCGTCAGCGGCATTTCGCTGGTCGCGATCGGTGGCTTGACCACGGCCGTGTTTATCTGCGGGGCAATCGCGCAATTGGCCGTGGGCCGGCTGGTCGAGCGTTTCCGGCTGCACATTCTGTTTGCCGTGCTCGCGGTGATGCAATTTTCCGGCGTGGTGTGGACGGCTTACGCGAGCGGCACGATGGTTTTGTTCGCGCTCGCTTTCACCATGGCGGCGATCTACGGCCAGATCACCGTCAACGACCTGATCATCGCCCGTTATACCGCCGATGCCTGGCGCGGCCGGGTGTTTGCCGTGCGCTATTTCCTCACCTTCATGATCTCCGGCGCCGCGGTGTCGATGATCGCGTTTCTCTACAATCGCGGCGGGTTTTCGCTGGTGCTCGGCACCACGGCCTTCGTCGCGCTTGGCTTTCTGATCGCGGTTCTGGCCATCGCCTACATCGCGGCGAATGTGGAGCGCGCGCGCGTTCCACACGCGATACCGGCCGAGTAAGCGCACTCCATCGCGCGTTGGGGAAGGCTGCGGCTTGCGCGGGGACCCGCACGATCGCCGGCGCCACAACTTCGCACAGCGCCGCCACCCAACCGCGGCTGAGCGTGAGCGAGCCAAGGGCGCCCGAGCGAAAATCCGAGATACATCGACGAGGCGCTGAGCGAGAGCGCGATCGGCGCGACCTTGACGCTGGCGATGCCGATCGGGCGCGCTTGCTGGGCGGGAAAGAAGCTTCAGCCAGCGACCCGCCAGATCACGGTCACCGGCGTGATCGCCTCTGGGGATTTTTTGGGGGGGGACAGAAGTGATTGAGAAGGACAGCGCGTTCATTCACTCGGCCAGACACGCGGAGCCGTCGGGTAAAGAGTCCTGTGAATTGAAGTGCGCCGGCCCGACCCATCAGGCCGGCGCGTTGCGTCGCTCTTTAGGTCAGCCCTTACGCGGCCTGCGGATTGCGTGCCGATAGCGCCATCGCGATCAGGGCAGAGCCGCCGAACACCATGTTGATGCCGACGAGGAGGCCGAGCGCCCAGAAGGCCGAGCCGGGCAAGCCGGTCAAGATGATCACGGCAAGGATGATATCGATGATCCCGCTGATCAGCATCCAAACCCATTGCCCGCTGAGCTGATTGCGATGCTCGATGGCATACATGATCGAGACGATGCCTTCGACGATGAAGAAGGCGATCAGCACCAGTGTCAACGAAATGGAGCCGCTCAGCGGATACAGCAGCAGCACGACGCCGGCGGCGATGCCGATGATTGCGGAGATGAGCGACCACCAGAAGCCGGGCGCGCTCCGCGCCCAGAACGTGGTGACCAGGCCGAGAATGCCGCTGACCAAAAACACCCAGCCGATGATGATGGTGAAGGCCAGTGTGGCAATCGGCGGCACGATGATGGCAATGAGGCCGAGCAGGACCAGAATGATCCCTTCGGCGAGAAACAACCCCCAGTGCTCGTGGATCGAGCGGGCAACGGCGCGTCCCGCCTGTTCGGCTTGGTCTTGGCTGATCGACATGAGTGGCTCCCTGAGATTGAGTTGCCGCACGGCTCGGCCGGGCGGTGCCCGGCGGCTGTACTCAATGGATGCGCGAGCCTAGCGATAGGATGTGAATTTCTTGTCAGTACGCGTGTGAACGTCTCGACACGTACGCCGACAAACTTGGAAATCAGCTACGAATCGCCAGTAAGTTTTGCATAAAAGCGGGAAGCTTGCCTAACACTGGGCTTGCACAAAGGCGGCCAAGCCCCATTTAACGTTCGACGATGTTGAGCTTCTGGCTCCATCGGGGACGGCCACGATTGCGACGGGTGACGCCGGATGTACGCGCACCTTAGTCTATCGTGGCCGTTGGCATTTTGGCTGGTGGTCAGCTTTTCCGGCACCGGCTTTTTCGGTCCCATCGTGTCATGAGATCCGGTTCGAATCGCCTCGCGATAACGCGCGGAAGCCCTGAGTTGCCTGATGGAACTGTCACACAATTGTAGTAATTCCTGGTCATGGATTTGAAATAATCTCGACAATACGGGGAAGGGCGTGATGGCGGAGACTGAGGCGGTCGATTTCGGCTTGTTGGCCGGCGCGGGGGCGCCGACCCGGAGCTACAAAGCGGGCGACGTCATTTTTGAACAGGGCGACGCCGCGAACGAACTCTACATCGTCAAAAGCGGCAAGGTTGAAATTCGGCTCGGCAACCGCCTGCTGGATACGCTGCCGGAGTTCAGCATTTTCGGCGAGATGGCGTTGATTGATCGCAGTCCGCGCAGCGCTACGGTCGTGGCGGCAACCGACGCGACCATCGTGCCGGTGGGCGAAAAGCAGTTTTTGTTTCTGGTCAGCCGCACGCCGCACTTCGCCCTGAACGTGATGCGCATTCTCGCCAAGCGCCTGCGCACCGCGAATACGGCGGTCTATTAGAAAACGCGGCGTGGGGCGCACGCGCCTAGGTCGGATAGCGTGCGATGCCAGCCAGACGATCCCGCAGGCTCACGACCTTTGGGGCGCTCGCCTGCTGCGGGGCGGCGACCGCGTCCGGAAGTTCAAACTGCGTACGGATCCAGCGCCAGAGCCCGGAAATCTCCTGGGCAGCCCGGCCTTCGCCGGCATATTCGGTCACGCCAAGACCGGCCGCGACCGCATCCTGATAATCGATGCGCGACGAGACCATCGGTTCGGCCAGGATTCCGAGTTTCGTTAAATCCTTGGCGGCATCGTTTGCGCGTGCACTGCGCGGCGTCGGTGGGCATTGATTGAGAACGAACGCCGCTCGCCGCTTTGCCAAATAAATGGCCCGGAAGGTGCCGGCGGTGGCCTCCACGTCCAAGTGCGTCGGACGTGCCGGCAGCAGGCAAATATCGGCGGTCTCCGCGACCACCCGCACGACTTCACTGTCGGCGCCGGGGGTATCGAAAACGGCGAGCGTAAATCCGGCTTCCGCGATGCGTTGCAGGATCGCCTGCAACCGCGGCAGCCGCGCGGCCTCGAATTGCTCGACCAGAATCTTGTTCGGCGGATTGGCAGCGCCGCGGCGCTGACCCCATCGGGCCAAAGACCCCTGCGGATCGAAGTCGAGCGCGACCACGCGCTCGCCTGCGCTCGCCGCCGCTACGGCCAGCGAAGCCGCGAGCGTCGTCTTTCCGGCTCCGCCTTTTTGCGTGACGAATGCAATCGTGCGCATCGCGAATCTCGCTACACACTGTCAGTGACACTGTCATAAAACCACGACGGTGCAAAGTAACCACCGCATGCAGATAGGGTTAGGCGAACGCGGATCGTCTGCCGCGCCGATCGAATCGGCGCACCGAATCACTAATGACGATCGAATTGATCATCGCCGAATCGATACAATGGATCGTTGACGTAAGCCGCCGATGTTGTCCGCGACGCCTATTCTGTTTCATCCACGGAGGTGTTTAGTAACCTCTCGTTAACCATGGTGCGATCACGGTGCGGCAGTCGAATGTCGTCAAACAAACAATCATGTCATTGGCGGAACAGGACGAACGCAACGGCTGGAAGCTTCAGGAGACCGGCTTCGGCGGCGGAATCGGCGCACCCGATCGCGCAACGCCTGCTTCGCCGATCGGTTTACCACCACCCAATCGCCGGAACGCCTTCCGGCTCGTCGGCAATGAGCGCGCCGATACGCTCGCTCACGCCATTGAAACCAGCCTGGCTCGCGAACTTGGCCTGCTGAGCGCTGAAACGGCGCAGCAAAAGCCGCCGGACTCGATCGACGCCGCGGCATCCCATTCATCCTCGCTGCATGTTGCTGTTTCGGCCGCGCCGCTGGCGGCGAACATGCAGCCCGCGGTGGGGGCCACCTTGGTCGAGAAGCGGGCCGATCGTCTTGCCCAAGAGACCGCGCTGCTATCGCAGAAGCTCGCTGAAGCGGAAAAAGCTTCCGCAGACATGCCGGCCGCAGAAAGGGACAGTGGGTCTCGCGCGGGTCTCGACGCAAAACTCAAATCCGTGATGGCCGAGAACGCTGACTTATCGCGTGCCGCGGCCGAAAGGGATCGCGCCATCGCCGCCGCGCACATCAGGGTCGAATATCTGGAGGCAGCGCTCGCGGCGGCCGAAGCCGAGTGCGGCAGGTTGCAGGGCGAAGCCGCCGAGCGCGATCGGGAGCAAACCGAAACGGCGGCGCTGACGGTGCGCTTCGACGCCATGTCGTCCCGCGCGACCATGGCTGAACGGCTGTTGGCCGAAACGCGCGAGCGCCTGATCGCCCATATCATCGAAATCCATGATGCGCAGCAACGCATCGCCCGGGCCGACGCCGCCAGCAGCGAAGCCTCCGATCGGCAGCGGCAGCTTGAGGAGGCTCTGTCTTCGCAATTCAGCCGGTTCGAGGAACTTGAGCGATCGCAGTCGGCGCTTGCCGATGCCTCTGCGGATCTGCTGCAGCGCTTCCACCAGCGCGACCGCGCGCTCGCAGCCGCCGAGGAAACCATCAAGGCGCTGGCCGAGCGCAACGCACGCTTCGAGACCGCGGCACGGCATCCGGTTGTTGCGAATCCCAGGCAAGCGGAGCGGCCGCAGGCCGAGGTGAGGGCAGATTCGGATTGGGGGAACTCGCGCGCCTTCTGAGCAACCTCGCCGAGCGCAAGGCTTCATCCGGCCGCACATCGCCGCGCGTAAAGCTGGCGTAACGACGCCGGCGGTTTTACGCCGCTTTCGCCTTCAAACCTTCGATCAATGCCATCGCCGCCGCCGGGGCGCGGATTTTGCCCTCGTGGATCACATAGGCAAAGACGTCGCGCGGCACTGCCGCAGGCGACGAATCGACAGCCTCGATGTGCGGCAAATCTTGCGGCGAATGGCCCTGCGCCCATAGCTGCAAGCGCTTCTCCCAGGCGTCCAGCTCTTTGGGCGGGTAGGCGGTCGGAATATCGTCTTTGCCCTTTTGCAGGCGCGCATAAAGGAAGTCGCCGGTCGCGTCCGCGATCGACGGATAACGCGCATGATCGGTGAACACGACCGGGATGCGGAAGCTGCGCGCCAGCGCAATGAAATCCGGCGCGCAGAAACTGTCGTGGCGGACTTCCACGACGTGGCGCACCTTGCTGGCGCCGATTTTCGCCGGCAGCAATTCCAGGAATTTGCCGAAGTCGGCCGGATCGAATTTTTTGGTCGGCGCGAATTGCCACAGCAGCGGCCCGAGCCGGTCGCCAAGCTCGAGCACGCCGCTGTCGAGAAAGCGCTTGATGGAATCGCCGGCCTCCGCGAGCTCGCGCCGGTTGGTGGCGAAGCGGGGGCCTTTGACCGAAAACACAAAACCGTCCGGGACCGTCGCCGCCCATTTGCGGAAGGTGGCCGGCGTCTGCGAGCGATAGAAGGTGGCGTTGATTTCGATCGAGGTGAGGTGGCGCGACGCGTATTCGAGCTCTTTCGCCTGCGGCAGGCCTTCGGGGTAGAACACGCCGCGCCACGGCGCGAAATTCCAGCCGCCGATGCCGACGTAGATCTGTCCGGCCTGCTCTTTCGCGTTCTTTGTCGCCATATTCTTTGTCGCCATGGCCCATTCTACCGCCGCTTTGCCGGCAGGCGACTGCAAAATTTCGCTTATTTGGCATAGATTACGTCTGGCCGAAGGATCCGGAGCGAGAGCGTGAGACGTTGGAATGCCGTTGCCGCAGCCGCGCTTTTAATCTGCGTGGCCGCCACGTTCGGTTCGCTGCAGAGCGATGCCGCCGGCAAACTGAAAATCGGCTTCGTTTATCTCGGGCCGGTCGGCGATCTCGGCTGGACCTACCAGCATGACGTCGGCCGCCGCGCGGTCGTCGCCGCCTTCGGCGATCGGGTGGAAACCACCTATCTGGAAAACGTCGCCGAAGGACCCGACGCCGAGCGCGCAATCGAGCAATTGGCGCGCACCGGGCATCGGCTGATCTTCGCCGCTTCGTCCGGATACATGGACCCGATCGTCAAGGTCGCGGCCAAATATCCCCATGTGCATTTCGAGCATGCGACCGGATTTAAACGCGCGGCCAATCTCAGCACCTACGCAACGCGCTCCTACGAGGGCAATTACATCCAGGGTGTGATCGCCGCCAAGATGTCGAAGACCGGCGTGCTCGGCTACATCTCGTCGTTTCCGATTCCGGAAGTGATCTCTGGGACTCAATGCCACGATGCTGGGCGCACAGACGGTCAATCCGAAGATCAAAATCAAGATCATCTGGGTGAACACCTGGTTCGATCCGCCGCGCGAGGCCGACGCCGCCAAAGCGCTCGCCGACCAGGGCGCCGATGTTCTCATGGCCTACGCGGATTCTCCGGCGACATTGCAGATCGCGGCGCAGCGCGGAATCCTGGCGTTCGGCCAAAGCTCGGACATGATCAATTTCGGACCGAAGACGCAGCTGACGTCGATCATCGACAATTGGGTGCCGTATTACACCAAGCGCACCCAGGACGAACTCGACGGCACCTGGACCTCGCAGGACACCTGGGGCGGGCTTGCGTCCAAGATGGTCCTGATGGCGCCTTACACCAACATGCCGGACGATGTGAAAAAGCTGGCGACGGAAACCCAGGCGGCGCTGAAGGCCGGCACGCTGCATCCCTTCACCTGTCCGCTCACCGACCAACAGGGTGGCAGCGTCGTCTGCCAGGACGGCAATCATCTCGCCGACGCGCAAATCCGCAGCATGACCTTTTACGTCAAGGGCATCGACGACAGGCTGCCGGCGAAGTGAGGCTGCACCGGGTGAGTTTTCGGCATGACGAAGCCGCTGCACTCAAGTACCGCCCGCTCACCTCGGCAGCGGACGCGGGAGGCGTGCAAGCCGGCCAGATGCCCGACTTTCGGTAGCATTCACGGCAAATTGCCATGATTCAGCCAAAGCTTTCGCGATAAGGTTGCGGCCCGTCAGGGAAGGGGATTCCATTGCTCATCGCGCGCCGGTTCGCTGCCGCTGCAACGGCTTCGTTGCTGACGGCAGGTGCACTTTTCGCCCTGCTTTGCTCCACCGCGGAATCGCAGGCCAAGGCCGGCGATGGTTGCGCGGACGCCGACGTCGCGTTCCTGGCGTCGCCGGTCGCGCCCTGGAAGGGGGCGCCGCTGCGTGTCCTGTTTTCCGCCGAGAAACCGTTCGCCGGCGAACTGAGCCTGATCGGCCCCGACGGCCGGGTGGCGTTCAGTTCACGGAGCCCCCAGGGCGGGCCGCCGTATTCGTGGTTCGGGGAAGTGGCGACGCCCACGCCCGGCACCTGGCAGGCGAAACTCACCGGCGATTGCGGCACCGTGACCCGCGAGGTGACAGTGCGCGCCGACGTGCCGCCGAAACCGCATGGCGGCGCCGGCGTCTGGCCGGTTCGCGAGAGCTGGAACCGGCAGACCGAAAATCTCTACGCGGCCTGGATCGAGAAGCTGTTCGACGCGCCGCTCGACGACACGCTGTCGTGGCCGGCGCTGCATGTGGTGCTGCGCGACAAGTCGCGGAACTTTCTGTTCGATTATCTGGGGCTGGCCGAAGACGAAATGAACATGGCCATCCGTCCGGATTGCGCCGACCTGCCGTACTTCCTGCGCGCTTATTTCGCCTTCAAGATGGGCTTGCCCTACGGCTTCTCGAAATGCTCGCGCGGCGGCGGCGGCAAGGGGCCGCACTGCGTCGGCTGGTCCAACATCCTCAACACCGGCAACGCAGACGCCGGTGCCGACGGCGGCCGGGCAGAGTTCTGAGGCGGTGGCCTCGATCAGCCAGGATCCGGCCGCTGCTGCGCCCAAGCATTTGGGCCTCGCCGCCTCGTTCGGCAATTATCTGCGCGTGCTCGCCGACGGCGTTCATTCCGGATCGGCGCGGACGTACCTGAACGACAACAATTCCGATTATTACCCGGTGCCGCTGACGCAGGAGACGCTGCGTCCGGGCGTGGTCTATGCCGATCCGTACGGCCACGTGCTGATGCTGGTGAAGCGCATTGCGCAGACCCGTGAGGCCGCCGGCGTCATCCTCGCGGTCGATGGGCAGCCCGACGCCACGGTGTCGCGCAAGCGCTTCTGGCGCGGCAACTTCCTGTTCGCCCAGGATCCGGCGCTCGGCGGTCCGGGCTTCAAGCGCTTCCGCCCGATCGTGCGCGAGGCCAACGGCTCGCTGCGGCGCCTCACCAACGAGGAGATCGCCAAGGATCCGCAATACGGCGATTTCTCGCTCGAGCAATCGAAGCTCTCGGTCGAGGCCTTTTACGACCGCATGGACGACGTGATGTCGCCGGCGCCGCTCGATCCGATGCGGGCGATGATGGAAGCGATCGCGGCGCTCGATGAGCAGGTCAAAGCCCGCGTCACGTCGGTCGAGAACGGCCGCAAGTATCAGAATAGCGGCAAGGGCGATGTCGAGATGCCGGGCGGTCCCGACGATCTTCGAGACCACCGGCGCCTGGGAAGATTTCGCCACGCCGTCGCGCGATCTGCGCTTGTTGATCGCCATCGACGTGGTGCGCGGCTTCCCGGATCGCGTCGCGCGGCGGCCGGATCGTTATGCGATGCCGGCCGGCAAGAGCGTCGCCGACGTGAAAGCCGAAATGGAGCGCGTGCTCGCCTCCGAACTGGTCAACCGCAAGTTCTCGTATATGCGGACCGACGGTTCGTCGTGGACGCTGACGCTTGCAGGACGTGGTCGCCCGGCAGGGCGCGCTCGAGATGGCCTACAATCTCAACGACTGCGTCGAACTGCGCTGGGGCGCACAGGAGCGCAGCGACGAGGCCTCGACCTGTAAGCGGCACGCATCCTCGACACAGCGCGCCAAGATGACCGAGTACCGCACCTGGTTCCACGAGCGCCGCCGCCCGCCGCGTGCGTAGCACGAGATTGAACGCGTTCGTCATTGCGAGGAGCGTTTGCGACGAAGCAATGCAGTTCGGCCAATCCGCTGGATTGCTTCGCTCCGCTCGCAATGACGAGCAAAGGCTGATCGCGCTCCATTGCCCTTAAGAACTGCCAACGCGTCATAGCCGGGCCTGTCCCGGCCATCCACGTCTTTGTGCTGCTACGAACTTTAAGACGCCGCGTGTCTGCGATTTCCGCCGAGCCTGATCGCGCGCCCATCGCCGTGCGCAATGCGCAGGCCATCGATGAACACATCGACCAGCCGCAGCACGCTCTTCTGCCAGCCCGGCTGGTCCTGCGAGTAGCACATGCCAAAAAGCGCGCGCAGCAAGTCCTCTGCGCCGACGTCGTCGCGAATCTCGCCGGCCGCGATCGCGCGGTCGAGCAGGGCGCCGACGGCGCGCGTCAGGCTGCTGTACGAATAGGATGAAAGCTCCGAGTTCTTGTCGACGGCCAGCGCCAACGCCTGCAACATGCCCTTCTTGGTGGCGACGAACTTGACGTTCGAGCGCATCCACTGCCGCAACGCCTCGAGCGGGACGGCCTTGTCCTTCAATTGTTCGGCAAGATCGGTGAGTTGCTCCACTTCGCGGCGGTAGACCGCCTCGAACAGCGCCTCTCGCGTGGGAAAGTGCCGGTACAGCGTGCCGATCCCGACCCCGGCTTCACGGGCCACGGCTTCGAGGCTGGCGTCGGGGCCGCCGGCGCTGAACACGGCGTTCGCCGCTTCGAGAAGGCGCTCGCGATTGCGCACCGCGTCGGTGCGCAACTTTCGCTGCGGCGTCTTCGTTATCGCCTTGCGCGACTGCTTGCTGCCGGCGGTCATTGCGGTTCCCTCAGCCGGCCCCTTGAAAAACGGAGGCGCCCTCCGTATTTCCATTCAACGACGGCGCGGCCCGAAGCATAGCATTCGTATCGGGCAGTGCTGAAAAGTTTGCGAAGGGATCTCACGAGACAGATGAGGTGCCTTTCCGAAAGCCTTGATTGCGCTCATGTCGCGGAGTGCCGGAAGGCTGTGAACCCGACGTCTTGGCCCTCGCACCGAGGGCGGGACGGATATTCGCGAACGAATCCCGCGGACTGTGGCCGAGGGAGTTGGTTCGCCGCAGCGATCGCAACCGTTTCCGCCCGAAACGATTGCGTTTTCATCAAGCCCACCCGTCCGCCGCCTGGCGGGCGTTCGTCAGCATCGCTCATATGGAGCACCGCATGACTCACTCAACCATGGCTTACGCCACAACGCTCACCGTCAACGGCGTCACGCGCGCCATCGAACTGGATGACCCACGCGTCACCTTGCTCGACCTTCTGCGCGAGCGCCTCGATCTCACCGGAACCAAAAAGGGTTGCGATCGCGGCCAATGCGGCGCCTGCACGGTGCTGATCGACGGCCGGCGGATCAATTCCTGTCTGGTGCTGGCCGTCAGTCTGGACGGCGCGCGGGTCACGACGATCGAAGGTCTTGCGCAGGGCGATCGCCTCCATCCGGTGCAGGAGGCGTTCATCGCCTGTGACGGCCTGCAGTGCGGTTTCTGTACGCCGGGCCAGATCATGAGTGCCGTCGGTTTGATCGACGAAGCGCAGGCCGGCGATGATCCCGAGCGCGTGCGCGAAGGCATGAGCGGCAATCTGTGCCGCTGCGGCGCCTACCAGGGCATCACCGAAGCGGTGCTGGAAGCGCAGCGGACTTCTGATGCGGCGAAAAACCGCCGGGAGGTCGCATGAAACCGTTCGACTATGTGCGGCCCACGACGCTGCAACAAGCGGTCGCCGCCGCCGCCGAACCGGGCGCCGCGTATCTCGCTGCCGGCACGAATCTCCTGGACCTGATGAAGGGTGGCGTCAGCCGGCCGAGCCGCCTGGTCGACATCACCCATCTCGCCGGTCTCGACCGGATCGAAACCCTCGCCGATGGAAGCGTCCGCATCGGCGCTTTGGTCCGCAACGCCGACCTCGCGCACGATCGTGATTTTGCGCGGCGTTTTCCCGCTGTCGCGGAGGCGCTTTTGTCCGGTGCGTCGGCGCAATTGCGCAACGCCGCCACTGTCGGCGGCAACCTCGTGCAGCGCACCCGCTGTGCCTACTTTTACGACGTCGCCAGCGGCTGCAATAAGCGCGCGCCCGGAAGCGGGTGCGATGCCCGCGGCGGCGACAACCGGCTGCACGCCATCTTCGGCTGGAGCGAAAACTGCATCGCCACCCATCCGTCCGACTTCTGCGTGCCACTGGTGGCGCTCGACGCCGTTGTTGAAGTCGAAGGCAAAGCCGGGCGACGTGACATTCCGCTGGACGTGTTTCACCTGCTCCCCGGCGACACGCCGCAGCGCGAGAGCATGCTGGCGCCCGGCGAGATGATCGTCGCCGTGCGCCTGCCGCCGCACGCGGAAGAATTCGCCGCGCATGCGCGCTATCTGAAAGTCCGCGACCGCACCTCTTATGCGTTCGCGGTGGTGTCGGCCGCTGCGGCGTTGCGCATTGAGAAGGACACGATCGCAGAAGCGCGTATCGGCCTCGGCGGCGTCGCCGCAAAACCGTGGCGCGCGCGCGAGGCCGAAGCAGCATTGCGCGGCGCCCGCGCCGACGACGAAAGCTTCCGCCGCGCCGCTGCCGCAGCGCTCGCGGCCGCCACACCGTCGGGCGACAACGTCTTCAAGATCGAGCTGGCCCGGCGCGTCATCGTGCGCGCCCTGACGCTGGCCGCCGCCGGCACGCCAGAGCGATTGCCGGCGCTGCCGGCTTCGCCCCTGGCCACCATTTCGGGAGTTGCTGTCCATGCCTGATACCGTCTCGGAGATCGCACTCTCGCAGTCGCCGGCGCATGTCCGCCACGGCTCGAACATCGGCCAGGCCTTCGCTCGCCGCGAGGGCGTTCTGAAAGTCACCGGCGCGGCGCGCTACGCGGCCGACAATCATCCGCCCGGCATGCTTTACGCCGTCATGGCGGTGAGCAGCATCGCGCGCGGCCGTGTCAGCTTCCTCGATGTCGCGGCCGCCAAGGCGCATCCGGGCGTCGTCGAAGTGATGACGCCCGCGAACAAGCCGGTGCTCGCCACCGATCCGGACGCAAAGACAAATCCGTTCGCGTTCCGGCTCGACCTGTTGCAGAGCGACCGCGTGCGCTACGCCCACCAGCCGATCGCCGTCGTGATCGCGAGGACGTTGGAAGCAGCGACCGAAGGCGCCGTCCTGTTGGCGCCGCGCTATGAGGTCGAGACGCCGCAGGTCGGGCTGAATTCGACCGAGAGCTTTACGCCGCAAGTGGTCGGCCCGGGTCATCCGGCGAAGGTCGAGCATGGCGACGTTGAGGCCGGTCTCGCGGCCGCCAACAAACAAATCGCCGCGATCTACGAGACGCCGCCGCAATATCACAATCCGATGGAGCCGCATGCGATCGTCGCCGCTTGGGACGGCGACACTCTCACCATCGATACGCCGAGCCAGGGTTTGGCCTGGGCGCAAGGCCGGCTCGCCGAGTTGTTTGGTATCCCGCCGGACCAGATTCACATCCGCAGTCCGTTTCTCGGCGGCGGTTTTGGCTGCAAGGGTTTGATCGCCGGGCCGCAGGTGCTCGGCGTCATGGCCGCGCGTCTGGTCGGCAAGCCGGTGAAGCTGGTGCTGCGCCGCGAGCAAATGTTCGGCCCGGTCGGACATCGTGCGGCGACGGAGCAGACCTTGCGCATCGGTGCCGATGCTGCCGGCAATCTGACCGCGCTCGATCATCACACCAAAACCACATCGAGCACCTTCGACGATTTTGTCGAAGCCGCGTCCGGCGTTTCGCAAACGCTCTACAAAAGCCCGGCCATCGCCACCTCGCATGACGCGGTCCGCGTCGACACCGGCACGCCGCTGTTCATGCGCGCGCCCGGTGAGGCGCCGGGCTCGGTCGCGCTCGAAAGCGCGATCGATGAGATGGCGGAAGCCTGCGGTATCGATCCGCTGGCATTCCGGCTGCAGAACTACGCCGAGGTCGAACCGGTCTCGGGCAAGCCGTTCTCCTCGAAGGCGTTGCGCGAATGCTACCGCCAGGGCGCCGAGCGTTTCGGCTGGCAGCGCCGGCCACTGGCGCCGCGGCAGATGCGCGATCGCGGACGGATTGCTGGTCGGCTGGGGTCTCGGTACCGCGACGTTCCCGGCCTTCATGTTCGAGGCCCAGGCCAGGGCGGTGCTGCGTCAGGACGGCAGCGGCGTCATGGAGATCGGCGCGCACGAGATGGGGCAGGGCGCGCTCACTGCGTTGGCGCAGATCGCGGCCGACGGCATGGGCCTCGATCTCGATCGGCTCGACTTCAAGTCCGGAAGCTCGGATCTTCCCGATGCCGGCATCGCCGGCGGTTCGGCGCACACCGCGACCGCGGGCTCGGCCATTCATAGCGCCGGCGCCGACGTGATCGCGCGGTTGGCCGCGCTCGCGACCAACGACAGGCGCTCGCCGCTGTTCGGCGCCGGCAATGCGGGCGTGATCGCGCGCGGCGGCCGCCTGTTTCGCCGCGACGACGAAAGCCGCAGCGAAAGTTATCCCGACATTCTCGGCCGCGCCGGCCTGGCGCAGATCGAAGGGCGCGGCAAGGGCGCGTCGGACCCCGCGGCGGTATCGACCTATGCGATGCACGCCCACGGCGCCGTGTTTGCCGAGGTCAAGGTCGATCCCGAGCTGGGGCAGGTGCGGGTCACCCGCGTGGTCGGCGCCTTCGCAGCCGGCCGCATCATCAATCCGCGCATGGTGCGGAGCCAGCTTTACGGCGGCATGATCTGGGGCGTCTCGTTCGCGCTGCATGAGCAAACCATCATGGACGCGCGCTCGGGCCGGCCGATGAATGCGAACTTCGCCGAGTACCACATTCCGGTGAATGCCGACGTGCCGGCGCTCGAAGCCATCATGGTCGAAGAGCGCGATCCGCACGTCAACGCGCTCGGCATCAAGGGCGTCGGCGAAATCGGCATCACCGGCACCGCAGGCGCGGTCGCCAACGCGGTGTGGCACGCCACCGGCGTCCGCGTGCGCAAATTCCCGATCACGCTCGATCGGTTGCTGGTGTCATAGGCGCGCGATGTCGGCAAAGGGAGTTACGCGACTCGCACTCGACTTAAGTCGTCATATGTTTGATCGCCTTCGGTGTTTCGAAGAACAAGTCCACAAGCTTGTAGCGCTTGCCGGCGAGGCAAAAGATGTGCTCGGGAGTTTCAGTCGCCATCTCCGGCACGTGAACCTTGACGATCCTGTCGGCGCGGCTTGAGCCGTATTCCCAACTGAACCCGACGCCGAGTTCGTTGGCGACCGCCTCGAATATGCCGTCGCGCGTATCGAGCACGATTTCGGGTTTCGGCTTCACCCCGGCAGCGCGAAATGCGCGATCGACGACGCGCTGCGTCGATGATTGTTTGGTCCGGAAAACGAGGCGGTGTTTGGCGAGTTCGGTGCAAGACAGCTTTTTGACCCGCGCCAGCGGGTGATTGGGATGCACGATCGCGACCACGCCTTGCTGCAAGCAGATCTCGCGATGAAAACGATTGTCGCTCGGCACGTCCGGCAGCACGCCGACATCGACGCGCTGATCGACCACCGCATCGATGATCGAAGCCCAATTGCCCATTTCGACGGCGATCTGGATGTTCGGATAGAGCCGATGAAACGCGGAGATCAACGCCATGCCGGGCATCGCATTGCCGAGCCCGATGCGCAATTCGCCGCCCTTGAGCGCGTCCTTCTGACGAAGCACTGCGAGCGCTTGCGCCTCAAGCCCGTGCAGTTGTGAGGTGACGGCGACGAACGCGCGGCACAGCGGCGTCGGCATCAGCTTGCTGCCGCGCCGCTCGAACAGCGTGACGCCGAAGTGATCTTCCAGACTGCGGACTTGCTGGGTCACGGCGGGCTGCGACATACCCAGCCGGCGCGCTGCCTGCGAGAAGCTGCCGGCATCGAACACGGCGTTGATCGCGCGGATCCGTGAACTGGTCAGCGACATGACGTCTTTTCCTCCAATTGCCGCCGCTTCAGCGTGGCGAAAAGCTCAGCCTGCCGCAGCTATAAGCTTTGATTATGAACTTAATGGCGGTGTCAAATAATAGATTTAATCCCTCATGCCATCGGCCGGCGTTTGCCGCCGGCGAGATCCGCCAAACGGAGATGGACATGCTGAAGCAAACCGATCGCATCCTGACGACCCACACCGGAAGTCTTCCGCGTCCGGCCGCGATTGAGGACGTGCTGGTCACGATCGACCGAGACCCGGCGGTTCGCGGCACCGCGTCAGATCTGCCGCGGCGGCTCGACGACGCCGTCCACGACATCGTCGAAGCCCAGCGTGCGGTCGGCATTGACATCGTCAGCGATGGCGAAATGAGCAAGTTCGGTTACTCGACCTACGTGCGGGAACGCCTCACCGGGTTGGATGGCGCGCCGGCGCCGCTGGCGCTTGCCGATCTCGCCGACTTCCCGGATTTCGCAAGCGGCATTCGGCTTGAAATCACGACGGCATCCTGCGTCGGACCTGTAACTTTCCGCGGCGCCGAAGCGGTTGAGGCCGACATCCGCCGTCTGCAACGGGCTGTCGCGGATACCGGCGTCGAGAGCGCGTTCATGAGCGCCGCCTCGCCGGGAATTATCTCGCAGTTTCTTGCCAACAATCATTATGCGGACCAGGAAGCGTATTTGTACGCGTTGGCCGACGCGATGAAGACCGAATACGACATGATCGCCAAAGCCGGCATCGTGCTGCAGCTTGATTGCCCGGATTTGGCACTGGGGCGTCACCTCAGCGCGCAGCCGCTGCCGGTCAGCGACTTTCGCAAGATCGTGGCCTTGCATGTCGAGGTGCTCAATTACGCCACGCGTGACATCGATCCGGAGCAGATGCGCCTGCATCTGTGCTGGGGCAACTATTCGTCGCCGCATCATCATGACGTCGAACTCGCGGACATCATCGATCTCATCTACCGCGCGCGTCCCGCCGGCCTGAGCCTCGAGGCGGCCAATCCGCGGCACGAGCATGAATGGACCGTGTTCGAGCAGCATCGCTTGCCGGACGGCAAGGTGCTCATCCCTGGCGTCATCGACACCTGCACCAACTATGTCGAGCATCCCGAGGTAGTCGCGCAGCGGATCAGGCGATTTGCCGACGTCGTCGGTGCGCGCAACCTCATCGCCGGCACCGATTGCGGCTTCGCCACCTTCGCCAACTTCCACACCATCGATCCCGGCATCTGCTGGCTGAAGCTGAAATCGCTCGCCGACGGCGCCGCGCTGGCCAGCAACGCGCCGGCCGCCCGAAATCGCGTCTTCGCTTGATCCTTCAATCGCAACGCATGGCCGCATGTGCGCGGACCAGATGGAAACAGGTCATGACCAAACTCGACATTCGTGAATTCAAGACCGAAGACGCAGCAGAAGCATCGCTCGCGACACCAGCCGCTCCGTCTGTTCCAGATCCGCTGCGGGGTGATCCGGCGATGATTGCGTTGCCAACCGTGATCGCCGGCGCGGTCGGACTGTTCCTCACCACGATCGGCTTTGTTCCGGCCTCGGCCGGTCTCGCGGCGATCCCGGTCATTCTCGCCGCCACCGTGCTGGGGCTACTGATCAGCACCATTTGGGCGGCGATGCTCGGTCAGAATGTCGTTGCCACGCTGTATGCGGTCTTTCTCGGTTTCTATGCCAGCTATGTCGCGCTTCAACTCGGCATCGTCAACAATTGGTACAAGATACCGCCCGACCAGATCGGCAATACGGTCGCGGTTTATCTGATCTGCTGGCTGGTGGCGATCGTGATGCTCACGCTCGCGACGCTGCGCCTGCCGGCGGCCTTCACGATCCTGCTCGCGTTGGTCGACGTGGTACTGGCGGTCTTGCTGGTGACGATCTATCTGCCGTCGGCGGTGTTGCAGATCGTGGCCGGGCTGCTCGTGTTCGCCTTCGTGGCGGAGGGCATTTACCTCTACTTCCACGTCATGTCGCTGGCCTTCGGCGGGAAGGGCCTTCCGCTCGGCAAACCGCTCGTCCGAGCATGATGGCGATGCGGTTCGCGGGCACGATATTTCAAACTTGCGGGAGCGTGTTGGTTCGATGAAGTTTGCGATCCTGACTGACACGCATTTTGTGCCCGAGGGCCGTCGTCTCTACGCTCTCGATCCCGCCGAGCGTTTGGAGGCCGCCATCCGGGCGGTCAACCGCGATCACCACGACCTCGCCTTTGTGATCGTTACAGGAGATCTGGCTCACTGGGGCGAGCAGGGCGCCTATGAGGCGCTCAAAAGGCAGCTCGCGACCATCCGCTTTCCAGTTGTTTTGATGATGGGCAATCACGATCGGCGCGAAGCCTTCCGCGCCGTCTTTCAAGATGCAGATGACGACGGCAATGGCTTCGTGCAAGCGGTACGCCGGTTCGATGATGCGACCGTCGTCACCCTCGACACCCTTGGGGAAAGCGAGCGCGGACATGCCGGGCGACTGTGCGGGAAGCGCCTTTCATTCCTGGAAGACGCGCTGGCGAGTGCGCCGCACGACAAGCCGCTGCTGCTGTTTCAGCACCACCCGCCGCTCGATCTTGGCCTGCCGCACATGGACGTCATTCAGCTACAGGATTCCGAAGCAGAGTGGGCGGTCATTCAGCGTACGCGCAAACCGGATTTTATGATCTTTGGCCATATCCATCGGCCGATCGCGGGTCTCTGGCGCGGCATCCCGTTTCATATTCAGCGTGCCACCAGTCATCAGGTCGCATTCGATCTGACGACATCGACGCACATTCCAGGAACGCACGAAGCGCCGGACTATTCTCTGGTCACGATCACCGGCGGCGACATCGTCATTCTGCAACGGTCGTTTCTCTACGCTGGTCCTGAATTTTCTCTCGACTGCAAGGCCGCGCAGACGGCGGCGTCCGAGGCTGAGCTGCTGCGCTGAGATGTGGCTCGACCAGTATCGCGGCCTACTGTGCGACCTTGACGGCTGCCTCCTCGTTGGCGGCAAGCCGTTGCCGGGGGCACGCGAGCTCGTGGCGTATGCAGGCAACCGGTTGATTATCGTCTCCAACAATTCGACCGATACGCCGGCGACACTCGCGGCCAAGCTTGCGCGACTGAATGTGCCGGTCGCGCCTGAACGGATCGTTCTTGCCGGCGCGACCGCCGTGGAATACCTGGCCGGCACAGCGCCCGGGGCGCGGGTTGCGATCTACGGCGCGCTGGCGATCCTCCGTTATGCGCGGTCGCTGGGTTTGACGGTCGACGATGACCGGCCGGATTTTGTGCTGCTGGCGCGCGACCGCAAATTCTCGTACGCGCGTCTGCACCGGCTCGTGCGGCAGATCGAGCGCGGCGCCAATCTGATCGTATCCAATGGGGATATCTCGCACCCGGGAGCTGCTGGCACGCGGGTCCTGGAGACGGGGGTTCTGCTGGCGGCGATCGAAGCGTGCTTGCCGGATCTACAGTATCGGACCATCGGGAAGCCATTGCCTATGCTCTACCAGGCCGCCCTGCGGCGAATTTCCGCAGAGGCAAATGAATGCATCGCCATCGGCGATAATCCGGCGACCGACCGGGAGGGCGCGTGGAGCATGGCGTTGCCGTGTCTGTTGGTGGGATCCCATGGCGACGCGCACTTTCAAGACCTCTCGGAGTTGATGCGAAGTGTTGGGCTGCCGCGAGGGTCGGCCCCTGTTTCCAGCGGCCATCTGCGCAGGCGCGAATTTGATGTGGTCTCAGCTCCGCCAGCGCGCCATCGCACCTGAGGACGGAGCGCGCCCGAACCTGCCTCGTCACATCGGTGTCACTGGCCGACGCCATAGTATGTGGGCGCCGGGAAACTGGTGCAACACGGCCACGTGCCGGTGACGCCGGATGAACGCGCACTGTCTTCGTGGTCGTTTCGTTGACCAAGGATTTTCAACGCTCCGTTTTTGACTCGTTCCTTTTTCCCAACATCTCTAGTCTGTTGTCCCACGCGATGAAGGTCCGGATTTCCCGGGCCTTCACGCGTTTTGGACCTCCCTTATCCAGTCGCGGGGGGCCGCGCGGGGTTCCCGGGGACCGCCTCGGCGGTTGGCTCTGTCGGGGCGGTCCTGCTATGTAGCCCGCCTGACGGTTGGGGCGCGGGGACAGCGCCGTTTCAGACTAAAGGGACAGTCGATTGGTTGCGTTCGGCAGCGCCGCCGTGCCTGAGCGGCGGTACGAAACTACGGTCGTCATCGCGATCATCGTGCTGGTCGGCGTGCGGCTTGCCTGCGCGGCCTTCACGCCGCTCTCTTACGACGAGAGCCTCTACTGGCTGTGGTCGAAGTACATTGCCGGCGGCTATTACGATCATCCGCCCGTCAATCCCATTCTGATTCGGCTCGGCACGACGCTGTTCGGCAATACCGAGTTCGGCGTGCGCGTGTTCGGCGTGCTGCTGGCGTTGCCGGGAAGTTTCGCGCTCTGGCGCGCGGCCGCGATCCTGTTCGAAGACGAGCGCGTCGGCGCGACCGCCGCGCTCTACTTCAACCTGACCTTGGCGATGACGATCGGCTCGGTGCTGGCGACGCCGGATAATCCGGTGGTGATCACCACGACGTTTCTCTTGTTCACGCTCGCCAAGCTGCATCAGACCGGTCGCGGCGTCTGGTGGCTCGCCATCGGGCTCGCTTTCGGCGTCGGCATGTTCTCCAAATACACCACGATCTTCTTTGCCCCCAGCATCCTGATCTGGCTGTTGCTGGTGCCGCAGCAGCGCAAGTGGCTGCTGACGTTCTGGCCGTGGATCGCCGGCATCATCGCGATCGTGGTGTTTTCGCCGACCCTGATCTGGAACGCGCAGCATCACTGGGCCTCGGTGCTCTACCAGTTCAATCGCCTGGTCGTGCACGAATGGTCGCTGCGCTACTTCGGCGAGTTTGTCGGCGCGCAGGTCGGCATGGCGACGCCGTTCATCTTCGTGCTCGGCGTCATGGGGCTTGTCGGCCTGTTGCGCGGGCATGGCGGTTCGTTCAGCGCGCGCGTGCTGATCAACGCGATGACCTGGCCGATCTTTTTGTATTTCGTCTGGCACACCTTCCACGGCCGCGTCGAAGGCAACTGGCCGGAGCCGATGTTCGTGCCGTTCGTCGTCGCAGCGGCCGTCGCGGTCGAGCGCATTGTGTGGCCCGGCGTTTGGGCCAACGTCGAGACCTTCTCGCGCCGGCTCGCCGTGCCGGTGGCGCTTGGTATCGCTGCCGTCATCTATGCCCAAGGGGTGTTTGCGCTGGTGCCGCTCGGCATGGCGGATCCGACCGCATCAAAACTCGGTGCCGGCTGGAAGGAGCTTGGCGTCAAAATGGACGAGGTGCGCAAGCGCATGGGCGCGCCCATCATCCTGGTCTACGACTACGGGCTGGCGAGCTGGCTGTCGTTCTATCTGCCCTCGCATCCGCCGGTCGAGCAGATCAATCTGCGCATGCGCTATGTGAACGCGCCCGAGCCGGATCCGGCCCTGTTCGACGGCCCGATCATGTATACCTGCACGACGCCCTGCGCCGACATTCCAACGCTGCAGAAGCGCTTCAGCAAGGTCGAGCTGTTCGATCATTTGAGCCGCAGCCGCCGCGGCGTCCATCTGCAGGACTACGACATCTACCGGCTGTCCGGGCCGATCGGTCCGCCGCTTGACCCGCCGTAGCAAGGTCGCCTGCTAAAGCGCCGTCGGCACGCCGAATTGCGGGCTAAGGCGCCACCATTGACACCGCCGGTACGGGATGCAACGCCAAGCCGGAACGGCGGGTGAGGAGGTGTTCCGGTGGTTTTGGATGCGCGCGTCAGCCCGCGGCTTTCGATCGTTGCGCCTTGCTACAATGAAGAAGGCGGGCTCGAGGAATTTTATCGCCGCATGACCGCGGCCGCACAGGCAACCGCCGGTTCGGACTACGAATTCGTTCTTCTCAACGACGGTTCTGGCGATCGCACCTGGGCGATCATGAGCGATCTGGTGCGCCGCGACCCGCATGTGGTCGCGGTCAATCTGGCGCGCCGCCACGGCCACCAGCTCGCCATCACCGCCGGCCTCTACACCTGCCGCGGCGAGCGCATCCTGATGATCGATTCCGACCTGCAGGATCCGCCGGAATTGCTCGCCGACATGTGGCGGCTGATGGACGACGCCGAAGCCGACGTGGTCTATGGCGCGCGCCGCCAGCGCGAGGGCGAAACCATGTTCAAGCGCGGCACCGCCGCGTTGTTCTACCGGCTGATGCAGCGCATCGGTCACGCCGATCTGCCGGTCGATGCCGGCGATTTCCGGCTGATGACCCGCCGCGTGCTCGACATTCTCAACAGCATGCCGGAACAGCATCGCTTCATTCGCGGCATGGTGAGCTGGATCGGGCTGCGCCAGGTGCCGATCACCTACGACCGCGCCGCGCGCACTACCGGCGCCAGCAATTATCCGCTCGCCCGCATGGTCGGGCTCGCGTTCGACGCACTGACCTCGTTCTCGATCCTGCCGCTGCGACTTGCGTCGTATCTCGGGCTCGGGCTCGGCCTTCTGAGCTTGCTGATGGTCGGCTACACGCTCGGCAGCTGGGCGCTCGGCAGCACCGTCGAAGGCTGGACCAGCTTGCTGACCGTGGTCCTGATCCTCGGCTCGACCCAGCTCATTCTGTTCGGCCTGCTCGGCGAATATGTCGGCCGGCTTTATCTGGAAACCAAACGCCGGCCGCTGTTCGTCATCGACAAAGTGCTGACGCAGGGCACGCAGCCATCTGAAAAATATCACGTGCGTGAACGCGTCACGGTGCCGGGCGAGATGTAACGCGCGTCATTGCGAGGAGCGATAGCGACGAAGCAATCCAGCTTCGCCGCGCAGACTGGATTGCTTCGCTGCGCTCGCAATGACGAGGCAGCGGGCGCAGTTCCAAACAGAAAGTCATTTTCAGCTTTTGGCTTCGTCGACCGCAAAGCCGCGATAGATCTCGGCCAGCGGCAATGCGACCGCGAGCGCCGGAATCCGGATCATGCCGTCTGAAAGGACGACCTCGGCGCCTGCGGGAAAACCTAATTCGCCGCGAACCCACACCCAAGCCTTCGGCTCATCTTGAGACAAAACGACGTAGGCTGACATAGTAGCGAGGCGCAGATACTCCGCAGCCTTGTCACCAAGGTCGTTGGTGATGGACGAGGGCGAAAGCACTTCGGCGATGAGTGTCGGGGCTTTTGCCGACAGATCGCTCAGTGCTGCATCAGCAACGTCGACCACGACATCCGGGTAGCGAACCGTGTCTGGCCCGACCTTCACGGCAAAATCCGATGTCAGCACGGTCCATCGTTGGGCATCGAGGCGCTGGTCCACCGCATTCGCGAACCGCCGGACGATGAGCGCGTGCGCGCGCGAGCCGCCGGTCATCATCATGACGTGCCCCCGCGCGAGCTCATAAGCGTCCCTCGCGCCCTTCGGATCCATGACAGGAACCCGGCTGCGTTCATTGAACGTGGATAGGCGATGTTCATCGGGACCTCGCCCCGTCAATGTAGCGATGATCGCAACCTCAAAAAAGGGCGCCCACACCACCGGGCCTCGCAAAAGCAAAAGGCCCGGGATTGCTCCCGGGCCTCCGCATTTCGTCGTCCAATGGATCTCTTAGAAGTCCATTCCGCCGCCACCCGGCGGCATCGACGGAGCTTCCTTCTTCCGCGGCAGCTCGGCGATCATCGCCTCGGTGGTGATGAGCAGACCGGCGACCGAGGACGCGCCTTGCAGGGCTTGGCGCACCACCTTGGTCGGATCGATGATGCCCTTTTTCATCATGTCGACGTACTCGCCGTTCTGGGCGTCGAAGCCGAAGGAGTATTGATCCTTCTCCAGCACCTTGCCGACAATGACCGAGCCGTCTTCGCCGGCATTGAAAGCGATCTGGCGGGCCGGCGCGGACAACGCCTTGCGCACGATCTCGATGCCATGCTTCTGGTCTTCGTTGCTGGTGCGGATCTTCTTGAGGCCTTCGGTGGCGCGCAACAGCGCAACACCGCCGCCCGGCAGGATGCCTTCCTCGACCGCGGCGCGAGTTCGCGTGCATCGCGTCGTCGACGCGATCCTTGCGCTCCTTCACCTCGACCTCGGTGGCGCCGCCGACGCGGATCACCGCGACGCCGCCGGCGAGCTTGGCCAGCCGCTCCTGCAGCTTCTCGCGGTCGTAGTCGGAGGTGGTCTCTTCGATCTGCGCCTTGATCTGCGCGATCCGCTCCTCGATGTCCTTCTTCTTGCCGGAGCCGTTGACGATCGTGGTGTTTTCCTTGTCGATCATCACCTTCTTGGCTTTGCCCAGCATGGCGAGCGTGACGTTCTCGAGCTTGATGCCGAGATCTTCACTGATCGCCTGGCCGCCGGTCAGGACGGCGATGTCCTGCAGCATGGCCTTGCGGCGATCGCCGAAGCCCGGAGCCTTCACGGCCGCGACCTTCAGGCCACCGCGCAGCTTGTTGACCACCAGGGTCGCGAGCGCTTCGCCTTCGACGTCTTCGGCCACGATCAGCAGCGGCTTGCCGGTCTGCACGACGGCCTCGAGCAGCGGCAGCAGCTCGTTGAGCGCCGAGAGCTTCTTCTCGTTGATCAGGATGTAGGGGTCTTCCATCTCAACGCGCATCTTGTCGGCGTTGGTGATGAAGTAGGGGGAGATATAGCCGCGATCGAACTGCATGCCTTCGACGACGTCGAGCTCGGTCTCGAGGCTCTTGGCTTCTTCGACCGTGATCACGCCCTCGTTGCCGACCTTCTTCATCGCCTCGGCGAGGAAGCGGCCGATCTCCTGGTCGCCGTTGGCCGAGATGGTGCCGACCTGGGCGATCTCGTCGTTCGAGGTGACCTTCTTGGAGTTCTTCTTCAGCTCTTCGACGACGGTTTCGACCGCGAGGTCGATGCCGCGCTTCAGATCCATCGGGTTCATGCCGGCGGCAACCGCCTTGGCGCCTTCCTTGACGATGGCGGCGGCAAGCACGGTCGCGGTGGTGGTGCCGTCTCCGGCGATGTCGGAGGTCTTCGAAGCGACCTCGCGCACCATCTGCGCGCCCATGTTCTCGAACTTGTCCTCGAGCTCCACTTCCTTGGCGACGGTGACGCCGTCCTTGGTGATGCGGGGAGCGCCGAACGACTTGTCGAGCACCACGTTGCGGCCCTTCGG
>CAVTTZ010000002.1:0-67965 GCA_963737755.1 uncultured Alphaproteobacteria bacterium | reverse complement strand
CGACAGGTTCGCGCCGAAACCGCAAACGTAACGGATGGAAAAAACCTCGGCCGCGATCGTCATGGCGAGCGCTGCGTGATCGAAGGCGCCGACCCGGTCGCAGGTGATCAGCGCCTTGGCGCCGACGCGCGCGAGTGCGGCGGCGGCATCGACACGACGGCAGAGCAGCGGCAGCGCCGCGACGATCATGCCGGCGCGCAGCACCGCGAGCGTCGCCAGAAAATTCTCGACGACGTTGGGCAATTGAATGCCCACGACCGTATCGGTCGGCAATCCCATTTCGCGCAGCCGCTCCGCAATGGCGCCGATGATGCGGTTGGCTTCGGCGTAGGTGAGGCGATGCGGACTGCCGCCGGTAAAGCTCGCGCGATTGGCTGGATCGACGAGCGCCATCGCATCCGGCCGGCGTTGGGCGTGGCGGCGGAAAATCCCGTCGAGGGTTAGCGAAGGACCGCTCGATGAACTGGGTGCGCTTGGTCGTCGAGGATCATTTCGACGCCCGTTTCGGTTGGGACCACCAGGTTTCCGGCAGGTAGCCAAACAAAGACGTGCGGCCTGGATGCTGGACCGTGGTCCAGCGCGCCACCCATTGTTCGGACAGATAAAACAGCGGCACCACGTAATTTCCGGAGATCAGGAGTCGATCGAGCGCGCGCACGTCGGCGACGAAATCGGGCTCTTCGCGCGCCGCCAGAAGCGCGGCGATCACGGCGTCGATCGCGGGGCTGCGGACGCCCATGTAGTTGCGCGATCCTTGCTCGTTGGCTGCCGCCGAACCCCAGTAAAATGCTTGCTCATTGCCTGGCGAGAGCGATTGCTCCCACCGATATGGCATCATGTCGAAATCGAATGCGATGCGCCGCTGATCGTATTGCACGGCGTCGACCAGGCGCACCTGCGCTTCGATGCCGGCGCGCGCGAGGTTGCTGGCGAAGACCAGCGCGAGCCGCTCATCGTCGCGGCTGGTCACCATGATCTCGAAGCGAAACGGCTGGCCGCCGCTGCGCGCACGCAACGTCGTTCCCTTGAGTTCGTAGCCGGCGGCCTCGAGCAAATTCAGTGCGGCGCGCAGATTCTTGCGATCGCGGCCGGAGCCGTCGCTGGCCGGCGGCGACCAGGTGCCGTCGAGCACGTCGGCGCGGACCGCGTCGGGGAAGGGCGCCAGCAGCGCGCGTTCATGCTCGTCCGCCGGCCGATGGTAGGCTGAAAGCTCGGAGTCATCGAAATAGCTCGCGCTGCGCCGGTAAAGGTCGAAGAAGAAGTTGCGATTGACCCATTCGGCATCGAACAACAGCACGAGCGCCTGGCGGACGCGTAGGTCAGCAAACATTGGGCGCCGGGTATTGAAGACGAAGTTGGACGCAGGTTTCGGCAGGCCGTTGGTGAAAGCCTCTTTGACGACGCGACCGTCGCGCACGGCGGGAATGTCGTAACCGGTGCTGCCA
The DNA here is from genome assembly GCA_963737755.1 of uncultured Alphaproteobacteria bacterium. Taxonomy (GTDB): domain Bacteria; phylum Pseudomonadota; class Alphaproteobacteria; order Rhizobiales; family Xanthobacteraceae; genus BOG-931. Next base: position 66,520 of record CAVTTZ010000002.1, on the reverse strand, counting down.
GCGGGTCGGATCGTGCTCGGCGCGGACATCATAGAGGCCGCTCTTGAAGCCTTCGAAATAGGTGTTGGCGTCGCGATAATAATCGATAGCGCAGCTCGTTGAAATTCCACAGGCCGCGATTGATCGGCAGGTCGCGCCCCCAATAATTTGGATCGCGCTTCAGCGAGATGCTCTTGCCGATATCGATGTCGGTGACTGTGTAGGGCCCGCTGCCGACAGGCTTCGCCAGTGTGGTGTTCTCGAACTTCGCCACGTCGGTTGCGTGTTGCGCGAGGACCGGCATCAAGCCGAGGATCAGCGGCAATTCGCGGTCGTCCGCGCCGGCGAGATCGAACCGCACTGTACGCTCGTCGACTGCCTCGGCGTGGGCGACCTTGGCGTAATAGGCGCGGTAATTGGGCCGGCCGTGGTCGCGCAAAAGCTGCCAGGAAAAAATCACGTCCGCGGCGGTTACCGGCGTGCCGTCGGAGAAGCGCGCTGCCGGGTCAAGGCGCGAAGGTGACGTAACTGCGGGCGTCGTCGGTTTCGATCGTTCGCGCCAGCAAGCCGTAAAGCGTGAACGGCTCATCGTAACTGCGCGCCATCAGGCTTTCGAACACGGAGCCGCGCAACGACTGCGCCGGCAGCCCTCGGACGATGAACGGATTGAGGCTGTCGAAGGTGCCGAGCACGCCATGGACCAGGCGGCCGCCTTTGGGAGCGTCGGCGTTGACGTACGGCATCGCGGCAAAATCCGGCGGGCAGCGCCGGCTTGCCGTGCATCGCGATCGCATAGGTGGGTTCGGCGAAAGCCGCCGCGATGGGACATGTCGCAATCGTCGTCGCCAAAAAAACCGCGCGCGCGGTCCGGCACATGATTCGTACGGCGCGGTTGCCGGCGGGCGGTCGTAGCGTTGGGCATGGAGCGGCGCAGATGAAGCTCCGCGATTCGGCGCAGGCTGATCGTTCCGGTACTTTAACAGAATACGCAGCAGAGCTTTATCTTGTCCTCAAAGTGGGCTATCGGGAGGGCTCTTGCCGGATTGCGGTGTCACGCTGTTGCCGTATTCTGCGCCGAATGACCGGCGTGGGGGCTGGGTGCGGACGTTGCGTGCCGGCAGATGCCAGCAAGCTGATGGGCAAATCGGTCGGACGTCGATTTGCAGCGGCACTACGAGGGATTGATCTCATGACCTATTGGACCGCGCCGGCCGCTCGGGGGCTGGCGACACGGAAGGCCGCTGCTATCGCCGCGACGCCCGCGGCGTTTGTCAAAACGCTCGCCCTCTGCGCGAGCCTCGTGGCGGCCGGCGTCCTGGTGACGGCCGCGCCGTCCTTTGCGCAGGATGCCGCGGCTCCAGCCGCTCCCAAGCCGAGAAAGCCCAAGCCGAAGCCGCCGGCTCCCGCGGCTGCTGAGCCAGCGCCGCAGGCTCCGGCGGCTCAGGCTGCGCCACCGGCAGCAGCGCCGCCGCCCGGCGCCGATCCGGCGCAGGCGCCCGGCGCTCAGGGCCAGGCGCAGAACGGCCAGCAGCAGGTGCAGTTGATTTTCTCGCCCTGGACCAAGTTCTGCCTCAAGGGCCAGCCGGGGCAACCGCAGGATCCGAACGCCAAAGAAGTTTGCTTCACCGGCAAGGACGCGCGCGTCGAATCGGGCCAGCCGATCGCCGCCGCCGTGCTGATCGAGCCGCAAGGCGTCGACAAGAAGATGCTGCGCGTGACGCTGCCGCTCGGCATGCAGCTCGCTCACGGCACGCGTGTGATCGTCGATCAGAACCAGCCGATGACGGCGCCGTATGTGATCTGCTTCACCAACGGCTGCATGGCCGATTACGATGCCACGCCCGACCTCATCGGCAAAATGAAGAAGGGCCAGGGTCTGGTCATTCAGGCCATCAATGCCACCGGCCAGCCGATCAGTCTGGTGATGCCGCTCAACGATTTCGCCAAGGCCTACGAAGGTCCGCCGACCGATCCGAAGGAATTCGAAGCGCAAGCAGAAGAGAGCTGCAGGAACAATTGCAGCGCCGCGCCGACGAAGCCCGCAAGAAGCTCGAACAGCAAGGTGGCGCGCCGACCTCGCAGGCGGCCCCGCCGAACGGCGGCAAGACGCAGTAACGACTTGCTCGCGTTACCGGGAGGCGCGCGCATGCGCGTCTCCGCTTTCTTAATATCAGCAGTCGCTTCAGTTTGAAGGCATGCGGCGCTCTCGACCTGAGCCGCAGCTCAGCAACGCCGCACAATTCAACCAATCAACTGAATCGAAAATCGGCTCAATGCGTCGTGGTTGACTGCCGCGGCCGATAGCCGCCGTTGCCGTCCTGCACGAACACCTCGGCGACCTGCGGGTGTCGGACCGGCTCGCCGCTGTCGTCAGGAAGCAAATTTTGCTCCGAGACGTAGGCGATGTATTCGGTCTCGTCGTTCTCCGCGAACAGATGATAGAACGGCTGATCCTTGTTGGGCCGCACTTCGGCGGGGATCGACTGATACCATTCCTCGGTATTGTTGAAGATCGGATCGATGTCGAATACGACGCCGCGAAACGGAAACAGCCGGTGCCGGACGACTTGGCCGATCTGATATTTGGCGCTGCGAATCTTGTTCATGGCTCGAGCCATTTGCGACCTTACATTCCCGGCTGCATGCGGCGACGATGCAATGACATGATTGTGGCGACCCGCTGACGAAGACCTGAACGGCCATTCATAGCCCGAATATAGTTCGGTTCATAGCCCGTACAGGGCGGCCATTTCCGGGTCTTTGGCTGCGACCAGACGGGCAAGATCGACCAGTACTTTGGCCTGTTTCCAAGTTGCGTCGTCCTGCATCTTGCCGTCGATCATGACCGCGCCGGTTCCATCCGGCATTGCTGCGACGATCTTCTGGGCGAAGGCAACTTCGGCCGGGTCTGGCGAGAACACCCGCTTGGCAATCGGCACCTGGTTCGGGTGCAGGGTCCAGGCGCCGGCGCAGCCCATGAGGAAACTGTTGCGGAACTGCACCTCGCAGGCCGCCGTATCGGCGATGTCGCCGAATGGGCCGTAGAACGGCTTTATGCCGGCGGCCGCGCAGGCATCGACCATCTTGGCGGTGGTGTAATGCCAGAGGTCTTGTTGAAACGTCGCTCGCGCCGCGCCGGCAGCGCTGCCCGGCGCGGGATCGGCCATCACCTTATATTCCGGATGACCGCCGCCGACGCGCGTCGTTTTCATGGCGCGTGAAGCTGCAAGGTCCGCTGGACCGAGGCTGATGCCGTGCATGCGCGGTGACGCTGTGGCGATGCTCGATACATTCTCGACGCCTTCGGCTGTTTCCAGAATGGCGTGAATCAGGATCGGCTTTTCGATTGCGTGCTTGGCCTCGAGCTGCGCCAGCAATTGATCGAGATAATGAATGTCCCAGGCGCCTTCGACTTTCGGCAACATGATGACGTCGAGCTTGTGGCCGACCGCGCCGACGATCTCGCGAATGTCATCGAGCACCCACGGCGAATTCAGTGCGTTGATGCGCGTCCACAAACCGGTGGCGCCGAAATCGTTGTCTTTGGCCATGGTGATGAAGCCGGCGCGCGCCGCTTCCTTGGCGTCGGCCGGGATCGCATCCTCGAGATTGCCGAGCACCACGTCGACCTGATTGATGAGCTCAGGGACGCGGGCACGCATTTTCTCGATCTGCGGCGGCACGAAATGGATCATGCGCTCGAGACGGATCGGCAATTCGCGCAACGGCGCGGGTGCGCCGATGGCGAGCGGTTTGAAAAAATTGCGCGGCAGTTTCATGCGTCGATCCATTTGAAAAAACTCATTCGGCGAATGGGCAGCATTGAGCGTCTCGCGACGCGGCCGGACCGTATGACGAACGGGGGCGCGCGCCAAGGCGTTTTTCATGCCAGAGGAGCCGAGCAACGAACAGAGAATTAGAGCATTTCGCCGCGCATCAAGCGCGGTTGCGATGCCGTCGGACTGACGCCTTCGCGCATCAGGGCACGGCGCAGCGGACCGATGCGGTCGACCAGAAAAAGCGACAGCGCACGCGCGCCGTGAACCGGCAGGAAATCGGTCAGCAGGCTGCGATTGAGAATGTCGATGGCGATGCGGCGGCTGGTCACATCGGCGCGCCGTTGCTTCTCATAACGCGCGAGCACGGCGGGCGAGCCGATGTCGTCGCCATCGACGGCGCGCATCGGCGACAATCTCAGCAAGCGTTGCGGCGTCGCGAAGACCGAGATTGAGTCCCTGTGCGCCGATCGGCGGCACGACATGCGCGGCTTCGCCGACCAGCGCGATGCGGTTCTGCGCAACCGATCGCGCCGTTTCGACCGCCAGCGCAAACATGCCGCGTCCGGGTTCGACGTTCATCTTGCCGAACAGCGAATGCGCGCGGCGCTCGATCTCGATCGGCAAGTTCGGCATCGCTCAGCGCTGCGCATCCGCGCGGCGCGCTCGGGATCAAGCACGCACACCAGGCTGGAGCGGCGGTCGGGCAGGGGCACAAGCGTGAACGGTCCGGTCTCGGTATGAAATTCCGTCGCGGTGTCCTGATGCGGCCGCGCGTGCCCGAGATTGAGCGTCAGTGCCGATCTGCGGATACGTGCAGCGCTGGCTGCGGATGCCGGCGGCCGCGCGGCACAGCGAGTGCTGGCCGTCGGCGCCGATCACCAGTCGCGCCCGCACAGTTCGGTCGGCGGTCGTGATCGTGGCTCCGTCGGCATCCGGCGTGATCGTGACGGCGGCGTCCGTCATGCGCGGGATGCCCAGGCTGGCCGCACGTTGCTTGTAGCGCCGCCATGAGATAGCGGTTCTCGATATTGTGGCCGAAGGCATCGAGGCCGATTTCGGCCGCGGCGAAATGCACTTCCGGCGCGCGCCAGAGGCGGCGCGTGTTGTCGATCAGGCGGATCGCCGCGAGCGGCGCCGCGTGTGCGGCGGCACGCATCCCAAACGCCCAATGTGTCCAGCGCCGTGACCGATCCGGCCAGGAACGCGGTGGTGCGATGATCCTCCTGCGGCGACGGCGCGACGATCAGCGTGTCAACGCCAGCCGACGCGAGCGCGATGGCGCTGACAAGGCCGGCCGGGCCGCCGCCGATTACGGCAGCTTCGACGGTCTTGATGTCAGGCGCACCGTTCACGAGTTCCTCGTTGTTCACCAGGGAAATCTATAGTTGATGCCGCCGCGCACAATGTTCTCGGTGAACGCGACCGACGACCCGGTCGCGGTCCCGCAATTCGCCACGGTCGAGCACGATCCGGAGGCGAGATCGATGTAAAGATATTCGGCCTTGGCGCTCCAGTTGCCGAAAAACGCGTATTCGACGCCGGCGCCTGCGGCCCAGCCGAACTTGGTGTTGGTGTCGAAATTCCCCGGCGGACTGAGGCCGGCCTGGACGGGCGCGAAGGCTGCGCCGCCGGTCACATAGATCAGCGTCCGGTCGAGCGCGTAACCGACCCGGGCGCGCACTGTTCCGAGCAGTTGCTCTTGGTCTGACACGTCGCTGACAGCACCGCCGGAATTGAATGGCGCAATTGCCGACGCTGCCACTGAGCCCGGACCAGTCGAGATCGCCCTCGAGCCCGAACAACACCGCGCTGACCGGATATTGAACCCGACCGTGCCGCCGAACAGCGGGCCGTTGGTGTTGAAGACGTTGGTCCCGCGCCGCCGATCGACCATTGGCTGCTTCCCGGCCGTAGCCGCCATTGAGGCCGAGATAGGCGCCGGCCCAGTTGGTGTACGGACCGTTCGCGTCATAGAAGGTGGACGGCCGCGCGGGTTCCGAGGCGGGCAGGGGGAAATCGGCAGCCGCACGCGACACCCGAACTCACCGCCAAAAGTACAACGAACGCAACGATTGACCGCACCGGACGCTCCGACTTTCCGCGCCTCGCCCCGCTTTCACGCTACCGAATGAATTGTTTCGATACTATATCGGGCGCGACATTTTCTGGCGATTTGAGGGTGATCGGGGCGATAAAAGGCGGCGCGACGAACCGCCCGCCGTTCCCAGATCAATTGGTTTAGGGATTTGCGGTTATCCGAAACGGCTTTTTCGCTCATCCGCGCTTGTGATCGTCGGGCCAGCTTTCGTTCGCCGTTGTTTCGAGGTTTTACTCGATGCTGGCGCTCGTCACCGATCCGAATGCGTGGGCGGCATTGCTGACCCTGACGGCGCTGGAAATCATCCTCGGCGTCGACAACGTCATTTTTCTTTCACTGCTCGCGGCAGGTCTCGAGCCGGCCGCCAGCCGCCGGGCCCGCCGATCGGGCTGATGCTGGCGCTGGTCTTTCGCATCGCCATGCTGTTTGGGCTGACGGTCCTGGGGCGATTGCGTACGCCGCTCGTCACCATCTTGGGCAACGAGATCACCTGGCGCGATGTTATTCTCATCGGCGGCGGCCTGTTCCTCATCGCCAAGGCGGTCTTCGAAATTCACGGCGACATCGACGTCGAGGAAAGCGAGAGCCAAGCAACGCGCGTGGCGCGCGCGCCAATCTTTTTCTGGTCATCCTGCAGATCGCGGTGATCGATCTTGTTTTCTCCATCGACTCGATCCTGACCGCGATCGGCATGGCGCAGCAGGTCGAGGTGATGATCGCCGCGGTGATCATCGCGGTCGCGGTGATGTATGTCGCCTCCGAGCCGGTCGCCGGCTTCATCGTCCGCCACCCCACCACCAAGATGCTGGCGCTGTCGTTTTTGATCCTGATCGGCGTGGCGCTGATCGCCGACGGCTTCGACGTCCATATTCCGCGCGGCTATGTGTATTTCGCGATGGCGTTCGCGGCGGCGGTCGAGGGCTTCAATATTCTGGCGCGGCAGCGCCGCAAGCGGCGAAAGAGCGATTAGCGCGTCTCGACTTGGACGCATCCCGGCTTGCGCCGCGACGGCGACGACCTATGATCCCGCCTCCGCGAACGAGCCCGAACAAATAAAAGGCAGGAGTGAAATCGATGGTTGCTGCGGTGCGTGTCCACAAAGTCGGCGGCCCCGAGGTTTTGACGTACGAGGACATCACCGGTGCCGGCCGCCGGGCCGGGCCAAGTGCGGGTGAAGCAGCACGCCATCGGCGTCAATTTCGTCGACACCTATTTCCGCAGCGGCCTCTATCCGGCGCCCGGCGGCCTGCCATTCGTCGCCGGCAATGAAGCCGCCGGAGAAGTGGTCGAAGTCGGCGCCGGCGTCAGCGACTTCAAGCCCGGCGACCGCGTCGCCTATGTGCAGGGACCGGGCTGCTACACGGCGGAGCGCGTGGTGCCGGCCGACCGCGTCGTCAAGCTGCCGGCCAATATCAGCTATGAGCAGGCCGCCGGCATGATGCTCAAGGGCCTGACGGCGCAATATCTGGTGCGCCGCACGTTCAAGGTCGAGAAGGGCATGAACGTGCTGATGCATGCCGCCGCCGGCGGCGTCGGCCTGATCCTATGCCAATGGGCCAATCATCTCGGCGCCAATGTCATCGGCACGGTCGGCTCGAAGGACAAGGCCGAGCTTGCCAAGGCCAACGGCTGTCACCACACCATCCTGTACAACGACGAGGATTTCGTCGCCCGCGTGAAGGACATCACCGGCGGCAAGCTGTGCGACGTCGTCTATGACGGCATCGGCAAGGCGACATTCCCGGCGTCGCTCGATTGCATCCGCCCGCTCGGCATGTTCGTCAGCTTCGGCAGCGCGTCCGGCCCGATCACGGCTTTTGACATGAACCTCCTGCAATTCAAGGGTTCGCTGTTCGCCACGCGCCCGACGCTGAACACCTATGCGGCCAAGCGCGCGGATCTGTTGGCAATGGCCGAGGATCTGTTCGCGGTGGTCGGCAGCGGCGCGGTGAAAATTCCGATCAACCAGACTTATCCGCTCAAAGATGCCGCCAAGGCGCACCGCGACCTTGAAGGCCGCGCCACGACCGGCTCTTCGATTTTGATTCCGTAAGTATTTGCCGCAGGCGCGCGAGCAAACATGAAGATCTGGGGCTATTGGGCGACACTGGGCTGGGGCCTTCTCGCCTTCCTGGTCAGCCAATTCCTGACGCTGGCGATCCTGTTGTTGCTGCAGGCCAGCGACCTGGACACGCTGGTCAACGCTCCGTTCGATGGCAAGCAGGTCACGCTGTTTATCCTGATTGCCAATCCGATCATGATTGCGATTGTCGCGCTCGCAGTCGCCATCGCGCGGGCGCCGATGGCGGATTATCTGGCGCTGGTCGCACCGGCGCGCCGTCATGTCGGCATCGGGCTTGCGTGTCTGGTGGTTCTGATCGCCGCCAGCGATGCGCTTCTGTATCTCGGCGGCTATCCGCTGGTCACGCCGTTTCAATTGCAGTCTTACACGACCGCAGCATCCCAGGGCTGGCTGGCAGCGCTATGGATCGGGACCGTCATCATGGCCCCGCTCGGCGAGGAAGTTCTGTTCCGCGGATTTCTGTTTCGCGGCTGGGCGCGATCGCCGCGATCGGTGTGGCCCGCGATTATTGTGATCTCGATCTTATGGGCGGCGCTTGCACGTGCAATATGACTGGACCGGCATCGTGCAGATCTTCGTGGTCGGACTGTTCCTCGGCTGGATGCGCCGGCTGAGCGGCTCGACGCTGCTGACATTCATGCTCCATGCGCTGTTCAATATCGAAGGCACGCTGGAGACAGTAATCCAACTTCACCTGTCGACAGTTTAGGCTGATGGGGTTCGATGCCTAGCGCCGAGCGGGATGGCTAGTCCGGATCAAATAACGCCGCGCTGGCGCAAATCCGCAACATGTTCGTGCGAAAGGCCGCACTCGGTGAGCAGCCGTTCGGTATCCTGCCCAAGCGCTGGCGCGGCCTTTTTGGGGAGCGTTTCGCCGGGGCAGACGTAAGGCGCGGCGACCATCTGGAAATCGCTGCGCTCGGGATGATCGATGTTCCAGATCGCGGCCGCCCTCGCGGACGAACGGATTGTCGAGAGCCGAGGCGACATCGTTGACTGGCGCCGCCGGAACGCGGCCGGCAAAATGCTCAAGCCACTCCGCCGTGGTGCGGCCGCTCAATGCTTCGTCGAGCAGGACGGTGATCTTGTCGCGGTTGGCGAGGCGATCCTTGAAGGTGCGGAAGTTCGGATCGCTGCCGAGCTCGGGCCGGCCGATCATCTCGCACAGCACCGGCCAGAATTTCTCCTTGTTGCACATGATGAAGATCTAGCCGTCGCGCGTGCGATAGAGCTGGCTCGGCGTCAGCGACGGATGGCTCGATCGCGGCTCGCGGCCCTGGCGATGGCCCTCGTTGAGATACCAGGTCGCCAGGTAGTTCAAATTCTGCAGCGCGCAGTCGAACAGGCTGACATCGATGTCGCGCCCGACGCCGGTGTCGCGCGCGGCGATGATGCCGGAGAGCAGCGCGAAGGCCGCAAACAGTCCCGTCATCATGTCGACGATCGACAAGTCCCATGCGGGTCGGGCGGTCCGTCGGGCTCGCCGGTGAGCGACAGATAGCCGGCCTCCGCCTGCATCAGATAATCGTAGCCCGGCCAGTTCGCGCGCGGTCCCGCGCGTCCATAGGCGGAGAGATGCGCGCAGACGATGCGCGGATTGGCGTCCTTGAGCGCCGCGTAGGTCAGACCGAGCGAGCCGGGCAGGTCGCCGCGCAGATTGTTGAGCACGCCGTCGGCGTTGCGCACCAGCGCATGCAGAACCTCGCGCGCGCCGTCCTTTTTCAGGTCGAGCGTGATGCTCTTTTTGTTGCGGTTGAAGCTCTCGAAAAAATGGCTGTCGTCGGGCGTGAGAAAGTACGGGCCGACGCGCGCGGCCCATGTCGCCGCCGTCGGACGGGTTCTCGATCTTGATGACCTCGGCGCCGAGATCGGCAAGCTGCATCGTGCCGTAAGGGCCGGCACCGTATTGCTCGATGGCAATGATCCGCATTCCGGCAAGCGGCAACATATCCGCGTCGCCCCTCAGACCGGGTTACGTTCGACGAGCTGCCGCGCGATGATGATGCGCTGCAGCTCGTTGGTGCCTTCGCCGATGACCAACAACGGCGCATCGCGGTAGATGCGCTCGACCACGAACTCCTTCGAATAGCCGTAGGCGCCGTGGATGCGCATCGCCTCGATCGACACATTCACCGCCGTTTCGGTGGCGAACAATTTGGCCATGCCGGCTTCCATGTCGCAGCGCTGGCCGCGGTCGTAGGTTTTGGCTGCGTCCTGAACCAGGAGGCGCGCCGCATGGATCTGCGTTGCCATATCGGCGAGCTTGAGCTGGATCGCCTGGTGCTGGCAGATCGGCTTGCCGAACGTCTTGCGCACTTGGCTATACGAAACCGCCTGATCGAGCGCCGCCTGCGCGAGGCCGACACCGCGGGCGGCGACATTGATGCGCCCGAGCTCGAGCCCGCCGAGCGCGTGCTTCAGTCCCAAACCTTCCTCGCCGCCGATCAGCCGGTCGGCTGGGATGACATAGTCCTCGAACACCAGCTCGGCGGAGTCGATGCCCTTGTAGCCGAGCTTTTCCAGCTTGCGGCTGACCGTAAAGCCATCGCCCTTTTCGGCGATGAACAGGCTCATGCCTCTGTGCCGCGGCTCGCGCATTCGGATCGGTTTTGACCAGCAGCGCGAAGCATTGGCCGTGGATGCCGTTGCGAGATCCAGGTCTTGGTGCCGTTGATGACGTAGTTGTCGCCGTTGCCGGCGCGCGACGGTGCGGATCGCCTGCAAGTCGGTGCCGCAATCGGGCTCGGTCAGCGCCAGCCCGCCGCGCAGTTCGCCGGTCGCGAACCGCGGCAGATAGGCTTGCTTCTGCGCCTCGGTGCCGCAGCGCTGCACGGCCGCCGCCATGATCAGATGCGAGTTGAAAATGCCGGTGACCGACATCCACACCCGCGATATGCGCTCGACGATGCGCGCATAGATCGTGGTCGAGAGGCCGAGGCCGCCGTACGCCGCGTCGATCGTGGCCCCGAACAGGCCAAGCTCTTTCATGCGCTCGACGATGTCTTCCGGGTAGATGTCGTCGTGCTCGAGCTTTTGCGCGTAGGGCGCGACGTCGCGTTCCAGAAAACGATCGATGCTGGCGAGGATGACGCTTTCCGCTTCGTCATCCTGCGGCGGTACTTCGTGAGTCACGTCTGCTTTTCCCTGTGTCTTGCGCCGCTGCATTCAGGCGCCGGCGAGTCCGTCGGCGACGGGGCCGACATCGGCGGCTTGATCGAGCGACAGCAACAGCGTTTCGATTGCCTGCGCCTTGTCGCGCGAAACCGCGCGCACGGCGTTCGAGCGATATTTCTCGATGATGTCGCTCTCGCTTAACGGGCGCTCGCCGTTGCCGCGGTTGATGGCTTCGCGATGCTGCAGCGTGCCGCCGCCGCGCGCGGTGACGACGACTTCGCCGGTATAATGGCGCGGGAAGGTCGTGGCCGGATCGGTCTCGTACTGCACCCGGTTGGCGAGCGCGAGAATCTCAGGATCGCCGAGGGCTTCGTCTTCCAGTTCGTCGAGCGTGAACTTGCCGCGCAGCAATCCGGCAGCGACCGCATACGGAATTGAGAACTGCGCATCGTAGCTGTTGGCCGGGCGTTTTTTGTTCGCGACCGGCTCGCACACGGTCTTGACCACTTCCGCCGGCACCAGCGCGCGGACGTGCTCGATGTCTTTCGCATCGAGCTTGTGCTCGCGCTTGAGCGCCACCGCGGCATCGACGCACGCATGGACGAAGTGGCAGGCCGGGTAGGGTTTTACCGCGACCTGCTGCAGCTCCCAGACCTCGCCGAGGCCGGCGGTCGCCAGCGCCAGATTGGCCGGATCGAAATGCGCCTGCAGGTGGCTGGCGAATAGGCCGAAGCGGCCCTCATAAGCCCGCTTGGCGCCGACAAAGCCCTGGCGGGCGAGCGCCGCAGCGGTGATTCCGGCCGTCGCCGCCCAGCCCGGATGGAAGCGCTTGTTCCAGGCGCCGTCCTCCAGAAATTCCAGGCTGCCGGACCCCGCCGACAGGGTCAGTCCTTGAGCCATGACGAGTTGCTTCTCGTTCAAGCCCATCAGACGCCCGGCGGCGAGCGTGCAAGCGAACGCGCCGATCAGGCCAGTCGGATGAAAGCCGACCTGGTGGAATGCGCCCTTGGCAACGGCGCCCAATCTGGCGGCGACTTCGACCCCGAGAACGTAGGCCGCCAGCACCTCGCGCCCGCTGGCGCGCTGCTGCGCACCGACCGCAAGCACCGTCGGCAATACGCTGGCGGTCGCGTGAATGACGCCGCCGCTATGGGTGTCGTCGAAATCGAGGCCGTGAACCAGAATGCCGTTGATCAGCGCTGCGTCCCGCAGCGGCAGCCGCGCCGGCATGCCGATGACGGGAAAGTCGCCGGTACCGGCGAGCCCCGAAATGGCGGTCAGCGCGCGGTGCGCGAAATCGTATCGGGTGGAGGCGAGCGCGATGCCGACAGCATCGAGGATCAGATGCTTGGCGCGGGCGGTCACCGCTGCCGGGATGGCCTCCGTCGCGGTGGCGCCGACAAACGCGGCGAGCTGTTCGGAAATCACCGAGTCCGCAACAGGCTCTGCTTGCGGAACCTTGAGGACGGTCACTGGCGCGTTCATGCGCTCCTCCCTGATCACGCTTGGTTTTGGTCTTGATAGTTGTCCGGACAAACTTGCGCCCGGCCGATGGGTAATGTCAATGGCGGCATTGCATGGTGCGTATGAGAAAGCGGCCGTTCGCCCTTGCGCTATGCGTTTGCCGCTGGCGCACAGTGGTTTTTGATCCGAACGCAATTGTGCACGGCGCCGATCGAGCGCAGCTTGACCATGCCGTTTCGGTCACGTTAGGTTGTCCGGACAAGTTGACGACGCAAGTTTGGACTGTTGGGGAGGTCGGATGTTTGCGGCGGCAAAGGACCGCCGCCACCTTGCATGATTTGCTGAAGGCAACGCCTGCTGACGTCAGACCGCCCGCGCGGCGAGCGATCCCGGTGCGCGTTGTTGACGCGGCCAAGCACAATCTGGAAACGTTGGTGCTGGCATTCCGAAAGATCATGCAGCAGCGAAGATCCAGCGCGCGATGTCGACTAATGTGAACGCCGTTGTGTTGCGACCGCAAGTCTGAAACGACCAGACCAAAACTCGGGTGGGGCGCAGAAAAAACAGGGGAGGACAGCGTGCCAGTTGGCGCAGTCAATTCCGGAGGGCGGCTCGATCGCCTGCCGATCTCGTCGTTTCACTACCGCGTACTTGGGTTGGTCAGCGGCGGGATGTTTCTCGACGCGTTCGAGATTTATCTCGCCGGCGGCGTCCTGGCCGCTTTGGTCAAATCCGGCTGGTCCGATCTTGGCCATAATGCCTGGTTCATCTCCATCACGTTCGCCGGCATGGTGGTAGGCTCCTGGTGCGCGGGCATATTCGGCGATCAGTTCGGCCGCCGCTTCTCCTATCAGCTCAATCTCCTGATCTTCGGCTTCGCCGCGCTCGCCGGCGCCGCCGCGCCTTCGATTGAATGGCTGATCGCCGCGCGCTTTGTCATGGGCGTTGGTCTCGGCGCGGAGATCGTCGTCGGCTATGTGACGCTGTCCGAATTCGTTCCGCCGCAGCAGCGCGGCCGATGGGGCTCGGCGCTCTCGGCCATCACCAATTCGGCGTTGTTCGTCTCCTCGGTTCTTGGACTTCTGATCATCCCGGACTTCGGTTGGCGCTGGATGTTCATCATTACCGGCGTTGGCGCGCTGATCGTCTGGTATTTGCGCCGCGGCTTGCCGGAATCACCGCGCTGGCTCGAATCCAAGGGCCAGTTCGAGGAGGCCGAAAAAGTCTTGTCCGCGATCGAAGCGGAAGTATCGCGCAGCAGCGGACCATTGCCGCCGGCCATCGAACAGCCGACGCCGGTGCTGCCGCAACAATCGATCAAGGCCCTGTTCGAGGGCGGGATGCTTGCCCGCACCATCGTGGGAAGCATCGTCCTGATTGCCATCAACACGGTGATTTACGGGTTCGTAGCCTGGGTGCCGACGTTCCTGGTCAAACAGGGCATGAGTGTCGTGTCGTCGCTCGGCTTCACCACGCTGATGTCGCTCGGCGGTCCGGTCGGCGCGCTCGCCGGCATGTGGCTCGGCGATCATGTCGGGCGAAAGCCGGTGCTCGTCGGCTTCTCGCTCGCCACCATCGTTCTGGGCTTCATCTATCCGTTCGCGCCTTCGGAGGCGCTGCTGAGCCTGGTCGGCTTTGCGCTCGTCACCTGCGTCTATGTGATGGTTGCGGTCGCGTGGGGTCTCTACGTCCCGGAACTGTTTCCGACCGAGATTCGGATGCGCGGTGCCGGCTTCTGCAACACGATGGGGCGGTTGATGACCATCGCCACGCCGCAGATCGTGCCGGTGATCTTCTTGAGTGCCGGTGTGCTCGGCGTCGTCGCACTCCTATCGGCGCTGCTGTTGCTGCAAGCCGTCGCGGTGGCGTTTTTCGGTATCGAGACCCGACAGAAATCGTTGGAGGCTTTGCGGCCACAACCAAGCGAAGGCGAAGCGATCGCGCTCGATACTGCGTTACCGCGTTCGCCGCAGTCGTGAGACGACAGATCGCGCCGATCAGGATCGGGGACGCGGCAGTCCGATCACCGGCTCGGTGAAGCGTGCGATCGATGCCACGACCTCATCGAGCGGCACTTTGCTGCCGGGCGTTTCACTGACGATCGTCGCGAGCAAACTCATGTCGCGGCGAAACAGCGAATTGAGTGCGGTCAGCGTGTGGCTGAGCGCTCCGGGGTCGGAGCCGGTCACCAGGATCAGCGGCAGCCGCAGCGCCATCATCACATCGAGAATGGTGCGCTCAGGATCGAGCGGCGTCATGACGCCGCCGACGCCGTCGATCAGAAGGACGCCGCGGCGGTCTTCGATGGCGCCTTCGCAGTAGGCGATCACTGCGTCGACATCGATGCGGCGGTCCTCGTATCGCGCCGCGAGATCGGGCGGCAGCGCAGCGCGAAAACGCCACGGCGACATCTGCTCAACCGTTTCCGATGAGAACGGCAATCCCACGGCGCTGATCAGCGTCGCCAACTCGCTGGCCGCTGCCTGCGCCGGCTCATAACCGCAAACGATCGGCTTGATGACATCGACCGTATGGCCGATCTGCTGCAAATGCCGGATCAGGGAGCCGACCACGAGAGTCTTTCCCACGTCCGGTCCGGTTGCGGTGATGAAGATTGCGGTCACGATGGGCGCCTCGCCGGTCATGAAACCGCCGAATGCCGATTAATACCAGCAAAAACAGGAATTAATACTTTAGGTCGCAGGCAACCCGCTAATAACCGACCGCCGTGCCATAAAGATCATAGGCGTCGGCGCGCTCGATCTTGACGGTTGCAATTTCGCCGACACGCAGCGGCCGCCGGCTCTCCACAAAAACCGTGCCGTCGATCTGTGGCGCATCGCCCTTGCTGCGGCCCTTGGCACTGCGCGGCCCGTTGGCGCCGACCTCATCGATGATGACCTGTTCGCGGCCGCCAACCCTGCGCTTCAAGCGCTTGGCGGAGATGGCTTGTTGGGTCTGCATGAAGCGGTGCCAGCGTTCGTCCTTCACTTCGTCGGGTACCGCGTCGCCCAAGCCGTTGGCCTTGGCGCCTTCGACCGGCTCGTAGCGAAAACAACCCACCCGGTCGAGTTCGGCTTCACCGAGCCACGCCAACAGGTGAGCAAAATCCTCGTCGGTCTCGCCTGGAAAGCCGACGATGAAGGTCGAGCGCAAAGTGAGGTTCGGACAGATCGTCCGCCACCCTTGAATGCGCGATAGCGTTTCTTCCTGTGCGGCCGGCCGCCGCATGCGTTTCAGCACAGCCGGACTGGAATGTTGAAAGGGGATGTCGAGATACGGCAGCACATGACCGTCGGCCATCAGTGGGATGACGTCGTTCACATGCGGATAGGGGTACACATAATGGAGCCGCACCCAGACGCCGAACTCACCGAGCGCCTGCGCCAGGTCGAGAAATTTTGCCCGCACCTCGCGGCCCTTCCAGTCGCTCGGCGCGTATTTCAAATCGACCCCGTAGGCGGATGTGTCCTGCGAGATCACAAGCAACTCTTTGACGCCGGCGGCAACCAGCTTTTCCGCCTCGCGCAGCACATCTGCCGCCGGCCGCGACACCAGATCGCCGCGCAGATGCGGGATGATGCAGAATGTGCAGCGGTTGTTGCAACCCTCTGAAATCTTGAGATAAGCGTAATGCCGCGGGGTCAGCTTGATGCCTTCCGGCGGAATCAGTTCGAGACGCGGATCGTGGCGCCGGGGGATCGCCTCGTGGACGGCGCCCAGCACACTCTCGTATTGCTGCGGTCCCGTCACCGCCAAAACGTTGGGATGCGTGGCGGTGATCTGTTCGGGCTCGGCGCCCATGCAGCCGGTGACGATGACCTTGCCGTTTTCCTTCAGCGCCGCCCCGATGGCGGACAGCGATTCCGCCTTGGCGCTGTCGAGGAACCCGCAGGTATTGACGATGGCGAGGTCTGAATCGGCGTGATCGCGCGCAAGTTCGTACCCTTCAGCGCGCAACCGCGTGATAATGCGCTCGGAATCGACCAGCGCCTTTGGGCAGCCGAGTGAGACAAAGGAGATGCGGGGCGGTCGATTCACTGGAAACTCAAGCTTTTGCGGTTGGGTGAGGGCACGCGGCACGACTTGGACCGCAACGACTTGGGACCGCAGGCCGCAAAGGTCAAGCGCCGCGCGCCACGAGCGTTAGCCGCGCGACATGGGACGGCCAGACATGACCGACAAAATACCACAACCGCCCCTGCTACTCGTGACTGACCGCCGGCAGGCTCGCCGTTCGCTGCCGGACGTCGTTACCGCCGCGCTTGATGGCGGCTGCCGCTGGGTGAGTTTGCGCGAGAAGGATTTGCCCGCCGACGAGCAGATCTTGCTGGCCCGATCGCTGTTGCGCCTTGTGCACGCACGGGGTGGCAAGCTGATGCTGCACGGCGAAACCGCACTGGCGCGGGATGCCGGCGTCGACGGCGTCCACCTGCCGGCTGGTCGTGATGCTGCCGCGGCACGCGCGCTGATCGGGCAGGACAAGATTTTGGGTGTTTCCATTCACACCGTGACCGAAGCCGAGCGGATCGATCCGGCGGATGTTGACTACGCGTTGGCGGGGCCGGCGTTCGAGACGCCCAGCAAGCCCGGATACGGTCCTGAAATCGGGCGCAAAGGATTAGCCGACATCGCACGTGCCTGCCGCGTTCCGGTTCTGGCGATCGGCGGCATCAATGCCGGCCGCCTCGCTGAGGTGCTCGCCGGAGGAGCGGCCGGCGCGGCGGTTATGGGCGGCGTGATGCGGGCTTCCGATCCGGCGCAGGAGACGCGCGCCTTACTCGCCAGCCTGAACGGCGCGCTGACGATGCGCAGGTGAGCCGCGCGCGGCGTCATTCCGGATCGCCGCGAAGCGGCGAGTCCGGAATCCATAACCCCAGTCTTCGTAGAACAAATCCCGGCAGGGGTTATGGATTCCGGGCTCCGGCCTATGGCGCGCCCGGGAATGACGAGAAATTTCAACGCGCCCGGTAAGTCGGCACGCCCTGGTCCGGCACCCAAACGCCGCTTGGAAGTTTTCCGGCTTGCCAGAACACGTCGATCGGCATGCCGCCGCGCGGATGGAAATAGCCGCCGATCCGCAGCCATTTGGGCTTGAGCAGCGCGACCAGCTTTTTACCGATTGCGACGGTGCAATCCTCGTGGAAAGCGCCTTCGTTGCGGAAGCTGTTGAGATAGAGCTTGAGCGACTTCGACTCCACCAGAAACCCGCGCGGCGCGTAATCGATGACCAGCGTGGCGAAGTCTGGTTGCCCAGTGACCGGACATATCGAGGTGAATTCCGGAAATGTAAACCGCGCCACATAGTCCGAGTCCGGATGCGGATTGGGCACGCGGTCGAGCACCGCTTCTTCGGGCGAAGCCGGGATCGTGGCTGGCCGTCCCAGTTGCAATGGCTTTTTCGGCATCGTGATGCGAGGGCGCAAGTTTCTGATTGAACAATCGTCTCCTGCCACAAGCCATGGCACGGCGTAAAGCTTGCGCTGGGCGCTCGTCGCGCGGCTGCATCATCGGTCGCAAATCGGCCGCTCGCAGCTGGCCAACGTCGACAGCGCGTTCGGCGCCGGTCCACAGACCAACGGTGGAACCGGAACCTTGCTCTTTACGTAGTGAAGGTTGTGGTGACAGCAGCGCCGCCGATCCTGTAGAAGCCGCGCAGCGCATGGCGTCGCAAGGTTTCGGCCGGGCCGCCGGCGTCACTGGGGATCTAAGCCGGGAGCGGGTATGACTGCCATCGTCGATATCATCGGGCGCGAAATTCTCGACAGCCGCGGCAATCCGACCGTCGAGGTTGACGTTGTCCTCGAGGACGGCTCACTCGGCCGCGCCGCCGTGCCATCGGGAGCCTCTACCGGCAGCCACGAAGCCGTCGAGCTTCGCGACGGCGACAAGAAGCGTTATCTCGGCAAAGGCGTGCGTAACGCCATCGAGGCGGTCAACGGCGAAATCTTCGATGCGCTCAGCGGCTTTGACGCCGAGGGGCAGGTCAAGATCGACGACACGATGATCGCGCTCGACGGCACGCCCAACAAGGCGCGTCTCGGCGCCAACGCAATTCTCGGCGTTTCGCTCGCCGTCGCCAAGGCGGCGGCCAACGCTAACAATCTGCCGCTTTATCGTTATGTCGGCGGCACCGCGGCGCGCGTGCTGCCGGTGCCGATGATGAACATCATCAACGGTGGCGTGCACGCCGACAATCCGATCGACTTCCAGGAGTTCATGATCGTGCCGACCGGCGCGGAGACGTTCGCCGAGGCGCTGCGCGCCGGTGCGGAAATCTTCCACACCCTGAAAGGCGCGCTCAAGGGCGCCGGCCTCAACACCAATGTGGGTGATGAGGGCGGCTTCGCGCCCGACCTGCCGTCGGCGGAAGCAGCGCTCGATTTTCTCATGCAGGCGGTCAAGAAGGCGGGCTACGAGCCGGGCAAAGACGTGATGTTCGCGCTCGATTGCGCCGCGACCGAGTTCTTCAAGGGCGGCAAGTACGTTTACGAAGGCGAGGGGAAGACCCGCTCGCGCGAGGAGCAGACCAAATATCTCGCCGATCTTGCTGCCCGCTTTCCGATCGTCTCGATCGAGGACGGCATGTCGGAGGACGACATCGATGGTTGGAAATTGCTGACCGAGGCGTTGAACACGAAATGCCAACTCGTCGGCGACGATCTGTTCGTCACCAACGTGTCGCGTCTGAAAGACGGAATTGCGGGCGGCTATGCCAACTCCATTCTGGTCAAGGTCAACCAGATCGGCACGCTGACCGAAACGCTCGCCGCCGTCGAAATGGCGCACAAGGCCGGCTACACCGCCGTCATGTCGCATCGCTCCGGCGAGACCGAGGATTCCGACCATCGCCGATCTCGCGGTTGCGACCAATTGCGGCCAGATCAAAACCGGATCGCTGGCGCGCTCCGATCGCACTGCGAAATACAATCAGCTCCTGCGCATCGAAGAGGAGCTGGGGCCGCAGGCCGTGTATCCGGGGCTGTCGGCGTTCAAGTCACGGCGTTAGCCGGTCGAGTTTCGAGGGTGCTGCGCTCTCGTACAGGGTTAGGGTTATTGGGTCCTTCGGAAGCGTCGATAAAGCGCAGCTTCTTCTCTCGACGCGGCCCGTCGGCGACGATTTCGAAGGCGCCTAGATAGGTCCACTCGGCCGGCACCGTTGCTCGCCATTCAATCAATTTCAACATATCCGGGGCGAAGGCAACGACGTAGTCGCAATGGTCAAACCCCTCCACGGCGATGTCATTGTCCTTCGTAAGATAAAGGTTGGTACGACTGTAGTGCGCCCAATCGAATCCGCAGATCTCGAAGGTCTTGCGGCCGGCCGGACTTGAGATTGTCAGGTAACGGCCATCCTCCTTGGCTTCGTCCCACACGAGATAGAATTCCAGCCGGACATTGGTCCGGATCGCTTCCACATAGTGCTCGGCAGAATGCCAGGGAAAAACGCTGTAGAATAGGATCTCGGTCAGGAAGGCAAAGACCGGCATGGCAATAATCGCAAACACCCCGCCCAACAGCAGAGCAGCAACTCTCGCGGTATCGAGGATGGCTGATGGTTGTCGCCGGCCTACGAAATTGTCATCAACGTCCGCCATCGGAAAGTTCTGTTCGACCATTTAAAAAGGTCCGCGACGTCGCTGTCCGCTTATCCGCGCATGAAGGCCGGCTCAAGGCATCGCCGGTCGTTTGGGATGCTGCAAAATAACCTGATCGGAAGTGTGCATCGGTTGTTGCGATAGGGCTTGCGAGCCCTCTCGGATCGGCGCTATTGCTCCGACCGGACATAGCGGGTGGGACCTGAACTGTGGATCAATCCGTTGAACTGAAGTCGGGCAGCCGCAAGCTTGCGGTCGAGCGGGTGCGCGATTTCGTGGTGGGCGCGGTCGACGCGGCGCCGGCTTACGAGACGCCGTTCTATCATCTCGTGCTCGACAACGTGTTTCCGGAAGACGTGTATGCGGCCATGCTCGCCAACATGCCGAGCGCGTCGGACTACCGGCCGATGCACGGGCGCAGCAAGGGCCACGATCTTTCCGACGGCACACACACGCGGGTGAAGATCGACCTGTTTCCCGAATATATCCGGCATTTGCCGCCGGAGAAGCGCGCGCTTTGGGATATGGTCGGCAGTGCACTGTGTTCAGGCGAAGTGCGCGACGCCTTCATGCGCCGGCTCGCGCCGCCGCTTGAGCGCCGTTTCGGTCCCGGCCATGCCAAGACGGGGATGTTTCCGATCCCGGTGCTCACCCGTGACATTCCGGGTTATTTGATCACGCCACACACCGACACGCGCTGGAAGGGTATTACCGTCCAACTCTATCTGCCGCGCGATCGCTCGATCACCCATATCGGCACGATTTTCCACAAGACGCTGCCCGACGGCACGATGCCCAAGGACAAGCAAATGACCTTCGCGCCGAATACCGGCTATGCGTTTGCGGTGGGCACCGACACGTGGCATTCGGCTGATCGAATCGGTCCGGAGGTCAGCACGCGCGACAGCATCCTGCTGACGTACTTCGTCGACGCCGGTGTGCTCCGCGTTCTCCGCAACCGTGGCAAGCGCCTGGGGAATTTCATTCTCAGCGAAGTGCGCAACCGGCTGCCGTAGCAGTACACGAAGTGGGTCGCGGCAGGGGCGGGCATCGCGACCCGGGGCGCGCCACATTAATTCACCCTTAAGCGGCCATCTCGCATGGTGCCGGGATGGTCACCCGCAAGCGTTTGCGCTCAATCCTGTCCGCGCTCGGCCTGTATGTCTTGGGGGCCCTGCTGGTCGGCTATTTCGGCGTGAATGCCTTCAACGGCGATCACGGCCTGAAGGCGAAGCAGGATATTGACCAGCAGATTGCCTCGATGTCCGGTCGAGCTCGACAAGCTGCGACTCGAACGCACCCAGTGGGAGCGGCGCATCGCGCTCTTGAAATCGCGCCGGCTCGACCCCGACATGCTCGACGAACGGGCCCGCGCGCTGCTCGACTATGCCCACCCGAGCGATTTGACGCTGATGTTCGAACCGCCACGGCCGCGTCCGGCCGGAGGCTCTTGAACCGGCCGTCATCTCTGGCAAAATATTTTTGCCGCCAACGGTTTGATCCCCGGAACTGATCGCGCGGCGCCGACTTCCGCCATAAGCTGAATTCGGCTATGGGTTGGAACTTCTCGATACATCGAGGATGCTGATGGCCGTCGCCCAGACCAAGAAAGCTGAACCGCTCATGGATGCACGCTCTCCGGCCGTGGAGGTCGTTTCGCCGAAGCCCGGCCCGGAATTCAGCAAGGACGAGGAATTCCACGCGCTCAAGCAGATGCTGCTGATCCGGCGTTTCGAGGAGAAAGCCGGCCAGATGTACGGCATGGGCCTGATCGGCGGCTTCTGCCATCTGTATATCGGCCAGGAGGCCGTCGTCGTCGGCATGCAAATGGCCAAGCGTGACGGCGACCAGATGATCACCGGCTACCGGGATCACGGTCACATGCTGGTCTGCGGCATGGACCCGAAGGGCGTGATGGCCGAGCTCACCGGCCGCCGCGGCGGCTATTCCAAGGGCAAAGGCGGCTCGATGCACATGTTCTCCCGTGAGAAGAAATTCTACGGGGGACACGGCATCGTCGGCGCGTCGGCGCCGATCGGCACCGGTCTCGCATTTGCGAACAAATACCGCGGCAGCGACGACGTCTGCCTGACCTTCTTCGGCGACGGCGCCGCTAACCAGGGCCAAGTCTACGAAAGCTTCAACATGGCCGAGCTGTGGAAGCTTCCGGTGGTCTACGTCATCGAGAACAATCGCTACGCCATGGGCACGTCGGTGGCGCGTTCCTCGGCGCAATCGGATTTCTCCAAGCGCGGCGCTTCCTTCAACATTCCGGGCACGCAAGTCGACGGCATGGATGTGCGCGCGGTGCGCGCCGCTGCCGCCGAGGCGATGGCTTGGTGCCGTGCCGGCAAGGGCCCGACCATCATCGAGATGCTGACCTACCGCTATCGCGGCCACTCGATGTCGGACCCGGCCAAATACCGCACCAAGGAAGAAGTCGATAAGGTCCGCACCGAGCACGATCCGATCGAGCAGGTGCGCGCGCGCCTTCTCGCCAAGAAATGGGCGAGCGAAGACGAACTGAAGAAGATCGATGCCTCGGTCCGCGCGGTCGTCAATGAAGCGTCCGAGTTCGCGACCCACGATGCCGAACCCGATCCGTCCGAACTCTACACCGACATCTATCGGTGAATGCACGACTTGCTTTCTGCCGCGTGCCGTTTTGATCGGCGCGACCACCCAAATCTTCGTCTTGAGCGCTAGCCAGCCAAGCCCGCCAGAGTTGACCCGCTATGCCGACTGAAGTCCTCATGCCTGCTTTGTCTCCGACCATGGAGAAGGGCAATCTCGCCAAATGGCTGAAAAAGGAAGGCGACAACGTCAAATCGGGCGACGTGATCGCCGAGATCGAGACCGACAAAGCCACCATGGAAGTGGAAGCGGTCGATGAAGGCACGCTCGGCAAGATTTTGGTGCCGGAAGGTACCAACGATGTGGCGGTCAATACGCCGATCGCCATGATCCTCGCCGAGGGCGAGGACAAGTCGGCGCTCAAGGACGGCAAGCCTGCGGCGGCCCCGGCGCCGGCCCGCGAGGAGAAGGCAGCCGAGGCCGCGCCGCCGGCTCGAAAAGGAACCGCCGGCACAGAAGGCGAAGCCGCCCGCGGCGCCGAAGACCGGTACGGTGTCCCCGCCGCAGGCACAGGTGCTGCCCGATCCCGATGTGCCCGAAGGCACCGAGATGGTCACCATGACGATGCGTGAGGCATTGCGCGACGCCATGGCGGAAGAGATGCGCCGCGACGAAAGCGTGTTCGTTATGGGCGAAGAGGTCGCCGAATATCAGGGCGCCTACAAAGTCACCCAGGGCTTGTTGCAGGAGTTCGGTGCGCGGCGCGTGATCGATACGCCGATCACCGAGCATGGCTTTGCCGGCCTTGGCGTCGGCGCGGCACTCGCCGGCCTGAAGCCCATCGTCGAGTTCATGACCTTCAATTTCGCCATGCAGGCGATGGATCATCTGATCAATTCGGCGGCGAAGACGCGCTACATGTCAGGCGGCCAGGTCGACGTCGCGATGGTGTTTCGCGGCCCGAACGGCGCCGCCGCGCGGGTCGCCGCGCAACACAGCCAGGATTACTCGTCCTGGTATTCGCATGTGCCGGGCCTGAAAGTGATCGCGCCGTCGAACGCGGCCGACGCCAAGGGGCTCCTCAAGGCCGCGATCCGCGATCCCAATCCGGTGATTTTTCTGGAAAACGAAATCCTCTACGGCGCGTCCTCGCCGGTGCCCAAGCTTGACGATTACGTGCTGCCGATCGGGCGCGCCCGCGTGGTGCGCAGCCGGCAAGGACGTAACGCTCGTGGCCTGGTCGATCGGCATGACCTACGCGCTCAAGGCGGCCGACGAACTCGCAAACGAAAATATCGCGGCGGAGGTGATCGACCTGCGCACGCTCAAGCCGATGGATATCGAGACCATCGTCGAGTCGGTGAAGAAGACCGGCCGGCTGGTGACGGTCGAGGAAGGCTGGCGCCAGTCCGGCGTCGGCGCCGAGATCGCCGCGCGCGTGATGGAAGAGGCGTTCGATTATCTCGATGCGCCGGTGGCGCGCGTCACCGGCAAGGATGTGCCGATGCCGTACGCCGCCAATCTGGAAAAGCTCGCCTTGCCCTCGGTTGCCGAAGTGGTCGAGGCCGCCAAGTCCGTTTGTTATCGCTGACCTTTTATTGATTGAAGCAGTCGCCCCATGCCCATCAATATCCTTATGCCGGCGCTGTCGCCCACGATGGAGAAGGGCAACCTTGCCAAGTGGCTCAAGAAGGAAGGCGAGACGGTCAAGACCGGCGATGTGATCGCCGAGATCGAGACCGACAAAGCGACCATGGAATACGAGGCCATCGAAGATGGCGTGCTGGCGAAAATCGTGGTGCCGGAAGGCACCAGCGACGTGCCGGTCAATCAGCTCATCGCCGTGATGGCGCAAGAGGGCGAGGATCCCGAAGACTGCTGCGGCGGGTGCCAAGGCTGAGGCGAAGCCGGAAGGCCGCAGCCCCCTCATCCCCACCTTCTCCCCGTGGGGGAGAAGGGGCGGCCCAGCAGGCGGCTGCGACTCTCGACTGCGCCTCCAAAAGTCGCCAGTCGCAAAGTCGTCGAGCCGAGCCGACAACGCCAGCGGCCCCCTCGCCCCAGCGGGGAGAGGGTGGGGGTGAGGGGGCGCGGCCTCTCAGTTCATCCTCCGCCAACGGTCACGACGCGAACCGCGTCTTCGCCTCGCCACTCGCGCGCCGCCTGGCCAAGGACGCCGGCATCGATCTCGGCCGCATCAGCGGCTCCGGCCCGCATGGCCGCGTGATCGCGCGCGACATCGCCGCGGCCAAAGACGGCAAAGGCTTGCGCGCGCCGTCGGCCGCGCCAGCGGCGGCGGGCAGCCCCGCAGCGCAGATCGCGCCGTCACTGTCGGATCAACAAATCCGCGCGCTCTACGAAGAGGGCAGCTACGAGCTGGTGCCGCACGACGGCATGCGCCGCACCATCGCGCAACGGCTAACGGCCTCGGTGCAGACGGTTCCGCATTTTTATCTGACCATCGACTGCGACATCGGCCGGCTTCTGGCCGCGCGCGAGGACATCAACGCGCAGGCGCCGAAGGACAAAGACGGCAAGCCGGCCTACAAGCTTTCGGTCAACGACTTCGTCATCAAGGCGCTGGCGCTCGCCCTGCAGCGCGTGCCCGACGCCAACGTGAGCTGGACCGAAGGCGGCATGCTCAGGCACAAGCATTCCGACATCGGCGTCGCGGTGGCGCTGCCAGCCGGGCCTGATCACGCCGATCATCCGCAACGCGGAAACCAAATCGCTGTCGGCGATCTCCAACGAGATGAAAGAGCTTGCGGCGCGCGCGCGCGCCAAAAAGCTCAAGCCGCAGGAATATCAGGGCGGCACGTCGTCGGTGTCCAATCTCGGCATGTACGGGATCAAGGATTTCACCGCCGTGATCAATCCGCCGCAGTCGACCATCCTTGCGGTCGGCGCCGGCGAAGAGCGGGCGGTGGTGCGCGGCGGCAAGATCGAGGCGGCGCACATCATGAGCGCGACGCTGTCCTGCGATCACCGTTCGGTCGATGGCGCGCTCGGCGCGCAGTTGATCGGCGCGTTCAAGGCGCTGATCGAAAATCCCGTGATGATGCTGGTGTAACGATGCCGCTCGTTCGCATCGATCTGCGGCGCGGCAAATCGCCTGCCTACAAGAAAGCGATCTGCGACGGCATCTATCGCGCGCTGCGCGATACCTTCAACGTGCCGGAAAACGACCGCTTCATGATCGTCAACGAGCATGACGCCGGCAATTTCGATCACGCCGAGACTTTATCTCGGCATCTCTTACAGCGACGATCTGGTCATCATCCAGATCACGGTCAGCGATACGCGCACGACCGCAACCAAGCAGGCGCTGTTCGCCCGCATCGCCACCTTGCTTACGGAAAGCCCGGGCTTACGTAAGGAGGACATATTCATCAATCTCCTTGAATGCAAAACCGAAAACTGGTCTTTCGGCAACGGCATTGCGCAATATGTTGCGACCGCGAGCTAAAACATGGCTGACACATCATTCGACATCATCATCATCGGCTCCGGCCCCGGCGGCTATGTCTGCGCCATCCGCGCGGCGCAGCTCGGCTTCAAGACCGCCATCGTCGAGCGCGATTATCTCGGCGGCATCTGCCTGAACTGGGGCTGCATCCCGACCAAGGCGCTGCTGCGCTCGGCGGAGATCTTTCACTATCTGCAGCACGCCAACGATTACGGACTGTCGGCCGGTGAAATCAAATACGATCCGTCCGCGGTGGTGAAGCGCTCGCGCGCCGTGTCGAAGCGCCTCAATGAGGGCGTCGGCTTCCTGATGAAAAAGAACAAGGTCACGGTGATCTGGGGCGAGGCGAGCATCGACGCGCCCGGCAAGATCACCGTGAAAGCCGGCCGCGGCGAAGCGCCGAAAGGCACGCTCGGAGCGGGCGCCTATCAGGCCAAGCACATCATCGTCGCCACCGGCGCGCGGCCGCGCGTGCTGCCGGGTCTGGAGCCGGACAAGAAACTGATCTGGACCTATTTCGAAGCGATGGTGCCGCAGACGCATGCCGAAGTCGTTGCTGGTGGTCGGCTCCGGCGCGATCGGCATCGAATTCGCGTCGTTCTATCGCACGCTCGGCGCCGAGGTGACGGTGGTCGAGGTGCTGCCGCAAATCCTGCCGGCGGAGGACGCGGAAATCGCCGCCTTCGCGCGCAAGAGCTTTGAACGCCAGGGGATCAAAATTCTCACCGGCGCCAAGGTGACCAAGCTCGACAAGAAGACCGACAGCGTCACCGCGACCATCGACGACGGCAAGGGCGGCACGCAGACGCTGACGGTCGATCGCGTGATCGCCGCCGTCGGCGTCGTCGGCAACATCGAGAATCTCGGTCTGGAAAAGCTCGGCGTGAAAACCGAGCGCGGCGCCATCGTCATCGACGGCGCCTGCAAGACCAACGTGCCGGGCATCTACGCCATCGGCGACGTCGCCGGTCCGCCGCTTCTGGCCCACAAGGCCGAGCATGAAGGCGTGATCTGCGTCGAGGCGATCAAGGGCATGCACCCGCACGCCATGGACAAGCGGCTCATTCCGGGCTGCACCTATTGCACGCCGCAGATTGCTTCGGTCGGGCTCACCGAGCAGGCGGCGAAAGACAAAAAACTCGATATCCGCGTCGGCCGTTTTCCGTTCGTCGGCAACGGCAAGGCGATCGCGCTCGGCGAGGATCAAGGCTTGGTGAAGGTGATCTTCGACAAGAAGACCGGCCAGCTTCTCGGCGCCCACATGGTCGGCGCCGAAGTCACCGAGTTGATCCAGGGCTACGTGATCGCGATGAACCTGGAAACCACCGAAGAAGAGCTGATGCACACCGTGTTCCCGCATCCGACCCTGTCGGAGATGATGAAGGAAGCGGTGCTGGATGCCTACGGGCGCGTGCTGAATATGTGAAGTTTGTATCCGCCCCCGCGAAGCGGGGGACCGCCCGAAGGGCGGTGGAGGGGGCATCCGGCGCTGAGGCCCGCCGCGAGGCTGACGCCCCTTCCACCGCACTAACGCGCGGTCCTCCTTCCCCGCTACGCGGGGCAGGATGTTTTAAGCCACCAACCCCGTCAGCGGCTTCACGCCGGCACTGCCCGGAAACACGTTCTCCGCAAGCGCGCGCTCGTCGGCGCGCAGGTGATCCTTCAACACACCCTTGAGCACCGCGCGCAGGTCGGTCGTCGGCTTGAGGTCGCGGTTCTCATAAAGGTTCGCGGGCTTCAGCCCCGGCCAATCGGCAATCACGCGGCCGCCCTTGAGCGCGCCGCCGGCCAGCAAGGCAACAGTGGCGGTACCATGATCGGTGCCGTCGGTGCCGTTGATCCGCGCGGTGCGGCCGAATTCGGTGACCATGACCACCACGGTCTCATGCCAGGCCGGTCCCATGTTGGTCTCGATGGCGGCCAGCGCGCCGTCGAGCGAGCCGAGCAACTGCGCCAGCCGGCCCTGAGCGATGCCTTCGCCGTTGTGAGTGTCCCAGCCGTCGAAGGCCAGCGCACCGACGCGGGGCCCGTCCGGTTGGGCAAGGAATTTCGCCGCCGTACCGGCGGCATCGGCGAAGTAGCCGCGCACCTGCGCCGGGTGGGGCGGGGCACCGGGTTTTTGCCCCTTGTCGCCCGCATGCTCGATGGCGGCAAGCTTGACGCTCTCGTCGACCGCGTTGGCGAGCTTCATGTCGGTATGGCGATAGAGGTCGAGAAGCCGCTGCACCGTGTCGGCGCTCGCCGGCTGCACGCGCTGCGGCGACCACGACAGGACCGGTGCCGGCCCGCGGACCACGAGCGGCGTCACCGGGCCGACCGCGAAGGCTTTGCCGCCTTTCTGGTTGACCGTCGCGCTGCCGCGCGGATCGACGCGGCCGGCGGAGGACAGCCCCGCGAGCGCGCGATTGAGCCAGCCGGAGTCGCTCGGCATCGACTTGGCCAGCCCGCTCTCGAGCATATCCTGACCATCGAAATGCGAGCGCTCGCGATAGGGCGTGGCGCAGGCGTGAACGACGATCGCCTGGTTGGCCATGAATAGGCGATGCAGGTTCGGCATCGCCGGATTGAGCGCGAAAAAGTCCGTCAGCTTCAGCGGCGGGACTTTGCCGTTCGGCATCAGCGCATTGTCGCCGCGCAGCGCCACCCAGTCCGGGTCGCCGACCGGCGCCACCGTCGCAAGGCCGTCGAGTGCGCCGCGCAGGATGATGGTGAGAAAACGCGGGTCGCGACCCTCTGCGAACGCAAGCTTCGGCAGGTTGGCCCAGGCGAATAGCGTGCCGGATCCAAGCAGCATCGCGCGGCGGGTCGGTGCGTGCAGCAAGCGCATGGTCATCTCCGCAGAAATTCCGGGGCCATCACCAGCAGCGCCAGCGCTTGATTGCGGCTCTCGGCGCGGGCGATGGTATCGCGGGTGTTGTGCGACGCGATCGGACCAAGCCCGCTCTCCAGCAGTGCGGCCGGATCGGAGGCGGGGAGGTGGCCGGCAAATTCGTTGGCGAAGTCGAGCCGGTGCGCGACGCCATCGATCCAGGCCGCCTCGGTATCGGGCCAGCCGTTCGGCGCCGGCGGACGCCACAGCGCTTCACCAAGCGTCGCCTGCACGCCGAGCACCCGGCCAATATTCCAAGGCGCGCCCGGGTTCAACGACGTGCTGGTCAGCCGCAGCATGCCGACAAGCCATTCGGACGGGCGCTTCAGCTTGGTGCGCGCCGGCGCCCAGGCTTCATCCGCGGTCACCAGGGTTTTCGCGACGGTCTTGAGGTTGCCGTCGCTCTCCTTGAAGGCCTTCACAAGCTTCGCCACCAGCGATGGCGGCGGTTCATCGGCGACGAAATGGCAGGCGAGCTTTCGCCCGATATGATCGGCGGTCGCCGTATGACGCGCCAGGTCGGCCAGCACGGCGCGGCCCTGGTCGGCTCCGCCCTGGGCGTAGAACTTGCCGAGCACGGTTTCTTCGCCGGGCTCGTGCAGACGTTTGTTGAACAGAAACTCGCCGCCATGCACCGGGTCGGCGGCGTCGGTCGACGTCCACCCGGTCAACACCTTGGCGAAGCTTGTCACGTCGGTCTGCGAATAGCCGCCATGGACGCCGAGCGTGTGCAGCTCGAGAATTTCGCGGGCGAGATTTTCGTTCAAGCCTTTGTCGCCGTTGATGCCGGCGATCGAAGTCGGCGCCCATCGAACGCACGTTGTCCAGGTAGTAGAGCATCGCCGGGTGGCTCTCGGCGGCAATCAGCATGTCGCCGAAGCGCCCGAGCACATGGGTGCGGATCGCCTCGCGCTCGTAGGCGCCGACCATGGCGATGTCCTTGTCGGCCGAGACGCAAAAGTGGTTCGACCAGAACCACACCAGCCGCTCGACAAAACCGATTTCTGCGCCGACAGCCGCTTCGTAGCGCGCAGCAGCTTCGTCCTGGAAAATCTGCTGCGGCAGCGACGGTCCCGACGGCTTCGGTGACGGGCGCGGCCATCGTCGGCGCGTCACTGGCGCTTGCCATGCCGGCGGCTTCGGCTTGCTTCTTGGAGCGCTGCGCCAGTTTCGACTTCGCCTGTTCCTCGGCGCGGAAGTCGGAGACTGCGCGTGCAGCGGCTGCGCTCGATGGCAGCTTGGCGGTCAAAAAGCCGGCGCCGGGGCGGTCGAGATCGGACAGCAAGGCGCCGCGCGGATCCGCAGCGATCGCCTTGATCGTATCGTGTGACGGGCCAAAACCAAACCTGTGCAGCGCCAGTGCGGCTGCGTCTTTTCCCTGCGCGATCAACGGAAAATTCCTCCGGCCAAGGGGCAAATCCTCGTCAGGCCGAGCCCGCCCAACATGGACCAATTTATTGTGGCGAAACTTTCGTGGAGTGCCGCCGCAACTGTGCCCTTTCGCTAACAAACCATTCATCAAACAAATCGGCTTTGCGTATGACGGCGGCACGATCCGAGGCCGCGCGGGCATAGTTCGTAGCCGCGAGAATCCGCCCGGCGGACCGGCATACCCGCCCTCGGCCGGGATGCCTTGCGGCAAGCCGCAACGGCTCGTAAGTATCGGGTAAGACAAACGCTTCCGGAGCCGTTATGGCCGTCATCATTGATACCGTTGGGGGCAGCGCGGAGCGGCTGCCGCCATCCGGAGAAAGCCCATCGGCCGGACCAGCCGAGCGAGCGCAAGCCCGATTGGATCAGGGTCAAGGCGCCGGTTTCGTCCGGCTACGTGGCGACCCGCGAGATCGTGCGCGCCAACCGTCTGCACACTGTTTGCGAGGAAGCAGGCTGCCCGAATATCGGCGAGTGCTGGGAGAAGAAGCACGCCACCTTCATGATCATGGGGGACACCTGCACCCGCGCCTGTGCGTTCTGCAACGTCAAGACCGGCTTACCTGCTGCGCTCGATCCGGCGGAACCCGAGCATGTCGCCGAAGCGACCGCCAAGCTGGGGCTGACCCATGTGGTGATCACGTCCGTTGACCGCGACGATCTTGCCGACGGTGGTGCCGCGCATATTGCGGCGACCATCACGGCGATCCGCGCGCGTTGCGAGCAAACAACGATCGAGGTACTGACGCCGGACTTCCTGCGCAAGACCGGAGCGGTCGAAACGGTCGCCGCCGCGCGGCCCGACGTGTTCAATCACAATCTTGAAACGGTGCCGTCGAACTATCTGACTGTGCGGCCGGGGGCGCGTTATTTTGCTTCGCTGCATCTGTTGCAGCGCGCGAAGGAGATCGAACCGTCGTTGTTCACCAAGTCGGGAATCATGGTGGGACTGGGCGAGGAGCGAAACGAAATCCTGCAGGTCATGGACGACCTGCGCGCAGCCGACGTCGATTTCCTCACCATCGGCCAGTATCTGCAGCCGTCGCGCAAGCATCATCCGGTCATGCGTTACGTGCCGCCGGATGAGTTCAAGGCGCTCGAGACCATCGCCTATGCGAAGGGCTTTGCGATGGTGTCCGCGAGCCCGCTTACCCGTTCGTCGCATCACGCCGGCGAAGACTTCGCGCGGCTGAAAGCGCAACGGACGGCGCGCTGATCCATGCCGGAATTATCGACGACCAGGCGCGTACGCCACGCCGCTTCGCAAATGTTCGATCTCGTTGCCGACGTGGAGCACTATCCGGAATTCGTGCCGCTTTGCCAGTCGCTGCGGGTACGCAAACGTTTGGATGACGGCGACAAGCATGTCATCGTCGCCGACATGACGGTCGCCTATAAGCTTATCCGCGAGACATTCACCAGCCGGGTTACGCTCGACCACGCCAATCTGCAAATCCTCGTCGAGTATCTGGAGGGTCCGTTCCGCCGCCTCAACAATCGCTGGAGTTTTCGGCCCGCCGGCGATCGCGCCTGTGATGTCCAGTTTTACATTGCCTACGAGTTTCGCAGCCGCACGCTCGGCATGCTGATGGGCGCGATGTTCGACGCCGCGTTTCGCCGTTTCGCCTCGGCCTTCGAAGAGCGCGCGGATCAGGTTTACGGCACGCAGCCGGCGTAAGCCGCCGCCGTTCTTGATCACGAAACTTCCGCAATCTGCAGGATAGGCAGATCCACCAATGTCGCTTTCGGCGGTTGAATGCGACTGGCCAAACACGGACAATGCAGCGCGCCTAACGTATTGAGCTGCCGTGTGAGACTTGAAAGCGTTGCAAAGAAACTGTCTGTAGCATCAGCGGCGCTGCGGCGTCCGCTGCGCGGTGCGGCCGCACTCGTGGCGTTGCTGCTGTCAGTGCAAATTTGTCTCGCGGGCCCGCCGTTTTTGACTGACGACCCTGTCCCGGTCGAACCCGGGCATTGGGAAATCAATACTTATTCGGCGGCGACTTTCGGCCGAGGGGCGGTCGCGGGCGTACTGCCCGGCGTCGACGCCAACTATGGCGCCGTCGAGAATCTCCAACTTCACATGCTTGTGCCGATCGCCTTCTCGCAGTGGAACGGGACGAGCACGCAATACGGCGCAGGCGACATTGAGATTGGAGCGAAATACCGTTTCCTTCCGGCGAAAGAGACCGACTGGTGGCCGCAGATCGCGTTTTATCCTTTTCTGGATTTCTCGACTGGAAATACCGATCGCAATCTCGGCACCGGCGCCACTCACGCATTCCTCCCCGTTTGGCTGCAAAAGGATTTTGGCAAATGGACGGTCTATGGCGGCGGCGGCTACTGGATCAATCCAGGGACTGACAATCAAAATTTCTGGTTCGCCGGCGGTGTGCTGCAGTATCAGTTCACAGATCATCTCGCGCTCGCCGGCGAGATTTTCTATCAGACGGCCTCGATGACGGGTGGTCCGGACAGCGCCGGCTATCCTCTCGGAAGCAAGAACACAACCGGATTCAATATCGGCGGCACCTACGACATTAACGCGACCTATCATGTCCTGTTTTCTATTGGCCGCGGATTGGACAACGCCGTGACAAACGATTTTTCGTATTACCTCGCGCTGCAATTGAAATACTGAGAGGCGCTCGCTCGGGCTTGCCGCCAGTCGTGGAACCAAACAGGCTGGTGGAAATTTCATATCGCGCGATTTTTCCTCAATATCGCATCGGCAAGGAGTGCTATTCAAACTTCACTCGCATTCGGTAGGGGCTGGTCGCATGCTGGCCGGCAGTTTCGGCGACGCCCATCATCGAGCGACGGGAGATGACATGACCACCGCTGAATACACTGCGAGCAAAGTGCCGGAAGTTACGCTCGTCTTCTGGATCATGAAGATCGCGGCGACGACGCTCGGTGAGACCGGCGGCGACACGGTCACGATGACGCTGGGCTGGGGCTATTTGGTTGGGACAGCGATCTTCTTTTCGCTGCTGGTGCTTCTCGTCGTCTTGCAGATTGCGGCGAAGACATTCCAGCCGGTGCTTTATTGGGCGACGATCGTGGCCTCGACGACGGCCGGTACGACCTTGGCCGACTTTGCCGACCGCTCTCTCGGCGTCGGCTACGCGGGCGGGTCGTTGATTCTTTTGCTCTGTCTGCTGGCCGTGCTCGCGGTGTGGTATTGGTCGCTCGGTTCGATTTCGGTCAGCACCGTTTCGACACCGAAAGCCGAAGCTTTCTATTGGGCCGCGATCACGTTTTCGCAGACGCTTGGCACTGCGCTTGGCGATTGGATCGCCGATGACACTGAACTCGGCTACGAAGGCGGCGCCCTGGTTTTCGCCGTAGCGCTTCTCGCCGTTCTTGCCGCCTATTACTGGACGCGGGTCTCCCGCGTCTTGTTGTTTTGGGCGGCCTTTATTCTGACGCGGCCCTTGGGCGCGACCGTCGGCGATTTTCTCGATAAGCCGGTCGACGAAGGTGGTCTCGCGCTCAGCCGGCCGATCACGACCGCAATCATCGGCGCCTTCATCATCCTCTGCCTTGTCGTCCTGCCGCAACGTGCCGGCCAACATCCGACCGAAGCGAAACCTGCGGCAGGCTAGGCTTTTGCGTCTTCCGCGAGGGCTTGTAGGAGCGCCAGAGCTTGTATCACCGAGCGCTCGCGCACCCGCCGCCGCCCGATCTTGCCGAAACGCCGATGCAAAGCGCATTGGCGGCCGTCGCGGCTGGCGGCCGCAAAGTGCACGAGGCCGACAGGCTTTTGCGCCGAGCCGCCGCCCGGGCCGGCAATGCCGGTGATCGCTACCGTGATGTCGGCGTCCGAGTTCTTCAGCGCGCCGGCCGCCATGGCGATGGCCGTCTCGGCGCTCACCGCGCCGTAGCGTTTCAGCGTCGCCGCCGGCACCCCGAGCATCGCTTCCTTGGCGGCATTCGAATAGGTGACAAAGCCGCGATCGACCACGTCGGACGAGCCGGCGATTTCCGTCAGCGCGCCAGCAACAAGGCCTCCGGTGCAGGATTCGGCAGTCGCTATTTTCAGACCGCGCGCGCGAAAGACGTTCAGCACCTGCGTCGCCTTGGCGCGCAAGGTACGATCGATCATCTCGCGCTCCAGGGCAGCCGCACGGTCGCGGTTGCCATTGCCACAAGGCCTTCGGAACGACCGGTAAAGCCCATCTTCTCCGAGGTTGTCGCCTTGATCGCGACGCGGTCGATCGGGATGTCCGCAATGGCGGCGATGCGCTCGCGCATCGCGTCGCGATGCGGGCCGACGCGCGGCTCCTCGCAGACAACCGTGATGTCGAGATGGGCGATCATGCCGTTACGGGCACGCACGCGTTCGCAGGCAAAGGCGAGAAACTGGTCCGACGAAGCGCCGCGCCATTGCGGATCGCTCGGCGGAAAATGCACGCCGATATCGCCGTCGGCGAGAGCGCCCAGAATGGCGTCGACCAGCGCATGCAACGCGACGTCGGCGTCCGAATGTCCGGTGACGCCGCGCTTGTTCGGCACGCGCACGCCTGCGAGCATCACATGATCGCCGTCGCCGAAGGCGTGCACGTCAAAGCCGCTGCCGATGCGGATGTCGCCCAGCGACGCCATGCGCAGCGCTTCGGCGCGCTCGAAATCGTCGTTTGTTGTCAGTTTCACGTTCGTGCTTTCACCTGCAAAGACATTAACCGCATGGCCGGCCCATTCGGCAAGGGCCGCATCGTCGGTGAAATCGTCGCGTCCGGCCGCCGCGGCGCGCTGATGCAGATCGATGATAACGCCGTACGAGAAGGCTTGCGGCGTTTGCACCGTTCGCAGCCGGCTGCGGTCGAGCGTCTCGCTGACCATGTCGTGTTCGTCCACCTTTTTGACGGTGTCGGTGATCGGCACCGCCGGGACTGCCGCGCCGTGCTGTGGTGGCAGCCTCGATCGCGCGCGTGATCAAGCCCGGGCTCAGGAATGGGCGTGCGGCATCGTGGATCAGCACCAGGTCGGGTGCGGCGGCGCGCAGCGCTTCGAGGCCGGCGCGCACGGAGGCCTGGCGGGTGGCGCCGCCTGGGACGGCCGGCAGCAAACGGCTCAGGCCCGTGGTCGCGGCGTGAAACAAAGCCCCATCGTCCGGGTGGATGACCGGCTGGATGGCGGTGATTTGCGGATGATCCGCGAAACGCCGCCAG
The DNA here is from genome assembly GCA_963737755.1 of uncultured Alphaproteobacteria bacterium. Taxonomy (GTDB): domain Bacteria; phylum Pseudomonadota; class Alphaproteobacteria; order Rhizobiales; family Xanthobacteraceae; genus BOG-931. Next base: position 30,894 of record CAVTTZ010000002.1, on the reverse strand, counting down.
CGGTCGGCCGGATCACCGGTTCGCCGCCGATCCGGCGATACTGCTTGGGCATATCGCCGCCGGCGCGATAGCCGCGTCCACCTGCAACAATCACTGCCGCGACTTTGGCCGGCATGGAACTCAACTCCTTCCTTTTTCACGGATAACTTTGTGCATCTGCAGCGACATGCGCTGATGCACTGCCTAACCTACGGAATTACCTTGAGTCTTTCCAAATATTACAGAGCAGCCATGCAAACCGCCGAAATGGCAACCATATTGCACCGCAGCACTTGCGCCGCGCGAGATTTTGGCTAAACTCTATGCAGAATAGAGGCGTCGCCTAATTCGTGAGCAATACTTTCGACTGCTCCCTTTTTCCAGCCAGGCCTGCCTTCAGGTCAAGCGTCATTGCTGACCGGGACGGGACGGGCGCGCCACGGGCCACGCGGCGAGGATAGTTGCATGAGAACAGCCGAGCCACTGGTGATGGCTGCGGCTCCCGACGCGGTCCTCAACGCGCTGCCGCATCCGGTGATTGTCGTTTCCTCCGACGGAAGGATCGCCCACGCCAACGTGGCGGCGGAAGCGTTCTTCGAAGTGTCGCTGCCGCTGTTGCGGCGGCATTCGTTGCGCGACCTGGTGCCGTTTGGCAGTCCGGTGCTGACGCTGGTTGAGCAGGTCCGCGCCAGCGGCGCCGCGGTCAACGAATACAAAGTTGACCTCACCACGCCGCGAAATCCCGGCGACCGCTCGGTCGATCTGCACGTCGCGCCGCTGACGGATCAGTCGGACTTCGTGGTGGTGATGCTGCAGGAGCGCTCGATCGCCGACAAGATGGACCGCCAGCTCACCCATCGGGGTGCCGCGCGTTCGGTCATCGCGCTGGCATCGATGCTGGCGCACGAAATCAAAAATCCGCTGTCGGGAATTCGCGGCGCCGCGCAACTGCTCGAGCAATCGGTCGAGTGATGAGGACCGGGGCCTGACCCAGCTGATCTGCGATGAAGCCGATCGCATCGTGAAGCTCGTCGACCGCATGGAAGTGTTCGCCGACGAGCGGCCGGTCGAGCGCGAGCCGGTCAACATTCACGTCGTGCTCGATCATGTGAAGCGGCTCGCCCAATCGGGCGTCGCGCGTCATGTCAAATTCATCGAAGACTACGATCCGTCGCTGCCGCCGGTCCTCGCGAACCGCGATCAGCTTGTTCAGATCTTCCTCAATCTGGTGAAAAACGCCGCCGAGTCGATCGGTGACGGCCCTGGCGGCGAAATCGCGCTGTCGACGGCTTTTCGTCCCGGCGTGCGGCTGTCCGTTCCGGGCTCCAAGACGCGCATTTCACTGCCGCTCGAGTTCTGCGTGCGCGACAACGGACCAGGAGTACCAGAGGAACTGATGCCGCATTTGTTTGATCCCTTCGTCACCACGAAGCCGACCGGATCCGGTTTGGGTCTTGCGCTCGTGGCCAAGATCGTCGGCGATCATGGCGGCATCATCGAGTGCGAGTTGCAGCCGCGGCGGACGATCTTTCGCGTTCTCATGCCGGTCTACACCGGCGAGAGCGCTGCGCCGGAAGAGCGCGTTGCAGTCACAAGGGGAATTTTGATGCCTGCGGGAAATATTCTGGTTGCCGACGACGATGCGGCAATCCGGACAGTACTCAATCAGGCGCTCTCGCGCGCCGGCTACGAGGTGCGTTCCACCGGCAACGCGGCGACGCTTTGGCGCTGGGTTAGCCAGGGCGATGGCGATCTGATCATTTCCGACGTTGTGCTGCCGGACGAGAACGCGTTCGATTTGCTGCTGCGGGTCAAGAAAGCGCGGCCGGATCTGCCGGTCATCATCATGAGCGCGCAGAATACCTTCATGACCGCCATACGGGCTTCGGAACGCGGCGCTTACGAATATCTGCCGAAGCCGTTCGATCTCAAAGAGCTGATCGCGATCGTCGGCCGCGCCTTGTCGGAGCCGAAAGAGCGGCCGCGCGCGCCGGTCAAGGCCGACGACTTCGAGTCGATCCCGCTGGTCGGCCGTTCGCCGGCGATGCAGGAAATCTATCGCGTGCTCGCGCGCCTGATGCAGACCGACTTGACCGTCATGATCTCGGGCGAGTCCGGTACCGGCAAAGAGTTGGTGGCCCGCGCGCTGCACGATTACGGCAAGCGGCGCACCGGGCCGTTCGTCGCCATCAACATGGCGGCCATTCCGCGCGACCTCATCGAGTCGGAATTGTTCGGCCACGAGAAGGGGGCCTTTACCGGGGCCAATTCGCGCAGCGCCGGCCGCTTCGAGCAGGCCGAAGGCGGCACGCTGTTTCTCGACGAGATCGGCGACATGCCGATGGAAGCGCAGACGCGGCTGCTGCGCGTTCTGCAGCAAGGCGAGTACACGACCGTCGGCGGCCGCACCGCGATCAAGACCGACGTGCGCATCATCGCCGCCACCAACAAGGACCTGCGCCAGCTGATCCAGCAGGGCCTGTTCCGCGAGGATTTGTTCTTCCGGCTCAACGTGGTGCCGCTGCGGTTGCCGCCGTTGCGCGAGCGCACCGAAGACATTCCCGACCTGATCCGTCACTTCTTCACCCAGGTGGAGCGGGAAGGGTTGCCGGCAAAGCAGATCGACCCGACGGCGCTCGACCGGCTGCGCCGGCATCGCTGGCCCGGCAATGTGCGCGAGCTTGAAAACCTCGCCCGGCGGTTGGCGGCGCTTTATCCCCAGGAAACGATCACGTCCGCAGTGATCGACACCGAGCTGTCGCAGCCCGCCTTGGTCACGCATGGCGAGAGCCCGCGCGGCGACGACAACCTCTCGAACGCGGTCGAGCGGTATCTCACGCAATACTTTTCGGGTTTTGACGAAGCGTTGCCGCCGCCCGGCCTGTATCACCGGATTTTGCGTGAAGTTGAGGCCCCGCTGTTGTCGGCGGCGCTCGCCGCCACGCGCGGTAACCAGATCCGGGCGGCCGACTTGCTGGGTGTCAATCGCAACACACTGCGCAAGAAAATCCGTGACCTGGAAATCCAGGTCTACCGCAGCAGCAGCGGCTAAAACCAGGTTTCAGCGGGCGTGGCATTCCGTTAAGGGTGTTTTGCGCCCAGGAATTGTCGCAATCGGGCAACATTGTTGTAGAAAAGCATCACTGACGCGGATGGCTGGGGCTCCGTCCGCCCCGCCACAATCTGTCCCCCTTAAGGCGTCCATGACGACTGTCGATCAGGTCGCCCCGCTGGAGCCGGCCGTCGCCGCGCAGCCGGCAGGTGCGCCGCTTGACCGGGTCGGACGCCATGCCGGTCGCTTCTCGTCTTATTGGGGCCATCGCGGTCGGCGTTGCGCTTTTATCGGCGACGGCGACCTTTGTGGTGCTGGCCGGGTTGACGCCGATCGCGCCGGTGCACGAAGTCGTCGTCAAGCTCCTGCTCGCCGACTTGGCGGCGGGATTGTTTCTTCTGGCCATCATCGGCCGCGAAGTCTGGATGGTGGTGCGCGCGCGCCGGCGCGGCTATGCGGCCTCGCGCCTGCATGTGCAGATCGTCGGGCTTTTCGCCGTGATCGCCGCGGTCCCGACCGTGCTGGTGGCGTTTGTCGCCAGCACGACGCTCGACCGCGGCCTCGACCGATTTTTCTCGACCCGCACGCGCGCCATGATCGAGCAATCGCTCATTGTTGCCGACGCTTATGTCAGCGAGCACGCGCAGGCCATCCGCGGCGAGATCATGGCCATGGCGTTCGATCTCGGGCGCGCCAAGCCGATGTTCGACAGCGATCGTGATCGTTTCCAAAAATTCTTCACCGCCCAGGCGGCGGCGCGCGGACTGTCGGCGGCAATGATCATCCGTGCCGATGGCTCGACCATCGAACGGGCCGACGTCAAAATGGACAAGGCGGTCGTGCTGCCGTCCACCAAGCTGCTCAGCCAGATCACCGAGACCGAGCCGCAGATCGCGCTCATCCCCGAGGGCGATCACGTCGCCGCCGCCGTCAAGCTGCACGGCTACGACGGCATGTATCTTTACGCCGCGCGCATGCTCGATCCCCGGGTGGTCGCGCAGTTGCGCGCGACGCAAGAGAGCGCCGGCGAATACGCCAATCTTGAAGCGCGCCGGCTCGGCATTCAGATCGCGTTCGCCCTGATGTTCGCGGTCATCGCCTTGATCGTGCTGTTGTCTTCGGCGTGGATCGGTCTCGATTTCGCCAACCGCCTGGTGGCGCCAATCCGCCGCCTGATCGGCGCCGCCAACGTGGTATCGACCGGCAACCTCGATGTGCGGGTGCCGATCCGCCGCTCCGAAGGCGACCTCGCACAGCTTGGCGAAACCTTCAACAACATGACCCAGGAGCTGCGCACCCAGCACGAGGATATCGTGCGGGCGCGCGATGTGATCGACAGCCGCCGCCGGTTCACCGAGGCGGTGCTCGCCGGCGCCAGCGCCGGGGTCATCGGCGCTCAATGCCGAAGGCCGCATTACCATCCTCAATCGCTCGGCCGAGCGGCTGTTGGCGCGCTCGGAGCGCGACGCGCTCGGGCAGCCGCTGGCCGAGGTCGCGCCCGAACTGTCCGAGATTTTCGATTCGGCGCGCGGCGGCAATCAGCGGCTTATCCAGAAGCAGGTGACCGTCAGCCGTAACGGCCAGGAGCGGAATTTCTCCGTCCGCGTCACCAGCGAGCAGGCGTCCCAATCCGAACACGGCTATGTCATCACCATCGACGACGTGACCGAACTGGTGCTGGCGCAACGGACCTCCGCCTGGGCGGATATCGCGCGCCGTATCGCGCATGAGATCAAAAACCCGCTGACGCCCATCCAACTGTCGGCCGAGCGGCTGCGCCGCAAATACGGCAAGGTGATCACCGAGGACGCGGCCGTGTTCGAGCAATGCACGGCGACGATCGTGCGTCAGGTCGACGACATCAAACGCATGGTCGACGAATTCTCACGCTTCGCGCGGATGCCGAAAGCGGTCATCGCCGGCGAGGACGTGGCCGAAACGGTGCGTCAGGTCGTCTTCCTGATGCGGGTCGCGCATCCGGACATCGATATCGAGGTCGAATTGCCGGCCGAAACCATGCCCGCGCGCATCGACCGGCGGCTGATTTCCCAGGCCCTGACCAATATCGTCAAGAACGCCACCGAGGCGATCAGTGCGGTGCCGGCCGACGAACTTGGCCGCGGCCGCATCGTCGTCAGCGCAACGCGCGACGGCAACGACGTTGTGATCGACGTCATCGACAACGGCATAGGACTGCCTAAAGAGAACCGTTCGCGTCTGCTCGAGCCTTACGTCACCACGCGTGAAAAGGGGACCGGGCTCGGGCTCGCAATCGTCGGCCGCATTCTCGAAGAGCATGGCGGTCACATCGAATTGCGCGACGCGTCGGAAAAGATTCCAGGCGCGCGGGGCGCCTGGATGCAATTGCGGTTTGCGGCTGAGCCGATTGAGGCCTCCGCCGTAGCGGTACAATCGCAGCAAGCAGCGGTTTGAGAAATGCCTACTGATATTCTCATTGTCGACGACGAAGCGGATATTCGCGAGCTGGTTGCCGGTATTTTGCAGGACGAGGGCTATGGCACGCGCACGGCCGGTGATGCCGATGCGGCGCTGGCCGCCGTGGTCGCCCGCCGGCCGAATCTTGTTTTCCTCGATATCTGGCTGCAGGGCAGCCGTCTCGACGGCCTGCAGCTGCTCGATATGCTCAAGCAGGACCATCCCGAGCTGCCGGTGGTGATGATTTCCGGCCACGGCAATATTGAAACGGCGGTGTCGGCGATCAAACGCGGCGCCTACGACTTTATTGAGAAGCCCTTCAAGGCCGATCGTCTGCTGCTGGTCGCCGAACGCACGCTGGAGAACTCACGGCTCAAGCGCGAGGTCCGCGAGCTCAAGCAACTCGGACCGCAGGCGTCGACCCTGGTCGGACGCTCGGCGACGATGAACCAACTGCGCCAGACGGTCGAAAAGGTCGGACCGACCAACAGCCGGATCCTGATTGTCGGCCCCTCCGGCAGCGGCAAGGAGCTTGCAGCCCGCACCATTCACTCGCTATCGGCGCGCGCCAACGGACCGTTTGTTGTCATCAACGCCGCCGCCATCATGCCGGAAAACATGGAGGTCGAGCTTTTCGGCGTCGAGGCCGGCAACGGCACGCAAAGCCGCAAGGTCGGTGCGCTCGAAGAAGCGCACGGCGGCACGCTGTTCATCGACGAGATCGCCGACATGCCGCGTGAGACGCAGAACAAGATTCTCCGCGTCCTGGTCGATCAGACCTTCCAGCGCGTCGGCGGCAATACCAAGGTGACGGTCGACGTCCGCATCGTATCGTCGACCAGCCGCAATATCGAAGCCGATATTGCCACCGGCAAATTCCGCGAAGACCTCTATCACCGGCTCTCGGTGGTGCCGATCCGCGTGCCGCCGCTTGCCGAACGGCGCGAGGACGTGTCCGAACTGGTCGAATATTTCATGACGCAAATTTCGCAGATCACCGGTCTGCCGAAGCGAACGATCGGCGGCGACGCGCTTGCGGTGCTGCAATCTCACGATTGGCCCGGCAATGTGCGCCAGCTTCGCAACAACGTCGAACGGCTGATGATCTTAGCCGGCGGCGATCCTGAAGCCGTCATCACCGCCTCGATGCTGCCGCCCGACGTCGGCTCGATGATCCCGTCGATGCCCAACGGCAACGGCGGCGAGCATTTGATGAGTCTGGCGCTGCGGGAAGCGCGGGAAGTGTTCGAGCGCGAATATCTGCTGGCGCAGATCAATCGCTTCGGTGGCAATATTTCTCGCACCGCCGAGTTCGTCGGCATGGAGCGCTCGGCGCTGCATCGCAAGCTCAAGGCGCTGGGCATCGATTGATGAGCCGTCCCCATCGTGACCCGCAACGCCGCGGGATGGCGTGCCAGCTCCGCGATTGCCATGTCCAGAATAGCTTACGTTAACGGCTGCTACGTCCCGCTGCGCCACGCGATGGTGCATGTCGAGGATCGGGGCTATCAGTTCGCTGATGCCGTCTATGAAGTCTGCGAGGTGCGGGAAGGGCGCTTGATCGACGAGCGCCGCCATCTGGCCCGCCTGCAGCGCTCGCTCGAGGCCTTGCACATCCGGCTGCCGATGTCGTTGGCGGCGCTTGGTATCGTGTTGCGCGAAGTCGTGGCCCGCAATCGCATCCGCTACGGCATCGTCTATCTGCAAATCGGCCGCGGGGTGGCGCGGCGCGACCATGCTTTCCCGGCACCGAGCGTGCCGCCGAGCCTGGTGGTGACGGCACGTCCGCTGAACGCGCGGCGGAACGAAGCGCTTGCCGCCGCCGGCATCGCTGTGATCAGCGTGCCGGACGATCGCTGGGGCCGCGTCGATATCAAGACCACCGGGCTTTTGCCCAACATTTTGGCCCGGCAAGCCGCCGTCGCTCAAGGCGCCCGCGATGCCTGGTTCGTCGATAAGGACGGCAACGTCACCGAAGCCGCCTCCGCCAATGCCTGGATCGTGACGCAGGCGGGCAGCGTGGTGACCCGCCCGGCCGATCACGGCATCCTCAAGGGCATCACCCGGACCGTGCTGCTCGATGTCATCAAGGGGCAGGGGCTTTCGATCGAGGAACGCGCCTTCACGCTGGAGGAGGCCTACGCGGCTCGCGAAGCTTTCGTGACAGCAGCCAGCCAGATTGTGCTGCCGGTGGTTCGCATTGACGGGCACCCCATCGGGGACGGCAAGCCTGGTCCGCTGGCGATCTCGCTTCGGTGCACATTTCATCAATATGCGGAGTGGAGTTAGCTGTTCCGTTGTGGCAAATGTCTCGCGTCGAGCTTTTCCGGGTATGTTTCTTGCTTTCCGCGTACCCGGTGGGCTTGCAACCCTTCCCGGGGTGGCTTCTAATGACTAGCTGGGCAAGAAAAGACCCGCGGGGCAGGGGCCTGCGGTACAAAAACGGAAACAACGGCCATGGCAGCCGACCGCGCACAAAATCTGCAAGACACCTTTCTAAACCACGTCCGCAAAGCCAAAATTCCGCTCACCATCTTTCTGGTGAACGGCGTCAAGCTTCAGGGTGTGGTCACCTGGTTCGATAACTTCTGTGTACTTTTGCGTCGCGACGGCCACTCTCAACTGGTCTACAAGCACGCTATCTCGACCATCATGCCCGGCCATCCGGTCCAGCTCTTTGAGGGGGCTGAGGACGCGCCGGCTGGGGAAAAGGTCTGATTGGAGCCGCGGCGCCGCGACACGCCGGCTGATCAGCTGAGCCCAACGGGCTTGGCGACCGGTCGTGCGCTCGTCATCGAGCCCGTCGTGCGCAAGGTTGCTGCGCGTGCGGCTGCGTCCGAACGCGATCCGGCTGCGCGCCTCGACGAGGCGGTTGGCCTTGCGCGCGCCATCGATCTTGATGTCGCCGACAGCGGCATTGTCATGCTCGCCGCCCTGCGGCCGGCGACCTACTTGGGCACGCGGCAAGGTCGAAGAGATCGCCGGTCTGGTGAAAAGCCATGACGCCGGCATCGTCGTCATGGATTGCGCGCTCTCGCCGGTGCAGCAACGCAATCTGGAAAAGGCCTGGGGCGCCAAGGTGCTCGACCGCACCAGCCTCATTCTCGAGATTTTCGGCCGCCGCGCCCGCACGCGCGAAGGCGCGCTCCAGGTCGAGCACGCGCATCTGACCTATCAGAAGGGGCGCCTGGTGCGCACCTGGACCCACCTTGAGCGGCAGCGCGGCGGCTTCGGCTTCCTTGGCGGCCCCGGCGAAACGCAATTGGAAGCGGACCGCCGCATGATCGAGGAGCGCCTCGCCAAGATCGAAAGCGAGCTCGTCAAGGTCAAGCGGACCCGCGAGCTGCATCGGGAAAGCCGGCGCCGCGTGCCGTATCCGGTCGTCGCTCTGGTCGGTTACACGAACGCCGGCAAGTCGACGCTGTTCAACCGCATGACGCGAGCCAGCGTGCTGTCGGCCGACATGCTGTTCGCGACGCTTGACCCGACGCTGCGCGCCGTCGATCTGCCGCACGGAGCGCGCATCATTCTTTCTGATACGGTCGGCTTCATCTCCGATCTGCCCACCATGCTGATCGCGGCATTCCGCGCCACGCTGGAGGAAGTGATCGAGGCTGACGTGATCCTGCACGTGCGCGACGTGTCGCACGACGACGCGGAGGCGCAATTGCAGGACGTGGAAAACGTTTTGCGCCAGCTCGGCATCGATCCGGAGAAGGAGGCCTCGGGCAAGCCGGCCTTGATCGAGGTCTGGAACAAGATCGACCGGCTCGATGTCGACGCCAAGGAACGGCTCCATAACCTCGCCGAGCGGCGACCGCAGGAGCGGCGGCCGGTTTTGGTCTCAGCCATCACCGGGGAGGGGATCGATACCCTCGATGCGGTCATTGAAGAGCAGCTCGCGGCCGGGCGCGTCCTTATCGAGCTCGTGCTCGATCCCGCCGACGGCGCGGGCGTGAGCTGGCTGCACCGGCACACCGAGGTGCTGCACAAGGCCGCCGACGAAAAGACCGGCCGCGTCGGCATGACGGTACGGGTCGATCCAGCCAAGGCAGAGGCTGTGCGGACGCGGTTTGGTGCCTGCGTGCTTCCCGTTGGCGAAGAGCCGCGTGGAGCAGGCTCTCGTTAGTTTCCCGTCACCCTGAGGTGCGAGCGTAGCGAGCCTCGAAGGGCGACGGCCCGGGCCGCACATCCTTCGAGGGCCGCTTTGCGGCCGCCTCAGGATGACGGACGACTGCGTTATGTCGCTTCCTGCGACTTCGCTTCGTCCCAGAGCGCGTCCATCTCGGCGAGCGTCGAGTCCTTGGGCGCCTTACCGCGCGCCGCTAAAGCCCGCTCGATCGAAGCAAATCTGCGCTCGAACTTTTCGTTTGTTTGTCGCAGCACCGCTTCCGGATCGGCATCCAAATGACGGGCGAGATTGACCGCAGCAAACAACAAATCGCCGACTTCGGCGGCCGCGCTGTCATCGTTGTCGTCGAGCGCCGCCTCGATCTCGTCGGCCTCTTCGCGGATTTTGCGCAACACGGCCCGCGGATCGTTCCAGTCGAAGCCGACTTTGCCGGCCTTCGTTTGCAGCTTCAACGCGCGGGTGAGGGCAGGCAGCGTCACCGGAACGCCGGCCAAAGCGCCTTTGTCGACCGGCTTGCCACGTGCCGCCTTGGCCTGCTTCTCCTGCGCCTTGATCTCGTCCCACAATCCCTTGACCGATTGCGGATCGCGCGCGGTCTGATCGCCGAAGACGTGTGGATGCCGGCGGATGAGCTTGGTGGTGATCGCCTCGACTACGCCGCCGAAATCAAAAGCGCCTTGCTCTTGCGCCATGCGGGCATGGAAGACGACCTGCAGCAACAAGTCGCCGAGTTCGTCTTCGAGATCGGTGAGATCGTTGCGCGCGATCGCATCGGCGACCTCATACGCTTCCTCGATGGTGTACGGCGCGATGGTCGAGAAATTCTGTTCCAGATCCCACGGGCAGCCGGTCTTGGGGGTGCGTAGCGCGGCCATGATCTCGATCAGCCGGCCGATATCGCGGGAAGGGGTTACGTCGTGGGAGAGGGTCATGCGCTGAGTCCAAGTGGGTCGCGCGACCCTAGAGCATCATCGCGAAAAGTGGAAACCGCACCGCGAGGATCTTGCGTCTCGTATAAACGTCGGCGCGCGGTTCGGGACAAGCACAAAGTCCCGAACCGCCGTGGCAGAATAGACGCGAGCCCTTAGTGTCCGGTCTCGTCGGCCTTGCGGCTCGCTTCGAACATGAACCACAGCCGTCGCTCAGCCTGATCGATAAAATTCTCCAGAATGCTGGCGGTGGCGACGTCGCCGTACTTGTCGCACGCCTCATGACAGTCGCGCATGGTGCCGACGAGCGTTTTATTGTCCGCCACCAGTTCGCGCAGCATGTCACCGGGCTCCACATAGGCCTCGTCATTATCTTCGATCGCCTGGAGCTTGGAAATCTGACCGATCGAGCGCAGCGTCGTGCCGCCGATCTTGCGCACGCGCTCAGCCAAGTCGTCGGTCGAGTTGAAGATCTGTTCGCCTTGCTCGTCGAGCATCAGATGGTAGTCGCGGAAATGCGGGCCGCTGACATGCCAGTGAAAATTCTTGGTCTTGAGGTAGAGCGCAAAGGTCGTGGCCAGGACCTTGTTGAGCTTGTCGGAAATCACGCTGACGCCTTCGCTCGGCAGATCGGTCGGCGTGTCGAGGGGCGCGGCGGTCTTGCGTGCGTCGAGGGCTCGGACTTTAGACACGGCTGTCACCTTGGAATGTGGGTTGGGAAATTCGGTGCGTTACCGGCGGCGCGACGAGCCGTCAGTTCCCGGAGAAACGTCGCCGGGAACCTATCGTTCCATATGGGGTAAGGATGTCGGCAGAGAAGCAGGGCCGTAACGAGACGCAACGCAGCGCGATCGAATGGGCCAATCGCCACATCCGCGATTTGCATAAGACATATTATGGAACATCAGCATGGATGCTCCACAATGTGCGGGCTTTGGCGGCTTGCTCGGATGAGTGCTGGGAAATGTCGCTGGTTGGTCCGCCCGCCATCGGGCTCGCTAGTCGGCCAGCGACAGCGTCAGGCCGTCGAAGCCCGGCTCGATGTGCGGCGGCAAATCCTTGCGCAGGACATCGTAGTCGAGGTCGGCGTGCAGGTCCGTCAGGATGGCGCGCTTGGGCTTGATCCGTTCGATCCAGCCCAGCGCATCGGCGAGCGAAAAATGGCTCGGGTGCGGCTTGTAGCGAAGCGCGTCGACAATCCAGACGTCGAGGTCCGCCAGGGCTTCGACGGTTTCGTCCGGCATGCCTGCTCAGGTCGCAGGAATACGCAAACTTGCCGAAGCGAAATCCATGCGAGGCGATGTCGCCGTGCTGTTGCAGGAGCGGCAGTGCGCTGATGGTGCCACCCTTCCCGCTAATGGTGATTGGCTGACCGGCCGCGAGGCGATGCTCGATCGCGATCGGCGGATATTCGCTGCCGGGCGGCGACTGAAAACAATAGTCGAACCGATGCCGCATTATCTTGGCGGTTTGCTCATCCATATAGATGTCGAGTTGGCGGCGCTGTTTGATAAAGAGCGAGCGCAGATCGTCGATGCCGTGCGTGTGGTCCGCATGTTCGTGGGTGTAGAACACGCCGTCGAGCCACTCGACGTCGGCGTCGATAAGCTGCTCACGCAAGTCCGGCGATGTGTCGATCAGCACCCGCGTCACGCCGTCCTGGCCGCGGCGTTCGACCAAAAGCGATGTCCGCCGGCGGCGGTTCTTCGGATTGTTCGGATCGCACGCGCCCCAGCCCAGGGCCGGTCGGGGAACGCCGGCGGACGAGCCGCAGCCCAGAATGGTGAATGTCAAGGTCATGCTGCGGTCGTGACTCGGTGTCGGCATGGAAGCGTCGGCGCTAGTCGGCCGTGAAACTTTGCTGAACAGACGAAAGAAATTTTCGGACGTTTGCTGCGCGATTTCCGCATAAGAAACGCCACGCGTCGCAGCTAAAATCTTCGCCGTTTCCACGACGTACGAAGGTTCGTTGCGCTTGCCCCGATACGGATTGGGCGCGAGATACGGCGCGTCCGTCTCGACAAGAATACGATCCGCCGGCAGTTCGGCCGCGACCGCGCGCAGCGCGCTCGAGTTTTTGAAGGTGACGATGCCGCTGAAGGAGACAAGGCCGCCGAGCGCCACGGCACGCCGCGCCAAATCGGGGCCGCCGGTGAAGCAATGCAGCAGAAGCGGGAAGGCGCCCTTCCCGGTTTCTTCCTCAAGAATGCGCGCCGTATCGTCATCGGCCTCGCGGGCATGAATGACCACCGGCAGACCGGTCGCGCGCGCAGCCGCGATGTGGGTGCGAAAGCCCTGCTCCTGCGCGTCACGCGGGCTGTTATCGTAGTGATAGTCGAGTCCCGCTTCGCCGATCGCGACCACCTTCGGATGCCGTGCATGCGCGACAAGATCCTCGACGGTCACGTCGAGTTCCTCGTGCGCGTGATGCGGATGCGTCCCGACCGAACAAAACACGTTGGGAAATCGCTCGGCGATCGCCAATACGCCGGCGAAGCGGCGCACCCGCGTCGAAATCGTCACCAGCCGCGACAGGCCGGCAGCGCCGGCGCGCGTGACCACGGCGTCGAGCTCGCTGGCGAAGTCCGGGAAATCGAGATGGCAGTGGCTGTCGACCAACATCGCTCTGTCGTTATGTTTACTGCGCGGCGCGCGCTTCCGCCTCGATATAACGCGGAAACACCGGACTGGGTGCCGGCAATTTGGCGCCACTGGCGATGCGGTGCTTGCCGTCCAGAAAGGCAAAGCTGCGTTCGTCGGCAGGCACCGCCAGCAGATCGAGCAGCTTTCCTGCTGACGTCGGTACGAACGGTTGAGCAAGGATCGCGACCTGGCGCAGCACTTCGGCCGTGACGTAAAGCACGGTCGCCTGTTTGGCGGGATCGGTCTTCGCCAGCGCCCATGGCGCTTCACCGGCAAAATAGCGGTTGGCGTCGGCGACGACGCCCCAGACCGCATTGAGCACCTGGTGCAGTTGCTGCGTCGCCATGGCCTCGCGGGCTTTGTCGATCATGCCGTCGGCGGCCGCCAGAATGGTTTGATCGGCCTCGCTTAGCCCGCTGGGCGTCGGCAGTTCGCCGGCGTATTGCTTGGCGATCATCGACAGCGAACGCTGCGCCAGATTGCCGAGATCGTTGGCAAGATCGGCGTTGGTGCGATTGACGATCGCCTCGTGGCTGTAATTGCCGTCCTGACCGAACGGCACCTCGCGCAGGAAGAAATAACGGAATTGATCCACTCCGTAAGTTTCGGCCAGGACGAACGGATCGATGACGTTGCCGACCGACTTCGACATTTTCTCACCACGGTTGAACAGAAAACCGTGGGAGAAAATGCGTTGCGGCACTGCAATGCCTGCCGACATCAGAAACGCCGGCCAGTACACCGCGTGGAAACGCACGATGTCCTTGCCGATGACGTGCAGGTTTGCCGGCCAATACCGGCGGAACATTTCGCCTTCAGTATCAGGATAGCCGACCGCGGTGATGTAGTTTGTGAGCGCATCGACCCACACGTACATAATGTGGCCGTCGCTGCCCGGCACGCGCACGCCCCAGTCGAACGTGGTGCGCGAGATCGAGAGATCCTGCAGGCCGCCGCGCACGAAGCTCGCGACTTCGTTCAGCCGCTCTTTCGGCAGCACAAAATTCGGGCGCTCGAACAGCTTCAGCAGCTTGTCCTGATAGGCGGAGAGGCGGAAGAAATAGCTCTCCTCCTCCACCCATTCGACCGGCGTGCCGGTCTTGGTGGCGATGCGCTGGTTCTGCTCGTTGAGCGCGGTTTCGTCCTCGGCGTAATAGGCTTCATCGCGCACCGAGTACCAGCCGGAATATTTGTCGAGATAGATGTCGCCGGCCTCGGCCATCTTTTGCCAGATGGCCTCGGAGGATACGTGGTGCCGCGGCTCGGTCGTATGGATGAAATCGTTGTTGGAGCATTCCAGCCGCTTCACCATCGCCTCGAACAGCGGCACGTTGCGGTCAAGCAACTGCCGCGGCGTCAAACCCTCGCGCGCCGCGGTCTGCTGAATCTTCTGGCCGTGCTCGTCGGTCCCGGTGAGGAAGAAGACGTCGTAGCCATCAAGTCGCATAAAGCGCGCGATCGCGTCGGTCGCGACCACCTCGTACGCGTGGCCAATGTGCGGAGGACCGTTCGGATACGAGATCGCGGTAGTGATGTAGAACGGCTCGCCGTCTCTGTGTTCGGCGGTCGGCTGCTCTTGGTTCGTGGTGACCGTCTCAACGGGTTTGCGGGTCGGTGCTTTGCGTTTCGGCGGTGCTTTCGCAACGACTGGCGGGACCGCAGGCGCCACCGTTGTCTTTTTTGCGACGACCGGCGCCGTCTTTGGAGCGATCGCTTTCTTGGGAGCCGTAGCCTTCACCTTCTTGGGCGGCAACGCCTTCGCGGGTTTTTTCGCGCTGGCTTGCTTTTTAGATACGGCTTTGGTTGCGGTTCTGCGCCCGCTTGTGTTGCGGCCGCGCGCTTTAGCGCTCGCCTGTTTCTTGCTGGCCGCGCGCGCGAGCTGCTTTTTCTTTGCGGCTTTCGGCTTGGTGATTTTCGACTTCTTCGCCACTTTCGGTGTGACGGCCTTTGTCGCCTTCTTGCGAGCCGGAGTTTTCTTACGCTTCTTGGCCATGGAATCGCTGCTCGGTGAACGTGTCAGTGATCTTGTCAGTAATCGTGTAACTCTAAAGACAGAGAAGGCCGGGACTTACACGAAGAGCCCGGCCACTATGGCGCATAGGTATCAACCGCGCGTGGCCTCGGCAAGCAATCCGAACACGCTGAAGACCAGTGGCTTTCGCTCCAAATTATAAATTTCGGCGTCGCGCGCCGCGGCATTGATGCGCTGCGAGGCGTGAGCCAAGCGGTCGAGCCGCGCCAGACTGACGTTGGTCCCCTCCTCGCGATCGAGCGAACGCGATAGCCACGCATTGACGGTATCGACGAAGGCGCCGAGCGGGCGCGTGTCCGAGCCGGCGAGTGCGTCGCCGAGCGCGTGCAAGGCGTTGGCGTTGACCGCCGGCAATCGCTCGAGTTCCTCGAGCGCACGCTGACGCAGCAGCAAGGCGTCCTGGTCGAGAAACGCCAAGGCGCGCGCGACGCTGCCGTCCGCGGCTGCAGATGCCGCGGCAATCTGTGGATCGTTTTCGTCCTGCTCAACGGCGGTAGCCAATGCACGCGCGACGTCAGGTTGGTCCAACGGCCGCATCGGCAACACACAGCAGCGCGAGCGCAGTGTCGGAAGGACCCGCGATGCCGAATGACAGACCAGAAGCAACATCGCCCGCTCCGGCGGTTCTTCCAGGATCTTGAGAAGCGCATTGGCGCCGGCGCGGTTGAGCTCGTCGACGGCGTCGACAATGGCGACGCGCCAACCACCCTCCCCGGCGGTCGCGCCGAAGAAAGCGATCGTCCGCCTGACGTCGTCGACCGCGATTTGCTGGCGCAGCACGCCCTTGTCATTCGGCGTGCGCTCCAGAACGAGCAGATCGCCATGTGCGCGGGCGGCGAGGCGGCGTGCCGTCGGATGCTCGGGGGCGATGGCGAGCGAGGTTGCACCATGCACCGATGCTGCAGCCGGGTCCGGATGCGCGAGCACAAAGCGCGCCATCCGGTAAGCAAGCGTCGCCTTGCCGATGCCCTTCTGGCCGATGAGCATGAAGGCATGCGGCACGCGGCCACCGCGAAAGGCCGACAAAAGCGCGGATTCCGTCGCGCCGTGACCAAACAGCTTGTCGGTCACACGCGGCGGCTTGATGTCGTCGGTATCGGCGTCGTCTTTGCTCATCAGCCGGCGCCTGCCAGGCGGACCGGCGGTGCCGCGGCCGGACGAAGTCGCGAATGCACGGCCTCCCAAACCCGCTTCGCCACCGTCAGCTTCGGTGCGGTCGCATCGATGATGACGCAGCGCTGCGGCTCGGCGGCGCCGAGCAAGAGGTAGGCTTGGCGCAGCCGCTCGTGAAATTCGATCGTCTCGGCCTCGAAGCGATCCGGTGTCGTGCCGCGGCGGCGGCCCGCGGCGCGCTGCAGGCCAAGCTGCGCCGGAACATCAAGCACCAATGTCAGATCGGGACGCAGATCGCCGATCGACACGCGCTCAAGCGCCTTGATCAGACGCGGATCGACGTTGCCGAGTTCGCCCTGATAAACGCGGGTCGAGTCAGCGAAACGATCGCAGAGCACCCACTGCCCTGCGGCCAGCGCCGGCTGGATCGTGCAGCGGATATGATCGTCGCGGGCGGCGGCAAACAGCATGGCCTCCGCCTCCGGCCCGAAGGGTTTGGCGGCGCCTGATAGCAGCACGTGGCGCATGATCTCGGCACCGGGCGAACCGCCGGGCTCTCGCGTCAGCTTGACGCCAATGCCGAGCGATTCAAGACGCAGCGCCAGCATGGCGGCCTGGGTCGACTTGCCGGTCCCCTCCCCGCCTTCGAAGGTAATAAACTTTCCTCTCATCAAGCCAATCCGATCAGGACACACGAATCGTTGCCGGCACAACCGCCAAAGCTGCTAAACCAGGAAAACGGCCTTCGTTCCAAATAGTTGCGGCACCTTGTTGCAAAACACTACGAGCCGCGGCGCGAACGCTGCTTGTACCACACCATGATCTAGGCATTGGAATGCGGCGCAGCTACGGCCTTAGCCGCTGTGTCCAATCCGGTTCACGCCAGCCCGGAACAGGCCGATAATGAGTTCGGTGGCTGCGTCCATGGCGCGATGCGACATGCTGCCCTTGCCGACATCATCGGCTGCTTGCAGCGGGACTTCGAGCGCCAGATTGTCGCCGCGCCAAACCTTGAGCTTGCCGATGCTCTGGCCTTTGGCGATCGGCGCCGCCACCGGCCCGGTGTAGACCAGACGCGCGATCAGCCGCTCGCCGCCGCTGCGCGGCATCATCAGCCGGATCGTGCCGGGGCCGACCAGCGGAACATAGCTGCGCTCGCCGCCGAACACCTTGGCCTCACCGATCGTTTGGCCTTCGGCAAACAGCACCCGGGCCTCGAAGCTGCGAAAGCCCCAATCCAGCATCTTGCGCGCCTCGTCGCCGCGCTCCTTGTCGGATTTGGCGCCGGTGACGACCACGATCTGGCGCAGCTCGTTCTGCACCGCCGAGCCCACGAGGTTGAAGCCGGCTTCGGTGGTTTCACCGGTCTTGAGCCCGTCAGCGCCGATCCCCATCGCCAAGAGCGGATTGCGGTTCTGCTGACGGATCTTATTCCAGGTGAATTCGCGCTCGGAAAACAGCGGATAGAAATCCGGATAAGTCAGGATGATGTGGCGTGCGAGCTGCGCCAGTTCGCGCGGCGTCACCCGCAGGTTCGGATCCGAATAGCCGGTCGCGTTGGTAAAAGTCGATTTTTCCAGGCCGATTTCACGCGCGCGTTGCGTGAGCTTGGCGCCGAACTCGGCCTCGTTGCCGGCCATGCCCTCGGCAATGGCGATGCAGGCGTCGTTGGCGGAATCGATGATGATGCCGTGGATCAGATCGTCGAGCGACACGCGGCTGTGAATGGCCGCGAACATGGTTGAGCCGTGCGAGGGCGCGCCACCCTTGCGCCAGGCATTCTCGCTGATGACGTACTCATCGGTCAGCTTGACGCGGCCCTGTTTGATTTCGTTGAAAACATATTCGAGCGTCATCAGCTTTGCCGTGCTGGCCGGCGCGACCAGCTCATCGCCGTTCTTCTCGAACAGCACGCTGTCGCTTTCCATGTCGAGCAGAAGCGCCGCCGGCACGCTGGTCTGGAAACCGCCCTCGTCTTTCTTGGTCGCCATGTTCGAGGCGGCATGACCAGCGGCGATCGCCGCGACGCATAAAGTGGCCGCGAGCGCGCACGTTCGCCAAGTGCCAAATCGGTTCAGCCAAAACCCGGTCCGCAAGCCAACCTCCCGTGCAGGACCTCGCAAGAAGCCGTGCAATTTTCACGCAACCTTTAGAGCGCACAAGTCCTTAAACGATCGCAACGATACCAAATGACGCAGCCGCAAGCTCTGCGCCGGTTTCACAATAGCCGTCGTTCGCCTGTGGCAGAAGTGGCGGATCGAGGAAACTGCCGGCGGGTATCAGTGCCCGCAAAAGATTGTGGAGGACCATGCGATGATGCCGTTGCGTTTGCATTCTTGGTCGGCGTCTGCGTTTGCCCTGCTCTGTCAGCCGGGGCTCAGGCGGTGGTCAGCGCCGACTGGCGCCATGGCGCTGCTGGCCGCCGTGATGCTCGCTTCGACTGCTCCGCGCGCTGCGTACGCCTGCGAGCCGGGTGATGAAGCTTGCCCTGTTGTTCTTCGCATGGCCAAGGGCGAGGTATCGGTCGTCGGCCGCGGCAGCGTTTCGGGCACCCGACCCAACTTCTTTTTCAAATTCGAAGCGCGCGGCGGTCAAACAATGACGGTCAAAACGAGCGGACAGAACCTCAAGACCGGTCCCGGCATTCCGCTCACGCTGCCCAACGGCGCCAGCGACGCGGTCGACGAGAATGCGCCTTACGCCTTGCCGCAGACCGGCGACTATGTGCTCGTAATCCACGCCAATACGATGTCCGACGGACCCTTTGGTCCCTTCACCTTGACGCTGACGATCAAATAAGCGGCTGCGTTGGCCGGCCCTGCCAGGACGAGATAAACTAATAAAGTCCGCGGCCGTTGAGAAATTGATCGGTGCCATCGCGGCCGCGTGGGCCCTGAGCGTAGGACATCATGCGCGAGCCCGGCATGTTGGCATCGCTGACCGACGCGCTGGCATAATGCGTCGTGCGCAGGATCGAGGCGGTCGTGCCGGCGGGCGCAAGCCGGGTGGCGGCGAATTTCACCGTGCCGGGCGCCGGAGCCGGCTCGTCCTGCCGAAGCGTGGCCGCAAGGATTCGATCGTCCGAGCCGTCGAGGGGGGCACGGCCGACATACTCAACCTTGACCCAAGCGGTGCCACTTGTCCGAAAACCCAGCAGGTCGGCGGCCCGGCTCGACACGTCGATGATGCGGTTGCCATGATAGGGCCCGCGATCGTTCACCCGCACGATCAGCGACCGGCCGTTGGAGCGATTGGTCACCCGGGCATAGCTCGGCAGCGGCATCGTGGTGTGGGCGGCGGAAATGCCGTTGTGATCGAAGATCTCGCGATTGGCTGTGAGTCGGCCGTGGAAATCGTCGCCGTACCAGGAGGCCAACCCTTCGGCGTGATAGTGCGGATCATCCGTCGGATAATAAGTGTGGCCGGCGACTGTGTAGGGCTGGCCGACATGATAACTGCCGCCGCCTTTCGGTACGACGTCGCCGTCGCCGACGACGCGCGGGCTCGGCGAAACGCCGTAGTGCGAATCCACGCCGTTTGAGCAGTTTGCGAGCAACGCGCACAGCGCAGCGCACGCCACAACGGGCGCAATACGTCTAGCGATCACGCTGAACCGACGCCGCATCATCCCCAATCCCACCGACAAGGTATTCAATCCGAGCATGGTCAGATTGTGGCGAAAATGGGCGAGAGCTCATTCGTTGAAGATTGGCGTTTTCGATAGTGAATACAAAATTGCTGCGGGCCCTCATTAAGGACCCTCGGATATTCGATCGGCTCGCAGGAGAGCACCGCCCTCGCGCGATCATGTGTCGAGAAGAAAAACTGCTTCCCGGCAAACGGGGAAGCGGCTCAAGCGCGCAATCAGACCAGCGGAACGCCGGAATAGGAAAGAATGAGCAAAAGCACGAGGGCGCCCATAAAGGCACCGAAGACAATCCGTACGATCACTTCCCAGGTGGCCTCACGACGCTCCTGGAAGTATCCGACAACGCTCATAGCAAGGTCTGTCATCAGCTGCGAAGCCCCTCTTCTTATCTAAGTCTCTCGTTTTTTTGGAGATTTTGGATGGCGCTTAGGCCAGTCCGGTAGGAGTAATCACGTATTGGCTTGAATGTCCACTGTGTTGTTCAGAGGACTTTGTGCCTATGGTCCGATCGCAGCAAAAGATCAGCGCGGCCGCGGAACGATATCGGCACGCGTTCCAAGAGCCCAGTTTCAAAGGCTTTGGTGTTGTTTAGGAGAGCAGAAGCGTTCTGTGATCTTGACGCTCGCCATGTGGACTCGGAAACGCTTCGAAGTCGTCCGCCTTGGCGAGCAGGTCCGACGCCATTTTCTTCAAGCGCTCAGCCAAGCGCCAATCGTCACATTCCTCTGCCAGACGTGCGCATACGCGCGCTTGACGCCGAAAATCCATAGCGAGGAGCATGGACGTTCTCCCTCAACAGTCTTCGTTTTAGCTGGAATACCGGCTCGCGAGCCGTTCAGTATGCAAATGCCGCCAAGGCCGCGACGGCCAGGATGCCGACGCCTAGCATGGCAATTCCTACCGGATCGTAAGCGGGCAATCTAAACATAGCGGGTTCCTCCAAACCGGGTCGCGGCACAAACCCCGAATTGGATCCGGTAGGACGCTACCGGCGCCCCACACGTTCCCTCTCGCATCCCCCAAAACTTACTGGAAATTAACTAAACGCTAAATCTGGGCGACTCCAAGGCGTCGACTGCAGATCCTTCAATTTGCTGTTGAAGGCCCCCATTACCAGTCGTGCGGTGCGGAGACACCGCCGAGATACGGTATGGGGAGCTTCCAGAAGTTACTAATGCGCTCGGGCGAGAATATCCGCTTTGTGCGGCTTGTCGTCGGCTTGCGATCGGTTCTCTGCATAAGGACGAGTAGGTTCGACCAGCCGGGCGGACTCGAGAATAGCGCTCGTTGATGGTCTGTGGCGTGAAGGAGCAACGTGTGAAGACAGTCTTATTCCTCTGCACCGGCAACTATTATCGCAGCCGGTTCGCAGAAGAACTTTTCAATCACGGCGCCGAACGCGATGGTCTCGCCTGGAGGGCGCAGTCGCGCGCTCTCGCCATCGAACGCGGGATCCACAATGTCGGCCCGATCTCGCCTTTCACCGTATATGCGCTGGCCGAAATGGACGTCAGCGCGCGCGCCGGCGACCGGTATCCGCAGCAGTGCACCGTCGACGACCTGACCAGCGCCGATCTGGTGATTGCGGTGAAGGAAGCAGAACATCGCCCGCTGATGCGCGAACGGTTCGCGGACTGGGAGCATCGGCTCGATTATTGGCATATCCACGACGTTGAGGATGCAACGCCGGCCGAGGCCCTGTCGCTGCTGACCGCGGAGGTGCAGACACTCCTCCAACGTTTGCGGGAGACCGGCGCGACTCAGTTGATGAAGCATGGCGCCGCGGGCGGTTCATGAAAAACCCGGCCAGCCTCGCGCTGACCGGGGTACATCCGCCGTGATATGGAATGCTGATCGTCAGTTCGGCCAGCAGCGCTCGCCTTCGGGGCCGAGGTGATAGCCGCGCGGACAGGCGCGATTGTTCGCCATCGGATGACACTTGCCGCCCGGTCCGCGCCACCAACCCGGTCCGCAACCTTCGGCCACGCGGATGATCGAACTGTCCGAACTGCCGATTTGATGCGGCACGACGGCGGCGCTGGCGGCGGTGGCAAGGCCCATCGTCAAAGCAGCGGAAAGAATCAGTGATCGAACCATTGTGTTTTCGTCCCTGGTTAAGCCGCCCCACCCGCCCGAAGTGAACCACGTGTCGATGAACCGCGGCTGAATGTGCAGCGTGCGCAGTTCGCGAAAGCCGCTTCGGCACGAGAAACATTCGTTGCGTCATCAGAATGACGGGCAATCCGCCTAAGGCTTCGCGGCAGAAAACCTAAAAAGCCGACCGGTGGTTGGGTGTCGTCCCCCAGACAGCAAAATAGGTCCCGACCGGCCGGGTGCGGAGCCAGCGCGATCGGGACCGTGGGGTTGCTTCTGGAGGTGACGTGGGAGCATCACCTAGCACGGATCAAAGACGAGGGGTCCAAAGCCGACAATCCCCCCAAATTGGGGATGTGGATAACGGGGGGCTGGGAACAAACAGCCGCGATTCTGAGTTAGCGCGCCGGGGATAATAAGGTGCAATGGGGTCGACGCATGCCGCAATACCGCTTCTACAATCTTGAAAAACAAGGGCGGGCGATGATTGCTCGCATCGAACTGACGCTCGACGACGACGCCACCGCCATCGCCTGCGCGGAACAGTTGATGGCGGGCGAGGAAATTCAGGTTTGGCAGGAGTTGAGGCTGGTCGCGAGCCTGTGTGCGCTGGCCGACGCTTCAATTGTGGCCTCAGCCGCTTAGCTTGCACAAGATTTCTGCCGCCTGCCCAGCGACAGTGCGAGACTCGCCGCCTGCGGCAAGCTGCAGCAGCCCTAGACTCTGACGACGGGGCTGCGCGCAAACTTTTGCCGACGACCTACACCGTCTGCGCGCCCCCGTGACTTGATCGGCGAAACGCTGCGTGATCTGGACCGGCCGCCGGGCTTGGTGCCCGGCGAGTCGGTCACTCCCACATCGATCCTGGTTCCGACCACGGCCCGCTCAATCGCCATCGGTGACGATGATCGGCGGCAGCGCGTGCACATGCTGCGACGCAGAATGCACCTGCGGGATCATGATGCCGCGCAGACTGACCGGCTTTGCAAACACACCCTCCGCGGCCAACCCAACACCTGCGATCGCGACGCCGACCAAGATTGCTAAAAAAAGCTGCTTCATGGGACCCTCCAGGGTCAAGCCAAACTCTGGTCTGAAAGCTATCGCCGAGCGCATCCTTTGCCGTGACGGCGATCACAGATCGGACGGCACTCGGTATCGGGGCGGGCACGGCAGTCGCAAATGGGTGGACGCGCGGCCTTGCGTCTTGGAACAAAATCATCTTAAAAAAATTAACCTACATCACTCTCGTTGCCGGTCTTCGGCGCTTCAGCACCCCAAGTTTGACGACTAACCCAGCCGCCCATAAGGACGGAGGACTGTTGCCATGCCTTTTGGGACCCCGAGCACTCTCTGATGCGCCGCCGCGACCAACTTGTTGATAAAAAGATCGGCGCGACGATCCGAATGCAACGGGTCAAACTGGCCATGAGTTAGGTCGAGCTCGGCAAAGCGCTCGGGGTAACTTTTCAACAGATTCAGAAATACGAGAGTGGCACAAATTCCGTCGCATCCACGCGCATCGTCGACTTGTGCCGCGTGTTGGAATTATCGCCTAACCAGCTATTTGGGATTAGTGCAGATCTCGATGGCGAGGCGATGCAATTGACCTCGTCGGATATAAAGACCGTGCTGCGGTTGGAAGAAATATCTGCGCCGTTGCGACGCGCCTTCGGTGCGCTCCTCGAAGCGTGCCAAGCGAAAAGGAGCACGCGGGGATTGGCGCCAAGATCGTAATATGGCGCTGCCGCACCACGTGCTGACGCTGAAGAAAATTCGACGACGTGCTCGTAAGCGGACGTGAGATGTTTGGTGAGATCAGCGTGAGTTTCACGCGGCGTTTGACACGGCCACGATCGAACCTTCGAGCGTCGTCCTGGTGGCATCGTGAACCTCGGCGACACCCATTTCACAAACATCACCAAGGTGCCGTCGCAGCGGCGGCCCGCCCGGCCTCGCTCGTATGGCGACGCGTCTTCCGCTCACGTTCACTAGCCTTGCGCATCCATGACATGGCCATATCGAGCCACGTAATGCGGTCGGTGTTGTCTCTCGTAATCCGGGCCATGCGCTGGCACTCAACCGCATTGGCCAAACATTCTTCGCGTGTGGTCATGTCGCGTAAAATCATGGGGTTGATCTCCCCAGTTTGAGCCTCTCCTGATGACTACTAACCGATGGTAAAACGCCGACGTTCCCACATGACAAAGATGGTATTACCGGCGCGTTTAATACGCCGGAAAGATCTGTAAATTGGTTGCAAGGTTCCGCCAAGTGCTAGGTCCCGACCAAGGTAGGTTCATAGCCGGTCGTACGGTACGTGCAGGAAGGTTCTGCGAGCGCTTTCCTTCCCAATCAGTAAGAGCCGATGAGATGACGTCTCGTGAGCAATCGAATGCCACACACCCGAGACCAGCGGCGCCTGGTTCTTGGTGAAGACTGCCGTTCCGCTCGTCGTATCGATTTTGCAATTGGTCAGTGCCGCAAGATTGCCGAGCATCAGCCGGCCCTCACTGCCGAAATCAGCAATGTCGTCACCGGTGAGCTTCTTGAAATCGCAATCGGAAATATAAACCTCTTGGCCAGCGATCAGATTTATCAGATTTGATTTCAGCGATTCAACGCTATCCGGGCTGATGAGCTCCGCCATTTCAGCTCCCTGCTGCATGTTCCGAATCGGCATACTCCCGAGGTTGACCCGATGGGCAATTCTCCCGACACGGCATGCGATCAAACAAATGAAACAGAAGCTCATCGCGACCGTACTTGATCGTGACGGGCTCAACGTGCGGGCCTTGTTGGCACGACTCTAATTAAACTACGCATAAACGGCATTCGATTGCACGTGGCGGGAGAGCAAGACTGTGTTAACCGCGGGCCGGATCGGGCCGTTGCTGCGCCCGCCGAACTTCGCATGCGTCGGAACGCGTGGCCCGCAATCGACGTTGATGCCGCAACAGTGTGGAGCCGCAAATGGTCACCCTCGACACCAACTCCCTCAAATCCGTGGCGATTATCCCGGCCAAGCAGACTGCCGACCGAAGGCAAGTCTTCGAAGCGGCCTTCATGACGGTCTTCATCGTGGCGACGTTTGTGTTCGCGGTGGAGATCGCGCCGGCCCTCGCCGGCTAGCGCCGTCCGCTTCGCTCAGCCTGTCAGACTGCTGTAGCGCTTCTCGGTGCCTGGCGGCCTGATGCTGAAGAAGAAGATGGCGGCGCCCCGGCAACACGCATTCGGCGACGAATAGACTGACGCGACGGCTCGGATCAGCGTAGCCGACGTCACCTTCTGCATGCTGAGCCGATTGCCGATAAATTGGCTTATGGCGGAGGACGCAGGCGTGATCGAACCAGTCTCTGGTTATGAGATTCCCTGCAAACAGGGAAATCTACAGCGAATATGAGTTGAGGGCTTATGCTCGGGCGTTCGAACCGAGCCTTTTGTGCTGCAAAACGGATGCTTTCCGCAGTTTTCCCTTGACGGCAGAACAGGGAATTTCTGCGGATCCGAACAGGGTAGTGATTTTCGCCAACAGGGAATTGTGTTGCACACTGCTCTGATGTCGCGGTTGCACGTTCAACGACTCCGGGCGTAGAGCGCCGCGCGATGTCGTTCTCTGGCCTCACCGGATTTGGCGCGGACATTATCGTGGTCGATGATGCCCACGACATGAAAACCGTTGATAGTGACGTGGCACGAGAGTCGAGTCTACGGATGTGGGACGAAGTACTCCAGACCCGGCTGAACGATCCAAAGACAGGAATGTTCATCGTCATGATGCAACGCAGCCATGAACGTGATTTGATCGGACATATTCTTGCGAAGGAGTTCAATGGCTTGCACGTCTGCTTACCTGCTGAACATGAGCGCGACCATCCGTATGTGTTCTTGAGCGCCAAGCCTGAGTGGGAAGTGTCGCGAAAAACCGATTTGAGTAACGGTCGCGACGGCGGCCCCAAGATCGGCGAACCGTGGCGCGACTTCCGCCAAGAGGGCGAGCCACTATGGGACAGCCGTTTTCCGAAACCGGTCCTCAACAACTGGGTCAAGTCGATGACCAGCCACGCCGTGGCGGGGCAATTGCAGCAAAGGCCGACCGCGCGCGAAGGGGGACTATTCAAACGGGAATGGTTCGCCGGCCCCGTAAAGTGGGTCAACGAGGATATGTTGCAGATCTGCCGCGCTTGGGACTTGGCATCGACACCCGAAGGCGCTTCGGGAGATCCAGACTACACCGTTGGGGTGAAGATGGGTTGCGATCCGGATAACGAGGCGATCTACGTGATCGACGTCATTCGCGCCAGGTGGTCCCCGGGCGAGATCGAGCAAAATATCAAGATGATTGCGGCAGCCGACGGCGACAAGTGTATGATTCGCATTCCCCAGGATCCAGGAAGTGCCGGCCGGTTCCAGGCGAGTTATCTGGCCAGCAAGTTGCGAGAATTCTATGTCACTACGGAGCGTGAGGAAGGAAGCAAACCTTATCGCGCCAATCCGTTTGCCGCACAATGCGAGCACGGCTTCGTCAAACTGATTGCGGGGCCATGGAATGGGCCTTTCGTAGACGAACTCTGCGCCTTTCCCCACGGCAACCACGACGATCAGGTTGACGCGGCGGCGGCGGCCTTTCGCGCCATCATCGGCCGTCCCCGCGTGTACGCAGTTGCGGCGTAACCCGAAGCCGCAACGAGGCCAACTTAGGAGAACCGCACGCCGCCACAAAGGCGGTGACTGCGTCTTCCTCGAGTTGCTTCTCGCGGCCCAAAAAGAGGCTGAGCCTGCGGAGAATTAAGTTCTCAAATCATTACGCGATTGCCCAATCGTGCGACGAATAGTCCCGAACATCCGGATACAGAAGGACTGGAAATCAGCAGCTGTTAGAGCAGGACTAGCAGGCTGTTGAAGAAGTCGCTCGTTTTGGGGGCGCTGGCGTGATTCAATCTCCGGGGCGAAGGAGATTGCTTTGCGCGGTCGGATGGGAGAACGGGGTCGCTGTTCAGCTACGTGGATCTGGAAGCCGCGGGTTCGCAAGGATCATCCGCTGCGCCCCATTCGCTTGATCGTAAATGAGACACTCAGCACGATGGAGCGCGACTTTGCGGCGCTCTTTGCGGGAATTGGCCGGCCGTCCGTGGCACCCGAGATGCTCCTGCGCGGTCGGGGCGACCGGCTTGGGAACGTCGCGCTCAGCCTTCGAGGCAATTGCGTTGGCGACTTCCCTCTCATCCGGGCCGGGATCACGGTCCTCGTGGCTTGCGAGATCGTCAACGATGCCTGCCTATACTTCCTTTAATGCGCTCCATCTTGGCATCAACTATGGTGCCCCGGTCGGCGTCCCTGGCCGCGATCGTCCCGCTCTGACCCGGTCGAAAATTTCTATCAGCGCCTGTTGGCCGACGACCCCGACGAGGTGCTCCAGCATGCTGCTGAAGGAGCGCTCCCCGTCAACTTCTATGACGGGGTCGTCCTCAAGGGGCTGCAACTCAGCCCGATGAGGAAAGGCAAAAGAGAGCCCCGACCGGGAACTCGCCGCTAAGGCGATCCGTTACGCGCTGGGGACGATCGCATTATCGATTTTGATAGTCAGTCAGCGCGGCTTGACGACGAAGTCGCGAACAGTACGTTACCGGATACCAACGCGGGGCCATATGGTGCATCAAACAGCCACGGAAACCGTAATGGCTGCAATCGATCAGAGCGCGGGTATAGTCCGGATAGGCAACAGCGCGGCGGCGAGCCGCTCCAGAAGGTTATGCACTGTCGGTCCCCTACGCAGTCTCATTCAAGCGAGGTCAACCAGCGCGCGCAGGCGGCATAAGCACCCCTCCGGCCCCTTCGCCCTGGAAAAACGGGAACTCAACGGAGATCTGGTCGCTTGGCAGCATCAAACCGCTCGGGGGCCGTAACATGCCGTTTTTTTTAACCTGCCATCCTTTACTGACGACGGCGACATCCACGTCGTTGTCAAACGCCGCGCGGCAGCCGCGCGAAATTCGCCTACGATCCCAAGCTTGAGGCTTTTGCCCTTAGCAAGTCGCTGCTGACAGGCCTCACCTATCCTCACGACTGGGGCTTCGTGCCTTCGGACCAAGGCCGACGACGGCGATCCGCTCGACATCATGGTGATCCACGACGCCGGGACCTTTCCGGGCATGGTCGTTACTTGCCGCGTTATCGGCGTCCTTCAGATCGAGCAGAAGAGCAAAAAGAAATCGGAGCGCAACGACCGCCTGTTCGCGGTGCCGCGGCACGCGCACTCCGAGCGGTCGCTGAAGGATGTCAGCGACCTTACGAAACCGATCCGCGAGGAGCTTGAGAAATTCTTCATCGCGACCGATGAGCTTGAGGACAAGAAGCTCAACATCCTCGGCTGGAAAGGTCCCAAGGTCGCCCTCGACGCCATCAAAGAGGCCGGCAAATCCTTCGCGAAGAAGGACAAGGAATAACTTTAGGCGGCGTTCGCCCGCTGGCTTTTCGCCGCCGGGTGCTCGGCTTCTTTCGCAAGACGGGCGCGCAGGAGCGCAAGGACAGCCGCTTCCTCGGGCTTGAGGCTTTCGACGCTGCCGCGCAGCTCGCTCTCGGCTTTCGATTTCAGCTCAAGCACGAGGTTGCCGTCCATATAGGAGTTCAGGACTTCGGGGTGGACATAGCACTTGCGGCAGATCGTCGGCGTGTTGCCGAGCTTGCCCGACACCTTTTCAATGGCGGCGCGAAGATTGCGCTTCGCCTGCGCCGCGTTGTCGAAGCTTTCAAGCTCGTTCAGCGCCATCGCCGCAAGAACCGTTCCAGCCCAGGTACGGAAATCCTTCGCCGTAATGTCCTTGCCGGTGATCTCTTTCAAATAGTTATTCACATCGCTCGACGTCACATCCTGGGCAATTCCCGGCTTCATCGACGTATTGCAGCAGCTCCTGGCCGGTGAGATCCTGACATTCCTTTATGATCTTTGCGACTCGCCGGTTTTTAACCCGAAGCGACCATTGCTTGCCGCTCTTGCCGGTGAAGCGGAAGCGCACTTCATTTCCGTCGACGGCAACATGCCGGTTTTTGAGCGTCGTCAGCCCGTAGCTTTTGTTCTGCTCGGCGTACTCGTCGTTTCCGACGCGAATGAGCGTCGTCTCCAGAAGATGAACGACGGTAGCGAGCACCTTTTCGCGCGGCAATCCGCGCAGGGCCATGTGCTCTTTCACCTTCTCGCGGATGCCAGGAAGCGCGTGGGCGAAGGCAACGACATGCTCGTACTTCGTGCTCTCGCGGACCTCGCGAAACCGGGCATGGTAGCGGTATTGCTTTCGGCCTTTCGCGTCGCGCCCCGTCGCCTGAAGATGACCGTCGGCGAACGGGCAAATCCAAACCTCGGTCCAGGCCGGCGGGATGGCGAGTGTCTTGATCCTTTTCAGGACGTCTTGCTCGGAAAGTTTCGAGCCGTCCGCGCGCGTGTAAGTAAAACCCGTGCCGGCTTTCTTGCGCCGGATACCCGGCCGGTTGTCCGAGACATAGCGCAAGCCCACCGATTCTGCGGCGTCCTTCGGATCGACGATCGTCTCGACGCTTTCAGATGATTCAAGCAGCACGGACGCCATCCTCTCAGGTCGCGCCAGACGAACGGCCCGAAATGTCACGGGTCGCGAACATGGCTAGGCCGCGCGCCAGTGGTCGGGGATTTTTCTTGTCGTTCAGGGGCCGCACGCGGGCGACGAGAGGCCAATGGTTATTCTTGCGCGCGCCAGTCGATGGCTTCCTTCTGCGTCTTGAACGCAGGAACATGGTTCGCGTGATTCTCCACGAGGAAGTCCCCGACGGCGCTCCCTTCCTGGCGGCCCTTCGGGCGCGCTTCGATAGAGACATGGGGCATTTATGCTCTCCCTCGTTGCTCTACCGCACGCCCAGCAATTCGGCTTTCGCGCCTGCTATCTCCAGGAGGGAACAAGGCGTTCCCGGATTGTTCGGGTTTGGAAACGCCGGAAACTGGGCGGGGTTCCTTCAGCTGGGCCTAAAGGCCCGTCAGTAGGCCGGAAATCGGGCCGGGCGGCGCCCTGCTGATATCAACAGGTTCGCGTGGGCGTTGCGAGATACCGAGGAAGCCATGCGGCCGACGGCCGCGCCTTGCGATACCCTTTCTGTGAGAATAACGTCTGCATCCCGGCCGGTGTTCAATCGTCCGAACGACGTGGTCGCGCATTCAAAACTTAGCCTGCCCGAGAAGCGCGCCATCCTCGCCTCCTGGGCCACCGCCTCCTGCCCGGCTTTGCGCGCGCCGCCGGGTCTGAAAAAGCGGGTCTCGACTGATGAAATCCTGGAGGCTCCGACGGCTCTTGATGACGATCTTCGAGTACAGGCATCAATCGGCCACGCACGCTGGTGAGCGCATTATTACGAGTCTCGCCACGCCGGGGCACAATCAAGGCCTCTGCAGACAGCGATATCTTAGACTCCTATAGAAGCGACCTCGCACATCTCGATTCTTGTTTGTTGTCTACCGCGTTGTCGTACCCCTTGGGAACTTCGGTGGCGGGCGGAACGGGCTGTGCCGCCGAAGGCGCACCCTAGACGCACAAGACGGCCCCTCTTTGAGTTGCGCGTTAGTGCGCTGCTTATTGCGCAGCCCCGCAATCCTTCGCGAACTCGGGAACTTTTATCGCGAAAGCCTCCGCATCAACAACAATCTGGCTCGATTTTATATGACCATTATTGTTAGTTTGAAACTTAAGATAGACCGATGTGTTGGCATCGGTGCTTTTATCCATCAGCAACGTTATTAGGTCGGTTAAGTTCTTCGATGACTTCGAAAATAGGAAAGTACCGGCATTGCGCCACTGTTGAGACAAGTCAGGC
>CAVTTZ010000001.1:0-293456 GCA_963737755.1 uncultured Alphaproteobacteria bacterium | reverse complement strand
GGCACCGAGGAAGATCACCTGCCAATTCTTCGCCCTACATTTATCAAGGAGCGCCTTGGCATCCGCGACGCTTAGTTCGCGCGAGGCGTTTTCATGGCCATCCGTCATGATTATCAAAGCAAGTTTGTCGTAGTTGCCAGCTTCGGCTAGGGCCGCGATTTTCCCGACCGCGTCGTTGAGCGGAATGAATACCGCGCGGGTCGCATCCTCATCCGAAACCTTCCTCCACGTCAGCGGCGTAATCCGATCGCGGATCACATCGAATGCAAGCATGCCGTCGGTGCCGTCAAAAGTCGCGAGGGTTACGCCGGTATCGACTTTGTCTTCCGCCAATTTAGCCACGTAGGCGTTTACGGAAGATAGAGCTTCAGTCCAAAGCGACTGCATCGAGCCGGAGCGGTCGAGCAGAACAAAGTCATGTTGCATTGCACGTCTCCGTTGTTTGCGCCCAGAAAAGGCGGTGTTCCAATATCCGACTATCTCACGCACTTAAGTGATGCATCGTCTGGCATTTCGATCTTTTGGACTAGGTTTATGTATACGCCGTCGAGTTTGCACGAATTAAGGGGTACTTGCCTCAGTTAGTCCAGTTCCATTCGTCTCCCCGGGAAATCGGGAGGGAATGGGCCGCCGACGCGATGGCGTGGATTTGGTGACGGACTCACGCTTATCTGGATTCGAACCCGTGTGTCGTCCAGCCCGGCACACTCCCGCGTGCGAAAAGTTCGAGCCTCTGATCGAGACTAAAGTCAGGGAACATCTTCTCGATTGCCCGCCTTACCTCTGGAGGCTTCTCGCTGTGTCCGCGTCGCTGGTAACATGAACACGGAGAGCGGCTGAAACTGAGGGCCAGGCATATTACCGCGCGTCCCATAGAGTAAAAGTTCATGCGCGTTGCGAAAAATCAAGCCCATTCCATCCACCGGCTGCCCGTTGTCTTTCGTCTTCACCCAGACCGCACTTGATTTGATTCAAACCCCCACTGTCCCATCAACTCGATGGCGCGATTGGGATCTGAGGACGTGCACCACATGAATATTGGAGCACCTTTATGTGCAAGCTGATCGACGGGCTCCCCCAAGCCTGAAACTTCGCTAGCTCCTCGTAGCTCAAGGTGGGATAATGTTGATCAGGTGTCTGCTGCGTTCCTTTGTCGCTATAAGTCGCAAATCTCCAAGGAGGATCGCAATAAATTAACGGGAACGACCCCGGCTGAACTTCACTGCGCCCGCGAGCTTTCGCCTCCACAACCTTCGTCGCTGCAGCGATCGCTTGATGTCGCGTTCTGCGTCGTTCCTGATACCAGTACGGCTCAGCCAGATCTACCATACGCTCGATGCTTACGAGTTCGCCTTGGCCGCACGCCTTTGCGAAGGCTTCTTCGAGCTTGGACGGCGGCATTGTGCTGATGCGCTGCGCCTCGCGCGCTTGAGTTCGCTTATCTTAAGTACGTCCTTGAGATACTTCGAAAACGTCAACTTCCCACTTCGCGAGTGGGAAGTTAGATCAGATCTCCAGCCTTGGCCGCGTTCAATTTTCGCCAGCTTTTTCACCCAGTTTGTGTCGGGCCCCGAGCCGTTTTCTCGCGGATCGGACGAACGTCCTCGATGCTCCTCGTCAATCCAGCATCGCTCCAAAGGATTTCTAGAGCGCATCTAGCTTGCTTCTTAACGAAGCAACACATCGACGGGGTCTTTTGCAGCCGCGAGAGATTTTGCCAGCATACTTTACGACAGCGAGCGTATTCTCGGGCACGCTAACAACGCTTTTTCAGCATCTTCCGAACGCATGCCAAACTCCTCGCTTCTTATTCTCTGACGGCTTAGCAGCACAGACCGCCGACATCACGCATGCATGAAATGCCATTCAGACGCCAAGTCAACATATTAAAGATTTACGAGAAGTGGGTAATCTCTCAGATGCGCGACAAGATTTGATCGAGATCTTCCGGGCCAGGGAGGCGCGGGGCCGGGGAAATAGAAGCTTGTGACTTTCCCGGCTTATCAACGAAGCTGTCTTACACAAGGTTCATCACGGGAGCTTACTAAGGCGATCGAAGCGCTAGGTCTTTTGAGACAACAACTTTAAGCACTGCAAAATACGCGTTCGCGCTGTAGCAACGCCAAACTTTCGGAGAGCGCGTCATCATGACGCCCGCGAAGGCGCTCATACCGCGCTCGGTTCGTCCCTTTGGGCTTGCCGGGAAAAGATGCCAGAAGGCCGAGCTCGCCGCCCAACATTTCGCGGACCTTTTGAGCTTTTAGGGCTAGCCGAAGTCGCCGGCCGAGCTGACAGTGGCATAACTCAGGCCATGGCAACTGCGGCACCGCCATGGTTGCCGCCGTCGGGTGAAACAAGAGACACATGCCGTCCACATTCGCACACAAAAAAGGCGAAAACCGCCGAAGTACCACCCCGTCCAGCCTATCGAAAGAGCTTGGCCATCAAGCATCACGCCGGCATCATCCCAGAGCGTCGGCAGGATGCCCTTCTGAACCGTCCTATTGCGCATAACGAGCCAATTCTTGTTCGTTTTTCCGACATACCCGGCTGAGCGCAGGTCGCAGATGTCGATGCAATCGATGAGTTTTTTAGAGATCGTCATTTATATTCTCGGCCGAATAATCAATTCGAGCTATCGGTTGGATTGGAGCGCTTGATCGAGAATTTCGTGCACGGCACGGCGGAGTGCGAGCGGATCGTTACGCGCAACCTCGTCCAAAAGCCTCCTTCGAATCAGCTCCTCGATCTCAGTTGCGCGTAACTCGATGACGACGCATCGCAACTTCATACGTCGACGCTGGCGGTGGAGGCGCATGCGCTCGGCGGCGGATGCCCGCACGGGCGCCTCACGCACCGGTCCTTGCAACTGTCCAGGCCGGTCTGGTGCTACAGAATTCTCGACCATTTCTCGGGTTCAACGGGACGGAGGCCTTATTCGGCTGGCTGTCCATCGGTGAGTGGCGTACGAACTACCGCTGACTTTCAACAGGCGCCTTCACTTGTGGCGTTGCAGCGAATCTCCCGACTTGCGCCGTCGCCAACGTAATGCGCGAGATGCACGATTCGAGGAAGGGCACATGCGAACGGATCCAAGCGAAGTAGGTGGTGCCGGAGGGTCACTTCAGCTTCCGTCGCCACGCGAGCTACCCAGATCGCGGAATACTTTTCCATCATCTCCACCATTTTGAGCCGTCCAGTCGGATAAAAGCCCGTCATTTCTGGGTTTCTGGCAAGTTCCGAAGTTGGATATGATGGTCAATTAACCGACCTGACGATCATCACTTCGTCCAATAACCATCGCATTTTATCCGACTAGACGACGCGAATATTTCTATGCCGACGGGAGATAGCGTTCCCAAGCGTCTTCGAACTGAATACGAGCGTAACCACGGACCTGACTCTGTCCTGGCGGCTGGATTTTGCCCGGATGAATATGGAACGGCGTAAGCAATTGGGCCAGCTGAATCGCCGATATAGGTTTGCCACCTTTAAACTTTTGCCAACGACTTCCATCGTCCGCAGCAAGTCGTCCGACCAAATCAGCTGAACTGATGACATCCAATTGATCGGGGCCTCCGCCTGTCCCTCTGTTCGGTGGGTCGAAGATCAGCTTGATAGCCGCTAACAACTCTGTGCCGACGGAAGGGGAATCTTATGACCTTCGATAGCGCAGTCGCCGCCTTGCGCGCCTGAGCCGGCACTGTGCCGCCTGCGTAATCAGCGATAGCCAGCAACAAAGACCAATTATCGCCAAGGCGATTGTCGAAGCCGGGCGGTGATACTACTTCCGCTTTGTTTAGCGTTTCACCGGCATCATTCGCCCAGCGAAGCGCACGCCGCCGCAGCTCGGCTAGACGCGCATCGTCAACTGAGCGAAAGTGCGTCACCTCCTCTCCCGGCTTCTTGCGTTTCATTTCTATTACGATAGATCTGGACATCGTGGTATCGGGTAAGCGCTTCCCCTTAAGGCCGATCGCCTTCGGGCAAAAAGTGGGGAACGCATGAGGCAGGTTATCTTCGCCGATGCAGCGCAGGACAGTCGACCCCCGGGTCCAGCCGCTATTAATTACCGCGCGAAGCGGTTCATTGTCGACCATGAGAACATCCGCCTCATCGACAATGATAGTGGGCTCGAACCGCTCAATACTGCGGAATAAGGCCGCCTCAGAGATTCCGACACTC
Organism: uncultured Alphaproteobacteria bacterium; assembly: GCA_963737755.1. Classification (GTDB taxonomy): domain Bacteria; phylum Pseudomonadota; class Alphaproteobacteria; order Rhizobiales; family Xanthobacteraceae; genus BOG-931. The sequence continues at coordinate 289,271 of CAVTTZ010000001.1, read as the reverse complement.
GGTATGGCCCGCGGCACCAAATGCGTGATGAGGCCCATCAGTTGCGTTTTGCCGCTCCCAGGCTCCGCCGACGTCACGAGCAGGATTGGCGAGTGTACAGCGGCCACACCGTGGATCCAAGCGAACAAAATCCAGAGCGCGACCGTCAGTGCCTCGTCATCGCTCAGTATCACATGAAGCTTGATACGTTGAATAAGTGCGGAGATCAGCTCTCCGGTATCAACAGCCTGTGGCCACGGTTCGACTTCCCAATGACTGAATAAGGGTGCCGTTCCGACCTCATCCTTCAATTCGCGGCGGCGCGCTCTGACCTCCTTATCCAAGGTGTCCTTGCGAACGCCCGATTCGCTCGCCGCCTTTTTGCGGCGCTGGTCGTACTCAAAAGCACTCAGTCTAGCCAGCTCTTCGATCAGGGCTTGCTCGCTTGAAATAGCTGTCGCTTTTTCCGCTTTTCCTGAGAACTCTTCCCGCGGCGACGCTTGCCATAATGGAGCACCTATAACCAGTTCATCAAGTTGTTCGCGGCTACCACCGGAACCCAGCCAATCGCGAACGTCGCCAGTCGGTGGCAGATTAGGCAATATCAGAACTCGCAGGCTGGAAACCAGGCCGCAGAGCGATTCGCCAACTTTGTTGACGTGCATCCAACCTGCGTCATCGTTATCAGGAAGCAACACAACATCGACATCGCGAAACTTCTCACTCATTTCTGGGAGCCATTTGCCGGCCCCGCCCGGGCAGGTGGTAGCTGCAACGCCTATGGCACGTAGCGCATCGACCTTACCCTCGCCCTCTACGATATAAATTGTATTTCCCTTTGAAGCAGACTTAATGATTTCTGGCAGCCGATACAAGAGCTTCGGGACACCGTCGACGTTCCAGATCCATTTGTCGGGGTTTTCTGGATCAGGCCTACGCTGTCTAAACGTCTTCTCGTGTTTGCCGTTTATAAGTACAAATGAACCGTCAGGATTTTGATATTCAACGCGCTCGATTGCGTATGCGATTTCACCATTTGCATAGTGATAATTGAACGTCGCTGTTACGACCTTTTTGGTGCCTACGCTTGTGCTGTGCGTCGACGTCGAATTCGTAATCTCGGCCGTTCGACTTCGGCGCCGGCTCGCCAGTGAGCGTCTCACAAGCGGTAGTGAAGTCGCAACCATCAAGGTGCCTTATAAGGGCGATGACGTCCCCGCCGCCAGAACTACGGCAATTGAACACTTGCTTTCGAATATTTATCGAAAAGCGATCTCTGCCACCGCACACGGGGCAGGGTCCGCTGCGGTCTATTTTTCCAGTTAGAAGAATACCGCGTTGCTCTATCACGCGCTCGATAGGAACACGACGTGCCCTTGCCACCCACACTTGGAAGAGATGGTCGGTCATTTCGAGCCCTTTGAAGGAAAGGCTCTCTCGGAGCGCTTGGCTTGAGTTGAGTGATCGGCCAGGGCACTGGCCACCATCTGCTCGACGTGCGCGTTGATCGACGCCAGCACCACCCATCGCTTGCGCCGGGAACCAACGATCTGGAGCTCGCCCGTTCGGATGAGCGCCCAAATCCTATTATTGGAGATATCGCCAAGTAGCCTACGTGCTTCGCGCACGCTGACGAGTAGCGGCTTCAGTTCTGACATTGATGACTCGCAAGCGACCGGTGCGCACATTTTCGCCGTGCGCTTTTCGGCTTTCGTGGCTTGCGAGTGCCCCGAAGGCTGCCCGTAAAGAAGGCCGGGCTTTAACCGTGTCTCCTGCGATAGTGAAGATTTTCGGCCAGGTTCTCATTTGCGTCAATCCCCTATTGCGTTTTAGTAACCCATACTGATCTTACCAGAGGGAAAAACGGTGTGACTGGAACTTGCGATTACCGCGATTATGCAGCCTACGCATCGAAGGCTTCGCAGCATTTTCCCATCTCTCGTCGCAGCGCGAGGAGAGTGAACAGCGCCTTCAGCCTGATGACCCCGCAAGCCCCGCTCAAATTGCATCTCGGCTTCGTCCCGGCTCCGGACGGGCGCTGGACAGTCGCGGCACGAGCTATCGGTAGAGAGCGCCGACGGCCGGGATGACGATCAGGACTATGAGAATTGCGACGATGATGGTGCGGACATCCCCAGTCACCCGCGAAAACGTTTGGGCGGACGGAGATTGCGCGGCAATCGGTGAGGCAATCATCGGCTGATGCAGAGAAATTGAGAGATTTCCGTCAAACGCATGCTCCTCAGTATAGGAGGGATGCGCAGAACTTGGACGAGACCGGCTAGAGGGGGAGTTTGCTACGTCCCCGCCGGCAAATTAGCGATGCGTCTTCCGGCAAGGCGCATCCGCATTAAACCCCCGGCTAACTGATCGTCCAAGAATTCTCAAGAGTGGGCTGACGATTGGGTCACCGTGTGCGCGCAATGCTGCTTGGAGAATACGGGCGCTCGGTGGGTAACACCATGGACACCATGGAAGCAAGTCGCCTTCCAATACAAGTCGTCGATCTTGACAACTCACCAAGTGGTCTTCGGCAAAGTTTCGATTAAGCTTTCACTCGTTCCTGGAACGTGCTCCAATCGCAGCTACGATTAAACCTTCGGCTCGCAATACTCCGACCAGTCCTTCATTAGCGCCCGGCGTTTATCCAGAGCATCGCCTCGCCGGTAGGCGCTTTCCGTTCTACTCTCGATAACATGCGCCAGCGCAAGCTCTACGATATCTCTTGGATGCGAGGTAAGGTCACCTGCCCAGTCCCGGAACGTAGAACGAAAGCCGTGCGTGGTAACGGCAACGTTGAGGCGGCGCAGTACAGCCGTTAGCGACATGTCCGAGAGGGGCCTTCCCTCGCGGAAACCAGGGAACACGAATTCGTTGATGCGCAGTCGAGCCTGTTCTTCAAGAACGGCGATCGCCCGATCCGACAGGGGGACGCGATGTGCTTTGCCGGCTTTCATGCGTATTGCCGGCACCGTCCACACGTTTTCCGCAAGATCGATCTCTGGCCAGGTGGCGCCTCGTACCTCGCCACTGCGCGCAGCGGTCAGGATCGCCAATTCCAAAGCTCGCGGCGCAATCCCTTCTGCTCTTCTTAGCTTAGCCATGAAGCCAGACATTTCGGCATATGGAAGTGCGGGATGGTGCTTGACCGTTGCCACTTTGGCAGGCGGCGGCAATATCATGCTGAGATGGCCCCTCCAGCCAGCCGGATTGTCACCATGCCGATATCCATGCGCTTTGGCGTAGTCGAGAACTGCCTCGATTTGCTGGCGCAGTCGTTTCGCTGTCTCCGTCTTGGTTCTCCAAAGAGGCTGCAGGACAGCTAAGACTTGTTCCGTCGTGATTTGGTCGATCGGTATTGGCCGAAGGGCCTTTGCATATATCCCGAGGGTCTGATGCCATTGATAGCGGTGCTTGGCATTACGCCAGCCCGCTTCCTTCCCTTCAATAAGCTTGTCGGCGACTTCACCGAAGGTCGGAACGTCCGTGCGACGAGCTCTTGCGCCTTCGGGTACTCGTCCGTCGCGGACCGCCTTGCGAGCCTCCGCCGCGAGTTCCCTAGCCTCCGCCAGCGACACCGTATCGGCCGATCCGAGACCCCTGAGTTTTCGCCTTCCACCCCGCTTCCACGCGAATACCCAGCTTTTCGCCCCGCTTGCTGAAACCGCCAGGTACAGGCCGCCACCATCTGCGTGTCGCCCAGGCCTGCGAAGTTGCCTCACACGCAGTGCCGTCAATCCGTTTCGAACGTGCATAAAACCCCACCCATTGTGGACTCCGTTGTGCACCCGTTGGCTGGGATCATAGGAGATGGCAGGCAACAGTAAAATCTCATAAAATCGATCAATTCGCACTTTTTTCAAGGCGCGCAGGTGAATTAGAGACAGACCCAAACGCCTAACGGGCGGAGCCTGGCTCCACCAAGTTTCTCTTAATCTCGCGAGAGACCTGAAGACCTCAACAATACGTTAGCCCTCTCCTGAAGTGGCCTTCTCCTGAAGTGCAGGGTGATAAGCCGCATCGCATCAGCAACGCTTCAAAAATTCAAGAACGTGCGAAGGCCGAGAACCAGCGCGTTCTTTCTGATCGTACCATCGGCGTTGAGAACGCCGCCGCCCGGATTGATGACGTATTGCAGATCCGGCTGCAGCATCCACCAGGGCTTGAGCTGAAGCTGATAGGTGAGCTCGATCACCGCTTCGCTGCTGCGCACCGGATCGGACGGGTTCCCGGAGAAATATCCGGCATCAGCGTCAAGGCCGCGGGCATTATCGCCGATCCGCGCAACCGCGGCGGCGATGCCGATCTTGTCGTCGGGACGGTGCGGCACCAGACCTTTGTAGGCAAGCCCACCATCGGCATAAAAATTGACCAGGTTGCGATCATTGGGCACGCCGCCGGCGCGTAAAAATCCCGACAAGCCCTGATCCTCCGTACCAGGGACCCGATAAAGCATCTGATCGATCACGCCATAGAGACCGCCGTCGCCCGTGTGCTCCAGCGGAATGCCGGACGATTGCGGGCTGGCCAGAGAGAGGCCGCTGTTGTCGTAGCGCTGGTCGGCGAAACGGGCGCTGGTGTGATACCAGGCGCCGAGCCGATAAGCGCCGGGAAGGCCGGCCGCATCCTTGCTCTGATTGAGCAGATAGCTTGCCTCGGCAATGAAAAAAGCGCCGCCGCTGAAGCTGAACATGCTTCCGGTCGGAAGCGGAGCCGGTTGATTTGAGCCGTCGGCGCCGCTTGGATCGCCGCTGAACACCGCGGCCTGCAACTGGATATCGTCGCGCGGCTTGACCCGCGACGCGAATGCCGGGCGCCGGCAATGGGAACGCTGGACCCGCGCTGGGCAAATTGGCGGAGAGAAAGTCCGGCCAACTGATGCCGTTGTTGATGAAGCTGGCAGCGGTCTTGCTCTGCAAGAACTGACTGTCGGCCAACATCAGGCCGAAACGGACCGACCAAAAATCGTTCGGCGCGTTTTGCTCATACCACAGCGCGTATAGCCGCTGCATCGGTCCGGCTTCGATATTCGACACCGCCAGAATGTTGCCGAGATAATTCGGGCTGAAGGACGGGCCATAGGTGACGAGCCCGTGCACATGCAGTAGCCCGCCCTGCCATCCGGCTAGCTTCTGCAGGTCGAGATCGAGCTGCGGCTGAATGGCGCCGAGTTCCGACCGCGCCGGTCTTGATCCCGCCGCTCACATTGGCAAGAACATCGGTGGTGTCGGTGAACGTCAACGTGACGCCATGGCTCTCAAGATAAGATCGCAACCCACCCCAATCGCCCGTCAAATAGCTTTGACCTGCCGGGGCCGGATTGTCTGAACGGATACCGTCGCTCCACGCGGGCGTCGCAAGCCCATATGCGCGCAGCGGCCACAGCTCATCGCACCGTAGACAAACACCAATAATCGCCGTGGCGCCGGGCAGATGCCGGCGCCGACCGCGAAATCGCTCGGCAAGTCGCCCCATGGCACATCATTCGTCCAAGTGCGCATCGGACCAAAAAATACTACGTCTACGGAACGCCTAACCACGTCTTGACGCGACACCGACATTCACTCGCACTCGTCACGCCGCGCGCTAAACGTAACGCACCGTCGACGAACATTCCCGGTCGCCAGGTGATAAAGCAGATGGCAATGCAGCGCCCAGGTGCCCGGATTGTTGGCGTCGAACGCGATCACGACCCGGTGTCCGGGCGGCACCAGCACCGTGTCACGCACCGCGCCGGACAGTTTCTGCTCGTTGATCTCGACGACCTGAAACTCATGGCCGTGCAGATGCATCGGATGCGGCATCGGCGTTTGATTGACGAACAGAAGCTCGACGCGTTCGCCCTGCGCAACCGGCAGCGGCGGCGTCTCCGGCGTCCAGACGACGTTATTGAGTGACCAGCTATAGCCCGCCATGGTGCCGGTGAGATTAAGGGTGTGCCGGCGATCGGCCTTGCGCGGCTTGCAGCGGCGCCGCGGCGCGCAACCGCCGTTCCAGATCGAGCGTAAGCGCCGACGACGCCGTCGCGGCCGTGTCGGGAATGCGCGCGATCGGCGCATTGCCGGCGCGCAGGATGATACCCGTTTGTTTGTTCCCGCCCTCGAGCAGCGGCCAGCACCGGATAGGCCGCGGACCCGCTCGGAATCGCTAGGCGAATATCGAGCCGCTGCGCCACCGCGATCGGAAAGCGCCGCCCCGCGACCGGCGCGACCGCAAATCCGTCGACGGCGATCAGTTCGCCTTCGAGCTCTCCCAGATCGATATGAAAAGCGCTCATCGACGAGCTGTTGATGATGCGCAGCAGCACCCGCCCGCCGGGCTCGACCTTGATCACTTCGGGATCGTCCGAGCGTGCGGTCGTTGGCGAGGAAGGCATCGTAGGTCACGTCGTTGAGATCGGGCTTGGCGGCAGCCATGCTCATGCCCGCGCCCTTCGCGCCGGCCATGCCGCCGGCGCCGCGAAGCGGCGTCGGCCATGGCCGGCCATGCTGCCGCCCTTCTTGAGGCTCGGCGAGAATCTCTTCGGGCGGCGTGAAACTGAAATCCGCCAGCATCAGGACGATCTCCTGCTGATCGGGCCGGTCGCGCTGATCGCGGATGATCAGCGGCGCCGCCATCAGAAGCTGCTCCTGCAAACCTTCGTGCGAATGCATCCAGAATGTACCGCCGAAGCGCAGCGGAAAATCGTAATCGGCGCTGCCGCCGGCGGGGATCGGCGGTCCGGATACGCCGGGCACACCGTCCTGCTGCCATGGCGGCGTCAGCCCATGCCAATGGATCAGGCTCGGGCCGTCGATCGTGTTGTCGACGCGGACGCGGAAGCGCGCGCCCACCTGGGTCACGATGCCCTGCGTGCCGTCGGGTTGCGCGATACCGAACACCGACGCCGGCTTGCCGTTGACGTCAAGGTTGCGGCGCTCGAGCCGCAGCACTGTCGGCGGCATGCATCACTCGCGACAGCTGTTCTTGCGGGGCACATCTTGCGAATGCGCCAGCGTCGTCGCCGTAGACGTCGCGATGCGTGGACAAGACAAAAGCACGACGTGACAGCATGAGAACCTCGCCACGATGCTGAAGTCGGCTGCCTACAGCCTATAATGTCTGTGCAATCAGCGTGAAGCCGCCGTAGCACGTCGACACAAAATTTACCAAGCGAGGATTTCAACTAGCTTTTCTGACATATCAGGAGTGTGACGCGTGTACGAAATCCATCGACGCCGTCTTCTACGTTGCGACAGCGTGCTTTCAACATTCGATGCAAATTTGCAAACACCCGATGCAATCCGTGAAGGTAAGTGTGGCGGCACACAAGCAGCACCGTGCATTGAAATCATGCAGCCGCAACATTGATTTCCAAAGCCAGCCGCCGATAATGCCGGCTCCCTGCCGGTTGGCCCAACATCCGACGCTCCCATGCCAGATAATCCCGAGACGCCGAAAGAAGCCCCGAAGCCAGCGCCGCCGCGCGCGGGCTTCGTCATCCAGCATCGTGCCGGGGCTGATCGTCGCCGTTGTGGCTGTTGCCGTCGCCGCCTGTCGGCCTTGTATCTGCTGCGGCCCGAGCCGCTGCTGGTGCAGGGCGAGGCCGATGCCACACGGCTTCGACATCGCCGCGCGCGTCGACGGACGGGTCAAGGAGATACCGGTGCAACGCGGCCAGAACGTTGCGGCGAACGCCGTGCTGGTGAGGATCGACAATCCCGAAACCGTGGCCAAATACGAGCAGATGAAGGCGGCCATGGCTCGTCGCGCGAGGCGCAGCTCGCCAATGTGCTCGCCGGAACACGGGCGGAAACCGTCGCCGCCCGCAAAGCGGAAATGGAGCGCGCGCAGGCGTCGCTGGTGCTGGCGCAGAAGACCTTCGAGCGCATCCAGCCACCTTGACCGACCAGGGCAACGCGCCGCAAGCCCGGCTCGACCAGGTGACCGATGCGCTGCACGAAAACGAGCGCGCCGTCGATCAGGCCACATCGGCCTATGAGCAGGCGATCAACGGCTACACCAAGGAAGAGCAGCGATCGCCAGCGCCAATGTCGAAAAGGCCAATCGCCGATATCCCAGAGCGTTCAATCGATCATCGATCAGACTCGTGGTCTATGCGCCGCTCGCCTCGCAGGTCTACCAGCGCAATGTCGAGCCGGGCGAATATGTATCGCCGGGCGTGCCGCTGTTACCCTGATCGATCTGGCCGATGTCTGGATCCATTTCGATCTGCGCGAAGATCTGGTGAAGGGCCTGAAGGTCGGCGATCAATTTGACGTTCGCATTCCGGCGCTCGATGACCGCCGCATCACGGTCGAGGTCAAGCTGATCGCGACCAAGGGCGAATATGCGAGCTGGCGGGCCACGCGCGCTTCCGGCGATTTCGACCTGCGGACGTTTTCGATCCGCGCCTACCCGGTCCAGCCGGTGCCGGAGCTGCGGCCCGGGATGAGCGCCTATCTCGACTGGCGGCTAAAGCAATGAGGCTGGCGTCAAAACCAGGATTTTGGCAGGTCGCGCAGCGCGAATGCCGCTGGCTGTTTGCACGATCGCGTGGCGCTGCTGTTGATCTTCGGCGTGCCGCTGTTTGCGTTCGTGGTTCTCACCACCGTGTTCAGCCATCCGGTGATCCGGGGTCTCGGCGTGATCGTCGTCGACGAAGACCGGTCGGACGCCTCGCGCGCGCTGGTGGAATATGTCGCGGCATCTCCGAGCCTGCATATCGTCGACCGCGGCGGCATCTCGCCTTCGACCGCCGTGAAGGATATCCGCTCCGGCAAGCGCGATCTCGGCGATCTATATCCCGCGCGGATTTCGAGCGCGATCTCAAGGCCGAACGCCGCCCGCAGGTCGTAGGCTTCTATAACCAGCAGTTCCTGACCGCGGCCGGCATTGCATCTTCGGGGCTGAGCGACGCGCTTTCCGCCGCGGCGTCCGTCGCCGCCCCCGCCAAGCGCGCCGCGCCCGACGGCGGCGTCGCATCGGAACGCTGACCGGCGAGACCATCGCGCTGGTCAATCCGCAGAAGAACTATGCGCAATTCCTGCTGCGCGCGCTGCTGCCGATGATCATCCATGTCGTGATCACGCTGGCCGCGGGCTATTCGGTCGGATCCGAATTCCGCCGCCGCGATGCGCGGGCCTGGCTCGCAAGCGCCGGCGGCAATCCGGTTGATCGCGCTGGTCGGCAAGCTCGCGCCGCTGTTTGTCATCTTCTTCGTGATCATGCTGGCTGAAGCGCTCTTCCTGGAGGGCGTGCTGGAAATCCCCTTCCAGGGCGACGTACCGCTGATGGTGGCGGCAGGCTCGCTGCTGATTATCGCGCATCTGTCGCTGGGGGCCCTGCTGCAGCTCCTGACCGGCGATCTCGCGACCGGGCTCGGACTGGCCGGCCTCTTTGTCTCTCCGGCGTTCGGCTATGCCGGCGTCGGCTTTCCGACCGTCGGCATGAATGCGTTCGCGCAAGGCTGGAGCGCGATCCTGCCGCTGCGCTGGTACATGTCGGTGTTGCTGGGACAGGCGGCGCGGGGATTGCCGGTCTCCGAATCCGCGCTTTCCTTTCGCGGTGCTCGCGGGCCTTGACCTTGCTCTATGGCGGCTTCGCGTTGCTGCGCATGGCAAGCCTCACGCGCAAGGGCAAGTTCGAGACGCGCACCACCGCCTGAACCGGCAGCGATCGCCGCAGCCGCCGCGGGGCATCGGCGGCGCCTTCGACGCCGGAGTGGCGGCGCGTGCTCGGAACCGAGAGCGCTTTCATCCTCCTGTTCGCTGGCTCCGCTGATTTACGGCGTTTATTATCCGCAGCCTTATCTGAACCAGATCCTGCGCAAAATTCCCGATCGCGGTGGTCGACAACGATCTGAGCGAACTGAGCCGCCGGATCGTCGAGACGCTGGATGCGAGCGGCGCCGTCAAGGTGACGATGCGCGCCGAAACGCTTGCCGAGGCGCGCGCGGCCATCGATCGCGGCGAAGCCTTTGCCGCGGTCGAAATCCCGCCCGACACCGAGCGCGATGTGCTCAAAGGCACCACCGCCCACATCCCGATCTATGCGGACGCCACCTATCTGTTCATCTTCAGATCGACCGCCACCGGCATCGCGAACGCGATCAGTACACTGTCGTCGACCGCTTGCCGCCGGCGGCGCGCGCACCGACGGCAGTCTCGTCAAGGCGAGATCTGGCGACGACGAGCCCGGCCGATATTCTGCTGCAGCCGATCTTCAACCCGGTCGGCGGCTATGCCAGCTACATCGTGCCGGCGGCGTTTGTGCTGATCCTGCAGCAACTCTTGCTGATCGGTGCGTCGATGTTGACCGTGGTGGCGCTGATGCAGCCTGCCGGCGGCGCATTCGCCAGCGTGTTCGGCCGCGGCATCGCGCACCTGACCATCTACCTGCCGGCACTCGCGCTTTATTTGATCGTGCTGCCGCATTTCTATGGCTTTTCGACGCTCGGCCATCCGCCGCAATTGTTCGCGCTCGCCGCGCTGTTCGTGCTGGCGACAAGCTTCATGGGACAGGCCGCGGGGCCTGGTTCAAGCATCCCGAGACCCCGACCCTGATTTTCCTCGGCACCAGCCTGCCGCAGCTCTTCCTCACCGGCTTCTCGTGGCCGCGCGAGGCGATCCCCAACGACGGTCAGCGCGCTGGGCCACATCTTCCCATCGGACTTCGCCATCGACGGCATCGTGCGCATCAATCAGCTGGGCGCCACACTCTGGGAAGTGTTGCGCGACTGGCGCGGACTGTGGGTGCTGGTGGTGGTCTATTTCGTACTGGCGGTGATGTCGGCGCTTGGGTGCAGCGGAGAAGAGCGCATGGCTAGCCGCATCATCGTGTTCATCCTCGTCGTGGCCGCGCTGCCGGCATCTATTGGGTGTTGCGCCCAGAGATGACGCCGCCGATCGTCGGCGTGGTGCGCGCGACCGAAGTCCGCATCGCGCCGGAGGTCAGCGGCCTACTCACCGCGATCAAGGTGCACAAAGGCGATCACGTCCGCGCCGGCGAAGTCGTGGCCGAGCTGTCGGCGATCGAACTGACCGCCTCGGTCGGCCAGGCGCGCGCGGCGCTGGATTCCGCGACCGCCGACCGCAACAACGTCTATTCGGGCGTGCGCGCCGAACAGGTCGCCTCGCTGAAATCCGAGATCGCCAAAGCGAAAGCGCGGCTGGACTATGCCGAGCAGCAACTCAGCCGCACCGATACGCTGGCGCGCAGCGACAACGCCTCGCAGCAGGCGCTCGACCAGGCGCAAAACGATGCGGCATCGGCGCGCGCCGATGTCGCCGAGGCCAAGGCGAATTACGATGCCGCGGTGGCCGGGCCCGACCAAAGAAGAACGCGCCATCGCCGACGCGCAGGTCAAGGCCGCGGCGTCGGCGCTCGACGTGCTGCAGCGGCGGCTTGACAAGACCATCCTGCGCGCGCCCGCCGACGGCATCGTCAGCGTCGTCGTCGCCGAGGTCGGCGAGAACATTCATCCCGGCCAGCCGGTCCTGGTGATCGAAGAGACCGGCAAACAATGGCTGTCGTTCAACGCCCGCGAAGATGCGCTGCACGGTCTGACGGTGGGCTCAAGGTCGATGTCCAATGGGGTAATGCCAGCAAGCCGGCGCCCGCGATCGTCACCGAGCTGACGCCGCTCGGGATCCTTCGCGACCTGGCAGGCCGAGCGGGCGGTCGGCGACCATGACCGCAGCACCTGCGCCTGCGCCTCGACCCGCAGGGCGAAGCCACCGGCCTCGAGCCCGGCATGACGGTGTGGCTCGATCGCTGAGCGTAAAGACGCCTCGTGAACTCGTCATGCCCGCGCTTGTCGCGGGCATCCACGACTTCGGCCGGCGAGCGAGCAAAGACGTGGATGGCCGGAACAAGTCCGGCCATGACGGCGGATAGTGTTCTGTCTTGTGCCAGATTACTTCGGCGCGTAACCCAGCGCCGCCGAAATCTCGCGCGTCACCGTCAGCAGAGTCTTCGCCGGCGTGCCCTCGAACGAGCAATCAAAATCTCCGCGCGATCCAAGACTGGTGATAACCGCGACCAGCCGTCCATCGACATCGAAGATCGGCGCGCTCAACGCGCTGACGCTCGCAAGCTGGGTGCCGTCGGCCGGGCTCAGTCCCGTCGCGCGAATTTTTGTTTGTAGCCGTTGAAATTCATTCACCGCGCGGCGCGCGATGGTCGCGCCCTTGCGTTTGCTCAAGCTTTGAATCTCTTTGTTGAGCATCGCCTTGGTCTGTTCGGCCGGCAGCAAAGCCGCGAACAAGCGCCCCGTCGCCGACGTCAGCAATGGCATGATCGAGCCGACCCGCACATTGACGGTCACCGGCTGGCTGCTCTCCTCCCAGCGCACGATGGTCGGCCCGTTATGGCCCCAGATCGCCAGGAACGTGGTCTCGCCGGTGCGGTCTCGGACGGTGGCGAGTGCAGCGGAGGCTGTGCGCACGACATCGATGCGCGCCAGCGCCGCCAGCCCCAGTTCCAGCGCGATCGGGCCGAGATCGTAACGGCCATCGACCTGACGGACCACGCCGGCGCGAACCAGGCTCACCAGATAACGATGGGTCTTGCTGGCCGAAAAGCCGCAGCGTGCCGCGAGCTCCTTAAGCTGCAGCGGACCGGGCGCTTCCGCGAGCCGCTTTGCGACCAGAAGGCCGATCTCGACCGATTGAATGCCGCGCTGTGCTTTAGCCATGGGCGCCGTGGGACGGGAATCTGTTCCTCTTAACACCGCCCGTCCCCGGCCTCCAATTGCCCATTGCAGAATTCGTTTTCTCAGTGGTAAATTTGGAAAAAGGCTAACCTGCGGCCGCTCGCGCGATGCCTGATGGGAGGAGAGAACCGATGCGCTCGACGCCGGCGTCTGCCCCGGAACTGCTTCCGCCGATCATTCGCGATTTCAATCTCGCGCGCCTCGACAAAGCTTTTCTGGATGATCCTTACCCGACCTACGCGGCACTGCGCGCCCACGCGCCGGTGCATCGCTTTCCCGACGGCTCGTTTTTCCTCACCCGCTACGACGACATCGCCCATGTCTATCGCGACACCGCCACGTGGAGCTCGGACAAGACAATCGATTTCCGGCCGAATTTTGCCGACAGCCTGCTGTACGAGCATCACACCACAAGTCTCGTCTTCAACGATCCGCCGGTGCACACCCGCGTGCGCAAATTGCTGGCGCCGGTCTTCACGCCGCGCGCACTGAAGGCAATCGAGCCCCGCATCGAAGAACTCGTCGACCGGCTGCTCGACAACGCCGCCCGCACCGGCGCCATCGATCTGATCGACGATTATGCCGCGGCCATTCCGCTGCAGCTCATCGGCGATCTGCTCGGCGTTCCGCAGGACGAGCGCGGCCCGTTGCGGAACTGGTCGCTGCGGATCTTGGGCGCCCTCGAGCCGGTGCTCAGCGCCGAGCAATTCGAGCAAGGCGTCAAATCAGTCGCCGAGTTCAAGGCCTATCTGACCAGGCTGATCGCCGACCGGCAGACGCAAGTCAGCGCCGACGGCAAGGAAATCCTCTCGATCCTCATCCGGGCCAGCGAATTTGCCGCCGACGCCGGTGACGGAGCGGAGCGGTTGTCCGGACTGGAGCTGATCCATAACTGCATCTTCCTGCTCAATGCCGGGCATGAAACCACCACCAACCTGATCGGCAACAGTGTCGATCTGCTGCTGCGCAATCCCGACGCCAAAGCCGAGCTGACGGCACATCCGGACCTCATCGACACTGCGATCGAAGAATTTCTGCGCCTGGAGAGTCCCAATCAGCTCGGCAACCGCCGCGCCACCCGGGACACCGAACTCGGCGGGATCGCCATTCCGGCCGGCGGCTATGTGCATCTGTGCATCGCCGCCGCCAACCGCGATCCCGAGCAATTTCCTGATGCCGAGCGCCTCGATCCGCAGCGCTCGCCGAACCGCCATCTGGCTTTCGGGCTCGGCATCCACGCCTGCGCCGGCATGTCGCTCGCGCGCATGGAAGCCCGGATCGCGATCGGAAAACTGTTGGCGCGCTTTCAGACAATCGAACGCGCCGGCGAGGCGGTGCGCGGCGGCCGCGCCCGCTTCCGTGGCTTTCTGCATTTTCCGGTGGCCGTCCGCTAGCAAACAGTCATCCAAACGCGCTCCGCAAAAGCCGGCATCAAGAACGTGGACGCGACCAAAAACTGAAGCCCATCGAGACTTCAACGATGTGCTCGCAACGAAACGCGAAGGAGAGGAAACGGCATGAACGCAAATCCCGCTCATATGTTTTTCTGCGGCAGCATTCCGCTCGAACACGAGGTCGACGTGTTTACGACGCTGGCCGAAATCGGCGGCGAGCGCTTGCGCCGCGTGCCCGACGGCGAGCTTGGCGACCGCAAGATGTGGGTGATCGGTCAATATGCGGCGCTCGCCGCGTCGCCGGCGCTGCAGTTCGGTGCGTTTCCGGCCGAGGGCTTGACCCGGCGCACCTGCTATCAAATTCCGCTCGAGCTGCGGCCCGGCAAGACCGCGAGCGACATCGTCTTCGACGATCTCGGCTATGCGCGCCACGCCTTGAGCTCCTACGGCCTGTTTCGCGAAATGAAAAAGGCCGGGAAGATTCCGGCGTCCTGGCGCCTTCAGGTCAATCTGCCGACGCCGAGCGACGTCATGCCGATGATCGAGGCATCCACCAAGGCAGCCGCCGAAAAGGCCTATAGGACGGCGCTCCTTGCCGAGCTTGCGGACATCCAGCAGCACATCCCGCACAAAGAACTGGCGATCACCTGGGATGTGGTGCACGCGGTGCTGACCTGGGAAGATCCGGAAAACAAATACATCAAGCAATTCTTTGCCGATCCGAAGAACGACTTCCTGCGCTCGCTGGTCGAACTCGGACAGGCGGTCGCGCCGGACGTCGAGCTCGGCTACCATCTTTGCTACGGCAGCCAAGACCACAAGCACGCGCTCGAGCCGCGCGACCTGAGTGCCTGCGTCACCATCAGCAACGACGTCGCAGCAAAACTCGACCGTCGTATCGATTATGTCCACATGCCGGTGCCGCGGGAGCGCACCGACGATGCCTACTTCAAGCCGCTGGCGCAGCTCGACCGCAAACGCATCGGCGAAGTCTATCTCGGCCTCGTTCATTATACGGACGGCGTCGACGGGGCACGCCGGCGGATTGCGGCGGCCGAAAAATACCTTCCCGCATTCGGCATCGCCGCCGAATGCGGCTTTGGCCGCCGGCCGACCCATCAGGATGTTATGCGCTTGATCCAGCTTCACGCTGACATTATCAATTCATCGCGGGGCTCTTAGGGCCCGCGAAACGACAAAAACGAAAAAGTCGTCAGCACCATTGGGAGGAAACGATGAAGCGATGTCTCGTCGCTACGGCAGCAATGCTTTTAGCGGCCACCTTCTTGGCCGCCCCGGCAGACGCCGGTGAGCACACGATCAAGATCGGCGTCCTCGGCGATCAGAGCGGCGCCTATTCCGATCTCGGCGGCCCCGGATCGGTGCTGGCCGCGCAAATGGCGGCGGACGACTACGGCGGCAAGGCTTTGGGCAAGCCGATCGAAATCGTCTCCGCCGACATGCTGAACAAGCCCGACGTGGCCTCGTCGATCGCGCGCCGCTGGTTCGACACCGAAGGCGTCGACGCCATCGCCGACCTGCCGCTGACCTCGGTGGCGCTCGCGGTGCAGAGCGTCGCCCATGAAAAGAAAAAAATCTTGCTGATCACCGGAGCCGCCTCCGCCGATCTGACCGGCAAAGCCTGCTCGCCCTACACGGTTCACTGGATGGACGACTCGCGCGCGCTGTCGGTCGGCACCGGCCGCGCCGTGGTGGCGGCCGGCGGCAAGCAATGGTTCTTTCTGACGCCGGACTACGCCTTCGGCGCCGCGATGGAACGCGCCGCCTCGGCCGCAGTCGTCGCCGCCGGCGGCACGGTCGTCGGCAATGCGAAATTCCCGCTCGGCACGCCGGATTACTCATCCTATCTGCTCGCGGCAGGCTCATCGCCGGCGACGATCTTTGGTCTCTCCACGGTCGGCGGCGACACCGTCAATGCCGTCAAGCAGGCCGCCGAGTTCGGCATCACCCAGAACGACCGCAAGATCGTGGTCTTTCTGATGTTTCTGACCGAGGTGCACGCCATCGGGCTCGCTTCGGCGCATGGGCTTTACATCACCGACGGCTTCTACTGGGACGAAAGCGATCCGGCCCGCACCTGGTCGAAGCGTTTCTTCGAGCGCATGCACAAGATGCCGACCAAGTCGCAGGCAAACACCTATGTCGCCGTCACCAACTATCTCAAGGCGATCGACGCGGCCAAAGCCGATGACGCCGAAGCGGTCAGCAAACAAATGAAGGCGGGGCCGGTCGATTATTTCGGAAAATCCGCGATGATCCGGCAAAGCGGACGCGTCGCGTATGACCTCACGGTCTACGAAGTGAAAAAGCCCGACGAGTCGAAATATCCGTGGGACTATTACAAGCCGGTCCGCAAGATCACGGCGGAAGAAGCATTTGGTCCCGACGGCCTGGGCGACTGTGTCCTGAAATAGTCCATTCTCAGGACGCGTCTCCTCTCAGTTGTATCGGAGCGTACCAAAGGCTTGCGTTGTCTCACGTCCGCTCCGGACAGGGCCTTTCGCCGTCGCGTCCAGTGCGGGGGCGGAAGCGCAGCCAAGACGACATTGAGATGACAGGAACGAAACTACACCTGTGAGAGTTCTGCGACGAAGCGCGGGACTGCGCACGCTACGCAGCCCTGCCCTTCGCGTCGTCGTCTTGTCTGTTGTTTTGCGGTCCATCAGGCTGCGTTCAACGTCAACGCCGCCGACGTCGGAGCATTCCGGATCGCCGTCGACCGTTCGAAATCCTTCGCCGGCGGATTTTGAGACGGCAACAGAGGAAGCCTCATGCCCCCCGTTTTGATCGTTGGCGCAGGACCGGTCGGCCTCACTATGGCTATCGAGCTATCGCGTTTCGGCGTCGATGTCCGCCTGATCGAACTTCGGCCGCAACCGACCGACACCTCGCGGGCGCTGGTGGTGTGGAGCCGGACGCTCGAGCTTTTCGATCGCGCCGGCTGCACGCAAGCGTTTCTGGGCGCGGGTTTGAAAGCGCACGCGGCGTCGCTGCGCTCCGGCCAGACCGCGCTCGGCCGGCCGCGTTTCGACGATATCGCCAGTGCCTACAATTACGCGCTGATGATCCCGCAACGCGATACCGAACGCCTGCTCATCGCGCACCTCCAAACGCTCGGCGTCACGGTCGAGCGCGAGACCGAACTGGTCAGTTTCTCACCAGTCGCAAAATGCCGTCGAAGCGGTCCTCACGCCACAAGGACGGCCGGCGCGAGACCGTGACGACGCCCTGGCTGATCGGCTGCGACGGCGCGCACAGCGCGGTTCGGCATGGCCTCGATGTTGAGTTCCCGGGATCGACCCAGAACGACGAATGGCTGATCGCCGACGTCCGGCTCAGCGGCGACATGCGCCGCCCGGCGACGAAATCTCGATCTACTTTCATCGCGACGGCCCCTTCGTGATCTTCCCGCTCCCCGGGCAGCGCGCCAGGGTGATCGCCTCGCGCGGGGCGGCGGACAAGGCCAAGCCGCGCCCCGATCCCACCATCGCCGACGTCCAGAGCCAGATCGATCAACGCGCCGGCGGCGGCTTCGTCGCGTCCGATCCGGTTTGGCTGACGAACTTCCACATCAACGAGCGCAAGGTCTCGGAGTATCGCCACGGCCGCATCTTTCTCGCCGGCGACGCGGCGCACATTCACAGCCCCGCCGGCGGACAGGGCATGAACACCGGCATGCAGGACGCCTTCAATCTTGCATGGAAGCTCGCAATGGTGGTGCACGGCAATGCGCGCGAAAGCTTGCTCGACAGTTACAGCCCGGAGCGCAATGCGGTCGGCGAAATGGTCTTGCGCAACGCCACCGCGCTCACCGACGTGGCGACCCTGACCAATCCGGCCGCGCAGGCGGCGCGCAATGTCGCGGCGCGTTTTCTGCTCGGCTTCCATGCGGTGCGCAACGAAATGGTTGCGACCATGAGCGAGATCGACATCGCCTATGCGAAGAGCCCGCTGTCCTCTAGGCCCGCATGCGGGCGCGCGCTGGAATCCACAGCACGACGCGGGTGCGCCGCCGGGAGCCGGGCGTTCGCCGCAATTCATCGTGTATGCACCTGATCCGCAGAAGGCCGCCGCGCTTGCCGGCAAATTTCCGAAGCTTGTGGAAAGCCAGGCCCGGCCGTCGCCGGACAAAAACCTGCACATCGTGCGGCCCGACGGCTATGTCGGCCTCACCGCGGGCGCCAACGATTGGGACGAGGCGGAGCAGTATTTGGAAAAACTTGCGTGACGAAGGAAGCGGAGACGCAACTTTTTTAAGCCTATTCCCGCTCGTCCTCGCGAAGGCGGGGACCCAGCTTCTCTCCACGCACTCACAGCAAGCCCACCTGGATTCCCGCTTGCGCGGGAATGAGCGGAGAAACTGAGCTATCTGTTCCGTCATCCTGAGGTGGCCGCGAAGCGGCCCTCGAAGGATAAGCGGCCCGGGCCGTCGCCCTTCGAGGCTCGCTTTGCTCGCGCCTCAGGGTGACGGAGCAGCGTCTGCAGCAGCTCCGTTTTTCGACGCCTTTCGACTCCGCCCGGCGCCGCTTACGCGGCCGCTGACGTGCGCACCCGCTGACGCAGCCCGGCTTGCTCGATCAGCGGCATGACGTCTTTGTTGAAGCGCTCGAGTCCGGCGAGATAATCCACCCAGCTCAGCAGAATGCCGTCGAAGCCGATGTCGCTGAGCTTGCTGAGTTCGCCGACAATGCGATCGGGCGGACCGACCAGCGGATAGCCGCCCCATCCGGCCTTGAGGTGAAAACGGAACCAGTCGAGCACGTGGGTCGGAAACACGTGCGACTGCAGGCCCACGACCTGCATGAGCTTCTCGACCGCCTGCTCGTCGCCCTTTTCCATGACATAGCGGTTGAGCTCGGCGTCGGCTTCCTTCTGGGTGTCGCCGTGCACGACGTAGCCGTTGCCCCAGATCTGAATCTCGCGGCCGTATTCCTCGCGCGCCAGCCGGCGGAACGCCTCGATCTGCGCGCGGCCTTCCTCGAGATTGTGCGAGGTGAGCACGACGAAAGCGATATCGCAGTGTTTGGCCGCGAAATGCCGGCCCTTCTCCGAGCCGCCCGCATTCATCAGCGCCGGGAATGGCTTCTGGATCGGCTTCGGCATCGCGAAGCCCTTATTCACCTTGATGAACTTGCCTTCGTAGTCGAAGTCTTCATCGCGCGACCAGAGAAGCTTCATCACCTCGACCCATTCGGCCGCGTGATCGTAGCGGGTGTCGTGCTCCATCTGCGGCACGCCGAACATTTCCAGTTCGGGCGTGAACCAGCCGCAGACGATGTTAAGCGCGAACCGCCCGTTGGTGATGTGATCGACCGTCGTCGCCTGTTTGGCGGCCACGATCGGATGGATCGTGGGAACGTGCGAGGTCGTCAGCACGCAGATGTCTTTGGTCGCCTGGCCGAGGCCGGCCGCCCAGGTGTAGGTTTCGAAATTGGTGCCGTTGAAGTTGCTTTCGCCGCCGAAACCGCGCCAGCGCGCGACCGGGACCAAAGCCTCGTAGCCGAATTTGTCGGCGGTCTGCGCGATCGCCAGGTTGGTCGGCCACGACACCTGGTGCCGGTCTTCGGCGGTGGTGATGGCGCAGCCGTTGCTCACATTGACGCCGAACAGACCAAGCTTGAGCTTGTTGTCGTTGAACAGCGGATTGAGCTGCCGGCGATTATCTTCTGCTTGAGACGCGGGCATGTGATTACCTCCCTGCGATTTTATTTATGCGTGACCCCAAACTTGATGCGCGGTTTCGACCACACGCTCGAGTTTGCGCTTCTGGTCGTCCTCGCTCACCAGATTGCCGGATACGTCCGAAGCGAATCCACATTGCGGGCTGAGCGCCAGTTGTTCAAGTGGAACAAATTTCGCGGCCTCGTCAATGCGCCGCTTCAGAACGTCGACCGATTCCAGTTCCGGCACCTTGGTGCTGATCAGGCCGAGAACCACGATCTTGCCCTTCGGCACATAGCGCAACGGCTCGAAGCCGCCGGCGCGCGGCGAATTGTATTCGAGCAAAAAACGATCGTGCGGCAACTCGTTGAACAGCCGCTCGGCGACGGCATCGTAGGTTCCCTCGCGATGCCACATGCTGCGCTGATTGCCGCGGCACAAATGGATGCCGAAGGTGACGCCGTCGAAGCCGTCGACCACGGCGGCCTCGGCCGCGATGGCGCGGACGAAATTCGCTTCCGGATCTTCACCGCGCGCCCGCATCGCTGCGAGCGACGGTGGATCGGCGTAAGCGGTAAATCCCGGCGCATCGATGTGCACGTAGCGGCAACCGGCCTCGATCACTTCAGAGACCATGCGCCGCTCGAGCGCGACAACGTCGGCGCAGAACGCGTCCATGTCGGCATAGACCGCCTTCGAACCCTGATGGTCGAAGCGCTGCAGGATCCGGTCCGGTCCGATCAAACTGACCTTCACGGGTTTTTTGGTAATCGCGCTGGCGCGTTTATACTCGGTGAGCGCCACGTTGTTGGTCAGTTGCAGGCGCGCCACCGTCGGACGCCGATGCGAAACCGCCGTGCCGGTTTGCGCCATATCGGGAATGTCCCATCGGCGTAGCGCGTCGCCGCCTGCGGAACGCTGCTTGTGCGATGCCAGCGTCTCGCCCGCGGTGTCGAAACCGCTGACCGCCAGCCCGAAACTGTCCTGGAAATTCAGACGGCCGATCTCGCCGTCGGTGACGACATCGAGGCCGATGGATTCCTGCAACGCCAGCAATTGGCGAATGCAGGTGAGCTCGATGTCGTGCAGCGCGGCTGCATTGATTTCGCCGGCATCGAAGCGCGTGCGCGCCTGCACCCACGCGGCTGGCCGCAGCAGGCTGCCGACGACGTCGGTTCTGATGGCATGTAAAGCGCCGGTCACGCGCGCGCTCCTCCCGTGTGCTTCCAATGGCCTGCCTGCGCAGGTCGTCTTGTTGACAGCATAGATTTGACATCACGGCGCAATAAGACACTAATGCTGCACAAGTCTGTTGCACCTGAGTTGACAATGGCCGTCGACCGCTTCCAAACCATCGAGAGTTTCGTCCGCGTCGCGCACGCCGGCAGCTACACCAAGGCGGCGCGGCAACTCGGGCTGTCGCGCGCGCTGCTGTCGCGCCGCATCATCGAACTGGAAGCGCGCCTCGGCGTGCGCCTGCTCAACCGCTCCACCCGCAGCGTCAGCCTCACCGCCGAGGGCCGCGCTTATCTCAGCCGCTGCAAACAGGTGCTGGATGATATGGAGTCCGCGGAGCGCGAAATCGCCCGCGGCGCACAGACACCGCTCGGCGGCATTCGCGTCCTGGCGCCGAAATCGTTTGGCGCCACCTGCCTGTCCGACGCGATGATCGCGTTTTCCAAGATGCATCCGCAGGTCCGCGTCTCGCTCTCGCTCGGCGATTTCAGTTTCAGGCCGGGGGACTTTGTCGAAGAGGGTTTTGATCTCGCCATCCGCATCGCCGACATTCGCAATTCAACCGTGCTGGCCCGGCGCATCACCACGTTGAAGTCGATGCTGTGCGCGAGCCCGGATTTTCTGGCGCGCAACGGCACGCCCGCGAGCGTTGCCGAATTGCCGAACCATTCCTGCCTGGCCCATCTCGGCTCGGACGAGCACGACCGTGTCTGGACCTTCGTCGGCCAGCGCGGCGCGTCGATCCGGGTCGATGGCTCGTTCGATTCCAACAGCGCTTTGGCGTTGCGCAAGGCCGCCGTGGCGGGCTTGGGGATTGCGCTGCTGCCGGAAGAGTATATCGCGGCCGATCTCGCGTCCGGCGCGCTGGTGCGCATTCTGCCGCAATACGAAATCAGACGCCCGGTCACCGCGCTCTATGCGCGATCGCCGCACATTCCACAGAAGGTGCGGCTTCTGGTTTCGTTTCTCGTGCAATGGTTCAAGAACGACCGCGCGCGCTATTACGCCTGAGCGCGCGATTGCAGGCACAATCACCAGCCGGCAGCGTCGCCTTCCGGATGATCCGCGCGCCATTGGGTGGCGATAAAACGCCGGCCCGTCACCGCATCGGATTTGGTGCTGGCGATCCAGAGCAGCGGCGGCACCATGACGGCCGGATCCAGCAACGTTGCGCGCAGGTGATCCGGAAAGCTCTCCGGAATCATCCCCGTCAGCGTCGCGCCGCCGGGCAGCAGCGCGTTGACCGTAACGCCGGTGCCGGCGAGGTCTTGCGCCCAGATCGCGGTCGAGGATTCCAGCGCCGCCTTCGATGGCCCGTAAGGCGAAAAGCCACGGCGCCGCATGGTCTCCGCGTTCATGGAAATGTTGACGACGCGGCCCCAGCCGCGCTCGAGCATGGCGGGTACCGCGGCGCGCGCCATCAGAAACGGGCCGACCACATTGGTCTCGATCACCAACCGCCACGCCGCCGCCGGCGTCTCCCAGAATCGTGTCGGCTGGGTCAGAAAATCCTCGCTGACGTATTTCATGCCGCGACCGGCATTGTTGACCAAAATATCCAGCCGGCCGAAGCGCTGCAGCGTCTCGGCGACGGTTCGGGCGCAATCTTCCTCGCGGGTCACATCCGCCAGCATCGGATGAATGGCGCCGCCGCGGCCGCCGGGATCGGCATCCCGCGCAATGCGCTCGATCTCATCGCGCTCGCGCGCGGCGGTCGCAACGACCCGCACGCCGGCCCGGGCAAGGCCAAGGGCCATCGCGTGGCCAAGCCCCCTGCCCGCGCCGGTAACGATGGCCACGCGCCCGTTCAACGAACTGTCGGTCTCAGCGCCATCGACTGAAGCCATCGGCTATACCGCCCGTGCGAGTTGTTTGGCCGCGGCGATTTACGAGTCCGATTTCACCGGGCCGTCGGCGTGATAACCGCTGCGCCGCACCCAATATTCCCATATCCGATTGGACGCGAGCGGCGATGCCGCCATCTCGGCGGTCGCGACGATCTCCTTCTCGGACAGGAACGTCACATCGCCAAAGCGCATGGCCTCGGTTTGCAGGCGGGCGTTGATCATCAGATAAACCGCAATGCGCACGGCGTCGCGCACCGTCTGTCCGGCGACGACGCAGCCGTGACCGCGCATCAGCGCGGCGGCGTTGTTGCCCAGCAATTTCGCGAGGCTCTTGCCTTGCTCGAGATTGCGCACCAGCAAGTCGGTATCGCCGAAATCGTCGCGAATATCCCAGACCGGAACCTTGTGGCCCATGCCGCCGGCGGTATGGATGATCTGGCGCATCGGCACTTTGCTGACCGAATAAGGGATCACCTCATGCGCGTGATTGTGCACGACCGAGCCGATCTCCGGCCGGCGCTGAAAGATCGCGCCATGGATCGGGCGTTCGCCGTACATGACGCGGCCGCGCTGATCGATCGGATTGCAATCGAGATCGAATTCCATGATGTCGTCGAGCACGACAAGTTCCGGGCTGCGCGAGCGCGACATGAAAAACCGGTCCGGACGCTCCGGATGCCGCATGCTGATATGGCCGAAACCGTCGACCACGCCTTCGTGCGCCAGGATGCGGTTGGCAATTACCAAATCTTCGAGCTGTTCTTGCAATGTTGCGGTCACGCTTCCACTCTCTTGCTGTGTGTTCCCAACCTACCACAGGGCAAGGGCTGCCCCGATCTTGTTTGGCTCTACCTATAGATGACGTTCACGGGCCACGGGAAGCCCCAACAGCACAACACGCTGATACACGCCGTAGACCGGCGACACGTCGCGCGGCGATACGCGTCTCACCTAACGCCGCGAAAATAAGCAGCCCGCCTATCGCGCAGACGACAAACAGTTGCGTGATCGGCGATGTACAGCCGCTTACCGCGGTTCGCGGCTGCGGCAAGGCGCATCAATTGCGTTTCCAGATAAATCCTCTATCATCGAAGGTAAGATAACAAACGTATCTGCTAGCGAACGCGAGATGGGGGCATGGAAGCGCGGTTTCGGCCAGGTTTGATTGGACAGCGAGAGCAAACTCTCGGGATCGCCTGCGAGACCTGTTAGAGTGCGATGACGGATCAGCTCGTTCCTACACGCGAAGTCACCGGCGGCGCCGCCGCGCCGATCGTCGGCGTGCGCAATATCTCAAAGACTTTCGGCCCGATCGCCGCGCTCAAGAACGTCTCGCTCGAAGTCAACGCCGGGGAAATTCGCGGCATTTGCGGCGAGAACGGCGCCGGCAAGAGCACCTTGGTCAAGATTCTGACCGGCGTTTACCGGCCGGATGCGGGCGAGGTTCTGGTCGACGGCCAGGCTGCATCGATCGCAACGCCGCGTCAGGCGCAGGAACACGGCATCGCCATCGTCTCGCAGGAACTCAGTCTGTGTCCCGATCTGTCGGTCGAGGACAATATTTGGCTCGGCTCGGTGCGGGTGCCTTTCCTGCACAAACAAAAGGATTTGCGGCAACGCGCGGCGGATGCGCTGACGCTGCTCGGCGCCAGCCATATTTCGCTCGATGCGCCGGTTGGGTCGCTCAGCATGGGCGAGCGTCAGCTCGTCGAAATCGCGCGATTGCTGTGCCGCGACGCGCGCGTTCTCATTCTCGACGAGCCGACCGCGACGCTGACCGACGTGGAAATCGAGCGCATCTTCGCCGCGCTGTTGGCGGTCAAGCGTGAAGGACGTTCGGTTCTTTACATCACGCATCGGCTTGCCGAGGTCTACACCATCTGCGATCGCGTCACGGTGTTGCGCAATGGCGAGTTGATTGCGACGCAGCCGCTCGCCGGTCTGAGCCAAAGTGCGCTGATCGAGCTGATGCTGGGACGGCCGACCAGCGAAATGTATCCGGAAGAGCATCAAATTCTGGGAACGCCGGCTTTGGTCGTGGAAAACCTGACGCTGCCCGATATCGTGCAGCAGTTCTCGATGACGGTCCGCCGCGGTGAAATTTTGTGCATCGCCGGACAGGTCGGATCGGGCGCCGCCGAAATTGTCAGCGCGCTGGCCGGTCTGGTGCACGACGCCAGCGGACGCGTCACCATCAACCAAAAACCGCTCAAGCTCGGATCGTCGGCGCGCGCGGCCAAAAGCGGCATCATGTTCGTGTCCGGCGATCGCGCGGCCGAAGGCATCTTCCGCCGCCTCAACGTGCTGCAGAATCTGATCGCGACCCGGCTGCGCGATTATTCTGTTTTCGGCTTTCTGCGCACCGGCGCGCTGCGGGCCGTGGCGGAACGACTCTCTCGGCAGGTCGGCGTCGACCGGCGCCGGTTGCGTTCGCGCGTCGAGGATTTGAGCGGCGGCAATCAACAAAAGCTCGCGTTCGGCCGCAGCCTGGAGCGCGCCAAGGACGGCGTTTTGCTGATGAACGAACCGACCCGCGGCATCGACGTCGGCGCGCGCGCGGAAATCTACCGGCTGATGCGCAGCTTCTGCGACCAGGGCTATGCGCTGGTGCTGGCGTCCAGCGATCTTGAAGAAATCGTCGGCATCGGCGACGTCGTGGTCACCCTCTATCGCGGTCGTCGCGTCGCCGAATACCGGCGCAAAGAAATTTCGATGCACCGGATCGTTGCCGACATCACGCACCCGGCCGGAGGAACGCCATGACTGCGGTGGGAACCCAAAAGGCCGCCGGCTCCGAGCAATCGTGGCGCAACCTGGTGCCGCATTCCACGCACGCGCGCGTTCTGCTCCTGATCCGCGGCTTGGCGATCTTGGGCTTGGTGGTCGCGGCGCTGACCACGCCGGGCTTCTTCACCACCGTCAGTCTGTTCTCGCTGCTGAACACCACGTCGTTCATCGGCTGCGTCGCCGTCGGCATGACGTTCATCACGCTCAGCGGCAACATCATGTCGTTTTCGCTGGGCGTCACGTTGTCGACGAGCGGCATCGTGTTCATCGCGGCCCTGCCGCTCGGCCTCATTCCGGCGATCGTTGTCGCGCTCGCCTTCGGCGCTGCGATCACCGGCTTGCAGGGCGCCGTCATCGGCTATTTCCGCGCCAATCCGATCATCGTCAGCATGGCGGCACTGGCGCTGATCACCGGCTGCGCGACACTGATCACGCAAGGCCACGGCATCTATCCGCAGGACGACACCGCCGCCATTCTCAAGGGCCGTGTGTTCGGCATCCCGATGCCGGTCGCGGCCTTGGTGGTGACGGCGATCCTCGCCCAGGTGGTGTTGTCCTTCACGCGTTTCGGCCGCCATCTCTACATGGTCGGCAGCAACTGGCGGGCGGCGCTGGCCGCGGGCCTCGAGCCGGCCCGCACGGTGCTCGGCGCCTACATGGCCGCCGGCATCTGCACCGCCGTCGCCGGCATCCTGATGGCGGCGCGCTATTCCGCGCGGCGATCTGGAACTCGGCATCGGCTACGACTACAGCGCGATCAGCGGCGTGCTGGTCGGCGGCACCGCGATTTCCGGCGGCGAAGGCTCGGCGCTGCGCAGCGTGATCGGCGCCTTCATCATCGCGGTCTGCCAGGTGCTGTTGCTGTTGCACGGCTTCTCCACGCAAATTCAATATCTCGCCATCGGCATCATCGTGCTGGTCGTGATCATGCTGCAGACGCTCGCGGATTCGAACTGATCAAGATGCGCAAGCTCCTCGCCAACCGCACGCTCCGTCCTTATTTGCTGCTGGTCGTCATCGGCGTCGTGCTGTGGCTGCTGGACGGCGGCCGCGGCATTTTCCTCACCCGCTCGACCGCGTTCAGCGTGTTGCAGCAATTCGCCACCGTTGGCCCGGTCGCGCTCGGCCTCGGGCTGACGATGATCCTGCGCGAGATCGACTTGTCGGTCGGCGGCATGATCAGCTTCGCGGGCTGCATCGCGGTCATCACCGGCGGCGAGCATCCGGCGGTCGGCGTGTTGCTGGCGGTTTTGTTCGGCTTGTTCTGGGGGCTGTTTCAAGGCACCGTCATGACGACGTTGCGGCTCGGCTCGATCGGCGTCACGCTCGGCGGTTTGTTGACGCTCGGCGGCCTCGCCTATGTGGTCACCGGCAACGTCTCGATCAGCTATCCGCGCATGGACGTGGCGCTGGCGGTCAATCAACCAATTCTCGGCGTGCTGTCGTTCCGCAGCATCGTCACGTTCGCGGCGTTTCTGATTGCCGCCTTCGTCATGGCCCGCACCCGCGTCGGCCGCGACATTTACGCAACCGGCAGCGATCGCCGCGCCGCCATGGTGGCCGGCGTGCGCACCACCGCCGTCATTCTGGGCGTCTTCGCCATTTCGGGCATGCTCGCCGCGCTCGGCGGCGCGCTGCTGAGCTATAGCCTCGCGGCCGCGTCCGGCGTGGCGCTCACCGATGCCCTGGTCCCGGCGATCGCGGCGGCGATCATCGGCGGCGTGTCGTTGAGCGGCGGCAAGGGAACGCCGGTCGGCATCATCGGCGGCGTGCTGGTGCTTTGTCTCTTGAATGCCGGCTTGAACGCGGTCGATACGCCACCGGCCGTCCACGACATCGTCACCGGCGCCGTGTTGTTCCTGGTGGCCGTGACCGACGCCATCGATCTCGATCCGCGCTTGTTTGCCATGCGGCGTTTCTGGGCGGATTTGTTGCTCCGCCGCGATGAGCCTGCGGCCGGTCCGGCTGGCAGCGCCGGTCAATCGACGCCGGCAAAGTAACGGCCGACCAAACAAAAAACGGCGCACCGATCGATGCGCCGCTTTGTGATTTCGCCATCATATCCACGTCGCTTACGTCGCCACGCCCTCCAGCGTCATGCCCGGCCTTGTGCCCCGCATCCCGATAGACCTTGCTCGGCGTATCGGGGTGGCCGGGACAAGCCCGGCCACGACGCGTGTGGGTGTTGTGGCGACTTCATCGCCAAGTTTACGACGGTGGCTGCCAAGATCAGAAAACGCACTGGCTCTTGTGCTTGTCGACATTGGCCTTGGTGATGATTTCGAGCGGACCCGACTGCTTCTTGGGCACGGGCTGGCCGTCGAGGATCTTCTTCACCGTGTTGGCGGCGTCGCGGCCCATGTTGATCGGCGTCCAGTAGATGGTCGCATACATGGTGCCCTGCTCGATGTCCTGGATGCCCATGGCCAGGCAATTTCCGCCGACCACCACGAGTTCACCCTTATCGGTACCGAGCTTGACGCCGGCCGACTGCGCACCCTGAACCACGCCGTTGGCGAGCGGATCGTTCATGCCGTAGATGCCGTCGAGGCCGCCCTGGCCGGAGAAGCGCGCCAGCAACTGGCCGGCGGCCCGTTCGGCTTCCGGCGGTGCCCAGTGGGTTTCCTCGATCGCAACGACCTTAAAGCCCGGATGCGACTTCGAGCTCCTTCTTGAAGCCGGCGACGCGCGGCGGCGCCACACCTTCTTCCATGCTGCCGGCCACCACGGCGACCTTCGCGGCCGTACGGCCCGATTTGGCAAGCCCTTCGGCCATCGCCTTGCCGGCAATTCCGCCCAGGGCCTCGCTCTCTTCACCGACGAACGCGGTGTAGAGATCGTCCTGCGAAATGATGGTGTTGATGAGAATGACCGGGATGTGCGCTTCCTTGGCGCGCGTCAGCGCCGGCACCAGCGCCTTCTGGCTCATCACCATGATGACAATGGCGTCGACTTTCTTGGCGACGGCGTCATCGAGCTGCTGCGCCTGCAAGGCCGGATCGAACGGGCTCTGCACGACGGACACATCGAGGCCCGCGGCCTTGGCCGTGTCGGTGAAGCTGCGGGTCATGCCGCCGATATATTTGTCCGCGACCGGGCCGTCGAGGAACGCGACGCGTTTGCCACCTTCCGCCCAGGCTTGTGATCCCAGCAGAGCGCAGGCTGCCGTCAAGCCGGCGCATAAGGTGACGGTGTGCTTTTTCATATCCGCGTTTCCTCCGTGTTGTCGCAGATGAAGAGCCTTCGGGCTCTTCGGTGGGCCGATGATGTCTCTATCTTTGCCAAAAGGCAATTTTCCGCAAATGCCGTCAGACAAACCTGGTTAGCGCGGCCCGGTGCGGCAAAATCACGTTTTTCACACAAAACCAATCCATAGTTGCGGACCATCGGATTATCGACTTGCCACAGTCTTGAGCGGTGACGCAAAAGCGCCGCCGGCGGGGAACGCGAATTATTTGTTGCAAGGAAATCCAGACGCAGCCGCGGGCCGAAGCGTCGCCGCAGGCCGGACGCCGTCATTTATTTGAAGTATTTCCGGATATTTGAAGCTTTCCGGGCGGACGTTAAAGTGCGCGCGGGAAACGGTCGCGATCAAATCCGGCTGTCGTGATTTCTTCAACATATTGGCAAACGGTGCTGCTTACATGCCGGCGGCTCGCTGATCGGCAGTAGACTTCGGCAGCGACCTGCGCAACCATGGCGCGCCCAAACAGCCGCGATTGCCGTCATTTGCCAAAGCCCAGGCGCACCTACCGGTTATTGCCGACGCTCGTCGTGAGCATCGGCGTGCTCGTGCTGCTTTCGGTCGGCTCGGTTCTGATCATCAATTGGATCGTCGACCGCCGCATCGTCCGCGAATATACCTCTCGCCTCATCACCCGCGATCTCGCCGCCGAGGAGCGCGCACTGCGCGAACACCTCGATGCCGCAGTCAACCAGGGCGATTTCATCGGCGCGGCGCTCGCCAACGGACGTTTCAGGTTCGGCGAGCCGGCGCTGGCCGGCTTTCTGACCGGCACGCTGGCGGCGGCGCCGCAGGTCTACGGCCTGATCGTGTGCGATCCGCAAGGCAAGGGCTTGCACTTGCTGCGCGGCGCCATCACCACGCAATTCACCGTCGAAGAATTCGATGTGGCGGTGGACCAGCAGTTCGCCGCCTATGCCGAACAAATACGCACCCACAAGCGCCCCTATTGGGGCACGCCGGTGTATCGCGTCTCCTGGCAGGAGACGTTCCTGAATTACTTCGTCCCGATCTGGAACGGCGACACCTATATGGGATTTGCCGCACTCGGCATCACCACACGGGCTCTGTCGGCGCTCGCCAAGGATTTGAGCGAACCGCCGCGATCGCTGGTGTTCATGCTCTATGGGCGTGACCGCGTACTGGCGCATCCGCTGATCACCGAAGGCAGCGCACGGCAATCCGAAACCGAGTCGTTTCCGCTGCTGCAGCATTTCGGCGACCCGGTCCTGGAAAAGCTCGACGAGCTGCCGCCCGTGCGCGACATCGGATTGGCGGCGCCGCCCGGCGTCCTGGCGCGCGAGGCCACGGTGGGCGACGAACACTTTCTGATCTTCGCGCGCGAAATTCAGGGCTACAATGAATTGCCGATCACGGTCGGCACCTATTTTCTCAAGCGCGCGGTCGATGGCCCGATCCGGCTGTTTTATTATGCGACGCTTATCGCTGTGGGACTGCTCGGTCTCTCGCTGATTGTCGCGGCCCTGATGGCCGGTGCGATTTCACGGCCGATCCGCCGCGCCGCCAACGGCACCACCGCGATCGGCAACCTGGACTTCGAGGACGTCCAGCCGCTCGCCGGCAGCTATTTCCGCGAGATCGACAGTCTGGCGCACTCGTTCAACACGATGCTCGACGGACTGCGGGCGTTCGGCCGCTACGTGCCCCGGACGCTGGTCATGAAGCTCGTGAAGGATGGCCGCGTCGGCGCCGGCACGGAAGAACGCGTGCTCGCCATCATGTTCACCGACATCGCCGGCTTCACCACGATGTGCGAACCATTGTCCGCCGCCGAGGTCGCCCATTTCATCAACGAACACCTGTCGCTGGTCTCCGCCTGCATCGAGCACGAAGGCGGCACCATCGATAAGTTCATCGGCGATGCCGTCATGGCGTTCTGGGGCGCGCCCGGCCAGATCGAGAACCCCGCCGCCGCGGCCTGCCGCGCCGCCGTCGCGATCCAGCAGGCGATCGCCGCCGACAATAAGAAACGCATCGCCGCCGGACAAAAGCCGGTGCATATCCGCATGGGCATTCACATGGGCCCGGTCGTCGTCGGCGATATCGGTACGCCGCATCGGATCAATTATACGATCGTCGGCGATGTGGTGAACGCGTCGCAGCGGCTTGAGAGCCTCGGCAAGCTGATCGATCCGGACGCCGAAGCGATCGCGCTGGTCAGCGGCGAAGTCTTCGCGGCAGCGCCCGCGAACCTGAAATTCGTGGAGCGCGGCGAGCATCTGGTCAAGGGCAAGCAGGCGAGCTTGAAAGTCTTTCAGCTCATCGGCGCAAAATGAAGCGCGGAAAATCTTACGATCACGAGCGCGGGTGGCCGGCCAGCGGATCGATGACGTTCGGACACGCCGCATATTGGTCCGACGGCGCATTGAAGACGTAGCGCTGATTGCAGACCGCGACCTTCGGCGGCACGCCCGCGACCGCAAAGGCGTCGCTGCCTTCCTTGAGCATCTGCCAGAACGGCACGTTAGGGTCGTCCGCCATGCCGCATCAAATTGTCCGCGGTCATCTGGAACGGGAACGCCTGTAACGGCACGCGGTCCTGGCCGCCGCGGAGCGCCTCGTCGACCAATCCGTAAATCTCTTCCATCTGCAAATCCGTCATGGCGTAACAACCGACCGACCGGCAGCCGCCGTGCACCATGAGGAAACTGCCGGTACGGCCGAGCGAGCGATCGTAGGCATTCGGAAAGCCGATATTGAACGCGAGAAATTCGCTCGACTGCGGATTCAACTGCGACGGCGCGATGTCATAAAACCCTTCGGGCGCCTGATAGTCGCCTTGGGCGACCTTCGGACCGAGCTTTCCCGAAAACTTGCAGATCGGATAGGACGCCAGCGGCGCAAACCGGCCGGTACGATCCTGCTTCCAGACCTCGAGCGTGTGTTCTTCCTTATAGATGCGGATGAGGATCGGCGCCTGCCGATCCATGTTGAGGCTTTCCATCTGCTGCAGCGTCGCCGCATGCACGACACCGGTCCTGGGCGCGTAGGACACCGTGGAACAACCACCGATACCCACCGACGCCAGCACGACGGCACACAGGATATAGCCCGCGGTCCACTTCAATACGCAACCCTACGCTACAAGCGGCCGCCGCACATACGTCCGCCCGATGATTAGGGCTGGGATGCTTTAAAATTTGATTTAAGTTTTTACCCCTGCCGGGCGAGCGGCGCGACGGCGATTTCCGCGCGCCCTGCGCCTTGACCGCAACGGACACGGCGTTCCCGCGCCTCAGCCGTGTTTGGCGACCGGCGGGGTGCCATGGGTGTGAAACAACTCGATCGTCTTCAGTCCCCACGCCTGTCCCTTGGCGCGCTCCGCTTCGGTCCAAACGATCGGCTGCCAATCCGGCGCCAGGATCAACCGGGCGCCGGCATTCGCCACCTCGACCCGATTGCCGCCGGGTTCGTACACATAAAGAAAGAACGTCTGCTGGATCGCGTGCTTGTGCGGACCGGTCTCGATGAACACACCGTTTTCCAGAAAAATGTCGGCAGCGCGCAGCACATCCTCGCGGCTGTCGAGCGCGTACGTCACATGATGGAAGCGGCCCTTGGTGTTGGTGTGATCGTGCGAGTAAGCGAAGTCGTAGCTCTTGTTGGTGAAGGTGATCCACATCGCGGCTTCGGTGCCGTCGTTGAGAACGATCTGCTCGGTCAAGCGGCCGCCGAGATAATCTTCGAAGAACATCCGATTGGCCTTGATGTCGACCGCGAGCCCGTTGAAATGATCGAGCCGGCGAACATTGACGCCACGCGCCGGAAAGCGTTGCGCCTGATTCTTGAGCGCCGGCTTTAACTCAGGCGGCGGCGCATAGCGCTCGGTCTCATAATATAGCTCGATGATATGGCCGTCGGGATCGTGACAACGAAATGCAGGCCCGTGGCCGAGTTCGTCCTCGACCCAGCCGATCTCATACCCCGACCCTTTGAGAGCCGCGACCCGGCGTTCCAAAGCCTGCTGGCTGCGCGCCCGAAACGCGGCATGGCCGAGGCCCGACGTTTTCGTCCCGGTGAGTTTGAGAGAATACCGCTCGTAGTCGTCCCAGGCGCGCAGATAAACCGACTCGCCCTTGCGGCCGCTCACCGTCATGCCGAGCACATCAACAAAGAACGCGAGGCTTTCGTCCGGCTTTGGCGTCAAGAGCTCGATGTGGCCCAGATGGGCGATGTCGAGAACAGGCTCTGTGGCAGGCATTGTCGTCTCACCGCAATGATGACCGTCGTTTCGTCCGCGGCGAACGTTAATTTGGGATAACACCTTTTACCAGCGTGATTCCCTTGACCCACCAACCCATTGGCTTGAGCGGGAGGCGCACCATGTCGAGCGCGCGGTCGCCGTCGTCAACTTGGAAAGCGCGCGCGGTGCCCGGCGGTGAAGGCCGTGTTTCGAGCTTTACTGAAGCCAACTGTTAATCCCTGGGCTTTACGGAGATTACCGAAGCCTTACCGCCACTGGCGAAATATGGGCATTTTCATAAAATTTGGAACGTCGCGCGCGTTGGGACGTTTCGTCTTCCGGATTTCCCGACGGTTTGTGGATTTCCAAGATCTAAGAAGGATGTCCCGATGGACAGAAGAGAGCTTTATTTGTCCTATGCAGCGGATTGCCAGCAGATGGCATATATCACGCGCAACGAGAGCGAGCGTTTGAGCTGGCTGGACATGGCGCAATCCTGGCTGACCCTGGCTCAAGCCGGTGATGGCGCCCCGCAGTCCCGCTTTGGTGAGAACCGCCGCAACGCCGCGTAAAATAGAGGATATGACGAACGGCCGTTAACTCATTTTGCTTTCGGCCGGCGGACGGCTCTGCACCTTGCCGCTGTTTCCGCCGCCGCAAAAAAACTGGCTGCCGCCATCGGACTCTAATCCCGACACGGCTGTGCCGGGCGGCAACGCCAGCGTTTGCAAAACCTCTCCGGTCTGTGGATCGAGGCGCCGCAGTTCGCTCTCCTCGCCCTCCCAGGTGCCGTGCCAGAGTTCGCCCTCCACCCAGGTGACGCCGGTGACGAAGCGGCTGCACGCGATCGTGCGCAAAATCGCTCCGGTCTCCGGATCGATCTGGTGGATCTTGCGCTCGCGGTATTGTCCGACCCAGAGCGAGCCTTCGGCCCAGGCCAGGCCCGAGTCGCCGCCGCCGCCGGGCGCCGGGATGGTCGCCAGCACGCGGCCGCTCTGCGGATCTATTTTCTGGATGCGCTGTTCGGCGATCTGAAACAGATGCTCGCCGTCAAAGGCCGTTCCGGCATGACCCGGCACGTCGATCGTGCGCACCGTCTTGCCGCTCGCAGGATCGAGCGCATTGATCCTGTCGCCGGAGGCGAACCAGACGTGCCGGCCGTCAAACGTGACGCCGGCCACGTGATCGACTCCCGCGAAGGGGCCGTACTCGCGAACGATCTCGGCATTCGATTTCATCTTTGTTTCCATCCTGGCTCCAGCCGCGGCCGCGGCCCTGGCGCCAGTCAATACGCACTGGGCAGCGGCGCCGGGAGTAACAAGGCGGTCGCGAATCCCGGCACCGGCGGGGTGGTCCAGCGCCGCGCGCGGCCGCGCCCGAAGGCTTGCAGTTTACCGGCGGCCGCGAGTTCCTCCAGCGCGCGCTGCACGCTGCGCTGACTGGCGCCGAGCGCCAGCGCCAGCGCCGAGCTCGACCATGATTCACCGTCGGCCAGAAAGGCGAGCACCGCGGCATGCTTTTCTTCCACCGGCCGCGCCAGCACGACCACCGTACGCGCGCGGCGCGGTACCAACGCGAATCCGTCCTTGGTGGCGCGCACGTCGGCCTGCGTCCGCAGCATCCGGCGCAGACGCCCGACTTCGACGCGCAAGCGCGCGCGATGCGATTCGTCGGCCTCCTTGCCGCGGAAGGCGCGCGCGATCAGCGTCTGCCGCGGCACGTCGCCGGGCCAGGCCTCGCCGAGCGCACGGGCAAGCACAAACAACACCGGCCGCCCGGCGAGCGACACCGTATGGCGCGGATCGCGCACCGCATAACGGCACGCGTCGATCACCAGCGCTTGCGATGCAAACAAAGACTTCAACGTCGCGGAGGCGAAGAAGACGCTCTGCGCCGTCGGCAATCAGACGCGCCGCCGGCGCGTTCAAAGCCATCGCGGCGGCTTCCACCTCGGCGGTCAGCGCCGGGATGGCGGCAGCGACGGCCGCGCGTTCAGCCCGCGCCAGCGCCGCGCCGGCGATCTTGATCCGCAGCCGCCGGATCGCAATCCCCGCAGCCGCGAGTTCGTGGGCGGTTCGCAGTGCCGGTGGCAGCGCTCTGGGATCCTGCGCCACAAGCCTCCGTTCGGCGTCGTCCAGACGGCCGAGCAGAAGCAAACGGCGGATCTCGAGATAGCGCGCCTGCGCGGCATTCGCCTGGTCACCGTGTGCTTCAAGCGTCGCCCGCGCCGCGTCGAGCACCTTCGCCGGCCACGACAGGTCGCGCGAGACAAACGCAATCTCGGCTTCAGCAACGACGCAACGCGCACGCGCCACCGCCTCTTTCGACCCGAAGTCGCGGGCCGCGCGGCGCAGCAGCGCCTTGGCGCGATCGAGATCGCCGAGTTGCGCCATGGCGATGCCGCGCAACGCCAGCGCCGGCGCGTCGTCGCGCAACGCCACCCGGTTCAGCGCGCCGAGCGGATCACCCACGGCAAGCGCACGCGCCGCGGCCGTGATCAGCGAGTCCATTGCAATCCCGCCAGACTTGTCACTCCCACCTCGCGGTCGCCCGTCCCTAGCTTAGCTCATGACCGAAGTGACCGTCGGGCACCGGATCGCGTTGGCCCGAAGGATGCTCGTCCCATGCAGAGGTAGCAAACACCATGACGAAATCACCTGAGAACGGCAAAGCCGGACAATCCATCATGCAACCCATCGTCTCACCGGAAGCCTGGGAGGCGGCGCGCGAGCAGTTGCTGGTGAAGGAGAAGGCGCAATTGCGCGCCCGCGACGCGCTGGCCGCCGAACGGCGGCGGATGCCGTGGATGGCCGTGGAAAAGACCTACACGTTCGAGGGACCACATGGTCGGGTGCGCTTGCTCGACCTGTTCGAAGGCCGGCGTCAATTGATCATCTATCGCGCCTTTTTCGAGCCGGGCGTGCACGGCTGGCCGGAACACGCCTGCATCGGCTGTTCGCTCGGCGCCGACCAGGTCGGCCATCTCAGCCCACCTGAATGCGCGCGACACGACACTGGCCTACGCCTCGCGCGCCCCGCAGGCGGACATCGCCCGCCTGAAGGCGCGGATGGGCTGGACCATGCCCTGGTACACCATCACCGACAGCTTCGACGCCGACTTCGGCGTCGCGGAATGGCACGGCCACAACGCCTTCATTCGCGACGGCGAGCGCATCTATCGCACCTATTGGATCAACAGCCGCGGCGACGAGGCGATGGGCACGGTGTGGAGCTACCTCGACATGACGGCGCTCGGACGCCAGGAAATCTGGGAGGACTTCACCGGAGGGTTACCCGCAGAGCCGACCCTACAAGTGGTGGAACTGGCACGACAGCTACGTGCCCGAGGCCGCGCCGGATCCCAAATGGGTCGCCGTGTCGGACGCCGGCGAGGCAGCGTTTCGCAACCGCGATGCGGACGCAAAACCATGATCACGCCCGGCGGCGCGAGCCGGATCGCCGCAGGTGAAGCAACCACACGCGGCATCACCAAATGGCTGGGTCTGGCGGCGACACCGACCTTCGCCATCATGGCGCTGATGACGAGCGATCTCGGCGGCGGCACGGCGGATTTCCTTTGCTCAGCCTCGTACGGCTCTCAGTTCGACGGCATGACGGCGATGTATTTGCTGATGGGCGCCTTCCATGCCGCCCCCTGGCTGAAGCTTGCCGGCGGCTGGCGCAGCTAAGGCGCTCGGCAGCGCCGCCTGAATGATCGGCTTTCTCTCCACCGAGGATGGAGCCTCGGCCTCGCCGCTCGCTCTCACGTAATGCTCGGTCTGGTGACGGACATCCCGCTGGATTGTGCCCAGCTCGTCGGGGTGGCCGGGACAAGCGCGGCCACGACGCACGCGAGTTTCAAATTGACGTGCACCGAATCACGCCCTGTGCGCGGCGTCACAGGCGCGGCCCGAAGCTGCGTGTTAGCCCTCAGCACGAACCTGAAGTTTGAGACGTATGCGATTCAATTTTCAGCAGAAGACGCTCTCAGGCAACACGACCTCATCAGGAGCGCCCGCGGCGATGTCGGCGACCTATCAACAACAATCAATGGCTCAAAACTGGAGGCGCCGCCAGCGCCGCCAGAAAATCCTGGTTGCTGGCGTGATTGTCGTGCTGCTTGCTGCGCTGGTTTACGGCTGGCTTCACGTGTTCGGCGTGCTCTGAAAGCGCTTCAGCATCCGCGCACGACGCCTTTGCGCGCCGCATGTATCCGACCGCGGGGCGGACGGCGCGCAAAAACCTCGATGGCCGGAATAAGCCCGGCCATCGCATGCCTCATTTCATCCGGACGCGCCGTGCCTTAGCTGTCGCCCCATAATTGCTCGGTGGCGAGGTCGGCGCCTTGGCGCATCGCCTTGAACTTCTCCCACACCACGGTCGGATGCACCTCGGTGGTGTACATGGCCTGCGAGGAGAAGCCGCAATCGGCGCCGGCGATGACATTCTCGCGGCCGACCAGGCGGGCGAAGCGGACAATGCGCTCGGCGATGAGTTCGGGATGCTCGACGATATTGCTCGCGTGGGTGATCACACCCGGCACCAGCACTTTGCCCTCCGGGATCTTCACGCGCTCGAACAGATGATATTCGTGCTCGTGCCGCGGATTGGCGGCTTCGAAACTGTACGAACCGGCATTGATCTGCAGAACATAGTCGATGATTTCGGCGAGTGACGCTTCGTAGAGGCGCGGCCCTTCGTTGATCCCGTAGCAGGTGTGGAAGCGCACATATTCGGGCGGAATGCCTTTGAGCGCGGCGTTGATCGCCTCGACATAGATCTGCGCGCGGCGCTTCTTCTGGGCGTCGTCGAGGCCGAGTTCGTAGAAGATATCGGGCAGGAACGGATCGTCGATCTGCACCAGAATGCCGGCATCGACAATCGCCCGGTATTCCTTGCTCAGCTCGCCGGCGAGCGCATGAAAATACTCCTCGTCGGACTTGTAATACTCATTGAGGCCGACGCCCGACGGCGCGGTCGCCGGCAGGAAGACGTGCTCGTTGGGCACGCCGGCGGCGGCCGCCGCCGCTTTCACGTTGGCGATGTCGGCCTGCACCAATTTTTCGCCGCGATATTTCACCGGCCCGACGCACACCACCGGCGCCAGCGAGACGATCGCACCGCCCAGCATCGCTTGCTTGAAATACTGCTGATAGTATTCCGGAAAGGCCGCAACCTCCTGCTCGAACAGTTTCAGCTTCACGTCCGGACGCGATTCGAAGCCGTCGAGCCGTTCGCGCACGTAGGTGAAGAATCCCGGTTTCGAGAATTCGCCATCGGTGACGATATCGATGCCGCACTGCACCTGCTCGCGCACCACGTCGCCGACCGCGTCGTGCAGCGTTTGCGCATAGGTGCGTTCGTCGAAGGATTGCCCGGCGTATTTCGCCTTCATCGCATCAAGAAGCCGCGGTGGCCGCGGCAGGCTGCCGATATGGGTGGTCTGGATACGGTCGGTATTTTGTTGCAATTGCACGCTTTCCTCCAAATACGTTCGGCGGCGTTTCGTTTGACACCATCACGACGTCCGGCGCCGCATTGACACTGCGCCACCGGCGCGCTTTCTCTCTCGCGCGACGTC
Organism: uncultured Alphaproteobacteria bacterium; assembly: GCA_963737755.1. Taxonomy (GTDB): domain Bacteria; phylum Pseudomonadota; class Alphaproteobacteria; order Rhizobiales; family Xanthobacteraceae; genus BOG-931. Next base: position 250,623 of record CAVTTZ010000001.1, on the reverse strand, counting down.
CGATCCGCCAGGCGGACATCGCGCAACGTCGAGGCAAAAACTCCGCGCCCTCGTCCAAGCTGGAATCATTCCAAGAACTTGCCAAGACTTTTGCCAAGACCCTGGCAAAGACGTTTGCCAAAGCCCTGCCAAGATTTTGGCGACTGTGCACACGGGCGGATGCTCGCGCCGCAAAGTTGCCGCGTGTACTATGGTAAATCATCTGCAGAACGGGAGCGCCAGAGAATGCACCGCCGAAGGGTCGAGGCCAGCTTGCCTATCAGCCTCGGCGCGACCATTCGGGCTTTAGCCATCGGCATTGCCATGGCCGGGCCGGCGTCGGCGCAGCAAAGCCTGCAGCTAGCGCAGCAACCTTCGATCGCGCAGCCCGAGGCCAACGCACCGCCCACTGCGCCGCCCACCTCGTCACGCACGCGCGGCCAAAAACCCCGGGCTTTCGAACACGATCCGGACCTCGACGCGCAGGATCAATTCGCGCCATCGCAGGTCGAACAACCGCTACCCGACGCCGTTCCGATGCCGGGTGGCGGCGGCCGCACCCGCGCCCATGGGACAGTTCCGGCCGCCAACGCTGCGATCGAGCCTGGCGCCGCCGTTGCCCCCGCACACGCAGCCAAGCCGAACATCATTGCCTGCAGCGGCGCCTTCGCCAAAGATTCGAGCCACGCCGGCCTCACGTCGGCCTTCCACGCGCGCAATGTCTCCGCCACGCAGGTCGACACGCCATCCGGCAGCAAGGTGACGGCGAGCGTACTCTACGCCAAGGATCCGAAGCGGCGTCTGGAAGTGTGGTGGTCGAAGCCGGCGACCAAGAGCGACACGCACCTGATCGTCATCAACGGTCAATCGGATTGGATCGCGCCCGGCGACATTCATCTCGGCCTGACACTGGCCGACCTGGAAAAGCTCAACGGCAAACCGTTCAAGCTCTCGGGTTTCGACAAGGATCACACCACCACACTGGTCGATTGGGACGGCGGAACGCTTTCGGCCATCGCCGGCGGATGCCGGATCGGCATCAGCCTGCGCGCCGATTCGAAGGTGTCGGCCGCGAGTTTGGGCGCGCTGCCCGCCGACCGCGCTTATGCGTCATCCGACGCATCCTTGCGCGCTGCCAATCCGACGATCAGCGAAATTCTTGTCGCATACTGAAAGCTTTTCGCTCGGCCGTGCTGGACGCGCCGTCAGTTCGCGAAGAATTTCGGGTATCATCTGAAAAGCTCCGATAGACGGGCGCTGAAAGTGGTTAGCGATTTTCCAACACGATCTGCGGAGCAAACATCGATCGAGCGGCGGCCGAACAACCAGAAGCCCTCCTACCCCGCCGCAGGGATAAGCGCTTTTCAGCATCACCTGTAAAACACCGATAGAGTCTTTCAATTTCTCTTAAGCGCGGCCATGTGACTTTGCCGCGGGGTGGAGCGTCTAAAGAGGAGCTCTGCTAATGGCTTTCCTGAGACTGGGTGGCTTGGCCCTCGCCGCTGCGCTGGGCCTAAGTCTTACAATCGGACATGCATCGGCGATGCCCACGAGCGGGCTCTCCGCTGCAGTCAAACAAGTCGACAAGCCCGTCGAACACGTGCGCTTGGTGTGCGGACCATACCGCTGTTGGTCGACCGGCTGGGGCTGGCGTCCTTATGCGGCTTGGGGCTGGCGCCGGCCGCTCTACGCTTACGGCGGACCCTATATGGGCTATCGCCGGCCGCTCTACGCGTATGCCGGTTACACCGGTTGGCGCAATCCCTACATGGGTTGGCGTCGTCCGTATGCCTATTGGGGTTATCACCGGCCGCTCTATGCCACCGCAGGCTGGGGTTGGCGGCGTCCGTATGCTTATTGGGGCTATAATCGGCCGCTCTATGCCACCGCGGGCTGGGGCTGGCGCCGGCCGTTCTACGGTTATGCCGGCTGGGGCTGGCGGCGGCCCTACGCTTATTGGGGCATGAATCGTCCGCTCTATGCTTTCGCCGGTGGCCCCTATCTGGGCTACGCCGGCTGGCGCAACTGGGGTTACTGGTAATCCCGCTGCGCGGCAACTCCGCGCCGGCGTGATTGCGACTAAACAAACAGGGTGACTGCAGCCCGCACGGCTGCAGTCCACAGTTTTTCAAACAACCGCGGCCCGAATCCTGAAAAACGATTCGGGCCGCTTCTGCGTTTGTCTTGCAATGGCGAAGCGTAGCGGCGATCCATGCCACGCAAGTTTATTTGTTATCGCCAAGCGAGCGTAAAACGTTCATCGGGCAACTCGATACCCAATAATCAAACGAACGCTCGCAGCGCCGGCATCGCCGCGCGAGCAGCAAGAAATTTCCAGCGCGCGATGATTGCATTACCTAAACTTCCCGCAATTATCCCGGCGAAATTCGGTCAGAACACCAATCCGCCATCAAGTTAGACGGTTGCTAACAACGCCCTTCAGCGAACCTACAGCCGCGCCATGAAAAGCTTCGTCCTGGGTGGCGACCCAAAGAAACGAAGAAAGATGGAGCGCTGCTATGGCTATGTTGAAATTGAGCGGCCTTGCCCTCGCCGCCGTTATGGGCGCGGGCCTGGTGAGCGGACAGGCCTCGGCGATGCCGGCAAATGGCTTGGCATCGGCGGCAAACCAAGCCGTCACGAACAACGGCGTACAGGACGTTCGCTACGTGTGCGGACCTTACCGATGCTGGTGGAGACCAGGCGGATATTACTACGGTCCCCGCTACTACAACCATTATGTCGGGCCGCGGCATTACTGGTACTGGCACCGACGCTACTGGTGATAAGCGCTAGTCCGCGAACGGTGACAACACCGCAGCGATACTTCGCTTAAAGCAGGCGTCGTCCGGATCGGAACGAGCTAGCACGATCCGGGCGCGCTTGTGTCGGTATGTTGCGATCGGCGCCCAGGCTGTTTTGCCGTCAGCGCGGCGCGGATGCCGCGTCAGTGTTTGTCGCTTCGCTTGTCGGTCTGCTTCGGCGCCTGCCGCATGGTGCGGACGTCGCGCGCCATTTCCAGGCAGGTCAGCAATTCCGTGTAGCTGGAATCGCCGCCCATCACCGACTCGTTGACGCAATGCGTGCGATCATCGGCCGGAAAACTCGACCATTGCTTGACAAGCTGATCGCGGATGGTCTGCTCGCTGTCGAGGCAATTCTTCTTCTCGTTGGCGACCGACGGGTCGTGGAAGGTCACGCCGCCCTGCTCGGCAATGCCTTTGCAGACCTGCTCGACATTGAGATGAGGCACGCCATCTCCCCCCGCGACCGGCACCACGAGTTGCAGCCCGAGCGCCAGCACCTTTGGCAGAATCATGATCAGCTCCGTCAATCTTTGGCAGGATTATAGCACCAGAATGGCGAGGAACCAGCGGCAGGAACAATCAGCATCGCATGGACGCACGTAACGCGGTTGAGCGCCGAAAAAGGTTGACCGCGCTTTGCCGCCGCCGCTATGGCTCAAAGCTCAAGGTGAGGGATAGCACATGATTGTTGCACCGCTGTTGGGCGCGGCGCTCTTTATCAATGTGGCCACCGGACCGTCGGCGGGTCCTCCAGCAGCCGAAGCAAGCCTGAGCGGGCAGCAAAAAGCGGCAGCGACCGAGCCGTTGGTGCGTTCGGCGACAGACTGCATCGTGCAGGCAGTGACGGCCGATCCGCGGTTTGGCGCCAAACCAAAAATGCCGGTGGGAGATTTGATCGTCGAATCGATCCGCTCGTGCCGGACTCCGGTCCGCGCCATGATCGACGCCTATGACCGCTACTATGGTGAGGGGTCGGGCGAAGCCTTTTTCATGGGCCCGTATCTCGACGTGTTGCCCAAGGCGGTGCTCGCCGGCACCAACAAGGCTGCGGACTAGCCGCACATTCGCGCGCCGCGGGTGCGGCGCTGCGCTTAATCCTTCAGGCGCGGGCCGATGACGGCGATCACGCGCATGCGCGTCGGGTCGACCAGCACGACCTGATCATCCACCTTGGTGAACTTGTAGAGCTTGGTGTCCGGATTGTTGGCGAGAATATCGTCCGGCAACATGTAGAGCTCGATCATCGGCGGCACTTCCGCTCCGACCTGAGCGGCAAATCGGCTCGGCGCCACCTTGCTGCGGTCGGTGTGGACCTCCTGATAGATCGCGCTGCGTTGCGACGGCGTCAGCGCAAGCTTCGGCGACACGCCCTGCTCGCTGACCGCTTCCTCGATGGCGGCGGTTTGCGCGGCGGCGCCACCGGCGCCGAAAGCCAGGGTGACCACGACCGAACAAGACGCCGCCATCGCCAATGAGACGGCGGAACGCGGACGAGCAAGACGAAGGCTCATAATTCTCCCTCCTGGTAAGCCGGTCGTGCGCAACCGACATTAGCGGCGCACGACGACGAGGCTGTAACGCGTGCGCTCAGCGCGGGATCGCCTGCACGGCGACGTTGGTGTATGGGTCGATCACCAAGATGCGATCGGGCTCGTAGACATAACGATAGGTTGGCGGCGTCACCGGCGCGGCAACGGCTGCTGTCGCGGGCGCGACCGGAGCGACCGGATCTGCGACCGGAGTCGTCGACCATGTTGTAGAGGCGCGGGCCGCGTCTCAGGTCGTCATAAGCTGGCGCTGCCGCATAGGTCGGCGCTGCTGCGTAAGCGGGCGGAGCGGCGACAACGCCCTGCCGCACGATGGTGCGCGTGGTGGTGACGCGATCGACCACCCTCGGATGGGCGACGTGGCGCATACGCGGTTCGACGGTCCGGACCGTGCGTACGGTCTCCACGGTTTGGACCGGCGTGGTCACCGCAACGGCGGGAGCCGGCGCTAACAAAACGCCCGACGACGGAACCAACGGTGCTTGCTCGACGATCGCGGCGCCCGGCGCCGGCGTGATGACGGTCTCAACCGTTTGAGCGCGCGCAACCGACGTCCCGGCGGCCAGCGCTATGCCCAGGCCGACAAGCGGGATGCCAATGCTCTCTCGCATGGAGAACTCCTTGCAATTTGTTTCGCGGGTTTAACGATCCGTGCTTGGTCCGAAAACGCGCAGAACGATTGGGTGTTCCTGCCGATCCAAAAGAGCCGATGCTGCACCGCCATGCGCGGCGGCGTCGTTCCGATTGCCGCAAAAATGACGCAGCAAAACCCGGGCCGGCCATAGTTTTTGGGACTTCGGGCCTTGGGACTTGTTCGATTGACCGGCGCGATTGGCAGGGGCACTCTGTATGCTTCTCACACAGCAGATTCGTGTGGAGCATGGCGAGCAAAGGTCTGCTCCGGGATTAAATCCAAACCGGGCAATTGATTTGAAAAATCGGGCACCGGCAGCGACTGGGTTGGCAATCGGTCCAATTTGAAACGATTGCGCTTTAAAATCGCGCCATCGCTTTCGTTTGGTTCGTGAGAGAGGAGCGGGGATGTCCTGGATCAGCGATTTGTTCCAGTGGGAGCGTTTTGTCACGCCCACGATCATCAAAGTCTTCTACTGGCTCGCTGTCGTCCTGTCGGTGCTGGTCGGCCTGGCGGCCGCCGCCTCATCCGTGCTCACCATGGGTTACAATCCCTTTGTCGGCATGATCTCACTGATCGCAAGCATCCTCGGCATCATCATGGGGATCGTGGTCTCGCGCATCACCGCCGAATTCGTGCTGATCGTGTTTCGCATCAACGAGCATCTCGGCGCGATCCGCAATCAGGGCCAGCAGCTTTAATTTGGTCGCGTCATTCCGGGGCGCGCTGAAGGCGAGAGCCCGGAATCCATAACCCGAGCCGGACGCAAGTTCTGCGCGACCTGGGGTTATGGATTCCGGACTTGCCGCTCGCGCGGCAATCCGGAATGACGACGGCAAGTATGCCTCGCGCCATCAATTGGCGAAGCGGAAGTGCATGATGTCGCCGTCCTGCACCAAATAGTCCTTGCCTTCGAGCCGCATCTTGCCGGCCTCGCGTGCGCCGGCCTCGCCGCCGCCGGCCACATAATCCGCATACGCAATGGTCTCGGCGCGAATGAAGCCCTGCTCGAAATCGGTGTGGATCGCACCGGCGGCCTGCGGCGCCTTGGCGCCCCGCGTCACCGTCCAGGCGCGCGTTTCCTTCGGGCCGACGGTGAAGAATGTCAGCAGCCCAAGCAGCCCGTAGCCGGCGCGGATCAGCCGGTCGAGGCCGGCCTCTTCCAGGCCGACGGCGCCCAGATAGTCGCTGCGTTCGGGCCGCGACAGCACCGCGATTTCCGATTCGATCTTGGCGGAAATCACCACCGTCGCCGCGCCCTCTGTCTTGGCGCGCGCCTCCACCTGGCGTGAAAAATCGTTGCCGGTCGCGGCTGCGCTTTCCTCGACATTGCAGACATAGAGCACCGGGATCGAGGTGAGCAGGCCGAGCATATGGAAGGCACGTTCTTCCTCGGGCTTGCGCTCGACCAGCCGCGCCGGCTTGCCGTCGCGCAACAGCGTCAGCGCGCGGTTGATCAGGTCGACCATCTCCTTGGCGTCCTTGTCGCCGCCCTTGGCTTTTTTGCTCAAGCCGTCGACCCGCCGCTCCAGGCTGTCGAGATCGGCGAGCATCAACTCGGTCTCCACCGTCTCGATGTCGGCGACCGGATCGATGCGGCCTTCGACGTGGGTGATGTCGGTGTCCTCAAAACAACGCACCACATGCGCGATGGCATCGACCTCGCGGATGTTGGCCAGGAATTGATTGCCCAGCCCCTCGCCCTTCGACGCCCCGCGCACGAGGCCGGCGATGTCCACGAAGGTCAGCCGCGTCGGAATGATCTCCGCCGACTTGGCGAGCTTGGCCAAGACCTCGAGCCGCGGATCGGGCACCGCCACTTCGCCGACATTCGGCTCGATGGTGCAGAACGGATAATTCGCCGCCTGCGCCGCCGCGGTTTCGGTCAGCGCGTTGAAAAGCGTCGACTTGCCAACATTCGGCAGGCCGACAATGCCGCATTTGAATCCCATGGAGGCTTATTTCATCCGTTGTTGAAATTTATGCGTCGCTCGCAGTGTTGGCGGCGCCGCCGTTTTTGTCGGAACTGTCGGCAAACCCTTTCGCCACCATGGCGAGATGAACCTTGTTCTGAAAGCTTGCGTCCTGACCGCGGAGCAAAAGCTCGACATTGTCGGCGAGGATATCGATCAGCGCCTCGACCCAGCCGCGCTCGCTCTTGGCGAAATCGCCGAGCACATGATGGTGCACCAGCTCCTTGGCGCCCGGATGACCGACGCCGATGCGCACGCGCCGGTAATCGTTGCCGACATGCGCGCTGATCGAGCGCAGGCCGTTGTGGCCGGCGATGCCGCCGCCGATCTTCACCCGCACCTTGCCGGGCGGCAATTCGATCTCGTCGTGAAACACGGTGATGTCGCCGACCGCGAGCTTATAGAATTGCACCGCCTCGCCGACGGCGCGGCCGGATTCATTCATGAATGTCCCGGGCAGCAGCAGCACGACACGCTCGCGGCCGATCGGCCCCTCGCAAGCAACGCCCGAAAAACGCCGGCGCCACGGCCCGAGGCCATGGCGCTTGGCGATGGCTTCGAGCGCCATGAAGCCGATGTTATGGCGATTGCCGACATAGCGCTCCCCCGGATTGCCGAGACCGACCAGGAGCAGCATCAGCTTAGTCCCGCCCAGAGCATGTCCCGGACAAGCGGAAACCGGTTTTCCGAAGGACATGCGACAACAGATGAATCCGGCGCACGTCCCAATTCAATGGAATCGGGACGTGCGCCAGCCCCTTACTTCTTGTCGGCGGCGGGAGCGGCGGCCCCAGCAGCGCCGGCAGCCGGCGCAGCACCACCCGCAGCCGCGGCCGGAGCCGCAGCAGCAGCGGCGGCGGCAGCGGCCTTGTCGGCGGCGGCCTTGAGTTCTTCCGCGTAGCCTGACGGCGGCACCACCGTGATCAGCGTGATGTCGCGGCCGGCGACCGCGCGCACGCCTTCCGGCAGCGTGATGTCGCTCAGATGCCGCGAATGGTTGATTTCGAGGTCGCCGGCATCGACTTCGATACCGGTCGGAATGGCGTCTGCCCGGCAGCGCACTTCGACGCTGTGGGTGACGATCGACACCGTGCCGCCGCGCTTGACGCCTGGCGATGTTTCGGCGTTGCGCACGTGGATCGGAATGCTGACCCGGATGGTCGCGCCTTCGCCGAGCCGCATGAAGTCGACATGCAGCGGCAGGTCGCGCAGGGCATCGAGCTGGAAGTCGCGCGGAATGACGCGATGCTTGACGCCCTCGACCTCGATGTCGTGCACGGTCGACAGAAAATGTCCCGCAAAGATGCGCTGGCGCAACTCTTTATAGTCCAGCGCAATCGGCAACGGCGGCTTGCCATCGCCATAGATAATTCCAGGTACGCGGCCAGCGCGACGTTCGGTCCGGGCGGCCCCCTTGCCTGCCCGCGAACGCGACACTGCCTTCATTACAGTGACGGTCGCCATAATGTATCCTCGTCTCTCAAGCCGTCAGGCCGAGCCAAAGGCCCGGCGCCTAGTGCTTTGGTTGGATGATCGCGGCGGCCTCCAGGGGTGCCGGGTGCTCAATCGCCGCGATGGCGCGCCTTATAGCGGCGCAGCCCTCAAAAGACAAGGAAAGCGCGCCAAAAAGGCGCGCAATACGGCGCTAGGCGGAAATCGCCGGCCGGGACGTTCTTGCCCGAACCGCACAGGTCCGGGCGATCCGCCCCTTCGCGCCGGAGGGCGGGGACCCTAAGAGGGCGTGCCCCAGGACGAAGTCCCCGGAGAGGAAGGGCCGGAGGACCCTGGGGTTTCGGGCGCGGCACCGGATGCCGCCGGCCGGCGCCGCGGAAACGCCAAGACGCGCTTCCAAAGCCGCCACGCGGGCCTTCAGCGCCTCGTTTTCCTCGCGGGCGATCCGCGCCATATCCTTAACGGCTTCGAACTCCTCGCGCTGGACGACCGCGAATTCGCGCATCATCCGCTCGGCCTGGGTGCGAAACATCGTCTCGGCTTCGCGCCGCATGCCTTGCGCGGCACCCGCCGCATCGTTCATCACGCGCGCAACCTCGTCGAAGAACCGGTTCGTCGTCTGCACCATGTTCGCCTCCGAAAGGGATCCGCTCGGGCAAAGGCGAAAACGCTTCCGCGCTCCGCTTGCCATCGCCGTAGACAATGGCAATGGTGGCGCGCCATCGCAAGACATGCGTCGCCAAATCCAGCGGCACAGCTCGGGTGCGGGGCGCATTGATTCCCCTTTGGAGAACTTGATGCTCGTTCTGCCGCTGATTCCGTTTCCCGCGATCAATCCGGTGCTGGTTTCGATCGGGCCGTTCTCGATCCGCTGGTATGCGCTTGCCTATATCGTCGGCATCATTGCGGGCTGGTTTTATGCGCGGGCGGTGATCGCGCGCGAGCGATACTGGGGCGGACCGGCGCCGCTGACCGTCGCCGACTATGACGATTTCATTATCTGGATCACGCTCGGCATCATTGCCGGCGGCCGCATCGGCTATGTGCTGTTCTACAATCTGCCGCAGTTCATGGCGCATCCGGTGCAGATCGTCGAATTGTGGAACGGCGGCATGTCGTTTCACGGCGGCGTCGCCGGCTGCGTGGTCGCCTGCGTGTTGTTCGGGCTGCGCCGCCGCTTGCCGATCCTGACGCTCGGCGACATCACCACCGCGGTGGCGCCGATCGGGCTGTTCCTCGGCCGCATCGCCAACTTCATCAACGGCGAGCTATGGGGCCGGCCGACCGACGTGCCCTGGGCCATGGTGTTTCCGAGCGGCGGGCCGATCCCTCGGCATCCGAGCCAGCTCTATGAGGCAACGCTGGAAGGTCTGGTGCTGTTGATCGTGCTCGGCGTGATGATCCAATTCGGCGCGCTCAAGAGACGCGGCCTGATCACCGGCGCGTTCTTCTTTCTCTACGGCGTCGCCCGCACCACCTGCGAATTCTTCCGCGAGCCGGATGCGCAGCTCGCCGCCTTCACCCGCGGCACCGGCGGCATCACCATGGGCATGCTGCTGTGCATTCCGCTGATGATCGCCGGCCTCGCCCTGATCGCATACGCGCTGTCGCGCCGACCGCTGGCCGCCGCAGCCAAGGAAAGCATCGAACACGGCTGAGCCCCCAAGTGAGCTGGACAAGTGAATTAGACAAGTGAGTTCAGCAAGTGAGTCCCATGTGAGTCCGATGGCCGACGAACCGACGCCGCTTGAAGCCGAAATCCGCCGCCTGATCGCGGTCGCGGGGCCGATGCCGGTCGCCGACTATATGCGCATCTGCCTGACCCATCCGCGCCTCGGCTACTACACGACCCATGATCCGATCGGCGCCCGCGGCGATTTCATCACCGCGCCGGAGATCAGCCAGATGTTCGGCGAACTGATCGGACTCTGGATGGCCGCGGCCTGGCAACAAATGGGCGCACCGGAAAACGTGCGTATCGTCGAGCTCGGTCCCGGCCGCGGCACCCTGATGGCCGACGCGCTGCGCGCCGCCAAAACCGCGCGCGACTTCTACACCGCCATCGTGCTGCACCTGGTCGAAGTCAGCCCGAAGCTGCAGGCCGAGCAACAACAAAAACTCGAGGTGCTGGGCGAACCCGTGTTGTGGCATCCGTCGCTGACCGACGTACCGACCGGTCCCACCATCATCATCGCCAACGAATTCGTCGACGCGCTGCCGGTGCATCAGGCGGTCAAACAAAAAGACGGCTGGCACGAGCGCATGGTCGGGATCGGGCCCGACGACAAGCTCGCGATCGGTCTCGCGCCCGATCCGCTGCCGCACTTCGAGGCGACGCTGCCGCGTGAATTGCGCCAGGCGCCGGAGGGCGCGATCTACGAATGGCGCTCCGATCAGCTCGCGCTCGAGCTTGGCCGGCGCGCGCGGTCCGACTGCGCGGTGCTGATCATCGATTACGGCCATGTGCACCAAGGCCTCGGCGAAACCCTGCAGGCGGTCGCCGGACATTCCTATGTCGACCCGCTGCGGCGGCCGGGCGAAGTCGACCTCACCGCGCATGTGGATTTCGCCGGACTGGCGCAGCACGCCGAGATGATGGGCGGGCGCATCCACGGACCGGTGACGCAGCGCGACTTTCTGATGCGGCTCGGCATTGAACGGCGCGCCGCCGCACTGAAGGCGCAAGCCCCGCCCGACAAAGCCGCCGACGTCGATCGCGGCTTCCAGCGGCTGACCGCGACCGGCCCCAAAGGCATGGGCGAATTGTTCAAGGTGATGGCCATCACCGACCCGAAGCTGAGCGACCTGCCGGGTTTCGTGGGATAAGTTTTCAGGGATAGGCTTCCAAGGATAGGACCTGATGATCATCCAAGCCGAGATGTTGAAAATCCCTGGACTGCGCCACGCGTTTTTCACCCGCGAGGGCGGCGTTTCCGGCGGGCTTTATGCAAGCCTCAACGGTGGCGTCGGCTCGCACGATGATGCCGATCATGTGGCTGAGAACCGCGCTCGCATGGCGGCCGCGCTGGCGGTCAAGCCGGATCGTTTTCTCACCGCCTATCAGATTCATTCGCCCGACGTCGTCGTCGCCGAAGAGCCCTGGGATGCGCAGGCACGCCCGCGCGCCGACGCCATCGTGACGCGCACGCCCGGGCTCGCCATCGGGGTCAGCACCGCCGATTGCGGGCCGGTCTTGTTCGCCGATGCGGAGGCGCGTGTCGTCGGCGCGGCGCACGCCGGCTGGCGCGGCGCTCTGACAGGGGTAGTCGAGGCCACACTCGCCGCCATGGAGCGGCTCGGCGCCAAACGTGATCGCATTCGCGCCGCGCTCGGTCCGATGATCCGGCAGAGCAATTATGAAGTCGGATCGGATTTCATCACCCGCTTCGCCGCCGAAGACAAAGCCAGCGGCGATTGCTTCCGTCCGGCGGCGCGCGAAGGCCACGCGTTGTTTGATCTCGCCGGCTACATCGCCAAGCGCCTTGACCGCGCCGGCGTACAGACGATCGACGATGTCGGGCTCTGCACCTACGCGGAGCCTGAGCGCTTTTTCAGCTTCCGCCGCACCACCCATCGGGCCGAGCCGGATTACGGCCGCCACATCAACGCCATCGCGCTGGCGAGCGAGTAGCAACAAATACCATCCCTCTCGGCGTCCTGTTTATTGTTAGCGACGCGGTCGTAGTTTGGAAAATGCAACCGCAATGCTAGCCAACACCGCTCGTCCCCGCGAAGGCGGGGACCCAGGTTTCCCGCGCAAGCCCCCGGGATTCCCGCCTTCGCGGGAATGAGCGGAGATGCTTGCCGATGGGCCGCCGCGACAAAAACCGTGGAAATTCGCGAAAGCCTGGGATGCAGCTGTACTGTCAGCTCGGCTGCTGCATCAGCCGCGCCAATCCGATCGCGCTGGTCAGCGGCGGCGCCCATCCCAAGCCCATCAAGGCCGAGGGATCGGCGACCAGCGCGCCGGACAGCCGTTCATAAACATACGCTTTGCCGGCGGCGCGCAACGAGAGCTGAAACAGCGCCGGCGGCACGTTGAAGACATTCGGCCGTCGCCCGAGTCCGCGGCGCATGCCGGCAATCATGTCGGCGACCGTCATGGCTTGAGGATCGGCGACGATGAGCGGCCGCCGCAAAGTCTGCGGCGTGGTCAGCACCGTCTCGATCGCGGCCAGCAAATTCTCCACCGCCAGCAGCGAGCGTCGCGCCCGCAAGCCGCCGAGCGGCAACGGCCATGGCGAACGCGCTAGCCGCATCAGCTCCGCCATGTTGCCCTTGACGCCCGGCCCGTAAGCCAGCGTCGCCCGCAACGCCACCCAATCGATGTCGAGTTCGGCAAGACCTTGCTCGGCCGCAAGTTTCGATCTGCCGTAGGCGTCGGTCGGACGCGGCTCCAACGCCTCGGTCAAAACACCATCGGCGCTCGGCCCGGTTTGGGCGCGGATCGACGACAGAAAGATAAACCGCTTGGCGCCGGCGCGGCCGGCCGCACGCGCGAGGTTGATGGTGGCTTCGGTGTTGATCACCCGGTAGTCGTCTTCGGGGATGCCGGACATCGTGTGCGCGAGGCCGGCCGAATGAATGACGGCGTCAACGTCCTGCAGCGCCGCCGCCATGTTTCGCGGCCGCGCGATATCGCCGATCACCGCGCTGGCGGTGTTGGTTGGCAGCGACGTCGGCCGGCGCAGCAACACGCGCAAGCGATAACCGCGCTTCGGCAACTCGCGCAGCAGATGCTGCCCGATGAAGCCGGTCGAGCCGGTGAGGGCTAACAGCATGCAGGCGCCTCAATTTCCCTGCCGACACTGCTCGGCCTTTCGACGTCCCGGCACGACACCTTGAGTTGCAACATAACCAAAACTCGCCTCTAATTGCGTTGGCTCCTCCAGAGAGCTATGTATGATGCGTGACGTAGGGGAAGGTCGGTCTGCGGTCCTGTTGCGTGCCAGCGTCGTGCAAGCCCGGGCGTGGAAGATCAGTATGGACACGTTCGTTGTCCGCACGTGGGCACCTCGGGGAGCAGATGCGTAAGACACTCGTTACAACCGCCGTTTTGACGGCATTCGCTGGTTCGTCAGCTTACGCAGCTGACCTGCCAAAGCCATCGCTGGTCGGGCCTGCAGCCGCAGTATACTCGTGGACCGGATTTTATGCGGGCGGCAACGTCGGCGGGATTTGGGGTTCGGAGAGTGGTTCGGCGTTCGGTGGCGGACAGATCGGCTACAACTGGCAGCCCGGTTGGCTGGTGCTCGGCGCCGAGACCGACATCCAAGGCATGGGGCTGCGTCATTCGGCCGTGCTCAGGGGAACGCTTGGCGGCACGATCACGTCAAACAACTCGGCGGATTACCTTGGAACGGTCCGTGGTCGCGTCGGAATCGCGCGCGGTCGATGGCTGGTCTACGCCACCGGCGGTCTCGCCTATACGACCGTCAATCACGACGGCACAGGTCTCACCGGCGTCGCGGGCAATTATTCCGGATCGAACGAAAAGACCGGATACACGGTCGGAACCGGCGTCGAGTGGGCCTTCCTCGATCGCTGGAGCGCCAAAGCGGAATATCTCTACGTCTCCATGGCCGGAGAAACCGACACCTACACCACGCTAACGCGGCCGATCAGAATCACTTACGGCGACTCCGGCCTCAACATCCTGCGCCTCGGTGTGAACTACCGCTTTCTGCCATGAGGTTCGGCTTGGAATCTCCATCCCGGCTCGCACGACCTTGAGCTAGCCAACGCTCACGGGTTCAAAACCTCTTGCGCTCGCCGCCAAGCACCGGCGCTGCCAATTCGCGGCGGTAACCAGACGCCGATGCGGGCGAAAAATCCTGCGGGGACAAGGCCCTGATTCAGGTTGCCAGTGCTACGAGCGGCCTGTATCAGGGCGGAGTTTTTCCACGGTCCCGTCCGGAAATCCAAGCTCCATCTCCGGGATCACCCCAGGACTGCAGGCGCCGCGAGGCTGGCGCCCCAAGAGCGGACTCCAGGAGAGCGGAATGGCGAGCACCAACGGGGCCATCAAGCTCGTTGCCGGCAATTCCAATCCGGCGCTGGCTGAGGGCATCGGCGCCCATATCGGCACCCCGCTCACCAAGGCAGTGGTGCGCCGCTTCGCCGACATGGAGATCTTTGTCGAGATTCAGGAAAACGTTCGCGGCGCCGACGTTTTCGTGATCCAGTCGACGTCCTTTCCGGCCAATGACCATCTGATGGAGCTGTTGATCATCATCGACGCGCTGCGGCGCGCGTCGTCGCGGCGGATCACGGCGGTCATTCCGTACTTCGGTTACGCCCGGCAGGATCGCAAACCCGGCCCGCGTACGCCGATTTCCGCCAAGCTGGTCGCCAACCTGATCACCCGCGCCGGCGCCGACCGGGTGCTGACGATGGATCTGCATGCCGGGCAGATCCAAGGCTTCTTCGATATTCCGACCGACAACCTGTTCGCCTCCCCGGTCATGGTGCGCGACATCAAGCAGCGCTTCGATCTCGGAAAGATCACGGTGGTGTCGCCCGACGTCGGCGGCGTGGTGCGCGCGCGCGGGCTTGCCAAGCGCATCAACGCGCCGCTCGCCATCGTCGACAAACGGCGCGAGCGTCCGGGCGAGTCGGAGGTCGCCAACGTCATCGGCGAGGTCGACGACCGCATCTGCCTGCTGGTCGACGACATTATGGACTCAGGCGGCACGCTGTTGAACGCCGCCGATGCGCTGCTGGCGCAGGGCGCCAGCGCCGTCTACGGCTACATCACCCACGGCGTGCTCTCGGGCGGCGCGGTCGCGCGCGTCAACAAATCGAATCTCAAGGAACTCGTGATCACGGATTCGATTCAACCGACCGCGGATGTGAAAGCGTCGCCGAACATTCGCGTGCTCTCGATCGCGCACCTGATCGGCGAAGCGATCAGCCGCACCGCCGCGGAAGAGTCGGTGTCCAGTCTGTTCTTCGACTGAAGAACATCTCTCCGTCATTGCGAGAAGCCGTTAGGGCGTTTGCGCCCGTGTTCCACTGGCTATGGCGACGAAGCCATCCAGCGGCGAGGCCGGTTGGATTGCTTCGCTGCGCTCGCAATGACGACGAAACGGCCTCCCGCACCCCCCGAGTCAACTTGTCGCAGAGACGACTGTGGACGGTCATACGGACCCGATTGTGCGCGGGGGCCAAATCACTTCATGAGTTGCACACGACGGCGGTAACAGTCGACCAACAAAAAACCTGAGTGGCGGCGGCGGCCGACCTTGGCGAATGAATCGCGCCGTCTATAGTGTGCGTGCGGGCTGATTCGGGGGCTAGATGTCAACCGAGGGGAGCACGTTGCTCCTGCGGCAAATCGCAGCCCCGCTCAGCGATGTGAGTGGCGTGGCGCGTTTTCACTCGAGCAAATTTTGGAGCCGGTATGGCAATGATCGGCGTCGCCCGCGAGATCGACGACAATCCGCTCGACGTGGTCGAGCACATGGCGGCCGGCAATAGCTGGCCATTCGAACGCGCCGGTGAAGATGAAATCTCCATCATCGTCACCGGACGCTGGACCAATTATCAGATCTCCTTCACCTGGATGAGCGATATCGAAGCGCTGCATCTGGCTTGCGCATTCGACATGCGCGTACACCAGCCGCGGCTCGCTGAAGTGCAGCAGCTCGTCGCCCTGATCAACGAACAGATGTGGATCGGCCATTTCGACATCTGGGAGCAGAACGGCGTGGTGATGTTCCGTCACGCCCTGGTGCTGGCCGGCGGCGTCACCGCCTCCGACCGGCAATGCGAAGCGGTGCTCGGCAGCGCCCTCGATTCGTGCGAGCGTTATTTCCCTGCCTTCCAATATGTCGTCTGGGCCGGCAAGTCGGCGCGCGAAGCCATGGACGCCACGATGTTCGAAACCGCCGGCGAGGCTTAAGCCGCCGACGGGGCCTAAGCCGCCGGTCACGCCGGCGCATCGCCTATCCCACCATCGTCATTCCGGGGCGCCGCAAAGCGGCGCGCCCGGAATTCATAACCACAGGTCAAGCTGTTCTGACGCGGACAAAAGGCGCGCAAGAATCGCGGCCGCGGATCATGGGCTACAAATTTCCGGCGCACAGGCTTTGCCCGCGTCCCGGAATGACGGCTAAATGGCCGCCATGAGCACATCAACAAGCGCGTCAAATCCTTCCGTAAGAACCGACCACAGCCTCCACGACCTCGCAGGCCCTATCGTGCTGTGCGGCGCCGGCAAGATGGGCGGCGCCCTGCTCGAAGGCTGGCTGCAGGCCGGACTGGCGCCCGAGCGGATCGCCGTCATCGAACCCAATGTGGCGCCGGCGATTGCGTCCCTCGCCGCGCGCGGCGTGCGCATCAATCCCAACGGTGCGGAGCTTCGCGATGCCGCCGCCATCGTCGTCGCGGTAAAACCGCAAATCGCCGTCGACGCCCTGCCGGCGCTCGCCCCGATGATCGGCACGGCCACGGTCGTGGTCTCGATCATGGCCGGACGAACGCTCGACTTTCTCGCCGCCACGCTGCCGCAGGCGCGCGCCTTGGTGCGGGCGATGCCGAACACGCCGGCCGCGATCGGACGCGGCATCACGGTCGCGGTGCCGCGTCATGTCAGCGCGGCGCAGCGCGACCTCGCCCATCGGCTTCTCATCGCCAGCGGCAGGGTCGAATGGGTCGCCGACGAAGCACTGATGGACGCGGTCACCGCCGTGTCGGGCTCCGGCCCAGCTTATGTCTTTCTGCTCGCCGAAGCTTTGGCGCAGGCCGGCGTCGCCGCCGGCTTGCCGGCCCCGCTCGCCGAAACGCTCGCGCGCGAGACTGTCGCGGGCGCCGGCGAATTGCTGCACCGTTCCGACGCCTCGGCCGCGACCTTGCGGGAAAACGTGACATCGCCAGGCGGTACCACTGCGGCGGCGCTGGCGGTGCTGATGGCGCGCCGACGGACTGCCGTCGGTGTTGCAAAGGGCCGTCGCCGCCGCCACCGACCGTTCGCGCAAGCTTGCGGGGTAGTCCGCGCAACCCAGCCACGCCTGGGCGCTAATGACGCAAGACCTCGGGACCGCAGACCTTGGAACCACGGCAACGGCGGCGTAGATTTCAGCGACAGGATGCTCCGGGCTGCTGCCGCGCAGACGTGACGATGCGCTTGCGGACCCGGATATCGCATCGTCCCGCAGGAGTTCGCGCATGGCCCGTAAACCCGCCCGCAGAGCCTCCAATCCGTCGCCGCGCCCGGCGCCTGCCGCCGCGGCGTCGCCGCCTCCGGGCACGGACCGTGAGAAAATCGTGGCGGCTTTTCTCACGCTGTTGGCCGCGGAGCCGTTCGAACGGATCGCGCTGACCGACATCGCCGCCCAGGCCGGCGTCTCGCTGGCGCAATTGCGTGACGAATTTTCCTCCACGCTTGCGATCCTTGCCGCCCATGTGAAAGCCACCGACCGCGCCGTGCTGGCGGCCGATGTCAGCGACATGGCCGAGGAGCCGGAGCGCGAGCGCCTGTTCGACGTGCTGATGCGCCGTCTCGAAATTCTGGAGCCGCATCGCGAAGCGGTACGCTCGCTGTTGCGCTCGGCGCGGCGCGATCCGCCGCTGGCGCTCGCCCTGAATGGGCTGGCGGTGCGCTCGCAACACTGGATGCTGACGGCTGCCGGCATCGGCGCGTCCGGTCCGCGCGGCATGATCCGGGCACAGGGGCTGGCGATGTTGTTCGCCTCGGTGCTGCGCGCGTGGGTCGACGACGACGATCCGGGCCACGCCCGCACCATGGCAGCTCTCGATCGGGCGCTTGGTCGCGGTCAGCGCCTGCTCGGCCTGATGGAAGATGTCTGTGCGATTCCGGCGCGGCTGTCGCGTTTGCGGCCGCGGCGCCGCCGGTACCGTGACGACGATTATGAGGAAACGGCGCCGATCTAGGGCACAGCGCCGGATCGACGCCGGCTTGGTTCGTCTTATGCTTAGCGCCGCGCTACCCCGGCATCCCCCTGGCAGCCGGCCAGTTTAACGTATTTCTAAAGCCCCATAGGGCATACTGCTACCTATGAGGGCGATACTCTGCATAGCTGTATTTGTCGGGATGCTGTGGACGGTCGACACGTTCGCCATGAACGGTCGCATGGTCCAGGCGTCGAAGGACGCGAGCTCGACGCTCTACAAGCGAACCGAGTATGAGCTCTGGAAATTGAGATTTTACTACTCCCACTAAGACCGCCATCAGCATTCGACCTGAGGCGCCGCCTTCGGCGGCAGCACCCGTTGCTGTGCGTGGATTTTTCAGCAAGGTCAGCATTTGTACTTGGGTACCGCGGAACCCGCGCTTCCGAAGAGCGGCCTCGATCAGGCTCTGATGAGACCATCGGGGTTCGTTGAACGGAATTAATGCCCAGTGTTCAATAACTTAGAATATCTCAAAAGAAGACTTTTTTGATTGAAATCGATTTTCGCGGGCCCTACAGAAGCGGTAGTTACATACGTGACCATCCTCTGGAACCGTGCCGCGATGATCGTCTGCTCCTGCAACGTGTTGTCCGACCAGGATGTGCGCTCGACGCTCTCGGGCGACGCAGCCGCACGCACCTGCGGCGAGGTTTATGGCTGTCTCGGCTGCAGCGCGCAGTGTGGGCGCTGTGCACGGACCATCCGCAAGATCATGAACGAGGCACTGACGGCGGCTGACTCCGGCTGTTGCGGAGCAAACGGCAACACCTAAGGCCAGGCGGCCAGCCCAAAGACTTGCCAAGAAAGCAAGCACTGTCAGCGTGTTAGCGCAAAAAGTCGCCAGCCCCAGTCATTGCAGTCGGGTGTTTTCCACAAATTTGAGCTTGATCCGCACCGTCCGCGGCGCTTTTGCCACTTCGTGTTACAGCTTATAATCATTATAATGTAGAAAGTGAGCCGCGCACGATACTGTGCGCGATTGGCATACATTGCGGGAGACGGACCATGCGTGGCGAGCCGGTCGTTATCGATTATCTCAACAAGGCCCTTCGGCACGAACTCACTGCGATCAACCAATATTGGCTGCACTATCGGCTTTTGGGCAATTGGGGCTACCGCGACCTCGCCAAGCAATGGCGCAAGGAATCCATCGAGGAGATGGAGCACGCCGACAAGCTCGTCGACCGCATCATCTTTCTCGACGGCTTTCCCAACATGCAGGTGCTCGACCCGCTGCACATCGGCCAGACCGTAAAGGAGATTCTGGAGTGCGATCTGCGCGCCGAGATGCATGCACGCGCGCTCTACGAAGAAGCCGCCACGCACTGTCACGCGGTCAAGGATTACGTCAGCCGCGATCTGTTCGAAAAATTGATGCGCGACGAGGAGCACCACATCGATTTCCTCGAGACCCAGCTTGATCTCGTGGCCAAGCTCGGCGTCGAGCTTTACGCCCAGCATCACATCGGCAAGATCGACGAAGACGATCACTAAGAGGTTTTGCACGACTAAAAGGTTTTGCACGCGACCTAAAATGGTCGCGCTGCAAGCCGGCTGGCCGACGCTCCGCGCTTAACAAAAGCTTAACGCGCGGGGCGTCCGGCAGACCGGCGGCGCATCGCCGCCGCGACATCTGAAAAAACCTGCATTCACGCTATCGGGCGCCCGCGGGCGCGCAAGCACCTCAATCAATCTCCTAACGTTTTGTTGGAACGCGACCTTTTCTGAAGTCGCGGCGCCGCCTTGCGACCGCGTGGAACCCGCGAGGGTAAAAAAGAACTAACAAACACGGTTAAGAGTTAAGGTTAAGAGCGATTTAAGAATTTCCTGACACCCTTTGCTCGTTCAGCGACGCCTGGCCGCATGCGTGGCCATGGAAAAAGGACGAGGCAGATGGTCAGCGTAAAATATCTTATCGCCGCCGCGGCGGCCGTAATCGTGAGCACGTCAGCTCACGCAGCAGATATGCCAATACCACCTCCGCCGGTCATCATCCCGCCGCCGCCGTGCTGCGCGACGACCACCGGCTGGTATCTGCGCGGCGACGTCGGCGTCGGCGTGCAGACTTTCGGATCATTCAATCACGGACAAACCGACGCGACGTTTGTCTGGCCGGCGAGCTGGACCATCGTCCAGCAGGACATCCAGGATTCAGCGATCTTCGGCGGCGGCATCGGCTACGCCTGGAATAGCTGGTTGCGCTTCGATGTGACCGGCGAATATCGCACCAAGGCGCTGATGAAGACGACCGGCCGCTACATGGGCGCCTCCGACTTCTGCCCGCCCACGGCGTTCGGCGTCGGCAGCTGTTTCGACAACATTTCAGGCAACCTGTCCTCGGCGGTGTTCCTCGCCAACGCCTATGTGGATCTCGGCACCTGGTGGTGTCTGACGCCCTTCATCGGCGCCGGCGTCGGCACCGCCCGCAACATGCTCTCCGGCGTGCAGGACCAGGGCATCATCTCCAGTGGATTTCAGGGCTTCGGCTACACCAATGGCAACAGCGCTCAGTGGAATCTGGCCTGGGACGTCACTGCCGGCCTGACCTACAACGTCACCGAAAACCTCAAGGTCGATCTGAGCTGGCGCTATCTGAACATGGGCTCGCCGCAGACCTCCGTGGTCAATTGCCAGAACACATCGCCGTGCGTTGGCGCCTTCTACACGCTGCAGAACGTCAGCGCCCAGGACTTCCGCGTCGGTCTGCGCTGGATGTTCGGAGCCGGCGGCTTCGGCGGTTTCGGTGGTACCGCGGCATTTGCTCCGGCCTCCGCGCAATATGTGCCGCCGCCGCAATATGTGCCTGCTCCGCCGGCGTACATGCCGTCGCCGCAATACGCGCCGCTGAACAGCCGCGGTTAATCGTGGTGCGGCCGACGGTGGCCGCACCATCCGTTTTTCCTGCAATGAAAGAGCTGGCCAATGCGTCGGGTGAAAGACATACTGTCGATCGCACTCATGATGGCGGGAATGGCTTCACCCGCACTGGCCGCCGATTACGACGCTCCGTACGTGCCCAGTGCTGCGCGGCTCCGCGCAGCCGCCAGCGCCGGTCTATAGCGTCGGCCCCGCCACCTTCACCCGCTGGAGCGGATTTTATTTTGGTGGTGATGCCAGCATCACCAGCGCATACGCCGATTTCTCAAGCGCAACGCGTTCACTTGTTCATAACACCCTGCAATTTACGACAGTCGAAGAACAAGACCGTCCCTCCAACTTTCAGGTGCTCGGCACAGCCAGTGCCGTTACCCCCGGGGGCGGCCTCTTTCTCGGGTACAATACGCAATGGCAAGACCTCATTCTCGGTGTCGAAGCGACCTACACGCATACGAACCTCAACATGACGCCTTCATCCGCTTCGGTCGGACGCATCTTTGGAGACACGGGCATTACGACTGCGGTCGGTGCCAGCGGCAACTTAAATCTTACTGACTACGGAACCGCACGCGGCCGCGCTGGATACGTTCTGGGTAATTTTTTGCCCTATGCCTTCGTCGGCATGGCGGTGGGACGAGCCAGCTACAGCGTCGACGCGAACATCCTCTACCAAGACCCGCAACCATCAACCCCCATCTTTTTCTCGGCCAGCGCCGGACAGAGCAATGCACTGCTCTGGGGCTACACTGTCGGAGCGGGTTTGGACTGGGCGCTGACGCCGAATATTTTCGTGCGGGGTGAATTCGAGTTCGTGCAATTCGCGCCAATCAACAACATCGCGGTTTCGATGGGCAGCGGTCGCCTCGGCGGCGGCCTCAAATTCTAAATCCAGGTTTTTGATTCCGAGAATTTTTAATTCCCGAGTGGTCCTTCATTCTCAAGTTTTTTGATTCCAGGTGCTTTGATCCAAGTATTTTGATGCAAGTATTTTGATCCAATTATTTCCGTCACCATGAGGCGCGCGCGCAGCGCGCCTCGAAGGGCGACGGCCCAGACGCCTCGACCGTATCTTTCGCGGGCGGCTTCCGCGGCCGCCTCACGACGACGGACCATAAGCTCAGGATGACGGGCGATACGCCTTGGCATCATGGGCGATAAGCCGTCATCGCCCCCACGCCGGATGCTCCGATTTCGGTTAACCGAGATTCACGCGCTGCGGCATGCAGGCCGCTTGACGGCGAGCCGCTCCTTCCGTAATCCCACGCGCGGGACACCCCTCCCCAACGAGGGGCTTCTATCTGGAAGGATAGACGATGACAGACGCGAAGCCCGCACTGCGGCCGTCCGTGCCGCATTTTTCGTCCGGCCCCTGCGCCAAGCGCCCCGGCTGGGCTCCCCAAAATCTCTCCGGCGCCGTTCTCGGCCGCTCCCATCGCTCGAAGCTCGGCAAGGCGAAGCTCAAGCGCGCCATCGAGCTGACCCGCGAGGTGCTCGAAATCCCGGCCGATTACAAGATCGGCATCGTGCCGGCGTCCGATACCGGCGCCGTCGAAATGGCGCTGTGGTCGCTGCTCGGCCCGCGCCCGGTCACCGTGCTGGCCTGGGAATCGTTCGGCGAAGGCTGGGTCAACGATGTCGTCAAAGAGCTCAAGCTCAAGGACGTCACCACGCTGAAAGCCGGCTACGGCGCCCTGCCCGATCTCGCCAAGGTCGATCCCGCGAGCGACGTGATCTTCACCTGGAACGGCACCACCTCCGGCGTGCGCGTGCCCAACGCCGACTGGATCGCCGCCGATCGCGCAGGCCTCACCATTTGCGACGCCACCTCGGCGGCGTTCGCGCAGCCGCTCGCCTGGGACAAGCTCGATGTCGTCACGTTCTCGTGGCAGAAGGCGCTCGGCGGCGAGGCCGCGCACGGCATGCTGATCCTGTCGCCGCGCGCGGTGGCGCGGCTCGAAAGCTATACACCGCCGTGGCCGCTGCCGAAGATCTTCCGCATGACCAAGGGCGGCAAGCTGGTCGACGGCATCTTCCAGGGCGAAACCATCAACACGCCGTCGATGCTGTGCGTCGAGGATTATCTCGACGCGCTCGAATGGGCGAAGGCGGCCGGCGGCCTCGGCGGCTTGCGCGCCCGCGCCGACGGCAATGCCCGCGTCATCAGCGACTGGGTCGGCCGCGCCAAGTGGATCGATTTTCTGGCTGCCGATCCGGCGATCCGCTCCAACACCTCGGTGTGTTTGAAGGTCGTCGATCCGGCGATCACCGGGCTTCCAGCCGACGCGCAGGCGGCCTTCGTCAAAGGCCTCGCGGCGTCGCTCGACAAGGAAGGCATCGCCTTCGACATCGACGCTTATCGGGACGCACCGCCGGGCCTGCGGATCTGGTGCGGCTCGACGATCGAACGCGCCGATGTCGAAGCGCTCACGCATTGGCTCGACTGGGCCTACGCCAAGGCCAAGGCCGCGCTGGCGCAAGCGGCTTAGCACTTTTCGTGATTTCCATTCCGTCATCCTGAGGCGCCCGCCGTAAGGCGGGCCTCGAAGGATAGACGGCCCGGGCCGGCCCCCTTCGAGGGCCGCTTCGCGGCCCCTCAGGGTGACGGACGATAGCCAGGAGCAAACATGCCCAAAGTTCTTATTTCCGACGCCCTCTCACCCGCCGCCGTCGCGATCTTCAAAGATCGCGGCGTCGAGGTCGACTTTCAGCCGAACCTCGGCAAGGACAAGGACAAGCTCGCCGAAGCGATCGATGGCTTCGATGGGCTCGCCATCCGCTCCGCCACCAAGGTGACGCCGAAAATCCTCGAGCGCGCGCGCAATCTGAAAGTCATCGGCCGCGCCGGCATCGGCGTCGACAATGTCGATATTCCGGCGGCGACCGCGCGCGGCATCATCGTGATGAATACGCCGTTCGGCAATTCGATCACCACCGCCGAGCACGCCATCACGCTTATGCTCTCGCTGGCCCGGCAAATTCCCGAAGCCGACGCCTCGACCCGCGCCGGCAAGTGGGAAAAGAACAAATTTCTCGGCGTCGAGATTTTCGGCAAGACGCTCGGCGTCATCGGCTGCGGCAATATCGGCTCGATCGTTGCCGACCGCGGCGTCGGCATGAAGATGAAGGTGATCGCCTACGATCCTTTCCTCTCCGACGAACGCGCGATCGATCTCGGCGTCGAAAAAGTCGCGCTGGACGATCTGGTGCGCCGCGCCGATTTCATCACCCTGCACACGCCGCTGACCGACAAGACCCGCAACATCATCAACGCCGACAGCCTCAAGCTGGCGAAGAAAAGCCTGCGGATCGTGAATTGCGCGCGCGGCGGCCTGGTCGACGAAGCGGCCCTCTACGACGCGCTGTCGTCCGGACGCATCGCCGGCGCGGCACTCGACGTGTTCGTCACCGAGCCGGCGAGCGAGAGCCCGCTGTTCGCGCTGCCGAATGTGGTCTGCACGCCGCATCTCGGCGCCTCCACCAACGAGGCGCAGGAGAACGTGGCGTTGCAGGTCGCCGAGCAGATGGCGGACTATCTGGTGCGCGGCGCCATCACCAACGCGGTGAACTTTCCCTCCATCACCGCCGAGGAAGCGCCGAAACTCAAGCCGTTCGTCGCGCTCGCCGAAAAGCTCGGCTCGTTCGCCGGCCAGCTCACCGAGAGCGGCATCAAGAGCATGCAGATTTCCTACGAGGGCGTGGTCGCCAACATGAACACGCGGGCGCTGTCGTCGGCCGCGATCGCCGGCGTGCTGCGGCCGATGCTGCAGGACATCAACGTGGTCTCGGCGCCCGCCGTCGCCAAGGACCGCGGCATCGTGATCGAGGAGACGCGCCGCGAGGCTGCCGGCGACTACGAGAGCCTGATCACGCTCACCGTCACCACCGAGCGCCAGTCGCGCCACGTCTCCGGCACCGTCTACGCCGACGGCCGCCCCCGCATCGTCAACATCAAGGGCATCCGCATGGACGCGGAGTTCGGGCCCTCGATGATCTACATCACCAATCTCGACAAGCCGGGCTTCATCGGCAAGTTCTCGTCGACGCTCGGCGACGCCGGCATCAACATCGCCACCTTCCATGTCGGCCGCGAAGTGGCGGGCGGCCACGCGGTGGCGCTGATCGAGATCGACGGCGAACTGCCCGACGATGTGCTCACCAAGGTGCGCGCGCTGCCGCAGGTGCAACAAGCCAAGCCGCTTCGGTTTTAGGAAACGCTCGTAGGGTGGGTTGAGCGCAGCGAAGCCCACGCTGACGTCCGTTGCAAGATGATGGGTCTCGCTCCGCTCAACCCATCCTGCGTCCACTTTCTGGGCAGGCGTCGGCGTGCTATACTACCCATATGATCAAACTGCTCGAAGACGCCATTGCCGACTTGGAGCGTCTCCCGGCGCGTGACCAGGAGCGCGCCGCCGAGTTTCTGTTGGCCTTCGCGAACCCGGATGCGTATCAACTTCAGCTCAGCGACGCTCAAGTCGCTGAGGTTGAGAAAGCCAAGCGCGAGGTTCGGGAAGGCAAGATCGCGACCGACGCAGAAATGGACGACGTGTGGCGGCGGTTCGGCCGTTAGGATTACAGTTCAGTGCTCGGGCACGAGCGCAACTTCTTGCGATTCACGCATATATTGGCGAACGGAACCCCTCCGCCGCTACGCGTGTCGGTGCCAGCATACGCGAGGCCGCGGAAGTCTTACGGTATTTTCCGTATTCAGGCCGCACCGGACGCTCCCCAGACACCCGCGAATGAGTCGAGAGAAGGGACGAAGGAGTAACGATTCTCGGCGTATTTCACTGCGCTCAAAAACGGGATTAAGGAGATTTCTAACCCTTCCCACTTCGGTCGTAGCCGCACGCGAGGTGATGGGTCTCGCTCCGCTCAACCCATCCTACAAACAATGTCGTCGCACCAAACGAGTCGTCATGCCCGCGCGTGTCGCGGGCATCCACGCCTTCAACGCAGCGACGAAGCAAAGACGTGGATGGCCGGAACAAGTCCGGCCATGACGCGCGAGCGGTCTTAATACATCAAGTGTGGTGCCTACTGCGCCGCGGCCTTGCCGGGCCCGCGATAGCGCTGGAGCCAATGCGCGTACGGCGGCGGCAGCACCCAGGACGGCCGCTCCTTCTTCAGTGCCAGCGCGATCTGATACGGATAATGCGGATCGTCCAGATGGGCGCGGCCCATCAGCACCAGATCAAGCTGCTGCGTGGCCACGGCGTGATCCGCGACCTGCGGATCGTCAAAACACCACGCCGCCGACACCGGCAGCTTGGCTTCGCGGCGGACGCGCTCGGCGATCGGTCCGAGAAAGCCCGATGCCCACGGCACCTTGGCTTTGATGGTCGAGAAGCCGATGCTGATATTGAGCATGTCGAGGCCGCCGGCGTGAAGAACTTTCACCAGTTCGATCGACTCGGCGAGCGTCTCCTCGTCGCGGCCGTCGAATTCGATGACGCCGAAGCGCGCCGTCAGCGGCAGATTTTCCGGCCACACTTCGCGCACCGCCGCGAGCGTCTCGATGAGGAAGCGGCCGCGACCGCGCCAGTCGCCCCCATAGGCATCGGCGCGCTTGTTGGCATGCACTGAGAAAAAGCTTTGGCCGAGATAGCCGTGGGCGAAATGCAGTTCGAGCCAGGAAAAGCCGGCACCGCGGGCGCGGCGCGCCGCGGCAACGAAGTCTTCCTTTACGCGCGCGATGTCGGCAAGGGTCATCTCGCGCGGCACTTTCGGCAGACCGCCGCCGAAGGCGATCGCCGATGGTGAAATCGTTTCCCAGGCGCGCGGATCGCCATCGGGAATATGATCGTCGCCTTCCCACGGCCGATTGGCGCTGGCTTTGCGGCCGGCATGGCCGATCTGAATGCCCGGAACGGCGCCTTCGGCCCTGATCGAGGCAGCGATGCGCGCCATGCCCTCGGCCTGCTCGTCATTCCACAAACCGGTGCAGCCCGGCGTGATGCGCCCCTCGGGAGAAACTGCGGTTGCCTCAACAATGACCAGCCCAGCGCCGCCGCGCGCCAGCGACGGATAATGCACCGCGTGCCAGCGGTTGGTGACGCCGTCGACGGCGCTGTACTGGCACATCGGCGGCACCGCGATGCGGTTGCGCAGGCTGACATCCTTCAGGCTGAAGGGATCAAACAGAACGGACATTCGAATTCCTTGATGCTTGTTTGCAAACAGACAATGACGAGAGGCTGCAACGCGGACACCATCCGCGGGTCGCGCTCGCTTGATTGCGGCAAACGATTCATCGCGCGCGACGCCAATTTTATTTCCGCGCCGCCACCGTGATGCCGGCGGCGACCAGCGCGTAGCCGATGGCGTGATAGAGCTCGAAGCGCTCGCCCAGAAAGGCCACCGCGATCACCGAGCCAAACACCGGCACCAGATGAATGAACGGCGCCGCGCGGTTGGCGCCGATCAGTTCGACGCCGCGATTGAGGAACAGATAGCCGATGGTCGACGGAAACACCCAGAGAAACGCCAGCGTCGCCATGTTGCGGGTGTCGAAGACAAAATATTTCCCTTCAGCCATTTCCCACGCCATCCCGGGCATGAGAAACAGCGTCCCCAGCCCGATGCCGACGGCGAGAAAGGACACCGGGTGCAGCGACGGCCGGTTGCGAAACGCGGCCATGTAGTAGCCGTAGATCAGCAGTGCGACCAGAAACCACGGGTCGCCATAGTTGAAGCCGACGCCGAGCAAAAGGCCGAGGCTGCCCTGGCTGATGATGGTCAGAACGCCGGTCAGCGAGACACCGATGCCGGCGGCCTGACGCCAGGTCAAACGTTCACCGAGCAACAAAAACGTCCACAGCGCCACGAACAGCGGCGCGGCCGATTGCATCAGCAGGCCGTTGATCGCGGTGGTGTATTGCAGGGCGTAATAGGTGATGGCGTTGTAGGCGGAGAAGCCGGACAGCGCCAACAGCGCCAGGGTGCCGATGTGCTTGCGGATCGTCGGCCAGTCGCGCGCCAGCGGCAGCGCGGCGAATGGCAGCAGGACGACGAATGCGCCGCCCCAGCGCACGCAGGCGAGCGTCATCGGCGGGATGTGCCCGGCGCTCAGGCGGCCGATGATCGTGTTGATGGCCCAGAACAGCGAGGTCAGCGTCAACAACAGATAAGGCTGATCCAGGAACCCGAAGCCCCTGCGGCCGCCCGAATAGGCGTCAACTTCCGCCATGCGTGCGTTGCTCCCTGCCGGTCGCGGCCGCGGTGAATGGGATTTGTGCCGCAAGGAGCTATCGTGGACCGCCGCGAAACACCAGTGGCGCGCCCGCATGGTGGCTTTCCGGTTTTGCCGCCCTGCCCCAGATCCCGGCGAACCGTGGCAGCCGGGCGCACGACATTAGCCAAAATTTCTGTGAATCCAAAGACTTAATATCCAACGACGGGGCCTCTCATGGGCCGTTTCGCCTTGCTTCGCAGGCCATCATCCGTTATCCGAACGGATAGAGGCGGTTGTGCCGAAGCCGTCACCATCACACCAGAACGGCCGCGGGTCCGTTCGTTCGTCGTATCCTGGGGACATCTCTACATGGCCAATGTTGTCGTAGTCGGCTCCCAATGGGGCGACGAGGGCAAAGGCAAGATTGTTGACTGGTTGTCGGAGCAAGCCGACATCGTGGTGCGCTTTCAGGGCGGCCACAATGCTGGCCACACCCTGGTCATCAACGGCAAGACCTACAAGCTTTCGCTGTTGCCATCGGGCGTCGTGCGTCCTGGCAAGCTCTCGGTCATCGGTAACGGCGTAGTGCTCGATCCGCGCGCGCTGATCGACGAGATCGCCAAGCTTGCCAAGCAAGGCGTGGACGTCACGCCGGCCAACCTGCGCATTGCTGAAAACACACCGCTGATTCTGCCGCTGCATCAGGAGCTGGACGTTGCGCGTGAACGCGCCTCCGGCAAGGGAGCGATCGGCACCACCGGCCGCGGCATCGGCCCGGCCTACGAGGATAAAGTCGGCCGCCGCGCCATTCGCCTGATGGATCTCGCCGACCTGCAGATGCTCAACGGCAAGATCGAGCGTTTGCTCGCGCATCACAATGCGCTGCGTCGCGGCCTCGGCATGGCGGAAGTCGAGCCGCGCGCTCTCTATGACGAATTGGCGGCCATTGCGCCAGAAGTTCTGCCGTTCATGGATACGGTTTGGTCGTGGCTTGATGACCGTCGGCGCGAAGGCAAACGCATTTTGTTTGAAGGCGCGCAAGGCGCACTTCTCGACATCGACCACGGCACCTATCCGTTCGTCACCTCCTCGAACACCATGGCGGCGCAAGCCGCGCTCGGCTCCGGAGTCGGCCCGGGCACCGTCGGCTACGTGCTCGGCATCTGCAAGGCTTACACGACACGCGTTGGTTCGGGGCCGTTTCCCACCGAACAAAACAACGAGGTCGGTCGGATGTTGGGGGAGCGCGGCAAGGAATTCGGCGTGGTCACCGGCCGGCCGCGGCGCTGCGGCTGGTTCGACGCGGTTTTGGTGCGCCAAACCGTCCGCATCTGTGGCATCAACGGCCTGGCCCTGACCAAGCTCGATATTCTCGACGGCTTCGATGAAATAAAGGTCTGTATCGGCTATCGCCTTGATGGCCGCGAGATCGACTATCTGCCGGCGAGCGAGCACGCCCAGGCGCGGGTCGAGCCGATCTACGAGACCATCACGGGCTGGAAGGAGCAGACCGCGCACGCGCGTTCGTGGGCCGATCTGCCGGCGCAGGCGATCAAATATGTTCGCCGAATCGAAGAACTGATTGGTTGCTCGGCGGTGCTGCTGTCGACCAGCCCGGAGCGAGAAGACACGATCCTGATGCAGAACCCGTTCGAGACGTGAAATACCGAATGAAAAATCACCGAGGCGAGCGTAAGCTGAAGCGATGACCGACTACCATCCGCTCATCGCCCGGGCCGTGGAAGGTCTCGAGCGCAGCACGGGCGAAGCCAGACGGGCGCTTTATGAACGGGCACGCACCGCGTTGGTAACGCAGTTGCGCTCGGTCGACCCGCCGTTGTCGGAATCGGAAATCACCAAAGAACGCCTGGCGCTGGAAGACGCCATCCGCAAGGTCGAGGCCGAGGCAGCGCGCAAGGCGCGCGCCGAGCAGCGCACGCCGGCGGCGCCGTTGCCGCCGCGCCGCGAGCGCCCGGCCGCCCCCGATGGCGGCCGCGCCGAACCGCGCCGCCCCGAAATGCCGGCGATGAGACCGACTGCCGGCACGCCAAGCGAACCGCCGATGCCGCGCCTGCCGATGGCGCAGCCGAGCGCCCCAGCGCCGCAACCTGGCGCTCCGATGCCGCAGCCGAGCGCCCGCGAGCGTCTGCTCAACGCACGGACGCAGGCAGCACCGCCGCCGTCGCTCAAGCGCGAGGGCATCAAGGGCTTTCGCGATGTGGTGAACGAGGTGCAAGACCTCGGCGGCGCCTCCGCCAAATCCGCGCAGTCGGCGCGCGATATTCGCGATTCGTACACCCCGCCCTATCATGCCGCTGACCAAGCTGCTGAAGACGAAGCCACGGCGGAGGCCTACAACAATTACGGCACCGAAGGTGACGGCGACGATCTGAGCGCCGAGCCTTATGGCGGCGACTGGCAGAACCACGACCGGCATTCGCCGCACGATCATCAAGACGATGAGGATATGCACGCCGTACGTCCCATGGACGACGGCGAGCGCGTCCCGTCGCGGCCGGCCCGGGATTATCTCAAGTTCATCGTCGCGGCGCTTCTCGTCATCGGTGTCTTGGCGGCGCTGTACTTTGCGTGGCCGCAAATCACCGGCATGTTTCATTCGCTCAGCCAGATCGGCGCCCGCCAGCCGGCGCTGCCGCCAACGCAGCAACCAAATTCACAGCCGAAATTCTCCGGCCGGGTGCCGCAAGAAGGCGCCGGCCAGGCGCCGGCGGGCCAGGCACCGGGGCAGGCCACCCCCGCGGTCGCGCAGCGGGTCGTGCTGTACGAGGAAGATCCGAACGACCAGCAGGGCAAGCGTTATGTCGGCTCTGTGATCTGGCGCACCGAGACGGTTTCGCCTGGCCCCGGGTTGGCGCCTGAACTTGCCGTGCGTGCCGACGTCGAAATTCCCGAGCGGCACATCACCATGACCTGGTCGCTTCGCCGCAATACCGATCCGGCTTTGCCGGCGAGCCACACCATCGAGATCATGTTCAACCTGCCCGCCGATTTCCCCGGCGGCGGCATCGCCAACGTGCCCGGCATCCTGATGAAGCAATCGGAGCAGGCACGCGGCACGCCGCTGGCGGGGCTCGCGGTCAAGGTGACCAACGGCTTCTTCCTGATCGGGCTGTCCGCCGTCGAAGCCGACCAGCAGCGCAACATGCAGTTGCTCCGCGAGCGTCCGTGGTTCGATATCCCGATCGTGTATACCAATGGCGGCCGCGCCATCCTCGCGCTGGAGAAGGGCACGCCGGGCGACCGCGCGTTCGCGGAAGCATTCGCGGCCTGGGAGAAGAAGTGACAACTCGTCGGCGCTCGTGGAGCTTGCGTCGTGAGCCGGGTTCGGAATGGACAGAATGAGCGCGAAGAATAACTCAGCCAGCGCGAGCCGGCGCGAAGCGGCGCAACCCTTCCTCGCCTCGGCGCTGCGCACACTCGAGACCGAGCGCGAGGGCTTGGCCGCCCTCAAGGCCGCCATCGCGGGCGGGCTCGGTGCGTCCTTCGTGGCGGCGGTCGAAACCATTCGCAACGCGCGCGGCCGGCTGATCGTCACCGGCATGGGCAAGTCCGGACACATCGCGCGCAAGATCGCGGCAACCCTGGCCTCGACCGGCACGCCGGCATTCTTCGTGCACGCCGCCGACGCCAGCCACGGCGATCTCGGCATGATCACGTCGGACGACGTGATGCTGGTGCTGTCCTGGTCGGGCGAGACCGTCGAGTTGCGCAGCGTGATCGATTATTCGCGCCGCTTCCGCATCACCTTGATCGCCGTCACCGTCAGCACCGACAGCACGCTCGGCAAAGCCGCCGATATCGTGCTGGCGCTGCCGGCAGCACGCGAAGCCTGTCCGCATAATCTGACGCCGACCACCTCGACCCTGATGCAGCTCGCGCTCGGCGACGCGCTCGGCATTGCGCTGCTGGAAAGCCGCGGCTTCACGGCCGTCGATTTCGGCGTGTTTCATCCCGGCGGCAAGCTCGGCGCCGCGCTGAAATTCGTGCGTGACGTGATGCATCCGGATAACGCCGTGCCGGTGATCGCGCGCGGCGCGCCGATGTCGGCAGCGATCGTGGAAATGTCCGCCAAGGGCTTTGGCTGCGTCGCCGTCACCGATACGTCCGGCAAACTCGTCGGCGTCATCACCGACGGCGATCTGCGCCGCCATATGCGCGACGATCTGCTGCAGACTCCGGTCGACCAGGTCATGACGGTCGCGCCAAAGACGGTGCGGCCCGATCAGCTGGCAAGCGAAGCGCTGATGCTGCTCAACGAATCAAAGATCACGGCGCTGCTCGTGGTCGAGAAAGAGCGCCCGGTCGGCATCGTGCATTTCCACGATCTGCTGCGCGCCGGCGTGGCGTAATGTCCCTTCAGTACAATCCGCCGTTCGTGGGTCTTGGGTCGTCGGGCCGCGCGTAGGCCGGCGGCAATTGCTGCGTGGCCGGACGGCTCGCGACGGTATTGGTCGGCGCGGCCGGTGTCGTGCCGGTCGTACCCGGGGCCGGGTTGCGGCGGCTTGCCCCGGAGCGCCGGCCGGCGCTGTTCCGGCGGCGGCCGCGTCCTGCCGCTGCTGATGAGAAATGAACTCTTCGTAGCCCGGAGCGCCCGGCCGCGGCGGCACGTCCTTGGGCATGCCGCCGGCCCAGGTCGGCACGTTGTCGGTTACGACATTGGCGACCGAGCTGCAGCCGCCCAGCGCGAGGCCAATGCCCAACACCGCCGTCGCCGCCCATCGGCGCCTGGTCAAGACTGCAGCCAAATCACTTCCCCGATACGCTCGCCCGATACGCCCGAACCCGTGGCGCCCCCATGCGCCAAATTGACCAAGACGGCCCGCAAACGCGCCCGCGACCGACGTCCCCATCAACCGCCACGTGCTTTACCCGCAAGCCGGAGGTCCCCTAATACCAATCCGAGCCTAACGGCTATCCCCAGCCTACAGAGAAACGTTTTCATGGCCGCACTGTGTCGCCGGCACGCTTTTAACCCGCTGGCCAGCCCGGGTCCGGTCTTGGTATGCCTTTGCCATCAAAGATTTGCTAATAGACCCCGGTATTGCCCCGGTCCCGGTTTAGGCTTGCTGCCGCCAGAATTCGTTGCCCAAACGGACGTCCGGAAAAAACTGCCCCGGCCTTGATCCGCGGGCGGATACGTGTTTTCCGGCGCGAATGTGCGCGAAACGAGAATCGGGAACGCATCTCCATTCCGCCTGGTCGGATGCGCCATAGACGCAGGAACGAGAGTTGCAGGCGTTAATCTCGAAGAAGCCCCACGCTTTTCGGGCCTTGCGGCGCGCCGCATGGGCTTTGCTTTTGCCCGCTTGCCTCGCCTTGTCCGCACCCTTGAGCGGATGCGCCGATCTTGCCGCCGGCAACACCGAAGTGCCGCAGGCCGGACCCGACCCGACCTACCGGGAGGTGATCGGCAGCCACTTGAAGCGCACGCTGAAGAATTACAGCACCTTCGATTCGTTCGAGGTCTCCGATCCGCGCTGGACCCACTCGATGAAGGGCTGGCTCTACCTGACCTGTGTGCGCTTCCGCGACCAGGGCCGCGTCCGCAGCTATTCGATTTTCATGGACGGCACCAAGATCGTCGACGATCATTTGTCGGTGCAGACTGACAATTGCGATTCACAGGCCTATTACCCGCTCGATCGGATGCAGATGGGTCTGGATCCGCTTCACTGATGACGACCGACTGATGACTTGCCACTGATGACCTCCGACAAACAAGGCGTGACGCGCATTCTGATTACCGGCGCTTCCGGCTTTGTCGGGAGTGCCGTCGTGACGGCGTTCGCCCGTTCGGGCCATGCGGTACGCGCCGCCGTGCGCCGCGCGCACGGGGAGCGCTTTCCCGGCAACGTCGAGGTGGTCGTGCATCCGGATCTGGCGCAATCGTTCGATTGGTCGCCCTATCTGGAAGGCATCACGCAGGTCGTCCATCTCGCCGGCATTGCCCACACCGGCGGCGTCGACGTGGAGCGTTATGAACGCGTCAATCGCGACGCCACTGCCGAGCTTGCCGACGCCGCGGCGCGCAGCGGCATCCGGCATTTCGTGTTCGTGTCTTCGATCCGCGCACAAAGCGGACCTTCGGCCGATCACGCGCTCACCGAAAACGATGAACCCAGGCCGACCGACGCCTATGGACGTTCAAAACTTGCCGCCGAGGCCGCGGTGCGTGAATCCGGCGTGCCGTTCACCATCCTGCGGCCCGCGTTGTTTTACGGCCCTGGCGTCAAAGGAAATTTCGCGACGTTGCTGCGCGCAGCCCGTTCGCGCGCGCCGCTGCCGGTGAAAGACTTCGTCAATCGCCGCTCACTGATCTGCATCGACAATTTCATTTCGGCACTTGAGTTTGTCTTGTCGACGCCGGCGACGCTCGGCCAGACCTATGTGGTCGCTGATCCCGGCATCCCGCCGCGGCTCGGTGATCTGATCGCGACCTTGCGCAGGGCGCGGGGACGACGGCCGTTGCTACTGCCGTTGCCGCCGCACTATCTGGAAACGCCGCTGCGCCTTCTGCGCCGCCACGGCATGTGGGAGCGGATCGGCGGCAATTTACGCGTCGATCCGGAAAAGCTGATCGCCGCGGGCTGGGAGCCGTTGCACGACACGCGCGGTGGTTTGACGGCGCTGGTGCGTGCGCTGACCCACGCAGACAAAGAGAAACGAGCGGTCACATGAGCATCAGGACGTTGCTTCGCTTCACCGCGCTGGTGGCCGCATCTGCCGGCGCGATATCAACCGCCACTGCGCAGAGCGCCGCCGAACCAAATACATCGCAGCAACAGATGCACGACCATCATCATAGGGACGGCCATGCCGGCACATCCGGCGACGCGTCGACCGAAGGCTTCCACCGGCATTTCAACGACGCGGAGAAATGGGCCAAGGAGTTCGACAATCCCGAACGCGACGCCTGGCAAAAACCGGATGAGCTCTTGGACGCGCTGCGTCTGCAACCGACGATGCTGGTGGCCGACATCGGCGCCGGCACTGGCTATTTCAGTGCCCGCCTCGCCAAACGTCTCCCCCAAGGCAAAGTCTTCGCCGCCGATGTCGAGCCCGACATGGTGCACTATCTGGGCGCGCGGGCGGAGCGCGAGCATCTCACCAATCTCACGCCCCTCCAGGGCCGCGCCGACACCGCCAATTTGCCCGAGCCGGTCGACCTCATTCTCGTGGTCGACACCTATCATCACATCGACGACCGCACCCGTTACTTCGCGGCTTTGCAATCATCGCTGCGGCCCGGCGGGCGGCTGGTGATCGTCGACTTCAAGGCCGATTCGCCGAGCGGTCCGCCGCCACAGCATCGCATAGCGCCGGAGCGTGTGACGCAGGAGCTCGCCGCCGCGGGCTTCACGCTGGCGGACAAATTTGAATTCCTGCCACGCCAATACGGCCTGATTTTCAGGAAGACTGATAGCTGATTGGGCTTCGGTCGGTTCGATCAGCACCAGCGCTATATTCCGCTCATCCCCGCGAAGGCGGGGATCCAGCTTCCGTGCACCGGTCCCTGGATTGCCGCCTTCGCGGCAATGAGCGGAGATTTTGCCGGCTGAGACTTGATGTTATTTGCTTGCGGCAAGCGGCGGCGCGAGCGGAATGTCTTTCCCCAAGTCTTTCTGCCGCAACACCATGCCGCCCAGCACACCGACCGCAAAAACGTAAAGCCAGCCGGAGGTGAAATCGAACAGGTGCGAGTTGAACAGCGACGACACGATGTTCTGCACCACGATGATGGTGCCGATCCAGGCAACCAACCCGCTGCCGCCGGTGAACAACAAAAGATGCGCGATCCACATTGCGATCAGCGCGGCGGCGCCGATCAAGCCAAGCTGGATCGCCACCGCGAAAATCTGATTGTGCGGATTTTCCGAACGGAATGACGAGGCGCTGTCATGGCCGGTTTCCGAGAGCCGGAATTGCTCGGAAATCGAGCCGGTGCCGTGACCGATGATCGGCGCCGCTTCGACGAAGGTCAGCGACTTGCGCAGGAATTCCAGATGCAGCCCGGTCGAGTTCGGCTCGTCCTTGTTGCGATAGGCCTCATATTCGGTGGCCGATCGCGTCAACCGGTTATGCAGGTAGGGCGAAACCGACCATACCGCCGCGCCCAGCACGACCAGCAGCAACAGCGTGCTGAACAGTCCGCGCCAGCGATATTCCTGCCAGCCGAGCCAGACCAACAGCACCGGCACGACCAGCAGCGCGGTCCGGCTTGTCACCACAAAAACCAGATTGGCAACGAACAACAGCACCAGCACCAGCGCGACGGCGGTGCGCCGCCATTGCCGGGCGCGGGACGTCTCGCAGGCAAAGCCGAGCAGCGCGAACACGCAGACCAGAAAGTTCATGCTCTGGAAAATGTAGTTGTTGGTCGGCACGCCGAATTCCTTGCCGCGCCAGGTCAGGCCGGGAAACAGCGCCATCGCCCACGACGCCATCAGCAGCGCCAGCGAAGCCGCAAAAAATCCGTAGATCACCCAGATGCCGCGCTCGGAACGGCGGAAGTGGATGAGCAGCAGCGGGATCACCAGGAACCTGTGGAATTTACCCAGGCCGGCGAAGCGGTCGTGCCAACTGACATCGGCCCACAGCATGCCGATCACCGCCAGCGCCCACAGCAGCACCGGGACGTAAGCCGCCGGATTCGTCAATTCGCGCCGCACCGACGGCGCATCGAGCGTCGGCAGCACGGCGACAATCCACAGCACCAGAAGAATGGCGGTCGCCGAGGTCGACCATGGCAGCGAGACCGCGAGCGCAACGGCGAGCCAATCGACCACCGCCATCCAGCGTGTCCGGTCGTAGGCCGCGGGCAGTGGAAGGCCCATGATGCGTTGTCCCGCGACCTTCCCCTGTCCCATGACTTTCCCCGCTCGCTTCAGGACATCTCCGGGACGGCGAACCTCCGCCTCCCGAAAAGGACATGCGACAACACATGAATTTAGAGCACATTCCGCGCCAATTGAATGGGAACGTGCGCTAGAGCATGTCCCGGAAAAGTGGAAACCGGTTCTCCGAAAAGGACATGGGATAACAAGGCAATGTAGAACACATCGCGATCCAACTTCATCGCGATGTGCGCTAGGATTCCACAGGCTTGCCGGCCTGCTTGCCGGGCGCGCCGTCGGCCGAGCGGCGCACCAGGTTCGTGGTCGATTGCCCGGGCACCAGATCCACCAACAACACGTCGCCGCCGGCTGCTTCGACGACCTCGCGGCCGACCACTTGGTCGATGCGATAGTCGGCGCCTTTCACCAGTACGGCCGGGCGCACGCGCCGGATCAATTCGAGCGGCGTGTCGTCTTCGAACACCACGACCAGATCAACCGCTTCCAGCGCCGCCAGCACCTCGGCGCGGCCTTCAGCCGGATTGATCGGCCGGCTCGGCCCTTTGAGCCGCGCGGTCGAGGCATCGCTGTTGAGCCCGACCACCAGGCGGTCGCAAGCGGCACGCGCTTCCGCCAGCAACTTCACGTGGCCGCGATGCAGGAGATCGAAGCAGCCGTTGGTGAAGCCGATACGCAGACCGTGGCGGCGCCAGTCCGCCAAACGCTCGTCGAGCACCGACCAGTCGAACACGATCTTGTCTTCCGGCGCCAGCGAAGCCGCCGGCAAAATCCGATGGCGCAATTCGCCGAGCGAAACCGTCGAGGTGCCGCGCTTGCCGACCACCACGGCGGCCGCGGCATTAGCCGCGCGCATGGCGAATTCATAAGGCGTGCGCATCGCCGCCAGCACCGCCATCACTGCCGCCACGGTGTCGCCGGCGCCGGATACGTCGCGCACTTTCACCGGGTAGGCTTCGATGTGGATCGGCGTCTGGCCTTCGACGTGAAGGCTCATGCCCTGCTCGCTGCGGGTGACCAGCACGGCTTCGCTTTCAACCAGCCGCGCCAGTTCTGCGGCAGCAGCAGCGATATCGGCTTCGTCGCGCAGCGGCCGGTGGACGGCGGCGGACAATTCCTTGGCGTTCGGCGTGATCAAACTGGCGCCGCGATAGACGCGATAATCGTGGCCCTTCGGATCGACGATGACGGGCACGCCATGCTGGCGCGCGGCATCGATGACGGCGCGGATCACGCGCTCGGTCAGCACGCCCTTGGCGTAATCCGACAGCATCACGGCGCCGACATTCGGCATCGCGGCCTGCGCATGCGCGATGATGGCGGCTTCGCTCCCCGCGCTCGCCGGCGCCGCCATCTCCCAATCGGCCCGCATCAGATGCGCGGAATGATGCTCCGAAACGAAGCGCACCTTGCGGGTGGTCGGCCGCGTCTTGTCGATCACCAATTCGGGAACGACGCCGCCCAGCTTGGCGAGCGCATCGCGCAGCGAGACGCCCGCGGCGTCATCACCGACCAGGCCGACAAAAATGCACGTCGCGCCCAACGCAGCGATGTTGCGCGCCACATTGCCGGCGCCGCCGATCTCAAGCGTGTTGTATTTGACCGCCAGTACCGGCGTCGGCGCCTCCGGCGAAATGCGTGTGACCTCGCCATAGACGAAATCGTCAAGCATCACGTCGCCGATGCACAGCACCGTTTGCTTGGGAATCAGGCGCAGCGCTTCTTCGAAATCGACCATGCTGGTGCAGGCGCCCGTGTTTGGTTTCAGCGAAAGCGGTCGGCGCGATCGAGATAGCGGCTCACGTAGCTCTTTCACGCCCTCTTCGAGCGTCATGAAATTGGCGGAGATATCCGGCGCGGCGCAGATTGCTCATGTCGGCCTGGGTGAAATACTGATAGCTGTTGCGGATCGTTTCGGGCATGTCGACGTAAGCGATGTTCGGCGTCATGCCGAGCGCTGCGAACATCGCT
The DNA here is from genome assembly GCA_963737755.1 of uncultured Alphaproteobacteria bacterium. GTDB lineage: Bacteria > Pseudomonadota > Alphaproteobacteria > Rhizobiales > Xanthobacteraceae > BOG-931. The sequence goes on along the minus strand of CAVTTZ010000001.1, from coordinate 211,424 downwards.
TCCATCAGGTCGCGGAAGCTCCGCGGGCGTCCGGTGCCGACATTGAAGATACCGGATACGCGCGGCGTCTCCAGCAGCCAGCGCACCACCGCCACCGCGTCGTCCACATAAATGAAATCGCGCTTCTGCTCGCCGTCGCCGACGTCGGGGCGATGCGACTTGAACAGCTGGATCGTGGCGCCGGCCTTGGCCTCATCGAAACGCTTGGCCACGAGGCTCATCATCTCGCCCTTGTGGTACTCGTTGGGCCCGAACACGTTGAAGAATTTGAGGCCGGCCCATTGCGGCGGCAGTTTGTCCTTGCGGGCGACGCGTTCGCTCACCGCCTGATCGAACAGATGCTTGCTGAAGCCGTAGGGGTTGAGCGGCCGCAGCCGCGCCAGCCCGGTGGACGACCAGTCGTCAACGAAACCGGCGCTGCCGTCGCCATAAGTGGCCGCCGATGATGCATAGATGAACGGCGTGCGGGTTTCCGCGCACCATTCGAACAACCGCAGCGACAGGATGAAATTATTCTCGATCAGCAGATCGACGTCTTTTTCGGTGGTCGACGAAATCGCGCCCATATGCACGACCGCATCGAGCTTGCGTCCCGGCAGCCAGCACAGCAGGTCGGACGCCGGCACCACGTCGGCCAGCCGGCGCCCCGCCAGATTGCGCCACTTCTGGCCGGTGCCGAAAATATCATTGACGGCGATATCGGTGATTCCCGCCGCGTTGAGGCCCGCAACAATATTCGAGCCAATAAAGCCGGCCCCGCCGGTGACCAACAACATGAACGCCGCATCGCTGCTAGAGGTTATTTCGCCCGCCCGCCCCCGATTTGCCCCAGACTCGGCCGCGGTGCAACAGTGTGAGCCTGTCGCCGTGACGGCCGGGCACTGGACACGACCAGCGTGCCAAGCTAAGCCCGGACGTGAGAGATTATGAATGAATCTAAGTTCATATCTATGATGGCCGGCGATTCGCCGGTACCGGCGGCGGACGAGGCTGGCATTGCGCTCGGAAGCGCGACGGATACGCGACCGATCCTGATCGTGCCGTACATGTGGATCGGCGATTTTGTCCGCTGTCATTCGGTCGTGAAGGTGCTGCGGCAGCGCTTCCCCAACCGGCCGGTGGATGTTTTGGCGACCACCCTTTGCGCGCCGCTCGCCGACTATATGCCGGGGGTCCGCCAGGCCATCGTGGTCGACCTGCCGCGCAGCCGCCTCGCCCTGTCGCAGCAAAACGCCCTGGCCCGCCGGCTCAAGCAGGAGAATTACGGCATGGCGCTGACCATGCCGCGCACCTGGAAGGCGGCGCTGGCGCCGTTTCTGGCCGGCATTCCCGAGCGTGTCGGCTTTGCGGGCGAAGGGCGGTTCGTTCTCCTCAATGACGTGCGGTTCGGCGAGAAAAAGCTCCCCCGCATGGTCGATCGCTGCGCCATGCTGGCGCTGCCGCGCGGCGCCACCCAGCCGCCCGACTGGCCGCTGCCGGAACTGCAAGTGCCGGCGAGCGAAATCGCCGCCTGGCGGATCCGGCGCGGCCTCACCGAAGACCGTCCGATCGTGACGCTGGCGCCCGGTGCGGTCGGCCCCTCGAAGCGCTGGACCACGGAGGGCTATGCCGAACTCGCGAAGCGCATGCGAGACGACGGCGCCTACGTGTGGGTGCTGGGCGGCCCCGGCGAAAAGGAAATCGCCACCGAGATTGCCGCCAAGGGCGGCGCGCTCGACCTGACCGGCACTGATTTACGCGACGCCGTGATCGCGCTGGCCGCTGCCTCGGTCGCAATCTCCAACGATTCCGGGCTCTTGCATGTCGCGGCGGCCGCCGGCGCGCGCTCGATCGGCATTTTCGGCCCGACCAGCCCGTGGCACTGGGCGCCGCTCAACCCGCTCGCCGCGGTCATCGAGACCACGAGTGAACTGCCGTGCCGGCCGTGCCATAAGCCGGTCTGCCGGCTGGCGCATCATCGCTGCATGCGCGATATCGCAGCCGACCAGGTCCTCGCCGCGGCGCGCACGGCGCTCGCGCGCGCCGCCGAACCGCAAGAGATCCCGGCATAGCGGAGCACGGGCCTAACCGCGTATTCATCAACGCAGCTTATCGTGGTCGATCAAACAAACGAGCCCAAACCATGACAGTCCTGGTCACCGGCGGCGCCGGCTATATCGGCAGCCATATGGTGCTCGAGCTTCTCGACGCCGGCGAGCGCGTCATCGTGCTCGACAATCTGTCCACCGGCCACGACTGGGCAGTCCCCGGCGACGTGCCGCTGGTGATCGGCGAAACCGGCGATCAGGAGCTTGTCGGCCGGCTGTTGCGCGAGGAAGCGGTCGACGCCATCATTCATTTCGCCGCCTCGATCGTGGTGCCGGATTCGGTACGCGAACCGCTCGGCTATTATCGCAACAACACGATGAACACGCGGGCGCTGATCGAATGCGCTGTGCAGGCCGGCGTGCGCAATTTTATTTTTTCATCGACCGCTGCGGTGTACGGCAACCCGGCGGAAATTCCGGTAACAGAAAATACCGCGCTCGCGCCGATCTCGCCGTACGGCTGGTCGAAGCTGATGAGCGAGGTGATGCTGCGCGACACCAGCCACGCGCACGACATCAATCACGTCATTCTGCGCTACTTCAATGTCGCCGGCGCCGATCCGCAGGGCCGTGCCGGACAATCGACCAAAGCCGCGACGCATCTGATCAAGGTCGCGGTCGAAGCCGCGCTCGGCTTGCGCGCCAAGCTCGACATTTTCGGCGACGATTATCCGACGCCGGACGGCTCCTGCATTCGCGATTACATTCACGTCAGCGATCTTGCCCGCGCGCACTCCGATGCGCTGCGTTATCTGCGCGATGGCGGCGCATCGCTGACGGCGAATTGCGGTTACGGCCACGGTTTCTCGGTGCTGGAAGTGATCGACACCGTCAAGCGAGTCGCCGGTGTCGATTTTCCAGTTGCAATCGCACCGCGGCGCGAAGGCGATCCGGCGCAGATCGTGGCCGATTCCCGCCGCGTGCGTGAAACGCTGGGCTGGCAGCCGCGTTTCGACGATCTGTCCGTAATCGTGGCGCACGCGCTCGCCTGGGAGCAGACCTTGAGCAAACGCAGGAGAAGCGTGGCGCAAAGTGGCGATCGGCACACCATGGCGAGTTCCGCGCGCCGCTAGAACAGTCGCGGAAAGGAGACTTCGGCCGAGCGGGTCAAGGCCCTGCGGCAACCTCCTTGGATATGTTCCAACCCGCGAAAACAGCTTGAAAATTCCGCTTCAGGCGGGCATGGAACGCCGTTGGTGCATCGGGGATCGGGCACGCAAATATTGGCGCGGCAGAACCGCGCGCCGCGCGGCGGCTGAAGGAACGTAACCGAACATGAACGTTTCGCCGGCCGGTGATCCGAACGACTATCCGACATTTGCGCTGCTCCGCCGTTTGTTGGTCGACGAAGCGTTCGTGCATTGGCGCCGGTATGCCCTCGCCGCGGTGTTGATGGCGCTCGCGGCAGCCGGCGCGGCACTCAGCGCTTATCTGATCGGCACCATGACCAACGAGGCCTGGGTCAACAAGAACTTCCAGGGCATCGTCATCGTCGGCTTTTTGGTGATGATCATCTTCGGCGCCAGGGGGATCGCCACCTATTTCAGCACCGTGGTGCTGTCGCGCATCGGCAATCGCATTGTCGCCGACAATCAGCGGCGCATGTTCGATAAGCTCTTGCACGAGAACATGAGCTTCTTCGCCGACCGGCATTCGTCGGAATTCATCGCGCGGATGACCACCGGCGCCACCGCGGTGTCGTCGGTGATCAATCTGCTGATCACCGCGATCGGCCGCGATCTGATGTCGCTCATCGGCCTTGTCATCGTGATGGTGACGCAGGATCCGATCATGTCGCTCGGCGGTCTCGTCGTGGCGCCGCCGGCGATTTTCTTTCTGCGCAAGCTGGTGCGGCGCGTGCGCAACATCGCGCGCCTGCAATTCAATTCCGGCACCCGCATCATCGAGACCATGCAGGAATTGCTGCAGGGTTTGCGCATGGTCAAGGCGTTTTCTCTCGAAGACGAGATGCAGCGCCGGCTCGACGACAGCGTCGCGGCGGTCGAGCGCGACTCCAACAAGATGGCGCGGGTCTCCAATCGCTCCGGCCCGCTGATGGAAACCCTCGGCGGCTTCGCGGTGGCGCTGACCATGATTTATGGCGGCTATCGCGGCATCGCGTCCGGCGCCACGCCCGGCCAGTTCGTGTCGTTCCTGGCCGCCTTCCTGCTGGCCTACGAACCGGCCAAACGGCTCGCGCGTCTCAACATGGACCTCAACAATGGTCTCGTCGGCGTGCGCGTGCTCTACGAGATCATCGACAGCCCGCCCGGCGAATCCAAGGACAGCGACCGCCCGCCGCTGAAGCTCGCAAACGGCCGCGTCGAATTCGCCGACGTGCGCTTCTCCTACCGGCCCGGCACGCCGGTGCTGCGCGACATGAGCTTCGTGGCGCAGCCCGGCAAGCTCACCGCATTGGTCGGCCCTTCGGGCGGCGGCAAGTCGACGGTGCTCGATCTGATCCTGCGCTTTTACACCGTGAATAGCGGCCGCATCCTGATCGACGAGCAGGACATCGCCACCGTCTCGCGCGCCTCGCTGCGCCAGCAGATCGCCTATGTGGGCCAGGTGGTGCAACTCTTCCGCGGCACCATCCGGGACAACATCGCGCTCGGCCGCATCGGCGCCAGCGAAGCCGAGATCGTCGCCGCCGCCAAAGCCGCGCATGCGCACGACTTCATCTCCAGCTTTCCGCTTGGTTACGACACACCGGTCGGCGAGCACGGCCTGCAACTCTCCGGCGGCCAGCGCCAGCGCATCGCCATCGCGCGCGCGCTGATCAAGAACGCGCCGATCATTCTGCTCGACGAACCGACCGCGGCGCTCGATTCGGAATCAGAAAAGCACGTTCAGGAAGCGCTCACCGAATTGCGCAAGGGCCGCACCACGCTGGTGATCGCGCACCGGCTGTCGACGATCACGCACGCCGACAATATTCTGGTCGTCGAAGCCGGCCAGGTGGTCGAGTCCGGCCGCCACGATGAGCTGCTGCGCAAGAGCGGGCGGTACGCCTCGTTCTATCGGCTGCAGCTGCGCGAGGAAGCGCCGACCTACGAGTCGCTCGCGGTCGGCGAGACCGCGATGTGATTTCCGATTTGATATCGTGGGCGCCGACGCCTCGAGCGCCGCGATTTCATAGAGACGTGGATGGCCGGAACACGTCCGGCCATGACGCGTGTTTTGTTTGGTTCGGTGAGGAGGGCGAGCCCGTTACTGCAGCAAGCCCTCGGCCTTCATGGCCTCCTGCACCTTCGGGCGCGCACCGACGCGATCCACATAAGCGCCGATGTTCTTCCACTTGCTGAGATCGACGCCGACGCGCGGCGACCAACGCAGCACCGTGAACAGATAAGCGTCGGCGACGGTGAACTTGTCGCCCATCAGATAATGCTTGTCGGCGAGCTCCTGGTCGACCCATTCGAGACGCTGCCCGATATAGTCGCGCAATTGCGCCTTGTAGTCGTCCGGCGTGGTCGGCCGGAACAGCGGGCCGTAGCTCTTGTGCAATTCCGAGGTGACGAAGTTGAGCCATTCCTGGACCCGGTAGCGCTCCAGCGAACCGGCCGGCGGCACCAGCCCGGTGGCGGGCTTCTGGTCGGCCAGGTACTGGACGATCACCGGCCCCTCGGTCAGCGCCTGCCCGTTGTCCAGCTCGAGGGTCGGAACCTGATTCTTCGGGTTGCGGCTCGACAGCACGGTGCCGTCGGCGGCCTTGCGCTCGGCGCGGTCGAGCGGCGCCACTTGCAAATCAATGCCGGCTTCGCAGGCAACGATGTGGGGTGAAAGCGAACAGGCGCCGGGCCAGATGTAAAGTTTCATGTCGGGGAGCTCCAAAAAAACGCGGTGGGCCGCCCGGGAGGGGCGGCGGGCAACACGGCGGAAACTAGAGCATGATGCGGGAAAGGGGAAACCGGTTTTCCGGAGAGATCATGCTCGAGCAAAAAGTTGCAGCGCCCGCGCCCGCCGACAAAACGAAAGCGGAACTTTGCCGACGGTCGCGGATTGTAGCTGGCGACTTGAATTCATTTGGAGCCCGGAATGCCCGCTCGCCACGTCACTCTCCATATTCAGCCGCCCAACCCGATCGGCGATGTCACCATGGTGCCGTCGCTGCTGAGTGGGCGCTCCGAGGAGCACACGGCCCGCGCCATGGCGGATGCGTTTGCGGACAGTGAGGCGGCATCGAGCGCCGTCGTTTTCAACCGGCTGCGCCACAATTTCCCGCAAGCGCCGCTGAGTGAGCGGGTCGCGGCCCTGTCGGTCATCATGGATCGCCTGCGCCACCCGTTCTGAGCACACCGGCGCTCGTTTCAGCTCTCCGCGTCATGCCCGGCCTTGTGCCAGGCATCCACGTGTTTACGTGGCGCCAAAGACGTGGATGGCCGGGACAAGCCCGGCCATGACGTAAGCGGGACGACTTTTGCTTCCCTCTCAACTGTCAGCGAACAGCGCTTCGATGCCCGCAGCGACGCGCAGCAGCGCGTGGTCCGCGCCATTGCGCCCCATCAGCATCAGCCCGACCGGCAGCTTGGCCGGCAGCGGCAGCGAGACGCCGCAGACATCAAAGAAATTGCCGACCGACGTGTTGCGCAGCAGCATCGCGTTACTCTTGGCGAACTTTGCCGGGTCGTCCATGTCGGCGATCAACGGCGCCACGATGCCGGTGGTCGGCATGATCAGCGCATCGAGGCCATCGAGCTGCCGGTCCATTGCCCGCACCAAACGCTCGCGTGCATAAAGCATGTTGATGTAGTCGGCGGCCGAGACAGCGCCACCGCGTTCGAGCCGCACCCGGATGTTGGGATCGATATCGTCGGCGCGGCGCTTCACGCGGTCCTGATGGATCGCGAAGGCCTCCGGCTGCACGACGCCACCGTAGGCATTGACCTGTCGCATATCATCGAACAAGCGGCATCGGCTCATCGGTGAGCCGTGCCCCGGCCTTCGCCAGCCGCGCGGTCGCCGCCGCGAACGCGGGCCCCACGATGTCGTCCAAATGCTCCAGCGGAAAGCCCTGGGCGATCCCCAGGCGCAGGCCGGCGACCGACAGCGGCGCGATCGTCGTAAAATCCTCGCTGGCCGGCACCGTATCGGCCATCACCGCAAACGCCTTGGCGCAATCGGCCACGGTTTTTGCCAGCGGTCCGATCGAATCGAGCGTGGTGCTGAGCGGAAACGCGCCGGTGGTCGGCACCCGTTGCCGGCTCGGCTTGAAGCCGACGATGCCGCACAAGGCCGCCGGGATTCGCACCGAACCGCCGGTGTCGCTGCCGATCGCGATCTCCGCCATGCCGTCGCCGACGGTCACCGCAGCGCCCGAGGACGAGCCGCCCGGCACTCGGCCGCGATCCCGCGGATTGGCCGGCGTGCCGAAATGCGGATTGGCGCCGATGGCGCCCAGCGCGAATTCGGTCATGTTGGTCTTGGCGACGATCACCGCGCCGCCAGCGCGCAAGCGCCGCACCACCGGCGCGTCGGCCGTGGCTCTGAGCCCCTCGTCGGCGAGGATCTTCGAGCCCGCGCGGGTTGGCTCGCCGGCGACGTCGAACAAATCCTTGATGCTGACGATGCGGCCATCGAGCGGACCAAGCGAGATGCCGGCCTTGGCGCGGGCATCGGCGGCGTCAGCCGCCGCGCGTGCGGCCTCGGCGTAAACGGTCAGGCAGGCTTTGGCGCCCTCGCCCTTTGGATCATTGATACGCTCGAGCGCCTGTTCGAGCCGCGCGCGGGAAGTGGAAGCCGTCATGTCGATTCCGGAGTTTTTGTCTGCGGGAGGGAACGCCTAAACTAGCATTGCGAAGCGGCCTTGAAAAAGCGTCATTGCCGGACGCCCCGCAAAGGCGCAAGTCAGCCATGACGTCCTCCAAACGACGACCTCCAAATGACGACCTCCAAACGACGACAGGAAATTCCCATGGCCGACAACAAGCCCGCCTTCTGCTTCATCGGCTTCGGCGAAGCCGGCCAGGCGGTCGCCGCCGGCCTGCGTGACGAAGGCGTCGCCCGCATCGCCGCCTGGGATATTTTGTTTCCGCAAGCCAAGGGCGACGCCCTCAAGCGCGCCGCCGACGCCATCGGCGTGCGCACCGCCGACGTCGGCAGCTGATGCCGTGCGGGGCGCCGACATCGTCGTCTCGGCAGTCACCGCGGCGGCGAGCGTCGAGGCGGCCGCATCGGTGAAGCCGCATCTCGCCGAGCGCGCCGTATTTCCTCGACATCAACTCGGTGTCGCCCGGCCGCAAGCAAGAGACCGCCAAAGCTCTTGGCGATGCCGCCCGCTATGTCGATGTCGCCGTGCTCTCGCCGATCCATCCGGCGCGGCATCAGAGTCCGCTGCTGCTTGCCGGACCGTATGCCGAGGCGATCGCGCCGCAGCTTGCCGCGCTCTGGATGCGCGCCAGCATCGCCGGCGCGGATGTTGGCGCGGCTGCCGCGATCAAGATGGTGCGCAGCGTCATGATCAAAGGCATCGAGGCGCTGACGGCCGAATGCTTCATCGCCGCTGCGCGCGCCGGCGTGGTCGACGAGGTCGCGGCCTCGCTCAAGAACAATTATCCGGGCCTCGATTGGGCGAAGGTCGTTCCGTACAATCTCGAGCGCATGGCGAGCCACGGCGAACGCCGCGCCGCCGAGATGGAAGAGGTCGCCGCAACGTTGCGCGAGCTCGGCGTCGAACCGTTGATGGCGACCGCGACGGTGAAACGCCAGCGCGAAATGGGTGCGCTCGGCGCGCTGCCATCGGTGCGGAGCGTTCTCAATGCGGGACGCGCCGCGATGCTGTCCGCGATCAGCGCCGCGGCGCGCGAGCGGCATTAAACGTTTGCGGCCGGTTTTCCGCTCGTCCCCGCGAAGGCGGGGATCCCAATTTCTTTTCACCGAAGGCCTTGTATCGCCGCCCGTGGATTCCCGCTTTCGCGGGAATGACGGCGGAGAAAAAACTTAGCCCCGCCGCTTGATGGTCTCGGCGAGAAAATTGAACGACGCCTTCGGGGTGCGCTTCTGATTGGCGAAATCCACGTAGATCAAACCGAAGCGCCGGGTGTAGCCTTCCGACCACTCGAAATTGTCGAGCAGCGACCAGGCGAAATAGCCCTTGAGCTTGACGCCGTCCGCGATGGCGCGCCGCGATGCCGCGACGTGTTCGCGGAAATAGGCCACGCGCTCCTCGTCGGTCACGGTGCCGTCAGGCGCGACATGGTCGTCGTAGCAGGCGCCGTTTTCAGTAATGTAGACGTCCGGATTGCCGCAATGATCGCGCAGGCGGTTGAGCGCATCGTTCAAGCCGCTGGCGTCCACCGGCCAGCCCACCGCGGTAAAACGTATGCCCGGCGGCACCGCGCCGAACCAGGCGCCGAACAAGCTTTGCGGCGCTTCGGTCACCCAGGCCGGCGCGTAGTAATTGATGCCGCAGAAATCGACTGGCGCGCGGATGATTTTCAGATCGCCCGGGGCGATCGCCGGTTCGAACTCGGCGGCGACGGCCTCCGGATAAACCCCGCGAAACAGCGGATCCAGAAAAGCGCCGTTCCAGAACCCGTCGAAACGCTCCACCGCACGCTGGTCGGCCTCGCGATCCGACGATGGCCGCACCGGCGATAACGCCAGCACGGTGCCAAGCTTCAGGTCCGCGCGTTCGGCGCGCAACGCCGCCAGCGCCCGGCCCTGCGCCAGATTTTGATGATGACTGGCGCGAATGAAGTTGACCAAGCCCTTGAGACCCGGCGCGTGGCCGCCCATGCCGTAGCCGAACAGCGCATGGATGTTCGGCTCGTTGAACATCACCCAATGCTTGACGCGATCGCCGAGACGCTTCGCCACGACGCGCGAATAGTCGGCGAATGCGTCGGCGGTGTCGCGATTGAGCCAGCCGCCTTTGTCCTGCAGCGCTTGTGGCAAATCCCAATGATACAGGCACAGCCACGGCGTGATGCCGCGCGCGATCAAGCCGTCGACCAGACGATCATAAAAATCGAGCCCGCGCGGCTCGACCGCACCGGTCCCGGCCGGGATAATGCGCGGCCACGCGGTCGAAAACCGATAGGCATTGAAGCCGCCGCGCGCCAGCCATTCCACGTCCGTCGACCCAGCGATGGTAGTGATCGCAGGCGACGTCGCCGGTGTCGCCGTTCTTCACCATGCCGGGCGTGTGCGAGAACGTGTCCCAGATGCTTTTGCCGCGGCCGTCCTCATCGACCGCGCCTTCGATCTGATAGCTCGAGGTCGACGCGCCCCAGGTGAAATCCGCCGGGAAAGATTTTTCGACGGGCGCGATTTTCTGCTCGGTCTTCTGCCTCCTGCGCCGCGGCGGGACCGCCCTGCAGCGCACGCGGCAGACCGGACAAACCAGCGATCATCGGCAACACACTGCGGCGGGAAATTTTCAGCATCGGCTACTCACTGACAAACCGCTTGTCACAACGGAACGACCAGTTCAACTCATTTCTCGTCATTGCGAGGAGCGAAAGCGACGAAGCAATCCAGGACCTCGCGGCCGCACTGGATTGCTTCGCTTCGCTCGCAATGACGAAATCTGTCACCATCACGTCCGTTTCTTCTTCTCACCAGCCGGCTTCGCCACACCCTCACCGGCCACTTTCACGTTGGCGGGCCAAAGGCCGCCGAGCCTGCAGCCGCTGGCTCCAATATTCCCAGGTCCGCGCCACCACCGACGGCATCGCATTGATGCTACCCGCAAGCTTGATCTCCGCCGGGCGCAGCGGCGTCGGCGCGCCGAGCAGATAGGCCTTCATCTGATACTCGGCGTTCTGACAGAGAAAGACCGAGCGCGACACCAGTTCCTTGAGATTGGTGCCCGCGACGGTCGCGCCATGACGTCGCATCATCACCACCCAGTGACGGCCGAGCGCCCGCGCCAGCGATTGCGCCTCCTCGGGCTCGGTCACCAACAAGATTGGTGTCGCCGAATTCGTCGGCCTGATCCCAGAACGGCGTCTGCTCGCCGATGGTGGCGCCGAGATGAAACACCGGCACGATCGGCTTGCCGGACACGCAGAACGGCAGCACTGCCGGCGCGTGATGATGGCAGACCGCCATCACGTCACTGCGCGCCTGGTAGATGCCGCCGTGGATCACCCGCTCGGAATACAGCGTCACATCGGCGTGCTTCACCGGCTCGGAATCGAGCGTGTATTCGAGAATGTCGTCCGGCTCGATCAAAAGCGGCGACCGCGAGCGCGCAAGGAAGTAGCGGTTCGGATCAGTCGGATGACGGACGCTGACATGGCCGAAGGCATCGAGCACGCCCTCATGCGACAGAATGCGGTTGGCGACGCAAAGCTCTTCGATCACCGCGGTCAAATTGCCGGTCACAGGCGCTCCTCACACTGGGCAGCGGCTGCCGGCTGCCTTTTTCGAGGCCTAACAAATCCGGAACTGGCGCGCGCCGCAAGCGGCCCGGCACGGAAAATGATCCTCCGCTCGTCCCCGCGAAGGCGGGGACCCAGCTTCCTTGCACTGAAAACCTTGCAACCCGCCCCTGGATTCCCGCCTTCGCGGGAATGAGCGGAGGAAACCTTCACGATGAAATCTCATCGGCAAGATCGCGCCACTGCGGATTAAATTTCTCAATCAGGCGAAGCTTCCATGCTCTGTTCCATTTCTTAAGCTGGCGCTCGCGCTGAAACGCACTTTCGCGCGTTTCATGCAACTCGTACCAAACAAGCATTTTGACGCCGTATTGTTTGGTGAATCCGGCAACGAGCCCGGTTCGGTGCTGCCAGACCCGACGCACAAGGTCGTCGGTCATGCCGATGTACAAGGTGCCGTTTCGGCGGCTCGCCAGTATGTAAGCGAAAAAGCTCATCGACTTAATCCCGCTCGTCCCCGCGAAGACCGAGACCCAAACTCTTTGCGCCACCCCCCTGGATTCCCGCCTTCGCGGGAATGAGCGGAGAATAGCTTGCGGAGGAGGACTATGTTCGCTCGTTAGCGCACGTCCGTTCGTCCCCGCGCAGGCGGGATCCCCAGGCTCACCGCACCGGCCCCTCTGGATTTCCGCCTTCGCGGGAATGAGCGGAGGGGAAGGTCATTCCCCACAACCCGAAGGGTTGTCGGCGGCCGGCAAATAGGCCAAAACAAACTTTGGAAATTCTTGGTCTGCCAAAGGAGATAAAAAGCATGGCTGGGGGGAAACGGGCCGGATACAAGCTTGCGACCTATCGTACGAACGACGGTCCGCGCGCCGGCATGATCGTTGGCGACGACCTGTTTGACGCCGTCAAGCTGACCGGCAAAGCGGCCTATGCGAATGTCTCTGGCATCCTCGCCGACTGGGATGCGGCCGAGACCGTGCTAGCCCAAGCCGCCGCCGGCGCCAGCCAAAGCCGCGCCGAAAAACTTCCGCTCGCCAAGGCCGACTTGCTGGCGCCACTGCAGCCGCTGACGATTTTTTGCGCCGGCGCCAACTATGCCGACCACGCCGCCGCGATGGCGCGCCGGCACGGCATGCCGGAACCGGCCGATCCGCATGAGCAAGGTCTCAAACCCTGGCACTTCATCAAGGCCGCCGGCACCATCACGGGCCCCGGCACGGTGATCAATGCGGCGGCGTATTCGCTTGAACTCGATTGGGAGATCGAGCTTGCCGCCGTCATCGGCCGTCCCTGCAAGGACGTGACGAAGGAGAAGGCGCTCGATTACGTGGCCGGCTACACGGTCGCCAATGACCTGTCGGCGCGCGACCGCGGCCGCCGCCCCGGCATCGAGTCGACATCGTTCTTCAAGATGGATTGGTCCAAGCACAAGAGCTTCGACGGCTCCTGCCCGATCGGCCCCTGGATCACGCCGGCAAGCGACGTCGGCGATCCGCAGCATCTCGGTTTGAAGCTTTGGGTCAACGACACGCTCAAGCAGGACTCCAATTCCGGCAAGATGCTGTTCTCGCTCGCCGAGCAGATCGAGCAGCTCGCGATCAACATGACGCTGCATCCGGGCGACATCATCCTCACCGGCACACCCGCCGGAACCGGCGCCGAGAGCGGCGAGTTCCTCAAGGCGGGCGATACCGTCAAGGTGTGGATCGAAGGGCTCGGCGAGTTCAGCAATAAGATCGCGTGAACGCGTCGCCGTTGTCTGCCGGCACGGGTCAACGCTAAGATAGGTTTCCCGGACGCGGTGCGGCGCAAAGCGCTGCGCCGCAGATCCGGGATCGTCGCAAACGCCGAGCCTGCCACGATCCCGGGTCTGCAGCGCTTCGCTGCGTGCTGCGCTGCGCCCGGGATACTACGGGAGGACACGGCCAAAATGCCGGAAAAATTCGTCGCCAACGCCGCCGACTTCAAGGATGGGGAGCGCCGGATCGTCTTTGTCGGCGACAACGAGATCGGCGTGTTCCGTCATGAGGGCGCGTTCTACGCCTATTCGAATTTCTGTCTGCATCAGGGCGGTCCGGCCTGCGAGGGTCTCACCATCGCGCGGGTCGAAGAGCGGCTGCGGCCGGACAAGACCTCGATGGGACTCTACTTCTCCGAGACCGACATGAATTTCGTCTGTCCCTGGCACGGCATGGAATACGACATGCGCACCGGCGAATGCGTGTCCGACCGGCGCCTGAAGCTCAAACAATATCAGGTCGTGCAAAAGGGAGACGAAGTTTATGTCCTCGCCTAGACGCACGGCCAAGGAGGCGCTCGAGCGCGCGGCGCAAGCCGCCCGTGGCACGCGGCCGGAGGTGCCGACCGAAAAAGCCAGCGTCAAGATCGCGGCGGCCGACTGCAAGCGCGTCATCGACGGCGCTGGAACGCAGCATCGCCGACGGCAAGCTCGACGTGCTGCCGCCCGAGACCCTGCAGGCGCTGATTGCCGCCGCCTGCCGGCTCTATGCGGCGCGCCGCGAAGCCGGCGAACAGTTTTTGCCGGTGACCAAGAACGCACTTCCCGCCACCGACGTTATGGTAACGGCCAGCGGGCTGTTGCGCGCCGCCGACCTCGCCGCCTTCGAGCTCGGCATGTGGCAGGGCTGGACCGGGCGGTGATGACAAAACCCACAACTCCGCTCATTCCCGCGAAAGCGGGAATCCAGGGGCGGGTGCAAAGCGGCAAAGCATGATTCGGAGACAGTGGAAGCCGGTTTTCCGAAAAGACCATGCGCGAATGAAACACCGGATCGGAGTCGCGTCCACAGCGACTGCAATCTGGGTCCCGCCTTCGCGGGGACGAGCGGACAATAAATCCGGGGAAACCTCATGGACCTGATCTCCGACCGCGGCCGCCGCGTCACCATCGAAGAGCTCAACACCACGCGGCTCCTCGCGCACGCGCGCAAGCAGGCGCACAAGCGCGGCTTTGACGACATTTTGATCGTCGATGTCGACGCGCATCATTACGAGAACGAGCACTACGACGAATTCCTGCCGTTCATGGAAAACGACGTGTTTCGCCAACTCGTCATGTCGGGCCGCAGCAAGAAACAGCAGCCCGGCATCGTGCCGATCCCGACCGGCTATCAGGACATGGGCGGCCGCGTCACGCGCTACCCGATGCGCTCGAGCGAAAAGACCGAAGACGGCCAGATCCGCGACGTGCAGCTCGGCCATCGCTGGATGGATGCGATGGGGGTCGATTATTCCTGTCTGTTCCCCACCGGCATGCTCAATATCGGCCTGCATCCGCAGAAGGAAATCGAGGTCGAGCTCTGCTGGGCCTATAATCGCTGGCTCACCGAGAAAGTGATGCCGGAAGCCGGCGGCCGGTTCTTCTCGCTGCTGTGCCTGCCGTTCGCAGATCCGGCCGCGGCGTTGCGCCATGTCGAGACGTTCGGCGAACGCAAGAATGTCGGCGGCTTCATGGTCACCACCGTGCGCTCCGGCATGGGCGTGCACGACAACGCCTACATGAAGGTCTATCGGGCCATGGAAGAGCGCGGCCTCTCCATCGCCTTCCATTCCGGCGTGAATTGGGGCGAGCCCGCGTTCGCGAGCTGCAACCGTTTCCTCTCCGCGCACGCGCTCGGCTTCACCTGGTACAATGTGCTCAATTGCACCAACTGGGTGATCAACGGCCTGTCCGAGCGCTTTCCCAAATTGCCGGTGATCTGGATGGAATCCGGCCTCGCCTGGATTCCGTTCTTGATGCAGCGGCTCGATCACGAATACATGCTGCGGCCGTCGGAAGCGCCGCTGCTGAAAAAGAAGCCGTCGGATTATATGCGCGAGATGTATTACTCGTCGCAGCCGATGGAAATCCAGGACATCGACGCGATGAAAACGACGTTCCGCATGATCAATGCGGAGACCCAGCTTCTTTATTCATCCGACTATCCGCATTGGGATTTCGATCTGCCGTCGACCATTTGGGACCTGCCGTTTCTGTCCGAGAAGGGCAAGCACAACATTCTCGGCGGCACCGCCGCGCGGCTGTTCGGCCTGCCGCCGCGCAACGAGAAGCAGAAAGAAAATCTGAAACGTTTCGGCAATTTGGTTAGCGTCGCCTGACGTCTTCGGCATCACCGCTGATTCGGCGTGCGCCGACAAATCAAATCGGCCTCACTGCCGAAAGCCGACGTAGCGCCCAATGCGCCTTGTGTCTGCTTTGAGCCAATCAGAGACATCATGCCGCGTCTCGGATGACGGAGCTTCACGGCCGCAAATGAAACGCCGTCGCAGCGGCCAGTGCCGCCAAAACAAAGAACACCAAGCCGGGCCCATCGGCCATCGCTGAAACGATAACGAGCCCTATGCCGTACCCACCGGACGCGGCTTCGATGGCAAGGGCAACGCCAGCGATGAGGAACAACGCCGCGAGGAACACCTGAAGCAGAAAGAAGAACTTGCGTCCTTCACGCTCTGACATGTGTGCAGCCCCCGAAAGAACCCGCCCGTCGACGGTCGTCGGCAGCATGATCCATCGTCATCGACCTCGCGGGCAAGTGGGTACCGCGAAAAGCTCAAGGGCCGCCGGCCAGCCTGCTCAAACGAAGAGCAAAGCAAAAAATTGAGCCTGACGGAAGCACGCCATGCAGCACTGAGGAGCCGCGCGCCTTGCTTCCGGAAGCACCCTGGTGCAAGTGTGAACCACGGCGATGCGTATGAACCACGGCAGTGCTAATGTGCGGCTCTGGTCATTCGACGAAGTCAGACACACGTTAGTAACGTTTGCGCTGCTCAGTAGCGAAACACGCGGTTGCCATTGCACGTCCGCAGAATTGCTAAGGCCTTCTGGTTGCGAGAATTGCCAAAAGAGCAACGATAATGAGCATCCTGCCCCGCGCCATTGTGGCAATGGTTGTCATGATCGCCACGTTCGCTGTCGCCGGCGACATTGCGGTGCGTGCCGCCGACGGCCCCGTCACGCCGCAAGCGCAATCGATGATTCAGACACTCGATGCCATGGGCGTCGAGAGCAAATGGATCGCCGGCCAGCACGTTTACTGGGAGACCGGCTTACCGACCGGCGTGCCGGAAACGTCACCCGGCAAGCATACCCATTGCAGCGCCTTCGTCGCCGCCGCCGCCAAGACGCTTGGCGTCTACATCTTGCGACCGCCGGAGCATGGTCAAAAATTGCTGGCGAATGCGCAAAACGAATGGCTCGCCGACGACGGCGGAGCCCAGGGTTGGACAAAACTCAACGATGCCGCGCAGGCGCAGGTCGCGGCCAATCGCGGACAGCTCGTCGTCGCCAGCTATCACAATCATCACGACGATCGGCCCGGGCATATCGCCATCGTGCGTCCCGGCATCAAGACGGTTGAGCAAATTGCCGCGCAAGGCCCCGATGTGATTCAGGCCGGTTCGATTAACCGAACATCAATCAGCGTGAAAGATGCCTTCGCCGGTCATCCGGCCGCATGGCGCGACCACGAAATCGTGTACTATGCTCACGACGTCAAACAGTGAGTGCGGGCCTTTCATAGGCGCCGGTCCATAGACGCGGAGCGATTGCGCGTCCGATTTTGTTTCGCCCGCTGAAGCGCATAGGGCGATCGGGACACCTGATGGGAAGCATCCGCCGCCCAAGCCGCCGCCGCATCTTGAAGACCACGATGGCGCTCGCCGCGACCGGCGCGGTGTCGGCGCGTGGCACGCAGGCGTGGCCGCATGACGCGCCGTCACGCGCCGGTGGGTTTCCGCATATCGACGCGAGCCTGCGCGCCGCCGTAGCCACGCAGGAAGTGCCGGGCATTGTGGCGCTCGCCGCGAATGAGAACGGCATCCTTTACGAGGGCGTATTCGGCAACCGCCGGATGGCCAGCGGTTTGGCCCCGGACGTGGCGATGACCCGCGACACCGTGTTCCGCATCGCCTCGATGGTGAAGCTGATCACCTCCGTCGCGGCCATGCGCCTGGTCGAGCAGGGCAAGCTCTCGCTCGATGCACCGGTGCCCGAGATCGACCCCGCGCTCGTCGACCTGCAAGTGTTCGACGGTATCGACCCCAGCGGCGCGCCGATCTTGCGGCCGCCGAAACGGCCGGTGGCGCTGCATCATCTGCTCACCCACACGTCGGGCTTCGTTTATCGGCTTTGGGACGCGGAAGCGATCCGCTACGGCAACGCGCTCGAAAAAGTGCCGCTCGCGGATCGCGTCAAGCTGCCGCGCGCGCCGCTGATGTTCGATCCCGGCGAGCGCTGGCAGTACGGCCCCAGTATCGATTGGGTCGGCCGCATCATCGAGGTAACCACCGGCGAGCCGCTCGAAACCCATTTTCGCAAACATATTTTCGAGCCGCTCGGCATGAAGGACACCACCTTCGAGATCACGCCGGCGCAGCGAACCCGCGAAGCCAGTTGCCACCGCCGCCAGCCGGACGGCTCGCTCAAGCCCGAGGCGATGGAGCCGCCGCCGCAGCCGAACGCCCCGCCGCGCCACCATTCCGGCGGCGGCGGCATTTATTCCACCGCTTCGGACTATCTGGCGCTGATCCGCATGATCATGCTCGGCGGCGCGCTCGACGGCGCGCGCGTCCTGCAGCCCGAAACCGTCGCGCTGATGGGGCAAAATCAGATCGGCACGGTCGAAGCCGGCATCCTGAAAACCACCGCGCCGCGGCTTTCCAACGATGTCGATTTCTTTCACGGCATCAGCCTGAAATGGGGTTTTGGCAGCATGATCAACATGCAGCCGGTGCCGCAAGGCCGCAGCGCCGGCAGCATGACCTGGGCGGGTCTGTTCAACACCTATTATTGGATCGATCCGCGGAAGCGCGTCGCCGCCGTGTTCATGACCCAGGTGATGCCGTTCGCCGACGAGCGCGCCTTGCGGGCCTATCGCGCGTTCGAGCACGGCGTTTACGCGGCGGTGAAGACCGGGTGATTTGTCCTCTTGTCCCGGGCGCAGCGCAGCACGACGGTGATGCGCTGCAGAACCGGAATCGTCGCAAAGCGCGGAGACTGGGACGATCCCGGATCTGCGACGCACCACTGGCGTGCTGCGTCGCGTCCGGGAAATGCCATCCTACGGGCTTGTCCTTGCGCGCACCCACCGCGCCGCCGCATGGATTGCCGGATCAAGTCTGCCAATGACGGATCAAGTCCGACGATGACGCACGATGTTTGCGTCTGCCGTTGAAACACAATCACACGGCAGTGTAGGCTTGCGTGCCGGTTCACCTTGG
The DNA here is from genome assembly GCA_963737755.1 of uncultured Alphaproteobacteria bacterium. Lineage (GTDB taxonomy): Bacteria > Pseudomonadota > Alphaproteobacteria > Rhizobiales > Xanthobacteraceae > BOG-931. Next base: position 192,766 of record CAVTTZ010000001.1, on the reverse strand, counting down.
GGGCTCATCACATGCATGCCATCCGTATCGACCGCAGCAAGCCGCTCGCCGCTGAGCCGAACACCGGCCACAACCGCTATCATCCCGACATCGCGCCGCTTCTTGAAGTCGGCGAAGGCGAGGACGTTATGCTGGAGACGCGCGACGGCGTCGACGGCCAAATCTCCACGATCGCGGATCTGGCCACGCTCGATGCCGGCCGCATCCATCCGCTGACCGGGCCGGTCTTCGTCAAAGGCGCCGAGCCGGGCGACATGCTGGAAGTCGAATTCGTCGACATCCTTCCGCAGCCGACCGCGTTCAGCGCCGTCGTGCCGGGGCTGGGCTTTCTCCGCGACGTGATGACCACGCCATTCGTGGTGCAGTGGAAAATCAGCGACGGCTTCGCCACCGCGGCCGAGCTTCCCGGCGTGCGCATTCCGGGCGCATCGTTCATGGGCATTTCGGCCACCGCGCCGTCGGCGCAAAAGCTCAAGGAATGGACCGAGCGCGAACAGCGCGCGCTCGATGCCGGCGGCTTCGTGATGACCGCCGACGCCCGACGGCGCCGTACCGGGCGGCGCCTGCGGGATCGAAGGGCTGCGCACGCTGCCGCCGCGCGAGAACGGCGGCAATTTCGACGTCAAGCAATTGACCAAGGGCTCCAAGCTGTTCCTGCCGGTCTACAACAAGGGCGCGCTGTTCTCGACCGGCGACGGCCATTTCGCCCAGGGCGACGGCGAGGTCTGCGTCACCGCGGTCGAGATGGGCGCGACCGCCGTGGTGCGCTTCAAGGTCCACAAGGGGCTCGCCACCAAGCGGACCTTCGCGGGTCCGGTGTTCGCGCATCCGGGCTATTTCCAGGATCCGAAATTCGCGGCGCCGCAGAATTTCATCGCCGTGATGGGCATGCCGATCAACGCCAAGGGCGAAATCGAGAGCGAAAACCTCACGCTCGCCGCGCGCAACGCCGTGCTCAACATGATCGACCTGTTGGGCGAACGCGGCTTCTCGCGCGAGCAGGCCTACGTCATCTGCAGCGTGGCCGTGGACTTGCGCGTGTCCAATGTGGTCGACGTGCCGAACTACGTCGTCTCGGCGCTGCTGCCGGAGGGGATTTTCGACGGCGCATAGCGCATCGCGGATTGGCTGAAGGCGGCCGCGTCGCCGCCTTCGATCCGCTTCGACCAGGCGCGGCCGATGGCCATGCAGGGCTTCTCCACCAGCCCGAACGAGACGGCCGCGAGGCCAAGCGAAATCGCCACGCACGCGGTCGCGGCCACCAGCACGATCGCGGTCGCGCCGAGATCGCTGGTCGCGAACGGAACGGGCACCACGGTCAACAAGCACCCACGCGACGATCAGCAGCACCGCCATCGCGTAACAATAAAAGCTGTAGGACACGTCGCCGAGCCAGACCAGCGCCGGACGATCGAGAAAGCGCGCGCCGGCGCAGTCGGACCGCAGCAGCACGAACGCGAGCAAATAGGCGCTGACCAGCGTGTCGATGAAAAATTTGTATGGCATCCACAGATGGCCAGACACGTAGAGATATTGCACCGGCAGCAACAGCGCGAGCGCAGCAACGACGCCGAAGCCATTGCCGAGCCAGCGCGCACAGCGTTCGTCGGCGAGGAATTTCGGCAGCGCCACCCCGAGATAAAAGCAATAGGCGAACAGCACGACGTTCGGCACCGTGCCCCAAACTTTCAATGCGCCGAGATAGAGCGCGGCGACGATGGCGACATCGACCGCGAGGCTGGTCCGGCCGTTCAGCCACGCCATCGCCGGCAACAGCGCGATCATCACCAGTTCGATCTGGATCGACCACAATACGCTGTTGATCGAATACGAGAAGCCGAGCAGGTTTTCGAGGATGATCCTCGGGCTCAATACAATCGCCGAGAATTGCGCGAACCAGGGCGTGGTGCCGGAAAAGACCGCGCCCCGCATCAGCGCCGCGGCCGCGATCGCAAGAACGATCGAAAGCCACATCACCGGCAGCAGCCGCCACAGCCGGCGCACCACGAAACCGCCGAGACGGCGGTTCCCGCTCGCCGCCGCGTGCCGGCGCAACGACGCGCCCAGCACCAGGCCGCTCAGCACATAGAATAAGATCACCGCCGTGTTGGGCTGGATGAATACCTCGCCCAGCGCCAGCAGCGCATTGCCGGCACGCAACGAAAAATGCGCATCCTCGATGCGGCCGTTCCCCATCACCGTGAAGGTGTGGCCGACGGCCACGCACAAGGCCGCAATTCCGCGCAACGACTGCAGCCGGATGGAATGCGCTTCGAGCCGAAAAATCCCCGCCATCAATCGACCTTAGCGGCGCCGGCATCGCGCGGCAAAGCTAAATTTTTCAGCAATTCGAAGATCTTCGGACGAGGCACCGGCAGCTATCCACGTCCCGACGCACCGCGCACCGCCGTTACCGCGCCGCGAGGCCAAGCGATATCAGATAACCTTCGTTGATGCGCACGTTCTGGAATTTCACCGCTTCCAGATAAGCATCGAGAATCTTCGAAGCCTCGGCGCGCGGCGGCAAGCGTGGCCGGATCGATAATGTCGTGCGATCCGACCTCGGCCACCAAATCCCAGCCGGCCGGCTTGACGATCGAAACGACGGACGTTGTTGAATCGAGGCTCTTGTAGGGCCAGAACACCCAGCCGATGCCGAAACGCTCATGCAGCGCGCGAAACTGCGCGTTCCACTGATCGTTCATCTCGCCGGTCTCGCCGATCAGGATCGGCACATTCCAGCGCTTGCTGAAATTCAGATAGCTTTGCAGCGAGTCGCGCGTCGGCGCCGCCCAGAACTTGTGATAGGTGTAAACCGCGTTGCCGTCGAACGGCCGGTCGAACATCGCGAAGCTCGTGCTCCACTGCCCGCCGGCGAGCAGCACGACATGATGCGGATCGACGCTGCGAATGGCGGCGACGATGTCGCGGTACATCGGCTCGAGCCGCGGATTGAGATAAGCCTCGTCGCTGTAAGGCGAGATCGGCTCGTTCATGAGATCGTAGCCGAGCACCGCCGGCTCGTCGCGATAATGCGCGGCGATCGCCTTCCACAGCGCCACCGTCATCGCCCGATCGCGCGGCACATAGAATGTCAGCGGAAAGCCGACGCCGTCATCGTGATTGACGCCGGTCTGTCCGCCCGGCGCGGCGTGCAGATCGACGATCACCCGCAAGCCCGCCTCGCGGCACCAGCCGATCACCCGGTCGAGCAACGCCCAACCCGGGCCATCGAATTTATCCGCGCTGCCGTCCTCGGCCGCGCCCGGCGTGACGAACAGCCGCCAGTGCAGCGGCACCCGCACGGTGTTGAAGCCGGCCCGCTTGATGAACTGGATATCGGGCTGCGCGACATAGTTCTCGCGGAACGTCGTCCAGAAGCGCGCCGCCTCTTGCGGCCCGACCAGAGCTTCGATCACCTCGGCGATTTCCGACGGCGCGCGCTTGCGCGCGAACTTGAACATATAGCCTTCGGGCACCAGCCAATTGCCGAGATTGATCCCCTTGACGGCGAACGGCGCGCCCTGCCCGTCGACGAGTTGCGTGCCCTTGGCGTGGATGAAATCCGTCGCGGCAGCGTGCGCGGACGACAAGCCCACGAGGCCCGCGACAAGAGCAACGCATGCGAACTGAGCGAAACGCCGAATGCGCCCCGTCACCCTGAGGCGCGCGGCAAAGCCGCGCCCGGAAGGGCGACGGCTCCAGCGCCTCGGCCGTTCATCCTTCGAGGCTCGCTCGCGCTCGCACCTCAGGATGACGGAACTCATGTTGGACAGGTTGCTCATCGGCGCGCCGGAAACTACTAGAACCAAAAACCTCGTGCCAATAAAAATGGCGCGGATTGCGGCATCCAGCCGGGAATAGAAGGTCTTCGTCAATGTCCGGCATGCCGCTCGCCCAGACGCTGGTGCTGTTCGCCGCGTTTCTTGCCCTCATCACGCTGGTCCAGGCGCGATGGCTGCACGCCTTTCTGGCGATCGTCGCGGTCGCCACGGTGTTCGGCCTGGTCGTCGGCTTCTCCACGGCGTTCGTGGGCAAGGCGTTCGGCGCCGGCTTTGCGCAGGCGATCGCGTCGCCCGGATTGGCGATCGTCGCCGCGGGCTTTGTGGCCGCCATCGCGGAGGCGACCGGCGCCTCGGTGTGGCTCGCCGCCAAGTTTGGCGCAACGGCCGAATCGCGGCCTCGCAGCGTCCTGCCAACACTCTGCGGACTTGTTGCCGGGCTCGCGGCTTCGCCCGCGACCGCCTTCGCGGTGCTCACGCCGCTGTTGCGCGCCATCGCGGGTGAGACGGTATCGCCGCAACGGCGCGGCGCCACGGCGGGCACGCTGGCGCTGGCGCTGTCCGCAAGCCACGGGCTGGCGCTGGTCTCGCCGATCCCGATCGCGGCCGCCGCGATCCTGGGCGCGCCGTGGAGCAAGGTCGCGCTGTTCGGGATTCCGCTCGCGGTCCTGCTGGCCGTATTGGGCGCGGCCTGGTCGCGCTGGCTGGCGACCGCCGCTGCCGCCGTCGCCTTTACGAGACGCATCGGCGGCACCGATCGCAAGCATCAAGACGAGCGCGTGGTCCGCCGCGGTGCTCGTGGTCGCCATCGCCGTCCCGCTCGCGCTGCTCATCGTGCAATCGCTCGGCGACATTCCGAGCGAGCCGCTCGGCGGCGGCACCGCGCGCGAATTGGTGATCGGCGTCGGCCGTCCGCTGGTGCTGCTGATCGCCGGCATCGGCATCATGGTGATCGGCAATGCGCGGCTCGGCCGGACGGCTGATCGCCGACGACGCCTGGAGCACGCGCGTGCTCGGCTCCATCGCCGGCATTCTGCTGACCGTCGGCGCCGCCGGCGGCCTGCAGCGGCTCTGCCAGGAAACCGGCATGGCCGAATTGCTCGGCGAGCACGTGTCCAACTGGCATCTGTCCGGCGCCGGCGCCTTGTTGGTCGTCTTTCTGGTCGCCGCGACGGTCAAAACCCTGCAGGGCTCATCGCTGGTCGCCGCCATCACGGCGGCCGGCATCGTGCAGCCGCTGTTGATTCCGCTTCGGGCTCGACGCCGAGAACGGCCGCGCGCTCGCCGCACTGGCGATCGGCGCCGGCGCCATGACGGTGTCGCACATCAACGATGATTTTTATTGGCTGGTCTCGCTGACCAGCGGCATGCGCCCGCTGCGCACGCTCGCGGTCCTCACCGCCGGCACGCTGCTGCAGGGTATTGTGGCGGTCGCCGTGTTGATGATCGTCGCAGCGCTCTGCGGTATTTAAAACAACTCGTCCGCATTCCGGGACGCGGGCAAAGCCCGCGGGCCCGAAATCCATAACCACAGACGATACAATCGCCGGCGCTCTGCCGCGATGTTCGTGGTTATGGATTCCGGACCGTGATCATGTGCCACTTGATCGGTAGTATCTGACGTGAAACTCTCCTTCTAGGTGAGCGATTCCATGGGAGGATTTTTCCGTGTCCACCTGGTCCGTTGGTGACTGGTGCACTTATTTGCCCATCATTGTTGGAGCCGTTTTGCTCGCACTTATTCAGGCGGTGAAGGATATAGAAGGCGCGCGAGCACCGCAGTTCTTGAAGCGACCGTTCTTGAACTATCTTCCGCTTCTGCTTCTAATCCTCGGCGGGGCGGCGTTCCTTGCGCGACAATACGGGCCGATTGCACGACTTTTAGACGCATCTATGCCCGTCGTCGTCGGTTCATTGCAGTCCAGCGATTCAAATGTTGCGGCGAACACCGCTCTCGCCGATTTTGAATCCCGCCTGTCAGCCGTAAAGCGCGAGCGAGATGCAGCAATCAGTGAACGAGATAATTTGCGCCGACAACTAAATAGTCTTTCAGGGTCGACACCAATTGACCCTTACGACCTATCCGAAAGTCAAATTCATAATTTGGCAGACGACATTTTCTCGATAAAGAATGATTTGTCACCGGCAATTGAAATTCAACGAACAATGAACGACAGCCCATCTATGAGCCTTTCAGTTGCTCTCGGGCGAGCATTCGATATGGCATCGATTCAACCGGTCTACAATTGGGGCAGGCCCACCACGCCAAAAGACCTCGGGATCAAAATTAGAGTGGCCGATCTGAAAAACATTCCTGACGGCGCGAAAAAACTGGCCGCTGCGCTTGATAAAGCAGGATTGCACTCGAGCTTTGAGATCTTGGCTGGAACGGCACCGGAAAAATTCATTCTCTTCGTAGGTCCGAAACCATGACAGGCCTCAGGCGCACGAGGTGGACGGCCCAATAAGTCCCTAATATAGGGACAATACCTTGACATTCGTCACCGATAATGCTACCCGCGTTCTCATCCCGCTCACCAAAGGGCGCCTTTCGCGAGGGCACTTTCGGAAGTCGGAGCAGGCTGCGGTCCCCGCGCGCGGATGAATGCGATCCGCTCCCGGGCGGCTCCGGGTCCCCGGTCGGCCGGCACAAAGACCGGTCTGCACGGAGCGTGCTTAACGCGAGGCTTTGTGCGGCGAACCGGCAAAACACCGCGGGCGCCGCGCCTTGCGGAAACCCGGTTCTGGAGCTGAGCCATCGGGGTGACAGCCGGTGGCGAGTGCCGCGGTGAAGCGCCGGAAGGCGGGCGCGCCCCAAAATGGCGCGCAGCCGCGCTGAGCGCGGACATGATCAGCATACGCCTTTCGGCGCTTCGCCCCCTTATTTGCTCGGGCGAATCTTTTTCACGCGTGGTCGTCGGCAAAACTCGGACGCATCAGCGCCGCGGGAACGATTTATCACGTCGTCATTGCCGGGCTTGACCCGGCAATCCATGCGGCCGCGCCGTTGACTCCGCCGGTCAGCATAGACCACCGGGTCAAGCCCGGTGGTGACGATGGAGAAGGCACTTACCGCCGTTGCGAAATGCACAAGGCGCGCATCCTCCCGATCCATGCTCGCCACCTTTTGGATGCCGCGCTAAGCTTCCCGGCAAAAATACGGAAGGGAGACACATGCTCATCACCGCCCGCATCCTGCTGACGCTGGCCGCGCTCGGCTTCAGCGCCATCACCATCGTCGCCGATCTCAACAAGACACATGCCTCCAATCCGCAATGGACGCCGCATGCACGCTTTCACCTCGTCTGGCAGGTGTTGTCCTATTCGGGCATCGCGCTGGTGGCGCTTTATCTGATCTGGTCGGGCGGCCCGCTGCAGACGGAACGGCTTTATCTCGCGGCGGCGCTTGCGGCTGCGGTTTATGCCGGATTCTTCGGCGCGGTGTTCGGGCGGCCGGTTTATGGCGGCGGCCTGTTCGACACCAACGGCTATCCCTCGTTCCCGGCGCCGATCGGACCAAAAACCTGGCAGTGGGACGTCAATGTCACGATCTTCACGCTGACGTCTGCGATTCTCATTGCGGGAATCATCGCCATCGCCGCCAGTTGATCGGCGCCGCACAGCAACGAAACCGGAATGAGCAATCAAAAAAAGACGCCCGAACAGTTGCGCAGCTATCGCTGGCTCGGACCCGACACGCTGCGCGCTTTCGGCCATCGCTCGCGGCTGAAACAATTCGGCTATGACCGCGCCGACTGGGCCGGCAAGCCGGTGATCGGCATCCTCAACACCTGGAGCGACATCAATCCGTGCCACGGCCATTTGCGGCAGCGCGCCGAGGATGTGAAACGCGGCATCTGGCAGGCCGGCGGTTTTCCGATCGAGCTGCCGGCGATGTCGCTCGCCGAGCCGTTCGTCAAACCCTCGACCATGCTCTACCGCAACCTGCTCGCGATGGAAGCCGAGGAGCTGCTGCGCAGCCATCCGATCGACGGCGCCGTGCTGATGGGCGGCTGCGACAAGACCACGCCGGGCCTGATCATGGGCGCGATCTCGATGGGATTGCCGGCGATCTATGTGCCGGCCGGCCCGATGCTGCGCGGCAATTGGCACGGCCACACGCTCGGCTCCGGCTCCGACGCCTGGAAATACTGGGACGAAAAGCGCGCCGGCAATATCGGCGAAACCGAATGGAGCGACATCGAGAGCGGCATCGCGCGCTCGTTCGGCACCTGCATGGTGATGGGCACCGCCGCCACCATGATGGCGATCGCCGAAGCCCTGGGCCTGACCTTGCCGGGCGCTTCGTCGATCCCGGCGCCCGACGCCAATCATCCGCGCATGGCGACGGCCAGCGGCCGCCGCATCGTCGAGATGGTGTGGGAAGACTTGACGCCGCAGAAAATTCTTTCCGCCGCCGCGTTCGACAACGCCATCCGCGTCCACATGGCGCTCGGCGGCTCGACCAACGCCATCATCCACGTCATCGGCATGGCGCGCCGCGCCGGCATTGCGCTCGACATGGGCCGCTTCGACGAGATTTCGCGCACGGTTCCGGTGATCGCCAACATCACGCCGTCGGGCAAATATTTGATGGAGGATTTCTTCTATGCCGGCGGCTTGCGCGCGCTGATGGCGGCGATGCGCGACCTGCTCGATCTCGATTGCCTCACCGTCACCGGCGCGACGCTCGGCGAGAACATCGAAGGCGCGGAAGTTTATTTGCCCGACGTGATCCATACGCTCGATGCACCGCTCTATCCCGAGGGCGCGACCGTCGTGCTCACCGGCAATCTGGCGCCGCGCGGCTGCGTGATGAAACCCGCCGCCGCCGACCAGCGCTTCCTGAAGCATCGCGGCCGCGCGCTCGCGTTCGAGAATTACGATCACATGGCGCGCGAGGTCGAACGCGACGATCTCGACGTCACGCCCGACGACATTCTGGTGCTCAAGAATGCCGGCCCGAAAGGCGGCCCCGGCATGCCCGAATGGGGCATGCTGCCGATCCCGAAAAAGCTGGTGAAGGCCGGCGTGCGCGACATGGTGCGCATCTCCGACGCGCGCATGAGCGGCACCAGCTACGGCGCCTGCATTCTGCATGTCGCGCCGGAAAGCTTCGTCGGCGGTCCGCTGGCGTTCGTGCGAGACCGGCGACGAAATCGAGATCGACGTCGCCGCGCGCCGCATCCATCTGCATGTCAGCGACGAAGAACTCGCCCGCCGCCGCGCCGCCTGGACACCGCCGCCGCCGCGTTACGCTCGCGGCTATGGGGCGATGTACTCAGAGCATATCGGCCAGGCCGACGAAGGCTGCGATTTCGATTTTCTGCAAGGCACGGCGCCGGTGGCCGAGCCGGAGATTCATTAGCGGTTTTGTTTCGTTAGTTCGTTCAGTCGTCATGCCCGGCCTTGTGCCGGGCATCCACGTCTTGGGCATAGAAATAAAGACGTGGATGGCCGGGACAAGCCCGGCCATGACGACGCGGCGTAGGGTGCGCGAAGCGCTCTGAACTTAGCGTCATTCCGGCGCGGCCCGAAGGGCCGAGCCCGGAATCCATAACCACAGGCTCTGCGGAAGATATGAGAGGTCTCGCCGCGACCGTTCTGCGCCGTCAGCGAATATGGATTCCGGGCTCGCGCCTGCGGCGCGCCCGGAATGACGCAGAGCGGAACGGCGCCCTACCCGGCCGGCAGCAGCACGGCGCGGCATTCGCCGAAGCCGATGCGGGGATAATCTTGTTTGGAGCAATAGCCCTTGAAGATGATCTCGTCGCCGTCCTCGATGAAGCCGCGCTGTTCGCCGGTCGGCAGCGCGATCGGCTCGCGGCCGCGCGCGGTGAGTTCGAGCAGACTGCCCCAGCTTTCCTTTTCGGGGCCGGACACGGTGCCCGACCCGATCAGATCGCCGACCACGAGATTGCAGCCGTTGCTGGCGTGATGCGCGATCATCTGCGCCACGGTCCAATAGGTCGTCGCGAACGATGTCCGCGAGATCCGCTGCGGCGCCACGCTCGCCGCGCCGCATCGCCTCGGTCGCCACATAGGCCTCGAGCATGATGTCGAGGCCGCCGTGCGCCTGATCGTCGGCGTCAGTCGAGATACGGCAGCGGCGCCGGATCGCCTTCGGGCCGCGTGAACGCGGCGATGCGGAACGGCGCCAGCGCCTCCCGGGTCACCACCCAGGGCGAGACCGTGGTCGAGAAATTCTTGCCGAGGAACGGTCCGAGCGGCTGGTATTCCCAAGCCTGCACGTCGCGCGCCGACCAATCGTTGAGCAGACAAAAGCCAAAAATATGCGCCGCCGCGGCGCCGACCGGCACGGTTTCGCCAAGCGCTGTCGGCGTGCCGACATACATGCCCAGTTCAAGCTCGAAATCCATGGTGCGCGATGGACCATAGCTCGGCTCGGCATCGTTCGGGCCCTTGCGCTGGCCCTGCGGCCGCTTGATCGGCGTGCCGCTGACGCGCACCGACGAGGCGCGGCCGTGATAGGCGACCGGCACATATTTGTAGTTCGGCAACAGCGGATTTTCGGGACGAAAGGCGCGGCCCGCATTGGTGGCGTGAAACACCGACGCATAGAAGTCGGTGAAATCCCCGATCGCGACCGGCAGCAACAATTCGGCCCTGGCCATCGGGGTGAGATGGCGTGCGATCCCCTTGTCGCCGCGATCGGCGCTGAGTGCGCGCGACAGCGAATGCCGCAGCGCCGACCATGCCGGGTGCGCCGAGCGCCATCAAGCCGTTGAGATTTGGCGCCGCGCATGCCTTCGCCGCAGCGGCCGCCGCGCCCTCGAACGACGAAGCAGCAGCGGCCACGTCGAGAATTTGATCGCCGATGGCGACGCCGACGCGCGGGCTTGCGTCCGGCGCCGGCCGAAACACGCCGAACGGCAGGTTCTGAATCGGAAAATCCGCCTCGGGCGCGTTCGCCGCTTCGACAAAGCTGCGCCGGGCCGGGTCGTGTGTCTCGTTGAGCTTTTCGGTCATGGCGCCATGGTTATTCGGAAGTCGTCACAACTGCAACCGCGTCGTCCCCGCGAAGGCGCGGACCCAGAACTGGATTCCCGCCTCCGCGGGAATGAGCGGGAGAATGCGGGCAGCGAAACTACGATTGCTCGACGCGCGTGCGCGCTTCGCGCCGGCGCAACAGATTTTCGCTTTGCCGGCGCTTGCCTTCGGCGTCGATGACACGGGCAAGTTCGGAATAGTGCGCCATCAGTGTGCGAAAATCGGCCAAGTCGAGAATCAGCAAGGTCGACGGCCGGGTGGTCGAGACGTTGGCGGTGCGGATCGAAGTCGCCGAGCAGCGCCAGCTCGCCAAAGAAGGCGCCGACACCGAGCCGCACCGGCGCCGGCTCGACATCGACCTCCACCTCGCCGGCGGCGATGAAATACATGCAGTCGCCGACGCGGCCGCGGCGGATGACGGCGGTGCGCTCGGGGACTTCGACGCGGCGGAGCATGTGGGTGATTTCGGTGATCGCGGTCGGATCGAGGGTCTGAAAGAACGGCACCTTGCTGACCAGATCCCAGGTCTCGATGAAATTGCGCCGCCGGCTTTCGTTGGCAAAGCCGGTCGCCAAGATACCGGTCCACAAGCCGAAGGTGGCGATGCCGCAGATCATCACGACCGCGCCGATCAAATGACCGAGCGGGGTCTGCGGCACCTCGTCGCCATAGCCGGTGGTGGTCAGCGTCACCACCGCCCACCACAAGGCCGACGGCAGCGTGCCGAACGCCGCCGGCTGGCCGTGACGCTCGATCACGTGCATGGCGGACGAGGCGAGAAACAGCACGATCAGAAACAACGTCAGCACGCTGGCCAGCGGCTTGGCTTCAAGCACGAACACGCGCCCGATCTGGGCGAAACCGGGCGAATCCTGCCCGAGCTTGAGCACCCACAGCGAGCCGAACAGCCAGGCGGTTTCCGGTCCGACGCCGCAGGCCAGCGCGATCGGGACCGGCACGATGCCGAGGAGATCAACCACGCCCGACAGCGACCAAAAACGCTTTTCGGCGTCTCCCGCAGCCCGAGCGGCCTGACAGGCGCAGGCCGGCATCGGCGGCGAAAAACCCGAGGCAACACCACAGGCACACGCCCAGCCAAAAGCCGGCGAGGTTACGCACCTCCGGGACCGTGTAGGCGGTCATGGCGATGACGCCGACCAAGACCACGAGCGTGCGCGCCGGCAACCAGGCGCCGAAACGGCGCACGGTTGCGCTATACTGCGTCAGACTGGGAGAGGTGCGCTATGCCGCATCATGCATACCTGATCGTCGGCTTTACCGCCGCTTGACCTGATTGACAAATTACGCTGCCGGGGTTCGTAGCTCCAGTCGAAATTGCGAGCACGGACCGGCGGTTAGCGCGGAGGGGAATGATGCATTGGAGCGATCTGTTCAACAGCGGAGCATCGCTGTTCATCGTAGCGACCGCGTCAACCAAAACGATGGTGCCGTTGCGCATCCTCGCCATCGCGACCAACTGCATCCTGATCGCCTATTTCGCCGTCATGCATTCATGGATACCGCTGGCGCTGCAGGCTTTCGCGCTGCCGCTCAACGGCTGGCGGCTCTATCAGATGGTCGTCCTGATCAAGAATGTGCGCGAAGCCATCCGCGGCAAGCCGTCGCTCGACTGGCTCAAGCCGTTCATGTCGGAGCGGCAATTCCGCAAGGGCGACCTTTTGTTCGCCAAGGGCGAGACCGCCAGCGAGATGTTTTACACCATGACCGGCCGCTTTGTGCTGGTCGAACTCGGCATCGAGATCGCGCCCGGTCATTTGGTCGGCGAATTGGCGATGCTGTCGCCGGATAACCGCCGCACCGCGACGCTCGAATGCATCGAGGACGGCAACGTCCTGTCGATCACCTACGAGCAGGTCGAGGAGCTTTACTACCAGAACCCAACCTTCGGCTTCTATTTCATGCGGCTTGCGACCGCGCGGCTGTTCGACAATGTCGGCCGGATGGAAGGCGAATTGATCAAACGCCAGACGGTGATCGCTGCCGCCAATTCTTAGGTCGCCGCGTCTGTTTTGAACACCGCGCAGCCCGGGAACAAGACCCACTGCCCTATGCAACAACAGATTTCCCGGTTCGCGCTCGCGCGCTACATCATCTGCCCGTCGCTGTTCGTCATGCTGGCGCTGATGATCGCCGAGGCGATGCTGGCGGCGACGACGACATGGCTGGTCATCAATGCCGGACGCAAGGTCGCCAGCGGCCATTTTCTGCTCAACGATCTGCTCTGGATCCTGACCACGCAATCGACGTCGTATGTGGCGGGCGTGATCAGCTGGATTTTCGCCGAGCGCGCCGGCTATCGCGGCCTCGGCCAATACATGCTGCGCTTTGCGCGCGAGAACCGCGGCAAGGTCAAGCTGTTCGCCGACAAGCCGGCGCGCGAGCAGGTCGAGCCGTTTCTCACCGGCGAAGCATCGCACTGCTTTTCAGTTTGATCTACGAGATGGAGTTTACGCTGAAGCTATTTCTCGGGCTGGTCTTCAATGCGCTGGTGCTCGGCAGCCAGATCGATTTGAGCCTGCCGTTCGCCTATGTGGGCGCCTTCGGTGCGCTGCTATTGATGCAATGGGCGCTGCAAAAGCCGATCGGGCGCGCGTATCTGGACAACCAGCGCCTGAACAATCGCGTCACCGCGCAGGGCTATACGGCCTGGGACAATATCTTCAGCGGCAACCGCTACAATCTGCGGCTCTGGCTCGGCGGCTTCAAAAGCCGGCTGCGGGAGGCGTTGACCGCGCAACTGCGCGCCATCGTCGCGCGCGAGGGCATGAGCGCGATGAGCGGCATCGTCAGTCTCGGCATCGTGTTCGCCACCATCACGCTATGTCGCCGTGCAGAATATCAGCGACACGACGCTGTTGATCGCGCTGGCGACCACGCTGCCGCGGCAGATCGAGATGACCTACGAGTTGCATCTGCTCGCCAACGGCTGGAACGATTTCATCGCGGTGTGGACGCGGTTCGGCGGCGTTGCCGACAATATGCTGCCGCAACCCGACAAGACCTTCGACCGTCGCATCGCGTTCGACCGGCTGGTGTTGCGCGAAGGCGATCACGCCAACGTGGTTTCATCACTCGGCGACGCATTGCGGATCGTGCAGGCGCGATCGACCGGGCGGATCAACATCCGCGGCGGCAACGGCAGCGGCAAATCCTCGCTGCTCGCCAGCCTGAAGACCGAACTGCGGCAGCGCGCCTATTACTGGCCGGCATCCGACCGGCTCGCGTTTGCCTTCGCCGGCGGCGTCGTGCCGGTCGACATCGAAAGCGATGACGACGACGGCAAGACCGTCGTCACCGAACCGATCGAGAAAAAGCTCGGCTTTTCCACCGGCGAGCGCCAGCTCAAATCACTCGAGGAGATCGTCCATGCGACCGACGCGCGGGTTTATCTGCTCGACGAATGGGACGCCAATCTGGATGCCACCAACAAGATCAAAGCCGACGCGCTGGTCAACACGCTGGCCGCGCGAGCCCGCGTCGTTGAAATCTCGCACCGCGATCCGGCGCCGTGATCGCTCAACCGGCGTGGCGCAGCAGTTCCGTCTCTTTGGCGCTCAGCGATACGCCAAATACTTCGCCAAAGCCGCGCTCTCCAGCGGCGGAAATTTTGAGCGCGCGCGAATCGCGGATGCGCGCCACCCAGCCGAGTTCGAGGCAGCGGCCGGCAAGAGCGGCGCCGAGCGCGCCGGCAAGGTGCAGTCGGCGTTCGCTCCAATCGACACACGGACGGCAGAAGGCGCGGCGTCCGCGCTTCACCTCGTCGAGATGGACACCGAACTCGCCGAGAAATTCCTCGCCCGCATGCGTAACCATGCCGCCATCTTCGCTGAGCACGATGTGCTCACGCTCCATCAGCGCTTCGGTCAAAGCGACGCCGAGCCGGCCGGCGATGTGATCGTAACAGGTGCGCGCGGTGCGCAACTGGTCGCCGCCGTTCCAGCGCGGCCGGTAGCGTTGCGGCGCATCGGCGGCGACCACCATGATGCTTTCGATCATGCGCGCGACATGCGGCGAGCCGAGGCGGAAATAACAATGCCGGCCCTGTTTGGTCATCGCCAAAAGTTTCGCCGCGCGCAGCATGGCGAGATGCTCGCTGGTGGTTTGCGGCGACACGCCGGCGACGTAGGAAAGCTCGGTTGCCGTCAGAGCGCGTCCCTCGATCAGCGCCATCAAAATGTTGGCGCGCGCCGGATTGCCGACGAGGGCGGCGATTTCTGAAACCGCGGGCTGTGCTTCGCTCATGAACAACAGATAGGCCGACGGCGGCCAGCTTGCCAGTCACGATACTTCGGGAATTCCCGAAGCGATACCGCGCACCAAGCTGCTCCGCATGCGTTATCGGGACAGACGCGTTGTCTCCTCCTCTGGAAAAAAACGCCATCTGGGAAATCGACGCGATCTGTGAAGATATGGAGCCGGACGTGAACATTGCCTCACAGCCGCACGTAAGCCGCCAAGTCGATTTCTGCAGCGGACGCTTGTCCGCCCGCGACACGCGCTTCGCGAAAGCGCTGACGCTTGCGGCCATGAGCCTCGGCTACGTGGTCGTGCAACTCGATGTCACCATCGTCAACGTGGCAATCAACAGCATCGGTGCGGATTTCGGCGGCTCGGTCGCCGACCTGCAGTGGATCGTCAACGCCTACACCATTACCTTCGCGGCCTTCATTCTCACCGCCGGAGCGCTCGGCGACCGCTTGGGCGCGCGGCGCATTTTCATGGCCGGCTTTGCGATTTTTGTCGCCGCCTCGCTCGCCTGCGCGCTGGCGCCGACACTGCCGGTGTTGATCCTGGCGCGTCTGTGCCAGGGCGTCGGCGCCGCCATCCTGGTTCCGAATTCGCTGGCGCTGCTCAACCACGCTTATCCGGATGAGCGCGAGCGTCACTGGGCGGTCGGCATCTGGGCGGCCGGCGCGAGCTTCTCGCTGACCGCGGGTCCATTGGTCGGCGGGGCGCTGATCGCGCTGTTCGGCTGGCGCAGCATCTTTTTGATCAACCTGCCGATCGGGCTCGCCGGCATCTTGCTGACATGGCGCTACGCGACCGAGAACGCACGCTCGGCGGCGCGCACGTTCGACATTCCGGGCCAGATCACCGCCGTGCTGGCGCTCGGATCGCTGGCGGCCGCGATGATCGAAGGCGGCGAGCGCGGCTGGGGCGACGCTTTCGTGCTCATCGGCTTTTTGGTCTTTGCCGTTTTGGCTGCGGTCGTTCGTCGGCATCGAACTCAAATCAAATGCGCCGATGCTGCCGCTCGCTTTGTTTCGCAAGGCTTCGTTCAGCGCGATGTCCTTGACCGGCCTGCTCATCAATATCGGCACCTATGGCTTGATCTTCGTGCTCAGCCTCTATTTCCAGCGGCTCGATCATCTGTCGCCGCTCTGGACCGGATTGGCGTTCGCGCCGATGATGGCGGCGGTTCTGGCCACCAATCTGATTGCGGCATCGGTGACGGCCGCGATCGAGCGCGCGGCTGACCATCGCGCTCGGCCTCGCCGTCGTGACGGCGAGCTGTCTGGCGTTGCTGGGGCTGCGCGAAGGCACGCCCTACGCGGCGCTGTGCGCCCAACTGATCGGCCTGGGCGGCGGATTGGGATTGCTGGTGCCGCCGATGACATCGACGCTGCTGGGCAGCGTCACCAAACAATATTCCGGCATCGCCTCCGGCGTTCTCAACGCGATGCGGCAGACCGGCAGCGTCATCGGGGTCGCGCTGTTTGGCGCCTTGCTCAGCGGCGCCGGCGGGTTCGTTGCTGGTGTCCGCATTGCGCTGGCGATTGCCGCCGCGCTGGCATTGGTCGCACTCGTCGCAACACTCTGCGGCGTGCCCCGACCGGCAAAGTCGCCCGCGCGTTGAAGACCCGACGATGACACGCCCAGCCAGAACGGCGCGCTACGCCGCCACGATCGGCCGTGCCTCAAGCACCGGCTGGCGCGGCGCAACCCCGCTGAACACCGAGCCTTCGTTGAACCACGACGCCGGCGCGGGTTGGCCCCAAAGCGTCTGCCGGCGCGGATCGGTCAGCGACCAGCGGATCGGCGCGTGATCGGGATCGACGGTGAGATAGTCGGACGAGAACAGCTCGACGCGGTGCCCGTCGGGATCGCGGATGTAAAGGAAGAACGCGTTGGATATGCCGTGACGGCCGGGGCCGCGCTCCATGTTGGCGAGATAGCCCGACGTCGCCATCACATCGCAGATGTGAATGATGTCGAGGACGTTGGCGTTCCACAGACCGATATGATGCAGCCGCGGGCCGACGCCGTTGGTGAAGGCGAGATCGTGGACGTTGCCCTTGCGGTGCATCCACACCGCCCAGAGCTTGGCGTCCGCATCGTCGGTCTCGGTATATTCGGTGAGCCGGAAGCCGAGCTCGCGATAGAAATCGTAGCTCGCCTGCACGTCGGGCGTGAAGCAATTGAGATGGTCGATGCGCTGGATGCGGGCGCCGACATGCTGGCCGTACTGCTGCAGCGCACTGTCGACGCGATCCATCCGGACGTAAAGATCGAGCGGCATGCCGAGCGGATCGACGGTCCGTAGCGTGCGCCCCTGATGGGGCAAATCCGGGAACGACGTCGGCAGGTTGCGGCTCTTGAACCAGAACGCGGCGCGGTCGAGGTCCTCGTCGCTCGCCAGCTTGAAGCCGAGCGCCCGCACGTCCGGCTCCGGCGCCTGCCGCAGCACGATCGAATGGTGATTGCGCTCCTCGACGCCGCGCAGGTAGAGCGCGTCGGCGGTCTCGTCGCTGACCAGCAGGCCCAGGCAATCGACATAAAAGGCGCGCGAGCGGCTCAGGTCGCGGACGCCCAGTTCGACGTGACTTGCCCGCACCACGTTGAACGGCGGGTCGAAAACGGGTTCTCGGATGGTCATAATATCAAGCCGGCGTTGACGGTAGGTCCGGCGACTTTTAACACATCGGCCGGGAGAATCGACATGCGCCTTGCAAGCTACCACATGCGCGGCCGGCCGAGCTTCGGGGCGGTGGTCGGCGACGGAATTGTCGATTTGCGCGCTCGGCTGAGCCGGTATTCGACCCTGCTCGAGGTCTTTCGCGCCCAGGCGCTCGACCAGGCCAGGGCGGCCAGCGCCGGCGTGCGGCCGGACGTGCCGCTGGCCGAAGTCGAGCTGCTGCCGCCGCTCATAGCGCCGGAGAAGATTCTCTGCATCGGCATCAACTACCAGAACCGCGAGCGCGACTACGACTTCACCGAGCCGCCGAAATATCCGAGCATGTTCTACCGGGCGCCGAATTCGGTGGTCGGCAGCGGCCAGAAGCTGATCCGGCCGAAAATCTCCGAGCAGCTCGACTATGAAGGCGAGATCGCGCTGGTGATCGGCCGCGAATGCAAGCACGTGCCGAAGGAAAGCGCGCTCAGCGTGATCGCCGGACTGACGCTGTGCAACGAGGGCACGCTGCGCGACTGGATCCGTCATGGCAAATTCAACGTCACCCAGGGCAAGAATTTCGACGCCAGCGGCAGCATCGGGCCGTGGATCGAGACCGGCGCGGACTTGACCAAGCCGCTTCAGCTCACGGTGCGCAAGAACGGTGAGATCACCCAGGACGACACCACGGCGAGCATGATCTTTTCGTTCGCCGAGCTGATCGAATATGTGACCACCTTCATGACGCTGAAACCGGGCGACATCATTTCGACCGGCACGCCGCTGAAGAAAGACGCCAAGGCCGATCCGCCGGTTTGGCTAAAGCCCGGCGACACGATCGAAATCGAATGTCCCGCGGTCGGCATCCTGCGCAACACCGTCGCGGACGAAACGTGACCACGACGGCCCGCGCGGCTTGCGTCGTCGGCTGGCCGGTCAAGCATTCGCGCTCGCCGCTGATCCATAATTACTGGCTCAAGCGCTACGGCATCGCCGGCGAATATCGCCGCGAGGAAGTGCGCGCGGAAGAGTTCGCCGACTTCATCGGCACGCTGGCCTCGCGCGGCTATGCGGGCGCCAATGTCACTGTCCCGCACAAGGAAGCGGCCTTCGCGTTGTCGCAGCCCGACGAGCGCGCGCGCGCGGTCGGCGCGGTCAACACGCTGTGGCGCGACGGCGATGTGTTGCGTTCCACCAATACGGACGTCGAGGGATTTTTGGACAATCTCGATGCGTGCGCGCCGCATTGGGATCGCGCCGCCGCGAAGGCGGTCGTACTTGGCGCCGGCGGCGCCGCGCGGGCTGTCGTCTATGGTCTGTTGTCGCGCGGCGTCGAACGCGTCGTCGTCGT
The DNA here is from genome assembly GCA_963737755.1 of uncultured Alphaproteobacteria bacterium. GTDB lineage: Bacteria > Pseudomonadota > Alphaproteobacteria > Rhizobiales > Xanthobacteraceae > BOG-931. Next base: position 173,709 of record CAVTTZ010000001.1, on the reverse strand, counting down.
CAATCGCACCGCGAGCTCGCGCCGAGGCGTTGCAGCAAACTTTCGGCCCGCGCGTGCAAGGCGCCGATTGGGCGAGCCTGGAACGTGAGTTGGCGGATACCGCGCTTCTCATCAACACCACGACGCTCGGCATGCACGGACAGCCGCCACTGGCGCTTGATCTCGGGCCTCTCGGTCGTCACGCGATTGTTGCCGACATCGTCTATGTGCCGGTCATAACCCCGCTGCTCGCGGCGGCGGCCGCGCGCGGTCTCGTCACGGCCGACGGCCTTGGCATGCTTCTCCACCAAGCGGTGCGCGGCTTTGCGCTGTGGTTCGGCAAGACGCCTGAAGTCACCGACGAGCTCCGCGCCTTGATCGAGGCCGACATCGCGGCCGCGCAATCGCGCGCGGACTGAGCTTTCGTTCAAGGCTCGTCGTTTCTGCAATCCAAATACCGCGATAACGCACTCGTGTTCCACAACGACGCGCTTGTGTTTTGTCGGTTGTCGGAACAGTCCGCTAGTTTGCGCCGGGGGTCCGTTTCCAAAACGTGGGAGAGTCAAATGAAACGCATATCATTCGGCGTGCGCGCCGGCGCGAGTGTCTTCGCGGCATTGCTGTTGACGTCGCTTGCCGCGGCGCAAAGCTCAGACACGGTTCGCGTGCGGGGCACGATCCAAAGCGCCGACGGGTCGATGCTGGAGGTCAAAGGAAAAGACGGAACGCCGCTCAAAGTCAAACTCGCCGACGACGTCAAGGTGCTGGCGCTCGACCGCAAATCGATGGACGACGTCAAGCAAGGCGCCTTCGTCGGCATCACCGCGATGCCGCAACCCGACGGCACGCAAAAGGCCGTCGAAATTCACATCTTCCCCGAGGCGCTGCGCGGCATGGGCGAAGGTCACCGGCCGTGGGATTTGATGCCGAACAGCACCATGACCAACGCGAATATCGAAACCGCCGTGGCCAGCAGCGACGGCAAAGAGCTGGTGCTGAAATATAAAGACGGCGAGAAGAAATTCACCGTGCCGGCGAACGTCGAAGTGGTGATGTTTGCTCCGGCGACGACCGCCGATCTCAAGACCGGCGAAAAAGTCTTTGTCGTCGCGGGCAAGAAGCAAGCCGACGGAACGATTCTTGCGCCGAGCATCGTGGTCGGACGCAACGGCGTCAATCCGCCGATGTGAGCGAGCAGGCTCGCTGACTTCGGTACTTTCTGAGTCGCGGCGATCAAACAAAACATGGATGGCCGGGACAAGCCCGGCCATGACGCGTTCGTCGCTCACGCTGCTTTCAGCCAGCCGATCTGAAAGCGAAAAAGCGATCCGGCTTGTCAGGTCCGGATCGCTTGCTTAACAGGTTGCCGCAGCGGTTGTACGCAGCAACAATTTGTTCACCAGTGTGACCGGCAATGCCGATGCAAGTGATCGTCGGTCCAGCAATGGCCGCGGCCGACTGACGGACCCCAAAACGGTTTGCCAAAAACGCCGCCGATCACGCCGCCCGCAACCGCCCCGACGGGCCCGGCTATAAGAAGTCCGGTTCCAGCACCAGCGCCGGCACCCACCCAATCGGCGCGCGCTTCCGGCACGGTGACCATGGCCGCAGCCGCAAACACCGCTGCGGTCAACATCAGCTTTTTCATTTGTTCATCCCCCGACATAAGCCCCCGGCTGCCACACCCGAATCTTAACTGAGCCGGTCCGTCGAAGAAAGTTTCGCATAAATTCGTGGCAAAGGTCGGGCGCATTTGGGACCGTACACCTGCGCGCGATGCGTGTGGGCCTTTTGCATGTTGCCCTCGCGAAAACGGGAAATTGCTCCGCTCATTCCCACGCAAGACGGGAATCCAGGGCGCTTGCAAAGAGCGGGGTCCCCACCTTCAAGAGGGCGAGCGGATGTTGAACGCTTCCGCTCACCCCAGCAGAGACACTCACGCGCTGGCGATCACCCGACGGTCAATCTCGGCGACGCTGTTGACGCCGGTCAGCGCCATGGTGACGTCGAGCTCCTTTTGGATGATCTCGATGGCGCGCGCCACGCCCGCCTCGCCGCCGGCGCCCAGCCCATAGATAAATGCGCGCCCGCTCATGCAAGCGCGCGCACCGAGCGCCAGCGCGCGCATCACATCCTGACCGGAGCGAATGCCGCCGTCGAAATAAACTTCCATCGACGAACCGACCGCTTCGACGATCGCCGGCAGCGCGCTGATCGACGACGGCGCGCCGTCGAGCTGGCGGCCGCCGTGATTGGACACGACCAGTGCGGCCGCGCCGGTCTTTGCCGCCTCGCGCGCATCTTCGACGCTGAGAATGCCCTTGAGAATGAGCTTGCCGGGCCACAGGCTCGCGATCCACTCGACGTCCTTCCAGTTCAAGGCCGGATCGAATTGATTGTTGGTCCATTGCGACAGCGACACCACGTCATCCATGCCACGCACATGACCGGCGAGATTGCCGAAGGTGCGCCGCTTGCCGCGGGCGATGCTGAGCAACCAAGACGGCTTGGTCGCCATATCGACGATGTTGTTGAGGCGCCATTTCGGCGGAACGGTCATGCCGTTCTTGAGATCGCGATGGCGCTGACCGAGTATTTGCAGATCGACCGTCAGAACCAGCGCGCTGCATTTGGCGGCCGACGCTCGCTCGATCAGCGCGCGAATGAAGCCGCGGTCTTTCATGACGTAGAGCTGAAACCAAAACGGCTTGTCGACGGCGGCGGCGACATCCTCGATCGAGCAGATCGACATGGTCGACAACGTAAACGGAATACCCGCGGCTTGCGCCGCCCGACAGGCCAATATCTCGCCGTCGCCGTGTTGCATGCCGCAGAGCCCGATCGGTGCCAGGATGAGCGGCAGCGACACCGGCTCACCCAGGATGGTGGTGGCGGTGGTGCGTTGAGACACATCGACCAGGATGCGTTGATTCAATTTTATGGCTTCGAGATCGGCACGGTTCGCGCGCAGCGTTTGCTCTGCGTAGGAGCCGCCTTCGGCATAATCGAAGAACTGACGTGGAACCCGGCGGCGGGCGACTTGCCTCAGATCTTCGATGCAGGTCATCGTCTTCACGGCGTTTCCCCCCGTTTGTTGGACCCTCGATAGCACAAAACCGCCGCGGAACATCGTCGGCGATGGGGGCGTTGCTCATGCAGGAAGTCACGTGGCCAGAGCCGTCTATCGGTAAAATCGGGATGACACCAATGTCCGTTCAAGCCAAACACCAGGCAAAGGGGAAGGACGTAGAGCGCGCAAAACATCGCGGTGGCCGCGTCGAGCCAGCGCCAAAGCCGCGAACGACGCTGGAGGATCGACTCGAACAGGGCCTGGAGGAGTCATTTCCCGCCTCCGACCCAGTCGCCTTGACGCAACCGCCCCGCAGCGCGCACGACGCCCGCAAGCGGTAGCGCCAAGCCGGGAACGTCACCGATCAGCGAAAATACCGCGCCGCGCCAGGCTATTTCACAGAAATAATCTGGAAATTATGGTGGATAGACCGTTTCGCCAATAGGTAACATTACAGAATATTTTTTGAGGCGGCCGATACTCGGAACGGGGTAATATCAGCGTATCGCTGGCTTTGGGGAGCCGCGTGGGTGTGCAAGCGGTGGGGATATGGCGCGTAAATACTTCGGAACCGATGGAATTCGTGGCCGGGCCAATGGCGTGATCACGCCGGAACTGGCGCTGAAGGTTGGCCAGGCGACCGGCTTGGTGTTTCGCCGCGCGGGCCAGGAGCGTCATCGAGTTGTCATCGGCAAGGACACCCGCCTGTCCGGCTACATGATCGAAACCGCCCTGATCGCCGGCTTCACCTCGGTCGGCATGGACGTGCTGCAGCTCGGCCCGATGCCGACGCCGGCCGTCGCCATGCTGACCCGCTCGATGCGCGCCGACCTCGGCGTGATGATTTCGGCCTCGCACAATCCGTTCGACGACAACGGCATCAAGCTGTTCGGCCCCGACGGCTACAAGCTCTCCGACGACGTCGAATTGCAGATCGAGGCGCTGATCGACAGCGACATGACCAAGCACCTGGCGAAAAGCCGCGAGTTGGGCCGTGCCAAGCGCATCGACGGCGTGCACGACCGCTACATCGAATTTGCCAAGCGCACACTGCCGCGCAATCTCTCGCTCGAAGGTTTGCGCGTCGTGATCGACTGCGCCAACGGCGCCGCCTATCGGGTTGCTCCTGAAGCGCTGTGGGAGCTTGGCGCCGACGTGATCTCGATCGGGGTCGAGCCGGACGGCTTCAACATCAATCACGAATGCGGCTCGACCGCGCCCGAAGCCCTGTGCCGCAAGGTGCGCGAGATGCGCGCCGACATCGGCATCGCGCTCGACGGCGACGCCGACCGGGTCGTGATCATCGACGAGCAAGGCCATCTGGTCGACGGCGATCAGCTCCTTGCCGTGATCGCCGAGAGCTTTCTCGAGGACGGCCGGATGACAAAACCCGGCGTGGTCGCGACCATTATGTCGAACCTCGGCCTCGAGCGGCATCTGCAAGCGCTGAAGCTTTCGACCGTGCGCATGCCGGTCGGCGACCGCTATGTGCTCGAGCACATGCGCGAGCACGGCTATAATGTCGGCGGCGAGCCTTCCGGCCATATCATCCTGTCGGACTACACCACCACCGGCGACGGCTTCGTCGCCGCGCTGCAGGTGCTCGCGGTCGTGAAGAAGCAGGACAAGCCGGTCTCGCAGGTGTGCCACCGCTTTCTGCCTCTGCCGCAGGTGCTCAAGAATGTGCGCTATCGCAGCGGCAAGCCGCTGGAGCACGCCGAGGTGCGATCCGCCATCGCGGGCGCCGAGCAGCGGCTCAACGGCCACGGCCGCCTGGTGATCAGGCCGTCCGGCACCGAGCCGGTCATCCGGGTCATGGGCGAAGGCGACGACAAGGGTTTGGTCGAGGAAGTCGTCGACGGCATTGTCGACGCGCTGACCACCCACGCGGACGCGGCCTAAGCGCCGCGAAGCGGCGTCACCCGAGCAAATTTGGTCATTGCGAGGCTGCCCGCAGCGTCGAGCTCGGAATCCATACTCGCTGACCCGGCGCGTAGCCCGCATGAGCGAAGCGACATGCGGGACGAACCTGCCAGAGGCCACACCCGGATATCGCTTCGCTCATCCGGGCTACCCCGCGCCGCCGGCCTTTCCCCAGCTCGGCAATGACGATTTTTTAGTTCCGGCGACCGATAATTGCGTGTCACCGCAATCCGGAGGAACGGCCGATGCCAAAACGGCTGATGACCTGGGCGCTGGCGGCGATCTTGTTGTTCGGCGCCTTTCCGATCCTGACACTGCTGATGGCGGTACTGTTCGCGTCCGCCTTCGGCTGCGACCTCAACGAAGGCATGATCAATCCGTGCGTCGTTCTCGGGATCGATTTCGGCGGCCTGCTCTACCCGATGGCGGTCGGCGGCTGGTTCGCCATGTTCACGGTCCCGCTCGCGGCGCTCGCCCTGGTCGTCTGGCTGATTGTTTTGGTCGTTCTGCTTCTGGTCCGCCCGCATCCCCGGCGTGCAGTAGATCGCGCCAGCAAATAGATCGTCCGGCTTTCCTATTGTTCGTCGTTGCGAGGAGCGAGGCGACGAAGCAATCCGGATCACATGCAGCAACGAGAGACTTATTGCAGCAACGCGAGACCTGCGGGAGCAAAAACGCATCATCACGCGGTCGAATTGCAAAAATCTCAACCAAACGGCGCAGCACGCGCGACGGTCGCGGAACAAACAAAGACTGATCTGGCAAACACCGCCAGTACCCAGGTCTGTCATCAGCCCGGGTATCTAATTACCAGTTCGAAATGAGAATTTTTGGAATTTGGACCAGAGCGCGACCGTTTCGCATTGATCGCCGATCGGCGCTCTGGGTTTTTCGTTTGGCGCCATCCCGATGAAGAACCGGTTTCCCGGTCGGGCGGCGCAAGAAAGCGAGACCGGCTTTGGCCTCGCTTTTGCTAACGTTTAGACCGTCTTGAGATTCTCAGCAGCCGACTTGCCGGTCTTGCGGTCAACCACGACCTCGAACGCCACGCGCTGACCTTCGCGCAGTTCACGCAGCCCGGCCCGCTCAACGGCGCTGATGTGAACGAACACATCCTTGCCGCCGCCCTCCGGCTGAATAAACCCATAACCCTTTTGCGCGTTGAACCATTTAACGGTTCCGTTGCTCACGGGGGACACTCCCTTTGCGTAATGATGTAAACCGCGCGACGTGCACGGTTTGGCTCGCTCGAATTTTTGGTGAAGGATGGTCAGTCAGGCGCGTTCGTCGCTGCTGCGTGGCCTAGTCGTTCGGCCGAAAACTCGATGTGTCTGTTTAGCGAGAAAACATGAAACTCGCAAGAGAGCAGCCTGTGACGCCGATCACACTTGCGACGTTTCATCGCTTCTCGTTTGAGAGTATTTAAAGTGTCAGTTGCCAGACATTCACGAAAAAATTACCTCGCCTATCGAACCGATGTCGTATTGCGTGAAAAACAAGCGGCCGTTGGCCGTAGCAACGATGCAACGGGCGCCGCTTGCCGGCGTCGGAATATTGTATTCGCCGATCAGTGCGCCGCGCTCGTCCATTCTGCCAATCTTGTTCGCGGAATTTTCAGTGAACCAGATGTCTCCGCGGGCGCTGACCGTCACGCCGCGGATTGACGCATCTGGAGTTGCAATCGCGTATTCTACAATCGATCCATCGCGCGCGATGCGGCCAAGCGCATTAGCGCCGGTTTCAACAAACCAAATACTGCCGTCGGGGTGCAGGGCCATGGCACGCGGCTGGCTATCCGCGGTCGGAATGGGAAATTCGGTGACGTCACCATCGAGCGTCATCCGCCCAATGCGGCAACCAGCAGCTTGACTGAACCAGAGCGCACCGTCGCGCACGACGATGGACAGCGGCCGACTGCCTGGTGTCATGCCGGCACCGAATTCGCTGATCCGGCCATCCGGTGTGATGCGCGCGATGCGATCGATGTCGGGTTCGGAGCACCAGATATTTCCATCCGGCCCAAGCGCGATGCCATCGGGCGCGGCGTTTGCGGTCGGCAGTGCGAAGAAGCTCATGGTTCCATCCACTGCGATACGTCCGATCCGGTTGCCGCGTTTTTCGCTGAACCAAAGATTGCCATCAGCACCAAGCACGATACCGACCGGCATGCCGTCGCGATCGGGCAGAGCGAATTCGCGGATGACGCCGGTGTCCAGATCAAAACAACCAATCTGGCCGGCGCGGCTCTGACAAAACCAGAGATTGCCGTCCGGACCTTCGACCGCGATGTACGGGCCAGAGTCCGGTGTCGGTATCTTGTGCTCGCGGATGATGGGTTGCGCCTGTAGATTGTTAGCGGCTTGTTTGGTCGGGGGCGGCTTCTTGTCCATCTCTGTTCCTCCTCTCGCGCCCATTTCGCAAATCGCCGCGTATCATTCACAACGCGTCATTGCCGGGCTTGACCCGTCAATCCATGGAGCATCGCCAGTTCCTCGGAGGCGGCCCTCTTCAACTCCAGGTCAGCATGGATGCGCGGGTCAAGCCGCGCATGACGGATGAGACGTTCGACTTGCTGGAGCAATTTAGCAAACAGCACCCTCTTTCAGTGAGGAGCCCTTTGCTTGGCGCTGTTCACCGCTTCCCAAATACGCGCACGGCGTCAGCGGCATGTCGAGATGATGCACGCCGAGATCATGGAGCGCATCGAGCACCGCGTTGACGACAGTCGGCGGCGCCGCAATCGTGCCGGCCTCGCCGATGCCCTTGATGCCGAGCGGATTGGTCTTGGCCGGGATCTCGACCAGCTCCGAGACGATGGTCGGAAAATCGCCGGCGCGCGGCATGCCGTAGTCGAGGAAACTTCCGGTGACGAGCTGACCGGAGGCGTGATCGTAAACGACGTTCTCAATCAGCGCCTGGCCGACGCCCTGCGCGATGCCGCCGTGGATCTGGCCTTCACAGATCATCGGATTGATCGCCATGCCGATGTCGTCGATGGCGACGAAGCGATCAATGCACACCTGACCGGTTTCGGGATCGACCTCGACCTCGCAAACCTGGCAGCCGTTCGGATAATTCGGCGCGCCGCCCGGCACGCCGGACCATGAGCCGACGCCCTCGAACCCGAGACCCAGCTTGAGCACCGGCCCCATCGGAGCAAAAAACGCGCGGGCAATGTCGCCGATCGCCATGCGCTTGTCCGTGCCCGCGACCGTGAAGGTGCCGGCGCTGAACTCGATATCCTCGGGCGCCGCTTCCATCAGCGCGCCGGCCATCTCCTTGCCGCGGGCGATGATGGCGTTAGCGGCGACGCGCAGTCCGTTGCCGCCGACCAGCGAACTGCGCGCTGCGTAGGTGCCACGGCCGAACGCGACCTTTTCGGTGTCGCCCTGGATGTAATTGATCGCCTCGAATGGCACGCCGAGCCAGTCGGCGACAAGCTGCGCGAACGCTGTGGCATGACCCTGGCCGTGCGAATGCGTGCCGGCAATGATCGTGACCATGCCGCTCGGGTCGAAGCGGATCTCCATGCGCTCGTTGAGCACGCCGCCGAGCTCGATATAGGGCGTGACTGCGCGGCCGCGCTTTTTGCCGCGCGTTTCGGTCTCCTTGCAGCGGGCCGCAAAGCCGTTCCAGTCGGCGAGCGCCAAGCACTGGTCCATCAGCTTTTCGAATTCGCCGCTGTCGTAGTTGTGATGCGTCGGCGTGTGATAGGGCAGCGCCTCGGGCTTGATCAGGTTGCGGCGGCGCAGTTCGACCCGGTCGATGCCGGTCTGTCGCGCAGCCTGCTCGACCAGCCGTTCGATCAGATAAATCGCTTCCGGGCGGCCGGCGCCGCGATAGACCGACGTCGGCGCGGTGTTGGTGAAGACCGCGCTGGTGCTGACATGAATGGTCTGTACGTCGTAGAGGCTCGGAATGAACATCAGCGACCAGAACAACGGCGCGGTCGCCGCGCCCCACCAATAAGCGCCGAGGGCCTGATAGGCGCGCGAGCGAATAGCGAGGAACTTTCCGTCGGCGTCGAGCGCAAGCTCGGCATGGACGAGCTGATCGCGCGCGTGATTGTCGAGCAGCAGGCTTTCGCTGCGCGTCGCCGTCCACTTGACCGGACGGCCGCAGCGTTTGGACGCCCACAGCACCAACACGTCGTCGGGATAGATATTGGCCTTCATGCCGAAGCCGCCGCCGACATCGGGCGACACCACTTTGACCTTGGTCTCCGGCACACGAAACACCGATGCCGCCAGCGCGCCGCGGACACTGTGCGGATCCTGCGAGGTGGTGTAGAGCGTGAACCGACCGTCGGCGGCATCGTAGACACCGAGCGCGGCGCGCGGCTCGATCGGATTGGCGCTGACCCGGTTGTTGATCAGCCGCACCGCGGCGACATGAGCCGCCTTGGCAAACACCTCATCGACCGCAGCCTTGTCGCCGAATGCGATGGTGGTGCCGACATTGCCACCCGGGCATTGCTCCCAGATTTTCGGCGCTGACGGCTGCGCGGCCTCTTCCAGATCGACCACCGCCGGCAGCACGTCGTAGTCGATCTCGACCAGCTCGGCAGCATCGCGCGCTTGCGCTTCAGTCTCGGCCACCACGAACGCAACGCGATCGCCGATGCAACGCACCCGATCGGCGAGCAGCACCGGACGCGTGGTCGGAAATCCTGGCGGGCCGCCCCATGCATCCGGCATGAAAAACGGCGGAATGCCGCCAACCTTATCGGGCTCGGCGTCGGCACCGGTGAGCACGCAAAGTACGCCCGGCGCGGACTTCGCCGCAGTGGCATCGACGCGCTTGATGATCGCGTGCGCATGCGGCGCCAGCACCGCGACGCCATAGCATTGCAACGGCAATGCCAGGTCGGCCACGAACTGGCCGGAGCCGGTGGTGAAGCGCTGATCCTCGACGCGGCGAACGGCTTGTCCGATACCGAATTTGCTCACGCGCGACCTCCCGCGTCAGGCGCAGAACGCGCCGTCGACCATCAGCGCCATGCCGCTGGTGAAACTCGAGCGATCGGAGGCGAGGAAACACACCGCCTGCGCGATTTCCTCGGGCCGCGCATGACGGCCGAGCGGGATCTGCTCGTCGAACCATTCGCCGGCGTCGCGGCCCAGAATTTGGGTCATGGTCTTCTCGGCCGTGCGCATGAACTCATTGTCGACCGGGCCCGGATTGACGCTGTTGACGCGGATCCGGCGCGCGGCGACTTCCTTGGCGACGCAGCGCATCAAGCCCATCAGCGCATGCTTGGCCGCCACGTACGAGCAGTTGCCGGGCACGCCTTTGATGCCGACGATGCTCGAGGTGATGATGATGCTGCCGCCGTCATTCATCTGCGGCAGCGTGTATTTGCAGGACAGAAAGCAACCGCGCACATGCGTGGCGATGATTTTGTCGAACAAATCTTCGGGATATTCGGTGATCGGCGCCAACGGCCCGTCGTTGCCGGCGTTGGAGAACAGCACGTCGATCTTGCCCCAGCGCGCGACGGTTTCTTCGACATAGCGGCGCGTCTGCGCGGCGTCGGTGACGTCGGCGGCGCAGAACGCCGCCTTGTCGGTGCCGAGCTCGCGCACCGTGCGCTCAAGCTTGCCGGCATCAAGATCGACCAGCATGACTTTGGCACCTTCGGCCAGCAGCGCGCGCACCGTGGCGAGCCCAATGCTGCCGGCACCGCCGGTGACAATGCAGGTTTTCCCCTCAAGCGATGCTGAAGCGGGCGCTGCCACGGCGACGTCCTCCCTTGTGTACCGGACGGCTGCGACGCCGCCTCGTTTTTCAGATACCTGGCCCGCGGAACATTTATGTTCACTATGCTGGCCGGCCGATGCGATAATTGAGCATGTTCAATTTTCTTGTCAAGGCCGCTCGGCGCCGTAACCAAGCGTGAAAGGTTGCGACTCACCGCAAGGGTGGCGCACGACTTTGCTTTCCTTCCCGCGCGATCGCCGTTAAAGGAACAAATTGGCCGCGCGCCCGGGACCGCAGCCGGATCGAGACCGGCGAGGAACAAGCTTTGTCCGAACTGACGCAGCAAAAAGTCTCGGGCCTGCGCGAGCGCAACAAGCTCGACAAGCTGCGCCGCATCAAGGAAGCGGCCTCCGAACTGTTCGTGCGCAAGGGTTTTGACGACACCACGACGCGTGAAATCGCTTTGCGCGCCGGCGTCGGGCTTGGCACCATCTTCGTCTATGCGGCGACGAAGCGTGATCTTTTGTTCCTGATCGTTACTGACGATTTCGAGGATCTGGTCGAGCGGGCGGCACGCCAGGTGCAGCCCGACCGCGCGATGCTGGAAAACCTGTTGAGCGTATTCCGCGAGCATTATCGCTATCACGCCCAGCAACCAGCCTTGTCGCGGTTGGCGCTGCGCGAAATGATCTTTTATGCCGCCGGCTCGCAGGCCAGGGAGTTCCTCAAGGCCCGCGAGCACCTGATGGGGCTCATTCGCGAAATCATCGGCATGGCGATCGAACAAAAATCGATCGCCACAACCGAGGATGCCGGCCTGATCGCCGAGGTGATTTTCTCGATCTTTCAGATCGAAGTCCGGCGCTGGCTTTCCGCCGACGATCTCAACGTCAAGCGCGGCATCGCCGAATTGCGGCGCCAGCTTCTGTTGCTGATCAACGGGCTATCGCCGCGCGCCACGGATTGACGCGCGCCCTGACGCTTTGGGACACGGCGCGGAATCGTCATTGCGAGGAGCGATAGCGACGAAGCAATCCAGCTTCCCGCGCGAGCCGCCCTGGATTGCTTCGCTCCGCTCGCAATGACGAAAAGGACTATGGCTGCCCTCGTAGCGCCCCCGACTCCGTCGAGTCCGTTGACATAATTGATCGCACTCAATTATGAACATGCTCATAAATTATCGAAAAGCCCGCAATGGGCCGCGCGCGCAGGGAGGGATCGATGAACACCAAATCCCGTGGACAACACCCGGTGGAAGCCGCCGGCGATCGGCTGCCGGTCAGCTATGATCGCGCGCCGACGCACACCGGCATGATCGCCGAGAAAGACGTCGCCGTGCCGATGCGCGACGGCGTCAATCTGTCGGTGGATATTTATCGCCCCGACGATGGCGGCAAGTTTCCCGTCCTGTTGGCGTTCGCGATCTACAACAAAGACCTCCAGGGGCCCGACGTTGCGAACTCGCTTGCCGCCGCAGCCGGCGTGGTCGTCGCTGTGGGCCGGACCGCTCGAGGCCGGCGACACCAAATTCTTCGTGTCACGCGGCTATGTGCATGTGATCGGCTCGCCGCGCGGTGTCGGCAAATCCGACGGCGGCGGCTCGCGGCAATGGGACAGCTACGATCTGATCGAATGGATCGCGCAGCAGCCCTGGTGCGACGGCAATGTCGGCATGGTCGGCATCTCGGGCTTCGGCGCCGAGCAACTCTACGCCGCGCGGCAAAACCCGCCGCATCTGAAAGCGATTTTCCCGTTCGATCCGCGCGGCGCCTATGGAACGCTCGGCAGCTTCCGCGAGGAATATCCGGGCGGCGTGCTGCATCTGTTTCGTTATTTGCTCATGCACTTCGCCGCCATCCACGGCACCAAGGGCAAGCCCGGCGCGCTGCCGGCGGACAGGGAAGCGCTGTGGCAAGAGGCGATGCAAAATCCGGACTACCGGATGTATCCCGCACATCTACAATGTGCTGACCCAGAAGGGCCAGCACATGCCGCCCTACTTCCAGCTCCTGATCGATCCTTACGACAACGAAGCCGCCGTGCAGGAAGCGGAAGCGAGCTTTCAGAACATCAAAATCCCGACCTATACCGGCTCCGGCTGGTACGCCTACACCTACAAGACGCATCTCAACGGCGCCCAGCATTATTTCGAAAACATCGCCGGCAACGAAAAAGCTGACGTTCGCCGGCCCCGCGCACCTGGAGCGGCCGTTTCATTCGCTGCACGGCGAAATCCTGCGCTGGTACGATCATTGGCTGAAGAACATCGACACCGGCGTCATGGACGAGCCGGCCGTGCGCTATTGGGTGATGGGCGCCAACGAATGGCGCTCGGGCTCCGATTGGCCGCTGCCGGAAACGCAATGGACCAAATTTTATCTCAATAGCTGGGAGCGTCTGCAGACTGCGCCGTTCACGCCGTCGAGTGCCGAGGATGAGCTGCCGCCCGACGCCTTCGTGCAGATGCCGCCGACGCAGACGAACTCGGTGGCGCGGCTGCGTTACATGACCGAACCGCTGCCGCACGACGTTCTGATTGCCGGTCCGGCGGTGCTCAATCTGTTCGCCGCGATCGATGCAGGACGACACCAACTGGTTTGTCACCCTGAAGGATGTCGGGCCGGACGTGTCGGTGCGCTCGGTGCGCGAGGGCGAGCGCGAGATTGCCGCGACGACCTGTCCGAGCGCGAACTGACCCGCGGCTGGCTCAAGGCCTCGCATCGCGCGCTCGATCCCAAGCGCTCGAAGCCGTGGCGGCCGTGGCATCCGTTGACCCGCAAGGCCCAGCAAAAAGTGACGCCCGGCGAGGTCACCGAATACGCCATCGAAATCCTGGCGACCGCGAACCTATTCCGCCGCGGCCATCGCATCTGCATCGAGATCGCCAGCGCCGACATGCCGACCGGCGTCGCCGGCGCCACCAATGCCGAATACGTGCCCAACCACATCGTCTCCAGCCGGACGACGCTGCACAAGATCTATCACGACGCCAAGCGGCCGTCGTATCTGTTGCTGCCGATCATCCCGCAGGACTGACGCGCGCGATCCCTTACGCCTCACAGGAGGAACACCATGGAATTCAAATCGATCCGACGCGTAGTCGTCGGCCACGATCAGCACGGCAAGGCGGTGGCGGTGTTTGACGGGGCCGTCGCGCCGACCCAGCGCTCGCCCGGCGGCAATGCGGTGGCGAACCTTTGGGTCACCAGCGAATTCCCGATCGATCCTGATGGCGCAGCCGACAAGGCGCAGACCAAAACCGGCGTGCCGCCGCCCGCGCACGGCACCATCTTCCGCATCGTCGATTTCCCGCCGACCACGAACGCGGCAGCGCCCTCGCATGTCGAGCATGAGAAGATCCTGATCGGCATGGGCATCGATCCGGCGACGCAAGGCTATGCGCGGCACCGCAATACTCACCGTACCAAAAGTGTCGATTACGCCATCGTGCTCGACGGCGAGATCGACATGCTGATGGACGACACCGAAGTCCACCTGAAGCCGGGCGACGTTTTGATCCAGCAGGGCACCAACCATGCCTGGGTCAACAACAGCGGCAAGGTCTGCCGGATCGCCTTCGTGCTGATCGACGCCAAGCCGCCGGCCGCGTGGCAGCAGGGCTGGAAGCCGTGAAAGTGGGGCTTTTTGACCGATCTCCGCTCATTCCCGCGAAAGCGGGAATCCAGGGAGACACGCAGAGCTGGGTCCCCGCCTGCGCGGGGACGAGCGGCATAAAAGGCGACGAGATTGGCCGCCAGCAAGTGGATTGAACGTCGCCAAAATGCCTCCGTGGGGATAAAGAAAGGGCCCGACACCGGCTCTGACCCCAGGAGAGAAATGTGACGAAATCCGCTTCTGTCGACTACAAGCATGACGGCCAGGCGTGCGAGGGCTTCGCAGTCTGGGCGGAAGACAGCGGCAAGCGCCCGGGCATTCTGGTTTTCCCGGAATGGAGCGGGGTCGGCGAATACACGCAAAAGCGCGCCAAGATGCTTGGCGAGTTGGGCTTCAACGCTTTCGTGGTCGACGTCTATGGCAAGGGCATTCGGCCGAACACGCCGGAAACCTGCACGGCCGAGATGATGAAATACGCCACCAATCGTCCGTTGCTGCGCGGGCGCGCCCGCGCCGGCTTGGACGAGCTGCGCAAGGTCGCCGAACACCGATTTGAGCCGTCTCGCCGCCATCGGCTACTGCTTCGGCGGCATGGCGGTGCTGGAAATGGCACGCGACGGACAGAACGATCTCACCGGTGTCGTCAGTTTCCATGGCGCGCTGGCAACGCCGACGCCGCTCAAGGCCGGCGCCTACAAGGGCAAGATTTTGGTGCTGCACGGCGCCGACGATCCGATCGTGCCGGATGACCAGGTCATGGGCTTCTGGAAGGAGATGCGTGACGCCAAGGCGAACTGGGAGTTCGTCGCCTACGGCGACGCCATGCACACTTTCACCAACTGGGAGGTTCCCGAGGATGCCCCGCCGCCGGCCGCCTACAACAAACAAGCCGACGAGCGCTCCTGGACGGCGATGAACAACTTCTTCGATGAGCTTTTCGAGTAAAAAATCGCGGTCGGACTGGCTGCGGTCATTCTCCCCAGCGCGGCGAAAGACTTGATGCGGGGCTCTGGCTCACAGTATTTGCTCGGAGTCAGCGCCCCCTCACCCCACCCTCTCCCCGCTGGGGAGAGGGTGTCTTAGGTCGTGCGAACATCATGCTCCAAAGAACCAAGGACTAGGCTTGCCGGCCTGGCCTGGGCACAATGACGTTGCGCCGGCGGAAAGACCGGCGCTGTAAGGGAGACATATCGATGCGGATTATCGACCTGTCGGTCGCGCTCAAAGCCAACATTGCTTCTGATCCTCCGAGCATGCTGCCGAAGATCGAATACGTCGATCACAAACAGGGCGCGCAGGATTTCACCATGATGTTTCCCGGCCTCAAGGCGGAGGATCTTCCGGGTGGCGAAGGCGCTGCGCTCGAACGCATCACGCTCACCACCCACAATGGCACGCATCTGGACGCGCCCTGGCATTTCTCCAGCACGCAGGATGGCGGCAAGCCGGCGTTGAAGGCCGACGAGATCCCGCTGGAATGGTGTTTCTCCGCCGGCGTCAAACTCGACTTCCGCGACAAGCCTGACGGCTATGTGTGCAAAGCCGCTGACGTCGAACGCGAGCTTGACCGCATCGGTCATAAACTCAAGCCGCTCGATATCGTGCTGGTGAACACCGCGGCCGGCAAGGCTTACGGCCAGCCGGACTTTCTCGATAAGGGCTGCGGCATGGGCCGCGAGGCGACGCTATTTTTGCTCAAGCAAGGCGTGCGGGTCACCGGCACCGACGGCTGGAGCTGGGATGCGCCGTTCTCGTTCACGGCCAAGCGCTTTCAGGAGACCGGCGATCCAAGCCTGATCTGGGAAGGCCACAAAGCCGGGCGCGAAATCGGCTATTGCCACATGGAAAAGCTCACCAACCTCGATACGCTGCCACCGTTCGGTTTCAAGGTCTGCTGCTTTCCCGTCAAGATCGAGAACGCCTCCGCCGGCTGGACCCGCTGCGTCGCGATGCTCGACGCGTGAATGACTCCCTTGGGAGAAAGGGACGCGGCGGCTCGCTCGGCAATTCTTCTTCGTTGACCGGGCACGGCGTCCTACTCCCTCTCCCCAGCGGGGAGAGGGTTTGGGTGAGGGGGCTCTGACTCCAAGCAAATCCTGAGAGTCAGAACCCCCTCATCCTGTCCTTCTCCCCGCCGGGGAGAAGGGACGCAGTGGCTCGCCCGGCGATTTTTTCTTCGTCACAGGCGGTTCTTGCTTTTCCGTGCCGGACGCCCTCTTTTGTGAAAGCAGGAATTAAAAAGCAACCACGCGCTCTTTCTAACAAACAAATAAGGACGGACATCATGGACCGGTTCAGCTTCGGCGTACCCGATGGCGGCATCGTGCAGGTCGCCTACACGGTTGCCGATATTCAAAAAGCCATGCGGCATTATTCGGAGCTGATGCGCGTCGGGCCGTGGTTTTTGGTCGGTCCGTTCGTGCCGCCGAAAGGCGTCTATCGCGGCGTTCCCACCACGATGCGGGTCAGCCTCGCGCTGGCCTTTACGGGGGAGACCCATATCGAGCTGATTCAGCAGCATGACGACGAGCCGTCGGTGTTCGGCGAGACCCTGAAAGCGCGCGGCGCGCACGGCTTTCATCATTGGGGTATCGGCACGCGCGACTTTGAAAAAACCTCGGCGCATTATCGCTCGCTCGGCTACGCCGAAGCTTTTTCCGACACGGCGCCGATGGGCTTTCGCGTGGTCTATTTCGACACCACCCGCGACCTGCCCGGCATGCTGGAAGTGATCGAAATGAACGCCGAGGCCGAAGCGGGATTTCACGCGATGTATCTCGCCGCCCGCGACTGGGACGGCAAAACCCACATCGTCAACCAGATCGAAGCCACATAGCCGGCATAAGCCGCCGCCATGGCGGCCACCGCCATTCGCTGGACGCCGACACCGGATTCTGCTACTCGATCCGCGCCGAAAATAGGCGTGGCCGGATTGGTAAGCCCGGTCAGTTCCCCGAAACGGGAATCGCTATCCGCCGCTTCGCGGACCCACGGCCGGACGGGACGACAGTTTTGTCGTCGCGCTGCCGGTGGGTCGTGACAGTGGAATTCGGCTCTCCTGCATCGTCTCCGTCCGTTCCGCAAACCTCAAGTGGATGGACACGATGCACCTGAAACATCTCAATCTCACCACCTCGGACGTCCCTGCCCTCGCCGCTTTCTTCGAACAGCATTTCGGCTTCACGCGCGCCGTTGAACGCGGGGCGGGTGGCTTTATCCTGCTGCGCAACGCGGACGACTTCTTCCTGGCTGTGATGCGGGGCAAGAAGGACGACGCGATCGCCTATCCGAAAAGCTTTCACCTCGGCTTTTATCTCGACGGCCTTGAGGCCGTGCAGGCCAAGCACGGCGAACTGGAGAGCGCCGGGCTGTCGCCGGGCAAAATACAACAGGAGAGCGATAGCGGCTGGGGCACTCATTTCTATTGCACCGCCCCCGGCGATGTCGTTGTCGAAATCGCCGTCGCGCCGACGCCGCAAGGCGCGACGGCGCGTTAGCGGCCCCAGCCCCCGGAGGTCGCCCGACCGGCGGCGCCCTCCGGCAGCCGCCTTGCCTTCCGGAATGCGGCCGGCGCGCGAGCACGAGCCAACACCCGCAGATCAAAGTCCATATTCGACTTTTTGCGGTGTTCTGATAGCGTCGGCCAATAGAATCAAAAAAGTTCGTGGTCGGCGAGCGTTCGCCGCCGGGGGAATAAACAAACACGCCGTAGCTCATCCCAATGATATTCGTGACGCCGACACCGACGCGCGTGACTGCAAATCCGGAAGACCATCGTCTGAAAACGCGGCGCACGCGCCGGGCGGCCGCATGAGCGTGGCCGAGCAGCAGCCGGCGGATTTCGCCGGCAAGGCGTTCCGCCGCGGCGATCAGGGCTACGAAGCCGCGCGCCGCGCCAGCTGCCGCAACGTGAATTTACCGGATCGCTTTCCCGACATCATCGTCCAGGCCGACAACGAGAACGACGTCGTCGCGGCGGTCAGGCTTGCCAACGCCAACAACTGGACCGTCGCGACGCGCTCCGGCGGCCATAGCTGGTCATGCAATCACGTCCGCGACGGCGGCATGCTGCTCGACGTGTCGCGCCTCAACGCGGTGACGATCGATGCGCGCGCGCTGCGCGCCACGGTCGGACCGGGTTGCCGCGGCAATCAGGTCAACGAACTGCTGGCGCCGCAGAAGCTGTTTTTTCCGATCGGCCATTGCGAGGGCGTTGGCCTCGGCGGCTTTCTGTTGCAAGGCGGTTTCGGCTGGCACTCGCGCGCCGTGGGCATGGCCTGCGAGAGCGTGCTGGCGATCGACTATGTCGGCGCCGACGGCGAATTGCACCACGCCAGCGCCACCGAGAATGCGCCGATGTATTGGGCCGCGCGGGGAGCCGGACCGGGATTTTTTGGCGTCATCACCCGCTTTCATTTGCGGCTTTACCGGCGGCCGAAAGTGATCGGCGCCAAGCTTGCGTTCTACACCGCCGATCATCTCGAGGAGATCGTGCGCTGGGCGCATCAAGTCGGGCCGCAGGTGCCGCTCTCGATCGAACTGATGTTCATGGTCTCGCGCTGCATTCCGTTTATCGACGGTCCCGGCATCATGGTGGTGGCGCCGGTTTTCACCGACAGCATTTTTGCCGCGTGGAAGGACCTCGACTTTATGAAGACGCGGCCGGGCGGCGCCAAGCGCGCGACGCCCTTTGTGCCGATGCGGCTGTCGACGCTGACCGCGCGGGTGATGCACCATTACCCGGCCGATCACCGTTACGCCGTCGACAACATGTGGACGCGCGCATCGCCGGACGCAATTGCTGCCCGCGCTGAAGCGGATCGTCGCCAAGCTGCCGCAGGCGCCGTCACACGTCATGTGGATGAACTGGGCGCCGCGGCTGCGACGACCCGACATGGCGTTTTCGTCGGAGGATGAGATTTATCTGGCGATGTACGGCATCTGGCGCGATGCCGCCGATGAAGCCGGGACCGCGACCTGGGCGCTCGACGGCATGACCGACCTGGCGCCCCTCGCCACCGGCATTCAGTTGGCCGACGAAAATCTCGGTGAGCGGACGGCACGTTTCATGGCGGAAGACAATCTGGCGCGGCTCGATCAGCTTAAAGCCAGTGTCGACCCCGCAGGCCGCTTTCACTCTTATTTGAGCAGGCCCGCGGCATCACACAATGCCAACGCGTAATGCTAACCCGTGATGTTAAACCATGATGGCCAGTAAGCCGATTGCCGGCCGCCATCTTGGATGGGACGCGGCCGATCGCGCCAAACCCTATGCGCGGTTTCTTGATCCGCAAATTGCGCCGCTCCCGGATCATATCCGCCACGCGCTCGATCGCGGCCCCTTGCCCGAGCCGCTGCTGCCGACACTCGCGGCGGCGCCGCAGAGTCTGTTCGGCGAAGCCCCCGTCATCGAGAACGGTTTTGCGCTGACGGCCGACGGCGGCATCGTTGTGGCCGCATGCACCGACCTGCCGGGCGTGACGCCGGCGATGATCGACTGGTGGTTCGGCTGGCACAGCGACAGTCCGGAGCGCTACAAGCTCTGGCATCCGCAGGCGCACGTTCATGCCGCGTGGCTGTCGTCGCCCCCGCCTGGAAGCCAGGGACGGGCGCGCTATGTCGGCGCGACATCGATCGTCGACGAGTATATCGGCAGCGCGTTGTTGCGGGCGTCGATCCGTTTCCTGCCGCCCGCAAGCCTGGGCTTCGCCGACCAAACCCTCGACGATCCCGAGCAGGCGACCATCGTGTGTGCGCGAACCGGCCTCGGCGATATTCCGATCGATGTGGGCTATCTGGTTCACTATGTGCGCCGGACCGCGGGCGGCAGCGAGATGCGCTCGCGTTTCTGGATCGGCGGCCGCCATGCGGCCGGCCGCAACAGCGTGCTCGGCGCCATGATGGCCCGGGCAGCAGGCCTTTTCATGCGGCCGACCGAAGCCGACGCCCGGGCGCTCCTGGTGCACTGCGCCGAAGAAATGCAGCATTTGGCGCAATTTCTGCCGGCGCTCTACGCCGATTTCCGGCTTGCCGGCTGAGCCTCGCCATAAGTCTCGCCGCGACCCTAACCACCTGGTGGTCATGACCAGCCTTTTTGCATCGAGGGCACACTTCGGTCGTGGATTTTTCAAAACCACGCACTACGTTGAGGCGTAATCCTCCGGGGCAAGGCTCAACCGGCGATGGCCGAGGAACGCGTCAATCGTAAGCTCGCGGCAATCCTGGCAGCCGATGTGGTCGGCTATTCGCGGCTTATGGGGGTCGACGAAGAGGGTACGCTCGCGGCGCTCAAGCAGCATCGGCAGGCGGTGTTCGATCCCGCCGTCGCCGCCCACCATGGCCGCGTCGTCAAGCTGATCGGCGACGGCACCATCGCGGAATTCGGCAGCGTCGTCGATGCCGTGCATTGCGCGCTCTCCGTGCAACGCTCGAGCGGCCTGCTGCCGGACGAAGCCCAGCACCAGCCGAAAATCGTGCTGCGGATCGGCATCAATCTCGGCGACGTGATCATCGAGGGCGACGACATCTACGGCGACGGCGTCAATATCGCCGCTCGCCTCGAGCCGCTGGCCGAGCCGGGCGGGATCTGCGTTTCCTCCATCGTCAACGAAAGCGTCGGCAACCGGATCGATGCGCAGTTTCGCGATGCCGGCGAGATCTCGGTGAAGAACATCGAGCGGCCGATCCGGGTCTGGAAATGGCATCCGCGCTCGGCTCCCGAACTCGCCAAGCCGACAGAGAAGCCCGTGGTCGAAACGCCGGTCGCCTCCATCGCCATTCTGCCGTTCACCAACATGTCGGACGATCCCGAGCAGGAGTATTTCTCCGACGGCATCAGCGAAGACATCATCACCGATCTTTCGAAGATCGCCGGCCTGACGGTGATCGCCCGCAATTCGAGCTTCACCTACAAGGGCCGCTCGGTCGACATCCGCACGGTCGGGCGCGAGCTCGGCGTCACCTCGGTGCTCGAAGGCTCGATCCGCCGCGCCGGCAAGCGCGTGCGCATCACCGCGCAGCTGATCGACGCCACCAACGGCGCGCATCTGTGGGCCGACCGCTACGATCGCGATCTCACCGACATCTTCGCCGTCCAGGACGACGTCACCAAGCGGATCGTCGAAGCGCTGAAGATCACGCTCAGCCCCGCCGAACAACAGCGGCTTGCCGACAGCGAGACCAAGAACGTCGCCGCCTACGACTGCATGCTGCGCGGCCGCGAATTCATGCTCGGCAAGGAGAAGAATCTCGAAACCTTCCAGCAGGCGATCAAATACTTCAACGAAGCGCTGGAGCACGATCCCAATTATTCCGCGGCCTATGCGTGCCTCGGCTTCGGCTACATGTTCGACTATCAGAACCGCTGGACTGAAGATCCTGATAAGTCGCTGACGATTGCGCAAGGCTATGCCGACACCGCGATCGAGAAGGACCCGAACGAGCCGCTGGCGCGCTGCGTCTCAGCGCTGGCGGCGTCCTACAACAAGGATCTCGATCGGGCCAAAGCGGAAGTCGAAAAAGCGATCGAGCTCAATCCGAATTTGGCGCTGGCGCGCAATCTCCGCGCCACCGTCCATACCTTCGCCGGACAGCCGCTGGAAGCGATCCCGGAAATCGAGCAGGCGATGCGGCTCGATCCGGCGCTGAGCGGGCAATTCCTGCACTTCCTCGGGCTGGCTTATCTGCTGGCGGAAAAATACGAGACTGCGGCCGCACTGCTGCGGCAGCGCATCGTGCTGGTGCCGAATACCGACTTCTCCCGCGCCATCTTGGCTTCGGCGCTTGGGCACCTGGGCGAAATCAAAGAGGCGAAACGGGTTTGGGCGGAGTTGATGGAGATCAACCCGAATTACTCATTCGCCGCCCATATCGGCCGGCAACCGTTCAAGCGCACCGAAGACGTCGAGAACATGGCCGAAGGCTTGCGCAAAGCCGGTCTGCTGAACTGACACGCTCCGAACGCCTCCGAAACCGCTCACATCTGAAAGATCTAAAAAGCTGAATGATCTAACAAGCGCGACCGGGAGGCAACCCGGCCGCGACCGCGGCCGGTGTTGCATCTCGATCATGCTATCAAAGATTAACCTGTCGGCTTACCATTCCGACCAGCGGTCGCCCTTCCAATAGCCGCGGCCTTCGTGTTCCCGCCAGCTATAATGATCGTTCGGGCCCCAACGCCAATCGTCGGGATGAACCGTAACGCGCGCATCCGGCGGATACTCGTAAGCCTCATGCGTATGCCAGCAAACGGGGCCGACGCATGCAACTCCCGCCGACGCATTCGCCGTCGTCAGCGCGAGCATTCCGGCGCCGATCGCGGCACCAACAAGAGCTTTATTCAGCAGAGACATATTCTCTCTCTCCTCCGGGGTTTCGAACCCTGACAACGGAGGACGCCCGCAGCCCGTTCCGGGAACATCGAATGTTTTTCAACGCGGTTCCGCGGAACGCTCAACAGCGAATGCGGCAGCGCGGAGCCTTTTTCCCGAAGCTTTCTTTTGCCCATGCCTGCATATGCTGACAGAGCATCGACAGCGCCGCTTACACTTTCAGAAGCTATATTGACGCCGAGCCGGGCTTCAGATCACAACGCTCTCGCCGGAGCAATCACAGGCCACGTTGGACCGCAAACAGAACGGCCTTCAAGGCGATGCGCGCCTACTTGCTCAACGCCAGAGACGCCAGTCATGCGGGCGCCGAAGGATATACGGACGTGCTGAAGACGCCAGTGCCGGAGCGCGACCAAATCAAATGGCCTCGATGTCTCAAGCCGTCTCGTGTAAGCGAGGCCGCGCCAATAATGTTTTGCAGACTTCAAGGACCGTGCTGCGGTTCACGCGACACGCGATCAACGGGCGCCGTTTGAAATCGTAACTTGGCAACCGCTCGTTGTCGCCAGCGAAGCCCGGTGGCGATCCGGCGCGAATGGAATTTGCATTCGGCCCCGAGCTCGCGCACCCGGCCAGCAAGAGGCTCAGTAGAAGCGAGACCGCGATCGCTTTCATCGACGCTCCATCCCCCGGCACATCCAAGTCACACATTATGGTTCGGCGTATGGCCCGCGCAAGACGCGGCACGCGCAGGGTCAAAAAGACGGGCTTGCGGAAGCGGCGAAGACCAAGCCTTGAGGGAGAATTCGGTCATGGCGCTCCCTACCGGAATCGAACCGGTGTTTCAGCCTTGAGAGGGCCGCGTCCTAGACCGCTAGACGAAGGGAGCGTGAGGCTTGGAAATACCCTCACTGCGACATCGGCGCAAGCGCGCTGTCGTTGAGGGGCGGGGGTTTGTCGGTCCGGCTGGAGGGCGGCGGCGGCGCCGCCTCATGGAGATCGGCGGAGTATGTTCTGTTGCGGCGGTGGATATGGATTCCCGGCTCCGAGCTTCGCTCGGCCCCGGACTGACGCACCGGTGGAAGTTAAGGCCCGTCACTTGCCGCGCAGCAGAGATGACAGCCTGCGACGGTCACGGCTCCGTCGCGAAGCGAATGCGGCCGGTTTCCTTGAGGGTTTTTGCGTCGAACGTGCGGATTTCGGTGGCGCCGGCGATGTCGAGGGTGATCACGATGCGGTCGCCGGCGACCGCGGTTGAGACGACGCGGGCCGATTTCGGCAGGGTGACGATGCCACTGGCGACGCCTTGGACGGCCGCGCCGGAGCTATCGCCGGAGTGGTAAACGCGGTAGCCGATGACGCCGATCACCGCGGCAATCGCAATCATCGTGGTCAAACCCGATATGAGCATCAACAGCCGAACCCGCGCGGCGACGCCGGCGAGCGCTGGATCGGCCGGGTTCGCGGAGTCTTCGGCGGCGGACGCGGCGTCCGGATCCCAGTCGCCTTGCGGCTGGCCGCCGGGTAATTTCGCGAGATTGGTCACGTGTTTGGCCATGTCGGCACCTGATCGTCGATTTAATTGCTGCGAGTCTGATTACCGCAATGACGTCCACGCATAAAGAAATCCGCATCGACGACGATGAGGCCGGCGGCCGCCTCGACCGCGTGCTGGCTGCTCATATCACCGAACTGTCGCGCAGCAGGCTGAAAACCTTGATCGAAGCCGGCGCGGTGGCGATCGACGGCCGCACGATCCGCGATCCGAGCCATCGCGTCAATTCCGCCGCCGCCATGACGGTCGAAGTGCCGGAGGCGGTGCCGGCCAAGCCGGCCGCCGAGGCCATCCCGCTCAATGTCGTTTACGAGGACGACGACATTATCGTGATCGACAAGCCGCAGGGGCTTGGTGGTGCATCCCGGCCGCCGGCCATTGGACCGGCACGCTGGTCAATGCGCTGATCGCCCATTGCGGCGACAGCCTGTCGGGCATCGGCGGCGAACGGCGGCCCGGGCATCGTGCACCGGCTCGACAAGGACACCACCGGGCTGATGGTGGTCGCCAAGAACGATAGCGCACACAAAGGCTTGGCCAAGCAATTCGCCAGCCACGGCCGCGACGACGGGCCGTTCGAGCGCGGCTATCTGGCGTTCGTCTGGGGCGCGCCCGACCGTCCGCACGGCACGGTCGACCGCCCGATCGACCGGCATCGGACGGCGCGCGACCGCATGGCGATCCGCGAAGGCGGCCGCGAAGCCGTGACCCATTGGCAGGTGGCGGAGCGCTATGGTGGCCAAAAAGGCGAAGGCCGCCGCTCGGAAGGCGCCCGGCCGGGGGTGCCGATCGCGAGTCTGCTAGCGTGCCGGCTCGAAACCGGCCGCACCCATCAGATCCGGGTTCATCTGGCCTCGATCGGCCATCCGCTGATGGGCGACGACGTCTATGGGCCGGGCTTCCGCACCAAGTCGGCTCTTTTGCCGCAGGAGGCGCAGGCGGCGCTGGGGACCTTGGCGGACAGGCCCTGCATGCCTATATGCTGTCGATCGAACACCCTCTTTCCGGCGAAATCCTGCGGTTCCGCTCGGAACTGCCGCCCGAGCTTGCCCGTTTGCATGCTAGGCTGGCAGTTATTCGGGCTGATTCTAGCGATCAGTAGAGCGCTTGCTTAACCGGCTCCCGGCCAACGTGCGCCGATTGTCAGTCTGATCAAGGCGCCAGTCGCGCTGAAGTGATGCCTCTGGAACTACCGCTCGCCTGGTCTGACCGTGTATGCTGCGGGTGCGAGATGAACTCGCGCCGTCGGCTTCGGGGAAGCGATGGCATACCGTCCGCCGCTGGTGCGGGGACGCAACAAGGAAAGGGCGCTACCATGGCCCAAACTGCTGCCTTACCGGTCCTGTCGGGTGAAACCGGACTTACCAGGTATCTGGAAGAAATCCGGCGGTTTCCAATGCTGGAGCCGCAAGAGGAATACATGCTGGCGAAGAGCTGGCGCGAGCACGGCGACCGCGATGCGGCGCACCAGCTCGTCACCAGCCATCTGCGGCTCGTGGCCAAGATCGCCATGGGCTATCGCGGCTATGGCCTGCCGATCTCGGAAGTCATTTCCGAAGGCAATGTCGGCCTGATGCAGGCGGTCAAGCGCTTCGAGCCCGAGAAAGGCTTCCGGCTGGCGACCTACGCCATGTGGTGGATCAAGGCCGCGATCCAGGAATACATTCTGCGCTCCTGGTCGCTGGTGAAGATGGGCACCACCGCCAACCAGAAGAAGCTGTTCTTCAACCTGCGCAAGGCGAAGAGCCGGATCTCCGCGCTGGAAGAAGGCGATATGCGTCCGGATCAGGTCAAGCTGATCGCCAAGCGGCTGGGCGTGACCGAGCAGGACGTGATCGACATGAACCGCCGCCTCGGCGGCGACGCGTCGCTCAACGCGCCGATCCGCGAAGACGGCGATTCGGGCGAGTGGATGGACTGGCTGGTCGACGACAGCGCCAGCCAGGAAAGCCGTCTGGCCGAGTCCGAGCAATCGGAGAACCGCCACCAGGCGCTCGGCCAGGCGCTCGGCGTGCTCAACGATCGCGAACGGCGCATCTTCGAGGCGCGCCGGCTTGCCGACGAGCCGATCACGCTGGAAGAGCTCGCCGAGGAATTCGGCGTCTCGCGCGAGCGCGTGCGGCAGATCGAAGTGCGGGCGTTCGAGAAGGTGCAGAAGGCGGTCAAGAGCCAGATCTTGGCGATGGAAAGCCCCAAGGCCGCGCCCGCGGTGACGGCCGCCGCGCACTAATCGCTCCGCGCGATTTGCGCTCTCAACAGATGCAATGCCCGGCCTCGTGCCGGGCATTTTTATTTTGGAGATCGTTTGCGTGAATTGAAAGTCCTCCGCCGCGCCACTGTTTGAAAGCGAGCGTGACTGGGCGCGGCATCGCCCTCCCCTCAGCGTCATGCGCGGGCTTGACCCGCGCATCCATGCTGCGTGGAGGCGGTCGCGGCAGAAAGGCCGCGCTTCAGCGTATTCGGCAACGCCGTATGGATTGCCGGGTCAAGCCCGGCAATGACGAGCGGTTGGGTCGGTCGGGTTTTACCGCCCCATAAACTGCATGAACTCGATCACCGCACCGTCGGGATCCTCGCAACAGAACACCTTGATCCAGCCGCCGCCCAGATACACGCGGGTGGGCGCGCTGTAGGCGACGTGGCCGGCGGCGGCGAGCCGCGCATGAACGGCGTCGCAATCGCTGGTCTTGAGGCAGATGCGCGCGATGCCCGGCTGCGCCAGATTTTTGCGGCACTCGGCCTGGAGCTTCGGCTGTTTCCATTCGATCAGGTCGAGCCGCATAGCGCTGCTATCGCCTGACAGCGCAAGCAACGCGGCACGGCCATCACAATCGTCCGGCAGACCGAGCACCGGTCCCAGATCCGGCTTGGCCGAACGAATGCCGCGGTCCCGGCGCATCCTCGAAGTCGAGGATCTTTTCGAAGCCGATGAGCGCGATAGAACGCGAACGATTTTTCAAAATCCGTGCAGTTGACATTGACGTGGAAAAATCCCTGTACGTCGTTCGCCGGCTGATCGATCATCATGTTCTCCAAGCTCAAGCAACAAACCACCGCCGGCAACTCCCTCTCCCCGTTTGCGGGGAGAGGGTCGGGGTGAGGGCGCCTCTGCGCCGGGTTAAACCTCGCGCCAAAATCTACAAGCTCGCCGCGACAAGTTCCTCCGCGGTCTTCTCAGCGTTTCATCGCCGCCAGTCACCGATCATTTTAACAAAAATTACCCACGGTTGGAGTTTCGCAGGCCGGGGTAACAGGCATTTAAGGCCCCCGCTCCTAGCTGGCGCAGAACGTATCAAGAGCGTGCCGTGACGGTGGTCGATAACAAGGCCGTTTCATCGCCAGACCGCATCCGCGAGGCAGCCTGGATTGCGCCGTGGCTGTTTGCGACGACGCTCTGCGTGTCCGCCTTCCTGCTGTTCGTCATCCAGCCGATGTTCACAAAGATGGTGTTGCCGCTGCTGGGCGGCGCGCCGACTGTTTGGTCGGTGGCGTTGGTGTTCTTCCAGGTGACGCTGCTGCTCGGTTATGCGTATGCCCATCTCATGGTTCGCTACTTGCCACTCGGCATTGGCGCGCTCTTGCATTTCGGCACGCTCGCGGCCGCCGCCTTCATGCTGCCGATCGGTATCGCCGGCGGCTTCGGCTCGCCACCGGCCGACAATATTGCGTTCTGGCTGATCGGCCTCTTCGCTGCATCGATCGGACTGCCGTTCGCAGCGCTTGCAACAACAGCGCCGCTGCTGCAACGCTGGTTCTCCGCGAGCGGCCACGATCGCGCGAGCAATCCGTACGTTCTCTACGCCGCCTCAAATCTCGGGTCGTTCGCCGCGCTCTTTGCTTATCCGACGCTGATCGAGCCGCTGCTGCCGTTGCATAGCCAAACGCAGACCTGGTCGGTCGGCTTCGGCGTCTTTATCCTGCTGCTGGCCGCCGCCGCGCTGATCGTCACGCGCTGGACAAGTCACCCGACAACCGTGGCGACGGCCACATCCGCCGTGTCGACCGGGGACAAATTGCGCTGGGTGGCGCTGGCCGCAATACCGTCCGGCCTGGTCATTGCCGTGACCTCCTACGTCTCCACCGACCTCGCGTCGGTGCCGTTCCTCTGGGTGTTGCCGCTTGCGGCTTATCTGCTCACATTCGTCGGCACGTTTCGCGACCGGCCGTGGATCTCGCATGCGACCGTCGCACGGTTCGTGCCGTTCGCCGTGGTGCCGCTGTCTATCGGACTTCTCGGTGGCCAGCGCGCATTCTGGCTCGTGCTCGTTCTGGTCAACCTCGCAGCGTTTGTTTTGTTTGCGATGCTCTGCCACGGCGAACTCTATCGCCGCCGTCCGGCGCCCGCGCATTTGACCGAGTTTTATTTGTGGACCTCGCTTGGCGGCGCGCTCGGCGGCATGTTCGCCGCGATCGTCGCGCCGCACGTGTTTTCTCAAGTCTACGAATATCCGATCCTGATCCTGGCAGCGCTGTTTGCGCTTCCCGGGGTATTCAACGACAACGCGGGCCGTCTGATCCGGCAGACCGCTCCGGTGCTGATCGTTATCGTCGTTGCGATCGCGGCGCGGTTTTGGTTCGGCCTCAAATTGCCGGCGGGCGCCGAGCTGCCGTTCCAAATTGTCTTGATCGCAATCGCCGCGCTGATGTTTCTGCAGCGCGAACGCCTGCCGCGATTTATCGCGCTGGTCGCGCTCGGGTTTTTGCTGACCGGCCTGTGGCAGCCCGGCTTCAACCGCGTGGCGACGCTGCGCAGCTTCTTCGGCGTCAATCAGATTATCGAAACCACCGACGGCAAGTATCGCCTGCTGTATCACGGCACGACGCTGCACGGTGCCGAGCGCATCGCCGACGTCGCCGCGAATACGGCGCCCGAACCGTTGACCTACTACTATCACGGCGGACCGATCTCGGATGGGATCGACGCGGTGCGAAAGCTCAGAGGCTCGCTTCCGCATGTGGCTGTCGTCGGACTCGGCACCGGCGCGCTCGCCTGTTACCAGCGCCCCGGCGAGCAATGGACCTTCTACGAAATCGATACCGCAGTGGTGCAGATCGCGCGCAATCCGCAATTTTTCACGTTCGTGTCCGACTGCGCGCCGGATCTTCCCATCGTCATCGGCGATGCGCGCCTGACACTCAGCGCGTCAACCCAGACCTACGACCTGATTGTTCTCGATGCCTTCTCGTCCGACACCATCCCGGTGCACCTGCTCACGCGCGAAGCGATGCAGGTTTATCTGCGCCACCTCAATCCCGGCGGCGTGATCCTCCTGCACATTTCCAACCGCTACATGGAGCTTGCCGACGTCGTCGCCGCAGTCGCGGCCACGGAGAATCTTTCGACCTTCATCAGGCTGGACGATCGCCCACAAGCGTCGCCGCCGGATTTCAAGATCAACGCCGAAGTCGCAGCCGTCGCAAGAAGCCCGCAGGATTTGGGCGATCTGCCTGGCCGGCCGGGATGGCATGAGCTCAAGGCACCATCGGACGTCAGCGTCTGGACCGACGACTATTCCAATATTCTCGGCGCCATCATGCGCAAGCAGGCCGAGCGCTGGCATCCTCCGGTCTGGGCCCAGCAGGCGAACGCGCCATAGCGCCGCGGCCCTTCGGCTAGCGCGCCCCCGGCGCAGCGGCAACAAAGGGCGCGATCGCTTCGACGACGCCCGGCGCCAGCGGCAATGACGGATCCGCATAGGTCGCCGCGTTGACGCGCGGATCATCGGAGGCGACCGTCTTGAGAACGTGATTGACGTCCGGCAGCAGAACGAGTTCGGCGCTCGGCGCGGCTGCCTTGAGGCGCTCCGCATCATCGACGCCGACTTGCATGTCGCGGCGGCCTTGCACGATGATCACGGGCTTGCCGACGGTCGCGATCAGCTTCGCAGGATCGTGCGCGAACGTGTCGATCAGAAATCCCTGCACCTGCGGCGCGAACAGCGGCATCAGCGCGGGGTGCATGCCGGCGACATCGACGCGCTTGCCGGCTCTCGAGCGAAGCAATCGCCGCCATCGCTTGCGGCAAGATGGGCGCGTTCGCCGGATTGGCCCGCAGTTGCGACCGCAACACATCGCCGAGCGGGCGGCCCGCGGCCGATACCAGAACAAGCCCGCAAATGTCCGGCAGCTTCTGCGCGGCGGCGAGCGCGACGAGGCCGCCTTCACTATGGCCGAGAATCCAGACACAGGACACACCGGTGTCTTTGCGGATGACCGCGATCCAGGCGGCGACATCGGCCACGTAGTCATCGATGGTCACGGCGTTGCCGTCGGCGACCGCCGCGGTGCTGGCGAACATGCCGCGCTTGTCGATTCGCACCGTGCCGATGCCGCGGCCGGCAAGTCCCTCGGCCAGCAACCGATAGGTGGCGCCGCGTACGCCGAGCGGATTGTTGCCGTCGCGATCGGTCGGGCCGGAGCCCGGAATGATCAGCATCATCGCGTTGCGGCCCGATGCGGGCGACAGCATCGTGCCCTTGAGTGGACCGAGCGGCCCCGGCGCCTGCACGTAAGTCTCGACGGTGCCCGGCGGTGCGGCAACCGCTGCGGTCGACAACGCGACCGGGGCGAGCCAGCTCAGCAACCTGCGAAACATGGTGCGATCCCTCCATACCGGCAGCAGCGGGCGGCGCAAGTTTACAAGAATCGGCGACGCGCGCGGAGGTGAGGGTGCTGTGGCATACCTAATCGGGCAGCGCGTCCCGCAACAAAAAGCGCAAGGCCGACATGGCCGCGCCGGCGACCGCGACGATCACCGCCATCAACAGAAAGAATTCCGGCTTGCCCATGCGGCTCCAGAAACTGCCAAGCCAGCCGGCGAGAAAGCCACCGACAAAGCTCGTCGCCAGCCAAACGCCCATCATCATCGAGAGAACGCGCACGGGCGCGATCTTGGTCACCAGCGACAATCCGACCGGCGACAGATAAAGCTCGCCCAGCGTGACGATGACGAAATAGACGAACAACCAGAGCCAGCTCGCTTTGCCGCCGCCAGCGTACCAGGCGGCCAGCGCCATCACCACATTGGCCAGCGCCACGCCGAAACAGCCGAGCGCCATTTTGTTGATGGTCGACGGCTCCGATCCCCTGGCCGCTTGCCGCGCCCACAGCGCGACGACAAACGGCGTGAAGGCGAAAATCATGAACGGATTGAAGGCCTGAAACCACGTGGTGGGAATCTCACCGCTGAGGCCGAGAAAATTGATGCTGCGATCGGTGCTTGCATCGGCCCACAGCGCAATGGTGTTACCGGCCTGCTCGTAGGTGGCAAAGAACAGCGCAGTGGGGATGAACAAGGCGAGGATCGTCACGATGCCGCTGCGCTCTTCGCGACTGAACGGCTGACGGGCGGATGCCGCACTCGCCTTCTGCAGCGCGTCCGCCGGCAATAGCGGCGAAGCATAGAGGTAGATGGCGAGCCCGATCAGCATGCCGACCCCGGCCGCCGCAAAGCCGTAATGCCAGCCGGCTTCCTCGCCCAACGTGCCGCAGACGAGCGGCGCCAGGAAGGCGCCGACATTGATGCCGACATAAAAGATCGAATAGGCGCGATCACGACGATGGTCTCCGGGCGGATAAAGAAAGCCGACCTGCGTGGAGATATTCGGCTTGAAGGCGCCGTTGCCGAGAATCAAGGCAAACAATGCAAACAAAAACAGCGATTCCGCCGCCATCAGAAAATGCCCGATCGCCATCAGGGTCGAGCCGATGATCACCATGCGGCGCTGGCCGAGCACGCGATCCGCCAACAGCCCGCCGAAGATCGGGGTGAGATAGACCAAAGCCGTGTAGAGGCCATAGATCTGCGAAGCCAAAGGCTGGACGTCGAGCGGACCAAATATGGCTTCGAGCGCTCGTGTGAAACCCGCCAGTCCGACGACATTGCCGGCCTGCGCCGGCAGCAGCACGTATTTGGTCATGTAGAGGACGAGGAGCGCCCGCATCCCGTAATACGAGAAGCGCTCCCACATCTCGGTGCCGAAAAGAAAGGCAAGCGCGCGCGGATGGCCGAACAGTTCGCCGCCTGCGGCGACGCGATCCGGAGCGGCATGAGAGGCAAACGGGGCGCTTTTAGCCAAGGGGGCCTGTACCATTCTCATTCCCGGCAATCGTGAGTATAAGGCAGATGAGTTGCGACAACAGTATCGGGCTCCGCAATCGGCGCATATGGCGCGTGACGCGGAAGCTCGCTTTTTAGGAGAAACGCGCGTGGCGACAAAATTCGGTATCGGCCAGCCGGTCACCCGGCTCGAGGACCCCCGTTTCATCACCGGCCGCGGCCGCTACGTCGACGACATCGAGATGCCGCTGCAGACCCACGGGGTGCCGGTGATGTCGCCCCACGCCCACGCCCGCATCAAGAGCATCGACACGGCAGCGGCGAAAGCAGCTCCCGGCGTTCTCGCCGTGCTCACGGGCGCCGATGCCGAAGCCGACAAGATCGGCAGTCTGGTGCCGTTGATGCCCGAAGACATGGGCGGACCGAAAGGCTACCGCACGCTGCGTCCGATCCTGTCCAGCGACAAGGTAAGGGCGGTCGGTGACCGCGTCGCCTTCGTGGTGGCGGAGACCTTGCAGCAGGCGCGCGACGCAGCCGAACTGATCGTCATTGACTATGAGCCGTTGCCGGCGGCGGTTTGGCCCGAGGATGCGGTGAAGCCCGGCGCGCCGGTGATCTGGGAGGGCGCGCCGAACAATGTCGCGGTTGCGCTGATGATGGGCAGCAAAGAGGCAGCCGACGCCGCCTTCGCGAGCGCCAAGCACACGGTTTCGATCAAGCTGGTCAACAATCGCGTCAGCGCCAATTCGATCGAGCCGCGCGCAGCAATCGGCCAATACCATCCCGACAACCAGAGCTACACGCTCTACGCCACGTCGCAGAATCCGCATGGACATCGCGCGCACCTCGCGGCCGACGTGTTGAAGGTGCCGCAAATGAAAGTGCGGGTGATTTCACCGGATGTCGGCGGCGGCTTCGGCATGAAGGGCTCGGTGTATCCGGAAGATGCGCTGGTGCTGTGGGCGTCGCGCCGCTGCGGCGGCCGCCCGGTCAAATGGGTATCGACGCGCTCGGAGGCCTTTCTCGGCGACGCGCACGGCCGCGACCAGGTCGTTACCGGTGAGCTTGCGCTGGATCAGCACGGCAAAATCCTCGGCATGCGCATGGATGCCCTGGCCGACATGGGCTCACATGTGTTCGACGCCGCGATGGTGGTGCCGTTGTTTTCGCTCAAGCTCGCGCCCGGCGTTTATCAGATCCCGGCGGTCCATGCGGCCGAACGCGCGGTGCTGACCAATACGCCGCCGCTGACGCCTTACCGCGGCGCCGGACGCCCGGAGGCGACGTACCTCATCGAGCTGTTGCTCGACCGCGCCGCGTATGTGCTCGGCATCGACCCGATCGAGCTGCGGCGGCGCAACTTCGTGCCGCCGGCCGCGATGCCGCACAAGCTGCATTCCGGCATCGCCTACGACAGCGGCGAGTTCATGCGGGTGATGGACGAATGCCTTGAGCTCGCCGACTGGAACGGGCTTCGCCAAACGCGCGGCGGAATCGAAGAAGAACGGCAAGCTGCGCGGACGCGGCATCGGCTATTTCATCGAGGAAGCGGCGATCTTCAACGATCGCATGACCATCCGCTTCGATCCGAGCGGCACGCTGATGATCCTCGCCGGCACCCATTCGCATGGCCAGGGCCACCAGACCGTCTACGCCCAGATGGTGCACGAATGGCTCGGCGTGCCGCTCGAGTCGATCAGCTTCATCCAGGGCGACACCAATGAAGTGGCGGTCGGCCGCGGCACCTATGGCTCGCGCAGCATGCATGTCGGCGGCAACGCGCTCAAACGCGCCGCCGACGCCATCATCGAAAAAGCCAAGCCGATGGCGGCCCTGATGCTGGAAGCCGCCGCCGGCGATCTGGAATTCAAGGACGGCAGCTTTCACATCGTCGGCACCGACCGCGCGCTGCCGCTGACCGCGGTGGCGCAGTCGCTGCACCGGCCGATGTTCCTGCCGCAACAATTCGAAGTCGGGCTCGAGGCCTCCGGCACGTTCGCGGCCGAGCCGTCGAACTATCCGAATGGCTGTCATCTCTGCGAGGTCGAGATCGATCCGGAAACCGGCGTCGTGACGCTGGCGCGTTACGCCGCCGTCGACGATGTCGGCAAGGTGATCAACAAGCTGCTCTGCGATGGACAGATCCATGGCGGCGTCGCCCAAGGCGTCGGCCAGGCCTTGATGGAGTCGATCGTATTCGATGCCGACGGCCAACTGGTCACCGGCAGCTTCCAGGACTACGCCATGCCGCGCGCTTCCGATTTCCCCGATCTGCTGTCGGAAATCGCCGAAGTGCCGTCGACCACCAATCCGCTCGGCATCAAGGGCGCCGGTGAAGCCGGCGCGACCGGCGCACCGCCGGCCGTGATCAGCGCCATCCTCGACGCGCTGCGTCCGCTCGGCATCGAGCATATCGACATGCCGGCGACACCAAACAAAATCTGGCACGCGATCCACGATGCACGCGCCGCCAAGATGGCGGCGGAGTGAAGCAACGGAGTTCGACGCGGCCGGCATCATGATCGCGAACGGCGGGCCGCGCGTTTGGGCGTACAAATGTTCGAATTGAGCCTGGGCCTTCAACCAAAGTACGAAGATCGCCGGGCGGCGTTCATTGCCGAGCAAAACAGCCCGAGACAACGCTTGGTTGAACGCGTGGGAAATAGACGCAAAGTCTCAGCCGTGTGGCTGAAAAATCAACATCGGTCGGGTTCTCAGTAGGGAACTGTCGGCCGCCCCCACGATCGCGGGTCCATTGACAAAAATTGGCCACTCTTTTGTCAAAAGGATTAGGCGCGCTGGCGATTAGGGGGCTTCAACGCGGCTCGTCAGACCTGCGACGCTGTCCTAGGGACGAATCGGTCGCTGTCGGGTCTTAATCCCTGCGAGTCACTTCCGAAGCGTAGACCGATCAACCGGACCACCCTAGCCGGCACAGTGCGGAATCTAGCCGATGGAGTTTGCAATTCCGACGACCGCGGGCAGCTTGCCTAAACAAGACTTGCTGACTGAAGCATTCGCCATTGTCGAAAATACGCAAGACATGGATGGCGTCGTCTCCCGGCTAAGAGACGTCATGGGAGTCGATCACGTCGTCTATTACTCGTCCAAGCTCGAAGCGCCGACCGTTCCCTACATTCGGCTGACCTACCCGGCTTCCTGGGTAAAGCGCTATCTGCAAATGGGATATGGAGAAGTCGATCTCGTCCTGCGGGAGGGATTCAAAAGAACGCTGCCTTTCGAATGGAAGGAATTGCAGTTCGCCAGCCCGGCGGAAGTTGCGTTTCAAGCAGACGCGCGGGCGCACGGCATCGGCCCGCATGGCTACGCCATCCCGGTCTCCAATCGTCACGGCTACCGCGGCCTGTTCGTCGTCAGCTCTTCGCAACCCGAAGCTGGCTGGGTGGCATTTCTGGCGCACACGCAAGCCGACTTGATCCAGATCGCCAACCGGCTGCACAGCCGGGTCGTCGTCGAAGTGTTCGGCAAAGACAGGCCGCATCTGACCGCTCGGGAAGTCGAGTGTTTGCGTTGGGTGGCGCTCGGCAAGGATGCAACGGAAATCGCCGCCATTCTCAAGATATCTCCGCATACCACGCGCGATTATCTGAAGTCTGTTCACTATAAGCTCGATTGTGTGAGCTCGGCGCAGGCCGTCACCAAGGCAATCAGACTTGGATTACTGACGCTATAGCTGCCGGCTCAGGCGCAGCCGATGGCGCGCCTTTGCGTTAAAAAAGACGCTTGTGCTCTTTTAAATTTCGATTCATTTGCGCAAGTGATCCGCAACCTCGCGACGGTAGTGTATTGGGTATACGAGTACCGAAGCGCGAGTGGCAGGTTGTTTTCAACATGATCGTCATCGTCGAAGGTCACAACACGGGAAGATATGCGCATTTGCTGGAACAGATGTTCCGCATGCGGGCCCGCGTCTTTCACGATCGCCTGGGCTGGGACGTCACCGTGAAGGACGGCGAGGAGCGCGACAAATACGACGACCAAAATCCGGTCTACATTATTTACACCGACGACGCCGGGCAAAAGGTCAAGGGCAGCTTGCGGCTGCTGCCGACGACCGGGCCCACGCTGATGGCGGACTTCTTCTCCGACACGATACCGGACGCGGTGCATCTCGTAGCGCCGACGATCTGGGAATGCACGCGGTTCTGTCTTGACGAGGATATTTGGCTGAAGGACAAGGCAGAAATTCTGTTCACGTCCACGGTCCTGCTGGTCGCGTTGGGCGACCTCGCATTGCAAGCCGGGATCGAATTGGTGATCGGAAACTTCGATGCTTCGGCGCTACACCTTTGGCGACGCATCGGCTGCGAGGTCGAGATACTAGGATCCACCTCGCGTTATGGACGTCCGGTCTATCTCGGCCTGCATCCGATTTCCGCGGACATCATCGGACGGATCAAGAGCAAGCTGCGGGGCGCGCAATCGACGATCGCCGAAGCTCAAGTGCTGGTCGCCTAATTCGGGCACAATCGCAGTTCAGATCGGGACCCGCAGGTTTGGCAACGCCGACAGCGCCGCCTCGCGCAACCGAGTGACGTCGCGCTCGCCCGCGCGGGCCGCAGCAATGATCCGTTTCGCCATCGCTTCGCGGACCGGCAGGACTCCGCGCACCGGCGGCCGATGCCCGGCGCGATGGATATCCTCCCACGCAGCGTCGAGTGCATCGCCCATGGCGCGCGTCGCTCGGTCGTCAAAAACGACTCTCGGCATGGATGGTAGAATAAACGCCACAGCTCAGCTCCCTAGCCAACATAAGGCGGGAACCGTAGCGAAGCCCATTCCCTAGCCTTAGGGGGTTGACGCAGGAGGTGCGTGGGTCCGTATCACGAAATGAGATCGCCCCTTTGGAGGGACGATCTTTCGCATGGGCAAGTCGATTATTCGGCGGGCACGCCGTCCGGTATGGCTTCGTGTGGAGCGGTCTTGTCGAGCAAGCTTGCCGGAGCAAGGCTGAGTACGAACAGAAAACCGGCCACGATCACATAGGCGATCGCCACCACCGGCGTCACTGCGATGCCGACAGATTCGCCGTGCATGAAGCCGAAGAACGTCAAGATGGCGCCGGCGAGCGCAAAGCCGCCAGCCTCGGCGAACTTCTTTTCAACGACGAACACGCCGATCGCCGCCAGCACCAATCCGGACAGGATGGCGCCACCGCCCATGACGCTCAAACCTTCGTAGAGCACGCCGACATTGCCGAGCTTGTCCATGCCGATGGCGGCGGCACTGGTGCCGGCGGCGCCGAGCGCACCGTCCATCAGGGTTTTGCACCAGGCGGCAAGATGCGGCGTCAGGCCGAGCACGATCGCGGGTGCATGGGTCTTCGGCGTGCTTTGAAACGCCTGCGCACCGATCAGCATGCCGATGTAGAGCAGGATCGGCGAGATCGCCACCACCGGAATGATCGCCAGCAGCAGCGAGATGACGCCGAACCACGACAGGATGATCACCATGATCCCGGTCGCCGCCGAGTAGCCGATGCGGCCGCCCATCGCCTTCCAGCCCGGATGGCCGATATAGACCGCGTTGATGAACGGGTTGCCCATCAGACAGCCGATCAGACTGATCACGCCGTCGGCGGTGAGCACGCTGGTGGTCGGATAAGCATCGCCGGCGGCCTCGGCGCTCTCCACGTTATCCATGGCCTCGACCAGATCGTAGATGCCGAACGGTATGGCCGTGACCAGAATGACGCCCAGATATTCGAAGCCGGAGAAGATGTGGTTGACCGCCGGGATCGGCACCGAGAAGCCGAAATTGGTGAAGGAGTCGGCGATGCCTTTCAGACTAAGACCGCCGTAATCGAGACCGAAGGCGTTGGAGCCCCAACCGATGATCATGCCGACGATGATGGCCACGAGGCCGGCCGGCGTGCCCTTGGGATAGCGAAAGCCGCCGAACCAGCTCACCAAGATAATGGCAAAGCAGGTCAGCCCGATCACCGGCGTCATGTACATCTGCAACGCCGGCCGCATCGAGATGAAGGTGATCGATACGCCCGCAAGCGTACCCAGCAGCGCGGCGCGTGGCGTGATCTTGCGCACGATCGGCGCGATAAAGCCTCCGATCATCAGAATAAAGCTTTGGAAGAACACCCAGACCAGGCCCGCTTCCCAGCCTTTGATCGGATCCTTGGTGGCGAGCGCGATCGGTAGCATGATCACGAATGTGACGATGAACATGTGCGGCACGCTGACGCCCGATGGCAGTGCGCACACATCGCTGCGGCCGGTTTTTTGTGCGAGACGGTACGCGAGGTAGGCGTAGTAGAACGTCGACAGGCACAGCATCAGGCCGAGCGCCGGTAAGATGCGGCCGAAGACGATCGAGTCCGGCATCTTGATCACGAAACGCAACAAGCCGGTCAGCACCAGCATGTTGACCAAAATGTTGGTGCCGAAGCCGAAAAACGCGTTGAAGTCGCCGGTCGTCCAAATGCGCGGACGGAATCCGGCCGTCGTTGTCGCTGTCGTCATTGCACGCTCCCCCTCCGTGGCGAAAACCAAACGAAGCCAGCGGCGATGCCCAGCCGTGCGCAACAAACGACGCCAAGCCGTTCTCGATCGGCTTGACCTTGCAACGCTGAGAACCTCCGCTCCCGGGCGGCAATTGCGCGATCGTCAACGATCGCTTGTATGAAAATACGCAAGGCGCGTGCCAAGCCGCCGCCGACGGCTCAGTTGAGCAAAACGAATCCGCAAGGCCATGAAGCGGCAACGGAATCAGGATCGCACCGGCGCCGATGCCCGCCGCATGGACCGGTGCCCCAATAAGAACGCGATCACCGTCGCAGACTGACTGCGATCAAATAACAGTCACTGCCTGTCAAAAAGACAGCAACTGCCGGGCACCCGGGTGCGTCGGCAAACGCAACTGAGAAGGTGAGACACGGGCTTTTCAGTTCAGCGCCGCCAGCGAACTCAGCAGAGTCTGTGAGCCGGCGACCGAGCCGAAAATACCGCCCTGGGCTTTGATCATCGCCAGCCCGGCGGCATGAAATTCGGGAAAATACGAGCCGCAACAATCGGACAGCACGATGCAGCGGAAGCCGCGATCGTTGGCCTCACGCACCGTGGTGTTGACACAGACTTCGGTGGTGACGCCGCAAACAAACAACGTGTCGATGCCGCGATTGTGCAGCATCAGCTCGAGGTCGGTCTGGTAGAATGCGCCTTTCCCGGGCTTGTCGATCACCGGCTCCGCGGGCAGCGGATATAATTCAGGGATAATGTCGTGGCCGGGTTCGCCGCGCACCAGAATGCGGCCCATCGGCCCCGGTGCGCCGATACGGGTTGCCGGATCGCCGCGTTCCACCTTGTGGGGCGGCGCGTCGGACAGGTCCGGCCGGTGGCCCTCGCGGGTGTGGATCACCAGCATACCGATGCGGCGCGCGGCATCGAGCACGTTGCGGCAAGGCCCGACGGCCGCCTGCAGCCGCGACACATCATTGCCGAGCGCTTCTCCGAAGCCACCAGGTTGGAGAAAGTCGCGCTGCATGTCGATGATCACCAAAGCGGCCCGGTCGAGATCGACCGATAGCGGTGCAGGTTCAGCGTCGAATGTTACGTCCGGCATATCCGCCCCTCCTGCTCGCTATGGCGAAGCCATCATCGCGTGAGCCCTCAAGCCTAGCGGGTGCAAGAAAAAGGCCAAGGGGAGCATGAGGCGGCTCAATCGCCGGGCTCCCGAGCTTGGCGCATCTCGCGACGCATGCGATACAATGCCCGCGAATGGAAGGGCTTAGGCGATATGCGCCGGAGCCAGATCGGAAGTCACAGAGCATGGCCCGCAAACCTCTGAAGCGTAAAACCAAAGCGGCGCGGAAAGCGAAGCCGGCCGCGCCGCCCGCCCGCGGCGGAAAATCCGCGGCAGGCGGCGCCCGCAAGACTAAACCGGCACAGCGCACGAAATCCGTGCAGCGGGCGGCAGCGGCGCGGCCGACCAAGCCCGCCAAACGGGCAACGGCCGCAGCCAAGCCATCGCCCAGCCGGAAGCCCGACGATTTGGCCGCCCTCGCGGCGATGGGGATCAAGATGCTCGACCTTCCGGTCGAGCCGGCTTGGCACAGCGCCATCGTCTTTAATCTGCAGCTGCTCTTTAAACACGCGACGTTCGTCGATGCTTTTGCGCTGAGCGACGAGACCGAACCGGGGCCGGTGTTCCGTGCTTGAAATGAATGAACCTGACTTCGCCTGGATGACCACTGGCGAGATCGCCGCCGCTTTCGCGGCTGGCCGCATCAGCGCTGCCAGCGTCGTGGAAGCGTCGCTGACGCGGATTCGGGCGCGCGATCCTCTCCTCAACGCCTTCACCACGGTCACCGAGGAGCGCGCGCGTTTGCGAGCGCAGGCGCTGGACGAAGCGCGGGCACGCGGCGAGGTCGTGCCGCCGCTCGCGGCCGTGCCGTTCGCGGTGAAGAACCTGTTCGACATCACCGGATTGCCGACGGTGGCCGGCTCGCTGATCAACCGCGACCTGCCGCCCGCCACGCGCGATGCGACCTTGATCGAACGGCTCGAAGCTGCCGGCGCGATCCTGCTCGGCGCTCTCAACATGGGCGAGTACGCCTACGACTTCACCGGCGAGAACGCCCACGACGGCGCAGCACGCAATCCGCACGATCTTGCGCGCATGACCGGCGGCTCATCGAGCGGCTCGGCCGGCGCGGTCGCCGGCGGGTTGGTGCCGTTCTCGCTCGGCTCCGACACCAATGGCTCGATCCGCGTGCCGTCGTCGCTGTGCGGTTTGTTTGGTCTCAAGCCGACTTACGGACGCTTGAGTCGCGCGCGCACATTTCCATTTTGCGCAAGCTTCGATCACGTCGGCCCGCTGGCGCGCAGTGCGCGCGATCTGGCGATCACCTATGACGCCATGCAGGGCCATGACGTCGCCGACCCGGTCTGCGCCGAGCGCACGCCGGAGCCGGTAACACCGCTTCTCGACCGCGGCATCGACGGGCTGCGCATCGCGGTGGCCGGCGGCTATTTCAAATGCTCTTCGCCGGAGCCGGTTTACGCGCTCGATCGCGTCGCCGCTGCGCTGGGCGCCAATCGCGACATCGACATCCCGGAAGCCGAACGCGCGCGCTCGTCCGCGTTCATCATCACGGCAACCGAGGCGGCGAGCCTGCACATGCCGCGGCTGCGCACCCGCGCCAACGATTTCGATCCGGCGACGCGCGACCGTTTGATCGCCGGCGCCATGCTGCCGGCTTCGCTGGTGACCAAGGCACAGAAATTTCGCCGCTGGTATCAGCAAGAGGTGCGCAAATTGTTCTCCGAGGTCGACGCCATTCTGGCGCCGGCGACGCCGTGTCCGGCGCCGCTGATCGGGCAACAAACATTCCGGGTCGGCGATGTCGACCTGCCGGTGCGCGCCAATCTGGGCATTTACACCCAGCCGATTTCATTCATCGGATTGCCGGTCGTGGTCGTGCCGGTGCCGCTGTCGCCGCTACCGATCGGCGTGCAGATCATCACCGCACCGTGGCGCGAAGACGTGGCGCTGCGAATCGCGCATGCGCTGGAGACGCAAGGCATCGCAGCGGCGCAACGGCCGCCGGCCGATGATAAATAAAGCCTATGGCTTTCGCGTCATCGTCATTGCGAGGAGCGAAGCGACGAAGCAATCCAGCAGCCGTGCATTGCTTCGCTTCGCTCGCAATGACGAAAGATGATTCACGCAATGCCCAAAAAATCAGGAGCAGCAAACATGGAACTCGACCTGCCGGAGGTCGTCGCCGAGGTGCGCGCCGCATTCGACCGTTATGAAAAGGCGCTCGGCGACAACGACGTCGCCACGCTCGACGCGACCTTCTGGAAGAATCCGCGCACCATCCGCTACGGCGGCAGCGAGATTCTTTATGGCTATGACGAAATCGCCGCGTTCCGCGCCGGCCGTACGCCGCCGGGGCAACGCACCATTTCGCGCACCGTGATCTCGACCTATGGGCACGACACCGCAGTAGCCTCGACGCTATTCCACCGCCCTCATCAACCCGGAAAGGTCGGCCGCCAGATGCAGACCTGGGTGCGCTTTCCGGAAGGCTGGCGTGTGGTCGCCGCGCATGTGAGCGTCATCGACGAGCCGAAGTGAGAATGTAGCCCGCATGAGCGAAGCGACATGCGGGAAAGGGCACCAACTTCGTCCCCTGATATCGCTTCGCTCATCCGGGCTACGCGCTCATAATTTGTCGGATGGGTGGAGCGAAGCGAAAACGATCACGCGACTGCGAGGCTGTTTGATGGGTTTCGCAAGCGGTCAACCCATCCTACGAGCATTACTCCGCTCATTCCCGCGAAGGCGGGAATCCAGGGGCGGGTGCAAAGCGCTGGGTCCCCGCCTTCGCGGGGACGAGCGTAGTAAGTGAATTAAAAACTTGAAACTTACGCCGGCGCTTTTTCCTGCGCCATGAAGGCGCGCCAGCCGCCAAAGCTGGAAATGTCCCGGGCGCCGGCGATGGCTTCAGCTTCGACCAAAAAACCTTTGACGGTGCGACCGTCGGCAAGCTCGAGCGTGCCGATCGATAACGGTGACGGCACCGCGGCGACGAAGCGGCCGAAGGCGCTTTCCGACAATGCGTAAATCTCGACCGCGACGGCTGCACCATCGCTCTGTTTGACGCGCAGCAAGCCGGGCTTCGGCGGCTTGGTGCCGGCGAGCGCGTAGAAGCGGTAATGCGGCGCGGT
Organism: uncultured Alphaproteobacteria bacterium; assembly: GCA_963737755.1. GTDB lineage: Bacteria > Pseudomonadota > Alphaproteobacteria > Rhizobiales > Xanthobacteraceae > BOG-931. The sequence goes on along the minus strand of CAVTTZ010000001.1, from coordinate 130,769 downwards.
CCTGGTTTCTTCGAGCAAGCGGGCGTTGAGCGCGCGCAGTTCGCCATTGAGCGGCATGCCGGATAAATGCGCGCCGACCACCGCGAGCGCGATCTCGCCGGGCGCAAGCGCCGGCGTTTCTTCGTTCAGCGCAGGCTGCGCATGATCGAGCGCGCCGAGTGGCAGCCTGGTGGCGGCATGGAAGGCACGCCCGATCGCCGCCAAGGCAAGATCCTGGTGCGCGAGGCCCAGCAGCGTCACGCCGAACGGCGTGCCGTCCGCGCGCATCGCCGAAGGCACCGCCAGACCGCACATGTCGAGCAGGTTGACGAAATTGGTGTAGGTGCCGAGCCGGCTGTTGAGCCCGATCGGATCGGACTGCACCTGCTCAACCGAATAAATCGTCGGCGTAGTCGGCAGCACCATGGCATCGATGCTGCGGAAGACGTGATCGCGCACGCGGCGCAAATCGTCGAGCTGATAGAAGGCCGCGAACGCGTCGGCGGCAGAGCCGTGCGCGCCGGCAAGGATAATCTGGCGCGTGACCGGCAGAATCGATTCCGGCGACGAGGCGATCAGCGCGCGCGCGGTCAGATAACGCTCGGCGACCCAGGGACCTTCGTAAAGCAGACGCGCCGCAGCATAGAACGGCTCGATATCGATCTCGACAATCTTGATGCCGAGCTTGGCGAATTGTCCGAGCGCGGCTTCATACAAAGCTTCCGAAATGCGATCGCCAAAAAACAAACGCTGGCCGGGCAGCGGCACGCCAAGCCGCAGGCCTTGCGGCATCGGACCGGCATGATCCGGCAAGCGCGTGGGCACAGACACCTCGCCGGCTTCGCGCACCGCCATGACACTGAGCATCGCGGTGGCGTCATCGACGGTGAGCGCGAACACGGAGACGCAATCGAGCGTGCGGCAGGCCGGCACCACGCCCGTGGTCGAGATCAAGCCGTGGCTCGGCTTGAGACCGACGATGTTGGCAAAGCCGGCCGGCACCCGACCCGACCCCGCGGTGTCGGTGCCGAGCGCCAGCGGCACCAATCCGGCGCCGACCGCCAGGGCGGAGCCGGCGCTGGAACCGCCCGGAATAAGCTTCGGATCAAACAAATTGCGGCCAATGCCGTACGGCGTGCGCACCCCGACCAATCCGGTGGCGAACTGATCGAGATTGGTCTTGCCGATGATCAGCGCGCCCGCCTCGCGCAGCCGCGCCACGCAAGCGGCGTCTTTTTGCGGGCGATAAGCAAAAGCCGGACAGGCTGCCGTGGTCGGCACGCCCTTCACATCGATATTGTCTTTGATGGCGACCGGAATGCCGTAAAGCGGCAACGAAGCCTTGCCCGCCTTCTGCAGCGCCTGCGCCTCGGCGAGGACTTCCGCCTCGTCGCGCAGCGCGATGAAAATCGCCGGATCGGCGTGGGCGCGAATGCGCGCAAAGGTGCGCGCCACGATGTCTTCAGGGCGCGTGGCGCCACTGCGATAAGCGTTCAGGATTTCGGCGACCGTCTCCGCCACAGGCAGGCTCCCCTAGACCACATCACGATGAAGTTGAATCGCAATGTGCTCTGGTTTCATTTGTTATCGCATGTCCTTTTCGGAAAACCGGATTCCACTTTTCCGGGACATGCGCTATGCGGCGCCAGAAGCGGCTTCCCGGGGACCGCGTGCGCCGGCTCTTTGTGCCAAATCCGCGGCATTTCGCAATGGCCGGCCGTCAAATGCGCGCGGCGACGGGCCAAACGGGCTCTCCGGTTGCGCCGCTACGGCTCGCGGCCTATATTCTTTGGACTTCCCAGTCATCATCGATGACGTGAGTGGCTTCGTCCGGACGGGCGGGCGAAGCATAGAGGAGATTTACCTATGGCTGTGGCCCCCCTGATGCCGAAAGCAACGGCCGTTTGGCTGGTCGAGAATACGGCTTTGTCGTTCGACCAGATCGCCCAGTTCTGCAACCTGCACCCGCTCGAGGTAAAGGCCATCGCCGATGGCGATTCCGCTCAAGGGATCAAAGGGTTGGATCCGATTGTGACAGGCCAGTTGACCCGCGAGCAGATCGCCGACGCGGAAGCCCATCCGGACCAGCGGCTGCACATCGCCGACCCGAAAGTGCGCCTTCCCGAGGCCAAGCAGAAAAAGGGTCCGCGCTATACGCCGGTATCGCGCCGGCAGGATCGGCCTAACGCGATCCTTTGGCTGGTCCGGAACCACCCGGAACTCAAGGACAGCCAGATTATGCGGCTGGTCGGGACAACCAAGTCGACCATCCAGTCGATTCGCGACCGCAGCCACTGGAATTCCGCCAGCCTCACGCCGCTCGATCCGGTGACGCTGGGACTATCGTCGCAGATCGACCTGGACCTCGAGGTCCAACGCGCCGCCAAGGAAAAGCCGGCGCCGGTCGAAGCGCAGGGCGCAACGCTGCTGCCCGCCGCGGTGACCACGGCCCCGAGAGAGGAGCCGGAAGAGCATGAAGCGCCGACCAAAACGTCCGACGATCTCGACGTTCAGGCGGTGTTTGCCAAGCTCAAGAAAATCGGCGGCGCGAAGCCGGAATAGTTCGATCGATCCGTCATGCCCGCGCTTGTCGCGGGTATCCACGTCTTAAGCGCCGCGACGAAACAAAGACGTGGATGGCCGGAACAAGTCCGGCCATGACGTGGATGTTGCGTGCAAATATTTGACCGAAGCCGCCCGGCTCCGTTACTGCATCATCTCGTCGCCCGGCAGGATGCCCCACAGGTTGGAGGCGGTCGGATCCTTGGCCCACACTTTCGGCTTTTGCGGGCTGTCGCGGTGCCATGGCCGCGGCTCGAAATAGCCGAGCTCTTCGTTCATGCGGTCGAGTTCGGCGAACAGCTCGGTGATCAAGCCGTTGGGGCCGCGGTGGTAGGCGAACAGATTGTGGCCGATGCCGTGGCGGCCCGGACCCCATAGCAGCTTGTAGCCGTTGAGGCTGAGGAAGTCGCACGCGTCGTGCATGTGCCCCCAGTCGCGCAGCTCGAACGCGGTATGGAAGTGACGGTTCGAGCCGGTCTCCATCAGATTGATGGTGTGGTGATCGGGGCCGCAGCGCAGGAACGAGAAGAAATCCGCCATCCAATCGGACTCGCGGAAGCCGAGCACGTCGCAATAGAACTTGGTGACGTGCTTCACGTCGGTGACGTGAAAGGCGACGTGACCGAGCTTGAACGGCACGATGCCCTTGTGGGTGAATTTCTGATGCGCAAAATCGTCGCGCTTGAAGACCTGCATGATCGTGCCCTTCGGATCGGCGAAGGAGACCATGTCGGAGATCGACGGCTCAGGGTCCTTCTTGCGCTCGGTCTTGACCTGATGAGCGGCGACCTGCTTCTCGAAAGCGTCCAGATCCGCATCCGGAGCGACCTGGAACGCGAGCGACACGCACGTTGCCTTGCTGCCGCGGCGCAGAACGACCGAATGATGATCGATGGTGGACGCCAGATACGCCGTATCCTTGTCCTTGGCGATCAGGTTCAGTCCGAGGATGTTGGTGTAATATTCGGTTTGTTGATCGAGATCGGGCGTCTCGTAGGTCGCATGAGCAATCTTTTGAACGCGGATCATTCTTTATTCTCCTGTTGAACTGTCGCCGGCCCCGGCAGGACCTGGCATTTTGGACTTGCTTTGGGGGTTGGGCGTTAGCTCTTGGCCGAATCCTTTGACTTGTCCCGCGGCAGTGCGCTGATGACGTCGATCATGGCGGCGCCGTCGCAGTCGGAAAGTCCCATGGCGACGAAGCGATCAAACAATTCGGCGGTGCGGTCGAGCAGCGGCGTCGCGACGCCGACGCCGTCGGCGAACTCGCCGATCATCTCGATGTAATGCTGCAAGCCCGGGATCGGTCCCTGCAGCGGCTTGAAGCGCCGCTCGGCCATCCACGGCGCGCGAATGCCGAACTGGGTCGAGCCGCCGCTGCCGTTGGTGATCGCCTTGATCATCAAGTCCACGTCGACACCGGCCTTGACACCGAGCGCCATCGCCTCCGCGGTGGCGGCAATGTGGATAGCCACCAGCAAATTGTTGATGAGCTTGACGCGGCTCGCTGCGCCGAACTGACCGAAATAGATGCAGGAGTCGGCGAACGCCGCCACCACCGGCTCGAGCTTTTTGCACGCCTCGGCATCGCCGGCCAAGAAGATCACGCCCTTGCGGGCCAAGACCATGCCGGGCGTGCCGGCGACTTCGCCGTCGATAAACGCCGCGCCCTTCTCGGCGAATGGTGCGACCTGGCGCTGTTTGACCGGGACCGGATAGGAGCCGAGTTCGACCACGATCTGGCCGGGACGCGCGGCATGAATGAGACCCTTCGGGGCCCTGCATCGCCTCGTCGAGAGCCTCATCCGAAGGCAGGCAGGAGAACACGATATCCGCCTGCGCGCCGACTTCGGCAGCCGAATGCGCCGGCACCCCGCCGATTTTTTCGAATTCCTCCAGCGAGCTGCGCCGATAGCCGACGACGCGATGGCCGCTTTTGATCAGATTCTGCGAGATCGGCATGCCGATCTTGCCGACGCCGACAAAGCCGATAGTTTGCTGCGCGCTCATTTCAGACGACCTCGATCGACTGATCGGAGAGATTGATCTTGAGTCCGAGCGAGCCTTCCATCACCGTCCATTCCTTGAGTTCAAAGGTGCGCAGCCCATTGGCTACGAACGGATCGGCTTCGGCGAGCGCACGCGCTTCGGCAGCGTTCGCGGCGCGCAGAATCGTCAAACCGGCGCCGTTCGGCGGTCCGGCACTGCCGTCGCTGAGCGGCCCGGAGGCGAACAGGATGCCGCGCTTCTCGAGCGAGATCATGTATTCGAGATGCTCGGCCAGAAGCGGCTTCAGCTTTTCGGGCGTCGGCGACGCGTGCGAGAGCACGGCATAAAATTTCAGCCGCATCATCTTCTGCATCAGTGCGGCAATGCGCTGCTCGAGATCCATTAGTCGCGCGTCTCCTTGATCGTCCTTTTGACCGGCCGTGTGACCGTCCTGGCCCGTGGCCTCATGGTCGGCCGTTGGTGTTGAGCGTGTCAACATACAGTTCCGCGTTACAGCATCATGTCTCTGGCGGGGGTGCCGCCCAGAATGGAGACGCCGAAATTGCGACCGACCATTTCGAATTGATTGGCGATGTGCTGCCGCGCCGCGTTGATGTCGGCAAGCGTGCGGCCGAACGGTTGCTCGTCATAGATGCCGGCCGCGCCGGTCGCGCGCATCAGCCGTGTCGCCAATTCGGCGCACCGATGCGAGACCGATGCCGACTGGAACTTGAATTGCTGGCGCAGCGGCATCGGCGGCACCTCGGCGCGCGCGCCGTAGTCCCAGAGCACGGTCATGTTCCGCCGCAGCACGAGTTTCATCTCATCGAGCGCCGCCGTAACCTCGGCACAAATCTGCTGCGCGACCGGATCGTCGACCGATTTGCCGGCCGGCCCGCTGCGCTTGCCCGCATAGGCGACAAACGCATCCAGCATCGCCTGCAGGGCGCCGATCGCGGGGCTTGAGATGCCGCGAAAAAACACCTGGCCGAACGGAATGCGATAGAGCGGCGAGGTGTTGGTGGCCTGGCCCGGACCGACACAGTTGAGATTGTCGATCATCCGCCGGGTGCGATAGTCGGGAACGAAGACGTTATCGACCAAGATATCTTCGCTGCCGGTCGCGCACAGACCGGACACGCGCCACGTTTCGTCGACCCGGTATTCGGTGCGCGGCACCATGAACAAGCGGACGTCCGGCGGACCGCCGCCCTGCGCCGCCATCTTGCACGATGCCGCCGAGCAAAGCCCATTGGGCGTAATGACAGCCGCTGGAAAAACGCCAATGGCCGCTGACCCGAAATCCGCCCTCGACCTTTTCGGCCTTGCCGACCGGCATCAGCGACGAGCACAGCCGCACGCTGTCGTCATGGCCCCACACGTCAGCCACCGCGCGCGGGTCCATCAGCCCCATCAGCCAGGGATGAACACCGAGCACGCCATAAACCCAGCCGACCGACATGTCGCCCTCGGCGAGCGCGATCAGCACGTCGTAATAGGTCTCCGGCTTCATTTCGTAGCCGCCCCACGCAGCCGGCTGCAAAATCCGAAACAGTCCGGCTTCGGCGATTTGCTCGATGATCCGCTCTGGAACGCGGCGCGCTTCCCGCCCCTCACGCGCGCCGGCGGCAATCTGCGGCACCAACGCGCGGGCGCGCTCGATCAAAAGCTTCGCAGTCGGTGGGGCAAAGGTCTGCGCCACGCTCATCAGGACACTCCGGCTCAGATCAACCGCACGCCGCCATCGACCATGAGATTTTGGCCGGTGATGTAGTCTGACCGCGACGACGCCAGAAACGTGGTGGCGCCGACCAGATCGTGCGGCGTCGACACCCGGCCGAGGATCGCCTTGGTCTTGGCGAGATGATCGACCGCATTGGGCTCGTCGCGATAGCCGGCCGACATCAGATCCTTGTCGAGGCCGTCCCAGAGCGGGGTCTTCACAAAGCCCGGGCTGAAACTGTTGACGGTGATGTTGTGCTTGCCGAGCGCCTCGGCGCCGGCCTGGGTCAGCGAAATCACGCAAGCCTTGCTGGCGCAATAGATGGTGGCGATCTGCTCGCCGACCTTGCCGGCGATCGAGGCGGTGTTGATGATCTTGCCGCCGCCGCCTTGCGCGATCATCTGCTTGGCGGCTTCCTGCATGCCGATCAGCACGCCGAGGCCGTTGATGCCCATGATGCGCGCCCAATCGCCCTCGGTCGCTTCCAGAAACTGTCCGGCCTTGCTGATGCCGGCATTGTTGAACATGACGTCGAGGCGGCCGAAGGCGCGCACCGCGGCCTGAATCATCGCCTTGACGCTGGCGCGATCGACGACGTTCACCTGCAGCGCGATGGCTTCGCCGCCGTCCTTCTCGATCGCCGCGACAACGCGCTCGGCGGCGGCAAGATCGATGTCGGCGACGACCACGCGTGCGCCTTCGGCGGCGAGATCGCGCGCGATGCCCTCGCCGATGCCGCCGGCGCCGCCGGTGACGATGATCGATTTTCCTGCGACCATTCCGGACATTCTATTCCTCCACATTCCCAGTCATGCTGCGGGACGCACCGGCGGCTTGTTGCTCGTATTCATCGCCGTCACCAGTGCGTGCTCGGTCAACGTCTCGCCGTCGAGTTGCTGGGTCAGCGCGCCGTCGACAAAAACAATGACGCGGTCGGCCACCGCGACGATTTCGCCCGGATCGCTCGAATAGAACAAAACCACCCGGCCCGACTGCGCCAGGCGCCGCATGATGCGATGCATCTCGCGCTTGGCGCCGATATCGATGCCGCGGGTCGGATCGTCGAGCACCAGCAACGAGGGCGCCGCCTCGATCCACTTGGCGAACACGACTTTTTGTTGGTTGCCGCCCGACAACGCGCCGACCGGAAGCTGCATCGAACCCGCGACGACGCCAAGCTGGCGGCAGCGATCGAGCGCGGTTTGCCGCAAACGCTCGGCGCGCAGCACGAACCCGTCGCGCCCTAGCGTGAGCGCACGCACGCTGACGACATTCTCGGCAACGCTTTGCCGGAGCATCAGGCCGTACTGCTTGCGGTCGGCCGGCGTGTAGGCGACGCCGGCTTTCACGGCGCCGGCTGTGCTTCCCGGCAGCGGCGCGCCGTTCGGCAAGGTGACCCGGCCCGCCTTCGGCTTGGCGGCGCCGAACAGAACCGCGAACAATTCCTCGACGCCCGCGCCGGCAAGGCCGGCGACGCCGACGATGGCGCCCGGCGCAATGTCGAGATGATCGATGACGAGACCGTCCGGCCCCTTCAGCCCGGCGATACGCAGCGGGCCGACCTGGATCGGCGGGATTTCGTCTTCGGGACGGATCTGCTCGCTGGTGCGTTGCGCGCGCTCCAGTGCCGATTCCGGCGTTTCACCAAGCATCGCGGTGACGACCGCCCTGAGCTGGTCGGGTCCCGGCGCAATTTCCTCGGACACGCGCTTGCCGTTGCGCAGGATGACGAGGTTGTCGGAGATGTCCAACAACTCCTCGAGGAAGTGGCTGACATAGACGATGCCGATGCCGGACTCGCGCAGGCTGCGGATGATGTCGTGCAGCCGCTCGACCTCGGCGACATGCAGCGACGAGGTCGGCTCGTCGAGAATGAGCACGCGCGGATTTTGCAGCATGGCGCGTGCGATCTCGACCAGTTGCCGATCGGCGAGGCTCAGGCGATAGAGCGGCGCGTGCAACGGCACGTCGACACCGAGCCGTTGCAGAATGCCGCGGGCGTTGCGGCCGTAAGCACGCCGCGCGTGCCACGCGCCTTTGCCGGGCGCAAGCAGCAGATTTTCTTCGACGCTGAGCGCCGGAAACAGGCTCAACTCCTGCGAGACGATGGCGATGCCGGCGCGCGCCGCGTCGGTGATCGAGCCCAGCGCTAGCGGACGGCCGTCGAGCCGGATTTCACCGGCGTCGGGCGAGAGCGCACCGGCGATGATTTTCAGAAGCGTCGACTTGCCGGCGCCGTTGGCGCCGACCAGCCCGTTGACCTTGCCTTCGACCACGTCGAAGTCGACGCCCTGCAGAGCCGGCACGGCGCCGAAACGTTTGCTTATTCCTCTGGCGGAATAAATGACCGACACGATCGGCTTCTTCTCCTGTGCGCCGCGCCCTGCGGCATCGACATCAAACAAAATGAGGTGCCGCCGCGTCGGAGCGGCACCCGCAGGCGCGCTCACTGCGCCGGATGGGTGTAGAGATCGGTGTCCGGCAGCGTCGCCGGCAGATGATCGCGCGTCGCCTCGATCTGCGTGTTGTAGAAGGCGCGCAAACCGGTCTCCGGCTTCTCCCAAGCCTTCTGGTAGTCGGCGATGTTGGTCTTATCGACCACCACGTGCGGCACCTTCACCCAGCCCTGCGGCAGCGGCTTGCCCTTGAGCACCGCATCGGCCGAGATGTAGGTGGCCAGATACGGCTTGCGAGAAGAAGTTCGCCGGCACCACCGCGGTGATCAAGCCTTGCGCGACGTCTTCGCGCACTTCCTCGGGGCTGTCATAGGAGACCAGCGGCACTTTGACTTTGTCGTTCTCGAGGATTTTTGGAATGTTCTCCTCGCCCTCTTCGCACGGATCGATGTAGGTCAGCGCGTTCGGGGTCTTGCGGATGGCCTGATCCCACAGCGCGAAATTGCGCTCGCGGTCCGGCTTGGAATCGAAGCTCGCCAGTACGTTGATCTTCGGCATTTTCTTTTTCAGGTAGGCGACCTCGCCGCCGAGGCGGTTTTCCAGAACGGTCAGGCCGGGCACGCAGACGGCGGTGACGACATCGCCGGTGATGTCGGCTGCGGGCTTGTTGTGGCTCTTTTCCAGGGCCGTTGACGACGATCTCGCCGCCGGTCTGACCCATGCCGAAGGCGTCGGTGGCGACGAACAGCGCGTTCTTGACCTCAGGCATCGGCGGCACGTTGATCCACACGATGTTGGCGCCGCGCGCCTGCGCTTCGAGCGCCGGCTGGGTGAACAGCGGCGGCGCGACGTTGACGACCACCAGCACGTCCGGCTTGGTCTCGAGCTCGGCGAGGAACATTTGCGCCTGGCGTTGCGGATCGAACGTGGTCGGACCCGGACACCGCGCACCTTGACCTTGCCGCCGAGATCTTTGGCCGCCGCATTGGCGCCGGCGAGAATTTCCGTGCTCCATTCGCCGGCCGCGAGCGCCAGCACCACGGATACCGTCACCGAATCCTTGGCGGCGGCGATCGCGGGCGCGCACAACAGCGCGGCGGCCGCCAGGCCGCTCAACGCGGTGGCGCGGCAGAGCGCGCGCGCCTTCAGTTTGTTAGATGTCATTGTGTTACCTCCCCTAACGCGTTTGTTGTTGTCACGTTCTGTTGTCGTTCGATTGTCCGAAGCGCATGGCGTGGCCGCGAGGCGCCGGGTACGCCGGCTCATTGGGCGCGCCGGCGCTTGGCGATGCGGTCGAGCGCGATCGCGCCGATGATGACGATGCCGGTGACGAATTCCGAATAATTCAGATTGACGTTGTAGAACACGAGGCCGCTGTCGATGGTGGTGATGATCAAGACACCGAGCGCGGCCCCGATGATGGTGCCCGAGCCGCCGGCGAGCGAGGTACCGCCGATCACCACCGCGGCGATCACCTGCAGGCCGAAACTGCGGCCCGACGACGTATCGACGGCCTTGAAATACGCGAGCGTCAGGATGCCCGACAGCGCCGACAAAAAGCCGACCAACGCGGTGGCGTAGATGCGCGTCAGTCCGGTGCGGATGCCGATGAACTCGGCGGCTGCCGGATTGGAGCCGATGGCGCGGACGGTCGCGCCGAAACGTGTATGGGCAAAAACGAAATACAGCACGATGGCGCAGACCAGCGCCGCCCAGACCGACGCCGGCAGATCGAACAGATCGCTGCCGAAAATCTGGAAGAACGGATGATTTTTCGGCAGGCCGTAGATCGCCTTGCCGTCCGAGAGGATGAGATGCAGGCCGAAAAAAGCCGACAGCGTGCCGAGCGACACGATGATCAGCGGCACCTTGAGGATGCTGGTGAGCACGCCGTTGAGCGCGCCGAGCAGCATGCCGGCGACAAGTGCCAGCGCCACCGCGATCCAGGGATCGATGTGATGAAATTTGATCAACAACGCCGACAGGCTGGAGGCGACCGCGAAGATGCCGCCGACCGACAAGTCGATTTCGACCATCGCCACCAGATAGACCATGCCGAAGGCGATGATGCCGATCAGCGCCGACTGGCGCAGGATGGTCTTGATCGAGCCGAAGCTGAAGAATTCCGGGTGCGGGATGCCGATGGCGAGCACCATCAGAATAAAGACGATGATCAGCCCGGTATCTTCCGACCAGCGAAAGCGCAGCGGCGAAAGCTGGCGCGGCGCCGCCTGCGGCTTGATCTCGCTTGCGGTGTCTGACGCGCTCATGCGGATAACGGCTCGCTCATGCGGCCTTGCCGGCGGGGGTGCCGGTGCCGAACACCGCGGCGGCGGCCGCCTGCCAATCCGGATCGCTCAGATCGATCAGGGTCGGATTGCCGTCGCACCACTGGAAGCAGTGCTTGAGCCTGCTGATCTTCCAGCCCTCTGCGGTGCGGCGGAAAGAGTTCTCGTACCAGCCGTATTGCGTGTACTGGTCGTCGCCGTGCCGATTCGGAAAGCGGTGCCGCGAGACGTGATAGAAAATGCCGTCGGCCGTATCGCCATGCAGGTTGATGTGGAAGTTGGAATATTGGTGCATGACGATCAGCCGCTCCAGGCAGGCGCTGGCGAACTGCGCCCAGATCTTCGGCGTCGTCGTTGCCGGCGCGCGGCCGGTGAGATCAAAAAAATCCACCTCGAACGGATCGGTCAACGTCGCGGCGTACATGTCCCAGTCGTGCAGGTCGAGACCGCGACCGAAACGCAGCATGACGTCGCTGATCTGCTGGCGATCCCACAGCTCGCGCACCATGTCTTCGGTGCTGGGATATTTTGCCGAAGCTGCCATCAGACCGACCTTCCCTGCATTGCTATCGATGCGGCGGGCACCGGTCGCGCGCCGCGGGAGCCGACGTCCGCTTAGAAATTCTGCGATTTGATGTTGGCGAACATGCCGCGCACGTTCGGATCGAGATAGACGATCTCGGTCATGGTGCCGGGATCGTCGCTGCTTTCGAAATAACCGAACTTGGTGTCGCCGAAGGTGCCGCGCTGCACCAGCTTGTAGCCGCGTTCGAGCAGATCGGCGGTAGCGCCATCATAGTCCTCGACCGAAAAGCCGAGATGATGCACGCCGCCTTCCGGCACGCGCTCGAGAAACTCCGAATAGGTGCTCTTGCCGGCGACCGGCTCGATCATTTCGAACTGAACGTCGCCCACATAGCCAAAGGCCATGCTGTGATTGATGGTGGCCGGCCCGCCGCGGAACCAGCCATTCTCGACCACGATCTCGCGCAGCACCATGAAGCGCGGCGCGCCGAGCTTGGCGTTGAGATGCGCCAGCCCGGCATCGAGGTTCGGCACCACGTAACCGACCTGGAAGAACGTTCCCGGCAATGGATGATTGACATGACCACTCCTGCGGCGTGCGCCGATGTCGGGTGATTAGCTCGCCGGGGCGAACAGCGGCGCCGCATCGCCGAAGATGCGGATGTCGGCGATCTTGTCGCCGCGACGGCGCAGCACGGTGCAGAATTTGATCGCGCAGAGGCTGTCATCCATGCGGGTGTACTGGACGATGGCCTCGGCGACGCCGACCTCGCCGTCATGCATCGACCAGGCGCCGGTCATGCTGTGCGATAGGCCCTTGATGCTGCCCCACAGATGACCGATGGCGGCGGCGTAACCTTCCTTGCCGTGCACGGTCGGATGGTTGGCGAAGGTCAACGTGGTGTCGTCGGTGTGCTGCGCCAGCGTGCGTTCCATGTCCATGGCATCGACGGCGCGGTAATAGTCGTAGATCCAGCCGGTGTTGCCGGTGGTGTCGGTGGCATGCTTCGGCGGCAGGAATTCGCGGCCCTTTTCGTCGACCGTGCGGCGCACTGCTGCGAGCGTCGAGGCGACGGCGTTGAGATAAGCGCCTTCCATCGGCGCGAAATGCGCCTTCTCGGCATCGCTGCCTTCCGGAACGCCGTCTTTCTTCAGGCCGAACGCGAAGGTCAGCGTCAGGTTGCCGTTGGGATCTTCGCCGATGATGTTTTCGATGCGGCCGAGTTCGGAGCCCTTGATGCGCTCGAAGATCACCTTCTCTTCCGGAACGAACGTCACCTTCTCGCGCAGCGGCACGTCCTTGAGCATGATGTCGCGGATCAGCCAGTTGTCGCCTTTCTCGACGACCTCGCACTTTTTCATTTCCGGAACGTACGGCAGCGCGTTGTTCGCCTTCATCAGAAGGCCGTTCCAAACATCGTGCCGGCTGAGAAATGACTTCTTCGGTTCGTTGACCGGAACTGTCCTGCTCAATTCATACATCGCACTCTCTCCCCTTGCGGTATGGAGCGCCGATCGTGGCAGAAGCAGGATTAAAAACGGCCGGGCGCTATCTAGCGGCTGCGCCGGATCGCTGAACCCAAGCTGCTTGCCATCGTCCGATCGCGCCCAAACTCCCTAATTCTATTATTTCCAAAATTTTTAAATTGTGGATACAGGCGAGTCAAGACGCCACGCTCTGGTTGAATCGCGCTCCATTGCGCACGCGCCGCCGTTCTTTCACCACGCCGTCGTGCCGCCATCGACCGGAATGTCGGCGCCGGTGACAAAGCCGCTTTCATCGGACGCAAGAAACAGCGCGGCCGGTGCGACATCTTCCGGCTGGCCGACGCGGCCGAGCATCAATTTGTCCATCATCGGGTTGAGGAATTCGGGAATTTTCAGAAACTCGCGCGTCGCGCCGGTTTCGATCAGGCCCGGCGAAATGGTGTTGGCGCGGATGTTGTGCTTGCCGCCCTCCATCGCCAATTGCCGCGTCATCGCCAGCACGCCGCCTTTCGCGGAGGTGTGGGCGATGCCGGGCAGCGCCTTGTAGGCCACCTTGGCAGAGGTCGAGGCGACATTGATGATCGAGCCGCCGCCGCGCGCCACCAGATGCGGCCACACCGTTTTGCAGAGCCGGAAGACGATGACCAGTTCTTCGTTGATCGTCCGCACGTAGTCTTCGACGCTGAATTCGGGCATCCAGCCGAAATACGCCATGGCGGCATTGTTATAGACGACGTCGATGCCGCCATACGTCTTCAACGCGAGATCGACCAGCGCATCGCAGACCGCCTGCTGGGTCAGATCGGCGGGATGCATCGACACCATCTGGCCGCCGGCCTTCTTGGCGTCCGCGAGCGTCCGTTCAGCCTTCTCGGGATTGATGTCGCAGGCGACGACCTTGGCGCCTTCGGCGGCGAATAACAGCGCGGCGGCGCGTCCCATGCCGTCGCCGGTTCCGGTGATGATGCAAACCTTGTCCTTGAGGCGGTTCGCCACGGCACGTCCCTCCCGATTTTGCGCACTGTGCTGTTGGCAGTTCAATTTCCAAAATTAATATTTTCTGGAAATCTTGCTGTCAACGTCGTTGCGACCGGAAGGTTGCGTCGAGGCCGCGGAGATATCGGCGTGGCGCGGGGTTTTCTGCGCGCGCGTTTCCGGGCGCGCTCGCTTTTACGCGTGCGCGTTCAAGCGCGCTTGGCGACCACCTTGGGGATGCGTCCCAGCACCGAGACGACCTGCTCGCCGGTGGTGCGATAATGGCTCTCCAGCGCCCGCACCGCCGCCTTGGCGTCGCGCGAAATCGCCGCCTCGAAAATTTCCTTGTGCTCGCGGCCGGTGTCGCGCTTGAGGATTTTCTGCGGACCGAATTTGGTGCGCAGAATGCGCTGCCGCTCGGCCTGGTCGAACAAAAGGCCGGCAAGCTCCATCAGCCATTGCGAGCCGCTCGCCGACAGCAACGCCATGTGGAATTGACGGTGAAAGACCGCCCAGTTTTCCGTGGCCGGGCCCGGCTCCTTGGGCACCGGATAGCGCGACAGCGCGTGAAAAGCCGCAACCAGCGCGGTTTCCCAGGCCATATCGCCGTTGCGGATCGAGCGGCTCAGCGCCTCCTGCTCGATGATGATGCGGGTCTGCATCGTGTCTTCGACGTCGTAGGCGGTGAGCGGCGCCACCCGAAAACCGCGCTGGCCGACCGAGGTGACCAGCTTTTCGGACACAAGGCGGGTCAGCGCCTCGCGCAGCGGGCTGACGCCGACCCCGTAGCGCGCGCGTAATTCATCGGAGCGAAGCGGCGAGCCGGGTGCGAAACGGCCCCACAAAATATCCTGCCGGATGCGCCGATAAGCCGATTCCGCGATCGTACGCGAACCGCCGGTCTGGTCCGGATGGATCGCGTGGATCTCAGCAACCGAACGCTTCATACCTTCTCCCCGGCTCGTCGCGGCGATCGCCATCGTTTCAAACAGATTTTGGAAATTAGAGCAGGCGCTCACAAAACGCCATCCCCCCAGTCGGATTCTCAACTGGGGGACTGGACGGCCGGCCAATGGTGCGGGCTTTCGACGGCCGCGCGCTTGCGCGAGCGGTTTGCTCAGCGGCTTTTTGGAAATTGTCTCGGCGCGGCGTCAAACACCACGGCGCCATCACGTGCGGCCAACAAGATGTGCCGTTTTTAGATCAGGCTCCAACACCGCCGCGGATCGCGCAGCGCCCCGATCACGTGTCGCCGATCATTTCGTTGCGGCGTCGCTCCAGTTCGGCGGAGTAGCGGCGCAGCGCGAACTGTTCGGTCAACAGCCCGATGACGCGGCGGTCGGAATAGGAATTGACCACGGCCAGCGCCTCTGCTTCGGCGCGGTCGAAGGCGAGCACGGCCTCTTTGATCGACATGCCCGGCTCGAGCACGCCGTCCGTATAGCGCAGCAGGCTTTTGAGCGATCGCTCGGGCGCCAGTTCGCTGGCATGCGCATCCGCCACCGCGACCATGCCGACATAACGGCCCTGCTCATCGATGGCGATGATGTAGGCCGGCGAGCCGAGCGGAAAGGTCTCGCGAAAAATGCCGACCGAGGTGTTCGCCAAAACCGTGCGCACGTCGTGGCGCATCATCTTGCTGACGGTGAGGTCGCGCATCCAGCCGATGTCGGCGGCGCTGCGGATAGTCTCGCCGCGCAAATGGAAGCGCCAGGTGGCAAACGAATAGCCGAACAATTCGCGCGTCACCTGCGAGGAGATGATGACGGCGATGAGGACCGCGGTGGTGAGCCAGAGATCGCCGGTAGTTTCCAGCGCGATGAAGGTCATGGTCATCGGACCGCCAATCACGGCGGCCGACAACCCGCCCATGCCGATGACCGCGTAGGCGTTGGAATCGAAATTGACGTTCGGCCAGACCATGCCAAGCGCGGTGGCGAGCAAATTGCCGCCGAGCGCGCCGATCAAGAGCGATGAGAAAAACAATCCGCCGCGGAATCCCGAGCCGAGCGAGATGACCGACGCGACGATCTTGAGCACGAACAGCATCGTCACCGTCGCCAGCGATAGCTGAAACATGCCGGAGAATTGCAACGCGCCATGTCCGGATGACATCACTTGCGGAGCCATCATGGCGAGCAAACCGACCAGGAGCCCGCCCAAGCCCGTGCGCAAAGTGAACCGCAGCTTCAGCCGGCTGAACACCGTCTCGCACAATGCCACCCCGCGCATCATCAAGATGCCGGCGGCGGCGCAGAGCAGCCCGATCAAGGCCGCGGTGAGCAGATCGTGAGTCATGACCGTGATGCGCTCGGGCGCGACGACACCGATCTCCGCCGGCGCCAGCGCCATGGGCGACCTGATAGCCAATCAACGCGGCGACGGCGACGGGAGCCAGGCTGCTGGGCGCGTAGCTGCCGATAACGAGCTCGAAGCCGTAAAAGGCGCCGGCGAGTGGCGCCCCGAATGCGCCCGCGATGCCACCGGCCGCGCCACATCCAACCAACGTGCGAAGATCCGCGCGCCGCAACCGAAACGCCATGCCGAGGCGCGAGGCGATGCCGCCGGCGAACTGGGTGTAACCGGCCTCGAGACCGACCGACGCTCCGACACCGCTCGACCACACCGTCTCCACCGCCACGATGATGCTGCCGATCAGCGACATGCGACCGCCATGCAGCGCATTGGCTTCAATCGGGTCGATTTCCCGTTCCGGCCGCCAGTAAGCAATCAACTCGCGCGTCATGCCGAATGCGAGACCGCCCAGGAGCGGAACCAAAATCGCCACCCACGGATCGAGCTGCAGAAGCCCCGACAGGCGCACCCCCGGATCGAGATGAAAGAGCAGTCGGTGCAGCGTGTCGACCGCGGTCCCCATGACGGTCACGATCAGACCGGCGACCGCGCCGACCGCGGCCGCAAGCGCGATGAGGCTCGATTCCCGCGCCCGCACCGCGGCGCGAATTCGCCGGGGGATCTCCAGTTTGCTGACCACTGCGTCGATCACCGCATCACGACCATCGATTCATCCGCGTTGATTATCACGGAACCGCGTCAGCCGCGGCTGGTTCTGACTGCGCTGTTACCGGCCACTAAATCCGCGCAATGGAGACGGATGAACCAACCGGAACTTCCGGTCGCACTCAAACGTTAGCTACCGATACTGCGCTTGGGGGCAATTTTGATGGCTCAATACCCACCCGACGCAGCAGGCGAGCTCGATTCGGCCAACGCGGTTCCGCCGCGACAGTCGATATCGTCGGGGTACCGGCTGGACAGCCCCGCCGAGCGCTCGGCGGTGATCGAAACCGATATTCCGTACAGGCTCGATTCTTTACCTTTCGGCGACTTTCACCTTTTGGTCATCGTGGCGCTGGGTGTCACCTGGGTGCTTGATGGCCTGGAAGTGACGCTCGCCGGTTCGCTGTCCGGCGCACTGATGCAGTCGTCGGGCCTCGGCCTCAGCACCTGGCAGATCGGGCTTGCGGGCAGCGCCTATCTGGGTGGCGCCGTTGTCGGTGCGTTCGGCTTCGGCTGGTTAACCGATCGGCTGGGACGTAAAAAGCTGTTTTCGTTGACGCTCGCTGTTTATCTCGTGGCCACTGCAGCGACCGGGTTGTCGTGGGACGTGTGGAGCTTCGTTGCATTCCGCTTTCTCACCGGCGCCGGCATTGGTGGCGAATACACCGCCATCAATTCGACAATTCAGGAGCTTATCCCGGCACGCCTGCGCGGTTGGACCGACCTTCTGATTAATGGAAGTTTTTGGGTCGGTGCAGCCATGGGCGCGGGCGGCTCGATCGTGCTGCTCAACCCCACATTCATCGACCCTGCTTTGGGATGGCGTTTGGCCTTCCTGATCGGCACGAGCATAGGACTGTTCATTTTGGTGATGAGGCGGTGGATTCCAGAAAGCCCGCGTTGGCTGATGACCCACGGTTTCATTGCCGAGGCTGAAGCGGTGGTGCGCGGGATCGAAGCGCATTTTCCAGATCGCACCTCGGCGGACCAGCGCGAAGCGCCCCGGGTGCGGCTGCGGATGCGCACCCACACACCACTCGCCGAAGTGGCGCACACGCTATTCACGACCTATCGCGAGCGCACGCTCGTCGGTCTTTCGCTGATGGCCGCGCAGGCCTTCTTCTATAATGCGGTGTTTTTCACCTACGCGTTAATCCTGACCAATTTTTATCGCGTCCCGGCGGATCAAATCGGCTGGTACGTGTTGCCGTTCGCCGCCGGCAACGTTCTTGGACCGATTGTGCTGGGGCGCTTCTTTGACACCATCGGCCGCAAGACCATGATCGCTTCGACTTACGCCATATCGGGGCTATTGCTCGCCGCGACCGGTTATTTGTTCAGTCTGGACGTCCTCACGGTGCAATCGCTCACCGCCGCCTGGATGGTCGTGTTCTTTTTCGCCTCCGCCGCGGCAAGCTCAGCCTATCTGACGGTGAGTGAAATTTTCCCGGTCGAGATCAGGGCGTTGGCAATCGCGTTCTTTTATGCCATCGGGACCGGGATCGGCGGCGTCGCCGGCCCATTGCTGTTGAGCGCATTGATCGATACCGGATCGCGCAGCAGCGTCGCTTTCGGCTATGCGCTGGGGGCGGTGCTGATGATCGGAGCCGCGATCGCGGAGGCGGCGTGGGGCATCGCCGCGGAGCGCAAATCCCTCGAGACGGTCGCGCGGCCGTTGTCTTTTGTCGAATAGTGATGAGATATGAACGTGCGAACCCAAGAACACGTTGCCGATCTGACCTATGAACATTGCGAAGAAGCCGCTGGCCTATGATTTGCGGCAGTATGCGATACTGCTCGATATCGACGGCACCATCCTCGATATCGCACCAACCCCGCGGGAAGTGTGGGTGCCGCCGCAGTTGCGGCACACGCTGGCGCGCCTGCAGGACCTGACCGGCGGCGCGCTCGCTTTGGTCAGCGGGCGGCCGCTTGTCCGATATTGACCTGATCTTCGCGCCGCTGCAGCTTGCCGCGGTCGGCGGCCACGGCGCCGAACTGCGCCCGCTACCAAATGTCGCGCCGCAAACGCGCGCGACGTCGCTCAGCACCGAACTCAAGCGCGCGCTGGCGACGCTGACCGCGCTTGGGCCCGGCATTCTGGTCGAGGACAAAGGCTATTCGCTGGCGCTGCACTATCGTCTCGCGCCCGATCTCGGCCCGGCGCTGCAAGGCGGCCGTGGCCGACATTTGCAGCCAATTGCCGGCCGGCACCGTCGAGATCCTGCCCGGCAAAGCGGTCTTGGAAATCAAGCCGGCGCGCGTCAGCAAGGCGCTGGCGGTCGACGAATTGATGAAGATTCCGCCGTTCCGCGACCGGTATCCGATTTTCATCGGCGACGACGTCACCGATGAGCCGGTCTTCCCGGTGATCGCGCAATTGAGCGGCCTGGGCTTTTCGGTCGGCCGCGTCGATGCCCGGCGTGGAAGGCTACTTCAATACGCCGGAAGATGTCCGCGCCTGGCTCGAACACATCGCCTCCGAGCGCGGAGACGCCGCGCCATGAAAAACGGCGGCATGCATCAACGGCGGGATGCAAAGCAACGGCAGTCTGATCAACGGCGTCAGTCAAAGATCACGGACTCGATCTCGCCATCATCGGCAACGGCCGCACCGCAGCTTTGGTCGATCCGACCGCGCGGATCGTCTGGTGGTGCTATCCGCGTTTCGACAGCGACCCGATTTTCTGCCGCTTGTTGGCCGGCAAGGAGGAGAAGGGCTTCTCCGACATCGTGCTCGACGACATGGCGGAGTATCAATCCGAATATGTGCGCAACACCGCGATCGTCTCTCACGTCCTGACCGATCGTCAAGGCGGCAAGATCCGGATCACGGATTTCGTGCCGCGGTTTCGCCAGTACGGCCGGGTGTTTCGTCCGCCGCAGATCTTTCGCATCATCGAGCCGATCGCCGGACTGCCGCGCATCACCATCCGGGTACGTCCGACCAGCGATTACGGCAAGCCGCTGCCGCAGCGCTCGCTCGGCAGCAACCACATCCGCTATTCGGGCGAAGGCACCGTCATCCGCTTGACCACCGACGCGCCGCTGTCGCTGATCGACGGCGAAGCGCCGTTCGTGCTGACGCGGCCGCTGCATCTGGTGTTTGGTCCGGACGAGCCGTTCCCGGGCGACCTGCAATCGACCTGCCGCGATTTCGCCGACCGCACCCGCGACTATTGGATGGAATGGGTGCGCCGGCTGTCGATCTCCTACGATTGGCAGGAAGCGATCATCCGCGCCGCGATCACCCTGAAGCTCAGCAATTTCGACGAGACCGGCGCGATCATTGCCGCGCACACCACGTCGATCCCGGAAGCGCCGGGCTCCGGCCGCACCTGGGACTACCGCTATTGCTGGCTGCGCGATGCCTATTTCGTCGTCCAGGCGCTGAACCGCATCGGCGCGACGCGAACGATGGAAGAATTCATTTCGTTCACGATCTCCATCGCCTCGAAACCGGATCAGGAACTGCAGCCGCTGTACAGCGTGGTGCCGACCAGCGATCTGGAAGAGACCACGGCGCCGAACCTGCAGGGCTATCGGGGCGACGGCCCGGTGCGCGTCGGCAATGCCGCGGTCGGCCAGGCGCAGCACGACACCTATGGCAGCGTGATTCTCGCGGCGATGCCGTTGTTCTTCGACCGCCGCTTGCCGCGGCCGGGCGATGTCGGTCTGTTTCAGATGCTGGAATCGCTCGGCGAGCGCGCCAAGCGCAAGGCGCTAGAGCCCGACGCCGGCATTTGGGAATATCGCGGCCGGCAGCGCATCCACACTCATTCCACCGCCATGTGCTGGGCCGGCTGTCAGCGGCTATCCGCGATTGCGAGCCGGCTCGGCCTGGACGATCGCGCCAAGTACTGGGACAAGGTGGCGCAGCCGATCCACACCGCGTTGCTTGAGCAGGCCTGGAATGAAAAGCGCGGCGCCTTCACGGCCGCGTTCGGCTCCGACGATCTCGATGCCAGCGTGCTGCTGCTGCCCGATCTCGGCGTAGTCGACGTCGACGATCCGCGTTTCGTCTCCACGGTCGCTGCCATGGAACGCGAGCTGGTGCGCGAAAAGCACGTCATGCGCTATGCCAGCGAAGACGATTTCGGTCTGCCGGTGACGGCGTTTTTGATCTGCCGGTTCTGGCTGATCGATGCGCTGTGGTCGCTCGGCCGGCGCGAAGCCGCACGCGATCTGTTTACCGACGCGCTGAGCCACCGCAACCGCTATGGCTTGTTGTCCGAGGACGTCGATCCGCAGACCGGCGAACTCTGGGGCAATTTCCCGCAGACCTACTCGATGGCCGGCCTCATTCTGACGGCAATGCGGCTGTCGCGAAGCTGGGAAGACCGCTACTGGCGCGGGTAATTTCTACCCGGCTGAGCGAGCGCGTGTTTGGCTTCAGGGATAAATCGCCGTTTTCCCGTCATCCTGAGGCGGCTGCGAAGCAGCCCTTGAAGGGTGGTTGAACACGGCCGTGCCGTTTGCGCGCAGGCTCACGTAAAAAAGTAGCGCGTGGCGTGGAAGAAGATCGGCGCCGCGAAGCTGACTGAATCCATCCGGTCCATCACGCCACCATGGCCTTCGATCATGGCGCCCCAATCCTTGGCGCCGAGGCTGCGCTTGACCGCCGAGAGCACCAGGCCGCCGAGAAAGCCCATCAGCACGATGATGAACGCCATGGCGGCGGACTGCAGCGGCGTGAACGGCGTGATCCACCACATCGCGGCGCCGATCAGGGTCGCGCTCAAAGCGCCGCCGACGAAGCCTTCGACGGTCTTCGACGGGCTGACCACGGGCGCGATCTTGGTTTTGCCGAACAGCTTGCCGAACACGTACTGCAGCACGTCGCTCATCTGCACGACCAGGATCAGATAGAACATCAGCAGCGGATTTTGCCCGGCGTAGCCCGGTATCGGCAGCACCAGCAGCGCCGGTACGTGGCTGATGCAGTAGACCGTGATCATCAGGCCCCATTGGATCCTGGCGCTGCGCTCGAGGAAGTGCTCGGTGTCGTGCGCCAGAACCGAGATCGAGGGCAGAAACAGGAAGCCGTAGACCGGGATGAAGATGGAAAACAGGCCGTACCAGTCGGTGGCGATCAGCACGTACTGGATCGGAATGACGATGAAGAACGCCACCGACAGCGCGCGGTGGTCGCCGAGTTTGGTCGGCGTCAGCGTCAGGAACTCGCGCAGCGCGAAGAACGAAATGAAGGCGAACATCACGATCGTGACGTTGCGGCCGAGCAGAAAGGCGACCGCGAACACCGCCACCATCCACCACCACGCGCGCACCCGAGCGTTGAGATTGTCGATGACGGCGGCGCCCTGCTCGTCCTTGACCCGCATGCGCAGGATGCGGCCGACCAGCGTCGCGACGGCGAGCAGGACGGCAATCCCGCCGATCAGCCAGTAAAGCTTGTGCGTGGGGTTCATGTCGCGAGCTCAATGACGGCGTTGCGGGCGCGTTCAAGGAAAGCGGATTTGTCTTCGCCGGCGAGGTGCGGCAGCGGCGCGCCAAACCGCACCGTGCAGATCAGCGGGACCGGAAACAATGTGCCCTTGGGCAGGCTGCGGTGCAGATTGTCGAGATAGACCGGGATCAGCTCCACGTCCGGGAAGCGCTGCGCCAGATGAAAAAGTCCGGACTTGAAGGCCGCAGGCAAAGGCTCGGGCCGCCGCGTGCCTTCCGGAAAAATGATGATCGACTGGCCGGCTTCGAGCACGTCGTAGAGCGGGCCGAGCGGATCGGCCTGCAGGTCCGCCCGCTTGCGGTCGATCAGGACCGCATTGAGCGCCTGCAAGGCGATCGTGCGCTTGAGCGCGCTGGTGCCCCAATAATCCGCCGCGGCGGCGGTGCGGGTCTTGGCGCGCAACTCGGGCGGCAGCGCCGACCAGATCGCGACGGTGTCGATATGGCTGGTGTGATTGGCGAAATAGATCCGCTGCCGATCCTCGGGCTTGGTGCCGATCCAGCGCGGCGTCGCGCCGAGCAGAGCGCGGACCGAGCCGATCAGGACGTAGGAGAGCCACATGTTGGATGCGCCCGACTCTAGGTTCGTTGAAGTTGCGCCACGATGGCGCGGGTTCGGGTCGCGCAGGTGACGATCGCACCGGCCGCGATGATGACGGCGGCCACCAGCAGCGCGTAGCGCGTGCCGGTCCACAGCCACTCGATGGCGCCGGCGACGCAGGCCGCGGTGAGCACCGCCATGCGCTGCTGCTTCGCCATCGGCCCGCGAAAATCCTGCGGCAGGCCGAGCGATCCGCCGAAGACGCGGATATAGGCGGTGAGTGCCGCGACGAGCGCGCCGAACCAGCCGAGCGCCGGCCAGCCGATCGCGTAGCCCAAGGCGACGATGAGCAGGGAGTCGGCGATGCGGTCGGGGAACTCGTTGTAGAGCGCGCCGACCGGCGATTTCTTGCCGCCCTCGATCGCCACCATGCCGTCGAGGAGATTACAAACAAGCCGCGCCTGGACGAGGAGCGCGCAGCCGATCAGCCCGAGCGCGTCGGGCCGGAACGCCAGAAGCGCGGCGCCGGCGGCGGCGAAGAGCACGCTCACTACCGAGATCTGGTTGGGCGTTACGCTGGTGCGGGCGAGAAATGCTGCGGCGGCTTTCGCCCAGCCGGTCGACCGGGACGCCAGCGGCCGCCGGTTTGCTTCACTCTCGGGCATGGCCTTCCGCCTCGCTCCCAAGATGATGAGATTTTCGAACTCAGAAATCCGCGGCCAGAGGACGCGGCCCGCCGCGCATCGGCGATTGCGGCCATTTTCGGACAGCGCAATCCGCCCTAGCTAGCTGCCGGGCATTAACGCATTGTGTAAACGCCGCGGCAAGACACGAGCGACAAGACACGAGCGACAAGACGCGGCGTAGCCGGAGCGCGAGCCGTTCGCGGCGAAAGCGCGGCACGCTTGCGCCGATCGGCGCATTTCAAGATCGCCGCCGCAGCACGTCCAAACAAAACGCGAGGCGCTCGCGGCGCGCGTCGACAACATCTGCGTAACCATTGTGACCCGCGCGACCAAAAAAATTCTCGGCGAGGGCAAAAAAACTCTTGCATCGATGGTGCATCGCGCTTAATTCGCGATTGCCCAATTTCGCACGTGCCTGTGGCCGCGTGCCGGTTGGTGGGCATCCGGACAAGAGGCCGGACAGCCGCCCGGAGTGAGGTTGAGGATCAAAGCCAAGGGACTCCAACCCCAACGGCGAGATCATCGGCCGCTTGAGCTCCGAACCACTTAACCGGCAGCCGGAGGCGAAACCGGCGCACCCCGCGCTCAACGGGGGACGTGGCTTAAAGCAACGACGGAGCGGGCTTCTCTGGTCTCGTCGACCCTCCAAAGGTCGGCACCAATAGAGGCTTGTTCAATCCTTGCCGGCCGTGCGGATCGGGATCTCCCGTTCCAAGCCAAGGCAGCATCTCGGGTGCAGAGCCCACCGCCTTCGGACCGTGCCTCCAACGCACGGCAAGGCGACGCCCTCATCCGCTGACGCCGGGCGAATTCGTTCGCTCGAACTTCAATACGAGCCGCGAGGCTCATTGAACCCTGGTGAGGAGGGCGCCCATGACCGCGCGCATCCGTGACTTTCTGCGTACCCGCCAAGCGGCCCATCTGGACGACGGGCCGTGCCTCGTCGTCGATCTCGACGTGGTCCGCGAGAACTATCTGCACTTCGCCAAGTCGCTGCCCGACACGCGCGTGTTCTACGCCGTGAAGGCCAATCCGGCGCCGGAAGTGCTGTCGTTGCTCGCCGGGCTCGGCTCCTGCTTCGACACCGCCTCGATCCCCGAGATCGAGATGGCGCTCGCGGCCGGTGCCAGCGCGGACCGCATCTCCTATGGCAACACCATCAAAAAGGAGCGCGACATCGCGCGCGCCTACGCGCTTGGTGTGCGTCTCTATGCGGTCGACTGCCAGGGCGAGGTCGAGAAGATCGCCCGCGCCGCGCCTGGCAGCCGCGTGTTCTGCCGCATCCTCTCCGACTGCGTCGGGGCGGAGTGGCCGCTGTCGCGCAAGTTCGGTTGCGAGCCCGCCATGGCGGCGGACGTGCTCGAGCATGCCCATCGCCTCGGCCTCGAGGCCTACGGCATCTCGTTCCATGTCGGCTCGCAGCAGCGCAACCCGCATGCCTGGGACCGTGCGCTCGCCTCGGCGGCCGCCGTGTTCCGCGATTGCGGCGAGCGCGGACTGACGCTGTCGATGGTCAATCTCGGCGGCGGCTTTCCGACCAAATATCTGAAGAACGTGCCGACGGTGAAAACCTACGGCGCGGCGATCTTCCGCGCGCTGCGGCGGCATTTCGGCAACCGTATCCCGGAGACCATCATCGAGCCGGGCCGCGGCATGGTCGGCAATGCCGGCGTGATCGAAGCCGAGGTCGTGCTCGTCTCCAAGAAGAGCGAGAACGACGACGTGCGCTGGGTCTATCTCGACATCGGCAAGTTCGGCGGCCTCGCCGAGACGATGGACGAGTCGATCCGCTATCCGGTGCGCACGCCGCGCGACGGTGAGCTCGGACCGTGCGTGCTCGCCGGCCCGACCTGCGACTCGGCCGACGTGCTGTACGAGAAGGTGCCGTACCCGCTGCCGGTCAGTCTTGAGATCGGCGACAAGGTGCTGATCGAAGGCACCGGCGCCTATACGGCGACCTACTCGGCCGTGGCGTTCAACGGCTTTCCGCCGCTGAGAACGTTTCACATCTAGATTTGCCACTCTAGATCGCGCGTCGCGCGCAATCTGACTTCGCCGGGAGCCGGTCCATGACCGGCTCCCATCATCAATTCCTGCTCGAACCGGAGAGCGTCCTCCAAGCTCTCGCCCGCACGCGGGCGCACCTGGAGGATGAAAGGAGTGGGCTATGGTGACGATCCGCAACGAAATGTCCTCTGATGTCGCAGCGCGCGAGCATTTGCTCGATCGCGTGTGGGGCGCCGAGCGCTTCGCCAAGACCGCAGAGCGGCTGCGCGAAGGCCGCGAGCCGTCGGCCGGACTGTCGTTCATCGCCGAACGCGATGGCGACATCGTCGGCAGCGTGCGCCTGTGGGACGTTTGCGCCGGCCCCGGCCGTCCGGCCGTGCTGCTCGGCCCGCTGGCGGTCGACGAAGACCACCGTTCATGCGGCATTGGCGGCGCCCTGGTGCGCCGGGCGCTGACGGCTGCGCGCCGGCGCAAGCATCGCGCGGTGCTCCTGGTCGGCGATGCGACCTATTATTGGCGCTTCGGCTTTTCGGCGGAGAAAACCGCGGCGCTGTGGATGCCGGGTCCGTATGAGCGCGACCGGCTGCTGGCCTGCGAGCTGGTCCCGGGAACGCTGGACGGTGCGCGCGGGATGATCGGCGCCACCGGCCAACCGACTCCGGTTCCAAGCCTCGCGGCGCTGATTGCCGGACTTGATCAAACGTTTGGTCAAAGCCTTAACCACAGCGCGGCATCTGCCCGTCACGCAGCTTGATTATGATGCGAAGTTTGGAAACCACGAACATGAATGCCATGACCAAAAGCACCACTGACTGGCCTGTGCACGCCCGCTTCGACGGCCCGATCGTGATGATCGGCTTTGGCTCCATCGGCCGCGGTACCTTGCCGCTGATCGAACGCCATATCGGCTTCGACCGCAGCAAGTTCGTCGTGATCGCGCCGGACGATGAAGATCGTCGCCTGGTCGATGAGCGCAAGCTGAAGTTCGTCCATGCGGCGATCACCAAGGACAATTACCGCGACGTGCTGACGCCGCTCCTCACCGGCGGCCCCGGGCGCGGCATGATCGTCAATCTCTCGGTCGACACCTCGTCGGTCGAGCTGATGGCGTTCGCCAAGGACATCGACGCGTTCTACATCGACACCGTCGTCGAGCCCTGGCCGGGCCGCTACACCGATCCCAACCTGACGATCTCGCAGCGCTCGAACTATGCCCTGCGCGAAAGCCTGCTCGAGCTGCGCCGGAAACGGCCCGGCGGCATCACCGCGGTGAGCTGCTGCGGCGCCAATCCCGGCATGGTGTCGTGGTTCGTCAAGCAGGCGCTGCTCGACGTCGCCACCGAGCTTGGCCTGAAGTTCGATGAGCCGAAGACCCGCGAGGAATGGGCGCAGCTGATGCATCGCGCCGGCGTCAAGGGCATTCACATCGCCGAGCGCGACACCCAGCGCGCGCGCGAGCCAAAACCGCGCGGCATCTTCGTCAACACCTGGTCGGTCGAGGGCTTCTGCTCCGAAGGCATGCAGCCGGCCGAACTCGGCTGGGGCACCCACGAAAAGCGGCTGCCGGCCAACGGCCGCAAGCACGACTTCGGCTGCGACGCCGCGATCTATCTGACACAGCCCGGCGCCGGCACCCGCGTGCGCTCGTGGACGCCGACCGCGCAGTCACAGCGCGCCTTCCTGGTGACGCACAACGAGGCGATCTCGATCGCGGACTTTTTCACGCTGCGCGAGCACGGCAAGGTCACGTTCCGGCCGACCTGCCATTACGCCTATCATCCGTGCGACGACGCGGTGCTGTCGCTGCACGAAATGGCCGGCGACGCCTGGCGGATGCAATCGGACTGGCGGATCCTCGGCGAGGCCGACATCGTCGACGGCATCGACGAGCTCGGTGTGCTGCTCTACGGCCATGCCAAGAACGCCTACTGGTACGGCTCGCAGCTCTCGGTCGAAGAGACCCGGGTGCTGGCGCCCTATCAGAACGCGACCGGCCTGCAGGTGACCTCGGCGGTGCTCGCCGGCATGGTGTGGATGCTGGAAAATCCCGACCGCGGCATTGTCGAAGCCGACGAGATGGATTTCCGCCGCTGCCTCGAAGTGCAGCGGCCGTATCTCGGCCCGGTGGTCGGACGCTATACCGACTGGACGCCGGCCGATAACCGCGGCGGCCTGTTCCCCGACGACGTCGACCGCGACGATCCCTGGCAATTCAGCAACGTGCTGGTGCACTGGTAGGGTTTGGGCTGGTTTGGCTGGCGCTGATTGGAATCAAGGAACGGCGGGCGGAGAAATCCCCCGCCGTTTTTGTTTCCTAACAAATGGCTGCTTTTCTTGAAACCCTCTGACCCGCACAGCGTAGCCGCATGGCTCCGCATCTGTTCCGTCATCCTGAGATGGCCGCGAAAGCGGCCCTCGAAGGATGAATCGGCCCGGCCCGGCCGTCGCCCTTCGAGGCTCGCTGCGCTCGCGCCTCAGGGTGACGGAAAAGCAACTGGCTCTTTTTTACGCCGAGTATTCGCTCACTCGCCGCTGACTCTCCGCTCGATGCGGCGGTCGGGCACCAGCCAGATGATCGCGACCAGTACATAGAGCGCGGTCGAGATCCACGGATTGACGAACGCCAGCACGATGCCGGCGATGTAGAGGATCGGCGAGATCTTGCCTTTCAGGTCGGAGCCGAGCGCTTCGGCCAGCAACGATTGCGAGCCGGCGCGGCGCAGGATCGACCATTGCAGGAACACGTAGGCGAACGCCGGCATCAGCAGCGCTAAGCCGTAAATTGCGGTCGGCAGCGGCTCGCCGAGATTTTGTCCCATCCAGGCCGTGGCCACCGGAATGATCGAAAGCCAGAACAACAAATCCAGGTTGGCCCAGAGAATGAGGCCGTCGACCCGCGTCACGGTGTGCAGCAGATGGTGGTGGTTGTTCCAATAGATGCCGACATAGATGAAGCTCAGTACGTAGGTCAGAAAGGTCGGCGCTATGGTCCCCAACGCTGCCATGTCGGCGCCGTGCGGCACGTGCAGTTCGAGCACCATGATGGTGATGATGACGGCGATGACGCCGTCACTGAAAGCGGCGAGACGATCTTTTCCCATGCGCGAGAACTCCGGCTCTAAGTTTTTTGTTGTCGCATGTCCTTGCCGGAAAACCGGTTTCCACCCATCGGGTCTAGCCCGAGGGCATGCTTTTCCGGGACATGCTCTAAGCGCGACATTTGATTGACGGAATTCTGCTCACGCGGCAGGGCCGAAGCAATCGATGCGGACCGGCTGATCGAAGTTGTCCCCGGTCGCCGCAACGGTCTCGTCGTAGCGCGCGCGCACGGCCGGCGCCAAAACCGCTTCGCGGCTGTAGCCGTTGAAGCGCATGTTGGCGATCATCATGTCGGCAAATTTGTCGAACGTCGGATAGCGGCGTTTGTCCGCATAGGTCGCGATCGCGTCGGTATCGAAGCGCGGCCGGGCAAAATGCGCCAGGGCGTCGGCGGCGGCTTTGCGCACCTTGGTCTCGTCGTGAAACAGCTCCATCACGTATTGATGCGGCCCCTGCGGCACCGGCTCGGCGACATACAAACGACCCGACGGGCGCAACACACGCCGCGCTTCGCCGAGCGCGCCCGCAAGTTTGCTGCCCGGCACGTGATGCAGCGAAAAAATAAACAACACCAGATCGGCCGACTGATCCGGCTCGGGCAACGCGTCCGCCGGTGCCTTGACCAGCCGATAGCGGCCGGCACCGTGCTCGGTCGCCGGCACCTCCTCGATAAACGGGTCGAAGCCGGTCACGTCGGCGCCGAGCTTGGCAAGCGCGCGCGCCATATGGCCCTCGCCGCAGCCGATATCGATCACCCGCAAGCCCTCGACGGAACCGACGGTCGCCAGCAGCGCATCGCGGTGCGATTGGATGCCGAGTTCGCGAATATTTGTTGCAGTCATTGTTTGTTTTGTTTCCTCCAACTCTTATTGCCGCATGTCATTTTCGGAAAGCCGGCTGCCACTTTTCCGAGACATGCTGTTACGGCTCGCCCGGTTTGAACGGCAATTCCTTGCCGGGCGGTACGCTTTCCTCGCTCATCGCCAGCAGCATGGCAATCGATACATAGGTGCCGGCGACCGTGGTCAGGTCGACCACCTGTTGCTCACCGAGAATCTGCTTGGCGCGGGCGAAGGTTTCGTCGGACACCGCGTGCTGCGTGGTCAGCTCGGTGACGAAATCGTACGTCACGGCTTCTTCCGGCGGCATGTTTGATGGCCGCTTGCCGGCTTTCAGTTCGGCGATGATCTCCGCCGACAATCCGGCCTTGATGGCGATCGGCACGTGCGCGAACCACTCCACCTGCGAACGCCATTGCCGGCCGACGATCAGGATGGCGAATTCGTTGAGCCGCAGCGGGACCGACGTTTCCCAGCGTAGATAGTGCAGAAGATCAAACATGCGCTGGCCGAGCACCGGGCTGCGCAGCAGCGGATTATAAGGACCGCCGAGGCCGACACTCGAGACCTTCAAGATCGCATCGCCAAGCGGCTTTTGCGCGTCGGTAAGTTGCGCCGGAGTCAATTGCGGAAACCGCGGTTCTTTGCTCATCAGTTGCGATCCTGCCAGGGTCAGCGCGGCGGAGCCTGCGGCTGCGGCGAACGCCACCGCCATAAATGAAAATGCATGCCGCATGGATTCCTCCCGCGATTGCGTTGGGCCACCACGCGTCGCAAGGGCGGCGCGCGCAAACCATCGCTTGAGCGAGAATCTAATCTTTTATGGGGGCTAAAGTCACGTCTTCGGGCCCGGCGTTACCGCCAGGCCCTGGACGTGGAGGCCGAAGAGCCGACTAGAGCGAGCGAACGATTTCGTGCTCGCTCGGCACTCGCCCGCTAGGCGTCAAGCTGTCGACGGCCCGGGGCAGATATTCGCTGAGTCCGGACAACAGTTCGTCCCGCGACATGCCGGAGTGGGACATCATCGCGTTGATCTGATCGGACCCCAGCGCATTGGCGAGGTCGTTCGGCGCGATGGTCTTGTTCGGTCCGTTGCCGACCCAGGAATTGGCGGCTTCGCCGTGGCCGGAATCCTGCAGTTGCTTGAGCAGGTCGTTGAGGCCGCCGCTGAGGACCGAGCCCGCCGCACCGCCCGCAAGCAGACCACCCAGTCCGCCCTTGAGCAGGTCGTTCAGACCGCCCGAGCCCAGACCGCCGGCGCCGCCGGGACCCGCCTGGGTCGGCGCCGCTCCGCCGCCGCCCAGCACATTTTTGAGAACATCGCCGAGGCCGCCGGCGCCAGCGCCCGGCGCCGCGCCTGCGCCGCCACCGAGCACGTTCTTGAGGAGATCGCCCAATCCGCCGGCCGAACCTGCTTCCGGCCCGGGCGCCGGAAGCGGCGTACCCGGAGAGGCTCCCGCACCGGCGGGCTGGTTGGTGAAGTGCTTGACCGCCTTGTAGGCGAGCAAGCCGAGGATCGCCATGGTGATCGGCGACATGCCGCCGCTGCTCGACTCGGACGGAGCGCCGCGCGCGCCACGCGGTCCGTTTTGCATACCGTTGAGAACGTCGATGAGACCCACAATAGCCTCCCTGGAATAACGTGCTGGAATCAGTTTGTCAGTATCAAACGCAACGAACCACCAGATTATTAGGGGAAAGTGTCAAAATTTATTCGGCTGAAGCTGTTGGATCGCCACGGCTTTTCTGCTGCCCTCAACCCTGGTGCTGCAAATCGCCGTGCATAAAACCCTGATGCGTAAACCGTTGCTGGTCCGCGCCCTGATTCTCCATGGCGCGCAATCCGGCGCTGACGAACGGGACCATCTCGCGCAACGCGGCTTCGACATCGTCTGAGCGGCAGAGACCGCGCGACAAACGCTCGATACGTCCGGTCGCCGAGATCACCTGGATCATGGTGCCGAGCATGAACATGTAGCCCCAATAGACCGAGGCTTCCGGCGCTTTCGGCATGGCGAGCCGCAACGCGTTGATAAAATGCACCGCGGTGGGATCGAGCACGCCGCTCGCCAGCGCAGTGAATTTGGGCAGCACGTCGAGCTGCGAGATCAGGCTTGCATAATGCCGCCAGCCGTCGTCGCCGTTGCCGAGGCGCTGGAACATCGGCGCCAGAAACGCCGCGACGATCGCCTCCACTGACGGCGACTGCGTGCCGGCCTGTTGCCGCGCCAACTTCGAGCGCTTTCACGCGATCGTCATGAATGATGCGCACCCGGCGGGCGATCACTTCGTGCAGCAGATTGTCCTTGCTGCCGAAGTGATAATTGGCGAGCGCCAGATCGACGCCGGCACGTTCGGTGATGGTGCGCAACGAAACACCGTCAAAGCCGTTTTCAGCAAAGCTGCGCTCGGCCGCATCGAGGATTGAAAGCCTGGTCGTGTCGCCGCGGCGCACGACGGCACGTGCGCCGTTCGCCGGTCGCTTGCAGCGCTTGCGGTTTCCGCACTTGTGGTTTGCGCAATTGCGGTTTGCGCTTTGGTGCACTGCGTCGCGTTTTTTGCGCCGTCGCGCCTTTGGCTTTCATCTCCGCTCCATGCGCGCACCGGGGGTCTGCGCGTCCGCGCCTGTCAGAGCGGACAGCTTGACTCTAGCTGAAATTCAACATTCAATGAAATAGAATAATACGACTGACCAAGAACGTTTCGCAGCCAAGAACAGCCTACCAAGAACAAATGCCGCGAACGGCGTTCGCGGTTTGGGGAGGACGAATGAGGCTTGTCACCTTTGCGGCTTCCGGCGCACAGCGCATCGGCGCTCTCGTCGACCACGATCGCCGCATCGTGGATTTCGCGGCGGCCGGCGTCGCCGGCGATCCAGCCTTTGCCAGCATGCAGGCACTGATCGAGGGCGGACCCGCCGCGCTCGAACGCGCACGCACCCTGGTCGCCGAAGCGCAACGCAACGGACGCGGCGTCGTCGAGGCCAATACCGTCAAGCTCCTGTCGCCGCTGCCGATGCCGCCGCAATTGCGCGACTTTTTGTGCTTCGAAAAACATCTGATCCAGGCCTTCGCCCGCATGCGCCACGTGCGCGCGGCGACGACGGCGGATCCGGAAAAAGC
Source organism: uncultured Alphaproteobacteria bacterium (assembly GCA_963737755.1). GTDB lineage: Bacteria > Pseudomonadota > Alphaproteobacteria > Rhizobiales > Xanthobacteraceae > BOG-931. The sequence continues at coordinate 98,063 of CAVTTZ010000001.1, read as the reverse complement.
CCTGCGCGAGATGGAAGCCGCCGGCACCTTCAATGTGCCGAAGATCTGGTACGAGCGGCCGAGCTTTTACAAGCCGAGCCGGTTCGCGGTCTGCGGCACCGATCAAGACGTGGTCTGGCCGGCTTATTCCAAGACCATCGACTACGAACTGGAATTCGCCTGCGTGATCGGCAAGAGCGGCCGCGATATTCCGAAGGACAAAGCCCGCGACTACATCTTCGGCTACACGATCTTCAACGATCTGTCGGCCCGCGACGAGCAAAGTCAGGACATGCTGTCCAATCTCGGGCCGGGCAAGGGCAAGGATTTCGACAATTCCAATCCGATCGGCCCCTGCATCGTCACCGCCGACGAAATTCCAGATCCGTATGCGCTCGACATGATCGTGCGGGTCAACGGCGAAGAACGCGGACGCGGCAATTCAGGCGAGATGCACTGGAAGTATGAAGACTGCATCGCCTTCGTGACCCGCGACGAGACCATCCATCCGGGCGAATTGTTCTGCTCCGGCACGGTCGGCAACGGCTCGGGCCTGGAAATCGGGCGCTATGTGGAGCCGGGCGAAACCGTCGAGCTCGAAGTCGAAAAAATCGGCGTACTACGCAACCGCATCGTACGCGGCTAAACTCAATAACCGGGAGGAATACCATGGTGCAGAAAATCCGCCGGATCGTCACCGGCCACAACGCCGCCGGCAAGGCGGTCGTGCTGTTCAACGATGAAGCGCCGAACGCGACCCCGCTGAAGGGCTGGCCGGGCGCCGGCGTCACCGAAGTGTGGGTGACCGATGAAATGCCGGTGAGCAATGCCGGCAATGCCGACCGCTCGCTGCGGCCGATGCGGCACGATCCGACGCCGTCGGGCACGATTTTCCGCGTCGTGGAAATTCCGCCGGAAAGCGCCGGCACCAAGATCGACGCCAGCGCGACCTTCGGCCAGCTCGGCAGCACGCATCAGCCGAGCGCGTCGGACTCCGCCAAGCATCCGACCATGCACAAGACCAACTCGATCGATTATCTGGTCGTGATCTCGGGCTCGATGCACATGCTGATGGAAGAAGGCGAAGTGGAGCTGCATCAGGGCGATTGCATCGTGCAGCGCGGCACCAATCACGCCTGGGTCAATCGCAGCGGCAAGCCGTGTTTGATTGCTGCGGTGCTGATCGACGCCAAAGCTGCACCGTGATCAGCATCGGCGACGCTTCATGAATCTAGCCGCCTGGGTCGAGAAATGGGGGCGCGCCGCGCCGGATCGTCCGGCGATCGCCTGCGGCGGCGCGACCTATGCGACCTATCGGCAATGGGCGGCGCGTTCGCGCGTGATCGCCGGCAACTTGCAGACCCTGTGCAAGCCCGGCGACCGCGTCGCCATCGCGATGACCAATCGCCCGGAATTTCTCGAGGCGCTGTTTGCGATCTGGCACGCCGGCCTGATCGCGGTGCCGATGAATGCAAAGCTCCACAGCGAAGAGTTCGGCTACATCATCGGCAATACTGAGGCGACGCTGACCCTGGCCAGCCCCGATCGCGCCGACGATGTCGCGCCGCACGGCCGCACCATCGCGACCGAGACCGCGGAGTGGCGCAAGCTGTGTCAGGGCGATGGCATCGATATGGTGTCGCGCAGCCCGAGCGATCTCGCCTGGCTGTTTTATACCAGCGGCACCACCGGGCGACCCAAGGGCGCGATGCTGACTCACGGCATCATGATGGCGCAGACGCTCGCCTACTTCGCCGAGATCGAGACCGTTGGACCTGAAGACTGCGTGCTGCATGCCGCCCCGATGTCGCACGGCTCCGGCTGTTACGGCCTGCCGCACGTGGCGATGGGCGCGAAAACCGTCGTTCCGGAAAGCACGGGTTTCGAGCCGGAAGAGATCGCCGAGCTGTGCGCGATCCACGGCAATATCAGTTTCTTCGCGGCGCCCACCATGGTGAGCCGCATGATCAACAATGCGGGCTTCGCCGGCGCCGATCATTCCGGCTTGCGCACCATCGTTTACGGCGGCGCGCCGATGCATTTCGAGACGCTGCTCCGCGGGCTCGATCTGCTCGGGCCGAAATTCGCGCAGATCTACGGCCAGGGCGAAGTGCCGATGACCATCACGGCGCTGTCGAAGGCGCTGCACGCCGACCGCGCGCGGCCGCGCTGGGCCGAGATCATGGGTTCGGTCGGGCTGCCGCGCACGAACGTGGAAGTGCGCGTCACCGACGAGAACGATCGCGATCTTGCCGGCGGCGAGATCGGCGAAGTGCTGGTGCGCGGCGACGTGGTGATGACCGGCTATTGGCGCAATCCGCAAGCCAGTGCTGAAAGCTTGCGCGGCGGCTGGCTGCATACCGGCGACATGGGCGCGTTCGATGAGGAAGGTTTCCTCACGCTCAAAGACCGCTCCAAGGACATGATCATCTCGGGCGGCAGCAACATTTATCCGCGCGAGGTCGAAGAGGTGCTGCTGCGGCATCCGGGCGTGTTCGAGGTTTCGGTCATCGGCCGTCCGCATGCGGACTGGGGCGAAGAGGTGGTGGCCTGCGTGGTGCCGCGGCCGGAACAAACAATCTCGCCCGGCGAACTGGACACGTTGTGCCTTTCGGCCATCGCGCGCTTCAAGCGGCCCCGCGACTATGTGTTCCTCGATACCTTGCCCAAGAACAATTATGGCAAGGTTCTCAAGACCGAGCTGCGCAAGCTGCACGGACAAGAAGCAGACAAAACCAACACCGAAACCAAGGGGAAAGCCCAATGACGCAACACCGAACCGGCGCCACGCGCCGACAGGGCCTAGGCATGGCGGCAGCCGCGCTGGTCGCGGCGCTCGGCGTGACGACCGCGAGCCTGCCGGCCGCTGCCGAAGAACCGTTGAAAATCGGCTTCGCCATGGCCGAAACCGGCCCGCTCGCCGGCACCGGAAAATCGGCGCTGCTGGCGATGAGCATTTGGGCTGAAGACGTCAACGCCAAGGGTGGTCTGCTCGGCCGTCAGGTCAAGCTCATTCACTACGACGATCAAAGCAATCCGGCCAACGTGCCGGCGCTCTACGCCAAGCTGATCGATCTCGACAAGGTCGATTTGATCATCTCCGGCTACGCGACGCCGATGATCGCCGCCACGATCCCGATCGCCATGCAGCACGACATGGTGCTGATGGGCTTCTTCGGTTTGGCCAACAACGCCAAGTTCAAATACGACAAATATTTCGGCATCTTCCCGTCGGGCGAGAAGCCGGCTCTGGCGATCATGCAGCCGTTCTTCGATGCGGCGATGTCGCTCAATCCGAAGCCGAAGACCGTCGCCTCGGTCTATCCCGACATGGAATTCGGCCAGTCGGTGAAGAACGGCGTGCGCGCTGCCGCGGCCGCCGCGGGCCTGCAGATCGTCTACGACCAGGGCTTCCCGCCGAGCATGACCGATCTCACCACGGTGATCCGGCAGATTCAGGCCACCAACCCGGACATCGTCGCGATCGGCACGCAGCCCGGCCAATCGATCGCCATCGTGCGCGCCATCAACGAAGTCGGCCTGAAGGCCAAGATCGTCGGCGGCAGCATGACCGGCCTGCAGACCACCGACGCCGAGGGTTTGCTCGGCGAGCAACTCAACGGCTTCGTCAACTTCAACGTCTGGCTGCCGGCGGAGAAGATGCAGTATCCGGGCGTGATGGACTTCATCAAGCGCTATCAGGAGCGCGCGCCCGCCGCCGGCGTCGATCCGATCGGCTACTACGCCGCGCCCTGGGCTTATGCGGAGCTGCAAATCCTCGGCCAGGCGGTCGAGGCCACCAAGAGCACGGTCGGCGACAAGCTCGGCCCCTACATGCACGAAACCACGTTCAAGACCATCATCGGCGACGTGAAGTTCGGTGAAAGCGGCGAGTGGGCGCAGCCCCGCATGCTGGCGGCGCAATTCCAGCACGTGAAGGGCAACGACATCGAGCAGTTCAAGAGCACCAAGACGGTGGTCGTTGTCGCGCCCGCCGAATACAAAAGCGGTGAGCTCATGACCTACGAAGATGCCCGCCGCTGATGCTATGATGGGGTTGCCGCACCGGCTCGCGCTGCGTTACAGCGGCGCGAGCCGATCCGCGTTACAGAACATGGCGGGACCTTCATCGGCACCCGATTCAGCACTGTTTGACTCAGAAGCACGCCCGGCATGATGACGATCACCTACCCGCTTCTGGTCAACGCGCTGATCGCCGGATTGCTGATGGGCGGCTTCTATGCGGCGCTGAGCGTCGGCGCCACCGTCGCCTTCGGGCTGCTCGACATCGTCAATATCGCGCATCCGACCTTCGCGGTGATCGGCGCTTACGGCGTTCTCTTGCTCAACCGCGCCTTCAACATCGATCCGCTGATCTGCGGCCTGTTGCTGACGCCGGTGTTCTATATCGCCGGCGCCCTGCTCTATCAGGTCTACCATCATTTCTTCGAGAAACGCGGCGACGACGCGATGCGCGGGCTGGCGTTTTTCTTCGGCCTGATGTTCATCGCCGAAGTCGCGCTGATCATGGGCTTCGGCGTCGACTTCCGCTATGTCCACGCGCCCTACATCACCACGACCTGGAATTTTGGTGACATCGCCATACCGCTGCGTCTGGCGGTGCCGTTCGTCGGCGCCGTCGTCATGTTGATCGTGCTCGAGCTGTTTCTGAAAAAGACCTTCATCGGCCGCGCCATCATTGCGGTGGCGCAGGACCCGTTCGCGCTGCGGCTGGTGGCGGTGTCGCCGATCCGCATCAAGCGCATCGCTTTCGGCATCGCCTGCGCCAGTGCGGCGCTCGCCGGCGCGTTCATCATCATCATCCAGCCGCTGCAGCCCGATGTCGGGCGCGAATTCATCGGCCGCGTGTTCGCGATTTGCGTGTTCGGCGGCCTCGGCAGCCTGCCCGGCACTGTCGTGGCTGCGGTGTCGCTTGGGCTTGTTGAAAATCTCGCCACCATTTTCATCGGCGCCTCGTGGTCGCCGGCCGTCGCCTTCGGCGTGCTGCTGGCGACGCTGGCGTGGCGGCCTTCGGGCTTGTTCGGGCGGAGCTGACGCGCCATGGCGAATTGGCGTTTCATCGCTGCCGCGATCGTGGTCGCCGCCATCGTGTTCGGCATCGCCGCCTGGCTGAATATCGATTATCTGTTCTTCGCCGGCTATGTGGTGCTGCAATACGTCGTGCTGGCGAGCGCCTGGAACATCCTTGGCGGCTATACCGGCTACATGAATCTCGGCGTCTCGGCGTTTTTCGCGCTCGGCGCCTACACCACGGTGGCGCTCAATACCGCTTGGAAGCTGCCGCTGGCGGTGACCATTCCGGCCGCCGCCATCGTCTCCGGACTGGTCGGCGTCGCCATGGGCTATCTGACGCTGCGGCTGAAGGGCATCTTCTTCGCCATCGCGACCTTCGCGCTCGCCGTCGTCACCGAGACCTTCATCACCAACTGGGAGTTTGTCGGCGGTTCCGCCGGCGTTTATCTGCTGCATCCCAAGCGCGGACCCTGGTTCGGCAGCTATAGCGAATATCTGTTCCTGCTGATGCTGATCGTGGCGGTGCTCTCGGTCATCGTCTCGCGCACCGTCGAACGCTCATGGCTCGGCTACGGTTTCACCGCGATCCGCGATGATGAAACCGCGGCGGAAGCAACCGGCGTGCCGACCTTGCGGCTGAAACTCATCGCCACCGGATTGAGCGGCGCGCTGATGGGCATGGCCGGCGCGCCGCTGCCGTATTATGTGAGCTTCCTCGAGCCGGCCTCGGCCTTCAACTTGACCTATGCGGTCAACACCATCGCGATGGCGATGATCGGCGGCACGACGACCTGGCTCGGCCCGCTGATCGGCGCCGTGCTGCTGGCGACCGTGCAGCAAGTGACGGCCGTGACCATCTCGTCCGAGATCAATCTCATGGTCGTCGGCGTCCTGCTGGTCGGCTTCGTCATGCTGGCGCCGAACGGCATCATCGGCCTGCTGCGCCGCCGGCCGCGCGCCTAAATCGCGCATTTGCTGAGCCGTTTGGGCACCGGCGCGCTGCGACGCCGGCGCGTGTTTACTTTGAGCGTCCGGCCGAATTGACAAACTCCCGTAAACGGATCGAGCTTTAAGGCGCTTCGACAGCCTTAAGGTGCTTCTACGGCCGTAAGGCGTCTCGACCACGATCCGAGGCCAACGCCATGAACGAGTTAAGCCCGATCACAGCCGACATGCGCTCGATCTTCGATGCGCAGCGCGCGGCTTTTCAGCGCCACGGACGCGCCGACCCTGCAGCAACGCCGCGCCGATCTGAAAAAGCTCGCGGACGCCATCGGCCGCATCGAGGACCGCCTCGAAGCCGCGATCTCGGCGGATTTCGGCAACCGCTCGCGGCATGAGACCAAGCTCGGCGAGGTGTTTCCGGCGCAATCGGCCATCCGGCACACGCTGCGGCACCTTGCGGGCTGGATGCGCCCGAAGCGGGTTTCGGTTGGCCTTGAGCTGATGCCGGCCAGCGCCCGCATTCTCTACCAGCCGGTCGGCGTGGTCGGCATCATCAGCCCGTGGAATTATCCGTTCAACCTTGCCATCGTGCCGCTGGTCGCCGCGCTCGCGGCCGGCAACCGCGTGATGCTGAAGCCCTCGGAATTGACGCCGCGCACGTCGGAGCTATTGGCGGAGCTGCTCGCTGGCCTGTTTCCGCCCGAGCAGGTCGCCACCGTCGTGGGCGGCGCCGACGCCGGCCAAGCCTTCGCCCGCCTGCCCTTCGACCATCTGCTCTACACCGGCTCGACTGCTGTTGGCCGGCTGGTCATGCAAGCCGCTGCCGACAATCTTACCCCGGTGACGCTCGAGCTTGGCGGCAAATCGCCGTGCATCATCGCCGACGATGCCGCGCTGCCCGGCACGGTCGCAAGCATCATCCACGGCAAGCTGCTGAACGCCGGGCAAACCTGCATCGCGCCGGATTATGTGCTGCTGCCGGCGCAACGGCTCGACGAATTCGTCGCGCTGGCAACTGCGACCGCGAAAAAATTCTATCCGACTCTGGCGCAGAATCCGGATTACACCGCGATCGTCAACGATCGGCATTACGCACGCATCGCCAAGTATGTCGCCGAAGCCAAGGCGAACGGCGTGCGTGCGATCGAGATCAACCCGGCACAACGACGCGCTGGCCGCGGATAGCCGCAAGCTGGCGCCGACTTTGCTGATCGAGCCCGGCGACGATCTCGCGGTCATGCGCGAAGAAATTTTCGGACCGGTGCTACCGCTCAAAACCTATCGCAGCCTCGATGAGGCTATCGACTACGTCAACGCCCGGCCGCGCCCGCTGGCGCTGTATTATTTCGGCGCCGACGCCGGCAAGCGCGATGACGTTCTGCGCCGCACCGTCTCGGGCGGCGCCACCGTCAACGGCACGTTGTTTCATTTCGCCGCCGAGAATCTGCCGTTCGGCGGCATCGGGCCATCCGGCATCGGCGCCTATCACGGCGAATTCGGCTTCCAAACCTTCTCGCACCGCAAGGGCGTCTTCCTGCAGAGCCGGTTCAGCGGCACGCGCTTTCTCTATCCACCCTTTGGCCGACTCACCGATTTGATGCTGAAAATTCTCAACCGCGGCTGAGCCGCGGTGTCCGATTCGCCGGTCAAATCGAACCGCTGAAGCGATCGAGACATATAGAGAACGCGCTCAAGATCACGACACTTAGATGCCGGCGAGATTCGAAAATACCAGATGTCGCGTCGCATCGCTTGAAAGCCACGGTTCGACTTTCATATCGTCCACCGAGAACGAATCCGGATCGAAAGCGACCGGGTTAACAAACTCTCACCATCGAGAGGATTTGGCGGGAATAACACCGCGTTGTTCTTGGCCACTCTGCGGTTGCCGGCTCCATTTGAGTCAAGCGACTTGTCACGCCGCAAGCAAGCCATCGCTCTCACGTTGCTTCCACCGCACTTCCCGCGCATAAATTGGCGAGGCCCTCGCAATCAATTCCGCGGCCGCTCGCGCCGCGCGCATGGTTTGATGACCAAAGCTGAACGACCGACCTTCATCGAAAAGCACGGCTTGTGGAGTGAGGACCAGACGCGGCTTGCGGCCGAGATCGTTCGCCGTGTCGAAACTGAAAACCTGCACTTCGTCCGATTGGCCTGGGGCGACACCCACGGCTATGCGCGCGCCAAGACGCTGACGGTGCCCGCGTTCCTGTCGGCGCTAAGCGGCGGCTACAACATCGGGGTTGCCACCACGACGCTCGATTCCGCCGGCGCCCGCGTGTTTTCCTCGTTCACGCGCGGCGGCGGCATGGGCCTCGCCGAGATGACCGGCTCGCCCAATCTCACCCTTGTGGCCGATCCGGCCACGTTTCGGGTGCTGCCCTGGGCGCCGGGCGTCGGCTGGATTCTGGGCGACGAATATTTCAACGACGGCACGCCGTTTCATTTCTCGCCGCGCCAGCTTCTGCGCAAGACGCTGCAGTCGGCTCGCCGACCCGCGGCTATACGAGCATCGTCGGCCCGGAGATCGAATGGTATCTGCTGCGCCTCGCCGACGCGCAACTCGGACCTGACAATATCGGCGCGCCTGGCGTGCGCGGCCGCCCGATCAAGACCGTCCCGGTCGAGCCCGGCTATCACTACCATTCAGAGTCCAACATGGACCTGATGCAGCCGGTATTTGATGCGCTCGGCAGTGCGTTTGCGGCGCTCGGGCTCGACCTGCGATCGATCGAGAATGAGTGGGGCCCCGGGCAGGTCGAATGCACCTTTGCTCCGCGCACAGCGCTGGAGGCTGCGGACAATGTCTTTCTGTTCCGCACCGCTACCCGGCAGATCTGCCGGCGCCTCGGCTATTTCGCGACCTTCATGTGCCGGCCGGCGCTCAAGGGCTATTATTCCAGCGGCTGGCATCTGCATCAGTCGCTGACTCGATGCGTCCACCGGCCACAATTTGTTCATGCCCGAGACTGCCGACGAGATTCTGTCGCCGCTCGGCCGCGCTTATCTGGCCGGACTGCTGCAGCACGCTGCCGCCGCGACTGCGTTCGCAACGCCGACCATCAACGGCTACCGGCGTTTCCGCCCCAATTCGCTGGCGCCGGATCGCGCCACCTGGGCGTACGATCACCGCGGCGCCATGATCCGCGTGCTCGGCGGGCATGACGATCCGGCCACGCGATTGGAGAACCGCGTCGGCGAGCCCGCGGCCAATCCGTATCTCTACATCGCGGCGCAAATCCTCTCCGGACTTGCCGGGATCGATGACGGTATCGCGCTGCCGCCCTCGAGCGACGAGCCTTATGCGTCGGACCGTCCGAAGTTGCCGAACAGCCTGCCCGAAGCGCTCGCCGCGCTCGACAAGGATCCGCTGTTCCGCAAGGCGCTCGGCGACACCTTTGTCGACTATTTCATCAAGCTCAAAAACAGCGAAAACCTGCGCTACGCGCAATGGCTCAAACAGTCGGGCGTCGGGCCGAGCGAAGAGCCGAGCGAATGGGAGCACAACGAATATTTTGACTTCTTCTGAGCAGCGCGCGAACCTCGCGGCCGCCGGCATTCATCGTGGCCCGAGTAACAGTATGGCGGGCGGGAATTTGCAGCATGCCCCAGGGACCCAACCTCAGTGAATTCATCACGCGGCATCACTCGTTGTTCGCCGAGCGCCAGCCGAAATCGCAACGACAAGACAATCAGGACTGCAGCATGACCGCGCTCGAAAAAATCAGCGCGCCGCCGACGCGGCTCGGCGGCACTGCGCTCTACGATTGGGATTATCTGGTCCAGGAGGACAAAGCGCATCGCCTGATCTACACCGATCCGGCGATTTTCGAAGCCGAGATGACCAACATTTTCGGCGGCACCTGGACCTATCTGGCGCACGAGAGCGAGATCGCCAACGTCAACGATTTCATCACCCGCCGGCTCGGCTTGCGGCCGCTGATCATCGTGCGCGACACCGAAGGCAAGATCCGCGCGCTGTACAATCGCTGCACCCATCGCGGCACCACCCTGTGCCGCTGGGACAAGGGCAACAGCAAATCGTTTCAGTGCCCGTATCACGGCTGGAATTTTCTCAACAACGGCCGACTGCGCGGCGTACCCTGGCCGGAAGGCTACGCGGCCGATCTGCGCGACCCGAAATACAATCTCGCGCAGGTGCCGCGCGTCGAATCGTATCGCGGCTTCATCTTCGGCACGCTCAACATGGACGCGCTGCCGCTGACCGAGCATTTGGGGCCGATCGCGACCGTGATCGACGAATGGCTCGACCGCAATCCCGGGCGGCAAGGTCGTGGTCTGCGAGGCCAACCGCTTTCGCTACAAGGGCAACTGGAAGCTCGCCTACGACAATTCGTGCGACGGCTATCACGTTGCCTATTCGCACCGCTCGCTGCTGGAAACCGAAAACCGCTTCGCCGGCGAGAACGCCAAAGGCATGGCGTATTACCGCAACTCGCCGGACGCGCAGGCGATGTACATGCGCTACACCGGCCACGGCAATCACTACAAAGACAAACGGCCGAACCTGGAAAAACGCCCGGGCGGCCTGTGGGCGCTGGAAAGCGCGCATCCCGGCATGGAGCATTACGAGGCCGAGTTCATCAGACGCTACGGCGACCGCGCCTTTTCGCTGCTCGATCTCGCCGGCTCGGAGCCGGTGAACATCAATGTGTTTCCGAACCTATCGCTGCTCGGCAACCACATCCAGGTGTTCGAGCCGGTCGGCGTCGGCGAGACCAACGCCGTCTGGTACGGCACCATGATCGTCGACGACGGCAGCATCGGCGAACAGGCGGTGACCGACATCAACGCGCTGCGCATGCGCACCCAGGAAGGCTTTCCGAATTTCGGCGAAGTCGACGACATCGCCAATTTCGAGCAGATCCAGGTCGGGCTGATGGCGGTCGAGGACGAGTGGGTCTACATGAACCGCGGCCTCGGCGTGCCCGGACCGCGTCAAGACCAACGACGACGGCACCATCACCGCGCCGGCGACCGACGAAGCCTTCATGCGCGAGCATTTCAAGGAATGGAAGCGGCTGATGAAGGGCCACGCCAACTTCGCCATCCAGCGGGAGCCGTGACGTGAGCGCGCAAGCCGCGCCCGATCCCTCGCGCAGTTCTTATTACGTCAGCGACGCGCTGTATCGCGATCTGATCGCGCATTTTTCGGACTGGCAGGACGACGCGCGCGCCGTGACTGATGTCGCCGCGCGCGACGAGTTCCGCCGGCTGCTCGAGCGCGAGGCGCGTCTGCTCGATCAACTGCGCTACGACGATTGGCTTAAACTCTACGCGCCCGAGTGCATCTATTGGGTGCCGTCGACGCCGAATGGCGGCGACCCGCGCCGGGAAATCGCCGTCATGTTCGACGACCGGCGCCGCCTGGAGGACCGCATCTACCGCATGCGCACCGGCTTTGCCTGGTCGCAGGCGCCGGCCTCGCGCACCGTGCGGCTCATCACCAATGTGGAAGCGTTCACGACCGCGAGCGACGACGCCCGCATGCTGCGCTCCAATTTCATGATCAGCGAATTCTGGGGCAACGAAACGCGCCTGCTCACCGGCTGGGCCGGACATCGCTTGGTGCGCGACGGCGACGCTTGGAAAATTCAGGCCAAGCAGGTGAATTTGATCGATTGCGATCAAGCGATCCGCAATCCGAGTATTGTGTTTTAGGTTTCGTTCTGGCTCGTCATTGCGAGCGCAGCGAAGCAATCCAGTGGTGCGGCGAGGCCTGGATTGCTTCGTCGCTGCGCTCCTCGCAATGACGACGCGGTGCGACCGGCCGCACGGATTTGCAGTGCGCCCTACTCCGCCGCCTTGCTGACGGGCTCGTCATCGTGGCGCCTGCGTTTGTGCTGCGCGCGCTGCTCGACCGGCTTTTCGACCCGGGTGAGATTGTAGGCGGTGTTGACCAACGCCATGTGCGAGAAGGCTTGCGGAAAATTGCCGACCTGGCGTTTGACGTGCGGGTCGTATTCCTCGCTGAGCAGATCGAGGTCGTTGCGCACGGCGATCAGCCGGCGAAACAGACGCTCGGCATCGGCCATACGCCCTTGCAGCACATAGACATCGACCAGCCAGAAGCTGCAGGCCAGGAAGGCGCCCTCGCCGGGCGGCAAGCCATCGTCGGTGCGCTCGGTATCGTAGCGCATCACAAAGCCGTCGCGCAGCAGCCGGCGCTCGATCGCGGCCACGGTTTGGGCCATGCGCGGATCGGTGACCGGCAAAAAGCCGACGGCCGGTATCAGCAACAAGCTTGCATCCAAAAACTTGGTGCCGAACGCCTGCACGAACGAGCCAAGGTCCGGATCGTAACCGTTGCGGAGAACCTCTTCGCAAATGTCGTGGCGCACAGCGCGCCATGCATCGATTGGACCGTCGAGCCCGAAATTCTCGACGCTCTTGATGGCGCGGTCGAACGCAACCCAAGCCATCACCTTGGAGTGGGTGAAATGGCGCGCGCCGCCGCGCACCTCCCAGATGCCTTCGTCGGGCTCGCGCCATATGTCTTTCAGATGATCGAGGAAGGCGAGCTGCGCCTGCCATCCTGACTCGTTGGTCGACAGGCCGCGGCGGCGCGCCTGATGGTGCACGTCCATGATCTCGCCGAACACGTCGAGCTGGAGCTGGCTGTGGGCGGCGTTGCCGATCCGCACCGGCGCGGCATTCTCGTAGCCGGGGAGCCAGTGGGCGGTCCATTCGGTCAGCCGCCGCTCGCCGGCGATACCGTACATGATCTGCAATTGATCGGGCGTGCCGGCGACGGCGCGCAGCAGCCATTCGTGCCAAGCCTGCGCTTCATCGAAATAGCCGGCATTCATGGCGCCGAGCAGAACCAGGGTGGCATCGCGCAACCAACAAAAGCGATAGTCCCAGTTGCGCTCGCCGCCGAGCTGCTCCGGCAGCGACGTGGTCGGCGCCGCCACCATGCCGCCGGTTGGCGCATAGGTCAGCGCCTTGAGGGTGATCATCGATCGCAGCACAAGGTCCGACCACGGGCCGGCGGGGCGGCACCGCGCCGACCAGTCCTGCCAAAACGTCTCGGTGTCGTGCAAAGCCGTGGTCGGATCGAACGAGACATGCATCGGCCGGTGCGAGCGGATAATAGCTGAGCGTGAACGGGACGGTCTCGTCCTTGTCGATGACGAAGGTGCCGACCGACGTCATGCCGACGCCGCGCAGTTGCACCGGCGTCCGCAGCACCATCATATCGGGTCCGGCGATGGCGCGCAGGCTGCCGTCCTCGAGGCGAGTGACCCACGGCACCACGGCGCCATAGCCGAACCGCAGGATCAACTCGGTGTGCATGGTGACGCGGCCGCGCACCCCCGTCACCAGCCGGATGATGGTCGACGGGTGCCCGCCCATCGGCATGAAATCGATCAGGGTCGCTTCGCCTTCATCGGTCTCGAAATGGGTTTCGAGCACCAGCGTCTTCGGGCGATAGCGGCGGGTGATGCGGGCGGAGCCCTTCGGCGCGATCAACCAACGGCCGTGCTCGGCCGTGCCGAGCAACGCCGCGAAACAGGCCTCCGAGTTCGAACCGCGGACAGCAACACCAATCGATCGAACCCTCGCGGGATACGAGTGCAGCGGAGCGGCAATCGCCGATCAGCGCATAGTCTTCGATGAGCGCCATGTTTTGATGCGTTCTTTGCTGAATGTTGGGATGATTGTTCAGGAGAACTCGACGATGACTTTGATGTCGTCCGGCTGCCGTCGCAGCGACCGGGTCCAGTGTTCGACAGGCTCGCGCCGCGTGATCATCGCTTGCAGCCAGCTCTTGTCGGCTTTGCGCAACGCATCGCCCGCCATTTCATAATGCAGTTTGTTGGCATTGACCGTTCCAAACACCGTGTTGTTGTCGAGCACCATGGTGCGATTGAGCGCGCCGATGTCGACCGGCAACTCGTGGCCCGGCTCGGTGACGCCGACGAGGCAAACGATGCCGCTCGCCGCCGTAAAGCCGAGCACGTCGCGCACCACGCCGGGCGCGCCGCTGCATTCCAACAAAACATCCGGCTTGAAGCGCAGATCGGCGAGCGCATCGGTGTGATAGATGCCGCCGAGTTGTTCGACCAGCGCGCGCTTGGAGCGATGCTCGTGATGATCGAGGACATGAACCTCGAGCCCGCGCTGCGCGCCCATCAGCGCCGCCAGCAGGCCGACCGGTCCGGCGCCGGTCACCAGCATGGTTTTCGGTTTCCACGAGCGCGCGCGCTGCCCGATGCGCTCGGTGTGATCCCAGGCCTTGGCGACGACGCTGATCGGCTCGAGCAAAACCGCAGTCTCGCCGAGCGCCGGATCGACCTTGACCAGAAATTCCGGCTCGATGCGAAAGTACTCGGAGCCGAAGCCGTTGCGCTCCTTGATGCCGCGCTCGGTGTAGCGGCCGTTGCGTGCACATATCCCATTCGCCGACGGCGCACGACGGACACGGCACCGGATCGGGCCGCCGCACGATGCCGACGACGATGATCGCCGGCGACCACACCGGCGTCGCGCGGCGCCTCACGCACCACGCCGAGCGATTCATGGCCGATCACCAGCCGGTCTTGCCCCGGCGGCGCCCAGCCATAATGGCCGTCGACGATTTCGCGGTCGGTGCCGCACACGCCGATCGCGATGGTGCGCACCAGCACCGCGCCGTCCTCGCGCGGCGGTTCAGAAACATCTTCGACGCGCGCCGAGTTGGCGACACCCGGCGCAACCGTAAGAGCTCGCATTCCGTTCACTTCCAACCTTGCTGTCGTTCGACCGAAGCGGGCGAACGCGACGACGCCATAAGTGCAAACGGTCGCAAAAGTTCCGGACACGGAACTAACGTCGCAGCGTTACGTTTTTCTAGCCGTTGCCCCGCAATAATCTTGACGAAGACATGACAATGGGAGCTGTCGACACAACAGCCGCTTTCGGTCGCAAGCCATGGGCCATCGCCGAAGGATATATTCCGTCGCATAGTTCGTTTGAAGACCGTGCGCTTGCCTTGCATGAGACCGCCTGCATCCTGAACGCAAACGCTCGAGGATGCGCATGTGGTGATCCGCATTTTTCTGTCGATCGCGGTGGGACCTTACCGCGTCACTGTCGCCGCACGGCGCACATTGCATTTGCGCTTTAACGATCTTGCGGAACCCGCTCCGGTTCCCGCAATACCGAGTTTTCGTCGGTGTTCGAGTCGGATGTTCCAATCGTCGCCCAGCATCCACGGCTCGATTTCACGACATATCGAGATAAGTCCTTCTATCGATCACGGCTTACAGCCATTCGTGAAGCGGTGCGCCACGACGCCGGTTCCATGCAATTTTGCTTAATGGAAAGCAGAAAATTTTCGTCTGCTGGCAAACGATTTCAAAACAGGCGGCGTGGAATGGAAAATGCAGGATGAATGAAACGCAAGAATGGAACTTATAAGCCGCAACGCCGTTGTTGCAGCACGGTAAAGGTGGAGAAATCCGTGACTGTGATCGTCGTGTCGAACCGCGTTGCGCGGGCAAAATCCGATGAGCCGGTCGCCGGTGGATTGGCAGCGGCGCTGATCCCGATGGTGAAAAATTCCGGCGCGATCTGGGTCGGTTCGAGCGACCAGACCTGCGACGATGTCACGGGCAAAGACTGCGTTTCTCAAATTGAGCCGCTCGGCACCGGCGCGCTGGCGACGGTCGATATGCCGACCAAGCATTATCGCGGCTACTATGAGGGCTTCGCCAACTCGGCCTTATGGCCGGCGCTGCATTCGCGCCCGGATCTCATTCAGGTCAGCCACGACGATTATGCGTCGTATCGCGAAATCAACGCCTTCATGGCGCGCGCGCTGTTGCGCTTCAGCGAGCCGAACGCGCTGTATCTGGGTGCAGGACTATCACTTCCTGACGCTCGGCGCCGAGATGCGCCGCTTGCAAATCAGCCGACCGATCGGCTTCTTTTTGCACACGCCGTGGTCGGATCGCCGCACCATGGCGGCGGTGCCGCATCACGCCGATCTCGTACAGGCGATGCTGGCTTACGATCTGATCGGTTTTCAGACCGACGAGGATCGACAGAATTTCGAAGACTATCTGCAATATGAACTCGGCCTGATGGTGTATGACGGCACCGTCACGTCGTCGCGCGGGGTGACGCATCTGGCGACGTTCCCGATCGGCATCGATGTCGACGAATTCAGCGACCGCGCCACCAAGGCGTCGACGCGCGCCGACGTCGTGCGGCTGCGCAACAGCCTGCAGGGTACCAAGCTCGTGCTTGGCGTCGACCGCCTGGACTATTCAAAGGGTCTCGCCAATCGCATGCGCGCGTTCGATCGCATGCTCGATCTGGAACCGCAGCTTCAAGCATAACGTCTCGATGCTGCAGGTCGCGGTGCCGACGCGCGGCAACATCCGCGCCTATCGTGATCTGAAAGCGGAGCTCGCTTCGCTGGTCGGCGAGATCAACGGCCGTCACGGCGAGGTCGACTGGATACCGATCCGCTATCTCAACAAGAGCTTTTCGCAGCTCACGCTGGCGGGCTTCTATCGCGCCGCGCATGTGGGCTTGGTGACGCCGCTGCAAGACGGCATGAACCTCGTCGCCAAGGAATATGTGGCCGCGCAAAATCCCGTTCGATCCGGGCGTGCTTGTGCTCTCGGCTTTTGCCGGCGCGGCGAAGGAGCTTGACGCTGCGCTTCTGGTCAATCCGCACGACATCGAAGGCATGGCGCGGCAGATTGCGACCGCTTTGGCGATGAGCCTCGATGAGCGGCGTGAGCGCTGGCACGCGATGGTCGCCAAGCTGCGCTGCTCGTCGATCCAGAATTGGTTCTCCGACTTCCAGCGCGCGCTGAGCGACACCCGCCGCGTACCGGCCCGCCTCGCCACGCCGCGTCCGGCCGCTGCCTCCCCGGTCCTGCTCGATATGACGGGCCGGAGCCTGCAGCGCCACTACGCGGCTTCGACCGTCAAGCCACGTGGCTCTTCGCCTTGATGGCGTGACTGGCCGAAAGGCCGGCTTCGCGCGCGGCCTCCTGCAACGTGCGCCGGATCTCGTCGCGCTTCTCGTGAATCGAAGCGATGGCGAGCCCGGTCGCCACGCCCAAGCCGACGAGAGCCGCCTCCGACAGCTGCAAGCTCGCCTCGATGGTCTCGGGCACCGCATCGGTGGCGCCGAGCGCATACAGGTGCCGTGCGTGATCGGCGTCGCGCGCGCGTGAAACGATCAGAATGTCCGGACGAATGGCGCGCACATGCGCCACCACCTCGTCGATCAGCCGCGGCGAGTGGATCGTGATGATGACGCCGGCCGCCTTGGCGAGCCCGCAGGCGTCGAGGAATTGTGGATCGGTCGCGTCGCCGAAATAAACGTCGTGGCCTTCGCGGCGGTCGCGGGTGACGGTGATCGCGTCGGAATCGGCGACGATGTATGGAATGCGGTTCGTCCGCAGCAGATCGCAGACCACCTTGCCGACGCGGCCATAGCCGACAATGATCGCATGACTTTGGCCGGCAGTCGGCCGGACTTGCAGTTCCGGATCGATCGGCTTTTCGGGCCGGAGCTTTGCCGCCAGCTTGCGTCCGAGCAGCGACAGCAACGGCGTCAGCGCCATCGTGATCGACGTCACCGCAAGAATGAAGCTTGCCAGTTGCGGCTCGATCAGACCTGACGAACGCGCCATGCCGATGCCCACGAAGGCGAACTCGCCACCGGCGCCAAGCAACAAGCCAATCTCGACCGCGGCGGGCCAGGAGAAACGAAACAGCTTCGCCAGCACGGTGAGCAGCAGCGCCTTCACGGCAAGAAGCCCGATAACCGCTTCAGCGAGCAGCAGCGGCTCGCGCCATAGTTCGCGGAAATCGACCCCCATGCCGACGGTGAAAAAGAACAGGCCGAGCAGCAGTCCTTTGAACGGCTCGACCGTGGTCTCGATCGCCTTGCGATATTCGGTTTCGGCGAGCAGCAATCCGGCCACGAAGGCGCCGAGCGCCATGGAGAGGCGCGCCTGCTGGGCGATGACGCCGTCGGCAATGATGACAAACAACACCGCGGCGATGAACAATTCAGTCGAATGCACCGACGCCACCAACCGGAAGAGCGGCCGCAACAGCATCCGGCCGAAGGCCACGATGGCGATGATCGCCGCCGCCGCCTGCAACAACGCGGTGACCAGGCTGGCAAGCACCGAGCCTCCGGATCGCGACGCGAGGATCGAGATCAACAACAGGATCGGAATGACCGCGAGATCCTGTGCCAGCAGAATGGAGAAACTCGCCCGCCCGACGCTGCTGGTCAGTCGCTCCTGATCGGAGAGAAGCTCGATCACGATTGCGGTCGACGACAGCGACAACGCGGCGCCGAGAACGAGGGCCTCGGACGGTGTCTTGGCCAAGGCGAGCGCAATGGCGGCAATCACCGCAGTGGTCAAAAGAACCTGCAGGCCGCCGAGCCCCAGCACCAGCCGGCGCATCGCCTGCAAGCGCGGGAACGACAATTCGAGGCCGACCAGGAATAGAAGAAAGACGACGCCGAGTTCGGCGATGCCCCCCACATTCTCGGCATCCGCGATGGTGACCCAAAACAGCGGCGGCACGGTGCTGGCGAGCGAGCCGAGCCCAAGGGGTCCCAGCAGGGCGCCCGCGGCAAGATAGCCGATGACCGGACTGACGCCCAGACGGCGGACGAGCGGGATCACCACGCCGGCCGTCCCCAGGACGACCAGGGCATCGCTGTAAGCGGCCAGGTGATTGCTCGCCACGAAAAATCCTCCAACCTTAACAGCGCGTTAGCCGCTTCGACGAAGACGAAGCGGCGGCTTCCGCATCCCAATGCCAAAGTATCGTGACTTGGCAATGGATTGAAATCGCCTGATTGCCGGCAATTGATGGAAACTTTGCCGCGCCACGCTGGTTACGCGATTCGCGCCCCGTATCCGGGCTGGCGCCCCACCGGAAACTGAAAAAGGCGATGAAGCTCTTTCAATGCCAAAATTGCGGCCAAGCGCTATATTTTGAAAACACGCGCTGCGAACGCTGCGGATTGTCGCTCGGCTATTTGCCGAAGCGCGAGACGATCACCGCGCTCAAGCCAGCGGAAGGCGCCAACGAAGCGCAGCCGCAGGCTTGGCAGGCGCTCGCCGATCAAGAGCTTTACCGGGACTGCGCCAATGCCGCTTACGGCGTATGCAATTGGCTCGTGCCCGCGGCCTCGGCGGACGAATATTGCGCGGCCTGCCGGCACAATCGCGTTATTCCCGATCTGTCGCTGCCTGAGAATGTGAACCGTTGGCGGGCGCTCGAGGTCGCCAAGCATCGGCTGTTCTACACGCTGTTTCAGTTGCGCTTGCCGATGGAGACGCAGGCGGAAAGTCCGGCCGGACTGGCGTTCCAATTCCTTGCCGACAGCGCGCCGGGCGAGCCGAAGGTGCTCACCGGGCACGCCAATGGCGTCGTCACCATCAACCTCGCTGAAGCCGACGACGCCGAACGCGAGCATCGCCGCCAGCAGATGGGCGAACTCTACCGCACCTTGCTCGGCCACTTCCGCCACGAGATCGGTCACTATTATTGGGATCGGCTGATCGCCAACAGCCCGAACCTGGAAGACTTCCGCAGCATCTTCGGGGATGAGCGCGAGGACTACGCGGCGGCGCTGCAAAACTACTACGCCAACGGAGCGCCGGCCGATTGGTCGGAGCGGTTCATCTCCGCTTATGCAACCTCGCACCCTTGGGAGGATTTCGCCGAAACCTGGGCGCACTATTTTCACATGATCGACACACTGGAGACCGCTCACGTGGTTGGGCTCGCGGTCAGCCCAAAATTGCCCGACAGTCCCGGCGCGGTGTTTGATTTCGCGCCCCGCGGCCAGGATATGAGTCGGCTCGTCGAGGCCTGGATCGCCCTCACATTCGCGGTCAATTCGCTCAACCGCAGCATGGGGCTCCACGACCTCTATCCATTTGTGCTGGGCGCGGGAGCCGTGGCCAAGCTTGCCTTCATTCATAAGCTTGTCGGCGCCGAACCAGCGTCGGCGACGCCGGTCCGCAACGGTGCAAACAAGCGCGACACCCCGCTCCACGCACGATCTGAAGCTGTGTGACTTTCTTGCAACGAGAATTGTTGTGGTGCGAAAGAGCTTTGCGCGAACGTCGAGTTCGGGTTCCCAAAATCGCAGAAAAACGGCTTGAATTTTAACGCTTTTACGCCCTGTAATGCGCCCGCATGGGCGGCAACACGACTTTCGCGGCAACTGATTCGAGCAGTCTGGCGCCGGCCGCTGAGGCCGGCACAGTCTCCTGGATAACCGCGACCGCAATCGTGGTCGCCGACATGGTCGGCGTCGGCGTTTTCACCAGCCTCGGATTCCAAGTGCTGGGCATCACCAGCGGCTTTTCGCTGTTGCTGCTGTGGGTTGTCGGCGGGATCGTGGCAATTTGCGGGGCGCTCTCCTACGCCGAGCTCGCCGCCATGCTGCCGCGATCGAGCGGAGAATATAATTTCCTCCGGCGCATCTATCATCCGGCCTTCGGCTTCGTCGCCGGCTGGCTATCGGCGACCGTCGGCTTCGCGGCGCCGATCGCGCTCGCCGCCATGGCCTTCGGCCAGTATTTCAAGGCGCTGGTTCCGGGCGCGCCGCCGCTGCTGCTCGGCTTCTGCGTCACCTGGCTCGCGGCGCTGGTGCATCTGGGCGGGGTGCGCTTCGGCAGCGCCTACCACAATGTCTGGACGACGCTGAAAATCCTGCTGATCCTCGGCTTGATCGTTGCCGGCTTCACGCTCGGCGATAGCCAGCCGATCTCATTCATGCCGAGCAGCGCCGACCTGCCGCAGATCATCAGCGCGCCGTTCGCGATCAGCCTGGTCTTCGTGATGTATTCGTATTCGGGCTGGAACGCCGCGACCTACATCGTCGGCGAAATGCGCGATCCCGGCCGCAACGTGCCGCGGGCGCTGTTCCTCGGCACCGTCATCGTCATCGTGCTCTATGTCTGCCTGAACGCGGTGTTCCTGGTCAGCACACCGATCAAGGAACTGGCCGGCCAACTCGATGTCGCCATCATTGCCGGCAAGCATATGTTCGGTGATTTCGGCGGCCGCTTCGTCGGCGGCCTGATTTGTTTGGGGCTTGTTTCTTCGATCAGCGCCATGACCTGGATCGGCCCGCGCGTGACCATGACGATGGGCGAGGACCTGCCGGCGCTGCGGCTGTTCTCATACCGGTCGAAGCAAAATGCACCGATCGTGGCGATTGTCTTTCAACTTCTGGTCTCTAACGTCCTGCTGTTGACCCAGAGCTTCGAGGCCGTGTTGGACTTCATCCAGTTCAGCTTGACCTTCTGTTCGTTTTTCACGGTGCTCGGTGTGATCGTGATGCGCATCACGCACCCTGATCTTCCACGCCCCTATCGGGCCTGGGGCTATCCGGTGACGCCGGTCATTTTCCTCGGCGTAACCGGCTTCATGATGTACTATCTCGTGGTCAATCGGCCGCTGCAATCGCTGGCTGGGTTCGCGATGATGTTGGCCGGTCTCATCGTGTATTATGCGTCGCGCGCGCTCTCAAACACTCCCTCCGACATCTCGCAAACGGTGGCCTAGAAACAATGTTCGCATCCATGCTCAAAACGATTGCGGCTGCCGTGATGGTGGTCCTGGTGACCGTGGCCGCGGTGCCCGCTTGGAGTGCCGAGACCGCAACCCCGAACGACACGGCGCGATTCCTCGCCGGTCTGCCGGTGTCGCCCGATTCACCGCTGGCGCCGCTGACCAAAGATCCGGCCTGGCAACAGCACGCCCGCTATTTCGATCAGATCTTCGCCCGCGAGGAGGCCCGGCTTTCCAAGGTCCGCGCCTTCTCCAAGGAGTATCTGACCGAAAAGCACGAGACCATGTTGTACATGTTCAGCGGTCCGGACTTCCTCTACGCGACCTCGTTTTTTCCAAATGCCTCGACCTATGTGATGGCCGGCCTGGAGCCGGCCGGCGACGTGCCGCAACTGACCAATCTGAGCCGCGGCACGGTGTTCAGTTCGCTGCGTAATCTCGAATCCTCGATGGCGTCGCTGCTCAGCTACAGCTTCTTCATCACCAAGAACATGAAGACGCAACTGCATGAAGGGCCGGTCTACGGCACCATCCCGGTGCTCTATGTCTTCATGGCCCGCACCGGAAAGACCATTCACGAGGTCAGCCTGGTCGGCCTCGACACCGACGGCAGCTTCATCAAGTCCGACGAGCCCACCGCGAACAGTGGCGACGTCAGGGACGTGAAAAAGGTGGCGTTGCGCAGCATCGCCCGCAGCGCCGCTCCCGGCGTCAAGATCGTGTTCTCCGACGGCGACGGGCCCAAGCAGACGCTCTACTATTTCAGCACCAACCTGTCGGATGGCTCCATCGAGCGCAGCGGCTTCATGGCCTTCGTCGGCAAGCTGCCGCCGGCCGACGCCTTCATCAAGAGCGCGTCCTACCTGCTGCACTCAGGCAGCTTCAGCAAGGCTCGCGGCATGCTGCTCGACCGCAGCGCCACGATCCTCGAAGACGACAGCGGTGTCCCGCTGGCGTATTTCGATCAAAAGAAATGGCGGCTGCAGCCGTTCGGCCGCTATGTCGGACCGCTCGGCATTTTCGGTCACTCCATGCAGCCTGGAATGGTCGAGTTGTTCCGCCATGCCGCGCCGATCGAATTCGGCATCGGTTATCGCTGGCGGCGTAACGAATCGAACCTGCTGCTGGCGCAGAAGGGCGAGCCGAAGACCAGCGACCAGGAATTAACGCCCAGTTCACCAACCCCGCAAGACGATCAGCCCGCGCCGAAAAAGGCCAAGAGGGGCTCGCAAACGCATCGAACCTACCGGACCGGCTTTCTGGGCTGCCGTTCCGGCGGCGGCTTCCCGTTTTGTTCTGAGGACACTCGGGCCGCGGCCCGTTAACCTCGTCAAAATAGCGACATAGTCGTGCCTGACAGTGTCACTGTCGGGCGGGGGTAAAGTGGCAAATACGGTTCGGGGACCAGGGCCACAAGCTATGCGCACGCCGGCCAGAAGGCCGGCGACGCCTGCGCATGCGCGCCATTTCCACGGTGATCCGACCGTCGGTCGCCGCCACGAGCAAGCGACCACGCGGATTGTCTCGTCGCACAGTCAGTTCGAAGAGGTGCGCACGCAGTTGCGCGCAGTGCAGCGCCGCCTCGAACAAGCCAACACGCAGTCCAATGCCGATGCCGCTGCGCGCCGCCATTTTGGCGCCGGCAATGTCCGGCCGCAGGTCAGGCCCGCTGCCGCCCCCGCCCGCCCCCGCCCCCGCGCGCCCAAAGGCCGTGGAGAACAAGGCGACCAAGCGGCTCGGCTTTCTCCGCGATCGGTTGGAACACAATCTTCTGCGCCTGTCGGCCGTCCTCTTCATGGTCGGCGCCGTCGGCTGGTGCCTGCTGATCGCCAATCAATTCCGGACGCCGGCCCTGGTCGCCTCGGCGGGAGCCGCCATCAGCAAGGCCGATCTTGGTCTCGATCGTACCGATCCGTCGCGCAGCTCGACCTATGTGCGCATCGACGAGCCGAGCGCCGCCGCGCTGCGCGAGTGGCCTTTGTCGGGCGGTGAAGCGCCCGCGCGCGTCGTCGCGGAAGAGTGGAATCTCCTGCTCGAAACGCGCCAAGAGACCCGCCAGAGAGAACGCGACAAGAGTCGCGACAAGAGAAACGCGTTGCCGACCGCGCCCGGATCCCGGCGCCGGCACCCTCGCCGGTCAAGCAAGCCGTCAAGGACGCAGTCAAGCCGATCGCCAAGGAAGCGAAGCTGAGCGTGAAGCCGCCGGTACGGCTCGCGTCGCTGGACAACGCCGAGCCGGACGTGGTGCCGCCCGTGGCGTCGCGGATGCCGTCGCGCGTCGATACATTGACCCGGCTGGTCGATTTCGAAACCGCACCGTTCCCCTATCACGGCGTCGTTCCGGGCTCGGGGCGGCAGTTCCTGAATTCCGGCAGCCACACCTCCTTCCGCGGCAAGACGCTCTGGGAATCGCAGACCTTCAGCGACGACCGCGTGCTGCTGCACATTCCGTCCGGCTTCGATCCCAACCGCCCCGCCGTCATGGTGGTGTTCTTCCACGGCCACGGCGCCATTCTGGGCCGCGACGTTCGCGACCGTCAGCAGCTGCCGGCGCAGATCACCGCCGCCGGCGCCAATGCCGTGCTGGTGGCGCCGCAATTCGCCGTCGATGCCGCCGACTCCAGCGCCGGGAAATTCTGGGAGCCGAACGGCTTCAAGCGCTTCCTCGACGAAGCCGCGCTCAAGCTCGCCTTCATGTACGGCGATCCGCGCAGCCAGACGGCCTTCGCCAAGATGCCGATCGTCCTTGTCGCCTATAGCGGCGGCTTCGGGCCGACCCTGTCGGTGCTCGACCGCGGCGGCGTGCGCTCGCGCATCCATGGCCTGGTGCTGATGGACGCGCTCTATGCCGGCATCGACAAGTTCGCCGATTGGATCGCAGAAAATCGCTCGGCGTTCTTCATCAGCTCCTACACGCCGCATACGGCGCACCACAATGCCGATCTGCAACGCCTGCTGCGTGAGCGGTCGGTAGCCTACAGCTCGGAGCTGCGCCGCGGCCATCTGCCAGGGATGGTGACGTTCCTGCCGGCCGGGCCGGTGTCGCATCGGGATTTTGTCACCCATGCGTGGGCGGACAACCCCATCAAGGACGTCCTGGTGCGCATGGACGATGTCGATCCGCGCATCCAGACCGCCGGCACCACGGCCTCGATCCCACCGACGCGCAACTAGCTACCTATCGGTTTCTCGGGCCGCATGCCGGGGTGCGCAGCGGGGGCAATGACGTTCCGCCAAAAAGTTCGCGCCGGAATCGATCCAATCCGCAGCGATGTCGCTCCGATTGGGCGCCGGCTTGCCAGCCCGGCACGCAGCGAATATCAAAATTGAGCGCCTTCACTCGTGGGCCCGCGGAGCGCAGGCATGTTTGCGCAGTTCTTTGACGACGCGCCGGAACGCGCCCGCGGCAAAGTCGCCGGCCTGTACGGCATTCTCGTCATCGCCAATATCGGCGCCTGGCTCTGGGCCGTGGCCGCGTTTCACGGCAACGCGTTTTTGCTCGGCACCGCGTTCCTGGCCTACAGCTTCGGGCTGCGCCATGCTTTCGACGCCGATCATATTGCGGCGATCGATAACATCACCCGCAAGTTGATGCAGGAGGGCCGGCGGGCGCTGGCCGTGGGATCTTTCTTCTCGCTCGGCCATGCGACCGTCGTGGTCGCGCTGGTTCTGATCATCGCGCCGATGAGCGCCGCGGCGCAACAACACTTCGCCGCCTGGAAGGAGATCGGCGGCGTGGTCGCCACCGCGTTATCGGCCGGGTTTTTGTTCGCCATCGCGGCCGCCAACATCGCCGTGCTGATGCAGATTTGCGGCGCACTGCTGGCGATCAGAAAAAATCGGCGGCGTGGCCGCCGAAACCGTCAGTCGTCACAGCATGGTGCAGAGCGGCCCGATCGGGCGCCTGCTGCGACCGCTATTCGCGCTGGTCACACACAGTTGGCATGCTTACCCGATAGGACTGCTGTTCGGTCTCGGGTTCGACACCGCGACCGAAGTCGGATTGCTCGGCGTCTCCGCCGGCCAAGCCGCGCACGGACTATCGATCGGCACGATCATGGTCTTTCCGGCGCTGTTCACCGCCGGCATGTCGCTGATGGACACCGCCGATTCATCGATCATGGTGGGAAGCTACGGCTGGGCGCTGGTCGATCCGATCCGCAAGCTGCACTACAACCTGACCGTCACCTTCGCCTCCGTAGTCGCCGCTCTCGTCATCGGCAGCATCGAGGCGCTGTCCCTGATCGGCGACACGTTCGCGCTGCAGGGGCCTGTGTGGCGCTTCATCGCATCGTTGAGCGACAATCTCGGGTTGGTCGGCTATCTGCTCGTTGCATTTTTCGTCGTCTGCTGGCTCGCGTCGTACATTCTCTACAAGTTCAACGGCCACCACGACATGCAAATCTCGGCAAAGCCCCGCGGCTGATTTTTTTAAACGCCGTAGTCGATTGGTTTCAGCGACAAATCCTGCGCCGCTTAAACTCTGGTTCGAATTTGAGCGGATTTGGTCACCGCCGTTTTAGCTCGGTGACAATAGGGTTTCACGGGGGTGACAACCAAAACCGGGTGTGGGGACTTTCCAACAGCCGCCACCGATGATTTTGCCGGCGCAGCCGAAGGACCGGACGAAGACATGCATCTCGACCTGCCAAGCTTCATGGTCATGCAAAGCTTCGCGGTGTTCTGCGCCGGCGCGGTCCTTATCGTCGCGTCGCTGCAGCAGCGCGCCGCCAATGTGCTGGCGCTCTGGGGCGTGGCCCACATCTGTGCCGCCTTCGGCACGCTCGTCCTGGTGCTCGGCAAAATTTCCGGCACGCCAGTTTGGTTTCTAATCGGCGTTACGCTCTTTCCGTTGCGCGCGAGTCTGATCTGGAAAGCGGCGCGGAGCCTCGACGACAAAGCAGCGCCGTGCTGGATAACCATGGTGGGGCCGGTGGCGGCGTGCGCGGTCGGCGCGGCGCCTGGGATCGATCAAATCAGCAGGCCGTTCTCGCTTCTCGTCGGCACAGCCTACGTGATTGCAACGGCCGTGACGCTATGGCAAGGCCGTCGCGAGCGTCTCGCGGCGCGAACCCCGCTCATCGCTCTGTCTGTGCTTCACGCCACCGCGATGCTGGTCGCCGTCTACAGTGTGACCTCGGCACCGTACGGCCGCGACACGGTGCCCGAGATTTTCACGTTGTTCGGCTTCCTCTATTTCGAAAGCATCGTTTATGCGCTCGGCACCTCGGTGTTTGTCTTCGGGCTGATCAAGGAGCGCAACGAGGCCGCCGGCTTGTTGGCGGCGCGCACCGATCCGCTGACCGGGATAGCCAATCGGACCGCATATCTGGAAATCGCCGACAACATCCTGGAGCGCGGCCGCCGCAACGGCGTTCCGGTATCGGTCGTGATGTTCGACCTCGATCACTTTAAACACATCAACGATCGGTTCGGACATGCGACTGGCGATGAGGTCATCCGCGGTTTTTGCGAGGTGGCGCGGATATCGTTGCGGCCGAACGATGCGTTCGGGCGTATCGGCGGCGAGGAATTCGCGGTGATGCTGTCGGGTTGCGGGGTCGAAGCCGCGTTCGTGCGCGCCGAAAGGATCCGCATCGCCTTTGCGGAAACGAGCCGGTTCGTCCGCGGCCGTCAAGTTCGCGCTACCCTGAGCGCCGGCGTCGTCGGCAGCGTTTTGGGAACCGAGACGGTCGACGAGTTGCTGGAACAAGCGGACGCCGCTCTCTACAACGCGAAAAGCGACGGCCGCAACTGTGTCAAACGTGCAGCAACGGCCGATGCCAACGGTTCGACCTCAAACGTATTTCGCGTCGCCTGAGCGTGCTCTCCGATAAAGCCGGCGCCTATCGATCCGTCCTACGCAAAAGATAAGTGTCCATGATCCAACCCTTTTGTTCCTTTGCTTCGGCGCGCGTGCGCTCGATTTCCTCGACGCGCTCGCGAAGCGGACCCGATATCAGGATTTCATCCTCGGTGCCCAGATAGGCTCCCCAATAAATATCGACGGCATCGTCGTCGATCGTCCGGAACGCGCACTCCCCATCCAGCATCACCACCACGTCGTCGACACCATCAGGCAATCCTTCGGCGAGCTTGCGGCCGGTCGTGATCTGGATCGATGTACCGATCCGATTGAGGATGATTTTGTGCGCGGCGGCCAACGCTTGGATGCTGGTGATGCCGGGAATGACCTCGTATGTGAAAGCCACGTTGCCTTGGCCCAGGATGCGCTCGATGATCCGCAGCGTGCTGTCATACAGGGACGGATCCCCCCAAACCAAAAAGGCGCCGCACTCGCCGTCGCCGAGCTCTCGGCCGATTGCCGCCTCATAGAGCGCGGCGCGCTGCTCGTGCCAGGTATCGACGGCGGCTTCGTAGGACGCCGGCTTGCGGTCGCGAGCCGGATCAGGGATTTCGACCGTGCGGTATGATTTGTCGTCGATGTAACGATCGCAGATGTCCGTGCGCAAACGCACCAGTTCATCCTTCTCCTTGCCCTTATCAACGACAAAGAACACGTCCACGGCATTCAAGGCAGCGATGGCCTGGGCGGTGACGTAGTCGGGGTTGCCGGCGCCGATGCCAATGACGAGCACCTTTTTCATAAAGCCATCCAGGTTTCTTGCTCGGACCCGCGTGGATCAGGAAGAACGGCCTGCGGATTCGGCCCGCGTCGCGGCAAGCGTCCGCTCCCATGCCCGTAGGCAGGACGGGCACAAGCAGGTGCTAACCTCCCCGGCTTTCGGCGGCAACGGCATGGGCAGGCGAAAAGTCTCCTGGGCGCACCAGCATCCGCCGGCGGCCGAAGGTGCGCAGTCGAATGCGCTGCCGCAGCGCTCGCAGGCTATCCGGTTCGACGGCATGCCTCCCACTGTCACGATTCGCGTCGGAAGCATAGCTGGCAGGGACCAGAATCAGCCGGTGATTTCGACCTCGGGTCGGGACTTCGTCCGGATTTGACGCCGAAGCACGCTGTACCGACTGGCGGGTCACGCCACGTGTCTCGGTCGAAAAATCAAGCCGCAAAGGTATTATCTATCGGGGAGAGGTTTGGCCCAGATGGCGCAAGGCCGAGAGTTCGGCCCATTGATGCTCGTAGGTCGCGTAGGACACGAGGCTGAGCATGGCGAAAACTGAAAACGCAATCAGCGTTCTTGAAGTTCGCTCGTAGCTTAAAATTTGATGCTTGTTGATTTGGGTATGGCTGCGGGAAATTGCCGGAGCAACGATAGGAAGCGGGATGCCGATATCCTCGTCCGACCAAACGGATACGCTCACCGCGCCAGCAGCGGCTCGTCTCGTCATGTTGACTGCGGTCCGACAGCTCATGCTCACTAATCAAGTGATGGATTGGGGCAACAGCAAGACCCGCGGATGACGAACCTGCGTTGCCATTGCGGTTACGGTTTATCAAAAATTGCCGACGGCCGCGAGTATTCACGCAACGTCCTGAAAGTACATCGTTTCGCGGCAGCAGCGTCGCTCTGCCGGCATCATTGAATTGGCCGACACCACGCCGAAAAAAGCGCAGCGACGTGCGGCGAACTGTTTGGATAGCCGAAAGGCGCGTGAAAGGCGCCTGCGTCGCCATCGGTCCGGCCCCGGCGGCCGACGTCACGGAGGTGATCGCCTGACCCGAAATGGCAAGGTTCAGGAGCGACCGGACGGACCGCCGGCGGGGATCGGGACGAGCGATATGATCTGTTCTGTGGGTAAAAACGTAGGTAGCTTTACGGCGATGTTTGCTCCAGTCTTGTCAACGCGCGCATGGGAGCGCAGGCGTGGTCTATCGGCGTGAACGATAAGGGTTTTCCGGGCAGCAGAGGCTGATTGTTATTTGCAGGGCGGATGCATACTCTCGTAACCGGTGGAAGCGGCTTTATCGGCCAATATCTGGTGACGGCGCTTCTGCAGCAAGGACGCCACGTCCGCATCGTGGATGTCCGGCCGCCCGCTAGCTCTCACACAGCCGTGGAGTTTCTGCACGGATCGCTGCTCGATCCAGCGGCCATGCGACGCGCGATGGACGGGATCGACGAAGTCTATCACCTCGCGGCGCTGCCGGGCATGTGGCTGCCAAACAAGGATGACTTTCACGCGGTCAATTGCCTCGGCACCGCGGCGGTCGTGGCCGCGGCACGCGACGGCGGAGTCAAGAGACTGCTGCACTGTTCGACCGAGACGATTTTCTTCAGCCGCGCGGCGGACAAGCCTGTCCCGGCGGCGGACATCCAAGCTGCCGCCGAACAAATGCCGGGTCCCTATACGCGCTCGAAGCTGATGGCCGAGCAGCAAGTCCTGCAGGCCGCGGCTTCGGGTCTCTCGGTCGTCATCGCCAACCCGACGATTCCGATCGGCGTAACGAAGCATCCGACGCCGCCGACGTTGATGCTGGAACACTTCCTGCGCCGACGCCTGCAGTTTTATTTCGACTTCGTGCTGAACCTCGTCGACGTGCGTGATGTGGCCGATGGTTTGTTGTTGGCAATGCAGCGCGGGCAGGACAGGCAGCACTATGTGCTCGGCGGCGAGAACATCACACTGCAAAAATTGCTTGCGACCCTGGCGACGATCAGCGGGCGCAAAACGTTGCGGCTTCCGCTTCCAGGCGGGATCGCCGAGTTTGCCGCGATCGCGTGCGAGTTCACGGCCGATCGGGTGACGCATCGACCACCGTGCGCGACGCGCGAGGGTGTGCGGATTGCGCGATGGTCGAAGCCGGTGTCGATCGAGCGATCGCGCGCGGAGCTCGGCTATACGCCGCGCTCGGTCAGGCCGGCATTGGAGGCCGTCGTGGCATCGATCCTCCAGCAGCCGGGATGGTACGCAGCCGCGGCTGCCACCTAGTCTAGCCGCTGTTGCGCAGGCCGGCGGCAATGCCATTGATGGTCAGATGGATGCCGGTGACCACGCGGCTGTCGTTATCGCCGGCGCGATAGCGCTTGAGCAGTTCGACCTGGATGTGATTGAGCGGATCGATGTAGGGAAAACGGTCGCGGATCGTATTTTCCAGCAACGGATTGTGTTCCAGCAGCGCGCTCTGTCCCAGAATTGCCAGCAGCCACTTGGTCGACAATGCATGTTCATCGCACATCGTCGCAAAAATCGACTCGCGTAGCGCAACGTCGCTCACCAGTTCCTTGTAACGTGAGGCGATGGCGATATCGCTCTTCAGAAGAACCATTTCCATATTGGCCAGGAGCGTTTTGAAGAACGGCCACGACCGCGCCATGTTCTGAAGAAACGGCAGGCCCAGGCTGG
This sequence comes from uncultured Alphaproteobacteria bacterium, assembly GCA_963737755.1. Lineage (GTDB taxonomy): Bacteria > Pseudomonadota > Alphaproteobacteria > Rhizobiales > Xanthobacteraceae > BOG-931. The sequence goes on along the minus strand of CAVTTZ010000001.1, from coordinate 67,256 downwards.
CATTGTCTTCGAGCCAGCCGTTCACCGCGGAGCCGAAGCCGTACCAGGCCGGCAGCATCAGCCGGCATTGCGCCCAGGAGAAGACCCACGGGATCGCGCGCAAGTCTTCGATCTTTCCGGAGGTTTTGCGTGACGCCGGCCTGCTGCCGATGTGCAGCTTGGAAATCTCGCCGATGACGGTCGACTCGCGGAAATATTGATCGAAGCCTTTGGTCTCGTAGACCAGCGTCCGATAGGCGCGATAGGCGTGCGCCGACAGGTCTTCCATGGCGGCAAAGAATTTGGGCGGTGGTTGCCGGTCGGCTGCGCGCCAGTGCGGCATCAAGCGCCGCCGCCGCCAGCACCTCCAGATTCTGCCGGCCGATGTCCGGGCGCGAATACTTGCCGGCGATGACTTCGCCCTGCTCGGTCACCCGAATGCCGGCCCGAACCGCACCGGTCGGCTGGGCGAGCACTGCCTCGTAGGTGGGACCGCCCCCACGACCGACCGAGCCGCCGCGGCCGTGAAACAACCGCAAGGTCACGCCATGACGTTCGCAGGCAACCAGCAGCGCAAGCTCCGATTTGTAAAGCTCCCAGCCCGATGTCAGATAGCCGCCGTCTTTGTTGCTGTCCGAATAGCCGAGCATCACCTCTTGCACGCGGCCGCGGCTGTCGAGAAAGCGCCCGTAGGCGGGCAGTGCGAACAGCTCGTCCATGATCTGTCCGCAGTTGCGCAAATCGTCGATGGTCTCGAACAGCGGCACGATGTTCAGATCCATCTGCGCCGACCCGCCGCGCAGCAGGCCGGCCTCTTTCAGCAACACCATGACTTCAAGAATGTCCGAGACACTCTCGCCGTGAGAGATCACATAGTTTGGAACGGCGGCCGGTCCGAGCCCGCGATGGATTTTGGCGGCGGTTCGAAAGATCGCCATCTCGTCGCGGCATTGCTCCGAATAGCTGAGAAACCGCGAGGCCAGCGGGCGTCCGGTCGCCAGTTCGGACAACAAAAAGTCCCGGCGCCGGCTTTCGTCCATCGCGCGGTAGTCGATTCCGAGACCGGCCTCGGCGAGTTCATGAATGGTGTCTTCGTGCGCCTCCGAGTTCTGCCGCAGATCGAGGCTTGCCAGATGGAAGCCGAACACCGCCACCGCATAGCGCATGTGCCGCAGCCGCCCGCGGGCAATGAGGCCGGATTTGCTCGCCGACAGGGCGTCGTGAAGAATGTCCAGATCTGCCGCGTACGCATCTGCGTCCTGATAAGGCTGCGCCTCGCCGATCGGCTGCCGCGCGCGCAGCTTGTGGCCTGCGGCGCGCGCCGTGGCGGCAAGCCGGGCGTAAATACCGACGATGGCGCGGCGATAAGGCTCGGCGTCGCGACGCGGTGAATCGTCGGGCGAGAGTTGCACCAGCCGTTCCAGGTCCGGCGTGATCTCGATCCGGCTGCGATCCAGCGGCAGCTCGCCGCCAAGCTCATGCAGTTGCTCGAGATGGAATTCGAATGCCTTGCGGCTTTGCAGCGACGCGGTCTGACCAAGAACGTCGGCGGTGACGAACGGATTGCCGTCGCGGTCGCCGCCAATCCAGCTTCCGATCCGCAGGAAGGTGGGAACGCGATTGGCCGTGGCGGCCTCGTCGTATCGCGCAAGCTCATCCTCGACTACGGCATAGAGACGCGGAAGCGCGGTCAGAAACGTTCGGTCGTAATACGACAGGCCGTTTGAGACCTCATCGAGCACGGTCGGCCGCTGCCGCCGGAGCAAACTCGTGTGCCAGAGCGTGAGAACCGCGCGCAGGATGGCCTCGTCATTTTCGGCCGTCTCGCCATTGTTCATGGTCTTGTGGCTGCGATCGGCAAGGAGCTGCGCGATCTCGATTTCGCGGTCGAGGATGCTCTTGCGCCGCACTTCGGTCGGGTGCGCGGTCAGGACCGGCGCGACCAAGGCGCGCGCCAGGATGTCCCGGATCTTTTCGGCCGGAACGCGCGCCGATCTGGCGCGCTCCAAGGCGGCCGCGACCGTCACCCGGTCGGCGGAGCCGCTGGCGGTGATCTCGTGCTGATCTTCGGCGATGTTGGCCAGGTGCGAGAAGAAACTGAACGCCCTGACCACGTCGACCGTTTGCTCGCGCGATAGGCCATTGAGCAGGCTCTCGAACGCCTTGCGCGCATCATCATCGTGATGCCGGCGGAAATCGACCGACATGCGGCGCACAGTCTCGACCACGTCGAAGGTCGCGTCGCCCTGCTGGGCGCGGATGGTATCGCCAAGCACGCGCCCAAGCAGCCGTATGTCGGCACGGAGCGCGTCGCCGCCGAACCCGGTTGCCGGCTGTTCCATCGGGATTTCCCTGACCTGCGGATCGGCCAGGAGCGTAACAGGGCCGTATGACATTGGCCTGCGGAAATCAGAAGCGTCTGTGCTCAAAAGATGGGTATGGGCAACAGATCGAAACTAATTTCACCGGCCTTCCGTGCCGGCGGCACTCAGGCGTCGTTGCGCGCCCATTTCCGCTCGAATGCCCAAACATCCTCGAAGCCGATCAGCGAATTGAACTCGCTGAACGAGAACAACGGCGCCGTCGGCGAAACCGACGTGCCGGTTTCCTTAAGCGCCGCGAGCGCCACTTCGGCAGCGTGCGCGGCGGCAAGACCGGTGGTGGCCGGAAAGATCGCGACCTGATAACCCATCGCCGCGAGTTCGGCTTTGGAGCGGATCGGCGTTTTGCCGCCGTCGGCCATGTTCGCCATCATCGGCTTTTTGATCCGCGCGCAGGCTTGGCGCATTTCCTCTTCGCTTTCCAGCGCCTCGATGAAGACGATGTCGGCGCCGGCTTCGCCATAAGCCTCGCCGCGCTTCAACGCGCCCTCGAAGCCGTCGGTCTGACGCGCGTCGGTGCGGGCGATGATCAGGGTTTCGGGGCTGCGCCGCGCCGCGCACGCGACCTTCACCTTGTCGACCATGTCGCGCATCGGCACGACGCGCTTGAACGGCGTGTGGCCGCATTTCTTCGGGAATTCCTGATCTTCCATCTGAATCCCCAGCACACCGGCCTCCTCGTAGCCACGCACGGTGTGATGAACGTTGAGCAGGCCGCCGTAACCGGTATCGGCGTCGGCGATCACGCCGGCGTTGACGGTGCGCACCAGTGTCGCCACCCGGCCGAGCATCTCGGTGTAAGTGGCGATGCCGGCATCCGGCAACCCGTGCGCCGATGCGGTCATCCAATAGCCCGACGCATAGACAAAATCGAAGCCGATCTTGTTGGAGACCACGGCGGCAATCATGTCGTGCAGCCCCGGCGCGAGGATGAACTCTCCGGCGTCGACGGCCGACTTCAGGCTGCGCTTCATGGTTTGTCCTTGTTGGCGAGATAATCGAAAAATGAGAGCTTATCGCGATCGAGATGCAGCCATGGTGCCGCCGACTTCTGCCGGCTCTCGAAAGCTTCGATGTCCGCGGCATCGTCGGCCAATATGGCGCCGATCTGATCGAGGCCGAGCAGCAGCGCCTGCCGCCGGTGCGGATTGATCTGAAACGCGATCGCGCGCCCGTCCGGCAATCTGATCACTTGCGCTTCCAGATCGACGGTCAGCGGCGAGCCGGAAGCAGCCGCCGCCATCACCTCCGCGTGTTCGGCATCGGGCAGCGTGATCGGCAGCGTCCCGTTGCGGAAGCAATTGTTGTGAAAAATTTCGCCGAAGCTCGGCGCGATGACGCAACGGATGCCGAAGTCGGCCAGCGCCCATACGGCCTGCTCGCGGCTTGAGCCGCAGCCGAAATTGCGGCCCGCCACCAGGATTTCGGCTTTGTTGAACGGCGCCCGCGAAAGCACGAAAGGCTCGTTGACGGGAGCCTGCGCGCGGCGCTCGTGGAACAGATGGCGGCCGAGACCGGCGCGATCGAGCAGCAGCAGAAAGCGCGCCGGGAAGATCACATCGGTGTCGACGTCGGCTTCGGGAAACGGCGCGGCAATGCTGGTCAGCGAAACAAAGCTTTTCATGAGCGGATCACGACCCCAGCGTTCGCACGTCGGTAAGGCGTCCGGTGATCGCGGCCGCCGCCGCCATCGCCGGACTCATCAGATGCGTGCGTCCGCCCTGCCCCTGACGGCCCTCGAAATTTCGGTTCGATGTGGAAGCGCAGCGCTCGCCGGAATTCAACCGGTCGTCGTTCATGGCGACGCACATCGAGCAGCCGGCCTCTCGCCACTCAAACCCCGCGGTCTGGAAGATGCGATCAAGGCCTTCGGCCTCGGCCTGAAGGCGCACGCTGGCAGAGCCCGGGACCACGATCGCCGCGACATTGTCGGCTACGTTGCGGCCCGCCGCGATCGCAGCCGCAATGCGCAAATCCTCGATGCGGCTGTTGGTGCACGATCCGATGAACACGCGATCGATGGCGATGTCGCTGAGCTTCACGCCGGGCGTGAGCCCCATGTAGCTGAGGCTGCGCCGCATGCGCTCGCGGCGCTGCGGGTCGGCCTCGACCGTGGGGTCCGGCACCGTCGCGGTGATCGGCAAATTTTCTTCCGGGGTCGTGCCCCATGACACCCGGGGCGCGAGAGCGGAGACGTCCAAGTTGACCTCACGATCGAAAACCGCATCGTCGTCGCTGCGCAGCGAGCGCCAATGCATCACCGCCGCGTCCCATTGCGCGGCGTTCGGCGCGAGCGGGCGGCCTTTGAGATACGCAAATGTCGTTTCATCCGGCGCCACCATGCCGACGCGGCTACCGGCCTCGATCGACATGTTGCACAGGGTCATGCGCGCTTCCATCGACAGCGCCGCGATGGCAGGACCGGCATATTCGAGCGCATAGCCGACGCCGCCCGAAACGCCGATCTGGGCGATGAGTGCGAGGATGATATCCTTCACCGACACGCCGGCATGCAATTCGCCGCCGAGCACGACGCGCATGCGCTTTTGCTTGCGCTGGCGCAGCGTCTGCGTGGCGAAAATGCATTCGCATTCACTCGAGCCGATCCCGAACGCCATCGCGCCGAAGGCGCCGTGCGTGCAGGTGTGGCTGTCGCCGCACACCAGCGTCGCACCCGGCAGCGTGAAGCCAAGCTCCGGCCCGATGACGTGAACAATGCCGTGCCGATCGTCGTCCATCGGGATGTATGGAATGGCAAAGCGCTCCGCGTTCTCGCGTGAGGCGCGAGACTTGGCGGGCGGCGAGACCATCGGGCAGCGGATTGGTGCGAAAGCGCGTCGGCACTGCGTGGTCGGCGACGGCAACATGCGCATCCGGCCGCCGCACCGCGCGGTTTTCAGCGATCAAGCCGGCGAACGCCTGCGGACTGGAAACTTCCTGAACCAGATGACGATCGATGTAGATCAGCGCATCTCCATCGTCGTAGGTCTTGACGACATGCTGATCCCAGATCTTGTCGTAAAGTGTTTGCCCGCCCATGGATCGCGCCGTGTCCTTCCTGTTGCAACACGTCTGACGGCAAGTATTTTTGATCGCAACGCCGGGGCGCGCGCCCCTCACGCCGGATCGGAATTTTGCGCTTGCGCCTGTTGCAGCAAGCAAACTATGCTAGTTTGCATGCGTATTCAATACGGGCGATAAAGCTCGCTCTGTGGTTTTGTTTATCGGGAGGGTACACGCATGCGGCTCGGCGTCGACGTGGGCGGCACATTCACGGACCTGCTGCTCCATGATGAGCGCACGCAGCGAACGTATCAGGCGAAGACACCGTCGACACCGCAGGATCAATCGATCGGCGTTGCGGCTGGCGTAAAGCTGATATGTGAAAAAGCCGGTGTCGCGCCTTCGGATATCGCGCTGATCCTGCATGGCACCACGGTAGCCACCAATGCGGTGCTCGAAGGCAAAGGCGCCCGCGTCGGCCTGCTGGTCTCCGAAGGGTTCGAGTACACCCTGCACCTCGCCAAGGCCTGGACGCCCGGCCCGCTGTTCGGCTGGATCGTCATGGACAAGCCCGAACCGCTGGCGTCGCTCGCCGACACGCGCGGCATTCCGGAGCGCATCAACGCGCGCGGCGAAGTGGTGCGTCCGCTCGACGTCGCCAAGGCGACCACGCTGATCGACAATCTTTGTTCGTCAGGCATCGAGGCGCTCACCATTTCGTTGATGCACGCCTACGCCAATCCGGATCACGAGCAGCAACTGCGCGACATCGTCACCAAGCGCTTCCCCGATATTCCGGTGTCGCTGTCCTCCGACATCCTGCCGGAATTTCGCGAATACGACCGCGCCATCACCACGGTGATGAACGATTATGTGCGACCGATCATGAAGCGCTATCTGTCGCGCATCGAAGATCGTCTGAAAGACGAAGAGGTCACGGCGCGGCTGCATATCGTCCGCTCCGACGGCGGACTGATGAGTGCAGCGGCCGCGTCCGAGCGACCCGGTTCACACCGTGCTTTCGGGCCCCGCCGGCGGCGTCACCTCGACGGTGATGATCGCGCGCCGCACCGGGCTCAAGAAACTGCTCGCGTTCGACATGGGCGGCACCTCGACCGACGTTTCGGTCATTCTCGACGGCGAGCCGACGATCTCGCGCTCGACCGAGGTCGGCTATTTCCCCGCGAAGGTGCCGACGCTCGACGTGCGCAGCGTCGGCGCCGGCGGCGGTTCGATCGCCGAGGTTTCCGAACTGACAAAGTCGCTGCGCGTCGGCCCGCGCAGCGCCGGCGCTCGGCCCGGGCCCGGTGGCTTACGGCCATGGCGGCACCGAGCCGACGGTCAGCGACGCCAACGTCGTGCTCGGCTATCTGCCGCCGGTTCTGCTCGGCGGCGACATGGCGCTCGATGTCGACGGCGCCAAAGCCGCAATCGCCAAGGTCGGGCAGGCGATGGGGCTTTCGACCGAGGAAGCCGCCAAGGGCATCATCGATATCGCCAACGAAGTGATGCTCGGCGCGCTGCGGGTGATCACCGTGCAGCGCGGACTTGACCCGCGCGATTTCGGCATCGTCGCGTTCGGCGGCGCCGGCCCGCTGCATGCCAACGCGCTCGCCGAACTGCTCGGCTGCTATCCGGTGCTGGTGCCGCCGAGTCCGGGCGTGCTGTCGGCGCTCGGCTTTCTCGAAGCCGAGTTCAAGAACGAATTCGTGCAAACCTTCATCCGCTCGACCGTCGGGCTCGACGCGCGCGATGTGTGGTCGCGCTTCGCAACGCTCGGTGACAAAGCCAGGACCTGGCTCGACGAGCAGGAAGTCGCCGAGGGCGACCGCAGCATCGGCTATTCGCTCGACCTGCGCTACGAGCAGCAGGGTTTTGAAGTCACCATCGAAGTGCCGGCCGAGCTGGTCAAAAAATCCGGTGCGCTCGATGAAATCCTCGATCGCTTTCATGCGCTGCATGAGCGGCTGTACGGCGTCCGCTTCCACGTGCCGGTCGAACTCGTGGCGTTGCGCGTCATCGCGGTCGGGGCGACGCCCAGTGTCGAGGAGGCGCTGCCCGAACAGGGCCAGCGCGATCTCGCCAAGGCGCTGATGGAAACGCGACCGTGCTATTTCGGCGGCGCCTGGGTCGATACGCCGAACTACGATCGCGCCAAACTCGCGGTCGGCGCCAAGATCACGGGCCCGGCGATCATTCGCCAATACGACACGACCACCGTGCTGCTGCCGAAGCACATTGCCGAGGTCGACAAGCACGGCAACATCCTGATCCGGCCCGTCGCAAAAGGGAATTGAGCACCATGTCCGTCAAGGTCGATCCGATTACCCTCGACATCATCGAGAACGCGCTGAAGAACGCGCGCTTTGAAATGGACGGCGTCGTCGTGCGCATCTCGCTATCGCCGGTGATCCGCGAGCAGCACGACGAATTCCCGATGATCTGCAACGAACGCGGCCAAATGGTCGTCGGCCAATTCGGGTCTTACATCCCGGCCATCGTCGAAAAATTCGAGGGCGACATCAACGAAGGCGACATCTTCGTCTGGAACGATCCCTACGCCTGCAAAGGCTCGATCTCGCACAACAACGACTGGTGCGTGATGATGCCGATCTTCCACGACAGCGTCCTGGTCGGCTTCAGCTCGATCTTCGGCCACATGGTCGATGTCGGCGGCAAGGTGCCGGGCTCGATGCCGTGCGATGCCCACACCATCTGGGAAGAAGGCCTGCGCATTCCGCCGGTGCGCATCTACGACAAGGGCATGCTGAACAAGGGCGTGCTCGACATCATGCTCAACAACACGCGCACGCCGGACATGAACCGCGCCGACCTGATGGCGCTGATCGCCGGCTGCCGCACGGCGGCGACGCGGGTGCGCGAATTGTGCGACCGCTTCGGCCGCGAGACCTACATGTCGGCCTGCGACATGCTGCTCGACCGCACCCGCGAAGCCATGAAGGTGCTGATCCAGAAATATATCCCCGAAGAGCCGGTCAGCTTCACCGACTATGTGGACGACGACGGGCTGCGGCAACGGCCCGTTCAAGATGACGCTGTCGATCTATCGGCGCGGCGAAATCGCCGTCTTCGACTGGACCGGAACCGATCCGCAGGCCGAAGGACCGATCAACTTTCACATCCACGAAGGGCTCTGCAAGCTGTTCTTCGGCGTCTACATGATCATGGCGTTCGATCCGTCGGTGCTGTTCAACGAAGGCTTTTACGATCTGTTCGAGATCGTTCTGCCCGAAGGCTGCTGCTCAATCCGCGCTTTCCGGCGGCGCTGTCGAACCGGCTCAACACCCATACCCGTTTCTTCGATTGCCAGGCCGGCGCGCTCGGCCAGCGCGCGCCGCATCTGTCGATGGCGGCCGGCTACGGCACCAGCCCGCACTTCATCTTCACCGGGCACGACCAAGGACAACAAATACTTCCAGCTTATGGAATTGCTGTTCGGCGGCGTGCCCGGCCGGCCGCGCGGCGACGGCCTCGACGGCCACGCCTGGTGGCCGCTGTTCAGCGCCACGCCGATCGAATACATCGAGAACTATTATCCGGTGCTGGTGGAGAGCTATCGGCCGATCAAGGATTCAGGCGGCGCCGGACTGCATCGCGGCGGCGCCGGCATCGAGAAGGTCTATCACATGCTCGAGGCCGGCAAGGTCTCGATCCATGACGACCGCGAAGTGGTGCCGCCGTGGGGCATCAACGGCGGCCAGTTCGGCGGCACCTCGAGCAAGTGGGTCATCAAGGCGGGCAGCGAGACGCGCGAGCGCATTCCTTCGAAGATCGACAATCTCGCCGTGAAAGCCGGCGATCGCATCGTCTTCAAGACCGCCGGCTCCGGCGGCTGGGGCGATCCGCTCGATCGCGACGCCGAGAAAGTGGCGCGCGACGTGCGCTACGATCTGGTCTCGGCCGAAAAGGCCGAATCGGACTACGGCGTGCGTGCTGACCAAAGACCGCGCCGTGGACGTCGAGGCCACCAAAAAACGCCGCAAGGCGATGCGAGACGAGCGCGGCGCGCCCGAGCCGTTCAATTTCGGCTATCAGCCGCCGGTCCGCGAAGCGGCGGAATAGCCGCTTCGGCCTTTGAGGGCGCGACCACAAGTCAGGTGCGCGTGTTGGACCGAACGTTGCTCATGGCAGCTTTGGCCATGAGACCGTAGACGTTTGACCCTGATAATCGATCGCTCGTTCAGCACCGCGTTACGGTTTCCCGCGTGCCGGCAGGTTGGCCTTGAAGAAAGCCACCACGGCGGGATTGAATTCGCGATGGAAAGCCGCGCGATCAAACCCCTCCGGATCACGGCAGATCTCCGGCACGGTGGCGGCCAGAGCCGGCGAGCACGGCGCCAGGAACGCAAAGTGGCCGGCGTTTGAAACGACATGATAGTCCGGTTTCACCGGTAGCCGGTCATAGACCGCTTGGGCGTAATTGGGGTGTGGAAGAATCTCATCCTTGTCGCCGCGCCACAGTTGAATCGGGATTTTAACGCCGGCCAGCGACTCGGCCGAAAACGCGTACCCAACGGCCGGCGACGCGATCACCGCGGCAACGATACGGGGATCGTGCACCCAGTTCGTTTCGGCCCCGGAGCGATCAGCTGATAAATCGAACTTGTGGTCCCTCAGCATGCGGCACGCCCACTCGTCCGGATGGGCGGCGCAATAAGGCGCGACGGTGCGCATGTCCGGCGTCCCGCCGATCGCCACGAGCGTGGTAAAGCCGCCGGCCGAAAATCCGAACATCCCGACGCGCCCGGGATCGAGCGCCGCGTGCTGCGCCCACGACCCCAGCATGTAGTCGATCACCAGTTTGATATGACGCGGGCGATTGTCGAGGCGCGCGAACTGACTCTGATCGCGATAATTGTCGCCTGTATGCGTGACGGCAGCGACCACAAAACCCGCTTCGGCCAGCGCCAACGCCGTGTCGTAATGGCCTTCGAACGAGCCGCCGCTGCCGTGCGACATCACGACCAGCGGCAAATCGCGGCCCGCGACGGCCCCACGATCCGCGACGGTTTGTTCGAACAGTCCGAGCCGCTGCGGTGCCGTCGGGGCTTCGCTCGGATACCAAACGCCGACCTCGAGCGCCGCGCCCGCAGGATCCGGCACCGTGATGCGCTCAAACCCAGCCGCAACAGCCGGCATCGCGCCCAGCATCACGACCATGAATGCAGCAATCGCGAACGTCATCGCAGCGCTCCGATGTTGACGGCGCTCACATGACTGACACGCGATGTAAGCTGTGTCAACATTCCAGGCTATGAAAGCCGAATCGCGCTACCATCATCCCGACCTCCGCACGGCGCTGGTCGAAGCGGCCACGGCTGCGATTGAACACAGCGGCTACGAGACTTTGTCGCTGCGCGAGCTTGCCGAGTCGCTCGGGGTGTCGCGGGCCGCGCCCTATCGGCATTTCGAAGATCGGCGAGCGCTGCTCGCTGCCGTCGCGGCTGACGGCTTTGACCACCTGACGGCGATCTACAATGCGACCGCCGACCAAAAGACCCCGCAGGCTCGACTCACGGCCGCCGGCCGAGGCTACCTAGGCTTCGCAGCCGAGCGGCCGCAATTGTTTCGGTTGATGTTCGTGTCCGACCTGTTGGGCCGCACCACCGCCCCGCCGGATCCCGCGCTCATTAAGAGCGCCGGCGAAGCGTATGTCGTCTTTGAAAGTCTCGTGGCCGCGACGCTCGATCAACCCGATGACCGCACCATCAAGGCGACAGCCATTGCGATCATGTCGACGACCTATGGTTTCGCGCTGCTGCGCATGAATGATCGGCTGAAGCCATTTATGTACGGCGGCTTGACACAGAGCGACTTGGTCGACGCCGTGTTGTCCATCCGGCCGGCAGCAAAGACAAAATCCGGCGGCAAGAAGGCTCGTCCGCAGAGGAAGGTTCAGCGGATCATCCGGTGACATCGTCCAGTCAAACCAACACTCTTGGGTGAGTTGACATTCCGGTCGATTGCTGCCGTCGCCGCGGTAACGCGATCGGGCGAGATCCGCGCCTCACACTATCTGCTCCAAATCGCACGGCCTGGCGCTCTTGCATCAGCAATTTGCAACTGGCGCCGTTGTTGAACTCTTGCGCATCCCGACGACGGGCATGACGCGGGGGATCGTCCGAGTTCCATCAGGTTCGGGACCACGGAACTACCGAACCGCGTGGTGCGATTGCCATGCACGCCGCAGCCCAAATGGTCGCCAATGTCGTTTGCCAAACCCAAAATGAAACGGCATGGCGGTGCGCGGCCGCAAAAACTTTTTTAATGTTCGTGATGCACCGTTGCGTGCCACCGCCGTGGCCAACGATGTCGCCAATATCTCGCCGCCATTATGATTCAGAACACTGTGGGTGGGGAGCTGGCGTGGGCAGCTGTCGAAAAGGTTTAGCGTGATCGTCCGAGAGCTGCAGCAGCATCGCATGAATGTGTCGCGCCGCAATTTTCTCGGCGGCCTTGTGCCTGCCGCGAGCCTGCTCGCGCTTGGCGGATGCGCAAGCGTGGAGGCAGCCGGCACGCACATGGATGCGTCGGCGCTCGCGGTCGACCCGACATTGCTCATTGCCACCACGCGCAAACCCGTGAATGGCGCCCGCGCGAAACCCTGGTTCGGGCCGGAGCGGGCGTCGACGATGTCGATCATGCGCGCGAAACTCGTTCCGCCGGATGACAGCCGTTTCTCTCTCGCCGGTGTCGGGCTGGTCGATTGGCGTCTCGACAGCGTTCAGCCGGCCTCAGAGAGCATTGCCGATCTGGTCGGGCAAGGCAGCGGCGGCGACACTCTGATTTACGTGCATGGCTTCAATCAGACATTCGAGGCGGCGGCGCTTGATGCGGCCCGTCTTTCGGACGCGGTCAAGTTCCGCGGCCGCACGATGCTGTTCAGCTGGCCGTCCAAGGCGGGACTGCTCGACTATGCCTATGACCGCGAAAGCGCGATGTTCTCACGCGACGATTTCGAGCGCGTGCTGTCCGCCATCGTGTCGACGCCCGGCAGCGCGCGTGTCCACATTGTGGCGCACAGCATGGGGACGATGCTGACGCTCGAAGGCCTGCGCCAGCTTTACGGTCACTATGGCGACACCGTCAGAGGCCGCGTCGGCGCCGTGGTGTTTGCCTCGCCCGATATCGACATGGATGTGTTCTCGTCAGCGACCAAGCGCATCGGTCCGCTCGCCGGCAAGATCACCGTCATCGCCTCCACCAATGATCGCGCGTTGGCGCTATCGGGACGGATTGCCGGCGGCATGACGCGGGTCGGCGCCGCCGAAAAGGCCGCCATCGAACGGCTCGGCGTGCGCGTGGTCGACGCCTCCGATACCGGCTGGGGCATCATCAATCACGATCTTTTCCTGTCGAACGCCGACGTGCAAACCGTGATCCGTCGTTCGATCGAGGAAGCCGCGGCGTAACAGCCTGAACGACGCGGGTTACTGGCCGCCGAGCGGCGAGAGCGTCTGCACGCGCGCGACCGGCGGCGGATTCCATTTGCCTGTCAGCGCTTGCGACTTCGGCGCGTACATCCGCATTGTCAGATTGAACGGGCCCTTGGGCGCTGGAAGCCAGTTCGCCTCCTTGTCCGCACCAGGCGTTTCGTTCTGGAAATAAAGGTCGAGTGATCCGTCCGCGTTGGTCTTGAACGGCATCCAACTGCTCAGCGCAAACCGATGGAGAGTATTCTCCACCTGGAAGCCGTCGGAATCGTAAAGCGTGATCGACCAGAAGGCATCGACCGGCGGCACATCGGCCTTCTCGAAGTGGATCAAATATTTGCTGGCCCCGTCGAGGGGCCGGCCGGATGCATCGGCCAGGTTCAGGGGATAGATGGCATCCTCGGGCAGGTTCGCGCCAAGCCCAAGCTGGGCAACCATGGCGCGCTTCAAATAGTAGTTGCCGTACACGCCCATCGTATCCGTGTTCATCGACCAGCCGCTGACGACCCGCGCCAGCGTCGGAACCTTCCATGCCATCAGATGCTGCGCGTCCTCCGCGACGGTTGACAGCGCTTTGCGAACGGCCGGATCCGCCTGGTCAAGATCAAAATTCTTGCCCGGCTCGATGCCGATCTTTTTCAACTGCGCGATCATCGGCTGGTCGGTGATGTGCGGCGGATTGACTTTGAGAAGCTCCGCCGCATAGGCGAAGAATTTTCCGGCCGGCATCGTGTCCACCTGTGTCTTCGGCGGAGTCTTCATGTCGATGCTCGGATCGATCTTCGCGGCGGCGTGCTGAGCGGGCTTTCCCCAGTGCGAAAGCGGCGTGACTTGGTAGCCGGCCTGTATCTTGTGAACGGCGTCGTAGTCGGCCGGACCGTCTGTCCGCGTTCGTCCAATGATCCAAACGTAAGGCGTCGGTGCGTCGATCCGGGTCAACCCCTGGGGGACCGCGCCATTCCAGCCGGGCGGCGTGACCAAAAAACTCCCCGCTTTCGTGCCGGTGGTGCGCCATCCTGGCGACGCGAACACGTCGCTCCACATATCCAACATCGGCAACAGATAGTAGCGGCCATCCGTGTTCGGCGCCGATACGACCATCGGTTCCGCCGTCATGTCGAGCCACGCGATGGAATAGAGGGTATCGAAATTCACGCGGACGACACCTTTGAAGTCACCGGCCGGATACGCCGGCACGTTCGTAAACATATTCATCGGTCCTTTGCCGAACTCCTTGCCCGGCTCGATGTTCGTGGATTGCAGCCGCGTGATATCCATCGTCACGAGCGGGTAGAAATAGAGATAAGCATCCACGCCGATGGCATGCGCTTCCTGCTCCGTCACTTCGGAGCGCGCCGGCGCGCCCACTATCAACAAGCTGACGGCGGCGACCGCGGCTAAGATAATCGGCTTCATGGCAAACTCCTGCATGTTGTCAGTCTCAGCACCCCCGCGAGAGCGAGGGTTACTGCAACAAATAACAACTCACAAATTGGCGATCGTCCGCTGATCCGCTTCGGGCATCGGCATCTTCCAACCGGCCCGAAGCGCGCCTTGACGCTGCATCGATCACTTCAGACCGCGATCCTGCAGCTGCTTGTCAATCATGCGATTCAATCCGGAGCGAATCCGATCGAGATCCAATCCCTCCGTCAGTGCCTTCTTCTGCTTCATGGTATCCGTCGTTTTTTCCATGATGTTCGCAGGATTGAAGCTCGGCGGGAACGAGCGCGGCGGAAACTCCTTGAACGTCGACACGAACTCGAAGACCTCATCCATCACGCCGTACATGGTTTGGACGTGATCGAGCTGCCAGTCCCAGAAGGTATTGGACGTGATGTCGGCGCGCTCGAACGGATCTTGCATGAGGTTGAATATTTTCTGTAGTCGAAGCGTCGTAAAAGGCTCGGCCCAAAGCCCCATCGTGCCTTGCATGCGCTGCTCGGAGAACACGTATTTGTAATCGCCGTGCCTGTAAGCCACGAGAAGCCCGTCATCGTCGGAGTAGAAGAACCGATCACGGGCGCTTTTCGTCCCGTTATTGTTTGCCGCACTCCCGCTGACTTTGCGCAGGAATTCCGATTGATCGTTGCCGTCGAGGTGAACCTTGTAGTTGATGCCATTCGCCGTATAGCCCGCCTTGAGCTTGCCGACGATGTCCGGCTCACCGGCGACGGAGCAGAGAGTGGGGATCCAGTCGTTGTGACTCATAAGTTCGTTGGTGACAGTCCCTGGCTTGATCATGCCGGGCCAACGGACCAAACAGGGCACGCGGAAGGCGCCTTCCCAGTTGGTGTTTTTCTCAGATCGGAACCAGGTCATGGCGGCGTCGGGCCACGTGTTCATGTGTGGCCCATTGTCGCTTGAATAGACGACGATGGTGTCGTTCGCGATGCCCATGTCGTCCAGCGCCTTCAACAGTGCGCCGACGGTGTCGTCATGCTCCTCCATGCCATCGATATACTCGCTGTCGCCGTGCTGGTAGCGGCCGCGGTGTTCGGCACGAACGTGCGTGCGCAGATGCATGCGCGTCGAGTTGAACCAGACGAAAAACGGCTGGCCCGCCGTGTGTTGCCGCCTCATGTAATCGATCGCGGCCGTCGAGGTCTCGTCGTCGATCGTTTCCATGCGCTTCTTGGTGAGCGCACCGGTGTCTTCGATCGTCTGTTTGCCGATCTTGCCGAAACGCGGATCGACCGTGGGATCGTCGCGGTCGGTTGCCTTGCATTTCAGAACGCCGCGCGGACCGAACTTCGCCCGATAGGCCGGGTCCTTCGGATAGTCGGGCAGTTCCGGCTCTTCCTCGGCATTGAGGTGATAAAGATTGCCGAAGAATTCGTCGAAGCCGTTCACCGTGGGCAGCAACTCATTTCGATCCCCGACGTGATTCTTACCGAACTGGCCAGTGGCGTAGCCGAGGTTCTTGAGCAAGCCGCCAACGGAAGGATCCAACTGACTCATGCCCATCGGAGCGCCGGGGAAGCCCACTTTGGTCAGTCCCGTACGAATGCCGTGCTGACCGGTGAGGAACGCGGCCCGGCCGGCTGTGCATGACTGCTCTCCGTAATAGTGCAGGAATTTTATGCCTTCACGAGCAATGCGATCGATGTTCGGCGTTTCGTAACCCATGAGGCCTTGGGAGTACGTGCTGAGATTGGTAATGCCGATATCGTCGCCCCAAATGACGAGGATGTTCGGCTTCCGACCGCCGCCGGATGCTGCAGGCTGACTTGACTGTTCCGCCTGCGTCACCCGAATAGATGTCGTCGCCGTGATCGCCGATGCGGCCGCCAGCGTCGTGCCGCCGAGTAGGATATTGCGTCGATTTACGGTCTGCTCTGGTGGCTTCGATGCGTCTACACGATTGTGTTTCGACATGTTTCGCTCCCTGCTGATGCAACCGATCGAGTTTTTGTTATCACTCGCGCTTGCGACGCGACGCTGTTAATCTATCGACCTCCTCATTGCGGCGGCGCCGCCGATCGGCTTTGCGCCGACAGTTGACTGCAAGGCGACGTGAGATTGGTGAGTCCGTTATCGTGCGCACGTGCCTCCATAACGCCGATTACTTCACTTCCTCGAAGTCGCCGGGCTTCCAGCTTTTGTCAAATGCAGCCGTTTCCGGACCATAGATACGCATGTAAGCAAACCAGCCCCTGCCCGGCG
Organism: uncultured Alphaproteobacteria bacterium; assembly: GCA_963737755.1. Taxonomy (GTDB): domain Bacteria; phylum Pseudomonadota; class Alphaproteobacteria; order Rhizobiales; family Xanthobacteraceae; genus BOG-931. Next base: position 50,773 of record CAVTTZ010000001.1, on the reverse strand, counting down.
TGGTCTTGATCCATCGCCCCTCTTGTCCCGCAGGCGCGGAAGGACCGAAGTAAAGGTCAACGGCTGCAGTGCCTTTCACGTCCTTCAGTTCGAACAAAGAGCGTAGCGCTGCCTTGTCCTGATCCGTCTGTACCTGCGAGCAAGTCGCCGTATCGTAGACGGTGACCGACCAAAACAGTTTGCCTGGGACCGGCAGCGGGATCGACAGCTTGTAGGCCTTGCCGCCATCGAGAAAAGCGCCGGTGTTATCGCGCGCGCCGAGCCAATAGAGCGAGCCCGCGCCTGCTTTGCGATTGAACATTGCTGGCGAGACGACAATGGCTTGCGCGAACCATCGGTCGCGGGCTTCAAGATCCACGCCGCCTGGCGTTTCAAATTGCGCCGTGTTCGGCACGAGGCCAACCCATTCCCATTTGCGATCCGGCCAATTCAGGCGATCAGGTCGATTGCTGTCGAAGGCCGACACCAGCATCTGATCGCGGCCGACCTTCGCGGCACGATCAAGAATCGCTTTCATCCGTGGGTCTGGGTCGAACGGTTTGCCTTTCTCGATACCGAGTTCAGCAAGGAGGCCATACATCGGCAGATAAGCCGGAACGAGCGGTTCTTCGTTGACGATCTTGTGGAGCACTTCCCAGAATTTAATGTTGTCCTCCCAGCGGAGAGACGAGTTGTCCATCTTCTTCTCTGACGTATCGATGACGGCAATAGGCCGGGGTGTCGACCCCGAAGCCAATGGATAGACTTTGATGCTATGCAAAGCAGCCAATGCCTTTTTGGCGTCTCCGCCGACGGGAAGCGCCCGTACCGCGAGAAGATTTTTGTAGGAATTCGAGCGGCCCACATAATAGCCGTTCGGTATCGGACCTTTGTAGCCCGGCGGCAGAACGAGGTGCTTTCCGCCCCTGCCGGCGTCGGGCCCGGGCAAGCCGAGGTCTTGAACCCAACTCTGATTGTGATCGTTGACCAAGCCTATGAATGCGCCGGAGGGCAATTCGATCACGACCGGCCCGCTTGACAGATCAAGTGTAGCCGAACCGTAAGGGGTATCGGAATTGAGCGTGAAACCCACTTGACGAGGACCTGTGGCGGCAACGCCCATCGCCTCGCCGTCTTTGATGCCGATTTCACGATTGCCGTTGAAAATGCCCTCAACCGAAACAGTGGGATACCAGAAACGATAGGCGATGATTGCGCGCTGCATGTCGGCATCGTCGCGAGCACGCTGCGTCGTCTCGGCCGTCGGATACCCGAGGTCGAATCTATAATCCTCGGCCTGCGCGACCGTGGCCAAAAGCAACAACGAGGCCGCGAGAGCGATGCGCTTCATTGCTTTCTCCATTTGGTCTACTGCGCCATCACTTTCTCGACATCAGGCAATTTCCAGCTCTTTTCGAATAACGGCTTCTCAGGGCCCGTACAGCCGGAACAGCAATTCGAATTTTCCGATTGGATCGGTCGGCACCCAATTTGACTCCAGGCCGGCGGCCGGCTTCGGCCCGAAATAGACGTCGGTCGAACCGTCGGGGTTCTTCTGCACATCGGAACTGATCGACGCGATACTGGCATGCGGCATATTTTTGATCAGGGCGTGCGTCTCGCGATCATAAACCGTCACCGACCAATATCGCTTGACCGGCGCGTTGGGAGGCACAGTGAGCCGGTACGTGCGGCTGCCGTCGAAGGCATCGCCGTCTTTGTCCTTATTCACCATCAGGTAGAATTGGGCGGTGCCGATCCGTTTGATGCCGGTAAATCCAAGCGTGTAGGTGACGCCGCGAGCATCGACTGGATATTCGTCAATGTTGGCGTAGCCGCCCTGTACGGCCTTAACGACCTCCGCCTGTGCGGCCGGAAACCATCGAATGCCGGGATTCATAACCGCAAATCCTGCATCGTATTCCTGCGATAACAGCGCGTGCGCCTCTGCGGCAGCAACATTGAGCACGTCTTGCGTATTCTGGTCGGGACTGAACGGCTTGCCCTTCTCGATGCCGAGGGAACGAAGCTGGTCGATCATCGCCCGATCGCGTTGTAGCCAAGGCTCGCTCTGAACAATGTGATCGAGGTTGCGGAAGAAGCTGGCATCATACTTGATCGTGGAATCAAACAGTTTGCCGTAGGCGTCGACGAAATTCGTCGTATCAGGAGCGCCAAGGCGATAAATCCTGATGCGCTTGCCGTAACTGACGGACTTTGCGACATCCGCGTCGCTGTGGCTCGCAAGATTGGAGCGGAGAAGCGCAAATCCGGTGTAAGTGTCCGATTGAAGAACAAACGCCCCCTTCGGGGTCATTCCCGTGTAGCCAGGCGGCACGATCACATATTTTCCGCCGTTACCCTTGTCGGCGCCTTCAGGGCCGGCATCTTCTAACGGCATCTGCCAAACGTTGACGATATTACCCGCGAGCGACCCGTCATCCGCAGACGGGATGTCGAGCACCACGGGCCCCTCCTTCACGTTCCAGAAGGACATGAAGTAGATCGAATCTGGGTTGGGCGTCAGTGTCTGGTTCTGCCAATTCGCCGGACGCGACCAGAACAAGATATCGTTGGGTTTAGCCGCGGTCGTGCTCAGCATGGCCTGGAGCATGAGGTCCGTATTCACCGCAGGCATGGCCCAAATGACGGCCTCCACGGCGCGGCGCTCCATGCTGCGGCGTTTCAGATCATCAGATTGCGCGTGTGCGGATACAGCGGCGCAGGCTAAAACGGCTAGAACGGAAAAGCTTCTCATACGTTGCTCCCAACAAAGGCAACTTCGCATCGTATGCACCTGCGTATGCACCTGCCCGGCGCAGCCAGGCCACAGCACGCCGCTCAATCAAAAGCAAATATCCGCTTCCAGTCATTCTTCATGCTGATGACGGGCCAGCCGGCATTCTTGGCTTCATCATAAAGCGCCTGCGTGAAAGTGCCGACTTTCGTGTCCGGGAGGCCCAACGCCGGACCGTACGCATATTCGCGCTTCGCATCGTCGTGCAGCACCAACATCATAAGCCGCTTGCCGTCGCCGGCGCCGGTGTATTCGAGCATCTGTTGGTCGCCGGTAGAATTGCCGAACGCTGCGTACGGCCGGCGGCCGATCATCAGGTGTATGCCTTCGGCCTTTCCGCCAAAATCGTCGAACAGCATCAGCTTCGGCTCTTTGAAGAGTGTCGGCCTTCCGTCTTTGTCGTATTCAAATTTTGTGCTGGATGCCGTGCCAACGACGTGCTCGGGCGGGATGCCGTACATTGTCTCGGACCCCATGCGCGCGAAATCCTGGCCGCCTCCCGTGACAAGATATGTTCTGTAGCCGTTCGCGCGCAGAAGCTGGATAACCTCCAACATCGGCTGATAGAACAGATCCGTATAGGGCCTGTTCCAACGCGGATGCCGGGCGGTCTCAAGCCATTTTGTCACCTCGATTTTAAATTCGCCGACCGTCATGCCGGTGAGCGTTGACGACAGGATTTTCTCGAGGTCCGGAACCGACAGTCGTTCTATATTTTCGCGATTTCCGGAAAGCACGGTCTTGAAGGGTTCAACCTCTTTCAGACCGGGTTTCTCTTTCACGAGCATCGGTATGCGCTCGAAGCAGTACGTCATGAACGTGTACATCGGATGCTCGACCCACAACGTACCGTCTTGATCGAAGGTCGCAACGCGTTCCCCGGCCGGCACAAATGTCTTGCTCGTTTCGTCTGTCGTGGCGCGTACGAAATCGATGACTGCCTGCCTCGCAGGTCCGTCATTCCACGAAGCGAGTTGGCTGCCGGCTGCTTGCGCCAAAGCAGGATTGAAGCGAAGCATCGCATGCGCGGATAAAAGGGCTGCGGAAGAGATAACGGCTCGGCGGCTGAGAGCCTGCGCAGACACCTTCATTTCGCCCTCGTTCTTTCGCGATTTGCACTATGCTATCGTTTGGCGGCTTGGCCGTCTACGCGCCGTCCTCCGAGCGTCGGAGGCCCGACGCAAGGAGCGTTTGTGCAGGGCACAAGTTCGAAAAATTGGCGCGCCTCAGTAAAGGAGACGATAGCGTTACGCGGAAATTGCGGCTCAAAGGTTCATCATTTTTCGGAGACGACGGCGACGATGGGGCCAATGTGCGAGCGACACTTCGCGCCCTCGTGCATGGCCCTCGGCCTGATGGCCGCCATTGGATGTGGCATCGCGGTACCTGCCAATGCTCAGCAGTCGCCGTTGCCCGCGGCCGACAACAATGGGCAAGATTTCACGCGACCTGAAAATCTGTTCCAGATCCGCAATCTCTACCAATCCGCACCGGCAAACGGCAGCGTGCCTGGCACTCTACGCACTGTAACGACCGACATGACCATCCTGCGGGCAGACGGTGTCCTGGCCTTGGCGCCCCAATGGAGCATGGCCCTGCGTGGCGATTTGCCCTTTGTCATGAGAAATCCTCTAACCGCCGACAATCCTGCAGGGCAATATGTTTACGGCTTAGGCGATGCGGACATTCAGGCGGCGCTCATACGGCAGTTCGACTCTCGATGGGCCGCCGGCGCCGGCCTTCGGTTTGTTGCTCCGACCGGAGCCGAAGACATTACGGGGGGTAAATGGCGGACGCTCCCCGTCGCCGGTATACGCTATTCACTTCCGGAGTGGAGCACCGGCAGCTACGCCGAGGCATTGCTGCGCTACGACGTGAGCTTTGCTGGCGATGCATCGAAACGGAGCGTCAGCAACCTGCAGCTCGCACCGATGCTGAATATCAATCTGCCGGACCGTTGGTTCCTCACGCTCTACCCCAATACGGAAATCCGCATCAACTACGGCGATCCGGTTCCGGGTCAGACTGGACGCTTGTTTCTGCCGGCGGATTTCATGGTGGGGCGCAACGTGCTGAAGGACGTTACGTTGTCACTCGAAATCAGCGTGCCGCTGATCAAAGACTATCCGGTCTATAATTTTCGCACGGTGACCCGGATCAATATGAAATTCTAAAGCCGCGGCTCAACCGAAGTTGGCCGGAAGCGCAACGTGTGTTGACCTTAACACCAAGCTGGCGGCACACGCGACGACACCCGGCCGAGCGAATGAGCGCGGCTCACGCAGCCGGCCAGGGCAGCAAAACAATCTTGCCGCCGAAGCCGCCGGCATCGATGCGGACGTGGACATCGCGCGCAGCCGCGAGCGGCAAGCGGTCGATGATGACCGGATGAATGGCGCGGTCGCGCAGCAGGTCGAACAATGCGGCCATGTCGATCTTGAAATCGTCGAGATGTGTCGATCGACGCGCGGTGATGCTATAGAATACGGCGCGACGGCCGCTGTACAAACGGCTCAGAGCGTTCCACAGTTTCAGCCTGACCATGCCGATCCCAGCCGACACCAAACTCGCGTCGCCAACCGCCATTGTTTGCGCGCCGTAGCCGATAAGCAGGCCGCCCGGTGCGAGGCAAGCAAATGACCGCGCAAAATGCGCGCCGCCGATCGCATCAAAAACCATATCGGCGCCGGCCGGCGCGAGACGGCGTACAGCTTCGACAAAGTCCCCGGCGCGATAATCGATCGCCGTTGCGCCGAAGCTTTCGACCGTCGCCGATGTTGCCGGCCGAGCAGGTCCCGATCGCTTTCAGGCCGAAATGCCGCGCCAGATCGAGCAACGCCGTACCGACCGTGCCGGACGCGCCGATCACAAGAATCGTCGCGCCGCGCGGCAGGCGGCGATAGCGAATGAGCATCTGGTAGGCGGTGAGATAGGCGAGCGGCATGCACACCGCTTCGGCAGGATCGAGGCCAGCGGGGACCGGCACGAGAAAGTCAGCGGGGCGGATCGCATATTGGGTGTAGCCCCCGACCACGCAGAGATCGGCGACCAGTTGCCCGGCGAGGTTTGTGGAAACACCCTCGCCCGGTCTCCTCGACGACGCCGACGAGATCGTAGCCCGGCGTGAACGGCAGTGGCCCCTTGAAATCCGGGTAGCGACCGCGGCGGATGAAAGTGTCGGTAAAGCCGGTGCCGGCCGCCAGCACCTTGATGCGGACCTCGCCGGGGCCAGGCTTCGGGATTGTTTGTTGGTCCGCGAGTTCCAGGACCTCGGGACCACCGAACCGGCTGATGCGAATGAATTGCCATGCCATGCGGAGACTATCCCGATCGGCTCACGGTTCGTCGCTCGCATCTCGGCATTCGGCCGGAAGCACGCCAGCGACTAATCCGGCATTCCCACACGACGGAAGCATTCGGCAAGTTTGGCGACGTCGGCGTCGCGGCGCAAAGGATATCGCTTGCGAATGTCGGACACCCGCTGCGTCGGATCCATGCGGCGCGCCACGTCCCACACGGCCTTTGCGGCCTCGATTTTTTCCGAAGCCGCATAACAAGCCATGAGGATGCGGCGGCTTCCGAGATAATTCGGATTGTGACGCGCCGACAGTTCCGCCCATTCGGTGGCTTTGTCGTTCCGCCCGCAAAACAGATTTGCATAAGCCAGGCCGTTATAGGCTGCGAAGGCGACAGGATCGAACGGGCTCAGCCGCAAGCTGCGTTCAAGTTGGCCGATGGCTTCGTCGTAATGTCCCATGAAGACATTCACCAACCCGCGCAGGTACCAGGCCATCGCAAAATTCGGATCTGCCGCCGTGGCACGTTCCAGGAAGTCGGCGCCGTCTTCGAATTCGCCGGCGATATGAGCCAGTGTGTATCCGGCCTGCGCCAGCACCAACGGGTCTTCCTTATTCAGCTCCAGAGCTTTGCGTGCAAACCAGACCGCCTCGGCCCCTTCCTGCTCGCGATTTTCGCTCCATCCGTAGGTGATCAACAGGACATACCAAAAAGCGATCGCCGCATAAGCCTGCGCGTACCCTTCGTCGAGTTCGATCGCCGTTTTGAGCAATGGCGGCGCCTCGACGAAAGACCTCTTTGTTGGAATTGTGCCGCTTGGCAAAGCCGCGCAGATAATAATCGTAAGCGGTCAGATTGTTGGTGGGCTTGCGGTTGGCGCGCTCCAACTCGACCTGCTGCAGCCGTGGTGAAATCGTCGACACCACCTGGGTGGTGACCTGGTCCTGCAGATCGAAAATGTCGTCGAGCGCGCTGTCGAATTTGTCCGCCCAGATATGGTGGCGCTGCTCGGCCTCGATCAGCTGGCCGGTAATCCGCACGCGGTTGCCGGCCTTGCGAACGCTGCCCTCGAGCACATAGCGAACGCCGAGCTCACGGCCGACCTGCCTGATGTCGACGGCCTTGCCCTTGTAGGCGAAGCTGGAATTGCGCGCGATCACGAACAGCCATTTCATCCGCGACAATGCGGTGATGATATCTTCCACCATGCCGTCGGCGAAATATTCCTGCTCCGGGTCGCCGCTCATGTTCTGAAACGGCAACACGGCGATCGAAGGTTTGTCGGGAAGCTGCAAGGGCTGCTTGGCCTTGACGGCGGCATCGGCTTGCGCGGGTTCTCTCTGCGCGGCGTCTCCAACTCCGCTGGGCCGCACCGCGTAAAGCCTCACCGGCCTCGTCGATATTCTTGAGCGACTTTTCGCCGAGATCGTCGAAGGTGAAGTCGGTCTTGCCTCTGACCTGCTCGAAGGCGCTGCCGGACAGGCACACGCCGCCCGGTTCGCGACTCGTTCTCGACCCGGGCGGCGACATTGACGCCGTCGCCGAAGATATCGTCGGCGTCGATGATGATGTCGCCGACATTAATTCCGATCCGGAACGTAATCGTCGGACCGAGGAACTTTGACTTGCGCTCGGCCATCTTGCCTTGCACCAGCATGGCGCAGGTCACGGCGTCGACGGCGCTGGAGAATTCCACGAGCACGCCGTCGCCCGTCGTCTTGACGATGCGGCCGCCGTGTTCGGCAATCGCGGGATCCATGACGTCGCGGCGGTGCGCTTTCAGCGCGGCCAGCGTGCCAACCTCGTCGGCGCCCATAAGCCGCGAATAACCGGCGACATCAGCCGCCAGCACGGCAGCCAATCGGCGTTGCACCCGCTCACCTGTCACAGAACCGTCTCGAAGTTTCTTCGCCCGCGCCGGCATAAGATCACGCCGACGATAGTTGCGCCAGAGCGTCGTCCGAAGTTAGCCGGACCAACTAAGGTGCGGATGGCCGGTACAAGTCCGGCCATGACGCGTGCGTGGGGATTGCTGCAAATGCGGCACGCTGAGGAAGCGCGGCAGGAACGCGTTTTAGGCGCCGTCCCGCGCCGGATCTGACACGAGGCCGAGAACGATTTTGCCTTTCGGCGATCGTTTTTGCCCATCCAGCATCCGGTGAGCCTCACGCGCATCGGCAAATGGAAGGACCGCGCCGACGTGGGTTTTCAATGCGCCAGCGTCGACCAAGTCAGCAATCTGGCGCAGCCGTTCGGCGGTCACGTCCACCAAGAAGAAAAACGCACTGACGTTATGACGTTTCGCGCGCTCCCGATCCGGCTCGGAAACGGCCGACACCAGCTTCCCGCCTGGGCGAAGGACCGCGAACGCGCGGCTTTGGGTTTCGCCGCCGATCAGGTCGACAACCGCATCGGCATGTTCGACTTCGTCTTCGATTTTCTCCGTCCGATAGTTCACGACCTTGTCTGCACCAAGCGAGCGAACGTAGTCGATATCGTCGGGCCCCGCGGTCGCAATGGTCCTCAATTGGGCGCGGCGCGCGAACTGAACCGCGTAACCGCCGACATTTCCCGCCGCTCCCAGGATGACAACGGTTTGCCCGGCCTGCAGACCGGCATGATCGAACAGAGCCTGCCAGGCCGTAACCGCGACAACAGGCATGGACGCCGCTTCGGCATGCGTTAGCGAACGCGGCTTCTTGGCCAGCATCGCCGCCTTTGCCACTGCATACTCGGCATAGGCATCGACAAACTGCGGATTGGTCACGCCGAACACGTCGTCGCCAACGCTAATCCCGGACGTGCTCGGCCCAACCGCCACGACATTACCGGACAGATCGGAGCCCAAGGTCAGAGGAAGCGGCTGCGGCAACGCGCTCTTGCCTGCCCTTATCCAGGCGTCCCAGGGACCGACGCCGGCGGCGTGAACCTGCACCAGAACCTCGCCCGGACCCGGAGCTGGCCTCGGAACGCCTTCCAACACCATGCTCTCCGGCGGCCCAAATTTGTGGACGCGCCAGGCCGACATGGAGGTGCTTGCCATGACGAGACTCCCTGATGGCTCGCGCGGCCGCTGCTGGCTAAAGCCTCTTCCGCCTCACGGCCTTTGCGGAATGTTCAATCCGCGCTGCACGGCCGGCCGCGCCAAGCCCCGTTCCAGCCAAGCCGGCACGTCTTTGAGACTGTCGAATGCGACGAGATCGCGCGCCTCGTAGAAGCCGATCAGATTGCGCACCCAACCCAGCATCGAGACGTCGGCGATCGTGTAATCGTCATCCATGATCCACTGCCGGCCGGCAAGATGGGTTTCCAAAACGTCGAGCAGACGTTTCGACTCGGCGACGTAGCGCTGCAGCGGCCGCTTGTCCTCATATTCACGGCCGGCGAATTTGTTGAAGAAGCCGAGCTGGCCGAACATCGGTCCGATCCCGCCCATCTGGAAATGCAGCCATTGGATGGTCTGGTAGCGGCGCGCCGCATCGGGCGGCAGAAGCTTGCCGGTCTTCTCGGCGAGATATTGCAGGATCGCGCCGGACTCGAACAGCGGCAGCGGTTTGCCGCCCGGACCATCAGGATCCAGGATCGCCGGAATCTTGCCGTTCGGGTTCAGCGAAAGGAATTCCGGTGTGCGCTGGTCACCCTTGCCGAAATCGATCAGATGCACTTCGTAAGGCAGCCCGATCTCTTCCAACATGATCGACGCCTTGACGCCATTTGGTGTCGGCAGCGAATAAAGCTGCAAGCGCTCCGGATATTTCGCCGGCCAGCGCTGCGCGATCGGGAAGTCAGATAATTTCGTCATCTCTCAACTCGCTTTTGGTTCGCTCAAGCTGATACGTTCGATGATGAACATCGCGTTCGTAAACAACGCTCATATCGATCTCGGGATTGAGAATCATCAAAATCGCCGCGAAAAGCTGCGATGACCGGATCCCGGTCAGGTCGGGGACGCATCGTACCCAACTCCGACCATTTCCACCAGCGCACCCGCGTTCGCGTCAGCGATTGCACATGTCGCAGCGTGGGTCCGGATCTAGACCGCGCGCTTGGCGCTTCTTTTCATTCGCGCCGGTTGCGGCACCGTCCCGCGCCAGATCATCTCGCCTTGGATCGGGCGATCGATGCCGCGCTCGATCGGGCGCGGCGGGCCGTCGAGATGCAGGATCGACAGCGTCTCCTCGACCATGCGGTCGATCGGCTGGCGCACGGTGGTCAGGTTATAGGCCGCGCGTCCGCCTTCCGGGATGTCATCGAAACCGGCCACCATCAGATCGTCGGGAATGCGCAGACCGTATTCGAAGCGCAACGTATCCATCGCGCCCATCGCCATGATGTCGTTGACGGCAAAGAGCGCATCCGGCCGGCTCTTGTTCTTGTCGCCGAACAGCGCGCGCGTGGCTTTGACGGCGCCGTCGTAGGTGGAGCCGCCGGCGACTTCCACGATCTGGTCGCGCTTCACGCCATCCTCGAGCAGCCGCTCGACGAAGCCGCGAATGCGGTCCTGGCTGGTGGTGCCGCGTGGGTCGCCGGCAAACACGGCAAACGTTCGCGCCCCCGCCGCCAGGAACGCTTCGCCGATCAACTTGCCGCCGGCGACATTGTCGCAACGTACGCCGGAGGCGTCGCTGCCCGGAATGTAGCGGTTGAACAACACGATCGGGATGCCGCGCTCGTGACAGATGGTGGTCATCCGGGTGGAAATCTGCGCCGACGTCAGGATGATGCCGTCGATCTGATATTGCAGCGCGTGCATGATCGCATCGTCGCTTTCGGCGCCCGGGTCGACGGTGAAGATCAAAACCTGCCGGCCGCGCGCCTGCAGCTTGACGCTGAACTCGTGCAGGGCCTGGACGTAAAATGGATTGGCCAGATTGCCGAGGATCAGCGCGATGATGTTGGTGCGCTTGGTGGTCAGGCTGCTGGCGATGGAGTTGGGCACGTAATTGAGCTTGCGCGCCGCGTCGAGCACGCGCTCGCGCGTATCCTCGGCGATGCTCGAGCCGGGCGTGAAGGCGCGCGAAACCGCAGATTGCGAAACGCCGGCAAGCGCAGCAACATCAAAAGAAGTAGCGCGCGATCGCTTCATTCGTCTCGGCATGCCGGCATCGACCCAGCGATTAATACTACGTATTCAATTCCCGGCCGCTCGTCGCGGTTTGTTTGAACGCATGAAAAGCTGCCCGAACTCGCAGCCTGCTTCAATCGGTTTTATCGCGCAACGATGCCTATAATGGGTGCACTTTGCCGGACTGCGTGCGATTGACTCGATTTCTGCGGATGGGCAATCATTGCATGCGTATTCATTCATAACCTGAAGTCGGCGTGCTGCGGAAGGGGAGAGAAATGATCAAGCAACTTATGGGGGTTTCATTCTTGGCGGTGTCGCTCGTGGCGGCCGGCAATCTGCCGGTGCGTGCGGATGCAGCCGCTGACGGCTTGGCCAAGGCCAAGGAAAAGCTGGCGACATATACGCAGAAGCCGGTGTTCAAGGCGCCCGGAGAGGCGTTCGACGCCAAGGCCTGCGCCAACGGCAAGAAGCAATTGTCGATCCCGAACTCGAGCGCCAATCCGTTCCTGAAGGGCATCATCGATCGCGAGAAGAAGGCCGGCGCCGAAATCGGCCTGCAGGTCAAGGAATGGGAAAACCAGGGCCAGCCCAGCCAATGGGTCCAGGGCATGGAATTCGCCATCCGCGACAAGTACGACATCGTCGATCTGATTTCCGGCATCGATCCCTCGACCATCGAGCCGCAGGTGAAGGCCGCCAAGGAAGCCGGCGTCAAAGTGATGACGTCGCACTTCTACGATCCGTCCGACAAACAGAACCCGCTGGTGTCGAGCTCGCTGACCATCGGCTTCGGTGAAATCGGCACCATCCTGGCCAACTGGGCGACGGTGGTGACCGACGGCAAGGCCAACATCGTTCTGGTCGTCTCCGACGAAGTGCCGCCGACCAAGCCGCTGGTCGCCGGCTTCAAGAAGGAGCTCGCCGCCAACTGCCCGAACTGCAAGATCGTGCAGGAGATCAATGTCGGCGTCACCGAGTGGGGCACCAAGATCCAGCCGGCCATCCAATCGGCCGTGCAGGCCCATCCGGACGTCAATGTCGTGATCCCGATCTACGATTCGATGTCGCAGTTCGTGGTCCCGGCGCTGCGCCTGACCGGCAAGACCGGCGCCGTGAAGGTCGGCACCTTCAACGGCACGCCGTTCGTGCTCGACTACATCCAGCAAGGCACCGTCGACATGGACATCGGCGAAAGCCTCGACTGGATTGCGTATGCGACCATCGACGGTCACGTCCGCGACCTTTGCGGCATGAAGTCGCCTGAGGCGCTCAATGTGCCGTTCTATATTTTCGACAAGTCCAACGCCAAAGACGCCGGCACGCCCGCCGGTTATGACAAAGGCTATGGCGACGCGTATGTTGCGGGCTTCCGGAAGCTCTGGAAGCTGCAATAAGGCGACTGGATGTCGACTGGTTCGACGACAAACGCTGCAGAGCTTGCGGGAACCGGGAGCGAAGACGCTCCCGGTTCTGCATGTGGCGGATATCGCCAAGACCTTCGGGGGCGCGAAGGCTCTCGCGGGCATCTCCTTCACCGTCATGCCGGGCGAAGTGCACGGCCTGCTCGGCAAGAACGGCTCCGGCAAATCGACGCTGGTGAAAATCCTCGCCGGCTTTCATGCGCCTGATCCAGGCGGCCGGCTGGAGTTCAACGGCGAGCACGTGCCGCTGCCGCTGAAGCCTGGCGACTTCCGCCGCCTCGGCATGAGCTTCGTGCATCAAAATCTCGGGCTCGCGCCCTCTCTGACCGTGCTGGAAAATCTTCGCTTCGCGCATCTGACCGCCAAGCAGCGTTCGTTCATCAACTGGCGCGCCGAGCGCCGGGCGGCGAGCGAAGCGTTGGGCCGCTTCGGCCTGACCATCGATCCAAACGAGCGCATCGATCACCTCTCGCCGGTCGAGCGCGCGCTGCTCGCCATCGTGCGCGCCTTCGAGGAGATCCGCGCCGCGTGCGCCGCCACCGGGCGACCCGGCCTTGTGCTGCTCGATGAGCCGACACCGTTTCTGCCGCGCGAAGGCGTCGACAAGCTGTTTGGGCTGATGCGTTCGATCGCGGCCACCGGCTCCAGCGTCATTTTCATTTCCCACGATATCGAAGAAGTTCTGGCCATCACCGACCGCGTCACCGTGCTGCGCGACGGCAAGGTGGCGGGCGAGCTCGAAACCGCGCGCGCCACCCACGACCAGATCGTCGAGCAGATCGTCGGGCGGACGCTGGCGCGGCGCACCGAACCGCTGCACGTCGAAACATCGACCCATGCGCCTTACGTGCGCGTCGACACCATCGCGGGCGCGACCCTGCGGCCGACCGACTTCAACATCGGCAAGGGTGAAATTCTCGGCCTGACCGGCCTCATCGGCTCCGGTTACGAGGAGGCGCCATATCTGATTTTCGGCGCGCGGCCGTGCCGGTCGGGCGCACTGAAATTTGCCGAGGGGCAGTCGATCCCGCTCGCCGCGATGTCGCCGGCCCGCGCCATCGGGCTTGACTTCGCACTACTGCCGGGCGACCGGCAGAATGCCAGCGGGGTCGACAGCCTGTCGGTCGTTGAAAACATGTTGCTGCCCGACATCGAACGCTTCTTCCGCGGCGGCTTTCTGCGGCGCGGCGCCATGGTGCGCGAAGCGCGCGCGCTCGGAACGCGTTACGAAGTGCGGCCCAACGATCCCTCGGCGAAGCTGTCGTCGCTGTCCGGCGGCAACGCGCAGAAGGTTTTGATCGCGCGCTGGATGAACCGAAACCCGAAGCTGTTGTTGCTCGACGAGCCCACCCAGGGCGTCGATGTCGGCACTCGCGTGCAAATTTATGCGGCGCTGCGCGCCGCCGCCGCGGCCGGCATGTCGATCGTGTGCGCGAGCTCCGACGCCGAACAACTCGCGGAGATCTGCAATCGCGTCCTGGTGTTCGCGCGCGGCCGCATCTGCCGGGAAATGACCGGCCCCGAACTCACCAAAGACGGCATCGCCGAGGCCTGTTACGCGTCGATCAATCTATCCGGCGGCACCGAGCATTACACTCCTGCCGCCAGAGCGGGATGAATTATGATCCGTTTGGCATCTCGCTCCGGCTTTTTGTTTGAGCATAATCTCATCAGAAAACCGGCTTCCACCCATCGGGTCGACGCCCGAGGGCGTGCTTTTCCGGATCATCCTGGAGCGAGCTAAAAATGACCGAAGTCACCGACAATCTCTCGGTCGCAAGTCCGCCCCGCATCCGCATCGGCCGTCTGGTCGAGCGCGTCGCCTTGCTGGTGGTGTGGCTCCTCCTGATCGCCGCCTATGGCGCGGCGATGCCGGAGTCGTTTCTGACCTGGGGCAATTTCTCGATCCTGTTCGCGTCCTACGCGCCGGCCGCGATGCTCGCGCTGGCCATCATCGTGCCGCTGACTGCGGGCGACTACGATCTTTCGGTCGGCGCGACCTTGACGCTTTCGTCGGCCGTCATCGGCGTGCTGAACGTCTGGGAGCAGATGCCGATTCTTTTGGTGCTGGCGATCGTCATCGTCATCGGCGTGATCGTCGGCCTGGTCAATGCGCTGTTTATTTTGTTCTTCCGCATTCCCTCGCTGGTGGTCACGCTCGGCACCACGTCGGTGATGACCGGCCTGGTGCAATGGTTCACCAACTCGTCGACCATCGGCGGCATCGATAACGCGCTGGTCATGGCGGTGGTCGGCGGCCGCCTCTTCGGCGTGCCGTATGCGTTCTACTACGCGCTCGCCGCAGCCATCATCATGTGGTACGTGTTCGATTACACGCCGATGGGCCGCCGTTTGTTGTTCGTCGGACGCGGCCGCGAGGTGGCGCGGCTCAACGGCATTTCGGTCGATCGCGTGCGCCTCGGCGCGCTGATCACGTCGGGCGTTTTGTCGGCGCTGGCGGGAATCCTCTATGCCGGCGTGCTCGGCTCCGCCGATCCCTATTCCGGCCTGAATTTCCTTCTCCCCGCCTTCGCCGCCGCCTTCCTGGGAGCGACCACGATCCTCCCCGGCCGCTTCAATCCCTGGGGCGTCATCGTCGCGGTTTATTTCCTCGCCACCGGCATCACCGGCCTGACCATGCTGGGCATCCCGCTGTGGGTGACCAACGTGTTCAACGGCGGCGCGCTCATTCTCGCTGTGACCGTCTCGCAACTCTCGCGCGGCCGCGAAGCGACGGACATCGGGTGATAGCGAGCCGCTTACGTCGACACGGCGGCCGTTGCCTTCACTGATGCTTTGCACTCACTGCACATGATCGCGCAGTTCGTGGCTAAGTGATTGATGTTGCTGCATGTCGGTCCAATGGCCGATGGGTCATACTTGCACGGTATGTCGGAATGGCACCTCGCAACGTGTATTGGGCTGCCGTGAAGGTCAACGACGACGTTGAAAGGAACGCACAGTGCGACTAACGCCACCAAAAGCGGCGTAATCGAGCGCTTGCTCCTGCGATGCCTCGACTGACGCGATCTATTTTGCCTCGAACGATCACACCGTCTGGGCACAGCATCAGCTCCCGTTAGTTTGCACTCACTGCACATGATCGCGCAGCTCGCAGCTAAGTGATTGATCTTGCTGCATGTCGGTCCAATGCCCGATCGGGCATACTTGCACGGTATGTCCGAATGGGCCGGCGTTCGGCCCAACACGCCGAACACCATGACTCTTTTCCCCGCTCTCAAACGTCCTTGCCTCAGGCAGTCAAAAGGCGAAGGAGCGGGTAAAATGAGCCTCAAAGACAAGAGCATCGTCGTGACGGGCGGCAGCCGGGGTTTGGGCCTGGGTCTGGTCGAGGCCCTCGTCCATCACGGCGCCAAGGTGACGGTCGTGGCGCGCGACCAGCGCGCACTCGCTGCCGTAGCACAAAGGCTCGGTGTCGCCGTGATCTCAGCCGATATCGCGGGCGACGGAGTAGCCCAAAGGGTTCTTGCTGAAGTACGGCCGGACGTTCTGGTCCTGAATGCCGGCGCGACACCGCCGATGGATCGGCTCGACCGCGTGAGCTGGGCGGATTTCACGGCGACCTGGGACACAGACGTCAAAGCCGGTCTCTACTGGATGCAGGCAGCACTCAATCTGCCGCTCAAGCCGGGAAGCCGTATCCTCGTCGGCTCGAGCGGAGCGGCTGTGAATGGATCGCCGATGTCGGGCGGTTATGCTGGCGCCAAGCGCATGCTCTGGATCATGACCAAATATGCCAACGGGGTATCGGCGGAGAAGCGCCTTGGCATCTGCTTCCAGGCGATTGTGCCGATGCAGATAATTGGCGGCACCGGCGTCGGCGATGCAGGCGCGAAGGCCTATGCGGGCGCGGCCGGCATGGCGCCTGAACAATTTCTGGCTCGATTCGGCGCGCCGTTGCCGCCTCGGGAGTTCGGCGAAAAGATTGTATCGATCCTGAACGATCCCAAATATGCCGAAGCTGTCGCATTCGGCTTGAAGGGCGACACCGGCATCACTGTCCTCGAGGGTGCGGCGACTTGAACCCAGTCTTGCCACCAAAAAGTCGTGGACTCCGCGTCAAACGGAACTTCTCGCGCTCTTCGACGAGTTGCGGCCGGAAATCCACCGCTACTGCGCGCGGCTGATGAGTTCGGTGATCGACGGCGAAGACGTGGTGCAGGACACGTTTGTCCGCGCCTTCGTCGCGCTCGACGAACTGCAGGAGAGCGCGCCGATGCGGGCCTGGTTGTTTCGGATTGCCCACAATCGCGCCCTCGATCTCCTGCGCAGCCGCATGGTCCGTGCGGCCGAGCCGATCGAAGCAGCCGAAGGCGTTGCGGATCCGGAGATTCCAGATCAGGTCGAGGTGTTGATGCGGCGCCAGGCGGTGGAGACCGCCATCTCTCGATTCGCCGAACTTCCGACCACGCAGCGCAGCGTCGTGATCCTCAAGGACGTGCTCGACCAGTCGCTGGAGGACATCGGCAACACGCTCGACCTCTCGATCAATGCGGTGAAGGCGCACCTCGCCCGCGGCCGGGCCCGGCTCAAGGTCATCAATGCGCAAGCGCCCACGCAACCCGCGGCACGCCCGCCCTCACCGGCCGTGGCCCGTTATGTCGCACTGTTCAACGGCCGCAACTGGGACGGTCTGCGCGCGATGCTGGCCGACGATGTGCGGTTGATCCAATCATCGCACCCGCCGCGCGCCGGGGCTGCCGATGTCGGCAAGTTCTTTGAAATCTATTCCCGCATGCCGCCGGTGCGCCTTGCCTCCGCCTGGCTCGACGGGCGCGAAGTGATCGCGGTCTATGACGACGGCGCTTCCGACAAGCCGGGTTACTTGATGTGGCTGGAGTGGACCGACGGCCGCATCAGTTTCATTCGCGACTACAAGTATGTCCGCTACGTCATCGACGACGCCGAACTGATCCTGGCGCCGGATACATCGTCATCAGGTGCCACGATGTGACCGATGACCGCAGCGTTTGAGCTGCGCGGAGCGGCAGACGTGACCGATCCGGCTGCCGAAGCCGGCCCCCACTCGCAATCGGACTTCAATCCGCTCACAACTTGTTGAGTTGAACTATGGGGACATCCCGTTATTTCAGTTTGGACAGATATGGGGATATCCCCATACAATATTGGAGGTCATACCGCAACCTGGGCCGACGACACCGGGTGTGCATCACGGAGAACCGATACGTGCAACGCTCATTTCGCTCCGATAGCCCCTGCATCGTGGCCGCGATGCGTGCCGCCACGCGTCGCCTGACGCAGCTGTATGATGAAGCGATGGTGCCGACTGGGTTGCGCATCACGCAATTTCACATCCTCTCTGAGCTGGAGCGCCGATCAGCTGATCCTCCGACTGTTGGTGAGCTGGCCGACATCCTGACCATGGAGCGATCTGCGCTCGGCCAAACACTTCGACCGCTTGAACGCGACGGATTGATCGACTTGGGTCACGACAAGCGCGACGCGCGCCGCCGGCCCATCAAGTTGACAAAGGCCGGCAAAGATAAAGTGATGCGCGGACGACGCTATTGGGCCGCCGCACATGAAAAATTCGAGCATGTCTTCGGCGATCGCCAACTGGTGCGTCTTGCGCGAGACGCTGCGCGATATCGCTGAAAGTCCGCAACTTCCTGAAGCTTTTCAGCAAGCCGCGATGACGTCGAGGGGTGGGTAACGCCCGCGTCGATCACCGCGGAGCATGTCACCTGTCGGCGGTCCGAGCTTCCAGGTGGTGTTTGAAACTTCGAGCAACACATCGGAGCACGCAAAGACGGACGGCAGCCGGCACGTGGATTGAATGAACCGAGTGAAGGATAAAGATCATGACCGAGACAATCATTCAAATGGACGCCAGCCGTATCGCCGGGCTCGTTGCCAATCGCGAGCTATCGCCGGTCGAGGTCGTGCGGGCTCATCTCGACCGCATCGATGCGGTCGATCCCAAGGTCAATGCCATCGTGGCGCTGGCCGATGGCGCTTTGGAAAACGCCAGGAAGGCTGAGGCGACGGTGATGTCGGGCGCACAAATTGGGCCTCTCCATGGCGTACCCTTTACAGTCAAGGATGCCATCGATGCGGCAGGCGTCCTTACACAGCGCGGCTCGCCGATCTTCAAGGGACGTATCGCCGATAGCGATGCAACCGTCGTGGCGCGATTAAAGGCTGCCGGCGGTATCCTGATCGCAAAGACCAACACACCCGAGTTCTCTTATTCGGTCGAGACCGACAACCTCCTGACGGGCCGCACCAACAATCCCTGGAATCTCGACTACACGCCGGGCGGATCGAGTGGTGGCGAGTCGGCGGCCATTGCGGCGGGCATGTCGCCGCTCGGGTTGGGCAGCGACGTCTCCATCTCGCTCCGCGGCCCTGCTGCGCATACCGGCATTGTCGGATTCAAAGCCACCCACGGACGCGTGCCGATGACCGGGCATTGGCCGCGGGTGCCGCGCCGTTTCTGGCATGTGGGGCCAATGGCGCGCTCCGTTCGCGATGTGGCGCTCGCCTATTCCCTGCTGGCGGGGCCCGACGGCGCCGACGGTTTTTCAGTGAGCTCGCTCGGCGTTGACGCAGGCTTGGGCCCGGTGCCCAACCGTCCCCTCCGTGTCGGCTGGCTGGCGTCCCCGGGCTTCGGACCAGTCGATCCGGACGTCGTCGCCACCGTGAAGGCTGCAGCCCAAGCGCTCGCCGGTACTGACTGCAAGATTGAGGAGGTCCGCTTACCCGTGCTGGAGCAGACCGACGCAGTCAACATCTTCTGGAAACTCCAGCAGATGGAAACACGACCCGAATTCGAGACGGTCACCGCCGGCCACGACGCAGAGATCTTTCGCCATGTTAAACTGATCTTTGGCACGCCGGACACGCCGCTGGCCGACTTCGTGGCTGCCGAGCAAGCGGTGGAGAGGCTTCGCGACAGCTTCGTCGATTATTTCCAGCGCTATGATGCTTTGCTCTGCCCAGTGACTCCGTTCTCCGCGACCAAACACGGCCTCGCCGACCTCGTGGTCGACGGCCAGACGGTATCACCCTTCCATGTGATGAGTGCCACCTCGCCCTTCAGCCTGACCGGCATGCCGGCGCTGTCGATGCGATTTGGAACAAGCCGCGACGGTCTTCCGATCGGCGTTCAAATCGTCTCCTCCTGGTTGGCGGAATCGACGGCCCTTAAGGTGGCTTCGCTCCTCGAAGAAGTAAGCCCCGTCCGCAACCTCCACCCCGCGCTGTAGTCCGAGAGACGAGCCTCCGCGCCCGTTCTCACGGCTGTGCGCGAGGCATGGATACAGTGTGCGCTCGTTTTGGCCGTGACCGTCTCGCAACTCTCGCGCGGACTGCGAAGCCGGAACCAAACAGCCATGCCGCAGTTGATGCTCCCGAAACGGCATACGGTCGGGCTCGCGAAGAAACCATCGGGTTGGTCGACTCGCCCGTGCCCGCAGACGCAGGAGTTTTGGCTGCGACAGGACCACCGCCCCCGACCGCCGCATGCTGATGCGCGGTGTTTTGGCGATATTCTTTGCCGCGGCCGGCGCAGCTCACCTTTGGGCGCCCAGCGAACTCCTGAAAATCACGCCGAGTTGGGTCCCGTTCCCGTCAACTGTTATTCTTATCACCGGATTGTTTGAGCTCATCTGCGCCGGCGCTTTGTTCGCGCGGTCATTGCGATTCTGGGCTGGCATCGCGCTGGCGACATATTCGCTCTGCGTCTGGCCAGCAAACATCAAACATGCGATCGAAGGCATCCAAGTCGCTCACGTCCCTTCGACATGGTGGTATCACGGCCCACGGCTGGCGATGCAGCCGGTTATCATCTGGTGGTGTCTATTTTGCACGGGCGTGGTGGATTGGCCCTGGCGAACGCGCGACTAAGTTTGATGCAACGCGATACCCGGCGTGTCTTGTGTGCAAATCAATCGGTCGCGGCGCTGGTGCCGATGAGGAAAAAGGTTTCCATCATGCCTTTGCCCTTGATCTCAAGCTTGCCGCGCGGTTCGAACGAAAAGGCCTCACCGAGGACGCGGCGCATTTCCGTCGAAACGTGGATGCGATCGGGTGCGCCGAACGTTTCCATGCGGCTTGCCGTATTCACCGTGTCGCCCCACACGTCGTACATCAGCTTGCGGGCTCCGATCACCCCGGCGATCACCGGTCCGGTGTGAATTCCGATCCGCGCCTGGAGATCGATGTGCTGCGAATCTCGCAATTGGCAAACGATCGTCAGCATCTCGATAGCCAATTCGGCGGCGCGACGCGCATGATCCGATACCGGCTCCGGCAGGCCGCCGGCGACCATGTAGGCGTCACCGATGGTCTTGATCTTCTCCAACCCGTGGGTGGCAACGGCGGTATCAAAAAGACCGAAGATCTTCGTTAGAATGTCCAAGACTTTTTCTGGCGGATGCTGGGTCGACAGCGACGTAAACCCGACAAGATCAACGAAAAGAATCGTGGCGTCCGCATGCTGATCCGCGATCACCGTTTCGCCGTTACGCATCCGGCTGACGATGCTTTGCGGCAGGATGTTCAGCAGCAAGGCCTCAGAGCGCTGCTTTTCGACGCGCATTTCCTCAAAATGGCTGCGCTCGCGGTCGCGCAGCCATTTCTTCTCCAGCGACGCATCGATGCGCGCGCGCAACAGCACCGGATTGAACGGCTTCGGCAAATAGTCTTCGGCGCCGGCCTCGATGCACCGTATGGCGCTGTCGACCTCGTCGAGGGCCGAGATCATGATCACCGGGATGTGGCGCGTATCCAAATTTGATTTGAGGCGGCAGAGCAACTCAAAACCGTCCATTCCCGGCATGACGAGATCGAGAAGGATCAAATCGAAATTTGCGCTGACCAGCCGCTCAAGCGCCGTCGCGGCATTTTCCGCAGTCTCGATTTCATGCCCGTCACGCAACAGACGCGGCGCCAGCAAGTCGCGATTGGCGGCGGTGTCGTCGACGATCAGAATTCGGCTCGGGTGCCCGCGCCAGATCGTCTCGTTTCCCAGATTGACCGGCGCGACAACGCTGAGCATGTCGCCGATGATGCTGGTCGGACGCGCCGGTTTCAGTTGCGGATCAATGCTGGACTGACCGGTGCGATCGACCAGCGCGTCAATCTGGATACGCAGATCGTCAGCCGTTACCGAAATCTTTTGCAGTTCGTGAAGAAGTCGCAGGTGCTGGCTGTCCTTCAGGTCTTCGACCAGCATCGCCGCGAAGCCCTTGATCGTGTTGAGCGGCGTGCGCAGGTCATGCCGCAGGCGCTTGCGGAAGTCTTCGATCGCCTCTTGGCCGGTTGGAATGGCCTCCGGCGTATCGATGACTTTGGTCACCAGCGCGCCGAGATCGACACTGGCCCTGCGCATTCGGGTCAGATCAACCACCGCCTCATCGAGGTGAGACCGCCGCGCTTCGACGACGAGCATGTCGAGAAACCCGGTCATGGCGACGATTGGAGCGGTCAGTTCCTGGCGCAGGAAAGCGGCAAGCGCACGCTCGAGCCGTTCCGGGGGAGCCGTAGTCGGAAATAGGGGCTCAACCATGAAACGTTGCGATCCAGCCATGCGGTCGCCCGGCCGCAGGCCGGATCGAGCGGAAATGTTTCGTCACGCTGGCCACATAACCGGCTGGCCAAGTGCTGGCTGAACAAGTGCTGGCGTCGCGTCTACCCACAAACCACAGATAAGGTAGCAAATTGACCGAAACGTGGTCTCTGGCGTGTTGCAGATTTATCGGCCGGCAGAGCGCAAGTTACGTTTACGCCGCGAAGGACTCACGCTGCACAGTGGCGCGAACGATCACCAAGCTCAGCTTAGCGACTCGGGGATCAGGATTTGGCGTTTGACCCGCGATCAAAACGAAGGCTCAGGCCGATCAACCGACCGAGGTCTGCCACTCAGCTTCTGTTATCGCAGACCAGATGGCCGTTTCTCCATCCCAGCGCGAGCCGGCAGGGGTGATAGGGTATTGCATTCTCCTGATCGGGCGACGCGACGGCGCCTCTTGTCGTTTCATCGTCCGTGCCAGGTGCCACATAGCCGACATGAGATGTGGCGGACCCGGCTGATGCTGCGGACAGCGTCACGGCCGACAGAGCCGCTGCGATAAGGATTATTTTCGCCTGCATGACGTACCTCTCGTCGACCACCCATTCGAAAACGCTCGACGATCAGATTTGATCCAAAAATTTTACAGATGGACGCTTGGCGCCAACCCGTGACGACGCGACGCGCCAACGCCCGGTACGCGCCAAGGCCGGCGTCTTAAGCACCAGCGCCAACTGCAATGCCGCAGCTTGAGCGTCAGCTCCAATCAGGACGTCGTGCTCAGGCGCGGGCGAGACTTGGGAGCGTTTCGCGCCAACCGGTTTGCATGAAGCTTGCGATCGCTGCTGCGCAGCACCGGCTTGTGCTGCTCGCTGGTGACGCCGACCTTGCGTCGAAGGCTCGTTTTCTTTTTGGCGACGTATAAGGCGTCATCGGCCTTCTTCAACAAATCGCGCGGGCTGAGGCCATCCCCAGGAGCGGTCGCAACACCGACGGAAGCTCCGGTGCAAATCTGCGCGCCGTCGATTGCGAATGGCTGACCGATGGCATCGATAATGCTCTCCGCCAACGCCGCAGAGTCGGCTGGATTGTTGACGTCCGCGAGTAGAACGGCGAACTCATCGCCGCTCAGTCGGGCGACCAGGTCGATGTCCCGCACGCACGTTTTGAGCCGCCGTCCAACTTCGGCGAGCAGCTTGTCGCCTGCCGCGTGACCGAGGCTATCGTTGATCTCCTTGAACGCGTTGAGATCGATGTAAAGGACTGCGAATTGTTGTTTAAGCCATCCCAGACGCACGAACGCCCGATCGAGTGCTTCACCGAATGCGAGCCGGTTCGGAAGGCCGGTCAAATCGTCGATGCGGACCCGGTTTTCTGCCTGGGCTTGCGCGCACACGCGCGTCGCAATCTGCGCGGCGTTGACAAATCCGCCCCTGAGCAAGACCGCCACGTAGCTCAGCATCAGCAAGCCGACGAGCAGATAAGCCGTGTCGCCATTACGAACGATGGCGATGCTCGAAGCGATCACCAGGGGCGCCGTGAACGCCAGCGCGGCGGCAGGAATACTGGCGAGTGCGAATGCTGCGCCGCCCAGCATGCCGGCGCACAGCGCAATGATGACGACTTGCCCGGCGGGCGTCGCGCCGTCAAAAAACAGCAGCGGCACAACCGCCCAAAGCGAGCCCAGCAGACACGCGTTGCAGACGGCGCGCTCGATGGCGCGGGCCGATACGTATGTTGGGGCTTGCTCGTTCGGCCGTTGGCTCTTGTAGCCGTGATAGATCGTCAACATGAACACCGTGGCGGCCCATGCCACAGCCATCTCGCGTTGCGAGGTTTGCCAAACGGCGACAACGAAAACCAATGCGTTGAAAGTATTCGCCGCCATGACCGAGAACAGGTAGCGTTTGACGTTCGATATCTGCTCAGCCCGGATACGGCCCGCGACGGATTCGGTCTCCGCAAGATTGCTTGGATATAAAAACAAGCCCGACGGCAGCGCGCGAAGAAACGTTCGCAATTGCTCGAAGGAGAATGAGATCATGCCCAGTGACCGCTGCCTTGCCCACGGCAGCCTTAGCAAGGGACCAATTGCGCAAGGGTAAAATGCGATGTCCATTTTCCTTTGTTTTATCTCGTATTAACGCGAATGCTGAAGATCGAGCGCGGGGCCCGCAGGCGTCGCGCTAAGCCCTCTGCGTGTCGAGGCTTTTCACGGTCCAACGACCGCTCGCAACCCATGATGAGTTGCAGATAAGAACAAGCACCAACAAAAGCGTGCATCACAGTGCCGACGTGGTGGTCTTCGCAATCCCCAGGGGCGATCAGACTGCGGTTATCAGCCTCCGCAAGGCGCCTCAGACGGCGACAAAACCGGGAGAGCAGATGATCGCGCGACTCTACTGGTGCGGATGCTGGGTGGATGGCGCCAGGACCGTTTTAAGCTTTTTCAGCCCGAGCCGCGCCAGACGAGCAAGACGTGATCCCCTCTTCTCGGCATATTCCTGGCCGTCGAGCGGACCGACATGCGGGGGATCTTTACTCAGATAGGGCCGGCCGATTTCAATCTCTTTGCTGTGCGCGTCGATCCAGGCCCAGAGATTATCGCTCGACACCAAGTCGCTCGGCGCGTGTGGCGCCCTTGACGCTGACGAGATCCGCCGCAAGTCCGTGACCATAGCCGCCGCGAAAGCTGCCGCCGTGGTATGACCTGTCGATCGCGGCTTTCAGTCCGCTGGCAAGCGACTGCCGATAGTCATCCCGGAATGCGCTGGTGATGCCCGGCTCAAGGCCTGCGGCGTCCATGGCGCGTAGCGAGCGATAGAGCTTCAATCTGAAATCGTGATCCATTCCGCCGATCACATACTCTTTCAACGACATGCCGGCATGTTCGGCCGCCTTGGGATCCTTCCAGGCGAAGTCTTCGTCAACGACGGTCGAGAACTCCTTCATGACGGTCTTGGATTTGCCGTCCACTTTTATCGTCACGCTTCGCTTCTGGACGACCTTGACCGCGTCTTCCTTTGGAGCGCGCTGGTAGAGCTTCCAAAGGTATTCGTCGACGCAGTCGTCGTGCGTCGCGCATTCGTTGGACGATTGGTCGCTCACCGTATCTGTTTTGGGCGTGATCGACGCCGTGGTCGGCGGCTCGGCAATTGCCGCTCCGCTGAAATCGCCGTGCACGATGTCATCGACGTTCACCGAGGCGGTTTTCGGCGCGTCGGTTGCGGCGGAAGCGGGTTTGCTCTCGGTGCTGGGAGCTGGAGGCACCTCCGCGGCATGTTGGGTCGAATCCGCTGGTGGGGCGGGAGTTGGGGCCTCTTCGGTATGGTTGGTCGAGCCGACCGGCTCGGCGGGAGTGGAGGATTCCTCGGCAGGATTGGCCGGATCCGCCGGCGTGCCGGGTGACGGAAACTCATCGGCATGATTGGACGAACCCACCGGATCGTTGGCCGCAGACGTCACCACGTCGGGCAGCGTTTTCGTCGCGAGCGGCGCTTCCGAATCGCCCGTGGGCTCACCGTCCTCGACAGTCGACCGCAATGTGATGTGGCCGGAAGGCTGTTTAACCAGCGCCAATGCGTCAGGATAAAAAGCAAACGCAATAACGGCGATCACGCAAATACAGAGGCCAAGCGCTCCGAGCGAAAAAGCAATGCGTCGCGTGCTCATCGACCCTTTTGCTCTCTGTTCGCGGGAAGAGCCATTATTCGCGGGAGAATCCATTGGCGGCGAGGCGGATACTAACCGAGCTTTAGGATCAAAAATGATCTCACAATGACGAACATGAGCATGGCCGCGCCTTTCCGCGTCATTTGTGGCGTACGCGCAACATGCGGAGGTATTATAATGCCCTACATACGGAGCGGAAAGGGATAGGCCGGCCACCGGGAAAACCGCCGCGCTTCGCGCTCGCCTCAGCTCGGCGACACTCCGCACGCAGAGATTCGCTCGCATGCAGCCACTGCACGAGCCTCGCGCTCAAGCGCGTGCACGGCGTTGCCGAGTGAAGATTCCGTGCGCCACGGCGGTTGCGAAGCAGGTCTGGTTTCGCAAGACCTCACGCACAGTGCGGATGATGACAAGTCGCCGTTGCGCGCGACATGACATCCGATCGAAAGAATCCAATCACGTCGCTGACACGCCCTCTGCCTACGGTGCCGCCGTCATGGACGGGGCAGTAGGGAAGAGTGATGAGCCAAGCGAAATCGAGTAACGACGAAGCGTTCCGCAGACGCATCGTCGACAACATTATGATGACGAAACTTCGGGAGTTGAGACGAGAGGACATCAACCCCTATCTCAAACCGCAGGATCCCGTCGGTCTCGACGAAGTTTTTGTCGACGGCAAGCGGATGATCCAGCTGGGATCGAGCAACTATCTGGGCCTCGCCCAGGACCCGCGCGTGATCCGCGCGGCCCTCGAAGCGGTTGAGACATACGGCACCTCCTGCACGGCAAGCCGCCTGCTCACGGGCACGCGCCGGTTGCACGAAGAACTTGAAGCCTGCCTCGCCAAATTCCTCGGCAAGGAAGACGCGCTTGCCTTCACCACCGGCTATCTTGCCGCCATCGGCGCCATCCCGGCTCTGGTCGGGCGACACGACGCCGTATTCCTCGATGCCGAAGTGCATGCCTGCCTGATCGACGGCATCCGCCTGTCGGGCGCAGACATGGTGCGCTTCAATCACAACGATGCCGTGGATCTTGAGCGCCAGCTTGTGGGCAATGACGCCGCCCGCAAGCTCATCGTCATCGACAGCCTTTACTCGATGAACGGCGATATCGCTCCGTTGCCGGCGATTGTCGAACTTGCCGAGACCTACGGAGCGTGGGTGTTCCTCGACGACGCGCACGCGACCGGCGTGGTCGGCCCCGGCGGACGCGGCCTTGCGCATGCTTGCGGGGTCGAGGACAAGGTCGACATCATCATGGGCGTCTTCAGCAAATCCCTGGCGGCGACCGGTGGCTTCGTGGCGGGCTCGGCCGAGCTGATCGACCATTTGCGCATCAATGCCCGGTCATTCATGTTCAGCAACGCGCTGGCGCCGGCACAGACGGCGGCGACATTGGCTGCCCTCAAGATCCTGATGGCCGAGCCGGAGCGCGCGGCCTTGGCGATGGAGCGCGCTGAACAGGGCCGCAAGCGACTGCGCGACATCGGCTGGCGTTGCGGCGGCGACGGCTGCCACATGGTGCCGGTCATGATCGGCGACTTCGCGCGCGCTCTGCAGGTCACGAAGGCGCTCGCCGAGCATGGCGTGATCGTCAGCCCCGCGGTCCAGCCGGCCGTGCCGAAGGGCAAAGACCTGCTGCGCCTGAACTTCTCGCCGACCCTGACCGCAGAGCAATTCGAAAGCGCACTCGGCGCCTTCGAGGCCGTGTGGAAACTGATGCCCGAACAGCGCCAAGCCCAGGAAGAAGAAGAAACAATAGCGGCTTGATCGAAGTCGCTCAGCGCTTCGCGAAGCATCCAGACGGCGTGGCATCGACTTGCCACGCCGTCTGGATTCGCGGGTTGCGCGACACTCGAAAACTGTTCTGTCAGTTCTGACTTAACACCGGCTCGGCGTGCACTGCGCTCTTGGGCGCGAAGGACATTCGCTTGGAAATCATGGCTGATGGTAGCGGAGGACGGATTTGAACCGCCGACCTACGGATTATGATTCCGCCGCTCTAACCAACTGAGCTACTCCGCCAGACCGTCGCCGATAGGATTCCAGCCGCCGGCCGCATTATCGAGCCACCGGCTGCGGCGAGATTTAGGGCACTTTGCCGCCCATTTCCAAGAGGATAAATCGGGCCCGCCGCCGGGCAAAAGAAGACGCCGGGAACCCGCGGACTTAGCCAGCAGCGCCGAGTCTGCACCCTCGCCCCGCGGCGTCAACGCCAGAACCCGCACGCTTTGCGCGAAGCGGATCAGCGAAAAATGCCCGAGCGGCGGCATCGGCCGGCGCTCGACGAGGCGCACGCCGCCGTGCGCCGAAGCCCAGCCGCGCCAGGCGCTCCAAGCGGAAATTCCGGGCGCCAGCCCAGCCGCCGCGCCAACGGCGCGAACCATTGCTCGAAGACGGCGCGCGGGCCGCCTTCGGCGCCGAGATGATTCACCAGAATGATCTCGCCGCCGGGTTTGAGCACGCGCACGAATTCGTCGAGCGTCGCCTCCGGATCCGGCACCGTCGGTGATCACATATTGCGCGACGATCGAGATCGAAAACTGTCGTCCTGGAAGCGCGAGCCGCTGCGCATCCATCACGGCGAGCCCCTCGACATTGGTCAGACGCTGCTCGGCGACGCGCTCCTTGGCCTTGCGCAGCATCGGCGCGGACAGATCGACGCCGGTCAGGCGGTTGGTCCTCGCATAATCCGGCAGCGACAGGCCGGTGCCGACGCCGACTTCGAGAATGCGGCCGCCGATGCGTTCCGCCGCCGCGATCGAGGCCTTGCGGCCGCGATCGAACACGGCGCCGAACACGAGTCGTAAACCGGAGCCCAGCGCGCATAGGCCCTGGCGACCGCGTCCTTGTCGAGTTCGCTTACCATCGCGTCCTTGCCGCCGGCGCGCGCCGCGCGATCAGTGCGCTGCGGCCAGATTGGCGGGAGCGGTTGCTTGACGGCCGGCGCCGCCATCGTGCGAGGCGATGATGCCGCCGCCGAGCACGCGCGCCTGGCCTTCGGCGGAATCGTAGAACGCGCAGGCCTGGCCGGGCGACACGCCATCTTCGCCGGCGATCAGCTCGACTTCGACGCCGCCGTCGGCGGCGGCGCGCAGCCACGCCGGCTGCGGCGCGCCGCGTCGAGCGCACCTTCACGAAAACCTCGCGGCCATTGTCCAAGGCGCTCGTCGAGCGCGCCCGGGCCGATCCAGTTGACGTCGCGCAAGCGGATGCGGCTGGTGCGCAGCGCTTCGCGCGGACCGACCACGACGCGGCGCGAGCTGCGCGTCGAGGCGCACCACATAAAGCGGCGAGCCGGTGGCGATGCCGAGCCCGCGCCGCTGGCCGACGGTGAAATGGATGATGCCGTCGTGCCGGCCGAGCACGCGGCCGTCGAGATCGACGATCTCGCCGGGCGCGGCGGCGCCGGGCCGCAGCCGCTCGATGATGTCGGCATAATGCCCGCTCGGCACGAAGCAGATGTCCTGGCTGTCGTGCTTGTCGGCGACCGACAGGCCGATAGTGGCGGGCAAGCTCGCGGGTTTCCGCCTTGGTGCGATCGCCGAGCGGAAAGCGCAGGAAGTCGAGCTGCGCCGGCGTGGTGGCGAACAGGAAATAGCTCTGGTCGCGCTCCGCCTCGCGCGCCCGATAGAGCGCGCGGCCGCCGTCGGGCAGCGCCCGCGAGGCGACATAATGGCCGGTCGCCAGAACCTTGGCGCCGAGATCGCGCGCGGTCTCCAGCAGATCGCGAAACTTGATCGACTGATTGCACTCCAGGCACGGCACCGGCGTCTCGCCGGCGACGTAGCTTTCGGCGAAACGGTCGATCACCGCTTCCTTGAAGCGGCTCTCATAGTCGAGCACGTAGTGCGGAATGCCGATGCGCTCGGCGACCGTGCGGGCGTCGTGAATGTCGCGGCCGGCGCAGCAGGCGCCGCGGCGGTGGGTGGCCGCGCCGTGATCGTAAAGCTGCAGCGTGATGCCGACGACGTCGTAGCCGGCATCGGCCAACAGCGCCGCCGTCACCGACGAATCGACGCCGCCCGACATCGCGACCACGACGCGCGTGTCCGACGGACGGCCCTCGATATCGAGACTGTTCAGCATGCCCAATCGATTCCCTTCGGCCAATTCCTTCGGCCGACAAGCGCCTGCGCGGCTTTAACCTGCAGGCTCATACTATAAGGGCGGCGCCGCGCCTCCGCCACTTTGCCGCTAGCACGCTTCTGCCCGGGTGCGGCAAAACTTGCCGGGTCGAAACGGGTGGCCGCGCCAGGCCTCGGCCCGGCCGTCTCCGCTTAACATCTTGAATTTACGACGATTGTTTGGCGATCGCCGGCTGGCCCACAGGTTGCAGGCAGCTCGATGTCCTTTCGCTTTCAAGGTCGAGAGCAGTGCCAAGTATAGCGTCGGACGTCAATTCGACGTCATCGTTTCTCCAATCCTCGCAGCGTCGCGGCCGCCGCCGCGGCGAGCCAGCAGAACACGGCGTCCGAGCCGTTTTCGGCCTTGCTCGACGCCGCCTCGCAACCCGACACCGGCATGCAGGCCAATCCGCCACCGCAAGCGTCCACGCCGACAGCCGGCTCGCCGTGGTCGGGCCGAAGCTCGCAGGCGCAAAACAATTCTTCTTCGGGCGGCACGACGGGCAACGGCAACGCCGGTGCGTCGACACCAGGCAACCAAAACCAGACCGGGGCGTCGACGACGACTCCGCAACCCGCGACGTCAGCCAATTCCGGCAAGTCGCAGAACGCGTGCGTCTTCGAACACGCAGAGCACAAGCGGCTCCAACGCGCCGACGCAGCCGTCGACGGCAAACCCCAACACCGCCGCTCAGCCGGGCAACCCCAGCCAAACTCAGGCCGACCAATCTCAGGCCGATCAAGCAGCGGCTGGTCAAGACGTGGCTGGTCAAGACTTAGCTGGTCAGGTGCAAGCAGCCGCCCCCGGCGACTTATCGTCGAAGCCAACGTCTCCCGGGAAGAAAAGCCAGGACGACGATTCGGCTGACAGCGCGACCGCCGCGACACCCGCGAGCGCGACCAGCCAAACTCAGCCGGTCGCAGCAGTGATCGCGGTCGCGACCCCGGCCGCGTCCCCTCCTCCGGCAAACAGCAACAACGACGCAACCGTTGGCGGCATCAATGGTGGGCGCGGCAAGCAGGCCAACGGCACGACGCCTGCACCCGACGCGGATGCGGACGCGACGACAGACGACGCCACACCATCGCAAGCTTCGACCACAAGCGGCAACACAACAAGCGCCGAACCCGGCAAGCGCCAAACCAGCAGCGCCGCAATCCCGCGACCGGTACCGTCTGATGCACAGGCGCAAAGCCAGAGCGCCGATCCCAGTGCTACCGGCGTTGGACAGGCAGATCCTTCGGCGGCGACAAGCGATCGCGCAGCGGCACGGCCATCAACAATGGCTTCCGCAACCGGAGCGGCCGCGGCAACGAACCCGCAAGCCGCGACGGCGGCAAAAGCCGACACATCGGCGGTGCCGAATTTCGGCTTCTCGGCGCTGGCGGCGGCCACGTCGTCGGCCGGCAGCTCGGCGGCAACGACATCATCGGCGACTGCACCAAGCGAGCCGGTCCCGATCTCCGGACTGGCCGTCGCCATCGCGGCAAAGGCGCAGGCCGGCACCAATCAATTCGACATTCGGCTCGATCCGCCGGAGCTTGGCGGCATCGACGTCCATCTTGAAGTCGACGGCGACGGTCAGGTCACGACGCACATGACGGCCGAGCGCGCCGACACGCTGCAGCTGTTGCAAAATCAGCAGCCGCAGCTCGAGCAGGCGCTCAACCAGGCCGGTCTGAAGACCGGCGACAACGGCTTGCAGTTCAGCCTGCGCGATCAATCGATGAGCGGCCAGAATCAATCGTTCACCGGGCAGAATAACGGCTCGGGCTCGCAGACCGCCGCGCACCTCGTCATTCCCGATACCGATATCAGGCCGAGCGCCGCCTCGCAGATTTACGCGCGCGCGGGCCTCGGCAGCGGCGTCGACATTCGCATTTAGAGCATGAGCCAGAATAAACCAGACCGGCTGTTCGAGACGATCCTGCGCCAACAAAAAATTGGCGCGGGACGCGGGCATCGCGCATCCGGCTTTGGCATCGTCGATGATCGAGGATCGCAACCATGAGCACGTCCAACGCAGCGACGATGCTGCCGTCGCTGATCAACAACACCAGCACCTCGACGTCGACAGCGTCGGCTGCGACTTCGAGCGCCTCGCAACAGATCGCCGGCAACTTCGACACCTTCCTGCAGCTTTTGACCACGCAATTGCAGAACCAGAATCCGCTCGACCCGCTCGATACCAATCAGTTCACCGAGCAGCTGGTCGAATTTGCTTCGGTCGAGCAGCAGATCAACGAAAACACCAACCTGCAAACCCTGATCTCGATGCAGCAAACCAGCGAGGCGACCTCGGCGCTGCAGCTTGTCGGTTCGACGGTGACGGTCGCCGGCAGTTCGGCTGCGCTATCCAACGCCACCAACAGCTCCGCGACCTGGAATCTCACCTCAACGACGCCGGCCACCGCGACGGTCACCGTGACCAGTGCGGCCGGCACAACGGCGTATAGCGGCACGATGTCGCTGAATGCCGGCACCCAAAGCTTCACCTGGAACGGCCAGGGCAGCAACGGCCAGACTTGGCCGGACGGCACCTACACGCTCTCGGTCAGCGCGACCGGCGCCAACGGGCAAGCGGTGTCGGTGGCCACGCAGGTTCAAGGCACTGTCAGCGGCGTCAATCTCACTTCAAATCCGCCGACCCTGACCGTGAACGGCCAAAGCGTTCAGATCAGCCAGGTGACGTCGATCACGCATTAGGCGTGGCCGCGTCAAACTTGATGGCTTCAGACTTGGCGGCTTTTGGACTTTGACGACTTTCAGAACTCTGACCGCTTTCCGACTCTGACAGCTTTCCGACTCTGACAGCTTTCAGACTTGGCGACGTTTAGGCTTGGCGACGTTCTGAGGCTTGGCGGCCCCGCCGCCGGCCGGCATTTTAGAGCGCCGCCCCGCAGCGGCGCGGCGCCGTCGCGCGTGCCCTGCACCAAAAGGCAGCAATCAAGTCATTGGGCTTAGGCAATTTTTAAGCCCGCCTCGTTATCGTCCTCTTAGTTGTGTCGCGTTTGTGAGAGTTGTTGATATGACCGAGCCCCATCGCCCGAGGGTCAAATATGTCATCGGGCCAGACGGTTCGCCGCTGACCATCGCCGATCTTCCCGCGCCGGGAACGAAGCGCTGGGTCATTCGCCGCAAGGCGGAAGTGGTGGCGGCGGTCCGTGGTGGACTGCTTTCGCTTGAAGAGGCGTGCAGCCGCTACACCCTGACGGTCGAAGAATTCCTGTCTTGGCAGTACTCGATCGATCAGCATGGCCTTGCCGGGTTGCGCACCACCCGCATTCAGCAATACCGCGAATAAAACTCCTGCCCGGGGGCGTACCTTGTACGCCTTGCCGATTCGTTAACGCCGGCCGCGACGCCGGCGTCGATCGCTTTTCGCCGGATTGCCCTCAAGACCGAACACCGTGACGCCAAAGTCGGGCCGCGGTGGGTTTTCCGTTGCGTCTGCGCCGGCGTTAACTTCGCGCTAACCATAAACTGGGCAAATCTTGCCGGGTGCGTCGCGACGGGCTGCGCACGCGGGGGCAAGAGATTCCGTGCAAGGTCTGCTCGAGTTCGCCAAGACGCTGGGCGCGCCGCGGATCGCGGCCATGGTCGCAGTCACGCTGGCGCTGGTCGGCTTCTTCGCCTTCCTGATCCTGCGCGTCAGCAGCCCGCAAATGACGCCGCTGTTCACCGATCTGTCCTACGAGGACTCGTCGGCGATCGTGAAAGAGCTGGAACGGCAGAGCGTCAGCTACGAACTGCGCAACGACGGCGCCATCGTTATGGTGCCCAAGGACCGCGTGGCGCGGCTGCGCATGTCGCTCGCCGGCGAAGGTTTGCCCAAGGGCGGCGGCGTCGGCTACGAGATCTTCGACAAATCCGACGCGCTGGGCACGACGAGCTTCATTCAGAACATCAACAATCTGCGGGCGCTCGAAGGCGAACTGGCGCGCACCATCCGGGCGATCGACCGCGTCGTCGCCGCGCGCGTGCACCTGGTGCTGCCGGAGCGGCCGCTGTTCTCGCGCGACAAGGTGGAGCCATCGGCGTCGATCGTGCTCAAGGTGCATGGCACGCTGGAGCAGCAGCAGGTGCGCGCCATCCGCCACCTGGTCGCCTCCGCCGTCAACGGCCTCAAGCCGCAGCGGGTATCGATCGTCGACGAGAGCGGGCGCCTTCTTGCCGACGGCAGCGGCAGCGACGATCTCGGCGAAATCAGCGCCGACGAACGCCGCGTCTCCTTCGAAAAGCGGTTGCGCGAGCAGGTCGAAGGCATCGTCTCCTCGGTCGTCGGCCCGGATCGGGCTCGCATCCAGGTCAGCGCCGATTTCGACTTCAACCGTATCACCGAGACCTCGGACAAGTACGATCCCGAAGGGCGCGTGGTGCGGTCGAGCCAAACCCGCGAAGAATCGACCGGAAACGAAACCCGCGACAACCAGGTGACCGTCGGCAACGAAATACCCGGCGCCAACCAGCAGCGCGGCGGAGCTGCGCCCGCCGAAGCGAATGCGGCGCCGCGCGACCAGAGCAGAAAATCGGAAGAGATCGTCAATTACGAGATTTCGAAGACCACCAAGACCGAAGTGATCGAGGGCGGCCGCGTCAACCGCATCTCGGTGGCGGTGCTGGTGGACGGCGTTTACGGCAAGAACGACCGCGGCGACGTCGTTTACGAGCCGCGCACCAAGGAAGAGATCGAGCAGATCGCGGCGCTGGTGCGCACCGCCATCGGCTTCGATCAAAAACGCGGCGATCAGGTCGAGGTCGTCAATCTGCGCTTTGCCGAAACCCAGGCGACGCCGATCACCGAGCCCAACGGCTTTCTCGCCGGCTTGCAATTCACCAAGGACGACATCATGCGCGCCATCGAGCTGGGCGTGATGGGGCTGCTCGGCCTCGTGGTTCTGTTGATGGTGGTGCGGCCGCTGGTGAAGCGGATGCTGGCGCCGGATGCGCCGGTCGTCGCCGCGCTGCCGGCGAGCAACTCCCAACTGACCGAGGTGCTGGCCGCGGTCGAAAGCATCAAGGCCGAGCCGAGCGAGACCGCGAGAAAGATCGACATCGCCCAGATCCAGGGCCAGGTCCACGCCCAATCGGTGCAGAAAGTCGGCGAGCTTGCCGACCGCAATCCGAGCGAAGCCGTCTCCATCATCCGGCAATGGATGACCGAGACTCAAGCCAGCTGATCGAACAACCATGCCGCCCGCCCCGGACAAAAAGAACCCCGCCGACACCCAGATCGATCTCGCCGGCGCCATGGCGACATTGGCGGCCCGTCCGTCGCCTGCGGGCATGCGCCAGCTCACCGGTCGCGAGCGCGCGGCCGTGCTCATGCTGGCGCTCGGCGAGCAATACGGCGCCAAGATCTGGGCGATGCTCGACGACGACGAATTGCGCGAGCTCTCGGTCGCCATGTCGGCCATCGGCCCGATCCAGGCCGAGGTGGTCGAAAATCTGCTGCTCGAATTTGTCACCCGGATGTCGGCCTCGGGCGCGCTGATGGGCAGCTACGAGGCGACCGAGCGCCTGCTGCAGCAATACCTGCCGCCCGAGCGGGTGAGCGCGATCATGGAAACGATCCGTGGCCCCGCCGGCCGCAACATGTGGGAGAAGCTCTCCAACGTGCAGGAAGAGGTGCTCGCGAACTATCTCAAGAACGAGTATCCGCAGACCGTCGCCGTGGTGCTCTCAAAAATCCGGCCGGAGCACGCCGCCCGCGTGCTCGCCATCCTGCCCGAAGATTTGGCGCTCGACGTCGTCAACCGCATGCTGCGCATGGAGGCGGTGCAGAAGGAAGTGCTTGAGCGGGTCGAGCTGACCTTGCGCACCGAATTCATGTCGAATCTGTCGCAGACCCGGCGCCGCGACGCGCATGAAGTGATGGCCGAGATCTTCAACAATTTCGACCGGCAGACGGAAACGCGATTCCTCACTGCGCTGGAAGAGGACAACCGCGAGAGCGCCGAGCGTATCAAGACGCTGATGTTCACCTTCGACGATCTCATCAAGCTCGATCCGGGCTCGGCGCAGACCCTCATGCGCCAGATCGAAAAGGACAAGCTCGCGGTGGCGCTCAAGGGCGCTGCTCAGCCGGTGCAGCAATTCTTCATGTCCAACATGTCGACCCGCGCGGCCAAGATGCTCAAGGACGACATGGGCGCCATGGGGCCGGTGCGGCTGCGCGATGTCGACGAGGCGCAAGTGCTGCTGGTCAATCTCGCCAAGGATCTCGCCGCCAAGGGCGAGATCGTCATTTCCAAGACGCGCGGCGAAGAGGAGCTGATCTACTGATGGCTCCGCCGGCAAAATTTTTGTTCGACACCGACTTCGCCGCCGGCAGCCCGCGCGAGCCGACAGTTACGGTTGCCGAACACGGCGCCAAGCTCGCCGAAACCGAAGCGACCGCCTATGAGCGCGGCTACGCCGAGGGTCAGCGTGCCGCCGAGGCCGAAACCGGCCGCCGCATCGCCGCCACCTTCGAACGAATCGCCGCCGGGATCGAACAGGCCGCCGGCGCCATGAAAGCGATCGAGGCGCGGCTCGAATGCGAGGCCGTCGAAGTCGCCGTCGCTGTGGCACGCAAGCTTGCGGCCAGTCTGATCGAGCGCGAGCCGCTGGCGGAAATTTCGGCGCTCGCCGGCGATTGCTTTCGCGAGCTTGTTGCCGCCCCACACGTCGTCGTCCGGGTCAACGAGGGATTGTTCGCCGTCGCGCGCGAAAAAATCGACGGCATCGCCCGCGCCCACGGTTTTGGCGGCCGTCTGGTCGTACTCGGCGAACCCAATATCGCGATCGGCGACTGCCGGATCGAATGGGCCGACGGCGGCGTCAATCGCGACAATGGCACCGCGGCGCGCGTGATCGGCGAAGCGGTCACCCGCTACGTCAGCGCCCGCCGAAATTTTGCGGACGCGAGCTAGAGCATGTCCCGGAACAGGAGAACCACGGATGAGCGATGAAGGCAAAGTGCCGTTGCCCAATCTGGAGGATCGCGCGGCGCAGCCGGACATGGCCGCCGCGCCGGAGCCGGACGGGCCGACCTCGCGGATCGCCGGCGATCTCGAGGCCGTGTTCGATGTCCCGGTCCAGGTCTCGGCCGTGCTCGGTCGGGCACGGATGGAAATCAACGATTTGCTCAAGATCGGCCCCGGCACCGTGCTGGAGCTCGACCGCAAGGTCGGCGAGGCGATCGACATTTACGTCAACAACCGTTTGGTCGCGCGCGGCGAAGTCGTGCTGGTGGAAGAGAAGCTCGGCGTAACCATGACGGAAATCATCAAGGCGGAGCGGGCGTGACGGCGCGCCTGGAGCGCACCGCGATCGGCTCCAGATTCATTTGTTATCGCATGCCCTTTTCGAAAGCCGGTTTCGACCTTCCGGGACATGCTCTGGAAACTAAAAAAGGAACAAACACATGCGGCTCCTGATCGTTGGCACGCTGAATGGCCAGCTCACCACCGCGACCAAGCTCGCGATGGACAAGGGCGCGACGGTCACCCACGCCACCGACATCGCCCAGGCCATGGCGGTGCTGCGCTCCGGGCGCGGCGCCGATCTCCTGATGGTCGATGTCGCCATCGCGATTCGGGAACTGGTGAGCGGATTGGAAGCCGAGCACATTCACGCACCGATCGTCGCCTGCGGCACCGCGACCGACGCGCGCGCCGCCGTGGCCGCCATTCAAGCCGGTGCGAAAGAATACATCCCGCTGCCGCCGGATCCGGAATTGATCGCCGCTGTGCTGGCCGCCGTCGCTGACGACACGCCGCGAGATGATCTATCGCGACGAAGCGATGGCGCGGGTGATCAAGCTGGCGCTGCAGATCGCGCCGA
Organism: uncultured Alphaproteobacteria bacterium; assembly: GCA_963737755.1. Classification (GTDB taxonomy): domain Bacteria; phylum Pseudomonadota; class Alphaproteobacteria; order Rhizobiales; family Xanthobacteraceae; genus BOG-931. The sequence continues at coordinate 13,026 of CAVTTZ010000001.1, read as the reverse complement.
GCGACGCATCGGTGCTGATCACCGGCAAATCGGGCACCGGCAAGGAAGTGCTGGCGCGCTATGTGCACGCGCGCTCGAACCGGGCCAAGAAGCCATTCATTTCACTCAACTGCGCGGCCATCCCGGAAACGCTGCTCGAATCCGAACTGTTCGGTCACGAGAAGGGCGCGTTCACCGGCGCGGTCGCGCGACGCCTCGGCAAATTCGAGGAAGCCAACGGCGGCACGCTTGCTGCTCGACGAAATTTCCGAAATGGACGTGCGCCTGCAGGCCAAGCTGTTGCGCGCGATCCAGGAGCGGGTGATCGACCGGGTCGGCGGCGCGCGGCCGGTGCCGGTCGATATCCGCATCATCGCCACCTCGAACCGCAATCTGGCCGACGCGGTGCGGCAGAACACCTTCCGCGAGGACCTGCTGTTCCGGCTCAACGTGGTCAATCTGAAAATCCCGCCGCTGCGCGAGCGGCCCGCCGACGTGCTTGAACTGGCGCAATATTTCATCCGCAAATACGCCGCGGCCAATGGCGTACCGGTGCGGCCGCTATCGCAGGAGGCCCGCCGCACGCTGACGGTCAATCTTTGGCCGGGAAACGTGCGCGAACTGGAAAACACCATCCATCGCGCGGTGCTGCTGACCAGCGGCATCGAGATCGGCGCGGATTCGATCATCGCGCCCGACGGCGGCCGCCTCGACCAGCAACAATACGGCGCGTCCTCGGTGGCGCATGCAGCGCTTGCCGCCGAGCAGGCATCGCGGGCGCTGGTCGGCCGTACCGTCGCGGAGGTCGAGCGCGATCTCATTCTTGAGACGCTCAAGCATTGCCTCGGCAACCGCACCCATGCCGCCAACGTGCTCGGCATCTCGATCCGCACGCTGCGCAACAAGCTCAACGAATATGCCGCCGACGGCATGCCGGTGCCGCCGCCCGGCGGCGGCGAGCCGCGCGCCGCGGCGTAAAAATAACCGTTCCAGATCGAAGCGCATTTCCCGTTTAAACGCGTAGCCCGGATGAGCGTAGCGACATCCGGGAACGACGCCCGCGCTGCTCCCACATGACGATGCGCTCATGCGGGCTACGGCACTTCGCAGGAGTGAGCGTTCGCTACTTCCCTGGCTCGAGCCCGTCCAGCATCACGATCTCGACCACGCCGCCGCCGTTGCGGCGGAATTGGGCGGCGTTCTGGTATTCCTCGGAATTGAAGCAGGCGACGCCCTGCGCGAAGGTCGGGAATTCGAGCACCACGAAGCGCTGGAAATCTTCCGGGCCTTCCAGGATCTGAAATTTGCCGCCGCGCGCCAAAGCCTTTCCGCCGAATTTGGCCAGGATCGGGGGGATCTGATCGGCATACTTTTTGTACTCGGCCATATCGAACACTTTTGAACGCGCAATCCAATAGGCGGGCATTACCTTCTCCAGTTCGCGGGAACGTTATCCAAGCGAGGCCGCCATCGTAGCATCGGATCGGCGCCGGCCGCTAATCCTCGGCGGCGGGCTCCCGATCGGTGAGTTTCGGGAAGATGAATTCGATGACGAGCTTGGGCACGATCAGCCCGAACCCCATGGCGACAATGATCAACAGCGCAGTGACGCCATCGACCATCGTGCCCAGCAGCATATCGGGCGACGGCGCATGGCCCGGCGCGATCAGGTTGAGCAAGCCGCTCGCCATGCGGAAGATATAAACGCCGGGAATCAGCGATACGACCGACGTGAAAGCGAAAGCCGCAAACGGCATACGCAAGCGGTCGGCAACCGGCGTGACGATGGAGCCGACGAAAAAACAGGCGACAAGCGCGCCGGTTTCTATGCTGCCGCCGCACCGTACGATCACGAGCCATCGCAACGCGTGCGCCAACATGCCGATGGCGATCGGGATCGGCAGCATGCGCCACGGCATGGCGAAGAATGTCCCGTAAGCGGCGACCGCGACGCCTGCTGCGATCACATCATAGCCGAGCGGGACCACCCCGCCCGGAGACGAAGCCGGCAAGTTGAGGTCGCCGAGCGAAAGGCCAGCCAACAAGCCGACGCTGATCACGAGAGTCGTGAGACATGCGTAGGCGATCCGGCACGCGCCCAGCGCGATGCGGGCGCGCGCAAGATCGATGGCACCGTTGAGAAAATGCGGCCCGGGCACCAGCACCATGCAGGGACAGACCGCAACCAGATGCGGCATCGAGACGATCTGGAATCGGGCCGCGATGGCGCCGATGACGCCGGCCAACAGAGCGGCGCCAAAGGGTTGCGCAAATGCATTGTGACCGAGCATCGCGAACCAGCGCCGCAGCACGGCGCCGGCGCCGGCGCCGAGCGCAATCAGGCTCAGTGTCAGCCATTGGCCGGCACCAAAAATGACGCCGAGTGCTGCAGCACCCGCGGCCGCCATGATGGCAAAACGCATTAGCGACACCGGTGGCGATTGCCGGATCGCCGCGAGTTGCACTGCGGCATCCTGCAAACCGATCTCGCCGTTGCAAAGCCGATCGATCAGCGCATTGGCCGCGCGCACTTTGCCCATATCGACGGCGAGCGGCGCCACGCCGATCCAGTGCAGCCGCGCCGTGGCCGGATCGCCGATCCGCAACATCACCTCGCCCCAGCGCGCCGATACAGCGACCTCGACGCCGAGCGCCTTTCCCAAGCGTTCGACGGCCAAAATCAAACGACGCGTGGTTTCGCCGTTGCTGAACAACAATCGGGTGGTAGCGGATAAAAACGTGACGACGTCGGCAGCGTTCTTGTCCGCCGCATCCGCGTCCTTCGCAGCCGCAACGTTGGCGTTCATAGGATCGCCACCGACTGACCCACTTTCATCGAGCTTGGTCTCGAGTTTGACGCGCGTCGACGGAATCCCACACGCGTCATGGCCGGACTTGTTCCGGCCATCCACGCCTTTTGTCTCATCGCTGAGTATAAGACGCGGATGCCCGCAACACGTGCGGGCATGACGATTCGGTCACACATCGCACCCTAATGGCCTGTGGCGACGTAGGGCTTCACCATCTTGCCGGATCGACGACGCGATCGAACTCGGCCTCGTTGACAAAGCCGAGTTTCAACGCCGCCTCCTTGAGCGTGAGATCGTGGTCCATGGCGTAATGGGCGATCTGCGAGGCCTTGTCATAACCGATGACCGGCGCCAGCGCGGTCACCAGCATCAGCGAGCGATCGACATCGTACTTGATCTTTTTCAGGTTCGGCTTGGTGCCCTCGACCAAAAACTTGCGGAAATTGGTGCAGCCGTCGGTCATGATCGTGATCGAATGGGCGATGTTGAAGATCATCAGCGGCTTGTAGACGTTCATTTCCAGATAGCCGCCGGCGCCGCCGAAGCCGACGGCGACATCGTTGCCCATCACCTGCACGGCGATCATGGTGAGCGCCTCGCACTGGGTCGGATTGACCTTGCCGGGCATGATGGAGGAGCCGGGCTCGTTCTCCGGAATCATCAGTTCGGCAAAGCCGGCGCGCGGGCCGCACGACATCAGCCGGATGTCGTTGGCGATCTTGTAGAGCGACACGGCCAGTGTGCGCAGCGTGCCGGACAGTTGCACCAGCGCATCGTGGGCGCCCTGCACGGTGAATTTGTTCGGCGCGGTGATAAACGGCAGGTCGGTCAGCTTGGCGATCTCCGCCGCCGCGGCTTCGGCGAAGCCTGGCTCCGCATTGATGCCGGTGCCGACAGCGGTGCCGCCGAGCGCCAGACGATAGACGCCGTTGAGCGCGTCATCGACGCGGTCGAGATCGTCGGCCAGCATGCCCGCATAGCCGGACCATTCCTGGCCCAGCGTCAGCGGGGTGGCGTCCTGCATGTGGGTGCGGCCGATCTTGACGATGTCGTCCCAGGACGCGGCCTTTGCGGCGACGGAATCGTGCAGCGCCTTCACGGCCGGCAGCAGCCGTTCTTTCACGCCGACCGCGCTGGCGATGTACATCGCCGAGGGAAAGCTGTCGTTCGACGATTGCGACATGTTGACGTGATCGTTCGGATGCACCGGCGCCTTGCTGCCGAGCGGCGTGCCGGCAAGCTGGCAGCAGCGGTTCGAGATCACCTCGTTGACGTTCATGTTGAATTGCGTGCCGCTGCCGGTCATCCAAACGTGCAGCGGGAACATATCGTGATGCTGACCGGCGAGAATTTCGTCGCAGACCTTCACGATCAGATCGTGGCGCCTGTCGTCCAGCCGGCCGGCGGCGTGATTGGCGTTGGCGGCGGCCTTTTTCAGCATCGCGTAGGCGGTGATCATCTCCCGCGGAATCAGATCTTTGCCGATGCTGAAATGCTCCAGTGACCGTTGGGTCTGCGCGCCCCACAATTTGTCGGCCGGAACGCGAACCTCGCCGAGGCTGTCGGTTTCGGTGCGGAAGTCGGTCATGGAACTCTCCTCAGCTGCGGCGATGACGTGAACCGTCCTATTCGGTAGTGCTCGGACTCGGCCGATCTTGCCTCTGAACACGCTGTAGTTGATCGCCGTGTAGACCAGCATCAGCGGGAAGACGAACAGGCCGGCGCCCCAGAACATGAACGCCAAGCTCGAATGCGGCGCCGCGGCCTGCTCGATCGTGATCGAGAACGGAATCATGTAGGGCCAGAACGAGATCGCGAGCGTTCCGAAGGCGGCGGCGAAGATGACCGCGACGATGTGGAACGGCGCTGATCGCGGCGCATGTGCAGGCTGGCGGCCAGCACGATCGCCGCCACCGCGCCGATCGCCGGGAAGATGAAGAGATAGGGCCGCTCGAGCCATCGGCTCATGACGCGCAGTTCGTCGGCCAGCGCATAGGCGAACACGAGCGATCAGAAACAACAGCAGGCCGATCGCCAGCGCCGGGATGAGCCGATAGGCGAGATCGCGAACGTCGCCTTCGCATTTGCGCACCAGCCAGCAGGCGCCGAGCAGCGCATAGCCGAGACAGAGCCCGACGCCGCAGAGCAGCGCGAACGGGCTGAGCCAGCCGAATTCGCCGCCGACATACTGGCCGTTCGCGATCGGCAGCCCTTCACCAGCGCGCCGACCGTCATGCCCTGCATGAACGTGGCGACGAGCGAGCCGCCGGCGAAGCCCACGTCCCAGACCCAGCGCAAGCGCTCGGCTTTGTAGCGAAACTCGAAGGCGACGCCGCGCAGGATCAGGCCGGCGAGCATCAGCATGAGCGGCAGATAGAAAGCCGAGAGCAACGTCGCGTAGACGATCGGAAACGCGCCCCAGAGCACGACGCCGGTAACGACCAGCCAGGTCTCGTTGCCGTCCCATATCGGCGCGACCGCGCCCATCATGCCGCGCCGTGTTCGCTTCGCTGCGGGTCGAGGCCGAACAGAATGCCGACGCCGAGGTCGAAGCCGTCGAGCAGCACGTAGAGCAGTGCGCTGATGGCCAGGATGCCGACCCAGAACATCATCATGGCTATGCTCCCGGCGCGAAGTTCGGGCGCGCCGGCAGCGGCGCATCGAGCACGGACATCGGCCGGTTGGGAGTCGCGCCGTCGGCGGCTGGGCGAGACGGCCGAGCGGGCCGATCGCGCAGCAGGCGGTAGATGTAGAGGACGCCGAAGCTGAAGATGAACGAGTAGACCGAGCAGAACACGACCAGCGAGATCGCCGCCGCGCGTGCCGTCAGAAACGGCGTCAACGCCTCGGCGGTCCGCAGCACGCCATAGATTGTCCAGGGCTGCCGGCCGACCTCGGCGGTGAACCAGCCGGTCAGGATCGCGATGTAAGGCAGCGGAAAGCTGAGAAAGACGCCCACAGCAGCAACCGACTTCGCTCGAGGCGGCCCTTGAGCTCAGATAGACCCGAGCCAGGCGAGCGCAGCATCACCATTCCGCAGCCGACCATGATCCGGAACGCGAAGAACGGGATCAGCACCGGCGGCCGGTCCCGCAGCGGAAAATCGGTCAGGCCGATTTCCTTCGAATTGAAGCTCATGCTGGCGATCAGGCTGCCCAGCACCGGACGCTGATCGCGAAAAGGTTGCTCTCCGTCGCCGGATCGGGAATCGCGATCAGCACCTCGCTCGCGGGCTGCTCGTCGTGCCAGCGCGCTTCGATCGCCGCGAATTTTGCCGGCTGGTTGTCGTGGACGTAGTCGCCGATGAGGTGGCCGAACAAGATCTGCACCGGCATGAGAACGGCCGCGAGATAGAGGCCCATGCGCAGCATGATCGTGCGCCTCGGCCAGGAAGTGCCGCGCAGCAGATACCACGCGCCGGTCGCGGCGACGCAAAACGCGCCGGTCAGGTAGGAGGCGAGCAGCATGTGGGGAAAGCGGACCCAAACCACCGGGCTGAAGATGATCGCCCCAATCGGCGGCGACGAACTCGCCGTTCTCGAAGGACATAGCCGACCGGCGCCTGCATCCAGCTGTTGTTGACCATGATCCAGAACGCAGAAAACGTGGTGCCCAGCGCGACCATCGCGGTCGAGAACAAATAGAACCACGGCGCCACGCGCGGCCGGCCGAACAGAAGCACGCCGAAGAAGCTCGCCTCGAGAGAGAAGGCGGTGAAGGTCTCATAGGACAGCAGCGGACCCTGGATCGGGCCGACATCCGCGCCAGACTCGCTCCAGTTCGTGCCGAACTCGAAGGCCATCACGATGCCGGAGACCACGCCCAGGCCGAAGGCGACGCCGAAGATCTTCAGCCAGAACTCGAAGACCATCCGATAGGCCGGGCGGCCGGTCGCGAGATGCAAGCGCCTCGAGAATGGTCAGCCACGCCGCCAGCCCGATCGTAGAAGGATGGGAAGATGATGTGGAACGAGACCGTGAAGGCGAACTGCAGCCGCGACAGCAGCAAGGCGGATAGCTCCATGGCGTCTCCTGCGCGTACCGGATGCTCGTGCGATTCTGATCGGTATCCCGTTTCGGTTCATTTTGCTCGCGCATGGCTCCTTCGGAAACTCGGTCGTCATTTCAGAGAGTTCGACGCACTAACGCCAGAGATTTCGTGCGCGAGATCGATGATTTCGTCGGCTCGGCCGCTCATCACCGCCTTCACCATGTAGAGCGTGAAACCCTTCGCCATCTCGACAGTGATCGCCGGCGGCATCGCGAGTTCGGTGCGGCTACCACCGCATCGACCAGCACCGGCCCGTCATGCGCGAAGGCCGCGGCGATGCCACCGTCGACCTCGGCCGGGTCCTCGAGCCGGATGCCACGGATGCCGACGGCCTCGGCCATGGCGGCGAAATTCGGGTTTTGCAGTTCGGTGCCGAAAGTCGAGAAGCCGGTCGATTTCTGCTCGAGCTCGATGAACCCGAGCGCGCCGTTGTTGAACACGACGACTTTCACGGCAGATTCAGTTGCGCGAGGCTCAGGAGGTCGCCCATCAGCATGGCGAAGCCGCCATCGCCGGACAGCGAGACCACCTGCCGGCCCGGGAAAGCGGCCTGGGCGCCGATCGCCTGCGCCATCGCGTTGGCCATCGAGCCGTGCCAGAACGAGCCGAGCAGGCGGCGCTTGCCGTTCATCGCGAGATAGCGGGCGGCCCATACCGTCGGCAGGCCGACATCGCAGGTGAAGACCGCGTCCGCCGTGGCCAGATCGCTGATCGCCTTGGCGACCTGCTGCGGGTGGATCAGCCGCTTGCCGGCTGCCGACGGCCAGATCGTCGAGCGCCTTGCGCGTCTTTGCATAATGCTGGCGGCCTGCTCCAGATGCGCGCCGTCGCTCTTGTCGTTGAGCAGCGGCAGCAAGGCCGCGAGCGTCGCCCCCACGTCGCCGACCAGGCCTAGATCGATCGGCGCGCGACGTCCGAATTGCTCCGGCCGGATATCGACCTGCGCGATGCGCACGCCGGCCCTGCGGATAGAATTGCCGATAGGGGAAATCCGTGCCGAGCATGTAAGCAAGACCAACTGAACGAAGTAACAGGGACATAAACATAACCGTATCGCGAGGCATTGCCATGCATTACCACGGTTAAAATGGCAATCGTCACCAGTCTATGGGAGACTCGCACATCGTCAGATCGGCGATAATGGTCCGATATGAAACATAGTGTTTTCTTCTCTTGGCAGGCAACTCGGAGTGCGCGAGAAGGCCGCAACCTGATCGAGAAGGCGCTGAAGATGGCGATTGAGAAGGTTGCCAATGATGTGGAGGTTGAGCCGGCATTGCGAGACGGTCTTGATCTTGACAAGGACACCAAGAACGTTCCCGGCAATCCGCCGATCTTTGACACGATCCTCCGCAAGATCGAAAAAGCTGCGGTTTTCGTGCCTGATCTGACGGCCATAGCAAAGCGAGAAGACGGCGAACTAATTCCAAACGCCAATGTGTTGATCGAATACGGATGGGCGTTGAAGTCTATCAGCTACCACTCCATTCTTCCGGTCATGAATACCGCGTATGGCGACCCGAAGAAGGAGAAGCTTCCCTTTGACTTGAGTCATTTGCGACATCCCATCACCTATCACCTGCCTGAGGGTGCGAGTGATGCGGACCGGCGGAGTGAACGCAATTCCCTCGCAACAACCCTGGAGAACGCGCTTCGCACGATTCTTGAGAGCGAGGAGTTCAAAGCGCGCTTTCCGAAACCTCCGGAGCCGCCAGCATTTCCACGTAAGCGGGCATTGGAGGGAAATGCAAGGTTTCGAGCGAAGGGCAAGCCGCTAGGAGTCATTCGAGAAACGATGAATCGGCTTCTGGGAAAGCCGGAGTCGACGCCTCTACTTCTTGGTGGAGGAGCGACCTGTTGGTTTCGCATCATGCCAGTAAGTGATCCTGGGCGTACCTGGCGCGTTCAGGATATCAAGCAGGTAGCAGGTGACCTGTCCGTTGTGCCCATCTTGCACATATCGGGACACACTGGATTCGTCGATGGTGGTGATGGCGGCGGCTTCTATGCGATGGAAGGCGGACATTCAACTCGGTCCGTGGCATATGTATTTAAGACGGGCGAAATCTGGATAATTGATTCATGGCTGGCGCAAGTTCCTCAGTATGTAGAACTACATGAGCCGGCATTCGCACGGACATTAGAAATATCGGCCACGGTGCTATCTGAGAGGCTGAAAGTGGCTGGTCCATACCAGTGGGAAGCGGGCTTCGAGGGAATTAAAGAGCGGATGCTCGTGCTTCGCGAGAACTCGCAACGCACGTGGGGGACATCCGCCCGAAACCTTGTTAAGGGTGCTGGCACGTTCAATATCGGGGATAACCTTGCCGCCACTCTCACGCCATTCTTCGAGGAGGTATTTGACGCGTTTGGGTCCAAACGCCCTAAGCGCAACTAGGCTAGCTAAGCCGCTTGGGCAACGTCGTCAACTACGAAACGGATTCCCTGATGAATTTCATAACATTCGTTCAACACGTTGAGCGATGCTTGCAGAACTCGCTTATCACGTGCAATATCCATTGCGCCACCTGAGAATTTCCCGCCATGAAATAACGTATTTCGCACGCAGATCAGGGTGTCGATCGTGAATGCTACCGGTGAGTCTGACGCGGCTAGGGGCTCCCAGGTTATGTCGTCACCCCTGACCACTTGACGGCGCACATTGCACTCCAAGAGTTCTGTAGCCGCTTCGCGGAACGGCTGCGAATCCCATGCGCGTAGATTTGATTCGAGTGCCTTCTTAAACTTGCCCCACCCAGGATCTGGGGCCAAGTTTTGCTGCCTCACTTTTCTGAACTGTGGATCAGCTATCAGAGCGGCCTCAAGCGCAGCAAAGCGCCAGAAGAAATTGAATACCAAGTCACGATCAACAAGTGCAGTCGGTTCAGGGAACGGCATTCTCATCCTCTTTATCTGCGGCTCAAGCTCATGTCGCGTTGCACAAAATGACATAAGGTAGCGGGAGACCTCTGCAGTCACACCTCCCGCAATATGAAGAAATTCCCAAGTACGACCGAGCCGATACCTTTGACGGGCAAGAGCAACTCCTTAATGGCTGCCCTGTTATTGCCGCCGAGTGCTTGCTCGCATTCCGGAGCGCCTTTGGCCCGAATGAGATCGCCCAGAGCCGCCAAACGCTGCGCAAACAATCTCGTCATGAACGGACCGCGATCGTAACCACTAGTGCGTAAGCGCCTCTCAATGTCGTCAACATCCCCGTCTGCTAGAGCAGACGGGTTGGTGAGTCCTTGTCCGCGCAAGCCACTGAGCAACGCATACGTACGTTCGAGAGAGTAATGATTTACAGCCAAAATTGACACGACGAGGTCATCCCATGCAGACTCGGCATTCTCTTTCGCGCTGAACGGCTTTGCCATCTCGGGCTTCACCTTCAGTCTTTCGCTACCACAGTGTCGTAGAGTCCGTAGTGAGCCAGCCCTTCGTGGCTCTCGATGCCCGTGTAACGCAGCGAGGCATCCTCGTAACGGCGAAACGCGAATACCGCCTGGTTCATCTGCTCGGTGTTGAAAACCTTCAGGCGTACGAGCAGATGGAAGTCCTTCACCGTCAAACCAGTGACGGCCAGAAACAAGTCCGGCTCCAACTTAGTGATCACGTCTTGCAGCGTGTTCTCGCGAAAATCGGTCAGGTACATGAACGCAGGGATGCGCGTCGCGAACTTGATCAGCTTTTCTTGCACCAGCTTGCGCTTGGACTTGTATTCCTTCTCCTCCTCGGTGAGTTGCGTCTTCTGTTTCTCGGTCAGGTCTTTGTCCTTCGCCTTGTTCTTAAGCTCCTTGACCTTCTCGCTCTTGTTGATGATGGTTTCGATGATGTTGTCGCCCAGCGCTCGCCAGCCCTCGATACGTTCCACAGCGGCCATTGCCTCGGGGTCATCAAGGACCCGCCGTAGCGTGTCGTTGTCCACGTTCACCAGCAGTGCGCTCTCCCATTTGCGCGCCAGCAGCGTTGCCGAGGTACCTGCCATTGCGATGTCCAGAATGCCGCCGGCATCGATCTGAGTCATGTTCGCGCCGTCGTAGGCCAGTACCGGCAAAAACGACACGAGGTCCTTGACGGCGTTTTCCGGATTAGACTCGTTGGGCGAGAGTCCGATGCCGTATTCCGCGAGTTGGCGAAGCGCGCGCGTGGGAGCAAAGTCGAATACGAAGCACGCAGGTTTGAGGATTTCTTCTTCATTCGGATTGTCACCATTGGGGTTCTTGATGGACCACGGAGACTGCACGCGGAAGGCTGATTGAAAGTAGGTTTCAGGACTCTTCAGATTGCGCAGCATCAGGATCGAAGACCATTGCGGCACAGTCACGCCCGTGGTGAGCTTTCCGCACGACAGTGTGATGGTTTTGGTCGTGAAGCCACTCCCAATGGCCTCGCGCACGGGAGGGAGTGCCTCTAGGCCAATACCCGCCGACGCACCAGCCGCCATGACAACCTTGTACTCTTTCCAGAAAATGTTGTGCTTCTCGGCGAGCAGGTTCGCCATCGCTCGACATGCCGCGACGTTTGGTAAAAACCAGAACGAGTGCTGTAGGTACGGGAGCAGCCGCGCATCCGAGTAAGGAAACGGTGGCGGAGAGCCCGTCTTAAGGCCATCCGCAATCTTCGGCGCGTACTGGCCTCGGATAATGTCTAGCCACTTTTGTACGTCGTTCTTGTGCTTGAACTGCGCGCCCTTTCCCGCGCCCGCAGCCGCAAAAAACTCGTTGAGGTCGAACTCATCGAACTCTCCGGCGCTAGCGACCGTCAGCAATTCGTCCGGCATCTGGTACGTAAGCAGACGCATCTGTGGCAGCGCACCATAAGGGTTCCATTTGCCGGAGTTCTTGACGGCGAAATCTTCCTTGGCGCGCTGTTCATCGGTGTAGGTCCAGTTGAAGATTTGTTCTTCGATGAACTCGCCCGTGGCCAGTGCTTTGAACGGCGTTCCAGAGAGGTAAAGATAGGCTCTAGTTGTGATCGGTAAGAACTCGGTTTCCTTCTCCGAGAGCACGCCGAGGTCTTCGTTTACATCTTCCAGCGCGGTGGCGTATTCAAGCTTCGCCTCTTTCTTCGCGACAGCTTCTTCCTCGCCCTCAAACAGTTCCTTGGCAGTCTCCCGCCAAGCGCCGAAGTGGTATTCGTCAAACACCACGAGGTCCCAATTCACAGCATGCAGCCACTCGTTTCTCGGTTTGATATTTCCGGTAGCGTCGCGACCTAGGAGATCTTGAAAGGAGCCGAAGTAGACGACCGGCTTGTCGTCGTCGATTTTGGTGGGATCGCTGTTGGAATTGCGGGAGAGATAGTGCCAGCCGTCGAAGTCAACATGGGATTCGAGATCGGTCTGCCATGCGTCTTCCACCGCGGGCTTGAAGGTCAACACGAGCACCCGCTTGGTGCCGAGCTTCCTCGCGAGCTGATACGTCGTGAAGGTTTTTCCAAACCGCATCTTCGCGTTCCAGAGGAAGCGCGGGACGGCGTGCTGATCCTCAGACCAGATCGAGTGAAAATAATCAAATGTCTTGTTGACCGCCTCGGCCTGTTCACGGCGCATCCGAAACCGTTGGTGATGTGTTCCAGTGAACCGTTGGCCTGCGCGCAGTTCAGTAAGCACCGTCTTCAAGTCCGGGAGGGAGCAGCGCATCCACTCCAGTTCGGCATTCACGAACTTCTTATTGGCGAGCGCCGAGCGCACCTCGTGGTCGCTGAAGATGGTCCCGTCGTCGCGCTCCGCAGATTCGTCCAGCTCGATCTTGTAGTTCTTGATGGCAGCGGTCTTGAGTTGCTCAGCCACGCGCTGCCTGACATTACGCGTCGTCTGCCCAATCTTGAGAAGACCCTTGTGCGCATTGTCGTCGATCGAATAGGCGTAGACGCGCGGCCGAGCCACTGGCTTCGGTGTGAGGATCTCCTCAATCGGCTTACTCATCCGCACCGTCCAACTCCATCGGACGCACCAGCGTTTCAATGAAGGCGATCTCTTCCTCACTGATGCCGTACTTTTTGTACAGGGCTTCGTCCGTCCACTGCTTCGTCCATTTCTGCTTCGGCACAAACGTGTAGACTCTGCGCGTTGTGTCCTGAGACGGCTTGTGCAAGAGGATCAGTAGACGAGTCAGACGACAGGAAAGGTAGGACAAGACGCTCTCGGCCTCAGTCTTCGTGTCAAACGGTCCGATGTGCATGT